>NZ_JALEGV010000025.1 GCF_022763245.1 Oricola sp.
GTAGCCGAGCCGCTTCAGTTCCGACGTCCATCGCTTGAAGGTCTCGCCCTTGCGGTCCGGGCACGGCCGCCCCTCGGCGGAGACCGGGCCCCAGTCGCGGAATTCCTCGACATTTTCGAGAATGACGACTTCGGGCCGCACGCGCCTGGCCCACAGCACGACCACCCAGGCGAGATCGCGGATGTTGCTCTTCACGGGCCGGCCGCCCTTGGCCTTGGAGAAGTGCTTGCAGTCCGGCGAGAACCACGCCAGCCCGACACGCCGGCGGCCGACCACCTCCAGCGGGTCCACCTGCCAGATGTTCTTGGAGAGATGCACGGTCTCCGGATGGTTGACCTCGTGCATCGCCAGCGCGTCGGCGGAATGGTTGATGGCGAAGTCCGGCGAGCGCCCGAGCGCCATCTCGATACCCGTCGAGGCCCCGCCCCCGCCCGCGAAGGAGTCGACAATGATCGGAGATCCGGTCTTCTCCGGTTGAGGCTGGATGGTGAAGAGGTCTGGCTTCATCATGCCGCCTCCACTTTCTTCTGATCCGCAAAGCCGCGGCCAACGATGTCGAAATACTTCCCGTTCGGCTTGACGCTGATCGTCACCGGCATGGCGATCTCGTCGCGCCGCTCGATGGCCTCGATCACCGATTTAGGGAATGGCGCGGTGCCGCCGTGCAGCGTCCACCACTGGCACGCCCGCTGGTTGGCGTATCCGGCATGTTCGAAGGCCAGCCACTCGCGGTAGGTCGAGAGACCGGCGATATAGGTAACGCGAACGCTGTCCGGCGATCCGGCCTTTGTGTGCCGTTCGAATTTCCAGTCCACAACCGGAACCTGTTGCGGCGGCACCTTCTCGCGCGACATGATGCCGACATTGCGCTCCGCTTCCGCCTCGTGCTTCGGCTTCTCGTTGCGCGGCCACTCGTGCCCGCAGGTCTTGCATTCGATGGCGTTGAGCGCAGCCAGCGATTGGCATTGAGGGCATTCCTTTGCCCGAACGCTATCGACACCAACTTTGCCGCTGTCCTCGCCTGGTGTTCGCCATGCGCCGACAGAAACGGCATCGACCGGACCATGACGCCGGATATTGCCACCCCAGTCCAGCACGAGGCAGTTTTCCTTGTCGTCGGCGATACGTGTGCCGCGACCGACGATTTGGACGTATAGAGAGGTCGAGAGCGTCGAGCGCATGAACCCGACGAGGTCCACGTTCGGAGCGTCGAATCCGGTTGTCAGGACTTGCGCATTGGTCAGCGCGCGCATCTCGCCGGACTTGAACCGGCGCAGGATCGCGTCGCGCTCGCCAGTCGGTGTGTTGCCAGTTACCGTCTCGCACGAGATGCCGTGCGCCCGGATCGCGTCTCTGGCGTTAAGCGCGTGCTTTACGCCGGCACAGAAGATCAGCCAGGATCGCCGGTTCTCGCCGAACCCGACCAGCTCGGTGACGGCTTGCATCGTGATCTTGTCGGCCTCGACTTCCATCTCGCCTTGGACAAACTCGCCGCCGCGGCGTTTGACGTTCGACACGTCGATTTCGGACAGGCCGGCACGCGATATGAGCGGCGAGAGATAGCCGTCGTCGATCCCGTCGTTGATGCCGTATTTGAAGACGGTTTTGTCGAATAGCGCATCGCCGCCGCCGTCCAATCGGCCTGTGTCGAGCCGATAGGGTGTGGCAGTGAAGCCGCACACCCGCATATCTGCATAAGCTGACAGGTCATTCAGCAGTTGCCGATACATCCCCTCGCCCTTGGCAGGCACGAGGTGTGCCTCGTCAATCAGGATAAGGTGGCGCTCGCCGAGCGACCTGGCGCGCTTGTATACGGACTGGATCGAGGCAAAGGTTATGCGGTGATGCGCGTCACGCTTGCCAAGTCCGGCCGAATAGATGCCGGCCGGCGCATCTGGCCAGACGCGAAGCAGTGCGGCGAAATTCTGAGCAACCAGCTCCCTCACATGAACCAGCATGACGACCCGCATTTTCGGGTATTCGCTCAACAGATCCTTGGTGAGCTTCCCGATCACCATGCTCTTGCCGGTTCCTGTCGCCATCTCGACAAGCGGATTTCCGCCGCCGATTTGCCAGTAGTCGCGAACGGCCTCGATGGCTTTGGTCTGGTAAGAACGAAGCTGGAGGGTCATGACAGCACCTCGCGCGCCGCGCTCGCGCCGTCCTCGATCGTGCCGCCTTCGGCGATCACGGTGAGCATTGCGAGCCTGCCCTTATCCAGTTCACGCCGACCGACGTCAGGGAACTCGTCCATGACTTTGCGCCACATCGCGCGCGCCGCTTCCTGGTCGGCGCACTCTTTCGCGGCCTTTTTTCGGATCGCGTTCGGTTTCATGCCGCGTCTCCATCGAACAGAGTGCCAGCGAAGGACGTGTCTGACATGTGCGACAGATTCTTGATCGCCTGCCGGTAGTAGGTCTCTTTGAGCTCGAACCCGACGAAGCGGCGCTGGCATTTCAGCGCGCCCCAGCCCTCCGATCCGATG
Source organism: Oricola sp. (assembly GCF_022763245.1). GTDB lineage: Bacteria > Pseudomonadota > Alphaproteobacteria > Rhizobiales > Rhizobiaceae > Oricola. The sequence goes on from NZ_JALEGV010000025.1 coordinate 2,486, forward strand.
CCCATGAACGGCGACAGGACCGTCTCGCCTTCATTCGACCAGAGGCGGATGGCACGCTCTATCAAGTCGAGCTGTAACGGGCAGAGGTGCTTCTCGTCCTTGCCGTCTTTGGCGCCGCGAACGTTGAGAACGTCGGTCTGGTTGATGTCCATCCAGACAGGGGACGCCCATTGCTGCCAGAGTGAGACGGGAAAGAGCGACTTGTCCTTGCCGACCGGAACAGCCTCGCGCTCGTCGGGCGGTGTCTTGCGGAAGATGAGCAGATAATCTGGCAGGCCTTGCCGGACGCGCGTGCTGTCCTTCGAGAAGGTCTTGTAAAGCAACCCATGGGTCTTGGTGCGCTGCATCTCAACGACCGGGTCTTTCCAGATCGTCACGCGGCTGTGATAGGTCCATCCGGCCTGCTTGTGCGCATCGATGATCGCGCCTGGCATATCCCAGAGACCGATCTCACCATGCATGGACTTGGTGCGCGGCATGTCGGTGCAGTGGACCGCAGTAAGGCGGCCCGGCATTGTGACGCGATGGATCTCGCGGATCAGGAACCCGTAGTGCTCGAGGAATTCGTCGTCGCTCGCCGCATTTCCCATATCGCGTTCGCTGTCCGAGTAGATGAACAAGTGCGAGAATGGTGGCGAGTAGATCGAGAAGCCGACCGACATGTCCGGCAACTCGCGGACGCCTTCGACGCAATCGGCATTGTATGCGGTGAAGTTCTCACCGTGATGGGCGTCAAGCACTTTCATGGCTGCAACCACGCCGGGAGCGCGGCCTCCTTGTTCGGCTGGTAGGATGTCTTGCGGGCATGGAATTGGTGGGCGGCGCGCATTGCGGCCTGCATCTCGCGCTTCATGGCGGCATGGTCACCGGCCTTGCGGTCGAGGACGCGCTTGATAGCCGCTTCGGTGTCGGCCATTGCGATATGCACCTCGACCGACCGCTTCTGCCCGAAGCGCCAGCACCGCCGGACGGCCTGGTAATAATTCTCGTAGGAGAACGAGAGGCCCGCGAATGCCATACGGGCGCAGTGCTGCCAGTTGAGGCCATATCCGGCGATCGATGGCTTGGTTACGAGGACGCGAAGATCGCCGCGCGAAAAAGCGTCGAGCCGGGATTCCTTGAGGGGGAGTTGCATCGAGCCGCGCACTTCCTCGGCACCGGGAATGCGCTCGATCACGGCGTCGGCCTCGTAGTCCGTGTCGCACCAGACGATCCACGGTTCGTTCGGGTCGCTATCAATGCATTCAGCGACCAGATCGGCGCGGTCATCATTGGTGAGCCGCTTTTCCTTGTGGATTGACGTGGCGCTCGTTTCCGGCATGCGGAAAAGCCGCTGCTGCCCGGCGAACTTGCCCTTGGTTTCCTCGCCCGTATCGACGGTGCGATCCGCCTCCACCATATGCTGAAACGTCTGGATCGGCGGCAGGACGTAATCGCCATTGTCGAAGCCGAGATCTGACGGCAGCGCGACACACCGCGACCACGACGCAACCCAACGCCAGAAATCAGCTGCAGCATGCCCCTTGATGCGCCATGTTCCAGTGTCGGCGCTGTCATGAATGAACCACCGAGGAAGCATCTCATCGCGACGCATGACGCCGAGAAATTCGGAATGCGTGCCCAGCTCGGTGTGATCGTTCGGGGCTGGCGTGGCGGTGCAGCAGAGCCGATAAGGCGTCACGGCGAATGTCTGGATAAGCTTGCGTGTCGTGACGCCGGTGAAGCTCTTGAGGATCGAACTCTCGTCGAGGATGACCCCGGCGAACTTCGACGCAACAAAGCTATCCAGCCGCTCGTAGTTCGTGATGTAGATGCGGGGTCCGCCGACCTCCTCGCCAGTCCGGACATAACGCGCGTCGATCCCGAAGCGATCCGCCTCGCGCTGGTGTTGCGGGCCGACCGCGAGCGGCGCGAGCATCAGGACGGGCTTATTCGTCAACTCGACGACAATGCGCCCCCATTCCAATGCGGCGAATGACTTGCCGAGTCCGGTGTCGAGAAACATGGCCGAGCAGCCAGTCGCGAGCGAGAACTCGGTCACGGCGCGCTGATGCGGGAACAGGTCAGGATGAAGGTCCGGCCATTGGGCAAAGCCCTTCGGGGTGAAGGAAACCGCCTTCTTGGCAATCAGGTCGTGATAGGATTGGAGGGTCATGAGCGCGCAGCCTCCAGCCCCTGATCCTTGGCGACATTGAGTTCTGCCATCGCCTGTTGAGAGCCGCCCGGCTTGTCCGGGTGCCGCTCGGCAGCCAAGCGCCTGTAGGCCGTCTTCACGTCCGCAACCGAAGCCGCATGACGGTCCAAGCCGAGCACCACCCACCATTGCTGGCTGTTCGCCTGCCCGGGCGCCGGCAGAGCCTCAAAGCCTGCGAACATCTCGGAAACGCTGGCGACGCCGTGCCGCTCGATCTTGCGCGTCGCTTCCATGTGCGCCGCAATGGCCGCAATGTTGTCGGCTACCCTGTCATAGGTGTCGCAAGGCATCGCCATCGGCTTGCCGTTGAGATCGAAATAGACGCACACCCCCGGATCATCCGGCTCGCGCTGTCCGCTCCGGGGAGCGCCGTCGAGCCTCAACTCGACATTCGAACTGACGACCGGATAGCGGGCGCCGATCATGTCCAGCTCGCGCTGCAGTCTATGCCGGGCATCCGCGACGGTGAGTTCCTGCTTCCACCCGCGCGGGCCGTCCTTCCCGAACTTCGCGCGCTTGCGGTGAGCCGCGGCCTTGCGTGGTCTGGCCTGCGGCCATTGGAGAGGATGTGCCTGGGTCATGCAGCCCTCCCCTGCTCGACGGAACGACGGGCCAGCATGTCGATCGACATGATCGCGGAACTGTCATTGCCGCTGCGAACCGGCATGAGGATGCTGCTGAAGCCCTCCATCTCGCTCGCGATGAGGCATGGCGAACCGGCATCGTTGAATCCGAAGACGAGCGTGCCGCTGCGGCTGTGCGCGCCGCACATCAAGACCAGGTACTTGGCGTCGAAGCTGATCGTAACCGGTTCCGGCGCATTCTCGACCAAAGCCGACGGCAGCCGCTCGCGAGCAATACCACGGTCGACATTGCCGGAGTACGCGACGCATTTGTTGATGTGAGCGGCGAAGGTGACGAGGTGCGTCCGGCCGAGCCTCACCGACGACATGCGCTTGATCGCGGCAAGCAGCTCTGATCGCTTGACGATCAGTCGTGGCGCATCGTCGTTGAGCTCGGGTACGACGCGCTGCCATTCTGGGAACGTGCCGTCGATCAGCTTCGTTCGCAGCTTCACGCCGTCGAAATGGAATTCAGCGCGCATCTGCTCTTTTTCGACCGCGAGCGACTTGAACGGCCCGATCCGGTTGATGGCCTGCACTGCGAAGCGCGGCACTATGGGCCGGTCATCGAACGACATGCCGGTCGGGAAGTTGCCGAGGACATGGCCGTTTGTGGCGACGGCCAGATCCCCATCGAGGCAGATACCGTTGAGGTAGTAACGCGTTTCCTCGTCGCTGACGAAGTGCGACACGAGTCGGAAGGCGTTTACGATCTGCTCGCCAGCCTTCTCGTGCCGCATCCGCTTCGGCATCCCGATGTCCGGAAAATCGGACGCCGGGAGCGTGTGAAGCTGATAAAGCCCCTCGTCGAACGCCAGAGACACGCCGTCGTCATTGGTTTCGATCGTGACGGTTTCGTCCGCCGGGATTGCGCCAACGAGCCGATTGAGAGACAGGAAGTCGACACACGCCGCGCCATTGGCCTGCGCAGCCGGGAACTTGGCCTCGACCTCCATATCAAGATTGGTTGCAGTGATCTTCGCGCCGTCGAACTTGACGCACCCAAGGATTGGGAGGGTGTTTCGTGGTTCGATAACAAACCCGGCGATACGCATCGCGGATTTTAGCGCGCCAGCCATGGTGACGATCTTCATGCTGCTGTCCTTTCCTGCCCATCCACCCACTCGCGGCCATCGGCCATGCGGTAGGTGACCGTTTCGGCCTTCTCGTCGGCGTCGATCTGCTCGCCGTTGACGAGGCTCGGGAGGTAGAGATGGTTGGGGCAGCCTGCCCGTTGGTCCTCGACGGTCAGCTCGCGGTCATGGCGAAGGCAGTGCCAGCACCCGTCCTTGTCCCAGGCGGAATGCATGCACGTCCGGCAATGCCGCAGAGCGGGAGCGCCGCCGTGACACAGCGGGTGGGAGTCGCAGAACTTGCAGGCGAAGCTGTCAGCATCGCCGATCCGCTCCGGCGCGTCGTTCGCGTCCCTGATCCGCTCAGCCTTGGCGAGCAGCTGCAGGGCGTGCGCCTGGTCGTTGTGGACGCGCTCGAGATAGAGCTCGTCGGTGTCCTTGTTCTTGGCCAAGTACACCGCGCGTGTCAGCGATTTCAGGTGCATGTAGACCTGCATTTGCGCGACGTGTTCCGGCTTTGCGACCGCGACGCCGTGTTTCTTCAACTGGGCGAAGGACTTGGCGTTGTGCGTCTTACATTCCAGCAGGTGCGGCGTTTTCGGCGCTTCCAGCAGGCCGGTGATGATGCCGTCGAGATGACCCTTGAAATGGCCTTCAAGCGCCTCGACCTCCCATTGGTCGCCGGTCTCCGGATCGACGTCCTGCACGTCCACGCCGGCCATGCGCAGCCATGCGATCATGCGCACTTCCTCGGCATGTCCGGTATCGAACAGTCGCAGTATCCGGCCGGGAAATCGCTCCGGCTCGTGCGCCATGCGGAACTGGTAGAACAGATGCCGTTCGCACGGATTGCCGATAGACGACGCGCCGATATAGCCTCGCCTGGGGTTGAGCGCTTCGGCGGCAACAACAGCCGCCTCTATCGCGTCCAGCGTCGGGCTGGTGATCTCGGGGAGCGCAACCACTATTCGCACTCCACCGGCTTGCCGCCGACAAGGCGATAGAAGGTGTCAGGCTTGATGCCTTCGCGCCCTGCTATGCCGGCGAAGACGTTGATGATCGTGCCGTGATCATCGCCAAAACTATCGATCCGCTCGACGAGGAAGATCGCCGAACCTTCGGAAGCGCGAGCCTTTCCGTCGATGCCCGAGGCCGTGGCAGCGCCCTGATCGCCCGAGGCCGTGGCAGCGCCCTGATAGCCCGAGGCCGTGGCAGCGCCCTGATCGCCCGAGGCCGTGGCAGCGCCCTGATAGCCCGAGGCCGTGGCA
>NZ_JALEGV010000026.1 GCF_022763245.1 Oricola sp.
CGGCAACATCCTGGAAAAGCTGACCCGACTTGATCGGGAACCAGGCGCCATTGTCGCCTGGCCCGAATAGTCTGGCTGGCGTCCACCCACCGCCCGCTCCTCGGGCGAGGCCGGCACGCCAGGGCGCGAGCTTCTGGATCCCGCGCAGCAGGGCGGGGTCCGTGCCCGGCGCGTAGGTCTGCCGAAGCTTGCCGAGCGACGTCGTCACTTGATCGCCACCTGCAGGTTCGGGTTGGTCGCGCCGGAAAGCCGCACGATGACGCTGCCCCCGGAGACGAAGACGAGCTGCTGCAGTTGGTCCTCGGCGCCATCGACACTTGCCGCCGTCACCTTGCTGTCGGGGATTGCCGCGATGACGCCGTCGATATTGGTCAGCACCTGCAGCGTGCCGCCGCCGAAGTCGCCATTGCTTTCGCCGCTGTCCGGCCAGATGAGCGTGCGATAGCCGGGATCGTGCATCGCTTCGAAACCGATCTCCCAATCGTCATTGTCGGTGAAAAGATACTTCGGCATCCAAGCCTCCTATTGCGACGATTTCTTCAGCGCGTCGGTCAGCTTCTCGTCCAGCTTGGCGATGCCGTCCTCGATGCGCTTCATGTGCTCGTGAAAGTCGTCGCGCCGGACATAGTTGTCCTTCACGACCTCGATGCGGTCGTTGGCGCGATCGACGCGCTCGTGCAAGGCCTTGTCGCCGGCTGATTGCCGCGCCGCGAGACGATTGAACAGCGCGAGGATCAGCCCGCCCAGAGTGGTGAACTGACCGACCGCGATGCCGATCAACCATTTCAGATCCGGGTCCATGTCAGGCCGTCGCCCCCGCGATTTTCTCGTTCGTGCGCTGGCGCACGTAGTAGCCGACGATGCCGGCCCAGTAGGTGAAGATCGGCACGACGATCGCCAGCAGCGGCGCCAGCTCGGCGTTCAGCGGGATCTGGCGCAGGATGACGATGCACACCGTGGCGAGCATCATGATCGCCGCCAGGCCGAAACCGTAGGCCAGCAGTGGCCGCCACAGCCGCTGCAGCCGGTCTTCGCTGCGCGCGTCCGTTTCCAGCACGCCGAGATAGGCCAGCCACTGTTCGCCGAAATCGGCTTCGGTCTCGCGCACGATCGTTTCGACATGCTGCGCATCGGCCTTGTGCGCCTCCACGATGGCGTCCGGCGTCGGTTCCGTGCCGAGACGGCCCGCCACCGCGTCGATCGCTTCAGCGGCGATCTCTGCGCCCTTTCCGCCGATCCTGCGGCGGATGATCCCCTTCAGGATCGGCGCGCCCGCCTTGGTCAGGATCGGGATGAGAATTTCCGCGCCGGCGGCGGCTGCGATCGCGCTCATGTCAGGCTCCCTTGCGTGGCTTCAGTTCTTCGACGACGAACGCGTCGGCTTCATCCTGCTTCGCCTGCCGCAGCTTGACGAACCACACCGCCGCCAGCACCAGCACGACGAACAGCCCCAGCAGAGACCAGTCCAGCCAGGCCGGCATCAAGGTCGGATCGGTCGCCTCCAAACCGCCGCCGCCGACGGCCGTGCCGGTCGCGCCGGTGGCGGCCGTGTTCTTGACATTGTCGGCCTCGATCGACTTTTCGGCCGCCTCGATGCGATGCTCCGCCAGCCTGTCCGGCACGTCGGCCGGCTGCAGCGTCTCGGCCGGATCGGCCGCCATTTCCTCCAGCGCCATGGCGACGGATTTGGCCTTGATGTCGGCCACGCGGCGAGACCACCCCTTGCCGAAGGTCTTCCAGATCCGCAGGCTCATCATGAAGTTTAGCCGCAAGTCGCAGATCTTCGCCGCCGTCTTCGAATGGTCGTTCGAGCCCGCCGCCTTCTTCAGCCATTTGATGGCGCGCGACACGCCGGAGTTGACGCCCGCGTCATAGGTCGCGAGATCCACGCCTGGAACGAGAAAGTATTGGAGGGCTGTCGGTCCCCAGAACAGCTTGCGATAAACGTCCTGTGCTTCCGCCACGGTCAGCTTCAGCACGCTCTGCCGCGGCTTCCCGATCAGATCGCGATACCGGTCATAGGTCGCATGGGTGACGCCCATATTCGTCTTGCCGCCCGGATCGGCCGGGTGGTCGACATAGCCGCCCTCCCATTTCCGGGTGATGGCGTCGCAAATCTGGAACCGGTCCGTCATGTCGCTTTCCCCGCCTCGTCGAGCAGGTCGGCGATCGCGACGATGTCGGCGCTGGCGCGCAGCCATTTCGTCTGGCCGAACCGGGTCGCCAGATAGTCGAAATCGGCGTCCTCGATGTCGATCTCGGGCGCATGCCCGGAAAGCGCGTTCATGACGCGCAGGCTCTTGCGCACCTCGGCCATGCCGAGCGGACGGTCCGGCGACGCGTGTTCGACGCAGGCGAGCAGCGTCTGTTTCTGGTCTTCGGTCAGTGTCAGCGTCTTCACGGGCGGTCTCCTATGATACGACGGCGAGCTTGCGGCTGGTGCCGGCGTCGTCCTTGATGGTGATGTAGCCGGTCACGGTCTCGGCCCCGATCGCGGCATGCGTGCCGAAGCGCAGCAGGCCGGCATTCTTCGGCCGCAGCCGCAGGTCCACGTCGGTGTCCGTGCCGGTGGCGGCGATGTAGGGCGCGGCGGTGGTCACGTTGCTCACCACCTGCAGGTAGTTCGCCGCGCCGATCGTCGCCTGGATGTCGAGCGCGCCGATCTGGTTCGCGCCGCGGAACAGGATCTGGTGGTCGCGAAATTCCATGTCCACGCGGTTGGCATAGGCGGTGATGCCGGAGGTGATCGACGCCGCGACGAGGTCGTTGGTCGGGTCGAACCATTCGATGCGCTGATGCCGCGCGAGCGCGATCGCCGACGCATAGGTGGACGAGCCCGACGAGCCGTCCGTGCCTTCGAGCCCGTTTTCGGTGAAGACGATCCCCTTGTTCCACGAGCCGGCCGCGCCGTTGCGGCCGATCACCAGCGCGGCGGCGCAGGGGTTGGCGGCGGCCGGGCCGTAATCGGTGTGGCCGGAGGCCGCGAGCCAGATGCCGAGCGCGCCCTTGCCGGCGGAGAAGTCGTAGGGGTTCGGGTCGATGTCGTCGGCGGAGGCGTTGCGCACCTCCATTTCCATGCCGTAGGTCCAGCTCCCCGCGCCGTCGAGGTGGAACGCCTCGACATAAAGCGCCCAGGACGCCGACGACGACGAGGTGCGCGCATTGGAGACGAAGGCCGAAAGCGCCATGGCGGGGCTGGTCTCTGCCTCGGCCGTGGCGGCGAAGGCCCCGGCGATCTTCAGCCCGTTCTCGGTGTTCGCCTCGGCCGTGACCAGCAGGTTGGCGCCGATGCCGAGATAGGCCGGCCCGTCGTCATAGCTGGCGAACCACGACGTGCCGGCGTCGCGCGTCGGGCTGGACAGCGCCGCCGCGCCGGCCCATTTGCTGGCCGCCTCGCCGATGAACACCCGGTCGGAAAACCGCCAGATGTTGGCGCCGTCGCCGGTGTCGGTGAAATGCCCGCGATGCATGTTCAGTTCGCCGCCGTCGGTCAGCTGGTCCCATGTCTGGGTCGGGTCCACCAGCAGCGCGGCATTGTCCATCGCCACCGGCGAGCCGAAGGTGCGGCCCGTCGCCGGCTTCGGCGCGTAGATCAGCCCGCCGGCCGTGTTCGCCGCCTCGAAGGCCGCCACGTCGCTGGCCGAACCGTCGCCGGGCGCGCCGTAGACCGTGTCCACATTGGCGATCGCGCCGATGATCAGCGCCGCCGCCGCCGCGTTCGCGGCGGTGAACAGCGCCGCCCCGGTCGTGCCCGCGCCAAGCGCGCTGCGGCCGGCCGCCTGCGTTTCGGCCTCGAACACGGCGATGCCCGCCGCGCCGCCGCCCAGCAACGCCTGCGCCGCCGCCTTGGTGGCCGTCGCCAGCATCGATATGCCGAACGCGCCCTTTTCGGGCGTACCGATATCCTTGTTGACGTAACCGTCGCCGTCGTCGTTGCCCACCAGCGCAAGCCCTGCAACTGGCGCAGGGACAGGCAGGATTGCCGAGCCGACGCCGAATTCGAACTTCAGCGACCGGGCGATGTCGCGGCCCTGCTCCTGCGCGATGATCGTGAGCGCGTCCAGGTCGGCGTTGATCTTGCTGGTGTCGAACGCCCGGCTGGCCAGAAAGTCGGAAAGTCGGGTGAGAGGATGATAGCCGACAAGCAGGTACTGATCGCTCTCCAGCGAGCCGACTCCGAGCTGGATCGATCCGCCATCGGTGTCGCCAAGCCCGGAGGGAAACACGTAATCGACGCCGTTCGTCAGCGTTTCCCGCGCGCCGTCTCGAATTCGGATGACGGTCAATCCGTCTTCGCGGGTTAACTCGAAATCGTAGTCGAGCACGGTCGTGTCCGCAGCCGGCGAAAGCGACGTCACGCGATCATTGTATGGCAAGGGCGTCTCGGTCATGCGCGCAAGACTAGGCGTGCTTCCCGGCTGTTATGTTTTACGGGCTTTCACAGACAAGCGAACGCCGCCCGGTGCAGGGCAGGACCGGGCGGCGCGTGTGTGCCGGAACAGGACCGGTCCGGCCGGATCAACCTAGTCCGGCCGTTCGGCGGTTATGTTTTAGCCACCCAGGGCTGCGCCGATATTCGGTGCCCGCTGCGGTGTTGCCGTTCCCGGCGCCCAGTAGAATTGCTGCCCGTATTCGCGCTCCCAGAATTGCTGCTGGCGCTTGAAGGCCTTGTTCGCTTCCGGATCGACCAGGAACTGCACCTGGTCGAGAAGCATCCGTTCATAAGCCAGGCGCAGATACCAGATCGTTCCACCCGGTGTGTTGCCTCGCGCGAATTTCACGAGCTCGCGGCCGAAATGTGTCGTCTCGCCACTGGCCATCTGCACGACGTTGCCGGCGGTCAAATTCCAGAAGTCGTTGGCGCGCTGCACCAGCGGGCCGGCGACGGTCGTGCCGAACCCGCCGCCATAGCGGTTGATGCCGGAAAACAGGAAATCGCCATAGATCCCCAGTCCGCCGCCCTGCAGCATAGCCGCGCCCCAGTTCTTGGGGTCGGTCATGTCCCGCGGATCTCGGCCGGCGGCGACTTGCTTCAGCTGCATCGCGGCCATGCCGAGCAATGTCGTCGAGATCAGCAGCGAGCCGGCATAGGCCGCCGCCTCGCGCCGCATGCCGCCGGTGACCATGCCGTGGATCCGCTGCCCGTGCAGCAGGATGAAGACCGCGCCGAAACTTTTGAACTGGGTGAAGCTGCGAGCGATCTCGCCCATCAGCGTGCCGGGCCTGGTATCCCCGCGCAGGATCGTTTTCGACCGGTGCGATCCGCTGGGAACGGCATGCTCCATCTCCGTCTGGATCATTTCCAGGTAACGTTCCGCAAGGCGCGGGTCGATCTGGTCGGCAATCTCGGCCGGCCGCAACACATCGACCTTGCCGCGCGCCTTGTGCAGCTTCGCCTTGCGCATCAGATCCCAGTCGCGAGCCCTGAACCCGTGCCGCTGCAAGGTCGATCGCAACGCATCCGGCAACGCATCGAAGGTCTGCCCAACGCGCGCGCCGAACTCGATTTGAAACGCCATTCCCGTTCCATGCCGCGCGGCTTGCGTCCAGGGCGTCAAGCCCGAGATGGTCAACACCCGGTCGGCGAAATAGTTGGCCCAGGCCGGTCCGTCCAGCGTGCCGACATAGCGCGCCTGGGCGTGAAACACATGCTGCGCGCTGTCGAGGATAAGTCCCGCCGCAACAGCCTCGCGCCGGTTCATCGATCCGAAATGCTTCAGGATGTCGAACAACGTTCCCTTGGCCGATATGCCGGCGAAGTGTCGCGCGATCGCCGATGTTCCCGCATCCGATATTGACGAGATCGCCGCCGCGCCGAGAACGCTTGACGTGATCAGCGATCGGCCGGCCGCCGCCACATTGGCCCAGCGGCGCGACACAGGGGTCTCGGCCTCGCCCCGGATCGAAGCCCAGACATCGTCGATCCGCTTCGAGTAGTAGTTCGCGCGCTCCAGGGCCTTCGCGCCATCGGCGGCGATCCGCCCCGGCTTGCCGGCCGCCACTTTCTGCGCCTCCTTCATGATCGTCTGCTTGGCCAGCTCGATCGTGCTCGACGGGTTCGGCCCAAGGATTTCCATGGCCGCGATGTCGCGCGCCATCATGTTGACGTGCCCCATCATCGCGGCGAACGGGTCTGCTCCGCCGCCAAACTGCGACTGGTATTCAAGCCATGTATCGGCGTCGCGGAAGATGAGGAAACGGTGCTCGGCCCGCTGATTGGCGAGCGCGCCCCGCCCGAAGGGCCGGCGCGCCGGCTCTCGATTGATCCAGCCTTCGGTCGTGATCGCGTAAAAGACATCGTCCAGGACGCTGTCCAGCTCGGCCGCATCCACCGGCTTTCCCGTCAAGGGGTACACCATGCGCTCGAGATCCAGCATCGGCCGCACCGTGTCTTTCCAGACCTGCAGCCCGGCCTTGCGCAGGGCGCGCGCGTCATGGTGCTGCGGCAGGCCCCAGTTCTCGAGTTTGCCGATCGCGCCGCCGGCCTGGTTGAACCGCAGCCGCAGCCACTCATGCGTCTCGCGCCAGGCTTTCGCCAGTCCCTTTGCCGCCGCGTCGCCCGTGTCCTCGCCGAAGGCTTCGCGGGCCACGTTCTTCAGGTCTGCCGCGTTCCACCGGCCGGCGTCGCCCCGCAAGGCCCCTCGCCGGAAGTGGTAAAGCACTTCCTCCATCTTGCCATGCGCCATGCCGATGATCGCGCCGGTGCGACCCGCGACGGAGGAAAACGGCGCGTTGCCGAAATGCTCGAGCTTCAAAAGCCAGGCCTCGGCGATGTCGCGGCGGCCATCCGGCAGTTTGAAGCTTGTCACGTCGGCGACGTTCTGCTGCAGCGTCTTCAATGCCAGCTTTGCCTTGCGGCGCTTGTGCACTGTGTCGGCCCTCAGGCTGTCCAGCAGATCGGTTCGCGCCTGCTCGGCGGCGAGTGGATCCCCGCCTTCGGCGCGCGCGCTGCGCAACCGCTCGAAATCGGCCTCGAGGCGCGTCGCTTCCTCTTTGGAAAGTTCCCCGCCCGCGACCGCTTCGGCAAGACATTGTGCGATGCTCATAGGCGGCAAGCCTCCAGGATCGTTGCATAGTGGTCGCCCCGGTCGATCGCCTCGATCGCCTCGCGAAACGTCACCGGTCCGTCATCCCAGGGGATCGTCTCGTCGCCGAAGGCTTCGACGTCGCGTGCGGCAACCGTGAACTTCTCGGGATGATCGAACGTCTCCTCGAGCGTTCCGGCGAACGGCTCCAGCTGGCGGCCGTCGCTTGCCTCGAGGAGCGACGCATCGTCGAACCCGGCCGCCGGCTGGCCAGCACGCGCATTCGGCGCCACCCGCGCCACCGCTGCACTGGCATCGATGCCTTCGTCGCGCATGGCTTCCATGGCGCGGATGACGGTCTCGTCGTCCAGGCCAGGGCCTTCGCGCGAAAGGATCGCGCTCGCATAGTCCTCGGCCTGCGCCCGGCCCGCGTCGAAATCGTCGGCCGCGCGCGACGCCGCGTCGGTCGCATCGTCGAACGGCACGACCCGTTCGCCCCGACTTTCGCGAAAGAGGAGCTGCAGGAGGTCGTCGGGCCGGGTGGACGCCGTCGCTGCATCGACGTTTCCGAACTCCCATAGATAGCCGTTTTGCGCTGCCAACTCGCGCGCGCGGTCCAGCGGCATGCCGCCCTTTTTGGCAAGCTTGCCGCGAAACGGCACCGTGACCCGTGCCAGGTCGCTGCCGCCGACGTCCGGATCGGCGATGTCGATCCCGCCGGCCTTGGCGAGGAATTCGGTCAGGCCTGTCTGGCGCGAAATGGCAGGCCGCGCGCTTTCGGGCATGACGCGCTCGACGATGCGGGTGAGCTGCGCCTCGTCGATGTCGAAGCGCAACGGCTCGTCCGGACCCGCCTCGAGCGCGCGGCTTGCCCGTGTCATCGCCTGGTCGTGCGTGTCTGGCTCGATCGCGCGAGGCTTCTCAGCGTCGAAGTGCCGAGCGGTCTCGATCGCGTCCAGCGCGCCCCGCGCTTCCGCCGGAAGCGCCTCGCGAATGGTCGGCAGTTCCGTCGCGGCGGCGGCGGCGTCGCCCGCCAACGCGCGGCGCACCGGTTCGCGGATCCGCGTGTCGGCCGCCAGCGCGCCGGCCGCGCGGTCCAGATCGGCTCCGCGCAACGCCCGGCCGATCAATTCGCCGGCGCCCTGCACGCCGCCGCCGAGAAGCGCGCCGGCGCCGGCTGCGAAGACGATGTTCAACATCGCCTGTTCGACGCCGTGATCAAGCCCGGCCTCCGCGCGCCAGGCCTGCACCATCGGCTGCAGCGACGCTTCCACCGCGCCGTTGATCAGCGCCTCTTTTGCGGCCACCGTCAGGATCCGGCCGCCGATCGTGCGCGCCGCGCCGGGGCCGCCACTTGCCACGATAGCAGCAACCTGCAACGGATCGCGCAAACTGCCCGACAGGCCGCCGCCGAGAAGCGCGCCCCATTTCGCAAGGCCGGGCCGTGACCCGGCGAGCCGGCTCACGCTCTCACTCGCCTCACTTGTGATCGCGCGGGCGTCTTCCTCGATCGTACGACCCGCCCCGATCAGATCGGCCTTGTCCGGGAACCGCTCGGCGAGCGCGCTCAGCTCGTCGCGAAACCGGCGTTTGGCCGCGTCGTAGCGGCTTTCGCCGGGCAACATCGACGCAAGCTCCTCGCGGCTGGGCATGCCGGAAACCGCCGCGCGCTGCGGATTGTCCAGTGTCGTGCCGGTTGCCGCCCGGATCGCCTCGATCCGCCGGTCATAGGCTTCCTCCATCGCCTGGCCCCGCGCCAGCGAATTGTCGACATAGATCGCCGCGTCCCGCGCCGCGCGCCAGATGTCGCCGAGATCGGCCTCGCCGCCAGCGAATGTGTCCAGCGCGCTCGAACGGGGAGGATGAAAATAGAAGCTCACGATCCGTCACCGCGCAGCCCGAGCCGGCGCTCAGTCGGCGCGAGAACATCGACCGGTTTCATGAACGGCGACGACGGATCCGGCGCCGGAAACCGCAGGCGGCGCCTTTCGGCGAGGCGGCTGGCGTCCAGGACGAAATAGCCGCCGTCCAGGGCGGGAACATAACGCGGATCCTCGGAATAGGGATCGCCCAGGGCCAGCCGGTAAAGCCCCTGCCCGACATTCACGGGCACCGCGCGCTGCATTTGACGCACCGAAATCGGCACGCCGTTGATGCTGCCGGTCGCCATCTGCGAGGCAAGATCGCTTTCGCTGATATTGCGGATCAGCCCTTCCAGGGCGTCTGCTCGCATGTCGGGCGGCGCGATCGTCTCGACGCCGTTCACCATGGTCAGCCCGCCATATTTGACGCCATTGCGCTCCGTCGCCCCCAACACCTCGTCGATCGCCTGCTGGTAGGCCTCGCGCGCCATGTTGCCGGCATTGCCGAAATCGCTGGCATCGATGCCGAGCGCGGCGATCCGACGCTCGAACAGCACATTGGCCGTGCGCATCACCGCATTGCGCAATTGCGGCTGCGCGTAGAAGGCCGCGCCGGTGGCTTCGGCCGCAGCGCTTTCCAGCTTTGCATTCGAGGGCAGAGGGCTCTTGTAACCGTCTTGCGCGCGCATGTGCAGCGCTTCGGCGATCTCGACCGCGAGCCGCTGGTTTCCGGTCGCATGGAAGAGGCCGCCGAGATGCGCCAGCACCGGCGCGTCCTTCGATATCTCCGCCAGCGCCGCCGGTGTCGCCTCGCCGAGCCCGGCGGTCAATCCTGCGACGATGCCGGGCAACTGCAACGGATTGTCCTGCACCGCCTTCTTCAGCGCGTCGGCCTCGGCGGGCGTGAAATAACGCGGTGCGACGCCGTAATGCGAAGCGACGGCCTCGGCGTCGTTGACCCGTTCCGCGAGTGACGCCGTTAGCGCGGCGTCGTCGGAGAAGTCGATCGGCTCGATCGTCGCCACGCCGGCCGTCTGCGCCCAACTCAGCGGATCGTCGCGCAAGCCGTCGATCATCTGCTTGTGCAGGCCTTCCATCACGTCCAGCGTCGTCAACGCGCTTTCGTTTGCGCCGTCCTGCATCATCCTGGCGCGCATGGCGTCGATCTGCGCTGCGACCACTTGCGGGCGCACGGCGACATGCGCCCGTTGCCAGTCGGCGAGACCGTCGAGAAAATCCATGGTCGAGGTCAGTGCGGCGCCACCGGTTTCCGCCGCCGCCTGCGAGAGTGCCCGGCGCTGATCCTCCGGGACAGGAAGGCCCTTTTTCAGGATCGATATCTGCCCGTTGATCTGCTTCGTCACCGCGGTCGCACGGCGTTCCGCGGCCAGTTCGTCGGCTTCCACCCGCCGGATCAGCTCGGCATTGACCTTGTCATAGGTTCGTTCGTCCAGCCGGCCGCCGAACCCGTTGTCCTTCGCCCATTCGCCCTGGAACTCCTGGAGATATGCGGCACGCTCGGCGGGATCGTCGATCTGGTCGAAACGGCCGACGATCCGTGCCGAGACCACGTCCTGTTCGGTTTCCCGCAACAGCCTTTCGCGCGCGGTGGGCGGCAAGCCGGATGCGGCGATGTCGGCCCGCAAGGCGCGCAGCTCGCCGGCGATCGCCGCGTCGCTTTCGGGCGTGACGTCCGACGTCGTGGCTGTGCGGATCAACGATGTCTTGCGGCTCGCGATCTGCGCTTCGAAGGAAACCCGGTGTTCCTCCTCGAGGCGGTCCTGGTAGCGGCGGGCCGCCGCGCTCATCAGGCTCACGCGATTGCGTTCGAAGCTTTCCGTTATGCTTGCGGCAACCTTCGCCGGCTGACCCTCGACATAGCCTTTCAGGGCGCCGTCCAGGGCTTCACCCAGGGCGCTCGGATCGCCCTCGTGCTGCAGCGCCAGCGCGTCCATCTGCGCCCGCATGCTGGTATCGAAGCGGTTGAGGGCGATATCCATGGCCGCTTGGTTGTATGCGTCCGCGCGGATTGTTCCGCCCTGCATCTGCGGAATGCCGCCGAGTGTTCCGGTCAACGAAACCCGCACGCCGCCATCGGCGGTCGCCGCGCCGCTCGTGCCGCCGGGCAGACGGCTCGCTGATCTCCGCTTCGCGTAGTCTTCAGCTTTTTCGCGACTGGCGAATACGGGAAACATTTCACCCGTGATTGGATCTATCGGTCCGTGTTTCTTGACGTACTCGGCAACCTCATCCTCGGTTTGAATATTGCCGAGTTCATCGACAGACGGAAACGTATACCATTGATCGCCAATAGGAAACGTGACTGTCTTCTCTGAATATTCGCCACCGTTGGGATCAACATAAGTCGGGCGGCCGCTGACCGTCCGCTTCCCTGTCGTGTGGCCGAGCCCCTGCGCAAATGCCAGGCGCCCGGCGAAATTGTGTCCGGCGCGAGGATCCGCGCGGCTGTATCCCTGCGGCCGCTCGAAATGCATGAACGCCGCTACTGCGCTTTCCACATCCGCTGCGCCGGCAAGCTGCAGGCCCGCATAGCGTTCTGTCGTCTTCAGTTCGTGCACGACGAAGTCGATCTGCGTGTCGGTGTCTTTCCAGTTGACGCCACGGCTCGCGGCATAGGTCTCCAGCTGGCGCGCACGCTCGCCACGCCACTGAAACAGGCCGATCGCCGTTCCGGCGTCGCCGCTCGCGTCCGGCCGTCCCGCGCTTTCCGCCTGAGCGTGGCCGGCAACCGCCTGCGCGGCATGCGGCGCGAAACCATGCACCCGAACGAGCCGATCGCGGATCCGCGCCGCCGTGTCGCCGGATGACGCCGCAGGTCCGGTTTCGGGGAAGGCGAAATCCACGCCGGGCATGGATACCTGCATCGCCGCCGCCGCGCCGGCTTCCGCGCCCTCGCGCTTCGCTGCCTTCGCCGCCATATTGGCCAGCCTGCCGGAAATCTGGCCGGCCGCGCTCGCGATCGCCTGGAATGTACCGACCGCGCCGGTGTCGTTGTTGACCGCGACGGATCCGCGACGCGGTGCGCGCGCATCGAAAGTCGGTATCTCGCGCGCCATCAGCCGATTTCCTTCCGGTCAAGCTGCGCGTCTGCCAGCGTCTGCGTCGCGCCGACGACGCCCTGGATCAGGGCGGCATTCCCGCGCGCCCTCGCATTGCGCGCCGCCCTTCGATGCGCCAGCGATCGCGCCAGCGCGCCCGACGACGCGATGTCGAGCTCATATTCCGCATCCCTCACCGCCTGCTGGCGCGCCTGCTTCACCGACACCGATCCCAGATTGACCCCGCCGGAGGCAAACAGCACGGCCTGGTCGGACACCGTCTTTGCCAGTTCCGCTTTCAGCGCGGCCGACGTTTCCTTGGCCGTGACGAATTCCTGCCGGCTGTCGAACGCGCTTTGCGCGGCGTCGGCCCGGCCCTGCGCGAGGCCCGCCACGCCGCCGCCGATCTGCGCCACGACGCCGAATGTCGTGGCGATGTTCTGCAGGCTGAACAGCCCGCCCGACGTGGCTGCGCCGCCGACGGCGGATGCCGCCGAGCCGATCCCGGCGACGGCTTTGGTGAACAGGGCTCCGACCAGTTCCATCTCAGTCTCCTCAAGCGACCACGTCTTTTTCCAGCGACCGTGTGATCATCCGGCCGGGAAAGACCTGCGTGATCGTTACCTGCCCTTCTTCCGTGAAACCGTGCATGCCCTCGGCCATGACCTTGCCGGTCACCGGCTGGTCGAGCGGCCCAAGGTCGGTAATCACGCTGTCGCTTGTATGCAGCGGCATGTTCACGGCGGGCGCGCCGTTCGCCGCGATCGCCAGCGACGTCGTATTGTAGATCGACACCTCGGCCCTGCAGACGCGCTTCAGCCGCGCGGGCCGGCGCTGTGTCTCCTCGGCGAGCGACACTTTTGGATCCGTGCCGAACGGCGCAATCCAGCTGCCCGCCACGACCGTGCCGGACAGCGCGATGTCGCATTCGACCTCCCCTCCGGAAACCGTGAACGGCCCGGAAAAACTGCCGTCATGCTGCAGCCACACGTCGCGGCCGTTGAACCGCGACAACCCTGTGATCGTCGTCGTCGCCACCGCGATTTCGAGCGTGATCGCCTCGTCGAGGTAACCGTCCGGATCATGCCGCTCGAGGCGGATTTCCGCCGTGCCGTCGATTTCGCGTTCCATCAGCATCCACATCGTGTTCGAACGCGTCACCGCGATCGCGACATAGCTGCCGTCGGTCGACCAGGGCGCGAAGCCGGAAACCTCCTGCGTTCGCATCATCGTCAGCACCGTCGCCGTGCCGTCCGCATTGACCATGACGAGCAAATCCGCGTTGACGATGCCGCTTGCGCGGCGACGCCGCATGTCGATGGGATCGCGAACCAGGTGCGCCGAGAGAATGGAGGCGTTGTCGGCGACGTAATTCTCCTCGAGCGCGGTATAGTTCGCCAGGCGCAGCGTGTTGCCGCCCTCCTGGACATAGAACAGCGCATTGTCGGACGAGGTGAGCGCGACCTGTTGCTTGACGCCGGGACTGTCCGAAAACCCGAAATTCGGCGCAGTTGTCGCCGAAAGCGTGTTGTCACGCAGGAAGGCGAGTTGCTTGTCGCCCAGGATGACCAGCGCCGAAGCGGACACCATGTCGCGAATGACGGTGTTGTCGGGAAACTCCACCTCGTAGGAAAAGGCCGCAGTCGAGACCGCAATCTCCGTGTTGAGGTTGTAGGGATCGCCTTGCACGCTGCCGAGCACGTCGTTCGGCCGTTTCTTCAGTCCTCCCAGCAGCAGCCGTTGCTTGACGAACCGGCCCACTGCAGGCCAGCCGGCACTTGCCGAGATGATCGGCTCTCCTGCGGCCTTGCCCTCCTGCAGCGTGCGCACCCGCACGAAACCGTCGCCGTCGAGCGCCGTCGCGCCCATCACCAGCCAGTCCCGCTCCGCATTCGCCCCACCCGTGAATTCGATGACGAAGGTCGTCGTCGAGCTGGCCGTCACCGTGATGCCGCTGTCGGTGTTGGACAACGCTTCCAGCGCCGATGTGATGCTCGCGGCCGTCGCCGCGCCGCTTGCGCCGCGCGCGATCGCCGTCGTCGTCAGCCCCTCCAGCGTCAATTCGAACTGCTGGCCTTCGGAGATGCTGTAAAGCGTGATCTCCTGCTTCTCGTTGACGCCGTTGGTGTAGACCCCGCCGTAATCGACGAGAGGCACGTTCGTGAATGTGATCGGTGCGCTCGACCACTCCGCATCGTCGCCCATTCTCAAGAGCCGGTGCGGCTGCAGATCCTGCTCGAACCCGAGCAACGTGTCATAGCGCTGTTCAGGCTTGACCTTGCGCAGCTGGCTTTCGGTCACTGGCCAGTTTGCCGACGCTTTCCAGACGCCCACCTTGAAGATGTCGGCATTCCCGGCCGTGAAAACGATCTCGGTTTCGCTGGCGTCTTCCCCCGTGAACGGCTGCACGATCGCGTCCGTCTTGGTCGATGTCTCGACATGCGCGCTGACACCCGAAACGCTCACCGCGCCGGCCGCCGTCGTCGCGTCCACGGCCACCCGGAACTGCTGCGCGGTGTGACCGGCATGCCCTGGCCCGCCGCTGGCGAAGCGCCTGTTCCGGCTTGTCAGGTCCAGCGCCAGCGCGGCGCCGAAAGCCTGCCAGTCGGCCCCGTCGTAATATTCGGCGATGAGTGCGCCGGAGGCCCCCGTGCTGGCGATCGACACGCCGTCCACGTCGATGAAATGCAGCTTGGTCGCCGATCCGAAATCGATCTCGAACAGAACGAAGCGCGTGCCGCTGGCTGCGCTTGTCGTGATGGTTTCGTCCGGGTCCAGGAGATCCGCCGCGGTGCCGCCGTTGGAAAGGGTCAGCATGCCGGACGAGATTGCCACCTCGGAAAGCGCTTTGCGAACCCGGCTGAAGTCCGTCGATCCGCCGCGATCCCGATAGCCGCCCTGCGGCAACATGATGATGTTCAACCCGTCCGCCAGCGAGCCGGGCACGAATTTCGTGTCCCGGCGTTCGATGATCAGCGGGTCGAGCACGCCATAGGTGTGCGAGGCCTGGACGGTCGTGATGCGCGCCATCGGCTACCAGTCCCATCCGTTGCGCGCGTCGTCGGCGCTGTAGCCTTCGCGAATGTCGGACAGCGGATTGCGGCCGCCCGCCGGCTGCTTCGACGCGCCCGCCTGCGCGTCCAGGTCCGCCGCCACCTTGAACTGGCCGCCGTCGCCCTGGTATTCGGGCGGACCGTAGGCGTCGCGCCGCAACCGGTCGCGCAGCGACGGCTCCTCGCGGATCTCGAGCGCATATTCGGCTGCGACGCAAAGCGTCACCAGCTCGCGAAAATAGCCGGGCCAATGCGCCACCGGCGGAGTGACCTGGAACTCGGCGAACAGCGCTTCCGTCTTGGTGAAGACCTTGTGTTCGGACAATTGGAACCGCGAAAGCGGCCGATTGTCGCTGGCGCTTTCGAAATAGGCGCGCGGCAGGGCCAGTCGGCCCGGCGGCAGCAGGAAGGCATAGGTCCAGCCGAGCGGCGGCGTTTCAGTCAGGCGGGAAAGCGCTGCGAACCGCGTCGTGAAATGCCAAGGGTACTTTGACAGCAAGTCCTCGAGAATGGCGTCGTAGGTTAGCACGACGCCGATACCGGCCGGCCCCGGCGACGTTTCGCTCTGGATCGGCCGGCAACCGATGCGCGAAAGCGAACGGTTGATGATCGTAATTTTGTCCATGCCCGATCCCGATCGACGCTACAGGGAAGACCTCCCCGGCCGATCGGCCGGGGAAGCGAGAACCGGATTGATCGCCAGATCAGTCCGGAACGATTGCGGTCGCCACGGCGCCGAGCGCGGTGAAGGCCTGCAGCAGCCATCCGGTCGCCAGGTGCTGGCGGCAGATATAGAGCTGCGTATGCGTGAGCAGCGCCTCGTTGGTGCCGTCGCTGTTGACGTTGTTGATCGTCTGGTCGCTGTCGGCCGGCGTGCGCAGTTCGCAGTTCGTCGAGGGCGCGACCCAGATATGGATCTCCCGGTCGCGCGTGGCGGCCGTTGCCAACGGCAGGGTCAGGATGTGGTTCGCGTCGGCACTGGTCGCCTCGACGAGACGGTCGCCCGGCAGGATGAGACCGGTCGTCAGCCCGTCTGCGGTGGGAACGACGGCCCGCGCGCCGCCGCCGGCCGTTTCCAGGTCGGCGGTGCGGATGATGGCGACATTGGTGCCGTCATTGGCGCTGCACATGTACTGCATGAACACCGGCGTGCCGTCGAGATCGAGCCGCGCGTCGATGATCTCGCCGACCTGCATGACATCCGCCATGTCGTTGAAATGGCCGGCGGTCTCGACCGTCGCCACGTCGTCGCTGGTCGCGTAGTCCCAGTCGCAAAGCTGCTTGATGTTTGCGCCGGAACCGTAGGAGACGCCTTCGCCCTTCCGGCGGATGCGCCCGTTTCCAAGAACTCGCATTGTCGTATTCCTTCGATCGTTGTTTCAGGGGTGCCCTTCTTGCAAAGAGGCGGGGCCCGGCCCGAAGGCCAGGCCGGAGATCAGGCGGTCGGCAACGAAATGTCGTTGGGGACGTATTTCGCCTTCAGCTTCACGGTGCCTTCCGGCAGCAGCAGCTTGGAGCCGATGCGCATGCGCATGTTGTGGGTCCAGCAATCCTTGCGGTTGTCCCAGTCCACCGTTCCGGTGAGCTCGCGCACATAGCCGAAGCCGATCGACGAGCGGTGCCACATCAGGCAGGTCGCCTGGGTGTCGGCGTCCTTTTCGCGCAGCGTCTTGTCGGACAGCGAGAAGATGTGCATGCCGTTCCAGCTCTTGGCGAGATTGCCCTTCACGAAAGGCAGGTCCGGCCCGACATAGTCCGCATTGGCGATCCGCTTGTCGCCGATCAGCATCGTCCAGCTCACGCTGTCGACCGCGACGAACACGTTGCCGTCCTGCACCTCGACGTCGTTCGCCATCAGCACCTGCTTGCCCTTGACCAGCGTGTTGACGCTCATCAGGTCGGTGAACGCGCCGACCTCCTGGGTCGCGGCGCGAAGTGCCCGCACGATCGTCTTGTCGTGAACGCGGCCCAGCGCGGCGGCCGAACGCTTCGAAACCGCCTGCTTGCGGTTGACGGTCATCTGGTCGAGATCGTCCTCATAAACCTCCTCGAACGCGCGGCTCTTCTTGGTATCGACCGCCACCGTGGTGTCGTTCGGATTGGAGGGCTTGGCGGTGTCGCCGCGCTTCACGTCTTCCTCGGCCTCGACGATGCCGAAGATCGGGAAGTGCATTTTCTCGCCGGTGATCTTCTCCGGCGCGGTCGTGGTGTTGCGGAGCGCGAAGCCGCCCGACTGATATTCGTGCAGCGCGGTCATTTTCCACTGCTGCACGTAATGGTTGGATGCTGTCTGAGACATGGTCTGTTCCCGTGAATGAGAGGTTCAAGCCGGGGGCCGAGTGCCAGCCGCTGCTCGGGCCTTTCATGTCTGACGGGTGCCAAGCGCGTTCCGGGTCCATCCACCGATGCCGGGAGACGATAGGCGCGCGCGCGGGCTGTTATGTTTTAGGGGATCTCCCGCCGGCGACTTGCGCTTGCAGGCGGGATAGCGAGAAAACGGGCGGCGGACTGAGTCCCTACGGTCGTACCGTCCCTCAAAGGTGCTGGGAGCCTCGCGAGCTGTACCAGACCGCCCTCTGGGTATTCGCATTCTGCTCAGTCGGGATAGAATTCCTTGAACATCGCCGTGGTGCGTTCGGCGAAATCCGGCTGGTACTTCGGATTGCCGCTGTCGTTGCGCGGGTCGGCGACACGCGCCTCGAGTTCCGCCTTGGTGAAACTCGGCGCCGGCTGGCCGCCGGGCTGCACGCTCTGTGTCATGCCGCCGCGCATCAGGCTTTCGATCACCGCCACACCGTCCGCCGACGTCGTCAGCAGGCGCAATTCGTTTTTCATGCCGTCGGTGTAGCCCTGCGCCTCAGTCAACTGCTTCACCCAACTGTCGGCGGCCGTCAGCCTTTGCGCCCCGCGCACCTGCTTGTCCGTCGCGGAACCCTTGAAGTCGGCCGGCGCGAGGCTTTCCAGGAGCGCGTTGTTGTCGATCGGCTGCTCGATCAGGCCCTTTTCCGCCATCTTCTCGAAGAACTTCGGAACCGCGTCGATCTGCTGCTGCGTGAAACCGTGCTCATGCGCGATTTCGCGGAAGGTCGCGACCGCCTGGTCATCCTCGGCGATCGATCCTTTCAAGGCCTCCGGCCATTCGAACGTGTAGGCGTCGGCCTTTTCCGGCACGTCCGGCGACTTGCCCTTGGCCAGTTCGTCGCGCGCACCCTTGTAGGCGTTGGCCAGCCGGTCGATCGTCTCCTGGTCGGACTGGCCGATAAGGTGTTCGGGCAGGCCGTCCGGCTTGTGCAGCTGCGCGTTCTGCCCGTCGCCGCCGCCGATCGGCAGCGTCCGGTTGCCCTGGGTCGCGTCGTTCGGGTCGGGCTGGGCGGGCGGACTTGCCGGCGGTTGCCCGGCAGGCGGACCGCCGGGCGTCGTCGGTTGCTGCTGGCCGCCGGGCGGATCCAGCGGCGGTGTGTCGGGGGCGGGATTGAGCCCGTGATCATTGCTCATCGTTCGTCGTCCTGTGCTTGGTTCGGCCTGTTTTCCGCCAGGGCGATGGCCGCGAAAATACCCCTGACGAATTTGCAGCGCACGTCATGCGCCATCAGCAGCGGCGCGATGACGTCCATTGGCAGTTGCGCATCTTCCGGATAAGGCTCGGCCCGCAGGGACTGATCGAGGAAGATCTCCAGCACCTTGCGGCCGGCCGGCGTCATGAAGCAGTCGCGAAAGGCGTTCGCCTCGTTTTTCATCGCCCGCGTGCTTTCCTCGCGCTGCTTGGCGAGCGCGTCGGCCGGGCTCTCTATCCCGCCCCAGCCCGCGCCTTGTTCCATGCCGAGCGACCGCATCGCCGCGCCGAGAAGATCGTCCAGCGACGGCTGCTCGCCGAAATACCGCCCCGGATCGTCCGGATCGATGCCGTGGTCGTTCGACTTGTCGATAGTCGTCATGTGCCCTGCCCTGTTGCCTTAAGCGATCGGCTGCGCCGGTGGCGGTTGCGCCGGCTCCGGTTGCTGTTGCTGCTGCGCGATCATCTGCGCCAGCGCCTGCTGGATCTTCTTCTTGTCGGTCTCCGAGCGCAGGAACCGTTCCGGAATGCCGAGCTTGCGGCCGATCTCCGTGAAGACGTCTTCCACCTTCGCGGTGAGCATCATCATTTCGCGCCCGCCGAGCCCTGCCGTGATCTGCAGCCATTCGACGAGCGACGAAACGTCCTGCGCCTGCTGCTGCTTGGCGATCGGCGACACCACTTCGACCCGTGTGATCAGCTGGTCGATCGAAATCGAAACCTTCAGCAGCTTTCGGCGATAAAGGATGTCGATGATCCGCTGCACGAGCGGCTTGATGATTTCGAGGATCAGCCGCGCATAGGCCCCGGACAGGTCCTGGCTGAGCCGCTTCATCCGCTCGACGATCTCCGTCGCCGAACGCACCGCGCCGCTGTCGGGCGGCAGCGTGTCGTCGAGCATCACCTGCTTCACGTTCTCGCGCAGATCCTGCAGGATCAGGTTCGAGATGTCGAAACGGCCGGGCACGTCCAGTTTCTGGATCGAAGCGCCCATCGTGCCGCCTGTCGCGCCGACCGGCCACATCGCGCCAGGCGCCATTTTCGCCGTTTTCGGGTTGAACACCCGGTCGTTTCGATAGATCCACAGGCCCAGAATGGCGAAGGCCGCAGCCTTGATCGAAAGCTCCGTCACCTTGTTCAGCGTCTTGGCGGTCGGCAGGCCCATCAGGCCGGGGCCGCGCCCCATCGCCTCGCCGGGAACCTTGTAGAAACGGGGCGTGATCCAGGGACAGGTCCGTTCGTTGACCGCATGGATCGATCCCTCGTCCTTGCCGTGGTCGCTGTCGAACGCCGAGAACTCCCACATCCGGCTCTCTTCGTCGAACTCGCAGGCCTGCGTGATGCTGACCTTGGTCTCTGGCTCGTCTTCGATCAGCCGCCTCAGCCGGTCGCTCAACCGTGCCGATTTCCACATGCCGGGAATGTTGGAAGCCTTGAATTCCTTCTTCCAGTAGATCCCGTTGACATGGCCGGCGCCATCCTCGCGCAAGGCGATCTCGCCGATCGGCACCGCCAGGAAGCGCGCGATGTCGTGTTCGTGCTCGAGAATGAGCATCGCCCCGGTGCCGCCGAACAGGTCGAGATACATCTCGCCGGAGGACACCGCGAAATCCGCGCCCTCGATGACGGCGCTGACCTTCGCCGTCACGATCGCCAGTTCTTCCTCGATCGCCTTTTTTTCGTCGCCGTCGATGTTGAGATACGGACCGACCTTCAGTTCGAAGAAACGTTGAAAGGCCGGCGTCACATCCTGCTGCATGCGCCCGGCGAAGCGGAACGCCGCCTTGGTCGCGGTGCTGTCGAAAACGCGATCGACCCGGCCTGACGTGGTCGCCGAGCCCGTGCCGGAGGGTGCCCTATAGGGCAGCACGTATTCATAGAGTTCGTCCAGCCGCGCTTTCTGGCCGGAGCAGTCCTGATAGGCTGCCTCGCATGCTTTGGACGTGCGCTTGAGGTCGCGCGCCGGCATGTCCTGTTGAGACGTATCCGCCATCAGCCGCCAAGCGTCGATTTGCGGGACTGGTCGCGATAGGCGAGCGACTTGCGCAGGCTGCTCGCCCGGCTGGCGAGCGCGAGGCGCTGATCCGCCTCGGCGTCGGCGCGGCTGGCTTTCTGGTACTGATCCGCTTGCAGTGCCTTCTCGGCCGCGGTCGGCCCCTGCTGCGCGCCGAACAGCTTTCCGATTTGTTCCATGGATCGCGTCCCGTTCTGAGCTACGGTCCGCAACAGTAAGAGCGCGCATCGGCTGTTATGTTTTAGCGTCGGGGGGCCGCACCCAGGTGCGCACCCGCGTGCCCGGCAACCACTCGTCGATCGGCAGGAACCCGGAAAGCCGCGCGATCCGCTCGCCGGCACGATGGCCCTCAAGGATGCGGCAAATCAGCAGGTCGTTCGGCAGCACCGTCGCCAGCCGCAGCATCAGCGCCCGCATCGCCGCCACCCGGTGCGGCGAATGCCGCAGTCGCGTTGAGGCGAGAAACCACGCCTCGATCACTCCGCTGCCGATCGGCGCCAGTCCGCACAGGCCCAGCCGCTCCTCGCCCGACCGGATCGCCCAGGCCGGATAGTCGCGGATCTGCATCGTCAGCTTCTGGAAGTGCCGGCGCGGCGTTGCCCGCCGCACCGCGACCAGATCCTCCAATTCGGCCGGGCGGAACTCGATCATGACCGGTACACGTCGAAATCGGTGTTGATCATCACGGTGCCGACCGGCTCGTCGTAGCCGGCGCCGTCCGTGTGGATCTTGTCGCCGCGCCCGCCCATCAACTCGCCGCGCACGATGCCGGCGACGCCGAGAAGATCCTCGACCGCGTATTGCAGCGCGTCGTGCGGATTGGAGAATTCGTTCTTCTCCGGCACCGGGTCTGTCCGGTTGTCGTTGCCTTTGCGCTTCTTGTAGCGATAGCCGGAATTGAAGCCCTTGCGCGTTTTCTTCGCGCGCGTCCCGTCCAGGATGAATGCCGGCTTGTGACCATCGATCCGGTAGCGCAGCAGCTGCCGCACCCCGTCCTGGCGAATGTTCAGTTCCTGGCTTTCGGCGGGCCAGATCGTGATCCCCATCACTTGCTGGACGGTCTCGAACATCGCAAGGTCGCCGGTCTCGCTGTCGCCGCCGTAGAAGCCGGCCGGATCGCCCGTCGCCCGCTCGATTTCGAAGCCCGGAAACTCCGATGCGAGATAGACCTTGCACCCCCGGCCGAAGCCGGTCGGCCCGATCCGGCCGGGACAATACTCGCCAAGCAACCGCAATTGCCCGTCAGGCGTCCACTGCAACACGAGCATGGCCGGGCCGGTCACTCCCTGGTCGAAACCGAGCCGCAACTTCAGCCCCGGTATCGCCTTCAGGCCCTCCGCGTCGCAATGCACGAGATCGTCATATTCCGGATAGACCGGTTCGCCCTCGCGCGAGTAACCCCATTGCCCGTCCACCATGCGCTGCACCCACCAGGGCCGGTGCGCGTTGGTGACTGCCATCTTTTCGTAGATCTCACGACTGATCGCCTGCCGGTTTTCACCGTTCGGTCCGCGCCCGGACGGCTGGCGATAAAGCTTGTGGCCGGTAGGCTTGTCCTCTTCGAACACGCCATAGGTCCAGTTTTCCGGATCCGGAGGGTTCAAGTCGCCCGTTACGCAGGTGTAATAGTCGGTCCCCGGATCGAAAAACCGTTTGGGCGGATAGCGCTGCTGCAGCGCGCGGCCGATCAGATAGGTGAGCACGTCACCGGACTGCTGGTCGGCCTCGCCCATGTTCGCCGTCGTGAATTCGATGCCGCGCAAGGCGGCGTCCACGTCAGCGTCCTGGATCGCCTGGAACACGATCTCGAAATAGAGATTGCCGCCATCCGGCATTTGGAAAACGAGCTGATGCGTCGCTTTCCGCCCCTCCCCGCCCGACCAGTTCCCCACATCAGGCCCGAACCAGGACCACCATGAACGCACCGTCGTGCCCCAAAGGTTCTGATAGGTGTCGCGGATCTCCAGATGCCGGTGAAGTCGGTGGCCGGCAAACTGCCCTTTGCTGCATCGCGGCATGAAATTGGCGCAGGTCAGCTTGTCGAAGAAGTTGACATTCGTCTTGCCCGAGCCGATCGGCCCCATGATGAACCGCACCCAGTTCGCCCGGTCCTTCATGAACGCTTCCGCTACCGGGCCCGGCACCTGGTAGGATCGCAGATCCACTTTCTCGAGCTTCAGGCTCCGATAGAGGTCGATCGCGGCTTGCTGGTCTGCATTCATCGCGCCATATCCCCCGACCCCAGGGCCACCGCGTTTGGTTTCCCGCACATATGCGAACCGGCGAGACCCGTTTCGGAAGCTGAAAATCGCACGGCGATGCCCTCTTCTCTCAGCGAAACCCGATTTCGGGGAACGCCCCGCCCTGCCGGGCCGGCTGAGAAGAGGGCCACCCCTCCGGCCCGCCGGCCGTCTGCCGTCCCTCTCGCCGGCCAGCGCCAGGCGAAGCGCCGCTGAAACAGCATCAGCGGGTCTGTCAAAGGTTTGTTCAACGTTTTCAATCACTTATCCTCATCGTGTGCCGGTTCGTCGTGTGCCGCCTCGTCGTCGGCTTCGCTAAGCTCTTGATTTTGCTGCATTTCCTGATTGCCCTCGATCAGCTGCCCGAACACCTGGTCGAGGCTCGGCTCGTCGCCCTGGGCGGCGCCCATGAACACCGCCAGCACGCCCGCATTGGCCCCCGGCAGGTCGATCGCGATCGGCAGCTTCTGCGCCACATACGGCGCCAGGTCGTTCGCGCATTTGCGCCAGAACTCGGCCGCCTCGATCTTCTTGCAGCCCAGCGTCGCCGCGATCGCGTCGATCGGCATGGCCACGACCTCCGCTAGCCCGATGATCGGGTTCTTCCCCGTCGCCTCGATCAGCTTGACCAGGTCGCGCGTCGATCGGTTCCGGGATCCCTTCGGCCGCCCCGGTCCGCCCTTCACCGTCTCGCCGCCGGACGTCACGATGGTCCCGAACACGCTCGAGCCGGCGAAGAGATCGTGCTGGATCTTCTCCTCGCCCTCCTGGCGCAGCTCGCCGGACAGCTCCGCCGCCTTCCCGTCCAGGTCGAGGGCCTTGGCCAGCCCGGTCTGCTTGTCATCGGCCATATTCACCCCCTTTTTTATTCAAGCGGTTGAATTTCAAGGTGTTTTCACGCTTCTGGAACACTGGAACAAAGCCCGTTCCATTCACTTTTCCTGCTAACTCACTGATAACTCTATGACTTTCTGAAAGTGGAACATTGGAACAATGGAACACGCATTCTCTTACGCGCGCACGCGCACGCGAGGCTTTCCCGTTCCAGTGTTCCACTGTTCCAGATGTCGATTTCATCAATGATGTCAGTGCCTTGTGGCGACTTCGCAATGGAACGTCTCGCGCTCCACTGTTCCACCCTGACCCGCCGGCCGCTCGAAACACCGCGCGGAAACTTCTCTGAAGACTATGGGTCGGGGTACGGGCTGTTATGTTTTCGCGCGCCCAAATTCCCGCCATCGCCTGTCCCGCGCTCCTGGTCATCAGCTCTCGGCCTCCTTGCGACTGACCAGAATGGCGTTCAGACGGAACGCGGTGCCGCGCTTCTTCAGCCCGTCGATGCGCGCCGAGGCATTGCGCCAGTAGTCGTCCGGCGCGGCCTGCAGCGCATATTTCCAGCTGCCGGCCGACATCTCGCCGGCCCATTTGCTGTCGCGCATCAGCTTGTAGAGTTCGGTGTGCTGGTCGGGGATCAGCAGCTCGAACGCGCCGTCCTTCACGGTCGGCTTCATCAGCGTCATGCCGGTCTGCTCGAGGAGCTTGCGCGCCTCGTTGTAGCTGATCGGCTCCTGGTCGCCGGAAAGCTTCGCAGCGGGGTCGCTGCGCTCCCAGAATTCGGTCAACACCTCGCCCACCGTGTGGCGCGTGCCGTTCTTCCAGGCGTCGATCCGCGTCGAAAGGATGTGGTTGAGACACAGGCGCCAGTTCTCGCTGGCGTCGTCATGCTCGAACATGCCGCTGACTTCGAAATGGTCGGTCCAGGCGGCGCGGTCGCAATAGGTGCCGAGCGCGATCTTCAGCGCGCCCGCGTCCTCGCCGATCGCGATGTCGGCCGCCGCCATCAGCGTGCCGAACGTGTCCTGGCCGCGACCGTCATGGCCGCACCCCGCCAGGAACTCGCGCCAGCCCTGGTACACCGCCGGCCAGCGATGCCACTCGTCCCAGACGCGCCGGATCAGCTGCCGGCCAATTTCCTGAAATCTGGGGTCGGGGATGACGGGTCGCACCGCGCCCTCGGCATGCGGCCGCAGCCGCAGTAGCGCCAGGCGCGAAAGATCCTGCGGGTCGAGCGGCGGCGTGTTGATCGACGAGAACAGATAGGCCGACCGGCCGAAGAACTTGGTGCCCTTGTGGTTGTCGCCGCCGCGCATCATCGGTGCGCCGGAACAGGACAGCCGCGCCAGCTCGATCACCGCCTTCTGCTTGCGCGTGTCGGCCTTGCCCTCGAACTCGTCGATCGCCACGGGCAGGCTGTCGAACTGGAGATCCTGGTAGATGCCGGCGGCGGTCGTGTCGCCGGTCTGGATGATGCCGTCGCCGAACAGCGCCTTGATGTCGCGCTGCAGCGTCGATTTGCCGGATCCCTTGTCGCCCAGGATGAAGCATTCCGGCCGCCAGTCGAGCGCGCCGCCGACCATCGCCATCACGATCCATCCAAGCAGCAGCACGGGGTCCAGCTCGGGTCGAACCCAGTTCCAGGCGCGCAGATGCGGCAACAGGTCCAGCGCCGGCCCCGGCCGCCCGGCCAGCGCTTCCGGCCAGGGCCGGTTGATCGCCGGCCGCGTCGGATAGACCGCGCCCTCGAACTCGCCCAGCGGCTCCTCGCCGCGCCGCGTGATCAGCCGATCCCCGCAATGCAGGATCAGATTGCCCTGCCGATCGGTCCAGAAACCGCGCCCGCGCACCTTGTTGGCCGGCGACCAGGCGCCCTTGCGGCCGCAGGCCGCCATCAGGCACTCGCGCACCTTCTCGGCGCGCCAGCCGGTCACCGCGCCGTCCGCGTTCTTCTTGGGAAAGGCCCAGTAGAGCCAGAGGTGCCGTCCCATGAAGAGGCCGTTGAGCGGCCCCTGGCCGAACTCGCCTTCCTTCAGCACGCGCAACTGGCCGATCGTGTCCAGGAAGAAGAACTGGCCGTTGTCGGTGCCGAGCGGCATGACCGGGCAACCGGGCGGCAGGCCGAATTCGTCGGCCGACCACTTTCCCGGCTCCGCGCCGTCCATCTTCTGCCCCGGGAATGGATCGTCTCGGCCGAGCTCGGCCGTCTTCGGCTCCTCCTCGGCGTTGAGGATCGCGGCGCGCACGGCGTCCTTGCCGCCCATGCCGGCGGCAAGTCCCTTTTGCGATGCGAGCGGCTTGGCCGGCGACCAGGGATCGAACGGATCGCCCTGGTCGCCGCCGGTCTTGTCTCCGGCCATGGTCTAGTTGGGTCTACGTGTTGGGCGTCGTCTTTGTCGCGCGCCTGGCTTTGCGGGCGGGCTTTTTCGGGGCGTCTGCCCCGCCGCCTTCACCGCCCGCAGCCGAACCCGCAGCATCGTTTTCCACACCGTCATCGGCCGACTCCTCCGCTGGGAACCGACCCAACATCTGGGCGGCGAAAGACTGCAGGATCTCGGCGGCGTTTCGACTGCATCCGAGTATGTGATGGGCCATCTCTTCCACATCCGAGGTGGCCACGCTCTTGAGGAGTTCGAGCGGGCCATCACCGTCGTCCATCAACGCGAAGGCCACGCTCAGATCCAATTCGCCGAAAGCGTGGTGGACAGCAGGCGAGGCCCAGGCCGCCAGCTCCACCGGCCCCGCCGGCGTTTCGTCGTCCGGCTCGCGCCAGGGCTCCAGCACCTGCGCCAGCGCCCGATAGACCGTGAAGAACACCTGCACCGGCTCCGGCGCGTCGGCCAGCCTGGCGAACGGAAACGGCCGCGCGATCATCTGGCCCCAGCGCCGCGCGATCGTCTCCGGGGCGGGAAAGCTGCGGTCGCGGCAATAGTCGTAGAGCTGGCGCGGCACGTTCTCGAAATCGGATTTCATCCGCATCGCCGCCGCGTCGCCGTCCTGCTCCGGCAGGCCGCACGCGCATCGCGCCGCCATCTTCGCCGAAAGCCAGTGGATCTCATGCGCCTTCATTGTCCTGCTCCCTTTGCCAGTTCGTGGAGGGCGCCGTTTGCCCCGATCGCCAGCAACACGATCGCGATGGCGATCCCCAGCGCCAGCGGGCGTTTCCAGTTGTTGTTTGCGTCGCGTTCTTCGCTCATTTCACCGTTTCTCCTTTCAAGAGGTCGTTGAAATCCTTGCCGATCGGCGAGCGCGCCTTGCGCACGCTGCGGCCCTGCGCCTTCAGCGCGTCGATGCTCGCCTTGAGGTCGCGCGCGGCCTGCGGGTTGTGCCAGTCATTGTCGGCGCACACCGTCACGTCGGTCACGCAGGCCAGCATCGGCGCGTTGCCGATATTGCCGAGCGTGCCGGCGGCCCAGACGCGCATTTCCGGACAGCCGATCGCCACCGACAACGCGTCCTCGACGCCCTCCGTGATGACCAGCGGCCCGCGCTTGCCCTTCCGGTCCGCCTGTTCCGGCGAGAGGCCCGTCTCGCCCTTGGCGATGCGCATGACCGCGCCTTTCGGGCCTGGCCAGATCTTGCGCGGCTTGTTGTTCTTCGGGTCGGGGAGATCCGCCTTGCCGCTGCCGTCCGGCTTCAGCCAGGTGCGGTGCACCGCCTGCGCCTTGCCGGCCGCGTCGCTCATCAGCGTGATCATGCAGGGCAGCGCGATCCGCCCCTTGCCCTCGGCGAGGACGTAGTCATGCGCCGGGAGGAACCGGATTGCGCCGGGAAGCTCCAGCCCGGCGGCGATGCGATGCGTCACGAGGTCGATCCCGCGCCCCTGCAGATATCGATCGACGATCGAGCCGGGAAAGTCCTTCGGCTCCAGCCGCTCGGCCTTCAGCCACAACGCGAAGGCCCGTCTTGACTGTTTTTCGCGCTCCGCCTGGTCGGCCGCGTCCTGTTCGGCGCGGATCTTCGCCCGGTGCGCCTCGTCGGCCCGCCTGGCGGCGTCGCTCATCGGCGCGACCGGTCCGTTGGACCAGCCGAGCCATTTCAGGCACCAGCTCCGCGTCGCCGAATAGTCCGGCAGCTGACCGACATATTGGACGAGGCTGATCACGTCGCCGCCGTCGCCGGTCGCCTCGTCGCGCCACACGCCGGGGTTCTTGCCGATCAGCACCCAGAAGCTGCCGCCATGCCGGTCGGCCCGTGTCGGGTTCTTGCCGATCCAGTATTTGCCGTTCTTGTGCCCGTCCGGCACCAAGTCGCGCACCAGGCTCTCGATCCTGTCCTCGAGCGCGATCTTGATGTCCGCGAATGTCGGGCCGGTCGCCGTCACGCCGTCTCTCCGAGCATCTTTTCCATCGACGTCATAAGCAGGTCGAATTTCGGGTCGTCGCGGCGCGCCTCGATGCTCCGGCAGGCGTTCCAGATCGGCCAGCGCGGCCGGGACAGCGCCTGCGCCAGATGCGCCTGCTGCGTGTCGAGGCCGCAAACCGCGAGATAGATCGCCGCCGATCGGCAGAAGGCGAGTTCGCCGCCGATCCGGCCGGCCCCGCGCCGCGCGGCGATCGCCTCCATCGGCAGGCCCGACACCCGCGCCACCACGGCCACCGCCTGCAGATAGGCCGACCAGGCCGAAGCCAGCCGCGCGCGCTTGTAGCGCGGCAACCGGTTCGGCTGGACGCGCGGCGGCGGCCGCCGCCGGCGCTTCGTTTTGCGGGGCCGCTCCATGGCTTAGGCCGCGACCTCTTCCCAATCCTCGGCGAGCATGTCGGTCTGCGAAGCCAGCCAGCCGATCACCATCGTTCCATCGGCGGCGCGCATGTCGATGTGCGGCGCCAGTTCGATGAGGCCCTCGGCACCTTCGTGCGGCTGATCGCGCTGCAGTTCGTCCGCCCGATGCTTGGCCGCGTGGCCAGGCCTCGCGTGCTTGGCTTCAAAGAGCGAACCCGGCGTGAGGGCGATCCACATGCCCTTTCCGTTCCATCCGGCGCGCGCATAGCGACGCCCCTGCTTCAGTCCTTCGATTACGTTTCCGAAATTCATGGCCGATCCTTTCAGGTCGCATCCAAAAAAGAGCCGGGCGGCACGCGGTACTCAAACCGCCCGGCAGTCTGGGAGGAAACTCGTGAAACGCGGAACTCTGGCCGCCGAAGGCGGGAACAATTCAAACGGGCGGCGGCAGAAACGAGAGGAACCGCCGCCCGCCTCTCAGCCGGCGGGTGCGCTGCCGGCTTTCGAGAACGCGACGCTGCCGGCTCCGATGCAGAGCATCATCCGGGCCGCGTCGATCTGCACCTCGAGGAAACGCTCCGGCCGGCCCCACTGGTCGCGCCGCGCCGAGAGGATCGCCAGCAACGCGTCGAGATAGGCGGTGCCGGCGGTCATCTCCACGGCCTCGAGGGCGCGGCGATACTGGCCCTGGAATTCGACCAGAACGATCGGCGGCGTCGCCAGCAGCAGCGCGGCCCGCGCCGCGTCGCTCTCCGCATTGAGAAACTGCGCCAGCATCGGCTCGCTAACGGGATGCGAGGTCATAACGCGCCGCCTCCTGCTTGCCGATCGAAACGCTTGTACGGCCTCACACCCTCGGCAGCCTGCGCCATGCGCTCCAGATGCCACCAACTGAAGACTTCGTTTTGCGCCTCGCGCTCGCTTCTTCGGATTTCGTCATGCCGTCCGGCCTTGATCTTGGCCGAATAGCTGCAGTTGAGCTGTCTAACGGCACAACCCCGGCTCGTTTCGTCACAGTCGGGAAGATTGCATGTGAAGCAAGGATCGTCCTTCACGCCTCGTCTCCATCGCCTTCGTCCGTCATCGGGGCTTCGTAATAGACGGGCGCGGCGGGCTGGCCGGTGCTGTGGATGGTGATGAGGCCCTTGGACGCGAGCGCCCGCGTCACCGCGGGCACGGTCGTGCTGGCGACGCCGCTCGCCTGGGCGATCTGCTTGATCGTCACCTTGAACCGGCCGGGCCCGGCCTGCAGCTGCCGCAATTGCAGCGCGTCGAGCACGCGCGTCTGATTGTCGGTCAGCGTCTCGACCGTGTCGGCAGGGGAGGCAGCGGCGGAAGGCGCCGGTTCCGGCGCGGGCTCGACGCTGGTTTCCGGCTGCGGCGCTTCGTCCTTTGCGACCGGAATTTCCGAAAGCGTCTCGCGCACCTTGCGTTCGGTCTCTTCCGAAACGATCTGCTCCGGCCCCGCCAGGAACTGGGCCATCGGATCCTCCTCGAACGGCGGATCCTCCTCGGTCTCGACGGCCGTTTCAGCCGAAGCCGCGTCCGCCAGGAGCGCGGCGAGCGCATTGCCAACATCGTCCAGACCTTCCAATCGCGCCTGCAATCGCCCCATCGGCCCGTCGATCATCTCCTGTATTCGATCCGACACCTCCAACGCGCGCCCCTTGGGCGCTCCTCGCCGGCAGGCCGCCTCGTCGAACGCGTCGGCGAGCCAGTCGACCAGGTGCGAGAAATTGGACAGCGCCGCCAGATTGTCGCCGCGTCCGTCATCGACCAGATAGCCGTGCGGCAGTTTCGTAATTCCAAGTTCAGTGCTCACCCTGCGCCTCCTGTTTGCGCCCTGCGGCGCGCCTGCATGAAATCCTGCATGGTGGCCGGCGTCCGGCCGGCCTCCCCTTCGACCGTCACCACCTGCGAGCCGTCGTCGAGCTCGGCGAGGCGCACGCGCGCGAGCCGCACCCCGCGCACGCCCTGCTCCAGCGCGTTGGCGTTGATGTCGTCGATCAGCGATTGTGCGAAGGCCCGCCGCGCCGCGAGATCGGCCCCGGCCGCCAGTCGGTCCGACACGGCAAAGGCGAGCATCATGTCCGGCCTCCGCCTCTGTAGAAGGCCACGCTTTCGATCCGGTCCGCCATTGCGAGCGACAACGTCTCCTGCATCAACTGCAGGGTGGCGGGATGCATGAAGATGTCGTTGCCGACCCGATATCCGTCCGGCTTGGGAACCTGCACGAACCGCACGCGCTGGCGGTGCCCCTGCCTGCGACGGCGCATTGCCCGGCTCGGCGAGCGGCAATCCGACCAGTCCTCGATCGTGTCCACGAGGTGAGCGGACGGAATGAAGCGTGGCACCGCCGGCGCCAACTCGATCGTCCGCATGGATCGCAACAGCGTGTCGATCGTGAGCGTCGTTTCCTCGCTCATGCGCCGTCCCCTTCGAACCGGGCCTTGGCGCCTTCCAGCACCCGCGCATCGACGATGGCGTGAATTTCGCCGTCCGATCGCCGCGCCTGGTCGCGCTCGAGCCGGAGGCGGGCGAAGCTGTCGGCCGCGATGGCGAAGGGCGAAGCCGACGCGAGCAGGAATTGCCGATGCGCCTTCATTCCCCGTCTCCTTCCATCGGATGGCGGGGGCGCTCGTCCTCGCGGATCCGCGCGCCGACCATGAAGGCCAGCCACAGCACGATGAAGGTCATCAGCCAGATCCCGAGCGCGGCCATCATGACGTCACCTCGCCGGCCGGCGAGTGCGGCTTGTCCTGCGTTTCGCCGGTAACCTCGGCCGCCCTCAGCACCATGGCGAGGATACGGCGCACCGAAGGCGACGGTGTTCCGGTCCGCTGCAGGCCCTTGAACACGGTGCTTTCGGAGATGCCGGCGCGGCGACACATTTCCGCTCGGGAAAGCCCGACCTGCGCCCGGCGATCTTCGATCTCTTTCCACGACTTCATCGGCGATCTCCTTCCATAATGTGAAAAAGTGTGATTTGCTCCCCATTGTCAAGCGAACATTCACGCGCAGTTGTTTGGAGTTCCCCGCGCTAATGCTTGTCCTTGTGGAAAACGCTCGTCGCAAACAGCTGGCTTGGGTCAACGCCATTCTGGATCACCGGAAATGGCGGCCGACCAATCTTGCCCGCGAGGCAGGCATCGATCACTCCACACTCTCCAAGTGGCTGAAGGATCCGCAGAACGTCGCGCAGCTCAGCCCGCTGACGATCGAAAAGATCGCGCGCGTCGGCGGCATACCGCCCTACGAGACTGCGCCGGTAAGGAAGCCGGCCGGCTTGGCCGAAGCAGAGGCAGACCCCTTCGACCTTTCGGATCTGCCACCCTCAAGCAGCCGGGTTATCGCTGATTTGCGGGGCGTTATTGGCCAGCGCAACGGCATTGATCCTTGGGTCATGCGCTCCCGCGCACTGGAGCACGAGGGCTACATGCCCGGCGACATTCTCCTGGTCGACCTCAACGCCACGCCGATTGACGGCGATGCGGTCTGCGCCCAGGTCTATGATCGCGTCGGCAAGGCCGAAACCGTGATGCGCATCTACGAGCAGCCCTATCTGGTTGCCGCCAGCAGCGCCCCCGATTTGCGCCGGCCGCTCCTCGTCGATAACGAGCGCGTCGTCATTCGCGGCGTGATTGTCGCCTCGCTGCGCGACCGTCGCGTCGCCTGATTTCCCGTATTTCGCGGACTTTTTCCGGGCTCACGTTTCACGTGTGTCACATTTTCACGCGAATTTTCTTGACATAATGTGAAATGCTCCACATTTTTTCCCATGCAAATCAGCCCGATTTGCCACGAAACGGAGCGTTTTACCCATGGAACACATTGAAAACAGGCTGGTGATCAAGGCCGACGCGGTCGCGCGCCTGCTCGGCTACAAGTCCGAAAACACGTTTCGCAACAAGCGCCTGCTCCTCGAGGAGGAAGGCGGCTTCCCCCGCAAGCTGCCCGGCATCAACGGCTGGTCGCGCCCCGCCGTCGAGCGCTGGATCGAAACCAACGGCGGAACCTACCTCCCCGCCGACCTGGTGGAGGAAGCGTCATGATCCCGAGATCGATGAGACCGGTCACCGCAAGCGTCGTGATGGAGTTCCGTCACCGGGAGGCCGATTTTAGCGACGATCCGCCGGAAGAACGCTTCTACGACATTGTGCCCTGTTCGTGCTGCGAGGCTGTTTCCTTGGTTTTGGTCGATCCGTGCGGCGCCGTTGTGTCTGTCGAGATCACCGACGTGGCGAAGGCCCTGACCGCCGAGCTGAACGCGCGCATCGCGGCAAGGGAGCAGCGGCCATGATCGATCCCAGGGATCTCACCGCCGCCGAGCGCGACGCGCTGCGCAAGATCGGCATGTGGCGCCTGAAGCGCCGGCGCGGCGGCTACGGTCTCGGCGGCGAACCGTGGCGCATCACCAACGCCATGGTCGCGCGCCTGCGCCACAAGAGCCTGGTCTCCGAGATCGCCGGCGCGCGCGTGCCTCTCGTCCTCACCGGCGAGGGCCGCAACACGCTGGCCGTCATGGACGAACGCGCGAGGAGCAAGGCCGATGGCTGACCCCTGCGCCGCCTTGGTGGTCGCCGCCGTGTGGGTGGCGATCGGCATCGTCCTCGCCTTCGCCGGCATCTGCTTCCTCGAAGCCGGCCGCCAGTTCCGCCTCCACGGCTTTTCCGCACGAAAGGAGAAAACCCCATGCCGCTGATCGCCTATGCCTACAAGTCCGGTGAAATCGGGTTTTGCAACCCGGACGACATCCCGCCGCGCCGCACCATCGCCTTCACCGACAACGTTTTCGATTTCCCGGCGCTGGACGATCGCACGTTCAAGATGCAGGTCTGCGCGTCGGCGCAATTGGCCAGCGACGGCGAGACCTTCCTCGTGCCGGGCCTGCCCGATGCGCGCCCCGGCGAGGACATCGCGCAGATATTCCTCGACTGGGTCGATCGCGTTTTCCCCGGCGCGCAGCTGACAGCGTACTGACGATGGCCGCCGGAAACGCGACCCATGGAAGCTACCGTTCCACGCTCGAAAACCACATGAAGGCTTACGACAAGCTGCCGCCCTCGGTGCGTGAGACCATGCGCAACGCGTTGATGGATTGGGCGACGCAGCCTTACGTCACCGCGCGGCGTCGGGACGGGATCGGCGCCAATCAGCTGAGCGACATGATAATGCGCGACGACATGAGCGCGGCGCGTAAGGACGCAAAAAAGGACTTCGGCGATCAAGCCGCCGACTTTCTCGCCGCTCAACCGTCGCGCCGCAAGCGCGACTGGTTTGACAGCCCCCCGAAACGCAAGGCTAGATAGGAGACAGGACCATGCAGGCAGGGCAGAACATGGGAACCGTCATCATCAAGATCCCGCTGGTGACCTGGCGCGACGGCCGGCCGCGCTGGTTTCCGTCCGCCTCGTTCCGAAAGCTCGGCTACAAGGGCGAGGATCTGCGCCACGACAACGGCGAGTGGTTCACGGTGGAGGAATGCAAGGCCTGGTCGGACGCCAAGCAGGTCGAGATCGCCGAGCGTCGCCGCGCCGAGCGGCAACGAGCCGCAGGCGAGGCGCTCGAGGCGAGGCCGACGACGCGCCGCTTGCGGGCGGCCCGGCCGAAACACCGCGCCGCGCTCACCACGCTGTGCGAGATCGTGACGGACTTCGTCGAGAACGATCCGCGCAACCAGGGCCGCGAAATGGTCGAGGGCCGCAAGAAGCGCAAGCCCCGCGCCGAGCACACCGTGCGCTTCTATCGCACCTGCATGGCCGCGCTCGAGGACGTCGAGGCCGCGCACACCTGGCACCGCCCCCTTTCGGCGTGCGGCCCGGACGCGATGGGCGAACTGCTCGATCGCGTCGAGATCGCCCGCGGCCTGTCCATGGCGCGCGGCGTGCGCACCCTCGTTGCGCAGAGTTTCGATCGCGCGATCGCCGCCAGGCGCGCATCCGTCAATCCGATGCGGTCTTTGACCGATCGCCTGCCCGTGCCAGACGAGCGCGTGCGCGTCGGCACCGTGCCGGAGATGCTGGCGCTGACCGACGTCTTCGATCGGATCGGCCGGCCGGAAATGGCCGACTGCGTCTGGCTGGCCCTGTTCTCGGCGCAGCGCCAGGGCGACCGGCTGTCGCTCGAGCAACGCCAGATCGGGCCGGACGGCGTGTTGTGGCTGCAGTCGAAGACCGGCGAACGGCTGATCATTCCGCTCGCCCGCATCGTCGCGGCGCGCCTGCAGGCCGCCCGCAAGCGGCGCGAGGGCTGGACGGTGACGCCGACCCGCGTCGTGGTCGATGAACGCGCCGGCAAGCCTCTGCGGCCGGACTGGTATCGAAAGCTGTTCCGCCTCGGCCGCGACATCGCCGCGACTGGCCGGCCCGGCGAGGCCGATCGCAAGCTGCTCGGCGCGACGGATCTCGCCGCCGCCCTGCAGGGCTTCGAGCCGGTCGCTTCGCTTGCCGATTTCCGCGACCAGGATCTGCGCGACACCGCCTTGTCCTGGGCTGACTATGCCGGCTGCGACGACGCCGAGATCGGCAACCTGTCCGGCCACCGCTTCGCCAGGGAAACGCGCATCCTGCGCCACTACGTCACCAAGTTCGATCCCGCCAAGGCCCGCAACGCGGTGACGAAAACCGAAACCTGGTTCGACGCCCAGGTGAAGCACCTGAAGGAGGTGGCGCGGTGAGGTTCGCGCTTACCGTACTGCTGTTTGCCGCTGTCGCGCCGGCTGCGGCCATGCCGATCTGCGGTGAGGGCCGGCGCGTCACCTGCGTCGTCGATGGCGACACCTTCTGGCTGAACCGCGAGAAGATCCGGCTTGTCGGCATCGATGCGCCGGAAGTCAGTCATCCGCGATGCGCGCTCGAGGCCCGTCTTGGCCGCGCCGCGACGCAGCGCCTGGCGCAATTGCTGACCGGCGAGATCCGCTTGACCCGCACCGGAACCGATCCCTTCGGCCGAACGCTCGCCAGCGTCACCGCCGCCGGCCACGACGTCGGCCGTCAGCTCGTCGACGAAGCCCTCGCCCGCCCGTGGCCGGGTCACAAGGTGGAATGGTGCAGCTGACTACATCACCTGCAGAAGTTGATTTAATCGATGCTTCTCGGCCGGGCCTGCATTCGCTAGAAACTGCACCAGTTCCGGCGGCGCATATAGAACAGTTTGCTGCAGAACGGCTGGATCAATCGGCCGGTCGTAGCGCAGCGCGAAGGCGAGAACGCCAGCAACACTGCCTAGCGTCGCATCGTTCGCCTCAGCGAGAAACTCGATCGCCCTTTCGGGAATGCCTGGAATTTCGCGAGCCAACAAGATCGCCCGGTCCTGGGGATCTCGCACAACACGGCGCGACGCATTCGACTTCAGCCTTGACCAAGCGAAAATCGCAGCGACGCACACGCCGCCGATCACAAACCACAATGCCCCCATCACGTACAGACCCGCTGATTTTGCCGTGTGCTTTTGCGTGTGCCGTGTGCCGGCACATGTCCGGCACACGTTCTCATCCTGTTCTATCGGGAGACATCAGTCAAGCAGTTGTCATGCTTGAGGAATTTGTGGTGGGTGAGCACGGGCTCGAACCGTGGACCCGCTGATTAAGAGTCAGCTGCTCTACCATCTGAGCTACACACCCGGGGAGACCGGCTATCTAGTCGCACTTTTCCGCTTTGTAAAGGGCCTCAAATCGCCAATGTGCCCTCGGCGACGCGGACCGCGTGACCGCCGATGCGCGCGGCGTGGAACGCACCGGCGCGCGCGTCCATTTCCAGGCGGATCTGCGACGGCCGGCCCATCTCCACACCCTGTTCGATGAGGAACGCGTTCGGCCCGTCGGCCAACCCGTCGAAATGCGCGATCGCGCCGGAGAACACGGCCACCGCCCCGCCCGTTGCGGGATCTTCGCCGAGGCCCATCTCGGGCGCGAACATGCGGGCGTGAAAGGCGCAGTCGTGGCGGATCGTCTCGCGGCAATAGGCGTAGATCGACGCCGAACGGCCGTCGATGACGGGGGCGATGTCGATCCAGCGCGCCGGATCGACCTTCATGCGCTCGGCGACGCCGAGGCCCGCGAGCGGGACGCAGACGAAGCTGTTGCCCGCCGTCCACACGCTGACGACGTGATTCTCGAAGCCGATATCGGTGGCGTCCACCCCGATCGCCGCGGCGACCACGGCCTTGTCTTCCTCGAAGGGCGCCTGCGTCGGCAGGATCGGCAGGTCGAATTCGGCATAGGGTGCGTCGCCGAGCCGCAGCGCGCAGCGCACCGGCCCGATCGGCTCTTCCAGCACCATCAGGCGGCTGTCGCCCGCCGCCGGCGCCTCGTGACCGAGCGCGACGGCCGCGCCGACAGTCGGATGGCCGGCAAAGGGCAGTTCGCGTCCCGGCGTGAAGATCCGCAGTCGCGCGGTATGGGCGGGATTGTCGGCCGGCAGCAGGAACACCGTCTCCGACAGGTTGAACTCGCCCGCGATCGCCTGCATCGCCGCGTCGTCCAGCCCTTCCGCGTCGAAGACCACGGCAAGCGGATTGCCCGTCAGCGGCTGATCGGTGAAGACATCATAGATTGCGTAGCGTCGCGACATGCGCATCTCCCTTTTCCAGGTCCTCCGCTACCGCAAAATCAGCCATTCGCGAAGTGCCAATCGGCCAGCAGTCCGGCATGCGGCTTCAGCGAGACCGTGTCGCGCCAGTCGGCATGGACCGCGACAGCGGTCTCGATCTCGTCGTCCCCGGTCACGGCCTGATGGCGGCGCAGCCGCTCCACCCCCTCCACGAAACCGAAAGGCAGCCGGTTGCGCCGGGCGATGTGATAGGAGTTCGCGCCCCTGGCGGCGGTGAAATCCGCGTCGGCCTCGGCCTCGCGAAACACCAGCCCCGTCTCCTCGACCAGTTCGCGCGACAGGTTACGCGTCACGTCGAAGGAACCGTCGATCACGTCGTCCGCGTCGAAGGAGCCGCCGGGAAAGTAGACCTGGCCGGCATTGGCCGTATGCGCGCCCATCCGCACGGCGAACAACGCTCCGTCGGCCATCACCGGCATCGACGATCCGGTGATGTGCGTCGCCTCCCCCGGCTTGCCGTGGTCGCGCCAGTAGAGGAAGGTGGCGAAATCCGTGCGTCGCGCCGTTCCCGACAGCGCATCACCCGTCAGAGAAACCGCCTCGAACAGGAAGAACGGTCCGTTCCACAGCCGCGGATTGGCGGCGCTCAGACGCGCCCAGTTCGCGTCGATCGCCGCGCGGTTCTCCCGCTCGTACCGCAACGGGCCCTCGCCGAGACGAAGCGTCACGTCGCGCAGCCTCACCACTGTCGAAGCGTCATCCATGGCCCCCTCCTACCGGAAATCCGGTCCGCGTCCAGTGCGCCCGGCAAGGCCTGCGAAAGATGGCCGCACCGGCGGCGCGCTTGATCTGGATCAATTTATATGTAATTTCACTTATATAAAAGATTGCGCATATACAAACGGAGATCCGATCATGCCCCTCACCAAGGCTGCACCGGCACCCTACAATCCGCTCTACTTCCTCTCCGCGCTCGGCGCGGGCGGATTGGCCGTGTCGTTTTTCATGTACATAATGTGGATGACGCCCCATGCGGGCCAGCCCATCCCGTCCTTCACCACGCTTTTGGCGGCGTTCCAGTCCGGCTCGTTCGCCATGCAGGCGCTGATCGTCATGTCGCTCGCCGGCATCGCGCTCTTCTCCGTCCTGCATGTCCGCCTGCTGGTCTGGAACTTCGCCCGCTTCAACGCCTGGAAGAAGACCGAGGCCGCCGACAAGCTGCGCTCCGGCAACGCCGAGACGCAGTTGATGGCGATCCCGCTGACGCTCGCCATGAGCGTCAATGTCGGCTTCATCGTCGGCGCGGTCTTCGTGCCCGGCCTGTGGGAGATCGCGGAATTCCTGTTCCCGGCCGCGCTGCTCGCCTTCGCCCTGATCGGCGTCTACGCGTTGCGCCTCTTCGCCGACTTCATGTCGCGCGTGCTGGTCGACGGCGGCTTCCACTGCGCCAACAACAATTCGCTCGCCATGATGCTGGCGGTCTTCGCCTTCGCCATGGTCGGCGTCGGCTTTTCGGCCGGCACCGCGATGAGCCACAACCATCTCACCTCCGTGGTCGGCTTCATGGGCGCCAGCTTCTTCATCGTAGCCGCCGTGCTTTTCGCCATGGTCTTCCTCGTCATGGGCTTCCGCTCGATGATGGAACACCGCGCCAATCCGGAAACCGTGCCGACGCTGTGGATCATCATCCCCTTCGTCACGGTCGTCGGCATCGCCATCTACCGCATGAAGAGCGCGCTCGAGCACAATTTCGGCGTCGAATGGCTCGCCGGAGACAGGTTCGCCCTGCTCGCCGTCCTGTTCTCGATCCAGCTCGTCTTCGGCTTCATCGGCTATGCCGTGATGAAGCGGGCCCGCTACTTCGAGACCTTCGTCAGCGGCGACAAGAAGTCGTCGGG
Organism: Oricola sp.; assembly: GCF_022763245.1. Classification (GTDB taxonomy): domain Bacteria; phylum Pseudomonadota; class Alphaproteobacteria; order Rhizobiales; family Rhizobiaceae; genus Oricola. The sequence goes on from NZ_JALEGV010000026.1 coordinate 38,810, forward strand.
CTCCTTCACCCTGATCTGCCCGGGCGTCGCCCTGTTCGTCTTCGCGAACTTCCTAGTCAATCCGGGCCTCGTCGGCCTCGGCGTCCTCGACAAGTTCTCGATCGCCTATGCCGTGATCTACGTCCCGCTCGTCGCCGTGCAATTGTTGACCATCAAGGTTTTCTTCCAGCTCAGCGGTAAGTTGATCACCAACGAACCGCGCGACACCGGCGCGATGGTGCCGGCCGAGTAAGGCGTCCTGCACCCTCCCTGACAATTCGGGACGCCAAGGGCCGCGGAGTTCAGCTCCGCGGCCCTTCTTCACGTCCGAACGGCACGACAACGCCATAATTTCCGGCGAGAGAGGGGCCCTGTCGCCGGGCGAAGCGCATCGGCGATATCAATCAAGCAAGCAGGAAACTCACATGAAAGCCTTGAAATCGGCTCTCCTCACAACCGTGCTGGCGGCCGGACTGGCAGCCCCGGCCTCCGCCGGCGAACGCGTCAAGCTCGGCATGCTCGACTGCGTCGTCGAAGGCGGCGTCAATTTCGCCCTCGTCTCCAGCCGCACCCTGGAATGCTCCTTCTTCCCGACATTCGACGGGCAGGCGACGGAATCCTATTCGGGTCGCATCGAGAAGTTCGGCCTCGACCTCGGCCAGACGCAGAACACGCTGATGCGCTGGGCGGTGATCGCCCCCACGGCGAACGGCTATTCGGAAGGTGCGCTGGCCGGCAATTACGGCGGCGCGACGGCTTCGGCCTCATTCGTGGTCGGCCTCGGCGCCAATGTGCTGATCGGCGGCCTGGAGAAATCCATCGCCCTTCAGCCCGTCAGCGTCCAGTCGCAGGAAGGCATCAACCTCGCCGTCGGCGTGGCTTCGCTTCGCCTCGACGCAGCCAACTGATGAAAAACGGGTCGCGGGGAGCGCTCTCCGCGGCCTGACCTTGCCTGGGCTTCAGTCTTCGGGCCCGAGCGCGAGCGGCGCCGGATCGACGCCGAGAAAGGCGCACAGGCTTTCGAAGACGAAACGATGGTCCTCGCGCTGCGGGATGCCCGAGACCGTCACAGTGCCGACGACGCCGGTTCCCTTGATGTGGATCGGGAAACAGCCTCCGTGCGGCGCCATCTCGATCGGCTCCACGCCCCGCCCCTCGTCAAGCGGCTTGCCCGACGCCTCGATCTCGCGGCCCACCCGGTAGGAACATTTGTGGTAGCGCATGACGACATTGATCTTGCGCCGCACCCACTCCGGATTGTCCGGCGTAGTTCCGGGCAACGCCGCATAGAACAGGGGCCGGCCGGCGACGCGAATGTCGATGACGAGCGGGAGCCCCTGCTCGGCCGCGCGCTGCCGCATCGCCGAACCCAGCGTCCATGCGTCCTCGTCGCTCAGCCGGTCGAAGCGCAGCGCTTCCTCCTGCCGCTTCAGCGTCTCGATGTCTTCGGTGATCGTCATGGCGTGTCCTCCAGATGGAATGTCCTCCAAGCGGGCGTCCTACACCGCAGCCGGCGCGGCGGCCAGACGGATCAGTTCGCCCAGCCGCTTGATCCCCTGGTCGATCATCTCTTCACGCGCGCAGGAGAACGACAGCCGAATGGTGTTCTTACCCGTTCCGTCGGCGAAGAACGCGCTGCCCGGCACGAAGGCGACACGCGCCGTCTCGAGCGATTGCGCCAGCAGCGCCGCGCCGTCCATGCCTTCCGGCAAGGTCAGCCAGACGAACATCCCGCCCTCGGGCCGGCTCCAGCGGACGCCTTCGGGCATCTCGCGTTTCAGCGCCGCCAGCATGTGGTCGCGTCGCGCGCCATAGACCGCGCGCAGCCTCTCGACCTGCTGGTCGAAAATGTTCCGCGCCACCACGTTCATCGCCGCCTGGTTGATCGTGGCCGAATGCAGGTCGCCGGCCTGTTTCAGGATGACGAGCCGCGAGACGACGTCCTTCGCGGCGCACACCCAGCCGACGCGCAGCCCCGGCGACAGCGTCTTGGAAAAGGTGCCGCAATAGATCGTGCGGCAGGCCTCGATGTCGCCCTTGCGCTCGATCTCCATCGCCAGCAAGGGCGGGATCGCCTCCCCGTCATAGCGCAGCGACTGATAGGCCCCGTCCTCGATCACCGCGACGTCGAGCGCATCGGCGAGATCGAGAACCCGTTCGCGCTCGCCGAGTGTCAGGGTCTCGCCGGTCGGGTTGGCGAAGTCGGGCGACACATAGGCGAACTTCACCGCACCGCCCTTCGCCCGCGCCTCGGCGGCGAAATCCTCCGGCGCGCGGTTCCCCATCGGATCCAGCCGGTCGTAGTTCGGCTCATAGGCGCTGAACGCCTGCAGCGCGCCCAGATAGGTCGGCCATGTCACCAGCGCCGTGTCGCCCGGTGAAAGGAACAGCTTGCCCAGATAGTCGAGCGCCTGCTGCGACCCCGAGGTGATGACGATGTTATCCGGACCGCAGGCAACGCCGAGCCCGGCCATCTGCTCCGCGATCCAGCCCCGCAAGCCCGGATGCCCTTCGCTCGTCGAATATTGCAGCGCCGCGCCCGCCGCCGGGCCGGTCAGCGCGTCTGCATAGGCGTCCCTGAAGGCCTCCGCCGGAAATAGCGCCGGATCGGGAATGCCGCCCGCAAACGAGATGATGTCGGGCTGGTCGAGCAGCTTCAGAAGCTCGCGGATCTCGGACGCCTTCATCCGCCCCTCGCGCGAGGCGAAGCGATGATCATGTTCCATGGTCGTTTCCTCGGGAAATTTTGTTGAACCGACCATGCGCCTTCGCGCAATTTATGTCAACATTACTGACCTAAAATACACGCAATATTTCGTGCGTCGAGCCGCAACGAAAAAAGGCCGCGGTCTCCCGCGGCCTTCCGATCTGTGGTGCGATGAACCTTAGTTCTTCGCCTTGTCGACCAGCGCGTTCGACTTGATCCACGGCATCATGCCGCGCAGCTTCTCGCCGACCTGCTCGATCGGGTGCTCGTCGTTCAGGCGACGGGTCGCCTTGAAGCGGGCTGCGCCGGAATGCCACTCCTGCATCCACTCGGAGGTGAACTTGCCGGACTGGATGTCCTTCAGGACGCGCTTCATCTCGGCCTTGGTGTCCTCGGTGATGATGCGCGGGCCGGACATGTACTCGCCCCACTCGGCGGTGTTGGAGATCGAGTAGTTCATGTTGGCGATGCCGCCCTCATAGATGAGGTCGACGATCAGCTTCACTTCGTGCAGGCACTCGAAATAGGCCATTTCCGGCGCGTAGCCGGCTTCCACCAGCGTCTCGAAGCCGGCGCGGATCAGCTCGACCAGGCCGCCGCACAGGACGACCTGCTCGCCGAACAGGTCGGTCTCGCACTCTTCGCGGAAATTGGTCTCGATGATGCCCGAACGGCCGCCGCCGACGCCGCATGCATAGGACAGCGCCAGGTCATGCGCGTTGCCGGAAGCGTCCTGGTGGATCGCGATCAGGCACGGCACGCCGCCGCCCTTCTGGTATTCGCCGCGCACGGTGTGGCCCGGGCCCTTCGGCGCGATCATGACGACGTCGACCGTCGACTTCGGCTCGATCAGGCCGAAATGGACGTTCAGGCCATGGGCGAAGGCGATCGCCGCGCCGTCGCGGATGTTGGCCGCGATGTGGTCCTTGTAGATGCCGGCCTGCAACTCGTCAGGCGTCGCCATCATCATCAGGTCGGCCCAGCCGGCCGCTTCGGCGACGCTCATCACCTTGAAGCCGTCCGCTTCCGCCTTCTTGGCGGTGGCGGAGCCTTCGCGCAGCGCGACGGCGACGTCATTGGCGCCGGAATCCTTCAGGTTCAGCGCATGCGCGCGGCCCTGGGATCCGTAGCCGATGATGGCGACCTTCTTGGACTTGATGAGATTGAGATCGGCATCACGATCGTAATAGACACGCATGATCTGTTCCTTCCCTTACGTGTTGTTGGTCTTTGGATTTTCCGCGGCTGCGTGGAGCCGCCAGAACTGGTCGATGGCCCGCCGGGCCTGCAGGTCGATATCCGCCTGGCTGGAAAGCAGGGACGGCGCCTCGCCCAGCAGCAGGCGCACATGCAGGTCGCCGACGATCAGGCCGTAAAGCGTGTTGAATGCCGCCTGGCGGTCGTCATAGGCGAGAAGTCCCGCCGTCCGACCCGCCTCCAGCAGGCGCACCGCCCGCTGTTCGATCGGGTGGCGTCCGCGCTCCATCATGAGCCGGCCAAGACGCGCATCCGCATGACCGGCCTCGCCGATCGCCAGCCGGTTGAGCGCCAGCGACGTCGGTCCGGAAAGGACGGTGAGGAGATCGCGCGCGAACCCGGTCAGTTGCCGGCGATACTCCGTCGCATCCCGCTTGACCGCCGGCGGCACGGACACGCGCACCTTGCTCGCCTGGTAGGTGATCATCGCGGCCAGCAGCCCGTCGCGGTCGCCGAACCACTTGTAGAGACTTTCCTTGGAGCAGCTGGCGGCGCGCGCCAGGCGGGCGGTCGTGAACCCCTTGTCGCCACCCTCGACCAGCAACGAGAGCGCCACGTCCAGCACATCCGTCTGGCGCGGGCCGAACTCCTCCTCGCCGCTCTCGGCGGGTGCGTCGTCGATGGTTTCAGGGGCAAGCATGCTGCGATCCAAACAAGTACCGTACGGTACGGTTCGGGCGTTCTATGCGCGCCACCCGGTCAGGTCAAGCCCAATGTCGCGGGGAATTCGGTCAGTCTTCGTCGCCGTCCATGGCGAGCGGCGGCGCCGCGGCGCCGAGATCGATGAGCTGCGGCCCGTCATGGGCCTTGCCCGCGTCCTTCATCATCTCCAGCCGCCTGGCGATGCGGGCCTTGGCCTCCTCGGCCTTCAGCCGCAACTGCTCGTAGACCTCCGGATCCTCGTCGGCGAGCTGATGCGTCTCCCAATGCTCGTGCCCGGATGCCTCCGACGCATGGGGATGCGCTTCCATCGGCGGCTCCGCGGCCTTGGCACGGTCGAAGTCGTCGCGCAGCGGCGCGCTGTCACGAAACAGGTCGTTGGCCTGCGCATGCGTCAGCGGCGCTTCGATTTCCTCCGCCCAGGCCTGCGACGGCTCGTCATCGTCATCGTCATCGTCAGAATAGACGGCGGCTCTCGGCGTGTCGTCGGCGAACAGCGTTTCCACGGGCACATCCGTCTCGCCCGCATCGAAATGCGGCTCGGCCGCCTCGAGCACGTCCGGCCCCGCCTCCTCGTCCCATGAGGTGAATTCGGCCTCCTGCATCACCTCAGGTTCGGCCTCGTGCGCTTCAAGGTGTTCGGTGTCCGCCATCGCCTCGGGCAGCGCCCGCTCGGCCGCTTGCCATTGCTCGAACTCGGCCGCTTCCCGCTCGACGGCCTCGCGCTCTGCATTCAGGCGCGCGCGTTCGGCCCGCCGGGCTTCCGCCTTGCGGTGCTCCAACCGACCCAGGATCGTCGCGCTGCGTTCACGCAGGATGTCGCGCTGTTCCATTTCGGCGCTGCGTTCGACGGCCGCTCCGATGCGGTCCTTCGCCGTTCCGCGTGAGAAAAGACGCTGCAACATGGCGCTCTCCTTCAATTTCGCCACAGGGTAACGCCAAATGGTGAACGGCTCCTTTCCGTTCTATCCGGCATTTCACAGCGGACATCGGCGCGATTGACACGCCCGACGCCTCGGCTAAGACACCGCGATGTTCGTCAATCTCGCCCTCGGCACACTCGTCATCTCCATGACGGTCGTCATCCACACATTCGGCCTGATCTGGGTCACGCATGCGATGAACTGGCTGACCGACAAGTTCCGCGCCAATGGCCGCCGCAGCCGCATGCTGGCCATGAACACGGTCGTCGTCGGCATCTTCGCCGTGCTGACCGTCGAGGTCTGGCTGTGGGCGGTCTTCTATTACGTGCTGAACGTCTTCGGCGATTTCGAAACCGCGCTCTATTTTTCGACGACCACCTTCTCCACCGTCGGCTATGGCGATCTCGTCACCAGCGAGCAGTGGCGCATCCTGGCAGGCCTGGAAAGCGTCAACGGCTTCCTGCTGATCGGCTGGTCGACGGCCTATCTCGTCGCCGCGAGCATGCGTGTCGGCCCCTTCAAGGCCGGCGAGCACTTCTGACCGGTCAGTCGCCGAGCGCGTCGTTGAATCGCTTGACCGCGCCCGCCATGCCGAATTCCAGCGCGTCGGCGGTCAGCCCGTGGCCGATCGAGACTTCGGCCAGGAACGGAATGCGCGCCACCAGCGCCGGCAGGTTGTCGACGGTCAGGTCGTGTCCGGCATTGATCGCGAGCCCCGCCGCATGGGCCGCATCGGCCGTCTCGCCCAGAAGGTCGATCTGCCGTGCCGCCGCCTTCGGATCGTCGAAGCAGGCGCCGTAGGGGCCGGTGAAGAGTTCGACCCTATCGGCGCCCGTCGCCCTGGCCGCCTCCATGCCGGTCACGCCGGCATCGGGGTCCGCGAAAAGCGAAACCCGCATGCCCTTCGCCTTCAGGCGCTGCACGCAGTCGCGCAGGAAATTGCCCTGGCCGGCGAAGTCCCAGCCATGGTCCGAGGTCGATTGCGTCGGATCGTCGGGCACGAGCGTCACCTGGTCCGGCTCGTTTTCCTCGACAAGCGCGAGGAAGTCCTCGGTCGGGTAGCCCTCGATGTTGAATTCGGCGCCGGGAAACTCGTCGTCGAGCAGCGCCCGGATCTCGGGAAGGTCGGCGAAACGGATATGGCGCTGGTCGGGCCGCGGATGCACCGTCAGCCCATGCGCGCCCGCCTGCATGGCGATGCGGCCAAGCCCGGTCACGCTCGGCCACGGCAGGTCGCGGCGGTTGCGCAGCATGGCGATGGCGTTGAGATTGACGGACAGTTTGGCGGGCATGCGGATCATTCTTGCGGATTGTCGACGTGCCGGCGAAGCGGCAATTTCGACCTATTGTATCCGCGCAGAATTGGAAAGCCGCCGCCCGCCGCGAAATTGTATCGGGCACAATGCCGTCAGGCGACCGCCAACAACCCGAACAGCAGCATGATGCCCAGGACGGCAAGCACGATGAAGATCAGCACGCGCGCTGCGGTTCCGGCGAGGCCCGCGACGCCGTGGAAGCCGAGCAGGCTGGCGATGGCGGCGATGATGATGAGGATCAGAATCCATTTGAGCATGATGTCTTGGCTCCTGTTGGCTGCGCCAAACCAACGCCGTTGCCCTGAATTGGTTGCATTCTGCGGGCAGAGCCGCACCGAAGCCCTCCACCCCACTGTCAAACCGCTGCAACGAAGATGCGTTCAATCGATGCCATGCTGACGCTTTCGATCATCGATTCGCTGAGCCTGCCCGGCTCCGAAAACCGCCCCAACGAGGACCAGATGGGCTGGACGGCCCAGTGCGCCTTCGTCATCGACGGCGCGACCGGCCTCGGCCCGGATTTCGTCGTCGGCCGCCACGACAGCGACGCCGCCTGGCTCGCCTCCTTCGCCAAGGTCCATTTCGAGGAGATGATCGCGCCGGGCCGCTCGATGGTCGACATCGTCCGCTCCACCAACGCGCTCGCCCGCAGGATCGTCACCTTCGCCGCCAACGGCCGCGACATGCCGGCCTGGAACCTGCCGGTGGCCGGCTTCCAGATGGTCCGCATCGAAGACAGGCGCATCCGCACCTACGGGCTGGGCGACTGCCTTCTCATCCTCACCGACGGCGAGGACGCGACCGTCACCCACACGGCCATGCCGGGCAACGACGCCCATGAGCGCGAGGCCGCCCGCCTGGTGATCGAGCAATGCGGCGGCCTGGGCAACCTGCCCCGCCTGATCGACGATCCGCACCTGCTGGCCCGCCAGCGTGCCGGACGCGCGCAATACAACACCGCCTCGAGCCCCGTCTGGACGCTCGGCGCCGCGCCCGACGCCGCGGACCATCTCGTCTCCGCCCCGCTGTCGGACCGCCTGCCCGTGACCGGGCTCCTGTGCACCGACGGCTTTGCGGCGCTGGCGACGAATTACGGGCTCTACGAACCGGGCGAACTGGTGGAGGCGGCAAAGCGCGACACACTCCCGGTCCTCGGCGCAAGGCTGCGCAACGTCGAGAAGCGCGAGGACCCCGACGGCCTCCTCTATCCGCGCATGAAGCGGAGCGACGACGCCACGGCGGTTCTGTTCGAGATCAGGGAAACCGCCGCTACTTGACGATAGTCAGCGTCTCCGCAGCCCGCGTGATCGCCGTGTAGAGCCAGCGGCTGCGCATGTCGCGGAACGCGTAGCTCTCGTCGAACAGCACCACGTCGTCCCATTGCGAACCCTGCGCCTTGTGCACGGTGAGCGCGTAGCCATAGTCGAAATCGTCATAGCGCTTCTTCGTCTGCCACGGGATCTCGTCGTCCGGCGCGTCGAACGCAGCCTTCAGGAGTTTGATCTTGGCGACGCCGCGATCCGTGTCGCCGTCATCCGGCGACACGAGCAGGTTGATGCCGGGTTTCACCGTCTCCTTCGAGGCGGTCATCACCTTCCACAGCGAGCCGTTGAGCAGCCCCTTGGCCGGATCGTTGCGCAGGCACACCAGCTTGTCGCCCGCCTGCGGATAGGCAGCCGTGAAGCCCTTCAATTCGCGCAGGCGCTGATTGTAGCGCCGCCGCGTCCGGTTGATCCCGACCAGCACCTGGTCGGCGGCCAGCACCAGTTCGGCGTCGACGTCGGCCTTGGAGATCACCTGCGTCGTGCCGTAGTCGCCATGCATGATTTCGTTGCCGGCCCGCACGTCCATCGCAAGGCGGATGATCGGGTTTTCAGCCGCCTGGCGGTGGATTTCGGTGAGCAGGAAGTCCGGCTCGTGGTCGGTGAAGAACCCGCCGCCGGAGATCGGCGGCAACTGGCCGGGATCGCCGAGCACCAGGATCGGCGTGCCGAAGCTCATCAGGTCGCGGCCGAGCTGTTCGTCGACCATCGAGCACTCGTCGACGATGACCAGCTTCGCCTTGGCGATGTCGCTCTGCCGGTTGAGCGAGAAGGTCGGCGACATCGACGTCCTGCCGGTCGTTTCGTTCTCGATCGCTTCCTCGCCGCGCGGCCGGTAGATCAGCGAATGGATCGTCTTGGCATTCGACGCGCCCTTGGCCCGCAGCACCTGCGCCGCCTTGCCGGTGAACGCGGCGAATTGCACGTGCCCGTCGACATGCTCGGCGAAATGGCGCGCCAGCGTCGTCTTGCCGGTTCCGGCATAGCCGAACAGCCGGAACAATTGCCGGTCGCCATTCGCCAGCCAATCGGCGACGGAGGTGAGCGCGTCGTCCTGTTGCGGGGAGAATTTCATGGAAAGGGCTGTACCGGATTCGTTCGCGCACCGCCACGCCGGAATGGCGCCCGGTTGGACGCGCATGCGGAGTTTGACATAAATGCGCCCGTCCCCATCGAACGAAACGGGAAACGGTGATAAGCTACTGCCGTAAGGTCACTTTTTCCGTTTTAACGTTCGCCTGCTGCTGACATTTCCGTGCTGACGCTGCATCTCAAAGGTCCATTCCGTCTGACCGGCCCCGGAGCCCCCGCAACGCTGTCGCGGCGCGCACAGGCGATGCTGGCATTTCTGGCACTGCAGCCCGACCTGCGGGCGGAACGCGGGCGGCTTGCGGACCTGCTCTGGTCGGACCGCCCGGAGGAACAGGCCCGCGCGTCGCTGCGCCAGGAACTGTCGGTCATGCGCCGCGATCTCCCCGAGGGCGCGCTGATGGCCGACCGGCAATTCGTGTGGCTGCAATCCGGCAAGATCGGCGCCGACATGACCGGCGACGGCCCTTTCCTGGACGGGTTCGACCTCGCTTCCGAAGGCTTCGAGGACTGGTTGCGCGCCACGCGCGCCGCCGCCGAAGCGGCCTCCGAGCCCCCCTCTCCCGCGCCGGAATTCAAGCAAAACCTGCCTCGCCTCGCCATCCTCGCCTTTGACGAACTGGGCGCCGCCGATGCGGACATGTTCGCCGACGGCGTGGTCTCCGAAATCACCGGCGCCCTGTCACGCGTGACCGAATTCCACGTGATCGCGCGCCAGTCCGCCTTCGCCCTGCGCGGACAGCCGCTCGACATCCAGACGATCGGCGAAAGGCTCGGCGCGGACTATCTGGTCGAGGGGTCGGTGCGCAGGTCCGGCGACCGTGTCCGCATCGCGGTGGAACTGGTCTCCGCCGGTGACGGACGCGCGTTGTGGGCGGAACGGTTCGATGACCGGATGGACGATCTCTTCGACCTGCAGGACCGCATCGCCGCGCAGGTCGCGGGCCAGATCGCGCCCAATCTTCGGGCCGCGGAAATCGCCCGCGCCAGCCAGCGTCCGGCGGCCGATCGGACCGCCTATGAGCTGGTGCTGACGGCGCTTCCGCATTTCTGGGCGCATCGGCGGGAAGAAAACGCCCGGGCGATCGAATTGCTCGACACCGCGCTCGCCCATGCGCCCGACTATGCTCCGGCCCTCGCCTACAAGGCGTGGTGCTACGGTCACCAGTGCTGCTATCTGTGGAGCCGGGACGCAGTGACCGACCGCCAGATCGCCGTCGACCTCGTCAGGCGCACCGCACCGCTGGTGCGTGACGACCCCGGATCGCTCGTCGCCCTGTCGGCGGCCAGCGCGCTTGCCGGCGACGATTTCCCCCAGGCCGACCTCTTCGCGGACAGGGCCCTGGCGCTCGATCCCAACAACGCATGGGGCTGGTTGCGCAAGGGCTGGAACGCGATCTACAGCGGCAACCCGGACGAGGCTCTCGTCTTTTTCGACCGGGCCGAAATGCTCAGCCCGCTCGATCCGTTCCACTTCAACGTGCTGTTCGGCCGGGCCGCGTCCCTGCGTAAACAGGGTCGCTACGATGAGGCGATCGAGCTGATCCAGCGCGGCATGCGGGCGGGCTCCGGCGTGGTCTGGGCCTACCGGATGCTGTTCAGCGCGCTCTGGATGGCCGGACGCAAGGAAGAGGCGCTGGAAGCCGCGCGCAAATGGCGTGAAAGCAACCCCGACCTGACGCCCGACCTGATGCGCGCGCTCCTTCCCAAATGGACCCACGAACCGGAGCATGTCGAACTGATGATGACGATGTTCGAAGCGGCCGAACGCTGATCGCGCGGCGTAGAGTGCGCGGGCTGGTTCAAAGGCTGAAACGCCCGGCACATCCGCGCAGAAACTCTCGCAGATAAAGCGACACCCACCTCGAATACGTCGGGCTCAGCCGCCTGCGCTGTTCCCGGCTCGTCCAGATCGGCAATAGCGACCTGATCCGATTGCAACATTTCTTGTAGTCCGGCAAATCCAAGCAAAAAATATCTCAGGAATACTGATAGTGAATCTTCGATAACCGATGAAAAAGGTTTCTTGACTCATTAACGCCGATGTCTTCCAACTTCGTCGAGTAATGTGCCAAACGTGAAGAGGAAACCGAATGGCCTTACCCGAAACAGCGGACGCCATTGAAGATGAAGACTCCACGCTGGAAGCTTTGATCGCCCATGCCACGGCCAGCGTAAGGATGGCCGAGACGTATTCCTCCCCCTTCCCCCACATTTTCTTTCGCGATTTCTTCCCGACGGAATTCTATCGCGGCCTGGTCGACAATCCGCCCGCCGACGCCACCTTCGACGCGCTCAATCACCATCAGACGCGCTTCGCCGCCCGTCTCTACGACGCTCATGCCGAGGAAACCGACCCGGACGAGGACGGCCGCTGGCGCAAGGTCTCGGCGGTGCTGCAATCGGCGGAACTGGAGGCCGTGATCCGCGACAAGCTGGCGGAGGGCCTGGAAATCCGGCGCAAGGGCGAAGGGCTCGACCGCGCCGACGATCTCGGCCTCTTCGCCAAGCCCGTGATCTACAAGGACCTCGACGGCTACAGCATCAGCCCGCATCCCGACACGCGCAAGAAGGTCGTGACGATGCAGCTCTACATGCCGCGCGACGACCGCCAGAAGGACATGGGAACGACGCTCTACCAGATGTCCGCCAAGGGCGTCCTGCACCCCGGTTCCTATTTCCTGGAACCGGTGAAGACCTTCCCCTTCCTGCCGAATGTCGGCTACGCCTTCGTCGTGCTGAAGCCGTCGCACAGCGTGCTGAAGACGAGCTGGCACGGCCGGCCGAAGATCAACACCACGCCCGGCGAACCGCGCGTGAGCGTGCTCAACACATTCTACGCCAAGGACAGCTACGGCTTCTGACCGCCAGCCGCGCCGCCGACCCGAAACAGCACGGGTATCGACACGGCGATCACGATCGCCACCAGCGGCCCCGCCCAGAGGAACCGGTCCGGATCGACCCGGCCCTCGCCGAACGCTGACCGCAGAAGAAGCCCGGTCACCGGCAGGTTGAGAAGCACCGCCGTCGCCGTTCCCGGCGCGTAGCGGCGCAGGGCGACAGTCGCGGCGAGATGCGGGAAACCCACATTGACCAGCATGGCCAGCGCATAGCCGGAGACGAGATAGTCCGCGATCCGGCTGCCGGCCGCCGACCACGCCACGACCGCCCAGGCGGCGATCGTCAAAACCAGGACTGCGAAACGGAACTGCCTTGCCGAAACCGGCACGTGAAACCGGCCTGCCGAGGCCGACCAGCGCGGCAGCCAGATCGCCTCTTCCGCATTGTGGAGGGTGACCGCGAGAGCGAACAGCCAGGCCAGCGTGAAGAAGCCCGGCTCGGCCATTCAGGCCGTCCGGATCTTGTACTGACGCGGAATGTCCTTCGTCACCTCGAACCAGGCGGAGGCGGCCGTGCGCGCCTGATGGGCCTCGAACGCCGACTGGTCGGCGAAGATCTCCGAAACGATCAGGCGGCCCGCCACCTCCCCGCAGGGCATCACGCTGAAATAGACGCAGCCCGGTTCCGCATGCGTCAGGCGGACATGCTCGGGCAACGCCGCCTCGACGGCCGTCAGCCGCTCGGCGGGCACGTCGATATGCCCGTCGAGCAGGACCGCGCCCGCATGCGGTTCGGGACGGACGGTCTTGTCCATCGTCACATGCCTTCCGGGCCGCGGCTCATCGCCGCCACGCCGGTCCGGCACACCTCGACGAGGCCGAGCGGCGCCATGATGGCGATGAACTGCTCGATCTTCGACGTCCGTCCGGTCACCTCGAAGATGAAATGCTCGATATTGGCGTCGATCACCGTCGCCTTGAACGCGTCGGCGAGCCGCAGCGCCTCGACGCGGGCCTCGCCCTTGCCGGCCACCTTGATCATCGCCAGTTCGCGCTCCAGCGGCTTTTCGTGGCCGAGCGCGTGCGCGGTAACTGTCAGGTCGATGACCCGGTGCACGGGCACGATGCGCTCCAGCTGCGCCTTGATCTGCTCCAGCACATGCGGCGTGCCGCGCGTGACGATCGTGATGCGCGACAGGTGCTTCTCGTGCTCGGTCTCCGAGACGGTGAGGCTCTCGATATTGTAGCCGCGCCCGGAGAACAGGCCGATCACGCGCGCCAGAACGCCCGGCTCGTTGTCGACGAGGACCGCGAGCGTGTGGGTTTCCGGACGCTGGGTCTCCTGGGCGATGAAATAGGCCGAGCCGGTCGGCCGAAGCTGTGCGTTCATGGGTGGCTCTCCTGAGCGATGGGTGTCCTGGTGAATGGTTTGAACCGCGCCACAAGCAGCCCGGCGAAGATGACGCCGAGCGCGAGAAGCGCGTGTGGTCCCGGCCTTTCGCCGAGGAAGACGACGGCGAGCACCACGCCCGCCACCGGCACAAGCAGGTTGATCTGGCCGAAGAACGCCGCGCCCTGCCGGCGGATGATCGCCGCCATGATCAGCGCGCCGACGGCCGAAGGCAGTGTGCCCATCGCCAGCAGCGCCACGGTCACGGTCGGCGACGGTGCGATGGCGAGCGGCTGCTCGAACAGGAACGCCGCCGGCAGCAGGATGACCAGCGTCCAGGCGGTGATGTAGGCCATCAGCGCCATGGGCGGCCGGCCGACAAGCGGCTTCATCGACAAGGCGTTGATGGCATAGGCGAAGGCCGCGCCGAGCATCGCCAATTGGCGGAAAAGGTCCTGCCCGAACCCGGCCTGCAATTGCGGCCAGAACAGGATCGCGAGCCCGACAAGCCCGAGCGCGACGCCGAGGAATTTCGGCAGCGTCATCCGCTCGTCACGGGTGACGAAATGCGCGAGCACCAGCACGGTCAGCGGCATGAACCCCATCAGGATCGCCGCCAGCCCGCTGTCGATCACCTCGACGCCCCAGTTGATCAGCGTGAACGGCGCCACCGTGCCGGCCAGCGCGCACACGATCATGAAGACATGGTCGCGCGCCGTCGGCCGAAACCAGCGCCGCGCCGCGATGGCGAAAGCGAACAGCATCACCGCGGAGATCACCTGGCGGATCAGCGTGATGGTGATCGGCGTCACCTCCGCCACGGCCACCTTCGACAACAGGAAGGCGCTGCCCCACAGGAGCGCCAGCGTGGTCAGGAGCGTGTAGTCGAGAAGGCCGGGACGGTCACCGCTCATGGTGCCTCCGCGGCGCGATAGTCCTCGACGACGGTCTCGCCGACGCCGATTTCCTCGATCACCCACGGCTCCCGCAATCCGGCGTCCACCCAGTCCCGATAGGCCGGGTGCGCCATCACCGCGTCCATGTAACTCCGCGCCGTCTCCGGCACGTCGATCTGGTAGGCGAAGAGACGGCCGGCGAGCGGCGCATACATCGCGTCCGCCGCCGAAAAGGTGCCGTAGAGATACGGGCCGTCCGCCCCGAACCGGCTGCGCGCCTCTTCCCATACGGCACACAGCCGGGCGACGTCCGCCGCGCAGTCTTCACCGCGGTCCCGCGGCGCGTAGCGCGCGACGAAGCTCATCGGGCACGCCGACCGCAGTCCCGCGAAACCGGCATGCATCTCCGCGGCGATCGAGCGCGCATGCGCCCGCGCCGCCGGGTCCGCCGGCCAGATCGCGAGATCGGGACGGGTCTCGGCGAGATGCTCGATGATCGCCAGGCTCTCCCAAAGCGTCACGTCGCCGTCGATCAGCACCGGCACCTTGCCGGCACGGCTGTAGCGCGCGATCAGGCCCTGCGATTCAGGCCGGTAGAGCGGGATCACCGTCTCCTCGAAGGGGATCCCGAAGGCTTTCAACACGAGCCAGGCCCGCATCGACCACGAGGAATAGGCCTTGTTTCCGATCACGATCCGCATTGTCTGTGACCCCGCTCAGGCGGCGGCGGGACGAACCCGCCACGCCTTAGACCAGCGCCTTTCCTTCCGCGCTGATGGCGTTGGCCACCGCTTCGTCGGTCGCCTCGTCCGGCAGCAGCATCTCGTTATGCGCCTTGCCCGACGGGATCATCGGGAAGCAGTTGGCGAGATTGGCCACGCGGCAGTCGAAGATCACCGGGCTGTCGGCCGCGATCATCGCGTCGAGCGCGTCGTCCAGCTCGTCCGGCTTCTCGGCGCGAATGCCGACGCAGCCATAGGCCTCGGCGAGCTTGACGAAGTCCGGCAGCGCCTCGGTGTAGGAGTGCGACAGCCGGTTGCCATGCAGCAATTGCTGCCACTGGCGCACCATGCCCATATACTGGTTGTTCAGGATGAAGATCTTGATCGGCGCGTTGAACTGCACCGCCGCCGACATCTCCTGGATCGTCATCAGCACCGAGGCGTCGCCGGCGATGTCGACGACCAGCGCGTCCGGATGGGCGACCTGGACGCCCAGCGCGGCCGGCAAGCCGTAGCCCATCGTGCCAAGCCCGCCCGACGTCATCCAGTGGTTCGGCTCGTCGAAGCCGAAGAACTGCGCCGCCCACATCTGGTGCTGGCCGACCTCGGTCGTGATGAACGTCTCGCGCCCGCTCCGCTTGGCCGCCTCCGACAGCCGCTGGATGGCGTATTGCGGCATGATGACGTCCTTGTTCGGCGTGTAGGCGAGCGAGTTGCGCGCCTTCCACTTGCCGATCTGGACCCACCATTGCGCCAGCGCCGACTTGTCGGCGACGCCGCCCGAAGCCCGCCAGATGCGCACCATGTCTTCGAGAACGTGCTCGACATCGCCGATGATGCCGATGTCGACATGCACGATCTTGTTGATCGAGGACGGGTCGATGTCGATGTGGATCTTCTTGGCGTTCGGCGCGAACTTGTCGAGCCGGCCGGTGATGCGGTCGTCGAAGCGCGCGCCTATATTGATCATGACGTCGCAGTCATGCATCGCCATGTTGGCTTCGTAGGTGCCGTGCATGCCGAGCATGCCGAGCCAGTTCTCGCCGCTCGCCGGATAGGCGCCCAGCCCCATCAGCGTCGAAGTGATCGGAAAGCCGGTCAGCGACACCAGTTCGCGCAGCAGGCGGCTGGCCTCGGGGCCGGAATTGATCACGCCGCCGCCCGAATAGATGATCGGCCGCTTGGCCGACGCCAGCAGCTTGACGGCCGCCTCGATCAGCGCCTCGTCGCCCGACAGCTTCGGCTGGTAGCTGGCCCGCATGTCGGCCGCGTCGGGGCCGTGATACAGGCCGGTCGCGAACTGGACGTCCTTCGGAATGTCGATGACGACCGGACCGGGACGGCCGGTGGTCGCGACTCGGAACGCCTCGTGCAGGATGCGCGGCAGGTCGTTGACGTCCTTGACCAGCCAGTTGTGCTTGGTGCAGGGCCGCGTGATGCCGACCGTGTCGCATTCCTGGAAGGCGTCGGAGCCGATCAGCGTCGTCGGAACCTGGCCGGTGATGCAGACAAGCGGAATGGAATCCATCAGCGCGTCCTGCAGCGGCGTCACCGCATTGGTCGCGCCGGGGCCCGACGTCACCAGCATGACGCCCGGCTTGCCGGTGGAGCGGGCATAGCCTTCGGCCGCGTGGCCGGCGCCCTGCTCGTGGCGCACCAGGATGTGCTCCACGTCTTCCTGCTGGAAGAGTTCGTCATAAATCGGAAGAACCGCGCCGCCCGGATAACCGAATATGTGCTCGACCCCGTGGTCCTTCAGCGCCTGGAGCACCATTTCGGCGCCCGTCATCTCGCGTTTCTCGCCCGCACCGGCATTCGCGTTCATGTTTCTGTTCCCGTCTTCGGCGTCTCTGCTGCCGTTCGCTTTCGAGACCTAATGATGTGTTTGATTGTTCCGCGCAATAAAAAAGGCCCCCTGAGGAGCCTTGTGTTTTCCGCGCATGGGAGCTTGCCGCCGGGCGATTACATCGCCCTGCCCATGCGCGGTCCTACTACGAGAATGATCTTCGTCATGGCGCGGACCATATGACCGCCGGCGGGTGCCGTCAAGTATTGCGCCAAAGCAAACGGCTTTTGCTGATCCGTTGTAGCCATTCCTTAACTCGGCGCGGCGACAATGGGCGTTCCTGGTATGCGGGACAAGGGATCATGCAAGACAGGCCGGCCGACGCTCTTTCCATGTCATCCGACATTCGTTCATCCGACAATCAATCACCCGACAGATCGCAATTCGTCGAGCGCAATCGCACCGAGGGACATGTCGTCTCCTGCGACGGCACGCACGCGGTCATCGCCGCACTCGCCGGCAGGGGCGATCCCGCCAGCGAGGATTACTGGGCCGTCGGCCAGTTGATCTCGATCCGCGTCGATAACAACCGCGTCGTCGGCATGCTGTTCAAGGTCGACACCAACACCGGGCTCTGGTCCAGCGACGTCTCCAACCTGATCCACATCCACGTGGAACTGGTCGGCGAGATCGTCGAGGACGAGCACGGCAAGGCGAAATTCACCGGCGGCATTTCCTCCTATCCGCATCTGGGCGCCATCGCCCACCGCATCCGCAAGGTCGATCTGGCCGCGATCTACGAGAACGACGACGAGCGCGCGATCCCGATCGGCTTCCTGTCGCAGAACAACGAGATTCCGGCGCTGATCTCCATCGACAGCCTGATCTCGCGTCACTTCGCCGTCGTCGGCACGACCGGCGTCGGCAAGTCGACCGCCGTGACGCTGCTCCTGCGCAAGATCGTGGGCACGCGCCCCGACGTCCGGATCCTCATCCTCGATCCGCACAACGAGTTTTCGTCCGCCTTCCCGGACCTCGCCATCACGATCAACGATTCCGATCTCGACCTGCCCTTCTGGATGTTCCGGTTGGAGGAGTTCACCGAGGTCCTGTTCCGCGGACGGCCGGCGATCCCGGAGGAAGTCGACGCGCTGCGCGACCTCATCCCCCTCGCCAAGATGCAGTTCAAGGGCAGCGGCCAGCCCCGGCTGCGCAAGTCGCATGACTCCTCGGCCATCACGTCGGACACGCCGGTCCCCTACCGCATCTCCGACCTGACCAGCCTGATCGAGGAACGCATCGGCATGCTGGAGGGACGCGCCGAACGGCCCTTCCTCAAGGCCCTGAAGAACCGCATCGACGCCGCCGCGAACGATCCGCGCTACCGCTTCATGTTCGCCAACCGCACCATCGAGGACAACATCGTCGACGTCGTGTCGTCGATCTTCCGGATCCCCGACAACGGCAAGCCGATCACCGCCTTCCAGATGAGCGGCATGCCGTCGGAAATCGTCAACTCGGTCGCCTCGGTCCTCTGCCGCCTCGCCTTCGACCTGGCGATCTGGTCGAAATCGCAGATCCAGACGCTGGTCGTCTGCGAGGAGGCGCACCGCTACATCCCGACCGACAAGACGGCCGGCTTCGCGCCGACCCGCTCGGCCATCGCCCGCATCGCCAAGGAAGGCCGCAAATACGGCGTCTATCTGGGCATCGTCTCCCAGCGCCCCGGCGAGCTGGACGAGACGATCCTCTCCCAGTGCAACACCTTCTTCTCCATGCGGCTCGGCAACGAGCGCGACCAGGAGATCATGCGCAAGGCGATCTCCGGTTCGTCGCGCTCCGCCATCAACTTCCTGCCTTCGCTCGCCAACCGCGAGGCGATCGCCTTCGGCCAGGGCGTTTCCACGCCGATGCGCATGACCTTCGAGAAGGTCGAGAAGGCCAAGCTTCCGGGCAACCACCTCTATGACGAGCAGGCCGCGGTCCAGACCGGCGACGCGATGATCGAGGTGGAAGACGTCATCCACATGATGCGGTTCCCGCGCGGCGAGCATGGCGGCCCGGACGAACATTACGATCGCGGCAACGGCATCAAGCAGCCGCTCGGCGAACGGCCGGTCGGCGAACAGCGCCCGTCGCTCGAGGGGTCCTTCCATGACGACGAGGGCCTGCTCTCGCCGAACGAGGTATCGGCGAACCCGCTCCAGGCCGAGCGCGAGGAACTGGCGCGCCTGTTCAGCGACGATGGCGGCCTGCGCTCCGGGCGCGACCGCTTCGCCAGGCCCGAGCACGAGCGCGACCCCGCGCCGACCTTCCGGCCGGAACCGGCCCGCCCGACGAGCCAGCCGCAATCCTCGCCGTCATCCGGCTCTTCCGGCCGCGATCTCATCAACCGCTTCCGCAAATGACGACCGGTCGCGATCCTCGCTGATCGCGGTTCGTTCGGAACAAGAGATGTGCTGGATGGGCGGCGACCGCCCCGTCAGGCGCAGACGCGGTTTCGACCGCCTCGCTTGGCCGCGTAGAGGTTCTCGTCGGCCCGCTTGTAGAGCGTGCCGCCCGTTTCCTTGCCGTCCCAGACCGCGATGCCGACGCTGATCGTGATCTTCAGCCGGACATTGTTGCCGAGGTTGAACACCAGGCTCGACACGGCCAGCCGCAGGCGATTGGCCATCTTCTCCAGTTCCGGCAGCGCCACGTTCGGCGCGACGATGGCGAATTCCTCGCCACCCATGCGCGCCGTGATGTCGTGGTGGCGCGTATAGTCCCGGATCGTGTCGGCAAGGCCCTTGATCACCTCGTCGCCGATGTCGTGACCATGCGTGTCGTTGATGGATTTGAACTTGTCGATGTCGAGGATCATGATCCCGAGCGGCCGCTCGATGCGCGAGAACTCCTCCATGTACTGCGCCAGCGCGTCGTCGAAATAGCGTCGGTTCTGCAGCCCGGTCATCGGGTCGGTCAGGGCCGCCCGCTGGAAGGTCTGGCTCTTCATCTCCATGGACTCGGCCTTTTCGCGCCACTGTCCGTGTTCATGCGCCTGCCTGCGGATCATCGGGTAGAAGACGACGATGCCGACCATGAGGGCCGAGATCAGCAGCCCCAATTGCAGCTGCAGCGCGGCGATGCCGCTGGCGACGGGCTCCGGAACGGACTGTCCGTCGAAGGCCCCGGACACAACGGAATTGGCCCAATAGGCGCAGACCGCGGCGCCCACCAGGAGCATCAGAAAGGCGATGAAGAACTTCTCGGTGCGATGAAGCCGCATGGCAGACAAACCGGTTACGGATTCGCGCACACTAGGTCAGGCGAGTTGCACGCTCGTTAAACGGATGGGTTTAGGATTGCTTAGCGGCGTCGCTGCGATTTTAGCGGACGCGACGTCACGGGCGTTCGACGCGCCGCCAGCCCTCGCCGAGCTGGTTGCGGAACCAGGTCATCTGGCGCTTGGCATATTGCCGCGTGGCGGTCTTGGCGCGCGCCACCGCCTCGTCCATCGCGCATCGCCCGGCCAGCGCGTCGGCGAATTCGCGCACGCCGATCGCCTTCATCGCCGGCAGCGACGGGTCGAGATCGAGCGCGAGCAGCGCCCTCGCCTCGTCCAGCGCCCCCGCCTCGACCATCATGTCGAACCGCGTCTCGATATTGGCGTAGAGCGTGTCGCGTTCCGGCAGCACCAGATACCGCTCCGCGTCGTCCGCCTCGATCAGCGGCGTGCCCGTTTCCGCCTGCCAGTCCAGGATCGAGCGGCCCGACACCTCGTGAACCTCCAGCGCCCGAACGATCCGCTGCCCGTCGCCCGGCCGAAGCGTCGCCGCCGCGCGCGGATCACGCGCCGCCAGCACCCGATGCAGCGCCGCCGCCCCCTCTTCCGCCAGCCGCGCCCGCATGCCCGTCCGCACCGCGTCGGGAATGGCCGGCATCGGCGACAGCCCCTGCGTCAGCGCGCGGAAATAGAGCCCCGTCCCGCCGACGAACACCAGCGGCCGGCCGGCGATCGCGTCGTCCGCCAGCACGCTCTCGACATCGTCGAGCCAGCGCCCCGTCGAATAGCTTTCGCCCGGCGGCACATGGCCGTAAAGCCTGTGGGCGGCCAGCGCCTCGTCTTCCGGCGAGGGTCGCGCCGTCAGCACCCGCAGCACGTCATAGACCTGCATGGAATCGGCGTTGACGATGACGCCGTCCATCGACCCGGCGATTTTCATCGCCAGCGCCGACTTGCCGCTTGCCGTCGGTCCCGCTATCAACACCGCGCGCCGGGACGCCTGCCTGCCTGCCACTTCCTGTCACTCCATCGCGGTTCCGCGCTCTGCGTCCATGAGAGCCATCCCATGAACACCATCATCACCCTGATTGCCAATCCCGAAGCCGGCACGCTCGACGCCGATCTTCTCCGTTCGGTCGAGGCGCCGCTCGCCGGCACGCATGTCGACTGGCTGAGCGAAGGCGAAGCCGCCGACGTCGTGATCGCCGAGCCGCTGTCCGCCGACGACCGCGCGACGCTCGCCGACGATCTGACGTCGCGTCTCGCCGGCCTGCCGATCGATTTCGCGATCCAGACGCTGCGCCCGGAAGAGCGCCGGAAGAAGATCCTGATCGCCGACATGGATTCCACCATGATCCGCCAGGAATGCGTCGACGAACTGGCCGACGAGGCCGGCATCGGCCCGCATGTCGCCGCCATCACGGCGCGCGCCATGAATGGCGAGATCGGCTTCGAGGGCGCGCTGCGCGAACGCGTGGCGCTGCTGCGCGACCTGCCGGTCGACGTCATCGAACGCGTCATCGCCACCCGCATCCAGCTCATGCCCGGCGGACGCGAACTGGTCGCCACCATGAGGGCGCACGGCGCCTGGTGCGCGCTGGTCTCCGGCGGCTTCGTCGATTTCACCAGCCGCATCGCCGCGATGATCGGCTTCCAGGAGCAGCGCGCCAACCGGCTTCTCCAGGCCGACGGCAAGCTGACCGGCGAGGTCGCCGAGCCGATCCTCGGCCGCCAGGCCAAGGCCGACGCGCTGATGGAAATCGCCGCCCGCCTCGACCTCACCCCCGCCGACGCCATCGCGGTCGGCGACGGCGCCAACGACCTGACCATGCTCGACCTCGCCGGCACCGGCGTCGCGCTGCACGCCAAGCCGAAGGTCGCCGAACAGGCCGACATCCGCATCGACCGCAACGACCTCACGGCCCTGCTCTACATCCAGGGCTATCGCCGCGACGAGTTCGTCCGATGATGCGCGTCGAGACCGAGCGCCTGATCATGCGCCCGTGGGAAGAGCGCGACCGCGACCTCTTCTACGAGATCAACTCCGATCCCGAGGTCATGGCGTTCTTTCCCATGCGCCGGACGCGCGAGCAGGCGGACGCCTTCTTCGACACGCTGCTCGATCGCCAGAAGAACCGTGTCACCTTCTCGGCGCTGGAACTGCGCGAAACCGGCAAATGCATCGGCTTCTGCGGCCTGCACGAGGACAATATCGAACCGCATTTCCCGGCCGGCACGGTCGAGATCGGCTGGCGCCTCGTCACGCGGGCCTGGGGCAAGGGCTATGTCACGGAAGGCGCGCGCGCCGCGCTGGCCTACGGCTTCACGCAGATGGGCCTTGCCGAGATCGTGTCCTTCGCGGTCCACGACAATCACCGCTCCACGGCGGTGATGGAGCGCATCGGCATGCGCCGCGATCCCGGCTCCGATTTCGACTATTTCAAGATCCCGGACACGCATCCGCATCTCAAGCGCCACGTCGTCTACCGGATTTCCGCCGAGGATTGGCGCAGCAAAAAGGGCGGTCACTGACCGCCCTTTTTCATGTCTCGTCCGACGAGGTCCGTCAGTCGATCCGGATCGTCGCGAAGCGCAACTCGCCGGTCTTGGCCGCGAGCATCAAAAGCGCGTTGCGGCGGTTGTCTTCCTTCAGCTTGTCGATCGCCTCGACCACGTCCTTCGGCGAGGTGACGGTCTCCTGCGCGATCTCCACGATCGTCTCGCCCGGCTGAATGCCCTTTTCGGCTGCTGCCGATTCGGGATCGACTGCGAGGATCACGACGCCGCGTTCCACGCTCTCGCCGATGCCGAACGCCTCGCGCTGCGCCTCGTCCAGTTCGGCCAGCGTCATGCCGAAGAGTTCGACGGTCGCCGGCTCTTCCTGGGCCGCGCCGTCTTCCTCCTGCTCGGGCGTCGCCATGGCAACGTCGGTGTCTTCCAGCCGGCCGAGCGTCACGTCCACGGTCATCCGCTCGCCCTTGCGGATCAATTCCACCTCGACCGCCTTGCCGACGGGGCTGTCGGCAACGATGCGCGGCAAGGCGCGCGCATTGTCCACGTCGCGCCCGTCGAAACGCAGGATCACGTCGCCCGGTTCGATGGTGCCGTCGTCGACCGGCCCGCCCTTGATGATGCCGGCGACGAGCGCGCCCTTCGCATTGTCCATGCCGAGGCTTTCCGCGATGTCGTCGGTGACCGACTGGATGCGCACGCCGAGCCAGCCGCGCCGCGTCTCGCCGAATTCCACCAGCTGGTCGATGACGTGCTGCGCCAGTTCGGCCGGGATCGAGAAGCCGATGCCGATGGAGCCGCCGGACGGCGAGATGATCGCCGTGTTGATGCCGATGACCTCGCCCTTCATGTTGAACAGCGGCCCGCCGGAATTGCCGCGGTTGATGGCGGCGTCCGTCTGGATGAAGTCGTCATAGGGCCCGGAATTGATGTCGCGGCCGATCGCCGAGATGATGCCGAGCGTCACCGTGCCGCCGAGGCCGAACGGGTTGCCGATCGCCAGCACCCAGTCGCCGACCCGCGCCGTGTCGGAATCGCCGAACGGCACCGCCTTGAGCTGCTTGTCGCCCGGATCGATCTTCAACACCGCGATGTCGGTCTTCGGGTCGTGGCCGAGGACTTCCGCCTTGATCTTGGTGCCATCGTTGAAATTGACGCTGACCTCGTCGGCGCCCTCGATGACGTGGTTGTTGGTCACGACGATGCCGCTCTCGTCGACGACGAAGCCGGAGCCGAGCGACTGCACCTGGCGCGAGCGCGGCCCGCCGCCGTCCTGCTGCTGGTCGAAGAACTCGTCGAAGAATTCCTGGAACGGCGACCCTTCCGGCACCTCCGGGCGCGGCACGTTCTGGTCGCTGCCGCCGACCGTCTGCGACGTCGAGATGTTGACGACGGAATCGAGCAGCCGGGCCGAGATGTCGGCGACCGATGCCGGCCCCTCCTGGGCGTCGGCGAAGCGTGCCGGAGCGCCGGGCAGCATCGCCCCGCCCGCGACGATCGCCAGCGACAGCATGGCAGCGCCGGCCAGCCGCAAGGGTTTCAGGGCCAAGGTGTCGAGAACCATCGGATTGCCTCCAAAAAATACCGCGAGAAATGCCGGTCAAGGGACCGTTCGGTCACATGGCGAAACCTAGGGCCCGCCATGTTCGGCACAAACGGACGTCACGCATATGTGACAAGCGTGGCCGCTTTGTGAAGGGCTGCCATCACACGTAATGCGCCAGCCAGATCAGCGCCAGGCCGGCGCATGCCGCGGCGAGTCCCGCCCGACGCAGGATCTCGTCGGGCGTTTCCAGCAGCATCGCCGCCATGCGCTTGGCGAAATTGGGGATCCCGCCATAAAGAAAGCCCTCGATCACAAGCATGAGACCGAGGGCCGTCAGGAAGATGGTCATTGCGGCGCTTGTCGCCCGGCTCCCGCCGGAGGCGTCGCGCCGGTCGCGTCCTTGAAGAACTTGAAGAACTCCGAGTTCGGCGACAGCACCATCGTCGTGTCGGAGCCTTCCAGCGCCCGCTGATAGGCCGCCATCGAGCGGTAGAACTCGAAGAACTCCGGATCGCGGCCGAAGGCGTCGGCGAAGATGCCGTTCCTCTGGGCGTCGCCCTCACCGCGCAAGATCTCCGATTCACGCTGCGCCTCGGCGACGATCTCGATGACCTGGCGGTCTGCGACGGCGCGGATGCGGCGTGCCGTTTCACGGCCGCGGGCGCGGATGCGCTCGGCCTCGGCCAGACGTTCCGCCTTCATGCGGTCGAAGGTCTGCTGCGAGACTTCTGCCGTCAGGTCGGTCCGCACGATGCGCACGTCCTCGACGCTCAGGCCCAGGTTCTGCGCGTCGGGACGAACCAGATCGCGCACCTGGCGCATCATCTCGGCGCGTTCTTCCGACAGGGCCGCCTCGAACGAGCGCAGGCCGTAGACCCGGCGCAGCGCCGCGTCGAAACGCGTGCGCAGGCGGTCGGCGGCCTGGCGCAGGTCGCCGGAAACCGTTTCGCGGAACTTGCGCGCGTCGGTGATCTTGAAGGTCAGGAAGGCGTCCACCTCGTAGAAGCGGCCACCCGAGACCTGCACCGGCGGCTGATCGGCGAGGTCGAGGCGCAACAGGCGGTCCTCGATGATCTGCACCGTGTCAGCGCCGGCAAACGAGAACGGCAGCTTGAAATAGAGGCCCGGCTCGGTCTTCACGTCCTGGATCTCGCCGAAGCGAAGGACGATCGCCTGCTGGCGCTCATTGACGACGAAAACCGAGGCGTAGACTGCGATCAGAACGACCGCGACGGCGATGCCGATAAGTGTCAGACGGTTCGAATTCATTACTGTGCGCCTCCCGTCGTGGTGCGGCGACCCTGGACTTCAGGCAGCGGCAGATAGGGCACGACGCCCGGTCCGCCGCCATTCTCGTCCATGATGATCTTGTTGGAATCGGCCAGGACCCGTTCCATCGTTTCCAGGAACAGGCGCTTGCGCGTCACTTCCGGCGCCAGCTTGTACTGGTCGTAGATGGAGATGAAGCGCTGCGCCTCACCTTCGGCTTCCTGCACGACGCGGGTCGCGTAGGCGGACGCGTCTTCGCGGATCTGCGCGGCTTCACCGCGCGCTTCGCCGAGCTTCTGGTTCGAATACTGGTTGGCTTCCTCGCGGAACTGGTCTTCGTTCTGCTCGGCGCGCTGCACTTCCTCGAAGGCGTCGGCCACTTCACGCGGCGGCGCGGCGTCCTCGATGGACACGGTGTTGATCGCGATGCCCGCGCCATACTCGTCCAGCGTCGCCTGCATCGAGGTGCGAACCTCGTCGGCGATCGCCGCGCGGTTGTCACGGAAGACGTCCTGCGCCGGACGGCGGCCGACGATCTCGCGCATGCCGCTTTCGGCGACCTGGCGCACCATCTCGTCGGGAGACGCCACGTTGAACAGATAGGCCGCCGGATCGATGACGGAGTAGAGAACCGCGAACTGCACGTCGACGATGTTCTGGTCGCCCGACAGCATCAGGCCGGAGTTCGCGCCGACGCCGCTCGTGCCCACCGAAATCTGGTTTTCGACGATGCGAACCGTCTCGAC
Source organism: Oricola sp. (assembly GCF_022763245.1). Taxonomy (GTDB): domain Bacteria; phylum Pseudomonadota; class Alphaproteobacteria; order Rhizobiales; family Rhizobiaceae; genus Oricola. Next base: position 65,034 of record NZ_JALEGV010000026.1, read on the forward strand.
CGTCTCGATCGGCCACCAGTGCCAGTGCAGGCCCGGACCGGACAGTTCCGCCTTGGGCTTGCCGAACAGCAGCTCCACGGCGCGTTCGTCGGTATCGACCTGGTAGAGGCCCTGGATGACGTAGAGAACGAGAAGGCCGGCGCCGACCAGGCCGAACAGGAGCGGGCTTCCGCCTCCGCCGCCGGGCATCGCCCGTTTCAGCCGGTCCTGGCCGCGTTTGATGATTTCCTCGAGATCCGGCGGTTGTCCGCCCGGCTTCTGCGGGCCGCGCGGGCCGGACGGTCCCTGGCCCCACGGGCCTCCGCCATTATTGCCTCCGCCGCCCCATGGGCCGCCGCCTCCACCGTTCTGATTGCTCCAGGGCATCCATGTCCTCTCAGATTGCAAAAAGACCGCCGGATAACGCATCCGACGGCGTACTCTCCGGCTGTTATAGGAACGCAGAGACCCGCTTTCAACGCGCTGCCGACGTTTTTGGTTGACGGACGAGCCCGCGAATTTGCCCCTGTCGCCGCACTCGCCGACGAATTGGGGTTGCCACCCGCCGCGCATTGGGAACAATGGATTCCCTCGCGGCAGGCGAACGGGAGGGTTCGGCTGCACGATTGTTCAACTGGGAGGAACACGATGAATCACCTGACCCGTCGCACCATTCTGACTGCTGCCGCAGCCCTGGGCCTGACCGCCTCGGCTACGTTCGCGGTCTCCGCGCAGGAGCCCCGCAACTACATTCTCGCCACCGCCTCGACCGGCGGCACCTATTATCCGGTCGGCGTCGCGATTTCCACGCTGACCAAGGTCAAGCTGGAGCCCTCCCAGAAGCTCGGCATGTCGGCGATTTCCTCGGCCGGCTCGGGCGAAAACGTCAAGCTCCTGCGGGACGGAGAGGCCCAGTTCGCGATTCTCCAGGGTCTTTACGGCTACTACGCGCGCACCGGCTCCGGTCCGATCGAGGCCGAGGGCCCGCAGGAAAACCTGCGCTCGGTTTCCATGCTCTGGCAGAATGTCGAGCATTTCGTCATCAACTCGGAATTCGCCGATTCGGGGTCGATCGAGGACGTCGTCGCGCTGAAGGGCAAGACCATGGCGCTCGGCGCGCAGAACTCCGGCACGCTCGGCTCCAACCGGACCATCCTCGCCGGCTTCGGCATCGATGTCGATGCCGACTATGACCTGCTCTATGGCGGTTACGGCCCGGCGGCCGAAGCCGTGCAGAACGGGCAGGCAGCGGGCATGAGCACGCCCGCCGGCGTGCCGGTCAGCGCCGTGACGCAGCTCTTCTCCACGGCCGGCGACAAAGTGACGCTTCTGTCGTTCTCGCCCGAGCAGATTGTCACCGCCAACAACGGCATGGACCTGTGGACCGAATACGTCATCCCCGGCGGCACCTATCCGGGCCTCGACGAGGACGTGACCACGATCGCCCAGCCGAACTTCCTCGCCACCGCAGCCGATCTGCCGGAGGAAGACGTCTACCAGATCACCAAGACCATGTATGAGAATCTCGCCTTCCTGCAGGCGATCCACCCGGCCACCAAGGCGATGGCGCTGGAAAAGGCGATTGCCGGCCTGCCGCTGCCGCTGCATCCGGGCGCGCTGCGCTTCTACGAGGAAGCCGGCCTGACGATCCCGGACCGCCTCCGTCCCTGATCCGGACCCGGTTTGAGGCCGCCTTGCGCGGCCTCGAACCCGCCTGCTCTCGATTCGCGCAGGGAGGTTTGCGATGCGTGCCGAAACAATGACCCAGACCGGCTCGCCCGGTCTGAACCGTCATGGGCTGGGACTGGTGACGCTCGTCGTCGCCGTGGTCATTTCGGCGGCCCATGTCTGGATGAACTCCTTCGGCAGCGTCGCCGTCCTCACCCAGAACGGCTTCCACTTCGCCGGATTCGTCCTCCTCTGCACGCTCGTCTCCCCCGTCTCCGACAAGCCCTGGGCGCAGCGCGGCGCGATCCGCATACTCGACATCGCCTTCGGCGCAGCGGTCGCCGCCGCCGCGATCTACGTCATCAACGCCGAGAACGCGATCTACGACCGCGGCGTCCGGCTGATCTGGAGCGACTGGCTGGCCGGCCTGCTCTGCGTCGTCGGCGTCATCGAATTCACCCGCCGCACCACGGGCTGGATCATTCCGGTCCTGATCATCCTCGCGCTCACCTACATCGTCTGGTGGGGCCAGTATGTGCCCGGCGTCTTTCGCTTCCGCGGCCTGCATGCCGAAACCGTGCTGTTCCGTTCGCTCTATGGCGACGACGCCATGTTCGGCTCGATCGCCCGCATCTCCTCGACCTACGTCTTCATGTTCATCCTGTTCGGCGCCTTCCTGCTGAAATCCGGCGCCGGCGAATTCATCGTCGACATTTCCCGCGCGGTGGCGGGCAAGCTCGTCGGCGGCCCGGGCTTCGTCGCCGTCCTGTCGAGCGGGCTGACGGGCACGATCTCCGGCTCCGCCGTCGCCAACACGGCCTCGACCGGCGTCATCACCATCCCGCTGATGAAGCGCGCCGGCTTCCCGCCCACTTTCGCCGCCGGCGTCGAGGCGGCCGCCTCCACCGGCGGCCAGCTCATGCCGCCGATCATGGGCGCCGGCGCCTTCGTCATGGCGAATTTCACCCAGATCCCCTACACGACCATCGTCACGGTCTCGATCCTGCCGGCGATCCTCTACTTCCTGACCGTCGGCTTCTTCGTGCGCATCGAGGCCAAGCGCTCCCATGCCACCGCGCTGGCCGACGAGGACGGCCCCGACCTTTGGACCGTGTTCCGCAATGGCGGCCCCTCCTTCATCATCCCCGTGGCGCTCCTGATCGTGCTGCTGGTGCGCGGCTTCACGCCCACCTATGCCGCCGGCTACGCCATCATGGCCTGCATCGTCGCCTCCTGGCTGACGCCCAACCGCATGGGCCCGACCCGCATCATCGAGGCGCTGGAACTGGGCGCGCGCAACATGATCATGACGGCGATCCTGCTCGTCGGCGTCGGCCTGATCGTCAACGTCATCACCACCGCCGGCATCGGCAACACCTTCTCGCTGATGATCTCGACCTGGTCGCAGGGAAGCCTCATCCTCGCCCTCGTGCTGGTGGCCGTGGCCTCGCTGGTGCTCGGCATGGGCCTGCCAGTGACGGCCGCCTATATCGTGCTCGGCACGCTTTCGGCCCCGGCGCTCTACCAGCTGATCCTCCAGTCGCAGCTGGCCGACGTGCTGGCTGCCGGACAGTTGCCCGAGACGGCAAAGGCGATCTTCATGCTGGCCGCGCCCGACAAGATGGCCGCGCTCGCAGCCCCGATGCCGCTCGCCGAGGCGCAGGCCCTGATCGCCGCCCTGCCGGTGGAAAGCCTGTCGCTTCTCTACGACCAGGCCTTCCAGCCCGCCGTCCTCGCGGCGACGCTTCTGTCGGCGCACATGATCATCTTCTGGCTGAGCCAGGATTCCAACGTCACGCCGCCGGTGTGCCTCGCCGCCTTCACCGGCGCGGCGATCGCCGGCAGCCCGCCGATGAAGACGGGCTTTGCCGCGTGGAAGGTCGCCAAGGGCCTCTATTTCGTGCCCCTCCTCTTCGCCTACACGCCGTTTCTGTCGGGCGACTGGGGGCAGATGCTGTGGATCTTCACCTTCGCCGTCTTCGGCCTCTGGGCCATCGCGGCTGCGATCGAGGGCTATTGGGAAAACCGCATGAACATCGTCGAGCGGGTCGCGACGCTGGCGGTCGGCGCCGCCCTGATGTGGCCCGCCCCGCATTGGGTCAACCTCGCCGCGCTGGCCGGCTTCGTCGCGGTCTTCGCCTGGAACATCATGAAGGGTCGCCGCCAGCCCGTGGCGGCCTGACTGCCTATTCCGGCAGCCCCGCCTTGCGGAACCCGTCCGCGAAACGTTCGCGATAGGACGGATCCTGGATCGAGGCCGTCTCCAGCATCGCCGACACGGTGGCCGTGCGTCCGAGCGCCTCATATTCCATCGCCATCCATTCCGCCTCGTCGATCTGGCCGAGCTGGCCATGCGTCGCGATCAGGAAGCGGTAGGGATAGGGCGCGGTCGGGTTGCGGTCGCGCGCGACCGTCAGGCTCTTCTCGGCGTTCTCGTACTGCCCGAGGAAATAGGCCGCCATGCCTTCGGCCAGATAATACCAGTAGGGCGCGATCGGATTGCGTTCGAACCCCTCGGCGATCAGCGGCAGCGCCTCTTCCGCCCGGCCGTCGAAAATGTAGGTGTTGGCGAGGAACATGTAGGCGTCGACATAGTTCGGATCGAGCTCGATCGCCCGCCGGAGTTCCGCGATCGCGATCTCGAAATCCGGCGAGAAGCTGCGCGTGTGAAGCCGGCCAAGCGCGAAATGCGCGAATGGCAGGCTGTCGTCCAGGCTGACCGCGCGACGGGCGTGCTTCATCGCCTTGTCGACAGTCGGTCCGATCGGCTCCACCCACCTGTTTTCCGCGCGGAAACTGTAGATTTGCGACAGAAGCGCGTGCGGAAGCGCGTATTCCGGATCGAGGCGGATCGCTGTCAGCAACGCCTCTTCCGCCTGCAGGTTGGTCTCCCGCGTGTACAGGTTTTCGAGCTCGCGGCCGCGCAGATAGGCATCATAGGCGGCGATGTCGCGCGTGCCATAGACGCCGAGCCGTTCGCGCTCGGCCCGCGAAAGCCGCACCGAAAGCACCTTCATCAGGCTGGAGAGAAGCGTCTCCTGGAAGGCGAAGATGTCGTCCGTCGCGCCGTCATAGCGCTCCGCCCAGGCGTTCTTGCCGGTCGCCCCGTCGACGAGCGCGGCCGACACCCGCAGATCGTCGCCGGCGCGCCGCACGCTGCCCTCAAGCACATAGTCGGCGTTCAGAATGTCGGCGACCGCGCGGATGTCCATCGCTCCTGAATCGAGCGCGAAGGACGCCCCGCGCGACACCACGCGCAGATCGGAGATCTTCGACAGCCCGACGATCAGGTCCTCCGCCACGCCGTTCGCGAAATAGGCCTGCGCCTCGTCGCCGCTGGCATTGGCGAACGGCAGCACCGCGATCGTCTGCATCGTCCCCTCGCCCGCCGGGCGCGTCGCCCACCAGAGCGCGGCAAGCCCGACCAGCACCAGAACCACCGCAACGACACCGGCGGGAAGCAGCAGCCCTCGCCATGATGCCGGCACACCGGCGAAGGCGTCCGGCGATCCGGCCTCGGCCCGCAGGCTGTAGCCCCGCTTCGGCACGGTCTTCAGAAGTTTCGACCCGTCCGGTCCGAGCGCCTTCCGGATCTCCGAGATGCATTGAACCAGGCTGTCGTCGGTGACGAAGGTGTTCGGCCAGACATCCGCCATGAGCTGGTCCTTGGTGACCACGCTGCCCGCATTGTCCGCGAGGAGGGAAAGGACCTTGGCTGTCTGCGGTCGAAGCTGAACCGACCGTCCTTCCCTGCAGGTCAGTTCATTGGCGTCCCGATCGAACCGAAACGGTCCGACCGCCGTCACCGAATCCGAATTCGTCATTCTTTCGGAGCGCTTTCGTGACTCTCGGCATGCATTTCACGCTCGATCTTAACCGCGCCACGTCGGTTCACAAACCAAAAACTGACGTAGCGGCAAGCGGATACGAAAATGAGGAGAATCGGTCATGAAAACGTTTCTGAAGGCGCTGGCTGTCTGCATCGCACTCGCCAGCATGGCACAGGCGAATGAAGACGTTGCATCGCTGGATCGGCAGGACAACGCCGAAACCCTCGTCGTCGCGAGCATCTGCGAGGCACCGCAAACGCAAGCCGTGGCCGCGTCGGAGCGGTTCGCGCGCGCCGCGGCTCTGGCGCGCGAGGAATGCGTCAAGCCGGGCTGGTCCTGGGACGACTGAGCCGGAACGCAAAACGCCCGCCGGTTTCCCGGCGGGCGTTGCATCTCGGGAGGAGATTTAGACGTTCTCGAGAATGAGATGGCCGACGGCGGTGTTGGAGGCCGGCACGTGGTAGTGGCGATGCACTTCGCGGGCGCTCTCTTTCAGGGCGCCGCGCATCACGTGCCACATCACCATCTCGACGCCTTCCGAACCCGCCTCGCGCAGATATTCCACATGCGGGATCTTGCTGGCGGCGACCGGGTCGTTGACCAGCATGTCGAGGAATCGCTTGTCCCATTCCGGGTTGATCAGGCCGGCGCGCTTGTACTGCAGCTGGTGGCTCATGCCGCCCGTGCCGAACACCATGACGTTGAGGTCCTCGTCGAAGCTCTCCACGGCGCGCGCCACGGCCTTGCCGAGATTGTAACAGCGGTTGCCGGTCGGCGCCGGATACTGCACCACGTTGACGGCCAGCGGAATGACCTGGCAGGGCCACTCGTCGTCCGGGCCGTGCTCGCCGAACATCAGCGACAGCGGCACGGTCAGGCCGTGATCGACGTCCATCTCGTTCATGATGGTCATGTCGAACTCGTCGAGGATCAGCGACTGGGCGATGTGGCTCGCCAGCTTCTGGTGGTTCTTGACCACCGGCACCGGACGCGGGCCCCAGCCCTCGTCGGCCGGCTGGAACTCAGCCGCGCAGCCGAGCGCGAAGGTCGGAATGCAGGACGCGTCGAAGGCCGTGCAGTGGTCGTTGTAGACGAGGAAGATCACGTCCGGCGTGTTTTCCTTCATCCATTCGCGCGACTTCACGAAGCCGTCGAAGCAGGGCTTCCAGTACGGCTGGTCGGTGATGCCCGTGTCCATGGCGACGCCGATGGCGGGCACGTGAGAGCAGGACACGCCTGCGGTGATACGGGCCATTGTTATTCTTCTCCCCATTCGGATTTGTAGCGGTTGCCTTCGATCGACCGGCCGCCATTCAGCATCATGTCGCGATATTCGTCGCGGCCCATGCCGGTCATCAGGCCGGCGAGCCCCTGGAAGTTGATGCCGTGATAGGCCGCGAGCTTCGCCGTGTAGTAGACGTTGCCGCCGAGCTCGAGCATCCGGTTCCAATTCTGGTCGCGAACCGCCTGGCGCTGCTCTTCGGTCATCGGAAACGATGCCAGATAGGCTTCCGGATCGGCGGTGTAGGCGTCGCGGCCCTTCTGCTTGCCGAGCGAAATGCAGAACTGGTTCAGGTGATAGCCTTCCCGGGACCGGTCCGCGTCGAACACGAACGTGCCGGGAATGTCCTCATAGTCTTTTTTCATGCCCAAAGGTTGGTTCCTCCTTGTCCGCAGAATGATGTCGAGTGACGTCTCGAACGACGATCATAGCGCCGCCCGGGATGAATTGGGCTACATCCTGCGCTTCAAAGGTGAGTTAATAGTGCGTCTTTTTCGGATTGAAAGGTCCGAATCTCAAAATGAAAGATTCCGACACGAAACTTATATGACCGAAGTGACGCCGCCTGGCGTCAGCCGTCGCGCCGCTCGTAAACGACATAGCGCGTCGGGTAGCTGTCCTTCTCGCCGGCCGGCACGGCCTCGTCCTCGACCGCTTCCCAGATCTCCGGATCGATCGCCGGAAACCCCGTGTCGCCGTCCACTTCCGCTTCCACATGGGTGACATGCAGGATGTCGGCGATGCCCATCGCCTGCGCGTAGATTTCGCCGCCGCCGATGACGAAGATCTCGTCTTCCGGCGGCCCGTCCGGATCCTCCGGGTCGGGCTCGGCGCTCTCAAGATGCGCGGTCGCCAGTTCCAGCGCCGCGTCCAGCGAACCGACGCGCATCGCGCCCTCTGCCGCCCAGTCGTAATTGCGCGTCACCACGATGTTGAGCCGGCCCGGCAGCGGCCTGCCGATGCTCTCGAAGGTCTTGCGCCCCATGATGATCGGCGCGCCCATCGTCAGCGCCTTGAACCGCTTCAGGTCCGACGACAGCCGCCACGGCATGTCGCCGTCACGCCCGATGACCCCGTTTCGAGACACCGCGACGATGACGGAAAGGACAGGCTGCATGGTGCTCATTGCTCCGGCGCGACGATGAACAGGAAGTCGAGGTCCTTTTCGGGCAGGAACCCGTCCATGTCCATCTCGAAGGTGGTCGGCCCGGTCTTGGTGACGCCCTGGCCGCAAAACGAGACGAGATTGTCGGTCGAGCCCTTGTCGACGATCAGCTTGAAGGTGCCGATCGGCCCCGCCCAGTTGGCGCCCGACGACAGCACGTAGGAAAGCCAGCGCTCTGAATAATGCGGCCCGTCGCCGCCGCTGGCGGCATCGCGCTTGCGCACCGCCGACAGGAAGCCTTTGTCCACGCAGAACTTGTCGGCGTAATAGGGATGCGGCTCCGTCCGCGTCCCGTCGCCCAGCACGAACAGCCCCGCCGCGCCGCCCGTCGCGGGGACATAGCGGTGCTCCACGGCGACATCGACGCCGGCCGGAAAGACCATCCGCCACCAATAGGCCGATTTCAGCGTCCAGGTCGCGTCGATCTGGGGCCGCCCGCCGGCCCGGCCGAGGTCGCCCTGCACCATGACGATGCCCCAGGATTGCAGGTCCTCGATCTCGGCATCGGACAGATGCGAAACGTCCAGCCCGTCATAATCGCCGATCGGCGCGAGCGGCAGGCCCGCCGCCAGCACCCTGTCGGTCACGTCGACGCCCGCCACATAGGCGCGCTGCTGCAACTCCGGCCGTATCGCCCGCCCGTCCACGGTCACCGTGAAGCCGAGGAAATTGTCGTCCAGATTGGGGATCGCCACTTCCCAATAAGGGCTCACATCCATGTCCGGCATCGGAAAGGCGACGAGCGTCTCGACATCGCGATCGCTGCGATTGCGAAAGACATAGTCGACCCGCACCTCGTCCATCGAGATGTGCAACACCTCGCTCTGCATCGCGACGCTGAAATTCTGCGCCAGCACGATCCCGCCCGCGCCGATTTCGGCGGTGGAATCATTGGCCGCGGCCGGCGTCGCGGCGGCGAGAGCGAGACCGAGGAGAACGGCGGCGCGCGCGCTCACACCGCCACCAGCGCCTTGATATGCGGATGCGGCTCGTAGCCGGTGATCTCGAAATCCTCGAAGGTGAAGTCGAGAAGGTCGTCCACCTTGCGCCTGATCGTCAGCTTCGGCAGCGGCCGCGGATCGCGCGCCAATTGCGTCTCGGCCTGTTCGAAATGGTTCGAATAAAGATGCGCGTCGCCGAAGGTGTGGACGAAGTCGCCCGGCTCCAGCCCGGTCACCTCGGCGACCATGTGGGTCAAGAGCGCATAGGAGGCGATGTTGAACGGCACGCCGAGGAAGATGTCGGCCGAGCGCTGGTAGAGCTGGCAGGAAAGCCTGCCGTCGGCGACGTAGAACTGGAACAGGCAGTGGCACGGCGGCAGCGCCATCTCGTCCACCAGCGCCGGGTTCCAGGCCGAGACGATGTGCCGGCGCGAGAACGGGCTCTTGCGGATGCCGTCGACCAGCTTGGCGATCTGGTCCACATGCCCGCCATCGGGCGTCGGCCATGAGCGCCACTGGTAACCGTAGACCGGGCCGAGATCGCCGTTCTCGTCGGCCCATTCATCCCAGATCGACACGCCGTTGTCCTTCAGCCAGGCGATGTTCGTGTCGCCCTTCAGGAACCACAGCAGCTCGTAGATGATGGAGCGCAGATGCAGCTTCTTCGTCGTCACCAGCGGGAAGCCTTCCGACAGGTCGAACCGCATCTGGTAGCCGAAAACCGAGCGCGTGCCGGTTCCGGTCCGGTCGCCGCGGTCGGTGCCGGTTTCCATCACGTGGCGCATCAGGTCGAGATATTGCTTCATGGGATTACCTCACATGATTCCCGCATTTGCGTCCATGCGCGCAAATCCAGGCCCACAGATAAGACGGGCCGTGCCGGCACGCGACAACGCCCTTGTCCGGCACCACGAAAAATGCCCCCGCCGAAGACGACGGAGGCATGCAAAACCCAAGCGGTCCGGCGCCTAGAGGTCGCCGAGCTTGCCCATGTATTTTGCGACCAGATAGTAGAAGGTGACGCGGTTTTTGTTCCGGTCGCCTTTCATCTCCTCACAGACCTTGGCGATGATTTCGTCGGCTCCGGCATCGTTGGTGCTGCCCAGCTTCTTGGTGCACCACTTCTCGCGCACGCGGTCCAGCTCGCTCGGATCGGAGCAGGACACCAGCGACGAATCGCGGCTGCGCAGCGCGATGCCGAGATGCTTCACGATCTTGGTGACCGTCTCCTCGTCGGCGCTCGCGTCGTAGCGCTGCACGTCCTCGAGATATTCGCTCATCGAGTTCTCCCTGTTTCGCCGTCGCCAGTATCGCCGGAATCCGGGGCGCGGGCCATGCGTCACAACCGCCGGACATCCGTTCCCGGCCATGTTCTCGACACGTCCCGCAAAGTCAAGCCGACCCTTTGAAATCCGTAGCGAAATTGACTATGTAAGGAACTGCCGGGCAACCGGCTATGACAATAAACTGGCGATGCAATAAGCCATTCGGACCCGGGGGCGGTACCCGGCGCCTCCACCACAAGCGGCCGGCAAGGGCCGTTTGTGATGGGGGCGAAACAGGATCGACGAGGGTGTAAAGATCGTTCTTTTGTTCGGCATGATACCGCCGTTATCGGGTCAACCTAGTAGTTGCAAACGACAACTATGCTGAGGCACGTCTCGCTGCCTAATGGCGGTGCGACAGCTTCGATTTAAGCCCTAGGGGTTAGCCCCTCTAGGCGGGGTCCGGAGGCACCTGGCAACAGAAGCCTCCACTTCTCCCTCTTTGTCCCGACCGTCATTGTCCACAGATCCGCCGCCGGCCGTTTCGCCGCGGGGCGATGGCATTTCTGCCCTCTTGACCTGCCGCCGCGAAAAAAGCACACCATGCAGCGACAATGTTCCTTCCGGAGCCGGACGACGATCGATGACTGAAGACATGATCCGCTATGACATTCTGGTGCAGAATGCCCTGCGTGGCGTGATCCGCAAGGTTTTGACGGAAGTCGCCAAGACAGGCCTGCCCGGAAACCACCATTTCTTCATCACCTTCGTCACCGGCGCGCCCGGCGTCAAAGTCTCCAACCGGATGCGCGAACAGTATCCCGAGCAGATGACGATCGTGCTGCAGCACCAGTTCTGGGACCTGGACGTCACCGAAAACGCCTTCAGCGTCGGCCTGTCCTTCTCCGACGTGCCGGAAAAGCTCTACGTCCCCTATTCCGCGATTCGCGGCTTCTATGATCCGTCGGTGAATTTCGAGCTGGAATTCGACGTCGAGAACGCCGACGCCGCCGGCGACGAGAATACCGACCAGCCGCTCGAGCCCGCAGCCGGCAAGGGCCCCGCGACGCTACCGGCCGCCGGCGCGCCGCGCAAGAAGCCGGACGAGGACGGGCCGGATGGCGGCGAAGGCGGCGGCGCCGACGTCGTGTCGCTCGATTCCTTCCGCAAGAACAAGTAGCCGCTGCCACCCGTCTCCATGCCGGTCCGCAAGCACTCCGTCACCATTGCCGGCCATCGCACCAGCTTCTCGGTCGAGGATGAATTCCTGTCCTTGCTGAAATGGGAAGCCGAGGCCGACGACCGTTCGCTCGCCTCGCTGGTCGCCGAGATCGACGAGAACCGCCCGCGCGATTCCAACCTCTCGTCGGCCCTGCGGCTTCACGTGCTCGGCAAGGCGCTCCAGGGCCGCTTCAGCGAGGCGTGATCGGCGCGCCTTCGCGCATCAGTTCGCCTGTTCCAGTTCGATGATTTTCGGCCCTGCGCCGCGCGTGGACCCGCCGGTCGCAAGACGCCGCGCGAAGATTTCCGCGGCAATGCCGCGCCGCGCCGCCTGGTCGAGGACAACAGGCGCCTGGCCGCCAGCCGAAAGCGGCGCGGCCGCCGGCACCGTATTGCCGACCGCGCGCGGATCGAGCGTGATCTCCGCATGGTTGCCGGCCTCGCGCAGTGCCGCCGGCCCGCCCTGCAGGTTCAGTGCGTCCTTGTCCTGCGTGGCGGCGCCATTCTGAGGCGCCTCTTGCCCTGCGGCATCCTGCCCCGCCGCATCCTCAACGGTCGGTTCCGGCGCGGGGGCCGGTTCCTCGCGGCGGCGCTTGCGGTCGTTCAGCAACTGCACCTCGCGCCGCAGCCGCTGCTTTTCCAGAAGCCGCGCCTGCATCGCCTCGACACGCGCCTGCTCGCGTTCCAGCGAGCGCTGCGTCACGAAACCGACGATCGGGCCGAAATCGCGCACCGTCTCGAAATCGCCGTTCTCCGACGACTGGAAGGTCAGCGCGATCTCGGGCTGCGGCCCCGCGACATCCTCCTCGCCCGGATCGAAGCTCAGCCGCCCGTCGCCCTCGATGAGCCCGGTCAGGAGGTCCGCGTCGGCGTCCAGGTCGATCGTCAGGTCGCCCGCCTGCGCATGGGCGTTGGTCAGGCGCACCGCGCCGTTGGTGACCGAGATCGCGTAGTCGGCGGGCGCCAGCACGGTCTCGCCCGTCAACAGGGTCTTGGCCGCGATCGCCTCGATCTGCTCGGGCGTGATCCCGTATCCGATGGCGTCGGCCTCGCGGATGAGGTCGCCGAACCCGTCCGGACGCACGCCGGCGACCGTCAGTTCGCCGGTGGACATCACGCCGGAGCCCGTCATCGAATCGACCAGCGCGGCGTTGCTGCGCCCGGTGCCGGTCAGGTGCAGCGCCACGTCGGCGGTGCCGGCGATCAGTCCGTCCAGCGGCCGCGCGAGAACCGCCGTCGGCGCCTTCTCCATCGACAATTGCGCGTCGAGCAGCATCAGCCCGGCTTCGTTGCGCATCGACACGCTGGCGCCGATCGCGGCCTCTCCCAGATTCGCCACCCCATCGCGCAGCGCCATCTCGTTGTCGCGATAGGCGAGCGTGCCGGAGAAATCGCTCAACGCCGCCTCGCTCGACGGGAAGGTCACCTCGCCCGCCGTCACGTCGATCTCGATGTCGTGGTCGGGCAGGATCGGCGGGCCGAACTCCCGGTCGAGCGCGTCTTCGGCGTCCGCCACACGGATCGCCGCCGCCGCGTCGCCGCTGATCATCGCGTAGAACGGCCCGGCGTCGAGGCTCTCGAAGGCGAGTTCGCCGCGCACCGTCGGCAACGCGTCGGAGGCCGTGATCGTCAGGTCGCCGGTCACCCGGCTGCCGTTCATCACCGCGTCGATCTCGCGCAGCACCGTCTTGCCGCCGCGCTGCGACAGCGCCGCCGACACGTCGGCGGTGGTGCCGAGCCCGGTGCCGGGCAGCGCATAGCCGAGCGTCATCAGCCACGGCTCGATGTCGTTGGCCTCCAGCTGCGCCTGCCCGGTGAAGCCGGTCGACAGGATGTCGCTCGTCAGCACGCCGTCCACTTCCAGCACGGTGTCGCCGCTCGTCGCCTTGAAGCGCGAGGTCATGCCGTCGAAGAGACTGCCCTCGGCGCGCGTCTCCACGCGGATGGGGCCGGGGCTGTCCACGGGAAACACCGGCAGCCCCGCCTGCGCGAACAGCCGCTCGGCCCCGCCATTGTCGAAGGACGCGTTGATGTTGACCGCGGTTTTCTCGGCATCGCTCATGTCGCCGCGCGCCGTGCCCGTCACGGTCAGTTCCGTGCCGCCGACCGTGCCCGAAATCGAAAGGCTCGCCTCGCCGGCCAGGGCCGCGTCGCCCCTGACCGTGCCGTAGATGTCGAGGCGCGCGTCGTCGAAGGCCGTCGGGCTGGCCGCCGCGATGCCGCGCAGCCGCGTCAGTGCCGGCACTTCGGGGAAGCGCGCCGAAAGCCCCTCGATCAGGCCGGCGCCGACGCCGGCCAGAACCGTCGCGTCGAAGGTCGCGTTCAGCCCCTTGTCACCCTGGGTCAGGCTGCCCGTCGCCGAAACCGACGCTCCGTAAAGCCCGGTGATCAGCAGCCGGTTGATCTCGGTGTCGTGCTCGTAGGAGCGCAGCGACGCGTCGAGCCGCTCCAGCTTGACGCCGCGAATGTCCGGATTGGTCAGGTCGAGATCGACGTCCAGATCGTGATCGACATAGCGCGCCGCGCCGTCCTTTCCGATGAACACCGCCGACAGCGCCTCCAACGCATCCACGTCCAGCCCGTCGCCGGCCAGTTCGATGTCCAGCGTCGAGCGGCGCGCCGGGTCGGCGATGCGCTCCAGCCGGCCGCCCAGCCGCGCCGGGCCGAGGATAATCTCCAGGTTCTCCACCAGCTGGCGTTCCGGCGACAGTTCCACATCGGCCGCCACGCCCGCATTGGAAAGCCGGCGGATCGCCTCGTCAGCCGAACCGGCAAGCCAGGTGGCGAGCCCCGAGGGCTGCCGCGACGCCACGACCAGCGAGCCCTCGAACCGCGCGTCGTCGCCGTCGTCGCGCGTGCGCGGCAGGTGCAGCACGCCGTCCGCCTCCACCGTGGTGCGTCCCGGCAATTGCGCCTCGAAGCCGCTGACCTTCCACTGGTTGCGCGGATCGGCCCCTTCGCTCGTGTCCGGCGAGGCGGCGAAGCGGATGTCGCGGATCGCGACGTCGCCCGCGACGATCGCTGGCAGGTCCACCTCGATGCGTCCCGGCATGGCCGGCAGCGGCAGGGCGGTGAGCGTCGTGCGCACCCGCGCCAGGCGTTGCGCGAAGGTCAGCCGCGGTACGCTCGCGCGGATGTCGGCGGCTTCGTTCGGCAGGTTCACCTGGGTGCCCGTCACCACGACGCGGTAGCTCGGCGTGTCGCCGCCCTGCAGCGCCGCCGAACCGCTGACCACGTACGGGTCCTCCGCATCGCCGAACTCGCCGCGATATTCGGCGACCTCGACGCTGCGCGGCGAGGCGGCAAACGCACCCTGGACCGTGAAGCGCCGGTCCGACAAGCCGTCAAGCGGTCGCGCCGTGAAGACGCCGGTATAGGGCGTGTCCTGCCCCTCGCCCGGCTCCGCCATGCGGCCGTCCACGGTCAATTCCACGCCCTGCCGCTCAAGTTCCACCACCGTACGCAGCGAAAAGCCCTCGCGCGACAACGCGCCGGTGGCGATGCGCAGGCCAAGCGGCGTGCCCTCGAGCCAGCCGCTGCCCGAGATGCGATACGGGCCGACGAGGCTGTCGGCGGAAACGGACGCGTTGATGCTGTCCATCTCCCAGTCGCGCCCGTCGACGGCGTCATGCAGCGTGATCGAGCCGTTGATGATGCTGGCGTTTTCCAGCACCACGCGCGCGGGCCGCACGGGCCCCGCCGCCGGCAGGGACCAGTCCGGCAAGCCGCGCTCGTCCAGCGTCAGGTCGATGCGCGGATTGACCAGCCGCATGTCGAAGATCAGGATTTCGCCGGACAGGAACGGCGCGAGTTCCATGTCCATGGAGAATCGGTCGGCGACGACCAGCGGCCGTTCCGCGTCGCCCACCCGCACGGTCTCGAAGGTCACCGAGGGAAAGGGCAGCAGCCGCGCCTTCGCCTCGCCGGAGACCGTCACGGGCTGGCCGAGGATGCGCGACGCCTCGCGCTCGAACCCGGCGCGATACCGGCCCCAGTCGATGAAATACGGCGCCACCAGCGCTGTCACCAGCGCCAGCACGAGTAGACCGCCAAAAATGACAAAAAGCCGCGCCAGTTGCTCGCTCCCGGAAAGCGATCCTATCAGCGGATCGCCAACCTAATGATGCGACTCGTTACCACAAGATCAAGACGTTACGACGGCGAACCGCTCAAAGCCGCACAATCTTGCCCGGATTCATGATGTTGTCGGGATCGAGCGCCCGCTTCACCGCCCGCATCGCGTCCAGCGCGCCGCCCAGTTCCAGTTCGAGAAACGCCATCTTGCCCTGGCCGACGCCATGTTCGCCCGTGCAGGTGCCGTCCATCGCCAGCGCCCGCATGTTCAGCCGCTCGACGAATTTCTCCAGCGCCTCGATTTCCCGCGGGTTCGTGTCGTCGACCAGCACCGAGACGTGGAAATTGCCGTCGCCGGCATGGCCGACGATCGGCGCGATCAGCCCGGCTTCGGCGATGTCGACCTCGGTTTCGGCGATGCATTCGGCCAGCCGCGAGATCGGCACGCAGACGTCGGTCGCCACCGCCTTGGCGCCTGGACGGAGCGCCACGCAGGACCAGTAGGCGTCGTGGCGCGCCTGCCACAGCTTCAGCCGCTCCTCTTCGCGCGTCGACCAGATGAAGTCGGATCCGCCCAGTTCGGCCGCGATCTCGCCGAAGGTCTCCGCCTGCTCCTTCACGCCCGCCTCGGTGCCGTGGAACTCCACGAACAGGCAGGGCGAAACCGGCAGGTCGAGCTTCGAATAGGCGTTGATCGCCTGCACCTGCAGCGCGTTGACGAGCTCGATGCGCGCCACCGGCAGGCCCATCTGGATCGTCATGATGACGGCGTTCGCCGCCGCCTCCAACGTCGGGAACGGGCAGACGCCGCCCGAGATCGCCTGCGGAATGCCCTGCAGGCGCAGCGTCAGCGCGGTGATCACGCCGAGCGTGCCTTCCGAGCCGACCATCAGCCGGGTCAGGTCGTAGCCGGCCGAGCTCTTGCGCGCCCGCTTCGCGGTCGTGATCTTGCGCCCGTTCGCCATCACCACGTCGAGCGAAATGACATTGTCGCGCATCGTGCCGTAGCGCACCGCGTTGGTGCCGGACGCCCGCGTCGCCGCCATGCCGCCGAGCGAGGCGTCGGCGCCCGGATCGATCGGGAAGAACAGGCCCGTGTCGCGCAGATAGTCGTTCAGCTGCTTGCGGGTGATGCCCGGCTGCACCACGCAGTCCAGATCCTCGGCATTGACCTTGAGAACCTGGTTCATGCGGCTGACGTCGATGGAGATGCCGCCCGCCGGCGCGTTGATGTGGCCTTCAAGCGAGGTGCCGGTGCCGAAGGGCACGACGGGAACCTTGTGGTCGGCGCACACCTGCACCGCCTGCTGCACCTCGTCGGCGTCCTCGGCGAACACCACCCCGTCGGGCAACTGGGCCGGAATGTAGGTCGTGGAATGCGCGTGCTGGCGGCGCAGCGCCTCGCCCGTGGAAAACCGCTCGCCGAAGCGCTGCTTGAGAATGTCGAGCGCCAGCGCGATGCCGCTCTCGTTGCGCTCGGCGGTCTTGATGTCGCTTAAAGCCAAGTCTGTCCCCTCACCCGCCTTCGCGGCCCGTCACCGTCGCGACGGCCCGCCGCGCGGTCACCCGTAATGGTTCGAAATCACGGCCTGCGCGATTTCCTGCGTGTCGATCACGCCGACGATGTTGTCCGGCCGCGGCACCACGCCCGGCCCGTCGACCACGATCGCGTAGGAGCGGTTGCGCTGGCTCATGCGCGTGATCACCGAGTTCAGGATATGCGATTGCGAGGCGATCACATAGTCGCTCGACATCACGTCGCGCAGCGTCTGATGCGCGAAGCGGTCGGCCTTGTAGGGGATCGTGCCGAAGCGCACGAAGCCGGCGATGCGCTGCTCGTCGGTGGCGATCACATGCATCGGCCCTTCGTGATTGGCCAGTTCGGCGATCGCCGCGTTGATGCCCATGTCGATCGGCAACACGATGAAGTTGCGCGCCATCAGTTCCTTCGCCGGGCGGACGAGATACATGTTGGTGTGCCGGTTCTGCGGGATCGGGCGGCCGCGATGGCGCAGCTTGATCGTGTAGATCGTGTCGGTGATCAGCCAGCGCCGCACGCCCACCGCGATCGCCACGGCCAGCACCAGCGGCACGATGACGTTGTAGTCGCGCGTCATCTCGAAGATCATCACGATCGCGGTCATCGAGGCGGCCGTCGCGCCGCCGACCATCGCGCCCATGCCCACCAGCGCGAATTCGGCCGGATGGAAATTGTGCTCCGGAAACAGCATCATGCCGAGCACGCCGACGGCGCCGCCCAGCGTCGCGCCGATGAACAGCGACGGCGAGAACACCCCGCCCGACGCCCCCGCCCCGAGGCTGATCGAGGTCGCCAGCACCTTGGCCAGCAGCAGGAACACCAGAAGGATCAGCGTGTAGGGCGTCGAATTCAGGATGTCCTGGATCGTCGCGTAGCCGACGCCCATCGTGTGATAGGCGCCCGTCACCAGGAACAGGCCGTAGCCCAGCACGCCCAGCATCAGCATGCCGATGATGTTCTGCGTGTATTCGTTGCCCGGCAGTTTCGGGAAGGTGTCCTCGCACCAGGCGAGCGACCGGATGAAGCCCCAGGAGGCGACGCCGGCCAGAGCGCCGAGCAGCGCGAAGCCGATCAGCTGGAACGGGTCCACCGCCGCATGCATCGGCACGTCGGCGAGCGGCACGATGAAGGCCGGATCGAGGCCGAAGGCGATGCGCCCGGCATAGGTCGCCGTCGCGGTGGCCACCACAACCGGCAGGAAGGTGCGGTTGGAGACTTCCGGCAGCAGCATTTCCACGGCGAACAGCACGCCGCCCAGCGGCGTATTGAAGGTCGCGGCGATGCCCGCGCCGGCACCCGCCGACAACAGCGTGATCTTCTCCCAGCGGGCGAGATTGAACCAGCGCGCCATCGTCGAACCGAAGGACGCGCCGATCTGGATGATCGGCCCCTCGCGCCCGACCGAGGCGCCCGAGCCGATGGAGATCGCCGAGGCGAGCGACTTCACCACCGCCACGACGCCGCGCACGTTCCCCTTGTTGTGGTAGATCGCATACATCACCTCCGGCACGCCGTGGCCCTTGGCCTCGGGCGCGAAGGTCTTGACCAGCCAGACGACGATCAGGCCGCCGACGACCGGCGCCAGGATGATGAACGGCCCGAACGGGCTCGGCGCGTCGAACTGGTTGGCGTCGTAGACGGTCGAGAAGGTGCCGAAGAAGAAGGCGTTGTGGACGACCGAGATGAGAATTCGGAAGACGACCGCCCCGGCGGCGGCCACGAGGCCGATGGCGAAGGCCATGACGCAGAGGACAGGCAGGCTGACGATGCGCGATTCGGGAAGGGGCAGGTCGGAGGCGGCGGGACTGGATGAGGGCGTATCGGACAAGGACATGACGAACACGGCGCGGCGGCGCCTGGTTAGGGTTTCATTCCGGCCGGAAACGGTCGCGTGCGGGCCGGGAGACATGCGCAGGAGCTTCGCAGATGGCAAAAGCGCGCTGTCGGCCCGGAATGCATGTCTCCTGAACCTCGTGGACGCGAAAATCAAGGCCGATCCGGGTCATTTGCCGTTCAAGTCGCGACACGGCCGCCCTGTCGCGCCGATGACCGCCTTCGGCTAGAATGCCGCGTCAAGAAGAACTTACCGATTCCCCGCGGCAGGCATGTCCGAGATCCCGTCACCCTTCAAGCGCGTGCTCGCCCCCTTGCGGACCGGCGTCGCGGCCGCGCTGTCGGAGACGGCGACGAGCCTGCGCGCCTTCGCCGCCCGCCGCCTGCCGCTGGTCTGGCTGCTGGCGATCGTCATCGGCGGCATCGTCGCCATGGCGACCATCCTGTTTCGCGAGGCGATCGGCCTCGTCCAGCTCGCCTGGCTCGGCACGGCGTCGGAACATGTCGTCAGCGCCGCCGCCGGCATCCCGAAGATCGTCGTCTTCATCGCGCCCGTCATCGGCGGCCTCGTGGTCGGCATCCTTCTGCAGACCATCCAAGCCAAGCAGCGCACCTTCAGCGTCGCCGACGTCATGGAGGCCTGCGCGCAAGGCGCGCGCGGCCTGCCCTTCTGGCCCGGCATCACCTCGGCCGCGCTGACGGTCGTGTCGCTCGGCTCCGGCGCCAGCGCCGGCCGCGAAGGCCCGGTCGTGCATCTGGGCGCGACGCTCGGCGCATCGATCTGCGAACGCTTCCGGCTGACCGATTCCGCGCGCCGCGTTCTCTTGGCCTGCGGCGTCGCCAGCGCCGTCTCCGCCTCGTTCAACGCGCCGATCGCCGGCATGATCTTCGCCCATGAGGTCGTGCTCGGCCATTACGCGCTGTCCGCCCTGGTGCCGATCATCCTTTCGGCGGTGATCGGCACGCTGGCGACGCGCATGTGGTTCGGCGACATCGCCGCCTTCGTCATTCCCGAGCACCAGATCACCTCCTACTGGGAGTTCCCGGCCTTCGCCCTTCTCGGCGTCACCTGCGCCGTCGTCGCCATCCTGTTCCAGTTCTCGCTGATCGCCACCGACTGGGTCGCCCGCCACATCACCATGCCCACATGGCTGCGCCCGGTGGTCGGCGGCGCCGGCGTCGGCGCCATCGCCGTGGTCTTTCCCGAAGTGCTGGGCGTCGGCTACGAGACCACCGACGCGGCGCTGAAGAACAATCTGCCGCTGTCGCTGATGCTGATGCTGCTCGTCGCCAAGACGGCGGCGACCGCGATCACCCTCGCCTCGCGCTTCGGCGGCGGCATCTTCTCGCCCTCGCTCTATCTCGGCGCGATGGCCGGCGGCAGTTTCGGCCTCATCGCCGCCTCGGTCTTCCCCGAACTCGCCTCCAGCGAGGGCCTCTATTCCATCCTCGGCATGGGTGCGGTCGCCGCGGCCGTGCTCGGCGCGCCCCTGTCGACCACGATGATCGTCTTCGAGCTGACCGGCGGCTACACGCTCTCCATCGCGCTCCTCCTCACCGTCGCCATCGCCTACGGCCTCAACCAGGCCATCCACGGCCATTCCTATTTCCAGCGGCAACTGGAAATGCGCGGCCTCTTCATCCACGAGGGGCCGCATCACCGCCTCATCCGGTCGCGCAAGGTGATGGACTTCATGGACCTGCCCGGCCCCGACGCCGAGCCCGAGCGCCACGATCCGGAGACCGGCGGCCCGTCTCTCAAACCGAGCGACACCTTGGAAACCGCGCTTCGCATCTTCGACGCCGGCGGCCATGCGCGCCTGCCCGTCGTCTCGGAAACCGACCCCGGCAAGATCATCGCCTGGGCCAGCCAGATGCGCGCGCTGCGCTACTTCAACAAGGCGCTGATCGACGCGTCGGTGGAAGAGCACCGATAGCAAATCGTTACGCTCGCGCGCAGGTTTAACGCACGCTTCATCTGTTTCGGGGAATCTGCGGGGATTGCGCGCTCACGCCGAAAGGCCGAGCGTGCTCAACTTTGGCGTTTGACAGGTCGATGATGGGTGACGGTTCGCGATCCAAACAGGCGGTTCTCCCACCGGAGAGCGCGACGCTGGACGACTACAAACGACTGCTTGGCGTCTGCGCCGGCTGGGTCTGGATCACCGACCGCGAGCACAAGTTCACCTATTTCTCCGGCGAGGTGGGCGGCCCCGACGAGAACATCGACCCGGCCTACTATCTCGGGCAGTCGCGCATGGACATCTTCCTGCGCGATTCCGGCGAGACCGAAAGCTACCGGGAGCATCTGAAGACGCTGGAACGGCACGAGCCCTTCCGCGACTTCATCTACAAATACACCAGCCCCAGCGGCAACCAGCGCTGGGTGTCGATCAGCGGCCATCCGGTCTTCGACGACGAAGGCCGGTTCCAGGGCTATCGCGGCACCGGCAACTGCCTCGGCACCGTCGTCTCCATGCTGGAGGAGACGGAAAGCGCCCGCGACGAATCCCGCCGTCTCTACAACATCATAGACGTCACCCTGGACACGATCAGCTCCGGCGTCGTGATCTACGACGAAGACGAGCGGCTGGTCTTCGCCAATCGAGCGATCAAGGCGCATTACCCCAATGTCGCCCATCTCATGGTGCCCGGCACCAAGCTCGAAACCATCATCCGCGAAGGGCTCAAGCGCGGAATATACGTCTCCGACAAGGACACCTCGGAGATGAGCGAGGACGAGCTCGAGGCCTACGTCGCCGCTTATGTCGAGGAGGCGCGCCAGCCCGTCGTGGGGCAGATCGCCCAGCAGGCCGAGACCGGCCAGTGGTACAAGCGGGAAACGCGGCGGCTGTCGAACGGCATGATCATCGGCATTCGCACGAACATCACCGAGGAAAAGGATCGCGAGTTCAAGCTCCTTGCCGCACGCGCCGAGTCGGAGAAACTGTCCGACCTGCTCCAGACGATCCTCGACAGCATTCCGATCGGCATCATCGTCTATGACGAGAACGACCGCTTCGTGCTCGCCAACCGGCAATTGCACACCGACGACCCGAAGCTGAAAGAGGCCCTTCGTCCCGGCATGACCATCCAGGACGCCGTCGAAGTCGCCCATCGCGAGAAGATCTGGTACTTCAACGACGGCGGCGAGATGGACACGCTCCATGAGACCGATCCGGACGAGTGGAAACGCCGCAAGCTGCAGCAATATCATCAGGACCATTTCGAGACGCTGCGCCACACATCGAACGACCGGTGGTTCAAGATCGTCAACCAGCGCACGGACAGAGGCCTCCTGATCGGCCTCCGGATCGACGTGTCCACGCTGAAGCACAATCAGGACGCTCTGGCCGAGCGGCTTCAGGAAAACGAGCTCTACCAGAACATCATCGAGGCGATCCCGGCCGCCGTCTACGCCAAGACGCCCGACCTGAAATTCGTCTACGCCAACTCCGCATGGCAGAAGATCAGCGGCATCTCGCCGGAAGAGGCCGTCGGCCTGACCGACGAGGACATCTTCGGCGAGGCCGGCCAAGAATTCATGGCCTCCGACCGCCAGGTGATCGAGACCGCCGAGACCCGGCAGTTCGAGGAGATCGGCCCCTTCGGCGACGACGCAAAGCCCCGCCACCGCCTCGCCCGCAAGAGCCTCGCCTACGGTTCCGACGGCTCCGTCTACGTCGTCGGCGTGACGACCGACATCTCCGAACTGAAGGCGCGCGAGAACGAGGCTGTCGCCGCGCGCACCCAGGCCGAACTCGCCCAGAGCATTCTCGACCGCCTGTCCAGCCCCGTCCTCGTCAAGAACGGCGACGGCGTCTGCGTGGTCGCCAACAAGGCCTTCGCCGACCTGCACGCCATGCCGATCGACGAGATCATCGGCAAGACGGCGGAAGAGATCGTCGGCCCGCAGGGCGTCGCCGAGGCAACCCAGTACGAGGCCGAGGTCATGGAAACCGGCGAGACCTTCTCGCACGAGCACGACATCGTGCGCGCCGACGGCACGGTCTTCGCCTCGCGTGTCTACAAGTCGCGCGAGCAACTGGCCGACGGCGAACTCTACGTCGTCATCCGCGTCGAGGACATCTCGCAGTTCAAGGCGCGCGAGAAGGCGCTGCGCGACGCCCAGTTGAAGGCCGAGGCCGCCGACCGCGCCAAGTCCGAGTTCCTGGCCAATATGAGCCACGAGATCCGCACCCCGATGAACGGCGTGCTCGGCATGGCCGAACTCCTGTCGGCGACGGATCTCGACGCCAAGCAGCGCACCTTCGCCGACGTCATCATCAAGTCGGGCAACGCGCTGCTGACCATCATCAACGACATCCTCGACTTCTCCAAGATCGACGCCGAGCAGCTGGAGCTCGACCCGCAGCCCTTCGAACTGCGCGAGGCCGTGGCCGACGTGGCGACCCTGATGACCGCCCGCGCCCAGCAAAAGGACATCGAGCTGATCGTGCGCGTCGATCCGGCGCTGCACGACACCTATGTCGGCGATGTCGGCCGGCTGCGCCAGGTGATCACCAACCTGGTCTCCAATTCCGTGAAGTTCACGGAGTTCGGCCATGTGCTCATCAATGTCGACGGGCGCGACCTCGGCGACGGCACCGAACTGAAATTCCGCGTCACCGACACGGGCATCGGCATTCCGCAGGACAAGCTGAAGACGATCTTCGAGAAATTCTCGCAGGTGGACGGCTCTTCCACCCGCCGTCACGAGGGCACCGGCCTGGGGCTCGCGATCTCCGCCTCGATCGTCAAGCTGATGAACGGCCGCTACGGCGTCGACAGCGTCGTCAACCAGGGCTCCACCTTCTGGTTCACCGTCACGCTGCCCAAGCACGCGACGGCCGGCGACCCGAAACTGCCGAAGACCGACGTCTCCGGCGCACGCATTCTCGTCGTGGACGACAATTCGGTGAACCGCTCCATCCTCCTGGAGCAGCTCGGCGCCTGGAATTTCGAGGGCCAGGCGGTCGCCTCCGGCCTGGAGGCGCTGCAGCTCCTGCGCGAGACCCACCGGCAGGGCGCGCCCTTCGACTGCATCGTGCTCGACTACCAGATGCCCGGCATGAACGGCACGGATCTCGCCGCCGCCGTGCGCTCCGACCGCCGCCTCGCCGACACGCCGATCATCGTCTTGAGTTCGGTCGACAGCGGCATGTCGGCCCAGAACCTGCGCCGTCTCAACATCCACAAGAGCCTGATGAAGCCGGCCCGCTCCTCGCACCTGCTCGACGCGCTCACCGACGCCATCGCCGCCGCCGGCCACGACCGCTGGTCCGCCGACGCGGAGGCCGGCCGGCGCGCGGACTATCCGGTCCTCTACGACACCCCGCCGATGCAGACCCCGCATCCCGGCGAATGGCACGACCGCGCGACGCGCCTGTCGGAACCGCCGCACGCCTGGAACGGCCCGATCGACGCGCCCCCCGCCCCCGCGGAGACGGCGCCCGGCGATTTCGCCATCGACATCCTCATCGCCGAGGACAACGAGGTCAATCAGCTCGTCTTCTCGCAGATCCTGCTCGAAGCCGGCTACGCCTTCGAGATCGTCGGCGACGGCAGGCAGGCCGTGGACACCAGCCTGCGCAAGCCGCCCCGGCTGATCCTGATGGACATTTCCATGCCGGAAATGAACGGCCTCGAAGCCACCGAGGCGATCCGCGCCCGCGAGGCGGAGACCGGCGCCCACACGCCGATCATCGGCGTCACGGCGCATGCGCTGAAGGGCGACCGCGAGCGCTGCATCCAGGCCGGCATGGACGACTATCTCTCCAAGCCGATCAGCCCCGACACGCTGCTGCGCAAGATCGACAACTGGCTGCACCGCGCCCGCCGCGAGGCGGTCAACGGCTGAGACCGGCCCCCGCCCCGCAACCCCCTGTGGAACGCCGGTCGCAACCGGTTTTCGTCTCCCGGCCGATCCTCTAAGGACAAGGGGATGCGGCGCGTCTGCGAGTCGGCGCCGCGTCCGGGCGGCCGCCTTGAACCGGGGCGCCGCGTCAGCCGAAGGCAACGATCAGAAGAGGCAGCCAGGCCGTGCAGGTCGACATCGATATGGGAACGACGTCCACCGGCGACGTGGCCAGGCTCGATATCGAGGAACTGCTCGCCACGCGCCTGCTCGTGCAGGGCAATTCCGGCTCCGGCAAGTCCCACCTCCTGCGCCGCCTGCTCGAACAGTCCGCCAAATGGGTGCAGCAGGTCGTCGTCGATCCGGAGGGCGATTTCGTCACGCTCGCCGACGCCTTCGGCCATGTGGTGGTCGACGCCAACCGCTCCGAGGGCGAGCTGATCGGCGTCGCCGGCCGCATCCGCCAGCACCGCGTCTCCTGCGTGCTGACGCTGGAGGGCCTCGAGATCGACGACCAGATGCGCGCCGCCGCGACCTTTCTCAACGCCCTGTTCGACGCCGAGCGCGAATTCTGGTTTCCGGTGCTCGTGGTGGTCGACGAGGCGCAGATGTTCGCGCCGTCGGCCGCCGGCGAAGTGGCCGAGGACGCCAGGCGCTCCTCGCTCGGCGCGATGACCAACCTCATGTGCCGCGGCCGCAAGCGCGGCCTTGCCGGCGTCATCGCCACGCAGCGCCTCGCCAAGCTCGCCAAGAACGTCGCCGCCGAGGCCTCCAACTTCCTGATGGGGCGCACCTTCCTCGACATCGACATGGCCCGCGCCGCCGACCTTCTCGGCATGGACCGCCGCCAGGCCGAGCAGTTCCGCGACCTGAAGCGCGGCTCCTTCGTCGCGCTCGGCCCCGCCCTGTCGCGCCGCCCGCTCAACGTGACCATCGGCGCGGTGGAAACCGGCGGGCGCTCGTCCAGCCCGAAGCTCATCCCGCTGCCCGACAAGCCGGCCGACGCCGAAGACCTGATCCTGACGCCGACGGCGGAGGATTTCGCGCTGCAGCCGGCGCCGAGGCGCAACGCGCCCACCGCCCGCGCCACAACCGACATCATGGAGAAGCTCTCCCAGGCCGTCGCCCGCCAGGAAAGCGAGCCCGCCGCCGAGAGCCCCAACCGCCCCGCCCCGATGAGCGCGGAAGAGATGGAGGTCTGGATCGCCGACACGCTGGCCGAGATCGTCGCCGACGCCGGCTCCGGCTTCCGCTCCGATGCGCAGCTCTACCAGGATTTCCTGATGCGCGGCCGCATGCGCCGCATCACCGGCGCGCCCCTCTCCATGCCGGATTTCCGCCTGCGTCTCGCCATCGCCCGCTCCGGCGTCGATGACGAAATGGCCGAGGGCGAAGCATGGCAGTCGGCGCTCGGCCTCGCTCGGCGCGTGCCGGAGGATCTGCAGGGCGTGTTCCTGATGCTGGCCCGCGCCGCCATCGCCGGCGAACCCTGCCCGCCCGACGAGACCATCGCGCGCGCCTACGGCACCCATTCCAAGCGCCGCGCCCGCCGCTTCCTCGACTATTTCGAGGAACGCGAACTCGTGGTGCTGCACACCGACCACGCCGGAAAGCGCATCGTCGCCTTCCCCGATTTCGACGCCCAGACCGCCGGCGGCGACCCGGACGCCGAGGACGCCCCGCGCATCGACGCCGCCGAATGACGGCCCGCCCGGTCTCGAATGTCCGGGATCAGTGATCCGCCGGCGACAGCGCCTTCACCATCGCCTGCAGAAGCGCGATCGGCACGGTCGACGCCGTCGCCTCGACGCGCAGGTCCGAACCGTCTTCCGACGCAGTGCGGCGGCGCAGCGACGCGTAAGGCATGATCCCGCGCGGCCCGTGCCCCACATGCCACGCCCAGTCGGGCAGCACCGCGCCGATCAGCGCGATGCAGTCGTCGACGGACGACGTGTAGCGCGGCTTCGCCTCATTGCCGCTGTCCAGCGCTTCCCGGATCGCCGAGTCCAGCGCGCGATCCTCGCCCGTCGCGCGCAGTACCCGCTCCGCAAGCGCTTCCATCGAAGATGTCGTCATGATCCCGCCTGTCCCGTGTCGCGCGCCGGCCTGCATTCCGGCGCCTGACTGAAGCGCCCGACCGCGGGAGGATGTCAAGGCCGCGCGTCAGTGAAGGCTCGCAGAATGGCCCGCCGCGCCGATCGCGAAGTCCGACATCGGCTGCGGCCGCCCCATCAGGAAGCCCTGCCCCGTCTCGCAACCGAGGAACAGAAGCGCCTGTTTCTGCTCTTCGGTCTCGATGCCTTCCGCGACGCATTGCACGTTCAGCGCCTCGGCCATGTTCAGGACCACGGCGGCGATGCTGCGCTTGGCTGAGACGGTGCTCAGCGTGTTGACGAAGCTGCGGTCGATCTTCAGCACGTCGATCGGCAGGTGGTCGAACTGGCTGAGCGACGAATAGCCCGTGCCGAAATCGTCGAGCGAGATGCGATGCCCGGCGTCGCGCAGGATCCCGACCTGCCGCACGACGACGGGCCGGTTCTTCATCGCGATGCCCTCCGTCACCTCGAACTCCACCGCCTCGGGCCGCAGGCCGGCGAGCTTCACCTGTCTCAGCAGCCGCCGGGCGAAACCGGGATGGTTGAGGTCTTCCATCGACAGGTTGATCGCCACCGAGAACGCCTCGTTGACGTTCTGCTTCGCATACCATTCCCCGACCGATCCGATCACGAAATCCGTCAGCGGCTGCGTCAGGCCGATCGCTTCGGCGAGCGGAACGAATTCCGACGGCGAAATCTGCTCGTCCTCGTGGCGCCAGCGCAGAAGCGCTTCGACCCCCACGCATTCGTCCGTCAGGAGGTTGACTTTCGGCTGCACGACGACCCCCAGCCCGTCGCCATGTTTCACCGCCTGTTTCAGCGCGGCCTGCAGGCGGCTCCGGCGGCCGACCTCCCGGCGCATGTCCGCGTCGAAATGCACGCATGCTTCGCGCCGCGACTGTTTCGCGTAGGTCAAAGCCGACATCGCGTCGCACATCACGCCGACGGCCGAGGCCGGTTTCTCGTCCACGTCCATGATGACGCTCTTCGGCCGCGCGACGATCTCCGCCTCTTCAACCTCGAAGGGCGTTTCGAACGCCGCGGTGATCGCGTCGCGCCGGATGTTCGCCTCGTCGCCGAGAAGCGCGAAGATGCCGTCGCCGATCCGCGCGACCATCGGCGGATGCGACGCCTCCGACAAGGCGCCATAGACGCTGCGCAGGAACCGCTGCGAGACGGGAATGCCGTAATCGGCGAGGATCTCGTGATAGGCCTCGATCTCGACCAGAGCCAGCCGGAAGCCCTTGTCGGCCGCTTGGATGCGCTGCCGCAGCGCGGCGTCGAAGGCGTTCAGGTTCGGCGCGTTCACATGCGGGTCGGTGAAGGCCAACTGGTCGAGCCGCTCGACCAGCGACAGATTGTCGAAGGCGATCGCGATGTTGCTGGAGAACAGTTCCAAGAGCGCAAGTTCGGTGTCGGCCAGCGGGCCTTCGGTCTCCACCAGCGCGATCAGTTCGCTGTCCGGCGGGCTGGAGACGCGCAGCGCGAAGAAGCCGTCCTCGATCACGGCCCGCTCGCTCGACGACGCCTTGCGCAGGAGGTCCAGCGCCAGCGCGTCGGGTATCTCCCTGCAACTCTTGCCGAGCAGGTCGGAGAACCGCCCCGCCGCGTTGACGATCCGGCTCTCCAGCAGGTCGCCGGCCTGGCTGTTGACGCAGACGAAGCCCCGCGGGCTGACCTGCAGCAGGGCGGCGATCTGCGTCAGCACGCCCCAGGAGAACAGTTCCAGATTGGTGCGCCGGAACAGCGTCGTCGAACTGTCGACGATCATCTCCAGGCCGACCCGGCTGCGGTTGATCATGCAGATCTGGTTGTAGGCGCGGATGCAGGAGGTGAGCACCGTGATCAGCCGCGTCTGCGTCAGCTCCGACTTCGTCCGGTAGTCGTCGATCTCGTATTTCGACACCACCGACAATTCCGGCGCATAGCCCGGCTGGCCGGTGCGCAGCACGATGCGCATGTCGCCCAGACCCGCCTCGCGCAGGTCGCGCACGAGACGCAGGCCCGCGTCCGGCGTCTCCATCACCACGTCGACGAAGGCGACCGCGACGTCGCGGAACGCGTCGACATGCCGGCGCGCCTCCTCGGCCGAACTGAAATGCAGCAATTCGATCGGGCAATCGAACACCTGCACGTCGCGCAGCGCGAACCGGGTCGATTCATGGACCGCCTCGTCGTCGTCGATGATCGCGACGCGCCATTTTCGCAAGGGCTCGGCCTTCGGCGCGGCGTCGTCCTCGACGAAATCCATGAAGTCGTCATTGTCAGGCTGCGAGTTCATCGGCATGGTGCGGCCTTTCCTTTCCTGTGTCGTCCGCGGAGAGGACGGATCTGGGCATGCGGATCGTCATGCTCGTTCCCGCCCCCGGCGTGCTGTCCGCCTCGATCGATCCCCCCAACACGTTCTCCACGATGTTGAGCACGATGCTGAGCCCCAGCCCGCTGCCGCCGGCCCCGAGCTTCGTCGTGAAGAAGGGATTGAAGATGCTGTCGAGGTGTTCCGGTGCGATGCCGGCGCCGTTGTCGGCGACGGTGATCTCGATCGCCTCTTCGCCGTCGTCGCGGGCGGCGATGGAGATCACGCCCTCCTGGTCCGGCGAAAAGGCGTGGATGCGCGCGTTG
Source organism: Oricola sp. (assembly GCF_022763245.1). Classification (GTDB taxonomy): domain Bacteria; phylum Pseudomonadota; class Alphaproteobacteria; order Rhizobiales; family Rhizobiaceae; genus Oricola. The sequence continues at coordinate 94,407 of NZ_JALEGV010000026.1, forward strand.
TTGATCAGGTTGAACAGGACCTGCGCCAGCGGACCGGGATAGGTGCTCAGCGTCCCATGCGTGCGGATGTCGCTGACGATCTTGACCCTGGTGTCGCGAAGCTGGTGCGCGTTGCTGCTCAGAATGTCGTCGATCAGGTCCTGCAGCCGGAATTCGCGCAGCCGCTCGCTGGTCTGGTCGACGGCGACCTGCTTGAAATGCCGGATCAGGCTGTCGGCGCGTTCCAGGTTGCGCTGGACCATGTCGGACCCGGTCCGCATGTCGTTGACGAAACCGGTCATCTGCGAGCGCCGCACCGGTCCGGCCTCCACGGCGCGCGCGAAGGCGTCGGCGTCGCGCGCCATCGTGCTGGCGATGGTGACCGCGCTGCCGATCGGCGAATTCAATTCATGCGCGACACCGGCGACGAGGCTGCCGAGGCTCGCGAGCCGCTCTTGGCGCATGACCTCCTCTTCGGCGCGCCGCGCCTCGTTTTCCGAGTTGCGCCGCGCATTGACCATCTGGGTCCAGCCCGCCGCGATCGTCGCCGTGATCGCCAGGCCGACGATCACGAAAGGCAGGTGATACCAGCGCCAGGCCGACAGCAGCGAAGCCCCGGGCGTCTCCGCGAACAGCGTCCAGTTCCCGTCGCCGCTCGCGACCACCTCGCCGGCGGCGACATCGGCGAGCACCGCCCCGGGACGGAACGCGCGAAAGACGTAATGCCTGCCCTGCGACACGAACTCGCCGAGATCGCCCTGCGAGAAACGCGCCCAGGCCTGCGGGTCCTCGACCGCCAGGCTCGTGTCGCGGCCGAACATGAAGCCCCAGAGCTTGTCGATCGGAACGCCCGCCAGCCAGTATCCGTCGGCGTTGACGAGCTGGATCGGCGCCGCGTTGCCCGGCTGCGCCTGGGACACCTCGTTCAGCAATTCGCTTGCGTCGATGTTGATGACGACGATCCCGCGGCTCTCCGGCCCGGCCGGTTCGATCGGCGTGGCGATGCGGAACATCGGACGCCATGGCAGTTCGATCGCGCCATGCTCGACATTCAGGTCGACGGGCGACGCGTAGATCGCGCCGACATCCAGGTCGATCGTGTTCCTGAAATAATAGCGGTCGGCCTTGTTCTGCATCGCCTGCGGCCCGACGACGACCGCCTCTCCGCCCCATCGGTCGACGCGGACCACCTCCTGGCCCGACCCGTCGATGAAGCGCAGCTGCGCGACATGCGGCTTTTCGGAGACGAAGGCCTCGAAATCCGCCGTCGCCGCCTTCCACCCGGCTGCGTCGCCGGCGGCAAGCGCGCGCAGCCTTCCGTTGCGCGCCAGGATCATCAGGTCGGAGACGTAGCCCGAGATGCTTCCGGACAGCCCGTGCACCGCGCGCTCCAGCGCCGCGTTCATCACCACCCGTTTTTCGTGACTTTCAACCACCGCGGCGAGGTAGAGCGACGCCTGCCACAAGCCGATCATCACGACCGACGCCGCCGCGAAACGGCTGCCGAACATTCGCAGGCTGTTGGCCGAAACTCTCGTCTTCATCCCCTCCGCGTCGTCCGAAGTATCGGACAGACTCCCCCGTCGAAGACCGGAGCGTATTCGCAATGAGTTCAGAATCCGTTACAGCAACCGGTCGATTTCCCCTGCGACAGGCCATGTTGATCCGGAATGGGACGGCTGCTTTTACTGCGGTGCAGCATCACCCCGGCCGCTGGTCGAAGGCTTCCACTGCTTCCAGGTGCTCGTCCCAGTTCGCCCGGTCGGCGAAGAAGATATGCGCGGTCGGCGCGATCGCGACGGGGGTGTCGAGGCAGCCCGCCGGCACGATCATCCCCTCGCCGCGCTCGCGCGGCAGCGGCGAGCCGCAATCGGCGCAGAAATTCTTCATGAAGCGCGTGTCCGGCACCTCGTAGGCCTTGATCCTGTCCTCGCCCGACAGCCAGGTCATGTCGCCCTCGAAACAGAACAAATTGGCGGCGTGCGCCGTGCCCGAGAACTTGCGGCACCGGCTGCAGTGGCACAGGAAGAACCTGTCGAATTCGCCGTTGATCTCGAAGGCGACCGCGCCGCAAAGGCACGAGCCGGTGTGTTTGCTGCTCATCGACATGCTCCCTCTCGTCTCCCGCCGCGATCACCCGCGCGGCTGCGACGACCTTAGCCGAAATACTTGAAGGCGAGCCAGATGAGAACGATCCAGACGATCCCGCTGAAGATCATCTGGAAGGCCGGCCGGTCCCAGAACGTCTGTCGCGGCATCGGCGGCGGCTTGGGCGCGGGCGCGGGCGGCTCCTCCGGCTGCTCCAGCGAGCGCAGGCCGAGCCGCGAGCCTTCCTCCTTGTCGCGCTCGAACTGCTCCCGCAGGTCGGTGAGCGGATCCTCCTCGACCGAAGGCAGCCAGACGCTTGCATGGTCGAGCGGCGGCAGGTCGTAGAAACGTTCCTCCGGCCCGCGATCGCCGGCGGCCAGCCCCTCGCGGATCGGCCGCAGGCAGAGCTTGCCGGCATGGAAATTCGCCCAGTAGCGCGACGCCTTGATGTCGAACTGGTAGTCGCTCTCGCCCTTGCGCGCCATCTCCAGGTCGATCAGGTAGCCCTTCTTCGGGTCGAAGCTCCACGTCCCGACCATCATCGGCATCGGCCAGGCGAAGAGGTCGCTCCTCTCGCTGTCGCCGGTGATCACCACCTCGACCCGATGGTTGTCGGCATGCATGCGCAGGCAGAAGCCCTGCGTGTGTTCATGCGGCTCGTCGTCGGGCGTCCATTGATGCGTCTCGGTATAGGGCCCGTACTGGAACGTCGCCCAGAGCTTCGGATTGTCCAGCTTCGGAAGCGTCTGCATGGCGGGAAAGCCGTCGGCCGCCTCGCCCAGCAGCTCGAAACGGATCCCTTCGCCGGAAGACGGGCCACCGATCAGGACGAAGCGGCCATTGGCATGGACGCCGGCGTAGAAGCCGTCCGCGAGGCAGGCCACCGTCGCGACCGTCGGATAGGCGTAATAGTCGGAGCCGTCGCCGGGGATCTCGTTTTCGCGCTCGCGCGCCGGCCTCACGCGCTTCAGGTCGAACCGCACCACGTCGTTGAGCCCGACATGCCACGTGCCGGCCAGGTCGTGGTCGCCGGCGATGTCGACGTCGCCGTCATAGCGCGTATCGTCCTCTTCGCGCCCGAAGACCTTCCCGTTCGCATGGAACTGCAGCAGGATGTCGATGTCGAAGACGGTTTCCTCGTAACCGTCGCGATCCTTCGCCGTGAAGGGAACGGCCCCCGAAACCGACGTGAAATCCCTCTGCTTCGCCACGGCCGATCCTCCCGTGCGCGGAGAAGCGCGTACGCGTCATGCCGGCCGGCGACGCTCCAGCTTCCCCTCAGACACCCTTGGCATGTTCCCTTAGCACATATTTCTGGATCTTGCCCGTCGAGGTCTTCGGCAGTTCGGCGAACACCACGTGGCGCGGGCACTTGTAATGGGCGATCAGGTTGCGGCAATGGGCGATGATGTCGTCGGCCGTCGCCTCCCTGCCCGGCTTCAGTTCGATGAAGGCGCAGGGCGTCTCGCCCCACTTGTCGTCGGGCCGCGCCACGACCGCCACCGCGGCCACCGCCGGATGCTTGTAGATCGTGTCCTCCACCTCGATCGACGAGATGTTCTCGCCGCCGGAGATGATGATGTCCTTGGACCGGTCCTTCAGCTGGATGTAGCCGTCCTCGTGCATCACGCCGAGATCGCCGGAATGGAACCAGCCGCCGCGAAACGCTTCGTCGGTGGCCGACGGGTTCTTCAGGTAGCCCTTCATGACGATGTTGCCGCGGAACATCACCTCGCCCAGCGTCTCGCCGTCGGCGGGCACCTTTTCCATCGTCTCCGGGTCCATCACCGTCACGTCTTCCAGCGCGGTGTAGCGCACGCCCTGGCGCGCCTTCTGCGCCGCCTTGTGCGGCCCGTCGAGCAGGTTCCACTGCGCGTGCCACTCATTGACGACCGCCGGCCCGTAGGTCTCCGTCAGCCCGTAAAGATGCGTCACCTCGAACCCCGCGTCGGCCATGCCGGAGAGCACGCTTTCCGGCGGCGGCGCGGCGGCCGTGTTGAAGGTCACGGTCTGCGGAAAGTCGCGCTTGTCGCCGTCCGGCGCGTTGATCAGCAGCGACATCACGATCGGCGCGCCGCACAGATGCGTCACGCCATGGTCGGCGATCGCGTCATACATCTGCCTGGCCCGCACCCAGCGCAGGCACACATGCGTGCCCGCCTGCACGGCGAGCGTCCACGGGAAGCACCAGCCGTTGCAGTGGAACATCGGCAGCGTCCACAGATAGACGGGATGCTTGCCCATGCCCGAGGCGATGACGTTGGCGTAGCCCATCATCGCCGCGCCGCGATGGTGGTAGACGACGCCCTTCGGATTGCCGGTCGTGCCCGACGTGTAGTTGAGCGAGATCGCGTCCCATTCGTCGGCCGGCATCTGCCAGTCGAACGCCGGGTCGCCGTCGGCGATGAAGGCCTCGTATTCCAAATCGCCGATCATCGCGCCCTTCGGGAACGGCGCGTCGTCGGGATAGTCCGGATCGTCGTAATTGATCACCAGCGGGTTGCACTCCGCCCGCTGGATCGCCGCCTGCATCACGCCGGCGAATTCCCGGTCGACGAGCACCACCTTGGCCTCGCCGTGGTCGAGCTGGAAGGCGATGATGTCGGCGTCGAGCCGGGTGTTGATCGACAGGAGCACCGCGCCCGCCATCGGCACGCCGTGATGGGCCTCCAGCATCGGCGGCGTGTTGGAGAGCATCGCGGCCACCGTGTCGCCGCGCTTCACGCCCGCCTTCGCCAGCGCCGAGGCGAGCTGGCGCGACCGCGCGTAGAAGTCACGATAGGTCCGGCGCAGCGTGCCATGCACGATCGCGACATGGTCGGGAAACACGGTGGCGGCGCGCTGCAGGTGCTTCAGCGGCGTCAGCGGCTGGTAGTTGGCCGGATTGCGGTCGAGCCCCTCGCCAAAGATCGTGCCTTCCATCCTTCTCCTCCCCACGGTGACGGTTGCGCGATCCCCGTTTTAAGGCCTTGACGCTGCGGCGTCATCCGTTCTTTCGGGTGAGGTGGCAGGTTCTCATGCCGCAACGTCATGACGGGGTTGACGCTGGTCGCCCATCCCGCGCATAGAGGCGCGGGAATGATGGGGCGTTCTTTGAAAATCTTTGGCTTTTTCCGCTCGGCGCCCCACGCGCGGCGCGACGCCGTGTTCCTGGCGCTGGATGCCGCGCTCTATCTGCGCCACCCGAAACTGATCCTCAGCTTCCGCCGCCGCGTCGGCTACTGGCCGCGCCCCTCCTGCCCGGTCAGCTATCACGAGAAATATCTGTGGCGGAAACTCTTCGACCACGATCCGCGCTTCCCGCAATGGACCGACAAGCTGCAGGCCAAGCGCCTGGTGCGCGAGCGGTTCCCGGACCTGGCCGTCGCCGAGACCCTGTGGGAGGGCGACGATCCGCAGGCGATCCCCGACGCGCTTTTGCAAGGAGACTGCGTGGTCAAGGCCGCGCATGGATCGGGCTGGAACATCATCGTGCGCGGCGGCGACGTCGATCGGGCGCATGTCCTGCGCGAAAGCCGCAAATGGCTGCGCCGCCGCTATTACGGCCGCAGCCGCGCCCAGTGGGGCTACAAGCACGTCACGCCCCGCCTCCTCGTCGAGGCCCTCGTGATGGACGGCGACAAGCCGGTCGACCGCGACTACAAGCTCTATGTCGCCGCCGGCGAAGTCATGTACGCCTATCTCAAGATCGACCGTTTCGGCGACAATCCGCGCGAAGCCATGCTCGACATCGACGGCCGGTCCCGCCGGATCCTGATCGACCGCGCCAACATGTCGGTCGACATCCCCAAACCCGTCCACTGGGAGGCGATCAAGGCGGCGGCGAGCCGGCTCGGCGCCGAATTCGATTTCGTCCGCGTCGATCTCTACGAGACCGCCGGCACCGTCTGGTTTTCCGAACTCACCTTCTATTCGCAGAGCGGCTACGACTGCATCGACTGGCAGGAGATGGACGACCACATGGCCCGCTCCTGGGACCTCCGGCGGTCATGGTTCCTGCGCTCGCCGCAGAAGGGCTGGCGCGGCGCCTATGCCGCCCGGCTGAAGCGCGCGCTCGACCGCGGCGCGCTGTCCTGATCGGCCCCCGTCAGCCGCAACTGTCGGCGGCCCGCAACGCGTCGTGGCGACGGTTCGCCGCCACCGCGCCCAGCCGCGCGACGGCGGCGTAGAAGGCCTCGTAATCGCCCGAACAGGCCTCGAAGAGGCGCAGGAAGTCGGGCACGAGGTCGTTATAGACCCCGCTTGCGGCCAGTTTCGCATTGTTGATCGGGGTGTCGAACCAGGCGTCGAACCCGCGATAGCCGCCCCAGCGCCCGTCCCGCATGCGCCGGTAGCGCGCCCGCAGCCGCTCGATCGCCGCCGCCTTGTCCGCCCGCTTCTGCGCTTCGGTGCCGGGGCCGGAATAGACCGCCCACAGCTCCTTGCGCGCCTCGTCCAGCAACGTGACGAAATCCGCCTCGCGGGCGCGGCCCGCCTCGTAGCGCCTGATGGCCGCCGCGTCGGCCGTCTCGGCCAGCCATTTCCGCACGCCGGTCGTCTCCACGGCAACCGCGAAGCCCTCGTTGAACGCGGTGTCGTCGCGCACATAGACGCGCTGATGCGCCAGTTCGTGGAACACCAGCCCGGCGAGAGAGGCCTCGTCCCGGTCGAACATCGTGTTGAGCAGCGGATCGGCGAACCAGCCGAGCGTCGAATAGGCGGTGATCCCCGACACGTATACGTCGAGGCCCTGCTCCCGGCTCTCGGTCGCGAAGCTGATCGCCGCCTCCTTGGAGAAATAGCCGCGATAGGGCACGCAGCCATAGACCGGGAAACACCATGTCAGCGGCTGCAGCGAAAATTCCGGCGCCGCGAACACCGCGATCGTCACGTAGTCGCGTTTCGTGTCCACATAGGAGCGGTAGCTGGCATTGTCGGGCAGCCCGAGCGCGTCCGTCGCATATTGCCGGATCTCGCTCGCCGCCGCCATTTGCGCGCGCAGGTCGCTCGGCTGCGACGGATCGTCGATCAGCTTCTCCACGCTCTTGCGCGAAGCGAGCAGGTCCAGATGGCCGTCCAGCGACTGCGCGTAATAGGAAATGCCCGTGCAGCCGGCAAGGCCGGCAAGCAGCACGGGCAGAAGGATGGCGGCCGCCGTCAGCCGGGAAAGAGCGCGAGACATGCTTCGCCCATAACACGGCCGCTCCGCCCTATCGAGCCGGTAGCGGCCGGACATTTGACCCGCACGGTTCGCCGATCGGTTCCATCACGCTGTGTTTCAGGCCTGAGAAGCTTTGTTCCCGCGATCCGGGAACCGCTTCGTCACTGCAACCGTTTCCACCTCGAAGGCGCGCCTGATGCGACGCCCGTGAAGAGAGGAGAATGTCATGAAACGCACGCTTTTGACTTCGACCGCATGTCTCGCCCTGATCATGGGCCCGATCGCTCCGTCCCTGGCCCAGGATCAGGCCCCCGCAGCCGAAGAGCCGGCCGTCATCCTGCCGAGCGACGACGCCGCAACCGGCAACGACACCATGACCGGCCAGGCCGAGGAAGTCGCTCCGGCGATGAAGAAGGACCTCACCGCCACCGCCAAGGTGGAAAGTGACGGCATGTTCTTCGTCTACGAGGAAGACAACCAGTTCCGCTCCACCGAGCTCGTCGGCCACACGGTCGTCAACGCCCAGGACGAAACGCTGGGTGACATCAACGACCTCGTCATCTCGTCGGAAGGCGAACTTGAAGGCGTCATCATCGGCGTCGGCGGTTTCCTCGGCCTTGGCGAGAAGGATGTCGGCATCCGCTACGAGGCCCTGACCGTGACCGAGAATGTCGAGGCCGGCGACATCACGCTGACCCTGGACATGACCCGCGAGCAGCTCGAGAACGCGCCTGAATTCGTGACCGTCGAGGAACAGGCCGCCGCCGAGCAGCGCAAGCGCGACATGGAAGAAATGGGCGCCACGCCGGGTCTCGACAACGGCACCACCAGCGCCCTTCCGGCTCCTGCCCCGCAGGACGAGACTGCTGCACCGGTGGAATAAGCACCCCTTCACCGATGCATCAGAGGGCGGCCCCTTTCGGGGTCGCCCTTTTTCGTGCGCCCGCCGGCTGCTCAAAGCGGAATGGCCGTTTCCTTCTTCGCGGTTCGAATGACGATCATGGTGAAGAACCGCGCGACGTTGGTCTGGTCGCGGAAGAGCCTGTCGCACAGGGCGTCGAACTCCTCCATGTCGCGCAGCGACAGCATCAGCACGACATCCGTTTCGCCGGTGACGGCATAGGCTTGCGACACGGCGTCTTCCACGATCGCGAGGTCGAGGAAGCGGCGCATGTGCTGCTCTCCGTGGAGCCTCAGTTCCACCGTCACCAGCGCCTGCAGAACCCGCCCGGTCCTGGCGGGATTGAGGATCGCGACCACGCGCTCGATGATGCCCGCCTTGCGAAGCCGCCGCACCCGGCGCAGGCAACTGGACGGCGACAGCCCGACCTCCTCGGCGATGTCCACATTCGTCCTCGACGCATCGCGTTGCAGGAGGTTCAGAAGCTTTCTGTCGATCCGGTCCATGCGCGTCTCCCGTGCTCGGAAAGGTGTGCAATAAAATTGCACGACTGCGCAATCTTTGACCGAAAATGCGATGGGCTTCGGGGTAGCAAGGAAGCGCCACTTCAATGGAGTTCCCGGATGAAGGTCCTCGCATCTGCCCTGCGCAAGACACGCGAAACGCTTGAAATCTATTATGTTCTCGCCCGGATCATGGTCCCGGTGACCATCGCCGCCGAACTCCTGTCGCGGCTGGGCGTGGTCGAGGCGGTCGCCCCTGCCTTCGAACCCGTCATGGGCCTTGTCGGGCTGCCTCCGGAGCTGGGCCTGGCATGGCTGACCGGAATGCTGGTCGGCATCTGGGGCGCCGTTCCCCTGGTCTTCACCCTCGTTCCCGTCTCCTCGCTCAGCGTCGCGGACATCACCGTCTTCTCGGCGTTGCTCCTGTTCGCGCACGGCCTGCCGATCGAGCAGAAGATCATCCAGAAGGCGGGGCCGGCCATGATGGTGACGACGCTGCTGCGCGTCGCCGGCGGCCTGCTCTACGCCTTCCTGCTGCACACATTTCTGGCCGCCACGGGCTGGCTGGCGGCGCCCGTGCAGCCGGCCTGGATCCCGATGAGCGCATCGACCGATTGGGCGACCTTCTTCATGGGGCTGACGGAGACCATGGTCTCCATGCTCGTCATTCTCCTCGTCCTGTCCTGGGGGCTCGACATCCTGAAATCCACCGGCCTTCTGGGGCTGATGATGCGCGTCCTGGAGCCCTTGCTGCGGCTCGCCGGAATACGCGGCGAAGCCGGCCACTTCACCGCGGTCGGCCTGTTCCTGGGGATCTCCTACGGCGGCGGCCTGTTGATCCGCGAGGCGCGGTCGGGCGCCGTGTCCCCTCGCCAGGTCTTCCTGTCCTGCGTCTTCATGGGCTTTGCCCACAGCATCATCGAGGACACCTTGCTCGTCATGGCACTCGGCGCGGATATCGGCGGCGTGCTGATAGGCCGGCTCGCTTTCGCCGTGGCCGCAACCGCCGCGATCGCCGCCTTCCTTCGCACCATGCCCGACGACACCTTCTTCGCATGGGGTTTCCACGCGACCGAACCGGCCGTTCAGCGGCGACGGTGAAGCATCGCGCCGTGACCACGCAGCCCACCGTCCGCGCCGGAATCGGCGGGCCTGCCCTCGCAGGCCCGCGACTTCAGGCCCCGCGCAGGGCCCTCAGGCCTGTTCGAGAAACCGGATGCGGTTCTGGAACGGGTCGGTCACCTGCATCTCCAGCCCCCAGTCCTGCTCGTGCAGCCCCGGTTTCATGTAGCGGTAATTGCGCGCCGTCAGTTCGGCGTGAAACGCCTTCAGGCCGCGCGTCGACACCACCATGTTGGCGCCCGGCGAGGCGTCGCCGGCATGTTCGGACAGATGCAGCCGCAACTCGCCCCGCGACACCTGGAAATAGAGCGGAAAATCCTCGCCGAACCGGTGTTCCCAGTCCACCGTGAAGCCGAGGAAGTCGAGATAGAATTCGCGCGCCTTGTCCACGTCGAAGATGCGCAGGATCGGCGCCGCCGCCGAGAGCCCGATCGCGTCGGGCGGCGTGATCTTCGAGGACAGCACGTTCCAGCTGTCGAGCCCGAATTGCCGGGCCACGATTTCCAGCGCGCGGGTGTGGCTGATCTCCAGGTCGTCGCGGGCGAGTTGCTCGCGCAGGGTCTTCGCCATGAGCTTGGCGTCGTGATGGTCACGCATGATCGTCGTTTCCTTCGGCGATGGCGTCGCAGCGTTCAGTGCCCGCATTGCTGAACCGCCCGCCACCTGGAAAGGATCGACGAAGGGATCGGATGGATGCGTTTGCCATGCCTCGAAGGGCGCGGGCTGCCGGCCGCATCCGGCCGGCCTCACGGTAGGGCCCTCGCCCGGCGCCGGTCAAGCCGCAATCCCGCCGCCCGCACATCGTTCCTTGAGGGACGCGAACATGCACTTTCGGCCCGAAGTAAATATTCCCTTGCGTAAAGTCTTCGGCGCCGCGGATGCGTTCACAAGAGCGTCATTCTCCTTGGGAAAACCATGAATTTACGCAGTTCCTGCGACCGAAGGCCAAGTCTACCCTTGCGCTGGCGGCGTCAATCGGCATTCACTGCCCCGGCGGCAGGGGGCGGGACGCAAGGCTGGCGACTTGAAACGGATCTTCTTCAGAACGCTGGACGCGCTTCTCTACATGCGCCATGCGAAGCTGGTCTTCAGCTTCCGCCGCCGGGTCGGCTATTGGCCGCGGATCACCTTGCCGGTCCACTATCACGAGAAGTATCTGTGGCGGAAACTCTTCGACCACGACCCGCGCTTCACCGAATGCGCCGACAAGCTCCTGTGCAAGGAGCGCGTGCGGCGGATGTTTCCCGACCTGAAGGTCGCCGAGACCCTGTGGGCCGGTGACGATCCGCGCGACATTCCCGACGCCGCGCTTTCGGGCGACTGCGTGGTCAAGGCCAATCACGGCTCGGGCTGGAACATGCTGGTGCATGGCGGCAAGGTCGACCGGGCGGAGCTGATCCGCCGGGCCGACAAGTGGATGAACCGGCGCTATTACGGCCGCGGTCGCGGCGAATGGGCCTACAAGCACATCCGGCCGCGCCTTTTCGTCGAGGAGATGGTGATGTCCGGCGGCCGGCCCGTCGATCGCGAATACAAATGCTACGTCGCCGGCGGCCGCATCCTCTACGTCTTCATGAAGATCGACCGCCACGGCGAAAGCCCCGCCGACGTGATCCTCGACGAAGACGGGATCGCCCGCGACACGCTGGTCGACCGCGTCTCGCCGACCATGCTGATCCCCCGGCCCGAGCATTTCGACACCATCGCCGCCACCGCCCTGCGCATGGGCGCCGGCTTCGACTTCGTCCGCGTCGATCTCTACGAGGCCGACGGCGTGGTCTGGTTTTCCGAATTCACCTTCTATCCGCTGAGCGGCTACAGCTCCGTCGGCTGGCCCGAGCTGGAAGACCGCATCGACCGCGCCTGGGACCTGCGCCGAAGCTGGTTCATGACCACGCCGCAGCATGGCTGGCGCAAGCTCTACGCCGCCCGGCTGGGCCGGACGCTCGACGCCGCCGACCTCGCCTGACCGCGCATGACGCCGAAAACGGTGGACGGCGCGGCCGCCGGTCCTCCTGCGCTCTGGCTATTCTCGTTCCGTTCTGGTCTTTCGCCCCCGAATCACTACATTCCATGGCGATGAGCGACCCATTCGACGACATTCCCTTCGGCGACGAGCCGCGGACCCCGGCAGCGACCAACGCGGGGCCGGGGCAGACCGCCCCCAGCGGCCTTGCCGCGCGCGCCATGGCCGCCCGCCGGCCGCAGCAGCGCCCCGATTACCTGCAGGGCCTGAACGAAGAGCAGCGCCGCGCGGTGGAGACCACCGAGGGCCCGGTTCTCGTGCTCGCCGGCGCCGGCACCGGCAAGACCCGCGTCCTGACGACGCGCATCGCCCACATATTGTCGCTCGGCCTCGCCTGGCCGTCGCAGATCCTCGCCGTGACCTTCACCAACAAGGCCGCCCGCGAGATGAAGGAGCGCATCGGCCTGCTCGTCGGCGAGGCGGTCGAGGGCATGCCCTGGCTCGGCACCTTCCATTCGATCGGCGTCAAGATCCTGCGCCGCCATGCCGAGCTGGCTGGCCTGCGGTCCGATTTCACCATCCTCGACACCGACGACCAGATCCGCCTGATCAAGCAGGTCATCCAGGCCGAGGGCCTCGACGACAAGCGCTGGGCGCCGCGCACCTTCGCCCACATGATCGACGGCTGGAAGAACAAGGGCTACGGCCCGAAGGACATCCCCGAGGGCGACGCCCGCGCCTTTGCCAACGGCAAGGGCCGCGAACTCTTCGCCGCCTATCAGGACCGGCTGAAGACCCTCAACGCCTGCGATTTCGGCGACCTGCTGTGCCACCCGATCCGCATCTTCCGCGAAAATCCGGACGTGCTGGCCGAATATCACGAGCGCTTCAGATACATCCTGGTCGACGAGTACCAGGACACCAACACCGCCCAATACATGTGGCTGCGCCTGATCGCACAGCGCCCGAAATCGAAAGCGCCATCATCCGTCGCCACCGCCATCGACGACATCCCCTTCCCCGGCGATGCCCCGCCTGCCTCCCCCGCCGCAGGCGGCAGGCCCGACCGGGCGCCCGAGCCTGCGCGAGCCTCCCGCGGAGGGCCAGCGCCGCACGGCGCGGAACGGCCCGCGAGCGAAACCAGGGTCAATCTCTGCTGCGTCGGCGACGACGACCAGTCGATCTACGGCTGGCGCGGCGCCGAGGTCGACAACATCCTGCGCTTCGAGAAGGATTTCCCGGGCGCCGCCGTCATCCGGCTGGAACGCAACTACCGCTCCACCGAGCACATTCTCGGCGCCGCCTCGCACCTGATCGCCCACAATGAGGGCCGGCTCGGCAAGACGCTGTTCACCGAGATGGCCGATCCGGACCATTCGAGGGTGCAGGTCCACGCCGCCTGGGATTCGGAGGAAGAGGCCCGCGCCGTCGGCGAGGAGATCGAGGCCGCGCAGACCAAGGGTCACAAGCTCAACGACATGGCGATCCTGGTGCGCGCCTCCTTCCAGATGCGCGAATTCGAGGACCGCTTCGTCACGCTCGGCCTCAACTATCGCGTCATCGGCGGCCCGCGCTTCTACGAGCGCCTGGAGATCCGCGACGCCATGGCCTATTTCCGCGTCGTCGCCCAGGGTGCCGACGACCTGGCCTTCGAGCGCATCGTCAACACGCCCAAGCGCGGCCTCGGCGACGCGTCGGTGCGCATGGTGCACGACTATGCGCGCCAGCGCGGCATTCCCATGCTGAAGGCCGCCGCCGACCTCGTCCAGACCGAGGAGATGAAGCCGAAGCCCCGCGCCGCGCTGCGCGAACTGACGGAGAATTTCGCCCGCTGGCAGGAGCGGCTGGAATCGACGCCGCATGCCGAGCTGGCCGAGGAGATCCTCGACGAGAGCGGCTACACCACCATGTGGCAGAACGACCGCTCGGCCGAGGCCCCCGGACGGCTGGAAAACCTCAAGGAGCTGATCCGCTCCATGGAGGAGTTCGAGAGCCTGCGCGCCTTCCTCGAACATGTCAGCCTCGTCATGGACGCCGAGCAGAACGAGGACATGGACGCCGTCTCCATCATGACGCTGCACGCCGCCAAGGGGCTGGAATTCGAGACCGTGTTCCTGCCCGGCTGGGAGGAAGGCCTGTTCCCCCACCAGCGCGCGCTCGACGAAGGCGGCCGCTCCGGCCTCGAGGAAGAGCGCCGCCTCGCCTATGTCGGCCTGACGCGCGCCAAGCGCCACTGCCACATCTGGTTCGTCTCCAACCGCCGCATTCACGGCCTGTGGCAATCCACCGTGCCGTCGCGCTTCCTCGACGAACTGCCCGCCGCCCATTGCGACGTCGCCGAGCCGTCCTCCAACTATGGCGGCTACGGCTCCTACGGCGCCTCGCGCTTCGACAAGGCCGACCCGTTCACCGCCAACCGCTCCTCGCCCGGCTGGCAGCGCGCGCAAGCGAACCGCAACGCCGGCACCGCGCAGAACTGGGGCTCGCGCTCCGGCGTCGGCGTCGAGCGCATCGGCTACGGCGAAACCGACTCGGGCTACGGCGCCGGCCGCAAATCGGTCAAGGGCCGCACCATCGAAGGCGAACTCGTCGCCAAATCCGTCTCCGACACCCCGTCGGCCTTCACAATCGGCGACCGCGTCTTCCACATGAAGTTCGGCAACGGCAACGTCGTCGCCGTTGAAGGCAACAAGCTGACGGTGGATTTCGACAAGGCCGGGCAGAAGCGGGTTCTGGACGGGTTTGTGGAGCGGGTGTGATGGAGATAGGAGATTTCCAACCGGAGAGTTGGATTAGGAACTTCGGCGTCAAACATGGACATCCCGGTTGGCTTTATGTGTTCCGAAATGGAAATCGCATTAAAGTTGGCAAAACAAAAAACATCCAAGAACGCCGAAAAGCCGCGCGAACTTGGATTCCTGACATCGAAATAGTTGGAATAAAGCCATTCTGGCACGCGAGTTATCTCGAAAGAGCGATTCACATTGCGCTGTCAGATTTTTGGGTTGCCGGCGAGTGGTTCGATTTTAAAGGCGATGAATTTGAGAAGGATTTCATTGAGACTTTTTGTGATTTCTACGATGATGATATTAACCGTAATTCCGTAGATTTTATTTACTGGATGAATAGCACCGGAATGTCCGAAATGACTTTGGAGCAAAGCCAGATGGCAATGACCTTACCTAAATGGAGAGAGCATCTGGGCCACAGAAATCAGAATCAAATCAGTTAGCTTCCAATTCATATGAGGTCTATGACCGATGAATAATTAATTTCTATATTTAAATTCAAGTTTCTTTGAGTGCTATTCCCGACCAAATAGGTATCGATATTATAGTAATTTTGAAACGACCCAATCCTTATAACTTTTCGGTGTATTTTTGCACTCTTCCATAATGTCGATTTCACCAACGTGAAAATCATTCGGAACATTAAATTTCAAGGCTCGTCGCAAAAGGGTAGCAACAACATAATCATACCCAATTGAGTGATCCTCATGAAACTCGATAGCGCATAAGCCGAAGTACTTATTTATTAATGGGTCTATTATATTGTAAATGAGTTTTAGGCTCGCATCTCGAGCAGCCTCTCCGTAATTATCAAATCCGGCAGGATGATAAAAATGCTGGATAGCGTTTCTCATCGACCGAATTCGTTCGAAACTATCCATATCAGGTATTCGCTCTCCCTTAACGGCCCACAATATCTTAGGAAGATGTTGCAAGTCGTGCGTCTTCGCTTTCTGAAGCAACCGTTCGAGACTTATTTCCGTTGAGGAATTATCGCCAAAATCAAAAATATTTTTGAAAATTAGCAGCGGGTGTTCCGTCGCGACAATAGCTTTTAGAAAGAGCTCTCCAGCATGAGCAGCGTTTAAAACCGACATATTCCCCCAATGCTCATTTCCCGGATCGGAAAAGACTGCATGCATATTCGCCTGAGTGAGCGCATAAGTAGCATTCTCAAGAACACGACCAGGAATTTCGGTCAATATTTGGTGCATTTTCCGCAATCCTATATTGGAACGACTGGAAGTAATATCCTTTGAACATCCTTACACAAGGCCAAATCGGATACATCTTCCTATAAAATCCACACCAATGCGGCGACTCAGACTTCTTTGCGCCACCTCGTGACGCCCCTGCACATTCTCGCAACGCCGAACCTTCTGAGACGCTGACGCAAAGCCTCCCGCAGGGGCGCCTCCCTTCTCCCCCCGTGGGAGAAGGTGGATGCGGCGGTTCCGTGAACCGGCGCAGACGGATGAGGGCCCTTGGAAATCGAGCCTCACCCTCATCCGACGCGCTACGCGCGCCACCTTCTCCCATCAAGGGAGAAGGGAGGTCCCGCACGTTTCCCAGTGCGCTGAACCGTTACCGCCACGCCCCCACCCAGCCGCGCCTAGTTCGCTGACGCTCACAAGGCTTGGCAATCCCTCCCCTTGTTGGGAGGAATGAAGGGTGGAGGTCGTCGCGAAGCGGCATCCAAGAAACCGTCCCGGACCCACAGGCCACGCCCTTCCGCGCATCATCGCGGCGCGGTGCAGACGCCGTGTCGGCTCCATCGTGAAACTGCCAGCCTGTGCGCGAACGCACATCTCGAATGCGGTGAGTCACACAGTCTGGCAGCATCGACATAGGAGATTGGCACCATGAAAACCCTGACAACCATTGCGATGCTCACTGTCCTGTCCGTTTCGGCAGTCACTCTTCATCCGGGCACGGCAAGCGCCGGGTCTGACTTCAAGATCATTCAAATCCAGAACAAGACCGCGCCCCTGCAGCAAAGCCGGGCGACGTCGAACAGCTTCAGCGCGGGCAAGGACAGCACGGAACGGGTCTGCTGCACGGGCTACACGCATGAGGGCGGCTACACCGGATGCGCGAGCTTTGATGCGCAGCACTGCCCGAACTACGCGCGGTTCACCCCGCCGAAATAAACGGCTCCCCCCGGACAGGCCGCGAGATCCGAACGGCAGGATCAAGACGGGGGCTCCCGGATCGGAGCCCTCCAGAATAGCGCCCTCACCCTCATCCGACACGCTGCGCGCGCCACCTTCTCCCATCAAGGGAGAAGGAAGTTCCCGAGCGTTTCGCCCATGCGCCCGTCCGGCGCCGCCGGAATACCCCCACCCGGCCGCGCCCAATTCGCTGACGCTCACAAGGCTTGGCGATCCCTCCCCACAAGGGGGAGGGAAACCCCGCGCCTCACCCCTCACCCAACACTTCGAGCCAGGCGCAACAGGCGACGGTTGAACGCAATGCCGACGCCCTCCCTCCCCCTTGTGGGGAGGGATAGAGGGTGGGGGTCGTCGCGAAGCGACAACCAAAAAACTCCACCAAAAACAAAACCCTGCACCAGACCCGCCGCCCCCAGGCACCATCCTCTGATCCACCGCCCCGCTCCCCGCCCTTACCCTCGCCGGATGACCGCCGCGCGATCCGACATCTTCGACTGGCCAGCCGCGATCGCCCGCAACCGGGCGGCGTTGCTGCGCGTCGTCGCGGTGCTGGTGCTCTATGCCGGGCTGGACGATGGCGGGGCGCAGGACGTGCCGCGCCGCGTCTGGCGCAGGATCGTGCGGTTGTTGCGCCCGGCAGAGGCCGCCGCGCGAAGGCTGATCGTCATCGCCGCGCGCGGCGTCGAGGCGGGCCCAGTCAAGCCCTGGAAAGAGAGGCGGCCCTCCGCGCGCGAGGAGCTGCAGGCGGCCGGCCTGCTGGTGATCCACAAAAACGTCAATTTCGGCCTCGCCCGCATGTGGCAGCCGCCGCCCGAAGTCCC
>NZ_JALEGV010000027.1 GCF_022763245.1 Oricola sp.
ATAAATTTATCAAGATAGGCTGCGCACAAACTCTCTTGCGGACATAACGACATGCGCAAAGACGAAAGATGGCTGAGTTCCATTTGAAAACAGACCACAAAGCGATGACGCTGAACTTGGGGCCCGTCGGCAGGTCAGCCACCGAGGACCGTTTCTTCCACTTCGCCACGGTCTTCTCGTTGATCCCGTAACGCTTAGACAGCGTTCTCAGGCTCTCTTGACTATGTTGTATCGCTCGACGGACCGCCGCAGTCGTGTTGGCGCCCTCATGATGAACCTAGTCCCCATAGCGCATCCTTTGATTCCGAAGATAAGGGTGCCCCATCAAAACTCGAGATCAAACAGCTAGCGAGAAAATGGCTGCGACGCACGGCTTGAACGTGTCGCGCTCGTGTCGCCAGGAAGCGCCGTAATCTGCTGTAAGTTGCTGAATCCCTACGAAACCAACACGCAATACAAACGCGACGCCCGCCAAAGACGCTGGGCGCGACGATCTCAACTCTTTGCTTTTCCGGAGGGAACTAATGGCGCCAGGGGCGAATCAATACACTTCTTCTAAGTAATTCTTTTACGTGTAAGTTTTTTTCGAAATGCTTTAATTACCCTAGAATTTACCCGCCCCCTTACCCATACCGGTGGCTTCATTCCCGCGAGCGCAGATTTCCACAAGCTTCCTCACCAACCGCGAACGCTCATCAGATGACCGGATTCGGTGCCGATAACGGACATTCCGCATTCGGCTGCAATGCGTCCGTTTTGTGCCAATAGCCGACATTAGACAGAGCGCAGGCTGGGGGCGTTTCGATCCAGTACGCCGAAAGTCGCTTTGCCGCGGACCATGTGGAAGTGAAGATCGAGACGGACTGAGCGTTCAGCCGCCCTTTCTCCACGGCGGCGTTTCCTTGGCGAAGAAGGCAGCGATGCCCGCCTGGGCTTCGCGGGTTTCCCATCGGTCGGCGAGCGCGTTGGCGGTCATGTCCGCTTGTGCGGCGGGATCGGGACCGGCGAGTTGGCGGCAGAGCGCCTTGGCGTCGGCTACGGCGCCGGGTGCGCAATCGAGGAAAGCGGCGGCTTCTTCCTCGACCGTCGCGTCAAGATCGTCGAGTTCGGTAATTCTGGCAACCAGGCCTGAACGGAGTGCGAAGTCTGGTCCGAAGGGCTTAGCGTTGAAGAACACCTGCCGGGCGAAGGCCGGGCCGAGCTTGGCGACCACGAAGGGGCCGATCGTCGCCGGGATTAGCCCGAGCCGGGTCTCCGTCAACGCGAACTTTGCCGTGTCGGCGGCGACGACGATGTCGGCAACGGCCATCAGCCCGAGCCCGCCGCCATAGGCCGGACCCTGCACCCGCGCGATCACCGGCTTCGGAAGCGCGTTCCATGCGCCGAGCATGTCGGCCAGCGCGCCGGCTTCCGCCATCTTGCCGGCCCGGTCCTTGTCCGCCTGCTCGCGCATCCAGCCGAGATCGCCGCCGGCGCAGAAGCTTTTGCCCTCCGCCGCGAGGATCACCGCGCGAATCTGCGCGTTGGCGGCGAGAGCCGCCGCCGCGTCGGTGAGCTCGCGGATCATTTGCGCATTCATTGCATTGTGCTTGTCGGCACGCGCCAGCGTCACCGTGGTGATGCCGCGCTGGTCGATGTCGAGGCGGATCGTCTCGTAAGTCATCATGTCATGCTCTTTCCGGAATTGCGGCGATCTCGCTGGCAAGATAGGCTTCGGCTTTGGCCAGCTTGCCCATGTCGATGCCGGTCTCCCAGCCTTGCGCCGCAAGCATCGCCGCTAGCGCCGTGGTCGAGACATTGCCCTTGGCCCCCGGCGCATAGGGACAGCCGCCGAGCCCGCCGACCGCGCTGTCAAAAGTGCGAAGACCGAGGTCGAGGCTGGCGCGAACATTGTCGAGTGCCCGGTTGTTCGTGTCGTGGTAATGGCCGGCGAGGCGCTCCGCCGGCACGGCATTCCTGACCGCTTCCAGCATCGCCGTCACCGTCTCCGGCGTGCCATGGCCGATCGTGTCGCCGAGCGACACCTCGTAGCAACCCATGTCGATGAGCTTTGCCGCCACATCCGCCACCGCCTGCGGCGTGATCGCACCCTCATAGGGACATGCGACGACACAGGAGACATAGCCGCGCACTGGAATGCCGGCGTCCCTGGCTGCTTCCATAATCGGCGCGAAGCGCTCCAGACTTTCCGCAATCGAGCAGTTAATGTTCTTGCTGCTGAACGTCTCCGAGGCCGCGCCGAAGATCGCCACCTCGTTCGCCTTCGCCGCCAGTGCGCGCTCGAACCCCTTCAGGTTCGGCGTCAGCGCCGCATAGGCCACGCCGGGTTTGCGCTTGATGCCGGCCAGCACGTCTTCCGCATCGGCCAGTTGCGGCACCCATTTCGGCGAGACGAAGCTGGTTGACTCTATCGTGTCGAAGCCCGCCTCCGACAGGAGATCGATCAGCGCGATCTTCCTGTCCGTCGGGATCACCGCCTTCTCGTTCTGCAGCCCGTCGCGCGGGCCGACCTCGTAAAGGCGGACGCGTTTCATTCTCCGGTCTCCTCGAAGCGGATGAGCACGGCGCCACCCTCGACGGTCTCGCCCTCGGCGCAGAAGACCTCCGCGACGAGACCGGCACGCGGTGCGGTCAGGCTGGTTTCCATCTTCATCGCCTCCATGACGATCAGCCTGTCGCCCTTGTCGACGGCGACTCCAGCGCGCGCGGTGACGGCGCGCACGATCCCGGTCATCGGCGCGAGGATGGCGTCGCCATGATCGCCGTGATGGGCGGCGACCGCCAGCGGGTCCGGCAGCAGCAATTGATGCGCCGCGCCGTCGATCAACACCGAGATCGAAGTGCCGTCGACGCCGGGCCATGTGACGATGTCGGCAGCGATGCGCTCTCCGGCCTCGCCGATGCGCGCCAAGACGGAACTGCCGTCGCGCGTGATGTCGCGGAGCTCGACGCTCTCCACCCCGCCTTCGAGCACAACCGAGCCATCGCTCGGCAGCACCAGCCGCCGTTCCAGCGTCTCGCCCTCATGGATGAGCCGGACCTTTTGGCTTGCCGCCCCCCAGAGCCTCCAGCCGGCAAGCCGCGCGTCCGGATCGAAGCCGGTGACGGTGAGAACGGCCAGCGCGATCGCGGTCTCGGTCAGTTGCGGGCGCGCCGACAGCTTTGCGATCTCGCGGTCGATTAGGCCGGTGTCGACCTTGCCCGCGCCGAAGCCCTCATGCTCCGCCAACGCGGCGAGGAAGGATGCATTTGTGACCGTGCCCGCGACGTGGGTGGCTTTCAGCGCCGCGGCGAGCCTTGCAAGCGCCTCCTGCCGGTTCCCGCCATGGGTGATTACCTTGGCGATCATCGGATCGTAGAAGGGCGTGATCGCGTCGCCCGAGCGCACTCCGGCATCGTTGCGGGCGTTTTCGCTGAAGGCGAGATGATGCAGCGTCCCCGTTGCCGGCAGGAAGCCGTTGCCCGGATCCTCGGCGTAAAGCCGCGCCTCGAAGGCATGGCCGCTGATCGCGAGTTGGCCCTGCTGGAGAGGAAGAGGCTCCCCCGCCGCGACCCTGAGCTGCCATTCGACGAGGTCCTGGCCGGTGATCGCCTCGGTCACCGGATGCTCGACCTGCAGCCTGGTGTTCATCTCCATAAACCAGAAGCCGTCCGGCCGAAGCGGCCCCGACCCGTCGGCGATGAACTCGATCGTGCCGGCGCCCGCATAGTCGATCGCCTGCGCCGCCTTCACGGCGGCCTCGGTCATCGCCGAACGGACCTCTTCCGTCATCCCCGGCGCCGGCGCCTCCTCGATCACCTTCTGGTGACGGCGCTGAAGCGAGCAGTCGCGTTCGAAGAGGTGCACGACATTGCCGTGGCTGTCGCCGAAGACCTGCACCTCGATATGGCGCGGCGCGGCGATAAACTTCTCGACCAGCACGTGATCGTCGCCGAAGGCCGACTTCGCCTCGCGTTTCGCCGCGGCAAGCGCGTCCTTGAAGTCCTTCGCGTCGTCGATCTTGCGCATGCCCTTGCCGCCGCCGCCGGCGCGCGCCTTGATCAGCACCGGATAGCCGATCTCGCTGGCTTTCGCCGACAACACAACGACTTCCTGCGCTTCGCCATGATAGCCCGGCACCACCGGCAACCCGGCCAGCTCCATCAGTCTTTTCGCCGCGTCCTTCAGGCCCATGGAGCGGATCGCGGCAGCAGACGGCCCGACAAAGACCAGTCCTGCTTTTTCCACCGCCTCTACGAAGTCCGGGTTCTCCGACAAGAAGCCGTAACCCGGATGGATGGCCTGCGCCGCGGTCGCCTTTGCCGCCTCGATGATCCTGTCCGTGTTCAGATAGCTTTCAGTCGGTGCGGACTCGCCGATATGCACCGCCTCGTCCGCCAGTTCGACATGCAACGCATGCCGGTCGGCGTCCGAGAAAACCGCCACCGTTTTCACGCCCATGCGTTTTGCGGTGCGAATGATCCGGCACGCGATCTCGCCGCGATTGGCAATCAGGAGCTTCGTGAAGGGAGGGGTCATCATCACATCCTGAACACGCCGAACTTGGTTTCTTCCACCGGCGCGTTCAGCGCCGCCTTCAGGCTCAGCGCCACCACGTCGCGGGTCTTGCGCGGGTCGATGATGCCGTCGTCCCATAGCCGTGCCGAGGCGTAGAGCGGGTGCGACTGGCGCTCGAACATGTCGAGCGTCGGCTGCTTGAACGCGGCCTCCTCCTCCGGCGACCACGTGCCGCCCTTCGCCTCGATGCCGGCGCGCTTGACGTTGGCCAGCACGCCCGCCGCCTGCGGGCCGCCCATCACCGAAATGCGCGCATTCGGCCACATCCACAGGAAGCGCGGCGAATAGGCCCGCCCGCACATGCCGTAATTGCCCGCCCCGTAGGAGCCGCCGATGATCACGGTGACCTTCGGCACGGCAGCCGTCGAGACCGCGGCGACCAGCTTCGCCCCGTCGCGCGCGATGCCGCCGGCCTCGTATTTGGAGCCGACCATGAAGCCGGTGATGTTCTGCAGGAAGAGGAGCGGGATCTTCCTCTGGCAGCACAATTCGATGAAATGCGCGCCCTTCAGCGAGCTTTCGGAGAACAGCACCCCGTTGTTGGCGAGGATGCCCACCGGCACGCCGTCGACA
>NZ_JALEGV010000001.1 GCF_022763245.1 Oricola sp.
CGCCCGGCTGACGCCGGCCCTTGACCCGGCCGGACGGAGAGGCGGCCGCGGGAAGGGGTCCGGAAGGGCTGAAGAAGATGGTGATGCCGATGAGGGTGCGCCGCGCTCCAGCCCGGGACAGGCCCCAAAGGAGCCCGCCATGACCTCTCCCATCCGCAAGATCCATTTCGGTATCGCCGACCGCCATCAGATGTTCAGATTATTCGACCGCCATGCGCAGCGACCCGATCGCTGGCAGACCGATGACAGCGCGCTTTACGCCGGCGAGTGGTTCGAGATCGCGCAAGCCCAGCATGACTATATGCTCGAAATCCTGCCGCCGCTCTGGATGCGCGGCGAAATGTTCGCCATGCGCGAATTCCTGACCGGCAGCATCACCAGCGTCTTCTACACGCTGAGCATCAACGGTGTGACGCGGTTTTTCCACGCCTATTGCGATCTGTCCGATCGCCGCTCGCCCTATGAAATGCGCGACGCCATCGTCGAGCGCGAGCGCCGGCCGGTCAAGGCGATGACCCGCGACGAGCGCATCGAGCACATCTGGAGCGCCACCCATGACAATTATCGCGGCTATGCCGGCGACGACTTCCGCCCCGAACATCGCGGCAAGCGCACCGTCATCGTCTACGGCAAGCCGGGCACGCGGTTCGAACTGCTCGAGAGCCTGAGCGATCGGCAGATCTCCGAGAAGCTGCCGGTGCATCTGCGCCACCTGCCGCTGCCCGAAGCCGCGTGAGGTGGGCCATGTTTACGTTTCCGATTCTTGCGGTGCGCAAGGTCATCGCGCGCGGCGAAGAGGATGCCGCCGCCAATGGCGGGTTCCGCAATCCCTACTATGGCACCCGTCCGGGAGAGGGCGAGAAGCCGGGCTTCTGGCTCGTTGGCGACGAGGGGGTCTACATTCTCTCAAACGGCAAGCTCGCCGAGGGCCAGAAACCGCTCGTCGTCTATTCGACCGAATGCCACCCGAAGGGCGATACCGACTGGTGGGATTACAAGCGCCGGCACTTCGGCGGCGATGACGGCATCGAGTTCATCGATGCCGATCTGCTGGTTCCAAGCTTCAACCGCAGCTTCGGGATCACCCATCTCGGCATCCAGCTCACCGAGAACGACATCTTGTTCTCGCTGATCACCCGCTAACCGCACTTCCACTCCCGCACCTATCCGACGCTGCCGGGCCTCCCGGCGGCGCGGCTTTGTGCGCCCGCCTCACAGGAGACATCATCATGTCCGACAACGACCCCTTCGCCCTCGACATGTTCGGGAGCTCGCAGAACGCCTTATTGTCCGGGCTCGGCCTCGGCGTGACCGCTTTTTCCGAGAGTCCGAAAGCAGAACCAGGCGAGATCGAACCTGCGCCGGTGGCGAATTCATCCGGTTCGCGACCGCGCGAGACGTCCGCTGATGAGCATGTCGGCGAAGCGCACGAACGCGGCAGCAATTTCCATTTTTCCGGAAGCCGTTCTCTGGCGAAGGGCTGGAAAGCCCGCGCTCGTGATAATCTCGATGCCATCGCTCTTGCCGCGGCGATCGCGACCGAGGATCGGCCGGCGACAGCGGCAGAACAGAAGCGGCTCATCCGGTTCACCGGCTTCGGCGCCTCCGATCTGGCGAACGCTGTCTTCACCCGGCCCGGCGAGGAGGGATTCCGCAAGGGGTGGGAAGACCTTGGCGAAGAGCTGCAGGCATCCGTGAACGAGGCCGATTACGCCTCGCTCGCCCGCTGCACGCAATATGCCCATTTCACGCCGGAATTCATTATCCGCGCGATCTGGAAGGGGCTGGAACGGCTCGGCTGGCGCGGTGGCCGTGTGCTCGAACCGGGCATTGGGACGGGGCTGTTTCCGGCCCTGATGCCCGAGGCATTCCACGATGCGTCATTTGTCACCGGCATCGAACTCGATCCGGTCACCGCGCGCATCGCCCGGCTCCTGCAGCCGGTCGCCCGCATCATCGAGGGCGATTTCGCGCGCACCGATCTGCCGGCGCATTTCGATCTTGCCATCGGCAATCCGCCGTTTTCCGACCGGACCGTAAGGTCCGATCGCGCTTATCGTTCGATGGGTCTGCGGTTGCATGATTACTTCATTGCCCGGTCGATCGATCTTCTGAAACCCGGCGCGCTCGCCGCCTTCGTCACCTCCTCGGGCACAATGGACAAGGCGGACGCCACGGCCCGTGAGCACATCGCCAAATCCGCCGATCTCATCGCCGCGATCCGTCTGCCTGAAGGTAGTTTTCGCGCCGATGCCGGCACGGATGTGGTCGTCGACATCCTGTTCTTCCGCAAGCGCAAGCCCGGCGAGCCACAGAATGATGCCAGCTGGCTGGACTTGGCCGAAATCATTCCCGCCAGCGAAGACAGCGAGGCCATCCGCGTCAACCGCTGGTTTGCCGACCACCCCGATCATGTCCTTGGCCGCCACGCGACCACATCCGGACCCTTCGGCGAGACCTACACCTGCCTTTCCGATGACGGCGATCTCCAGGCCGACCTGGATGCGGCAATCCTATTGCTGCCGGATGCCCTCTATGACGGCGAGCCCGACGCGATCGATATCGACCTCGAACTTGGAACGAGCCTGACCGATGCCGCCAGGCCCGAGGATGCGCACGTCCGCGAGGGCAGTTTTTTCTTCGACGCCTCGAGGGGCCTCATGCAGGTGCTCGACGGCAAACTCGCTCCGGTTCCCGTCCGCAAAGGACGGTCGGGCGAAGGGTTTTCGGAAAAGCAGATCAACATCGTCCGGAAGCTGATCTCGGTTCGCGACGCGGTGCGCGCGGTCCTAAAGTCCCAGGAGACCGATCAGCCCTGGCGCGACCTGCAAGTGAAGCTGCGCATCGCCTGGTCGAGCTTCGTGCGCGACTTCGGGCCGATCAATCACACCAGGGTGTCGATCACGGAAAACGATGCGACGGGGGAGACGCGCGAGACGCATCGCCGCCCGAACTTGCAGCCCTTCCTCGACGATCCGGATTGCTGGCTGGTCGCATCGATCGAGACTTACGACCTCGATACGGATACGGCCAAGCCCGGCCCGATCTTTTCCGAGCGGGTCATCGCCCCGCCATCGCCGCCCGTGATCGCCAGTGCCGCCGATGCGCTCGCCGTCGTTCTCAACGAACGCGGTCATGTCGATCCCGATCACATCGCCGAGCTTCTGCACGAAGACGGCGAAACCGTCATTGAGGAACTCGGCAGCGCGATCTATCGCGATCCGGCGGATGGGTCATGGCAGACATCGGATGCCTACCTCTCCGGTCCGGTGCGCGACAAGCTGGCGATCGCAGAGGCGGCCGTCGAGCTCGATCCGGGCTACAGCCGCAATGTCGAGGCGCTCGAAGGGGTGCAGCCAGCCGATCTCAGCCCGTCCGAGATCACCGCGCGGCTCGGTGCGCCCTGGATTCCGGCCAGTGATGTCGTCGACTTCGTCAAGGAGACGATGGGCACGGACATCACGATCCGGCACATGCCGGAACTCGCCTCCTGGACGGTCGATGCCCGCATGCTCGCCTATCGCGCCGAGGGCACGTCGGAATGGGGCACCAAGCGCCGGCATGCCGGCGAGCTGCTCGCCGATGCCCTCAACAGCCGCATCCCGCAGATCTTCGATACGGTGAAGGACGGGGACAGCGAGCGCCGGGTCCTCAATGTCGTCGATACCGAGGCGGCCAAGGAGAAGCTCAGCAAGATCAAGACCGCCTTTCAGACATGGGTCTGGTCCGATCCGGATCGCACCGACCGGCTGGCGCGGGTCTATAACGACACCTTCAACAATATCGCGCCCCGATCCTTTAACGGGGACCATCTGAAACTTCCGGGCGCCTCTGGCGCCTTTGTTCTTTATGGTCACCAGAAACGCGGCATCTGGCGGATCATCTCGTCTGGGGCGACCTATCTCGCCCATGCCGTCGGCGCCGGCAAGACCATGACGATGGCGGCCGCCATCATGGAGCAGCGCCGGCTCGGCCTGATCTCGAAAGCCATGCTGGTCGTGCCCGGCCATTGCCTGGCGCAGGCCGCACGAGAGTTCCTGGCGCTCTATCCGACGGCGCGGATCCTGGTCGCCGACGAGACCAACTTCACCAAGGACAAGCGCCATCGCTTCCTGTCGCGGGCCGCCACGGCCAATTGGGACGCGATCATCATCACCCATTCGGCCTTCAAGTTCATCGCCGTCCCGGCCGAATTCGAGCGCCAGATGATCGAGGACGAGCTTACGCTCTACGAGGAACTGCTCACCCGGGTCGAAAGCGACGACCGGGTGTCGCGCAAACGCCTCGAGCGGCTGAAGGAAGGATTGCGCGATCGGCTGGAGGCGCTCGGCTCGGTCAAGGACGATCTGCTGACGATTTCCGAGATCGGCATCGATCAGATCATCGTCGACGAGGCGCAGGAGTTCCGCAAGCTCAGCTTCGCCACCAACATGTCGACCCTGAAAGGCGTCGATCCGAACGGCTCGCAGCGCGCCTGGGACCTTTACGTCAAGTCCCGCTTCATCGAGACGAAGAACCCCGGCCGCGCACTGGTGCTGGCCTCGGGAACGCCGATCACCAACACGCTTGGCGAGATGTTCTCGGTGCAGCGCTTCCTTGGCTTCGAAGCCCTGAAAGAGCGCGGACTGCACGAGTTCGACGCCTGGGCCTCGACCTTCGGCGATGTGGCGACCGAACTCGAGCTGCAGCCCTCGGGCAAATACAAGCCCGTCTCGCGCTTCGCCACCTTCGTCAATGTGCCGGAACTGATCGCCATGTTCCGTTCCTTCGCCGATGTCGTGTTGCCGGAGGATCTGAAGCAATATGTGAAAATCCCCGCCGTCTCGACGGGCAAGCGCCAGATCGTCACCGCCAAGCCGA
>NZ_JALEGV010000028.1 GCF_022763245.1 Oricola sp.
GCGGCTGCATGGGCTGGATCTGGCCGGATTGGCCCTGGCTCGGCGCGGCGGGCGTCGGTTGCATCGGCGCGGGCTGGCCGGGGCCGGACTGCATCGGTTGCGGCGGCTGCATGGGTTGCATCTGCCCGGACTGGCCCTGGCTCGGCGCGGCGGGAGCCGGCTGCATCGGCGCAGGCTGGCCGGGGCCGGACTGCATTGGCTGCGGCGGCTGCATGGGCTGCATCTGGCCGGACTGGCCTTGGCTCGGCGCGGCGGGTGTCGGCTGCATCGGCGCGGGTTGACCGGGCCCGGATTGCATCGGCTGCGGCGGCTGCATGGGCTGCATCTGTCCGGACTGGCCCTGGCTCGGCGCGGCGGGAGTCGGTTGCATGGGCGCGGGCTGGCCGGAGCCGGACTGCATCGGCTGCGGCGGCTGCATGGGTTGCATCTGGCCGGACTGGCCCTGGTTTGGCGCGGTAGGTGTCGGCTGCATCGGAGCGGGTTGCATCGGTGCAGGTTGCATGGGCTGCATCGGTTGCATGGGTGACGGCTGGTTGGGATCGGGCTGGGGCTGCATCGGCTGAGCCGGTTGCGGCGGGACCGGCGGCGTCATCGCGGGGGCCGATTGCGCGTTTCGCTGCAGGTTCTGCTGGTAGCCCTGCGGCGTCCATCCGCAATGCGCCTTGAAGATGTCGAGCGCGCTTCTGGAGCCCCTGAGGCCGATTTCCGACCGGCCGCCGTTGAAGAAAACGATCGCGACATGGCCGGCCTGCAGGGCAGGGATCAGCGGATCGTCATAGGCGACCGACAGGACCGGCGTGAACCCGATCATGCCGAACTCGACGGTTTCGGCGGTGTAGGTGTAGGCGGTGCCGTCGATCAGGAAGGAGATCGGCGCGTATTCGCCGTTGCGGCCGTTTTCGGTGGCCGCCGCGTTGACCGTGATGGTGGCCGGCTGGCCGTTGCCGGTGCAGGCGATGATGATGCCGGTCTCTTCCTCGCAGTTGCGGCAGTCGATCGCGGCGATCTCTTCATAGACGCCGGTGTTGGACCAGACGGGCTCATAGGCGGATGCCGATGCAACGGGGAAGGCGAGGGCCGCCAGCAACGCTGCGGCTGCGTAGTCTTGCCGGGGTCTGAAACGGGAATGCGCTGCCGAAAAACCTAATACTCGCGCGCACTTCCACATCTGCACCCCACCATTTTTCGCAAGCCCCGCGCCACCTTAGAGAAAACGCCGGGTTGTTCAATGCGGTTTCGGGATTTTTGTTCCGCTACGACAGTGCGGGCAAGAGAGGGCGGTCGCGAAGCCAGTATCCGCGCGGTTCCTCCAGGCGGTGGCGCAACAAAAAAGGGCGCCCCGAAGGACGCCCATGACTGGATGGTCGTTGTCCGAAACGCCTTAGCGCTTGGAGAACTGGAAGGACCGGCGGGCCTTCGCCTTGCCGTACTTCTTGCGCTCGACGACGCGGCTGTCGCGGGTCAGGAAGCCGCCCTTCTTCAGGACACCGCGCAGCTCCGGCTCGTAATAGGTGAGCGCCTTGGAGATGCCGTGACGAACGGCGCCCGCCTGGCCGGACAGGCCGCCGCCGGACGCGGTGGCGACGATGTCGTACTGGCCGGCGCGGTTGGCCGCGACGAGCGGCTGCTGCAGGATCATCTGCAGGACCGGACGTGCGAAATATTCGGTGAAGTCCTTGCCGCCGACGGTGATGCGGCCGGTGCCCGGCTTGATCCAGACGCGGGCGACCGCGTCCTTGCGCTTGCCGGTCGCGTAGGCGCGGCCGTGGGCGTCGAGCTTCTGGACATGAACCGGAGCTTCGGGAGCGTCGGCAGCGACGGCGCCGGTTGCTTCGCCGAGTTCTTCGAGGGAGTTGAGTTCAGCCATGGTGATCAGGCCACTTTCTTGTTCTTGGGATTAAGCGCGGCGATATCCAGCACTTCCGGCTGCTGCGCCTCGTGCGGATGTTCGGTGCCGGCGTAAACACGCAGGTTCTTCATCTGGCGACGGCCGAGCGGGCCGCGCGGGATCATGCGTTCGACAGCCTTCTCGAGGACGCGCTCCGGGAACCGGCCGTCGAGAAGCTTCTCAGCGGTGCGTTCCTTGATGCCGCCCGGATGGCCGGTGTGCCAGTAATACTTCTTGTCCGACCGCTTCTTGCCGGTGAAGACCACTTTCTCGGCATTGATGATGATGACGTTGTCGCCGTCATCGACATGCGGGGTGAAGGTGGGCTTGTGCTTGCCGCGAAGGCGCATGGCGACGATGGATGCGAGACGTCCGACGACGAGACCTTCGGCGTCGATCAGCACCCATTTCTTCACCACGTCCGCGGGCTTCTGGGAGAAGGTACCCATTGGTGTGTTCCTTGGTTCACGATCCCGAACCGGCCGGGCCGGAGCGGGCTTTTCTTGTTGCTTGGATTGCCGATTGACCGGCAAAAACATATCGCGCCGGACGGGTCCATGCGCGATTGGCGGTGTCATTAGGCGGGATCGGTGCGCGCGTCAAGCGGTATTTTGCGCACCTTTTGCGATTATATCAATGAAAACAATGACTTGAAAATACGGTATTATTTTACCGTATAGAATTGAGTGCAATCGCGAGGTTTCCTGGTCGCATGTCGCGCGCTGGTTCGCCTGACGGCAACATGATGAAGCATCGCGCAGGGGAACGATTGTATTCGTCCGAAAGGCAGGTGGATTGACCGCCGGGCGGCAAGTGTTGCCAGACGACGATGTTTCGCCGATTGTGTCGTCATGAGAAGACGCGATCTCGCCGACCTGCTGTTTTCATGGATTGTCCTGATGTCGCTGTCGGGCACCGCGACTGCGGCGACCTGCGCGGGCGGGCCGGGCTGGGAGAGCCGGGAGATCGCCGGCGAGGTGAGGCATCCGGACCCGTTCCTGCACGAGGCCGGCGCGCAGACATTCCTGCTGGCCCCGTTCGAACACGGGTGGCGGATCGGGATGCTGGACCGCGACGGACTGGACGTCCCGGTGTTCGCGGCGCCTCGGCATCCGGTCGAGACCAATCCGGCGACGCTCGCCGGATGGCATTTCCGCAATCGAGACAACACCGCGCCGAACACCGGCGATGTCAACGCGCCGCAGCGTGAGCGGCGATTCGCATTCGGCACGCTGGCGGAGGATGCCGCCAATCCCGGCGCATCGCCGCCGGGTGCCGAGGGGCTGGGCGGCCTCGGCGTCCTCACGATCGCGGATTTCGAGCTGACGCCGCCCGCGGCCGGAGAGCGGGCGGGCTTCAGGTCGCTCGCCTTCACCGTCTGCCTGGTCTGGAAGGGCGGCGGCGACAGGCTCGCGCCGATTGTGGACGACGATCCGAGCGTGGCCTTCGACGCGGCCGTGGCGACGATGAAGGGATGCGGGCTGGATACAGCGCTCTTCGCGGTGTCCGACCACATGGGGAAGCGGGGAGACTTCGTGCAAACCGCCTTTTTGACGCCCGACATGGACGGCGACGCCGTTCCCGACCTCGTCGTGCCGGTGTTGCGGCGCGATGACAACGCGCCGGCTCTCGCGGTCTGCCTTGCGGGCACGGACACGCTGCTGCTGGCGGGGTTCGACGGCCGGATCGGGCGGCATCTCGATCCGGCCTACTTCGGCCGCGCGGACGGTTGGGGCGTTCACGAGGGTCCGGTCGGGTCATCGCCCGAGGAGGGCGCGCCGCCGCAACTGACCGCGGACGCGATCAGGCTGAGCAAGGAGGAAAGCTCAAGCGTCCTCCTTTATCTGACGCCTGACCTTACATTCTCAAGCTATTGGCAGGGTGACTGAAATGATCGGCAAGAAGACGATCGTCATCGCGTTGGTGCTGGTGTGGGCCGGCGTGTTCTTCGGCTCGTTCCTCGCTTCGTCGGCGATCGAGGGGCCGCGCAACATCGACACCGGCTTCAGGCGGCTGGACGTGCTCGCGCAATACCACATCGTCGCCATTTCGCTGGCGATCGTCTCCGCAGTGCTGGGGATTGTCTGGCGCCGGCAGGCGGCGCGGATCTTGCCGATCGGTCTTGTGCCGCTTTCGGTGACGGCGCTGCTGGTGGTTGGCGTCCTGGTCGTGGCGACGTTCCTGCGGGATAGCCCGGCGCCTCAGCCGCCCCTCACGCCGACGGCGCCGGCAGCGTCGGCCGTCGATCAGCCGGCGACGTGACCCGGCCTCAGCGCGGCGGCACCGAATAGGTCAGCGATCCCTGCGCGATCAGGTCGTCCTCGGCGTCCTTGATCGCGACGCTGGTGACGACCAGGCGCTTGCCGAGTTTCAGGAGCGTGCAGGTGGCGTAGAGCGGGCCGGGGGCGGCCTTGCGCATGAAGTCGAGATGGACGCTCGTCGTCACCGAGAGGCCCTTCAGGCCGATATGCGCCATGATCGCGTAATAGGCGGCGAGGTCGGCCAGCGTGAAGAGCGTCGGGCCGGAGACGGTTCCGCCGGGGCGCAGATGGGCGTCGGTGGCGTCGAGCCGGAGCGTCAGGTAGCCCGGACCGAGGTCCTCGATGTGATAGACCTTGCCGTCCCTGAAGGCCTGGGAAAACTCGCGGACGATGTAGTCCTCGAGTTCTTCTGCGGTGACGACCGGTTCGGGGTGCTTGCTCATGCGCGGGCCTTGATCGGAGTGCGGTGAAGGATTGACTCGGTACGTCTGACTTGCCGCCGGGTTTGGCGTGCTGGTAGATATCCGTCAACCGATACCTTTGGGAGGAGCCCCGATGTCCGCACGTCCCGCCCTTGTCGAAACGCCGCCCGTCACCAGCGACCGGATCGGCCCCGTCTTGCGCCTGACGCTCTCCAACCCGCCGGCAAACGCGCTGTCGATCGCCACGATGGAGGCGCTGATGGCGGCGCTTGCCGAGGGGCGCGAAGACGCCGACGTGCGCGTGATCGTCATCGCGGCGTCGGGCAAGGTGTTTTCCGCCGGCCACGACCTGAAGGAAATGACCGTGCACCGCGCCGACGAGGACCGGGGCAGGGCCTTCTTCGAAAAGACCATGCGCATGTGCGCAGAGCTGATGCAGGCGATCGTCACGCTGCCAAAGCCCGTGATCGCCGAGATCGACGGGCTGGCGACGGCGGCGGGCTGCCAGCTCGTCGCGTCCTGCGACCTGGCCATCTGCACCGACACGTCGAGCTTCGCGACGCCGGGGGTCAATATCGGGCTGTTCTGCTCGACGCCGATGGTGGCGCTGACGCGCAACGTGCACCGCAAGCAGGCGATGGAGATGCTGCTGACCGGCGAGACGATCGACGCATCGACGGCGCGCGAATTCGGCCTCGTCAACCGGATCGTGCCGAAGGACTACCTCAACCAGGTTGTCCAGAAATATGCCGAAGTGATTGCCTCGAAATCGCCTCTGACACTGAAGACCGGCAAGGAGGCGTTCTACCACCAGGCCGAGATGAGCCTTTCGGACGCCTACGACTATTGCGCCAATGTGATGGTGGAAAACATGCTGTTCCGCGACGCCGAGGAGGGGATCGGAGCGTTCCTGCAGAAGCGCAAGCCGGAGTGGACGGGGGAGTAGGGGCGCCTCGTTCAAGGGCATGCGATTTGCGTTGGAGGACGCCCTGACGGCTGCTAACCTTGCGTCATGGTTGAACCTCGGAAAACAGTTTTCACGCGAGAGCTGATCACGGCCGATTCCCTCGGCGAACCGTGCGAGCGAGTTTCGCGCGTCGCGGTGGCCGCGGTTTTCCGCAATTCGCTGGCCGGCCGTTTCGAGCGTGACCTGTCCGCCCTTTTCGAGATCGGCGCCGTTCTGGGCCAAGATCTCGCGCGGCAGGCCGTCGCGATGCTCGACGGGCCGGCGGTGTCCTATGGCAAGGCTGCAATCGTCGGCGCTGACGGTGACATGGAGCATGGCGGAGCCGTCATTCATCCCAAGTTGGGCGCGCCCATGCGCGCCGCCGTCGATGGCGGGGAGGCCGTCATTGCCTCCAATGTGAAAGTCGGGGGCATCGGCGCGTCGATCGATCTGCCGCTCGGCCACAAGGACAATCCCTGGTCGTTCGACCATTTCGACACGATGACGCTGTGCGTGCCGGACGCGCCGCGGCCTGACGAGATCGTCATGTTCATCGCCTATGCCACGCGCGGTCGACCGATTCCGCGATGCGGCAGCGGGCCGGTGAAATAGACGGGAACCGTCGCCGCGAACCGGCGCGGCCTGGTCGCGCGGCTGAATTGACAGTCGTTTCCGTTCCCTTTATGTTCTTCTTTTGAGAGAGGGCCGCCATGAGTTTCGATCCACGCATATCCATGATCACGCTCGGCGTCGCCGATCTGGCCGCCGCGACGGCGTTTTACGAGAAGCTCGGTTTCGAGAAGTCGTCTGCCTCGCAGGAGAGTGTCACCTTCTTCAAGATGAAGGGCACGGCTCTGGGGCTGTTCGGGCGCGACTCGCTGGCGGAGGATGCCGGCGTCGCGGAGGAAGGATCGGGGTTTCGCGCGGTTACGCTGGCGCATAATCTGGGCAGCGAGGCGGAAGTGGACGCGGCATATGCGCATGCGCTGGCCTGCGGCGCGACGGCAGTGAAGAAGCCCGAGAAAGTGTTCTGGGGCGGCTATTCCGGCTATTTCGCGGATCCGGACGGGCATCTCTGGGAACTGGCGTTCAACCCGTTCATGGAAAACGACGAGAACGGCTTCATGCAATTGCCGTAATGGCGCCTAGGATCGCGCCCCGGGCCGAAAGAGACCGGGGGTGGCGACGATGGCACGCTTCAGACGGGTTGCGCGGGGCCGTTTCGGGCCGGTGCTGGCTGCGATCGCGATGCTCATGCCGATGGCGGCGGATGCTGCCTCGGACGACGGAACGCGGCCCGGCTACGAGACGATCATTCTGGACGCGGACGACACCGCGAATGCGGAACTGGCCCGGTTCATGGAAAGCGCGGGCCGGGCGCTGTGGCGCTTTTCCTCGGGCTTCGGCAAGAGCCGGCCGGCAAGCCCCGCCGGCGAGGTCTTCACGGAAAGCGTCGCCGTCTATCTCGGCACGACGGAACTGACACCTGACGATCGGTTCGACCTTTTGGGCCGGATCCCGCGCGACGAGGTTCTTGCCATGCTCGGCCAGATGGCGGCCGACGAGCCGATCCGGACCATCGGCGCGCAGGCGGGCGGGGCAAGGATCGTCAACGCGCTGATCTCCGACGGAATGACCCGGCCGAACGTCCAGTTGCGGGAAGAAATCTGCACAGCGTCGTTCGAGCGGCTGACGCATACGCGGATGACCGCGCTGCTCGAAGCGACCGGCACGACGATCGAGGCCTGGGGCGTCGCCGCCGCCCCGGGTGACGAGGCCGATTATCTTCGCGACAGCCTGCCGCTGCGTTGGGAGCGCGGGCAGTTGCTTCATGTCGATCTGGACGCGCCGCCCATCCGGTCGTGCTGCTGGGGCTATGTCGTGATGCCGGACGGCAGCGGCTCCTATGTGCAATTCGCATTCGGCCGGGGCGCGTTCCTGCCTTACCTGTCGAGCCATGCCTGTTTCACGCGCACGCCGGATGGCTGGCGCGTGAGCACGATCGCTCTGCGGATGCGACCCCGGTGAGGGCGACGCGGCTCGACATCAAGGCGCGAAACGGGAAGAGTGCGCGCGACGGGACCGGGGCACACGCAGGGTCGGAGGAGCATCGATGACGAAACGCATGACGACGAGAGGCCTGTCGCTGGCCGCCGCGCTCTTCCTGGCCATCGTCCAGCCGGTTGCGTCGGCGGCGCAGGGCATGTCCTATCCCGCCACGTCGGTGCGCATTTCCTTCCCGCCGGACTTCCTGATCGAGGATGTCGTGGCGCGCGCGCTGGAAGCCACACGCGCCTATGAGGCGGGCGACGAGGAGACGTTTGAGCGCGTCGAAAGCTTCCTGGCCGACAGCGTGGTCTTCTATATCGGCGACGTCGAACTCTCCGGCGACGAGCGGTTCGACCATTGGGGCCGCTACGACAAGACGGACGTGTTTTGGCAACTGGGCCGCAAGACCGCCTACGGCAACATCAAGATCGATGAAGCGGAGGCGCGCGGGGTCGGGCTGCTGGAGGAACTGCTCGCGGATGGCGTGATCGGCCTCAATTCATGGCTCGGCGGGGAATATTGCACGTCGTCCTACGGCAAGCTCGCGCATGACGAGATGGCCGCGCTGGTGGAGGAGACCGGCACGCTGGTTCATGACTGGCGCGTCGCCACCAAAGCCTCCGGCGCGTTCGAGTTTCGCGAGGGCGAGACGCCGCTGACATGGGAGGAGGGGCAGTTGCTCCTGGTCGATCCCAAGTCGCCATTCATCCGGGGACATCTTCGCATCGTCACGCCCGACGGCAGCGGCGCCTATGTCCGCATGGACGACGGGCAGACCGGGCTGCAGCCCTATCTGAGCAGTCATGTCTGTTTCGAGGAACGCGAGGACGATTGGGCGATCAGCGCGATCGCCCTGCGCATTCCCTAGTTTCGCTTCGCCACCACCGCGCAGAAAAAAGACGGCCCCATGAACCACGACAGCTATTCCGACGCCTATGTCCGCTCCATCCTCACCAAGGTGAAATCCATCGCCGTGGTCGGCGCTTCGGCCAACGAGGTGCGGCCGAGCTACTTCGTCATGAAATACATGCTCGACAAGGGCTTCGACGTCATCCCGATCAATCCCGGGCGCGCCGGCAAGACCATTCTCGGGCAGATGACCCATGCGCGCCTGGCCGACCTGCCCGAACCGGTCGACATGGTCGACATCTTCCGCGCGTCGGCGGCGGTGCCGGGTGTCACCGACGAGATACTGGCGATGAAGACGCTGCCGAAGGTCGTCTGGATGCAGCTCACGGTGCGCGACGATGAAAGCGCCGCGCGGCTGGAGGAGAAGGGCATAGAGGTCGTCATGAACCGCTGCCCGAAGATCGAATATGGCCGGCTTTCCGGCGAGATCGGCTGGACCGGCGTCAATTCCGGCACGATCTCTTCGCGGCGACCGGAATTGCGCCAAGGGTTCCAGAGCTTCGGCATTCGGCGGAGCTAGCCTGCGGCCCGCCGGGCAAAACGCGTTCGCTCGCAGGGCAAAAGATAGAAAAAATCGTCTTTGACAGCTTCGTCATTCCCCGCCACAACGTGCGACGACATTGATCAGGAGGAGGGAAGCATGTCCCAGCGTATACCCGGTTTCGACACCCTGGCGATCCATTCCGGCGCACAGCCGGACCCGGCGACGGGCGCCCGCATCACGCCGATCTACCAGACCACGGCCTATGTCTTCAACGATGCGGACCATGCCGCCTCGCTGTTCGGCCTGCAGGCGTTCGGCAACATCTACACCCGCATCATGAACCCGACCCAGGCCGTGCTCGAAGAGCGGCTGGCCGCGCTGGAAGGCGGCACGGCGGCGCTGGCGGTGGCTTCGGGCCATGCCGCGCAGATGATCGCGCTGCACACGCTGATGACGTCGGGCGACAATTTCGTCGCCGCGCGCCGGCTCTATGGCGGCTCGATTAACCAGTTCGGCCATTCCTTCAAGAATTTCGGCTGGGAAGTGCGCTGGGGCGACGTCTCCGATCCGGCGAGCTTCGCCGCCCAGATCGACGACCGCACCAAGGCGATCTTCATCGAAAGCTTCGCCAATCCGGCCGGCTACGTCACCGACATCGAGGCGATCTCCAAGGTCGCGCGCGAGGCTGGCGTTCCGCTGATCGTCGACAACACGATGGCGACGCCCTATCTGATGCGCCCGATCGAACACGGCGCCGACATCGTCGTGCATTCGCTGACCAAGTTCCTCGGCGGTCACGGCAACTCGATGGGCGGCGTGATCGTGGACGGCGGGACGTTCGACTGGTCGGCGTCCGACAAGTTCCCGATGCTGACGCAGCCGCGCGACGAATATGCCGGCATCGTGCTGCACGAGACCTTCGGCAATTTCGCCTTCGCCATCGCCTGCCGCGTGCTCGGCCTGCGCGATCTCGGCCCCGCGATCGCGCCGATGAACGCCTTCCTGATCATCAACGGCATCGAGACGCTGGGCCTGCGCATGCAGCGCCATTGCGACAACACGCTGGCCGTCGCCAAGCACCTGAAGGACCATCCGATGGTCGAGTGGGTGGAGTATTCCGGCCTGGAGGACCATGCCAACCACGCGCTGCAGCAGCGCTACAGCCCGAAGGGCGCCGGCGCGGTGTTCACCTTCGGCGTCAAGGGCGGCTACGAGGCGGGCGTGAAGTTCGTCGAGGCGCTGGAGATGGTGTCGCACCTCGCCAATATCGGCGACACGCGCACGCTGGTGATCCACCCGGCTTCGACGACGCACCGCCAGCTGACCGACGAGCAGCGCGCGGCGGCGGGTGCCGGCAATGACGTCGTGCGCCTGTCGATCGGCATCGAGAATGTCGATGACATCATCGCCGATATCGATCAGGCGCTGGCCAAGGCGGGCTGATTGATCTTGCGCAATGGATTGCGCCGCCGGTTTCGATAGGCTCCCCGTTCATCTGAAACGGTGGAGGTCGCATGACACGTCTTCGAAACACGGCCGGCGGCGCGATCGCCCTTCTCGGGGCCATCGCCGCCGGCGTGCCGTCCGCGAACGCCCAGTCGTCCGATCCGGCCTGGCTCGACCAGCTGTCGGAACAATTGGCGAGCGAGCAGGACTGCGCGGTCGATTATTACCTGAACATCCGCGAGAGCGAACTGGCCGGGCGCCATACGTTCGAGGCGCGCGCGCAGTGCCGCGACGGACGCCAGTTCGACGCCAGCCTGACCGAGCCGGCCGAGGCGTTCACGATAAAGGAATGCGGCGTGCAGGTCTGCTAGGCGGCATCCTTCAGCGCTGACGTCTCGTTCGTGCGCACCATCAGGAAGGCCACGATCGCCATCAGCACGCAGATCGATGACAATCCGATGGCGGTTCGAAAGCTGAAGAACTGGCCGAGAAGGCCGACGGCCGGTCCCGAGACGACGCCGGTGATCATGATCGTGTTGACGTAGAGCGACGTGGCGCGGCCCATGCGGTTGCGGGCGAAGCTCTGGACGAAGCTGACGCCGACGCTCGCATAGATCCCGTAATAGGCGCCCTCGAGTGCTTGCGCGACGATCATCGTCGGCAGGCTTGTGACGCGCCAGAGTGCGAAGATCGCGACGAGCGCCAGGAGCGACGCCGAGAGCAGGATGGCGCGGTGGGAGAACCGTTTCATCATGACGGGAGTCGTCGCGATGATGGCGATCTCGACGGCGGTCTTGACGGAAAAGGCGAGGCCAGGCGCGAAATCCGGCAGGTGCACCTCTTGCGTGTAGAAGAGTGGCAGCGCGACGAAGCAGAGGCTGTGGGCAAGCGAGAGCAGGAAACACGCGGACAGGGCTTGCCACAGCGCGGTGTTGATCCCCCCGGCGGCGTTCGCCCCGGCTGCCGGCGTGTCCTGCCCGCCGGCGAAAGTCCGCGGCACGGCCCAGAGGCCCGCCACGAGGCGGATCGCGCCGATGAGGAAGGCCGCGGCGAAGACCTGGTGCGGGCCGATCCCGTCGACGAGCGTGAAGGCGAAGGCGGGGCCGAGCATCCAGGCCGTGGAGGTGGTGCCGCGCAGGAAGGCGTTGAAGCGGGACGCGTCGAGGCCGCTTCGATCGGCGAATTGGCGGCCGAAGGTGAACACTACCGCCATGAAGGTGCCGCTCACCGCGAAGCCGAGCGCGCCGATCGTGACCAGGACCCAGAAAGCCGGGAAGAGGTAGACCGTGAGGCAGGCCGCCATGTAGGCGACGGACGAGGCCGCGATGAGCGGAAAGAAGCGGCCGCCCTCGTCGAGCCATCGTCCCGTGAGCCGGTTGAAGGTGACCGTCAGGAGGACGGCGGCGCCAGTGTAGAGGCTGATGCGCCACGGCTCCGCGCCAAGGCCTTCCACGATGTAGTAGGGCATGAACGGCACGATCATGGAGTTGGATACCGTGCCGACGAGAAGCAGCAGCAGAAGGGAAAGGGCCTGCCTGTTTCTGAAAACGTCCATCGGAAATCGCCTTGGGAGAATGCGTGCGCACGCAGCGTCTGCGCGAGGGGGAAGGCCTCATATCGAAAGCGACTGTGACAAGCGCATGAATGATGCTTAGGTATCT
The DNA here is from genome assembly GCF_022763245.1 of Oricola sp. Classification (GTDB taxonomy): domain Bacteria; phylum Pseudomonadota; class Alphaproteobacteria; order Rhizobiales; family Rhizobiaceae; genus Oricola. Next base: position 12,067 of record NZ_JALEGV010000028.1, read on the forward strand.
TGAAACACGCCGTTCCAACGAAGATCGAAACGATGAGAATCGCAGTCGTCGGGGCCGGGATCGCCGGCCTTTCCACCGCCTGGTCGCTGGCCAAGCAGGGGCATCAGGTGATCCTGTTCGAGCAGGCGACGGTGCCGAACCCGCTCGGCGCGTCGGGCGACCATCATCGAATCATCCGCCGCGCCTACGGGGCCGGGTCGGGTTACGGAGCGGCGATCACCGAGGCCTATGACGCCTGGGACGAATTGTGGGCCGATCTCGGCGCCTCATGGCTCGACGCGCGCGGCTTCATGGCGGTCAGCCGGGAGCCGGGAGACGAGGCGGAAGACTACCTGAACGGGCTGCGCGAGGGCGGCTGGCCCTGCGAGGTGCTGGAGCCGGGGGCGGCGGCCGAGCGCTTCCCGTTCCTCGATCCGGACACGCTGCGCTATGCCTTCGTGTCGCCGGAAGGCGGCGTACTGCATTGCCGGCGCATCGCGTTCGGACTGGCCGCCTGGCTGCAGGCGAACGGCGTGTCGCTGCGCCAGGGAATGCGCGTGACGGAGGTCGATCCGGCTGCCGCGTCGGTGACGACGGAGGACGGCCGCCAGATCGAGGCCGACTACGTGATCGTGACGGCGGGCGCCTGGGTGACCAAGCTGTTTCCCGATCTCGTTTCCGACCTGACGACCTATCGCACGGCCGTGGTCTATCTGAAGCCGCCGGCGCATCTGGCGGACGCCTGGGCGCATGCGCCGGTCGTTCTCGACGTCGGCGGGGAAACCGACGGCTACATCCTGCCGCCGACGGCGGAAGGCGGCCTCAAATTCGGGTCCGGCCTGCACAAGTTCCGGAACGCGGACGCCGACGCCAACCGGGACGCGGTGGAGGGCGAGGGCGAGATCCTGCGCAACCTGTTCTCGCCGCCGATGCGCGACATCGAGCAATATGGCGTCGAGAACGTCGTGACCTGTGCCTACACGTTTACCGCCGACGAGCGCTTCTTCGTGCGCCGGCAGGACCGCTGCCTCGTCGTCTCGGCCTGTTCGGGCCACGGCTACAAGTTCGGCGCGGCCGTGGGCCGGCGGGTCGCCAAGTTCGTCGATCATGGCGATTTCGAAGCCCTGCAGGCGTGGATGCGGGCCGAGGCGTAGAGGCTCCGGAGGGAGGTGGATACCGGGCTCGATACCGAAAGCGTCGAGTAGTCTGGCCGGTGATTCTGCACGTGGCTTGCGCAAATCGATGCCATGCGAAGTCGCGGGTTCGCGGGCGCTTGCGGTCAGCCGCGTGTGTCGCGCAGGAAGGCGAGAAGCCGGTCGGTGACCTCGTCCGGGCGTTCCAGCGGCAGCCAGTGGCCGGCGCCCGCAAGGACGTGGGAGCCGCGCAGGTCGGGCACCAAAGACGGCATGGCGGCGATGATGTCCGTCATGCCGGGAATGGCGAGGCCCGGGTCCCGTTCGCCGATCATGAAGAGGGCCGGGACTGTGACCCTGGTTCCGGCAAACGCCTGCTGCAGCTGCCAGTTGCGGTCGAGATTGCGGTAGTAGTTGAGGCCGCCGGTGAAGCCCGACCGTTCGAAGGCCTCGACCATGGCGGCGAAATCCGCCTGGGGCACGAAGGCCGGCGGGCTGCCGGGATCCGGCAGGGGAGACAGGAGACCGCGGGCGCGGTCGACCATCCCGAAAGGATTGGGCGTCGCGTCGCCCGGCGCGCGCGGTCCGGCCTCGCCGCTCGCCGCGAAGAGCAGTTTTCGGAGCGTCGTCGCGGTGTCGCGTGCGAACTCGGCGTCCGCGACGCCCGGTTCCTGAAAATAGAGGGTGTAGAATTCGGCGTCTTCGGTCCGCGGGAAGATCTGCGTCGGCGGCACGGGCGGCTGGCCCATCATCGGAACGCTCATCGCCGCCACGGCGCGAAAGCGGTCTGGCCGCATCAGGGCCGCCTGCCAGGCGATGGTGGCGCCCCAATCGTTGCCGACGATGACGGCCTGCTGTTCGCCCAGGGAGTCGAGCAGCGCCACAAGGTTGCCGACCGCGTGGATGACCGAATAGCGGTCGACCTCCGCCGGTGCCTCGGACGCGCCGTAGCCAGGCATGTCCGGCGCGACGGCCCGGTATCCGGCGCCGACCAGCGCGGGAATCTGGTTCTTCCACGACAGCTTCGTTTCCGGGAAGCCATGGCACAGGAGCACGAGCAGGCCGTTCCCCTCGTCGAGGACACTGAATTCGAGGGTTCGGGTGGTGACGGTTTTTTCTGTCATGTCTTGTCTCTTGGCGCGCCGCCCGGCTGGCTGGCGCGCGACGAGCGCGATCGGGGCCAACAGGACGTTGCGGCGCAGCATGGGGTTTTCCAAATTATGCGTAACTGTATATGTTGCGGAAAATCGCTGACGTCAAGTTTGTGAAACATAAAAAGTTACGGAAAGCTCCGATGAGAAAAAACGCGCAGTTGCCCCGCATGCTTCACGTGCTGGTTCACATGGGTCTGCTGGACGGCCGGGAGACGTCGGAGACGATCGCGCAGATGCTCAACACCAATCCGGTGGTGGTGCGCCGGACCCTCGGGGCGCTGCGCGACGCGGGGATCGTCGCGTCGGAGGGCGGACGGGGCGGCGGCTGGAAGCTGGTGAAGGCGCTGGCGGATATCACGGTCCTGGATGTCCAGAAGGCGCTGAACCCCGGCGCGATCCTGCCGGCGGCGCTGTCCGACGATCATCCGGCCTGTCCCGTCGAGCGGGCGTCCAACGCGGTCCTGGAAAGCGCCCATGCGGCGGCCGAGCGAGAACTGATGCGCAGCTACGGCGCGACGACGCTTGCCGACATCGCCGCGACGGCGCTCGAAAGCGCGGCTGCAGGTGCCTCGGAACGTCCGGGTTGACGCGCGCCGGCGGATGCGGTTTTCACCGCGCGCCGCCGGTTAAGCTAAACACCATCGCCCGTCTTGCGGAACCGGAGGGGGGCGCCCTATCTATTGGGCGACAAAACAGCCGATTCCCGGGCGCGATTCGTGTCGCGCCGCAATTCGAAATTCCGAAAGGGCTCACATGGGCAATCCGATCGACGCCGCAATGTATCTCATTCCGACGGTTATTGAGCAGACCAACCGCGGTGAACGCGCCTATGACATCTATTCGCGCCTTCTCAAGGAGCGCATCGTCTTCGTGACCGGTCCGGTCGAAGACGGCATGGCGTCTTCCGTCTGCGCCCAGCTCCTGTGGCTGGAAGCGGAGAACCCGAAGAAGGAAATCGCGATGTACATCAACTCGCCGGGCGGGGTGGTGACGTCGGGTCTGGCGATCTACGACACGATGCAGTTCATCAAGCCGCCGGTTTCGACGCTGTGCATCGGCCAGGCCGCCTCCATGGGCTCGCTGCTGCTGGCCGCCGGCGCCAAGGACATGCGTTTCTCGCTGCCGAATTCGCGCATCATGGTCCACCAGCCTTCGGGCGGCTACCAGGGGCAGGTGACCGACATCCTGATCCATGCGCGCGAAGTTGAATCGCTGAAGCGCCGCCTCAACGAGATCTACGTGCAGCACACCGGCCGCTCCTATGACGACATCGAAGATGCGCTGGAGCGCGACAACTTCATGACGGCGCAGACGGCGCTCGAATTCGGCCTGATCGACCGCGTGATCGAATCCCGCGCGGCGATCGAGACGACCGACAGCTCGGCCGGTTAGCGCGTCGCGGGTGTCGCGGCATGGTTACGCAACGTCGGCTTGTGCAAGCCGGCGTTCGATCTTTGGCCTTAAAGGTTCTGTAAAGGTCAGGCGTCGAATGTGTGGAATCGTTGCGTACGCCGCTGATATGTGTACGAATGCGGTTTGAAGCATTTGTGACGCGGCATGTGTTCGATCCGGACGCCGGGTCGTGAAATTGAAGTCGGGATCGCATGATCGGACGGGTTGTCCGGAGGGCGCGATCCTCTGAAAGGAACGAGAATGAGCAAGGTTGGCAACAGTGGCGGTGGTGGAGGAGGCGACTCCAAGAACACCCTCTACTGCTCTTTCTGCGGCAAGAGCCAGCACGAGGTGCGCAAGCTGATCGCGGGCCCGACCGTCTTCATCTGCGATGAATGCGTCGAACTTTGCATGGACATCATCCGCGAGGAGAACAAGTCCTCCATGGTCAAGAGCCAGGAGGGCGTTCCGACGCCGCAGGAAATCCTCGGCGTGCTCGATGACTATGTCATCGGCCAGGGCCATGCCAAGCGGATCCTCTCGGTGGCCGTGCACAACCACTACAAGCGTCTCGCCCATGCCGAGAAGAACGAGGATGTGGAGCTCGCGAAGTCGAACATCCTGCTGATCGGGCCGACGGGTTGCGGCAAGACGCTGCTGGCGCAGACGCTGGCGCGGATTATCGACGTGCCCTTCACCATGGCCGACGCGACCACGCTGACGGAAGCCGGCTATGTCGGCGAGGACGTTGAGAACATCATCCTGAAGCTGCTGCAGGCCTCCGACTACAATGTCGAGCGCGCCCAGCGCGGCATCGTCTACATCGACGAGATCGACAAGATTTCCCGCAAGTCGGACAATCCGTCGATCACGCGCGACGTGTCGGGTGAGGGCGTCCAGCAGGCGCTTCTGAAGATCATGGAAGGCACGGTCGCTTCGGTTCCGCCGCAGGGCGGGCGCAAGCATCCGCAGCAGGAATTCCTGCAGGTGGACACGGCCAACATCCTGTTCATCTGCGGCGGCGCCTTCGCCGGCCTCGACAAGATCATCTCCGATCGCGGCCGCAACACGTCGATCGGTTTCGGCGCCTCCGTCGAATCGGCCGATGACCGGAAGGCGGGCGAACTGTTCCGCAAGGTGGAGCCGGAAGACCTGTTGCGCTTCGGCCTGATCCCGGAATTCGTCGGCCGACTGCCGGTCCTGGCGACGCTGGAGGATCTCGACGAGGAAGCGCTGGTGCGCATTCTGACCGAGCCGAAGAACGCGCTCGTCAAGCAGTATCAGCGCCTGTTCGAGATGGAGGATGTGAGCCTCATCTTCCACGAGGACGCACTGCGCGCGATCACCCGCAAGGCGATCGAACGCAAGACCGGTGCGCGCGGCCTTCGTTCCATCATGGAAGCGATCCTGCTCGACACGATGTTCGAACTGCCGGCGCTGGAAGGCGTGCGCGAAGTGGTGATTTCCGAGGAAGTCATTTCCGGAAGCGCGCGACCGCTCTACATCTATGCCGACCGGGCAGACGACAAGGAAAACGCGTCGGCCTGACGCTCGTCCTTCATCGCAGTTTCGTGAAAAGGCCGGGCGACCGGCCTTTTCCTTTTTGAACTGTGCGTCGCACCATTGCGCAACGCGCGCAACGGCGCGAAACTCATCCCCGAATCCGCGATGCTGCTTTGCAACAAGCGTCACGCGGCTTGGTTTCAATCCGTTGAAATCGGCGGCCCGCAGAACCAAGTAGAAGGGACGTTCCCGAAACGGGGCCATCAGGCACGGCAGGGAGCGTCCGAAAGCCTACAAAGGCACGAAAGGAAGTGACTATGGCTGAAGCCGAACAGAAAACGACAACGGGTGGAAATGACGGGCTCTACGCCGTTCTTCCGCTGCGTGACATTGTTGTTTTCCCGCACATGATCGTACCGCTCTTCGTCGGCCGCGAGAAATCGATCCGCGCGCTCGAAGACGTGATGGAAAACGATCGGCAGATTCTGCTCGTGACACAGAAGGACGCGGGTGACGACGACCCGACGCCCGACGCGATCTACACCCACGGCACGGTCGCCAACGTTCTCCAGCTCCTCAAACTTCCCGACAACACGGTGAAGGTGCTGGTCGAGGGCGTCTCGCGCATGGAGATCAGCGGCTATTCGGACCGCTCGAACTACCTGGAAGCAGAGGCCACGTCGATCGGCGAGCCCGAGGAAGACGAGGTCGAACTGGCCGCGCTGGCGCGTTCGGTCGTCTCCGAGTTCGAGAGCTACGTGAAGCTCAACAAGAAGATTTCGCCGGACATCGTCGCGGCGGTGACCCAGATCGAGGAGCCCTCCAAGCTCGCCGACACGGTCGCCTCGCACCTGTCGATCAAGATCGGCGAGAAGCAGGACATTCTCGAAACGTCGAGCGTGAAGTCGCGCCTTGAAAAGGCGCTCGGCCACATGGAGTCGGAGATTTCCGTGCTGCAGGTGGAGAAGCGCATCCGCAGCCGCGTGAAGCGGCAGATGGAGAAGACGCAGCGCGAATATTACCTCAACGAGCAGATGAAGGCGATCCAGAAGGAGCTGGGCGACGGCGAGGACGGCCACAACGAGTTGGCCGAGCTGGAGGAGCGCATCGCCAAGACCAAGCTCTCCAAGGAAGCGCGCGAGAAGGTCGACACCGAGGTCAAGAAGCTCAAGCAGATGAGCCCGATGTCCGCGGAAGCCACCGTCGTGCGCAACTATCTGGACTGGATGCTGTCGATCCCGTGGAAGAAGAAGTCGAAGGTCAAATACGACCTCGACGTCGCCCAGGAGGTGCTCGACCACGACCATTACGGCCTCGAAAAGGTCAAGGACCGGATCGTCGAGTATCTCGCCGTCCAGAAGCGCCAGAACAAGCTGAAGGGCCCGATCCTGTGCCTCGTCGGACCGCCCGGCGTCGGCAAGACCTCGCTCGGCAAGTCGATTGCGCGGGCGACGGGTCGCGAATTCGTGCGCATGGCGCTTGGCGGCGTGCGTGACGAGGCCGAGATCCGGGGTCACCGGCGCACCTATATCGGCTCGATGCCCGGCAAGGTCATCCAGTCGATGAAGAAGGCGAAGAAGTCCAACCCGCTCTTCCTGCTCGACGAGATCGACAAGATGGGCATGGATTTCCGCGGCGATCCGTCGTCGGCGCTTCTCGAGGTGCTGGATCCGGAACAGAACGCCACGTTCATGGACCACTATCTGGAGGTCGAATACGACCTGTCGGACGTGATGTTCATCACCACGGCGAACACGCTCAACATTCCGGCTCCGCTGATGGACCGCATGGAGATCATTCGCATCGCCGGCTACACCGAGGACGAGAAGGTGGAGATCGCACGCAGGCACCTGCTGCCGAAGGCGATCCGCGACCATGCCCTCCAGGAGGGCGAGTTCTCGATCTCCGACGAGGCGCTGCGGCAGGTCATCCGCACCTACACCCGCGAGGCGGGCGTGCGTAACCTCGAGCGCGAGCTGATGACGCTGGCGCGAAAGGCGGTGACGGAGATCCTGCGCACCGACAAGACCGAGATCGAGGTCACGCCGGACAATCTGGACGATTTCCTCGGCGTGCCGCGGTTCCGGTTCGGCCAGGTCGAGGGCGAGGACCAGGTCGGCGTGGTCACGGGTCTGGCGTGGACCGAGGTCGGCGGCGAGTTGCTGACGATCGAGGGCGTCATGATGCCCGGCAAGGGCAAGATGACGGTCACGGGCAACCTGCGTGACGTGATGAAGGAATCGATTTCGGCTGCGGCGTCCTACGTCCGTTCGCGCGCTGTCGATTTCGGCATCGAGCCGCCGAGCTTCGAGAAGCGGGACATCCACGTCCACGTGCCCGAGGGCGCGACGCCAAAGGACGGTCCGTCCGCCGGCATCGCCATGGCCACGGCCATCGTCTCGGTGCTGACCGGCATTCCGGTGCGCAAGGACATCGCCATGACCGGCGAGATCACCCTGCGCGGCCGCGTGCTGCCGATCGGCGGTTTGAAGGAGAAGATGCTTGCGGCCCTGCGCGGCGGCATCAAGACGGTGCTGATCCCCGAAGACAACGTCAAGGATCTCGCCGACATTCCGGAAAACGTGAAGAGCGAGCTCGAAATCATCCCGGTCGGCCGCATCGGACAGGTTCTGGATCATGCGCTCACGCGCAAGCCTGAACCCATCGAATGGAAGGAAGCGGTCGATTCGGTGACGGGCGATGTCGCCCCGATCGAGGACGATGGCGTCACCAACCTGGCGCATTGACCCACCTGAGATGGTGAGAAGTTGTAAACGCCGCTGAAAAGCGGCGTTTTTCCTTTGATTTTCCGGCGTTTCCGGGGCATTGCGCTTCGGCTTGGCGACGAATCCGTTTATGGTCGCGCCTGTTTACGGTCGGTCAGGTCGCGCAAGCGTCCGGCGACCGCTCTGATCGAGAAGGAATTTGACAATGAATAAGAACGAGCTTGCCGCCGCAGTGGCGGAAAAGACGGGGCTAGGGAAGGGTGATGCGGCGTCTGCGGTCGACGCCGTGTTCGAAACGATCACCGAAACGCTGAAAGCCGGCGGCGACGTCCGCGTGCTGGGCTTCGGCAATTTCGGCGTGAACCAGCGTGCCGCCACCACCGGCCGCAACCCGCTGACCGGTCAGCCCGTCGACATTCCGGCCAAACGCGTGGCGAAGTTCTCCGCCGGCAAGGGCCTGAAGGACGCGCTCAACAGCTGACGTCAGCGACATCGCGAATGTCATCTGAACCGCGGTCATCGGAAGATGGCCGCGGTTTTTCTTGTTCAGGCCGGGATCAGCGGCGGCGGGCGCGGTTGAAGGAGGCGGTCAGGAGCTGCGTCATGTGGGCGTCACGCGCCGAGCCGGACTTGCCGCCCATGACCACGGCGACGAGCGAGCGGCCGTTGCGGCGCACGGAGGCTGCGAGATTGTAGCCCGAAGCGCGCGTGTAGCCCGTCTTCAGCCCGTCTGCGCCGGAGACCATGCCGAGGACCTTGTTGTGGCCGCGCACGGTCTTGCCGCGATACTCGAAGCTCGTGAGGCGGAAATAAGAATAGTGCTGCGGGAAGTCGCGGCGCAGCGCGAGCGCCAGCGTCGCCATGTCGCGCGCGGTGGTGCGCATCGCGGAATCGGGCAGGCCGGACGCGTTGGTGAAGACGGTGCGGCTCATGCCGAGCGCGCGCGCCTTGGAGGTCATGCGGCGGGCGAAGGCCTTTTCGCTGCCGCCGAGCTTTTCGGCGACCGCGGTGGCGACGTCGTTGGCCGACTTGACGACGAGGGCCCGCAGGGCGGTGTCGACGTCGATGCTGGAGCCGGCCTTCATGTAGAGCTTCGACGCCGGTTGCTTCGCTGCATTGGCCGAAATGGTGATCTCGGAGGTTTTGGACAGCCGGCCGGTCTCAAGCGCCTCGAAGACGAGATAGATGGTCATCATCTTCGTCAGCGACGCGGGATAGCGCGTCTGGTCTTCGGCGACGGCGTAGAGCGTCTTGCCGGAGTTGGCGTCGATGACGATCGACGCGTATTTTGAGGCCTCGGCCTGCGGGGCGGCGATTTCGAGCGTGTCGGACACCGAGCAGGCCGAAAGCGCGGTGACGGCCAGGACAAGCAGGAGAGAGGCGAACGATCGGCGGATGCGGGAAGCGGGGCTCAGAGCGGGCTCCATCGGCGAAGTCGGTCGGTGGCGGGGCTACTCAGCGTCAATAGCATGAAGACGGCGCGTGTCCAGCGAAGCTTGGCGCGGCAGCCGCAACGCCCGAAAAAGCCCGCGCGGACGGCGCGGTCCAGGTGCTCTTTGCGGGCTTTGTGGCTTGCTGGCGGCGCCTCGGAGGCAGGGTGATTCGCCGGCGGTGCGGCGGCCGCCGGGCGTCTGTCAGCCTTGCGTGAAGGCGTCTCCATAGGTGTCGCGCAGCACGTTCTTCTGCACCTTGCCCATGGTGTTGCGAGGCAGGGTATCGACGAAGCGCCAGGCGCGCGGATGCTTGAAGCGGGCGAGGTCGGCGTCGATGGCGGCCTGGAGCGGGCCGAGATCGAGCGGTTGGCCATCGTCCGTGACGATGACGGCGACGACGCCTTCGCCGAAGTCGGAATGCGGCGCGCCGATGACGGCCGATTCGACGACGCCGTCGAGCTTGTCGAGAACGGATTCGATTTCCTTGGGATAGATGTTGTAGCCGCCGGCGATGATCAGGTCCTTGCCGCGGCCGACGATGGCGACGCGGCCGTCTTCCGTCTGGGTGCCGAGGTCGCCGGTGACGAAGAAGCCGTCCCCGGTGAATTCCTCGGCGGTCTTCTCCGGCATGTTCCAATAGCCCTTGAAGACGTTCGGCCCGCGCACCTGGATGCTGCCGACCTCGTCATGAACCGGATCGCCGGCGTCGTCGCAGACGCGCACCTCGACGCCGGGCAGGGCGTAGCCGACGGTGCCGGCGATTCGGTCGCCCTCATAGGGGTTGGAGGTGATCATGCCGGCCTCGGTCATGCCGTAGCGCTCCAGGATGCGGTGGCCGCTGCGTTGTTCGAAGGCTTCGTGGTTTTGCGCGGTCAGCGGCGCCGAGCCGGAGATGAACAGGCGCATATGCGCGCATTCGTCGGCGGAGAAATCCGCCTGGTCCATCAGGCGGGTGTAGAAGGTCGGCACGCCCATCATCACGGTGGCGTCGGGCAGGGCGGCGCGCACCGCCGCGACGTCGAATTTCGGCATGAACAGCATCGGCGAGGCGTTCAGCATGGCGCAATGCAACGCGACGAACAGGCCGTGGACATGGAAGATCGGCAGCGCGTGGAGCAGCACGTCGCCCGGCTGGAAGCCCCAATAGTCGACAAGCGTCAGGCCGTTGGAGGAGAGGTTCGCGTGGGTGAGCATCGCGCCCTTGGAGCGCCCCGTCGTGCCGGATGTGTAGAGGATCGCGGCGAGATCGTCGTCGGCGCGCTCCAGGATGCTTTCATGAGGCGCGGCGTCGGCCGCGTGCTGCATCAGCGTTCCGCCGCCCTCGGCGTCGAGGGTGAGAATCGTCGGCGGGGTCCAGTCGAGCGTGCCGGCTGCGTAACGGTCGCGATTCTCCGGGGTGCAGACGAACAGAGCGGGCTCGGCGTCGCCGAGGAAATAGCCGACTTCCGACGGCGTATAGGCCGTGTTGAGCGGGATGAAGACGGCGCCGGTGCGCAGGCAGGCGAGATAAAGGGCGACGGCTTCGGCCGACTTTTCCACCTGAACCACCACGCGATCGCCGGGCTTGACGTTCGAGGCGACAATCACGCCGGCGATGCGCGCGGCCAGCGCGTCGACGTCGCCATAGGTCAGCGTTCTGCCGGTCATGACGAGGCAGGGCCGGTCGAGCCGATCGCGGAAGCGCTCGCTCAGAATGGCGTAAAGGTTCTGGTTCATCGGATTGTCCTCCCGTCAAAGTCCGGCCCCATGGGCTTTGTCGAGCCGGGCGGCCGTGTCAAGGCGGGCGCGCGTGACGCGTTATTCACGTCAGGTTTGCCCTGCCTGGACCGGAAAACATTCTTTGGAAAAGGTGGTGGGCGGTGAGAGGCTCGAACTCCCGACATCTTCGGTGTAAACGAAGCGCTCTACCAACTGAGCTAACCGCCCGGACCGTGGCGCGTATCTAAGCGCGAAACCTTCCCGATGCAAGCATTTGTCGGCTCGCGCGCCGCTCTCGGGCGAGGGGAAATCGGTCGTCGTCACAAATTTGCAATTCGGGTGAATTCGTACGCTTGACAGGGTTTGGGATACACCTTAAGTCACCGCTCACGCTTCGACCAACAAGGTCGTCGCAACCGCGCGGGTGTAGCTCAGTTGGTTAGAGTGCCGGCCTGTCACGCCGGAGGTCGCGGGTTCGAGCCCCGTCACTCGCGCCATTTTTTCAATGGCTTAGGTTGCAAAGTGAAACTTCCCCTTCTGGGGGAAGCAAAGCGTTCGCGCTCCGCGCGGCCCTGCGTCGCGCAGGCTTTCCAGACCGCAAATTCGACATCAAACGACCGGCCATCAGGGCGTCCACGGACTGTGGGCAATCGACGCGAAGCCGCTCGATCCATCGGGTCCTTTCCGGATGGCTCACGGGGCGAATCGGATTCGCACCGCTTCCGGCCAGAACCTTCAAGACAGTGTCGATCGTTTCGGACGTTTTTTCGATCACGTCCTCATCGAAGACGGGCGACGAGCAATCGGCGGTCCGCGCATGCGCCGCGCTCTTCGGATCTCTTCGCTGTTGTCCAGAAGGGGAGGTGCATTGGCGCGCCGTCGGAATCATATCATGACAAAAATTGTCAGGTTTTTTCCGTGGCTTGCGATGGCAAGCCGTTGACGCCGAGAGCGAATTTTCGCGCTGCTTTTGGCCTATTGTGCACTTGCGTAGAGCCTCCCCAAGGTCTAACCCGTCACCATCGGAAAAGCGGCAGGCGCCCCTTGTTGAGGCCCGCGGGAAACGCCCTCGACGCCGTGTGCCGCGCAACGAAACGGTGAAGCCCTATCATGGACGCAGTCGTCGCCTCCTATTTGCCAATCATCATCTTTCTTGTGGTTTGCGCCGTCATCGGCGGCGCCCTGATGATTGCCCCCTTTGTCGTCGCCTACAAGAACCCGGATCCCGAGAAGCTGTCCGCCTATGAGTGCGGCTTCAACGCCTTCGACGATGCGCGCATGAAGTTCGACGTGCGCTTCTATCTCGTCGCGATCCTGTTCATCATCTTCGACCTGGAAGTCGCCTTCCTGTTTCCCTGGGCGGTTTCCTTCGGCGAACTCGGCATGTTCGGATTCTGGTCGATGATGGTGTTCCTCGGCGTGCTGACCATCGGCTTCATCTATGAATGGAAGAAAGGGGCGCTGGAATGGGATTGAGCGACACCACTCTCGTCGCGCCGCAGCCCAGGGGCGTGATCGACCCGAAGACCGGCAAGCCGATTGGCGCCGATGATCCGTTCTTCGGCGAGATGAACAACGAGCTCGCCGACAAGGGCTTCCTGGTCACCTCGACCGACGAGCTGATCAACTGGGCGCGCACCGGCTCCCTGATGTGGATGACCTTCGGTCTCGCCTGCTGCGCCGTCGAGATGATGCAGATGTCGATGCCGCGCTACGACTGCGAGCGCTTCGGCTTTGCGCCGCGCGGCTCTCCGCGCCAGTCCGACGTGATGATCGTCGCCGGCACGCTGACCAACAAGATGGCGCCGGCGCTTCGCAAGGTCTACGACCAGATGCCCGAGCCGCGCTACGTCATATCAATGGGCTCCTGCGCAAACGGCGGCGGCTATTACCACTATTCCTATTCGGTTGTGCGCGGTTGCGACCGGGTCGTTCCGGTCGACATCTACGTGCCGGGCTGCCCGCCGACCGCCGAGGCGCTGCTCTACGGCGTCCTCCTCCTGCAGAAGAAGATTCGCCGCACCGGCACGATCGAACGCTGATCGCGCACAGGCAACGGAGCCGCACAGACGATGGCAACCACCGAAACGCTCACCGACTTGTCCAGCACGCTTTCCGATTCGCTGGAAGGGATCGATTACGAAGCGTCGATCGCCTATGGCGAACTGACGCTCGTCACCGATTCCGGCAATCTGATCGAACTGCTCACGGCGCTTCGCAATGACGTGCAGTTGAAATTCGTGTCGATCATCGACGTGACCGCCGTGGACTATCCCGGCCGCGCGCGCCGCTTCGACGTCGTCTATCACCTGATGTCGCCGACCCTGAACCAGCGCCTGCGCGTCAAGATCGAGACCGACGAGGACACGCCTGTGCCGAGCGCCGTCAGCGTCTTCCCGGGCGCCAACTGGTTCGAGCGCGAAACCTACGACATGTATGGCGTGCTGTTCTCCGGCCATCCGGACCTGCGCCGCCTGCTGACCGATTACGGTTTCGAGGGACACCCGCTGCGCAAGGACTTCCCGGTCACCGGGTTCGTCGAGGTGCGTTACGACGACGAGCAGAAGCGCGTCGTCTACGAGCCGGTGAAGCTGCGCCAGGAGTTCCGCGATTTCGATTTCCTTTCGCCATGGGAAGGCACGGATTACGTGCTGCCGGGCGATGAGAAGAAGAGTCAGTAGTGGGTAGTCGGTAGCGAGTAGGGTTATGTTGGTTTGACGAGGTGGCTAGGAAACCTGCGCAGTCATACAGGGACCTTCTGGTCTGGGACGCCGCAATGGCGCTCGCCGAAGTTGTCTATCGTTTCACGCAGTCGTTTCCAAAGGAAGAGGCATACGGACTGACTTCGCAGATGAGGAGAAGCGGCGTATCTATCGCTTCGAACATCGCCGAGGGATATGGCCGGGAAAACCGCGGATCGTTTGTCCAGTTTCTTCGTGTGGCGCAGGGCTCGCTGAAGGAACTCGAAACGCAAGCGATGATCGCGAAACGAGTTGGAATAATGCCGGCAGAGGACGAAAAAGCGCTTCTGGACCGATGTGAAGAGACAGGGAAAATGCTGCGGGCCTTGATACGTACGGTCCAGAGCAAGCAGGCGGGCGAATAGACAGAGTGATCCATGAAAACTACTGACTTCTCACTACTGACTACTGACTTTCCCGCGCGGAGCGCGTCATGATCGAGCATAACGTTCGTAACTTCACGATCAACTTCGGCCCGCAACACCCTGCGGCGCATGGTGTTTTGCGTCTCGTCCTCGAACTGGACGGCGAGGTGTGCGAGCGCGTCGATCCGCATATCGGCCTCCTGCATCGCGGCACCGAGAAGCTGATGGAGCAGAAGACCTATCTGCAAGCCGTGCCCTATCTCGACCGGCTCGACTATGTCGCGCCGATGAACCAGGAGCATGCCTATGCGCTCGCCGTCGAGCGGATGCTCGACCTCGAGGTGCCGAAGCGCGGCCAGCTGATCCGCGTTCTCTATTCCGAGATCGGCCGTATCCTCTCGCACATCCTCAACATCACCACGCAGGCGCTCGACGTCGGCGCGCTGACCCCGCCGCTGTGGGGCTTCGAGGAGCGCGAGAAGCTGATGGTGTTCTACGAGCGGGCCTGCGGCGCGCGCATGCACGCGGCCTATTTCCGGCCCGGTGGCGTGCACCAGGACATCCCGCAGCAGCTCGTCGAGGACATCGGCAACTGGATCGACCCGTTCCTGAAGGTGGTGGACGATCTCGACAACCTCCTGACCGCCAACCGCATCTTCAAGCAGCGCAATGTCGATATCGGCGTCGTCAAGCTGGAGGACGCCTGGGCGTGGGGTTTCTCCGGCGTCATGGTGCGCGGCTCGGGCGCCAAATGGGACCTGCGCAAGTCGCAGCCCTATGAGTGCTACGAGGAGATGGATTTCCAGATTCCGATCGGCAAGAACGGCGACTGCTTCGACCGCTACCTCATCCGCATGGAAGAGATGCGCCAGGCCGCCAAGATCATGCGGCAATGCGTGGATCGTCTGCTCGGCACGGAAGCGGTCGGCCCGGTCTCCAACACCGACGGCAAGGTGGTTCCGCCGAAGCGCGGCGAGATGAAGCGCTCGATGGAAGCGCTCATCCACCACTTCAAGCTCTATACCGAGGGCTATCACGTGCCCGCCGGCGAAGTTTACGCCGCCGTCGAGGCGCCGAAGGGCGAATTCGGGGTCTATCTGGTCTCCGACGGATCGAACAAACCCTACAAGGTGAAGCTGCGCGCGCCGGGTTTCGCGCATTTGCAGGCGATGGACTTCCTGTGCCGCGGCCACATGCTGGCCGACGTCTCCGCCGTGCTCGGCTCCCTCGATATCGTGTTTGGTGAGGTGGACCGCTGATGTCTGTTCGTCGTCTCGCAGAAGAAAACGTCCAGCCGGCCGAATTCGCCTTCAATCCGGCGATGTCCGCCGAGGCGGAAAAATGGATCGGGAAATACCCGGAAGGCCGCCAGCAATCCGCCGTCATTCCGCTGCTCATGCTTGCGCAGGAACAGGACGGATGGGTGACGCGTGCCGCCATCGAGCATGTCGCCGCGAAGCTCGACATGCCGAAGATCCGCGTGCTCGAGGTCGCGACCTTCTACACCCAGTTCATGCTGCAGCCCGTGGGCACGAAGGCGCATGTGCAGGTGTGCGGCACGACGCCGTGCATGCTGCGGGGCGCAGAGGACCTCAAGCGGGTCTGCCAGAACAAGATCGCGCATGATCCCTTCGCGCTGAACGGCGACGGCACGCTGTCTTGGGAAGAGGTCGAGTGCCAGGGCGCCTGCGTCAACGCGCCGATGGTGATGATCGGCAAGGACACCTACGAGGACCTGACGCCGGAGCGCCTGGAAGAGATCATCGACGCCTTCGAGGCGGGCAATGGCGACACGATCACACCCGGACCGCAGATCGACCGCGCCTTCTCGGCGCCGGCCGGCGGCCTGACGACGCTGACCGACGACGGGCCGGCAACGCCGGGCTACGGCAGCGACGCCAGCTCCACGATCAAGGTCGCTGCGACGGCGAGCAGCCTGATGCCCAAGGTAAAGCCGGTCGAACAGACCGTCGAAGGCGGCAATCCGACCATGAAGCTTGCCGCGACCGCATCAGGCCGTGCGAAGGCGCCGGACGCGGAAGAGGCGGCATCGGACGATGCCGAACCTGCGCTCGACGACGCCAACCGTCCCGCCGGCATCGACAAGCCGGACCAGCCGGACGACCTGAAGCTGATCTCGGGCGTCGGCCCGAAGATCGAGGGCGTCCTCAATTCGCTTGGCATCTACACCTTCGCGCAGGTCGCGCAGTGGAACGAAGCCGAGCGCGCATGGGTGGACAGCTATCTGAAATTCAAGGGCCGGATCGACCGCGACGAGTGGGTCAAGCAGGCCGACGCCCTGTCGAAAGGCCCTGAGGAATATGCCAGGGTGTTCGGCAAGGAGCCGCGGTGAAGGGACTGAGTGATGCTCGCTGACAAGGATCGCATTTTCACCAATATCTACGGCCTGCGCGACAAGAGCCTCGACGGCGCGATGGCGCGCGGCCATTGGGACAACACCAAGGGCCTGATCGACAAGGGTCGCGACTGGATCATCGACGAGATGAAGGCGTCGGGCCTGCGCGGGCGCGGCGGTGCCGGCTTCCCGACGGGCCTGAAATGGTCGTTCATGCCGAAGCAGAATGACGGGCGGCCGCATTACCTCGTCGTCAATGCCGACGAGTCCGAGCCGGGCACCTGCAAGGACCGCGACATCATGCGCCACGATCCGCATACGCTGATCGAGGGCTGCGTGATCGCCGGCTGCGCCATGGGCGCGAACACGGCCTACATCTACATTCGCGGCGAATATATCCGCGAGCGCGAGGCGCTGCAGCGCGCCATCGACGAGTGCTACGCCGCCGGCCTTCTCGGCAAGGACAACAAGTGCGGCTGGGACATGGACGTCCATCTGCATCACGGTGCCGGCGCCTATATCTGCGGCGAGGAAACCGCGTTGATCGAAAGCCTGGAAGGCAAGAAGGGCCAGCCGCGCCTGAAGCCGCCATTCCCGGCCAATGTCGGACTCTATGGCTGCCCGACGACGGTCAACAACGTCGAATCCATCGCGGTTGCACCGACGATTCTGCGGCGCGGCGCGTCGTGGTTCTCGTCGATCGGCCGCGAGAACAATGTCGGCACGAAGCTCTTCATGGTGTCGGGGCACGTCAACAATCCCTGCACCTTCGAGGAAGCGATGGGACTGCCGTTCCGCGACATCATCGAAAAGCATTGCGGCGGCATTCGCGGCGGCTGGGACAATCTGCTGGCGGTGATCCCCGGCGGCGCGTCCTGTCCGGTCGTGCGCGGCGAGGACATGGCCGACGCGATCATGGATTTCGACGGCATGCGCGAGCTGAAGTCCTCCTTCGGCACCGGCGGCATGATCGTCATGGACAAGTCGACCGACATCGTGAAGGCGATCTGGCGCATCGCGGCCTTCTTCAAGCACGAGAGCTGCGGCCAGTGCACGCCGTGCCGCGAGGGCACAGGCTGGATGATGCGCGTGCTGGAGCGCATGGTGCAGGGCAACGCCCACAAGCGCGAGATCGACATGCTGTTCGAGGTGTCCAAGCAGGTCGAGGGTCACACGATCTGCGCGCTCGGCGACGCGGCCGCATGGCCGGTGCAGGGCCTGATCCGCAATTTCCGCCCGGAGATCGAGCGCCGTATCGACGAATTCTCCCGCAATTCGCACGGGGTTCCGCCGGTCTTGGAAGCCGCGGAATAAGACATCAATTGGCCGCGTGACGGCCGGGCGGATCAACCGCCGAAACGAGGAAACGCAAGGGGTAGGGGAAAACGAACGGACGCTGAATACCCAAGGAGGTTTCAATGCCGGAATCGACGCACCCGGAAGTGAAAATGAGCACCGATACTCCCTTCGCCGGTCTGGCCGGCGAGATGACCGAAATGCAGAAGGACGCCATCGCCTGGATGACGAATGCCTCTGCGACGCGATTCGGCGGGCTCCCCAACCTCGCGGCCCATCCGATGGGCGCGGTGGCCGCGGCCTCGGCGATCGGCATGGGCATGGCCAGCCAGATGTTCGGCATTTTCGCCGGTTCGATGGCGGGCGCGATGCAGGCCGCCAACATGCTCGCCAATGAGACGACCGGCGGGCCGCCGGCACCGTTCGGCCTCGTCAATCCGATGAGTTTCGACCTGGCGGCGGGTTCGTTTGCCGACGACAAGACCGAACAACCGGAAGCGGTCGTCGCCCCGGTCGTGGAAAAGGTCGCGCCGAAGCCTGTCGCAGCCCACAAGCCGGTTGCCGGCAAGCTGGAAGCCAAGACGCCGGCAGTGAAGACGCCAGTCGCCAAGAAAACAGAAGCCAAGAAGAGCGAGACCAAGGAGCCCGAGGCGAAGGCCGTCGAGGCCAAGACGCCAGCGGTGAAGAAGTCCGTGGCCAGGAAGCCGGCAGCCAAGAGCGTGGCCGCCGCACCGGCCGTGAAGGCAAAGGCTGCACCGGCGAAGAAGGCAGCGCCTGCGAAGGCGAAGCCGGCGAAAGCCGCACCCGCCGCGGCGGCGAAGCCCGAGCCCGTGGCACTCGCGGAACCTAAGGCGGCTGCGACGGTCGCGCCCGAAACGGTGATGCCTGAGGATTTCGTCAAGCCGAAGGCGCTTGCCAAGCCGGAGAAGCCGGACGATCTGAAGGCGATTTCCGGCGTCGGTCCGAAGCTCGAAAGCGTGCTGAACTCGATCGGTCTGTGGACCTACGAGCAGATCGCCGCCCTGACGCCCTACGAGGTCGCCTGGGTCGACGACTACCTGCAGTTCAAGGGTCGAATCCAGCGCGACGGCTGGATCGAGCAGGCAGCCCAACTCGCGAAGAAGGGCTGACCGGTACCGCCATGCATTTCGCCGAACTCAACATCGCAAGGCCGCTCTACGATCTCGACGATCCCCGCATCGCCGATTTCGTCGATCGGCTGGACGCGGTCAACGCGATCGCCGAGCGGTCGCCTGGCTTCGTCTGGCGGTTGAAGGAAGAGGCGGGAAATGCGCTGTCCGTTCAGGCGTTTGACGATCCGAGGCTGATCGTCAACATGAGCGTCTGGGAGACGCCCGAGCACCTAGAACATTTCGTCTGGAACACGGTGCACAAACAGGTTTACCGCCGCAAGGCGGAGTGGTTTAAGGCGCTCGCCGCACATCACTTCGTCATGTGGCGCGTCGAGGAAGGACACGTCCCGACGCTTGCCGAGGCCCGCGAGAAGCTCGAGCATCTCGACCGCCACGGCGACAGCGACGAGGCATTTGGATGGGCGCACCTGCCGCATGTCAGGCTCTGGCAAACGCAGCGTTGCGCTTGAGGATCGAAGGTTGGATTTCTTACCATGGCAGTGATCAAGGTTGACGGCAACGAGGTCGAGGTCCCCGACCACTACACGCTGCTGCAGGCGTGCGAGGAAGCGGGCGCGGAAGTGCCGCGCTTCTGTTTCCACGAGCGCCTGTCGATCGCGGGCAACTGCCGCATGTGCCTTGTCGAGGTGAAGGGCGGACCGCCCAAGCCGGCCGCGTCCTGCGCCATGGGCGTGCGCGACCTGCGCCCCGGGCCGGAAGGCCAGCCGCCGGAAGTCTTCACCAACACGCCGATGGTCAAGAAGGCCCGCGAAGGCGTGATGGAATTCCTGCTGATCAACCATCCGCTCGACTGCCCGATCTGCGACCAGGGCGGCGAATGCGACTTGCAGGACCAGGCGATGGCCTTCGGCGTCGATTCGACGCGCTACCAGGAAAACAAGCGCGCGGTCGAAGACAAATATATCGGCCCGCTGGTCAAGACGATCATGACGCGCTGCATCCACTGCACGCGCTGCGTCCGCTTCACCACGGAAGTCGCCGGCATTTCCGAACTCGGCCTGATCGGCCGCGGTGAGGACGCCGAGATCACCACCTATCTCGAACAGGCGATGACCTCTGAAATGCAGGGCAACGTGATCGACCTGTGCCCGGTCGGCGCCTTGACCTCGCGGCCTTACGAATTCCACGCCCGTCCGTGGGAACTGTCGAAGACCGAATCGATCGACGTGATGGACGCGGTCGGGTCCGCCATCCGCGTGGACACCCGCGGCCGCGAAGTGATGCGCGTCATGCCGCGCATCAACGAGGCGGTGAACGAGGAGTGGATCTCCGACAAGACGCGCTTCATCTGGGACGGCCTGCGCACGCAGCGCCTCGACCGGCCCTATGTGCGCAGCGCGGACGGCAAGCTGAAGCCGGCGTCGTGGGGTGAAGCCTTCGCGGCGGTCAAGACGGCGCTTGACGGCAAGTCCGGCGGACAGATCGGCGCGATCGCGGGTGACCTCGCGGGCGTCGAGGAAATGTACGCGCTCAAGGAACTGATGACGTCGCTCGGTTCGCCGAACATCGACTGCCGCCAGGACGGCGCGGCGCTCGATCCGTCGCTCGGCCGGGCGTCCTACCTGTTCAACCCGACCATCGAGGGCATTGAGCAGGCCGACGCGCTGCTGATCATCGGATCCAATCCGCGTTTCGAGGCGGCGGTGCTCAATGCGCGCATCCGCAAGGCCTGGCGCGCCAGCGAGATGAAGATCGGCGTGATCGGCGACATGGGCGACCTGCGCTACGATTACGAGATGCTGGGCGCCGGCGCGGAAACGCTGACCGACCTGGCCAACGGCTCGCATTCCTTCTTCGAGACGCTGAAGGGCGCCGAACGTCCGATGATCATCGTCGGGCAGGGCGCCTTGTCGGGGTCCGACGGCGCCGCGGTGCTGGCGCTTGCGGCGGCGATTGCCGACGCGACCGGCGCGCTCACCGAGGACTGGAACGGCTTTGCGGTGCTGCACACGGCGGCGGCGCGTGTCGGCGGTCTCGATCTCGGCTTCGTGCCGGGCGAGGGCGGCATGAATGCGGGCGCGGCGCTCACCGGCGCCGACGTGCTGTTCCTGCTCGGCGCCGACGAGATGGACCTTTCCGCACGCAAGCCGGACGGCTTCACGGTCTATATCGGCACGCATGGCGACATCGGCGCGCATCATGCCGACGTCATCCTGCCGGCCTCGGCCTATACCGAGAAGTCGGCGACCTATGTGAACACCGAGGGCCGCGTGCAGATGACGACGCGGGCGGGTTTCGCACCGGGCGACGCGAAGGAAGACTGGGCCATCCTGAGGGCGCTTTCCGACGTGCTCGGCCACAAGCTGCCCTTCGATTCGCTGGCCGAATTGCGCGCGAAACTGTACGAGGCGTATCCGCATTTCGCGCGGATCGACGCGATCGAACCCGGCGCTGCAGGCGGTATTGCTGCGCTTGCGAAAAAAGACGGGTCTTCGGACAAGTCTGCGTTTGCATCGCCGATCAAAGACTTCTATCTCACCAACCCAATCGCGCGGGCCTCCGCCGTCATGGCGGAATGTTCCAGCCTGGCGCAGCGCGGCTTCGCGCAGGCTGCAGAGTGATGCGGGGCAGAGGGCAGGACACGGACGGCATTCATGTTTGAGACCTACGTCATTCCCGGGCTGATCATCCTCCTGCAGACGCTCGTCCTGCTGGTCGCGCTGCTGGTGTTCACGGCCTTCATCCTCTACGCCGACCGCAAGGTCTGGGCCGCCGTGCAGTCGCGGCGCGGCCCGAACGTCGTCGGCCCGTGGGGTCTGCTGCAGTCCTTCGCCGACCTGTTGAAATTCGTGCTCAAGGAGCCGGTCGTTCCCGACAGCTCCAACAAGGGCATCTTCCTGCTCGCGCCCTTCATCTCGGCGACGCTGGCGCTGGCCGCATGGGCGGTGATCCCGCTGGCCGACGGCTGGGCGATCGCCTCTGTGAACGTAGGCATCCTCTACGTCTTCGCGATCTCCTCGCTGGAGGTCTACGGCGTGATCATGGCCGGCTGGGCGTCGAACTCGAAATATCCGTTCCTCGGCGCGCTGCGCTCTGCGGCGCAGATGGTCTCCTACGAGGTGTCCATCGGCTTCGTGATCGTCACCGTGCTGCTCTGCGTCGGTTCGCTGAACCTGTCGGACATCGTGCTCGCCCAGAAGGACGGCATCGGCACCTATGTGGGCCTGCCGAACACCTTCCTCGACTGGCACTGGCTCGGCCTCTTGCCGATGTTCGTGATCTTCTTCATCTCGGCGCTGGCCGAGACCAACCGCCCGCCCTTCGATCTGGTGGAAGCCGAATCCGAGCTCGTCGCCGGTCACATGATCGAGTATTCGTCGACGCCCTACATGCTGTTCATGCTGGGTGAGTACATCGCCATCCTGCTGATGTGCGCGCTGACGACGATCCTGTTCCTGGGCGGCTGGCTCCCGCCGTTCGACTTCGCGCCGTTCACCTGGCTGCCGGGCGTGTTCTGGTTCGTGCTGAAGCTCTGCATGGTCTTCTTCATGATCTCGATGGTGAAGGCCTTCGTGCCGCGCTACCGCTACGACCAGCTGATGCGTCTGGGCTGGAAGGTCTTCCTGCCGATCTCGCTGTTCATGGTGGTGGCGACCGCGGCGTTCCTGAAACTGACCGGCTGGGCCTGAGACGAGGGGACGATCACATGACCACACTCGCACACGCCGCCAAGCAACTGCTGCTGCTGGAGTTCATCTCCGCCTTCTTCCTGTCGATGCGTCGCTTCTTCGAGCCGAAGTTCACGGTCAACTACCCCTTCGAGAAGGGGCCGGTCAGCCCGCGCTTCCGTGGCGAGCATGCGCTGCGTCGTTATCCGAACGGCGAGGAACGCTGCATCGCCTGCAAGCTCTGCGAGGCGATCTGCCCGGCACAGGCGATCACGATCGAGGCCGGACCGCGCCGCAACGACGGCACGCGCCGCACGGTGCGCTACGACATCGACATGGTGAAATGCATCTATTGCGGCTTCTGCCAGGAAGCCTGCCCGGTGGACGCCATCGTCGAGGGTCCGAATTTCGAGTTCGCCACGGAGAGCCGTGAGGAACTCTACTACAACAAGGAAAAGCTTCTGGAGAACGGCGACCGGTGGGAGCGCGAAATCGCGCGCAACATCGGCATCGACGCGCCGTACCGCTAGGGGCACCACATCAAGACGCCGTTCCTTCGGAGCGGTGAAAAAATCCGGACCGGCGCTTCGCCGCGGGATCCGGGCAAGGAGATCGGGGAAGCGATCATGATTACTGGTTTGGGGGCGGCGTTCTTCTACCTCTTCGCCTTTGTCGCCGTTGCGAGCGCGTTCATGGTGATCGCGGCACGCAATCCCGTGCATTCGGTGCTCTATCTGATCCTGACGTTCTTCAACGCGGCAGCGCTGTTCCTGCTGACGGGTGCGGAATTCCTGTCGATGATTCTGCTCGTCGTCTATATCGGCGCGGTGGCGGTGCTGTTCCTGTTCGTCGTCATGATGCTGGACGTGGACTTCGCCTCGATGAAGCGCGGGGCGCTGGAATACGCGCCGATCGGCGCGATCGTCGGCGTGGTGCTCGGCGCGGAACTGGTGCTGGTGCTGGCCGCCTCGGCCTTCGATCTCGGCCGGCCGGCGACCACGTCGCTGCCGATGCCCGATCCGGCGGTTCGCCACAACACGGCGGCGCTGGGCGACATTCTTTACACGGACTACGTCTTCTTCTTCCAGATCGCGGGCATCGTCCTGCTGGTCGCCATGATCGGCGCGATCGTGCTGACGCTGCGCCCGCAGCGCCCGCATGTGAAACGCCAGAACATGGCCGCGCAGGTTGCGCGCAAGCCGGCCGACGCCATCGAGGTGGTCGATGTCGATACAGGCAAGGGGATCTGAGGCCCATGACCATCACCATTTCCCATTATCTGACGGTCAGCGCGCTGCTCTTTGTCATCGGCGTGTTCGGCATCTTCCTGAACCGCAAGAACGTGATCGTCATCCTGATGTCGGTCGAACTGATCCTGCTTTCGGTGAACCTGAACTTCGTCGCCTTCTCCGCGCATCTGCAGGACATGGTCGGCCAGGTCTTCGCCCTGTTCGTGCTGACGGTGGCCGCCGCCGAAGCGGCGATCGGGCTCGCAATTCTCGTCGTCTTCTATCGCAATCGCGGCTCCATCGCGGTCGAAGACGTCAACATGATGAAGGGCTGACGGCACCATGTATCACGCCATTGTCTTCCTGCCCCTGATCGGCGCGCTGATCGCCGGCCTCTTCGGCCGCTCGATCGGCGCCAAGGCCAGCGAATACATCACGTCGGGCATCATGGTGCTCGTCGCGGTCCTGTCCTGGATCGCCTTCGGCATCTTCGCCTTTTCCGACGAGCCGACCATCACCATCGAGGTGCTGCGCTGGATCCAGACCGGAACGCTCGACATTTCCTGGGCCTTCCGCATCGACACGCTGACGGCGGTGATGCTGGTCGTGGTCAACACGGTCTCCTCGCTCGTGCATGTCTACTCGATCGGCTACATGCATCACGATCCGGACCGTCCGCGCTTCTTCTCCTACCTGTCGCTGTTCACCTTCGCGATGCTGATGCTGGTGACTTCCGACAACCTGGTTCAGATGTTCTTCGGCTGGGAAGGCGTCGGTCTCGCCTCCTATCTGCTGATCGGCTTCTGGTACAAGAAGCCGTCGGCATGCGCCGCGGCGATGAAGGCCTTCATCGTCAACCGCGTCGGCGACTTCGGTTTCGCGCTCGGCATCTTCGGCGTCTTCGTGCTGTTCGGCTCGGTCAATTTCGAGACGATCTTCGCCAATGCAGCTTCCTACCTGCCGACCGGCGACGCGCATGGCGCGGCCGAGGCGGCCACGGAAGCGATGCACGCCGCCGACACCGAGACCGTTCTCAATTTCCTCGGCTACCATCTCGACAAGGCGCATGCGCTGACCATCGTCTGCCTGCTCTTGTTCATGGGCGCGATGGGCAAGTCGGCGCAGTTCTTGCTGCACACCTGGTTGCCGGACGCGATGGAAGGCCCGACGCCGGTCTCCGCGCTCATCCACGCCGCGACCATGGTCACGGCCGGCGTCTTCATGGTGGCGCGCATGTCGCCTCTGTTCGAACTGAGCGCGACCGCCCTGACCGTGGTCACCGTGGTCGGCGCGATCACCGCCTTCTTCGCTGCGACCGTCGGCCTCGTGCAGAACGACATCAAGCGCGTCATCGCCTATTCGACCTGTTCGCAGCTCGGCTACATGTTCGTCGCGCTCGGCGTCGGCGCCTACGGGGCGGGCGTGTTCCATCTCTTCACCCACGCCTTCTTCAAGGCGCTGCTGTTCCTCGGTGCCGGTTCGGTCATCCACGCCGTCTCCGACGAGCAGGACATGCGCCGGATGGGCGGGCTGCGCTCGCACATTCCCATGACCTACTGGATGATGGTCATCGGCACGCTGGCGCTGACCGGCGTCGGCCTGCCGGGCACGATCATCGGCACGGCCGGCTTCTTCTCCAAGGACGCCATCATCGAGAGCGCCTATGTGGGGCACAATCCGGCCGCCGGGTTCGCCTTCGGCCTGCTGGTGATCGCCGCGCTGTTCACCTCCTTCTATTCCTGGCGCCTGATCTTCATGACCTTCCACGGCAAGCCGCGCGCGTCTGCCGACGTGATGCACCATGTGCATGAATCGCCGCCGGTGATGCTGATCCCGCTCTACGTGCTCGCCGCGGGCGCTCTGCTGGCCGGCTTCGTGTTCCACGATTTCTTCATCGGGCACGCCGCCGAGGGGCATCACGAGGGCTGGTACAACGAGTTCTGGCGCACCGCGCTGTTCGCAGGCGAGGGCAACCACATTCTCGAGGAATTCCACCATGTGCCCTGGGCGGTCAAACTCAGCCCGTTCATCGTCATGGTGCTCGGCGTGATCACCGCCTGGTACATGTATATCCGCTCGCCGCAGACGCCGAAGACGCTGGCTGCGCAGCATGAGGGGCTCTACAAGTTCCTCCTCAACAAGTGGTATTTCGACGAGCTTTACGACTTCCTGTTCGTCAAGCCGGCGATGCGCCTCGGCCGCTTCCTGTGGAAGCGGGGCGACGGCTGGCTGATCGACGGGTTCGGCCCGGACGGCGTCGCCGCCCGGGTGCGTGAGGTCACAGGCCGCGTGGTGCGGCTGCAGACCGGATATCTCTATCATTATGCGTTCGCGATGCTGATCGGCGTTGCCGCGCTTGTCACGTGGATGATGCTCGGGGGCAGCGTCTGATGGCCGGTATGCCGATCCTTTCACTGGTTACGTTCCTGCCGCTCGTCGGCGTGCTGATCATCCTGTTCATCAACGACGACAGCGATCTGGCGCGGCGCAACATCCGCATGGTTGCGCTGTTGACGACGGCCTTCACCTTCCTGATCTCGCTTCTGATCTGGATCGGCTTCGACACCGCCGATCCGGGCTTCCAGTTCGTCGAGAAGGTCGATTGGCTGGACAGCGGCATTTCCTACCACATGGGCGTCGACGGCATTTCGATGCTGTTCGTGATCCTGACGACTTTCCTGATGCCGCTGTGCATCCTGGCAAGCTGGGAAGCGGTGCAGAAGCGCGTCAAGGCCTACATGATCGCGTTCCTGATCCTGGAAACGCTGATGGTCGGCGTGTTCTGCGCGCTCGACATCGTGCTGTTCTACGTCTTCTTCGAAGGCGGCCTGATCCCGATGTTCATCATCATCGGCGTGTGGGGCGGCAAGCGCCGGGTCTACGCCTCGTTCAAGTTCTTCCTCTACACGCTGCTCGGCTCGGTGCTGATGCTGATCGCGATCATGGCGATGTACTGGGACGCGGGAACGACCTCGATCCCGGGTCTGCTCGAGCATGACTTCCCTGTCTCGATGCAGACATGGCTGTGGGTCGCCTTCTTCGCCTCCTTCGCCGTGAAGATGCCGATGTGGCCGGTGCACACCTGGCTGCCCGACGCGCACGTGGAAGCGCCGACGGCGGGTTCCGTGATCCTGGCGGGCATCCTCCTGAAGCTCGGCGGCTACGGCCTGATCCGCTTCTCGCTGTCGATGTTCCCCGTCGCCTCGGCCGAACTCTCCGGCTTCGTCTTCACCCTGTCGGTGATCGCCATCGTCTACACGTCGCTGGTCGCGCTGATGCAGGAAGACATCAAGAAGCTGATCGCCTATTCCTCCGTCGCCCACATGGGTTACGTCACAATGGGCATCTTCGCCGCCAACCACCAAGGCCTGGACGGCGCCATCTTCCAGATGCTGTCGCACGGTCTTGTCTCGGGCGCGCTCTTCTTGTGCGTCGGCGTCGTCTACGACCGCATGCATACCCGCGAGATCTCGGCCTATGGCGGACTGGTCAACATCATGCCGCGCTACGCTGTGGCGTTCATGGTCTTCACCATGGCCAATGTGGGCCTGCCGGGCACGTCCGGCTTCGTCGGCGAGTTCCTGACGCTGATGGGCATCTTCCAGGCCAACACCTGGTTTGCCGTCGTCGCGACGCTCGGCGTGATCCTGTCGGCGGCCTACGCGCTGTGGCTCTACCGCCGCGTGATCTTCGGCGTATTGGAAAAGGAAAGCCTGAAGGCCATGCTCGACCTGTCCGGGCGCGAGAAGGTGATCCTTTATCCGCTGATCGTGCTCACCATTTTCTTCGGTGTCTATCCGGCGCCGGTCTTCGATGTCACCACCGCGTCCGTGGACGCGCTCCTGTCCGACTATTCCGCAGCGTTGGAGGCGGCACGCGCCGTCGCCGATGTCGCGATGGCGGCTCACTGATCCGGGGAGCAGAGAACGATGTCCGCCGAATTGCTGTCTGAGAGCCTGACGCTCGCACTTCCCGAAGTGATCCTCGCCGTGGGTGCGATGATCCTGCTGATGATCGGCGTGTTCGCGCCGGCCGGGCGCGCCAACTCCACCGTCACCGGCCTTGCCGTCGCGATCCTGATCGGCGTGCTGGGCTGGATGCTGCTGATGAGCGGGCAGGGCGAGGCCTTCAACGGGGCCTTCGTGCAGGACGGTTTCTCCGCCTTCATGAAGACGCTGACCCTCATCGGCTCCATCGTGGCGCTGGCCATGTCGGCCGGTTTCGCGCGCGCCGAGAAGTTCGACCGGTTCGAATTCCCGATCCTGATCGTGCTGGCGACGCTTGGCATGATGCTGATGATCTCGGCCAACAGCCTGCTGACCCTCTATATGGGCCTCGAATTGCAGTCGCTGGCGCTCTATGTCGTCGCGGCCATCAATCGCGACAGCGTGCGTTCGACCGAGGCGGGCCTGAAATATTTCGTCCTGGGCGCCCTGTCGTCGGGCATGATGCTCTACGGCATTTCGCTGGTCTACGGCTTCACCGGCCATATCGGCTTCGACCAGATCGCGGCCGCGCTGACCGGCGCGGAGCGGTCCGTCGGCGTGCTGTTTGGCCTCGTCTTCCTGATCACGGGTCTCGCCTTCAAGATCTCCGCCGTGCCGTTCCACATGTGGACGCCCGACGTCTACGAGGGCGCGCCGACGCCGGTGACGGCCTTCTTCGCCGCCGCGCCGAAAATGGCCGCCATGGCGATGTTCGTGCGGGTCGTCATCGACGGTTTCGGGCCTGTGACTTCGGAGTGGCAGCAGATCGTCGTCTTCATCGCGATCGCCTCGATGATCCTCGGCGCCTTCGCTGCCATCGGCCAGCGCAACATCAAGCGACTGATGGCCTATTCGTCGATTGGCCACATGGGCTATGCGCTTGTCGGCCTGTCGGCGGGCACGCTCGTCGGCGTGAAGGGCGTGATCATCTACATGACGATCTATCTCGCCATGACGCTCGGCACTTTCGCCTTCATCCTGGCCATGCGCCGCAAGGACGAGGGCAATGTCGAGAACATCGAGGATCTGGCCGGCCTGTCCGCGACCAATCCGGTGATGGCGACGATCCTGACGATCCTGATGTTCTCGCTGGCGGGCATCCCGCCGCTCGCGGGCTTCTGGGCCAAGTGGTACGTCTTCCTCGCCGC
This sequence comes from Oricola sp., assembly GCF_022763245.1. Taxonomy (GTDB): domain Bacteria; phylum Pseudomonadota; class Alphaproteobacteria; order Rhizobiales; family Rhizobiaceae; genus Oricola. The sequence goes on from NZ_JALEGV010000028.1 coordinate 40,968, forward strand.
TGTCGAAGCCGGTCTCTATCCGCTCGCCATCATCGGCGTGCTCGCCTCGGTCGTCGGCGCGTTCTACTATCTGCGCATCATCAAGATCATGTGGTTCGACGAGCCTGCCGGCGGGTTCGTTCCGGCAGCCGGCGAATTGCGGCTCGTGATGGGCGTGTCGGGCCTGTTCGTGCTCGGCTATGTGCTGATCGGCGGGCCGATCGCCGCAACGGCCGAAGCCGCCGCGCGGGCGCTGTTCTGATCGCCGGGGCCGGACCCCTCGCGTGACGGGATCACCGATAGACGGCCTGGCGCACTGGCGCCGGCTCGACCTCATGGCCGTCGGCTCGACCAATGCCGAGGCGGTAGCGATCGCCGAAAAGGGCGATCCCGGTCGCCTTTGGGTGACCGCCGCAGAACAGACGGCCGGTCGCGGTCGTCGAGGGCGCGAATGGTCGTCTCCGCCCGGCAATCTCTACGCTTCCGCGCTGATCGTCGATCCCGCGCCCGTCGCGCGTCTGGGTACGCTGCCGCTGGTCATCGCCGTCGCGGTGCGTGAGGCGATCGCGGCCTGCGGACTGCCGGAGGGGACGTCGCTGCAGATCAAGTGGCCCAACGACATCCTCCTCAACGGCGCGAAATGCTGCGGCCTTCTGCTTGAGAGCCGTTTTCTGTCCGACGGGCGCATGGCGGTCGTCATCGGGTGCGGCGTCAATGTCGTTTCTTATCCCGACCCCGGCATCTACAAGGCGACAGCGCTGAACCGGGAGGGCGTCGGCGCGACCCCCGACATCCTATTTCTGCAACTCGCGCGGGCGCTCGATCGCGCGCTGGCGCTGTGGGACGGCGGGCGAGGCGTCGCCGCCATCCGCGACGAATGGCTGCACCACGCCAAGGGGCTGGGTGAACCGATCGTGGTCAACCTTGCAACGGAACGGGTCGAGGGCCTATTTGAAGGCATAGACTCCGAGGGGACATTGCTGCTCCGCACCGACGACGGGACGATCCGGCCCATATCGGCCGGCGATCTTTTCTTTGGCATTGGCGGAGGCGGCGCAGGGCGCTGACGCCAACAACAACAAGAACGAATATGGACGAACTGGTATTTGTGCCGCTTGGCGGCGTCGGCGAAATCGGCATGAACCTGGCGATGTACGGCTTCGGTCCCGCGGACAATCGCGAGTGGATCGTGGTCGATTGCGGCGTGACCTTTCCCGGACCGGATCTGCCCGGCGTGGACCTGGTGCTGCCGGATACGCGGTTTCTGGAATCGGAGCGCCACAATGTCCGCGCGATGGTGATCACCCATGCGCATGAGGACCATTACGGCGCCTTGCTCGCGCTCTACCCTCGCATCTCGCCGGAGGGATCGCTTCCCGTCCATGCGACCGCGTTCACGGCAGGGTTGCTGGAGGCCAAGGCCCAATCCGAGCCGGGTGCGTCGAAGATCGACGTGACGGTGTTCACGCCGGGCGAGACGCTGCGTGCCGGACCGTTCGAAATCGACACGGTGACCGTGACCCATTCGATCCCCGAACCGGTGTCGCTGGTCATCCGCACGCCGCTCGGCGCCGTGCTGCATACCGGCGACTGGAAGGACGACGACGAGCCGTCGCTCGGACCGAAGACGGACCGCAACGCCTTCCAGACCTATGGCGACAAGGGCGTCTTGGCGCTGATCTGCGATTCGACCAATGCCATGCGCGAGGGCGTTTCGCCGTCGGAGCGCGAAGTCGGCGAGGGCCTGCGCAAGGTCATCGAGGCGGCCGAGGGGCGGGTGGCCGTCACCACCTTCTCGTCCAATGTCGGCCGGATACGCTCGATCGCCGAAGCGGCGCGCGATTGCGGACGCGAAGTGCTGCTGCTCGGCCGTTCGATCAAGCGTGTCGTCGATGTCGCGCGCGAGCTTGGCTACATGGAGGGTCTGCCGCCGTTTCTCGCCGAAGAAGACTTCGCGCATATTCCGCGTTCGAAGGTGGTGATCATCCTGACCGGTTCGCAGGGCGAGCCACGCGCCGCGCTGGCGAAACTGTCGCGTGACGAGATGCGCGACGTGGCGCTGACGGCCGGCGACACGGTCGTTTATTCGTCGCGCATGATCCCCGGCAACGAGAAGGCGGTGCTGGAGACGCAGAACCGGCTGATCGACATGGGTATCGAGATCATCGAGGACAGGGATGCGCTCGTGCACGTCTCCGGCCATCCGCGCCGCAACGAATTGCGCGCGATGTATGAATGGACCCGGCCGGCCATCGGCGTGCCGGTGCATGGCGAGGCGGCGCATCTGACCGCGCATGCGAAATTGATGCGCGAATGCGGCATCCGCGACGTGGTGCCAGCGCGCAATGGCGACGTCGTGCGCCTGGCGCCGGGCGATCCGGAGATCGTGGACGATGTGCCGCATGGCCAGATCTACAAGGATGGCCGATTGATCGGCGACGAGGAGGAACTCGGCGTCATCGATCGTCGGCGGCTGTCGTTCGCCGGCCATGTCGCGGTCTCGATCGTGCTGAACAAGCGCCACGAGCTGATCGCCGATCCGGAGATCGTCGCGATCGGCGTGCCGCAGACCGACGCCACAGGCGAGGACATGGAAGACCTGATGTACGACGCGGCAGTGGAAGCCGTGGAGAGCATTCCGCGGGCGCGTCGCCGCGATCTCGATCTCGTGGAGCGTGCGGTGCATGGCGCGGTGCGTGCCGTCGGCCGCAATGCCTGGGGCAAGAAACCGATCGTCACCGTGCTCGTGTCGAGCGCCTAGGAGGCCGTCATGCTTGGACGTTTGAACCATGTCGCCATCGCCGTTCCGGACATCGAGGCGGCGGCGCGCAAATACCGCAACGTGCTCGGCGCCGACGTGTCGGAGCCGCAGGCCTTGCCCGAACACGGCGTCACGGTCGTCTTCGTGGAACTGGACAACACCAAGACGGAACTGCTCGAACCGCTGGGCGAGAATTCGCCGATCGCCGCGTTCCTTGCCAAGAACCCGTCCGGGGGCATCCATCACATGTGCTACGAGGTGGGCGACATCATCGCCGCGCGCGACACGCTGAAAGGCGAGGGCGTGCGCGTTCTCGGCGACGGGGAGCCGCGAACCGGCGCGCATGGCAAGCCGGTGCTCTTCCTTCACCCGAAGGATTTCGACGGCACGCTCATCGAACTTGAACAGGCATAGGCGCTTCTCGTGAACTGGATTTCCGCAGTCGCGATCTATTTCATCATCTGGTGGGTGGTTCTGTTCATGATCCTGCCCGTCGGCGTGCGCAGCCAGGTCGAGGAGAACGACGTCACGCTGGGCACGGAACACGGCGCGCCGGTCAAGCCGGCGCTCGGCAAGAAGATGGCACTGACCACCGTGGTGGCGGGCATCATCTTCGGCGTGTTCTACTTGGCCACCGTGGTCATGGGCTACGGCATCGACGACCTGCCGCGGATCGTGCCGAAATATCAGTGAGCTGAGCTGAAAAAAATTAAGTGGCAGGGCTTGCACCCTGCCACTCAGAACCGGCCTGATTTTCATCCATCGGTTACCCGACGTCGCAGCTCGTCATCCGAGCGCGGAAAATCTGATCCTCCCAAGACTTTGGCCGCGTTCACGGCCCCTGCGGGCGAACCCGGTCAGGACCGGCGTCTTAACTAGCAACGCTTGGGCCGCTTGTCATCGAAAAAATGCAAGTTATCCGCGCAGAGGGGCCGCCAGCGCCGGTAATTGGGGCGGTGGCGGCGCGCCGAGCCGTTTCCTTTGCGCGCGATCCCCTTTATGAACACTGCCGTCAGGCCGGAATTACGCCTGATTCTCATCGTAGCCGTAGCCCGTTTGCTGGAAACCGTCATGCGTTTGTCGCGTTATTTTCTGCCCCTTCTCAAAGAAAATCCCAAGGAAGCCGAGATCGTTTCGCATCGGCTGATGCTGCGCGCCGGCATGATCCGCCAGCAGGCTGCGGGCATCTATTCCATGCTGCCACTGGGCAAGAAGGTTCTCGACAAGGTCTGCGGCATCATTCGCGAGGAGCAGAACCGCTCGGGTGCGATCGAGATCCTCATGCCGACCGTGCAGCCGGCCGATCTGTGGCGGGAAAGCGGTCGCTATGACGACTACGGCAAGGAGATGCTGCGTATCGTCGACCGGCACGAGCGCGACATGCTCTACGGTCCGACCAACGAGGAGATGGTCACCGACATCTTCCGCTCCTACGTGAAGTCCTACAAGGACCTGCCGCTCAATCTCTACCACATCCAGTGGAAGTTCCGCGACGAGGTGCGGCCGCGCTTCGGCGTCATGCGCGGGCGCGAATTCCTGATGAAGGACGCCTATTCGTTCGACCTGGATTACGAAGGCGCGCGGGCGGCCTATAACCGCATGTTCGTTGCCTATCTGCGCACCTTCGAGCGCTGCGGACTGAAGTCGATCCCGATGCGCGCCGACACCGGCCCGATCGGCGGCGACCTGAGCCACGAGTTCATCGTGCTCGCCGACACCGGCGAATCCGAGGTGTTCTGCCACAAGGACTATCTCGACATGCCCGTGCCCGGCGCGGATGTCGATTTCGCGGACGACGCCGCGCTTGCCGCGATCGTCAAGGATTGGACGACGCCCTACGCCGCGACCGACGAAATGCACGACGAGGCGGAATGGGAGAAGACGCCCGACACCGAACGCCTGTCGGCGCGCGGCATCGAGGTGGGCCACATCTTCCATTTCGGCACGAAGTATTCCGAGCCGATGGGCGCGACCGTCACCGGTCCGGACGGAAAGCTGCACAGCGTCTCGATGGGCTCCTACGGCATCGGGCCGACCCGCCTGATCGCCGCGATCATAGAAGCGTCGCATGACGACAACGGCATCATCTGGCCGGAGAGTGTCGCGCCCTTCGGTGCGGCCATCGTCAACATGAAGCCGGGCGATGCCGGCTGCGACGGCGTCGCCGACCGCCTGTATGACGCGCTGGTCAAGGCCGGCGTCGATCCGCTGCTCGACGACACTGACGAACGCGCCGGCGCCAAGTTCGCCGCCATGGACCTGATAGGTCTGCCCTGGCAGGTGGTGGTCGGCCCGCGCGGCGTCGGGTCCGGTGTGGTCGAGGTGAAGAATCGCAAATCCGGAGAACGCACGGAAATGACGCCCGAGGCCGCCGTCAACATGATCGCCGGGAAAGCCTGACGCGTGGTGGCTGCGACCGAAACCGAGACGCCACCAGCGAACGACCGGCGCGACGGCTCCGCCAGGCCGTTCTCCGCCTTCGAGCGGCTGGTGGCGTGGCGCTATCTGAAGCCGCGCCGCAAGGAAGCCTCGGTTTCCATCGTGACGATCATCTCGCTGGTCGGGGTGACGCTCGGCGTCGCCGCGCTGATCATCGTCATGGCGGTGATGAACGGTTTTCGCGCCGAACTGCTCGACCGCATTCTCGGCCTGAACGGCCATCTCGTCATCTCGCCGATCGAGCGCTCGCTAGATGATTACGAGGCGGTGGCGGGGCGCGTGGCCAAGCTTCCCGGCGTCGAGATGGTCATGCCGATCGTCGAAGGGCAGGCGCTGGCGACGGGCAATGTCGGCGCCGGCGCGGGCGTGCTCGTGCGCGGTGTCCGCGGCGAGGATTTCGTCGAACTCAAGTCGATTTCCGGCAACATCAAGGAAGGCTCGGTCGAGGCCTATCTGACCGGCGACGGCGTCGCCATCGGGTCGCGCATGGCGCTCGACTTGGGGCTCGTGATCGGCGACCGCATCAAGGTCATCTCTCCGGAAGGCGACGTCACGCCGTTCGGCACGACGCCAAGGGTGAAATCCTATCCCGTGCGGGCGATCTTCGAGATGGGCATGTCGGAATATGACCGCTCGATCATCTTCATGCCGCTGGAGGAAGCGCAGCTCTATTTCAACCAGGAGGGGGAAGCGCAGGTCATCGAGGTCTTCGTCGACGATCCCGACGCGGTCGATGCCTTCCAGGTGGCGATCGAGAAAGCCGCCGAACGGCCGATCTTCGTGAGCGACTGGCGGCAACGCAACCAGGCGTTCTTCTCCGCGCTGATCATCGAGCGCAACGCCATGTTCCTGATCCTGTCGATCGTCGTGCTGGTGGCGTCGCTCAACATCATCTCCAGCCTGATCATGATGGTCAAGGAGAAGGCGAGGGGCGTGGCGATCCTGCGCACCATGGGGGCGACGCAGGCTTCTGTCATGCGCATCTTCATCATGGCGGGCATTGGGGTCGGCTTCGTCGGCACGGCCGCAGGCTTCCTGCTCGGTCTGCTGATCTGCCTGAACATCCGCTCGATCCAGCGGCTGATGAACTGGATGGCGGGCGCCGACGTCTGGGATCCGACGATCCGGTTCCTGAGCGAGATCCCGGCGCGCATCAATCCCTACGAGACCTTCGCCGTGGTCGTGCTGTCGCTCAGCCTTTCCCTTCTGGCCGCGATCCTCCCGGCGTGGCGGGCCGCCAAGCTCGACCCGGTCGAGGCGCTGAGGTACGAGTGATGGCATCCGGCAAGACCGTTCTGCGCCTCGAAGGCGTGCATCGCGCCTATTCGGAAGGCGATCATGTCCTCGAGATCTTGAAAGGCGCGGATTTCGAACTGCGGACCGGCGAAATGGTCGCGCTCGTCGCGCCGTCGGGTGCGGGCAAGTCCACACTTCTGCATCTCGCCGGCCTGCTGGAACGACCGGATTCGGGCGAGGTCTATATCGACGGTGCCGCCTGCGGCACACTGAGCGACGCCAACCGCACCGCGCGCCGCCGCAACGATGTCGGCTTCGTCTATCAGTTCCATCACCTGCTGCCGGAATTCTCGGCGCTGGAAAACGTGATGATCCCGCAGATGATCAAGGGCTTGCCCCGCAGCGAGGCGGCGGAGCGGGCAGGGCAGTTGCTGGACTATCTGCGCATCGGTCCGCGGGCCGAACATCGCCCGGCCGAACTCTCCGGCGGCGAGCAGCAGCGGGTCGCCATCGCGCGCGCCGTCGCCAATGCGCCGCTCGTCCTGCTTGCCGACGAACCGACCGGCAATCTCGATCCCGAAACGTCAGGCTACGTCTTCGACGCGCTTGCCGCGCTGGCGCGTCAGTCCGGCCTGTCGGCCCTTGTGGCGACGCATAACCACGACCTTGCGAAACGCATGGACCGGGTGGTCACTTTGCATGACGGGCTGATCGCGCCGCATATCGGCTGAAGGCTGATTCACCAATCATTAACCGCAGTTTTCCTGCTCGCTCGGGCAGGAATATTTTCACTTGAAATGAGAACAAAATGCAAACATAAATGAGACAGAAGCAAAACAAGGAGTACGAGCCATGACGACCTTCATTCGCGACATCGCCTCTTTCGTTTCCGTCGCCGCTTTCATCGCCACTTTTTCCGTCTGCATCAACGCGCTCTGAGGACGGCTTTCCACAGCCGCGTCGCTCGTTGTTCCTCGGCGAGGCTGGACCCGGCCTTCGCGCCTTTCCATAGTGCCTGAGAGGCGACTCGAAATGCGGGTCGCAATCACCCGACACGGCGCGTAGCCGGAAGGCAGGATGGACATGGGCGAAGTGGACGCAGGCAAGCCGCAGGGAGAATCGGTGCTGGTCTCGCCGCGCTTCGTGCATCTGAGAGTCCACTCGGCCTATTCCCTGCTCGAAGGGGCGCTGCCCCTGAAGAAGATCATCGGTTTTGCGGATGCCAACCGCATGCCGGCCATCGGGATCGCCGACACCGGCAACCTCTTCGGCGCGCTGGAATTCGCGCAGAAGGCCTCGGGCGACGGCATCCAGCCGATCGTGGGATGCCAGCTCGATCTGGCCTTCGCCGGCGAACTGGCGACGCCGCGGTCCGGAAACGCCAAGACGGTGTCGATCCGGCAGCCGGAGCCGGTCGTGCTGATCGCGGCAACCGAGACGGGCTATGCCAATCTGGTCGAGCTCGTCTCCAAATCCTATCTCGACACCGACGAGAATGCGCGTTCGCAGCTGCGCCTCGATTGGCTGGCGGAGTTCTCCGATGGCGTCATCTGCCTGACTGGCGGGCCGCTGGGTCCGGTCGGTCGCATGATTTCCGATGGCCACCAGCCGCTTGCCGAACAGCGCCTGCTGGCGCTGAAGGCCATCTATGGCGACCGGCTCTATTACGAATTGCAGCGCCACAAGGGTTATGACCGTGCGGTGGAACATGCAGGCGTTGAACTCGCCTATGCCCACGACATCCCGCTGGTCGCGACGAACGAGGCCTTCTTCCTCAAGCCGGACGATTTCGAGGCGCATGACGCGCTGATCGCCATCGCCGAAGGAACACTCCTGTCGATCGACGATCGGCGCCATCTGACGCCGGATCACTGGCTGAAGCCGGAAGCCGAGATGGTGGAACTCTTCGCTGACCTTCCGGAGGCCACGAAGAACACGGTGGAGATCGCGCGGCGTTGCTCCTACTTCCCCGAGACGCGCAAGCCGATCCTGCCGCGCTTCGCCGCCGATGCGAAGGGCGTCGGGCATGACGAGGCGGTGGCCGCCGAGGCAGCCGAGTTGCGTCGCCAGGCGCAAGAAGGTCTCGACAAGCGGCTGGCCGAACAGGGCATGAGCGAGGGCTACGAGCGCGGCGACTACGACAAACGCCTGGAATATGAGCTCGGTATCATCGAAAAGATGCAGTTTCCGGGCTACTTCCTGATCGTCTCGGACTTCATCAAATGGGCGAAGGCGCATGACATTCCGGTCGGGCCTGGGCGTGGTTCGGGCGCGGGCTCGCTGGTCGCCTGGGCGCTGACGATCACGGATGTCGATCCGCTGCGCTTTTCGCTTCTGTTCGAGCGCTTCCTCAACCCGGACCGCGTTTCGATGCCGGACTTCGACATCGACTTCTGCCAGGATCGCCGCGAAGAGGTGATCCGCTACGTGCAGGTGCGCTACGGGCGCGACCAGGTCGGCCAGATCATCACCTTCGGAACGCTCCAGGCGCGCGCGGTGTTGCGCGATGTCGGGCGCGTCCTTGAAATGCCCTACGGCCAGGTCGACCGGCTCTGCAAGCTGGTGCCGAACAATCCGGCCAATCCGACGCCGCTCGGCAAGGCGATCGAGGGCGAGCCGAAATTCGAGGAGGAGAAGGTAAAGGAGCCGATCGTCGGGCAGTTGCTCGACATGGCGCTGAAGCTCGAAGGCCTTTACCGCCATGCCTCGACGCACGCCGCCGGCATCGTCATCGGCGACCGGCCGCTGTCGCATCTGGTGCCGATGTACCGAGACCCGCGATCCGACATGCCGGTCACCCAGTTCAATATGAAATGGGTCGAGCAGGCGGGGCTGGTGAAGTTCGACTTCCTCGGCCTGAAGACGCTGACGGTGTTGAAGATGGCGGTCAACCTGATCGCGCGGCGGGGCGTGGAGATCGATCTTTCCAATCTGCCGCTGGATGACGCGCCGACCTACGAGATGATGTCGCGGGGCGAGGTCGTCGGCGTGTTCCAGGTGGAATCGGCGGGCATGCGCAAGGCGCTGATCGGCATGAAGCCGGACCGCATCGAGGACATCATCGCGCTTGTGGCGCTCTATCGCCCGGGTCCGATGGAGAACATCCCGACCTACAACGCCCGCAAGCATGGTGAGGAGGAGATCGCCTCCATCCATCCGAAGATCGACCACCTGGTGAAGGAGACGCAGGGCGTCATCGTCTACCAGGAGCAGGTGATGCAGATCGCGCAGGAGCTGGCCGGCTACACGCTCGGACAGGCCGACCTTCTGCGCCGCGCCATGGGCAAGAAGATCCGCGCGGAGATGGAGAAGCAGCGCGGCATCTTCGTCGAGGGCGCGACCGAGCGCGGTGTCTCCAAACAGCAGGCCGACTTCATCTTCGACCTTCTGGCGAAGTTCGCCGACTACGGCTTCAACAAGTCGCACGCGGCGGCCTACGCGATCGTCTCCTATCAGACCGCCTATCTGAAGGCGCATTATCCGGTGGAGTTCCTGGCCGCGTCGATGACCTACGACATGGCCAATTCAGACAAGCTGAACGATTTCCGCCGCGACGCGATGCGTCTCGGAATCGAGGTCAGGCCGCCGTCGGTGCAGACCTCCTACCGGATCTTCGAGGTCGGCGAGAACACAATCTTCTACGCGCTGGCCGCCATCAAGGGCGTCGGCGAAGCCGCGGTCGATCATATCGTGGAGAAGCGCGGCGACACGCCGTTCCGCGACATCGAGGATTTCGCCGGCCGGATCGACACGCGCATCGTCAACCGCCGCACGCTGGAAGGTCTGATCGCCGCCGGTGCGCTCGACTGTTTCGGCCATGACCGTGCGGCGCTCGTCGCTGGCCTCGACCGGATCATGGGTCTTTCCCAGCGCGCCGTGGAACAGAAGGAAAGCGGGCAGGGCGACATTTTCGGCGCGCTGTCGGCCGTCGAGCCCGAGCGCCTGCATCTGCCGCATGCCGATCCGTGGACGACGTCCGACAAGCTGATGCGCGAATTCCAGGCGCTCGGCTTTTACTTCTCCGCCCATCCACTGGATGAATACGCGACCGTCTTGGAGAAGATGCGGGTGCAGCAATATGCCGATTTCGCGCTTGCCGTGAAACGCGGCGCGACGGCCGGCCGCCTGGCCGGAACCGTCGCCTCCAAGCAGATCCGGCGCACGCGCATGGGCAACAAGATGGGCATCTTTGTCCTGTCGGACGCGACCGGGCAGTTCGAGGTCGTGATGTTCTCCGAGATGCTGCTGGCCTTCGAGGACCTGCTGGAGCCGGGCAATTCGGTCGTGCTGACCGTTGGCGCGGAAAACCGCGAGGAAGGCATCAGCCTGCGCGCCAACACGGTGCAGCGGCTGGACGACGAGGCGCACCGGCAAAACCACGCGCTGCGCATCTATCTGCGCGACCAGAAGCCCATCAAGAGCATCGCCGCGCATCTGAAGAAGAAGGGCGACAGCCCGGTCTCGCTGATCGTCATCAAGGGCGAAGGCGGCGGCGAGGTGGAGATCGCCTTGCCGGAAACCTACCAGGTGTCCCCGCCGCTCGCCGGTGCGGTGAAGGCGATCCCTGGCGTGGTGGATGTGGAGCTTGTCTAGTAAAGTCCATACGATACGGGAATAGTTGTCGTCCTATTTCTGAATCGGACTATAGGTGAATTGATGGGCATCTATATACCATTTGAGGACTATTCTGCGCTCCTCTTCAAGGGCAACGGAACGGGCTTGTCTTTGTCTCTCGTAGCGGCGGCTAACGTCATACCGAAGCAAGATTTCAGCTTTTCAATGGTTCCTAGCATTGTCTATTTTGCTGGTGTCTTGGCGGCGTTTGTCGTCCATTTCATCGCGCTATCTATCAATTCTGACATCGAAGCTAGAAAGCGTCGCAAGATGGCGATGGATGGAATTGTCGAGGTTCAATCTTCGCCTCATTTTACGCCTGACTTGCAGACCTTGGTGGATCGCACGCTTGAGCAAATCGAGGGTGTTGATCGGCGGTTGTTGAAGCCGGAGGCGACTGCCGCGATGCAAAGCATCTCTGCATTGTGCTATTTGATCTCAGTTGTTTGTTTCGCTGCGGCAACTGCAATTGCAATCGCGATTTTGGCGGCGGCATAGTGTTGCGTACCCCTCCGGGTCTGCGGGTGTCGAACTTGTCTAGAAAAGGCTGATCGAAGGTCGGGCCAGCATCAGCCAGACGATGGCAAGAACCGCGGCGAAGGCGGGAAAGCCGAAGGCGAACCAGATGCGGTAGAGGCGGTGGAAGCGGTCGGGCAGGGCGGTGCCTCGTGCGTCCGCGGCGCGGGCCAGGTCACGCAGCCGGATCTGGATCCAGACGACGGGCAGCCAGAACAGGCCGATGACGCCATAGAGGATCAGCGACAGCGCGACCCAGCCTTCCGTCAACGGCCAGCCGATCGTGCGGGCGAGGAGATAGCCGGTGATCGGCTGGACGATCACGGCCGTGGCGGTGAACAGCGTGTCGGCGATCACGACGGTGGATGCGACATGGGCGATCAGCGCCGGCTTTGCGGTGCGCACGGCGACAACCATGAAGAAGGCGATACCCGCGCCGGTGCCGAGCAGCACGCAGGCGCCGATGACATGAAGCCAGCGCAGGATGAGTTCGATGTCCATCAGCGCTCCTGCAGCATCGCGGATGTGACGAGGGCGAGGACGATGATCGGCACGATCTTGACCAGCGAACCCAGCGGATCGGCCCAGAGCCACGGCGTGAAAAGGCTCGCGGCTGCGAGGTAGACCAGGCTGACGCCGGCCATGGCGAGGCAGGCGCGGGCCGCGTAGCGGCGGATCAGGATCAGCATCGCGAGCGCGATATCGACCGCCGACCAGAACAGCACGGACGCGCGCGCCAGCCCGTCCGGCCAGCCGCCCGCCGTCAACACGCCGGATGCGGCATCGACACGCAGGAAACCGACAACGCCCGACACGGCCCAGAGGATAAAGAGGGCGGCGACCGCAAAGGGCATGGCGAGCGCCATGCGCGCGGCGATCCGGTCCTCGGAGCGCGCGGGCATGGACGCCAGCGTCTGTTCGAAGGAGGAGACGGCGCGACCGGTCAGCGCGCGCCACCGCGCCGGCTCGCCGTCGACACCGTCCTGCATCACGGCTATGGCGGTGCTGCGCAGGGGCGAGCGCCAGCCGAGGAGGCCGAGAGCATCCGCGCCGCTGCTCACCAATCTCGTGACTGCCGGCGGCATCGTGATCTGCAGCCGTGCGGGGGCGAAGCCCAGCCACTTCCGCATGCCGGCGACGATGGCGGAGAGCGTGTGCGGGCGTTCCTCGACGAGGTCGATCGTCTCGCCCGTCCCAAGTTCCCCCGTGGCTGCTTTCTCCACGGCAAGTGCCAGATCGGAAAGCGATACGGTGCGCAGCAGCGTGTCGGGAAGCGCGATCGGCTGAACAGCGGGGAAGGCGGCGAGCATGCGCAACAGCGTGGTGCCACCATAGGCGGTGGGAGCGAGGACAAGGCCGGGGCGCAGGATCGTGAAATCGCCGCCCGCGGCGCGGATCGCGGCATCGCCCGCAGCCTTGGTGCGGAAGAAGGAAGTCGACGCCTGGTCGGACACTCCCGCGGCCGAAATCTGCACGAGCCGCACGCTTTTCTGCCGGCAGGCTTCGGCCAGTGCTGCCACCGCGTCTGCATGGATCGCCTGCAACTGGTCGCGCGGGCCGTCCTGCAGCGCTCCGGCGCAATTGACCACGGTGTCATGGCCCTCGACGACGGGCAGCCAATCGGCCGCAGCGAGCAACGTCGCCATGTCGCGGATGATCCAGCGTGTGTGCGGTAGAACGCGCCGGGCGGTGGCATCGCTGCGGCCAAGCCCGCTGACGTGATGGCCGGCGGCGCGCAGATGTCGCGCGACGCCGGAGCCGATGAGGCCGTAGGCCCCAAGGACGAGAACGCGCCGCGGTTCGGCCGGTCCGGATGCTGGCGCGTTCACTGTCTTCGGTTCGCTCCGTGGATCGAGTCGCCGGAGCATAGCCAAGCCGCCCCGCGGATGCGAGACGGCGACGGCTATCCGCCTTTTTTCGCTGTCTTTTCCTTCATGACGGTCTTCACCATCTTGCCGAAGGCCTTGTCGCGCGCGCGACGCTCGGCGAGGCTGGCGGAGTTGTAGGCTTCCTCGGCCGCCAGTTTTTTCCAGCGGCGCACACGATCGGGATCGAGCGTGCCGTCGGCGATGGCGGCATTGACGGCGCAGCCCGGCTCGTCCTCGTGGCGGCAATCACGGAAACGGCAGCCGCCGGCGATCTCGACGACGTCGGAGAACACCTCGTCGATGCCGGCGTGCACGTCGACAAGCTGGATTTCGCGCATGCCGGGCGTGTCGATGAGCCAGCCGCCCGAGGCGAGCCTGTGCAGCATGCGCCCTGTTGTCGTGTGCCGGCCCTTGGCGTCGTCCTCGCGGATACCGCCGGTCGCGATCTCGTCCGAGCCCGCCAGCGTGTTGATCAGCGTGGACTTTCCGACGCCGGAGGAGCCGACCAGCGCGACGGTCTCGCCCTTGCCGCACCATGCGGCGAGGCGCGCGACGCTGGCCGGATCGCGCGCGTCCACGATCTCGACGAAGAGGCCGGGGGCGAGGCCGGCGGCCTCTCGCTCGAAGTCTTCCGGCGTGTCGGTGAGATCGGCCTTGGTGAGGACGACGACCGGCATGACGCCGGCTTCACGTGCCAGCGCCAGATACCGCTCCAGCCGGGCGACGTTGAAATCCTGGTTGCAGGAGGTGACGATGAAGAGCGTGTCGACATTGGCCGCGATCAGCTGCAGCTTGCGGCCGGTGCCGGCGGCGCGACGCTTGAACAGGCTCTTCCTGTCCAGAAGATGCCGGGCACGCAGCGTCTCGGGTTCCAGCAGCAGCCAGTCGCCGACGGTCGCCGCGCCTTCCTCGTCGTCGGACGAAAAGGGCGGGATGGCGGCGTCGATGCCGACGCCCGCAATGTGCAGGCCGCTGCGATGCACGGCGGTCACGCGCGCGGCGGTGAAGGTGCCGAAATCGTCGGCGTCGAGTTGCGATGTGAAATGCGAGTTCCAGCCGTAATCGGCCAGTTGGGAAGGGTTGATTGTCATTGGTCCAAAACCGGTTGGCGCTTCCCGGGCACGGGAAGACGCCGCAAAACAGTCCAGTCGCGCCGCCCCGGAACGTGTGTTCCGCACGGTCGCGCCTGCATGAATGCAGCCGGTAAAGGAGGTGTCAGGTCATCCTTGGCCATGCGGGCGTCGCCGCATCAGCCGAAGGGACCGACTAGTCTCTCCGCCCGGCCTGCCGGGTTGCGAGCACAATCATAAAAAACCTTCCCTCCAATTCGTTCAGACGAAATTTGCCGGATCCTGTCCGACACAGCCCTCATGTAGGACGCGCCGCCGCGGCGCGCAATATGGCCGCGTCGCGATCGGCTCAACCTTTCTTGCGGCCGGCCGCGCCTTTCCGGCGAATTCGGATCGTCCCGCCTTCGGGGTGATCGATCTCGAAGGCGCCAGTCTTGCGGACAAGGTCGGACAGCTTGCCGGAGCCGAAGGTGCGTGGATCGAAGTCGGAGGCGAGGTTGGACAATTGCTTGCCGAGCACGCCGAGCGACACCCAGGCATCTTCCTCGATCTCGAGCTGTTCGAGCGCCTTGTTGATCAACGGCGTCGCCTTGGAGGGGGGCTGGTGCTTCGGCGCCTTGTCCGGCGAGGGGCCGGTCTCCGGAAGCAGGTTTTCGGTGTAGATGAAGCGCCGGCATGCCTGTCGGAAGCTTTCCGGCGTCTTCTTCTCGCCGAAGCCGTAAACGTCGATTCCCTGTTCGCGGATCCGCGACGCCAGACGGGTGAAATCGCTGTCGGAGGAGACCAGGCAGAAGCCGTCGAACCGGCCGGAATGGAGGAGGTCCATCGCGTCGATGACCAGCGTGATGTCGGAGGCGTTCTTGCCGGTCGTATAGGCGAATTGCTGTTGCGGCACGATGGCGTGGCTGAGCAGGATCTCGTTCCAGCCCTTCATGCGGGAACTTGAGAAATCGCCATAGATGCGCCGAACGCTGGCTTCGCCGATCTTCGCGATCTCCTCGAACAGGCCGTCGGCGATTCGCGCGGAGGTGTTGTCGGCGTCGATCAGGACGGCGAGGCGGGGGGAGCGGTCTTCGGCCATGCTGATATGTCCTCCGTTAGTGTGTCGGGCGCATCATAACCGGGCGCGCGACACTGTCGATGCGGGAGGTCGTCCGAACGCGTTTTCGGACGGGATTCTCATAATATGATTTATCTTGTGTACACCTATTACCGTTAGGTTAGCCCCGTCTCTAGGGAGCAATGCGTGCTTAAAGTTCTGTCCTGTCTGGCAACCGAGCATAATCCTGTGTTCACGTTGCTGGCCGCGCTGGTGTGTGTCAGCGGTGTTTTCCTCACATTTCGACTGTTGGCCCGGGGGAGGCGCGCAGAGGCTGCGCAAAGCATCCTCTGGTTGACGCTCGCCGGGATCATCGGCGGAGCGACGGCCTGGTCGACGCATTTCGTCGCGATGCTGGGTTACCAGACGACCCTGCTGATCGGCTATAACGCCGTGCTCACCGTCGCGTCGCTGGCGCTTGTCGTCGTGACGACTTCGATCGGCTTCTACATCGCTGCCTATTGCCGGGTGTCGTGGCGCGCGGAGGCCGGCGGCGCGGTCATCGGCGCCGGCATCGCCCTCATGCACTATGTCGGGCTGCACGCGCTGGAGGTGCAGGGCGATTTCGTGTGGGAATGGGGTTATGTCATTGCCTCCTTTGCGTTCGCCATCCTGTTCTCCGCGCTCGCTTTGAACCAGGCGACCCGGCCGACCACCTACATGTTCCGCTACAGCGGCAAGCTTGCTTTCGTGCTCGGCATCGTCGCGCTGCACTTCACCGGCATGACCGCGCTGACGATCGTGCCGCACGCGCTCGTCATGCCGTCGACGACAGTTCTTTCGCCCAGCCTGCTCGCGGGCGGCGTGATCGCGGTTATGCTGATCCTCGGCCTGGTGGCGATGATCACCTACATGATCGACCTGCAGAACGCCCGCCACGCCGGCGAGCGCTATCGCCATCTGGCGCTGCACGATCCGTTGACGGGCGTCGAAAACCGGGCCGGCCTGGAAGAGCATATCGAGACGCTGATGACCGCCTATTCGGGCGACACGGCACGCATCGCGGTCGTCGCGATCGACCTCAACCGGTTCAAGGAAATCAACGACGTGCACGGCCACGCGGCCGGCGACCAGGTGTTGCGGGTCTTCGCGGCGCGCGCGAGCGAGGCGCTCCGGGACGGCGAGTTCCTGTCGCGCTTCGGCGGCGACGAGTTCGTCGCTGTGAAGCATCCGGTCTATTCGCGGCGCGATGCAGCAGCGTTTGCCGCGAGATTGCTGGCGGTCGCCCAGCGCGGCATCGAGTGGAAGGACACGACCCTGTCGGTCTCCGGAAGCGCGGGATACGCGCTCTATCCGGAAGACGCGCGATCGCCCGCCGGGCTGATCGAATACGCCGACATCGCCATGTATCACGCCAAGTCGCATGGCGAGGTCAATGCGGTCGCCTACGATCCGAGCCTGGCCGCGGCGAACCGCGAGCGCAGCGTGATCGCCATGGACCTGTCCGGCGCGGTGGAGCGTGGCGAGTTCGAGCTCTATTACCAGCCGCAGAACGACGTCGCGACGCGGGAGGTGCTGGGCTACGAGGCGCTCATCCGCTGGCATCATCCGACGCTCGGCATGGTGTCGCCCGCCGTGTTCATTCCGGTGGCCGAGGAGACGGGCCAGATCACCCATATCGGCGCCTGGGCGCTGCTCGACGCCTGTCGCGAGGCTGCGTCCTGGGAGAAGCCGCTGACGGTCGCGGTCAATGTCGCGGCGGCGCAGCTTGCCTCCGAAGAATTCGTCCGGCTGGTGCGCGAGATCCTTCTGGAAACCGGCCTTGAGCCGCATCGCCTCGAACTGGAGATGACCGAGAGCGGCATCATCGGCGACGTGCCCCATGCGCTGCACATGGTTCGCCAGTTGAAGAAGCTCGGCGTGCGCATCGCGATGGACGATTTCGGAACCGGCTATTCGTCGCTCGCGACATTGCAGAATTTCCCCTTCGACAAGATCAAGATCGACCGGGAGTTCATCGGCAATCTGGGCAGCAACCAGCACTCCGCGGCCATCATCAAGGCGGCGGTCATCCTCGGGGCGAGCCTGGACAAGACGGTGGTGGCGGAAGGCGTGGAAAGCGAGGAGCACATGACGTTCCTCGAAGAGGTCGGCTGCAACACCGTTCAGGGCTACCTGTTCGGCAAGCCGCAACCGGTCAGCGCCATCCTGCGCCCGCAGAAGCCGGCTGAAGCCGATCCGGGCCTCCAGCTCAAGAGCTTCGCCGAGGCCTTGCCGGCCGAGCAACTGTCCGCAGCCTCCTGACCTCGCCTCCGGCGGGGTTTCGTTCTGTCGCGCGATCGGGTGAAATGGCGTGACGACGGACGAGCGCGTCTGCAGGCGCGCAGAGAGGGACCCGGCAAGCCATGCGCGAGATCATCGCCAATCCGCATCGCGGCAGCACACTCACGACCATTCCGGACCTGCCGGACGAACCGGTGTCGACCGACATCGCCGGCGCGCGCGCATTGTTCGCGCGCTGTCCGGCGGCGGCCGAGACGCCGCTGCGCGACACGCCGTCTTTGGCCGCGGTTTGTGGCGTGGCGCGCGTGACCCTGAAAGACGAGCGCAACCGCATGGGGCTCGGCTCCTTCAAGGCGCTCGGCGCGGCCTATGCGATCGCCAAGATGGCGATGCGGAAGGCCGGGGGCGACGAGGACGCGGCGCGCACGGCGCTGAACGGCATCACTTTCGTCTGCGCGAGCGCAGGCAATCACGGCCTGTCGGTGGCGGCGGGCGCCCGTCTGTTCGGCGCCAATGCCGTGATCTATCTCGCTGAAACCGTGCCGCCGGCCTTCGCCGCGCGGCTGGAGGCCAAGGGCGCGACGGTGGTGCGCGAGGGCGCCGACTACGACGCGAGCATGACCGCGGCCTTGAAGGCGGCGCACGGTAATGGCTGGTATCTCCTATCCGACAGCTCCTGGGAGGGATATTCCGTGCCCGCCCGCGACGTGATGGAGGGCTATCTGATCATGGCCGGTGAGGTGGGCGACGCAATCGAGGCGGCGCCGACGCATGTGTTCCTGCAGGCCGGCGTCGGCGGCCTTGCGGCTGCATGCGCCGCGGCGGCGCGCGCGATCTGGGGAAGCGCGCCCATCATCACCGTGGTCGAACCGGACCGCGCGCCGGCGCTTCTGGAAAGCGTGCGCGCGGGCAAGCCCGTCCATGCGGCGGGCCTCGAGTCCAATATGGGCCGGCTCGATTGCAAGGACCCGTCCTTCCTCGCGCTTGCCGGCCTTGCCCGCGACGCCGATTTCTTCATGACGATCACCGACGAGGAGGCGGACGCGGCGGTCGCGAGGGTATCCGGTCACGGGATCGAAACGACCCCTTCGGGCGTCGCCGGCATCGCCGGCCTGTTGACCTTGACGCCGGAGGCGCGCGCAACCCTGCGCCTCGACGAACGGAGCCGTGTGCTTGCCTACGTCTCCGAAGGCCCGGTCGATGGCGGGGCCTGATTTTCCCGTCCAGGAATATGAGAACCGGCTGGAAGCGATCCAGTCATCCATGTCGACCGCAGGCCTCGATGCCCTGTTCTTCAATACGGAAGCGGAGATCCGGTACTTCACCGGGTTTCGCACCTTGTTCTGGCAAAGTCCGACACGGCCCTGGTTCTTGGTCGTGCCGCGATCCGGATTGCCGGTGGCGGTCATTCCCGGCATCGGCGCCGAACTGATGCGCGCCGCCTTTGTCGGCGAGGTGCGCACCTGGTCATCGCCCGATCCCGACGATGACGGTCTGACGCTCCTGGTCGACGCGCTGCGGCCCTTCTCGCGCATCGGGCTGATGATGGGCCGCGAGACGTCGCTGCGCATGCCGCTCGCCGATTTCGACGCGCTGCGCGCTGGCCTTCCCGGCTCCACCATGATTGACGCGACGGCGATGGTGCAGCGGCAGCGCATGGTGAAGTCGGAGGCGGAGATCGCCACCATTGCCGAGATCTGCGCGATCGCTTCGAAGAGCTTCGCCGCTGCTCCGATGCTTTTTCGCGAGGGACAGACACTGGCGGAGGCGTTTCGGGCCTTCAAGATCGAGTTGCTGCGCAACGGCGCGGAGGACGTGCCGTATCTCGTCGGCGGGGCCGGGCAGGGCGGCTATGGCGATGTCATCTCGCCGCCGAGCGAGGACAGGCTGAGAGCGGGCGACGTGCTGATGCTCGACACCGGCGCGACGCTGCGCGGCTATTTCTGCGATCTCGACCGCAATTTCGCAATCGGCCACGCATCCGAGGTCGCCAGGCACGTCCATGACACGCTGTGGCGTGCGTCGGAGGCGGCGCTCGAAATCGCCCGGCCGGGGCGCACATGCCGCGACCTGTTCGAGGCGATGGCCGGGGTGATCGGCGAGGACGGCGGCGATGTCGGCCGATACGGCCACGGGCTCGGCATGCAGCTGACCGAACCGCCCTCGCTGGTCGGCTTCGACGAGACAGAGCTGCAGCCCGGCATGGTGATCACGCTCGAACCCGGCATGCGGGTCGGTCCGGGCAAGATCATGGTGCATGAGGAAAACATCGTCATCCGCAACGGGCCGGCCGAACTCCTGACCGAGCGGGCGCCGCCCGATCTGCCCGTCATCGGAGGCTGACGCGATGAAACTTGCCTACGAACTCGACGAGCCCCTGTCGGCACGCACGTCATTCGGGGTGCTCATCCTGCAATCCGACGAAACGCTGGAGACGGAGTTTGCGCCGCTTTTTCAGGGCGATGACCTCGCGCTTCACCATTCGCGCATCCCCTTCGCGGATACGGTCGCGCCGGATACGCTCGCCGAGATGAGGGTGAACCTTCCACGCGCGACAGCCCTGTTTCCGTCGGCCTCGCCGCTCGACGTGATCGCCTATGGATGCACATCCGGCACGACCATGATCGGCATCGACGCGGTGCGCTCGGCCATTCATTCGGTGCAGCCGCAGGCAAAGGTGACGGACCCGGTGAGCGCGCTGCTTGCAGCCTGCCGGCGGCTTGGCGTGCGCCGCATCGGCTTCCTGACGCCCTATCTGCCTGCCGTTTCGACCGCGATGCAGGACCTTTTGGTCTCGCATGGGCTGGAGATCGGCACTTTCGGCTCCTTCGAACAGGAGAGCGACCGGGCGGTCGCGCGGATCTCGCGGGCATCCATTCTCGACGCGATGGGCGTTGTCGGCAGCGGGGATGTCGAGGCCGTGTTCGCCTCCTGCACGAATCTGCGCACCTTCGGCCTCATCGACGAGGCGGAGGCGGCGCTCGGCAAGCCGGTTCTCACATCCAACCAGGTGCTCGCCTGGCACATGCTCACGCTTGGCGGCAGGGTGGGCGGAGCGTCGGGCCCGGGTCGGCTGTTCAGGTCCTAACGTCGAGGCGGGCGATCAGTTCTCCTGATCCCTCTGCGGCTTGCCGCGATTGCCGGTGCCGAACGTGTAGCCCGTTTCCAGCGCGCGATTGCCGAACTTCTCCCGCACCCGGTCCATCGCGGCTTCCGCCTTCGCTCTCCGTCCGGCGTCCTGGTCGATCAGGTCCTGCGGATCGGCCATCGGGTCTGTGGCGAGGTCGGAAAGGCCGACGCCGATAAGGCGGTATTTGGTGCCGTCGAGTTCCTTTTCGAGCATCGGCGCAGCCGTGCGGAAGATCCGGTCGGCGAGTTGCGTGCGGCTCGACAATTGCTTGTTGCGCGTTCGGGTCTGGAAGCTGCGGTCCTTCAGCTTCAGCGTGACGGTGCGGCCGGAAAGCTCCGAGGCCTTCAGGCGCCGCGACACTGTTTCCGACAGGGCGCGCAGGATCGGCAGGAGGTCGGCCGCGGCCGCGTAGTCTTCGTTGAAGGTCGTCTCGGCCGAAATGCTCTTGGCCTCGTGTTCCACATGCACCGCGCGATCGTCCTCGCCACGCGACAGATGGAAGAGCCGGCGGCCCATGACGCCGTAGCGCTTCATCAGCGTGTTTTCCTCCATCGTCTGCAACTGGCCGATCGTGCGGATGCCGTCCTTTTCGAGCGAGGCGGCGAAGGCCTTGCCTACGCCCCAGATCATGGTGACCGGCTTGTCGCGCAGGAAATCCAGCGCCTCGGCCTCGCCGATGACGGAAAAGCCGCGCGGCTTCTCCAGGTCGGAGGCGACCTTGGCGAGGAACTTGCAGTAGGACAGCCCGACCGAGACGGTGATGCCGACCTCGGTCTCGATACGCCTGGCGAATTTCGCCAGCACGCGGGCGGGGACATCCCTGTGCAGCCTTTCCGTGCCCGAGAGGTCCAGAAAGGCCTCGTCGATCGACAGCGGCTCAACGAGCGGCGTCAGGTCGCGCATCATCTCGCGGACCTGGCGGCCGACGCGTGCGTATTTCTCCATGTCCGGCTTCACCACGACAGCCTCCGGACAGGCTTCCAGCGCCTTGAACATCGGCATGGCGGACCGCACGCCATGGATGCGCGCGATGTAGCAGCAGGTCGAGACGACGCCGCGCCGTCCGCCGCCGACGATCACCGGCTTGTCGCGCAGATCCGGATTGTCGCGCTTTTCCACCGCCGCGTAAAAGGCGTCGCAATCGATATGGGCGATCGACAGGCGGTCGAGTTCGGCATGGCGCAGGAGCCGCGGGCTGCCGCAGGCAAGGCAACGCTTCTCCGCCCCCTTGGTCGGGGCCAGACAATCGCGGCAAAAACTTGCTGCCAGGCTGTTGACAGTCACGGACATGGATGTGAACATACCATGAACATTGATCCTGCAAAATCGCCAATCACGTTACCATCGGGTGGAGATGCCGTCATGGCCAAGCTCGACGTGCTTCCTCTTACGGCCGAGCGCTGGGACGATTTCGCCGCGCTGTTCGGCAAACAGGGCGCCTGTTACGGCTGCTGGTGCAGCTATTTCCGGCTTGCGCCGAAATTGCGCAAGGCGAATTCGTCGCTCGACAACAAGGCGCACATGCATGCCCGCGTCCTTGCCGGTCCGCCGCCGGGGCTGCTCGGCTATGTCGACGGCGAAGCCGTGTCGTGGATGCAGATCGGGCCGCGAGCCGACGTGCCGCAGTTCAACAATTCCGGCCGGGTGAGCGCGCCGCTGGAGGATGCGTCCGTCGACGATGATTCGGTTTGGGCGATCTCGTGCTTCTTCACGAAATCGGCGATGCGCGGGCAGGGGCTGTCGCATGCGATGGTCGCCGCTGGCGTCGCGCATGCGCGCGAGAACGGCGCGCGCCTTCTGGAGGCCTGTCCGATGGATCAGGCCAAGCAGGCGAAATCGGTCGGGCTCTTCGTCGGCTCGACTCGCGTGTTCGAAAAGGCAGGGTTCGCGCAGGTGGCCTCGCGCAAGCCGGGCCGGCCGCTGATGCGGTTCGAGCTCTGAGCGATGTCAGCGGCCGCGTTTCGCCAGGAATTCGGCAATGGCCCGGGTCGCGGCAGGCCAGTCCTCGACGCTCGTCACGCCCTGCGGCATCGGCGGCAGATGCGGTCGCAACGGCTGGTAGGCCATCAGGTGCAGGCTGAGCGCGTCCGGCACGGCCTGGAGAACGCTGATGTGGTTCGGCGGCAGATCGTCGATGAAGGTCACGGCGCGTGCCGGGCGTTCGCGGATCAGGCCGGCCACGGCGTCGCCCTTGGCGTCCTCGGTGGCGATCATCGGATGCGAGAAGCCGTGACTGTCGAGCAGGGCGCGCCGGCGGGCATGGTGCCGGGGCGGCATGGCGGTCAGGAAGACGATGTCGGCGTCATGCGCGGCCTCGATGGCGCCAAGCGCGTCAAGCGCGCCCGGGGTCGGCTTCTGCCACGCGTCATGTTCTGCGAAGAAATTTTCGAGGAAGTCGGATACGGCTTTCTTTTCAGCTGCTTGGCCGGTCTTCTTGTCAAAGACGTTTCCCGCCAGGCGAAACGAGGTGGTGCGCAGTTCGTGGCCCTGGCTGTCGAGATAGGCCATGAAGGGCGCGACGAATTCCAGCACGACTTCGTCGATGTCGCAGACGATGAGCGGCCGGTCGGATGCCGTCAGCGCGGCGATGCGGCGGCGTTCCTCGGGCGTCACGTTGAGAGCCATTCATTGCCCGGATTGCCGAGCAGCACTTCGCGCGCCTGTTGCACCGTGTCGGGATCGGTTTCCGTCTCGTTGCAGAACGCCATCAGGCTGGGCTCGTGGGCGAGCAGGAAATCGAGCACGCCGGCGAGAAAGCCGGGCTCGGCCGCCGCCTGGCGGATCTGGCCCGCCTCGATGCCGGTGAGCGCGAGGAAGCGGTCGAGCATGCGCTCGTCGCCGGCGATCCAGCTCAGCGCCGCGGCGGCCACCGCTTCGGGCGTGGCTTCGGTCGCGTCATCATCCATCTTCCGCTCCGTTCGCTTTTTCTCAAGGGAATCGCGTTATAACTTTGCGGAACGGCAAAAACGATACCGAGATCGCCGCCATGGACGGGTGGACCGGTCGACGGTACGGGAGACTGCTATGACGAAAACGGTCATGATCGTCGAGGACAACGAGCTCAACATGAAGCTCTTCCGCGATCTCATCGAGGCCAGCGGATACCAGACCGTGCGCACGCGCAACGGTCTCGAAGCGCTCGATCTCGCCCGCGCCCATCGTCCGGACCTGATCCTGATGGATATTCAACTGCCGGAAGTGTCCGGCCTCGACGTGACGCGCTGGCTCAAGGAGGACGACCACCTCCACACGATCCCGGTGATCGCCGTCACCGCCTTCGCGATGAAGGGCGACGAGGAGCGGATCCGCCAGGGCGGCTGCGAGGGTTACATCTCAAAACCGATCTCGGTTCCTAAATTTATTGAAACCATTAAGTCGTATCTTGGCGACGCTTGAACCTGGACAGGACGTGTCGCATGACCGCGCGCATACTCGTCGTCGATGATCTTGAAGCGAACCGGAACCTTCTCGAAACACGGCTGACCGCGGAGTATTTCAACGTCATCACGGCCAAGGACGGCGAGGATGCGCTGGCGACCTGCGCCGAAACGCAGATCGACCTCGTGCTGCTCGACATCATGATGCCCGGCATCGACGGTTTCGAGGTGTGCGAGCGCTTGAAGGCCAACGCGGCCACCGCTCACATCCCGGTCATCATCGTCACGGCGCTGGACGGCATGGCCGACCGCGTGCGGGGCCTGGAGGCCGGCGCTGACGATTTCCTGACCAAGCCCGTCGACGAGATCCAGCTGATGGCGCGCGTGCGCAGCCTTTTGCGGCTCAAGATGCTGACCGACGAATTGCGGCTGCGCGCCGTGACGGCTCGGGACATCGGGTTGGAGAGCTTGTTGAACGATGTCGATGGTGGCGAACGTGCCAAGCCGAAGGTGCTGGTGATCGACGAGCGGGAGACGTCGTTCGCGCGGCTGGTCAAGCCGCTGCGC
This sequence comes from Oricola sp., assembly GCF_022763245.1. Taxonomy (GTDB): domain Bacteria; phylum Pseudomonadota; class Alphaproteobacteria; order Rhizobiales; family Rhizobiaceae; genus Oricola. The sequence continues at coordinate 65,847 of NZ_JALEGV010000028.1, forward strand.
GGAAGCTTCGACATCACGCATGCCGCGGAGCCGCAATCGGCGGTGATGGTGGCGGCGGAGGGCGATTTCGACTGCGTGTTCGTCGCCGCGCGGTTCTCCGATTTCGATCCGCTGCGGGTGTGTTCGCAGTTGCGGTCGCTGGATCGCACGCGGTTCGTGCCGATCATCCTGGTCGCCGACGAGGATGGCGACGAATTGATCAAGCGGGCGCTGGAACTGGGCGTCAACGACTTCATCGTTCGGCCGGTGGACGCCAACGAGCTGATCGCTCGGCTGCGCACGCAGGTCAAACGCAAGCGCTATCACGACGGGCTGCGCGACAATATCGCCGCCTCGATCGAGCTGGCCGTCACGGACGGGCTGACCGGGCTCTACAACCGCCGCTATCTCGACACGCATCTGGAGACGCTGGTGGCGCGCGCGCTCAATCGCGGCCGCGAATTGTCGCTGCTCATCACCGACATCGATCGGTTCAAGGCGGTCAACGACACGCATGGCCATGCGGCGGGCGACGACGTGCTGCGCGAATTCGCCCGGCGGCTGCGCATCAATGTGCGCGGCATGGACCTGGCCTGTCGCTATGGCGGCGAAGAATTCGTGATCGTGATGCCCGACACCACGCCGGACGTCGCCGCCGAAGTCGCCGAACGGCTGCGCGCGCAGATCGAATCGGACGGATTCTCCATCGAGAACGGCGCGCGTGCGCTGGACGTCACCGTCAGCATCGGCGTGACGAGCCTGATCCAGTCGGAAGCCGAGACCGCCGGCGGGCTTCTCAAACGCGCCGACGAGGCGCTTTACGAGGCGAAGAAGACGGGCCGCAACCGGGTCGTCTCCCGGGCCGCCTGACCGCCGTTCAGGCCAGCTTTTTCTCGTATCGCCATGCCTGCAGGACGAAGGGCCCGGCCGTCGTCTCGGTGGCGAAGTCGATCGTGGCGGCGCGCCGCCAGCCGGATTTCTCGTAGAAGCGCGCCGCGCGTTCATTGCCGACCGCGCAGGCGAGCCATGCGGTCGTGACGCCCGCAGCACGCAGGCCGTCCTCGGCGTCGGCGATCAGGGCCGCGGCAGCGCCCGTGCCGCGGGCTTCGGCGGCGACGTAGAACTGGTCCAGCTCGTCGCCTCTCAGGTAGAAGAAACCGGCCACGCGGCCGGAGTGTTCGACGACACGCATCTCGTCCAGATGCGTTGCCGTCCTCGCTCGGAAACTTTCAAGCGTGCGCAGCGTCACCAAGGGTTGCGGGACGAGGGCGGCATGCGCGTCGTGCCAGCCGTCATGCCACAGCGTGGCGAGGGTCTCCGTCTCTTCGGGGCGCGCATCGCGTATCGGCACCGCGTCTCTCCCAACTGACGGCAACAAAAAACCGCCGGTCTTGCGAGCGGCGGTTTCCGATCATGCGCGTCGGCGAAACCTTACTTGATTTTGGTTTCCTTGAACTCGACGTGCTTCTTGGCGATCGGGTCGTACTTCGTCTTCACCATCTTCTCGGTGAAGGTGCGGCTGTTCTTCTTGGTGACGTAGAAGAAGCCGGTGTCCGCGGTGGACAGCAATTTGATCTTGATCGTGGTGGCCTTTGCCATGGTCTTAACCTGTCATTTCAAGAGAGCGAGCCAAAGCGGGTCACGGGCAGACCGCCGGCGAATGTGCGCGGAACCTACGGATTGCGCGCGGAAAGTCAAGCTGTCATTGCGGGAGTCATTCGAATGTCAGGACAAAACGGCGGTTTTCGGCCCGGAAGAACGGCACGGCGACGTCTTGCGCGAGATCCGGATCCTCTTGCAGGCGCCTGATCAGCAGGTCGAGAATCGCTTCGGTGATGCCCGGGATCTGGATGTCGTCGAGCTGGTCGGTGCCGATCCAGCGGACCTCTTCCAGTTCCTCGTCCGGGTTGGCGATCAGGCCGTCCGGATTGGCGACATGATCCGCGTCGGCGATGAAGAACCGCGTGTCGAAACGGCGAACGCGTCCGGGCGGCGTGATGGCGCGGGCGAGGAAGCGCAGCGCCGACAGGTCGGGCAGGATGCCTTCGCGCGCGAAGGACTGCCATTCCGGCGAGCGCGCTTCGGTCGGCGCCTCACCATTGCGGCCGATGAACAGGCCGGTTTCCTCGTGGGTCTCGCGAATCGCCGACATGGCCAGCGCTTCCGCGCGGCGCAGGCTTCCGCGCCTGCCCATGCCGTCGATCAGGCGTCGCGCGTCGCCCGGATGCAGGCCGCCGGTGCGTGTGGCGGTCAGGTCGTCGCGTTCCGTGCGGCCGCCGGGGAAGACGAACATGCCCGGCATGAAGGCGAGCTTTCGGCTGCGCCGGCCCATCAGCACCTGCGGCGCGCCGGCGGTCCTGCGCAACAGAATCAGCGTCGCGGCGTCGCGCGGCCGGGTGAGCGGCGCGGGACCATAGGGCTTGTTGGTGGCGACGAACTTCTCGTAGGAGGGATCAGGCATCTTGTTCGGGATGCACCTCGGGCATGTCGTCTTCGCCGCCGAAGCCGTGCATGTAGTTGGCCCACTGGAACCCGATCACTGCGCCCTTGATCGGCTGGATCAGCACCAACGCCATGATGACGGTCATCGGCGCCCAGATCGCCAGATGCAGCCAGCTCGACCAGTCCGTGAGCACTTCGGCCAAGGTGAAGGCGCCGACCACCACGTGGCCGACGATGAAGATGTTCAGATAGGCGGGAAAGTCGTCGGCGCGCTGGTGGTGCAGTTCCTCGCCGCAATGGGCGCAGGTGTCCACCGGCTTGGCGAAGCCGCAGAACAGCTTGCCTTCGCCGCAATTCGGGCAGCGGCCGGCAAAGCCGCGCTTGATCGCGGCAAAGACGGGACGGCTCGGCTGCGCCGGATTGTCGTCGCCGTTGTAGATGGTGATCTCGCTCATCGTCTGCGTCCTGTTGCTTTGCGGCCCGGCGGGCGTTTGCCGCGCTTGTTGCGCGCCGCCGACCGTGCGCCCTTGCGCGCCTTATGGAACGATTTCGACGACACGCCAAGCTTGCGCGGTTCGCTGACCATCTCGAAGCGCATGGCGCCGGCCAGCGGCAGCACTTCGGAGATCTTCACCGTCACCGGATCGCCGAGCCGATAGCCGAGGCCGGTGCGTTCGCCGACCATGGCGTGGATGGCTTCGTCATGGTGGTAATAGTCGTCACCCAGCGTCGAGGCCGGGACGAAGCCGTCGGCGCCATAGGCCGGCAGGGCGACGAACAGGCCGGAGGACGACATGCCGGCGACGCGGCCCTCGAAGACCTCGCCGATATTGTCGGCCAGATAGAGGGCGATCAGCCGGTCGACGGTCTCGCGTTCGGCATGGACCGCGCGTCGTTCCGCCGACGAGATCGTTCCGGCGATCTCTCGCAACTGATCGAGCGTGACGTCCGGCAGCCCGTCCTTGCCGTCGCCGAGGTCGAGCGCGCGGACCAACGCGCGATGCACGATCAGGTCGGCATAGCGGCGGATGGGCGAGGTGAAATGCGCGTAGCGCAACAGGTTGAGGCCGAAATGACCGTAATTCTCCGGCGCGTATTCGGCCTGCGCCTGACTGCGAAGGATAACCTCGTTGACGAGGGCGGCGTGATCGGTGTGCTTGACGGCGTCTAGGATGACGTTGAAAGCCTGCGGCCGAAGCTGCGCCCCGCGCGCCAGCGAAATATCGAGCGTCTTCAGGAATTCGCGCAGCGATTCTTCCTTGGCCATGGAGGGCTGGTCGTGGACGCGATAGACGAGCAGCTGGCGCTTTGATTCCAGCGTCTCGGCGGCCGCGACATTCGCCTGGATCATGCATTCCTCGATGAGCTTGTGCGCATCGAGGCGGGCAGGCACGATCACCCGGTCGACGAGACCCTCGTCGTTGAGGACGATCTTGCGTTCCGGCAGGTCGAGTTCGAGCGGTCCGCGGGCGTGGCGGCCCTTGTGCAGGCAGCGATAGGCTTCCCACAGCGGCTTGAGGATCGGCTCCATGAGCGGGCCGGTCTTGTCGTCCGGCGCGCCGTCGATGGCCGCCTGGGCCTGGTCGTAGGAAAGCTTCGCGGCGGAGCGCATGAGGATGCGATGGAACGTGTGGCCGCGCTTCCTGCCGTCGGCGCCGAAGATCATGCGCACGGCCAGCGCCGGGCGATCCTCGCCCTCGCGCAGCGAGCAGAGGTCGTTGGAGATCCGCTCCGGCAGCATCGGCACGACGCGGTCGGGGAAATAGACCGAGTTGCCGCGCTTCAACGCTTCCCGGTCGAGCGGCGAACCCGGCCGCACATAGTAGGCGACATCGGCGATGGCGACCGTGAGGATGTGTCCGCCGGGATTGCCGACATCCGGATCCGGCTCGGCATGGACGGCGTCGTCATGGTCCTTGGCGTCCGGCGGATCGATCGTCACCAGCGGCAGGGACCGCCAGTCCTCGCGCTTGCCGCCGGGCGTGACCGGTTTCGCCGCCGCGGCTTCGGCCATCACGGTCTCGGGAAAGACATGCGGAATGCCATTGGCGTGGATGGCGATCATCGAGACCGCCTTTTCGGAGGCGAAGGACCCGATGCGCTGCGTCACCGCGGCGCGCGGCAGGTCGTAGCGGCCGATCTTCGTGACCTCCACCTCGACCAGGTCGCCCGGGCTCGCATCGGCGAGCTGGTCGTTGTCGAGGATCAGCTCCTGCTGCCTGCGATCGACCGGCTCCAGCCGGTAGCCGCCGTCATCCATGCGGCGGATCACACCGAGCACGCCTGCCCGTCGCTTTTCCAGCTTCTTGATCACGCGGGCGGTGTGCGGGCTGTCGGCATCGTGCGGAGCCGTGATGCGGGCGAGGACACGGTCGCCGACACCGGCGACGAGCTGGCGCTGCTTGGCGTGGCGCGGCGCGCGGATGGCGATGAGCGGGGGCGAGCCCTGTTCGTCCTCGTCCCATTCGAGCGGCCGGGCGAGCAGGCCGCCGTCGCCGTCACGGCCGGTGACGGTCAGCACCATGACCTGCGGCAGGGCGCCGGCGGTCACCAGGCGCTTGCCGCGCCGCTGGAAAACGCCTTCCTCTTCCAGTTCCTTGAACAGGTGCTTCAGCGCGACCCGATCGTCGCCCTTCAGGTTGAAGGCCTTCGCGACGTCGCGTTTCGTCGCCTTGTCCGGGTTCTCGCGGATGAAGGCGACGACGTCGTCGCGGGTCGGCAGGTGCGCGTTGCGCACCTTGGGCTGTGGCTTCGGGTCGCCCTTGCGCCTAGCCATTGTCTTCGGTTTCGGCGGCTTTCTTCTTCGCCGGAGCCTTCTTCTTCGCGGCCGGTTTCTTGGCCGCTGGCTTCTTGGCCGCCGTCTTCTTCTTGGCGGTCGCCTTCTTGGCCGCGCCGCCGACCTTCTTGCCGGTCTTCTCGGCGCGTTCGGCGATGAGCTTCACGGCGTCTTCCAGCGTCACCGACATCGGGTCGGTGCCCTTGGGAATGGTCGCATTGATCTTGCCGTGATTGACGTACGGCCCGTAGCGGCCGTCGCGCACGGTGATCGGGCCGCCGACTTCGGGGTATTCGCCCAGTTCCTTCAGGGCGGCGGGCGTGGATCGTCCGCGGCCCGGGCCCTTGGCAAGCTTCTCGGCGATGACCGTCACGGCGCGGTTCAGGCCGATGGAGAACACGTCCTCGACGCTTTCCAGATTGGCGTAGGTGCCGTCATGCCGCACGAAGGGGCCGTAGCGGCCGATGCCGGCGGAGATCATCTTGCCGCTTTCGGGATGCTGTCCGACATCGCGCGGCAGCGACAGGAGCGCCAGCGCCTTTTCGTGGTCGATGTCCTCGACCTTCCAGCCCTTCGGCAGGCTCGCGCGCTTGGCTTCCTTGCCTTCGCCGCGCTGGACATAGGGTCCGAAGCGGCCGGAGCGCAGGGTGATCTCCTCGCTCGTGTAGGGATCGGTGCCGAGCTGTTTCGGTCCGTCGGCCAGTTCGGCTTCCTCGCCCTTCGGGCCGTCCTCGCCCAGCTGGCGGGTGTAGTTGCATTCCGGATAGTTGGAGCAGCCGACGAAAGAGCCGTAGCGGCCGAGTTTCAGGCTCAGATTGCCGCTGCCGCATTTCGGGCAGATGCGCGGATCGGACCCGTCGGCGCGCGCGGGGAAGACAAGCGGCTCGAGCTGTTCGTTGAGCGCGTCGAGCACGTCGGTGATGCGCAGTTCCTTGGTCTCCTCCACATGGGCGGAGAATTCGCGCCAGAAATCGCGCAGCACGTCCTTCCAGGCGAGCTTGCCCGCCGAGATCTCGTCGAGCTTCTCCTCAAGCGAGGCGGTGAAGTCGTACTCCACATAGCGCTCGAAGAAATCCTCCAGGAAGGCCGTCACGAGGCGGCCCTTGGCCTCCGGGATCAGCTTCTTGCCGTCGAGCTTGACGTATTCGCGGTCACGCAGCGTCGTCAGCGTGGCCGAATAGGTCGACGGGCGGCCGATGCCGAGCTCTTCCATCTTCTTGATCAGGGAGGCTTCCGAATAGCGCGGCGGCGGTTCGGTGAAATGCTGCGTCGCCTCGATCTTCTCGCGCGACGGGGTCTCGCCCGTGCGCATGGCCGGCAGACGGTTGGAATCGTCTTCCTCGTCCGCGTCGGTCTTCATGTCGTCGCGGTGTTCGGTATAGGCTGCGATGAAGCCGTCGAACTTCACGACGGAGCCGGTGGCGCGCAGCGTCGCGGTCTTGCCGTCGCCCTTGGCGATGATCTCGACGGTGGTGCGCTCCATTTCGGCCGACGCCATCTGGCTGGCGATGCCGCGCTTCCAGATCAGGTCGTAGAGCTTCATCTGGTCGCCATCGAGCGCGCCGCGCACGGAGGCCGGGGTGCGCATGAAGTCGGTCGGGCGGATCGCCTCGTGGGCTTCCTGGGCGTTCTTGGCCTTGGTGGAATACATCCGGGCCTGGTCCGGCAGGTAGTTGGCGCCGAATTCCTTGCCGATGGCGTCGCGCGCGGCGGTGATCGCCTCGGGCGCCATCTGCACGCCGTCGGTACGCATGTAGGTGATCAGGCCGACCGTCTCGCCGCCCACGTCGATGCCCTCGTAGAGACGCTGCGCGACCTGCATGGTGCGCGCCGGGGCGAAGCCGAGCTTGGCGGAGGCCGCCTGCTGCAGCGTGGAGGTCGTGAAGGGCGGCGCCGGGTTGCGCTTCTGCGGCTTGGCTTCCAGCGACTCCACCGTGAAGGCGGCCGATTCCAGCATCGCCTTGATGGTGGCGGCGTGGTCGCCGTCGCCGATGTCCATCTTGGTGACGCGCTTGCCGTCGAAGCCGGTGAGCCTTGCGACGAAGTCCTGGCCGGCCTCCGTCTTCATATGGGCGGCGATCTGCCAGTATTCCTCGGGCTTGAAGCGCTCGATCTCCGACTCGCGGTCGCAGACGAGGCGCAGCGCGACCGACTGCACCCGTCCGGCCGAGCGTGCACCCGGCAGCTTGCGCCAGAGCACCGGCGACAGGGTGAAGCCGACGAGATAGTCGAGCGCGCGGCGCGCCAGATAGGCGTCGACCAGCGGCGTGTCGATGTCGCGCGGCTGCGCCATCGCCTCGGTGACGGCCTTCTTGGTGATCGCGTTGAACACGACGCGGCGGACCGGCTTGTCCTTGATCACCTTTTTCTTGTTGAGAACCTCCAGCACATGCCAGGAGATCGCTTCGCCTTCGCGGTCGGGGTCAGTCGCCAGAATGAGCGAGTCGGCCGATTTCATGGCCGTGGCGATTTCGTTCAGTCGCTTGCTGGACGCCGTGTCGACGGCCCAGGACATGGCGAAATCCTCGTCCGGACGCACCGAACCGTCCTTGGCCGGAAGGTCGCGCACATGCCCGAAAGAGGCGAGAACCTTGTATCCGGATCCCAGATATTTGTTGATGGTCTTGGCCTTTGCAGGCGATTCTACGACAACGACATCCATGGCAATCGGCTGGTGAAGGAGCAAAAAACAGGCCGTCCGGGCACCGGCGGCGTCCTCGCAAATGGCTGTCTGGCGCGGATTGGTCAAGAGGGCGGGGCGCTGAATCAAACCCCGTCGCGACAAATACGCCCAAAGGTTGTGTCTTGATTTGATGCAATCAATGATAGTATTCCTACGCTAGGTCAATTGCGTCGGAACGGATTGTTTCGATGCAGATCGACGGTCCGCAGGCGGTTTCGGCCGCCGTCGCGCCCGTCCTTGCGCCAGGGGAAATCGGGGTGGCTGAAACCCGTCTGACAGATCAGGACCGGCTCGAATATGTCGGCAAGATGCTTGCGGAGCTGCGGCGCCTGGCGAATGCCGAGCGTCACCCGACGCTGACCTATTTCATCGACATGGCCTATCTGGAGGCGATGGACCTCGCCAACGAGAACGAACGGTCAGGACGCGGCGGGGACGAGCGAGACGCGGTTGCCTGAGTGGCGCTCGATGCGTTTCGCCAGGTCGAGCTCCAGAATGGCGAGGAACACCTGCGCCGGCGCGATGCCGCTATGGGCGATGATGTCGTCCACATCGACGGGCGTCGGTCCGAGTAATGACAGGATGCGCGCGCGCTGATCGTCGTCGGGCGGCAGCGACAATGTCTCTTCGGGCTCGAACAGGGCATATTGACGCGGTGGCGGCGTGACGGCGTCGCCGCCGAGCGGTTTCAGGGCCGAGATGACGTCCTCCGCCGATGTCGTGACGATCGCGCCGTCCTTCAGAAGCATGTTGGCGCCTTCGGCGCGCGGATCGAGCGGCGATCCGGGAACGGCGAAGACCAGCCGGCCCAATTCGCCGGCCAGCCGCGCCGAGATCAGCGAGCCGGAGCGCAACGCCGCCTCCACGACGACCAGGCCGAGCGCCAGCGCGGCGATGATGCGGTTGCGGCGCGGAAAATCGCGCGCCCGCGGTTCCCAGCCGAAGGGCATTTCGGTGATCGACGCGCCGGGGCCGTCCTCGATGGCCGCCAGCAGCTCCACATTCTCGGGCGGGTAGGGGCGGTCGACGCCGCCTGCCAGCACCGCGATCGTGCCGGTTTGAAGCGCTGCCTCATGGGCGGCGCGGTCGATGCCGCGCGCGAGCCCGGAGACGACGGCGAAGCCGGCCTGGCCGAGATCGCGCCCGATGCGGCCTGTCATCTTGATGCCGGTCAGCGAGGCGTTGCGCGCGCCGACGATCGCGGCGCAATTGCGCTGGAAGATCTGAGCGTCGCCCTTGATCGTCACCAGCGGCGGGGCGAGGTCGGTCATGCGCAGCATCGGCGGATAGTCCGGCTCTCCGAAACCGACGAGGCGCGCGCGGTGCCGCTCGATCGCCTCCAGTTCGCGTTCGGCCACATCGGAGCCGGCGATGCGCACCGATTTCAGCGTGCCGCCGCGCCTGGTCAGTTCGGGCAGCATTTCCAGCGCCATCTCCGCCGAGCCGCAATGGGCGATCAGGTCGCGGAAGGTGGCCGGGCCGATATTGTCGGAGCGGTAGAGGCGCAACCATGCGAGGCGTTGCCGGTCGGAGAGGACGAAGCGGACGGGCTTGCCGGCGTTCTCGTCCGCTCTCGCCATGAGTTCAGCCCTTGCCGCCGATCTTGCTTTCCTGGCCGGCAAGCAGCCGCGATATGTTCGCGCGGTGCTTCCAGAAGACGAGAGCGGTCAGCACGCAATAGAGAAGGCCGAGCTTGGTGAGGCCGATGAAGAACAGCGCCAGCGTCGTCACCAAGCTGGCGGTCAGCGCGGCCAGCGAGGAATAGCGAAACAGCGCCGCCATCGCGATCCAGGTGACGGCGAAGGGGGCCAGAACGTGCCAGGAATAGCCGAGCGAGATGCCGGCGAAGGTGGCGACGCCCTTGCCGCCCCTGAATTTCAGCCAGACGGGGTAGAGATGACCCAGAAAGGCGCCGAGCCCGGCCAGGATCGCCGCGTCGAGGCCGAGGAAGTGCCGGGCCAGAAGAACCGGCACCATGCCCTTCAGCGCGTCCAGCACCAGCGTCAGGACGGCGAGGCCCTTGTTGCCGGTGCGCAGCACGTTGGTGGCGCCGATATTGCCCGATCCGATGGAGCGGATGTCGCCGAGGCCGGCCATCTGCGTCAGCAGCAGGCCATAGGGAACGGAGCCTGAGAGATAGCCGATGATCAGCGCGAGCCCGAGCGCGACCGGTGACGTGTCGCCAATATCCATGATGCGCCCCTCCCGAAACCCTGATGGAAGGCTTTATGCGTCGTAAACGCTGGTGCCCGCAACCACCGTTTGCATCACGCGACCGGTGAAGCGCGCGCCGTCGAACGCCGTGTTCTTCGAGCGGGAATGGAGGTGTTCCGCGTCGAGCACCCAGGGCGCGTCGAGGTCGAGCACCACGAAATCGGCGGGTGCGCCCGGCTTCAGCGTGCCGGCGTCGATCCCGATCAGCTTCGCGGGCGCGGTCGACATGGCCTCGATCAGGCGCGAGAGCGACACGTCGCCACTGTGGACGAGGCGCAGGCCGGCCGAGAGCAGTGTTTCGAGCCCGACCGCGCCGTCGGCGGCCTCGGAGAAGGGCAGGCGCTTGGTATCGACGTCCTGCGGGTCGTGCGAGGAGACGATCAGGTCGATCGTGCCGTCCTTCAGCGCTTCCACCATGGCCAGCCGGTCGTCCTCGTGGCGCAGCGGCGGCGACAGCTTGAAGAAGGTGCGGTATTCGCCGATGTCGTTTTCGTTGAGCGACAGATGGTTGATCGACACGCCCGCCGAGACCTTCAGGCCCTTGTCCTTGGCGGCGCGGATCGCGTCGGCCGACATCTCGGTGGAGATCTTGGCGGCGTGATAATCGACGCCGGTCAGCGCGGCGAGGCGCAGGTCGCGCTCCAGCGGCAGCACTTCCGCTTCGCGCGGGATGCCGGAGAAGCCGAGCCAGCTTGCGAACAGGCCCGAGTTCATGATGCCGCCGGCCGACAGGTCCGCGTCGCGGGTCTCGTGGGCGATCACCGCGCCGAAATCGCGGGCGTAGCGCATGGCGTTGCGCATCACCGCGGCGTTGGCAATGGTCTGGCGGCCGTCGGTGAACATGACGGCGCCGGCGTCGAGCAGCAGGCCGATCTCGCTCATCTCGCCGCCGCGCAGGCCCTTGGTGATGGCCGCGGCGGGATAGATGCGGGTTCTGGCGGTCTCGCGCGCGGTGCGCAGCACGAATTCCACCAGGGCGACGTCGTCGATCACCGGGTCGGTGTCCGGCATCATGACGAGCGACGTCACGCCGCCGGCGGCGGCCGCGGCGCTGGCCGAGGCGATCGTCTCGCGGTGTTCCGCGCCCGGTTCGCCGATGAAGACGCGGGTATCGACCAGTCCCGGCACGATCGTCCGTCCGGCGCAATCGTGACGTGTCGCACCGTCCGGCGCGCCCTGGTTGGCGGCTGCCGCGCCGGCATCGGCGATCTTGCCGTCGATGACGACGAGCGCCCCCATCTCGTCGATCCCGCGCGAGGGGTCGACGATGCGGGCGTTGGCGTAGACGGCTGCGCCTTCCTGCGGCGTCTTCATGAGACGGCCTCGTTTTCGTTCTTGCGCGGGTCAAGCAGGGCTTCCATCACCGCCATGCGGACCGCGACGCCCATCTCGACCTGTTCCTCGATCACGCTTTGCGGGCCGTCGGCGATGTCGGAGGCGATTTCCACGCCGCGGTTCATCGGGCCGGGATGCATCACCAGCGCGTCGGGCCTGGCCAGCGCCAGCTTGGCGGCGTCGAGACCGTAGTGGCGGAAATATTCGCGCACCGACGGCACCATCGCCTGCGCCATGCGCTCGCGCTGCAGGCGCAGCATCATGACGACGTCGGCGCCGGCGAGGCCGTCGCGCATCGAGGAGAAGACCTCGACGCCCATCTGTTCGATGGCGGTCGGCATCAGGGTGGACGGGCCGACCACGCGCACCCGCGCGCCCATCGTGTTCAGGAGAATGATGTTGGAGCGGGCGACGCGCGAATGCAGGACGTCGCCGCAGATCGCCACCGTCAGCCCGTCGATCCGGCCCTTGGCGCGCCGGATGGTCAGCGCGTCAAGCAGCGCCTGGGTCGGGTGTTCATGCGCGCCGTCGCCGGCATTGACCACCGAACAGCCGACCTTGCGGGCGAGGAGCGCCGCGGCGCCCGCGGCCGAATGGCGGATGATCAGGATGTCGGGGCGCATGGCGTTCAGCGTCATCGCCGTGTCGATCAGCGTCTCGCCCTTCTTCACCGAGGACGAGGCGACCGCCATGTTCATGACGTCCGCGCCAAGCCGCTTGCCGGCGAGTTCGAAGGAGGACTGGGTGCGCGTCGACGCCTCGAAGAACAGGTTGATCTGCGTGCGCCCGCGCAGGGCGGACTTCTTCTTCTCGGCCTGGCGCGACACCTCCACATCGGTGTCGGCACGGTCGAGCAGCGTCTGGATGTCTGGATAGGAAAGGCCCGCCATGCCGAGGAGATGGCGGTGGGGGAAAATCGGAAAGGCGGAATCTGCGCTCATCAAGGCCTTGCTCTAGGAGCTAATCGCGCCGCCCGCAAGTCGGCATGGCTTCGGCCTTCGCGCCGTCCACAATCTCGGAGGATTTTCGCCTTCACGGTTAAAACTGTCTTAGCGCGCTCTTAACTCGGGCTCGTGCAATCTCGCAGGTCACGCATGCCTGAACGGAATCACGAATGTTCGATCGCGACAATCACACCATGTGGTGGCCCTACATCGCCATCCTCGCGCTTACCGCGATCCTTGGAGTCATCCTCGTCGATCTCGACACGTTCGAATCCATGTACGACTACACGCGCGCGCATGAGGACTGGGAACTCGACGAGTACATCTCGATCGCGCTGGCGTCGGTGTTCGGGCTCATCGCGGCGCTGGTCGTTCGTTCCGTGCAATTGCGGGAGCAGATAAGCCGGCGCAAGACGCTGGAGGCCGAGGCCTATGCGATGGCGCGGCACGACGCGCTGACGGGCCTGCCGAACCGCCGCTTTTTCGGCGAACGCGCCGACGCGATGCTGAAGGAGGCGGCTGCGGCGAAACACTGCGTCGCGGTCCTGGCGCTCGATCTGGACCGCTTCAAGCCCGTCAACGACATCTATGGTCATGCCATCGGCGACCGCGTTCTCCAGATCGTGTCCGACAGGATGCAGGCGGAACTGCCCGAAGGCGCGATCGCCAGCCGGATGGGCGGCGACGAGTTCACCGTGCTCATTCCCGTCAGCGACACGTCGGTGGTGACGGACACCCCGCCCATGCTGGAACGCGTCGCGCGGCGGATCTGCCTCCGCATCGCCGAGCCGATCCAGGCCGGCGCGCACGAACTCAACGTGACGACGAGCATCGGCATCGCGCTGTTTCCCACCGACGGTGAGAACTTCCACACGCTGCATTCCAATGCGGACATGGCGATGTACGCGGCAAAGGCGGCCGGGCGGAACACCTTCACCTATTTCGAGCCGAGGCTCGGCGAAGAGCATCGCAAGCGCCACGAACTGGAGACCGAACTCGGCGACGCGATCGCTGAGGGGCAGATCGTGCCCTACCTGCAGCCGGTCTTCGATCTCGCCTCCGGCGAGCTCACCGGCTTCGAAATCCTCGCGCGCTGGCACCATCCGAAGCGGGGCGTGCTGCTGCCGGACGAGTTCATCGCGATGGCCGAGGACAGCGGCCGGATTTCCGCACTGTCCGATTCCGTCCTGCGCCAGGCCTGCAAGGCGGTGGCGGGCTGGCGGCCGCCGATGCGCTTTTCCTTCAACCTGTCGCCGGTGCAGTTCCGCGAACCGCGGCTGGTGGAGAGGATCGTCGCGGCTCTGGAGGAAACCGGCATGCCGCGCGGGTCCCTCGAGATCGAGATCACCGAGGCGGTCTTCATCGATGATGACGTGCGGGCGCGCGAGGTCATCGAAGCCCTTCGCGCCCACGACATCGCGGTCGTGCTGGACGATTTCGGCAAGGGCTATTCCAGCCTGTCCTATTTGAGCCGTTTCGAGATCGACAAGCTGAAGATCGACCACGCCTTCATTGCGGGCCGCCACGCCGACGCGCGCAACGAGAAGATCGTGAATTCCATCATCCAGCTCGGCCGGAGCCTCGGCATACAAACGACCGCCGAAGGCGTCGAACAGCCGGACGACGCGTCGTGGCTTGCCGAACGCGGCTGCCTCTTCGGACAGGGCTACTACTATTCGGGCCCGATGCCGCTTCTGTCGGCGATGCAATTCTTCGAAGGCCATAAGCAGGGTGCCTCGGAGGGCGGAGGGCCGAAGGGTCCGACGGCCGTCGTTCGAAACGGCTGATCGGCGGGCGCCGATCAGAGCCGGCTTGACACATGTTCCCTGTGAATTGTTGTTAGGTTGAGCGAATCAACGCGAACCCGGGACGACTTTCGTGACCCCCACCCACTCCGTGACCAACCAGGCGCCGCCGCTGGCCGGCAACGCCTTTCGCGACGATCCGCTGTTGCTGCAACTGGCCGCCGGCAGCACGGAAGCGCAATTGCGCGAGTGGCAGCAGATCGGCGCCTATGTGCGCTCCGGCGAGGCGCTGGATCTCGCCCGGCTCGCCAACACGGTGACGCCGCGGCTCCTGTCGCATGACCGCTATGGCCGCCGCTCCGACCGCATCGAATTCCACCCCGCCTATCACGCGCTGATGCGCCGTTCTTCCGGCTGGGGGCTGAACGGGTCCATCTGGGAGCCGAAGGACAAGGGCGCGCCGCCCGGCCATCTGAAACGCGCCATCAGCTTTTACATGGTCTCTGGCCTGGAGAGCGGGCATCTCTGCCCGATGACCATGACCAATGCCTCGGTCGCCGCGATCATGGCGTCGCCGGACCTGGCGCGCGAATGGGCGCCGCGCATCGTCTCGCGCAAATATGATTCGTCGAACAAGGTGCCCGGGCGCAAGGCCGGCCTGACGATCGGCATGGGCATGACCGAGAAGCAGGGCGGCACGGATGTGCGCGCCAACACGACGGAAGCGGTGCCCGAGGCGCGGGGGCGTTACCGGCTGACCGGGCACAAATGGTTCATGTCCGCGCCGGCGAGCGACGGATTTCTGGTGCTGGCGCAGGCGCAACGCGGCCTGTCGTGCTTCCTGGTTCCGCGGATGCTCTCCGACGACCAGGCGAACGGCATCGCGTTCATGCGGCTGAAGGACAAGCTGGGCAATCGTTCCAATGCGTCCGCGGAGGCCGAGTTCCATGCCGCGACGGGCTTCCTGCTCGGCGAGGAGGGCGAGGGTGTTCGCACCATCCTGGAGATGGTGACGCTGACTCGGCTCGATTGCGCCGTGGCGTCCGCCGGCCTCATGCGCGCCTCGCTTGCCGAGGCGGTGCATCATGCCCGGCACCGGTCCGTCGGCGGCTCGCGGCTGACCGACAAGCCTTTGATGGTGCGCGTTCTCGCGGACATGGCGGTCGACACCGCGGCTGCGACCGCGCTCGTCATGCGGCTCGCCTATGCCTACGACCACCTGCAGTCCGACGAGTTCGAGGCGGCCTATGCGCGCGCCATGACGCCGGTCGTCAAATACTGGGTGTGCAAGGTCGCGCCGCCGATGATCGCCGAGGCGATGGAGTGTCTCGGCGGCAATGGCTACACCGAGGATTTCCCGCTGGCGCGCCACTACCGCGAGGCGCCCGTCAATTCGATCTGGGAAGGCTCGGGCAATGTCATGGCGCTCGACCTGCTGCGCGTCCTGAAGCACTCGCCGCAATCCTATGACTGGATCCTGGAAAACACGGCGCGGCTGCTCGGCCGTCGCGGTCCGGGTACGCTGGACGTGCTGCATGCGGCCTTCGACCTGGCGCGCAGCGACGAGGGCGCGGCGCGAATCGTCGTCGAACAGCTGGCGCTCGCCGCTGCTGCCGCCGAACTCTACCGCCTCGGCGCGGGACGGCTCGCAGACGCCTTCGCCGAAACCCGCCTCGGCGGGGCATGGCGGTCGAGCTACGGCATGCTGGACGGCCGCTTCGACGCGGGGAACCTGCTCGAAGCGCTCTATCCGCCCGAGAGCTGATTGGCGATCGCGAGAACGGCAGGGATCGTGAGGAAGGCCGCCGCGGTCTGCACCGTGACGATCGCCGCGTAGAGTTCGGCGTCGCCGCCCATCTGGCGCGCCAGGACATAGCCGTTCATGGCCGTCGGCACGGCCGCGCACAGCGCCAGATAGGAAATCTGATCGCCCTGCAAGCCAAGCGCCAGCGCCAGCGCCAGGACGAGTGCCGGATAGAGGATCAGCTTCGCGGCCGTGGCCAGCACGAGAGCCGCGTTCGGCCTCAAGACGTTTCGCGGTTTCAATCCGGCGCCGATCGACAAGAGGCCCATTCCGAGCGCGGCGCGGGCCACGAGGTCGAGCATCTGCATCAAGGGTTCGGGCAGGGTGAACGGCAGGGCGCGCACCACCAGCGCCGAGCCGGTGGCCAGGACCATCGGATTGATGGCGATCTTGCGCAGGACCGCGCCGAAATTGGGATCCTTGCCGGCAAACCACGAGACGACGGCAACCGCCTCGATATTCACCGGAATGATCAGGAACGCCATGACGAGCGCGACCATCGCCGCGCCTTCCGGCGGGAACAGCCGTTCGGCGACCGCGAAGGCCATGAAGCCGTTCCAGCGCACGGTCGCCTGGAACACGGAGGAGAAGCCCGGTCGGCTGATCTTCGACGTCGCGCGCAGCAGGGGCCAGGCTAGCAGCACGCCGACGACCGACACGAGATTCGCGCCGCCAAGCGCGATGGCGACCGAATCAAGCGTCAGGGCGGAGAAATCCGCGCGCATGATCGTCACGAAGAGCAGCGCCGGGTAGAGAACGTAGTAGCCCAGCGTGTCCATGCCGCGCCAGAAATCGGCGGTGAACAGCGGGACGTGCCGCAAGCCCTGACCGGACAGGATCAGCAGGAAAATCGGCAGAATGGCATTGAAAACTGGGATCATCGGGGAGGCTTCGAGGGGGCGGGAGGCCCACTCATGCAGCATGCGCAGGCGTCGGGCAAGCGCCTGTGAATAGCCGTTAACCTTAACAAAGGGTATACGTTGCGACCTCATTGCGCGCGATCGATACTTCAGTGGACGAAACGGGGGCGACATGCGGCGTATTCTTCTCGGCAGCATTCTTTTCAGTTGGATCGCCTTCCTGGTGGCCGTGGTGACGCGCGGCTGGGGTGCGGCCGGTCACGGCCTTCTCTATGAAATGCAGGCGGTGCTGATCGACGTGCCCGGACTGGCGGGCGACTTCGCGGTCGGGCGCGCCATCCTGACGGCGATCATCGTCGTGACGCTGACCGCGGTTCTCTGGGCCCTGATGATCGCCGTGGCGACCGACGAGGAGGAGCGTCGCGAGCGCGTCCTGTCGCTGGGCGCCGCTTTCGCCTGGGTTCTGCTGGCCGCCGGGTTCGGCATGCTCGCCGCGACCTTCATCGGCGTGCCGCAGGCGGTGCCGCTGTTTCTCGCGATCAAGCTTTCGACGCTGGTGACGCTGCTGGCGGCCGGGGGTGTCGAACTGGCCTGGACGACGACGAGGGACGAATCGCTGCCGGTGATCGAACCGCGTGATTCCGCCGGTCACCTGGCGCGGCAGATGGCGAGTTTCAG
Source organism: Oricola sp. (assembly GCF_022763245.1). GTDB lineage: Bacteria > Pseudomonadota > Alphaproteobacteria > Rhizobiales > Rhizobiaceae > Oricola. The sequence goes on from NZ_JALEGV010000028.1 coordinate 83,307, forward strand.
CGCCCGCCTCGCTGCGATGGGCACGCCCGCCAACGACTACCGGGAGCCACGCTGATGCGGTATCTCTTCTGGCTGTGGTTCATGCCGCTGGCGCTTTTCTGGGGCTGGTTCGGCCTGTCCTATTACGACGTGAATTTCGGGCTGACGGTTTTCAGCCGCGACCTGCATGACCTGGTTTTCCACATCTACGGTTCGCTGCTCGGCATCGACCCGGCGCGGATCCCGGTCCTGTTCCTGCGGGCCTGCATCTTCGACACCGGGCTGATCTTCGCCATCGTGGCGTTCCGCAAGCGCCGCGAAATCCGGCGTTGGTGGGCTGCCCGCAAGGCGGCGCCGGACGGCGCCATGCGCGTCGAGAGCGGTGAAACGGTTCCGGCTCAGCTTCCGGCCGAATAGAGCCGGTCGAGCGCTCCCTGCAAAATGAAGGCGGCTGCCGCCGAATCGATCCGCTCGGCGCGCCGTGCGCGCGAGACGTCCTGTTCGAGCAGAGACCGCTCGGCGGCGACCGTGGACAGACGCTCGTCCCAGAAGGCGATTGGCAGGTCGGTCTTCGTCGACAGGTTGCGGGCAAACGCCCGTGTCGCCTGGGCGCGGGGGCCTTCGCTGCCGTCCATGTTGAGCGGCAGGCCGAGCACGATCGCGCCGGCATTCTCCTTGTCCAGCAGCGCCAGCAAGGCGGTTGCGTCGGCGGTGAATTTCGTGCGCCGGATCACCGGCCGCGGGGTGGCAAGCGTCAGGCCGCGATCGCTGATCGCCACGCCGATGGTTTTCGTACCCAGATCGAGGCCGGCGACGACTTGACCCGGTTTCACCGTTTCGGCGATGTCTTCAATGGTGATTTCCGCCATGATCGTGTCAATCGTCCGCGTCATTGTTGGGGTGGTCGTTTACAGCGGTTCTGACATCATTTCGAGGAGACATTTGCGATGAAGCTCACCTGGTACGGACATTCCGCATTTCGCGTCGAGACGGGCGACGCCCAGATCCTGATCGACCCGTTCCTGTCGGACAACCCGAAATGGGACGGCGGCTGGGAGGAGGTCGCCGAGGGTGTGACCCATGTGCTCCTGACCCACGGCCATGACGACCATATCGGCGACGCGGCCGCCATCCTGAAGCAGGCGGGCGCGATGCTCGTCGCGAATTTCGAGATCTGCATGTATCTCGTCGGCCAGGGCGTGGACGGCAGCAAGATCAATCCCGGCAATCATGGCGGGACGGTCGATTGCGGCGGCTTCACCACCAGCTTCGTGCGCGCCGACCACTCGTCGTCGACCCAGATCGGCGAGGGCAGGAACCTCTATATGGGCAATCCCGCCGGGCTGATCCTGCATTTCCCCGACGCGCCGTCGCTCTACCATATGGGCGACACCGACATTTTCGGCGACATGGCGCTGATCCAGGAGCTGCACCAGCCGCAGATCGGCATCGTTCCGATCGGCGACCGGTTCACCATGGGCGGCGCGGTGGCGGCGATCGCATGCCGGCGCTATTTCAACTTCAAGACGATCATTCCGTGCCACTACGCGACCTTCCCGCTGGTCGATCCGACCGCCGAGACTTTCATCGCGGCGATGGAAGAGGACGGCAAGTCGGTCACCGTGCCGGAGGTCGGCAAGGCGATCGAGCTGTCCTGACGCAAGAGTTCCTGCCCGGCCGGGAAGGCTTCACGCGCTGACATCTGCCTGTTACGCAACGTTATCACAGTTGCGGACAGTTCTTGATCGGGAGGCAGGCATGTCGGGCAGGACAATTTCGGTTTGTGCATTGGCGATACTCGCCCTGGCAGTGTCCGGGCACGCGCAGGAGAGTGTCGCCGTCGACAACGACATGCCGGAATGCCCCGCCTTCGATGATCTGCAGCGCCATTACGACGAAGTTTTCGGCCGGACGGCGCAGGAGGCGGCGGCGAGAGAGCAGGGCGGCGTCGCCGTCCATTTCATCTACGACGCGTCCGGCTCGATGGCAGCGCGGATCGGCGGAGCCGCGAAGATCGACATCGCCCGCTCGGCTCTTGCCGATGCGCTCGCCAAGCTGGACGGCACCGACGCGCTGGTCGGATTGCGCGCCTACGGCTTCGACACGACCGTGGAGAAGACGCCCGAGGCGTCCTGCCCCAACACGGCGCTGATCGGCGGGTTTGCCGTGCGCAAGGGTAGGGAGCTGGCGGCGTTGGCCGGCGGGCTGCCCCCTTACGGCTACACGCCGATTGCGAAAAGCCTTGCCGAGGCGGGCAACGACCTCGCGGGCGCGGCCGTGACCACCTATGTGGTCGGCTTCGACCTCGACGCAGACCAGCGCGCGCAGATGGAAGCGATCGCGGGCGCGGGCGGCGGCGCCTATTTCGACGCGGCCGACGCCTCCGGACTGGCCTCCGCTCTGGATGCGGCGCTTGCGGTCACCTATCGCAAGATCGAGCGCCGCGTCGAGAAGTGCGACAACCCGGCGGCCGGCGGCGAGACGCTCGAGACGGCGGTGCCGATCGAACCGGGCCTCTACACGCTCGGCGAGTTGCTCGCCGTGAAGGAACGGCGCTTCTACCGGGTGGCGGCGCAATCGGGGGACCTCGTCCGCGTGCGCGGCATGCTGCAATCCTGGCGCGCGGCGCCCGGTCCGAACGGCGAGGCGGTGGAACTGACCAGCGCGCTCGGCGCCTTCACGCTGTCGGCTTTCGACGAGGCTGGCCAGAGGGTCGGCAGCAGGCCGGCGCGCCAGCGCAACGTGCCCGGCAGCTCCGCGGTGCTGGAATATGCCGAGACGAGTGGCGACGGCTTCGTGCTCGCCGTGGGCGACGATTACGAGGTGGTGGCGCCGGACACGGTTTTCGCCATCGATCGGCTGGATGTTTCGGACGGCGCGCTTGGTCGCGATTCCTCGGCCGATCATCCGGCGGCGCTGGCCATCGACAGCCAGGCCACCGGCCATGTCGGTCATGACGATCTTGCGGATGTCTGGGAGGTCGCCCTGCCGCAACAGTCGGGCAGTTCCGAGGGATGGCTCGGCAGTGTCGCGGTGGCGCTTCAGCCCGCCGATGGCGAGCACCGCATGCGGGCACGTGTCGCGGGTGTCGGCAGTGACGGCAAGGTGGTCAATCTGCGCCCGGGCGACAACGGCGTTTTCCGCACCGAGGCAAACGGGAAACCGCTTGATCGTCTGCTCGTGACGGTGGAGACGCGGGAGCCGCGGCTTGCGTCGCGCCATTCGGCCTACACGCTCGCCGTCTACCGCGAGGACTGACCTGCGCCTGCAAGGTGCCGCGCGTGTTGCACAGCGCCAAGGGCGGGGCTATAGCGGGCGAATTCGAACCTTGTTCCGGAGCCCCGCATGTCCGTCGACCTCGCCACCGTCAAGCGCGTCGCCAAACTCGCCCGTATCGCCGTCACCGAAGAGGAAGCGGCGCGCATGGAAGGCGAGTTGAACACGATCCTTGGCTTCGTCGAGCAGTTGAACGAAGTCGACGTCGACGGCGTGGAGCCGATGACCTCGGTCACGCCGATGGACATGAAGAAGCGCGTCGACGCCGTCACAGACGGCGACAAGTCCGGTGACATCGTCGCCAACGCGCCCGCCACGGAAGACAACTTCTTCCTCGTGCCGAAGGTCGTGGAATAAGCAATGAAGATCGCACGCGAAACGCCGTTGCAGGATGACGTGCGCGCCATGGTCGCGGCGCTGAACGACTATCTGATCCCGCTTTCGCCGCGCGAATTCCAGTTCCAGTTGACCGTCGAGCAGATGGCCGGACCCGACACAGTGCTCTTCGTGGCGCGCGACGATGCGGGCAAGGCCGTCGGCATGGGCGCGCTGAAGGTGCATGACGAGACCTATGGCGAGGTCAAGCGCATGTTCACCGATCCGTCCGTGCGCGGCAGCGGCGTCGGCCGGCTGATCCTGAATGCCATCGAGGCGGAGGCGCGCGAGCGCGGGCTTGTCATGCTGCGTCTCGAAACCGGCTCGACTGAGGGGTTCGAACCGGCCTGGCGCATCTATGAGCGCGGCGGCTTTTCGCGCTGCGGCGCGTTCGCCGACTATCCTGATTCCGAATACAACGTGTTCTACGAAAAGGGACTGACGCCATGAAGACCGCCGCAAGAACTGTTGCCGCGTTCGCGGCCGTCAGCCTGATCGCCGGCTCGGCCCTCGCGCAGGACATGCCGAGCGTTCCGGATTTCCTGCAGGACGGCGCACGCTTCGCGCGTGACCTTTCGGCCTGCGCCGATGGCGGCGACGAAGGTCCGGACGGCGTGGAGAGAACGCTGCAGGTGACCGAGCAGGGGCTGTTCGGCTACGAGATCGGCTGCTCTTTCCTGCGCTTCCTTCCCGATGTCGATCGCGAGACCGGCGAGGCCTTCCTGTGGATCGCCACGGCGGCCTGCGGTGACGATTCCGGCATCAACCGGCCGGACAGCTTCGCGCTGATCTTCAACGACTTTTCCAACACGCTGACGGTTCAATCGCAGAACGAATATGTGGTTGCCGAGACGCTGTTTCACCTGCCGCAGACCGATGCAGCGGAGACCGACCCTTACGAAGCCGCCAGCTATCTGAGCGGCGAATACACCTTGTGCCCGAGATCCTGAGACCTGCCGAGACCCCATGACCGACCTGACCAGCTTCACCATTGCCGAGGCGCGCGAGAAACTGCGTGCCAAGGAGATCACCGCCACCGAGCTGACCGACGCCTATCTGGCCGCGATCGACGCCGCCAATGCCGAGTTGAACGCCTATGTCGCGGTGACCGCGGACAAGGCGCGCGCCATGGCCAAGGTGTCCGACGAGCGTCTGGGCAAGGGCGAGGGCGGCGCGCTGGAAGGCATCCCGCTCGGCGTGAAGGACCTCTACGCCACCGAGGGCGTGCACACGCAGGCCTGCAGCCACGTGCTTGACGGATTCGAGCCGCGCTACGAATCCACTGTCACGGCCAATCTCTGGGCTGACGGCGCGGTGATGCTCGGCAAGCTGAACATGGACGAGTTCGCGATGGGCTCCTCCAACGAGACCTCCTATTACGGCCCGGTCAAGAACCCGTGGCGGGCGAACGGCAGCAACAAGGACCTGGTGCCCGGCGGTTCCTCCGGCGGTTCGGCGACGGCCGTCTCCGCGCATCTCTGCGCCGCCGCGACGGCGTCCGACACCGGCGGCTCGATCCGCCAGCCGGCCGCCTTTACCGGCACGGTCGGCATCAAGCCGACCTATGGCCGCTGCTCGCGCTTCGGCATGGTCGCCTTCGCCTCGTCGCTCGACCAGGCAGGCCCGATCGCGCGAGACGTGCGCGACGCGGCGATCCTGCTGAAATCGATGGCCTCCGTCGATGACAAGGACACGACCTGTGTGGACGCGCCGGTGCCGGATTACGAGGCGGCGGTCGGACAGTCGGTCAAGGGCATGAAGATCGGCATTCCCGCCGAGTATCGCATGGACGGCATGCCCGAGGAGATCGAGGCGCTCTGGCAGCAGGGCATCGCCTGGCTGAAGGACGCCGGCGCCGAGATCGTCGACATCCACCTGCCGCACACCAAATACGCGCTGCCGGCCTATTACATCGTCGCGCCGGCGGAAGCCTCGTCCAACCTGGCGCGCTATGACGGCGTGCGCTACGGGCTGCGCGTGCCGGGCAAGGACATCGCCGACATGTATGAGAAGACCCGCGCCGAAGGCTTCGGCGACGAGATCAAGCGCCGCGTCATGATCGGCACCTATGTGCTGTCGGCCGGATATTACGACGCCTACTACCTGCGCGCCCAGAAGGTGCGGACGCTGATCAAGCGCGATTTCGAGATCGCCTTTGACGCCGGCGTCGACGCAATCCTGACGCCCGCGACCCCGTCGGCCGCCTTCGGCATCGCCGACCAGGACCTGCATGCCGATCCGGTCAAGATGTATCTGAACGACATTTTCACGGTGACGGTGAACATGGCCGGCCTGCCGGGCATCGCCGTTCCGGCCGGCCTCGATCATCAGGGCCTGCCGCTCGGCCTACAGCTCATCGGCAAGCCCTTCGACGAGGATACGCTGTTCCGCGCGGGCTACGCCATCGAACAGGCCGCCGGTCGGTTCACGCCGGAGAAATGGTGGTAGGAACCGGGCTACGCCTCAGATCGGGTGGCGCAGCAGGGCCGGCTTTTCCGGCCACGGGACGATGTCGCACTTGTTGAGAATGCGTTTGGCGACGGCCGTGATGTGATAGTTCACGTCGCGCGCCGCCGCTGGCGTGGCGTCCGGCCCCGGTCCGAGGGCCTTGATCGCCGTCTTCCGGTCCACGCCGCCAATGCCGGCCATCTGCTTGTCGAAGCATTCGCAGGAAAAGGTGACTTCGGAATTGGACAGGTAGCCGACGGCGCGGCTGCCGAAAGCCTGCGCGCAGGTCGCGTAATCGGCGCCGCGCTCGTAATAGTTTCCGTCGAAGTCGCGCATCGTGTCGCGCAGCTTGCCCTTCGCGCCGTCGATGACGACATCGACGCTGCCGAGCTTTCCCGTGGCGTGCAAATGCGACGCAGCGCCGCCCAGGCTGCCTGCGGCAAGAGCCGTTCCGACCAGGATGAGAGTGAAGCGCACCAACGAGTTCCTTTTCGCGCGATCATGGGCCGATCCCGTGAAGAAAACGTTGAATGCGAGCTGCAAAGGCTGAATTTTCATCTTTTTCGCGGGATGGCCCGCGCTTGGCGATGGTTGCCGGCCCCGATAGGCTCGGACGCGTGTCTCGAAACGAACGGGAGGGCCGCATGGCGGGTGATGTAAGATTGCTGGTGGAAGCGCTCGACCATTTGAAATCCGGCGGTTTGCGGATGGGCGCCGATTGGGAGCGCGCCCACGAGATCGCGCAGGCGCATGAAGGTGAGGCCGCGTTCGACTGGCTGCACGCGCTGTGCCATCGCATCGAGGGCGACGACTGGAACGCGGACTACTGGTATCGCCGTGCGGGCCGGGCGCGCCAGGATGGCACACTCGAGGCGGAATGGGCGCTCATGCGCGAGACCTTGACGGCGCCCGGCGAATGACGGGCCGTTGTCGCGCGGCGGGCCGACCCGTCACATGTCGACGATGTCGCAATGGGCAAACAGCATGCGGATGCGGAAATTCATGAGCATCGCGCGCATGGGATGGTTGTCGAGGAGGTCCTTGCCGCCGGCGGCGATGATCCTGTCGGCATTGCGCTGCAACTGGCCGGCAATGTCGCGGCTCTGTGACAGTCGCACGTTGCGCTCATGCGGGGACAGCCTGTTGTTCGACGAATAGGTCGTCCGGCTTTGAAGCTGCACGCCCCTGCGGGCGTGGACCTCGACGAGCTTCAGATAGATCATCGGCTTGCCCAGATCCCGGGAGAGCGTCGTCCACGTGCCGTAGGCATCGGCGAAACACCGGCAGGAATCGTTGCGGCGCGTCGGCGTCTTGCCGGTCATGACGGCGGAGAAATCGCGACGGCACAGGCGGTAGCCCTCGGTCCATGCCGGGCTGGGGCCGCTCTGCGTCCTCGAGCCGGGCTTCTCGCGAAACGCCATCAGCTGCGAGCCGGCCGATGACAGCGCGCCGGGATTGCGCTGGAGGTATCCGACACCGGCACCCGTGACGCCGGCGACGACGAGGATGGCGGCGATCGTCTTGACGGACATTGTGCGGCTCCAGCTGCTGGCGATCGGTGGCGGCGGGTTCGCGGGACAATCTATGCGCGAAACGTTAAGTTAGCGCAAAAGCTCGCTCGCCTTGGATGCCACCCTCAACCGTCGGGGCTCCGGTGCCGGAAGGTCAGGCGGGCTGCAGAACCGCTTCCGCCTCGACCTCGTGCTTCAGGCGCTCCAGCATGTCGTGGTTCTTGCAGAAATAGGGCGCTTCGGCGGGCGAATCATTGTCCGAGAGCCAGACCTGGCAGCTATCCTCGCGGCCGCAACCGGCGCAACGGCTCTGTGCGCGCTTCACGACGGCCTCGACCTGGGGCCTTGCGTCGAGCGCCTGGCGCAGGCCGAGCTTCTCGACCATGACGTGAAACAGCATGCCACGGCGCGGCGTCGCGAAGAAATGGCGGATGGACAGCATCGTTTTCCCCCTCGATTGATGTCTGGCCGCCATTTCTTCACGGATCGGGCGGGGCTGCCCTTGATCTGTGTCAACAAGGCGTCGCGCCGAACGCGGCCCGCTTTCGTCCGGCTCCCTTGTTCGCCGGAACGCGATGTCGGATAAGCTTGCACTTCGAAACGGATCGTCAAACGGAGACACACGGAATGAACCGCAACGCCCTCTACGCCGTCATAGCGCTTCTCGTCGCCGGGCTACTGGTGCTGGGCTATTTCCTCTATCAGGAACGCCAGCAGCCGGAAGGCATCAAGATCGAGATGGGCGAGAAGGGCATTTCGATCCAGACGAACTGATCGGAAAGCGGGCCGCACGCCCTCTGGCGGCCCGCAAAACCATGCCGCAAATGCCTTGAAAGACCGCGAAAAGCCAAAGCGTCTTGCAGGCACTTCTGCGTTGCACTAACGAACAGCCAAACGGATCAGCAAAGAAACACGTGCCACAATGACCATCGTCGATACCCGCACCCCCGACCCGAAACGCTTCGTCCCCGGCGCCACCGGCGACTGGGAGATCGTCATCGGCATGGAGGTCCACGCGCAGGTGGTTTCGCAGTCCAAGCTGTTCTCCGGCGCCTCGACCGAATTCGGCGCCGAGCCGAATGCCAACGTCTCGCTGGTCGATGCCGCCATGCCGGGCATGCTGCCGGTGATCAACCAGGAATGCGTGAAGCAGGCCGTGCGCACCGGCCTCGGCCTGAAGGCGCAGGTCAACAACAAGTCCGTCTTCGACCGCAAGAACTACTTCTATCCGGACCTGCCGCAGGGCTACCAGATTTCCCAGTTCAAGCAGCCGATCATCGGCGAGGGGCAGATCATCATTTCCGTCGGTCCCGACCGCAAGGGCGAGTTCGAGGATGTGGAGATCGGCATCGAGCGGCTGCACCTGGAGCAGGACGCCGGCAAGCTGATGCACGACCAGCATCCGACCATGACGCTGGTGGATCTGAACCGTTCCGGCGTGGCGCTGATGGAAATCGTGTCGAAACCCGACCTGCGGTCCTCCGACGAGGCCAAGGCCTATCTGACCAAGCTGCGCCAGATCCTGCGCTATCTCGGCACCTGCGACGGCAACATGGACGAGGGCTCCATGCGCGCGGATGTCAACGTTTCCGTGCGCAAGCCGGGCGGCGAATTCGGCACGCGCTGCGAGATCAAGAACGTCAACTCCATCCGCTTCGTCGGCCAGGCCATCGAATATGAGGCCCGCCGCCAGATCGCGATCCTGGAGGACGGCGGCGCGATCGACCAGGAGACGCGCCTGTTCGATCCGGGCAAGGGCGAGACGCGTTCCATGCGCTCCAAGGAAGAGGCGCACGACTATCGCTACTTCCCCGATCCGGACCTTTTGCCGCTGGAATTCGACGACGCCTTCGTCGCCGCGCTGGCAGCCGACCTGCCGGAACTGCCGGACGACAAGAAGGCGCGCTTCGTGTCGCTCGGCCTTTCGGCCTATGACGCGTCCATCCTCGTCTCCGAAAAGGCGATCGCCGACTATTTCGAGCAGGTTGCGGAAGGGCGCGACGCCAAGGCCGCGGCCAACTGGGTGATCAACGATCTGCTCGGCGCGCTCAACAAGGCCGGTCTGGGCATCGACGAAACGCCGGTCACCCCGGCGCAGCTCGGCGGCGTCATCGACCTGATCAAGGAAGGCACGATCTCCGGCAAGATCGCCAAGGACCTGTTCGAGATCGTCTGGAACGAGGGCGGCGACCCGGCAGCGATCGTCGAGGCCAAGGGCATGAAGCAGGTGACCGACACCGGCGCCATCGAGGCCGAGGTCGACAAGATCATCGCCGCCAATCCCGACAAGGTCGAGCAGGTCAAGGCGAAGCCGTCGCTGGCCGGCTGGTTCGTCGGGCAGGTGATGAAGGCCACCGGCGGCAAGGCCAACCCGCAGGCCGTGCAGGCGCTGGTGAAGTCGAAGCTCGGGGTCGAGGACTGACGCCGGGCCGGCCCGGCCAGCACCCGATAAGGCCCCGATTGCGCTTCGGCGCGGCAGACTGTTGCCATTCGCCCCTTGTCAACGCTTGGACGAATGTGGAATGGTCGCGTATCGCCGGAACCGGGGCCTTAATAAAAAGCGATGTGGATACGCACCGCGTCTTATGACGACCTTGAAACGATCAGCTCGATGCTGACCGAAACTTGGCACGATACCTACGATTCGATTTACGGTAAGGAGAAGGTCGCTGAACTGACAGCGGCCTGGCACTCTGTCGATGCGCTCAAGCAGCGCATGACCAAGCCGCGCTCCGAGTTCGTCGTCTGCGACGACGGCGCCGAAATATCGGGCATGGCCTTCGTCAGCCAGATCGACGCAGATACGTCGATGCTTCACCAGCTCTATGTGCGGCCAGCCGCGCAAGGGGCGGGCGTCGGCAAGAAATTGCTGATCGAGGTCGAGGCCTGTTTTCCCGACGTGCGGAAGATTCGCCTGGAAGTCGAGGAAGCCAATGATCGCGCGGTCGATTTCTACGGCCGCAACGGTTTCAAGAAGGCCGGCACCACGCCCGATTGTGGGGTGAAAGGCTCGGGCATTCCCGCCGTGATCATGGAAAAGGTGATCTGGTAGGTCGGACGCCTTTTTGCCGGCGCGGTTGCCGAAACGTTCGGCGATACCTAGATTCGGCCTAAATCGAGAATCGGATTTGCAGCCATGCCATTAGCCATCATGACCATGACGGACGCCGCCGCGGAGCGGGTCAAGGAGATCGTTTCCACGCGTGACGGCGTGCAGGGCGTGCGTGTCGGCATCAAGAAGGGCGGCTGCGCCGGGATGGAATACACGGTCGATCTCGTCGCCGAGGCTGACGCGAAGGACGACCATATCGAGCATAACGGCGCCAATCTCTGGATCGATCCGGCCGCAATGCTCTATCTGCTCGGCACGCAGATGGATTTCGAGGTGACGAAGCTGCGCACCGGCTTCGTCTTCAACAACCCGAACCAGTCTTCCGCCTGCGGCTGCGGCGAATCGGTCGAGCTGCAGCCGGCCGACCTGAAGGAACTGGCGGAGGCGCGCGGCGCTCTCTAGGCCGCGTCCGCAACGACAGAAACGAAAAACGCCCGGGCGATGCTCCGGGCGTTTTCGTATTTTGCGATGCGTGAGGGCCTTACAGGCCGTTCATCATGAAGGCGGGGATTTCCTCGCCGAAGCCGACAGGCGCGGGGCCGTCGTCGTCGCGGTTCCGGCGGCCCTTGCGGTCGCGGTCGCCACGCGATTCGGATTTGCGCGGTTCCGACTTGCGCGGCGGCTTGGCGGCGCGCTTCTCGGTCTGCTCCTCAGGCTCGGCGGTCGCCGTCGCTTCCGGCTCCGAACGGGGCGCTTCGTCCCGTGCTTCCTTGCCACGCTTGCCGCGTTTCTCGCCGCGATCCTTGCGCCCGCGGCGACGGTCCGTGTCGTCGTCGTCGCTGCTGCTCTCGGGGATCGGTTCCAGCCAATCGATCTCGCGGGTGATCAGCTTCTCGATGGCCTCGAGATATTTCATGTCCGGCTTGGCGACCAGCGTGAAGGCGGCGCCGCTGCGGCCCGCGCGACCCGTCCGGCCGATGCGGTGGACGTAGTCTTCCGCGTGAATCGGCACGTCGAAATTGAAGACGTGGCTGACATCCGGAATGTCGAGACCGCGCGCCGCGACGTCGGATGCGACGAGCAGCTGGATCTTGTTTTCCTTGAAGCCGGCGAGCATCGCCATGCGCGAGCGCTGGTCCATGTCGCCATGCAGCGCGCCGACGGAGAAACCGTGGCGGTCAAGCGACCGAAACAGGTCGGAGACGTCGCGCTTGCGGTTGCAGAAGATGATGCCGTTCTTCAGGTTCACCTGGTCGCGGATCAGGTCGCGCAGGGCGGCGCGCTTCTCGTAGTCCTTCTTGGACACGCCGAGCAGCTTCTGTTCGACGGTGGTTGCCGTGGACGACGCGCGGGCGACCTCGACACGCACGGGCGTGTGCAGGAACTGGTCGGCGAGGCGGGTGATCTCCGGCGGCATGGTGGCCGAGAAGAACAGCGTCTGGCGGGTGAAGGGGATCAGCTTGCAGATGCGCTCGATGTCGGGAATGAAGCCCATGTCGAGCATGCGGTCGGCCTCGTCGATGACGAGAATGTCCACGCCGGTCAGCAAGAGCTTGCCGCGCTCGAAATGGTCGAGCAGTCGGCCGGGGGTGGCGATCAGCACGTCGACGCCGCGCTGCAGCTTGCGGTCCTGCTCCTCGAAGGAGACGCCGCCGATCAGCAGGGCGACGCTGAGCTTGGAGTTCACGCCGTACTTGTTGAAGTTCTCTTCGACCTGTGCCGCCAGTTCGCGGGTCGGCTCGAGGATCAGCGTGCGCGGCATGCGGGCGCGGGCGCGGCCGCGTTCGAGCCGGGTGATCATCGGCAGCACGAAGGAGGCCGTCTTGCCGGTGCCCGTCTGGGCGATGCCGAGGACGTCCTTGCCCTCGAGCGCATGCGGAATGGCCTGAGCCTGGATCGGCGTCGGTTCGGTGTAGCCGGCGGCCTCAACGGCCTGCAGGACTTTTGCGGAAAGTCCGAGTTCGGAAAATAATGTCAATGGATATCCACGCTTCGTAAATCGAAAACGGATCAATGCGCGGGGGAAGCCCGCGCTCTTGCGCCGGGCCTAGGCGTTTGAGGGCTCAAAGTCAACCGGAAGCCCGGAATTCCCGCGTTTTGAGGGGAAATTCGGGTGATTTTCGCAATCGAAATGTCATATCCGCGTGATTTGCGGACCTTCCGACACGTTCAATAGCGAAATTGTTCGGCGAGAATACGTTCGTCCCATGAATGGCTGGCGTCGAAGAGGAGCGTCGCCGTCGCGTCGCGGGCTTCCTCGATCCGCACCGAGCGGACGGACTTGACCTCGGTGTGGTCGGCGACGGCGTTGACCGGCCGCTTGCCGGCTTCAAGGATCGAGAAGGTCACCGAGACCTGGTTGGGCAGGAGCGCGCCGCGCCAGCGCCGCGGCCGGAAGGGGCTGACCGGCGTCAGCGCGAGAAGCGGCGCGTCGATGGGAATGATCGGCCCCTGGGCCGACAGGTTGTAGGCCGTCGAGCCGGCCGGCGTCGCCAGCATCACGCCGTCGCAGACGAGTTCGGCCAGCCGCTCCTTGCCGTCCACGTGAATGGCGATCTTGGCCGCCTGGTAGGATTGCCGGAACAGCGAGACCTCGTTGATGGCAAACGCCTCCACCACTTCGCCGTTCATGTCCTCTGCGCGCATGCGCAGCGGCCGGATCGTCTCGGGTTCCGCGGCCGCGATGCGCTCGCGCAGCCCGTCCTCGCGGTAATCGTTCATCAGGAAGCCGACGGAACCCCGGTTCATCCCGTAGATGCGTTTGCCCGAATTCATGAACTGGTGCAGCGTCTGCAGCACGAAGCCGTCGCCGCCCAGCGCGACGATGGTCTGCGCCTCCTCGATCGGATCCTGACCGTAGAGCGCGGCCAGGCGCGCAGCGGATTCGCTGGCTTCCGGCGTGTCGGAGGACAGGAACGCGATGGAATCGGTGATCATCGATGGGCGGCTTTCATTCACACAATCGCGATGCGCTTAGCACAGGGCTGTCAAATAGTCTCTTTACAGCCTATGTGATTGTGCTATCGCCATGGCATGCCCTTGTAGCTCAGTTGGTAGAGCATCTGATTTGTAATCAGAGGGTCGGGAGTTCGAGTCTCTCCGGGGGCACCAGCGATTTCATTCGATAGCGGAAACGGCTGGGAACGTGCGGGACCGCATTTGGCCGGCCGCCGCACGGCCGATTTCAGACATGGCGTTGAACTCGGCTTGGTGACTGGGGCGCCGTCACAGCGCCAGCCAGATTTGGATCTACATGCCGCAGACAGGCATTGGGTGCGCATTCACGCCATAAGGCTGACAACGGCTGCTCGGGGGGCCTAGACGATCGGATTCGAAAGATCGCCGAGGCCGGTGATCGTTATCGCTACAGTGTCTCCAGCCCGCAGATATCGGGGCGGCTTGAACCCAATGCCGACACCTGCCGGTGTTCCTGTCGCGATGATGTCGCCTGGCAGGAGCGTTGCCGTCCTTGTCAGGGTCTCGATGAGGGTCGGAATATCGAAAACGAGATCCCTCACAACCGCCCTCTGGCGCTCCTCGCCATTGACGGTCGTGACGAGTTCCATCGCGTCAACATCCGCGATTTCGTCGGCGGTCGCTACATAGGGTCCCATCGGGCAGAACGTGTCGAGCCCCTTGCCGATGATCCACTGGTTGTGGCGCTGTTGAAGCTCGCGTGAGGTCACGTCGTTGATGATCGTGTAGCCGTAGACGTAGTCGTAAGCCTCCGCGCCGGAGACGCGGCGGGCTGTCTTGCCGATGACGACGCCGAGCTCGCCTTCGTAATCCACGGTTTCGGTGGGATCCGTGAAGCTCTGCACTTCAGCGTCGGGGCCAATGACCGATGTCATCGCCTTCGTGAAGATCACCGGGTGGGACGGAACCGCCTCCTTGCCGGTGGAATCGAAGCCGGAACCGTGGAATTCAGCGGCGTGCTCGACATAGTTCTTTCCCACGCAGATGATGTCGCGCAATGGCTGCGGGATCGGGGCGAGGAGCCTGATTCCTGAAACGTGGATCCTGGCTTTCTCCTGCCATGCAGATTCTCCGCCAGAGCGCACAAGGCGAAGGACGGCGGTCACGGCATCGGGTCCATCGTCACAAACGACTGCCGTATCGCCGTCGAGGTATCCTGCCTTCACGGCGCCGTCATGTTCGAAAGTGATGAGCTTCATCGGATTGCAGTGCTCCCTGCTGGTTATGTGCTGAACTCTGGTAAGGCCTCTGCCGGTCGTCCGGATACCTGTTTTCGAGGCCCGGTCAGGCGAAGCCGGCGGCGCGGCGCGTCTCCTGCTCGGCCGGATCGACGAGGATCTCGATCAGGGTGCGGGCCGCGTCGGGTTGAACCGCCCGCGTGCTGACGGCGGCGGTGTAGACGGTCTTCAATCCGTACTGGTCGGGCAGGTCGCCCACATAGGTGACGCCGTCGGTGTTCAGGATCTCGGTGATCTGCGTGCAGCCGATCGCGCCTTCTTCGCCGTCCTCGGCCATCGCGGCCATGGCCGTCTGGCCATTGGCGAACTGCCGCAGGCGCGGACCGTAGAGCGCGGACAGGCCGAGCGCGTCGATGACGGATGCGACATGGCGCCCGGCGGTCGATTCGATCGTGTGGGGAACGTAGAGCGTCGGCGCCTGCGCCAGCGCCTGGGCGAGGGCGGCACCCGACGAGATGTCCGGCTCCGCTTCGCCGCTGCGGACAGCGACGCCGGTGACGACCGCGCCCAGGTCACGGGCGGTGCCGGCGACCACGTGGCCGGATTGCGACAATGCGTCGATCAGGGCGCGTGTGAGGATGATCAGGTCCACGGCTTCGCCGGCCACGATCCGGTCGCGCATCATGCCGACCGCGCCGAAATCGCCTTCGACGCCCGGGCCACCCTCGCGGATGAAGCGGGGTTCAAGACGCGTCACCAGTCCGTTGGCGGCGCCGCCGCTCAATATGCGGAGTGCGGTCTGCTTGCGGGCCGGCTCGTCGGCATCGGCGTCGTTCGCCGCAGCTGCGGTCATGTGTTTCCTCCCTGTTTTCTGGAATTGGAAACCGAAATGGCGCCAAATTGTCAACCAATTTATCCGATGCTTGACAAATTGGTTTGAGATGGTCAACCAATTAACAGAGGATTGCGAGCACTCAAATGCAGGCAAACGATCAAACCGTGAGAACCTACATCGTCAACGCCATCGAGGCCGGGACCTATCCGGCTGGCAGCCGGCTGCCGACCGAACGGGCATTGTGCGAGATGCTGTCCGTCGGGCGGGGCGTGGTTCGCAGTGCGCTCAGCGTGCTGGAGGGCGAAGGGCGCATCGTGCGCGTGGCGGGCAGTGGCAGCTACGTCGCGGAGCGCGAAGTCCAGGGAAAGAGCCTCGGCACCGTTTCCAGCCCCATCCAGATCATGGATGCGCGCCTGGCCTTCGAGCCGACCCTTGTCCGCCTGGTGGCGACCAACGGCACGACCACGGATTTCGACTACATGGCGAAATGCATCGCCGCGGGCGCCGAAGCCAGGACGATCGAGCAATTCGAGCATTGGGACGCGGCGTTCCACGAGGCGATCGCGGCGGCGACGCGCAACCCGGTGATGATCGCCGCCTACAAGCTCGTGACGGAAGCACGCAACACCGGTGAGTGGGGCGCGCTCAAGCGGCGGACCCTCACCGACGAGGCGCGCGCGACCTACCAGAAGCACCACGAGCGCATTCTGGAGGCGCTTCGCCAGCGCGACATCGAGGCGGGCGAGGAGGCCCTGCGCGAGCATCTCAGGGAAATCCGGTCGACCATGCTCGGCCATTGATCGCGCCTGCCGGGCGCAATGACAGCGACACGCGCCGGAAAGGCGCGACGAACGGGGTGAATGGGAGGAATTGATGGCATTTGCCAAGCCGCGTGATGCCGCGGAAACCGCGGGCGCCGCGATGGGTGAGACGCTGATCGAGGCGCGCGACGTCGCCAAGACCTTCGGCGACGGCCGGGTGATCGCGCTGCAGGGCGCCAATTTCGAGGTCAAGCGCGGCGAGTTCATCTCGCTGGTCGGACCTTCGGGCTGCGGGAAATCGACCCTTCTCAGGATCGTCGCGGGGTTGCTCGCGCGCAGTTCAGGCGAGCTCAGGGTTCACGGCGAAGAGGTGACCGGGCCCCGCACCGATGTCGCGATGATGTTCCAGAAGCCCACGCTTCTCGCCTGGCGCACCGCCGTCGAAAACGTCCTGCTGCCGTCGGAGATCAAGGGCCGTGTGGGACAGGCGGAGCGGCGCAAGGCGATCGAACTGCTGGAGCTTGCCGGCCTCAAGGACTTCGCCTTTTCCTTTCCGAGCCAGCTGTCGGGCGGCATGCAGCAGCGCGTCGCCCTGGCGCGGCTTCTGCAGACCGGCGCCGATGTGCTGCTCCTCGACGAACCATTCGGCGCCCTCGACGAGTTCACCCGCGAGCGGCTCAACGTCGAACTTGCACGGATCACGCGCGAAGTCGGTGCGACCACGCTGTTCGTGACCCACAATATCGGTGAGGCGATCTTCCTGGCCGACCGGGTCTTCGTGATGACGCCGCGTCCGGGCGAGATTGCCCGCATCATCGATGTCGGGTTGGAACGCCCCCGCGATCCGTCCATCCAGGTGACGCCCGAATTCAACGCGCTGGTGGCGGAAGTCCGCAGCACGCTCGGTGGCGCCGAATGAGCGCCACGGACGAAACATCGGCCCTGGCGTCGAGCGGTCAGTGGTCCTGGCGCATCGTCGCCAACCATGTCGCCATCCTGGCCGGCCTGCTCGGGGCGTGGGAGATCGGCGCGCGAACCGGATTTCTCGATCCGCTGTTCTTTCCCCGGCCCACCGACATCCTGGCGGGCTTCTGGCGCCTCTACGTCACCCAGGGCAACATCTGGGATCATCTCGGCCTGACGGTCGCCGAAGTCCTGACCGGTTTCGTGGCGGGCTCGGTGCTCGGCATCGGCCTGGCGCTGCTCGTCGGCATGTCTGACCGGCTGCGGCGCTACCTCAAGCCCTATGTCATCATTTCCGAGGCGACGCCGCGCATCGCCATCGGTCCGGTGATCATCGCCGCCTTCGGCTTCGGTTGGACGTCGAAGGTCGCGATCGTGATGCTCGTCTGCTTCTTCGCCCCGTTCGTGAACACGCTCAACGGCATGGTCAATGTCGACGAGAACGAGATGGACATGATGCGCTCGATGCGCGCGTCGAAGTGGCAGATCTTCCGCAAGCTGATGCTGCCTGACGCGCTGCCCGAGATCCTCGGCGGGTTGCGGCTTGCTATGGCGTCGGCGCTTGGCGGTGCGCTGGTGGCGGAATTCATCGCCTCGAATGCCGGGCTGGGCGTCCTCATCAACCAGTATACGGGCGTCCTCAACATGGCTTCGGCCTTTGTCTGTGTGCTCACGCTGACGGTGCTTGGCTTTTTCATCTTCCGCGGCATGGAGGCGCTCGACCATTGGATCGTCTTCTGGTCGGACCGCAGGCGTACCGAACAGGTGTCGCGCAGGCGTGCCCGTGCCTGGAGCGAGCGCATGGAGAAGCGGACATGAGTGCGGCCGTCTATACCATGCTCGGACGCGGCGTGTCGGCGGCCAAGCACCTGCTCGTCTTCGTGGCGTTCATCCTGACCTGGGAGGTCGCCGCGCGTCTCGGCCTGATCGACACCGTGCTGCTCCCGCGCCCGGCGGAGATCGCGGCGGGTATAGTCGAGCTCTATGTCGAGAAGGGATCGATCTACCGGCACTTCGCGATCACCTTCTACGAGGCCTTCGCCGGCTTCGTGATCGGCGGCGGGATCGGCTTGGCGCTGGCGGCCGGTTCGGCGCTGAGCGCCAGCTTCCGGCGCTATGTGGCGCCCTATGCCATCGTGCTCAACGTCACGCCCGGCCTGGCCCTGACGCCGATCGTCATCGCTTGGTTCGGCTTCGGATATTCCTCGAAGATCGCGCTCGGCGCCATCGTCTGCTTCTTCCCCGTCTTCGTGAACGCGCTGATCGCGCTGACCCGCGGCGACGAGGACACGATCGAGATGTTCCGCTCGCTCGGCGCGAGCCGCTGGCAGACCTTCATGAAGCTGCAGGTTCCGCAGGCGCTTCCGCTCGTCTTCGCCGGGTTCAAGATCGCGATCACCACGGCGCTGGTCGGGGCGGTCGTGGCCGAGTTCAGCCAGGGCACGGCCGGCATCGGCATCCTGATGCAGCGCTACGCCTTTGCGCTGCAGATGGGCAACGCCATCGCCTCGCTGTTGAGCATGTCGCTGCTCGGACTGCTGCTTTTCTACCTCATCGAGATCCTCGACGACCGGATCGTGTTCTGGCGTCGGGATGCGCGCATGGCCGCCGTAAGTCGAAGACGGCGAGCCAAATGGGATGTGCGCTCCAACAAGACTTCGACGTAGCCATCTCCAAGGGAGGAGAAAGACATGAAGAGACTGACCCGTGCCGCACTGCTCGGTGTCGCCGCGATCGTCGCGATGCCCGCGGCAGCGCAGGACCTGACCACCGTCAACGCGATCATGCCCAAGCAGCGCTCGGCGAACTACTTCCCGCTGATCGTCGGCGAGGCGCTCGGCTATTTCGAGGAAGAGGGCGTCAAGGTGAACCTGCTGCCCTCCGATACGCCGATCCCGTTCGTGAACTTCCTGCGCAACGGCCAGGCCGACATCGCCATGATGGATTCGGCGGAAGTGCTGCAGGCCGTCGCGGCCGGCGTGCCGGTCAATGTCGTCTACGAAGTCATGCAGACCGCGCCCGACGGCATCGCGATCTCGGCGGAAAGCGACTTCAAGGACGTGTCCGAGCTGAAGGGCGAAACGGTGGGCCTCGTGTCTGACCGCGACCGCGTGACGATGCAGATCGCGCTCGACGCCCGTGACCTGACCGAAGACGACGTCACCATGGTGGTGGTCGGCGAGGCGGGGCCGACCCTGGCCGCCGCCTTCCGCGACCAGACCGTCGCCGCGATCGCGGGCTCCGGCCCGGACTGGCTGGCCATCCAGGCCAACGGCATCGCGATCGACCTGATCACCCCGTCGGAAGTCTCAGCCAAGCCGGGCAACGTGTTTGTCGCGCTGGACGACGCGGTCGAGGGCAAGTCCGAACGTCTCGAGGGCTATCTGCGCGCCTGGGCGAAGGGCATGTATGTGGCCACCATCGCCCCCGACGTCGTCGCCGAGATCGCCCGGACCACGGTGCCGGAAGAATGGGAAGACCCGACCTTCGGCCAGCAATATCTGGAGAACGCGATCCGTCTCAACGTGTCGGTCACCGAGAACGCGGGCGACCTTCAGACCGAGACCTGGAGCTCCATCCAGCCGGCCATGATGAAATTCGGCCTGATCGAGGAAACGGCCGATCCGTCCGGCTTCCTCGAGCCGAAATTCATCGGCCCGGCCAATGACTGGTCCAAGGACGAAGTTGCCGCCGAGGTCGAGGCTTGGCGCGCGGCAAACATGTGATATCGGCATCTCAGCAGGTGCCCGGCCAGTACCGGCCGGGCATCTTCCTGGAGTGGCCTGCGATGTGCTGCAGCGTGAATCGAACTGACGCGGATTCTCTCGGGGGGGCCAAGGCTTCACGCGCTTCGTACACACCGTGCGAGGCCGCTGATCTCCAGCGTCTTCGCGTGCGGCGCCTGCCGAAGCGCGTACAAAACGAAACCGCCCGGCCGTTTGAAGGCGGGCGGTTCGCAGACGGACCAGGTGTCGGTTTCGTCAGACCCAGACGATCTGAACGTTGGTGTATTCCTTCAGGCCTTCCTCGCCGAATTCGACGCCGATGCCCGAGCATTTCACGCCGCCGAACGGGACGTTCGGCTGGATGGCGCCGTGCTTGTTGACCCAGACGGTGCCGGCCTCGAGGCGCTGCGCCAGTTCCTTGGCCTTCGCGATGTCGCTTCCCCAGATCGAGCCGCCGAGACCGTGCGGGTTCTCGTTGGCCTTGGCGATGATGTCGTCGACGTCGCTGTAGCGGATGATCGGCAGGACCGGCCCGAACTGCTCCTCGTCGACGAGGCGGACGCCGTCCTTGACCTCGGTGACGAAGGTGATCGGGTAGAAATAGCCGTCGCCTTCGATCGGCGCGCCGCCGGAGATCACCTTGCCGCCCTGGGCCTTGGCGTCTTCCACGAGGCCGGCGACCTTGTCGAACTGCATCTTGTTCGACAGCGGTCCGAGCGCGGATTCCTCCTTCGAGCCGTCGCCCATCGGCATCTTCTGCGCGAGGTCGACGAGCGCGTCGCAGACGGCGTCGTGGATGCTCTCGTGCACGTAGAGCCGCTTCATCGCGCCGCAGGTCTGGCCGGTGTTGATGAAGGCGCCCCAGAAGAGGCCTTCGGCGATGGCGGCGGGATCCGCGTCGGGCAGGACGATGCCCGCGTCGTTGCCGCCGAGTTCCAGCGTCAGGCGCTTCAGCGTCCCGGCGGCGGAGCCCATGACCTTCTTGCCGGTCGCGATCGAACCGGTGAAGACGATCTTGTCGATGCCTTCGTGCTCGGACATCGCCGCGCCGAGATCGTCTGCGCCGCTGACCGCGTTCATGACGCCGGCCGGGAGGACCTCGTTCATGATCTCGACCAGGCGCAGCGTGGACAGTGGCGTGTAGGGCGAGGGCTTGATGACGACGGTGTTGCCGGCACGGATCGCCGGCAGGACGTGCCAGACCGCGATCAGCACGGGCCAGTTCCAGGGCGTGATCGACCCGACGACGCCGACCGGCTTGCGGTGCAGCTCGATCTTGCCTTCCTCGTTGTCCTGGATGGTCTCGACCGGCAGGTCGAGATCGGCGGTCGAATGGGCCCAGCCGACGCAGCCGCCCATCTCGAAGCGCGATCCGAGGCCGTTCAGCGGCTTGCCCTGTTCGGCCGTGATGATGGCGGCGATCTCCTCCGAATGCTCGCCGATCTTCGCCGCGACCGCATGGCAGAGTTCCTTG
The DNA here is from genome assembly GCF_022763245.1 of Oricola sp. Lineage (GTDB taxonomy): Bacteria > Pseudomonadota > Alphaproteobacteria > Rhizobiales > Rhizobiaceae > Oricola. The sequence continues at coordinate 104,861 of NZ_JALEGV010000028.1, forward strand.
CGCTTCTCGTCCGGCGTCGCCGCCCAGCCGGGAAACGCCGCGCGGGCCGCCGCGACGGCCGCGTCGAGATCGGCACGGGAGCCCATCGGCATGCGGCCGACGACCGCGCCGGTGGCGGGATTCATGATGTCCTTGTGCTCGGACGTGTCGACGGACTTGCCGCCGATCGTCATCGCGTAGGCCTTGATCTGGTCGTTCATAGTCTCCTCCTTGGTCGTTTCATTTGCCCATCTGTTCGGGCAGGAAAAGGATCAGTGCGGGCACCGCCACGATCAGCCCCAGCCGGATGATGTCGGCCACGATGAAGGGCACGACACCGCGATAGATTGTCGTCACCGGCAGGTCGGTCATCACCGTGCGGATGATGAAGATGTTCATCCCGATCGGCGGGGTGATCAGGCTGATTTCCACCGCGACGACGATCAGGATGCCGAACCAGATCGGATCGAAACCGAGCCCGGTGACGAGCGGAAAGAAGATCGGCACGGTCAGCAGGATCATCGCTAGGGAATCGAAGACGCAGCCGAGGATCAGGTAGAAGACGATCAGCAGCAGGATCACGCCGATCGGCGGCAGCCCGAACCAGTTGATCAGCGCGACGACCTGGCTGGGCACGCCGGCGACGTTGACGAAGTTCGAAAAGATCAGCGCGCCGACCAGCACGCACATCAGCATGGCCGACGTGCGCACCGTCTCCAGCAACACGCGGGCGAAGGCGGCGGGCGTCAGCGTGCGCTTCACCAGCGCGATGATGAAGGCGCCGGACGCGCCCATGCCGGCTGCCTCGGTCGGCGTGAAGACGCCGAGATAGATGCCGCCGATGATCAGGATGAAGAGGCCGAGCACCGCCCAGACCTCGCGGATGGCGCGAAGCCGATCGCGCAGCGGCAATTTGGGCCCGGCCGGACCAGCCTCTGGGTCGCGCCAGACGGTGAAGCGCACGGCGGCGGCATAGAACAGGATGCCGATCAGGCCGGGGACGATGCCGGCGATGAAGAGCGCGCCGATCGAGGTCTCGGTCATCGAACCGTAGATGACCATGATCACGGAGGGCGGAATGAGGATGCCGAGCGTTCCGCCCGCGGCGACCGAGCCGGAGGACAGCGCCGGCGAGTAGCCGTATTTGCGCATCGAAGGCATGGCGATCGACGACATGGTCGCCGCCGTGGCGAGGCTGGATCCTGAAACAGAGGCGAAGCCGCCGCAGGCGACGATCGTCGCCATGGCCAGACCGCCCTTGAAATGACCGACCATGGCGTTCGACGCGGCATAGAGCTGCTTCGACAGGCCGGCATGGTTCACGAGATTGCCCATCAGGACGAACAGCGGCAGCACGGACAGCGAATAGGACGCGAGCGTGTCCCACGCGATCTGCGCGGACATGGCGCCGGCGGGCAGGGGGCCGACCATCAGCGCGAAGCCGACGAAGCCGACAATGCCCAGCGCGAAGGCGAGCGGCATGCCGAAGAGCAGCAACGCGAAGAGGGCGATGAAACCGATTGCGGCATTCATTGGCTGCGGCCCTTTGCAAGCGCGCGCACCGCCACGAAGAAGGCGGCCAGCGCGGACACCGCGAAGCAGGCGACCCCGAGCCAGGCGACGATGCCGATCGGGAAATGCACGACCGAAGTGCGGTCGCCGAAGCTGACGAAGCGCGTTGCCAGCAGCGACAGCCGCCAGGCCATGAACGCGCAGCACAAACAGATCGCGAGCGCGACGACGAGGTCACGCATGCTTTTCCATCCGCCCTTGAACGCGTCCTCGAACAGGCCGGCAGTGACATGCTGGCCGCGCAGCGTAACGGAAGGGATGGCGCACAGAACCATGGCGCCCATTGCGATCTGGGTCATCTCGAAAGCGAAACCGAGCGGATGATTGAACAGGTAGCGGCCAAGCACGTCGACGAAGGTCATGGCCATCATGGCGAAGAGCAGCAGCGCGGCGGCCGCGGCGAAGGCGGCCTCGATCCAGCGGACCGGCGCGGGGAAAGGAGGGCGGCTCGCGCCGCCCTCCAGGTTCGGTGTGTCGGTCATCGCCGCGAGGCTCAGTTCTCGACGCCGGAGACGACCTCGCGCATGCGCGCAAGGGCGGCCTCGCCGTCGACGCCGAGGCTGGCGGCCTGCTCGATCCAGTCGGCCTCGAGGCCGGCAAGACGCTCGCGCACGGCGGCCTGGAAGGCTTCGTCGGCCTCGTTGAAGACGACGCCGTCAGCCGCCATCTGCTCCTTGGCCTTGATCTCCTCTTCGTCCTGGGACTTGCCCGCGAGCTCGGCCAGGGCCGCGCCGGACACGCTCATGATCGCTTCCTGGTCCTCGGGCGACAGGCTGTCGAACTTCGCCTTGTTCATCACGACGAACCACGAGGACGAGTAGAAGCCGCCCGGAATGGTGAGCGCGTTGGAGATGACGCCCTTCAGGTTGAAGCTCGGATAGGCCTCGAAGGGAAGGAGCGTGCCGTCCGCGACGCCCTGGCTGAGGATCTCGTAGACCTCGTTTGCCGGGACCGCCACGTTGACGCCGCCCAGCGCCGGATTGACCTGCTGGACAATGCCGCCGCCGACGCGGAACTTCTTGCCTTCATAGTCGTCGACGCTGTCGATGGCGCCGGCCGCCTCGGTTGTCATGACGTGGCCGCTGGCGTTGGCATAGATGCCGAGCAGCTGGACGCCCTTGTACTCGTCTGCGTCCTGGAAGAACTCCTCATGCACCGTCCACAGGCCCTTGGAGAGGCCGGAGGCGGATTCGCCGACGAAAGGAAGTTCGGCGATGCCGGCGAGCTTGAAGCGTCCGGGCGTGTAGCCGAGAACGCCGACCGTCACGTCCGCGATGCCGTCAACCGCCAGGTCGTACTGGCGCGGCGGAGCGCCGAGCGAAGCGTCGGTCTTGACGATCTTGACGCGTCCTTCGGTCGCCTTCTCGACGGCGGCCATCCAGGGCTCGATGATGCCGGTCATCTGGGTGTGCCCCGGCGGGAGCCAGTTGTTGAGCCGCAGCACTTCCTCCGCCTGCGCCAGCCCCGGCAGGGCCGACGTCATCATGGCCGCGACCGCGACCATGCGAGTAAACTTGAATGTCATGCTCTCCTCCTGCTTTTGTTGCGCCACCCGGACCGGGCGGCTCCTGCGCCGAGGGGCTATTGCCCTTCGGCGACCTTGGCCCAGACCTCGTAGGCCTGGGTGTGGTCCTTCTCCCCGCCGAGCTCGTCGAGGGCACGCTCCCACCACGCGATCGTCTGGGCGACGAGCGGCAGGTTCGCGTCGAGTTCCTTCGAGAGTTCCGCGGCGATTTTCACGTCCTTCGTCAGCAGTGCGAGGCCGAAGCCGGACTTGAACGCACCGGTGATGACGTTCTGGCCGATCGTGGATTCGGTGCTGAAATTGCGCCCGGTGGAAACGTTCATGATCTCCAGCGCGGTCTCGGGATCGAGCCCGAACTTCTTGCCGATGATCAGCGCCTCGGAGGCCGCCGCGAAGCCGGCGGCGGCGGTATAGTTGTTGAGCGCCTTCATCGCGTGGCCGGTGCCGATGCCGCCGGTGCGGAAGATCCTGTCGCCCATGCACAGAAGGACGGGTTCCGCGCGCGCGAAATCGGTGTCGTTTTCGGCGCCGACCATGATGGCGAGCGTGCCGGTGGTCGCCCTCGGAACCGCGCCGGAGACGGGCGCGTCGACGAAGCGGATGTCCTTTTCGGCCAGCCAGGCATGCAGGTCGCGAGAGCCGGTCGGGACCGACGAGCTCATGTCGACGACCATCGAGCCGGCAGCGAGCGCGTCGGCGAGGCCGGCTTCCATGACCTGGCGCACGATGGCGCCGGTCGGCAGCATGCAGACGACGATGTCGCTCGATTCACCGAGCTCGGCGAGGCTGGATGCGGCCTTGGCGCCGATCTTGTCGGCATGCGCCTTGGCGCGCTCCAGATCGACGTCGTAGATCGTCAGGGGCAGGCCCTTGGCGGCGATGTTGGCCGTCATGGGGGTGCCCATGTGGCCGATTCCGATGAAGCCGATCCGCTCAGTCATTGTCAGCCGCCTTCACGCCCATTTCGTCGAGGGTTTCCTCGCAGGCGCGCATGCCGTCGACCATCAGCGGGATGCCGCAATAGGCGACCGAGTGGATGAAGAGTTCGCGCAGTTCCTCGCGGGTCGCGCCGTTGCCGACTGCGCCGCGGGTGTGGATCTTGATCTCGTGGGTGCGGCCGGTGGCGACCAGCATGGCGAGCGTCAGCATGCTGCGGGTCTTCTTGTCCAGCACCGGGCGCTGCCAGATCTCGCCGAAGCAGAAACGGGTCACGATGTCCTGGATCGGAGCCATCATGTCGCTGGCATTGTCGATGTGCTCGTCGGCGCCCTGGCGGCCAAACATGACGCGCCGCAACTCGAGGCCTTTCTGGAAATTGTCTGTCATTGTCTTCTCCTTGATCTCCTGGCGGGAAGGACAAGACGACAGGTCCGCAGACCGGCATGACCGGGCGGGGAACTGTCGCGGCAACTCCTCCCTTTGCCGCGGTTCCCCAAAGGGATACCGCTCACCAAGACCGTCGAACAACGGGGCGCGGTCGCTTTCTGTGATCGACTTTTTCGAACAGTCGAGTAAAATTGGCTCAAAGAATCTGACCGGACGGAAGGGCAGGCATGAGCGGACACATCGACCCGTTGCGCACGGATTTCCATGCGCTTCAGACGCTGGTGACGGTGCATCGCCACAGCTCGATTCGGGCTGCGGCGGACGCGCTCGGGCTGAGCCAGTCGAGCGTCAGCTACACGATCGACCGGCTGCGCGACAGTTTCGGCGATCCGCTCTTCGTGCGCCTCGGCCGCAACATCGAACCGACCGATCGCTGCAACGCGGTCGTGAAGGGCGCGGAGGCGCTTTTGCGCGATTTCGAGGCGTTGACGATCAGCGACAGCTTCGATCCCTCGACCGCGACCGACCGGCTGGTGTTCTCGTGCAATTTCTACGAGCGGGCGACGTTCCTGCCGACGATCATGCGCCACATCAACGCCGAGGCGCCGAATGTGCGGCTGACCGTCGTGCAGGCCAATTCCGACGGGCACCGGCAGCTGGAAGACGGCATGTGCGACGTCGTCGTCGCGCCGATGCAGTCGCATCCGTCGGGCTTCCATTTCCGGCGTCTGATCACGGAGCGCTACGCCTGCTTCGTATCGCGCAATTCGCCCTTCGCGCGGCATGGAATCACGCTGGAGGACTATGCGCATGCCCGGCATGTCGTCGTCCGGCCGTCGATCGGCTGGCGGCCCTATTTCACGGAGGTGCTGGACCGGCTCGGCGTGCCGCTCGAGGCGTGGCTCGAAGTGCCGTCATTCGCCGACATCGACAGGATCATCGCCGACACGAATCTCGTCCTGACGGCAACGGACGGCGTGGCCCGCATCTTCCCGGATCTCGCCGTTATCCCGGCGCCGTTCCACCGCGAGTTCCCGGTCGAGATGTCCTGGGCGGGGCGCACGCACAATGCGCCCGCGCACCGGTGGTTCCGCGATCTCATCGCGCGGATCGCGGCGGACCTGAAGCCCGGGCTGCAGCAATAGGCCCGGTCAGCCGGCCTTGTCGTCGAAAACGATCACGCCGCAACCGGTGATCGCCGGGAAGGTGTAATAGCGGTAGACCTCGCCGATGTCGTCCGACAGCGCGCCGCGCATCGAGAACCACAGGGCCAGTTCGGCCGCTTCCGTGCCGCCGAGCCGCATCAGCTCCTCCTGCGGCAGCGCGATCAGTTCTTCGACATCGTCGCCGATCTTCGACAGAAACCACTCATCCAGCGTCTCGTTGGCGATGCCGAAGCGCGCGCCGGAAATCTGGTGCGACATGCCACCCGTCGAAACGACGGCGATGCGGTCGTCGCTGCCGTCGTCCTCGAGCGCGGCGCGGATCGCCTTGCCGAGACCGTGCAGTCTCTCCGATGTCGGGATCGGGTGGCGCACCATGTTGATGGCGATCGGCACGATCGGGGTGTCCCAGGGCGTGTCCATCACGTAAGGCAGCCAGGAATAGATGCCGTGGTCGATCGCGAGGTCCTGGCAGACCGTCAGGTCATATCCGCCGCGCACCAGCTTGTTGGTCATGTGCCAGCCGAGATCGACATCGCCGACCAGTGACGGGAAGGGGCGGGGGCCCCAGCCTTCGTCGGCCTGGCAGAATTCCGGCGCGACGCCGATGGCGATGGTCGGATAGGCGTCGAAATCGAAATGGTTCAGGTGGTCGTTGTAGACGATCACCATCTTGTCCGGTTTGGTGTCCGCCAGCCACTGCTTCAGGCGGCGCGTCCCGTCGAACCATTTCTGCCAGCGCGGGTCGAAACCCTGCGCCATGCCCTTGTCGTACTCGATGCCCATCGAGGGGGTGTGCGAAATCCCGAACCCGCCAATGATACGTGACATCAGTCGTCTCCTCCCGGAAGCGCGGTGACCCTGCGCGGACACAGCGCCTGAAGTTCCTCGGCGCTCATGTCGGCGTTGTGGGCGCCGATGTGCCAGAGATTCTGGCCGACGGTCGCGGCGACCTTGAGCATGGATTGCAGGTGCCCGCCCGCCTTGAGGAGGCCGGTCCAGTCACGCGCCAGGACCATGGCGACCTCTTCCTCCGACAGTCCGTAACCGGCCATGTAGCCGGTCTCGTCGGCGAGGAACGTCGTGCGGTTGTCCGGATTGCGCAGGCTCAGGCCGAACTTGGTCAGTTTGTAACCGCGCGTCGCGGCCGGCCCGTCATAGATATAGGTGCCCGGCGGGTCGAGATTGAACGGGACGGAATTGCTCATGACACTTCCTCCTGTGTTGCGAGAAATTCGGCCAGCACCGCATTGAAGCGGTCCGGCAGTTCGAGATTCAACATGTGGCCGGCCTCTTCGAAGGTGACCAGGGACGCATTGCGGATCCTGCTCGCGAGCACTGTAGCGATGTCGCGATAGCCCTTGGCATCGCGGCCGCCGCTCATGACGAGCGTTCGTGCGGTCACGGCGTCGGGGTCCTGTCCGGGCGGGCTGACGAAACGCGGGTCGGCGTTTTCCCAGTGCCAGCCGCTGTAATCCGCGACCATCTCGCGGACGGCGGCTGCGGCTTCCGGATAATCGCCGAGCGAGGCAAACAGCGGATGGTCGAGCCAGAACGCCTTTGTCGCCTCGGCGCCGTGCGCGTCGGCATGGGCCTTCGCCGCGTCCGGCGGGCGTTCCTCCTGCCATTCGAAGCCGGGCAGTCCGGACGAGGCCAGAGCGAGTTTCGCCGCCGCATCCGGATAGCGCGCGGCGTAGGACATGGCGATATTCGCCCCCAGCGACAGGCCGACGAGGACCGGCGATTCGAGGCCGAGCGTTTCGATCATCGCCTGCAGGTCGAGCACGTGGTCGTAAGGCTCGGCCGGCGGCGCGGAACGGCCGAAACCGCGCAGGTCGTAGGCGATGCAGCGACTGGTGTCGCGAAAGCGCTCCATCTGCGGCGCCCACTGGCGGTGATCGAAGGAAAAGCCGTGCAGGAAGACGAGGGCAGGGCCGCTGCCTTCGTCGCGTGTCCAGAGGCGGCCGGAGCCGATATCGACCATGCCCTCGCTCATGATTTCGCCGGCCCTTCCGGGCCAGAAATCTCGGCGCTGCGGAAAACCGGGTCGATCCTGCGTTCGGCGAAGCGCCAGCCCTGCGGTCCGCGTGCATAGACGTCGGTGATGTCGGCGACGAGGAACGGCTCGGCCGGCATGATCGGCAGGGCGCCGTCGCCGGCGAAGGTGAGCCAGACCGAATAGCCCGTGGCGCGGTCCGGACCGTCGAAGGTGATCGAGAGCCCCGAATAGAGATGCCGCGACACCCGGCCGCGCGCGGCGCGGGCGGTGAAGAATTCGGTCATTTCCGCCCGCCCGTTGAGCGCGCGAGGGCCGTTCGCGTAGCGGACGTCGTCGGTGAAGAGCGCGACGAAGCCCGTGACGTCGCCCTGGTCGAGCAACCGTCCGAAATCGTCATTGAGCGCCATGATCGCCAGCCGGTCGGCGATGCGCGTGTCGTCTGCGCTCATGTCATTCGCCCTCCCTTGGTCTCCCGGACGCGATCACGACTGGCCGATATGGACGATCGGGTTTTCCAGCCGTCCGATGCCTTCGACGTCGATCCCGATCGTACCGGACATTTCGCCGATGAGGATGTTCTTGTGACCCCTCGGGAACCTGCCCTTACCTTTTCCAGTCGTCCCGAAGGAGATGACGTCGCCGGGTTCCAGCGTGAAATACCGGCTGGCTTCCGCCACGCAGGCCTGGATCGAGAAACGGTAGTTGGACGTGTGGTCCTCGGCGAAGACCTCGCCGTCGATATCGGCGACAACCTTCAGGTCGTTCGGGTCGGCGATCTCGTCGCGGGTGATCATCCACGGTCCCATCGGGCCGAAGGTGTCCGTGCCCTTGGAGCGGGTGTGGTAGACGTAATAGGCGTCGCGGTCGTCGTCGCCGTGGAGATGACGCCACTTGTAGAATTCGGGCCGCGCCATGTCCGGATCGTAGGTGATGGCGATGCTGTCCTTGCCGAATTTCAGGCCGTGGGACGTCACGTCGTTCATGATCGAATAGCCGAAGATGCAGGAGAGGGCGTCTTCCTCGCTGATGTTCTTCGTGCGCTTGCCGATGATCGCGCAGACTTCCGGCTCCGGGATCACAGCGCCCCAGGCGGGGTCCACGCAGATCGGGTGCCCCTGGCCGGTCAGCGCCGAGGGGGGCTTCAGGAAGAAGTTCGGCACGCCCGGATCGATATGCGCCTTCCTGACCAGTTCCTTGTTGTTGAAGGCGACGCCGATGATCTTCGACGGCCGTGTCACCGGCGGGGCCCAATCGATCGGTCCGCCGACCGGCGCGACCTTGTCGGCATGGGCGGCGACCGTTTCCCGCCAGCCGGGCTCGTCGCCTGCGGTCTCGACAAGGTCGAGGATGGTCGCCGGCGCTGCGACGCCCGCCATCTCGCAGACCTCGGACAGGAGGCGCGGAGCGCCGTCTTCGCCCGCGACGACCGGGCAGGATTTGCCATTCAGGTTGATGGTGCCGAATTTCATCCGTGAGCCTCCCGAAACTCCAACCGCAGCCCATCAGGCGCGATCGCACCACAGGGCATCCGGCAAGAGACCTACATCAATTCGCGCCCGATCGTTGATGTTCACGGCGAAATTTCACAAAGTGAAATTTCTGCCATCGCCCGAGGAACCGGATGACCGACGCGCCCGACTCGTTGCTGCCTGACGACATCGCCACCGAGCCCGAGGCGGAAACGGGCTCCTATGCTCCGATCAAGTCGGTCGAGAAGACCCTGCTCGTTCTGGAAGAGCTGAACCGCCATCCGGTGCGGCGCGTATCCGACATCCATGCGGCGACGGGCATTCCGATGCCCACCCTGGTCCGCATTCTCGAGACGCTGGCTGGCGCGGGATACGTCCAGAAGATTTCGCGCTGGGCGGGCTACTGCCTGACGCACAAGGTGCTGTCGCTGTCGTCCGGTTTTCACGGGCTGCCCGAGGTGTTCAGGCCGGCGCGCGAAGCCGCGGACAGTCTGACGCGCACGCTGAAATGGCCGTCGGCCATATGCAGCTTCGACGTCGACGCGATGGTGGTCCGCTATTCCACCATTCCGGCCAGCCCGCTTTCGCACAAGCATTCCACCATCAATCGGCGTCTCGATCTGCTGACCCGGGCGCACGGGCGCGCCTGGCTCGCCTTTTGCGAAGAGGCGGAGCGGATGCGGGTCTGGGACATGCTCGCCCGGTCAGGGCGTCATGCGGGACAGGTCGATGAGCTGCGCGGCGCGATGGAGCCGATCCTGGACGACGTCCGGCGCAAGGGATTTGCGGCGCGCGACCGGCAGACCGAGCCCGAGACGCACACGCTGGCAGCGCCCATCATCCTCGGCGGCGTGCTGATCGGCACTTTGGGCATGACCTACTTTTCCCGCTCGGTGCGCAGCTCGGCGGACATCGCCGAGCACTTGCTGTCGGCCAGCCGGCAACTGTCGAATTCGACCTAGGCTGCGGTCGTGCTTGTCGCGCTTGCGAGATAGTCCATGAGCGCGCGATGGCGCGCGGTGACCGGCGCGCCGGCCGGGCGCGCAAGGCCGAGGGACGTCAGCGGAATCCTGTCGTCGATTTCCAGGACGACGAGGGGCTTGCCGTCATAGGTCATCGGCGACAGCGGGCGCTGGAAGAGGACGCCGTAGCCCAGTCCCCGCGCCACGAGGCAGCGCACGAGCTCGAAATTCGTCGTGGTGTGGCCGATGAGCGGCTTCAGCTTGAGCGCGTTGAAGATGTGCTCGGTATTGGGCCGCGACGGATCCACGTCGAGCAGGATCATCGGCTCCGACACCAGTTCGCCGAGATGGACGCTTTTGCGGCCGGCGAGCGGGTGGTCGGGTGCGACCATCACATAGGGCCGCACCTCCGTCAGCGGGTCGAAAGCGAGCTGAGGCGGCACGTCGGTGTCGTAGAGAAGCGCGGCGTCGATCCGGCCCTGCAGCAGCATTTCCGCAAGCTCGGGCGCCGCGGCTTCGGTCAGGTCGAGCTCGAGTTCCGGATGCCTGCGCTGGAACACTTCCATGATCCCCGGCAGCAGGAAGGGCGTCAGCGTCGAGAAGCAGCCGATAGCGAAGCGGCCGCTCAGGCTGGACGACGCCTGCCAGGCGTTCTCGGCGAGCGATTCGGCGCCCTGCAGCACCAGCCTCGCATGGGACAGGAGGCGCGCGCCCGCCGGCGTCAGCATGACGCCCTTGCCCTTGCGGCGCACGAAGAGTTGCAGCCGCAGATGCTGTTCCAGTTCATCGACCGCCAGCGCCAGCGCCGACGCGCTGACCAGGCACCGTTGCGCGGCCGCGGCAAGCGAGCCTTCGCTGGCGATCGCGTTGAAATATTCCAGCTGCCTGATCGTGAAGGGGATCGAAGCCATCCACAGAAATCCTTGGGTGTTTCATCTTAAAAACATGTTTTACAAACTTGATGCGGGGGTCAAGACTGCCGCCCGACCAATCGGTCTCAGGCCAATGCAAGGGGAGGAACCAGTCTTGGCAAGAAATCTCGAAGAAGCGATCAAGGAAGCCGGCAGCCCGGTCAAACTGTTGTGGGAGTCGACGACGCCGCCGTCGGTGGTGCCGCGCGTCGTGCAGGAATTCACCAACTGGCGCGACGAACAGCTCGCCTGGCGGCGCACGGCCGTTCTCTACGACCAGTGCCACCACATGGCCGACCTCAACATCAAGGGGCCGGACGCGCTGAAGCTGATCAGCGACCTGGCTGTCAATTCGGTCGAGAAATTCCCGGTCGACATGGCCAAGCAGTTCGTCGCGGTGAACCATGACGGCTACGTCATCGGCGACAACATCCTGTTCCATCTCGAGGAAGACGAGTTCCAGGCGGTCGGCATTCCGCCGTCCATCAACTGGATGCACTACCATGCGGTGACCGGTGGCTATGACGTGCGCATCTGGCGTGACGACAACTCCGCGGTGCGCAAGGGCGATCCGGTCAACTACCGCTACCAGATCCAGGGTCCGGGCGCGATGGACGTCATCCGCGACGCGACCGGCGAGGAGCCGCCGAAGCTCAAGTTCTTCTACATGACCCGCTTCACGATCGCCGGCAAAACCGTTCGCGCCCTGCGCCACGGCATGGCGGGCGAGCCCGGTTTCGAGATCTGGGGCCCGTGGGAGGACAAGGACGCCGTTCACGCCGCGATCCTGGAAGCCGGCAAGAAGCATGGCCTGACCCAGGTCGGCGGCCGGGCGTATCACACCAATGCGCTCGAATCCGGTTGGCTGCCGCGTCCGCTGCCCGCGATCTACACCGACGAGCGGCTCGCCGACTATCGCCGCTGGCTCGACGAGAACGCCTACGAGACGATCTCGCCGCTCGGTGGCAGCTTCCATTCGGAGAACATCGAGGACTACTACTTCACGCCTTACGACCTCGATTACGGCCGCATCGTCGCCTTCGACCACGACTTCATCGGCCGCGAGGCGCTGGAGAAAATGGTGGCCGACGGCAAGACCGGCGAGCGCAAGAAGGTGACGTTCGTCTGGAACGGCGACGACACGGCGGCGGCCTACGGCTCCATGTTCCACCAGGGTCCGGGCGCAAAGTTCATCAACCTGCCGATGTCGCTCTACGACACGTTCCATGCCGATCGCATCGAGATCGACGGGAAGGTCGTGGGCCTGTCGACCTGGTGCGGCTATTCGGCCAACGAGCGGGCGATGCTCTCGCTCGGCGTGATCGACGCCGCCTTCGCGGAGCCCGGCACCGAGGTGACCCTGGTCTGGGGCGAAGACACGCCGTCTGCCAAGGTGCAGGTCGAAGACCACGTCCAGGTCAAGATCCGCGCCACCGTGCAGGCCGCGCCGCTGGTCGAAAAGGCGAGAACCAGCTACCGCGCCAACTGACGGCCCGGCCGATCAGAAACGACAAGAACGGCAGTCCCGCACAGGGGCTGCCGATTCTGCGGGACGACAATGTCCGGCCCGACCATTTGATGTCCTGACGCTTTCTGTCGCCGGGTCCAAGAGCCCCGCCGTGCTGCAATCATGCCTCAGCCGAGATCGGCGCCCATTCGGGTTGAGAGGGTGGAGGCGATCCGGCGAACGTTGGCGATGATCTTCTCGCGCTCCGCTTCGCTGATGTCCTCGGCCAACAGGCTGACGGCGACCCCCGCGATCGGCGTGTTGCGCGAATCGAGGACCGACGCGCCGAAGCATACGATTCCCTCCGCAACCTGTTGATTGTCCACCGAATAGTGGTTCTTGCGCGTCTGCTCCAGCTCGCCGAGCAGATGCTCCATCGACTGGACGCTGTGCGGCGTGCGCGGCGTCGGCAGGCCGTCGCCGTAGAGCCGTTTGACCTCGAAATCGCTCATGTGGCTGAGGAAGGACTTTCCGGTGGCCGTGAAGGCGGCCGGCAGGCGCATCCCGGCGCGGAAATCGATCAGCGAATGGCTGACGTCGGAGTTGCGCGCGGCGATGTAGACGACCTCGTTGCCCTCCAGCACGGACAGGGTGATCGTGGCACCCGGCATCTCCGTTTCCTTGTCCCAGATCGACGCGAATTCCGTCGCCACGTCAGACTGTTGGGTAAAGGCGTTCGACCAGCGCATGAGGTGCGGGCCGAGCTGGTAGGTCTGGTCGGGTCGCCGGATCAGGAGGTTCAGTTCCACCAGTGTGCGGCACAGCGTGTGAACGCTGCTCTTGGCGATGTCGAGCTCGCGCGCGAGCTCCGACAGGCTTGGGTGACTGCGCCTGCGCGCGACGACGTCGAGGATGCGGGTCGCCCTCTCAACGGCTGGAACTAGCTTGATTTCTTCTTGCGTCATGGTGGCCCCGGAAATGCGCGGTCATCGCCAGATGCAGCTTGACACTCTCGCCAAAACTTGACTAATGTTCTGTCTATTGAATTGTGTTCAATATACTGAACAGATGGCATATCCGTGAATGCTTTTCAAGGGTTTGTCCGTCTGCTGCCAAAAATTTCAACATGACCAGTGTGACTTTCAGGGAGGAGGCGCATGGTAATGAGCGTGAGGGACTGGGCCGTCAGGTTCAGCGAAGCCTCCGACCGCGATCCGACGATCGGCGCGATGGCTCGATATTTCACCTGTACCTATCTCTGGGACATGGGCGCCGCCAAGGTCATCGTGCGGATGGTCGATGGCAAGGTTCACGAGGTCAACATCGATCCGGCCCCGATGGATTCCTACGATTTCGCGCTGCGGGCGAGCCCCGAGACATGGCGCGAATTCGCCCGGCCGATCCCCGATCCGATGTATCACGGCATTTGGTCCGCCAGTTTCCGGCGTGACTTGAAGCTCGAGGGCAACATCCTCGTGCTGATGCAGAATCTGCGCAACTTCACCGTCCAGTTCGAGCTGCTTCGCAAGGTCGGCGTGCCGGTCTGATCCGGCGATTGCCCGCGCGCGCCGCCGCGCGCGCCCAACGAAACGTCACGGAGTTCCCAATGGCAAAGCATTCGCCGGTAATCGGGCGCTATGTCACCATCGAAGTGGATGGTTACGAGTACAAGGTCTTCTACTTGCGCAACGGCGAGGGCATTCCGCTCGTCTGCCAGCACACCGCCGGATGTCACAACCACCAGTGGCGCGACCTGCTGGAGGATCCGGACATCACGCAGGACTACGACGTGATCGCCTACGATCTCGCGCGCCACGGCAAGTCCGATCCGCCGCTCAACAAGGAGTGGTGGAAAGAGGAATACCGCCTGACGGCAGAGCACTACATGAACTTCATCGTGGCGTTCTGCGACGCGCTCGAGCTGGACGATCCGATCTTCATGGGCTCCTCCTTCGGCGGCAATGTCGCGCTGCAGCTGGCGCTGCACTATCCGGACCGCTTCCGGGCCGTCATTCCGGTCGAGGCGGCAGAGCACGCGCCCGGCTTCTTCCTCGACTGGTGGCGTCATCCCCATGCCAACGCCGCGCAGGTCTGCGCCTCCGGCGTCTGGGACCTGATGGCGCCGCAGAGCCCGGACAAGGACCGCTGGCTGACCTGGCATTACTACACCCAGGGATCGGAGGTCTTCAAAGGCGACCTCTATTTCTACTCCGTCGATCACGACCTGCGCGGGAAGCTGGGCTCCATCGACACCGGCCGCTGCCCGGTGATCATGATGACGGGCACCTATGACTACCTGACGCCGCCGGAGGCGACCGAGGCCACCGCCCGGCAGATCCCGGGCGGCATCTATATCGAGATGGAGGACATCGGCCACTTCCCGATGTCGGAGAACTATCCGCTCTTCGCCGTCTACCTGAAGGAAGCCTTGCGCCTCGTCGAGGAGCGGGCCTGACGTCGCCCGCCTGGGCCATTCTCCACACCACGCACCGCCGGGGAAACATTCATGAAGATCATCGAATTTGACGACAACGGGCGACGGGTCGAGAGTGATTCCTCTTCGTTGCGTTCCGATGTCGGACCGAGCAGCCTCGCGCCGCGTCCGCAGTTCAAGTCCGCGGTGGCGGAGACGCCGCGCCGCAAGCGTGGCAACTCGTCGGGCATCGAACTGCACATGTTCCAGACGGGCACGCTCAGGACGAAGCTCAAATACATCAAGATGAACCAGGGCGAGACGGATTTTGAGATCCCCGTGCCCTGGTTCCTGATCAAGCATCCGGCCGGCAATGTCGTCATCGACGGCGGCAACGCCGTGGAGACGGCGATCGACAAGCGCGGCCATTGGGGCGCGGCGGTCGACGCCTACGACCCGATCATGGACGTGTCGGAGAACTGCGTCGATCAGCTGAAATCCGTCGGCGTCGATCCGCATTCGGTGCGTTACGTGCTGCAGTCGCACCTGCATCTCGACCACACCGGCGCGATCGGCCATTTCCCCAAGGCGCAGATCTTCTGCCAGCGGGTGGAATACGAATACGCCTTCAAGCCGCACTGGTTCTCGAACGCTGCCTATATCCGCGCGGATTTCGACCGCCCGGGCCTGAACTGGAAGTTCCTCGGCGGCGAATTCACCGACAATTACGACCTGTTCGGCGACGGCACGATCCGGATGATCTTCACGCCCGGCCACGCGCCCGGCCACCAGTCCTTCCTGATCACCCTGCCGCGCACCGGGCCGGTCCTTCTGACGATCGACGCCGCCTACACGCTCGACCATTGGGAGAACAAGGCCCTGCCGGGGCTGGTGGTGTCGTCCGCCGACGCCGCGGATTCGGTGGCCAAGCTGCGCCGCATCGCCAGCGACACGAATGCCATGGTGGTGACCGGACACGATCCCGACACCTGGCGGTCGTTCCTCAAGGCGCCGAACGATTTCTACGATTGAGGCCGTCGCCCGCGCGGCGCGGCGCATCTTGAAGGGAGGAGGAACGGACAGGTGAGGGCGAGGCCCTACGACATCCCCCGGGACATGCGGTTCGCAGGCGGGAAAATTCACTGAAACGGAGGAGAAGCAATGAATCTTCTTAAGCAAATGACGTTGGCTGCCGGTGCGCTCGCCGTCAGTCTCATCGCCGCCCAGGCCGAAGGCGTGGACGAGATCAACCCGGACGTCGCCGAGCGGCTCTACAACCCGGAAATGCTCGATCCGATGCAGCCCGTCGGCGCGAGCCCGCTGCGCGAGTTCAAGGCGAAGAACCCGCCGCCGTGGAAGATCGGCTACGCGTCGTCCTATGCCGGCAACACCTGGCGCGCCAACGCCATGGAAGCCCTGCAGAAGGACATCATCCCCAAGTGGAAGGAAATGGGTCTGATCAGCGAGGTCGTCATCACGCAGTCGAACCTCAACGATTCCACCCAGATCCAGCAGATGCGCCAGCTCGTCGACCAGGGCGTCGACGCGATCTTCGTGTGCTGCTCCAACCCGACCGCGCTGAACCAGACGGTCCAGTACGCCTACGACAAGGGCGTTCCGACGTTCTCGTTCACGGGCTACCTGACCGCGCCGACCTCGGTGAACTCGTCGGTCAACTACCAGGTCGCCGGTTTCGAGATCGGCAAGCGCATGGCCGAGGAACTGGGCGGCGAGGGCAACGTGCTCGTCGTCGAGGGCATTCCCGGCACTTCCGGTTCCGACAGCCAGGACCGTGGCGTGAAGGCCGGTCTCGCGACCGCGCCGGGCATCAAGATCGTCGGCTCGATCGCCGGCATGTGGACCGACCAGGTCGCCCAGGGCGAAGTGCAGAAATGGCTCGCCACCCATCCGGGCAAGCTTGACGGCATCGTCGTCCAGTCGGCCGCCGAAATGGGTGTTCTGCGCGCGCTCAAGCAGTCCGGCCGCCAGGGCGTCAAGGTCGCCGTCGGCGGCGAGCTCGGCGCGCTGTGCACGTGGCGCAAGGATCCGAGCCTGATCGACGTCGCCGTCCAGACCTGGCCGCCGGCGGACGACATCGGCCTGATTTGGGACATCATGATGCGCACCCTGCAGGGCCAGGGCCCGAAGGTTCAGTCCGTGCTCGTCGATCCGGTGGTCATCACGCATGAAGACGTGATGAAGCTCCTGCCGGAAGATTGCGACGAGAACGCGCAGAACTGGTTCAACGTCGGCAAGGACAGCTGGGGCTCCAAGGACTATCTCGACCAGTTCTTCGTGAACCCGGCCGACCCGACCCAGTACAAGCCCTGATCGCAGCTTGAAACACGGACCGTCGCCGGCGCGGCGGCGGTCCATCCGAACCCCGTCAGGATTGTTTCGTTCGATGTCGACCCGACCCGCAGAAAAATCACAGAGCGCCCATGGTCGCGAGACCATCATCGTGCGCAACGTGAAGAAGTATTTCGGGCCGACCCGGGCGCTGGACGGGGTGAACTTTTCCGCCCGCGCCGGAGAAATCCACGCCGTCGTCGGCGGCAATGGCTGCGGCAAGAGCACCATGGCCAAGGTGGTGTCGGGCATTCTGCCGATCGACAGCGGATCGGTATCGATCCTCGGCGAGACGCCGTCGACGCCTGCGGAGAGCAAGGCGACCGGCATCTCCACCGTCTACCAGGAAGTCCTCGTTGCCGACGAGAGCACCGTCGTCGACAACATCTTCATGGGCTCCGACGCCCTGTTTTCCAAGACGCTGTCGCATGACAAGAAGGTCGCGCGCGCAGCGGAACTCATGCACGATCTCGCCGGCGAGCCGGTCGATCCCTTCGCCATCGTCGGCACACTGCCGCTCGGGCTGAAGCAGTGGATCACCATCGCCCGCGCGCTGGTCAACGATCCGAAGATCCTGATCCTCGACGAGAGCTCGGCCGCGCTCGATTTCGACAGCACCGAGCGTCTCTTCGCCAAGATGCGCAGCCTGCGCGACCGGGGTGCCACGATCCTGATCGTCACCCACCGGATCGCCGAACTCATCCGCATCTCCGACCGGGCCACCGTGCTGCGCGACGGACGCGACGTTGGCGTGCTGGAGAAGCAGGAGATCACCGAAAAGAACCTGCTGGCGCTGATGACCGGCGACGAGGACGCGGGCAACGCCCATGCGCACGAAGCGCCGCAGCCGCGCGACGACGCGCTGGCCATGGTCGCCTCCGCGATCTCGGTCTGGAGCGACGACGACACCTTCGATTTCGATTTGCGCCGCGGCGAGATCGTCGGCATTGCGGGCCTCGACGGCCAGGGGCAGGACGCCTTCGTGCGCGCCATGGCGGGCATCGAGCCGGTGCGCCGGGGCAGCGTCCAGGTTTCCGACCGGCATGGCGAATTCCATCCCGTGCGCAACCTGTCCGAGGCCGTCGCGGGCAAGATCGCCTATGTCTCCGGCGACCGGAAGCGCGAGGGCATCTTCGCCTCGCTCTCGATCTTCGAGAACATGGTCATGCCGCTCTACCGCGACAAGAAACGCGGCGGCATCCTGGGCATCATCGACTGGGACACGCTCGGCACCATCTTCAAGCGCGAGGCCGACAACCTGCTGATCAAGTTCGGCATGCGCGACGACCGCATCACCTCGCTGTCCGGCGGCAACCAGCAGAAGGTTCTCATCGGCCGCGGCTTCGCCATGCGGCCGGACGTCATCGTGCTCAACGATCCCGCGCGCGGCATCGATGTCGGCGCCAAGACGGAACTCTACAAGCACCTGCGGCGCTTCGCCGAAGAGGGCAAGTCGGTCATCTACATGTCCTCCGAACTCGAGGAGTTCATGGGTTTCGCGACCCGGGTGATCGTGTTTCGAAACGGCAGGCCGTTCGACGCCTTCGACGGCCGGGCCCTCGATCCGAAGAAGGTGCTGGAGGCGATGTTCGGTCAGACGGACGGTCGCGGGCTGGACGCGCCCTGGGGGCTGAAGCCGGCATGGGATGACGAAACGGTTCCTCATGGCACCGGTGCCGCGCCCGCATCGTCGGCGGCAAGCAGCGACGGCGTGCGGGTGAAGGTCGAGGTTCCCGCCAGCATTCGCAGAGAGATGGAACAGCGCCGCAACGCGCCCGCCGAACATCCGGTGTCTGCCGCGCCTGCGCGCCAGCCGGACGACAGGGTCCGCGCCGCCCGTCCGCACAAGCCCGCGCCGCCGAAATCCATCCGCATCGTCGAATTCGACGCCGACAGCGGCGAAGCCAGGAATATCGGCCGATGAGCGACGTTGCCACCACAGAGCCGCGCGTTCAGGCCGAGCCGTCCCAGGGCGGTCGCGCCAATCCGTTCCTTCTGGTTCCGATCACGCTGTTCTTCCTGTTGCTCGGGTTGGCCGTGCTGCGTTCGCCGAGCCTGATGACGAGCTTCGGCATCGGCAGCGCGGTCATCGTCGCCACGCCGCTGATCCTCGCCACCTACGCGCTGATGGCTTCTGTGATTTCGGGACGCGGCACGGTGGACCTGTCGATCGGCCCGCTGATCGGCTTCGTCAACGTGACGCTGATCCAGCTCTATGGCGCGGGCGTCCTGCAGAACCCGATCTCCATCTTCCTCTATGCGATCGTCATCGGCGGGCTCTACCAGTTCATCTTCGCGCTGATCGTCATCTATGTGCGCGTGCAGCCGATCATCGTGTCGCTGTCCGGCTATCTCGCGCTTTCGGGCATAAATCTCGTCATCCTGCCGAGACCCGGAGGTGTCGCGCCGCAATTCATGGCCGACTGGGGCCTCGGCACGTCCATCTTCTCGCCGGTGTTCGTGATCCTCGTGCTGGCGACCATCGCCTGGCTGCTGTTCACGCGGACCGCCTTCTACACGCATCTGCGCCTGATGGGCTCCGACGAGCGCGCGGCCTATACGAGCGGCGTGCCGATCTATGTGGTGCGCATCGGCGCGCATGTGATCTCCGGCGGGTTCGCCGGCCTCGCGGCGATCGCGTTCACCGCGCTGATCTCGTCCGGCGATCCCTCCCAAGGCACGACCTACACGCTGATTGCCGTCACCGCGCTTGTGCTCGGCGGCGCGTCGCTGGCGGGAGGCCGCGCCAGCGTGTTCGGCTCGTTCCTGGGGGCGGTGAACCTCTATCTGATCACCTTCGTGCTCGCGACGTTCAATTTCGGCGCGGTCCAGAGCTTCGTGACCAATCTCGCCTATGGCTCGATCCTGGTCGCGTCCCTGCTGCTGACGCTGATCATCCCCTTCATCCAGCGCCACATCCACAATTTCTCGCCGGTGCTCTACTTCGTCGTCCTGGGCGTGGTTGCGCTGGGCGTGATCCTGCACGCGACGAATGACTACGATCCCCGGGCGCGGTCGCAGCCGGTCGAGGAGGTGGTGGCTGTCGCGCCGCTCGAGCCGATCGCGCCGGAACGCCTCTATGTCGGCCCGCTGGAGGTGGCGCAGCCCACCGCGACGGACGCGGTGCTGCGCGCCGAGGCGGCGCCGCTGATCCTGTCGGCCCTGCTGCTCATCGTCATCGCGGTGTTCGTGCGCCTTGCCGTCAGCCAGTCCGACCGCAAGACGATCGCCCCGGCGGTGGCCGTGGTCCTGGCGGCGCTGGTGCTGTTCGGCGCGTATCTGATGCGCGGTGACGGGTCGCCGGCGCCTGCGGCCGGACAGACGGAGGAAACCCGATGAGCGCGACCTCCACCCTGCCGAAGCTCGGCCTTCCGGCGACGATCATCGGCCTGATCGCGGGCATCATCCTGACGGCGATCGGCGTGGTGTTCGGTTTCCTGCAGGGGCTTTCCGTCCAGTTCATCATCCTGTCGGCGATCGCCACCCTCGCGGCCTTCGTGTGGGCATGGCGCTTCGTCATCGGCCAGTTCGTCTCCGACACTCCGCCGCCCGCGGAAGGCGAGATCAGCGAGGCGCGGCGCGTCTGGCTGAAGTTCCGCCCCGCGATCTACGGCCTGATCGTGATCCTCGGGCTGTTCCTGATCCTGTCGCTGACGATCGAGGGCTTCTTCAACGTCTGGAACGTCGTTTCGCTGCTGATCATCCTGACGATCATCGTGCTCACACGCACGCTTGGTCGGCATTTCCAGGAGAACCGTTCCGCCTTCATCGGCGTCATGGTGCTGTCCGGCCTGTTCTCGATCGGGTCGATGAACATCGACGGGTTCGCGTCGGCCAACAACATTAAGTCGATGCTCCTGTTCGCCTCCTTCCTCGGCATCGCCTCGGTCGGTCAGACGCTCGTGGCGCTTTTGGGCGGGCTCGACCTGTCGATCCCCTTCATCATCGGCGCGGCCAATGTCGGCCTTCTCTACCTGATCGGGCTCGGCGTCCCGCCATGGCTTGCCGCGATCATCGTGCTGGTGATCGGCGCGATCCTCGGCGTCATCAACGGGCTGTTGAGCTACCGCTTGCAAGGCCAGGCGCTGATCGTCACGCTCGGAACCGGTTTCGCGATCTCCGGCGGCGTGCAGATTGTCACCTCGATCGGAACGGCCTATGGCGGCAACGTCTTCGGCACCGTTCCGGCGTGGTTGTCCAACCTGGCCGCGATGAACGGCTCGACCTTCGGGCTTCCGGTTCCGCCGGTGATCGCCATCTGGCTGCTGATCGCCATCATCCTGATCGCCGGCATGCGGCTGACATCCTATGGCCGCTATCTCTACGCGCTCGGCGTCAACCGCACCTCGGCGGATCGCGTGATGGTGTCGGAACTCGGCTACTGGGTCTCGATGTACGCGGTCTCCGGCTTCTTCGCGGCGCTGACCGGCGGGCTTCTTCTCGGCTGGTCCGGCGGCGGCTTCATCGGGGTCGGCGACCAGTATCTGTTCCTCACGCTGGCGGCCGTCGTCGTCGGCGGCACTTCGCTGCTCGGCGGACAGGGCGGCTACGGCTTCACCGTGATCGGCGTGCTGGTTCTGCAGGTCCTGTCCTCGTTCCTGATCGGCATCGGGCTCGATTTCGAATGGCAGCAATTCATCTTCGGACTCCTGATCCTGCCCATGGTGGCGCTCTATGCGCGCTCGCCGCACATCAGGACGCAAATCTAGAGAGGCTTCACATGAACAAGTTCGAATTGCTCAATGGGAGGGCGTGAAATGGCGGTGTTCGAAACGGCGGACCTGACCGCGGCGAGCTATTCGACGGCGGTCTTCGGACTGGTCGCCACGAGCGTGTTGCTGCTGCTGGCGACCGGATGGGTCGGACGGGCCTGGAAGCTGCCGGTGGCGCTGTGCGCGCTGGCGGCGCTGGTCGGCGTGGGCGCGGTCTTTGAGGCCCGCGAAGCCTGGGCGGCGAGCCAGAGCGTTCCGGTCGTCTATCACTATGTCGGCTGGGCGATCTCCATGCCGCTTCAGGTGCTGGCGCTGTTCTTCCTGGCGGCGCGCTGCGGCAAGCTCGGGATCGGGCTGTTCTGGCGGCTCGTCATCGTCTCCGTCCTGATGGTCTTCGTGCGCTATCTCGGCGAGGCCGGCTTCATGCACGCCACGCTCGCCTTCCTGATCGGGCTGGTGTTCTGGCTCTACATTCTGGGCGAACTGTTCTTCGGCCGCATGGACGAGATCATCCGCGGCTCGCAGCGCGAGGCCGTGTCGCGCGGATATTTCTGGCTGCGCCTGATCGTCACCGTCGGCTGGGCGATCTATCCGCTCGGCAACTTCATCACTTCCTTCGGCGGTTACGTCGACGATGGCGCATTGTCCGTCGCCTACAACCTCGCCGATTTTCTCAACCGCATGGCGTTCGGCATCGCCGTTTTGGCCACGGCCATGCTCGACGGCGAGGAGGAAGCCCATGGCTGACCCGCGCCGCAGCTCGCCGATCCGGTTCAACGCATTCATTTGTGAAGGGACATTCCAATGAAGGGTGCAGATTTCATCGCAATCATAATCCTGGCGGCGATCGTCATCGCGGTCTGCGCCTATCTCCTGCACTGGCTGTATCGCCGTTCGACCAAGGACATCTCCTTCGTGCGGACCGGTTTCGGGGGCGAGAAAGTCGTCATGGGCGGCGGCGCCTTCGTGCTGCCGATCCTGCATGACATCACCGAAGTGAACATGAACACGCTGCGCCTGGAAATCACCCGGGCGCGCGAGAAGTCCCTGATCACCAAGGACCGGATGCGCGTCGAGCTGACGGTGGAATTCTATGTCCGCGTGCAGCCCGAGGACGAGGCGGTGGCCACCGCGGCGCGATCGCTGGGCAACCGCACCATGCATGCCGAGCAGCTCAAGGATCTCATCCAGGGCCGCTTCGTCGACGCGATGGGCGGCGCGGCTGCCGCGATGACGCTGGAGCACATCCACGAAAAGCGCCAGGACTTCGTCAAGGAAGTGCGCAAGGAAGTGGCGGAAAGCCTCGCGCTCGACGGTCTGGAACTGGAATCCGTGTCGCTGACCTCGCTCGACCAGACCGACATTTCGCTGTTCGATCCGTCCAACACCTTCGACGCCGAGGGTCTGACGATCCTCACCGAGCAGATCGAAAGCCGCAAGAAGAAGCGCAACGACATCGAGAAGGACACGATGATCGCCATGCGCGCCAAGAACCTCGAGGCGGAGAAGCGGTCGCTGGAGATCGAGCGCGACACCGAATATGCGCGCCTGGCGCATGACGCCGAGGTCTCGGTCCAGCGCGCCCAGCGCAAGGCGGAAATCTCCAACGAGAACGCCGCTCGCGAGCGTGAGATGGAGACGATGAAGCTCAAGGAACGCGAGGCCGTCGAGCGCGCCCGCATCGAGATGGAGCAGGAGGTCGAGCGCATCGACATCAAGCGCAAGGAAGCGCTGCAGATCGAGGAACAGGCGCGCGAGATCGCTATCTCGATGAAGTCCAAGGAGCGCTCGGAAGCCCAGGCGCTCGCCGAGGAGGCCCGCGCCAAGATGATCGAGGCGCAGGAACGCGTGCAGACCATCCGCGACACCGAGATCGCGACGCGCCAGAAGGCCATCGAACTGCTCGAGGCGCAGAAGGTGGCGGACGCCGAGGCGGCGCGGCTGCGCATCCTCGCCGAGGCGGAGAAGGCGGCGGCCAGCGACCGTGCCGAAGCCGACCGGATCGCCGTCGCCGCGCTCGCGGAGCGCTACAAGGTGGAAGCCGACGGCAAGCAGAAACTCAACGAGGCCGAGAACATCCGTTCGGATGCCAGCCGGCGCAGCGGCCTGCACAAGGCGCTGGTCGAGAACCTGCCGGCGATCATCCGCGAAAGCGTCAAGCCGATGGAGAAGATCGAGGGCATCAAGATCCTGCATGTCGACGGCATGCCGGGCTTCTCCGGCACCGGCGCGGCGGGTTCCGGCGGCGGAGGCGGTGCGGGCGGCGCAGATGGCGACGGAACCGGCCCGAAGGACGGCAACCTGGCCGACCAGGTCGTCTCCTCGGCGCTGCGCTACCGGTCGCAGGCGCCCTTCGTCGATCAGTTGCTCAACGAGATCGGGCTGAGCGCGGACAATGTCCACCGCACGCATACGCTCCAGGACCTGTCGAAGGTCGTCTATTCGGAGCCGAACGCCGCCGACAGCGGGAGCAGTCGCGCCAAGCCCAAGGCGAAGACGCCGGGCAAGGCGACCGAGAGCTGACAGGCCAACGCGGCGGCGCCTGTCCGTGCCGCCGCTTCCAACCGGAGACCGTTGAATGTCCAAGCCAGCGTCAGTTGAGCGCGATCTGCTCGTCTTCTCGATCTGGGCCGTCCTCGGCCTGGGCGGACTGGCGTTCCTGCTCGAGGGCTTCGCCCGCGATTCCTATCTGGTTTCGCTCGCTGGCGTCGTGACGATCATCGCCGGGTTTGTCGCCCACATCGTCGTCAACGGGGTGTTCGGCTGCAGCTTCAAGCCGGGCGAGGCGGCACTCGGCATCGGCGTCTTCGGCGTGCTGGCCCTGGTGTTCATCGCCGGCTGGGCAAGCGGCGGCCTGTCGCAGAACGACTACTGGTCCGGGCTGACGCTGTTTGCGGCGCTGGGCTTCGGTTTGCCGATCTACCTTTCCACCCGGTACGGGCTGCGCGGCGCCTTCTCGCGCTTCCATCTCAAGCCGGCCGACAGCGGGAAACCGAACGCATGAGCAGCGTCGACGTGACAGTCTGGCTTCCGCTCCTGGCGCTGTTCTACGTCGCCGTGCTGCTCTACTGGGCGCGCGTCGCCGTGCGCCAGAGCGAGGGTGCGGACGGCTTCTTCTCGGCAGGGCACGCCATCGCGCCATGGATTTCCGCGCTCGTCATCGCGGGTGCAAGCTTGTCGAGCTGGTTCGTGCTCGGCGGCAGCCGGCAGATCGCGGAGACCGGCTTCCAGATGCCGGCCCTGCTGGTCGCGGGCATCGCCATCGCGCTGCCGGGCGTCGTCTTCTTCAAGCGGCTGTGGTTCGTCGCCGAGCGGCTGCGGGTGTCCTCGCAGGCCGACATTTTCCGCGTCTATTATCAAAGCCCCTTCCTGGTGGTGGTCTCCACCGCGGTGGCCTTGCTCTTCGCCGTCGGTTTCGCCGGCCTGCAGATGCGCGCCGTCGCCGAAGCCGTCACGCTGCTGACCGACGGCGCGGTGTCGCAGCTTGCCGCCAGCGTGGTGCTCGGCTTCGTCCTGTTTGCGGGCGTCGGCATCGGCGGCATACGTGCCATCGCCTATTTCGGCGTGATCCAGACCGTGCTGGTGTTCACCTCCATCGTGACGCTTGCCGGCTTCGCGCTTCTGTGGAGCGGCGGTTTCGGCGCGCTCAACAGCGGGCTTCTGGCCTTGTCGGCTTCGCCCGAGGCGGCGTCCGGCTTCCTCGTCGACGGGGTGATCCATTTCACCGCCGGGCTCGGCCGCGCGGGCGAGGCGGAGGGCGCCAGCACGGCGGTCGCCAATCTCAGCCTCGCGCTGGCCTTCATGGGGTTCCAGGCAAGCCCGCTGGCCCTGAAGCTCGTGCTCTCCACCCGCAGCCCCAACGGCATCGCGGCGGGCCAGACCTGGGTCACCGCCGGCTTCTTCGGAGGCCTCGTCGTCTTCGCGGTCACGCTGATTGGCGTCGCGGGCCTGCTCGACAAGGGACTGACGCTGGACGCGCTCTTCGCGCGGCTGCAGTCGCAGTCGCCATGGTTCGCGGCCTGGATCTTCATCGGCATCGTCGCCGGCGTTCAGCTCCTTGCCGGATTGGCGTTGTTCGCCGCGGGCGAGGGGCTCGTCCGGCATGTCTACAAGCCCTATTTCAATTCGCGCCTGTCCAAGACGGACGCCGTCACGCTGACCCGCATAGCCGTCGCGATCCTCGCCGTCGTCGCCATGGTCATGCAGAACCTGACCCCCGTGACGTTGTCGGCGCTTGCCGCCGTGGCGCTACCGGCCGCGTTCCAGCTCTGGACCCCGCTTCTCGGCGTGACGTGGCTCGGCTGGATCACGCGTCCCGCGGCCATGACCGGCGTCGGCTTCGGCCTGGCCGGCGTGGTGCTGACGGAACCGCTCGGATACGAGATCCTTTCCTTCTTCGGCCTCGAACTGCCGTGGGGCCGGTGGCCGTGGACCATCCATTCGGCGGCATGGGGCATGGCGGCCAACATCGCGGCGGTCCTCATCATCTCGGCGATCACCAACCGCAAGGCGCTCAGCGCCGAGGCGCTCGAAGTCCGGAAGCTCTTCGCCGGGGCGCTGTCCGTCGGCAAGAAGGCGAGGGGGCTGCGCGCCACCGCATGGTCCGTCGCGCTGGCATGGTTCTTCCTGGCCACCGGTCCCGGCCTGATCTTCGGCAACGCCGCCTTCGTGACCCGGGACGGCGAGACCATGACGTGGCTTCTCGGCATGCCGTCGCTGTGGGCTTGGTCGCTGGCGGCCTGGGTCAGCGGTCTCGGGCTGGTCTGGTTCCTCGCCTACAAGATGGAAATGGCAAGCCCCGTTCACGTGGAGATACCGCCCTACACGCCGCCGCGCCGGCTGGAGACAGACCGGTCGACGGTGGAGCAGGAGCGTGTGCGGACCCTTATCATCACCGGTGCGGCCGGCTTCGTGCTGGCTGTCCTGACCGCATTCAGTTTCGGCGGCTGAACGCATCGCAAAACGCGCGGAGAAGACGATGACACCCTTCACCTTCAACACCTCGAAATCGATCCAGTTCGGCGTCGGCGCCCTCGGTCGCATCGGCGAACTCGTTCGCGCCCAGATCGGCGAACGCATCATGCTCGTGACCGATCCGGGCATGATGTCGACCGGCATCGTCGACAAGGCGCTCGACATCCTGAACGCCGCGGGCGTGACCGTGGAACTGTTCAAGGACGTCGAGGCCGACCCGCCGGAAAACGTCGTCCTGCAGGCCGCGGCCCAGGCGCGTGACGCGGGCGTCGAGGGCGTCGTCGGTCTTGGCGGCGGCTCCTCGCTGGACGTCTCCAAGCTCGTCGCCCTGCTGGCGCTCGGCAAGGAGGAGCTGAAGGACGTCTACGGCGTCGGCAACGCGAGGGGGCCGCGCCTGCCGCTGATCCTTGTCCCGACGACATCCGGCACGGGCTCCGAGGTCACGCCGATCTCGATCGTCACCACCGGCACCAACGAGAAGATGGGCGTGGTCTCGCCGGTCATCTTGCCCGACGTCGCCCTGCTCGATCCCGAACTCACCTACGGCCTGCCGCCGCACATCACGGCTGCGACCGGCATCGACGCCATGGTGCACGCCATCGAGGCCTATGCCTCGGCGAGCTCGAACAACAACCCGGTGTCGCGCATGCTCGCCACGCAGGCCCTGACGCTGATGGGGCGCTCGATCCTGAAGGCGGTGCATGAAGGCACCGACACGGAAGCGCGCTCCGACATGCTGCTCGGCTCGATGCTCGCCGGCCAGGCCTTCGCCAATTCCCCCGTCGCCGCGGTGCACGCGCTGGCCTATCCGCTGGGCGGGCATTTCCACATTCCCCACGGCCTGTCGAACGCGCTCGTCCTGCCGCATGTGCTGCGCTTCAACGTGGTGACGTCGCCGCAGCCCTATGCGGAACTGGCGCCATACGTGTTTCCGGAGCTGGCGAAATTCGAGGGACAGGAACGCGCGGCGGCCTTCTGCGACAGCCTCGCCGAACTCTCCGGCGCCTGCGGCCTGCAGCCGAACCTGCGGGCGATGAACATTCCCGAGGAGGTGCTTCCGAAGCTCGCCTCCGACGCGATGAACCAGACGCGCCTGCTCGTCAACAATCCGCGCCCGGTCACCGAAGCCGACGCGCTGGCGATCTATCGCGCCGCCTACTGACGCCGTTTCCATCGAAAGGAATTGCCATGTCACTTGCTCTCAAAGATCCGAGCCTTCTGGAAACCCGCGCCTTCCTCGGCGGCGAGTGGGTGACGACCGGCAAGACGTTTCCGGTGACCAATCCGGCCACCGGCGAGACCATCGCCGAGGTGACCGACCTCACGCCTGAGGATACGGCCAAGGCCATCGACGCGGCCTATCAGGCGCAGAAGGCATGGCGCGCGAAGACCGCCAAGGAGCGCTGCGCCATCCTCCTGAAATGGAACGACCTGATGCTGGAGAACCAGGAAGACCTGGCCCGCATCCTGACCGCCGAGATGGGCAAGCCGCTCGCCGAGGCGCGTGGCGAGATCGCCTATGGCGCGTCCTTCATCCAGTGGTTCGCCGAAGAGGCGCGCCGCGTCTATGGCGACGTCATTCCCGGCCACCAGTCCGACAAGCGCATCGTCGTCATCAAGCAGCCGATCGGCGTCGTCGGCTCGATCACGCCGTGGAACTTCCCGAACGCCATGATCGCGCGCAAGGTCGGGCCGGCGCTCGCGTCGGGCTGCACCTTCGTCGGACGGCCGGCTGAAAAGACGCCGCTTTCGGCGCTTGCCATGGCGGTGCTCGGCGAGCGCGCGGGCATCCCGAAGGGCGTCCTGTCGATCATCACGAGTTCCAACTCGAGGGGCGTCGGCCTGGAGCTCTGCACCAACCCGAAGGTCCGCAAGCTGACCTTCACCGGTTCCACCGAGGTCGGCCGTATCCTGATGACGCAGTGCGCCCACGACATCAAGAAACTGTCGCTGGAACTCGGCGGCAACGCGCCGTTCCTCGTCTTCGACGACGCCGACCTCGACGCCGCGGTCGAGGGCGCGATGATCGCCAAATACCGCAATTCCGGCCAGACCTGCGTCTGCGCCAACCGCATCTACGCGCAGAGCGGCGTCGCCGAGGAATTCGGCCGCAAGCTCGCCGAGGCGACGGCGAACCTCAAGGTCGGCGACGGCATGCAGGAAGGCACGTCCATCGGGCCGCTGATCGACGGCGCGGCGCTGGAGAAGGTCGAGGACCATGTCGCCGATGCGGTCGGCAAGGGCGCGACCGTCGTCACCGGCGGCAAGCGGTCCGATCTCGGCGGCACCTTCTACCAGCCGACCGTGCTGATGGGCGTCGCGAAGGGCATGAAGGTGCTGTCCGAGGAGACCTTCGGCCCCGTCGCGCCGATCATCACCTTCGACACGATCGACGAGGGCATCGAACTGGCCAACGACACCGAGTTCGGCCTGGCGGCCTATTTCTACGCGCGCGACATCTCCACCGTGTGGAAGGTCGCCGAGGAGATCGAAAGCGGCATGGTTGGCATCAACACCGGCCTCGTCTCCACCGCCGAAGCCCCCTTCGGCGGCATCAAATCCTCCGGCCTCGGCCGCGAGGGCTCGAAATACGGCATGGATGAGTTCCTGGAGATCAAATATCTCTGCATGAGCGTCTGAACGGACGCTCGGGGAAACCCGGCTCAGAGCCGTTTTCCGTCCTCGGCCAGCCTCCTCAGAGGTCGCCGAGGGCGCGCATGGCTTCCTTGTTGCCGACGCTGGCCAGCGCCTGGAATATCCGCTTGGCGTCGGAGCGGCGGCCGATGTTGTGATAGGCGAAGGCGCGCAGGACCATCAGGTCCTGGCGTTCCGGCGCGAAGCGGGCGCGCTGGTCGAGCGCGATGATCGTCTCGTGATAGCGGCCGAGGCGGAAGGCGCCGATCGCCCGGTCGGCGAGGATCGCGCTCTGCAGTTCCATCGCGCGCGCAGGTTCCTGCGGCGCGGCGGTTGCCGCGGCGGCGGCCTTGTCGGGCATCTTGAGGCGCAGATAGGCGAGGCTCTTTCCGTAGGCGGCGTCCTTGCGGGTCGCCTGAGCGCCGCTCGCCAGAGCCCGGTCGAAGGCCTGCACTGCCTCCATCGTCCGGTTCAGGTCCATCAGGCACCAGCCGCGATCAAGCGCGCTTTCCGGCGAGATGGTCTGCATGTCGACCGTCGTGGTGCAGCCGGCGGGCTGAGCCGCCCGGCGCGTCGACGGCCTTGTGGTCGTGGTGGTGGTGCGGCTGCGCGCCGGGGTGCTTGCTGCGGCCGTGCGGGCGGGTTCGGTCTCGTCCTTTTCCTCGCCGAGATTGGCGATCCGCTCGGACCGGCCGCGCCATGTCTCCTGGATCTGCGCGACCTCGGCGTCGCGGTTCAGCGCGTTCAGCGCAAGCGCGAGGCCGTAGGCGGCCGGCTCGTGCTCGGGGTCCCATGACAGGGCGGCGCGGAACCAGTCGATGGCGGTGGTTTCCTGGCCGAGATAATGCGCGTACCAGCCGAACTGCTCGGCGGAGACGACGTCGCGCTTCTCGATCACGACGGGCGCCATCCGGTTGAGGACGTCGGCGGCGATCGCCTTGGGCGGTTCGAGGCTCAGGAGGTTGGCGACGGTGGCGAGATAGACCTTGATCGTGTCGTCGCTGACGTTCCGGTATTCGTAGAGCACCGATTCGGCCACGGCGTAGTTCTTCAGTTCGGCTTCGGTCAGCGCCAGCCCCTGGGCGGCTTCCGGCGACTTCAGGCTGTCCAGCGCCGCGCGGAACCAGTCGCGCGCCTGCAGATACATGCCGCGCTGGTAGCTGTACCAGCCAAGCAGGATCGAATCGTCGGGTTCGCCGTCGCGCCGGGCGGCCGTCTTCAGGCGGTCCAGGTAGCTCGCGGCCACGGTGGTGTCGGGCTCGTTGGCGACGCGCGACACCATCGCCCGGGCAAGGTCGTCGCGCACCGCCTCGAATTCGCCCTGGCCGTCGTCGCCGCGCCGTTCCAGCATCAGGAGCGATTCGATCTGCGCGGTGTCGAGGAAGGCGCTCGCCTTGATCACCGTCGCCTGGCGCTCGCCGGGGTCGTCGCAATTCTGCAGGATGAAGCGATAGGCGTCGGCGGCACGGTCGGCGCGGTCGGTCTGCGCGAAGGCCTCGGCGAGCCGCCACATGACGTCCACTTCCGCGCAGGTGAGGAGCTGCGGCGAGCGGGCGGCGACATCGACCACGGTCGCGAAGGCGCCTTCGTTCGATGCCTTGACCAGGGCTTCCCGATCCTTGGCGAGCCGCAGGCTGTCGACGAGCACCTGCGGCGGCAGGAAGCCCGGCGTCGTGTCCTGGATGCGGGCGATCTCGGCCTCGACCTCGTCATAGCGGCCTTCGGCGTAGAGCGCCCAGAGCGCCTCTATCCGCGGGTCGCCCGAGCGCGAATAGTCGAGCGGGTCGTCCGGCGGCAGCCAATCGGGATAGAGCGCCCGCAGTCGCGCGATCTCGGCATGCAGACGCTCGATGTCGCCCTGGGCCGCGAAATATCGCAGGGCGCTTTCGTCCACGTCGGTGCGGCGGGGCGGGGGCGCGGGTGCCGCGGTCGATTCGCTTTCGGCCTGCGCGCTCGTGGTCGCGCCGTCGATCTGCGCGCCCGCAGGCATGGCGCTGCCGGCCGGTCCGACCTGGCTGATCAGCAGCGGCGCGCTGTTGCGGACGGAAAGGCCGTAGTAAGCGGCCGATGCGACTGCGAGAGCGAGGGCAAATATTGCCAAGATTGATGTGCGCATAACCTCTTCGGCCTTTCGGGCACACGAGTTGGCGAGTTTCTGCAAATCTTACTGAACAGGGTAAAGGTTCTCTTAATTTCTCAATCTTACGGTACGTCCATTGAGAGTCGTTCCGATGGAATCGAACCCCGGAATTCAGGCGCTCAGGAGTTGTTTTGGACGGTTTCCCGGCGCCGTGGGTGCGGCGCTCAAGGACAGGCGGATGATGAACCGTTTTCGGCGGAAGGGACGAATTGCTGCGCGGGGCGCCGGTCTGGGCGCGCTGTTGGCGTTGTGCGGCTGCGCGGCGCAGCCCGTGCATCTCGATTCGGAGGTGCGCACGGTCGGCGCGGAGCAGGCCTATATCATGCCCGTTCCCGGCTCCTTCGCGATCACCGGCGTGGTCGAGCAGCGTCACGGCAACGCGGTGGAGCAGAAGATCTTCCTGTCCACCGACTCGTCTCTTGCCGGATCGAACGTCGCGAAGGTCAAGCTCTTCGGCACCAGCAACCAGCACCGATTCGCGGAGAACAATCTGCGCTTCAAGCCGCTGACCGAGCGCCAGATCGCCAACGACGTGCATGACGCGTTCCCGACCGTCAAAATGTTCAAGTCCGACTTCTTCGTCCAGAACGAGTACGGTCCGTTCGGCTACGCGATGGGCCGCCCGTCGTCCGGCGAGTTGTGCATGTATGCCTGGCAGCAGATCCGCGCGCAGGCCAGCAGCAACCCGTTCAACCAGACCGGCGCGCTGCAGATCGACGTGCGGCTGTGCAAGGCCGGCGCCTCCGAAAACGACCTGCTCGCCTTCATGTACGGCTTCACCATCACCGCGGCGGTCGATTCGCCCGGCTGGAACCCGTTCGGTTCGCCGCCGGCCACGCCCGACCGTCTCGGCAAGACCGGCGACCCGATCTATCCGCTGCAGGCGGCCACGGTCCTGCCTCAGCCCGCACCCGTCGCGGCGCCGGCCGCCGCGCCCGTCCGCAAGACGGTTCGCAAGTCCGCGCCCAAGAAAGCTGCCGCGCCGACGCCGACGCCGGCGACCGTGCCCGCCGTCACCGTGCCGTCGCCTGGCGGCGGCGGCTCCGCGGCCGCGAGCCCGGCCGGCATCTCGCCGGACATTGCGGCGCAGAATGCCTCGCTGCAGGGCATCCGCGTTCCGTCCCCGGCCTGCGCGCAGGCCGGCAGCGCCGCGTCGGTGGATTGCCCATGACCCTCCGTTCCGAAAAAGCCGCCGAAAAGGTCACTTCGACATGCGTTCGGTGAACATCTTCCTCTTCTGGGCGGTCAGCGCCGTCGTGCTGGTGTTCTTCATCTTCCTGCCGATCGACCCGCGCACCCAGCTGGTGACGACCTTCGTCGTGCTGATGATCGTGGTCGTGCTGAAATATCTCCAGGCGGAGGGCGCGACGCGGATGGTGCTGCTGGCGCTCGCCACCTCCATCGTGCTTCGCTACGTCTACTGGCGCACGACAAGCACGCTTCCGCCGATTAACCAGCCGCTGAACTTCATTCCGGGGCTGCTGCTGTATCTGGCGGAGATGTTCAGCGTCTGGATGCTGTTCCTCAGCCTGTTCGTCGTCTCCCGGCCGCTGGCGCCGCGTCCGCCGTCTCCCGGCCTTGCCGAAGGCACGCTGCCGACCGTCGACATCTTCATTCCGACCTACAACGAGAATTCGACGCTCTTGGCCCACACCATGGCCGCCGCGCTCAACATCGACTATCCGGCGGACAAGTTCACCGTCTGGCTGCTCGACGACGGCGGCACGGTGCAGAAGCGTAGCGCCATGAACATGGTGGAGGCGAAGGCCG
This sequence comes from Oricola sp., assembly GCF_022763245.1. GTDB lineage: Bacteria > Pseudomonadota > Alphaproteobacteria > Rhizobiales > Rhizobiaceae > Oricola. The sequence continues at coordinate 138,206 of NZ_JALEGV010000028.1, forward strand.
CCGAGGCGCGCCACGCCGAGTTGCAGGACCTGTGCGCGCAGCTTGGCGTGCGCTACCTGACCCGCGAACGCAACGAGCACGCCAAGGCCGGCAACCTCAACAACGGCCTTGCCCATTCCACCGGCGAGCTCGTCGCCGTGTTCGACGCCGACCATGCGCCGGCGCGCGACTTCCTGAAGGAAACCGTGGGCTTCTTCGGCGAGGATCCGAAGCTCTTCCTCGTGCAGACGCCGCACTTCTTCATCAATCCGGATCCGGTGGAGCGCAACCTTCAGACCTTCCAGAAGATGCCGAGCGAGAACGAGATGTTCTACGGCATCATCCAGCGCGGGCTGGACAAGTGGAACGCCGCGTTCTTCTGCGGCTCGGCCGCGGTGCTGCGGCGCGAGGCGCTGGTCATCTCCGAAGGCTTCAGCGGCATGTCCATCACCGAGGACTGCGAGACGGCGCTGGAGCTGCATTCGCGCGGCTGGAACAGCATCTATGTCGACCGGCCGCTGATCGCGGGGCTGCAGCCGGAGACCTTCGCCAGCTTCATCGGCCAGCGCAGCCGCTGGGCGCAGGGCATGATGCAGATCATGCGGTTCCGCTTTCCGGCGTTCAAGCGCGGCCTGACGGTCGCGCAGCGGCTTTGCTACATGTCGTCGACGATGTTCTGGCTGTTCCCGTTCCCGCGGTTCATTTTCTTGTTCTCGCCGCTCTTCTACCTGTTCTTCGATCTGGAGATCTTCACGGCGTCGGGCGGCGAATTCATGGCCTATACGGTCTCCTACATGATCGCCAACCTGTTGATTCAGAACTCGCTTTACGGCTCGTTCCGCTGGCCCTGGATCTCCGAGCTCTACGAATACGTGCAGTCCGTGCACCTTCTTCCGGCGGTCATTTCCGTCGCGCTCAATCCGACCAAGCCGACCTTCAAGGTGACGGCCAAGGACGAATCGGTGGCGCAGAACCGGCTGTCGGAGATCAGCCGTCCGTTCTTCCTGATCTTCTTCGTGCTGCTGATCGCGACCTTCGTGACGGGCTACCGGCTCTACACGGAATCCTACAAGGCCGACATCACGCTGGTCGTCGGCGGCTGGAACCTTCTCAACCTACTCCTGGCGGGATGCGCGCTCGGCGTCGTCTCGGAGCGCGGCGAGCGGCAGACGACACGGCGCGTCAAGGTGCAGCGGCGCGCGGAGGTCGAGGTCAACGGCAAGTGGTATCCGGCGATGATCCGCGACGTGTCCGTCAACGGCGCGGGCATCCAGGTCTTCTCCACCGAGGTCGAGGAGTTCCCGCGCGACCAGATCGGCAATGTCCGCTTCCAGACCCATGGCGTCGTCGCCGAAGGCGATCTGCCGATCAGCATCCGCCACACTTCGGTGAGGGGAGAGATCATCTTCATGGGCTGCCGTTTCGCGCCCGACAGCGTCGCGCATCACAGCCTCATCGCCGACCTGCTCTACGCGAATTCGGAGCAGTGGTGGCAGTTCCAGCATTCCAGGCGCTACAATCCGGGCGTTGTGCGCGGCACGTTCCGCTTCCTCCACATCGCGCTCGTGCAGACCTTCCGTGGCCTCCAGTATCTCGTGCTGCACCGCGAGCCGCAGGCGAAGACCGGCGGGAGCGAGTGACGCGATGAGAGCCCTTCTGTCCGCCACGGTCCTTTCGCTCTCGCTCACGGCGGCCGCGGCGCAGGTGCCGTCCTTCGACATGAGCCCCGAGCGCAATTCGGCTTCGCCGTCGCAGCCGGACGGCTCGACAGCGCCGAAGAGTTCGCCGCTGCCGCAATTGTTCGCGGCGCCGCCCGAGTCCCTTCGGCACTATCTGCTGCAATCGCCGACGCTGCGCCTGCAGGGCGAGACGGCGGTGCGACAATGGGCGTTCAACCTGACCGCCGCCGAAGCCGCGTCGGCGGCGCGCTTCATCCTGGAATACACCAACGCCATCACGGTCGCGCCGGAAGCCTCGCGCCTGACCGTCTCGATCAACAACGCCAAGCTGATCGAGGAAACGCCGCGCGGCGCCGAATATGCCGTGCAGCGCCTGTTCGAGGTGCCGGAGGGCATGCTCAAGCCGGGGCGCAACACGATCCGCGTCCACGCCCAGCAACGTCACCGCACCGACTGCTCGATCGATTCCACCTTCGAATTGTGGACCGACCTGCAGGCCGAGAACACCTATCTGGATTTCGACACGCCCGGTGCGGGGCTGATGCGCAGTTCGTCGGACATCGCCACGGTCGGCGTCGGCGCCGACGGCGTCACCCGCATGCGCATCGTCGTCCCGTCGCTCGGCCGCCAGGCGCCGCCGCGCACGCTTCTGCAACTCGCGCAGACGCTGGCGCTCGCCACCGGTGCCGCGAACACGGCCTACAGCTTCTCCTCGTCGCTGCCGGCCTCCGCCGCGCGGGGAGAACTGGTCGTCCTCGTCGGCACGACCGCCGATCTCTCCCGTCTCGCCGCGGTCGACGCCGACGCCGCGTCGCGCACCTCGGCCTTCATCCGGCTGCCCGAGGGCGGCCAGGCGCTGACCGTTTCGGCGGCCGACTGGCCCGGCATCGCCAACGCCATTCGCCAGCTCGCCGACGCGACCATACCGCCGGTGCGCGAGACGCCGCATGCCGAGGCCAAGGGCGCGACGCGGATCAGCTTTTCCGAACTCGGCGTCTCGGCGCAGCAATTCTCCGGCCGACGCTTCGTGACCGGGTTCGAGATCGGCATGCCGGCCGATTTCTACGCCGGCAATTACGGCAAGGCGCGCATCTATCTCGACGCGGCCTATTCCAGCGACGTCCTGCCCGGCGGCAGTTTCAACGTGACCATCAACGGGCAGCTCGCGACCACCGTTCCGATCACCAAGTCGGGCGGCGCGGTGCTGCAGGAATACCCGATCCGCATCCCGATGCGGCACTTCCGTCCCGGCAAGAACACCGTCGAATTCGAAGCGCTGCTGCCGACAAAGGCCGACACCGTCTGCGCGCCCGGCGCGACGGCCAACGAAACGCCGCGTTTCGCGCTCTTCGGAACCTCGGAACTTGTCATTCCGGAATTCGCGCGCGCCAAGCGCGTTCCAGATCTCGCGGCGACGGCGGCGCTCGGCTTTCCCTATGCCGGGTCCGCGGAGACCGTGGATCTGGTGTTGGCGCAAGAGGACGGCCTGACGCTGTCGGCGGCCGCGACGGTGCTCGGCAAGCTGGCGCAGGCCTCCGGCGCGCCGATCCGCTTCGAGACGGTCGAACCTGGCAGCATCACCGAAGGCCACCACGCCATCCTCGTCGGCGCGATGGGAAGCCTGCCGCCCGACATGCTGTCGAAGATCGAGCTGGCGGCCGCCCCGGAGGGCGAGAACGGCATCGAGCGGCTCGACGACAAGAACCTCGAATTCTGGCAGCAGCGCGTCAGGCCGGGCCGCGTGCTCGGCTGGTTCAGCGGCGCCAGCGAATGGCTGAAGCGGAATTTCGACCTCGATCTCACCACCGCGCGGTTGCTGCCCGCCTCGGAGCCGGAGCGCCAGCTTCCGTCGACCACCGACATCTTCCTTTACCAGTCGGCCGACACCGCCGACGACACCGTCCGCACGATCGTCAGCGCGGGAAGCGCCGCGCAACTCGCCAACGGCGCCGAGGCGATCGCGCTTCAGGACAATTGGGCCAAGGTCGGCGGCATCTTGAGCTACCACGACACGCTCGAAGACGAGATGCTCGCGGTGGAACCGAAGGCGGCGCGCTTCCTGTCGATCAGCCCGCTGAGTTTCACCAATCTTCGCCTGGTGATGACCAACTGGCTGGCGAGCAATTTCGTGCTCTATTCGCTGATCCTGCTGGTCATGGCCGTCACGGTCGGGCTCCTGACGAATGCGTTGCTCGGCTCGCTCGGACGCAGCCACGACGACGAAGCGTCTGACGAGGACGGAATCTGACCGCTTCAATGCAAGGTCCCGCGGCATCGGCGGGTTAACCTTGCCGCCTGTTGGGCGAGGCGGCCGGGGGTTGCGCACTTGACCCCGGCGGGCGATCGTTCTTCTGATCTGGCGGACAACGGTCATGCAACGGAGCAAGTCCATCGACACCTTCGCAAAGTGCCTGCGCATTGTTTCAGGGATCACCTTCATGCTTGCCTTCGGCGCGGGGCTGAGCCCCGCTGGCGCGCAGCAGCGCGTCACCGCCGACGAGTGGCGCGTCTACACCGACAAGTTCGTGGAAGCCGAAGGCCGCGTCGTCGACAACGCCAACAAGAACATCACCCACAGCGAAAGCCAGGGATACGGCCTGCTGCTGGCCTATCTGGCGGGGCAGCCGGCCGATTTCGCGCGCATCTGGGATTTCACCCGCAAGGAACTGTTCGTCCGCGACGACGGGCTGGCGGCTTGGCGCTGGGAGCCCGACAAGTCTCCGCATATCAGCGACTTCAACAACGCCACCGACGGCGACATCCTGATCGCCTACGCGCTCGCCCGCGCCGGGCAGGACTGGGGCGAGACCGACTACATGAAGGCCGCCGCCAAGATCACCGCCGGCATATTGGCGAAGACGGTGGTGCGCCACGCCGGCCGCACGATCCTGCTTCCGGGCGTCGACGGTTTCACCGCCGAAAGCCGCTCGGACGGACCGGTCGTCAATCCGTCCTACCTGATTTTCGAGGCGTTTCCCGTGCTCGCCCAGCTGGTGCCGTCGCCGATGTGGGACGGTCTGAAGAATGACGGGCTCGACCTTCTGCGCCGCGCCCAGTTCGGCCCGGCGAAACTGCCGTCCGAATGGGTGTCTCTCGGGGGCGCGCCCCGGCCGGCCAAGGGCTTCGACGCGGTGTTTTCCTACAATGCCGTGCGCATTCCGCTCTATCTCGTGCGGGCGGGGCTGACGGAGCCGTCGCTTCTCGAACGCGTCGAGACCGGCATGGCGGACGAGGCCGGCGAGCCTTCCGTGATCGACCTGAATTCCGGCAAGCCGCTGGAACCGCTTGCCGATGCCGGCTATCGCATCATCGTCGACGCGATCGGGTGCGCCGTGCGCGGGCGGCCGGTGCGACAGGCCAATACGCGTTTCGAGCCGACCTTCTACTATCCGGCAACCCTGCAATTGCTGACCCTGGCGCATCTGCGCGAGGCGCATCCGGAATGCCTGTGATCCCGATCCCATAATGCCAACTGCCGCGCGACGGCCCCGAACCTCGGGAACGCCACGCGGCAGCCTGGTTCATGACGTCCGTCAGTCCAACCGGGCGGCGGGCGTCGAGCGCGAGATCGTTTCTTCCTCTTCGTTCATGTCGGCGCCGAAGGGCTCGAACAGGGGCGTGGAGAGACAGCGTTCGCCGGTGTCGGGCAGCATCGCGAGGATGGTGGTGCCCGGCTCGGCCGTTTCGGCGATCTTCCGCGCGACGGCGAAGGCCGAACCGCCGGAGACGCCTGTGAGGATGCCTTCCTTGGCCGCCAGTTCGCGCGCCCAATGCATGCCGTCCGGGCCTGCGACGGGCGTCAGTTCCTCAAAATAGCGGTTGTCGATCGCTTCCTGCAGCACCAGCGGCACGAAGTCCGGCGTCCAGCCCTGGATGGGATGGGGTTCGAAGGCCGGATGGCTGACCGCCGGCGAACCGTCCGCCGTGCGTTGCTGGTCGATGCCGGAGCCGACGAGCTGCGCGTTGGCCGGTTCGGCGAGCACGATCTTCACCTCGGGGCGTTCCTTGGTCAGCCTGCGGCCGACGCCGGTGACGGTGCCGCCCGTGCCGTAGCCGGCGACGAAATAGTCGAGGCGGCGGCCGGCGAAGTCGTTCAGGATCTCCTGCGCCGTCGTGCGTTCGTGAATGTCGGCATTGGCCTCGGTCTCGAACTGGCGGGCGAGGAACCAGCCATGGGCCTCGGCCAGTTCCTGCGCCTTGCGGTACATGCCGAAGCCTTTTTCCGCGCGGGGCGTGAGCACCACCTTGGCGCCGAGCATGCGCATCAGCTGGCGGCGCTCGACCGAGAAGCTGTCGGCCATGGTCACGACCAGCGGATAGCCCTTGGCGGCGCAGACCATGGCAAGGCCGATGCCGGTGTTGCCCGAAGTCGCCTCGACGACGGTCTGGCCGGGCTTCAGCGTGCCGTTGCGTTCGGCCGTCTCGATGATGCTGAGCGCGAGCCGGTCCTTGACGGACGCGCCCGGATTGAAGGCTTCCACCTTCACATACATCGTGACGCCGTCCGGGGCGAGATTGTTGATCCGGACCGTCGGCGTGCGGCCGATCGTGTCGAGGATGCTGTCGAAGAGCCGGGTTTCAGTGGGTGCGTTGTTTTCGGTGTTCATTGTCCTGTTCTTTCCTGTTGGTGCGCCATCTCTTCGGCGCGTGGATTGTCGTGGGAGCGGGCGTCGGCCCGGCATGGGATGTTCGGGTGCTTCAGCTTGCGAACCTCCTTTCTTCCCGCGCGGTCATGAGGGATGCCGCGCGCAGGAGGACGGCGTGGGCGGACGCGACCCGATGCGGGAGGTCGTCCCGTTCGTGGCGGGCGTTCAGTTCGCGGATCAGGGCCGCGAAACCGAGCCCGGCGGATATGATCGCGCCGGCGAGAGCAGGGGCCGCGCCGACGGTCAGGTCGTAGCCGATGCCGAAGGGCGAGGCGGCGACCAGGAAACAGCGCATCGCGAGCGTGTCGCGCTGCATGCGTCCGATCATGATAAGGCAACAGGCCGTCATGGCGAAGAAGGAGGCGATTCCGCTCCAGGTGGCGAAGGAGATCGCGCCCACGACCGGGATGAAGACGAAGCCCATCCGGCGCAGCCAGGGGCGGTCGCCCGCGATCAGCGCGATCAGGGTCTGGGTCGCGCCGACGCTGCACACGCCGACCCCGCTCCAGGCGTCCAGCAGCGCGTAGGACGCGGCGTAGCTGGATCCGATCCCGAGCTGGACCGCGAGGATTTTGCGGCGGCTGCGAAACAGCGGCCATGCAAGTTGGCACATCAGGCCCGCGGCGCCGAAAACGGCTGCCAGGGGCGCGTCCTGGAGAAGCTGGTTTATCCCGTTCATGGCGTCGTCCTCGACCTTTGGGTTCATTCAGAAAGCAGACTTTTTGGTCTGATCTGAACATACTATTTGGTCTGTTATGGGAGCAACGAATTCCGGGTTTCGGTTGTTTCCGGGGCCGAATGTCTTTGTTTCAGATGTTTCAGCAGGCTTGCGGGATGGTTATTTGTCCCGATCTGCGCTATTCATAAACAAACTGAACCGTATGAAATGTGCGCCATGTCACGCAAAGGCCAGCAGACAAAAGAGAAGATCCTGACCACCGCCAGGGATCTCGTCATGCAGAAAGGGTTCGCCGGGACGTCGATCGACGACATCCTGAAGGGCGGTCCCTATTCCAAGGGTCAGTTCTTCCACCATTTCGGGTCCAAGGCGGATCTCGCCACCGAACTGGTGAAGTGGCACGCCGGGCGCGACATCGAGATGTTCCGCACCACGCTGGCCCAGGCGGAAACGCGCAGCGACGATCCGCTCGCCCAGATGATGCTCTTCCTGAAGATGTTCGAACGCTACATCAGCAATGAGAACGAGCCGTCGCTCGGCTGCATGTATGCGGTCTACACCTATGAGAGCATGCAGTTCGACCCCTCGATCCGGGACTTCGTGGCCGACACGCTGCGCGACTGGACCGCGATCTATGTGCGTAAGTTCCAGGAGATCCTGGAGTGTTACGAGCCGGCGCGTCCGGTCACCGCGCGCCAGCTCGCCGAGATGATCGTCTCGATCATCGAAGGGGCGCTTGTGCTGCAGCGTGCCTACGGCAATGTCACGATGACGGCACGGCAGTCAGCCCATTTCCGCGACTATCTCGAACTGCTCTTCGGAACCGACGGCAAGACGAATTCCGGGGAGGAGAAGCGTCTCGGCACCGCCGCCTGACGGTCCGGGCGCGCGCCCGACACCTCAGGTCTCGTCATAGATGTAGCCGATGCCGCGCACCGTGCGGATGACGGTCGGTTTCTGCGGATTAAGTTCGATCTTGCGGCGGATGCGCGAAATGCGGATGTCGATGCTCCGGTCGAACGGATCCCAGGAGCGGTCATGGGCGCCTTCGAGGATCTGGTCGCGGTTCAGAACCCGGCCGCGATTGCGCGCGAACAGTTTCAGCAGGTTGAATTCCATCGAGGTGAGGGGGATTTCCTCGCCGTTCTCGTCGGAGAGCTTGGCGGCCTCGAGATCGAGCCAGGTCTTGCCGAAGCGGAAGCGCTTGGGCTCGTCGCCGGCTTTCGCCCCGCCCTCCTTCGGCGCGGCCGATTTGCGCCTGAGCACCGCCTTGATGCGCGCTTCCAGTTCGCGCAGGTCCACCGGCTTGCCGAGATAGTCGTCGGCGCCGAGTTCCAGGCCGATGACTCGGTCGATGACGTCGCTTGCCGCCGTCAGCATGACGACGGGCAGGTCCTCGCCGCCGCGCAGGCTCTTCAGCACCGACAGCCCGTCTTCGCCCGGCATGTTGATGTCGAGCACGATGAGGTCCGGCGCGTCGGCCTCCACCAGCCCGCGCAATTCGGTCGCGTTGCCGGCCGGCGACACGCGGAAACCGCGTCGTGTCAGGTATTCGGCCAGCATGTCCCGGATGTCGGCCTCGTCGTCGCAGACGAGAATGTGTTGGGCGGTGTCGCTCATGCGCCTTCTCCGGTTTCTTCGAGCATGTGCCGGGCGAGCGCCCGCAGTTCCGACGGCGCGATCGGCTTTTCAAGGAAGGGCCGGCCGGCGCTGTCGAGGAAGCCGCGCGCCGAGGGGCTCATCGTGTCGCCGGTGACGAAGCCGACGCGTATCGCCATCTCGGGCAGTTCGCGCGCGACGATCTCGTAGAAGCCGCGGCCGCCGATGCCCGGCATGTTCAGGTCGCTCAGGACGAGCGCGTAGCGATGGTTGCGGGCCAGCGTCAGGGCGGCTTCGGCGGAATCGGCGTGATCGACGTTGAAGCCGTCGCGCACCAGGATCTCGCGGATGAGTTCGGCGACTTCCGGTTCGTCGTCGACGACCAGGACCCGGGCCGGCGCGTGCTTGCCGTTCTCCGACGCCGCCTCGGCCGCGTTGACCGCCTCGTCCATGGCGACCGGCAGGCGCAGGAGGAAGGTCGCGCCGTCGCCGCGGTCCGGTTCGAGCCGGATCTGGCCGTCATGCGATGTGATCACCCGGTGGCAGAAGGCGAGGCCGATGCCGGTGCCTTTGCCGACGTCCTTGGTGGTGAAGAGCGGGTCGAAGATGCGGCTGCGGATGTCCTTGGGAATGCCGGGCCCGTTGTCGGAGACGCGCATTTCGATCATCCGCGCCGGCTTGTCGTAGCGCGCGGTGATCTCGATGCGGTCGCCGACGCCGGAAGCGGCGATGGCCTGGTCGGCATTGGTCAGCAGGTTGATGATCACCTGCACGAGCTGGTCCGCGTCGCCCATCGTCCAGGGCATTTCGCGCTCGAAATCGACATTGACCGGCACCTGCAGGCCGTTCGCGCCTGCGTTCAGCGCCTCGACGGCGGTCTCGACGGCCTCGCGCAGGCCCATCGGCGCGAGCCGGGCCGGCTGCTGGCGGGCCATCGCCAGGAACGACTTGACGATGCGGGCGCAGCGTTCGGAGGCTTCGGAGATCTTCTCCAGCCGGCGCAGCACGTCGGGATCGGTCGTTTCCTCGCGCAGCATCAGCGCGTGGCCGACGACGACCGACAGCGGGTTGTTGAGCTCATGGGCGACGCCGGCCAGCAATTCGCCGAGCGCCGACATCTTTTCGGACTGGAAGATCTGCTCGCGCTGCTCCGACAGCGTGCGCTGCATCTCGACCTCGCGCGACATGTCGACCGTGCTGGAGACGATCACTTCCTCGCCGCGATAGTCGATCACGCGGGCGGAGACCGAGCAGGGGAAGGTCGAGCCGTCGGGCCGCAGCCCCGTCACCAGCATGTCGTCGACGCGCCCGTCGGGCAGCAGTTCGGTGACGAAATCGGCGCGTTCCTCGCGGCTGGCGAAATGGTCCTGCGAATTGTGCGACGTGCCGAGCAGTTCGGTCGCGGCGGGCGAGCGATAGATGATGTGGCCGTCGCCGATGCGCGACATGATCACGTTGGCGGGGCAGGCCTCCAGCACCTTGCGCAGCAGGATGTCGGCCTGGCGCTCATGTTCCTCGAACTGGCGTTTCTCCGAGACGTCGGACTGGGTGACGACGAAGCCGCCGACGGGCGTCTGGCGCATGGCGATCTCGTGCAGCGCGCCGTTCTGGAGCTCGATCTCCAGCGTCGCGGCCGAGCTGGAACCGATCGCCAGCCGGTTCTCCATCCAGCGCAGCCGGTCGAGCGCGTCCTCCGAAATCGCGCCGCGCAGGCCAAGTTCGCGCAGGATCAATTCCCACTCCATCCCCGGTTCCAGCAGGTCCGCGATCTGCGGGTTGAGCTCGCGATAGACCGAGTTGCAGCGCACCAGCCGGGCGTCCTCGTCGAACAGGGCAAGCCCCTCCGACATCGCCTCGATGACTTCGCGAAGCATGTCGTGCGACGCGCCGCGCGTGTCGGCGGATGCTTCCGTCTCCTCGCTCTTTCTCGTTCGCGCGTCGTATCCGAGGTTCATTGTGCCAATCCGTATCCCGAGTTCTGCTCGGCGATGACGTCCATGCGGAAGATCTCGCCTTCCTCGCCGCCTCCGAGGTCCTTGGTGCCGAGGGATTCGCGGCTGAACTTGGCCTCGATCATCTCGGCGATGGTGGTGTCGGCGGAGATCGTCATCGGCTCGGCATGGGCACGGATGCGCACCGCGCGGGTCACGGCGGGGCCGAAGACGTCGTAGATGTATTTCTGCACGCCGACGACCGAGCCGATCACCGCGCCGGTGGAGATGCCGATGCGGCACTGCCATTTGACGGGGTGGCTGTCGTTGCGCTGCTTGAGATAGCGCAGGAAGCGGACAGCGGCGTTGGCGACCGACATGGCGTGGTCGGGCGCGGCGTCCGGCATGCCCGACACCGTGATATAGGCGTCGCCGATCGTCTTGATGCGCTCGCAGCCGAACTGTTCGCCGATCCGGTCGAAGGCTGAATAGATGTCGTTCAGTTCGCTGACGATGACGCCCGGATCGAGCGTCGCCACCAGCCCTGCGAAATCGCTGAAATCGAGCGTCAGCACCGAGACCGGGTCGTAGAGCCGCGGCGTGACGACGCCGAACGTCTTGTATTCCTCGTAGACCGAGCGCGGCATCATGTTGAGCAGCAGCTTTTCCACCTGCTCCTTTTCGCGCTTGATCTCGCGCGTGTTGCGCTCGACCATCATCGAGTAGGAATCGATCATCGATTCCAGTTCCTTGATGCGGGTGATGTTCTGGCAGACGAGCACCGCGATGCGTTGCCCGCCGTCCAGCGCGCGGTTGAAGTCCATCGCGACGGTCATGGTGCGGCGACGCAGCTTGAACGACGTCTCCGTGGTGTATCGGCCGCCGTCGTTCAGCCCGGCATGCAGGGCTGCGGCGTCGAGGGCGGAGAAGATGTCCGTCAGGCGGGCTTGCGGATCCGGCTCTCCGAACCAGTCTGAAAAAGTGTCGTTGTGAAAGCGGAAGGTCAGCTCCTCGAGGTCGAGGAGCGCGACGCCGACGCCGATCGCGCGCAGGAGCTGTTCATTGATGGCTTCGATCGACATCGGTCAGTCCACCACCAGGTTCCGGCGCTGGTCGAACGCCTTGACCACCGCCTCGATGTCGTCGGGCTCCATGCCGTGATCGGCGAGCGTTTCGGCGAGGATGGTGGCCAGCGAGTCGAAATGGCGCGTGTGGATCGCCAGGTGGCGGTGCATCTTGGCGATCTGGTCGTCGGTGTAGGAGGCCGGGCCGCCGAGCAGCGACGACACGAACTTGGTCTGGTGGTCGACGATCCGCGCCATGTCGACCTCATCGAAGAACGGTCCGACCTCGTCGTCGTCGAGCAATCGGTCGTAGAGATCGAGAACGATGCGGCTGACCTTCGAGAAGCCGCCATATTTCTGGAAGAGCGTCTGTTCCATTACTTGGATTTCCTGTTCAAATCGGACGCCGCTGCCTCGGGCGGCGCGCCCGTCCCTCCTGAATGCCCCGAAAAGTCTGCCCATGCTTGTTACGTCAGGCAAGCAGAAAGGGTGTCTGCACGTCATTGAATGACGTAGAGGAAGAGGTACGGGCGGCGACGCCTGCGTCATGCGGCCTCGCAATAGTGGTGGCGGCACGCGCGGGCTTCGCGCCGTTCGGCGGCCTGCACGTGACGGGCGATCATCGGGTCGATCACATGCGGATCGGTCAAGGGCGCCATGTGGCCGGCATCCGCGATCTCGGCCAGTTCGGCCGTCGGCAGATGGCGCGCGAGGCGCTCGGTCAGGTGCTGCGTCACGGCCGGCGACTGGCGGCCGGTGACCGCGAGGACCGGGCAGGCGATCTGCGCGTAATCGGCAAATGTCGCGCGTTCCGACGCGATCGCCGTGAAGTCGGCGATCACCTGCGGCAGCGTCGTCAGCAGCTTGTCGCGCAGGCCCTGGCTGGTGGACGCCCATGCGCCGTCGCCGTTCCAGAAATCGATGAAGCGGGCCATGGCGGTGTCGTCGTCGCCGGTCGCGCGGTCGGCGCGCATCGCATCCGCCACGGCGGCGAGCGGGTTCAGGTAGGGCCGGTCGGCGAGGTCTTCCGCCAGAAGGTGAAAGGCGGCCGGTTCGATCACGACGAGGCTGCGCACCATGTGCGGCATCGTCTGCGCGACCTTCAGCGCCACAGCGCCACCGAAGGAGTGGCCGACGAGATGGAACGGTTCTCCGATCTCCCGGAAGACGGCGGCAAGGCGCGTGACCATGGCCGGCAGGCTCATCTGGGCGGCGGCGAGCGGGGCGGACTTTCCGTATCCCGGCAGGTCCGGCCGGACGACCCGGTGGCGCCCGGCGATGTAGCCGGTGAGGCTTTCCCACTGGTATCCGGACGAAGCCGAACCGTGGAGCGCCACGACCGGCGCGCCCGCGCCGTCGGCGCGGAAGTGTATCAAGCTGTTCTGGTGTTCAACGAATGGCATCGGTTTTTCCTCCCGTCTGCGGGAATGGCGTGTTTGATGGCCAAGTCGTATGGTTCGCGCGTTTCAGACGCGTGTCCCGAAAAGGGGCTGAATGTTTCAAATGTTTCAGCGCCCGCCACGCCGGCGGCGAAACAACTGAAACGCAGGCGGGGGTGCGGCGAAATCCGCCTGAAACGGCGGCTTGAGATTGTCTGTCCATCGGAAAACGAACCAATGGAGACGAAACCATGATGAACCAGATCCGCAATGCCATCCGCCGCGCCGACGAACGTGCTCGCCACCGCCGGGAATATGAAATGCTGCTGCAGAGCGGCGACCAGATGTTCCGCGACATCGGCGTCCAGCGCGCCGACGTCGAGCGGATGCACCGCAAGGTCAGCCTGTTCTAGGCGCCCTGGCAATCAACCGCAAAGCCCGCCGGAAACGGCGGGCTTTTTTGTGCCCGGATGGCCGTGACACGAAAAAGCGCCGGGGTTTTGCCCCGGCGCTTTCGGTTCTTTGAGGAGGGCCTTGTCGTGTCGGTCACGCGGCGCGCGGTTCGGCGGCGAAGGACGCGGCCATCCAGTCCTGCTCGTCCTTCATCACCTTGTTCAGCCTGAAATGCAGCCGCTTGACCTCGTCCATGCTCCAGTCGAGCGAGGCGATGCGCTCGGTCACGTCGAACATGCCGCGTGACAGCGCGTCGCGCGTCTCCTGGTAGCGGGCGAGGCCGGACGGACCTGAGGCGACGGCGCGCGCCAGGATCTCGGCGTCGCGCAACGCGTCGGTGATGCCGTGCGCGGTGCTCTGGTCCTTGAAATAGCCGGCGTCGCCCACCAGCGCCCAGCCCGGCCCGGCCGCGCGGCGCAGATGGCCGTGATGGCCGACGAAGCCGATGGGACGACGATCGAGCTTCGCCGGCGCGAGCCGGGCGGCGAGATCGGGAAAGACGTCGTCGGCGAGGCCGCGCAGGCCCGCTTCCAGCCGGCCGCGGATCTGTTCGAGATAGGTGAGGCGGGGCATCGACACGAAGACGCAGGTCTGGCCGTTGTTCGTCGGAATGGCGCCCGCGGCGTAGCCCGGCGTGAAATACCAGCGGTTGCCGTGATCGGGAATGCCGTCGAAATATCCGTAGACGACGGCCGTGGCATGCTGCGCGCGGCGCTGCACCTCGGCGCCGGCGAACCGGGCGACGGAGGATTGCTTGCCGTCCGCGCCGATGACGATGTCGGCGCTGACCGGCACGGTCTCGCCATCGCCGGTGTCGATGACCGCACCCCGGACCCTGCCGTCGGCACCCGTCAGGAGGCCGCGCAGGGACATCTCGAAGCGTGTGTCGACCCCGGCCGCCTCGGCGGCGTCGGCGAGAATGGAATCGAGGACGTAACGGCGCGGCGCGTAGAGCGCATCGACGCCGTGCGAGGGCTGGATGTCGAGATCGACCGCCTCGTCGCCATAGATGAAGCTGGTCTTGCGGATCGCGGGCGTGCCGGCGTCGATCACCTTGTCGAGCAGGCCCCACGACGAGAGCTGCATCACGGCGCCGCGCATCAGCGCATGCGTGGACAGCGTGTCGGTGCCTCTGCGATCGCGATCGATCATCAGGACGCGGGCGCCCTGGCGGGCGAGCAGCATCGCCGTGGCGGCGCCGGCGCAGCGCGCGCCGACGACGATGGCGGTGTAATGGGGCGCGAACGGCTTTGCGTACGGCATGGGGGTTTCCTTTCAGGCGGCTTTTTCGGAGCGGGGATTGAGGTGACGCGCGATGTCGACGACGAGCTCCTCGGCGTCGCGGCCGACGCCGTCGATGAATGTCGAGGACCGGCGACGCATGAAGGGCAGGCCGAGGGCGAACAGGCCGGGGACCGGCGTCACGCCGCCCGCGTTGCGGATCTCGCCCGCCTCGTCCAGAACCGGCACGTTCAGCCAAGGATAGGTGCGGCGGTAGCCGGTCGCCCAGATCACGGTGCGGATGCCGGTGGCGCGCAGGTCGAGACGGGTCAGGCCGTAGCCGACGTCATGCGGCTGCGCCCATGCGGCGGGGTCGTGCGGGGCGTCGATCCCGGCCTCGGCGACATAGGCGTCGATGCGCGCCAGGAGCTTGCGCCGCCGGTTTTCGGCCGAGGCGGTCTGCTGCGGCAGGTCGGGGGCGATCGCCACCGATGCGCCGTTGACGGCGAGCGCGCGTCCGATGACGCGGACGCCGCGCGCGGCCAGCCGAGGCAGGTCGAGCGACCGGTGATCGGGATGACCGATCAGTTGCAGCGACGGCTGGCGGTTCACCCGGTCGCTGCTGTCTTCGGGCGAGCGCCGCTCGTCGAGGAAGCCGCATGCGTCGAGCCAGGCCATGATGTCGCGGCCGCGATAGCTGCGCGGCACGCGGACATGACGTCCGGCGGCGACGGTGACCGGACGGCCCGTGCGGTGGATCTCGTCGGCGAGCTGCACGCCCGTGGCCGACGCGCCGACGACGAGAACGCCGCCCGCCGGCAGGTCGTGCGGCCGGCAGTAGCGCTCGGGCACGATCTGCTCGACGCCCTTGGGCAGGTCGGCGGCTATGGCGGGCACCACGGGCCGGTCGCATGCGCCCGTCGCGACGACGACGGCGCGGGCGATCCAGTCGCCGCGGTCGGTGCGCACATGATAGGCCGCGCCGACGCGCGACACGTCGAGGACGCGGGTCTGCGCCTGGACCGGTGCGGCGAAGGACGAGCCGTAGGTTTCGAGAAGGCGGACGAGCTCGCCGCGGCGCATGAAGCCGTCGGGATCGTTGCCGGCATAGCGATGGCCGGGAAGCCGCGTCATCCAGTTGGGCGTCAGCAGCCTGAGCGATTTCCACCGCTCCGACCGCCACCGCTCGCCGACTTCGCCGCGCTCGATGACGACATGCTCGATGCCGGCCGAGGCGAGGCAATGGCTCATCGAGAGACCGGCCTGGCCGGCGCCGACAATGAGCACGTCAATATGTTGGGCCACTTGAATTCTCCATCGTTTTTCCTGGGGGACGAAAGGGCCTGTCCCCGAACTTGAGGCGAAGCTAACAAGTGCCTGTTTCAGCTCGGCTTCCGGCTTTCGGATTTCAGGTTTCATTTGTTTCCGGAGGGGTGTTGCGCGGGGCATGAAAAAGGCCCGCTCCGGGGGTGCCGGGCGGGCCGTTTTCGGCGGCGCGTCGGTCTGCGCGCAGACGTCAGCGACGCGGACCGGTGTAATGGATCGAGCTGCGAGCCGTGCCGGTCAGATAGGGGTAGTGCAGGCGTTCGAACTGGGTCCTGATGCGTTCCGGGTTCGCCGGCCTGCGGGCTGCGATGGCCGTCATGATCGTGTCCTTTCGTGTTTCAGGCGGTGCGGCGGACGGGAGGGGGACCGTCCGCCGCCAGCGCGGGATCAGCCTGCGTCGACGCCGACCGTGACCGGCAGGCCGTTGGTCAGCATGTCGAAGACGGCCGAGCGCGAGACCGACTGGTCGACAACCTGGCGCAGCTTGTCGGCCGACGCGTCGCCCTGGATCTTCACGTTCATGCGGATGGCGCCGAAGCCGTTGCGGACGCTGTCGTCGAGGCCGAGCATGCCCAGCAGGTTGGCGTCGGCTTCGAGCGACGTTTCAACCGAGTCGAGCTTGATCTGACGTGCGGACGCGATGTTGCCGATGCCGGCGGTGATGCAGGCGGAGAGCGCCGCGAGAAGCAGTTCCGGCGGGGTCGGGGCGTTGTCGCCGCCGCACAGGACAGCCGGGTGATCGGCTTCGACGACGAAGTCGTTGCCGCGGCCCTGTTCGGCGCCGGCGCCGAAATAGCCGTTGATGCGGGTGGCGGTGTGGGTGCCGTTCAGCCATTCGCCATTGGCGCGGAAGGTGAACTTGGCGAGGTCGCGGTGTTCGCTGACGGCGCCGATCGTGCCGAGAAGCGTCGGGACGTCGACGCCGTTGATTGCGACCTTGGCGGGTTTCACGGGAGCGTTCATTGTCATTTCCTTTCAGAGGTTGAGGTCTGCCGGTCGGGCAGGGTTCGCTTGGGTTTCGAAGTGGTCGGCGGGGCGGGGGAGAGTGTCGGTATCCGCTGTTTCCCTTCGACTGGTGACAGTTCTAGAAGGGGCGTGTTTCAGTCCGATACCGCGCCACGGCCCCCTGCGTTTCGATTGTTTCGGCCTGCGTTTCAAAGCCTGTTGCGGCCAAGTCCGGACATGAAAAAACCCCGGCAAAGCCGGGGTTTAGGAGAACTTCGCGATCTTCTGCGTCAGCGCGGATGCACCCATTTGGGCAGGAACTCGTAGGGGTCGCCCGCGACGCTTTCCAGGTAGCCGACATTGATGTCTTCAAGCATCGATTGCAGCCGGCCCTCGCGGAAATAGTCGAAGGTCTCCGTGCAGCCGCCGACATGCTTGCCGCCGATGAAGACCTGCGGGATCGTCGGCAGACCGGTCCTGGCATGCAGGGCCACGCGCAGGTCGCCGCCCATGTTGTCCTTCTGCCAGGCGACCGAGTCGAGATCGACGGACTTGTAGGGGATGTTGCGGCTGGCGAAGAACTTCCGAAGCGCCCAGCAGAACTCGCACCATTCGAGCGCGAACATCACGACCGGCTCGTCGTCGTCATGGGTCAGCGCCTCCAGCCGTTCCACCGCTTCCGGCTTCGGCTGCGGGCCCGGCGCGGGTGCCGCGGCGGGTTGGGCGGCCTGCGGCGCGGGCGCCGGCGCGCCGATGCGGAAGTTCGGGGTCGAGGCGGCGATGTCCTGTTCCTCGTCGCTCATCGTCTCGACCACATGCTCGAACAGCGGCGTGGAGAGATAGCGTTCGCCCGTGTCGGGGATCATCGCCAGGATCGTCGAGCCGGGCTCGGCGCGTTCGGCGACCTGCAGTGCACCCGCCAGCGTCGCGCCGCCGGAGATGCCGCAGAAGATGCCTTCCTGGATGGCGAGCTGGCGCGAGAGGTGCAGCGCCTGCTTGCCGTCGATCGGCACCACATGGTCGACGTCGCCGCCCGAGAACGCGTCATTCGTCAGCTTCGGGATGAAGTCCGGCGCCCAGCCCTGCATCAGGTGCGGGCGGAACATCGGATGGCTCTCGGCAGCGGTGCCGTCGTCACGATAGGCCTGCTGGATGCCGCTGCCGATCATCGGCGCATTGTCGGGTTCGCAGGCGACGATCTTGGTGTCGGGGCGGTGCTGCTTCAACACGCGCGACACGCCGCGCAGCGTTCCGCCGGTGCCGAAGCCGGAGACCCAGTAGTCGAGGCGGCGGCCTTCGAAGTCGGCGAGGATCTCCTGCGCCGTGGTGGTCGAATGGATGTCGGGATTGGCCTCGTTCTCGAACTGGCGGCAGAGGAACCAGCCATGCTTGTCTGCCAGCTCCTTGGCCTTGGCGACCATGCCGGTGCCCTTCGCGGCGGCCGGGGTCAGCACGACGCGGGCGCCGAGGAAGCGCATCAGCTTGCGGCGCTCCACGCTGAAGCTCTCGGCCATGACGATGACCAGCGGATAGCCCTTCTGGGCACAGACCATCGCCAGGCCGATGCCGGTGTTGCCGCTCGTGGCTTCCACGACCGTCTGGCCGGGCTTGAGCGCGCCGGACTGTTCGGCGGCCTCGATGATGCCGAGCGCGAGGCGGTCCTTGACGGACCCCAGCGGGTTGAAGGCCTCGAGCTTGACGAAGAGATCGACGCCCTCGGGCGCCAGCTTGTTGATGCGCACGACGGGCGTGCCGCCGATGGTTTCGAGAATGGTGTTGTGCGGTCCGGCCATGACGGAACTCCTGGGATAGCGGTTTGCGGATGGCCGGAAACTACCGGGAGGGGCGGCGCGGCTATAGGCGCATTCGGGTTGCAAATGTTTCGATTGTTGCCGGCGCCCCCGCCGCCGCGAAGCAATCGAAACCCGATCGCCAAACCGGCGACATCGCCCGGAAACGCTCCACCGTCAGGCTCTGCGCATCTTGAATCACGGCGCAGGCACGACCCTGCCGCCCGCAGCGGAGCAGAAAAGATGACAATCGCAACGACACTCGACCGGCCCTCCGGCCCGAACGCCCTCGATCGGGTCGCCGGCGGCGGCGTCAGGGCCGCGCTCGGCGCCACCATCGGCATGGCGACGGGCTTCGGCTCGCTTGCCCTGATCTCCGTCTTCATCAGCCCGCTCCAGGGCGAGTTCGGATGGTCGAAATCGGAACTCAGCACCTGCTACACGCTGGCGGCCGTCGGCATGGCCGTCGGCGGCATGGTCTGGGGCAGGGTGTCCGACCGGATCGACATCCGCTACCTGCTCGCCTCCGGCGGCCTGTTCCTCGTTCTGCCGCTCTTTGTGATGTCGATGGCGACGGCGCTCTGGCACTTCTATGCGGCGCATCTCGTCCTCGGCATCGCCGGTTTCGGCTGCCTCTACGCGCCGCTCGTCTCTGCCTCCGGCGAATGGTTCGACAGCCGGCGCGGCCTGGTCATGGGGATCGTCACCGCCGGCGGCGCGCTCGGGCAGGGCATCATGCCGTTCGCCGCCGAAAGCCTCATCGCCGGCCTCGGCTGGCGCGAGGCCTTCGTCGCGCTGGGCCTCGCGGTGCTCGCCCTGCAGTCGGTGATCTGGATGCTCGTGCGCCGGCGCCACGGCAACGCGGTCGCACCGGCCCGGACGGGCGGCCCGGCAAGCGGCGGCGTCTTCTCGCGGCCGCGCCTGCTGGCGCTCGCGCTGGCGGCCTTCCTGTGCTGCGCCTGCATGGGCGTGCCGCTGATCCATCTCGCGGGCTTCGTCAGCTCGGTCTGCGGCTCCACCTCCTTCGGTGCCACCAGCCTGCTCGTCGCGATGGTGTTCGGCGCGGTGGGGCGCGTCTGCTTCGGCATGGTCGCCGACCGATGGGGCAACCTGTTTGCCTATGCCTGCGCCTCGGCGATGCAGACGGCCTGCATCCTCGTCTTCCCGATGCTGCAGTCGGAACTGTCGATCCTCGCCATGTCGGCGCTGTTCGGTTTCGGCTTTGCCGGCAACATGACCTGCCTGATCCTGTGCGTGCGCGACGAGGCGCCCGCGAGCGGCTTCGGCGCCGCGATCGGGCTGGTGATGTTCATCGCCTGGGCGGGCATGGGGCTCGGCGGCTATCTGGGCGGCGCGATGTTCGACCTGACGGGCGCCTACAGTCTCGCCTTCCTCGCCTCGGGCCTGTTCGGCGTGGCCAATCTGGCCGTGCTGGCGCTCCTCGGTCTGAACCTCGGCGCGATGCGCCGGCCCCGCATGGCGTAATTCGATTGCTCACCTGCAAGATGAGAAGGCCGTCATATCATGCTGAAAAATAACGCATTCGATTGAGCGATCGAACGCCACATGAAGCCAGCGGCGCCGCCTTTGCGGCGCCGATCTGGTTTCGGGAGCCGGTCGCATCCGGCACGGCCGATTGCCATCGAATGCCTCGCATTTTATGCAATCCGTCAACACGCCGTTTACCAGCTTCGCGGTTCGCGCGGCGGAATGCCCGTTTCGGTCCTCCAATTAGTTGCCAGTTAAGCGCGACATGCCAGATGTCGCATGTGTTCAACGGTGACGGACAAGACGGCGATGCATCGGTATGATGTGGCGATCATTGGAGCGGGCTCGGCCGGATCCCTGGCGGCGGCCATGCTGGGCCGTGCCGGCTATTCGACCTGCCTTGTCGATCCGCTCGCCCGCGCCAACCCGGAGTTCCGGGCCGAAAAGCTCGAGCACGCGCATATCGAGGCGCTGAGCGAGGCGGGGTTCCTGGACCAGGTCGCCCAGGCCGGCCGGCGCTACGACACGATCTGGGTCGCCAGGCAGGGCCACCTTGTCGAGAAGCGCCCCTCGGTCGAATACGGCATGGATTACGCCGCCATGGTCGACGCCATGCGCGACATGGTTCCCGACACCGTCACCTTCGTCAACGACAAGGTCGTCGATGCGCAATTGGGCGAGGCCGGATCGAGCCTGGTTCTCGGTGACAATTCGACGATCGAGGCCCGGCTCGTCGTCGCCGCGACGGGGCTCAACGCCAGCCTGCTGACGGCGCTCGGCATCGGCCGCCGCACCGCCGCCAAGTGCCATTCGATCTCGATCGGCTTCGACGTCAAGCCCGTCGGGCGCGACCGGTTCGACTTCGATTCCCTGACCTATTTCGGCGAGCATCCGCGCCACCGCGTCGCCTATTTCACGATCTTCCCGATGCCGACGCGGCTGCGCGGCAATCTCTTCGTCTATCGCGACAAGGGCGATCCCTGGCTCGGCCGGTTCCGCGAGGATCCCGTCACGCTGCTGCACGAATGCATGCCGCGCCTGCGCCGCCTGACCGGCGAGTTCGAGGTGCTCGACATGCCGAAGCTGCGTCCCGTCGACCTGGTGAACGCCGTCGATTACGAGCGGCCCGGACTGGTGCTGATCGGCGACGCCTGGTCGACGGCCGATCCTGTCAGCGGCACCGGCGCGAGCAAGGCGATGGTGGACGCCGTGCGCCTGTGTGCCGATCACGTGCCGGGCTGGCTTGCCGCGGACAGCATCCCGGCGGCGCGGATCGCCGAGTTCTACGCCAATGAGCGCAAGCGCGCGTCCGACGCCCATTCGCGCAGCGTCTCGCTCAACGCCAGGCGGCTTGCGCTGGAGACCGGGCCGGCCTGGACCGCCTATCGCTGGCTGCGTTTCGCCGGGTCCAGGGGCCGTGGCCTGATGACGGACCTGTTCAAGCCCAAGCCGTCGGATGGCGGCGCGGCGAGGCCGCAATGGCAACCGTAACCCTGACGGGCGACCTCGAGGTCGATCACGCGGCGCGCGCGCCGGCGGGTTTCGAGTGGGCGGGCCACCAGGTCGCCCTGCAGACCAGCCTTGCCGGGCTGGAGGCCGATTGGCGCGCGCTGGAGGCGGGCGGCACCGTGTCGCTGTTCCAGGGCTGGGACTACGTCTCCAAATGGGTCCGCATCGCCGCGACGGCGAGCGGCGAGGAGCCGGTCTTCGCGGTCGGGCGCCGTGACGGCGTCATCTCCTTCATCCTGCCCGTGGCCGTCACGCGGCTCGCGGGCGTGAAGCTTCTGTGCTGGCTCGGCCAGTCGCATTCCAATTACGGCATGGGCCTCTTCGCCGACGAGGCGTTCGAGACGGCGAGCGTCTGGCCGGTGGAAGGCCTCGTCACGGAGATCGCCCGCCGGGTCGGCGCGTCGATCGTGCATCTCGACCGGCAGCCAACGCGCTGGGCGGGCCGCGACAACCCGTTCGCCACCGGAAGCCGCACGAGTGTGACGGCCAACGACACCTTCGTGCTGGCGCTGGAAGAGGATTACGACACGCAATACCGGCGCCTGTTCTCCGGCCGCACCGTGTCGGGGATCAAGCGCAAGCAGCGCAAGTTGGAAAAGGAATGCGGCGCGGATTTCGCCGAACCGGAGGAGACGGAAGCGCGCCGCGCGTCGATGGACTGGTTCTTCGACGAAAAGCGCCGCCAATTGTCCGCCACAGGCCGGTCGAGCCCGTTCGAGCCGAAGCATGTGCGCGATTTCTACCATGCGCTGGCCGCCGACGACCGCGCCTTCGTCGTCGACGAACTGGCGTCCGGCACCGACCGCATCGCCGTGGCGATGAGCGCGCGGCACGGGCGGGCGGAATATCTCCTCAACACCGTGCATGCGGGCGGCGAATGCGCGAAATATTCGCCCGGCCTCCTGCTGCAGCATCGCATCATGGCGCGGGCACATGCGGCGGGCATGCGCGTTTACGATTTCGGCCCGGGCGCGTTTTCCTACAAGCGCGACTGGGAGCCCGACGTCGTGCCGCTGCGCGCGCGCACCCATCTCGTCAATCCGGTCGCTCTGGCCCATTACCTCGCCCTGACGCTCGGCGTCGCGGCGAAGGCCGCCATCAAGCGCAACGAGCGCCTGTCGGGGCTTGTCGACCGCCTGCGCATGGCGATGTCGCGCGGGTAGGCGGCCGGACGCCGGCATTTCCTTTGCCGGCCCCCTCGAAATTGTGTAGCCAGATGGCAGGCCGGTCGTCGCGCCCCGGAGGAGGTCATGCCCATGTCACGCCTGTTTCTCGCCGCCCTGTGCGCCTCGGTCGCCGTGCTGCCCGCCGCCGCCGAAACCTGCGAGGAGACGTTCGTGCGCCTGCTCGTCGGGGGCAATTCGGTCGGTCCGGTGAAGATCCACGTCACCCAGCAGATCGCCGGCGCGCCGGCCTCCACCAACTGGTCCTACCAGGTTACGCCGGATCACTGGATGACCGAGGTCATCGAGCCGGCCGGCCAGCCCTGGGTGCTGGCCTATGCCGACGTGATGTACACCTCGGCCGACAAGGGCGCGACCTGGACGAAGCTGCGCGACATCGACAGCGCGGGCAATGCCGACGGCGCGAAGGAAGCCATGGCGGAGAACGCGGCGACGACGCGCAACGCCGTGTGCGGTGAGGAAGAGCTCGACGGCGTCACCCTCCAGACGGTGGCAGCCGATTTCGACATGCTGCAGAATTTCAGGACCGAGAACCACCACGCATACTGGGTCGATCCGGACGGCTTCATCGTCAAGGCGGTCTACGAGATGAAGGCGTCGAATTTCCATAGCGTCACGACGCAATTGATCGAGCGGGCGCCCGACCTGTCGCTGCCGATGCCGCAATAGGGCCGGCAGTCGCCCGGCAGTCACCCGGCAGAATCCTCAAAACGAGGCGCTCAGCCGCGCCGTGGCCTGTCCGCCCAGCGTCTCCTCGCCGAAAAAGCCGGTGACGTTGACCGCGAGCTGCGCGCTCGGCC
>NZ_JALEGV010000029.1 GCF_022763245.1 Oricola sp.
CCGAAGTCCCGCCGGCCGCGACACCGCGCGTGCCCGCCTTCCGCCTGACCGATCCGCCGCGCCGCTTCGACCCGAAGGGCTGGGACGGCTGGCGCCCGTTTCCCGACACCGGTTTCACGCAGGCCGATCCGGACGAGGAGGTCAGCGCCGGAGCGCTCTGCCGCCGCATCGAGGCGCTGAAGCGCGCGCTCGACGATCTCGACGGCCATGCACGGCGCTTTGCCCGCCGGCAGGCGCGGCGCGCGCAGATGCCCCGCGCCGCACGCCGCTCGCCGCTGCGTCCCGGTCTCCCGCCCGGCCACGACAAGCGCGCCGCGCGCGCTGTCGATCACGTGCTCGCCGAATGCCACGGCCTCGCGCTCCAGGCGCTCCGGCCGCCGGACACCTCGTGAGCGGCCAGGCCGTCGATTTCCGTACAATGCACCCCGGCGTCGCGCGCGCCGGATGCGACCGCGCGCGACATTCTGTCGCCGCAGCAACGGTTTGGGTCTCCCACCGCGCTCCGCACCCTTCCGGTCACCGCCGGCGGCCGCTACACAGGCGGCGACACGCACCAGGGGGCAGCGACAATGAGCGACGAAACACGCGACACGAACGGCACGGTCCTGGCGGATGGCGACAATGTCACCGTCATCAAGGATCTGAAGGTCAAGGGCACCTCCTCGACCATCAAGCGCGGCACGCTCGTCAAGGGCATCCGACTGACCGGCAACCCCGACGAAATCGAGTGCCGGGTGGACAAGATCAAGGGCCTGGTGCTGCGCACCGAGTTTCTGAAGAAGGCTTAACGCCGCTCGAACGCCGCCGCGTTCTCGGCCGTCATGTCGACATCGACCGTGACGCTGCCGTCCTCGGCGGTCTCGCGGCTGCGCACCTGGCCGTGATCGTAGAGCCAGGCGAGATCGCCATAGCGCTCCGGCGCGATGGTGAACCGCCGTGCGACGAGCGCGCCGGCGATGCGGTCCTCGATCTCGTTGAGGAGACGGTCGATCCCCTCGCCGGTGATCGCCGAGACCGCGACGATCGCCGGGCCTTCCGAGGTGCCTTCGGCCCGCGCCACCAGATCCTCGCGCGCTTCCGGCGCGATGGCGTCGACCTTGTTCCAGACCTCGATCACGTGTTTCTCGTCCTCGGGATCGACATCGAGATCGCGCAGGATCTGGGCGACGTCGGCGGCCTCGTCGCGCGAGGCGTCGCTCGAAATGTCGCGCACATGCAGCACCACGTCCGCCTCCTGCACCTCTTCCAGCGTCGCGCGGAACGCGGCGACCAGATGGGTCGGCAGGTCGGAGATGAAGCCCACCGTGTCGGACAGGATGATCCACGTGCCGCCCGGCAGCCGCACGCGGCGAAGCGTCGGGTCGAGCGTGGCGAACAGCATGTTTTCCGCCGTCACGCCGGCGCCGGTCAGCCGGTTGAACAGCGTCGATTTCCCGGCATTGGTGTAGCCCACCAGCGAGACGATCGGCAGCGGCACCTTCTTGCGCTTGGAGCGATGCAGCGTCCGCGTCCGGCGAACGCCTTCCAGCTCGCGCTCGAGCTTCTTGATCTTGTCCTGCAGGATGCGCCGGTCGGCCTCGATCTGGGTTTCGCCGGGGCCGCCGAGGAAGCCCGCGCCGCCGCGCTGGCGTTCCAGGTGGGTCCACGACCGCACCAGCCGGCCGCGCTGATAGTTCAGATGCGCCAGTTCGACCTGCAGCGAACCTTCCTTGGTCTGCGCGCGCTCGCCGAAGATTTCCAGGATCAGCCCGGTGCGGTCCAGCACCTTGGCGTTCCATGCCTTTTCGAGATTGCGCTGCTGCACCGGCGTCAGCGCGTGATCGACGATCACGAGCCCGGCTTCGGTCGCCGTCACGATCCCGGCGATCTCTTCAACCTTGCCGCTTCCGAGCAGGGTCGCGGGCTGCGGCTTTCCGACCGGCACGATCACGCTGTGGGCGATCTGCAGGTCGATCGCGCGCGCAAGCCCCTCGGCCTCGATCAGCCGGTCGGCCGCGCTGCGTCCTGCGCCCTGGTCCGTTTCGCGCGTGCGGATGTCCGGCTCCAGCACAACCGCCACTGTCGGCGGCCGCTGCCGGTCTTCACCCTTGCTGTCGCGCCGTGCGCGGGCCTGTCGATTACTTTCGGAGTGTTCCGTCAATCAGATTTCGCCGCTGCGTCTTCATTGTCATACAAGTTCACGGGCTGGCCCGGCATGATCGTGGAGATCGCATGCTTGTAGACAAGTTGAGCATGACCGTCGCGCCGCAGCAACACGCAGAAATTGTCGAAAGACGTCACAACGCCCGTCAACTTGACACCGTTAACGAGGAAAATGGTCAGCGGGATCTTTTGCTTGCGGACGGCATTCAGAAATTGATCTTGAAGGTTTTGCGAGCGCTCGGCCATGTGTTTTCCGTTTGTGGTCTAGTCAATCCATTAATCGCGCGATGATGCGGCGGCAATGCAATTATGGTAAAAATCTCACGGATTTTTTCAATGGGTAAAAAAATCTCTGTTGTTCACGGCTTCGCGACATGCGTTCAAAAGGGTGTTTTTTCCGCTGTCTCGAAGAAACTTTCCCGTAACGCTAGGGCAACCGTGCCCGGATGCCCGTTGGCGACCGGCGTGTCGTCGATGCGCACCACAGGCATGACGAGTGTCGTCGCCGCCGTGATGAACGCTTCGCGTGCCTGTTGCGCCTCTTCGACCGTGAATCCGCGCTCCTCCACGACCAGCCTCTGCCTGGCGGCGACATCCATCACGGTCGCCCGCGTCACCCCGCGCAGGATGCCGAAATCGGCCGGCCGGGTCACGAGCACGCCGTCGGCGGTCACGATCCAGGCGTTGGTCGCCGCCCCTTCCTTCACCGTACCCTCGGCATCGACGAACCAGGCCTCGGCCGCGCCGACTTCCTTGGCCTTCTGCCGGGCGAGCACGTTCGGCAACAGGCCGACGGTCTTGATGTCCACCCGGTCCCAGCGGTTTTCCGGCACGGTGATCACCGAAATCCCCTCGCCCGCCTTGGCACGCGCCGCCTGCGGGTCGCTCGACCGTGCGGTGACGACCAGAGAGGGTCGCGTGCCCTGTTTGGGAAACACGTGGTCGCGCCTGGCGACGCCGCGCGTCACCTGGATATAGACCATGCCGTCATGGACCCGGTTGCGCCGCGCGACTTCGCGCATGATCGCAGACAGGGCGGCCCGTTCGACCGGCCATGCGATCTGCAATTCGCCCAGCGACCGCCCGAGCCGGTCGAGATGGCGGGTCATGTCGATGATGTTGCCGCGCGCGACCTCGCACACCTCGTAGACGCCGTCGGCGAACTGGTAGCCGCGGTCCTCGATATGGACCATGGCCTCGCCATGCCGTTCATAGCGTCCGTTGACATAAGCGATGCGTGCCAAATGCGCCTCCGACCCTCAGCGACTCAACCAGTATTTGAAATTCAGGATCGCGAACACCGCGACGAACTCCAATCGCCCCAGCAGCATGACGATGCAAGCCGCCAGGCGTTCAAATCCGCTGAAATCGCGAAATCCGGGCCACAATTCCGGATCCGCCACCGCGGGAACATAGGCCTCGTAGAGCGGCCCTGCATTGATCATCAGCGCAACCCCGGAGAGAAGCGCCGCCTCGAAACTGCCCTGCCCGCTCGCCAGCATGAAAACGGAAACGGCCGTGACCATCAGCAGGAGAAGCATGACCGGCCAGGATTCCACGATCGAGCGCTCGTCATATTCCGCCTTGGCGATGCGCATCGGGATGACCGAACTCGGATAGATCAGGAGGCTGAGCTCGCGGAACGACTGGATCAGCATCGCGCCCAGCCGGTGCACCTTCAGGCCGGACGCGGTGGAAAAGACGGCCGCCCCGACCAGCGCGACGGAAAAGACGAAGATCTCCGGCAGGAGCGCGATGACGCCCGGCCGCGTCTCATGCCCCGAGGTCGCGACCACGGAGGCCGCCGCGAAGTAGGAATCGACCAGCACCGCGCCGATGCCGCCCGTCCCGCTCCCGGCGCCGACATTGCGAAACGCCAGAACATAGAGTGCCGTCATGACCGCGACGACGAGAACCACCCAGCGCGCCTCCCGGTTCTGCCAGACCACCCGCAGCGGGTTGAACAGGTCGTAGCGCTGCCAGAACAGGCTGGTCGCCGAGATCATCAGGACCGACCCCATCACCAGAAGCGTCGGCAGGCCATGCCGTGCCCCAAGGTCGGTGTCGTAGGGATTGAACCCGCCGGTCGAGATGCTGGTCATCGTCAGTTGCGCGGCACCCAGACTGTCCGCGCCGCTGGCCACGAACAGGAAGAACACCACGACCGAGGCCGCGAGGTAATAGGCGAGCAACGGCAGATAGCGCCAAAGGTGCTCGATGCCCGCGTCGCGCGCCCCGTTCTTGTCGAGGTTGAATTCCGCCGCCATGGCCCGGCGCGGCAAACCGCCGATGGCAAGCGGCGAAAGGACGAGGAACAGCGAGGCCAGCGTCAGGAAGCCGCCGATCCATTCCAGCTGCAGCCGCCAGAAGATGACCGATTGCGGCAGTGCCTCGCGCAGCCCGAAAGTCGTCGCGCCGGTGGTCGTGAGGCCGGAGACGCTCTCGAAGAGCGCCGCGTCGAAAGGCAGCCCCGCCACCAGCATGAACGGCACAGACCCGATGAGCGAAAGGACCAGCCAAACGAACACCATCGACAGGATCAGCCGGTCGGGCGTCAACACATGCCGATAGCCGAACGAGGCGGCCATGGTGACCACGCTGACGAAGGCTCCCGTCGCGGCCAGCACGGCAAGCCGCGCCACCCGCTCGGTTTCGCCATGGGCGAGGCCGACGAGAATGGGCACGGCCAGTGAGGCGAGAAATGTCGCGGTGGCGAAGGCGAGCAGGAAGATGACGGTCCTCACGACAGCCCCTCGCCCGGCCGATCGTTCTGCGGCCCAAACATCAGAAGAATTCGAGGCTGACCCGGAACATCTGCTCCACGCGGCGAACCGCCTCCGAGCGTGCAAAGATCACGACCCGGTCCTTCGCCTTGATCCGCGTGGACCCGTCCGGCTTGATGATCTCGCCGTCCCGGTAGATCGCCCCGATGCGGATGTTCTCGGGCAGGTCCAGGTCCTTCAGCGGAGCGCCGACCAGCGGCGAAGTTTCCAGCGCCTCGGCCTCGATCACTTCGGCCGACCCCTTCTGAACGCTGTGGACCTGCCGAATGCGCCCGCGGCGCACATGCTGCAACACGCGCGAGATCGTCACAGCGCGCGGGTTGATATGCGCGTCGATGCCCAGCGTGTCGGTAAAGCCCTGATAGGCCGGGTCGTTGATCAGCGCGAGCGTCGACTGGCAGCCAAGCCGCTTCGCCATGACCGAAGACAGGATGTTGACCTGATCGTCATTGGTCAGCGACACCATGAGTTCGCTGTCCTCGATGTCGGCTTCGACGAGGATCTGCTGGTCGAGCGCGCTGCCATGCAGCACGACGGTCCGCCTGAGCTGGTCGGCAACCCGCACGGCGCGGCCGTGATCGGCCTCGATGATCTTCACCTTGGCGCGCGATTCCCGCGCTTCCATCTGCGAGGCGACGTAGAGCCCGATATTGCCGCCGCCCGCGATGATGATCCGGCGGGCTTCGGCCTCGTCATGGCCGAACAGGCTCAGCGTCCGCTTCGCCTGCTGCTTGTTGGCGATGACATAGACCAGATCGTGGGCCAGCAACTGGTCGGCCGAATGCGGCACGAACAGCCTCTCATTGCGCCACACGCCCACCACGGTGGCCGAAAGATCGGGAAAAAGCTCGGTCAGTTGGCTGAGCGGCGTGTTGATGACCGGGCAATCCTCGCGGCACTCGATCGCCATCATGGCGACCTTGCCTTCCGCGAACTGCACGATGTCGGTCGCACCAGGCGACGCGATCCGCCGCAGCACGACGTCGCCCACCTCGCGTTCCGGCGAGATGATCACGTCGATCGGCAGATGATCGCGCGAGAAGAGATTGTTGTAATGCGCCTGCAGATAACTCTGCGAGCGGATGCGGGCGATCTTGGTCGGGACGTCGAACAGCGAATGCGCCACCTGGCAGGCGGTCATGTTCACTTCGTCATAGAGCGTGACCGCGATGATCATGTCGGCCTGGTCCGCGCCGGCCGCTGCCAGAATGTCGGGATGGCTCCCGTGGCCGACGAAGCCGCGCACGTCCAGCGTGTCGCGGATCCGCTGGACCAGCGTCGCGGACATGTCGATCACGGACACATCGTTGGCTTCGGCGGCGAGACGCTCGGCAATGCCGTATCCGACCTGTCCGGCGCCGCAAATAATGACCCGCATTCGGTTCCCCGTCCGGTTCTAGGCAGCTCTCAGACGCCGAGCGACTTCAGCTTGCGGTGCAGTGCGGACCGCTCCATACCAACGAATTCCGCGGTGCGCGAGATGTTTCCGCCGAAACGCGATATCTGGGCGAGCAGGTAATCGCGCTCGAAACGCTCCCGCGCCTCGCGCAGAGGCAGCGCCATGATATGCGCGTCGTCCGCCGTCGGCGCCTTCGGCAGGTTCTCGCCGATCTCGGCCGGCAGCATGTCGACGCCGATCACCGTGTCCTCTGCCTCGTCGCGCGTCAGGATCATCAGGCGCTCGATGTTGTTGCGAAGCTGGCGGATGTTGCCCGGCCAGTCATGCGCCTGCAGCACGGCCATCGCGTCGTCGCCGATGAATTTCGGCCGGATGCCGGTGTTCTCGCCGATCTGCTTCATGAAGGTCTGGACGAGCAGCGGGATGTCCTCGCGCCGATTGGCAAGCGACGGCACCTCGATCGGCACGACCGCCAGCCGGTTCATCAGATCCCGGCGGAAGCGCTTCGATGCGATCAGTTCTTCCAGGTTGAAGGCCGTCGACGAGATGATGCGCACATCCACCTTCACCCGGCGGACGCCGCCAACCCGCTCGAACTCCTGGTCCACGAGCACGCGCAGGATCTTTGTCTGGGTCTCCAGCGGCATGTCGGCGATCTCGTCGATATAGAGAATGCCGCCATGCGCCTGCTCCAGCGCGCCAACTTTTCGCTCTCCGCCATTCGGCTCGGTCCCGAACAGCTCGGTCTCCATCCGGCTCGGCGTGATCGCGGCCGCGTTGATGACGACGAATGGTCCCTTAGCCCGGCTCGACTGCGCGTGTATGGAGCGGGCGACGAGTTCCTTGCCCGATCCCGAAGGTCCGGTGATCAGAACACGGCTGTTGGTCGGCGCGACGCGGTTGATCGTCTGCCGCAGGGCGTTGATCGCGGCCGAATTGCCAACGAGATCCGTCGTCTCGTTGCTGCGCCGCTTCAGGTCCCGGACCTGCATCTTCAGGGAGGAGGTTTCCAGCGCCCGCTCGGCGACGAGCACGAGGCGATCGGCCTTGAAAGGCTTCTCGATATAGTCGTAGGCCCCACGCTTGATCGCGGACACGGCCGTCTCGATGTTGCCATGGCCGGAGATCATCACGACCGGCAGGCCGGGATGCAGCGTCTGGATTTCGTCGAGCAGGGCAAGGCCGTCGAGTTTGGAGCCTTGCATCCAGATGTCTAGGAACACCAAGCGCGGCGCACGATCCGTCAGGGCAGCGAGCGCGCTGTCGCTGTCATGGGCGGTGCGTGTCTCATGCCCTTCGTCCTCGAGAATGCCGGCGACGATCTCGCGAATGTCCAACTCATCATCGACAATCAGAATATCCGCTTTCATGCTGTCCTCTCGGCTGGCGGCGGCTGGTCCGCCTGCGTATCAGTTCCGTTTTGCTGCCCGCTTGCCTGCTCGTCGTCTTGCCCGTCTGCCTGAACCAATCCGGGCGCTGTACCGGCCTCGCCCGCTGCCGGGAAGATCAGCCGCACCATGGCGCCGCGCCCGCCATGAAAATCCGTCGGCGCGTCATGCAGTTCGAGCCTGCCGCCGTGGTCTTCCATGATCTTCTTGACGATCGCGAGGCCGAGCCCGGTGCCCTTTTCGCGCGTCGTCATATAGGGCTCGAGCAGTTTGGCCCTGTTGTGGCGAGGCAGCCCCTTGCCATTGTCGATCACGTCGACCGAAATCTCGTCCGAGCCCAGATGATAGGCCCGCACGAGAATTTCCCCGTCCGAGCGCCCGTCCACATCTGCGGCCTGGCGGGCTTCGACCGCCTCGGAGGCGTTCTTGACGATGTTGCCGATCGCCTGCCCGACCAGCCTCTCGTCGAAATTGCAGATCAGGGCCTCGTCCTCGAAATCCCGCCCGAACGAGATGTCGTTGCGGCTCACCTCGACCAGGAACGTGGCTTCCCGCAGCGCGTCGCGCAGGTCCTTGCGATCCATGACCGGCTTCGGCATGCGGGCGAAGGAGGAGAACTCGTCCACCATGCGACCGATATCGCCGACCTGGCGGATGATCGTGTCCGTGCACTGGTCGAAGACAGCACGATCCTGCTCGTCGACGACCTTGCCGTAACGCCGCTTCAAACGTTCGGCCGAGAGCTGGATCGGCGTCAGCGGGTTCTTGATCTCATGCGCGATGCGACGCGCCACGTCGGCCCAGGCGGTCGAGCGTTGCGCCTCCATCAGGTCCGAAATGTCGTCGATGGTCACGACATGGGTGTGCTCGGCCGGCAGGTCTGGATCGATCTCCTGTCCCTGCTCGACGTCGTGGGTGGACCGAACCTCGCGATCCACGGTGACCTGAACGTTCAGCACGCGCTCGCGGCCCGTCCTGTCCATGAAATTGACCTGCTTGCGCGCGTCGGAACGTTCGCTCTTGCGCACCTCTTCGAGCGCGTCGGCGATATGCGGCGACAAGTCTTCAAGCTTCGTGCCCGCCTCGATCGCTTCGCCCGTACCGAGGATGAGTGCTGCCGAACGGTTGGCGACGGTGATCACGCCGTCGTCATCCACGCCCATGACGCCCGCCGAGACCCCGGACAAGACGGCCTCGGAGAAGCGGCGCCGCTGGTCGATGAGGTCGGTCGCGTGAAGGATCTCGTCGCGCTGCTCCTTCAACTGGCCGAGCATGCCGTTGAACGTGTGCCCGAGATAGCCCACGTCCCCGTCGGACGTCCGCACAGGAACGCGGATGTCGAGATTTCCGCCCGAGACTTCTTCGGCGGCATTGATCAACTGGCGGATCGGACGCACCAGACGGTTGGCCACGGCGATGCCCGTCCACATCGCCGAAAGGATCATGATCAGCGTCAGGCCGAAATAGAGGATCGCGAAGGCGAGCTGAACATTGGTACGATTGGCCGCGAGCCCGGTATATTCCGCCCGGTTCTGCTGCATCAGCTGAACCGCCTCCAGCACCTGCGAATCAACGGTCCGGATCGTGTAGACATAGGCGTCCGGTATCTCGCGCAACTTGATGATCGCGCCGACAAGATTGGTCACGCCCGGCGGAATGATGACCGGAGCACCGTCACCGGCCGCTTCCAGCGCATCCGGTGGCGGCAATGGCAGGGGCCTTTCCACCTGGATGTCGGCGCTGTGGATCACCCGCCCGTCGGGACGGATCACGGACGCGCCGAGCATGCCGCGCCCCTTGGCTTGCTGGGTCAGGTACTGCCGGAAGCCGTTCTGGTCGAGACTGTAGAGGCGACGCTGGCTGTCGAGCGCAAACGCCATGTTGATGGTCGCGTCGCGCAGGTTGACGGCGTTTTCCTTGATGTAGGATTCCGCCACCTGCAGCGACGATTCGACGATCGTTTTCGTGCGGATCTCGAACCAGCGATCCAGCCCGAGATCGAGCGTGATGCTGGCGACCACCGCGATGGCGATCGCCGGTATTGCCGCGATCAGCGAAAACAGCCCGACAAGGCGCACATGCAGCCGCGAGGCCGCCTTTCCTGCCCTGCGGGCCTGGAAGACGCGTCGCAACTCCATGCCGATCAGCCAGAGCAGCGCGAAAACGAAGAAGCTGTTGATCGCGATCGCGGAAAGCGTGACCGTGTCGTCGGGCTGTATCGGCGTCAGACCGATCAGAATCGCGAAGGAAGCGCCTGCCGTCAGCAGCGCTCCGACGATGACTGCGATGCCGCGGATTTGCATCCTGCGGGCGCTCGATCGGTCGTGCAGACCGAAATCGGGTAAGCCCTTGGCGCGTTGGTGAGGTGACATGCGTGGGTCTGCTGCTATCCGACAAATCGGAGTGCCGAATATGCAACAGAATGTGGCAGCTTTACAACATGCCGGCAACCGCGGCGCGAATTATGCGCCGCCCTTGAAGACGCTCAGCCCGTGCTCCTTGATTTTCTTTCGAAGCGTGTTGCGATTGAGCCCGAGAACTTCCGCCGCCCGGATCTGGTTTCCTCGTGTTGCCGCGAGCGTTGCCAGGATCAGCGGCTGCTCGAGTTCGGCGAGCACCCGCTGATAGAGACCCGGCGGCGGCAGGCTGTCGCCGAAGGAGCGGAAATAGTCCTGCATGTTGTGCTCGACCGCCTGGGAAATGGTGACGTCACCGGTGAGCAGCCCTGCAGGCGCCGGTTCCCCACCCTCGCCCGCATCGAGCTCGGCCGCCACGATCTCCGGCGTGATCTCTTCCTGCGGATAGAGCGCGCACAGACGCCTAATCAGGTTTTCAAGCTCACGCACGTTGCCCGGCCAGTGATAGCGCGTCATCAATTGCAGCGCTTCCGGCAGGATACGCTTCGCTTCCAGCCCCTCGCCCTGCACCTTGGTCAGGAAGTGAGTGACGAGGTCGCCGATATCTTCCAGCCGCTCGCGCAGCGGCGGCATGCGCAGCGGCACGACGTTCAATCGGTAATAGAGGTCTTCGCGGAAAAGGCCCTGATTGATCAGCGAGCGCAGATCCTTGTTGGTCGCCGCGACGATACGGACATTGGTCTTGATCGGGGTGCGCCCGCCGACCGTCATGTATTCGCCCTGCTGCAGGACGCGCAGCAGCCGCGTCTGCGCGTCCATCGGCATGTCGCCGATTTCGTCCAGGAACAGCGTGCCGTTCTCCGCCTGCTCGAAACGTCCGGTCGAGCGGGCCTGCGCGCCAGTGAACGCACCCTTCTCATGGCCGAACAACTCCGATTCGATCAGGTCGCGCGGAATGGCGGCCATGTTGATCGCGACGAACGGCCCGTTCTTGCGCTTGCCATATTCGTGCAGCGCGCGGGCAACCAGCTCCTTGCCTGTGCCCGACTCGCCGTTGATCAGTACGGTAAGGTCCGACTGCATCATGCGGGCAAGCACGCGGTAGATGTCTTGCATCGCTGCAGACCGTCCGACCAGCGGCATGCCCTCGCTTTCCTTGTGCGCGGCAGCCGACGACTGCTCGTCGCCGTTCTTGCGTCGCGATTCGGCCAGCGCCCGCCCGACGATCGCCGTCAGTTCGACGAGGTCGAACGGCTTCGGCAGATATTCGTAGGCGCCCTTCTCCGAGGCGCGGATAGCCGTCATGAAGGTGTTCTGCGCACTCATGACGATGACCGGCAGTTCCGGGCGCACCTTGCGCATGCGCGGCAGCAGGTCGAACAGGTTCTCGTCCGGCATGACGACGTCGCTGACCACGACATCGCCCTCGCCAGCCGTGACCCAGCGCCACAGCGTCGATGCGTTCGATGTCAGTCGGACGTCATAGCCGGCCCGCGACAGGGCCTGGCTGACAACCGTGCGGATGGCCGCGTCGTCATCGGCGACAAGTACGGTTCCCTTCATTGTTGAACGTCTCCGCTCTCGGTCTTGGCAAATTCGATCGGCATGGGCGGCGCGGCCGGCATCAGGATCCGGAAGACGGTCTTGCCGGCATGCGAGTCGCATTCGATGACGCCACCGTGGTCGCCGACGATCTTCGCGACCAGCGCCAGCCCGAGGCCTGACCCATTCGGCTTTGTCGTGATGAAGGGATCGAACATGTGCATCTGGATATCTTCCGGCACACCCGTGCCATTGTCCTCCACGCTGAATTCCAACGGCAGCGCCACGCGCTCGTTGGCGCCGGGAATCGAAAGGCGAACGCCCGGCCGGAATGCCGTCCGAAGCCTGATCTGCGCATGCTCCCGGCTCTCGCATGCCTCGGCCGCGTTCTTCACGAGGTTGAGAAAGACCTGAATCAATTGGTCCTTGTTGCCCAGCACCATCGGCAGCGACGGGTCGTATTGCTTGACGAAGTCGACGTCGCGCGCAAAGCCAGACACCGCGATCTGATGAACACGATCAAGCACGACGTGGATGTTGACCGGTTCGCGTTCGATCGGCCGCTCGTCGGAGAAAACCTCCATCCGATCGACAAGCGAAACGATGCGATCCGTTTCCTCGCGGATGAGGCCGGTCAGCGCCCGATCTTCGTCACTGACGACGGCTTCCAGCAATTGAGCGGCGCCGCGGATACCCGACAGCGGGTTCTTGATCTCGTGGCCGAGCATCGATGCCAGGCCCGTCACCGAACGTGCCGCGCCGCGATGCGTCATCTGGCGATCGAACTTCTCGGCCATCGACCGCTCGCGGAACACGATCACCATCGCCCCTGGCTCGTCCGGCACCGGCGTCACATGCACGTCCACGATGCGATCGGCGCCAAGCCGCGGCGACGACAGGTCGATGCGGTATTCGTTGACCGGGGATTCGTGCTCGCGCACCTGTTGAATGAGTGCGAGCAAGGGACTTGAAAACGAGACGAAATCCTGGATCCGGGATTTGGCCAATTGCCCCTGTGACGAGGAGAAGAAATACTCCGCTTCCAGGTTCGAGAACGCGATCATATCGTTGGCGTCGATCAGCACGACCGGATCGCGCAGGGTATCGAGCACCTTGAGCGCGCGTGCCGGATCGGGAGCGGATTGCTTCTTGCGCAAATTGAATGCCATCACGCCGCTTCCGCCTTGACCGGAGCGGCGGCCAGAATCTGCGATATCAATCGGATCACCTCTTCGGGTTGATTGGTCCTGAGAATTTGCCTGCGAACGGCCCCGGTCTCGGAAGCCTCCGTGGCATGCCGGTCGAGATACCAGCCGAGATGCTTGCGTGCGTGGCGCAATCCTGTCTGCGCGCCGTAGTAGGACAACATGTCCTCGTAATGGGATATGACATAATCGCCGAGCGCGCTCGCGACAGGCGCCGCCTCCGATCGGTCACAGTATCCAGCCGCGCGCGCGATCTCCCCGGCCAGCCACGGCCGGCCGTAGCTGCCGCGCCCGACCATCACCGCGTCCGCACCGGAAGCGGCCATAGCCTCCCGGGCCTCACTGTGAGACTGGATGTCACCATTGACGACGAGGGGCACCGTGATCGCCGAACGGACATCCGCCACACGGCTCCAGTCGGCGCGGCCGTCGTAAAGCTGCGCGCGCGTTCGGCCATGAACCGTGATCATCTGCACCCCGGCATCCTCGGCGCGCCTCGCGAGTACCGGCGCGTTCACTGTGTGCTCGTCCCAGCCGAGCCGCATCTTCAATGTGACGGGCACGTTGACGGCCCCGACCGTGGCATCGATCAGCGTCATCGCGTGATCGAGATCGCGCATCAGGGCCGAACCGGAATAGCCGCCGGTCACCTTCTTGGCGGGGCATCCCATGTTGATGTCGATGATGTCGGCACCCTCGCCCTCGGCGATCCGAGCCGCCTCGGCCATCCAACGCCCCTCGCGACCCGCCAATTGCAGCATGCGCACGGCAAGTCCGTCACCGCTCGCACGCTTGCGGCTTTCGCGACGGGCCTTGCAATACTCCTCGCTGGCTATCATCTCGGAAACCACGAGCCCCGCACCGTGGCGATAGGCGCGCCGACGGAACGGTAGATCGGTGACCCCCGACATGGGCGCCAGGAACACGCGATTGCGCAACTCGACGGGACCGACCTTCAGCGGCTTCTCAAGGCCATACATGGGTTTTTCTGATTGAATGTTAGGCATGACTGCTCGATGCCTAAATAGTAGACATGTTGCATCGGTTGTGCAATCGGCGCGATATGCTAAAGCGGGCGAAAGCGGCTTTTTTTCGCAACCACGGCGGAATTTCCCGCGTTCAAGCTCGGAAGATGTATCGGAACTTGCAGTCAGCACGCAACCACGGCGTGATTATCGTCGCAGCCGGCAGGGGTGAACGGGCGTCCGGCCCCGGCATGGGGCCAAAGCAATACCGGCACCTTGGCGGCCGTGCGGTCATCGCCAGAACCCTCGACGCGTTTCGTGCATGGCGCTCTGAAATCCCGATTGTCGTCGTTCGTCATGCCGATGACGAGACCCTTCTGCGCGAAGCGCTCGCGGAAGAAGCCAACGGCGTACTTGTCGTCACCGGCGGGGCCACGCGGCAGGAATCGGTTCTCCGCGGCCTTGAGGCGCTGCACCGACTGGAAACCCCTCCGCAATTCGCACTCATTCACGACGCCGCCCGGCCGTTCGTGACGAATGGACTGCTCGACGCGATCTCGGCAGCGCTTGAGGAGCAGTCCGATGCGGGCGTCATTCCGGCGCTGCCTGTCGCGGAGACCATCAAATCCGCGGACCCAGCCGGTCACATCACGGCAACGGTGCCCCGCGCCGGCCTTTACCGGGCGCAGACACCGCAGGCCTTTGCGCTGGAAGACATTCTCGAGGTGCATCGCCGCGCCGCCGCAGAAGCCGGAACTGAATTCACGGACGACGCATCGCTCTATGAGTGGGCAGGCATGCCGGTGAGGATCGTGCCCGGTGACGCAGCCAACATCAAACTGACATGGCCCGGAGATTTCGAGGAGGCTGAGCGCATGCTGGCGTCGGACCAGAAACCCACGCTGCCCGACGTGCGCGTCGGCCACGGTTATGACACGCACCAGCTCGTGCCCGGTGACCATGTCACCCTTTGCGGTGTCGAGATCGCTCACGACCGCCGCCTGTCGGGCCACTCCGACGCCGATGTCGGTTTTCACGCTCTGACAGATGCGCTTCTGGCGACCGTCGGCGAAGGCGATATCGGAAGCCATTTCCCGCCAAGCGACCCGCAGTGGAAAGGCGCAGCTTCCCACATCTTCCTTTCCCATGCCGCGAAACTCGTGCGCGACGCCGGCGGTCGCATCACCCATTGCGACGTCACGCTGATTTGCGAGGCACCGAAAATAGGACCGCACCGCGACGCCATGCGCGCCTCCATCGCAAGTGTCGTCGGCATCGGTGTGGAACGTGTTTCGGTCAAGGCGACGACGAATGAGCGCATCGGTTTCATCGGTCGCGAGGAAGGCATCGTCGCGATGGCGACCGCGACCGCTGTCTTTCCCTTTGAAGGAGAAGCCCAATGAACGACAATGATGATTTCGGCACCGATGGCGACGAGGTCACCGAGCGTGTGGGCGCACTGCTCGACCTCTGCAAGCAGAAGAACATCAAGCTGGTCACAGCGGAATCCTGCACCGGCGGCCTGATCGCAGGCACGCTCACGGAGGTTGCCGGCTCGTCGGCGATGCTCGATCGTGGCTTTGTCACCTATTCGAACTCGGCGAAGACGGATCTGCTGGGCGTCGCAGAGGACATCATCGAGCGCAATGGCGCGGTGTCCAGCGAAGTCGCCGGCGCGATGGCGGAGGGTGCCCTTGCCCGGGCCGATGCCGACGTGTCCATCGCGGTTACGGGAATCGCGGGACCGGATGGCGGAACAGACCTGAAGCCGGTGGGTCTCGTCTGGTTCGGCTGTGCGGCGAGTTGGGCCCCGACATTCGTCCACAAGACCGTATTTCCGGATCATGGGCGGGCGTTTGTGCGGCAGGCGTCGGTGATGATGGCGATCGAGATATTGACAGAGACGGTCAAGCTGGCGCCGGACCCGCAGCCGGAGAGCTAGCCGGCGGCGCTTCTGCGGCCGGCTTCACCGTAGACTTCCACAGCGCGCTTCTGGAATGCCTGCGAGAACATGTGGAACGCCTTGTCGAACATGGCGCCCATCAGCAGCCCGAGCGTGCGGCTCTTGAACTCGTAGTCGATGCAGAAGCGCACGTCGCACCCGCCGTCGGCTCGCGGGTCGAATCGCCAGGTGTTGTCGAGATAGCGAAACGGCCCTTCCAGATAGGACACGTCGATCGCGCTTTCGGCCGGCTTCAGAAGCACCCGGCTGGTGAAGGTCTCGCGGATCAGCTTGTAGCCCACGGTCATGTCGGCGACGAGCAGCGTCTTGCCGTCCCGCTCGCGCCGGTCCTTGACGGTGAGCGCCTCGCACATCGGCAGAAATTCGGGATAGCGCTCGACATCAGCGACCAGATTGAACATCTGTTCGGCGCTGTGAGGAACGGGCGTGGTGTCCTGGAACTTGGGCATGGCCGACAGCTAGGTCTCCCCGGCGAGCATCGCAAGTGGCGGACCGGCCTCAGCCGGCTGCCGCAAGCCTCTTCGCGCGGTTCTCCCGCAGCCTCGCAAAATCGTCGCCCGCATGGTGCGAAGAGCGCGTCAGCGGGCTCGCCGAAACCATCAGGAAGCCCTTGGCGTAAGCCACGGTTTCGAACGACTTGAACTCATCCGGCGGCACGAAGCGGATGACCGGATGGTGCTTCTTCGTCGGCTGAAGATACTGGCCGATGGTCAGGAAGTCGACGTCGGCGCTCCTGAGGTCGTCCATCAGCTGCAGAACCTCGTTCCGCTCCTCGCCCAAGCCGACCATGATGCCGGACTTGGTGAACACGGTCGGATCGATTTCCTTCACCTGCTGCAAAAGCCGCACCGAATGGAAGTAGCGCGCGCCCGGCCGCACCGTGAGGTAGTTGGACGGCACGGTTTCCAGATTGTGATTGAACACGTCCGGCTTGGCCGCGACCACCTTCTCCAGCGCCTTCTCCTTGCGCAGGAAATCCGGCGTCAGAATTTCGATCGTGGTGCCCGGCGCCTGCTCGCGGATCGCCTGGATGACTTCGACGAAATGCTGCGCGCCGCCGTCGTCCAGATCGTCGCGATCGACGGAGGTGATGACCACGTGGGTCAGACCCATCGTCTTGACCGCATGCGCGACATTGCCCGGCTCCTGGCGGTCGAGCGCGGCGGGCTTGCCGGTGGCGACGTTGCAGAAGGCGCAGGCGCGCGTGCAGATCTCGCCCATGATCATGAAGGTGGCGTGCTTCTTGTCCCAGCACTCGCCGATGTTCGGACAACCTGCCTCTTCGCACACGGTCACGAGATTGTGCGATTTGACGATCTGCTGCGTCTCGGAATAGCCGCGCGATGTCGGCGCCTTGACGCGAATCCACTCCGGTTTGCGCATATGCACCGGCTGGTCCGGCCGATGGGCCTTTTCAGGATGACGGACCCGAGCCTTCGGATCGCCGGTCTTGTCGAGAACTGTTACCACGTCATTTCTCCGCGCTGGCCTGCTGCCAGCGCCAATTGGCATTGATCGCTATACGTAACACCGAAGTGTCTTTCTTCCAGCCGCCGGCCGCCTACTTGCGCAGCAGGCGTCCCGCATAGATGAGCAGACACGCGCCGATGAAGCCGGTGATCAGATAGGCGATCCAACCGACGCCGAGCGTCCCCAGTCCCAGAAAACCCAGGATCGCATTGAGAACGACCGCGCCGACGATGCCGAGCACGATGTTCATCATCAGGCCCATGTCGCTCTTCATGAACTTCTCGGCCAGCCATCCGGCGAAACCGCCGATGATGATCGCTGCGAGCCAACCAACTCCGTTCATCGCTCAATCTCCCTTGTGCGAGGACTGTTGCGGCATCAGGCGTTGAGCACCCGTCCATAGGCGTCCAGGACGCTTTCCTTCATCATCTCCGAAAGCGTGGGATGCGGGAAGATCGTGTGCATCAACTCTTCCTCCGTCGTCTCCAGGTTCATCGCGACGACAAAGCCCTGTATGAGTTCGGTCACTTCGGCGCCGACCATATGCGCGCCGAGGAGTTGTCCGGTCTTCTTGTCGAAGATGGTCTTGATGAGACCCTGGTCTTCGCCCAGCGCGATCGCCTTGCCATTGGCCACGAACGGGAAGCGACCGACCCGGATGTCGTAACCGGCATCCTTCGCCTTCGCTTCCGTCAATCCGACAGATGCGACCTGCGGGTGGCAGTAAGTGCACCCGGGAATCATGGACCGGTCCATCGGATGGACGCCCGGCACGCCGGCGATCTTCTCCACGCAGATGACGCCCTCATGCTCGGCCTTGTGGGCCAGCATGGGCGGGCCGGCAACGTCGCCGATCGCGTAGAGGCCTTCGACATTGGTGCGTCCGTAGCCGTCGATCACGACACAGCCGCGATCGGTCTTCACGCCCAGCGCCTCAAGGCCGATATTCTCGATATTGCCCTGCACGCCGACCGCGGAGATCAGCCGGTCGGCCTCGATGGCCTCGGTCTTGCCGTCCTTGGTCTCGACATGCGCGACCACTGAATTCGCTTTCTTGTCGACCTTCGTGACCTTGGCTTCGGTGATGATCTTGAGCCCGTGCTTCTGAAGCTGCTTGCGCGCGATGCCCGAAATCTCGGCATCTTCCACAGGCATGATCTGAGGCATCAGCTCGACGACGGTCACATCCACGCCCATGGAATTGTAGAACGAGGCGAATTCGATGCCGATCGCGCCGGAGCCCATGACCACCAGCTTCTTCGGCATTTCCTGCGGCACCATCGCCTCGAAATAGGTCCAGATCAGTTTGCCGTCCGGCTCGATGCCCGGAAGAGCGCGCGGGCGGGCACCCGTCGCCACGATGATGTGTTTCGCGGTGTAATCACCCTCGCCCTTGACGCCTTTGGGTGCCGGATGCTGCGGCTCCATCGCCTTTTTGGACGGTTTGCCGACGGTGATCTTGCCCTTGCCCGCCAGCTTGGCCTCGCCCCAGATGACGTCGATCTTGTTCTTTTTCATCAGCATGCCGACGCCGCCGTTAAGGCGCGCCGAGACGCCGCGAGAACGGTCGACCACGGCCTTGACGTCGGCGCTCACGGTGCCGTCGATGGTCAGTCCGTAATTCTTGGCGTGGGAGGCGAAGTCCATGACTTCGGCTGAGCGCAGCAAGGCCTTTGTCGGGATACAGCCCCAGTTCAGGCAAATGCCGCCGAGATGTTCGCGCTCGACGATGGCTGTCTTGAGGCCGAGCTGCGCGGACCGGATTGCTGCGACATAGCCGCCGGGACCCGATCCGATGATGATGACGTCGTAGGCATTCGACATGGGCGTTCCACTCCTGATGTCCTGCCGCGGCGGCTGTCGATGCCGCCGCGTCCTTGTTTGGGAGTGGTGCCGCCTGTCGCCGTCTCCCTTATGCGGGGTCTTCGGCGGTGGGTTCCGGCTTCACCAGCATCCCGTAAATCTCATCCTTCAGCGCGAGGCGCTGCTTGCGCATCTCCTCCATGCGAAAATCGTCGCATGGCTCGATGTTCGTTTCCGCGCGGTGAATGGCCCGGTTCAGCTCGTGATACTCGTTCGAGATCCGGTGAAAATGGCCGTCCGTTTCTCGCATATGGTGAATTTCAGCGACCAGTTCCGGGAATTCTTCCGCCAGTTCGTGCGGTGTGTGGGTCATTGCGATACCTCCAGTTTGGCTGTGATGTATCCGACCCTAAGTCTGAAGGCCAGTCCCTCCTTGATCCTTGTCAACTCAAAGCCCGAGCATCAACGAAACCACTGGCGCAAGCGCCTTTCCCAAGGCTTTTGTCTCCTCCGCGCCAAGATGAATTCCGTCGAGCGGGCTCGTTTTCGCGACCGTTGCAGCGTCGAAGAATCCGCATTCCAATTCGTCGGCCAGATCGGCGTACATCGATCCGAGCATGTGTGATTCCTCGATGCTGCGACCGAAGACCGCGCCAAAATCCGTGTGGGCGGTTTCGCAGAACGGAGGTGGCGCAACGATCAGAACATCGGGCGGCTTGCCCTGCGAAGACCACGCATGATGACGCACGAGACCGACCAGCCTCTCGATGCCTTGCTTCGCGGCGATCGCCTGGCCATGCACGGCGGGCTTCAAGTCGTTCGTGCCGAGCATGATGATGACGAGATCGAGCGGCTTGTGGCTGTCCAGCAGCGTCGGCAGCACGCGCGCGCCATTGCGGTCGCAATCGGCCAGATGGTCGTCGAAAGCCGTCGTGCGGCCGTTCAGACCCTCGGCGACGACGTCGGCCCGGCCGCCAAGCGCCTCGGCCAGGGCCACGGGCCAGCGGTTCTCGCGCTCGTGACGCGATACCGTTGCGGGGTTGTAACCCCAGGTCAGAGAATCACCGAAAGCCAGTACGGTCTTCATCTTGCCCTCCGAACCTCACATCCGCCGCAGCCCAAGGGCGACGAAGAGGAACAGCACGCCGTTTGACAGTAGCTCGACTGCCAGCAGGATCCCGAGAACGGCGGCGGCCGACCAGGGGAAATTGGCGAAGATCATCACTGCGAGCAGAACCGAAATGGCGCCCGAGAAGACTATGCCGCCCCATCCAGGGATCGGCCGTACCGCCATGCCCAACACCATCTTTGCGATGCCCGCCAACACGAGCAGCACGCCGAGCAGAAACGTCAAAGAGACCATCCCTGCCAGCGGATCGAAGATCAGTGACAGGCCGAGCAGCAATGTCACGGCGCCGAAGAGCAAAGCCCAGAAAAAGCCGCCCCACGCCCGGTCGGCGAAGGCATGCACGATCTGCACGACACCGAGAACCGCGAACATCCAGCCAAGCAGAACGACCGTGGCCATCGTCGCGACGAACGGGTTCAGCAGCGCAAGCAGACCGCCCAGAATGGAGAGGGCCGCAAGAACGGCCATCCATATCCATGTCGATCCCCTAGTGACGCCGCGCATGTCTCCCATTGACATATCCGTGCCCTCCGGCTCGCGTGCCGATCCCTAGACCAGCATGCTCATCGGGTTTTCGATGTAGCCCTTGAAGGCCGCCAGCAGTTCCGCTCCGAGCGCGCCGTCGACGCAGCGATGATCCGTCGAAAGCGTCACGGTCATCACCTGGGCAATCGCCAGTGCGCCGTCCTTGACCACCGGGCGCTGCTCGCCAGCGCCGACCGCGAGGATCGTGGCGTGCGGCGGGTTCACCACGGCCGCGAAGTCCTTCACGCCCATCATGCCCATGTTGGAGACCGCCGTGGTACCGCCCTGGTACTCCTG
Organism: Oricola sp.; assembly: GCF_022763245.1. GTDB lineage: Bacteria > Pseudomonadota > Alphaproteobacteria > Rhizobiales > Rhizobiaceae > Oricola. The sequence continues at coordinate 20,969 of NZ_JALEGV010000029.1, forward strand.
CGGCTGCAGCTTGCGTTCCTTCGCCCGCTTGCCCAGGTCGCGCATCTCGTTGGAAATCACCGACAGGGGCTTCATTTCGGCCTGGCGGACGATCGGCGTGATCAAACCGCCCGGGATGGAGACGGCCACGCCGACATCGGCATGCTTGTGTTTGACCATGGCCTCGTCGGTCCAGGAGACGTTGGCGTCCGGCACATCGCGCAGCGCCAGGGCCAGAGCCTTGATCACCATGTCGTTGACCGACAGCTTGTAGGCCGGACGGTCGTCCTTGCGCGGCGCCGCCGAGTTCAATTCACCACGCAGCTTCAACAGGGCGTCGAGTTGGCAATCAACCGAGACGTAGAAATGCGGGATCGTCTGCTTGGATTCCTGCAGACGCTTCGCGATCGTCTTGCGCATCCCGTCATGCTTGACCAGCTCGTAGGAGCCTTCGTCGAACAGCTTCAGCACGGCATCGGTCGAAGGACCGGACGGCATCGCAGCAGCAGGCGCCGGAGTGACAGGCGACTGATCCGGCGCAGCCGGCGCCTTGGCTCCGCCCGCGACAGCGGCTTCCACATCGCGCTTGACGACACGGCCACGCGGACCGGAACCGGAAACCGCCGTGATGTCGACGCCTTCGGCCTTCGCGATCCGGCGGGCCAACGGCGAGGCGAAAACCTTCTCGCCATCCTTCACCGGAACAGGGCCGGCCTTCACGTCATCGGAAATCGCAGCCTTCTGCGGAGCCGATTTCGGAGCATCCTTTGCCGGAGCCGGCGCGGCTTCGGCCTTCTGTTCCGGTTTCGCCTCTTCCTTCGCAGGCGACGGAGCGGCGCTACCGCCGGAAGCAGCAGCCTCGCTTGCATCCTCGCCCTCTTCGGCGAGGATCGCGATCACGGCGTTGACCTTTACGCCCTCGGAGCCTTCCGGCACCAGGATCTTGGCCACGGTTCCCTCGTCGACTGCTTCGACTTCCATGGTCGCCTTGTCGGTCTCGATCTCGGCGATGACGTCTCCGGACGAAACGGTGTCACCTTCCTTGACGAGCCACTTGGCGAGATTGCCCTCTTCCATCGTCGGGGAGAGCGCGGGCATGGTGATGTTGATCGGCATGGTCCTGTCTCCCTCAGGCCGTGTAGGTGACGGCTTTGACCGCGTCGACGACCTCGCCGACATTCGGCAGAGCCAATTTCTCGAGATTGGCCGCATAAGGCATCGGCACGTCCTTGCCGGCGATCGTGATTACCGGCGCATCGAGCCAGTCGAACGCCTCGCGCTGCACGCGGTTGGCGATGAAATCACCGACGGAACTTTGCGGGTATCCTTCCTCGACGGTGACAAGACGCCCGGTCTTCTTGACGCTCTCGATCACCGTGGGCAGATCCATCGGGCGGATCGTACGCAGGTCGATCACCTCGGCGTCGATTCCCAGACCTGCGAGCTCTTCGGCGGCTTTGATCGCGTAGGTCATGCCGATACCGAAGGACACGATCGTCACGTCATTGCCGGACTTGTGAATCCGGGCCTTGCCGATAGGCAGGACGAAATCATCCAGCTTCGGTACGTCGAAGCTCTGGCCGTAAAGGATCTCGTTTTCCAGGAAGATCACCGGGTTCGGGTCGCGGATGGCGGCCTTCAGGAGGCCCTTGGCGTCGGCCGCAGTATACGGCTGGACCACTTTCAGACCCGGAACGTGGCTGTACCACGCAGCATAATCCTGGCTGTGCTGGGCGGCGACGCGGGCTGCAGCGCCGTTCGGCCCGCGGAACACCATCGGCGCTCCCATCTGGCCACCCGACATGTAGAGCGTCTTGGCCGCCGAGTTGATGATCTGGTCGATCGCCTGCATGGCGAAGTTGAACGTCATGAATTCCACGATGGGGCGTAATCCGCTCATCGCCGCGCCGACGCCGATGCCGGCGAAGCCGTGCTCCGTGATCGGCGTGTCGACGACGCGTTTCGGCCCGAACTCGTCCAGAAGGCCCTGCGTGACCTTGTAGGCGCCCTGATACTCGGCGACTTCCTCGCCCATGACGAAGACCCCCTCGTCATTGCGCATCTCTTCAGCCATTGCGTCGCGCAGCGCTTCGCGCACCGTGGTCGAGACCATCTCCGTCCCGTCCGGAATGTCCGGATCGGCGCTGACGTCCGGCGCCTTCGGCTCGGGATGCACCTTGCCCTCGGCCGGCACGCTGCGCGCGTCCATGTCGGCAACGGCGTCGCTGCCGGACGCCGCGCTCTCGGCAGCGGCAGGAGCGGAGGCCTTGCCGATATCGTCGGCGCTCTCGCCCTCTTGCAGAAGCACGGCGATCGGCGTGTTGACCTTCACCCCTTCAGACCCCTCGGCGATCAGAATCTTGCCGATGACGCCCTCGTCAACGGCCTCGACTTCCATCGTCGCCTTGTCGGTTTCGATCTCGGCGATCACGTCGCCGGAGACGACTTCGTCGCCTTCCTTCTTGAGCCACTTGGCGAGATTCCCCTCCTCCATCGTCGGGGAAAGCGCAGGCATCAGAATCTCTACGGGCATGTTTTCCTCACCTGTTTTTATGACCGGTCCTATTGGAGCCGGAACTTGTTCCAAAACGCGACTGCCATCAGACCGACCGCCGAAGCGACGAGCGCGCCGCGCAGGGCGCGCAACCACAATGGAGCCTTGCCGAATTTGGCCTCATGCTCGAGCGCCGCACGACGGCGCTGCGAGCTGTTGTCGAGATAATCCACGATCCGTCGGGCAGAGCCGACATAAGACTTGGCGACATGCCAGAAGAACATGACGAAGAGAGCGATGACGCCCGCTGCGAGCATGTAAGTCCAGATTTCCGGCCAGCCCCGCATCGCCCTGACCGATCAGAGCAGGATGTCGGTGTAGAGCTCGGACGGATCCGGCTCGGGATCGTTCTGCGCGAAATCCGCCGCGTCGCTGACGACGTCGCGCACTTCCTTGTCGATCGCCTTCAGCGCCGCCTCGTCGGCATGGCCGAGTTCCAGCAAGCGCGCCTTGACCTGTTCGATCGGATCATGCTCGGAGCGCATTTTCTGGACTTCGTCCTTTGACCGATACTTCGCCGGATCGGACATGGAGTGTCCGCGATAGCGATAGGTCTGCATTTCAAGGATGATCGGCCCCTCGCCGGTCCGGGCATGGTCGAGCGCGAATTCCGACGCCGACTTGACCGCACGCACATCCATGCCGTCGACCTGGAAACCGGGAATGGAGAAGGACGCGCCGCGCTGCGAGAAGTCCGTCTGCGCCGAGGCGCGGCTGACGGAGGTTCCCATGGCGTAGCGGTTGTTCTCGATCACGTAGATGACCGGAAGCTTCCACAGAGCCGCCATGTTGAAGCTCTCATACACCTGGCCCTGGTTCGCAGCGCCGTCCCCGAAGAAGGTCATCGCGACCGCGCCATTCTCCTGGTACTTGTTGCCGAAGGCGAGGCCCGTGCCGAGCGACACCTGCGCGCCGACGATCCCGTGTCCCCCGTAGAAGTTCTTTTCCTTGGAGAACATGTGCATCGAGCCGCCCTTGCCCTTGGAGTATCCTCCACGTCGGCCGGTCAGCTCCGCCATCACACCGCGCGACTCCATGCCGGTCGCCAGCATGTGGCCGTGATCGCGGTACCCGGTGATGAACTGGTCGCCATCCTTCATCGCCATCTGCATGCCGGTGACGACTGCTTCCTGACCGATGTAGAGATGGCAAAACCCACCGATGAAGCCCATGCCGTAAAGCTGGCCGGCCTTCTCCTCGAAGCGGCGAATCAGCAGCATCTCGCGATACGCGTAAAGCTCATCGTCCTTGCTGAATTTGGCCGGCGGCGGGGCTTTGAAAGATGTTGCGGATTTAGCCTTCGCCGAACTGGCGGAGGCTTTCCTGGCACGCGTTGCCATGCGCTCACTCCCTCGATTTTTTCTGCGACATAAGGTAACGTAATGGCGCGACTTGGCAATGCCTAAAACTGCATGGCTGACATGCCGTAAGCATTTCAAAAGGCTTTGAAAAACCGATATTAACTGAAATTCGGTTAATCGGATATCAGTGCAGAATGACGATCTCGTTCGCTCGCGACAGGCCGAGCATTCGCCGCGCCTGCTCGTCGATCATGTCGTGTTCGAGCGAGCCGTCGCGCAGCATCGAGGTCTTCTTGTCGAGAGCGAGCCGGCGCTGTTCCAGCGAGGTGAGTTCCGCCTCCAGCGAGGCGATCTGTGTTTCGTAGCGCTGCTTGGATGCCAACCCGAGCGAGCCCGACAAGGCGTGATGCCCGAAATAGGCGAGCACGCCGCTCGCCAGAACGGGCAGGATGAAATGACGAAGCGGTGAGCGGCGGCGCTGACGGGTCCACATGATACAAAGCCCCTGAGACAGGCTTCGAACTGTAGGCCGTTTTGGTTAAGCGCCCCTAAACGCGCCGCTGACGCGATCGATGCCGTGCCGGGGCGCAGAACGACAATGCGCCGCCGGCAGGTGGCCAACGGCGCATATCCAGAGATAGGAGCAGGCGCGTTACGAACGCAGGATCGACCGTCCTGCATAGACGGCCTGCGCGCCCAGCTCTTCCTCGATGCGGATGAGCTGGTTGTACTTGGCGAGCCGATCCGAGCGCGCAAGCGAGCCGGTCTTGATCTGCCCGCAATTGGTGGCGACGGCGAGGTCGGCGATAGTCGCGTCCTCGGTTTCGCCAGAGCGGTGCGACATGACGGCCGTGTAGCCGGCCTTGTGAGCCGTCTCGACCGCATCGAGCGTTTCCGTCAGCGAGCCGATCTGGTTGACCTTCACGAGGATCGAGTTCGCGACACCCATCTTGATGCCGTCGCGCAGGCGTACGCTGTTGGTGACGAAGAGATCGTCGCCGACGAGCTGGCACTTGCCGCCGATGGCGTCTGTCATCACCTTCCAGCCTTCCCAGTCATCCTCGTGCATTCCATCCTCGATCGAGATGATCGGGTAGTTCGACACGAGATTGTCCAGATAGACGGCGTTTTCCTCAGAGCTGAGCGACTTGCCTTCACCCGCCAGTTCATACTTGCCGTCCTTGTAATATTCCGACGCGGCGCAATCGAGTGCGAGGCGCACATCGTCGCCCGGCGTATAACCGGCCGAGGAAATCGCCGACATGATGAAGTCGAGGGCTTCGGCAGTCGAGCGCAGGTTCGGCGCAAAGCCGCCTTCGTCGCCAACGCTGGTGTTGTGACCCGCCTTGTTCAAAGCCGATTTCAGCGTGTGGAAGATCTCCGTTCCCATGCGCACGGCGTCAGCAATGCTCTCCGCGCCGACCGGCATGATCATGAATTCCTGGATGTCGATCGGATTGTCGGCATGGGCGCCGCCATTGATGATGTTCATCATCGGGACCGGCAGGATGTGGGCATTCGTGCCACCGACATAGCGGTAGAGCGGCATGCCGGAGTAGATCGCGGCAGCCTTGGCCACGGCGAGCGAGACGCCGAGGATCGCGTTTGCGCCCAGCTTGCCCTTGTTGGGAGTGCCATCGAGCTCGATCATCGTCGCGTCGATCTTGGCCTGCTGCGTTGCGTCCATGCCGCCGATCGCATCGAAGATCGCGCCGTTCACAGCACCTACGGCCTTGGTGACACCCTTGCCCTTGTAGCGATCGCCGCCGTCGCGCAATTCCACCGCTTCATGCGCGCCAGTCGACGCGCCCGACGGCACCGCAGCACGACCAAGCGTGCCGTCCTCGAGCACGACGTCGACTTCCACGGTGGGGTTGCCCCGGCTGTCGAAAATCTGCCGGCCGATAATGTCCACGATAGCGCTCATGCGAAACGTCCCTTTGCCTGGAAACACGAGAGGGGTCATGCCCTCAAGGGTGCTGGAATAGCCAAGCCACTCACAAAGTCAAACGCGCTGCAAGAAGAATTTCCCGACAAATTCACGGGATGGCCGGATTTGTATCGCTCGATAGTAGCGGGCTGGGCACCGCAAGGAGAGCATGATGACGCAGCTTGCCGGCCTATTGACCTTCACCTTCATGGCCCTCAGACTGATCACATCGGTCGACTTCGGCTCCAGTCCCGTCGGACGAGAGACATCGATTCAACTGCCAGAAGAGTGATACCCTACCCGGGTTCAGTGCGATTTCGCGACCCGGTCGAAAGCCATCAACGTGTCGATCAGCCGCGGCATGTCGGCAAGCGGCACCATGTTTGGCCCATCCGACGGTGCATTGTCTGGGTCCTGATGGGTTTCGACGAATACGCCTGCAACCCCGACGGCGACCGCGGCGCGCGCCAGCGTCTCGACAAAGCGGCGCTCGCCACCCGTGGATCCACCCTGCCCGCCCGGCTGCTGTACGGAATGTGTCGCGTCAAACACCACCGGCGCTCCCGTTTCGGCCATGATCGGCAAAGACCGCATGTCGGAAACAAGCGTGTTGTAACCGAAGGAGGCTCCGCGCTCCGTGAGCAGGACATTCGGATTCCCGCCGCCGACCACCTTGGCGAGCACGTTCTTCATGTCCCACGGCGCCAGGAACTGCCCCTTCTTCACGTTGACCACGCGTCCGGTCGCCGCTGCTGCAAGCAGCAAGTCTGTCTGGCGGCAGAGAAACGCGGGAATTTGCAGGATGTCGACGACTTCAGCCAACTCGGCGCACTGGGCTTCCGAATGGACGTCGGTCAGGACAGGCAGATCGAACTCGGCCTTCAGGTCGGCGAAGACCGGCAGGGACTTCTCCAGCCCGAGGCCGCGCTTGCCGGAAAGCGAGGTTCTGTTCGCCTTGTCGAAGGACGATTTGTAGACGAGCCCGATGCGCGCAGCGTGGCACATTTCCTTCAACGCGCCGGCCATGTCGAAGGCATGTTGGCGGCTTTCCATCTGACAGGGGCCGGCGATCAGCGAAATCGGCGCGTTGTTCGCGAAGCCGACATTGCCCGCCATGACTTTGGAGTTGGGCTTCACGATCACGCTTCCTCGAACGCGAAGAAGCAGCCTTGTCCGGCCGCAGCATCGACGATCACGCGGTTGTGGATCTCGCGATGCTCCACACCATGATGATCCAGCGCCCGCCGAACTCCGGAAATGGATCTCACAGCGAATACCAGGCCCTCAAGCCGCAAGCCGCGTCCCTGGCCGGAAGCGGCGACACCAAAATAGGCAGCAAGGCCTTCCGGCGTCATGGCGTTGAGAATACCGTTTGCGGCAGCGATCTCCAAACCGAAGGAGTGCGCCTCGTCGTCCCGATTGTTGACGACTTCCTGCAGCACGTACTGGAAATCTGTCGGATTGACTTCCGACAGGACGACCTCGCGAATTCCGGTCACGCCGTTCTCGTGCTCCTGCAAGGCGGAGCGATCCACCTTCGGTTTCGTCACCGGCTCGCAGGTGAAGAAGAGCGCGTCCGGTGCGCGCGAGTCGGCGCCGAACGCAAGCAGGAACGCCGCCTTGCCGGCCTTGCCTTTGGCGCCGATGAATTTCCGCGCGAAAGTCAGCTTCTTGCCGGCCGAAAAACCCGTCTTGCGAAAGGCCTTGTGATCCCGTTTCGCGTCTTCTGTCAAGAATGCCAGGGCCGAGAAACCGTTCTCGCCACAGCGGAAGCGATAGGCCTGATCCCGCGCCGTGAAGACGTTGCCCTTCAGAGCCGTCTCTTCGCAGGTCTCGCGCTGTGCGATCGCAAGCGGTTCGATGAAGGTGCCATCGGAAAAATAGACGCAGCAGTTCTCAGTTCCGAAGGGATGAACGCCATCGGGCGCAACTGAAAAACCGAGCGCCGACAGACGGTTGCGTGCGGTAGCCAGGTCTTCGACCGGCAGAACCGCATGGTCGATGGCGCGGGCCGCGCGCGGGGTTTTGATCGCTTTCGCCATGGCCGCGAGAAGTGCACGATTTGACCGGTCCGTTCAAGCGCTTATTGCCGGCCCGCAATCGGCCCCTAGTTGCTTACCGAAAGCGCATGACACCATGGGAGGCGGCAATGCGATATCGGTTCAAACTCTTCAGCGCCATTGCGCTTGTTGTCGGCCTTGCGGCGGCATCGGCGAATGCTCAATCAAGTGACGGGCGACAGGCCCAGGACATTGTCACGCGACAACTCGAGGCGTTCCTGGCCGGCGACTTCGTACAGGCCTATTCCTACGCCTCGCCGGACATCAGGCAGATCTTTCCGACACTCGATCGTTTCATGTCCATGGTTCGCAATGGCTATCTGCCCGTGCTTCGGCCTGGCAATTACGCATTCGGACAGATGGAGCGCCTGGCCGATGGACGCATCGTCTGGGACGTGCTCATCGCCGCTCCTGACGGCTCCGATTACACCGCCGCCTATTTCATGGAGCAACAGGCCGACGGTACCTGGAAGGTGGACGCCGTCACCATGCGCAAGGGCGCGCCTGGCATGATCTAGAGAGCGGCGATGTCGCCACGCTCCCAATTGGCTTCCGTCTCGGCGCAGAAATCGGCATACCGGCCGCCTTCGATCGCATCGCGAATACCCTGCATCAGTTCCTGATAATAGTGGATATTGACCCAGGACAGCAGCATCGCGCCCAGCGTTTCACCCGATCGGATCAGGTGATGGAGATAGGCCCGCGAATAGTCCCGCGCCGCAGGGCAATTCGATTCCTCGTCGAGCGGCCGATGGTCCTCGGCGTGTCGTGCGTTCTTCAGATTGACCCGCCCGCGACGAGTGAAGGCCAGCCCGTGCCGGCCAGAGCGCGTCGGCATCACGCAATCAAACATGTCCACGCCATGAGCGACAGAGCGCAGCATGTCCTGCGGTGTTCCCACTCCCATCAGGTAGCGCGGCTTGTTGGCGGGCAGAATAGGGCATGTGGCGTCGAGCATGGCCAGCATCACGTCCTGCGGCTCGCCTACGGCCAGGCCGCCGATGGAATAGCCCTTCAGGTCCAGATCGGTGAGCGCCTTGGCCGAGGCTTCTCGCAATCTCTCGTCGTCCCCACCCTGAACAATGCCGAACATGGCCCGTTCCGGCTGATCGCCGAAGGCCGTCTTGCACCGCTCGGCCCATCGCAGCGACAGTTCCATCGCCTTGGCGATCACGTCGCGCTCCGCAGGCAGGGCGACGCATTCGTCGAGTTGCATCTGAATGTCTGATCCGAGCAGACCCTGGATCTCGATGGAGCGCTCCGGGCTCATTTCGTAACGCTTTCCATCGACATGCGACTGGAAAGTGACGCCCTGTTCGCTCATCTTGCGGAGCGACGCCAGGGACATGACCTGGAAACCGCCGGAGTCGGTCAGGATCGGCCGCGGCCAGCGAATGAATTCATGAAGGCCGCCCAGCCGGGCCACGCGCTCCGCACCGGGACGCAGCATCAGGTGATAGGTGTTGCCGAGGATGATGTCGGCGCCGCTGTCGCGCACCTGATCGAGGTACATCGCCTTGACGGTCCCGACCGTGCCGACGGGCATGAACGCGGGCGTGCGGATGTCGCCGCGTGACGTGTGCACGACCCCGCGTCGCGCGGCGCCGTCGGTGGCCAGCAGTTCGAAGGAAAAGGGTGTCGTCATGTGTCAGCCCCTTGCGGGAAGAGCAGGCATGCGTCCCCGTAGGAATAGAACCGGTAGCCGCTCTCGATCGCATGGGCATAGGCCCCGCGCATCGTCTCCAGCCCGCTGAAGGCCGAAACCAGCATGAACAGCGTCGAACGCGGCAAGTGGAAATTGGTCATCAGCGCGTCAATAGCGCGGAACCGGTAGCCGGGCGTGATGAAGATGTCCGTCGCGCCGGACCACGCCTCGATCGTTCCGTCCTCGTTCGCCGCGCTTTCGAGCAGACGCAATGACGTCGTGCCCACCGCGACGACGCGCCCGCCCCTGGCTATCGCATCGTTCAGGAACGCAGCCGTCTCCGCATCGACATGGCCGATCTCGGAATGCATGCGATGCTCGGCCGTGTCGTCGGCCTTGACCGGCAGGAACGTCCCGGCTCCGACATGCAAGGTCACGAAGCGCCTTTCAATGCCAGCTTCGTCGAGCGCGGCGAACAGCCGGTCGGTGAAATGAAGTCCCGCCGTCGGCGCGGCGACGGCGCCTTTTTCTCGAGCGTAGATCGTCTGGTAGTCCTGCCGATCGCGTTCGTCCTCGTCGCGCTTGGACGCGATATAGGGCGGCAACGGCACATGGCCCACGAGAGCAAGCGCCGCGTCAAGATCGCCGCCGGCCCGGTCGAATTGGAACTCGACCTCACCCTCCAGCCCTTTCGTTACCACCTGGGCAGAGAGCGCATGGTCGCCGGTCCCGAAATCGACCGCATCGCCGGCCTTGAGCTTCTTCGCGCCACGGACGAACGCCTTCCAGCGATCCGGTCCGGTGCGCATGTGCAAGGTCGCGCCGACCTGGGCGCGCGCGCCATCAGACCGCACGCGTTCACCTTCCAGCTGCGCAGGAATGACCTTGGTGTCGTTGAAGACGAGCACATCGCCCGCTTTCAGGAACCGCGGCAGGTCCAGAACGCCACGATCCAGAAGCTCCTCGCCCGGCCTGACGACCAGCATGCGTGCGCTGTCGCGCGGCACTGCCGGTCGCAGGGCGATGGAGGTGTCCGGCAGGTCGAAATCGAAGGCGTCAACGCGCATGGGTTTCGTTCGCCGGGAGCACGATCCTAGAGATCGGCAGCGACCTTCATGGAGACGATGGAATCGGGGTCGCGCACGGGCTCGCCGCGCTTGATCTTGTCCACATTCTCCATGCCTTCGATGACCTGTCCCCAGACCGTGTACTGGCGATCGAGGAACGAGGCGTCTTCAAAGACGATGAAGAACTGCGAATTGGCGGAATTCGGATTCTGCGCACGGGCCATGGAGCAAACCCCGCGGCCGTGATTGGCTTCGTTGAACTCGGCCGGCAGATCAGGCTTGGAAGAGCCGCCCATGCCCGCACGTGACGGATCAAAGTTCGCGCCGTTCTTGTTGCCGAAACGCACATCGCCCGTCTGAGCCATGAAACCGTCGATCACGCGGTGGAAGACAACGCCGTCATACTCGCCGCCGCGCGCGAGTTCCTTGATGCGCTCGACGTGTTTCGGCGCGAGATCCGGACGCATTTCGATCACGACAGAGCCAACCGTCGTTTCCATGACCAGGGTGTTCTCGGGGTCCTTGTAGGCCATCTGAGCCCTTTCCGTGTTTGAGTGAGTGACGTGACTTATTGCGCGTCAGCCGCGATGACAACCTTGATCATCCGATCGGGCTCCGACACCACGCCATTGTTGGCCTGCGTGCCCTTCTTGATGTTGTCGACGAATTCCATCCCGCTCTCGACCTGACCGAAGACGGTGTATTGGCCGTTGAGGAAGCTGCCTTCATCGAACATGATGAAGAACTGCGAATTGCCGGAATTGGGGTTCTGGGCCCGCGCCATGCCGACCGTGCCGCGCACGAAAGGTTCGTTGGTGAACTCTGCCGGCAGGTCCGGGAGCGCGGAGCCACCCGTTCCGGTGCGGCGTCCGTTGTATCCGTCTTCGAGGTCGCCGAACTGCACGTCGCCGGTCTGCGCCATGAAATTCGGGATCACTCGGTGGAATGCGACATTGTCGTATTGGCCTTCACGGACCAGTGTCTTGATCCGCTCGACATGGATGGGAGCGAGATCCGGACGCAACCGGATGACGACGTCGCCGTCCTTCAACGTGATGACCATCGTATTTTCCGGATCGGCCTCCTGGGCGACACCGGACGGAACAGTCATGCAAAGTCCGGCGAGAGAAAGGCAGGCAGCCATGAAGAGACGTCGCGTCGAATGCATTGCGGGATCCTCGAAATGATTGAATTCTCAGTTGAATTTCGCGCGCAGCGCGCTGTCGACGGCGGCGGGCACGAAGTGGCGTGTCTCGCCGCCCATCGACGCGATCTGGCGCACAAGTGTGGCGGTAATCGTGCGCACCGAAGGGCTGGCCGGAAAAAACACCGTTTGCAGATCGGGCGCCATCATCTCGTTCATGCCGGCCATCTGCATTTCGTAGTCAAGATCCGTGCCGTCGCGCAGCCCGCGTACCAGCGCGGTCGCCCCTTCGGACCGCGCGGCGTCGATGATCAGGCCGCTGAAGCTCGTGACGCTCACTCGCACGGGCGAAATGCCTTCTTCCTCGAGGCATTCACCGATGAGTTTCACACGTTCGTCGAAGCTGAAGAGCCCCTTCTTGCCCGGATGCGTGCCAATTGCCACGATCACACGATCAAAGACCGCGAGTGTGGCCTTCAACACGTCGATGTGGCCATTGGTGACCGGATCAAAGGACCCGCCATAGATTGCGACTTTTTCCGCCATGGCCGGAGGCTCTAACCCAGAATCGGCCACTGCGAAAGATGGCGCGGGAATTCGATGAACAATCCATTCAGCAGAGGTTCAGGCGCCGAGCCGCATCTTCCACCCTGTGAGTGAACGCACATCGCAACGGAACCCGATCTGTTTTGATGCGTTTCAACACAGGAGATAAAACAATGATCGCACTTTTCGCACTCGCCATGATGGCCCTCACCGCCGGTTTCGCTGTTCCCGCCCTGCTTCCCGCCAAGGCGGCCCGATAATCCGATCAAAACGATCGCCTGGCGGCCAGCATCCACAGCCCGCCCCCGATCAGACATGATCCGGAAACACGCTCCACGAGCCGAATGTTACGCTTGTTGAGCCAACCTCCGGTCCGACCCGCTGCAAACGCGTAGACACTGTCGCACACTGTGGCTATGACCACGAACGTTAGACCAAGACCGACTGTTTGAGCCGCAGGATTTCCGGACGCGGAAACGAATTGCGGGATGAAGGCGCCGAACAGGAATAGCGCTTTGGGGTTGGACCATATCACCGCGAAGCCCTGCCAGACATAGCCCGCGGTCGATCGCAGCTTCATCGCCGGATCGGCGTCACCCAGTGAACCGTTCGCCCGCCAGAGCTTGATTCCGAGCCAGATCAGATACAGCGCTCCGGCGACCTTCAGGAAAATGAAGGCCTCCCCCACGACCGCGACCACTGTCTTCAGCCCGACCGCGAGGATGGCGATCATCGTCAGCACGCCGACCTGCGTTCCGGCGACGTTCAGCAGTCCCGCGCGGGTGCCGGAGCGAAGTGCGTTGGCGATGATTATGGTGACGGTCGGTCCCGGCACGATGACGATCAGAAAGCTGGCGATCGCAAAGGCCAACCATGACTGCGTGTCCGACATGACGGCGCTCCCGATATGACTTGCTCGCAAAACCAAGCCATATCGGGATGATCAACGTCAATCCGCAGGGGCTTCCTCACCCGCATCGCCCTCGGCGTCGGGCTCTTCACCGCTGTCCTCAGGCTCGCGGATCCGTTCCACCGAGACGACATGTTCGCCTTCCGCGGTGTTGAAGATCGTCACGCCCTTGGTGGCGCGCGAAGCGAAACGGATGCCATCGACGGGAACTCGGATCACCTGGCCGGAATTGGCAACCAGCATGATCTGGTCGCCATCGTCGACCGGGAAGGCCGCGACGAGATCGCCGATCTCGCCGGTCTTCGAGGTGTCGGTGGCGCGGATGCCCTTGCCGCCACGCCCGGAGACCCGGAAGTCGTAGGACGATGAACGCTTGCCGTAGCCATAGGCGCTGACAGTCAGGATGAACTGCTCCTGAGCCCTGAGCGCCTCGTAGCGATCATCCGACAGATCGCCTTCTTCGGCTTCTTCGCCGACCAGGCCGACATCCTCGATCTCTTCACCGTTCATTGCGCGGCGTTCGGCGACGGAGCGCTTGAGATACGCGGCGCGCTCCCAGGCTTCGGCTTCCACGTGCCGCACAATCGACATGGAGATGATCGAATCACCCTTGCCGAGCGAAATGCCGCGCACGCCGACGGAGTTGCGGCCGGCGAAGACGCGGATGTCCGTGACCGGGAAACGGATGCACTGGCCAAGTGCCGTGGTCAGCACCACATCGTCGATTTCGGAGCACGTCGCGACATTCAGGATCTCGGCGCCGTCCTCTTCCAGCTTCATCGCGATCTTGCCGTTGCGATTGACCTGAACAAAGTCGGACAATTTGTTGCGCCGGACGGTCCCGTTGGTCGTTGAGAATATCACGTCCAGTTCGCCCCAGCTCTCCTCGTCCTCGGGCAGCGGCATGATTGTCGTGATGCGTTCGTCCTGTTCGAGCGGCAGCATGTTGCGCAGAAACTTGCCGCGTGACTGCGGCGTCCCGATCGGCAATCGCCAGACCTTCTCCTTGTAGACGATACCGCGCGAGGAGAAGAACAGGATCGGCGTGTGGGTGTTGGCCACGAACAGACGCGTGACGAAATCCTCGTCCTTCGTCGCCATTCCGGACCGCCCTTTGCCGCCGCGGCGCTGCGCACGATAGGTCTGCAGCGGCACGCGCTTGATGTAGCCCTGATGGCTGAACGTGACCACCATGTCCTCGCGCGCGATCAGGTCCTCGTCGTCCATGTCCGGGCCGCCCTCGGCCAGTTCGGTGCGACGCGGCGTGCCGAATTCGTCACGCACGGCGCCGAGTTCGTCCTTGACGATCTGCTGAATGCGCGCGCGCGACGACAGGATGTCGAGATAATCGCGAATTTCCGCGCCGATCTTGTTCAACTCGTCGGCGATCTCGTCGCGGCCGAGCGCCGTCAGACGCTGCAGTCGCAGGTCCAGAATCGCGCGGGCCTGCTCTTCGGACAACATGTAGGTGTTGTCCTCGGGGTCGATGCCATGGCGTGGATCGTCGATCAGCGCAATCAGCGGCGCGACGTCCTTTGCGGGCCAGCGCCGCGTCATCAACTGCTCGCGCGCCGTCGCCGGGTCCGGCGCATTGCGGATCAGGTGGATGATCTCGTCGATATTGGCGACGGCGATGGCGAGACCAACCAGGACATGCGCCCGTTCGCGCGCCTTGCGCAGCAGGTACTTCGTCCGCCGGCTGATGACGACCTCGCGGAAGCTCACGAAAGCGCGCAGCATGTCGAGCAGGTTCATTTGCTCGGGCTTGCCGCCATTGAGGGCCACCATGTTGGCGCCGAACGAAGTCTGAAGCGGCGTGTAGCGATACAGCTGGTTCAGTACGACGTCTGCAACCGCGTCGCGCTTCAGTTCGACGACCACCCGATAGCCCTGCCGGTCGGACTCGTCGCGAATGTCGGAGATGCCCTCGATGCGTTTCTCGCGGACCAGCTCGGCCATTTTCTCGATCATGCCGGCCTTGTTGACCTGGTACGGCACCTCGGAAATGATGATCGCTTCACGGTCGCCGGAACGCTGCTCGATATCCACCTTGCCGCGCATGATGATCGAGCCGCGCCCGGTCTCATAGGCCGACAGGATGCCGGACCGACCAAGGACGATGCCTCCGGTCGGGAAATCCGGCCCGGGAATGATCTGCATGATCTCATGAAGCGAGATCGCGGGATTGTCGATCAGCGCGACGCAGCCCTCGACGACCTCCGAGAGATTGTGCGGCGGAATATTCGTCGCCATGCCAACGGCGATACCGCCCGAACCATTGACCAGAAGGTTCGGGAAGCGCGCCGGGAGGACCTTCGGCTCGGTCTCCGACCCGTCATAGTTCTCCTGGAAGTCGACCGTCTCCTTGTCGATGTCTTCCAGCAGCTCATGCGCGACCTTCTCGAGCCGGGACTCGGTGTAGCGCATCGCGGCAGGCGGATCGCCGTCAATGGAGCCGAAATTGCCCTGGCCGTCCACAAGCGGAACCCGCAGCGACCAGTCCTGGGCCATGCGAACCATGGCGTCGTAGATCGCCGCGTCGCCATGCGGGTGATATTTACCCATGACGTCGCCGACGATGCGCGAAGACTTCACGTATTTGCGGTTCCAGTGGAAACCGCCCTCATGCATAGCGTAGAGGATGCGGCGGTGAACCGGCTTCAAGCCGTCGCGCACGTCGGGAAGCGCCCGACTCACGATCACGCTCATCGCGTAATCGAGATAGGACCGCTGCATTTCCTCCAAAATGGAGACCGGCTCGATGTCGGACCCGCCGCCCTGGCCGTCAATGGGTGTTTCGTCGTTCAACTCGGCTGCACTTCACTGTTCAGAATCATCCTTTCGAGATTAGCGCAAGCGCCTGAAAATTGCGAACATTCCACCGTCTTTTCCGGTGTATTCCCGGCCTGTCACACCGACGCACCGGCGACGCCCGGCTCTTGCCCCGCCACCCGCCCTGCTGCTACGCAAGTGCATGAGCACCGACCTGCTGATCAACGCGATCGTGACGCTGTTTGTCACGATCGATCCTCCGGGCCTCGCGCCGCTGTTTCTGGCCGTCACCGCCGGAATGAACCGGTCCGAGCGCAGCCAGGTGGCGTTGCGCGCAAGCATCATCGCCTTCGTGGTCTTCGTCGTCTTCGCCCTGGCCGGAACGCTCATCCTTTCGCTTTTCGGCATCACATTGCCCGCCTTCCGCGTGGCCGGCGGGCTCCTGCTGTTCTGGATCGCTTTCGAGATGGTGTTCGAGCGCCGCCAGGAGCGTCACGAGAACACCGCCAAGCGGGCGATCACGCAGGATGACATCCACGGCGTCGCGGTCTTCCCGCTCGCCATTCCGTTGATGGCCGGACCGGGGGCGATTTCAGCGACGATTCTTCTGTCGGGAGATTTCTCGAGCGCGCTCGATCGGGTCGCGCTGATCGCCATCCTGTTCGGGATCGTCGCGCTGACCTACGGGGTGTATCTGATTGCCGAGCGCGTAGAAGGGCTGCTCGGCGCTACCGGCCGCACCGTCCTGACGCGGCTGCTCGGCGTCATCCTGTCCGCTCTCGCCGTGCAGTTTGTGGCTGACGGCATCAAGGCGATGATCGCCGCCTGATCTCTAGCGAAGCGCGTCGAGATCGACCGTGAACTCCGCGCCGCCGAAGCCGTGCACGCTGTCATGCGCGCGAATGACAACAGCGGCGATATCGCGTGGAACGACAATGCCCGACTGCGAGCGTGTGAAGGGCTGTTCATCGACATGAGGGTGGGTCAGCACTCGCTCGCCATAGATCGCGCCGTCCGTGCCGGCGACGATCCATTTGTCGGCGTAGTGATCCCAGCCCTCGTCGGCATGGCGCACGGTGACGTCGAAACGCCATTCGCCGGCGCTCTCCCGGCGCGCCTTGGCATCGACCACATCGGCCTCGCCGGCGAATACCTGGGTCAACGAGACGAGAATGGCGGCAATCGTCACCAGCGCGATCGAGAGCGCCGCTGAGTCCGTCTTTGTTTCCCGCCGCGTCATCATTGCTCTCAGAACGGGATCTCGTCGTCCATGTCGCGAACGAAGTCGTTCCCGCCGGATGAAGACGACTGACCGCCACGGTCCTGACCGCCACCGTAACCGCCGCTGACGCGCTGCTGGCCACCGCCACCACCGCCGCCATAGGCACCCTCGCCCTCGCCACGGCCGTCAAGCATTTGCAGGTCGCCGCGGAAGCGCTGGATCACGATCTCGGTGGTGTATTTGTCCTGACCGTTCTGGTCGGTCCATTTGCGCGTCTGCAGCTGGCCCTCGACATACACCTTGGCACCCTTCTTCAGATAATTCTCCGCCACCTTGGCGAGATTCTCGTTGAAGATGACGACCCGGTGCCATTCCGTGCGCTCGCGGCGCTCGCCGGACCCCTTGTCGCGCCACTGTTCCGACGTGGCGACCGAGAGGTTGACGACCGGCTCGCCGGAATTCAGACGCCGGATATCCGGATCGGCGCCCAGGTTACCAACCAGAATGACCTTGTTCACACTGCCAGCCATGACGCCTGAACTCCCGGGATTTCATGAAACATGCGCCACCCTACAGAAGCACGCGGGGCGGCTCCACTCCGACCCGCGATGTCCACAGGGTCTTTTTGTTCTTGAAATGTTCTAGCGATTGCGCGATGCCTCTGTCAAGCGTCCGCGGGACGAGTCGGGGAAAGTCAGCAGTGCGCGGCCTCATCCCTCGACAAGTCGGTGCGCATGCTTAAATGATGACGGATGAGCGGCGCCGCCGCGACAGGCATCTTTCATGAGCGATCAGAAAACCATCTCCATTCGCGGTGCCCGCGAACACAATCTGAAGAATGTCGATCTCGACCTGCCCCGCGACAAGCTGATCGTGATGACGGGCATGTCGGGTTCGGGCAAGTCGTCATTGGCCTTCGACACCATCTACGCCGAAGGCCAGCGCCGCTACGTCGAAAGTCTCTCGGCCTATGCGCGCCAGTTCCTCGAGATGATGCAGAAGCCGGACGTCGACCAGATCGACGGTCTGTCGCCGGCGATCTCCATCGAGCAGAAGACGACATCGCGCAATCCCCGTTCCACGGTCGGCACCGTCACCGAGATCTACGACTACATGCGGCTGCTTTTCGCACGCGTAGGTGTGCCGATCTCGCCAGCGACCGGCCTTCCGATAGAGAGCCAGACCGTCAGTCAGATGGTCGACCGTGTGATGGCGCTGGAGGAAGGCACTCGCCTCTACATTCTCGCGCCCATCGTGCGCGGCCGGAAGGGCGAATACCGCAAAGAGTTCGCCGAGCTGATGAAGAAGGGCTTCCAGCGCGTAAAGGTGGACGGCACCTATTACGAGATCGCCGACGCACCGACTCTGGACAAGAAATACAAGCACGACATCGACGTAGTGGTGGACCGCGTAGTGGTGCGTGATGACATCGCCGCACGCCTCGCCGACAGCTTGGAGACCTGCCTCAGCCTGGCCGAAGGGCTCGCGGTGGCGGAATTCGCCGACCGGCCGCTTCCGCCGGAGGAAACCGGTGCCGACGCGGTGAACAAGTCGAAGAACGAGACCCATGAACGCATAGTGTTTTCGGAGAAGTTCGCCTGCCCGGTCTCCGGGTTCACAATCCCCGAAATAGAGCCAAGGCTGTTTTCCTTCAACAATCCGTTCGGCGCCTGCCCGGCCTGTGACGGCCTTGGCGTGCAGCAGACGATCGATCCAAACCTCGTGGTGCCCGAGCGCGATGCCAAGATGCACGAAGCGATCGCGCCCTGGGCGAAATCCTCCTCGCCCTATTATCGGCAGACGCTCGATGCGCTCGGAAAGGCCTACGGCTTCAAACTGACGCAGAAATGGTCCGACTCCCCGAAGGAAGCGCACGACGCGATCCTGCAGGGCACGGGGAAACGCCAGATCGACTTCGTCTATGACGACGGTCTGCGCTCCTACAAGACATCGAAGACGTTCGAGGGTGTGATCCCGAATCTGGAGCGTCGCTGGAAAGAGACCGATTCCTCCTGGGCGCGCGAGGAGATCGAGCGCTACATGTCGGCTACGCCCTGCGCGGCATGCAACGGCCACAGGCTCAAGCCTGAGGCGCTGGCGGTTAAGATCGGCGGACTGCACATCTCGCAGGTGACGGAATTCTCGATCCGCAACGCGGTGAAATGGTTCGACGAGGTCGAGGGCACCTTCACCGAGAAGCAGGCCGAAATCGCCTATCGCATTCTCAAGGAAATCCGCGAACGACTGCGTTTTCTCAATGACGTCGGTCTCGACTATCTCACCCTGTCACGCAATTCGGGAACGTTGTCGGGCGGCGAAAGCCAGCGCATCCGGCTCGCCTCGCAGATCGGCTCCGGTCTGACTGGCGTGCTCTACGTCCTCGACGAGCCCTCCATCGGTCTCCACCAACGCGACAACGCCCGCCTGCTCGACACGTTGCGCCACTTGCGGGATCTCGGGAACACGGTGATCGTCGTCGAACATGACGAGGATGCCGTCCTCGCCGCGGATCATGTCGTCGATATCGGCCCGGCGGCCGGCATTCACGGCGGACGCGTCATCGCCTCGGGCACGCCAGGCGAGATCATGGCCAATCCGGCCTCCCTGACGGGGCAGTATCTGTCGGGTGACAAGGCCATTCCGGTGCCGGCGGAACGGCGCAAGCCGAAGAAGAACCGGGCCATCAAGGTCGCCGGCGCGCGCGGGAACAATCTGAAGGACGTCACGGCGGAGATCCCGCTTGGTCTGTTCACGGCGGTGACCGGCGTGTCGGGCGGCGGCAAGTCGACCTTCCTGATCGAGACGCTCTACAAGGCGGCGGCGCGGCGGATAAACGGCGCGCGCGAGAACCCGGCGGAATATGACCGCATCGACGGGCTGGAACAGCTCGACAAGGTCATCGACATCGACCAGTCCCCGATCGGGCGGACACCGCGCTCCAATCCGGCCACCTATACGGGCGCTTTCACGCCGATCCGCGACTGGTTCGCGCAGCTTCCGGAAGCCAAGGCACGCGGCTATGCGCCCGGACGCTTCTCCTTCAACGTCAAGGGCGGACGCTGCGAGGCCTGCCAGGGCGACGGCGTCATCAAGATCGAGATGCACTTCCTGCCGGACGTCTATGTCACCTGCGACGTGTGCCACGGCCAACGCTACAATCGCGAGACGCTGGACGTTCAGTTCAAGGGCAAGTCGATCGCCGACGTGCTGGACATGACCGTCGAGGAAGGCGTCGAATTCTTCTCCGCAGTTCCGGCGGTGCGCGACAAGCTTGAAACGCTGCACCGCGTCGGCCTCGGCTACATCAAGGTGGGCCAGCAGGCGACCACCCTGTCGGGCGGCGAGGCTCAGCGCGTCAAGCTGGCCAAGGAGCTGTCGCGCAAGGCGACCGGCAAGACTCTCTATATCCTCGACGAGCCGACCACCGGCCTGCATTTCCACGACGTCGCCAAGCTGCTCGAGGTGCTGCACCAACTGGTCGAGACCGGCAACACGGTCGTCGTGATCGAGCACAATCTGGAAGTCATCAAGACAGCCGACTGGATCATCGATCTTGGTCCTGAAGGCGGCGACGGCGGCGGCGAAATCGTCGCCACCGGCACGCCGGAAGACGTCGTCGATGCACCGCGCTCCTATACCGGCCAGTTCTTGCGTGAGTTGCTGGAAAGGCGGCCGCAGAAGAGGGTCGAGGCGGCCGAATAGTCCGCCGCAGGCTCTCGCCATCGGATGATTGACGGCGGTCAAGGTGAGGAAGTTCTGAATTCCGGCATCTTCGGCGACGAGCGCGGATGGCCCGCGATGCCTCGGACGAACCTGCCGGTCGGCGTCATCAATCCGGCGATCGACGTCACCTAAGACGACGATTCGATCATGCTCACGGCGGAACTCCTCGGGCTTGCCTTGGAGGAGGTCGATCTCTCTGTGCTTGAGGGCGTCCTGAAGGTGGTCATACCGAAGAAGGCCGAAGCCGTCGCCCCGTCACGCAAGATCGACACCGAGAAATAGCGGCCGATGGCAGGAACCGGCGGGAGACCGCGTCGGCTTGCGAGAAACGGGTTGCCGTCGCAATGCAGCCGGTCAAGATAGTGCCATGAGCGAACATGGCACTATCCGATCAGGCATGGGCGGCTGGAATTTCGAGCCGTGGCAAGGCGTCTTCTATCCCGACGACTTGCCCAAGAAACGCCAGCTTGAATATGCGAGCCGCAACGTCACCACGATCGAAGTGAACGCCACCTATTATGGCGGGCAGAAGCCTGCGACGATCGCGAGTTGGGGCGCAACGGCGCCGGACGGTTTCGTGTTTTCGATCAAGGGAAACCGCTTTGTCACCAACCGCAAGGTGCTGGCCGAGGCCGGGCCGTCGCTCGAGAAGTTTTTCGCCCAGCGCCTGTCGGGCCTCGGCGACAAGCTGGGTCCCATCCTCTGGCAATTCGCGCCGACGAAGAAATTCGATCCCGCCGATTTCGCGGCTTTCCTGAAGCTCCTGCCGCATGAGGAGGACGGCGTCCGCTTACGTCACGCGCTGGAGGTGCGACACGAGAGCTTCGTCGATCCGGAGTTCGTTTCGCTGGCGGCCGAACATGGAGCGGCGATCGTCTTCGCGGACCATGCGACCTATCCGGCGATCGCCGATGTGACGGCGGATTTCGTCTATGCGCGGCTGCAACAGGGCGATGACGCCATTCCGACGGCCTATGCGGACAACGCAATGGCGGCCTGGACACATCGCGCATTGACCTGGGCCGAAGGCGGGATGCCCGACGACCTGCCGCTCGCCGCGCCGGAGCATTCATCCGACAGGAAACCGCGCGACGTCTTCGTCTATTTCATCCACGAGGGCAAAGTCCGTGCACCACACGCGGCCCAGGACCTGCTGCGGCGCGTGGCGGAATCCTGACTAATCGAGCAGTCGAGCGAGTGCTGGGCCGACCTCGCCAATGAGGTCCTCGGCGATCGCGAGCGGTCCCGCCGCCCTGCCCGCTTCGCCGTGCAGCCAAACAGCTGCCGCAGCGGCCTCGAATGGCGGTACGCCCTGCGCCAGAAGGCCGGCAGCGATCCCGGCAACGACATCGCCGGATCCGGCTGTCGCCAGCGCCGGTGTCGCGTTCGAATTGATCGCCGCCCGTCCGTCCGGGGCAGCGACAACCGTGTCGGGGCCCTTGTAGATCACGACGGCATGTGCGCGTTCGGCGGCCGCGCGCGCTTTGTCCAGCTTGGACATGCCGCCGCTCTCGCGGATGTCCGGGAACAGGCGAGCAAACTCGCCCTCATGCGGCGTCAGCACGAGCGCAACTTCGCCCGAAGCACGCGCCGCATCAAAGAGAAGTCGAGGGTCGGTTGCAAAGGCGCTTATCCCGTCTGCGTCGAGCACAAGCCGCAAACCGGTCTCAGCCCTCTCCTCCAATATGGGAACCGCAATCCTGCGCGCCGCCGGCAAATCGCCGAACCCCGGCCCTAGGACGCAGGCGCGGCACCCCTTCAACTCGATCAGCCGGTCGTATGCGTCATCCGGCGCGCAGGGCTTCAGCATGATCGACGTCACATGTGCTGCATGAGCATCAAGTGCGTCGGCAGGACCGAGAATTGTCACCGCGCCGGCTCCGGCACGCTGGGCCGCCATCGCTGACAGGCGCGACGCGCCTGTGGCATGCCGGCCGCCCGAGAACACCGCAGCGTGGCCGCGCGCATATTTATGCCAATTGGTGCCGGGTTTCGGCAACGCGCCGCGCCAGAGCGACGGCCCGTTCTCGAACAACAAGGGCTGTTCATCACGGAAGACACCGGCGCTGACGCCGATATCGGCGACAACAAGCCCGCCGCAAAGCGCCCGACCCGGAAAGAGAAGATGCCCGGGCTTCTTGCGAAAGAAGGTGACCGTGACATCCGCTGCCAGCGCACCGCCCAAATCAACACCGCTGTCGCCATTGACACCGCTCGGGAGGTCGATGGCGACAATCCGGCAACCCGTCTGACGCGCCCTGTCGAAGGCCGCCCGCACCTCTTCCGGCAGACTGCGCGTCAGGCCCGCTCCAAACACCGCGTCGATCACGAGGTCGTTCGTCTCAGGCGCGAAACTGTCAGGCAGCGAGACCGGCCCGGTCCATCGCGAAGCGGCGATTGCGGCGTCGGAGCCTTCCCGCGGCGGACCGAAAGAGTGGATGACCGTTTGCACCCCGCGTTCGCGCAGCAGGCGCGCTGCGACATAGCCGTCGCCGCCATTGTTGCCGGGTCCGCAAAGCACGGCGACCCGCTTCGCGTCACCGAACCGCTGGAGCACTTCAGTCATGACCGCCGCGCCGGCACTTTCCATCAATTCGATGCCTGTGGCGCAGCCATTGTCGATCGTCCAAGCGTCGGCTCGCCCCATCGCGGCGCAGGTCAGAAGCGCGTCCCCGAACTTCGAAACGCCTCGTTGTTTCAAATCTTCCTTCGGCATTTGCACGCTTTTTAAGCAGATTGCCTTATGTTTAATCGCCATGGACGTGCGCTCGCGCCCCGCGATCTCTCCGCCCCTCTCCGGCGGCTGCCAGATTGCGGGGCACCCCCGCGTTTGTCCACGACAAAGAGACCCAGTTCGCATCTGGCACGCCATCTGCTTGTGTTCGGCCAGATTCCACCGTGGAGGCTTGCCTGTACATGAAAAAGATCGAAGCGATCATCAAACCGTTCAAACTCGATGAAGTGAAGGAGGCGCTGCAGGAAGTCGGCCTCCAGGGCATCACCGTCACGGAAGCCAAGGGCTTCGGTCGCCAGAAAGGCCACACGGAACTTTACCGCGGCGCCGAATACGTGGTGGATTTCCTGCCCAAGGTGAAGGTCGAGGTGGTCGTCGCTGACGAGACCGTCGAAGCCGCCATGGAGGCGATCCGCAATGCAGCCCAGACCGGGCGTATTGGCGACGGCAAGATTTTCGTGTCCAATATCGAGGAAGTCATCCGCATCCGGACCGGCGAGACCGGCGCCGACGCGATCTGACCTCGGACCCGATCCATTCCAATCCCATTCCCCACCATATTGAGTTCAACCAAAGGGAAGACAAATGAGTGCAAATGATATTCTGAAGAACATCAAGGACAACGAAGTCAAATTCGTCGACCTGCGTTTCACCGACCCGCGCGGTAAGCTGCAGCATGTTACGATGGAGACCTCCGTCGTTGACGAAGACATGTTCGCCGACGGCGTCATGTTCGACGGTTCTTCGATCGCCGGTTGGAAGGCCATCAACGAGTCCGACATGGTCCTGATGCCCGACACCGAGACGGCCCACATGGACCCGTTCTACGCTCAGTCGACCATGGCCATCTTCTGCGACATCCTCGACCCGATGACCGGCGAAGGCTACAACCGCGACCCGCGCATGACCGCCAAGAAGGCGGAAGCCTATGTGAAGTCCGGCGGTTTCGGCGACACGGCCTATTTCGGCCCGGAGCCGGAATTCTTCCTGTTCGACGACGTCAAGTTCTCGACCGACATGTACAAGACCGGCTTCCAGGTCGATTCGGTTGAGCTGCCGACCAACACCGACGCCGAATACGAGACCGGTAACCTCGGTCACCGTCCGCGCGTCAAGGGTGGCTACTTCCCGGTCAACCCGATCGATTCGGCCCAGGACATCCGCTCCGAGATGCTGACCGTCCTCGGCGAGATGGGCGTGAAGATCGAGAAGCATCACCACGAAGTGGCGGCTGCGCAGCACGAACTGTCGATGCTGTTCAACACGCTGACCTTCAAGGCCGACGAAGTGCAGCTCTACAAATATGTCTGCCACAACGTCGCCCATGCCTATGGCAAGTCCGTCACCTTCATGCCGAAGCCGGTCTATGGCGACAACGGCACGGGCATGCACGTCCACCAGTCGATCTGGGGTGACGGCAAGCCGCTCATGGCTGGCGACGGCTATGCCGGTCTGTCGGAGACCTGCCTCTACTACATCGGCGGCATCATCAAGCACGCCAAGTCGCTGAACGCCTTCACCAACCCGTCGACGAACTCCTACAAGCGTCTCGTCCCGGGCTTCGAGGCACCGGTGCTGCTCGCCTATTCGGCACGCAACCGCTCGGCGTCCTGCCGCATTCCGCACTCCGGCTCGCCGAAGGGCAAGCGCGTCGAGATCCGCTTCCCAGATCCGGTCGCCAACCCGTATCTGTCCTTCGCTGCCATGCTGATGGCTGGCCTCGACGGCGTGAAGAACAAGATCCACCCGGGCGATCCGATGGACAAGGACCTTTACGATCTGCCGCCGGAAGAGCTGAAGGAAATCCCGACCGTCTGCGGCTCGCTGCGTGAGGCCATTGCCGCCTGCCGCGCCGACAACGAGTACCTGAAAGCCGGCGGCGTTTTCGACGACGACCAGATCGAGGCCTATCTCGAACTCAAGGAAGAAGAAAACATCCGTTACGAGCACACGCCGCACCCGGTCGAATACGACATGTACTACTCCTGCTGATCGCAGAAGTCAGGGACGGGCAAGGGACCGGCGGCGCGAAAGCGCCGCCGGTTTTCTTTTGGGCCGCGGCCTTTACAGCGCCCAACTCGTCCTTATGTTAGCGTTCTGCGTCCCGCCGCGATCGACGATCGGCGGACAACCATTGGTGCATCGCGAACCCGCCGCACCAGAACACCCCACCCGAAAGGCATACAATGACCGAAGCCCAGCACGGCAACACGGTGCTTATCCACTATACGGGCAAGCTCACTGACGGGACTGTCTTCGATTCATCTCAAGGCCGCGATCCGCTGCAATTCGAGCTCGGCGCCGGCCAGGTCATCCCCGGACTGGACAAGGCGATGCGTGGCATGGCCGTCGGCGACAGCAAGACCGTGACCATTCCGGTCGACGAGGCCTATGGCCCGCACCATCCCGAAGGCGTGCACGTGGTCGAACGCTCCACGCTGCCGCCCGAGGTCGACACGCAGCCCGGCGCACGGCTCCAGGCCTCCGCACAGGACGGCAATGTCATTCAACTGACCGTGGTCGCCGCCGACACGGAGACGGTCACGCTCGATGCGAACCATCCGCTGGCGGGCCAGGACCTCGTGTTCGACGTCCAGCTCGTCGCCGTCAACTGACGCGATTGCCAGGCGCGGGTGAAACTGCCCGCGTCTGATGCCCCGCCCTTGCCCCCGCCGCCACGATTTGCAACACCGGGAGGCAGAACAAGCGCGGGAGACTTCTGGCATGGCGACACTTTCCTTTTACGGCGCCGCGGGGACCGTCACCGGTTCCTGCTCGATGTTGGAAGTCGGTGAACAGCGCTTTCTGGTCGATTGCGGCATGTTCCAGGGCAACAAGACAATCCGTGCCCTGAACGAGAAGGATTTCCCCTTCGAAGCAGCCGGCATCGATTTTCTCATTCTCACCCACGCCCATATCGACCATTCCGGCCTGCTGCCCAAACTGGTCAAGCACGGCTTCTCCGGCCCTATCCACTGTACGGCCGCAACCGCTGATCTCTTGAGCTTCATGCTGCTCGATTCGGCCAAGATCCAGCAATCCAACACGGAGCGGTGGAACCGCCGGCGGCAGCGCAAGGGCGAGGAGCCGCTCGAACCCGTCTACACCGAGGAGCACGCCCGCAGGACGCTCGAACTGCTGACGCCGCATGGATACGAGACCTGGTTCGAACCGGGCGCCGACATCCAAGTGCGGTACTGGAACGCCGGCCACATGCTCGGTTCTGCTTCGGCGGAAGTGAAATTTCCCGACGATCCCTCCGGCAACACGATGCGCATCCTGTTTTCCGGCGATCTGGGCCCGGAGGAGAAGGTCTTTCATCCGGAACCCGACGCGGAGACCGGCTTCGACTACATCGTCTGCGAAAGCACCTATGGCGACCGCGAGCGCGACGACTACACGCTCGAAAAGCGCCGCGACAATCTCCGCAAGGAACTCGTCCGAGGGTTGTCGGCCGGCGGTAATGTCGTCATCCCGGCCTTTGCGGTCGAACGAAGCCAGGAACTGCTGCACGACATCGGCGTGCTGCTGGCCCGGGGCGAGTTGCCGGAAACGACAGTGTTCCTCGATTCGCCGCTCGCGAAGGCGGTCACGGAAGTGTTCATCAAGCACGCGGGCAGCCTTGATGACGTCGAGCTCGACGAGAGCCAACTCTTCCGCGACCCGCGCTTCCGCCTTGTCCAGGATGTCGAGGAAAGCAAGGCGATCAACCGCATCACGGGCGGCGCGATCATCATTTCGGCCAGCGGCATGGCGGACGCCGGACGCATCCAGCATCACATCAAGAACAACATCTGGCGCTCCAACGCCACGATCCTCTTCGTCGGCTATCAGGCGCCGGGCACGCTGGGCTATTACATCACCAGCGGCGAGCCGATGGTCCGCATTCACAGCAAGGAATATCTCGTGCGCGCGGAGATCCGCCGCCTCGGCAACTATTCCGCCCATGCCGACCAGGGCGAATTGCTCGACTGGATCATGGAGCGAACGCCCGTCGCCGGCCGCCTGTTCCTCAATCACGGTGACGACGATGCCCGCGAGGAACTGGCCAGACTGCTCAGCGAGCGCGGCTTCGATCCTGAAAAGATCGTCATGCCGCGGATGGACGAGATCTTCGAACTCGTCGCCGGCGACGCCAAATCCAAGGGCCGCCTGCCCGAACGCATTCCGCAGGCCGAATTGCTGTCCGACTGGAACAATGACTATGCGGCCTTGGTCGCCGCCCTCACCCAGCGCCTCTACGAAGCCGAGGACGACGCGGAGCGCCGTCGGATCATCGCGACGCTTCGCGCCGCGTTATGAGCCTTCGTCGGAGGCAAGGCTGAGAGACGCGCCGTCGCGGACCGGAACGTCTTCGTAGGCAAAAGGGTCCAGACCCTCGATACAGCCAATATTGATTCCCCAGGTGTCGGGGGCGCTGCGCGGGCGGTGGAAGGTGTAGATGCCACATGTCGAACAAAAATAGTGGCTCGCGATCTTCAGGTTCCACTGATAGAGCGTCAGCGCATCCTTACCTTTCGTGATCGTGAGCTTGTCCTCCGGCACGCTCGCCATGAGCGCGCCCTTGCGCCGGCACAGGGAGCAATTGCAGCGGCGCAGGTTCTCCGGCTCGCCATCGATCTCGACGGTGTATTGCACCGCGCCGCAATGGCAGCTTCCGTTCAGCATCGGCATGGCGTCATTCCTCTTCCTTGTCGGCGTCGGCTTCGTCGAAACCGAGCAGGTTCCAGCTCTGCTTCATGTGGGGCGGCAGCGGCGCCGTGACGTTGATGAGACCGCCGTCAGGATGCGGGATGATGATCCGGCGCGCATGAAGATGAAGCTTCTTCTGGATGCCGCCCGGGAATTCCCAGTTGGGATCGTCGTCGAAGTATTTCGGATCGCCGATGATCGGACAGCCCATATGCGCCGCATGCACGCGAAGCTGATGGGTTCGCCCCGTATAGGGCTCCATTTCCAGCCAGGACATCCGCTGACCGGCCGACTCGATGAGACGGTATTCGGAGATCGCGTGATCAGAATCCGGCTCGCCATGCTTCGCGATGCGCATCCGGTCGCCGTCCGGCGTCTGTTCCTTGACGAGCCAGGTCGAGATGCGCCCTTCGCGCTGCTTCGGCACGCCCTTGACGAGCGCCCAATAGGTTTTCTTGGTGTCGCGCTCGCGAAACGACGCCGTCAGCCTCTGCGCAGCGCCGCGCGTACGCGCGATGACGAGGATCCCCGACGTATCCCGGTCGATGCGGTGGACGAGCCTCGGCTTCTCGCCCTTGGTGTTTCGAAACGCTTCGAGCATACCATCGACGTGCCGGACGACCCCTGAACCGCCCTGCACGGCCAGCCCGGCCGGCTTGTTCAGAACGATCACCTTGCGGTCCTCGAACAGGATCATCGCCTTGAGCGCATCGTCGTCTGACCGGTTGCGCATCGTCCTTGCGGTCAACGGTCCCTTGGAAGCCGAATTGCCCTGCGCCGCCATGGGCGGAACGCGCACCGTCTGACCCGGCTCCAGCCGTGTCTCGGCCTTCACCCGTCCGCCGTCCACCCGCACCTGCCCGCTTCGCAGCAATTTCTGCAAGGCGCCGAAGGCCAGGTCAGGATAGTGCGCCTTGAACCAGCGATCGACGCGCATGCCCGCCTCGTCGTCATCCACCTGTTTTTGTTCGACACTCGCCATCATCGCCACCGCTTCACGCTACGGCCCGGACAAGGGCCAGACCGGCGAACAATGCGCAGATCGAGACCACAACGCTCGCAATGAGGTAGATGAGGCCATGCCACTGGTCGCCGCGCTCCCACATCAGCGCGAAATCGAGTGAAAACGCCGAGAACGTCGTGAAGCCGCCGAGGAAGCCGGTCGCCAGAAAGCTCCGCACTTCCATGCTGGCGCCTGTGCGCCGGGCAAGCGCCGCGATCAACAGGCCCATGGCGAAGGAACCGAGGATGTTCACGATCATCGTTCCCCACGGAAAATGTGGCCCCGCGACGCGCAGAGCCGCCAGATTGGTGAGATAGCGGGCCGACGCACCGAGGCCGCCTCCGAGCGCGACGAGGAGGATGTGAGACAGGAGAGACATGGAGCCGTGTTACTCCAAGCCCGACGAGGGCGAAAGCCCCGCCGGAGCCCCGTAACCGTCGGGTTCAGATCTTTCCGGCGACGTCGGGCGCCTGCGCCACGAATCCATCGATGAACTCGTCCAGCGCGGCCCAGTCGGTGAACTCGTGATCCCGGCTGGTGTCCGTCGGCCCGCCTTCCTTCTCGGCGATGCGCTTCAGCATCCAACGGCGGAAGAAGTCATACTCGGTATATCTCAGCGCGCCGGCCGCGTGATGCACGGACACAGGCCACCAGCCCGTCTCCTGGCTGAATTTCTCGACGATGTCCGCCAGTTCGGCAACCTCGCTGTCATCCTCCATCGCTGCGGTCAGCGACACCGAGACGAAAGCGCCCGGGCGCGCCATCAGCGTCTCGGCATTGTTCTTGACGAAGCGGCGCAGCGGAACCGGATAGGTGCTGATATGCACCGGAGCGGCTATGATGGCGGCCTCGAAGGACTCCGCCGCGGGCGCGGCCTTGATGTCGGCCGCATCGACCAGATCGACGTCATGTCCCGCCCCAGAGAGCCGTTCGGCGATGTGGGTCGCGATCTTGCGGGTTTGCCCCTCGACCGTCGCAAATACGAGCAGAATGCGCATCTTGTCTCCTCTCGAAGTCCCTTCGCGTCGGCGAGCGATGCCCCATCCGCCGACATCAATCAATCTGTCTGTTTTGCCCGCTCCCGGCGCAGCTTGCTCCAATAGTCGAGCCGCTTGCGGATCTCGCGTTCAAAACCGCGTTCGGCCGGATCATAGAACACCTGCCGTCCCATCGCCTCAGGGAAATAGTCCTGACCCGAGAAAGCATCCGGTTCGTCGTGATCGTAACGATAGCCCGTGCCGTAGCCCTCCTGCGACATCAGCTTGGTCGGTGCGTTCAGGATGTGTTTCGGCGGCAGCAGAGACCCGTTGTCCTTGGCCGAACGCATCGCCGCCTTGAATGCGACATAGGCCGCGTTCGATTTCGGCGCCGTCGCGAGGTAGAGGCAGGCTTGCGCAAGCGCCAGCTCGCCTTCCGGCGATCCTAGATAGTCATAGGCATCCTTCGCCGCGAGGGCGATCGTCAAGGCCTGCGGGTCCGCGAGGCCAATA
This sequence comes from Oricola sp., assembly GCF_022763245.1. Classification (GTDB taxonomy): domain Bacteria; phylum Pseudomonadota; class Alphaproteobacteria; order Rhizobiales; family Rhizobiaceae; genus Oricola. The sequence continues at coordinate 51,741 of NZ_JALEGV010000029.1, forward strand.
TCCTCGCTTGCCATGCGCACCAACCGACGTCCGAGAAAAAGGGGATCCTCGCCGGCGTCGAACATGCGCGCGAGATAATAGAGCGCGGCGTCCGGGTCCGAGCCGCGGACGGCTTTGTGCAGGGCCGAAATCAGGTTGTAGTGGCCATCCTGCCCCTTGTCGTAGATCGGCGCACGACGCTGCAAGATCCCGCGCACAGCATTTTCATCAAGCTGCTCGCCCGGCCTAGCCGCTCGCCAGACCTCCTCGGCCAGGGTCAAAACGGCCCGCCCGTCGCCATCGGCCATGACCGTGATGAGGTCACGCGCGGAAGATGTGACCGGCAGCGCTTCGCCGAGGAGTTGCTCAGCGCGCGAAAGCAACTGGAGCAGATGCTCCGGCTCCAATCGCTTCAACGTCAGCACACGCGCCCGCGACAAAAGCGCCGCGTTGAGCTCGAAGGACGGGTTTTCCGTCGTCGCACCGACAAGAAGGATCGTGCCATCCTCCACCACGGGGAGAAAGCTGTCCTGTTGCGCACGGTTGAAGCGGTGGATCTCATCGACGAACAGAAGCGTCTGACGGCCGTTTTGTAGCCGCATGCGTGCCGCTTCGAAGACCTTCTTCAATTCCGCCACGCCGCTGAAGATCGCAGAAATCTGTTCGAAATGCAGCCCTGTCGCGCCGGCGAGGAGCCGCGCGATCGTTGTCTTGCCAGTGCCCGGCGGTCCCCAGAAGATGACGTTGCCGAGACTGCCGGAAGCGATCATCCGCGTCAGCGCACCGTCCGGTCCGGTGAGATGGTCTTGTCCGACCACATCGTCCAGTTGCGAAGGCCTGAGCCTGTCTGCGAGCGGACGACGTGTCGACTCTGCCTCGGAGGCCTCCGGCTGTGCGAACAGGTCTGTCACGGAACGTCAGCCCCGGAAGAACTGCCGGATGGTTCTTCCGCCACGATTGATGGTGAAGCTCCAGTTCCGACCGGCCTTCGCGACCGTCCCCGTCACGTCCTCGACAGTGCGGATATCAACGCCATTGACCTTCATCAGAATGTCACCAGGCCGAAAACCGATCCGGGCCGCGGCCGAAGCCCGCTCAATATCTGCAATGATCACACCCTCACCACGAAAGCGGATGTTCAGGCGCTGAAGGATGCGAGGCGAGATATTGGCGACAGTCGCGCCGGCCAGCGGGTTTGATCCTGAGATCAGCGTCTGGTTCGACGGAACAGATTCCGGTGCGGTTTCAAGCCGAATGTCGAGCGTGACGCGGCGGCCCCGCGACAGAAGCGTCAGCTCGACAGTGCGGCCCGGTCCGGCTGTCGCCAGCCGATAGCCGAGAGCGTCGGGATGCTCGATCATGTGCCCGTCCACGGCGAGCACCACATCCCCTGCCCTGAGACCCGCATTTTCGGCCGGACTGTCCGGATGCACGCCCGTGACGATGGCACCCGCCGGCCGCCGCATGCCCAGACTGTCTGCGATCTCCGGCGTGACGGTCTCGAAATCCGCACCTAGATAGGGCCGTTCGAACGCGTCCGCACCACCGCGCGCCTGATCGATCACCGCGCGCACCATGTTGGATGGAATCGCGAAACCGATCCCGTTGGAACCGCCCGAACGCGAAAAGATGGCCGAATTGATGCCGATCAGCTTGCCCGACATCCCGATCAGCGCGCCGCCGGAATTGCCGGGATTGATCGCCGCATCCGTCTGGATGAAGAAGCCGAAGTCGGAAACCCCGATGCGGCTGCGGGCCAACGCCGACACGATGCCGGAGGTCACGGTCTGTCCGACGCCGAATGGATTGCCGATCGCCAGAACGAGATCCCCTGTCTGGACAGCGTCCGAATCCTCCAGCTCCAGATATTCGAGATCACGGCCGACATTGATGCGCAGAACCGCGAGATCGGAGCGCTCGTCGCGCAGAACGACCGTGCTCTCGAACTCCTCGCCGTCCGACAAGGCGACCTTGATCTCATCCGCTTCACCGATGACGTGGTTGTTGGTGACGATGAGGCCGGACGGATCCACGATCACGCCGGAACCCAGCGAAGATTCCATCCGTGGCCGCGTCGATCCGCCGAAATTGGGCCCGAAGAAATGCTCGAAGAACGGATCACCCTCAAACGGCGACCGTTGGCGCACGATGCGTGCGGCATAGACATTGACGACAGCCGGAGCGCTACTTCGGACGAGAGGCGCGAAGGACAATTGCATCTCCGCGCGACTGGCCGGCGGTCTCCGCTGGCCCGCCTCGTCTTGCGTGCGACCGCCATTCTTCCCGCCTAACAGCTCCTCCAGAATGTTGCCGACACGGTCTTCGACGCTTTGTGCGTGGACATGCGCGACCGTCGTCGCGCCGACGAGAACGGCCGCCAGGATCAGGCGAACAATCCGCGGTGCATGCATGGTTCCGTTCTCCAACTGACGGGGGATTCGCGCCACCATAACGAAAAAAAGGGGCCACAAAAGGCCCCTTTTCAGATCGTCCGCGCGGACCTGATTAAGCTGCTTCTTCGGCAGCTTGCTCCTCAGCCTCGAGCCGTGCTCGATCGGCAGCGCCCTTGGCGTCGACGTCACGGTCGACGAATTCGACCACGGCCATCGGCGCACTGTCGCCATGGCGGAAACCCGCCTTCATGATGCGGATGTAACCGCCGTTGCGATCCGCATAGCGGCTCGCGATCGTGTCGAACAGCTTACGCACCTGGTTCTCGTCGCGGATCGCGGCGATCGCCTGGCGGCGTGCATGCAGGTCGCCGCGCTTGCCGAGCGTGACAAGCTTCTCGACGATCGGGCGAATTTCCTTTGCTTTGGGCAGCGTCGTCACAATCTGCTCATGCTCGATCAGCGAAGCTGCCATGTTGGCAAACATCGCCTTGCGGTGGCTGGCAGTGCGGTTCAGCTTGCGGCCCGATTTTCCGTGGCGCATGAGCCTTCTCCTTGAAAGTTAGCCGGCGACACCGGCGATCAGTAATGATCCTCGTAACGCTTTGCGAGGTCTTCGATGTTTTCCGGCGGCCATGCCGGGACTTCCATGCCGAGATGGAGGCCCATGGACGCCAGAACTTCCTTGATCTCGTTGAGCGACTTGCGGCCGAAATTCGGCGTGCGCAGCATCTCGCCCTCGGTCTTCTGGATCAGGTCGCCGATATAGACGATGTTGTCGTTCTTCAGGCAGTTCGCCGAACGGACGGACAACTCCAGTTCGTCGACCTTCTTCAGAAGCGCCGGGTTGAAGGCCAGTTCCTGGACCTGTTCTTCCTGGACTTCCTTCTGCGGCTCTTCGAAGTTGACGAAGACGGCAAGCTGGTCCTGAAGGATGCGCGCGGCAAATGCCACGGCGTCCTCACCGGTGACCGCACCGTTGGTCTCGATGGTCATCGACAGCTTGTCATAGTCGAGAACCTGACCTTCGCGGGTGTTCTCGACCTTGTAGGACACCTTGCGGACCGGCGAGTAGAGGCTGTCGACCGGGATCAGGCCGATCGGTGCGTCTTCGGCGCGGTTACGCTCGGCCGGGACATAGCCCTTGCCGTTGTCGACGGTGAACTCCATGCGGATTTCCGCACCCTCGTCGAGCGTGCAGATGACGTGATCCGGATTGAGGATCTCGACATCGCCCACCGTCTGAATGTCACCGGCGGTGACGACGCCCGGGCCCTGCTTGCGCACGACCATGCGTTTCGGACCGTCGCCTTCCATGCGGATGGCGATTTCCTTGATGTTCAGAACGATGTCGGTCACGTCCTCGCGCACACCGGCGATCGAGGAAAATTCATGCAGCACGCCATCGATCTGCACGGCAGTCACCGCGGCGCCGCGCAGCGACGACAGCAGGACGCGACGCAGGGCGTTGCCGAGCGTCAGGCCAAATCCGCGCTCCAGCGGCTCGGCGACGAGCGTCACCTTCGTAGCGCCGGAGCCCTTGAACTCGACCTTCTTCGGCTTGATAAGTTCTTGCCAGTTTTTGTGTATCACGGCAGTTTCCCTCAGCTTCCTTGCCACCATCCAGTCGTGGCAACAGACCTGAAAAAGGGCCACGCAGGATCGGCGTCGCCCTGAAAAGCGGTTTAGACGCGGCGCTTCTTGCGCGGGCGGCAACCATTGTGCGGGATCGGGGTCACGTCGCGGATCGAGGTGATCGTGAAGCCCGCGGCCTGCAGCGCGCGCAGTGCCGACTCACGGCCGGAGCCAGGTCCGCAAACCTCGACTTCCAGCGAACGCATGCCGTGTTCCTGGGCCTTCTTGGCGCAATCTTCGGCAGCGACCTGAGCCGCGAACGGGGTCGATTTGCGCGAGCCCTTGAAGCCCTGCATTCCGGCGGACGACCAGGCGATGGTGTTACCCTGCGCGTCGGTGATGGTGATCATCGTGTTGTTGAACGTCGAGTTGACGTGCGCCACGCCCGACGAAATGTTCTTGCGTTCGCGACGACGAACGCGACCGGCATCTTTTGCCATTTTAGTCCTCTCGATCTCTGCACCGCCGTAGTTCCAGCGGCTACACCTGGGGGAAGTCGGCAGTGATCAGTGCTTAGTTGGCCGACTGGTACATAACCAACGACCGGCTAACCGCTACCGACTCCAGATTACTTCTTCTTGCCGGCGATCGCCTTGGCCGGACCCTTGCGGGTACGGGCGTTGGTGTGGGTACGCTGACCGCGCACCGGCAGGTTGCGGCGATGACGCAGGCCGCGGTAGCAGCCCAGGTCCATCAGACGCTTGATGTTCATGGAAACTTCACGGCGCAGGTCGCCCTCGACCTGATAGTCGCGGTCGATCGTTTCGCGGATCGCCATGACTTCGGCGTCGGTAAGCTCATGCACCCGGCGCTCGGCCGCGATGTTGTTCTTCTCGACGATTTCCTTGGCGAATTTCGGACCAATGCCGTGAATGTATTGAAGCGCGATCACAACGCGCTTGCCAGTCGGTATGTTAACACCGGCGATACGAGCCATCTTGTTCTCCATGTAGGCCGGTCAAACCGGCTATTCTTGTTGAACCCGCGTCCGGTGGAGGCCGGCCCTTGCGAGCTTTCCCGTACGAGCAGAATCACGCCGACAGGCGCACTCATCCAAACCTTCAGGGAAGATGCGCCGCTATAATGCCGCTTCTGACATGAGTCAACAGCGCAGCATTACTTTTCGCAGGAAACCTGCGAGCCTCCCCGACGCCACCGAATTCGGTCAAACAGCGTCCAGAATGGCGTCCATCGACCGCGCGACATCGTCAATCGACTGAAGCCCGTCAACGCTCTTCAGGAGGCCCTTGGCGTGGTAGTAGCCGATCAGCGGCGACGTTTCCTTGTAATAGGCCTGCAACCGCGTCCACACCTTGTCCGGCTGGTCGTCGGAACGGCGCTTGAATTCGGTCGAACCGCACTTGTCGCAAACGCCTTCCTGCGCCGGCTGCTTCGTGGTGTCGTGATAGACCGTGCCACAGCTCGCGCAGCTGAACCGACCCGAAATGCGATCGACCAGAACCTCGTCGTCAACCTGGAGTTCAATGACGACGTCGAGATCCATGTTCTTGTTCTTCAGCATCTCCTCCACCGCGTCCGCCTGCACCAGCGTGCGCGGATACCCGTCAAGGATGAAACCGTTAGCGCAGTCTGCGGCGTCGATCCGCTCAGAGACGATCGCATTGACGATATCGTCCGAAACGAGCTTGCCCGCATTCATGACGGCCTCGGCCCGCTGACCGACTTCGGTACCGGCTTTCACCGCGGCACGCAGCATATCACCAGTGGAGAGCTGGGGAATGCCGTATTTCTCTACCAGCCGCTGTGCCTGCGTTCCCTTGCCCGCGCCGGGCGGTCCCAGAAGAATCAGTCTCATCGTCCGCGTTTCCCCCCGCGCAATTTCGATTTCTTGATCAGGCCTTCATACTGATGAGCGATCAGATGCCCCTGCACCTGCGCCACCGTATCCAGCGTCACGCTCACGACGATGAGCAGCGACGTGCCGCCGAGATAGAACGGGACACCGGTCGACGCTATTAGAAATTCGGGTAAGAGGCAGACCAGCACCAGATAGATCGCGCCGACGAGCGTAATACGCGTCAGGACGTAGTCGATATATTCCGCCGTGCGCTGACCCGGACGAATGCCGGGAATGAAGCCCGAATGCTTCTTCAGATTGTCGGCAGTGTCCTGCGGGTTGAAGACGATCGCCGTATAGAAGAAGGCGAAGAAAACAATCATCCCTGCATAGAACAGCATATAGAGCGGCTGGCCGTGTCCGAGCGCTGCCAGAATGGCCGTCGCCCAGCTTGGAAGCGTCGTCGAATCAGAGAACCCGGCAAGCGTCGCAGGCAGAAGCAGCAAAGAAGACGCGAAGATCGGAGGAATCACGCCGGCAGTATTGAGCTTCAGGGGAAGATGCGACGTGTCGCCCTGGAACATCCGGTTGCCGACCTGTCGTTTCGGATACTGGATCAACAGGCGGCGCTGGGCGCGTTCCATGAAAACGATAGCCGCGATGACCACGATCGCAATGACGATGATACCGAGGATGATGCCGGTCGCAAGCGCGCCGGTGCGGCCGAGTTCCAGCGTGCCGACGACAGCGTTAGGCAGACCGGCGACGATGCCGGAGAAGATGATCAGCGAAATGCCGTTGCCGATGCCGCGCGCAGTGATCTGCTCACCCAGCCACATCAGGAACATGGTGCCACCGACCAGCGTGATCACGGTGGAAATACGGAAGAACCAGCCCGGATCCGCGACGATGCCGCTGCCGCTCTCAAGACCGACGGAGATGCCATAGGCCTGCAGCGTCGCGAGCAGAACGGTCGCGTAACGCGTATACTGGTTGATGACCTTGCGGCCCTGCTCGCCTTCCTTCTTCAGCTGCTCCAGCGCCGGGATGACGGACGTCATCAGCTGGATCGCGATCGAAGCGGAGATGTAGGGCATGATGCCAAGTGCGAAGATCGCCATACGGCTCACGGCGCCGCCCGAGAACATGTTGAACATGCCAAGGATGCCGCCCGACTGGCTCTGAAACGCCTGGGCGAACGCATTCATGTCGAGACCGGGCAGCGGAATGTAGGTGCCAAGCCGATAGACGAGCAGCGCGCCGAGCGTAAACCAGATGCGTTTCTTGAGTTCTTCGGCCTTGGCGAAGGCGCCGAAATTTAGATTGGATGCAAGCTGTTCTGCTGCGGATGCCATTGGGGAATTCTCCGGTTCGGCGCAGGCCGGTGAGACGCCGATACACGGCCAGCCGCGCCATCGCACGTCAGGTGCGGAGATAAGCGCCATGCAGGGGAGACGCAAGTCAAGAAACACGTGAAGAAAGGGCGGCAACTTCGTTACCGCCCTTTTTCAGGATTATTCGGCTGTCGCCTTCGCGGCCAGGACGGTCAAAGAACCGCCGGCCTTCTCGATCTTGTCGGCCGCCGATTTCGACGCACCGGCTACCTCGAAGGTGACCTTTGCCGTCAGTTCGCCATCGGCGAGGACGCGAACGCCATCCTTGACGCGGCGGATCACGCCGGCTTCAACCAGAGCCTCGGCCGTGACCGGCTTGCCGGCGTCCAGCTTGCCAGCATCGATCGCAGTCTGCACACGGCCGAGCGAAACGATGTTGAAATCCTTGGCGAAGATGTTGTTGAAGCCACGCTTGGGAAGACGCCGATAAATCGGCATCTGACCGCCCTCGTAACCCTTGATGGCCACGCCCGAACGGGACTTCTGGCCCTTCACGCCGCGACCGACGGTCTTGCCCTTGCCGGAGCCGATGCCGCGGCCAACGCGCTTGCGGGACGGGCGCGAACCTTCGTTGTCGCGCAGATCGTTGAGATTCATTGTCTTTCTCCCCGCTCTCAGGCTTCGTCCACAACGCGGACGAGGTGCTTGACCTTGCGGATCATGCCACGAACGGCCGGAGTATCCTCCAGCGTGCGGCGGCGATGCATCTTGTTGAGGCCCAGACCGATCAGGGTTTTCTCCTGGTCGGCCGGACGGCGGATCGGGCTGCCGATCTGTTCGACGGTGATCGTGGCGCCCTTGTTGTTGTCAGCCATCAGTCAGTTTCCTTCCTAAGGCCCCTGCCCTTCGCGGTGAAGGGTCCGGGAGCACGATCGACTATTCTTCGGTGCCGATCAGCTCGCGACGGCGAGCCTGCAGCGTGGAGTACTTGATCCCGCGCTGGGCGGCGATGTCCTTCGGATGCATCTGGTTTTTCAGAGCGTCGAAGGTGGCGCGCACCATGTTGTACGGGTTCGAGGTGCCGAGCGACTTGGCGACGACGTCCTGCACACCCAGCGTCTCGAAGACAGCGCGCATCGGACCACCGGCGATGATACCGGTACCCGGCGTGGCAGCGCGCAGCAGAACCTTGCCAGCGCCGTGACGACCTTCGACGTCATGATGCAGCGTGCGGCCCGAACGCAGCGGCACGAAGATCATGTCGCGCTTGGCGCTCTCGGTTGCCTTGCGGATCGCTTCCGGCACTTCGCGCGCCTTGCCGTGACCGAAGCCGACGCGGCCCTTCTGGTCGCCGACAACGACGAGTGCGGCGAAACCGAAACGGCGGCCACCCTTGACCACCTTGGCAACGCGGTTGATGTGCACGAGCTTATCGACAAACTCGCTGTCAGCTTCTTCGCGTGGTGCGCGGTCGCGTCCGCGACCTCCACGGTCCTGCTGTGCCATATCCTTATCCTTCGTTTTTTTCCGGTAGCACGGGGTTGAAATTTAGAAGCTCAGGCCGCCTTCGCGAGCCGCATCCGCCAGAGCCTTGACCCGGCCGTGATAGATGAACGCCCCACGATCGAAGACGACTTCCTTGACGCCGGCTTCGACGGCGCGTTCGGCGATCAGCTTCCCGACGGCAGCAGCAGCAGCCGTGTCGGCACCGGTCTTGAGCGAGCCTTTCAGCGAGCCTTCCAGCGTGGAAGCGGCGGCCAGAGTGCGGCCGGCAGCGTCGTCGATGATCTGGGCGTAGATGTTCTTGGACGAACGATGGACCGACAGACGCGGACGGCCGTTCGCCACCTTCTTGAGCTGGCGCCGGACGCGTTGCGCGCGGCGAACGGTCGATTCTTTTGACTTTGCCATGACGCGCTTTCCTTACTTCTTCTTGCCTTCTTTGCGGATGATCGTCTCTTCCGCATATTTGACACCCTTGCCCTTGTAGGGCTCCGGCGGACGGAACTCGCGGATCTCCGCGGCGACCTGGCCAAGCTGCTGCTTGTCGATGCCGGTCAGCACGATTTCCGTGGGCTTCGGCGTCGCTGCGGCGATGCCTTCCGGCACCTGGTAGACGACTTCATGGCTGAAGCCCAGCGAGAGCTGGATGTTCTTGCCCTGCATCGCGGCACGATAGCCGACGCCGTTGATTTCCAGCTTGCGCTCGTAGCCGTTCTTCACGCCCTCGAGAATGTTGGAGATCATCGTGCGCGACATGCCCCACTTGGAGCGTGAGTCCTTGGACTGGTCACGCGGCTGCACAGCCACGGCGCCATCTTCCATGGAGACGAGCACTTCGTCGTTGACGACGAATTTCAGTTCACCTTTCGGGCCCTTGGCGGTCACAGTCTGACCGTCGACGGTGGCCGTGACACCGTCCGGGATAGCTACCGGCTTCTTACCAATACGCGACATTGTTCAACCTGTCCGTTTACTGGGTTTCGTGCCTGCAACCAGCGTCAGAAGACGCGGCAAAGCAGTTCGCCACCAACATTCTTTTCGCGCGCCTCGTGATCCGCCATCACGCCCTGCGGCGTCGAGAGGATCGAGATGCCGAGGCCGTTCGCGACGTGCGGGATCGACTTCACGCCGACATACACGCGGCGGCCAGGCTTCGAAACGCGTTCGATCTTGCGAATGACCGGTGCGCCGTCGAAGTACTTGAGCTCGATCTCGAACTCCGCCTTGCCGGTCGAATACTCGACCTGCGAGTAGTCGCGGATATAGCCTTCGCTTTTCAGCACGTCCAGCACGCGGCCGCGCAGCTTGGAGGCCGGGGTCGAGATGCGGTCCTTCGAACGGTGGATGCCGTTACGAATACGGGTCAGCATATCGCCAAGAGGATCTGACATGGACATCTTTGTTTCCCCTTACCAGCTGGACTTCACGACGCCGGGAACGCGGCCGAGCGAACCGAGTTCACGCAGCGCGATACGCGACATTCTGAGCTTGCGGTAGTAACCGCGCGGACGGCCCGAAACCTCGCAACGGTTGCGGATGCGCACCTTCGCGGAATTGCGCGGCAACTCGGCGAGCTTCAACGTCGCCTTGAACCGCTCCTCGATCGGGTTGGAGCGATCCATGACGATTGCCTTGAGCGCGGCGCGCTTCGCGGCGTACTGATCCACCATCTTGCGACGGCGCTGGTTCTTTTCAACTGCGCTGACTTTAGCCATGCGAACTGTTCCTTTCGACGCTTGCCGTTACTGGCGGAACGGGAAGTTGAAGGCCTTCAGAAGGGCCCGCGCTTCGTCGTCCGTTTTCGCCGTCGTGCAAACGATGACGTCCATTCCCCAAATCTGGTCGACCTTGTCGTAGTTGATTTCGGGGAACACGATGTGCTCCTTCAGGCCCATGGCGAAGTTGCCACGGCCGTCAAAGCTCTTCGGGTTCAGGCCGCGGAAGTCGCGAACGCGCGGCAGCGCGATGTTGACCAGGCGATCCATGAACTCATACATGCGCTCGCCGCGCAATGTAACCTTCGTGCCGATCGGCATGCCTTCACGCACCTTAAAGCCGGCAATCGAATTGCGGGCACGCGTGATGACGGCCTTCTGGCCAGTGATGAGCGCGAGATCCTCAGCCGCCGAAGCCGGCTTTTTGGAATCAGCCGTCGCTTCGCCGACGCCCATGTTGACGACGATCTTCGTCACCCGCGGGATTTCCATCTCGTTGGCATAGCTGAACTCTTCGAGCAGCTGCTTGCGGATGGACTCGTTGTACTGTGTCTTGAGCCGCGGCTCGTATTTTGCGTCAGCCATCGATCACTTCTCCGGAACGTTTGGAAAAGCGAACCTTGCGATCGCCTTCCATGCGGAAGCCGACGCGCGTCGGCTTGGAATCCTTCGGGTCGAGAAGGGCCAGGTTCGACAGGTCGATCGGCGCTTCCTTGGCGATGATTCCGCCTTCCGTATTGGCAGTCTGGCGCTGGTGGCGCTTCACGACGTTGACGCCGGAAACCACTGCGCGATTATCCTTCGGCATGACCTGCAGGACCGAACCCTTGCGGCCCTTGTCCTTGCCGGTGAGCACGACGACTTCGTCGCCTTTGCGGATCTTCTGCATCGTGTCTCTCCTTACAGAACTTCCGGCGCCAGCGAGATGATCTTCATGTGGGCCTTGGCGCGCAGTTCGCGCGGCACGGGGCCGAAGATACGAGTGCCGACCGGCTCTTTCTTGTTGTCGACGATCACCGCTGCGTTCTTGTCGAAGCGGATCACGCTGCCGTCGGGACGGCGAATGTCGCTTGCGGTGCGCACGACGACCGCCTTCATGACGTCGCCCTTCTTGACGCGGCCGCGCGGGATGGCTTCCTTGACGGAGACGACGATGACGTCACCGACGGAAGCGTACTTGCGCTTCGAGCCGCCCAGCACCTTGATGCACTGAACACGACGGGCGCCGGAATTGTCGGCGACATCGAGGTTTGTTTGCATCTGAATCATGACTGGCTGCCTTTGTATGTTGTCCAGCTGGCTTCCACGGAAGCCGCATGCAAATTGCGGTTTGGAATCAGGCCGCCGACTGGTCGGTCACGACCACCCAGCATTTGTCCTTCGAAATCGGCGCGCTCTCCTGGATGAGAACGGTGTCACCGACCTTGAACTGGTTGTTTTCGTCGTGAGCCTTGTACTTCTTGGAACGGCGCACGGTCTTTTTGAACAGCGGATGCGTGAAGCGGCGTTCGACCTTGACCACGACGGTCTTGTCGTTCTTGTCGCTAACCACGGTGCCCTGCAGAACGCGTTTCGGCATCTTGATTATTTCCCTTTGGCCGCATTCTGCGCGGCGATCGTCTTGATACGGGCAATGTCGCGGCGCACTTCACGCACGCGCGAGGTCTTCTCCAGCTGGCCTGTCGCTGTCTGGAAGCGCAGGTTGAACTGTTCCTTCTTCAGCTTTGCCAGTTCATCGGCAAGCTCGTCGGCACTCATGGCTCTAACGTCAGAAGCTTTCATAATCGTCACTCCTACTCGGCGATGCGCTGAATAAAGCGCGTGCGGACCGAGAGCTTCGCAGCGCCGAGACGCAGCGCTTCGCGCGCGACGTCTTCCGGCACACCGTCGATCTCGAACATCACGCGGCCCGGCTTGACCTTGACCGCCCAGTAATCGACGGAGCCCTTGCCTTTACCCATGCGGACTTCGGTCGGCTTCGAGGTGACCGGGACATCCGGGAATATGCGAATCCACACGCGGCCGGCACGTTTCATGTGACGGGTGATCGCGCGGCGGGCCGCCTCGATCTCGCGCGCGTTGACGCGGTTGGGTTCAAGCGACTTAAGACCGTATTCGCCGAAGTTCAAGGCGGTTCCACCCTTGGCGAGGCCATGGATCTTGCCCTTGAACTGCTTGCGGTACTTGGTGCGTTTCGGTTGCAACATCGGTTTCTACTCCAATCTGTCCGCTTACGCGTTGTCGCGACGGCGGCCAGAGCCCTGGCTGTCGGTCTCGGTTGCCCGGCGTTCCGAAGCCATCGGATCGTGCTCAAGGATTTCACCCTTGAAGATCCAGACCTTGATTCCGCAGATGCCGTAAGCCGTTTCGGCTTCGGCGGTGCCGTAATCCACATCGGCGCGCAGCGTATGCAGCGGCACGCGACCTTCGCGGTACCACTCGGTCCGTGCGATTTCCGCGCCACCGAGACGGCCGGCGCAGTTGATGCGGATGCCTTCCGCGCCGAGACGCATCGCCGACTGAACGGCGCGCTTCATGGCGCGACGGAACGCCACGCGGCGCTCCAGCTGCTGAGCGATCGACTGGGCGACCAGGGTCGCGTCGATCTCCGGCTTGCGCACTTCAACGATGTTGAGATGCGTCTCGGCCGAGGTGAACTGGCTCAGCTTGCGGCGCAGCTTCTCGATGTCCGCGCCCTTCTTGCCGATGATGATGCCCGGACGCGCCGAGTGGATCGTCACGCGGCACTTCTTGTGCGGACGCTCGATCACGATCTTGGACACGGCGGCCTGCTTGAGTTCCTTCATCAGGTACTCGCGGATCTTCAGATCCTCGTGCAGCAGCTGACCGTACTCACCGGTGTTCGCGTACCAGCGCGAATCCCAGGTGCGGTTGATGCCGAGACGAAGGCCGACCGGATTGATTTTCTGACCCATTACGCGGCCTCCCCTGCTTCCTCTTGCTCACGCACGACGATGGTGAGGTGAGAGAACGGTTTCTCGATGCGGCTCGCACGGCCGCGACCGCGGGCGTGGAAACGCTTCATGACGATCGACTTGCCGACATAGGCTTCCGCGACAACCAGTGCGTCCACATCAAGGTCGTGGTTGTTTTCTGCGTTGGCGATCGCCGATTCCAGCGTCTTCTTGACGGTCGAGGCGATGCGCTTGCGCGAGAAGGTCAGGTCGGCCAGGGCCGAGTCCACCTTTTTGCCGCGGATCATGGCCGCAACCAGGTTGAGCTTCTGCGGGCTGACGCGGATGGTGCGCGTGACTGCGCGCGCCTCGTTATCCGCCAGCCGGCGTGGAGCCTTGGGCTTGCCCATGGTTACTTCCTCTTTGCCTTCTTGTCCGCACCGTGACCGTAGTAGGTCCGCGACGGAGCAAATTCACCGAACTTGTGACCGACCATGTCTTCCGACACCGCCACCGGAATGTGCTTCGAGCCATTGTAGACACCGAAGGTCAGGCCGACGAACTGCGGCATGATGGTGGAGCGACGGCTCCAGATCTTGATGACGTCGTGACGGCCGCTCTCGCGGGCCTTGTCTGCCTTCTTGAGAAGATAGCCGTCGACGAACGGGCCTTTCCAAACTGAACGAGCCATGAGGCTTTTCCTCTCTCGATTACTTCTTGCGCTGGTGGCGCGAACGCATGATGAACTTGTCGGTCGACTTGTTCGAACGCGTACGCTTGCCCTTGGTCGGCTTGCCCCACGGGGTCACCGGGTGACGACCGCCGGAGGTGCGGCCTTCACCACCACCATGCGGGTGGTCGACCGGGTTCATGACAACGCCGCGAACGTGCGGACGCTTGCCGAGCCAGCGCGAACGACCGGCTTTGCCGAGGTTGATGTTGCCGTGGTCCGGGTTGGACACGGCACCGACGGTGGCGAAGCACTTGCCCGAGACAAGACGCTGTTCGCCGGAATTCAGGCGAAGGATCGCCATGCCCTGGTCGCGACCGACGAGCTGTGCGTACGAGCCTGCGGAACGAGCGATCTGACCGCCCTTGCCCGGCTTCATCTCCACATTGTGCACGATGGTGCCGACCGGCATGCGGCCGAGTTCCATCGCGTTGCCCGGCTTGACGTCAACATACTCGCCCGACACCACGCGGTCGCCGGCCTGAAGCCGCTGCGGCGCGAGAATGTAGGACAACTCGCCATCGTCATACTTCAGAAGTGCGATGAATGCGGTCCGGTTCGGATCGTATTCGATGCGCTCAACCGTCGCGCCGACATCGGTCTTGCGACGCTTGAAGTCGATGATGCGGTAGGTCCGCTTGTGACCGCCGCCCTTGTTGCGCGAGGTCATACGGCCGGCATTGTTGCGACCGCCAGACTTCGTCAGACCTTCCGTCAGCGCCTTGACCGGGCCGCCCTTGTGCAGGCCGGAACGGTCGACCGTCACCAGCTGGCGCTGGCCGGGAGACGTTGGTTTGAATGTTTTCAATGCCATAACAAATACCTCTCGGCGAACCGTTTAGAGCCCGGTCGCCACGTCGATGGAATGACCATCGACGAGGGTCACGACTGCTTTTTTCACGTCGCTCTGCCGGCCGGTGATGCCGCGGAACCGCTTCACCTTGCCCTTGCGCAGGATCGTGTTGACCGCCTTCACCTTGACCCCGAACAGGGCCTCGACAGCAGCCTTGATCTCTGGCTTGGAAGCGTCACGGGCGACGTTGAACATCACCTGGTTGTGCTCCGACACCAGCGTCGATTTCTCAGTGATCACCGGCGAGATGATCACGTCGTAGTGGCGAATGTCCGTCGTCATTTGAACCGCTCCTCGAGGGCTTCGACCGCAGCCTTGGACAGGACCAGCTTGTTGCGGCGCAGGATGTCATAGACATTGATGCCCTGAACCGGCAGCACATCGACATGGGGGATGTTCGACGCGGCATTCTTGAACGCGCCGTCGATCTCCGCGCCGCCGATGAACAGCGCATTGTCCAGACCCAGGCCGGACAGCTGGCCGATCAGCGTCTTCGTCTTCGCGTCGGCGGCCTTAAGGTCATCGACGATGATCAGTTCCGACGCCTTGGCCTTGGCAGACAGGGCGTGACGCAGACCGAGCGCGCGAACCTTCTTGGGAAGGTCGGTCTCGTGGCTGCGGGCGACCGGGCCGTGGGCCTTGCCGCCGCCGCGGAACTGCGGGGCACGTGCAGACGAGTGACGGGCGCGGCCCGTACCCTTCTGACGGAACATCTTGGCACCGGTGCGGGAAATGTCCGCACGGCCCTTCGACTGGTGGGTGCCCTGCTGTTTCTTGGCGAGCTGCCAGAGCACGACGCGCTGGAGAATGTCCGTGCGCGGCTCCAGACCGAACACCTCATCGGAAACCGAGAGCGAACCGGCGGCGTCGCCGGCGAGAGTGGTCATCTTCAGTTCCATCATTCAGCCCCTTCAGCGCTCTGCGCTGCTTCTGCGGCGCGCAGGGCGGCCGGCTTCGGCGCATCGTCCGGCAGGCTCGCCTTCACGGCGTCGCGAACCAGGATCCACGCACCCTTCGAACCGGGAACCGCACCCTTGATCAGGATCAGGCCGCGCTCGACGTCCGTCGAAACGATTTCCAGGTTCTGGGTCGTCACGCGGGTCGAACCCATGTGACCGGCCATCTTCTTGCCCTTGAACACCTTGCCCGGATCCTGGCACATGCCGGTGGAACCGTGCGAACGGTGCGAAAGCGAGTTGCCGTGCGTGGCGCGGCCGCCTCCGAAATTGTGGCGCTTCATGACGCCCTGGAAGCCCTTGCCCTGCGTGGTGCCCGTGCAATCGACCTTCTGGCCGGGCACGAAGTGCTCGGCGGTCAGCTCGGCGCCGACATCGATCATGTTGTCGGGCGACACGCGGAACTCGGCCAGCTTGCGCTTCGGCTCGACAGACGCGACGGCGAAATGGCCGCGCATCGCCTTGGAGGTGTTCTTCACCTTCGCAAAGCCCGAACCGAGCTGCACTGCCGTGTAGCCGTTCTTCTCTTCGGTGCGCTGGGCGACAACCTGGCAGTTCTCCATGCGGAGAACGGTCACTGGCGTCTGCACGCCCTCGTCATTGTAGACGCGGGTCATGCCCAGCTTCTGTGCAATTACTCCTGAACGCATTGGTTCGTCCTTCCCCAATCCGGTTCGCTCAGAGCTTGATCTCGACGTCAACGCCGGCCGCGAGGTCGAGCTTCATCAGCGCGTCCACGGTCTGCGGAGTCGGATCCACGATATCGAGCAGGCGCTTGTGAGTGCGCATCTCGAACTGTTCGCGGCTCTTCTTGTCGATGTGCGGCGACCGGTTCACGGTGAATTTCTCGATCCGTGTCGGCAGCGGCACTGGCCCGCGCACGCTCGCACCGGTCCGCTTGGCGGTCGACACGATCTCGCGCGTCGATGCATCAAGGACCCGGTGGTCGAACGCCTTCAGGCGAATGCGGATGTTCTGGCCGTTCATACGACTTTTTCCTTATTCAAGAAGCAAGGCGCGGCAGCGGTGTGCCGCGCCCCTTCAATCTGCTCTGTTCGCCTACTCGATGATCTTTGCGACGATGCCGGCGCCGACGGTGCGGCCGCCTTCACGGATGGCGAAGCGCAGGCGCTCTTCCATCGCGATCGGCACGATC
>NZ_JALEGV010000030.1 GCF_022763245.1 Oricola sp.
GTCGCTGTCTCCGGTGCTCGCGCTGCCGACGCCGTCATCATTCCGGAACCGGAAGTCGTCGAATACGTCCGCGTCTGCGATGCAGCCGGCACCGGCTTCTTCTACATCCCGGGCAGCGAGACCTGCCTGAAGATCGGCGGTTACGCTCGCTTCGAAATCAAGAGCGACTGGTACGACGATGGTGATGATGCCGCGACGTTCTTCAGCCGTGGTGCGCTTCAGGTTTCGTCCTGGACGGACAGCGAATACGGTCCGGTGAAGACGTTCTTCGAATACCACATGGACAGCGATCGCACCGAAGACAACGACGTCGCTGACGCGTACGTCAATCAGGTTTACTTCACCATCGCCGGCCTGAAGATGGGTTACTTCGAGGGCTTTCTCGATAACGGCATCAACGGCGAATCCGACTCTTCTGGCTTGAACTCCAAGTTCGACTCCATCCAGTACACCGGCACTGCCGGCGCCGTTTCCTTCGGTGTCGCCATCGACGAACTGTACAACGATGAAGGCGTCTGGACGGATTGGTACGGCGCAGAATTCGGTATCGAAGCCATGCTCGGCTTCTCTGCCGGCGCGATCGACGCTCAGATCATCGGCTTCTACGATGTCTACTACGAGTCCTTTGGTGTTAACGCTCGCGTGTCCGCCGATGTTGGTGCAGGCACCCTGCAGGCTCGCGGCATCTGGGTTGAGGACAAGTACAGCGGTTACGTCTCCGATTACGGCAACAACGGCTGGAGCGGTCCGGCCAAGTGGGTTGCTGAAGTGTCCTACGCCATGCCGGTTGGCGATAAGCTGACCCTGACGCCGGGCTTCTCGTACCGTGAATACTACGGTGACGACACCAAGTGGAAGGCTGGTCTGACTGCCGACTACGACATCACCGAGACCCTCGCTCTGAAGACCAGCCTGCAGTACACGGACTTCAACGACGATTGGAACTCCAATCTCGACTACAACGGCTGGGATTTCTTGGCTCGTTTCACCGCGTCGTTCTAATCTCCTGACGTAGGGTGATTTGTCTAGTGTGATTTGTTACGCAAGGTAAGCATAATCAACTAGATATGACGTTACGACAGCCCGGCGATACTTCGCCGGGCTGTTGAATTGGTCCGATTTTTCGTTTACGCGGCTTGGCTCGATGGGGAGCTCCTGCAGAAGGACTGCCGTCCGCGTTTATACGCTTGATCGGAAGGCAGGATTTGACAGTCCCATTACATAGCGTCAACACGCCAGACCTGAAGTTTCTTGCAGACCGGTATGCCGATACGCTTTGGGAACCGGGCAAGCACAGGGCCAGTTCCCTGTCCTTCGTGATGGAAATCCACGAATACATGATTGCGCATGGCCTGGCGTCTTTTGACGACAGCCTGATCGATTCTTTGATCAGCAACTTCCGCAGCAAGAAAAACAGAAATTCCACTATAAACAGAAAGCTCGCCGCGCTATACAAAGTGCTGAAAAAAGCAGAGCGCAGTGGTTTGATTACGCGGTTACCCTCATATGTTCGCCTTCAGGAGAAGAACGGACGAATCCGGTTCTTCACCAGGGACGAAGAAGCGTCCTTCTTTTCCGAGATGGCAAAGCGCAATGACGACCATTTTCGGTTGTGCGTGTTCCTGATCGACACGGGCGCGCGCGTCGGCGAGGCGCTGTCGCTGAAATGGAGCGACGTGACGCCCGACCGGGCCACTTTCTGGATCACCAAGTCGGGCCGCAGCCGCACCATTCCGCTCACCGCACGCGCAAGCGAAGCCGTCTTTTGCAGGGATTCCACCGGCGGCCCCTTTGCAATGATCAAGTATCCGAAGTTTCTCTATGACTGGAATGCGGTCAAGAAAACGATTGGACTTGAGAGCGACAAGCAACTCGTCCCGCATATCCTGCGTCACACCTGTGCCTCCCGCTTGGTCCAGGCTGGTATTGATCTGCGCCGTGTCCAGACGTTTCTCGGGCATCAGACGATCCAGATGACCTTACGCTACGCGCACCTGGCCACGAACGATCTCAATCAGTGCGTGGCTGCGCTGGAGGATTTCGGGCAGGAAAAGCCTGTCTTGTCCAGGACTTCCGACCGCGAGGGAACCTTCGATCGCCGCGCCCCGCAGCCTTCGACACCGACCGAGCCGCCTGCGAGCAACCAACGGTCCGACGACGCGATCCTGCCCCGCAAGACGGTTTGACCGAGCGCGCGTCCCGATCTCAGACGTGTCAGTCTTTATTTCGTAATACTTTGACGTTTCCAACAGTCGCATGAGAGCGACGGTTGAGACTATCGCCGCGCAACGCTGGGTGTCGTCTCAATTCCGCGTCGATTTCGTCGCCGATCCGCGGTGACAGCCCTTTTCGAGACGCCCCTCAAGCCCGCCAAACGACCATCCAACGACGCATTGCGGATGACCGCTCGAATGATTCGCAGCCTGGCCGGTTCGAATCACCGTTGTTCCGGCGCTGTTGATTAAGCGTGACATCGGTCCGGTCTCACGCTACGTTGCCTGCAGCTCTCGGGCGCAAGCCCGGTCTGCCAGCGGGAGAGAGCCGAAAGGCCGCCGAAGGGGAAATCGCCCGAAATCTCTCAGGCAAAAGGAACCGCTGGCAGGGCAAGGCACTCTGGAAAGTCGGGATTCGCGTCCCGCGCCGAAGGTGTAAGCATTCTCGTCAATTGGGCGGAAATGCGAGTCTCTCAGGCTTCCGACAGAGGGGCACATCCGGTCATCGCCGATGGCCGGACAGTGCTGACTGACGGAAAGGGTGTCGATGACCGAGAGCGAATCGCTGAAACAACTGCCACTGCAAGCCCTGCACGAGCGTGCCGGCGCGAAATTCGCGCCTTTCGCCGGCTGGTCAATGCCTGTCTCCTATCCGCTCGGCGTGTTGAAGGAGCATCTGCACACACGTGAGCATGCGGGCCTCTTCGATATCTCCCACATGCGCCTGATCGAGGTCGCGGGCCCGGATGCGGCCGACCTGGTCGCTCGCCTGTGCCCTGTCGAGGTGGCGAGCCAGTCTCTGGGCGCCTGCAAATACACGTTTCTGCTGAACGACAATGCGGGAATCATCGACGATTTGATCGTCACGCGGCTAGCCGATGATCGCTTCATGATCGTCGCCAATGCCGGCCGCGCCGAGACCGACGAGGCGTGGATCAGGACGGTCGCCGCGGAGCATGACGTCTCGATCGAGGCGCTCGACCGCGTGTTCCTCGCATTGCAGGGACCCTACGCGGCTGCCGTGATGGCGGAAACGGGCTTCGACGTGTCGGACATGCGCTTCATGAGCGGTGGCGAACCTCGCCCGGGCTGGTTCATGACCCGGTCCGGCTATACCGGAGAGGACGGGTTCGAGATCGCCATGCCGCTCGATCGCGCCGAAACCTTCGCCGAAACGCTTGCCGCCGACGAACGCGTGTCCTGGATCGGCCTTGCCGCTCGCGACAGCTTGCGCCTCGAGGCCGGACTTTGCCTCTATGGCAACGATCTTGACGAAACGACAGATCCGGTCAGCGCCGGTCTGACATGGGCAATCCCGAAGACCCTGCGCGCGGGCGGAAGCTATGTCGGCGCGTCACGGCTCGCGGAAATATTCGCGTCAGGACCCGATGAGAAGCGCGTGGGCCTTCAGGCCGAAGGTCGCCAACCGGTGCGCGCCGGCGCACCGCTCACCGTTTCCGACGGCAAGCCGGCCGGCCGGGTCACCTCCGGCGGTTTCGGACCCTCAGTCGAACACCCGGTCGCCATGGGCTATGTGCGCGCGGACCTCGCGCAAACCGGCACCGTGCTGTCCGCCGACGTGCGCGGCCGCCCGATCGCAATGCATGTGACCAAGCTCCCCTTCATCACCAAACGCAGCCAGAAAGGATGACCCCCTTGAGCACCACCTATTACACGGAAGACCATGAGTGGATCCGCGTCGAGAACGGCGTGGCGACGGTCGGCATCACCGATCATGCGCAGGAGCAGCTCGGCGACCTCGTCTTCATCGACCTCCCCTCGCCCGGCGCCAGCGTTTCGAAGGGCGACGCGCTCGTGGTGGTGGAATCGGTCAAGGCGGCGTCCGACGTCTATGCCCCTGTCGACGGTGAGGTGAAGAGCGTCAACGAAGCGCTGACCTCCGAACCGGGGCTCGTGAACTCTGCCGCCGAGGGCGACGGCTGGCTCTGGTCGATGAGCATCGCCGACGAAAGCCAGCTCGAAGGGCTGATGGACGCCGAAACCTACAAAAAATCGCTGGATTGAGGCGCGCGATGACCGGATTTGCAAGCCGTCACATCGGCCTGTCCCAGGCCGACATTCGCGCCATGCTGACCACGATCGGCATTCCTTCCGTGGAGACGCTCGTCGCCGAAACCGTGCCGGCGGCCATCCGGCTGAACCGGCCGCTCGACCTGCCCGAACCGGCCAGCGAAGCCGAAGCGCTCGCGGAGTTGCAGGCCATGATGGCCCGCAACACCGTGATGAAGAGCTTCATCGGCCAAGGCTATCACGGCTGCCACGTGCCGCCGGTCATCCAGCGCAACCTCTTCGAAAACCCCGCCTGGTACACGGCCTACACGCCCTACCAGCCGGAAATCAGCCAAGGCCGGCTGGAACTTCTCTTTCATTTCCAGACGCTTGTGGCTGAGCTGACCGGTCTTCCGGTCGCATCGGCCTCGCTGCTCGACGAAGCGACCGCGGTGGTCGAGGCCATCGGCGTGGCGCAGCGGCAGCACCGCGACAAGCGCCGCGAGATCGTGTTCGCCAACACGCCGCATCCTCAGACGCTGGACGTGGTCAAGACGCGCTGCCATGCGGTCGGGCTGTCGATAGCGGACGAAATCGGCGCCGACACCGCGGCGCTGATCGTCTCCTGGCCGGACACGGCCGGTGTCTTCGGCGAGCATGGCGACGCGATCTCGCAGGCGAAGGAGGCTGGAGCGCTTGTCGTCGCCGTCGCCGACCCGTTGGCGCTGACACTCGTCGAGACCCCGGCCTCCTGGGGTGCCGACATCGCGGTCGGCTCGATGCAGCGTTTCGGCGTCCCGCTCGGATATGGCGGTCCGCATGCCGGCTACATGGCGGTGTCCGAGCCGCTGACGCGCCTGCTGCCCGGCCGCCTCGTCGGCGAATCGGTCGATGCCAAGGGGCGTCCGGCCTATCGCCTGGCGCTGCAGACACGCGAACAGCATATCCGCCGCGACAAGGCGACCTCCAACATCTGCACTGCACAGGCGCTCCTCGCCAACATGGCCGCGGCCTTCGCCATCTGGCACGGGCCGGACGGATTGCGCGCCATCGCGAACCATGCGCATGGCTTCGCCGCGCGCTTCGCAGCCGCCATGGCCGCAAAAGGCCATACGGTCGTCGGACCGCGTTTCTTCGATACCGTTTCCGTAAGCGTGCCCGGCAAGGCGCTTCAGATCGCGCTTGCCTCAGAGCAGAACGGCCGATTGCTGAGAGTGATCGACGGCGGCACCGTCTCGGTCGCTTTCGACGAAACCGCCACCGAGAGTGACCTCGTGGAGATCGCGGCGCTGTTTGGTGCCGAAGCGCCCGAGACCGCCGATCCTGTGCTGCCGTCCCTGCGTGACGGCGCGCAGTTCCTGACCCAGCCGGTCTTCCACGAGAACCGCTCGGAAACCGAGATGATGCGGTTCCTGCGAAAACTGGCCGACAAGGATCTGGCGCTCGACCGGGCGATGATTCCGCTCGGTTCATGCACGATGAAGCTCAACGCAGCCGCCGAGATGGCGCCGGTGAGTTGGGAGACTGTGGCTGACATCCATCCCTTCGCGCCGCGCTCGCATGCCGAGGGATATCGCGACATGTTCGTCGATCTGGAGCGCTGGCTCGGCGAGATCACCGGTCTCGACGCCGTGTCGCTGCAGCCAAATGCCGGCAGCCAGGGCGAATATGCGGGCTTGCTTGCGATCCGCCGCTATCACGAATCGCGTGGCGACATGGCTCGCACGGTCTGCCTGATCCCCTCCTCCGCTCACGGCACAAACCCGGCCTCGGCGCATGTCGCGGGGCTGGACGTGGTGGTGGTCAAATGCACCGACACCGGTGACGTCGACATCGCGGACCTGCGCGACAAGGCACAGGCCCATGGCGACCGGCTGGCCGGCCTGATGATCACCTATCCCTCGACGCATGGCGTGTTCGAGGAAGGCATCGGCGAGATCTGCGACATCGTCCATGAGCATGGCGGACAGGTCTATCTCGACGGCGCCAATTTGAATGCGCTGGTCGGGCTTGCACGGCTTGGCGACTTTGGCGCTGACGTCTGCCACATGAACCTGCACAAGACATTCTGCATTCCGCATGGTGGCGGGGGCCCGGGCATCGGCCCGATCGGCGTGAAGGCGCATCTGGCGCCGTTCCTGCCGGGGCATATTTCCGAAGGCACGGAAAGCGCGGTCGCGGCGGCCGACCATGGCAGCGCCTCGATCCTGCCGATCACCTGGATGTATATTCGGATGATGGGCGCTTCGGGGCTGAAGCGGGCGTCGGAGATGGCGATCCTGTCGGCGAATTACATCGCCACCCGGCTCGAGCCGCATTTTCCGGTGCTCTACAAGGGCAAGAGAGGCCGTGTCGCGCATGAATGCATCCTCGACACGCGCGTCTTCAAGCATTCCGCGAGCGTGACGGTCGAAGACATCGCCAAGCGGCTGATCGATTACGGCTTCCATGCGCCGACCATGTCGTGGCCGGTGGCCGGCACCCTGATGGTCGAACCGACCGAATCGGAGCCGAAGCGCGAGCTCGACCGCTTCTGCGACGCGATGATCTCGATTGCGGGTGAAGCCGACCGGATCGCCAAGGACGACTGGCCGCGCAGCGACAACCCGCTCGTCAACGCGCCGCATACGGCCGACGACGTGATGGCGGATGACTGGTCGCATCCCTATCCGCGCAAGCTCGCAGCGACTCCGGACGGGGGAGACGCCGTCTCGAAATACTGGCCGCCGGTGTCGCGCGTCGATAATGTCTATGGCGACCGGAACCTGGTGTGCACCTGCCCGCCGGTCGAAAGCTACGCCGCGAACGGTTGACCGCCGCGCGCGCCTCAAACGCGCGCAAATGTCGGGGGCGTCGGCTGACACATTGATTCAGCCGGCGCGCTCAACCTCTTGTTCCTGAGTCCCTTTCGCTGAATTTGGCCGAGCGCCAGCGGGTCTTTGCTTTCAGACCACCGCGAATTGCGCTTCACCGTTCGGATACCCTGTGAAAATATGACGATGCGAAGCTGATCGGCAGGAGTCCGCTGCTTCGACGGAGCCGCGAGGGGCACAGGGACAGATGCAAAGCGACACGGACACCACGCCAGTCACCGCGGATGCGATGACGGGACAGCGGGAGACCGCGGCCACGCATATGGTGGGCGGGGTTCCGGTGGCGACGATGAACATGACTGTCGAAGAAGTGATCGGCTCGCTGCGCGGGCGCAAGTTCGACTGTGCCGACACCGTGTTCGTCACCGACGACGAGGGACGGCTGGAGGGCATCGTGCGGGTCAACGACCTGTTCTCGGAGGCGGATTGCCGGATCGGCGAGATCATGGAGGAGGAGCACGAGGCGGTGCGTCCCGACGACGACCAGGAGGCGATCGCCGTCCTCGCCATGGAACTCAACATGATCGCGGTTCCGGTGGTCGGCGACGACGGACGGCTGCTCGGGGCGGTGCCGCCGGAAGCGCTGCTGAAGATCCTGCGCGCCGAGCACATGGAAGACCTGCAGCGCCTTGCCGGCATCAATCCGCATGAGCGCGGCGGTGACGTCGCCCTGAACGCGCCACTTGCCAACCGCATCCGCCGCCGCCTGCCCTGGCTGCTGTTCGGCCTGTTCGCCTCGTCGATCATCACCGTCGTGATGGCCGGCTTCGAGCATTCCCTGTCGACGAATGTCTCGGTCGCCTTCTTCGTGCCGGCCATCGTCTACATCGCCGGCGCCATCGGCACGCAGGCGGTCTCGGTCGCGGTGCGCGGCCTGCTCGACGAGGACATCCACATCTTCAGCCTGTTGCGCGGCGAATTGCTGGTCGGAACCGGCATCGGCACGGTGCTCGGGCTGATCTCGGCGGTTCTCGTCATGGCAAGCTTCGGCGATCACCGGCTGGCCGCGGCGGTCGGACTGGCCGTGCTCGGCGGCGGCATCGTCTCGGCGGTGGTCGGATTCGGACTGCCTTGGGCGTTCACGCGGTTCGGCTCCGATCCCGCGCTCGGCAGCGGCCCCATCTGCACGATCATCCAGGACGTCTCCAGCCTGCTGATCTACTTCTTCTTCGTGACCGTGTTGCTGTAGACCGGCTGACAGACGCCACGATCGCGCAGGTTCGGGGCCAGGCGCGTGCCCCGATACTCAATTCCTCTTCGTCACAGTTGGCAAAAGCGCAGCGGCATGCGTAGAAGAACGCAGCATCGCGACGAACAAACCAGCCGGGCGGACCATGGAAACAGACCAGAATTTCAATCTCGCCGTCTTGTTCATGGAAAGCGCACGACGACGGCCGAACGACATCGCCGTCCGGGCCGGCAAGCGGCAGTTTACCCGCGGCATGATCGCCTCGATGGCGCTGAAGATTGCCGTGGAACTGCAAAAGCACGGCATCAAGCGCGGCTCGCGCGTCGCCATCGAGCGGAATTTCGCGTTTCTCGAACTGGCCGCCACGTTCGCGGTCGGGATGCTCGGCGCGACCTGGATTCCGGCGAGCGCCAGCCTGCGCAAGCATCGTGAGAGCCTTGGCGTGAACCTTACGCTGTGCGAGGCCGGATTGCGCGGCAAGTCGGATTGGCCGGCCTTCGCGGCCGAACACAACAAGGCTCTCGTGATGGAGCCGGGCTGGTTCAAGGCCGACCAGTCGGTGAACAAGCGATTCGAGGATTTCGAAGGCTATGCCAGTCCCGACGATTGCTGCTGCATCGTCGCGTCGTCGGGCACGACGGGGACGCCGAAGCTCATCCCCTACTCCCACCGGCTCGTCCACGGGCGCTACATGTCGATCAGCCGGACGTCGGACATCTATCCGGGGAAACGCCATTTCATCGGGTTTCCCGTGCTGGGATCGTTCTGGCCGGAAGTCATGGCGATCCTGTTGTGCAACGGGACGTTTCTCGCCAAGGCCAATGTGAACGCTCCGGACCTGGACACCGTTCTCGGCTCGCCCCAGCAACTCACCGGCCTCTTCCAGCAGCGCGACAAGCACAATCTGACGCGGCCTCTGAGCATGGTGATCGTCGGCGGCGGTCGGCCAAGTCCGGCTCTGTTCAAGACCCTGCAGGCAAAATCGAAGGCGATCAGGCTTCGCTACGGCTCGACCGAAGCGGGCACGACCTGCACCAAGGACATCGCGCCCGGCGATCCGCTGCCCGACAGCACCGGCGCGCCGGTGCCGGGCAGCGAGGTCCAGATCGTCGATGGCGACACCGTGCTGCCGCCCGGCGAGACCGGCGAAGTGCGCGTGCGCTCCAACCGGCTGATTTCGGGCTACCTGATCGGCGGGGACGCCAACAGCCTGCGCGACGGCTGGTTCTACCCGGGCGACCTTGGCAGCCTCACCGAGGCGGGCGAACTCGTGATCGAAGGGCGCATCGACGACGTCATGAACATCGGCGGGATCAAGGTGAACGCCCAGCAGGTCGACCAGGCCCTGGAAGGGGTCGCGGGCGTGGCCGACGGCGCCGCCTTCGCCGACTTCAACGAGGCGCAGAACTCGTTTCTCGCGGTGCTGGCCGTTTTGGAACCGGGCGCCGACATGGAGACCGTTCGAACGCCGATCATCGACGCCGTCAACGAGGCACTGGGCCGGCCGGTCAAGTTCCGGCTCTATTCCGGCCCTTCGGTTCCGCGCAACGAAAACGGCAAGGTGATGCGCAAGGCGGTGACCGAGATGGCGTCGGAGCTCACCCCGGTCGAACTCGCCAACAGGACCTGACGGGACGCCGCATCCCGGCGCGTTGCCGGCTGACTTGGCCCTGCGCTAACTCCCGGGCGCCCAGTCGGAGCAAACCGGCAGGGACCGGTCGAGCGGCAGCGTGACATGCGCCGCCGCACGCGCTGCGTGGTAGATCGCCGCGACAAGCTCGATGGAACGCACGCCGTCCTCGCCCGTCACCAGAGAAGCGGGCTTGCCGTCGAGATGATCGGCAATCGCCTCGAACTGGCCGACATAGCCGGAGGGGCGTTGCGCGATTTCGGCGTCGATCTCCTCTAGCGCCGCGTCGATCGCAGCCTGCTGGCTGCGGTCGCGCGCGGAGAATGTCCAGGTGTCCGCGCCCGGCGCATAGGGGTTGGAACCGCTTTCCGCGCTGAGACGGTCGAAGACGAGGCGCAGCCGCGAGCGGTCGTCGGCGCCGCCGAGCGTCACCGACGAGGTGACCAACCCGCCGGACGCAGTGCGCATGGAAATCGCCGCGCAATCCTCGGTCTCGATCGGGTTGACCCGCGTGTCGAGGATGGCCGAGACCTCCGTCACCGGACCGAAGAAGGCGGTGACGAGATCATGGATGTGGATGGCATGGCCGAGAACCGCGCCGCCGCGCTCGCTCGCCCATTTGCCGCGCCACGGCACGGCGTAATAGTCCGCACCGCGGTTCCAATGCGTCTCCAGCGTCGCGACCAGCGGCTTGCCGACAAGGCCTCGCTCCTGCAGCGCGGCCAATTGGTAGAGGCCGCGGCCGTAGCGATACTGGAAGATCGGCGCGAACAGGCGGTCAGCGGCCCGCGCGGCCGCCAGCATGCCGTCGGCCTCGGTGACGCTGCCGGCGATCGGTTTCTCGCAGATCACATGCTTGCCCGCCGCAAACGCCTTCAGGGCGACAGGGCCGTGGAGATGAGGTGGCAGGCAGATGTCGATGATGTCGATCTGCGGATCGGCGACAACCGAATCCACGTCGGAAACGACAGCGCAGCCGGCGGCCTTCGCGGCGAGCGCGCCGGCCTTGTCGGCGTCGAGATCGCAGATCGCGACGACGCGGTAGCGGTCCGGCAGGGCGAGATAGCCGTCGAGATGCTGCGCGCCGATGCCCGCGCCGAGGATGGCGACGCCGTACATCACGCGTCCGCCTTCAGGTTTCCGAGCTTCGCCGCGGCCGCCTGCGCCTTCAGCGCCAGTTCCATCACCTTGAAGCAATGCGCCTGGCTCATCGCCGTCTCGGTGCGGTCGCGCACGTCGTTGGCAAGCGCGCCGAAATAGGTGAGCGGCGTCGAGGCGGCGTCGAAGTGTTCGTAGCGCTCGCCATTGACGAGGAAGACGTGATCCGTGCCCGGCCGGCCGACGATGTCGACATATTTGCGCAGTTCGATCGTGCCTTCGGTGCCGAGAATGGTCAGACGCCCGTCGCCCCAGGTCGGCAAGGCGTCGGGCGTGTACCAGTCGACGCGGATATAGCCCTGGCCCTTGTCGCTGCGCAGCAGGATCTCGCCGAAATCCTCAAGCCCCGGATCGCCCGGATTGGCGAAGTTGCCGACGCTGGAGGCGACGATCTCGGCGTCGGTGGAGCCGGTGAAGAACAGGAACTGGTCGATCTGGTGGGAAGCGATGTCGCAGAGGACGCCGCCATACTGATCCTGTTCGAAAAACCAGTCCTCGCGGGTGTGGCGGTTGAGGCGATGGGGGCCGAGGCCGACGGTCTGGACGACCTTTCCGATGGCGCCGGCTTGCACCAGTTCGGCCGCCTTGCCGACGGCCGGCACCTCGAATCGCTCGGAAAAATCAATCGACCAGATGCGGCCCGTCTCGGCGACGCAGGCTTTGATCGCGTCGAGCTGTTCGAGCGTCGTGCAGCCCGGCTTGTCGCTCATGACGTCCTTGCCGGCCTGCATCGCCTCGATGGCGCGGTCGGCGCGCCGCGCGGGGATGTCGGCCATCAGGACGAGGTCAATCTCGGGATCATCGAGCAGTTCTCTACGGTCAGCGACGCGGGGGATATCGGGGAACCGCTTCAGGAAGCCCTCGACGGGCTGCGGATCGCCTTCGGTCCACCAGCCCTTGCAGGTGCAGCCCTGTTCGAGCATGCCGGCCAGCTGGCCGTAGATATGCCGGTGATCGACGCCGATCACGGCGAGTTTGAGGTCACTCATGAGACACCATCGTTGTCAGGTTGAAGTCGAAATCTGTACCGCACGGCCATCGCGCGACGACGCGACCAGCGCGTCGATCAGGCGGTGCACGTCGAGCGCGTCGCGGCCGGAGGGCTCGGGCTCGCCTCCCTGGCGCACGGCGTCGGCGAAACTCGCGATGAGATCGCGATGCCAGCCATGCGGAAAGGCCATCGGGTCGGCGCCGCCGCCGGTTCCCCCGGTTTCGCCGAAGGTCTCCACCCGCCCGTCGCGCCACGACACCGTCAGCGTGCCGGATTGCAGATGCGCGCTCGCCTTGTCGCAATCCAGCGTGATCGATTCCGCGTCTCCGGGGAAGGAGGCGGTCGTCGCCATGACGGCGCCGGGAATGCCGCTTGCGAACCGCATGCCGCCGGCGACGAAATCCTCCGATTCCATCGTGTGGAAACGGGTCGTCGCCGCGACCGCCTGAACCTCGGCCACCGGACCGGTGAGGCTCAGCATCAGGTCGAGCGTATGGATCGCCTGGCTGATCAGCACGCCGCCGCCGTCGCGCTCATAGGTGCCCCTGCCCGGCTCGTCGTAATAGGACTGCTCGCGCCACCAGGGCACGTTCGCTCGCGCAAGGCCGATCTCGCCGAGCGCGCCCTCCGCGAGCAGGCTCCTGAGCTTCTGCGACGCTTCGCGGTAGCGGTGCTGGAATACGATGCCGAGCTTCACGCCGTTCTCGTCGCAGATCCGCACGATCTCCTCGGCCGCCGCCGTCGTGCGCTCGACCGGCTTTTCCATCAGCACGTGCTTGCCGGCTTCGGCGAAGCGGCGGACGATCCCGGTGCGCTGGTTCGGGGGTGTGATCAGAAGGACCGCATCGACCCGCGGATCGGCGGCCAGCGCCTCGATCGAACCGGCCGCCGGGAAGCCGAATTCACGGGCGAATGCCTCACGCTTTTCCGCCGTGCGCGAATAGACGCCGCGCACCTCGATGCTGTCGGCCAGGTCCTGCAGGGCGCGGGCATGCGGTGTCGCCGCCATCCCCGTGCCGATGACGGCAAGCCCGAACTTCGCGTCGCTCATGATGCAAATCCGTTGACGATCACCTTGCCCGAGGCATCGAAGAGATGCATCGACGACCGGTCGAAACGCAGGTGAATGGTCTCGCCGCGATGCACCGGCAACTGGCCGGCCTGATGCACGGTGAGCTGCGGCAGGCCCTCGACGGTGCAGTAGACATAGGTCTCGCCGCCAAGCTGCTCTGTCAGGTCCACCGAAGCGACGATGTCGCCCTCGCCTTCGCCGACGATGACGATGTGTTCCGGCCGCGCGCCGAAGGTGACCTTGTCGCCCGGCTTCATGCCGTCGGCCGCGGGAATGGCGATGCCCTGACCGCCCGCGGACAGCGCCAGTCCGCCATCCTTCGCGACGATCTCGGCGTCCAGCAGGTTCATGCGCGGCGAGCCGATGAAGCCGGCCACGAAGGTGTTCTGCGGCTTGTTGTAGAGGTCGAGCGGCGCGCCGATCTGCTCCACCCGGCCGGCATTGAGGACGACGATCTTGTTGGCGAGCGTCATCGCCTCGATCTGGTCATGCGTCACGTAGATCATCGTGCCGCCGAGCTTGGTGTGCAGGGCCGCGAGCTCCTTGCGCATGGCGACGCGCAGTTCGGCGTCGAGGTTGGAGAGCGGCTCGTCGAACAGGAAGGCCTTGGGATCGCGCACGATGGCGCGGCCGATGGCGACGCGCTGGCGCTGGCCGCCGGACAGCGCCTTCGGCCGGCGCTTCAGGTAGGGCGTGATCTGCAGCATCGCCGCCGCCTCGTTGACGCGGTTCTCGATCTCGGCGCGCGGCATGCGCGAATTCTCGAGCCCGAAGGCCATGTTCTTGTAGACCGACATGTGCGGATAGAGCGCGTAGGACTGGAACACCATAGCCAGCCCGCGCTCGGACGCCGGGATCGTGTTGACGACGTTTCCGTCGATCACCACGTCGCCGCCGGTCACCTTCTCGAGGCCTGCGATGATGCGCAGGAGCGTGGACTTGCCGCAGCCGGACGGGCCGACGAAGACGACGAATTCGCCGCTCGCGACATGCAGGTCGATGCCGTGGATCACCTCCACGTCGCCATAGGCCTTGACGACGTTGTTCAGCCGAATTTCCGTCACGGGTTGGGTTTCCTTTTCACTATCGGCTCCGGGCCATGGCGGCCTGGCGCGGCTCGGCGCGTTGCATGCGCAGGGGCGGCATGCCGGCGAGGATCTGGCGGATGTCGTCCATCATGACGTCCCGGATGCGCGCATAGGACGCTTCCAGGCCGCCGGCGAGATGGGCCGTGAAGAGCACGTTCGGGGTGTCGCGGAAGGCGGCGTCGGGCGCAACCGGCTCCTCCGGGAACACGTCGACGGCGGCGCGGAACCTGCCCTGTCCGGCGAGTTCGAGAAAGGCGTCGAACGCCACGACCTCGGCGCGCGAGCCGAGGATGACGCATGCGTCGTCCGGGATCGTCTCAAGCTTCGCGCGGTCGAGAAAGCCCTCGTTCTCGCTGGTCACGCCGGCCAGCACGAAGAGGAAGCGGCTTTGGCCCAGCACCTCGTCAAGCGAGGCGGGCACGACGCCCTGGGTTTCCAGATAGCGGTCCGACAGCCACGGATCGTGCACGGTGACGCGGCAGCCGAAGGGCTTGAGCAGAGGCGTCAGCGCCCGGCCGAGATTGCCGAAGCCGATCAGGCCGACCGGCGCGTCGTAGAGGCTGTAGGCACGGCCGTTGCCGGCGATGCCGTATTTCTCCTCGCCCGCCCTGAACAGCCTGTCGCCGGCCGGCAGGCCGCGCGCCAGCGCGATCGCCTGGCCGAGGCAATATTCGGCGACAGCAGGCGCCATGGCGGGCGCCGCCGACAGGACATGGATTCCGCGGCGCTGGCATTCGGCGTAGTCGACATTGGGTTCCCAGTTCGCCTTGACGTTGAGGATCGCCTTCAGTTTCGGCGCGCGATCGAGGCGGTCCTTTCCCATCGCGGTCTGGCCGACGACGATCTCGACATCGGCGAGCACGCTCTCGACGAGATCGTCCGGGGCGCGCGAGCCGAAATGGGTGACCAGCGTGGAAATGCGGCCGAGCTCGTCGGCGACGTCCGGCGTGAACACCATCGCCTCGTTGCGCGGAAAGGGATCGAACAGGATCAGGGGCTTTTCGTGGATCATTTCATGCCGCTCGATGCGATGCCGGTGGTGATGAAGCGCTGCAGGAAGGCGAAGACCAGCGTTACCGGAATGAGCGCGATCACCGTCATGGCGAGGACGTAGTGCCATTGCACGTCGAGCTCGCCCTGGAAGGCGTTGAGGCCGATCTGCAGCGTGTAGACCTCGGAGCGGTTGAGCACGATCAGGGGCCAGAGGAAGTCGTTCCAGCGCCACATGACCGAGAAGATCGCCAGCACGGCAATGGCGGGCAGCGACAATGGCAGAACGATGCGCCAGTAGATCGACCATTCCGACGCCCTGTCCATGCGCGCCGCCTCGATCAGGTCGCGCGGGATGGTGAGCATGTATTGGCGCAGCAGGAAGACGCCGGTCGGCGTCGCCGCGCCGGGCAGGATGACGGCCCACAGCGTGTTGACCATGCCGAGCTCGGTCACGACCAGATAAGCCGGCACCAGGATGATCGTGATCGGGATCATCAGCGTGCCGATGACGAACAGCATGACCGCGTTCCGGCCACGGAACTCGTAGATCGACAGGCCGAAGGCGGCCATGGAGTTGATCAGCAGCGTGACCAGGGTGGCCACTGTCGTCACAACCACGGAATTCTTCAGATAGGTCAGGAAGTTGAAGCGCTCCAGCGGGCGCGTGTAGTTCTCCCAGGCGACGCGGAACTCGCGGATCGGCTCGCGGCTGGCGATCGGCACCTTGATCGTTTCGCCGGGCACTGCCGGATCGACCATCTGGGCGATGATGCCGATGCGGCGCACCTGCGCCAGTTCGCGCACGGAGCCGTCCTCCATCGTCACCTTGAACATCAGGAGCGGATCGTCATAGCCCTCCACCGTCTGCTCGATCTGGCCGAGCGGCAGAAGCGTCGGCGGGAATTCCAGCAGGCCGGCCGGCGTCTTGAAGGACGACAGCACCAGCCAGACGACTGGGAAGAACATCAGGAACACGCCGAAGACGAGATAGGTCCAGGTGAACACGTCCGTCCAGTGCCAGGAACGGCCGCCGCGACGGGCGGTCAGCATCGCGCCGAGACTACGGGGTTGGGTAACGTCAGCCATGGCCTAGCCGTCCTTGCGCCGCGTGGCGGCGAGTTGCATGAGGGTCAACACGAACAGCACGACGCCGAGCACCACCGAGGCGGCGGCCGCGAGGCCGAAATTCTGCACCTGGTTGGTGAAGCCGGTGTTGTAGATGTACTGGACGATGAACTGCGTCGCCGTGCCGGGGCCGCCGCCGGTCAGCACGAAGACCTCGTCGAAGATCTGCACCGACTTGATGAGCGCCAGGACGAGCACGACCAGAAGGTTCGGCCACAACAAGGGCAGCGTGATGCGGAAGAAGACGCGCTCGCGCTTGGTGCCGTCCATCTCGGCCGCCTCGTAGAGGTCCGGCGGGATCGCCTGCAGGCCGGCCAGCAAGATCAGCGTGTAGAAGCCCATATGCGCCCAGACCGAGACGAAGATCGCCCAGAACATCGACCAGGCGGGATCGACGAAGAACAGCATCTTGTCGATGCCGAAATTGGCGAGGAACGCGTTCAGGACGCCGTCGCGCAGCAGGATCCATTTCCAGATCAACGCGACGACCACCGGCGAGAGAAGCACCGGGAAGAAATAGACCGAACGGAAGAAGCCGCGCGCGCGGATGTTCTGGTTGAGGATCAGCGCGGTGATCAGCGAGAACAGCACCATGAAGCTGACCTGGAAGAACACGAAGACGATCGTGTTGTAGACGGCCTTCCAGAAGCGGTCCTCGCGGCAGGTGTTGGCGTCGAGATAGCTGCCGCAATCCATCAGGTAGCCATATTGCTCGGCGCCGACATAGACCCGGTTCTGCAGGAACAGTTCCGCGCCGCCGGTGAGCGAATAGGCGAAGTTGATGAAGAGCGGGACGACGACGAACAGGCCGAAGAAGGCGAGGTTCGGAAGCAGGAAGATCCACGGCATGCGCGGGATGCCGATCGTGCGCTGCACCCATGACAGCGGGATCTCGAACAGACGGAACAGGAGCTGCACCGGCCATGCGAATACGGCGTTCAGCCGCTCGCCGAAACTGAGCGAGGTGTTGTCGCTGACCGCCATCGGCCAAGTCCTCCGGGAAAGGGTGTCCCGGGCGCCATCGGCGCCCGGGGCAGAGTTCGGGATGATCCGCGCCGCTTACTGGCGCTCTTTCTCCGCGATTTCCTTGGCGACGTCGGCTTCCATGCGGTCATAGGCCTCGTCGAGGGTGATCTCGCCGACGATGGCTTCGCCGAGACGCGAGATCAGCGCGTTGAACATCACGCGGTTGAAGACGTAGCCCTGCAGATCGAAGGCGATCGGCGAGATGCCCGGCACGGCGCCGGCGAAGGTCTCCAGCGCATGCTTGGCGCGCGGATCGTCGGTGGCGAAGTCCACGCCGCCGGCGGCCAGCCCGAGGTGACCCGGGATGAAGAGCGTCTTGCCGTAGAACTCGGCCAGGTTTTCCTCAGCCGACAGGAAGTCCATCAGCTTGCCGACTTCTTCCGGGTGCTCGGTCGTCTTCAGCGCGACGAGCGCCGCACCGCCGGGCATGCCCGTGCAGGCAGCCGGGCCGCAAGGTGCGGGAACCGCCCACCAGTCGAAGGCGTCGCCGATCTTGTCGGCGAATTGCGGGATCTGCCAGGAGCCGGACATGTAGAGGACGACCTGGGCGTTGGCGAAGTCCTCGTTGGCGCCGAGATACTGGTTGCCGGAGACCGACCCCCAGAGTTCCTTGGCCATGGTGCCGTCCTGGTGCCAGTCATAGAGGCGCTGCGTCATCTCCTTCAGGCCATCGTCGACGAGGGCGGGCTTGCCGTCGGCGTCGAACATTTTGGCGCCCATGGAGATCGCCGGACCGGCGACGCGGTGGCCGGAACGGTCCCAGGCCATCGGGATCGGGATGTCGAGCTTGTCGGCGACGGCTTTGGAGGCGGCCGCCCAGTCGTCCCAGGTCGCGCCCTCGCCCGGCATGTCGACTTCAGCCTGCTCGAACAGGGTCTTGTTGACATAGGGACCGGTGACGGTGAGCTGCGTCATGAAGCCGGAGATCGCCTCGCCGTTCGGGTCGAGCCATTTCAGGAACGGTCCGAAATTGTCCTTCCAGTAGCCGGCGTCCGAGATGTAGGGCGTCAGGTCCAGATAGTATTGCGACAGGCCGCCGAGGTCGGTGACGCGGGCAAGGTCCGGGCCCTCGCCGGCGGCGAGCTGCACCGGCAGGCTTTCCAGGATGGCCTTGTAGGGCACGACGTCGAGCGTGACCTTGATGTCCGGATTGGCGGCCTCGAACTTGTCGAGCAGGCCCTGCATGACCTCGCCCTCGATGCCGTCATTGTACCAGGTCATGCGCAGTTCGGTCTCGGCGAGCGCGTTGCCGGCCATCAGGCCGAGCGCCGCGACGCCCAGAACGAGTTTCTTGTGAAGTGCGTTAGTCATGGCATTTCCTCCCTTGGTAACTGGTATACTAGTACACTAACGTGTTTCAGACAAGCCGCTGAACGGCTCTAGCCGGTTTTCTCCCCGTTGCGATGCCCGGTTTCGAAAACGGAATCGACATGCGCCCGAATGACTTCCGCGGCCCCCTCGGCGTCATGGGCGCGGATGCATTCCAGAAGCGCGACATGATCGCGATAGGCCTGCATGGACCGCCCCTTGATCGACGACATCAGCTTCAGCCGGCGTCGATCGACATGCGCCTTGACCGACTGGACCAGATGCCAGGCATTCGGCACGCCCGCCATTTCGGCCAGCGCCTCGTGGAACTGCTCGTCATGGCGAAAGAACGTCATGTAATCGTCGCGCTCCGCCGCCAGCCGCTGGGCCGCAAGGATCGGGGCGAGCACGGCCTCGTCGATGCCGACCGCGGCGAGCCGGCGGGCGACCGCCTCCTCGATCGCGCAGCGGATGAAGACGGATTCGCGCAGCCGCCCCTCGTCATGGGGCGCGACGACGGAGCCCACCTGCGGACGCACGATGATCAGCCCCTCGCCGGAGAGTTGCTGCAGGGCGGCGCGCAGAGGCGTTCTGGAAATGTCGCAGAACCGCGCGATCTCGCTCTCGCTCAGGGCGGCGCCCGGCGGCAGGCGATTGTCGACGATGCGGGTGCGCAAGGCGTCGTAGATCTGCGGCGCGATGGACCGGGACCGGTCGATCTCGATGTCGTCGAGCGCCGGGCCGGGATCGAAACGTTCGGATTCGGAGCTCAGCCGAGGCATGGATGCACCATAGCAGGATTGGCAGCCGACCGACGCGCGGCAAGACATCCATTGCTGGCGTCGGTTTTCGGCAATTGCTCCTCCCAGAGTACCGAAGTACTAGTATACCAGCTTAACGGGGAATCCGCCGATTGCAAGAACGAATGAACCATGCGGGCCTTGATGTCACAAGGCTGTGGACGCTTCTCGGCCATCCGGACGGACCGCAGCCTGCGCGTGGCTGCGACGTCACACAGTGCGCCACCTTTGCCGATCACGCGGTCGAGGAGATTCGCATCGAAACGGCAGGCGGTCGCATTCCCGCGACGCTGTTCCGGCCGCTCGACCCGGGGCCTCATCCGGCGGTGCTCTACTGTCACGCGCATGGCAATCGCTACGACATCGGCCGGCGCGAACTCGCCGAGGGGCGCCCTGCCCTTCAGCCGGCAGCCTACGGACCGCTGCTCGCCGCGCGCGGGTTTGTGACCCTGTGTGCGGACATGCCCGGTTTTGGCGACCGGCAGGCGGAGGGGTCCGAAGCCGCGCTCGCCAAGGCCGCGTTCTGGCAGGGCCGCACGCTGTTCGGCGACATGCTGGCTGACCTCTCCGCCGCTCTCGACGTGCTCACCGGACGCGCCGACGTGGACGACACCCGGATTGCCACGTTCGGCATCTCGATGGGCGCGACGCATGGCTATTGGCTGGCGGCGCTCGACGCCCGGGTCGTCGCGACGGCGCATCTCTGCGCATTCGCCGGGATCACCGGCCTGATCGAGGCCGGCGGCCACGACCTGCACGGCATCTACATGACGGTGCCCGGCCTCTTGCGGCATGGCGACATGGGCGACGTGGCGGCGCTTGTCGCGCCGCGGCCGCAAATGGTCGGCGCGGGCGGGACCGACCCGCTGACCCCGCCGCGGGCCTTGCAGCCGGCACTCGCCACATTGTCTGCGGCCTATGCGGAGGCAGGCGCGGCGCAAAGGCTGACGACGCTGGTGTCGGCTGAGACCGGCCATGTGGAGACGCCGCAAATGCGCGCCGCCGTGCTCGATTTTCTGGAAAAGGCGCTCGTTCAGCCCTGATCGGGGCGGATGTCCTTGTAATCCTGGGTCAGCGGACGTCCGCGGAAAGCGACCCACACGTAGTTCAGCGCATAGCGCAGGCCGACGGTCGCCAGGCCCTCGCCCTTCATGCGGCGGGCCGACGAGTAGATCGGCAGGCGGAAGGTCCACTTGATCCGCCCGACCCGGCTGACCCGCTGGGCGACGTCGGTGTCCTCGCCGTAGAACTCGATCGTCGTGTCGTAGCCGCCGATCTCGTCGAGCACGGATTTGCGCAGGACGAAATTGCCGCCCTGGATCATCGCGCCGGCCCCCGTCATCCGGTTGCTGATCGACGACACCAGATAGCCGACGGAATAGAACAGGCGCACCATCGCCCGGCCGACGAACGACATGTCGAAATAGATGAGCGGACCGCTCAACGCCGCCAGGGCCGGATCGCGGCGGAACTCCTCGAGGACCGTCTTGAGCCACCCTTCCGGCAGGCGCGTGTCTGAATCGATATTGGCGATCAGCTCGCCGGATGCCGCGAGATAGCCGGCCTGGCGGGCCCGGACGAGGCCCTTCTTCGGCTCGTCGACCACCCGGACGCCTTCGACGGCAAGCGCGCGGGCGCGGGTGTCGTCGGTGCTGGCATTGTTGACGACGATGACCTCCGCCTCGCAATCGACGGTCGCCAGTTCGCGCATCACGCTTTCGAGACAGGGGCCGACATAGTCCTGTTCGTTATAGGCGGGGATGACAAAGGAGATCTTCATGCAGGATCGACGGCGCCGTTCATCTTGCCGCGCGCATGGCGGTGGCCGTGCCATAACCCAATCGGGCGGTCCTGCAAATCCCGGCCGCGCGGAATGCGTCGCCGGCGCAGACCGCCGGCGACGCGGATGCGATCACCACTGATTGTATTTGAGGAACTTGCCCGTCATCGACACCTTGACGCGATCGCCCTTCGGATTCTCCTCGCGATCGACCTTCAGGTCGAAGTCGATGGCGCTCATGATGCCGTCGCCGAACTCCTCGTGGATCAGTTCCTTAATCGTGTCGCCATAGACATAGATGATCTCGAAGAAGCGGTAGATCAGCGGATCCTTGGAGACGGTTTCGGCTTCCTGGCCCTTTTTCGGCGGCAGCTGCAGGGCGATTTCGACATCCTTCGCGCGGTTGCCGAGATCGAGGAAGCCCGCGACCTTGGCAGCGGCTTCGGCCGGCAGGGAGTTCTGGCCGAGACAGGCGGAGACGACGAAGACCTCGGACATGCCGGCAGCCGCGGAGATGTCCTTCCACGTCTTCTGCTGAATGAATTTCGACGCCATGATCAACTCGGTCATCTCGACCTTCGACATCAGGGCCGCCGGTGCACTGTCAGACATGTTCACTCTCCTGTCTTGGTTGAATCGTGATTGAGAATTGGAGACCGCATCGCGCTCACGCGGCCATGGCCTGCGCCTGCGCGGCGAGCTGCTTGCGCGCCATCATGTGCGAGCGGGGATCGTTGACCGCGTCGACGGCGAGCAGCGTGTCGCCGGCGAAATAGCGGAGGGCGAAACGCCCCTCGCCCGGGTCGCCGACCAGTTCGGTGCGGTCATAGCCCTGCGCCAGGCCGGCGATCTGCAGCTTGACGTCATACTGGTCCGACCAGAACCACGGCACCGGATCGTAGACGACCTCTTCGCCGAGCATGGAGAGCGCGGCGGCTTTGGCCTGGTCGGCCGCGTTCTGGACGCTTTCCAGGCCGATGCGCCGGCCGTAGCGCTGCGACGGAAACACCGTGCAGTCGCCCGCGGCGAAGATGTCGGGGGCGCTGGTGCGGCAGGCCTCGTCGACGACGATCCCGCGATCGACGGCAAGGCCGGCGGCATCCGCCAGTTCGGTGACCGGCGCCGCGCCGACCGCCACCAGCACCAGATCCGCCGGCACGATCTCGCCGGAGGCCAGTTCGACGCCTTCGGCGCGTGCGGTGCCCGCGATGCCGGCGACGCCCTCGCCCAGCACGAGGCGGACGCCGTGGCGCGCATGCAGCGTCTGGAAATAATCGGAGATTTCGGGTGCCACCGAGCGTTTCAGGATGCGGTCCTGCGCCTCGATGACGGCAACCTGCTTGCCCATGGACCGCGCGACGGCGGCGAATTCCATGCCGATATAGCCGCCGCCGATGATGGCGACGCTTGCCGCACGCGCCAGTTCGACGCCGATGCGTTTCGTGTCGTCGATGCCGCGCAGCGTGTGGACGCCCGAAAGGTCCGCGCCCGGCAGCGGCAGGATGCGCGCGCGGGTGCCCGTGGTCAGCAGCAGTCTGGAATAGGACATCGACTGTCCGTCGGACAGGGTGATCGCATGGGCGGCGGGATCGACGGCGGCGACGCGCGCGCCCGTCATCAGCGTGATGTCCGCAGTTTCGAAATAGTCGTCGGCCTTGAGGAACAGGCGCTCCTCGGCGAGTTCGCCCTTCAGATAGGCCTTGGAGAGCGGCGGGCGCTGATAGGGCGGCCAGGCCTCCTCGCCGATCAGAAGGATGTCGCCGTCATGGCCCTTCTGGCGCAGCGTCTCGGCTGCCTTGATGCCGGCCTGGCCGGCGCCCACGATGATCGTCAGTTCGTTCATGATACGTCCGCACTCGGTCATGCCGGGGCGGCGCGCGGCCGCCCCTGCTTCGTTGATCTCGACCGGTCTCCTCCCCGCAGGCTGCCGTCAGAACGGCAGGCCTTCCTCGATCGGCAGCGACGGATCGCGCGACCATTCGTTCCAGGATCCGAAATAGATGCGGACATCCTCGATGCCCGCCTCCTTCAGCGCCAGGAAGGTGTTGGAGGCGCGCGCGCCCTTGAAGCAGTAGATGTAGACGGGCGTCTTCGCGGAGATGCCGGCGGTCGCGCATTCGGCGAGGATCTCGTCCCTGGACTTGAACATCGGGCCTTCCGCCGACGGCTTCATCAGGCGGTACCACTCGATCCATTTGGCGCCCGGCAGGCGGCCCTTGCGCGGGCAGAAATCCTTGCCGTAGGGCGACGAGGATTCGGCGATCCACTCGTCGACGTCGCGCACGTCGAGCTTGACGATCGCGTCGTCGCCGATGGCCGCCTGCATGTCGGCGACGTCGAGCATGAGGCTGTGGCCCGTGTCGGTGACCGGGAAGGTCTTCGGCGTCGGCGTGACCGGCTCGGTCGACACCGGCATGCCTTCCGCGACCCAGGCCTCGTAGCCGCCATGCAGCACCTTGACCTTCGGATAGCCGAGGAACTTCAGGAGGAAGAAGCCGCGGCAGGACTGGCCGAAACCGGTGTTCATCGACTGCTCGTAGATGACGGCGGTTTCTTCGCCCGAGAGGCCGGCCGCGCCGAACTCGGCGGCGAATTTCTCCGACAGTTCCTGCATGCCCTCGGAGGACGAGGTGGCCAGGTAGGTGAAGATGTCATGCATGTTCACCGCGCCGGGCAGATGTCCGGCGGCGTAGCTGTCGCCGTCGCGCGTGTCGATGAGAACGCAAGGCTCGCTGTCGACGAGGCTTTCCAGCCCCTTCGGCGTGATCAAGGTGGACTCAGTCATGGGCATGCTCCTTTCCATTCGGAGTTGGCGGGGGAGAAGTACGGGTCAGGCTGCGTCGAGTTCGGCGATCATCTTGCGCAGATGCTTGGTGGCCGGCGTCACGATCGCCACGAAATAGGCCTCGCGCAGGCGGCGTTGCGCCGCGCCCTGCGTGACGTATCCGCGTGCGCCGCAATGCAACTGCGCCCAGTGCGCCGCCTCGACGGCGAGTTCGCCGCCCTTCAGGCGCGCCTGCAGCACGCGCTTGTAGAAGGCGTCGGAGGTCTCGTAGGGCGTCTTGGCCATCGCGAGCACGTCGGCGACCAGCGCGTCGTACTCGGCCTCGATGTCCTCCGGCTGCTTCTCCAGGTACTTGTTGACGTGGCCGAGCGGGCCCTGCACCTGCTTCATCAGGTCGATGCAGTTCTTGACGATGCCGGCGGCCATGCCGCATTGCAGCAGCGTGAAGCCGGCGCGGATGCGCTTGATGAAGGGTTCGGCCGGATCGCCGAGCAGGTATTCGTCGGGCACGAAGACATCGCGGAACTGCACGTTGCAGGTCGCGGTGCCGCCCATGGCGACGAATTCGTGGTCGAGCCTGAGGCTGATGCCTTCCCAGCCCGCATGGATGATCGCCATGACGCGCTTCGGCTTGTCCTGCCCGTCGACCTCGACGTCGAAGACCGTGCCGAAATAGCCGTCCTCGACCAAGTTGGAGACCCAGGGCAGCACGCCCTTGACCTTGTAGCCGCCCTCGACGCGCTCGCCTTTCAAGCGCATGCGCTCGATCTCGCCGATGGCCTTCATCGGGTTGGACATGCCGGTGCCGCCGAGGGACTGACCCTTGGCGACCTTGGGAAGC
Source organism: Oricola sp. (assembly GCF_022763245.1). GTDB lineage: Bacteria > Pseudomonadota > Alphaproteobacteria > Rhizobiales > Rhizobiaceae > Oricola. The sequence continues at coordinate 24,883 of NZ_JALEGV010000030.1, forward strand.
ACCTCGGTCTTGAGAAGGTCATTGTCCGACGAGGCGATGTACCAGGCCAGCGTGTCCTGGCACCACACGCAGAAGCCGGTGGACAGGCACACCTCGGAGGCGCGCGCCATGGCCATGATGGCGTCGGTCAGATCGACATTGCCGTTCACGCCGCCGACATGGGTGCCGAACGCTCCCGCTGCGCCATATGCGCGCACGATCTCTTCCGGGTAGACGCGCTCATCGTCGATCTTGCGGACGAGAGACGTCAGGTCGTTGGACGAAATCCGCTCGATCTCGTCAAAATCTAGGGTGCTGATGGGAGCGACGATGTTCATCTCGGATCTCCTGGACAATGGGTTTGGCAGGGGCCGCGCCCGCCGGGCGGCGGACGCGGCCCGTTCGGATCACGCGGACTTGGCTTCCATGTTCACCGGACGCGAGAAGGTGTTGAACACCGGCGACCACTGGCAGACATGGGCGACCAGCTCGTCGATCGTCTCCTGCGGCGCGTCGGCGTCCATGTGGACGATGATGCGCACGTCGGTGAAGCCGACCGGCTTCTCGGACACGTCGCCCGTGCCCCAGACGGCGGTGATGTTGAGATCGCCTTCCAGTTCGACTTCCAGCGAGTTGACGGTGATGCCGCGATGGACGGCGTTGGCGTGCAGGCCGACGGCGATGCAGGAACCGAGCGCGGCGAGCGAGGCTTCCGACGGGTTTGGCGCGGTGTCGTCGCCAAGCAGGCCCGGCGGCTCGTCGACGATGTAGGGCTCGAGATCGCGGATGTAGTTGGCGTGGCGGAAGCGACCTTCGGCCACCGTCTTGCACTTCAGCGTCTTGACGGCCTTGGGGTCGGCCTTGCCCTTCTCGATGAGGCCTTCGAGACCCGTCTTGTCGATGGGCGCGAGGCAGCCCGTCAGGGCGGTTGCGGGTTGGCTGGACATTTGGATTCTCCTCTTTCTGTCCCTGATTGGTTGACGTTCGGCCCGCGTCAGTCTTCGCGGTGCCAGCTGAGTTTCGCGATCGCCTGCTGGCAGGCGAAGTCGAGCAGGAAGCCGATGACCCCGATGATCACGACGGTCGCGGCGAGCCGGTCATATTCGAGCGTGTCGCGGGCATCGTTGATCGAGTAGCCAAGGCCGGAGGTGACGCCGAGATATTCGGCGGGCACCAGCACGATCCAGGCGACGCCCAGCGCCAGGCGGATGCCGGTCAGGATGTCCTGGCTGATCGCCGGGAAGATGATGACGAACAGCATGTGCCAGGGACGTGCGCCGAGATTGCGCGCCACCTTGAACCAGGACGGATCGACCCGGCGCAGGCCGGCGGCCGTCGAGAACAGGATCGGCCAGACGGCGGCCACCGCGATCAGGAAGACGATAGCGCCGTCCCAGGTGGCGAACGCCATCACGGCGATCGGCATCCACGACAGGGGCGAGATCATCCGCAGGAACTGGAACGGGATGTTGGTGATTTCCCGCAGCACCTGCACGCGGCCGATCAGGATGCCCACCGGCACGCCGATCGCGATGGCGATAACCATGCCCTGCAGCACGCGCTGCAGGCTGGGCACAGTCATCTCCCACGCCTCGCCGCTGGACAGCATGTCCTGCAGACGGCTGAGCGCGGGGCCCGGCGCGAAGTCGGCGAAGGCCGTCGTCGCCGGATTGTTCTGGACCGCGTAACCGCCGACCCACCACATCGCCAGAAGCAGCACCATGCCGACCGCCGCGAAGCCGAGGCCCCGGAGCAACTGGAAGTGGTTCACGCGGTCGGGCTCCGATCCGGCCGCAAGCGCGGCCGGATCGGCTGTGATGTCCGTGCTCACAGCTCGAGAACCTCTTCACGGTTGAACGGATCGCCCGGGTTGACCGACGGATCGTCCTTCCATTCCGGGTATTTCTCGAGCGCGTTCCTGACGAACTCGTAATCGACGAGGTCGTCGGCCACGAATTGCGGATCGAGATTGTCGAGGAAGGTCGTGTCGCCGCCGACCACGGTCTTGTTCATTTCCTCGACGATCAGCTTGGTGGCCGACGGATAGGGCCAGGGCTGGAAGTCGATGCGGCCGTTGCCCCACTCGGCGGCATGCTTGATCGCGCCGCTTTGCGCATACGACTCCTCTTCGGTGTAGAGGGTCATGGCGCGCTCGACGACCTCGGCCGGCATCGGCAGGAAGCCCTCGCCGTCCTTCGACATCAGCCTTGCGGCTTCCTTCTTGTTGTTGGACGCGTAGATCTGCGCGCGGACGACCGCGTTCATGACCTTCTGGGTCCACTCCTTCTTTTCCGTCGTCGCCTGCTCGTGCATGCAGATCACGCAGCACGGGTGGTTCTTCCAGATGTCGCCGGTGAAGCGCAGCATGCGGGCGCCGGCCTTGATCTCGCCCAGCGCGTTGAACGGCTCGGCGACGATGTAGGCGTCGATCTTCCTGGAGGCGAGCGCTGCGGGCATCTCCGGCGGCGGCAGGATCTGCAGGTTGCACTCGTCGGCGGCGAGCGCTTCACCCTCGCCCTTGATGACCGCCTTCACGCCCGATTTGCGCAGCGCATATTGCAGCACGATGTTATGCATCGAATACCAGAAGGGCACCGCCACCTGCTTGCCGCCGAGCTGGCTGAAATCGGTGATGTCGGTGTGGCCGCCAACCACCAGGCCGGAACCGTTGGTGTGCGCCCAGGCCATCAGCTTGACGGGGATGTTGTTGTTGTAGCGCATCCAGACCGGGATCGGCTTGAGGAAGTGCACCAGGTTGAACTTGCCGGAGACGAAGCCCTCGACGAGCGGCGACCAGCCGCGGATGAGCGTCGGCCGCTCCGTCTTAAGGCCCTCCTCCTCGAAGAAGTTCATGCCGTGGGCGACGAGCAGCGCCGTGGCGTCGGTGATCGGGAGGTAGCCGGTGCGCACGACCTCGTCGCTGGCGGCAGCGAAAGCCGGAGTGCTCATGGCGCCGATCAGCGGGCCGAGGGCCGCCATCAGGCCGCCGGCGGCGAACATGTCGAGGGTCTGACGACGCGTGAAGTCGGTGGGAAAATACTCGTCGTCCCAGTCGGTGACGTCTGTCGGGGTCTTGGACTTGTCGGTCATCGGTCTTCCTTTCGCTGCTGGTTTGGGTTCAACGGGCCGCGGGCAGAGCGGCGTTGCGCCCCTGCCCGTCTTCACCGCCGCCGGTGGCGGCACGTTTCGCAGAGGCCGGTTCGGCGCCCGGTGCGAGGCCGAGGCCGGCGGCATGTTCGTAGGCGGCCGCGAGCCGTCCGCGCGCCTTGGCGTATTCGGCCGTGCGGAGATCGTCGCGGTTCTCCAGTTCGATCGGCACGATCTCGCGAATGCGGCCGGGATTGGCCGACAGGACCACGGCACGGTCGGCCATGGTCACGGCCTCCGGCAGGTCATGCGTGACGAGGATCAGCGTGATGCCCAGTTCCCGCGCGATGCGACGCACGTCGCGCTGCAGGCTGCCGCGAGTGAAGGCGTCGAGGGCGGAGAAGGGTTCGTCGAGGAAGAGGATCTCGGGCGACGGGGCGAGCGAGCGCGCCAGCGCGACGCGCTGCTGCTGACCGCCGGAGAGATCCTGGACGTTGCGGTCGGCGTAGTCGGACAGTTCCACCAGCTTCAGCATCTCGGGGACACGGCTGGCGATCTCGCGCGACCGACCGGTGAAGCGCAGGCCGAGCGCGACGTTCTGGGCGACCGTCATCCAGGGATAGAGCGAGGGCTGCTGGAACATCACGACCCAGCGCGGCGACGGTTCCTCGACCTTCGCGCCGTCGATCCACACCTTGCCGGCGCTCGGCGCGAGCAGGCCCGACATGATGTGAAGAAGCGTCGACTTGCCGCAACCGGACCGGCCGACGAGGGCTAGCGCCTCCCCCGGCTTCACTTCAAGGTCGATGTCGACAAGGGCCTGCTGGCGACCACGTCGGTAGGTGTGGCTGACCTTCTCCACAGCTAGATGCGCGCCCTTCAACATGCTTCCCCTTATGCAACAAACCGTTCTGTTTTCTCTTATGCAGAATGCGTGCCAGTTCGCATGAGGAAACATAACGGTCTGTTTCCTTTGATTCTTTTCGAAAAACCCCGGAAGACCGGGATTTTCGCGCTGCACAAAGATGAGGCGCTGCCTTCAAAAACGTCAGAATCCGCGTCGCGGTGTACGTCAGGTACACTGCCGGGCCGGACGCGTCTTTTCGTTGAAAATGCCCGCGCGGCCCTCTAAGGGAGAATGATCGTTCTGTTCACCCCGTTCATTCGGAACACCTGCGAGGGCACCGTGACCGCCACGACAGCACAGACACCCGCGGACAATATCGCCCAGTATCCGGGGGCCGCGCGCGAAAGGCTCCTGCTCGCGGCGAGCGACCTCTTCTGCCGGTACGGGATCAACGCGACGGGCGTGGACGCCATCGTCGCGGCGGCGGGAACCGCCAAGACCACGCTCTACAAGGCGTTCGGCTCCAAGGAGGGCCTGATCGAGGCCGTGCTGGAGCGCGAGGGCTCAACCTGGCGCGACTGGTTCTCCGACGAGGTGGACGCCCTGCCGGGCGACGCCGCCAACAAGCTGGTGCATCTCTTCGACGTGCTGAAGACGTGGTTCGCGGAGGAGAATTTCTACGGCTGCCCGTTCATCAACGCCGTCGGCGAGCATGACAAGGAAGACGACCGGATCCGCCTCCTGACGCTCAAGCACAAGAAGATCGTGCTGGGAAAGATCAACGAACTGGCCCAGGTGGCGCGGCCGCAGGATCCGGACGGGCTGACGCATGAGCTCAACCTGCTCATCGATGGCGCCATCGTCGCGGCCCTGATCACGCGCGATCCCGGCGTCGCCGACCATGCGCGCAACGCTGCCGCCCGCTTGCTGACCGCGGAATAGGACGCCCCCCACGCGCGTCCCCGACTGTCGCTATTTCGTCGGCGGCAGGCTGACGACGGAAAACCAGAAATCCTCGATCGACTTCACGATCTCGAGGAAGCCGTCGAAGTCGACCGGCTTGGAGATGAAACAGTTCGCGTGCTGCTCGTAGGCACGGGTGCGGTCGGTTTCCGACTCGGACGATGTCAGCACCACGACCGGAATGGTTCTCAAGTCCGGATCTGCCTTGACCGCGATCAACACGTCGTAGCCGCTGACCCCAGGCAGGTTGAGATCGAGCAGGACAAGGTCGGGTCGACTGGCATCCGCATAGGTGCCGCGCTGGAAGAGGTAGTCCAGGGCGTCCTTGCCGTTGCCGACCGCGTGCATGACATTGGACACCTTGGCCTCCTTGAGACCTTCCTGTGTCAGCCGGACATCGGCAGGGTTGTCTTCGACGAGCAGGATTTCGATCGGGCGGCCGAATGAGCGGTTGGGCACGGCGCTAGGCTTCCTTCGTTTGCGCGGGCAAGGTGAACCGGAAGACGGATCCTACCGTTTCCGAACCCTCGGCCCAGATCTCTCCGCCATGACGCTCGACGATCCGTTTGCAGGACGCCAGCCCGATGCCGGTTCCGTCATATTCCGCCCGGCTGTGCAGCCGGGTGAAGATCTCGAAGACCTTCTGCCTGAACTCGGGTGCGATGCCAATGCCGTTGTCGCGCACCGAGAATTCGTACATGCCGTCTTTAAGCTCGACAGTGATGTCGATCTTCGGCGCGTCCTCTCCCCGGTACTTGATCGCGTTGGAAACGAGGTTGACGAAGAGCCGTTCGAGCTGACCCGGGTCGGCGGAGACCGTCGGCATGTCGGCGACCGTGATGACGGCGTCGGCCTCCACGATCCGGTCATGCAACAGGTCCGTCACGCGGGTGACCATCGCGCCCGTATCGACGCTCGCCAGCTTCAGGGGCCGGTTGCTGACCCGCGAATAGTCGAGCAGCTCGTTGATGAGCTGTTTCATCCGGCGGGCGCCGTCTGTGGCGAAGCCGATGAATTCGTCCGCCTCCTCGTCGAGCTTGCCCTTGTAGCGCCGCGCCAGCAGGTTGACGTAGCTGTCGACCATGCGCAGCGGTTCCTGCAGGTCGTGCGAGGCGATGTAGGCGAATTGCGAGAGTTCGGCGTTGGACCGCTCGAGTTCCGCGGCATAGCCGGAGAGCGTGCGTTCGAGTTCGCGGCGTTCGCTCACGTCGCGGATGATCGCGAGGGTGACGCGGTCGCCCTGCAGGTTCGCAGGGCCGAGGCTCACCTCGACGGGGATCGACGCGCCATCCTTCGCCTGACCGACAATGTCCAAGCCCGACAGCATGTTCCTGCGGGTCGGAGCCATCGCGTATGCCGCCCGCGACGCCCTGTGCTTCTGGCGCGCTGCGTCGGGAACGAGCATCTCCACCGGCTTTCCGATCAGTTCGGATTGCCTGTAGCCGAAAGTGCTCTGCACGGCGGAGTTCGCCAGGACGATCATTCCGTCCGCATCGACGATGAGCAGGCCGTCCGGCGCGAATTCCACCGTCTCGCGAAACAGCGCCTCGGATTGGTAGAGTGCGTTCTTCTGCTCGATGAGTTCGCCTTCCCGCCTGGCGATTTCCCCGGTCATCGTCGCGAAGGAGTTGGCGAGGTTGCCGATTTCGTCGCGACGGCCGGCGAAGCCCGACACGTCGATGGCGCGGTCGCCCGCCGCAATGCCCATCGCCATGCGCGTCATGCCGGTCAGCGGCCGGACGATCAAGTCCACCAGCCAGACGATCGCCACCATGCTCAAGGCCAGCATCACGGTGCCGGCCAGAAGGGCTCCCTTCTGGAGGGCGCGGGCTTCCGCCGAGAGGCCGGCCTCGCGCGCCACCGTCGCCAGGATGATGTCGTGCTCGCGGTCGGAGGGATCGTAGGAGACGGCCTCCGCCACGGCGAGATGACGACCGCCCTCCACGTCGATCAGGCCGGCGAACCCAGCGACCCTGTCGGCGACGACGCCAGCCATTTGCGGCAGCTCCTCCTGGAGCAGGTATCGGTGACCGAGATCGAAGCCGAAGGCGCGTGCCGCGATGGGATGGTCGAGGAAATCGCCATGGGAATTGGCGACATAGAGGGAAAATTGATCGGGGATTTCCCCCGCGGTCCTGTCGAGGAGGAACTGGAAGTCGATGTTGATGACGACCATCCCGAGCAGTTTGCCATTGCCGTCGCGGATCGGGGTCGCCGTCCTCACGACCGGGCGATGCGGCACTTCGATCGCGCCGAAGTCCCGGTTCAGGTCGATGTCGGAAAAATAGACCATGCCCGCGTTCAACAGTGCGGCGTCCATGAAATAGGGACGGTCCGCCTTCGCCTGCAGCAGTTCGGGCGGCGTCGTTTCGATCGCGCCGGACGTCCGGCGGTCCACGCGCACCAACTCGCGACCGCCGTTATCGACGCCGATGTAGCGGGCCTGGATGTATTCGGGCCGCGCCTCCAGCAAACCAGTGAAGATGGTTGCGAGCCGGTCCCGCCACAAGACGTCCGTCGAGCCGTCGGCAGGATCGATGCCACCGGCGTCATGCGCCCGGTGAATCCCCATGATGGGCGGCGTCTTGGACAGGAACAGCGTGTCCTTGCGGTAGTTGTCCATTTCGGCGGCAAGCCGCGACGCCGTGATGCCGACGCTCCTCGACAGGCGCGTCAGGTCGCGCTCGGTCAGGAGATCGACCCCGCGATACATGTAGAAGGTCAGCGACGCCAGCGAGACAACGCTGATGGCGATCATGGCCAGCGTGATCTTGGCGCGCAGGCCGAACCTCACCTTGCCGGGAGCAAAGACGCCGGCCAGCGCGCGGGACGCTTTCGCCGCGCCCGGCGCGATTTCGTAGTCCACCATGGTCCGTACTCTCGGTTCCGTCAGGCTACGAATTGCAGGCCGATCTGGTTCTGCGCCTGCCAGCGTTTCTGGGCGACAAACCGCTGCCCGCTCTCCACGAAGAGCAGTTCGAAGCGGTCGGGCGCCACGAACTGGCCGTCGGCCACGATGCGGGCGCCGCCCTCCGAGACGTCGCGGATCGTGCAACTCACCGTGCTGAAGCCGTTGTTGAGCACGATCGCGCCCCGCTTGAAGACGCGGCGGCGATGCTCCGCGCGACGGTTGGAGTTGCGGTCGATCGCTCCGTCCGCGTCCACAGGTGCCATCTTGGCTTGAACCTGAGGATCGGCCTGCGATGCCATCACCCGGGAAGGCGCCTCGCCCTCGGCAGAAGGCCTGAACCGCAGGCCGCCTCGCAGCTCTGCAATGAACGCATCGGGCGCCAGTTCTCCCGACGGGAAGGACGCCATCGCCGTTCGCGCGGAAACCGTCACCGAAAGTTCATCTGTCTGCACGGAGACCGCCATCGCTCCTGCCAGCCGGTCAACGAGCGCGTCGAGGTCCGGCGTACCGATCGCATTGTCGAGGAGATAGAAGAACGTGTCGAAATCGACCCGCCCGAAATCGTCGGAATTGCGCGCCGTGGCCCGCAATGCCGCACCACAGTCGTAGACGATCCTTTCGGCGGCATGAAACCCGAAACGCGCCGCGACCTCTCCCGCTTCCACGATGCGGAGCAGCACAAGCTGGTAGCTGACCTCGCATCGGTTCGAGAGAGCCCGGAGCTGTCCCAGTCTTTCCTCAAGGAAGCAACGGTTCGGCAAGCCGGTCAGCGCGTCACGCTGGGCCAGCCGCTCCAGCCGTTCTATCTGGCTGCGCTTCTGCCGGGCGCTGCGGAACACCGATGAGGCGTAGGCGATCGACCGGAACAGCCCGTCGTCGAGCGGATCATCGGCGCTGATGACGTCGCTGAAGCCCAGGCGGAACGCCCTTCGCATCAGCTGGGAGGAATTCTGGCCGCCATACATGATCGTTGCCGGCGGCGTTTCAGCGAGATCCTTGAGCCGCTCGTTGACACCGAAGGCGGTGTCCTCGCCGATGCCGCCGTGAATGATGGCGACGTCGTAGACGCCGCCCGTGAGCGCCGTTCTCACCTGATGCCATTCGTTCGCATAGGCGATGTCCAGCGTGCGATCCTTGGCGAGAAGCCGTTTCAGCCGGCTTGTCGAAGGCTCGCCGTTCTCGATGACGATGACCCGAATGGGGCCGTCATACTCCGCGTCGGGTTTCCACATGACACATCCTCCCGATCAACCATTGGATTCCGCCGCCGCGCGGCTGGCGCGGCGGTCGGACAGGGACAGAATCCGTGCGGACTTGCCGCTGTTGATGCATCCGCCATTCGCAAGGCAATGCTTGAGATGGGCGACAGAGACGGGGCGCGAAAAATAGTAGCCCTGCAGGTAGTCGATCCCGAGATCGGCCAGAGCCTGCGCCTGCTCCGCGCTTTCGACGCCTTCCGCGACAGTCTTGAAATCAAGCGTCTTCGCCAGTCCCGCAACCGCCGCGACGATACGGCGGGAGCCGGTCTCATTCATCATCTCGCTGACGAAGCTGCGATCGACCTTCAAATGGTTCAGCGGCAGGTCCTTCAGATGGGACAGGGAGGAGTAACCCGTTCCGAAATCGTCGATATGCACGCCCAGACCCGCATCCTTCAGCAGCCTCAGGCTGCGGCTCGCGGTTTCGATGTCCTGCATGATCGCCGATTCGGTGATCTCGATGTTGATCAGCGCCGGATCGACGCCGTGGCGGAGTATCGTGCTGGTGACCTCAAGCGCGAAGCCGGGCTCCCGGCACTGCACCGGAGACACGTTGATCGAGATCGGGATCGCCGGCAGAGACGCCTCCTCCATCTCGAGGATGAACTTGCAGGCCTCGTCGATCAGCCAGGCGCCGAGCGTCGAGATCCAGCCGCACTCCTCGGCAATCGGAATGAACTCGCTCGGCGCGATGATCTTGTCGTCAGCGTCCTTCCAGCGCGCCAGCCCCTCAAGGCCGACGATCCCATGAGTCGTCGCATCGACGATCGGCTGATAGTCGAGATAGAACTTGCCGCCCTTTATGTCGCTGATCATGTTCGTCTTGATCTTGTGACGATGCACGGCCTCGCGATGCATGGCCTCGTCATAGTAGTAGGCCGCGCCGGCCGGATCGCGCTTCGACCGGTACATTGCCGTGTCGGCATGGGAGACGAGAACGTCGGCCGGCGAATTGTCGTCCGGGTAGACCGCGATCCCGATGCTGGCCGACGGGCGCAGCGACGAATCCTTCAGCGCGCCGATCTCGCGGACCGACCTGCGGATCTTCTCGGCGATCTCGAGCGCGCTGTTGGGCGATTTGAGATTGGTCGCGATCACCGCGAACTCGTCGCCGCCGAGCCGCGCCACGGTGTCGGTGCGGCGCAACTGAGTGGTGAGGAGACCGGCGATGGTCTTGAGCAGGTCGTCGCCGGCGCTGTGGCCCAAAATGTCGTTGACCTGCTTGAAGCCGTTGATGTCGATCATCAGCACGGCGAAACACAAATCCGTCCGGCGGGCGTTCTCGAGCGACCGTTCGAGGATGTCGAAAAACGCGCGGCGGTTCCTGACGCCGGTCAGGGCATCCGTCTTCGCCAGGCGCATGAGTTCGTGCTCGTGCCTCTTGCGCTCGATCGCGTAACGCACCGCGCGCCAGAGCGACCGCGCTCCCAGCTCGGATTTCTCGACATAGTCGGACGCGCCGTGCTTGAGCGCCTCGCCGGCCAGGAGGTCGTCGGATTCGCCGGTGAGGATGACGACGGGAATGTCGGGATCGGTGTCGCGCAGGCCCCCAAGGGTCTCGATGCCCTTGGCGTCGGGCAGGCCGAGATCGAGAAGCACGATGTCGAACACGCGATCATCGTCCTCGAGCAGCCGCTTCGCCTCCTTGAGGGAACCGACCGGGGACAGGTCGCATGAGGCATCTTCCGCCTCTGCACCTTGCATGAGCGCGAACTCCGCAAGGCGGCGATCACCGGGATTGTCTTCGACGAGAAGGACGGAAAACCGACCCGACACAGCGGACTTATTGTTATTGTTCATTGTCCATTGCCTCACGCTCCTCCGAGTGGCGAGGTTTTCTGAGCCTAAAACGGTACAAATCAGACCCTAACATATTGTGAATCGAATATTCACAATAGGACCGAAAATGGGCCGTCACCTTGTCTTCTGAAAAGTGAGACTTAAGTCGAATTCATCTTGCCCGAGACATGCTGCAGCGCAGCAAAGACGACAAACACTCGGAGCGGGACGTTCAATCGCGTTCCCATGGCGGCATCGGCTGCGACGCGGACACGAGGGCCTCGACGATCGCCCGGACCGTGGGGCTGGTCTTGCGGCTCTCGGGCACCAGCACCTTCATGTAGAGTTCCGGCACCTTGTAGTCGGGAAGTATTTCCACGAGCCGACCGGCATCGAGCGGCAGTCGCGCCATGTATTCCGAGACGATCGTCACGCCGACGCCGGCCACGGCCGCGTCGCGCAGAATGCGGCTGTCGGTCGTGCTGAAGACGCTGTTGACCTCCACGGAGGACTCGCCGGACGGGCCGTCAAACGTCCAGCGCGTACCGCTGGCCGGGAAGATGATGCAATCATGGTTGGCGAGGTCGCGCGGATGGGTAGGAAGCCCGCGGCGCCTCAGATAGTCGGGCGAAGCCACGATCATCCGCGGCAACGGGCAGAGCGGGACGTCGAGCACATGCGGATAGGTCGCGGGCAAGGCGCCGAGCGCCAAATCATAGCCCTCCTCCAGCGGGTTCACCGTCCGGTCGATCATGATCAGGTCGATGCGCACGCCGGGATTTTCGATACGGAACTTGATGAGCACGTCGCTCAGATGCATCGCGAGCAGCGTCGAGGGGCACTTGATGCGGATGTGTTCCTGTGGCAGCGCCGCACCGTCGCCACCCGCCAGCGCGGAATCGAGCTCGTCCATCAGCGCGATGAAGCGCTGCTGGTAGCCGTAACCGGCCTCGGTCAGCTCCAGCCCGCGGGTGGAGCGCATGAAGAGCTGCGTCTTCAGCTGGTGTTCGAGCTGCGAAATGCGCTTGGAAATGACCGACGGCACGGTGTGCGCCTCGCGGGCGGCAGCGGAGAAGCTGCCGAGCCGCGCGACGGTCAGGAAGGCCTTGATGTTTGAAAAGACGTCCATTTCAGGGGATCGGAGCCGCAATCACCCCGCGAGTCAACGCCGGGAGCGGAAAACGGACCGATGAAGACGCGTCCACGCCTCAGCCCGCCGCCTCGGCGAGCACCCGGCTGCGCACCACCGCGCCCTGCTTGCGCAAAGTCTCCTGCACTTCGCCGATATCGACGTTGCGCGGCTGAACGCCCCGGTTGGCGGCCACGCCCGCTGCCGCGCCGGCGGCCTGCCCGGTCAGCCAGCATTGCGGGATCTCGCGCATGAAGCCATGCGAGTTCGCGTCGCAGGAAATGTGCCGCCCGGCCGCCAGAACCCCATCGAGACGGGCCGGCACCAGCGCGCCATAGGGCACCGAGATCACCGGGAATTTCGGCGACACCGACGGGCTCACGCCGATCTCGTCGGGCAGCACCTCGCCCTTGTCCCATTGCGCCCGCTCGACGCGACCGACGCCCTGCAGGCGACGCGTGTGGCGCACGCCGAGCTGCGACGCGCTGAGCATCATCCAGGCCTTCTCGAAGCCGGGCGCATGCTTGCGGAAGAACTCGCAGTGGGTGCGCATGAAGCGGTGCGAGCGGATTTCGAGCTCGGTCTGGTCGTCGACATTGACGGCGGACAGGCCGGACTGGCGCGGCCCGAGGAACAGCGCGACGTCATTGCGCCAGGACACGTAGGGCGCCTGGAAGAAGCCGAGCGTCTCGCGGCCGAGCTTGTTGAGTTCGGCGAAGGCCTCCGGTTCGTTCAGGCGGAAGTCGAGCCAGGTCTCCATGTCCACGCCGCACAGCATGAAGCCGGTATTGGCCGAATGGTGGACGTCGCCCTCCTCGATGTCGGTGTCGAACCCGCCGCCGGCGCGCGAGAAGACGTCGCCGTCGCCGGTGCAGTCGACGACGACCTTGGCCATCAGCGCCTGGCGGCCCTCCTTGCTCTCGAAGACGACACCCTTGACCGCGCCGTCCTCGACGACCGGGACCGACATCCAGGAGTGGTAGACGATGCGCACGCCGGCCTCGATCAGCATCTCCTGGGTGGTGAGCTTCATCCGTTCGGGATCCAGCGTCGGCGCCCAGGTGACGATGCCGTGGAAGGCGGAGGTGCGCAGCCGCCAGTATTTGGCCAGCGCGTCGTCCTTGACGCCCCAGAGCTTGCGCTCCGGCCCGGCGACCGCATCGGCCGGCAGGCGGTCGATGACTTCCTTGGCGAAGCCCTGGATGACCTGGTTGCCGTCCCAGTCGGTCATCCGGTCGATCCAGATGACGGCGCCGCCCGTCGAGAGGCCGCCGAGATGGTTGTAGCGCTCCAGCACCACGACATCGGCGCCGGTGCGCGCGGCGGCGAGCGCCGCGGCGGTTCCGGCCGTGCCGCCGCCGACCACGAGCACATCGCAATTGTGGTAGATCGCGATCTCGCGCTGCGGTTCGATCATCGTGCCCTTGCCGTTGCGCGGCGCGAAGGTGTGGCTGCGCTCGTCGAAGATGTCGGAGGAGAGGAACCGGTCTTCCGACTGCCGGATCTCCTGAACGCGAGGTTTCTGGTCGCTCATGGTGAGGCCTTTCTGTCTTCGCCGGGAGGATCATCCCGCGGCGTCTGTCTTTCCATTCCCCATCGTAACTACGTGCGGTCGCGCGTCCGATGAACGGCCGGTGTCGCGAACCCGCCTTTCGCGTTTCGCAACAGCTCGGGAGAGCTGCGCGCCGCCCGTCAGGCGGCGGCGCGGATCAGGTCCGCCGCGCGTTCGGCGATCATCACCACCGGCGCGCAGGTGTTGCCCGACGGGATCGTCGGCATGATCGAGGCGTCGACCACGCGAAGACCGTCCATGCCATGGACCTTCAGCTTCGCGTCGACCACGGCGTCCGCGCCCTGCCCCATCTTCGCCGTCCCGACAGGATGGAACGTGGTGGCGACGGTCTGGCGCGCATAGTCGATCAGTTCCTCGCGCGACGTCTTGGCGGGACCGGGCGAGGTCTCTTGCGGCGCGTATTTCGCCATGGCCGGGGCCGCGGTGATCTTGCGGACGAGTTCGACCGAGCGGGCCGCGATCTCGCAATCATAGTCGGTAGCGAGGAAGTTGTGCACGATTTCGGGCTGCTCGGCCGGCTCCGTGCTGGTCGCGTGGCAGTGGCCGAGGCTCTCGGGCCGCAGGATGCAGACCGACGAGGTGATGCCCGGATAGTCGTGCATCGGCCCGCCGACGCGATCGTAGCTCGCCGCCGAGGTGTGGATCTGCACGTCGGGTGCCGGCGCGTCCTCCATGACGCGGGCGAAGACGGCCAGAAGCGGCGGTTGCGCCGACATCGGTCCCGTTCGGAACAGCCCGTATTCGGCCGCCATCAGCGCCTTGCCGAAGAAGCTTCCCGCGCGGCCGTTGAGCGTCGTCGTGTTCTGGACGCGATGGGTGATGCGGATGTGCCAGTGATCCTGCAGGTTCTCGCCGACGCCCGGGAGGTCGTGGACCACCTCGAGGCCGAGCCCCTTGATCCTGTCGGCCTGGCCGATGCCCGACCGCTCCATGAGGGCCGGCGTGCCATAGGCTCCCGAAGACAGGATGACTTCGCGCGTCGCGGTCGCCGTGACGCTTTGCCCGTTCTGGCGAAAGACGAGGCCCGTCGCGCGGCGCCCGTCGGTGACGACGCGTTCAGCCATCGCGCCGGTGACGACGGTCAGGTTCGGCCGGTCGGCGGCCGGGCGCAGGAAGGCCTTCTCGGTCGACTGGCGGCGGCCCTTGAGGATCAGCGACTGGAAATACTGGGCGCCTTCGTTCTCGCCGCAATTGTAGTCGCGCGTCTTCTTGATGCCGATCTCGTCGGCGGCGTCGAGATAGCCGTCGAGCACCGGCCAGCGCATGCCGGGATCGGAAATCTTCCATTCGCCGTTGCGGCCGTGGCCCTGAAGGTCCTCGCCGACCCAGCCCTCGGAGCGCATGAAATAGGGCAGCACGTCCGACCAGGCCCAGCCGTCATTGCCCTGCGCGGCCCAGTTGTCATAGTCCCAGCGGTGCCCACGCACATAGACCATGCCGTTGATCGCCGACGAGCCGCCGAGCACCTTGCCACGCGGCAAGGTGATGGTGCGCCCGCCCAGATGCGGCTCGGGTGCGGTCTTGTACATCCAGTCGAATCGCGGATTGCCGAGCAGCTTGGGCAGCATCAGCGGGATCTCGATGAAGGGATGCCGGCCGGAGCCGCCCGCCTCGACCATCAGGACGCGGGTGTCGGGTTTCTCGCTCAGGCGGTTGGCGAGGAGGCACCCCGCGGTGCCTCCGCCTGCGATGATGTAGTCATAGGTCTGTTCGCTCATCGCGACGCCTCACTCAATTCATGAAACTTGGAAGGAACAGGGACAGCTGCGGGAAGGCGATCAGCAACGCCACCACGACCAGGTCGCAGACCAGGAACCAGCCGACGCCACGGAAGATCGTGAACAGCGGGAAGTCCGGCCCGGCGACGCCCTTGACCACGAAGACGTTGAAGCCGAGCGGCGGGGTCAGCATCCCCATCTCGATGAACTTCACCACGAGGACGCCGTACCAGACCAGGTCGAAGCCGAGCGCCTTCAGGAGCGGGATGAACACCGGCATGGTGATCAGCATGATGCCGATCGGGTCGAGGAACATGCCGAGGATGAGGTAGATCACGGTCATCGCGATCACGATCATCAGCGGATCGAGCGCCAGCGGGGCGACGAGATCCGTCAGCATGTTGGAGGCGCCCGAGAAGCTCAGCAGGCGGGTGAACATCAAGGCGCCGACGCCGACGAAGAAGATCTGCGCGGTCGTCGTCACGGCGTCACGCACCGCTTCCCACAGTTTTGCGAAGGTCATGCGACGCTGCACCACGGCGATCAGGAGCGCGAGGGCCGATCCGCCCGCGCCGGCTTCCGTCGGCGTGACGATGCCCGCATAGAGCCCGCCGATGACGCCCAGCACGAGGACGAAGAGCGGCCAGATCTCGGCCAGCGAACGCCAGCGCTCGCCCCACAGATCGTCGCCTTCATAATGGGTCGGCGGGGCGATCGACGGATTGAGCCGGCAGCGCATGATGATCATGATCGTGTAGGCGCCCGCGGTCATCAGGCCGGGGATGATGCCGGCGATGAGCAGATCGACGATCGAGGTCTCCGCGAAGATGCCGTAGAGCACCATCAGGATGGAGGGCGGGATGAGCGCGGCGATCGTGCCGGCCGAAGCGACCACGCCGGTGGCGAGCCCCTTCTCGTAACCCGCCTTGCGCATCTCCGGGATGGCGAGCCGGCCCATGGCGGCGGCGGCCGCAACGGACGAGCCGCAGCCTGCGGCGAAGCCGGCGGAGGCGATGTTCGCCGCGACCGCGAGACCGCCGGGCAGCGCCAGCAGCCACACACGGGCCGCCTTGAAGAGCGCGCTGGCGATGCCCGAGACATAGACGATCGAGCCCATCAGCAGGAACATCGGGATCGCCGAGAGGTCCCAGTTGGCGGCGAAGTAATAGGGAATCTCGCGCAGCTGACCGAGCGCGACATTGAAATTGCGCAGGTACCAGAACCCGCAGAAGCTGACGACGCCGAGCGCCACGCCGATCGGCGTGCGGATGGCGATGAGCGCCAGCACCGCGCCCAGGCAAACCAGGCTGAGTATCAATCCGTCCATCGATCAGGCCTCACGCGTCCGGAATGCGGGAATGATGTTCTTCGTCCACGCCCTTGTGCAGGAGCAGACGAGCGACGCGCAGCGCCAGGCAGAGGAACAGGCTCGCGCCGGCGATCGGCAGCAGCCAGCGGCCGGGCCACACCATCATGTAGCCGCCGGAGATTTCCAGAACCTCGCCCTGCGCGGTGCGCCGGCCGGCGGAAATCCAGCTCTGCCATGTGAAAACATACATGTAGGCCATGCCGAGAATGTTGGTGAAGATCAGCAGCACGTGACGCAGCCGCGGGCCCATGTAGTCGGTGAAGACGTCGGCCGTGATGTGGTCGTCATGCTTGCCTAGGAAGGCGATCGGGAGGAAGGCGGCGGCGATCATGTAATAGGCCGCGACCATCTGGTTGGTCTGTTTGAGTGGGGAGTGGAAGACCGTGCGGGCGAAGACATCCACGGTCACGTGGATCATCATCGCCAGCCCGGCGAGGATCGCGAGCGCCAAAAGCGCCCGCGACCACCATTCCAGAACACGATCGATCCGGTCGAGCATCTATTTACAGGCTTTCCGGATCAACCTTGGAGTAGACCTCGTCCCAGAGCGCCTTCTCGAATGCTTCGACATCGGTGCCGATCTCGGCGGACAGACCGCGCCACTTCACGAGGGCTTCCTCGTAGGCATCGAGAAACACTTCCGGCTCCTCGACACCGAAGCCCTTGGCGAAGTCGGTGGCGATGTTGCGTTGTTCCGTGATGAAGTTGTCCATCAGGGACTGCCACTCTTCCGGGTTCTTCGGCTCGATCATCTTCACGCCGTTGTTGGCGATCTGGTCTTCGAGCGTTTCGCGCGTCTTGATGATGAAGTTGTTGATCGTGTGCGCGGCGGAGAGATGCACGATGGCTTCCAGATGCGCGCTCTTCTGCTCGGTGGTGAAACCGTCCCAGACATCATGGTTGATGATCATGCCGAGGATCGGCGCGGACACGCCGAGCGAGAAATCGGTGACGTTCTTGGCGAAATCGCCGTAGCCGAAGGTCTTCAGCCAGTCGCCGATGCCGGTGGTGCAATCGACGCCGCCGCGCTGCAGCAGCGACACGGTCTCGATCAGCGACACCTGGACGGTGTTGGCGCCGGCCATCTGCATGATGTTGAGCGGCGCGCCGGAGGCACGAACACGCAGGTTCTTCAACTGGTCGACCGTCTCGATCGGCTCGCGGCAGATCAGCAGGTAGGGGGCGGACGCGTAACCGCCGAGACCGACCATGTTGAGCGCCTTCAGCTCCTTCACGCAGGAGGGGCAATGCAGCATCACCACCTCGTTGGCGGCGCCGGCTGCGGCGACGGGATCGTCACCCGGCACGGCGAGGCCGTAGAGCGTCGCGGTCGAGGGCAGCAGGTTCGGCACGTAGTTGGTCGCCGCGACACCGGCATCCATCAGCCCGTCCTGCACGGCGGCGAAGGTCTCGACGCCACCGGCCAGCTGACCGCCGGCGATGAGGTTCCACTTGACCTGGCCGTCCGTGGATTCCTCGATGCGCTTGAAGACTTCCGGCAGCGCGTGGGCGTTGATGTAGTCGGAGGCCGGAACCCACGAACCATAGGTGTATTCGGCAGCCGAAGCGACCGTGGTGGAAAGAGCCAGGGCCATGGCCGAGGCGATTGCAGGCAGTTTTCTCATCGTAAAAGTTCTCCTCCCTTGGATGAGCGCCCTCCCCGTGCTCAGCGCACGGTTCGAAACAGGTTAGCCAGCGTGCCGGGCGGCGATTGCCGTCCGATGCGCAAGGCCGATCGTCAAATGGTGAAAGCGGCAGGCCCTGTATACAGGTCGCAGGCGACACAAATGCGTGGCTTTCGCCCGCGCAATGTCGTCGTCTTGCTGAATACCGGCATGGTGATGCTTCCTCCCGCAAAGAAGCTAGTGAATCTCGCGTTGTCAGGGAATGACTGAAATCGCGGTAGCGCTTTTCGCAATTTGCGAAAAGCAACACTTTGAATCGCCTTCACGCGCAATTTGTATACATGCAACACGCGATCCGGACGCCGCTCTTTCGCGTCTGACGCGTGAAGACGGAAGGCAGGAGCCTGCCTTCCGAGGGCGGACGTGTCGTTGCGTCAGGCCTTCTCGGCCGCTTCCACACGCCTCGCAGCCTTGTCGGGGAACTCGACGACGACATAATCGCCATCGACCTCGACCGGCACGGTGTCGGCGACATAGGGGCCCTTCACCAGGTCCCCTCCGCTCACCGCCTCGACGGCGTAGGCGCGGGTGCGCGTCGATTTCGGATCGCTCCATGACTGACCGGTGCGCACGTCATATTCCCATCCGTGCCACGGGCATTTGAGCATTTCCGAATTGCGGCAAGGCCGGTAGTCGCCCGGCCCGTCGCTTTCGACCATGCCGCTCAGCCGGCCGCCGGACAGTTTCGCGCCACCATGCGGGCAGACGTCCATCAGGGCAAAGAACTCGTCGCCCAGGCGGATCAGGCAGAGTTCCCTGCCCGCGACTTCGACCCGGCGGATGCCCTTGTCAGGGAAGCCGGCCACTTCTGCAACAACGTGTCTGGTCATGCGTAACCGTAGAGTTTGCTGGCGTTGCCGCTCAGGACGGCGTCACGCTGATCGGGTTCGACCGGGAAGCGGAAGATGCGATAGGCGTCGTCATAGTCCCAGTGCGGATAGTCGGATGAATACATGAGCCGGTCCCAGCCGATCCAGTCGATCACATCGACGATGTCGCGGGGCCGCTTCGGCTCTTCCATAGGCTGGGTCGCCCACCAGAAGTGCTCCTTCATGTATTCCGAAGGCTTGCGCTTGAGATGCGGCACTTCCTTGTGGAAGGTGTCGAAATGCTTGTCCATGCGCCAGCCGAGCGCCGGCGCCCAGGAGAAGCCGCCCTCGATGATCGCGACCTTGAGCTTCGGAAAGGCTTCCAGAACGCCCTCGATGACGAGGCTCGTCACCAGCGCCTCGGCGCCGGGCACGAAGGTGTAGTGCTCCTGGAAATAGAAGCTCGGCCAGCCCGAACCGCTCGACGGCTTGCCGTTGGAGAAACCGACCGGATGCAGGCCGATCGGCAGGCCGGCTTCGGCGGCGGCGCGATAGATCGGCCAGTATTTGCGGGTGCCGAGCGTCTCGTTCGGCCGCGTCGACATGATGATCTGCACGAAGCGCTTATCGCCGGCATATTTCTCGATCTCGGCGACGGCCGAATCGGGATTGTCCTGCGCCACCACGATGCCGCCGCGCAGGCGCGGTTCCGGCTCCAGCCATTCGGCGATCTGCCACTGGTTGACCGCGCTGGCCATCGCCGCGGCGAGGTCCGGATTGCGTTCCTCCATGCCGCCGCGCGACAGCGCGATCAGGTTGCCGATCTCGATGCCGAGCGGATCGAGGTGCTGGTCACGCAGCATCTGCAGGTCGGATCCGGGCGGACCCACTTCGGGCTTGGAGTCCATGCGCATGCCGTTGGCGGTCATGCGCGGATAGGCGAGCTGGCCGACCAGCGCCTGGCGCGTATGCGTGCCGAAGGTCTGCATGTGCTCGATCCAGCGCTGCTCCATGAAGGGGAACATCGCCTCGGTGGATTTCTGCGCCGGGTGGATGTCGCAATCGATGATGCGCAGACGCGTCGCGGCGTCCGTTTCGACGATCGGCTGGTTCATGCCGTTTCCTCCAGGGTTTCGGCGGCGCGGCTTGCCATCGGATCGTCGGCAAGGCGCGGATAGGCCTTCAGGGCGTTGCCGGCCAGAATGCCCGGAATCGCGTCCTCGGGCAGGCCTTCCGGCAGTGCGTTGCCGCCATCGAATTGGCGATGCGGATAGTCCGTGGAATAGAGCAGCATGTCGGTGCCGCCGATATGCTTGATGATCTGGCGCAGCTCGTCGGGTCCGGGCGGATCGCTCGGCTGCAGCGACATGAACACACGGCCCGCCATGATTTCCGACGGCTTGCGGTCGAGCCAAGGCACTTCCTGGCGAACGCCGCGCCACGTCTTGTCGTTGCGCCAGATCGTGGTCGGCAGCCAGGCGAAGCCGCTTTCAAGGAAGACCACCTTGAGATCCGGGAACTTCTGGAACACGCCCTCGCCGATCAGCGCGGTCAGGATGTTCTCGAAGACCATGGACTGCATCACGTAATCTTCGAACTGGAACGACGGCCAGCCCGAAACGCTCGGCGGGATGCGATAAAGGCCGCCGGCATGGATGGCCATCGTCAGGCCGTGGCGCTCGCAGGCCTCGTAGATCGGCCAGTAATGGCGGTTGCCGTGATGGATTTCCTGCATCGCCAGCATGAGCACCTGCACGAAGCGCTTGTCGCCGGCCAGGCGCTCGATCTCGGCGACGGAGGCGGCCGGGTCTTCGCCCGAGACGAGGATGGAGCCGCGCAGGCGCGGCTCGGCGTCGAGCCAGGTCTTGGCGACGTAATCGTTGACGGCGCTCAGCAGCGCGGACCGCATGTCGGGATTGTGCAGGGCGACGACGCCGTGCAGCATCGATGCGACCGCGATCCCGGTGTCGAACTTGTCCAGCGCGGCGGAGACGTCCAGACCTTCGTAGGACGGGTTGCGCGTCAGCGGCGAGTTCGCCGGATAGGACGTCAGCCTGAACGGCATCGACGGCAGTTCGCGATCCGCGACCTGGCTGCGCCAATGCTCGTTGAGGAACGGCAACAAGTCGCCGATGGCTGCCTGCGGCAGATGAAAATCCGCGTCGATGCGCAACTGGGTGCGTGACGGCACGATGGCTCCTCCCGATTATTCTCGTGGTCACATATTTTATTTGGGGCGCCGTGTACGCGGAAGCATGTAATTTGCAAAAGCTGATGTCGCAAATCGTGCGCTTGCACGCGAGGCCCGCTTCGGGAATGTGTTACGACGACTGCCCCAAGGAAAACAACAGCTTGCACGGACAACCTGCGAAAGCCGCCAAGCCGGGAGGAGACGCCGCATGGCCAGACACTACAGATCGAACCTGACGCCGGGCACCGCGCTTTGGGCGGGACGGCGCGCGCATTGGCGGGCGCTCGGACTGTCGCTCGAGGACATCGAGAAACCGAAGATCGCCGTCATCAACACCTCGTCGGAACTGGCGATCTGCTTCTCGCATCTCGACGGTGTCGCGGCGCAGGTGAAGGCGGCGATTCGCGCCGCCGGAGCCATTCCCTTCGAGGTGCGCACGACCGCGCCGTCGGATTTCATGACCTCGGCGGGCCGTGGCGGGGCCTACATCCTGCCATCGCGCGACCTGATCGCCCACGACATCGAGGCCCAAGTGGAAGGCGCTCAGCTTGACGGCATGGTCTGCCTTGCCTCCTGCGACAAGACCACGCCCGGCCAGCTGATGGCTGCGTGTCGCATGAACATTCCAACGATCGTCGTGATCTGCGGCTACCAGGCGAGCGGCGAATGGCGCGGCGAACATGTCGACATCGAGGAGGTCTTCCTCAAATCCTCCCACGTCCAAGCCGGCCGGATCACGGTCGAGGAACTGGGCGAGATGGCCGACAATTCGATCCGCTCGCCCGGCGTCTGCGCGGGCATGGGCACCGCGAACTCGATGCATGTGGTCTGCGAAGCGCTCGGCATGTGCCTGCCCGGCTCCGCGCCCGTGCGGGCCGATTCCGAACGGATGCTGGAAAACGCCCGGGCGGCCGGAACGCGGATCGCCGAGATGGTCGAAGCCGACCTGAAGCCGCGCGACATCATCACGCCCGACGCCATTCGCAATGCGGTGCGCATGGTGCTGGCCGTCTCAGGCTCGATCAATTGCGTCAAGCATCTGCAGGGCATCGCGGTGGAAGCCGGGCTCGACGTCGACGTGATCGGCATGTTCCACGACATGGCGCATGAGATCCCGCTTCTGACCGACGTCCGGCCCTCCGGGCACACGCTGACCGAAGCCTTCGAGGCCGCCGGCGGAGCGCTTTCCGTGCTGAAACGGCTTGAAACGAAGCTCGACACCGCGCCGATCACCGTGACGGGCGAGACGATGGGCAAGATCGTCGGCGATGCGCCCGCCCCTGTCGGCGACGTGATCCGCCCGCTTGACGCGCCGCTGTCGCGCCGTCCGACCATCAACATGGTGCGCGGCACGCTTCTTCCAGGCGGCGGCATCGTCCGGCTCGGCGGTTCGGGCGAGCGCAAGATGAAGCACACGGGCCCCGCCCGCATCTACCACAGCCGCGACGAGGCGCTGGCCGGCATCAAGGCCGGCGAGGTCCAGCCCGGCGAGGTGCTCGTGTTGCGCGGTCTCGGCGTGCGGGGCGGACCGGGCATGGCGCTGACCTCGGCCGTGGTCTTCGCCCTCGACGGCGCCCGGCTGATCGAGGATGTCGCAGTGATCACCGAAGGCCAGGTGTCCGGGCTGGTCAACACCGGCCTGGTGGTCGGCGAGGCTTCGCCCGAAGCAGCAGCCGGCGGCCCGATGGCGGCCTTGCAGGATGGCGACGAGATCACGATCGATGTCGAGGCCGGGCGGGTCGACCTGAACGTGGCGGCCGAGGAACTGGCCAAACGCGACGACAGCGCGGGGCGCTTCGGCGTCGAGATACCCGGCGGGTTGCTCGACGTTTATCGCCGGACGGTCGAACCGGTGCATATGGGCGCGGTGATGACGCGTCCGCCCCGGGCCGCGAACGAGACCGACCAATGACGGCGCCTGCCCGCGTGCGCGTGCCGGCGCTGCCGATCGAGGGCGGGTGCCAATGCGGCAAGCTGCGCTATCGCCTCACCAAGCCGCCGCTGACCTATTACGCCTGCCACTGCACGGTCTGCCAACGGCAGTCCGGCAGTGCGTTCGGCTCGTCGATGATGATGGAGGCCGACGGGGTGGACCTCGTCGGTCCGCACGAGACCTTCGGCCACAGGGGCGGGTCCGGACGGCCGATGGAATGCGCGTTCTGCCCGTCCTGCGGGGTGCGGGTCACGCACCAGATCGTCGGCAGCGACATCATGGTGATCAAGCCGGGCACCCTCGACGACACGTCGTGGCTCGTTCCGGCCGGGCACATCTTCACCGCCACGCGCCAGCCCTGGGTCACGCTCGGCGCGGATGACGGCTTGCTCTATGAAGACGCGCCGGACATGCCCGCCTTGAAGGAACGCTGGCGGCAGATGACCGAATAGCGCACAAGGGTGCGCCACAGATTTCAGATTTCAAAGGGAGAGAATCGATGACCGTGACAATTTCGGGAGCCGACCTCGCGATCGGCCAGATCGCGGCGGTGGCGCGCGGGGCCAAGGTCGCGATCACCAACGATCCCGCGGTGCTCGACCGGATCGAAAAATCCCGCGCGGTGATCCAGCGCGCCGTGGAGACCGGCGAGCAGGTCTACGGCGTCACGACGCTGTTCGGCGGCATGGCCGACCAGTATGTCGGGCCGGAACTGCTGATCGACGTGCAGCGCGTCGCCCTCTGGCAGCACAAATCGACCACCGGGCCCAGACTGCCGGACACCGATGTGCGCGCCGCCATGCTGTTGCGCGCAAATTCGCTGCTGAAGGGCGCGTCCGGCATCCGGCTGGAAATCATCGAACGCTATGTCGCCTTCCTGAATGCCGGCGTGCACCCGCACGTCTATCAACGCGGCTCCATCGGCGCGTCGGGCGACCTCGTGCCGCTCTCCTATATCGGCGCCTCAGTGCTCGGGCTCGATCCGGCGTTTATCGTCGACATGGATGGTGAAACGCTCGACTGCCACACTGCGCTCACGCGGCTCGGCCTCGACCCGCTGCCGCTCGAACCGAAGGAAGGGCTGGCGCTCAACAACGGCACCGGCGCCTCGACCGGCGTCGCCGCCAATGTGATCGCGCGCGCCACCGATCTCGTCGCCCTGTCGCTCGGCGTCCACGCGCTCTTTGCCCAATCCATGCTGGCGACGGACCAGAGTTTCGCCCCCTTTATCCATGCGATGAAGCCGCATCCGGGCCAGGTGTGGACGGCGGCGCAGATGCTGGAACTGCTCGAGGGTTCGAAGGCCATTCGCTCGGAGCAGGCCGGCCAGCGCGCGCACCGGGCCGGCAAGCTGATCCAGGACCGCTACGGCCTGCGCTGCCTGCCGCAATTCCTCGGGCCCGTGGTCGACGGCCTCGTCACCGCCGCGCGCCAGATCGAGGTCGAGGCCAATTGCGCCAACGACAACCCGCTGATCGACCCGGAAACCGGCGAGGTGTTCCACACCGGCAATTTCCTCGCCCAATACACGGCGATCGCGATGGATTCGCTGCGCTATTTCATCGGGCTGATGGCCAAGCACATCGACAGCCAGATCGCGCTGATGATCACGCCGGAATTCTCCAACGGTCTCAACCCGTCACTGGTCGGCAACATGGAGGGCGGCGTCAATGTTGGGCTAAAGTCGCTGCATGTGGGCACCAACCAGATGATGACCCACCTCTCCTTCCTCGGCCAGTCGGTCGCCGACCGCTTTCCGACGCACGCGGAAATGTACAACCAGAACATCAATTCGCAGTCGATGAACGCTGCGAACATCGCCCGCGACCAGCTTGATATCCTTGAACATTTCCTGGCGGCGGCGGCGATCACTGGCGTGCAGGCGGTCGAGCTTCGCTCCGGCGCGGATGCCGGCAGCTATGACGCGCGCGAAATCCTGTCCCCGGCGACGGTGCCGCTCTACGAAGCCGTGCGCCGCGCCGCCAAGGGCGAACCTGAGGCCGACCGCTGTCTCGTCTGGAACGATTTCGACGGCTTCATCCAGGACAAGGTGGAAGGCACGCTGGCCTCGATCTCGACGCGGGGCGCCGTCATCGAAGCCGTGCGCCCGATCGCCTCGGCGCTGGAGGCCTTCGGCAAGACTTGAAGGCCCGGTTCAGAGCGCCATGCTGCCGACGCTGGCGCCGCCGCACACATAGAGCGTCTGGCCGGTGACGAAGCTGCTGGCCGGATCGCAGAAGAACAGGAAGGCGTTGGTGACGTCGTCGACGGTGCCGAGCCTTCCGACGGGGATGCGCTTGGCAAGCTCGGTCTCGCGGTCGCTGCCCTTCGGGATGATGCCCCAGAAATTGTCGGTGAGGATCGGTCCGGGCGCGACGACATTCACTGTGATGCCATGCGGCGCCAGTTCCAGCGCCCATGTGCGCGCCATGCCGACCATTCCGGCCTTCGTCGCCGAATAGGCCGTGCGCGTCGGGACGCCGAGCGCCGCGCGTGACCCGTTGAACAGGACGCGGCCGAATTGGCGCGCCTTCATCGCCGGCAGGCAGGCCTGCACGAGGGTCAGCGCGGAACCGAGATGCAGTTGCGCGAGACCGGCGATGTCTTCCGGCTTCGCCTCCTCGATCAGGCTCGGCCAGATCAGCCCGGCATTGTGGATCAGGTGCGTCACCTCGTGGCGCGCAACGATGTCGGCAGCCACCCCGGCGACCGCGTCGGCGTCGAGCAGGTCGACGGCGACATGCTCCAGCCGTTCATGCGACCAGTCGGGCACGTTGCGGGCCAGCGAGATGACACGGTAGCCGCGCTCCAGCAGGCGCTGGCCGAGATCGGCGCCGATGCCCTTGCTGCCGCCGGTGATGAGAGCGGTATGGTCGGTCACGATCGGTCTCCCGGAACGAGGGCGAGGACGCGCAGCGGGCTGCCGGTGCCGCCCTTGATCTTCAGCGGCGCGGCGATGAGGAGCGCGCCCGTCGGCGGCAACTGGTCGAGGTTGGCGAGGCATTGCAGTCCGAACCGGCCCGCGCCATGCAGGAAATAATGCGCCGGATAGGGCGGCGTGTAATGGGCGCCCTGCCCCGCATCGGTGCCGACGGTCTCGGTGCCGAACCCGCGAATGCCGCGCGCGAGCAGCGCCTGGATCGCCTCGGGTGTCGGGCCGGGCGAATGCGGGCCGTCCTCGCGCATGTTCAGGTAGTCGATGGGCTCACGCTTCGACCAGTCGGTGCGCATCAGAACCCATGCGCCCTCGGGGATCGTGCCGTGCTCGGCTTCCCACGCCTCGATGACCGCCGGCGTCAGCTCGAAATCCTCGTTCTCGGCGGCACCCTGCGAACAATCGATCACCACGACGGGGCCGATGAAATTCTCCGGGGCGATCTCGTCGACAGCGCCGTTCGGAACGTCACGGCCGGAAATCCAGTGCACCGGCGCGTCGAAATGCGTGCCCGTGTGCTCGTTCAGTGTCAGATTGTGCCACTTCCAGGCCGGCCCGCGATGATCGTAGGCGGAGACCTCTTCCATGCGGAAGCGCGCGCACTGGCCGAATTCCGGCGGCAGGACGATCACCGGAAAGTCGGGATCGAGCCTGTGCGTCAGGTCGACCACCCTGACTGCGCCGCTCGCCAGCGCCGTCGCCATGTCGGTCAAAACGCTCATGCCCCGCCTCCCGTCAGTTCGCGTTCGAGAATGCCGGGGTCATGCCGCCAGCGTTCGGCCAGGTCGCGGGCCACGTCGCCGCAGAACACCTCTTCGCGTCCCTCGACAAGCCCCTCGACGATCGACCGGGCCAGCGCCTGCGGCGCGACCTTGGGCGGCGGCAGCGGCTGGTGCCATTCGTCGTCGATCGGACCGACATAGACATTCATCATGCGCAGGCCCGACTGGTGAAACTCGGCGCGCAAGGTCTGCGACAGCGACCGCGCCGCCGCCTGCGACGCCGCAAACGCGCCAAAGGCCGGATCGGGCGAGAGGGCATGGGCCGACAGGATGTTGACGAAGGCGGCGGCACTGTTGGCGCCATCGGCCGTGCGAGCCGCCATGCTGGGTCCGAAGGCCTGCGCAAGTCGCATCAGGCCGAGCACATTGACCTCCATCTCGTCCCGGGCGAACACCGTGTCGGAGCCGAGCACGCCGCCCGGCCGAACGAAACGCGCGGTGTTGACGAGAATGTCCGTCTTGCCGCCGATCTCGCCGGCAAGGCTTTGCAGGCTGTCGGCGTCGGTGACGTCGAGAGGCATGATCGAGACGTTTTCCAGCGCCGCGATCGCATCGCGTCCGGGCCAGCGGCGCCATGATTCCGCCTCGCCGACGAAGACATGCGCAGCGCCGGCTTTCTGCAGTGCCTGGATCAGCGGCAGGGTCACGGGCGCGCGGGCGTCGGTGATCAGAACGCGCCGATGGCGCGGATGGGCGGTGAGACTGCGCATCAGCGGGTCATCTTCCATCGCATCGGTCCTTTCAACGGGCAGAGCGACGATCACGCCCTGCGCGGCCTTGTCGAGATGAAGCGCAAGCCGGACACGGTCGCCGCGCGCGACATCGCCGTGCAGATGCGCCAGCGCAATCGGGCCGGCGTCCAGCTTCACCGTGCCCATCCGCCAAGGCAAGCGCTCACGGAAATAGGGATCGGGCGACGCGTGGATGCGGGTCTCGGCGATCACCACGCCGCCTGTCTCGGTGTCGCGCCAGACGAGATCGCAGGACAGGCAGTGGCCGCAGGCGTCGCGCGGCGGATATTGGACGGTACCGCATTCGGCGCAGTGCTGCAGGGCGAAACGGCCCTCCGCCGCCGCGACCGTCAGCCCAAGCGCGGCGCGCGAGCGGCCGAGCGGCGGCAGGGTCGGGACCGTGCTGCGCTTCTGCGGATCCTTCTTCTTCGGCGCTTCGAGCGGCGTGCTCATGACGTCACCCCGCTGATGATGGCGGCCGCCGAACAGACGCCGCGATCGTAATTGATCATGCCGAAGCCGGAGACGAGCGCGCGTCCGGCGCCCTCCACCTGCGTCGGGCCGGCTTCGCCCGTCACCTGGCGGAGCGCCTCGACAAGGCCGAGATAGCCCCCCGCCGCGCCTGCCTGGCCGACCGACAATTGTCCACCCGACGTGTTGTGCGGAAAATCGCCCGTCACCGTGAGATCATGCGCGCGCACGAAGGCCGGTCCCTCCCCCTTGGCGCAAAAGCCCAGATCCTCCATCTGCATCATCGATATCACAGGGTAATCGTCATAGGTCTGCAGGAGGTCGATGTCGTCCGGGCCGCAATCGGCCATCGCGTATAGTTCGTCCACATCCATCGCCCAGCCGCCGCGCAACTGGATCGGATCGTCGGGAAAGGCGTTGTGGCGCTCGATGGTTCCATCCAGCCGGGCGAAGGCAAGGCCACGACGCTCGGCCTCGTCTTCCCGCATGACAAGGAACGCCTCCGCCCCGGCACAGGGCATGACGCAGTCGAACAGCGCGACCGGATCGGCCACCGGGCGCGCCGCGAGATATTGCTCCATCGTAAGCGGCTTCTTCATCAGCGCATGCGGATAGCGGAGCGCGTTGTCGCGCTGGGCAACGGCGATGCGGCCGAAATCCTCTCGCGTGGCACCGTATTCGGCCATGTAGGCGTCGGTCAAAAGCGCGAAATTGGCGTTCGGACCGCCATAGCCATATGGGTAGACTGCATCCATGGAGAAGCGCGAAAAGGACGACAGCAGGCGGCGGAAGCTGTCGATGCGGTTGGCGTCGCCGGCGACGCAGGCCACGACATCGACGTCGCCCGCCTGCACCGCCCGCGCCGCGCGCCTGGCCGCGGCCACGCCGCTCGCGCCGCCCATCGGGATCGTGTCGAGATAGCGAATCGTCAGGCCGAGATGCTGGGTCAGCCCCACCGGCGTGTCGGGAAAGAGCGAAAAGCTGGAGACCGAGAAGCCGTCGAGCTCGCGCGGGCTCATCCCGGCCCGGTCCAGCACCGCCCGCAGGCCGCGCGCGATCCACCAATGGGCGGTTTCCTGGCTGTAGCGCTGATAGGGGATCGTCACCGGTGCGGTCAGTACCGCGCCGTCATAGGCGCGCCGGTTCATGCGGCACTCCGCTTCTTCATGCCGCGCAGGTCGAGCGTTTGCGGGGCTTCCAGCAATTCGGCGGCCAGGGTCTTCAAGACACCGCGCTGGATCTTCTGGGTGGCGGTCAGCGGCAATGTCTCGACGAAGGCGATGAAGCCCGGCGCCTTGTAATAGGCCAGCTGCGTCAGGCACCAGCCGGTGATCTCGGTCGCCAGTTCCGGGGTCGGATCGCGGTTGACGACGAGACAGGCGAACACCTCGTCGCCGCGAACCGGGTCGGGCACGGCGGCGACGGCGGCGGCCGTCACGGCCGGGTGGCGCATCAGCGTGCTTTCGACTTCGACGGCGGCGATGTTCTCACCGGAGCGGCGGATGACGTTCTTCTTGCGGTCGACGAAGAACATCGAGCCGTCCGATTCCCGGCGCACCACGTCGCCGGTGTGGAACCATCCGCCCTCCCAGGCTTCGTCGGTGGCCGCCTCATTCTTGAAGTAAGCGGCGAAGAAGCCGCGCCTCGGATCGTCGCCCGCATGACGCACGAGCAATTCACCCGGCGCGCCGCCCGTGTCGTTGCCAGCCTCGTCGACGATGCGGACCTCCAGCTCCGGTTCCGGCCGCCCGAGGCAGCTTTCGCCAACCCGGCGCGGCAGGCGATTGGCGCAGATCACCGCGCCCGCGCCTGTTTCCGTCATCGCCCAGGCCTCGACCAGCGGAAAGCCGAAGCGGTCCTCGAAGGCGGCGTGCAGCTTCGGATCGACGCCCGCGCCGAAGCCGAAGCGGACGGCATGGTCCCGGTCCGCAGCCGAGGGGTCGGCGCCCATCAGCATGGAGGGCATCACGCCCAGATAATGCAGGCAGGTCGCGCCGCTGTCGCGCACGCTCGCCCACCAGCTGCGCGGATGGAAGCGATCCAGCACGATCAGGCAGCCGCCCACCGCGATCATCGCCATGAAGGAATAGGCCATGGCGTTCATGTGGAAGATCGGCAGCGGCGTGATCATGCGCTCGCCGTCCTCGCCGAGCGCGCAAAGCCCGCCCGTTCCCGCATACCAGCGCCCGGCCATCAGGAAATAGGTGTTGGTGAGCACGCAGCCCTTGGGCTGGCCCGTGGTGCCGGAGGTGTAGAGCAGCGCCGCCTCGGCATCGCGCGCCGGCCCGTTGCGCAAGGCGATGCGGACATTGTCGCGGGGTGCGGGAATCGGGTCGCCGGGGCTGATGACGGGCATCGCGATGCCGGCCTTTTCGGCGGCGGCGCGCAGATCCGCGACGCGCGCCGGAAGGGACACGGCCAGTACAGGCTCGGCATGGCCGGCCATGTAGGTGAGTTCGGCCTCGCGCAGATCCGGGTTCACCGGCACGACGGAGGCGCCCAGCCGGTTGAGCGCCAGCCACCACAGGAAGAAGGCCGGACGGTTCTCGAGCAGCAGCATGACGCGGTGGCCCGCGCCGTAGCCCGCAACCTCGAGGTCTGCGGCCAGCGCATCGACCTCGCCCGCCGCGGCCTCGTAGGTCAGGGCTCCCGCGTCGATGCCGTAGATCCCGGCGGTCTCCGGCAGGATGTTCAGCATTTCGCGCGCCGGCCAGCGCGCAGCGGCGGCGGCGAAGGCCGCGTGGACCGTTTCCACCATGTCGGCGATCATGGCAGCAGCTGAATGTTGCCGAAGGCGGCATCGCAGTTGAGGATGTCGACGCGCTTGTTGGCGATCATGATCCTGCCGTCCACCAGCGCCAGTTCGTGCCGCGCGGTGAGCGCCAGCAGGAACTGCTCGTCGAGCCGCGTTTCGACGTAATGCATGAATGTCGTTGTCACGTAGCGGCCGGCGACCTCGTCCATCTCGTCGACGAAGGGCCGCGACAACACGTGGTGGCAGCGGCTCTTCGGCTTCTGGCTGAAGGTGCGCGCGCCGTTCAGGCGCTCGACGCGCAGCTTGAGCATGAAGATGTCCTCATACATCAGCGAGGTGACGTGGAGCGGGTCGGCCTGCTTGTAGTCGAGCGGCATCCAGTAGTGGCCGTCCTTCAGCCAGAGCGCCAGCCATTCGTCGTACCGGCCCTCGTCGAGCATGCGCGCCTCGTCATAGATGAAGTCGATCAGGTCGTCGCGGGTCACGCTCATTCCGCCGCCTCCTTCTCGTCAGCCTGCGCCGGCTGCATGTCGGCGGTCATGAACTTCACCCAGGCGTGGAAATGGTTGCGCATCTCGCGCTCCGTCGTGCCGTTCTCGACCCGCTCGGTGTCGAAATCCTCGTCGTCCTCGTAAAGCCGCTGCATGTTGACCCATTCGAGCCCGTCGGCGGCGAGGCCCTCCTGCGCGCGTTCATACATTTCCAGGTCGTCATGGCCGACGATCGACGTCGGCGCGTTGATCATGCGGTTGTACATGGCTGTGCGGGCGGTCAGTTCGTCCGGCGCATCAACGAGGCGGTAGATGTAGCTTTCCACCAGCGTCTTGTCGGCCGCAAGCGGAATGAACACCCGCAATTGCTGGATCGGGCCCTTGATCATGATGTTGGGGAAATAGACCGTGTTGTGCCGGTTCTCGCCCAAGATCTCCTTGGCTCTTTCCTCTCCATAGGCCTCCGTCATGGCTTCGAAATAGCCGGGAATGGCGGAGTAGTTGGAATGGATGGAATGGTGCACGCCGGTGTGGCCGTGGCCGTTCGGCCAGGTGCGGATGCCCATCTTCTCGAAGAACTCGTAGGCCGACATGAAGGGCGCGATGATCTCCATGGCGGGCGGGAGCGGCGTGCCTTCCGGCATGTCGAGCTCTTCCCAGAGTTTCACCGCCGTGCCGGCGCTGCTCTCATGGGCGACCATCGGGTGGCAGGTGTCGGTCTGGTTCTCGACCAGCATCTTCCAGTTGCATTTGTGCATGTAGCGCAAAGGCGGTCCGGCCACTTCGAGACGACCGGCCGGCGACCGGTCGATCATGTTGTCAAGCGAGGACAGCGAGCCGTCGAAGAACGCCTCGAACGAGATGCCTTCATCGGCGAGGCGCGCGAAGACGAAGCCGCGATAGTTCTTCACCGCGCCGACCGCGCGCATACCCTTGGCGCCCTCCGCCTGCTCGAAGCCGGTGTTCTCGTATCCCTTCTTCAGCGGGATCGCGAGCAGGCAGCCGTCGGTCTTGAACGACCATGCGTGATAGGGGCATCGGAAGAACTTGCCGGTGTTGCCGGTCCGGTCGATGGCGATCTTGGTGCCCTTGTGGGGGCAGCGGTTGTAGAGGACCTTGATCTCGTTGTCGGTGTGGCGAACCATGATCACCGGCTGGTCGCCGATCTGGGTGGTGAAATAATCGCCCTTGTTCGGGGTCTGGCTGTCATGGCCGACGAAGACCCAGCTGTTGGCGAAAAGGTGCTTCATCTCCAGCCGGAAGACTTCCGGATCGATATAGACGTCGCGATGCACTTCCTTGCCGCGGACGAGCCCGGCGACGGCAGCGGGATTGTCTGAATAGCGTCCCATGAATTCCTCCTCAAAGATCCAGCACGAGGCGTGCCGATTTCGCGCGGCTGACGCAGATTTGAATGACCTTGCCGGCCTCGCGCTCGGCCTCCGACAAGACGACGTCCCGGTGATCGGGCGTTCCGGAGATGACATCGGTCTGGCAGATGCCGCAGTCGCCGCGCTGGCAATCATACATCAGGTCGACGCCACCCTCTTCGAGCACGTCGATGATCGTGCGGCCGGGCGGGATGGTGAAGACGTCGCCCGTGGAGGCGACTTCAACCTCGAAGGGGGCGTCTCCGTCCTGCGCAGACGACGCGTTGTCGAACAGTTCGACATGGATCCGTTCGGCCGCGATGCCGGCCTTTTCGGCGGCAGCACGCGCCGCGTCAATCATGCCGCGCGGGCCGCAGATGTAGAGATGACGGTCGGCGCCGAGCTGCTTGACGAGCGCATCGAGATCGAGCGCATTTTCCGGCTCGTCGTCGCAATGCAGATGCAGCGCGTCCCCGAACCGATCGGCCAGACGGTCGGCATAGGCCATGACGCCGCGCGAGCGGCCGGCGTAATGCAGGGCGAATTCCGTTCCCTTCGCCGCCAGTTCGGCCGCCATGGAAATCATCGGCGTGATGCCGATGCCGCCGGCCAGCAGCACTACTGGCGTGTCCGCGGCCAGCGGGAAGTCGCATTTCGGCGGCGTGACGGCGAGTTCATCGCCCGTCTTGAGGCCGTGCATGAAGCGCGAACCGCCCTCGCCTTCCGGCTCGAGCTGCACCGCGACACGGCATGCGGGCTGGCTGCCCCTCGCCGCATCGAAGGCGATCAGCGAATAGGCGCGGTCTCCGCCGTCGGGCAGCGACACGCGGATATGGGCGCCCGGCTGCCAGTCCGGCAGGGCCTCACCGCCCGCGGCCTTCAATTCGAACTCCGCGATCCTGTCGGTCAGAGGGCGGATCGCCGCGACTTGCATCGTCTGGGTGGTCAATTCATTATCTCCTCCGTTCGAAATATGATTTTTCATATAAAAATGGTCAAGCGATTTTTTCGAAGCTTCGCGTGCGGCGTGCCGCGGCCGCATTGACAACAAGAGCGGGCACACCGACTAGAGAGGCCAGCCGGAGGGAGGAAGGGCGAAACGTGACTGAAAAGACCATGGAACGACAGGTGCTCCAGGCTGAAAGCGGCGAATTCGTGCCGGATTACCTCCTCTATCTGCTGGCCGCAGCCAGCGACGCCGCCAGCGCCCAGTTTCACGACCATGTGCGTCAGGCGGGGTTGCGCGTGCCGGAATGGCGCGTGCTCGCATGCCTGAACGACCGCGACGGCGCGATGATCACCCGGCTGGCCCGATTCGCCCTGATCGAACAGTCGCGCCTGACCAAGATCATCATCCAGATGGGCGAACGCGGGCTGATCCGCCGTCAGGGCGACCCCGAGGATCGCCGCCGCGTGCGCGTCTATCTCACCGACGAAGGCCGTGCGCTGGCCGAGCGGCTGGTCGCCGACGCCCGCGACCACGAGCAGAAACTGCTGCAGATGCTGGAGGGCGGCGACGGCGCGCGCATCAAGCTGGCGCTCAGTTCGCTGATCGAGCGCCTTTCGCCGCCGAGCGAGGGCGAGAAGTAGAGGCCCGCCTCAGATGAGCCTCGCGGGCAGCCTGGCGTAGCCGCGAAACCGCATGCGCCCGCCCGGCACGCGACCATCCGCGATCTGGAAATCCGGGAAGCGGTCGAGGAAGCGTCCGATCGCGATACGCCCTTCCATGCGCGCCAATGTCAGCCCGACACAGACATGCGGCCCGCCCGCAAACGCCAGATGCCGGTTCGGCCGGCGCGTCAGGTCGAGACGGTCAGGGTCCTCGAACTGGGCCGGATCGCGGTTGGCGGCGCCGATGCACAGATGCAAATTCGTGCCGGTCGCGATTTCCATGCCATCGATCTCGATCGGCGCCGTCGTCTCGCGATTGCCCAACTGGTTGGGCGAGGAGAACCGAAGGAACTCCTCGACGGCGGAGGTTATGATTTCCGGGTTGCCGATCAGGCGCGCCTTCTCGCCCGGATGATCGTTCAGCGCCGCAAGGCCGTTGCCGATGAGATTCGTCGTCGTCTCATGCCCGGCATTGAGGATGAAGATGCAGTTCTGCAGCAATTCGATCTCGGAGAGCTTCTCGTCGGCGCCGTCGCCATTGATCAATCGCGTCAGCACATCCGTTTCCGGGTTGCCGGGCCTGGCGCGCCGGCGGGCGACCAGATCCTCCAGATAGGTCTTGAACTCGGTGACGGCCTCCTGGCCCCGCTTCAATTGCTCCGGCGTGAGCGACGGTTCCAGCGCGCCGAGGATCACCAGCGACCATTCGCGCAAGGGACCGCGTTCGTCCATCGGCACGTCGAGCAGGTTGCCGATCACCTGGATGGGAATCGACGAAGCGAAATCCTCGATCAGATCGACGGTCTCTCCCTCTTCCGCGCGAAGGCGCATCGTGTCGAGCAGATGGTCGACCGTCTCCGTCAGACCCGGCTCCATCTTCGCGATCGCGCGCGGCGTGAGCGCCGACGTCATGATCTTGCGCACGCGCGTGTGCAGCGGCGGATCGTTGAAGACGAGCGATGTCGTGTGATGCTCGAACAGCGGCGATCCCGCTCCGAATTTCGGCGCGAACGCCGCCTTCTTGTCGGACGAGTAGAGCTTGGTGTCGCGATAGATCCGGTCGAGATCGGCGTATCGGCTGAGCAGGACCGATCCGTTCGGCTGGCGCAGCACGGGCGCATGGGCAAGCAACGCCGCGTAGAAGGGAAACGGATCGTCGACGAAGCCGGGCGGCGGCGCCTCCAGATCGAAGGCCTGCACGGTCTCCGCCGTCACCGGCTCAATCTCAGCACGAACACCCATTGCTCTCTCCCTGCGTCACGGCGCATCACCTGAAAAAAATATGTTCACAAACCCACGGTTCTGTGAATACATGAAAAAGCATATGATTGTGCGGCGCAAGGAGTGTGGCCGCACGCCACCACCAGGGTCAGGGAGGACCAAGGCATGAAATTAAAGACATTGCTGGCCAGCGCAGCGATCGCGATCTGTTCGAGCACGATGGCATTCGCCGCCGAGACGCTGACGATCTCCAGCTGGCTGCCGCCCACGCACCCCATCAACACCGAGATGCTGCAGGGCCTGGTGACGATGATGGAAGAAGCGACCGACGGTCAAGTGACCGGCGAGATCAAGATGGGCCTCGCTCCGCCCCCGGCGCAGATGGACCTCGTCATGGACGGCGCCGCCGACCTGACCATCATCTTCCACGGCTACCAGCCGGGCCGCTTCGTCGGCACGAAGCTGATCGAACTGCCCGGCTACACCGGCAATGCCGAGGCCGCCTCCGTCGCCTACTGGCATGTTCAGGAAAAATACCTCGACAAGCTGGACGAGCATCGCGGCGTCAAGCTCGTCGCGCTGACCACCCACGGCCCTGGCCAGATCCACTCCAACAAGCCGATCAGCAAGCTGTCCGATCTCAACGGTCTGAAGACCCGCCTCGGCGGCGGGGTTTCGGCCGATGTCGGCGCGGAACTCGGCCTGGTGGGCATCCAGGTGCCGGCGCCGAAGGTCTATGAGACGCTTGCTTCGGGCGCGGCCGACGCCGTTGCCATGAACATGGGCGAGCGCATCTCCTTCAAGCTGAACGAGGTCGCCAAGAACGTCTACGAAATGCCGGGCGGCTTCTATCGCGGCTCGTTCGCCGTGCTGATGAGCCAGGAGAAGTTCGACAGCCTGCCGGAAGACGTCCAGAAGGCCCTCGACGAGAAGGTCTTCGGCGAGCCGGCGAGCCGGATGATGGGCATCGCCTGGGACGCCAGCGACGCCACGGCACGCGCCGAGACCGAAGCGGCCGCCGACAACACGATCGTCACCGCGTCTGAAGAAGACCAGGCGACCTTCGCGGAAATGGCCGAGCGCGTGCGCACCAAGATCCTCGCCGAACTGGACGAGGCCGGCATCGACGCCAAGGCCGCCTACGACATGGTCGCCTCCGAGATGGCTGCCGCGTCGAAGTAAGACATGCTACGTTGTCCCGGGCGCCTCGGCGTCCGGGACACTCCTCAAAGCCGGCCCCCCAATGGAACAATTGCGCAAACTCGTCCATTTCGTCGCGGCCATCCCCATGATGACGGCCTCCGTGGCGCTGTTCGCGCTGATGGTCCTGACATTCGCCGATGTCGTCATGCGGTCCGCATTCAACATGCCGATCGAGGCTGCGACCGAACTGATCCGCATCGCCATCGCGATCATCGTCTTTTCCGCCCTGCCGATCCTGTCCGGAAGCGACCAGCACATCGTGGTCGACCTTGCCGATCCGATCGTCGACCGCCTCGGCCTGTCGCGGCTGCGCGACGGCGTCATCACGCTCGCCTGCGGGCTGATGCTGTGGCTGCCGGCGCAGCGCGTGGTCGATCTGGCGGAGCGCGCGCGCAGCTATGGCGACCAGACCGAATATCTCAACATCCCGACATTCTACGTCGCCTGGTTCGTGGCCGCGATGACCTTCGTGACCGCAGCGGTGCTGGTCGTTCGCGGGCTGCTCGTCCTGCTGGCGCCGAAAACGCTTGGATTCTTCAAACATGACTGAATCGCTCATCGGCTTCGCCGCCGTGCTGATTCTCGTGCTGCTGCGCATGCCGATCGCCTTCGCGATGGGCCTCGTGGGCATGATCGGCTACGCCTACGAGACCTCCTATCGCGGCGCGATCTCGATCGTCGCGCGGCTGATCATCGACACCAGCCAGGATTACGGCCTGTCGGTGGTGCCGCTGTTCATCCTGATGGGGCTGTTCGTCAACAAGGGCGGCATCAGCCGGGAGCTCTACCAGGTCTCCAACGCCTTTCTCGGCCATCTGCGCGGCGGCCTCGCCATGGCGACCATCGTCGCTTGCGGCGGCTTCGCGGCGATCTGCGGCTCGTCGCTTGCGACAGCCGCCACCATGTCCAAGGTGGCGATGCCGGAGATGCGCAAGTTCGGCTATGCCGACGGGCTGTCGACCGCCTCGATCGCCGCCGGCGGCACGCTCGGCATACTCATCCCTCCCTCCGTCATCCTGGTGATCTACGGGCTGCTGACGGAGACCTCGATCGGCCAGCTCTTCATCGCGGGCATCGTGCCCGGCATCATGGGCATCCTGTTCTACATGGTGGCCGTGCGCATTTCCGTGGCGCGCAACCCCGAATCCGGACCGGCCGGCCCGCGCGCGAGCTGGCCGGAGCGGTTGTCTGCGCTGCGCGACGTCTGGTCGGTGCTGCTGCTGTTCGGGCTGGTGATCGGCGGCCTCTACGGCGCGCTCGACTTCTGGCCGATCCACCTGACCTTCTCGCCGACCGAAGCCGCCGGCATGGGCGCGATGGGCGCGTTCCTGATCGCCCTCTTCCGCGGCAATCTGAGCTTCGCCGACACGCGCGAAGTGCTCAAGGAAACCGCCGGCACCACCGCCTCGCTGTTCTCGGTGCTGATCGGCGCCTGGATCTTCTCCAACTTCGTCAATCTCGCCGGCCTGCCCGAAGCGCTGCGCAACGGCGTCGATTCCCTGGGCCTGGCGCCCTGGATGGTGATGGGCCTGATCATCCTGATCTACATCGCGCTGGGCTGCGTCTTCGAGAGCCTGTCGATGCTGCTGCTGACGGTGCCGATCTTCTTCCCGTTGGTGACCAGCCTCGGCTTCAACCCGGTCTGGTTCGGCATCGTGGTCGTCGTGGTCACCGAGATCAGCCTGATCACGCCGCCGGTCGGCCTCAACGTCTTCATCCTGAAGGGCGTGGTCGGCGACGTCTCGACCGCGACGATCTTCAAGGGCGTGACGCCCTTCTGGATCATGGACATCGTGCGGCTGGCGCTGCTCCTGTTGATCCCGGGCATCGCACTGTTCCTGCCCTCGATGATGTAAACCCGGAGCGACGGACGCCCCGGGTTCGATCATTCATCGGCAATGCACAAACTGATTCAGCGGATCGCCGCAGCCTGTTGAATTGTCAGGAAATCTCGGCGGTCGCCTCGATCTCGACCATGGCTTCGTCCTCGACGAGACCGGCGACGACGACCAGCGTCATC
This sequence comes from Oricola sp., assembly GCF_022763245.1. Lineage (GTDB taxonomy): Bacteria > Pseudomonadota > Alphaproteobacteria > Rhizobiales > Rhizobiaceae > Oricola. The sequence goes on from NZ_JALEGV010000030.1 coordinate 63,705, forward strand.
GCGGGGAAGTGCCGGCCGAGAACCTTGCGGTAGACCTGCCCGACCTCGCGCTGGCGGGCCATGTATTCCTTCTTGTCGGTGACGTACCAGGTGAGCCGCGTGATGTCCTCGGCCTTGCCGCCGGCGCTTTCGACCACGGCGACGATGTTCTTCAGCGCCTGCTCCATCTGGCCGATGAAATCGTGGCTTTCGAACACCTGGTCGGCGTTCCAGCCGATCTGGCCGCCGACATAGAGCCGGCCGTCTTCCGTGAGCATGCCGTTTGCGTAACCCTTGGCGGGCGCCCAGCCCTCGGGTTGGATGATGCGATGAGCCATTCGCCAAGCTCTCCTTGCTTGCTGTTCGCGGTGCGCGGAGAGGCCGGTGAAGGCCCCGTCCGCGCGCGGTGATTGAATTTATGCGCCGCTGCGGCGCCGGTTGCGTTCGGACGGCATCAGCGTGCCGCCTCGAATTCGGACAATGCCTGGCGCGCGATGACCACGCGCTGCACGTCGGAAGCGCCCTCATAGATGCGCAGCGCCCGGATGTCGCGATAGAGCTCCTCGACCTTCTGGCCCGACTTGACGCCGTCGCCACCGTGGAGCTGCACCGCCTTGTCGATCACCTGCTGGGCCTGGTCGGTGGCGAAGAGCTTCGCCATCGCGGCCTCGCGGGTGACGCGCGGCGCACCGGAATCCTTCGTCCAGGCCGCGCGATAGACGAGGAGCGCCGCGGCATCGACGTCCAGCGCCATGTCGGCGATGTGGCCCTGGACCATCTGCAGGTCGAAGAGCGGCGCGCCCTGCACGCTGCGCGTCGTCACCCGCGCCAGCGCCTCGTCGAGCGCGCGACGCGCGAAGCCGAGCGCCGCGGCGGCCACGGTCGAGCGGAACACGTCGAGCACGGACATGGCGATCTTGAAGCCCGATCCTGGCGTGCCGATCAGCGCGGAGGCCGGGATGCGGCAGTCGGAGAACCGCAGGGTCGCCAGCGGATGCGGCGCGATCGTTTCCAGACGCTCGACAATCTCGAAGCCCGGCAGGCCGGCGGGAATAACGAAGGCCGACAGCCCCCTCGCCCCCGGCGCTTCTCCGGTGCGCGCGAACAGCGTGTAGACGTCGGCGATGCCGCCATTGGAGATCCAGGTCTTCTCGCCGTTCAGCACATAGTCGTCGCCGTCCCGGGTCGCGGTCATCGTGGAATTGGCGACGTCGGATCCCGATTGCGGCTCGGTGAGGGCGAAGGCGGAGATCGCCTGCCCGCTTCGCGTCAGCGGCAGCCACTCGTCTTTCTGTTGAGTCGTGCCGAAAAGGGAGAGCGCGCCCGTACCGAGACCCTGCATGGCGAAGGCGAAATCGGCGAGACCATCGTGGCGGGCCAGCGTCTCGCGCGTCAGGCAGAGCTTGCGAACGTCGAGGCGTTCGCCGTCCTGCGCGGCGCTGTGATTGAGCCAACCGTCCCGCCCCATCGCCGAAACGAGGTCGCGGCAGGCCGTGTCGGTGTCGCCGTGATCGATGCCCGGCAAGGCGCCTGCCGCCCAGGTGTCGAGATCCTGCGCGAACGCCTTGTGCTCGGGCGTCAGGAACGGCCAGTCGAGGAAGCTCCGGTCGGCCATCAGTCGCCCTCGAAGACCGGTTTCTGCTTGGCGACGAAGGCGTGGTAGGCGCGTTCGAAATCGCCGGTCTGCATGCAGATCGCCTGCGCCTGTGCCTCGGCCTCGATGGCCTGCTCGATCGACATCGACCATTCCTGTGCCAGCATGGTCTTGGTCATCATGTGCCCGAAATTGGGGCCGGCCGCGATGCGCTTCGCCAGGTCGGCGGCTTCGGCCTCCAGCGCGTCGGCCGGCACCACCTTGTTGTGGAAGCCCCAGGCCGCGCCCTCGTCGGCGCTCATCGAGCGGCCCGTATAGAGGAGGTCGGCGGCCCGGCCCTGCCCGATGATGCGCGGCAGGATCGCGCAGGCGCCCATGTCGCAACCGGCGAGCCCGACGCGGGTGAACAGGAAAGCGACCTTCGCCTCCGGCGTCGCGACGCGCAGGTCGGACGCCATGGCGATGATCGCGCCGGCGCCGACGCAGATGCCGTCGATGGCCGCGATGACCGGCTTGCCGCAATTGACCATCGCCTTGACGAGATCCCCCGTCATGCGGGTGAAGGCGAGCAGTTCCTTCATGCTCATCTTCGTCAGCGGCCCGATGATGTCGTGCACGTCGCCGCCCGAGGAGAAATTGCCGCCATTGGAGGCGAACACGACCGCCTTGACCTCGTCGTCATAGACAAGGTCCCGGAACCAGTCGCGCAATTCCGCGTAGCTGTCGAAAGTCAGCGGGTTCTTGCGCTCCGGTCGGTCCAGCGCGATCGTCGCGATCCCGTCCTCAATCCTGCACAGAAAATGCTTCACGTCGCTGCGCATCAGTCGTCCTTTTCCTCTGTCTCGCCGGCGGAGCGGGCCACCTCGGCCAGCAGCGCCGAAAGCCGCACGGCGCTGTCCGGTTCGACCTCGCCCAGCAGCTCGTTGACCCATCGTTCATGCGCGGCGGCCTGCCGCTCGAATTCGGCGCGGCCCTTCGATGTCAGCACGGCACGGAACGCCCGCTTGTCGCCATGCACCTTCTCGCGCAGCGCGAAGCCGTCCTCGACCAGCCGGTCGACGATGCCCGTGACATTGCCGTTGGACACCTTCAGCACGCCGCTCAATTCGCTCATCTTCAGCCCGGGACCGACGCGGTAGAGCGCCGACATCACGTCGAAGCGCGGCAGCGTCGTCGCGAATTCCACGCGCAGCCGCTCGCGCAGCTCCGCCTCGACATGGCGCGACGCCTTCAAGAGCCGCAGCCAGAGGCGCAGCCGGGCCTTGCTGGCCGGTTCCAGGACCGCCTGTTTGCGGGTCTGCGTCATGTTTCCCCTCCGCTGATGGACACCGCCTGGCCGTTGACCGACCGGCTGCCCTCCGAACAAAGCCAGAGCGCGGCCTCGGCGACCTCGTCGGTCTGGATGAAGCGGTCCTGCGGATTGCCGGCGCGCAGCGATTTCGCCGCGTCTTCCGCCGACATGCCCGTCTTCTCCACGATATTGGCGATCGAGCGCTCCAGAAGCGGCGTCTCGATGAAGCCGGGACACAGGGCGTTGACCGTGATGCCCGTGCGGGCCAGTTCGACGGCGAGCGCCCGGGTCAGGCCGACCACCGCATGCTTGGCGGCGCAATAGCCGGAGACGTAGGGATAACCCTTCAGGCCGGCCGTGGAGGCGACCGCGATCAGCCGGCCCCAGCCGCGTTCCTTCATGCCGGAGGCGCTTGCCTGCCACAGGTTGAAGACGCCCATCAGGTTGACCGCCAACGCGTCCTCAACATCGCCCGGCGCCATGCGCAGGAAGGGCTGGCTGGCGGCCGCGCCGGCATTGGCGATCGCGACCTCGACGGGACCGTTGGCCTCGACGGCACGGGCGAGCGCGTCATCGACGGCCGCGCGATCGGTGACGTCGCAGGCGAGCGGCAGCGCGCCGGTCCCGACGGCCACGGCCTGCAACGGCTGGGCGCGGCGTCCGAGAATGGTGACCTTGCCGCCGGCCGCAGCGAAACGCGCAGCCATCTCGGCGCCGACACCGCTGCCGCCACCCGAGATCACGACATGCCGTCCGGCCACGCTCATGCCCGGATCATCTCCGCTTCGCGGTCCGCCAGGCGCCAGGCCTGGTCGCGCCCTGCCCGGTACGGCAGCGGCCATTCCTCGTGACGGTCGCCGATCTTCGCCGCTTCGTGCAGCGTCCAGTAGGGATCGGCGAGATGCGGACGCGCGACGCAGACGAGATCGGCGCGCCCGGCCATCAGGATCGAGTTGGCGTGGTCGGCCTCATAGATGTTGCCGACCGCCATGGTCGAGATGCCGGCCTCGTTGCGGATGCGGTCCGAGAACGGGGTCTGGAACATGCGGCCATAGACCGGGCGGGCCTCGACCGAGGTCTGGCCTGCCGACACGTCGATGATGTCGGCGCCGGCGTCCTCGAACATGCGGGCGATCTCGACCGCCTCGTCCGGGGTCACGCCCGCCTCGCCGACCCAGTCATTGGCCGAGATGCGCACCGACATCGGCTTTTCCGCCGGCCAGGCCGCACGCATCGCCCGGAAGACTTCCAGCGGATAGCGCATGCGGTTTTCCAGCGAGCCGCCATATTCGTCCTGGCGCGTGTTCGACATCGGCGAGATGAAGGACGAGATCAGGTAGCCATGGGCGGCGTGCAGCTCGATCATGTCGAAGCCGGCGCGCTCGGCCATCTTGGTGGAGGCGACGAACTCGTCGCGCACCGCCTCCATCTCGGCGCGCGTCATCTCACGCGGCATCGCGTTCTTGTCCGACCAGGCGATCGGCGACGCGGAAACCAGGTCCCAGTTGCCGTCCTTCAGCGGCGCGTCCATCTCGTCCCAGCCGAGCTGGGTCGAGCCCTTGCGGCCGGAATGGCCGATCTGGCAGCAGATGCGGGCGCTGGTTTCGGCATGGACGAAATCGACGAGCCGTTTCCAGGCCGTCTCGTGCTCGGGCGCATAGAGGCCCGGGCAGCCCGGCGTGATGCGGCCTTCCGGCGAGACGCAGGTCATCTCGGTATAGACCAGCCCGGCGCCGCCCTTGGCGCGCTCGCCGTAATGGATCAGGTGCCAGTCGGTCGGGCAGCCATCGACGGCCTTGTACTGCGCCATCGGCGACACGACGATGCGGTTCTTCAATTCCATGTCGCGCAGCTTGTAGGGCGCGAACATCGGCGCGCGCACCGGCGCGTTTTCCGACACGCCCGCCCGCTGCTGGAACCAGGCCTCGGCCGATTTCAGCCATTCGGAATCGCGCAGGCGCAAATTCTCGTGGCTGATGCGCTGCGAACGGGTCAGCAGCGAATAGTTCAACTGGACCGGGTCCATGTCGAGATAGCGTTCGACCTGCTCGAACCATTCCAGCGAGTTGCGCGCCGCCGACTGCAGGCGCAGCACCTCGAGCCGGCGCTCCTCCTGGTAGCGCTCGAAGGCGCGTTCCATGCTCGTCTCGCTGTCGAGCAGGCTGGCCAGCGCGATGGCGCTGTCGAAGGCGAGGCGCGAGCCCGACCCGATGGAGAAGTGCCCCGTCGCGGCGGCGTCGCCCATCAGCACCACGTTCTTGTGATACCACTTGTCGCAGATCACCCGCGGGAAGTTCATCCACACGGCCGAACCGCGCAGATGCGCCGCGTTGGAGATCAGTTCGTGACCGCCGAGATGGGCCGCGAAGATCTCGCGGCACTTCTCCACGATCTCTTCCTTGCTCATGTTCTCGAAGCCGAAATTGTCCCAGGTCTCCTGCTGGCACTCGACGATGAAGGTCGCGGTGTCCTGGTCGAACTGGTAGGCGTGCGCCCAAATCCAGCCGTGCTCGGTCTTCTCGAAAATGAAGGTGAAGGCGTCGTCGAATTTCTGGTGGGTGCCCAGCCAGATGAACTTGCATTCGCGGATGTCGATGTCCGGGCGGAAATGCTCTTCCCAGGCGGTCCGCACGGCGCTGTTGATGCCGTCGCAGGCGACGACGAGGTCGTAGTCGTCGGTGTAGTCCTCGACCGGGCCGACCTCCGCCTCGAAGCGCAGGTCGACGCCGAGCTCGCGCGCCCTCTCCTGCAAGAGCAGAAGCATCTGCTTGCGGCCGATGCCGGCGAAGCCGTGGCCTCCGGAGACGGTGCGTTTGCCCTTGTGGACGACGGCGATGTCGTCCCAATAGGCGAATTTCTCGCGGATGGCGCGGGCGGAGACGGGATCGTTCTCCTGCATGTTTTCCAGCGCGTCGTCCGACAGGACCACACCCCAGCCGAACGTGTCGTCGGCCTTGTTGCGCTCGAACACCACGACCTCGTGGTCCGGGTTCCTGAGCTTGATAGAAATCGCGAAATAGAGGCCGGCCGGGCCTCCTCCAAGACATGCGATGCGCATGGTGCGTGTGCTCCTGTCCGCCTGTGCAAGACCGTTGTGTGGGTGAAGCATCCTGCAGTTCGGAAGATATTTCAAGCCTAAAATTTTAAGCTTGAAGTTTTTTGCCCGACCCCATAATGGACGTTCCCATCCACACGCACGCGAAGAGGAGGACCCATGTCCGTCGCCTTGGAAGCCAGCAAGCAAGCTGAAGTCGCCCGTTCGAAGATGCCGTCGATGAACTGGGAGGACCCGTTCCTGATCGACAGCCAGCTCACCGACGAAGAACGCATGGTCCGCGACAGCGCCGCCGCCTATTGCCAGGACAAGCTGGCGTCACGCGTGGTCGAGGCCAATCGCGACGAGGTGTTCCACCGCGAGATCATGTCGGAGATGGGCGAGCTCGGCCTGCTCGGCCCCACCATTCCCGAGGAATATGGCGGTGTCGGCGCCAACTACGTCTCCTACGGTCTCGTCGCGCGCGAAGTCGAGCGTATCGACAGCGGCTACCGTTCGGCCATGTCGGTCCAGTCCAGCCTCGTGATGCATCCGATCTTCGCCTTCGGCACGGACGGGCAGAAACGGAAATACCTGCCGAAACTCGCCAGCGGCGAATGGGTCGGCTGCTTCGGCCTGACCGAGCCGGACCACGGCTCCGATCCGGGCGGCATGGTTACGCGGGCCCGAAAGACCGACGGCGGCTACCTCCTCTCCGGCGCCAAGAACTGGATCACCAATTCCCCGATCGCCGACGTCTTCGTCGTGTGGGCGAAGTCGGCCGAGCACGACAACAAGATCAAGGGCTTCATCCTGGAAAAGGGCATGAAGGGGCTCGCCGCGCCGAAGATCGAGGGCAAGTTCAGCCTGCGCGCCTCCACCACCGGCATGATCCAGATGGACGAGGTCTTCGTGCCGGAGGAGAACCTGCTGCCGCATGTGGCCGGCCTCGCCGGACCGTTCGGCTGCCTCAACCGCGCGCGCTACGGCATCTCCTGGGGCGCGATGGGCGCGGCCGAAGCCTGCTGGCACGCCGCGCGCCAATACACGATGGACCGCAAGCAGTTCGGCAAGCCGCTGGCCGCCAACCAGCTGATCCAGAAGAAGCTCGCCGACATGCAGACCGACATTTCGCTCGGCCTCCTCGGCTGCCTGCGGCTCGGCCGGATGTTCGACGACCATTCCGCGCCGGCCGAACTGATCAGCCTGATGAAGCGAAACAATTGCGGCAAGGCGCTGGACATCGCGCGCACGGCGCGCGACATGCATGGCGGCAACGGCATCAGCGACGAATATGGCGTTATCCGCCACGTCATGAACCTGGAGGCCGTCAACACATACGAGGGCACGCATGACATCCATGCGCTGATCCTCGGCCGGGCACAAACAGGGATACAGGCCTTCACATGACCGTCAGGACAGAACGCCACGGCGACATCGCCCGCGTCATCGTCGACAACCCTCCCGTCAACGCGCTTTCCACCGAAGTGCGCCAGGGGCTGATGGACGCGCTGGCGGAAACCGACGCCGACGCGTCGGTGCGCGCCGTCGTTCTGGAATGCGCGGGCCGCACCTTCATCGCAGGCGCCGACGTGCGCGAGTTCGGACAGCCGGCGCGCGAGCCGCACCTGCCTGACGTCATCATGGCGATCGAACATGCGACCAAACCTTGGGTGGCCGCCATTCATGGCTCCGCGCTCGGCGGCGGGCTGGAGATCGCCATGGCCTGCGGCTACCGCATCGCGGCGAGCGACGCGAAGCTCGGCCTGCCGGAAGTCAATCTGGGCGTCATTCCGGGCGCCGGCGCGACCGTGCGCCTGCCCCGCCTGATCCCCGCCGACAAGGCGCTCGACATGATCGCCGGCGGCAAGCCGATCTCGGCGGACGCGGCTGAGAAGATCGGCCTGATCGACCGGCAGGTCGCCGACGACCTCAGCGCAGCCGCCATGGACATGGCGAAATCCGTGGCGTCGCAGCCACTTCCCCAGCCGCTGATCGAGCGCGAGCCGATCATGCCGAAGGACGCGACCGTCTTCGAGGACCAGAAGTTCAAGATCGTCACGAAAGCCAGGGGCCAGTTGGCCCAGACCGAGGCGGTGCAGGCGATCGACAACGCCCTCACCCTCGGCCCGGCACAGGCGCTCGCGGCAGAGCGTGACACATTCCTGCGCCTGCGTGCCGGCGAACAGTCGACGGCGCTGCGCCACATCTTCTTTGCTGAACGCTCCGTGTCCAAGATCCCAGCGGCGGAAGGCGCGAAACCCCGCAGCCTGAAGACGGTCGGCGTCATCGGCGGCGGCACGATGGGCGCTGGCATCGCCGCGGCCTGCCTGCTCGCGGGTCTGGGTGTCTGCCTGATCGAGCGCGACGATGCCGCATGCGCGGCCGCGTCCGACCGCATCCGGGGCACGCTGGAAGGAAGCGCCAAGCGCGGCCTTCTGAGCGCGGACGGTCTGGCGGCTGCGCTGCGGCGCCTGTCCGTCGGATCCGACTATGGCGCGCTCGCCGAGGCCGACCTCGTCATCGAGGCCGTGTTCGAGGACATGGACGTCAAGAAGACGGTCTTTGCCGAACTCGACCGCGTGACCCGTCCGGACGCCGTTCTGGCCTCCAACACGTCCTATCTCGACGTCAACGAGATCGCCCGCGCGACGGCCGATCCGTCGCGCGTCGTCGGGCTGCATTTCTTCTCGCCGGCCCATGTCATGAAGCTGCTCGAACTGGTGGTGACCGACACGGCCGCACCGGACGTGCTGGCCACGGGCCTCGCGCTCGGCAAGGCGCTGCGCAAGATCACGGTGCCGGCCGGCGTCTGCGACGGCTTCATCGGCAACCGCATCATGTCGGCCTACCGGCGCGAATGCGACTACATGATCGAGGACGGCGCCCTGCCCGCGCAGGTCGACAGCGCGATGACCGCGTTCGGCTTCCCGATGGGCGTCTTCGCCATGCAGGACCTCGCGGGCCTCGACATCGCCTGGGCCATGCGCAAGCGCCAGGCAGCCACCCGGCCGGCCGATCAGCGCTATGTCGAAATCGCAGACCGGCTGTGCGAGCAGGGTCGCCTGGGCCGAAAGACCGGCAAGGGCTGGTATGACTACAGCGCCGACAAGTCGGGCGAGACGGATCCGGAGGTCACCGCCCTGATCGAGTCGGAATCGGCACGCCGCGGGATCACCCGCGCCGACTTCACCGACGAGCAGATCATCGACCGCATTCTCGGCGTCATGCAGCGCGAGGGCGCCATGATCCTCGAGGAAGGCATCGCCCAGTCCGCCGACGCGATCGACGTCGTCATGGTCAATGGCTACGGCTTTCCTCGCTGGAAAGGCGGACCGATGTTCATGGCCGCCCAGAAGCAGCAGGCCTGACGGATTTCAGGGCCGGCACGCGCCGGCCCTTGCCTTACGACCAAAGCCTCAGGATTATTGCGTCAGAACCAGGCCTGGTCCGGGTCCGGCAGCGGGATCGCGTCCAGCAATTCGCGCGAATAGGCCGCGCCCGGCTTGGCGAAGAGGTCCGCCGTCGGTGCATGCTCGACGATCTCGCCGTGATACAGCACGAGGATGCGGGTGCAGAGCCTTCGGATGACCGACAGGTCGTGGCTGATGAAGGCGAGCGTGAGGCCAAGTTCGTCGACAAGTTTCTCCAGCAGAGACAGCACCTGCGCCTGCGACGACACGTCGAGGCCGGACACGATCTCGTCGGCGAGGATGAAATCGGGACGCAGCGCGATGGCGCGGGCGATGCCGACCCGCTGGCGCTGGCCGCCCGACAATTCGTGCGGGTAGCGCGAGGCGAAGCTGCGCGGCAGGCCGACATGGTCGAGCGCTTCGAGCGCCCGCTCCTTCGGGTTCTCCACACCGTGCAGTTTCAGCGGCGCGGCGACCAGTCCGCCGACGCGGTGGCGCGGATTGAGCGACGACATCGGATCCTGGAAGATCATCTGGAAGCGGCGGCGCAGCGGTCGCAATTCGGCTTCCGGCAGATGGGTGATGTCCTTGCCGTCGAAGCGGACGATGCCGCCGGTCGGCTCCAGCAGGCGCACCAGCGCCCGGCCAAGCGTCGATTTGCCCGAACCCGATCCGCCGACGATGCCGAGGATTTCGCCGCGCGGGATGGTGAAGCTCAGGTCCTTGAGGATTTCCGTGCGCGGCGCCGGACTGAGCAGCGGCTTGCGCGTCATGTCGGGGAAGGACAGCTTGAGGTTGGTGACGTGATAGAGGTCAGTCATGTTTCCAGCTCTTGTCCGCCGCTTCGACCTCGGCCTTCACCGCGGCGATCACCGCTTCGGGCACCGGCATGAGGCTGGCCTCCGGGTCGGTGTATTTCGGGGTCGCGGCGAGCAGCGCGCGCGAATAGGCATGGGCGGGCTCGTCGAAGAAGCTGCGCACATCCGTCGATTCCACCACCTTGCCGGCATAGAGCACGGAGAGCGACTGGCAGATCTTCGACACCACGCCAAGATCGTGGGTGACGAACAGAAGCGCCGTGTCATGACGCTGCTGCATCTCCTTGATAAGCTTGAGAATCTGCTTTTGAACCGTCACGTCGAGGGCCGTGGTGGGCTCGTCGGCGACGATCAGCTTCGGTTCGGCGGCGAAGGCCGAGGCGATCAGGATGCGCTGGCGCATGCCGCCCGACAATTCATGCGGATAGCTGCGCATCACGCGTTCAGGGTCCGGGATGTGCACCTCGTCGAGAAGCTCGATGGCGCGGTCTCGCGCGCGCTTCGCCTCCCAGCCAAGGATGTTGGTCAGCCGGTCGGTGATCTGCGGCGCGATGCGGCGCGACGGGTTGAGCGCGGTCAGCGGATCCTGCGGGATCAGGGCGCAGGACTGTCCGAGCCGGTAGCGGTGCTCGCGCGGCGACAGGGCGAGAAGGTCGACGCCGTCGAGTTCGATCGAGCCGCCGACGATCTCGGTGGCGCGCGGCAGGATGCCGAGCACCGCCTTGCCGATCATCGACTTGCCCGCGCCCGACTCGCCCACCAGCCCGTGCACCTCGCCCGATTTCACCGTCAGCGAGACGTCGCGCAGCAGCCGCATGGGCGTGCCCGCCAGGCGGACGTCGAGGTTGGATATCTTCAGATAGCTCATCGCAGCACCGGGTCGAAGCGGTCCTTCAGGCCCTCGCCCAGCTGCGAGAAGGACAGGACGGTCAGGAACAATGTGACCAGCGGGAAGACCATCACCCACCAGGCCTGGTGAATCGAGGCCCGCCCCTCCGAGATCATCCCGCCCCAGGTCGGGTCGTCGGTGGAGATCGACAGGTTGACGAAGGACAGGATCGCCTCGACGATCACCGCGATGCCCATCTCCAGCGTCAGCAGCACGACGATGGTCGGCAGCACGTTCGGCAGGATCTCGATCACCATCGTCGACAGCCGACGCCTCCCCGCCACCCGCGCCGACGCCGAATAATCCATCGCGCCCTGGGCCATCGCTTCCGCGCGAATCACGCGGGCGAAGCGCGTCCAGTCTATGACGACGATGGCGATGATGATGGATAACAGGCCCGGGCCGAGCACGGCGATCAGGAGGATGGAGAACAGGATCGGCGGGAAGGCCATCCAGATGTCGATGAGGCGCGAGATGACGACGTCCACCCAGCCGCGCAGATAGCCCGCGAGGAGGCCGAGCGTCGAGCCGATCAGGCCGGTCAGGCCGCCGGCGACGAGCGCGACGATCAGCGCGATGCGCGCGCCGTAGAGAATGCGCGCCAGGACGTCGCGGCCGAGGCTGTCGGTGCCGAGATAGAAGCCGGGCTCGGCGCCCTGCTCCCAGAACGGCGGCATCCGGCCGAGGAAGAGGTCCTGCTCGAGCGGATTGTGCGGGCTCAAGAGCGGCGCGAAGAGCGCGGCGAGCACCAGCAGCAGCAGCCAGCCGCCCGAGAGCCACAGGCGCAGGCCGACCTTGCGGCGGACTTGGGAGCGACCGTCAAGCATGGCGAAGCCTCGGATTGAGCAGCGCGTAGGTGAGGTCAACGACGAGGTTCACGGCGGTGAAGATGACGGCGAAGAGGATGACGATGCCCTGGATCAGCGGCAGGTCACGATTGATCACCGCGTCGATGGCCATGTTGCCGAGGCCCTCATAGCTGAACAGGCGCTCGATGATGACCGTGCCGCCGATCAGAAAGGTGAACTGGACGCCGACAAGCGTCAGCGTCGGCAGGATCGCGTTGGGCAGCGCCTCGCGGATGATCACGCGGTTCTCGCCGTAGCCCTTGGTGCGCGCCAGCGTGACGTAGTCCAGATGCATGGTCTCTTTCAGGGATTGCTTGAGAAGCTGGCCGATGATCGCCGCAAGCGGGATCGCGAGCGCCAGCGCGGGCATGAACATGTGGCTGACGATGTCGGCCCACAGGTCGAAGCGCAGCCGGAGCACGCTTTCGAACAGGTAGAAATTGGTGGCGAAGGGCAGGTCCAGAGACGGCGTGATGCGGCCGGAAATGTGGAAGACAGGCCAAGCTACACCGAAGAGCAGGATCAGAACCAGCGCCCAGAGGAAGTCCGGCACCGAAAGCGCCATGCCGTTGCCGACATCGATGCCGGCCTCGATCTTGGTGCCGCGCTCGCGGGTGCCGATCAGCGCCGCCGCGCCGCCGAGGATGACGGCGATCACCAGCGCCATGATGGACAGTTCCAGCGTCGCCGGAAGCCGGCCCAGCACCAGCTCCAGGACGGGGCGCCGCGCGGTGATCGACATGCCGAAATCGCCATGCAGAACGCCGCCGGCCCAGATCAGGAACTGCTGCGGTATCGACTTGTCGAGGCCGTAGAGCGCGGTCAGACGGGCGATGTCCTCGTCGGTGGCGCCGGGCGGCAGCATCATGGAGATCGGGTCGCCGGGGACGATGCGGATGACGAAGAAGACAATCACGGCCACGCCGATGAGCGTGATGGCCGTGCTCGCCAATCTGAACAGGAATGACCGAAGAAGCTGCATGCGTTCCCAGACGCGCCGGAGGATGTTCGACTATCGCCGACAAGGTTGCGGGACGGGCTGACCCGTCCCGCGCATTGTCAGCGTCAGGCTGAAGCGGATCAGGCCCGCTTCATGAGATGCGGCAGAAGCGCACCGGAGGCATGCGGGGTGACCGCAACGCCCTTGGCCGAAAGGATCGGCTGGACATACTGCAGAAGCGGAATGACCAGTGCGTTCTCGGCGATGTAGGCGTCGACGGCCTTCCAGCCCTCGATGCGCTTGGCCTCGTCGGCCTCGCCCCACAGGGGCCCGATCTTCTCGATGAGGTCCGCGCCGTCCCAGACGGAGTGGGGGCTCGGGCCGAACATGGCGAAGCCGGTCGAGGTGGTCGGATCGCCGACCGAGTTGCCCCAGTTGTAGAAGGCCGCCGGTGCAAGCTGGTCGGCTGCGCGCAGCTCGTAATGCTTGGCGATCTCGTAGACCTCGATCTCCGCCTCGATGCCGACCTTGCGCCAGAGGCCGACGATGGCCTGGACCATCTCGTAGTCCTTCGGCTTGAAGCCCTTGGTCGTCTGGATCTTGAACTTCACCGGATTGTCCGGGCCGTAGCCGGACGCGGCCAGGTATTCCTTCGCCTTCTCCGGATCGTAGGCGACCTTGATCGACGGATCATAGGCCTCGTATTCCGGCGTCTGCAGCGTGTCGATCGCGACGCCGTAGCCGGACAGTAGGCGGTCGATGATGGTCTGCTTGTCGATCGCATGCACGCAGGCCTTGCGCACATTCGGGTCGAGCATGACGTCGATGTCGTTCAGGAAGATCATGCCGATGTCGGAGATCGGGGCAGCGACGCCGTTCAGCGTGCCTTTCAGGCGATCATATTCCTCATAGGGCATTTCCAGCGTGACATGGGCGTTGCCGGATTCCACTTCGGCGACGCGTGCTGCGGCGTCGGTGACGAACTTGATCGTGACCGTCTCGAAGTCCGGCTTGCCACCCCAGTAGTTCTCGTTGGCTTTCAGGCGCACGAAGGCGTTGCGCTCGAATTTCTCGACCATGTAGGGGCCGGTGCCGATCGGCGCCGCTTCGAAGCCGTCCGCGCCGACCTTCTCGTAATAGGCCTTCGGCAGGACATAGCCGGTGAGGAAGTACATCCACTTGAAGATGGTCGGGTCGAACGACTTGACGTCGGCGGTGACGGTGTTGCCGTCGGCGGCGAAGTTTTCCAGCGTCGCCCAGACGAAGTTGATCGGGTTGCCGGTCGCCGGATCGGCCGCGCGCGCGAGGCTCCAGGCCACGTCTTCGGCGGTGAACGGGCTGCCGTCATGCCAGGTCACGCCTTCACGCACCTTCATGATGACCTGCGTGTTGTCATCGTTCCAGCCCCATTCGGTGAGCAGGCCCGGCGCAGGCGAGAGATCCGGCTCCTGCAGGATGAACTGGTCGAAGACCGACTGGTAGATGCCCTGGATCGTCGGGTTGACCGCCGACGGGCCGGTGGTCGGATCCCAGCTCGGCAGGTTGACGTTGTAGGCGATGACGAGTTCGTCGATGTCCTGGGCCAAGGCCGGCAGGCCGAAGGTCCCCGCCGCTGCCGTGGCAGCGGACAATTTCATCAGTTCGCGGCGAGAGAGTTTCATGTTCTTCCCCTGTCTTAGGTTTGAGTCCGTCATTTACCGGCAAGAGTCCTGGCCAAGAGAAAGCCGGATCCAGCCCCTGTGCCCGCACCGGGCCAAACCGCCGCCCCGGTGAGGTAAAGGTTCTTCGTCGGCGTCGATCCGTCAGCATGACCACGAACCGGCCGGAACAGGAAGTTCTGCGATATGTGATGGCTGCCGCAGACCTGGTCGCCGCCGACGAGATTGGGATTGTCCGCCTCCAGATCGGCGGGCGAAACGATGCGGCGCGCCAGGATCTTGTCGCGCGTGCCCGGCGCATAGCCTTCGAGGATGTCGAGCGCACGTTCGGCGAAAGGTTCGGCCGCGCTGGCCCAGTCGGTCGCCGTGATCTCGCCCTTGGCGTCGCCCTTGATCTCGCCAGGCGCCATGCGGACCTGCAGCCACAGGACATGCTTGCCCTCGGGCGCACGCGAAGGATCGAAGACGGTGGGCTGGCCGACGACCAGAATGGGCTCGTCCGGCAGCAGACCGGCGAGCGCCTGCTGATAGGTGCGGGCCATCTGGTCGAGTGACGGCGCCAGGTGCACGTAGGCGAAACCCTTGAGCTCGTCCGACGCCTTCCAGTCCGGCAGGTCGGAGAGCGCGAGATGGATCATCATCGTGCCGGGCGCGTGGACGAACTTGCCGAGTGCGTCGTCGAAGGCAGGCTCCATGCCGCCGGTCAGGCGCAGCAGCGCCGAGGGCGCGACGCCCGCGACCACGGCCTTTCGCGCCTTGATGATGCGACCGTCTGCCAGTTCGACGCCGGTCGCCTGCCCGCCGTCCTTGATGACGCGCGCCACGGCGGCGTTGCATTCCACGACGCCGCCCTTGGCACGAATGGTCTCGACCATGGCGTTGACCACCGTGTCGGCCCCGCCCTTGCCTATGACCATGCCCAGCGCCTGACCCGCCATGCCCTCAAGATAGGGAAAGATTGCGCCGCCCGCGATATCGGGTGCAAAGTCGAGATGCATGCCCCAGGCGGCGAGCATCGCGCGCACCTCGGGGCTCTCGAACGTCTCGCCAAGATAGCGCCGCGGCGAGGAGAGCAGGAAGCGGAGCATCCGCAACAGCCCGCCGGCTCCCCGCTCGGTAAATACTTTGAACATAAAATATGCAAATGAATGAATTTTCATCGACCCGCCGAGCAGGCGGCCGAGATGCGGGATCTCCCGACCGAACTCCGCGAGCAGCTCGTTCCAGCGCTCTGCGTCCTTCTCGGACAGGGCCGCGATGCGCGCCGTCGTGGCCTCAACATCCGTCGAAACGCCACACCAGCGACCATCCGGAAAAGCAGATGCGAACGGCTTGTCGATCGGCGCGAATTCGAGGCCGTGACCCGTCAATTCATCCGCATAAGCCTTGAAAAACGCGCTTCCTGCGAAGAGAGAGAGGTTCATCGCCGCCCAGTCGTGACGATAGCCGGACAGAGTGTATTCACCGGTCTTGACGGCGCCGCCGGGCGCCTCAGCGTGCTCGAAGACTCCGACACGCCAGCCGCGCGCAGCCATATGCACGGCTGCCGCCAGTGTGTTGTGCCCCGCACCGATCAGCACGGCATCGAATTCGTCGCTCACTCGCGCTCTCCTCTTGGCGGCAGGATATTTGCATTTGCATGCATTCATGTCTAGTGTATATCTCGATCGAAGACACAGGGCTGCAACAAGGGAGATTGCAATGAGCTCAGCGAACGTGCTGTCAGAGCTTGCCGGACTGCTGGCTACAGGCGGAATCGAGGTGGTGGACTGCTCGGGCACGCTTGGCCCGAACACCCCGCTCCTGAAGCTGCCGCCGGAACTGGCCGTGGACACGCCGAAGATCGAGATCCACAAGATCAGCGAATACGACAAGGACGGCCCGTTCTGGGCATGGAACTGGCTCAAGCTCGGCGAGCATTCCGGCACCCATTTCGACGCGCCGCATCACTGGATCACCGGCAAGGACTTCTCCGACGGCTTCACCGACACGCTCGACGTGCAGCGGCTGATCGCGCCGGTCAACGTGCTCGACTTCTCCAAGGAGAGCGCCGAGAACCCCGACTTCCTGCTGACGATCGAGCATGTGAAAGCATGGGAAGCCGAACATGGCGAGATCGGCGCCGGCGAGTGGGTCGTGCTGCGCTCGGACTGGGACAAGTTCGCCGATGACGAGGACAAGTTCCTCAATGCCGACGAAAACGGCCCGCACACGCCCGGACCGACGGCGGAAGTCATCAGCTACCTGATCGACAAGGGCATTGTCGGCTGGGGCAGCCAGTGCATCGGCACCGATGCGGGTCTCGCCGGCGGCATGGAACCGCCCTTCCCCGCGCACAACCTGCTGCACAAGAACAACCGCTTCGGCCTTGCGTCGCTCGCCAGCCTCGACAAGCTGCCGGCGAAAGGCGCCATCCTGGTCGTCGCGCCGCTGAAGATCGAAAACGGCACGGGATCGCCGATCCGCGCGCTGGCTCTGGTGCCGAAGGCCTAAGCCTTGGACGCCGATCACGTCATCATCGGTTCGGGCATCAACGGGCTGGTCGCGGCCAGCCTGTTGGCGCTCGAAGGTCGCAAGGTGCTCGTGCTGGAGCGCGAGGAGACGCTTGGCGGCTGCTTGCGCAGCGATGCGATCACCCTGCCCGGCTTCACGCATGACGTGATGGCGGCCACTTTCGTGCTGTTCATGACCGGGCCGGCAGGCGCCGAACTCGGTCCGCATCTCGAACGGCACGGCTTTGAGTATTGCCACACCCCCCATCCGACCGCGGTTCTGCGGCCGGATGGCAGTTCCCTGGTCCTGACGATGGACCAGGCCAAGAACGTCGCCACCTTCAACGCGCTCGCCACCGGTGACGGCGACCAGCACGCCAGGGATGTCGGCGAGATCGCGGCCGACGCGCCCTTCCTGTTCGCGCTGCTCGGCGGCAATCTCTGGTCCTGGCAGACGGCGAAGCTGTTGTTCGGCCAAGTGCGCAAGCGCGGCGCGCGCGGCCTCGCCGCCTGGATGGGATCGGCGCTCGCCCCGGCCCGCGGCTGGCTGGAAGCCAATTATCAAAGCCCTCTCGTGCAGGCACTGTGGGCGCCCTGGGGGCTGCATGCCGGCCTGACGCCGGAAACCGCCTATTCGGCCCAGATGGGCAAGGTCATCGCCTTCGCCCTGGAAGCGGCCGGCGCGCCGATCGCCAAGGGCGGAACCGCCTCGATCGTGAAGGCCTTCAAGGCGCTGATCGAGGAGAATGGCGGCAGCCTGCGCACCGGCGCCGATGTCGAGCGCATTCTGGTGAAGAACGGCCGGGTCACCGGCGTGCGCCTTGCCGGCGGCGAGGACATCGCCTGTCAGTCCGTGCTGGCGTCGGTGACGCCCGGACAACTCTACGACCGGCTGCTCGACACCGTCGATCTTCCCGAGGACCGCACGGCGGTACGCCAGTTCCGGCACGGGCGCGGCGATTTCCAACTGCATTACGCCCTGGACAAGCACCCCGATTGGCTCACGGACGGGCTCGACGACGTCGCCCTGATCCATCTCTCGGACGGGATCGACGCGGTGTCGAAGTCGGCGAACGAGGCCGAGCGCGGCATGCTGCCCGAGACGCCGACCATCTGCGTCGGCCAGCCGCACCGGCTCGATCCGTCGCGTTGCCCGGAGGGCAAGGCCATTCTCTGGCTGCAGATCCCCGACGCGCCGCGCGTGATCAAGGGCGACGCCGCCGGCGAGATTGCAAGCCTCGAATGGGACGAAGCCACGCGCGAAGCCTTCGCCGACCGGCTGGAGGCGATCCTGTCGCGCCACATCAAGGACTTCGACGCCATCAAGCTGGCGCGTCGGGCCTATTCGCCGCGCGACCTGGAGGCGATGAACATGAACCTGGTCGGCGGGGACCCCTATGGCGGGCATTGCGGCATCGACCAGTTCTTCCTGTGGCGACCCTTCGCCCATTCCACCAACGGCACCGGGCCGGTGCGCGGCCTCATCCATATCGGCGCCTCGACCCATCCGGGCCCCGGCCTCGGCGGCGGGTCGGGCTTCAACGCTGCCAAGAGGCTGGGCGCATGAATGACGAGGCGCCGCACATGCCGTTCATGAAGCTCGGCGAACTGGGACTGAACCATTTCGTTCCCTATCTGATGAACCGCATCATGGGACGCTACAATGCGTCGCTACGCGAGGAACTGTCGGATCTCGGCCTGTCGACGCCGAAGGCGCGCGCGCTGGCGGTGTTGTCGGTCAATGACGGCCTTTCGATCCGCGACCTCGCCGTCTACGCGATCACAGAACAGTCGACGCTCAGCCGGGCGCTCGACCAGCTTCAAAATGACGGACTCGTCCGGCGCGAGGCCGACCCGTCCGACCACCGGGCGGTGCGCGTCTTCATCACGGAATCCGGCCGTGCGGCCTTCGAGATGCTCTGGCCGCACATGGCCTCGGCCTATTCGCGGATGTTCCGCGGCATCACCGAAGACGAGCGCCTCGCCTTCATCGCGACCCTGCACAAGATGCTCGCCAATGTGCGCGTGCACGAGTTCTGAGGCGGCGAGATGCGGCGTTTGGGAGAGGCCGGCCCAGTCCATGAACGAACACCTGACGACAAAATGAATACGGAGTGCGGCAATGGCCGAGCGGTCATTTAAGGCTGAAGTCGAGCATCTGAAGCTCGGAGAAGGCGAGACCTTCACCGGCGAAGGCATCCTGGCGCTGACCAAGGCGCTGCTGGAAGCCGGCGTCGGCTATGTCGGCGGCTATCAGGGCGCGCCGATCTCGCATCTCATGGACGTGCTGGCCGATGCCGAGGAACTGCTGGCCGAGCTCGGCGTGCGCTTCGAGGCCAACGCCAACGAGGCGGCGGCAGGCGCCATGCTGGCGGCCTCGGTGCATTACCCGATCCGAGGCGCGGTCACCTTCAAGGGCTCGGTCGGCGTCAATGTCGCCTCCGACGCGCTCGCCAACCTGGCGTCGTCCGGCGTGACCGGCGGGGCGATGATCATCGTCGGCGAGGACTACGGCGAAGGCTCCTCGATCATGCAGGAGCGCACCCACGCCTTTGCGATGAAGTCGCAGTTCTGGCTGCTGGATCCGCGCCCGAACCTGCCGTCGATCGTCAAGATGGTGTCCGACGGCTTCGACCTGTCGGAAGCCTCCAACACCCCGGTCATGCTGATGGTCAGGATCCGTTCCTGCCATGTGACCGGAACCTTCGAGTGCAAGGACAACCAGCGCCCGGGGCTGACGGTGCGTGACGCGCTCTCCAATCCGCGGTCGGATTTCTCGCGCGTCGTGCTGCCGCCGATGTCCTATGCCCATGAGCAGGACAAGATCAACAACCGCTGGCCGGCCGCCGAGAAGTTCGTCCGCGAGCGCGGGTTGAACGAATTCTTCGGGCCGAAACAAGCCTCGCTCGGCATCGTCGTCCAGGGCGGCATGTATAACGGCGTTATTCGCGCGCTGCAGCGGCTCGGCCTCGCCGACATCCATGGCGAAACGCAGATTCCGCTTTACGTGCTCAACGTCACCTATCCTTTGATCTCGGACGAATTCCTGGAATTCTGCGCCGGCAAGGATCATGTCCTCGTCGTCGAGGAAGGCCAGCCGGAATTCATCGAAACGCAGCTCGGTTCGTTCCTCTATCGCGCCGGGTCGCAGGTTGCCTTGCACGGCAAGGACCTGTTCCCGATGGCCGGCGAATATACCGGCGCGGTCATGCTCGACGCGCTGGAGGGCTTCATCCGCCAGGCCGAGCCCGGCCTCCTGCCCGCCGCGGTGCGCGCGCCGAACGCGGAAAAGCCGGAGATCCCGGACCTCTCCAAAACCGTGCCGATCCGTCCGCCCGGCTTCTGCACGGGCTGCCCCGAACGGCCGATCTTCGCGGCGATGAAGCTGGTCGAAGCGGAACTCGGCAAGCACCAGATCGCCGCCGACATCGGCTGCCACCTCTTTGCCGCGCTGCCGCCCTTCGAGATCGGCGGCGCGACGATGGGCTACGGCCTCGGTCCTGCGGCCAACGGCGCGTTCGACGGCGGTGGCGAGAAGCGGCCGGTGGCGATCATCGGCGACGGCGGGTTCTGGCACAACGGGTTGTCGTCCTCCTTCACCAACATGTCGTTCAACAAGTCGGACGGCGTGGCGATCGTGGTGGACAACTACTATTCGGCGGCAACCGGCGGCCAGGACGTGATGTCGTCGCGCGCCTCAAACCCGACGAAATCCACGAAGAACCCGATTTCCAAGGCGCTGAAGGGCGTCGGCATCGACTGGGTGCGCGAGGTCGACCGCACCTATGACGTGGCCCGGATGCGCGACACGATCCGCGAAGCGCTGACCACGCCCGAGAAGGGTCCGAAGGTCATCGTCGCCTCTTCGGAATGCATGCTCAACCGGCAGCGCCGCGAGAAGCCGCTGCGCAACAAGGCGATCAAGGAAGGCCGACGGGTCGAGGCTCCGCGCTTCGGCGTTGATTCCGAGGTCTGCACGGGCGACCATGCCTGCATGCGCCTGTCCGGATGTCCGTCGCTGTCGCTGAAGAAGCTGGACGATCCGCTTCGCGACGATCCGGTCGCGCATATCGACCAGAGCTGTGTCGGCTGCGGCAATTGCGGCGAGGTCGCCGACGCGGCGATCCTGTGCCCGAGCTTCTATCGCGCCGATGTGGTGCACAATCCCGGCGGGTTCGAGAAATGGTGGGCAGGTCTGCGCTCACGCGTGATCGACTGGCTGATCCAGCGCCGCGCAACCCGGCGTCTCGAATTCAGAGTGGCGTCATGACTGTTCACGAATCCCTGGCCCCGCGCGAGGCCGACCCGCGCCTCGGCGGCATCATCAAGCTGGCGATCCTGGCCGTCGGCGGACAGGGCGGCGGCGTCCTGACCAACTGGATCGAAGGCGTCGCACGCGCCAACGGCTATGCCGCCCAGGCGACCAGCGTCGCCGGCGTGGCGCAGCGCACGGGCGCAACCGTCTACTATGTGGAGATGGCGCCGCTCGGCGAGCACACGCCGATCTTCTCGCTGATGCCGGCGGCCGGCGACGTCGACATCATGATGACCGCCGAGATGATGGAAGCGGGCCGCGCGATCATGCGCGGCTTCGTCACGCCCGACCGCACCGTTCTGATCTCGTCGAGCCACCGCGCCCTCGCGGTCTCTGAAAAGACAGTGCCGGGCGACGGCATCGCCTCCAGCGAGGAAGTGAAGGCCGCGGCCGAAGTGGCGGCGCGACGCTTCATCTGTGCGGATTTCGATTCGCTCGCCGTGAGGAACGGCTCCGTGATCTCCGCGACGCTGTTTGGCGCGCTGGCGGCGTCGGGTGCCCTGCCCTTCAGTCGCGAAGCCTTCGAAGAGGCGATTCGCGCCGGAGGCAAAGGCGTCGAGGCCAGCTTGCGGGCGTTCGCGGCCGGTTTCGAGGTGGCATCGCAGGGCGAAGAGAACCCCCTCGCCGAGGAGGCCGCCGCGCCCGCGGACGTCACCGGCCCCGACCACCTGATGCGGGACTGGCAGGCGCTGATCGAGCGGACGCGCGCCTTGCCGGGCGACGCCGCGGACATGGCCGAAGCCGGTTTGAAGAAAGTCGTCTCGTTTCAGGATCTCGCCTATGGCCGGGAGTATCTGGAGAGGCTGGAGGGCATCGCCGCGAAGGATCATCGCGACGGGACACTGGCCCGCGAAGCCGCAAAGTATCTCGCCAACGCCATGGCCTATGACGACATCATCCGCGTTGCCGACGCCAAGACCCGCACCGGACGGCGCGAACGGATCGCCACCGAGATGCGCGCCGGCGAGGCGCAGGTCATGCAGGTGACCGAGTTCCTGCATCCTCGCGCCGAGGAAATCGTCTCGATGCTGCCGGCGAAGATGGGCGCGCGCTGGGCGGCCAATCCGAAGCGCATGGCGCTGGTCGACAAGCTGTTCAATCGCGGCCGGCGGATGCGCACCGACCGCCTGTCCTCCTTCATGGCGCTCTATTTTCTCGGCGGCCTGAAGGGCTGGCGGCGGCGCACGCTGCGCCATGCCGACGAGATGGCGCATGTCGACGCCTGGCTCGGCCGAGTCACAGAAGTGGTCGATCGCGACTACGATCTCGCCGTGGAAGTCCTGCGCTGCCAGCGCCTGGTGAAGGGCTACTCCGACACCCACGCGCGCGGACAGTCGAAATTCGCCCGCGTGATGGAAGGCGTCGGTCTGGTTGCCGGTCGCGACGACGCCGCCGACTGGATCCGCCGCCTGCGCGAGGCAGCCCTTCTGGACGAGGGCGGCAAGGCACTCGACGGCGCGTTGAAGACGGTGCGCAGTTTCGTCTGACGCCACCGTCGCGACCTCAATAGGAAACCGCCCGGCATCGTCGATGCCGGGCGGCTCTTCTATGCTCATGTGCCTTTCGCCGCTCAGAGCGGCGTCAGCCGGTGGAACCGGGACTGCTCGTAGATCAGGGCCGCGCCCTCGCCGGTCTCGATCGCGGTGATCGCGCCGATGAAGACGACATGGGAGCCGGCTTCCATCTGTTCGGTGACGTAGCAGGAGAGGCTTACCACGCTGTCATGCAGGATCGGCAGTCCGCGCCCGTCCTCGCCCCAGTTGCCCGCGGCGAACTTGTCCTCGCCGGTCACCCCGCCCTGGCCCGCGAAACGCATCGCCACCTCGCCACCATCGCCGGCCAGGAGATTGACATTGAACCGCCCCGTCTCGGCGACCGCCGCGCAGGTGCCCGTCTTGCGGTTCAGGCAGACGAGGATACTGGGCGGCTCCGCCGTCACCGAGCAGACCGCCGTCGCGGTAATGCCGCGCCGTTCGCCCCCGGTCCGTGCGGTGACGATCGTCACCGCGCCGGGAAAGCGGGCCATGGCGGAGCGGAAATCGGCGGGGTCGATCTGCATGGTCATCTCACGCGGCCTTCAGTTCCTGAAGATAGTCTGCGGCCGCCTGCGGGTCCGCGAACCAGGGGAAGAAGTCGCGCGGATCGTTGAAGCCGTTGGCCATGCGATGAGCGAGCCGCGGCTCGGCACAAGCCGTTCCCATAATCTCCAGGATGAAGGGCGGCGGTGGCAGCAACAGCATGTTGGTCCACTGCACGACCCACTGGGCATAGTCCCAGAAGGCGTCGAACGTGCCCTGCATCCATGCGGCGTCGAAGGGCTGGTCGCCGTGATCCAGAATGCGCTTCAGGTAGACGGCGGCGGCCTTCGACGCATTGTTGGAGCCCTGCCCGGTGATCGGATCGTTGAGGCAGACCGCATCGCCGATGCCGAGGACATGCCGGCCAGACGGCAGGGTCGCGACCGGTCGGCGGATCGTCGGCGGGAAACGGCCTGCCAAAATGCCGTTGTCGTCGGTCAGTTCGATGTTGCGGCAACGCTCCGCCTCCCAAGGGAGGAAAGTGTCGAGGATCTCCTTGCTTTTCGCCAGATGCGCCTCGGGCGTCTTGACGTCGCCCCAGCAATCCATCGGGCCGCCGGGCACGCCTTCAAAGACCATGATCTCGCAGGGACCGGTGGTCGTGAGCGCCGGGAAGACAAAATATTCGCCCACGCCCGGGATCAGGTTGAAGCAGACGGCGGAGTGTTCGGCGCGGGGCACCATGCCGGTGACGTAAGTCAACGCCAGCGCGCGCATCGGCTTGTCATAGGCCGATTTCTCCGCGTCGCGCTCGAACAGGCGGCCGACCTCGCCCTTGCCGGAGGCGACCAAAACGAGATCGTCCTGACGCGCATATGTTTCCAGATCGGCAATGCCGGCCTCGGCGATCACCAGTTGGCCGCCGAGCGCCTCGAACTCGTCCAGCCATTTCGGCATCTTGACCCGCTGGTCGACCGAATAGGCCGGCTTGTCGAGCCGTCCGGCCCAGTCAATGACCTTGTTGCCCGAGCCCTCCGGGTCGGGAACGCAGAACTGGATGCCTTCGACCGGCGGGCATGTGTCCGACCAATAGTCGATGCCCAGATCGCGTTCGTTCTGGACAGAATCGTGAAACATGCACTGGCTGGAAAGCACCTTGCCCGCGGCGATTTCCTCGCCCGTGCGGTTCTGCACCACGCGGACCTGATAGCCGTTCTTCAGAAGGCCGAGACCCAGTTGCAGGCCGGACTGGCCGCCCCCGATGATGGTGATCTTGCGCATTGTCCTGTTCTCCCTTGCGTTCGAAGCTCGTTGTCAGTCCATCAGAAGCGGAATGGCCGGCTCGGCACGTTCCGGCCCCATCGCCGTGTAGCCGCCGTCGACGCGGATATCGGTTCCCGTGATGAAGCCCGCCTCGTCGGAGCACAGGAACAGCACCGCCGACGCCACCTCTTCGGGATGGCCCGTGCGCTTGAGCAGGTGGAAGGGGGCCGCCACGCTGTCGGTCTTCTCGCGATTGCCGCCGGTCAGTTCGTCCATGATGTTCGACCAGGTCCAGCCCGGGGAGACCGCATTGACGCGGATGCCGTCGCCGGCGAGGTCCATCGCCTGGTTGCGGGTGAGTTGCAGGATCGCGGCCTTGGAGACCGGATAGAGCCAGCGGCCGGTCTGGGCGACGCGCGCCGAGATGGAGCCGAAATTGACGATCGCGCCGCCGTTGCTGGCCAGTTCCTCGCGGGCGGCCTGCATCAGCATGACCGAACCGACGATGTTGACGTCGAGGCTTTCGAGCCACTCCGCCCGGGTCGAAGCCGCGCCGTTGTCGAGATAGGAACAGGCGACGTTGACCAGGAAATCGATCCGGCCGAATTCGGCCTTCGTCGCTTCCACGAGTGCCGCGATCTGGGCGTCGTCGCGCAGATCCGTTTCCTTGAACGCGACCCCGTCGCCGACAAGCGTCGCGCCGGCCTCGGCGTTGATGTCGGCCACCATGACTTTCGTTCCGGCCGCCTGAAACGCCTTGACGATCGCCGCGCCGATCTTCGTCGCGCCGCCCGGCACGATCGCCACCTTTCCTTCCAGTCCTCGCATGTTTCCTCTCCAGATCCTTTAAGCCTAAAGCAAAGGTGAGCGAGAAACGCGCGACCGGTCTATCCGCGCAGGACGCTGGCTATCCGAAAAACGAAAAAATCGTCCGTGGCGACGAGCCAAAAGGCTGCTAAGCTCCCGCGATGCAGTTTCGTCGCGAAACGATCGATGGAAGCGTGCATCCGGCCGGATCCCCTCTCGCCGGACATCCCCTCTTTGCCAGCAACGATCTCGACGAAGCGCGCGAGAAGGTCGCTCGGGTGTTCTGTCCGCACAAGCTCGATGTCGTCGGCAAGGGCAATCTGCGCGCCGAGCACAATCGTGTGCCGGGCGAGAACCTGTCCCTCAACTATCTCGAATACGGCGCAAAGACGCTGATCTCGCCGGGCGAATTGCAGTCCTTCTACCTGGTCCAGATTCCGCTGAACGGCCACGCCGCCATCGCCTGCGGGCCGGACCGATACTATTCCAGCGCGCGCGCCGCGGCGGTCCTCAATCCGCAGCATCCGGTTTCGATGATCTGGGAAGCGGGCACGCGCCAGGTGCTGGTGCAGATCCGACGCGAGGCGCTGAACGCACATCTTGAGCAGTTGCTCGACATGCACGCCAACCGGCCGCTCGCCTTCGAGGGCGCGCTGGACATCTCCAGCGGTCCGGGGCGTTCGTTTCGAAACCTCGTGCTGCATCTTGTGTCGGAGATCGACACCGGCGATTCAGCTTTCGGCGCGCCCGGCCTGATGAACCGCCAGATCGAGCACACGCTGATGACCGGGCTGATCGAGGCGCATCGCAACAATTATTCCCACTTCCTCGGCCGACGGCCGGGATCGCCGGCACCACGCCACCTGCGCCTGGCTGAATCCTTCATCGCCGCCAATCTGGATCTGCCGCTGACGATCGAGGACATCGCCAATGCGGCCGGCACGACGCCGCGGACGCTGCAACTGGCGTTCCGGCAGTTTCGCGGCACCACGCCGCTGGCGTTCTGGCGCGACCGGCGGCTGGCCTGCGCCCACAAGGCGCTGATGACCGGCCAGCCGGGAACCTCCGTCACCGATGTTGCGACCCAATGGGGGTTCACGCATCTCGGCCGCTTCTCGCAGACCTACAAGGCCCGCTACGGCCGCTCGCCCAGCGACACGCTGCGCGCCGCGCTCGGCACCGACTGGAGCGACTGAGCGCTTCGGGCAGGCCGGCGCTTGTTAAGACCGTCCATTTGCGTCTATGTGCGCGGCCACGCCCTGATGGGCCGCCGAGACCTAGAGATGCGAGGGGAGAGACGCATGGAAAAGATCTTCAAGACCAAACGGATGCTGCATTTCGGAGACTGCGACATCTCCGGAACCGCCTATTTCCCATCCTACCTCAACATCCTGAACGGCGTGAACGAGGAATTCT
Organism: Oricola sp.; assembly: GCF_022763245.1. Lineage (GTDB taxonomy): Bacteria > Pseudomonadota > Alphaproteobacteria > Rhizobiales > Rhizobiaceae > Oricola. The sequence goes on from NZ_JALEGV010000030.1 coordinate 90,480, forward strand.
GGGCGCATATCGGCTATCCGTGGCACAAGATCATCTGGGAAGAGCGCTGGGGCACGCCGACCGTCCATATCGCGAGCGACTTCTCCAGCCCGTCCTTTTTCGGCGACGAGTTGGAATTCGAACTGACGGTAACGCGCGTCGGCCGGTCCTCGGTCACGGTGCATCACGACATCAGTTGCGAAGGACAGAAGCGTTGGTCGAGCACGCAGGTGCTGGCGGCGAGCGATCTCGACAAGCACTGCTCGATCCCGTGGCCTGCGGACGTCAAGGAGGTGTTGTTGTCGCTGCTGGTCGAGCCCGAGGAGAAATAGGCCGCACGCCTACTTCGGCGCCATGCGCAAGGCGCCGTCGATGCGGATCGTTTCGCCATTCAGCATCGGATTATCGATGATCGAGAGCGCCAGGCGGGCGTATTCGTCCGGCTGGCCGAGGCGCGACGGAAACGGAACGGCCGCTCCCAGGCTTTCCTGCGCGGCTTCCGGCAATCCCTTCAGCATCGCCGTTTCGAAGATGCCCGGCGCGATCGCGCAAACGCGGATGCCGAGCTGGGCGAATTCGCGCGCGGCCGGCAACGTCAGCGCAACCACGCCGCCTTTCGACGACGCATAGGCCGTTTGGCCGATCTGCCCTTCATAGGCTGCGACCGACGCCGTGTTGACGACCACGCCACGCTCTCCGGTGTCCAGAGGCTCAAGCTCGCTGGCCGCTTCGACGAAAAGGCGCATGATGTTGAACGTGCCGATCAGATTCACCTCGATCGCGCGCCGGTAATCGTCAAGCGGCATCAGTCCGGATCTTGAGAGCACTTTCTTAGCAGGCGCGACGCCGGCGCAATTGACGAGGATGCGGGCCGGACCATTCGCTTCTGCAGCCGTGTTGACCGCACTGGCGCCGTCGTCGGCCGACGACACGTCACACTTGATGGCGAAGCCTCCGATCTCGGCGGCGACTGCCTCCGCGGCTTCGATGTTGAAATCAAGCAAGGCCACTCTCGCCCCGCCGCGCGACAACGCCCTTGCCGTCGCGGCTCCGAGTCCTGATCCGCCGCCGGTGACCAGCGCTGCCACTCCATCCAGTTTCATGGCTCGTCTCCCTCAATCCGTTCAATCGCCTGCTCGCGCAACAGGATCTTCTGCACCTTGCCCACGGTGTTGACCGGCAGGGTCTCCGCGATCATCAGACGCTCGGGAAACTTCTGCTTGGCGAGACCCAGGGCATCAAGATGCGCAATCATGTCGTCGAAGGAGAACGCCTGGCCGTCCGCCGGGATCACATAGGCGACGACCATCTCGCCTCGCTCGCGGTCCGGTACGCCGACCACGGCGGCCTGTCGGACAGCGTCATGACGGGACAGCGCATTCTCGATTTCCAGCGGGCTCAGATTTTCACCCTTGCGGATGATGATGTCTTTCGTCCGGCCAGTGATCTGGAGATAGAGACCGTCGACCTGCCGCCCGAGATCGCCCATCATGAAGAAGCCGTCTTCGGTGAATGCGCCTTCGTCGTCTTCGGCTTCGAGGTAGCCCAGAAACATGCGCGGCGCCCGGACCGCTATCTCGCCGGAACACCCCTCGGCGACTGGCTTGCCTTCGCTGTCGAGGATGCGAAGTTCGGCCTCACATTCGCCGTCAGTGTCGGCGTGTAGGGCAGCATCTTCACGGTCGCGAATGCCGGGGCAGACCAGTGGCACCTCCGAAGAACCGTAGGCTCGCGAGACAACCGCATTTGGAAATCGCTCCAGACCACGCCGGACAAGCTCTGGCGGCACGCTGGCGCCACCGCAAATGAAGCGGCGCAATCCAGGAAGTCGGGTGCCTGCCCGCACGGATGCTTCGATCAACCCTTCCAGGAAAGGTGTCGCCCCCGCCATGAAGGTGCAGCCTCGGGATTCAATGTCGGCGATTGCGCGGTCCGGGCTCCAGCTTTCTGCCAGTACGACGCGGCACCCGGTGATCCAGGGAAACTCGAAGGCGTAGATCGAGCCGCCGATATGGGCGATCGGCGATGGGACATAGAGCCGGTCCTGCGTGCCGACGTCCCAGAATGCCGCGACCATGCTAATGATCGCATCAACCGAGGCATGGCTGTGCAGCACACCCTTTGGCCGTCCAGTGCTCCCGGAGGTAAAGAGGATCATCTTCACGTCGTCGCCATCCGGCAGGCGCGGCGACGCCGACGGATGATCAAGCAGGCTTTCGAAGCTTTCTGAACCCGCCGCTCCGCGCACTGTGAAGACATGTGCCGGCGGGCGCGCGAGGCCCGCAACCTGTCCGGCAAAGTCCTTGCCGCGATACGTTTCGGGCACGAAAATCGCCCGCACGTCACAGGCCGGAAGGATCGTCTCCAATTCGGCAGAACGGTAGATCGTCAACAGGGGCACAACGCGGAAGCCGAACAGGCAAGACGCAAGATTGATGACGCAGGCTTCCCACCAGTTCGGCAGTTGGAAGGCTATTGCATCTCCTGGCGCAAGACCGCGCTCCAAGAGCGCACCGCCCAGCCTCAAGGCTGCGTCGAGCATCTCCGCCCGGCTGAACTCGCGTTCGCCTTCAACCACGACGATATGGTCGGGCGCCTCGCGCGCCTTCTCAATGGCGATAGCGCCGACGCTACGACCGGAGGCTCGCCCTAGGCGACCGGCCCGACGCAATTCGTCCAGCCTCTTCTCAAGAACGGTCATCGCGGATCACCTGCGAACAGGAGAACGCGGCCGCGTATGCGCCATACGTGCATCATGACTTTTTCGCGGTGATTTTTGTCTTGATCGCCTGTACCGCATCCCGATGCGCCTGCGACCGCTGCGTCAGCGCTTCATAGGCCATGCCCGGATCCATCAGCGCATGGGCGACACGCTTGAGCTCGATATTGACAGTGGTCTTGGTCCAGCGGATCGCCTGGGTCGCCCCGGCGAGGAGCCGATCGCAAAAGGCGTCCACACGTGTATCGAGGTCACCGGCTGAAACGGCGTGGTTGATCAGGCCTATCGCAGCCGCCTCGGGGGCCGGAATGAGATCACCGGTGAGCAAATACTCCTTGGCGCGCGCGAAACCGATCAATTGCGGCCAGATCACCGCTCCGCCATCGCCAGCCACCAGTCCGACATTCACATGTGGGTCGCCGATTTTTGCTGTCTCGGCCGCGAATATCACGTCACAGAACAGGGCGATCGTCGCGCCGAGACCAACGGCGTGACCATTGATCTTCGCTATGACCGGCTTCTCGATGTCGAGCAACGAAAAGACAAGGCGCTTGGCGTCGGCAGCCTCCGCTTCGAAGAGCGACGGGTCGGCGATGCAGTTTTCCATATGCTCGAGGTCGCCGCCGGCCGAGAAGGCTCGGCCCTCGCCAGTCAGCAGCACCACGTCAGACCCCGGATCCGAGGCCGCAAACCGCATTGCCTCCACGACCTCGCGATGCATTGTCGCGTTGAATGCGTTGAGAACGTCCGGACGATTGAACGCCACCGTCAAAAGCCTGTCTCGCCTGGTGACGAGCAGCGTCTCGAATTCTGGCAAAACGCTCATGCCTCCCCCCAGCGCCGGACCGAAGCCAATTGCATGTTCCCAAGCGCTCCACCAAGCGACGATCGCAGGAGCCGCGCCCGATAGGTCCAGCGATGGAGCGGGTGCTCCAAGGTAAGCCCCATCGCGCCCATGAACTGGTGCAGATCATACACAATGTCGGTCGATGCATCCTGCACGTAACCAAGCGCGGTGGCGCTGTCGACGGGGTCCAAGCTCTGGGCGGCCTTCAGGACAAGCAAACGGGCCGCTTCAATGCTCGACGCGGCTCCGGCCAGCCTGTGCTGGATAGTCTGGAAGCTGCCAAGCGGCCGACCGAACTGTTTGCGATCGCGCACATGGGCAAGCACTGATTCCAACCCGCCCTTCAGTGCGCCGGCCAGTTCGGCCGCAATCGCGATGCGCCAGTTTTCAGACACCAGGTGCGGATCCGCGTCGATCTTCATCCATTGGATGGGCGCGTCTCGAAGGACACCCATGGGATACGCGAATATGCTCTCGACCGGCTCCACCATCATCGGCTCGATCAGTGCGGCGCGCACGCCATCCTCACCGATGTGCAGGATCGAGCGCGCGACGGGGAGGAAGCGAACTGCAGACGCTTCGTCCTCGATCACCGCCAGCGGGCGCGGCAAGTGCGGGAAAAACTGCGGGCGCAGCAATGACGAAGCGGCGCATTCCAGTGTTACCGGCAGGCTGGCAAGGCAGAACACCATGTCGGCAGCGGCGACGGCTCCCAAGTCCTCTTCGGCAGCACAATCGAAGAAACCGTTCTCTTCCAGCAGTTGGTCGAACTCGGCCGACCAGTCGAAGCGAACCCAGTCCTCACCGGCGCGCCAGCCGGCCCCGCCGGACCCCATCATCTGCTCGAGGACGGTGAAGAACGTGGACTGGTCCTCATTGGGTTGGAACCGCATCAGCAGGCCTCCCTCGGAAGATCGAGATGCCGGCGCGCAACCAGGCTGAGCTGGATTTCCGCCGCTCCTGCCGCAATTCCGGCAACGATTGCCCGCTCATGATGCGCAAGATGCGCGGGATGACCAGTTCCCGAAAACGTGTCGGGCAGGAAATCGAGCCCGAAATCCGTGACGGCATGGTCGGCCCTGATCACTGCAACGCGCGCGATATTGGCGTCAGCGTCCGGGTCCCGACCATTGGCCAGTTGGTCGACCACGCGATAGACCAGCAGCCGTGCGGCTTCGCAGGCTGCGTGCGCGGCGCCAGCCCTTGCCTGGACAGCACTGTCCCGGAACTGGCCGCGCTGCTTGAGCGCAGCGACCATGTCGCCAAGCACTCGAGACGAGAGCTCATAGCGGGGAATGCCCACTCTTTCGTTGGCCAAAGAGTAAGTGATGATCGACCACGCCTCCCCTTCCCCCCCGAGCCGGGACGTCGCGGGAATGCGGACGTCTGTGAAAAAGGTCTCGTGAATGTCGCCATGTCCGATCAGGCTGGGGATCGATCGTACCTCGATCCCATCGGTCGACATCGGCACCAGGAAGATCGTGATGCCCGACTTGTCACCCGGCGCGCCTGCGGTTCGCGCGAGCAGGAAGCAATGCTCGGCCAGGCCAGCATAGGACGTCCAGATCTTGCTGCCGTTGATCACATAATGGTCGCCGTCGAGGACCGCGCGAGTGCGGAGCGCAGCAAGATCGGATCCGGCATCCGGCTCCGAAAAACCCTGACACCAGATCGCGGCACCGGCGGCCATCTGGGGAATGAAGGCGCGTCTCTGCTCTTCGCTTCCGAAGCGCATCAGCGTTGGGCCGATCCAGTTCACATTCATGTACTGGGCGCCACGTGGCTCTCCAGCGGCCCACATCTCTTCGCCGAGAATGAAATGTTCCCAAGTGGACAGCTCCCCGCCGCCCCACGCCGTCGGCCAGTGCGGCACGAGGAGACGGGCTGATGCAAGCTTCGGGCAAAATTCAAGGCTGAACTCCGTCTGCTCCTTCGACCCGGGCCCGTGCCGACGAATCTCATCCCAGTCGGACGGCAGCTCCTGCGCCAGGAAATCCCGGACACGCGCCCGAAAAGCCTGGTCTCTGTCGGTCCATCCGAAATCCATTCCGCTTTCTTCCCTCCACATTATGGGACGCATATCGAATTCGATATGGAGCGCCATAACTGCCCAAGGCACCCTATCCTGTCAAGGAATTAAAGCGCGCACTCCCTTGCGAGGCATCCCAGAAAGGACTAGTTCAGCATATAAGGGCGAGGGGAGTTGGATCGATAATCCCATATTGTAGGAAATGTATCCTGAGCCATTTGCAACAATGCACAACGGAGGAGGAAGCGAAGTGTATCATGGCAGGCACCCGCCGGCGGCGCGCCACGACCGGCCGTTCAGCTTCGCGATCAGACCATGCAGCTAGATTTCTCACCCGAAGACGAAGAATTCCGAACTGCCGCTCGCACATGGCTTGCAGGCAATGTCCCTCAGCAGACCTCCCCGCATGAAGGGCAGGCTGCCCGCGACTATGCAACGGACTGGTTGGCGCGGTGCCATCGCGACGGATGGGCCGGGATTGCCTGGCCCGCAGACTATGGCGGGCGGGGCCTGTCACCCGAGCGGCTGGTTATTTGGTACGAGGAATATGTTCGCGCACGTGCGCCCTCTGTGCTCGACTGTACGTTCGTCGCCTTGAACCATGCCGGACCAACCCTCATCGCGTGCGGCACCGACGAGCAGAAAGCGTTTCATCTACCCCGGATTGTCTCCGGCCGGTCGATATGGTGCCAGGGTTTCTCCGAACCGAACTCGGGCTCCGACCTCGCGTCATTGTCGACGAGTGCAGTGATCGACGGCGATGTCCTCGTCGTGAATGGCCAGAAGATCTGGAGCAGCTATGCCGACATAGCCGACTTCCAGGAACTGCTGATCAGAACCGATTCGACATCGAAGCGTCACAAGGGCCTCTCGTGGGTGATCTGCGACATGAAGGCGCCCGGCATCACGGTGCGGCCGATCGAGAACATGGCTGGTGTCTGCCATTTCGCGGAGGTGTTCTATGACGACGTGCGAATTCCGCTTTCGAACGTGGTCGGCGACCTAAATGACGGCTGGCGCGTGGCGATGACAACGCTCGGCTTCGAGCGCAAGACAGCGGCCATGGGGCTGCAACTCGATCTGTCGGTCAGGATCGAGGATCTGATCGCACGCGCGGACGCCGCCCCAGGTTCAGCGACGGCGGAGAGGCTGGGCCTGTTGCGCGCCCAGGCCGCCGCCTTGCGGGCGATGACGTGGCGAACCCTTTTCCGGGAGCCCGCCACAGTGTTCGACGGTTCGCTTGTCCGGCTTCGCTTCGCAGAACTCGCCCAACACATTCACCGTCTTGCAATGGACATTCTCGGGCCGGACGCGCTGCTCATGAGCCAGCCGACGCACGACTATCTCGAAGCCTACAGCGAGACGATCGCCGGCGGGACGGCAGAGATTCAGCGCAACATCATCGCCGAGCGTATTCTCGGCCTGCCGCGGGAGTAAGCGACCGTGACCTGCAATCTCAATCGATCGGAAGATCAACGCCAGATCCTCGATGCGGCCGCTTCGATGCTCGACGCTGATTTCGATGTGTCGCGCGATCTTGCCGCGGACCGGGACCGCATGGCCAAGATCGCGGAATTCGGCGCTTTCTCTCTCGCGCTGGACGAGCAGTCTGGCGGGGCCGGGTTCACCCTCGTGGAAGAGGCATTGCTGCACGTTCAATTCGGCCGACACATCATATCGACGCACAGCATCGCCGCACCGATCGCCGCGCGGCTAGCCGCCGAATCCGAATTGATCGATCTGGTCGGCGATGCTGTGGCTGGGGGGGTGTTGTGCGGTGGTGGCGGTCGTCTAATTGACGGGGCAAACGCCCGGTTTGCCTTGGTTTTTGCGCCCGACCGGTTGCAGTTGATCGACATCGCGAAGACGACGGTGGTGGCGAACAATCCCGGTTTCGGGCATTTCGTGCCGATCACGGACGTGGCGTTCGACGAGGATGCGATCGTTGCGACGAGCGACAGCCGGCACCTGCTCGACATCGCGGCACTGCTGGTTTCCGCCCAGTTGCTCGGCATCGCGGAGGCCACGCGCGACCTCGCCGTCTCCTATGCGGGCGTCCGGCGCCAGTTCGGCAAGCCGATCGGCGCGTTCCAGGCGATCAAGCATCACTGCGCGAACATGGCGATCGGGGCGGAGATGCTGTCGGCACAGCTGGACATGGCGGCCATCGCGCTGCGCGACGGGCGCGACGACGCGACTTTCCAGGTCGCCGCCCTGCGCCTGCTGGCGCCGCAGGTCGCGCTGGAGAATGCGCGGCTGTGCATACAGATTCACGGCGGCATGGGATTTTCGGCGGAGGCGGACGCACACCGCTTCCTCAAACAGGCACATGTGCTGCGCCTGATCGGCGACGCGGCTCCGATCCTCGACCTCGAATCGCCCATGGCGCCATACAAGCCGCGACTGGGAGGCTAGACATGCGCGTTGCGATCATCACCGGAGCGTCGAGCGGTATCGGGCTGGCGACGGCCAAGGCGTTTCTCGCCGAGGGCGTCGCCGTCGTCGCCGTCGGGCGCGATCCCGACAAACTGGCGAACATGGAAAAAGCGTGCGCGGACTTCGACGCGCCGCTTGCGACAGCGGCCCTCGACGTCACGCATGCCGACGCGCCGCGGCAGGCCGTCAAATGCGCGATGGACACGTTCGGCCGGCTCGATCATCTCGTCAACAATGCCGGCATCGGCAGCCCGAAGCCCATCCACGAGACGGATGACGAGACGCTGGACCATTTCCTCGACCTGATGCTGCGCGCGCCGTTCCGCATGTGCCGCGAGGCGCTGTCCGCCTTCGGCGCCGAGGCGACGATCGTCAATGTGAGTTCAACCTATTCGCTGGTCGGCGGACTGCGCGGCGGCGCCTATTCGGCGGCGAAGGGTGGCATCAACGCGCTGACGCTGCATCTTGCCTGCCAATACGGCTCGTCCGGCATCCGCGCCAACGCCGTGGCGCCCGGCGTGATCCCGACGCCGATGACGTTTCACCGGCTGGAGGACGAAGGCTTTCGCCGGATGAACACGGACATGACACCGTCGGCGGGCATGGCGACACCCGAGGACGTCGCCAACGCGATCCTGTTCCTGTCTTCGCCGCAGTCGCGCTGGATCAACGGACAGGTGCTGGCGGTGGACGGCGGCTGGTCGACCACGAAGTTCCTGAGCGAGGAGGCCCTGACCGCCGAACGCAGGATGACGACGCCCGACTGGACCCATTCCGGCCGGCCACGCGCCGAGCCGGAATAGGCCCCGGGCGCGTCAGTTGCGCAGCGGCTTTCCCGTCGTCAGGAAATGCCCCATCCGGTCGCGCGTCTCCGGTGTCCGGGCGAGCCCGACAAGCGCTTCGCATTCCAGGCGCATGAGATCGTCTTCCGACTGCAGCCGGGACGGATCGCCGTCGGCACCGCCGGTCAGGACCTCTGCGATCGCACCCGCGACGCGCGCGTCGGTCTCCGTCAGCCGGCCCGCGGCAACCGCGCCACGAACATTCGACATCAGGCTCAACCAGCCCGATCGCCCCGTCACCGGGATCATCGCCCGGTCCGGCGCGGCGTAGCCATCCGCCATCGCGATCGCCCTCGCCCGCGCTGTTGAGAACACGTCGTCGCGATGCATCACGATGTCATCGCCCGGGCGCAGGAAGCGGTGTTCGGCCGCTTCCGGAGCGGAGCCCGAGACGTATGCGCCACGCACGAGCTCGAATGCGGACGCGGCCGCCGCGAGCGGGCCACCGGTTCCTCCGCCGGCCTGGGTGCGGAGCAGAAGCTGGGTGCAGCCGCCCCAACCGGGCAGAACGCCGAGATTGGCCTCCGGCACGCCGAGCCGCGCCTCCGAATGGGCGATCACCGCATCCGCGTGCAGGCTCAGTTCGCATCCGCCCCCGAGCGCCACACCCTGCACCGCCGCCACGACGGGCACCGAGGCGTATTTCAGCGCGAGGAACAGTTCCTGCCCGCGGCGGATGAAGCGATGCAGACCGGCAAAGTCGCCCTGCTCGATGACGCTGTAGAAATGGCCGAGATCGGCCCCCGCGGAAAACGCTCGCGGTGACGCATTGGCGATCAGGAGGGCGCGGTATCCGGCACCGGCGCGCGCCACCGCCTGTTCGAGAATGTCCTGAACGGCCGGGCTGATGCTGTTCATCTTCGTGTGGATCTCGAAAACGGCGATCCCGTCGCCGATGTCGCGTAACGACGCGTCCGGGTTCCCGGCGATCTCGTCTGCCCCGGACAGGAGCGCGGCAACGGAAACAGCCTCACCCTTTGGCGAAGTCCGATCGACCGGCCCGGCTTCCAGAAGCGCAGGCACGGCAAGGCCGAGGCTCTCGATGCTGGCGCACACCGTATCCAGCCCCGCCTTTTCGGCCAGTTTCAGAGGCCCTTCGCGCCACGAATAGCCAAGTTGCATGGCGACATCGATGTCGGCGGTCTCGACCGCGATGTCCGGACCGTGCGTGGCGGCATAGGCGACCACGCGGGCGAGCACCGCCGCTGCATATTGCCCGAGCGGACCGTCATCGGCGAGGAGCGCACGCACGTCCCGGCCTCCGCCGGGCAGCGCGTCCGGCGCCAAGGCCTGCTGTGGCCGATACTCGCCGTTTGCAAGATCGAGGACCTCGCGCGAGCCGTCCTTGTTCTTGCGATAGAAGCCGGCCCCCGTCTTTCGACCAAGAGCACCGGCCGCAATGAGCCTTGCGGCGACATCCCATTTCGGCAGGTCGAACGCATGCAGTTCGTCGGTTTCCGGCAGGGCGTCGGCCAGGCTCCCCCAGACGGTCGGGATCAGATCGATGCCGATCAGGTCCATCAACCCGAAGGCGCCAGTGCGGGGAATGCCGAACACGGTCTGGACCGCATCCGCCTCCTCGATGGAGAGCCCGCGGCGCGCCGCCTCGAGGATCGCGACGGCAATCCAGAAACACCCGATCCGGTTGGCGATGAAGCCCGGCGTGTCGCGACAATCGACGGCAGTCTTGCCGAGGGCGTGCCTGGCAGCGGCGCGCACCGTCTGTTCGACCTGCGTCGAGGTTTCCGGTGCGATCACCAGTTCCAGCAGTTCCATCACCCGGGGCGGATTGAAGAAATGCGTGATGATGAAATCGCGCTTGAATGCCTCGGTGGCGCCTTCGACGAGCGCCGCACGTGGGATGGTGGAGGTGTTGGACGCGACGATGCTGCCCGGCTTTCTCAGGCCTTCCAGCCGCGCATAGAGCTTGCGCTTGATGTCGAGGTTCTCGATCACGGCCTCGACGATCCAGTCGGCCTGCGCGACGCGATCGAGATCGTCCTCGATCGTGCCAGGCTTCACCAGCTTCGCTGCCGACGCGGTCATAAAGCCGGCCGTCTTCAACTGGCGGGCGATGCCTGCCTTCGCCGGCCCCGCACCGCCGTCAGCGTCCCTGATGTCGAGAAGATCGACGGGAATGCCGGCATTGGCGAAGTGCGCAGCGATACCGCTGCCCATCGTTCCCGCGCCGATCACCGCGACGCGCCGGACACCTGTTTCCATCGCCCCGAGGGCGACCCTGCCTGTCTCAAGACTTGCCATCATGCAGCTTCCAGAACCATGGCGACGCCCATGCCGCCGCCGATGCATTGGGTGGCGAGACCGTACCGGCCACCGTCGCGCTTGAGCAGCGTCGCACATTTGCCGACGAGCCGGGCCCCGGTCGCGCCGAGCGGATGGCCAAGCGCGATCGCCCCGCCATCGCGATTGAGTTTCGCCGGATCGATCTCCAGCGCCCGACGACACGCCTCGGCCTGGGAGGCGAAGGCTTCGTTCATCTCGACCACGCCGACATCGTCGATGGTGATGCCGGCCCGCTGCATCGCCTTGCGGGAGGATTCAATCGGGCCGAGGCCCATGACGCCCGGCTCACAGCCGGACACCGCGAAACCGGCGACGCGTGCGAGCGGCTCCAACCCGTTGCGCTTGAGGAAATCCTCCCCGCAGACGAGCACGGCCGCCGATCCGTCCGTCATCGGAGAGGACGAGCCGGCGGTCACGCTGCCGCCTTCGAGGAACACCGGCCTGAGATCGGCCATCTTCTCCATCGGCGTGTCGCGCACGCAGCCGTCGTCCGATACGACCATGCCGCCGATGTCGTAGGGGGCGATTTCCGCCGCAAGCCGTCCGTCGCGCTGCGCGGCGAGCGCCTTCTGGTGGCTGTCATAGGCGAAGCGGTCCTGGTCTTCGCGCGTCACGCCGCACTCGCGGGCAACACGTTCCGCGGTCAGACCGACGCTGACGTAATCATCAACCTGCTCCGGGCTCCAACCCGGAGGCGGCAACAGGTTGAAGCCCATCATCGGCACCCGCGACATGCATTCCGTTCCGCCGGCGACAAAGGCCTCGCCGGCCCCCATGAGGGCCATGCCCGCCGCGATCTGCACCGCCTGCACCGAGGAACCGCACCAGCGGTTGACCGTCATGCCGCAGGTCGTCACGGGCAGCCCGGCTTCCAGTCCGACCACACGGCCGAGATTGAGCCCCTGCTCGCCTTCCGGAAACGCGCATCCCCAGACGACATCCTCGATCTCCTCACCGGCGACGCCGGTCTTGTCGAGCAGCGCCCGCACCACATGGGCGCCGAGCGCTTCGGGCCGCACGCCGGCCAATGCGCCTTTTCGCGCGAAGGTGAATGGGCTGCGGACATATCCCGCAACATAGGCTGTCGTCATCGTTGGTCCTCCATCTGGCGCGATGCCATTGGTCATGGTTGTCGTTTGCGGGGTCAGGTCCCGCTGAAGTCCGGTTTCCGGCGGGCGAGAAAGGCCGCGAGCCCTTCGCCGAAATCCTGTGTGCCCGCCGCCGCCACGAAAGCCGCCCGCTCCCGTTCGAGCTGCTCGGCGAATGTGCCCTGCTCCGCCAGCAAGGCCCGGCATGCAGCGAAAGCAAGCGTCGGCCCGGCGGCGAGACGACTGACGCGCTCCGCTACCGAAGCCGCGAAGGTCTCGTCGGGATAGACCGCGCTGACGAGGCCCATCTCACGGGCCGTGGCCGCGTCGATCAGCGGATCGTCCAGAAGCAGTTCGAGCGCGCGCGCCGGTCCGATGCGGCGGGCGAGAGACCATGTCAGCCCGCAGTCAGGCGTTCCGCCGAGCCGGGTGTAGGCGACCGAGAACCTGGCCCCCTCGGCGACGAGAACGAAATCGCCGCACAGAGCCAGCGCGAAGCCGGCGCCAGCCGCGACGCCCTGCACCGCGGTCACCACCGGAGCGGCGCAATCGCGCAGCATCAGGACCGCCGCGTGCATCGGTTCGAGGATCGCGTCGATCTCGGCTGCCGGCCCGTCGGGACCGCCGAACGACTTGACGTCGCCGCCCGCGGCAAAGGCCCGCCCGGCCCCCTCGATCACGATGCAGCGCAAGCCGTCCCGCTCGACGGCACCGCGCACGGCGCCCAGGAAATCCGCCGCCATCACGCGGTCGATCGCGTTCAGCGCATCGGGCCGGTTGAGCGTGATCCGGGCGATGCCCGTCCCGGGATCGAAATGCGACAGGACAAGCGGATTAGCGGTCATCGGGGCCTCCCAGCGGATCGGCGCTCTTCGTCAAACGGGAGCGATCTTGTTTACGCGTGTGTCTGGAACTTACTCGTGAGTAACGTATTGCGCATTCGGTCGTCAATCGAAGGCTCCGTGTCGGTCAATCCGGGATCACCTTTCCCGGGTTCATGATGTTGCGGGGGTCGAAGGCGTGCTTGATCGCGGCCATGAAATCGGTCCCGTTCCCATGCTCGTGGCGCAGCATCGCCCGCTTGCCCTGGCCGATGCCATGTTCGCCCGTGCAAGTGCCGTCCATGGCCATCGCGCGGCGCGACAGTCGCTCCAGAACACCTTCGGCGCGCGCAAGTTCGTCCGCATCGTCCGAATCGACGAAAAGCGCGACGTGGAAATTTCCGTCGCCCACATGGCCGAGAACCGGACCGTAGAGGCCCGCCTCGGCAATGTCGCGCTCGGTTTCCGCGACGCAATCGGCCAGCCTTGAGATCGGCACGCAGGCGTCGTTGGCGATCGTGCGCTTGCCGGGCGCGGCGGCCTGCATCGCGAAATAGACGTCGTGACGCGCCTTCCACATGCGCGCGCGGTCCTCCGGATCCGCCACCCATTCGAACCCGGAACCGCCGGTCTCGGCGGCGATCTCGCCGAAGAATTCGGATTGTTCGCGCACGCCCGAGGCGCTGCCGTGAAACTCCAGCAGCAACAGGGGCGACGCCGAGAATCCGGTGCGCGAATAGGCGTTGACCGCTTCGACGCAGGACCGATCCATCAACTCGATGCGCGCAACCGGAATGCCGGCCTGCATGGCCATGATCGTCGCGTTGCATGCCGCCTCGACATCGGGGAAGGAACAGACCGCCGAGGCCATCGCCTCGGGAATGCCGTAGAGCCGAACCGTCAGTTCGGTGATGATGCCCAGCGTGCCCTCCGACCCGACGAGCAGGCGCGTAAGATCATAGCCGGCGGAGGACTTGCGGGCGCGTCCGCCGGTCCTGATCGCCGATCCGTCCGGCATCACGGCCGTGACGCTGATGACGTTCTCGCGCATCGTGCCGTAGCGCACCGCATTGGTTCCGGAGGCGCGCGTCGCCGCCATGCCGCCAAGCGAGGCGTTGGCGCCGGGATCGATCGGGAAGAACAGCCCGGCGTCGCGGAGGTGGACGTTCAGGGCCTCGCGGGTCACGCCCGGCTGGACGACGGCGTCGAGATCTTCGGCGTTGACCTTGACGATAGCGTCCATCCGGCCGAGATCGATGCAGAGGCCGCCCGCCGGCGCATTGACGCCGCCTTCCAGCGAGGTTCCGGTCCCGAACGGGATGACCGGGACATGCTGAGCGGCGCAGACCCGGACGGCTTCCTGCACCTCTTCCGTCGAGTGCGCGAAGAAGACGGCGTCCGGCGGCTGGTTCGGGATGTAGGTCAGGGTGTGGCCGTGCTGCTCGCGTAGCGCCATGCCGGTCGTCAGCCGGTCGCCGAACCGCTGCCCCAGTGTGGCGATCATCGCCGCGATGCCGCTCTCGTTGCGTTGAAGCGGCTGGACCTCGCGCAGCGCCATGCCCGTCCCTCCCTTCGGCCGGAACGCCTCAGCGCCCCTGTACGAGTTCCCTGGCGATGACCATGCGCTGGATGTCGCTCGTGCCCTCGTAGATCTTGCAGACACGCACGTCGCGACAGATGCGCTCGACCGGGAAGTCGGCGACATAGCCGTAGCCGCCATGGATCTGCAGCGCCTGCGAGCAGACGCGTTCCGCCATTTCGGAGGCGAACAGCTTGGCCATGGACGCGGCCTTCAGCGCCGGCTCGCCTGCGCCGCGCAGGGCCGCGGCGTGGAGCACCAGTTGCCGCGCCGCCTCGACCTCCGTCGCCATGTCGGCGAGTTGCGCCGCGATCACCGGGTGTTGCGTCAGCGTCACGCCGAAGCTCTCGCGCTCCCCGGCATAGTCGAGCGCGGCCTCCAGCGCGGCCCGCGCCATGCCGACGGATTGCGCGGCGATGCCGATCCGGCCGCCCTCGAGGTTGGACAGCGCGATCCTGTAGCCCTGCCCCTCCTCGCCGAGACGCAGCCCGGCGTCGATCTCCATGTCCTCGAAGACGATCTGTGCCGTGTCCGACAGGTGCTGTCCGAGCTTGTTTTCGATATGGGCGACCGTGTAGCCGGGCGTCGCCGTCGGCACGATGAAGGCGGAGATGCCGCGCTTGCCCGCCTCCGGATCGGTCACCGCAAAGACGATCGCGACGTCGGCGTTCTTGCCCGAGGTGATGAACTGCTTGACGCCGTTGATGACATATTTGTCGCCCGAGCGCCTCGCCCGCGTCCGGATCGCCGAGGCGTCGGAGCCGGCATGCGGCTCGGTCAGGCAAAAGGCTCCGAGCCATTCGCCGCGCGCCATCGGCCCGAGAAAGCGCTCCTTCTGCGCATCGCTGCCGAATTTCAGGATCGGACCGCATCCGACCGAATTGTGCACGCTCATGACGGTCGAGAGGGCGCCGTTGCCCGCGGCGATCTCTTCCAGGGCGATGGCGTAGGCGACCAGGTCGGTCATCGAACCGCCCATCTCCTCGGGAACCAGCATGCCCATCAGGCCCAATTCGCCCATTTCGGCGATCCGGTCGCGCGGGAAATGCCTGGTCGCATCCCATTCGGCGGAATGCGGCTTCAGCCGCTCCTCGGCGAACCGGCGCGCCATGTCGCGGATCATCACATGCTCTTCGGACAGCAGCATGATACGTCCTCCCCCGGCCCGCTCAGGCCAATTCGACAGCGATGGCGGTCGCTTCGCCGCCGCCGATGCAAAGCGACGCGACGCCGCGCCTGAGGCCGCGCGCCTTCAGGGCCGAGATCAGCGTGACGACGATCCGCGCGCCGGAACAGCCGATCGGATGGCCGAGCGCGCAGGCGCCGCCATTCACGTTCACCTTGTCGTGCGGCAGGTCGAGGTCGCGCATCGCCGCCATGGCGACCACGGCGAAGGCCTCGTTGATTTCGAACAGATCGACATCGTCGGCCGTCCAGCCGGTTCTTTCGAAGAGCTTGCGGATGGCGAAGACCGGCGCGGTGGTGAACCAGGCCGGCTCCTGTGCGTGGCTGGCCTGGCCGCGGATGAATGCCAGCGGCGCCAGCCCCCTTTCGTCCGCAACCGACCGGCGGGCCAATACGAGCGCGGCAGCGCCGTCGGAAATGGATGACGAATTTGCAGCCGTCACAGTGCCGCCGTCGCGGAATGCGGGCTTGAGCAGCGGGATCTTCTCCGGCTTCGCCCGTGACGGCGCCTCGTCGTCGACGACATCCCCGACCGCGACGATCTCCTGCCTGAAGTCACCCTCGGCAACGGCCCTGCGCGCACGGCTGAGCGATTCCAGCGCGTAGGCGTCCTGATCTTCACGCGTGAACTGGTAGTGCTCCGCTGTGTCCTCCGCGAAGGTGCCCATGGCGCGCCCCTTGTCATAGGCGTCCTCGAGCCCGTCCAGGAACATGTGGTCGTAGATGCGGCCATGGCCGGCGCGATATCCGCCGCGCGCCTTGTCGAGCAGGTAAGGCGCGTTGCTCATGCTCTCCATGCCGCCGGCGACCACGATCTGCGCCTCGCCACCAACGATCTGGCCGGCGGCCAGCATGGTCGCCTTCATGCCGGAGCCGCAGACCTTGTTGACCGTCGCGCAGGGCACCGACAGCGGCAGCCCGCCACCCAGCGCCGCCTGCCGCGCCGGCGCCTGCCCCAGCCCGGCCGGCAACACGCAGCCCATGATCACCTCATCGACATCGTCGCTGCCGACACCCGATCTCTTCAACGCCCCCTCGACAGCCCTCGCGCCAAGCGCAGTTGCCGTCTCTCTGGACAGCGCTCCCTGGAATGCCCCCATCGGCGTTCGGCACGCGGACAGGATTGCGACCGGATCGGACTGGTCTTGCATTGGAAACACTCCTGCAATGGCTGTTTGACAGTTTCTTACTCATGAGTATCATATCTACCTGTTGGACAAGCACAAGCCTGAATCGCACGCTCGACCGACGGCACAGGCAACAACGACCGGACAAGATACGATGACATCCCAGGCGGCCTGCTCACCGTGGCTCAAGCCCGAAGAACGCAAGCGCGAGCGCAACGAAAAGCGCGAGGCCGTGCTTTCGGCGGCCGTGAAATCATTCAATGAACAGGGGTTCAGGGCGACATCACTCGACGATGTCGCGGCATCGCTGAACGTCACCAAGCCAACGATCTACTATTACTTCAAGACGAAGGACGACATTCTGTTCGAATGCGTCCGCAGGGGGCTCGAGGGCATCCGCGACGCGGCGGAGGCTGTCGAAGCGACCAACGGCGCGGGCATGGACCGGCTGCGCGCCCTGCTCAACGACTATGCCGTGACCATGACCAAGGATTTCGGGATGTGCGTCATCCGAACGTCCGATCACGAACTGACGCCCGAAAGCCGGACCAAGTTCCGCGGATTGAAACGCGAGATCGACGAAACCATCCGCCGCGTGATCGAGGACGGCATGGCCGACGGCTCGATCGCGCGCGGCGACGCACGCATCGCGACCTTCACGGTGACGGGCGCCCTCAACTGGATCGCCAAGTGGTTCGATCCGTCGGGGCCGCTGTCATCCGAAGACGTGGCCGCCGCTGCGGTCGAGACGCTGATGGCCGGCCTTGCGCCCCGCCACGCCGGAACGGAGACCGACTGATGCCCCTGCCCAAGACACTGGACGGCCGACTTCGCCTGCCCGCCATTTCCGCGCCGATGTTCCTGACGTCCGGGCCCGATCTGGTCGTTGAAGTCTGCCGGTCCGGCATTCTCGGCACCTTCCCCGCGCTGAACCAGCGTACCACGGAAGGGTTCGCCGACTGGCTTGCGGAAATCCAGACCCGGCTGGCCGCCCACGAGGCGGCCGCGCCCTATGGCGTCAACCTGATCGTGCACAAGTCCAATCCGCGGCTCGAAGCCGACCTGCGCGAAGTCGTGCGCCACAAGGTGCCGCTCGTCATCACGTCGCTCGGCGCCGTTTCGGAACTGGTGGACGCCGTCCATTCCTATGGCGGGCTGGTCTTCCATGACGTGATCAATCGACGCCATGCCGAAAAGGCTGCCGCAGCCGGCGTCGACGGCCTGATCGCGGTCTGCGCGGGTGCAGGAGGCCATGCGGGCACGATGAGCCCCTTCGCGATGGTCGAAGAGATCCGGTCGTTCTTCGACGGTGCGATCGTGCTGGCAGGCGCCATGAGCACCGGACGCCACATCGCCGCCGCGCGGATGATGGGCGCCGATCTGGCCTATCTCGGCACACGGTTCATCGCGACACGCGAAGCGATGGTCGGCGACGCCTACAAGCAGATGATCGTCACGTCGGGCGCGTCCGACATTCTCTACACGCCGAACATCTCGGGCGTGCATGCGAACTTCATGCGGCCGAGCATCGCCGCGGCGGGGCTCGACCCGGACAATCTTCCCGCCCATGCCGAACTCGACATGCAAAACGAGGCGAAGGCGTGGAAAACCGTCTGGTCCGCCGGTCAGGGCGTCGCTTCGATCGGCGACATCCTGCCTGCCGCCGAGCTTTGCGAGCGCCTCGTCAAGGAATATGCGGTAGCGGCTTCGGCCTTCTGCGCCACGCCGCTTCCGGGATGAGCGCGCCGGAAGCGCGCCTCACCAGAATGGCATCGTGTCGGCGTCGAGCTTCAGCTCGATCAGAAGCGGCCGGTCACGCGTCTCGACCGCCTGACGCACAGTTTCGAGATCCTCGACACGGCGCACCGTCACGCCGCGCCCGCCCAGCGCGTCGGCCAGCGGAGCAAAGTCCGGCCAGTCGAACCGGCTGAGCGCGGTATCCATCTGCTTGTCACGCAGGATCGCGAACTCGGCGCCGTAGCAGCTGTCGTTGCACAGAATGACGATCAGGTCCGTGCCGTGACGGACGGCGGTGTTGAATTCCGTCAGGCCGCCCAGCATGAAGCCGCCGTCGCCGATGGTCAGCACGACAGGACGCGCCGGTTCCGCCGCGGCTGCGCCGATCGCTTGGGGCATGCCGAGACCGATCGAGCCGAAACTTGCCGTCTGCACGTAGAAGCGCGGATGCGGCACGTCCAGATACTGCATCGCCTTGACCATGTGACGGCCCGCATCGGTGACCAGCAGCCTGTCCGGCGGCAGCAAGTCGTTCAGCCGCACGAGCATGTCGATGTAGTCCAGTGGCGCGCCATCCGAACTGTCAGTTGGCCTGGGCGACGGGAGTTCGGCCAGCCCCTTTGGCTCAAGTTCGCCCCGGAAACCGGACGGCGGAATGTCCGCCTCGTCGAGCCAATAGAGGATCTTCTCCACCGTCTCGGCAACGCCACCGACAAGCCCGACATCCGGCGTGTGACCACGCCCGATGCCGCTTGCGTTGGCCGCGACCTGCACCACGCGCTTGCCGTCGACGAATGCGCCCTCGGACGTCGTGTGGAAGTTGAGCCCTGCCCCGAAGGCGAGAATGCAGTCGCTCTTCATGATGACGTCGATGGCGGCGGGGGCGCTGAGCGTCCCCATGATGCCGAGATTGTAATCCGCATCCTGAAAGAGGCCCTTGGCGCGCAATGTCGTTGCGACCGGCGCCTCTATTCTTTCGGCCAGACGCAACAGGGCGTCGCGCGCCGCATCGTCGATCGCATCTCGCCCGGCAAGCACGATCGGCCGTTTCGCTGCGGCGATGATGCCGATGGCGTTGTCCAGATCGTCTCCGGCCGGCGTGATCGAGGGCGCGGAGAACGCGACCGGCACGTCCTCGATCCCGGTTTCGACGCCTTGACGCTGGATGTCGGTTCGAAAATTGAAGGCGATCGGTCGCCGCTCCGCCTCGGCACGGCGGATCGCGCGGGCGAGATCCGTGGCAGCCGTCTCCGGCTTGTGCAGTTCCTCGAAGCCGGCCCCCGTTGCGAGGATCACGTCGCGCTGCGAGATCTTCTGCAGGTTTTCGCGATCCCCATGGGCCGTGTCGCCGCACAGCAGGACCATGGGCGTTCCGGCCTTCACGCCTTCCGCGAGCGCCGTGAGCGTGTTCGTCAGGGCGGGCCCGTGCGTCACGGTTGCAAGACCGGCCCGGCCGGTCACGGACGCCAGACCGAGCGCCATGAGCGCCGCGCCGTTTTCGTTGGCCGCGGCGATGAAACGCCCGCCATGCGCGGTCACGAACCGGTCCACCAGATAGACATTCGCGTCGCCCGTGACGCCGAACAGCGGACCCCGTCCGCTGTCGGCGAGAACGCGGGCGAGCACTTCGAAGACCTTCATACTTGCCATATCTTCCCCTCCCTGCCGCTTCGGCCCTACAGCGCCTTTTCGAGCTCTGGCAGGACCTCGAAGAGGTCTGCGACGAGGCCGTAATCGGCGACCTGGAAGATCGGCGCTTCCTCGTCCTTGTTGA
>NZ_JALEGV010000031.1 GCF_022763245.1 Oricola sp.
AGCCGTTGCCGGAGATGACGTCGGCGCCCGAACCGCCCTTCACATTCTCGATATTGGCGATGGTGTCGCTGTCGATCTCGCTGCCCGAGGCGGTGCCCGTCGACAGCGACACCGTCACGCCGAGCGTCGTGCTCTCATAGGTCAGCGTGTCCGTGTCGTCGCCGCCGTCATAGGCGTCATTGCCCTCGCCCGACCCGCCGATGATCAGGTCGTCGCCCGGCCCGCCATCGACCGTGTCATCGCCGTCGCCGCCGCTGAGGGTGTCGTTGCCTGCGAGGCCGTCGATGTTGTCGATCCCGCCATTGCCGGAAATCGTGTCGTCTCCGACGGTTCCTTTCAGCACTTCCGATGTGGAAAGGCCTTCGATGTGCAGGTCGAGCAGATCGACAGTGCTCAGTGTCGGGTGGATGAAGACCGCGACGCCTGCGAAGGCGGGATCATCCGCAATCGTGGCGCCGATGGCGGCCTCGACCTGCGCGAAGTAGTTCGGGGCCCCGAGATCTCGATGGCTCTCCTCCCACTCGAAATCGAGAACGATCCGGGTCGAGGTCGCAGACAGATTGGCGAGTTCGTCGGCGCTTTGGGCGACCGCCCGCGCGACCAGTTCGTCGAAGTCGTGATCAACGTCGGGGTCAATGGCGTCGGTCAGCCTGATCGGCAGGATGATGGTGTCTACATCCGCTCCCAGGATGGCTGAATCGCCGTAATTGACACCCTCAAGCTCGAAACGAGTGTCGCCCGTGTCGATGAAAGCGCCATGGTAGGTCGAGGTCGTCAGGCTTGCGTCGAAGGTCTTGACCCTGTCATTCACGCCTTCAAGCAGGACGGTGTATTGCCGCAGAATGTCGGCCTTGCCCGCGTCATCGGCGAGTATCCAATCATCCGTCGAGGCGAACTCCGTGTCGGTGACGATGCCCGTGATGCTGTCCTGATGCTCCGAATTGCCCACGAAGGTCAGGGTGGCGTCGATCATCCAGAAGGCCCGCTCATGCTCCGATGTCTTCCAATTTTCGAGACCGTTTATCGGCATGAGCTCGACATTGCCGGTGAAGCCGCTGGCAAACAGCAGGTCGAGCGTCTCTTCGAGGTCCGCAGCAAAAGCGCTTGAGTCGAACCCGTCCAGATAATCCCATTCGGAACTGAGCTTTCGTCCGTCGATCCCGATGACGAGGGTCGTGACACCCAACGTGCCGAACAAGTCCGCGGCGTCCTCGATGTCGGCCTGGCTTGGCCCGCCCGTCACGGGCGACCAATCATTCATCGGGTACCAGTAGGACAGCTGCGTCATCTCGGTTCAGGCATTCTTCCGCGAAATGTGCGGAGCTCGATCGAGACGCGTCTCATGTCCATCGCCTTTTCCATAATCGAAAATACCGGGATGATTGTCATTCAGATTTTCGGAGGTACCCACCGTGAAATTACAATACTAAGTAGCAGCCTTGCGTTACGGCAACCACCACCGCCTGACGGCCTCTCATTTCTCTTGTTCTCGGCCGCACAAAGGCATGCTGGCGCTCGACATGGATGCCGAACGGTCAGACCTTAGGAAATCCGGGGATACGGCGCATGACCCGTTTGGGTTATTGGCCGTGACTTTGGCACCCAGCCGGTTGATCTATGACGCGCCGACAAGCCGCCTCAAACGAACACGAAATCCGACTGTTCGATCTCGCCCGTCGATCCGAGGACGAGGATCGCGTTGCCGTCGAATTCGATGCGGGTCATTCCGCCATTGTCGATGATCGTCAGGTCCGAGAATTCGTCGATAGCCGCATAGCCGGAGAAGTTGATCTTGTCGGATCCGTCTTCCCAGTCGGCGATGTAGTCGAGGCCGCTGACGGCATTGAAGACGAAGGTGTCCGCATCCGCACCGCCGAAGAGCGAGTCGGTGCCCGCACCACCCTCGATGATGTCGGCGCCGGCCTGGCCTGCAATCACGTCATTACCGTCACCGCCCGTCAGCGTGTCGGAACCGCCACCGCCCGCAAGCGTGACACTGGTCGTCACGCCGGTCGCGTCGAGAACGTCATCGCCGTCATTGCCGTTGACCCGCTCGACATCCGTGCCGGCCAACGAAAAGACGAAGCTTCCGGTGTCCTGGATGTAGATCCGGTCGTAGCCCTCACCGCCATCGAAGGAGGCGTCGCCGGAATCGGCGAAGAAGCGATCGTCGCCCTTGCCGCCGATGAAGTTGTCCGACCCGCCATCGCCGAACAGGAAGTCGCTGCCGTCGCCGCCATCCAGCGTGTCGTCGTCGTCGCCGCCGGAGATCTGGTCGACCGCCGAACCGCCCGTCAGCGTGTCGTTGCCGCCGAGCCCGCTGATGACAAGCGACGTCGCGACCCCGGTGCCGTCGAAGGTGTCTTCACCGCTGCCGCCAATGACGCGTTCGATGTTGGTGCCGGCGAGCGCGACATTCACGCCGTTCGTGTCGGCGACGATGATGCGGTCGTAGCCGCCGCCGCCGTCGAACGAGGTGTCGAGCGCGTCGATGTAGAAATCATCCGCACCGATGCCGCCGACATAGCTGTCCGCGCCGGCCGAACCGATGAGCACGTCGTTACCGGTGCCGCCATCCAGCGTGTCATCGCCGGCACCCGCCGCAATCCTGTCGTTGCCGGCAAGGCCGTAGATTTCGTCGGCGTAGGCTGTCGGCAGCAATTGCATCGCCGGCGTGTGGGTCGCGTCAATCTCGTCGGCGCCGGACGTTCCGATGATCCTGACGCCTCCGGTCGGGCCCGCGCCGCTGAAAGCACCGGTGGCGAGATCGAGCGTGCCGTCGTCGAAGGTGAAAAACTCAATCCCTTTGAACGTGTCGTTGTCGTCGGGTCCGGAAATCGTGCCGGCGACGAAGTCGATCAGGTAATCGTAGTAGCTTCCCGAGAAAATGGCGGTGTCAATGCCCAATCCGCCTTCCAGCGTGTCATCGCCCTTGCCGCCTTCGAAGGTGTGGGATTGCCCTCCCGCGACGTTTGACGCGCCGATGAAATCATTTCCGCCATTGCCCCTTACGATGCCCCCAGCCGAGCCAAGGAAGAAGAAATCGTCACCGGAGCCACCATCCACGTCGAACCACATGGAAGCGCCGCCGGTGTATCTGATATTCAGCTGGTCGCCGAATTTGATGTCAAACGTGCTGATATGCCCGGCGACATCAGAGTTCGAAATATCGTAATAGACGACATCGAACCCATTGACCGCCGCATAGCCGGCCGATGTCTCGTCTACGTAGATGGCATCCACCCCGGCGCCAGCGCTGAACCGGGAGCTTCTTAGGAGTGCATCAGGGTCGAAACTCGCCCCCCTGAAGTCCAGAATGTCGTCGAAACCCGTCAGGTTGACGTCGAAATACTCGACATCCTTGATTTGTGTGTTTCCGTTCGACTCGTCGGCAGCGAAGGGCGTGGCCTGCCCGAACTGAAAGTGCATTCCCGACGAGGCTGCCTGAAATGAAATCTGCAGAAAATCCAACCCGTCGCCACCATTGATCAGATCACCCATCTTGGCGAGGATTTCGTCATTGTCTTCACCGCCATCAATGATGGCCTGCCCCCCCGTCAGCGCGTAGACCTTGTCGTTCCCCGGTCCACAATTGATGACGCTGAGTCCGTTCTTGAGATTCCAGAGATCATCGTCGCCCGCCCCGGCGTCGATGGTCTGACTGCCCCAGTATTCGTACCAGGACGGATTACTGAAACGATCAATGATGTCAGCGGCATCCGATCCGATCACATGGATGTTGGCACCCTCGTAGCCGATTTCGGGAACGTAATATTCCGGGACCGGGGGAATGTCGGCGCCCGGGTCACTCTCGCTGTAATAGGAACCGCTCATCTCCAGCATGACCGGTTCGATCAGGATCAGGGCCTCGCCCTGGCCGGCGATAATGTAGGAAAAGGAGAATGTCGCTTCCCAGTAGGTGTGAAAATTGTCTTGAGAACCCGGCGGCAGTTCTGTCGTCCAGTTGGTCCAATCCAGCCTTCCAGGCATATAGCCGAGTCGCACACCGGGATTCGACGGAGGTTCCTGACCCCAATCAAGAAAGAAATTCGTCGGTATGTTGAGATGGACCTCGCCATCGTCATTTACGTCGGAAGCGTAAATCGTCAGATCCATCAACTCGCCCCATCAGAATACTGACTAATTATAACTTAATAGATTTTGCATCATTTGATTGCAGCCGCAACAGCAACCGGCAATTCTTTTTGGGGCAGAAAATGTCGTCTGTGCCACGCGAAAACACTGCAGCGGCCGGATCGGGAAGCAGGCAGATCGAAGAAATAGCCTCCGCTCGATCACACGAACACAAAACCCGAGGGTTCGATCTCGCCCGTCGATCCAAGGACGAGGATCGCGTTGCCGTCGAACGCGTTTCGTGTCGTCAGGCGATTGTCGATGATCGTCAGATCGGAGAATTATCCAGGACCGCACAAGCGGAGCAGTCGATCATGTCGGAAGCGACTTTCCAGTCGGCGACTCAGTGAAGGCCACTGCCCGGGTTGAACACGAAGGTGTCGGCAAGCGAATGGGCTGATCAGAAGGAGCACGGCCGCCGCATGTCGTGAAACGCGGGCCCGTTTCAGGCAGGCGACGACCGTTCGAGCGAGACGATTTTCCATCATCTCGAGCTGATCAGCCAAAGAAATGGCTGCAATCTCATCACGCAGTTCGACCTGCGCGCACCATCCGTCTCAAATCAAGAGACGCGGCCCTTCTCGCGATGGCACGCGCAGCACGCGCGCTACCGCGTCAGCCGCTTGTACGTCACCCGCTTCGGGTTGACGCTGTCGGGGCCGAGGCGGCGGATCTTGTCGGCTTCGTAGTCCTCGAAGTTGCCCTCGAACCACTCGACATGACTGTCGCCCTCGAAGGCGAGAATGTGGGTGGCGAGGCGGTCGAGGAACATGCGGTCGTGCGAGATGATGACTGCGCAGCCGGCGAAGGCTTCAAGCGCCTCTTCCAGCGCACCCAGCGTCTCGGTGTCGAGGTCGTTGGTCGGTTCGTCGAGCAGGATGACGTTGCCGCCCTCCTTCAGCATCTTGGCCAGATGCACGCGGTTGCGCTGGCCGCCGGACAGCGTGCCGACCTTCTGCTGCTGGTCGCCGCCCTTGAAGTTGAAGGACGAGCAGTAGGCGCGCGAGTTCACCTCGTGCTTGCCGAGCTTGATGATGTCGTTGCCGCCGGAGATTTCCTCCCAGACGGTCTTGTTGGCGTCGAGCGCGTCGCGGCTCTGGTCGACATAGGAGAGGTTGACGGTCTCGCCGACGGTGACCTCGCCCGTGTCGGGGGCTTCCTGGCCGGTGATCATGCGGAACAGCGTCGTCTTGCCGGCGCCGTTCGGGCCGATGACGCCGACGATGCCGCCGGGCGGCAGCTTGAAGGTCAGGTCGTCGATCAGCAGGCGTTCGCCATAGCCCTTGGAAATGCCTTCGGCGTCGATGACCACCTGGCCGAGCCGCTCGCCTGCCGGGATGATGATCTGCGCGTCGCCCGGACGGCGGTCATTGGCCGACTTGACCAGTTCGTCATAGGCCTTGATGCGGGCCTTGGACTTCGCCTGGCGGGCCTTGGGCGAGGACGCGATCCACTCCTGTTCGCGGGCAAGAGACTTCTGGCGGGCAGCCTCCTCGCGGCCTTCCTGCGCCATGCGCTTGGCCTTGGCTTCCAGATAGGCGGTGTAGTTGCCCTCGTAGGGAATGCCGCGGCCACGGTCGAGCTCGAGGATCCAGCCGGTGACGTTGTCGAGGAAGTAGCGGTCGTGGGTGATCATCAGCACGGCGCCGGGATATTCGCGCAGGTGCTTTTCGAGCCACGCGATGGTCTCGGCGTCGAGGTGGTTGGTCGGCTCGTCGAGCAGCAGCAGGTCGGGCTGGCGCAGCAGAAGCTGACAGAGCGCGACGCGGCGCTTTTCACCACCGGAGAGGTTGTCGATCGTCGCGTCGCCGGGCGGGCAGCGCAGGGCCTCCATCGCCATCTCGACCTGGCTGTCGAGATCCCACAGGTTCTGGGCGTCGATGATGTCCTGCAGCTTCGCGCCCTCTTCCGCCGTCTCGTCGGAGTAGTTCATCATCAATTCGTTGTAGCGATCGAGGATCGCCTTCTTGTCGGCCACGCCCTCCATGACGTTGCCGAGCACGTTCAGCCCCTCGTCGAGCTGCGGCTCCTGCGGGAGATAGCCGCAGGTCGCGCCGTCGGCGAGCCAGGCCTCGCCGGTGAACTCGGTGTCGAGGCCGGCCATGATGCGCAACACGGTGGACTTGCCCGCGCCGTTCGGGCCGAGAATGCCGATCTTGGCGTCGGGGTAGAAGGACAGATGGATGTTCTCCAGAACCTTCTTGGAGCCGTAGGCCTTGTTGAGGCCGGACATGTGATAGATGAATTGGCGGGCCATTCGAAAACACCGGATCGCGTTGTTGGGATTGTTGCGCGTTACTAGGCGAAACCGCGGCAAGGGGCAATGCGCCGACCGCCGCGCCGGCGACGATTTCAACCGCTTGGCGCAACGCCCGGATTGAGCCTTCGACATCCTCGCCAAGAACCTGCAATATACCGCAGCGGCATGTGTGTTATGCTTGATGCTAATCCCATCCTGTTCTTACGACGGGAAGTCCTGCATGCGCATCTTCACAAAAGCAGACGGGTTTTCTCTTCACGCCATCTCGGGCACGCGCGCGGTCATGTTGGCGATGAACGCGCGGCCGGACGTGCTGGACGGGTTCCTCGGCTTCGGCGTCGGCATCCGCTTTTCGGCGGGCGGCGCGATCACCTGGCTGAACGGGTTCAAGTGCTTCCGGTCCGTCGAACCCGACCCGCAGCGCGCGCAGCGGTTCAAGACGGTCGAGCACCCGGTCCAGGATTTCAAATGGGGGCATTACTGGGCCGAGCCCGACCGCGACTATCACTATGTCGTGCGACCGCTTTTCCGGCCGGCCGACGGCGACCTTTCGAACCTGCGCGCCGGCACGGATCTGGAACTCACGATCCGCACGGAATCGGAGGTCAATGGCCGCCATTCAGTGTTCTTCAATCGCGGCGCGATCGTCAGCCAGGCCTATGCCGAACGCTTCGCCAATGACGAGACACTCGACGAGGAAGAACTCGCAGCACAGCTGGACGATCCCGATGCCGAGCGCACCAAGTGGCTGTCTCGCGGACTGCTGGAGGGCGCGCTCGCCTTCATCGCACAGGCGACGGACAGCCGCTTCAGCCTGCATTGCGGCTTCTACGAGCTGACCTATCCCCCGATCCTGCAGGCGCTTGCCGATGCTGCGGCGCGCGGCGCGATGGTGGAAGTGACCTTCGAGGCCGATCACTTCGAGCGCAGCGCCAATGCACGGGCGGAGACCAAGTACGGCAAGATGAACCGGGCGGCGATCGCACCGTTCCAGGGCCGGCCGCGGCTGCATTTCCGTGAACGCATCCACTTCATCAACATCACCCACAACAAGTTCATGGTGCTGAAGGAGAACGGCCGGCCGATCCAGGTCTGGACAGGCTCCACCAACATCACTGCGTCCGGCTTCTGCGGGCAAAGCAACACCGGGCACATCGTCCGAGACGAGGCCGTTGCCAAGGCCTATGCGGACTATTTCGCCCTGTTGGCCCGCGACGCCGAGCGTGAGGAGATGAAGGCCTTTACCGGCATGCACAGCCCGAACCCGCCGGAGGTACTGCCCGACGCTACGGTGACGCCGCTTTTCTCACCCCGGCGGGGTTCGTCCATGCTGGACTGGTACGGCCGGCGCATCGAAGCGGCCGAGCAGACCGTGATCCTGACGTCGGCCTTCGGTGTGACGACCCGGTTGGCGCGATACTTCGACAATGACCGCGACTATCTGCGCTACGTCCTGATGGAGCAGCGAAGCCGTGGCGAAGACGCGCAGGACATGGTGGAGCGCGACCGGGACACGCGCGTCGTCTTCGGTCAGGGGTTGGGCACAACCGGCTCGCTCGGCCACTGGCGCGACATACCGGGCTTCAAGCTGGAACACTGGATGTGGCGCGAACATCACTTCCGCAGTTCTGGCCACGTGTTCTTCATTCACACAAAATATATGGGCATCGACGTGTTGAGCGACGATCCGGTCGTGTTCACCGGCTCGGCCAACTTCTCGCCCGGATCGCTGACGTCCAATGACGAGAACATGCTGCTGATCCGCGGCGACACCGCGGTCTCCGACATCTATCTCACGGAGTTCTTCCGGCTGCTGAACCATTTCTACTTTCGGCAGGTCGCCAACCGGCAGGCCGAGGACGGGCAAAGCGATCCGGACATCCGCTTCCTGCATGAGGATGACGGGTGGGTGGCTGGCCACTTCCGGGCCGAGAACTACCGCGCCAAGCGCCGCGAATTGTTCGGCGTCGCGCCGTAGCCATGCGCAAGACCGGTTTGGATTTGACACGACGCCCCGCTTGGCCGCTATTCAATGGCGGGGGGCAAAGATACATGGCGTTCACCGACAGACAGGTCCATCGTTCCGCCACGGGCGCGGCGCTGGCGCTTCGCCACGAACCGGCGCGGGGAGAGGCGATCGGCGCGGTGCACATCCTGCACGGCCTGGCCGAACATTCGGAACGCTATGCCGGTTTTGCCCGCGTGCTCGCGGCGGCAGGGTTCCACGCCTATGCGCATGACCATCGCGGGCACGGCTTCACGGAAGCGCCCGGCGCGCCGCTCGGCTCGTTCGACCATGGCGGCGACGGCGCGAAGCTGGTGATCGACGACATCGTGTCTGTCCAGGACCGCATCGCCGAAACGCATCCCGGCCTGCCGGTTATCGTGTTCGGCCATTCGATGGGCGGGACGATCGCGCTCGCCTACGCGCTTCGCGAGCCTCGGCGCATCGCCGGTGTCGCGGCCTGGAACGCCAGCCTGACTGCCGGGCCAGCCGGAAGGGCGGCACAGGCGGTGCTCGCCTGGGAACGGTTCCGGCTCGGCTCGGACATGCCGTCCGCCCTGCTGCCGCGCCTCACCTTCGGCCAGTGGGCACGGTCGGTGAAGAACCGCCGTACGGAGTTCGACTGGCTGTCCCGCGATCCTTCGATCGTCGATGCCTATGTCGCCGATCCCCTGTGCGGTTGGCCGGCCTCCGTGGGCATGTGGAGCGACATTCTCGATCTCGTCTTCACCGTCACCCGCGTCGCTGACGCGCCGGAGGCCACGCGCAGCCTGCCGCATCACCTGCTTGGCGGCGAACGCGACCCGGCGACGGAGTTCGGCAAATCGGTGCGGCGCCAAGCGGACCGCATGCGCGCCAGCGGCTTTTCGGATGTGACGCTGCGCCTGTTGCCGGAGATGCGCCACGAGACGCTGAACGAGATCCGGCGCGAGCCTGTCGTTGCCGAGTTGCTCGAATGGCTGACCGAGCAATCGCGCTAAGCCCCGCTGAAAATACTTCACCCGCATGAATTCTTGCTGTCGCCACGTCATGTTTTTCGTGTGACACTTCCCTATTCGCAAGCTTTGGAGGGACGAGCACATGACCAAGACGGTGGTTCTTCTGACCATTCACGGAATGGGCGAAGGCGATACGGCCACCGGCGAGATTTCCAGCGACGATGACATCACCTATCCGAACGACATGATCGAGGCGATGGAGAGGACGTTCGAAGAGCGGTGGCAGAAGGTCGAAATCGTCAAGATCTACTACCAGGGTTTCCTGCAGCCCAACGAACTGGACTACTACCGGAAGACGCAACGCAAGATGTCCTGGCATCCGCTGCGCAAGCTGGCGATCAACGGGATCGCGGATGCGGGGAGCCTCGAATATTCACGCGCCACCGAGGGCGGGCCCTATTACCTGACCCAAGGCCACATCATGGAGAAATTGGGTGCCGCCCATGACAATGTCGGCGGCAGCTCCCCGCCAGTCGTCGTCCTTGCGCATTCACTCGGCTGCGAAGTCATCTCCAACTACATCTGGGACGCCAACAAGGAGACCAAGACCTACGGCTTCTGGGAAAAAGCCGAACGGGAGAGCCCGCAGGGGCCGCGGCTGGAGTTTCAAAAGCTGACGACGCTGAAGGCGATGATCACGACCGGTTGCAACATCCCGATGTTCATCGCCGGCCTGCGGCCGGAAGAGCGCGTGCCGATAGACAAGCCGACCGACGACTTCACCTGGGACAATTACTACGACAAGGACGATGTCCTCGGCTATCCGCTGGAAGCCTTGAGCGAGGACTACGGCAAGCTCGTCACCGACCATGCGATCCGCGTCGGCAATCTGTTCACGGGCTGGAATCCCTTCAGCCACAACGAGTACTGGAAAAGCAGGACGATCCGAAACGCTCTTGCCGACCAGCTCGAGCATTACATCTGACCCCTCAAGCCGCTTTCTTGTCGCCTCCGCCCGTGACCAGTTTCCAGAGCGGTGCGACAAGAGAGAGGCCGATCGGGATGAGCGCCAGGCCGAGAGCGAGGCCGAAGACACCGTCCATCGCCGCCTTGGCGATCCATTCGACGGCAGCCTCTGCGCCAGACACAGCGTGGCCGGCCGCGACTGCCCAGTCGTGGATCTGGTGACCGAGCCAGGCGAAGCCGAGCGATTCGAGGCCGTGAACGACGATCGATCCGCCGACCCACAGCATGGCGGCCGTTCCGACTGTGGTCAGCACGGTCAGGAAACCGGGCATGCCCCGGACGATGGCGCGGCCGACAGCCCTCGTGACGGCGAAGCGTCCGCGCTCCGCCATCAGCAGGCCGACATCGTCCGCCTTCACGATCAGCGCCACACCACCATAGACGACGGCGGTGATGCCGATACCGGCGACGGCCAGCGTGGCGGCTTCCAGCCAGAAAGTGCTTTCGGGGATCGCGGCGAGGATGATGGTCATGATCTCGGCCGACAGGATGAAATCCGTCTTGATGGCGCCCGCGACCTTCTGCTCCTCGAGATGCAGCGGGTTTTCAGGCGTCGCGGCCGCTGCCTTGTGCTCGGGACCGTGATGCGGCCGGATCACATGCACCACCTTTTCCGCTCCCTCGAAACACAGATACATGCCGCCCAGCATCAGGAGCGGCGTGATCAGCCAGGGTGCGAAGGCCGACAGCAACAGGGCGGCGGGCAGCAGGACGAGCAGCTTGTTGCGGATCGAGCCGACAGCGATGCGCCAGACGATCGGCAATTCGCGCGCCGGCTCGAAGCCATGCACGAATTTCGGGGTCACCGCCGCATCGTCGATCACCGCGCCGGACGCCTTGGCCCCGGCCTTGATCGCCTGTCCCATCACGTCGTCCACGGACGCGGCGGCGATCTTGGCGATCGCCACGACATCGTCGAGAAGGGCCAGAAGACCGCTCATGTAACTTCTCCGCCTTGGTCGCTCATTCGAGCCATGGTCTAACCGCGATGACCCGCCATGAGAACACCCTTTCCTTGGGGAAGTTCGGCGCAGGCCGGATCACGACAGGTCGACAAAAAGAAAACCCCGCCAGGCTGGCAGGGTTCCCTTCGATCTGAAAAGGCGTTCTCAGCGGGCGATTATTCGACGCCGCTCACCTGCGCCAGATAGGCGATGACATTCTCGATGTCGGCCGGCTTCGTCAGTTTGAAGGTCATCTTCGATCCGTCGACCATGTCCTTCGGCGCCGGCAGGTACTGCGTCAGCGTCTCGGCGTTCCACACGAGGCCGCCGGCTCCCAGTTCCTTGATCCCGTTGGAATATTTCTTCTGGAAATCCTCGACGGAACCGGCGGTGCGGCCGTAGACGCCGTCAAGATGAGGCCCGACCTTGTTCTTGCCGTCGATGGCGTGGCAGGCCATGCATTTCTTGAAGACCTTTTCACCGGCCGCAGGATCACCCGTGATCTCCTGAGCGGATACGCTCGATGCGACCAGCAGGGCCGCGCCTGCCAAGATTGCGGAAGAAAGTTTCATAGGGTTCCACCTCACTTTGAGTTTCGGAAACAGGCCGCTCGCAGCCGGTCCGTTTCCCTGTTTAAGCGACCGCCCTTGCGAGGGCGCATTGAGACCAGAGGTCGCAGAGCGCGGAGGCCAGATGGTCGATGTCGGCCTGCGTGTGCAGCGGCGTCGGCGTGA
>NZ_JALEGV010000032.1 GCF_022763245.1 Oricola sp.
ACCGAGCCAAGTTCGCCAAAGAAGGGGATCGGCTCGGGACGCGCGGCGCAGAGGTCGAACAGCGCGCGGCCGCCGGCCAGCGAGCCGGTGAAGCCGACGGCTCGGATCAGCGGATGGGTGACGAGCGCCTGGCCGGTCTCGCGCGTGCCGCCCTGGACGAGCGAGAAGACGCCCGGATGGATGCCGCATGCCTTGATCGCCGCGTCGATGGCCTGCGCGACGATCTCGCCGGTGCCGGGATGGGCCGAATGGCCCTTCACGACGACGGGGCAGCCCGCCGCCAGTGCCGCCGCGGTGTCGCCGCCGGCGGTGGAGAAGGCAAGCGGGAAGTTCGAGGCGCCGAACACCGCGACCGGGCCGATCGGGCGCTGAACCATGCGCAGGTCCGGGCGCGGCAGCGGCTGGCGGTCGGGCAGGGCCTCGTCATGGCGGAGGTCGAGATACTCGCCGGCGCGGATGTGGCTGGCGAAGAGGCGCAGCTGGCCCGTGGTGCGGCCGCGCTCGCCCTGCAACCGCGCTTCCGGCAGGCCGGTCTCCGACGTGCCGATGGCAGTGATCGCATCGCCGCGCGCCTCGATCTCGTCGGCAATGGCGTCCAGAAAGGCCGCACGCTCCTCGCGGCTGGAATAGCCATGGGACCAGAAGGCCTCCTCGGCCGCCGTCACCGCGGCATCCACATGGGCGGGCGTGCCGATCGCGAAGTCATGCGCCTCGCCATGTGCCGGTTCCGATGAAAACGTGGCGTCGCCGGCGACCCAGTCGCCGCCAATCAGGTGCTTTCCTGTCAGCATGTCGTGTCCTGCGGAATGGATGGTCATGACTTGTCGGTCCCGCGGGCGGCAAGCCACTGGGCGTAGCGCTCCTCGGTTTCGCGTCGCGTCGGGGGATAGAGGCCGATGATAGAGTGGCCGGATCGTACGCTTTCGGTGACGAAGGTCTCGAAGTCTTCCATGCCGGCGCATTCCTCGGCGATCTCGTCGGCGAGATGGGCAGGAATGACAACCACGCCGTCACCGTCGCCGACGATCACGTCGCCCGGAAACACCGCGGCGTCACCGCAGGCGATCGGACCGTTGATCTCGATTGCCTCGTGAAGGGTGAGGTTGGTCGGGGCCGAGGGGCGGGTGTGGAAGGCGGGAATGTCGAGCGCGCCGATCGTCTCGGCATCGCGAAAGCCGCCATCGGTGACGACGCCGGCGCATCCGCGCATCTGCAGCCGCGTCACCAGGATCGATCCGGCGGAGGCGGCGCGGGCGTCCTTGCGGCTGTCCATCACCAGCACATGGCCGGGCGGGCACTGCTCAACCGCGACGCGCTGGGGATGATCCTCGTTGCGGAACACCGATATGTCGTTGCGGTCTTCCCGGGCCGGGATGTAGCGCAGGGTGAAGGCCTGCCCCACCATGTTGCCGGGCTTGCGCGCGACTGGCTGCACGCCCTGGATGCACTGGCTGCGCAGGCCGCGCTTGAACAAGGCGGTGGCGATGGACGCGGTGGATATCCGCATCAGTCTGGACCGTGTGGTCTCGCTCAACACATAATCGGACATCGTTTCACCTAATAGATGTCGGGTTCCCCGACCGGGGCCCCGAAGCTCGTTTCCAGAAAGTCGAAATCGCAGCCCTTGTCGGCCTGCAGGATGTGGCGGGAGAACATCCAGCCATAGCCGCGCTCGAACCGCTTCTCGGGCTGCACCCATGCGGCTTTCCGCGCGGCGATTTCCTCGTCGGGGACCAGCATGTCGAGGCGCCGGTTGGGCACGTCCAGACGCACGGTGTCGCCATTGCGCAGGAGCGCCAGCGGTCCGCCGACATGGGCCTCGGGGCTGACATGGAGAATGCAGGCTCCGTAAGAGGTGCCCGACATGCGCGCGTCGGACAGGCGGACCATGTCGCGATGGCCTTTCTTCAGAAGAGCCTTCGGCATGGGCAGCATGCCCCATTCGGGCATTCCGGGCCCGCCTTGGGGGCCGGCGTTGCGCAGAACCAGAACCGCATCGGGCGGGATGTCCCAGTTCTCGTCGTCGGTCTTCGCCTTCAGTTCCGGATAGCTGTCGAACACAAAGGCCGGGCCTTCGTGGACGAGGAAGGCCTCGGCGCAGGTGGCCGGTTTGATGACGGCCCCGTCCGGCGCGAGGTTGCCCCTGAGCACTGCCAGCGATCCTTCGGCGTAGACCGGATTGTCGAGCGGACGGATGACGTCGTCATTGTAGACTTCCGCTCCCTCGATGGTCTCGCCGAGCGTCCTGCCGGTGACGGTCAGGCAATCGCGGTTCAGCCGGTCACCCAGCCGGTTCATCAATGCGGACAGGCCGCCTGCGTAGAAGAAGTCCTCCATCAGGTAATTCGTACCGACCGGGCGAATGTTGGCGATCACCGGCGTGTGGCGGCTCTTTTCGTCGAGGTCGTCGAGGTCCAGGTCCACGCCCGCGCGGCGCGCCATCGCGATCAGGTGGATGATCGCGTTGGTGGAACAGCCCGTCGCCATGGCGATCGTGTTCGCATTGTCGAAGGCTTGCGGCGTCAGGATCTTGTCGGGCGTCAGGTCTTCCCAGATCATCTCGACGATGCGGCGGCCGCAGGAGGCGGACATGCGGATGTGGTTTGCATCGGCGGCGGGGATGGAGGAGGCGCCCGGAAGGCAAAGGCCGAGGGCTTCGGCGATCGCCGTCATGGTGGAGGCCGTTCCCATGGTCATGCAATGGCCGTAGGAGCGCGCGATGCCCTTTTCCATTTCGCCCCATTGCGTCTCGGAGATGTTTCCGGCGCGGCGTTCGTCCCAGTATTTCCAGGCATCCGAGCCCGAACCCAGCGTCTGGCCGCGCCAGTTGCCGCGCAGCATCGGCCCGGCGGGCAGATAGATCATCGGCAGGCCGGCGGAAATCGCCCCCATGACGAGGCCGGGCGTGGTCTTGTCGCAGCCGCCCATCAGCACCGCGCCGTCGACCGGATGCGATCGCAGCTGTTCCTCTGTCTCCATCGCGAGCATGTTGCGATAGAGCATGGTGGTGGGTTTCACCGCGCTTTCGCTGAGAGACAGGGCGGGCAGTTCGACCGGGAAGCCGCCCGCCTGCAGCACGCCGCGCTTGACGTCCTCGACGCGATGCCGGAAGTGGCTGTGACACTGGTTCATGTCGGACCAGGTGTTGAGGATCGCGACGACCGGCTTGCCCATGAAATCCTGGTAGTCGTAGCCCATCTGCAGCACACGGCTGCGATGGCCGAAAGAACGCAGATCGTCCGCGTTGAACCACCGCGCGCTCCTGAGGTCCTCGGGCTTCCTTCGCGGGCCTGACGTCATGGTTTCTCCCTTGCCGGTGTTCATGTGAGTGCGCCTGCGGTCCAGTAGGGCTGCATCAAGCCGCAGGCCGCTGTTTCCGGCAGGCGGCCCAAGGCGATGTATCCGCCGTCCTCGCCCATCTGTTTCGACGTCACCGCGACGGAGCGTCCGTCGGTGCCGTGGAATGCGATCTTGGTCGGAGCGGGGAAGGGGACGGGAACCGTGTCGGCGACCTGTCCATCGGTGCCGAAGGCATAGAGTTCGCCACCATCGACGCCGGCGATCCAGTAATGGCCGCGCTCGTCCAGCGCGGCGCCGTCTGGGCGGCCTTTCAGGTCTCCGGTGGTGGCGAAGAGCCGGGCAGGCCCCGTCTGCGCCGTGCGAATGTCGAGTTCCGACGTCCAGATGCGCTGAATGTCGGGGTGCGAGTCGGAATAGAAGAGGCGGTTCCTATCGAGATCGACGGCAAGGCCGTTGGGGATGGTCAGGCCCTGCGCGACCGGCTTCAGCGTCAGGTCTGCGGCGACGAGTAGTATCTCGGCCGAAGCCGGCTGTGCGTCCAGCGCCATGGTGGACGTCCACAGGCGGCCCGTCCCATCCACCGTCGCGTCGTTGAACCGATGCCCATCGCGTTCAAAAGGCACGAGCCGCTCAAAGGCCGCGGTCGCGGGGTCGAACCGATAGATGCCGGTCTGCATCCCGACAGCGGGCTTTCGAGCACCCGTGAGGACGACGAAGCCGGGGAACTCCGGCGTCTCCCAATGACGGACCGTCCTCGCTTCGGTGTCCAGGCAGAACAGCTTTCTGCCGGTCACGTCGATCCACCAGATATCACCCGTCTCGGGATCCCGGGCCGGGCTCTCTCCCAGAGCGGCACGACCGTCCTCCACGCGGATCAACTCGAAATCCAACTTCACCATTCCCGTTCGCGCGCCCTTCTTGTTGACAGCCTGCTGCCGGCGAAGCGCGTTCAAAAACCTGTTGACTCCTGATCAATGACGTAAGAAGTATATTAATGCAACTAAAATATCAGTTGTCCGAAATCGAGATGTCCTATTGGGAGGATCCAATGAATCGAACGCTCAAAGCGCTCGGACTCGGCGTCGCCATCGCGGCGAGCCTGAGCCTCAGCATGCCCGCATTTGCCGCCACCACCCTTCGCATCGGCACGGTTCTCGCGCCTGACGATCCGATGGGGCAGGGGCTGGAGAAGTTCAAATCCGAGGTCGAGGCGGCGACCAATGGCGACGTGAAGGTGCAGGTCTTCCACAACTCGCAATTGGGCGACACGACCGAGATGATCGACCAGGCGCGCGCCGGCGCCAATGTCGGGACGGTGACCGATGTCGCCCGGCTTTCGAGCTTCGTGCCGTCTTTGGCCATCATGTCCGCGCCGTTCCTGTTCGACACCTATGAACAGGCCGACACCTTCGCGCTGTCCGACGAATACCTCGCCTGGGGCGACGAGTTGAAGGAGAAGTCCGGCCTCGTGATGCTGGCGTCGAACTGGTACCAGGGACCGCGCCACGCGCTGACCCAGACGCCGGTTTCCGTGCCCGCCGATCTCAAGGGGATCCGCATGCGCACGATCGGCGCGCCGATCTGGATCGAGACCATCCGCGCCATGGGCGCCGAACCGACCCCGATCGCCTGGGGCGAGGTCTATTCGGCACTGCAGCTCGGCGCGATCGACGCAGCAGAGGCACAGCCGACCGCCATCAAGGGCGCCAAGCTCTTCGAGGTAATCAAGAACGTGACCAAGACCGGCCACATCCAGCTTGTGACCGCCCTGGTGGTCTCTGCCGATGCCTGGGACCAGATCTCGGCGGACAACCAGAAGATCGTTCGCGATCTCGCCGTCGAAAACGGCCGCTACGCCTCGCAGCTGACGATCGACCTCGGCGAAGAGGCGATGAAATTCGTTGCCGATCAGGGCGTGACGGTCTCTGATGTCGATCTCGCGCCGTTCAAGGAAGCTGTGGCCGGCGTCTACGGCAAGCTCGACCTCGAAGCCGAGGCCGCGATCGTCAACAAGGTGCTGGGACGCTAATCCGGGTTCCTCCGGCGGCGCGGGCGAAACGGGTCAATTGTCCATGTTGAGACGTATAGAATTTGCCTGCGCCGCAATCCTGCTTGCGGCGGTGGTCATCCTGGTCGGGTTCGCGTCGGTGGCGCGGGCCGCCGGATCGCCCATCATCTGGTCGATCGAAGTCGCGCAGTTGCTGTTCTTGTGGCTGTGCATCTTCGCCATCGACCTGGCGTTGCAGGACCAGCGGCATTTCGGGATCAGCATTCTTCTCGACAACGTGCCGGCTCGTGGCCGCAAGGCGATCGAGATCATCAACCTCGCGGTGCTGATCGTGTTGCTGGTCTATCTCATCCGCTTCGCCTGGAAGAACATGATCTTGATGCATCCCCGGCTGGACGGCGCTTTGCAGACCCCGGGTTCCTATTTCCATGCCAGCATGGTGGTCGGTTTCGCGCTGATGATCCGCACCCTGACCGTCAAGCTCGTCACCGACCTTCGCAAGAAAGACTGACACCCGATGCTGCTTCTCATTGCGGGCCTGTTCGCGCTTTTCCTGATCAGCGGCATGCCGGTCGCCTTTGCGCTGGCGCTGGCGTCGTTTCCGGTCTTCGTCCTGACCGGCACGATGCCGCCGACCGTCGCCATCCAGAAAATGGTGACGGCTACCCAGAGCTTTCCGCTCCTGGCCGTGCCGTTCTTCATCTTCGCGGGCAATCTGATGAACTCCACGGGGATCACCGACAGGCTGATCAAGTTCGCGCGTTTGCTGACCGGCTGGCTCGCCGGCGGGCTGGGCCAGGTGTCCATCGTGCTGAGCCTGATGATGGGCGGGATTTCCGGCTCGGCGGTCGCTGACGCATCGATGGAAGCGCGGCTTCTCGGCCCGGGCATGATTTCCAAGGGCGGCTATTCGAAGGCCGACACCGCGACGGTGCTCGCCTTCGGCTCGATCATCACCGCGACCATCCCGCCGAGCATCGGCCTCATCCTGTTCGGGTTCATCAACGAGGTCTCGATCGGGCGGCTTTTTCTGGCCGGCGTCATTCCGGGCATCCTGCTGACGCTCACCTTGATGGTGACCGCCTGGATCGTCGCGAAGCGCAACGGCTATGCGCCCGATCTTGCCGAGCCGCCGACCTTCGCGCAGTTGTCGGCCAGCTTCAGGGAGAGCCTTTGGGCGCTGGCATTCCCGGTGATCCTGATCGTCGGTTTCCGGTTCGGCTTCTTCACGGCCACCGAAGCGGGCGCCTTCCTGGTCTTCTACGCGCTGTTCGTCGGTTTCTTCATCTATCGCGAGCTCACGCTTTCCAAACTCTACGAGGCGATCAGGGGATCGGTCACCGATCTCGGCATGGTGATGCTGCTGATCATGATGGCGGCCGTGCTGGGTTATGCGGTCACGATAGAGCAGGGGCCGCAGCAGATCGCCGCGCTCGTGACTTCGATGACCGAGCAGCCGGTGCTGATCCTGATCCTCGTGCTGCTGCTGCTTCTCGTGAGCGGCATGTTTCTGGAAGGCGCGGCGAACATTCTTCTGGTCACGCCGATCGTGCTGCCGGTCCTGGTCCATGCGGGCTTCGATCCGGTGCATATGGGCATCCTGCTGGTCACGCTCATCAATATTGGCGGGCTGACGCCTCCGGTCGGGGTCATCATGTTCACGGTCTGCGGGATCCTGGATGTAAAGACCGGCGAATTCTCCAAGGCGTCGTTGCCCTATTTCATCGCGATGCTGGTGTTTCTCGCGGCGCTGGTGGCATTTCCGGCGCTCTCCCTTTTGCTGCCCGGTCGGCTGATGTAGGTGTCGAGGAGAACGCTTTGCGAGGTGATGCGCCCATGAATGTCAGTTCCCTGTCGGAGGCTTTGGTCAAGGCGTCAGACGAACTGACAGGCCCTATCCAGCACGGTTCGGCAGCGGGCCGGGTCTATGCGAAGCTGAGACGGCTGATCATTTCGCTGGATATGCCGCCGGACACGGTGCTGTCGCGTGCCGACCTTGCCAAGGAGCACGGTGTCAGCCAGTCGCCGGTCCGAGAGGCGATACAGGAGCTGGAGAAGGAAGGGCTCGTCGTTTCCTATCCCCAGTCTAAGACGCTGGTGACGCGGATCGACGTCGCGCGCGCCAGGGAGACCCAGTTCCTTCGCCTCGGTGTCGAACTGGAAGTGGCGAAGACGCTTGCCAAGGCGCGCGACCCGGAGCTTCTGCTGCCCACCTTCAGGATATTGAAGCTGCAGAAGATGGCCGGCGAGGACCGCGACATTCCGGAATTTACGTCGCTCGACCGGCTGTTTCATCTCTCCCTGTTCCAGGCGGCCGGGGTCGCGTCGCTGTGGCATCTCATCGCCGGACGCTCCGGCCATATCGACCGGCTGCGCAGGCTCAACCTGCCGGATCCGGGCAAGATGGCGAATGTGCTGGATCTGCACGAGAAGATCCTGACGGCGATCTCCGAAGGGCGTCTCGACGATGTCGAGGGCCATGTTCGGACGCATCTCTCGGGGACGCTGGCATCCGTGCCCGCGATCATGGAACTGCATCCGGAGTTCTTCAACGAGTCCTCCGACACGTAGGTTTTTTGCGTCCTGCGGTCTCAGCGATAGAGATAGACCGGCAGCCACATCGACAGTGCCGGCACGAAGCTCAGCAGGAGCAGGACGCCAATCAGCGGGATCAGGAACGGTGCGGTCGCGATGACGCATCGCTCGAACGGCACGGCGGCGACCTTCGACAGGACGTAGAGCACCATCCCGACCGGCGGGGTCAGCAGGCCGATCATCAGGTTGAGGATCAGGATCACGCCGAAATGAACCGGGTCGATGCCGATCTGCATCGCCACCGGCAGCAGCACCGGCGTCAGGATGGTGATCGCGGCGATCGTCTCCATGAAGCAGCCGACGAAGAGCACGATCCCCATGATGATCAGCAGGATCATGGTGGGATCCTGCGTCAGGCCGAGCAGTTGCTGGGCGAACAGGTTGGCGACCTGGTTGGCCGTGAGGATCCAGGCGAAGATCGCCGAGGCGGCGACGATCATCATGATCGAGGCGGTCGTCTCGATCGTGTCCATGGATACGCGCAGGATGCGCTTCAGGTCGAGCGTGCGATAGACGATGAGCCCGAGGAAGAGCGAATAGGCGACCGCCGCGATCGCGGCCTCGGTGGGGGTGAACATTCCCGACAGGATGCCCCCCACGATGATGATCGGCGTGAACAGCGGCAGCAGCGCGTCGGCCAAGGTCACCACAAAGACGCGCAGGCTGAAGCGGTCGTCGCGCGGATAGCCGCGCATGCGCGAATAGACGCCTACCATCGCCATCAGGGCCAGCGCCATGATCACGCCGGGGATCAGGCCGGCGGCGAAGAGCTGGCCGATCGAGGTGTCGGCGATGACGCCGTAGACGACCAGAGGCAGCGAGGGCGGAATGATCGGCCCGATGGTCGATGATGCCGCGGTGATGCCGACGGAGAAGTCGGTGTCGTAGCCGGCTTCGCGCATCGCCTTGATCTCGATATTGCCGAGGCCGCCCGCATCGGCGACCGCCGCGCCCGACATGCCCGCGAAGATGACGCTGGCGCCGACATTCACATGGCCTAGCCCGCCATGCATCCAGCCGACGGTGGCGCGTGCGAATGTGAAGATCTTGGTGGTGATGCCGGCGGTGTTCATCAGGTGGCCGGCCATGATGAAGAACGGCACCGCTATCAGCGGGAAGGAGTTGATGCCGTTGACCATGTTGTGCAGCACGACGAGGCTCGGCATGCCCGACGTCGCGATGAAGTAGAGCGACGACACGCCAAGCGCGACGGCGACGGGGGCGCCGGCGACGAGCAGCGCGAAGAGCATGACGAACATCAGGGTCAGTTCCATGACCGCGCGCCTCTATTCGGGGATTTCGGACAGTGCGTGCTCTTCGATGTCCTGGAGCACGGCGTCGGGGCTCTGGCGGATCTTGCGGACCAGCCAGACGAGCGAGAAAAGCGCCATCACGGCGAGACCAACCGCCACGCCCCAGTAGAGCAGGCTTTTCGGGATCTCCGCCGAGGCCATCTTGGTCTTCGTCTTCAGGGCGAGTTCCACCGCGACCCAGGCCATGTAGCCGTAGAAGAGGCAGGAGATCAGCTCCATCGCCACGGCGAGCCATTTGGCCAGAGTCTTCGGGATGTAGCGATAGAAGAACTCGAGGAAGATGTGCCCGCCCTTGCGGGTGACGGTGACGGCTCCGAAGAAGGTCACGACGATCAGCACGTAGCGCGCGATCTCCTCCGTCCAGGCGAGGCTGTCGTTGAGCACGTAGCGGGTGAAGAACTGCAGGAAGACGATCACCGCCAGTCCCCACAGCGCGAGCAGGCCCGGCAGGTCGACCAACCTGATATCGACGGGGCCCGCATCCTCCCCGGCCTCGAAAGCGGAGCGCGCGGTTTCTTCCGCGCGCTCCGTCTGCTTGTCGTCGACTGGCATGGTCGTCATGTCGGTCCGACTTCCGTTCAAAGGGTCAAAGTGCCTGGAGGCGGTCGAACTGCTCCTTGTCGTAGGGCACGTTGTCCCAGTCGGTGAGCTTCGGCAACACCGCGTCCTGGAAAGGCTTGCGATCGACCTCGTTGACCTGGGTTCCCTCGTCGCGGAACCAGGAGATCAGGTCGGTCTCCGCCTGGTAGATGCTGTCGGACACCTTGGCGGCGGCTTCCTGCAGGACTTCTTCCACTGCCGGCGCGTCGTCGCCCATCTTGCTCATGGCGCCGTCAGACGCGATGATCAGCAGCGAGTTCAGGAGATGGCCGGTCAGGTTGATGTTCGACTGCACCTCGTAGAACTTCTTGAACTTGATCGTCGGCAGGGGATTTTCCTGCGCGTCGACCACGCCTTGCTGCAGGGCCAGATAGACTTCCGAAAAGGCCATCGGCGTCGGGTTCGCGCCGACCGCGTTCGGGAACATCAGCATCACCGGCGAATTCGGAACGCGAATCTTCAGCCCCTTCATGTCGTCGGGTTTGAGGATCGGGAAATTCGAGGTGACGTGGCGCTGGCCGTAATAGACGAGACCGATTACCGTGTTGCCGGTCGCGTCGTGATAGCCGGCCGAGAGGTCCTTGAAGAGATCGCTCTCGCGGTACTTCTTCCAGTGGTCGAAGCCGCGCATGATAAAGGGGTAATCGGAAATCGCGAGCGGGCCGTAATAGCGCTCCACGAAGCTCGGACCTGTGTAGATGATGTCCACCGCGCCGATCCCGAGACCCTCGTTGATCTCGACTTCCTTGCCGAGCGAGGACGCCGGGAAGACGCTGATCTCGACGCGGCCGTCGGTGCGCTTCTTGACCTCTTCGGCCGCCCATTCGGCGACCTGGTGATAGTCCGAGCCCGTCTCGTAGACATGGGCCCATTTCAGTTCGACCGCGAATGCGGATCCCGTGGCGGCGATCGCCACGGCTGCTGCGGCAGCCGTCAGTGTCATCAGTTTCTTCAACATCGCTTCCTCCCTTGCGTGTCTGCGGGCGGCGATACGCCCATCCTCCATTCGAAATTTCCGAATTTTCTAGTATACAAGATATATCTAATATACTAGAAAGAAATCAACCGCAAGTGGCATCGCCGACCGCCGGGCGGACGTTCCCGACGGACGCTCTGGGAAAGGCGGCGCTCCTCGCTAACAATGAAGCCGGACGGCAAGTCCGCGAATCGTGAATGGAACGGCATGACAGACGGCGACCACATGGAGACCACCGAACAGGCGAACCGCCCGCGCAAGCCGCGGGCCCCGAATTCTCCGCCCCGTGTGAACGGTCACCACGGCATGTCAGCGCCGGCAAAGAATTCCGACGTCGTCTATCAGGATCTGCGCGGCGACATCATCTCGATGAAACTCGTTCCCGGCACCGCGATCAACGAGAAGGAACTGACCCAGCGCTACGGGATCAGCCGCACGCCTGTGCGCGAGGCGGTGCTGCGGCTCGCCGAGGACCGGCTGATCGACGTCGTCCCGAAATCCGGCACCTTCGTTGCGCGCATTCCGCTCGCCATGGTGCGCGAGGCACTGGTGGCGCGCCGGGCGCTGGAAGAGGTCACGGTCCGCGAGGCGACGGCCAAGGCAAGCGAGAGCCAGCTCATGGAAATCCGTGCGATCATCCAGCGGCAGCGCGAAAGGGCCGAGGCTGGTGAGGAGGCTGCCTTCCACCGTGCGGATGACGATTTCCACGCGGCGATCGCTTCCGCCGGGCGGCTCGCCGGCATCTGGGACATGATCCAGCAGATACGCATCCAGATCGAACGCTACCGCCGCCTAACCCTGCCGCAGCCGGGCCGCATGCTGAAGGTCGTCGGTGAGCACGAGGCCGTCGTCGATGCCATCGAGCGCCGCGACGCGGACGCGGCCGTCGATGCGATGGTCCAGCACCTCAACAAGCTGCAACTCGACATCGCGGTCTTCCGCGATATGTGGCCCGACTATTTCATCTTCGATCCCGCCGTCGACAGCGAACTGATCGCCGAATGACCACCTGAACCTGCAGCAGGGAGGGCTGTGTGAACCCATGAGCATTTCAATCCGCCAAGCCGTGAGCCCGGCGGAGGCGCGCGGCTTCGACACCGACGCGCTCCGCCGCAACTTCCTCGTCACCGACCTGTTTTCGGCACGCGAGGTCCGGATGACCTATTCGCATGTCGATCGAACCGTGATCGGCGGGGCGCTGCCTGGCGCGGAGCCGCTGGACCTGGCCGCACCGACTGACTGGATGGTGCCGAGCTTCACGGCGCGCCGTGAAATGGGCGTCTTCAACATCGGCGGGGCGGGCGGCGTGATCCTCGACAGGGAGACGATCGCCCTTCCCGCCGGGGACTGCCTCTATGTTCCGATGGGTGTCGAGACAATCGCCTTCTACAGC
This sequence comes from Oricola sp., assembly GCF_022763245.1. Taxonomy (GTDB): domain Bacteria; phylum Pseudomonadota; class Alphaproteobacteria; order Rhizobiales; family Rhizobiaceae; genus Oricola. Next base: position 12,186 of record NZ_JALEGV010000032.1, read on the forward strand.
GACGATCCGACCGCCAATCCGGCGAAATTCTACTTCGTCTCAACCCCGGCGCATGCGCGCCACGATGTCCGCGTGATTGCTCGAGACGAGGCCAATGTCGTTGAAATCGGTGAAGACGCGCAGGCGAACAAGCGGACGTTGCGCCAATACATTCACCCCGCCATCTGCGCCTCCTGCCAGTTGTTGATGGGCATGACCACGATTGCCGAGGGCAGCGTCTGGAACACCATGCCGTGCCACACCCATGACCGGCGGTCGGAGGCCTATCTCTATTTCGACATGGCGCCGGACGCGCGGGTCTTTCATTTCATGGGCGAGCCGGAAGAAACGCGCCATCTGGTCGTCGCCAACGAACAGGCGATCATCTCGCCCGGCTGGTCGATCCATTGCGGGGCGGGCACGTCGAATTACGGTTTCATCTGGTCAATGGCCGGCGACAACCAGGAATTCACCGACATGGACATGGTGGCGATGGAGACCTTGCGATGAGCAATCCGTTCTCGCTCGAGGGCCGCACCGCGGTCGTCACCGGCGCCAATACGGGCATTGGCCAGGCCGTCGCGGTGGCACTGGCCGGAGCCGGCGCGAAGATTGCCGCCGTCGGCCGTTCGACGATGAACGAGACCATGGAGCGGATCAATGACGAGAGCCGCTTCCATGCCATCCACGCCGACCTGTCCGTGACCACCAATCTCGCTCCGGTGATCGACGAGGCGGTGGAGTGGGGCGGCGGCGTGGACATCCTCGTCAACAATGCCGGCATCATCCGCCGCAACGCCGCGCTCGACTTCACCGAGGACGACTGGGACGCGGTGCTGGACACCAATCTGAAGTCCGTCTTCTTCCTGAGCCAGGCGGCGGCGCGACACATGAAGGCGCGGGGCGGCGGCAGGATCGTCAACATCGCCTCACTCTTGTCGTTCCAGGGCGGCATCCGCATTGCCTCCTACACGGCGTCGAAGAGCGGGCTCGCCGGGCTGACGCGGCTGCTCGCCTGCGAGTGGGCGCCGCTCGGCATCAATGTCAACGCGGTCGCGCCCGGCTACGTAGTCACCAACAACACCGAGGCGCTGCGCAACGATCCGGTGCGCTACAACGCGATCCTCGACCGTATTCCCGCCGGCCACTGGGCCAAGCCGGAGGACATCGCCGGTGCGGTCGTCTATCTCGCCTCCGACGCGGCGAGCTATGTGCACGGTGTGGTGCTTCCGGTGGATGGTGGCTGGCTGGCACGCTGATCGAGGCCGAGGCGCATCGCCAGCAGGCCGGCGTTTCACACGTGACGATCGATGCCAGTGAGGATGGAAGCCCCCTCAGAACGCCAGGGCATCGCCGTCCGCGCGGGGGTCGGAGGCGGCTTCCATCAGGCCGTCGGGATGCCGGACGACGGCGCCGGCATGGCCCGCGAGATCGGAAAAGGGCGGGATCATCTCGATATTGTGGCCGGCAGTACGCAGGCGATCGACAAGCTCTCCTTCGAACCGGTCTTCCAGCTTCAGCGTCGCCGTGTCGTCACCCCAGGTCTTGCCGAGAAGCCAGCGGGGTGCGGTGATCGCCTGCTGGAGATCCGCGCCGAACCGGGCGTAGCGGCTGAACACCGCCGCCTGTGTCTGTGGCTGTCCTTCGCCGCCCATGGTCCCATAGGCGAAGAGTCGACCGTCGGAGAGTTCCGCGAGCGCCGGATTGAGCGTGTGGAACGGCCGTTTCCCCGGCGCGAGGCGGTTCGGTCCGTCGCCGAGCGAGAAGCCCGCGCCGCGATTCTGGAAGACCACGCCGGTTTGCGGGCAGGTGAGGCCCGAACCGAATTCCCAGAAGACGCTCTGAATGAAGCTGACGATCATGCCGTCCTTGTCGGCGGCGCCCATCCAGATCGTGTCGCCACGCTTGGCTTCATGGGGCCAGGGCAGGGCTTTCTCCGCATCGATGCGACCGGCCAGTTCGTCGAGCAGCGCGTCTTGCAACCAGTCCTGTGCGGGTTCGCTCATCGCGTCGGGATCGCCAAGGCCGGCGTTGCGCAGCAGGAAGGCCTGCTTGGTCGCTTCCACCAGGCCGTGAACATGTTCGAAGCCTTCTCCGTAGGCGACGTTCAGGCGGTCGAACAAGGCGAGGATCATGAGCGAGGCGACGCCCTGCGTCGGAGGCGGCATGTTGTAGAGCGTGCCGTGGGACGTCGCGACCTTAAGGGGAGCAACGTCCTGCGCCGCGTAGGCGGTGAAGTCCTCGGCGCGCAGCGGACTGCCGTGCTCCGCCAGGAAGGCGGCATGCGTCGCGGCGATTTCGCCGGCGTAGAAATCGTCGAGACCGGCTTCGGCAAGCCATGTCAGCGTTTCGCCCAAGGCGGACTGGCGCAGCCGGAAACCCGGTGCGGGCGGGGCGCTGTCGACGATGTAGATGTCGGCGAAGCCCGGCACGTCGGCAAGCCCGGCGAGCTTTTCCGCTGTCGTGCGGGACTGGTTGCCGGTCACCGCGATGCCGTCGCGTGCATGGGCGATCGCGTCTTCGAGCAGTTGCGCCAGCGGCAGACGGCGCGCGTCGGGCACCAGCGACAGCGCCTTGGCCCATCCGCCGATCGTGCCCGGAACGGTGAGCGCGGCTTCGGCGCCGCGGGTGGGCAGTGCCGCGGTGTGGCCGCGTTCGGCATACCATTCGGGGGTGGCAAGCGCTGCTGCCTGTCCGCATGCGGAAATGCCGACCGGGTCGGCGCCCGGCATCTTGATCAGCCAGAAGCCGTCACCGCCGATGCCGTTCATGTGCGGGTAGGTCACCGCGATGGTCGCGGCCGCGCTCACCATCGCCTCGATGGCGGTGCCGCCGGCATCCAGAACGTCCCGTCCGGCCAGGGCGGCCGCGCGGTGCGGTGCGGAGAACGCACCTCGAAATCCCATTGCAGAGTGAAGCATCGATACTGGTCCGCCCCTTAGGCCTTGCTGATCGGCAGCGCCGCAGCGCTGCGTTTACCGGCGATTGTCCGGGGCATCAATGCGACGTGCTCCTGGCGATGTCGCAGGCGAGGCGGATCAACGCCCGATCGCTGCGCTTCGGTCCGATCAGCGAAAACCCGACCGGCAATCCGGACGCGTCGCGTGTCGGTATGGTGACCTGCGGCAGGCCGGCATGGCCCGCGAGACAGAGGAGCGTGAGCGCCTTGTTGCGGTAGGTCTCCATCTCGTCGCCGGTGGACGTGCGCAGCGGCGCGGGCGCGGGCGCGGTGGGCAGGACGAGCAGGCGCCGAGGCGTGACGACGGAGACGAGATACTCGGCAATGCGCGTCCGCTGCTTGCGGGCGTCGGCGATCTCTCCGGCGGTAAGCGCCACGGCGCCGGCGAAGCGCTCCCGGATGCCGGGTCCGAATGCAGGGTTCGTCTTCGAGATCCAGTCGGCGAAATTGTGCGCCACCTCGGATCCCTGGCAAACGCGGAAGGTCGGCAGGAGGCTGTCATACATCTCCGGCGAGCACAGCGGGCCGATCTCTCGCCCGGGGAAACCGGAAAGCGCTTCCACGGTGTCGGGATCGGCGAGCTCCCACAGCTTCACGGGACGAAGCAGTTCGGGATCGCGCAACTCCGCTTCGGGCGCGAGGAGGTCGGCCAGCAGCTGCATTGTCTCGCCGTCACGCGTCATGAAGCCGGGCACGTCATAGCTCTGCGAGAGCGGCACGAGCCCGTCTGCGCAAAGCAGGCCGTGCGTCGGGCGCCAGCCGAACAGGCCGCAGAACGATGCCGGTATCCGCACGGAACCGCCGGTGTCGGTGCCAAGCCCGATGTCGGCCGCGCCGCTCGCGACGGCCGTGGCGGATCCCGAGGAGGATCCTCCGGGCATGCGGTCGGGCGCTGCCGGGTTTTCCGGCGTTCCGAACCGCGCGTTCTGGCCCATCAGGGAATAGGCCAGCTCGTCCATGTGGGTCTTGCCGACGATCGCAGCGCCTTGGTCCTGCAGTGTCTGGACGAGCGGCGCCGTCTTTTCCGCGGGCCCGTGCGTGCCGGCCCATTCCGGGTTGCCGCAGCCGGTGACAAAGCCTGCGATGTCGAAATTGTCTTTGACCGCCAGGCGCTTTCCGGCAAGCGGGCCCTGGCTGCCGCCGAGCGGGGGATCGAATCTCTTGACGAACGGACCTGTCATTGTGCGTTACGAGCCGTCCTGCATGAGCGAAACATGTGCCGAGACGATGCGCCAGCCATCCGCCGTCTTCATCCAGGTCTGGCTTTGCCGGCCGATGCGGCTGCCGCCCTGGCGTTTGAACTCGAGATTGCAGACGCCCATGTCGTCGCCGAAGGTGACGATTTCGCGCCTGATCACGTCGCGTTGCGGCGAACCGCCGGCGCGACCCTTGCGGAAATCACGGATCTCCGAGATGCCGTAGAGGTTCTCGCCGACGCCGTAGCGAAGGGTGTGGCTGTCGTTCCAGAAGAGGGCGTCCAAACGGTCGATGTCGTTCTCCATCAGCGCGGTTTCGTATTGGTCGCACACTGCGGTGAGTTCGTCCAATGGATCGCGCAGGTTTATTGCCACGCTCAAGACCTGGTCTCCAGCGCTTCGATCATTTGCGTCGAGGTGCTAACAAAGCCGAAGCATTGCCGTACATTGTAAAGTGTTGCGTCCATGCAGAACCCCGGTGACGTCGTCGCCGAGCAGTCCTCCAGCAGAATGGCGTCGTAGCCGAGGAACGAGGCGTCCTGCAGCGTGCAAAGGACGCACTGGTCGGCATTCACGCCAGCGAACAGGAGCGTCGTCAGGTTGAGGTTGCGCAGGATGCTGTCGAGTTCGGTGTCCTGGAACCCGGACATGCGGTATTTCGAAACGGCGATGTCGCCTTCTTCCGGCGCAAGCTCATCGACGATCTCGGCCGCCCAGCTGCCTTCCTCCAGTACATGCGCGCCGTTCTTCGGAAGCGGTTTGCCGATGCCCGTGGACCGGCCGTCCGGATCGTAGACGTGGAGCACCGAGGGCGGCAGGTTCATGCGGTCCGCCCGGTTTCCCCAGTTCAGCCAGATCACCGGCACATCCTGCGTCCGCAGGATCGGGAGCAGCCTAGTCAGGGGAGCGATCGGCGCGCGCGCGGGCGAGACATCGACGCCGATATGCGACAGCCAGCCGTCGACGTGGCAGAAGTCATTCTGCATGTCGATGACGACGATGCCGGTGCGCGCCAGATCGAATGTCAGGCTGCGGCCATTGTCGTTGACGGTGAGAGGATTGACCGGCCTGGAGGCACGGGTCATGTCGACCGCGTCCGCGCTCACCTTCCATGCGTTTCGCGGTGATGCGCCGAGCGGCAGGAGCGTATCCGACGAGCTTTCCGCCATCTCAGGCTCCCAGCAAGACGCGCTTGTCTTCGTCATCGAGCTCGACCCGGTGGCCCGAACGGATGAGTTCGGAGAAGTCCTGGTTGGGCGTCATGACCGTCAGCGTGTAGAGCTTGCCTTCGCCCGTGTTCTCGATGATGTGAACCGAGCCGGGCTCCAGCAGGAGCGCGTCGCCCTTCCCGATCTTCAGCGACTCTCCGTCCGAGGACGCGACGCCTTCGCCGTGGATCACGTAGAAGAACTCGTGTGCATGGGAGTGGCTGTTGGGCGGGGTCGCGCCGCCCTTGGTGAATATTTCGACGATGTAGATGTTTTCGGTCGGGGAATTCGCCGGGTCGAATAGGATCGCGAAATAGTTCGTGTCATCGGGAGATATCTTCCAGACCTCCGCCTTGCCGACCTGTTCGAACGTGAAGGATTTCTGCATGTCCTATCCTTTTCTCAAAATGCGGTTTGTCTGGATGGGGTTTGGTATGCGTGCTAATTTCGGCGCCAAATTTCCTGATTTCGGTACTGAAAAGGCAACGCCATGCCCATGCACGCAAGAATTCTGACCTATGTCGACGAGGTCGCGCGGCAGGGCTCCATTCGTGCGGCGGCCGACAAGCTGAACGTCGCTGCGTCGGCGATTTCGCGGCAGATCAAGTCCCTGGAAGACGAGATCGGGTCGCCGATCTTCAACCGCCAGCCGCGTTCCGTTTCGCTGACGGCAGCCGGCGAAATCCTTCTGGTCCACATTCGCGAGACGCTGCGCGAGATGAACCGCACCTACGCGCTGATCGAGGATCTCAAGGGGCTTCGCCGCGGCGAGGTGGCGGTGGCGCTGATGAGCGGCCTTTCGGGCAACATCGTGCCGCGGGTGGCGATGCAGTTTCGCAACGCGAACCCGAAGGTGCTGGTGCGGCTGCAATTGATGACGACGCCCGACGAGATGATCGCGGCCGTCGCGGAGGGGGAGGTCGATCTCGCAATCGGCTTCGATTTTCCGTCCCGCGCCAACGTTCGCCAACTGGCCGTCGCGGTCGCGCCGCTCGGCCTCGTCGTCTCCACCTCGCATCCCTTCGCGGGCCGGTCGAGCGTCCGTCTGAGCGAGTGTTTCGACTATACATTCGTCGTCCCGGATTCGACGACTGTCATCCGTCCGCATCTGGAGCAGATCTTGGCTCAGTCGGGCAAGGGGCCTTCCAACTTCATCGAGACCAACTCGATCGAGGTAATGCGCCATGTCGTGATGATGAGCGACAGCGTGACCTTCCTGACGCCGTTCGACATCGAGACGGAGGCTGCGGCCGGCAAGCTGTCCTTTGTTCCCGTCCAGGACCTGGCGCGGGAAACCCAGCGGCTGGTCCTGCTCGGCCCGGAACGCAACCCGACGGCTCTCGGCAGCGTGCTCGCCGAGTATTTCAAGGCCGCGATGAACCGGGGAAATGCGCATGGCGGTCATCTCGAATAGAGCCTGTCGAGCCGCACGAAGCGTCCGAGAAGGGCGAGCGCGACGGTCGTGATGACGATGAGGATCGCCGAGATCGAGTGGGCGGTCGGTTCGAGCGCGAAGGTTGCCTCCGAATAGATGCGGACCGGCAGCGTGGTCAGCCGGGCGGTGGTCAGGAAGGCGGTGACGGTCACTTCCCCGAAGCTCATCAGGAAGCCGACGAGCCCGGCGGCGAACAGGCCGGGCATCAGGCCCGGAAGCGTCACGCTCGTGAAACGGCGGACATGCGACGCGCCGAGGCTGGCCGCAGCCTCCTCCAGCGCATAGTCGAGCGAGAGCACCGAGGTGGTCAGGAGCGTGATCACGAAGGGCAGGATCACCACGACGTGGATCGCCACCAGCCCCATGAAGGGCGGGATCATGATGTAGATCTGCAGGAGCTTCAGCATGCCCACGGCGATCGCGATGCCGGGAAGCGACAGTGGCAGCATCCAGAAGGCGAGCAACGCCGTCCGGCCCCTGAACGGGTAGCGTGCGAGGGCGAAGGCCGCCGGCAGTGCCAGCAGGATCGCCGCCACGACCGAGACGAGGGCCAGTTGCACCGAGATGATGAAGTTCTGCGTGTAGTCTCCGTCAACGAGCACGCGGCGGTACCATTCGAGCGTGAAGCCCTTGAAGCCGGCGGCGGTTGCCAAGGGAACGTCGTTGAAGCTCTGGATCATCACCAGCGCAAGCGGAAGGATGAGCAATCCGATCGCAACCGCGAGCAGGAGGCGGCTGACCAGCGGGCCGAGCTTCTCGACCAGCATGGCGACGAGCGGCGGGATGGTCCATGGCGTCGACGGCTTGCCCTGGCGCCACAGCATCAACCGGTTCAGCAGAACGGTGGTGAGCGCGATGAAGGCGAGGCCGACGGCGGTCATGACGAGGGACAGGGCGGCGGCCATGGTCGCGTTGAGGTTGGAGATCGCCTCGTTCATGACGAGCATGCCGATCGTCCAGACCTTCTTGCCGCCGAGCAGCGTCGCCGAGACATAGGAGGTGGTGGTCATCAGGAAGACGACGATGATGCCGGAGCGCAGGCCGGGCAGCGACAGCGGCAGATCGACGGTCAGGAACCGGATCGCGGGCGAGGCTCCGAGGCTTTCGGCGGCTTCGTGAATGCGTGGCGAGGTGTTCTGCAGGTTGTCGTAGAGCGCGAGCACCATGAAGGGCATGAAGACCTGCGCGAGCGCGACGACGACGGCGCCATGGGTGAACAGCATGTGTTCGAAGGGCCCGATCCCCAGCCAGCCCGCGGCCGTGTTCAACAGGCCTTTCGGCGCGAGCAGCAGGATGATGCCGAGCGACCGCACCACGACATTGGTCAGGAGCGGGATGAGAATGACGGCGAACGACAGGGCGCGCCACTTCGACGGCATCCGGGCGAGCCAATGGGCCAGCGGATAGCCGAGAACCGCCGAAACGATGGTGACCGCGAGGCCAAGCCCCACCGTTTCGGCAATGATGGAAAGATAGAACGGATCGGACAGGATCTTTGCGAACTGCACCAGCGACGGCTTCTGGAACACCGGGCCGAAGGGGCTCGGGAATTCATGCAGCGACAGCAGGAGAACAACGCCCATGGGTGCCGCGAATGCAAGCAGAAGCCACGCCGTTACAGGCAGCGACAGAGCCGGTCCGATCCAGCGCTTCATCCGGCGATCTCCCGGTCGAACTTCGCCTGCCACTCGGAGCGATGCGCGTTGATGTAATCCCAGTCGAAGTCCACGAGGCTGCTGACGTCGCCGCCGGTGATGACCTTGCCCTGGAGTTCCGGCGGGATTTCGACATTGTCGACCGTCGGCGAGTAGTAGATCTCCTTGGCGTAGGCGAGCATGGTCTCTTCCTCGAGGTGGAGGTTGATCCACTCTTCGGCGAGAACCTGGTTCTTGGTGCCTTCGGTGATGCAGGCGACGTTCATCGTCACGGCCTGGCCTTCAACGGGGCTGGCGATCTCGCAATCGGGGTTGCGGCTTTCCGCATACATGCGCGTGAACGAGGCGAACTCGACGGAGAGGTCGGCGATGTTCTGGTCGAGCATGTCGAAGAGCTGCGCCTGGCTCGACTGGATGCCGGCGAAGGGCTTCAGTTCCTTGACCTTTTCGACGATCGCGTCGAAATCCTCCATCGGGATGTCCCACGCCTTCGCGGTCATCATCAGGGCCGAGATGCCTTCGGCGCCCAGACCGTCCGGCCATGCGATGCGACCCTGCCATTCCGGGTTCCACATGTCCTTCCACGAGGTGATCGGCTTGGACGCGGCGGTCTTGTCGTAGACGATCGTGCAGGGGTTGAAGGCGACGCCGTAGCCGCCCTTGCGGGCCAGCGGATAGAGGTGTTCGAAGTTCGGCACGCGCTCGGTCGGGGCCTGGGTCACGCCGTCGGCGACCGCCTGGCGGCTTTCGTAGATGTTCAGGTAGAGGACGTCGAAGCTCGGGCGACCGCGCTCGGCATAGGCGCGGGCGCGACGGTCGCCGGTGCCGCCGAGAACGTAGGAGACCTTGCAGCCATACTTGTCGACCAGCTTGGGCTCGATGAACGCCTTGACGATCTTCTCCTGGGCGCCGCCCCAGATGCCGACGACCAGTTCGTCGCCGGGCTTGGGCTGGGCGTAGGCCGGACGGATGATGGAGGCCGGAGCGGCAAGCCCCGCGGCCATCATGCCGGCAAATTGTCTGCGGTTCACTTTCATGGGAGGTCTCCTCTGTTGGTTGGGAGGTTGGGAGGGCTTCAGATGAACGTCACCGCCCCGGGCAGGGCTTCGACACGGGTGACTGCGCCGACGACGGGTGTCGGCATGTCGGAGGGGATGATCAGCCGCACGGGGCCGCTCGCCGATGCGAGATCGATCTCGAAGGTCTCCCCGAGATAGTTGACCGAGCTGATCGTGCCCGAGAGGCTCAAGGGGCCTGACGGATTGTCGCTCGGACGCAGCCGCGAGGCGCGCAGCACCATCAGGGTGGCGCTGTCCGGCGCGCCGCTGCAACTGACGCCCTTGGATTGGAAGACACCGCCCTCGACGTCGCCGGATAGCACCGTCCGGGCGCCCAGAAACCGTGCCGTGAAGGCGGTTTTCGGCGCGTCGCACAGCATGGTCGGCGTCCCGAGCTCGCTGATCACGCCGCCGCTCATGACCGCGATGCGATCCGACATGGACAGTGCTTCCTGCTGGTCGTGCGTGACGAAGATCGTCGTGATGCCGAGCCGCTGCTGGAGCGTGCGGATTTCGTCGCGCATCTCGGAACGCAGGTTCGCGTCGAGGTTGGACAGGGGTTCGTCGAGCAGCAACACCTCGGGTTCGATCACCAGCGCACGCGCCAGCGCAACGCGTTGCTGCTGACCGCCCGAGAGGTTGCCGGGCAGCCGTTCCGCGAAGGGCGCGAGGCCCACCGTTTCGAGAGCCGCCTTGGCCCGCTCAAGCCGCTCGGCGGCCGGAACGTGACGCATGCGCAGTCCGTAGGCGACGTTTTCGAGCGCCGACAGGTGCGGAAAGAGGGCGTAGGACTGGAACACCACGCCGATGTTGCGCTTGTGCGGCGGACGGTTGGTGATGTCCTTGCCGTTGATCGTGATGTGGCCCGAGGCCGGCGGCACGAAGCCGGCGATCATGCGCAGGGTCGTCGTCTTGCCGCAGCCGGAGGGGCCGAGGAGGGAGAGCAGTTCGCCCTTGTCGATCTCCAGCGTGATCTTGTCGACCGCGACAGTCTCGCCATACATCGCGGTGACCGCGTCGAGAATGAGATAGCCGCGTTCACGCATCGGATTGGCCCAGGTCTTTCATCGGCAGAAGAAACTCGCTTGCTTGGTGGCAAAGGGTGACGGTGGCCGCGCGCACGCCCGGTTCGGGCAGGTCCAGCGCGGGATAGGGCAGGAATTGCGGGCAGGGGGCGACCTGGATCGCCAGGCGCAGCGCCTCGCCGGGCTTCAGGGTCCGGCAGAGACCCTCGAATGTCAGCCGGCAGCGGCCCGCCTCGACCGGCGCGACCGTGGTCGCCAGCGCGATCGACGCGCCTTCGGCGGTGACCAGTGCCAGTGTCGCGCCGAGGGCGGTGACGTTTCCGTCGATGCCTACCGAGAGCTTCGCCTCCGCCTGTCCGATCAGCGTCTGGGCGCAGGCGAAAGGGTCGGTGGTGTAACAGGCGACATCGGCCCGGTCGTCATGCGCGCCGGTGTCCACGGGGCCGGGCGGGGTGCCCACCACGCCGCCGACAAGGGGAGCGGGCTTCAGCGGATCGTGCACGATCACGTCGAAGCCTTCTTCGAATTCCGCGTCGAAGGGTTCGCAAAGGCGGCCGTCGCTGAGAAGCGTCGCTGCCAGTCCGTCGGACGACAATGCGAAGTGCCGGCTGGCCGGGCCGCGCAGATCGGCGAGCGGGACTTCGCGCCAGTCGTCGGTGCCGGCGTCGTAGGCCCGCAGTGGGGCCGGCATCTCGCCGAGGCCCTTGAGATAATGATCGAAGAAGGCGAGTTGCGCGCGGTCGACGGAGAATTCGGCGCCGGCTTCGAGCCGGGCAGCACCGGACGAGCGGTTCCATCCGATATGGCCCCAGGGGGCGAGGATCAGGTGGGTCGTCTCCGGCGAGACGGCGCGGAAGGCGGTATCCGCGGCAAGGGTTCCTCTCAGGAACAGGTCCGCGGCACCGGCGGTCTGCAGCAAGGGGACCGGCGGCGGAGGGTTGAGCAGGCCGGACGGATTGGCAGCGACGTCGCCTCTCGCCCAGCTCGGGAGGTGCGACAGGTCGGGGCGGGCGGTCAGAAAGGTGAAATAGTCCGTCCAGTCCTTTCCCGGGGCAAGCTCGCGAAGCGCCTGCTTGTCGCCCAGCCTGTGCGCCTTCAGACGCGCCATCTGGGCGGCCCATCCGCTGGCCATGGCGGTGCGGAAAAGACCACCCTCCGATGCCCAGTCGGCGACGGGGTTCCACGATGCCATCGCGACGGCCATGGCGTCCGGCTTGCCGCCGCCCGCGAGAGCCAGGAACTGTGTCGTGCCTTGATAGGAGAAGCCGTAGGTGCCGATCTTGCCGTTGGAACCCGGCAGGTTGCGTGCCCATTCCAGCGTTTGCGCACCGTCTTCTGCCTCGTTGGCCAGCGCTTCGAAATCGCCTTCGGAATCGCCCGCGCCCCGCACGTCCTGGATGACGACGACATATCCGTGCGCCGCGTACCAGGAGGGGTGGGCCAGCGTTACCGTGGAGGCGATCTCCCGGCCGTAGGGCTGGCGCATGAGCAGGACCGGGAGGGTCTCTGCCGTGTCCGGTCGCCAGATCGTCGCAACGAGGCGCGTTCCGTCCGCAAGCTGCAGCTCGCCATGTTCGGGCGGCTTGACCGGCAGGCGGGCGCGGGCCTGTTTGCGCGATGCGACCACGTCAAGCATCGTTGTACATGGTCTTGCCGGTGATCCGCTCCAGCGGGAAATCGGCGACCTCGCGCAACAGCGCGACGAAACGCGACGAAGCACGATCGAGCGCGACGGCTCCCCGTTCGGCGTCCGCCGCCGCGGCGTTTCCGCAGGCGCCGGAGGGCTGGATGTCCTGGGTCTGCCAGCCGTAGCCGATGCCGCCTTCCGGGGTCAGGATTTGGTTGTCGCGCTCCATCTGAACGGAGACGGGCACGAAATCGTCCGCATATTGCATGTCGACGAGATCGGGGTGCAGCGCCAGCAGGGCCGACGTCTCGTATTCGCCGCCATGGATGCCGTGTTTCTTCTCATGGGCGTCGAACAGGTCCGACATGTCCGCGCCGCCGGTCGCCCAGGAACTGACCGCGAACATGCCGAGTTTCACGCGCAGTTCGCGGCAGACGATTTCCATCACCTGCGGCTGGCCGCCATGGGAATTGGCGAAGACGATCTTGCGGCAGCCGGCGCGATAGACGCTTTCGGCGATCTCGAACCAGACGCGCGCCAGGGTCTCGTAGCTGAGCGTCAGGGTTCCGGGATAAGCGGTGTGTTCGACGGACTTGCCGACCGCCTGCATGGGCAGGATGAGGACGGGAAGGTCGTCCGGCAGCTTCTGCGCCACGCGCTCCATGATGCCGGCGTTGATGGCGCTGTCCACGCGCACCGGCAGGTGTGGTCCGTGCTGCTCGATGGCGGCGACGGGAAGCACCGCGACAACCTTGCTCATGTCGATTTCAGAAAAATCGCGGGTCGTCAGATCCCACCACCAGTTCGACTTCAGCTTCACCGCAGCACTCCTTGCTCCACACCTCCCGAAGCGAGGATAGGCAGAAGTGGCGGTGCTTGAAAAACACCGATTTTAGTCTTTTCTGTTGCCTTTTCAGCAACGATCAACAGTTCGGCCGGAACGCTCCGGCAACGGGAAGCAGGATGTCCGCGGGTTCGATGATCGTTGAACGCACGCACGACGCCGACATCCCGACCAGCGACGGTCGGGACGTGTCAATTGTCAGCTGTGGAAGGTCGGTCTGCCGGCGGGCGCGGATGCGCGCGGCGCCGGAGTATCGCCGGGAACCGTAGCCTCAGGCGAGGTGTTGGGCGAAGAACGCGTCCGTGCGCTCGAAGGCGAGTGCGGTCGCATCCGGCACGAAATCGGCCGGGCGTGCGTCATTGGCGAAGGCGTGGCCTGCCTCGTAGGTGTGGACTTCGAAATCCGGCAGGTAGTCGATCGCCTGCTGCAGCATCTCGGGCGGCACATGGCCGTCCTGCGTGCCGTAATGGCCCTGCAGCGGCGCCTTCAACGGACAGTCGAGATATTGGGGAAGCCGGGTGCCGTAGAAGGCGACGGCGGCGGCCACGTCGAGCTTCTGGGCGGCCCGAAGCGCCAGCCCGCCACCCCAGCAGAAACCGACGACGCCGACCTTGCCGCCCTTCGCGGCAAGCGCCTGGGCGGCGGCGTCGACATCCGCCATCGTCGCGTCCAGATCGGCCGCCAGCATCATGTCGCGACCGGGCGCGCCATTGTCGAACGCGAGAACCGTTCCCGGTGCCTGACGGTCGAAGAGCGCGGGGATCGCAGCGTCGTATCCCTTTTCGGCGAACCGCGCGGCGACGCCTTTGAGCTGATCGGTCACGCCGAAGATCTCCTGCAGGATCACGACGCCGCCCTTGCGGTCGCCTCGCGCCGGTTCCATCCAGCAGTCGAATTCATGCCCGTCCGATGCGGTGAGACGCGTCATTGCGCCCTGCGGTGCCGTGTTCATGGTCTTGCCTGTCCTCGTGCTTCAGTTGGATGGGCCGCCCGCGAAGCGCGCGCGACCCTGCCGATGGTCAATTGCCCACCGCGATCCCGGCTTCCTCGTAGTATTTCAGCGCGCCCGGGTGGTAGGGGACGCCGTTGGCCGGGGCCATCTTCTCGAGCTTGGCATTGCCGAAAGCGCCGAAGCTTTCCTTCAATGCCGCATTGTTCTCGGCGACGATCTTGGTCATCTGGTAGACGAGTTCGTCTGACACGTCGGCATTGGTCAGCATCATCCACGGGATCTGCATCAGGTTCTTGTCGGACTTCATGCCCGGGATGTTTTCGTTGGCCTTGATGGTGACGATGTCACCGGCCGGCAGGAAGGCCTTGAACGCGGCGATGCCTTCCGGCGAAGCGTCCTGCGAGATGTATTCGAGGCCGCCGTCACCGGCGAGCTTCGCTTCCACTTGCTTGCCCGCGCCGTTGTTCAGGCTGACGAGCGCGATATCGACGAGCTTGTCGCCGAGCGCGTTGATGCCGGCGACGAAGCTCGACACCGGAACCTGCTGGAAATCCTCGTATTTCATGCCGCCATTGGCGAGGCCGCCGGCGATGTAGAAGGGGATGATAGTCGATGAGGTGTATTCCGAGGCGATCTTCAGCTCGCCCATCTTCGCCTTCAGATCGGCGATGGTGTGCACGTCGGCATCGGCACGGACCATGATGCCGGTCGTCAGCGGAAACATCGTGCCGACGAGGCGGATGTTGGGGTGCGCGCGGTCGTAGTTGCCCGTGCCGCCGAGGGCGAATTCCGCCTCGACGCCGTTGGAGAAGCCAAAATCGATCTCGCCGGTGTTGAGGAGCGGCAGGTAGCCGACCAGCGGCTGCGTGCGCGCCGTGATGCCGTTCTCGTTGGCGACCTTGGCGATCGCCTGGCCGGAACTGTAGGCGAGCGAGCCCTGCGCACCGGTCGCGACCGTCACCACCTGAGCGGCCGCCATGCCTGTCGCCAGCAGGCTTGCCACGACGCTGCCAATCAGCATTTTCGTCAGAGATTTCATGAGGTTTCCTCCCTTTTTCAACCCATCTGATTATCTTGTGCGTTGCCGCGCTTGAGATAGAAGAGCCCGATGGCGAGCATCACCGTCGCGACCGTGGCGGCGGGGTGAACGAGTTCCAGCCCTTGCGGCAGATAGCCGATCGGCAGCGCCGCGAAGCCGAGCGCCGCAAGCACCAGGCGCAGCCCGGCTCCGAGCCGTTCATGCAGGAAGCCGACCACGGCGGCCGATATAGCGGCGATGCCGATCGCCGACATGACGCCCGCAAGGACGATCTCCAGGGCACTGCCTTCCAGCAGGAGCGAAGGGGTCGCGACGAAGATGAACGGGATGATGTAGGCGGCCCATCCGACACGCATCGCGGCGAACCCGGTGCCGAGCGGGTCGGTCTTGGTGATCGTCGCGGCGGCAAAGGCCGCAAGCGCCACCGGCGGCGTGATCATCGACATCATGCCGAAATAGAGGATGAACAGGTGCGCTGCGACCGGGGTCACGCCGGCCTGGACCAGCGACGGTGCGATCAAGGCTGCCAGCAGCACGTAGACGCCCGAGGTCGGCATGCCCATGCCGAGCAGCGTGCAGATGAAGGCCGAGATGAGCAGCAGGGCGAAGAGGTTGGTTCCGATGGAATTGACCAGCAGCAGGGTCAGCGCGAAGCCGAGGCCGGTGATGTTCAGGATGCCGATCACGAAGCCGGCCGCGGCCACGATCAGGATCAGGTCGACCATGGAGGTCCCGGTTTCCACGAAGACGCGGCCGAGGGTCTTGAGCGACAGGCGGTCGCCCTTGTAGCCGCGGGCGAAGCCGACCGCGACGATGGCGACGGAAGCGAGCAGGGCGGAATCCTCGGGGTCGAAACGCCACCAGAAGAGGGCGCCGAGCAGGACGGCGAAGGGGATGAGGAAGTGCCAGCCGGCGGCCAGCGTCTCGCGCACGGTCATCATGTCTTCGCTGGAACTGGCGACATTGTCGCGTCCGGCGATCAGGTCCACCTGCACGAAGACCGAGATGTAATAGAGGATCGCCGGCACGAGGGCGGCCGCGGCGACCGTGAGGTAGGAGATGTCCAGGAATTCGGCCATCAGGAAGGCGGCCGCGCCCATGATCGGCGGCATCAGTTGCCCGCCCGTCGAGGCGACGGCCTCGATGGCGCCGGCGTCGCGGGCCGAGTAGCCGCCGCGACGC
Source organism: Oricola sp. (assembly GCF_022763245.1). Classification (GTDB taxonomy): domain Bacteria; phylum Pseudomonadota; class Alphaproteobacteria; order Rhizobiales; family Rhizobiaceae; genus Oricola. The sequence goes on from NZ_JALEGV010000032.1 coordinate 28,345, forward strand.
ATCAGCGGGATCGTGACGACGCCGGTGGTCACCACGTTGGAGACGGCCGAGCCGGAGATCGAGCCGAACAGGGCGGAGCCGACGACGGCGATCTTGGCGCTGCCCCCGCGCGTGCGGCCGGTCGCCGCCATGGCGAGATCGGTGAAGAAGGTTCCGCCGCCGGCGGCGAAGAGAAGCTGCCCGAAGAAGACGAAGAGGAGGACGATGACCGTGCCGACGCGCAGCGGCGTCGAAAAGACGGCCGACGGGTCGAAGCCGACATATTGCACCAGCCTGACGGGGCTCAGCGCCTTGCCGATCAGGTCTCCCGGCGCCTTGTCGGCGACGAGCGAATAGAGGAGGAAGATCGCGACGATGACGAACAGGGTCATGCCTGTGCGGCGGCGGATGCCCTCCATGACGGCCAGCGTGACGACCGTCCCGATCAGGGTGATCTGCCAGGGGCGGTAGAACTGTTCCTTCAACAGCCAGGAGAAATCCCAGGCCGCATACATCAGCACGCCGAAGCAGATCAGCGCGATCAGGCCGTTGACGACATTCAGCTTCGGCGTTTCCTGTCCTCGCCACCCGAAGCGCAGGAACACGATCGTCAGCGCGAGGCCGAGCTGCAGGGCCAGGTACTGTTCGATCAGGATGGCGACGCCGAGCCGGGTCGGGGTCTCGACGTTCCACAGGATGCAGGCCACGCACATCAGCGTGGCGAGACCGGCGACCAGCCAATCCAGAAATCTGCCGCCCTGCCTCTCTTCGGCGGCCGTGTTCATACAGCCATTCCGTTCGACGGCAAATCGGCCAAGGTGTCGCTGTGCGGCACGGTTTCCTCCCTCGCGTCAGGCGTCGCACTCTCCGGTGGATCGGCCCGATGCGCGCAGGTTATTGGGCTGCGACACATTATGCAAATTCATGATGATGTAATAGAACATCATTTGGATTGATGCCGGACGCCTGAACCATGACGCCCTACAGCTTCGACATGAACCTCTTTGCGGTCTTCCACGCGCTGATGGAGGAGCGCAGCGTGACGCTGGCGGGCCAGCGGCTGGGCCGCACGCAGTCGGCGGTCTCCAATTCGCTCAGGCGCATGCGCGACCTGTTCGGCGATCCGCTCTTCGTGCGGACGCCGGGCGGGCTGGCGCCGACGCCGCGGGCCCTCGAAGTGGCGCGGACCGTCTCCGAAATCATGCGGCTGTCGCAGGAATGCCTCTCCCAGCCGTCGGATTTCGTGCCGGAGACGGCCCGGCTTCGTTTCGTTATCGGCGCGCCCGACCGCCTGAGCCTGCCCGTGATGCTGCCGTTCCTGGAGGATCTGCGGGCGACGGCGCCCGGCATTTCGATCGATCTTCGGACCACGGATCGCGGTTTCGCCATTCGTCTGATCGAGGTGCAGGAGATCGACGTCGCGCTCGGGTGGTTCGACCGCCTGCCGCCGACGCTCAGTCGGGAGCATGCCAACAAGGAAGCGCTGGTCTGCCTTTGCCGAAAGGACCATCCGATCCTGAACGGGGAGCGCCCCGCCGATCTCGCGATGGTACTGTCCTATCCCCACCTCGTGGTCAGTTCCGGCGGTGACCGGAAGGCGGCGTTCGATTCGATCCTCAAGCGCGAGGGCCTGCATCGCGAAGCCGTCATGGTGTCGGTGACGAATTTCACCATGGCGCCGAACCTGCTGCAGGAGAGCGACATGATCGGCGTCTTCACGGTGAGAACGGCCGACTATTTCGCGCGCAATTACGGGCTCGCCACCCTGCCTTTGCCGATGGAGATCGAGCCGATCGCCCACGACCTGATCTGGCATCGTCGCTTCGACAGCGATCCCAAGCATCAATGGATCCGCGAGAAGCTGCTGGCCGCCTGCCGGCAGGGGGAAGGCAGGCCCGAGTGATTGGCGCGACGGAAGTCTCGCTGCCGCGTCTTCAGGGACTGCAGACCTCGTCGAGAAACTCGAGAAACGCGCGCGTGGTCGGCGATAGGAGGCGCCGGCTGGGATAGACGACCGAGAGGACGGACGAGGACAGGTCGAAGGAGATGTGCTCGTACACCTCGACGAGTTCGCCCTGGAGCATGTGTTGCCGGCAATAGAGTTCGGGCAACAGGGAAATGCCCGCGCCGGCCAGGACCGCGGCGCGAACCGACAACGGATCGTTCACATGGGTCACGCCGCGTGTCAGGTCGAGATGTGCCGGCGCGCCTTCGATCCGTACCGGCATCCGCCTCAGGCCATAGCGTTTTTCACAGATCTGGATGTTGCCCACCAGGTCTTCGGGGCTGTCACCCGGCGCATTGTCGCGCAGGAAGCCGGGGCTGGTCACCCAGACCAGGCGTCCCGAATAGAGCGACCTTGAAATCAGTTCGGAATCGTTCAGCGGCCCGACCACGACGGCGATGTCCAACTGGTCACGCAGGATGTCGGCGCCATGGGTGGTCGCGATGATTTCCAGATCGACGTTCGGGTAGCGGCGTCGGAAGGTTGCGAGCGCAGGCGAGACGATCTCCTGGCAGAAGGCCGGCGGCAGCGCCACGACGAGCCGACCGGCAGGCGTCGCGCTCAGGCCCTCGACCACGGCGTCGGCTTCGCGCACCTGCTCCATGATCAGCATGGCCTGCCGGTAGAAGGTCTCACCCTCGCTGGTCACGCGGACATTGCGCGAATTGCGGTTCAGGAGGCGCAGGCCGAGCGCGTCCTCCAGCCGGTTGACGGCCTTGCTGACCGTCGATTTCGGCATGCCGAGCGCGTCTGCAGCCGCAGTGAAACCGGTGAGTTCAACGACCTTCACGAAGATGGGGATGTCGTCGATATTCCATCTCATCGCAGCGATCCGATTGTCTACGATTGTGAACGTTGCGTCTCATTTGCACGAATTGTTCCGCATTGAAAGCTTTGTATAGTTCTCGATCGGAGGAGTGTTTCAACAGCTCGATGACATCGACGGTTCGCCTGAAGGGCGAGGGCGGTTGGCCGAGTTGCAGCTTTTCCCCACGCAGACGCCAGAACAGGGAGCATGGGATATGGCACGGATCATCGGAGGCATCGGCGCCTCGCATTCGCCGACCATCGGCTTTGCAAAGGACACGCACAAGGAGAACGATCCGGCCTGGGCGCCGATCTTCGAGGGCTTCGCCCAGGTGCGCAAATGGGTGCAGGACAGGGACATCGACGTCCTGTTCCTGATCTACAACGACCATGTCACGTCGTTCTATTTCGACCACTACCCGTTCTTCTCGATGGGGATCGACGACACCTACTATCCAGCCGACGAGGGCGGCGGGCCGCGCGACGTGCCGCCGGCCAAGGGCCATCTGGGCCTGTCGCAGCACATCGCCATGGCGATGACGGCCGATGAGTTCGACATGTCGTTCTTCCAGGGCAAGCCCGTCGACCACGGAATGCTGTCGCCCCTTTCGATGCTGGGTGACGAGAACGGGCCATGGCCGGGCAAGGTCGTGCCGTTGCATTGCGGCCTGCTTCAGTTGCCCATCCCGACGCCGAAGCGGATGTGGAAGTTCGGCAAGTCGCTGCGCAAGGCGATCGAGAGCTATCCCGAGGATCTGAACGTGGCGATCATGGCGACCGGCGGGCTCAGCCACCAGGTCCATGGCGAACGCGCCGGCTTCATCAACGAGGAGTGGGACAACGAGTTCCTCGAACTGCTCGAGAAGGATCCGCAGAAGCTGGTCGACATGCGTCTGGCCGAATATGTGGTCAATGGCGGCATGGAGGGCGCCGAGGTCATCATGTGGCTGATCATGCGCGGCGCGCTGTCCGACGACGTGCGGCTGGTCCACAAGCAGACCTACGCGCCGTCGGTGACCAACATCGCCACGCTGGTCTTCGAGGATCTGGGTGGCGAACCCGATCAGGCCGAGATCGAGGCCTATCGCGACCATGTCGGTTATCACCTGGCCGGCGCGGAGACGCTTGCGGGCACCTATCCTTTCACCCATGCCCGCAGCCATGCCAATTTCCGGCTGAACTCCTTCCTGCATGACCTGATCCACCCGGAACACCGCGAGCGTTTCGTCAACGATTTCGACGCGCTGGCCGCCGAACGGGGGCTGACGGCCGAGGAAATCGACCTGGTGAAGAACCGCAAGTGGATCGAGATGATCCATCGTGGCGTGAGCTTCTTCATGCTGGAGAAGCTGGCCGCCGTGATCGGCGTGTCGAACCCCGAGGTCTACGCGGCCTTTCGCGGCGAGACGCTCGACGAGTTCCTCGCCACGCGCAAGGTGCCGATCAAGTACTCGGTCGCCGGCGGCGACAAGGTGAAGGAAATGGACACGGCCTGATTTCGGGCCTGTGCGGACCAATCGCGACTGTGCGGATTTTGAATAGCTCGTGCGGAGATTCAATTTTTCCGCACGGGGCGTGGTCGCTAGCTAGTGCGTCGTCCGGGGAAACGGAATTCGAACACATCCGGGATCAGGCAGGCGCATCGGTCCGTCGTCGAAGGTGACGCCATCGCGCGGGCGAGAGCCTTGCCCCGCTGCTGGCAGCCATGCCCGATCCCGAAAACGCAAGAACCCATTCAAGAAGAACGATCAGTCAGGAGGAATTCCATGATCGCAAAACTCGCTTCCGCCGTTTCGGCAGCGCTCGTCCTCGCAGCCACCACGGCATCGGCGACGGATCTGAAGCTCGCCGACTTCCAGCCGCCGAGCCACTTCGTCGTCGAAAACGTTTACAAGCCGATGGCCGAGTCCATTTCTGCGGGCACCGATGGCGCGGTCACGGTCAGCATCTTCATGGGCGGTGAACTGGGCCCGGGCCCGGCCGAGCAGTACAATCGCGCGGTCGACGGCGTCGCCGACATCGCCTTCGGCCTGCCGGGCTATACGGCGTCGAACTTTCCGAAGACGCTGCTGACCGAGCTTCCGGGCGTGATCGACGCGGAAACCGGCACCGCCAAGGTCCAGGATCACACCGACATGCTTGCCAAGGAGTATCGTCGCGTGGCGCTGCTCGGCTTGTGGAACAACGCGCCGAACCTGCTCTTCACGGCCGAGAAGCCGATCCGTTCGCTGGCGGACCTGAAGGGCCTCAAGATCCGCGTGCCGTCGCGCAATGCCGGCCTCGTCGTCGAGGCATGGGGCGCGACGCCGGTTTCGATGCCGGCTCCGGAAATCTACAACTCCATGCAGACCGGCGTGATCGACGGGGCCATGATCGACGCGACCACGCTTGGCGCGTTCAAGCTGGCCGAGGTGACGAACTACATCACCATGGGCATGGACTCGACGATTTCGAGCTTCTTTCTTATCATGAACCGCGACAGCTTCGAGGACTTGACCGACGATCAGCAGAAGGTCGTTCTCGACGCGGGCCGTCAGGCCGCGCTGGACGGCAACAAGGCCTGGCTCGGCATCGCCGACAAGGCGCTTGAGGGCTTCGAGGCAACCGAGGGCAAGGAAGTGATCGTTCTTTCCGATGAAGCGGCTGCAGAGTTCAACGCCGCCTCGGCGCCGGTCGTGGAAAAGGTCATCGCCGATGCCGACGCGGCGGGACTTGAAGCCTCGGCCTATGTCGACGCGCTGAAAGCCGAGTGACGCGGCCGTGAGTGAACCGCACATGGAACTGGCCCGCTCGACACATGTCGGGCGGGCCGTTCGCTTGCTGACGATCCTGTCGTCGCTGGCGCTCGGCGTTCTGCTGGTGGCGACGTCTGCCGGCGTGATCATGCGCTACGTCTTCGAGGCGCCGATCCTGGGCGGCAACGAGATCATCCAGCTTGCCTCCGTCGTGCTGGTGATGCTCGCGATGCCGGGCGCAGCGCGCGACGAGATCCACATTCGCGTCGATGTCTTCGACGAACGGATCGGGCGTTACGGACGCTTCGTGGGCGACGTGCTGGCGCGCTGCATCTCGGTCTACATCCTGTCGATGCTGACATGGCGGTCGTGGGACAAGCTGGTCGACGCCGCCGAATATGGCGACGCCACCAACATGCTGCAGATCCCGTTCTGGCCCTTCTACGGGCTGCTGGTTCTGGGGGCGATGCTCTACGCCATCGTGCTGCTTCTTCAACTCATAGACATCATTCGTGCAGGAGCAGGTCGCAGTGAGTGACTTCATGATCGGCCTCTGCGGCCTCGGCGCGATGTTCGTGCTGATGATACTGCGCATGCCCGTGGGCATGGCGATGCTCGCGGTGGGGTATTTCGGAACCGTCATCCTCAACGGCACGCGGTCCGCCAACGCGCTCCTCGTCACCGAGACCTTCTCGTCGACGTCCAACTATTCCCTTACCGTGGTTCCGCTGTTCATCCTGATGGGCAACATCGCCTCGGTCGCCGGGTTCAGCAGCCGGCTTTACGAAGCCGCGTTCGCCTGGGTCGGCTGGTTGAGGGGAGGGCTGGCTTCGGCCTCGATCATCGGCTGCGCGGCGTTCGCCGCTGTCAGCGGTTCGTCGGTGGCGACCGCGGTGACCATCGGCAAGGTCGCTTTGCCGGAGATGAAGCGGTTCGGCTATTCGGACGCCCTGTCCACCGGCTCGATCGCGGCCGGCGGAACGCTGGGCTTTCTCATTCCGCCGTCAACCGGCTTCGTGCTCTACGCCATCCTGACGGAAGAGAGCATCGGGCAGTTGTTCATGGCCGGCATCCTGCCGGGCCTGCTGCTGACGGCGCTTTTCATGGCAGCCGTCGCGCTCGTCACGCTTCGCGATCCTGCGGCGGGTCGCCCGGGCGATGCGGTGCCGCTCGCGAAGCGTTTCCTCGCGCTGATGCGTGCGATGCCGCTCATCGTGGTGATCTTCGTGTCGATCGGCGGCATCTATCTCGGCGTGTTCACGCCCGTCGAGGCCGCCGGCGTCGGTGCCGCGCTCGTGCTCGTGATGGCGCTTTTCACCGGCAAGCTGGACTTCACAACCTTCACGCAGGCGATCGCCGACACCGTGCGCACAACCGCGATGCTCTATCTGATCGTCATCGGTGCGAGCGTGCTCAACCCTTTCCTGGCGCTGACGCATCTGCCGGCGACGCTGGGCGAGGCGATGACCTCCGTCGGGTTGGGACCCTATGGCGTCCTGCTGTTGATCGTGGTCGCGTATCTGGTGCTCGGCATGTTCATGGACGGGCTCGCCATGCTCGTGGTCACCATCCCGATCTTCTTTCCGATCGTCACCGCGCTCGGCTTCGATCCGATCTGGTTCGGCGTCATCGCGGTGATCGTCATCGAGATGGGCATGATCACGCCGCCGGTCGGGCTGAACGTGTTCGTGGTGAAGAGCGTGGCGGGCGACGTGCCCATGTCGACGATCTTCCGAGGGGTCTTGCCCTTCTGGTTCGCCATGGCGGTCTGCCTGCTGCTGATCGTGATCTTCCCGTCCATCGCGCTCCTCATTCCGGAGGCCATGTTCCGGTAGCGACCGGGATATCGATGGACTTGAAATCCAGGAGACGCCGGCCGGGTAACCAGGCCGGCGTTTTGCTGTGCGCATTCGATGACGTCCCAGGCAATGGCCTCAGAGAGACGCATCTTTGTCACACCTGCGGCCATCCGGCGTTGCACAGGGGGTGGAATTCAAGAAATATTTCATCGTGCAATTGCCAAGCGCGCACCAACCGGTTTCAATCGGAGCCCCGGTTGAACGCAGGATTGTAGAATTATCTGAAGGCGAGACCCAGCATGTTCGGCCAGATCCGAATCTTCATCATGATCCTGACGGTCGTCGCCGGTTCGCTGTTCTGTTCGACGCTGGCGAACGCCGCTTCCCATGTCGCGCTGGTCATCGGCAACGCCGCCTACAGGTCGATCAACCCGCTCGCCAACCCGGTGAACGACGCCACCGACATGGCCGCCGAGCTAAGCGGCATCGGCTATGACGTGGATGTCGTCACGAACGCGACGTTCGACGACATGCGCCTGGCGCTCGCACGCTTCACGGACAAGGCGCGAGGCGCGGAGATCGCGATCATCTTCTTTGCCGGCCACGGCATCGAGATCGACAAGCAGAACTATCTGATCCCCACCGACGCGACGCTGGAGAGCGACAGCCAGGTCGCGTTCCAGGCCATCCCGCTGGACTACATGCTGAACGCGGTCAGCGGGGCGAAGCGCTTGAAGGTGGTCCTGCTCGACGCCTGCCGCAACAACCCCTTCCTGACGCAGATGCGTTCAGCAGGGACGGCGCGGCGCTCCAACGTTCCCGGCGGCCTGATCGCAATCGAACCCGAAGCGGGCACGCTTGTCGGCTATTCGGCCAAGGAGGGCACGACGGCGAGCGACGGCCGAGGCCGCAACAGCCCCTATACCGAAGCGCTGCTGAAATATGTCGGCCAGAAGAACATGGATGTCGGGCGCATGTTCCGCCGGGTACGGGACGACGTGATGCGCTCCACCGAGAGCAACAGGCAGCGGCAGGAGCCGTTCTATTACGGCTCGCTGCCCGGCGACGACATCTACCTCAATCCGCAGACCGCGCTCCTCGATCCCGGCAAGCAGACGAATGACGTGGTGAGCGATTACACGCGCAACGAGGCGAAGGAAGCCTGGGAGGCCGTCAGGGATTCCAGGGTCGTCAGCGACTTCCAGACGATCGTCGATCTCTACCCCGGAACAGTCTATGAGCGCCTGGCCAGGAACCGGATCAGGGATCTGTTGGGCGATGACAACACCGAACGGTTCGGCTGGTACCTGGCGCAATATGACAATGTCGATCTCTACGGCAGCGACATCATACAGGGCGGGTTCAAGTCGCCCACGCCGGCGCAGTGCGCGAGAGAATGCGCCCAGCGCAGTTCATGTCGCGCCTATACTTACAATACTGTCGCCAATCATTGCTTCCTGAAGAACGGCTACAATTTCGCGCAGACCTTCACCGGGGCGTATTCGGGCTTCTTTTTCCAGGGGGAGGGGCGCCAGGATGCGCCGTCCGTCGAGGTGGAATGGGACGTCTACAACAAGCACGATCTCGACGGTTACGATCTCGGCAAGTCCGGCGACACGACCTTCGAAGCGTGCCTCAGCACATGCCGCAGGAATTCCGATTGCGACGGCGTCGCCTTCGTCTACTTCACAAAGACCGATCAATGCTGGTTGAAGAGCGGCAGCAGGCAGCCGTATGAAAACAGCAATTCCCGCAAAGGCGTCATCGCCGCTCTAAAGACCAGCCGCATGGTCCAGCCCTTCTCGGTCGTTCCCGTCGAGGGACCCTGACGACCCGGCGGCGCGGGCGCGAAGACGGGCATCGTAACCTCATATTAACCACTTTTACTTACCAAATTGGGCCAAAGAGTTCATGGTGGGAAAAGGCACATGCGGAAACTGATGATCGCGACGGCGCTGCTGTGCGCATCCGCAATGCAGGCATCCTCCGGGGACGTCGAACTGGACCAGTCCCGGGTCTCTTCCATTCAGATCGCCGCGGAAACGGCGCCGGCGCTGCCGAGCGAACGCATCGAAGCGTCCTCGCGATTGCCGACACCCCGCCCGACGACCCTCGAAGAGAAGATCGGCCAGATGATCATGGTCGGCTTTCGCGGCGACACGCCTGACCACAAATGGGTCAAGACGCTGACCGGACAGATCGAGGCCGGCAAGGTGTCCGGCGTCCTCTATCTGCGCCGCAACGTCACCAACCAGACGCAGGTCGCCAATCTGAACGCGGCGCTGCAGATCGCGGCGCGCGACAGGCCGTCGCTGCTGATCGCGGTCGACCAGGAAGGCGGCCGGATCGAACGGCTTCTGCCGGAGGCGGGCTTCCCGCATACGCCCTCGGCTGCCGAGATAAGTTCCGATTTCTCGCCGCGCGAGGCCTATGAGCGCTACGAATTGCTGGCCGAGAGCCTGAGCGCCTGGGGCTTCAACCTCAATCTCGGGCCGGTCGTCGATCTGAACGTCAACCGTTCCAACCCGATCATCGGGCGGCTGGGGCGCAGCTATTCGGACGATCCGTCGCAAGTGGTTCAATTCGCAACGGCATTCGTGACCGCGCATCGCGAGCAGGGCGTCCTGACCGCGCTGAAGCACTTCCCGGGACACGGTTCCAGCAAGCTCGACAGCCACAAGGGCGCGGTCGATGTTTCCCGGACGTGGAAAAGCGCCGAGCTCGATCCGTTCAGCATGATGATCAAGGACAAGCAGGTCGATCTCGTGATGAGCGCGCATCTGCGTAACGACAAGCTTCAGGACGACGGCGACAAGGCCCCGATCTCGCTGTCGAAGAGCGGGCTGCACGACGTGCTTCGGCGCAAGCTGGGCTTTACCGGCGTGATCATCTCAGACGATCTTCAGATGGGCGCGATCTGGGACAACTACAAATTCGAGGACGCTGTCATTCGGGCGGTCAAGGCCGGCAACGACATCCTGATTTTCTCTAATGACAAGCATCCCGACGTCGACATTCCCAACAAGGTCGTTTCGCTTCTGAGCAAGGCCGCCAAGCACGACGCCGCCCTGCAGGTGCGCATCGAGCAGGCCTACGAGAACATCCTCGCCATGAAACAGGACCTTCAGGCCCAGGCTCCCGCGCTCGACACGATCTCGACGCGCTCGATCGGCGAAGGGGAAAGCCGGCCCGTTCTCAGCTCCGCGCTGATGGCTGCCAACAAGCGCGACTTCCCGCTCTATCTGCCTGCGGATCTGTAAAGCCGCGAAAGCGGCCGCTTGGCGACGAAATTCAATGAACCGTCCGGCTCGCCCGGGCGGTTTTTTGTCGCCTCGAGGCCGTTCAATTCCGGACGCGCGACTTCATTGCACGAGGCTGACGATCGTCACGCGCCGGTTCTCGGCGGCGGCGGGGTCGTATGTGTTCTTGAGTTGCTCTTCCCCGTATCCGACGGCGATGAGGCGGTCAGTCTCGATCAGGAAGGTCTCGGTCAGGAAGGCTTTGACGCTCTTGGCGCGTCGCTCTGAAAGGTCCTGGTTGTAGGCGTCGGAGCCGACCGCGTCGGTATGGCCGCTGACGAGAAAAACGATGTCCTTCAGGGCGTCGCTCCGCAGCGCCAGCCCGAGTTCGATCAGGCCGGGTTTGGCCTGGGGGCCGATGCCGGCGGAGTTGTAGTCGAAGTAGATTTCCAGATCGATCGACGGCAGGTCATTCTGTTGGACGATCTCCGCCAGTTCGTCTCGTTCCTGCACGTTGATGTCACGAGTTATGCCGCGGAGCCGGGAGACGAACGCCGATTCCTCTTCGCTCATGCCTGCCGGGTTGTCGCCGAAGATGTTGCGCGTCGCGACCTTCGGCTTGAGCGTGTTGATGATGTTCGTGCTCGAAACATCCTCGGCGAGGGCGCCCGGAGCCCCCAGCATCCACGCCGCCACGAGAAGAGTTGCCGTTGCTCGCTTCATCATCCTGCTCCCGTTGTCGCCCGTCGGCCACCGCGCCCGGTTCTCACGCAACGATGCACAAGCTTCAGGGTGCGCGCAATGCCGAAGCCCTCCCCATATTGGGGTAGAGCCCCCGGCAGGAGTGTAGTCTCCAATGGTGTTCGAGGGCATGTGCGCATCACTGGTGATCGTTGCCGCCTCTCGACATTCTGGTAGCGGCGAAGTCCGTTTTGTGGCCCTCCTTCCCTCGCGTTTTCCGCATTGTTCTGGCGAGTGAACGTGGTTCATCCTACAATCTGTGCTTAAAGAACTCTTACTGTTGCGGAATTGCCACTTTTATTAGTTCATCCACAGTTTCTGTTAAGCATTTTCAGAGGGTTTTTAGATTGACTTTAACCCGCGCTGCGGCAAGAACGGAGGCAGCGATTCATGAGAGGGGATTTCGATGGATAGGCGGATCGTAAGCGGCCTGATGGCCTCAACGATGCTGGTGGCCGTGACGGGGGCGTCGTCGGCAGCGGATTTCACCGTTTCGATTCCCTATTACGGGACGTTTGTTCTCGGTGATCATGACAGCCTGACGATCACGTCGACGGGCTTTGTCGAGACGACGACCAACCTCGATCCCGGTGTTCTCGGCGAGCACGACCCGAACCACATTACGGTGATCAACGAAGGCGGGGTCTATACGAGCGGCGACGGTTCCGTCGGCATCGCGATCTATGGCCGCGAAGACGACGTCACGAACAACTCCATCTCCAACTATGGTGTCGTGGAGACGGACGGGACGAGCTATTACAACGGATTTGTCGACGTCGAGAGCGACGGTATCGCGTTGGTGGGGTTCAGCTACGTCGAAGACAATCCTGACTACGAATATACGGGCTACAATCCGAACTTCTCGAACTCTCCCGCATCGATTGAAGTCAGTGACAACGATGTCCTGAATGACGGGATTATCGATTCCTCCGGGAGCGGCATACGGCTGACCGCAGGCGCGGAGCAGTATGTCGAGATGGATGCCGACTGGGATGGGTCGTATTCCAATGTTGGTGCCACGGTGTCCGACATTTCCGCCATGGCTGTGGTCGATAACAATGTCGTCACGAATTCCGATTCCATCGAAGCCAATTATGCGGGAATTCTTCTGTCGGCTTATGCCGACACCTATGTCGAACTCGATCCGAATCTCGGCGCGCACGACCCGGAGGGGCATCTCTTCGGCGAAATCGACGGCGCTTATGCGACGGCCGAGGTGACGGACAATGTGATCTCCAATTCGGGATCGATCGACGCCGAGACCGGTATTGCGCTTTTCGCCGGTTCCTACGTTGGAGCGTCAGTCCATTCGGACAACGAGTTCCACGACTATGAGCTCGACGGCAGCGTGTCGGGTTTCGTCAATCATGTCGCCGCCCGGAGCGAGGTGTCCGGCAACGAAATCTGGCAGTCGGGCGCCGTTACATCTTACTACAACGGCATCAATGTGGGTGCGAATGCCTACGCGTGGGGTAACGCGGAAGGGCATATGTACTACGACAGTGACGACTACGACGATGACGGCTGGGATTATTCCACTGTCGGGACCGGGTTGCTGGCTGACGTCGTCGGGCATATCGACGACATGGACGCTGAGGCCATTGTCAGCTCCAACACGATCTCCAATTCAGGCGACATCACCACACTCGGAGACAACGGCGACGGCATCTCGGTCTGGGCCTACTCAGAGGTGGATGCCTGGGCGGAAGCGGATTCCGAGGAGGATTATTACGACTTGTGGGTGGCGTCGGGTTACGCGCATGTCGAGGATTTCTACTCACATGCCGCGATCGACGACAACATGATCGCGAATAGCGGTTCGATCACCACCTACGGCAATCATTCCGACGCAATCGACGTCAGCGCCTATGCCGATGCGGGCTGGTATGACTATGATTCGTACAACAATGGCGTCTGGAACCGGGTTTATCCGTGGCAAATGGCGCGTGCAGGCGTGCCGGACTACTACGGTTATGGTGACACGTTCTACTCCAGCGCTGAGGCGCGCACGGAGCGCATCCACGCTTACGCTTCCGTCGCGGACAATGTGATCAGCAACAGCGGCTCGCTGACGACCTACGGATACGGATCTTCGGGCATCGATGTCGATGCCGGCGCCTATGCTGCCGGTTCGGCCTTTACTTATACCAACTATATCGGTGGTTCCGCCGACAGCCTGTCGGCGACGACTTATATCGGCAATATTCGGGCTGTCGCCGAAGTCGAGAACAACACGATCTCCAATTCGGGTGCCATCGAGACCTTCGCCGGCAATTCCTCCGGCATGGAGTTGAACGCCTTTGCCGAGGCCTTCATCTTCGGCTCTTCCAGCGTTGGCTATGACACCGACGGTTATGTCAGCAATGCGACGTCAACCACTGGCGAGAGCAGCTACAGTCTCGCCTCGGCGGTCTTCAGCAACAACACGGTGGAGAACAGCGGTTCGATCGAGACGCATTCCTACGACTCGACCGGTATCGAGATTTTCACGGAGGCCTATGCCTACGCGTACATGACGTCTCGGCTGCACACCGACGACTACGAGGACGACTCTGAGTCTATCGTCGACGTGTCCGATGTTTACTCCTTCGCGGGGATCAACGACAACGACATCAGCAATGCCGGCTCCATTCGCACGGATGGCGAAGGCTCGATGGGCATATCGCTCGATGCCGATGCGGAGACCGAAATCGAGGTCTATGCGTGGGCTGAGAATAACGTGGCCGAGGCGTATGTCGGCTATTCCAGCGCGGTAGCCGAGATCGTCGGGAACACCGTCAGTAACAGCGGTGAGATCGTCACTTACGGGGTCGAATCGTCCGGTATCTCTGTCTGGGCAGAGGCGGAGATCGATCTGGAAGCGTATGCGGAATCCGAAGATGTCGGTTATGACTGGACAGGCTTCGGCTATGTCGGTGCAAGCACTCGCATTGCTGACAATGCGATCTCGAATACCGGCATGATCAAGACATACGGTGCTTATTCGGACGGCATCAGCTTGCGATCCGAGACGAATTTCTATTCGTCATCGTCGCATGAGAATTACTTCGGTACCTACATCGATCAAGCGATCACGGACAATACGATCGAAAACTCGGGCGTGATTGTCACTCTCGGCGAATATTCCGACGGCATACATGTGTCGAGTTTCTATCGCGACGACTTCGATGGCGGCTATTATTCCGGCTATGACGGTTCGGCTGTCTACGGAAACACCTTCAACCTGTCCGGCAAGACCGTGGCCGCCTATGGCGACGCGCTTGATATCCGGGGCTACGCCAACACGTTCAACATCGCCGCGCCGGCCTTCTTCGGCGGCTACATGCTTCTCGGTGGAACGTCTGGCGAAGAGGCGGTCGTCAACATCGAGACCGGGCCGTCGCATTCGGTGGTCTGGCACATGGACGGCGTCATCGACGGCGACGCTCCGAATGTGATCGGCGACATCCCCTATGTCTGGGATACGTCCACGCAGACCTTCGCGACGCTGGACCCGACGGCGGTTTCGGCTGCGCCGAACATGCTAGCCGACCTGGCGGGCCTGGTCTCCGGCCTCGTCAAGGACGGCGCGGCGCAGACGCCGAGCGGTCGCGGTTTCTGGATCGGCGGCGGTGCCACGAGCCAGGACTACGACGGAAACGGCGAGACGACGCTCGACCACAACACCAAGTCGCGCGCCTTCGCGATCGGATTCAATACCGACGTCAACAACGCGGTCGGCATTGGCGGTGTGCTGGGTTATGCCTGGGAGGACCTCTCCGGCAGCAGCATGTTCTCCAACTCCTTCGACAACAGTGCCGAGGGTGTGTTCGGTGGCCTGAACGCCAGCGCCTCGTTCAACATGCTGCGCTTCGGAGCATCCATCAACGGCGGTATGCTCAGCCATGACGGGCAGCGCTTCATCAACGACAACCTCGTTGACAACGGCTATGCCGACGGCGGAACGGCCGGAACGGGTGATGCGACGCTGGGCGAGGCTTGGGCGAATTCCAGCTATGACAGCTGGTGGATCAGTCCGGAAGTGTCTGCGGAAGCGACCATCGACATCGGCAACGGCTTCGCGTTGATGCCGCAGTTGACAGGCCGCTATGCGCGCCAGACCATCGACGGCTACAGCGAGACGACCGACGACACGCATGTCGGCGGCGGTTCGGTGGAGACCGCGTCCTTCGGCGAACAGACCGTGGAGATGTACGAGGCCGATCTCGGTGTCGATCTGCGGAAGGCCTTCGCGGGCGGTTTCGTCTCGGTCGGCGGCGGTTATCTCTTCCGCAGCTATTCCGGCGACGGCGAAGTCGAGGCGATGCTGCTGGACGAGATGGTCTATGTACCGGTTGACATCGCCGACGGGTCGATGCCCTATGCCGGTGCAGCGATTTCCTTCCAGAACGGCAACTTCTCGGTGGATGCTTCGGGGCGGGCGACCTTCCTCGACGGCGAGGTCGGCTATCAGCTCAAGGCTGCTGTGAAGGGCCAGTTCTGATCGGGTTCCAATAACGCATAATGACAAAATCCCCGACCAAGGTTAGCGGCCCCGCCAGGCAAAAGGCGGGGCCAACTTCTGCAAGACGCGGCCAAAAGCCAGCTGACGGGAACGAGGAGCCGAAAGAACCGGCTGCCAAATATTCCATGTCCGGCGGCTTGGTCGGGTTCCTGAAGCGCAACAAGATCGCGTTGGCCGCGACGTCCTATCAATCCGGCCGTCTCTACATGATCAGCTCGAACACCAAGGGCGGGCTGATGGTCAATGAGCAGTTCTTTCGCAAGGCGATGGGACTGCATGTGACGGACGACTCGCTCTACATGGTGACGCTGGGCCATATCGTCCGGCTCGAAAACGTGTTGCGCGAAGGGCAGTGGGTCAACGAGCAGTTCACGCATTGCTATGTCAGCCGGGAACTGCATCTCACGGGCGTGATCGACGCACATGACATCGGCCTGACCGACAAGGGCGAGATCGTCTTCGTCAACACGAAGTACAATTGCCTTGCGACGCTGTCGAAAGAGCACAGCTTCAAGCCGATCTGGAAACCGCATTTCATCTCGCAGATCGTCGCCGAAGACCGCTGCCATCTCAACGGAATGGCGATGCAGGACGGCAAGCCGCGTTACGTGACGGCCGTATCCAAATCCGACACAGTCGACGGCTGGCGTGACCGTCGTTCCGACGGTGGCATCGTGATGGATGTCGACGCAAACGAGGTCATCTGCGAAGGCCTGTCCATGCCGCATTCGCCGCGTGTCTATCGCGACAAGGTGTGGCTGCTGAATTCCGGCACGGGCGAGCTCGGCTGGGTGGACAAGGAAAGCAAGCGCTTCCAGCCCTTGGCGTTCTGCCCGGGTTTCGTGCGCGGTCTGGCGTTCTTCGATCGCTTTGCCGTGGTGGGGCTCTCGCGCCCGCGCTACGAGCGGTTCGAGGGACTGGAGCTCGACGAGCGTCTCAAGCAGGCGGATTCCGAACCCTGGACCGGGATCCAGGTCATCGATCTCGACACCGGCAATGTGGTGCAGTGGTTCCGCATCGACGGAAAGGTCGCCGAGATGTATGACGTCGCCGTCATACCGGGGGTCGGCTGCGCTAAGACGATCGGCTTCATGAATGACGAGGCGCTGCCTCTCATCACGATCGACGATCCCGATTACGAGTTTCTGAACCAGCACTAACGGCCGGTCACGGCCCTGCCTCGAAGGAACCGAGAGTCATGAACATCAGGACTGTTGCCGCCTCGGCATTGCTGGCCGGTCTTTGCGCCGCGCCTGTCTCCGCCGCGGGATTGCCGAACGGCGCGACTTCGCTGAACGAGACCTATGGCGCCTGGCGCGTCGTTTGCCAGTCCGTCACGAAGAACGAGGCGACGAATGTCGGATGCACGCTCGTGCAGGTGCTGTCGCGCAAGGGCAGCAAGAGCCCCGCTTTCGTCATTCGCCTTCAGCCGGGATCCGACGGCGATGCCAACGGCCGCATGATCGTGCCGCTCGGCGTTTCGCTCAAGGATGGCGTGACGCTGCAGATCGACGATTCCGCCGAGACCGCGCCGAACCCCTATTCGACCTGTCTTCGCGCGGGATGCATGGTTCCGATTAAGTGGCCGGCGAAAACGGTCAACGGGCTCAAGCTGGGCGGAACGCTCAAGGTGATGGCCACGGGAATGACCGGCCAGAAAGCGACGTTCGAGGTGAGCCTGAAAGGTTTCTCCGCTGCCTATGACCGCGCGGCCACGTTGATCTCCGGCTAGAGCTGGGTCAGGATAGTCTTCGTTCGAGCGGCCGAGTCTTTCGGCACAGGGGGAGTTTCCGATGGATATTGGCGTACCTTTGAAGACCTACGGGCTGGTCGACATAGAACCGTTGCGCGAAGCAATGGAGAAGCTGCCCTATTCCTATTGGGAATCGGATCGTGACAGCCGGGTGTCGCTCGCCGGCGACCGTCCCGGCAACGCGGTGTTCCTCTATAATGACAAGCCGGCCAACGTCATGAGAAAGACGCTGTTCGAGGCCCGTTCCGGATATGTCAACGTGATGCGCTACGCGGATCGGCCGTTGATCGATCTCGTCGACGACATCATCGAGAAATACATCCAGCCGGAATTCCCGAATTGCGACCCGATGCGCGTGCAATTGGCCGAACTGCCGCCCGGGCAGGTGATCACGCCGCATCGCGACATGGGCATCCTGGCCGCGATCCATCGCACCCATGTGCCGATCGTGACGGATCCGGGCGTAAAATTCATCATTCAGCGGCAGGCCTATTTCCTGGAGCCGGGCCGGCTCTACGACCTGAACAATGTCGTCGTTCATTCGGTCGAGAACCAGAGCGACGTCATGCGTGTCCACCTCATGGTCGACATGCTGCCGCACTCCATCGCGCGTTGCCGATATCACGAGACCGAAGCCGCGATGCTGGAAGCCGCGGTGCCCGTTTCGGCCTGATTGGCTTCAGGTGAGGGCGCCCCGAGGGGCTCTCACGACACGGTTTCGTCGCCCGGCCTCGGCCGGGCGCTCGACCAGAAGCGTTTCCGTTCCGCGCGAACCTTTTCGGCTATGAAATCGACGACCGTGCGAATGCGCGCGGTGTCGCGCGAGTCGATATGCGCGATCACCCAGAAGGCGCGAACCAGTTCCACCTCTTCGGGCAGCACCGGAACGAGATGCGGGTCTTCGCAGGCCATGAAATCGGGCAGGATGCACAATCCCGTGCCGGCCTGGGTCGCGCGCAGCTGTGCCAGCAGGTTGGTGCTCGACAGGCGCGGCGCGAGGCTTTCTCCGATCTGCTGCAGGTAATCGAGTTCCGGGGTGAAGATCAGTTCCGGAATGTAGCCGATCCAGGGGTGGTTGGCGAAGTCGCGCTTGCCGGTGATCGGCGGCGCTCCCGCGAGGTAGTCTCGGGCCGCGTAGACATGCAGCGTGTAGTCGGTGAGCTTGCGCGAATAGAGGCGGCCCTTGTCGGGGCGCTCAAGCCCGATGGCAATGTCGGCCTCGCGTTTCGACAGGCTGAAGATGCGCGGCATCGCGATGATCTGCAGCTCCAGTTGCGGGTGACGGTGGCTCAATTCGCCGATGCGGGGGGCGAGGAAGAACGCGCCGAACCCGTCCGGCGCGCCGATGCGCACCGCGCCGCTCAGCGAGAATTTCTCACCTGCGATGTCGTTCTGGATGCTTGCCGCCGACGTCTCGATGGTTTCGGCGCGGGCGAGCAGCCGCTCGCCGGCATCCGTCAGGGAATAGCCGCGCGGCGAACGGTCGAACAAAAGGGCGTCCAGTTCACGCTCCAGCGCGCCGATCCGCCGGCTGACGGTGGCATGATCGGTGCCCATGCGGCGCGCGGCAGCAGTCAGTCGCCCGGTGCGGGCGACGGCGAGGAAATAGCGGAGATCATCCCAGTCGAAGGCCATCGTGTATGAGCATATTCGCACAACGGTTTGTCAATCAAGCGCATGGATTTGCGCAAATAATCGCATTAAAATGAGCACTCCAGACTTCAGGGAGGAGTTCATGCGCGAGATCGGACATTTCGTCGGCGGCAAGCATGTCGCCGGAACAAGCGGTCGTTTCAGCGACGTCTACAACCCGGCGACCGGCGAGGTCGAAGCGAAGGTCGCGCTTGCCAGCGCGTCGGAGCTTGAGGCTGCGATCGGGAACGCCAAGGCGGCGCAGATCGGCTGGGGCGCCACCAACCCGCAGCGCCGCGCCCGCGTCCTGATGAAGTTCGTCGATCTTCTGCATCGCGACATGGACAAGCTGGCCGAGGCGCTCTCTCGCGAGCACGGCAAGACGCTGCCGGACGCCAAGGGCGACGTGATCCGCGGGCTTGAGGTCGCCGAATTCTGCATCGGCGCGCCGCATCTCCTGAAGGGCGAGTTCACCGAGGGCGCGGGGCCGGGTATCGACATTCACTCCGTGCGCCAGCCGCTCGGCGTCGTAGCCGGCATAACGCCGTTCAACTTCCCGGCGATGATCCCGATGTGGAAATTCTGCCCGGCGATCGCTGCGGGCAACGCCTTCATCCTGAAGCCGTCGGAACGCGATCCGTCCGTGCCGATTATGCTGGCCGAACTGATGCTGGAAGCGGGTCTTCCCGAGGGCGTGCTCAATGTCGTCAATGGCGACAAGGAGGCCGTGGACGGCATTCTCGATCATCCCGACATCATGGCTGTCGGTTTCGTCGGCTCCACCGCGATTGCGGAATATGTCTATGCGCGGGGCTGCGCCGCCGGCAAGCGGGTGCAGTGCTTCGGCGGAGCGAAGAACCACATGCTGATCATGCCCGACGCCGATATGGACCAGGCCGTCGATGCCCTTGTAGGTGCCGGATATGGCGCGGCGGGCGAGCGCTGCATGGCGATTTCAGTCGCCGTTCCGGTGGGCGAGGGCACGGCCGACCGCTTGATGGAAAAGCTTGTTCCGCGTGTTGAGAACCTCAAGATCGCGCCCTACACCGCCGGCAACGATGCCGATTTCGGCCCGCTGGTGACCAAGGCCGCCTATGACCGCGTCAGGGGCTATGTCGACAGGGGCGTCGAGGACGGCGCGGAGCTGGTCGTCGATGGCCGCGATTTCTCGATGCAGGGCTACGAGAACGGCTTCTTCATCGGCGGCTGCCTGTTCGACCATGTCACCAAGGACATGGCGATCTACAAGGAAGAGATCTTCGGACCGGTCCTTTCGGTGGTGCGCGCCAAGACCTACGAGGAAGGGCTCGATCTCGCGATGAGCCATGAATACGGCAACGGCGTCGCGATCTTCACGCGCGACGGCGACGCGGCCCGCGATTTCGCGGCACGCGTCAATATCGGCATGGTCGGCGTCAATGTGCCGATCCCGGTGCCGTTGGCGTACTACACCTTCGGGGGCTGGAAACGGTCCGGCTTCGGCGATCTGAACCAGCACGGCCCGGACGCGTTCCGATTCTACACGCGGACCAAGACGATCACGTCGCGCTGGCCGTCCGGCATCAAGGACGGCGCGGAATTCGTCATCCCGACGATGAGCTGACGCCATGGACTTCGATCTCTCGGAAGAACAGCGCGCCATCCAGGAGATGGCGCGTGGATTTGCCGATGACAATCTCGCCCCGAAGGCGATCGAGTGGGACGAGACCGGACACTTTCCTGAGGACGTCGTTCGATCGGTCGGCGCATTGGGGCTGGCCGGGATCTATGTGCGCGAGGATGTCGGCGGATCTGGCCTCGGCCGGTTGGACGCCGCGCTGATTTTCGAGGCGCTGGCGCATGGCTGCCCGTCGATCGGTTCCTTCATCTCCATCCACAACATGGTCGCCTGGATGATCGACCGGTTTGGCACCGAGGAGCAGCGCCAGGCCTGGTTGCCGAGACTCTGCTCAATGGAACTGATCGCGTCCTATTGCCTGACCGAGCCTGGCGCGGGTTCGGACGCAGCGTCGCTGAAGACGAAGGCCGAGCGCGACGGCAACGGCTGGAAGCTCAACGGCGCCAAGGCCTTCATTTCCGGTGGCGGGTTTTCCGACCTCTATCTGGCGATGGTGCGCACCGGCGGTGAGGGGCCGGGCGGGATTTCGGCCGTGCTGGTGGAGGACGGCACGCCGGGGCTCTCCTTCGGCGCGAACGAGCGCAAGATGGGCTGGCGGGCGCAGCCGACCGCGCAGGTGCAGTTCGACGATTGCAAGGTGCCCGCCGATCATCTGCTCGGCGAGGAGGGCAAGGGCTTTCGCTATGCGATGGCCGGCCTGGACGGCGGCCGGCTGAACATCGCGGCAAGCGCGCTCGGCGCGGCGCAAGCGGCGCTCGACAAGGCGCTGGGCTATGCCAGGGAACGCAAGGCCTTCGGCAGGCCGATTGCCGATTTCCAGTCGCTGCAGTTCAAGCTGGCCGACATGGAAACGCAGTTGCAGGCGGCGCGGATCTTCCTCTACCAGGCGGCCGCGAAGCTGGATGCAGGCGCGCCCGACGCGACCAAGCATTGCGCCATGGCCAAGCGCTTCGTCACCGACGCCGCTTTCAACGTCGCCAACGAGGCGCTGCAGATCCATGGCGGCTACGGCTATCTTGCCGATTTCGGACTGGAGAAGATCGTGCGCGACCTCAGGGTGCACCAGATCCTGGAAGGCACCAACGAGATCATGCGAGTGATCGTGGCGCGGCACATGCTGGCGGAGCGTTGATTTGGGAACCGACGAAGACATCGACATCCGGGAGACGGGGCGATGCGGGCGCATCACCCTGACACGGCCGAAGGCGCTCAATGCGCTGAGCTACGACATGGCGATGGCGATCGAGGCGGCGCTCGACCGCTGGCAGGCGGACGAAGCCGTCGACATGATCCTGGTCGATGCAGAGGGTGACCGCGCCTTTTGCGCCGGCGGCGACATAGCGGCGATGCACTCCACCGGAACGGCCGGCGATTTTTCCTATGGCCGCACGTTCTGGTCGGACGAATACCGGATGAACGCCAAAATCGCCCACTCGACGATCCCCTATGTCGCGATCATGGACGGCATCGTCATGGGCGGCGGTGCCGGCATCTCCGTGCACGGGTCGCATCGCGTCGTCACCGAACGCTCGATGGTCGCCATGCCGGAATGCGGCATCGGGCTCATTCCCGATGTCGGCTGTTCGCTGTATCTGGCGCGCGCGCCGGAGCATCTCGGCGAGTTCCTGGCGATGACCGGCTGGCGGATGGACGCCGGCGACGCGATCCACGCCGGCTTTGCCGATGTGGCGGTCAGATCCGATGACCTGCCTGCGCTGAAGGCTCGGCTGGAGGAAACGGCCGATCCGCGAGCCATCGACGCCTTTGCCGATGCTCCGGGCGGGGCGGGTTTGGCGCCCTGGCTCGAGACGATCGATCGGCATTTCGGGCGGGCCACAGCGCTTGACTGCCTGCGGTCGCTGGAAGCCGACCCGTCGGAATTCGCGCAGAAGGCGGCGGGCATGATCCGTCGGAGCTGCCCGATCTCGCTTGCGTGCGCGTTTGAGCTGATCCGCGACGTGCGCAATGCCGACACGGTCGAGGAGGCGCTGCGGCGCGAATACCGCTTCACATACCGCTCGATGTCGCAAGGCGAATTCCTGGAGGGCGTACGGGCGCAGATCATCGAGAAGGATCGCGATCCGAAATGGCGGATCGCGCGGCTGGACGACGTCACGCCGGCGCAGGTCGATGCCATGCTCGCGCCGCTCGGCGACGACGAATTGACGCTTTGAGGGAGGAGGAGACCGCATGAGCAGGATCGCATTCATCGGGCTGGGCAACATGGGCATGCCGATGGCCGTCAATCTCAGGAAAGCCGGCCACGAGATCGACGCCTTCGACACCGTCCCTGCCGCACTGGAAACGGCGAAGATGGAGGGCATGGCGATCGCCGAAAGCGCCGCCGAAGCCGTGTCGGACGCCGAATTCATCATCACCATGCTGCCGAACGGGCCGATCGTGCTGAAAGTCTTTGATGAGATCGTGCCGGCGGCGAGAAAAGGCGCGGTCGTGATCGATTGTTCGACGATCGACGTCGACAGCGCGAAAAAGGCGCATGAAATGGCGAACGCGGCCGGCTTGCTGCCGCTCGACGCGCCGGTTTCCGGCGGCACAGGCGGCGCAGTGGCCGGTACGCTGACCTTCATGGTCGGCGGCTCCAAGGAGGCTTTCGACAAGGCGGCGCCAATCCTCGACATCATGGGCGGCAAGCTTGTCCATTGCGGTGACGGCGGGGCGGGCCAATCGGCCAAGATTTGCAACAACATGCTGCTGGCGATCTCGATGATCGGGGCCTGCGAGTCCTTCGCGCTCGCCGAAAAGCTCGGCCTGTCGGCGCAGGCGGCCTTCGACGTCATCTCCACGTCGTCGGGCTTCTGCTGGTCGGTCAATACGTACTGCCCGGTACCAGGCGTCGGACCGAAGAGCCCGGCGGACAATGATTACAAGCCCGGCTTCGCCGCCGAATTGATGCTCAAGGATCTCGGCCTGTCACAGCAAGCCGCCGAGGCATCCGGCCAGGCCACGCCGATGGGCGCTCACGCGAAGGACCTCTACGAAACGTTCCTTGCTGAAGGCGGCGCCGGCAAGGATTTCTCCGGCATCATCGAATTCCTGAAAACGGCATCGCGGAGCTGAGCCATGAACGATGTGATCACCTCCGTCGAAGACGGTGTCGGCATTATCACGATCAACCGTCCGAACGCTCTCAACGCCGTCAATCACGAGGTGATGGCGGGGCTCCTGGAAGCGGCGGAGGCATTTGACGCGGATGACGCGATCGGCTGTATCCTGATCACGGGCGAGGGCGACAAGGCGTTCGTCGCAGGCGCCGACATCAAGGAGATGGCCGACAAGTCTTACATGGACATGTTCATGGCCGACGTTCAGGCGGGGTGGGAGCGCTTCGCCGCCACGCGCAAGCCCATGGTCGCGGCCGTCAATGGCTTCGCGCTGGGCGGCGGGTGCGAAATCGCCATGATGTGCGACGTTGTCATCGCCTCCGAGAAGGCGAGGTTCGGCCAGCCGGAAATCAAGCTCGGCGTGATCCCGGGCTGGGGCGGAACGCAGAGGCTGGTCAAGGCTGTCGGCAAGGCGAAGGCGATGGACCTCATTCTCACCGGTCGGATGATGGATGCCGCGGAGGCCGAGAGCGCCGGGCTCGTTGCGCGGGTCGTGCCGCACGAGAAGCTGATGGGCGAGGCGCTGGAGGCCGCGAAGACGATCGCTTCCTATGGCCGCCCGTCGGTGCTGATCGCCAAGGAAGCGGTGAACAGGGCCTTCGAAACGTCGCTGGGAGAGGGCATCCGTTTCGAACGGCGGGTCTTCTATTCGCTGTTTGCGACCGAGGATCAGAAGGAAGGCATGGACGCCTTCGTCAACAAGCGCACGCCGAGCTTCAAGAACAAATGACCGCTCAAACGTGATCAGGCCTTCGCGATCATAGCCTCGATCTCGGCCCTGGTCGGCATGGAGGCGGCGGCGCCGGGACGGGTAACCGAAATCGCCGCGGCCGCACATCCCAAGCGGACGGCGTTGACCGGATCGGCACCTAGGGTGAGCGCCGCAGCGAAGCTGCCATTGAAACAGTCGCCAGCGCCGGTCGTATCATGGACAGGCCCTGCGCTGAAGGCAGGGACATGAACGGATTGGTCGCCGTCGTGAAAGAGCGCGCCATTCGCGCCCAACGTGATGATGGCGGCCTTCGATCCCAGACCCAGCAGTTTTTCGGCGGCGTGGCGGGCGTCGTCGATGGTGGTCACTGGGATGCCGGTCAGGCCTTCGGCTTCGGTTTCGTTCGGGGTGACGTAGTCGCACAGGGCGAGCATGTCGGTCGGCAGCTTTGCTGCGGGGGCCGGGTTGAGGATCGTCGTCACGCCGAAGTCGCGGGCGGTGCGCAGGCCGTGGAGGGCTGCGCTAAGTGGTTGTTCCAACTGGGTCATGAAGACGCCGGCGCCCCGAATTTCCTCTGACCAGCCGTCGATGTCGGCGGGCGAAATCTCGTTGGCGGCGCCGGGGCAGACGATGATGGCATTGTCGCCGGACGCTTCCTGCACGAAGATGCCGGCGGCGCCGGTGTAGCTCTTATCGTCCTGAATCACGACCGGAGTGACGCCTGCGTCCTGCCAGGTCTTGAAGGCCATGTCGGCGAACGTGTCGAAGCCGAGCCGGGTCAGGAACCGCGCCTGGCCTCCGGCAAGCGCCGCGGCGACCGCCTGATTCGATCCCTTTCCGCCGGGCCCCAGCGCGAAGCCGCTGCCGATCAGCGTCTCACCCGTCCTTGGGGGGCGGGGGGTTCGGAAGGTGGCGTCGGCGACGAATATGCCCAGGATGACGATCGGGCCGGTCATGGAATCCCCCTGTTTTCCGGGTTTGCGCGGTCAAGCCTTGTCGCGCCTCGGGGCGGGCGCGTCAATCGGTGCGGCGAGGTTGTCGTCGAACTGCCGCCGCGCGCGAAATTTCTTCTTTGGGCGGGCCGGCTTTCGTGATTTGTTGCAGTGCGAAAAACGAGATGCATGCAACACGGAGTCGACGACCAATGCGCCTATGGATCAAAAATCCGCTCGCCATCCTGGCAGAAGGCGCCGGCGGCGGGATCGTCGTCGAAGACAGCCGGATCGTCGAACTCGTGGCGGCCGGAAAGGAGCCCGCGCAGCCGGTCGATTCCGTGTTCGACGCCAGCCGGCACGCGATCCTGCCCGGCCTGATCAACACGCATCATCACTTCTTCCAGACGCTGAGCCGGGCACACCCGAAGGCCTACAACAAGGAACTGTTCCCCTGGCTCGTCGCGCTCTACCCGATCTGGGGCCGGCTCAACCGCGACATGTTCCGCGTCGGCGCAAGGCTCGCGATGGCCGAATTGCTGCTGTCGGGCTGCACGACGGCGATGGACCACAATTACATGGTCTTCAAGGGGCTCGAAGACGCCACCGACATCGAGGTGGAAGAGGCGAAGGCGCTCGGCCTGCGCGCGACCATCACCCGCGGCTCGCTGTCCCTGTCGCAGAAGGACGGCGCGGTGCCGCCCGACCATATCGTCCAGGACGAGGACACGATTCTCGCCGACAGCGAGCGCGTGCTGCAGACCTATCACGACACCTCCGACGGGGCGATGACGCAGATCGCGCTGGCGCCCTGCGCGCCGTTCAACGTCTCGCGCGAGGTGATGCGCCACAGCGCCGACCTGGCCGACAGATACGACTGCCAGCTGCACACCCACCTCGCCGAGACGGAAGACGAGGAAGAGTTCTGCAAGGCGACGTTCGGCTATCGGCCGATCGACTGGCTGGAGGACTGCAACTGGCTGCAGCCGCGCGTCTGGCTGGCGCATGGCATCCATTTCACCGCCGAGGATTGCTCGAAGCTCGGACATCACGGCGTCGGCGTCTGCCACTGCGCGACCTCGAATGCGGTGCTCGCCTCCGGCTTCTGCCCGACGCTGGACCTGGAAGCCGCCGGCAGCCCCGTCGGCCTCGGCGTGGACGGGTCGGCTTCCAATGACGGCTCCAACCTCATGGAGGAGGTGCGCCACGCGCTGATGGTCAACCGGCTGGGCTACAAGTCGGCCGACCGCGTGACCCATCGCGACGCGCTGCGCTGGGCGACGAAGGGGTCGGCGCGGTGCCTCGGACGCGACGACATCGGCGAGATCGCCGTCGGCAAGCAGGCGGACCTGGCGATGTTCACGCTCGACGAGATGCGCTTTTCCGGCAATCACGATCCGATCGCGGCGCTGGTCCATTGCGGCGCCACGCGGGCCGACCGGGTGATGGTCGCTGGCGAGTGGCGGGTGATCGACGGCGCAATCCCCGGCCTCGACGTCGCGGCGCTGATCGCCGAGCACTCCAAGGCGGCGCGCATATTCGACTGAGGCGCGCGCTTCGGCTGATTGTCGCCGTAAGCCGGCTCCGGCCGCACCCGGATCGGATTCCGTGCCGATCCGGCCGATCTCCAAATTGTATGCCAAATGCCTTTTTCCGTCTAAATTTTAGGCAGACTTCGGATTCTGGTCAGGAAATGTTCAAGCGTAGGCGTGCCGGCAGTACCGACGCGCGGGACGCTTTCGCCGGCCGGCGTCGAAAGTCATAGCGATATCAATGTTTTGAAATCCGGCCTCGCGCGGCCCGGAGTCTGGCACATCGTTTGCTTCGCCTGTTTCAGGAGGCGCGTCCAACGGCGCCGTCCGAAGGGAAAGCCAAAACAGGAGCCGGATATGTCAATTCACGGGGTTTCAAGACGTACATTGCTGAAGGCGGGCGCGGCCGGCCTCGCTTCCACGGCGCTGCCGCTCGGCGCCATCCGTTCCGCGCAGGCGGCCGGCGTCACCGTCGGTGCCGTCTATGTCGGTCCGCGCGACGATTTCGGATGGAACCAGGCGCATGCCGTCGCCATGGAAATCCTCAAGGGCGTCGACAATGTCACCGTCATCGAGGAAGAGAACGTTCCGGAGACGGACGCTGTCGCCAAGTCCATGGAGTCGATGATCAACCTGGACGGCGCCAACCTGATCCTCGCCACGTCGTTCGGCTACTACAAGCCCTTCGTTCTCGACCTGGCCGCCAAATATCCGGACGTCCAGTTCCGTCACGCGGCGCCGCTGTGGAATGCGGACACGGACCCGAAGAACGCCGGCAGCTATTTCTGCTACCTGAACCAGGCACACTATGTGGACGGCGTCGCCGCCGGCCTTTCCACGACCACGAACAAGATCGGTTTCGTCGCCGCCAAGCCGATCCCGTCCGTCCTGTCGAACATCAACTCGGTGCTTCTGGGCGCGCGCAGCGTCAATCCGGACGCGACGGTGCAGGTGATCTTCACCGGTGAGTGGTCGATGCCGGTTCGCGAGGCCGAGGCCGCCAACGCGCTCGCCGACGCGGGCTGCGACGTGCTGACCTGTCACGTGGACGGCCCGAAGGTGGTGATCGAGACCGCCGAAACCCGTGGCGTGAAGAGCTGCGGCCACAACGCCTCCCAGGCGCCGCTCGCGCCGAAGGGCTTCATCACCGGCGCGGAATACAAGTGGGAAACCATCTACACGATGTATGCCGAGAAGCTCGCCGCGGGCGAGGAACTGCCGAACTTCGTGGCCGGCGGCTACCACAACGACATGGTGCGCAACACGCCGTTCGGCGCCGGTGCGACGCCGGAAGCGATCGCTGCCGCCGAGGCCGCCATCGAGGGGCTTAAGGCCGAGAAGCCGATCTATGTCGGTCCGCTCAAGGACAACAAGGGCAATGTCGTCATCGACAAGACCTACGACAATTACGATCCGGTCCTCGACGGCATGAACTACCTGCTGGAAGGCGTTTCCGGCTCGATCACCTGATCGGAACATGCGTTGCGGGGCGGCTTCGGCCGCCCCTTCCCATCCCCTTTCCGGCGGCAGGCAGATGACGGCTGTTACGACAGATACTCCGGTTCGTTTGACCGACAGCACGAAATTTCGCGCATGGGCGGAGGCGGTTGCCATTCCGGTCGGCGCGCTCGTCGTTTCGGCGCTGATCTTCTCGATATTCCTGATCTTTCTCGGCAAGTCGCCGGTCGACTATTTCCAGCTGCTCTGGAAGGGCGGGTTCGGAACCTCGTTCTCGATCCAGAACACGCTGCAGCGCGCCGCGCCGCTGATCCTGTGCGGCCTGGCCTTCGCCATTCCGGCGCAGATCGGCCTGACGATGATCGGCGCCGAGGGCGCGCTGGTGCTTGGCGGTTTCTCCGCCGCCGCGATCGCCATTCCGCTGGTCACCGGCGGGGTGCCGGTGGTGCTCACCATGCCGCTCATGGCCATCGCGGCGATGATCGCGGGCGGGGCCTGGATCGCCATCGTGGGGTGGCTTCGCCATGCGCGGGGCGTGAACGAGACCATCTCGTCGCTGCTGATGACCTATATCGCCATCGCCATCATGAACTTCTTCGTCGAGGGCCTGCTGCGCGATCCCGGCTCCGCCAACAAGCCGTCGACCATGCCGATCGGCAAGGACTACATGGTCGGCACGATCCCCGGGACGGATGTCCACTGGGGCCTGCTCGCCGGCCTGATCCTGGCGGTCGTGCTGCAATTGCTGATGAACCGGACGACTTTCGGTTTCGCGGCCCGCGTTACGGGCGGCAATGCCCGCGCCGCGCTGGCGCAGGGCCTGCCCGTCGGCCGGCTGGTGGTGGCCTGCACCGCGATCGCCGGCGCCTGCGCCGGGCTTGCCGGCTATTTCGAGGTGGCCGCCATTCACGGCCAGGCCAACGCCTCGCTGGTGGCCGGCTACGGCTTCACCGGCATCCTGATTTCCTTCCTCGCCCGCCACAACCCGATCGTGGTCGTGCCCGTCGCCGTGATGTTCGGCGCGATCGCCGCGTCGGGCGGGCTGATCCAGCGCCGCATGGACATGCCGGACGCCACCGCGCTGGTGCTGCAGGGCATCATCTTCGTGGTGCTGCTGACCAGTGAAACCCTCTATGGGCGCTTTGCCATCTTCCAGCAGAAAGCAGGGGCGGACCGGACATGAGCGACGGAATTCTGGCCACCATCCTGATCTCCATGCTCGGAGGCGCAATCCGCGTGTCGACGCCCTTCATGTTCGTCGCGCTGGGCGAAACGCTGACGGAGAAATCCGGCCGCATCAATCTGGGCCTGGAAGGCAATCTCGTGCTGGGCGCGATGGTCGCCTATGCGGTGTCCTACCACACGGGCACGCCATGGCTCGGCGTTCTGGCCGCCGGCGTCTCCGGCGTGTTCCTGGGATCGATGCACGGCGTCATCTGTTCGCTTCCGCGGGTCAACGACATCGCGGTCGGCATCGCCATGATGTCGTTCGGCACCGGCGTCGCCTTCTTCTTCGGCAAGCCCTACATCCAGCCGTCCGCGCCGCGTCTCGAGGCGCTGCCGCTGGGGTCCTGGAGCGACAGCCCCGGACTGCGCCAGGCGCTCGACATCAACCCGCTCTTCTTCGTCGGCATCGTCGTCGCCATCGTGATGTGGTGGGCCTTCGCCAATTCGCGCTGGGGCCTGATCGTGCGGATGACAGGCGATTCCGAACCGGCGGCGCGCGCGATGGGCGTGCAGCCCCACCGGGTGCGCATCGCCTCGACGGCGATCGGCGGGTTTCTCGCCGGGGTCGGCGGCGCGTTCCTGTCGCTGTCCTATCCGGGAAGCTGGAACGAGGGGCTGTCCTCCGGCCAGGGCCTGATGGCCGTGGCGCTGGTGATCTTCGCGCGCTGGAACCCGCTGCGCTGCATCGTCGCCGCGCTGCTGTTCGGAGCCGCCGGCGCGATCGGTCCGGCCTTGCAGTCCGTCGGCATCAGCCAGGGCTACTACTTCTTCAACGCCGCTCCCTACATCCTGACGCTTTTCATCATGATCGCCTCGGCGCGGTCCTCGTCTTCGGCGCGCGAGGCGCCGGGCGAATTGTCGATCACGAAATAGGGGAACCCGGACGATGAGCGCTCTCGGCGGATTGAACAAGACACCCAACGGCGTGGTGATCGGGCTGGTGCAGCTGCAGCTTCCGGTGGTGGAGACCCCGGAGGACCTGGCCGCGCAGACGGAAAAGATCGTCTCCATGGTCGGCAAGGCGCGCCGCAACATGTCGACCATGGATCTCGTCGTGTTCCCCGAATACGCCCTGCACGGGCTGTCGATGGACATCAATCCGGCGATCATGTGTTCGATGGACGGGCCGGAGGTCGCGGCCTTCAAGAAAGCCTGCAAGGACAACGCGATCTGGGGCTGCTTCTCCATCATGGAGTACAATCCCGGCGGCATGCCCTACAATTCGGGTCTCGTGATCGACGACAAGGGCGAGCTGCAGCTCTATTACCGCAAGCTGCATCCCTGGGTGCCGGTCGAGCCGTGGGAGCCGGGCGATCTCGGCATCCCGGTGATCGACGGGCCGAAGGGCTGCAAGCTGGCGCTGATCATCTGCCATGACGGCATGTTCCCCGAAATGGCGCGCGAATGCGCCTACAAGGGAGCGGAGATCATGCTGCGGACCGCCGGCTACACGGCGCCGATCCGCGAGAGCTGGCGTTTCACCAACCAGGCGAACGCCTTCCAGAACCTGATGGTGACGGCAAATGTCTGCATGTGCGGCTCCGACGGCACGTTCGATTCCATGGGCGAGGGGATGATCGTCAATTTCGACGGCACGGTGATCGCGCATGGCACGACGGGCCGCGCCGACGAGATCATCACCGCCGAAGTGCGGCCGGACCTCGTGCGCGAGGCGCGCAAGCACTGGTCGGTGGAAAACAACATCTATCAGCTGGGGCACCGCGGATACGTCGCGGTGAAGGGCGGGGCGCAGGACTGCCCCTACACCTTCATGCAGGACATGGTGGCCGGCACCTACAGGCTGCCGTGGGAAGACGAGGTGGTCCACACCGACGGAACCTCCTGCGGCTTTGCCGAGCCGGACCGCCTCTACGGCGAAAAGGCGCGCGAGGCGGCGGAGTAGGGCCATGGACAAGCTCGGCGACGAACGGATCGAGGCGGCGCTGGTCGCCCATGCGCGGACGGTGGACGCGGATCCCTATCCCTGGCCGTTCGACGGCGACCTGCGGCCGGAGAACACCGCCATCGTGGTGATCGACATGCAGACCGATTTCTGCGCGCCGGGCGGCTACGTGGATTCGATGGGCTACGACCTGTCGCTGACGCGAGCGCCGATCGAGCCGATCGCGGCGCTGCTGGAGGGCGTGCGGGCGAAGGGCTTCACCGTCATCCACACCCGCGAGGGCCACAAGCCGGACCTCTCCGACCTGCCGGCCAACAAGCGCTGGCGGTCGCAGCGCATCGGCGCGGGCATCGGCGACCAGGGGCCGTGCGGGCGCATCCTGGTGCGCGGCGAGCCCGGCTGGGAGATCATCCCGGAACTGCAGCCGGTCGCCGGCGAGCCGATCATCGACAAGCCGGGCAAGGGCTCGTTCCTGGCGACGGATTTCGATCTGGTTCTGCAGACCAGGGGCATCCGAAATATCGTCCTGACCGGCGTGACGACCGACGTCTGCGTGCACACGACGATGCGCGACGCCAACGATCGCGGCTACGAGTGCCTGCTCCTCTCCGACTGCACGGCGGCGACCAAGCTGGAGAACCACCTGGCGGCGCTCGACATGATCAAGATGCAGGGCGGCGTGTTCGGCGCGGTCGCGACCAGCACGCAATTCCTCGAAACCGTGGAGACGATCTGATGGATAGCGCTGTCCTGACCCCCGAGGCGCCGGCGAAGGCGAAGCGCGCCATCGGCATCGAGACGGTCGGCATGACGAAGATCTTCGGCTCGCTGGTGGCGCTCGACGACGTGTCGATCAAGGTGGAGCCGGGCGAGTTCCACGCGCTTCTCGGCGAGAACGGGGCGGGCAAGTCGACGCTGGTCAAATGCATCATGGGGTTCTACCAGCCGACCCACGGGCAGTTGCTGATCAACGGCCAGGAGACGCCGATCCGCCATCCGCAGGACGCGCGCGCCGCCGGCATCGGCATGGTCTATCAGCACTTCACGCTGGTGCCCTGCCTGACGGCGGCGGAGAACATGGTGATCTCCAGGGCCGACGTGCCCAACGTCATCGACTGGAAGAAGGAAATCGCCGAACTCGACGCCTTCATGGACCGCATGCCGTTCCGCGTGCCGCTGACCGAACCGGTGGCGAGCCTGTCCGCCGGCGAGAAGCAGAAGCTGGAAATCCTCAAGCAGCTCTATCTCGATCAGCATTTCCTGATCCTGGACGAGCCGACCTCGGTGCTGACGCCGGGCGAGGCCGACGAGGTGCTGGGCCTCCTGCACGACATGGCGCGCGCGGGCGACATCACGGTGCTGATGATCACACACAAGTTCCGCGAGGTGACGGCGTTCACCGACAACGTCACCGTGCTGCGACGCGGCAAGTCCGTCGGCAGCGGCAAGGTGGGGCAATTGTCGACGGCCGAGATGTCGACGATGATGATCGGCGACGCCGAAATCCGCGAGAGCGCGGCGCGCACGGCCGATGTGAGCAGCGACGTCGAACTCGAACTGGCCGGCATCGTCGTCAAGGACGAGGAAGGCCTGCCGACGGTCAACGGCGTCAACCTGAAGATCGGCGGCGGCGAGATCGTCGGCATCGCCGGGGTTTCCGGCAACGGCCAGTCCGAACTGGTCGAGGCGCTGTCGGGCCAGCGGCCGATCCAGGACGGGGGCGTGTTCATCAACGGCAAGCAGTTCGACTGCTCGCGTGGCGATTACGACACGTTCAAGGTGTTCGGCCTTCCCGAGGAGCCGCTGCGCAACGCCGCGGTCCGGCGTATGAGCGTGGCCGAGAACATCGCGTTTCGCACCTTCGACAAGGCGCCGGAGGCCAATCTGGGGTGGTGGCTGAAGCCGAACGCGATGAAGAACCGCGCCGCCGGGCTGATCGAGCGCTACCGCGTCAAGACGCCATCGACGGACACGCCCATCGAGAACCTGTCGGGCGGCAACGTGCAGCGCGCGATCCTGGCGCGCGAACTGTCGCACGACGTCAAGGTGCTGATCGTCGCCAATCCCTGCTTCGGTCTGGATTTCGCTTCCGTTGCCGAAATTCGCGCGCAGATCATCGACCAGCGCAACAATGGCGCGGCGGTGCTGCTCGTCTCGGAGGATCTCGACGAGATCCTGGAACTGTCGGACCGCGTCGCGGTAATGTCGGAGGGCAAGATCACCTATGTCTCGCCCATCGGGGAGACCGACCGCAACACGATCGGCACCTACATGGCGGGACACTGAGATGATCAGCGTCAAGGCAAGGCCCTATGACTACACGCTCGATCCCGGCAAGACCGCCCTGGTGGTGATCGACATGCAGCGCGATTTCATCGAGCCGGGCGGCTTCGGCGACGCGCTCGGCAATGACGTCTCGCGGCTCCTGGCGATCATTCCGGACACGGCGGCTCTGATCGGGCTGTTCCGCGCGCGCGGCTGGCCGATCGTGCATACGCGCGAGGCGCATCGCGCCGATCTCTCCGACTGTCCGCCGTCGAAGATCCGGCGCGGAAGCGCTTCGGTGCGTATCGGGGAGGAGGGGCCGATGGGGCGCCTGCTGGTGACCGGCGAACCGGGCAACCAGATCGTCGCCGACCTGGCGCCAAAGGACGGCGAGATCGTGATCGACAAGCCGGGCAAGGGCATGTTCTGGGCGACCGGGCTGCATGAAAGGCTGCAGGATCTCGGCATCACTCATCTCGTCTTCGCGGGCGTCACGACCGAGGTTTGCGTGCAGACCTCGATGCGCGAGGCCAATGATCGCGGCTATGAGTGCCTGCTGATCGAGGAAGCGACGGAAAGCTATTTCTCGGAGTTCAAGGCGTCCACCATCGAGATGATCGTCGCGCAGGGCGGCATCGTCGGATGGGTCGGCAAGCTGGGCGATCTCGACGCCGCGCTGGCCGGGGCGGAGGAGACGGCATGAGCGACGACACGTTCGATGTCGAGGCGATGATCGATGCGATGGCCGCCTTTCTCGACCTGCCCGTGGAAGAGTCCTACCGGCCCGGCATCGCCGGCCACCTGACGGTCGCGCGCGCCATCGCCGCCGACGTCCTGTCTTTCGACACGTCCGACGAGGCGGAACCGGCGCCGGTGTTCCGCACATGATAGCCATCACTGACATGACCGGCGCGCAGATCGCGGCGGCCGTCAAGGGCGGACGCCTGACCGCGCGCGCGGTCGCGGAGGCCTTCCTGGCGCGCACCGAAGCGCTGAACCCGCATCTGGGCGCATTCACCGCGATCACCACGGACCGGGCCCTGGGCAAGGCCGACGCCGTCGATGCGCAGATCGCCGCCGGTGGCGATCCGGGGCCGCTCGCCGGCGTGCCTTTCGCGGTCAAGAACCTGTTCGACGTGAAGGGCATTTCGACGCTCGCCGGCTCGAAGATCAACCGGGATCTGCCGCCGGCCGATGAAGACGCGGCGCTGGTGGAACGCATGGAAGCGGCGGGCGCTGTCCTCACAGGCGCGCTCAATATGGGTGAATATGCCTATGATTTCACGGGACAAAACGCCCATGACGGACCGTCGCGCAATCCGCATGATCCAGATTACATGTCCGGCGGGTCGTCGGGCGGTTCGGGCACGGCCACGGCGGCCGGCATGGTTCCGATCACGCTTGGCTCAGACACCAACGGCTCCATCCGGGTGCCCTCGTCGCTGTGCGGTCTGTTCGGCCTGAAGCCGACCTATGGCCGGCTGTCGCGCGCCCGGACCTTTCCCTTCGTCGCCAGCCTCGATCACCTTGGACCGATCGCCCGGTCGGTGAGCGATCTGGCGCTCGCCTATGACGCGATGCAGGGGCCGGACACGGAAGATCCCGCCTGCACCGATCGTACGCCGGAACCGGTGGCGGCGAACCTAGAGGCCGGCGCGGACAGCGTGCGTGTCGCGCGTGCGGGCGGCTATTTCGCGCAGGGCGCGCTTCCGGAGGCTTTCGAGGCCGTGGCGCGCATCGCGCAGGCGGTCGGATCGGACGAAACCGTCGACATACCCGACGCCAAGGCGGCGCGGGGCGCGGCCTATCTGATCACCATGTCGGAAGGTGCGTCGCTGCATCTCGACCGGCTGAAGACGCGGCATGCCGATTATGACCCGGACGTGCGCGACCGGCTGATCGCCGGGGCGATGATCCCCGGAGCGTGGGTCACGAAGGCGCAGAAGCTGCGCCGCATCTATCGCGAGAAGATGCTGAAGCTGTTCGAGACGGTGGATGTCATCCTCGCGCCGGCCACGCCCTGCCGGGCGCCGCGGATCGGCCAGCAGACCATGGTGCTGGACGGGGTGGAAATGCCCGTTCGTCCCAATCTCGGCCTGTTCACGCAGCCGATTTCCTTCATCGGCCTGCCCGTCGTCACGGTGCCGGTCTGGACCGACGGAGAGGCGCTGCCGATCGGCGTGCAACTGATCGCCGCGCCATGGCGCGAGGATCTCGCGCTGCGCCTGGCGCATCAACTGGAGAAGGCCGGCGTCGTTGCAGCGCCGGTCGCGAACATCACAGGACACTGACATGGAAAAACAGGGACGCTGGGCTGGTCGCAACAGCGACAAGGACGCGGTGCGCTCGGAGGTCTGGGGCGGACTGGAGCAGGGCGGCATGAACATGGGCCCGACATGGAGCCACATCCCCAACTTCATCGGCGCGGACATGGCGGCCTGGCACCTGGCGCAGACGGACGCCTGGAAACGGGCCAAGACGGTCAAGTGCAATCCCGATCCGCCGCAGATCCCGATCCGGCTGCGTGCGCTCTACGAGGGCAAGATGCTGTATGCGCCGGTGCCTTACCTGACGAAGGATTTCCCCTATCTGCGGATCGACCCGAAGAAGCTGATCGAGAAGGGCGTGTCCTTCGAACTGGCGGCGACGTCGGAAGGTTACATGATGCATGGCGAGCGCATCGGCTTCGAGGATGTCGAGCCGATCGATTTCGCCATTGTCGGCTCGGTGGCGGTGAGTCGCGAGGGCGGCCGCACCGGCAAGGGCGCGGGTTTCGCCGATCTCGAGACCGGCATCTTCCGCGAATTGGGCACGATAGGGCCGGACACGCCGATGGCGACGTCGGTGCATTCCTCGCAGCTGGTCGACAATGCGCGCGTCTTCATGCTGGCCCATGATTCGCCGCTCGATTTCGTCGCGACCGAGAAGGAGCTCATCGTCACCGGCAACACCCAGCCGCGGCCGAAGGGCGTCGCCTGGGATTTCGTGCAGGAAGACCAGTTCGAGACGATCCCGTTTCTGAAGGCGTTGCGCGACCGGATGCTCGCGCGGAAGGCGGGTTGA
The DNA here is from genome assembly GCF_022763245.1 of Oricola sp. Taxonomy (GTDB): domain Bacteria; phylum Pseudomonadota; class Alphaproteobacteria; order Rhizobiales; family Rhizobiaceae; genus Oricola. The sequence continues at coordinate 65,371 of NZ_JALEGV010000032.1, forward strand.
GGCGATGGTGATCAACGATCCCGCCACGCTGGCAGAGGTGACCGCGGTCTTCGACCGCTACGAGAAGGCGCTGGTCGGCAATGACGTCGCCACGCTGGACGAACTGTTCTGGCAGGACGAGCGGACGATCCGCTATGGCGGCGGCGAGAACCTCTACGGGGTCTCGGAGATCCTCGCCTTTCGCAAGGGGCGTCCGTCCGCGGGGCTGGAGCGCGACCTGGAGCGCACGGTGATCACGACGTTCGGCACGGACTTCGCCACCGCTTCGACGCTGTTCCGCCGTGAGAGCGCGACGGGCAAGATCGGCCGGCAGATGCAAAGCTGGGCGCGGATGGAAGACGGCTGGCGCGTCGTCGCAGCGCATGTTTCGATCATTGACGAGCCGGCGTGATTGGTATCGTTGTGCTCCATGGACGCGCTCGCATCACCACCGCAGACATCCGTGGAATCCGTCAGGCTGGAGGTTGCGCGGCGGATCGTGAGCGGCGACCTGCTGCCCGGCACGCCGCTGGACGAGCGGCAGCTGGCGGCTGATTTCGGCGTGTCGCGCACGCCGGTGCGCGAGGCGTTGCGGGTGCTGGCCTCGTCCGGCCTCGTTGAATTGCGGGCGCATCGCAAGGCGATCGTGACGCAACCGGACCAGAGCGTCCTTTCCGGCATCTTCATCGTCATGGGCCACCTGGAATCGCTGTGCGCCGGCTTCTCGGCGGCGGCGATGACGCCGGTGCAGCGGCGTGCGCTCGAGGCGTTGCACGATGACATGGCGGAGATGGTGCGCGAGGGCGAGACCGCCGCCTACACCCATGCCAACGAGGCGTTCCACAACGCGATCTACGAAGGCACGCAGAACGCCTATCTGGCGGAGATCACGCTGAACACCCGCATCCGGCTGCAGCCCTTCCGGCGCGCGCAGTTTCACCAGCTCGGGCGCCTGCAGGCGTCTCACGCCGAGCATACGCTCGTCGTCGAAGCGATCCTGCGTGCGGACCGGCCCGCGGCCGAAGCCGCGATGCGCGATCATATCGGCCTCGTCGAAGAGGCCTGGCATGTCTTCGCGGGCGACGCTCAGGATGCGCCGTCGGCTATGAACGCCCGCCAGGAGCCGTAGGACGAGATATCGCGGGCGGTCTTGACCGCTTCGGCCTCGACCAGGAAGCCCTTCGCCGACGATCCGTCCTCCAATGCCAGCGTGCCGATGCCAAGCGGGGCGGGGATGTTCGCGACGAAGGTGCCGAAGGCCTCCGGCGAAAGCGCCCAGAGTTCTATCGCGATCGTCTCGCCCGTGCCCGCCTCGACGCGCAGCAGGCCCGGCTTGGGCGGCACGGTGCCGTCCAGCGCATAGAGCCGGTAGTCCGCGGTGGTGGTGAGGGCGCGCAGGAAGACCGCGTTGCGATCGGTCAGTTCGTGGTTGAGCGGCATGCCGGAGAGATGCGCGCCGACGACCGCCAGCGTGATCGAGCCTTCCGGCGCGGCCGGGACGGCCTCGGGCCGTGCGCCGGCCTCCAGCGCCGCGGCGTAGCCGGCAAGGCGGGCGTCGCTGCCGGCGGGGCCGATCAGCGTCAGGCTGGAGGGCAGGCCGTCCGCGCGGGTGCCGACCGGCACGGAGATCGCCGCCAGGTCGAGCAGGTTCACGAAATTGGTGTAGGTGCCGAGATTGGAGTTGAGCTGGACCGGATCCGCCTCGACCTCGGCCACGGTGTAGACGGCCGGGACCGTCGGCGCGGCGAGGCAATCCAGGCCGGCGAGCGTCGGCTGGACGGCGCGTTTCAGGGTTTGAAGCTTGTAGATGGCGTCGAAAGTGTCGACTGCTGTGATGCCGTCCGCGCCGCCGATGATCTTGCGGGTGACGGGATGCAGCACGTCCGGCCGGGTTTCGATGATCTCGCGGATCGCATGGTAGCGCTCGGCGACCCAGGGGCCCTCGTAGAGCAGGCGGGCGACGGCGTGGAGCGGCTCGAAGTCGATCTCGCGGATGATCGCGCCGAGGCCGGCCAGCGTTTCGAGATCGGCCTCGAAGGCTGCCTGCGATTTGGCATCGCCGAAGAACTGCCGTTGTTCGGGAAGCGGAACGCCGACCGTGAAGTGCGGCGGAAGCGGCAGGACGCCGGCGGACGGCAGGGTGCGTGACATGAAATCGGCCGCGTCATAGCCTTGCGCGACCGCCGTGGCTTCGGCCGCGTCGGCGACGGTCGGGGCGAAGACGGAGATGGTGTCGAGGGTGCGGCAGGCGGGGACCATGCCGGTCGCCGACAGGAGGCCGACACTGGGCTTCAGCCCGACGATGCCGTTCATGCCGGCGGGAATGCGTCCGGAACCGGCGGTGTCGGTTCCGAGCGAGAAGGCGGCCGCGCCGATGGCCACCGCGACGGCCGAGCCGGACGACGAGCCTCCCGGAATGAGCGCCGGATCGAGCGCGTTCTTCGGCACGCCATAGGGCGAGCGCACGCCGACGAGGCCGGTGGCGAACTGGTCGAGATTGGTCTTGCCGATGCAGATCGCGCCGGCTTCCTCCAGTCGCGCCACGGTGAAGGCCGATGTCTCGACGTCGTGGGCGAAATCCGGGCAGGCGGCCGTCGTCGGCATGCCGGCGACATCGATATTGTCCTTGACCGCAAAGGGCAGGCCGAAGAGCGGCTTGCCCTCCGGTCCCGCCGCGTCGAGCGCGGCGGCCTCGGCGAGCGCCGCTTCCTCGTCTTTCAAGGCGATGAAGATCGCCGGATCGTTTGCCGCGCGGATCGCGTCATAGGCCTGGCGAACGGCTTCGACCGCCGAAAGGCTGCGCCACCAGGAAAAGGGCCTGCCATTTGATCGCACAGAAAACTCCTTCAGATTAAAAAATAGGCAGACATACACAAATTGTATGCCAAATGTGAGTGTAGCGGGTTCGAGGAAAAGTCAGCAAGATGTGTGCCAGCCGCAATGGCGGGATCTTGCGCGGTCGGGCGGCACTGTCGCGCATGTCGGCACGGTGTTTGCATGGCGCAAGGCGATCACCAGGAGCCCGACAATGTCCGACCGTTACCCACTCGCCGACCACGGGCGCTACGACTTCGATCCGATCGTCGGCCGCCCGGATTTCTCATGGCCGGAGGGCAAGCGGCTCGCGGTCTATATCGGCATGAACCTGGAATGCTTTGCGTTCGGCGAGGGGCTGGGGGCGGAACTGAGCCCCGGCGGGCCGCAGCCGGACATCCTCAATTTCGCCTGGCGCGACTATGGCAATCGCGTCGGCGTCTGGCGGATGATCGAGCTGTTCGACCGCCTCGGCCTGCCATGCACGGCGCTGGTCAATTCGCACATGTACGCCATGGCGCCGCAGGTGGTCGCGGCGTTCAGGGAGCGCGGCGACGAGATCGCCGGGCACGGGCGCAGCAATGCGGAGCGGCAGAGCGTGCTGGAGGAGGCGGACGAGGCGCGGCTCATCGGCGAGGCGACCGAGGCGATCATCCGTCACGAGGGCGTGCCGCCGAAGGGTTGGCTCGGGCCGTGGATCGCGCAGAGCCGGGTGACGCCGGATCTGCTCGACGAAGCGGGCTACGACTACCTGCTGGACTGGTGTCACGACGACCAGCCGGTCTGGATGAGGACGCGCAAAGGGCGAATCCTTTCCGTGCCTTATCCGCAAGACCTCAACGACATTCCCCAGATCGTCGGGCGCAAGCGCGAGGGGCGCGAATTCGGGGAGATGATCGAGGACGCCTTCGCGGTGATGCTGGCGGAAAGCGAGCGGCGGCCGCTGGTGATGGGGATCGCCCTGCACGCCTATCTGATGGGTCAGCCGCATCGGTTCCGGCATCTGGAAACGGCGCTCGGCCGCATTCGCGCGCAGGGCGGCGACCGCGTCTGGTGGACGACCGCCGGCGCGATCAACGATCACTATCGCGGGCTTGGCCTGTGAGGCCGATCACCCGTTGGCGGGGTGAAGCGCGTTGTAGCGGTAGGGACGGTGCTCCGTGACGACGCCGGTCGTCCGCATGAAGCGTTCCAGATGCGGCAGCAAGGCGTTGACCATCTCCCAGTCGCGCTCCTCCTTCGGGGTTTCCGGGGCCGAAAGGATGTCGGCTATCTCCCGCATGACGGCGTCGCGGTCGATGCCGGTGACGCGCCCGTCGGCGACGACCTTGCGGCCGGCGACGAAGACCTGGTCGATGGCGGATTTCGTGGCGCGGTGCAGGATCGTCTCGGTGAGCGGCGTGCGCGGCGAGACGAAGGGGCGCTCGATGTCGGCGCGCCGCATCAGCACGATGTCGGCCTGGAGGCCGGGGTCCAGCCGTCCCGTCACGCCGCCGAAGCCGGTCGAGCGTGCGCCGTTCTCGGTCGCCATCGCGAGCACGGCCGCGGCGTCCGGGCGGTCGTTGAAAAGGCCCGTCTCGCGGTGGAGCGCCCAGACGAGCTTCATCTCCACCGTCATGTCGCGGTCGTCGGCGATGTTGGACTGGTCGATGCCGAGCGCGACGGGAATGCCGCGGGCGCGCATGCGGTTGACGGGGGCGATGCCGCTGCCGAGGCGCAGGCCGGAGCTCGCATTGTGGCAGGCGATGCAGCCGCAATCGCCGAGCCGGTCGAGATCGTCTTCCGTCGCCCAGTTGGCGTGGCCGAGCGTCAGTTCCGGCCCGAGGCAGCCGAGCGCGGCGAGATGCTCGATGGCGGTGTGGCCGTGACGGGTTTCGGCGAAACGCGCCTGCCTCTCGGTTTCCAGCAGGTGCATGTGGATGCTGGCGCCGTGCTTGCGGGCGGTCTCGAAGATCAGCTGCAGGCTCTCGTCGCTGCACCAGTGCAGATTGGCGGGTGCAAGGCTCATGCGTATGCGGTCGTCGCCTGCGTGGCGGGTGCGCATGGCTTCGAAGAAATCCATGTAGTCGCGGGTGGGAACCGAGGCGGGAGCAAGCTGCGGCGCGATCCAGTCACGGAGATCGGCCGGCAGGGCGTCGAGCACCCTGGCGTCGTCCTCGTAGGAGAGGACGTTGCGGTCGCGCATCATGAAGGAATAGGACACCCGCATGCCGATCTCGCCATAGGCGCCGAGGATCGCCCCGGTCGTCGCGGCCCAGTCGTCGGGCGTGCCGACGAGGCCGCTCTGGATGTTGTGGACGGTCGTGGTGCCGCTTTCGAGCATCTCGATCGCCGAATAGAGCGTGTCGAGACGCGGGCCGACGCCGCGCATGGCGCGGAAGCGCGGCAGCCAGAATTCGAGCGGAGCGAAGGGAACGCCGGCCATCAGCGGCGTTATGCCGAAATGATGGTGGCCGTTGACGAAGCCGGGCAGGGCGATCATCCCGTCGTCGCCGTGGACGGGCAGCGAGGGGTGGCGGCGGACAAGCTCATCGGCCGGGCCGATTTCGGCGATAAGGCCGCCCCTGACCAGAATGGCCGCATCCGACAGTCCGTTGGGCGGATCGTCTTGACGGAACCCCGTCAGCACAGTGCCGGCCCGGATCAGGCATTCATGCCCGTCGCTCGGGTGTTGCGTCGTGGGGGTCGAAACCATGGATTTGTTCTCTCCTTGTCCGAATCCACTTTTCAACGGATCATCCAAAGTGTCGAGGCCGATGCCGTATACATGCCGCGGGAGGCAGATACTGGCGCGCGGCGCGCGCCTCGCGGTGTGCCGGTCGCGTTTTCATGCGGATTTTGGGAGGGTTTTCTGCCTCGTGTCACCCGTATCTCTGGGGATGGCAGTACTGCGCAGTTGGCGCGCGTTGCGAAAGCTGCATAATGGGACAGCCCATGCATACATAAAGAAAACGCCATGAAACAACCCGCGAACAAGACCCACGCCTCTCGCACGGTGATCGAACTGCGCAAGAAAATCCTCGGGGGAGACCTGGTGGGCGGCACACGCTTGTTCGAGGTTCCGCTGGCGGAGGAACTGGAAATCTCGCGCACGCCGCTGCGGGACGCCATGTCGAGACTGGCCGAGGAAGGCCTGCTCGAACGCGCGCGGGGCGGCGGGTTTGTCGTGCGTCAGTTCAGCTTCGCGGATGTGATCGATTCCATCGAGTTGCGCGGCGTGCTGGAAGGCACCGCGGCGCGGCTGGCGGCCGAGCGCGGCGCCGTGCCGGAGGGGCTCGAGCGCATGGAGGCGATCGTCGCCTCGCTCGACGACTGCTTCGGCGAGATGCCGGGCGAAGTCGATTTCGAGGCCTATTCGGACTTGAACGCCCAGTTTCACGAGGGTCTGGCGGGTCTGGCGGGCAGCGAGATCGTGCGCCGCGAGATCGAGCGGGCGGCGCGGCTGCCCTTCGCGTCGCCCTCGGCCTTCCTGCCGGACAAGGGCGACATCGCCGCCTTCCGCCGTTCTCTGAACTTCGCCCAGGAGCAGCACAAGGCGATCATCCAGGCGATCCGCTCGCGCGAAGGGTTCCGCGCCGAATCCGTCGCGCGCGAACATGCGCGTACGGCGCGGCGCAATCTCGAATACATCCTGCACGAGGATCGCAGCCTGATGCAGCACGTGCCGGGCTTTGCGCTGGTGGTGGCCTGACGCCGCCGGGCGGAGCGCCTAGGCTGTTTCGGAAATCGCCGCGGCGCGCCGGCCCGCCAGAAGAAGGCCGTAGAGGGCGATGACGATGACGGCCATCGCCGCGACCTGATAGGTTTCGACCTGTCCTCCAAGCAGCAACACGCTGATCAGCATCGTGACGGCCGGGACGGGGACCGTGACGGAACTCGCCAGCGAGACGTCTATGTGGCGCATGGCGTGGAACCACAGAACGAGTTCCGTGTAGTAGGCGAGCCCCAGCAGCATCGCGGCGAGCTGGAACCGGCCGTCCGTCGCCGCGGCGACGAGCGTGCCCATGTCGCCGACGACGGCATAGACCGCGAGCAGGAAAACGCCGGAGATGACCAGCCGCGAGACGGTGACCTGATTGGGCGTGACGGGCGTTTCGGCGAGGATCTGGCGAAGCAGGATGTGGGCGATGCTCCACAGGAGCGGGATGCCGAGCGCGAATGCCGACCACCAGGAGATGTCGGTCACCCGCAGGCTGCCCTGCGTGGTGAGATAGTAGAGCGCGCCGATGAGAAGCGCGGTGAATCCCAGTTCGGCGGCGGTCTTGCGCTTGCCGAGGAAGAGGGCTTCCAGGAGAATCGCGAAGAGCGGGTATGCCTGGAGTACGATCGCCATGCTGACCGGGCCGGCGTTCCGGGCGGCGACCACATACATGTAGGTCGATACGCCGAACACCGCGCCGGTGAACAGGGCGATGGCGATGACGCGGGTGTTCGGCCGAGGCCGGGCGTGTGCGATGGCGCGCTTCGCGCGTCCGCGGCGCTCCGCGAAGAACAGCGGCAGGCTGGCGACGAGCTGCCAGAATGTCAGCCAGACGGTGAAGGTCAGCCCGTCGGATCCCGCCGGCCGCGCTTCGGCGAGGAGCGGCATGACGCCGAGAATGATCAGGCAGGCAAACGAATAGACGATGCCGGTGCGGCGGGAGGGTGACATGGCGGGCATTCGCGGGTTCAGGGGCGGTCGGACGGGTGCTGAGCCCAGCTTTGCCGATCGGTAAGGCACCGGCAACGCAATGTTTGTCACGATGACATTTCTCTGCGCGCGGGGCGCGAACCTGCGTTTCGTGGCAACGCGCGGTTATCAAAGGGCGGGCAATTTCGTCGCGGCGGGGTGGAAATCGCTTGCAACATCGCGCGCTATCCGGCAGAGGATGTATACACGATAATCGATAACTGAGGAGGAATGCTCATGTCAAAATCGTCTCTCGCCGAAGTTCTCAAGGGCGTAAGCAGCCCGGTCGAGCTGCTTCGCAACTCGAAAATCGGCATGTATGTATACCCGGTGGTCGCGCCGGAATTTTCGAACTGGCGCAGCGAGCAGGCTGCATGGCGCGATGGCGCCGTGTTGTTCGACCAGTCGCATCACATGGACGAAGTGATCGTCGAAGGCCCGCAGGCGACCGAGTTTCTAGCCCATCACGGCATCAACTCCTTCTCGAATTTCGGCCTGAACCGCGCGAAGCACTACGTGCCGGTGACGCCGAACGGTCACGTCATCGGTGACCACATCATCTTCCGGGAGCGCGAAGACAAGTACATCCTCGTCGGCCGCGCGCCGACCTCCAACTGGCTGCTGTTCGCCGCTGCCTGGGGCAAGTGGAACGTCCGCATCCGTCACGATCCCCGTTCGCCGAGCCGGCCGGAAGGCGAGCGCGTGCTGCGCGAGCATTACCGCTTCCAGATCCAGGGGCCCGAGGCTCCGAAGGTCTTCGAGAAGATGAATGGCGGTCCGATCCCGGACATCAAGTTCTTCCACGTCGACTGGATCAACATCGGTTCCAAGAAGGTTCAGGCGCTGCGTCACGGCATGGCCGGCGCGCCGGGTCTGGAAGTCTGGGGTCCCTACAAGGACAAGGACTACATCCACTCGACCATCATGCAGGCGGCCAAGGACGCCGGCGTCGACCTGGTTCAGTGCGGAAGCCGCGCCTACTCCACCAACACGCTGGAATCGGGCTGGATCCCGTCCCCGCTGCCGGGCATCTACACCGGCGACGGCATGCTGGCCGACTACCGCGAGTGGCTCGGTGCGGACATGTATGAAGCGGCCGGCGCGATCGGCGGTTCCTTCGTCTCCGACAACATCGAAGACTACTATGTGAACCCGTTCGAGCTGGGCTACGACTTCTACATCGGCTGGAAGAAGGACGACTTCGTCGGCAAGGCCGCCCTTGAGAAGATCAAGGCCGAAGGTCCGAAGCGCAAGAAGGTCACCTTCGAGTGGAACCCGGAAGACGTGCTCAAGGTCATCGCGACCGCTTTCGAGCAGGGCACCCCGGCCAAGTGGATCGACTTCCCGCAGCCGAACTACGCTTCGTCGTCCGCCGACCTGATCCTGAAGGACGGCAAGAAGGTCGGCATGTCGATGTTCAACGGCTACTCCTGGAACGAGCGTCGCTGCCTGTCGCTGGGCGTCGTCGACATCGACATCCAGGAAGAGGAAATCCTCACCCTGGTGTGGGGCGAGCCGGAGACCACCGGCAAGACCTCGACCGAGCCGCACAAGCAGACCGAGATCCGCGTTCGCGTCGCTCCGACGCCGTATGCGGCCGAGGCTCGCGAAAACTACGCCGACAGCTGGCGCACCAAGAAGGCCAGCTAAGCCGAATTGCGACCCGGCTCCACGAGGGCCGGGTCGTCTCGCATCTGCCGGCGGCGAGGCGGTTTCCGCATCTCGCCGCCGACAGTTTGACGCAGGGCGGTTCGGCGGAGATCCGTCGAAACAGATTGCGTTGACGCATGAAATGAGGCCCTATGGGCGCGTCCGGCGACCGCGGTTGCAAGCGGTCGGGACCGGACGGCCCGAATTCGGGAATGCGTCGGGCGGGAGCAGTGGGCCCTGTCGCATTTCGTCATCAACATCAAAGGTCTGATTGTCTGCCTCGTAACAGAGGGCGCCGGCTCCGCGATCAGTCGAAACGACCAATCTGGGAGGTTTCAGATGTTTAACCCGACCATGAAAAGCATGACCGCCGCCATCGCCGCCACCGGCGTGGCCGCCACGATGACCGTTGTTTCCGCGCAGGCGGATTCCCTGAAATTCGCCAGCTGGGTCCCGCCCTTCCACACGATCACCAAGGGTGTGGTCGAGCCGCTGACCAAGGCGGTGGACGAAGGCACCGGCGGTGCGACGACGATCGAATATTTCCCGGGCGGCGAGCTCGGTGCCGGTCCGCTGGAACAGTATGTCCGCGTCGTGCAGGGCGTTGCCGACATGTCGTGGGGCCTGCCGGGCTACACCTCCTCGCAGTTCCCGAAGACCATGCTGGCCGAACTGCCGGGCGCCAAGGGCGACATGCCGGGCTACGAACTGCTGTGGAACGCATTCGACGCCGGCATGCTCGACCGTGAATTCCCGGCGACCAAGCCTATGGCCCTGTGGCTCAGCGAGCCGAACATCTTCATCATGAAGGATCACGAGGTCCGCACCCCCGACGACGTCAAGGGCCTGAAGATCCGCGTGTCCGGCGCGATCGCCGGCGACGTGATGTCGGCGCTGGGCGCCACGCCGGTGCAGATGCCGGCCGGCGAGATCTACAACGCGCTGCAGACGGGCCTGATCGACGGCGTCGTGACCGGCACCAGCGCGGTTGGCGACTTCAAGCTCGACGAAGTGGCAAACTCCTACACCTACAACGTGCCGCTGGGCCAGATCGCGTTCTACACGATCATGAACCAGAAGGCCTATGACGGCCTGTCCGCCGAGGCGAAGGCCGCTTTCGACGGCATTTCCGGCCGCGCGCTTTCCAAGAGCGCCGAGGATGCCTGGAACGAGAAGGCGGACGCCGTGCTGGAAAGCATGAAGGCTGCCGGCGACAACACGATCATCACGCTGACGGATGAAGAGGCGGCCGCTTTCGCCGCGCTCACCCTGCCGGTGACCGAAAAGGTCGTGAATGATCTCGGCGCTGAAGACGTCTACAAGACGATGCGCGGAGAGATGTAGGACCAACACATGCGCGCCATCATCTGGCAATGGGCGGACAGGCTGATCAGCCTGTCCGCATTCGTCGGCACCGTCGGCCTCATGGTCGGCGTTGTCGACATTTTGATCGACGTGGTCGGTCGCGAATTTCACATGCCCCTGAAGGGCGCCCAGGACATTTCGCAGATGGCCATGGTGACCATGGTCTTCGGCGGAATGGCGATCGCCGACCGGATGAATTCGCATATCGCGGTCGACATCTTCGAGGGCGTCTTCTCCGAGCGTCTCAACCGCATCACCCAGATCATCGCTCCGCTGATCGGCGCCCTGGTCTTCGTGATGCTGGCCAAGGCCATGTGGGACGCCGCCGCATTGTCGCGGATGCTCAACCTCGCGACGAACATCATTTACCTGCCCAAGGCCTGGTTCCAGTACATGGCGGTGGTCATGTCGGTGATCACGGCGCTGGCCATGATCCTGCGCGCCGTGGACAACATCCTCGGCCGGCCCATGACCGAACACGGGATTGATACGACGCTATGAACGAATTTGCGGTCGGCGGCATCGGGATGGCCATCCTTTTGATGCTGCTCGCTTTCCGGGTTCCCGTTGCCTTCGCGATGTTCACCGTGGGCTTCGTCGGCATTTCCATCCTGCACAACCCGGCCTCGGCGATGAGCCTGCTGGCCTCGGAGAGCTTCACGCTCGCCTCGTCGCAGGAGCTGGTGGTCATCCCGCTGTTCATCCTGATGGGCAATGTGGCGACGGTCACCGGCATGAGCCGCAGGCTCTATGACGCGGCCTATGCCGTCATCGGATCGTTCAGGGGCGGGCTTGCGTCGGCCACCGTGATCGGCTGCGGCGGTTTTGCCGCGCTGTCCGGGTCCTCGGTCGCCTCGGCCTTGACCATGGGCAAGGTCTCGCTGGTCGAGATGGACCGCTTCAAATACGATCCGCGCCTGTCCACCGGCGTGGTCGCGGCGGGCGGCACGCTCGGCATTCTCATCCCGCCGTCGACGGGCTTCGTGATCTACGCGATCCTCGTGGAACAATCGATCGGCCGACTGTTCCTCGCGGGCGTCCTGCCCGGCATCCTGCTGGCGGCGGTCTTCATCCTGACCGTCACCATGCTTTGCTACTGGAAGCCGGAATTCGGCCCGGCCGGTCCGAAGACCTCGCTCAGCGAAAAGGGGCGGGCGTTTCTCGGCGCGGTGCCGATCGTCGGCATCACGCTCCTGACCATCGGCGGCATCTATGGCGGGTTCTTCTCGCCGGTCGAGGCCGCCGCGGTCGGCGCCGGCCTGGTGATCATCGTCGGCTTCGTGATGGGTCATCTGACGCCGATGGGGCTGTGGAAGGCCGCGAAGGACTCCGTCATCACGACCTCGACGGTGATGCTGATCGTCATGTCGGCGAGCCTGATCAACCCGTTCCTGGCGCTCAGCCACATTCCGCAGGTGGCGGGCGACTTCCTGGTCAACCTGCCGTTCCCGCCGCTGGTGATCCTGATCCTGATCCTGCTCACCTATGTGGTGCTCGGCTGTTTTCTCGACAGCCTCGCCATGCTGGTGCTCACCCTGCCGATCTTCTTCCCGGTGATCGTCAATTTCGGCTTCGATCCGATCTGGTTTGGCGTCCTGGTGGTGCTGACGCTGGAGATGGGGCTGATCTCACCGCCCGTGGGGATGAACGTGTTCATCGTGAAATCGGTGGCGAAGGACGTTCCCCTAGGGACGATCTTCGCAGGCGTCGCGCCGTTCTTCCTGGCGATGCTGGTGACGCTGGGGATCATCGTCGCGTTCCCGCAGATCTCGCTGTTCCTGCCGAACACGATGATCAACTGACGCGTGCTTGCGGTCGCCCGTCATCTGGACGGGCGGTCGCGACCGCTCTCACGCCAGATAGCCGCGCAGCAGCGCTTCGAACAGGCGCACGATTTCCGACATTTCGCCATTGCGCCGGACCGTCAGGCCGACACGGGTCTGCGCGTCGGGCAGGGCAACCTCGACTTTCCTCAATTCGGCGGGCAGGGCGGCGAGTTGCCTTTCGCCATAGGACAACAGCGCGAGCGAATTCGATTCCATCACGAGGCGTTCGGCGCCGGCGAAGGAATGGATCTCGCAGGTCTGGGCCGGGGGCGTCGCGCCGATGGTCTTGAACAGGCCGTCGAAATAGGCGCGGATCGGCGAGCCGTGCTGGCCGACGATCCATTTTTCCCCGATCAGGTCTGACATCGAGCGCGCCGTTGCGAGGCAGGGGTGATCGTGGCGCGCGACGAGCGTGAAGGCCTCTGAGCCGAGCGGGATCTCGGTCAGGTCGGGGATCGGTGACGGCTCGCGCAGGATCCCGATCATGCAATCGATCTCGCCGAGCATCAGGGCTTCGGTCAGCATGTTGTAGCTGCCGGGCAGGGCCATCAGGCGGAGATCCGGATGGCGGTTGGTCAGCTCGCCGAACGCCTTGATGACGAGGTCCTGTCCGGAAAAGGGCAGCATGCCGACTGCCAGCCGGCCGAACAGGCCCTGACCGGACCCGGCCATCACTTCCTTCAAGACCTCCATGCCGATCTCCTGGAGGAGACGGTCGCGCAGCGAGGCGAGCCGGCGGGCCTGCGGCGTGGCTTCGAGGCCCTCTCGCTTGCGTTCGAACAGGGGCTGGGCCGCATAGTCGCCGATGGCCGCAACCGCGCGGCTGACGGCGGGCTGGGTCATGCCGAGATACGCGGCCGCCTTGGACGCGCTGCCCATCTGCGCGATGGCGGCCACCGCATCGAGATGATGCCACCGCAGAAATGTCGTGAGCTTCGGACGGATGCCGGACGCGGCCTCGATGTCGTCTTCGGCCTCGGCGACGAGCATGAGCGCTGCCGTGCAACGCTGCAGGACGAGTTCGCCGCGCGCGGTGGGGTCCGTACCGCCCCAGCCGCGTTCGAAGAGCGCTGTACCGAGCGCCTCTTCTGCCGTCGCGATGGCGCGGGAAATGACGGCTTGCGTGGTGTTCAGCGCTGCTGCGGCCTGGGCGATGCCCCGTGTCCGGGCGACCGCGTCGATCGCGCGGACCTGCTTGAGCGATAACCGGGATGTGGTCAGCACGTCATATTACCAAATTTCAGAGTCGTATACGAACTCAGCATAGGCGGATTTGCGCCCGGGATGCTAGGCCGTTGCGACGCTCAATCACGGGAGGAAACAGATGACCTACACGTCGCTTGAAGACAGGATCCAGAGGCAGGGCGGTGATGCGCTCGACTTGATGCGCAATGCGCAGACCGGGCGCTACCAGTTCCCGGTGCCGCCGGAATTCACCACCTGGATGGAAGAGCAGCGGGCCTGGCGCGAATCCGCCGCGCTGATGGACCAGTCCTTCCACATGACCGACCTCTATGTGAGCGGTCCCGACACGATGCGGCTTCTCTCCGATCTGGCGGTCAACAGCTTCGCCAAGTTCGGGCGCGACAAGGCCAAGCAGCTGGTGTGCTGCAACCACGAGGGCTACGTGATCGGCGACGCCATCGTGTTCGGCCTCGAGGAGGACGCGGTCAACATCGTCGGCCGGCCGGTGGTGCCGAACTGGGTGCAGTATCATGCCGAGACGGGCGGCTACGACGTCACGGTTGAGCGCGACGAACGCAAGCTCGACAATCCCGACAAGCCGCGCAAGACCTATCGCTACGAGGTGCAGGGGCCGAACGCGCTCAAGATCCTCGAAAAGGTCAATGAGGGTGGCCCGCTGACGACCAAGTTCTTCAACATGGGCGAAATTACCATCGCCGGCTGCAAGGCGCGCACGCTGACGCATGGCATGGGCGGCGAGCAGGGGCTGGAGATGTGGGGACCGTTCGAGGACGGCGCCAAGGTCAAGGCGGCGCTGCTGGAAGCCGGCGCCGAATTCGGACTCAGGCAGGTCGGCGCGCGGGCCTATTCGACCGCCGCGGCGGAATCGGGCTGGGTGCCGTCGCCGCTGCCGGCGATCTTCTCGGGCGAGGGGATGAAGGCCTATCGCGAATGGCTACCGGCGAATAGTTTCGAGGCGATCTCGTCGCTCGGCGGAAGCCTCGATGCCGAAACGGTCGAGGCCTACTACCTGACGCCGTGGGATCTCGATTACGGCCGCGTCGTGAAGTTCGACCACGATTTCATCGGACGGGCGGCGCTGGAGGCGATGGCCGAAGGTTCGCACCGCAAGAAGATGACGCTTGTCTGGAACGCCGACGACGTCCTCGCCGTCTTCGGCGGCATGATGGACGGTTCGGATCTGCCGGCGAAATACATGGAGATGCCGGCCGCCCACTACGCCACGCATCCCTATGACCGCGTCCTGGTCGACGGCAGGGACGTCGGCGTCTCCATCAGTCCGGTCTTCTCGGCCAACGAGCGGGCCTGGATCTCGCTGGCGATCCTGGAAGAGGCGGCAGCCGCGCCGGGCGGGGAGGTCACCGTCGTCTGGGGCGAGCCGAATGGCGGCACAGCCAAGCCGAATGTCGAGCCGCATCGGCAGATGCAGGTGCGCGCCGAGGTTCATCCCTGGCCGATCCACGAGTCCAGCCGGCAGCACTACCGCGCCCAGACCTGAGGCCTTGCGTGCACCTTGACTTCCTCCGGGGGGCGGCGTTCTGCGCCGCCCTTTTTCGTGCGCAGTTTCGCCACGGCGAAACCGCGGCTTCGCGCTGCAATGTATACAGAATTTTCTCGCATTAAGAGATTTTCCGCGCTAATATGTGGCCTGCCATGAATTTGTCCCTTTGGGGATTCTCATCTTGTACACATATCCAGAACTTGCGTGGAGGAGGCGCCGGTCATGCTGAACATCCTGAAACGAGGTAAGAGTGACGCTGCGCCGTCGGACGCGTCGGTGGGCGCATTCCTCGAGGGTTTCTCGATCGAGGTGATGCCGCGCACGGCCGCGAAGATTGAGGATTTCAACGCGCTCTTGCCGAAGGGCACGCGCGTCTATATCGCCCATATCGAGGGCACGCCGATCGAGGACATGGTCGAGACGGCGAAGCGCCTGCACGAGGAAGGCTTTCCGGTGATGCCGCATTTCCCGGCGCGCATCATCAAGGACAAAGAGACGCTTGAAGACTGGATCAAGCGCTACCGCGACGAAGCGGGCGTGGAACAGGCGCTGCTGCTGGCCGGCGGCGTGGACAAGCCGCACGGTGAATTCGAGAGCTCGATGCAGCTGATGGAAACCGGCCTGTTCGACCAGTTCGGCTTCAAGCGGCTGCATGTCGCCGGGCATCCCGAGGGCAACAAGGACATCGACGCGGACGGCTCAACCCGGCTGGTCGATGAGGCGCTGCAGTGGAAGCAGGCCTTCTCGGAGCGCACCGACGCCGAGATGGCGATCGCCACGCAGTTCGCCTTCGACGCGAAGCCGATCATCGCATGGGCGGAGCGGCTGCAGGCCGCCGGCATCACCCTTCCGGTCCATATCGGCATCGCCGGCCCGGCCAAACTGCAGACGCTGCTCAAATTCGCCGTCGCCTGCGGCGTCGGCCCGTCTTTGAAGGTGTTGCAGAAGCGGGCGATGGATATGTCCAAGCTGCTGCTTCCCTACGAGCCCACCGAGGTTCTGGCGGATCTGGCCGCTTACAATACGGGCAATCCGGACAGCCTGATCAAGAAGGTTCACTTCTTCCCGCTCGGCGGCATCAAGACCAACGCGACTTACGCTTCCGAACAGATGAAGTGATCCGGCTCAGCCGGGCATGCCGCCGAGCTTTCCCAGGAGCTCGGCGACATTCGCCGCCTTGAATTTCTTCAGGAGCCTGGCGCGGTAGGCTTCCACCGTGCGCGGCGAGATCTCGATGATGCGGGCGATTTCCTTCGAGGTTCGCCCTTCTCCCAGATACATGACGAGTTGGCGTTCGCGCGCCGTCAGTTCACGCACCGGCCGTTCATGCGACAGGTCGGCGAAGCTCCACACCGCCTTCATCAGCGGGTCGCCGTCCTCGGTCAGCGTGACGCCGCGCACCCGGCACCAGAACAGCGAGCCGTCCGACCGCGCCATGATGCGTTCGTCGGAATAGCGACCGGTTTCGCGCAGCGGCCTGACGCCGACGTCGCGGATCTGCACGAATTCCTCGTAGGACGGATAGAGAATGGCGAAGGACTGATCGACGAGATCGGCCACGTCGAAGCCGAACATGCGCGCGAATGCCGGATTGCAGGTCTTGATGACCCGGTTCTCGGTCATGACGATGCCGACGGGGGCGTGCTCCCAGGCCAGCAGGTTGATGTCGTCGTAATTCTTCGCGCCAGTCATGCGTGTTTCTACGCTATTGCAAGCCTCGATCCCTGGGGCAGATACTATCTCCCGTTCCGCATGTGCAACGAGGAATGTTCATGCGGGCAGGTTCGGCTGTGCCGAGCCGCGGCTGCAACGGCCGCCAGGGAGGCGTTCGAAAATGCACGGCAGGTTTCGCGATCGCGTGGATGTCCACCGTTTGCCGACCGGCGCGCATCGTCGACGCGTCCGCCGGGCGCTTCGATCAAAGACGGAGGAATTCACATGAAACGGATTTTCGCGACGCTGGCCGTCGCCGGAACGGTGGCGCTGGGCGTGGCCGCCTCGGCTGCCGCCCAGGACGACACGGTCAGGATTGCGCTCGTGCACGGGCTGTCCGGCTCGGCGTTCGAGGCGTTCTCCAAACAGACCTCGACCGGCTTCAACATGGGGCTGGAATACGCGACCGGCGGCACGATGCAGGTCAAGGGCAAGACGATCGAGGTTCTGGAGAAGGACACGCAGTTCAAGCCGGACGTGGCGCGGTCGGTCCTGGCCGAAGCCTATGGCGACGACGACGTGCTGATTGCCGTCGGCGGGACGTCTTCCGGCGTGACCACGGCGATGCTGCCGGTGGCCGAGGAGTATGAAAAGATCCTGCTGGTCGAGCCGGCGGTGGCGGATTCGCTGACCGGGCCGGACTCCAACCGCTACGTCTTCAAGACCTCGCGCAACTCGTCGATGGACATGCAGGCCCAGGCGCTGGCGCTGAAGCCGGACGAGAACCTCTATGTCGCGACGCTGGCCGAGGACTACGCCTTCGGCAAGGACGGCATCGCCGCCTTCAAGGCCGCGCTCGAAGGCTCCGGCGCAACCGTGGTCGCCGAGGAATACGTGCCGCTGAAGACGACCGACTACACCGCCGTCGGCGAGCGCCTGTTCAACGCGCTCAAGGACAAGCCGGGCCGCAAGGTCATCCTGATCTACGTGGCCGCATCGGGCGATCCGATGGGCGCGCTCACCGGCATGGATCCGTCGCGCTTCGACATCGAGATCTCGACGGGCGGGCACATCCTCGCCGTGCTGCCGACCTACAAGCGGGTGCCGGGCATGGAAGGCGCGATCTACTATTATTACGAAGCGCCGCAGAACGAGATCAACGACTGGCTCGTCAAGGAGCACCTGGCCCGCTTCGACGCGCCGCCGGACTTCTTCACTGCCGGTGGCATGGCCGCGGCACTCGCCGTCGTCAAGGCGCTGGAAACCGCCGAGGAGTGGGACACCGAAACGCTGATCTCGACGATGGAGGGCATGAGCTGGGAGACGCCGAAGGGCACGATGACCTTCCGTCCGGAGGACCACCAGGCGCTGCAGTCGATGTTCCACTTCAAGATCCGCGTCGACGACACCGTCGACTGGGCGATCCCGGACCTCGTCCGCGAGATCAAGCCGGACGAGATGGACATTCCGCTCGGGCGCAACAACCAGTAGGCCTCCTCCCAGGGTCAATCGGGCGCGGCGGTCACGCCGCGCCCCATCATGCCGGACGACCAGCGATGACCGCTCCCTCCATCGAAACGCGTGACCTGACGATCCGCTTCGGCGGCCATACGGCGGTCAATGGCGTCTCCTGCGCCTTCAGGCCGGGCGAACTGACGGTGATCGTCGGTCCGAACGGGGCCGGAAAGACGACCTATTTCAGCCTGATGTCGGGCCAGCTTGCGCCGAGCGAGGGAGCTATCCTGAAAGGCGGCGTCGACATCACCCGGCTGTCGCCATCCGCGCGCGCCAAGGCCGGGATCGGCCGGGCCTTCCAGCTGACGAACCTGTTCCCGAAACTCTCTGTGCTGGAGAATGTCCGCCTTGCCGTGCAGGCGCGTCACGGTGTCGGGCCACGGCTGTTCCGGCCGGCTTCGGCCTTCCGCGAGATCGCCGACAGGGCGCATGAGCATCTGAAGGCGACGCGGCTGGAGGAAGAGGCCGACCTGCCGGCGGCCGCCCTGCCGCATGGCGACCAGCGCAAGCTGGAGGTGGCGCTGCTTCTGGCGATGGAGCCGGACATCTTCATGTTCGACGAGCCGACCGCCGGGATGAGCGTCGACGAGGCGCCGGTGATCCTCGAACTGATCGACGAGATCCGCAAAGACAAATCGAAGACGGTGCTGCTGGTCGAACACAAGATGGACGTGGTGCGCGCGCTCGCCGACCGGATCATCGTGCTGCACAACGGCGAACTCGTCGCCGACGGACCGCCCGAAGAGGTGATCGCCATGCCGATCGTGCGCGAGATCTATCTCGGCATTCCGGCCGACGAAGGCGAGGCGGCATGAGCGACTACATCCTGCGCCTCGACGACGTGCACACCGATATCGGCGACTACCAGGTGCTGCACGGCATCTCGTTCAACGTGCCGGAAGGCGGGGTGCATGTGCTGCTCGGCCGCAACGGCGCGGGCAAGACCACGACCTTGCGCACCATCATGGGGCTGTGGCGGGCGCGGTCGGGCGCGATCGTCTTCAAGCATCACGACATCACGAGGATGCACACCAGCGACATCGCCCGGCTCGGCATCGCCTATGTGCCGGAGAACATGGGTATCTTCGGCGGGCTGACGGTGCAGGAGAACATGCGCCTGGCGACCGCGAAGGGCGGGTTCGACGATGGCCGGCTGGGCCGCATCTTCGACTTGTTTCCGGCAATGGAGAAGTTCTGGGCGAAGCCCGCATGGTCGCTCTCCGGCGGCCAGAAGCAGATGCTGGCGATCTCGCGGGCGATCATCGAGAAGCGCGACCTGATCCTGATCGACGAACCGACCAAGGGGCTGGCGCCGTCGATCATCCGGGCGATGATCGCGGCATTCGAGGAGATCTCGCAGGATTCGACGATCCTGCTGGTGGAGCAGAATTTCCTGTTCGCCTCGTCGCTCGGCCGCAATGTCTGCGTGATCGACGACGGGCGGATCGCGCATGCGGGCCGGATGGGCGAACTGGTCGAGGACAAGGACCTGCAGACGCGCCTGCTGAGCCTGTCGCTGGACGCGCACCAATAGGGGAGACGATGAGCAACAACTCTTCCATCGCTGCGGCATTCGACCGGATCGGCGGGGTCAACGCGCTGCCGGTGATCCTGATGATCGTCGCCCTGCCGCTGGTCGGCTCGTTTTCGTCATGGGTGACGCTGACGATCGCCGGCCTCGCCATGGGCATGATGATCTTCCTGATGGCGTCGGGCCTCAGCCTCGTCTTCGGCCTGATGGACGTCCTGAATTTCGGCCATTCCGCGTTCATCTCGTTCGGCGCGTTCATCGCGGCGTCGGTGCTGGCGGCGCTGGCGGCCTGGGTCGGCGCGGATTCGCTGACGCTGAACTTCCTCGCGCTGTTTGCGGCGCTGGGCGCGGCGACCGTGTTCGGTTTGATCGCGGGGCTGTTCTTCGAGCGCGTGATCGTGAAGCCGGTCTATTCCGACCATCTGCGCCAGATCCTGATCACC
This sequence comes from Oricola sp., assembly GCF_022763245.1. Lineage (GTDB taxonomy): Bacteria > Pseudomonadota > Alphaproteobacteria > Rhizobiales > Rhizobiaceae > Oricola. The sequence goes on from NZ_JALEGV010000032.1 coordinate 85,523, forward strand.
ATCGGCGCGCTGATCGTCGCCGAGCAGATCATCCTTGCGATCTGGGGCGGCAATCCGGTCGCCGTGCCGCGACCGGCCCTGCTCGACGGCTCCTTCATCATCGGCGACGTGGCGATCGAGATCTATCGTGTCTTCGCCTTCTTCCTCGGCCTGGTCGTCTTCATCGCGCTCAATCTCGTGCTCAACCGCACCCGCATCGGCCTCCTGATCCGCGCCGGGGTGGAGAATCGCGAGATGGTCGAGGCGCTGGGCTTCAAGATCGACCGCATCTTCATCGGCGTCTTCATGGCTGGCTCGGCGCTCGCCGCGATGGGCGGGGCGATGTGGGCCGGATACCAGGGGCTGATCACCGGCGCGCTCGGCGGCGAATTGATGATCCTGGTCTTCATCGTCGTCATCATCGGCGGGCTCGGCTCCATCGAGGGGTCGCTGCTCGGTGCGCTGCTGGTCGGCCTGCTGGGCAACTATGTCGCCTTCATCTTCCCGAAGCTGTCGCTTGCCTCGAACATGCTTCTGATGATGGCGATCCTGCTGTGGCGGCCGCTCGGGTTGCGGCCGGCGGTCAGCCGATGAGGAGCCGGCCATGACGACGATCGACCTCGCTTCCGCGCCGCAAGCCGATCCCGCCCGCAGGGGACGGCTGATCGTCTACGCCGTCGTGCTCGCCATCGGGCTGGCGCTGGCCTTCGCGCCGTTCCTGTTCCAGGACGTGCGCTCCAGCCAGGTGGCGGCGCGCATCTGCGTCTTCATCGTGCTGGCGGCGAGCTACGATCTCCTGATCGGCTATACCGGCATCGTGTCTTTCGCCCATACCATGTTCTTCGGCCTTGGCGCCTATGGCGCGGCGATCGCGCTGAAGGGCATGGGTCCGGGCTGGGGCGCCGTGATCCTCGGCGGTGCGGCCGGCGTGGTGACCGCGATCGTGCTGGCGGTGGCGATCGGTGTGTTGTCGCTGCGCGTCAAGGCGATCTTCTTCGCCATGGTGACCCTGGCGGCGGCCTCGGTGATGATGGTGCTGGCGTCGCAATTCTCCGATTTCACGGGCGGCGAGGACGGGATCGTCTACAAGGCGCCCGACCTGTTCAAGCCAGCGACGAAGCTCTTGACCGACGGTGATGGTAAGGTCCTGAAGCTCTTCGGCGTGTCGATGAACGGCAAGATCGCCGCATATTATTTCGTGTTTCTCTCCTGCCTGGTGCTGTTCTTCGCGCTAATGCGCATCGTGCGCTCGCCGCTCGGCACCGTGCTGGAGGCGATCCGCGAGAACGAGATGCGCGCCGAGGCGATCGGCTACCGCGTCGTCGCCTACCGCACCTCCGTCTTCGTCATCGCCGCCGTCATCGCCGCGCTCGCCGGCACGGTCTGGGCGGTCTGGCTGAAATATACCGGGCCGGAGACGACGCTCTCCTTCTCGATCATGATCGACATCCTGCTGATGGTGGTGATCGGCGGGATGGGCACGATGGTGGGGGCGGTGATCGGCGTCGTGCTCATGAGCCTTGCGCAGTTCTATCTGAAGGACCTGATGGAGGTGGCTGCGCAATCGACTTCGGGCGTGCCGCTGTTGCCGGATCTGCTCGAACCCGACCGCTGGCTTTTGTGGCTCGGCGTGCTGTTCATCCTGCTGGTCTACTTCTTCCCGGCGGGCATTGCGGGAACATTGATGAGGAAAGGCAGTCACTGATGGTTGAGCGGCGCTCGGTTTACGTTTCCTGCGGCGAACACGAACTGCATGTCAGCACCTGGGGCGACGAGGGCAAGCCGGCGCTGATCATGTGGCACGGGCTGGCGCGGACCGGCCGCGACTTCGACGAGGCGGCGATCGCGCTGTCGGACGATTATTTCGTGATCTGTCCGGACACGCTCGGCCGGGGGCTGTCGTCCTGGGCCAAGGATGCCGCGACGGGCTACACATTCGCGACCTACGGGGCCCATGCCGAGGCGATCCTCGATCATTTCGGGGTGACCACGCTGCGCTGGATCGGGACCTCGATGGGCGGGCTGATCGGCGTCACGCTTGCCGCCGGCGCGCTGAAGGGGCGGATCACCCATCTGGTGGTGAACGACATCGGGCCGTGGATCCCGGAAGAAGCGGCGGGGCGGATACGCGACTATGTCGGCAGCCCGCCGAGCTTCGACACGATCGGCGAGATGGAGCACTGGCTGCGAACCAGCTATGCGCCCTTCGGTCAGAACAGCGACGTCTTTTGGCGGCGCATGGCAGACACGTCGTCGCGACGTAAAGACGACGGTCGCGTGACCGTGCATTACGATCCGCAGATCGTCAGTCAGTTCACCCTGCACAAATCCGATCTCGATTGCTGGCCTGCCTGGGACGCGATCGGGGCGAAGACCCTGCTGTTGCGGGGCGCCCAATCGGACGTGCTGCCGAAGGCGGTTGCGTCGGAGATGTGCGAACGCGGGCCGAAACCGGAACTGGTGGAGTTCGCCGGTGTCGGACACGCTCCCACTTTGGCCACGAACGACGAATCGCGGCTGCTGCGCGCATTCCTTGCCTGACGCGTGCTCATTGCGGGCGCTGACCGGGACGCGATAAAAGGCGTGAAACCGGAGAGGCGCTGCCCGCATGATCGACAAGCTGGAATTCTTCCTGGCGCTGGCCCGCGAAAAGCATTTCGGCAAGGCTGCGGAAGCCTGCAATGTCAGCCAACCGACGCTGTCGGCCTCGATCAAGCAGTTGGAGGAACAGCTCGGCGTGCTGCTGGTGAAGCGTGGATCGCGCTTCCAGGGGCTGACGCCCGAGGGCGAGCGCGTGCTGGACTGGGCGCGGCGCATCGTCGGCGACGCGCGGGCGATGCGCATGGAAATCAACGCCGCGCGGCACGGTTTGCACGGGCGGCTGCGCATCGCCGCCATCCCGACGGCGCTGCCGATGGTGCGCGAGCTGAGCGTGGCCTTCAACGCGCTGCATCCGGGCGTGAGCTTCACGGTGCTGTCGCGCGCCTCCGACGAGATCCTTGAACTGGTCGACAATCTGGAGATCGACGTCGGCATCACCTATCTGGCGAACGAACCGCTGGGCCGTGTGGCCAGCCTGCCGCTTTACGAAGAGCGCTACATGTTCGTCACCGCGTCGCCCGAGCTGTTCGCCGGCCGCGAGACGGTGACGTGGAAGGAGGCGAGCGCCACGCCGCTCTGCCTGCTGACACCGGACATGCAGAACCGGCGCATCATCAACCATTATTTCGAGGAAGTCGGCGTCGAGGCGCGGCCGGTGCTCGAATCGGATTCGATGATCGCACTGGTCTCGCATGTGCTCGCCGGTGCGTGGTCGTCGATCCTGCCGGCGCGGGTCGTCGACATCTTCAACGCGGCAGGGACGATCCGCGCGCTGCCGCTGACGCAGCCGGACGCGATCCAGACGATCGGTGTGGTGGCCGAGGAACGCGAACCGCGCACGCCGGTCATCGACGCCCTGCTGAAATGCGCCTCCGTGGTCGCCGGGAAGCTGCTGTGAGGTTGATAGAGATTTCCTATCAATTGACGGAAATCCATTATTGATCCCGAATGCCGATCTCTGGCATGATGTATACATAGCGGCCACATAGGGGAGGAACGACATGGCATTGGACCTGTCGCCCGACTTTTCCGACGATCGAATCGAGGCGATCGTCGATGAATTCTCCAATCTCGAAGGACCTTTGCTGCCCATCCTGCACGCTGTGCAGGAGGAGCTCGGCTGCGTGCCGCGCGAGGCGCTGCCCGTCATCGCCGGCAAGCTCAATCTGAGCCGGGCCGAAGTGCATGGCGTGATGAGCTTTTATCATGACTTCCGCGAGCAGCCGGCCGGCCGCCACAGCGTGAAGATCTGCCGGGCCGAGGCCTGCCAGTCGATGGGCGGCGACCGGATCGCCGAGCATGCCAAGGGGCGCTTCAAGGTCGACTTCGGCGAGACGGCGCCGGACGGCTCCGTGACGCTGGAGGCAGTCTATTGCCTCGGCCTGTGCGCCTGCGCGCCGGCCGCGATGGTGGACGGCAAGGTGGTCGGGCGCATCGACGAGGCGCGCATCGACGCCATCGCCGCGGAGGTGCGGTTATGACGGTCACGATTTACGTTCCCGGTGATTCCGGCGCGCTGGCGCTGGGTGCCGACGAAGTCGCGAAGGCGATCGGCGAAGCGGCGGCGAGCCACGGCGCCGATGTCACGATCGTGCGCAACGGGTCGCGCGGCATGTACTGGCTGGAGCCGATGGTCGAGGTCGCGACCGCCGAGGGCCGCGTCGCCTATGGCCCGGTGACCGCGGGTGATGTACCGTCGCTGTTTTCCGCCGGTTTCCTGTCCGGTGGTGATCACGCGCTTTCGCTCGGCGCGCCGGATGAGCTTCCGTTCCTGAAGAACCAGACGCGGCTGACTTTCGCGCGGTGCGGGATCGTCGATCCGCTGTCGCTGGAGGACTACGAGGCGCATGACGGCCTGAAGGGGCTGCGCAAGGCCGTCGCGATGGCGGCCTCCGACATCGTCCAGACGGTCACCGATTCCGGCCTGCGCGGACGCGGCGGCGCCGGCTTCCCGACCGGCATCAAGTGGAAGACCGTGCTGGATGCGGCCGGCCCGCAGAAATACATCGTCTGCAACGCAGACGAAGGCGACAGCGGCACGTTCGCCGACCGGATGATCATGGAGGGCGACCCCTTCGTGCTCATCGAGGGCATGGCGATCGCCGGCCTCGCGACGGCGGCGACCAAGGGCTACATCTATCTTCGCTCAGAATATCCCGACGCGATCCGCATCATGAACGCGGCAATCGGCATCGCCCGCGAAAAGGGCGTGCTCGGCGCTTCCGTGCTGGGATCGGACAAGGGTTTCGACATCGAGGTGCGCGTGGGCGCGGGCGCCTATGTCTGCGGCGAGGAGACCTCGCTTCTCAACAGCCTGGAAGGCAAGCGCGGCGTGGTGCGCGCCAAGCCGCCATTGCCGGCGCATGAGGGCTTCCTCGGTCGGCCGACCGTGGTCAACAACGTCATCTCGCTCGCATCCGTGCCGGTCATTCTCGACAAGGGCGCGGACTATTATCGCGACTTCGGCATGGGCCGGTCGCGGGGCACCATTCCGATCCAGATCGCCGGCAATGTGAAGCATGGCGGCCTCTACGAGACCGCTTTCGGCTTGACGCTCGGCGAGATCGTGGACGAGATCGGCGGCGGTACGGCGACAGGCCGGCCGGTGAAGGCGGTGCAGGTGGGCGGACCGTTGGGCGCCTATTTCCCGCGGGCGCTTTTCGACACGCCGTTCGACTACGAGGCCTTCGCGGAAAAGGACGGGCTGATCGGCCATGCAGGCGTCACCGTCTTCGACGAGACGGCCGACATGTTGAAGCAGGCCCGCTTCGCCTTCGAATTTTGCGCGATCGAGAGCTGCGGCAAGTGCACGCCGTGCCGCATCGGCGCGGTGCGCGGCGCGGAGACCGTGGACAAGATCATGCAGGGCATCGAGCGCGAGAAGAACCTCGAGCTGGTCGAGGATCTCTGCAACACGATGAAACTCGGTTCGCTCTGCGCGCTCGGCGGTTTTGCGCCCTATCCGGTGATGAGCGCTCTGACGCATTTCGCCGACGACTTCCGTAACAATCCTTTCCTGCAAGCAGCGGAGTGAGATCATGCGCCTGATTCAAGAAACGGATTTCGGCACGCCCGCGTCACGGGCGGAGAAGATGATCACGCTCTCCGTGGACGGTTTCGACGTCACGGTGCCGGAAGGCACGTCGGTGATGCGCGCCTCGATGGAGGCCGGCATCAAGGTGCCGAAGCTGTGCGCCACCGACATGGTCGATTCCTTTGGCTCGTGCCGCATGTGCCTTGTCGAGATCGAGGGACGGCGCGGGACGCCGGCCTCGTGCACCACGCCGGTGACTGAAGGCATGGTCGTCCACACCCAGACCGAGCAGTTGAAGTCGCTGCGGCGCGGCGTGATGGAGCTCTACATCTCCGACCATCCGCTGGACTGCCTGACCTGCGCGGCCAATGGCGATTGCGAGCTGCAGGACGTGGCCGGCGAGGTCGGGCTGCGCGACGTGCGCTACGGCTACGAGGGCGACAGCCACGTGACGGCGCGTTCCGGCGACCAGCCGAACATGCGCTGGATGCCGAAGGACGAGTCGAACCCGTATTTCACCTACGATCCGTCGAAATGCATCGTCTGCTCGCGCTGCGTGCGGGCCTGCGAGGAAGTGCAGGGCACCTTCGCGCTGACCATCGAGGGCAGGGGCTTCGACAGCCGTGTCTCGCCGGGCATGCACGAGGACTTCCTGTCTTCCGAATGCGTCTCCTGCGGCGCCTGCGTGCAGGCCTGCCCGACGGCGACGCTGACCGAGAAGTCGGTCATCGAGATCGGCCAGCCGGAACATTCGGTCGTGACGACCTGCGCCTATTGCGGCGTCGGCTGCTCCTTCAAGGCTGAAATGCGCGGCGAGGAACTGGTGCGCATGGTGCCCTACAAGGACGGCAAGGCGAACCGCGGCCATTCCTGCGTGAAGGGCCGCTTCGCTTGGGGCTACGCCAACCACCAGGACCGCATCCTGAATCCGATGATCCGCGACACGATCGACGAGCCGTGGCGCGAGGTCTCCTGGGAAGAGGCTTTGAGTTTCACCGCCAACCGGCTGAAAAACCTGCAGAAAGATTACGGCAAGGAATCGGTCGGCGTGATCACCTCGTCGCGCTGCACGAATGAGGAGACCTTCCTCGTGCAGAAGCTGACGCGCGCCGTGTTCGGCAACAACAACACCGACACCTGCGCCCGCGTCTGCCATTCGCCGACCGGCTACGGCCTCGGCCAGGCTTTCGGTACGTCGGCCGGCACGCAGGATTTCGACTCCGTCGAGCAGACGGACGTCGTGATCGTCATCGGTGCGAACCCGACCGACGGCCATCCGGTCTTCGGCTCGCGGCTGAAGAAGCGGCTTCGCGAGGGCGCCGAGCTCATCGTCATCGATCCGCGCCGCATCGACCTCGTGCGTACGCCGCATGTCGCGGCGGCGCATCACCTGCCGCTGAAGCCCGGAACCAATGTCGCCGTGCTGACCGCGCTGGCGCATGTGATCGTCACCGAAGGGCTGATGGACGAAGCCTTCATCCGCGAGCGCTGCGACTGGGACGAGTTCCAGGATTATGCCGCCTTCGTCGCCGATCCGCGGAATTCGCCGGAAGCCACCGAGGCGATGACCGGCGTGCCGGCTGCCGAAATCCGCGGCGCGGCGCGTCTCTATGCGACCGGCGGCAATGGCGCGATCTATTACGGTCTCGGCGTCACCGAGCACTCGCAGGGTTCGACCACGGTGATGGCGATCGCCAATCTTGCCATGCTGACCGGCAATATCGGCCGGCCGGGTGTCGGCGTGAACCCGCTGCGCGGCCAGAACAACGTGCAGGGCTCTTGCGACATGGGCTCCTTCCCGCACGAGTTGCCGGGCTATCGGCATGTCAGCAAGCCGGAGGTGCGCGACATCTTCGAGAGCCTGTGGGGCGTGACGATCTCGTCGGAGCCGGGTTTGCGCATCCCCAACATGCTGGACGCGGCCGTCGACGGCACGTTCAAGGGCATCTACATCCAGGGCGAGGACATCCTGCAATCCGATCCGGACACGAAGCATGTCGCGGCCGGTCTGGCGGCGATGGAATGCGTGATCGTGCACGATCTCTTCCTGAACGAGACCGCCAACTACGCGCATGTGTTCCTGCCGGGTTCGACCTTCCTTGAAAAGGACGGCACCTTCACCAACGCCGAACGCCGCATCAACCGGGTTCGCAAGGTGATGAGCCCGAAGAACGGCTATGCCGACTGGGAGATCACCCAGATGCTGGCGAACGCGATGGGCGCGAACTGGACCTACACCCATCCGAGCCAGGTGATGGACGAGATCGCAGCGACCACGCCGAGCTTTGCCGGCGTGAACTACGACCTGCTGGAAGAGAAGGGCTCGGTGCAGTGGCCCTGCAACGACGCAAATCCCGAAGGCTCGCCGGTGATGCATGTCGACGGCTTCGTGCGCGGCAAAGGCAAGTTCATCGTCACCGAATATGTGGCGACGGACGAGAAGTCCGGCCCGCGCTTCCCGCTGTTGCTGACGACCGGGCGTATCCTCAGCCAGTACAATGTGGGCGCGCAGACGCGGCGGACGGCGAACGTGATGTGGCATGACGAGGACCGCCTCGAAATCCACCCGCATGACGCCGAACAGCGCGGCATCCGCGACGGCGACTATGTGCGGCTCGCAAGCCGTTCAGGCGAGACATCGTTGCGTGCGCTGATCACCGACCGCGTCGCGCCGGGCGTCGTCTACACGACGTTCCACCATCCGGGCACGCAGGCGAATGTGATCACCACCGATTTCTCCGACTGGGCGACCAACTGCCCGGAATACAAGGTGACCGCGGTGCAGGTCACGCCGTCGAACGGACCGACGGAATGGCAGGTCGAGTATGAGGAACAGGCGAAGCAGTCGCGCCGCATCCTCCATGCGGAGCCGGCCGAGTAACCCGATGCGGTCGCTGCGACCCCATGAGCGGCAATATCGGCGCGCCGGACGCGCGGGCTCCGGCCCGCGGATGCTCGCCGAGGAAACGCCGGTGGCGCTGTCCTTTAATGGCGTGACCCAAGCCGTGATGATGGCGACGCCCTCCGATCTGGAGGATTTCGCCGTCGGGTTTGCGCTGAACGAGGGGCTGGTCGCTGACGCCAGCGACATCGAACAGCTCGAGGTTGTCGAGGTCGAGGACGGTGTCGATCTCCAGATCCGCGTCAGCGACGAGATCGGCGAGAGGCTGGCGAAGCGCCGGCGCGCCATGGCTGGTCCGGTCGGATGCGGTCTGTGCGGGGTGGAGAGCATCGCGGAAGCCGTGAAGCCGCGCCGCGCCGTCGACAGCGACTTCAAGCTCGCGGCCGACGACATCGCCCGCGCCATGGCAGAGCTGACGAAGGTTCAGCCGATGAACGCCGAATCGGGGGCCGTGCATGCCGCCGGGTTCTGGACACCGGGCAGCGGCCTGGTATTCGCGCGCGAGGATGTCGGCCGGCACAACGCGCTCGACAAGCTTGCCGGCGCGCTTGCGCGCTCGGATGTCGATGCGGGCGAGGGCGCCGTTCTGCTGACCAGCCGGGTCTCGCTGGAGATGATCCAGAAAACGGCCGCGATCGGCGCTCCGATCGTGCTCGCCATTTCCGCGCCGACCGCGCTTGCGGTGCGCACGGCGCAAGACGCCAATGTCACGCTCGTCGCCGTCGTTCGCGACGAGGACCACGAAATCTTCACGCATCCGCGCCGGATCGCCCATGGAGAGATTGCCGATGTCGCCTGACAAACTCGTTCGCATGGCCAACCAGATCGCCACCTTCTTCAGGTCGAAGCCGCATGACGAGGGCGTGGTCGGCGTTGCCGAGCACATCTCCAATTTCTGGGAGCCACGAATGCGCGCCCAGTTGTTCGACGCCCTTGCGAAAGGCGGCGAGGGGCTCGATCCCCTGGTGCTAGAAGCCGCGGACCGTATCCGCCCGGTTCGCGAAAACGCCTGACAATCTGACCGCGCCAGACAATTGGCGACGTAACGGAATGTGCCGTCGTGCCGCGGCGCATTCCCGCGTCCGCCTGTTTTTTTGCATTGCGAAGGCTTGAAGCTTGGCCGGAACCGGTGTGAAGTGCGGTCAGCGGCCAAATCAAAAGTTCTGCCCGAAAGGGAAGTAGCGATCATGCCGAGGTGTGCATAAGCCGGAATCATCCATGATGAAGCGGCTTTTTCGCCAATATTCGGCGCTCCGATGTTTGGAGCGGGGGATTCAACCCGGATCGTGATGGTGCGTGGTCGCGGTCGTGTGAACGTTCCTCGCCCGGTGTCACCGGCTGGAATGTTGCGATGCGAAGTCCCGTTCCCGGCGGGGCTTGCACGGCCGATGCGGGTGCAAGCGGTTCAGGAGCAGCGAAGACAGCATGTCCACAGATGCCCAATCAGCTGAATTGACCGGCCCTGCCGTTTCGGTGCCATCCATACCCCAGGAGCAGATCGTGGAGATCTGCGAAACCTACGCAAACGATCGTCACCGGATGCTCGACATCCTGCTCGACGTGCAGGACCGGTTCCGCTGGATCTCGCCCAAGGTGATGGAGACTGTCGCCCGCCAGACGGGCCTGTCACGGATCGAGGTCGAGGGTGTCGCCAGCTTCTACTCCTTCCTGTCGCAGACCCCGAAGGGGCGCGTGACGATCCGGCTCTGCAACGACATTGTCGATCGCTATGCCGGGCTGGAAGAAGTGGCCAAGGCGTTCGAGGAGGTGCTCGGCATCAAGGTCGGGCAAACCTCCAATGACGGCGCCTTTTCGCTGGAGTACACGCCCTGTATCGGCATGTGCGACCAGGCACCGGCGGCGATGGTCAACGATGTCGTCCTGACAAAGCTCACCGCCGAGACGGCGCGGTCTGCCGCCGAGGCGCTGAAGGCGGGAACGTCGCCTTCGAAACTTGTGAACGAGCGCTTCGACGACCTGACGGCCCATGAGCAGGCCACGCGCATGGTGGACAACAACATCCGCCATGCCGGCGAGGTGCTGCTTGGCCCGGTTCCGGAAGAGGCAGGCCTCGGCAAGGCCGTCGGCCTGACGCCAACGCAGATCATCACCACGGTCGAAAACAGCGGCCTGCGCGGCTGCGGTGGCGCGGGCTTCACCACCGGCAGGAAATGGCGTTTCGCGGCGAGCGAAAAGGCGGAAAAGACCTTCGTGCTCTGCAATGCGGACGAGGGCGAACCCGGCACCTTCAAGGACCGGGTCCTGCTGACGGAACGTCCGCATCTCTTGTTCGAGGGCATGACGATTGCCGCCCGGGCCGTCGGCGCCAAGGAAGGCATCCTCTATCTGCGCGGCGAATATGTCTATCTGCGCAAGCTGCTGGAAGGCGTGCTGGCGGAGCGGCGACGGCGCGGGCTGCTCGGCAAGGACATTCTCGGGGTCGCGGGTTTCGACTTCGACATTCGCATCCAGCTCGGCGCCGGTGCCTATATCTGCGGCGAGGAGGGGGCGCTGATCAGTTCCTGCGAGGGGCTGCCGGGCGAACCGAAGACGCGGCCACCCTTTCCGGTCAATCGCGGCTATCTTGGCTATCCGACCGTTGTCAACAATGTCGAGACGTTCTGCCACGCCGCGCGCATTCTCGATCGCGGGGCGGAGTGGTTCCACGCTATGGGGACGGAAGGCAGCCACGGCACCAAGCTTCTGTCGGTCTGCGGCGACTGCCTCAATCCCGGCATCTACGAATTGCCCTACGGCCACACCGTCTGGGAGCTTCTGGAGATGGTCGGGGACGAAGACGCCGCCGCCGTACAGGTGGGCGGTCCGAGCGGCACGATGATCGCGCGCGACAGTTTCCATCGGCGGCTGACCTTCGACGACCTGGCGACTGGCGGCGCGGTGATCGTCTTTTCCGGCGAGCGCAACATCCTGGAGATCGTCGAATATTACATGTCGTTCTTCGTGCATGAGAGCTGCGGCTACTGCACGCCTTGCCGGGTGGGGAACGTGTTCCTCCAGAAGGCGATCCAGAAATTCCGCAAGGGCCTCGCGAATGCCGAGGACATCGAGTACCTGAAGGAGCTTTCCGGGACAATTATCGAGACCAGCCGCTGCGGGCTGGGGATGACCTCGCCCAATCCCATCCTGACCACCTTGAAGAACTTCCCGCTGGTCTATTCGGCGATGACCAAGCCGTCGAAGGACCGGATCCGGGCGACGTTCGACATCCAGTCGGCGATCGATGACGCCCGCAGAATCGCCAAGCGGCGGTCCTACATCTTCGACAAGGATTTCAGTCAATGAGCGGCACGGAGAAAGAGACCGGCTTCACCTTCACCATCGACGGTGTCGAGGTGACGGCGCATGCCGGCCAGACCATCATGGAAGCCGCCGACGAGGCGGGTGTCTACATTCCGCGCCTCTGCGACCACGAGGGGCTGCGCCACCAGGGCGGGTGCCGGGTGTGCACGGTAAAGGCGGGCGGGCGCAGCGTCGCGGCCTGCACCCAGCCGGCAGCGCCGGGCCAGGCGGTCGAAAACGAAACGCCGCATCTGAGCAAGCTGCGCCGCGACCTGGTGGAAATGCTGTTCCACGAGGGCAACCATCTGTGCCCGATCTGCGAGGCCAGCGGCAATTGCGAATTGCAGGCCATGGCCTACCGGCTGGAAATGGTCGAGCCGACCAAGTTCCCCTACCTTGAGCCCTGCCGGGCGCTCGACGCGTCGCATCCCGACATCGCGCTCGACACCAATCGCTGCATCAGTTGCGGCCGTTGCATTCGCGCTTCGCAGGACGTCGATGGCAAGGGCGTCTTCGGCTATGTCGGTCGCGGAATTCATCGGCGCGTCGCCGTCAATGGCGAGAACCTGGCGCATACCGACGCCAAGGTGACGGATCACGCGATCTCCGAGGAAGTGTGCCCGGTCGGCTGCATCATCCGCAAGCGTGTCGGCTTCGTGACGCCGATCGGCGAGCGCGAATTCGACAAGGGGCTGATCGGCCACGAGATCGAGGAGAAGCGCCATGACTGAGCTTCCCAAGGCCCGGATCGCCACGGCGTCGCTGGCGGGCTGCTTCGGCTGCCACATGGCGATCCTGGACATCGACGAGCGGCTGATCGAGCTGATGAAACTGGTCGAGGTGGACCGGTCGCCGCTGACCGACATCAAGCGCTTCACCAAGCGCTGTGACATCGGCATCATCGAAGGCGGGTGCTGCAACGAGGAGAACGTGCATGTGCTGCATGATTTCCGGCGCAATTGCGATATTCTGATCTCGATTGGCCAATGTGCGATCATGGGCGGCCTGCCGGCCATGCGCAACGCGATCATGCATTCGGACGCGCCGCTGCGCGAATGCCTGGAAGAGGCCTACATCACCGGCCGCTACATCCGGAACACGACGCACGACATTCCGAACGACCCGGCGCTGCCGCTGCTGCTCGACGAGGTCTATCCCTGTTCGGACGTCGTTGAGATCGACTACCAGATCCCGGGCTGCGCGCCGACCGGCGACATCATCTTCGAAACGCTGGCGAAGCTGCTCACGGGCAAGTTCCGCGGTTTCGAGCGCGAAATGATCAAGTTCGACTGACGGCTGGAGAGAGACATTGGGCGAACCAAGACTGATCGAGATCTCCCCCGTGACCCGTGTCGAAGGGCACGGCAAGGTCACCATCCACCTCAACCGCGACAACGAGGTCGACGAGGCGCGGCTGCACATCGTCGAGTTCCGCGGTTTCGAGCGCTTCATTCGCGGCCGGCTGATGTGGGAAGTGCCGGTGATCGTGCAGCGGCTCTGCGGCATCTGCCCGGTCAGCCACCATCTCGCCGCGGCGAAAGCCATGGACATGATCGCCGGCGTCGACCAGTTGCCGCCGACGGCGGAGAAGATGCGCCGGCTGATGCATTACGGTCAGGTGATGCAGAGCCATGTGCTGCATTTCTTCCATCTGGCGGCTCCAGACCTGTTGTTCGGCTTCGGCGCGCCGGCGGCCAAGCGTAACATTTTCGAGGTGCTGAAGGAGCAGCCGGAACTGGGCAAGCGCGCCGTGCTCATGCGCAAGTTCGGGCAGGAAATCATCGAGGCGACGGCGGGCAAGAAGGTACACGGCACTGGCGCCATTCCGGGCGGCATCAACCGCAACCTGTCGATCGAACAGCGCGATCATTTTCTCAAGACGATCGACGAGATGGAAGCCTGGGCGCTGGATGCGCTCAATCTCGCGCGCGACTACACGCTGGAGCACGAGGACCTGATCGCCGAATTCGGCACGTTCCCCTCCAACTACATGTCGCTGGTGCGCGAAGATGACGGCGCGCTCGACCTCTATCATGGCAATCTGCGCGCGGTGCGGTCGGATGGTGGCGCGATCTTCGATCAGCTTCCCTATCCGAAATATCATGAGGTGCTGATCGAGGACGTACGCTCCTGGTCCTACATGAAATTCCCGTTCATCAAGGAACTCGGGCCGGAAGCGGGCTGGTATCGCGTCGGGCCGCTCGCGCGCATGAACACGGCGAGCCATATCGACACACCACTCGCCAACAAGGCGCATCAGGACCTGAAGGCGGTGACTGGCGGTTCGCCGAACAATTCGACGCTCGCCAATCACTGGGCCCGCATGATCGAGGTGCTGCATTGCGTGGAGAAGATCCGCGACCTCCTCAACGATCCCGATCTTCAGGGCACCGATCTCGTCGCCAAGGGCGATCGTCGCGACGAGGGCGTGGGCGTGATCGAGGCGCCGCGCGGCAATCTCATCCACCACTACAGGGTCGATGAGCACGACCAGGTCACCTATTGCAACCTGATCGTCTCGACGACCCACAACAACGAGGGCATGAATCGCGCGGTGAAGGACGTCGCGGTGAAGCATCTGTCGGGCAAGGAAGAGATCACCGAAGGCATGCTCAACCATGTCGAAGTGGCGATCCGCGCCTATGACCCCTGCCTGTCCTGCGCCACGCATGCGCTTGGACAGATGCCCCTGCAGGTCGAGCTCTTCGACGCCGACGGGACGCTGGTCGACCGTCAGGCGCAGTGCATGTGAGGTGACTTGGAAATCCGGAAAGCCTTGTTGATCGGCTACGGCAATCCCGGGCGCGGCGATGACGGCCTCGGGCCGGCCTTCTCCGAGGCGATGTCGGCGCGCGCGCTTGCGGGCTTGGACGTCGATACGGACTACCAGCTTGTCGCCGAACATGCGCTGGCGGTCGCCGACCGGGACCTTGTGGTCTTCGCCGATGCGCTGATCGGTTCAGGCGAACCGTTTCGCTTCGAACGCGTCGCGCCGGGCCGGCCGGAGGTGCTGGGCAGTCACAGTCTGCGCCCGGAGACCGTTCTGGCGCTCGCCGACACGCTCTATGGCGGAACGCCCGAGGCCTATGTGCTGGGCATATCGGGCTATGAGTTCGGCGAGGTCTGGGAAGGGCTGTCGGGCAGGGCCGAGGCAAACCTCGAGGCGGCGAAGGCCTTCTTTCTCTCCTGGTATGAGGATACACTCAGCCGACCGGTCAGCGTCCATGCATGAGATGTCGATCTGCGAGAGCATTCTCGACCTGATCAAGGAACAGGCGCGTGCGCAGGATTTTTCGGGCGTGAGGCGGATCAGTCTCGAGATCGGGCCCTTGGCCGGTGTCGAGATCGAGGCACTGAAGTTCGGTTTCGACGTGGTGATGCGCAATTCGCTGGCCGAAGGCGCGGCGCTGGACATCATCGAGACCGAGGTGCGGGCGACTTGCCTCGACTGCGGCACGGAAGCGAGTATCGAGGAAAGGTTCGATCCGTGTCCGAATTGCGGTTCGCACAATCTGAAGGTGACGAGCGGCGATGAGTTGCGGATCAAGGAACTGGAGGTGAACTGATGTGCACGACGTGCGGATGCGGCAGCGACGGCGCCCGAATCGAAGGGTCGGCGCATGGCCATCATCACCATCACGATCATGACCATGGCGATCACAATCGCACGCTGCAGCTCGAACTGGACATTCTTGCCAAGAATAACGCCTATGCGTCTGAAAACAGGTCGTTTTTTGCCGATCGCGGCGTGCTGGCGCTCAATCTCGTCTCAAGCCCCGGCTCGGGCAAGACCGCGCTTCTGGTGAAGACCATCGAATTGCTGGGCGGGCGGCTGCAGAGCTTCGTGATCGAAGGCGACCAGCAGACCACCAACGACGCAGACCGCATCCGCGCGACGGGCGCGCCGGCCGTGCAGATCAACACCGGCAAGGGCTGCCATCTCGACGCGCACACGGTCGGCCATGCGCTGGAGACGCTGGCGCCCGTCGAAGGCTCCGTGGTGTTCATCGAGAATGTCGGCAATCTCGTCTGTCCGGCCGCATTCGATCTCGGCGAGGCGCACAAGGTCGCCATCCTCTCGGTCACCGAGGGCGAGGACAAGCCTTTGAAATATCCCGACATGTTCGCAGCTTCCGATCTCGTCCTCCTCAACAAGACGGATTTGCTGCCGCATCTCGATTTCGACATCGCCGCCACCGTCGCCAATGCCCGAAAGGTCAATCCGCAGATCAAGGTCCTGCAGGTTTCGGCGCGCACGGGCGGCGGGATGGACAGCTGGATCGCCTGGCTGATGGCTGCGCGGGGCATGGTGCTGGCCGGCCATCCGCTCGGCACGGCGGCGGAATAGGAGCGGCGGCATGTGTCTTGCGATCCCGGCAAAGGTCACGGCCCTTGAAGAGGGCGAGATGGCGGTCGTCGCGCTGGAGGGCGTGAAGAAGCGCATCTCCGTGGCGCTGCTCGACGAGGTCGCGGTCGGCGACTACGTGCTGATCCATGTCGGCTATGCTCTGCATCGGTTGAGCGAGGAGGAGGCGCAGCGCACGCTGGCCCTGATGGCCGAGGCCGGCATTCTTCAGGAGGAACTGGCCGAAATGGGCGAGGGCGCGGCATGAAATATGTCGACGAGTTCCGCGACCGGGCGCTCGCCGACAAGCTCGCCCGGCAGATCGTGCAGGAGGCGCTGCCGGAGCGCGACTATCACTTCATGGAATTCTGCGGCGGGCACACCCACGCGATCTTTCGCTATGGTGTTCAGGACCTGATGCCCGACAATGTCGAGTTCGTGCACGGGCCGGGCTGTCCGGTGTGCGTCCTGCCGGTGCGGCGGCTCGACGACGCCGTGGAACTGGCCGAGAAGCAGGGCGTGATCCTGTGCTCCTATGGCGACATGATGCGCGTGCCGGGCACGAAGCAACGCTCGCTGATCCGCGCCAAGGCCGACGGCGCGGACATTCGCATGGTCTATTCGACGCTGGACGCCCTGAAGATCGCGCGCGACAATCCGGACCGGCAGGTGGTGTTCTTCGCGATCGGGTTCGAGACCACGACGCCGCCGACCGCCGTCGCGATCCTGCAGGCGCAGGCCGAGGGGCTCACCAATTTCTCCGTCTTCTGCAACCATGTGCTGACCCCTGCAGCGATCGGGCACATTCTGGACTCGCCGGATTTCGCGCCGGGCGGGCCGGCGCGCATCGACGGTTTTCTCGGGCCCTCGCATGTGAGCGCGGTGATCGGGTCCGCGCCCTATGAGGCCGCGGCGAAGAAATATGCCAAGCCGGTGGTGATCGCGGGCTTTGAGCCGCTCGACGTCATGCAGTCCGTCCTGATGCTGATCCGCCAGGTCAATGAAGGCCGCGCCGAAGTGGAGAACGAATACACCCGCGTCGTCACGCGCGAGGGCAACCGCAAGGCGCAGGCACTGGTGGACAAGGTGCTCGAATTGCGCCCGAGCTTTGAGTGGCGCGGGCTGGGCGCTGTGGCCGACAGCGCGCTTTCCATCCGTGATGCCTATGGCGAATTCGACGCCGAGAGGCGCTTCGCCATCTCCAAGAAGCAGTCGCGCGAGACGAAATCCTGCGAATGCCCCGCCATCCTGCGCGGCGTGAAGAAGCCGACCGACTGCAAGCTGTTCGGCACGGTGTGCACGCCGGACAATCCGATGGGCTCCTGCATGGTGTCATCGGAAGGCGCCTGCGCGGCCTACTGGACCTACGGCCGGTTCCGGGCGCCTGTGCGGGAAGCGGAAGTCGCATGACCTTCGCCGACAGGGCTTCCGCGCGCCTCTCCGGCAGAGTGGACATGACGCATGGCGGCGGCGGACGGGCCATGGCGGATCTGATCCGTGATCTGTTCCGCCGGCACCTTTCCAATCCGATCCTCGACGAGGGCGACGACGCCGCGCTGTTTGACATGCCGCAGGGGCGGCTCGTCATGGCGACGGACGGGCACGTGATCTCGCCGCTCTTCTTTCCGGGGGGCGACATCGGCGCGCTTGCCGTGCATGGCACGCTGAACGACATCGCGATGAGCGGCGCGCGACCGCTCTACCTGACGGCCGGATTCATCCTCGAGGAGGGGTTTCCGCTCGCCGATCTGGACCGCCTCGTCGCTTCGATGGCGCGCGCCGCCGAGGAGGCTGGCGTGCCGGTCGTGACAGGGGATACGAAGGTCGTCGAAAAGGGCAAGGGCGACGGGGTATTCATCACCACAACCGGCCTCGGCGTGGTGCCTGAAGACGTGCATGTCTCGGCCTCGCGGGCGAAGCCGGGACAGGCGATCCTGCTGTCGGGATCGATCGGCGATCATGGCGTCGCGATCCTGTCGAAACGCGAGAACCTGGAATTCGAGACCGAGATCCGGTCCGACACGGCCGCACTGCACGGGCTGGTCGGCGCCATGATCGAGGCGGTGCCGGGCATTGCGGTGCTGCGCGATCCGACTCGTGGCGGGCTGGCGGCGACGCTGAACGAGATCGCGCATGCGGCGCGGGTCGGCATGCTGCTGGACGAGGCGGCAATCCCGGTGAAGCCGGACGTGGCCGCGGCCTGCGAACTGCTCGGCCTCGATCCGCTGCATGTGGCCAATGAGGGAAAGCTGGTCTGCTTCTGCGCGTCGGAGGATGCCGAGACGTTGCTCGGCGTCATGCGGGCGCATCCGCTCGGGCGCGACGCGGCGCTGATCGGGCATGTGCGCGAGGACGACGCCAGCATGGTGCAGATGACGACCAGCTTCGGCGGCAGCCGGCTCGTCGATTGGATCGCCGGCGAGCAATTGCCGCGGATCTGCTGACGCCTTGCCGGTTGTCGGGTGGAGAATTCGCGTTCGTGGCGTGGTGCAGGGCGTCGGCTTTCGCCCGCATGTCTGGCGATTGGCGCGGGACGACCGGCTGGCCGGCCAGGTGCTGAATGACGGCGCCGGAGTGGTGATCGAGGCGTGGGGCGCGGCGGCCGCGCTGGAGAGTTTTCTCAGGCGCCTGCGCGAGGCACCGCCGCCGCTGGCACGGATTGACGCCATCGAGCGCGAGGCGTTGGGCGGCGCGCCGCCCTATCCGGATTTTCGCATCGTCGAAAGCCGGGAAGGGGCGGTCTCCACCGGGGTCGTGCCGGACGCGGCGACCTGTCCGGAATGTCTCGCCGAGATCTTCGATCCCGCCAACCGGCGCTACCGCTACGCCTTCACCAACTGCACCCATTGCGGACCGCGGCTCTCGATCATCCGGGCGATCCCCTATGACCGCGCGAACACCGCGATGGCGGGTTTCACGATGTGCGCGGAGTGCGCGGCGGAATATGGCGATCCGGCGGATCGCCGGTTCCACGCCCAACCCAATGCCTGCCCGGTCTGCGGGCCGCAACTGTGGCTGGAGGACAGGCGAGGGCCGATCGAATGCGACGATCCGATCACCGAGGTGGCGGAGCGGCTGACCGCGGGCGGGATCGCGGCCATCAAGGGGATCGGCGGCTTCCACCTGGCATGCGATGCGCGAAACGAGGGGGTTGTTGCGGAGTTGCGCCGGCGCAAGCGCCGGGAGAGCAAGCCGCTGGCGGTGATGGCGCGAAACGTGAGTCAGATCACGGGCTTCTGCGCAATTTCTCCTGCTGAACTGGAGCTGCTGGGAGGGCCCGCTGCCCCGATCGTGCTTCTCGACAAAGTCGAAGACATGCTCGCTCCGAGCGTGGCGCCGGGGCAGGGCCGCATCGGCGTCATGCTGCCCTACACGCCCCTGCATCATCTCCTGATGGCGGCGGTGGAGGGGCCTTTGGTGATGACCAGCGGCAATCTCTCCGAAGAGCCTCAGGCGACCGCCAATGAGGATGCCCGCGCCCGGCTTTCCGGGATCTCCGATTGCTGGCTCATGCATGACCGCGACATCGTCAATCGGCTGGACGATTCCGTGATGCGGCTTGACAAGCCTGGCCCGCAGATCCTGCGCCGGGCACGCGGATTGGCGCCGGACCCTCTGCCGCTGGCCAGCGGGTTTTCCCATGCCCGGCTTCTGCTGGCGATGGGCGGCGAATTGAAGTCGAGCTTCTGCCTGTTGAAGGACGGTCAGGCGATCGTCTCACAGCATCTCGGCGATCTGGAAGAGGCAGCGACGCATGCCGATTACCGCAAGGCGATCGGGCTTTTTCGGGACACCTTTCGCTTCGAACCCGAATGTGTCGCGGTCGATCTGCATCCCGATTATCACTCCACCCGGTGGGGCGAGGCGCTGGCCGAGGAGACCGGCGCGAGGCTCGTGCGCGTGCAGCATCATCATGCGCATCTTGCGAGTTGCCTCGCGGAGCATGGCATGGAGCCGGCCGATGACGCGACGCTCGGTATCGTCCTCGACGGCCTGGGTCTCGGAACCGACCAGACGATCTGGGGCGGTGAGATCCTTCTCGGCGGCTATGGCGGATTCCAACGGGTCGGGCATTTCGCGCCTGTGGCGCTGCCGGGTGGCGCCCAGGCGATGCGCGAGCCGTGGCGCAATACGGTGGCGCATCTCGCCGCCGCTTTCGGTGAGGACTGGCAAGGCCGGATTGCCGGGACCACCGTTGCGCGCATGTTGGCAGAAAGGCCGGTCGCGATGATCGAGCAGATGATCCGCCAGGGCGTGAATGCACCGCTTTCCTCCTCGGCAGGACGTCTGTTTGACGCGATGGCCGCCGCGCTTGGTGTCTGTCCGGATCGGCAGGGGTATGAGGGCGAGGCGGCGATGGCACTCGAGGCGCTAGCTGCGCCGCACCTCCGGCATGCAGGCCCCTATTCAATCGATGTGGAGGCGGAGGGCGGACCTCGAATCATCGCGTGGCATGACTTATGGGCGGCAGTGATCGACGATTTGAACTCAGGCGTGGAGACAGGCGTGATCGCCGCGCGGTTTCATCTGGGCCTCGCGGACATGCTTGCACGCGTCGCGACGGCGATCGCCGAAGCGGCCGGTATCACACGCCTCGCCTTGTCCGGCGGCGTCATGCAGAACCGCATCGTGCTCGAGTCCCTGCACGGCGCATTGACCGAACGGGGTTTTGAGGTTCTCACGCAGTCGCGCGTGCCGGCCAATGATGGCGGCCTGTCGCTGGGCCAGGCGGTCGTCGCCGCCGTAAGTGACCAAGGGGAATAGCGGATTCTGCTTGGCGGCGAGGCGGCTTGCCACTAAGCACGGGCGGCCATGACTTCGTCCGCCACTCCTCCGCGATCATCCGTTCTGACCGCCGTCCTCTGGATGGTGGGGGCGCACGCCTCCTTCGTCTCGATGGCGGTGTCCGGGCGCGCGATCCAGTCCGAACTGAACACGTTCGAGCTGATGGCCTATCGCTCTGTGGTCGGGTTCATCCTCGTCTGCGCGATCATCGCCATGTCCTCGGACGGTTTCAGGCAGGTGAAGACAACCCGGCCGGGCCTCCATGTGCTGCGCAACCTGTTTCATTTCACCGGCCAGAACCTCTGGTTCTACGGCATCACCGTCATTCCGCTCGCGCAATTGGTGGCGCTTGAATTCAGCAGCCCGATCTGGGTCGCGTTGCTCGCGCCACTGATGCTGGGCGAGAGCATGACCCGGGCGAAGTTCATCGGCGCGCTGATCGGTTTTGTCGGCGTGCTGGTCGTCGCCCGGCCCGGGATCGCACCGCTCGATCTCGGCCATTTCGCCGGTCTCGGCGCCTCCATCGGCTTCGCGATGAACACGATCTTCACCAAGAAGCTAATGCGCACGGACACGACGCTGAGCGTGTTGTTCTGGATGACGGCAAGCCAGGCGGTGATGGGCTTCGCGCTGGCGGCGCCCGGCGGCGTGACGATGTTCTCGCTCGGCATGACGCCGTGGATCATCCTCGTCGGCGTCGCCGGACTTTCCGCGCATCTGTGCCTGACCAATGCGCTGCGCCATGCGCCGGCGACCATCGTCGCGCCGATGGAATTCGCGCGCCTGCCGGTGATCGCCGTGATCGGTATGATCGTCTACGGCGAACCGCTGGAGTTCGCCGTCTTCGCGGGTGCCGCGCTGATCCTGGCCGGCAACCTCTACAATATCATCGGCCAGAGACGGGCGCGGACGCGAGCGGCCTGAGGCTGCTCAGTCGAGTTCGCCCGATTCGCGCATCTTCTCCCAGCCTTCCTCGATCTGGTCGGGGACCAGCGGGTGGGACAGCAGGTAATCGGCGGTCGAACCCTCGTGGCGCTGGCGGGCAAGCGCGATGGTGCTGTCCCATTCCTGCGGCTCGGCATCGCCACGACCGATCCAGTAGAGCGCGACGAGAGCGTCCTGCTGGTCGTCATTGAGGCCTTCGATCTCCTGCACGAGTTCCGCGCGGGTGAGGTCGCCGGACTGCTCCTGAAGTGCTGCCGGGATCTCGTCGTCGGTGGGGTTTCCGCCGGGATCGGAGATGTCGGTTTCCTCACGCGCCATGAGCGCGCGCATCCGAAGGATCAGGTTTTCCAGTTCTCCGCTGTCGACTGCGATATCGGCCATCGGACCCTCCACTTTCTCAATTGCGGTGGACGGAGCTTAGAGCGCGTCCGGCCGTTTCCCTTGATTTCAGTCAAGCGCGCGCGATCACGCGGCTGCGGCGCCGGCAGCCTGCAGAATCGGCTCGATGCTGAAATGAAAGTCCTTGTCGATGGAGTAGACGACCCCGTCGGCAAAGGGCTTCCAGTTCTCGCCGCTGATCGGTTCGGAGGCGATCTCGATGGCGCGATAGTCCTGCCCGCTTTCGTGCTGAACATGCTTGCGTCCGCAAATGCCGCAGACGGTGACCTCGGTGCGGACAAGGTGCCAGAGCGTCCGCCCGTAGCGCGAGCCGACAAGCTGTTCACCGTCGGTGAGGACGATGTTGAGGGCCGGGGGTTCCTCGACCTGGACCGATTGCGACCACTGGATGATCCGTTGCAGGCCGCGGCCCACGGTCTGTTGCAGCGGCGTTTCCGGGTGACGCATGTGCAGGGAGAGAAGATAGTAGAAGATGTGCTCGCTGTCGGTCACGCCCTTAATGTCGTTGCGCAACACCGGATCGATGTGCTCGATCATCAGATCGCGCACGTCCGCGAAATGGGGAACGGTGCCGTTATGGGCGAAGATCCACCGTCCGTTTCGGAAGGGATGCGTGTTCTCGACGGAGTGGCCGCCGACCGTCGCATGGCGCACATGCGCGACGACGGTCTTCGCATAGACGCGGGCCGCGGTCTTGCGGAAATGTTCGCCGTGCCAGGCCGCCCAGGTCTGCTTCTCGATCAACGGAACGGTGTCGGCATAGTCCGCGACGCCCCAGCCATGGCCGTGGGCCAGGCCCTCCGCGTCGCCGATGCTCTGTTGCATGAGCGCGTTTTGCGCATGGACGAGACTGCATTCGACGCGGGTCGGTTCTGTCGCGCGCATGGCGTATAGGCGGCACACGGTGTGGTCTCCATTGATTCAGGACGCCGTCATTTGGCGTGCCATATTCGGCTGTGCGTTGAGCGATATCAACAATTTCCTCGGGCACATAGCGTCCCGTTGCGGAATGGGGCGTCCTGATTGTGGGACGGGCGCATTGGCCGGTGCGTTCATGGCGCATCGGAGTCGATGTTGCGCCGCAATAAACTCTTGCCTTTAGAAATCCGATCGGCATGCTAGTCCCGTTAAAGGGGACACTGCCTTGCTCGATTTCGCCATTGCCTGGGATTGGCTCACCTTCGCCGCGCGCTGGCTGCATGTCGTCACCGCGATCGCCTGGATCGGATCCTCCTTCTATTTCATCGCGCTCGACCTCGGGCTGCGCCAAAGGCCGGAACTGCCGGAAGGCGCCTATGGCGAGGAGTGGCAGGTTCACGGCGGCGGTTTCTATCACATCCAGAAGTATCTCGTCGCGCCTGCGCAGATGCCGGAGCATCTGACCTGGTTCAAATGGGAATCCTACGCCACATGGATGTCCGGCGCGGCGTTGATGGCGATGCTCTATTATGCGGGCGCGGATCTCTACCTCATCGACCGCAACGTGCTCGACGTGCCGGCCTGGGGCGGGATCGTGATCTCGCTTCTGTCGTTGACGATCGGCTGGATCGTCTATGACCGCCTGTGCAAATCGCCGATCGGCAAGAGCGACACAGGGCTGATGCTGCTGCTCTACGTGTTGCTGGTCTTCATGGCGTGGGGCTACACGCACATCTTCAGCGGCCGCGCGACCTTCGTCCATCTCGGCGCCTTCACGGCGACGATCATGACGGCGAACGTGTTCTTCATCATCATCCCGAACCAGACCAAGGTCGTCGCCGCGCTCAAGGCCGGCGAGAAGCCGGATCCGTCACTCGGCAAGGCGGCGAAGCAGCGCTCGCTGCACAACAACTACCTGACGCTGCCCGTCATCTTCCTGATGCTCTCCAACCATTATCCACTGGCCTTCGCCACGCCGTACAATTGGGTGATCGCATCGCTGATCTTCATCATGGGCGTGCTGATCCGCCACTATTTCAACTCCACGCATGCCCGCAAGGGCGAGCCCTACTGGACGTGGCTGGCGAGCGGAATCATCTTCGTTCTCATCATCTGGCTGTCGACGAACCCGATGCGCCATGTCGACGAGGAGGCGGCCCTGCCGACGCGCTCGGCGGAGCGTATGATGGCGTCCGCGCATTTCGAGGAAGCGCGAGACGTTGTCATGTCGCGCTGCTCGATGTGCCATGCCGCGGAACCCGCCTGGGACGGCATCCACTGGGCGCCGAAGCACGTGCTGCTCGACACGGATGCAAGCATCGCCAACCATGCCCGTGAAATCTATCTGCAGGCGGGTGTCAGCCACGCCATGCCGCCCGGCAATGTCACGGACATTCCGCCGGAAGAGCGCGCCACGCTGGTGCGCTGGTACAGGTCGCGCGGGGACACGTGAGCGCGACCGGTCTCTTTCGCGGCCGCCTCCTCTGGTTCGATCGGGAGCCGGAGGGTGCAGAGGACACGGCCGCCTTCCACTATGTCGAAGACGGCGCGATCGCGGTCGCGGATGGCCGGATTGCCTGGTCGGGGGATTGGTCCGACCTGCCGGAGGCATTCCGATCGGACGACTACTCGGATTATCGCCCGCATCTGATCGTGCCGGGGTTCATCGACTGCCACATCCATTTCCCGCAGGGCCAGGTCGTCGCCTCCTATGCGGGCAGCCTGCTGGAATGGCTGAACACCTACACCTTCGTCGAGGAGCAGAAATACGGCGACCCGACGCATGCGCAGAGCATGGCGGGCCGGTTCCTCGACATGTTGCTGGCGCATGGCACGACGACGGCGGTCGCCTACGGGTCCGTGCACAAGGGCTCGGTCGACGCGTTGCTCGGCGCTGCCGTGGCTCGGGACATGCGCATGATCGCCGGCAAGGTGATGATGGATCTCAACGCGCCGGAACCGCTCACGGACACGCCGCAGTCGGGCTATGACGACACCAAGGCGCTGATTTCCGAGTGGCACGGCAAGGCGCGCGTCGAGGTGGCGGTGACGCCGCGTTTCGCACTGACGTCGACCGAAGCTCAGATGGAGATGTCCGGGGCCCTGGCGCGAGAACACCCGGACTGCATCGTGCAGACGCATCTGTCGGAAAATCACCGCGAGATCGCCACGGTCGCCGAATTGTTCCCTTGGTCGAAGGACTACACCGACATCTATGACCATTACGGCCTGATGGGACCGAAGACGCTGTTTGGCCACTGCATTCATCAGGGTCCGCGCGAGATCGCGCGCATGTCGGAAAGCGGCTCCGTCGCGGTCTTCTGTCCGACGTCCAACCTGTTTCTCGGGTCCGGCCTGTTCGATCTCGACAAGATGCGGTCGGTTTCTCCGCATGTTCGCCACGCCGTTGCGACCGACATCGGCGGCGGCACCAACTGGTCGATGCTGCGGACGCTGGACGAGGGCTACAAGGTGCTCAACCTGCAGGGCCAGCGCTACCATCCGCTGCGTTCCTTCTACCAGGCGACACTCGGCAATGCGCAGGCTATC
This sequence comes from Oricola sp., assembly GCF_022763245.1. Classification (GTDB taxonomy): domain Bacteria; phylum Pseudomonadota; class Alphaproteobacteria; order Rhizobiales; family Rhizobiaceae; genus Oricola. The sequence continues at coordinate 111,281 of NZ_JALEGV010000032.1, forward strand.
GGCATGGAGACGAGCATCGGCAAGCTGAAAGCGGGCTATGAAGCCGATTTCGTCGTTCTCGACGTTGCGTCCAATCCCGGCATGGCGCTGCGCGCCGAGACCGTCTCGACCCTTTCGGAAGAGTTGTTCCTGATGCAGACGATGGGCGACGATCGGGCCGTGGCTGCGACCATTGTGTCAGGTGTCACAGCGCATCGGCGCGACAAGGCCTAAACCAGGGACAAGTTCAGGGCCGGCGAGAATACAACAAGATGACCGGTCAAGAAGGGAAGGCGGTTCCGGGTCAATCGATCCGGTAGCCGACCTCTTCGGAGGAGCGGCGCAAAAGGCTCCAGAAAGATCGGGCGAAGGAGCGGAAGACATGAATGTCGAACGCATCTTCGCCGACGCGTTGGACAAGCGCGGTGATGTCATGATGCATGGTGGCCAAGCCTTGGCCCCTTGCAAAAGCGGTGTTGGCGAAGTTGATGGCGAACAACTTGGAGAGCACCCAGCGGCTCTTCGGGCCGTCGATGCGGATGACGACGCGGCCGTGGCTGAGATCGGTGACGCTTCCGTCCTCGCCGACGGAACCGGCGAGTTGAGCGACCAGATCCGGTTTCGTCCCCGCCACGAGCCAGCGGCCCGGGGCGAAGTTGAAGACGTTGATCTCCAGTTTTGCAGTACCGCTGCCCGGCGCGACGTTGAGCATGACGCCGGCGACCGCGCGAATGGCGACGCGGCATTTGCCTTCACTATCCTTCCACGACGCAACTTCACCGATCGACAGGCCGGTTCTCTCCGTCAGGAAGACGCCGGGTCCGTCATCGGTCAGCGCCCCGAACTCGCCCGGGCGCTTGAGGCCCTGTAGCGGGGAGGCCGCATGCGCGGCGATCACCGGATCGGCGACGAAGCTGCGGCGGTCAGCCATTCATCTTCACTCCCTTGGGGTCGTAGAAATGGTGACTGACGAATTCGACGGGGACATGCGTCTCCGAGCGCACCGGGTCAGTGGCAAAGGCGCGCGTGCCGATCCGCGTGTTTCCGTTTTCGACGAGGGCCAGCCCGATGTGCTTGCCGTAGAGCGGCGAGAGGCAGGTGGCCGTGATGTGGCCGAGACTGCGGCCCGGTGCGTCCTTGGTGCCTTCGACGATGTGGCTGCCGCCGCGCAGCTTCTCGCCGGACGAGGAAATGACGCCGACCAGTGACCAGCGGTCGGGATCGGTCAACCCTTCGCGGGTGAGCATGACCGAACCGATGAAGGGGGTTTTCTTCGACAGCATCCAGTCGAGATGCAGGTCGTGCGCGGTGGTGCGGCCGTCGATCTCCGCGCCGGTGACATGGCCCTTTTCGATGCGCAGCGCGCCGAGCGCTTCAAGCCCGTAGGGCTGGATGCCGTGCGGCTGGCCTGCCTCGATCAGCGCGTTCCAGACGGCCTGTCCGTGATGCGCGCCGCAATAGATCTCGTAGGCGCGTTCGCCGGAGAAGGACAGCCGGCAGATCATCACCGGAATGCCGTTGATCTTTCCATGCACGATTCCCATCAGGGGCAAGACCTCGTTGTCGACGGCAGTGCCCGTGACGCAGGCGGCAAGCACTTCACGGCTTTTCGGCCCGGCGACCGCCGCGCCGGCCCACTGGTCCGTGACCGACGTCAGGTTCACCGAGAGGTCGGGCCAGATGCAGTCCAGGAAATACTCCAGATGTTGCATGACAGGGCCGGCATTGGCCGTAGTCGTCGTCATCAGGTAGTGCGAATTGGCGAGGCGCCATGTGGTGCCGTCGTCGAAGGCGAAGCCGTCCTCGCGCAGCATCAGGCCGTATCGCGCCTTGCCGACGGCCAGCTTGGCGAAATTGTTGGTGTAGACCCGGTTGAGGAACTCGGCGGCGTCGGGGCCCTTGATGTCGATCTTGCCGAGCGTCGAGACGTCGACGATGCCGACGCCGCGGCGCACGATCCTCGCCTCGCGCAGATAGGCGTCTTCCACCGTTTCGCCCGGCTGGTTGTAGCTTTCGGGCCGCATCCAGAGGCCGGCCGACATCATGCCCGCGCCATGTTCCTCGTGCCAGTGATGCATCGGCGTCAGCCGTTCGGGCCGCAGATCCGCGAAGCGCTCGGCCGCCAGGGCGCCGAGAGACGCGCCGGTGAAGGGCGGACGGAAGCGCGTGGTGCCGACGTCGGGGATCGGTTTGCCGAGCGCGTCGGCCATGATCGCCATTCCGGGGACGTTGGCGGTCTTGCCCTGGTCGGTCGCCATGCCGAGCGTGGTGTAGCGCTTCAGGTGCTCGACGGACTGGAAGCCCTCGCGATGGGCGAGGCGCACGTCGTCGGCTGTGACGTCGTGCTGAAAATCGACGAACGCCTTGTCGCCCTTCGCCTTGATTTCGAAGACCGGCGCCGGCGGCTCGATGCCTTCTCCGGCGCAAGAGCCGACCGCATGCCAATGATCGTCGCCCTCCGGCGGCAGGAAGGCCTGCAGCTTGTCGCTCCAGACGGGCTTCGTGCCGGCCTGCGACGCCAAATGGAGCACGGGCGACCACCCGCCGGAGACCAGCAGAGTGTCGCAGGCAAAGCCGCGCTTTGGGCCTGACAGCTTGCCGGTTTCCAGGTTGAATGGCTGCATCAGCACCGAGTCGAGTTCCGGATCGCCGCCGGATCCGACGATCGCATGGGCCGGAAGCGTCTTCGCGCCGGCTTCGTCGGCAAGCGATTGCGCCCAGTCGCCGACGACCGGCCTCGGATCGATGATCGCGGGGATCTCGGCGCCGAGCCTGTGCAGGATCGCGGCGGTCTCGTAGGCGCTGTCGTTGTTGGCGAAGACGACGATGCGCCGGCCGATCAGAACGCCATAGGACCGGGCGAAGCGCAGCGCGGCGCTGGCGAGCATAACGCCCGGCCGATCATTGCCCGGAAACACCATGGCGCGTTCCAGAGCGCCGGTCGCCAGAACGACATGGCCGGCACGGATGACCCAGTGACGATGGCGCGCCTCTCCGGTCGCAGGCTTGGCCTTGTGGTCGGCAATGCGCTCGAGCGCCGCAAACGTGTTGCCGTCGTAGCGGCCCCAGACCGTGGTGCGGTTGAGCAGGCGCACATCCTGGTTGTCGCGGAGCCCGGAGATCAGGGTCTCGGCGAAGCTTGCCGCATCCGGCCCCGACCAGTTGGCCGTGCCGCCCAATGCCGCCTCGGTTTCGCAGAGGATGACGCTCTTGCCCTCGGCGACGGCCTTGCGCGCAGCCTCGAGTCCCGACGGGCCGGAACCGACGACGAGGACGTCGCAGAAGGCGTTCATGCGTTCGTATCGCGCCGGATCGGGCACCGTGCCGGCCGAGCCGAGGCCCGCCGCGCGGCGTATGAAATGTTCGCAGAACCTCCAGAAGCGCGTCCCCTTCAGGGGGCCGATCGCGGGGCCCATGAAGGTCTTGTAGTAGAAGCCGGCGCTGAAGGTCTTTCCGGCAAGGCCGTTGACGGCCATCAGGTCGTGCCCGAGCGATGGAAACCGGTTCTGGCTTTGGGCAACGAGGCCGTCGAAGACCTCCAGTTCGGTCGCGCGAATGTTGGGCTCGCGCACGCCCTGCTCGATCACCGTGACGAGTGCGTTCGGCTCCTCGTAGCCCGCGGCGAGTAGCCCGCGCGGGCGGTGATACTTGAAGGATCGGCCGAGCAGTCGAATCCCGTTGGCGAGGAGGGCCGACGCCAGCGTGTCGCCGGCAAAACCGCTGTAGCGTACGCCGTCGAAGGTGAAACGGACGGTCTTCGTCCGGTCGATGCGGCCGCCGGAGGTCAGGCGATGCGAGGTCACGCTCCCGACCTCCTCGGCGCCTTGGTGGGGGGGAATTCGACATGCGAGATCGCATGGGTGAGCGTGTCGCGGGTCACGATGAGATGCTTGCGGCAGCCGCCCGTGTGTTGCCAGAACTCGCGATGCTGACCGGCGGGGTTCTCGCGCTCATAGACATAGGCGTTCCAATGCGCCAGATCGCCTGACGCGGTGCCGGGGCGCGTGCGAGTGGCGTCGCCCTTGTAGCTGAATTCGGCGAGGTCGCGCGGGCCGCAATGGGGGCAGGTGATGATCATCGCTTGACCTAGTGCTTCCAGGGCGTCGCGCCCTGTCCCTTCTCGTCGATGACGTAACCGCGATGGAAGCGGTCGAGCGAATAGGCCGCGTTGAGCGGGTGCGGCTCGTCCTTCGCGATGGTGTGGGCAAAGCACCAGCCGGAGGCCGGCGTCGCCTTGAACCCGCCATAGCACCAGCCGCAATTGAGATACATGCCGGGCAGCGGACCCGTCGTGATGATCGGCGATCCGTCCATCGACATGTCCATGATGCCGCCCCAGGAGCGCAGCAGGCGAACCCGGGCGAGCGCCGGGAAGAGGGCGACCGTCTCGGCCATCACATCCTCGACGATCGGGAGGTTTCCGCGCTGCGCGTAGGTGTTGTAGCCGTCGATGTCGCCGCCGAAGACGAGGCCGCCCTTGTCGGACTGCGAGATGTAGAGATGGCCGCCGCCGAAGGTGACGACGGTGTCGATCAGCGGTTTCAGCGATTCGGAGACGAAGGCCTGTAGGACGTGGCTTTCAATCGGCAGGCGGTCGATGCCGGCGAGCTTCATGACGCGCCCTGTCGAGCCGGCGACGCAGACGGCCACCTTGTCGGCCAGGATCTCGCCGCGTGTCGTTTGCACGCCGGTGACCGTGTCTCCGTCGCGCAGGAACCCTGTGACCTCGCAATTCTCCAGGATGTCGACGCCGCGCCGGTCGGCGCCGCGGGCATACCCCCAGGCGACGGCGTCGTGGCGGGCGGTGCCGGCGCGGGGCTGTTCCAGCCCGCCGAGTATCGGAAAGCGCGCCGTTCTTGAGAGGTCGAGCCCTGGAACGCGCCGTGCCAGTTCGTCAGGCATGACCATGCGCGCATCGACGCCGAACAGCCGCATCGCGTTGCCGCGCCGCGCTGCGTCGTCCATCTGCGCCGGGCTGTGGCACAGATTGATGATGCCGCGCTGGGAGAACATGACGTTGTAGTTGAGCTCGTGGCTGAGGGATTCCCACAGCTTCATCGAGTGTTCGTAGAAGGGCGTGTTGCCTTCCAGAAGATAGTTGGAGCGCACGATGGTGGTGTTGCGGCCGATATTGCCGGAACCGAGCCACCCTTTTTCGCACACCGCGACATTGGTGATGCCGTGATTCTTCGCGAGGTAATAGGCTGTCGACAAGCCATGACCGCCGCCACCGATGACGATGACGTCGTATCGCGGCTTCGGCTCGGGCTTGCGCCACGCCGGTTTCCAGCCCGTATTGCCGGTCAAGGCGTGTCTGAGTACCTGCCAGGCAGAGTATTCCGCCATGCTTGCCGTCGTCCCTCTCGCTGTCGGCGATCAATCTAGCCTGCAAGGCTTTGGCGCGCATTGGAATTTTTTACAACATTTTTGAGTCATGGGGTCCGTCTGCAAGTGTTCGCGGCATGGCGGTCCAGTCTGTTCGCGTATCAGGAAACTGTGATATCAGCCGCGCGATGAGACACCTTGTGAGCATCCTTGTCGCGTTCGTCATCCTGCTTGGGGCATGGCCCGCGGCCGCGCAGGTTGCGGAAGAAACCAGCACGGCCGTTCAGGGCTTCGAGCGCGAGCTCGGCGTGATTTCGCAGGCCTTTGACGGGGCCCGACAGGACGACGGCGCCCTGGCCGACCTTTCCAGCCGGGTTCACGCTGTCGAAGAGGGGCTGATCGCAGCCGGGGTGAAACTGTCGCCGCGTCTGACCGAGATCAGCGCCAGGCTCGACCAGATCGGCACGTCTGCCGACGATCAGGCCGAACCGTCGGTGCTGCAGGAGCAGCGAAGCGCGCTTCTGGAAGAGCGGTCGCTTCTCTATGAACTGATCGGGCGGATGGAAGAGTTGTCGGTGACCGCCAACACGCTGGCCAACCAGATCACGGAAGCCAGGCGCGAATTGTTCACGACGACGCTGTCCCGGCGCTACGACATCACCAAGGCTTTCACCGGCGAGTTGCTCGCGGATTTGCGCGATCGATATTCGGACCTCGCGGACAAGGTGACGTCCTGGGCCAATTTCGTCTGGCAATACAAGCGCGGCCAGATGCTGACCGCCACGGCGCTGTCCCTTGCTGCTGCGGTGATGGTGCTGGTGTTCGCGCGCCGTCTGCTCGGGCGTCTCATCCGGCGCGATCCCGAGGCCGTCGAGCCGGGTTATTTCTCGCGCCTGCTCATCGGATTTCTCGGCACGCTTCTGCCGACGCTCGGCGTCTGGGTGTTCCTGTCGCTGGTCTTTGCGACCTACAGCTACTTCTCGGTCCTGCGCGGCGACATCGGCGCGATCCTGGCGAGCCTGTTCGTCGGCACCGCGGTCATCGTCCTCGTTTCACAGCTGGCCGAAGCCGTTCTCGCGCCGCGGCTGTCGCAGTGGCGGCTGGTGGCGGTGACGGATCATGCCGCGGGCATTCTGAAATTCCTCGTGGTCGTCATGGCGATCACGACCGTCTTCAACGAGGTCATCACGCAAATCCTGCATGTGGTGGGCGAATCCCTGCCGATCACCGTGGCGACGAGCCTCGTGAGCAGCACGCTGACCGGGCTTCTCCTGCTGGCGATCTCCGCCGTGCGGCCCTTCGCGGGCGGCGAGGGCGAGGCGGACCAGCCATGGCCGGGCGTCATCCGCCTGCTATTGCGGGCGACGGGCATCGTGCTGATCCTCGCTGTCTCCGCCGGCTTCATCGGGTTCGCCGAATTCGGCTCGCGGCAGATCGTCGTCACCGGCGCCGTCGCCTCGACGATCTATCTCGGCTACCTGGCCGCGCATGCGCTGTCGCGCGAGAGCGCGCTGGTGGACTCCCGCTTCGGCGCCTGGCTGCGGCGGACGTTCGAAATGTCCGACACGCGGATCGACCAACTGGGCCTGGTGGCCGGCATCTTGCTGACGATCGCGCTCGCGGTCATCGGCGTGCCGGTCCTGCTGCTGCTCTGGGGTTTCCAGTGGGCCGACATCCGCGGCTGGATCCTGTCCGCGGTCAATGAATTCTCGATCGGATCGCTGTCGATCTCGATCACCGGCATCATCGCGGGCGTCCTCATCTTCATCGTCGGATACTGGCTGACCAAGGTGCTGCAGCGCTGGCTCGACCGCGACGTGCTGACGCGCAGCCGCATGGACACCGGCGTCCGCAACTCCGTCAAGACGGCGTTCGGCTATGTCGGTGTGACGATCGCCGCGTTGATCGGCGTGGCCGCTGCCGGGATCGACCTGTCGCAACTGGCCCTGGTGGCGGGCGCCTTGTCGCTCGGCATCGGTTTCGGCCTGCAGAACATCGTCTCCAACTTCGTGTCGGGCCTGATCCTCCTGGCCGAGCGGCCGTTCAAGGTGGGGGACTGGATCGAGGCGGGCGGCGTCAGCGGCACGGTGAAGTCGATCAATGTGCGCGCGACGGAAATCGAGACGTTCCAGCACAAATCCGTCATCCTGCCGAACTCGGAACTGATCAATTCGGCGGTCGGCAACTGGACGCATCGCAACACGCTCGGGCGTGTCGAGATTCCCGTGGGCGTGGCCTATGAATCGGATCCGAACCAAGTGCGCGACATCTTGCTCGACATCGCGCGGGAGCATCCGCTGGTGCTCAGCAATCCCGAGCCCTACATCGCGTTCCTGAATTTTGGCGATTCGTCGCTCGACTTCGACCTGCGCGTCTACCTGGCCGATATCGGCAATGTCCTGACAGTCGGCACCGACATCCGCTTCGCCATCCTCGAGCGGTTCCGGGAGGCGCGGATCGAGATCCCGTTCCCGCAGCGCGACCTGCATCTGCGCGTCGTGCGCGAAGACGACAAGAAGGATGTGGCGGTCGCGCTGGACCTCGGTTCGATGGGGCCGGATGCGCAGACGGGCCGGAATGAATAGGGCCTGTGCCCGTTCAGTTTCGGTTCAGGACGCAACTCCTATATAAGGGACAAGTTACGGGCTTGCCCGAAGAAAGAAAGGAGGCGATGCCTATGTGGCGTCGTTCGATAAAAAGAGGTCCGCTGGTTGCCGCCGCAGCATTGGCGGTGTGTTCGACGGCTGGCGCCGCATCCCTGACCAACACGGATGCCGAGAGCCAGACGATCATCGTCACCGAGGGCGGCGTCAAGAGAGAGCTAGCCATTCAGGCGGGTGAAACTGTCACCTTGTGCAATGACGGCTGTTTCCTGACGCTGCCGAGCGGCGACCGCAGGGTGCTTGGCGGCGCCGAAGCGGTCGACATCGTCAACGGATCGCCGGTGATCAAGCAATAGCCGGTCCGTGTGCCCGGCCTCTTCGAAGGGCGGGCATTTCGCCGCTTACGGCCGCACTGGTCGCGCGCCGCTTTGGGGATGTCGCAATCAGGCTGCGCCTGCGGCCCCCGCCGGCCCTATAGTCTGCGCGCAAATCCAGTTCGGAGCGGCGGGCAATGGCACAATTTCCGGAAAAGGCGAAGGTCGTCATCATCGGCCTTGGCGGTATCGTCGGCGCATCGGTCGCCCATCACCTGATCGAGCGGGGATGGGACGACATTGTCGGCATCGACAAGTCGGGCGTCCCGACCGACATCGGCTCGACGGCGCACGCCTCGGACTTCTGCTACACGACCAGCCACGACCACATGTCGGTCTGGACCACGCAGTACTCGATCGATTTCTTCGAGAAGATGGGCCACTACGCCCGCATCGGCGGGCTGGAAGTCGCGCGCACGGGCGACGACACCTGGATGGAGGAGATCAAGCGCAAGGTCACCTCCGGCAAGGCCTTCGGCACCAATGTACGGCTGGTGACGCCCGCCGAGATCAAGGAGATGTTCCCGCTGATCGAGGAGGACATGGTGCAAGGGGGCATGTTCGATCCCGACGCCGGCCTCGTCGTTCCGCGCTCCCAGACCGTCGCCGGAAAGCTGGTCGACGCCGCCGAGAAGACCGGCAAGCTGAAGGTCTTCGGCAACACGCCGGCACAATCCCTGATCGTCGAAAACGGCCGTATCAAGGGCGTCGTCACCCATCGCGGCACGATCATGGCCGATCACGTGGTCGTCTGCGCCGGCCTGTGGGGCCGTCTGATCGCCGAGATGGTGGGCGAGGACCTGCCGGTGATGCCGGTCGACCACCCGCTGACGTTCTTCGGGCCCTATGACGAATTCGAGGGCACCGGCAAAGAGATCGGTTTCCCGCTCATGCGCGACCAGGGCAACTCCGCCTATATGCGCGACACGGGCGATCCGAAGACCACCGAGGGCGGCCAGATCGAGTGGGGCTATTACGAGACCGACAATCCGCGTCTCTGCCATCCGCGCGACATCCTTGAAAAGCACGAGGCGCGGCTTTCGCCGTCTCAGCGCGATCTGGACATGGAACAGATCATCGAGCCTCTCGAGCGCGCGATGGAGCTGACGCCGATTCTCGGCGAGCTCGGCTACAATGAAGGCCATTCCTTCAACGGCCTGCTGCAGGTCTCGGCTGCGGGCGGGCCCTCCTGCGGCGAGAGCCAGAAGGTGCGCGGCCTGTGGTACTGCGTCGCCATCTGGGTCAAGGACGGCCCCGGCTACGGCAAGCTGATCGCAGACTGGATGACGGACGGGCGAACCGAGATCGACCATGCCGGCATCGATTATTCGCGCTTCTATCCGCATCAGCTGACCGAAGAGTTCATCGAGAACCGCTGCTATGAGGCGGCGCAGAAGATCTATTTCCCGGCGGTGCATCCGCGCGAACCCTATGCGACGAGCCGCGGCATCAAGCGGTCGCCCTTCCATGAGCGCGAGAAGGAGCTTGGCGGTTACTTCATGGAGCTCGGCGGCTGGGAGCGCGCGCACGGCTATGCCGCCAACGAGCATCTGCTTGAGAAATATGGCGACCGGGTTCCGGTCCGCGAGAACGAGTGGGACAGCCGCCATTTCTGGCGCGTGTCGAATGCCGAGCATCTGGCGATGAGCGAGGATTGCGGCATCGTCAACCTCTCCCACTTCTACATGTTCGACGTGGAAGGCCCCGATCACGTCGCGCTGATGGAATGGCTGTGCGCTGCGAAGATTGGCGGCGACAACAATATCGGCAAGGGCATCTACACCCATTTCCTCGACGACGAGGGCATGGTGCGCGCCGACCTGACCGTGATCCGGATGGCGGACCGTTGCCGCGTGGTCGACGGGGCGGATGCCGGACCGCGGGATCTGACCTATGTGAAGCGCGTCGCCGAGGACAAGGGCTTCGACGTGACGATCACTGACGTGACCGAGACATACATCACCATGGGCATCTGGGGGCCGAATGCCCGCGAGACGCTGAAGAAGGTGGTCGCCGATCCGGCGGGACTCGACCCTGAAAACTTCCCCTTCGCCGCGATCAAGCCGATCGAGATCGCAGGCAAGGACGTCACCGCCTTCCGGCTTTCCTATGTCGGAGAGCAGGGCTGGGAATTGCACATGAAATATGAGGACGGACTGGCTGTCTGGGACGCTCTGCGCGAGACCGGTGTCATGGCCTTCGGCGTCGAGACATACGCGAACTCGCGTCGCATGGAGAAGAGCCTGCGGCTGCAGAATGCCGATCTCCTGACCGAGTACAATCTCTACGAAGCCGACCTGGCGCGCCCGAAGGTCAAGGAAGCCGATTTCCGGGGCAAGGAGAAGCACCTGGAATACCGTGCGCGCGAGAACCAGCCCGCGATGCTGTGCACGCTCGTGATGACCGACAATACGGATGCCAGCGGGGTGAAGCGCTATCCGGTCGGCGCCATGCCGGTGATCGATCCGGAGACGGGCAAGACGCTTGTCGACGACCTCGGTCGGATTTCCTACACGACCTCCGTCGCTTTCGGGCCGACGATCGGCAAGAACATCGCGCTGGCCTATCTGCCATGGTCGTATTGCCAGGTGGGGCGCAGGTTGAACGTCGAGTATTTCGCCGAGACCTATCCGGTCGAAGTGGCCGGTGTCGGCTATGCACCGCTCTACGATCCGGAGAACCTGAAGCCGAGGAGCTAGTTCCTCCACACGTGACGGAAAGCGTGCCTGGCTCGGTCGTTTTCGGGGCAGTCCGGCGGCTTCATTGCCGCCGATGGCCCGCCATGCCATATTTCGGCCTGGCGAAGTCTTAGGGTTTCACAGGTGTCCCTTCTTCTATCGACAGCCAAAACGATCGCGGTCGTCGGTAACGGACCGGTCTCGGTTGCTGCGGCAGGCAAGATCGACGACGCGGATCTGGTGGTGCGCATGAACCATGCGGGCCTATGCGGGGTCGCTGGCAGGAGGACAGATTGCCTGGCGGTGAACGGGCGGATCTGGAGCCATGACCTTTCCCGTGACGGCCGACCCATCAATCCGCTCGCTCTCAGGCAGGCCAAGGAGATCTGGCTCTCGTTCAGCCCTCCGACTGAGGACGAACGCGACGGACGGAGGCTGGTCTTCGCCGGAGGCGATCGTGTGGACCGTCTTGCCGAGGAACTGCAGCGATTTGCTGCAGATGGCGCGGAGGTCGTTCCCTCGGTGGGAGCGCGGATCTTGCGCTATGTGCTGGACGAGAGCGATGCCAAGGTGACGCTCTTCGGCTTTTCCCATCAGGGCGATCGGCTGCACAATTGGTCTGCCGAAGCCGCCTGGATGGGTGAGCTGGCGGAGGCCGGCCTTGTCGAATACTCCGTTTCGGGACCGCCGCATGTGCGTCAGACGCTTGCGATCCGGATGTGGATGCAGGCCCAGCGCGTGCGCAATCACATTCGGGCCGGCCGCTTCTGATCCGCTGACATTTTCGTGATGTGGTCGTGCGCCGCATGGTCGGTGCCGTCTTTTCGCGTATCATCGGTTCATGCGAAAAGCCGGTTCACCCTTGGCGGTGTTGGGCGCTTTGATCGCGTCTCTCACCCTTTTCGCGCCGGCAAAGGCGCAGGAGCGCGTCGATGTGGCCCTCGTGCTCGCAGTCGATGTTTCGCGATCCATGTCGATCGATGAATTGCGCATTCAGCGCGAGGGCTATGCGGCAGCGATCGCCAGTCCGGAGGTGGTGCGAGCGATCGGGCAGGGGGCTTATCGGCGGATCGCGGTGACGCTCTTCGAATGGGCCAATGACAGCCATGCGCGTGAGATCGTCGGATGGACCGTCATCGAAAGCCAGGCGGATGCGAATGCCGTCGCCGAAGTGCTGCTCGCCTCGCACAGTATCGGACAACGCCGAACCTCGATTTCAGGCGCGATCGGCCATGCCGCCGGCTTGCTGGAGGTCGTGCCGTTCGAGGCCGACCGGCGGGTGATCGACGTCTCGGGCGACGGGCCGAACAACCAGGGCATTCCCGTCGCAGAGGCACGCGACGCGGCGATTTCGAAAGGCATCACGATCAACGGCCTGCCGATGATGACGCGGGGCGGCTCAGGCCAGCAATTCCACATCGACGATCTGGACCGCTATTACACCAAATGCGTCATCGGCGGCCCCGGCGCGTTCATGGTGCCGGTCAATGACTGGGACCAGTTCGCCGAGGCCGTGCGGCGCAAGCTGGTGATGGAGATCGGGCGGATGGCGGATTGGGAACCGCGCGTGGTCCCCGCGCAGTTCCTGCTGGAGGAGCCTTACGACTGCCTGATCGGCGAGAAGATCTGGCAGCAACGCGGCTGGCAATTCGACGATTTCGACCGGTGACGTGGCCGCCGGTCAGGCGACCATCAGCTGCTTGCGGTCGGCGCGTTCCTGCTGAGGCGACTTGGCATAGATCTCGCGGTAGCATTTGGAGAAATGCGACGCGGAGACGAAGCCGCAGGCGATGGCCACCTCGACCACCGGCATGGACGACTGGATCAGCAGGTGGCGGGCGCGGTCGAGCCGGATCTCCAGGTAATAGCGTGCGGGAGAGCGGCCCATTTCCTGGCGGAAGAGGCGTTCGATCTGGCGGCGCGACAGGCCGACATGGTCGGCGATCTCCACCAGCGACAGGGGCTCCGACAGATTGGCCTCCATCAGTTCGATGATGGTGAGGACCTTGGGGTTCTGCACGCCGAGGCGCGCGCGCAAGGGCAGGCGCTGGCGGTCGGTCGGGTTGCGCACCCGGTCGGTCAGCACGAGTTCGCAGATGCGGTTGACCGTGCCGTCGTCGAAATCACTGCTGATGATGGAGAGCATCATGTCGAGGGCGGCGGTGCCGCCGGCGCAGGTGTAGATGTTGCCATCGACCTCGAACAGGTCTGAGAAGACGCTGACCTGCGGAAAGGACTCCTGGAAGCCGGGGAGGTCTTCCCAGTGGATGGCGCAACGCTTGTTGTTGAGAAGGCCGGCCGCGCCGAGCGTGTGGGCGGCGGTGCACAGCGACGCAATCTTGACGCCGCGATTGTATTCCTCGCGCAGCCAGGCCGACAGCGATTTGGACTGATAGCGCTCGATGTTCAGGCCGCCGCAGACGAAGACGATGGACGGGCGATGCTGCCCGAGCATCAGCTTGCGCTCTTCTTCGATGGAGGTCTCGACCTTCACCTCGACGCCGTTCGATGCCGTGACGGGTTCGCCGGTCCTGCTGGCGAGGCGCCATTTGTAGGCGTCGTAGCCCAGCACACGGTTGGCGCCGCGCAGCGGTTCGATCGCCGCCGAGAAGGCGAGCATGGTGAATTCGGGCTGGAGGTAGAAAACAACCGTCTTCTGCGGCGCCGTCGCGTTCATCATTGTGCCACTCTTGATCTGGTCGCGTGACGCATCGCGCGATGTCGTTTTCACGACAGAAAAACAGCCCTGCGCATTGCGGTCAATAGCAACTGTCGCAGCGGCAGAGGCGTGTGGGCGGGGTGGAAATACGATCGGATCGGCAGGCATCAGTCACTCCATGCAAAGGCGTTACACGGAGCAGCCAATTCGCGCCTGGGACGTTCCAGCGGCATGTTGGAGGCGCCGCATGGCATGGAACGGCCAGCTATTACAAAAGCGTTTCGAGGAGGATTGGAAGCAACCGCGACAACGCTCCCTCATGGGCAGCTCGAACTCGCGCATATGCGCTTGCCGGCTTGCCGGCACAGTCTGCGTTGCGAAGGGCGCTGGCCATTTTGCGACGTCGGGTGTGCAAGGGCCACCGGATCAGCCGCGTGCGCGTCGTCCGCCTTCACGCCTGCGGCGTCCGCCTCGAGCGTCGTCGCTGGCGGGCGGGGTCTTTCTCGCCGGCAGGGTGACGGCCTTCGCCAGTTCGGGGAAGGGATCGATCTTGTTCGGCAGGGCCATGGCGGCGACGAAATGGTCCTGGAACTTGGCTTCCAGCGCCGTTTCGATCTTCTCGATCCTGCGCACGGTTTCCTCGACCTCGCGGCGATAGTCGCGGTTGATGAGCGCCATGCGGGCTCCGGTGCCTGCCGCGTTGCCGACGGCGGAGACCTTGGACAGGTCGCAATCGGGGATGAGGCCGAGCACCATCGCGTATTTCGGATCGATGAAGGAGCCGAAGGCGCCGGCGAAGCGGATCGCGTCGACATGCTCGACGCCGAGCTTGTCCATCAGAAGCTTGATGCCGGCATAGAGCGCGGCCTTGGCGAGCTGGATGGCACGGATGTCGTTCTGGGTGACGGTGATCATCGGGTCGCCGTCATGCAGCACATAGGAGAAGGTGCGGCCATTGGCGACGATGCGCGGAGATTTCGCCGCAAGCGATCCGTCGACCACACCGTCCTCGGAGATGACACCGGCCAGGAACATCTCGGCGACGACCTCGATGATGCCCGATCCGCAGATGCCCGTGATGCCTGTCTTTTCAGTTGCTTCCGCGAATCCGCTCTCATCGGACCAGAGCTCCGAGCCGATCACGCGGAAGCGCGGCTCCAGCGTCTCGGGGTCGATGCGCACGCGCTCGATCGCACCCGGCGCGGCGCGCTGGCCGGCGGAGATTTCCGCGCCCTCGAAGGCGGGACCGGTGGGCGAAGAGGCGGCAACGACGCGCGCCGAACTGCCAAGCACGATCTCGGCATTGGTGCCCACATCGACGAGCAGCATCATCTCGTCCTGGCGGTGCGGACCTTCGGCGAGCGTCGCGGCGGCGGCGTCCGCGCCGACATGGCCGGCGATACAGGGCAGCACATAGACCCGGCAGCCGGGATTGGCGCTCAGGCCGAGATCGCCGGCACGGCTGTGCACGGCTCCTGAGACCGCCAACGCGAACGGCGCGCCGCCGAGTTCGGTCGGGTCGATGCCGAGGAACAGGTGATGCATGATCGGGTTGCCGACGAAGACTGCGTCGAGGATGTCGTTGCGATCGGCGCCGGATTCGTCGCAGACCTTGCCGATGAGCCCGTCGACGGCCTCGCGCACGGCCTTCGTCATCGCCTCGCGCCCGTCCGGGTTCATCATCACGTAGGAGACGCGGCTCATCAGGTCCTCGCCGAAGCGGATCTGCGGGTTGGACGCGCCGGAGGACGCGATCACCTGGCCGGAGAGGAGCGAGGCCAGATGCATCGCGATGGTGGTCGAGCCGATGTCGCAGGCGAGCCCCCAAGCCTCGTTGTGCAGGCCGGGCCACAGCGCGATCATGCTGGCCTGGCCCGTCTCCGCGTCCTTGTGGATCGCCGCGGTGACGGCCCATTGCCCCTTGCGAAGGATCGCTTGCGTCTGGGCCAGGAGGTGGTGATCGACGAGAATGTCGGCATAGCCCCAGTCCCGATCCAGCGCCGCCTTCAGCCGGTCGAGATCGCCGAGCGGCTTGTGCATGTCGGGTTCCTCGACCTCGACATAGCAGAGCTGGACGGCGGGCTTGCGCGCGAAGACGCGGGTGTCGGCCGCCTTGCGGACGATCTGCGCGTTGATCTGGACATCCTGGGGCACGTCGATGACGAGATCGCCCTGAACGGTCGCCGAGCAGGAGAGGCGGCGACCGGGCTTCAGCTCGCGTTTCTCGGCGTAGCGCTGTTCCTTCGGCCCGAAGGGCGAGAGATGGTCCTCGGCGGACGTGATGCCGTGCTTGGCGAACTGGCCCTCCTGCACCTCGACCTGGCAACGGCCGCAAATGCCGCGACCGCCGCACACGCTCTCGACATAGACGCCGAGCTGGCGGGCCGCGTCGAGCACGGGCGTGCCGACCGGAAAGCGTCCGCGCTTGCCCGAGGGCATGAAGAGGATGAGGGGGTCGGTCATCTCTGGCGTCTTCCGGCAACCGTCAGCCTGGTCGCAAGACCCGGGACTTGTCGTCCGCGTGCGGTGTTGACATGCGGAATCGTCTCGGTCATAGAGCCGCCCATGAAGACCTTTGTTTCCATGGTTGCAGTCTCTTCGGAGCGACTATCCCTGCTCGCATAGCGGCGAGCGGGTTTTTCTGCGTCTTCATTTTCCAAGACAATTTCTCCCGCGATCGACGCGGGTATAGCCCGACCCGGCCGAGGCAACGGACCTGAAGTGCGCTCGGCACGGGTTCGCGCTTCATCACCCGCACCAGATCCCAGCGAGCGTAGCCCAATCGGAAGAGGCACTGCACTAAGAATGCAGTCAGTGTGGGTTCGAATCCCACCGCTCGCACCATCGGAGGGTAGCCCAAATGGTAGAGGCCACGTCCTCAGACGGCGTCCAGTGCGGGTTCGAATCCCGTCCCTCCGACCAGTTTCCGCGTTCATCGGGTCAGGCGCGGGCGCGCCGCGCCTCGCGTCCGGCGCCGCCGCGACGGCCGCGCGCACCGGCGGGCGCGGCATCGGGATCGCGGTTGAAGGCGATCCATGACGCGCCACCTGCATCCTGGTTGAGCAGGAAGTTGGCGGCGCGGATCGCTTCCATCTCCTTGCCGGGCCGAGGCTTGGTGGAGCCGAGGCCGAAGAGCTTGCAGAAGGCCTCGTCATCCATGTCCGGCGGCAGGAATACGCCCGCCGCTTCGACTTCGGCCTTTTTCTCGGCGATCTTCTTCGGTCCGACCGGCAGCGCGACCGGGTTCATGATCGCGCTGGTCATGCCGGCCGCATAGGCCATTGGCAGGAAGGCGTTGTTGATGCCGTGCCGGTTCGGCAGGCCGAACGAGATGTTGGACGCGCCGCAGGTGGTGTTGACGCCCAGCTCCTCGCGGAGGCGGCGCACCAATGTGAAGACCTGGTGTCCCGCGGTGGCCATCGCGCCGATGGGCATCACCAGCGGATCGACGACGATGTCATGCGCCTTGATGCCGAAATCGGCAGCGCGCTCGACGATCTTCTTCGCAACGGCGAATCGGACGTCGGGGTCCTCGGAAATCCCGGTGTCGTCGTTGGAGATCGCGACGACCGGCACATCGTATTTCTTGACCAGCGGAAGGACCTTCTCCAGCCGCTCTTCCTCGCCGGTGACCGAATTCAGCAACGGACGGCCCTTGGCGGCCTGAAGCCCGGCCTCCAGCGCCCCCGGCACCGAGGAATCGATGCAAAGAGGGCAATCCGTGACTGCCTGCACCGTTTCGATCAGCTGCGGCATCAGCATCGGCTCGACGAAGTTGTTGTCCGCATAGCGCGGATCTTCGCCCATCTTGTTGGAGAACACAGCGCCCGAATTGATGTCGAGCACGGTGGCGCCGGCTTCCACCTGCGCTACCGCGTCGGCCTGCACGCGCGAGAAATCGCCGCGCTCCAGTTCCTCGTTGAGCACCTTGCGGCCTGTCGGATTGATGCGTTCGCCGATAACGCAGAATGGCTGGTCGAAGCCGATGACGACTTCCCTGGTTGCCGAGGCGACGATGGTGCGAGCCATGGATGGATCCCTAGGACTGAGAGTTCATAGAAGGATATAAGGATGTCTTTATATCCCATGTTCCGCGCTCTTCAAGCCACTCGGCAGACTTTTTGATGCCGCCGAAGGGGAAGACGTGAATTTGCTTGATCGCCGAACCCGGAGTGGTGAGGGCGTGTTTCTCTATCGGACCGACCACGCCTTCCGGCGAATGGCTGGTTGCGAGCGTCGCCAGGGAGCGTGTGCGCTTCTTGAAGAAATCGAGCGAATTGCCGACACCGCACATGGCGGCATACTTGATCAGCGTCGTGATCTTGGCCGGGCCGGCGACGCCGAGATGAACCGGCAGGTCGATGCCGCTCGCACGCAGGCCTTCCGCCCAGTTCACGAACTTCTCGGCGTCGAAGCCGAACTGGGTGACGATGCGGATCTGCGCGCCGGTGCGTTCGCCGAAGGATTTCTTCAAGCGCAGCGCTTCGATCGCGACGTCCTCGGAGAAATCGGGGCTGCCTTCCGGATGGCCGGCAACGCCGATCTGGGTGACGCCGTATTTGTCGAAAAAGCCGGTCTCCAGCACCTCCATGGAGGACGAGAAGTCTCCGGCCTGGCGTTCCAGCCCGCCGCCGATGACCAGCACGTCATGAACGCCGGCTTCGGCGGTCATCGCCTTGATGCGGCTCTCCAGCGCGGCTTTCGTCGTCAGGCGGCGCGAAGCGAAATGCGGCACCGGCGTGTAGCCGAGATCGTGCACGCGTTTGGCCGCGGCAACGAGCGTCTCGTTGGAATCCGTGCCGACATCGGTGATGTAGACGCGCACGCCCCTGGGAAACAGGCCCGGAAGATCGGCCGATTCCACCGCCTGTTTCGGCGAAACCTCGATCGACGCCGCGATCCGGTCCGCGGCTTTGCCCTTGTCCATGTCTGACACGCTCATCGCCCGTCCTCCTCGTATCCTTCGTTTTTCACGAGAGCGGCGAGCCGCTCCTTCGTGTAGACCGTTTCGATTTCCGCCATGGCGGCATCGGCTTCAGCTTCCAGTTCGTCGCTCACCTTGACGGCATCCGCCTTGCGCCACTCCGCCAGATAGGCGTCGCTGTCGCGTGCGCCGACGCGCATCGCGCACATGTCGATCGCTTCCGTGAAGCGCAGCGGCAATTCGCGTTTGGCGGTGTCGCGGCGTTTTCGAATGATCACCTGGGCGGGAATGTCGCGCCAGTAGACGATGATCTTGTCTGCCAAGGTCGTTCTCCGTGTCGTGTGTCAGCATTGCCGCAAGGCGGAAGTCCCGGCTTGTTACCGGACGACGCGCGGCAATTCAAAAACGACAGGGCCCGGCGGCGCGGGTTCAGAGCAGCCAGGAATGGGCGAAGGCGTGGGCGACGAGCACGACACCGACCATGATGCAAATGGCGACCACGCCGACGATCGTGCCGATCGCCAGCCAGACGCCGTCGCGCTCCGACAGCGCGATCCCGCAGATGCAGACCGCGAGCGCGGGCAGCCAGTTGCCGAAGGGAATCGGGATGACCACGGCAATCGCATAGATGAGCGCGATCACGCCGACGATCTTTTCCGCGCTCTTGGCGTTGGGGAACGGCCAGTATCGTGGGCGCACCCAGTTTTCCATGCGGATCAGGAAGGGGATCAGCCAGGTCGTCATCTTGTGAAACGCCTTCTGGCTGAGCGAGCGTTTCAGGAAGAAGCGGGGCAGCCAGACCGTCGGGTAGCCGAACACCATCTGGAAGGCGACCAACACGATCGGCACGCCGAGCAGCACGGTGGAACCGGGCGGAAAGGGCAGGAGGTTCAGGCCGGCGGTGAAGACGAGAAAGGTGGCGAAGGAGCGGTCGGCGAGCGCGTTGCGAATACGGCGGACGCTGACCTTGCCGTGCTCCTCGCCCGCGAGCTCGCTCAGGACCTGCGACAGCGGTCGCGGATGGCAGTAGGTTGCCGTTTCCTCGACCGGTTCGAATTCTGCCGGACCCTGCTGCAGCATGTTGTTCACAGTCCCCCGAGTGTGGCGCTCTTGGCGTGCAGATGCGTCAAATTGATGACCATAGCGGTCATTTGCGACGATTTGGTTTCACCTCCGCTCCCCCCAAATCGTCCGCCTCCCGCAGCGCCGAAGCCAGGTCGCCATATCCCGTCATTTTGCGTTCGAAGGCAAGTCCGAGGAAATCGGCCGCTTCCGAGGCTTTCCGGGTCAGTTCGGGATCGTCGGTCTGGGCGAGAAACAGCAGGCGCTCATAGGCGCCGAAATACATGTCGCGCAGTTCCGGATGGCGGTCGAGGCCGAGCGGGCGGACGAGGAAGGTCTCGAAGTGACGCGCCAGGAAGTCCGTCACGAAGAAGGTTGTCATGTAGTCGCCGTCCGCGGCGTCGAACGCGTCGTTTCCGATGTAGAACGAGAAACAATGCGGGCCGGCGATGCGGGCGACACCGTGCTTTTCGCAGACCTTGTCCAGCATGCCGCCGGTGCCGCAATCGGCGTAGCCGATGAAGATGTGCTCGTAGCCCTCGGCGCGCGCCTTGCGGATCGCCTCGTCGGCGGCCGGCGCGATCTTTTCGGGATGGTGGTGGTAGTCCGCCGGCAGGCAGGTCAGCGATATGTGCCCCAGATCGTTCATCCGGCACAGGTCGAGGATTTCCCGCGCAATCATGCCGCAGGCGATCACCCTGACCTTGTCTTCCGGCGCTTGCACTCCCGTTCAGCCTTTTTCAACGCCCAATGTGGATACTCGCGGACACAGGGCTTGCCCATCGCTTTGCACCGGGTTCGAGCCGAAAGAGAAAACGAGGCGACACCGATGTCGCAGGACAAGCCGATGAATGCTCCGCAATTTCAGTCATTTTTCGAAGGACGGCAAGCGCTCGACGCATTGCCGGTATCGCCCGTGGCCGCGCCGGAACTCTCGATCATCCTGCCGGCCTATAACGAGGCCGGCAACATTCCGCTGATCGTCGACAAGATCGCCGACGCGATGGGGGACATTCCCTACGAGGTGCTGGTCGTCGACGATGACAGCCCGGACGGCACCGCACGCGTGACGCGGAGCATCGCCCGTGAGAAACCGAATGTGCGCTGCGTGCGGCGTGTCGGCCGGCGCGGTCTTTCCGGCGCCTGCATCGAGGGCATGATGGCGGCGAATGCGCCGGTCGTCGTGGTCATGGACGCCGACATGCAGCATGACGAGACCCGCCTGCCGGTCATGCTGGACGAAATCCGCAATGGCGCCGACCTCGTCATCGGCAGCCGCTACGTGGACGGCGGCAACGCTTCCTCCGGCTTCCAGAAGAAGACGCGCGCCAAGGGAAGCGAACTGGCGACTGCGCTCGCCAACCGGATTACCGGCAGCTACACGACCGACCCGATGAGCGGCTTCTTCATGATGAGGCGCGAACTGGCGGACCGCGCCGCACCGGAGATTTCGCGCGACGGTTTCAAGATCCTGTTCGACATCGTCAGCCGGTTCGGCAGCGAACTGACCATCCGCGAAGTGCCGTTCCAGTTCAGGGAGCGCGTCGAGGGCGAGAGCAAACTCGGCTTCCTGGTGACGGTACAATTCCTCGGCCTGCTGGTTTCGCGCTACACGGGCGGTTTCCTGCCCGTGAAGTTCCTGCTCTACGGTCTGGTCGGCTTCAGCGGACTGTTCGTCCACATGGCGACGCTGTTCCTGGCGAATGGCGTGTTCGGCATCGCGTTCTCGACGGCGCAGCTCGCGGCCACCTTCGTCGCGATGACGACGAACTTCGCCTTCAACAACGAGATCACCTACGCGCATCGCAAGCTGACGGGGCTGCGGCTCATCACCGGGCTTGCGACCTTCTATCTCGTCTGCGGCATCGGCGCGCTCGCCAACGTGTCGATCGCGGTGCGCATGTTCGAATGGGACTGGTCGGCGAGCGTCGCAGGCCTCGCGGGAGCCTTGATGAGCGCGGTCTTCAATTACGCCGTGACCAAGTTGGTCACCTGGCGCGACATCTGACGGAACGCATCGTCAGTCGGCCCGGGCGTCTGCCGTCCGGGCCTTCAGCCTTCGCCGGATGATCAGGCGGTCGCCCTGGAATTGTGCTTGCGCTTCATGAAGTCCTTGGCAGTCTCGACCGCCACGGCCGCGTCGCGGCAATAGGCGTCGGCGCCCACGGCCTTGCCGAATTCCTCGTTCAGCGGCGCGCCGCCGACCAGGACGACGAGATCGTCGCGGATGCCCTTTTCCTGGAGCGTGTCGATCACGACCTTCATGTAGGGCATGGTCGTCGTCAGGAGGGCCGACATGCCGATGATGTCCGGCTGCTCGCGCTCGATGGCTTCCAGATAGTTCTCGACCGGATTGTTGATGCCGAGATCGACCACGTCGAAACCGGCGCCTTCCATCATCATGCCGACGAGGTTCTTGCCGATGTCGTGAATGTCGCCCTTGACCGTGCCGATGACCATCTTGCCGAGCTTCGGAGCGCCGGTTTCGACGAGAAGCGGCCGCAGGATGGCCATGCCCGACTTCATCGCGTTGGCGGACAGCAGAACCTCGGGCACGAACAGAATGCCGTCGCGGAAATCCTCGCCGACGATGCGCATGCCTTCGACCAGCGCCTCCGTCAGCACCTCGTAAGGCGCCCAGCCGCGGTCCAGAAGGATCTGCGTTCCCTCGATAATCTCTTCCTTCAGCCCGTCATACAGATCGTCATGCATCTGCTGGACGAGTTCTTCGTCGGAGAGCTCGGAGAGAATGATTTCATCGTCGGACATGTTCTCGATCATCCTAAAAAACGCCCGAAGGCGATGCGTGCCCACTGATTGTGTAACAGGATTTTGGACGGGAAATCATCAAAAAAGCGCTTCAAATGCGACGGCGCGAAATACGTTTGCGACCGAGGCCGCGACGCATGACGCGACGTCCGGGCCGGGCGCGTTGTCGCGGCAGCGTCAGAGGCTGACGCGAATGGAAAGGCCTGTTTGCCCGGCCGCGATCATTGTCGAAGGCTGTTGACCGGGCGCAAAGGCGCACCCGGCATGCTGCTTTGCAAGGTGATGTCATGACGGATTCCGCTATGGAAACGGGTTCTTCCGAAACTGATTCTTCCGCACCGGAGGCGCCGCGCGGGCGGGCAGGACGCCGGGCTTCGGGCGGGGCGGCTGCGCGACGCGCGGCACGCAGCGGCGGCAAGCATGGACCGGCCATGCCCTACATCACCCGCCGCGTCCCCGTCTACGAGGTGCTCGACGAGGAAGCGCTGACGATCATCGAGGGGAACGCGGACACCGTGCTCGAAGAGGTCGGCATCGAGTTTCGCGACGACGAAGAGGCGCTGCAACTCTGGCGCGACGCCGGCGCGGACGTGAAGGGACAGCGCGTGCACTTCCCGAAAGGGCTTTGCCGCGAACTGCTGAAAACGGCACCGTCGGTCTTCACCCAGCACGCGCGCAATCCGGAGCGAAACGTTCAGATCGGCGGCAATTCCACGGTGTTCGCGCCGGTTTACGGGCCGCCCTTCGTTCGCGATCTCGACGGTGAGCGCCGCTATGCGACGATCGAGGATTTCCGAAACTTCGTGAAGCTGGCCTATCTGGCGCCGTCGATGCACCATTCGGGCGGAACGGTGTGCGAGCCGGTCGACATTCCGGTCAACAAGCGCCATCTCGACATGGTCTACAGCCACATCCGCTATTCCGACAAACCCTTTATGGGGTCGGTGACGGCGCCGGAACGGGCGGCCGACACGGTGGCGATGTGCAATATCCTGTTCGGCGACGATTTCGTGGAGAACAACACGGTCGTCATCAACCTGATCAACGCAAATTCGCCGATGGTGTTCGACGACACCATGCTCGGCGCGGCGAAGGTCTATGCGCGGCACAACCAGGCCTGCATCGTTTCTCCCTTCATCCTGTCCGGCGCGATGAGCCCGGTGACGGTGGCGGGCACGCTCACGCAGATCCTCGCCGAAGTGTTGGCTGGCGCCTCCTTCACGCAGCTCGTGCGGCCCGGCGCGCCGGTTCTGTTCGGCACATTCGCGGCCTCGATCTCGATGCAATCGGGCGCGCCGACCTTCGGTACGCCGGAGCCGTCGCTCGTCTCCTATGGCGCGGCGCAGTTGGCGCGCAGGCTCGGGCTGCCGTTCCGCACCGGCGGTTCGTTGTGCGGCTCCAAGGTGCCCGACGCGCAGGCGGCGCATGAAAGCGCTGCGACGCTCAACATGACGCTGCTCGCGGGCACGAATTTCGCGCTTCACTCCGCCGGCTGGCTGGAGGGCGGTCTCGTGTCCTCCTACGAGAAGTTCATGATCGACATCGACCAGCTGGGCATGCAGCAGCGCTTCGCCGAAGGTATCGACATGAGCGAGAACGGCCAGGCCATGGGCGCGATCCGCGAGGTCGGCCCGGGCAGCCACTATCTCGGCTGCGATCACACCCGCGAGAATTTCGAGAACGCCTTCTACCGGTCGCTTGTCGCGGACAACAACTCCTTCGAGCAGTGGGATCTGGAGGGCCGCAAGGGTGCCGACCAGCGGGCCAACGCGCTGGCCCGGCAATGGCTGGAATCCTATCAGGCACCCGATCTCGATCCGGGCATCGACGAGGCGTTGCAGGGCTTCATGCGTCAGCGCAAGGAGTCCATGCCCGACGCCTTCAGCTGAAGGAAGCCCGTGGACGGCCGGGCTAAAGTGGCCGACATCATTCATCGGGAAGTCTGGCGCACGGGCGTGGGCGACAAGTCATGAGCCCGTGCGCGACGTTGCAGGAACTCGCGGCGGCGCTCGACGCGCATGGCCTGATCCTGCGCAGCGGCTTTGCCTTCGACGAGGGCGTGGCGGCGCCTCCCGGGCCGCGCGGGGAACCGGCACATGCCGTGGTGCTCGTCGGGGACGCCGGCGATTCGAGTTGGCCGCATTTCCGAAAGTGGGCCGCGGCGCAGGGTCCTTTACCTGACGATCCGTTGGACGCGTGGTCGAGAGCAGTTCTCGACCCAGTCGCCGAGCACTGTGGTGCGCGAGCCGTGTTTCCGTTCGAGAAACCCTGGTTGCCGTTCCAGCGATGGGCCGTGCGTGCCGAAGGGCTGCGGCCGTCACCGCTCGGCATCCTCATGCATCCTCAGTTCGGGCTTTGGCACGCCTGGCGCGGGGCCTTGCTGTTCGACGTCGAAATGGCGCTGCCGACGCCTGACAATCCGATTCATCTCTGCGACACATGTGTCGGCAAAGACTGCATGAATACATGTCCCGTCGGCGCCGTTGGCGAGCAGGCCTTCGACGTGGCGGGCTGTGCCGGATTTCTCCTGTCCGGCGGCGACTGCGGGACGATCGGTTGCCGCGCGCGGGCGGCCTGTCCGCATGGCAAGCACCGGTATGGCGACGACAAGATCGCCTTTCACATGGCGGCGCGGCTGGGTAGCTTGCGAGAAACTTGAAAAAAGTTTCGACGCAGACCCAAGGAATGACGGAAACGCTTCGTCACAAGGTCAATGATGGCGATTGAAGGAGATGCGGTGGCGGCTTCGGCCGCGCACGCCGGAGATGGCGACCAGCAGTTGGCGGCGCGTGCAAGCGCCGGCGACCGGCATGCGTTCGCGCGTCTCATGGAGCGTCACTACGACACGATCCACCGTATCGCCTGGCGATGGTGCGGCAACGCGACAGATGCCGACGACGTCGCCCAGGATGTTGCCATCAAACTGGCGCGCACGATCTCCGGATGGCGTGCCGAGGCGTCGTTTACGACCTGGCTCTACCGCATCGTGTTGAACACGGTGCGCGACAGGCAGCGGGCGTTCGCCTCGGAGCGTCGGCGCGTCGAGGCCTTTGCCGTACAGGCGATGGTCGAGGCGCAGGGGGGCGAGGGAGCCGATGGTGATGACCCGGCCATGCGATTGTGGTCGGCCGTCGGCTCCCTTCCCGAACGCCAGCGCGATGCCGTGATGCTGGTGCATGGCGAAGGCCTCAGCCATGACGAGGCGGCAGGCGTGATGGGCGTCTCCGAGGGTACCGTGTCGTTTCACATTCACGAGGCGAAGAAGAAATTGAGGGTGTTGATGAAAACACCCGAGGACGAACTGTCATGACCGATGAGTTCAATCTCGACAGTCTGAAGACGATGACGCCGCCGCAGCCCGACGCGCGGAAGCGGGACATTGCCTTGCGCGAAGCGATGGCGGTCTTCGACGATGAAAAAAAATGTTCAGCGACCCAAGGATCGGGTTTCGGCGTGCGTCTCATGGCCAAACTTCAATGGTCATGGAGCAAGACAATGACAGCTTTGACGAAGGGCCGGCTGATGTCCGGCACGGCGATCGCCGGAATACTCGCGGTGCCGCTCGCCGGTTATCTGGCCTTTATGGTGATGAATGACGGCGCGCGCCCTGGCCTCATGGGGTCTGGTCCAATGCAGTTCGCGTCCGACGAGACGCGGAATTCGGACGATATCATCGCCGCACCCAAGGGTTACCTGCCGGAGCCGCGCGTCGTCCGTGAAGCCGAAGAGCGCGACCAGGCGACGGCGCTTGCCGATTACGCCGCGCCGCCGGCTCCCCTGCCGTCCGGAGCGGCCCAACGCCTGCGGTCCGAGCCTTCGATGCTGGGAGCGCCCCAAGCACTCGTCGGCGACGGTTCGATGCGGCTGTCGCCGAGCGTGGAGCGGCTTGTCCGCGATCGTGTGGAGGCATTCGAGACCAACGGCATTCGTTCGGTCCTGCAGGACCCGGTTTCGACCTTCTCGATCGATGTCGACACGGCGTCCTATGCGCTGATGCGGCGTGCATTGATGGAGGGGCGGCTGCCCGATCCGGACAGCGTGCGCGTCGAGGAACTGATCAACTATTTCTCCTATGCCTATCCGCTGCCGGCAACGCGCGAGACGCCGTTCGGGGTCAATGTCGCGGTCGCGCCGACGCCGTGGAACGCCGACACCAAGCTCGTGCATATCGGCATCCAGGGCTTCGACGTGGAGCCGGAGACGCGACCGGCGGCCAATCTCGTCTTCCTGATCGACGTGTCGGGCTCGATGGATCAGCCGGACAAGCTGCCGCTTCTGAAGAACGCGTTCCGGCTGTTGCTCGACAGGCTGGACGAGCGCGACACGATCTCCATCGTCACTTATGCGGGCAATGCTGGCACGGTGCTGGAGCCGACGAAGGCGACGGAGCGCGAGACGATTCTCGAAGCGATCGACGGGCTGGAGCCGGGCGGTTCGACCGCTGGTGCGGCCGGAATCGAGGAAGCCTACCGTCTTGCCCGCAAGGGCATGGTGGAAGGCGGGGTCAACCGCGTCATGCTGGCGACGGATGGCGACTTCAATGTCGGCGCGTCGTCGGACGACGAACTCAAGCGGATGATCGAGGAACGCCGCGACGACGGCATCTTCCTGTCGGTCTTCGGTTTCGGCAAGGGCAACTACAACGACCAGCTCATGCAGGTTCTCGCCCAGAACGGCAACGGCACCGCCGCCTATATCGACACGCTGGCGGAAGCCCAGAAGACGCTTGTCGAAGAGGCCGGATCGACGCTGTTTCCGATCGCCAAGGACGTGAAGATCCAGGTCGAGTTCAACCCGGCGACCGTCGCCGAATACCGGCTGATCGGCTACGAAACCCGGGCGCTCAGGAACGAGGATTTCAACAACGACCGCGTCGATGCCGGCGATATCGGGTCGGGTCATTCTGTGACCGCGATCTACGAGATCACGCCTGTCGGCAGCCCGGCGGTGATGAACGATCCGCTGCGCTATGGCGAAGCGCAGGAGACGGCAACGGATGGCGGCTCGGACGAATACGCCTTCCTGAAGCTGCGCTACAAGCTGCCGGACGAGACGGACAGCCACCTGATGACCACGCCGATCGGGCCGGAGCTCGACCGCGGGTCCATCGCCGGCCTCAGCACCGATGCGCGGTTCTCGATCGCGGTGGCCGCCTTCGGGCAGAAGCTGCGCGAGACCGACGCGGTGGCGGATTACTCCTGGGATGCGATCCGCGAGCTGGCTGCCGGCGCGCGGGGCGAGGACCCCTTCGGTTACCGCAGCGAGTTCCTGCGGCTTGTCGGACTGGCGGATGTGCTTGACCGCTGACCCGACGGCGCCCGGCGAAGTCTCCCGCGCCGGGCGCATTCTCGTTGACTGAG
Organism: Oricola sp.; assembly: GCF_022763245.1. GTDB lineage: Bacteria > Pseudomonadota > Alphaproteobacteria > Rhizobiales > Rhizobiaceae > Oricola. The sequence goes on from NZ_JALEGV010000032.1 coordinate 139,014, forward strand.
CGATGGTGTCGTTGTAATGCGCGGCGAGGGCATGAGGCGCCCGCCGCTCACCGGTTTTCCGATGGTGAAGCCTCCCGGCGCAGGCCGGTTTTCGAGCAGACCCGTTTCATACGCGGTCGCGCGGCAATGTGAGCTCCCGCAATTTTCGACCGCATGATGAAGACGGAGTTGTCATCATGCCCATCATCGCTTCCGACGCCGACGAGCGTCCGCGAACCCCGGCCGAAGCCAAGCAGCGCGCGCGTGTTCTGCGCAGGGACCTGTCGTCGCGCGGCATCGCCATTTCCCATTCGCAGGCGCTCGAACGCGTCGCCGCCGAACTCGGCTTCCGTGACTGGAATACGGCTGTCGCGCGGCTTTCCAACGAACCCCCGTTTCGCATCCAGTTGGGCGATACGGTCAGCGGCACCTATCTGAAGCAGCCCTTCACCGGCCGGGTGCTCGCGGTTCAGGAATTGAGCGGCGGCAGCCATTACCGGGTGACGCTGCATTTCGACGAGGCTGTCGATGTTGTCAGTTTCGAGAGTTTCTCGGCTTTTCGCCAGCGGGTGAACGCAACCGTTGACGACCGGGGCGTCTCACCGAACCGGACCAGCGACGGCGAGCCGCATCTCGTTCTCTGGCCGGTGCACTCGGCCGTCTCCTGAACCAGGTTTCAGGCGGTGACGAGGCGCGCGCCAACCAAGCAGAAAAAGGCGCCGAACGCCGCCTCGAACCAGCGCGTGGCGCGTCGATAGACGGCTTGCGCCATGCGCGACGAAAACAGCGTGGCATAGCTGCCGTAGATCGTGAAGGAAGACAGGCTGGCCGCGACGCAGAACGCGAGAATGGCCGCAGTCGAAGCCCCGGACGAAACGACAAAGGTTGAAATGGACGCCCAGAACAGCGCCGATTTGGGGTTCAGCAGGCATACGCCCAGACCGCGCAGGTAGCCCGCCCAGGGAGATAGCGGTCGGCTGTCGGGGCGGATCGCCCCCGGCGTGTTCCGCCATGCCGCGATCAGGGAGCGAAGACCGAGGAACACCAGATAGGCCCCGCCAGCCAGCTTCAATGCGATAAATGCGGGTGGGAAGACGGTGAAGACCGCGGCGACGCTGAACGCGGAGGCGAGCGACCACAGGAAGCTTCCGGTTGCGATCCCAGCGACTACGTAAAGCCCCGCGCGACGGCCATTGCCAAGTGCGGTGGAAGCGGTGGCCACCAGGTTCGGTCCGGGGGCGGCGATAGCCACGACAAGCAACAGCCAGGCTGTCAGCAAAACGGAAAGGGCGTGATCGGTCATGCCTTATACCTCCGGACGGACTCTCTACGCCTGAATTTCGTCACTGGCGAGAGGAAGATCGCGTGCGAAGCATTGACTTGTCCGTGGCGGACATGCGCCTCTGGGGCATGAGCCTTGCACTTGCCGACATATTCGCCGCGCGAAACACCATCGCGGGTGTCGCGGCCGACACGCCGCTCGTGCCGTCGCCCTTTCTTTCCGGTCTTGCGGGTGCGGAAGTGCTGCTGAAGCTGGAAAACACGCAGCCGATCGGCGCGTTCAAGCTGCGTGGCGCGATGAATGCTGTCGCGAACCTGCCCGAAGGGGCGGCGGGCGTCAGTTGCTGCTCGACCGGCAATCACGGGCGCGGCGTCGCCTTCGCCGCCAAGCGGGCCGGGTTGCGGGCGGTGGTGTGCATGTCGTCGATGGTTCCGAAGGCCAAGGTGGACGGCATCAGGGCGCTTGGCGCGGACGTGCAAATCGCGGGCGCCAGCCAGGACGACGCCCAGGCTGAAAGCCTGCGCCTGTGCGAATCGGACGGGCTGGTGGAAATCTCGCCATTCGACGATCCTTTCGTGATCGCAGGGCAGGGGACGATCGGGCTGGAACTGCTGGCCGAGCGGCCGGACATTCAGACCATTCTCGTGCCTCTGTCCGGCGGCGGGCTTGCCGGCGGCATCGCGCTTGCCGCCAAGACGATCAAGCCGGACATCTCGGTGATCGGTGTTTCCATGGATCGGGGCGCGGCGATGCATGAATCGCTGGCGGCGGGCGGGCCGGTGGAGGTGACCGAAGTCGCGAGCCTCGCCGATTCGCTGGGCGGCGGGATCGGGATGGACAACCGCCACTCCTACGCTCTGTGCCGCGACTACCTCGACGACACCGTTCTGGTGACCGAGGAGGAGATCTATGCCGCCATGCAGGCCCTCTATTTCGAGGACAGGATCGTCGCCGAAGGCGGCTCCGTCGTCGGGATCGCTGCGCTGATGACCGGGCGGATCTCGGCGCCGAAGGGGCCGGTTGCCATGATCGTCACCGGGCGCAATTGCGACATGGGCGTCTTCACGACGATCATGACGGGCGGAGACGTCCGATTGGGAGACACAATCGTGAAGGGGAAGCGCTATGGCGCATGAGGTGCTGATCGCAACGGAGAGCGAATTGCGCGCGGCGATCAAGCTTGACGCGGCCGTCGTCGGCGTCGTCGAGCGGGCCTTTGCGGCACTGGCCACCGGCGAGGTCGTCATGCCGCCAATCCTCTCCATGGAAATCCCGGCGGCCAATGGCGAGGTCGATGTGAAGACGGCCTATCTTCCGGGCTTCGACGGGTTCGCGATCAAGGTGAGTCCCGGCTTCTTCGACAATCCGAAGCTCGGCCTGCCGAGCCTCAACGGGCTGATGATGCTGTTCTCGGCAAAGACAGGCCTCGTCGAGGCGCTGTTTCTCGACAATGGCTACCTGACCGATGTGCGGACGGCTGCGGCCGGCGCGGTGGCGGCGCGGCACATGGCGCCGGGGGCGGTCACGACGGCCGGCGTGATCGGCACGGGTGTTCAGGCTCGCTTGCAGATCATCGCCGCGCATCTGGAGCGGCCGTTTTCGCGCGTCCTCGTCTGGGGGCGCGACTCCGAGAAGGCGAAGGCCTGCGCTGCCGACATTGCCGCGGAGATTCCCGTACAGGCCGAAGCGGTTTCCGACCCCGCCCGGCTTGTCGCCGAGAGTCAGCTTGTCGTCACTACGACACCGGCGCGCGAGCCTGTGCTGAAGGCCGAATGGCTGCACTCCGGCCTGCATGTCACGGCGATGGGATCCGATCAGGCCGGCAAGAACGAGATCGAGCCGCAGGCGCTCGTCGCCGCTGACCTCTACGTCGCCGATCGCGCCAGCCAGTGCGAGGCGCTGGGCGAGTTGCGTGCCGCGATCGCGAGCGGTCTTTGGCGCGGTGGCGCGCCCGTGGAACTGGGCGATGTCGTATCCGGCAAGTGCGTGGGCCGGCCGTCGCCCGACGCGATCACGATCTGCGACCTGACCGGGACCGGCGCGCAGGACACGGCGATCGCCACCCATGCGCTGGCGGCACTGCGCGCGGCGCAGGCGGGCATGCGTGTCGAGACGTGATTTTGGTCAGAAGGGCAGGCCGGCGGTGACGAGGGCATAGCCTCCCGCCACGATCGCCGCGCCGAGCGCCACAAAGGCGAAGAGGCGCGTCAGGCGCGCCTTGCGCTCCAGTTCGTCGATCTGGCGGTTCAGCCCGTGCAACTGCGAATCCTGGCGCTCCATCGCGGCGTTCTTGTCGCCGATCTCGCGCTGATAGCCGCGAACCTGTTTCTGCAAGTCGCCGAGTTCGCCATTCATGATCGTGAAGCTCTTGTGGCGATTGCGAAAATCGCTCTCCATCTTCTTCAGCATCTCGACCTGCTTGCGGAAGATAACGCCCGTGATCTGGGCGTTGGTGTAGTCGTAGCCGACAAGCTGGATGAGAAGGGAGATCGCGTCGTCGGCGTTGACCGCGAAGCGGCTCTTGTCCTGAGCGAATCGCGACCCGGCGAGTTTCATGACCAGGTTCTTCTCCACCTCGTGCCGGTCGGGCACATGGACGGAGAATTCCACCCGGCAGGGAATCGGTTCGGTGGTGCCGAAAGGTTCGTACCGATAGCGGCCAACTTCGCGTCCGGTGGTGCCGATTTTCACGCTGCCCGGTGCTTCCGCGCAGGACAAGATAAACACATATCCAGCGGTCAGTTCGATCCGTCGCCCCGAATCAGCTGCCATTTACCCTTCCCAAAGCCGCATGCGGCCGAATGCCCCACCTGAAATCCGCTCTCGTGCTAGCAAATTCCGTCGGCGGTTGGAAACGTCAATTCAGCAAACCCACCGCGGAATATTTTTCCATTATCGGATTTTGGCACAGTAGAGGCCCCGTTCTTCCCCTTCGTAAGGGTCGATGTTGCGATTGAGCCCGGCTTTTCTTGCGAATCAAGGGACCTCAGTGACGCAAGGGCAGTTGATGGAAGCGACATCGGATGTCGCATCGTTTTGCGGATGGGTCGCAAACGAGGGTGTCGCGCTTGCCAAAAGCGGTCTCATATGGCGGCCTCGTAGCCTCCGGAGGACCGCATGCAAGCCGAGGATCCGCTCAAGCCCGAAACGCCGAGCGACGTGCTGGTGTCCGAAGCCGTCGCCGAGGCGGTTCCGCAGGATGCTCCGGCGAGGCTGCGCCGTCGCGCGGGCCGGGCGGGCAACCAGCGCCGCGGCGGTGCGGCGATCCGCCAGATGCCCTGGGCCGACGTCGTCAACACCGACCATCCGACCGAACCGCTGCCGCCGGAAGGCGTCGACGCCATTCACGACGGCGCGATGCGGGTGCTGGAGGAGATCGGCATCGAGTTCCTGAACGACGAAGCGATCGCGATCCTGCGAGACGCCGGCTGCATCGTGCATGGCGAGAATGTGCGCATGGGCCGCGATCTCGTCATGGAGGTGCTGGCCAGGGCGCCGCGCGAATTCACGCTGACGCCGCGCAATCCGGAGCGCAAGATCACCATCGGCGGCCGGCACATGGTGTTCGGCAACATTTCCTCGCCGCCCAACTGCTCCGACATCGAGCGCGGGCGGCGCACCGGCACCCGGGCCGATTTCCAGGATTTCATGCGGCTGACGCAGTACTTCAACTGCATCCATTTCGCCGGCGGCTACCCCGTCGAGCCGCTCGACATCCACCCGTCGGTGCGCCATCTCGACTGCCTGTTCGACATGCTGACGCTGACCGACAAGGTGGTGCACGCCTATTCGCTCGGGCCGGAACGGGTCGAGGACGTGATGGAGATGGTGCGCATCGCCGGTGGCCTCACACATGACGAGTTCGACGCCACGCCGCGCATGTACACCAACATCAACTCGACCTCGCCGCTCAAGCACGACTGGCCGATGCTGGACGGCGCGATGCGGCTGGCACGGCGCGGCCAGCCGACCATCGTGACGCCCTTCACGCTGGCGGGCGCGATGGCGCCCGTGACAATGGTGGGTGCGGTAACGCAGTCCATCGCCGAGGCGCTGGGGGCGATCGTGCTTCTGCAACTCATCCGTCCTGGCGTGGGCGTCGGGATCGGCACCTTCACTTCCAATGTCGACATGAAGACCGGCGCGCCGGCCTTCGGTACGCCGGACTATGTGCGCGCCACCCAGATCACCGGCCAGATGGCCCGGTTCTATCGCCTGCCGCTGCGCTCCTCCAACGCCTGTGCGGCCAACACGCCGGACAACCAGGCGACCTGGGAATCGATGATGTCGATGTGGGCGGCGGTCTCCTCGGGCACCAACATGGTCTATCACGCCGCCGGATGGCTCGAAGGCGGGCTGTGCGCCTCGTTCGAGAAGTTCGTCATGGACTGTGAAGTGCTGCAGCAGTTCATCGCCTATTTCCGTCCGTTGCCGACCGGGCCTGAGGATGTCGCCGTCGAGGCGATCCGCGAGGTCGGGCCGGGCGGGCATTTCTTCGGCGTTCAGCATACGCAGGATCGCTACGAGACCGCTTTCTACGCGCCGTTCCTCTCCGACTGGTCGAATTACGAGAACTGGGAGGAGCACGGCGCGATCACGACCGTCGAGCGGGCGAACAGGGCCTGCAAGGCGATCCTCGCCGAATACGAAGCGCCGCCGATGGATGCGGCCATCCGCGAGGAACTTGCCGAGTTCGTCGAACGGCGCAAACGCGAAGGCGGCGCGCCGACCGATTTCTAATCTGCGATCAATGACTGCCGGAACGCCAGGGGAGTGACATGAAGGAACATACACGGGTTGTCGTCATCGGGGGCGGGGTCGTCGGCTGCTCGGTGCTCTACCACCTCGCCAAGGCCGGCTGGACCGACATCATGCTGATCGAGCGCTCGGAACTGACGTCCGGCTCGTCCTGGCATGCCGCAGGCGGGTTTCACACGCTGAACGGCGATCCGAACGTCGCCAAGCTGCAGGCCTACACCGTCGGGCTTTACAAGGAGCTGGAGGAGATTTCCGGCCAGCCCTGCGGGTTGCATCTCACCGGCGGCGTGATGCTGGCGGAAAGCCCCGAGCGCATGGATTTCCTGCGGTCGCTGCATGCCAAGGGCCGCCATCTCGGCATGCAGACGGAACTGATCACGCCGTCGGAAGCCAAGGCCATGTTCCCGCTCATGGATGAGACGAATTTCGTCGGCGCGCTGTGGGACCCGGTGGAGGGCCATCTGGACCCGTCCGGTACCACGCATGCCTATGCCAAGGCGGCGCGCGTGCTCGGCGCGAACATCGTGCTGCGCAATCCGGTAAAGGACCTGACGCAGGATCCCGACGGCATCTGGAACGTCGTCACCGAGCAGGGGACTGTGCGCTGCGAGCATGTGGTCAATGCCGGCGGGCTCTGGGCGCGCGAAGTCGGGCGCATGGTCGGGCTCGAACTGCCGCTGCTCGCCATGGAGCACATGTATCTTCTGACCGAGGACATGCCGGAGGTCATCGAATTCAACGAGACCTATGGGCGCGAACTGATCCACGCGATGGATTTCCGCGGCGAGATCTACACGCGCCAGGAGCGCCAGGGCATGCTGCTCGGCACCTACGAGCAGGCTTGCGTTCCATGGTCGCCGGTCGAGACGCCATGGGATTTCGGCCATGAACTGCTGCAGCCGGATATCGAGCGTATCGCGCCGTCGCTGGAGATCGGGTTCAAGCATTTCCCGCCCTATGAGCGTGCCGGGATTAAGCAGATCATCAACGGGCCCTTCACCTTCGCGCCGGACGGAAATCCGCTGGTGGGGCCGGTGCAGGGGCTGACGAATTTCTGGTCGGCATGCGCCGTGATGGCCGGCTTTTCGCAGGGCGGCGGCGTCGGGCTGACGCTCGCCAACTGGATGACGACGGGCGATCCGGGCGCCGACATCTGGGGCATGGACGTGGCGCGCTACGGCGAGTGGGCGACGCTGCGCTACACCAACGCCAAGGTGCGCGAGAATTACTCGCGGCGCTTCCGCATCCGCTATCCGAACGAGGAACTGCCGGCCGCGCGGCCGCACCAGACGACGCCGATCTACGACATCCAGGTCAACGAGAACAACGCGGTGATGGGCGACAGCTGGGCGCTGGAGACGCCGCTGTGGTACGCGCCGTCGAAGGACGAGGCGCATGACGTCATCTCCTTCCATCGCTCCAATGATTTCAAACATGTAGGCGCGGAAGTGAAGGCCGTGCGCGAGGGCGTCGGGGTCACAGAGATCTCCAATTTCGCCAAATACGAGGTGAGCGGCTCGGGCGCGGAGGCGTTCCTCAACACGCTGATGACCAACACCATGCCGAAGACGGGACGCATCGTGCTGACGCCGATGCTGAACGAGTTCGGCAAGCTGATCGGCGACTTCACCATCGCCAAGGCCTCCGACGACCGGTTCATGATATGGGGCTCGTCGGCGGCACAGGTTTATCACATGCGCTGGTTCGAACGGCACTTGCCGGAGGACGGCTCGGTCGACGTCCGTCGTCTGGGGATGAACCTGCAGGGCCTGTCGATCGCCGGGCCGCTGGCCCGAAAGGTGCTGGAGAAACTCGTCGACGAGGAAGTCTCGAACGAGGCGTTCCGCTTCATGGACTTCCGCGAGATGACGGTCGGCGCGGCGCCCTGTATGGTCAACCGCATCTCCTATACCGGCGATCTCGGCTACGAGATCTGGATGGAGCCGGCTTTCACGCGCAAGGTCTATCTGGAGATCAAGGCGGCCGGCGAAGAGTTCGGCATCCGCGATTTCGGGATGCGGGCGCTTCTGTCGATGCGGCTTGAGAAGAATTTCCCGACCTGGGGGCACGAGTTGCGGCCGATCTACGGGCCTTTCGAGGGCGCGATGGATCGCTTCGTCAAACTGTCGAAGAACGATTTCATCGGCCGCGAGGCGGCGGCGCGCGAGCAGGCCGACGGTCCGAAGCGACGGCGCGTCTCCTTCGTCATCGATGCCGGTACGGCGGATGTGATGCATGACGAGCCGGTTTGGGCGAAGGTCGGCGAGACGGATTACGGCACCATCGAGACGCCGCATGGCGCCGGGCCGAAGCGCTTCGACGCCGACGGCAAGGATTTCGAGCATCCGGGCATCCGGCAGATCGTCGATGGCGACTGGCGCGTCGTCGGCTGGATCACCTCCGGCGGTTACGCCCATGGCGTCGGCCTGTCGATGGCGCAGGGCTACGTGCCGGCGGCGCTGGCGGAGCGGGCCGAGGAAGGGCTGTTCGAGGTCGAAATTCTCGGCGTGCGCTGTCCGGCGCGGATCGCAGTGGAGCCGCCTTTCGATCCGACCGGCGAGCGGATGCGGGGGTAAGACGCGCCGGTGGGACGGTCCAGTCGAAGCGCCGTTCGCCGTCTACTTCTTCTTCGGCGTTCCGCCTGCCTTGCCGGCGGTCATCGGCGGCATGCCGGCAGCGGTTTCCGCCGCCTTGACGCGTTTGTCCTGTTTGGGTTTGCGAATTTCCTTGTTGCTGCGTTTCTGACCCTTGGCCATGGCCGGTCCTTTCGGGGCGCGATAGGCAACGGAAATCGTTGCCGAAATCGAGATCGCGCCGCGATTGTGGCTTATTCGCGTCGGGCCTTCGCCTACTCGTCGGTCGCGTCGTAGGTCCACACCTTGAACGACTTCAGTACATGCGGGCCGAAGGAGTTGATCAGCGGAACGTCGGCGGCGTCGCGACCGCGTGCGACGACGATACGGCCGATCCTTCGCTGGTTGTTGCGCGGGTCGAAGGTGACCCATTGGCTGCCGATGAAGACCTCCATCCAGGCCGAGAAATCCATCGGATCGAGGATCGGAACGCCGATATCGCCCAGATGGCCGTTCACGTAGCGGGCAGGGATGTTCATGCAGCGGCAGAGAGCGATCGCCAGATGCGCGAAGTCGCGGCAGACACCCACCCGTTCCTGGTAAGCCTCGAGCGCTGTGCGCGTGGCGCGGGCCTTCATGTAGTCGAACTCGAGATGGCCGTGCACGAAATCGCAGATCGCCTGAACGCGGTCCCAGCCGGGCGCGACGTGTTCGAACCTGTCCCAGGCGATCTGGCTCAACTGGTCGGTCTCGCAATAGCGGCTGCCGAGGAGATAGGTGAGGCATTCGTCGGGGAGGTCGGGGATCGGAACCTCGGCGGCGCCCGGAAAGACGGGATCGGCCATGCCCGGATCGCGGACCACGCCGTCGGCCCAGATCGAGAAATCGCCGGCCGGAGCGGTAAAGCGCCGGCAGACATTGCCGAACAAGTCGACATAGGTGCGGGTCGGCACCGCGGGCGTTGTGACAATCTCCTCCGGCGCCCTCAGGTCGCCGTAGCGGTCGGGATGGATTTCCATCAGGCAGACCATCGGCGTGGGCTGCTCGCAATGAACGGTGATGTCGTAACCGAAGCGTATGAACATGTCGGGTCGCTGGTTCTCCGTTTGCTCCAGACCGTAGACCGATTGTGCGCCGCGGTCACAGGGGGAATGAAAAAGTATTTCGGAGCGCCTGAGCGCGATACCGCGCCAAGCATCAGCGGCCTCTCTGCAACGGCTCTGTCGACCGGTCGTCATATGCCTGTCACGCGACTCTGGTCTTGGGCTGTCATGCAGACGAGTGACGCAGATCATGACAGCGACGGCCAGCGGTACCGTACGCTTTTCCTCTCCGACATCCATCTCGGCACGCGCGGTTGTCGTGCCGACATGCTGCTTGATTTCCTGCGGGAATACGATGCCGAGCGCATCTATCTGGTTGGCGACATCTTCGACGGCTGGCGCTTGAAGCGCGGCTGGTACTGGCCGCAGAGCCATAACGACGTCGTCCAGAAGCTCCTGCGCAAGGCGCGCAAGGGCGCGGAGATCATCTACATTCCCGGCAATCACGACGAGATCATGCGCCATTATCTCGGTACGCATTTCGGCGGCATCGAGGTGCGGGACCGTGACATTCACACGACCGCCGACGGCAAGCGCCTGCTCGTCATCCATGGCGATCAGTTCGACATGGTGGTCGTCAACGCCAAGTGGCTCGCCCATGTCGGCGACTGGGCTTACGCCTGCGCGCTTGGCCTGAACTTCTGGTTCAACGGGCTGCGCCGGCTTTGGGGCGGGCAGTACTGGTCGCTTTCCAAGTGGGCGAAGCTGCGCGTCAAGCAGGCGGTCAACTTCATCGGCGCCTATGAGACGATCCTCTCGGCCGAGGCCAGGAAGAGCGGCGTCGACGGCGTGGTCTGTGGCCATATCCACCATGCTGCGTTGATGGACCTGAACGGCATTCGCTATGTCAACACCGGCGATTGGGTGGAGAGCTGCACCGCCATCACGGAAGACCATGACGGCACGCTTCGCCTTGTCGACTGGTCGGCCATCGTGCGCGAGCGCGGGCGGCCGAGGGTCCCGACACTGGCGCCCGACACGGCCATCCACGCCGCGGGCAAGCCGCAGAAATCGGCGGCCTGAGCCGCGCATTCGGGAAAGACCAGGAACAATGGGTGACGTGCTGACAGTCAGGGAACAGCTCGGGGCTGCCGTTCATCAAAACGCGGCGCTGTCGAAGACGGGCGTTCTGGAGCGGCTGTTCTCCAATGCCTTCAACGGGCTGGTCTATCCGCAGATCTGGGAGGATCCCGAGGTGGACCTCGCGGCACTGGAGATCGCGCCCGACCATCATCTCGTCTGCATCGCCTCGGGCGGCTGCAACATGATGAGCTATCTGGCCGCAGGCCCTGCCTCGATCACGGTAGTCGACCTGTCGCCGGCGCATGTGGCGCTCAACCGCATGAAACTCGCCGCGGCCAGGCACCTGCCGGATCACGCCGCCTTCTACGCCCTGTTCGGCCGCGCCAATCTGCGCGGCAATTCCGACGTGTTCGACCGGCTGGTCGCTCCGCACTGCGACGCGGGCACCGTCGATTACTGGAACGGCCGGCGCGGGCTCGTCGGTCGCCGCATCGACATGTTCGAGGACGGTTTCTACCGGAACGGAATGCTTGGCCGCTTCATCGGATCGGCGCATGTCGTCACGCGGCTCTTCGGCGTCAATCTCTCCACCTTCCTGGCCTGCGAGACGCTGGCGGAGCAGGAAGCCTGGTTCGACGCCAATCTCGCGCCCTTGTTCGAGACCCGACTGGTGAAGTGGCTGGCGTCGAACAAGGCGTCGTTGATCGGGCTTGGCATTCCGCCGCAGCAATATGACGCGCTGGCGGGCGCGGCTGACGGCGACATGCTGGCGGTGTTGCGCGAACGTACCCGCGCCTTGTTCTGCGATTTCCCGCTGTCGGAGAACTACTTCGCCTGGCAGGCCGTCAACAGGGGCTACAAGTCAGACGGAGTGGGGCCGGTGCCGCCTTATCTGCGCGCCGAGAATTTCGAGCGCCTCAAGGCGAATGCCGACCGCGCCACGGTCCACAACCGCTCGCTGACCGATCTTCTGGCCGAAACCGAGGCCGGATCGCGGCATCGTTACGTGCTTCTGGATGCGCAGGACTGGATGACGGACCGGCAGTTGAACGACCTTTGGTCGCAAATCACCCGGACTGCCGCACCAGGCGCGCGTGTGATCTTCAGAACGGCGGGCGTGGAGACGATCCTGCCCGGGCGCGTGGACGCGGCGATCCTGTCGCGCTGGACCTATCACGTCGAGCGGTCGTCCGAATGGACGCGCGCCGACCGCTCCGCCATCTATGGCGGGTTCCACCTCTACAGCTTCGATGGCTGACGGCATGGGCGGAACGACGGCCGCCTCCGCGCATGGCGGGCTAATGGATGCGGTCTATCGCAACCAGCGCCATATCTACGACCTGACGCGCAAATACTACCTGCTCGGCCGCGACCGGCTGATCGCCGAGCTCGACGCCCCGGACGGGGCTAATGTGTTGGAAGTCGCCTGCGGCACGGGGCGCAATCTCGTCCTCGCGGCGAGGCGCTACCCGCATGCGCGATTCTTCGGCTTCGACATTTCGGCCGAGATGCTCAAGCAGGCGCATCGCAATGTCGAGAAGGCCGGCTTGTCGGACCGCATCGTCCTGGCGCAGGGCGACGCGACGGATTTCGACTCGCAGGCGCTCTTCGGCGTGAGTGGCTTCGAGCGAACTTTCGTCTCCTATTCGCTCTCCATGATCCCGCCATGGCACGATGCGGTGACCGAGGCGATGACGCATCTGTCTGCTGGCGGCTCGCTGCATGTCGTCGATTTCGGCCAGCAGGAGCGACTGCCGCGCTGGTTCGCCGCCGGCCTCAACGCGTGGCTGGCTAAGTTCCACGTCGAGCCGCGCGCGGATCTGGAGGCCGTTCTTGCCGCGGCCGCGGGGGAGGCGGGCGCAGGTTTCGAATTCAGGAGCCTTTATCGCGACTATGCTCGCTACGGCGTCGTCAGGCGCCGGTCGTCCTGAGTGGCGCGCAATCCTGTGGACCGGTAACAGGCGATCCCCTATCAGGACCATGACCGGTCATGAACATTGGGGACGCAGCATGTCGCATATCACACTCACAGCATCCGACGGTTTCGAACTTGGCGCCTATCGTGCCGATCCGGAAGGGACGCCGCGTGGCGGCATTGTCGTCATCCAGGAAATCTTCGGCGTCAACGCGCATATCCGCTCGATCTGCGACCGGCTGGCTGCCGACGGCTATGTGGCAATCGCGCCGGCGCTGTTCGATCGTGTCGAACCGGACTTCGAATGCGGTTATTCGCCGGAAGAGGTCGAACAGGCGCGCGGGTTTCTTGCCGCTCCAAACTGGGACGTCTTCGTGCGTGATACGGACGCGGCGCGCGCGGCGCTGGCGGAATTCGGCAAGGTCGGGATCGTGGGGTTCTGTCTCGGAGGATCGGTTGCGTTTCTCGGGGCCACGCGGCTCGAGGGTTTTTCGGCGTCAGTCGGTTTCTATGGCGGGCGCGTTGCCGCCTATGCCGACGAAACACCCCGCTGCCCGACGCAACTGCATTACGGGTCGGAGGACCACGGCATTCCGATGAGCAATGTCGAAACGGTGAAGTCCAAGCGTCCGGACGTGGAGGTCTTCGTCTATGAGGGGGCCGGTCATGGCTTCAATTGCGATGCGCGACCGAGTTTCCACGCCGAAGCGGCAGCACTCGCCTGGGACCGGACCATGAAATTTTTCGACGAACACATGGGATGACCGACGTCGGCCACTTTTCCGCCGGGTAGCGGTTTCACATGGGTGCCATGGGCGTGCATGAAGAGCCGACAGGCAAGGCGGAAGCGGCATGACGGCCGGCGCAGCGGATTGGGCCCCGCGCGCCGAACCGGGGCATTTGCGACGCGACCCTGGTGCATTCACGCATCCCCGCGACGCCGGCCTCGCCGCTGCGTCGCTCGCCCTGCATCTGCTGTTGCTTGCGGCATTTCTGCTCGCTCCCTCTCCGAAGGCCCCGCCGCCTCCGCAGGAACGCACGGTCGACGTTCAGGTGCTCGCCCCCGACGAGTTCGAGGCGCTGTTTCCCCGGCCTGACCCGACGCCCGCCTTGCCGACGCCGGTGCTTGCCCTGCCGCCCGAACTTCCCGACATCCCTTTGCCAGCGCCGACGCAGCCGCCACAGGCGAGCCAACCCGAGGCCGCTCCGGACGCAACGATCGTCGCACGACGCTTCCTGTCCTCGCAGGTGCTGGCCGATCCGCGCAGCGCGGACGCAAAGGCGGCGCTGGGACAGATGCTGCCGGACGAGAAGATGGTTCAGCTCTGCGCCATCGAAGCGATGGCGCAGATCGCCGCCCTGGACGATCGTTATTCGCCTGACCTGGTCGCCACCTACGCGATGGACAGGCTGACTTTGCGCGGCAGCGTCGTCGATGCCCCCGGTGCCGCGTTTCGCAGCGGCGGGATCTGGTACAATCTCGCGTTCACATGCGGGCTCGCGCCAGACCTTTCGGCGATTGCGAGCTTCGAGTATCGGCTCGGACGCGAGATCCCGCCCGAGGATTGGGAGGAGCACAATCTGGTCGCCGGCAGGAACATGGACGGCCATTGATAGCTGAGGATCTGAGGCGGCGCCCTTTGATCAGAAAATCATGGGACCGAGCAGCGCGCCGGCACCGAGCGCGATCATGATGCCGATCAGGTCGAGCGGCGTGCCGGCGCGGATCATGCTCTGGCGGGTGACCGCAGGATTGGCGAAGACGATGGCGTTCGGAGGCGTTGCGACCGGGAGCATGAAGCCGATGGAGGCCGCCATCGCCACGGGCAGCGCGAAGGTGAGGGGATCGGCGCCGAGCGCGACCGCCATGGCGCCAGCCACCGGCAGGAAGATCGCGGCCATGGCGGTGTTGGAGGCCAATTCGCCGAGATAGACGATGACAAGCGCGAGGATGACCAGGATCGCGAGCACGGGATAGGCCTGCAGCGCGGTCGCCCGATCGCCGATCCAGGCTGCAAGGCCCGTGCTGTCGATGGCCGAGGCAAGCGCCAGCCCGCCGCCGAACAGGATCAGCACGTCCCAGCGCAGGCTGGAGGCTGCCTGCCAGTCAAGCAGGCGCTTTCCGTCCTTTCCGCCGGACGGCAGCATGAACAGCGCTACGGCGCCGGTCATCGCGATGCCGGCGTCGGTCAGGCCAAGCGACGGCGCGAACTCCGAGATCACCGGGCGGGCGATCCATCCAAGCGCGGTCAGGCCGGACACGAGGGCGACGCGGATTTCGCCGGTCGACATCGCATCGAGGCGAGCGAAATCGGTGCGCAGGTGGCCGGATGCCGGGCGGAAGGCCCATCTGGTCAGGACGAGCCATGTGATCGGCAGCAGCACGAGCACGACCGGGAGGCCGACCAGCATCCACTCGGCAAAGCCGATGACGATATTGTGGGTCTCTTGCATGTAGGCGGCGAACAATGCGTTGGGCGGCGTGCCGATCAGGGATCCCATGCCGCCGATGGTCGCGGCATAGGCCGTGCCGAGCATCAGCGCGGTGGCGAAGGCGCGATCCGTTTCCCGCAACGCCGCGAGCGATGCCGCGATCGGCGCGATGACCATCGTCGCGGCCGTGTTCGAAATCCAGAGGCTGAGAAAGGCGGTGACGCCCATGACCGCGAGGATGACGACCGCCGGGTCTCCGCTCGTGCGCGACAGGATGGTGAAGGCAAGGCGGCGATGCAGCGCCCAGGTCTCGATGGCGCGAGCGATCAGAAAACCGCCCAGAAACAGGAAGATCACCGGATTGGCGTAGGACGAGCCGAGATCGGCAATCGACGCGATTCCGAAGAGCGGAAACAGCACCAGCGGAAGAAGCGCGGTCACGGCGAGCGGGACCGCTTCGCTGACCCACAGGATTGCCATGGCGAGACCGATCGCTGCAGCGGCCTGCGCTTCGCGGCTGAGTCCGCCGAAGGGGCCGGCGACGGTGAGGACGAGAATGATGGCGAGCGCGATCCAGATCAGCGCGCCTGCTCGTGTCATGCCGCCCATGCCGTCTGCTCCTCCCGTCGGTGTCTCCTGGGGACCGGTACCAAATGCGGGTGGATGAGGACCAGAGCGAACGGGTGCGGCAAATGTGGTCCTGAGACGACGGATGACGAGGCGGAATTTCATCATTGCAAGGATATAAGGATTTCCTTATATCGTTATGCGATCAACCTCAGAGGTATCCCAATGTCCGATCCGCTCTCCGATCTCCTTGCTGAGAAGGGCCTGCTGCTCGCCGATGGCGCAACGGGCACCAACCTCTTTGCCATGGGCCTGATGTCCGGCGAGGCGCCTGAACTCTGGAACGAGGAGCAGCCGGAGAAGATCACGGAGCTGCATCAGGGTTTCGTCGATGCCGGCGCGGACATCATCCTCACCAACTCCTTTGGCGGCACACGGCACCGGTTGAAGCTGCACGACGCGCAGGACCGCGTGTTCGAACTGAACAAGAAGGCAGCCGAGCTGGCGCGCGCCGTCGCCGACAAGGCCGATCACAAGGTGATTGTCGCCGGCGCGGTCGGTCCGACGGGCGAGTTGCTGCAGCCGCTCGGCGCACTTTCCTTCGAGGGTGCTGTCGAGGCGTTCAAGGAACAGATCGAGGGGCTGAAAGCCGGCGGCGCCGATGTTGCCTGGATCGAGACCATGTCGTCGCCGGACGAAATCCGCGCCGCGGCGCAAGGGGCGGAACAGGCCGGCATGGCCTACACCTATACGGGCTCCTTCGACACGGCGGGCAAGACCATGATGGGCCTGGCGCCGAAGGACATCTTCAATGTCGGCGATGCTGAGCCCCAGCACCCGATTGCTGTCGGTGCCAATTGCGGCGTCGGCGCCCCGGACATCCTGTCGTCTCTGCTCGACATGAGCGAGGCGCGGCCAGACGCGACTTTGATCGTCAAGGGCAATTGCGGCATTCCGCAATTCCAGGGCGATCAGATCGTCTATTCCGGCACGCCGGAACTGATGGCGAATTATGTGGACCTGGCGATCGATGCCGGCGCGAAGATCATCGGCGGTTGCTGCGGCACATCATGCGAGCATCTCAAAGCCATGCGCGTGGCGCTCGATCATCACGTCAAGGGCCAGCGCCCGACGCTGGAGGATGTCGTCGAGAAGGTCGGTCCCCTGAAGAACAAGGCGGCCAGCGAAGGGCCTGATGCCGCGCCGCGCCGCGAACGCCGCGGTCGCCGCCGCGGCTGATCCCGTCGGCTCAGCCGGCGAGACCGTTTTCGATCATGAAACGCGCGGTGTCGCGAACCGAGTCTTCGGCCGGGATGAAGTCCATGTCGAGGACGCGTCGCGCTTTCGCGTTCGACAGTTCGCGCCGCGCTGCGCCGCCAGGTGCGCTTTGCGTGGCGATGGTGCGGTCCGGCCAGGCATCCGCGACGATGCGCGCCATCTCCGGCAGCGTCAGGTAGCCGGCCGCGCCGATCAGCCTCTCGCCGAAAGCGGCCGGCCGATTGATCGCGCGGAGATGCATGGCGGCGACGTCGCGCACGTCCACGCAGGCGAAGCCGATGTTCGGCACACTCTCGCATTCGCCGCGAATGACGCGCTGGAGCAGGGCGAACGCGTCGTCGAAATGGCTGTCCAGCGGCGGGCCGACGATCAGGCCCGGGTTGATCGTGGTCAGCACCATTCCCGGGGCCTCGTTTCCGACGAAATCCCATGCCGCGCGCTCGCAGAGTGTCTTCGCCCTGGCATAGGCGTTGATCGTGGGATTGGCGGTGTCCGACCAGTCCCGCTCGGTGTAGATCCCGTCGGGCGGTGGCGGATCCGCCTCGATGATCGCCGCCATGGAGGAGGTGACGATGACGCGGCTTATGCCGGCAGCGGCAGCGGCGCGCAGCACGCGGAGCGTGGCCTCGACTGCGCGCGCGACATCCTCTTCCGTCACCGCATCCCCGGGGCCGAAGGGGGAGGCCGTGTGGATCAGGACGTCCGCCCTGTGCATCGCGTTATCCCAGCCGGTGTCGGCGTGCAGGTCGAGTTCGGCGAAGTCCAGCCGAGCTTCGAGGTTCGAGAGATCGGCGAGATGTGGCGTGAGCGCGGCAAGAACCTCGTCCGCGCGGCGGGCAGAGCGGACCGAGCCACGCACCCGATACCCGGCATCGAGAAGCTGAAGGCAGAGATGCTTCGCGGTGTAGCCCGAAGCTCCGGTCACAAAGACGGTCCGGTTCATCGCCTTCGTCCGCTTTCTCTCGTCTCAAACGAAGAAAGCGCCCGCGTGGGACGGGCGCTTTCCATGGTCATCATCGTATCGCTCAGCCGCGGCCGGACAGCATCGGCTCGGTCATTGCAGCGGCATAGGCACGGGCCTGTTCCAGGAACGGGTCGTAGCTTTCCAGCACCCGGGCGACGTCCTCGCTCTGGCCGCGCAGCTCTTCCTTGACCTCGGCCCAGGCACCGCGCATCGCGTCGATCACGTCGTCGGGGAAGGGCATGAACTCCACCCCGTCGGCCTTCAGGGCCTGCAAGGCCTGTGCGTTCAGGTAATCGAACTGGGCGTGCATCTCGAGGGCTGCGGCGGACGCGGCGGCCTCGCAGATGGCCTGCAGATCGGCGGGGAGATCGGCCCAGGCGTCGGCATTGAAGACAACGGCCACGCCCGCGCCGGGCTCGGTCAGTGCCGGGAGGTAGCAGAGCTTCGTGATGCGCTGCAGGCCGAAGGCCTGGTCAAGCATCGGGCCGACCCATTCGGCCGCGTCGATCGCGCCGGACTGCAGCGACTGGAAGATTTCCGTCGGCGGCAGCAGGACGGCGTTGACGCCGAGCTTGCGGAAAGTCTCGCCGCCAAGGCCGGCGATGCGCATGTTGAGGCCCTTCAGACCGTCGAGGCTTTCGATGCGCTTCTTGAACCAGCCGCCGGACTGGGTGTTGGAGTTCCCCGAGTAGAAGGGCTTCATGTTGCGCTGCGCGTAGATGTCGTCCCAGATCGCCTGTCCGCCGCCGAATTTCAGCCACGCGACCTGCTCGTTGGAGGTCATGCCGAACGGCACGCCGGTGTACCAGTGCAGGGCGGGGTTCTTGCCGGCGGCGTAATAGGTCGGACCGTGGCCGACGGGCACGTTACCCTGCTGTACGGCATCCTCGACGCCGAAGGGCGGTACGAGTTCGCCGGCACCGTAGGTGGTCAGTTCGATGCGGCCGTCCGACATCGCCGAGACGAGTTCAGCGTATCGGGTGAGGTTGGTGCCGACGCCCGGGGCCGCCTTCGGGAAAGCGGAGGCCATGTTCCACTGGATCTTGCCTTGCGCGATGGCAGGAGCGGCAAGGGTGGATGCGGCGGCGATGCCTGCGCCGCTGGTCAGGAAGGTTCTGCGTTTCACGATGGGTCCTCCACTCGGGGTTGAATTGATCGGTCAGCCAAAGATCACACCAGGCAGCCACGTGGCAAGCGGCGGAAATGCCGCAAGGATGCCGAGCGCCAGCAACTGCAGGATGACGAAAGGTATGACGCCGCGATAGATGTCGCCGGTGGTGATGCTGCGGGGCGCCGCGGACCGGAAATAGAACAGCGCGAAGCCGAAGGGCGGCGTCAGGAAGGACGTCTGCAGGTTCATCGCCATCATCACCCCGAACCACACCGGCGAAATGTCGGCGCCGAGCACGGCCGGACCGAGCAGCGGTACGATTACATAGATGATCTCCACAGCTTCAAGGATGAAGCCGAGGAAGAACACGATCACCATGATGATTGCCAGGGCGGCAAAGTGGCCGCCAGGCAGGTGGCCGATCAACTGGCTGACCATGTGGTCGCCGCCGAAGCCGCGGAAAACCAGCGAAAGCAGCGACGCGGCGACGACGATGCCGAACACCATGCCGGAGATCTTCATGGTTTCGCCGAACGCGCTCGGCAGCGTGCCCAAGCGCCACAGGCGCAGACCGGCGAGGAGGGTGCCGGCGGCTATGAGTATGGCGGCGGCGATGGCGAACAACGTGGCGGGGGCGGCGCCGGAGCCGCGGCCGAGGCCGGCCATCTGCAGGGCGACGAGGGCGAAGGCGGCGAGGCCGGTGGCGACGAAGACGCTGCGCTCCCAGCGGCGTTCGGCATTGGTGAAGGCGGCGAGGAGGAGCGCGCCGATGGCGCCGAGGCCGGCGGCCTCCGTCGCGGTCGCGACGCCGCCGAGGATGGAGCCCAGGACCGCGAGGATCAGCAGCATCGGCGGCAGGAAGGTGTAGGCGATCTCGGCCCGCGAGACCGGCTGGGGCTTCGGCGGGCGCGGCGCGTCCTTGCGCGGGCGGAGCGAGAAGGCGAGCCACAGCGCGTAGAGCGCGACGAGCACCAGGCCGGGCACCAGCGCGCCGGCGAAGAGATCGCCGACCGACACCGGCAGCGGCGCGAAATTGCCGGCCTTCTGCTGGGCTTCCAGATAGGTGTTGCCGATCTGGTCGCCGAGCAGGACGAGCAGGATCGAGGGCGGGATGATCTGGCCGAGCGTGCCCGACGCGCAGATCAGCCCGCTGGCGCTGCGCTTCGGGATGCCCGCGTCCAGCATCGGCTTCAGACCGACGAGGACCAGCATGACGACGGTCGCGCCGATGATGCCGGTCGCCGCGGCGATCATGGCCGAGAAGAGCAGGACGGACAGCCCCATGCCGCGCGGACTGCCGCCCATCATGCGCGCGAGGACGGCGAGCATGTTCTCCGCCAGCCGAGCCCGCTCCAGAAGCACGCCCATCAGCACGAAGAGCGGCACGGCCATCAGCAGGTTGTTCGACATGATGCCCCAGACCCGGGCGGGAAAGAAGCTCAGGAAGCCGAGGTCGAAGGCGCCGAACAGATGGCCGACGACTGCTGTCACGAAGGGAACGCCGGCGATCGCCAGCATGGCGGGAATGCCGCTCAGGATGCCGGCGAAGAGCCCGAGGACCATCGCCGCGAGAAAGACTTCCTGCAGGGTCACTCGATCACGTCCTTTGCAGCGCGGGGACGCAAGGTCGCGGCAATGCCCTGAACGATGGTGAGCGCCGCGGCCACGGGCAGGGCGGTCTTGACCACGAACAGGCCTTCCAGCCCGCCGGTCTCCAGCGAGCCTTCGAGGATCGACCAGCTATAGGCGAGTTCGGACCAGTAGGCCCAGATGATCAGGCCGAAGACCGGGATCAGGAAGAGGAGGAGCGCCAAGCGGTCGGCCCAGACGGCATAGCTTGCGGGCATGCGCTCGGAGACGATCTCGACGCGCACATGCCCGTCGCGCGCCAGGCAGACGGGAATGGCGAAGATGAGGAAGACGGCGAAGGCGTAGCCCGCGAGGTCCTGCAGGCGGATGAAGCCGGTGGCGAACCCGTAGCGCAGCACGACGATCGTCAGAACGGCAGCGACCAGCACCACACCCGCCAGCGCGCACACCGCGCGGGCGAAACGGTCGAGCATGTCGCTCAATGCCAGGAAATGTCGGCGCATGGACGGGACTCGGAATTGCCGTCGCACTCCAACCACCACGGCGCCGGTCAGTCAATGACGCGGGCGGGTCCGATCACGCACTTTGCAGCGCCTTTTCGCGATATTGCGACGGGCTCATCCCGGTGCGCTCGCGAAACGCGCGGTTGAAGGGCGCGAGAGAGGCGTAGCCGAGATCGAAGGCGAGGCTGGTGATCTGGTCCCGGGCCGTTTCCGGCGTCGACAGCCGCCGGGTGGCTTCGTCGATCCTGTAATCGTTGATGAAGGCGGCGAAGTTGCGATAGCCGAGGCCCTTGTTGATGAGCCGGCGCAGGCGGTGCTCGGGCATGTTCATCTGCTTGGCGAGTTCGCCGATCGTCAGGCCGGAGCTCAGATAGACGCCGTTGGACATCAATTCCTGCAGCCGGGCGAGATCGAACCGGTCGGCGGCGGTCTCGCCGGTTTCCGGCGACGGCGCCTTCACCACCGATTGCGGCATGAGCGACTTGCGCACCGTGGTGATGCCGAACCCGAAGGCGGCCGTCACCGCGAACAGCACGAAGGCGATGGCGAGCGAGCCGAGCGGGTCGTCGTTCATCTGGAGCAGTTCGTAGAATTCGATCGCGGCGATCCCCAGGCAGACCGCAGGAACGAGGGCGACCACGATGTTCGTGAACTGGCGTCTTGCCGCGACGAGATCGTCGCAGAGGCTGCGCCGCGTGATGCGCAGGATGTGGGCCATCATGGCGAACACGATGACGATGTGGGCGACCCTCGAGAACTGCTCGGAGGCGGGGAAGGGAATGCAGGCCAGGTAGAGGAGCGCGATCACGACGAGCGGCACGGCCATCAGCGGCTTCAGTTCGAACTCGTCGTCGAAGATGGCCATGATGAAGAGCCAGAAGAAGGCCGGCGAGAGAAGCGCGAAGAGCTTGACGGGGACATAGACCGGGCCGAGCGCGTCCTGGATGAGATCGTTGCACAAGACGGCGTAGTCGGCCGCGCCGAGCGCGAAGAGGGCGCCGATGACGGTGACGGGACGCAGCGGCCTGATGGACAGCAGCAGCCCCGCCATCAGCACGCTGATGCCGGCGGCGCCGCCGCGCAGGGCGAATTCGGCGATCAGGGCCAGGGGGACGGTCTGAGTCTCCATGCGCTATCAGATAGTCGATCCGCCGGCCTGCGAAAAGAAGCCGGCGGGTTTCCGGTCAATGCCGATAGCGACTGCCTGACGTCAGGTCAGAAGCCGAAGGCGGGATTGACGGGGGCGGCCGGATAACGGGGCGCCTTTTCGCCTTCGGTGACGCGGCAGACGATGCCGGCGTTCGGGGCGTTCGGGTCGCAGGCGCTGGCGCCCGCCGGGATCGAGCCGGTGGTGCGGGTGTCGACCAGCGTGTGCTGCGGCTTCTTCACCTCTTCGGCGACAGCGGGCTGAAGGGCGGCAGTCGCGGCGACGAGGCCAAGGAGTGCGGCGGCGAGAGGCGTGTGGCGGGAACGGGTGTTCATCATCTTGTCCTTTCATTCGGCGCAGCGGGGAGGGCATGGCCGTGACGACGAGATGGGGGACCGGCGGGCGGAGGGCCGCGCGAATTTCGGAATCGCGGGGCGATTTTCGGAATCGATCAGAGGTTTTCGGAATCGAACGGCCGCTCTCCGACCGCGCGGCGGGTGCGGAATTTGCAGATGTTGCCGGGAGGGTTCCGGCCGCGCCGGACGGCGGCGTTCCTTCACGCGGGGATATCGGCCCTCATGGCCACTTGAAAGGCCGTCGGGGGCTGATAGATTTCGGCCATGACCATGAAACCGACCACGCGCACATTGCACAGCGAATTGCTTCTGTTGTGCGCCCGCATCGGCTACTCGCCACCGGCCCGCTCCTGATCGCATCCGTGGCGCCAAGGCGCCGACTTGTCTTCTTCAGGAGGTTTCGATGACCCATCAGAACTACACGCTCGAGCAGTTGCGCGCGATCGACAATGCGCATCACCTGCATCCCTTCACCGACCACAAGGACCTGCGCGAGGCCGGCACGCGCGTCATCTCGCGCGCCGACGGGCCGTTCGTCTACGACACCGAAGGCCATGAAATCCTCGACGGCATGGCCGGCCTCTGGTGCGTCAATGTCGGCTACGGCCGCGAAGAGCTGGTCGAGGCGGCGGCCGAACAGATGCGCGAGCTGCCCTATTACAACGCCTTCTTCCGCTGCACGACGCCGACCCCGGCGCTGTTGGCGCAGAAGCTCGCCGAAATCGCGCCGGCCCATGTCAACCAGGTGTTCTACGGTTCGTCCGGCTCGGAGGCCAACGACACGGCCTTGCGGCTCGTGCGCCACTACTGGGCGCTGGAGGGCAAGCCGGAAAAGAACATGATCATCTCGCGCAACTGGGCCTATCACGGCTCGACCGTCGCCGGCACGTCTCTGGGCGGCATGGCGGCGATGCGCGAGCAGCTGTACGGCGCGGTGCCGAACATTCGCCACGTGATGTGCCCCTATGCCTATGAGAACGCGCATCCGGGCGAGAGCGATCACGATTTCGGCCTGCGCGCGGCAAAGGCCGTCGAGGACGCGATCCTGGAAGCCGGGCCGGAGAACGTTGCCGCCTTCATCGGCGAGCCGATCCAGGGCGCCGGCGGCGTGAAGATCCCGCCGGCCAGCTACTGGCCGGAAATCCAGCGCATCTGCGACGAATACGACGTGCTGCTCATGCTCGACGAGGTGATCACCGGTTACGGGCGCACGGGCGAATGGTTCGCCGCGCAGTCCATGAACATCAAGCCGGACACGATGACGACGGCGAAGGGCCTGACGTCGGGCTACCAGCCGCTTTCGGCGCTGCTGGTGGGCGACCGGATCGCCAACACGCTGGTGGAGAAGGGCGGCGAGTTCAATCACGGCTACACCTATTCCGGCCATCCGGTGGCCTGCGCCGTCGCGTTGAAGAACATCGAGATCATTGCGCGCGAAGGCCTGGTCGATCGGGTGCGCGAGGAGACCGGGCCCTATCTGCGCGAGGCGCTGCAGGCCGGGCTCGGCGATCACCCGATGGTGGGCGAGATCCGCACCTTCGGCTTCCTGGCGGGGATCGAGGTGGTCAAGGACAGGGACACGCGCGAGCGGTTCCAGCCGGAGGGCACGGCGCCGGTGGTCATTCGCGACCACGCCATCGCCAACGGCATGATGATGCGCGCCGTGATGGACACGATGATCATGTCGCCGCCGCTGATCTGGACGAAGGACACGATCGACATGGCCGTGGACCGCATCCGCACGGCCTTCGACATCGCGGCGAAAGAGCTGCGCTGATCCGGCGCTGCCTCGCCGCGCCTAATTGTAGAGTGCGGCGAGGCGCTTGTTTTCGGCGGCGTCGAAGGCGAGCTGGGCGCGATTGTGATCACGCTTGACGCGCTTGAGCACCTGCTGGCCGGCCGCGTCCAGCGCCTCGCAGGTCTTCCTGGGCGCAAGCGCCTCCAGCTGCTCGCCGAGCTTGCGGGCATGTTCCTCGGCGATGTCGATATGCACCTGCTCGTGCTCGCGCGCATATTCGGCGAGGAACCGCCAGGCGGTGCGCAGGCCGGGGTCGCTCGAATTCTGGTTGCTCCAGCGCGGCAGCGTGATGTTGGCGTCGATGCGGAACCTGGCCGTCTTGTAGCTGCAGCCGGTGTCCGACTTGTCGTAGGAAATCGCGACGGGAACGAACTTGATCGCCGCCGAGGCGAGCGCGTGGCCCTTCATCGGGCCCTTGGTGGCGATCTCGCGGTCGAGGTCGGCGCCGGTCTTGCCGCCGATGGAATAATAGGTCGTGGTCACGCGCGAACTGGTGGACGTGCAGGCGCTCACCGCCGCGAGCACGGCGGCCAAAACTCCGAATTTTCCGATCGATATCGAGCGCATGCGATTCCGGCGTCCGAATTCCCCTCATTTCTCATTACCCGATATGCGGTGGGTAGCCAGCGAAAAAGCGCGGTCGGGTGACGCGACGGCGCGTCGCGGGTTTCGGCCGGTTGGCGGCGGGGTCGGCGCGCCCCGGCTTGTTAACTGAAAAAACTGCCGGATTTAGGTTTGCTTAAGGTCTCAATAACCTCGTGGTAACCCTGTCGCGCCTAAAGTCCGTATCGAGGCAGACAGTCGATGCCTCGATCTCCGGAGAAGGTACTGCGTACCGGAGCTTGTACTTCCGCCGCGTATTTTGGTGGAGCCAACACTGCCGGTTTGCCGGCGGCCGCATGTGACGTTCGCGTTGCCTGCGGTTCTGGTGTATCCGCCGCCTCGCAGCGCCGGTTTCTCTTTCCCGATCCATCCAGATGTTCTAGGGCCACTCGTCATGGCCAGAGCGATCATGTTTCAGGGGACGGGGTCCGATGTCGGCAAGACGGTGCTGGTCGCGGGGCTGTGCCGGCTGCTGGCCAATCGCGGCATGACCGTGCGCCCCTTCAAGCCGCAGAACATGTCGAACAACGCCGCGGTGGCCGCCGACGGCGGCGAGATCGGCCGGGCGCAATGGCTGCAGGCGCTGGCCTGCCGCACCGAACCGTCGGTGCACATGAACCCGGTCCTGTTGAAGCCGCAAAGCGATCACGGCAGCCAGATCGTCGTGCACGGCACGGTGCGCGGCGCGGCGCGGGGGCGCGACTACCAGGCCTTGAAGCCGCAATTGCTGGCGAGCGTGCTCGACAGTTTCGAGCGCCTCACCGGGCAGGCCGACATCGTGCTGGTGGAGGGGGCCGGTTCGCCGGCCGAGATCAATCTGCGCGCCGGCGACATCGCCAATATGGGCTTTGCGACGGCGGCCGGCGTGCCCGTCATCCTCGTCGGCGACATCGACCGGGGCGGGGTGATCGCCTCGCTGGTGGGCACGCATGCGATCCTGCCGGAGAGCGACCGCGCGATGATCCGCGGCTTCCTGATCAACAAGTTCCGCGGCGATGTGAGCCTGTTCGACGACGGGCTGGAGGCGATCGAACGCTTCACCGGCTGGCGCTCCTTCGGCGTGCTGCCGTGGCTGAAGGACGTGTCGCGGTTGCCGGCGGAGGATTCGGTCGCGCTGGAGCGCCTCTCGGCCGGCGGCGGGGCGGGCGTGACGATCGCGGTGCCGGTCCTCGACCGGGTGGCGAATTTCGACGATCTTGACCCGCTGGCGGGCGAGCCGGGCGTCGAGGTCGTGTTCGTGCGGTCCGGCGAAAGGCTGCCGGCGCATGCGGCGGCGATCGTGATCCCGGGGTCGAAGTCGACCGTTTCCGACCTGCTTAGGTTCCGCGACAATGGCTGGGACCGCGACATCGCCGCCCATGTCGCGCGCGGCGGCCACGTGGTCGGGATCTGCGGCGGCTACCAGATGCTCGGCCGTGTCGTGCGCGATCCGCTCGGCATCGAGGGCGGGGCGAGCGAGGCCGAGGGGCTGGGGCTGCTCGACGTCGAGACCGAGATGGCGCCGGAGAAGCGGGTCGAGACCGTCGCGGCGCGATCGGTCCGCCACGACGTCGCGCTGTCCGGCTACGAGATCCATCTCGGCGTGACCACGGGCCCGGATTGCGTCAGGCCGGCGCTTCTCGTCGAGGGCAGGCCGGATGGCGCTGTCTCGGAGAGCGGGCGGGTGTTCGGGACCTATCTGCACGGCCTGTTCGACAGCGGCGCGTTCCGGGCGGCGTGGCTCGGCGAACTGGGCGCCGCGTCGCATGGCGGCGACCATCGCGCGATCGTCGAGGCGGCGCTGGACGCGATCGCCGCGCAGATGGAAGAGCATCTGGACGTGGAGGGGCTGCTCGCGGTCGCCGGATGAGCGCTACGCGGCGTCGGTGCCGCCTTCGGCGGCCAGGCGTTGCGGTGCGTCAGAGGCCGTCGGCAAACCGTTGAAATCGCACCGGTTCCGGCCGCCTCGCTTGGCGCGGTAGAGGGCGAAATCGGCGCCGCGATAGGTCATCTCGTAGGACGCGCCCTTGGGAAACAGCGCGCCGCCGATCGACGCCGTGACGCGGATCGCGGCGCCCTCGAAATAGGTCTTGTTGTCCTGCAGCGCCGACCGGATGCGTTCGGCCGCGTCGATCGCGCCATAGGGGCCGGCCTCGATCAGCAGGACGGCGAATTCCTCTCCGCCGACGCGGGCGACGTGGTCGCGCTCGAACACGTTGCCGACGATGCTGACCGCCACAGACCGCAGCACATGGTCGCCCGCGGCGTGGCCGTGGGTGTCGTTGATCGTCTTGAAATGGTCGATGTCGATCAGGATGAAGGCGTCGTCGTCGAGATGGTCGGGCCGATGCTCGCTGTCGCGTTCGTCGATGATGTCTTCCAGCGCTGCCCGGTTGAGCAGCCCGGTCAGGCTGTCGCGGCGCGCCATCTCCTGCAATTGGGCGTTGAAGGCGCTCAAGCGCAGCGAGACGAGCAGGAACAGGCCGACGAAGGGGGTGGCGATGGCCAGCGTCAGGGCGAAGCTGAACACCTGCAGCCGTGCGCCGTATTCCGCGGCGATTTCCGGAAAGAACGAGTGGTACATCACGCGCGACGCGATGACCGCGATGAAGGCAATGATCAGCGACCAGAGCAGTGTCTTCCTGACGGCGGACCGCAAGTCACGCACCATGAACAGTCGGTTGAACATCCGCTCTTTCGGGGGCTGATTGGGCAAGATATCGCTATGTAAAAGCATGGCGGCGGCATGCGTAGGGGAAGGTGTGATTTCCCCCTTCAAACGTACCGGGCATGGTTAATCGAGGGTAAACCGCCCGCGCGGACACCGACGCGGGGCGTCGCAATCGCGATTGACTCGCCCGTGACGCCCGGCCTAACTGGAGGCGTCATGGTTCCCGTCAGCGCCAAGCGATGCGGGACGAAGAGGGAATGCGACGGACGGACCCATATCGGGCGTTCACATCGCAGCCGACCCCGCGACTGTAGAATGGCGTGACGCCCGCTTCTCCGGCACGACCGGAGCGCCACTGGAGACATCCGGGAAGGCAGGGGCGTCGACGATCCGCCATGAGCCAGGAGACCTGCCATGACAACGAGCCGATGGGGCGGGGTGCCCCCGAACGGACGGAATCTCGAGCCGGATGCGGCGCACTCTCGGGGGGAGATTCTCAGTCTGAACGGGGCAACCGCCATGCGAGATGCGGGAGCCGGATCATTCCGTCCGAAAACGACATTGCGACTGCAAACGCCGTGCCGGCCATCGCCGGCGTGACGCTCGTGCTCGGCGGCGCGCGGTCGGGCAAATCGGCCTTTGGCGAGCGAATGGTCGCAGAGAGCGGCCTGACGCCTCTCTATTTAGCGACGAGCCGCGCCTATGACGACGAGATGCGTGACCGCATCCGCCACCATGTCGCGCGACGCGGACCTGACTGGACCACCGTCGAGGAGCCGGACGATCTGGAGGGCGCGATCGCCCGCGAGGCGCAGCCGGGCCGCGCGGTCCTGGTCGACTGCCTGACGCTCTGGATCACCAATCTGATGATGGCGGACGCCGACATCGCCGCGCGCAGCACCGGCCTGTGCGCAACGCTGCGTGCAACCACCACGCCCGTCGTCCTGATCTCCAACGAGGTCGGGCTCGGCATCGTGCCGGACAACGCGATGGCTCGGGCCTTTCGCGACCATGCCGGCCGCCTGCACCAGGAAATCGCCGCGCTGGCGGATGAAGTCTATTTCGTGGCAGCCGGACTGCCGCTCAAAATGAAGGGCTAGACCATGCAAACGAAGATCCCCGCCACCGTCATCACCGGATTTCTCGGCGCCGGCAAGACGACCATGATCCGCAACCTGCTGGAGAATGCCGGCGGTCGCAAAATCGCGCTCATCATCAACGAGTTCGGCGATCTCGGCGTCGATGGCGAGGTGCTGAAGGGCTGCGGCGTGGACACCTGTTCGGAGGACGACATCGTCGAACTGAACAATGGCTGCATCTGCTGCACCGTCGCCGACGATTTCATCCCGACCATGGAGCGCCTGCTGGAGCGCGAGAACCGGCCGGACCACATCGTCATCGAAACCTCGGGCCTCGCCCTGCCGCAACCGCTGGTCGCCGCCTTCAACTGGCCCGGCATCAAGACGGCGGTCACGGTCGACGGCGTCGTCACGGTGGTCGATGCGGCGGCCGTTTCGGAAGGGCGCTTTGCCGATGACCATGACAAGCTGGAGGCGCAGCGCGCCGCCGACGAGGCGCTGGATCACGAAAGCCCGCTGGAAGAACTGTTCGAGGACCAGATCCGGGCCGCCGACATGGTGGTGCTCAACAAGGCCGACCTGATCGACGAGGCGCGGCTCGAAAGCGTGCGCGCGGGCGTCGCGGGGCAGACCGACCGGCCGCTGAAGATCATCCACGCGACGCATGGCCGGTTGCCCGCCGACGTGCTGCTCGGCCTCGATTCGGCGACCGAGGACCAGATCGCGCTGCGCAAGTCGCATCACGAGATGGAGCACGAGACGGGCGAGGATCATGATCACGACCATGACGAATTCGAAAGCTTCGTCGCCACCGCCGGCGCGATCGCTGATCCCGACGCCTTCGTCGCCGGGCTGAAGGAAATCATCGCGCGCCACGACGTCTTGCGCCTGAAGGGCTTCTGCGACGTTCCGGGCAAGCCGATGCGGCTGGTCGTCCAGGCCGTCGGCCAGCGCATCGAGACCTATTTCGACAGGCCCTGGCGGCCGGACGAGAGTCGAGCGACCAAGCTGGTCGTCATCGGCTTGCACGACATCGACCAGGCCGCGATCGGCGCCGCCATCGCAGACGCCGCCGGATGAGGCGATGCTCTATCCGCTGTCAGAAAATCGCCTGGGCCACGAACATCACGATCGCGGCCACGATCCAGTAGCCGACCTCGATGCGGATGACGGCCGGCGGTTTCTTGGCGAACAGGCTTCCCGACGTGTTGAGGACGCAGAAGGCGAGTACCGCCAGCACGAAGGTCAGGAGCTTGCTCTCGACGGCCGTCACGCCGACGAACCAGGACAGCAACAGGAGGCCGAGAAGCTGCGTGACCATCGCGGCCACGGGCATCGTCTGGGCGGTGCCCATCTCGATGCCATGGCCGTCCGCCCAGGTCTTTCCGAACAGCATCGGCGAATACCAGAGCCAGCCTGCCAGGAATGCCGCGATCGCGCCGACAATCACGCCGATCCAGCTCACACCCATCGTGATTTCACCCATGATCATTCCCCTCGCTTGGTGACGTCATTCAACCCCATGGTTGAGTATTGGCGGAGGCCGGGCGGAAGGCAACACACAAGCGCGTTACCAAACGGCAGGCGAGGGCGCTGATGCATCTGCTGCTCGCCCAGAAGGGAACGATTGCGGACGGTGACGGCGAGGCGGTCGATCTCGGCCAGACGCCGGGGGAGATCTGTGTCCTGTCGGCCGCCGACACCGAACTGGCGAGCCTCGCGGCCATCGACCGGGACGAGGGATCGTCGCTGCGCCTCGTCAATCTCCTGCAGTTGAAGCACCCGATGTCGGTCGATGCCTGGATCGAGCGGACGGGCCGGCACGCCAGGCTGATCGTTATCCGCATCCTCGGCGGTGCAGGCTACTGGCCCTACGGGATCGAGGCGATCCACGCTGCGGCGGTCGCGCATGGCGTCAGGCTGGCCGTGCTGCCGGGCGACGACAAGCCCGATCCGGGGCTGGCGCGGTTCTGCACGGTGGAGCCGGGGGACTGTGACGCGCTCTGGCGGTTCCTTATCGAGGGCGGGGCGGAAAATGCGCGGGGTTTCCTGGAGGGCTGCGAAGACGTCCTCGCCGGACGGGTGATCGACCGCGAAGCCGCACCGCTGTTGAAGGCGGGACTGTTCGGAGCACCGGTGCCGGGCGAACGCGGCACGGTTGCGATTGTCTTTTATCGTGCCCTGCTGCAAGCCGGGCAGACGGCGCCCGTCGAGGCGCTTGCGCAGGCACTGGCCGCGCGCGGGCTTGGCGTTCTGCCGGTCTATGTGTCGAGCCTCAAGGATCCCGTTTCGGCGGCGACCGTGGAGGCGCTGTTCGACACCCACAGGCCGGACGTGGTGCTGAACGCCACCGGCTTCGCGGTCTCCGCGCCGGGTGCGGACCGCAAGCCGACCGTTCTCGAGCGCGATGGCGCGCCGGTCATCCAGGTGGTGCTGTCGAGTTCGCCTAAAGAGACCTGGGACGCGTCGCCGCAGGGATTGAATGCGCGCGATCTCGCGATGAATGTCGCGCTGCCGGAAGTGGACGGGCGCGTGCTGTCACGGGCGGTCTCGTTCAAGAGCGCGCATGTGTGGGACGCGGCGACCGAGTGCAACATCGTCGCCCACGAGCCGCTTGCCGACCGGGCGGACTTCGTCGCGGACCTTGCCGCGCGCTGGGTGCGGCTGCGCCGCAAGGACGCTGCCGACAAGCGCGTCGCGATCGTTCTCGCCAACTATCCCAACCGCGACGGCCGGCTTGCGAACGGGGTCGGGCTGGACACGCCGGCGGGCACGGTCGAAGCGCTGCGCGCCATGGCGGCGGCGGGCTTTGCGGTGGGCGACGTCCCGGCGGACGGCGACGCTTTGATCGACCACCTGAAGAAGGGGCCGACCAATGCGGCGGCCGACGGGCGGGAGATCCGCGAAACGATTTCGCTTAGTGAATACAAGGCCTTCTTCGCGACCCTTCCGGATCTGATTCAGCAACAGGTGACGGAGCGGTGGGGGGCGCCGGAGGCCGATCCGTTCTACCGTGACGGCGTGTTCGCGCTGCCTTTGACGCGGTTCGGCCGGGTTTTCGTCGGCATCCAGCCGGCGCGCGGCTACAACATCGATCCCAAGGAGACCTACCATTCGCCGGACCTCGTGCCGCCGCATGGCTATGTCGCCTTCTACGCCTGCCTGCGGGCCGTCCACGACATCGACGCGGTCGTTCACATGGGCAAGCACGGCAATCTCGAATGGCTGCCGGGCAAGGCGCTGGCGCTGTCAGCGAGCTGCTGGCCGGAAGCCGTGCTCGGCCCGCTGCCGCATGCCTATCCCTTCATCGTCAACGACCCCGGCGAGGGCACCCAGGCCAAGCGCCGGACCTCGGCCGTGATCATCGACCACCTGACGCCGCCGCTGACCCGGGCCGAGAGCTACGGGCCGCTGAAGGACCTGGAGGGGATGGTCGACGAGTATTACGAGGCGGCGGGCGGCGATCCGCGGCGGCTGAAGCTGCTCAAGACACGGATACTCGAACTCGTGCGCGACATCGGTCTCGACCAGGATGCCGGGATCGCGCGAGGCGACGAGGCCGACGCGGCGCTGGAGAAGCTCGACGCCTATCTGTGCGAGTTGAAGGAGATGCAGATCCGAGACGGGCTGCATGTCTTCGGCCGCGCGCCGGAGGGCCGGCTTCTGGCCGATCTCGTCACCGCGCTGGCGCGCGTGCCGCGCGGGCTGGGCGACGGGGCGGATGCCAGCCTGCAGCGGGCGATCGCCGACGACCTGGGGCTGGGCTTCGATCCGCTCGATTGCGCGATGGGCGAGGCGTGGGCCGGACCGAGACCGGACATGCTGCAGGCGGTGACGGACGATCCGTGGCGGACGGCAGGCGATACGGTGGAGCGCATCGAGCTGCTGGCGGCCGGGCTGGTCGGCGGGGAGATCGAATGCCCGCGCGACTGGGCGCGGACGCTGTCGGTTCTGGCGGGGGTCGACGCGCGGCTGCGGCCGTCTGTCGAAGCCTGCGGGTCGGCGGAGATCGCGGGGCTGATGACGGCGCTTGGCGGGCGTTTCGTGGAGCCGGGCCCTTCCGGCGCGCCGACGCGGGGGCGGCCGGATGTCCTGCCGACCGGGCGCAATTTCTATTCCGTCGACAGCCGTGCCGTTCCGACCGAAACGGCGTGGGAACTGGGGCGCAAATCGGCCGAACTGCTGGTGACGCGTTACGCGCAGGATCACGGCGAGTGGCCGGTCTCGTTCGGGTTGACGGCCTGGGGCACGTCCAACATGCGCACCGGCGGCGACGACATCGCGCAGGCCCTGGCGCTGATCGGCGCCAAGCCGGTCTGGGACGGCATATCGCGGCGCGTGACGGGCTTCGAGATCATCCCCGTCGCGAAGCTCGCGCGGCCACGGGTGGACGTGACGTTGCGCATCTCCGGCTTCTTCCGCGACGCCTTTCCCGACCAGATCGCGCTGTTCGACAAGGCGGTGCGAGCCGTGGGCGCGCTGGAGGAAGACGAGGCGGACAATCCGGTCGCCGCGCGCATCCGGGCCGAGACGGCGCGATTGACCGCCGAAGGCGAAGACGCGCAATCCGCCGCGCGCCGGGCGGGCTACCGCGTCTTCGGCTCCAAGCCCGGGGCCTATGGCGCGGGTCTGCAGGCGCTGATCGACGAGAAGGGTTGGGCCGAGCGTGCCGATCTCGCCGAGGCCTATCTCGTCTGGGGCGGCTACGCCTATGGCGCGCAGGCGGAGGGCAGCGCCGAGCGTGGCCTCTTCGAAGAGCGGCTGAAGGGCGTGCAGGCCGTCGTGCAGAACCAGGACAATCGCGAGCACGACCTGCTCGATTCCGACGACTACTACCAGTTCGAGGGCGGCATGACGGCCGCCGTCGAAACGCTGAAAGGGGCGCGGCCGACCGTCTACCACAACGATCATTCGCGACCCGAACGGCCCGTCGTGCGCACGCTGGAAGACGAGATCGGCCGGGTGGTGCGCGCGCGTGTCGTCAATCCGAAATGGATCGCCGGCGTGATGCGGCACGGCTACAAGGGCGCCTTCGAGATGGCGGCGACGCTCGACTACATGTTCGCCTTCGCGGCGACGACCGGCGCGGTCCGCGACCATCATTTCGAAGCCGTCTACCAGGCCTATCTCATGGACGAGACGGTGCAGGACTTCATCGCCGAGAAGAACCCGGACGCGCTGCGCGAGATGGCGGAGCGGCTGCTGGAGGCGATCGAGCGCGGGCTGTGGACCCCGAAGAGCAATTCGGCGATGTTCACGTTGAATGAAATCGGTGGCAGGACGCATGGGCAGCATTGAAATCACCGTCCTTGACGGCGCGTCGGAGGATCTCGACGATGCGCTTGTCGATCTGCTCGAAACGCATTCGAAGGAGGCGGGCAGTCCGTTCGTGGAAACCGACGTCGCCATAAGGGCGACACGGGACGGGAAGCTGCTGGGCGGCCTCTCCGGAAAGGCCCATCTCGGCTGGCTCAATGTGCGGATGCTGGCGACGGCGCCGGATGCGCGCGGCAGCGGCGTCGGCGCGGAACTGATGCAGCGCGGCGAGGAGGTCGCGCGCAAGATGGGGCTCGCCGGCATCTATCTCGACACCTATGATTTCCAGGCGCCGGGCTTCTACGAGAAGATCGGCTACACCGAACTGGGCCGGCTGCCGGCGGCCGGGGGACATCCCCGGCGCATCTGGTTCCAGAAGCTGCTCGCGCGGCCGGCATGACGGCGACGGATACGGGACCGGGACGGATGATCGAGATCGTGAAATTCGAGGGCGAGGACGAGGGTTTCGCCAAGACGCTGGACGACATGCTCGACGATCATGCCGCGGTGAACGGAACGCCCTTCGATCCGCAGACGGTGGGCTTCGCGGCGCGCGACGGCGACGGTGCCGTCATCGGCGGACTATACGGGTGGGCGCAGCTCGGCTGGTTCTTCGTCAAGCTCCTGGCGTTGGCTCCGGACGCGCGAAAGACGGGGGCCGGCGGGCGGCTGTTGGGCGAAGCCGAGGCGCATGCGCGAGCAGAGGGGCTTTCCGGCATCTATCTCGACACCTACGAGTTCCAGGCGCCGGGTTTCTACGAGAAGATGGGTTACACCGAGTTCGGTCGCCTGCCGGCGGCGGGCGGCCATCCGCAACGCATCTGGTTCGCCAAGATTTTCGATTGAGGGATTGCAGCAATGAGCGACGACACCGCGCGGGACAATGACGGCGACCGTCACGCCAGCAAGATGGCGAAGAAGAAGGCGGCGCGTGACAAGATCATGGCCACAAAGACCGGCGAAAAGGGGCTGATCATCGTCCATACCGGCAAGGGCAAGGGCAAGTCGACGGCGGCCTTCGGCATGATCTTCCGCCACATCGCCCATGGCCGCAAATGCGCCGTGGTGCAGTTCATCAAGGGCGGCATGGCGACCGGCGAGCGCAATCTGATCCAGGAGCGCTTCTCGGACATCTGCTCGTTCCACACGATGGGCGAGGGCTTCACCTGGGAGACCCAGAACAAGGAACGCGACATCGCCATGGCGCAGGCGGCCTGGGCGAAGGCCAAGGAGCTGATCCGCGACGAGACGAACACGATGGTGCTGCTCGACGAGATCAACATCGCGATCCGCTACGACTATATCGACGCCGGCGAGGTGGTGGCGTTTCTCAAGAGCGAGAAGCCGGAAATGACCCATGTGGTGCTGACCGGACGCAACGCGCATGAGGACCTGATCGAGGCGGCCGACCTTGTCACCGAGATGGAACTGGTCAAACATCCATTCCGTTCGGGCATCAAGGCCCAGATCGGCGTGGAGTTTTGAATTGAAGCGCGACGTTCTCGTTCTCGGCGCCGGCATGGTCGGCGTGGCGACAGCCATCCACCTCGTGAAACGCGGCATGGCGGTGACGCTCGTCGACCGCCGCGGCGCGGGCGAGGAGACCAGCTACGGCAATGCCGGGCTGATCCAGCGCGAGGGGCTGCATCCCTATCTTTTTCCGCGTGACCTTCGATCCGTCATCGAGGTGGCGCTGAAGCAGCGCACGGACGCCGATTATCACATCTCCTCGCTGGCAGCGGTCGCGCCGTTCCTGTGGCGCTATTTCCGGTCGTCCAACGCACAGCGCGCGGCGCAGACCTTCGCCGCCAACGTTCCGATCTACGCCAATTGCCTGGAAGCGCACCAGGCGCTGATGGAGGAGGCCGGGTCCACGAACCTCGTGGCCAAGCGCGGCTGGCTGCGCCTGTTTCGCGATGCGGGCGACATTCCGGCAGCGGAGCGGCAGGCCAAGGAACTACGCGATCTCGGCCTCGGCGCCGACATGATCTCGATGGAAGATCTGAACGAACTCGAGCCGCATCTGCGCACCGACGCGCTGGAGGGCGCGCTTCACTATCGCGACCCGTGGAACTGCAGCGACCCGAGTGCGCTGGTCAAATCCTACGCCGCGCTCTTCGAGAAGCTTGGCGGCGAGTTCGTCCAGGCGGAAATCGCCGGCGTGACGCGCGACGGCGCGACGTGGACGGTGAAGACGAACGGAAGCGAACTGAAGGCCGACCAGGTCGTCGTGACGCTCGGCCCGTGGTCGAAGCGCATGCTCGACGTGGTGGGGCTGAAGCTGCCGATGGGCGTCAAGCGCGGCTATCACGAGCATTTCAAGGCGGCGGGCAATGCGGTGCTGTCGCGGCCGGTGCTGGATTCCGAATACGGCTTCGTCATCGCGCCGATGGCGCGCGGGCTAAGGCTCACCTCGGGGGCGGAATTCGCGCGCCAGGACGCGCCGAAGACGCCGATCCAGTTGCAGAAGGTGCTGCCGCGGGCCCGCGACCTGTTCCCGCTGGAGGAAAGCCTCGACGCCGAACCCTGGCTCGGATCGCGGCCGGTCTTTCCGGACATGCTGCCGGTTGTCGGCCCGGCGCCGGGGATGCCGGGCCTCTGGCTGCATTTCGGACACGGTCACCAGGGCTTCACGCTCGGCCCGGCGACGGCCGAACTCATCGCACAAATGATCTCGGGCGAAACGCCCTATGCCGATCCGACGCCTTATTCCGCGGAGCGCTTCAAGGGCCATTGAGGCCTGCGGAATGCGGCCTCAGATGCCCTTGAACAGGGTTCCGGCGACCAGCACGATATAGGCCACGAACATCAGCCAGAAAGACGGGACACCGATCGAAAAGGACCCGATGAAGATCAGGATCGAGATCACCGCCAGGAAGATCGAGATGATGAAGACGAGCTGGGTGGGTGCGCTGAGATTCATGGGGCTCTCCTGTCCGCTTATGCTGCCATCAAGCGCAACGAGATGACGGCGCGATGTGATCGTGCATCAACCTCCTGATCTATAGCCAGCGCCTGACCGATTCGCGATAGGCCGCATAGTCTTTTCCGTAAGTCCGCGACAGCCACTCTTCTTCATGCGGCACGGCGAATACATAGAGTATTGCCAGTGAAACCGCGCCGATCGCCGCCGGCCAGGAGGCGGCGAGGCATGTCCAGCCGACGCACAGGGCGACGTTCGCGAGATAGGTCGGATTGCGTGTGATGGCGAAAATGCCGTCGGTGACAAGGCGACGGTTCGCGCCCATCGACTGGTCGAGACCGAGTTTCATGATGGCCCAGGAACTGGCGGAACTGGCGACGGATGCCAGCGGAAACCCGACATACCAGCGGATGGCGTCCGGCCAGTTCCAGGCGTTCCAGCTGGTGCGGCCGGCCATGTAGGCCGCGCCGATGGCGAGCGTCGTGACGCTCCAGGTCACCAGGCGCGCGCGCCAGCCGAAGCGGGTCGGCGGCCAGATCGAGCGATCGGGGTTCGCACTCGACCAAGCCACGACGAGTGCGACGACGATGCAGCTTGTAGCGGTGATCAGCGCGTAAACGAATGGCATGACGTGACGGGTTCGGATCGATCGATGGGCGAAGCGCGCGGTCTTGCCGCTTCGTCTAACCTACGCTGAACAGGCCCTGCCGGATTTGCCGGAGCTAGAATTGAGCGGGAAACCTTAACCCTCCGGTCATTCTACTGCGATATCTTCTGAAACTCTGCCTGTATGGAGGTGCAGGAACGGAAGCGGACATGAATTTTGTTTCCCAAATGAAGAGGTCCGGTCTGGAAACGGCGACCGAATGCACGTTGCTCTACGACGAGCCGCCCCAGCTCGACGCGGCCGATTTCGTCGCGCGACTGGAAGGCGCCGCGGGCAACAATTCCACCGTCTCCGATCTGCGCGATCTCGCGGCCGGCAGCACCCACTATCTGTCCATGATCACCGGCGGCTGCACGCTCGCCATCGAGATCGGCAAGGACACGCGCCCTCCCGCCGTCTATTTCGAAGCGCTCGACTGGCCGATGCTGCATCGCTACTTCCCCGAGGCAGAAGGGGTGATCCGCAACCACCATGCGCAGGTGAACATCGTCGTCGAGGCGGAATATGACGCCGTCGCCAACGCGCTCGGCATGCGCCCGGTGAACACGAGCTTCACACGCAGCCTTCTGGCCGCCCGCGCGGCGGTCGCCGTCAGCCGCATTGCGATGCCTTCCGCGATCCATTGGCGTGGATGCGAAATGCTCTACAAGCCGGGGCCGTTCATCCGCGAGGTCGAGACGGAGCCGGTCGATCTCTTCGTCAAGGTCACGCCGTTTTCCAGCAACCGCCAGATCAACGGCATCCGCGCCGTCGGCGGTTCGACGCGCGGCGCCTTCGACCTGCTCGGCAAGGAAGTGGTGCTTGAGGAAGCGCCGGTGCCCGTCGACTGGGTGCTGCGCACGCTGCACGCCTTCGTCGCCCGCAGTCACGCCAATGGCGCGTACCTGCCGCATCTGGCGACCTTTGCGCCCGGCAAGGGCGACATCCTGATCGTTCGCCACCTGGATTCGACGCCGGAGATCGACGAGCCGCATGTGTCGCTGGAAGTGCGCCGGGCGGACGAATGCGAATATGACGCCTCGCTGGACGAGCACGAGGCCGAACTGGCGCGGCGCAAACCGAGATGGGACGGCGCGGAACGGCGCACGCGCCCGCGCAGCGCCAAGCCCTTCGGGCGCCGCGGCCTCGCCTGACCCGACCTCCGGGGCTGACCGCTAAAGGCCGAGCCAGATCCTGAGCGGATGCGCCGGGTCGCTGACGAGCTTGATCGCCAGCGCGAGGCAAACCAGCACCAGAAGCGGTTTGATGACCCGCGCGCCGCCCTTCATGGCGACGCGCGCGCCGATCTGCGCGCCGGCGAATTGCGCGACACCCATGACGAGGCCGGTCTTCCAGAAAACGGCGCCGGCCCAGGCGAACAGGACGAGGCCTCCGACATTGGAGGCGAGGTTGAGGAGCTTCGTGTGCGCGGTGGCCTTCAACAGGCCGAACCCGGCGAGCGACACATAGGCGAGCATGAAGAACGAACCGGTGCCGGGGCCGAACAGCCCGTCATAGAAGCCGATCAGCGGCACGATGGTCGCGCCGAACAGCAAGGGCGTCATGCGCCGGGCGCGGTCGATGTCGCCGAGGCCGGGACGCAAGAGAAAGTAGAGCGCGATCGCCACGAGAAGCAGCGGCAGGATCGCGCCGAAGAGCCTGCCCGGCAGCACGGTTGCCGTGAGTGCGCCGAGGATCGCGCCGGCAAAGGAGAGAAGCGCGGGAAGCGCTTGCGGGCCGAGCCGTACATGGCCGTGGCGGGCGTAGGACCATGTCGCCGATGCCGCGCCGAACATGCCCTGCAGCTTGTTGGTGCCGAGCGCGTCGACCGGCGGCGCGCCGGCGAGGAGGAGGGCGGGGATCGTGATCAGGCCGCCGCCGCCCGCGATGGAATCGACGAAACCCGCCACGAATGCGGCGAGGACGAGCAGGACGAGGAGATCGGACGAGAATTCGAACATGGCGGAGTAACCTGCGGCGCTAGATCACGGCGCGGCGATTTGCGCAAGCGCCGACTCAGGCTAATCTGGCCGGGCAATGGAGATGTTTCCCGATGGCCATGGCATGGCTTGAAGCCTTGAAGTCCCGGTTGGAGCAGGAGAAGGCGGTGCGCATGGTCGCCAACGACCCCGCCCTGACCGCCGAATTGCTGCTGATGTTCAAGGTGATCCTCGCCGACGGCGAGGTCCGACAGCGCGAGCTCGACATCTTCAAGCGCATCTGCCGCGATTCCTTCGGGCTCGATCCGGACGCCATGGACGGCGTCTATCGCTATCTGAGCGATTTCGCCTACGAAATCAGCCCGGCGCAGGCGGCAGGCACCTTCGCCGACCTGCCGCTCGAACGCCGCCAGCGGCTGCTCGACCACATGATCGCCATCGCCGAGGCCGACAGAGACATCGACAAGCGCGAGGAGCGTTTCCTGGCGCGTATCGGCGACATTCTCGGGTTCGACATCACCGAAGTCCGCAAGGGGCGCTGACGCCGTCGCAATTGCGGTGTGACACGTCGCGCACCGAATTGACCCGCCGCGGCCGCGCGCCTAGTGTGCCGCCCGTTATCGGCAGTGCCCCGCTCGCATCGGGGCCGAGAGGTGTCCGTTGCGGCCGACCCAATCCGGGGGCAAAGCAAGGAACTGCCGCGAGGTCCGAGCGATCGCACGCATGGCGTGGCGAGCGTCGCATTTGGCGATAACGAAACGCGGACCCGAAGGACACATGTCATGAAACATCCAAGGCGGCATCGCCGCGCTCATCCCGCTCGTGTTGCACGGCATGGTCGGGGAGGCCGCCAATGCTGAAGGGGATCGACGCGGGCCCGCGCTACGGAATCATGGTGTGCGGCCATGGCAGCCGCAATCAGAACGCGGTCCAGGAGTTCTCCAAGCTGGCGACGCGCCTGCGCGAGCGGTTCCCGCAATGGCCGGTCGAATACGGCTATCTCGAATTCGCCAATCCGGTGCTTCACAAGGGGCTGGACGCGCTGAAGGCCAAGGGTGTCGATCATGTGCTCGCCGTGCCGGGCATGCTGTTTGCGGCCGGCCACGCGAAGAACGACCTGCCTTCGGTTCTCAACAGCTACCAGGCGAAAAACGCCGATATCAGAATCGATTACGGCCGTGAGCTCGGTATCGACCTGAAGATGATCCGCGCCGCCGGCGACCGTATCCGCGAGGCGCTCGACGCCAATCTGTCCGACGTGCCGATGGAAGAGACCATGCTGGTCGTCGTCGGCCGCGGCGCCTCGGACCCGGACGCCAACTCCAACGTGTCCAAGGTGATGCGGATGCTGTGGGAGGGCATGGGCTTCGGCTGGGGCGAGACGGCCTATTCGGGCGTGACCTTTCCGCTGGTCAAGCCGGCGCTGCAGCATGCGGCGAAGCTCGGCTACCGGCGCATCGTCGTCTTCCCATATTTCCTGTTCACCGGCGTTCTGGTGAAGCGCATCTATTCGCAGACCGACGAGGTTGCGGCGGAGCATCCGGAGATCGATTTCGTCAAGGCGCCGTATCTGAACGACCACGACCTGGTGATCGAATCCTTCGTCGACCGGGTGCGCGAGATCCTCGACGGCACCAACACGATGAACTGCCAGATGTGCAAGTTCCGCGAGCAGGTGCTCGGTTTCGAGGCCGAGGTCGGTCAGGCGCAGGAAAGCCATCACCATCATGTCGAAGGCGTCGGCGGGGCGCCCGCCAATTGCCCCTGCGACGGCGATTGCGACGGGCGGTGCCGCGACGAGGCCTTCTGCAAGGAACACGGGATCGAGTGGACGCCGGTGCACGCCCACGACCATGATCATGATGACGGGCACCATCATCACGATCACGGGCATCACCATCATCCCTATCCGCATGCCAACCATCCGCTCGGACCGAAGAGCATGGAAAAGGCGAAGGGCTGAGGCGGCCGATGCTGGACTATATCCGCGATCCTGCCGCGATCTATCGGGAGAGCTTCGCGACCATCGAGCGCGAGGCTGACCTTGCCCGCTTCGCCGCGGACGAGCGGTCGGTGGCGATCCGGATGATCCATGCCTGCGGCATGACCGATCTCGCCGATGACATCGTGATTGCGCAAGGCGCGGTGCGCGCCGGCGTGGATGCGCTTGGCGCCGGCGCGGCGATTGTCTGCGACGTGGAGATGGTGCGGCGCGGGATCATCCGAAGCCGTTTGCCGGCGGACACTGCCGTTCTCTGCGAAGTGGGCGGCGAGACGGCGCGGCAGCAGGCGAAGGCGCTCGGCACGACGGTCTCGGCCGGCGGGATCGAAGCGCTTGCAAGCCGGCTTGCCGGCGGTGTCGTCGTCATCGGCAACGCGCCGACGGCCTTGTTCCACCTGCTGGAGATGCTGGCGCGTGGCGCGGAACCGCCGGCGCTGATCATCGGCTGTCCTGTCGGCTTCGTCGGCGCGGTGGAGAGCAAGGAGGCGCTGATCGCCCATGCGCCGCGGGTGCCGTTCGTCACCGTGCGCGGACGACGCGGGGGTTCGGCCATCGCGGCGGCGGCACTGAACGCAATCGCCGGAGGGATCGAGGCATGAGCGAACGCTGGCTGCATATCGTCGGGATCGGCGAGGACGGCATGGACGGGCTGTCGGCCGAGGCGCGACGGCTGGTCGAGCAGGCCGAGGTGATCGTAGGAGGCGACCGGCACCACAGCCTCGCGCCGAACGTGACGGCGGAGCGGATCGCCTGGCCGTCGCCCTTCGACGCGATGATCGACAAGATCATGGCGCAGCGGGGCAGGCGCGTCGTCGTGCTGGTGACCGGCGACCCGCTCTGGTTTTCCGTCGGCGCGAAGATTCTGAAGGGGATTCCGGCCGAGGAAATCACCTTCCATCCGCAATTGTCGGCCTTCCAGTTCGCGTCCTGCCGCATGGGCTGGTCGCTGGCCGATGTCGAGACGCTGACCGTCCACGGCCGTGCCGCCGAGCAGATCATTCCCTGGTTCCTGCCGGGCGCGCGGCTGCTGCTTCTGACCAAGGACGCGACGTCGCCCGCGACGGTGGCGCGGTTGCTGGCCGAACGCGGCTACGGACCGTCGAAGCTGACCGTGCTGGCGGCGCTGGGCGGCCCGGACGAGGCGCGCTTCGACGGCGTCGCGGAGAGTTGGGATCTGGACGTGCCGGATTTCCACGTTCTCGCGGTCGAGTGCGTTGCCGGCGCGGATGCGGAGATCCATCCGCGCACGGGCCTTCCCGACGATGCCTTCGTGCATGACGGCAAGATCACCAAGCGCGCGCCGCGGGCGCTGGCGCTGGCGAAGCTCGTTCCCGTGCGTGACGGCATTCTCTGGGATGTCGGCTGCGGCTGCGGTTCGGTGGCGGTCGAATGGATGCGCGCGGGGCCGGAGGCGCGGGCGATCGGCATCGAGCCGCAGGAAAAGCGGCGCGCCATGGCCGAAGAGAACGCGCTGAAGCTCGGCGCTCCGAAACTGCGGCTGGTCGACGGGGTCGCGCCCGACGCGCTGGAAGGGCTTCCGCAACCCGATGCGGTGTTCATCGGCGGCGGCATATCGGACGAGACGATCGGATATTGCCTGGACGCGCTGAAGCCGCAGGGGCGGCTGGTGGCGCATGCGGTGACGCTGGAAAGCGAGGCGGTCCTGATCGCCGCCTTCAATGCGCATGGCGGCGAGTTGCAGCGCATCGCGGTGGAAACCGTGCAGCCGGTCGGGCCGTTTCATGGCTGGAAGCCGTCCATGACGGTGACGCAGTGGGCCTGGGTGAAGCCGGCATGAGCGGAAGGCTTTTCGGGCTGGGCGTCGGGCCGGGCGACCCGGAACTGATCACCATGAAGGCGCATCGCATCCTGACGGCGGCGCCGGTCGTCGCCTATCCCGCGCCGGACACGGGCGACAGTTTCGCGCGTTCCATCGTGGCGGCGTATCTGACCGGTTCGCAGGTCGAGATCCCCATCGTCGTGCCGATGCGGGTGGAGCGGTTTCCTGCGGCCGAGGTCTATGACAAGGCGTCGGCGGAGATCGCGGCCCATCTCGATGCGGGGAGGGACGTCGCCGTGCTGTGCGAGGGCGACCCGTTCTTCTACGGATCCTTCATGTATCTGTTCGAGCGGCTCGGCCAGCGCTATTCCACCGAGATCGTGCCGGGCGTCTCCTCGCTGATGGCTTCGGCTTCCGCGCTGAAACGGCCGCTGGCCGCCCGCAACGATGTGCTCACCGTGGTGCCCGGAACGATGCCGGACGCGGAGCTGGAGCAGCGGATCGCGGGCGCCGATGCGGTGGCGATCATGAAAGTCGGCCGGCATCTCCCGCGCGTTCGCGCCCTGATCGAACGGATGGGCGTCATGGGTGCTGCCGGCTATTGCGAACGCGTCAGTCTCGAAGAGGAGAAAATCCTGCCGCTTGAATCGGTTACGGCGCATGCCGCGCCCTATTTCTCAATGATCCTGATCTACAAGGGCGGCGAAGAGTGGATCCGCACTCTGCCCTTCGGAGGCGATGCCGATGCGGGCTGAGTTGTTGGCACCTGCCATTGTGATCCTGTCGGAGACGGCCCTGCCGGTCGCCGAAACGATCTGCCGGGCGACCGGGGGGACGATCCACGGGGCGCGCAGCCGTGTAGGGGCGGCGGAAGGGCTGGTTCTTTACGACGACGCCAAGGCGCATCTGCAGGCGCTGTTTCTCGCCGGTACGCCGATTGTCGCCGTGATGGCCTCGGGCGCGCTGATCCGCATCCTGGCGCCGCATCTCGCGGACAAGCATTCCGAGCCGGCGGTCGTCGCAGTGGCCGAAGACGGATCGGCGGCCGTTCCGCTCTTGGGTGGGCATCATGGCGCCAACGATCTGGCGCGGCGCATCGCCTCGGCGCTCGACGGCCATGCGGCGGTGACGACAGCGGGCGATCTGCGGTTCGGCGTGGCGCTGGACGCCCCGCCGGAGGGGTATTCGCTCGCCAATCCGCAGGACGCCAAGCCCGTCATGGCCGAATTGCTCGCCGGCGCCTCGGCGCGGCTGGAGGGAGCGGCTGACTGGCTGGCGGAAAGCGGGATCGAATTGCGGGACGACGGGGCGGTGACGCTCACCGTCACGGACCGTTCGTGCGAAGCGGGATCGCTGCAGCTGGTCTATCATCCGAAGACGCTCGCCATCGGCATCGGTTGCGAGCGGGGTTGCTCTGCCGACGAGGCCTGGGCGCTCCTCTCGGAAACGATGGCCGACGCCGGCCTGGCGCAGGGCGCCGTCGGTGCCGTCTGCTCGCTCGACCTGAAGGCCGACGAGGCGGCGGTGCATGCGGTCGCCGATCGTCTCGGCGCGCCGGCGCGGTTCTTCGATGCAACGACGCTGGAGGCGGAAACGCCGCGGCTCGCCAATCCGTCCGACGTGGTGTTCGCGGAGGTCGGCTG
Source organism: Oricola sp. (assembly GCF_022763245.1). Lineage (GTDB taxonomy): Bacteria > Pseudomonadota > Alphaproteobacteria > Rhizobiales > Rhizobiaceae > Oricola. Next base: position 183,976 of record NZ_JALEGV010000032.1, read on the forward strand.
CCACGGTGTCGCCGAAGGCGCGGCGCTGGCTGCGGTCGGGACTGACGGCGCGCTGGTCGTCGCCAAGCGGAAATCGGCGCGCGCCACCTGTGCCATTGCCCGCGCACCGGCTCCGTTCGTCTCCACCGGTCTTCCGGGACGGGCGCGCGGGCGGCTGCATGTCGTCGGCATCGGGCCGGGTTCGGAGGCCTGGCGGTCGCCGGAAGTGAGCCGCATGGTCGCCGTTTCCAGCGATGTCGTCGGCTATTCTCTGTATCTGGATCTGCTCGGCCCGCTGCTGGCCGGAAAAACGCGCCACGATTTCGACCTCGGCAAGGAAGAGGACCGGGTGCGCCACGCCATGGAACTCGCCGGGCAGGGACGGGATGTCGCGCTCGTGTGTTCTGGGGACGCCGGCATCTATGCCATGGCGACGTTGGTGTTCGAACTGATCGACCGGAAGGGCGTGAGCGATGCGGCCCGACGGATAGGCATCGCGGTTTCGCCCGGCATATCGGCCCTGCAGGCAGCGGCCGCCCGGGCCGGTGCGCCGCTGGGACACGATTTCTGCACGATCTCCCTGTCGGACCTGCTGACGCCGTGGGCGGACATCCAGCGCCGGGTGCGGGCGGCGGGCGAGGGCGATTTCGTCATCGCCTTCTACAATCCGGTGTCGAAGAAACGCCGCACGCAGCTTGCCTGGGCGCGCGACGAATTGCTGGCCCACCGTCCGGCGGACGCACCGGTGATCCTCGCCACCAATCTCGGCCGTGAGGGCGAGACGGTGCGCGTGGTGCCGCTCGGCGAACTGAATGTCGACGACGTCGACATGCTGACGGTCGTGGTCGTGGGGTCGTCCGACAGCCGGACGGTTGCAACGGGCGACGGCAAGACATGGGTCTACACGCCGCGCGGCTATTCCGGCAAAGCGGAAACCAGAATGGAGAAGGCCGGATGACCGTCTATTTCATCGGTGCCGGGCCTGGTGCGCCGGACCTGATCACCGTGCGAGGCCTCCGACTGATCGAACGCTGCCCGGTCTGCCTCTATGCGGGCTCTCTCGTGCCGGAGGAGATCGTCGCGGCCGCGCCGGCCGATGCGGTGGTGATGGACACCGCGCCGATGCATCTCGACCAGATCGTCGAGGAGATGGTAAAGGCGCATGGCGCCGGTCAGGACGTGGCTCGCGTGCACTCCGGCGATCCTTCCATCTATGGCGCGGTCGCCGAACAGATGCGGCGTCTCGATGTGCTGGGGATCGACTATGAAGTCGTGCCGGGCGTGCCGGCCTTCGCCGGTGCTGCGGCCAAGCTGAAGGCCGAGCTGACGCTTCCCGAGATCGCCCAGACGATCATCGTCACCCGCACCGGCATGAAGGCGTCTTCCATGCCCGAAGGCGAGCAGCTCGAAGTGCTCGGCCAGTCTGGAGCGACGCTCGCCATCCATCTGTCGATCCGCAATCTCGACTATGTCCGCCGAGCGCTGGAGCCCTATTATGGTGCGGATTGTCCGGTGGTGATCGCCTATCGTGCGACATGGCCGGACGAACTCTACATCCGCACGACGCTTGCCGAGATGCGGGAGCATGTGCGCGAAGCCAAGATCACCCGCACCGCGCTGATCTTCGTCGGCAAGGTGTTCGGCGACGTCGCGTTTCGCGACAGCGATCTCTACAATTCCGATTTCTCCCATGTCCTGCGCAATCGCGGGAAGAAGAAGGCGTCCGGCGATTGACCCCTGTCATCGCGGGCGCCGCTCGCGATCGTCCATTCTCGCAGGCGGTCCGCCGCACGCAGTGAGAAGGAGAATGATCCATGACGATCAAGGAAAGCCTGGAAGACCTCCGGGACCGGCTGGAGACGTTGCAGCAAAGCCTCGCCGCCAAGATCGCGGAGTTTCGCAGCGACGAGAGCGCCTCGCCGGAGCATCGCCAGCGTTTGGACGCCCTGCATGCGCAGGCGGCGGCCGTGAAGGCCAAGCTGCCGGCGGATGACGGTTCGGTCTGGGATGCGATCAGGCACGAAGTCCAGCGCGACATGGACGCGCTTTCGAAGGATTTCGAGCACACGATCACCTATATCGACGATCACTATCGCGAGAAGAAATAGGCTTGGACCCCTTTGGGCCCCCATGCGGGGCCATGCCCATCGGCGCATGGCGTCCGGCATTAGCCTTCCGTTTGCGTTCCCGCGCTAGCCTGTGTGCGGGCTTGAAGGGAACGCGATGCGAAAGACGCTCCTCGTCATCGGCGCTTTGCTGATCGGCTTCGTTGGCTGGACCATGGCGGCGAACCGCGAGAGCGGCGCGTATTGGCGGGCGCGCATGGCGATCGCCTGGGTCCGTGGAGAGGCGCCGGAGAGCGTGCTGCGCGTCACCGACACCGGTGGGCGATTGATCGCGAGACCGGCGCAGGATGCGCGGACCGGCGTGTTCATCGCCTATGGCCAATCCAATTCGGCCAATTTCGGTGAGACGGGATATGTGCGGAGAGGGGCCGTCTACAATTTCCTCGACGGTGTCACCTATGCCTATGAGGACCCGGCACTCGGAGCGGACGGGTTCGGCGGCAGCGTTTGGGGCAGGGTCGGAGACAGGCTGATCGACGAGGGCCGATACGACGCCGTGGTTTTCGCGACGACAGGGTTCTCGTCCAAGACGATCGCCCAGTTGAGCGAAGGGCATCTCTACGAGTTCTTCCGGCGCCAATATGCCGGCCTTGCCGAAGCCTATGGCCGGGTTGACGGGATCCTGTTCCATCAGGGCGAGCAGAACCATCACGACCGCTCGGACGCGGATTACCGGGCTGATTTCGAGCGTTTCCTGGACCGCCTGGAGGCCGATGGAATCACCGCGCCGCTCTATCTCTCGCTGGCGTCCTATTGCGGCAATTCCGTCGACGAGGCGCTGCTGGCGGTGCAGGATCAGATCATTCGCGGTCACGGGAACGTTCTGCGCGGGCCGAACACCGATCTCCTGACGGATGACCGTTTCCGGCGCGACCGGTGCCATTTCTCTGCGGAAGGTCTGGACGCCTTCGCTGATCAATGGGTTGATGCGATCATCGAGGGCCGCGAGGATTGATTCCTCGTGGCGACGCGATTGCACGCCGTTGGACCTGCCCTGATATGCGTGGTTCGGTTTGTTCCGGACGTGAGTGACAGCGATGACGCAATCAATCGAAGACATCGAAAAGGACTATTGGGGAGAGCCAGAGTTTGCCTCCCGTCTCGTCTCAACGTGTCACGCGTTGCGGCGGAAACCCCTTGATCGATTCACGGTCGAGGACCTGCGCGTGATGATCGGGCAAAATCTCAGCCTGCCGATCTTGATGCCGATGGCACTGGACCGGTTGCGTGCGGATCCGCTCGCGGAGGGCGACCATTATCCAGGAGACTTGCTATTTTCGGTCTTGCGTTGCCGCTTCGTCGCTGAAGCAGCCTGGGCCGATACCCATGAAACGCTGAAGAGCATATGCGAACGAGCTGTCGTGGCGATGCGGCAACTGATCGAAGACGACCTCTGTTCGTGCCTGACGGATGATCCGGCGGACGCAGCCGGATTGGACAGGGAGGCCATGGAGGGCTTAGTCAGCCAGAATCTGGATCAGGCCTTCAAGGGGCCGCCGATGAGCGATGTCGCGGCGTTTCTAAATCGTGCGGCAGGTGAGGCTTGATGGTTACGCCGAGAAGATCAGTCCCGAACCGGCGACGACCAGCAGCGACCCCACCCATGCCATTGCCGCGGGGCGTTCGCGCGTCTTGATCCAGATCAGCGGCAGGATCCAGGCCGGCGTCGTGGCCGACAGGGTGGCGACGATGCCGACCTTGCCGCCCGACAGCGCGAACAGGACGAGCGTCATGCCGATGCCCATCGCCGCGATGCCGGAGATGCCGATCACCACGGCCATGCGCATCGTGACGGCCGTCTTTGCCTGAACCTGCCGGATGCCGGTCGCCATCAGCGCTGACAGGCAGACCACGGAGACGAGGACGCGCAATGCCGAGGCGGTGGCCGGATCGACGCCGGTCTCCATGACCGGCCGCGCGATGAGCGAGCCGACCGACTGGCACAACGCCGCGAGAAGACCGAGCGTCACGCCGACCGCCATCGGGCCCTTGACCGTTTCCCACGTGTCGAGCTGCGACCGGCGCTTGCCGAAGACAATGGCGAGGACGACGCCAGCGAAGACGACGGCGATGCCGACGATCTTCTGCGTCACGATGGTCTCGCCCAGGAACATCCAGCCGAGCAGGGCCGAGATCGGCGCATTGGTGGAAAACAGGATGTTGGATCGGCGCGGACCCAGCCGGTTCATCGTGACGAACAGGCACGTGTCGCCGAGAAAGATGCCGATGAAGCCCGACAGGATCAGCGGCAGGAGGTGTCCGGTCTCCAGCGTGCGCCAGCCGCCGGTGAGGAGCACATAGGCGGCGAGAATCACGAAGACGATGCCCATGCGCAGCCGGTTGAAGGCGATCGCGCCGAGCGCGCCGGACGGCCCCGCCGCCAGGACGGCGGAGAACGCCCATGTCATCGCGGCGGCAAGCGCCGCCAGTTCAAAGGGGCTCATCGATCGTGCTCGTGACGCCTCAGGCGGCGGTTCCCGCCTGGGGCGCTGCGCGCAGGGTCCAGAACGCCAGCAGGAAGGCAGCCGTCGCGCAGAACGCGATCGCGGTCACCATCGGCAGCGAGGTTCCGTCGAAGAAGGGCGCGGTGATGACGATCATCACGCCGCCCGACACCATCTGGAGCGTGCCGCCAAGGGACGAGGCGAGGCCGGCCTTGTCGCCGTGATCGTCCAGCGCCATGACCATGACCGGCGCCATGACGAGACCGAAGAACGCGTAACCCACGAAGAGCAGCCCCATCAGCACGCCCAGCGCGTTGAAGCCGGCGATGGTGACGGCCAGGAGGACCAGCACGGTTACGGCAAAGCCGCCCGTGGCGATCAGCACCATGCGCGCCATGCCGTAGCGCTCGCCAAGCGTCGGCGCGATCTGCGACGCGCCGAAGAAGCCGATCGCGTTGACCGCGAAGGCCAGGCTGAACTGGAACGAGTCGAGCCCGTACTGACCCGTGTAGACGAAGGAGGCCGTCGACAGGAACACGAAAAAGCTCGCCATGCCGAAGCCGCCGATCAGGGTCAGGCCGATGAACTTGCCGTCGGTCAGCAAGGTGCGCGCACCGGCCAGGAGCACGCGCGGGCGCACGGGCACCCGCTTGTCGGCCGCCAGCGTTTCCGGCAGTTGCGTCGCCGTCAGCAGGATGGAGAGGATCGCTGCGCCGGCCAGAACCTCGAAGATCAGGCGCCAGCCATCGAGCGCGATCAGCCCGGAGCCGGCCAGCGGGGCGAGCATCGGCGAGACCGAGATCACCAGCATGATCAGCGCCATCATCCGTGTCGCGTCGCGCCCGGTGTAGAGATCGCGCACGATGGCGCGCGGCACGACCATGACCGTCGCCGCGCCGAGCGCCTGCACGAACCGGCCGACCGACAGCCAGCCGATGGACGGCGCCCAGGCGCAGGCCAGCGAACCGATGATGAAGACCGCAAGGCCGATATAGATGGGCCGCTTGCGCCCGATCCAGTCGGCGAGGGGGCCGTAGACGAGCTGGGCCACGCCGAAGGCGATGAAATAGGCGGTCAGCGTCGTCTGGGTCGCCGCGATGGTGGTTTCCAGGTCATCCGCGATGGTCGGGAGAGCCGGGAGATACATGTCGATCGCGAAGGGGCCGACCAGCGCCAAAAGACCAAGCGTGATCGCGGAACGCAAAAAACCGGGCTGCATAAGCGCCTCCGGATGAACGGTGAATTGTGAGCGGGTGAAACGGGCGGCATGGCCCGAAGATGGTCCCCGTACACCCGTTCGATCCGGCAGACCAGACGCGTCGGTCGAAAACGGTGCGTTCACGCGCGCTTCTGCCCGAAGGCGATGCAGGATGGCAACAGCTCGCGCTGTCCCGGGAAGCTCGGGGCCGGGGCGTTCGGGCCGCTCCGCCCCCTCATTGTGTGGGCGCTTTCAGCAGGTGCTGTGTTCGCGCATCGAGGAAAAGGGCAGGTCGGCGAGTTCGTCTGCGGTCATCTTGCGGATGACCGGATCGGACAACGCGTCGTTGCGCCTGTCTTCCTGCTGCTCGGGCGAGCGGCGCTTGCGCCAAAGGGCGAATATATAGAGAAGCTTTATCATGGTCCGCATCATGCGCGCCGAGTGTCGGGAAAGAAATCGACTTCTTGTCGTTGATGTTTTAGAAATTCTGAAATGAGAAATCTGAACTCGGTCCATCTTTCGGGTTTGCGCGCGGTCGAAGCCGTCGGCCGGCTAGGCAGCCTTGCCGCCGCGGCGGAGGAGCTCGGCGTGACCGCCGGCGCGGTCAGCCAGCAGCTCCAGCGCACGGAGGAGGCGCTCGGACGGCCTCTCTTCTCGCGCGAGGCGAAAGGGTTGCGGCCGACACCGCTCGGGCAACAGGTCTGCGAGCGACTGACCGTCGGCATGGGCGAGTTGTCGAAGGCCGTGGCGCTGGCGAAGGAGCCGGCGGGCAATGCGCTCACCGTTTCCGTCGCGCCGATCTTCGCCTCTAAGTGGCTGGTCTGGCGTCTCTCGGATTTCCGCAGGCACGATCCCGACGTGCGTGTGCGCATCGATGCCGATGTGGGGCTGGTCGATCCGAACACGGCCGATGTCGATGCCTGCGTGCGCGTGGGCAAGGGGAACTATGCCGGCGTGAAGGCGGAGTGGATGCTCGACCAGGAGGTGTTTCCGGTGTGCCACCCGGCGATGGCGCAATCCCTGAAGACGCCCGGGGATCTGGCGATCGTGCCGATCGTGCGCGACCAGTATGCCCTGTTTTCCTGGGACGTCTGGCTGAAGCCCAACGGTCTCGACCAGTCGATCCTGGGTGAGGGGCCGGTCTATTCGGACGGCGCGCTTTGTCTTGACGCGGCAAGCGCCGGGCAGGGCGTGTTTCTGGCCTGGGAACCGCTGGCGAGCCATGCGCTCGCCTCGGGCCAGGTCGTCGCGCCGTTTCCCGATCGCTATCCGACCGGCGATTCCTACTGGTTCGTGACGGGAGCGGTGCAGCGGCCGAACCCGCATGTCGACCGTTTCCGCGACTGGCTGAAGGCGGAGCTCGCTGCGTCGGTCAACCCGGTCAGCTTGCGTCCATGACGCGCATGATGACCGGCAGTCCGAGTTGCCGTGCGGCCTCGATCTTGGCGTAGGCGCCGCTGCCGCCTGAGTTACGGCAGACGATGTGGGTGATCGCATGGGCGCTCAGAACGGCAACCTCGTCCTGCGCCGTGCGGCCCGGCCTGCCGATCAACAGCTCATGGTCCGGCAGGGCAAGCGGCGTTTCCGGCGGATCGATCATGCGCACGAGGAAATGCACGTCGGCGCGCTCTGCGAATGGTGCGATGTGCTGGCTGCCCAGTGCCAGCAGGACCCTGGCGCCTGCCGGAATCGCGTCGCGGGCCTCCTCGAGACTTGAGACCTCGATCCAGATGTCGCCGGGCTGTCTTGCCCATGGCGGACGTGCGCGCACCTCAAGCGGAACGCCCGCGTGTTGGGCGGCCAGTCTGGCGTTCGTCGATATGCACCTCGCAAAGGGGTGGGTGGCGTCGATCAGCCGGGTGATGCGTTCTGCCCGCAGATAGGCGGCAAGGCCGTCCGCGCCGCCGAAGCCGCCGATGCGGACCTCACCGGCGAGCGGATGCGGTTCTTTCGTGCGGCCGGCGAGCGAGGTGATGACGCGCCACTCCGGGTGGTCGCGCACGAGTTCGGCGGCCAGTGCCGCGGCTTCCTTTGTGCCGCCGAGGATGAGGACGGTCTCGGTCACGCGAACCCTGTCCGCGCGAGGATCGTGCCCTTGCGGTCGGTGACGATCACTTCGACCTCGACCGGGGCGTCGCGCAGGGTTTCACTGGCGGTGCGGCGGGCCAGTTCAGCGATCGGGCCGGCCAGGTCGATGCCGTTTTCACGAGTCAGGCCAAGCACTTCTGCGGCGGTGTTCGCATTCAGAATCCGGTCGCCGAGCTTGCGGTCGAGGCCCGCTTCGAGCGATCTCGCCAGCAGGAAGTCCATGTCGACCTGGCTGCGGCCGGAATGCAGGTCGAGCGCGCCCTGCGCCAGCTTCGTCATCTTGGCGAATCCGCCGGCCAGCGTCAGGCGTGGAACGGGGTGCGCGCGCAGATATTTCAACAGTCCGCCGGCAAAATCGCCCATGTCGAGCAGTGCCGTTTCGGGCAGGTGATAGATCGCCTGGGCGGCGTCCTCCGAGGTCGAGCCGGTTGCGCCCATGACATGTGTCAGACCCGTGGCGCGCGCGACGTCGATGCCGCGATGGATCGAATGGATCCATGCCGAGCAGGAGAAGGGATGCACGATGCCGGTCGTGCCGAGGATCGAGATGCCGCCGACGATGCCGAGCCGCGGGTTCCAGGTCTTCTGCGCCAGCGCCTCGCCGCCCGGAACGGAGATGGTGATCTCGATGTCGGCGGGCAGGTCATGGGTGGCGCAGAGCGTTTCGACCTCCTTCGTCATCATCGCCCGCGGCACCGGATTGATCGCCGCCTCGCCGGGTGCGACCGGCAGGCCGGGTTTGGTGACGGTGCCCACGCCGTCGCCCGCGCGAAAGACGATGCCGGTTCCGGGCGCTGCGCGGGCAATTCGCGCGATTATCGTGGCGCCATGCGTGACATCCGGATCATCGCCCGCATCCTTGACGATGCCTGCCTCGGCGAACCCGTCTTCCAGCCGCTCGCGGGCGAGCGCGAAGGCGGGCGTTTCGCCCCTGGGCAGGGTGATCGTCACGGGATCCGGGAACTGGCCGGTCAGGAGGGCGGTCAGCGCGGCCTTCGTCGCCGCCGTGGCACAGGCGCCGGTTGTCCAGCCGCGACGAAGCGGACCGGCCGGCTTGCGGCTCTCGCGCGTGGATTCGGCTTTGCCCGTGACCATGGCCGTCTTATAGGTGACGACACAATGACGACAAAGCGGGAAACACGGCGGCGATGAACGCGGACGCATTTCTGGACGGCCTTCCCCGGTTCGAACCGGGCCATGTCTGGTTGGTCGGTGCGGGACCGGGCGATCCGGGCCTGCTCACGCTGCACGCCGTCAACGCGCTGAAACAGGCCGACGTCGTGGTCCATGACGCGCTGGTCAACGCCGATTGCCTTGCGCTGGCGCGCGACGGAGCGGCGCTTGAATATGCGGGCAAGCGCGGCGGCAAACCGTCGCCGAAGCAGCGCGACATCTCGCTGCGGCTGGTCGAACTTGCGCGCGAGGGCAAGCGCGTCCTTCGCCTGAAGGGCGGCGATCCCTTCGTCTTCGGGCGCGGCGGGGAAGAGGCGCTGACGCTGGTGGACCATGGCATTCCGTTTCGCGTCGTGCCGGGCGTGACGGCCGGGATCGGCGGGCTCGCCTATGCCGGCATTCCCGCCACCCATCGCGACACCAACCACAGTGTGACGTTCCTGACCGGGCACGACGCCACCGGCGTGATGCCGGACGCGATCGACTGGGCGAGTGTTGCGCGGGGGGCGCCGGTGGTGGTGATGTATATGGCGATGAAGCATATCGGGACGATCGCGGCGCGGCTGATCGCGGAAGGCCGGTCGCCGGACGAGCCGGTGGCCTTTGTCTGCAACGCGACGACGCCGCAGCAGCAGGTGTTGGAGACGACGCTGGCGCGTGCCGAGGCGGACCTCGTGACCGCGGGGCTTGTGCCGCCGGCGATCGTGGTTGTCGGCGAAGTTGTCCGCCTGCGCGCCGCGCTCGACTGGCTGGGCGCGTCGACGACGGGCCGCACGCTGGTCGCCGACCCTCTCGGCAGCCGGTCGAAGGACCGCACGGCATGAAGGGTTTTCTCGTCGCCGCGCCCCAATCGGGCTCGGGCAAGACGACGCTGACGCTCGGTCTGCTGCGCGCCTTTCGTGACCGCGGCGTGCCGCTTGCGCCCGCCAAGGCCGGTCCGGACTATATCGATCCCGCGTATCACACGTCTGCGGCCGGCGAGATCTGCATCAATCTCGATCCCTGGGCGATGCGGCCGGAACTGCTGCGCATGTTCGCGATCAACCATCGCACCGATGACAAGCTGTTGCTGGTCGAGGGCATGATGGGGCTGTTCGACGGCGCGGCGGACGGGGCGGGAACCCCGGCCGATCTCGCGGTGCTGCTCGGCCTGCCTGTCGTGCTTGTCGTCGATTGCGCCCGGATGAGCCAGTCCGTCGCGGCGCTGGTCTCGGGCTTCGCCAAGTTCCGCGCCAATCCCTCCATCGCGGGCGTCATTCTCAACCGCGTCGGCAGTTCGCGCCATGAAAGCCTGCTGCGCGATGCGCTGGACCCTGTGGGCCTGCCGGTGCTGGGCGCGGTCTACCAGGCCGACACGCTGACGCTGCCGTCCCGCCATCTGGGCCTCGTCCAGGCCGGCGAGCACGAGCATCTGGAGAGCTTCCTCAACGATGCGGCCTTCGCCGTTTCGGTGGGCGTCGATCTCGATGCGCTGGCCGCGCTGACGATCCGCTCCGGCATCAACTGGGGCGGATCCGTGCCTTACCTGCCTCCCTTCGGCCAGCGCCTGGCCGTGGCGCGCGACCAGGCGTTTGCCTTCTCCTATCCGCACCTCCTGAAGGGCTGGCGCAAGCAGGGTGCCGAAATCTCGTTCTTCTCGCCGCTGGCCGACGAAGCGCCGGCCGAGGACGCCGACTCGGTGTTCCTGCCCGGCGGCTATCCCGAACTGCATGCCGGCCGGATCGCCGGCGCGAGCCAGTTCATGGCCGGGTTGCGGAAAGCCGCGGAGGCTGGAAAGCAGGTCTATGGCGAATGCGGCGGCTACATGGTGCTCGGCGAGGGGCTCGTGGACGCGGAAGGGACACGCCACGAGATGGCCGGCCTGCTGCCGGTCGTCACCAGCTATGCCGAACGCCGGCGGCACCTGGGCTACCGGCGTCTCGCCCCGTTTTCCGCCGCGCCCTGGAACATGGCGCTGACCGCGCATGAATTTCACTATTCGACGCTGGTGTCGGAAGGCGAGGGGGAACGGCTTTTCGCCGTTCGGGACGCGCGCGGCGAGGATCACAAGGATGCAGGTCTGCGCCGGGGATCGGTGTGCGGCTCCTACATGCATGTGATCGACAGGGCGGCCTGATGCAGTCGATCCGGCATGGCGGCGCGCTCGATCGCGCCATCGCGCAGCATGGCGGCGAACGGGGCGACTGGCTGGACCTCTCCACCGGCATCAACCCGGTGGCATGGAAGGTGCCGGAGATGGGGCCGGATGTCTGGCAGCGCCTGCCGGACGAGGCGCTGATGCGCGATTGTCTCGATGCGGCGCGCGCCTGTTACGGTGTCCCGTACGGAGCGGCGATCGTGGCCGCGCCCGGCACGCAGGCGATCATCCAGTGGCTGCCGATCCTGTTCAACCATCTCGACCGAGTCGCCATCGTCTCGCCGACCTATGGCGAATATCAGCAGGTGTTCCGGATGACGGGTGTCGCCATCGACACGCCGTCGGCATGGCCCGCAGATCCCGAGAGCGTCGATCTCCTCGTCGCCGGGCAGCCGAACAATCCCGACGGGCGCATCTGGCCGAAGGAGGCCGTCGCACCCTTCACGCAAGGGCGAAAGGTCGCGGTCATCGACGAGGCCTTCGCCGATGTTGCGCCTGATGTGTCGCTCGTCGGTGAGACCGGGGGGCCGGGGCTGCTGGTGCTGCGCTCCTTCGGCAAGTTCTTCGGCCTGGCGGGGCTTCGGCTCGGTTTCGCCATCGGCGATCCCGACGTCATCGAGGCGCTCTCCGGCATGATCGGTCCGTGGGCGGTCTCCGGGCCGGCGCTCGCGATCGGCGCACAGGCGCTGCGGGACGAGGCCTGGATCGCCGCCACCCGCGCGCGGCTCGCCGACGACAGCGCGCGATTGGCTGCGGTGCTCGAGACCCGGGGTTTCGAGGTCGTCGGGCGCACGGACCTTTTCGTCACTGCGACCCACGCGGAGGCGCATGGCATCGCCGACGCGCTTGCGGGTCGGCACATTCTGACACGAGTGTTCGATCACGACACAGCCCTGATCCGGTTTGGCTTGCCGGCCGACGAGGACGGGCTAGCGCGACTCGATTCCGCTCTTGCCGTTGTCGGTTCGCGGGTGCACAACACCCCAAAATGTTAGAAGTCAGCAGCCTCGCGATCCTCATCGGCGCCCTTGTCCTCGACCGGCTGATCGGCGATCCCGAGCGGGTCTGGAAGATCGTGCCCCATCCCGTCGCGGGTTTCGGCGCGCTGATCGCGATCTTCGACCGGCATTTCAACCGCCAGCAGGACACGGGCGCGGCGCGGGCGCGGGCCGGGACGCTGGTTCTCGCATTGCTCCTGCTGTTCGTCGCCGTGATCGGCCGCTGGCTGGAAATCGCCTTCGACTGGATCGGGCCCGTCGGAATGGCTCTCGAGGCCGTCGTCGTTGCGGTCTTCCTGGCGCAAAAGTCTCTGGCCGATCATGTCGAGCAGGTTCAGGACGGGCTGCGCGACGGGGGGATCGAGGGCGGCAGGGCGGCCGTGTCGCGGATCGTCGGGCGCGATCCGGAGACGCTGGACGAATCCGGCGTCGCGCGCGCGGCCATCGAGAGCCTTGCCGAGAACGCCTCCGACGGCGTGATCGCGCCGGCCTTCTGGTATGCGCTGTTCGGCCTGCCGGGCCTGCTGGCCTACAAGCTGCTCAACACCGCCGATTCCATGATCGGACATCGCAACGCGCGCTATCTCGAATTCGGACGGGCCGCCGCGCGGCTGGACGACGTCGCCAACTGGATTCCCGCCCGTCTGACCGGCCTCATGATCCTCTTCGCCACGCTCACCGTGAAGGGTTTCAGGCAGGCGCGCCGCGTCGTGGTCGTGCTGTTTCGCGATTCAGGCAAGCATCGCTCGCCCAATGCGGGCTGGCCCGAAAGCGCGATGGCCGCGGCGGTTGGCGTCGCTCTTTCCGGGCCGCGCAGCTACGAGGGCCAGATGACGGAAGACCCCTATCTGAATGTAGGCGGGCGGCATTTCGTTGATGGCAAGGACATCGCGACTGCCATCGCGGTGTTCTGGCGCACGATGAGCGTGTTCATGGTGCTGGTCGCGGTCTGCGCGGTGCTGCGCTAACGCGCCATGCGTTTCGCGATTGCGCGTTCCAGGTCCGGCGCGGCCGCGATGAGCCGTCGGGTCACCTCGTCTTGCGGATTGTCCAGAACCTCGCCGGTTCGGCCGGTCTCCACGATCTTGCCGTGGTCCATCACCATGACGTCGTGGGTAATGGCGCGCGCGACCGTCAGATCGTGGGTGATGAACAGGAAGGCGAGGCCGAGATCGTCGTTCAGCCTGGCGAAGAGGTCGAGGATCTGGGCGCGGATCGAGACGTCGAGGGCCGAGACCGGTTCGTCGGCGACGACGAGCTTCGGACGCGTGATGATCGCCCGGGCGATGGCCAGCCGCTGGCGTTGGCCGCCGGAGAATTCGTGCGGATATTTCCTGGCGTCGTCGGGTTGCATGCCGACCTCGAGCAGCGCTGCCGCGATGCGCTCACGCCGTTCCGGACGGGTGAGCCGCCTTTCCGACAGATGCAGCGGTTCGGCGACGGAGTGGCCGATCTTCTTACGGGGGTCGAAGGAGCCGTAGGGATCCTGGAAGACCACCTGCATCTCGCGGCGCGCAGGCTGCAACGCGCTCTCGCCGAGCGAGGAGATCGGCATGCCGTCGAAGCGGATCGCGCCCGCTGTCGGCTTGTCGAGGGCGAGGACCATGCGGGCCAGCGTGGACTTGCCGCAGCCCGACTGGCCGACAAGGGCGACCGAATGGCCGGAGGCGATGGAAAACGTCACGCCGTCGACGGCGCGCACGGCCTCGCCGCGTGAGAACAGGCCGGTGCGATGCCCGCGGAAATGGCGCGAGACGTCGATGACCTCGAGCAGGGGGCGGTCGCCGTTCGGCGGCGTTCCCGCGTTCGACCAGGCGGGGACGTGGGTCGAGGCTTCAGCGAGCTGGCGCGTGTAGGGATGGCGCTGCTCGGTCAGCACCTTGGCCGTTTCGCCCGCCTCCTGGACGGCGCCTTCGCGCAGGATGGTGATCCGGTCGGCCATGTCGGCGACGACGCCGAGATCGTGGCTGATCAGGATGAGGCCCATGTCGTCTTCGGCGACGAGGCTGCGCAGCAGGTCGAGGATCTGCGCCTGCAGCACGACGTCGAGCGCGGTGGTCGGCTCGTCGGCGATCAGCAGCCGGGGATGGAGCGCGCAGGCGATGGCGATGACGACGCGCTGACGTTGCCCGCCGGAGAGTTCGTGCGGGTAGCGGGAGAGGGGAAAACGGCTTTCGGGAAGGCCGACCCGGTCGAGCATGGCGCGGGTCCGGTCTTCCGCCTCGGCCCGGCCGACGCGGCGGTGCAGGCGAATGCCTTCCGCCACCTGCTCCCCGATGGTCTTGACCGGGTTGAGCGCGGTCATCGGTTCCTGGAACACCATGCCGATTTCGTCGCCGCGAAGATCGCACATCCGGGTTTCGTCGGCGGCCAGAAGGTCATTTCCGGCGAAGCGGATGCTGCCCGTCACGCTCGCCGCATGCGGCAGCAGGCGCATCACGGCATGGGCGGTCATCGACTTGCCGGAGCCGGATTCGCCGACAAGGCCGACGATCTCGCCGGCATGGACGGTCAGGTCGACGCCCTTGAGAATACGGTGCCGGCCGATGGCGAGCGACAGGCCTTCGATGTCGAGGACGGGTTCGCTCATCGTTGCCGCCGCAATCTCGGGTCGAGAACGTCGCGCAGCCCGTCGCCCAGGAGGTTGAGGCCGAGCACGGTGACGATGATGGCGAGGCCGGGCACGATGGCCATGTGCGGGGCGATCGCCATCATGGTCTGGGCCTCGAACAGCATGCGCCCCCAACTTGGCGCCGGCGGCTGCGTGCCGAGGCCGACATAGGAGAGGCCGGCTTCGGCCAGGATTCCGAGCGAAAACTGGATAGTGCCCTGCACGAGCAGCAGGTTGGCGATGTTCGGCAGGATGTGCTGCAGCGTGATGAGGCCCGCGCCCTTGCCGCTGGCGCGTGCCGCGAGGATGAATTCGCGCGGCCAGAGGGCGAGTGCCGCACCGCGCGCGACGCGGGCGAAGACGGGCACGTTGAAGATGCCGATCGCGATGATCGCGTTGACCGCGCCGGGCCCGAAAATCGCCGTGATCATGACCGCCGACAGCAATGCCGGAAAGGCGAAGACGATGTCGGAGGCGCGCATCAGGACTTCGTCGGTGAGGCCGCGCCGGGCGGCCGCGAAGGTGCCCAGCGGAACGCCCAGCGCCATGCCGATGCCGACGGCGATCAAGGCCACGGCGATGGAGTTGCGCGAACCGACCATCGTCATCGACAGGATGTCGCGGCCGAAGTGATCGGTGCCGAACCAGTGGGCGGAAGAGGGCGCCTGCAGGCGATCGGCGATCACCAGCTTGGTCACGTCATAGGGCGTCCAGACGAAGGAGACGAGCGCCACGGCGACGACGAAGAGCGTGATCGTCGCGCCGGCGAGGAAGGAGCGGTTGCCCAGCGCCTTGCGCAGGAAGTGGCGCCAGTCCTCGTGCTCGGTCGCGATGAGTTCGCCCTGCGCCATGTCAGCGGCGTCTCAGGCGCGGATCGGCCCAGGCATAGGCGAGATCGACGAGGAAGTTGACGATGACGACCGTGGCGACGAGCAGGACGACGACGCTTTCGACGACGATCAGGTCGCGCTGGGTGATCGCCTGGAAGACCAGGCGGCCGAGGCCCGGCAGGTAGAACACGTTCTCGATGATGATGGTGCCGGCGAGCAGGAATGAGAATTGCAGGCCGAGGATCGTGAGCACCGGGATCAGGGCGTTGCGCAGCGCATGACGACGCAGCACGAGCCCGGACGGCAGCCCCTTGGCCCGCGCGGTGCGGATATAGTCCTCGCCGAGGACATCGAGCAGCGCCGAGCGGGTGACGCGCGACAGGATCGCGGCCTGCGGCAAGGCGAGCGCGATCGCCGGCAAGATCAAAGCGGAGAGCGCCGGCCACACGCCGCCCTGCCAGCCCGGAAAGCCGCCTGCGGGCACGAGGCGCAACGTGATTGCGAAGAGGTAGACCAGCAGGATGGCGAACCAGAAATTGGGAATGGCGATGCCGAGCTGGGTCGCCGCCATGACGCCGGTGTCGGCGGCGGTGCCGCGCCGGGCCGCGGAGAACACGCCGACAGGGATGGCGATCGCCGTCGACAGCACCAGCGCCATCGCCGCCAGCGGCAGCGAGACGACGAGCCGCTCGCGGACCAGGTCTATCACCGGCACCGCATAGGTGTAGGACCGGCCGAAATCGCCCGTCAGCATGCCGCCGATCCAGGCGACGTAGCGGACCGCGACGGACTGGTCGAGGCCCATCTGCTGGCGCAGCGCCTGCACCGCGTCCTCGGTCGCGTTCATGCCGAGCATCAACCGGGCGGGATCGCCGGGCACGATCTCCAGAACCGCGAAGACGATCGCGCTCGCCGCGACAAGCGTGATCAGGACGATGAGGCTGCGGCGGAGCGCGTAGGACAGCATGGAGGTGGTTTACCCGCCGGGACGCGGAAGAAGAAGGCGGGCCTGACCGGCCCGCCGCAATGCCGGCCGGAGGGTCAGTCCGCCCAATAGGCGTCGGTCAGGTCGTCGGCCTGGATGGGCATGTTGTGCCACAGCCCCTGCAATTTGGCGTCCCAGATCCCGATCTTGGGAAGCTCGAACAGGAAGCCGTTCACCGCATCCGCGCTGATGATCTCCTGCGCCTTGCGCAGCAATTCGGAGCGCTTGTCCTCGTCGGCGGTGACGTCCAGTTCGGCCATGACCTGCTTCAGTTCATCGCTGTGGTAGTCGAAATAGTAGTCGTCGCGCACATAGATGCCGATGTCATTCGGCTCTGTGTGGGAGACGATGGTCAGGTCGTAATCCTTCGCCTTGAACACCTGGTCGAGCCATTGCGCCCATTCCACCGGGATGATCTCCAGGTTGATGCCGACCTCGCGCAGCTGTGCCGCGATGATCTCGCCGCCGCGCCGCGCATAGGTCGGAGGCGGCAGTTTGAGCGTCGCCTCGAAGCCGTCCGGATAGCCGGCTTCCGCCAGCAGTTCCTTCGATTTCGCCGGATCGTAGGGATAGAGCTCGACGAGTTCGACATAGGCCGGATTGTGGGGCGCGAAATGCGTGCCGATGGGGGTGCCGAAGCCGAACATCGCGCCGTCGATGATCGCCTGACGGTCGAGGGCGTGGGCGATCGCCTGGCGCACCCGCACGTCGTCGAAAGGCGGCTTGCCGTTGTTGGTCGACAGGATCGTCTCGCCCTCGGTCGAGCCGATCACGACGGTGAAGCGCGGATCGTTCTCGAACTGGATGACGGCCTCGGGCGCCGGGAAGGCAGGGAAGGCCTGGATGTCGCCGGCCAGCAGAGCCGCCGTCGCGGCGGCGGGGTCGGAAATGACGCGGAAGACGGCCTTGTCGAGGGCCACCGGCTCGCCCCAGTAATCCGGGTTCTTGACGAGCGTCACTGCCGAGCCCTTGGCCCAGCTGTCGAATTTGAACGGGCCGGTGCCGATGGGCTTCTCCTTGTTGGTGTCGGCGGATTCCGGTGCGACGATCACGGCGTCGCCCCAGCCCATATTGTACAGGAAGCTGCCCTGCGGGTGGCTGAGGGTGACCTTGACCGTCAGGTCGTCGACGGCCTCGACGCTTTCGATGGCCGAGAACAGGGCGGTCTGCGCATTGGTCGAGCCCTCGGCGCGCGCGCGGTCGTAGGAGAAGACGACGTCGCCGGCATCGAGAGCGGTGCCGTCGTGGAAGAGGACGCCGTCATGCAGCTTGAAGGTGTAGACCAGCCCGTCATCGGAGATCCTCCAGCTCTCGGCGAGCGAAGCCGCGACCGCGCCGTTGGACGTGATGCGTGTCAGGCCCTGGAAGATGTTGGCGTAGGTCACGTCGTCGATCGCCCCGGCCGCGCCGGCGGTCGGATCGAGATGCGGCGGTTCAAGCTGGATGGCGAGGGTGAGGTCCGTGCGCGCGGCGAGCGCGGAGGTCGTCAGCGCGAATGCGAGTGCCGTGCCGGCAAGAATGGATTTGCATGTGAACGTCATTGCGAGCCTCCCGAGTGTCGTTCGCAAAGTTATACAGGACCGGAGGGGCTTGTCAGCACAGATCATGCAGCAAATGCTGCACTGCGATACCGTGCGGTTTCGGCGCGGGGCGTCAGGGCCGTTCGGCGAAGAGCAGGTCCTCGAGCGCCAGCGCCATGACCTGCGCGGACTGGATCATGTCGTCGATGCCGACCCATTCGTCCGGGCGGTGGGCGAGATCGAGGATGCCGGGGCCGTAGGCGACGCAGTCGTAGAGATGGCCGAGGCGGGCGATGTGCTTCTGGTCGTAGGTGCCGGGCGAGATCACGTAATCCGGCTCGCGGTCGAAGATTTCGCGGATGCCGTGGGCGACGGCGCTGGCGACCGGGGCGTCCTTCTCCGTCATCAGGGGCATCACCTCCATGATGTCGCGGATCGCGTAGTCGAATTTCGGCCTGCTTGCCTTCAGGTCGTCGAGAATGCTCACGACCTCGCCCTTGACGTCGGCGATCGCCTCTTCGAGCAGGAAGCGGCGGTCGATGGTCAGCTTGCAGGAATCCGGCACGTTGGGCGAGGGCAGGCCGGTGAAGTCGTCGGTCTGGCCGCCATGGATGGCGTTGATGTTCAGGGTGGAACGGCGCGCGCCCTCCGGCACCACCGGCATGCGCGTCTCTTTCAGGTCGAGCGCGGGAAAGAGTTTTTCCTCGAAGGCGGCCAGTAGCGCGCCCATGTGGCGCACGGCGCAGTCGCCAAGGAACGGCATGGAGCCATGCGCGATCTCGCCCCTGGTCTCGATCTCCGCCCACCAGACACCGCGATGGCCGAGACAGACGCGGTCCTTGTTCAGCGGCTCCGGGATGATGACGTGATCGACCCGGGGCCTTGAGAAATAGCCCCTGCCGGCGAGATAGGCGACGCCGCCGAAGCCGCCGGACTCTTCGTCCACGGTGCCGGAGATCTCGATGGCGCCCGGAAAATCCGGGCGATGCTCCAGAAACGCCTCGACCGCGACGATCGAGGCGGCGAGGCCGCCCTTCATGTCACAGGCGCCGCGCCCGTAGACGCGCCCGTCTCGGACCACGCCCCCGAACGGATCGACCGTCCAGCCTTCGCCGGCATCGACCACGTCGATATGGGAGTTGAAGTGGACGCAGGGACCCGGGCGGGGGCCCTCGCGGCGGGCGATGACGTTGACGCGCGGATACCGGTCGGTGTCGCCGGGTGTGCCTTCGCCGCGAACATATTCGATCTCGAAACCCGATCCGGCCAGGCGCTCGCCGACATAGCGCGCGCAGGGCTCGTAGGCCTCGCCGGGCGGGTTGACGGTCGGAAAGCGAATGAGATCGCGGGTGAGGGAGACGAGATCGTCCTGCCGCGCGGCGATCGATTCCAGCATCGGGTCCATGCGGTCATTGATGACCAGATTCGCCGGGCGGGCAAGTGCGGCGCGAATGTGACATATCGCACATCACTCAAAGTAACCTTTTGTTACGTTGCTTTTGTTATTTTGACCGAGGGGTAAAAGGAGGCTATCGTCGTCAAGCAGGGACGGTCGCCTTAGGTGAAGAGGGAGTAAGTCGAGTGAAACGTTTTCTCGTGAGCGTCGCCCTGGCGGCGGCAGTTGTGCTGTCCGGAGCGACGGCGAGTCTTGCCAACCGGCTTGTTGCGCATGTGGATCTTTCCAGCCAGACGATGACCGTCAAGAAGGACGGACGCACGCTCTACAACTGGCGTGTAAGCACCGCGCGCAGTGGCTATCGCACGCCGACCGGCCAGTGGAGCCCGACGCGCATGCACAAGATGTGGTATTCGCGCAAATATCACATGTCGCCGATGCCGCACTCGATCTTCTTCTATGGCGGTTACGCCATTCACGGCACGGACGCGGTCGGCCGGCTGGGACGCCCGGCGTCGCATGGTTGCGTGCGCCTGCACCCGGACAATGCACGACGCCTGTTCCAGCTGACCCAGCAGGTCGGCCCGCAGAACATGCGCGTCGTCATCACGCGCTAACCGCACTCGCGGTCTTCGCCATCAAAGGCCGGCGGTTGCGCCGGCTTTTTCTTTTGTGCGGCGGTGTGGCCCGATCACGCCCAGCGACGGTGCGCCCAAAGCCACTGGTCGGGATATTCGCGCACCCAACGCTCGACGATGTCGTTCAGCAACTGGGTCGAGGCGGGCACGTCTATCTCGCCTTGCGCATTGCGCGGCAGTTCGACGGCCTCTTCCAGTTCGATGCGAAACCGCCCTTTCGGCAGGCGGATGCATCGTGCCGGATAGACAGGCCGGTCATACTGGCGGGCGAGCTTGGGCAGAAGCGGGTTGGTCTTCACCGGATGGCCGAAGAAAGTGCCGTCGATGCCGCGCCTGAATTTCTGATCGACGAGCATGCCGACTGATCCGCCCTGGTTCAGGACGCTTGCCAGTCCCCATGCCGCGCCCGCCTTCGACGGGACCAGATGGCCCATGCTGGTGCGGCGCGCGGCGAGCAGGCGCCTGGCGATGTAGGGATTGTTCGGCGGGCGAAACAACGCCGTGATCTCCAGACCGAACGCCGCCGCGCCGACCGGCAGCAATTCGAAGTTTCCGGTGTGCGCCGTGAAGAAGATGCAGGACGTTTTCTCGTCGCGAAGACGCTCGAAAATCTCCGAGCCCTGGACCTCGATCATGCCCGGTTCGTCGGAGCCCGGGTCGAAATCGAACAGCTTCTCCAGATAGACATATTCCGCGCCGAGCCGGAACATGTTGCGCCATGCGCGCTTGGCGATCGCCTCGCGTTCGGCCTCGCTCTTTTCCGGGAAGGCGAGGCGCAGATTGTCCAGCACCAGCGTGTTGCGGCTGCTCAGCGGGCCGAGCAACTGACCGAGCGTGGCGGCGGTCTCCATCGCGATCTTCGCCGGCAGCAGGCGGGCGAGGCCGAGCAGCAGGAACGTCAGCTGCGCGACCAGCCAGTATTGCAGCCGGGCGACGCTTTTCCAGAAACGGAGGAGCCGTGGCTGCATGGCGGGTCCTAACTGACCTTGAGCAGGAGCTTGCCGAAGACGTCGCGCGTTTCCATGCGCGCCAGCGCTTCGCCGATGCCATCGAAATCCACCTCGGTATCGACCACCGGACGGACGATGCCGCGGGCCATCTTCTGCATGGCGTCGGTCATGTTCTGCATGCGGCAGCCGAAGGAGCCGATGATGCGGAACTGCTGCTGGAACAGCATCATCAGGTTCATGCTGGTCGAAACGCCGGACGTGGAACCGCAGGTGACCAGCCGGCCGCCGCGCTTCAGCGACAGCATCGAGCCGGCCCATGTCTCCGCGCCGACATGTTCGAAGACCACGTCCACGCCCTTCTTCTTCGTGAGCTTGCGCACCACGCCCTCGAAGCGGTCCTCGCGATAATTGATGACGTGATCGGCACCGAGGGCCTTGGCAGGCTCGATCTTGGCGTCGGAGCCGACCGTCGTGATGACGGTGCAACCCATGCGGTGGGCGAGCTGGATCGCCGCGCTGCCGATGCCGGAGCCGCCGGCATGCACGAGCACGGTCTCGCCGGGCTGCAGGGCGGCATTGTCGAACAGCATGTGCTCGACCGTGCCGAAGGTGATCGGAGCGAGCGCCGCGCCGGTCTCGTCGACGCCGGGCGGGGCGGGGACGAGGTTTCTGGCCGGCAGGTTGATCAGCTCCTGGGCGAAGCCGTCGAGGTGGAAGCCGTGCACGCCGGCGACGTGTTCGCACAGATTGTCGCGGCCCTGCGAGCAGGGCAGGCACAAGCCGCAGGTCTGCGCCCCGAAGATCGAGACGAGCTGGCCGGGTTTCAGCCCAACGACGCCGGGACCGACCGCATCGACGTGGCCGGCGGCCTCCGCGCCGATGACGAGCGGCATCTTGCGCTTGGCGAAGGCCATGCCGCGCCAGCCCCACACGTCGATGTGGTTGAGCGCCACCTTGGCGATGCGCACCGTGACCTCGCCCTGTCCGGGCGGCGGCGGCGGCGGCAGATCCGCCTCGACGAGTTTGCGATCTTCCACGAGCTGCAGCGCGCGCATGGCGGTTCCTTGTTCGGCGTCTTCGGGTGCGGGTGGGATTAAGCGGGTTGCGCCGCGATGACAAGGCACGTGTTCTGCCCGCCGAAGCCGAAGGAATTCGACAGGACGCGGCGCACATCGGCTTCACGCTTCACATTGGGGACCACATCGAGCGCGATCGCGGGATCGGGATTGAGGTGGTTGATCGTCGGCGGAAGCGTGCCTGTGCGGATGGTCAGGAGCGAGAACACCGCCTCGATGGCGCCGGCCGCGGTCAGCGTGTGGCCGATCATCGACTTGTTGGAGGAGATCGGGATCGACGCCATGTCTTCGCCGAAGACGGTCGACAGCGACAGATATTCCATCTTGTCGTTTTCCGGCGTCGAGGTGCCGTGGGCGTTGACGTAATCGACCCCGTCGGTCCCGGCGCCCGCATCTGCCAGCGCGGCTCGCACGGCAGCGATGGCCGGCGAACCGTCCGGCTTGGACCGCGTGCGGTGGAAGTCGTCGGCGCATTCGCCGCATCCTTCCAGGATGCCGAGGATCGTCGCCCCGCGTGCGGTCGCGCTTTCCAGCGATTCCATCACGAATGCGCCGGCGCCTTCGGCCATGACGAAGCCGTCGCGGTCCTTGGAGAAGGGTTTGGACGCCTTTTCCGGCGCGTCGTTCTGCGTGGAGAGCGCCGACAGGAGAGAGAAGCGGACAAGCGCCTCGGCGGTCACGGAACCGTCCGTGCCGACGGAGATCACGCGTTCGGCCTCGCCGCGGCGGATCGCCTCGGCGCCGAGCTGGATCGCCGTGGCGCCCGACGCGCAGGCCGTCGAGAGCGTGATCGGCAGGCCACGCGCGCCGATGCGCGTCTGAAGCTTGGCGGCCACGTCGCCGAACCGGGTCGATCCGAAGAAATCGGGATGCGCTCCGGCGCGCGCGGCCAGAAGCAGCCTGTCGTAGCCGGGTGCGGTGCCGCCGGCCTTGCGGCCGTCTTCATCCAGCTTCAGGCGCTGCCACCATTCCAGTTCCACCGGAGGGGCGGCCAGAAACATCGGCCCCCCGAAATCGTCGATCGCAAATCCGGCTTCGCGGATGGCCTCCAGCGCGGCGGCCTCGGCCAGCGCGTAGGTCAGCGCGCCCGAGCCGGCCTCGGCCGGCGTCATGAAATCCACCGTGCCGGCGATCGTGGTGCGCAGATGTTCGGTCGCAAACCGGCGTATGGTGTGAATGCCCGACTGGCCCGATGTGAGCTTGGCCCAGTTTTCCTCCTTGCCCGCGCCGAGCGAGGAAACGACGCCGGCGCCGGTGATCGCGATGACGGGGCGCCCGGCATGGTCGGTGAAACGGGTCATTCGCCGCCTCCATTCGCCTTCGTCAGCACAACCATGCCCTCCGCCGCGCAAAAGCCGGTGGTGAGCACGCCGATGGAGGAGGGCGCCTTTTCGGCCTGTGTCTCGAAGTCGCTGCCGAGCGGCGGCAGGTCTTCGCCGTGGCTCAGCGACAGTGCAGCGACCGCGACGGCGATCGGGAACTGGGCATCGCGCAGGAAGCCGAAGGCCGACGTGATGCCGCGCACGGGCACGGACGGGGCGTGGGCGGCGAGAAACGCCTTTTCGTCGGCGGTGCGGGCGAGGGCGCCCGAGGCGGACGAGACGATCATGTCGGCTTCGGCGATGCCGGTCTCGGCGGCCAGGCGCTCAAGGCGCGCCGTCGTCTGCTGCGTGCCGACCGGTCCCTGGTCGGCTGCGATCCGACCGAGCGTGCAATAGATCTTGGCGCCGCGCGCCTCCGCATGGGAACGGCTCTCCAGCACCAGGAAGGCGCCGCCCGATCCGGTGATCATGCCGCCGCCCTCGATCGGCTCGCGGTCCCAGACCGGCGCCCATTCGCCGCGCAGGCACAGATGCGCCAGTTCGAAGCCCAGCAGCATGTCGGGGTGTTCGCCGTTATAGGACGCGCCGACCAATGCATGGGTGCTCTGGCCGGCGCGAATGCGCGCCGCCGCGGTCTGGATGGCGGAGATGCCGGACCCTTCCTCGCCCATGAAGGTGCGCGACGAGCCGGTCACCTTGTGGACGATGGAGATGTTGCCGGCGAGCAGGTTCGACAATTGCGCGAGGAAGAGCGTCGGGCGCAGCTCGGTCGTCAGCACCTGGTTGATGGCGATGCCGATGTCCTCATCGCTTTCGCCGGCCTTCTCGAGGATCATGGAATCGACGTCGACGTCGCGTTCGCCGCCCGAGGCCGCCACGATCATGTCCATCGTCGCGCACAGCGCCTCGTCGCCCTTGATGCCGGCGTCGTCAAGCGCCAGCCCGGCCGTGTAGGTGCCGATGCGCTGCCAGGCTTCCATCTGGCGCTGGTCCCCGCGCTTGGGGATCTGCTGCGACCAGTCGATTTCGGGCAGGGGGTGGACGGCGTAGGGCGCGAAACGTTCGCGGTCGAGCACGGGCGCGCTGAAGCCGCGCAAGGCCGCCCAGTTCGCCTCCGCTCCTTCGCCAAGCGAAGTCAGCAGGCCTATGCCGGTGATGACGACATCGTCAGGGGTTGGCATCGTAGGTTTTTCTGCCATTCACGGGGCCCGAGCGGGCCGTCAGGCGGTCTTCTCGGCGACAAGAGCGTCGATCTTGGCGCAAAGGTTCTCGAGCACGAAATATTCTTCGGTCGCGACCTTGCCGTCATTGACGTCCTGCGTCCACTGTTCGAGCGGAATCTTGATGCCGAATTCCTTGTCGATGGCGAAAACGATGTCGAGGAAATCGAGGCTGTCGATGCCGAGATCGTCGATCGTGTGGCTCTGCGGCGTGATCGAGTCGCGTTCGATTTCACTGGTGTCGGCGATGATGTCGGCGACTTTGTCGAATGTCGTTGCCACGTTCCGGGTCCTTCGGGTTCTGCGCAGTGTTTGTTCTGTTGCGCTCTCTAGCCTTTTTGTGCGCCATGGAAAAGGCCGTTGTCACGGTGGAATGCAACCATGACGCGAAACAGGCTATGGCTTCGTGTCGCACCGTGACATAAGCATTCCGAAGGGCGGATGAAAGGCAGGGCGGTTTGGAAAGTTTCGGGCGTCTGGCGTCCGGTGAGACGGTTCACCGGATCGTGTTGCAGGGGGGCGGTCTGTCGGCCCATGTGATCACCCGTGGCGCCGCCATCCAGAACCTTCGTCTCGACGGTCACGCCGCGCCGCTCGTGCTGGGTCTCGAACGGCTCGAGGACTACGAACGCCACTCGCCCTTCTTCGGCGCCATCGCCGGCCGTTTCGCCAACCGGATCGGCGGCGCCCGCTTCATGCTCGACGGCAGGGAGCATCGGCTGGACGCAAACGACCACGACCATTGCCTGCATGGCGGTGCGAAGGGGTTTTCCGAAAAACTGTGGACAGTCGAGCAACAGGGCGACAGCCATGTCGTGCTGCGGCTCGACAGCCCGGACGGAGACATGGGGTTTCCCGGACGGGTGACGGCGCGATGCCGCTATGAACTGGCGGAGGGCGGCGCCCTGGCCGTGACGCTGAGCGCGGAGACGGACGCGCCGACGGTCTGCTCGATGGCGCATCACAGCTATTTCAACCTGGAGGACGGTGGCGAGACCCCGGCCACCGGTCACGAGATGCAGATTTCGGCTGAGACCTACCTGCCGGTGGACGCGACCCTCATTCCGGACGGCGCGCCGCAACCCGTCGATGGCACACGGTTCGATTTCCGCGACATGAAGCGCATCGACGCCTATGGTCCGGACGCAGCCTACGACCACAATTTCTGTCTGGATCGCTCCGGTCAGATGCAGGAGGTTGTGCAGTTGCGGTCGCCGCGCTCCGGCGTCTCATTGACCGTGGAGACAACCGAACCTGGCCTGCAATGCTACACCGCGCCGTCGATGCAGATGAGCGTTTCTGGCCTCGGCGGACGTATCTACGGACACCATGCGGGCATCTGCCTGGAAACGCAGATCTGGCCGGACGCGCCGAACCGGGCGGATTTTCCAAGTGCGGTTCTGCGGCCGGGCCAGATCCGCGAGCAGCGGACGATCTACCGGTTCAAGAAAGGCTGATCCGGGTCAGAGGCGGACGCCGGCCATTTGCTGCATGGGCAAAAGGGCCCCGTAGTGCCGGATGACCATCGCCGCGATGGAATGGGCGAAGCGGGCCGCGTCGGTCGGGTTGCGGCCGGCGAGGCGGGCGGCCAGATAGCCGCCGTTGAAGCTGTCTCCGGCGCCGGTCGTGTCGAGCGGGTCGACAGCCATCGGCGCGACGGGTGTCAGGCCCATGTCAACCGCCACGAGCGCGGCCGCGTCGCCGCACTTCACGACAATCTCCCCGGGGCCGTGGTGGCGAATGCGCTCCACCGTCTCCGCAGGGGCGGCGTCGCCGAAGAGCGCCTTCTCGTCGTCGAAGGTCGGCAGCACGATCGAGGCGGCCGCATAACCGGCGCGAATGGCCGCGCGCGCCTGGTCGCGATCCGGCCAGAGTCTCGGCCGGTAATTCGGGTCGAAGGCCACGACCGCGTGGTTGGCGCGCGCGGTCTCGATCATAGAAAGCAGTTCGCCGCGGGCATGGTCGTCCAGGATCGCCAGCGTGATGCCGGAAAAATAGATCAATCCCGCTCCGTGGAGGCTCGCAGCCAGCGCGCGGCGGTCGTCGGCAAGGCATCGCGCCGCCGCGAAACGTCGCCAATAGGTGAAGGACCGTTCGCCGTCCTTGTCCAGGGCGATCGCGTAGATGCCCGGAACCCGGCCGGCGATCACCGGGCTTTCGGCGATGCCGATGCCGTTTTCAGCGAGGAAGGCGATCTGTTCGCGTGAGAAGGGATCGTCGCCGAAGGCGGACACGTAGTCGCAGCGCGTCGAGGATGGCGAAAGCGCGCGCAGATACCAAAGCGTGTTCAAGGTGTCGCCGGCGAAACCCTGCTGCCATGTCGCGCCTTCACGGCCCGACAGTTCGATCATGCATTCGCCGATGGAAACGATCCGGGTCATGGCCTGCCTTGCTGGCGTGTCGGGTGGTCTGGGTTCCGTTCCGATACAGCACGGGCGCGACGGATTGGCAAGAAGGCGGGTCCTCGGGGACGGGCCGATGACAATCGCGTGTCGCAGGCGCTTCCCACGCTGGCGTTTGCCCAATGTTTCAAGGGGTTTCGGCGGTGGTTTTCCACTGTCGTATGAATGTCATCTGCGGCGGTAGAATAGGCGTCACCGATTAGGGCGGGCTCGGTTGACATGCATATCAAGGCGGTGATCTTCGATTGGGCCGGGACGCTGGTCGATTTCGGTTGCTTGGCGCCGGTGGTGTCAATGCAGCGCGCATTCGAGGAATCGGGCGTCGCGCTTTCCGCCGCCGATGTGCGTTCGGCGATGGGTCTGGGCAAGCTCGATCATGTCCGCGCGATCGGAAACAATCCCCGCATTGCCAGGGCCTGGGCCAAGGCGCAGGGCGCTCCCTTCGAGGATCGTGACGCGCATCTCGTGCATGAGCGGTATCGGCTCATCAATCGGCACGTGGCCAGCGAGAGGGGCAAGCTGGTGGGGGGCGTGCTGAATGCGAGCCGGGCGCTGCGCGCACGCGACATCCTGATCGGCACGACCACGAGCTATTCGCGCGACATCATGGAGCCCGTCATCGCCGTGGCGCGGGCGCAGGGGTTCGAGGCCGACGCGGTCGTCTGCGCCGACGACGTGCCGGAGTGCCGGCCGGCGCCGCTTGCAATGTACCAGGCCATGGTCACGCTCGGCGTCTATCCCGCGTCCTCGGTGATCAAGGTCGACAACACGGTGCCGGGGCTGATGGAAGGCAAGGCGGTCGGGGCGTGGACGGTCGGCATCAGCGAGACGGGCAACGAGATGGGCCTTGCCGAAGACTCCTTTGCGATGCTTCCGGCGCGCGAAAGGCTCGACCTGGTCAATGCGGCGGCCAAGCGGCTGACCGATGCCGGCGTCGATTACGTAATCGGTTCGGTGGGCGACATGCCGGCCATCATCGACGACATCAACGAACGTCTCGCCGACGGCGAACGCCCCGAGCTTCTGGAGTTCGAACCGGAAGCGGCGTAGCATATCCGTACCGAATTGAGCGCCGATTCGGCGCTCGACCGATACCGCCCATTGAACGACAGACACCCTGCCGCAGAGGCATCGGAAAGTATTTGTTCGCCGGATAAGTTTATTTCGCGATTTTTCGCATGATTGTCACACGCTTCGCGTAGCAGGGGCAAACCTTTTTCAGGATACTGATTCGTCGTCATGCGCTACGCACTCTACTTCACGCCGCCCAGGGACCACGCGTTGACGCGCGCGGCGTCGAGCTGGCTCGGTCGCGACGCGTTTTCGGGCCTGACGCTGCCGCATGCGGAGCGGACTGGCCTGGCTTTGGGCGAACTGGCCTATTTCACCGCAGTGCCGCGCCGATACGGTTTCCACGCCACGCTGAAGGCGCCGTTCGAGTTGGCCGAGGGCTGGAGCGAGGCCGATCTCGTCGAGGCGGTCGAGATGTTCGCCCGCGACGCTTTCCCGGTCAGGATCGACCGGGTGATGGTGGCGCCGCTGGGCGGATTCTTCGCGATCGTACCGGAGGAACCCAACCCGGCGCTGAACGATCTCGCCTGCCAGGTGGTGGCGATCTTCGACCGGTTGCGCGCGCCCTTGAGCGAGGTCGAGTTCAGCCGTCGCGATCCCGACAAATTGTCGACGTCGCAATTGCGCAACCTGCAGAACTGGGGATACCCCTACGTCTTCGACGAATTCCGCTTTCACATGACACTGACCGGTCATGTTGAGGCGCCGGACCGGCCGCGGATGAAGGCGGCGCTCGACCGGCATTTCCAGCCCGTGCTGGCCGAGCCGCTCGACATTGATCATCTGGCGATCTTCATCGAGCGCGAGCGGGGGGCACCGTTCGAGGTGCATACGCTCTTCCCGATCAGCGCGAGCGGCAAGCGCCGCATCGCCTGAGGTCTCACAGCCGCCCGTTTTGCCTGAGCACGGCGGCGTAGCGCTCGGCCTGCGGCAGGCCGGCCTCAAGGGCGAATATGTAGGCTTGGGTGTAGAAGAAGCAGGCGACATCGATGGCGCCGCGTGCGGCATGCGCATCAGCCGCCGCGCCATAGGCATACGCCAGTTCCGCGCCATCGCCGGCGCCATGTGCCGCCAATATGGTCGCATCGAGCGTGTCGAACACGGATGGTGCAGCCATCACGAGGCCAGTTGCGTCGCGACCCAGCGGTGGAACATGTGCGTCGGTCCGTCCATCGCAGGCGAAAACCGTCCGCCGTCGAAGTGAAGGGCGCTTCTCCCGCGCTGCATGCCTTCGACGACGAAAATGTCTTCCTCGAAGACGACCTTCCAGAGCGCCGTGTTCTTCGCGCGCAGATCGGCCATGTCCGACTGAAGCGCGCTTTCGGCATGATAATAGATCTCGACATGCTCGACCGTGCGTTGCTGGCCCGCCGGTTCGAGCAGAATGGCGAAGGAATGGTCTCGGTGCACACCGAGGAGCACGTTCGGATAGAGCGCGATGTATTCGGCCGCCGTCTCCCATTTGCTGCCGAGGCCGGCGGCGTCCTCGAAGGTCTCACCCGCATCGCCCTGCAATTGCCGATAGACCGTCGTGCCCTGGCCGGAAAAGGCGCCGGGCTCCTCGATATTGTAGTGATCCTCCAGCCGCGAATAGCTGTTCAGGCCCGGATGGACCCAGGGCAGGTGGTAGCTCTCGCAGTAGTTCTCGACGGCGAGTTTCCAGTTGCTCGCAACCTCCAGCGCGAAGCCGGACCCGGGGCCGGCGTGGTGCAGCGGCTGATCAAATTCCTTCCAGCGTTCGAGGGCCTTGGCGTTGACCTGCTCGAAGGGGGCGGCCGTGCCCGAGAGGTTGACGAAGACGATGTCGCGCCAGACATGCGATGCCACCTCGATCAGGCCGAGCGTGTCGCGATCGACCGCCTCATGGGTGTTGTGTCCGGGGCCGCCGACATGCGGCGTCGCCTTCAACGCACCGTCGAGATCGTAGCACCAGGAATGGTAGGGGCAGCGGATCGCGCCGCGAATGCGGCCGGGTTTCTCGATGAGGATCATGCCGCGGTGGCGGCAGATGTTCTGGAAGACCCTGAGGGTGCCGTCGCGGCCGCGGATCATCACGAGGGGCTGGCCGAGGAAATCGATCGGCTTGGCGTCCCCGTTTTCCGGCACGTCCTTGGCGAAGCCTATTCCGGCCCATTGTTCGAAGAACAGCTTGCGGGCTTCAAGGTCGAACCAGTGCGGATCGGTGTAGTGCCGGTTGGGCAGGCCGTTCGCCTTCGCGACCGGTTGCAGAACGCGCGCCAGCGCCTCATCCGTCACATGCTGGTTCATGGTCAGCCTCCACCGGGGTCCACGGGTCGTTCGACCGGGAGTTTGGGCGGGGGAAACGGTCTTGCCCATGCGGATTTGAGAAATCGGCATGTCCAAACGCGACAGATCACGCGATTGACCTCAAAATCGCTTTGCCATACTCCGCGAGGGTCAATCGACCGAAAGGCTCGGGCGTATCCGCCGTGTTCCATTTTCCGTTGAAATCGCTGGCCTGGATCGGCGCCGGTCTCTGCATCATCCCCATTGTCGCGGTGGCCATCACCGCGCTGGGCGGCACGATGGAGACCTGGACCGGCCTGTGGTCCACGGTGATGCCGCGCTACATCTGGAACACGGTGCAACTGGGCCTGCTCGTCGCGATCGGCACGGCGGCCACCGGTACGGGCGCGGCATGGCTCGTGACGCTCTGCCGCTTTCCCGGCAGTCGCATTCTCGAGATCGTGCTGGCGCTGCCGCTGGCATTCCCGGCCTATGTGCTGGCCTATGCCTACACCGATCTGCTCGACCATCCGGGGCCGGTCCAGACGGCTCTGCGCGCGGTGACGGGGTGGGGACCGCGCGACTACTGGTTCCCGGAAATCCGGTCGCTGCCGGGCGCGGCGCTGATGCTGATCTTCGTGCTCTACCCCTATGTCTACCTTCTGGCGCGCGCGGCGTTCCTGCGCCAGTCGCCGACGGCTTATTTCGCGGCGCGGACGATGGGGCACGGGCCGTGGAGCGCCTTCTTCCGCGTCAGCCTTCCGGTCGCGCGGCCGGCCATCGCCGGCGGCACCATCCTGGCGCTGATGGAGACGATCGCCGACTTCGGCACCGTCGCACATTTCGGCGTGCAGACCTTCGCGACCGGCATTTACCAGGCATGGTTTTCGATGGGGG
This sequence comes from Oricola sp., assembly GCF_022763245.1. GTDB lineage: Bacteria > Pseudomonadota > Alphaproteobacteria > Rhizobiales > Rhizobiaceae > Oricola. The sequence continues at coordinate 215,284 of NZ_JALEGV010000032.1, forward strand.
ATCGCGCCGCGGCGTCGCAGCTCGCCTTCTGCCTGATGCTGGCCGCCCTGTTTCTCGTCGTGCTGGAATCAAGGCAGCGGGGCGGGGCGAAGCACCACCAGGCGGGCAATCGCAGCGAGGCCATGTCGCTCCACCATCTGTCCGGTTGGCGGGCGGCAGCGGCGATCTTCGTCTGCCTGATCCCGGTCATGGTCGGCTTCGTCATTCCGCTTGCCGTTCTCCTGGAAATGGCGATCTCGTCGGGACAGAACCCGTTCGAGGGACGCTATCTCGGCTTCATCCAGAATTCGCTGACGCTCGCCTCGATCGCCGCCATTCTGACGGTGGTCGGCGCCGTGCTGGTCGGTTACCGGGTGCGGCTGGCGCCGGGCAAAGCCGCTGGCATCACCAAGATCCTGTCGGGCATCGGCTATGCGCTGCCCGGATCGGTTATCGCGGTCGGGCTCCTGGTGCCGTTCGCCCGGCTCGACAACACGATCGATTCCTTCATGCGCGCCCATTTCGACATTTCGACCGGGCTGCTGTTCACCGGCTCCATCGCGCTTCTGGTGATGACCTATGTCGTGCGCTTCATGGCCGCTGCCCTGTCGGCCTTCGACACGGGGATGAGCCAGATCAAGCCGAATGTGGACGCGGTGGCGCGGACGCTCGGGTCCGGCACGCTTGGCATGCTGTTGCGGGTGCATCTTCCGCTGATGCGTGCGAGCCTTCTGACGGCGGTGCTGATCGTCTTCGTCGACACCATGAAGGAACTGCCGGCAACGCTGATCCTGCGGCCGTTCAATTTCGACACGCTGGCCGTGCAGGCGCATCGCCTCGCGTCCGACGAGCGGCTGGCGCAGGCGGCCGTGCCGTCGTTGGTCATCGTCGCTTTCGGGCTGTTGCCGGTGATCCTGCTCTGCCGGACGATCGCGCAAACCCAGCAGACGCGAGAGCCGGCGAAAGCGCCGGCTCCTCTGCCGCTGGAAGCGTAAGGCCGCCGGTTCGGGCGGCCATTGCGCGTTACTTGAAGCCGACGGCGTTGAAGATCGCCTGCGCTTCGGTCTGATACTCGCCAAGAGCCGACAGGTTCAGGTCGTCGCGCTTGAATTCGCCCAACTGGGTCACCGACGCCGACAGGCCGACGCCCTCGACCACCGGGTATTCGTCATTGCCGGATGCGAAATATTCCTGCGCGGAATCGGAGGCGAGGTATTCGAGGAACTTGATCGCGTTGTCGCGGTTCGGCGCGTTCTTGAGGACGCCGGCGGCGGACACGTTGACATGGGTGCCGCGGCCGTCCTGGTCGGGGAAGACCCAGCCGATCTGCTCGATGCCGTCGCTGACACCATCGACCTGCGAGCGCAAGGCGCGGGCGAAATAGTAGGTGTTGGCGACCGAGATGTCGCATTCGCCCGAAACCAGGCCCGCGAGCTGGTCCGTGTCGCCGCCCTGCGGTTGGCGGGCGAGGTTGGCTTTCAGGCCTTCCACCCAGGCCTTGGCCGCGTCGGATCCTTCCTCGGCGATGCGCGAGGCGAGCAGCGACAGGTTGTAGATGTTGGACGCCGAGCGGATGCAGATCATGCCGCGATATTTCGGATCGGCGAGTTCGTCATAGGTCTGCGGCGGTTCGGAGACGCGGTCCTTGTTGTAGAAGATGATGCGCGCCCGCGTGGAGAAGCCGAACCAAAGATTGTCCGGATGCTGCAACGCCTCGGGAATGCGTTCTTCCAGCACTTCGCTTTCGACGGGCGACAACAGGTCGGCGTCGGCCGCACGCCAGATGCGGCCCGCATCGACGGTCAGAAGCACGTCGGCAGGGCTGTTGCGGCCTTCCGCCTTCAGGCGTTCGATCAGCTCGTCGGCATTGCCTTCGATACGGTTGACGCGGATGCCGGTCGCTTCCTCGAAATCCGCATAGAGGCGCTCGTCGGTGTCGTAGTGGCGCGACGAATAGAGGTTGACCGAGCCGTCGGCCCAGGCCGCCGATGCGGTGTAAAGGGCGGTCGTCGCAGAGATCGCGGCAATGGCGATGCGCGTTCCAAATCGCATGAAATGCTCCCGTCTGTCTTTTTCTTGCAGTCCGTCGCCGACCACCTGTGGCAAGCGCATGGGGGTGTCAAGAAAAAAGTTGACAGATTCGGTCGGGTTTATCTGGAATGATTCCAAACGACGGTCTATATAGGTTCCGTTACGGAGACGACTCATGCGCCTGACCAAGCAGACGAACTACGCCTTTCGCATCTTGATGTATTGCTCTGCCAATGGCGGGCAGTTGAGCCGAGTGGCCGAAATCGCCAAGGCGTATGGCGTCTCGGAACCGTTTCTGTTCAAGATTCTGCAGCCCCTCAACGAAGGCGGACTGATCGAGACGGTACGCGGCCGGAACGGCGGCATCCGACTGGCGCGTGAGTCCGCCGACATCACTCTGCTCGATGTGGTTCGGTTGACGGAGGACAATTTCTCCATGGCCGAGTGCTTCGAGCGCGACGACGCGGAGTGTCCGCTGGTGGAAACCTGCAAGCTTTCCGCGGCGTTGCGCGAGGCGCTCAACGCCTTCTTCGGCGTGCTGGCGAAGCACACGATCGCAGATCTGGCGCGCCCCCACGATGACATTTCCTTCCTGCTGGGCCTCGAGGCCCGCAAGGAAGCGCTGGCGGCCGTCTGATCGAAGTCTCTTCCTGACAGCTTCATCGGATTGCACTTTTTTGCCATGTTTTTAATGACATGGCGAAGGAGCTCGCCTTATTGTCGCGAGGCCGCCCGGCGCTTGCCGGAGGCGAGAACAATCACGCCGCGTTGATCGAGGGAGGTCGGAACCATGAGCTGCGAAACCCGGCAGGCAGATCGTCACCTGACGAGAGCACAGGCAGGCAATCCGTCAGGATCGCGGGCGAGACTTGTCGCCGCCGTGGCACTGGCGCCTATCCTGCTGGCCCAGCCCGCATGGGCGGAGTTCGCGAATCTGGCGACGGCTACCGCACGCTCCGGCGAGACCGCTGTCGAAGCGCAGGCGGCCGTTCAGACCGTTCAGCTCGCGCCGGCGCAGCCCGGCCTCTCCGTCAGCCCCTCGCTCGACCTCGATATCGGACGGGGCGCTGATACCGAGAATGCCGACGAGGGCGATGTCGTGACCGTAACCGTCACTGTTGCGAATACCGGCGACGTGGCGACGGGGGGCGTCGTCGTCGACAATGCGCGGCTGAGGATCGGCTATCTGGTCGTCGAATTGCCGGCGGCTGGTTTCGATCAATCCAGCGCCGAACTCGGCCTCGACGCGTCCGCGACCTTCGTCACGACACACACGCTGACGACCGAGCAGGTCTACCGCGCCGTGGCCGGTGACGGGATCGTGCTGGAGGCCGGGGCGAGCGGCACGGCGGGCGCTATCGTGGTCTCGGCCACTGCCGACCCGGTGAGCGTCGCGGTTCCGGCCCATGCGCAGATGGCGATCGTCACGACGAGCGACCTGAGCAAGGCCGAAGGCAACACCCGCGATGGTGCCGAGGCCGGCGATCAGATCACTTTCACCTACCTGGTGGAGAATACCGGCAACACCGCAATCGAGGACGTGGCCGTCACGGTCGATCTCGCCGGCAAGACGGTAACGTCGGCCGGTACGCCGGATCTGGGTGTCGAGCCCTTCACTGTCGAGGTCAAGACGGAAGATCCGTTGGCGCTGAACGCCGACACGGAGGAAAGCGCTGGCGTATATGACGTACTCGGGCCGGGCGGGGCGGTGACGTTCATCCATGTCCATACCCTGACCCAGGCCGAATACGAGGCCCAGTAGTCGTAAGACTCACAACCGGCAGGCCCTGCGGTGGAGCGACTGACATCGATTTGGCGGCACAGGCCGCGGGCGAGCTTCCGGCTCTGGCTGCTCCTGATGCTTTCGCTGTGCCATGGTTTGCCCGCGCAGGCGGTCGCCGGCGAATTGGTGAACCGCGCCGTCGCTTCGGGTCTCGGCGGCGGGGCGCTCATCCAGTCGGACACGGCGCGCGCCGTGGTCGGGATCGAGCCGGCCAGACCGGGACTGCGCGTGTCGGTCGACGTCGCCATCTCGGGCGATGCCGCACCCGGATTGCCCCGTGGCGACCGGCTGGATTATGCGATCGTGGTGGAGAATGTCGGCGACATCGCGCTGGCCGGCGTTCGCCTGGCGCTTGAATTGCAGCAGGGCGGACAGGCCTTCGCGCCGAGCGAGCCGCCGGGATATCGGGGTGGCGACCTGACCAATCCCGGCATCCTGGATCGCGGTGAGATCTGGCGCTACTCGGCCAGCTACCGGCTGACACGCGCCAATGCCGAGATCGGCGGCGAGATCGCTGCCGAGGCCAACGCTACCGCGAAGGGGGCCGGGCGCTCGGTTTCGGATCGCCAGGTGACTGCGTTCGTCATGCCGCCCCTGCAGGGCATTGCGCCGGGACTGATTTCGCTTTCCCATACGCCGAGCACCACGGAAGCGGCGGTCGGCGACCAGGTCGACTATACGATCACGGTCAGCAATCGCAGCTCAAACGAACTGTCGGCAACCCTTGTCGCCACGCTGTCGGAAGGCACGGTTCTGGTGGACGGCAGCGCGTTTCGCGACGGTGAACTCGCCGACGTGTTGCTCGACGGGCAGCAGGCGAGTTTCGGTACGCTGACTGTCGCGCCGCATGAAAGCATGTCGCTTCGCTATCTCGGCGAGATCGAAGAGACGCCGCTGCGGGGATATCACTCCAATTCCGCAAAGATCTTCGACGCGCGGAGCCGGATCGCGCTGGCGCCGCCTTCGGAGGCGACGGTGCGCGTGGGAGACGAGCCGTTGGGCGACTGTGCCGCGATTTCGCTGCTTGTCTACGAGGACGCGAATCGCAACGGCGTGGCCGACACGGAGGAAGGCGGCATTGCGGGCGCCCGGGTCTCGGTCGACGGCGGCCCTGTCCTGACCACCGACCTGCAGGGCCTTTATTCGTCACCCTGCGTGTCACTGCCGCGACTGAGCGGTGTCCAGTTGCGTTTCGCACTCGACGAGGCGACGCTCGGGGAGGGCTATCACGCGACCACGAGCAACCCGATGACGCTGGGGATCGAGCCGGGCGGCCAGGCGTCGGTCACCTTCGGTGTGGCGCAATCGCGCGTCGTGCGCCTCGATCTGAACGCGGCGGCCTTCCGTCGAAACGAGGTAACGCCGGATGTCGGCCTTGCCGAGGGCATCACACGGTTGATCTCCGAACTCACGCGTGAGCACTCCATCCTGCGCCTGACCTACCATGCTCATCGCGAGGCCATCGACCTGCCGGAAGCGCGGCTCGAAACCGTGCGCAACGCCATTCTGGAACGCTGGGCGGCGGCAGGCGCGAGCTACGATCTGGAAATCGAGGCGCGGGTGGCCGGAAGCGGCGAATGACGGCGTGGTGCGCCGCATAACAAGGGTTGACGCCGGCTTGGTGCATCAATATTTCAAGATTTATTGATATATTGGGTTGGCAGGATGGACGTTTCCCGCAAATACGCCGCCGAGTTCATCGGAACCGCTTTTCTGCTGGCGACGGTCGTCGGCTCGGGCATCATGGCCGAGACGCTGGCCGGCGGCAATGTCGCCATCGCCCTGCTCGGCAACACCATTCCGACCGGCGCCATCCTCGTCGTGCTGATCACCATGCTCGGTCCGATCTCCGGCGCGCATTTCAACCCCGCGGTGACCTTCGCCTTCTGGCTGCGGCGCGAGATCGCCGCGCGGGACGGTTTGATCTATGTCGCCATTCAGGTGGCCGGCGGACTTGCGGGCGTCTGGGCTGCGCATGCGATGTTCGCGGACGACATCTTCCAGGCTTCCGCCAAGATCCGCACGGGGGGCGCGCAATGGTTCGCCGAGATCGTCGCCACGTTCGGCCTCGTCTTCACGATCTTCGCCACCATCAAGGCCAATGAGAAGGCGGTCGCCATGGCCGTCGGTCTCTACATCACCGCGGCTTACTGGTTCACCGCCTCGACCTCCTTCGCCAATCCGGCGGTGACGATCGCACGTGCTTTTTCCGACACGTTCGCGGGAATTCGGCCGCTTGACGCGCCGATGTTCATCGTCGCCCAGTTCTTCGGCGCTACCGCGGCCTTCATTGTCTGCAAGTGGCTGCTCGCAAATGGAAAAGATGCCGCCGAGGCGGGTTGAAGCGAGCCGGGCGATCTGGTTGTAATCCACCCCTTGGCTGAGAATGGGGAGGAGAATACGCATGAGCGGCTTTATTCTGGCGATCGACCAGGGCACGACGTCGTCGCGCGCGATCGTTTTCGACGCGGAGCAGGCAATCGTCGGGATCGGCCAGAAGGAGTTTCCGCAGCACTTCCCGAAATCCGGCTGGGTGGAGCATGACCTGGAGGACATCTGGGGGACCGTGGTCGACACCTGCCGAGATGCGATTGCCGATGCGGGGATCGCGGCGTCGGACATCGCAGCGATCGGCATCACCAATCAGCGCGAGACGGTGGCCTTGTGGGATCGCAGGACCGGCGAACCCGCCTGCCATGCGATCGTTTGGCAGGACCGGCGCACCGCCGACTTCTGCGATTCGTTGAAGGCGAAGGGCCACGAGCCTGAATTCACCGAGAAAACCGGTCTTCTTCTCGACCCGTATTTCTCCGGAACAAAGGTCACCTGGGCGCTCGACAATGTGGACGGGCTGCGCGCCCGCGCCGAAGCCGGCGAGATCGCTTTCGGCACGATCGACACTTTCCTCATCTGGCGGCTCACCGGCGGCGCGCGGCATGTGACCGACGCGACCAACGCTGCGCGCACGCTCATTTACAACATCGCCGAAAACCGCTGGGACGACGGCCTTCTGGAGATCCTGCGCATCCCGTCGTCGATCCTGCCCGACGTGCTCGATTGCGCGGCCGATTTCGGCACGGCCAAGGCGGAGATCTTCGGCGCTGAAATCCCGGTCTACGGGGTCGCCGGCGACCAGCAGGCGGCGACCATCGGTCAGGCCTGTTTCGAACCGGGCATGTTCAAGTCGACCTACGGAACGGGCTGTTTCGCGCTGCTCAATACGGGGACGGACAGGGTCGTCTCCGGAAACCGGATGTTGACGACGATCGCCTATCGGCTGGGTGGCGAGACGACTTACGCGCTGGAAGGCTCGATCTTCATGGCTGGCGCGTCGGTGCAGTGGCTTCGCGACGGGCTCGGCCTCATCGAATCCGCCGCCGAGAGCGGAACCATGGCCGAGAAGGCGGATCCGGAGCAGGACGTCTATCTGGTGCCGGCCTTTGTCGGCCTCGGCGCGCCGCATTGGGACGCCAACGCCCGGGGGGCACTGTTCGGCCTGACGCGCGGCACCGGGCCGAACGAAATCGCGAAGGCGACGCTGGAGGCCGTCTGCTACCAGACGCGCGATCTCCTCGAGGCCATGCACCGCGACTGGGACGCACCCGACCATACGTCGACGACATTGCGCGTCGATGGCGGCATGGTGGCGTCGGACTGGACCATGCAGTGCCTGGCCGACATGCTCGACGCGCCCGTCGACCGGCCGGTGGTCAAGGAGACGACGGCGCTCGGCGCCGCCTGGCTGGCCGGCTCGCATGCCGGCGTCTGGCCGGGTCGCGACGGGTTTGCCAAGACCTGGGCGCTCGAAACGACCTTCACGCCGAAAATGGACGAGGCGGAACGCGCGCGCAAATATGACGGCTGGCTGGATGCGGTGAGGCGGACGTTGAGCACCGCCTAAGCCGTTACTGTAGTTGAAATTCGATCACCTCGGGTCGTGACGGATCGGCAAGGCGAAGGATGGGGCGCGCATTGGCGTAGCTGCTCCATCTGTACCAGACCTCGCGGTCGAGTTCGTCGTCGTAGCTGTCCAGCAACACGCCGACGAACGGGTCGCCGGTCGGCGTTCCCTCGTGGTCGGACACGCGTTGCGACAACCGGTTGAGATGCATGTCGAAGCGTTTCGCCACGCCGTCCTCGCCGAAGACTGGGACGAGATAGAAGCCGCCGTCGTCGCCTTCGTCATAGCCGGAAAAGCAGGAGAAACCCGGCTGTTGGACCTTGTCTTCGGCGCTCTCTTGCACGGGCTGGCAATACATCACGCCCGAGAAGACAAGCATGTTGTCGAAGATCCTGTCGGCGGGATCGATCCTTGCGGCGATGCGAAGATAGATGCTGCTGCGATCGAGCATGGCCTCGAAGCCGGCTTTGCTCAGCCCGTCGGGCCGGTCCGATTCGATCGTGACGAGAATGTCCGTGACCGCGAAATCGCCGTGCTGGCGCAGATTGTAGTCGCTGTCTTCGCTTTCATGCTGAAGCACCATGCGGTCGGATGTCGGCCGGTCCGCCAGGAGGTGAAGGTAGATTTCGGGGGCCGCCAATCCGCTCGAAACGCCGATGCACATGAAGGCGAAAGATGTGAGCAGGGAAGGCAGGATGTTGGACGGTCTCAATGGATTAGGCCTTCTGATCGTGTTTGGCGGTTCGCGTGCGGCGTCCGCATGTTTGTTGCTCGTGAACCGGCCTTTGGGCCGGGGCAGGCCGATCTTCTCTGCGATCATCCCAGTTCGTTGCCGTGCTCGACATCCGACCAGTGCTGGTTGACCGGAAGCTTCGACGCGCGCCGCTTGATGTCGGCGATGCGCACCGGTTTGAAGTCCCACTGATCGACGCCGACATTGACGCTGTTGCGTGACCCTTGCCACTGGTCGTGGACGTGGCCGAAGAGTTGCAGCGCGCCGCGCCGCGCGCCGTTCCAGGTGATCATCGGATAGTGGCAGAGCGTCAGCAACTGATCGCCGTCGGTGATTTCGGCCATGTATTCGACGCTGCGCCAGGGAAGGGAAATCACTGCCTCGTCGTCGTGGTTTCCGATCACCAGATGCTTTCGGCCCGGCAGGCTGTGAAACCAGCTTTCGAAGCGTTCGATGCTGTCGGAGCGGCCGAAGGCGAAGTCGCCGATGATCCACAGGTCGTCATCCTGCGCGACCAGCGCCTGGAAGTTGGCGATGATCCGCGCATTCATGTCGGTGACAGATTGGAACGGCCGGCCGCAGAATTCGATGATGCGTTCGTGGCCGAGGTGGAGATCGGCCGAATACCAGTTTGCCATGTGTCCCGGCCGTCTCGTGATGCAGGTAAAGGCCTCAGCCCGTGCCATCGAACCATAAGCGGGAAGTGTCCCGGGATCGAGTTTGACCGCCCCTCCTACTTCTTGGGAAGGGACATTTTTTCGAGGATGTTCAAGGCGGCGCTGACGGTTTGCAGTTCGGTTGGGCCAAGCTGCTTCAGCAGTTCCTCTTCGCGCGCCTTCAGAAGGTCGGTGAGGGCGTCGTAGCTCTTTCGGCCCTTCGAGGTGAGGGCAAGGTGCTCTATGCGGCGGTCGGTCTCGTCGCGGTTGCGCTCCAGCCAGCGCCGGCTTTCCAGCGCGGAGACGGCGCGCGAGACCTTGGTCTTGTGCAGGCCGGTGCGGCGCACGATCTCGCGCGCGGTCAGCGTGTCGGCCTCGCCGAGATGGGCAAGAACCTGCCATTCAGGGCGCGTCATGCCGTGCTGGTCGCGGTAGACGGGCTGGAAGTGGCGGCTCACCGCCTCGGAGACTCGGTCGAGGCGATAGGCCAGAAAGCTGTCGAGCCTGAAGCTCACAAGCCGCCCTGCGCGGTGACGAAATCCGCGATCTCGGCAACGCCGTCGCCATGTTTCAGGTCGGAGAACAGGAAAGGACGCCCGGCGCGGCCCGTTTCGGCGTCGCGGCGCATGCGATCGAGATCGGCTCCGACATAGGGCGCAAGATCGGCCTTGTTGATGATGAGGAGATCGGAACGCGTGATCGCCGGTCCGCCTTTCCTCGGAATGTCGTCGCCCTGGCATACCGAGATCACATAGAGCGAGAGGTCGGCGAGGTCCGGCGAGAATGTCGCCGCCAGATTGTCGCCGCCGGATTCGATGAAGATCACGTCGAGATCGGGCACGCGTTCGCGCAGCCGCTCGATGGCGCGCAGGTTGATCGAGGCATCCTCGCGGATGGCGGTATGCGGGCAACCGCCGGTTTCCACGCCCTCGATGCGTTCGGCGGGCAGCGCCTGCATGCGGGTCAGCGCCTCGGCGTCTTCGGCCGTGTAGATGTCGTTGGTCACGACGCCGACCGAGAGCTTGTCGCGCAACGCCTTGCACAATTCTGCGGTGAGCGTCGTCTTGCCGGAGCCGACGGGGCCGCCGATGCCGACGCGCAAGGGGCCATTGGGGGAGGTGGTCATGACAGGAACAATCTCGATTGAAGCGTTTCGTGTTTCATGGTCGCAATGTCTGCGAGAATCGTGCCGCTGCCAAGATCGTCCAGCGTGGACAGAGCGGCACGCTCGGCGGCCGCGGCGATCATCGGCTCCAGTTCGGCGAGCAGGCGCGCCGCGCCGCGCTGGCCGGTGACGGAGAGGCGGATGGCGGCTTGCAACTGGTTGGCGGCGAAGGCGTGCAGGAATGCGGCGAGGCCGTCGGCAAGCGGGATCGACTGCAGGCCGCAGGCCGCGCCGACGGCGACGCAGAGCGGAGTGCTGCGCGGCGATGGCAAGACGCCGGCCTCGAACCAGTGCTGCGCCGCCTCGATGAAGCCGGAACCCTGGTCCAGCGTCTCGCGGTGGCGTTCCGCCGAGCCCGTCATGGCGCTTGCCAGATCGGCAATCTCGTTCAAGGTCGTTTCGTCGCCGGCCGCGCGCCAACTGGCCGCGAAGAAGACCGCGTCGTTCCACGGCGCGCCGCTTGTCAGCAGGCGCGAGATCCATTCCCTAAGGTCGTCGGTGTTCGTCACGGCGCTGGCGCTCACGGCCTGTTCCAGCCCGGCGGAATAGGCGAAGCCTCCGGTCGGGAAGACCGGCGAGAGCCAAGACATCAACCGAAGGAGATTGGCGGAACCGCTCATTGCTTCGCCCGTTCGGCGAGGTCGGCGAAATCGCCGATCATCGCGTAATGCAGCTCACGTACGAGTTTCAGCGACGGGCCGATCACGAACAGGGCCGATCCGACAACGAAGCACCAGATCGCCGGCGTTTCCCATGTCTTGTAGAAGAACATCCAGGAGCCGACGAGAAACAGCACGCCGGCGCAGAACTGCACGATCGTGAAGGCCAGCTCGTAGGCGGCGTAGAGCTTCTCGTGCCGTTTCGAGGCGTTGCGGGTGTTGGGCGCGAATGGTCTCATGCGACAGCCTCCCTGTCCGGCACTGCGCGAGCCGGTGTCAGTGCTCCACAGCTCGGGAAAACAGATGGATGACGAGAACGCCGGCGATGATCAGGCCGAGGCCCAGGATCGCCGGCAAATCGAGGCGCTGACCGAGCATCAGCCAGGCGGCAATGGCGATCAGCACGATGCCGGCGCCGGACCAGATGGCATAGACGATGCCGGCCGGTATCACGCGGATCGGGAAGGACAGGAGCCAGAAGGAGAGCGCGTAAAAGGCGATGGTGACCACGCTCGGCCACAGCCTGGTGAAGCTGTCGGTGCGGGCCAGCGCCGTCGTCGCGATCACTTCGGCCACGATCGCGGCGCCCAGCAGGACATAGTTGGTGAAGAGGCTGGATGGCATCGAAGACGTCCGCGCGCGATGTTGCCTTCAGTGGTCGTGACCATGATCGGCATGATCATGGTCGCCATGTGTGTGGCCGTGCCCGTGATGGTGGTGGTCATGGCCGTGCGCGCCATGCGCGTCGCCATAAGCGCCGCCCTCGGGGTCGAAGGCCGCTTCGGTCTCGGTCACCGACGCGCCGAGACCTTCCAGCATGTCGCGGATGACATGGTCGCGGCGGATCAGGATGTGGTCAGCGAATATCTGTGCCGGCAGATGGCGATTGCCGATCTGCCATGCCAGCGCCAGCAGGTGACGCGCGTCGCGGCCGCGAACGATGCAAAGCGCCTCCGGTGCGGCCATGACCTCGATGACGCGCCCGTCATCCAGCATCAGCCCGTCGCCATGGCGCAGCAACCGCGCTTCGGCGAGGTCGAGCAGAAACTCGATGCCGTTGTCGGAGACCATCTTCATGCGCCGGCGATGGCGCGCGGTCTCGTCCAGCGTGATCGTGCCGGCGGGATTGTGGAAATGGCGGGTGACGGAGGAGGCGGTGGGCATGGGCGAAGACTACACCGGATGCGCGGTCCCGCGCCAGCGCCGCAACGCTGGCGAAGTGCGATTTCCCCGTCCGCGGGCGAGCCTCTCAGAGGCGAGACATGACCTTGCGAATGGCGGCGTCGCGGGTCGTGCCGCGGGCGCGGAAGGTGTGGTCCGGCGTGTTGAAGAGTTCGTTCATTTCGCGTGCCACGGCGATCGTTCCGGCAAAACCGGTAACGGCGCGGCTGAAGGAAGAGAACAGGTTTCTGCTGTTGCCGGACATGTGTGTACACCCTCGTTAGACGTTTGCGTCGGATATAAGCGGCATGCTGCAGCGCAACAATTGCGTCCAGCGGATGGCAGCCATGCGTTATCGGGATGGGGAGGTGTCAGGTCGTGCCGCGCATACGCAGACGACGAATCGCCCAGAGGACCACGAGGCCGAGCAGCAGGATCATGGCGACGGTACTCGATGCCGCTTTCGCCTGTGAATGCCAACTGGCCGCCGACACCATCTGCGGCGTGATGCCGTCCGGTCCGCTCGCCAGCATCGCCGACACGTCCCGGTTTTCCCAGTAGTCGAAGATCATGCCGGGGAGGGCGGTGGCGGCGAGGAGGTAGCCGAACGGGCCCCAACTCTTGGGCGAGAGGCGGAGCATGGACCAGCCGAGTGTCAGCGCGAGCAGCGCCGGATAGGCGGTATCCAGCCTGTGCTGGACGGACTCGTAGAAATCGACACCCTCGGGCGACAGCGCGCGCAGAAACGCGCGCGCCTCGTCGTAGGAATAGCCGCCCGGGCGCAGGTCGAAGACCGTCAGTCCCCCGGCGTCTTCGGTCAGGACCGGGATGGACCAGGCCATCATCACGCCGTAGACGGCAAGCGTGACAGCGACGAGGAACCAGAATGCCAGGTGCCTTCTCATTGATCGTCAGCTCAAGACGAGCTTTTCGATCTCGTGGATCGGGTGATTGGTCAGATCCTTGCCAAGCTCGGCCACGACCTTGTCGGCGACTTCCTTGTGCAACTCCTTGCGCAGATCGCCCAGCACATGCGGCGCGGCGACAAGCACGATCTCGTTGAAGCTGCCCTTGTGGGCGTGGCCATAAAGCCGCTGCGCGATGTCCTTGGCGAACCGCTCCTTCTCGACGCGATGCCAGTCGGTTTCCTGCACGGCGCTGCGATGCGAGCCGCCGTCATTCAGCCGCCCCGGCCGGTCGGCGGCCTGGTCGCGTGTTGCGGGGTTGTCGTTCTCCAGTTCGCGGAAGACCGTGAGGTTGGGGTATTGCTCGTCGCCGTCATTGCGCAGGAACAAGGCCTTCTCGCCGTCTGCGACAACCAGCCAGCCGTCGTTCTTCAGCTTAATATCCGACATGAAATCCTCCATTCTTACGAAACCCGGCACCTAAAGCGCAGATTGTGGCGAAGTTGCAGTTGATTCGGATCAACCGGGCGTCGTGTTCCAGGCGGAAAAGCGCCGGAACGTGTCTCTGCGAGGTCGCGCGCAATCACAGGTGGTGATTTGCCGCTGCGGCAGGGCGCGACACGGAAGACGTGCGCCAATGTTGCGGGTTTGCCACGGGCAGCGGGTGAAGCGGTTTTCCTGCGAAAAATCACCTCGCAATTGCGCCTCAGGGTTGGACAACCCCGGCCTCGATGTGCTTTCAGGTTGTAATTGTCCGTGGTTCTAAGACTGCTTTTTTAAAGACTTATGGGGGTCGCAAATATGTCGTGGGGGAATGTGAAATCGGCCGGTTGCGGCCGGGTGACGGTTGCTGTCTTGCTCGGGGGTACGGCGTTCGCGATCCTGCCTGCTGTGTTGCCATCGGATATCACCGGCGGGGCCGACACGGCGCTCGCTGCTTGCTCGGGCAATGGCGTTTCCGGCGGTTTGGGATTCTACGAGGGCAATGGCGACGCGAACGTGATCAACTGTTCCGATGTCGTCGCGATCAAGGCCAAGGGCAACGACGACACGCTGAACCTCTCGGGGGTTATCGGGCTCGCCGAGGGCAACAATGGAAGCGACACCTTCAATGTATCCAGCGGCCTGATGGACAAGCTGGACGGCGGCAATGGTGACGACACCTTCAACATCACCGGCGGCGGAATTCTGGCCATTTATGGCGAGGATGACGATGACACGATCAATCTAAACGGCGGCGCGGTCGGACTTATCGATGGCGGTGACAAGAAGGACACCATCAATCTGAACAGCGGCCTGTTCGGCGCCGTCCTCGGCGGCAATGGCGCCGACACAATCACGCTGAGCGGCGGATCACCCTCCGATGACGGTTTCGGGGCCTATATCGATGGCGGCGGCAATGACGACACGATCAATCTCAACGGCGGCTTCTTCGGGGTCGTGCTGGGCGATCGCGGCGAAGACACCATCAATCTTGCCGGAGCTTCGAGCATCGACGGCGGCGCCTATATCGACGCTGGCGACGACAACGACACGTTCAACTGGTCCAGCGGCAGCCTCTTCCTCTTCAACGGCGGGGGCGGCAACGACAAGGCGCTGGTGACCACCTCCAATTTCAGCGGCGTGCCCGCGCTGAACGGCGGCGGCGGCAACGACGACGCGCTGACCTTCGACGGAATTGACTTCTCCGTCCTGAACTTGACGCTGTCGAACTGGGAGACGATCACCGTTCGCGACGGCGTGATGAACATCACTCCGCTGGTGCTTTCGACCGTCAACCTCGCGTTGAGCGAGGATGACGGCAAGGGCCTTGTCATCGAGAGCGACGCGGGGTTGGTCGTCAACAACAACACCCTGGCGCTGACCGGCGACCTGAGCAATTCCGGCTATGTCGACATGCAGGACGGCGCGGCAGACGACGAAGTCGACATAAGCGACGACTATGTCGGTGGCGGCGATCTGCTGGTCGACGCCAATTTCTCCACCAACATGGCCGACATGCTGGACATCGGCGGCGATGCGAGCGGCACGACCGAGGTTGGAGTCAGCGACGTTTCCGGACCCGTCGTCACCGGCGAGAATGTTCTGGTCGCGAGCATCGGCGGGGCCAACACCGCCGCCTTCGTGCTGTCGCCCAACCAGATGACCGGTGGGTTCAAAGGCCTCTTTGCCGGGGCGTTCGAATATGATCTCGAGACGATCGGGAACGATATCTACCTCGTTTCCAGCTTCTCTCCGGCCGCGCCGATCTACGATGCCTACGGGCAGAGCCTTTTGGGCCTTTACCGCACGCCGACCATGCAGGAGCGCATGGGCGACCGGTACATGGACGAGGTCGGCGCAGGGCCGGCGTTCTGGGGACGCGTGTCGGGCTCGCATAGCGAGTTCACGCCGTCGTCGATCACGGATGCGGCTTTCGACCAGTCGATCTGGCGGATCGAGGCAGGGGTCGACGGCATTCTGGAGGACGGGGATGACGGCACGGTGGTCGCCGGTTTCAGCGTCGAGTATGCCGACGGGCGTTCGGACGTGACTTCGCCGAGCGGCGCGGGAGACATAACCAGCCGGGGCGCGGTGGCCGGCATTTCGCTGACCGCTCTGCAAAATGACGGCTCCTACGCCGACCTCCAAGCGCGCTTGGGCTATTCCGACAACGACCTCTCCTCGGATGCCTGGGGATCGTTGGCGAATGGTGTGAACGCGGTTGGGGGGGCGCTGTCCCTGGAGATCGGCCAGAAATTCCGCATGGGTGACGGCTGGTCGATCACGCCGCAGACGCAGGTGAGTGGCACGGTCGTGCACATGGACGGTTTCACCGGTCCGGTCGGCGAGGATGTTTCGTTCGCCGATGCGATGAATGTGGCGTGGCGCAACGGGCTGTCCGTCGACTGGTCCGGCGCCAGTGCCGGCGGGACAGCGACCCTCCACGGCATCGCCAACCTCGTCTACACGTTGGCTGGCGACAGCACGGCCACCGTGTCTGGCTTCGATCTCGAGAGCAGCTCCAGCGATAACCTGAGCGGCGAGATCGGTCTTGGCGGCACGCACCACTGGGGCGACCGCTTTGCGCTCACCGGACAAGTGCTTGCGGCCAAGGGCTTTGGAGACGGCGCGGACGAAGGCTACCGGTTCAGCGGAAGCGTAAGCCTCTCGGCGAAGTGGTGACAGGCAAGAACGGGATCGGCGGGCGTCGTCGCTGACGCCTGCCGAACCGTCATCGCTCTTGATACGAATGACTTGGCCGCTCGGCGGCATGTCGTGTTGACGAGGCTTGCTGGGCCCGCACATCGGGCACCCGGGTTCTGATTGCCTGTCACGCGGCCGTTCGCCAACAACTCCGTTGCTGCTCCGTCCGCCGTCTCGTCAGGAAATCCTAGGCGTGCGGTCTCGACACGCCATAACGCCTAGAACAGGAAATACCGCTGCGCCATGGGCAGCACTTCCGCCGGCTCGCAGGTCAGCAGCTCGCCATTGGCGCGCACCTCGTAGGTTTCTGGATCGACCTCGATCGTGGGCGTCATGTTGTTGAGCACCATTGAGGATTTCGAGATGCCGCCACGGGTGTTCTCGACCGCGACGAGTTCCTTGTCCGTGCCGAGATGGTCGCCCAGTCCGCTGTCCATGGCGGCAGCGGAGGTGAAGACCACGGAAGAGGCGGTGCGGGCCTTTCCGTAGGCGCCGAACATGTAGCGGTAATGCACCGGCTGCGGTGTCGGGATCGAGGCGTTCGGGTCGCCCATCGGGGCGGCGGCGATGGTTCCGCCGATCAACACCATGTCGGGCTTCGCGCCGAAGAAGGCCGGGTTCCACAGCACGAGGTCGGCGCGCTTGCCCACCTCGATCGAGCCGATCTCGCTGGCCATGCCGTGCGCGATGGCCGGATTGATCGTGTATTTGGCGATGTAGCGGCGGACACGATAATTGTCGTTCTGGCCGTGTTCTTCCGGCAGGCGGCCGCGCTGGCGCTTCATCTTGTCGGCGGTCTGCCAGGTGCGGATGATCACCTCGCCGACGCGGCCCATGGCCTGGCTGTCGGAGGCGATGATGGAGAACGCGCCCATGTCGTGCAGGATGTCTTCGGCCGCGATGGTTTCCTTGCGGATACGGCTCTCGGCGAAGGCGACGTCCTCGGGGATGTTGGCGTCGAGATGGTGGCACACCATCAGCATGTCGAGATGCTCATCGACCGTGTTGACCGTGTAGGGCCGGGTCGGATTGGTCGACGACGGCAGGATGTTGGGCAGGCCGCAGACCTTGATGATGTCGGGAGCGTGGCCGCCGCCGGCACCCTCGGTGTGGAAGGCGTGGATGGTGCGGCCCTTGATGGCGTCGATGGTCGATTCCACGAAGCCGCTCTCGTTGAGCGTGTCGGTGTGGATCATCACCTGCACGTCGTAATCGTCGGCGACCGACAGGCAGTTGTCGATCGCGCCGGGCGTCGTGCCCCAATCCTCATGCAGTTTCAGTGCGCAGGCGCCGCCGAGGATCATCTCCTTCAAGGCGCCGGGCAGCGAGGCGTTGCCCTTGCCGGCAAAGGCGAGGTTCATGGGGAAGGCGTCGGCGGCCTGGATCATGCGGCCGATATGCCAGGGGCCTGGGGTGCAGGTCGTCGCCAGCGTGCCGTGCGCCGGGCCCGTGCCGCCGCCGAGCATCGTGGTCAGCCCGCTCATCAGGGCGTCCTCGATCTGCTGCGGGCAGATGTAGTGAATGTGGGAGTCGAAGCCGCCGGCCGTCAGGATCTTGCCTTCGCCCGCGATCGCCTCGGTGCCCGGGCCGATGACGATGTTGACGCCCGGCTGCGTGTCCGGATTGCCCGCCTTGCCGATGGAGTGGATGCGCCCGTCCTTCAGGCCGACATCGGCCTTGTAGATGCCTGTGTGATCGACGATCAGCGCATTCGTGATGACGGTGTCGACGGCGCCGGCCTCGCGGGTCGCCTGGCTTTGGCCCATGCCGTCGCGGATGACCTTGCCGCCGCCGAACTTGACCTCCTCGCCATAGACGGTCCGATCTTCCTCCACCTCGATGAAGAGCTCGGTGTCGGCGAGACGGACCTTGTCGCCAGTGGTGGGGCCGAACATGTCGGCATAGGCGGCGCGGGAGATTTTGGCGGGCATCAGCCAAGTCCTTTCGAGGAAACGTGCTTGGATATGTTCGTGGGGAGGCCGGGCAAGCGCGGGGCGCCGATGCAGGCCCGCGAGCGATGCGCCCGGAAACGGATCACGCTGGTTACGGCCATCAGTTCGGCTCCACCAGCGCGCGCAATTCGGCGACGCGCGCCTGGGTCATGCGGGCCTTGCAGCCGGAGACGAGCAGCGGTTCCAGCGAACCGCCACGGGCCTGGAAGCCCACGCTTTCGCACTGGCCGTCGCGGTAGTCGATCCAGGCGCGCTGGGCTTTCATCAGGGCCGCGTCCGCACCGGCGAGATCGGGCGACATGGCCTTCAGTTCCGCGTCCTGCTCCTTCATCGCCTTGCGGACCTGGGGCCACAGCGCGTTGAGCGCCTCGTCGGCGCGCTTGTAGTCCATCGCCGCGCACCAATTCATGCCTTGCTGCGGCAGCATGTCGGGCTTCGAACAGTCCCATTCCTGCGCCACGGCGGGCAGGGCGGCAAGGCAGGTCAGGGCGAGGGCCGACGCGAGACGGATCATAGTTCGCCCATCACCGCTTGGCGGAAACCGTAGACCGTGCGGTCGCCGGCGAGCGGCACCAGCGTGACCTCGCGTTCCTGGCCCGGCTCGAAGCGCACGGCCGTGCCCGACGCGATGTCGAGGCGCATGCCGCGTGCCTTTTCGCGGTCGAAGGACAGTCCGGGGTTGGTCTCGTAGAAATGGTAATGCGAGCCGACCTGAACCGGGCGGTCGCCTGTGTTGGCGACCATCAGCGTCACTGTCACCGCTCCGTCGTTCAGGACGATGTCGCCGTCTGCGGTGATGACTTCTCCGGGGATCATGTGTTCTCTCCTGTGCTCATGCTGCCGCCTGGCCCATCTTGAGGCCGGAGGCCGGTCGGCCTTGTTGTGATTGGTTGAGGGGGGCATGCCGCATGCCGCTCGATCTCCCGTTCCAGTGTTTCCGCCGATGCGTCGAAACGGGCTTCGAGCGTCGGCTCCAGCCCGCGGCAGGTATCGACCACGCGGCGCGCCCATTTCAGATACTTCGCGTTGCCCTTCGCATCGAAGCGGCCGTCGGGCAGCCCGATCAATTCCTCCACATTGGAGGTCTTGTCGGCGAGTTTCAGTCGTTTCACGCGCGGGCCGGAGCCGGCCGTATGGGCGACCTGACGCTCCCGGCGCGCTTTTCCCTTCAAGCCCGCCGGGTCGGTCACGTCCATGACCAGATCGGCGATGTCGTCGCCGAACTGCGCTCGGATGTCGGCCTCAGTGACGCTCGTGTCCTCGACCGTATCGTGCAGGTAGCAGGCGGCGACCAGGACGGCGTCGAACGGCTCCAGTTCCGCGCACATCGCCGCGACTTCGGCCAGATGGTTGAAATAGGCGTCGCCGCGGTCTTCGCGCATAACGCCGTCATGCGCGCGCGCCGCGAACTGCACGGCGCGGGCTATCAGGCGGGCTTGGGACGCTGCGGCGGACACGGCAATCCTCAGCGGATCGGTTCGTGCACGGTCACCAGCTTGGTGCCATCGGGAAAGGTGGCTTCGACCTGGATGTCGTGGATCATCTCCGGGATGCCTTCCATCACCTGATCGCGGGTCAGCACATGGGCGCCGGCTTCCATCAGGTCGGCCACGGAGCGGCCGTCGCGGGCGCCCTCGACGACGAAATCGGTAATCAGGGCAATGGCTTCCGGGTGATTGAGCTTGACGCCTCGCGCCAGCCTCTTGCGCGCGACCTCGGCGGCCATGGCCACCATCAGCTTGTCTTTTTCACGCGGTGTGAGCTGCATTCGTTCCCCCGAGAACTGTCCTGGTTGGCGGTTCGGTCGAACCGGGCGCATCGTGGAAAAAATGCCGCGCAAGTGCAAGCGTAATGTGCAGAGCGGGCGGGAGCTTCCGGCCTGCTCAAAAAATAGGCAAAATGGGCATTTGATGGCCCGGCTATTTATTTTACCCCTTGAAAAAAACCCGCCGAGCCGGTCTAATCTGCCGATGGCGCAGTCCAGGCGCCGGGGAGGAACTGAATGTATCTGGGAATCGACCTTGGCACGTCGAGCGTCAAGGCGCTGCTGATCGACGCGCAGCAGGCCATCATCGATTCGGCCTCCGCGGAGGTGTCGCTGTCGCGGCCGCATCAGGGCTGGTCGGAACAGAACCCGGCGGACTGGATCGCCGCGACCGAACAGGCGCTCGGCGCATTGCAGCGCGATCATCCGGCTGAATTGGCGGCCGTGCGCGGCATCGGGCTCTCAGGCCACATGCATGGCGCGACGCTGCTCGGCGAAGAAGACACCGTTCTTCGGCCCTGCATTATGTGGAACGACGTGCGCTCCCACGCGGAGGCCGCCGCGCTCGACGCCGATCCGCGCTTTCGCGCCGTCACCGGCAATATCGTCTTTCCGGGCTTCACCGCGCCGAAGCTGCTCTGGGTCAAGAACAACGAACACGAACTCTTCACGAAGATCCGCAAGGTGCTGCTGCCGAAGGATTATCTGCGGCTCTGGCTGACCGGCGAGCATATGTCCGAAATGTCGGATTCCGCCGGAACGAGCTGGCTCGACACCGGTGCACGGACCTGGTCGGCCGAGCTGCTGGCTGCGACCGAGCTCGGCCAGGAACACATGCCGTCTCTGGTCGAGGGCAGCGCACCCGGCGGAGCATTGCGCGCCGAGATTGCCGCGCGCTTCGGCCTGACCGCCGGCATCACGGTCGCGGGCGGGGCCGGCGACAATGCGGCGGCCGCCATCGGCATGGGCACGGTCCAGGACGGCGCGGCCTTCGCGTCGCTCGGCACCTCCGGCGTGCTGTTTGCGGCCAACAACGCATATCTCCCGAACGCCGAAAGCGCCGTTCACGCCTTCTGCCACGCATTGCCGAACACCTGGCACCAGATGGGCGTGATCCTCGCGGCGACGGATTCGCTCAACTGGTACGAGAAGATCACCGGCGTCGATGCGGCGGAACTGACGGCCGCGCTTGGAGAGGCGCTGCAGGGCCCGTCGGGCGTGATCTTCCTGCCGTATCTCGGTGGCGAGCGCACCCCGCACAACGACGCCTCGATCCGCGGCGTCTTCGCCGGCATCGGACACGAGAGCGACCGGGACACGCTGACGCGCGGGGTCATGGAGGGCGTCTGTTTCGCCTTCCGCGATTGCCTGGAGGCGCTGAGCGACGCGGGTACGACGCTTGAGCGCGCCACTGCAGTCGGCGGCGGCTCGCGTTCGGCCTATTGGCTCCAGCTGATGGCCACCGTGCTCGGCATTCCGATCGAAGTGCCGGCGGAAGGCGATTTCGGGGCTGCCTTCGGTGCCGCGCGGCTTGGCCTGATGGCCGCCGAAGGCGCCGACCCGGCCGCAATATGCACCCCGCCTGCCGTCGAGACCGTGCACGAGCCCGTCCGCGATCTCGAAGCGGCCTTCGGCGAGGCCTATCGGCGCTACCGCGCCCTCTATCCAGCCATCAAGGGAGTGATGACATGAGCACTGGCTTTTTCGGCGACGTCACCAAGATCGCATATGAAGGCCCCGAGAGCGTCAATCCGCTCGCCTTCCACCACTACGATGCCGACGAAGTCGTCATGGGCAAGCGAATGGAAGACCATTTGCGCTTCGCGGTCGCCTGGTGGCATTCCTTCGCCTGGACCGGCACGGATCCCTTCGGCGGCGACACCTTCCAGCGGCCCTGGTTTCCGGCCGACTCGATGGAACTGGCAAAGCTGAAGGCCGACGTCGCCTTCGAGATGTTCACCGCGCTCGGCGCGCCGTTCTATTGCTTCCACGATCAGGACGTGCGCCCGGAAGGCGCGAATTTCGCCGAGAACACCAGGAACCTCGAGGAGATCGTCGACTATCTCGGCGAGAAGCAGCAGGCGACCGGCGTGAAGCTTCTGTGGGGCACGGCGAACCTGTTCTCCAACCGGCGCTACATGGCGGGCGCTGCCACCAACCCGAACCCGGACGTCTTCGCCTTCGCCGCGGCGACTGTGAAGAGCTGCATTGACGCCACGCAGAAGCTCGGCGGCGCCAATTACGTTCTTTGGGGTGGCCGCGAGGGCTACGAAACCCTGCTCAACACCGATTTGAAGCGCGAGGATGCCCAGCTCGGCCGGTTCCTCAATCTCGTGGTCGAGTACAAGCACAAGATCGGCTTCGAGGGCACGATCCTGATCGAGCCCAAGCCGCAGGAGCCGACCAAGCACCAGTACGATTACGACGTCGCGACGGTCTACGGCTTCCTGAAGCGGCACGGGCTGGAAAACGAGGTGAAGGTCAATATCGAGCAGGGCCATGCGATCCTGGCCGGTCATTCCTTCGAGCACGAAATCGAACTGGCCCAGGCGCTCGGCATTTTCGGGTCCATCGACATGAACCGCAACGACTACCAGTCGGGTTGGGACACGGACCAGTTCCCCAACACCGCGCCGGAAGTCGCGCTTGCCTATTACGCCATCCTCAAGGGCGGCGGCTTCGGCACCGGCGGCACCAATTTCGACGCCAAACTGCGACGCCAGTCGCTCGATCCGGAAGATCTGCTGATGGCCCATATCGGCGGCATGGACACCTGCGCGCGCGGCCTGAAAGCTGCGGCGAAGATGCTGGAGGATGGCGTGCTGGCGGGGTTCGTCGAAGACCGCTATGCCGGCTGGACCATTCCCGAGGCAAAGAAGATGCTCGACGGCGGCTTCACGCTCGGTGAAATCGAGGAATGGGTCCGCAAGGCCGACCTCAATCCGCAGCCGGTTTCGGGGCGGCAGGAATATCTGGAAAACGTGGTCAATCGCTACGTCTGACCGGCACGGCGAGGGCCGAATGGCGGGAGTACGGCTCGCATGAAGGTCCTCGTCCTTACCTATGGCTCGCGCGGCGACGTGCAGCCCTATGTCGCCCTCGGCCTCGGATTGAAGGCGCGCGGCCACGAGGTGACGCTTGCGACCAGCGAGCGGTTCCGGGCGTTCGTCGAGGACCGTGGCTTGCGCTTCGGCTCGATGAGCGACGACCTTCTCGCGATCATCGACACCGATCAGGGCAAGGACCTGCTCGAGAAGGGCAGCAGCCTCTTCCAGATCGTCAAGAGCAGCATCCGGATGGCGCGACAGGTCGCTCCGTTGCAGCGGGCGATGATGCGCGAGACCTGGGAGATCGCACGCGACGTCGATCCCGACATCATCGTCTATCATTCCAAGGCCGGCTCCGCGCCGCATATCGCCGAGAAGCTCGGCGTGCCATGCGTGCTCGCGACGCCCATTCCGATGTTCGTGCCGACCCGGGCCTTTCGCTTCGTGGTCTTCCCGGACTGGAAGCTCGGCGGCTGGTACAACAAGGCAACCTACGCGCTGATCCTGTTCCTGACCAACCGGGTCTGGGCGCGCTACATCCGCGACTTCCGCACATCCATCGACCTGCCGCCGCTGAAGACCTACGACATGCGCAGGACGGCCGACGGCCGCGACATCCCGATCCTGCACGGGCACAGCGAGGCGGTGTTGCGCCGTCCGGATGACTGGCCGGACAGCGCCCACGTCACCGGCTACTGGTTCCTGCAATCAAACACGGCGTGGACACCGCCGGAGGATCTTCAGGATTTTCTCGATGCCGGGCCGCCGCCCGTCTATGTCGGCTTCGGCTCGATGGCGGGGCGCGATCCGCAACGACTGGCTCGTGTCGTCGTCGAGGCGTTGCAGCGCGCCGGCCTGCGCGGGATCATCGCCACGGGATGGGGCGGGCTGAAGGCTGACGCCTTGCCGGACACGATCCTCAGGATCGACCAGGCGCCACATGAGTGGTTGTTTCCGCGTGTGGCGGCCGTCGTGCATCACGGCGGTGCCGGCACAACGGCGGCGGGGCTGCGCGCGGGCAAGCCATCGGTCATCGTGCCTTTCTTCGGCGATCAGCCCTTCTGGGGGAGCCTTGTCCACGCAATCGGCGCCGGACCGAAGCCGATCCGCCGGAGCCGGCTGACTGCTGCACGCCTTGCCGCGGCATTGCGCGAGGCGACCGGTTCGCACGACATGCAGGCCGTCGCGGCGCGGATCGGTGAGCAGATCCGCCGAGAGGACGGAGTGGCCCGCGCAGTCGCGCTCATCGAGGATATCGCAAAGAGCGATCCCGCGTGACCGCTCCGCTGGACGCTGTCGGGCGAAGCGCCTAAGCATGCCTGGTCTGAATGGGGAGGAAAATCATGAAACTGTCGGCCAATCTCGGGTTCCTGTGGAAGGACCTGCCGTTGCCGGACGCCATTCGTGCGGCTCATTGGGCAGGGTTCGACGCCGTCGAATGCCATTTTCCCTATGACGTGCCGGTGGACGCGGTGAACGCGGCGCTGGCCGAGACCGGCCTGCCGATGCTGGGTCTGAACACGCGAAAGGGCGCTGCCGACGAGTTCGGCCTTGCCGCGATGCCGGGCCGCGAAGAGGAGGCACGCGCGGCCATCGCCGAGGCGATCGACTATGCCAGGGCGATCGGCTGCCGGAACGTGCACGTGATGGCCGGCAAGTCGGGCGCTGAGGGCGACGCCGTCTTTCGCGCCAACCTGGATTATGCCTGCGAACTGGCCGGTGACATCACGATCCTGATCGAGCCGATCAACGCGCGCGACGTGCCGGGCTATCACCTGGCGACGCTGGAACAGGCCGCCGATCTGGTGATCAGCCTCGGGCATCCGAACCTGAAGATCATGGCCGACTGCTACCACGTCCAGATCATGGGCGGCGATCTTGTGAGGCGCATCGAGCGGCATCTGCCGCTGATTGGCCATATCCAGTTCGCGGCGGTGCCGTCACGGGGCGAGCCGGGGTCCGGGGAGCTCAACTACCGATGGGTTCTCCGTGCGCTGGGCACACTTGGATATGACGGCTGGTTCGGGGCCGAATACAGACCGGCCGGGCCGACCGAGAACGAACTCGGCTGGATGGACGCCCTTCGCGCGGACTAACGGGCGATGCGCTCCAGGCCGCCGAGGATGAAATCGGCGACGAGGTCGGCATAGGCCTCGCGGCTCAGGCCGCTGCCGTCGCGGTGCCACATGTAGAACCAGTTCAGCATGCCGAAGGCTGACATGGCGGCAGGCCGCAGGAGGTCCGGCCGGCTTTCGAACAGGGCCGGGGCCGTCGCGGCGACCGTGTCGGACATGATCGCGACGAGCCGCCTTTGCAGGTCCTTCAGCACCTGCTGCTGCTCGTCCGACAGGGCGGAGATCGCGTCGAGCTGCACCTTGTGTTCGGCGTCGGCGTCGCGATAGGCGGCGAGAATGGTCGCGGTCAGGCCGCGCAGCGCCTCGACCGGATCGTCGGCCGGCGGACGGTTTTCCACCGCCTCGACCAGCTCGGACAAATGCACCTGCACGATGTCGAACAGCAGGGCGTCCTTGCTCTCGTAATAATGGTAGATCAGCGCCTTGGAGACGCCGCAGGCCTTGGCGAGCTCGCTCATCGAGGCGCGGTCGTAGCCGTTCTCGGCGAAGAAGGTCGCCGCGGTCTTCAGGAGCGCGGCGCGTTTCTCGTCATGGTCCTTGGCGATGCTGCGAGCCAATGGCCGACTACTCCTTCGGCCTGTTGTCGAGGATGCGTTGGGCCTTGCCTTGGCTGCGCGCGACGCCCTCGGGCGTCTTCACGTCCACGCGCGCGGTGATGCCGATCACCTGCTTGATGCGCTCGCCGAGATCGGCGGCGGCGGTGGCGCGGGCGATCTCGTCGGCATGGTCTGCCAGCGCCTCGACATGCACGGTCATCTCGTCCATCCGGCCTTCGCGGGTCAGCTCGATCTGGAAGTGCGGGGCGAGGGCGGGGATCTTGAGGATCTGCTCCTCGATCTGGGTAGGGAAGACGTTGACGCCGCGGATGATCATCATGTCGTCGGAGCGGCCGGTGATCTTCTCCATGCGGCGCATCGACCGCGCCGTGCCCGGCAGCAGCCGCGTCAGGTCGCGCGTGCGATAGCGGATGATCGGGAAGGCTTCCTTGGTCAGCGAGGTGAAGACCAGTTCGCCCTGTTGCCCGTCGGGCAGTACCTCGCCCGTCACCGGGTCGATGACTTCCGGGTAGAAGTGATCCTCCCAGATATGCAGCCCGTCCTTGGTCTCGACGCACTCATTGGCAACGCCCGGGCCCATCACCTCGGAAAGGCCGTAAATGTCGACGGCGTGCATGTCGAAGGCCTGCTGGATCTCCTCGCGCATGGCGTTCGTCCAGGGTTCGGCACCGAAGATGCCGACCTGCAGCGGGCTTTCCCGCGGGTCCAGACCCTGGGCGCGGTATTCGTCGAGGATCGACAGCATGTAGGAGGGCGTCACCATGATTGTGGAGGCCTTGAAGTCCTCGATCAGCGTGACCTGGCGGGCGGTCATGCCGCCTGAGACCGGCACCACCGTGCAGCCCAGTTTTTCGGCGCCGTAATGGGCGCCCAGGCCGCCGGTGAACAGGCCGTAGCCATAGGAGACATGCACGACGTCGCCCGGACGGGTGCCCGAGGCGCGCATGGAGCGGGCGACCACGCTCGCCCAATTGTCGATGTCGTTGCGCGTGTAGCCGACGACGGTCGGTTTGCCCGTCGTTCCCGACGAGCCGTGGATGCGCGCCACCTGGTCGCGCGGCACCGCGAACATGCCGAAGGGATAGTTGTCGCGCAGGTCCTGCTTCACCGTGAAGGGAAACTTCGCCAGGTCCGACAGGTCCTTCAGGTCGTCGGGGTGGACTCCGGCCTTGTCGAAGGCGTCGGAATAGAAGGGCACGTTGTCATAGGCGTGGCGCAGCGACCACTGCATGCGCTCCAGCTGCAGGGCGGCGATCTCGTCGCGCGAGGCGATCTCGATCGGGTCCAGTTCATGGCGTGCGGGTGCGATGTCTTTCATGGGGTCATTCCTCCCGAGGCGGCGCCGCCGCCGATGTCATTCGTCTTCTTCGAACAGCGTGCCGCTGATGGTGCGGGCCAGTCCGCGGAACAGCGCGATGGTCGCGCCGTCCTGGTTGGTGACGGTCACGTCCCAGGTGCCGGAGCGGCCGGATCGCGCGATTTCCCGCGCGGTCGCCGTCAGCCTGTCGCCGGCCTTGCCCGGCGCGACGAAGGTGATCGAGTTCGTCTGGGCGACCGTCACCTTGTTGTAGGAGTTGCAGGCAAAGGCGAAGGCGCTGTCGGCCAGCGCGAAGATCACGCCGCCATGGCAGATCTTGTGGCCGTTGGCCTGGCAGTCCTCGACGGTCATCGACATGACCGCCGTGCCGGGACCGACCGCGTCGAGTTGCATGCCGAACCACTTGCTGGCGTCGTCGGTCGCCCACATGGCTTCTGCGCTTCTTTCGGCGCGTTGCTGGTCGCTGATGGTCATCGCCGTCAAGCCTTTCCGGAAAAGGAGGGGGGACGCTTCTCGAAGAAGGCGAGGACGCCTTCGGCATAGTCGGGCGTGTGGCCGGCGCGGCCCTGATAGTCGGCTTCCAGGTCCAGTTGAGCGTCGAGCGAATTGTTCGGCGCGTCCTGGATGAGTTCCTTCGTCAACGCGTAGCCGACGGTCGGGCCCTTGGCGAAGCCGGCGACGAGGGCGCGCGCTTCCTCCATCAGCGTGTCGTCGGGGCAGGCTTTCCAGATCAGCCCCCAGTCGGCGGCCTTGGCGGCGGGCAGGGGTTCTCCGGTCAGTGCCAGCGCCTTGGCGCGGGCTTCGCCCAGGAGGCGGGTCAGCGCCCAGGACCCGCCGGCGTCGGGAACGAGACCGATCTTGGCGAAGGCCTGGATGAAGCTGGCGCTCTCGGCCGCGAGCACGATGTCGCAGGCGAGCGCGATGTTGGCGCCGGCGCCCGCGGCGACGCCGTTGACGGCGCAGACGACGGGCTTCGGCGCTGAGCGGATGAGGCGGATCAGCGGATTGTAGAAGCGCGCGATCGTGTCGGAGAGATCCGGCGGGCCGTCGAGCTTGCGCGGATCGCGATCGGACAGATCCTGGCCGGCACAGAAGCCCTTGCCGTTTCCGGTGAGCAGGATCGCCCGACATGCTTCGTCGCCGGCGGCTTCTTCGATCGCCGCGCGCAGAGCCAGATGCATCTCCTCGTTCAGCGCGTTGCGCCGGTCGGGCCGGTTGAGGGTAATTTCCGCCCAACCGTCATGTTGGGTCTTCAGGACCGTATCGCTCACGCCTCTCCTCCCGCGAATTCGACGTCATGAGAAAATCGTTGCATAAACCGACCGGCCGGTCAATATTGTTTTCAGCAACGCAACCGGGAGGAGCGCATCATGACCGCTTTGATGCTGGAGAGTTTCGCCGCAGGGCGCTGGGTCGGGCCGGGGTCGCAGGCGCGCACCATCGCTTCGGCCGTCACCGGCGATGCTGTCGCCATGGCCGGATCCGACCTCGACTATCAGGCGATGCTCGACCATGCCCGCACCGTCGGCGGACCCAATCTGCGCGCCATGACGTTCCACGACCGGGCCCGCATGCTCAAGGCACTGGCCACCTGGCTCGGCGAGCGCAAGGCGAAGCTCTACGAACTATCCCTTCATGCCGGCTGCACCAAGGCCGACAGCTGGATCGACATCGACGGCGGCATCGGCACCGTGTTC
Organism: Oricola sp.; assembly: GCF_022763245.1. Lineage (GTDB taxonomy): Bacteria > Pseudomonadota > Alphaproteobacteria > Rhizobiales > Rhizobiaceae > Oricola. The sequence continues at coordinate 243,914 of NZ_JALEGV010000032.1, forward strand.
GTCTTCGCCTCCAAGGGCCGTCGCGAAATGCCGGACGGCCATGTCTATGTCGACGGCGCGGTCGAGCAATTGTCGCGCAACGGCACGTTCATCGGCCAGCACATCGCGACGCCGCTGCAGGGCGCAGCCGTCCACATCAACGCCTTCAACTTCCCGGTCTGGGGTATGCTGGAAAAGCTCGCCCCGGCGCTGCTCGCCGGCGTTCCGGCAATCGTCAAGCCGGCGACAGCGACGAGCTATGTGGCGGAAGCCTGTTTCCGGATGATGATCGAGAGCGGCATCCTGCCGGACGGCGCCGTCCAGTTCATCGCGGGCGGGACCGGCGACTTGCTCGACCGGCTGACGCCGCAGGACGTGGTGTCGTTTACCGGATCGGCCGCCACCGCGCTCATGCTGCGCTCCAATCCGCACATCCTGCGCCACTCGATCCGCTTCATCGCCGAGCAGGACAGCCTCAACGCCTCGATCCTCGGTCCCGACGCGACTCCGGGGACGCCGGAATTCGATCTCTTCGTCAAGGAAGTGGTCAAGGAGATGACGGCGAAGGCCGGGCAGAAATGCACCGCCATCCGTCGTATCATCGCGCCGAAACCCGTGGAAGCCGATCTGATCGACGCGATCCGGGCGAAGCTTTCGAAGACCGTCATCGGCGATCCGGCGCTGGAGGGCGTGCGCATGGGCCCGCTCGCCTCGCAGGCACAGGTGCGTGACGTCCTGGAAAAGGTGGCCCGCATCGGCACGGAGGCCGAATGCGTTCACGGTGATCCGGCAGCGTTTGACGTGGAGGGCGCGGATGCAGAGAAGGGCGCTTTCGTTCCGCCGATGCTGTTCCGCTGCGCCGACCCCGCCGGCGCGTCGGCCGTGCACGAAACGGAAGCCTTCGGACCCGTGTCGACCGTGATGGCCTATGACACGCTGGACGACGCTGTCGCGCTCGCCAATCGCGGTGGCGGCAGCTTGGTCATGTCATTGATCACCCACGATCCCGCCGTCGCGCGTCAAGTGGCGATCGGGGCAGGCGCCTGGCACGGCCGCATCTATGTCAACGATCGGGATTCCATGGGCGAATCCACCGGCCACGGATCGCCTCTTCCGCACATGACGCATGGCGGACCGGGCCGTGCCGGCGGCGGCGAGGAAATGGGCGGCGTGCGCGGCGTGATGCACTACATGCAGCGCACCGCCGTGCAGGGCGGACCGGATATGCTGACCGCGATCACCGGCATGTTCGTGCCCGGCTCCAGGACGGTCGAGACGGACACGCACCCCTTCCGGCGGTATTTCGAGGATCTCGCCATCGGTGACACGCTGCGCACCAGTTCCCGGACCGTCACGATGGAAGACATCGAGCATTTCGCTCACTTTACCGGCGACACCTTCTACGCCCACATGGACGAGGAGGCGGCAAAGGCCAATCCTTTCTTCCCCGGGCGCGTGGCCCACGGTTATCTGCTCCTGTCCTTCGCTGCCGGTCTGTTCGTCGATCCTGCGCCGGGCCCGGTGCTGGCCAATGTCGGGCTTGAGGGTCTGAGTTTCCAGAAGCCGGTCTCGGCGGGTGATTCCATCCGCGTTGCCCTGACCGTGAAGCGCAAGACGAAGCGCACCGACACCTATGGCGAGGTGCGCTGGCACGTTGTTTTGACCAATCAGGACGACGAGACCGTGGCGACCTACGAGCTTCACACGATGAACGCCTATCGGGATGTTACCTGAACGCCGCAATTTTCGGATTTGATGTTGCGCAATTTGCGCGGCGGACTGTATCTCGTTGTGTCGAAAGGCATTTCGAGAGGCGCATGGCAGAGCAGAGGCACGACTGGGACGCGATCCTGTCCGCATTGCGCGGGCCTGAACGGCTGCGCGTCTGGTCGGTCATCATCACCATCTTCGGCGACGCGATCGTCCCGCGCGGCGGCTCCATCCCGTTGCAGGCGCTGCAGGAAATCATGGGCCGACTGGGCATCGAGGCCGGCGCCGTGCGCACGGCGTTGTCGCGGTTGGCATCGGAGGGCTGGGTCATCCGCGAGCGCGACGGCCGGCGCAGCCACTACAGTCTCGACCGGCGCGGCTTGCGCGCCTTCGACGTCGCGACGCAACGCATCTATGCGCCCGGCCCGCCGGAATGGGACGGGCGATGGACCGTCGCGGTGCCCATTCTGGGTGAAGACAGCGCTGCTGGCGAGCTGGAAGCGGCGGGCTTCGTTTCCTGCAACGGCACCTGGCTTCGGCCGGAAACGGTCGGGGCGCGGCCGGTTCCGGGAAATCTCGGCGCCTATCTCCTGATCGCCGACCAGCCGGGCATCGCGCCGCCGGACGCGCATCGTTTCTGGAACATGGACGGCGTCGCCGAGGCGGTGGGCGCGTTCCTGGAATCGCTGCGGCCGCTGTCCGATGCGCTTGATGCGGGCGGAGACCCTGCGCCTCTGGACGCGATCGCCATGCGCACGCTCATCATCCACCATTGGCGGCGAATCATTCTGCGCGCTCCCATCCTTCCGGTGGCGCTTCTGCCGCCGTCATGGCCGGCGCTCGAAGCGCGGACCCGGCTGCGGGCAGTCTACAAGCTGCTGGCGCTGCCGAGCGAGGCCTGGCTCGATGCGATCGACCTGCCGCCGCATGCCGATCCCGCGGGTTTCGACGACCGTTTCGGGGACGGTCAGTCTTCCAGATAGGCGAAAGTCATCATGGTCGTGACGGCGGTCTTTCCGCCGTTCGCCGCGGCGATGTCGACGCTCGTATAGGCCATGCGCTTGCCGTTGGAGAGCACGTTCACGCGGATCTCGGCGTCGCCCGGCGGCAGGGGGCGCATGAATTTCACGGCAAGATCGACGGTGGAGCACATGCGGAAGCGGCCGTTCAGGGCCGAGAGCGTCACCACCGCGCAGGTGTCGGCGGCGGCCGCGGTCGCCTGACCGCAGACCACGCCGCCAACATGCACGAGGCGGTCATTGGCCGGCAGCAGGAAGCGCCCGCCCGATGCGTCGAACTCAAGCGGCTCAAGGGCGAGGTCGACCACCCATGGTGCAAAAATCCCGGCCAGCAACTCCTTCGCTTCGTCGACACCGAACGCCATGGAAATTCTCCTCCGATCTTATGTTACAAAAGTTGCGGATGTAGCAGAAATCTGTTACATAATGCATCGGCCATTCATTATGCACCGGAGCCAACAATGTACAGCCAGGGATTGATCGGGGCGCAAACTGCGACCGAGGAGGACGAGGCGTTTCTGGAGCGGTTTCAAGCCCGCATCGATGCCGACGAGAAAATCGAGCCGACAGACGAGATGCCGGAAGGCTATCGCCGCACGCTGATCCGCCAGATCGGCCAGCACGCCCATTCCGAGATTGTCGGCATGCTGCCGGAGGGCAACTGGATCACGCGCGCGCCGACGCTGCGCCGCAAGGCGGCACTGCTCGCCAAGGTTCAGGACGAGGGCGGCCACGGGCTTTACCTCTATTCCGCCGCCGAGACGCTTGGCGTCACCCGCGAGCAGATGACCGACGAGCTGCTCGCCGGAAAGGCGAAATACTCGTCCATCTTCAACTACCCGACACTCACCTGGGCCGACATCGGCGCGATCGGCTGGCTCGTCGACGGCGCGGCGATCATGAACCAGATTCCGCTCTGCCGCTGTTCCTACGGTCCGTATTCGCGGGCCATGATCCGCGTCTGCAAGGAAGAGAGCTTCCATCAGCGCCAGGGCTACGAAATCATGATGGCGCTCGCCCGCGGCTCGAAAGAGCAGAAGGACCTGGCGCAGGACGCCCTGGATCGGTGGTGGTGGCCGTCCCTGATGATGTTCGGGCCGCATGACAGCGACAGTCAGCATGGCGACCAGTCGATGCGATGGAAGATCAAGCGCTTTTCCAACGACGAACTGCGCCAGAAATTTGTCGATGCCACCGTTCCGCAGGCCGAGTTCATCGGTCTGAAGGTTCCTGACCCCGAATTGAAGTGGAACGAGGGCAAGAACGGCTACGATTTCGGCCCGATCGATTGGGACGAGTTCTGGCGCGTGGTGAAGGGCAACGGCCCGATGAACCGGGATCGCATGGCCGCGCGGCGCAAGGCCCATGCCGATGGCGAATGGGTGCGCGAGGCCGCCAACGCTTACGCCGCCAAGCGCCGTGCGCGCGCCGAAGCCAGCAAGATTGCAGCGGAGTGACTGTCATGACCAACACGACACCCCTTTGGGAAGTTTTCATCCGGCCGCGCAACGGCCTTGCCCATCGCCATTGCGGCTCGCTGCATGCGGCCGACGCCGAGATGGCGCTGCAGGCGGCGCGTGACGTCTACACGCGGCGCGGCGAGGGCACTTCGATCTGGGTCGTCCCTTCGGCCGAGATCACTGCCTCCGACCCGAAGGACAAGGACGCGCTTTTCGAGCCGACGGCCGACAAGATCTACCGCCATCCGACCTTCTACGACATCCCCGACGAAGTCGGACACATGTAAGGGCCGATGACGATGAAGGAGGAGCTCTACGAACTGCTGCTGCGGCTCGCCGACGATCACCTGATCCTCGGCCACCGCGTCTCCGAATGGTGCGGTCATGCGCCGACGCTGGAAGAGGATCTCGCGCTGCCCAACATCGCGCTCGACCTGATCGGACAGGCGCGCTCGCTCTACACCTATGCCGGCGAAGTCGAGGGCAAGGGCCGTGACGAAGACCAGTTGGCCTATCTGCGGCTGGAGCGCGACTATCGCAATCTGCTGCTCGTCGAACGTCCGAACGGCGATTTCGCCCATACGATCCTGCGCCAGCTCTATTTCTCGGTCTTCATGCAGGCCTGGTGGCGCGAGGCGGTGAAATCAACCGACGAGACGCTGGCGGCGATCGCGGCCAAGGCGGTCAAGGAGACGGTCTATCATGTCCGCCACGCGGCGGAGTGGACCATCCGTCTCGGCGACGGAACGGCGGAAAGCGCGCGTCGCATGGCAGACGCCGTCGAGGCGCTTGACCGTTACACCGGCGAGATGTTCGCCAGCGACGCGGTCACCGACGCGCTTGCCGAAGCCGGCATCGCTCCGGATCCGGCGTCGCTGAAGGCGGAATGGGACCGCGTGATCGCCGAAGTCTTCGCCGAGGCGATGCTGGAGATGCCGGATGCGCAGACCTACCAGCAGACCGGTGGCCGCCAGGGCAAACATGGCGAGGAAATGGGCTTCCTGCTCGCCGACCTGCAATACATGCAGCGCGCCTATCCGGGGATGACATGGTAGCGCAAGCCGCCATCGACCGCGCCGAGATGCAGGCGAGGGCGTGGGAAGCCGCCGCGGCGGTGCCCGATCCCGAAGTGCCCTGCGTCACGGTCGCGGATCTCGGCATCCTGCGCTCCGTCGATATCGACGAGGCAGGGATGGCGGTGGCGAAGGTCACGCCGACCTATTCCGGCTGTCCCGCCACGCTCGCGATCGAGTTGTCGGTCGAGACCGCGTTGCGCGAGGCTGGCTTCGACGCACGGGTCGAGCGGGTCATGTCGCCGGCCTGGACGACCGACTGGATCGGCGAGGACGCGCGCGAGAAACTGCGCGAATATGGCATCGCTCCGCCGGTGGAAGCCTCCGGCTCAATCCGCTCGCTCTTCGGCGAGACGCAGGTCGCCTGTCCGCGCTGCGGCTCCACCGACACGTCGCGCATCTCCGAATTCGGCTCGACGCCCTGCAAGGCGCATTATCGCTGCGAGGCCTGCCTCGAGCCGTTCGACTATTTCAAGTGTATTTAGGAAAACCGGCCATGTCGCTGCAATTCCATGACCTTTCCGTCTCTACCATCACCCGCGAAACGCCCGATTCCGTCTGCCTGACCTTCGACGTTCCGGACGGACTGCGCGACGCGTTCCGTTTCCATCCGGGCCAGCACCTGACGCTGCGCGCCACGATCGGTGGCGAGGACGTCCGCCGTTCCTATTCGATCTGCTCCGGCCTGAACGAGGGCCGCTTGCGCGTCGGCGTCAAGAAGGTGGATGGCGGCCTTTTTTCCGCTTTCGTCAATGACCGATTGAACGCCGGCGACGTCATTCAGGTGATGCCGCCGCAGGGGCGGTTCGCCGTGGAAGTGACGGAGAACGGCGCCAACAACTACCTGATGGTCGCGGCGGGCTCCGGCATCACGCCGGTCCTCTCGATGATCCGCTCGATCCTGGAGGGCGAGCCGGCCAGCGAGGTGACGCTGGTCTACGGCAACCGCGAGACGTCCTCGATCATGTTCCGCGAGGAGCTGGAAGACCTGAAGGACCGTTTCCTCGATCGCTTTCGCACCGTGCACATCCTGTCGCGTGAAACGCAGGACGTGCCGCTCTTCAACGGCCGGATCGACGCCGGGCGCCTGGGCAAGCTGGCGAGCGCCGGGCTGATCCAGCCGGGCGAGGCCGACGGCATCTTCATCTGCGGGCCGGGCGAACTGATCGACGAGGCCGCGCAGGCGCTGGAAGGCCTCGGCGCGGACAAGGCGCGCATCCATTTCGAGCGCTTCACCACCGACGGCGTGCCGCGCAGGGCCTCCGCCGCGACCCGTGAGGCGGCCGAAAAGGGCGCGGCCGTGGAGGTCATCCTCGACGGCGTGTCGAAGAGCTTCGCCTATGACGACCCGTCGAAGCGGGTCGTGGACGCGGCTGCGGCCAAGGGCATCGAATTGCCCTATTCCTGCGCCGGCGGCATGTGCGCCACCTGCCGCTGCAAGATCGTGGAAGGGTCCGCCGAGATGGACGCCAACTACTCGCTGGAGCCGTGGGAAACCGAGGCCGGATACGTGCTTGCCTGCCAGGCGCGGCCGACCTCGGAGAAGCTGGTGCTCGATTTCGACGCGGTCTGATCCGTCAGGCGCCGAAATAGGTCCCGTGCGCGAGGTCGTCCAGCAGGCTGGGGCCGGTCGGCCGCCAGCCGAGGCGCTGTTGCGTCAGGTCGCTTGACGTCGGCATGTCGAGCGCGGCGAAATTCGCCATCCACCCGAAATTGCCGGGAGCCTCTTCTGGCGTGAGCGAGGCGACCGGCAGGCCGAGTTTCTTTCCGATGATCGCGGCGATGTCGCGAAACGCCGCGCCGCCGTCGCCGACGCCGTGATAGCGCGCACCGCCCTCGCCCTTCTCCAGCGCCAGAACGAACAGCCTCGCCGCATCGTCGACATGGACGCCCGGCCAGCGGTTGGCGCCGTCGCCGACATAGGCCGAAAGACCCTTTTCGCGCGCGATGCCGATCAGCGCCGGGACGAAGCCGTGATCGCCCTTGCCGTGAACCGATGGCGACAGGCGGACGGCCGAGACGCGCACGTCCCGCTCCGCAAAGGGTAGCGCCGCGGCCTCCGACAGGCGGGGAACCGCGGGATCGACGGGGTCGTTCTCGGTGCCGACAGGTCCAGTCCTCGAGATGGCGAGCCCCGAGGTGACGAGTAGCGGCCGGCCCGTCCCGGCCAGCGTTTCGCCGAGTGCCGTGATCGCGTGCCTGTCCACTTCCACTGACGCCATGTAATTCGAGAAATCATGGATGAACCCCATGTGGATCACGCCGTCGGCCTGTTTCGCGCCTGCGATCAGGCTGTCGGTGTCGGTCAGGTCGCCCGGAAGCGCTGACGCTCCCGCGGCCGCCAGTTTCGCGGCGGAGGCCTCCGAGCGGGCGAGGCCGGTCACGGTGTGGCCGGCGCGCAAGAGTTCTCGAACGACCGCGCTGCCCACGAACCCCGTCGCTCCGGTAACGAATACATGCATGGTTTCCTGTCTCCTTGTATGATGGCACAAGGAATAGACGGGACCGGCACTTGGAAAAGCCGGGATCTTATACCGGTATAAGAACCAACAGGCTCACCGCATGGGCGACAAGGCAAACCCTCTGGGCACCTATCTGAAGGAGCGTCGGGCACGGCTCGATCCGGAAGCGTTCGGCTTCTCGATGTCGCGGCGGCGGACGCCGGGTCTGCGCCGCGAGGAAGTTGCGCAGCTCGCCCATGTCAGCGCGACCTGGTACACGTGGCTTGAACAGGGGCGCGGCGGCGCGCCCTCGGCCGACGTGCTCGACCGGCTGGCGCGGACATTCGCGCTTGACGACGCAGAGCGCGAGCACATGTTCCTGCTCGCGCAGGAGCGGCCGCCGAAGGTCCGGCCGAAGGAACCGGCCCGCGTGACGCCACAATTGCAGCGGGTGCTCGATTCCTTCGCCGACACGCCGGCCATCGTGAAGACGCCCGACTGGACCGTCGTCGCCTGGAACCGGGCGGCGAGCGCGGTCTTGGTCGACTACGCGCAATTGCCGGAACGCGAACGCAACGTGCTGCGGCTGATGTTCGGCCGGCGCGACAAGGATAGGATGCCCGACTGGGAGGCTGTCGCCCGGGCCGTCGTGGCCACGATGCGGCGCGATGTCCTGCGCGCCGGCATGCAGTCACAGACCGAGGCCCTCGTGGAGGACCTGAGCGCGCAAAGCGAGGAGTTCCGGCAGATGTGGGCCGAGCACGACGTCCGCGCCCACGGGGAGGGCGTGAAATCGATCCGCCACCCCGTCGCGGGGCGGCTCGACCTGGAGTTTTCCACTTTCGCGGTCGATGCGCGGCCGGATCTGGCCATGGTCGTCTTCAATCCGGCGACGGATGAGGACAGGCTCAAGATCCGTCAGTTGATCGCCTGCTAGATCGCCGGAAGCCCGTCTTCCGGGGCCGCCTGGCGGGCGGCACAGCGCCCTTAAGCCATTTGTTACGGTTTTTTGCGTAGCGTTACGTAAGCCAGTGCCGCGTGCCGCGGTGGGGGAATCTGGCGCGTCAGGGTATCGCAGTTTGAACATGCAATTTCTCTCCTCGTCCGGATCGAAGGCCCGCCGCACCTTGTTGCGGCCGAGCGTCGTGGCTGCGGGCATCGCACTTGCCGTTACTGTCGCGACGGGGATATTCGCCGAATATCAGAACCGGGTCCTGCACCGACAGAGCCTGCGCGCCGACGTCAGCGAGCAGTTGGGCCTCATTCGCGCGCGGCTCGAAGGCAACATCAACGCCAACATCCAGCTCGTGCGCGGCCTCGTGGCGGTGATCGCGACGGAGCCCGACATCGACCAGCAGCGCTTCAGCCGGATCGCCGAAAGCCTGTTCGAAGATCATTCGCAATTGCGCAACATCGCCGCCGCGCCCGACCTCGTCGTCAGCCTCCTCTATCCGATCGAGGGCAACGAGAAGGCGCTGGGCCTCGACTACCGCACCAATGAAAGCCAGCGCGAGGCCGCCCTGCGCGCGGTCGAGACCGGCGACCTGGTGCTGGCCGGCCCGGTCAACCTGTTGCAGGGCGGAAAGGGCTTCATTGGCCGGTTTCCGGTCTATGTCGAGACCGAGACCGGCGATCAATCCCTCTGGGGCATCGTCTCGGCCGTGGTCGACGTGGACAGCCTCTACGCCGACAGCGGTCTCTATGACGACGAACTGCCTATCGAGATCGCGATAGCGGGCAAGGACGCGCTCAATAGCGACAGCACCGTGTTCTTCGGATCGCCGGAGCTTTTCGAATACGAACCGGTGATCTCCGACGTCACCCTGCCGAGCGGCAGCTGGCGCATCGCCGCGATCCCGCGCGGGGGCTGGGCGCAAACGCCGCCGAATGTCTGGCAGATGCGGTCGCTGATCTTCATCGGCGGCCTGCTCGTCATCCTGCCGATCTTCATCGCCGGTCTGCTCTACGACCAGCGCCTGACCCATCTGCGCCAGCTGCGCCGCAGCGAGGATCAGCTCAAGAAGCTGTCGCGGCGCCTGAGGCTGGCGCTCGACACGTCGAGGATCGGTGTCTGGGAGCTCAATCTCGCCACGCAGCAGCTCACCTGGGACGACCGGATGAGGGAGCTTTACGGGATCGCGGAGGGCGGCGAAGTCAAGGCGTATGACGTCTGGCTGAACGCGCTGCACAAGGATGATCGCGAACGCGCCGAGAGAGAGTTCCAGGGCGCGAGCGAGGCCGGCCGCACCTACAAGTCCGAATTCCGGGTCGTCAGTCCCGACGGGTCCACGCGCTGGATCAGGGCCATCGGTTCCGTGCACACCAACGCACGCGGCCAGCGCTACATCGTCGGCGTCAACTGGGACGTTTCGGCCGACATCCAGATGAAGACGCGGCTGATGGCCGCCAAGCACAACGCCGAATACCGGAACCGCGAGTTGGAGGACGCCCGCGCGCAGATGGAGCGCAACTCGCTGCATGACAGCCTGACCGGCCTGCCGAACCGGCGGTTCCTGGACGAACGCTTGTTCCGCAGCGGCGCCGGCCGCACGGTCACGGCGATGCTGCATATCGACCTCGACCGCTTCAAGCACATCAACGACACGCTGGGTCACGCCGCCGGCGACGCCATGCTCGTGCATGCCGCCTCGATCCTGAAGAGCAATATCGGCCAGGGTGACTTCGTCGCCCGCATCGGCGGCGACGAATTCGTGATCGTGACCACCTCGGCGACGAACGAGGAGCGCTTGTCGGCGCTCGCCGGCCGCATCATCGAAGAGATGCGTCGTCCTGTTCCCTATGAGAACCACCAGTGCCGCTTCGGCGTCAGCATCGGCGTCGCCCTGGCGAGCCCGGACACCGCCGATTACGGCAAGCGCCTGCTCATCGACGCGGACATCGCGCTCTACCGGGCCAAGAGCAAGGGCCGCAACCGCTTCGAGTTCTTCTCCGACTCACTCAAGGCCGAGATCGTGCGCAACAAGCGGGTCGCCGACGACATCCTCAACGGCCTCGAGCGCCAGGAATTCCTGCCGTTCTTCCAGCCGCAATTCGACGCGAAGACGCTGCAGATCGTCGGCGTGGAGGCGCTCGCGCGATGGATGCACCCGACGGAAGGGCTGCGGCTGCCGGACACCTTCCTCGGCATCGCCGACGAACTGAACGTCGTGCCGCTCATCGACCGCACGATCCTCGAACAGACGCTGTGGCAATCGACGCGCTGGAAAGCGGCGGGCGTCCACATCCCGCGCATGTCGGTCAACGTCTCAGCCGGCCGGCTGAACGACGCGGACCTGATCGACCGGCTTGACGGGCTCGCGATCGAGCCGAACACGCTGTCCTTCGAACTCCTGGAATCCATTTTCCTGGACGAGGGCAACGAGGTCGTCGCCGGCAATATCGAGCGGCTGAAGACGCTGGGCATCGATGTCGAGATGGACGATTTCGGCACCGGTTACGCGTCGATCGTGAGCCTGATCAACCTGCGGCCGGCGCGGCTGAAGATCGACCGTCGTCTGGTCAAGCCGATCGTCGGGTCGAGAAGCCAGCGCCGCCTGGTGGCCTCGATCATCGAAATGGGCCAGTCGCTGGGGATCCAGGCGGTGGCGGAAGGCGTGGAGACCATGGACCACGCCGTCATCCTGCGCGACCTGGGTTGCGACATCCTGCAGGGCTACGCCTTCGCGCCGCCGATGCCGTCGGAGGAGCTCATGTCCTTCGTGCGCGAGGAGCGCTGGCGCCAGGTCGCGTGACCGCCGACTTCAAGCCTTTCTCAGGCTTTAGGGTCGTCAGCCGTCATTGGCCGATGTCAGGTCCTCGGGGCGCGTTCCTTCCACGCCGGGGTGAAAATAGCCGCGCTCGCGCAGCCATTCGCGCAGGATCTGCGTGACCGCGTCGGACGGTGTCCTGATCGTCGGTTCGGCCGCGACGTAACTGTGGAGCCCGTCTTTCAGCTTGCTGTCCAGCGTGATGGTCAGGTCCTGCGACGCGGGCGCCGCGTCGTCGTTCGTGTCGGTGATGGGCATGGCCTCACATGGTTGTCTCGTTGCGGGCCTGCGAACCTACTGCGCTTTCCGGCGAAGGGAAAGGCGAGCGCAAACGAAACGCGCCGGCGATATTCGCCGGCGCGCAAGGCGTGTGAGCACTGCAGCCGGTTGACCGGCCACAGCGTGTCAGGCAGCCCGAACGCCCGTGTCGAACGGGATCTCGATGTCGACGGCGAGCGTCGAAACCTGGGCGCCGCGGTCCATCTGGACGCGGACCCTCTTGCCGTCGATCGGCACATGCTTGGCGAGAACGGCGAGGATCTCGTCTCTCAGCCGGGCCACGAGGTCCTGCTCACCCCGCGAGGCCCGTTCATGGGCAAGCAGGATTTGCAGGCGCTCCCGCGCCTTCGGCGCAGAGGCCGGTTTTCGAAAAAAGTTCAGAATGTTCATGCAGCCTTCCTTCCGAAGAACATGCCGAAGAAGCTTCTCTTTTCGCTGGGGATGGTGATCGGGACGGCTTCGCCCATCAGTCGCCGCGCGGCGGCGAAATAGGACTGGGCCGTCTCGCTGCGGGCGTCGGCCAGGGTGACCGGCGTTCCGAGGTTGGAGGCGCGCAGCACGTCGGTGCTTTCCGGGATGACGCCGAGCAGCGGGATCGACAGGATCTCGAGCACGTCATCGACCTTCAACATGTCGCCCGTCTCGGCGCGCGTCGGGTCGTAGCGCGTGACGAGGAGATGCTTCTCCATGCGCTCGCCGCGTTCGGCGATGGCGGTCTTGGCGTCGAGGAGCCCGATGATGCGGTCCGAATCGCGCACCGATGAGACTTCCGGATTGGTGACGACGATGGCCGCGTCGGCATGGCGCATCGCCAGGGTCGCGCCGCGTTCGATGCCGGCCGGGCTGTCGCAGATCACCCAGTCGAAGGTCTTCTTCAGCGCGGTCATGACCTTCTCGACGCCTTCCGGCGTCAGCTTGTCCTTGTCGCGGGTCTGCGAGGCGGGCAGGAGGTAGAGGTTTTCGAGCCTCTTGTCGCGGATCAGCGCCTGGGCCAGCTTGGCTTCGCCTTGGATGACGTTGATGAGGTCATAGACCACGCGCCGCTCGGCGCCCATCACCAGGTCGAGATTGCGCAGGCCGACGTCGAAATCCACGACCACGACCTTCTGGTCTCCCTGCGCCAGTGCGGCACCGAGAGCGGCCGTGGTGGTCGTCTTGCCGACGCCGCCCTTGCCAGATGTGACCACGATCGCCTTTCCCATTCCAGTCTCCTTGTTTGCGGCCGGCCAGCGGCTCAACCGAGTTTTTCCGACATCAGCATTTCGTTTTGGAACCACATGTGGACGGAGCTGCCGCGCAGATCCGGACCCATGTCTTCCGACGTCTTGTAGAAACCGGCGATCGCCACGAGTTCCGCCTCGAGCCGGCTGCAGAAGATGCGCGCGGCGGTGTCGCCGGCCGAGCCGGCCATGGCGCGTCCGCGCAGCGTTCCGTAGATGTGGATCGAGCCGCCCGCGACGACCTCCGCGCCCGAGGCGACGGACCCGACCACCGTGATGTCGCCTTCGAACATCAGCGACTGGCCGGAGCGCACGGGCTCGGTGACGATGATCGACGGCACGGTGCGGCCGGGCTGGAAATCGTCAGGCCGGGTGCGGCCCGAGGAGCGGCCGGTGTCGACGTCCGGCAGTTCGGAAGCCGGCGTGACGAAGTCGGAAGCCGGGCGTCCGCCGTCGATGGCCGGCGGCAGGTCCGGGACGAGCAGGGACGACGCCGCGCCCTCGATGCCCATGACGCGGATGCCGCGATCGCCAAGCTGGCGCGTCAGTTCGCGCAACTGCAGGCGGTCGATGTCGAGCCCGCCGACGTCCAGAACGATTGGCTTGTTCAGGAAATAGCCCGCGGACCGCTCGGCAAGATCGTCCAGTCGGGTCAGCCAGTCATCGAATGGCGGCTCCGGATTGAGCACCATCGCGAGGAAGGAGCGACCCTTGAGACGTATGGGCTGAGCGGTTGTTAGCACTTCGGTCATCTTGGTTAATTTTTCACTGACCAAGGACTACGTTAATGATGGTTAACGAAAGGTTATCAAACGGCGCCGGCGGGGTGTTCCGCGGGCTCGTAACCGCGCCTTTCGGGCATGATCGCGCAGGCGCAAGGCGATCGTCGCTGTCGAGTGCGCGATCTCTCGGAAAGGCAGCCGTTTCAGGGCAGGGACGCCGGCCCCAGGAAGGCCGGCGATTCGCTCATTCCACCGTGAACTGGGCCATCATGCCGGCATCCTCATGCTCGAGGATATGGCAGTGAAGCATGAACGGCACCGCGTCCGTCGCTTCGTGGTCCAGCCGGACGAGCAAGTCCGCTTCGCCCTGGAACAGAAAGACGTCCTTGAGACCGGTGGTCTCGAAGGGGACGTCCTCGCCATTCAGGCGCAGCACCTTGAACGCGGTGCCGTGGACATGGAACGGGTGAGCCATTTCATCGGCGCGGATGCGCCAGAGTTCGGTTTCGCCGCGCTGCAGCCGAATGTCGATCCGGTCGGGGTCATAGCTGGCGTCGTTGATCGACATGACGCCCATGCCTCCGCCCATCATGCCGCCACCCATGCCGCCGGCATGCATGTTCAGGACGAATTCGCGCGTGCGAACGGACTCTCCGAACTCGGCCGTCGGCGCGCCTTCCAATCGTGTCGGTATGGTTTGGGAAGCGGCCGTCTTCTCGCGATCGGGCGAGAATCGCATCACGACGAACTCGCCGTCGCGGCCTTCTTCCGCCTGCGCGGGCGGCCCGGGCAGCATGCCACCCATCATTCCGCCCATCATGCCCGCCATCGGATCGTTGAAGTCCGGCCCGCTCAGCAATGTCACCGCCTTGCCGTCCGAGAAGTCGACGAGCAACTCGACACGCTCGGCCGGCGCCACCGTGATCCCGTCCATGCGAACGGGCGCGGGCAGGAAGCCGGCGTCGCTGGCGATCTGGTGGAACGCGCGGTTATCGGCGAACCGCAGGTGATAGATGCGCGCATTCGATCCGTTCAGAAGGCGCAGGCGGACCAGTCCCTTCGGCACGCTGGCCTGCGGGCGCACCGCGCCGTTGACGACGACAGTGTCGGCGCGGAACCCGTGCATGAGGGCGGGGCCGCGTTTGACATAGGCGAAAGAGCCGTCGGCGTTGAACGCGCGATCCTGGATCACGAGCGGGATGTCGTCGACGCCATAGGTCTGCGGAAGCCCCGCATTCGGCGCTTCGGGATCGTCGACGATGATCATGCCTGCAAGGCCGCCATAGACATGTTCGGCGGTGATCCCGTGCACATGGGAATGGTACCAGAGCGTCGCCGCGGGCTGGTCGACCGGCAATTCGATGTCCCACCGCGCTCCGGGCGCGATCTCGAGCTGGGGGCCGCCGTCGAGGATGGCCGGGACATGCATGCCGTGCCAGTGGCTGGTGACCGGCGAGGACAGGCGGTTTGCCACGCCGATGTGGGCCTGCTCGCCGCGCTTCAGGCGCAGCACGGGGCCGAGATAGGACTGGCTGTATCCCCAGGAGGCGGTCGTCGCCCCATCGAGAAAGCCCGTCTGCCCGCCAATGGCTTCAAGTTCGATGGGGCTGCCCGAGGCCTCGACGAGGGGCGGGATCGGCAGCGGCTGGCCGCCGATCGCCGCCGAGGCGCCTTTCGACAGATAGGGAAGGGCCAGCCCGGCAGAGGCCCCGGCGAGGAATGTACGGCGTGTCAGCTTCATGTCGAGATCGCCCTCCCTTTTGCGACCGTCCGGACTTCGCTTGCCTCATTCGGCCTTGCGAAAGTCCTCGTGACAGGACGAGCAGGTCGCGCCGACGACTGCGAACTGCGTCCTGATGTCCGCCGCCTCTGCGGCCCCCGCAGCGCTGCTCGACAGATCGGCTGCGGCCGACTGCAAGTCTGCGGCATTCTTGTTGAACTGATCCCAGTCCGCCCAGATGGCGGGCAACGCCTCCGTCGGGCTGTCGAGCGACCCCTCGGGAAACAGCGAGGGGATCGTTGCGGCATGTTGCGCCACCGTGTCCGCGGCGTCTGCCGCTGCAGCGGCGTCGAAGGCGTTCTGGCCGCGGATCATCAACCCGATCGTCTTCATCTGCTCGGCGATGTCCTTCATCGCGTCCATGCGCTGCTTGACGACGCCCGACGCATTCGAGTGCGCCATGGCAAGGCCGGTGGTCGCGACGACAGCCACGGCGACGGCCAGTCCGATTGTGCGTGCGTTGCGCATGGTTTCCTTACCTCATTGCGTTCGCGGTCTTCGGATCGATGTCGAAAACTAAAGGTTCCAGCAGGTGGAAACTCAAGGCCGCCGGCCGGGTCCGCGCGTCACAAATGCATGATCACTTGTGCGGGTTTTGCAGGAGCCGGGCGGCACCGGTGGCATCGCGGGCGCGGCGTCTGGGGCTCGACATCGCTTCCCGTTGATGGTTACAAATGAAACTAATACGGTCTTTCCACACCACCACACATGACGAGGAGGCCCCCATGCTCGACACCGTCAAGGACGATCTGAGCGCATCGACGGCGAAAGCCAACGAACTGAAATACATGCCGGGTTTCGGCAATGATTTCGAGACCGAGGCGCTGCCCGGCGCGCTGCCGCAGGGCATGAACTCGCCGCAGAAATGCAATTACGGCCTGTATGGCGAGCAGCTCTCCGGCACCGCCTTCACCGCGCCGAGCCATCAGAACGAGCGCACCTGGTGCTATCGCATCCGCCCGTCGGTGAAACATTCCGGCCGCTACGCGAAGATCGATCTTCCCTACTGGAAATCCGCTCCGAATGTAGATCCGGACGTCATCTCGCTCGGCCAGTATCGCTGGGATCCGGTGCCGCACACCGACGAGGCGCTGACCTGGCTGACAGGCATGCGCACCATGACCACGGCCGGCGACGTCAACACCCAGGTCGGCATGGCGAGCCACATCTATCTCGTCACCGAATCCATGGTGGACGACTATTTCTATTCCGCCGACAGCGAATTGCTGGTCGTGCCGCAGGAAGGGCGCCTTCGCTTCTGCACCGAACTCGGCGTCATCGAACTGGAGCCGAAGGAAATCGCCATCATCCCGCGCGGTCTCGTCTACCGGGTCGAACTCGTCGACGGGCCGGCGCGCGGCTTCGTCTGCGAGAATTACGGGCAGAAATTCGAACTGCCGGGCAGGGGCCCGATCGGCGCCAACTGCATGGCCAATCGCCGCGACTTCAAGACGCCGGTCGCCTGGTACGAGGACCGCGACGCGCCCTCGACGATCACCATCAAGTGGTGCGGCCAGTTCCACACCACCAAGATCGGCCATTCGCCGCTCGACGTGGTCGCCTGGCACGGCAATTACGCGCCGGTCAAATACGACATGCGCAACTACTGCCCGATCGGCTCGATCCTGTTCGACCATCCGGATCCGTCGATCTTCACGGTGCTGACCGCGCCGTCCGGCGTGCCGGGCACGGCCAATATCGATTTCGTGCTGTTCCGCGAGCGCTGGATGGTGATGGAGGACACGTTCCGCCCGCCCTGGTACCACAAGAACATCATGTCGGAGCTGATGGGCAACATCTACGGCCAGTACGACGCCAAGCCGCAGGGCTTCGTGCCGGGCGGCGTCTCGCTGCACAACATGATGCTGCCGCACGGGCCGGACCGCGAGGCGTTCGACAAGGCCTCGAACGCCGACCTGAAGCCGGAGAAGCTCGACAACACGATGAGCTTCATGTTCGAGACCCGCTTCCCGCAGCATCTGACTGAATTTGCGGCGAAAGAAGCGCCGTTGCAGGACACCTATATCGACTGCTGGGACACGCTCGAGAAGAAGTTCGACGGCACGCCCGGCAAGAAATAGGCGGATCCCGCCGGGGCGGAATTCAATCGCCCCGGCAATCCCGCACGGTGATCAGGCGGTGCGGGCGCGCGACAGGAGCAGCGCGCCGGAGAGGATCAGGAGGCCGCCGAGGACCGCCAGCCAATCCGGAACGACGCCATAGAGCGTCATGTCGTAGATCGCCGCGAAGACCAGTACGGAATACAGGACCGGGGCGACGGCGCTGGCGTCGCCGCGCTTCATCGCCTGGATGAGCATCGTCTGGGCCGACACCATCACCGCGCCGAGCATGGCGAGCAGGGGCCATTGCAGCCCCGATGGCCATGACCAGAAGAAACAGGCGACCACCGACGAGACGATCGCGCCGATGCCGTTGTTGATGACCAGAACGCGCATCACCGGCTCGGTCTCGCTCAGCCGCTTGATGAAGATCGCCTCCAGCCCCATGAAGACGGCGGCCGCCAGCGCGAAGAAGGCTGCGGCCTGAAAGGCGTCCGTTCCGGGCTTCAGGATCATCACGGCGCCCGACAGCGCCAAAAGGGCGGCGGCGATCTTGCGCACGCCCAGATGCTCGCCCAGCATCGCGACCGCAAGTCCCATCGTCACCAGCGGGCTGAGGAAGCTGATCGCGGTCGCGTCGGCGACCGGCATTCTCGCCACGGCGGCGAACACCGACGTCACGCCCAGCCATCCGCACAGCGAGCGCACGAGATGCAGGCCCCAGTTTGCGCCGGCCAGGCTCGGCCGATTGCCGGGCGAGGCGAGCAGGAACAGCATCAGCGTGAGGAACGCGAAGACGAAGCGTCCCGCGCTCACTTGAAAGGGATGCAGCCCGGCCAGATCACCCGGCCCGGTGCCGAGCGCTTTGGCGATGATCGATGTCGCGGCAACGAGGCAGCTCGCGCCGAGCATGAACGGAATGGCGAGCGAGGCTCGCGGCGTCGGGGATTCGGTATGGAGGGTCATCTGCCGTCCTCCTAGGCCGCTTCGCGCGCGAATGACACTGAAATCCGAAGGGGCGCGCGGCGCGTGCGGAAAAAAGGTTCGACAGCAGGATGGCGAGGCCGTAACTGACGTAAGGTAATTGTGACCGGCTGCTGCCGGCCGCGGTCGTCGGGAGCCGTGCTTCGCATGATCGACATTCTGGTGGAGCGCCGTCGGGCCTTCGAGAGCGTGTCCCACTACAAGCTGAAATTCATGCTGGCGGGCCTCGATCGCGCGGGCGTGCCATGGCGGTTGATCGACGACCCGGAACAGGCGACCGGCGGCGAGGCGGCCTTTCTCCATGTCGATCTGACCGACGTGCCCGAAGCGTTCCTGTCGGCCGCGCGCCGCTATGATCGCTGCGTGAACGGGGAGGCGGCGACGATCCGCCGGACGCTCTATTCGGCCGCGCGCCTGCAGCCGGGTGACAGCCATGCGGGGCCGGTGATCGTCAAGACCGTGCTCAACAGTCACGGCGCTCCCGAACTGCGTTACAGGAACCGCAAATCGGCACTGACGCGGGCAGGCTATGTGGCGAAGAGGCTGCTGTTGCCTGGCTACAAGAGCCGCGCCTGTCCGGAATACCGGGTCTTGCCGTCGATCGACGCGGTGCCCGACAGGGTGTGGAAGAATGAGCGCCTCATCGTCGAGCGCTTCCTGCCGGGCACGACGGCTCTGCCGGTGATCAAGCAGCGCTTCGACTTCTTCTTCGATGTCGAGATCAACACCCGTACGACGTACCGGTCGCTGCTCTGCGACCCCGCGACCATGATGCACATCGAAATCGCGCCTGACGTGCCCGAAGAGATCCGGCGCCTGCGCAAGAAGCTCAATCTCGATTTCGGCGCGATCGACTACTTCATCGCCGACGGACAGCCGATCGCGATCGACGCCAACAAGACGGTGGCGACGACGGAGAGCTGGCGCAGGCGGGTGCCGTTCGTCGCCCGCCATATCGAGGACGTGACGGATCGGCTGGTGGCGTTCGCCACAAAGGGCTGAACGCCACGGTTGAATCGCCATCAACTGGCAGCTCCGCGAGATTGAGTTGAATTCAACATATTTTCTGCTAGTCTGCCGCGCAGACGGAGGAATTCGCATATGTCTGATGGCGATGTCACGGTTCTGGTCGGAACCACGAAGGGCGCATTTCTGGTTTCTGGCGGCAGCGATCGCAGCGGATGGACCGTCTCGGGGCCATTCTGCGGTGGCTGGTCGATCAACCATGTCATCGGTGATCCCGAGACCGGCACACTCTGGGCCGGCGGAGGCGGGGACTGGTCCGGCGCCGGCGTGTGGCGCTCCGAAGATGGCGGCAAGAGCTGGGAACTGTCCAAGCTCACCAAGGGCACCATGGACGAATGGGCCGCCAACGACCCGGATTTCGCCGCCATGATCGGCTGGACGGACACGCCGCCGCCTTTCGGAGAGGATTTCTCCCAGATTTGGTCGCTGCATTACGCCCATGGCACGCTCTATGCCGGCACCAAGCCGGCGCGGTTCCTTGCCAGCACCGATGGCGGCAAGACGTGGGAGCATCTGGAAGGGCTGGCCAACCATCCCTCCGCCGACTCGTGGAACCCCGGCGCGGCCGGTCTCGTCCTGCACACGATCGTGTCCGATCCCGCCGATGCGAAAAAGCTCTGGATCGGCATCTCGGCTGCGGGCGTGTTTGCGACCGAGGATGGCGGCGAGACATGGGAGCGTCGCAATCGCCTGTCCAACGCCGAGGCCTGCGGCCATCACGATCATCCGGCGGGGCCGCGCGACGGCGAGACCGGCCATTGCGTCCACAACATGATGCGCGCGCCGGGCGATGGCGATCTTCTCTACCAGCAGAACCACCACGGCGTCTGGCGGTCGGCCGACGGCGGGCGCAGCTGGGACGACATCACGGAAGGGTTGCCGTCCACGTTCGGATTTCCAATCCGGGTCCATCCCAGCGATCCCGAAACGCTCTGGACGATGCCGCTCAATGGCGACATGGAGGGCCGTTTCCCGCCCGACGCGGCGGCCGCCGTCTGGCGCTCGCGCGACGGCGGGCAGAACTGGCAGGCGATGCGCGAGGGGCTGCCGCAGGAAGCCTGTTTCTTCACCGTCCTGCGCCAGGCCATGGGCGGCGACCGGCGAGAGCCGGCGGGCGTCTATTTCGGCACCAATTCCGGCTCGGTCTTCGCGAGCACCGACGAGGGCGACAGCTGGCAGGAGATCGCGAGGCACATGCCGACCATCCTGGCGGTGGAGGTGCTGGACCGGGGCTAGGGCCCGGTCCCGATCGTCACAGCTTGGCGCGCAGCCGGTTGACCAGCAGGTCGTCGCGCAGGATGTCCTCCTTCATCGCGCCGAGTTCGCCGACATCCCAGGTGGCGGCCAGATAGCGGCCCTTGGCCCAATCCGCCTGACCGGAGCAAAGCCAGACCGCGAAGCCGGCGGCCAGTTCGGGTTCGTCATCGAGATAGGCGTGCAGGCTTTCCGGCATCTTCAGCCCCAGATCGGTGGCGACGCCACCCGGATGGATGGCGAAGCACTTATGCCGTCCTCGTCGTGATCGCTCTGGACGAATTCGCAGAGCCGATTGATGGCGTGTTTCGACGTCTGGTAGTCCGACGCACCGGGCATCAGCAATTGTGCGCCAATCGACGAAAGCACGATGAGATGGCCGCCGCTCGATCCTTGCGCCGCGCGTTTTGCGGCGGGCTCGATCGGGTGCGGCAGCGTGAAGCGGATCACGTGATAGGCGCCCCGCACATTGACCTTCCAGCTGCGCCACCAGTTCTCCGGGTCGGTTTCGCCAATCTTCATCCACGGGGCCAGATAGCCGGCATTCGCATCCGCGACGTCGATGCCGCCGAACGTCGCCACGCAATCGGCGACGGCGGCTTCGACCTGTTCGGCGCTGGTGACGTCGCAGACCGCATAGGCGCATTGCGTTTCCGCGTTGGCCTGGCGCACCAGTGTTTGCGTCTCCTTCAGCGCGTCTTCCGACCGAGCCGTGATGTAGACCGCGCGTGCGCCGGCCTCGGCGAAGGCGACTGCAGTGGCCTGACCGATCCCGCGTGACGCGCCGGCGATGAAGACGACCTTGTCCGTCGCGCTGCCCTTGAGGCCCGCTTTCGGATCGATCGCGTCATAGCGCGCATGATGGGCGGTGAGGTCGAGGAACTGGGTTTGAATGGACGACATGAGGCGCTCCCTTTCTCCGTCGGTGCATCTGTCGGAACACGTACCCGGCGACGTCGTCCCGCGCCTGCCTCATCCTCCGCGAGGTCTGCCAATTCCTCCGATTCGAGCGACGATCCGGTGTCCGTGGAAGCAAAGCGTGATAGGACGACCGGCATGGAAACACAGATCGATCTTTCGCGGCTGACCGACCTCTGCGGCCGCCATTTCAACGGTATCTCCGGAGAAGCGAAGGATTTGCCGCCGGGCCTATCCGTCCTTCGCCGGCAGGCGCCGAGCGATATCGAGGCCGCGATCTACGAGCCGGTCGTCTGCCTGATCCTTCAGGGGAGCAAGGTCACGTCGATTGGCGACCAGACGGTGTCGCTGCGGCGCGGGGATGCGCTGCTGGTCAGTCACGACCTGCCGGTGGTCTCCCGCATCATCGAGGCGAGCGCCGACGTTCCCTATCTCGCCGTCGTGCTGTCGCTCGATCTCAGCCTCGTGCGCAGCCTCTATGAACAGGTCGCCGACGCGCCGGTGCCCGAGACTCGGCGCCGGTCGCTGTCGAAGGGGCGTGCCGAGGAGAGTTGGCTCGAACCGCTGATCCGGTATTTCGAACTGATGGACAATCCGCTGGACGCGCGCGTTCTCGGTCCTTCCATCCGGCGCGAGATCCATTATCGCCTGCTTGTGTCATCGATTGGAACGATGCTGCGCGACCTGCTCGTCGCGGACAGCCATGCCAGCCGCGTCGCCAAGGCCATTCGAAAGGTGCGGGCGGAGTTTCGGTCTCCGCTCAGCGTCACGGATCTCGCCAGGACCGCAGGCATGAGCGCGTCGTCGTTTCACGAGCATTTCCGCACGGTGACCGGCACGACGCCGCTGCAATATCAAAAGGACCTCCGCCTGATCGAGGCGAAGGCCCTGCTGGTCGACCGGAGCCGAACAGTGTCCCAGGTCGCATTTGCCGTCGGCTATGAAAGCCCGACCCATTTCAGCCGCGACTACAGCCGCAAGTTCGGCCTGCCTCCCAGCCGCCAGGCAACGCCCCTGACGGCTTCGAACCCGGCCTAGGATCGGGTTTCCGTCGTCGCGCCACAGCCTGTTCAGCCGAGATGCCGCTTGAACCAGTCGATCGTGCGGGTCCAGGCGAGTTCGGCTGCTTCCTCGTCGTAGCGGGGCGTGGAATCGTTGTGGAAGCCATGGTTGGCGTCCTCGTAGAAATAGGCCTCGTAGGTCTTGCCGGCTGCCTTCAGCGCCTCCTCATAGGCCGGCCACCCGGCATTGACGCGTTCGTCGAGCGCTCCGTAGTGCAACAGCAGCGGTGCCTGAATCCGCTCCACGTCGGCGGCGTCCGCCTGGCGTCCGTAGAAGGGCACGGCGGCACCGAGTTCGGGATAGGCGACGGCCGCGGCATTGGCGACACCGCCGCCATAGCAGAACCCGGTGATGCCGACCTTTCCGGCAACGGACTCATGCGCCATCAGGAATTCGACGGCGGCGAAGAAATCGTTCATCAGCTTCTCGCCGTCGACCTGCCGCTGCAACTCGCGGCCGGCTTCGTCATTGCCCGGATAGCCGCCCATCGGCGTCAGCCCGTCGGGCGCCATGGCGATGAAGCCGGCCTTGGCGACGCGGCGGGCCACGTCCTGGATATAGGGGTTGAGGCCACGATTCTCGTGCACCACGACGACGCCGGGCGCCATCTCCATCGCGGTCGGGCGAACCAGATAGGCGCGCATCTCGCCGTGGCCGTTCGGGGAGGGGTAGGTGATCCATTCGGCCTTGATGTCGGGATCGTTGAAGCTCACCTGTTCGGCCAGCGCATAATCGGGGCTCATCAGCGACAGGATCGCCGCGGCCGTCAGGCCGCCGACGGCGAATTTGCCGGCGCGATCGAGGAATTCTCGCTTGGTGATGATGCCGTGGGCATAGAAGTCGTAGAGTTCCAGAAGCTCGGGACTGAAGTCCTTCGCGGTCAATCTGCGGTCATGCGTGTTCATCGGGGGGCTCCTCTCTTCCGAGGGTCCCAGAATACCAGCACCACATGGTTTCCCGTCTTGAACATTTCGTGAGGGAAGCGGGGCTGGACGGACGGCGGATCGCGCCTATTTCACCCAGCCGGTCGCGACGGATCTGGCCCAGTTCGGACGGTTGCGCTCACGGGCGAGGCCCGCCATGCGCGCGGTGTCGTAGGGCACGTGCCGGAAGGATGTCATCCAGCCCTCGGGACGCCTTTCCACGATGGCGTAGCAGGCCGCCGGCGTGCCGGTCTGCATGGCGTGGGGATAGGGCTCGTCATCGACGTAACCCGGACAGCCGACGCTCCCCGGATTGAGGACGGTGCGACCGTCGGCGAGATCCACGCGCCTCGGCAGGTGCGAGTGCCCGCACAGCAGAAGGCTCGCGGCGATGCCGGCCGCTTCGGCGGCTATGTCCGCCTCCGGCCGGATCAGCACGCCGCCGTCCGGCGCCACGCGCTCGAACCAGTAGGTCGTGTCGCTCGCCGGGGTTCCGTGACACAGAAAGACGTCGTCCGCGAGGAGCCGGGTCGGCGGCAACGCGCGCAGCCATTCGAGGTGGCGGTCCTCCAACTCGTCATACGCGATGCGGTCCGAGGGGCCCATCTCCTCGGGATCGGTTTCGACGAGCCAGCGGTCGTGATTGCCGCGAATGCAGATCATGTCGCGCGCCATCAGGATCTCGATCGTCTCGCGCGCCGCGAGCGGTCCGCTCAGATGGTCTCCGAGATTGACGATGCTCGCGATGCCTTGCGCGTCGATGTCGGAGAGCACGGCGATCAAGGCGTCCGAATTGCCGTGGATGTCGGCGATGACGGCGAATTTTCTGGCGTCGAACTCTGTCATGGGCACACACTACAGCGCCGCCAAATCCTGCCAAGCCGGATTTGCGTCTCGCTTGCGTCCCGGCCCGAGTGCCATCGTTGCTTGTGCTTTCGCCTGCTATGATGCTTGAGGTAAGGGCGGTTTGGCCGCAGGTGCGACCGATGCTATCATTACGTTAGGTAATCTTGCGGGCGCGCGCGGGGGGAGAGGACATGTCGAACACGGACCACTTGTCGCCATATCGCTGGACCATCGTCTTCGCGTCCGCCCTGATCCTGGCCATCTCGATGGGATCCATCGTCAACGGAATGTCGGCCTTCGTCGTGCCGATGCAGGAGGCCTATGGCTGGGAGCGCGGCGACATCGCGCTGATCAATGTCGCGGGGATCGTCGGTCTCGCCGCGGGCGGCCTGATCATGGGGCCGCAGGCGGACCGGCGGGGAACCCGTCCGGTCGTCCTGTTCGGCGCGGTCGCCATCGGCGCGTGCTATCTGGCCGCATCGCTCGCCGGTGCCCTTTGGCACTTCTACGGACTGATGTTTCTCGCCGGCTTCTTCGGCGCGGCCGCGATCTTCCCGCCGATCATGGCTTCGGTCGGCAACTGGTTTCCGGTCGGGGCCGGACTGGCCATTGGCATCGCGTCGGGCGGGCAGGCGCTGGGGCAGGGCGGTGTGCCGTTCGCGTCGTCCTACCTGATCGGACAGTTCGGCATCAGCGGTGCGCTCGGGATCACCGGTGTGGTGATGCTCGTCGTGCTGGTGCCGCTTTCGCTGCTGCTGCGCCAGTCGCCGGCGATGTCCGCAAAGGGCGCCTCGGCCCAGGTCGCGCAGGAGAAGACCTATCCGCCCGCGCGGCTGGTGATCCCGGCGATGAGCCTCGCGATCCTGCTGTGCTGCACCTGCATGTCCGTCCCGCTCATGCATCTCGTGCCGCTCTGCCAGGACCGCGGCTTCGCGCTGGAGGAGGCGAGCAGCGTCATCTTCCTGATGCTGATGGTGGCGATCGCCGGCCGGGTGGCGTTCGGCAAGCTGGCCGACATCATCGGCGCGCTGCCCGCCTACATGACCGCGACGGCATGGATGGGCCTGCTCGTCTACGGCTTCATGTGGATGGACACGCTGACGGATTTCTACCTCTACGCCGCGGTCTACGGGTTCGGCTATGCCGGCGTGATGACGGGCGTTCTGGTGTCGATCGCCACGCTCATCCATCCGTCCCGCCGCGCCTCGGCCATGGCGGTCGTCAGCCTCTTCGGCTGGATCGGCCACGCCAATGGCGGCTATCTCGGCGGCTTCCTGTTCGACCTGACGGGAGAATACTCGCTCGCCTACGCCATCGCCGCCTACGCCGCCGCGATCAACCTCGTCGTGGTCGGCACGCTCTACATGAAGACGCGCGGCCCGCGGCTGCGGGCGGTCAGTGCGTGAAATTGGCCATCGCGGCGTTGTCGCGAATACACCGTGCACTTTCCCCGCGATACGGGAGGCTAGAACAAATCCGGATCGTCCAGCAGGGCTTGGCCATACGGCTCCAGAAACGGC
Source organism: Oricola sp. (assembly GCF_022763245.1). Lineage (GTDB taxonomy): Bacteria > Pseudomonadota > Alphaproteobacteria > Rhizobiales > Rhizobiaceae > Oricola. The sequence goes on from NZ_JALEGV010000032.1 coordinate 269,957, forward strand.
TCGATCTCGGCTGCAATCGCGTCCCAATCGACAGTGTCGTCGCTGAACGTGCCCGACAGGTCCGCATGGCGCTCCAGAAAACGCAGTCGGTAGACTGTCGGCGGATGGCTCGCATCTACGGACAGCCGCTCCTCTTCCATGCGGGCAAAGAGCCGAGCGCGCTCGTTCGCCGGAACCGAACTCACTGCCGCGTTCAGTCCTGCCAGCAGCACGTGTCCGGCACCCTCGCGTTGGCCCGGCAGGCGAACGATGTGTGAGCGGACGAACGGGCGCAGCGCAAGTTTCGCCAACGAACGCCGTTCCGCCGCAGTCCCGGCGGCGTGTGCTGCAAGGAGGTCTGCATAATATTCGGCACGCTGCGAAAGCTGCATGTGCAAGAGCCAATGTGCCCGAAACGCAAGTGTCAGCAACCACGCTACGGCCAGCATCAGCTGTCGGGCCAGAGGCACCGCCGAATCATTGTCAAGCTGCGCAAGACCAACGAATCGTCCATCCGGAACCAACATTTCAATCCAGGCGACCAGCGTGTGCCGGGCGCCCGAGATGATCATCAAACGTGCGGGATCGCCATTCATCTCGTGCGCCAGTTCGTGAGCCAGCAGCGAGACCCGCTCTTCGGGCTCCAAGACCTGCCAAAGGGCAAGCCCAATTCCGAGGATACGACGGCGTCGCCGGCCAAAACGGCCGATGAACGCATTGTAGCAGGGATCGATGTGCAGACCGTCAATCCTGGGGGCACCCATGTTGTCGGCAAGTGCATCGACCAGGCCGAACAGCGCAGGCATGTCGCTACGGCCCAGTGGCTCTGCGCCCAGCCGATTCACGGGCGGCAGCATTCCCCAAGCCATGACCAAAAGCAGAAGACCGATGATCGCCGCGATCACCGCAAAACCGGACCAGAAGATCAGCCAGACGCCCAGCGCCGCTATCAGAGGCGGCACAGCGAGAATTGCCAGCGAAAGGGCGATGGCGATCACAGTGCTTGCGGACGGGCGAGGGCGAAGATCGCGCTCGGAGGCGGTTGCGATCCGGTCGTATTGCGCTTCCGCAACGCGCAACTTCACCCGGTCGAACCATCTATCCGCCATGACGGACTCGTTCCCTCTGCCGCTCTGTGAGAGTCGAATCACGCTGTCGACTGCGTGTCAACTTGCAGCTTTGCCGTGCAGAAGCGCTAAGACTTCCTCATTCTCCTGCATATTCAGTACAGAGGGCGGTGAATGTTCCCTCGAGGCCAGTGTTCAGTATGATCACTCCACCGGATACCAATACTGCGCCGACGTCGCGCCGCGTTCGATCACCACGAAATTGTTGGCGAAGACGCGGAACGGGGCGGACCATTCGCCGTCCGGCCATTGCACGCGAATCTGGGCGCGTTCGGCCGTGCCGGTGCCGACATGGACGAAGCCGGCCGAGCCCGAGGCGTGGCCGCCGCCGACGCGCAGTTTGCGGGTGCGGGTCTCGTTGCCGGACTTGACCGTGACGGTCGCGCCGATCGCGTCGCGGTTGACGCCGTTCTGGCGCAATTCGATCTCCAGCCAGTTGCCCATCGGCCGGGTGCCCGTCTCGGTGCGTCCGCCGGCATTGCGGAACAGGCTCACCGGCGCCTCGCGGTTGACGACGGCGAGGTCGAGCATGCCGTCCATGTTGAAGTCGGCGACAGCCGCGCCGCGGCCGCGCCGGGGCAGGGCGATGCCCGCCTTGTCGCCCGCTTCCGTGAACCCGCCTTCGGCCTTGCCAAGCAGCAGGTTGTCCGGGTCGTAGGCGGCGAAATCCTGCATCTGCTGCACATTGCCCTTGGCGATGAACAGGTCCAGCCGGCCGTCATTGTTGAAATCGGAGAATTCCGCGTGCCAGCCCGTCGATGGCTTGAGGTCTTCGCCGGTATAGGGCCGGTGGGCCGTCGCGCCATTGTCGAAGGCGATGTCGCGATAGACGGGGCGGTCGTGCTCGGCCTCGTCGTCCAGCGTCTGCAGCTTGGTGTCGCCCATCGAGGTGAGCGCATATTCGGGAAAGCCGTCGGCGTTGAGGTCGGCCTCGGCGATGCCCATGCCCCAGATCTGCACCCGCCGCCAGCCGTCGGAACGGCGATAGGGGCGCGGCGGGCGATCCGGCGAGACGCGCCACAGCTGTTCCTGGCCCTCGCGATAATATTGCCGGTCATTGGTGATCCTGAGTGCCGGTTCGCCGGAGCGGTTCCAGTCGGTGAAGAGCATGGACAGCGCGCAATAGCCGGGCGTCAGCACGTTCGGCTCCGAATAGTCCGGGCGCTCGCCGCCGGGGCCTTGCGGCCGCAGCAGAACGTTGTCGTGGCAGGTGCCCCAGGGAGATCCCGGCGCGGAGCGGTCGACATAGTTGCCGAAGGCGAGCGTCGGGAAGGGCAGATGCGGCTCGAAGGTCGCGGCGAAGGCCGTCGACCATGCGCGCCCGCCGTCGAAGGCGAAGGCGCGGTTGGCCTCGGTGAAGCTGCAATCCGGCCCGCCCTTCAGGAGGATGTTCTCGCCGACGCGCAGGACCACCAGGTCGCGGTAGCCGTCATTGTCGATGTCGAGCGGATAGAGACCCGTCACATGGTCGCGCGCGTCTTCCGGCAGGGCGTCCGGCTTCTCTGCGAATTGCAATTCGCCGCCGATCGCGCTGCGATTGACATAGAGGCTGGCCCTGGAGGTTCCGCCGGCAAAAGCGAGGTCCGGCATGCGGTCGCCATTGCAGTCGAAGGCGGCCGCTCCGCCGCCGACGAAATATTCCCACGGCCCGGTGTATTGATGGTCGATGCCGGCGGCCAGCGCCTCCTCGACCATCACGGGCACATCCATCGGCAGATCGGCGGGCCCATCCTCGGCCGTGGCCGGCGCGGTCAGGACGAGGCCGGTCAGGCAGAGTGCGAAAGACAAGCGGGTCATTGCGGGATCACCAGGGTCTTGAGGAACGCGATGAGGGCGCTGCGTTCGTCCTCGGCCAGATCGAGATAGGCGTCGCGCGAGGCCCGCGCGTCGCCGCCATGGGCGCGGATGACGCCGTCGAGCGTCGTGAAGTCGCCGCGATGGCCGTAGGGGGACGTCGAGGCCACGCCCCACAATTCGGAGGTCTGGAACTCGTTGCGCTCGACGAAACGCTGCCCGAGCAACTCGTTGCCGAGCGCGGCGACCTGCCGGTCGGTGATCACGTGGCGCTTCAGGTCGCCGAAGGTCGGGATCAGGTAGTCGCCGTCGGCATTGCGCTCCAGCGTGTCGGCCCAGTCGGTCAGGGCCAGGTCGTAGGTCACGGCGTCGGCCTCGCCGCCGCGCAGCGTCCCGGCGGCGTCGAACGGGCCGGGATCGGCGAAGGCGAGACTTTCGAGCGGCAGCGCGCGCAGGTGGCAGGCATTGCAGCCGATCGTGTCGAAATGCGCGCTGCCCCGGGCGGCGGCTTCGCGCCAGGCGGGGTCGTCCGGCGTCTCGGCGATCGGCGGCGGCAGGGTCGCCTGCCAGGCGACCAGGGCGGAAATGTCGCCTTCGGTCAGTTCGTCGGCATGGCCGTCCTCGTCGAAATCGGTCTCGCCGGTCCAGCGCGCCCCGAAACGCTCGGTCGCCTGCATGCCGTGATGCTGGTTCATCGCATTGATGGCGAACTGGCGCAGAGACGTCATCACGCCCTTCTGGCTGAACGGCCGGATGACGAGGTCTGTATCGACGCCGTCGATCTGGCGCAGGTCGAGGATGCCGTCCGGTTGGGCGGTCACCTTGCCGAAATGCACGCCCTTGGTGACGAGGTCGGCGGTCACAGCCTCGCCGGTGTCGCGGGCCTTGCGCAGCGCGTCGCGCCGGATCGCCTGCAGGTCGGCTGACATTTCGCGGGCCAGCAATTCGACGAGCCCCGCGCCCATCAGGTGGTTGGTGTTGCGCTCGTTGGAGAATTGCGGATCGACGGTGTCGAAATCGGCGTTCACGAAGCCCTCATTGACGAAGACGTTGACCGTGAAATCGCCCGCGCCGCCCGTCACCGGTTCGCGGTGGCAGCTCGAACAGGCGTTGGCGTCCATGCCGGCGATGCGCTGGAAAAGCGTGTCGGGCGGGCGCTTGCGCTTGGTGGGGATGATCGCCTGCGTCGCCATCTTGCGGCCGGCGCCGTCCAGTTCGGTGAATTTCGCTGTAAACAGCGCTTCGCCCCGGTCCACGAGCTCGGTGAGCGTGTCGCGGTCGAGCGTGCCCGACAGGGCGGACTGGTCGACATGCCGGGCAATCGCGCGTTCGGCCCAGGGCTCGTCGCCCGCCAGCGCCGGCGCGGCGAGGGCGAGCAGGACCGGCAGGGCGGAGGCGAGCCGCCTCGCGGCTTTGCGCTCAGGCCGGCTCGGCGATCCCGCCGGCGAGCTGCGCGTCGATTTCGCACAATGCGTCGATGCCACATCCTTCGAGGATGAAGGGCGTTTCATCGCGGTAGAGGTCGATCGGTACATCCTTGGCGACATGGGCATTGGACTCCTCCAGAATTTCACGCAGCGCCGGTTCCATGAACTCGAACGCTGCCGTGCCGTGGCCGACGAACGCGACGGGGAAGGGATCGACCAGGGCGAATATGCCCGCCAATCCCGCCCCGAGCGCCCGTCCTGCGGCAGCGAGCGCCTCCATGGCGAGTGGATCGCCATCGCGCGCTGCCTCGGCGATTGCCGAAATTTCGTCGGCCGTGACATGGACCATCGGCGGTGCGTCGAGCGGATCGCCGCGAAACCGTCGCATGATGGCATAGTCGCCGGCATTGGCCTCGATGCAGCCCCGCGCTCCGCAGCGGCACAGCGCGCCGCCCGGACGGTGCAGCATGTGGCCGAATTCGGTGCCCGAGGATTTGGTCCCGTTGATGATCTTGCCGCGCAGGAACAGACCCATGCCGACGCCGTGCGCCAGCAGGATGGCGGCGAAATTGTCGCTGTAGCGCGCCGGGTCGCGCCAGTTGAGCGCGCGGGCGATGAGGTCGCAGTCATTGGCGAGCCGCACCGGCGCGCCGAACGCCTCGTGCAGCCAGCGGGCGATGGGAATGTCGGTCAGCGCCGTGATCGGCGAGCGGAGCATCAGCGTGCCGGCGATGTCGGTGGCGCCCTGGACGCCGACGGACATGCGACCGAGCGTCGCGCCTTCGGGCGCGGAGGCGTCCCATGCGTCGCGGACCTCGGCGATCAGCCTCTGGCGCAGTTCCTCCATGCCGATGCAGGCGAGATCGAGCTCGATGCTGCGGCGCGAAACGACCGCGCCGGCATAGTCGACGATGGAGATGTTGACCGCGCCGATCTTCAGGATGATCAGCACCGCGTGGCGGAACGCCGGGTTGACGGAAAGATAGACGCTCGGACGCCCGCGGCCGTTGTTGGCCGGCGTGTCGCTGCCCCGCGCGATGAGCACGCCCTCGGCGATCAGGTCGTTGGAAATGGTGGACACGGTGGCCGGGCTCAATGCCGCGGACTGAGCGATCTCGCTGCGACTGATCGCTCCCTTCCGGCGTATGATCTCGATGATACGCAGGCGGTTGCGGCGGCGCATGTCGTCAGAGCGCAACACCATGCTGGTCCTTTCCCTTGGCGTGTCGCATATGGTGATCGGCGCAAAAAGATGTTGCGTTGCAGCAACTTAATCGCACTCGTTTCATGTTGACATGCAAGCCCTTTTGAGTCACGATTTTTTTTGAGGCTTGAATTAAAGCTTCATCGGCGGGCCGCGGAGGACCCGGCCCTTTGACATCTGCATTTCGATGCACCGGGAGGTTTACATGAAGAAGTTTACGAGCGCGCTCCTCGCGGGCGCGGTACTGTCCGTTGCAATGGCCGGTTCGGCCTGGGCTGACGGAAAGACGATCGGCGTTTCCTGGTCGAACTTCCAGGAAGAGCGCTGGAAAACCGATGAAGCGGCCATGAAGGGCGCCATCGAGGCTGCCGGGGACACCTACATCTCCACCGACGCGCAGTCGTCCGCCGCCAAGCAGCTCTCCGACGTGGAAAGCCTGATGGCGCAGGGCGTCGACGCGCTGATCGTGCTCGCCCAGGACACCCAGGCGATCATTCCGGCCGTGCAGGCCGCTGCCGACGAGGGCATTCCGGTCATCGCCTATGACCGCCTGATCGAAGACAGCCGCGCCTTCTACCTGACCTTCGACAATGTCGAGGTCGGCCGCATGCAGGCCCGTGCCGTTCTCGCGGCCGCGCCGAAGGGCAACTACGTCATGATCAAGGGCTCGCCCACCGATCCGAACGCCGACTTCCTTCGCGGCGGTCAGCAGGAGGTTCTGCAGTCGGCGATCGACGCCGGTGACATCACCATCGTCGGCGAGGCCTACACCGACGGCTGGCTTCCGGCCAACGCCCAGCGCAACATGGAACAGATCCTGACGGCCAACGACAACAAGGTCGACGCCGTGGTCGCTTCCAATGACGGCACCGCCGGCGGCGTCGTCGCGGCGCTGACCGCGCAGGGCATGGAAGGCATCCCGGTCTCCGGCCAGGATGGCGACCACGCGGCGCTGAACCGCGTTGCCAAGGGCACCCAGACCGTGTCCGTCTGGAAGGACGCGCGCGATCTCGGCAAGGCAGCCGGTGAAATCGCCACCGCCATGGCCGGCGGCTCGATGATGGGCGACGTGGAAGGCTCGGCCGAGTGGACCTCTCCGTCCGGCACGACCATGACCGCCAAGTTCCTGGCTCCGGTTCCGATCACCGCGGAGAACCTCGACCTCGTCGTTGACGCTGGCTGGATCTCCAAGGACGATCTCTGCCAGGGCGTCGAGGGCGGTCCGTCCCCCTGTAACTGACGGGTTCCCGCTGTTACGCATGATGCAAATCGCGTTCCCGCCGCCTGACGGCGGGGACGTTTGCTACTGATCACCCGGAAGACGGCCATGACCGACACAACCTCCGGCGAGAGCGCGCCGACCAAGTCGCGCAACCTGATCGCCGCTCTCGAACTCGATACGCGCCTGCTCGGCATGATCGGCGCGTTCATCGTGATCTGCCTCATCTTCAACGTCCTGACGGACGGGCGTTTCATGACGCCGCGCAACATCTTCAACCTGACGATCCAGACCGCCTCGGTGGCGATCATGGCGACGGGGATGGTGTTCGTGATCGTGACCCGCCACATCGACCTCTCGGTCGGCGCGCTGCTGGCGACCTGTTCGGCCATCATGGCGATGATGCAGACCGTCGTCACGCCGGACTGGCTGGGCCTGGGGCTGAACCATCCCGCCACGGCGCCGATCGCCATCGTCGTCGGCATTCTGGCGGGGCTCATCATCGGCGCCTTCCAGGGCTGGATGGTCGGCTATCTCACCATTCCCGCCTTCATCGTCACGCTGGGCGGCTACCTGGTCTGGCGAAACGTCGCCTGGCACCTGACGAAGGGCCAGACGATCGGACCGCTCGACGAGAATTTCCAGCTCTTCGGCGGCATCAACGGCACGCTGGGCGAGACCTGGAGCTGGGTGTTCGCCGCAGGCGCGATCCTCGCCTCCTTCTACGCGCTGTGGCAATCGCGCAGGGCCAAGGTGGCGCATGAGTTTCCGGTCAAGCCGGTCTGGGCCGAACTGGCTCTGGGCGCGATCATCGCCGCCGTCATCGTCGGTTTCGTCGCCATCCTCAACGCCTACGAAATCCCCGAGCGCCGCCTCGAGCGCATCTTCGAGGCGCGCGGGGAGGTGATGCCCGAGGGCCTCGTCATGGGCTACGGCATCCCGATCTCCGTGCTGCTCCTGATCGTGATCGCGATCGTCATGACGGTTGTGGCGCGGCGCACGCGGCTCGGCCGCTACATCTTCGCCACGGGCGGCAATCCGGAAGCGGCGGTGCTTGCCGGCATCAACACGCGGATGCTGACCGTCAAGGTCTTCGCCATGATGGGCGTATTGTGCGCGATCTCGGCCATCGTCGCCTCGTCGCGCCAGACCTTCCATTCCAACGACATCGGCACGCTGGACGAACTGCGCGTCATCGCCGCCGCGGTGATCGGCGGCACGGCGCTGTCCGGCGGCATGGGCACCATCTACGGCGCCATCCTCGGCGCGCTGATCATGCAGAGCCTGCAATCGGGCATGGCCATGGTCGGCGTCGACGCGCCCTACCAGAACATCGTCGTCGGCATGGTGCTTGTTCTCGCCGTCTATATCGACATCGTCTATCGCCGCCGCACCGGAGACAAAACATGACGGCCCCGCTTGTCGAAATGCGCGACATGGTCAAGTCGTTCGGCGGCATCAAGGCCGTCGACCATGTCACCATCGATCTGAACCCGGGCGAGGTCGTCGGCGTTCTCGGCCACAACGGCGCCGGCAAGTCGGTGCTGATGAAGATGCTGTCGGGCGCGCTGGAGCGCGACGAGGGCGAGATCTGGATCAATGGCGAGAAGGCCACGATCAACAATCCGCGCGACGCGCGCAATTACCAGATCGAGACCATCTACCAGTATCTGGCGCTCGCCGACAATCTGGACGCCGCCTCCAACCTTTTCCTCGGCCGCGAACTCGTGTCGCCGCTGGGCTTCGTCGACGACGCCAAGATGGAAGCGGAGACGCGCAAGATCATGGGCCGCCTCAACCCCAATTTCCGGCGTTTCCACACGCCGGTGGCGGGGCTTTCCGGCGGCCAGCGCCAGTCCGTCGCGATCGCGCGGGCGGTCTACTTCAACGCGAAGATCCTGATCATGGACGAGCCGACCGCCGCGCTCGGCGTGCAGGAGACCCGCATGGTCGCCGAACTGATCGAACAGCTGAAGTCCGAGGGAATCGGCATCCTGTTGATCGACCACGACATCCACCAGGTCAAACTGCTGTGTGACCGGGCCAATGTCATGAAGAACGGCCAACTCGTCGGCACCGTGAAGGTGGATGAAGTCTCCGAAGACGACATGCTCGGCATGATCATCGCGGGCAAATGCCCGCCGCAGGGCATCCCGGGACCGGGCGCTCTTTCCTGACGCACTGCATTCGCGCGCGGCAGGGAGTGACATCTTGCCGCGTGCCGACCATTTCTGCTCGAAAAGATTTATACAAGAATCTCATTTGCTTGCCTGCCATGGCAGTGCAAGCTTATGGTGCTGCACAAAAGAGTTGCACAAAACTTGTACAGACGGGAGAGCAGACCGGCATGTCGGCGGCGCGTAAGGATGTTCACAATTCGGATATTCCGGCGATCTGCCGGGCTTGCGAAGCCCGTCACAAAGGCGTCTGCGGCGCTCTCACGCCCGATCAGCTGACCAAGCTGAACCGATTCACCAAGCAGCACAGCTATTCGAGCGGCCACGAATTGCTGTCGGCCGGCGAGGACGTGCACCGTTATTCCAACATCCTGCGCGGCGTGGTGAAGCTGTCGAAGCTGCTCGCGGACGGCCGCCAGCAGATCGTCGGTCTGCAATTCGCCCCCGATTTCATGGGACGGCCTTTTCGCGACCAGAGCAACGTGATCGCCGACGCGGCGACGGATGTGCGGGTCTGCTCCTTCCCGAAGGCCGTGCTGGAGGATCTCGTCAAGGAATCGCCGGTGCTGGAGCATCGCCTGCACGAGCAGGCGCTGGACGAATTGGACGAGGCGCGCGAGTGGATGCTGACGCTCGGCCGCAAGTCGGCCGGCGAGAAGGTCGCCAGCTTCCTGTTCCTCATCGCCTCCCACATAGATCCGGAACTGGATGTGCATGAGGGGCCGATCGAATTCGAACTGCCGCTGAAGCGGTCCGACATCGCCGATTTTCTGGGGCTGACGATCGAGACGGTGAGCCGCCAGATCACCAAGTTGCGCAAGGCCGGCGTCATCGAGGTCATCAACAACCGCACCGTCGTCGTTCCCGATCTGGAGCGTTTGCGCTCGGCCTGCGAACTCGACCACTGACGACAGGCTGCCCGCCGTCACGCGGGCGCACCTTGCATCGCCTTCCTATACAGCCTTGGAATAGCGCACAGCGCGGTCGTCGAGATAGGCGTCGAAGAAGCTCGCGACCACGCGGGTGAAGGGACGCGCCTCGTCGCGCACGCGGAACCGGCCGTCGGCGATCTCGCACAGGCCGAAGCCGTCATTGGCAACCGCGATCTTCGCCTCGGCCACATAGGGGCGGGCGGCGTAGCCGAAACGCTGCTCCAGCGCGTCGAACGAGAACGCGAAATCGCACATCAGGCGCTCGATCATGTAGGCGCGGATGCGGTCGTCGAGCGTCAGCTGAACGCCGCGCATCGCCGACAGGCGGCCGTCCTGCACGGTCTTCTGGTACTGCGCCGTCGGCACGATGTTCTGCACATAGGCGTCGCCATAGGAACTGATCGAGGAGGCGCCGACGCCGATCAGCGTGCGGCAGTCGTCGGTCGTGTAGCCCTGGAAGTTGCGGAACAGGCGGCCTTCGCGCGCGGCGACCGCCATGGCGTCAGCGGGCTTGGCGAAATGGTCGATGCCGATGCGATCATAGCCGGCCGCGGCGATGCGGTCGGCGGCAAGCGCCGCATGATGGAACCGCTCCATCGTGCCCGGCAGGTCCTCGTCGCGAATCAGCGTCTGGTGCTTCTTCATCCACGGCACATGGGCATAGCCGAAGAGCGCGATCCGGTCGGGCGACAGCGACAGCACCTTGTCGATGGTCGACATCAGCCGGGTTTCGGTCTGCAGGGGCAGGCCGTAAAGCGCGTCGATGTTCAGCGACCGGATGCCGGTCGCACGAAGCGCCGCGATGACGTCGCGGGTCTGCTCGAAGGTTTGCGGGCGGTTGATCGCTTCCTGCACGGCGTCGGAGAAGTCCTGCACGCCGACGCTGGCGCGCGTCACGCCCAGCGCCACGAGGCCCTTGAGCGTCTCGTCCGTCACGTCGGACGGGTCGATCTCGACGCTGACCTCGGTTTGCGCGTCGATTTCGAAATTCGCGCGCAGGGCCAGCGACAGGCGTTCAAGATCCGGCTGGCGCAGCATGCTCGGAGACCCCCCACCGAGATGCAGATGCGCCAGCCGGAGTCGGCGTCCGGCGGTCTCCCGCACGGTTGCCAATTCCTGGATCAATGCGCCGACATAGGTCTCGACCGGCGCGTATTTGAGCGTGTGTTTCGTGTGACATCCGCAGAACCAGCACAGCCGGTCGCAGTAAGGGATGTGCAGATAGAGCGACACCGCTTCGCCGTCGGGCAGCCGCTGAAGGCGCGAGCGCGCGATGGCCAGCCCGTCCTGGTCCGTGAAATGCGGGGCGGTCGGGTAGCTCGTGTAGCGCGGAACGGTTCCGCGCCCGTTGGTCAGAATGGCTTCGGCGTCCATCAGTGGCGGGCCTGGTACTTGCAGAGAATCGGAACGATGTGCTCGCGTTCGAACGCGATGTGGCGACGCAGCCCCTCGAAGAAGCCGCGCAGCATGTAGGCCAGCGTCTCGGCGTTCGACGACGCCTTGTCGGTGACGAATCGAATCAGGGCGTCGGCGACCTCGTCGGCGAAGCTCTCGTCTTCCCAGTGCTCGTAGCGCAGCCGCTCAAGGCTGGACTTCAGGTTCTCGTCCAGTTTCTCGATCGTCATGAGCAGGGGAAAGAGCGTCTTTTCCTCATATTCATGCGCGTCGCGGATCATCGGGTGAATCTGCCGCGCGAGGCTCAGGCAGAGCTGGGTGTCGCCCAGTTCCGGCAGCTCGTCGGCGACTTCCTCAAGCTTGCGGCACAGGACCAGCTGGTCCTCATGATGGCCAAGCATTCGCTTGCACACGGCCTCGATATTGCCTGCCGCCAGACCCGGCAGCGGGATCACGTTGTCTTCGTTCAAGCTCTGCTGGATCATCATCATGGCGGCCCTCGCTCTCGGGTCTCAACTGGCCCGAGCATTGCCCGTCAGTCGCAGTCCGACATTGATCCAAGTCAAGGCAGTTGACTTCGAAGCGTAGCCATAACCACGATGCGAAAAGGAGGTCGGACGGCCGGGACAGCCGTCTCCGACCAAGACGCATGTCCGAAGGGGGTCTTCCCATGAACACTGGTTTTGGGGCCGTGCTGACGGGGCTGGGTGCATTCCTGGCCATACTCGGCGCGGCATTCGCTCAGGATGCGGCATTTGCGACGCATGCCTGGGTGCTGTTTGCCGTATTGGCGATCGCAACGGTTGTCCTGTTGCGCAACATGAAGTTTTCGGCGGCCGCCGGCGCGCCGGTCGATACGTCCGGCTATTTCGACAACGTGATTCGCTATGGCGCGGTCATCACGCTGTTCTGGGGCATTGTCGGGTTTCTCGTCGGGGTCGTGGTCGCCTCGCAGCTGGCCTGGCCGGAGCTCAATATCGAGCCCTGGTTCAATTTCGGCCGGATGCGCCCGCTGCACACCTCCGCGGTGATCTTCGCCTTCGGCGGCAACGCGCTGATCGCGACGTCCTTCTACGTGGTTCAGCGCACGACGCGCGCGCGCCTGTTCGGCGGCGGCCTCGCCTGGTTCGTCTTCTGGGGCTACCAGCTGTTCATCGTGATGGCGGCGACCGGCTATCTCCTCGGCATCACCGAGGGCCGCGAATATGCGGAGCCGGAATGGTATGTCGACCTGTGGCTGACGGTCGTCTGGGTCGCCTATCTGATCGTATTCATGGGCACGATCTTCAAGCGCAAGGAGCCGCATATCTATGTGGCGAACTGGTTCTACCTGGCCTTCATCGTCACGATCGCCATGCTGCACATCGTCAACAACCTGTCGATGCCGGTGTCGCTGTTCGGGGCGAAGAGCTATTCGGCCTTCTCCGGCGTGCAGGACGCGCTGACCCAGTGGTGGTACGGCCACAACGCGGTGGGCTTCTTCCTGACCGCGGGCTTCCTCGGCATGATGTACTACTTCGTGCCGAAGCAGGCCGGCCGTCCGGTCTATTCCTACCGGCTGTCGATCATCCACTTCTGGGCGCTGATCTTCCTCTACATCTGGGCCGGTCCGCACCACCTGCACTACACGGCTCTGCCCGACTGGGCGCAGACGCTCGGCATGGTGTTCTCGATCATGCTGTGGATGCCGTCCTGGGGCGGCATGATCAACGGCCTGATGACGCTGTCGGGCGCGTGGGACAAGCTGCGCACCGATCCGATCCTGCGCATGCTGGTGATCTCGGTCGCCTTCTACGGCATGTCGACCTTCGAGGGTCCGATGATGTCGATCAAGGCGGTCAACTCGCTCAGCCACTACACCGACTGGACGATCGGCCACGTTCACTCCGGCGCTCTCGGCTGGGTCGGCATGATCTCGTTCGGCGCGATCTACTACCTGACGCCGAAGCTGTGGCACCGCCAGCGGCTCTACAGCCTGCGCCTGGTCAACTGGCACTTCTGGCTCGCGACGCTGGGCATCGTTGTCTACGCCGCCGTCATGTGGGTGTCGGGCATCATGCAGGGCCTGATGTGGCGCGAGTATGATGACCAGGGTTATCTGGTCTACTCCTTCGCCGAGTCGATCGCGGCCATGCATCCCTACTACGTGCTGCGCATGGTCGGCGGGCTCCTGTATCTCGCAGGCGCTCTGGTGATGGCCTTCAACATCTACAAGACGATCCGTGGCGACATCCGCGAGGAAGTTCCCATGGGTGCCGAAGCCCCGGCGCTGGCGCCGGCGGAATAAGGAGCTGACCAATGGCTTTGATTGATAAACACGAGATACTCGAAAAGAACGTCTCGCTGCTGTTCGTCGCCTCCTTCGCGGTGGTGACGATCGGCGGGATCGTGGAAATCGCCCCGCTGTTCTATCTGGAGAACACGATCGAGAAGGTGGAGGGGATGCGTCCCTATTCGCCTCTGGAGCTGGCCGGCCGGAACATCTATGTGCGCGAGGGCTGCTACCTCTGCCACAGCCAGATGATCCGCCCGTTCCGCGACGAGGTCGAGCGCTACGGACATTACAGCCTGGCCGCGGAATCGATGTTCGACCATCCGTTCCAGTGGGGCTCCAAGCGGACCGGGCCGGACCTGGCCCGTGTCGGCGGACGCTATTCCAACGAGTGGCATGTCGAGCACCTGATCCACCCGCAGTCGGTGGTGCCGGAATCCGTCATGCCCTCCTACGAGTTCCTCGCCAACACGGAGCTCAAGATCGAGAACGTCTCCGGCCACCTGATCGCCAACCGGCGCGTCGGGGTCCCGTATTCGGACGAGATGGTGGAGAACGCCGAGGCCGACCTGATGGCCCAGGCCGATCCCGAAGCGGATTGGTCCGGCGTCGAGGAACGCTATCCCAAGGCGGTGCTCGGCGATTTCGACGGCGATCCGGCGAAGCTGACGGAGATGGACGCGCTGGTCGCCTATCTCCAGATGCTCGGCACGCTGGTCGATTTCTCGGTCTACGAGCCTGAACAGAACTACCGGTAAGGGGACGCATGATGGAACTCGACTATCACAACATGCGCGCCTTCGCGGACAGCTGGGGTCTGGCCTTCATGTTCGCGGTCTTCCTGGCCGTGATCGTGTGGACCCTGCGGCCCGGCGGCAAGAAATCCAGTGACGATGCGGCCCGCATCCCCTTCAAGGAGGACTGATCCATGGCCGACAAGAACGAAATCGATGAAGTCTCCGGCGTCGAGACCACGGGTCACGAATGGGACGGCATCAAGGAACTGAACAATCCGCTGCCGCGCTGGTGGCTGTGGACCTTCTACGCGACGATCATCTGGACGATCGGCTACACGATCCTGTACCCGGCCTGGCCGGGCATCACGGGGGCGACGGCCGGCGTGCTCGGCTGGTCGAGCCGCGCAGAACTGCAGCAGGACATCGAAGCGGCGAAGGCCGACCAGGCCGTCTTTCTGGACAAGCTGGCGGCCACCGACGTGACCGAGATCAGCGCGGATGCCGATCTCGTGCAGTTCGCGACGGCGGGCGGCGCATCGACCTTCAAGGTCTATTGCGAGCAGTGCCACGGTTCCGGCGCGCAGGGCGGTCCGGGCTACCCGAACCTCAATGACGACGCCTGGATCTGGGGCGGCACGATCGAGGACATCTACACCACGCTGATGCATGGTGCGCGCTACGAGGCCGACGAGGACACCCGCATCTCCGACATGCCGGCCTTCGGTCGCGACGAACTGCTCGAGCGCGGCGACATCGTCGATGTCGCCTGGTACGTGCGCAAGCTCTCGGGCCAGGAGTTCGAGGAAGCCAATGCCGAGCGCGGCGCGGTGATCTTCGAGGAAAACTGCGGCTTCTGCCACGGCGAGCAGGGCGAGGGCATGGCCGAGGTCGGCGCGCCGAACCTCTCGGACGCGATCTGGCTCTATGGTGGCACCCATGCCGACATCGTCGCGCAGGTCACCAACCCGCGTCAGGGCGTGATGCCGGCCTGGGGCGACCGTCTGGGCGAGGCCACCGTCAAGCAACTGGCCGTCTATGTCCACGGCCTCGGCGGCGGTCAGTAAGACTGCAGCCTCCCGAAAAAGGGGAGCCTTCACCATCGAGCGGCGCCTTCGGGCGCCGCTTTTGTTTGTGGTATGGCCGTCCGAGGCCGCCACTGTTGATCGCACGCAGTGGCCGGCCGACAGGTCCCCGCGGCTCCGATCCGGTTTCGAAGTCGAACGCAACTGCATGAAAAACGGATGGTTTCCATGGTCGTGCACATCCTCGCTCCGGACGATCACGTCTTCAGCCTCAACCGGGTCAGCGCGCGCATGGGATTTCTCACCAAGGGCGCGGAGGTCAACATGTTCGAACCGGACGCGTTCGACGGCCTCGACCTGAACGGTGACGACATCGTCGTTGGCGGCGTCGGTTTCGCGCAGCGGGGCATGCAGCGGATGGGGCTGCCGGTTCCCGAAATCGAGAGTATTCCGGCGTCGCTCCAGGCCTTTGCCGGACGCCGCATCTGGCGCTCGACGATGGCGGAACTGCGATCGCGCGTGGAACATGGCGACGCGGTATTCGCCAAGCCGCGACCGGATCGGCTGAAGGCCTTCAACGGACGGCTCTTTTCGGTTTTTCGCGATCTCGTGCCGACCGCGCATATCGCAGACGACGAACCCGTCGATTGCGCCGAGCCCATCGATCTCGTGTCGGAATTCCGTTGTTTCGTTCTGCGTGGCGATCCGCTCGATGTGAGGCCTTACAAGGGTGATTCCCTGGTGTTCCCCGATCCCGCCCTCATCCGTGAGGCCGTCGCGGCCTATGAGGACGCGCCGATGGGCTACGCCGCCGATTTCGGCGTGACACGGGACGGCCGCACGGTCGTGGTCGAGGTCAATGACGGCTATGCGGTCGGCGCCTACGGCCTGGCGCCGCTCTATTACGCCGAACTGATCACGGCGCGATGGGACGAGATCAGGGCGTCGGCCCGCGGCTGACGTCTCCGGCGCCCGGCAGTCATCGGCCAGTCGGTTGCGACGAAAAGCTGCAGGGCATATGCATTTTTTAGAAGGCTTCTCATGTGTTCTTGACGCAGGTCAAGGCAATGACGCTTCGCGGGGCGGCATGGTCTGGCGAAAATCCGGAACAGAAGCATGAATGATCAATCTGTCGCATCGCAGGTCACGGACAAGGGCGCCGAGGTCGAGCCGCTCGACGTCACGGCCGTCAACGTAGGCGCCAAGCAGAAGGCCCAGCCGCTCTACGCGGCGCGTGAGCCGATCTTCGCGAAGCGGGCGGAAGGCAACTTCCGGCGGCTGAAATGGATCATCATGGCGATCACGCTGGGCATCTACTACGTCACGCCCTGGCTTCGCTGGGACCGCGGCGCGCATGCGCCGGACCAGGCGGTGCTGATCGACATGGCCAATCGCCGCTTCTATTTCTTCTTCATCGAAATTTGGCCGCAGGAATTCTTCTATGTCGCCGGCCTTCTGGTGATGGCCGGCGTCGGGCTGTTCCTGGTCACCTCGGTCGTCGGGCGCGCCTGGTGCGGCTACACCTGTCCGCAGACGGTGTGGACGGACCTGTTCATCGCCGTCGAACGCTTCTGGCAGGGCGACCGCAACGCGCGGATGCGGCTTGCGAAGGCGCCGTGGAGCTTCGACAAGCTGCGCAAGATGGTGGCCACGCACGCCACCTTCATCGCCATCTCGGTGGCGACGGGCGGCGCGTGGATCTTCTATTTTGCCGACGCGCCGACGCTTCTGGGCGATTTCTTCACCTTCCAGGCGCCGATCGCCGCCTATACCAGCGTCGCGGTGCTGACGGCGACGACCTATGTCTTCGGCGGGCTGATGCGCGAGCAGGTCTGCATCTACATGTGCCCGTGGCCGCGCATCCAGGCGGCGATGCTGGACGAGGATTCGCTCGTCGTCACCTACAATGAATGGCGCGGCGAGCCGCGTTCGCGTCACGCCAAGAAGGCGGCGGCAGAGGGCAAGGCCGTCGGCGATTGCGTCGATTGTAACGCCTGCGTGGCTGTCTGCCCGATGGGCATCGACATCCGCGACGGCCAGCAGCTCGAATGCATCACCTGCGCGCTGTGCATCGACGCCTGCGATTCCGTCATGGACAAGGTCGGCAAGGAACGCGGGCTGATCTCCTACGCGACCCTGCGCGAATACAACCACAACATGGCCGTGGCGAAGGATCCGCAGACCGGCGTGATCGAGCCGTCGCGGGTGCGCGACAGCGACGGGAATTTCGTCGACACCGTCAAGCACTTCAACTGGAAGATCATCTTCCGCATCCGCTCGCTCATCTATATGGGCGCGTGGGCGATGATCGGCCTCGTGATGCTCTATGCGCTGCTCAGCCGCGACCGGCTGGAGGTCAATGTGCAGCATGACCGCAACCCGGTCTTCGTGACGCTGTCCGACGGCTCCATCCGCAACGGCTACACCGTCAAGCTCCTGAACATGATCCCCGAGCCGCGCGTCATCTTCCTGTCGCTGGAAGGGCTTCCGGGCGCGACGATGAGCATCAACGGGCTCGACCAGCCCGACGGGACGAGCTTCGCCATTCCGGTGGAACCGGATAAGCTGCGGTCGCTGCGAGTCTTCGTGTCGCAGCCGCGCCAGTTCACCGAGGACGGTGCGACCAACTTCAACTTCATCGCCGAGGACAAGCAGTCCTTCGAGGCGGACACCTACAACGCAGTCTTCGAGGCGCCCGACAAATGACGACGCGAGACATGACGACGATCGAACGGGTTCTCGGTCTGAAGCAGTTCACCGGCTGGCACATGCTGGGCGTGCTGGTGCTGTTCTTCGGCACGATCATCGGGGTCAATCTCACGATGGCCTATTTCGCCACGTCGAGCTGGACCGGGCTGGTGGTGAAGAACTCCTATGTGGAGAGCCAGCGCTTCAACACGGTGACGGCGGAAAAGCGCCGCCAGGCGGAACTGGGCTGGTCGGCCGACCTGACGCATGAGAAGGGCGTCTTCGCCGTCGATCTGACCGACAAGGACGGCAACTACATCCGCGACGCCATCGTGCTGGCGAAGATCGGCCACCCCGTCCAGGAGCGCGACGACCAGACCGTCACGCTCAATGCCGAGCGCGGCGGCCGTTACGCCGCCGATGTCGACCTGCGGCCGGGCCTCTGGGATGTCGATCTGACCGTGACCGGGCCGAAGGGCGAGATCTGGACCCATTCGATCCGGTTCCTCGTCAAGGGATAGCGTCATGTCCAGTTGCTGCGGCGGAGATCTCGGCGTCGACAATGCGGTCCGCCGGACCGGTGTCGGCGATTTCGCGCGGGTCGAGGAATTGCTGCGCGCCGGCCACCCGGAAGGCGACGGCACGGTGCGCTACGTGCTTTCCGTGCCCGACATCCATTGCGGCGCCTGCATCTCGGCCATCGAACGTGGCCTGAACGGGCTTGAAGGCATCGTCTCGGCGCGGGTCAATCTCTCGCTGAAGCGCCTGACCGTCATCCTCGACGGCGCGGACCGGTCGCCCGATTTCGTGCTTTCGACGCTCGACCGGCTCGGCTACCCGGCAGCGCCCGTCGATCTGGGCGACCTCGGCAATGTCGAGCAGAAGCGCAAGTCGGACCGCCTGTTGAAGTCGCTTGCCGTCGCCGGTTTTGCCGCCGGCAACATCATGCTGCTGTCCGTGTCTGTCTGGTCGGGGGCCTCGGGCGCGACACGCGACCTGTTCCACCTGATCTCCGGCCTGATCGCCATTCCTGTGGTCGCCTATTCGGGCCAGGTGTTCTTCCAGTCGGCCTTCCAGGCGCTGCGCGCTCGCCGCCTCAACATGGACGTGCCGATTTCGCTTGCCGTGATCCTGGCGCTCGGCATGAGCCTCTATGAAAGCCTGACCGGTGGAGCGGAAGCCTATTTCGACGCTGCCGTGACGCTGCTCTTCTTCCTCCTGATCGGCCGCTATCTCGACGAACTGATGCGCGATCACGCGCGCAGCGCCGTCCTCGGCCTTGCCAAGATGACGGCGCGGGGCGGCACGGTGATCGACGCCGCCGGCAACACGGCCTATGTGCCGGTCGACGAGATCGAGCCGGGCATGGTGCTGCGCGTCGCGCCGGGCGAGCGCATTCCCGCCGACGGGCGGATCGTCAAAGGCGCGTCCGATCTCGACCGTTCGCTGGTCACCGGCGAGAGCGCGCCGGTCTCGGTCGCGGTCAACACCGAGGTGGAGGCGGGCACGCTCAACCTCACCGGGCCGATCGACCTGTCGGTCACGCGCAAGGCGGACGAATCCTTCATCGCCGAAGTCATGCAGATGATGGAAGCCGCCGAGAACGGGCGCGGACGCTATGTGCGCATCGCCGACCGGGCCGCGCAGATCTACGCGCCCGCCGTGCATCTCCTGGCGCTGTTCGCCTTTCTCGGCTGGATGATCGCCACCAGGGGCGACTGGCACGCTTCGCTCTACACGGCGATCTCCGTCCTGATCATCACCTGTCCCTGCGCGCTCGGGCTGGCCGTGCCCGTGGTGCATGTCATCGGCGCGGCACGGCTCTTCGGGCAGGGCATCCTGATGAAGGACGGCTCCGCGCTGGAGCGGCTGGCCGAGGCCGACACGGCCGTCTTCGACAAGACCGGCACGCTGACCACCGGCACGCCGCGCATCGCCGACGCGTCCATTTCCGGCCGGGACGCACCGGCCGCCAAGGCGCTGGCGCGTCACTCGATCCATCCCGCCTCGCGCGCGATCGCGGCCTATCTCGGCGACGCGCCCGAAGCGCTGCCGGAGGACATTCGCGAAGTGCCTGGCTTCGGCGTCGAGGGGACGCTGGATGGCGTCCGCGTGCGCCTCGGCCGCGCCGACTGGGTGGCGGAGATCGCAAGCGGGCCGATCGCGGGGCAGGGCCTTGCCTTTGCCCGCGAAGGCGGCGCCGCGGCAGCCTTCACGCTCAGCGAGGCCCTGCGTCCGGACGCGACAGAAGCCGTTCAGGCGCTGGCCGGCCAGGGCATGGGCGTCGAACTACTGTCCGGCGACGGCGCCGCGGCAGTCGAGGGGATCGCGCGACGCACCCGCATCGACATCTTCCGCGCGAGCGTCACGCCGGCCGGAAAGATAGCGCGAATCAAGGCGTTGCAGAGCGACGACCATCGCGTCCTGATGGTCGGCGACGGCCTCAACGACGCCCCGGCGCTCGCCGCCGGCCACGTATCAATGGCACCATCGACAGCCTCCGACATAGGCCGCATGGCCGCCGACTTCGTCTTCACCCGCGACACCTTGACGTCGGTGCCGTTCGCCCGTGACATCGCGGTCAAGGCGGGCCGGCTGGTGCGGCAGAACTTCGGTCTCGCCATCATTTACAACATCATCGCGGTGCCGCTCGCCGTCGCCGGCTTCGTCACGCCGCTGATCGCGGCGCTCGCCATGTCCGGCTCTTCCATCGTGGTCGTTACCAACTCGATGCGCCTGGCCCGCGGCGGGAAGCTGCTGCCGGGCTTCAAGCGCAAGCGCAAGACGGCCGAAGAGGAGAGGGAGGCGCTGGCATGAATGTCCTGATCTATCTCATCCCCATCGCTCTGGCGCTCGGCGCCCTCGGCCTGGGCGCCTTTCTCTGGTCGATGCGCAGCGGTCAGTACCAGGATCTCGACGGTGCGGCGGAACGAATCCTCGACGAGGAAGGCGACGAAAAACCGCTTTGACGCCGGCCGGGCGCGCGAACTTCTTCTTGCTTCATCTGTAGATGGCAGAAATTGACCCAACGGTAGCCCATTTGGGTCATGCGCTTCAGAAAGCGTCGCTCATACTTCCTCTGGGTCAGGTGCGTGTGGCACCTGCGATCACGAGCGCACCGAAAGGTGCCGGGTGTGGGAGGAAGTTGAATGGCTGTCGTGAACGGAACGAACAAGAGCGATTCCCTCGTCGGAACCGCCAATGACGATACTATTTCTGCAGGCAACGGAAACGACGTGGTCGATGCCGGGGGAGGCGACGACACCGTCTATGGCGGCAACGGCAGCGACACGATCGACGCCGGCGACGGGAGCGATCTCGTCTATGCCGGCAACGGCGAAGACCTGATCTATGCCGGCGACGGGAACGACATCGCCTACGGGAACAATGGCGATGACACCCTCGATGGCGGCGCCGGCGATGACGAGCTCTATGGCGGCAATGGCAACGACACGCTGGACGGCGGTGCCGGCAGCGATGTCGTCTATGGCGACAAGGGCGACGACACTGCCATCTACGTTCTGTCCGAGAACACGGGCCAGACCGATATCTATGACGGCGGCAAGGGTCACGACACGCTCCGGATCGTGCTGACCGATGCCGAGGCGGCGTCGGCGGTCGTTCAGGCGGACATCGCGGCCTACCAGTCCTTCCTGTCGTCCAATTCGGGCGGGACCTTCTCATTCACGGCGTTCGACCTGACGGTCAGCAGTTTCGAGACGCTGGAGGTCGTCGTCGTGCCTGATGACACCGGTCATGCGACGATCACGCAATATGCGGCGGGCAACTTCAACTGGGAGGTTCTGGAACCGGGGTTCTTCTCGCCGGGCTTCGGCTTCGATGTGGAGACCGTGGGCGCGGTCACGGCAAACGGTTTCACGGCGCAAAACCTCTCAAACACCGATCTGACGATCGTGTTCGCCGGTTCCGGCCTGACCTACGGCCCGGGAAGCATGGGCGCCAACACGCCACAGGGCGGCACGATCAACTCCGTGACATTCATGGACGGGTCCACGGTCCTGGCCGTTGTGGACGGTCTGAACGAGGATGCGGCGGGACTGATCGCGGCCCTGGAAACCTATCCCACCGACGGTCACGCCGCGTTTGACGCCATTATGGATGGCTACGAAGTGACGTTCGATGCGTCGGCCGCGGCAGGCAACGCCGGCGCCAACCTGTTCGCGCAGGACGACACCTTCGTCGGCGGGGCCGGCAACGACCACTTCCGCGGCGGCGAGGGCACTGACAGCTATGACGGCGGATCGGGCGGGGACGATGCCATCGCCTTCGAGTTCGAAACCGGCGGCAACGGCGTCACCATCGATCTCGCGGCCGGCACGACGACGGACACCTACGGCAACAACGAAACTTTCGTGAATATCGAGAAGGTCTGGGGCTCCCAATACGACGACACGATGTACGGGAACGCCGGCAACAACCTGTTCCAGGGGGAGGGTGGCGACGACGTCATCGACGGGCGCGACGGCTATGACACCGTCTGGTACCGCTCCGAGGTCTATCACGGCGGTGTCGGCGGCGTGGACGTCAATCTCGCCGCCGGGATCGGTCTCGACTCCTTCGGCAATGTCGACACGCTGATCAACATCGAGAGCGTCGCCGGCACCGATTTCGACGATGTGCTCGTCGGCGACGGCAACGACAACGACTTCATGGGATTTGCCGGCGCCGACAGCTTCGACGGCGGCGGCGGCAACAACGCGGTCTCGTTCCAGGACGAAACGGGCGGCGTTGGCGCCGTGGTCGATCTCGATCTCGGGACCGGCACGGACACCTATGGCGACGCCGACACCTTCGCCAACATCTCGCGTCTGCACGGCTCGGTCTATGACGACACGTTCCTGGGTACGGGAGCGAGCGAGCTGTTTGAAGGCCGCGCTGGCGACGACACGATCGACGGTCGCGGCGGACACGACGTTCTCTACTACCTGTCGGACGTCAATTTCGGTGGCACGGCCGGGGTCTATGTCGATCTCGCCAATGACACGGTCATCGACGCGTTCGGCGACACCGACACGGTCTACAACATCGAGAACGTCACCGGCACCAACCAGGCTGACACTTTCATCGGCGACGAACTCGACAATGGGTTCGCCGGCTATGAAGGCGCAGACACCTATCAGGGTGGCGACGGACAGGACGCCGTCGATTTCGAGCGCGAAACCGGCGGGTCGGGCGTCTCCGTCAATCTCGCCGCGATGACGGGCACCGACACCTACGGGAACGTCGAAACCTATCTCGGCAGCATCGAGAAGGTCTGGGCCTCGCAGTGGGCCGATACGCTGATCGGCGACAGTGCCGACAACCTGTTCCACGGCAATGACGGCGCCGACTTCATGAATGGCGGCAGCGGCAACGATCTCGCATGGTACTACGGCGAGGTGAAGTTCGGCGGGGTGAACGGCATCAACGCCAATCTCGCGGCCGGCACGATCGTGGACAGCTTCGGCAATACCGATACGGTCGTCAGCATCGAGAATGTCGCCGGGACCGATCAGGCCGATGTCTTTGCCGGAGACGGCAACGACAACAATTTCATCGGTTTCGACGGCGCCGACACCTACACCGGCGGCGCCGGAAGCGACGGCGTCGAATACAACCAGGAAACCGGCGCGTCAGGCGTGTTCGTCGATCTTGCCGCGGGAACGGCCACCGACACCTATGGCAATGCCGAAACGTTGATCAGCATCGAGCGGGTGAACGGGTCGAACAATGACGACACGATCATTGGCAATGCCGACAACAACACCTTCCGGGGCTTCGACGGCGCTGACAGCTACGACGGCGGCGCCGGCAGCGACCGGGTGAGCTATCAAAGCGAAGATGGCCTGCTGGGCGTTGTCGCCAACCTGACGACCGGCGTCGGGACGGACACCTGGGGCAACGCGGAAACCTATGTGTCGATCGAGCGGCTGCGCGGGTCGCGCAACGACGATGGCCTCACGGGCAGCGGCAATGGCGACAGGCTGGAGGGCCGCGAGGGCAATGACGGTCTCTACGGCCTGGCGGGCGATGACGACTTGTTCGGCCAGGACGGTGACGACACGCTCGTCGGCGGCACTGGGAACGACTATCTGGAGGGTGGAGACGGCGCCGACACCTTCGTCTTCACGACCGGCGACGGATACGACTGGATCGAGGATTTCGACTTCTTCGAAGGCGACCGGATCGATCTCAGCGCCTATGGCTTCACCTCCACGGCCGACTTCTATGCGCCGCCGTCGTTCAACGGTTCGGAAACGACGCTTCATCTGTCCGCGACCGACGAGATCGTTCTGAACGGGATCGATCCGAACAATCTCGGCTTCGATCCGGAGGACGCGTTCATCTGGGCGTAAGCGGGCCTGACGCCAATGTGCATACGCCGGCGGAGGGGTTAGACCTTCCGCCGGCGAAGCTGCGCGGCTGGTGCGACCGGATCGGCCCTTGTGTCGTTTGCCGGGACGTCCTTAACTCGTCGGTACGCATTCATGCTTGGTATGCTAGCCGCCGGGTGCCGCCATGAAAGCCATCGTGCAATACCGTTACGGAGGGCCGGAAGCGCTCAGGCTTGCCGACTTGCCTGTCCCGGAGCCGGGGCCGGGCGAACTCCGCGTCAAGGTTTCGGCCTGCGCCGTCAACCTGTCCGACTGGGAGTATCTGACCGGTTCGCCCTTCTATGCCCGGATGGCCGGCGGCTTGAGGCGCCCGACGCGGCCGGTACTCGGCTCCGACATCGTCGGCACGGTCGACAGGCTCGGACCGGACGTCACCGGATTCTTGCCGGGCCAGCGGATCATGGGCGATTTCGTGATGACACGCGGCGGCTTTGCGGACTACGCCTGTGTTCCGGCCTCGCATGCCGTCGCCGTCCCGGATGCGCTGACAGACGAGGTCGCCGCCTGCCTGCCACAGGCGGGCGGCATCGCTGTCTGGGGAACGCGTGACCTCGTCGCGGGTGAAACCTTCCTCATCAACGGTGCGGGCGGCGGTTCGGGCACCATGGCGCTGCAACTCGCGAAAGCCGCCGGCGCGCAGGTCACCACGGTCGACAACGCCGGCAAGACGGACTGGCTGGCGTCGCTCGGAGCCGACGCGGTGATCGATTACCGGGAGACCGATTTCACACGTATGGGCGAACGATGGGACCGGATCCTCGACATGGTCGCCACGCGCGGACCGCTGGCGATTGCCCGCGCGCTCGAGCAGGGCGGCACATATCGTGCCGCCGGCGGTGATGTCGGCGTGCTGCTCTCGCTCCTCGGCTCCAATCCGCTTTTCCGCTTGCGGGGCAAGTCGATCGGCATGCTGCTCGTCCCGTCTGGCCGCGACCTCACGCAGCAGGTGGCGCAAGCGGCCGTCGACGGCAGGATCGCCCCGCATCTGGCCGACGTGCTGCCGCTCTCCGCAGTCCCGGACGCGCTCGCGCGCACCGGTCGCGGCGAAGTCTTGGGCAAGCTGGTCATCAGGCCGTAGCGCCTCGAAGGCGCGTCATCCCCGGCGCCATGCGGGGAAGGGATCCTGCAGGTCGGCGAGTGTCCCGGGCGTGGCGGCCAGCTCTTTGGGCACAAGCGCTGCGTCGAGGCGGGCCGTCAGCGCCGGCCAGTCGATGCCTGCGCCGATGAAGACGATCTCCTGGCGACGGTCGCCCCAGGGCTCCTGCCAATGCGCGTCCATGTAGGCGCGGGCGGTCTCGTGGTCCGGCCACCGGTCCTGCGGCACCGACGCCCACCACATGCCGATCGGGCTGACGCTCGACATCGCACCGGCAAGCGAGAACTCGGCCACGAATTCGGGTCGCGTGGCGATCCAGAAATGGCCCTTGGCGCGAATGACGCCGGGCATCGGGCCGTTCAGCACCTCGTGAATCTCTTCTGGCAGGAAGGGGCGACGCGCGCGGTAGACATGCGACGTGACGCCGTATTCCTCGGTCTCCGGCACGTGGTCGGCGAAGCCGTAGAGTTCCTTGGCCCACATCGGGTGCTCATGCGCCTTCTCGAAATCGAACAGGCCGGTGTCGAGAACCGCCGAGGCCTCCACATCCGCGTGGTTGGTCTCGATGATGCGGGCATCCGCGTTAAGGCTGCGGATGATCTTGCGCGCGGCGTCGACCTGGTGCGGGGCCGCGTCGGCCACCTTGTTGAGGATGATGACATCTGCGAATTCAATCTGGTCTGTCAGGAGATGGACTATCGTGCGCTCGTCGTCATCGCCGAGAACCTCGCCGCGGTCGCGCAGGAAATCGTGGCTGGAATAGTTGCGCAGCAGGTTCACCGCATCGACCACGGTGACCATCGTGTCGAGGCGAGCGAGGTCCGACAGGCTGTCGCCGCGCTCGTCGCGAAACTCGAAGGTCGCGGCGACCGGCAGGGGTTCGGCGATGCCGGTGGATTCGATCAGCAGGTAGTCGAAGCGCTTTTCGTCGGCCAGTCGCCGGACCTCGGACAGGAGGTCGTCGCGCAACGTGCAGCAGATGCAGCCATTCGACATCTCCACCAGCGTTTCCTCGGTCCGCGAAAGCTCGGTGTCGGCGCGCACGAGGTCGGCGTCGATGTTCACCTCCGACATGTCGTTGACGATCACCGCGACACGGCGGCCGTCGCGATTGTTCAGAACGCGGTTGAGGAGCGTCGTCTTTCCGGCGCCGAGAAAGCCTGAAAGCACGGTGACGGGTAGGCGGGTATCGGTCGTGGTCATCTTGCGGGGTCTGCCTCGCTCAGGGGTTCGGGTTTTCGGGTCGCATGCGGTTCGCCACACGGGGAAGACGTTGCCGCGTTCACTCCGTCGGTTCGCGGGTCGTGGCAGGCCGTGCATTTCGGCGTCGCGACGGCGGCACAGGGCTGGCCGCCGCTCGTCTGCGCCGGGCGTGCGTTGCTGCGCCAGTCCAGCCGTTTCAGCACCTGCGACGCGCTCTCCGGTTCGTGGCCGGTGCCGGTTGTCGCGAAGCTCGGTGCTGTCAGCCCGGCGTCATCTGCCTGCATGGGGTCCTCCGCTGTGGTCGGATTGTTTGTTATGTTATAACATTAACAATTGCAACAGGCTGACTGCGACCGGGATTCTTTCCCCGGCCCCCTCGACATGCCGGGCGCGAATCCATAGATGCGCGAACTCATGAGGCCCCAGTCAGGAGATCGGCAATGACCGCGATGAGCATTCAGGAACCCGCGCGCGAAACGCCTGTCGTGCACCGCACGGATGTGCTGGTCGTCGGCTCGGGGCCGGGCGGGCTGGCGGCGGCGCTGGCGGCTGCCCGCTGCGGCGTCGAGGTCACGCTGCTGGAGCGTTTCGGCTGCTTCGGCGGCAACATCACCACGGTCGGCGTCGAGGGTTTCGCCTGGTATCGCCACGAACAGACCGTCGAGGCGGGCGGCATCGGCTGGGAATTCGAGGAACGCGCCAAGGCGATGGGCGCGGCGGTGCCGGAAAGCCAGTCTCTGTCCTACGAGCTCGACAGCGAGGGCTTCAAGCTGGTCGCTGACAGGCTGGTCGTGGAGGCGGGCATCCACCCGATGCTGCATCGCCAGTTCGTCGCGCCGATCATGGAGGGCGATGCGATCGTCGGGGTGATCGTCGAATCCAAGGCCGGCCGCGAGGCGATCCTGGCCCGGCGTGTCATCGACGCGACCGGCGACGCCGACGTCGCCCACCGGGCCGGCGCGCCCACCTGGAAGACCCCGGTCGAACAGATGCAGGCGGCGAGCGTCATGTTCCACGTCACGGGCGTCGACAAGAAGGCCTTCATGGAGGGCGTGAAGGACAATCCGCAGACCTATGCCGACTGGTCGAGCGGCGAATGGCAGGTCGAGACCTCCGGCAAGGAGGACGACATGTACTCGCCCTTCCTCGGCAAACCCTTCGAACAGGCGATCCGCGACGGCGTCATCCCGGCCGATCTCAACACGATCGGCGGCACCTGGGGCGCAGTGCACGACAATGGCGACATGACCTACATGAACCTCGTGCATCTGGCCGGCTGCGACGGCGCCGACCCGGATTCGATGACGCGGTTCGAGATCGAGGGCCGCAAGCAGGCCATGCACGCCATCGAGGCTCTGCGCCGCTACACGCCGGGTTGCGACGGCGTGCGGCTGCGCAATTTCGGCATGACGATCGGCATTCGCGACACGCGCAAGATCGACGCCCATTACAACATGACCGAGGACGACGTGCGCAACGAGGCGCGCTTCGAGGATTCGATCGGCATCTATCCGGAATTCATCGACGGATACGGCGTGCTGATCCTGCCGACCACCGGCCGCTACATGCACATTCCCTATCGTTCGCTCGTCTCACGCGGCGTGCGCAACCTCATCGTCGCGGGCCGCGCGACCGGCGGCGACCGCATCGCCCATGCGGCGACGCGCAACATGGCGTGCTGCGCCGTCACCGGCCAGGGCGCCGGCGTCGCCGCGGCCCTGTCGGTCAAGCACGACAAGCATTTCGAGGACGTCAATCTGGCCGACGTGCAGACAACGCTGAAGAAGCAGGACGTGCGGATCCACTAGCGGCGAGCGAGCACGACAGCTCCCCAGTTATTCGGGAGTTCCGACAGGGGAAGCATGCACTGTGGAGAGCGGGGCAAGGCGATTGCTCTCAACGGCATGAAAGCTCCGGATATCTCTCCACCACGGCCTTGCCTTGCGATCGATGCGGATCGCGTTCAGCTTCTTGGACCATCTGTGGATCGGGATGACGGACTTCTCGCCATGGCCGTCGATGCAGACCCATTCGGGCCGGCCCGAGCGCAGTTCGGTGTAGGCGATGTTCTTCGCGCTTACGTCGCCGAAGACGAGATGCGAACGCTTGCAGGTCTCCACGAAATCCCGCAGCGCAGCTTCGTGCGCAGGTTTGAAGGCTTGTTCGGCGAGCAAGGCGCGCAGGGTCGGCGCGAGGTCGCCGTTCGGGCCCGCAACCTTTTCCACGACCGCGCCGAGCCCCTCGCTGGTCTGGACGAAGCCGAAAAAGTGGGCGGCGGGCAGAGAAAACTGTTGCTCGGAATAGCGCAGCCTTGCCTGGCGCAGATACTCGAAGCATTCGCGCTGAAAGACATGATAGGCGCCGAACGCCCTCATGTTCTTGATGCGTCCGTACTCCGGAAACGAGCCCGATGCGTCCGCTCGATCGCGACGGATCGTCTTGATGAGCATATCCGGGAATTCAGGCACTTCGTAGACATTGCGCATGCCCCCGCGCGCGACAGGTCTGTGTCCGGCCAAATCCAGATAAGCGATGTCATCCCACTTGAGCATCGAGCATTTCCCCATTCATGAAACTTATGTGACAATTTCATGAATGCCAAGATGTTGCCGTTGCTTTGACACAGACTTTCTTTCCGGAGCTGGTTTTTCCGAGAAAGAGCGTCCGAATATTACTTTACGTAAGATGATGGCATCTCATGGGGTGACGGCGCCCCGAATGGATGCGGAAGACGCGATTTCGTTGACGTGTCCTGTGTTCCCGCTCTTCGGCGCGGCCGATCTTTGATTTGATCCTCTCGCGTCTAACCTGCATAGGCGGGGAAATGGGACGGCTGCATCTCCTCATGTTCACGAGACATGTGCGGTGCGCCAGTCTTCACTCTAGCTTGGGGGCAGGCATTTCGGTCCACGCCTACTCGGTCCGGCAAGTCTACGATTGGAACAAATGGCTTCGAGTGCGCATCTTCGCACCCATGTCAACAACCTTTACGCGCCTGTATTCCGGCGACGCGCAACATGGCCTGCTGTCCCGTCATCGGCCAGGGCGCCGGCGTTGCCGCGGCCCTTTCGGTCAAGCAAGACAGGCATTTCGATGAAGTCAATCTGGCCGACGTCCAGACGACGCTTAGGAAGCAGGACGTGCGGATACACAGAGGCGGCCGGTTTTTTGCTCCCCTGCCGGCCCGTTCTTATGTAGAAAAGGGTTTCTTGCTGTCATTATGGCTGACTTGAGCGGAGAGCGGGCGTGCAATTCTGGAGGCGGAAGCCGAAACGGAGCCCCTCCCTGTATCTCGCGAACGTCGATGTCACTTCGGCCTCCGGTCTGAAGAAACTGGTTTCGGACTCCCCGCAGCTGTTCGATCCGGTCGATGACAAGTTGGTCGAGAGGGTCTTGCTCGATTTGGTTGCGCTGCCCTCCCTGGCGACGCGCTCTCCGTCCGACGGAACGGATTTGGCCCTGGACATCACCGTGGCCGATTACGACCGGGGAGCCTTCCTATTGTACGACGCCGTACCTGTAGCCTGGAGGCCCGAAATCGTGATGACCGCTCGCGTTTATTCGGCGCAGGCCAATGAGACGCTCGTCGTCTGCGCGGTGAAGCAGAAATACCCTTGGAATTCCTGGTTTCGAAAGATCGCAAACTGGCGAACCTATGTGAATGCGGGCTGGCGGCTAAACGCCGACGAGATGGAGTACCTGACAAGACTCACCTGCGTGCGGCTTCTGGCCAAGGTCCGAAACAAACTCGGTTGAACCCCTCGCGCTGACGCTGCCGTCACCCCTGGCGGCGCCGTTCCTTCATCGCCAGCCTTTCGCGATGCAGCGTGTAGATGCCGGATGCCATGATGATGGCGGCCCCGACGAGGGTCCAGACGTCGGGCAATTGCGAGAAGATCAGCCAGCTCAGCCCGCTCGACCAGACGATCATCGAATATTGCAGCGGCGCAAGCGTCGCGGCCTGGGCGAGTTCGAGCGCCCGGATGATCAGCAACTCGCCGGCACCGGCGGCGGCGGCGAGGAGCAGGATCAGCAGCACTTGCTGAAGGCTCGTCGGCGTCTGCCAGACCAGGATCATCGGCACGGTGAGGAGCGCGGTGCTGCTGATCGCCGTGTAGGTGATCGTCGTGGCCGTCCGGTCCAGCGGGCTCAGCACGCGCGACAGGATCTGGCGGGTGGCGAAGAGCGAGGCAGCGACAACGACCACGAAGATCGCGGGATGCAGCAGGCCGAGCCCCGGCCGGATCACGATCAGCGTTCCGATGAACCCGACCGTGACGGCGGTCCAGCGGCGGATGCCCACCGTCTCGCGCAGCACGACGGCCGCGAGGATGGTGACCGCGAAAGGCGCGATGAAGCTGACCGCGACGGCGTCGGCGAGGGGAACGTAGCCAAGCGCGAAGACGAAGGCGGATGCCGAGCCTGCCGCGGCGAAGCCGCGCAGCACCTGCAGGCCGGGACGCTTGGTCTTCAGAACCGAGGGTCCGCGCGACGCCAGCAACCAGACGCCGGCGCTCAGCAGGCCGAGCTGGCGGAACCAGGCAATCTGGAACGGAGCGAAATCCTGGGTCAGAAATTTCGCCGTCGCATCCGTCAGCGAAAAGAACATGAAGCCGAGGATCATCAGCGTGATCCCGAGACCGGTTCGGCGCGAAACGGGCGGCTCGACTGAGGCGATGGGGGCGTTAGGGTAGGGCATTCGCCCCCGCCTTACGCCTTCACGAAGGAGAAATCCATCGGCCGGACGCGATTGCCGATACGGTTAGCCACGCCGAGGCAGGTTACACAGTGTCGTCGAGCGCATAGCCCTTCTCGCGGAAGAGCCTGAGGCAGGCGTCGACGACCTCGGCGTCGAGCCCGTCTCCGCGGTCCTCCTCGATGATGCCGAGTGCCGTGTCGATGCCGAGCGAAGGGCGATAGGGCCTGTGCGCGCTGACCGAGTCCACTACGTCGGCGACCGCCAGGATGCGCGCCTCCAGGCAGATGGCGTCGCCCGCGATGCCTTGCGGGTAACCCTTTCCGTTCATGCGCTCGTGATGCTGCAGCACCATGTCGGCGACGGGCCAGGGGAAGTCGATGTCCTTGATGATGTCGTATCCGGCCTGGGCATGGCCCTTGATGATCTCGAATTCCGGATCGCTCAGCTTGCCGGGCCGGTTGAGGATTTCAGCGGGGACCGAGATCTTGCCGATGTCGTGGATCATCGCGCCGAGGCGCAGGCCCTCGATGCGGTCCTCGTCGAGTTGCATCTCGTGGGCGATGGCGCAGGCGAGGTGGGCGACCCGGGCCTGGTGGCCGGCGGTGTAGGGGTCGCGCTTCTCGACCATGAACGCGACCGAGCGGATCGTGCCGAGCAGGGCTTCCTTGTAGCGGTCGAGGTTCTTCAGGCTTTCTTGCTGGAAATGGTTGCGCTGCTCGCGGATGCGCAGGGTGAGGATGCCGAAGGCAAGGTCGTCGGCCAGTTCCTTCAGCAGGTCGATCTCGCCTTCGTCGAAGGAATGGGTGTCGACGGCGCAGATGTTCAGGACGCCGAAGGCCTCGCCGCGATCGTCCTTCAGCGGCAGAGCCATGCAGGAGGAATAGCCATACTGGATGGCGTGCCTGCGGCAGATCGGGTTCTGGAACTGCTCGGGCAGGTTCTCGGCGATCTGCATCGTGCCGGAGCGGATCGCCCGGCTCGCGACGCTCTGGCCGCACTCATTATCGGCCCAGCTCAGTTCGGGCAGCTTGACGGTCTCCGACTCACGTCCAGCGCTGGCGGCCTGGCGAACGGTCTTGTCGTCGTCATGCTCCATGAAGCCGATCCAGGCCAGCCGGTAGCCGCCCTGATCGACGACGGTGCGGCACATGTTGTCGAGCAGTTCCTGTTCCTGCGTCGCGTGAACCAGCGTGATGTTGCAGGCGCTGAGCGTTCGCAGGGCGCGGTTGCTCCGGCTCAGCTTCTCCTCGAACAGCTTGCGCCGGGTGATGTCGCGCGAAATGCCCAGCGCGTAGGCGTGGTCGTCCATCTTGACGAAGCGCAGGCTGATCTCGACCGGGAATTCGGTGCCGTCCTTGCGCCGGTGCGTGCGCTCCAGCACGATCGCGTCCTTTCGGGCGATCTGCGCTTCCGTCATGCCGACGTCGAACTTGGAGAATTCCGGATCGATGTCGCCAACCGACATGGTCAGGATTTCCTCGCGGCTGTATCCGAGGTCCCGGCACCCTTTCTCGTTCATGTCGAGGATCCGCAGCGTGTCGATGTCGATCACCTCGACGGCGTCGTTGGAATGATCGAGCAGGGCGCGGAAGAGGCGCAGCTCGCGTTCCTTTTCCACCCGTTCCGAGATGTCGCGCATGATGCCGACCGCATGCCAGCTTCCGCCCAGCCGCATCGCGGAGACGGACAGCTCGAGGGGAACCTCGTCGCCGTCCTTTCGCAGCCCCATGACCTCGCGCACGGTCCCGACGACCGCGCCGCCGCCATGTTCGGAAAAGCGTGGCCAGGCGGCCTGGGCGGCGGCCTGATAGCGGTCGGGCGCGAGAAACAGGTGCACGTCCTGGCCGATGGCTTCGTGGGCGCGGTAGCCGAAGATGCGGGTCGCCGCGTCGTTCCAGAAGACGATCCGGCCTATGTCGTCGAGCAGCAGGACGGCGTCCTGGGCCGCGGTGCTGATCGCCCGGAACAATTCCTCGCTCTCGCGCCTTCGCATCTCGGCCTGCTTCATCTCGCGCAGGTCGTGATGCGTCTGGACATAAGCAACGATTCTGTCGGCGTCGTCGGTGACCGGGGTGATGGTCACGAAGGCCGGAAAGGCGCCGCCATCGGCGGTCGGCATCATCATTTCGTCGCGGACCGTGCCGCGGACGCGGATCCACGCTTCGAACCCGGAGGCATCCGACGGCATGCCGGGCAGAGGCGGCGGACCGAGGCGCGCGATCGGCTGGCCGATCAGGTCTTCCGCGGCGATCCCGGTGTGTCGGCAAAAGGCGTCGTTGACGTAGGTCGTGCGCAGGTCGGTGTCGAGGATCAGCACGGCCTCGCTCATCTGGGCGAGGACCTGGGCAAGCAGGTGGTGGTCCATCGGGCCGGAACCGGCCGCCCTGGATTGGCCGGTGTCGGGCAGGCGGCGAGTTTGCGACGGCGTGAGAGACAAATGCATTTCAGACGACCGGTCTGCCGTGTCGATCGCCGGGATTACTTTCGCCTCAACCACTTCAGACCTCGTTGAAATTGACTATTGGCCGCTTCAGGCCGGACGCATGTTGGGTTCGCACAGGTTAAGGTAGTGTAAGAAAACAATACCGTAAGTTGTGATGCCGTTACGTCGGCTGTCCGCTTGTGAAACGACTTCGCAGAGGCCGTCTGGCGGGAGGGGAAGGCGGCGCGAATTGGGGCCGTCAGGCCCTATTCGAACCCGTAGGGCACGGTGTCGCGCGCCTGTTCGTCCACTGTCAGCTTGTGCTTGAGCGGCGGGACCGCGCGCTGGTGGCAATTGTGGCGGTCGCAGATGCGGCACGATATGCCGATCGGCTCGAAGGCCTCGTCTCGGGCGATGTCGAGATCGTCGGCATAGACCAGTTCGCCGGCATGGCGCAGTTCGCAGCCAAGCGCCAGCGCATAGCGCTGCACCGGCTCGCGGAAACCGCCGCCCGGTTTCGACACGGTCGTCGCCAGGCACAAATAGCGAATCCCGTCAGGGGTTTCGGCCAGTTGCCTGATAATCCGGTTGGGTGTCTCGAAGGCGGAGTGGACGTTCCACAAGGGGCAGGCGGAACCGAAACGGGCGAATTGCAGCTTAGTGGCCGAGTGGCGCTTGGTGATGTTGCCGGCCTGGTCGACGCGGGCGAAGAAGAAGGGCACGCCCTTCAGGCCCGGCCGCTGAAGCGTGGACAGGCGATGGGCGACCTGTTCCAGCGACGCGCCGAAGCGTTCGGCCAGCAATTCCAGGTCGTGGCGCAGCCCGCGCGCGGCCTCCAGGAACCGGGCATAGGGCAGCACGGTCGCGCCGGCGAAGTAGTTGGCGAGCCCGATCCGGCAGATCGCCTCGGCATCGCGCGAACGGAAATCGGCCTTGCGCACGATCTCGTCGATGGCGTCGGAATGGGCGATCAGCGCGATCTGGTGGGCGATCTGGAAAGCGTGGGTGGCGTGCGAGGAGCGCGGATTGAGCGCCAGCACGCGGCTGTTTCGGTCGTAGCGGCGCAGCGCGCCCGGCCGGCCGGCGTCTCCGCCGATGACGACGCGCACCCCGTGCCGCGCGTCCACGTGATTGGCCAGCGCGCGGGCCCGGTCGGCCTGTCCGCCGTCGATCTGGGCGGCGAGGTCCTCGGCGGCGCGGTCCAGCCAGTCCACATAGTTGTCCATGTAGTGAAAGAAGTCGCGCACCTCCTCATAGGGGGTCGGCTCGGTCTGCGCGCCGGAGCGTTCCAGCGTGTCGTCGAGCTCGGCCAGCCGCTCGCCGGCGCGGCGCAGCGCCTGCTGCATCGACAGGAAGGCATGCGCCATGGAGGGCGCGTTCTGGACGACGAGCTTGAGATCCTGCGCCGGCGGCGGGTCGCCGGAAAAGAGCGGATCGGCCAGCGCCTCCGACAGGTCGGCCAGCAACCGGTCGTCCTCGTTGCCGGAGAGGTCCTTGATGTCGACGGCGAACGTGTCGGCCAGCGCCAGCAGCACGGGCGCGGTGATGTGGCGCTGATTGTTCTCCATCTGGTTCAGATAGGAGGTGGAAATGCCGAGCTGGGCGGCAAAGGCCTGCTGGGTGAGGCCGTGGCCGGTGCGGATGGAGCGGATCTTGCGTCCGGCGAAGACCTTGCGAGCGCGCATGTTTGCAATTTCGCTATTTGCTATTAGAATTTTTACTAAATCCGCTTTGTCGCCATTTCAACCCTGTTGTGCTACGGCGGAACCGGATATCCAGACCGCACAGGCAACAGGAGGACTCCATGACCCTTCATCAGGCGATGACGATCGGGCAGGAACGCACGGTTCTGCACCAGTTCGCGATCGCGCTCGTCGGCTCGGTGCTGCTGACGATCTCGGCGAAGATCGCGATCCCGTTCTACCCCGTTCCGCTGACCATGCAGACCTTCGTGGTCCTGGGTCTCGGTCTCGCGCTCGGGCCGCGTCTCGGCGTGGCGGCCGTCGCGCTCTACCTGCTGCAGGGCATCGCCGGCCTGCCGGTCTTTTCCGGCACGCCTGAAAAGGGCATCGGCATCGCCTACATGACCGGCCCGACGGGCGGTTATCTCGCCGGTTACCTGCTCGCCGCCTTCGTCACCGGCCATCTGGCCGAGCGGGGGTGGGACCGCAGCGTCATCACCGCCTTCTTCGCCGCGCTCGCCGGCACGGTCGCCGATTATGTGCCGGGCCTGTTGTGGCTCGGAACGCTGGTCGGCTGGGACAAGCCGGTGCTCGCCTGGGGCCTGACGCCGTTCCTCTTCGGCGACCTCGCCAAGGCCGGCCTTGCCGCCGCGGTCTTTCCCGCCGTCTGGATGTGGCTCAAGAAGCGCGGGATCGCCTGATGCAGGAAATTCTGGAACAACTGGAAGACCGTCGCGCCGAGGCGCGTCTCGGGGGCGGGCAGAAGCGCATCGACGCGCAGCACGCCAAGGGCAAGCTGACCGCTCGCGAGCGGCTGGAAGTGCTGCTCGACGAGGGCTCGTTCGAGGAATACGACACCTACAAGACGCATCGCTGCACCGATTTCGGCATGCAGGCCAACCAGCCGCCGGGCGACGGCGTCGTCACCGGCTGGGGCACGATCAACGGCCGTCCGGTCTATGTCTTCAGCCAAGATTTCACCGTCTTCGGCGGGTCGCTGTCGGAAACGCACGCTGAGAAGATCTGCAAGGTGATGGACCTCGCCATGCAGAACGGCGTGCCGATCATCGGCCTGAACGATTCCGGCGGTGCGCGCATCCAGGAGGGCGTCGCCTCGCTCGGCGGCTATGCCGAGGTGTTCTGGCGCAACGCCCAGGCGTCCGGCGTCATCCCGCAGATTTCCGTCATCATGGGCCCGTGCGCGGGCGGCGCGGTCTATTCGCCGGCCATGACCGACTTCATCTTCATGGTGAAGGACACGTCCTACATGTTCGTCACCGGCCCGGACGTGGTGAAGACGGTCACCAACGAGATCGTCACGGCCGAGGAGCTGGGCGGCGCGTCCACCCATTCGCGCAAGTCGTCGGTCGCCGACGGAGCCTTTGAGAACGACGTCGAGGCGCTTCTGGAAGTGCGCCGCATGTTCGACTTCCTGCCGGCCTCCAACCGCGAGACGCCGCCGCTGATCCCGACGGCCGATCCGGGCGACCGGATCGAGATGAGCCTCGACACGCTGGTGCCGGACAATGCCAACAAGCCCTACGACATGCACGAGGTCGTCACCAAGGTCGCCGACGAGGGCGCCTTCTTCGAGATCCAGAAGGATCACGCAGGCAACATTTTGTGCGGCTTCATCCGGTTGAACGGTTCGACCGTCGGCGTCGTCGCCAACCAGCCGATGGTGCTGGCCGGCTGCCTCGACATCGACGCATCCAAGAAGGCCGGCCGGTTCGTGCGCTTCTGCGACGCCTTCAACATCCCGATCCTCACCTTCGTCGACGTGCCGGGCTTCCTGCCGGGCGTGGCGCAGGAATATGGCGGCATCATCAAGCATGGCGCAAAGCTGCTCTTCGCCTATGCCCAGGCGACGGTGCCGAAAGTCACCGTCATCACCCGCAAGGCCTATGGCGGCGCCTATGACGTCATGGCCTCGAAACACATCCGCGCCGACGTCAACTATGCCTGGCCGACCGCGCAGATCGCCGTGATGGGCGCCAAGGGCGCGACCGAGATCCTCTACCGCTCCGAACTGGGCGACCCGGAGAAGATCGCCGCGCGCACCAAGGAATACGAGGACCGCTTCGCCAACCCCTTCGTCGCCGCCCAGCGCGGGTTCATCGACGAGGTGATCATGCCCCATTCGACACGCCGCCGCGTGGCCAAGGCGTTCGAACTGCTGAAAGGCAAGCAGGCCCCGGCACCGACCAAGAAGCACGACAACATTCCGTTGTGAGCGAAGGTATGAAGCCGCTGGACAATACCAACAAGGTTCTCACGGAGGTCGAGGCATTGGCTGCAATGCACCTCTTCCTGAAAGTCCAATGGGAACGTTGGCCGGATATGCCAGTTGTGCAGGTGCTGTCGGATATGGGGACGTATGTCTGGAAAGACGGAAGCACAAACGACCTGGCTGCCGCGCATGACTGGCGCGAATGCGTAGAGCATGTCTTGAAGACAGGCGCGGAGCAAGTGCTGACGAGCGGCGGGAAGGTCTGACGTGCCCCTCACCGAAACCTCCAAATTCCTCTCCTATGTCCTCCGGCACGCGCCGGAGAGCATTGGCGTGGCCATGGACAGCGAGGGCTGGGTTTCGGTCGACGAACTGATCGAGAAGGCGAGGGCGGCCGGCAAGCGGATCGATCCCGATCTTCTCAGGCAGGTCGTCGAGACCAACGACAAGAAGCGCTTCACCCTTTCCGAAGACGGAGCGAGCATCCGTGCCGCGCAGGGCCATTCGATCGAGGTCGACACGGTCGGAGAGCCGGTGGAGCCGCCGGCGATCCTCTTCCACGGCACGGCGACGCGGTTCCTGCAATCGATCCTGAAGCAGGGGCTGAAGCCGATGGGCCGGCGTCATGTCCATCTTTCCGGCGACACGGAGACGGCGAGACGCGTCGGCATGCGCTATGGCGTGCCGGTGATCCTGCGGGTCGAGGCGGGCGCGATGCATGCCGAAGGCCAGCCTTTCTGGCAGGCCGACAACGGCGTCTGGCTGACCGGCGCCGTTGCGCCGCGCTACCTTGATCGCGAAGTTGTGTCTGGCGGCGAGGGGCAGCAATGACGCCGCGATCTTTTTTCCACGCCGGGGCGGGCCATATTGTTGGTGCGATTTTCTTCGCATCCACAATCCCTTTTCCAAAGAGAGTCATGGTCCATGAGCGATAAGTTCGATCCCGCCAACAATTTCCCCGCCGGCTACGTTCCGCCCCAGGTCTGGACCTGGGACGCGCAGAATGGCGGCGCCTTCGCCTCCACGAACCGTCCGACCGCCGGCGCGCAGTCCGAAAAGGAACTGCCGGTCGGCAAGCATCCGCTGCAGCTCTACTCACAGGGCACGCCCAACGGCGTGAAGGTCACCGTCATGCTGGAGGAACTGCTCGCGGCCGGCCATTCGGAGGCCGAATACGACGCCTGGCTGATCAGCATCGGCAAGGGCGACCAGTTCGGCTCCGGCTTCGTCTCGGTCAACCCGAATTCCAAGATCCCGGCCATGATGGACCACGCGCCGAAGGGCGGCGGCGATCCGGTCCGGCTGTTCGAATCCGGCTCGATCCTTCTCTACCTTGCCGAGAAGTTCGGCGCCTTCCTGCCGACGGATGTGCGCGGCCGCGCCGAGGCGATGAACTGGCTGTTCTGGCAGATGGGGTCCGCGCCCTATCTCGGCGGCGGTCTCGGGCATTTCTACGCCTATGCGCCGGTGAAGATCAAATACGCCATCGACCGCTATGCCATGGAGGTGAAGCGCCAGATGGACGTCCTGAACCGCCACCTTGCCGACAACGAGTACATGGCCGGTGCCGAATACTCGATCGCCGACATCGCCATTTGGCCCTGGTACGGACGCCTGGCGGCCAAGCAGGCCTATGACGACGCCGGCGATTTCCTGTCGGTCGACGAGTACCAGCACGTCCAGCGCTGGACGAAGCAGATCGCCGACCGGCCCGCGGCCAAGCGCGGCACCATGGTCAACCGCACGGCCGGCAAGCCTGAAAGCCAGCTGTGGGAACGCCACGACGCCTCCGACTTCGAGATGAAAACGCAGGACAAGATCGGAGACGCCGCCTGATGCCGAAACTGCCCGACATGACCAAGCATCGCGGCTTTCCGTCCGGTCTGCCGGGCACCGGCTTTCAGTTCACCATAAGGCGCGCCAATCCGAAGGGCGTGTCGCCAATCGTCGAGCGCAAGCGCTTTCCCGACCGGGACAAGCACGAGGCGCTCGCCGATCTGGCCTTCATGCACGCGCTTTGGCACCAGTTCGGCACGGAGCCGTTCGAGCGCGGCAACCTCGACGCGCGGCGGCTGTCCTTCCTGTTCAACAGGGAGGTCGTGCCGGCCGAAAAGCCTTTCGACCCGGCCTCCTACGAGGCCCTGCTGCAAATCGACGAAGACGTCGCCCGGGCCAGTTTCCCGGAGGCGTTCGTGGATGTTCTGGAGGTCTAGGCCTTGGGCGAGGGCAAACCACTGTCGTCATCCTCGGGCTTGACCCGAGGATCCATTCCGGAGGGGACAAGAAGAAGAATGCGGGACTTGAAAACAATCATGCGCGGCCTCGACGCGTTCGGAATGGATCCTCGGGTCAAGCCCGAGGACGACGGTGGCGTGTTCTGTTCCCATCAGAACAGAGAGGAGGCGCATCCATGACCACCGAACTCTTCTCAAAGATCCTCGTCGCCAACCGCGGTGAAATCGCCTGCCGCGTCTTCAAGACCGCAAAGCGCCTCGGCATCGGCACGGTCGCCGTGCACTCGGAGGCCGATGCCAACGCGCTGCATGTGGAGATGGCCGACGAGAAGGTCTTCATCGGTCCGTCCCCGGCCGCGCAGAGCTATCTTGTCATCGACAAGATCATCGAGGCCTGCAAGGAGACCGGCGCCGACGCCGTCCATCCGGGCTACGGCTTCCTGTCGGAGCGCGCCGAGTTCGCCGAGCGCCTGAAGGCGGAAGGCATCGCTTTCATCGGCCCGCCGCCGAACGCCATCGAGGCGATGGGCGACAAGATCACCTCCAAGAAGATCGCGGCGGAGGCGAATGTCTCCACCGTGCCGGGCTATATGGGCCTCATCGACGACGCCGAACATGCCGTCCGCATCGCCTCGCAGATCGGTTATCCGGTGATGATCAAGGCTTCTGCCGGCGGCGGCGGCAAGGGCATGCGCATCGCCTGGAACGACGCCGAGGCGCGCGAGGGCTTCGAGCGCTCCAAATCCGAGGCCGCGTCCTCCTTCGGTGACGACCGCATCTTCATCGAGAAGTTCGTCACCGAGCCGCGCCATATCGAGATCCAGGTTCTGGCCGACTCTCACGGTAACGCGGTCTATCTGGGCGAGCGCGAATGCTCCATTCAGCGGCGCAACCAGAAGGTCATCGAGGAAGCGCCGTCGCCCTTTCTGGACGCGGAGACCCGCAAGGCCATGGGCGAGCAGGCCGTCGCGCTGGCGAAGGCGGTGGGCTATGCGTCCGCCGGCACGGTCGAATTCATCGTCGACAAGGACCGCAATTTCTACTTCCTGGAGATGAACACCCGCCTGCAGGTGGAGCATCCCGTCACCGAACTGATCACCGGCGTTGACCTCGTCGAGCAGATGATCCGCGTCGCCGCCGGCGAGCGCCTGTCGATCACGCAGGACGACGTGAAGCTGAAGGGCTGGGCGATCGAGAGCCGGCTTTACGCCGAGGATCCGTATCGCAACTTCCTGCCGTCGATCGGCCGGCTGACGCGCTACCGGCCGCCGGTCGAGGGCACGCGCTTCGACGGCGTGATCGTGCGCAACGACACCGGCGTCTACGAGGGCGGCGAGATCTCGATGTTCTACGACCCGATGATCGCCAAGCTCTGCACCTGGGCGCCGTCACGCGACGAGGCGGTCGAGGCGATGGCGGAATCCCTCGACGCCTTCGAGGTCGAGGGCATCGGCCACAACCTGCCGTTCCTGTCGGCCGTGATGGACCATCCGCGGTTCCGCTCGGGCGCGATCACCACCGCCTTCATTGCCGAGGAATATCCCGACGGTTTCGCCGGCGCGGAATTGTCGTCCGACAATCTGCGCCTTGTCGCCGCCACGGCCGCGATGGCCCAGTGGATCGCCGACCGGCGCGGTGCCTTCATCACCGGGCGCATGGAGAAGGGCCGCAAATACGGCCCGGCCGAAACGCCCTTCGTGGTGCGCGCGGGCGGCGAGACCTTCGACATCGCCATCGACGACGAGGCGACCCGCGGCTTCTACGACGAGGAAAGCCTGACGGCTCCGCCCAATGGAGAGTGGGGCACGCCGGTCTGGCTGACCTTCTCCGACGAGGACGGCGCGCGGGCCTACCAGATCGCCTGGCGGCCGGGCGACCATGTGGCGACGATCTTCGCGGAGACGGACGAGGCCGGGCATTGGCGCGAGATCGCCGCGATGAAGGTCCGCCCGATCCCCGGCGGCTTCCGCGTGCGCTATCGCGGCGCCGACCTGAAGGTTTCCGTGCTTGCCCCGCATGTCGCGCGGCTTGCCGCGATGATGCCGGAGAAGCAGCCGCCGGACACCTCCAACCTGCTGCTCTGCCCCATGCCCGGCCTCGTCGTCGCGCTGCATGTGGAAGAGGGCGACGCGGTGGAAGAGGGCCAGACGCTCGCCATCATCGAGGCGATGAAGATGGAAAACGTCCTGCGCGCCGAAAAGGCCGGCAAGGTCGCCAAGATCCCTGTTGCAGTCGGCGCCAGCCTGGCGGTGGACGCCGTGATCATGGAGTTCGAGCGGTGAGTGCCCGCGCACCACTCTCCCCCCTTGCGGTGGAGATGTCGGCGCAGCCGACAGAGGGGGGACCGATGCCGAGACAGCCCGTCAGTCCGCAGCTTCGCGCCAACGCAAAACGCATGCGCAAGGACATGACGGAGGTGGAGCGCCGTCTCTGGAACCAGATCCGCGCGCATCGTCTGATGGGGCTCGGCTTCCGCCGCCAGATGCCGGTTGCGGGCCATATCGCGGATTTCGCCTGTCCGCAGCATCGGCTGATCGTCGAGGTCGACGGGACGCAGCACGCGGAGGCGGGCGCGATGGCCTTTGACGAGAAGAGAACCGGCAAGCTGGGTCGGACCGGCTGGACCGTGATCCGGTTCTGGAACCACGAAGTGATGCACGAACTCGACGCCGTCTGCGACCACATCGTCGCAGCCGTCCGGGAATTGGAGGAAATCGCCAATGGCTGAGCCGTCCCCCCCTCTGTCCCCTCGGGACATCTCCCCCGCAAGGGGGGAGAGTGGAGCCAAGCATCATTATCGGCGTAAAATCGCAGGGCACGGTGCTTCGCCGGCTCCATCCACTCTCCCCCCTTGCGGGGGAGATGTCGGCGCAGCCGACAGAGGGGTGCAGCGCGATGTTCGAGGGGAGGCCTTCCATGCCTAAGACCAAACGCGACTGGCTCGATCTGGCCTCCAAGGAAATGAAGGGCCGCGATCCCTCCACCCTCGACTGGCACACGCCGGAGGGCATCACCGTCGCGCCGCTCTATACCGCGGAAGACCTGCCCGAGGGCGCGGCCGACGAATTGCCCGGCTTTGCGCCGTTCACGCGCGGCGTCAAGGCGACC
Organism: Oricola sp.; assembly: GCF_022763245.1. Classification (GTDB taxonomy): domain Bacteria; phylum Pseudomonadota; class Alphaproteobacteria; order Rhizobiales; family Rhizobiaceae; genus Oricola. Next base: position 312,999 of record NZ_JALEGV010000032.1, read on the forward strand.
ATGTATGCGGGCCGGCCGTGGACGATCCGGCAATATGCGGGCTTTTCCACGGCGGAGGAATCCAACGCCTTCTACCGGCGCAACCTCGCCGCCGGGCAGAAGGGCCTGTCCGTCGCCTTCGATCTCGCCACCCACCGCGGCTACGACTCTGACCATCCGCGCGTTTCCGGCGATGTCGGCAAGGCGGGCGTTGCGATCGACTCGGTCGAGGACATGAAAATCCTGTTCGACGGCATCCCGCTCGCCGAAATGTCCGTCTCGATGACCATGAACGGCGCGATCATCCCGGTGCTCGCCATGTTCATCGTCGCCGGCGAGGAACAGGGCGTCGACAAGGCGAAGCTCACCGGCACGGTCCAGAACGACATCCTCAAGGAGTTCATGGTCCGCAACACCTATATCTACCCGCCGGACCCGTCGATGCGCATCGTCGCCGACATCATCGACTTCACCGCCCGCGAGATGCCGAAATTCAATTCGATCTCGATTTCCGGCTACCACATGCAGGAGGCCGGCGCGACGCTGGCGCAGGAACTCGCCTACACGCTCGCCGACGGCATGGAATATGTCCGCGCCGCCACCTCGCGCGGCCTCGATGTCGACGCCTTTGCCGGCCGACTCTCCTTCTTCTTCGGCATCGGCATGAACTTCTTCATGGAGGCGGCAAAGCTCAGGGCCGCGCGCCAGCTCTGGTCGAAGATCATGACGGATTTCGGCGCGAAGTCCGACCGCTCCAAGATGCTGCGCACCCACTGCCAGACCTCGGGCGTCTCGCTGACCGAGCAGGATCCCTACAACAACATCGTGCGCACCGCCTTCGAGGCGATGTCCGCGATTCTCGGCGGCACGCAGTCGCTGCACACCAATTCCTTCGACGAGGCGATGGCGCTGCCGACGGATTTCTCGGCCCGCATCGCCCGCAACACGCAGCTGATCCTGGAACACGAGACCGGGGTCGCCAATGTCGTCGACCCGCTTGGCGGCTCCTACTATGTCGAGGCGCTGACGAAGGACCTCGCCGACAAGGCCTGGGAACTGATCCAGGAAGTGGAGGCGCTGGGCGGCATGACGAAGGCCGTGGAGGACGGCTTGCCGAAGATGCGCATCGAGGAGGCGGCGGCCCGCCGACAGGCGCGCATCGACAAGGGCGAGGAGGTGATCGTCGGCGTCAACCGCTTCCGCCCGGCCGATCCCGACAAGGTCGACATCCTCGCCATCGACATCACTAAGGTCCGCGCCTCGCAGATCGCCAAGCTGAAGCGGGTGCGCGAGACCCGCAGCCAGAAGGCCTGCGCGGAGGCGCTCGCGGCGTTGGAACAGGTGGCCGCGTCGGGGCAGGGCAACCTGCTGGAAGCCGCCGTCGAGGCGGCGCGTGCGCGCGCGACGCTGGGCGAGATTTCCGACGCGATGGAGCGCGCCTTTGCCCGCTTCCACGCCACGACCCGGGTCATTTCCGGCGTCTATGGCGAGGCCTACAAGGACGATCCGGAATACGCCGCCATCCAGACCCGCATCGGCGAAGTGGCGCAGACGCTCGGCCGCAAGCCGCACATCCTCGTCGCCAAGATGGGCCAGGACGGCCATGACCGCGGCGCCAAGGTGATCGCCACCGCCTTCGCCGACATGGGCTTCACGGTCGATCTCTCCGACATGTTCGAGACGCCCGAGGAGGTCGCCGAAAAGGCGAAATCGATGGGCGTCGACGTCGTCGGCGTCTCCTCGCTTGCCGCGGGACACCTGACGCTGGTGCCCGAACTGATCGACCGCCTGAAGGCCGTCGGCGCCGGCGACATCAAGGTCGTCTGCGGCGGCGTCATTCCCGAACAGGACTACGCCGAACTGCGCGCCGCCGGCGTCGCGGAAATCTTCGGGCCGGGTTCCAACGTGCTCGAAGCGGCGAACGCCGTGCTGGCGCAGGTGGAGGGGATCAGGCGCAACCGGTGAGCCTGACCTTGCCAAACCGCATGTCCGCCCGCACGGCCCGTCACGCGGTCGCGATCCAGATGGTGTGGCGGGGGCCGCGCTTGCCGCGGGCGCGGGCGGTGACCTCTTCGACCGCGAAGCCCGACTGGTTGAGCCGCTTGGTGAAGGCCGGGCTGCGGTGTGAGGACCAGACGGCGAGGATGCCCTTGCGCGTCAGCGCGCGCCTGGCGAGCGCCAGGCCCTCGAACCCGTAAAGCGCGTCGTTCTCGTCGCGGGTCAGCCCTTCCGGGCCGTTGTCGACGTCGAGCAGGATCGCGTCCCAGCCGCCCTGGTGGATGGCCTCGGCCACGTCGCCCACATGCACGGCGACGCGCGGATCGTCGAGGCTGCCCTTGAAGATCTCCGACAGCGGCCCGCGCGCCCATTCCACCACCGCCGGCACCAGTTCGGCGACGGTGATGCGGGCGTCGGCGCCGAATTCGGCGAGCGCGGCGCGCAGCGTGAAGCCCATGCCGAGACCGCCGATCAGGATCGCGGGCGCCTTGCGGTCGCCGACCCGCTCGCGCGCCAGCCGCGCCAGCGCCTCCTCGGAGCCGAACTGGCGGCTGTTCATCAGCGCCGTCGGCCCGGTCATGATGGAATATTCGTCGCCGCGCCGGATCAGCCGCAATTGCTGCCCGTCGCCGGGCACGGTGGCGGTGTCGAGTTCGATCCAGGGCTGCATGGGCGGGTTCCTGTTGGGGCTGCCGGGGTTTAGCAGCGCGGCGTTCGCGGCATCAAGGGGCGCGCGCCATCGCCTCCGCACACGGCGTCGCGCGCGGATTGCGAGGATCCGATCGGTCCCCGGCCTCACGACGTGTCCGGGCGCAGCGCCTGGAGCGCGAGGGCGTGGCATTCGCGCAGGACGCTGTCGACCGTGCGGGTGGAGCCTGGGCGGTGGCCCGGTGGCCAGCCGTGGCGGAGGGGAGGTCTGGCTCTCGCGGATATTCTTTGCTTCGCGCCCTTAAGCTGCGCTTCGCTTGCTGGCGCGAAGAGGGCTGCGGCGCGCCGGGCCTGCAGGCGGGCGAGCCGTCTTGCGTGTCCGTCGATGTCCTCCAGCGCGCGCTTCAGCGCCTTGAGACGGGCGCAGAGGTGGTCGGCGCTGACCTCCTCGTGGTCGTCGGCAAGGTCGAACCCGCCGCACGGGAACGGGTGTTTTCCGTCCCAGCCCTTGGGTCGAAACGGCGCGGCGGATCGGTGAGTGCGAAGGTTGGGAGGAGCGGTTCCGCGGGCTGCGGGACTTCCGGTTGCGGCTGCCACATGCGGGCGAGGCCGAGATTGAGGCCGGTGTGGGTGACGACGAGGCCGGCCGCTTGCAGTTGTTCTAGGGCCGTCGGCTCTTTCGCGGGGCGCGGTTTCAGGGGCCCGACGTCGATGCTGCGCGCGGCGATGACGATCAGCCGGCGGGCGGCGGATTCGGCGGGGCGCAGCACGCGCAGGATCGTCCGCCAGGCGCGCCGCGTCACCAGATCGGCCCCGCCTTCATCCAGCCCGGCGCGCACGAACAGCACCGCGACGATGCGCAGAAGCGCCTCGCGGTTGCGGTCTATGGCGGCTTGCCAGTCGAAGATGGGACGATGCGTCTCGGTCATCGGGCAAGGGTATGGGCGGTGGCGGGAGGGTGGATAAGTTTCCTTCGGTCTCGGCGATTGGCTGCGGGCGACAACTCCGATCGTCATCCTCGGCCTTGAGCCGAGGATCCACTCCGTGAAATGAGCGAAGGGTTGCCGTGTTCGAACGGGAGGACGGGTGTTCTTCACCTTCAGTGAAGTGGATCGCTCACGGAATGGATCCTAGGGGCGACGACGGCGCTTCGCTTGTCTCGGGTCAAGCCCTAGGATGACGGAGGTGGGGATATGGCTCGGCCAATCGCCGATGCCTGACGTTAGCCGCGATGCCTCCTCCCCCGCCGTCATCCTCGGCCTTGAGCCGAGGATCCATTCCGTGAAATCAGCGAAGGGCTGTGGTGTTCGAATGGGAAAGCGGCTGTTCTGCACCTCCAGTGAGGTGGATCGCTCACGGAATGGATCCTAGGGTCAAGCCCTAGGATGACGGATGGGGAAATGGCTCGGCTAATCGCCGACGCCTGACGTTGGCCGCGATGCCTCCCGTCCGTCATCCTCGGGCTTGACCCGAGGACCCATTCCGTGAAGCTCGAACGATGGGCGGCTATGTCTACATGCTGGCAAGCAGGAAGGGCGGGACGATCTATATCGGCGTCACCGCCGACCTGTCGCAGCGTGTTCACGACCACAAGCAGCGAATCAACAAGAGGGCCTTCACCTCGCAGTACGGCGCGGTCCGGCTCGTCTGGTACGAGGAACATGACGACATCACCGATGCGATCCAGCGGGAGAAATCGCTGAAGCGCTGGCGGCGGCAATGGAAGATCGAGCTGATCGAGTCCATGAACCCGGACTGGAGCGAGCTTTACGGCGGAATGGGGTGGTGAGTGGTCTGCGTCATCGGGCGTGGCGCGGACATTACGGAATGGGTCCTCGGGTCAAGCCCGAGGATGACGGCGGGTGGGATGGGCTTCGGGGCTAGTCTCGCACGTTGGCGACTTGGTTCCGTCTTCGGCAACCTATTAAGCGGAAGATTGACCAGATCTGGGCGGTGTTGATGTGAGTTCCGAAATACTTTAACGATCACTCGAAGAGTGAAGGCTGCTGCATTTCGTCAATCAGAAGCTTTGTGTATGCAGGGTTCCTGAAGAATGAATAGTAAGCTGGCGAGTCTAGTTGAATCAACACCTTTGAAATATTTTCAATCGCTAGATCTATCAGCTCGTCATCGGTCGCATTGGGGTGAATTATTTTCCCGACAGCGCACATCGTCAATATATGGAAAGAACCATATGTAACAAATGTATTTTCTGTCCGCATCACCCCTTTTATTCTAATATTCTCTTCTATCTCTGCTCTTTTCTTAGATATCCTTTGATACAATCTGAATCCATCGACCAATTTATCGAGATTTAAGTTATAGAATATTTTTCCATAAGTATCCAAGAAAATGTCATCGGAATCTCTTTTGGCCTGAGCCGGTTCCAAATGAATATATGCGAGGGCTATTTGTCCTGCTTTTAGGGCATCCAACTCCACTAGTTCGCTGGGGAATTCTTCATAGAGCCCGCGTTTCCGAACATACTGAATTCCTCTTTCTAGTAGGTCCTTTTCGAGTTGTATCTGTTCCTTCTCGTTTGCCTTCAAGTCTCGGGGATTGATGCGGTTTTGGCTGTTGCTTGAAAGTGCAATTCGTCCAATTAGATCGCGGTCATCTGTCGCAAAAACGCGAATGAGTACAGACAAATCGCGAAATCGAGACGTGTCCGGATAATGCTGCGCCATTGCATCAAAAATCGCCGAGCATGTTTGAGCCCCGTTTACAATATTCAGATTTTTTACGCCTATCTTCGGCTGATCGGATGTGGCCATAACTTTGAAGTCAGTTCCGACTATTGTTATGCCGTTATTAAAAGAAGCAAAAAAGCGATTCTCTGTGCTGTCAGCGGTGCGAAATATTTCTTGATTGACAGCAGTATGGGAACCAAGAAACCCCCTGACATTCATATCAAATAACGTATAGTCAATTTTGCGTTCGTTTCTAATATCCTTTATTAAATTATATAGCTCTCTGGCAGAAATAAAGGCAACCAAACCCCTCAGAATCGAATGTCCGTGTTCGAGTACGCCGATATCTCGAACGTGAAATACATGTTCTGTTCGGCTGCTCCTTCTCTTGATACAAAATTCTACTAATTCCAAAAGGTGAAATTGCTCTACCTCGATGCTCTTTCTATTAAGCGCGTTCGTTAGAGGGCGTACTTCTGCTTCCGAACATGGCGAGCCATTGCTGACAAGCCATACTTTCAGTTCAGGAAAGTCTCTCTTTTGTAGGTCGCGAATTTCATAAATCTTTTGTACAAGTGCCGGATTGCAAATTCTATCTAGATCTAGGCTTGTATCTTTTATGATTTCTAGAAATCTATGAATTTTTTCAAGCGTGCTCGCTTTATAGCAATTTCGGGACTTTCGTTCGCTTTCGTAGTATTTTGATTGGATAATATGGACGCGTGGCTGGTTTAGGCTTCTTTCAATATAAATGGCATCTACGCCGCAATCATTCGCTCCATCTGTAAACGAGTCATGGATGCTATCGTCATCGGCATAGAATTTATGCGCAAGTAATAAATATATCGGCGCTTTAGATGCGTGCGAAATTTTTTCATCTTTAATAAGCTGGGATACCCTCTCGCCCAATAAGGTGAAGTCTTCCGCATGAGCACGTTGCTGTTTTTGTTCTTCCATATGAATCAAATTCCGCGCCGAAGAGGCGCGGAATGTACTACTTGCTAGTTTTGAATCCAAGAGGTGCTAGTTCCTCTTAACTACAGCCGCTGGTGCTCCCGCACAAGTAATCAGGCGGCGGCATATTTCTGTAGCAAAACCAAGCTGATAGTAGTCGGCATACCAATTCATAATATGCCGAACCACGGTGGTTGCGACGGTAGCCTCAGGCGAGTGAAGGACGCCACTTCTCGACGAAGGAACGCAACCTCATTTTTGGAAGAGGATGTAATCGCTGGTGGCGCTCTTAGGAGCGATCGACCGCAAGTGGAGCGCTGACCGCGAGCTCCCGGGGATCTTAGAGCGGTTTACTCGAAGGATGGTCGGGCCCAGCGTGTTGGGCGCGCAAGAATTCGCGAAGCAAGTCGGCCAGCGCGTCCGGCTCGATGTCCGAAGCGATTTCCCTGGAGGCTTTGTCCCTTAGAACGCGAACCTCCTCTTCGAGTTCGGCGCAATTTTTTTGGAGACGCGCTATCTCGTTCTCCTGTTCCACGAATTCCAGTTCGGCTTCGGCCCATTGCTGTCTGATCCGAAAGAGCTCGTCGTCGGAACGGTCCGCACGTTCGGTGACGGCTTTCCGGACGACGTCCTTGCCTTTAAGTTGCTTTTCTTTGATGTCGGTGACCCAGCTGTTAACCCGAACCTTCAGGCTTGTGTGCCGGGATTTTTGCAGAAGAGTTTCGTTGAGACCCGCGCGCCTCAAGACTTCTTTGGCGCTCAGTCTGCCGCCGGCATATGGATACACTCCTCCGTGTTTCTCAATGTCGGCCTCGATGGCCCTCTGCGCATGTGCGATCTTATCTTCTGTTCTAGCCGCCTTGCGGGCAGCTGCATCTCGTCCGAGAGCTGCGATGGTCTTCGGTGGAGGCGTTTGCGGTTTATTCTTCTGGCTTGCCGGCATCGGAGGTGCTTCCATTCATGCGGTTCGGCGGCTGGACCAAATCGACCTTGCTGTTTCGCTGCTGGCGAATACCTTTTCCCGCACATCGTCCCAACGCTTCAAATGCGCGAGGATTTGCCCTTCTATGTTCGCGAGGACCATACCGGCTTGTTCCTCGATGGCTATGGCGTGCTCACGCAGCAACTGATCCAGAGCTCCCGCGCAATCCGCCTTGGCTCGCGCCATCTCGAGACGATGTTCGCAACTGGTGCGGCAGCCGCCGGGGTCAGGGGAGCCTCTCCCTTGGGTGCATGGACCGAATTCTCCGAGTCCTTTTGTGCAAAGTACCCCTGGCCGGACCAGTTCCCAGTGGGAGCCATTGAAGGTCAGGATTCTGATCGCTTCCGACAGGCTTTCGCTGCCAAGTTCGTGTTCCCCGCGTCGCATCTTGAAGTCGGCAATGCCATTCTCAAGCGAAGTTGCCACGGCTCCACCAGCTGTTCCGGCCTCGACGTCGCCAAGCGCCTCCTCGGCTATTGCATACGCGATCTCGGAAGCAACCCTCTTTGCCTCTTGGGCGATTTCTGGATCCGAAAGCATGTAGTGCAGCGTCATTTCCAGGTCGCGGTGACCAAAAAGGTCCATCAGCACCTGAGGCGCCGATGCGACGCAAAGGGCGATCAATCGAGCAACCGTATGTCGCCATCGGTGCGAATGGGGCCGACTGTTTCCCGTCAGATGTTTCAATCCTAGCTGAGAAATGGCTCGGACAACCGGTTCGTTCACGTTGCGAAGAGGTGAGCCGGCCGGTTCAGCCCCATCCTGGAGCAGCATCCATAAATGTCCCTCGCCGTCAGGGCGAATGACCTGCGCGATCTCTTGCTGAAGGTGCAGCGCCCTTCGAGCTCTAGGATGGATCGGCCAATCGCGAATGCGGCCTGTTTCGGTGTCTTCGAGCTTGACAGTCCGTGCCTGGTAATGACCCGAGTTATCGGGATCAACCGAAGTGTCATCACCATCGAGCAGCTCGCTCGAGCGGCCACCCGTGCAGAAGCCGACCACACAGTAGTTCAACGCTTGCAGCACACCGATCATGATGTTGATGCTGCTGGCGTCGCGAGGTGGCCAGATAGCTGTCGTGCGTTTTTCCTTGGTCCACGAAACTTCCCAAGGAAGGTGGTCTAGCGGATCGCCCGAGGCATCATGCCAAGGGAAGGACGCTATGATTGCCCTGCGTTCTTCGATCGCTTTCGGGTGGCTTGTACTCCGGCCTTTCGAAGCGGCTTCTGTTGCATGGGACCGTAGCAGCGCCCAGCACTCTATCAATTGCGAACCCAAGTTATCTTGCAGCCATATGGCGCGGCGAACCACTTCGCTCACGAACGCGTCGCTAAAGGGTTCTGTTGATCTGGCTTCCTTTTCTTCGGGAACACGGCGAGGAGTTTCTTCTCGAGAAGGGGTTTCCAGTACGACGCCCGTTGGGGTTCGTCCGGCTACGGGTTGAGGGAGAGGGAAGTCGGAAAGGACTCCTCGACTCCCAAGTTCGGCCAGGTCCCGTATCACTGCACGAATTCTCTCACGGGATCCTGATGAATCCGAAAGCTCCAGCGGCATCGTCTTCCAATCTTCGTCGGACAAATGGGACCAGAGAGTGCGATCCGGCGATGTTCGGTTTGATGTAACCCATTCCGCCATGTGCAGAAGCAACCGAGCTTTTTGCAGCCAACTGGAAGGCTTCAAGCTCCTTACGCCCGTGCGCGTCCTTCGGGGGAGAGCCAGCGCAAGGAGTGACCGTCGGATGCTTTGGTCTGTTATCGATGTTCCATCTTCTAATTCTTGGCCTTCCCGCGCGCACGAAACTACCAGTGTCCTGCTGCGGGCCCGCCGGAGCTCCCCGGGCGGCAGCCATTCTTCGGGGACAATCCAGGTGCTCTCTCCCACCCTAACGTTCGGGAAGATTTCGATGTGACGAACTTGCTCCCAAGGCATAGCGCCGAGGGACGAGTAATTGCCAACTGCGAGGGTCAAGGCGGGAACCCACTCTTCGGGGCGGGTTGCCATTGCAGGCTCAATAGGCAGGGAACGTATCATGGGCCTGACGCTCTCCCGACAGAAGCCTGCCGAGCCAGTCTTGAACCAATTCCTCGACTTCTGCGGCGTCGAATTCGGCCAGCGTCGACTCAAGCGCTTCTGCCTCTTCTGCGAATGATGATCCGGCCCATGCCGCCATGGGGATCGTTCGCTGAATGAAGAGGAGTTCTGCTCTCGCACGGGCGAGGGGGATAATGCTGTCACCGAACACTATACCGCTGCTACATCCGGTGCATCGTTGAACCCGACAAACGGTCCCTGGCAAGTGATCGGGTGAAATTCCCGGTGGAGGGGTCGTGGGGGTTAGACATCCCATACCCAGACGCGTCCGCTTTCGAACATCGAGCAGCCGTCTCTCCTGCTCCGGCGTTATCTGCCCTCTTTCCAGCATCAATCGAATTCGGGACGCATCTACGACGCGCCCACTTTCTATTTCGCTGAAAGCGGCGTCTTGGAAGCTGCGGACCAAGCCCTCGCTTTGAGCTCGATAGCGTCGGCGATTGAGATAGTGGACGAGCGAACTGTAGTCGGCGTGCTGGGCCGCAAGCCGCGCAATCAGGATGTTGTTGCCGCTCGTTATGTAGGCATGCCCTATCCAAGCGCTCCTGCCATCGCGGGTCACAACAGCCGCCAAGCTTGGATGTTGCTCGAACAACCCGTGTTTGTCAGCGACTAGCCTAACGATGTTGTTCAGGTGAAAGGAATCGCTGCTGGTGAGATACCCGATCTCACCGACCTGATTCACGACATGATACAGCCATGGGCTTTTCGACATCGCCTCTAGTCTTGCTACTTCGGCAGCCGCTTCCGGGGTGCCTTGTGCCTTTAACGTTGCACGAGCTACAGCAAGCCGTTTGAGCACCGTGCGCCTAAGCGGCGCGGTCCGTTCGATCATGAATCTGAGGATGCGATACGGGTGCCATTCCGGCTTCCGTAGGCATGGAATGAATACTTCCTTCCCGGGCCTATTCTTGTAGCTGTGGATGATGCAGAATTTTGGCTTCTGGGGATGGGGCTCGCACCACGCGCTCTCCTCCGATACATCGATTTCAACAGCCGTGGCCAGATTCCAGCCGGTGCCCAATAGAAACAGCCACAGGTAGATCGCAGTGTCCTGGTAGCTGGGATGGAACCAGCGCAGCTTGCCGACAATTCCCTCACGGGCACGTTCCGTCATGCCTGGCGCAAGGTATTCCGGGCCGTCATGTTTTTGGGCCGCCCTGTTTGCCTTGTTAAGGCCCCTGCCACCTGAAGCGTAAAACTTCTGCTTTGAGGGCAGGATATCGCGCGTCAGCTCTTGAACCAGCCAAGCATGGTTTTCTCTCACTTCCCACTCAGCGCTTCCTTTCTCTGATTGGCTCCCCCTGGGATCCCTTCCTGCCTCGGCCAATATGTGCCCCTCTTGGAACATGGCCTTGATGGACATCGCCTCCTTCTTCATTGCGTTGTACAGCCGCTGGAATCCCTTCAAGTCGACGTCGTCTTTATGGGCAATCCGATCCCTTGAGCGAGCAGGCCAAAAGAGCGGCGTGCATCCACTCACCAACCGTGCGGCGTCCACCAGAGCCTTGATTTGTTTGTAGGCGTTTCCGCTATAACCTTCCTTTTCCGTCCATCGCTTGAGCGCAACACCATGACTGTCCTCAAGATGGTCAAATGATTGAACGCTCATTTCTGGATCTATTTGGTCCAGGAAGCGCAGCAACTGGCGGCAATGCGCCCTGACGGACCTCTCGTAGCTGGCGGCGGAGAAAGAACCTGCAGTATCTCTGCAAGGCCCTGGGCGAATCCCGGTCTACCCCGAAAATCACCGCGCCACTTTTTCCGAAATCGCGGCGACAAGTTCGCACGTCTGCCGCCTGCAGCGAATTCAGTCAGATCGACTCTGTAGTGGGATCCATCGTGAGAATTCACCCAGAAACAAAGGCCTCGTTCCGGCGGTGGTGGTTCCTGTGGACGTGGCTGGATCATGTCGCGAACTCCTCGCCGGATCCGTCGGACAAGAAGCTGTGCCATCCAGTCGCCGCAGACGACAGTCCGGAAGCGGTGACCAGCCACCTCAGGTAAAGTTCTGTTGTTTCCTCGCTGAGGTGACCCAGCTGTTTTTGCAACGTTTTGAGGTACCAAGTCCCTCGCGCCACGATCCAGTCTGCACCCATTGAGGAAAGTGCTCTTCCCGCCGACGCGGCTTCGTCCTCAAGCGCGTAGAGCACGAAGAAGCATGCGTAAGTGTGACGGCCAGCGTGTGTATGCCAGCCTGTCGGACGAGGGTTTACTTCACGAAAACAGTCGTACAGCCGCGCTTTCGAAATCGGTGTGCCTTCATGACCGCGAGCGTCCGACAGGAACAGTCTTGGCGAAGGGGGCGCCTTCTTACGTTTGTGCCACAGGTACCGTAATCTCAGTCGCTTCCCTTCGATCCATTGCCGGATTTCAAGAAGGAACGGGATTGCTAGAAAAATCGTTCGCGGTCTGCCGCCCTTGGTCACAAGCAATGTGACTGGCGCTACAAGTTGCCCCGCCGAGGAAAGCTCGACAAGCTTCTCCCGGGAAGGGATCTGGTCTTCGTTTATGGCGACCGTTTCAAATAAACGCGTTCCGGCCTCGAGTACGAAACGCGAAGCGAGATACTTCGCATAGCCTTTCTGGTCGCGGACCGCGTGAAGCCAATCTCGTACTTGTTGTGGGCGGGGAAGGAAGCCGACCTTCTCCACGTCCTTCGATCGAGATTCCGGCAAGCGTCCTAATCTCGACCTGTCAGTTCGCATACCTTTGCGGGAACTACTCGCGCTGCGTGTGCGCCGTACAAGCAGCCGTCGCTCGATATTAAAAGGCTCCCGTAGTCCCCGGTCGGCGGCCCAAGCCAAGAAAGCTGCAGCTTCATCCGCCCGTTGATTTGCTGTCCTTGGATCGTTCTTTCGTCCGCTCAACGACCACCGACCGAGCGCCATGTCGTTTTGGAAGGCAAGTACTCCGACTTTATAGCAAAGCGTGCGCCAGTCGGATTTCGTGAAGCCGCACCAATCGATGAAGACTCCGAGATAGCGTGCAGCGTTCTCCAAAGTCTTGGGCAACGGTATGCGATCGGCTTCCCAAGGAACTCGATCCCCGATTCCAGCTTTGCCAAGTGCCCGTTCGCGTAGATAGCGATTGTGTTCGCGACAGTATCGTCCGGAGGCGTCGAAGAGTACGGGGACCTCGGCTGCTGCATGAAATCCCAGGCTACGGAGCCTTTCGGCGTGGGGATAAAACAGTTTTGTCATCGTCCTGCCCTCCAGGCCGCATTCTCGCTATTCCGCGCAGCGCAGGAGTCCGTCCCAGGGGGGTGGGCTTCCCGGGGAATTGGCGCACGTCGGAAACGTGCGCAGGTCGCAAGCTGCGGCGGCTGCCGGAAAGAAGCAGGCCATGCCATGATACTCACTTATAGGCGCCGCATTGGTTTCCGTTCGCTCTGTCTGTTGTTTAGCGATCGTAAGTTGCGTGACGCGCGTGGTTGTTTTTGCGTCGCCTGATCGTGTGATATTTACTTCGGTGGGTGAGGGGGGTCGCATCGAGTTATTCTCCGTTTTCGGCCCAAGAGAACTGATTTCGCTCGAGTCCGCAAGCAACTGAGTAACCCCACTTGACTTTGTATTTTCAACCAATCGTAGGTTCTGTAATTCTATTCATGATGGTGTAAGGTAAAATTATGGTATTCTCCTTTTAGTTCATAATCTCGAAATGAATCCTTTGTCGGTAGCATGCCTTTGATCTTAAACGGCGTTTGATGCGGATTCTGCGAGCGATACTTTTGGCAGGCTCACACGCCATCAGGATTCGTGGTCAAATCCAGTTACGTATGCGCAGGGGCAAGTCCTTGCTCCAGGGGCCGAATCCCCCCTGCCGAAATCGCCCATCTGAGGTGCTGGCGTGAGCCTTCCGGCATTGAGCTGCAACTTCGGGTTGATCGCACAATCCACAGAAACCTAACTGTTATCAACAGGGATTGTATGTAATGCGGCATGCATCAGCGCAATCTGAATGGCCCCTAGATTCATGAAGACGGCCCTCGGCCGTGGACGACTCGCGATCATTCATCAGTGCAGAAATACGCGGCAGAGCCTGCAATAGTCCCAACCAACAAGCTGCGGTCGAGGAACACGTTGCGCTGCTCGCAGCTTGTCTCGGCGATCAGCAGACATCCGTGACAGGCCGCACCATGAAGCGCTCTGTCCTCCGAGGCCCTGGTGGGGTCGTGGTCAGCACAGATGGGGTCTCCGGAACACAGACCGAGACGGCCGAGAGCGGACGCCATGACCATTGGGAATCGGCGGGTAACCTCGACCAAGCCGCCTAGCGTCCCCTGATTGCCGGCGCTGGCGGTGTAAATGAGGATGCCGCATTCCTTCGGCTGGCCCGGTAGACCCGGAAGGAGGTAGAGGCGCTCTTTCAGCGAGCTTGCCGGGTAACCGCAGTCGATGGCGACCTCGTTGATCAGTGCATGGGAGAGGCTGTGCGCCATCGTGTACTCGATGTGTTCGCCTTCCCAGGCCATCTTGTCCGAGGCGCCGCGATCGCGGCGGGACTTCTTCCAGGCTTTCAAGCCGCCGTTCAACACGGATCGCCGCAACTGGACATCTGATCGCGTCGCCCATGCCATCAGCGCGTTGGGGTCAAGGCGAATGAAGAAGCCTTCGCCGTACTGTTCGATGGCAGGGAGCCAGTCCGGGGTCTCACCCAGCGGCGCGCCGTTCACTGCGAGACCGACATCCTCCACGCCGTCATCGGCGAGCGGTGCCGGTTCGAAACGCGTGAATCCATAGAGGCAGGAGACTTCCCGAAGTCTATGCACCGCGACCAGATCTTTGATCCCTGCCAGCATCTCCAGACGTTTCGGGTCCCACAGGTCACGGTCCAGCGTCTCGGCGTGGAGCCTTGCATCTGGGCGGTTTTCGCCGATTAGTTTCCGACCACTTGCCATCAGCTGGAACTCGGCGATCCGAGGATTCAGCTGGTCGAACTGCTCGGCATCCTTGCCTGCTGTTCTTCGCGCTTCGATACGAGCCAGTATGTCCGGATCGGAGAAGGGTCCCAGGTTAGCGGCGACCACGGGGTTGAACCGCTTCGCCATGGCGACCTCGGTCGCGGAGGAGCAGGTGCCCACGCTCGACCACACCGCATCGAGCGCCTTGTCGAGCGCATCGTTTGATTCCGGCAGCGAGATCACGCGAACGATCTGGGGAAAATAGGTGTTGGTTGCGCTGCGGGTGAGAAGCCTCAGGGACTTGTCGCAGCGGTCCGGATCGTCCGAACCGATCCAGAGCCGCTTGCCGCTGCACGGACCGAGTCGGCCGGGTTGAAACAGCTCCTCCAGCGAAAGCTGCGCACCGCACTCGCAGACGATCCGTGTGTCGCGAGGGTCGGCGCTGGTTCCCGAATCCTCGAGCCACATCGCGCGGCGGCAGGCACCCCCTTCGCCAAGTGTCTCGCCGAAGCGGCCCGCATGCACGACGCGCCGCCACTCGATATCCTGCAGGTGCCCCTTCTCGCAGCCGCAGACGAAGCGGAGCGGCGATGCGTGGCGCTTCTTGCCATCGTCGCCCTTCCAGTCGAGCCGCTTGGGTGCCTCAAGCTCGCTGAAGCGCACGATCCGGCGACGGTTTGGCGGATCGCCGGCGATGGAATCGCAGGCGAACCACTCCGGAAACACCTTTGCCTTGATAGCCGGCGACGGCAGGCGCGGATCGCCGGGATCGATCGGCGGCGTGCGGAAGCTCAGCGGCTTGTCAGAGGAAATGCGCTTGTCGTCGCCGCCTGCAAGCCTGCGCTCCAAGAGCTGCGCGAGCCGTGGTTCCTCGATCGGCTCGAATGCCTGGGGCCCGAAGGATTCCCAGTGGTCGAGGCCCATCACGAGGACCGAGCGGTCGGGCAGGTCCATCATAGCGCCCGGGCCGAAGAGCCCGACCACCTGGCCCATGCGGATTTGGACTTTCGCCATGGTGGTCCTCAGCTCAGCGTGTTGCCGAAATTGTCGATGATCTTCAGGGCCGAGGAATGCTCCACATCTCGCATGGAACGACCTGCCTTGAAGGCTTTGAGGTCGGGATCAAGGCCCGCCAGCAGTGGGTCGAGCGGCTGGTGCAGGAGCGCCTGCGTGCCGGGATAGCCGTAGTAGAGCTTCTCCGCATTTCCGCGCCGGTCGTCGGCGATACGCCGCCAGGTGTCGAGCAAGCCCTCGACAATCGCTTTCAACGCCGCGTGCCCGCCGACAACCGCGTCTGCGGGCGCGCGGGAGAGGATCACGTCGACGATCTCCTGTGCTCGTACATGGTCAGGCATCTCCACGGCATCGCGCTCGTCGGTCAGCTCGGGATGTAGATGCCGCACGCAGGCCACGATGACGGCGGCGAGAGCGCGGTCGATCGCTCGCGCTGCCCAGGGCGTTACGCTGGTTGGTTCGACGACGCGGTAGAAGGCGGCGTGGAATTGCCGGAAACGCTCGAAGTGCAGGCGGTCACGCGGCTTTTGGGCGTTGAGGAGCGTCACTACCAAGCCGGGCCTGTCGGGCAATCGTCCGACACGGCTCGATGCCTGGATGTACTCCGACGCGGATTTCGGCTGCCCTTGCATCAGCATCAGCCCAAGACGGCCGATGTCGAGACCGACGGAGATCATGTTGGTGGCGAGCGCCACGTCCACGCCGGCCTTGTCGGTGGCGACCACAGCAAGGGAATCCTTCGCTGCGGCTACTTTGTCGGTGCTTTCGCGGGAGGTGAGTTCGAGCACGTCTCGCAGGCGACGGCTCGCGAAGGGCTGGTCGTGTGGCTCGACGCGTCGCCGCTTGTCCCCATAGTCGGAAAGATAGCTGCGCACCTCGTCCTCGACGATGCGGCGCGCGCCACCGAGTTCGCGCAGCGCGTTGAAGTAGCCAAGCGCTGTCATATAAGGGTCGGCATCGTTGCCGTCGTCCGCCTCCTTCTGGGCGGCAGCGAGCAACGTGGTCAGCGTGCGCAGGAAGACGAGCTTCGGGCCCTTTCCGGGAGCGGCGAGTCCTAGATAGAGGCGTGCCGGACGTTCGGTCGGGGGCACGGTCTTTGCAAAGAAGCTGTCGCGTCGGTCCGGGCCGGGCGGCGGAAAAATCTCCGTCGTCTCGCGGTCGAACAGCGCCTTGATCTGCGCCGACGCGCGCCGGACGGTCGCTGTCGAGGCAACGATCTTGGGTCGCACGCGGCGTCCCATCACTGTACGGGTGGCAAGGCGGTCGAGGGCGACCTCGTAGAGCGCCGCGACAGTCCCGAGCGGGCCGCTGATCAGATGGAGCTCGTCCTGGATGATGAGGTCCGGCGGGTCGAGCGTGTAGTCGTTATCAAGCGGCCTTCCGTCCCCCGCCTTGTCGTTCGCCCCGTAGAAGCCCCACTCGTCCGTGCGGTTCACGTGGCCGAAAAAGGCGCCCGCCTCGCCGAGCCAAGGCAGCCCGGCAAACTTGTCCACGGTGGCGATGACGAAGGCAGGAAGCCGGCGATAGATCGCCTCGTCCACTGTGAGGATTGGCAGAGCCCGCGCACCCGTAAAATCGCAGTCCACGTTGGTGCAGCGAATTTCCATGTTCTTCGGCGCGTCACGATTCGGCGTGCACGCGAAGCTGTCAGCCGTGAAGGGCCAGGCGCACCAAGGACACGCCTTGATCGGCGCGGGCGCTTCCCGCCCCGAGGTCTTGAAGCGCTTGACGCGTATGACCGCGGTATCAGGATTCGCATTGCCCTTGCCGCCGAGGCGGTTCGGCGAGGCGGCGGAGCCGACCCAGAGGCCGATCTCGATCGGCCAGTCTCCGAGGAGACGCTTCGTACCTTCCATCCAGGTGGGTTCACCGCGCATCAGCTCCAGCGCGCAGACGACGCCTGCCGCGCGCGATAGCTGGTCGAGAGTCAGAAGGCGCAGCGTGTAGCGCATCAGCACCGAGACGCCCGCGCCGAGCTTCCCGCTTGCGGTCAGGCGGCGGCGGGCGATGGTCCAGGCGGCGAGGCCCAGATAGGCTTCCGTCTTGCCGCCGCCGGTGGGGAAGAACAGCAGGTCGACGAGTTCCCGGTCCTCGTGCAGCTTGTCATTCAGGCCGGGCAGGTTGAGCAGCACGAAGGCGAGCTGGAATGGCCGCCAGGTCGGCTGCTTCTGCGCCGCCGGATCGCCGCCACGGCCCGCCGTGCGCTGCCGGGCCGCGCGGGCGACGGCCTCGTTCATCGCCAGGAAGGCGAGCCTTGCCCACTTGTCCTTCTTGAGGAGCGCGATGCCGGCCTCGATCCGGCCCTGCGCGCGACGGGCCGCGTCGAGCAGGCGCTCGGCCGTCTTGCGCCGCGGCTCTCCATCAATCCTGCCAACCCCGCTTGCTTCTGCGGTAATCCAGTTCGCATACTCGGCCGGGAGGCCCGATAGCGCGGCTACCAGCGCGTCCGGATCGCTTGACGCGAGCTTCGCCAGATCCTCCATGCCGAAGGTCGCGCCGATCTTCTCGTTTGGCTCGACACGCTCAACTTCGGCCATTGGCAGGAAGTCGGTCTGCGCGGCGCGTACGAGGCGATCCTCGTCGGGCGTCCAACTTGCTGAGGTGGCGTTGCCAACGGCATATTCGGCCACGTCGCGATAGTGCAGGTCGGAGGTCGCGGCGTCCGGATCGGCGGAACCGAAGCCGGTCATGTCGATGCGCGGATGAAGCGGCAGCTCACTCCGGACCTCGAGCTTCACCTGGAAGGCGAAGGTCACGTCGGCGAAGCGGCGGCGCGCCGGGTCGCGGCGGTTCACCAGCATGATCGTCAGCGCTACTACCTCGGCCTTGCTGCCGTCCGGCTGAGGCAGGCTGTAGGGTCGAGCGAAGGCTTCGACCACGAGCCCGCCGCCCGGCCGCTGGCGTCCGGCCGAGCCTGTAAGGGTGCGCTTGACGCGTTCGCCGGGCTTCGGCACCGGAATGGTCACGCTTGCCCGTCCGGGAATGCGCTTCCACACGACATCCTTGTGCTTAGGATCGAAGGCGGCAGTCTCGTCGATGAACACCTCCGGCGGCAGCGGCGGCTCGGTGACGTAGTCGCCCCAGGTCGCGGTGACGTCGACGCTCTGGGTGCGTGCGTCGACCAGAACGGTCAGTCCGCAGGCCGAGGGAGCGAGTGGGCGGCGCGGCGCAGGGTCGTCGGGGGCGGCATCGTCGGCTGCACGGGCGGGACCCGTTTCCGGGTCGCTCTGCTCCTCGCCGTCCGTCGCGGTGTCGCCGGTCTCTTCGAGCTGGTCATCCTCGTCGACGCCGTCCACCGGGGCAGGCACCAGGAATCCGGTCAGGTACCAGCGCGAAGGATTCGTTTCGAGCGTTTCGTCCGCCAGGTCGGTATCGCGCGGGTCGGGACCGATCAGGTCGCGCCGCAGCGTCTCGACGAGCCGGCCGCGCACGGCGGTGGGGGATTTCGGGTCGGTCGTCATTCTTCCACTTTCTCGGTTTCGTCGGCCTCCGGCGATACCGGCTTCTTATTCGTAGACGGTTTCCCGACCTTCCTGGTAATCGCCGACCACCCAGATGAAGCTCTGGATGTCGATCCGGTCGCGCGGGCGCAGGTCGGCCAGTTCCCGTTCGGTCCTGGCAACGAGATCGAGCAGGCTCTCGTAAACCGGCAGGTTGAGCCGTGCCCCGTAGTCATCGGCAAAGCGATGGCCGACGCGGGCGGCGAAGTCCTTGGTGGCTTCCGGCTTCAGGAACATGTGCGCATCGGGCCGCCAGAGATAGGGCAGGTACGTTGCAACCGTCCATTTCGCGTTGTCGTGTGGCTTCAGCGCCTGCTCCATGGCGAGAAGATGGGACTTGCTGGCATCCAGCGTGAAGCGGGCGGCTGCTCGGACGAAGTCATCGGCATGGGGACCGCGCAGCACGTCCTGCAGACGGGTCTTCTCGAAGGGTGAAAGCATGTTGGTAGCGCGGAACACGGCAAGCACCGCTTCGCCGAATCCTGTCCCGTCGATCGCCTTATCGAGCGGCGCGGTCTCGTCGAGCTTAGCCTTCGCCGCAAGCTTGTAGTCGCGCTCCTGCGAAGCGTATCCGTCCGAATGGAAGCCGTTCGGGAAGAACTTCAGGAAGCGCTTTCGCGCGCCGTCGAAGCCGAAGTATTTCGGATCAGTCTTGCCCGCGTCGTCATGCAACTGCTGCCAGACGTCGTCGGCATTCTCCCCCTCGGTGCAGCGGACGCCATCGGCGAGTCCGAAGAACCGACCGTTCATCCGGACGAGGCGAAGCTCCTTCTTGCCGAGCTTAGCGGAGCGGATCGTTTCAGCCTTTCTCACTTTGCCGCCTCCAGGTTTGAAACACCTGTAATCCTCGCTGCCATCCGCTCCTCGAAGTTCAAGCGCCATTCGCCGTCGAGCGTACACCACTGAGACTTCTGACCGCGCACCATAACAAACTCGTTAATGATCGGGTTTGTGAGCGCGTTGGTAACAATCGCGATCCTGTAGTGCGCGTTTGGATTGCGGCTCCTCTGGTATTTCTTGAGGCAGTCAAACTCGTTTACAGTCAGTTCCGCACTGACATCGCTTCCGGATCGACCTTTGACTTCGACGTGGAGAACATCGTCGTCACGGGTGGCGACCAGATCGTAGCCTAGATTGTCTTTCTCCACCGATTTAATGGTGAAGCCGAGGCCTTCGAGTTTGATGCCAACCGCCAGGACAGCCGCCTCTTCGATTCTCCGGCGCCTTTCGACATCCACCCGCCAATTGGACCGCCCGGCCTTCGGCTTCCGAGTGTCAGGCTCGCCTTTCGGTGCCTGTTGAGGATCGACGTCCTTGAGAATCCTGTTCAGCAGTTTGAGAGCAGGGGACCCCGGCTTGGGATAGAAGACCTTCTGCTGGCCGGGCCACGACTCACCATTTCGTGGCTGGCCCGGCCGGACGAAGATCGGGCGCGCGTCAGGCTCCAAGAGCACGCAATTCTCTGCTTTCGCGGTACAGCGATAACTGGCGGCCTCTCCGTCGATCATCCTCTGGCGAGCCAGCTTGCCCGTCGGGTGCTGAACCTCGCGAAAGACCGTGGCATCGCGCCAGACGCCGACGACAGCGCGGCCCCCCTGTTCCGGATGCGGGGCAGTCCAGACGACGGTCGCTCCTTCGAGCGTTCCAGCCTGCCGAGGCACTTCGAAATGCTTCTCCAGGTGCAGGTTTCCCGTAGGCGGCACATAGCCATATCGAACACCGTCGATGTCCCGAAAATTGAACATTTCATGGCCGTAGCCATTCTCGACGGCAAACTTGAAGCCCCCAGCACTCAAGCTGGTACGGTCGCCATCATACCTGGCCATCCACGCTGTGTGAAAAACGACGATATCAGGCACTTTGGTCCTCCCCTCCGTCCGCCTCTTCATCTTCACCCTCGTCGGCCGCCACCAATCCAGCGGCGCGCTCTTCGGCGGCGCGTTCAGCATTCAGCGCCAGAAGGCGGGCAAGGACTTCGTCCTTGAATTCGGATGGCCAGTCGAGGCGGGTCTTCGGCGTCTTGCCCTCATCTGCTTCTTGTTCGATGAATTCCGGTGAGGCGCGGTTGGCCAGATCGCTCCATCCATATGCACGTAGCACAGCAACATCCATCTCGTGGTGCAGGGCCCGGAGGCGTGCGATGTCGGGGCCATTTTCCCCCCGATCCTGAAAGCGATTGTAGGTCTTGGTGAGACCTTCGTTGCGGGCGATCATTAGCTCTGAACGGAAAGCTAGGTAGGCCGAACCAATGGCTTCAAGCGAGTGCTCGTGCTCGGAATCGACGGGGAAGGGAAAATTTCCAAAGCAATCCGATGGCGCGTAGTTCAAGTCGTCCTTCAGCGTGGAAGTGAATGCTCTTAACCAAACCTCGTGTGGCCGAGCTTGCAAGCAAGAAAAGGAACTTAGGGTAGAAAACGAAAAAACAATCGTCTTTTCATTGAAGATATAAATGTTGGGTACGATGGTGAAGTTCGGTGAGGATGATACGCGGGGCGTTAGCATCACGCGATCAAGCTGAGCGATCTTACTATAGAGT
The DNA here is from genome assembly GCF_022763245.1 of Oricola sp. Taxonomy (GTDB): domain Bacteria; phylum Pseudomonadota; class Alphaproteobacteria; order Rhizobiales; family Rhizobiaceae; genus Oricola. The sequence continues at coordinate 334,294 of NZ_JALEGV010000032.1, forward strand.
GCGTCACGACGTCGTAAGAAACGCCACCATTCTCGTTTTCCGACCTTGTCCTTCTGCTTGAGCCTCTGAGGCTTAGCACGTCGTTCAACGATCTGAAGCAAGTCAGGCCAATCCGCAGCTACCGGCTCGGGGTAGTCTGCTGGCACGATGCCAATCCGACGGCATTCCTCGCGGTCAGGAATGGTTAGGTCTCTCCACGCCTTCCCCATCGACACTCGACGGAGCGGAAAGTCTGCAAAATCGATGACGTACCTTTTGTGCTCGTGAGCAGGCGAAGAATTGACGTCTTCCCCACCCAAATACGGGAAGATCCTCGCAGCGTTTCTCGCATCTTTTGCGATTAATGCTCGCATGGTCTCAAGGCTTTCGGCCTCGCCCTTCGCGGCGGCGAAATCATCAAATGTGAAGCCCATGCCGAGCACGATAGAGCCCTGGAATGCCTTTCCAGAGTTGGCAGCAAGAGCCATCGGCGAGGTATCGAGATCGCCTTCGACCAGATAGGCCGAGATGCGGCGCACAGTTCGCATGTCGAGCACAGGCGAGACAGCTTGACCCTTCACAATATGCACGACGGAGACCACGACCGCCGCTTCGCCCGGCCATTTCAGTCGCCGCGTGGCGCGAGAGATAGCGCCTCCCTCGGATATGACTTTGGTCAGCCCGGTAGCACGTGTGTCACCTTGGCCAATGGTGTTGGTGGCGATAAGTCCCAACGAGCCGCCCTGTCGCAACAGGTGAAAGGCACGCAGGAAGAAATGCGCTACCAAGTCGGCATTGCCGTGCGCGCCTACATGGAGCGTCTGCAGCCAAGGCAGATAATGGTCGCAGTTTCCGGCGATGATCGTGTTCTTGCCAGCGAATGGCGGATTTCCGACAATGGCATCGAAACCCGGATTGTCGTCACAGGCTCGCGGATCGAACACCTCGGGAAACTCCACTTCCCAGTGGAACGGCTGCAGTGCGCCCTTACCAGTGGTGAGGCTGCGTGAATGTGCGACGATGCGGTCGAACCAGTCCGATGCCGTGATATTCGTCTGGACGATCTTCTGGAAATCCACCAGCGCGGCGATGCGAGGCTTCGACTTGCCTCCCGAGAAGAACGCGGCGAGCACGCCATCGCCAACGAGCCGCGCCATTTCGAGCCGCCCGTCGACGATACGCAGCTGTGCGCCTAGGTCTGCGGCACTCGCCCATTCCGCCTGCTTCTGAATTTCGAAACGCAGCCGTTCGGCTTCCTTCAGATGGTCGGACACGAGCTTTCCAACAAAGGTCGGTTGTTTCGTCGTGTCCCAGTGCGTGGCCGCGATCTGGTCCTTGGTCAGCCCGACTAGGCTGTCGCCGCATTTCAACGCGTGATCTAGGAAGGTGAACTCATGGTCACGGGCGAGCGTCGCCAGCCACAGCGACAGCTTGGCGAGGTCGACCGCGCGAGGGTTCCTGTCGACGCCGTAGAGGCAACGCTGGGCCACAAGTCGGCGGGCGTGCAGGGGCTCGTCCTCGTCGGGCGGGATGGTGGGGCGGGTCTGCGGCCAGCGCGCCCAAGCCAACACCAGCCGGTCGCCCAGCGCCCGGCAGGCTTCCACCAGGAAAGCACCCGAGCCCATGGCCGGGTCGCAGACCTTGAGCGACAGCACATCTTCCGGCTTTGCATCCAGACCGATGCGCTCGAAGGCGGGCTCCAGCGCATGCTGCACGATCGGGGCGGTGAGTGAGCGCGGCGTGTAGTGGCTGCCCGTCCGCCGCCGCTCGTCGGTTGGCTGCAGGAGCGGCGTGCCGGGGGCGGCGATCGCGGCACCCGGCGAGGCGCGCTCGTCGACGATGGGGGTCAGCGCCGCGACCAGCTCGTCGATCGTGCCGGCCCCCTTCAGCGCCTTTCCTACCTTGTCCGTCACCTTGCCGCGATTGGCCTCCTCCTTTAGGAATTTGGCCCGGTCGTTCGGCTTCGCCGCCAGCAGTCCGTTCAGATCCACGAAGACCGGCGTCCGGTCGTTCTTGCCCGCGCGGATGGCCAGCGCCGGGCCGTCCATCGTCTCCACCGTGAAACCCATCACCGTCTCGTAGACGCTGCCGATCTGCTCGACGTCGAGTGTGCGGTAGGAGAGCTTCTCGCCACCCAGCACCAGGAGGCGGTCGAGCACGTTGGCCACGCATTCGTCCGAGACTTCGGCCGGCCTCGGCGAATCCTTCGGATCGTCCTGGCCCTGCAGGAAGAGAAAGGTTGTGGGATCGAACAGCTTGCCGCCGCGCCCGCGAATCCAGTCGCCGGAACGGTCGCCCTGATGCACCAGCCGGAACAGCGCGAGCAGCCGCGCCCAGGCACCGCGGCGCAGGTGCATGGTCAGCTCATGGCGCGCGCGATCCTCCGTCAGCCGCGCATGAAGCGTCCGCACGCCATAGCCCTGGTCGTAGAGCCGCCGCGCCTCGGCGTCGGTTCGTGACGGGATCAGCTCGCGGTCCTCGGCATAGAGCAGGAAGACGAGGCGCAGCAGGACCGTCAGGAGGCCGTCATAGACATGCTCCGGCCGCTCACGGGCGAGCCGCTCCATGCGCGCGCGGTCAGCATCGTGCAGGCCGCGCATCAGCTCGTGCAGCGCACCGAGCACTTGGGCGGCGAGCTTGGTCGACACCTCGGCCTGCTCGTCCCGGCTCTTCTGCAGCAGCGCGGGAAGCCTCCGTTCCGGCGCGTCGTTGTGCAGCCGGAAGGAGGAGAGCAGCAGCTTCAGGCCGCCCAGCATCGGCCGTCCGCCAACCTCGCCCAGCGAGCGCAGAGGGAAGCGCAGCCAGCCGCTGGTCTCGCCGCGTGGGGCGTGAATCAGACGCAGTTCGCCGTCGGTCACAAGGATTCCCGTGCGGACCTGCCGATCCTTGCAAAGGCGCTCCAGCCGCTGGTGCGGCGTCGCCTCCCAGCCTTCCAGCGCACCGCGCCCGTCCGGATCGACGCCCGTCGCCTCAATCCGCACCAGCATCTGCCAACCACCCTCGGGATCCGCGACGGCCCAGTGCGGCGCGATCTCGATATCGCTTTCCTCGATGCGGAGAACCAGCTCGTCGGGGATCGGCGCGCCGCCGGGGCTGCCTGCGACGCGGCCCGGCCGCCAGCCGAGAATGTCGGCGAAGAAGGCCCATGGATCGAGAAGCGCGGGCCCGCTCTCCGTGTGCGAAAGATGCGGCTTCACCGCCTCCGTGTCGGAGCGCGTCTGCTGCTCGGGCACGAGGTCGTAGGCCTTCAGCACCACCGGGGCCACGACCAGGCCCACCGGCTGGACGTGGCCGAGCCATTCCTCGTTCGGATCGAACCCCGCCATTCTCAGTTCCCCTCCGGCCAGAGATAAACGAGACCGATGGTCTCGAGCCGATCTGCCACCACGCCATAGGATTCGCGGACACGCCTGGGCTCGGTCTCGATGTCGCTCGTCAGCCGATCGAGCTTCGCCTTCCAGTGCCGCCGGTCCCGCCGTCGCTGTTCCACCTCTTCCACGATCTCGGGCAGGAAGCTCATTTGCCTGTCGTCCGGCTCGGCGTCGGCCTTGGCGATGCGTGCGCGCTGATCTTCGAGCAGGCGCTTCAACGAGTTCGCCTCCGCCTCGGCGATCTTGGCGAGATCCTTCGCCGCCTCGGCCTTTGCTTCCTCGGCTCGTGCGCGCAGCTCCGGTTCGAGATCGGCGGCGTCCTGCGCAGCGAACTGGCGGATGCGGTCGACGATCTGTGACGCTGGCACGCGCGCTGCCCGGAAGGCTTCCTCGAGCTGTGCGAGCGTCGCTGCTTCCCGGGTCGGCCCGAACGGCTTCAGCGGCTTCGTGCCACGGCCGGCTTCGGTCCAGGCGGCAGTGACCAGAATGATCTCCTCGTGCAGGCGGGCCGCGCCCGGGCCGTACAGCGCCAGCCGACCGATCAGTACGACACGCGGCTGGGCGCCGGGGCCGATCACCACGCTCGCCCGTGACAAGCCGGACGCGAATCCTTGCGCCAGGAAACGCGCGAGCAGCCGCCGGACAAGCCGATGCTCCAGATGCACTTGGACGACGCCTTCCGCATCGACTCCTGCCTCGGTGATCGCGGGCCTGAAGCTGAAGGAGCGGACCGGCGCGTCGCGACGCCAGTCCTTCAGCGTCTCGCCCCGCTTGCGGCGGCGGACCCGCAGGTCGTCCAGAGCCTCGGCCCAGCCTGCCGTCTGGAAGGCAGGTTCCGACGGGTCGAGGCGGAAGGTCGGGATCTCTCCAACCGCGCCATCGCGGTGCGCGTCCAGCGTGGTGCCCGTGCGGGTGAGCGCGACCGACATTACCGCCTTGAGGTCGTTGGGATCGACGCCGACCCGCACACGCGAATCCTCCAGCGCGGACCGTAGGTCGTCGAGCTCCTTCGCCTGGCGAGCGCGACGCGCGACCACCGTGTCGTCCATCTCCTCGACGGCCGTTCTGGTTTGCTCGTCCGGGGTTTCGCCGTCGCCGTCGATTTCACGAGCGAGGCCGCTTGCGCCTCGGATGCCGTCCTGCATCAGCCGCCGGTTGACACGCTCGGCGATGACCTGGCCAGCGGAACCGAGCTCGTCCTGGATCTTCTCCGTCTTGCGGACCAGCGCCTGCAAGACGACGTCCTCCTCGCGCTGCTCGTAGAAGAAATAGCGGCAGTACACGACGGGAGAGGGCTGCAGCTTACGGTCGATCCGGCCGTTACGTTGTTCTAGCCGTGCAGGATTCCAAGGCAGGTCAACATGGAACAGGTCGTGGCAGCGCATCTGCAGATTGATGCCTTCGCGGGCGGCATCGGTGCAGATCAGGATTCGCAGCGGGTCCTCCGCGGGATCGGTGTTGAAGCGGCGCTTCAGCTCTTCGCGGTGATCCGTCGAGGTCGCTCCCGTGAAACAGGCGATGCGATCGTCGGGCGCAAGATCGTCGAGCGCCTCCTGGAGCCGCTTCTCCAGCCAGCGGCGGGTATCCTCATACTCGGTGAAAAGGATGAGACGGCGCTCGTTCCAGCGCCCGCCGGGAGCCATGTTCTCGCGAATCCATTGGGCAAGGCGAACGACACGGGCGTCAGGCTCCTGCGCGTGCCGGCGCGCTACTTTCAGCATCTCGTCGACCATGGCGAGATCGGAGACGGCGGCCGTGGCCATGCCAGCCGCTTCGGCGGCCGCGTTTTCTTCCTGATCCAGCAGCAATTCGGCGGCGGCCTCGTCCTGCGGTTCTTCCTCCATCTCGGCAGCCTGGCCGAGCGCACTCGCCGCGTGGCTTGCGGTTTCCCCTTCGGCCGCCCGCAGCAGGCCCTTGCGATGCACCTCCAGCGTGCGCGCGAAGGCCGCGATGGAGGACAGGAGCCGCTGCTGCAGACCGACCAACGTCAGCCGCACATATCCCGCTTGCCGGGGCGGCAGCCCCTCCGCCTTCGTCCGCACTGCGTCCGCATATGCGCGCAGCATGGAGGAAAGCACGAGTTCGGACGCGCTCTGCGGCAGGTCGGCGATCCGGATGGGCTCGACCTTGCGGAGTGGAAACCGCTCACCGAAATAGCGCAGGTCTGACTTAAGCCGTCGGACCATGACCGGATCCAGATCCTTCGGCCGGACCGGCACGCCCCGGGTGAAGCGCTGCGGGTCGAGGATCTCAAGCAGCGCGGAGAAGGAGTTAGAGTGGCCGTTGTGGGGGGTGGCCGACAGAAACAGTCGATGCTCGAATCGATCGGCAAGCCCCCGCACAACGCGCGTGAACTGGCTTTCGATCGCATACTTCATGCCGCTTGCAGGCGCCGCATGATGTGCCTCGTCCAGGATCAGCAGTGACCGCGGTCGAAAGGCGCCGAGCAGGTCGCGCAATCCCGAGACATAGGTCTCGTCCGTCAGCAGCGAATGCGACAGGATGAAGCGAGAGCCCGACGACCAAGGTTCGGCACTATACCCCCGTTCCCGTCGCAGCACGTTCAGATGCTCGCGGTCAACGATCGTGAATGATAGGCCGAACTTCGTCTCCAGCTCATCCTGCCACTGGCGCACGGTCCCTGCCGGACCGGCCACCAGAATGAAGTCGATCCGGTGTCGGAGCAGCAATTCGCGGAGGACGAGGCCTGCTTCGATCGTCTTACCCGCGCCGACGTCGTCGGCGATCAGCAGGTTCACACGAGGTAGTCTGAGCGCTTTGCGAAGGGGTAGAAGCTGGAAGGCATCGAGATGGATGCCGGCACGGAATGGAGCCTGAAAGAGCTCCCGATCCGACGACGTGGCCGTGTTCCAACGAAGCGTCTTGAGATAGGCTGAGAAGGTTGCCGGATCGTCTGTGCCCTGCTTGGCGATCTGTCCCCAGCCTTCGTCACCCAGCACTTCGGCATCGAGTTCTGCGTCCCAGAGAACCTCGACTGTCTCACCGGCGGCATCGTCGTCAATGCAGGCGAGTCGCACGACGGGGAACTTCCCGTCCTGCGCTCCGCTCTCGACTAGCCAGCGACGCGAACGAACTCGGACGAACTCTCCAGCGGATGGTGCCATGATTCCCTGCCTCCCGACGAAGAAGGGATAACATGCTAAGCTCGCTGCGTATCAACCCGTCTATTTTCAGTCGGCATTAAGAAGAACATTGAGTCAGTTCATGCCTCAGCGCATGAAAATGTCGATGCGAAACGAAAAGTCGACTTTCGCTCGACCAAATGTGTTCCGGTATAAGTGAAAGTGCGATCTGATCGTGAATGAAATTTTGCTCCGAAGGCAGATGTACAGCCCGTGACCCGCTCATCGCTAAAAGGCGCTGGCGTCGGTCGGGTGGTGTCTGCAAAGGGGCCGATTCCGGACTGTCGGTTTCTGGGAAACATCTGCAAGAAGGCGGACGCTGACGACACATAGGATAACCCACGATCGTCAAGCACCTGTGGCAATTGTCAGAACGCGTCAACGCGACGCCGATAGGTATGACTTAGGAGCGCAACGCGGGTGAGACAACGAGGTCCCGCAGCAAGTACACGAACCTCTAACTTCGTTTTGGGCGACCGTTTCGCGAAGATCGCCGTGCACGAAGCGATTTCGGGTTTGGGCCATCGATCGAAGAAAGCTCGCATTGGCAGGGCCGACAACGCCTTCCGAGGCCAAGTGCTCAATGATACGGCCGGGTGATTGGGGGCGAGCAAACTCATCGGGCCGGCGGCTGCGGCTATGCTGGCGACGGGTAGCTGGCGTCGGCGCGCGCGGAGAAACCATCGATCCTACAGAACGCCACGATCCGCGTATTGTCTGTCACGACCGGGAAGCGTGACACCTGCATATGCTCGACCGCTCCCTTCCCAAGATGCGCCATCAGCACGCCCTCGCGGTCGTGCTCCTTCGTTAGCGCTCGCTCATAAGCGATCGCGAGATTGCGGTTGTAGCGCGCCAAGCGTCGGGGTTGGGCTTCGACCCAGACGAGATCGGTCATATTATTCTTGCACCGGGCGTCGCGCCCCGACCAATTCCAGTGCGTCACTGACGATTACCTTCAAGGCGTCGGGATCAACGCCTTTCTTGGGCATCACGTCGGCATCGTCCCCGTGATGGTTGTCGCAAGTAGCTGAGTTGAGGGCGTCCATACGGTCCCGCACCCCGGCGCAAGGATGCGTGCCGACGTGATGGTCTATGTCCCACACCATCTGGCCGAGGTTCCGGTTGTGCGGGAAATAGGCCGTGTACGAGCGCCGGAAGTGCGTCTCGATCACCTGTCGCACGTGAAGCACGATGTCGTCCGGGTCGCCCTGCCGGTGGTCAGCATAGGCAGCGAGCTTGTCGAGGCGCTTGGTGTGATCGGACCGGCAGAGGTCTGCAAGGCGTACAGGCTTCGCGGCTGACCACTCGCCCCCGTCACTGTATTCCATCTGATAGGACGCCTTCATTGCGCTGGCACAGAGCTTCTCGACATCCCGGAGGAAATACTCGTCATGAGACAGAACGATTAGCTGGAGACAGCGGCCGCAGAGCTCCTTGATGGCTTCGACCGTCTTGCCGCGACGGTGGCTGTCGTGACTGGCAAGCGGATCGTCAAACACGACAACCTTCTGGTTTAGCGCCCCATCGTGGTCGAGCTTGGCGAGAAAGAAGGCGAGGGCGAGCGTGGTCTTGTCGCCGGTCGAGAGGGTGTTGCGGAAGCTTGGGATGGGCGCGGCTCCGGGCCCACGGCCCCTTGGCACTGATTCACCCCGGATGACCAAAGAGTAATCGGAGGACCCGGCGTTGCCCGCCATGCTGTTCGTGGGCCGCGTGATTCGAGCCGAGACCCCGAAACGCTCGAGGTAGTGGTTCACGCGGAGGTGGTAGTGATCGGCCGCCGCCTCGTTGGTGTCCTTGAGCTTTTTCTGTGTCACCTTGCGAGCGCTCTTGGCGCGCTCATCTCGCCGCGACGCAGCGAGGTACTCTTCAATGCGGCGCTGGACGCCCGGGTCCTCGTTCCGCGCAATTCGGCGCTTCGCATTCGTGACCTCCAACTTCGCATCATCCTCAGTCATCGCTGCCGCGGACTGAGCTGTCTTGGTGGCGGCGTTGGTAGTCTCAACGGCGGTGTTGTAGGCGGTCAGCGTGGCGGCAGCCCGGGAGAGCGCCCCGCTCGCCTTCGCGATCAGCATCGCATCCTCTACAGCATCGAGTGGGGATTGCCGCTTGCGGTCCAACAGGTCCTTCGCGGCGGAGTGGGCCTCCGCAAGGTCGATCCCCAAGTCCGCACAGTCGGGCAATACGGGGCCGAGCTGAACGTACTGCTCCCACGCCTTTGCCGAGACGGCATTAGCCGTCAGTGTCGCAGCAATCGTCGTCCGCGCATCCTCGTCCAATGCATCGTCCAGCGCGGTCGTCGCGTCGGTGATGGTCGTCATGTGGGCTTTGTACTGCTCCCCGAATATCTGCCCGTAGAGCGTGACCATGCCGAGCTCGTCCACGTTCGGCCGGGCGCAGAACGGACAGGCATCGTCATGGATGTGCTCCACGCCGTAGTTGACCCACGCCTCGCCCTGCTTGCCGAGCTTGAAGTGTCGGAAGTGGTCGGCCAGCTCGTCGCGCGCCGCCGCGTCGATGTCCGGTATCGTCGCGCTGAGGACCGTCGCCATGTCGGCAGGGAGCTCTGGCACAGTGATGGTGTCGAGCTGCTTAAGCGCCGCGATCTTGTCGGCTTGTTGCACCGCCTTGAGAGCCTTCTCGGCCTTGTCGAGGCGGTCTGCGTACGCGGGATTGGCCGCGAGTGCGATGAAGGCCTCCCGGCTGATGTCGGACGGCAAGTCATCCGCCATCGCCGCCTCAGCCTCCTTGAGTTTCGTTGCCGCCGTCTTGGCGTAAGCATTAAAGCGCTCGAGAAGGTTGGCTAGCCGCACCCCTTCCTCCCCGATGATGACCGAGAACAGCCCCCGATCCTGTGGAAGGTCGATCATCTCCCCGGCGAACACGTTGTCGGCAATGAATGTGGCGTCGAAAACCTCGATGGGCGCGCGCTTGTGTTGCCACTTGCCGCCCTTAAACAGTCGGTTGCCGCTGTCCGAGATGAGCGTAATCTCAGGGTCCGCTGCGTTGTTGCCCAATGAGCGCCGCGCCATGACGGTGTTCGAGCACCCATCCCGGGCCGCCCGCATTACGGCCGTGAGGGTGGACTTGCCCCGCCCATTTCGGGCGTAGAACATCGTGAGCTGCGAAAGCGGCGGTGAGGTCCCGGCGTCAAACGCCTTCAATACCCCCACGTTGCGAATAACGATCTTCTTAAACATAAATGAATAGCTGACTCCGAAACGAGTTGGAGTCAAAGCTGTTTACGTACATGTTCTGTATTGGTCTGCTAAACCGCGTAAGGGCTCACGTCGGATGAGTGCAGGGGTGACACATGCTTCACTTCGATCGGGTAGTTGGTGGCTTAGCAGCACTGGGCCAAGCCGCAGTGGGCCGAGGTATATCGCGAAGCCGGATCGGCAGGCGACACGCTTGGGTTCCACCCGCGTAGCGGTAGAGTTTCGGTGGCGTCTTCATCGCGCCGGCCATATAAGCGCAGATTGGACTAACCGACCATGCATTCAGACAAGGCGTTGGAGCACGAGCGAAATGGCGCGGACGCCGGCTTGAACCCGATGTTTGGCAATTGGCAGCACCGGTTCGAATTCGCGCCGATTTCCTACGCGGCCGGTGGGCTAAAGCGCGCGGCTTTCCAGGAGGCCATCCAGACGGAGCTCAAGAACCGGTTCTTCTACACCAACGAGGTCCGGCTCGACATCGTCCTTCACCTAGACGTGCAGACTGTGCTGGAGACTGATGAGACTGCCGACGTCGACAACTACGCCAAGGCGATCTTGGACGGGTTGAAGGGACCGAATGGCATCCTGTTCGACGACACCCAGGTCCAGGCACTCACGATCTACTGGCTCGACTCCTACGGCAGGGATCGGACCTACTTCGAGGTGTCCATATCAAGGTCGCCCGACGACTTCATGTTGAAGCCGGTTGAGTTTTACGAGATGCCGGACGGGCTCTGGTATCCACACGGCCGCAGGATGTGGAGCGACGGCGACCAGGAGGATCAGTCTGACCGCAACCACTATTCGGGCCTGTTGATCTTGGAGGCGATGAGTTCTGCGAAGCGGGGTGCCCGCCAGCGCTTCCGCAAAAGCGGTATGGACCGGCTAAGGGCTTATCAGAAGGGCATGTACTTGTCGTCGTCGGCCCGTGGCTTTCATCGGAGCAGGATCGTGGGCTTCCCCATGCACCCCCGCCGGGATTGGCGGGCAGCGTTCGAGACGTGGCGGGCCGATCATGCCGAGGAGATTGCCGAGATCGAGCGGATCGTCGCGGACGTCCGAGACAACTACGGTAACATAGCCGCGCTACTGGCCCGGCCATCTTCCAGAAGAACTCAAGCGGCCGGGCGACTAAGCGATCCGAGCAGCCAAAGGCAGGCCACTGATCGGCGGGCAGCTTACCATCCCAATTTGTTCGCCCGATCGCCGAGCAAGCGGCAGCTTTCGGGCTCGTGCGTCGAGCCGTGGAACGGCCGACTTAGGGCGCATCGCGGCCCGTCAGCCAACGACCCAATTGCGACATCGGGATTTTATTCGTCAACCCTTGGGCCGCAGGCAAACGAAGGTTTGGCGCGCAATGCGCTGTCTGCCGTGGTAGCTTTGACAACACCATCCGGACGTGAGCCCCAGTTGGTTCGCGATGCACCTGGAGATTAACCAAGCGCCTGCAGGCGACAGAGAGGAACGAGCATTGAGCGCGAGGCCAGGCGACTTTACCGAGACGATCAAGAAGCTTCTGGCGGATCGCGCCGGACACGAGTGCAGCATGCCATATTGCCGGGTCCGGACCGTCGGTCCGGGTGCCGCCGCGACCCAGACCGCCAGGGTCGGGCAGGCCTCGCACATTTACAGCGCTGGGTTGAACGGGCCGCGCGGCCGGGGCGGATTGTCCGATGCCCAGCTCGCCGACCCAAGCAACGGCATCTGGACCTGCGAGTTGCACGGCAAGGACGTGGACAACAACAAGGGCGACGCCTTCCCCGCCGGCCTCCTACGAAGCTGGAAGGAGCTGCACGAGGCGCGGGTCAAGCGAATGAGTACGGGCGCTCCAGCGGAGCGCTGGGTCGAACACGTCCGGTTCACGAGGACGCCGCTGTTCGAGCCGGACAGCGTCCTCCATCTCGGCAAGGTGACAGTCATCGGCGGGACCAATGGTGCCGGCAAGACCGCAATCTGCGAGTGGGTGGGAGCCGTGCGTGACAAAGGATTGCTCGATCGCTGGACCGGGAGTCTCGCGTTGCACGCCATCAACCTCGAAATCTCTTTCACCTCCGACAAGGAGCACGTGCTCGACATGGGCATACCAGTTGGCGGGACGGCTCGGTTCACGCTGGACGGGGCCCCGCAGCTGGCTCCGCCGCTGGTCATCGACACGGTGTTTCTAAGGGAACGCTACCTCCCGCCCGACGCCGAGGACGACCTCCGCGGCCTCGCGAAGTTCTTCTCGGTCGACGCCGACACGATCCGCCTCGTCGCCGAGGAGGTGGGCGCGAGCGGGAACAAGCGCTTTCGCCACATGGAATTCGAGCCGGTCCCCCTGGATGAGGGAGAGCCACCGGAAAGCGTCATTCACGAAGACGGGGCGCCGAAGATGCGGCTCATCGTCGAAACGTATTCGCCGGCCGAGCGCTACCCGCTCTCGAGCTTCAGCGGCGGCGTCCATACGGAGGTGCTGCTTTCGATGGCCATCGAACTTGCGAAGTTCAAAAGCCGATCTCTTCCAACCCTGCTGCTAATCGAGGCTGCCGGCTGGGGGTTCGCGAAAGAGGTCTTCAGGCAGGTGGCAGGCCCGATCGATGAATGCACAAAGCACTGCCAGGTCATAATAATCGAACCACACAACAGGCTGGATCGTACCCGGATGCACGAACACGAGTGGGTTCAATACGAGATCGAGATGCCTCCCATCGCGCGTGGCCAGCCCCGGCCTCCGGCGAAGCTGAAACTTCAGTGACCGGTCTGGGACACAGCAAACCATAAGGAAGATGGCGACCCAATCCCTGCCGTTCCCTCGTCGCCTGAACGAATGGCGGCTTTTGGGCCTCCTCGATCTATCGCCGAACGACCGATATGGGGCGCGAAGCGGTGATCGAGAGAATTGCTATTCGACGGCTTTGGGGCGTTCGCGGATTTACGACTTCACGATCGATACCCTGTAGCCATACGAGCCCATTATCTCGATCTTCACCTGATCTCCGACGCAGGCACCGTTCCGTTTGAAGAATTCACTAACCCAACCGCGCTTACGGAACAGCTTCTTTGATCCGTCGATATCGGTGAACGCCGGAGAGTGTCCGCCCCAGTCTACATTGACTGTTCGGGCTGCGGCGGCTGCGGCGTTGGAGCCTCCGATGCAATCCTCGGGGAAGGCTGACAAGACATCACGTAGGTAGAAGTGGTTGTTGTTGATGTTGCCCTGTGTGAGCGTCACATATCCGAGTACTGAGCCTTCAGCTACTCGTGAGGCAGGGGACTCCTTGGCTGGCGTCGTTTCCACGCCGATAGACTTCTCCGAAGCTGTGGCATAGATGTCGTCGGCCACTTCGACGTTTTCGGTTTCGGGGACGATAGCCATGCGTGCGCCTTCCGCATGCAACACCACTTCCGCAGCCGCTCGCGCATCCTCGCCGGCATCATGGTGGTCGAATGACAGGCCGAGATGGTTCTTAAGAGAGGCCAACCCGTGACCGCCATTGCCCTTCAGTTCAGGCCAGGCTTGGCGGGCGACAGTCACGCTGTCTCGCCATTCCCACTTCGGTTCAGGATGACCCGCGGCGGCACAGGCCGCACGGATCGCGCTACGGTCGAAGCCGGAATGCTGATAGACGGTAATGCCGCTAAGCGCCCCCTCCAGAACGGGGAGCACCTGTTCGAAGGTGGGTGCCCCGGAAATCATCGTATTGGTGATCCCATGGATGCTTGTGAACATCCAGCGGGACGTCTGCGGATCGACGTAGGTCACCCATGTCTCGATTGAGCTGTCCGGACGAACGCAAGCGACGCCAATCTGACAGATGCTGCCGCGATCATTGTTCGCTGTTTCCACGTCGAGCGCCATGAACCGGAAGGGACCTGCCGGAAACGGTGGCACAGAGACCTTCTGGGCAGAACTAATGGTGGCGGGAACGAAGGCTGTGCCTAAGAAACGCGCTTTCTGGCGATCAATGGCGGCCAGTTCCGCAGCGCGAAAACCCAAGTGGCCGATGACACGGTCCACCAAATCTACCGGTTCTTCATAGGCATCCATGCCGCGGCGATTCCATGCGATGACGTCCCGAGGTGCGAGCGCAATCACCTCCTGCTCGAGTCCCGCAATGTCGATTTCATCCGGGAGAGGCACACAGACCGCCTTACAGTACTCGGCGATGAAGGCGTTGCGCAGCTTCTTCGCAATGTCACCATCAGGCTTGGTTGCCGGATCATTGCGCAGCCGCCACATCCGCCCGGTGTTGTACATGCGCGAGAAGTAGTGGCTGCCTGTCTCGGATCCGGTGCGATGGCGCTGGTGAATCCTCTTGTGGAAGGTCTCCTCCGCAGAACTTGTGGAGCCGATGTAGCGGAGCGCTCCAAGGTGATCGACGAGGCCGTATATGCCACGGCAATCCTTAGGCGCCACCGCAGTCGGCTGAGGCTCTGCCGCGAGAAGCCGGTGCAGAATATCCTGTGCACTGGGGCTTACGGGCACTCGGCGAAAGAAACTCGCCATCTCTGCGATCCTTCTGATTCCTTTGCGGCAAACTGCCAAGCCTGCGACTCGAATTTCAGGTCTAGTTCGGAACACAGCGGGAGTTCAACTGCGATTAGGCAGCTCGTGACGGTGTCAGACCTCGACAACGAAGGCCGGATCGAATGCGGTATTCTCGTCCCCGTATCCGCGCGGATTGCTCACGATCACCGTCTCGAGGATTCGATAGTTCCGACATTCGTGGACATGGCCATGAATCCACATCGCCGGGCGTCCTGTTTCGATGACATCCGTTAAGTCAGACGCGTAGGCGGCATTCAGCAGATCACCCTTGAACCGACCGGACAGGGAATTCGGATGGGGAAGATGGTGCGTGACGACGACGGTCCGGATCGGGTCGGTTTTCAATGCCGTTTCGATAAAGCGCCGGGATTCGAAATGAATCCTTCGGGCTATTTCCGGAACGAACCGTTTCCACGGCTTTCGCTGGTAGGCGATCTTCCGATGGTCGTTCATTCGTTCCCGGGCATGAGACATGGCCAACTGCGAATGTCCCTCGACTTCATAGTCGGTCCAGAGGGTGGCGCCGATGAAACGAACACCGTCGATGACGACGAAGTCGTTCTCGATGAAATGAACGTTCGCGAATCCTTCAGCCTCAGCGCAGCCTTCCTCGAGCCCCTCCTTGATCGAGCCCTTGTAGAACTCGTGGTTTCCGGCGACGTAGACGCAGGGCATCGCGGGGGCGACATGCTCGGCCAGCCAGCGAACTCCGTTGGCCGGACCGTTGCAGATGTCGCCGGCGACGACGCAAACGTCCGCTTCCGGAACGGCAAGAGGCTCCGGCAGATCGGCATATTCGAGGTGAAGGTCGGAGAAGATCCAGAGTTTCATTGCTGCATTCGCTCCCGGACTTTTTCGAGGATTCGCGTCAGGCGGGGACCGTCGAAAGTCCCGTGGTTCAGCAAATGCGCAGCAAGGAATTCGATAGCCTCTTTCTGATTGGCGACGATCGCGCGCGCCGCGTCATGCGCGGACTCCAGACGTGCATGCACCATGTCTGCCAGATCGGGGTCCTGTGCGAGCAGGAGTGAGCGGTCGGCGGCCGAACGGTAGAGTAGCGGCCACTTCTGGCCGAAGCCCAATGTCGTCTCCATCCGGAATGCGAGATCGGTTGCCAGCGCGAGGTCGCTGTAGGGTTGGCCACCGCAATGCGCCGCGACGTTGCCGAGGACGACCTCCTCGGCAGCCCTTCCGGCCAAGGTAGCCACCAGCTCGGCAGTCAGCCGTTCCTCGGTGGAGTCGTCGTGCCTCTCGATGCGCCAGGTTATGCCGCCGCCTTCGGGAACATCCAGGGTGATCTGCTCGATGACGCCGAGGCCGAGATAGAGGCGAGTGACGGCATGGCCCGCTTCATGGATTGCCATGCGAAGCAGGAGCTCGACCGAGCGCTTCGGAGCCGACGGTGCTGCGAAGGATTCGTCGTGCTGCGGGCCGTCGACGTTGCGGGGAGAGCGTACGCCTCCGGCTTGTCGTCGTGATCGTTTTCGAGCAGCAGCGCTTTCGGCCGGGCGTGGTGATGCGGGATCCGTCATTGCCGTGACCTCTCTTGCTCGCGGGCTTCCAACAAGCCCTCCAGGAAGCGCTTCAACGACCTGATCGATCCGCCGCTCCAGGCAGCGGCGAGAACATCAAGCTCAAGGGCGTCGAGCGGTGTTGCCCAACGCGGGTCATGTCCGGCTTCGAGATACAGCCCTTCAAGGATCCGGGGTGCCAGGGAGGCCACATGCTCGGGACCTGGCAGGGGAAAGCGAAGCACTCGGCAGCGGTCCCGCAGCACGGCAGGAATTGGTTCGACCGCGTTGGCGGTCATCAGCCAGGTGACGAAAGCGAGATTGCATTCCGCCTCGATGTATGGGTCGTGCCAGCGTTTGGCCGTCTCGCCTTCCAGCAGGCCGAGGAGTACGTCATGCGCGTTGCCGTTGTGGCGGCTGGTCGCGACCTTCTCGACCTCGTCCAAGATGATGATCGGTCCGGCGCAGTCGTGTCGCCGGACGGCCATAACCGGAAGGCTCGGCTCTCCCGACGACCAGCGTCGTGATGCGCCGCCGATGGCGCTGTCGCTCATGCCTCCACAGGAGATCATCTCGTATGGCACCCGCAGTTCCTCGGAAAGACGGCGAGCGAACCGCGATTTCCCGCATCCCGGGGGCCCGACGAAGATCGTGGGATGGAGCCAGACATGCCGACGGCCGGCCAACGGGTTGAGCACCTTGTCGACCACAACCTCTGCATAGGGGAATTCCGTGGCGAGCACAGATTTCACGTCCGCGAGGTCCGGAACCTTGCTCAGCGCAAGCGGGCGGTTCAGGAGCGTCGCGAATTCCCCGGCGACACGCTTGCCTTGTGAGGTCGAACCATTGCCGATGGAGCCGATGACAACAACGGAGCCAGACAGCGCGGATCCCTCGTCGCGAAACGATGGTTCCACCAGGGGCCTCTCGACATCGACAGCCGGATCGTGATCATCGCGCTGCCAGTCCTCTGCTTGCTTCCTGGACGCAGCTCTGAAGGCACGCTGGAAAAGGTGTTCATGAGTGTTGGCATCATTATCCACGCGATACGACGTGCCTTGCCCGTCATGCTTCTTCCAGTCGTCCAGATAGGTCGAGGCGATCGCCCAACCGAGCGATCGCGAAACCATGTCGTGCCGGCGTCCATGCTGGACATCGTACAACGCAAGCCGCGCCATCTCGCCAGCCATCCTGAAGGCGGCATCGGGTTCGCCAAGAAACGCAAGATAGATCCGGCACCGTAATCGACATGCCTCGACCGGGAATGCCTTCGTCTTCGGAAGACGGTCAAGTTCTTCGAAGAGAGCAATGACGCAGTCGTCGCTCGGGACGCGAGAGAGGTCATCCAGCCGTTTGACTACGGGAAGAAGATATTTCTGGCGCCGCTGTTTGATCCGGCGCCCCAGTCGGACCGCAAATTCGCAAATGTCTTCCGAAAGCGCGGCCTTGAAGAAAGGCATCCCCCGCAAAAGTTCCTCTTCGCTCGGCAGGTGCATTCCCGACTTGGCTGCCATCAGGCGACGAAGGAAGTGTCGGTCCGTTGCCAAGGATCCATTCCTTCAGGATTGAAGATCGGTCTGACCGGCGGGCCGGCCGAGGCGATACCAACGGGACAGCGTGCGGGCCCACGTCCGGTCCTCCGACAACAGCCAAAGATCCGAGGTCCCGATCATCCTCTTGTCGCCGGGCAGCAACGGATGGCCCGTCGACATGCCGGCCAAGCATGGGATGATCCGGCTGGCGACCATCCAGCGATCGAGCAGCGGCGCTTCGCCCTCGATCAATCGTTCCGGTGAAACGCCGCGGCTGATGGCCTCCATGTCGGCAACGAGAGCAGAGAGGCGTCCGAGCTCGCGGTGAAAAACCGGATCCTGTTCGTCGTATCTGCGGAACGTCACCATGGGGCACACCTCCGGAGTTGGGCCGAGGAAAAGGGGGATCGGATCGCGGGCGATCTCTGAGATCCGAATCCTTCCCTACGGCGCCACAGGCTCGGCGTCTATCAGTCTTCGCTGGCGTCGCGACGCCAAGCCCGGCGTTTTCCACTGGAAGATTCGATTGCTCGCCGGTAGGAGGGATTCATGCAGGCTTCCTACGACCTCCTCCGCGCCGCGCGCGTTGCGCTGGACATACCCGCAGCCGAGTTGGCGAAACGCGCCGGCGTGAGCAAACGGTCACTCGTGCGAATCGAAGCGTGCGAACCGGTGGCGCTTGAAACCAGCCTTCGCGTTCAGAAGGCGCTGGAAGACGCCGGTGTGGAGTTCCTGCCGGAGACGAAGAAGGAGGGACCTGGCCTTCGAGTAAAGAAAGGCGTCGTCCGGAAGGTCGGGTTTCAGATAGAATGACCGGGTTAGTCACGGGAGATGGCCCTTTGCTCAAGCGATCTTCCGTACCGCGAACAGCTCTATGTCGCGGCCTTAATGATACGGTGGGCCAATTCGTAGACTTCCTGTGGCTTTTGTCCGCTGCCAGCCGGCTGGACCCATTTTTTCGAGCCGAACACGGCCTTCACAGCCGAATATAAGTTTCCGAGCTTCGTGAAGTTGAAGTCTCAAGGCCCGGCCTGCGGCCGGGTCCATTGGAGTGCCATGGATTCGCTGTCGGGGCGGCTACGGCGCTAGTTGGATGGCGCGCCGCCCCGACAGCTCCTCTTCAGCGCCTATGCCAAGTGTACACTCGGCATACTATGAGCAGCCACTTGTACTTCCGCACGTGTCGCACTTCAGGCACGTCCCGTTGCGCACCATGGTGAAGTTGGAGCATTCCGGGCACATGTCGCCGGTGTAGCCCTGCATCATTGCCTTCATGCGGCGGTCGGCTTCCAGTTTCTTCATGTCGGCCTTGGCGTCGCGTTCGGCGGCGGGGGAGAGGCCGGTGGCTTCGGCCTTGACGGCGTCGGCTTCCATTTCGGCTTCCGTCTCGGCCTGGAAATCGGCCTGGCGGTCGGCATAGTCGCGCTTGAAGGCCGAGGCTTCCTCGAAGAGTTCGCCGACCGGCTTGGCGGCGAGCGCCGCGCGGGCCGTGCCGCCGCCGACCGCGGTGACGCGGGCGCCGCCGGTTGCCGTCGGGGCCGTGCTGCGGACCGGGGCGCCGCCGGCGGAGCCGACCGGATCACCGGCCGCGCGGCCGGAACCCTGGCCGGTGACGACCGACAGCTTGTGGCCGCGCGTCCAGCCGGTGGAGACGGGCTGCGTCTTGCCTTCCGAAATGCCGCGGCCGAGCGCGGTCGAGGCGAATTCGGACTGGTCGACATGGGCGAGGTCGTGGCGGCCGAGATAGGAGACCGCCAGCTCGCGGAAGACATAGTCGAGGATCGACGTCGCCGACTTGATGGCGTCGTTGCCCTGGACCATGCCGGCCGGCTCGAACTTGGTGAAGACGAAGGCGTCGACATATTCCTCGAGCGGCACGCCATATTGCAGGCCGAGCGACACGGAGATGGCGAAGTTGTTGATCAGCGCGCGAAGCGTCGAGCCTTCCTTGTTCATGTCGAGGAAGATTTCGCCGAGGCGGCCGTCGTCATATTCGCCGGTGCGCAGGAAGACGGTGTGGCCGCCGATCTTGGCCTTCTGGGTGTAGCCCTTGCGGCGCGTCGGCAGCTTTTCCTGTTCGCGCGACACCTTCTCGATGATCCGCTCGACGATGCGCTCGGTGACCTCGACGGCGCGCGCGGCGGCGGGCGCCTCGACGATCGCCTCGATCACGTCGTCCTCGTCGTCGGCGTCCTCGATCAGCGAGGCGTTGAGCGGCTGCGAGAGCTTGGAACCGTCGCGGTAGAGGGCGTTGGCCTTCAGCGCCAGCTTCCACGACAGCATGTAGGCCGACTTGCAGTCGTCCACCGTCGCGTCGTTGGGCATGTTGATCGTCTTGGAGATCGCGCCCGAGATGAAGGGCTGGGCGGCGGCCATCATGCGGATGTGAGAGTCGACCGACAGGTAGCGCTTGCCGATCTTGCCGCAGGGGTTGGCGCAGTCGAAGACGGCGTAATGCTCTTCCTTCAGGAAGGGGGCGCCTTCCAGCGTCATCGCGCCGCAGATGTGGATGTTGGCGGCCTCGATGTCGGCCTTGGAGAAGCCGAGATGGACGAGCAGGTCGAAGGCCGGGTCGGAGAGCTTCTCCTCCGGCACTTCCAGCGCCGCCATCTGCTCGTCGCCCACCGTCCAGCGGTTGAAGACGAACTTGATGTCGAAGGCCGATTTCAGCGACTTGTTGATCTTGTCGATCGTCTCTTCCGAGAAGCCCTTGGCGCGCAGCGAGCCCGGGTTGATGCCCGGCGCCTGGTCGAGCGTGCCGTGGCCGACGGCATAGGCCTCGATCTCGGCGATCTCGTGCTCTGCATAGCCGAGCGTGCGCAGCGCTTCCGGCACGGCGCGGTTGATGATCTTGAAGTAGCCGCCGCCGGCGAGCTTCTTGAACTTCACCAGCGCGAAGTCGGGCTCGATGCCGGTGGTGTCGCAATCCATGACGAGGCCGATCGTGCCGGTCGGCGCGATGACGGTGGCCTGGGCGTTGCGGTAGCCGTTCTTCTCGCCGAGCTCGATCGCCTTGTCCCAGGCGGCCTTGGCATGGGCGATCATGCGGGCGTCGGGGCAGTCCTCGGCCTTCAGCGGCACGGGGTTGACCGACAGGCCCTCATAGCCCTGGGCCTCGCCATAGGCGGCGCGGCGATGGTTCTTCATGACGCGCAGCATGTTCTTGGCGTTCGGCTTGTAGCCGGGGAAGGGGCCGAGCTCGCCGGCCATCTCGGCCGACGTCGCATAGGCGACGCCGGTCATGATGGCGGTCAGCGCGCCGCAGATGGCGCGGCCCTCGTCCGAGTCATAGGAGATGCCGGAGGTCATCAGCAGGCCGCCGATATTGGCGTAGCCGAGGCCGAGCGTGCGGTACTTGTAGGAGAGTTCCGCGATGCGCCTGGACGGGAACTGCGCCATCATGACGGAGACTTCCAGCACGACGGTCCACAGCCGCACGGTGTGCTCGTAGGAGGCGATGTCGTATTCGCCGGTCGCCGCGTCGCGGTACTGCAGCAGGTTGATCGACGCCAGGTTGCAGGCCGTGTCGTCGAGGAACATGTATTCCGAGCACGGGTTGGAGGCGCGGATCGGGCCTTCGGCCGGGCAGGTGTGCCAGTCGTTCATCGTCGTGTTGAAGTGGATGCCCGGATCGGCGGATGCCCAGGCGGCGTAGCCGACGCGCTCCCACAATTCGGCGGCCTTGACCGTCTTGGCGATCTGGCCGTCGATGCGGTTCATCAGGTTCCAGTCGCCGTCGGCTTCGACCGCGCGCAGGAACTCGTCCTTGACCGAGATGGAGTTGTTGGAGTTCTGGCCCGAGACGGTGAGATAGGCGTCGGAATCCCAGTCCGTGTCGTAGGTCTTGAACTCGATCTCCTTGTAGCCCTGCCTGGCGAACTGGATCACGCGCTTGACGTAGTTCTCCGGCACCATGGACTTCTTGGCCGCCCGGATCTCGCGCTTGAGCGCCGGGTTCTTGGCGGGGTCGAAGCAGTCGTCATTGTGGCCCTCGCAATTGACGCAGGCCTTCATGATGGCTTCGAGATGCTTGCGGACGATCTTGGAGCCGGTGACGAGGGCGGCGACCTTCTGCTCCTCGTTCACCTTCCAGTCGATGTAGGTTTCGATGTCGGGATGGTCGATGTCGACCACGACCATCTTGGCGGCGCGGCGCGTGGTGCCGCCCGACTTGATGGCGCCGGCGGCGCGGTCGCCGATCTTCAGGAAGCTCATCAGGCCCGACGACTTGCCGCCGCCCGACAGCTTCTCGCCTTCGCCGCGCAGCATGGAGAAGTTGGAACCCGTGCCGGAGCCGTATTTGAACAGGCGCGCCTCGCGGACCCACAGGTCCATGATGCCGCCGTCATTGACGAGATCGTCGCCGACGGACTGGATGAAGCAGGCATGCGGCTGCGGATGCTCGTAGGCCGAATCGGATTTCTTCAGCTTGCCGGTGAAGGGATCGACGTAGAAATGGCCCTGGCCGGGGCCGTCGATGCCGTAGGCCCAGTGCAGGCCGGTGTTGAACCATTGCGGGGAGTTCGGCGCGACGCGCTGGGTGGCGAGCATGTAGCACAATTCGTCGAAGAAGGCGCGGGCGTCGTCCTCGCCGTCGAAATAGCCGCCCTTCCAGCCCCAGTAGGTCCAGGTGCCGGCGAGCCGGTCGAAGACCTGGCGCGCGTCGGTCTCGGAGCCGAAGCGCTCGTCTTCCGGCAGTTCGGCAAGCGCGTCCTCGTCCGCGACAGAGCGCCACAGCCAGGACGGAACGGAATTTTCCTCGACCTTCTTCAGGCGCGCGGGCACGCCAGCCTTGCGGAAATATTTCTGGGCCAGAATGTCGGCCGCAACCTGGCTGAACTGGGACGGGACGTCGATATCGTCGAGACGAAAGACGATGGAGCCGTTCGGGTTGCGAATTTCGCTGGTCGCCTTGCGAAAGGCGATCTCTGCGTAGGGTGACTGACCTTCATTGGTGAAGCGGCGTTCTATGCGCATGGTCTTCTAACCTTCGTCCCTCAATATATAGTGTGCCCGGCCTCTTGGCCAAAACCGTTTTCGCGGCACACGATTCTTCCTTCGGGCGACCGAAACCACCCGTCCCACTCTGTCGGCCCCGAATTCGCTTCCCGTGGAAGTGATCCGATGCGCAACGCACACAAAAACTGATTGCCACCCGGTCTTGACGGTGAGTCTCTCCCGACTGGGAGGATCACACTATGTTGTGGTTACGATTCCTGCAAATGCTAAATATAGTATTAACAGCTCGTTTACGCACACAATCGACCGGGCCCACACGCCCCAAAACGCACATAAATCTCCGTCCCGCGGTGAGCGAAAATGCCCGGCCGCGAGGCCGACTACGCGAACAATTTCGAAAAGCGCCGGCGGAACAGCTACGCTCCGGCACGGTGACCCCCGTCACGTGTCCTTCATAAGAAGCGACTCGGGCGGGACGGTCAAGGGAGAGGATTCGACAAAAGGGTTAACGCAACATGTAGTGCGCGCATGTGTGAATGGCGGGGAAAACCGACCATCAGGCTTGCGAAATCGAAGCGTCCGGAAACGCGGGAATCCGTCGCCGCAAACGTCGATTTTGTGGACAATTCCGCGACGGCAGTGGATCAACATAAAATTCCGCCGGTCGGGCAGGGGGAGCGAATCGCATGACGCAGGAGCAAGCGGTCAAGGGACCTGACAGGGCGCGCGGGCTTCCGCCTGTCTTCATGCTGGTCGTCGCGCAGGCGGCCGTCGCGGCGGCGAGCCTGGTTGTGGAAATCGTCGCGGGCCGGATGCTCGCGCCCTATCTCGGCATGTCGCTCTATACTTGGACGTCGGTGATCGCGGTCGTGCTCGCCGGCTTCTCGGCCGGGCACTGGGCCGGCGGGCGCATAGCCGAGGCCGAACCCCGCCGGGCGCTCGCCCTGACCGGCTGGTCGATGGCCGGCGCGGCGCTGACCGCGGCCGGCGCGACGCTGGTGCTGCGCTGGAGCGCGGCACCGGTGATCGGCGGGTTCGGCGATCCGATCGCCTCGATCGCGGTGCTGACGACGCTCGCCTTCTTCCTGCCGTCCTTCTTCGCCGGCATTCCGGCGCCGGTCCTGTCGCATGTCGCCGTGCTGGCGCAGCCGGACAAGGCGGGCAGGGCGCTCGGCGCGATGTATGCCGCAAGCGCGCTCGGCGCCATCGCCGGCACGCTGCTGGCCGGCTTCCTGTTCATCTCCTGGCTGGGCTCCACCGGCACGCTGGCCGCCGTGACCGCGATCTACGTGCTGCTGGCGGCCGCATTGTTCGCCGCCGGGCGCGGCGGCGGGCGCATGGCGTCGATCATGTCGACGGCGGTCCTGCCGCTGGGGGTGGCCGCGCTGGCGCTTTCCCGGCCAGACCCCTGCACGCGCGAGAGCGACTATTTCTGCATCCGGGTGATCGACGTGACGGACGATGTCGGCGAACCGGCGCGGCTGATGGTGCTCGACCATCTCGGCCACGGCATCGCCGTGCGCGACAATCCCGGCCGGCTGGTCACCTCGCACACCGCCATGCTGGACCTGCTCGCGCGCGAACGGACGCCGCAGGCCGGCTTCGGCGCCTTCTTCATCGGCGGCGGTTCCTATTCGATCCCGCGCGCCTGGACCGGGACAGGGGTGAAGGCGCGCATCACGGTCGCCGAGATCGATCCGGCGGTGACCGAGGTCGCCGCGCGGGATTTCTGGTTCGATCCGGCAACGGCCGACATCCGCCACGAGGACGCCCGCCTCGCGCTTGCCGCCGATCCGGCGCGCCACGACGTCATCATCGGCGACGCCTTCACCGACATCGCGGTGCCCGCGCATCTGGTGACGCGGGAGTTCTTCGCGCTCGTGGCCGACCGGCTGACCCCGGACGGCGTCTATCTGATGAACGTCATCGATCATGCCGACGGGCTGAGCGCGCTGGCGGCGATCGCGCGGACGCTGCGCGAGGTCTTTCCGGTCGTGGAGATCTGGGCCGAGCCCAACCCGCCGGGCATTGACGAGAGGCTGGTCTTCATCGTGCTTGCCGGGCGTTCGCCGACCGCGGTCGCCGCGCTGGACGGCCCCGGACCCGACTTCATCCGCGCGGCGCGGCTGTCGCCGCGGGCCGTCGACGCGCTGGTGGCGCGGCTCGACCCGCCGGTGCTGACCGACGACTACGCCCCGATCGACCGGCTGATGACCCGCTTCGACTGACCGCGTCAGAACCGCTGGTTCAGGCGCAGGCTGAAGGCAAGGGTGCTCAGGCCGTCGTCGAAGCCCGTGGAGTAGGTGGCGCGGGCGTCGAAGGCCATGTCGTTCCAGAAGCTCGCCCGCAGACCCGCGGTGAACGACGCCTGCGTGGCGGCGTCCTCGACGGTCTCGTCATCGACCGTCAGCGTCGCCTTGCGGTCGAAATCGTGATGGACCGAGACCTCGCCGAAGGGCGTCCAGTTGCGCACCGCCGACGAGGTGGAGGCATAGCTGCGTTCCAGGCCGAGAGAGATGGAGGCAGTCGCGGCCTCGCGCCGGCTGCCCGGAATGTCGGTATCGCTGCTGTCGGTGAAGCCGGCCCGGTTGATCCAGGCGTAGCCGAGGCTCGCTGACGGTCGGACGACGACGCCGTTGGCAAAGGCGGTCTTGCCGGCGAGGCGGGCGGCCAGCGCGGTCTTGCCGGCGTCGAAGCTGCCGGTCGTGCCGGCCGCATCCGTGTCCACCCACAGGTGGTCATGCGACAGCTTCACCGAGGCGTTCAGGTTTTCCGACAGGCGGCGGGTCAGCGAAACCGAAACGCCGACGGAGCTGTACTCGTTCTCCAGGTCGAGGCCCTTCATGTCGAGCGAGCCGAAGCGGGCCTTGAAGACGGTCGAGATCGCGGTCTGCGGCGTCAGCCGATAGGCGATGCCGGCGCCGACGCTGCCTTCCGCGCCTTCGCGGCCTGCCGCCGAACCGTCGTCGAACAGGGTGACGCCGCCGGCGACCCAGGTCGACATGCGGCGATTGGCCGAGGCCATGCGATAGGCGTCGAGGCCGGCGAAACGGGCGGCGAATTCGACGCTTCCGTCGGCACCCTGCATGAAGATGTCGAGCGGAGAGGCGGGCTCGGCGTCCGGCGCATAGCTGAGCGGCACCTGCCCGTTGACGAGGTCGCCCCGGATGGGCCGCACCTCCGGCGCCTCGCCACCGGCGCGACGAAGCTTGTTGAGAAGGAAGAGCGCGTCGAGTTCAAGCGCGTCGATCGTCTTCTGCAGGTCGCCGGCTTCGCCCTGCAGCGCTTCGAGGCGGGCCTGGTCGGCCGCGCGCTGCCGTTCAAGGCTGTCGCCGGCATCGACGCCGTCGATCGCGACGCGGGTGATATAGCCGTCGCGCTCGATCCTCGACTCGATGACGGCGGCCTGGGCGTCGGCGTAGCGCTTTTCGGCGGTCATGATCCGGACGCGGTCCTGCACGCCCTTCTCGACCACTTTCTTCAACTGGTCGAGCAAGGCGGCGCGCCGGTTCCACAATTCGGCGCGGACCGCCGGGTCGGTCGTGGTGGCGCGCAACTCGTCGAGCCAGACGATCTCCTGCATGAGCGAGGCCGCACGGATCCTGGACTGCGTCATCAGCAGGCCGAGATCGATCGTCTCCTTGCCGCCGCCCGGGCTCGCGATGACCGCCTTGGACGGCGCGTTCGGGTTGGGCTTGATGGCGAGGCTGTCGCGCCCGTCGCCGAAGCGGTCGACGTCGAGGACCTCCTCGACGGCCTCCGTGTCGAAGGCGCCGTAGCGGCCTCCGAAGGACCTTCGACCCGACAGGAGCACGTCGATGACCTGGTCGAATTCGGAACCCGGTACCGCGTCGCCGACCGGATCGCCGCCGCCGTCACCGCCGCCGCCGTCTCCTCCACCGTCGCCGCCGCCATCGCCGCCGCCGTCACCACCACCGTCACCTCCGCCATCTCCTCCACCGCCGTCGCCCGGCGCTTCGGTGCAGGTGACGGTGATGGTGGAATCCGGAAATCCGCCGCTGGAATCGTAGGTCTGAAAGGACTGGTAGAAGTCGTGATAGCCGTCCTGGGCGATCGTGTATTGCGCGCTGGGCGGAACCGTGCCGCCGACGGAACTGGCGTCCAGGATCGATCCGTTGGCCGACGGATTGCTGCCCGCGTCGAAGCTGTTGAAGCTGATCTGCCAGGAATAGAGCGGATGGCCGGACTGGGTGAAGGTGACCGTCTCACCGGCCTCGAAGGTGCCGGTCACGGAAAAGGTGAAATTGCCGATCGACGTGCTTGCGGTCTCGGTGCGCGAATCCGGCAAGGCGGCGCAGCCGGCGGAAATCGCCGCCGCATCGGTCGTCGAGCCGGTCCAGACAAAAGCTGCCGCCCCCATCGCCGCCATGTGGGCGGCAATCCCCCTGAAACGCATGTGGTCCCCCGACCCGGAAAACGAACTGGTTCACGCTAGGTAAACGGTTCGCATCGGATGGCGCAAGCAAGCGCGGGGACTGTTTTCGGCCAATGTGACCCGACGGCAACAGCCGGCGGCGTCAGCCCGAATGGCCCTCGGCGATCGGCTTCTGGTAGGTGAAGCCCAGATCCCACGGGAAGTAGATCCAGGTGTCCTGCGAAACCTCGGTGACGAAGGTGTCGACCAGCGGCCGGCCCTTCGGCTTGGCGTAGACCGTGGCGAAATGCGCCTTGGGCAGCATGGCGCGCACCAGGCCGGCCGTCTTGCCGGTGTCGGTCAGGTCGTCGACGATGAGGATGTTCTCGCCGTCATTGGCCATCAGCTTGGGATCGACTTCCTTGAGGACCTCGATCTCACCCTGGGTCTGATAGTCGTGATAGGAGGCGACGCTGACCGTCTCGATGATGCGGATGTCGAGCTCGCGCGCGATGATGGCGGCCGGTACGAGGCCGCCGCGCGTGATGCAGACGATCGCCTTCCAGCCATTGCCGGAGCCGGCGATGCGCCATGCGAGCGCGCGCGCGTCGCGGTGAAACTGGTCCCAGGAAACCGGGAAGGCTTTTTCGGGCAAGGCCATGGGCGTCTCTGTCGTAGGGTTCGCGTGTGGAGCCGCACATAGCCGTTTGCTCCAAACGGGGCAAGCGCGCGGCGGCGAAGGCCCGGGCTTTGCCCCGGGTTTGTGGCGACTTCCCCACCCGCGAGCAGTTCCCCTGCGGCACGTCGTGCGGGCGACTGGCAATATTACCAGTCTATTCCGTTAGCAGACTTGAAGGAGTGTGGTCAGAAGAAACCTGTCAATTATTTCCTGCAATACTTTGCCTAGCTAAATTATACATTGGTGGCGCATCTTTTCGGGATTGGTCCCCCCGGGATGCGGCCACCTCGTGAGCTTTTCGCTCCAATGGGGGAATTCATATGGCGCAACCGCACGCGCACGCCAAACCGCATTTCACGATCCTGGTCGTCGAGCCCGCACGACTGGGAACGCGGACGACGAAAGCCGCGATCGCCGAGGGCGCGGGGCGGGAGGCCATCCACCAGAACACCCTGGTCGTCCGCTCGGTGGAGCGGGCTCTGGCGGAGCTGAGCGCCCGCGGCTCCTCCTATGACGCCGTGGTGCTGGCCACGGCTCTCGACGCGGAGGCGCACTACCAGGCGCTGAACGCGATCTGCGCCATCGACACCCGCATCGCCGTGCTGACGATCGTCGAGAAGTTCGTCGCCGAATCCGCGATCGAGGCCCTGCGGTGCGGCGCGACGGGCGTCGTTTCGCAAAGCGACATCGACAATGACGGGCTGTGGCGCAGCGTGCGCCTGGCCATCGAGCGCAAGCAGAACGAGAGCGAATTGCAGGCGCTGTCGCAGACCGATCCGCTCACGGGCCTGAGCAACCGGCGCGCCTTCGACCATGCGCTGGAACGGGCCATCGAGCAGGCGCGGCGCACGACGCGCTGCTTCGCCGTGCTGCTGCTCGACGTCAACGAGTTCAAGGGCATCAACGACATCTACGGCCATCTGGTCGGCGACCAGATCCTGCGCCACATCGCCAATTGCCTGTCGAACGGGCTGCGGCGCACCGACGTCGTGGCGCGGGTGGGCGGCGACGAATTCGCGGTGATCGCCTGCAATCTCAGTTCGATCAGCGACGCGCTGGAGATCGCCGACAAGCTGAAATCCTGCATCGAAAGTCCCGGCGCGGTGGAGGGCTATGCGCTGCAGCCGTCGGTCAGCATCGGCATCTCCGTCTTCGACGATCCGCGCGAGGACGCGGCGACGCTGGTCGGCCAGGCCGACATGGCCATGTACAAGTCCAAGCGCGATCCCGGCCACGGCGTCTTCTATTACGACGAGAAGATGCATCGCGACGCCACCCACCGGCACCTCATCAAGAAGAAGATCACCTCATGCTCGCTGTCGCAGAGCCTCTATCTCGACTTCCAGCCCATCGTGGCGGCGTCGGACGCGGCGATCGTCGGCGCGGAGGGGCTGGCGCGCTGGCGCGACGGCAAGAACAAGGTCATCGTGCCGGGCGAGTTCATCCCCATCGCCGAGGAATGCGGCTGGATCTCGGCGCTCGGCGCGCATCTCATCGACGAGGCCTGCCGCTTCATGCGCGACATGAAGCAGAGCGGGATCCCGAGCGTGCCGATCTCCGTCAACGTCTCGCCGATCCAGTGCCGCGAGCCCGGCTTCGCGCTGGAACTGACCGGCGCGCTGCTGCAATACGGCATCGAGCCGTCGGCCGTGGCCGTCGAGATCACCGAGACGGCGCTGATGTCGAATATCGACGTGGCGCGACGCTGCCTGGAAACGCTGAAGGACGCCGGCGTCGGCATCCATATCGACGATTTCGGCACCGGCTATTCGTCTCTGTCGCTCCTGAAGGACCTTCCGCTGACGCGGCTGAAGATCGACAAGGAATTCGTCGCCGACATTGGTGCGAACGAACGCGACCTGCGCATCGTCGAGGTGTTCGTCGAACTGGGCGCGAAACTCGGCTTCGAGGTGGTGGCCGAAGGCGTCGAGACAGCCGAGCAGGCGGACTTGCTGCGCGGCATCGGCGTCAACTATCTGCAGGGATACTATTTCTCCAGGCCGGTGGGCGGAGACCGCCTGCGCGAGATGCTGGTGGCCGGCAGGCCGCTTCTCGGCGCCGCCTGATCAGGCGCGGGGGCCGCTCAGGACGCGGCGGCGGTGTCGGCGTCGAGGCCGGCGATCATCTGCGCGACCGCCTCCTGCGCGCGCTCGAGCTGCGCGTCGTCGGCGCCGCGCATGACGATCTCGGTCCAGAAGCGCCCGGCGTCGAATTTCGGATAGGAACCGATGGCGATGTCGGGGAACTGGCCCTGGATGGCGGCCAGCGGCTCGCCGATCACGCCTTCGCCATGCGGGCAGGGGACCGAGCGCGACAGCAGCACGCGGCCGGTGCGCAGCGTCGGCACGACATGGTCGAGCATCGCCTGGAAGACGGCCGGCACGCCGGCCATGACATGCACGTTGCCGATGACGAAGCCCGGCGCCACCGACACCGGATTGTCGATATGCACCGCGCCTTCGGGCATGCGGGTCATGCGCTTGCGCGCCTCGGTGAATTCCAGGCCGCGCTTCTCGTAGTGGTCGCCGAGAAGCCGCATGGCGGCGGCGTCGTGCTCGCAGGGTAGCCCCAGCGCCTTCGACACCGCCTCGGCGGTGATGTCGTCATGCGTCGGGCCGATGCCGCCGGAGGTGAACAGATAGGTGTGGCGGGCCCGCAGCGCGTTGACCGCCTCGATGATCGCCGCCTCGTCGTCGCCGACGATGCGCACTTCCTTCAGGTCGATGCCGATGGCGGTGAGGACGGTGGCCAGATGGCCGGCATTCTTCTCGCGAATGCGTCCGGACAGAATCTCGTCGCCGATCACCAGCGCCGCAGCGGTGATGATCAGGCCGTCGCCGGCATCGTCGGCCGGCAGTGAAGGAAAACGGGTGTCAGGGCGCGCGTCGGTCATGCCTCCATATCTAGGGGCCGACCACCGGCTTGTGAAGCGCCCATCGCACACGCCATGCGGGTTGATCGCACGGGACCGGCCCGCTAGCGGTTGGACGTGCCTCCTTGGCGGAACCGGCAGACACGAGGGAGGTGAAATCCCGTGTGCGGGGCCCGCAAAGGCAGCGATCGCAGGCGCCTGGGCCTTCCCGCAGCCGCCGAGGCCCGATATAGGCCCAACAGCGCCGTGCGGGCGTGATGGAATGGTAGACATACCAGACTTAAAATCTGGAGGCCCTTGGCCGTGCGGGTTCGAGTCCCGCCGCCCGCACCAATTCGCAATCGTGGGCCTTCATCCGTTGGCACCACCGATGACGTCGAAGGTCATCGACAATTCGCGCTGGCAGAGATCGGGGCAGCGATGTTGTCGCCAGACGCCCGACTGGCATGAACTGAGGTATTGAGCGCTTTGCCCGGCCGGGTTTTCCGCAACGGTGTGCACGGTGTTCGGCGCAGCTACGCACAGACGATCCTTCACGACGATCTGACGAACGCAGGCAGAGTACGGCACGGCCAATGTCAGCGCTTGAGGCGCTACGACGTTCTGAACTGGAAAGCGATCCCGAATTCTAGGTGTCGCTGGACCATATCGCCCTCTTGCCTTCCAAGCTCGACGAGCCCGAGGGCGTCCATGAAACCGGGGCTGTTCAAACACCGATATATGACGGATCGAAACCGGCTCTTTTTGGTATAATTTTGAGTGCAAGAGGATCAGGAGGTTTTGCTCTTGATGTGACCGTTCGTAATGGAAGCTGAATGAATGAAACTCGGTAAGCTTACTGCAAGACTTCCTCCCCCACAGCGGCCCCTGGAAACAGAAGGGAACTGGGAAAAAGTTGAAGAAAATCTTGGTGTAACGTTACCCGAGGATTACAAGGAGTACATTGGCGTCTACGGAAGTGGAGCAGTTGGGGGATTTCTCACGGTCTTCAATCCATTTGCAGATCAGCCTGGATTGAACCTCCTAAAACAAATGAAACGCCAACTCGACGTGTTTCGTGAGTTGCGCGACAAGTATGGGGAGCCAAGTCCTTTTGCCATTTTTCCCGAGCGCGATGGTTTGTTACCGGTCGCCATGACGGACAATGGGGATGTAGTTTTTTGGCTCACTGTCGATTTGCCTGAGAATTGGTCAATTGTCGTGAACGAAGCGAGAAGTGAGGAATACCAGCACTTCGAGTGCGGTTTGACAGAATTGCTGGCTGGTATGATAGACGGGTCAATTCGCGTGGGGGCATTCCCGGAATCTGTTTTTCAAAATCCTTCTGATTTCCGGGTGCTGTGAAAATAACTGCGCGGAAAACTACTGGCTTCCTACGAAGCTTAGGCCGCATTGACAAAAGAAGGCAGCCAGAGCCTTGCTGCAGCGAGACATCGGACGCCGAGAAAGGATCTGGCGGTTTTATCGTAACGGGTTGCGATGCGGCGGAATTGTTTGAGCCGGTTGAGCCTGCGCTCGATGCGGTTGCGATCCTTGTGGGCGCGGTAGTCGCATTTGACGGGCGCCCGGCGGTTCAACTTGGGTGGGATGACCGGCAGGATGCCCCGACGAAGCAGCGCTTCGCGGATGGTGTCACCGTCATATCCCTTGTCGGCCAGCATGAGGCGCGGCCGGCGAACCGGCATCTCTAACAGGGGCGTGAAGGCGTTGTAGTCGGAAGCCTCTCCGCCAGTCAGGACGAAGCCAAGAGGGCGTCCCTGACCGTCTGAACGGGCGTGGATCTTGCTCGCAAAGCCACCGCGGCTTCGACCAAAACCCTCCTTGTGAGTCCCCCTTTTGCGCCGGCTGCCTGCGAATGACCCCGGACGGATGTGCTGTCGACCATGTGTTGCCAGTCGTCGGTCAGCCCCATCTCGACAAGCGTTTCCAGCAGCGCATCCCATACGCCTTGTTCCGCCCATCGCCGGAAGCGGACACAGACCGAATTCCATTTGCCAATTCGTTCATGCATGTCGCGCTAGGGGCAGCCGATCCGCAGCACATGCACCATGCCGTCAAGATAACGAGGGTTGTCCTGGGCCGATCGCGCTCAGAGGCCTCGTTCGGACGGCAGGAGCGATGCGATGACCGCCCATTCGTCGTCTGTAAGATCGCCGCGCGCCAAGAATGCCTCCTAAAAATCAGTCTTGAATCAGAGCCCGCCTGATTTTGGGAATCCCTTTTGTCAACACGGCCTAAGTACAAAGCGGCCTGTGAAACCGATTGGTCCTGCAGAATTCCCTATACTGGAGCCAGTTGCCCCACCTCATGAAGTGGCAATATCGCAGCGAATTCCTGCCTGGAAAATTGCAATCTCGGGCATTTGCCAACTGTGCTCCTCACGTACGCAAACTGTAAAACTTCAAGCGATGCAGAGGAAAGGCGATTTACCTATCGGGTCCGTTGTAATAGATTTCAGTATGAGTAGATTGAAATATCAGGATTGTATTTATTGCCCGATAGGAAGCACTACTATCATAGTGAATCGATGAAGAAGATTCATAACGCCATTTCAGATGGCATGGTCGATGAGGGAGCGGCTATGCTCGCCAAGCTCGCTGGAACGGAAGATGAGGGAGTGGCAAACTATTACCTCGGGATAATATATAGCGGAGCGTATGGCGCGAACAAGGATCTGAAAAAAGCCGTTTGTTACTTGAAGAAGGCCTCCCGTGAAGGAATTGTCTGGGCGAAGAGAGATCTCGCCAGGGCCTATTTGGCTCAAGGAGAGCTTGATAAGTCTCTGAGTGAGATAGCCGAAATCAAGGATTATGATCCTGAGTGCTCGTATTTCTATTATAGGATCTCTAAAGAATTGAATTTTTCAAATGAAGACATGGAGCGTTGTTTCATGCATTCGATGAAAAATAGATATCCTATGGCGTTGTATGAAATGTCGAAAAGAGTGGAAATGAACGGAGGTTTTTTTCATTTTTTCAATCTAGATTCTATCAAATTCTATATTTTTATTATTTCCTGAGAAATTATGTGAAGGAATATAGAGATGCGGAGGAGAGGTTTGAGATCTAGGAAATTCTTGAAGGGCGAAATAGAAATGCCTCTGCTTGAGCGGTAATGACCAGACGGTTCTCGATGCCGCATTGCAGACCTGCCTTCAGGTTTTGGCATTTTGTCCGCTTTTCAAGCTATTTCTGCAGGTTTCCCTGGCAAGACGACAGGCCTTGAGGCTATTCGTCCGATGGCCTGCTTTTTCCGATCCCGGGGGCTGGTCGCCTCCATCGATTGCAAGGGTGACGGGCTGACGGCGGGCAGTCTGGCCATTGCCTACACCCGCTATCCGTGGATGAATATCAAGATCGTCGGGCCTGCCCCGCAGGTCCTGCACCGCGATCACTTCGCCTCGGCGCGCATGGTCACCGATGGTAACGCGATGAAGCAATCGATCCAGTGAATCGATTGCTCGTCGAACAGGAGTATCTTCGAAGCCACCGAACATGCCCCCTATGGCGAGCCGACCAACCAGGCGATGGCCACCCAGAAATCCTATATCGGCGAACGCCATGACGCCGAGACCGGGCTGCTATATCTCAACGCACGATACATGGACCCCGCCTTCGGCAGGTTCATCTCGCCGGATGCGCTTGATCCGGAAAAGAAGGGGTGGACACAAATCGCCACACGTATGCGCTCAAGCATTCAATGAGCCATGACCTAGGAAAAAATGCTGGAATCTAAGCCGCGTCTCAGGCTCGGCCTTCCAAGGACCCACAGTTTAAACGAGTCTGGTATTCGTGGAGCTCTGTCGAAACTGCACGGCAAGCATTATCGATGTTTCGAAAAGGAGAGGCTGTCGATAGTCTGATTCTTATTGCGGTGCCTCTGAACAAAATTCTATTCATCGCACCGGAAAAGCCAACGTTGTTCGAAATGGCGAATACATCAAGCTTACCAAAAATTGTGATCGATTCGTCCCGAAATGACAGGTGCTGAAATCATCAGAGCAGTGAAGGGGGTAATTGAGCAAATATGACAAGGTGGTGTCGGAATTTATATTACAATTACGAGTATGAGGAAGTTAGTAAACGTGCGAAGGATCTTGCAGAGCAAATTGTGAAGGGTGGTCTTTAATGATTCGATATAATAAAATTCTAGCGCTGGCATTTTATGCTGTTTCATTCGCGATTATTATTATTGAATCTTGTTTAATCGGAATTGCGATGCGGACGCCGAGGGGAGTGAAAGGACCATATCCATTTTTTGTTGTCGATACTATGTTATACGCATTTGTACCGGCTATGATTTGTTTTATTATTGCCTATTTAGTAATTCCGAATCGTTCGGCATTTCGCTTATACATATTGATGGTTGTATTGATTTCTGCGGCTGGTCTATACACGCAGTTGAATCCTCCAGCGTCATAATCGCAGTGCGCGGACTGATCGCCGGTAGCTGTGTCTGGAGGGAGTAACCGATGGGTGCTCGTTCGCCTATGACGGCAACGCAACGACGGACGGCGCGCGGACATTTGCATGGAGCGAGGCGGACAAGCGAATGATCAAGTGAGTCATTCACCCGCCGAACGGCCTCCTCTACCTCAACGCAAGCTACATGGACCCCGACATCGGACAGTTCATCTCGCCCGATGACTGGGATCGTGTGCTGCCGGCGGTGGGGCGCCAACAGGTATGCCTATGCGCTCGATGATCCCGCCAATAAGAGTGATCCGAACGGGCATGCCTACATGAGCAGCGGAGATAGGTGTCCAGAAGAAGTAGATGAATCCAATCTGGAACGGCTTAGAGAGTGGGCCGAAAAGTAGCAGCCGATCAGCGCGACAAGAAATCCGCCACGCCATTTGCTATCTTATCGACAACGGTATGCCGACTGGTGCTGCGGTGTTCGCGTTGTCAGGTTCAGGTTTGGCTTCGCCGATGCGCGTAGTTTTGTGGGATTCGAGCAAAAGCCCGTGAACGAACGAGGTTAGCTATCGCGCCGATTCATGCAAGTATCGAAGTGCTTGGACGCAAGGTGTTGCCAATGCACTGGTCTTCAGCGCCGTCAAAGGACCGATGCGAAGTGGTCTAATCTTGCGTCAGCAGTACGTCGAACCGGTAAACACGTTGGCAGCCAAAGCAGGTCGCGTGCGGGTCGCTGGTCGATCAACAGAGGTAATTGCACGCGCTCTACACGCTGAACGACGGGAATTGGGTGTCAAATTCAAAGAGTTGACCCCCGAAGCTAGTGGCGTAGAAATATACGAAAGAAACCTAACGATTGATGGCAATAAATTTGGGCCCTCCATTGAGTGGCTTCGAACTTAAGGGAAATCGTGGGAACAGATCATCGAATCTGCCTCGCGCGCTTGTGGCAAGGATTTGAACTTCCCGGAGGCGGCATTGGCCAAGAAGGTGGTTATCGGGGACGATTTTGATTACGCACTCAAACGTCGCTTGATTGATAAACTTAAGGCCATCGGGGCGGTGCCTTTGTCGTCGGATTGGTCGCTCGTAGGCTCTCAGGAGCTTAGCCAACTCTCAGTTCGCATCGGGAGTGACGTGGTTGGTATTGAGTCTGAAACCTTCATAGGACTTTCCATCTCCGGCCCGGATGGAATCATTGATGAAATAGAGTCGGAATTAATGAACTAGATCAGCATCGAGACGATCGCGCCCGACGGGGTGACCGCGCTGATGGACTACACCTACACGCGCGACTCGGCGGGCCGCATCACCCGCATCGACGGGCTGACGGCGGCGGAGAGCTGGGTCTACGCCCATGTCCATCTCGACCAGCTTCTCTCGGCCGACAATCTAGGCGACGACACGCGCGACGCGGCGTTCAGTTGCGGCAATGGCGGCGAAATGCTGTCGCGCTCGTCGGTCGGGACGGGCTCTGGGTCAAACAGGATCAGGAAGCGGGTTGGATTTCGGCGGTCGCACACTTCCCCATTTGGTCCGAAGGCGCGGAAGGTAGGGTGGCAGGTCCATCCCTCCGATCGGCGGCGATGCGCCGTTGCGCGCGTCGTCCTCGGACGACAACGGCGCATCGCACCAGCCGCCCGCGGTTTCGCGGGCGGCGTGTGAGGGGTGGGGCGATTACTGGGCGGTGACGACGGTCATGACGAGCTTGCCGTCGACCTTCACCGGGCCGTCTTCCTTGGCGCCGAGGGTGTATTCGAAGCTGCCGGTCTGCATGCCGCCGTCTTCGCCGTGCAGCATCAGCATCAGCTTCTCGCCGGGCTTGACTTCCTCGGTCAGGATGGCGGCGACGTCGGTGTTCTCGCCGGCTTTCAGCGGGGCGTGGCCAACGACCGGGCCGGGCTTCATGTCGTCACCGGTGCGGTGGACGACGAGCCAGCCGTTCTTCTCGGCCATCACGGAGGAGGCCGTCACCGTGCCGCCGGACACGTCCTGGTCCATGCCTTCGACCTTCAATGCGTGATCCATCGCGAAGGCGGCGGTCGACATGGCGATGACGGTGGCGGATGCGAGAATGAGGGTCTTCATGGGGATCTCCTTTTTTCGAGTTACGTCCAAGCAGACGAGCGGTTCGCGCGAAAAGTTTCACCGGCGAGAAATTTTTTCTTCGCGCGGTGACAAACGGCCATTCAGCCGGCGTCCTTGCGGGCCGTCGGGGTGAAAGGAGGGAAAACCATGCTAGGAAGGGCGCGGGCCGGTCGCGCCCGCTCAATGGCAACGACAGAGGAGAAGGATATGGCGCTCGCCACGGAGGCGCACGAGATTTCCGATATCGCGTTCGGGTTCATGGGGTCGAAGGCGCTGTTCGCGGCGCTGGAGTTCGGCTGCTTCAACCACCTGTCCGACGGGCCGCTGACGGCCGAGCAACTGGCCGAAAAGTCCGGCCTGCACGCCGACCGCGCGCTGACGCTCCTGACCGCGCTCGCCGGTCTCGGCCTTGTGGCCGTCGAGGATGGAGAGTTCTCCAATTCTCCGGCCGCAGAGGCCTTCCTGGTCAATGGCGCGAAATATGATTTCTCCGATTATCTGACGCGGCAGGTCGCCCAGCAGATGTATCCGCTGATGGACCAGATCGAGGACGCGTTGGCCGACACGCTCGACGACGAGGCGACCGGCTCCTATGCGGACTGGTTCTCCGATCCGGCGCAGGCGCGGCTCTATTCCGAAAGCCAGCACAAGGGGTCGCTGGGCCCGGCGCGGCAATTGTCGCGCAAGCTCGACCTGTCGTCGGCACGCAGGATGCTGGATGTGGGCGGCGGCACCGGGGCGTTCTCGATCACCTTCTGCCGCGACAATCCGGCGCTTCATTCGGTCATCGTCGATTTTCCGAATGTCGCCGCCGTCGGCCGTGAATATGTCGCCAGGGCGGGGCTGAGCGAGCGCATCGCCTATGACGATGCCGACGCCACGCGGGGCGCCTGGCCGGGCGATCAGGACGTCGTGCTGATGTCCTATCTGCTCTCCGGCGTGCCGGCGGAAATGCACGAGGACCTGTTCCGCCAGGCCTTCAGGGCGCTGAAGCCCGGCGGGCGGCTGCTGGTGCATGATTTCGTCGTGCGGGCCGACCGTACGGGGCCGGGCCTGACGGCGCTCTGGCAGCTGCAGCACACCGCTTTCACGCCGCATGCCCGTTCGCTGGACGATGGCTGGCTCGCCGAAACGCTGACGCGAATCGGCTTTCGCGTGGAGGAGGTGCGGCCGATGATCCCCGAACTGACCATGCTGGCGGAGGCGGTCAAGCCGCGGTGAGGGCCCTGAATTGCGGGCCGAATGCCGCGGATCGTGGCGGTTTGCCCCAATTGCCTCGCTTTCGCCTCATTCTGCAAAGAGAGGTTCGGCAGCGGATTTAATGCATTATTAGGATTCGTCAAAAAACGTCCCGAATTGGAAATGGAGGGGTCGTGCGGCTCTCAGGGGGAGATGCTGGTCATCGCAGATGGAAACTGCGGATCGCGGTTTTGCCGCTGATCGCGCTGTTTGCGAACCTGTCGCTTCCCACCCAGGCCGCGCTTCCCGAACTCGGTTCCTCCGAATGGACGGCCGCTGCCTTCTCAGCTTTCGACGCCAGCCCCGGTTCCGACGCCAAACGTGCCCGCCCAATGGCCGCGTTGGGCAATGTCGCCGCGCCCGATGTCGCGCCCGCCTCGGGCAAGAGCGCGCGCTGGTGGGCGGTGAGCCGCGGATCCTGGCCGGACGTCGCGCCCGATCTCGTCGACGTCGATCCAGACCGCGCGATGGCGCGGGTTTTCCAGACGGTCGCGCCGGAGCGGCTGGCCGGCATTGCGCCGGCGCAGTTGAACATGCGCGCCGACGAGCAGGCGGAAGCCTTCGCGATCGCCTATGCGCCCTATGACAAGAGCAAGCTCGTCTGGTCGCCGCTCGCCTATTACTCCATGCCGCCGGAACGCGCCGACGACCACGACTGGATGCGCCAGCCGCTGTCCAACCGGATGTTTGCCTCCGACCAGCAGACCTGCCTGGCCAAGGCGATCTATTTCGAGGCGCGCGGCGAGACGTCGAAGGGGCAGGCGGCCGTCGCCCAGGTGATCCTGAACCGCGTGCGCAACCCGGCCTATCCCAACACGGTCTGCGGCGTGGTCTACCAGAACGCCAACCAGCGCAACCGCTGCCAGTTCTCGTTTGCCTGCGACGGCATCAAGGACAACATCCGCCAGCCCGGCGCCTACAACCGGGCCAAGAAGATCGCCATGGCGGTCACGTCCGGCGAGACCTATGTGGGCGAAGTCGGTTCCTCGACGCATTATTTCGCCAGCCATGTGCGGCCCGGCTGGGCGCGCTCGATGGTGAAGATGGCGAGCATCGGCGACCATCATTTCTTCCGCACGCGCAGCGGCGGCTGGCGCTAGCGCCTTTTTCTCAGTGCATCGTGGGCATGATGTCGGGGTTCGCGTCGAAGGGCGCGAGTTCGACGCGGTTCCGGCCGTTGCGCTTGGCATCGTAGAGATACTGGTCGGCCATGCGGTAGAGGTCGCTGAACGGCGCGGCCCGGTCGAAGGTGATGCCGCCGACGCTGACGGTCAGCGTCCGGCGTTGCCCGTTGGCGACGAATTCCGCCTCGTTGACCGCCGCGCGAATGCGCTCGGCGGCCGTCACGACCCGGTCGGGCGTCTGTCCCGGGATGAAGACGCAGAACTCCTCGCCGCCGATGCGCCCGACGAGGTCGGTGTCGCGGACATTGGCGGTAATGGTTCCGGCGATGAGCTTCAGCGCCTCGTCGCCGCTCTCGTGGCCGAAACTGTCATTGATCGATTTGAAATGATCGACGTCGATGACGAGCAGCGCGCCGCGCGGCGGCCCGTTGGCCTGTTCGACGCGCTTCAGATAGCCGTCGACCATCTCGGTGAAGGCGCGCCGGTTCAAAAGCGCGGTCAGGCTGTCGGTCGAGGCGACCGACATCAGTTCCTGGTGGGCGATCGCCAGTTCGCGCATCTTCGACAGCAGGAGGAAGAAGAAGGGCGGCGCCAGCAAGAGCGGGATGATGACGTTGTTCCACGGGTCGCTGCCCCACTCCCATGTGCCGGTGGAGGGCGTGTAGCTGTCGAACACGAAGGCAACGGCGATGCAGATCGCGGTGCCGAGCACCGTGATGGCGTAGATGCGTGGTCTTCCTCGCGATGACCAGTCAATCTTCATCTTGCAGCATCCCGTTTGATGCTGGCGTGTATATGGCCCAAAAGCGTTAAGCAATTGCTCACCATTCGGGCGGCGGCCCTTTCCCCAGACCATCTGACCCCGCGTCGCTTTGCGGACTTGCCATCGCCCGCGTTTGACGAGCAAATGGCGCGGCAAGGGAGAGAGAGCATGTTTGATCACACGATGCGCTTCGGCCTGGGTGAGGAGATCGAGGCGCTGCGCGACATGGTGCGGCGCTTCGCTTCGGACGAGATCGCGCCGCGCGCCGCCGAGATCGACGCGACCAACGAGTTCCCCATGGATCTGTGGGAGAAGATGGGCGCGCTCGGCCTGCACGGCATCACCGTTCCGGAAGAGGATGGCGGCTCGGCGATGGGCTATCTCGCCCATTGCGTCGCGGTGGAGGAGATCAGCCGGGCGTCGGCCTCGGTCGGGCTGTCCTACGGGGCGCATTCCAATCTGTGCGTCAACCAGCTGCGCCGCTGGGGCACGGCCGAGCAGAAGGCGAAATACCTGCCGAAGCTGATCTCCGGGGAACATGTCGGGTCGCTCGCGATGAGCGAGCCGGGCGCCGGTTCGGACGTCGTGTCGATGAAGCTGAGGGCCGAGAAGCGCAACGACCGCTACGTGCTCAACGGCAACAAGATGTGGATCACCAACGGGCCGGACGCCTCGACGCTGATCGTCTATGCCAAGACCGACCCGGAAGCCGGGCCGCGCGGGATCACCGCCTTCCTGATCGAGAAGGGCTTCGCCGGCTTCTCGACGGCGCAGAAGCTCGACAAGCTCGGCATGCGCGGGTCGAACACTTGCGAACTGGTGTTCGAGGATTGCGAGGTGCCGTTCGACAACGTGCTCGGCGAGGAGGGCAGGGGCGTCAACGTCTTGATGTCCGGGCTCGACTATGAGCGCGTGGTGCTGGCGGCCGGCCCGGTCGGCATCATGGCGGCGGCGCTCGACATCGTGGTGCCCTATGTGCACGAGCGCGAGCAGTTCGGCCAGCCGATCGGCACCTTCCAGCTCATGCAGGGCAAGCTCGCCGACATGTACACGACGATGAACGCCTGCCGCGCCTATGTCTATGCGGTGGCTGCGGCGTGCGACCGGGGCGAGACGAGCCGCAAGGATTCCGCCGGCTGCATCCTCTATGCGGCGGAGAAGGCGACGCAGGTCGCGCTGGAAGCGATCCAGTGCCTCGGCGGCAATGGCTATATCAACGACTATTCCACGGGCAGGCTGCTGCGCGACGCCAAGCTCTACGAGATCGGCGCGGGCACGAGCGAAATCCGCCGCATGCTGATCGGACGGGAGCTGTTCCAGGAGACGACGTGATGTCGGTCCGGCCAGGGAGATGACCCGCGCGCCGGGGTGACGCGCGGGCCTGTCAGCAGCGCAGCGTGACGCCGCGCGCCTTGCCCCAGCGTTCGAGCACCTTGCGCTCGTCGGCATGGGCGAGGCGGTTGGCGAAGCCGCGGATCTGGACCGCCCGGTTCTGACCGTCGAGTTCGATGGTCAGCAGCCGCTTGGTCGCGCCCTCGGCGGTGCGGCGCAGCGACCAGATCGACGCCCGGCCGGCGATGCATCGCGACGCGTAGGTCCACACGCAGTGCTGCATCGCCCGGCTTTCGAAGACGAGGTCTTCGGCGCTTCGCAACTGCGTCACCGCGTATTCCTCGCGCGGTTTGCGCGAGTCCTTCGCCGAGGGGTGCCAGGACCAGTTCGTCAGTTGCGACCCCGCCCACCGTCCGCCACGGGAGGCGTCGAGGCGCGCTCCCGTTCGCAGGGCGGCCGCTTCCGCCCGCCTGCGCGCCGCCTCGATGCGGGCGATCACCGCGACGTCACGATGC
Organism: Oricola sp.; assembly: GCF_022763245.1. GTDB lineage: Bacteria > Pseudomonadota > Alphaproteobacteria > Rhizobiales > Rhizobiaceae > Oricola. Next base: position 375,940 of record NZ_JALEGV010000032.1, read on the forward strand.
CATTCGTGCATCTGCCGGCGCAGCGAGCCGAGCGTCCGCCCCTTCAGGGTGAACTTCGCGTCGCGGCGACGCCGGTCCGCGAGGAGATCGCACAGATCGTCGATCTCCTCGATCGGCAGCGGGTTGACGGCGAAGAACCGCGCGACCTCGCGCCAGAAGTCGAACTCACGGCGCCGGCCGCGCGCGACCTTGGACCGCGCGATGCGCAGGGCGACGCCCGTATCCTCGGTGTAGGAACGGGCCACCGCGTGCCACACGGCTTCCTCGAAACCCAGATCGCCCGGCGGATTGAGGAAACAATGGACTTCCTTGCGGGTGAGCCATTGCTTGGCCCCTTCCTTGTAGAGCGATCCGCCCCGCGCGACGATGACATACCAGCTCTTACGAAGCCGGACTTCCTCTTCGGAAAGCCCGTCGCTGTCCAGCCAGATCCGCTCCAGCGGCGCCGGAACGGTGTACCGGGCAAAGAGGTGGCGCGCCGCGGCGAGCCGAAGCCGCGCCTCGTTGCGGGTCTTCATCTTCGGGTGCCAGGAAGCGGAATCGCGGATGATGTCGTTGACGAAACCGCGCTTTGCCTCCTTCAGGGCCTGGGCAAAATCGGGTGCCGGCCTCGCTTCGGACGAGACGGTCCGAAGCGTCGCTTCATAGGCTTCAATACGGGCGCGGTCGGCCTCCTGCCGACGCTTGATCATGGAACGTGCCATGGTTTTCAGACCTTGTTGGAACACAGTCAGCCGGACGCAATTCGAGCGTCGGCACGGATCGTGGCGAACTCGGTTGCGTTTTCATCTGACTGTCTCCTTTTCGGTCGGAGGCGGCGTTTAGGCGTGGAAACGGGCCGGAAGGTGGCACAAATGCGGTCGTGGCATGACCGAAGGGCATTGTTGCCGATGTGCAACGGCTCGCGGGACCGCGGGGATCGCCCGGATCGACCGCCTCTGCGGCCTTCGGTCCGGCATTGGGGCTAGTCGCTTGCGGGCGGGGGCTGCTACACCGGATGAAAAAGTGTCTGCGGGAGATTCTCTGACATGTCGGTCATCCAGTCCACGGTCGCCCATGCATCCGCTGATTTTGGCACGAACCGCGTTGCGATGGAGGCGCAATATGAGGCGGTTGCGTCGGAGGCGGCGCGCGTCATGGCGGGCGGCTCGCCGGCCTCGCGCGAGCGCCATGTTGCGCGCGGCAAGCTTCTGCCGCGCGACCGGATCGCCGGCCTGCTCGATCCCGGCTCGCCGTTCCTGGAGATCGGCCTGTTTGCTGCCTCGGGCGTCTATGAGGACGACATCCCGTCGGCCGGCGCGATCGCCGGCATCGGCCGCGTCGAGGGGCGCGACTGCATGGTGCTCGTCAACGACGCGACGGTGAAGGGCGGGACCTATTACCCGCTCACCGTCAAGAAGCACCTGCGCGCCCAGGAGATCGCCGAGGAGAACCGGCTGCCCTGCATCTACCTGGTGGATTCGGGCGGGGCGAACCTGCCGAACCAGGACGAGGTGTTTCCCGACAAGGAGCATTTCGGCCGCATCTTCTTCAACCAGGCGAACATGTCGGCCAAGGGTATCGCGCAGATCGCGGTGGTGATGGGCTCGTGCACGGCGGGCGGCGCCTATGTGCCGGCGATGAGCGACCAGACGATCATCGTCAAGAAACAGGGCACGATCTTCCTCGCCGG
>NZ_JALEGV010000033.1 GCF_022763245.1 Oricola sp.
ACCGCGGAGCGGGCGGGCCGGTGCAACTGCGGCCGAGCGTCCCTGCCCGGCCGGACAAGCGGGGCTGTAAAGCCCTGCGAAGGACGACGGGCCGGGATGGCGCAGGCGGCGGTTGAGCGTTAGCGTCACCGGGCCCAACCGATCTGCGACCGGTCCCCATCCCGCTTTCTTCTTTTCCTCAGGCCGCCTCCACGGCCTTCTTCCCCTCCTTCAGAACTTCGTCCGCCAGATCGGCCTCGATTTCGGTAATTTGTGCTACTCTGCGGCAGAGATCTGTGTGGAAAGCGAAAAGCTCGGCCGGCCGCATAGTATGGACAAGGTTGGCCAAGGGTCGCCACAGCCGAACTAGTGAAAGATCCGGCCGCCTTCCTGCTCGCAGCAAAGGAATACGGTACGGAAGCCAATTGCGGCCCAAGGCCAAAGGCACCAGATCTGCGAATGGGCGAGACGATTATGATATGATGCTGAATCGCTTTGCACCAAAAGGAGCGCCGTCAAAATCCATACGGCAGCTGCTTTGATCGGCGCATGGCGCCCAACCTTCCCCGCCGCCGAAACAGGTTCTGATTTGTCTTCGAAATTACTCGGAGGTTCGAAGTTTGGTAGCGAGGTCCTCGACGGCTTCCTTCAGAAGCAGTGAGGCAGCTTCTACCTCGGTGGTACTGCCGTTTTCGGCTGCAACCTGCAGCGCATAGTGAAGCGCATCCAGTTCGGCGATCTCTGTAGCGAATTCTTTCCGTCGGTTCTCAAGGGCGGCAAGCACCAGTTCGCGGAAACGAGCCGCGCTGGCAGCATCTCCAACCCGAAATTGCCGAATGTACTCATGGATGCGGATAAAGTGCGGCATCGTGCTCTCTCGGAATCGCTTCAACTCTTTTGGGCGAACCCGCCGGGTATGGCACAAGGAGTCCATCTCCGCACAGTGTCTATCACCGACCTGCAAATATCCGCTAGTTGGTTGAAAATCGCCTCGGATTGCTTCCTAATCTTTCCTGAGTTCGCGCGAAAGGATGCAAGAATGCACGGCACGATGAACACGCAATTGTCCCCGCGGACGACAGGAGTAGATTGATCGTGGAGTCCCCGAGATATCCTCACCCCTATCCAGGTCGCGAGCAGGAATGCAGGAAGGCAATCAACCCCTCCTTCCATCGAATTCTTCGCGCCCTTTCCGAACAGGCCGATTCAGAAGACGCACTCAAGACAGCTGCGCGGCGTATCATACAAGCGCTCGACAAACCTTGGCAGCACAAGGCGTTGGCGGAAGAACTGGCTATGACCAGAGCATTGGCTCTAGTCGCCGGATGGGATGATGAGGAGGTTGAACGCGCCATCCGAGAGCTCGCTACGTCGGCGGAGCCGGATGTGCACTAAACGGATCGCTGGTCTTATCATTATTGGCCAATAGGCTGTTCAATAGGCCTCGATTCCCACCAGTCCCTCCCTTTTTCAGGCCACCCCCATGGCCTTCTTTCCCTCCTTCAGGACCTCGTCCGCCAGATCGGCCTCGATGGCGTCGAGCTGCCGGCGTTTGTCGGCAAGCTCCTCCTCGAAGCCGAATTCCCCGCCCTGACGCGACTGGTAGGATGCCAGGCGGCGCTTGGCGTCGTCGAGCCGGAAGCGATACTGCGACTGCTCGTCCTCGAAACCGGCGAGGACATGCTCGATGCGCGAGACCGCACCGAGCGGCGTGACGGTCAGGGCGAGATCGATGTCGGTTTCCGCGCCGGTCCGTGCGAGCGCGACGTCGTATTGGAATTCGTCGTTCCCAAAGCGCTTGCCGGAGAAGACGAGATCGAAGCCGCCGATTTTGGCTATCGTCTGCTCGTCCTCCTGCCGCAGATGCACGAGCGTCATGATTTCCTTCATCAGGGCGCGGCCCGCGGGTTTGCGGTCGGAAAACGATTGTCCGGCAATTGTCATGGCGAAGGCCTCGCCGGCGGTCGGAATCCTGCGCTCGATATCCTTGCCGATCTCAGCGATGCGCCGTGTGTCGTGTTCGATATCGCGTTCGGCATTGCGGATCTGGCGCCGGACCGCGAAGAGATCGTCGCGATGCGCCGCGCGCAAGCGTTCGAGCCGGGCAATGTCGGCTTCGAGGCCAGCCTTTTGCATCAGGCGCTGATCGCCTGACGCGATCGCCTTGGCCATGGCGAACTGGTTGGCCTGGCCCTCGCCGAGCTCTTCGAGCCGGCGCACGGAGGTGTCGCCGGAGAGCGCCGCGGCGATGAACCGGGCTTTGCGCTCGTTGTTCTGCCACATCTGCGCGTCCATCGAGCCTTCGGTGGCGTAGGCGAAGATTTCGATCTCCTCATGCTGATTGCCCTGCCGCTCGATGCGGCCCTCGCGCTGCTCGATCTGGGACGGCAGCCAGGGGACGTCGAGGTGATGCAGCGCCTTGAGGCGAAGCTGCGCGTTGACGCCGGTGCCCATGGTTTCGGACGACCCGATCAGGAAGCGGATTTTTCCGGCATTGACGTCCGCAAACAGTCGATGCTTCGCCTCGGTCTTCTTGTAGTCCTGCACGAAAGCGATTTCGGAGGCCGGAACGCCGAGGCGGACGAGCTCGTCGCGGATCCAGCGATAGGCGGAAAAGCCACGGGATTTCTCGACGCTGATCGTGCCGAGATCGGAAAAGATCATCTGCGCCGCGCCCGGCAGATCGAAGGGTTTTCCGTCGCGGGTCAGATACTCGTTCTGACCCGTTTCGCGCCAGATGCGGAAGCTGTTCTCGATCAGCTTGTTGAGCTTGTTGTTGGGCTCATTGTCATTGTCGGGATCGACCAGCCGCAGATCGATCGCCGCATGGCGTCCGTCGGTGATGACCGAAAGCAGAATGTCGTCGCCGGGCTGCGCCGGCCCCTCGCGTTTTTCGATCGCCTTGATGCGCGCCTCGAGCACCTGCTGATAGAGCTTGAAGTCGTCGGTCGGCTTGGCGGTGACGATCTGGCGCTTGCCCGTCGAGA
>NZ_JALEGV010000034.1 GCF_022763245.1 Oricola sp.
ATCTGTTCTTCCGTGAAACGCTTCCGCTTCATTTGTCCGTCCTTCAATCGAGGCCGGACTCTAACTCCAAATGGAGGAAAAACTCAGTGGCAGGTCAATATGTTAGTTGTATATATAATTCATTTTTAAACTATTTTTATCCAATATTTTTTGGACTCTTGTCGTTATATATATTTGCGGCAGCTGTTTCAGGTTACATTTCTTACAAAAGGTTCGAAGCGCAAAATAAATCTGAAATACACGAATCGGAGCGAGTAGAATTTGTTGGGACGAAGGCATCAAGCAATCATGATGGTTCAACTAATTCTTATTCGGAATCACCAGCTAGCATATGGAGGTTTGGAGAAAATTCCGCGTGGCATCCTCTGAATGGATATCAATATCCTGCCTATGGTGTTTGCGACGAGGGATTGCATAACGCATCATGTATTGGCTTGGTGTGCTTGGGTCATGAATTGTACTTCTTGTTGTCGGGATCTGGTGGTCAAATGGTGGGGGATGCAGAGTACCATGTCACGATTGACAATGATGAGTATCTCATCATCGTAGAACCTTCAGATTTGTCTGGTTTTTCATACGAGGCTCGCTCAAGGGAGTCCGTAAACGCGAAGTTTATTGATGGTCTAGAAATTGGAGAAAGGGTGGAGGTTCGAACGCCTGAGAAGACGTTTATCGCACCTTTGAACGATAGCGGATCTAACATAGCAAAATTGAAAGATATGTGCGGCAATCCTTCGAAGGAGCCTGAACAATCGATTCCGGATGAAACCGGTCATGAGGTTGGGGGAAATGATTTGCAAAAAGCGAAACGTTTTTCAGAAATTCACTTTGTACCATTTGAAAATTCCTGGGAGAGCTTGATCTACAGAGGATATACAGGTTATGCGGTGTGTGATGTAAATGTTGGTAAACATATATGCATAGGGTTATTTTGCTACCGCGCTCACATTCATCTCGGTGTTATCGCATCACCTCCTCTGTTGGATAAAGGGGATTTGATGGAGTTGTATCAAGGTGGCGTAAGTCAAAGATTTACCGCTCAATTCGCGGAGTATGAAAATCCTGCGAGCCCATTCTTTGTTTCAGCCGAACGAGTCAACAAAAGCGCAATTAATGCGCTAAAGGAGGGGAAGGAATTTGATGTTACGTTCGGAGAAATATTAGTAAATGCTGGGCTGTTGGGGAGCCGCATTGCAATTACTGAGCTTCAGCGCATCTGCCCAAGTTATGATCAGTAAGTAATGTAATACGTATTTATTACTGTTGAAATCTATATCAAGTAAAAGAACGGCGCGAGAGCTGTAGAGGATTGAATTTCAGATGGCGTAGGCCGACAATATTCGCCACCTACTAATACGCGAAATTGGAACTTGAATCTATAACAGATGCCACCTCGGCAGGTGGCGAAGTTTCCTAGCCGTGATCAGCGACACGGGCAGGTTGCCTGCGCCGATTTCATGAACGCCGCTGGGACATTGTTCTCGATTGCGCCGTGTGGCCGTTGTTCGTTGCAGTCTTTGCGGAACGCAATACCGACGATCGTCGACACAGTCGGCAATGCGAGTAGCGCGCTACCCGCCGATCAATAGGATCTCGCGTTCGAGTTCGGTTACAGAACCTTCCAGCACCATATCGCGCCCCAGCCGCTCATAGTCGAGGTAGCAGGCCAGCCGATCTGGCAGCTCATAGCATTCCTCGATAATCTGCTCGGCGTATTCGGCAACGTTGCCCCGAAAGATGCTGTAATCATCCCATTTTGGCGCCAACTCTGCCATCGCATAGCCGTCTTCGGCCAATGAGCAGGCAATCAGATAGCGATCCTCGTCATCATCCAATTCGTCCAAGAGCTCGAACCATTCGCCAAGATTGGCCTGATTGACGCCAACGGCGTTGAACAACCGGTGCTGCTCACCATCGATGTGCTGGAGTTCATACTCCTCAACGGGATTGCCGTACCGATCCCGATTGGTGGCGGCTTTTGCCTGATATTGCTCAAGCGTCTCGAAATAGAAACCGGTGGCATCGAGGCTGTAAGGCTGGGCGAAGTACACTGACTCCGCCCCGGTGTTGAGACCGACGGTACTCATGCGTCCGCCTCCTGCTGAGCCTTGATCTTGCGCACAACGGTGCGGCCCTCGACCAGCGGCGTGTAGTTGATGATCAGGTTGAGTCCGTCCTGATCCTGGTGCTGCCAGCCGACCCCAATCTTGGTCCAGCGTGCTTTGTCTTTCTCGCCGACAACATGAAAGACTTCATGGGTCGGGATGCGTGGTGTGGTTGATTTAGCCATTGGTGTTTTCCTCTCTTGATTTCGCCAGCCGCCCCGTGCGGCCGGTCGACAAATCAAAGAGGATGGCCCTCAAGGACTGGGGGCATGGTCTTCTCGGGAGACCGCGCAGCGGCGGAAGACCATTGCGCGCGGGCCGGGCCAGCCTATTTTTGGCGACTTTCCGGCCAGCGGCGGCTTGGCAGTAGGAGCAAGGGAAAACGGCAGGTGGCCAACCACACCGCACCGCCCGGTGACAGTCCGGCTGATCGGTTATTCAGAAGAAAAGCGGCGCTTCGGAACAGACGGCAGCTCAGCGCTCAGGTTCGCGGCGGTCCGGCTCGTCTTCTTCACGTAGATGCTCTTCCAGCATCCGTTCCTGCACCAAATCGAGTTCACGGGGATGCAAAGCTTCACCGTTTGGTCCGGGCACCGGCAGGTCGCGTTCCCAGTCCCGGTATTCGGGCCTCAATGCCTCCAGCTTCTCGCGCACATCGGGCCGCATCCGGCGGAGCTTTTCAGCGCGATCGCGTTCCCGGATGGCCTGCATCCGTTCCTGCAGAATGAAGTCTTCAACAAAGCGGCGTGCTTCTGGTGGCGCATCTCGCATCGCCTGCAGCGCCTCGTGTTCATGCCGGTTCCGCATCATGGCTTTGGCTCGTTCCAGCACACTGGCATCATATTGCGCTTGAGCGCGGTCGTGGTCCTCATTCGGCTGCCGGGACTGATACGCTGCCAGATAGGCGTTGGGTTCAAGTTCGGGGGCAGGGCCTTCATCCCGGGTTTCCGTACGTGCCCGCTGCAAGGCGTCCTGATACCACGGCACTGCCGGGGCGGGTTCAAGTAAGTGGTCAGGCTCCGCCTGCGCTTCCTCTTCGAGGCGCTGGATTTTCTGTTCATCCCAGTAGCGTTGATGTTCATCCCGCTCCTGGGTGGTGAGGTCGGGCGACGCCACCGGTTCCGGTGGCCATGTCTCCCGACTGGTCAACAGGGGATAGTGACGACGGTCATGCGCGTCGGGCTTCGCCATTTCTCTCTCCTCGCTTACGCGCCGCGCGTGTTCACGCTTTTGTCGGCGCTCCATCGGATTGGGCCCGCGATGCACGGTCGGTTCCGCCTCGATGCCGCGGGCCTTGTAACTGCGGTGATCAACCCGCACGGTTGATCCGGCTTTTGCCAGATAGCGGTTGCTGATGTCCGCCCACGCCTTGCGGACGTTTTTCACAAACTGGCGATGTTCCAGCGCGGCGAGCTTTGCGCCGAATCCATCGGCGATCAGCTCACGGGTGGTCAGCAGAATATGGATGTGGGGATTGTGATCCGTGCCATCCTCATGAATCGCGATATCGGCAACGCAGCCCATGGCGACAAGCGGCGCGGCAAACTCCTCCAGCAGCGTCGCGCGCTGCTCGACCGGAATGTCCCGCGTAATGGCCGCATCAATGGTTTTGGCCAGCCGGGCGTCCCTGCGCTTGGCAGACAAATCGACCTTGTTCCAAAGCGCTACCCGGTCGCCCGCCCAAGCGGGCGCACCGTCCGGCAATAGGAGCCGGGAGCACACCACATCCACCCGGTGATCGAAATCCACGAACCGCTTCTCCGCCTCTGACCAGAGGCGCTGCCCGGCATTGTAGGCGGCTTTGGCCACGGCGATCCGTTCCCCGTGCTTCCCGCCTCTGCGGGAGAGATTGTCAATATGGCAATGGATATTGCCATCCTGCATCCGCAGCCCCCCAGCGGTTAAACCCACTCCGCGTCGCGAGTCGCACGGCGTGGGGTGCAGGGGGTATCCCCCTGCCGCACTTCGGCGTTTCAGTCGGGTGTAAGCCCGACGAAACGCCGCAATGTTGCCGACCTGTATCTACAGGTCTGGCAACATGTAAGTGCGCTGTACACTTTGTCTATAGAAGTAGTTGACTCATTTCGCTCGCCATTACTAGTGTTTTGCGGTCGAGGGGTGTGGGGAAATTAGTGTCTTGAGTAAAGACCCTTTTGAGATGGCCAAAGGCGCGTCGCGGGATGTTGCGCGTTCCTGGCAAATTGGTGCGAACATCGGCACATCTATTTCCGGCTGGCGGCTGAAGCGCCAGTTGGAGAGTGAAGGTTACGATGCGTTGACTGTGGAAGCGGCCGTCGAAGCGCTCAAAGCCGGTCGTAATCCTGAACCGATCCTGCAGCAGGCTCGGCACGCCTATCAGCTCCGCCGCAAGCAGGCCCAGATGCGGCGCAATCCGCCACCGATCCACGGCTCGGCACGCTGGGCCTCAGCGGAAGAACTCGATCAGGCCGGGTTGTTCCGGCCAACGAACGGCCACAGCCTCTCGCTGGGCGCGGTCAATGGCGAGCCTTTGACTTGGGACGGAGAGAGCCATCTTCTGACCGTAGCGCCCACGCGCACCGGCAAGGGCACCATGCAGATCATCCCGAACCTGCTCAATTATCGCGGGTCAGCGGTGGTGCTCGATCCCAAAGGTGAGATCTGCACCCACACGGCCAAATGGCGGGAGGAGAACGTTGGTCCGGTCCATGTGATCAATCCGTTCGGGGTGGCGGGCGTGCCTACTGCGCAGGCCTTCAATCCGTTGGATCAGGTGACCGACGCGCACAGCGCCATGGAACTGGCGGAGATCCTCTATCCGCGCACCCATGACGAAAAGCAGCAATTCTTTGAAAATGAGGCCATCGCATTCCTGACCGCCGTACTGGAATTCACGGCGCGGTTTGCCGCGCCTGGGTTTCGCAATCTCGGCACCATTCGGGACTCTATCTCCACCCTCGATCAGGGCTTGTTCGGGCTGGTCAAGGCGATGGCGGACGCCACCATGCCGCCCTCGATCCGCAACGCGGCCACGAACTTCAAGACTAAGTCCCGTGACACCGGCCAGCCCCGTGTGCTGGACAGTCTCAATACCCACATGCGCATCTGGGACAGCGAGGGTTTGCGCCGCTGCACCGCGCGAACCGATTTCACGTTCCAAGGCCTGAAAGACCAACCGGCGACGGTCTATTTGGTGCTGCCGTTTGACAAGATCGGCGCCTATTCGACCTTCGTGCGCATGATCTTCGCCACCGCGCTTGATGCGATGCTGGGCAATCCGTCCAAGCCCGACATCCCGGTGCTTTTCGTCCTGGACGAGTTTCTGGCGCTCGATCGCGACGATCGGTTTGTCTCGGCGCTGCGCACGCATGCCAGTGCCGGGGTGCGGCTGTGGTTCTTCCTGCAAGATTTGCCGACACTGGAGCAGAAGTACCCGACCACCTGGAAGTCGTTCCTTCAGGTCGAGACCAAGACGTTCTTCGCTACGGATGATCCGTACACGGCGGAGCTGGTGTCCCGCTATCTCGGTGACCAGACGGTTGCCTATGAGGTGCCGAACATGTCCGCATCAACCACCGGCGGCACTTCAGCTTCGGCGAGCTATTCCATCTCGGAAAACCTGCACCTCACGGCGCGCAAGCTCCTAACCCCGGACGAAGTGATGGCCTTCATGGCGGGGGACTATCGCGGCCGCAAGGCCATCCACTTCCTGCGCAACCTGCGCCCGGTCCAAGCTGATCTCACGCCATGGTTTGAAGATGAACTGCTCAAGGAGCGGGTTTGATGGCCCGCCCGCGCAGATTCCCCCAGCATCCCGTCCTTCCGACCGTGTTGCTGTTGGTTATTGGCGCAGCGCTGGGAGCCTTGCTGGGCGGGTTCTTTATCTTCACCTCATCAACGTTCGCAATGGCAGTAGCTGGTCCATTCGGGCTCCTTGTCTTCGGTCCCGTCGTCCTTGCGATGTACGCGGTATCAAACACCTGGGCGCTGATCGGCGCTCCGCTCTGGGCGTGGCTAGGTGGCAGCATTTTCACCGCCTTTTCAGTCGGCAAGGGTGGCGGTGCGGCCGGGGCGATGCGGGTCACGTTCTTTTCGGAAGAGCACGCCATCTACAAAGTCACCCGCCGCATGACCGATCAAATGGGAATTCCGCCCATACCCTTCATCGGTTGGTTTCCAAACGAGGAAATCAACGCGTTCGCCATGGGCACCAACCCGAACAACACCCTCATCGCCATCAGCAAAGGGGCGGTTGAAAAGCTGACCAAGGGTGAGTTGCACGCAGTGATCGCCCATGAGCTGGGCCACGTCGCCAGCAACGATATGGCGCGGATGGTGCATGCACGGGGTATTCAGGAGGCCTTGACGTTCTTCCTGCTGTTTCGCGGTTTAAAGCGGATCGCACGCTGGCTGTTCACCCCGCTCTCGGAACTGGAGATCTTGCGCTTCTCCCGCGCGCGGGAATACACCGCCGACGCCATCTCCGCCCAAGTCACCCGTCCTGACTTGATGATCTCCGTCCTGGAAAAACTGGCGGAAGAGAAGGCAACTCCGCGCCTACGGGGCCATGCCAATGTCATGATGTGGTCGGGATTTGAAAGCCGCGGTTGGCTAAGCACCCACCCACCCCTCGATAAACGCATCGCCGCTCTCAAGGAGCTCTGCGCACAACCAGCACCAACAGAAGAAGAAAACGCGCCAGTTCCTGCCGAATAGTCGCTCTCGGCAGGATGCTTCGCAAGAGCCCGATCAGGCCGCCTTCTTCCGCCCGGGTTTTGTTTTGAGTGCGCGCTTCCGCCCCAATCCCATTTCACGGGCAAGCGCAGAGCGCTGGGCGGCATAGGACGGTGCAACCATCGGATAATCTGCCGAAAGCCCCCATTTCTCACGGTATTGTTCCGGTGTCATGCCGTAGTGGCTCATAAGATGCCGTTTCAGCGACTTGAACTTCTGACCGTCCTCCAGGCAGATGAGGTAGTCATCCGTGACCGAACGCTTTGGATTCACAGCGGGCTTGGGCTTTTCAGCTTCAGACGCAGTTTCCGAACCATCGAGTTTCTTGAGGGCTTTGTGCACCTCGCCGATCAGCTTCGGGAGATCCGCGGTCGTGACGGCGTTGTTTTCAACATAGGCAGAAACGACGGCGGCGGTCATGCGCGCGAAACGTGCATCGTCTGTGTCAGAAGCCCGGGAGGCAATATCCATTCTGGTGTCTTTCTTGTGTTCGTTGATTGCGGTCGCACCAACACTGAATCAGTCCGACTGCAAGGGGGATGAAATCTACATAGAAAGGATTTTCAAGAAGGAAACCGCGCCGAAGCGCGATTCCCGGCGAGATTCTGTGTAAAGGTTACCAGAAACTCTCGCGGCTACTCCTCAAACTCGGATGCCTCCAGTATGGCCAACCCGATCAGATAGCACAGGAAGGTACGATCCTCTTTCTGTGCGATGAGGTAAGCGATCTGGAGAAAGTAGAGTACATCCATCTTCAGCCCCTTTCTTGGCTTATTGACCGGAGGGGCGGGAGATGGATCAGGAATTGCCCTGCATATCCAATTAGTTGGAATGCATGTCACAATCATTGAAACAGCCCCATCTTCCATGGTTAGGACTGTGCAGGGCTGCGGCAATTTCCAAGATAGTCGAATGCGCAGACTTGGTGGAAGCTACTTCCTCCGCACGTTGATGGCGCGGGCATCCAACGTGTTTTTTAGATGGACGGCATAATGCTTCTCGATCATCTCGACGCTGGTGCGGCAGTTCTTGGCGATCTGATAGATATCCGCGCCTTCCAGCAGGCGGAGGCAGATGTAGGTGTGGCGCAACGAGTATGACGAGCGGCGGTTGCCTTCACGGTCGAATTTGAGCTCACAATCGGCCAGAGCCCGATTGAATTGCTTCTTGTGATCTTGGGGGAAGACGAGATCGGTCAGTTTCGGATTGTTGCGCTTGGCTAGCCGCTCAAACGGGAAAACGGCACCAGTGGTGCTTTTGCAGTAGCCAACCCCGCGCTTTCCGCGCACTTCAATCAGCAGGATGCGCTCACCGGTTTCCTCATCCTCTTCGAACGTGACATCACGGTATTCCAGCCGGTTGGCCTCATCCGGCCGCAACCCCGTATTGGCCATAAACAGCACGTAATCGTGCAGTTGCTCGGCGGCGTGTTGCCAGTTCAGGCCTTGCGCCGATTTGGCTCGTTCGCGGGTGTAGGTATAGAGCTGCTTATATTCTTCTGGCGAAAACCACGCCCGATGCGCGATCTTGCCGGAAGCGCGATAAGGCGCGGAGAAGTCCGGCAGATGACTGATCCAGCCGTGCCGCAGGGCGGTTTTCATCACCTGCCGGAGCGTGACCGTTTCATGGTGCAGTGTGCTGCGTGACGGCACCTTTTTCTGCGGATCCTCTGTGGTCATCCGCATGACCCGATAGTCCTGCACCATGCCTGCCGTGATTGTGCTCAAACCCTTCTCACCAAAATAGGGCAGCAGGTGATTGTTCAGACGGGCTTCATGATCCTTGACGTAGCGCGGATTGCGCTCGCCATTGGTGAGAGCTTCGTACTCAAGCAGGAACCTCTTGGCGGCATCGGCGAAGGTCTTTTCCGGCGTCAGGGTGCCAATCCGACTTTTGCCGCGCAATTCAAAATACCAGTCCTCGGCGAACTCCTTAGCCTGTGACAGGCTGTCGGTTTTCGTGCTGACGCGCCACTTTTTCCCCTCCAGCCGTGCCTGCGCCTGCCAGACGGAACTGTTTTCACGCCGATAGATTCGGACCTTGTCGCCGAGGATGTAGTGCGTGCTCAAAACGCCCTCCAAACTGTGTCCACAGTGTGTCCGGCAATTTTGGCTATTCTGCGGCGATCCGATCGCCTTAACTCTTTGATTTTGTTGGTGAGCGCGCAGGGGTTCGAACCCTGGACCTACTGATTAAAAGTCAGTTGCTCTACCAGCTGAGCTACGCGCTCCCGAAGCGGACGGACCGCTCAAGACGCGACGTTCATAGGGATGGCGTCTTGAAGGGTCAACCGCTATTTGAACGCATATTCTGCAAAAACGTGGCATTTCGACGCCGCGCGAATTGGTGATTTCACCGTGAAGCGCGCATGTCCTATGACACGGGCGAACCGGCGGCGACGCCGACTGCGACACCGAACCGACCGGAACCCCGATGGCCGTCGACATTTCCTATCTGAGCGCGCTCGGCGCGGGCGCGATCTCCTTTCTTTCTCCCTGCGTCCTGCCGCTCGTTCCGCCTTACCTCTGCTACATGGCAGGCGTTTCGATCGACCAGTTTCGCGGCGAACTGAATTCCACCGGTCAGGGAACGGGCCAGGCTGCGCAGCCCGCCGTTCGGCTGCCGCTGATTCTGGCATCGCTGGCTTTCGTGGCGGGCTTTTCCACGGTCTTCGTCGCGCTGGGCGCAGGCGCCTCGACGATCGGCGGCGTGTTGCGCGCCTATCAGGACTGGCTGGCCGCCGCCGCGGGCATCGTCATCATCGCCATGGGACTGAATTTCCTCGGCATCTTGCGCATCGGCCTTCTGTCGCGCGAGGCCCGTTTCCAGACCAGCGGCGCACCCGCCAATCCCTTGGCCGCCTATCTGATGGGGCTGGCTTTCGCCTTCGGCTGGACCCCCTGCATCGGGCCGGTGCTCGGACCGATCCTGACGCTGGCCGGGGCGCGTGACAGCGTAGGCGAGGGCGCTGTCCTTCTCGCCGTCTATTCGGCGGGGCTCGGCATCCCGTTCCTGCTGGCGGCGGTTTTCTCGGGCGCCTTCATGCGGTTCATGCAGAGTTTCCGGCGTCACCTGGGAACCGTCGAGAAGGTCATCGGCGGCTTGCTGGTGATTGCCGGCGTCCTGTTCCTGACCGGCGGCATGCAGTCGATGTCGTTCTGGCTGCTGGAGCATTTCCCCGTTCTGGGAACGTTGGGCTAGCGAGACCCGGCAGCCCGCCGTCGAAGAGCGCCGGCGGGAAACGTCGCCAGGATGACGCCTGCCATGACGAGCGCGATGCCGCCGGCATGGAACAGCCGGAACTCCTCACCCAGGAACACCATCGCCAGCATCACGCCATAGGGCGGCAGCAGATACATGAAAACGCCTGCCAGCGACGCGCCCAGCGCGCGAATCCCGTACTGGAAGGTCGAGAAGGCCAGCAGAGAAGAGATGAAGACGATGCCGGCAATCGCCGCCCAGCTCTGCGGCTGTGTCGGCAGCGCATCGCCTTGCGACAGTTCCCAGAGCGCGACCGGCAGGTTCGCAAGCGCGCCGAAGATCGCCACCAGCCCGAAGAGCGGCAGGTTGGCTGTCTGCCGCAGCGATTCGGAACGGTAGAGGATCGAATAGCCGGCCCAGCTCGCCGCGGCGACGAAGATGAGAATGTCGCCGAGGTTGAAGGAGAGCGACAGCGCGGTCTCGATCGATCCGCGCAACACGATCACCGCCACGCCGATGAAGGCGATCGCCATGCCCAGCACCTCGCGCAGATGGCTGCGCCGCCCGGCGAAGAGGCCTTCGAGCAGGAGGATCAGCACGGGCGACGTCGTGTAGATCAGCGTGCCGTTGGTGGCCGTGGTGTATTTGAGCCCCAGATAGACGCCGCCGCCGCAGATCCCCATGCCGAGAATGCCGAGCAGGGCCAGACGCTTCCACTGGTCGCGCACAAGCGGTCCTAGCGTTGCGCGATGGAGGTACAGCACCGGCGCCAGGAGCAGGGCCACCGACGCCCAGCGGATCGTGGCCAAAAGGAAAGGCGTGATTTCGCCGGTCACATACCGCCCGAACACCAGGTTCGTGGAAAAGAACAGCGGCGAGGCGATCATGACGAGATAGGGAAACAGTGGGGAGCGGCCGGTCGACATGTCTCGGCCAATAGGCGCTCCGATGGTCCGCGGCAAGCCGGCAGGAAGACGCCCGCTATGGAATTGATGCGGGAATCCCGCTATGCGCGTGCTGCCGTAACCGATGAGCGATCCGGAGACCTCCCATGGCGCGTAGCTGCCTCACCATCATCCTGGCTGCCGGTCAGGGCACGCGGATGAAATCCGCGCTGCCGAAAGTGCTTCATCCGGTTGCCGGCCTGCCGATGGCTGCCCACGTCGCGGACGCCGCGGCTGCCGCCGGGTCCGAAGCGGTCGCGGTGGTAGTCGGTCATGGTGGAGACCAAGTGCGCTCGGTGCTGGAGGGCGTGCTGCGGGACGCGAGCTTTCACGAGCAGACGGAGCAACTCGGCACCGCCCATGCCGTTCTCGCGGCGCGCGAGGCGCTGGAAAAGGGCTATGACGACGTGCTCGTGATGTTCGGCGACACGCCGCTCGTGCGTCCGGAGGTCATGCAGCAGGCGCGTGACAGGCTGGCGGCGGGTGCATCGGTCGTCGTCGTGGGGTTCCGGCCCGATGATCCGACCGGCTACGGCCGATTGGTCGAACAGGACGGCGCACTGGTCGCGATCCGTGAGCATCGTGATGCGTCGGATGAGGAAAAGGCCATAAGCTTCTGCAATGGCGGTATCATGGCGTTTTCGGGTATCGAAATCCTGCCGATCCTCGACGCCGTCAAGAACGACAACGCCAAGGGCGAATACTACATGACCGACGCCGTCGAGATCGCGCGCGGGCGCGGCGGGCAGGTCGTCGCGATCGAGGCTCCCGTCGAGGATGTCGTCGGCGTGAACACGCGCATCGACCTCGCCGCGGTGGAGGCGCTGTGGCAGGCGCGCGCCCGCGAGCGGTTCCTCTCGCAGGGCGTGACCATGACCGCGCCCGACACGGTGTTCTTCCATCACGACACGGCGATCGACCCGGATGTGACGATCGAGCCGAATGTCGTGTTCGGCCCCGGCGTGACGGTGCGCACCGGCGCGCGCATCCGTTCGTTTTCGCATCTCGAAGGCGCGATCGTGGGCGAGGGCGCGGAAGTCGGACCCTTTGCCCGCCTGAGGCCGGGTGCGCATCTGGCGCACAAGGCCAAGGTCGGAAATTTCTGCGAGGTCAAGAAAGCCGAGATCGGCGAGGGCGCGAAGGTCAATCACCTGACCTATGTCGGGGACGCGACGATCGGCGCCCACGCCAATATCGGCGCTGGCACGATCACGTGCAATTATGACGGCTTCAACAAGCACCTGACCGAGATCGGCGCCAACGCCTTCATCGGTTCCAACTCCGCGCTCGTTGCCCCGGTCCGGATCGGCGACAGTGCCTATGTCGCTTCGGGCAGCGTCGTGACGGTTGACGTTCCCGACGATGCCGTGGCCTTCGGCCGGGCGCGCCAGGAGAACAAGCCCGACATGGCGTCGAAATTGCGCGCCCGCTTCAAGGCCGAGAAGGACGCGAAGAAGGGCTAGGATCAGGCCTGCGGCCTCGCGGCCTCACATGGCCGCGTCGTTGATCTCGATCGTGTGATTGTCGGGATCCAGGAGAAAGAGCTGGCGGAAGCCCGTCGGCGAACTCCGCATGATCAGCACCCGCTTCGGATCCCCCGCTGCGCGGTCCTCGCGATACCCGACACGCTCAAGCGCCGCGACCGCATCGTCGAAGGATGAAGTGCGAAGCGCGAAATGCACGTCCCCCGGATCGAGGTTGGCGGAAGGCCGGAACGTGCCCGACTGGTTTTCGATCAGGTGGAGCTGGCGGCCGCCGCAGGCGTACCACATGCCCCGAAACGGAAAATCCGGCCTCTGCAATCGCGGCAGTTCGAGCACGGTGTCGTAGAACCGGACCGAAGCGTCTAGATCGCGGGTCGGAACAGAGATGTGGTGCAATTCGAAGTCAGGCATTCAATCCTCCCTAGACGCCCCCTCAAGCGTCTTGGTGATAGCAGAAATCGCTCCACCCGTCCGTCCACCTCCCAATCCTCTCGCCGCAATGCTAAGCCGATCGGAACGGTGCAGACCTTGCGCAGGCCGGCGTCGCGATCTTGCAGTCAACCCGCTCTCAGCAGACGGATCGCCTCGTCGCGCTCGAACAGATAGAGCAACAGCCGCAGCGCCTCGCCGCGCATTGACTGCAGATCCGGATCGGTTTCGATCACCAGCCGTGCGTCGTCACGCGCGATCTCCAGCAGGTCGGCATGGTCGGCGAGCGACGCCAGCCGATAGTTCGCCGTGCCCGATTGCCGCGTTCCGAGGATTTCCCCTTCACCGCGCAGCCGCAGATCCTCTTCGGCAATCCGAAAGCCGTCTTCGGTCTCGCGCATGATCGCCAGCCGCGCATGCGCGACCTCGCCGAGCGGCTCCTTGTAGAGGAGCAGACAGGTGGAGTGGCCGCTGCCCCGGCCGACTCGACCGCGCAACTGGTGCAACTGCGCCAGGCCGAAGCGCTCGGCATGTTCGATCACCATGATCGTCGCGTCGGGCACGTCGACGCCGACCTCGATCACGGTCGTCGCGACCAGCAGTCGGGTTTCGCCGTCCTTGAAGGCGCGCATGACGGCGTCCTTCTCCTCGCCCTTCATCCGACCGTGAACGAGCCCGATCGGTGCGGGGATCACCTGCTTCAGATCGTTGAACCGGTCTTCGGCGGCGGTCAGATTGACCTCCTCGCTCTCCTCGACCAGCGGGCAGATCCAGTAGACCTTCTGACCAGCGGCGATGGCGTTGCGAACCCGCTCGACGACTTCGTCCAGCCGGCCGAGCGGCACGGTCACGGTCTTCACCGGCTGGCGACCGGGCGGTTTTGAGTCGAGCTTGGAGACATCCATGTCGCCATAGGCGGTCAGCACCAGCGTGCGCGGGATGGGCGTCGCGGTCATCACCAGCATGTCCGAATGCTGCCCCTTGGCGGAGAGAAGCAGCCTCTGGTGCACGCCGAAGCGGTGCTGCTCGTCGACCACGGCAAGGCCGAGATCGCGAAACTGCACGCTGTCCTGGAACAGCGCGTGCGTGCCGACGAGGATGTCGATCGCGCCGGATTGCAGGTCGTTCAGCAGCTCGTCGCGGATTTTGCCCTTCTCGCGCCCGGTCAGGATTTCGATGCGCAGGCCGGCGGCTTCGGCCAGCGGGCGGATGGAGGCGAAATGCTGGCGGGCGAGGATTTCCGTCGGCGCCATCATCGCAGCCTGCGCGCCGGCCTCGATCACATTGGCCATGGCGAGCAGCGCGACGATGGTCTTGCCCGAGCCGACATCGCCCTGCAGCAGCCGCAGCATGCGCTCCGGTTTCTCCTGATCGATGCGGATCTCGCCGAGCGAGCGCTCCTGTGCCTCGGTGAGCGTGTATGTGAAGGCCGCGCGGATGCGCTCCGCATGTGTGCCGGTTCCCTTGAAGACCCGGCCGGCGCTCTTCTTCATCTTCCGGCGCACAAGCCCGAGCGCCAATTGCCCGGCCAGCAGCTCGTCATAGGCGAGCCGCCGCCGAGCCGGGTTCTGGAGATCGACGTCTGCGGCGTCGCGCGGCGCGTGCAGGCGTTCGAGACTGTCGTGAAACGAGGCGAAGCCCTCGCGGGTGGCGACATGCGGGTCTATCCACTCCGGCAGGTCCGGGACGCGTTCCAGCGCCGCCATCACGGCCTTGCGCAGCACTTTGCCCGACACACCCGCCGTCAGGGGATAGACAGGCTCGACCATGGGCAGGTCGGCCGCATTCTCCTCGGTGACGATATGGTCGGGATGGACCATGTTCGGCCGGCCGTTGAACCACTCGACCCGCCCCGACACCAGCACCGTCTCGCCCACCGGCAGTGCCTTCTCCAGCCATGCGGCCTTGGCATGGAAGAAGACGAGGGCGATCTCGCCGGTCTCGTCATGCGCGAACACGCGGTAGGGCACGTTCGACCGTCCCCGCGGCGAGGCCTGATGCCGGTCGACTCGCACCTTGAGCGTGACGATCGCGCCTTCCTGTGCGAGGGCGATGCCGGGCTGTTGCCGCCTGTCGATGATCGAATGGGGCAGGTGAAAGGCGAGCGCGAGCACGCGCGGCTCGTCCATGGCGTCGGGAACCGGCAGCAGGTTGCATGTCAGCTTCGCAAGGCGCGGACCGATGCCGTCAAGAACGCTGACGGGTGCAAACAGGGGATCGAGGACGACAGGACGCATGGCCGCATCTTTCATGGCAGCATCGGCCCGATCAAGGCTGACAAGACGCTGCGCCGGGTTTATACCGCCCCGCATTCTCCTGACCCGCAAAGACAGTCGCCATGAACCTGCCCGAACAGGACACCCCGATCGATCTCGAATCCCGCCGCCGCCGCGCCCGCTTCCGTGCCTGGCACCGCGGCATGAAGGAGATGGACCTGCTGCTTGGCAAATATGCCGACACGCATGTCGAGGCGATGACGCCTGACCACCTCGACGCCTTCGAATCGCTGCTCGAAGTGCTCGACCGCGATCTGTTCAAGTGGTTCACCGGCGAGGGGCCGGTGCCCGCCGAGCGTGACACGCCGCTCTTCCGAGCGATCTGCGCATTCCACGGGATCGAACTCCCATGAGCGCCAAGGCGTCGAAGAAGACCTGGATCGCCGTTCCCGACATTCCCGCCGATGCCGGGCGCGTCGTGTTTTCCGGCGTGGCCGCAGGCGCGGAACCCTTCGTCGTCAACGCCCTGTGCGCCCGGGCGGCGGCCAGGGGCGGGCCGGTCATCTATGTCGGGCGTGACGGGGCAGGGCTCGCCGACTGGCGGCAGGTCTTCTCCTTCGTCGCGCCCGACATGGAGGTGGTGGAGTTTCCGGCGTGGGACTGCCTGCCCTATGACCGCGTGTCGCCCGGGTCCGATGTTTCGGCGCGCAGGCTCGCGGCGCTGACGCGCTTCGCCGCGTTGCGGCGCGAAAAGGCGCCCGTCGTGATCCTGACGACCGCCAACGCCGTGCTCCAGCGCATTCCGACGCCCGAGGCCATCGCCTCGCAGATGTTGCGTGCCCGGCCCGGCCAGCAGATCCGCATGGACGACATCGCCGCCACGCTGGCGACCGCCGGCTTCGAGCGCGTGCCGACCGTCCGCGAGGTCGGCGAATTCGCCGTGCGCGGCGGCATTCTCGACATCTTCGCGCCGGGCACGGGCGAGGGCGTGCGCCTGGATTTCTTCGGCGACACGCTCGAGAGCATTCGCGCCTTCGACCCGGCGACCCAGCGCACCACCGGCCAGTTGAAGGAATTCGTGCTTCAGCCGGCCAGCGAGATCTCGCTCACATCCGAGAGCGTCGCGCGTTTCCGGCAAGGCTATCTGTCGATGTTCGGCGCGCCGAGCCGCGATGACGCGCTCTACGCCTCGATCACCAGCCAGCAGCGCTTCGCCGGCATGGAACACTGGCTGCCGCTGTTCCATGAGAAACTGACGAACCTGTTCGACTGCCTGCCGGACGCCCCGGTCGTCTTCGAGCACCTTGTCGCGGAGGCGCTGACCGAGCGCCACGCCATGATCGTGGATCATTACGAAGCGCGCCGCGATCAGTCGGAGGGGACGCTGGGCGGCGACGGGGTGCCGTATAAGCCGCTCGCGCCGGATGCGCTCTACCTGACCCCCGAGGAGGCGGAAGCCCGTGCCTCCACCCGCCTGACGATTGACCTGTCGCCCTTCGGCGTGCCGGAAACGGCGAGCCGGGCGGTCTTCGACCTTGCCGTCGCCGCCGGCCGCAATTTCTCGCTGGAGCGTGCCGACAAGCAGGCCAACGTCTTCGAGATGGCGGCCCGTCACATCGCCGACCTGCGTGCCGACGGCAAGCGCGTGTTCCTCGCCGGCTGGAGCGAGGGGTCGCTGACGCGCCTGATCCAGATCCTCGAGGAACATTCCCTGGAAGGGATCGAGACGGTGTCCGGGATCGGCGTCGCGATGGCGCTGAACCGCACACGCATTCCCGCCGCCGTCCTCAGCATCGAGCATGGTTTCGAGACGGCAGATTTCGCGCTCGTCGCCGAACAGGACATTCTCGGCGACCGTCTCGTGCGGCATCGCCGCCGCCGCAAGGCATCCGACTTCATCGCGGAAGCGTCGGCGCTGGCCGAAGGCGACATCGTCGTGCATGTCGATCACGGCATCGGCCGCTTCGTCGGCCTTCGCACGATCGAGGCGGCGGGCGCGCCGCATGACTGTCTCGAGATCGTCTATGCCGGCGACGGCCGCCTGTTCCTGCCGGTGGAAAACATCGAGCTCCTGTCGCGCTACGGCTCTGAAGGCAGCGACGCCGTGCTCGACCGCCTCGGCGGCGGCGGATGGCAGGCGCGCAAGGCGAAGCTGAAGAAGCGCCTGCTCGACATGGCGGATCAGCTGATCCGCATCGCGGCCTCGCGCGAGACCCGCCAGGCGCCGGTTCTGCGGCCTCCCGAGGGGCTGTACGACGAATTCGCCGCGCGTTTCCCCTATGACGAGACCGAGGACCAGATGTCGGCGATCGACGCCGTCATCGGGGACCTGATCGCCGGCCGCCCCATGGACCGACTCGTCTGCGGCGATGTCGGCTTCGGCAAGACGGAGGTGGCGATCCGCGCGGCCTTCATCGCGGCGCTGAACGGCCAGCAGGTCGCCGTCGTGGTGCCGACGACGCTTCTGGCGCGCCAGCATTTCCGTTCCTTCAGCGAACGCTTCAGGGGACTGCCGATCAACATCGCCCATGCCTCGCGGCTGGCCGGCACGAAGGCGCTGGCCGAAGCCAAGAAGGGTATCACCGACGGGACCGTCGACATCGTCGTCGGCACGCATGCGCTGCTCGGCGCGAGCATCAAGTTCAAGAATCTCGGCCTTCTGATCATCGACGAGGAGCAGCATTTCGGCGTCAAGCACAAGGAGCGGCTGAAGGACCTGAAGTCCGACGTCCACGTCCTGACGCTGACGGCGACGCCCATTCCGCGCACCTTGCAGCTCGCGCTGACCGGTGTCCGCGAACTGTCGCTCATCTCCACGCCCCCGGTCGACCGCCTGGCGGTGCGCACCTTCGTTTCGCCCTTCGATCCTCTGGTCATCCGCGAGACGCTGCTGCGCGAGCGCTATCGCGGCGGCCAGAGCTTCTATGTATGCCCGCGCATTTCGGATCTGGCCGAAGTGAAGGCCTTTCTCGACGAGCACGTGTCGGAACTGAAGGTGGCCGTCGCGCATGGCCAGATGCCGCCCGGCGAACTGGAAGACGTCATGAACGCCTTCTATGACGGGCGCTACGACGTGCTTCTGTCGACGACCATCGTCGAATCGGGCCTCGACATTCCGACCGCCAACACGATGGTCGTGCACCGTGCGGACATGTTCGGTCTGGCGCAGCTCTACCAGATCCGCGGGCGCGTCGGTCGATCCAAGCTGCGCGCCTACGCGCTTCTGACCCTGCCGGCCAAGAAGACCCTGACCAAGACGGCGGAACGGCGGCTGAAGGTTCTGCAGTCGCTCGATTCGCTCGGCGCCGGCTTCCAACTGGCCAGCCACGATCTCGATCTGCGCGGCGGCGGCAACCTGCTCGGCGAGGAGCAGTCCGGCCACATCAAGGAGGTCGGTTTCGAGCTCTATCAGCAGATGCTCGAAGAGGCCGTTCTGGAGATGAAGGGCGAGGCAGTGGACGAGCACGGCCAGTGGTCGCCGCAGATCACGGTCGGCACCTCGGTCATGATCCCGGAAAGCTATGTGAGCGACCTGCAGTTGCGCCTATCGCTCTATCGCCGCCTCGGCGAACTGGAGGAAGTCGGCGAGATCGACGCGTTCGGCGCCGAACTCACGGACCGCTTCGGCGCGTTTCCCGAAGAGGTCGAGCACCTGCTCAAGGTCGTCTACATCAAGGCGCTCTGCCGCACGGCCAATGTGGAGAAGCTGGACGCCGGTCCGAAGGGCGCGGTCATCCAGTTCCGCAACAAGGAATTCGCCAATCCGGCGGGCCTCATCGCGATGATCGGCGAGCAGGGATCGCTGGCCAAGATCCGGCCGGACCAGTCCATCGTGTTCACCCGCGACTGGCCGACGCCGGCCAAGCGCCTCGCCGGCAGTGCCATCCTGGCGACCAAGCTGGCGCGGCTTGCCGAAGCGGCAGACAAGGCCGCATGAAAAACGGGGCCTCGCGGGCCCCGTTCAAGACATTCTGTTCGCGCCGGGCGATCAGTTGGTGCCCTGTTTGATCTTTTCCTGCTCTTCGATCAGCTTCTTGCGCATGTCTTCGCGGCGCTGTTCGATGGCCTGCTGCAGCTGCTGCTGACGATCCTCGACTTCCGACTGCTTCATCGCTTCGCCGTCGAAGGCGGCCGTGAAACCCGACAGCGAAATCTTGATCGGGTTCGGCTGGTTGCGGAAGTTGATCGAGGTCAGCGTCATCTCGCCGCCCTTCTTGAGCGAAGCGACGAGCGCCTCGGTGAGCGGGGCTTCGGCGATGCAGCGATCCGGCAGGCAGAGGGCGTATTCGATCTTCTGCGCCTGTCCGCCGTCGATCTGCATGCCGATGCCGGCGGGGATCACGCGGCCGGTCGGCACGGCGATCTGGAAGATGGCGCGGTTCACCTTGCCGGTGATCTGGATCAGGTTGACGGCGGTCAGCAACTGCCCGGTATTGGCGGTGCGGATGTTCTGCACGTTGCAGATGTCATTGTCTTCCTGCTTGGAGCAGACCTTGAACCAGCCCTGCGGAAGTTGCTGCTGCTGCTGCGCTTGCGCGCGCGCCGGCTGGGATACGGCGATCGCGCCGACCGAGACGACCCCTGCCGACACCATGACTGCGATAAATTTGCTGAAAGTCGCGCGCATCACGCTGCATCCTTTTCCTTGTTAACCGAACGGTGGTGCGAACCGGTGCTGCGCAAATGCGGCTACACCGTGACGTTCCGAATTCCGCGGCTTGATACACACGCTGCAGTCGCAATTCCAGCCCCGCTCCGCGATTATCAGGAATTTGCGGGCCATTGCTGAATTCGCCACACGCCCGTGCTAGGTTCCGAATCCGTAACGGAACGCAGCGTGGAGGACAGGACATGCGCAATTCCATCAGGTATTTCAGCGGCGCGATCGCAGGCTTGCTCCTCGGCCTGACGACGGCAGCGTTCGCGGAACCCATGCACGGCATCGCGATGCATGGTCAGCCCGCCCTGCCGGCCGATTACGCGCATTTCCCCTATGCCAATCCCGACGCGCCGAAGGGTGGCGCGGTGAAATACGGCGTCCGCGGCACCTTCGACAGCCTGAACCCGTTTCTGCTCAAGAGCTTCCGCACGACGGCGCGCGGCATGTGGGCCGATCCCGAGATCGGCAACCTCGTCTTCGAACCGCTGATGCAGCGCTCGCGCGACGAGCCTTTCACCATGTACGGGCTCATCGCCGAGAAGGTTGAAACGGACCCGGAGCGCACCTGGCTGGAATTCACCTTGAACCCCGACGCGCGCTGGTCCGACGGAGAGCCCATCACGCCGGACGACGTGATCTTCACCTTCGACCTGCTCGAGGCGAAAGGCCGGCCGCCCTATAACAGCCGCAAGAAGAAGATCGAGAAGATCGAGAAAACCGGCGACCTGAAGGTCAAGTTCACCTTCAACGAAACCGCCGACCGCGAGTTTCCGCTGCTGATCGCGCTCATGCCGGTGCTGCCGAAACACGCCATCGACATCGACACATACGAGGAAACCACGCTCGACGTGCCTGTCGGCAGCGGTCCCTACCTGATCGAATCCGTCGATCCCGGCACCCGCATCGTCTATCGCCGCAACCCTGAATATTGGGCAAAGGACGTCCCGTCGAAACGCGGCTTCGACAATTACGAAACGATCACCGTTGAGTATTTCCGCGACGAGACGACGCGTTTCGAAGCCTTCAAGAAGGGTGTCTTCGACATCAATCCCGAGGGTGATCCCGTGCGCTGGGAGACTGCCTATGATTTCCCCGCCGTGCAGGACGGCCGGGTGAAGAAGGCCGTCTTCGTGTCCAACCAGCCGCAGACCATGTTCGGCTTCTTCTTCAACACGCGCCGCGAGGTTTTCGCCGATCCGAAGGTCCGCGAAGGTCTGGCGATGCTGTTCGACTTCGAGTGGGTGAACAAGAACCTGTTCGGGGAGCGCTACACGCGCACGGCGTCCTTCTGGCAGAATTCCGACGAATTGTCGGCGATCGGCCGCCCGGCCGACGAGCGCGAAAAGGCGCTGCTGGCACCGTTCCCGGACGCGGTTCTGCCGGAAGTCATGGACGGCACCTACACGCCGTCGAAGACCGACGGGTCGGGCCGTGACCGTTCGGTCCTGCGCGGAGCGCTGGAGATCCTGACGGAGGCCGGATACGCCATCGAGGACGGCCGGCTCGTCAAGGACGGCAAGCAGTTGAGCTTCGAGATCCTCACCTCCAACCTGGAGGAAGAGAAGATGGCGCTCTCCTATCAGCGCACCGCGCAGACGGTGGGCATCGACGTGCAGATCCGCCGCGTCGACGATTCCGAATATCAGAAGCGCCGCCAGTCCTACGACTACGACGTGACGTCGGGCTTCCTCTCCGCGTCGCTGTCGCCTGGCGCGGAGCAGGTCTGGCGCTGGGGCTCTCAGTCGCGCGACATCGAGGGGACGTTCAACTTCGCCGGCGCGTCCGATCCGGCGATCGATGCGATGATCGACGCGCTCGTCAATGCGCGAGAACGCGAGGATTTCGCCGCCGCCGTGCGTGCGCTGGACCGCATCCTGATCTCGGGCCATTACCTGATCCCGCTCTACCACATCCGCGAATCCTGGGTCGCCCATTGGGCCCACATCAAATATCCGGATGTGACGCCGCTCTACGGCTATCAGATGCCCGTCTGGTGGTCGCAGGAGTGACCCGCGTACAGGTCGACATCGTCTCGGACGTGATGTGTCCGTGGTGTTACATCGGCAAGAAGCGCTACGAGGCGGCACTGGCCGCCCTCGATCCCGATATCGGGGTCGATACGCACTGGCGGCCCTATCAGCTCGACCCGACCCTGCCGCCCGAAGGCAAGCCGCGCGATCTCTATCTGGCCGAGAAGTTCGGAGGACTTGAACGGGCGCGCGAACTCTACGCCAATATCGAGGCGGCGGGCAGGGGCGCCGGCATCCCGTTCCGCTTCGACACGATCGGGGTTTCACCCAACACGCTGGACGCCCATCGGCTGATCCGCTGGGCGCGGACCGCGGGCGAGGGCGTTCAGGATCGGGTGGTGGACAGGCTCTTCGCGCTGTTCTTTCTGGAAGGCCGCAACATCGGCGACCACGCAGAACTCGTCGATGTGGCCCGGCAATGCGGCATGGATCCCGCGATCGTCGAAACGCTGCTCGCCAGCGACTCCGACAAGGACGCCGTCAGCCAGGAAATCGCGCTCGCCCGCTCCATGGGCGTCAGCGGCGTCCCCTGCT
Source organism: Oricola sp. (assembly GCF_022763245.1). Classification (GTDB taxonomy): domain Bacteria; phylum Pseudomonadota; class Alphaproteobacteria; order Rhizobiales; family Rhizobiaceae; genus Oricola. The sequence continues at coordinate 22,317 of NZ_JALEGV010000034.1, forward strand.
TCATTCTTCAGAACAAATATGCAGTGGTCGGCGCGCAGGACCCGGCCACGCTGGCCGAGGCGATCGCCGAGGTCGCCTCGGGCGCCTAGCAGGCAAATCGATGGTTGCCGTCAGTGCTCCAGGCCGGAGCGCATCGAATAGCGGCGATCGTCCGACAGCCACTCGAACACTTCCGGCACCTGGGGATGGCGCACGGGTTCGCCGGTTTCGTCAGGCACGAGGTTCTGCTCGGACACATAGGCGACGTATTCCGTCTCCGCGTTTTCGGCGAAGAGGTGATAGAAGGGCTGGTCCTTGCGCGGACGCAAATCCTCGGGGATCGCCTCGTACCATTCCTCGGTGTTGGCGAATTCGGGATCGACGTCGAAAATCACGCCACGGAACGGATAGACCCGGTGCTGCACAAGGTCGCCGATCGAGTAGCGGGCAAAGACGGTTTTTGACGAATGCTTGTCCATACGCAAGATTTGTGACAACCCACATGGAATTTCAAGGCCTTGGACCGGCTGCCAGCCGGTTTCACGGCGTCGCGTGAAACGCGCACGGGGAAGTTGGGGCCGCCGGAGCGGTCGGAAAGGGGACGATGGCAAACGTTATCGGGCTGGTATTGCCGTTCTTCGGCCTGATCCTGCTTGGCTTCATCACCGCCAGGATCACGCGCCAGCCGCTGGATGCGCTCGGCTGGATGAACACCTTCATCGTCTACGTCGCGCTTCCGGCCCTGTTCTTCAACCTGTTGTCGCGCACGCCCGTGGAACAACTCGCCCAGTGGCGCTTCGTCGTGGGCGCGACCTTCGGCACCTACATCATCTACTCGCTGATGTTCGTCATCGCGGTGGTTCGTTCGGGCGGCAACATCGAGGAAAGCACGATCAAGGGGCTGTCCGCCGCCTATGGCAATATAGGCTACATGGGCCCCGGTCTGGCGCTCCTTGCCTTCGGAGAAGACGCGGTCGTGCCGGTCGCATTGGTCTTCTGCTTCGACAACACGCTGCATTTCATCATGGCGCCGCTGATGATGGCCCTGTCGGGCCGCAACGGCACCCGGATGTCGCCCGCCGAGCTGGCGCTGGACGTCGCGCGGCGCATCTTCACCCACCCCTTCATCCTGGCAACCATCGTCGGCGTCGGGGCGGCGCTCGTCTCGTTCGAGCCGCCGGCCGCCGTGCAGACGCTGCTCAACTACCTCGCCAACGCGGCCGCGCCCTGTGCGCTGTTCGTGATGGGCGTGACGCTCGCGCTGCGGCCGTTGCGCCGCGTGCCGATGGACATGGTCTTCATCGTGCCGCTGAAGCTCGTCGTGCATCCGGTCATCGTCTATCTGCTGTTGAGCTGGCTCGGCAATTTCCCGCCGACATGGGTCTATTCGGGCGTACTGCTCGCCGCCTTGCCGACCGCCACCAACGTCTTCGTCATCGCCCAGCAATATGGCGTCTGGATCGAGCGCGCCTCGGCTTCGGTGCTGATCACGACGACGACCTCGGTCGTCACCGTGACCGCTCTGCTTTACGCTATGACGAACGGGCTGCTCCCGCCCGATCTGTTTCCCTGACCTCTGACGGCCGCTCGAACAGGCTGCGCAATCCGCGACCCGGCGCCATGCCTTCCCGCATCGCGATGTTGCGAAGCGGCCGGAGCGCCGTGAGCGCGCCGAGGCCGACGGCCCGCGCCAGCTGCACCGGCAGGAAGCCGGTCAGCAATGAGCGGTTCAGCAGATCGACGGTCGCCGTCCGTGTCGTCACGTCCGCGCGCCTCAGCCAGTCGTAGCGCCGCGTCACGCTGTCCGCGCCCGCATCGGCGCCGGCGGACGCCAGGCACTTGCCGAGGTCGGCGATGTCGCGCAGCGAGAGGTTCAGCCCCTGCGCGCCGATGGGCGGGAAGATGTGGGCCGTCTGCCCGACGAGAACCAGCCGCGTCGCCGCGAACCGATGTGCGATCATGCCCGAAAGCGGCCAGCACTGCGGCTTCGACACGCCGCTCACGCGGCCGAGCATGGATTGCATCCGCTCCTCGATCATGCCGGCCAGCGTGTCGCCGTCGAGCGTCGCGATGGTCTCGGCTTCCTCCGGCTGAACCACCCAGACGAGGCTCGACCTGTTTCCACGCATCGGAACCTGCGCGAAGGGGCCGCTTTCCGTGTGGAATTCCGTCGAGGTGAAGCCGTGGCTGCGGCTGTGGTCGAATGTCAGGACGACGGCCGTCTGCGGATAGCTCCAGTTGCGCGTGCCGATGCCCGCCGCTTCGCGCAGCATCGAATTCACGCCGTCGGCCGCGACCACCAGCTTGGCGCGCACCGAATCGCCGTTGGACAGCGCGACCGTCGCGGCGTCACTCTCATAGGCGACCGAACTTGCCTTCGCATCGACGCAGGCGATGGACGACGAGGCGTCCACGGCCTTTTCAAGCGCGGCGTTGAGCGCGCGATTGACGAGATTGTAGCCGAAAGCCGGTTCGTCGATCTCGTGCGCCTCGAAGGTCACGGTGGGCGCCCGGACGAGCCGGCGCGTCGCGTCGATGATCCGCATCCGCTTCATCGGCGTGCCCTCGGCGTCGAGATCCACCAGGGCGCCGAGTTCCTGCAGCAGTTCGACGCCGGGCATCATCACCGCAGTGGTGCGTTCGTCGGTGTCGATGAAGGTGCCGGACGGCGCGACCAGCGTCACGCTGTAGCCATGGCGCGCAGCCTGCAGAGCGGCCGCCATTCCGGCCGGGCCGCCGCCGACGACAACGATGTCGCTCTCTGTCATGGCAAAATCCTCTCATGCGATCGATGCGTCAGAACTGGCGCAGGACGCGGCGTCTGTCCAGTGCCTCGACCGGGACCGATTGAAGCATCGGCGCCCCGGATCGGACCGCGATCGATCTCCACAGGCCCGGCCGCTCAACGGGAGATTGTGAATGAAAAGCGCTGCAGAACGCCTTTTCGCATTTGCACACTTCTTCCGAATGGGCTTAGCTGCTGCACTGCAACGGTTTTTTGGTGGGGGCATACGGATTGACGGACGCAACGGCCACGACTGCCGCGTCGGGAACGCTTCTCCGGGTCGCGGGGATCACCAAGGTTTTCGGCACGCTCAAGGCCAATGACGCCGTCGACCTCGATGTCGCACCCGGTGAAATCCACGCCCTGCTCGGCGAAAACGGCGCCGGCAAATCCACGCTCGTCAAGATGCTGTTCGGATCGCTGCAACCGGATGCGGGCACGATCTTCTGGAAGGAAGAGCCCGTCGCGGTTGCCAACCCGATGCAGGCACGCGCGCTCGGCATCGGCATGGTGTTCCAGCATTTCTCACTGTTCGACGCATTGACCACCGCCGAGAACATCGCCCTGTCGCTGGACGAGGCGACGGCGCTGTCGACGATCGCGGAACGCGCCAAGGCGCTGGGCGACGCCTATGGCCTGCCGCTCGACCCGAATGCCGTGGTGGGCGACCTGTCGGTCGGCGAACGCCAGCGCATCGAGATCATCCGTTGCCTGCTGCAAAAGCCCGAACTCATCATCCTCGACGAACCCACCTCGGTTCTGACCCCGCAGGAGGCCGAAAAGCTCTTCGTGACGCTCGATCAGCTGCGCGGCGAGGGAAAGTCGATCCTCTACATCTCGCACCGCCTCGAAGAGGTGCAGCGCATCTGCGACCGCGCGACCGTGTTGCGTCACGGCAAGGTGGTCGCGCATTGCACGCCGGCCAACGAGACGCCGGCGTCGCTGGCCAGCATGATGGTCGGCGCGGATGTCGCAGCGGTGCAGCGCACGGGCGCCGGTTCCACGGGCGAACCGCTTCTCGAAATCGTCGATCTGGTCCGCCACGCGGCCAGCCCCTTCGCGGTGCCGCTGTCCGGCGTGTCGCTGACGGTGCGGGCCGGCGAGGTGATCGGCATCGCCGGGGTGGCCGGCAACGGACAGGGCGAACTGTTCGAGGCGCTGTCGGGCGAAGTGCTGCAGACCACGCCGGGCCAGGTCCGGCTGCGCGGCAAGGATTCCGGCCGGCTGGGCATTTCCCAGAGGCGGCGGGCGGGCGCGGCTTTCGTTCCCGAGGAGCGTCTGGGCCATGGCGCGGCGCCGGGCATGAAACTGTCGGAGAACCTGCTGCTGTCGCGCCACCGCACCGACGGCAAGGCCTTTCTCGGCCCGCTCGGCGTCATCCGCAGCGGCGCCATCGCGCGGTCGACCAAGCGCATCGTCTCCGACATGGACGTGCGCAAGAGCGCCGAGGACCCGGAAGCCGCAGCGCTGTCGGGCGGCAACCTGCAGAAATTCATCATCGGTCGCGAACTCGACCGCAAGCCAGCGATCATGGTCGTCAACCAGCCGACCTGGGGCGTGGACGCCGGCGCCGCGGCGCACATCCGCCAGGCGCTGATCGAACTCGCCCGCTCGGGTTCGGCCGTTCTCGTGATCAGCCAGGATCTCGACGAGTTGTTCGAGATTTCCGATTCCATCGCCGTGATGCACAACGGGCATCTGTCGGCGCCGGTGCCGATCGCGGACGCGACCTACGAGAAGATCGGGCTTCTGATGGGCGGCGCGGAACCCGGCCATGCGGCCCGGGACATGGAAGTTCAGGCGTGAGGGAGAAGAAGGCGTGATCCGGATCGAACTCGTCAAACGGCCGCAGCATTCCGCGTTCTTCTCGGCCATGTCGCCCTTCATCGCCTTCGGCCTGACGCTCGTCTTCGGCGCGATCCTGTTCGCGGCCATCGGCAAGCCGCCGCTTGCGGCGCTCTATTCCTATTTCATCGAGCCCCTGTCGGAGATGTGGTCGGTTCACGAACTGATCATCAAGGCCACGCCGCTGATCATGATCGCGGTCGGGCTCTCGGTCTGCTACCGTTCGAACAACTGGAACATCGGCGCGGAAGGCCAGTTCATCTTCGGCGGCATCGCCGGATCCCTCATCCCCATCCTCGTTCCCGGCTTCCAGAACGCCGCGACACTGCCGCTGATGATGATCATGGGCATGATCGGCGGCGCGGCCTATGGAGCGATACCGGCCCTCCTGAAGACGCGCTTCAACACCAACGAAATCCTGACCAGCCTGATGCTCGTCTATGTCGCGCAGCTCTTCCTCGACTGGCTGGCGCGCGGCGCGCTGCGCGACCCGAACGGCGCGGGCTTTCCCGGTTCGATCCGCTTGTCGTCGGCTGCCCAGTTGCCGGAGATCGCGCCGTCGCAGGGCGGAGCGCATCTCGGCATCGTGTTTGCGGTCATCGCGGCGGTCGTCGTCTGGTTCATGCTGCGCTCCACGCTGAAAGGCTTCGAGGTGCGCCTGATCGGCTCGAGCCCGAGGGCAGGGCGCTTCGCCGGGTTCAGCGCGCCGGGCATGGTGTTCTTCGCCTTCCTGGTGTCGGGCGCCCTCGCTGGCCTTGCGGGCATCAGCGAAGTGTCGGGCGCGATCGGCCAGCTGCGTGAGACGATCTCACCCGGATACGGCTTCACCGCCATCATCGTCGCCTTCCTCGGTCGCCTGAATCCGCTCGGGATCATTGCGGCCGGCCTTGTCCTCGCACTGACCTATCTCGGCGGCGAGGCGGCGCAGATTTCTCTCGGCGTCTCCGACAAGGTCGCGCGGGTGTTCCAGGGCATGCTGCTGTTCTTCGTGCTCGGCTGCGACACGCTCATTCACTACCGTATCCGCGTCGCCGGACGCGCGATCGCGTCCGCCATGGAGAAATCGTGATGGATATCGCGCAGAACGTCATTCTGACGATCATGACGGCAGCGACGCCGCTGCTCATCGCGGCCATCGGCGAACTCGTCGTGGAGCGCTCCGGCGTCCTCAATCTCGGCGTCGAAGGCATGATGGTGATCGGCGCCGTCTGCGGCTTCGCCGCCGCCATGATCACCGGTTCGCCCTGGATGGGCGTGGTGGGCGGCATCGTCGCGGGCGCGTTGCTCTCTCTGCTCTTCGGGTTCCTGACGCTCAGCCTCGCGACCAACCAGGTGGCGACCGGCCTGTCGCTGACCCTGCTCGGCATCGGCGTGTCCGGGCTGATCGGGGAGAGCTTCGTCGGCAAGGCCGGCATCCGCCTGCCCAGCCTCAACATTCCGGGCCTCACCGAGATCCCGCTCGTCGGCAAATTGCTGTTCGGCCAGGATCCGATCTTCTACCTGTCGATCCTGCTGACGGCCGGAACGACGTGGTTCCTGTTTCGCACGCGTGCGGGCCTGACGCTGCGTTCCATCGGCGACAATCACAAATCCGCCCATGCGCTCGGCATTCCGGTCATCGGCTATCGCTATCTCGCGGTGATGTTCGGCGGCGGCTGCGCCGGGCTCGCCGGCGCGCATCTGTCGCTCGTCTACACGCCGCAATGGGTGGAGAACATGACGGCCGGCCGCGGCTGGATCGCGCTCGCCCTGGTCGTCTTCGGCTCATGGCGTCCCTGGCGGGTTCTCGCCGGCGCCTATCTCTTCGGCGCGGTGACGATCGGCCAGTTGCACGCCCAGGCGCTCGGCTTCGGCATTCCGTCGCAACTGCTTTCTTCGCTGCCCTATCTGGCGACGATTGTGGTTCTCGTTCTAATCTCGCGCGACAGGCGCTTGACGATCATCAACACGCCCGCTTCCTTGGGCCAACCATTTGTGCCTGATCGATAACACGACGGGAAAGGCACGAAATCCCCACGGAAGGACCGTCCTTCCTTGCAGCAACAGAGAGGTGCTTCGATGAAAAAGCTCGTAATCGGACTGGCGTCCGCCCTGGCGGTGATGACCGCGTCCAGCGCGGTCGCCCAGGACAAGTTCAAGGCCTGCTTCGTCTATATCGGTCCCAAGACCGACGGCGGCTGGACCCAGGCCCACGACCAGGGCCGCCAGTATGTCGAGCAGGAGCTCGGCGACACGGTGGAAACCGCCTATCTGGAAAACGTGCCGGAAGGCCCGGATTCCGAACGCGCCATCGAGCGTTTCGCGCGCTCGGGCTGCGGCATCATCTTCACGACGTCCTTCGGCTACATGGATCCGACGCTCGCCGTCGCGGCCAAGTTCCCGGACGTGAAGTTCGAGCACGCCACCGGCTACAAGGTCGCGCCGAACGTCACCACCTACAATTCGCGCTTCTATCAGGGCCGCTACATCATCGGCCAGATCGCGGGCAAGATGTCGGAAACCGGCGTCGCCGGCTACATCGCGTCCTTCCCGATCCCGGAAGTCGTGATGGGCATCAACGGCTTCCTGCTCGGCGCGCGTTCGGTCAATCCGGATTTCAAGCTGAAGGTCGTCTGGGTCAACACCTGGCATGACGCCGGCAAGGAAGCGGACGCCGCCAAGGCGCTGATCGACCAGGGCGTCGACGTCCTGACCCAGCACACCGACTCGGCCGCGCCGATGCAGATCGCCGAGGAACGCGGCATCCACGCCTTCGGACAGGCCTTCGACCAGATCGAAGCCGGCCCGAACGCGCAGCTCACCGCCATCCTCGACACCTGGGGACCGTACTACGTCAAGAAGATCAAGGCGGCGATGGACGGCACCTGGAAGGGTGAGGAACAGAGCTGGGACGGTCTCGCCGAAGGCATCCTCGCGATGGCGCCCTACACCAACATGCCGGACGACGTGAAGGCGATGGCGATGGAAACCGAAGCCAAGATCAAGTCGGGCGAACTCCATCCGTTCACCGGCCCGGTCAACAAGCAGGACGGCACCGAGTGGCTGAAGGACGGCGAAGTCTCCGACGACGGCACGCTGCTCGGCATGAACTTCTACGTCGAAGGCGTGGACGACAAGCTGCCGCAGTAAGACTGCTTACGGCACATCCGAAAAGGAAAAGGCGCCCCTCGGGGCGCCTTTTTTGTCATTCGCCGGCCGGCATCGGCCTCAGCCCGCCCCGCCGCGCGTCCTGCAGGGCATTGCCCGCCAGCTGGCCGAACATCAGCGCCAGCACGATCGGCGCGAAGTTCAGATTGTTCGACATCAGCGCCAGGATCGCGACCGGCGAGATGTAGACGATCGCGAGCACCGTCTTCTGATAGGCGACGAAGCCTCGCGCCATGCCGTGCGCGACCGCAAACGCGATCGCCGGCGCCAGAATGAAGAGATCGTAGTTGAGCCCGAAGGGCGTCGCCAGCAGCGCGCCGGTCAGGAGCAATGCGGCGCGCGTTTCGAACGCCACGCGGCTTTCCGGGCGCCACGACCACCACACCGTCGCCAGAACGCCGAGCGAGACGATGAACTGGACCGTCATCGCCGCGTCGTCTCCAAGCCCCGTCACGCGCAGCATGGCGTAGGTCGAGATCATCTTGTTCCAGCCCACATAGCCCTCCCGCAGCGTCGCCGTGGCGTCGGAGGCCTGCGCCATGAACAGCGTCCAGACATCCGTGCCGAATAGGAGCGCCGAGACCGCTGCGACGACGAGCGTGGTCACGCCGGCCGACAGGATCGTGCGCCAATGCGCGCCTGCCAGCAGCGCGAAGGGGATCAGCAGGCCGAGCTGCGGCTTGAAGGTCAACAGGCCGAACAACACCCCCGCCAGGACAGGACGGGTGCGCATCACCATCAGCGCGCCGCCGAACAGCGCCGCCGACAGGAAGGCGTTCTGGCCATGGGCGACCGTGAGGAAACTCGCCGGAAACGCCAGCGTGATCAGGAACGTCTCGAAGCGATGGCCGACGATCCGCGTGACGACGAAGGCCGCGGCCGCGAAGCCGGCAAGCGCCCACAGGGCGAGCGCCGGGTAATAGGGCAGAAGGCCGAGCGGCAAGAGGTAGGCGAGATAATGCGGCGGATAGTAGAAGGCGTAGAAATTGCCGTCCTTGAAGATCTCGTTTTGAACCCCCGCAAAGGTCTCGGCGAGGTAGGGCGTCTCGGGCCTGCCGGCGACCGCCTCGCGCGCCGCGACCCAGAAGCTGACGAAGTCCGACCCGAAGGGCGACCCGTTCGGCAGCACGCCCCCGCCGGTGACGAGCAGATAGGCTGTCGCGGCCAGCGTCATCGCCAGAATGACCGATGGATAGACGAGCAACCGGTCCTTGGTGAGCCAGTCGCCCGTCTGCAGGGATGTCAGAATTCGCGCCATGATCGATCCACAATTCTCGCGGCGAGTGTAGATCGGATCGTTTTACTTGCGGTTAACGGCGCCTCAGGCGGCCGGGCGCACGTCGCTACTTACGCGCGAAACATGTCGCGCGGCTTCGAAGAGCCGGTGCTGCTCGTCCGCCCAGGCCTTGATGTCGTATTTGCGCAAGGTCTCGCGCAGCGCCCGCATCCGGCCCCGCTTGTCCTCGCGCTCCATGTCGAGCGCCATGTCGATCGTCGTGTCCATCGACCGGTGCGAGAACGGATTGGTCACCACCGCCGCCGACATCTCGACTGCGGCGCCCGCGAATTCGGAGAGCACCAGCACGCCGTCCTCGTCCGTGCGGGTCGCGACGAATTCCTTGGCGACGATGTTCATCCCGTCGGCGAGCGGCGTGATCCACGCGACATCGGCGGCCCGGTAGTAGCCGACGAGTTCGCGGAACGGGACCGCCGTGGAAATCAGCGCGATCGGCTGCCATTCCAGCGACCCGAACCGGCCGTTGATGCGTCCGACGATCTGCTCGATCTCGCCCTGGATCGCCTCATAGGCGGTCATGTTGCGGTTGGCGCTGACGGAGACATGCATCAGGCGCACCTTGCCGCGCAAATCCGGCCGGCGCTCCAGCAGACGCTCGAACGCCAGAAGCTGTTCGATGCCGCCCTTGGTGTAATCCGTGCGGCCGACCGACAGGATCAGCTTAGCGTCGCCCAATTCCGCGCGGATCGCCTTCGTCTTCTCCAGCGTCTCGGCTTCTTCGGCGCGCTGCGAGATGAAGTCGACATCCACGCCGACCGGGCAGGCGCTGACCAGGATCTGGCGGTCGCCATAGCTGATCTGCGTCGGCACCGACCGCTCGACCAGCGCCGTGCCATCGAAGATCAGTTCGTCCGGCACCTTCTCGCGCTTCGCGACGTCCACGTCGAAGAGGGAGCGGGCCACCTGCACGAAATTGGCGGAGTAGCGCGGGATGTGGAACCCGACCACGTCGCAGGCCAGCAGGCTCTCGACGATCTCCTTGCGCCACGGAAGCACGTTGAAGATGTCCGGGGCCGGGAAGGGGGTGTGGTGGAAGAACGATATCCGCACGTCCGGCCGCAACTGGCGCAGATAGCCCGGCACCAGCCACAGATTGTAGTCGTGGATCCACACCACCGCGCCCTCGGCAGCTTCCGCGGCCGCGGCTTCGGCGAACGCCCAGTTCACCTCGCGAAAGGTCGGCCAGTCCACCGGGTCGTAATTGTACTTCTCCTTGAAGGAGTGAAGGATCGGCCAGAACGCCTCCTTCGACGTCACATGGTAGAAGCTGGAGACCTGATCGGCGGTCAGCGGCAGGCGCGACACGGTGTAATCGCCGTAATGGTCGCTGATCTCGATCACGCGCTCGAAATCCGGGTTGCTCGGATCCTCGGCTTCCTTCCACGCGATCCAGGCACCCTTCTCGACATGGCCGAAAAAGCTCTTCAGCGTCGGAACGATGCCGTTCGGACTCTTGTTTTCGCGAAACTCGATTTTTCCGTCGACCTCCACCTCCTCATAGGGCTGGCGGTGGTAGACGATGACGAGATCGGAGGGCATGGCTTATCCTTTCGGAGTGGGGTGAAGATCGAGCGCGGCAATGGCTTCCAGGATGCCGCCTGCGCCGATGGCTGATGCGGTGAAGACGTGATCGAGGTCGCGCACCCGGTTGAGCAGCGCCTCTTCGGCGCCGCCGACGGCGACGGCCTGGATCCCGCATTCCAGCATCGAGAGGTCGTTCAGCGTGTCGCCGGCCGCGAGCACGCGCTCTTCGGCGATGCCGAGATGGGCGACGAGCCGCTTCAGCGACGGCCCCTTGCTCACGCCCTTCGGCAACACGTCGAAGAAACGGTTGTCTGAAACGAGATGGTCAAGGTCGAGCGCCGCGATCTTCTCGGGCGCGCTCGGATCGTATTCGTCGGCGCGAAGATCGTAGCTGACCCGGAACCGGAACGGCGTCGGTTGCAGGTCGAGCCCCGGATGGCCGTCGAGCGCGTCGCGCACCGCGTCGCCCTTCGCGCCCCAGCGCCGCGAAATGTCGTCTTCCAGAGCGCCGATCGGCGAGATCGCGCCGCCGGACTTCACCTCGGCGATCGTGGTGCCGACGTCGCCGATGACATAGTCCGGCCAGGGCACGTTGGTCCCGGCGCAGATGTCGGCGATGAATTCCGGGTCGCGCCCGGTCACGAAGATCAGGCCGATCGTGGCGCGATTGTCCTCGATCCATGTGTAGAGCGTGTCGCGATCTTCGTCGCTGCCGCCGAGAAACGTCCCGTCGAGATCGGTCGCCAGCACGAAGTGGCGTTCGTGCAGGCGCTTGCCGTCGATGTTCTCATGCTTGGTCATGCGAAGGCTCCGGCGAGGTTGTCGAGATCGGTGACGCGCGCGGGATGGTCGATCACGATGTCGAGCGCCCGCGGTTCGCCGACGATCGGCTGCGACCACAAATGCGCGAAGGTCGCGTCGAGATCGGCACCCTCGTGCAGAACGTGATAGACGGCGGCGCAGATCGGCATGGCGATGTCCATGCGCCGCGCCAGGTCCATCACGGATTTGGCGTTCAGCTCGCCCTCCACGACCACGGGACGGCCCTCGAAACAGTCCTCGCGCGCGAGACCGCTTCCCAATTGGATGCCGAGCGACATGTTACGCGAGGTCTGGCTGGAGCAGGTGAGCGTGAGGTCGCCGGCGCCTGACAGGCCGGTGATCGTCTCGCGGCGTCCGCCGAGCGCCTCGGCAAGCGTCTTCATCTCGTCCATGCCGCGGGCGATCAGGGCCGCGCGCGTGTTTTCGGCGAAACCCGCACCTGTCATCATGCCGCAGGCGATGGCGATCACGTTCTTCACCGCGCCGCCGATTTCCACTCCGGTCAGGTCGTCCGAAATGAAGGGGCGGAAGGTCGGCGAGCTCAACGACAGCGCAAACCGCGCGGCCGGGCTGTCCGAGGGATCGAGCCGGTCTTCATGAGTGAAGTCGAAGGCGACAGTCACGGCCGTCGGATAGGCCTTTGCCGTCTCATGCGCGAAGGTCGGGCCGGAAATCGCGCCGATCCGGTGGCCGGGCGCTTCCTCGGCGACGACGCTGGCGAGCAGCCGGCCGGTGCCGGCCTCGATGCCCTTTGCGCAGAGCGCGATCGCGGTCTCTTCGTTCAGATGTTCCGCCATCCGGCGCCCCATCTCGCGCATGGTGTGCGACGGCGTCACGAGCATGACGGCCTCCGCGCCGGCAAGCGCTTCGGCCAGATCGGTCGTGGCGCGAATGCCGGCGGGCAGGTCGATGCCGGGCAGGTAGCGTTCGTTGCGGTCGCGTTCGTTGATCGTGCGAACGACCTCTTCGTCACGCCCCCAGATCGTCACGTCGCGCCCGGCGCGCCGGGCGACGGAGGCGAGCGCCGTGCCCCAGGCACCGGCGCCGATCACGGCGATACGGGAAAAGGGTCGCGTCTGGGCGATGACAGAATTTCTTTCGACAAGCGGGAGGGTCACGTTGGCTTTCCGTGGCTGTTGAACATCCGAATTGAGCATCGTTCGAAGCGGGTCGAACGGAATGAACGGAAGTCAAACGCCTGGCGGACGGGGAGCGGGGACACTGCCGGAAAGACGTGGCCCGCGGAAGAATTTGCGAAACCCGGATGAAATTGTGCGCTGCACACTCATGCTCTCAGACATAGACATCTGTTCACTTAATTCAACCGATTAGCGGGAAAAAGGTTCCCCGCATTGCAGCATTTTCTTTCGAACCCTTTGATTCCTTGGGCTGCCGGCGGATGAAACGTCTCGGCGAACGCACCACGGCCCGCTGCATCCCGCGCCCCGAAGCAACGCTCGCACGCCCCGCCGATTCGCACGTCCACGCCCCGGAACCGGCCTCGGGTTGACGTCAGTCAATGTGAATTCGGGCGTTCTGTGATCAGTAGGTTGCTTTCGTGGAGCAAAGAGGGGGGAACCTGTCACGATGTCCAGTTCCGAGACCGTAATCTGGCTTGAAGATGCGAGCCGCAAGGATGTGCCCCGGGTCGGCGGCAAGAATGCCTCGTTGGGCGAAATGCTCAACCAGCTCGGCTCGAAGGGCATCGCCGTGCCGTCCGGTTTCGCAACGACGTCGCAGGCCTACTGGCAGTTCCTGGAGGCCAACGACCTGATGGCCCGGATCGCCGAGGCGGTCGAGGAATATGTCGCCGGACACGTGACGCTGGCCGAAACGGGCGCGGCGGTTCGCAAGATGATCCTGCGCGGCACGTTTCCCGCCGACCTGGCGGCCGAGATCGGCGAGTTCTACCGCCAGATGTCGGCGAAGGCCGGCCGCGACGAGGTGGATGTCGCGGTGCGCTCAAGCGCCACGGCGGAAGATCTCCCCGACGCCAGCTTCGCCGGCCAGCAGGAAACCTATCTCAACATCAAGGGCGAGCGTGAACTGCTCGACGCCTGCAAGCGCTGCTTTGCGTCCCTGTTCACCGACCGGGCGATCAGCTACCGGCAGGTGAAGGGCTTCGATCATCTGAAGGTGGCGCTCTCCATCGGCGTGCAGCTGATGGTCCGCTCCGACAAGGGCGGCTCGGGCGTGATGTTCTCCATCGACACCGAGACCGGCTTCGACAAGGTCGTGGTCATCAACGCGGCCTGGGGCCTCGGCGAGAACGTCGTTCAGGGCGCCGTCGATCCCGACGAATTCGTCGTGTTCAAGCCGCTGCTGGAAAGCGGTGAATACCGCCCGATCGTCGAGAAGAAGGTCGGCGCCAAGGGGATCAAGATGATCTACTCCGAGGGCGCCGAAAAGACCCGCAACGTGCCGACCTCCAAGAAGGAGCGCGCGGCCTATGTGCTCTCGGAAGACGAGGTGCTGACGCTGGCCCGCTGGGCCGTGATCATCGAACAGCATTACGGCTGCCCGATGGACATGGAATGGGCGAAAGACGGCGACACCGGCGCGCTTTTCATCGTTCAGGCGCGTCCTGAAACCGTGCAGGCGCGCCGCGACCAGTCGTCCTTCAAATCCTACACCATCAAGTCCAAGGGCAAGGTCCTCACCAAGGGTCTGTCCATCGGCGGGTCCGTGATCGCCGGCCGCCTCTGCCTGATCGAGGACGTCGCCGACATCGACAAGTTCGTCGACGGCTCCATCCTGGTGACGGGCACGACCGACCCGGACTGGGTGCCGATCATGAAGCGCGCCGCCGGCATCATCACCGACCATGGCGGCCGCACCTCCCATGCGGCCATCGTCAGCCGCGAGCTCGGCGTTCCGGCGGTTGTCGGCACGGGCGAGGCGACGCACATCCTGCACAGCGAACAGGAAGTGACGCTGTCCTGCGCCGAGGGCGACGAGGGCTTCGTCTATGAAGGCTTCGCCGAATACGAGGAAAAGACCGAGTCGCTCTCCGACATTCCGGCGACCCGCACCAAGGTCATGCTCAACATCGCCAATCCGGGTTCGGCCTTCCGCTGGTGGCAGATCCCGACCGACGGCGTCGGTCTGGCGCGCATGGAATTCGTGATCAACAACCAGATCCAGGTCCATCCGATGGCGCTGATCCACTTCGATCAGGTGACGGACGAGGCGGCGCGCGAGAAGATCAAGCAGCTGACCCGCGATTACGACGACAAGTCGGAATATTTCGTCGACAAGCTGGCGCGCGGCCTGGCCCGGATCGCCGCCACCGTCTACCCGAAGCCGGTCATCGTGCGCATGAGCGACTTCAAGACCAACGAATATGCGGGCCTTCTCGGTGGCGCCGGCTTCGAGCCGGCCGAGGAAAACCCGATGATCGGCTTCCGTGGCGCGTCGCGCTACTATTCGGAGGCCTATCGGGCGGGCTTCGCGCTGGAATGCCAGGCCATGGCGCGACTGCGCAACGACATGGGCTTCGACAATGTGACGATGATGATCCCGTTCTGCCGCTCCGTCGGCGAGGCCGACAAGGTGCTCGAGGTGATGGCCGAAAACGGGCTGCATCGCGGCGAGAACGGCCTGCTCGTCTATGTCATGTGCGAGATCCCGTCCAACGTGATCCTGGCCAAGGATTTCGCCTCGCGCTTCGACGGTTTCTCCATCGGCTCCAACGACCTGACACAGCTCACGCTGGGCGTCGATCGCGACTCCGACACGCTGTCCGGCCTGTTCGACGAACAGGATCCGGCCGTCAAATGGATGATCTCCAACGTCATCCGCGAGGCGCATGCCGCCGGCGCGAAAGTCGGGCTGTGCGGACAGGCGCCGAGCGACCATCCGGAGTTCGCCGAGTTCCTGGTCGAATGCGGAATCGACTCCATGTCGGTGACGCCGGACAGCTTCATCGCGGTCAAGAAACAGGTTGCCGCGGCGGAAGCCGCGCAGGCCAAATAGGGCAACCCGGGACAGGCCGGCGGGCAGGGGACACAACCTGCCCGTCGGCATGGCATTCGGGTTGCGGATCGCGGCGCGACCTGACACCGTGGAGCCAGTGAGACTCCGACGAGGAAAGTGGCAGCCGCCGTGGAACGCATCCTGACAATCGCCCTCAATCCCGCCATCGACGTGAGCTGCGACGCCGAGCACGTCCGCCCGACGCTGAAGACGCGGACGATGAACCAGATGCACTACGCCGGCGGCGGCGGCGCCAATGTCGCCCGCGTCATCGCCGAACTCGGCGGCCGGGCGGAGCTGCTGTACTTCTCGGGCGGCTTCTCCGGCCCGCTCTACGACCGGCTTCTCGACGAATACGACATCGTCAAGCACCGCATCGAGATGGCCGGCTCCAACCGCATCGCGCTGATGGTGCATGAACTGAGCACCAATTTCGAATATCGCTTCGTGCCGGAAGGCCCGACGATCGACCCGTACGAACTCGAGCCGGTGCACGATTTCATCGAGGCCTATGAAGGCGACTACATCATCGCCAGCGGCAGCCTGCCGCACGGCGCCCCCGCCGACACCTACAGCCGCATGGCCGACGTCGCCCAGCGCAAGGGCATCCGGTTCGTCCTCGACACCTCGGGCGAGGCCCTGCGCAACACGATCGACCACGCCGGCATCTTCCTCCTGAAGCCGAGCATGAGCGAACTGGAAAAGCTGGTCGGCGAGCGGCTCGACGAGAATTCGGCCTGCACGGTCGCCACGGACCTCGTCAAGCGCGGCGCGGCCGAGAACATCGCGCTCTCGATGGGCAAGTCAGGCGCGGTGCTGGTCAATGCCGAGGGCATCGTGCGCATGCGGTCGATCCACGTCCGCGAGGCGTCGGCGGTCGGCGCGGGCGACAGCTTCGTCGCCGGCATGGTCTTCTGGCTGACCCAGGGCCACACCGTCCACGAGGCCTTCCGCTTCGGCATCGCCGCCGGCTCGGCCGCGGTGATGACGCCGGGAACCGAACTCTGCCGCCGCGCCGACGTCTACGCCCTCTACGAGAACGGCGTCACCCGCGCCCACGGGTGACGGCGGTTCCCGTCGTCAGACGGCACCATCCATCGGAAAGCGCTCCGACGTGGCGATCGCCGCGCCGCGCAATCCGGCGTCGTTGGCGAGGATCGCGTGCACCGGGATGGAGGCGAGGGCGTCCGACTTCGCGCCCTTGTTGGCGAAGAGCTCGCGGAAGCGGTCGCTGTCGAGGAGCGGCACGATCTTCGGTGTGATTCCGCGGCCGAGAAAGACGCCGCCCCGCGCGTCGTGCAGCAGCGCCAGGTCCCCGGCGACCCGCGCCATGATCGAAACGAAGCAGTCCAGCGTGTCGCGCGCCAGCGCGTCGTCGTCCTTCAACGCCAGATCGATGATCTCGCGCGCGTGCAGGCTCGGTTCGGGCAGGCCCTCCAGCTCCGAGAGCACCGAGTGGACGGTTTCCAGCCCGCGCCCCGACAGGACCGACTGGATCGGCGCGTATCCATATTCGCCGGCGACTTTCGCAAGGATCGCCATCTCGCGCTCATTCGTCGCCGAAAACGCCATGTGGCCGGCGGAGCCGGCGATCGGCGTTTGCCTGCCGGAGGGACCGATCAGCATCGCCGACCCGAACTCGCCGCCCGTGCCCAGCACGATCATCGGCGCGCCGTCGACGGGCTCGCCCCCGTTGATCCGGCACCGGTCATGCGCGTTGAGGAACGGCAGACACAGCGCCAGGGCCTCGAAATTGTTGACGAAATGGATCTTCTCGACGCCGCAGGCGCCCCGCACCTCCTCGGACGTGAAGCGCCAGGACGCGTTCTCGATGCCGATCCGGTCGCCGGTCAGCGGGTCGGCGACCGAGAAACCCGCGATATGCGGCCGGTCGGGAATGGCCTCCAGATAGTGGGCCACCGCTTCGGGAAGCGAGGTGAACATCTTCGTCTCGAAGACGGCGAAATGCTTCACCGACAATTTGTCGATGTCGCAGATGGCGAAACGGGCATGCGTTCCGCCGATGTCGCCAATGATCGCGCTGCGTTTGCTTGCTGGCATCAGGTCGGGCTCCTCCGCCGTCTCGAACATCTCCCAAGGGACGACGATCCTACATGCAGGCCGGGTCCGCGTGTTGACGTCAATCAACATTTTCATAACGCAGGCCGATTTGACTGCCGTCAATGCATGGAGGGCTGCGCAAAACCATCCTGACCGGCGGGAGGATCGGCGCATGCTGTTTCTTGATCGCGAGGATGCCGGGCGCAAACTGGCGGAACTACTCAAGGGCCGGGATTACGGCGACGCCGTGGTCGTCGCGCTTCCGCGCGGCGGCGTTCCGCTCGGCGCGGTCGTGGCCGACGCGCTGAACCTGCCGCTCGACGTGATCCTGGTGCGCAAGGTCGGCGCGCCGTCCCAGCCCGAACTGGCGCTCGGCGCGGTGACGGACGGCGACACCATGAAGCTCACCGTCAACAGGGAGATCCAGGCCGAACTGGGCCTGACCGACGAGGACGTCGAAGATCTGGCCCGTGCGCAACTGCCGGAAATCGAGCGCCGGCGAGCGAGCTACTATAAGGGTCGCGCGCCCGTGCCACTCGCCGGAAAGACCGTGATCGTCGTCGACGACGGCGTGGCGACCGGAGCGACGCTCAATTCCGCCCTGCGCCTTATCCGCGGCGAAAGACCCTCCCGGCTGATCCTCGCTCTGCCCGTCGCCCCGCGCGACACGCTCGAACGCCTGCGGGAGCACGCCGACGAGGTCGTCTGCCTCCACGCGCCGTCGCCCTTCCTGGCGGTCGGCGCGCATTACGCGGATTTCTCGCAGGTGAGCGACGAAGAGGTGGTGCGATGCCTTGAGCGCGCCCGAAATCTTGACGGCGGTCAATGATCCGCGCCCGCGCGCCTCTAGGGTGAATGCGATACCGATCTTGCCGCAACACGGGAGCACGCCATGAGCCTGCAAATGACGGTACGCATGTCAGCGATCCTCGCCTTCGTCCTCCTGTCGGTCGCCGCGCCCCGCGCGCAGCAGACCTATGGCGGCGACGTCTACGAATCCGGCGCCAACGCCTCGATCACGGCGACGGCCGCGCGCGACGCCTTCGTCGCCGGCTTCTCCGCCCAACTGGACGGGAACATCGGCGGCGACGGCCATGCGGCCGGCTTCGACGTCGATGTCGACGGCACGATCGGCTCGGACCTCTATGCGAGCGGCGCCACGGTCACGGTCGGCGGGCCGGTGGGCGAGGACGTCACCGTCATGGGCGCGACCGTCCGCCTGCGCCGGTCCTCGTCGGTCGGCGGCAATGCGCGGCTGATGGGCGGCTCGGTCACGGTCGAGGCGCCGATTGCCGGCAGCCTGGTGGCGAGCGGCGGCACCATCCGCCTCGATGCGCCCGTCGATGGCGATGCGGCGCTGAATGGCGGCGACCTGATCTTCGGAGACGGCGCCCGCATCGCCGGAACGCTGACCTATTCCGGCCCTGAACAGATCGACATTCCGGCCTCTGTCGCCGCGCCCGAACGGGTGCGTTTCGTGAAGACCGACGCCTGGAGCGCGATGGACGACTGGCGCGAGATCGCCGAGGGTTCGCGGCGCAGCCTGCTGCCGACGCTGTTCGGCAAGATCGCCGCTTTCGCGGTGACGCTCGCCTTCCTGCTGGTGATTGCCGCCCTGTTCCTCACCGTCGCGCCGGCAACGGTCGAGTCGGGCCGGCGACGGATCGTCGAGAGACCCGGCGCGACGTTTCTGGCGGGCTTCCTCACGCTTTCCGCCCTGTTCGGCCTCGTTCCGGTCAGCGCGATGACGCTCGTCGGCATTCCGCTGATCCCGATCGTCGTCCTGTTGATCGTCCTTGGCTGGACCTTCGCATACGTGCTTGGCGCCTATGCGCTGTCGTTGCGCGTCGCGACCGCCTTCTGGGAGGTGTCGGAATCCACCGTGGCGCAATTGCTGGTGCTCGCTGTCGGCCTCCTCGTGCTGGCCGTTTTGAACTTCATCCCGATTGCCGGATGGCTGGTCAACTTCACCATCGTCCTGCTCGGTCTCGGCGCGATTGTCCGGCTGCTGACCGGCTGGATGGCGGGGACGCCCCGGCAGCACCTCGCGGAGACGCCGGCAGATGCGCCCGCGGCATGAGCATCCGCGGGTGAATTCCCGCCGACACGCACCGTGATGCACAATCTGCGCGCCTTCCTCCTGTCCCTGCTGCTGGCCCTGTCGGCCGGCGGGGCTCTCCTTGCCGCCCCGGCGGCAGCCCGTGCGGAGCGCGTCACGGTGGATATCGACCTGTCGGACCAGCAGATGACCGTCCGCGCCGATGGCCGCATCCTCTACCGCTGGCCGGTTTCGACCGCGCGCCCCGGCTACCGGACACCGGTCGGGACCTATCATCCCTATCGGCTGGAACGGGAGTGGTATTCGACGATCTACGATTACGCCCCGATGCCCTGGTCGATCTTCTTCTTGCGGGGATACGCCATCCACGGCACGACCGATCTCGCCCATCTGGGCCAGCCCGCCTCGCATGGCTGCGTGCGCCTGCATCCCGACAACGCGAAGGCGCTGTTCGATCTCGTGCGCAGCGTGGGCATGCGCGAGAGCCTGATCGTCATCCGGCCATGAGGCGGTTGAGGTCGGACTGCATCAGCAGCGTGTAGGTGAAGCCGCCGAAGGCGCGCTCGCGCATGCGGCTGTGCCCGTAGGCGCCCGTCACCACCAGGTCCGCATGCTCGGCGCGCACTGCGGCGACGAAGGCGTTCGGCGAACTGTCGTGCTCGATGATCCGCGCCTCGGCCTCGACACCGTGGCGCAACAGGTAGCGCACGACATCCTGCGGACCCGACGCGTCGGCCCGGTTTCGCGCGTCGCCGGCCGCCAGCACGAGGGTGGTCTTCGCCAACCTCAGATAGGGCAGGGCGAACATCACCGCCCGCCGTGCCTGGGGCGTGTCCTTCCATCCGACGACGGCCAGACGGGGAGGGCGGAAGGCGGCGTTCTCGCCGACGAACAGCACCGGCCGGCCGGCATTGCAGACGAGTTCGCCCGGATCGACCGAGCGATAGGCGTCGCCGCTGGAAGCGCCGTGCGGCGTCCCCGAGATGATCAGATCGGCGGCGCGCGCGTGGATCAGCAACGCCTTGGTCGGCAGGTCCTGAGACTGCCGCCAGGCCGAATACTGGCCGTCGCCCGCGACCGCCATGAACTGCTGCCGCAGTTCCTCGAAACGGTGCGTGTTCTGCGCCATCGCGTCGCTGCGATAGAGTTCGTCGATGGCGACCCCCATCTCGCTGACATGCAGCGGACGCAGGCCCGTCGCGGCGAAACCGATGAGATAGGCGTCGATCTCGCCGGCCAGATCGGCTGCATAATGAAGGCGGGATTCGGAATTCCCGTCGAATTCGAGATGCGCCAGAATGCTCTCGTAGGACATCTCGGCCTCCCCGACGCGTGTCTGATCGCCGAGTCTCGCGCAACCAGCCGTATCGGCATTGATGCCGGTCAATCAGCGCCGGACGCCGTTTTTCATTTGTTTGACATTGCGCGCATGGAATGATGTCGTGGCCAGATCGTTTTCCGGATGGGGCAGCATGAACGACGCCGCTTTCACTCACGGCAGTTGCAAGAAGTGCGACACGTGCGCGATCCATCAGCGCTCGTTCTGCCGCGCGGCGTCGGACGAGGTGCTGAACGAGCTGTCGCGCATTTCCCATCTGCGGGAATACGAGAAGGGCCAGGTCATCGTCGCCCAGGGCGACGACGCCGAGATCGTCGGCAACGTCGTCAGCGGGATCGTGAAATTGACCAACATGTCGATGTCCGGTCAGCAGAACATCGTCGGGCTCCTGTTTCCCTCGGACTTCTTCGGCCGCGCCTTCTCCGACGAATCGCGATTCTCCTACGAGGCCGCCACCGACGTGACCCTGTGTTGCATGAGCCGTCACGCCTTCGAGACCTTCGTCGTCCGGCATCCCGAGGTCGAACACGAACTGCTCCTGACCATCCTCGACGAACTCGACGCCACGCGCGAATGGACGGCCATGACCTCGTGCCACACGACCATGCAGCGCGTCGCGACGTTCCTGTTCATCCTGTCGAGGCGGTCGGACGGCGTCTTCTGCGATCCGTCCTCGCGCACGCGGCTTCCCCGGCCGATCATCGCGCTGCCCATCGGCCGCCGCGACATCGCTGCCTACCTCGGCACCACGCCGGAAACGTTGAGCCGCAACATTCAGACGCTGGTGCGCCAGAACATCATCCGGTCCCTCGACACCAACCATTTCGAGGTGGTCGACATGCCCGGCCTGATCGACCGCACGGGCGAAACGCGCGAAGACCTCGAATCCATGTCCGGCGCGGAGCCGCTGAGGTGAAACGCCGGTGATCCCGCAGACGCCACTGGCCCTGACCGCATTGCTGTTCCTGGCCGGTGCGGCGGGTGTCTGGTTCAGCGGCGGGCGTCTGGTGGCCTATGCCGACGAGATCGCCGACCGCCTGCGCATCGGTCGGGCGATGATGGGTTTCGTCTTTCTCGCAACGGCGACCTCGCTTCCCGAAATCGTCACCACGGCCATCGCCGCTGGCGGCGGCGAGGCGCCTCTGGCGCTCGGCAACCTGCTCGGCGGCGTCACCCTGCAATTCGCGATGCTGGCGATCGCCGACGGCTTCGCCCGCCACGCGGCGATCACCTCCTTTCCGCGCAAGACCACAGTCGCGCTGGAGGGCGTGGCGCTGGCCTTCCTGCTCGCGCTGCTCCTCGCCGCCCTCACTTTGGGCGAACGGACCCTGCTGTTCCAGGTCGGCATCGGCGCGACCCTTCTCGGGCTCGTCTACGCGGCGACACTCGGCGTCCTGCGCCGGCACGACGCGGCCGATCCCTGGACGCCGGTCCATGTGCCGGAACAGGCCGAGGCGGAAGAGGAGAGCGTCTTCGTCAGCAGCTTTCCGCATCTCGGCACCACGACGCTCAACCTGCGCTTCCTGTTGCTGAGCGCCGCCATCCTGATCTCGGCCACGGTCACTGTGATCATGGCCGAGCGGCTTGCCGACCAGACCGGTCTCGGCACCGGGTTGATCGGCGTCACGCTGCTGGCCGGCGTGACCTCGCTTCCCGAATTGAGCACGACCGTCGCTTCGGTGCGCATCGGCGCCTACACGATGGCGATCTCGAACATCTTCGGCAGCAACCTCCTGATGCTCGGCCTCGTCTGGCCGGCCGACATCCTCTACCGAAAGGGCCCGATCCTCGCCGAATTCGAGCCGGTCCTCCAGCTCTCGCTGGTCTCGGGCCTGATTGTCACGATCGTCTATCTCGGCGGCCTGTTGCTGCGCAGTCGCCGGTCTCTGTTCGGCTTCGGCATCGACTCGCTGGTCGTGCTCGGCGTGTTCGCCTCGACCATGGTCCTCTACTGGGTCAGCGGCTGAGCGCTCAGCGGTGCCGACGGCGCATCCGGACGATGAACGCGCTGGCCTCGCGCAGGATCACCGGCACGACGCTCAGGCCCAGCAGGGCAAGCCAGACGTCGCTTGGCAGTTGCACCAGGTGGAGCGCGCTTGCCAGCATCGGCTGCAGGTCCGCGACGGCGAGGATCGCGATGCACAGAGCGATCGCCATCCAGACATAGCTGTTGCGGGTCACCTGGCTGGTGAACAGCATGTCGCGCCAGTTGCGCATGTTGAACACATGCCACAGCTGGGCGAGCGCCAGCGTGTAGAAACACATCGTGGTGACGGCGTCGCCTTCCAGCCCGAACACCGTCGTCGCCAGTCCCAGCGCCAGCAACGTCACCGCCGCGATGATGGATCCGTGGGTGACGATCGCGACCCATTGGGCGCGCGCAAGGATCGGTTCGGACGGCGGGCGCGGGGGCCGCGAAAGAACGTTGCGATCCGCCTCGACGGTCCCGAGCGCGAAGGCCGGGAAGACGTCCGTGACGAGGTTCAAGAACAGGATCTGCAGGGGCAGGAGCGGCAGCGGAAGTCCGCTCATCACCGCGATGCCGACGATCAGGATCTCGCTCAGGTTGCACGAGAGGAGATAGGTCGTGAACCGCCGGATGTTCGTGTAGATCAGCCGGCCTTCGCGCACCGCGTGGATGATCGTCGGGAAGGCGTCGTCGCGCAGCACAAGCGCCGCGGCCTCGCGCGCCACCTGCGTCCCGCGCAGCCCCATCGCCACGCCGATATCCGCCTTGCGCAGCGCCGGCGCGTCGTTGACGCCGTCGCCGGTCATCGCGACCACTTCGCCGGCCTCCTGGTGCAGGCGGATCAGGTCGAGCTTCTGTTCCGGGTTCACCCGCGCGAACACCCGTGCCTTGCGCGCGGTGGCGCGCTCCTCCGCCGTCATCTCGTCATAGGGCTTCAGGTCGCGCCCCTCGATCACGGTGGACCCCTCGGCGGCGAGCCCGACCGACTTCGAGATGTGGTTGGCCGTGGCCGCATGGTCGCCGGTCACCATCACCACCGAGATGCCGGCCCGCTTCGCGTCGGCGATCGCGCCCGAAATGTCCGAACGCGGCGGATCCTGGAAGCCGACGACCCCGTAAAGCGTCAGCCCGTCATAGACGGCGTCAGGCTCCGCATCGGCCTCCTTGCCGGCGATGGCGAGCAGGCGAAGCCCCTGCAGGGCGAGAACCTCGCACACCCGCGCCCAGTGCCGCCGCTGGTCGCGGTCGAAGGGCCGCCTGCCATGACCTTCATCGACATCGACATCGACGACACGCTCCAACACCGCCTCCGGCGCGCCTTTCACCGCAACGAGGAACCGCTCGCCCTCCTGATGCACGGTCGCCATCATGCGTGTGTTGTTGTCGAAGGCGTGCTCGGCAAGCTCGGGACAGGTCAGGAGCAGGTCATGGCGGTCGAAACCGCCGGCCGAAGCGACTTCGAGCAAGGCGACCTCCATCGGATCGCCCGCCGCGGTCTCGCCGTCGCGTCCGCGTGACGCGTTGTTGCACAGGGTCGCGGCGCGCAACAGATGCCCGGCGGCGTCGCCCGGATCGGGCTGCACCGGCCGCGCATCGCGGATGAAGGCGCGGGCCTCGCGGTCGAATGTGATTTCGCCGCTCGCCGTGACCAGGCGATCCACATGCATGCGGTTTTCGGTCAGCGTGCCGGTCTTGTCCGTCAGGATGACGGTCGTCGCGCCCAGCGTCTCGACGGCGGACAATTGCTCGATCAGGGCGTTGTGCCGGGCCATGCGCAGCATGCCGCGCGCGAGTGCCAGCGTCGCGACGATCGGCAGGCCTTCCGGAATGGCCGCGACAGCCAGCGCGACGGCGGATTCCACCATCAGCACGAGGTCCTGTCCGGCGAGGACCCCGCTCAGGGCCACGATCGCGGTCACGCCCAGTGTCAGCCAGATGAGATGGCGGCTGAGGCGCGTGAGCTGGCGCTCCAGCGGTGACCGTTCGGGCTCGGCCTCTTCGACCAGCCGCGTGATCCGGCCGAGCTCGGTGTTCATGCCCGTCCCGGTGACGACGGCTTCGCCCGTGCCGCCCGTGACCGCGCAGCCCTTGAACAGCATCGAGGTGCGGTCGGCCAGAATGGCGTCCGCCGCGACGGCCCGTTCCGACTTTGAGACCGGCAGGGATTCGCCCGTCAGCGCCGATTCGTCGACCGAGAGGTTCGCGGACGCGATCACCCGCATGTCGGCTGCGATCACGTCGCCCGCATCGATGACGACGACGTCTCCCGGAACCAGTTGCTCCGCCGATACGGCGACCACCGTCCCGTCCCGACGCACGAGCGCCGAGCGGCCCGTCAGTTCCCGAAGCGCCTCCATTGAGCGCACTGCCTGGATTTCCGTCGTGAAGCCGATGGCGGCGTTGATGAGTAGGACGGCGACGATGGCGACGAACTCGACCGTCTCGCCGAGCAGCAGGGCGAGAGCCGCGGCGGCGACGAGGAGGTAGACGATCGGGCTCTGGAACTGACTGATCAGGACGACGAGGAAGCTCGTCTTCGCCTTCTTGCGCAGCTCGTTTGGCCCGTAGGCTTCGAGCCGTCGGGCGGCTTCGTCATGCGAAAGGCCGCGCCCCGGCTCGACGTCGAGAGCCGACAGCAGCGCGCCATGTTCCATCGCGTGCGGTGCGTCCGGCAGCGGGGCGACAGCGGTTTCGGAGACGGAAGCCATGTTGCGTTCGCCCTGCTACGTGTCTTCCGCCATCCTTGCGGGACGTCTGTCGCAGACTCCGCCGGTCAATGCGCCATGAAGATCGGAAAGCCCGAACTGGCAAGCAGATCCCGCGTCGCGCCACCGAAAAGGAACTCGCGCAGACGCGAATGCCCGTAGGCGCCGGCGACGATCATGTCGGCGGAGATGTCGGTCGCATGCTGGATCAGCACATCGGCGACGTTCCGGCCGGCGGACGGCAGCAGGTCGACGGTCACACTGGCGCCATGGCGCGCCAGATAGGCCGCGATGTCGCTTCCGGGCTCTTCGCCCTGGTCGAATTCCGAGGCGAGGGGATCGACGATCACGACGCGCACATCCGTCGTCTCGTCCAGCATGCCGAGCGCGTCATAGACGGCGCTCGCGGCTTCACGCGTCCCGTTCCAGGCGATCATCACGCGCTTCGGCTTGAGCGAAACGGACACACCGTCGGGAACGACGAGGAAGGGCCGGGCGCTCTGGTAGACGAAACCGCCCAAGGCCTTGTCGGCCAACTGCTTGTCCTGGTCCTGCGTCGGCATGTAAAGGCCGAGATCGGTATAGCGCGCGCGCATCCCGACAATGTCCGGGATCTGACCTTCGTCGCAGTAATACGACGCCACGTCGCCGGAAATGCCGGCCTCGGCGATCATCGCCTCGATCGCGGCCGCCTTGTCGGCCGCAGCCGCGCGGCCACGCTCGCGTTCTTCCGACCATGTGTCGGCCGGAACCGCGCCATAGGCGGTGGCGCTCGCCGGGATCGAAATGCCGATCACCAGCACGGCGAGGTGACAGCCGGCCTCCTGGCTGATCGCGATCGCCCTGGCGATGCCATCGGTGGATTGTCCGCTGCCCGTCACCGTGAAGAGAGTCTTGGAAACCATGTCATGCCACCTTTCTGGCCTTGGCGATCACTGCCTGCCTGCCGGCATTTCTGACAGCAAGCGCCCGCGGCGCGCAAGCCGCTGCATTTCGCAACATCGACATTGCGCGACCGGCACGCCTTGATGCCGATCAATCTTTGAAAGGTGCAAAGAAGGGGAAAGAACGGAAGATGTGCCGCCGCCGTAGCGTCAGCTCACGACGGCGTCGGCGGTCTCGACGACATCCTTGAACCGCTCGAAGAATTGCCTGGAAAGCTTCTTTGCGGTGCTGTCGACGAGCCGGCTGCCGAGCTGCGCGATCTTGCCGCCGATTTCGGCCTTGGCCTCGTAGGTGAGGACGGTGTCATCGCCCTCGGCACGCAGTTCCACGTCGGCCCCGCCCTTCGCAAAACCCGCAATGCCGCCATTGCCGCTGCCGGTCAGGGAAAACCGGTTCGGCGCCCCGGACTGGTCGAGCGTCACCGCGCCGCTGAACTTGGCCTTCACGGGCCCGATCCTGAGCGAGACCTTCGCTGTCAATTCGGTGTCGGATTCCTTGACCAGTTCCTCGCATCCGGGAATGCAGTCCTTGAGAACGACCGGATCGTTCAACGCCGCGAAGACGACCGGCACCGGCGCGCCGATGCGGATTTCATCCTTCATGTCCATCGGTGACGTCCTTTCAGGCGGGGTCCGCGATCATGTCGAGGAGCGCCTTGGTCAACGCGCCGTCCGGCGCCGCCAGTTGCTCCATGATCGTGTAGTGGTTGCAGCCCGCGAGCGTCGTCATCGTCACGAGCAGTTCCTCTTCCCGCGCGCGCTTCTCGAACGTGCGTGACTGGCGCTGCAATTCGGGCAGTTCGTCGCCGCCGACGAAGAGCGCGATCGGAATGGGCCGCTTCGGCAGGCTGCGGATCGGCGCAAGCGTCTCCAGCTCGGCCGGCTGCAGCTTCAGTTCGTCGTTGATATAGGTGTGCAGGATCGGCTCCAGGTCGAAGATCCCGCTGATCGAGATCACGCCGCGCACGAATGGCAGGTCCGCCGAAAGCGTCGCCAGATGGCCGCCAGCCGACCAGCCGCCGACATGGATCCGGCTTGCATCGAAGCCGAGTTCGCCGGCCAGCGCCTCGATCTTGCGAAGCGCCCGGAACACTTCGTCGACGATCTCCGTCAGGCTTGCCTCCGGCGCGAGCGTGTAGCCGATCGTCGCCACGTCGATCCCGTGCGCGCACGGACCCGTCGAGACGAAGCCGAAGATCTCCTTGCTGTTGCGGTGCCAGTAACCGCCGTGAATGAACACGAACAGTGGCGCGCCGGCCTGGCCGCAGGGAAAATAGTCCAGGCGGTTGTTGGGCTTTTCGCCATAGGGAATGTCGGGCCGGGCGCCCGGCTTCGCGCGACAGGCGGCGCTCCGGCACTCCCAGTCCTTCAGCCGCTCCGCGCTGTCGGCAACCGCCAGTGAATTGTTGTAGGCAGCGTCCTTCTGCGCTTGTTCCAGACTGTAGAAGCCCGGAATTTCGTCGCGGTCGTCATGTTCCACCTGAACTGTCCTCCGGCGGTCTTTTGGGCACGGAAGGCCGCGAAACGCGCAAGCCTTCCCTCCGCGCCAGCCGGGGGTGCCGGCGAGCGTCGAGCCTTTTGGGTTCGTCTAACTTGAATGGGGCGCGCCGTCAGCCGCCTGGCCCGGCGCGCTCCCGGTTCTGGTTCAACCGGCGTCCAGCGCCATGCCGACGGCGCGCCGCGCCATCACCATGACCAGATGGGCCCGGTATTCATTGTCCGCATGGATGTCGGACATGAGCTCCGAAGCGTCGATCGAGATGCGATCCAGCGCGCCGGCGTCGAAGCTCTCGGCCAATGCCGCTTCGATGTCGGAGGCCCGGAACACGCCAGGACCCGCGCCCGTCACCGCCACGCGCACGCCGTCGCCGGTCTTCGCCACGAAGACGCCTGCCATCGCGTATCGCGAAGCCGGGTTCGGGAATTTCGCATAGGCGGCGAGCTCGGGCAGGGGAAACCGGATCGCGGTGACGATCTCGCCCGGCTCCAGCGCGGTCTCGAACATGGCGACGAAGAATTCGTCGGCCGGGATCGTCCGCTTGTCGGTGACGATCTCCGCGTTCAGTCCCAGCACGGCCGCGGGATAATCGGCCGCCGGATCGTTGTTGGAGATCGAGCCGCCGATCGTGCCGCGATGGCGCACCTGCTGGTCGCCGATACGCGAGGCGAGTTTGGCGAGCGCCGGAAGCTTCTCGCGCACGATTTCGGATTCGGCGACATCCGCATGCCGCGTCATGGCACCGATGACCAGCATGTCGCCGTCCATCGAGACGCCCGCCAGCCCGGCGACGCCGGAGATGTCGACAAGATCGTCCGGGGCGGCGAGCCGCTGTTTCATGGTGGGCAACAGCGTCATGCCGCCCGCGATCACCGACGCGTTCTCGTTGCCGGCGAGCAGCGACACCACGCCGTCGACCGTATCCGGCTTGTGATAGTTGAAAGACCTCATAGACCCTGTCCTTATTCCGCCGCGATCGGAGCGGGCGCGTTGCGGATGATGTTCCAGATGTGATTGGGCGATGCTGGCATGTCGACATGGGCGACGCCCAGCGGCTTCAGCGCATCGACCACCGCGCTGATGATCGCCGCCGGCGAGCCGATCGTGCCGCACTCGCCGCAGCCCTTCACACCCATCGGCGTATGCGCGCATTGCGTGGAATGCGGCTCGATCTTCAGCTGCGGGAAGTTGTCGGCCCGCGGCATGCAGTAGTCCATGAAGGAGCCCGCCAGCAGCTGGCCCGACGCGTTGTCGTAGACGCCATGCTCGAACAGCGCCTGGCCGATGCCCTGGACGATGCCGCCCTGAAGCTGGCCTTCCACGATCATCGGGTTGATGATCGTCCCGACATCGTCGACCGCGGTGTAGCGCTCAAGCGTCACGATGCCGGTATCGGGATCGATCTCCACCTCGGCGAAATGGGCGCCGCCGGGATAGGTGAAGTTCACCGGGTCGTAATAGGCCTGTTCCTCCAGGCCCGGCTCCAGCGTTTCGAGCGGGAAGTCGAACGGCACATAGGCCGCGCCGGCGATCTCCTGGAAGCTCTTCTTGCGGTCGGTGCCGGCCACCGAGAACTCGCCGTTCTCGAAGACGATGTCCTCAAGCGACGCCTCGAGCTGGTGCGCGGCGATCTTGCGACCCTTCAGGATCACCTTGTCGCTGGCATGCGACAGCGCCGCGCCGCCGACCACGAGGGACCGCGAACCATAGGTGCCCATGCCGAACTGCACCTTGTCGGTGTCGCCGAAGACGATGTCGATGTCCTCGAACGGAACGCCGAGGCGGTCCGACACGATCTGGGCGAAGGTGGTTTCGTGGCCCTGGCCGTGATTGTGCGTGCCGATCAGCACGGTGACCACGCCCGAGGGATGCACGCGCACCGTCGCGCTCTCGTAGAGGCCGCCGCGCGCGCCGAGTTGGCCCGCAAGACGGGACGGCGCGAGTCCGCAGGCCTCGATATAGGTCGAGATGCCGAGCCCGCGATACTTGCCGCGGCTGGCGGCTTCCGCGCGACGCGCCTCGAAGCCGGCCACGTCGGCCAGTTCCTCGGCGCGCTCCAGGCAGCCGAGCGGATCGCCGCTGTCATATTCCACGATCACCGGCGTCTGGTAGGGATAGGCTTCCTTGGGGATCATGTTGCGCTTGCGGATGTCGATCTTGTCGATCCCCATTTCGCGCGCGGCCATGTCCACGAGACGCTCCACCACGAAGGTCGCCTCCGGCCGGCCGGCGCCACGATAGGCGTCCACCGGGACGGTGTTGGTGAAGACGCACTTCACCTCGCAATAGATCGACGGGATCGTGTAGACGCCCGAGAGAAGCGGCGCGTAGAGGTTCGTCGGGATGTTCGGCCCGAAGGTCGACAGATAGGCGCCCATGTTCGCGAGCGTCTTGACCCGCATGGCGAGGAACTTGCCGTCCTCGTCGAGCGCCAGTTCCGCCTCGGTCACATGGTCGCGCCCATGGGCGTCGGAGACGAAGCCTTCCGAGCGCTGCGCGACCCATTTGACCGGCCGTCCGAGCTTGCCGGCAGCCCAGGTCACCACCGCCTCTTCGGCATAGTGGAACTGTTTGACGCCGAAGCCGCCGCCGACATCCGGGGCTACCACGCGCAGCTTGTGCTGCGGGATGTGCAGCACCATTTCGCCCATCAGCAGCCGCACGACATGCGGGAACTGGCTGGTCGTCCAGAGCGTGTACTGGCCGGTCGCGTATTCGAATTCGCCGATCGCCGCGCGCGGTTCCAGCGGATTGCCGATCAGGCGGTTGTTGACGAGTTCGATGCTCGCTACATGCGCGGCCTGCGCGAACGCGGCATCGACGGCTGCGGCGTCGCCGAGGTCCCAGTCTGCGCAGAGATTGTTCTCGACCTCGTCATAGAGCTGCGGCGCATCCGGGCGCAGGGCGTCCACCAGGCCGACAATGGCCGGCAGCACCTCGTATTCGACCTCGATCAATTCGGCCGCCGCTTCGGCCTGTTCCACGGTCTGGGCGACGACGAACGCGACCGCGTCGCCGACATAGCGCACCTTGCCCTGCGCGATCGGTGGGTGCGGCGGTTCCTTCATGGGATCGCCGTTCTTGTCGGTGATGCCCCAGCCGACGGGAAGGCCGCCGACGTCGTCGGCCTTCATGTCCTCGCCGGTATAGACCGCCTTCACGCCGGGCTGCGCCAGCGCCTTCGAAACGTCGATCGACTTCAGGTTCGCATGCGCATGCTCGGACCGCAGGAACACGCCCGCAAGCATGTGCGGTCGCTTGATGTCCGCCACATAGGTGCCCTTGCCACGCACGAAACGCGCGTCTTCCTTGCGCTTGGGCGACGAGCCAATTCCAATCACTGCCGACATGGTGACCTCCTTCAGGATGCTGCTCGCATGGCGGCCGCGCCAGCGATGATGGACTTGACGATGTTCTGGTAGCCGGTGCAGCGGCAGATATTGCCTTCCAGCCATTCGCGGATCTCGGCTTCGCTGGGATCCGGATTGTGTTTGACGAGGTCGATCGCGCTCATCAGCATGCCCGGCGTGCAGAAGCCGCATTGCAGGCCGTGATTGTCGCGGAAGGCCTGCTGCATCGGGTGCAGGTCCTTGTCGTTCGTCGACAGGCCCTCGACCGTGCGCACGTCGCCGCCGTCGACCGAGACGGCCAGCAGGGTGCAGCTCTTCACCGAGTCGCCGTTGAGGTGGACGACGCAGGCGCCGCACTGGCTGGTGTCGCAGCCCACATGCGTTCCCGTCAGCGACAGCTGCTCGCGCACCAGGTCGCTCAACAGCGTCGAGGGATCGACATTCACCGTAACCGGCTCATCATTCAGTACAAATGAGATTTCCATGACTACACTCCAGTATTAGGCCAGCAGGTGGGCGTGATCGATCTGCCAGACGGCGAGCACGCGGTCGCCCACAGACAGGGTATCTTCGAAGAAGCGGCGTTCGGGCACATAGGCGACGAACTCGCCTTCGCCGGCGGCGTCCATCATCACCTTCACGAAGGTGCCCTGGTATTCGACCCCGGTGACGGCGCCTTCCACGCCGGTGGAGCCGGGCGGAACGCCGTTGCCGCCTAGGCGAAGCAGGTCGATGTCGTCGCGGCGGATCGCGATGTCGAGGGACTGGCCGCTGTGCAGCGGCGTGCCCGCGAGAAGCGGGATCTCGATATTGCTGAAGGTCGGACCGGCGAGCGTCGCCTTGGACCCGTTGACGTCGCCGACCTTGCCGGACAGCACGTTCTGGCCGCCGATGAATTCCGCCACGTAGCGGTTGTTGGGCGACGCGTAGACCTCGCGCGCCGGACCTGCCTGCCGGATCTCGCCGCGATCCATCACCACCACGGTGTCGGCGAGCGCGATCGCCTCCATCTGCGTATGGGTCACATGGATGAAGGTGATGCCGAGATCGCGTTGCATGCGGCTCAACTCGGCGCGCATGCGGATGCGCAGATGCTCGTCCAGCGCCGAGAGCGGCTCATCCAGCAACAGGACGCGCGGCTCGGTGATCGCGGCGCGGGCCAGCGCCACGCGCTGCTGCTGGCCGCCCGAGAGCTGCGACGGCAGACGGTTGGCAAATTCGGTCAGGTGGACCTTTTCCATCATCTCGTCGGCCTTGCCGTAGCGCTCGGTCTTCGACAGGCCGCGCACCCTGAGCGCGAAGGCGATGTTGTCCCGGACGCTCAGATGAGGAAAGAGCGCGTAGGACTGGAACATCATCGCCGTGCGGCGCTGCACCGGGTCGAGCCCGACCACGTCCTCGCCGCCGATCAGGATCTCGCCATGCGTCGGGTCCTCGTGCCCGGCGATCATCCGCAGGATGGTGCTCTTGCCGCAGCCGGACGGGCCGAGAAGGCAGCAATAGGCGCCGTCGGGGATTTTCAGATTGATGCCGTCGACCGCGTATGTTTCCCCGTCATAGCTCTTGGTGACGCCAGCAAGCTCGATGTCTCCGTTACCAGTTCCCACCGGAAGCTCCTTTCTACTCACTGATGTTCATGCGCGCGGCGTTGCGCCGCTGCAGCAGGATGATTGATCCGAGACTGACCCCGATGATCAGGAACGAGATGACCGTGGACACCGTGCCGAGGGCGTAAAGCGCGGGCGAGGTGACGTTCAGGGTCATGCTCCAGATTTCCAGGGGCAGTGTGTTTTGTGCGCCCGCCGTCTGCAGCGTCCGCGCGAACTCGTCATAGGAGAGCGTGAAGCCGAACAGGGCGACGGCGATCAGCCCGGGCGCGAGGATCGGCAGGATGACCAGCCGGATCGTCTGGGCGGGCGAGGCGCCGAGATCGCGCGCGGCCTCTTCCCAGTCCCCGTTCAGCCGCGACATGACTGCGAACATGATCAGGATGCCGAAGGGCAGGGTCCAGGAGAGCTGCGCGCCGAGCGCCGAGGTGAACCAGTTCGTCGGGATGCCCGCCATGTCGAAGCCGAGGCCGATGCCGATGCCGAGTACGAGACCGGGTGCGACGAGGCTGCCGATCATCAGGTAGAACACGATCGTGTCGCCGCGGAACCGCCGCCGGAAGGCCATGCCGGCCATGAAGGAGAACACGACGGTGATCACCGTGACCGCGATCGCCAGATAGATCGACCGCCGGAACGAGCCGCTGACGTCGCCGGTGCGCGTCTGCATGATCAGTTCGTTGAACCAGTGCAGCGAGAAGCCGCGCATGGGGAAGACGAGACCGCCGCGCACATCCTGGAACGACAGGATGTAGATCGAGATCATCGGCCCGTAGAGGGCGATCACGTAGAAGGCGAAGAAGCCTGCGAGCACGTAGAACGTCCATGGGCGGTCGGACGAGGCGCGGCGCACCCTGCGCTTGGCAGGAGCGGCAGCCTTGCCGGCGATTGCGTCCGTCATTGCGTGATCTCCTTGCGGATGTCGACGATGCGCAGGATGGCGGCGACCATGAGCATGACGAGGATCGTCAGGATGATCGCGCTCGCGGCCGCGCTCGGATATTGCAGCACGCCGATGTCCTCGTAGAAGGCGCCGACCACGGAGGCGGTGCCGCCGCCCGACATGACCTTCACCACGAAGAAGTCACCCATCACGATCGAGACGACGAAGATTGCGCCGAGCGCGATGCCGCTCTTCGACATCGGCACGATGATGTAGCGCATGATGTCGAACTTGCTGGCGCCGGCGTCGACGGCCGCCTCGACGACACGCTTGTCGATGCGCGCCATGGAATTGAAGATCGGAACGATCATGAAGATCGTGAGCTGGTGGACATAGGCCACGACCACCGCGAAATCCGAATAGAGCAGGAATTCGAGCGGCTCCTGGATCGCGCCCATGGCGATCAGCGCGCGGTTGATCAGGCCTTCCTTGCCGAGCAGCGGGATCCACGAAATCATGCGGATGATGTTGGAGGTCCAGAACGGCACGGTGCAGACCAGGAAAAGCCCCATGGCCAGCAACTTGCTGCGGACGTGGAACACCAGGAAATGGGCCACCCAGAAGCCGATGAACGCCGAGAAGACCAGTGTCAGGACCGCGAATTTCACCGTCTCGAAATAGAGCCGGTAGGTCAGGTCCGACTTGAAGATGTAGCTGTAGTTTTCCAGCGAGGGATCCCAGAACATGCCGCCGAAACCGTCGGTCTGCATGATGCTGGCGATGAACACGACGATGATCGGGACGATGAAGAACGGGACCATCACGGCGAGGAGCGGCGAAACGTTCAGCCATCCGACCGCATTTCTGTTCAATTTCATTGACGGGGCTCCGGCATGACTTCTCTAGGTGTTTTCGGCCTTTTTCCGGACCTTTCCGGCCCCGCGGCATGTGTTGCCGCGGGGCCGGTCGGGCCGAGGTGACAGACCCGGTCAGGCGACCTTGAAGTCATTCCAACGCTTGTTCATGTAGGCTGCTTCATCCATCAGCGTGTTCCAGCAGGAGATGTTGGTCACGCGCTCGACGAAGGAGCCGCCGTCGCGAACCGTTCCGGCCGGTTCCATCGGCACGCCGTAGGGATCGCTGATCGCCTCGGGCGCCGGCTTGCCTTCGTACCAGTAGGCCCACTCGGTGTCGGACATGTAGTTCTTCGCCGTGGACGGAACCGGGCTGTAGTAGCCGTAGCGCGACACGAAGGCGCCCTGCCAGCCCTCCAGGTACCAGTTGATGTACTCGTAGGCGGCGTCGAGCTTCTTGCCTTCCAGGTGGTTCATCAGGCCCATGCCGTTGCACCAGCCGCGATAGCCTTCCTTGCCGTTCTTCTTGTTGACCGGCGCGTAGATGCACGGGATTTCCTTGGTGCGCACGGCGGCGACGGCCGGCGACCACATGGACTGGATGATGACTTCGCCGGCGGCCATCAGCTGGACCGACTGGTCGAAGGTCGTCCAGGTGGCGCGGAAATGGCCGGATTTCTTCAGGTCGATGAGGATGTCGATCGTCTTGTCGATCTCCTCGCGGGTCATGTTGCCCTTGTCGCCGTAGTCGATGAGCCCGGCGCTCTCCATGCAAAGCGCCGCATCCATGATGCCGATCGCCGGCACGTCGAGGATGGCGGCCTTGCCCTTGTATTTCGGATCGATCAGGTCCTTCCACTCGGTGACCGGATGATCGACGAGGTCGGGGCGGTAGCCGATGGAGTCGGCGTTGTAGACCTGCGGAACGTTGGTCAGCCAGTCGGCGACGCCGTCATGCAGCTCGGTGGAGTCCTTCTTCTCCAGATAGAGCGCGGCGTAGGGCGAGATGCCCTGGTTGGCGATCTGGCTGCCGTCGAGCTCACCCTTGGTGAAGATCGGCAGGAAGTTGTCGAACTGCTTGATGCGCTTCGCCTCGATGCCCTGGATGACGCCGCGCTTGGCGGCGAGCTTGGCCTGCCAGCCTTCCAGGTCGCAGATGTCGACCGTGTTGGGCTGGGTGATGAAGCGGTTGATGGAGGCCGAGGTGTCGAGATTCTGCATCGTCACCTTGAAGCCGAGATCCTTGGCGGCCTGGTCGCCGATCGCCTTCACGACGGAGTACGAAACGCCGACGTGACGCAGTTCGATGTCCTTGATTTCCTGAGCCCAGATGGTCGGGAATCCGGTGATGGCTCCCGAGCCGGCGGCGGCGCCGGCCGCAGCCGCACCAGCCTTGATAAAGCCTCGTCTGGAGAGTTTCGGTGTCTTCGTGGATTTGGTCATTCGTCAGATCTTCCCTGCTTGAACAACGAGCGGCCAATTGCGCCCTGCCATCACGAGTAGATGAATTTTCTGCGAGGAAACAAAATCAGAAATGCAAATCCCAACCATAAGAAACGCCAATACGTCGCTCTTTTCATCGTGCGCTGCACAAATATTGAACAATATGCCCGAAAAGCCAGGCTTTCCGGGTGCGTGCAGCCTCATCACGCGCGACGATGCCCGTTTCTCGACCAAGGATCGTTTTGGAATATTTTTCTAATTGGCTGGATTGCCGGGAATTTTGCGTCGCGTGCCGGCGCTGCGGCGGCAGGCTCGACCCGGTCACTCGGCGGCGTCTGCAGTCTGATCGACCGGACGCGGCGGGCGGGGAATATTGCGCAGATCGGTGCCCTGTTCGACCTGCAGATAGTGGGCGAGATAGTCATGCAACGCGTTCGCCGCCGCCGACTTCGTTCCGGGCGCCTTGTAGAGAAGCAGGTCGACCTTCGGCAGGGCAGGGAAGTCCGGCCCGCGCACGATCTCGCGCATGCCCGGCACGAGCGCGCTGCGGCCGAGAACGGTGACCGCCATGCCCGAGAACACCGCCGCCTGCAGCCCGCTGACGCTTTCGCTCACGCAGGCGATCCGCCAGGGATGCCGCGCCGCTTCCAGGCACTCGATGGCATGGTCGCGATAGATGTTGCCGGGCGGCAGGAGGGCGAGAGGCACGGGCGTCTCCGCATGCGCCATTGAGTTCTCGCCGGTCATCCAGATCAGCTGTTCCTGGCGAACGACACGCCCGCCGGAGAAATCGTTCATGCGGGTGACAAGCGCCAGATCCACCTCGCCGCGATGCACCAGCCGCACCAGCGGCGTCGAAAGCGAGCATTGCAACTGCACCTGCACGCGCGGAAAGGCCTGTTTGAAGAGCGCCAGGATCGAGGGAAGGATGAAGGACGCGTAGAGGTCGGGCGTGCCGAGCACCACCTGGCCCTCGACATCGGGCGATTCGATGCGCTGCATCAGTTCGTCATGCAGCCGCAGGATGGAATTTGCATAGGAAAGCACCAGCTCGCCGTCCGGCGTCAGCACCATCTTGCGGCCTTCGCTGCGAAAGAGGTTGAAGCCGCAGATGCTTTCCAGCCGCTGAAGCTGCAAGGTGATCGCCGGCTGGGTCCGACCCAGCCGCCGGGCGCTTTCCGTGATGTTTCCCGTTTCCGAAACGCTTTGGAGCGTACGCAGAATGCGGATGTCCAGGCTGAGCGAGTTCATGAGCGTGAAATTCGCGCTTCTTGTTGTTCTGGGCCTTGGCAAAATGCATGCAATGAATGTGCCATTTCGGCTGGCCGCGCAGATCGAAGCGTGGCGCTCATCGATGCGAACAAAAAATCGTCAGGCGACGCCCATGCTGATCATTTCATGGGCGCGACAACCTCCCCGAACGCAAACGGCCGCCCTTTGAGGCGGCCGTTCATCAGGTCTCTGTCTATGCGTCTTATCCCAGCGTCGGCATGGTGAATTGCGGGTCGCTGCGCTGTCCCGACGGCCACCGCGTGGTGGTCGTCTTGATGCGGGTGTAGAAGCGGACGCCTTCCATGCCGTGCATGGCGTGGTCGCCGAAGATCGAGGCCTTCCAGCCGCCGAAGGAGTGGAACGCCATCGGCACCGGGATCGGCACGTTGATGCCGACCATGCCCACTTCGATGTCCTGCGAGAAGGCGCGGGCGGTGTCGCCGTCGCGGGTGAAGACGGCGGTGCCGTTCGCATATTCATGGCCGTGGATCAGGTCGACCGCATCCTGGTAGGAATTGCGGCGTACCATCGACAGCACCGGTCCGAAGATCTCGTCGCGATAAATCGACATGTCCGGCGTCACGTGGTCGAACAGCGTGCCGCCGACATAGTAGCCGTTCTCGTAGCCCTGCATCTGCTGCTTGAAGGTCCGGCCGTCGACGACCAGCTTGGCGCCCGCCTGTTCGCCGGCGTCGATATAGCCGAGGATCTTCTCCTGCGCCTGCTTGGTGACCACCGGGCCCATTTCGGAGGTGCGGTCGGCGGCAGGCCCGATCTTCAGCGCCTCGATCTTCGGCACCAGTCGTTCGACCAGCGCGTCGGCGACCGCGTCGGTGACGGGGACCGCGACCGAGATCGCCATGCAGCGCTCGCCGGCGGAACCGAAGGCCGCGCCCATAAGGGCATTCGCCGCCATGTCGAGATCGGCGTCGGGCATGATGATCATGTGGTTCTTGGCGCCGCCCAGCGCCTGCACCCGCTTGCCGTTGGTGATGCCGGTGATGTGGATGTATTGCGCGATCGGGGTCGAACCGACGAAGGAGATCGCCTTGACGTCGGGGTGATGCAGCAGTCCGTCGACGGCGACCTTGTCGCCCTGCAGGACGTTGAATACGCCTTCCGGCAGGCCGGCCTCGGTCAGCCAGTCCGCGATCAACAGGGAGGCGGACGGATCGCGTTCGGACGGCTTCAGCACGAAGGTGTTGCCGCAGGCCAGCGCCACCGGGAACATCCACATCGGCACCATGGCCGGGAAGTTGAACGGGGTGATGCCGGCGACGACGCCGAGCGACTGCCGGATCGAATGCGTGTCAACGCCGGTGCCAACGCTCTCGGAAAACTCGCCCTTCAGAAGCGTCGGCGCGGCGGTCGCGAATTCGACCACTTCGAGACCGCGGGTGACTTCGCCCAGCGCGTCGTCATGGGTCTTGCCGTGCTCGGCGGAAATGGCTTCGGCGAGCTGGTCGGCGCGCTCCCAGAGGATCGCCTTGAACTTGTCTAGAATGCGCGCGCGGCGCAGCGACGGCGTCTTCGACCATTCTGGCCAGGCCGCCTTGGCGGCGGCGACAGCGTCGTTGACGTCCTGTTCGGAGGCGAGGATCACCTCTTTTTCCGCTTCGCCGGTCGCCGGGTTGAAGACGGGCTGCGAGCGATCGGCGGAGCCCCTGGTGTGCGTGCCGGCAATATAATGGGTGAGTGTGGTCATCGGTCGTCCTCCTTGGATGACCGCCGTATCCCATTTCAATTTCGTCATAACAATGCAATAGTTCTCAAACTTGTTATGCGAATTTGCATAGGGTGGAGACATGAACTGGGAAGACGGACGACTGTTCCTCGCCGTGGCGCGGGCGGGGCAGATGCTGGCAGCGGCCAAGGCGCTCGGCATCAAC
The DNA here is from genome assembly GCF_022763245.1 of Oricola sp. Lineage (GTDB taxonomy): Bacteria > Pseudomonadota > Alphaproteobacteria > Rhizobiales > Rhizobiaceae > Oricola. The sequence goes on from NZ_JALEGV010000034.1 coordinate 61,564, forward strand.
CAGGCGACGCTCAGCCGCCGCATGGCCGCGCTTGAACACTCGCTCGGCGCGAACCTCCTGATCCGGCGCGCCACGGGCTGCGAACTCACCGACGAGGGCGAGGCGCTGGCGGAATCGCTGGAGCGGGCGGAGGCCGAATTTCTGCAGGCGCAGTCGCTGTTCGACCATGCCGGACCGGAAATATCCGGCACGGTGCGCATTGGCGCGCCGGACGGGTTCGGCGTCTCCTTTCTGGCGCCGCGCCTGGCGCATCTCGCCGAGCGCCATCCCGACCTCACCATCCAGCTCGTGCCGGTGCCGCAGGCCTTCTCGCTGTCGAAGCGCGAGGCCGATATCGCGGTGATGGTCGGCCGACCGGAGCAGGGCAGGCTGGTGGCGCAGAAGCTCACCGACTACACGCTCGGCCTCTATGCCTCACGGGAATATGCACACCGGCACGGCCAGCCGGAAACCACCGACGATCTGCGCGACCATCGCCTCGTCGGCTATGTGGAAGACCTGATCTATTCCGCCTCGCTCAACTATGCGCCGTCCTTCTGGTCGGGCTGGCGCTCGCAGGTCGAGATTTCCAGCGCCACGGGCCAGCTCGAGGCCGTGCGGGCGGGGGCGGGGATCGGCGTTCTGCATGACTATCTGGCCACCGGTCACGACGATCTCGTTCCCGTCCTGCCGGATCTGTCGGCGCAGCGCGCCTACTGGATCGTCCATCATGAGAGCCTGCGCGGTCTCGCGCGCATCAAGGCGGCGACATCGTTCCTCGCCGAAATCGTGAAACAGGATGCGGGCCGCTTCGTCCGCGCGGCGCGGCCCTGATGCCATGAAAGACCCGCCCGGCACGGGGCCGGACGGGTCGTACCGTCTCATCGATGGGCAAAAGGCGCGTTATTCGGCCTTGAGCGCCTCGACATAGGCCGATGCTTCAAGCCCGGCAGCGTCCGCGTCGGCGATGACCTTCTCGACAACCGGCGCCGATGCCGCGTTGAACTTCGCGGCTTCCTCGTCGGACAGCGTGATCACTTCCTTGCCCTCGGTCGTCCCGAACGCGTCGAGCGCCTTAGCGGCGATCCCGAGCCATGCCGCATTGGCCGACAGCGCCGCCTCGCGTCCGGCCTTGAGCACCACCGCCTGCTGGTCGTCGCTGAGGCCGCTGAACGAGTCGCGGTTCATGATCAGGAAGAAGCTCGAGATCGTCGAATCCATGCCAGTGGTGATGTATTTCGTCACCTCGGCCAGCTTGAACGAACCGAGCGTCGTCGCGTCGATCATGGCGCCGTCGATCACGCCGGTCTGCATCGAGTTGTAGATTTCAGGCGCCGGCATCGACACCGGCGTCGCGCCCCAGGCCTCGACCACGAGGCCGGCATTGCGCGACGGCACGCGGATCTTCAGGCCGGCGAGATCCTCAAGCGAGCGGATCGGCTTTTCCGCCGTGAACAGCAGGTTCGGCGCGTTGTTCCAGAGGCCCAGCAGCGCCACGCGCCTGTATTCGCCGGAGAGCTTGTCGATGTTGTCGAGCACGCGCTCCGTGCCCGTCGCCGCGTCGATCACGCCCGGAAGTTCGGTCAGCAGCGTCTTCGGGAAGTTCGACGCGGTGTAGCCCGGCAGGCCGAAGGCGATGTCGGTCACGCCGTCAACGGCGCGGTTGTACTGTTCGGCCGGCCCGGCGCCCAGTTCGCCGCCCATGAAGACCCGGACCGTCACAGCGCCGTCGGTCTCGGCCGCGATCGTCTCGGCGAAGGGCGTGTAGGTGCCCTCGACGATGAAATGGGATGGCGGCTGGAAATCGGCGAGCTTCAGTTCGGTGGCCGAAGCCGCCGAAGCCGAAAGCCCGGCGGCGACCGCCAGTGCGGCACTCAGTTTCTGAAAACGCATCACATATCCTCCCTTGGTTGGATGCAATCGGTCAAAGGCGAACGCCGTCGTCACGTCTGGGCCCGGTATTCGGCCCGCGCGGCGGCGTGGATCGGCCACGGATGCACTTGCGCGCCAACCTCCATCTGAACGTGACGCTCGACATGCGGCTTCTTGGTGCCGCCGTCCTTCTCGCCCCACAGGATGTTCAGCTTCGTGCCTTGTTCGCCGAGGTCGGAGCGCACCATCGCAAGCGAAATCCAGGCCCGCTCGTTGGCGGAATAGACCGGGTAGGTCGACACGCCGACCTGTTCGCCGTCCAGTAGAACCTGGTCGTAGGGATGGGCGGCATAATGGCTGGCCGGCAGTTCCATCAGTTTCGGACCCGGAAAGGCGTCCATCATGCCGGCGAAGATCTTCAGAACGTCGTCCCTGTCCCAGATCAGCGTGACCTTGGTCCGATGCTCCTGCTCCGCCATTGTCTCGAGCGCCGCGCGGCCGATGAAGTCGTGATCGAACCGGACCACGCGCCCGTAGTCGAGATCCCAGGGCGTCAGGTAATAGTCTTCGACATTGTCCGGCTGGAAGCTTCCGCCGACCGAGCAGGTCGCGAGGAAGTTGTCGGCCGGCAGCCACTCGCGGAACCCCTTCATCGCCTCGCCGGAATAGATCGCCGGCAGCGGCGAGGGTATCCAGCCCGATTCCATCGCGGCGCAGGAATAGGCGCGCGCGCCGGCCCTGAGCATGCCGTGCTTCGCACCGACTTCCATCAGCCGGTCATAGACCTTGCGGCCTTCCTCGTAGGGGCCCCAGAGTTCGAGCCCCTGCGCCCCGCCCATGCCGTGGCTGAGCGTCCGGGCCTTGCAGCCGGCGATGGTGATCTCGCCCATGTTGAAGAACTTGGTCGTCAGCGGACCGCCTTCATTGGCCTCGTTCAGGATGTCGAGCGCGAGCGGACCCTGCACCTCGTAGCGATAGAGCTTGCGTGGCTTGTCGGCGTTTTCGAGGCTGCGGATGTCGAACTCGGTCGTGACGTCGAAATCCCCGATTTCCGCCTGGTAGGCGAGCCAGTAGGCGAGCGGCGGGCGGCCCACATAGAGGATCTCGTCATCCTCCAGCGCGAAGATGATGCCGTCGCCGATCACGTAGCCGTCGTGATTGCAGCAGATCAGCTGCTTGGCCTTGTTGCGTCCGAAATTTGCGAAACTGTTCACGCCGACATGCGACATGAACGCGATGGCGTCAGGGCCGCGCACGTAAAGGTCGGTCATGTGATAGGACTGGTTCAGCAACACCGCGCCTTCACGCCATGCGCGAACCTCTTCCATCCAGTTCGTGTATTGCGGCGCGATGGGGAAGACGTAGGGGCCCGCTTGCGAGTCCTGAAGCATCTTCGAGGCATTGCCGATCCGGTTGATTTTTTCTTCGAGCGTCTTTTCGGCCAACAACGGCTTCTCCTCCTGAACACAGTCCGCAGCCGTGTAGCAGCCAGCGGCTTCTCCAGCTCATGCATACATTGAATATCATCATCCAGATCGGTAATATCTTGGCATGGCCGCCCCCGTCCGGATCACCCTGAAACAGGCCCGAACCATCGACGCCGTGGCGCGAACCCGGAGCGTGGAACACGCTACGCGCCTGCTCAACATGAGCCAGCCCGTCGTCTCGCGCACGATCGCCGCAGCGGAGAAGGCCCTTTGCGCGCCGCTCTTCCAGCGGGGCTGGAGCGGAACGGAGCCGACGGCCGCCGGCGAAGCGGTCCTGAAGCGATGCGCGGCGGCATTGCAGGTCATTATGCGGGCCGAAGACGACATCGAGGCCAACACCGGGACACGACCCAACCTGTTGAATTTCCTGCGCTGGCGGCATCTGGATGCCGTGTCGGCCGTGGTGCAGTCGGGAAGCGCGTCGCTCGCCTCGGACCAGTTGCAGGTGACGCAGCCGGCGATCAGCAGGTCGCTCGCCGCGATCACCCAATATGCGCGCCAGCCGCTCTTCAGGCGCCGCAAGGACGGTCTCGACGCATTCGATATCGCGCGCCGGCTGGCGGTCCTGCGCGACGAATTGCTTGCCGAACTGGGCGCGATCGAGATCGACACGCTGAAATCCAATGCCGGACCGAGCGGCAGGCTTGCCGTGGGAATGCTTCCCTTTTCAGGCCAGGATTTCGTCGCCAGGGCGTTCGGCGCTCTGACCAACACCAACCCGGATCTGCGGCTCATGGCCGTGCCGGGGAGCTATGACATGCTGGCGCGGGCGCTGGGACGCGGCGAGATCGACTGCATGCTCGGCATCCTGCGCGACCCGCTGCCCTATGCGGACCTTACGCAGGTGTTTCTCTACCACGAGAGATACACGCTGGTCGCGCGCAAGGACCACGCCTGCCATTCGCGCGCCCGGTCGATTTCCGACCTTAAGGGCGAGAAATGGATCGTCGCGCCGCATGGCACGCCGATCCGGTCCTATTTCGAGAGCCTGTTCCAGAACGCCGGCACCACGCCGCCCGCTCAGACCTGCGAAATCCTGTCCTTCGGCAATGCCGAGCGCGTCGTCGCGCACAGCGACTCCATCGCGCTTCTGAGCTACGGCGACCAGCACGTCGCCAACCTTCCGCCCGACCTCAGGAAGGTCGACGTCGCCTTGCCGGGTTCGAAGATCGCGATCGGACTGACCCGCCGGACCCACGGCAGCCCGACGGAGACGCTCGAAATGTTCGAGGCGCTTCTGAGAAGCTATGTCTAGGCCGGCTGCGCCTGATCGAGAACCGCCTTGGTCCGGTCCAGCGCCTCGCGCGCGAAGGCGGTACGGCCCATGCTCTCGGCGAGCGGCTTGTCCGGCACTTCGACGCTGACGGTGATGTCGGGCGGCATCAGATGGAGGAACGCCCCGAGATCGATGCCGCCGGCACCGGGAAACATGCGCGCGGTGCGTGCGATCCGGATCATCTCCGCGTCGCTGCGCACATAGTCGGCAGGGCCGTCGCAAAGCTGGATGTAGTTCATCTTGTGCGCCGGTATCTTCGCGATGTCCTCCGGCGTCGATCCGCAGCGGTCGTAATGCAGCGTGTCGAACAGGATCGCCGAGGACGGCAGGTCGACGGCGTTCACGAATTCCAGCGCGTCCGCAACGGTCTTGCAGGCCGTCCAGGGCATGAACTCGACATCGGCGGTCAGCCCGTAGCCCGCGACCAGTTCGCAGATCGCGCCATAGCTGGCGATCGCGCGATCGCGCTCGGGATCGTCGATCGCGGTCAGGATGTGCTTCGCGCCCATCTCGGCGATGCGGTCGAGAAACGGCGTGAAGCTGCGCGGTTCTGCATCCGGGCCGATCCGGATCATTTCCGCATCCGCCATGGTGACGCCGGTATCCCGCATGACGGCGGTCGTTTCGCGAAACAGCGCGTCGTCATCCATCAGCGGCGGGATTTCGTCGCCCGGTCCGCCGGGAAGCAGGCGGAACGAGATCATGTCGTAGCCCGCCTCGGCGGCGATCTGCACCGCTCCGACCGGGCCGGCGCCATTGGCCGTGAGATAGGCCAGGGAGAATTTTCGCATCGTTCGGCCTATTTCAGCGGGGAGAACGCCATCGGCATCGCGATGGTCGAGGTCATGTCCGGCGTCAGCCAGTCCGGCCCGCCCTTCGGCGGCCAGTTGCCGTCCGCAACCGACTGGCCGCGCGCCTTGCCCCGTGCTTCGAGGCTCTCAAAGGGCCAGATCTGCGTCAGGCGTGGCAGGCCGTCGATCCCGTACATGGCGACCGTGCAGGGCGAGTATTCCTCGCGCTTCGGCAAAGCGGCCTCCCACTTCTCCATCGTCGGCATCAGCCCGTTGGGCTTCATCATGTAGGTGCGGATCTCGTAGAACGGCCCGTAGGTGCCGGGCGTCACCTCTCCGACGAAATCGAGCTTGCGGTAGCTTTCCTGGGCATAGGACACGAGCTGGTCCAGGCACCCGAAGGGATTGGCGGACCGATGCGTGCGTTCGCGCTCGCGCATCAGCGCGTCGATGTCGTCGAAGCTGCGCAGCAGGTAGATCTCGTTCAAAGAGCCGATATCCGACGTCCATGCTCCGAGAAGCGTGCCCGACGCGTCCGGCGCGTGCAGCCATTTCTCCAGTTCGGGCGCGGCCTTCCCGGCGCCGAAAATGACGGTCTTGAGGGTCGCGAGTTCCAGATAGCTCATGCGTCGGTCCTTTCGATCTGTGTTTCTGCGGTATCGAGCCCCGTCACCGGCAGCCCCGCCAGCACACGGCCGGCGACGTATCCGAATGTCATGGCGGGCCCGAGCGTGATGCCGCCGGAGGGGTAGTTCCCGCCCATGACGGACGCCATGTCGTTGCCGACGGCATAGAGGCCCCCGATCGGTGCGCCGGCCGCCCCGAGAACCCGGGCGGCGCCGTCCGTGCGCAGGCCGGCGAAGGTGCCAAGGCTCCCCGGCACGACCTTCACGGCGTAATAGGGGCCGTTTCTCAGCGCGCCGAGCGCGGGATTGGGCCGGTGGTCGGCATCGCCCTGCATGTCGTTATAGGGGGAGCGCCCGCGTCCGAAATCAGGATCGTCGCCGGTTTCCGCATGCGCGTTGAAGCGCGCGACCGTCTCTTCAAGGGCGTCCGCAGGAAGGCCGCATTGGCCGGCGAGTTGGGCCAGCGTCGCGCCGCGCAGAAGATAGCCGCTCTTCAGGTAGGGCCGGAGCGGGAAGGGGAAAGGCTTCGCCCAGCCCAGCCCGTATCGCCGCTGCGCGCGGTGATCGGCAATGATCCAGGCATGCGGCGTTGTCGTGCCGGGATCGGACTTGAACAGCGCGCGCATGAAATCATGGTAGGAATTCGCCTCGTTGACGAACCGCTGGCCGCTTGCATTCACCGCGATGATGCCGGGCTTGGCGCGTTCGATCAGATGTGGAAAGTGCCCCGGCTCGCCATGTCTGCGCGTAACGATGGAGACGGGAGCCCATGCGCCGGGCGAAACGAGGTCGTCGGCCACGCGCGCGCCGGCATTCTCCGCCATGCGCAATCCGTCCCCGGTGTTGGACCGTGGCGCGGCCGAATGATGCTCGGTGCCGTCGGGCGCGTGTTCGAACATCGCTGCAATGCGTTGGGTGTCATGCGGAAATCCGCCGGTCGCCAAGATCACACCCCGGCTGGCACGGATCGTCTCGCCGCCGCAGACTGCGCCGGTCACCGTGCCGTCCCGCGACTGCAGCCCCGTGGCCGGCGCGCCGCACCGGAACTCCACGCCGAGATCGAGCGCCGACCGAAGCAGTCGCGCGACGAGGGCGTTGCCGGCGACCAGATCCATTCCCCGGCCATGGCGAAATCGGGTCCAGAAATGCCGGGCGAAGCGGCGCAGCGCATAGGCGAGCGAAGCGGGCTTGCGCGTCGCATTGAGGAAGTGGTTCATGTCGGGCCCGCCGGCGATGCCCATCCCGGCGACGCTGGCGAGGTCCAGAGGCGGCCGCAGCTTCCATATCCATTCGCCGAGCCTGCGCCCGTCATACGGCGCGGCGGTCACCGACCGGCCGCCTTTCGCCGCGCCCGGCGTGTCGTGAAAATCCGGGATCGTGTTTCCGCCGATCCAATCGACGTCGGTGTTGTCGCGAAAGAACGACACCATGTCCGGCCCGTTCTTCAGGAAGACGTGGAGCCGCGGATCGTCGACGCGATTGCCGATTTCGGAGCGCAGATAGGCGAGCGGCGCGTCCTCGTCCTCAACGATCCCCGCTTCGACGGCGAGCGGATTGCGCGGGATCCAGAGCCAGCCGCCCGACCAGGCGGTCGTGCCGCCGATCACGTCCTCCTTTTCAGCCACGATCACCCGCAGCCCGTGAAACGCAGCCGTGACAGCCGCGGCTAGGCCGCCCGCGCCGGAACCGATCACCAGCACGTCGCAGTGACAGTCGGCGGGCGTGCCCTCACGCGCCACCGCTCGATTCCCTCGGCTCGTGGTGGAGGCTGCTGAAATATTGCGACGCATGGGCCGCGGCGCCCAGTTCGCTGGCCGAATCGCGCAGGATCGGGGCGAATTTCGCGATCGTGGCATCGTTCATGCGCACGGTCGGACCGGCGATGGACAGGCATCCGATGACGGTCTGTTGCGGCCCGTAGCGCACCGGCACGGCCATGGCCGCCATGCCCTCGAGGTAGCTGTCGATCGAAACCGAATAGCCGCGTTCCCGGGTCTCGGCGAGGACTTCCAGGAGTTCCTTGATGGTCGTCGGCGCGCCGCTTCCGGGCACGAACGCTGTCGGTTTCATGCCCTGTTTGGACACATGGGTGAGGGCGTCCTCGTCGCTCATCGCCGAGAGCAGGGCCTGACCGCCCGCCGACGTGGCCAGATGCACGACGACGCCCTGTTCACGCCCCGGATCGTAGCGGAGCCCGCCGGTCGCGCCCTGCGCCACCGCGACCCAGATCAGATCGCCGCCCTCCAGGACGGAGAGACGGATGAGTTCGCCGGACCGCGCCGCGAGCCGGTCGAGGATCGGCTGCGCGATGTCGGTCACGCCCGAGCGCCCGAGGAAGCCGAGCCCCATCGCCGCGAGCTTGATCGTCAGCGTGTAATTGCCGTGGTTCTTCTCCTGGCGGACATAGCCGAGCCGCGCGAGTTCCTTCAGTTGGCGGTGAACGCCCGAAACCGGCATCTCCAGCTGTGACGCGATCGCGCTGACCTGCAGGCCGTCCGGGCTCTCGGCCATCAGTTCCAGGATGGCCAGCGATTTCTCCAGCGCGCTGCTCATGAGAAGATCGCCTCCAGTTCCACGCGACGGCCATCGCGCGCCGAGGCCTTCACGGCGTCGATGACCTGCATGTTCGCCAGACCGTCGCGGCAGGAAACGAGCGGCTCGGTCTCGCCGCGCATCAGCGCCGCGAAATGCTCCAACTGGGCCACGTAGGCGTCGGCCTGCGCGCAGGGCAGGCGATGCCGGGTCATCTCCTGCGTCCAGTCCGGCGCGCCCGGATGTTTCCAGAGCACGAGATCGGGCAGGCTCAACCCGGCTTTCGTGCCGGAATAGGCATGGGCGAAGACGTCATGCGCGGGAAAGCGCGCGATGTTTTCGCCCGCGCTCACATCCCACGCCCACGGTCCGCAGGCCGCGTCCGAGATCGTGCAGGTGGCGATGCCGCCGGCCTCGAATTCCAGGATCGCGGCGGCGGTGTCCTCGACCTCCAAGTGACGCTGCGCGTTCGACGTCAGAGCCGTCACCGCTTTCACCTCGCCGAAGAAGTGGCGCAGCAGGTCCACCTCGTGGATGAGGTTGATGAGCAGAGGTCCGCCCTGTCCGGGCTGCTTGCGCCAGGCGACGTCGAAATAGGAGCCGGGCTTGCTCAGCGTCGAATTGACGGTGGCCGTGACCAGCGCGCCGATTTCTCCCTCCGAGATGGCCTTCTTGGCCGCCTTGATGATCGGGTTGTGCCTGCGGTGATGGCCGATCAGAAGCGGCGTGGCGACGGTCCGCGCCACCGCATCCAGGCCCAGCCCGTCCGCCACGGAGGTTGCCACCGGCTTTTCCAGAAGGACGGCGAGCCCGGCTTCGAGAAGCCGGCTGGCGACGGCCACATGCGTGTCGTTGGGCGAGGCGACGATGACGCCTTTCGCCACGCCCGAATCGATCAGTGCCTCGACGGTGCCGAAGAACGGAACGCCCTTGCTTTCAGCGATTTCAGCGGCTGCGGGCACCGGATCGACGACCGCGCTGAGATGGATGCCGGCGCTCTTCGCCAGGGTCTCGATATGGGTCCGCCCGATGATGCCGGCGCCGACCACCGCTACGGGTATGCTTTCCATCAGGGCCTCCTCCATGCGTCCGAACCATAGCCGAGCGATACCAAAAAAGAAATTGATTTCTAAAGTTGAAAGCAATTCCAATTTCTGTAATGGTCCGTCAGCCGGTTCGCCACGGACCGGCCGGGGGAGGGAAATGGCCGATGGCCGGTCGGGCGCCAACAGACAATGACTGCTACGACATTGCCGTGCTCGGCGCCGGCGCCGCAGGCCTGTCCGCCGCGGTCTTCGCGGCGCTTGAAGGCCGGCGCACGATCCTGATCGAGAAGACCGAATATGTCGGCGGCACCTCCGCCTATTCGGCCGCCACGACATGGGTGCCCAACACGCGGCTCGCGAAAACTGTCGACAGCGACGACACGCCGGAGCGTGTGAAGACCTATCTCGACAACGCCGTCGGCAACCGCGCGCCCGCAGATTTGCGGGCGGCCTTCGTGGAGCACGGGCCGGAGGCGATCCACACCCTGCTCGACAAGACGGATGCGCAGTTCCGCGCCCGTCCGTTCCATCCTGACTATCTTTACGAACTGGAGGGCTCGACCTCCTGCGGCCGCGCGCTGGAGCCGATCCCGTTCGACGGCAAGCCCCTCGGCGACGATCTGCGCCTGATCCGCCCGCCCATTCCGGAATTCACCATTCTCGGCGGCCTGATGGTCGACCGCGACGACATTTCGCAACTGCTCAACATGGCGAAATCGCCGAAATCCCTGGTCTATTCGGTGAAGCTGATCGGCCGCTACGCGCTCGACCGTCTCCGCTTCGGCAAGAGCACGCGGCTCGTGATGGGCAATGCGCTGATCGGCCGCCTGCTGCTCACGGCGCGAAAGCTCGGCGTCGAAATCGTCACCGAAGCGAATGTGACCGACATCGCCGGCACGCCCGACGAACGCCTCGTGACTTATGAAAAGGCCGGCCAGACGCGCGAGATCCGCGTCGCCGGCGGGGTCATCCTGGCCTCGGGTGGCTTTGCACGCCATCCGCAGCGCCGCGCGGAGATGCTGCCGTCGCCGACGCCCGAATACAGCCCCTCGGCGCCCGGCCACACCGGTGCCCTGCACGACATCGCGCTGAAGCTCGGCGCGCGCTACGGGGAGGGCGGCGATCAGAACGCCTTCCTCGCGCCCGTCTCGCTGCGCAAGCGCAAGGACGGGACCATGGCGGTGTTCCCGCATTTCGTCTTCGACCGCTCAAAGCCCGGCATCATCTCGGTCGGCGCGGACGGCAAGCGCTTCACCAACGAGGCGCGCTCCTACCACGAATTCGTCATCGCCATGTACCGCACCGGCACGATCCCGGCTTTCCTGGTCACGGATGCCGCCGGGCTCAGGAAATACGGACTCGGCATGGTCCGCCCCGGCGGCCGCGGCTGGGCGCCGTTTCTCGCCGACGGCTACCTCACCGAGGGCAAGACGCTCGCAGACCTGGCGCAGAGGCTCGGCGTTGACGCCGGCAACCTTCAGGAGACCGTGCGCCGCATGGGAAATTTCGCCAGGGCGGGCGTGGACGAGGACTTCCATCGCGGCGAGACCGTCTATGAATGCGGCAATGGCGACGCGACGCACGGGCCGAACCCGACGCTGGGCGCGCTCGACGAGGCGCCGTTCTACGCCGTTCGCCTCTTTCCGGGCGACATCGGCTCGGCGACCGGTCTGCAGACAGACGCCAGCGCCCAGGTGCTCGGCGTCGACAACAAGCCGCTGGGCGGCATCTATGCCTGCGGCAACGACATGCATTCGATCATGGGCGGCGTCTATCCGGGCCCGGGCATCACCATCGGCCCCGGCATCGCCTTCGGCTACGTCGCCGCGCGCCACGCCAGCGCGAGGATCGCGCCATGACCCGGGTTCTCGTCACCGGCGGAACGGGCTTCCTCGGCCGCTTCGTGGTCGCCAGCCTGCTGCTCGACGGTCACGAGGTGACGGTCTTCGACTGGAAGCCCAACCGTGCCGCACTCGACGACATCGAGCCGGGCATGTCCAGCCGTGTCGCCTATGTCGAGGGCGACATCACCGACGGCAGCGTGCGCGACGCGGCAAGCGGCTGCGGCGCGATCATCCATCTGGCCGGTGTCATGACCGTCGAATGCGCCCGTGATCCGGTGCGTGGCGCGCAGATCAACCTGATCGGCAGCCTGCAAGTGTTCGAGGCGGCACGCGCCCACGGGATCGACCGCATCGCCTATGTCTCGACCGCCGGCGTCTTCGGTCCGGACGACGAGATCAATCCGCGTCCGATGACCCATTACGGCGCGCAGAAACTGGCCATCGAAGGGTCGGCGCGCGCTTACCTCCTCGATCACGGGATCCCGAGCATCGGCTTCCGCCCCTATATCGTCTACGGCCCGGGACAGAGTTCCGGCATCGCCGCAGGCCCGTCGATCGCGTGCAGCGCGGCCTTCCGGGGCGAGCCCGCGACGATCCGCTTTTCCGGCCGCGCGGGTTTCGTGCTGGTCGCCGACGTGGCGGAGCTCATGGTGCGGGCTATTTCGAACCCGGTGGAGGGTGCCGAAGCCCACACGCTCTGCGGCGAAACGGCCGAGATGGACGATTTCGTCCAGGCGCTGCGATCCGAGATTCCAGGCGCCGACATAACCGTCGAGGGCCCGCCGCTGCGCATCCCGGGCGATCTCGCGAACAGCGATCTTCCCGCGAGCCTGGCGTCCTTGCCCGTCACGGGCGTTCGCGACGGCATCGCCTCGATCCTGCAATTCTACCGCGACCGGCAGACGGAGGTCGCGTCATGACCCGCCAGGCTGCCGTCCGGTCCCGGGCAATACTCATTTGTCCAAGCATTCGGCCCATTAATCCATTTCAAAAACGGGCGGTCTCGCCCATTAATCTGCGGGGAAACATGGGCGTGCGCTGCATTGCAGAATTCATTCGCATCAACACAACCGCGCAGGGAGGCAGTTGATATGTCCAACTCGCCAGCCGCCGGTGCAGCTCGCGCCATGCCCTCGCTGAACGGCGAAACCAAGGTCTTCGTCATCATCGGCGATCCCATCGCCCAGGTGAAATCGCCGGCCTTGCTCACCGCCAACATGAGCGAGCGCGGCGTCAACGCGGTCGTCGTCCCCGGTCATGTGCTGCCTGCCGACATCGCGGCGTTCATGGCCGGCTGCGACGCGCTGAAGAACCTCGACGGCGTCATCGCGACCATCCCGCACAAGCAGGCCATGCTCGGCTATTGCGCCACGATCACCGAGCGCGCCCGCTACGCCAATTCCGTCAATGTCATGCGGCGCACCCGTGAGGGTTGGTCCGGCGACAACACCGACGGCATGGGCTACGTGTCCGGCATCAAGGCGGCCGGCGGCGAGATCGAGGGCAAACGCGTCCTGCTGATCGGCGCGGGAGGCGCAGGGTCGGCGATCGCTTACGAATTCCTCGCCCAAGGCGCCGCGCAACTGCACATCCACGATGTCGAAACCGCACGCCGCGACGCCCTGATCGCCCGGCTGGAAGGCAAGTTTGCCGGAAAGGTCGCGGTCGGCAGCAACGATCCGCGCGGCTACGACATCGTCGGCAACGCCACGCCGCTCGGCATGAAGGACGGCGATCCGCTTCCGGTCCTCTGCGAGCACCTGGAAGCCGGGCAGTTCGTCGCCGACGTCATCACCAAGCCCGAGATCTCGCCGCTCGTCGCGGCCGCCCGGTCGCGGGGTTGCAACACCATGCCGGGGATAGGCATGTTCAAGGCTCAGGAGGGCTTTCTGGTCGACGCCCTCCTAGGGAATCCATACGACTGACCAACTGATCTGGGAGGAAACCAAATGATCAAGACATTGACTGCATCCACGGCCATCGCGCTCGCCCTCATGGCCGGCTCCGCCAGCGCCGAGGTCACGATCGCCGACGTCGCCGAACTGTCGGGCGCCGGCGCCGCTGCCGGCGCTGTCTGGCACGACGGCGTCACCATGGGCTTCGACGAGGTGAACGCCGCCGGCGGCATCCTCGGCGAGGAGGTCAAGCTCGTGTCCTATGACAGCCAGACCGATCCGCAGAACAGCCGCGCGATGGTCCAGAAGGCCATCGACGAGGGCACCTACGTGCTGATGGGCACGGTCTATTCGTCCTCGACGGTCGTCAACATGCTGGTCGCCCAGCAGAACGGCATGCCGCAGTTCACCGGCTCGGAATCGCCGACCATCACCGCGAAGGGCAACCCCTACATCTTCCGCACCTCCTTCGGCGCGCAGAAGTCCATGCCGAAGGTTGCCGCCTACTACGCCGACGGTCTCGGCGCGAAGAAGGTCGCCGTTGTCTGGGCTAACACCGAGTTCGGCAAGGGCGGCCATGACGCCTTCGTCGCCAACGCGGCCGAGAAGGGCATCGAGATCATCGCCGACATCCCGACCGAGCAGGCGCAGGTCGACTTCGCCGCCGACGTCGCGAAGATCAAGTCCGCCGGCGCGGACGCCATCTTCGCCTACATGACGGAGGAGGAAAGCGCCCGCTTCCTGATCGAGGCGGACAAGCAGGACGTCGGCGTGCCGATCGGCGGCGAGACCGTTCTCGTCTCGCAGAAGGTGATCGACCTTGCTGGCGGCGCCGCCAACGGCGCGTTCGGCCATGTCGGCCTCAGCGCCGACGCGCCCGTGCCCGCCATCCAGGAAATGGCCAAGAAGTTCGAGGAGCGCTTCGGCTACAAGGCCGACCACAACGCCATCAAGGGCTATATCGGCGCCTGGACGGTCAAATACGTCACCGACCAGATCGGCGAGTTCGACCGCGAGAAATTCGCCGAGACGATGCACGGCCTGTGCCTCGACGCCGCCTCGCATCCGAACGTCCTGATGGATGTCTGCTGGGACGACACCGGCGAAGTGTCGCGTGAAAGCTTCCTCGTCGAGGTCATCGACGGCAAGCAGCAGATCACCAAGACGCTTCCGGCGAACTGATTGCGCATCCCGCGGGCGGCCCTTTCTCGGCGCCGCCCGCGTCTCTGTTCCCGAATTCAGGTGAAGGCGCATGTCCGAACTCATCCAGATTCTGATCTCCGGACTGTCGGCCGGTGCGATCTACGCCTTGGCGGCGGTCGGTTTCACGCTGCTCTGGCAGGCGTCCCAGACCATCAACTTCGCCCAGGGCGAGTTCGTCATGATCCCGGCCTTCTTCGTGCTGGCCTTCATGAACTGGGCCGGCCTGCCGTTCGGCCTGTCGATCGTCTTCGCGATCATCGTTTCGGTGATCATCCTCGGCGCGGTGTTCAAGAAGCTCGTCGTCGATCCGATGATGCGGCACGGAACCCTGCCGCTCGTCATCGCCACCATCGCGCTCGGCCTCTTGATGAAGGAGAGCGTGAAGGAACTCTATTCGCCCCTCGGCCAGCCGTTCCCCAGCCTGTTTCCGGCTGACGTGCTGACCGTCTTCGGCGCCTCCATCTCCATTTCCGACATCGCCAATTTCGTCATCGCCATGGGCACGATCGTCGCGCTGCAGCTCTTCCTGCAGAAGACGCGGACCGGGCGCTGCATGCAGGCCACCGCGCAGAACCCGGACGTCGCGCAGATCCTCGGCGTCGATATCAAGCGGATGGTGCTCTACACCTTCCTGATCAACGGCGCGCTGGCGGCGATCGCCTCCGTCCTGATCACGCCGGTCTACCTTGCGAAATTCTCGAACGGCGAAGTGCTCGGCCTCGTCGCCTTCATCGCGGCCATCGTCGGTGGCTTCAACCAGATCCGCGGCGCGCTCGTCGGCGGATTGCTGATCGGCGTGATCGACAACCTCTCCGCGACCTACGTGTCGTCGGAATACCGTCAGGCCATGCCTCTCATCCTGCTGATCGTCATCATCCTCATGCGCCCGCAGGGCATCATGGGCACCTCGGAAGGGCGCGCGGTATGACCCGGAAGACATTCATCATCGCGGTCGTCGGGATCATCCTCCTCGCGCTCGCGCCGCTCGGCCAGAAGAACTACATCATCTATGTCCTGTGCTCCTGGCTGATGTTCTCCATCGGCGCGATGGGCCTGAACCTGACGCTCGGCTACGCCGGCCAGGTGTCGCTCGCTCAGGCCTCCTTCATGGGCATCGGCGCCTATGTCACCGCGCTTCTGACGCTCAACGGCTGGCACTGGATGGCGGCGATGCCGATGGCCGTGCTGACGACCTTCGTGATCGGCCTGGCGCTCGGCTACCCGGCGCTGCGCGTCCAGCACCATTTCCTCGCCTTCGTGACGCTGGCCTTCAACACGCTCGTCTTCCTCGTCCTGCGCAACGAGGAATGGCTGACCGGCGGCTCGTTCGGGCTGGTCGGCATGCCGCGACCGGATTTCGGTGTCTACAACACCGCCAAGCAGCTCGATTTCTACTATTTCACCCTCGTGCTGTTCGTCCTGTCGGCCGCCGTCCTGGCCTGGATCGTCAACTCGCCATGGGGCAGGGCCTTCAAGGCGTTGCGCGAGAACCCGATCCGCGCCAACAGCCTTGGCGTCGATATCCGCCGCATGACGCTGCTCGCCTTCGCCATCGGCTCGGCCTTCGGCGGTCTCGCCGGCGCGATCATGACGCCGCTCGTCCAGTTCATCGAACCCGGCTCCTTCGGCCTGATCCACTCGCTGAAGATGCTGCTGATGGTCGTCGTCGGCGGGGCGGGCTACTTCTTCGGACCGATCCTCGGCGCGGCGGTGGTCATCATCCTGCCGGAGATGCTGCGCTTCACCGAGGGCTACTACCTGATGATCTACGCCTTCCTCGTCATCGTCCTGATGGTTTTCTCTCCGGGCGGCCTGATCGGTCTCGGCCAGAAGCTGGTGACCCGCTTCCGCGGCAAGCCCGAGGTGCGAAAAGACATGGCGCAGGGGGCGCAGCTATGAGCGTCGTTCTCAACGTCCAGGGCATCTCGAAATCCTTCGGCGGCATCCACGCCGTCCGCGATGTCAGCTTCGAGGTCCGCAAGGGCGAGATGCTGGGCCTGATCGGCCCGAACGGCTCCGGCAAGTCGACGCTGTTCAACTGCGTGCTCGGCCAGCTGAAACCCAGCGCCGGCCGCGTCGAGGTGAACGGCCGCGACGTCAACGGCATGCGCGCCTGCGACCTCAACAAGCTCGGCGTCGGTCGCACCTTCCAGCAGCTCTCGGTGTTCCCGCAGATGTCGGTGATCGACAACATCATCCTGGCCGGCCAGGAACATCACGGCTCCATGCTGAGCCGGCTCTTCGGCCCGTCCGACGCAGGGCTGACGGCCGAGGCCGAGCAGATGATCGAGTTCTTCCGCCTCGGCCATCTGCGCGACGAACTCGCCGGGTCGCTCTCCTACGGCCAGCAGAAACTGGTCGACGCGGCGATGGCCTTCATGGCCGGCCCGTCGCTGGTGCTGCTCGACGAACCGGCCGGCGGCGTGAACCTGACGATGCTCGGCAATCTGAAGGAGCGGCTGAAGGCCTATAACGAGACCCACGACACGACCTTCGTGGTGATCGAGCACAACATGGAATTCGTCATGTCACTGTGCAACCGCATCATCGTGCTCGCCGAAGGCGCGATCATCGCCGAAGGCTCGCCGGACGAAATCCGCGCGAACCAGCAGGTCATCGACGCGTATCTGGGAGGCTGACCATGCTGGAAATCAAGGACCTCTACGGCGGATACGGCAAGATCACCATTCTCAACGGCGTCTCCTTCGAGATCCCGCCGGCGACGATCACGACCGTGATCGGCCCCAATGGCGCCGGCAAATCCACGGTCTTCAAGGCCATCTTCGGGCTGCTGACGATCCATTCCGGTCAGATCCTGCTCGACGGCAAGGACGTGACGCGCCAGACGCCGAAACAGATGATCGACCACGGCGTCACCTACGTGCCGCAAGGGCGCAACGTCGTGCCGCAGCTCTCCGTCTATCACAACCTCGAACTCGGCGGCATCACCGCGAAGGACCAGGGACTGGTGCGCAAGCGCATCGACAAGGTGATGGACCAGTTCCCGATGCTGCGCGAGTTCCGCAATCGCAAGGCGATCGAACTGTCGGGCGGCCAGCAGAAGCAGCTGGAAGTGGCGCGCTCGCTGCTGCTCGATCCCAAGCTCATCCTGATCGACGAACCGTCCATCGGCCTGTCGCCGAACCTCGTCCAGGAAGTGTTCCGCACGCTGCAGTCGCTGCGCGACCAAGGCGTCACGATCCTGATGGTCGAACAGAACGCCAAGGCGGCGCTCGCCATGTCGGATTACGGCCTCGTGCTCGAACTCGGTCAGACGCGGATGCACGACAAGGCGCAGACGCTCCTCGACGACCCCCGCGTCGGCCACCTGTTTCTGGGCGGACATATCGAGGAAGAGGAGCACGCCTGAACGGGCCTCCCGTTCTAGGCATGCCCGTCACGCCGCGCGCTCCATGAGTGTGTCGACTGGATGTCAGCCGGCGCTGGCGTCGCCGGCGGCGCCGAAGGCGGCCCAGCCGCAATCGACGCTGAGCGTCGCGCCGGTGATGGCGCTGGCCGCGGGCGAGGCGAGGAACCAGGCCGCCTCGGCCAGTTCGCCGGGTTCCACCAGCCGCCCCATCGGGCTTCGCCGCTTGATCTTGCCGAGATCGAGCGCCCCGCCGGCGGCCAGCTTGTCGACAAGCGCGGTGCGGGTATAGCCGGGCGCGATCGCGTTGACGCGCACGCCATGCGCGGCCCATTCGCAGGCCAGCGACTTCGTCATCATCGCAATGCCCGCCTTGGCCGCGCCATAGGCGTTGCGGCCCGGAATCCCGTCCAGCCCGGCTATCGACGAGACGTTGACGATGGCCCCGGCGCCGCGCGCGACCATCAGCCGGCCGATCTCGCGCGAACACAGGAACGTCCCCGCCAGATGCACGTCGAGCACGGCGCGGAAATGACCGACATCCTGCTCCAGCGTCGGCCTGGCGCTGTCGCCGATGCCTGCATTGTTGATGAGGACGTCGCAGCGCGGCAGCGAGGCGGCGAGGCGTTTCACGTCCTCCTCGCGGGTCACGTCGCAACCGGTGCCGCTGCAATCCTCGCCGAGCTCCGCCGCGCGGGCTTCGGCCTTGTCGGGATCGAGGTCGGCGACGACGACCCGGTGTCCGCGCTCGGCAAACAGCCGCGCCATGGCCCATCCGATGCCCTCGGCCCCGCCGGTGATCACCGTCGTCGTCGGTTCAGTCATCCGCGTAACCCGGTCGTGGAACGTGGCTCATCAGCGTCTGGGCGTAGCCCCCATCCACGATGATTTCCTGTCCGGACACATAGGCCGCCCGCTCGGACGCGAAATAGAGAACGGCGTCGGCGATGTCGTCCACCCGCCCGATCCGGCGCAGCGGCACCACCTTCTCGCGTGCCGCCTTGGTCTTTTCGTCCGCATAGAACGCTTCCGACAGGGCGGTGCGCACCAGACCCGGGCTGACGACGTTGGAGCGAACGCCCCGCGGTCCCCATTCATAGGCCAGTTGCCGCGACAGCATGGAGACGCCGGCCTTCGACGCCGAATAAGCATTGGAGAACGCCTGCTGGTGATTGCCGGAAATGGAGCCGACATGCACCAGCGCGCCCGACCCCCGCGCGAGCATCGAAGCACCGAACGCCTGCGCGCAGCGCAGATAGCCGGTCAGATTGACGTCGAGCATCCTCTGCCACGCCGCGACGTCCACCTCGTCCAGGTTGCCGGGCGAAAGGAAGGCTGCGTTGTTGACGAGAACGTCCGCGCCGCCGAAGGCCTCCGCCACGCACGAAGCCGCCGCCGCGACGCTACCGGCATCCGTCACGTCGCAGCCGACGGCCAGCGCGCTCTCGCCCAGCTCCGCCGCTGCGGCCTGCGCGGCCTCGAGGTTGATGTCGAGCACGGCAACCTTGCAGCCGGCATCGCGCAATGCCGTCGCGATCGCCTTGCCGATCCCGCCCGCGGCGCCCGTGACGACGGCCGTCTTGCCGCCAAGCCCCAGCCAGTCCGCCATCACTTCAGCCCCGCAATGTGCCGACCCGTGATGTAGCCGAACGTCATCGCCGGGCCGAGCGTGATGCCGGCGCCCGGATAATTGCCGCCCATGATCGACGCGCGGTCGTTGCCGACCGCGTAAAGCCCCTCGATCGCGCTGCCGTCCGTCGCCAGAACCTGTCCCTTCACGGTCGTCTTCAGCCCGTCGAACGTGCCGAGATCGCCCATGATGATCTTCAGCGCGTAAAAGGGCCCCTTGGCGATTGGTCCGACGCAGGGGTTGGGCGTGTGCTCGGGATCGGCCAGATAGCGGTTGAACGCGGTCTTTCCGCGGCCGAATTCCGGATCCTCGCCGTGCACGGCATGCTGATTGTAGCCGGCCAAGGTGGCCTCCAGCCCCGCCGCGTCGATGCCCGTGGCGGCGGCGAGGTCGGCCAGCGTCGCGCCCTTCCGGATGTAGCCGTTGGCAATGTATGTCGACAGCGGCACGGGCGCCGGCTTGGCGAAACCGAGGCCGTATTTGCGGATCGTCGGATGGTCGCAGATCAGCCAGGCGGCGGTCTCGCTCTGACCTTCGCAGGCCCGCGTCAGCGCCGCGCCGACATCGTGGTAGCTCTCGCTTTCATTGGTGAACCGCTTGCCGTTTTTCAGGACCGCGATGACGCCGGGCTTGTAGCGGTCGAGGAGATGCGGGAACGCGCCGAACTTGCCCTTGCCCATCGGCACCTTGGAAACGGGCATCCAGGCGGACGTGTCCTTGAATTCGATCGGCGCGTCGCCGCCGACCGCTTCGGCCAGGCGGATGCCGTCGCCGGTGTTGCCCTCCGGAACGGGGCTGAAATGCTCGCCGCCCCGCTTGAGGTGCGGATAGGCCGCCTTCAGCTTCTCCACGTCATGGGCGAAACCGCCGGCGGCAAGAACGACGGCCTTTCGGGCAGTCAGCGTCGCGCCGGGCACCCTGACGCCGGTGACGCGGCCGTTTTCGGTGATGAGCTCCTCCGCGGGGGTGTCGGTGTAGACCGGGATGCCGAGGTCGAACGCGCTCTTGGCGAGACGCGCGACCAGCGCATTTCCGGACGTCACCTGCACGCCGCGTCCGAAGCGCACCACCTCGCCGAAATGGGCGAGCAGGCGCCTGGCGACATAGGTGAAGGAGGTCAGCGATTTCGTCGCGTTGAAGAAGTGCTTGATGTCCGCGTTGGACGAATTGAACATCATCCCCATGAAGGTGATCGTCGCCAGCGGCGGGCGCAGGCGCTTCAGATTGTCGCCCAGCGCCGAGGTGTCGAAGGGCGCGGCCAGCACCGCGCGCCCCACATCGACGCCGCCCGGCTGGTCGGGATGGTAGTCGGGATAGAGCGTCGGCACGAATTTCACCGCCGTCTCGCGCTCGAAGAACTCCAGCATTTCCGGACCGGTGTCGATATACGTCTCGACGGCGTCGGCATCGTAGAAATTGCCGGTTTCGGCCTTCATGTAGGTGATCGCCGCGTCGCGGTCGTCCTTGATGCCGGCGGCCTTGGCGTGGTGGTTCAGCGGGATCCACAGCACCCCGCCGGAAAAGGCGGTCGTCCCGCCGAAGACCGGTTCCTTCTCGATGATGGCGACGCTGGCACCGAGCTTCTTGGCGGTGATGGCGGTCGACATTCCGGCAGCACCTGATCCCACGACGACGATGTCATAGGTTTCCGATTTCGTCGGGCGCGTGCTCATGGTCCTCCCCAATGCAAGCCTTGATGACGGCGCTGATTAAGCTCGCCGAACGGCCCGCGCGCCAATGGACATGGGCGGGAATTTGTTGGACAATTCATCGCACGTGGTTCCGCGTCGCGGCGAACCGCGACGGGAGGAGGAGCCCGCGCGCATGAACAAGGTTTCACCCGTCCCGCATTTCTATCTCTACGGTGACGAGGAAAAGGACGTCGAGATCGACACGGTTCACATCGAGCCGATCCGCGAACGGTCGTTGCGCCATGATTGGATAATTCATCCGCATGTCCATCCCGACCATCTCCAGGTTCTGTTCTTCACCGGCGGCGGCGCGACGATCGACATCGAAGGCGAGACCATCACCGCCGAACCCCGATGCCTGGTCGTCCAGCCCGCCGGCATGGTGCACGGAATCCACTTCCTTCCAGGTACCGAGGGCAAGGTCGCGACCGTCGCCACCTCCTATCTCGCCAGCATCGCCCGGGACGATCCGCGGCTGATCGAAACGGTCAACCACGCCGCCGCCTATCCGCTGCGCAAGGGCGATCAGGACGACGTCAACGCGGAATTCGCCTTCGACCAGATCATGCGCGAGGCGAACTGGACGGAGCCCGGACGCCGGACGGCGATCCGCGCGCATTTTCTCTCGCTGCTGGTCGTCCTCCTGCGCCGCCGCGCTGCGAGCGGCATCGACGGGCCGCGCTACCGGGACCGCAACTACGATCTCGTCAGCCGGTACAAGGCGCTGCTCGAAACGAGCTTCCGCGAACACAAGATGCTTTCCTACTATGCGAGGGAACTCGGCGTGTCGCCGCAACGGTTGAATGCGGCCTGCCGGGTGCGCGCGGGCAAGACCGCCTCGGAAGCCCTGCATGACCGCATCGTCGCCGAAGCGAAGCGCAACCTGATCTACACCGAGATGACCATCGCCGAGATCGGCCATTCGCTCGGCTATGACGATCCGGCCTATTTCAACCGCTTCTTTTCACAGCGCGTCGGCATGCCGCCCGGCACCTATCGCGCCAATGCGGCGACGACCCGGCGCGTCAGCCGCTGAGCCGCGCGGAATGTCCAACACAATGCTCCGATCGTCCATTTAACTGGAGACGGGCTGTCGTAAATCTGCCGGTGCCGCGATCGGGAGGGCGGCGGGCAGATGCTATTCGAGCTGCGAACCTATGACCTGAAACCGGCCAAGGCACCGGTTTACCTGGACAATTTCCGCAGGAACGGCGTCGGCCTCGTCACCGCGAGCCTACCGCTCGCCGGCTACTGGATGACGGAGAGCGGCCGCCTCAACCGCATCCAGCACCTCTGGGCCTATGCCGATTTCGCCGAACGCGACCGCTGCCGCGCGAAGCTCGCCCGGGACCAAGCGTGGATGACGGGCTTCATCCCCGGCGCCTTCGTCGACGTCGTCGCCCAGCAGAACCGCTTCCTCCGGCTGCTCCACGGCAACGACGTCGTCAAGCGCGTCGTCGCCGACCGTCTCAATGTCCACGCAAACCAGCCGGCGGACATGCCGATGTTCGCCGACACGCTCCACGCGTTGGCGATCCATCACGAAGAACTGGCAGCCACCGAGCAGACGATCGGCCTCTTCGAGGTCGTCAGCGGTGTCGATGCCGGCCGCTACCTCACCCTGTCGGCGGGGCCCGCCGATACGCTTCTTGCCGGCGCGAACGGGGCAGGGGACCACGAGATCCTCCGGCCGCTCAGCCTCTCGCCGCTGCGCTGACATCCATCTAGAGAAAGATGCCGCCATGGATTTTTCGCTGACCCACGAACAACGCATGCTGGTCGACACGGTGCGCGAGTTCATCCGCATCGAACTCGCGCCGCTGGAAGACACGATCGAGGAAACCGGCGTCCTGCCGCCCGAGACCGCGCGCGACATCTTCGAGAAATCGCGCGCGCTCGGCCTCTACGGCATGAACATCCCGGAAGAACATGGCGGCGGCGGCTTGTCGGTGCTGGAATCCATGCTCGTCGAGGAGCAGTTCGGCCACACCACCGACATCCTCATCCGCCGCGCCTTCGGCAATGTCTACGAGGTGCTGCTTTCCTGCACCGGCGCGCAGGTGGATCGCTGGCTTGCCCCGGCCGTCAGTGGCGAGCGCGTCTGTTCCATCGCGTTCACCGAACCCGGCGCCGGGTCCGATGCCGCCGGCATCAAGACGCGCGCCCGGCGCGACGGCGACAAGTGGATCCTCAACGGCATGAAGCACTTCATCTCCGACGGCGCCTTCTCCGACTTTTTCGTCGTCACCGCCGTCACCGATCCGGAAAAGGGTCATCGCGGCATCTCCATGTTCCTCGTCGACAAGGGCACGCCCGGCTTCACGGTCGGGCGCGACCAGCCGATGATGGGCATCCGCGGCACGTCGCATCTCGAACTGCATTTCGACGATGTGGAACTGACCGACGAAAACCTCCTCGGCGAGGAGGGCGGCGGGCTGAAACTGGCCCTGTCGGTTCTCGGCCGGGTGCGGCTTGCGCAGGTGGCGGCGCGCTCGATCGGCAAGGCCACAAAGGTCTTGTCGATGACGCTCGATTACGCCCGCGACCGCCACCAGTTCGGCCAGTCGATCGGCGAGTTCCAGATGGTGCAGCAGATGCTCGCCGACAGCGCCATCGAGATCAACGCCGCCCGCACCGCGCTGTGGGAATGCGCCTGGCAGATGGACCGGGGCATGGACCCGCGCGCCAAGATTTCCATGCTCAAGGTCCAGGGGGCCGAAACGCTCGGCCGCGTGGTCGACCGCGCCATGCAGATATTCGGCGGCATGGGCTTTTCCAAGGACCTGCCGATCGAGCGCTACTACCGCGACGCGCGCATCTACCGCATCTTCGACGGCGCCAGCGAGATCCATCGCTCCGTGGTTGCGAAATCCATGCTGAAGAGCGGTGCCTCCGCCTTCGACCCGTTCGGAGCCTGACCATGGCGCGCTTCGTGACGGCGGCGGAGGCCGTTTCCCTGGTGCCCGACGATGCGACGCTCGGCCTTGTCGGCGGCGGCGGCGGCCTTTGCGAGGCGATGCTGCTGCACGAGGCAATCGAGACGCGGTTCCTTGAGACCGGACATCCGCGAAATCTGACGGTCGTCCATGCGCTCGGCATCGGCGACCGCCGCAAGACCGGCATGAACCGTTTCGCCCACAAGGGCATGGTGTCTGCCGTGATCGGCGGTCACTGGGTCTGGTCGCCGGAAATGCAGCGCATGGCCGCCGAAAACGAGATCGAGGCCTATGTGCTGCCCGGCGGCGTCGCCATGCAGCTGATGCGTGAGATCGCGGCAGGGCGGCCCGGCCTCATCACCCATGTCGGGCTCGGCACCTTCGTCGATCCGCGCGTCGAAGGCGGCCGGATGAACGACGTGTCGCGGCGCGACCTCGCCGCGGTCATCGAGATCGACAGCACGGAATACCTTCGTTACCTGCCGTTTCCGGTCAACGCCTGCCTGCTGAAGGGCTCGATCGCCGACGAGGAGGGCAATGTCAGCCTCGACGAGGAGCCGGCCAATGTGGACAGCTACGCGATGGCCGCGGCGGTCCACAACAGCGGCGGTACGGTGATCGTCCAGGTGCGCGAGAAGGTTTCGGCCGGCGCGCTCGGCGCGCGCCAGGTGCGCATCCCGTCGGCGATCGTCGATGCGATCGTCGTCGATCCCGGCCAGCGCCAGGGCTACGACATCGTCTACGATCCGGCGATTTCCGGCCAGAAGCGCGTCGCCGAGGCCCGGCCCGAGCCGCCTGCGCCGTCCGTCCGCCAGATCGTGGCCCGGCGCGCCCGCCTCGAACTGCGCGACGGCATGGTCGTCAATTACGGTTTCGGCATTCCCGACGAGATCGCGTCTCTGGTCGCCGCCGACGGCGAGCAGGGCCGTTACTACCAGACCATCGAGCACGGCACCTATGGCGGCACGCTCCTGACCGGCAACCTGTTCGGCTACGCCCGCAACCCGTCCTGCATGATCGACGGCCCGTCGCAATTCGACTTCTATTCCGGCGGCGGCCTCGACATCGCCTTCCTCGGCTTCGGCGAATTCGACGGCGACGGCAATGTGAACGCCTCGAAGCTCGGCGGCCTGCCGGTCGGGCCGGGCGGCTTCATCGATATCGCCCAGAACGCGCGCAAGGTCGTGTTCTGCGGCACCTTCGACGCCAAGGGCGCCGACATTCGCGCGGATGGGGGCAAGCTCGCCATCGAGAAACACGGCGCGGTCAGGAAGCTCGTCGAGCATGTCCGCCAGATCACCTTCTCCGGCGCCCAGGCGATCCGGCAGGGCCAGGACATCCTCTACGTCACGGAACGCGCCGTCTTCGCGCTGCGAGAGGACGGCCTGTGGCTGACGGAGGTCGCGCCAGGCATCGACCTGCGCGCCGACGTCCTCGACCGGATGGATTTCGAGGTGAAACTCGACGATCCGAAGCCGATGCCCGATTCCTGCTTCATCTGACCGGTTGCCCCCGACGGGCGACGAAACGGAGGCCGATTCGGGCCTTCGGGCCGCATCTGCCCGGTTCGAAGCCAATTTCCGTGAGCTCTGCACAAATTAGGTTGTGGAGTATCACGAGGATTTCCCGCCCTAGATGAATTACTAGTAGTGGCGTCCGGGTCGATGCGCCAACATCGACGTGTTGGGGGCAAGATGACCTGGTCCGTATGGTCACTCGCCGAGTCGCAGGACACTGGGCCCGTGATCATACACAGCGAACTGAGCGGCGTTGCGCATCCGCGACGCCCCGCCATGATGGCGAGCCGCGGTCCGATCCTTCGAAGAGCGGCCGTTTTCCTGCTTTGCGTCGCCGGAATGATCCTGTTCGGTGTCACGCTCTCCAATTTCGGCGCGGTTTCCCCTGAAAGCGACCACGTCGTCGAGACATCGGTGCTGGAGGACGCGGCGGGCGTGCTCGACATCGAGCAGGCCGTGACGGGCCAATACGAGCCCTTCGGTTCGATCCTCAGCGAAGGATACACCGACTCGGTCTTCTGGGTGCGGCTCAAGATTCGCAAGCCGGAAGGCGGCGGCAAGCTCGCCTTGCGGATACGTCCCACCTTTCTCGACAGGATCGTGCTGTTCCAGAGGAGCGACGAGGCCGCGTCCGGCTGGGTGACACAGGTCACCGGTGACCTCGTCCCGTTCGATGAAAGGCCGCGTCCGACCGTGGCGCTGGGGTTCGAGGTCGAGCCGGTGGCCGACATCGAGGAGTACTATCTCCGGCTGCAGACCCGCAGTTCCTCGATGCTCCGCATCAACGCGGTCGACAACCACACGGCCCAGACTGCGGAGTTCCGCTCCATCGCGATCCTCATGGTCTTCTTCGCCGCGATCGGCGGCATCCTCCTGTGGACGATCAACGAGTATCTGGTGCGGCCGGAACCCCTGATCGCCTGGTTCGCGGTCGCGCAGACCGCCTATCTCCTGTTTGCCCTGTCGCTGATGGGCTTCCTGGCGGTCATCCTGCCGTCCCGGCTGTCGGTCTATGGCGACACGGCGACGACGCTGCTCGTCCATGTCGGGCCGCTCTGCACCTACATCTTCGACGTCGCGCTCATCCGCTTGTTCGGTCCCCGCCGCCTGCTGCCCTTGTTCTGCGTGATGATCGGCGGTTTCGTGGTCGCCGTCCTCGGTCTCTACGCGGTCGGAGCCGTCGGCGCGGGCCTGCACGTCAACGCCTATTTCATCCTGCTCGGCGTGCCCGTCTTTCTGGCCATGGCGATCGCGCCGGATGACGGACCGGTCAAGCGGCCGAGATTGCTCCGCACGATCTACGGTCTGCAGGCCGTCGCCATGGTCATCACCATGACGCCGCTTCTGGGCTATTTCGACGCCGCGGAATGGACGATCCACAGCGTCATCATCCACGGCTTCGTCTACGTCCTCCTGATGTTCGTCCTGCTGCACAGCCGGTCGCGCGAGGTCCAGGACGTCGCGCGCAGGCGGGAACTGGAACTCAACCTGGCCAACCAGGCTCTGATCGAGGCCGAGCAGGCGCGCGAACAGCAAAACCGCTTCGTCGCCATGCTCACCCATGAGATCAAGACGCCGATTTCGGTGATCAAGCTGTCCATCGACCGGGAGGTGACCGACCCGGCGCTCTGTGACGCGATCGACGAAGCGCTGCAGGACATCGAGGGCATCATCGACCGCTGCAACATGGCCGACCAGCTCGACAGCGAGCATATGGAGCTGGTGGTCGAGCCGCTCGGCCTGCATTCCTTCATTTCCGGCGACCTCGAACGGCTCGGGCAGCTGGACCGGGTCCGGCTCGACATCCCCGCCACGCTCGAGATCGAGAGCGACCGGCGCCTGCTCAACGTGATCGTGTCGAACCTCGTCGAAAACGCGGTGCGCTACGCGCCCTCCGACACGCCGATAGCGATCGCCGCCGACGCGTCCCGCAACGATGAGCGAAACGGCGTGCTGATCACGGTCGGCAACGCGCTCGCGGATGGCAAGGTGCCCGATCAGTCCCGTGTCTTCGACAAGTACTACCGGGGCCCCGGCGCCCGGGCGAAAAGCGGGTCGGGCCTTGGGCTCTACGTCGTCCAGGGTCTGGTCGATCTGCTTGGCGGCGAGGTCGCCTGCGTGGTCAATGACCAGTCGATCGCCTTTTCCGTCTGGATGCCCCTGCGCATGAAGAGAGCCGAGGACGCGGCCGGGGTGGAGCCATGACCGTCGAGAGCGCGTTGAGCATCACCGTCATCGAGGACAATGAGAGCCTGCGGCGATCCCTTGTCCGGATCCTGGTGCAGGCGGGGCACAATGTTTCCGGCGTCGACAGCGCCGAAGCCTTCGTCGAGAGCCGGCAGATCCAGGATCCCGACCTTCTCCTGGTCGATCTCAACCTCCCCGGCGAGGACGGACTGAGCCTCACCGGCCGGATGCGCCGTCTGCAGCCCGATCTCGGCATCATCATCCTGTCGGCGCGCAGCACGCCCTCGGACAAGCAGGTGGGCTACGAACGCGGCGCCGACATTTATCTCACGAAGCCCGTTGCGCCAGGCGAATTGAAGGCCGCCGTCTATGCGCTGCACCGCAGGCTGACGCCGGCCGTGAAGAAATTCGACCTGACGATCGACCCCGTTCACAGCCGTGTCGTCGGACCGGAGGGCGTCGCGCGGGTCTCTGCGCTGGAACTCGCGATCATGCTCGGACTGTCGCGCGCGCCCGACCGCAAGCTGGAAGCCTGGCAGATCGCCGAACTGATTTGCCAGGATGACGTCATGCCGGAGCGCAATGCGCTTAATGTCGCCATCTTTCGGATCAACAAGAAGCTGCAGTCGGTCGGCATCCCCCATCGCGGCATCCGTTCCATCAGGAATTGGGGATACCAGCTCGAGATTGACGTTGGGGTAGTCTCGCAAGCCTCCCGCATCGACTGATCCGATCGTCCCGCCCTCCGGTCTTTCGCGAAATCGCACCGATAACGAATTGGTAAGATTCGGTAATTTTCGGTGAATCCGAAGTGCTACCAGATTCGACAACTGACGCCTTTTTTCGGGCGACTCGGTTGTGGTGTTGATCTGGAGGCAGTCCACACATGTCTGGAAATCGAGGCAATTTCGGTGCGTGCGACCCGTCCATGGAACATCGTGAGCGGGTGCGAATCTGGCCCGCGCGCCGGCACTCCGCGTTGGCGGCGACGTCGACCCTGACCATCGCGGTCGTCCTTCAGGCGGCGTCCGCAGGTCACGCGACGGAGTATCTCTCCGGCACCACGACCATCTCCAACGGGGTCGTCACCGGCCAGAGCGTGACGGGTGGCACCGGCAGTGGCGGCGGCGCCGGCCTCGGCGGGGGGATATTCATCGGCGACGGCGCGACGGTCATCCTGAACGACGTCGATTTCATCGGAAACTCCGCGACCGGCGGCACCGGCGGCGTGGGTGACACCGGCGGTGCGATGAACGGCTGGACCGGCGGCACCTCCGACGGAACCAACGGTGCCAGCGGTTACGATTCCCCGACGGGAAGCGGCTATTTCGGCGGCAACGGCATCGGCGGCGACGGCAGCAATGGTTACGCCGGCGGCGACGCGAGTGACGGCTCCGGTGGCGACGGCGGGACCGGCGGCACAGGCGGCAACGGGTCCAACACGACCGCCGAGACCATCAAATCGGCGCTGGAAATCGCCAAATCCACCTACGACGCGACATCGGAAGGGACCCTGGCCGGGGTCTACACCAGCATCTCGGGCGTCTTCACCGCGCTGGCGGCGCAGGCCGGCGCCAATGTCGCGACGGAGCCCGCGCTTGCGACGATGGTCGCGAACTACACGACGCTCGCGACCCAATACGCCGCCCTCGCCACCGAGGCGTCCGGCTCGGCCGGCGAGGAAACGTCTGCGATCATCTGGGAGACCGCATGGCTGGCCGCGATTGAAGAGACAGCCTACGAGCTCGGCGTCTCGGGCGGCGGCGGCAATGGCGGCCTGGGCGGCGACGGCGGCGACGGCAGCTACGGTTACGGCGGCGGTTCGGGCGGCGACGGCGGTGACGGCGGCGACGCGGTGTCCGGCGTCACCGGCGACGGTTCCGCTCCGGGCGGTGACGGCGGCGCGGGCGGCGATGGCGGCGCCGGCGGTTTCGGCGCAGGCGGCGGCAAGGGCGGTGACGGCGGCGCCGGCGGCGACAACGCGTCGGACTCCCAGAACGGCGAACATGACGGCGACGGCGGCGTGGGCGGCGTTGCCGGCTTCGGCGGCGGCGTCGGTTCCACTGCCAACGGAACCACGAACGGCACGGGCGGCGGCGGCGGCTCCGGCTATGGCGGTGCGATCTTCGTCCAGTCCGGCGGGTCGCTGACCATCAACGGCAACGCGACTTTCGCCGGCAACAGCGTTTTCGGCGGCTCGAGCATGAATGGCGGCGAGGCCGGTCAGGCCGCGGGGTCCGACCTGTTCATGATGACCGGATCCTCCGTCGTCCTGAACCCCGGCTCGGGCAACACCATCGTCTTCAACGGCACCATCGCCGACGACAGCCGGGCCAGCATCGCGGGATCTCCGATCGCAGCCGGGCAGGGGGCCGGCATCGAGATCTCCAGCGGCCTCGTGGTGTTCAACAACACCAACACCTATTCCGGCCAGACGAAGATTTCCGGCGGCGTCCTGCAGGCCGACGACGGCGTCGGCATTCACGCGCTCTCCAACATCAACCTGGCCGGCGGCGTGCTGCAGACCTCGGGCACGTTCGACCGCTATCTCGGCACGGCGTCCGACCGCTTGCAGTGGACCGGTTCCGGCGGCTTCGCGGCCATCGGCGGCGACCTCACCGTGAGCGTCAACAACGGCGCGGGCCTGACCTGGGGCAGCGGCAGCTTCGTCGGCACCGGCGACGCGCTCCTGTTCGGATCGAGTTCGGCGGATTCGGACGTCTATTTCGAAAACGCGATCAACCTGGCCGGCAGCGAACGCGTCATCGTCAACAATGGCGGGGCGGACGGCGAAAACTGGCTCTATCTCGACGGCGTGCTCTCGAACGGATCGGTCAAGTTCGGCGACGGCACCACGCAGGGAACCATCGCGCTCACGGCCGCCAACACCCATTCCGGCTCGACGACCGTGCAGACGGGGACCACGCTCGCCCTGCTCGACGACGGCAGCATCTCGTCCTCCAGCCTCGTGCTTCAGGGCGAATTCGACATCTCGGGTTCCAACGGCGACGTTTCGGTCACGACCCTGTCTGGAGCGGGCGATGTCACGCTTGGCTCCAACGGCCTCGTGTTCACCAACGCCTCGACCACGTTCAGCGGAACGATCGACGGGTCGGGAACCGTCCGCGTCAGCGGCGGCAACCAGTCCTTCTCCGGAGAGAACACCTATACCGGCAAGACGACCATCGACGCGGGCGCCGAACTGACGCTTCTGGGCAGCGGTTCGATCGAGGATTCCAGCGAAGTCGCGGTCGCCGGCACCTTCGACATCGCCGCGACGACCACCGGCGCGGACGTCAAGGCGCTGACGGGCAGCGGCAACGTCGTGCTCGGCTCCAAGACCCTCGCGGTGACCGACGCTGACGGCACCTTCGCGGGCGTCGTCTCCGGATCGGGCGGCAATTTCACCGTCGAGAGCGGCACGCAGACCCTCACGGGCACCAACACCTATACCGGCGTCACAACGATCGAGGATGGCGCGAAGCTCGCGCTGACGGGGTCCGGCAGCATCGCCTCCTCCTCGAAGGTCGTCGCCGACGGCGATTTCGACATCTCCGGCACGCTCTCGGGCGCATCGATCGTCACCCTGGCCGGCGTTGGCGACGTCACCCTCGGCCCCCAGTCCCTGGTCATTTCCAACGGCTCGACGGCGTTTTCCGGCGACATCGCAGGCCTCGGCGGCCTGACGGTGAACGGCGGCACGCAGACGCTGTCGGGCATCAACAGCTACACCGGCGCGACAGTCATCGCCAACGGCGCCAGCCTGGCGCTGACGGGCGGCGGCTCGGTCGCCGCGTCGTCCGGCGTCGAGGCGAACGGCACCTTCGACATTTCCGGCAAGACCTCCGACGCCGAAATCGCCAGCCTCACCGGCTCGGGCGTCGTCAGCCTCGGGTCGAATTCGCTGGCCGTTTCGGATGCTTCCGGCACCTTCTCCGGCGGCATCGGCGGCACCGGCGGCCTGTCGATCGACGGCGGCGTGCAGACCCTGACGGGCACCAACACCTACACCGGCAACACGACGGTCGCCGAGGACGCGACGCTGGCGTTGCAGGGAAGCGGAAGCATTGCCGCCTCCGCCATGGTGTCGCTCTACGGCGATCTCGACATCTCGCAGACCACGGCCGGCGCCAGCATCGGCACGCTCGCAGGCGACGGAACGGTCGAACTCGGCACCCAACGCCTGGTCGTCACCAACGCCTCCACGATCTTCTCCGGCGACATCGAGGGCACCGGCGGCTTCGAGGTGTCCGGCGGCACGCAGACGCTCCAGGACGTCACCTCGCAAAGCGGCATCCTTGCCAGCGACGGCGGCACGGTCTTGATGAACGGCGGCTCCGTCGACGGCGGGTCGAGCCTCTCGGCCTTCTCGATCATCAATGGCGGGTCGATCACGGCGACGGGCACGACGCTCGACACCGATCTGTCCACCGCCTATGCGAGCTTCGACGAGGCGGGCGGCGTCGCCACCTTCACGCTGGCGAGCGGCACCGAGATCCTCGGCAATGACGGCACCCTGCTGCTGGTCGAGCGCTCCGGCGCCGGATCGGACGGCATCGTCAACCTGATCATCGACAATGGCAGCTCGGCCAATGGCGACATCATCGACACCGACGCCAAGACGGGTTCAGGCGGCACCAATGTGACGGTCGCCACGGATGCGAGCTGGGAAGGCCTTGCCAACACGGCGAGCTTCTACATCCAGAGCGGCGGCTCGGTCGTGTTCGACGACGGCAGCAAGATCGACGGCAACCTGACGGCCGAAGCCGGCGCCAACATCTTCGGCGGCACGCTCAACGGCGCGCTGCAGGTCTATGGCGACGCGGTCATCGACAACAGCGCGATCACCGGCAACGTCTACATCGTCGGCAATCTGGACCTGAACGGCCTCCTGTCGCCGGGCGAGTCTCCCGGCCAGATCGCCATCGGCGGCGACCTGAGCAACCTCAACTACGCGGACTCGCTGTTCGAGATCGAATTCGGCGTCACCGATCCGGTCGCGGGCGTGAACTACGACCAGACCAATGTCGGCGGCGACGTCTCCGGCGTGCTGACCGTGACGCTGGCGAACTGGAACTCCGACCGCGGAACCGAACTCGGCGACATCGGCGACATCGAGCTGATCCGCATCGGCGGCGCCGAGGACAACAACTTCGTCCAGGCGAACCGCCTGACCCAGAACGGCCGCGAAGTGCTTCTCGACCGCCGCGTGGTCACCGCGAGCAGCACCGACATCGTCGAACCCAGCCCGCTGACCGAGGAAGAGTTCTTCGGCGCGGGAGACGTGGTGGTCTACGGTCTCACGACCATCGTCCAGGACGAGACCTACGGCCTCGCCATCATGACCGGCTCGGAGCAGCATGCGATCCGCAACACGCTCGGAACCATGGTCGACCGGCGCGGGCTGAACGGCGCCGACGGCCCGAACCCGGCCTGGATGCGCGTGTCCGCCTCCAGCACGGATTACCACGACACGGTCGATCACACCCAGTCGGTCTATTTCACGGAATTCGGCACGGACGTCCTCCAGAACGAAGGCTTCCGCGCGGGTCTCCTCGGCTCGTATTCGAAGTCGGACAGCGACGTGACGACCGAGACCGGAACCGCGAACCTGTCGGGCCAGATCTACTCGGGCGGTATCCAGGCGAACTGGTCCAACGAGATGGCCTATATCGACGCCGTCGGTCAGTACAGCTTCACCGACTGGACCATGACGCCGACCAACGCCTCCGATCTCACCGCGAAGGGCCGCACGGCCACCGCGCTGGTGGAAGCGGGCGTCTCGATCGGCACGGACAAGATGAAGATCACGCCGTGGGGACAGTTCGCCTATCAGAACTCGACCTATTCGGACGTCGACAGCGATTGGGTGGATACGGTCGAATTCGCCGACGGCGCCTCCATGGCGGTGCGCGGCGGCATCCGCAGCGAGGCGCATTTCGACGGCTTCTCCTCCTTCGCCGACATCTCGGTCTCGCATGAACTCTCCGAGGACAAGACGGTCGTCGTCGACAATTACGAATACACCACCGGAATGGGCGGAACGCAGGTCGGCCTGGGCTTCGGCTTCGACGCCGATCTCGGCGGAAACCTGAGCCTGTCGTCCAACGTCAAGGGCTTCTACGGCGTCGATGCCGGCGAGGTGATCGGCTATCAGGGGCAGGCGAAACTGCAGATCCAGTGGTGATCGCGAAGCTGCAATCGGCGGGCGTCGCCGCCCTCCTTGCCGCCGGTCTGGTGTTCTCGGCGAGCGCTGGAGCCGGGGCGCAGGAGGCCAAGGAAGAAGGCGTCGCCGGGGACTGGATCTACACCTGCCAGGTCCCCGAAGGCGGCAGCCGGGAGTGCGTGCTCAGCCAGACCCTGGTCGCCCAGGAGACGCGCAAGCCGATCGGCCGCATCAATATCGGCCGGGACCAGAAGAGCACCACCCTCATGCTCGCCGTCCTGCTCCCGCTCGGCCTCGACATCCCGCGCGGCGTGCAGGCCGACATCGACGACCGCGTCAAGCTGATCCTCAGGATAGAGACCTGCGTGCCGAGCGGCTGCATCGCCAGAACGCCGCTCGACAAGAAGGCCGTCGATTCCCTTAAGCGAGGAAACCGCCTCAACGTCGGCTTCCGCATGCAAGGCGGCACCGAAACCCTGTTCCTGCCCGGCTCCCTGACCGGCATATCCTCCGGCCTCGCCTCGACAGGCCTGGAGTGATCGCGGACGCGCGGGGGTGATTGCCGCGGAGAGCGGCAGCGCAGAAACGAGATCAAAGAACCGTTACAAGTCGTTGTAATCACAAAGACAAGCATCGCCAGGCCCGCGCCCCGAACCCTTAAGGGTTCGCAAGCCCGACCGGGCGTCCGAGCCTTCGCGAGGCCCCGACCGGAGCGAAGCCCGAAGGGCGACAGCGCGAGGTCAGACAATGGCGGAGAGGGTGGGATTCGAACCCACGGTACGATCGCTCGCACGCCGGTTTTCAAGACCGGTGCCTTAAACCGCTCGGCCACCTCTCCGGAGGCGTCCTCTTCGCATGAAACGCCGAATTCGTGCAACCGTCATTCGCATCGTCGCAGCGCGGGCGGGGCAGGGTGAGCCGCGCCGCCTCCCGCAAACTTGCATCGCGGCATTAACCGGACCATAAAGCGGACGTGATACGGAAATTCGGTCGCGCCTGTTCTGGATTGGCCTTTCCGTGGTGTTTGTGTATTTCGTAGCCCCATGCCCTTTCTGTCTCTGAGGATAAATCCGGCCCTTGCATCCTGCCTTGTCGCCGCCATTGGCCTTGCGACCGCGGGATGTTCGTCGCCGCAACCGAAACTCGGCCTTGCGGGGCTCGGCGGCATCTATGCCGCCAATGGCGAGACGTCGGGGGGCGAGTATTTCTCGGCCGCGTCGCTCGGCGTGGACGCCAGCCCGCGCGTGGCGATGGCGTCCTACGTGCCGCGCGGCGGCGGGCGCGACCAGATCGGCAAGCCCTACACGGTCGCCGGCAAGACCTATTATCCGACCGCCAACCCGAAGAAGACGCAGGTCGGGCGCGCCTCGTGGTACGGCGCGGCCTTTCACGGCCGCCTGACAGCCAATGGCGAGGTCTACGACATGACCCACCTGACTGCGGCCCACAAGACGTTCCCGCTGCCGAGCTATGCGCGCGTCACCAATCTGGAAAACGGCCGCTCGGTGATCGTGCGCGTCAACGATCGCGGCCCCTTCGCCGACGACCGCATCATCGACCTCTCCAAGCGGGCGGCCGACATGCTGGACTACACCCGCAGCGGAACCGCCAAGGTGCGCGTCGATTACGCGGGCCGCGCCCCGCTCCACGGGCAGGACGACGCCTTCCTGCTGGCGTCGGCCCGCAACATCCCGCAATACCCGGCCGACGGCCGCACCCGCCTCGCCATGCAGGCGGAACCGGCTGGCCCGGTCGGCGGCATCGCCGGCGCGCTGACCGGCGGATCGTCCTTCGTCGCCTCCGCGCTCGGCTTCCGCAAGCCGCCGGAAGCGATCCCGACGCCTGCCGGCCGAAGCGATTCGGCATCGGTCTCCGCCTACGCCACCGAGCGCGTTTCGGCGGCCTTTTCCGGCGATCCTTTCGGCAAAATCGCCGTCACGGACTGGAAGTCCCGCTAAAGCCGGTCGGTTCGCGCGTTGCTTAACCGGGGCGGAGTTTGCTATTTCTAGGCAAAGCCCCTTGCTCCGGATGGCGCCATGAAATCGCTTGAGACAATGAAATCCTGGCTGGCTCCGATCGTCGCTTTGATGGCGATGATCGCGCTCACGGTGCCGGCGGCGGCGCAGATGTTCGAATCCCGCGCCGAGCAGGCGATCCTGCTGGATTCCAACACCGGCACGATCCTTTACGCCAAGAACGCCGACCAGAAGGTGCCGCCGGCCTCGCTCGCCAAGCTGATGACCATGGAGGTCGTCTTCAACGCGCTGAAGGCCGGGCGGCTGTCCATGGACGACGAATTCCTGGTCAGCGAGAACGCCTGGCGCAGCGGCGGCGCCAGTTCCGGCGGCTCGACCATGTTCGCCGAACTCAACTCGTCGATCCGGCTCGAGGATTTGATCCAGGGCGTCATCGTCCAGTCCGCCAATGACGGCTGCATCATCATCGCGGAGGGCATGGCCGGCTCCGAAGAGGTGTTCGCGAGCCTGATGAACGACCGGGCGAAGAAGATCGGCCTGGACGATTCGCATTTCACCAATTCCACCGGCCTGCCGGACCCGCTGCAGAAGGTGACGATGCGCGATCTCGCCAAGCTGGGCGATCACATCCGGCGCGAATATCCGGAATATTACAAATATTACGCGCAGCGCGATTTCACCTGGAACAAGATCCTGCAGCGCAACCGCAATCCGCTTTTGACGATGAATATCGGCGCCGACGGCATGAAGACCGGCCACACCGAGGAATCCGGCTACGCCATCGTCGGCTCCATCGAGCGCGACGGCCGCCGGCTGATCGTCGCGATGAGCGGCCTGGAATCCTCGCGCGCCCGCGCCGAGGAAGCACGCAAGCTCCTGGAATGGGGCGCCCGCGCCTTCGAGCCATACGAGATCTTCAAGAAGGGCGACGAGATCGGCAATGTGCGTCTTTACGGCGGCGCGCAGCTCACCGTGCCGGTCACCGTCAAGGAGGATCTCGACATCCTGCTGCCGATCACCGACCGCGACCGGATGAAGGCGCGCGTCGTCTATACCGGCCCGGTCATGGCGCCGGTCGAGGAAGGCCAGGAGATCGCCACGCTCAAGGTCTGGATCGGCGACACGCTGACCCAGGAAACGCCGCTTTACGCCGCCCAGGCCGTTCCCCAGGGCCCGATCTATCGCCGCGCGCTCGACGCCCTGACGGAGCTCGCGCTTGGCTGGATCTGAAACCGGGACGGAACCGGGTTCGTATGAGCGGGGCCTGTTCGTCACCTTCGAGGGCGGCGACGGGGCCGGCAAGTCGACCCAGATCAGGCGTCTGGCGGAAACGCTGCGCGACCTCGGCCACACCGTGACCGTCTCGCGCGAGCCCGGCGGCACGCCCGGCGCCGAGGCCGTGCGCCACGTCGTGCTCGACACCAGCGCCGCCGAACCCTTCGGTCCCTATCTGGAAGCCATGCTGTTCGCCGCCGCGCGCAACGACCATGTCGAGCAGAAGATCCGCCCGGCGCTGGAGCGCGGCGAGATCGTGCTCGTGGACCGGTTCATGGATTCCACCCGCGTCTATCAGGGCGCCAGCGAAAACCTCGACCCGGGCTTCGTGCAGGCGCTGGAGCGCATCGCGATCGCCGGCCTCGTGCCGGACCTGACCGTCATCCTCGACATCCCGCCGGAAGAGGGGCTGCGCCGCGCGCATGAGCGCCGCGATCCGTCCGCGCCCGTCGACCGCTTCGAGAAGGAAGACGTCACCGCGCACGAGTTGCGCCGCGTGGCGTTCCTGGAGATCGCCCGCAAGGAGCCGGAGCGCTGCCGCGTGATCGACGCCTCGGGCTCTGCCGACGACGTGGCGCAGAAGGTGCTGGACGTGGTCAAGACGGCCTTTGCCGAGGCGATCTTCCGCGAGGACGCCATCAGTCCCGCCGCCGCCCACGAAACCGCCGAGGAAAAACCCGGAGCGCCGGCCGAGTGATCGAGGTTCCCGCCACCCATGACGCGCTGGAGGGCATCGCCCCGCCGCAGCTGACGCCGCGCCTGCACGGCCATGCGCGCGAGGTCGAATTCCTCACCGAGGCGATCGAGAGCGGCAAGCTGCACCACGCGATGATCTTCGAGGGCGAGCGCGGCATCGGCAAGGCGACCGCCGCCTTCCACCTCGCCAACCGGCTGCTCGATCCGGCATCGGGCGCGATGGGCCTGGTCGACGAGACCACCTCGGTCTTCCGCCAGATCGCGCAGGGCGCCCATCCGGGCCTGCTCTATCTCACCCGGCCGAAGAACGATCAGGGCACCGGCTTCAAATCCGCCATCACGGTCGACGAGATCCGCCGTCTGCAGCGCTTCTTCTCCATGACCGCGGCGGGCGCCGATTCCTGGCGCGTCGTGATCGTCGATCCGGTCAACGACCTCAACCGCAACGCCGCCAACGCGCTTCTGAAGATGCTGGAGGAACCGCCGGCGCGCGCGGTCTTCGTCCTGATCGCGCACGGCACCGGCGGGCTCCTGCCGACCATCCGCTCGCGCTGCCAGATCCTCAAATTCGCGCCGCTGTCGGACGACGAGATCACCCGCGTGATCGGCGAACAGTCGGGCGCGCATGACGAGGCCGCGGTGGCGCGCCTGTCGGCACTCGGCGGCGGCAGCGCGCGGCGCACGCTCCTCTTCGCCCAATTCGGCGGGCTGGACCTGCAGGAGGCGCTCGACGCCTGTCTCGACGCGCCGCAATTCGACGCCCAGCAGGCGCATCGCCTGGCCGATGTCGCCGGCAACCGCAAGACCGACATCCACCGCGAGATCCTGCGCGACCTCGTTCTGGACCGCATGCGCGACGCCGCGACCGCCGCCGCAAGGCACGGTCGCCTGCGCGCGGCCGAGCGGCTGGCGTCCGCCGACATCGCGATCCAGGAACGCATGCGCATGACCGACGCCTTCAACCTCGACCGCAAGCAGGATTTCCTCTCGCTGCTCGGCGACGTTCACGATCTTCTCTCGGCGACCCGCCCGGCGTGATTTTTCCCGCTTCGCGGCTTTCCATCGGTCATTGAAATCGTTTAGAGCAGGGCACTCCGTTTCCTCGTTCCAGACAAGCCAAGATGTCCGCCAAAGACCGTTTCTACATCACGACGCCGATCTTCTACCCCAACGGGGTGCCGCATATCGGCCACGCCTACACCGCCATCGCGACCGACGTGCTGGCCCGCTTCGCGCGCCATGACGGGAAAGACGTGTTCTTCCTGACCGGCACGGACGAGCACGGCCAGAAGATGCAGCAGACCGCGGAGAAGGAAGGCATCGCGCCGATCGAGCTGGCCGACAGGAATTCCGCCGTCTTCCGCCGCATGGTCGAGACGCTCGGCTGCTCCAATGACGACTTCATCCGCACCACCGAGCCGCGCCACAAGGCCGCCGTGCAGGAGCTGTGGAAGCGCATGGAGGCCGCCGGCGACATCTATCTCGGCAAATATGGCGGCTGGTACTCGGTGCGCCAGGAAGCCTATTTCGACGAGAGCGAGACGACCGTCGGCGAGGACGGCGTGCGCCGCGAGCCGCTCGGCTCCGAAGTCGAGTGGGTGGAGGAGGAGAGCTACTATTTCCGCCTCTCCGCCTATGGCGACAAGTTGCTCGAACTCTACGAGAAAAACCCGGATTTCGTCCTGCCGGCCGAACGCCGCAACGAGGTCGCGAGTTTCGTCAAGGGCGGCCTGAAGGACCTGTCGATCTCGCGCACCACCTTCGACTGGGGCGTGCCGGTGCCCGGCAACGACAGCCACGTCATGTATGTCTGGGTCGACGCGCTGACCAACTACATCACCGCCGCCGGCTTCCCGGACGAGAGCGCCGATCGCTGGGGCTACTGGCCGGCCATGCACATCATCGGCAAGGACATCGTGCGCTTCCACGCCGTCTACTGGCCGGCCTTCCTGATGAGCGCGGGCGTCGAACTGCCGAAGCGCGTCTTCGCCCACGGCTTCCTGTTCAACAAGGGCGAGAAGATGTCGAAGTCGGTCGGCAATGTCGTCGATCCCTTCGCGCTGATCGACGCCTACGGGCTCGACCAGGTGCGCTATTTCTTCATGCGCGAAGTGCCCTTCGGCAATGACGGCTCCTACAGCCACGAGGCGATCGTCAACCGCATCAACGCCGACCTCGCCAACGGCCTCGGTAACCTGGCGCAGCGTTCGCTGTCGATGATCGCCAAGCATTGCGAGGGCAGGGTGCCGCAGCACGGCGCCTTCACGGCGGAAGACGAGGCGCTTCTGGCCGAGGGCGCCAAGGCGCTCGCCGCCGCCCGCGACGCGATGGACAAGCAGGCGATCCACAAGGCCGTCGAGGCGACTTTCGAGGTCGCGGCCGCCGGTGACCGCTACATCGACGCCCAGGCCCCGTGGGCGCTGCGCAAGACCGATCCGGACCGCATGAAGACCGTGCTCTACGTGGTCGCCGAAACCGTGCGCCGCATCGCGATCCTCGCGCAGCCCTACATCCCGGCTTCGGCCGAGAAGCTGCTCGACCTGGTGGCCGCGCCGGCCGACGCGCGCGACTTCGACAGCATCGAGGCGATGCTGGTGCCCGGCACGGAACTGCCCGCGCCGAGCGGCGTCTTCCCGCGCTATGTCGACAGCGAGGCGGCCGGCTAGAAGGCGTCCATGCCATGAGCGAAGCCTTTCCGCTGGGAACCGTGGACGTCGAAAGCGTTCCGGGCCCGGCGTTGCGCTATTCCTTCTGCTCGCTGGTCACCGATGTCGGCCTCTATCGCGAGATGGTGGCGTCCTTCCGCGAGAAGGGCTTCTCCGAAGCGGCCTGCGAGTTCCTCTATGTCGACAACACCGCCGGGAACCGGTTCGACGCCTATGCCGGCCTCAATGTCCTGATCGCCCGGGCGCGCGGCGAATTCCTCGTGCTCTGCCATCAGGACATCCTCGCCTGTGACGACATCGCGCTGCTCGATGCCAGGCTGCAGGAATTGACCGCGCGCGATCCCGACTGGGGCGTCGCCGGCAACGCCGGATACGGCCCCGACGGGCGCATGCCGATCCAGTGCATCACCGATATCGGTGGCTACAAGCGCCACGCGGGCGATTTTCCAGAAGAGGTGATCTCGCTCGACGAGAACTTCATCATCGCCCGGCAGTCGACCAATCCGGGCCTGTCCGCCGATCTCCACGGCTTCCACATGTACGGCCCGGACATGGTCGTCCAGGCGGCGCTCGCCGGTCGCAAGGCCTATGTCATCGGCTTCCATGTCGAACACCGCGGCCACGCCGTGACCGGGCCTTCCTTCGTGCGGTCGGCGCGCGCCTTCGAGGACAAATACGCCCGTGCGCTGACGCCGCGCCGCGTGCGCACCACCGTCACGAAATCGGCGATCGGCGCGTCATGGCTCGCCCGCGCGATCCGCGATTTCCGCCGCAACCGGCGCTTCAACCGGCCGGAAGACGTGCTGCCGCGACGCTTCAAGCTGCGCAAGCTGGCCTATGTGCTGCATGAGCGCCTGCACGGACCGGTCTACCGCATCGGCGGCCATGCCTTCGCCCTTCCGCCCGGCAGCAACTACGCGCTCCAGCGCGGCGTCGACACGGGCGAATACGAAAGGCCGATGCGCGAATTCGTCGCCAGCCATCTCCCTGAAGGCGTCGATGTCGTCGAACTCGGCGGCGGCTTCGGCATCGTCAGCCCCTTCATCCGCGACAGGATCGGCCCCGACGCCCGGCACGTCATCGTCGAGGCGCATGAGGCGCTCGCGCCTTATCTGAACCGCAACACGGACCTGAAGCGGAACGCCGGGAAGACGACGCTCGTCACCGCCGCCATCGCCTATGAGGGCAAGCCGCAGGTCGATTTCCTGCTCCGCCCGCTGATGACCATGAGTCGGCTCGCGCGGGGCGCCGACGACGGCCCCGTCGTCCCGGTTCCGGCGAAAACCCTGTCGCAGGTGCTTGAAGAGACGGGCGTTCAGGGTCCATACGCTCTCGTGTGCGACATCGAGGGAACCGAATTCGATGTCTTCGAATGCGACAGTGCCGCATTGCGCGACTGCGTCTGCGTCATTGTTGAAATCAACCCGCGTTTTTTCCACGATAGAGGTCGAACGGTGCGAGACTGGCTGAACCTGTTTCACGAGGCCGGTTTTGAGATTGTCGATGAGGACACCAATGTCATCGTCGGCAGGAAACCGCGCCCGACCGTCAATTGAAGCCCGTCTGCACCCATGCTCATCGACAGCCATTGCCATCTCGATTACCCCGATTTCGCCGAGGAGCGTGACGCGATCGTCCAGCGCGCGCGTGACGCCGGCATCGTCCGCATGGTCACGATCTCCACCCATGTCCGCCGCTTCGACGACATCCGCGCCATCGCCGACGCCTATGACGACGTCTTCTGCTCGGTCGGCACGCATCCGCACAATGCCGACCAGGAACTCGACGTCACCGCCGACGACCTCGTGCGCCTGGCCGAGGGCGCGAAGGTCGTGGCGATCGGCGAGGCCGGGCTCGACTACTATTACGACAAGGCGCCGCGCGACGCGCAGGCCGAGGGCTTCCGGCGCCATATCGAGGCGGCCCGCCGCACCGGCCTGCCGCTCGTCATCCACGCGCGCGACGCCGACGAGGACATGATCGCGATCCTGACGGAGGAAACGCGAGGGAAGGGGGCCTTCCCCTTCATTCTGCACTGCTTTTCCTCGGGCCGCGCGCTGGCCGAGGCCGGCGTGGCGCTGGGTGGCTACGTGTCCTTTTCCGGCATCCTGACCTTCAAGAACTCGCAGGCCATCCGCGACATCGCCCGCGACGTTCCCGCCGACCGGCTGCTCGTGGAAACCGACGCGCCGTTTCTCGCGCCGCCGCCGCATCGCGGCAAGCGCAACGAGCCGGCCTATGTGAAGAACACCGCCCAGGTGCTGGCCGACGTGCGCGGCGTGACGCTGGAGGAGATCGGCCGGACGACGACGGAGAATTTCTACCGCCTGTTT
Source organism: Oricola sp. (assembly GCF_022763245.1). Lineage (GTDB taxonomy): Bacteria > Pseudomonadota > Alphaproteobacteria > Rhizobiales > Rhizobiaceae > Oricola. Next base: position 104,555 of record NZ_JALEGV010000034.1, read on the forward strand.
GCGAAAGTGCCGCGCCACGATGCCTGATCCCGACATGGCGACAATGCGCTACACGGTCCTTGGCTGCGGCTCGTCTCCGGGCACGCCGCGGCTCAACGGCGACTGGGGCAATTGCGACCCGCACAATCCGCGCAACCGCCGCCTGCGGGCGTCGCTCTTCGCCGAGCGCATCGCGCCCTCCGGCGAGCGCACCTGCGTCGTCATCGACACCGGCCCGGATTTCCGCCAGCAGATGCTCGACGTTCAGGCCCGCCAGCTCGACGGCGTCGTCTACACCCATCCGCATGCCGACCACATCCATGGCATCGACGACCTGCGCACCTTCGTCCTGTGGCAGAAGCGGCTCGTCGACATCTGGGCCGACGACGCCACCTATGAGCGCCTGTGGGAGGGGTTCCGCTACTGTTTCGAGACGCCGGCCGGTAGCGGCTATCCGCCGATCCTGCGGCGCCAGCCGATCGCACTCGACCAGCCGTTCCCGGTGTCGGGGCCGGGGGGCGACATCGTCTTCCAACCGCTCGTCCAGCAGCATGGCAGGATCCATTCGCTCGGCTTCCGCATCGGCGATTTCGCCTATTGCTCCGACGTCAGTTCCTATCCCGACGAGACGCTGGCGCAGATGCAGGGCCTCGACGTGCTCATCATCGACGCGCTGCAATATCGCGAACATCCGAGCCATCTGTCGCTGCAGCAGGCGCTGGACGTGATTATGGAACTGGCGCCCAAACGCGCATATCTGACCCATATGCACATTCCGCTCGATTACGACACGGTGCGCGCCGAGACGCCCGATCACGTCGAGCCGGCCCATGACGGGCTTGTCATCGAACTGGAGACCGCATGAGCGACCCCGTCGTCCCGAAGCCCGGTTCGAGCATGGAGCGCGTCGCCAAGGACGCCGAACGTCTCGGGCTCCAGATCGAGCTCAGGGTCATGGACCAGTCGACGCGCACGGCCGAAGACGCCGCGGCCGCGTGTGGCTGCGCCGTCGGCCAGATCGTCAAGTCTCTGGTCTTCGAGAATGCCGAAAACGGTGCTCTTGTCCTGCTTCTCGTGTCAGGTGATCACAACGCCGATCTGGATTACATTTCAACGCGCTACGGCCTGAAGCTCAAGCGATGTGACGGCCGCCGCGTGCGCGACGAGACGGGCTTCGCCATCGGCGGCGTCGCACCCGTCGGCCACAAGGCGCCGATCGCCACATGGCTGGACGAGAGCCTGCTGGGCTACGCAATCGTGTGGGCGGCCGCCGGACGTCCGGACAGCGTCTTCAGCGTCGATCCCAAGGCACTGACGGACGCCGTCAAACCGCAGGTCATAGCGGTACGGGACACCAAATAGTTCCATAATCCATCTTATGCGACAAGCGGATTTGGCGGTAAGTGCACGCGGCTTTGACAACGGCATGGCGGCTTTGATAGCGCCTTGAGCGTCCAACCGTTGCGGAGACCGTGATGTTCGCAGGCTTTGAGGAGATCGACGTCGCGCTCGACGGCGCGACGATCCACGCCAGGGTCGGCGGCGCCGGCGAGCCCCTGCTCCTGCTGCACGGCTATCCGCAGACCCACGCCATGTGGCACGGCATCGCCGAAGACCTCGCGCGCAGCCATCGCGTCGTCGTCGCGGATCTGCGCGGCTATGGCGACAGCCTCGCCCATGACGGCGATTTCACCTTCCGCGCCATGGCCCGCGACCAGGTGGCGCTGATGGCGCATCTCGGCCACGAGAGCTTCCACGTCGTCTCCCACGATCGCGGCGCCCGCACCGCCCACCGCATGGTGCTCGATCACGAAAGCGCCGTGCGCTCGCTGGTGCTGATGGACATCCTGCCGACGCTCGACGCCTGGCGCACCATGGATGACTGGCTCGCCAGGCGCTATTTCCACTGGCTCTTCCTGTCCCAGCCCGGCGACATGCCTCGCCGGCTGATCTCCGGCGATCCAATCCTCTTCCTGCATTCCGCGCTGGCCGGCCTCTCGGCCAGTCTCGACATGTTCGATCCGGATGCGCTCGCCGAATACGAGCGCGCGGCGCGCAAGCCGGACGTGGTGGCCGCCTGGTGCGGAGACTACACCGCCGCCGCCACCTCCGACCTCGACCACGACCGCGCCGATCTCGGCCGGACCAGCGCCGTTCCCTGCCTCGTCCTGTGGGGCGCCCGCGGCGTCGTCGCGCATCACATCGATCCGCTCGACGCCTGGCGCGCCTGGTTCCCGGCCGTCACCGGCCACGCGATCGACACCGGCCACTTCCTCGTCGAGGAACGCCCGGCCGACGTGCTCGCGGCCCTGAACGCCCATTTCGCGCGCCTTTGACGCCACAATTCCAGTCCGGAGATCTCGATGACCGCTTCCCCCGAACGCCTGCGCATCGCCGTCCTCTATGGCGGCCGCTCGGCCGAGCATGATGTGTCGGTCATGTCCGCCACCAATGTCGTGGCCGGCCTCGATCCGGCGAAATACGACGTCGTGCCGGTCTTCGTCACGCGCGAGGGCCAGTGGCGTTCGGCGAGCTTCGCCGACGGCACGCTGACGGCCGACGAGACAGGTCCCGAACTCGCGCTCGTTCCGGGCGGTCGCGGCCGCCTCCTCGCCGCCGGCCCGGACGGCACCGACGAACTGCCGCCGATCGGCGCGCTCTTTCCCGTCCTGCACGGCCCGCATGGCGAGGACGGTTCGGTCCAGGGCCTGGCCGCCGTCGCCCGTGTGCCGCTCGTCGGTTGCGGCATCGCCGGTTCGGCGACCTCCATCGACAAGGATCTCGCCAAGCGCCTGCTGCGCGACGCCGGCATCCCCGTCGCCCGCTCGCTCGTGCTGCGCCAGGGCGACACCCTGCTGTCCTTCGCCGAACTGCAAACGCAACTCGGCCTGCCCGTCTTCGTGAAACCCGCACGCCAGGGCTCGTCCGTCGGCGTCTCCAAGGTCGCCGACGCCGCCGGCTACGACGCCGCGCTCGCCGAAGGCTTCCGGCACGACGACAAGCTCCTCGCCGAGGAATTCATCGACGGCCGCGAGATCGAATTCGCCGTGCTCGAAGACCCGCAAGGCGCCCTCGCCGTCTCGCGCCCCGGCGAGATCGTCCCGGCCGAAAGTCACGGCTTCTACAGCTACGACGCCAAGTATGTCGACGCCGACGGCGCGGCCCTGAAGATCCCGGCCGAACTCGCCCCCGACATGGAGGCACGCCTGCGCGACATGGCCGCCACCGCCTTCCGCGCCACCGGCTGCGACGCCATGGCCCGCGTCGATTTCTTCGTCACCGCCGACATGCGCTGCCTGGTCAACGAGATCAACACGATCCCGGGCTTCACCGACATCTCCATGTACGCCAAGGCGCTCGCCGCCAGCGGCATTGCCTATGCCGAGCTGCTGGATCGCCTCATCGCCCACGGCCTCGCCCGCGCCGCGCGGTAACGCGTCGCGCCATGGTCGTCTTACGTTGGGTCAATTCCGTTGATCGGCGTCAATGAGGACCGCTCGGGCCGGTCCGATACTTCCTTCCGTTGGGTAATCCTATTTCGGGAGGAAAAAATGAAAACAAGCATTGCACACTACCTGACCGCCCTCACCGTCGGCATCGGCGTTCTGGGCCTGACCGTGACGAGCGCCGCGGCCGACGACATCGCCATGGGCAAGCAGCTCTTCGGCGAGGCATGCGCCGTCTGCCACGGGGCCGACGGCAAGGGCGGAGGAGAATTCGCCAGCGAACTGAAGACCGCGCCGCCGAACCTGACGACGCTCTTGAAGGACAATGGCGACGTCTATCCCTTCGTGAAGGTCTACCAGACCATCGACGGACGGGCCGAGACTCGCGCCCATGGCGCCGGCGACATGCCGATCTGGGGCACGGTCTTCTCGCGCGACGCCACCGGCGGCACGCAGCCCTTCAGCGCCGAACTGCTGGTGCGCGCCCGCATGGTCGCGCTGGTCGAATACATCGAGTCGATCCAGCAGCCATAGGCAAGCCTGTCGGGGCGTTTCGGCGCCCCGATCCCTTCATAAGCCGCCCGCAGCCGCGGATTCTGTGGATGCCCGGCATCTGTCATCTCGCCGTCTTCGCGTTTTCGCATAAGAATGGCGCCATGACCCCTTCCCGCGACATTTCCCGCCTGATCGAGATCATGGCCCGGCTGCGCGATCCCGAGACCGGCTGTCCCTGGGATGTCGAGCAGACCTTCTCCACGATCGTCCCCTACACGATCGAGGAGGCCTACGAGGTCGCCGACGCGATCGAGCGCGACGACATGGTCGATCTGCCCGACGAATTGGGCGACCTGCTGCTCCAGGTGGTCTTCCACGCGCGCATGGCCGAGGAAGCCGGCCACTTCGAATTCGGCGACGTCGTCGAGGCGATCACCAGGAAGATGATCCGCCGCCACCCGCACGTCTTCGGGCCGGACAACGTCCGCGGCAAGAAGCTCGCCAAGGGCATGTGGGAGAAGATCAAGGCCGAGGAGAAGGCCGAGAAGGCGGCAAGGCACGCCGAAGCCGCCAAGGCCGCCGGCGTGGAGCCGGGCGAACACCCGTCCCTGCTCGACGACGTGCCCCGCGCCCTGCCCGCCCTGATCCGCGCCATCAAGCTGCAACGCAAGGCCGCCCGCGTCGGCTTCGACTGGGACACCGCCCCGCCCATCCTCGACAAGATCGAGGAGGAGATCGGCGAATTGCGCGAGGCGATGCGATCCGGCGAGGACGACAAGGTGAAGGAGGAATATGGCGACCTCCTCTTCGCGCTCGTCAATCTCGGCCGACACCTCGACGTCGAGCCGGAAGCAGCCCTTGAGGCCGCCAACCACAAATTCTTCACCCGCTTCCGCCACATAGAAACCGCCCTCGCCGCTCGCGAAAGATCCCCTGCCGACGCCACCCTCGACGAGATGGAAGCCCTCTGGCAGGAAGCGAAGACGAAATAGGGTTTCGGTCCGCCGGCCTGGCGGGTTCTCGCCGGAGAACATCCGTCGCGCCCGCGCCTCCCTTCTCCCCCCGTGGGAGAAGGTGGATGCGGCGGTTCCGTGAACCGGCGCAGACGGATGAGGGCCCTCCGAAATCGGGCCTCACCGTCCTTTATCCCTCCCCACAAGGGGGAGGAAGCGCTCGACCTCGCCCCCTCACCCAACACGTCGAGCCAGGCGCAACAGGCGACGGTTGAACGCAATGCCAGCGCCCTCCCTCCCCCTTGTGGGGAGGGATAAAGGGTGGGGGTCGTCACGAAGCGACCACTAAAAAACTCCACCAAAATCAAGACTCTGCACCAAATCCGCCGCCCCCGGCGCCACCATCTGATCCACCGCCCCGCTCCCCGCCCTTACCCTCGCGCCATGACCGACGCGCGACCCCACATCTTCGACTGGCCAGCCGCGATCGCCCGCAACCGGGCGGCGTTGCTGCGTGTCGTCGCGGTTCTGATCCTCTATGCCGGGCTGGACGATGGCGGGGCGCATGACGTTCCGCGCCGTGTCTGGCGCAGGATCGTGCGGCTGTTGCGACCGGCCGAGGCCGCCGCGCGAAGGCTGATCGTCATCGCCGCGCGCGGCGTCGAGCCCGGCCCGGTCAAGCCCTGGACGGAGAGGCAGCCCACCGCGCGCGAGGAGCTGCAGGCGGCCGGCCTGCTGGTGATCCACAAAAACGTCAATTTCGGCCTCGCCCGCATGTGGCAGCCGCCGCCCGAAGTCCC
>NZ_JALEGV010000035.1 GCF_022763245.1 Oricola sp.
GGATCGCCCCCAGATCGTCGGGACGCACCGAGGACAAAACGCCGCCAAAGCGGCCGATCGGCGTGCGGATGTAGTCGCAGATGTAGGCGTCGGTCATGGTCCAGATTGCCTTGAAGGTTGTGCTGTCGGGGGTGTGGTCTATCCGCCGTTCCCGCCGGTGTCGAGACCGGACAGGAAGGCCCGGATGACCGCGACCAGCGTCTCCGGCTGTTCGACGCAAGGTAGGTGGCCGGCGCCCTCGATCACCTCGTAGCGCGCCGCCGGAATGAGCTTCGCCATGGAAAGAACGAGATCGGGTGGCGTCGATCCGTCCTGATCGCCGACCACGCACAAGGTGGGCACGCCGATCTGCCGCGCGTCGTTGGTGTAGTCGCAATCGCGCAATGCCGCGCAGGTTCCCGCATAGCCTTCGACCGGCGAACGCGTGAGCATGTTGCGATAGCCCGCAAAGTCGGCATTGCCGGGATCGCGAAATTCCGGCGTGAACCATTTCTGCAGGATACTGTCCGCGAGCGCAGCGATGCCCGCCTCGTTCACGATTGCAATCCGCTGGTTCCAGCTTTCCGTGTCGCCGATCTTCGGCGCCGCGTCACAAAGGATCAGCGCGCGAACGAGATCCTTGCGCCGGGCATAGAGCCCCTGCGCGATCACGCCGCCCACGGACAGACCGCATATGATGGCGTTCTTGACCTGGAGATGATCGAGCAGCGCTTCGAGGTCCGACACATGGTCGTCCATGGAATAGGGTGCTTCGCCCACATCCGAGAGGCCATGGCCGCGCTTGTCATAGGTCAGGATGGCGAAATCGCCCGCAAGGCGCACGATGACGTCGCGCCAGATCCGGAAGTCGGTGCCGAGTGCGTTGGCGAACACGATCGTCGGCTTGCCCGCAGGAGCGCCGATCGTCTGGTAGTGAAGTACGACGCCGTTCAGGAAAGCAAATTGCACAGTCGAATCCTCCGCTGTCGTTCCGCCGGCCTTCTACATCGTAACCGACCAGGCGTCGCCCGATCAGTTGCAGTAGATGCCGTTGAGGGTCTTCAGTACGGATTCGACCTCGTGCCCCTTGAGCGAATAGAAGATCGTCTGCGCGTCGCGCCTCGTCTTGACGAGTTCGCAATCCCGCAGTTTCTTGAGGTGATGCGAAATCGCCGGCTGCGTCAGACCGGTGTCCTCGGCCAGGCTCCACACGCTGCGCTCACCTTCCGACAACAGGCACAGTATCTTCAGCCGCTGGTGATGTGCCATCATCTCCAGCAGTTTCGAAGCGTCGGAAATCTTGTCCTCTAGGGCTGTCACGTCCATTTTATATTAGCGCTCTTGCATATTTGTAATCGCAAATATATGTGAGACGAAAGCGGTTCGCAAGTCGGCAACGCAAAACTCCTCTGAGCGGAACGTGTTGCCAGCAGAATGTCGAACTCGGCGGGAGCCGCTCAAAGCAAACATGCTGCGGAATCGTGGCAACAGTCTGGAGAAAAGGAGAGCGTCATGACGAGCTATCCCGAGAACACGCCAAGCTATCCCGTCACAATGGACGTGAAGCCCGAGGTCACCCCCTTCTTCGATCCGGCGACCAACACCATCAGCTATGTCGTCAAGGATCCGCAGAGCAACGCCTGCGCTGTGGTCGATTCCGTCATGGACATCGACTACGCGGCCGGCCGGATCACCTATGACCACGCCGACGAGATCATCGCCTTCATCACGGCGAACGACCTGAAGCTGGAGTGGATCATCGAGACCCATGTCCACGCAGACCACCTGTCCGCGGCGCCGTACATCCAGCAGAAGCTCGGCGGCAAGATCGGCATCGGCGACAAGATCATGATCGTGCAGGACACCTTCGGCAAGGTGTTCAACGAAGGCACGGAATTCCAGCGCGACGGTTCGCAGTTCGACGCCCTGTTCAAGGACGGCGACAGCTACCAGATCGGCTCCATCGAGGCGTTCGCCATCTACACGCCGGGACACACGCCAGCATGCATGACGCATGTCTATGGCGACGCGGCCTTTGTCGGTGACACGCTGTTCATGCCGGATGGCGGTTCGGCGCGTGCGGACTTCCCCGGCGGCGACGCTGGAACGCTCTACGATTCCATCCAGAAAGTGCTCGCCCTGCCTGACGAGATGCGCCTTTTCATGTGCCACGACTATGGCCCGAACGGCCGCGACATCGAGTGGGAAACCACGGTCGGTGACGAGAAGGCGCACAACATCCATGTGGGCGAAGGCAAGAGCAGGGAAGAGTTCGTGCAGATGCGCACCGAACGCGACGCGACCCTCGACATGCCGCGGCTTATCATCCCGTCGCTGCAGGTTAACATGCGCGCTGGCGAGGTCCCGACCGACAAGGACGGCCGGCCGATGCTGAAAGTCCCGATCAACGCCCTCTAGGAAACGGAGCCGGCACATGAACATAAAGCCGCTGGACGACAAGGTCGCGGTAAGCGCGCAGATCGCCCTCGACGACATCGCGGAACTCGCCAAGCAAGGATACCGCCTGCTGATCTGCAATCGGCCGGACGGCGAGGACGAGGGCCAGCCGCCCTATGACGCGATGGCCGCGGCGGCCCGGGCCGCCGGCATGGAAACGGCGTTCCTGCCCGTCACCTCGGCGATGATCGGCGTGGAACCGGCGAGTGCGTTCGCCGATGCCGTGGCGGGAAGCGACGGTCCGGTCCTCGCCTATTGTCGCAGCGGCACCCGCTGCACGATGTTGTGGACGATCGCCGGCGTGCTGGCTGGCAAGCCGAAGGACCAACTGCGCGAGGCCGCGAGCAACGCCGGCTACGACATGAGCAATCTTCTGGACAGCCTCCCCGGCTGAAGAAAGACAATGCCCCTCAACCTACCTCCTGCGGTCACGCGCCGGATTCCCATACTCGACTGGGGCCGGCGATATGATCGCGACGCCTTCGCCAACGATGCGCTGGCCGCGGTGATCGTCACGATCATGCTGATCCCGCAGTCGCTCGCCTATGCGCTCCTGGCGGGCCTTCCTGCGCAGATGGGCATCTATGCCTCGATCCTGCCGATCGTCCTTTATGCCATTTTCGGCACCAGTCGGGCGCTTGCCGTGGGACCGGTGGCAGTTGTTTCGCTGATGACGGCGACGGCGGTGGGCAATGTCGCCGCACAAGGCACCCCGGAATACATCGCGGCGGCGCTGACGCTCGCCTTCCTGTCCGGCCTGTTTCTCGCCGGGCTGGGCCTGTTCCGCCTGGGTTTTCTCGCCAACTTCCTGTCGCATCCGGTGATCGCCGGCTTCATCACCGCCTCGGGCATCATCATCGCCGCGAGCCAGCTCAAGCACATACTCGGCATCGACGCGTCGGGTCACAATCTGCTGGAGCTGCTGGTCTCCCTGTTTGAACATCTCGGCGACATCAACTGGATCACCTTCGTCATCGGCGCTTCGGCGACTGCTGCCCTGTTCTGGGTGCGCAAAGGGCTCAAACCGCTACTCCTCGCGCGTGGCCTCAAGCCGCGCCTGGCGGACACCGCCGCCAAATCGGGACCCGTCGCGGTTGTCGCAATCACGACCCTTGTCGTCTGGCTGTTCTCGCTCGACAAGTTCGGCGTCAAGACCGTCGGTGACGTCCCGCAGGGCTTCCCGCCCCTCACCGCGCCGTCCTTCTCACCGGATGTCTGGGCGAGCCTCGCCGGATCCGCGATCCTGATCTCCATCATCGGATTCGTCGAATCCGTCTCCGTCGCGCAGACGCTGGCGGCGAAGAAACGCCAGCGCATCGACCCCGACCAGGAACTGATCGGATTGGGCATGGCCAATATCGGCGGCGCCTTCACCGGCGGCTATCCGGTCACGGGCGGGTTCTCGCGGTCGGTCGTGAACTACGACGCGGGTGCGGAGACCCCGGCTGCGGGCGCGTTCACCGCGATGGGCCTCCTGATGGCGTCGCTGTTCCTGACGCCGCTTCTCTTCTTCCTGCCGAAGGCGACGCTTGCGGCGACAATCATCGTCGCCGTTCTGTCGCTGGTCGACTTTTCGATCCTGAAGAAGACCTGGGCCTATTCCCGCGCGGATTTCGCGGCCGTGTCGGTCACCATCCTCGCCACGCTGTTCGTCGGCGTCGAATTGGGCGTGACCATGGGTGTCGCCCTGTCGATCCTGATCCATCTCTACCGCTCCTCGCGGCCGCACATGGCGGTCGTCGGGCAGGTTCCGGGCACCGAGCATTACCGCAACGTGCTTCGCCATGAGGTGATCACCCATGACGACATCCTGACGCTGCGGGTGGACGAGAGCCTCTATTTCGCCAATGCCCGCTTTCTCGAAGACCGCATCTACGACATGGTCGCCCAGCGGCCGAAGCTGAAACACGTCGTCCTGATGTGCCCGGCGATCAACGAGATCGACATGAGCGCTTTGGAGTCGCTCGAGGCGATCAACGAGCGCCTGAAGGAACTGAGCGTGCAGTTTCATCTGAGCGAGGTGAAGGGCCCGGTCATGGACCGCCTGAAGCGCTGCGACTTCTTCGGCCATCTGAACGGCAAGGTATTCCTGAGCCAGCACCAGGCCATGAGCACGCTGACTGCAGACAAGGATCTGGAAACGACTGCGGCCTGAACCGCAAACCAGCGTCCCGAATGCAAACGGCCGCGAAAGACGCGGCCGTTTCTCATTGGAGGGCGCTGCGGATCAGCCGAACATGTCGGCGGTGATCCCCGCGTACCAGCCGACCGACTCTTCGTAGGTCGCCTTGCGAACGGCCTCGTCCTCGCCGGTCTGGCTGATGAAGGAGGACGTCGAGGCGATGGCGCCCTCCTGTGGAGCGTATTGTGCGCCGACCTTCACACCGTCATCGGTTTCGATCAGGCTCCAGCAGGTGTTGGAATAGCGCGCCGGGAACACCTTCGACCCGATGAGATCGCCGCGGATGTTCATCGCCGCCACCTTCGCCTGGCTGTTGGCGGAGAACCCAGATTTCGGCATCGCGCCTGCGATCGACGCATCGCCGATGACGAAGATGTTCTCATCACTGACCGAGCGCATCGAGGTCGCGTCGATCGGGCAGAAGCCGCTGTCGTCAGTCAGGCCCGCATTGGCTGCGATCGCCCCCGCCTTCTGCGCCGGAATGACGTTGAGCAAGGCCCCCTTGAAGGTGTCGATCCCCGTCTCGACGGTGCCGCTGGCCACATCGACGCTCTCGATGCCCCCATGCACGTCGGGTCCGTACCACTCGACCATGCCCGGGTAATATTTCGCCCAGCCTTCCTCGAAGAGTCCCTGCTTGGAGAATTTCGGCTTCGGATCGAGGATGATGATCTTCGCGTCGACACCCTTCGATTTCAGGAGATGCGCCATCATCGACACCCGCTCATAGGGTCCCGGAGGGCAACGATACGGGTTGGGCGGCGCGACCATCACGATCTGCTGGCCATTGCCGACGCCGTCGAGCTTCTCTTTCAGAAGCTGCGTCTGCGGCCCGGCCTTCCAGGCGTGCGGCGCGATCTCGGCCGCCTCTTCCGAATAACCTTCGACGGAATCGTAGATCAGGTCGATTCCCGGTGACACCACCAGCCGGTCATACGGAATGGTCGCGCCGTCGGCCATCTGGACCGTTCGCGCCTTGCCGTCGACGCCCACCGCCATGCCGGTCACCTTGGTGATCCCGTAGTCGGATTGCAGCTTGTCGTAGGAATGGGTAATCGAACCGAAATCGCGGAATCCGCCAAGATAGAGGTTCGAGAAGAAGCAGGTCGTGAACTGATCGGAATCGTCGATGAGCGTGACGTCGATCGCACCCTCGGAATCCTTGGCGATATAGCGTGCGGCAGTCGCTCCGCCTGCGCCGCCGCCGATCACGACGACCCTGGGCTTGTCCTGCGCCCTCAGATAGGTGGGCATGGCAAGCGTCGCGGCAGCGGCGCCCGTCACGAGCCCGAAATGGCGTCTCGTCAGTCTGGTCATGACAACTCCTCCCGTTTCTCTCGTTGCAGTCCTTTTCGCCGGTTACTGGGGTTCCAGCCCGGCAAAATACGCGGCAAGCGCGGCGATCTCCTCATTCGCCAGGTTTGCGACGCGCAGTTTCATCACCTCGTTCCTGCGAACGTTGGTCTTGTATTCGAAGAGCGCAGTGATGAAATAGTCCCGGGGCAGCCCGACGATCGAGGGAATGCCGTCGGCGTGGCCGCTGGCCTGATGGCAGGTCACGCATTCGCCGGCGAGATACTCGCCGTAGTCGGGATCACCTTCCATCGCGAGGACGATGTCGGCGAACCCTCGCGCGGGGTGGTCGGTCGCCGCCACGCTGTCGATCGGCGCCCCCGGCTCGCTCGCCGAGACGGCCTCAAGCCATTTGATCAGCGTCTCGCGATCACCCTCGTCGGCCATGCCGCGATACGACATGCGATTGCCTTTGATGAAATCGCGCGGCTTTTGCAGATAGGCGTGCAGCGTTTCCGAGGACCACACAAGGCCGCCCTCGCCCGCCGCGCGCATGGCGTTGGAATATTTGAAGCCGTCGAGCGAGCCGGCCTTACGGCCGATGATCCCGTCCAGATGCGGCCCGATCTTGTGGCGGGCGCCTTCGCCCACCTCGTGGCAGGTCTTGCAGTTGGAAAAAAGGCGTTCGCCGGCCGGATCCAGATCGTCGCCGGCGAACGCCAGGGAGGAAGCCATCAGGAGAGCGAAAAGGCTGCCTCCCGTCGAGGCCCTGCCCCGCGCGACCAGTGTCCAGAATTTCATGTCTCGCATCGGCCTCCTCCCAAAAAAGCCGACGGGAATGCGCAGTCGCGTGTTGATGCTAGTCGATCTCCCCGCCTGCACCCTCCTCATCGCTGTCCGGCGTCACATCCAGCACGCGCGCGCGCATGGTGATCTCGACCGGAGCCGGCTTGCAATCGGTCATGCAAGCCTCTTTCTTGTCCGCGTAGTGAGCTTCCTCCAGACGGTCATCCTCGATGAAATTGTCTTCATTCGGCAGATGAATGTCCGTGAAGTTCTCGTTGGACAGTTCGAATTCCTCGTCGTCCACGACGTCGTTCAGATAGAGCAGATAGGCCGTGATGGCATAGACGTCGTCATCCGACAGCGACCGCGCATTGCCGAAGGGCATCGCCCGGCGAACATAGTCGTAGACGGTCGACAGATACGGCCAGTAGGAACCGATCGTCTTCTCCGGACGGTCGTCTTCAAGCGTACCCTGGCCACCGGCGAGGACCGGCCAACGGCCGACCGCCTCGCCGAAATCGCCGTGGCACACCGCGCAATTGTCGGTGTAGAGCACTTCGCCGTCAGCCACCGTGCCGGAGCCGACCGGCAGTCCGAGGCCGTCGGGACGCACATCCATGTCCCACGCGGCGATCTCGTCTTCGGTCGCCACGCGGCCGAGCTTGAACTGTCCGTCATGTTCCGGAAGCGGCACATCGGCTGCCAGCGCCGGCGTCTCGGCCATTGCCGTCTCGACTTCCTCTTCGGCGGGCTGCTCCTGTCCTACCGTCGACGCCATCTTCTCGTCGAACGTCTTCAGGTACTCGATCACATTGGCGACGTCGGCCGACTTGCGAAGGCCGGCAAATGCCATGCGCGAGCCCTTCACGAAGTCCCGCGGCTTGACGAGATACTGGGTCAGCGTCTGCTCGTCCCAGACGATCCCGCCTTCCCCGGCCGCAACCATTGCGGCCGAATATTTGAACCCGTCGATCGTGCCGGCCTGACGGCCGAAGAGATCGTTCAGATGCGGCCCGACGCGGCTCTTGGCGCCTTCGCCCACGGAGTGGCAGGCAGCGCATTTGCGGAAGACATTTTCGCCATCGGCCACGTCGGCGGCCTGCGCCGACCATGCGACGGAAACGACGGCCGCGCCGAGAAGCCCCGCCTTAAGAAACTTCAACATTCTCAACCACTCCGTCGGCTTTGACATACCAGGTCTGGATGCCGTTGTTGTGATAAATGGAATTCTCGCCACGCGCGGCGCGCAACTCGTCCTTCGTGGGCTGGATGTAGCCGCCCTCGTCGATCGCGCGCGACTGGATGAGCATCTCCGAGCCGTCCCACTGGAAGTCGTGGTAGAAGCGATGCAGCGCCTTTGGCAGGCTCGGCCCATCGAGACGCGCCGTCTGCCAGTTGCGGCCGCCGTCGATCGAGACGTCTACCCGCTGGATCCGGCCATAGCCCGACCATGCCAGCCCGCTGATCACCATCTGACCGCGACCATGGGTGATCGGCGCCTGCGGGCTCGGATTGGTGATGACGGACTTCACCTCCATCTCCCACGTATGGCGCCGGGCCTTTCCGTTGGCGAGAAGGTCGGTGTATTTCGAGGTTTCTTCGCGCTGGGCCCACGGCTCATCGCCGACTTCAAGACGGCGCAGCCATTTCACCCACATGTTGCCTTCCCAACCGGGAACGACAAGGCGCAGCGGGTAACCCTGTTCGGGACGCAGCGCCTCGCCATTCATCTTGAAGGCGACGAGGCAGTCATCCAACGCCTTGTCCATCGGGATCGAGCGCGTCATCGCGGCGGCGTCCGCGCCTTCTGCCAACACCCATTTGCCGTTGGTCTTCACCCCTGCCTCTTCCAGCAGGTATTTCAGCGGCACGCCCGTATAGGCGACGCAATGCACCATGCCATGCGTGAACTGGCAGCCATTGAGCTGCGAGCCGCGCCATTCCATGCCCGAATTGGCCGCGCATTCCAGGAAGTAGACCCGGTTCTCGCGCGGGAAACGCATCAGGTCCTGCATGGTGAAGACGAGCGGCGTGTCGACCAGACCGTTGATCATCAGGCGGTGATCGGCCGGATTGATGATCGCCGTTCCGCCGTGATGCCGCTCGAAGCAGACACCGTTCGGCGTGATGATGCCGTCGAGTTCGTGCAGCGGCGTGAAGTTGATCGACGAGACCGGATCGGCCGTCAGCCAAGGTACGTCGCGGCGCACCACATGCGCCTCGAATTCGGATGGCATGCCGTAGGGGTTGGCATCGACGCCATCGCCCAGATAGCGGTTCCAGTCCTGAACCTCGGTGATCAGCGGGTCGCCCGCGGCACGCGCCGCCGAAGCGCCGGCCAGCACCGCTCCGCCTGCAAGGCCTGCCTGCAGGAAACGCCGCCGCGAGGCCGACGTCTTGTCCAGAGTGTCATTGTTCTTGTCGCTCACACGTTCCTCCCGGATCGTTCGCATATATTCAATTTTTTCTATATATCAGGAAAAATCCCGCATGTCGAATGCGGCATTTCCACCGTCAGGCGTCGACGATGACCGAGGTGTTCTCCTCAAGCTGCACGACGGGATTCTTCTCCAGATATCCTTCCACCACGTCCCAGATCGCCGGGCCTTCGGTGCCTTCGTTGACAGACGCCCAGCCGGCGACCGCGTATTCCTTGTCCGGATCGATCGCCTCGCCTGTCTTCAGGAGCGTCATCTCGGAGATGCGCGATCCCATCGGCTCGTGGACGTTGATCCGGTACCCCATGCCACCGACGCGAACCATGTCGCCGCCCTGCTGGTAATAGGGATCCGTGTTGAACAGATTGTCGGCGACATCCTCGATGATGTCCTTGATCAGCGAACCCGTCATCATCGAGCGATAGGCCGCCGGATAGGTCATCGAGGTCGCATTGTGCAGGTCTTCCACCGTGATCGCCTGGCCGGGAATGAGGCTCGTGCCCCACCGGAAGCCCGGCGACAGCGCGATGTCCGCCTCGCGCTCGGCGAGCAGAGCGTCGCAGATCAGGTCGTCGAAGGTACCGTTGAAGTTGCCGCGCCGGTAGAGGAGCGACTCGGTGCGACCGAGTTCGCGGGCCAATTCTGCTTCGTAGGGTGCACGTACCTTGTCGATGAGCGCCGTCATGTCGGCATCCGGCGTGATCACGTCGGAGAAGATCGGGATCAGCCGGTAGGTGTAGCCCTGCACCGCGCCGTCGCGCACGTCGAGATCGACCCGCGACAGGAACTTGCCGTTCGATCCCGAGGCGATGACGAGCGTGTCGTTGACGATCACCGGCTCCGGCAACGCATCATGGGTGTGGCCGGTCAGGATCACGTCGATGCCGTCGACGCGCGACGCGAGCTTGCGGTCCACGTCGAAGCCGTTATGCGAGAGCAGCACGACGACGTCGGCCCCTTCCTCGCGCGCCGCCTCGACATTCGCGATGATGTCCTCCTCGCGAATGCCGAACGACCAGTTCGGGAACATCCAGCGCGGATTGGCGATCGGCGTATACGGGAAAGCCTGGCCGATGACGGCGACATTGACGCCGCCCTTCTCGAACATCCGGTAGGCCTCGAAGGCGGGCTCGTCCCACTCGGCGTCATAGATGTTGCTGCCGAGGAACGGGAACGGCAGGCTTTCGATGACTTCCGTCACGCGCTCCGCGCCATAGGTGAACTCCCAGTGACCCGTCATCGCGTCGGGCTGCAACGCGTTCATTACCTCGATCATGTCCGCGCCCTCGGTCTGCAACGAGGTGTAGGATCCCTGCCAGGTGTCGCCGCCGTCGAGCAGCAGGACCTTGTCCTCGCCACGCTCGGCGCGGATGCGCTTGATCACCGTCGCGACCCGGTCGAGGCCGCCCATCTTGCCATATGCCTTCGCAAGCGAAACGAAGTCCTCCGACGTCAGCGCATAGGCGTGCGGCGTCCCCGGCTCGATGTTGTAGAGCTTCAGGAAATCGACACCGGTGACATGCGGCGGCAGGCCCGCTGCCTCGCCGACCCCGAGATTGATCGACGGCTCGCGGAAGTAGAGCGGCTTGAGCTGGGCATGAAGGTCGGTGATGTGGACCAGCGTCACGTTGCCCGTCGCGTCGAAGGACAGAAGCTCGTCCTCGGTGAGTGCCTGCTGCGCCATCGCCCGAGACCACCGTCCGATCATGCCAGGGCCGGCGATCGAGGCTGCGGCAACCGATGCCATGAGAAATTCGCGACGTGAAAACATGCCGATTACACTCCGGACAACAGACATCGTTCCGGCGCGCGGCCGGCGAACCTGTCGAGATCAATGCTGGGCCGGGACGTCCGCGTCCCGGCCGGTTATCAGGGGCGTAAGCCCTACTGGCGAACCGCCGGCGTTTCGACCGACAGGTTGGAACCGCGCCAGGTGACGTAGACTTCCAGCGCCATCAGTTCATCCGAGAAAGCGGCCGGCATTTCGGCGCGCGTATCGCGAATGCAGCCGCGGAAGCGGTTGTGCACGGAGACCAGGGACGCCTGCTTCAGACGATAGGTCGGAAAGCCGTTGACATTGCCCTGGCTCAGGTGGTCGGCGCGGATGTAGTAGCCATTGTAGTTCTCATGGCAGGTCGCGCAGGAGAGGTTCAGCTGGCCCGTGCGGGTGTAATAGAGCTCCTCGCCCTTCTCCCACCAGTTCTGCATCTCGCCTTCACTGAGATCCATCGCGACCGGCTCGCCAAGCGACTGATGCTTGATGAACGCCGTCAGAGGCTTCTGTCCGCCCTTGTCGAAGGCGTAGGGCTCCGCGCCCATGTTCTCTTCGCGGCATTTGTTGATCTGCAGTTCGACATTGATCGGCCGGCCTGCATCCGCATCCCATTTCGGGTAATGCGCGCCGACGCCCGCCATCGATTCCGAGGCGTCGCCGTGGCAGGTCGCACAGGACTTGCCTTCGGTGCCTTCGACCGTGTTCCATATTTCCTCACCCTGCTCCACATACAGCATGGCGGGGTTCTCGAACGTGTCGGCTTCCAGCGCGCGGGTTTCCTTCGTGCGGTAATGCCAACCGGAAATCACTTCGTCGAGCGGGTGCCCTTCGACCGACTCCGTCCGGGTCGTCATTTCGATTTCGCCGTCGATGACAAGCTGCTCGTCCACCGGACCGCCGGCATGGGCCGCGACGCTGAACGCTCCGGCCAAGGCAATGGCGGCTGCTGTAACAAGATAGTGTTTCTTCAAGGCTCTTCCTCCCGGCCAGGGTGAATTCGGCCTGCCCTCCCGCGCAGGCCGAGCGCGTCATTTAAGCGCGATTTCCTTTTCTTCCGTGTAGACGGAACCGTCGTCGTCCACCCAGGTGAACTTGAACATGCCCGCTTCGGAGACCTTGGCGGTGAACTCCAGATAGGGGTTCGCCGAAACGGCCGGCTCGATGTCGCAGGAGAACACCGTCTGGCCGTTGAACTCGCAGGTGAACTTGTTGATGATCTGGCGCGGGATGGGATTGCCGTCGCCATCCTTGCGCTGCCCCGATTCCATCGGGTGGCTGATCAGCGTCTTGATCGTGATGACCTCATCCGCGGATGCGGTTTTCGGAACTTTGACGCGTGGTTTGACCGCTGCCATTTCTCATATACCTCCGATAAGGATCAGCCGCCGCAGCCGCCGATGGTCACCTTGACCTCTTTCTTGTCCATGAACACCTTGCCGGTGCTCGTCTTCGCGACCGCGATCACGTTCTGGGTCTTCGCCAGGCGCATGCGCGTCGTTGCCGAGGCTTCGCCGCTCATGGGAGTGAAGTTGAAGGTGATCACGTCCGGGCTGGGATTGCCGTCCGCGTAGATCGCGACCGATTCGACATAGTCGTCAGCCATCATCGGGCTTTCGACGGAGACCGAAACCGGCACGGTGTTGCCGTTTTCCGCGATTTCCGGTGCGTCCAGAGTGATGGTGCCGGCTTCCGGCTCCATGCCGCCTGAAAACTCCATGACCTTGGCCATGGCATCCTCGGCGGAAGCCAAAGCAGCTCCGGTCCGCATGCCGGCGACTGCCCCGATGGCAACGCCCACCGAGAGGGTGAGCATGGAACGCCGTGTAAGTGTCATTACCGTCTCCTTCCTTGGAAGATCATTCTTTGAGCGTCGCCAGATAGGCGACCACGTCTTCAACCTGCTGCGCGGTCAGGATCGTCTTGCCGACGAGATCCTTGCGCACGTCGATGCCGACATCGAGCGAGTAGAAACCGGGCATGATCGTCTCGTCGGAGAAGATCGCCTTCGAGTTCACCACGATCGCGCGCAACTCCTCAGGCGACCAGCGATCGCCGACGCCGTCGAGCTCGGGACCCACTTCGCCGTGAAAGAGCTGCTCGCTCTGGTCGCTCACCGCGTGACAGGCAAGGCAATTGCCCAGCTTGCGATCCGCGAACGTCTTGCGGCCGGCCGCCGCATCGCCCGGCTGCCCCGAAAGGGATGCGCTGACGACGCCATCCTCGATCTTGACATCACCCGGCGCCGTTTCGCTGTAGGCCACCGCGGTTGTCGCCGCGACCACGGCCGCCGCCGTGAGCCATGTCCTTGTATTGAAAGCCATCGGCTGTAGTTCCTCCTCCTGTGAACGCCCCTCCGCAGGCGCCCCGACTCAAACGCTACGCACTTCCGGCGCACCGCCCTTCCAAGCCACGCTATCCAAAAGGCGGGGCGCAATCAATGGACGAATATGATTTTTTGAATATTTATCAAACGCCCGCTCGACTACTCCGCGTCGAGCCGCCCGGCCGCGCGCAATTCGTTGATGATGCGTGCGTGATATTTCTGGAAATGCTCGTCCGTTTCGTAGCCCTTCTCCCGCACCCAGCGGAACATGTTGAGGAAGGTCCACTTGCCGAAAGCGCCTGGCATGGTCGCCACCGCGGCCTTCGCCGTCGTGATGTCCCCGTCCGGCACGTCCTCGGGCAGGAAGACGATCGTCGGCGTGAAGACGTAGCCCCATTTGCGCGCCGCCGTCTTCTCAGTCAGCACGTCGCCGTCGAGATCCGTCACCTCCTCGTCGCCGAACATGTTGTACTGCACAACCTTGAAGTTCGCCTTGATGTAATCGGTCACCTCCGGATCGGTGAAGAACTTCTCGTGCATCTGGCGGCAATAGATGCAACCGCGCTGCTCGAAGATCAGCACGAGGCGCTTGCCCTCTTCCTTGGCCGCCGCGATGTCCTCGGCGACGTCCTTGAAGGTCAGGGAAAACCAGTCTTCCTTGTGGAGGCCGTCCTCGCCCATCTCGGCTGCGGCCACGGGCGCTGCGAGGACCATCAGCAAAAGCCCCATCAATGCGATCAGTCTCTTCATCGTCGATCCTCCTATCCCATCGTTGAAAATGCGGGAAACGTGTCGAGCAGCCACTGCGCGATGCGCGACATCTGCCCGGTCATGAACAAGATGCCAGTCACAACGAGCAGCAGGCCCATGGCCTTCTCGACGGTCGCCATGTGCCGTTTGAAGCGATTGGCCCAGCCGATGAACCGGCTCGCGAATACCGCCGCAAGGATGAACGGCAGGCCGATTCCCAGCGAATAAACCGCCAGAAGTCCGGCGCCGCGGAACGCCGTGTCCTCGGCTCCGGCGATGAACAGAATCGCTGCCAGCACAGGCCCGACGCAGGGCGTCCAGCCGAAGGCAAAGGCGAGCCCCATGACATAGGCGCCGACGAAGCCGGCAGGCTTGTTGCGCACGTCCACCCGCGCCTCGCGGTAGAGAAACGCGATCCGGAAGACACCGAGGAAATGCAGCCCCATGATGAGGATCATCACGCCGGCGATGACCGACAACACGTTGAAATATTGCGCGATTGTCTGGCCGACGATGCTTGCGGTCGCGCCCAGCGCGACGAAAACCGTGGTGAAACCGGCCACGAAAGCGATGGCGGACAGGATGATGTGGCGCGCGCGGCCGCTCTCGATGTCCTCGTCCTGCAGATCGGAGAAGCTGACGCCGGCGAGATAGGCGAGATAAGGCGGGACGATCGGCAGCACGCATGGTGACACGAACGACAATAGGCCCGCCAGAAAGGCGGCGCTGAAACCGATGTCGAGCAAAATTTCCTCCTCGAGGACAAACCGCGAATGATCGGGCTGTCAAACATGCACACAATGCTATATATGATTAGAAATCAAGCCCTCCAGAACACGGTTATGGTCATGCGACAGTTTTTCGCCATCACGCTGTCGATCGTCTCGATCGCCCTTTCCGCACCGTCGCACGCCGCCGAACTCGTCATGTTCGAACAGGCCGGCTGCGTCTGGTGCATGCGCTGGAACCGGGAGATCGGTCCCGCCTATCCCAATACGGACGAAGCAAAGATCGCGCCTTTGCGCCGGGTCGACATCCACGCCCCGCTTCCCGAAGATCTCGCTGGAATTCGTGTCGAGCGCTTCACCCCGACCTTCGTGCTCGTCGACGATGGCGAGGAGATCGGCCGCATGCGCGGCTACACGGGCGACGAGTTCTTCTGGTTCCTGCTGGGCGAGATGCTGGACAAGCTGGAGTCCCGCGGCGCCGAGTGACCGCCGAGGTCAGCCTGCAAGCACTGTTAAACAGATTGCGATGGGAGTATATGTTGAAGCCGAGATTATCGAAGAGTCGGAAATGACGATGCCACTGCCGAAATTCAATCTGGAGATGGATGCCAGCAACGCCGACGCCCTGATTGAACAGGCGCGTCAGGCGAGCGATCTGCTCAAGGCTCTGTCGCACGAAACCCGGCTTCTGATCCTGTGCATTCTCTCGGAAGGCGAGAAGTCCGTCTCCGAACTCGAAGAGATCCTGTCGATGCCGCAGGCCGCCGTGTCGCAGCAATTGGCCCGCTTGCGCTTCGACCGGCTGGTGAACACACGCCGCGAAGGCCGGATGATCTACTACTCCATCGCCGGCGAAGAAGTCTCCTCCGTCGTCGAGACACTTTACGAACTCTTCTGCTCGCCGGTGCGCAAGGTGCCCGCCTGATCGTCCTGTCTCGTTGAAACGAGCCTAGCTCGCCTTCGCCTGCGGAGGGACGTTTTGACGCGATCGTGACAAGCTCCACAACTTGCCAACGCCCGGCGAAACAGGCAGGCTCGACAAAAACACGCCGCAAGCAAGCATGTGCGGACGGGAGGAGACACCATGTTTCTGCTTGATAGCGGGTGGTCGCTGCCGCTCGCCGGCATCGCGATCGGCGCGGTGATCGGCTACGTCGCGCGACGCAATCATTTTTGCACCCTGTCCGCGCTGGAGCGGCATTGGTATGCCGGCGACAGCAGCGGTTTGCGCTCCTGGGTACTGGCCGCCGCCGTCGCGCTGGTCCTGACGCAGATCATGCAGGCGCTCGGCTGGATCAACATCGCGCCCAGCTTCTATCTCACCGAACCGCTCCCGATCGCCGGAACCGTCATCGGCGGGCTGATGTTCGGCTTCGGCATGGCGCTGGTCGGCACCTGCGGCTTCGGCGCGATCATCAGGCTCGGCGGCGGCAGCATGCGGGCCCTGGTCGTCCTGACCGGCATCGCGCTTGCTGCCCTCTCCGCGCAGCGCGGCCTTCTCGGACATCTGCGTGTCACGGTGCTCGATCCCCTGTCGATCGACCTCGCCCCGGTCGGCGGCCAATCCATCGGCGCCCTGCTCTCGCATGTTACCGGCCTGAACCTGATGCTGCCGGTCGCCCTGGTCATCGGCGCGGGATCGATGGCCTGGGTGTTCCGCGACAGACGCTTCCGCCGCGACCGCGAAAAGCTTGCCTCTGGTATTGTCATCGGAGCCGGCATCGCCGCCGGATGGTTCGTCACCTCCGGCCTTTCGACCCGGCTTTTCACGCCGGTACAGATCGAGGCCGGATCCTTCGTCATGCCGCTCGGCGACGCGATGCTGCAGATCATCACCGTCACCGGCGCCCTGCCCGACTACGGCGTGGGCCTCGTCGCCGGCGTGCTGATCGGCGCTACTCTGCGCGCGTGGCAGTCGAAGGACATGCGCTGGGAGGCCTGCGACGACGCGCGCGAATTGAGCCGCCATCTCCTCGGCGCTTTCCTGATGGGCATCGGAGGCGTGTTCGCGCTCGGCTGCACGATTGGCCAGGGCGTCAGCGCGGTTTCGGTCATGGCGGTGTCCGCGCCGATCGCGGTCTTCAGCATCGGTTTCGGCGCCCGCATGGGGCTTGCCTATCTGCTCGAAGGCTCGCCCTTCGCCTTCCTGCAGCGCCATGATCGCCACGGACAGCCGGCGGAATAGGCCGGCTGCCCGAAACCCCGTGAGACTCTAGGCGTCCGCGACGTAGCGATAGCCCGCACCGTCTTTCTCGACATGACCGATGCCGCCGCCCGGCAGATGGAACCCGACGAACCGGCTCTGCTCCTGCGCCAGCCGGTCCAGCAGCTTGGTACGCGTCGCGATCCCCTGCTCCGTGTCCTGGTCTGAACCCGACGGCCATTCGGGATGCGCGAACGAGATGATCGCGCTCGTCGCCGCGTCGCCGATCACCGTGACGCTGTCGCTGCCGTGATGGATCGCGAAGGACGTGTGGCCGGGCGTGTGACCCCGCGTGTCGATCGCCTCCAGGCCCGGCAACACCTCGTCGCCCCAGTTGAAGAACTGAATGACGTCCTCCAGCGCCTCCAGCCGGTTCTGAGCACCGACCACGAAGCTCTTGCGCGCCTCGGGCATCTTGTCGAGCGTGTCGTCGGCGCGCCAGAAGTCCCATTCCACCTGGTTGATGTAGTAGTTGGCGTCGGCGAACACGAACTCGTCGAAATCGTCCAGCAGGCCCCAGATATGATCGGGGTGCGCATGCGTGAACACGACGTCGGTCACATCCTCAGGCGCGATCCCCGCGGCGTCGATATTGTCGAGAATCTTGCCCGCGCTCGGCATGAAATTCGGGCCCGACCCGACATCGAACAGAACGACGCGGTCTCCGTCCTTCAGCACCGTGACATTGCAGTCCGGCTCAAGCATGTCGGTGCGCAGACCGGCAGCCTCCAGAAGCGCCGTCAGCTCGTCCTGCGGCGCGTCCGGAAACACGAAATCGAGCGGCAGCATGAGATTGCCATCGCTGACGGTTGTGATCGTCTTCGCGCCCAGCGTGATCTCCGCCACGGCCTTCGTTGCAAAACCCGGCAAGAAGGGCAGCGCCGAAGTTGCGCCGATCAGCGTCAGCGCATCGCGGCGCGAAAGTCCGGTCCGATTCATGATTTCCTCCCAATTGAAAAAATATTCTATTATTTGAATATATGCGTGTGACGTTGATCAAGGTCAACGTCAAACCGCCATAGCGCTGTCAAATCCAGACGGGAGGAATTGACGCATGGAAACGCTTGCCGATTACCTGATCGTCGCCGTCGATCGCATCGGCGAAAAATGGACGCTCGCTGTCGGCGGAGCGGTGATCGGCGCGCTTTTCGGCGCCTTCGCACAGCAAAGCCGATTCTGCCTGCGCGCCGCAACGGTCGAGTTCTCCCGCGGCAAGATCGGCGAAAAGACGTCGATCTGGCTGATCGTCTTCACGGCCGCGGTCGCCGGCACGCAGGCTCTGTCGGATGCCGGTTTCATCTCGACCAGCGAAGCCCGCCAGATCGCCTCGCCCCAGAGCCTGTCCGGCGCCGCGCTGGGCGGCCTTCTGTTCGGAAGCGGCATGGTGCTCGCCCGCGGCTGCGCCAGCCGCCTTCTCGTGCTGTCGGCAACGGGCAATCTGCGCGCCCTCCTCTCCGGCCTCGTCTTCGCCGTCGTCGCCCAAGCCAGCCTGCGCGGCTTCCTCTCGCCGCTTCGTGAAGCCCTCGCCCGTCCTTTGACGACCGCCACGACAGGCGGTAACGATCTCCTCGCCATGATGCATCTGGATCAGATCCAGGCAGCCTCACTGGCGGCGATCGCCCTCCTCCTCGCGATCATGACAGCGACCTGGAGCCGGGCCGGCGCCTGGGTGACCGTGTCCGCCTTCGTCGTTGGCCTCATGGTCCCGGTCGCGTGGCTTTTCACCTACACCATGCGCGGCATCGTCTTCGAGCCCATCCAGATGAACGCGCTCACCTTCACCGGCCCCTCCGCCGACACGTTGATGCTGTTTCTGACGCCACCGGGATCGATGATCGATTTCGAGGTCGGACTCGTGCCGGGCGTCTTCATCGGCGCGTTTCTGGCGGCGTGGATCACCGGCCAGTTGCAGCTACAGGGCTTCCATGACGGCAAATCGATGCGGCGCTACCTGCTCGGCGCGGCCATGATGGGCTTCGGTGGCATGCTCGCTGGCGGCTGTGCCGTCGGGGCAGGCGTCACCGGCGCCTCGGTCTTCGCCCTGACGGCCTGGATCACCCTATTTTCCATGTGGATCGCGGCCGGCGCCACCGATTGGCTCGTCGATCGCCGGCACGAAACCGTGCAAGCGCCGGAGCCGAACCTCGGCACGCAGCCGGCTGAATGAGGTCTACGCGACCGCCCTTGCGAGGGCGCATTGAGACCAGAGGTCGCAGAGCGCGGAGGCCAGATGGTCGATGTCGGCCTGCGTGTGCAGCGGCGTCGGCGTGA
>NZ_JALEGV010000036.1 GCF_022763245.1 Oricola sp.
GCGTTTTTTCTCGTTTCAAAAACCCATTTCGCTTCGTTTCAAAGAGGGTCCGCCTCAATGAAATCAGGGGTTTAGGTCCTGAATTGGCGAAATGCACCCCCCTGAAATCCACTTCGTTTCGCGCAGGTTTTGACACCCGAAACCGCGCCAAACCCCAATAAAACATGGACGTTTCGCTGTCCGCGAAACGAAATGACCCCCTGCGGTTCGTTTCGTTTCAGCGGGGCGTTGGCCCATGCCCGACAGGATCCCGATGACAGCCCAATCCAAAATCACCCCGCAGGCCTGGCCCGCGGCGCAGGTCGAGATGTGGCAGGTGGCCGACTTGGTCCCCTACGCAAAAAACGCCCGCCAGCACCCACCGGAGCAGATCGACCAAATCGTGGCCTCGATGGAGCGGTTCGGCTTCACCATCCCGATGCTAGTGGCCGAGGATGGGACAATCATCGCGGGCCACGGCCGGTTGTTGGCCGCCGCACAGCTGGGGTTGGCCGAGGTGCCCGTGATGGTGGCCCGTGGCTGGTCGGAGGAAGACCGGCGGCTTTACACGCTGGCCGACAACCGCCTGGCGGAAATCGCCGGGTGGGACCCGGAGATGCTGCGCATCGAGATCGGTGAGTTGCGCGAGGATTTCGGGATTGAGGACATGTCGCTGATCGGCTTCAGCGCAGAGGATCTTGCGGAAATTTTGCCCGACGCGCTGATCGACACGACGGGTGGCCTGACGGACCCCGACGATGTGCCGGAGGTGCCCGAGGCCCCGGTAACGCGCCCCGGCGATGTCTGGCTCATGGGCAAGCACCGGCTGCTCTGTGGCGATGCCACGGACAAGGCTGCGGTCACGCGTCTGCTGAATGGCGTGGCGCCACACCTGATGGTCACCGATCCGCCCTATGGCGTTGAGTACGATCCGGACTGGCGCAACCGGGCAGGGGCCTCGGACACCAAGCGGACAGGAAAGGTTATGAACGATGACCGTGCCGACTGGCGCGAGGCTTGGGCGCTGTTCCCCGGCGACGTGGCCTATGTCTGGCACGGGGCGCTGCACGCGACCACGGTGGCGGAGAGCCTCGTTGCCAGCGGGTTTGACATCCGCAGCCAGATCATCTGGGCCAAGGAACGGCATGTGCTCAGCCGCGGTCATTATCACTGGCAGCATGAACCTGCCTGGTACGCCGTGCGCGGCAAGGGGCACTGGTCGGGCGATCGCAAGCAATCGACGCTGTGGCAGGTCCCGAGCCGGGACCAGGATGCGCAGACCGTGCACGGCACGCAGAAGCCGGTGGAATGCATGCGCCGCCCGATCCTGAACAACTCCAGCCCGGGGCAGGCGGTCTACGAGCCCTTCTGCGGGTCTGGCACCACCTTGGTTGCCGCCGAGAGCACGGGACGCGCCTGTTATGCAATGGAATTGGACCCGGCTTACGTGGACGTGGCGGTGCTGCGCTGGCAGGCGTTCTCCGGCAAGGAGGCGGTGCTTGACGCGGATGGCCGCGGCTTCACGGACATTGCCGCTGAACGACAGGCTACCGAGGTGACGGCATGAGCCAGACACGTGCCCTGTCGTTCGTCGAGGCTTCGACCAGCGTGACCGCTGGGTTCCTGCTTTCGCTCGGAATGCAGGCAGTGTTGTTCCCGGCGGTCGGCCTGCAAACCACCTGGACGCAGAACGTCAAGCTGGCGATTGGCTTTACGGCGCTTTCGCTGATGCGCAGCTACGCGGTGCGCCGGGTCTTCGTCTGCCTCGGACGGCGCAGGACCCCGGGGGGCGGGTCAATCTCAGGGGAAATCGCTCGGAAAACCGGTCGGCCCGGCATCTGCACGTGTGGCCATGATTCCAACCGGGGGTCAAAGGCAGGTGAGTGATGGCGCGACGGGGACCAAAGACCAAGCCGACGCAACTGAAGGTGCTGTCCGGCACGGCGCGCAAGCACCGGCTGAATGCACAGGAGCCGAAACCGGAGGTCGCGCGGCCCGCACCGCCGGATCACCTGACCGCGGCGGCCACGGCAGAGTGGGAGCGTGTGATCGAGGAGACAGTGAGCCTCGGCATCATGACGGAGCTCGATCGCGGGGCGCTGGCCGCCTATTGCCAGGCCTACGGCCGCTGGGTCTCTGCGGAAACCGCGCTTGCGCGCATGGCGGAGAAGGACGCCATAACCGACGGCCTCATCATCAGGACCAAGGCGGGCAACGCGATCCAGAACCCGCTCGTGGGTGCGGCGAACAAGGCCATGGCCGACATGGTGCGCTACGCGGCCGAGTTCGGACTGACGCCCTCGGCGCGGACACGCGTGACAGGGACAGGGTGTTCGGATGTCGACGACCCGTTCGCGATCTTCGACCGGGCATAAGGGAGGGTATAGTGGAACACCCAACAACGACCCTGAGCTCAGATATCCGGACGGTAGAGGCGCGCGCCAATGGTCCAACCGCGTCGGTTCGCTCCCTGCAGGAGCTCGGGTGATGGCCCGCCCAAGGATTACCCTGACCGATGACGAGGTGCGCGAGGTGGAAACTCTCGCGGCCCTGCTGAACCAGGACCAGATCGCGGATTACTTCGGGATCGCCCGCAACACGTTCCGCGCGATCTGCGAGCGCGACGAGGAGGTTCTTGCACGCTACAAAAAGGGCAAGGCCAAGGCGATTGCCCATGTTGCCAACGGGCTTTTGCAGCGAGCGCGGGCCGGTGACACGACATCGTCGATCTTCTATCTCAAGACGCAAGGTGGATGGCGCGAGACCTCCAACCATGAGCACCAGGCCAGTCCCGGCGTCACGAAGATCGTCCGCAGCATCGTCAGCCCGAGGGAGAAGATCGAAAGCCGGCTCAACAAGATGGCGGCGCGGATGCAGATCGAAAAGCACGAGGAGACCGGGTCGTCATGAGAGGGCGCAAACCCATCCCGAAATCCGGCACGCTCGCGGCCACGCCTCTGTCGGCTCTGCCGCGCTGCCCGAACCATCTGAACGCGGTGGCACGCAAGGAATGGCGGCGGTTGGCGACGCCGCTGCATGAGGCAGGCATTCTGACCTTGGCGGATCGCGCAGCACTGGCCGCCTACTGCACCGCGTATGCCCGCTGGGTCGAGGCGGAGGAAAAGCTGGCGGAAACACCGACGCTGCTGAAGACGCCCAGCGGCTATGTCCAGCAGTCACCGTGGCTGACGGTCGCCAACAAGCAGATGGAACTTATGGGGCGGTACATGTCCGAGCTGGGGCTGACGCCTGTGGCGCGCACGAGGACCGGAATGGCCGATGCTGCCGCGGCCAGCACGATCCCCGCAATCACGCGGATCGTTCTTGCGCCTGTCTCACCTTCGCCGAGCGACACTGTCGACGCGCCGGCCGTGAGAGTCGTGCATTCCTCCGATTGATGAGAAATCCATTTTAATCAGTGGACTAGCGTTCTCCTGTCACCGTACAGAACTGCCAAACGAACGTTGCGCAGGTGTGGTCATGGTCGAAAAAGCGGAACAGGGTTCAGAGAAACCCGATGATCACGACGCAGATGAAAAAGATCACGATTGTAAGAAAGCGACGGCGTCGGCTGCGCAAGTGTCTCTCAGATGGAGGCTCCAGGTCGACTATCGGCTGATGCGGAGCACATGCTGGCTCACACGCCCGGGAAATGTTGGCATGATGTGCCGTCATCGAATGAAGTTCCTCCCTTACAGATTTGACCTGCAAATAGTCGGGCAACTGGGGCGAAACTTTGAGCGAACGGCGACGAAACAAGCTGTTTCCGTCACAGTTGCCAAGGACGACGATTGCGTGTCGCAGACGCCTCTATTTGCATGACGTCCTGTGACGGAAAGCTGGTCGCCTACGAGCGGGTCTCGACGGCGCGGCAGGGCAGATCAGGGCTGGGACTCGAGGCGCAGCGAAAAGCCATCCAGGACTATGCAACCGAAAAGAATGCCACCATCCTCGCACAGTTCACTGAGGTCGAGAGTGGTCGCAGGAACGAGCGGCCTGAACTGAAAAAGGCATTACAACTGGCACGTCTCACCGGCGCCACGCTGGTCATCGCCAAGCTGGATCGCCTCAGCCGCAATGCCGCCTTCCTGCTGACCCTGCGCGACAGTGGCGTCAGCTTCGTCGCGGTCGACATGCCCGAGGCCAACGACCTGACCGTTGGCATCATGGCGCTCGTCGCTCAGCAGGAGCGGGAAGCGATCAGCCGGCGCACGAAAGAGGCGCTGGCGGCCGCCAAGGCGCGGGGCGTGAAGCTGGGCAATCCGAACGGGGCGGCGGCGCTCAGGCAAGCAGGGGAAGACGGCGCGGCTCTGCGGGCAACGGTCAGCGCCAATGCCGATGCGTTTGCGGAAAGTTTGGCTCCTGTTTTGGAGGACGTTCGTGGTCAAGGCCACGTGACGTTGCGGGCCATTGTGACGGAGTTCAACGCCAGGGGCATTCGCACACGGCGGGGCGGGCGGTGGCATGTATCGACCGTGAGGAATCTGCTTTTGCGATTGGAGCAGGCTTGTTGAACGGAAAATGAATTTGGTTTTTAGCTCGGGGTGACTCGATCAAGTCGTTGAACTTGAATATGCCGGCCACCAAACGCTGGAGTGGATTGTCGCTCATAATGAGATCAGGATGCCTCACTGCGACCACCAAACCTAGAATTTTTATCGTGTCGTCAATTCCGACCGCAACACTGCTTGTACTTGCGGCCCGATCCGCAGGGGCAGGGATCGTTGCGGCCCGGCCGCGGAACTGCTTTGAACGGCTGGCCCGGCAGGTTGGCCGAACCCTGTCCCGCGAGTTCAGGGCGCGATTGATGCAAGATCGTCGCCACGCAATTCGGAATCAGTTCGGGCGCCTCAATGTCGATCTCGTCGATCTCCTCATCGGTAAACTTGCTCTTCCCAGTATAGATATCCTGCAGCGCCATCATGAAAATCATCGTGGCCCGTGTTTCCTCGTCGGCCGCGTCGAGCAGGTGCGACCAGGCATCGGGCCTGAGACCCATCGCGCGGGTAAACCCATCAATCCAGGGCTCCCACATCGTCTCGTCGCTGTTGGGGTCGATCTCGTAGATCGGCTCAACCCAGAGCGCATGCGTCATCAACTCTGCCACCGCATTGTAATGCGCCATGACCGCGCCGATAATCTCTTCGGCTGTCTTTTGGTCGGGAAAGTCTGCCGCACCTGTTTCTCCCCAGACATGCGGCAGCCATTCTGAGGGCGGGATCATTTCTGGGCAGGCAAGAACGCCGGTCACATAGCCATCAAGCTCGCTCAGCGTCATGGGCATGTTCTCCACGGGCAGCGTATGCAGCAGCCCGTTGAGGCGATCCAGCTCTTGATCGGATTGGCCCATGAAAATCTCCCGGAAAAGTCGAGGCTATCTAACGGCAGACCTGCAGCTTCGCAATCCAACGCAAAAATCGGCTCTGGTGCAAAAAACGGCCGATTTTCAATAGGTCAACACTATTAAATATCAACATAGACTGAGCAACAACCGAACCAATATCCCCGCCTCAGTCATGCTATCGTGCTCAAAATCATCGGAAGACGGGCAACCGGGACCGGCAGCTTAGGGTGTTCTGTGTGCTACATCCTCGCGGGAGATTTGCCGCATGATGGCGGTGATCCGCTCCGTAACCTCTCGTGCCGCCTTTGTCAGTGGGCGTTGCTGGCTAGTCTGCATCACCACGTAGCGCTGGATTCCGGGGTTAACAATCACGCTGGAAGCGAATTTTTCCACCGACCCGTCTTCTGACAGGGTCTGCGCCGCCTTGACCATGTAGCATCCACAGCGCTCAGCTACGAGTTTCTGCGCTACTATAGACTCTGCATCGACAAAAATATTTAGCGAGAATTTCATACGACGCGACACCGTTTCGAGCGCTACCCGCAGCCCGTTGGGATGCATTGGCAGTACCAGCGGCTTTCCCTCGATATCGGCGAAATTAAGGGTATCGGGCAGGGGGCCATGCGACTTCGCCCGTGCCAGAACGAGCGGAGAAGAAAAGATCGCGGGTTCCGTTAACTGCCCTATTTCCCGATACTTGCTGACCAATCCGATTTCGACCGAACCGTCCGCTAGCCAGCGCTCTATCTGGTCGCTAAAGCCTTCACGGACCCGCAGCTTTATCCCCGGCTCGTCAAGACTTAGGCCCAGTGCCAGATCGGGGATTACAGCACCGACCATCGAGGGTGGGATGCCGATGGCGACCTGTCCCGCTGGTCGGCGGCTGGCCTCGCGCAGATCTTGCGAAACCTGCTCTGCCTCGCGCAGTAAGGTCTTGGCCTTTAGGTAGGCTACGTGTCCAAATTCCGACAGTTCGACGCCCCGCCCAGTACGGTAGAAGACAGGTTCGCCCCACTCGACTTCCAAGTCTTTAATTACTCGGCTGACAGTTGGCTGAGCCAGGCCCAGGCCCACCGCTGCGCGAGAAAAGCTGCGCTTTTCGGCTGCGGCTACGAAGATTTCTAAGGCGTTCAGGTCGATCATTATACCTATCCGAAAACTGGATATCTCATATTAGATCGATGCAATTGACGGATTTCAAGTGGATGGTACGTATATCAAAGTGGACCAATGAAACGGTCCGGAAACAGAGGGAGGAAGACCAATGAAACCCAGCGCACCGTTAGCCGGACTGGTCATCGCGCTCTGCGCGGCCGGCGCTATGACCACATCCGCACTTGCCCAGACACAGGTCGTGCGGTTCCTGCACAATGAAACTGATCCGCCCAGCATCGAGTTCTTCAACCAGGCGATTGCCGAGTTCGAAGCTGCGAACCCCGACATCGATGTGCAGATGGAAGCGATCAGTACGGACGGCCGGCTGCAGAAGGTGATGGCCTCGATTAACACCAAGACGATGCCGGAGGTGTTCAAGCTGCTGCCCGAGGAACGGTTCGAGTTCGCGCGGCGCGGCTACATCCTGCCGCTGAATGATCTGGTGGACCAGATCGGCCGTGAGAACTACATCGACGGCGCGCTGATCGAGGTAGATGGCAACAACTACGACCTGCCCTACACGCTGGGGAACTTCAGCCTCTACTACACCCGCAGCGACAAGTTCGCCGAGCTGGGTCTCAGCCCCGCCACCAACTGGGACGAGATGAAGGCGAACGCCGAGTCGCTGACCAAGGATGGCGACTACGGCTTCATCTTCCCGGCCGGCAAGAACCGGATGACGAGCATCTTCCTGTCGCACATGATGTGGTCGGCGGGCGGCACCTACTTCGATGCCGATCTGAACGTGACTTTCAACAACCCGGGCACGGTGAAGGCGCTGGAATTCCTGCGCGACATGGCGGCCTTTTCGCCCGAGGGGATCAACTCCTACTCCTACGGTGACATGATCAACGTCTACCTGACAGGCCGGATCGGGCAGGACATCTATGCTCCGAGGCTGGCCGCGAATGCGCTTGCGAACACGCCCGACCTGTTCGGGAACACCGACGTGTCCCCGCTTCCTGCGGGTCCGAGCGGTGCCGCAGTCAAGTTCGTGAACGCCAACGGGTTTGCGCTGTCCTCCGAGGCAGTCGGTTCGAAGAACGTCGAGGCCGCGCGCAAGTTCCTAGAGTTTATCGCGACCGGAGACCGGCTTGCGAAATTCTCGATGACCGCCTTCCCGCACCTGATCCCGCCCATCAAGGATGTGCAGCAGCAGGTGAACGCGATGGGCACGCCGAAACTTGGCGGCCGCGCCGAATTCGCCGACCTGGCGTTCGACACCTCGAACAGCCTCGATTTCGACAGCGAGGCCGGCGCCACGTTCGCGGATGGCAAGGCGATCCGCTCGGGCGTGATCAACCCCTACATCGGCCCGATCGTCGCCCGCCACATTCCTGCGGAAGTCGTGCAGCGTGTGGTCTTAATAGGCGAGGACCCGGCAGCTGCTGCAGCGTGGGGTCAAGAACAGATGCAGGCCATCGTCGACGACCTCAAGAAGAACTGACCACACCCAAAATGCTCGGCCCGGGCAGCAATACGCCTAGGCCGTCGCGACCACAAAAACAATAACCCAAGCGGAAATGGTTTTCCAATGATCAAGAACACACCGTCCGGCGACGTGTCGCTGCGCGAACGCCTTTCCTCGCCCCCGGCGCAAAGCCTCGTGAACTCATACTATGCCTACGGTGTCGCGGCCGGCATCAAGCACACCTTCGAGCCGGAATTGCGCATACACTTGGCCCATGCGTTGATGTTGGCTGACCGCGGCATCGTCGCGCCCGGCTCGATACGCGAAATCCTAGACGTGCTTCTGACGCTTCGGGAAAGTGGGCCTTCGGTCCTCAAGGTCGACTACAAGGCCGAGGACCTGTATTCCTACATTGAGCGGCACATCGTTGAGACGCTGGGCGCGGATGTTGGCGGACGCCTGCACACGGGGCGCAGTCGCAACGACCTGCACACAACATCCTGGCGGATGGCTCTCAGGGCACGCCTGATGGAATTGCTGGAGGTGGTGGCAGGGCTAAGGCGCACGGCAATCGCGCTGGCCTCGGATCATGTCGAGACAGTAATGCCGGGCTACACACACACGCAGCACGCGCAGCCGATCACCTTTGGCTATTACATGCTTGCAGCCGCCGACGGCTTGGGGCGCGATTACCGCCGCCTGCGTGCGGCGCTTTCCTGTGCCGACCGCTGCCCGTTGGGCGCGGGTGCGCTGGCAACCACCGGCTTTCCAATCGATCGGGAGGCAACGCGCCAGATGCTGGGTTTCGGGGAATTGCTGGAAATCGCCTACGAGGGGGTATCCTCTCGCGATGACGTTCACGAATCCGCAGCGTCGCTCGCGCTTCTGATGACCGGCGTCTCACGGCTTGCGACGGATATCCAGCTCTGGAACACTATGGAGTTCGGTTTCGTCGAGTTTGACGACAGCTTTGCAAGCGCCAGCAGCATCATGCCGCAAAAGAAGAACCCTGCAGCGATGGAACATGTGAAGGCGGTGGCCGCGATGACCACGGGCATGCTTGGCACGGTACTTGCGTGTAGCAAGAACACATCGTTCGCCGACGTGAACGACGGAGTCAGCGCGGGCAACACGCCCTGCCTCGACACGATGGAGCGGGCAACGCTGGCGCTGCGTGTGTTCGACGGGGCGGTTTCCACGCTCAAGATCCGTCCCGATGTCATGCAGCGCTCGGCAGAGATCGGCTACGGTACGGCAACCGAACTGGCCGATGTCATTGTGCGGTCCGCCGGCGTGTCGTTCCGCATGGCTCACAACGTAGTGGGCCGCGTGGTGCGGGTGGCTCTGGAGGCCGGCAAGACTGCCGACCAGATCACGACGCAGGATGTGGACGATGCAGCCGAGGTGCTCTTCGGCCGGCGATTCCGCATCCCGGCGACGCAGGTGAGCGAGGCGCTCGATCCGATGCAGAACGTGCGCAGCCGCAAGGCGATTGGCGGCCCCGCCCCCGAGCGGATGCATGAGATGATCGCTGACCGGAGGGCACAGCTGGAGGCGGATTTGATGGAACTGGCGGCGTTCTCCAACCGGATCGACACGGCCTACGCAGCGCTGGACACGCGGGCGCAAAGCTTCAAAAGAGGCGATGCACGCCCTGCCGGCGGATCTTGAGGAGAATGGCATGGCACAAGTAGAGATCCGGCGGATCAGCAAGACATTCGTGGGCCACACAGCAGTCTCCGATATCGATCTCGTGGTGAATGACGGCGAGTTCCTTGTGCTTCTCGGCCCATCGGGCTGCGGAAAGAGCACGCTTCTGCGGATGATCGCGGGGCTGGAACTGCCGACCCTTGGCGATATCGTGATCGGCGGAAAGGTCGCGACGAGGCTTCAGCCCAAGGACCGTAACGTGGCGATGGTGTTCCAAAACTACGCGCTCTATCCGCATCTTACGATCTATGACAACATCGCTTTCCCGCTGCGCGTGCAGCGAGTGGAGAAGTCGAAGATCGACCAGAAGGTGCGCTGGGCCGCGAACCTGGTTGGCATCGAGTCGCTTTTGAAGCGCAAGCCGAGGCAGACATCGGGCGGGGAGCGGCAGCGCACGGCGCTGGCGCGTTCGCTAGTGCGTGACCCGCAGCTGTTCCTGCTGGACGAGCCGCTCTCGAACCTGGATGCCAAACTGCGACACAGTTCGCGCGAGGAATTGCGCCGCTTCCAGGACAGGGTCGGCGTGACCTCGATCTACGTGACCCACGACCAGGTGGAGGCGATGGGCCTGGGCGACCGGATCGTGGTGATGAAGGCGGGCAAGGTCCGCCAGGTCGGCACGCCGAAAGAGATCTACGGCTATCCTGCCGACACCTTCGTTGCCACCTTCATTGGCTCGCCGCCGATGAACCTGGTGGAAACCGGGCCGGTCACGGTGGGCTTTCGGCCGGAGTTGTTCCTCCCGCGCGCCAGCTTCGAGCCAGGCGCCGAACTGATGGAGGCGCCGCTGCGTATCCGGCGGATCGAGTATCTAGGCGGCGATCGGCTGATCTACGGCACCGTCTCGAGCAGCCTGCCGGAAACGGAAGTGATCTCCCGCATCCCGTCCAGCATTCCCTTTGATGGAGCTGAAGGCGAGGAAGTGGCCTTTGCCGTGCTGACCGAGGAAGTCCGCCGTTTCGACTCTGAAACCGGGCTTGCGATCACCGCCCCTAACACCCTTGTACGGAGGGCCGGACATGTCTGACGCAAGGACCGTGCAGCCGGGTGACCGAACGCTCGCCTATCTGACTCTCGTGCCCAGCGCGGCACTGCTGATCCTGCTGTCGGCGGTGCCTACCGTGACCGTCTTCGCAACGGCAATGCAGGACGTGGGCCTTGGCGCGCTTTCGGGGCCCTGGGTGGGCTTCGAGAACTTCATCTGGGCGCTGAACAACGGCGCGTTCTGGACGGCGCTATGGAATACCTTCGTCTGGGTATTCGGCTCGGTCGCGGTCGAGATGGTGCTGGGCTTGGGCATAGCGCTTCTGCTGCACCAGAGCTTCGCGATGCGCGGCATCGCGCGGGCGATCCTTCTTGCGCCCTACCTGGTGCCGACGATCGTAGCCGTTCTGGTCTGGCGCTACATGTTCCACGACATCGTCGGCATCCTGAACTTCTTCCTGATGGACATCGGGGTGATCGACCGGCCGCTCCAATGGCTGAGTAGCACAAGCTGGGCCATGGTGTCGGTGATCATTGTCGGTGTCTGGAAATTCTTCCCCTTCGTGGTGCTGGCGCTGCTGGGCATCCTGCAATCCATCCCGCAGGAACAGTATGAGGCAGCGAAGATCGACGGCGCAAGCGCGTTCCAGCAGTTCTGGAGGATCACGCTGCCCTATGTCATGCCGGTGTTCATCCTGACCGCGCTGCTGCGCACGATCTGGACCTTTCACAAGTTTGAAATCATCTACCTGCTGACCGGCGGCGGGCCGCTCGACGCGACAACGACGCTGCCGATCCTCGTGTACCAGAAAGGCTTCGTAGATTTCGAACTGGGCCGGGCCGCAGCCATAGCTATCCTCACCTTTGTCATCCTCGCGGCGCTGATCGCCGTCTACTTCCTGCTGATGCGCCGGGCGGAGTCGAAGCAATGACCGTTACCACAGACACTCATATCCCTGCCCGGGCCGAGCCGCGCCGTCACCGGCAGATTGACGATGTTCACTACCTTGCCAACCGGGTGATGATCTACCTTCTGGCGCTAACGGCCGTCACCGTGGTCGGCTTCCCACTTTTCTGGATGGTCATCTCGTCGTTCAAGCCGGGATCGGAGCTGTATGTTTCCCCGCCTACGTTCCTTCCCAACGAATGGACGCTGAACAACTACCGCGACCTGTTTGTGCAGACCAACTTCCCGGTCTATTTCATGAACAGCCTGTTCGTGGCAGGCACCTCCACCGCGCTTTCGCTGGTGATTGGGGGGATCGGGGCGTACAGCCTGAGCCGGTTCAACTTTTTCGGGATCGGCAGTTTCGCCCGCGTGGCGCTGATCTGCTACATGCTGCCTGAGGTGCTGATCGTCCTGCCTCTCTACATCTATGTCATCCAGTTGGGGTTGGCCGATACGCTCATCGCGTTGATCATCGCCAACACCGCTTTCACTCTGCCGCTCGCGCTGTGGTTCATGCGCTCCTACTACAATGCGATCCCGATGTCGCTTGAGGAAAGCGCGATGGTCGACGGTTGCACCCGGCTGGGCGCGATGTTGCGCGTGACCGTGCCTCTGGCGGTGCCGGGCCTGGTCTCGGTGGGCGTGTTCAGCTTCAACCACGCTTGGAACGAGTTCCTGTTCGCGCTGGTCTTCACCTCTTCGGAAAGCAAAAAGGTGCTGCCGCTGGGGCTCGCGACATGGATCGGCCAGGACAACATCTATTCGTGGGGCATGCTTCTGGCGGGTGCCGTGCTTATCACCCTGCCGGTGATGGCCTTCTACCTGCTGGTGCAGAAGAAACTCGTCGTTGGCCTGTCCGAGGGCGGCGCCAAGGGCGAATGAATCCAACAACGACTTCAGAAAGAAAAAAGAGGGCAAAATGAAGATTACCGGCGTTGAAGTCATCCCCGTCGAAATTCCTCTCAAGCGCGTATTCGGCGGCAGTCGCTACAGCGTCGCCAGCCGCTGTACCGTTATTACCCGCATCCAGACCGACGAAGGGCTGGTGAGTGAGGTCTACAACGGCGACAACCGCACCCACCTGCGTGAGATCGTGACCATCATCGAGGAAGAACTCGCTCCCATCGTCATCGGCCAGGAGGTCCATGCCGTCGAGCGGCACTGGAAGGAAATGGCCAAGCGCGCGGAATGGAACCGCGACCGCAAGCTGGTGATGGAGGCGATCGCCTGCGTGGATACGGCGCTTTGGGACCTGATCGGCAGGGCGGCCGGGGTGAACATCTGCCGTCTGCTTGGTGGCTTCCGGCAGGACCTGCCGATCATCTCGATCGGCGGCTATTACGAGGAGGGCAAGACGCTCGCCGATCTGGGCCGCGAAATGCAGCGCCTGCGCGACTGGGGCATGGCCGGCTGTAAGGTCAAGGTGGGCGGCCTGAGCGCAGAGAAGGACGCCGAGCGCATCGCCGTCGCGCGCGACGGAGCTGGCCTCGACTTCATGATCGCCGTCGATGCGAACCGCGGCTGGCCCCTGTCCGAGGCGCGGCGCTTCGCGAAGATGGTAGAGCACCTGGACATCGCCTGGTTCGAGGAGCCCTGCCACTGGCATGACGACGCGCGGATGATGGCCGAGATGCGCCGCGCCACGTCGATCCCGATCAACGCCGGTCAAAGCGAGATGACGGCCGCAGGCGTGCGCCGCCTGGTCGCGGCGGAAGCGGTGGACATCGTGAACTTCGACGCCTCCGAGGCGGGGGGGCTGACCGAATGGCGGAGGGCGGCGGCGCTTTGCCAGTTGCACGACATCGGCCTTGCCCATCACGAGGAGCCGCAGATCGCCCTGCACATGCTCGCCGCGTTCCCCCAGGGGATTGCGGTGGAATGTTTCGCCGATCCCGACCGCGACCCGATCTGGGCCGGGCTGATCGCCAACCGACCCGACCCGAAGAACGGGATCATCGCCGTCCCGCAAGGGCCCGGCTTCGGGCATGAACTGGACTGGGACCTGGTCAAGCGGTACCGACTGAATTGACCGTGGCCGGGGTCGCGTCCCCCAGTCGAATGGCCCGGCAAGCAACGACCGCGCGCCGCCGGATCAGATGGCGGCGCGCGGTGCGCGCAAGGGTGGCGGCGGGTTTCGTGTTGATGGCGATCTCCGGCCTGATCTGGAGCTCCTTCGGCGTTTTCCTTGTAGCGCTCCAGAAGGAATTCGGCTGGTCCCGCGGCGAGATCTCCACCGCCTTCGCGATCTTTGCGCTGGCGAACGCCATTTCGGCCCCCTTCTTGGGCCATGTCATGCGAATCTGGGATAGCCGCAGGATCATGGGCGCTCTGGCCCTGTTGCTGGGCGGCACGCTCTGCGGCACGGCGCTGTTCGTGAACGGCATCGCCGGCTACTGGCTGATCTTTGGGCTGCTGGGGGGGGTTGGGGCGCAATGCGTCAGTTCCTTTGCGGTATTCGCGATCCTCGCGCGGCGCATTCGCACAAGGCTTGCCACCTCCATGTCGATCGCCGACGCGGGCTCCGGGTTGGCGACACTGCTCGGGCTGCCGCTGATCCAGGCTGTGATCGAGGTCCACGGTTGGCGCGCCGCCTATGCCGTGCTGGGCCTGCTGGTCATCCTGCTCGTCGCGGCGATCCACCTCCTGATCTTCGACGCGGTGCGTCTGGACCAGCGGCGCAGCGCGCACAGATCCGAAGTCGCCCTGTCCCTTTCGCGTCGGATCAGGGCGGGGCAGTGGCGGCTTGCGGTCATGTGCCTTGCCTTCTTCTTCGGGTCAGCCTCCTACCATGGGCTGCTAACGCAGCAGATAGCTATCTTCGATGCCGAGGGGATTGCCCCCGACCGCGCTGTCTGGATCGCTTCCTTCGGGGGCGGGGTGATATTCCTCTGGCGGCTGGGATCGGGCTGGTTGTGCGACGTTGTGGGGGTGGGGCGGGTGATCACTGCTGCAACACTGGCCGTGGGTCTGACCTATGTTGGTATGGGTTTTGTGATGACAGGCTCTCAGGGTTTTGCGCTCGTACTGTACCCACTCGCGCTGGGGGTCGGTTTCGGCGGGCAACAGGTCATCATGGCTACTGCCATGCGCGGGCTTTCACCGTGCGCCGACTTTCCCGTCAACCTTGGGTACGGACGGCTTGCGTCGGGGTTAGGGATGGCCGCGGGACCGCCCGCTGCCGGTCTAGTCTATGACTTCTCTGGTAGCACGCTGGCGGTTGTTTCACTGCTGGCGGTTGCTTCAACCGCGCATGTCTTGACACTCTTGGTGGCGATCATTCGGTACGGGGCGCAACTACGCAGGCTTAACACCTAAAGCGTTTCGATATTAACCTAAGAGTCCGATTCAAAATGGGATGAAGGATTTCAATCTGTTGCAAGGAGTCGGGACACGCGCCGGATATGGGCGATCAGCAGCCAAGCTTCTGCGCTTTCGATGGATTTCTCCCAATCCTTCGCCAAACGGCGACAGCGACCGAGCCATGCGAAGGTGCGCTCCACGACCCATCTGCGTGGCAGCACCTCGAAGCCTTTGGCGGTATCGGAGCGCTTGACGATCTGTAGCGTCCAGCGTCCGAGGCTCACGAGGGCGCCCCGCAGCTTCGGTCCGGCATAGCCACCATCCGCGAACATGTGGCGCAGTCTCGGAGCCTCGCGGCGGAGCTTGGCGAAGACCCTTGGCGCACCGTCACGATCCTGAATATTGGCCGTATGAACCTCGCATGCGATCAGGTTGCCGCAGGTATCAGTGATGATGTGGCGTTTTCGGCCTTTGATCCGCTTGCCCGCATCGTAGCCGGAAAGGGACGTGTTTTCAGAGGTTTTCACGCTCTGACTGTCGATCACACCGGCTGTCGGCTGCACGTTGCGTCCTGCTGCGAGGCGCGCGGCCGCGACCAGGTGGCGATTGATCTCCGCCAGCAGGCCATCATCGCGCCAGCGGTAGAAATAGTAGCGCACGGTTGAGACCGGCGGAAAGTCCTTCGGCAGGAGCGACCATGCGCACCCGGCGGCGGCAAGATACTGGATCGCATTCCAGACCCGGCGCAACTCCACCTTGCGCGGTCGCCCAAGGCGGTTGCGACCGGGCAACAATGGCCGCACGATCTTCCATTCCGCATCGGCCAAATCGCTTGGATAGTGCTTCGTCTTGCGCCTATGCTGCGCACGGGTGAATTCGGTCCAGGCCATCGTGATCTCCGTTTTGTTTCGCAACCGAACAGAATCACAACCTGCTGAATTCACTCAACCCATTTCCGATCAGACACTAAGACATATCCGGCAGACTTGAAGTAATTCCAGCACTCTTCTGGATCGTAGAGATCGCAGATTGATCCGATAGCGTCGAAGACCTCGGTGAAGCTTCTAGCCCCGATCCGTCGCAAGTGGGCTTTCAGCTTTGAATATGCCTGTTCGATGGGGTTCAAATCGGGCGAGTAAGGCGGCAGGTACAGGAACCAGCAGCCGTGGTCGCGCAGGGCCTGCGAGGCGTCCTTGTTGCGATGCGTCGCGAGGTTGGCGAGGATAACAACGGTTCCTAGTGCGATCTCTGGGACCAGCACTTCGCGGATGTAGGCGGCAAAGGCCGGGCCGTCCATCGCACCCTGTATAACCCAAGGCGCGATCAGTGCATCCTGCGTCAGGCCCGCGATCAGTGTCTGCGTCCCCCAACTTCCAAAGGGCGCGTCCATGGTCAGACGCTCGCCTCGTCTGGATCGGCCACGCAGGCGGGTCAGGTTCGTCTTCACTGCGGTTTCGTCAATAAAGACAACGCGGTCTGGCATCCGGGAGAGGGTGGGCAAGCGATGCTTGAACCAATCGCCGCGCTGTTGCCTTACCTTGGCGCGACGGCGCTCGGTGGCAACCAGCGACTTTTTTTGTATGTGAACCCGAGCCGGGACAGCAGGTTGGCGATGGAAGAGTGATGCACTTGCACGCCCTCTGCCTCGGCCAGCGCGTCGCGTAGCTCGAAGAGGGTGATGTCGGGGTCTTGTGCAATCAACTCCTCAAGGAAAGCCTGATGCGGTGCCAGCTTGCCTTTGCCGCGCGGCGGTCCCTGGGGTGCGGGTTCCGCGTGGCCCTTGGTCCTCACTTGGCGCGCCCATCGCGCACCTGTCGCAGGTGACAAGTTCAGACGCAACGCCGCCGCACGCCCGCTTAACCCTTCTTCAATATATCTCTGAAACACGCTAATCGATCTCGCGCATTGCGAGAGTGCCGAATTCAATACCGAGCCGCGAGATGCGGGCGACCTCGCGGCGCTGCTCTATACCTCGGGCACCACAGGACGATCCAAGGCAGCCATGCTGACGCATGGCAACCTCGTCTCCAACGCCGAGGCACTGGTGGATGCCTGGCGATTCACGCACGACGATGTGCTGCTTCACGCCCTGCCGATCTTTCACAGTCACGGACTTTTCGTGGCGACGAATGTGATGCTGCTGGCGGGAGGCTCCATGATCTTTCTGCCGAAATTTGATCCGGACGCGGTGCTTGAGCATTTGCCTCAAGCAACGGCGATGATGGGCGTGCCAACCTTTTATACCCGCCTCCTGGACGATGCGCGCTTCGAGAAGGATCGTGTCGCCCATATGCGGCTTTTCATCTCCGGTTCTGCGCCGCTCCTGGCCGAAACGCATCGGCAGTTCGAGGAGCGCACCGGTCACCGCATCCTTGAACGATATGGCATGACGGAAACCTCGATGAATGCGTCGAACCCCTATGACGGGTAGCGTCGCGCCGGGACGGTCGGCTTTCCTCTGCCGGGCGTCGAGGTGAAGGTCTGCGATCGGGAAACCGGGGACGAGTTGCCCCGCGGCAAGATAGGCGTGCTCTGGGTGCGCGGGCCGAACGTGTTCAAGGGTTACTGGAACTTGCCGGAGAAGACCCGCGAGGAACTGCGCGAGGACGGATTCTTCATTACTCGAGA
This sequence comes from Oricola sp., assembly GCF_022763245.1. Lineage (GTDB taxonomy): Bacteria > Pseudomonadota > Alphaproteobacteria > Rhizobiales > Rhizobiaceae > Oricola. Next base: position 17,461 of record NZ_JALEGV010000036.1, read on the forward strand.
TTTGTCGCTGATCGACGAGGACGGGTATGTCAATATCGTCGGGCGCGACAAGGATCTCATCATCTCGGGCGGGTTCAACATCTATCCCAAGGAGATCGAGCTATTCCTGGATGCTTTGCCCGGCGTAAAGGAAAGCGCTGTGATCGGCGCGCCTCATCCGGATTTTGGCGAAAGCGTCATTGCGGTCCTTGTTTCCGAACCCGGTGAGACGCTCGATGTCGCCGCGGTGGAAGAGGCGACAAGGCGCAATCTAGCCGGTTTCAAGCGGCCTCGGCATATCGCCGTCATGGAGGCACTTCCGCGCAACACGATGGGAAAGGTACATAAGAACCAGCTGCGCGACATTTTTGCCGATACGTTCCAGCCGAGCTGAGGTAAATCATCACTCGCAGATCAGAAGCATAAGCTGCAGGAGACGGCGTCCGTGGGAAAGGTTACGATCATCGGCGTCGATCTCGCAAATAACGTGTTCCAAGTGCATGGCGCCGCAGCGGGCCCGTGCTGTTCCGGAAGAAGCCGACCCGGCCGAAGTTCATTCGTTTCGCTGCCAGCCGCGATTGAACCGCATAACCGGTAGAACCCTCAGTCAACTGAATTAGAAAAATAACTTAGGCGCCAGAGAACGTTCGCTTCCAGTCCCGTCCGCTCCGCCATCAATTCCTCGTAGCAGATTGAAGCCACTTCAAATTTTCGTATGCCGCTGCGCTGGCTGGCACTTGCATGTGCGCTCATCGCGGGCGTTGACCGTCGAGGTGGCCGAGATGCATGACGTGTTTGAGGGACTTCCGGGCGCGGGGACAGGGGTGTCGCACGACTGTCTCGCCCTTGATCATGCTGTCCTCATCCACTTCCTGCCTTAACTTCCGGCGCCGCGGACGTGCTGGATCGTTCATCACGAGAACATGCGCGGGCTCGCGCATGTCAAAGCGGAAATGGTGTTCTTGGGCGAGACGGTGACGCAAAGTCGGGACGTTTCGTGAGGCTCGGCGGTCTGGGTGCATAGTCCCTGAACGATCAGATGTTTTCCGGCGTGATGATCTCGAACGGGATCGTGCGTTGCAGCGGCGCGCCGGGGCTCTCTTGCTCGATCACGTCGATCATGGTTTGGACGAGAAGATCAGAAGTTGCTTCGGGCGGGTGACAGAGTGCTGCTGTGATCAGCCCTTCGGAGAGGCCCTTGCGGGTTTCGGGGCCCATGTCGCGGCAGATCAGTCTTATGCCCTTGCGCTGTTCCTCGGGTGTTTGCCGCAGCGCCTGGAGTACGCCTGATATGCCGCCGCCGACGATCAGGATGCCGACAAGGTCGTCCGTCGTCGCCAAGAGGTCGGTGACCATCCGGTAGGCCTGGCCCGGTTCCTCGTGGGTGGGTCGGCTTTCCTCGACCAGCAACTGCGGGGCGTGTTCGCGCATATAGGAGCGGAAGCTGGCGTCGGCGACATCCTGGCACTGGTAGCGGTGATTGCCGATGAAGACCGCGATCCGCCCGGGCCCGTGCGTCATCTGAGCGATCAGCCACGCTGCCGTGCGGCCGAGCTTCCAGTTGTCGGCGCCAACATAGGCGGCGCGTTCGGGCGCGGACTGGTCGGTGATGTAGGATACGACCGGCTTTCCCATCTCCCGCAGCTCGCGGATGGTCTGGCCGATGAGCGGATGATCTGCCGCGATGACGGCGACCGAGTCGCACTCCCTCCCGAGCGCCATCAACCGTGCCGCAATGTTGTCCGGGGTCAGGCGATCGACGAAATCGACGAGTGGGTCAACGACCTCGTCGCGGCGTTCGCGGCAGGCCGCGACGATCTTGCGGCTGAAAAGCTGATAAAGCTCGCGTGTCGACTGCTGGAGCAGAAAGCCCATGCGGTAGTTGGGCGCCGACTTGCGCATGCGGTCTTCAATTGCCCCGATTCCGTAGAAGCCGATGCGTTCGGCCGCGCTCTGGACGCGCTGCATCGTCTGGCCGCGGACGGAGGCAGTGCCGCCGAGAATGCGGTTCACGGTTGAGACGGACACGCCCGCCGCTTCGGCGAGGTCTGCGATTGTTGGCCGGTTCATATTCTTTCCATCGCGTCTAGAAATGTCATTGTGAATGATATGATTTGATACTTTTGATACAAATGACTTTATTCCCTGTTTCAGGAAATGCAAGCATCCGCTATATAGCCTCCCGTTCAGAGGTCCTGTCATAGGGACGGGACGCGGGAGGAAATCCAGATGAATAAATTCAGCCGTATCGCGGCAACCGTATCCACAGTGGCCATCGCCGCATGCGTGGCCACCTCTGTCATGGCTGCTGACATCTTCGTAATTGGTGGCAAGCCGGACGATCCGTTCTGGTCGCGCGTCAAGAAGGGCGCCGAAGACGCCGGCGTCGTCGCCGAAGCCCAGGGCGGCTCGGTCACCTGGCTTGGCCCCCAGAACTATGACAATCTCGGCCCCGATGCGGCGGAACTCATTCGCCAGGCCATCGACCAGGGCGCTGACGCGATCGTCGGCCCGGATTGGGTACCCGAGGCGATGGACCCGGCATTCGAGGCAGTGGTCGCGGCCGGTATCCCGCTGGTGATCTATAATGCCGGCGGCATCGAAGCGGCAGATCGCCTTGGTGCGATGAACTATGTCGGAGCGGTCGATTACAAGTCCGGCTACGCCGGCGGTGAATATCTCGGCAGTGCCGGTCACAAAAACGGCGCCTGCGTCAACACGTTGCCCGGCGCGGCGAACATCGAAGCCTTCTGCAATGGCTTCAATGACGGCATCAAGGCCGCCGGCGGCACCGGTTCGGTCCTGCAGCTTCCAGCGACTGCTTTCGGCGACGCAACCGCGGTCGCACAGGCCGTTCGTGCTCACCTGCTGCAGAACCCGGATATCGATGCCATGTTCGCTATCGGCGACGGCGACACCAACGCCACCGTTTCGGGCATCTCTCAGGCTGGCAAGGCCGGCAAGGTCCATGTCTGCGGCATGAACTTCAACGACTCGATCCTGAACAACATCCAGCAGGGTACCCAGGACTGCGCGATTGACCAGCAGGGTTATCAGCAGGGCTTCTTCGCGGTGTCGATCCTCAACAACTTCGTCAACTATGGCGTCACCATCCCGACCCGCGAAATTCTCACCGGTCCGGGCGTGATCGATGCCAGCAATGTTGATCTGGTCATCGAAGGCGTGAAAGCCGGCGCCCGCTAAGCGGCGCGTTTCGCCCGCCGTTGAAGAGGCGGCGGGCGGATTCCGATACCGAATTCATAGTCGAATCGCGCTGTCCGCCATGTCGGGCTGCAAACTGTCGTCCCGTGTCGCGCGAGATGACCGCCATCAGGGGTAAGGTCCATGTCGAGACAATCCGATAGCCGCTCATTCCCGGTGTCACTTGGCTCAATCGCCAGGCGACCGGAGGCCGGATCGCTCGTCGGACTGGTGATCGTGTACACGTTCTTCGCCATCCTGGGCGGTGCTGTCTTCATCGGCGCCCCAGGCTGGTCGAGTTGGCTGAACATCGCGGCCGAAGTCGGAATCGTCGCGTTACCGGTCGGTCTGCTGATGATCGCCGGCGAACTCGATATTTCAGTGGGGTCGGTGATCCCCGCTTCCTCTATGACGGCAGCGATTGTCTCCGGCCACTACGAGCTGCCTGCGGTGGTCGGTATTGTCGCGGCACTCGGCGTGGGGCTGCTGGTTGGCTTCGTGAACGGATATCTGGTTGTCCGGACCCGTATTCCTTCACTGATCGTCACTATTGGCACGATGTTCGCCGTGATGGGGCTGACGCTCGGATTCGCCGTGCTGATTTCCGGATCGACCAGTGTCTTCCTGGTGCCGGATCCTGTCACCAAGACCGTCCTCGGCGCCTTCATCGGCGGAATGTTCAACGTCTCGATGTTCTGGTGGGCTGGCTTTGCGGTCGCCATCTTCTACCTCTTGCACGTCTCGCCAATCGGCAACTGGATCTTCGCCGTCGGCGGTGACCGTGAAAGCGCCCACAACGCGGGCATCCCGGTGAAGTGGTTGACGGTGTCACTCTACATGCTGTCGGGCTTTGCCGCCGCATTCGTCGGCGTGCTCCAACTGATGACATATCAAAGCGCGCAGGTCGCGGCGGGGCAGTCCTTCATCTTCAACTCGATCATGTGCGTGGTCATCGGCGGTGTGCTGCTGACCGGCGGCGCGGGATCGGTCATCGGCATCGTGATCGGCACGATGACATTCGCCATCGTGAACCAGGGCATCTTCTTCTCCGGCCTCGATCCGAATGTCGGTTCCCTGATCATCGGCGCGCTGCTTCTCGGGGCGGTTCTGTCCAACGATACCTTCCGCAAACTGGCGCTGAACTACGCCACGAAAAAGAGCTGAGGAGCAGAGCCATGAGCGCACTTGGATCCGCTATTCGCAGGCCTGAAGCCGCAGCCGTCATCAGCCTGATCGGCATCATCGCCTTCTACGCGATTTTCGGCGGCGTCGATCTCGGCAAGCTTTTCGGGGCCGCCAGCTGGGTGAACTTTGCCGCCAATCTCGGCATCGTCGCGATCCCGGTCGGTCTCCTTATGATTTCGGGTCAGCTCGACATTTCCATCGGCGCGATGATCCCGGCCGGCTCGATGACGGTCGCCATCCTCTCCGGATATTACGAACTGCCGATCGTCGTGGGCATGCTCGGCGCGCTCGGGCTCGGTGTTCTGGTCGGGCTGGTGAACGGCATCCTGACTGTGCGCACCACGGTGCCGTCTCTCATCATCACACTCGGCACCCTCGTCGCGATGCAGGGCGTCGTGCTGGCCGGCGCCAAGCTGCTGACGGGCGCAGCCAGCGTGCCGCTCGCCGCGCCGGAATGGGCCAAGTTCTTGTTCGGCCGCCTGATCGGCAACAGCCATCAGGTCGCGATCGTTTGGTGGCTGTTGTTTGCAGCCGTGCTGGGCTTCGTCGTGCACAGGACGAAATACGGCAATTGGCTGTTCGCCATGGGCGGCGACCGCGAGAGCGCGCGCAACGCAGGCATCCCGGTGGACCGGATGACGATCGGCCTGTTCGTGCTGTCCGCCACCAGTGCCGCCTTTGTCGGCATGTGCGGCGCGATCCTCTTCAACTCGGCCCAGGTTTCGGGCGGCATGAACTACATCTTCAACTCGGTTGTCTGCGTCGTCGTCGGCGGCGTCCTGCTGACCGGCGGTTACGGGTCGGTGATCGGAATCTTCATCGGAACCCTGACCTTCGCCATCGTCAATCAGGGCATCTATTTCACCGACATCGACCGCAACTGGGCGAACCTGATTATCGGGGTGACGCTGCTGATCGCGGTGGCCATGAACGGCACCTTCCGCGAGTTCGCCCTCAGCCTCGGACCACGCAAAATCAAAAAGGGAGGACAAGCCAATGTCTGACAAGACGCCTGTTCTGGAGATGCGCTCCGTCGACAAGAGCTTCGGCCCGATCGACGTGCTGCACGAGATTTCACTGCGGGTTCATCCTGGCGAAGTGCTGTGCCTGCTCGGTGACAATGGCGCGGGAAAGTCGACCCTGATCAAAACGCTGTCCGGCGTGCACAAGCCGACCCGTGGCGAGATCCTGATGGACGGCGAACCCGTCGTCTTCGAAAGCCCACGCGACGCGCAGGGCAGGGGTATCGCCACCGTGCACCAGTTCGGCGGCACCTATCCTCTGATGTCGATCGGCCGCAACTTCTTCGTCGGCGCTGAACCCACCAAGGGGTGGGGACCGTTCAAGGTCTTCGATCGCAAGACCGCCAATGAGACTGCGGTCAAGGCGGTGCGCGAATTCGGGATCACCCGGATCGAAGACGGAGACCGCCTGGTCGGCGGCCTGTCGGGCGGCGAACGCCAGTCGCTCGCGATCGCCCGTGCGGTGCATTTCGGCGCGCGCGTCCTCATTCTTGACGAGCCCACCGCCGCGCTCGGCGTGAAACAGGCGGCCCATGTGCTGCGCATCGTCAACGAAGCCAAGAAACGCGGGCTCGCGGTGATCTTCATCACCCACCAGGTCATGCACGCGATGACCGTCGGCGATCACTTCGCCGTTCTCATTCGCGGCGCCGTGGCGGCCGATTTCCGCAAGGGCGAGAAGACCCGCGAAGAGATCACCGACCTGATGGCGGGCGGCGAGACCATGGCTGATCTCGAGGCGCAGATCGAAGGCTACATGGAAACGCATGAGGGTCACGTCCCGCAAGCGAACTGAACAATGCCGCCGCGTCCGATTGCGGCGCGACGAACCCCAAATTCCAACCCAAGAGCTGACATCATGAAGATCGCGCTTGACCCGTTTATGCACCGTCACCTGTCGCTCGAGCAGTTGCCTTCCAAGGTGGCGGAGCTTGGCTATGACTGGATCGAACTCAGCCCGCGCGGCGATTTCCTGGAATGGTTCAAGGCGCCTCGCGTCTTCCCCGACCGCATCAAGAGCTTCAAGAAGGCGCTGTCGGACGCCAATGTCGGCATCGCCACGCTTTTACCCATGTATCGCTGGGCCTCGAACGACGAGGAAGAGCGCAAGGCGGCGGTGCGTCACTGGAAACGCGCCATCGAGATCGCCGTCGAGATGGGCGTCGACACGATGAACTCCGAATTCGGCCGCGGCCCGCATCCCGACAAGGGCACCTGCTATTGCTGCCACACAGGCTCGATGATCGAGGCCTGCGAGGATGCCTGGTGGCGTTCGATGGAGGAACTGGTGCCGATCTTCGAGAAGGAAGGCATCAACCTGCATATCGAGCCGCATCCCGAGGACTGGGTCGAGACACTGCAGCCGTCGGTCGACCTGATCCGCACGGTCAACAGCAAGCGGGTGAAGTTCCTCTACTGTACGCCGCATACCTTCTATTTCGGCGACGATACGGTCGCGATGCTGAAAGAATGCGCCGACGTGCTGGCGCATGTGCACATCGCCGACACGTTCAACCACAAGGGCAGCTCGGGCCTGCGTTACATCGTTAACCCGCCCGGCAGCACGGCGCGCGTCCACCAGCACCTGAATATCGGCCAGGGCGAAGTGCCGTGGGACGATTTCTACCGCACGCTCCACGAGATAGGTTTCGATGGCATCATGACCGCCTGCGTCTTCGCGTGGGAGGAGAAGGCCGACCAATCGGGCACCTTCATGCGCGCCGAGATGCAGCGTTACATCGACAAGTATTGGGGGGCGAAATGACCCTTGCCGTCGGTGTTATCGGGACGGGGATGATCGGTCAGGATCACATCCGCCGTCTGACGCAGGTTCTGTCGGGTGCCCGCGTGGTGGCCGTGACGGATATCGACCGTGACCGGGCAGCCGCTGCGGCTCCGGAAGGCGCGAAGGTGTTCGATACGCCACAGGCGCTGGTCCGTTCCGACACGGTGGAGGCCGTGGTCATCTGCTCCTGGGGCCCCGCGCATGAAGAGCAGCTGCTGGACTGCATCGCCGCCGGCAAGCCGGTCTTCTGCGAGAAGCCGCTGGTCACCTCCGAGGCGGCCGCGTTGCGCGTCATGGAGGCCGAGGTCGCCTTCGGCCACCGTCTCGTCCAGGTCGGTTTCATGCGCCGTTTCGATGCTGACTACCGACGTCTCAAGGCGGTGATCGACGGGGGCACGCTGGGCGCGCCGCTGATGTATCACTCGGTGCATCGCAACGCGTCGGTTCCCGAAGGTCTCTACACATCGGACATGCCGCTGAACGACACGCTGGTGCATGACGCGGATATTTCGCGCTGGCTGCTGTCCGACGAGATCACTGGCGTCGAGGTCCGGTTGCCGCGCCGGTCCCGGCAGGGCGGAGAACTGCGCGATCCGCACATCGTCCTTTTGCACATGGCGGGCGGAGCGGTTGTCGACGTCGAGATCTCGGTCAACATCGCCTATGGCTACGACATACGCGGCGAGGTGAGTTGCGAGACCGGCGTGGCCGCATTGCCGAACCGGCCGGCGACCGTCATCTCCGACATGCACGGCATCCGGCAGGCGATCCCGGCGGACTGGCGCGAGCGCTTCATCGAAGCCTACGACCAGGAGTTCCGCGAGTGGATCGCGGCGGCCGGGCAGGGAACCGCGACGGGGCCGAGCACCTGGGACGGTTATGCCGCAACGCTGGTCGCCGACGCCGCCTTGCGGGCGGTTTCCAGCGGCAATCTCGAAGTCGTCGGCATGCGTGAAAAGCCCGATCTCTATTCCCAACAACCCCGCCTGGCCGCCTGACGCAGGCCGGCAATCAAGAGACTCGAGAGATGATCAACGGAGAAAGAAGCATTTCGCGCCCCCTGCGCTGGGGAATGGTCGGCGGCGGGCGAACCGGACAGGTTGGCTACAAGCACCGCACCGGCGCACTTCGCGACGGAACATACCAACTGGTCGCGGGCGCCTTCGACCTCGATGCTGAGCGCGGGCGCGACTTCGGCGTCAATCTCGGTGTATCCGCGGACCGCTGCTATGCCACCTATCAGGACCTCGTTGTCGGAGAGACCGGCCGCGAGGATCGGGTCGACGTGGTGTCGGTCGCAACACCGAATTTCACTCACTACGCGATTACAAAGGCGTTGCTCGAAGCCGGCTTCCACGTGATCTGCGAAAAGCCGCTGTTCTTCACCACCTCCGAGTGCGACGAAATCGCCGAACTGGCGGCAAGGAAAGGCCTGATCGTCGGCGTGACCTACGGTTTCACGGGCCACCCAATTGTTCATCAGATGGCGGCCATGGTGAAGAAGGGGATGCTCGGCGAGATCCGCATCGTCGATCTGCAATACACACACGGTTTCAATGCCGGCGACGACACGAATGCTTCCGAAGCGCAGAAGTGGCGCACTGACCCGTCGAAATCCGGCCCCACCTTCGTCCTCGGCGACATCGGCACGCATCTCTATTACTTGTCGGAAGTCGTGCTCCCGCACATGAAGGTCGAGCGGCTGCTCTGCGACCGTAAGGCCTTCATTCCGACCCGTGCGCCGCTGGAGGACCATGCCACCGTCCTGATGCATTACGACAACGGTGCGCGCGGCCGGCTGTGGGTGTCGTCGGTAGACGCCGGCAACATGGGCAGCCAGCGCTATCGGTTCGTCGGATCCAAGGCTTCGGTCGAGTGGTCGGATTCCCGACCTGACCAGCTGATCTACGAGGTCCAGGGCGAGCCGAACCGGATCATGCATCACGGCATGCCCTATCTCGAGGAGGAAAGCCTCGCCATCGACCGTATGGGCGGCCTGCACACTGAAGGGCTCGGCGACAGCTGGTCGAACATCTACCTTTGGATCGCCGAAGCGATCGACGCGAAGATGCGTGGCGACGAGGACTTCCTGAACACCCATCATTACCCGGGTATCGAGGCCGGCACCGAAGGTGTGCGGTGGCTTGAGAACTGCGTGCGCTCCGCCGACGGGGGCGCGGCCTGGGTCGATTTCAAATAGCGCTCAAAGAAAGGTTCTGAGCCATGAAGCTGTCCATCTGCACTGACGTGATGGGTGATCTTTCCTTCACCGACATGCTCGACAAATGTGTCAAGCTCGGCGTTGAAGGTATTGAAATGACTGGCGGCGGCTGGTCGCCGGCCCCGCATTTCCGGGCCGACGAACTGCTGGCCGACAAGGGCCTGTTGAAGACGAAGCTCAAGGAGATCGAGGCCCGCGGGCTTGAGATCGCCGCGCTGAACTGCTCGGCGAACCCGCTCGATCCCGGCGACATGGGCAAGCGTCATCGCAAGGAGATGAAGGAGACGATCCGCCTGGCGGGCGAGATCGGCGTCAAGAATATCGTCACCATGTCCGGCCTGCCCGAGGCGGCGCCCGGCGACATGGTGCCGAACTGGCTCGTCTACACCAAGTCCTGGCCCGACGAAATGCCCGAGCGCGACCGCTACCAGTGGGAGGACAGGGCCTTCCCGCTCTGGCACGACCTGGTGAAGTTGGCAAAGGAAGTCGGCGTTGAGAAATACGCGCTGGAAAACTTCTCCGCCATGCTGGTCTGGAACCCGGAAACGCTGTTCCGGCTGCGCAACGAGGTCGGCCCGTCTGTGGGCATGAATCTCGACCCGTCGCACCTGTTCTGGAAGGGCGCCGAGCCCATCGCCGTGGCTCGCGCCCTCGGCGACGCCATCCACCACGTCCACGGCAAGGATACGCGCATTGAGAAGGGCTTAGCCGATGTCAACGGCCTGCTCGAACTGAAAGAGGTAACCGACGTCGCCAACCGGTCCTGGAACTATGTCGCCGTCGGCGCCGGGCACGACCTCCAGTACTGGAAGGAGTTTTTCTCCGTAGTCGGCATGATGGGCTACAACGGCTGGGTGTCGCTGGAAATGGAAGACTTCACCATGTCCACCGAGGCCGGCATCCAGTCGTCCATCGATGCGCTCCAGGCGACGATCATTCGGTGACGCAAGATGTACAAGTTCATCATCACGATCGAACTTGAGCCGGGGGCGCGCGAGAAGATCCTCGCGCGCGCTCCCGAGGCGCAAGCTGCCACGCGTGCCGAGCCAGGCTGCCTGGCCTATGATTTCTTCACCTGCACCGACGACGCCGACAAGCTCGTCTTCGTCGAGTCCTGGGAGGACGAGGCGGCGCATGCCTTCCACATGAATCAGGCGCACACCAAGAGGTTCATCGCCTTTCACGAGCAGTTCCACCGGTCACTGACCTTCGAAACGATCAATCCGGCCAGCTGAGATGTCGAACCCCGTCACCATAAGCTGCGCGCCCTGCTGCTGGGGAGTGGACGACGTGTCCAATCCGCATCTGCCGGCATGGGAGCACGTTCTGGATGAAGCCGCCGAGGCGGGGTTCGGCGGGCTGGAGCTCGGGCCATACGGTTACATGCCGCTCGATCCCGATGTGGTCGGGAAAGCTTTGGCGAAGCGCGGGCTTTCCATCGTTGCGGGAACGATCTTCGACGACCTGGTTTCGCCGGAAAACCGAGAAAACCTGCTGCGCCAGACGGACGAGATTTGCGCGCTCATCACCGCGCTGCCGAAGCCGAGGAGCCATGTGGGCCAGCGCTTCGAAGCACCGTATCTGACCGTCATGGATTTCGGCCATGACGAACGGGACTTCGCAGCAGGCCATGCGGACCGAGCGCCCCGTCTCGACGATGCTGCATGGGCCGGCATGATCGGAAATATCCATGCGATCGCGGATCTCGCCCGCGAGAAACACGGCGTGCGCGCCACCATTCATTCGCATGCAGGCGGCTATATCGAGTTCGAAGATGAAATCGCCCAGCTGACGGACGATATTTCGCCCGAAACCGCGGGGCTTTGCCTCGATACCGGCCATCTCGCCTATGCAGGCATGGACGCCGTCGCCACGCTGCGCCGTTATCGGGACCGCCTGGACTACATCCATTTTAAGGATATCGACCCGGGCGTCTTCGATCAGGTCATGGGCGAGGAGATCCGCTTCTTCGACGCCTGCGCCAAGGGCGTCATGTGCCCGATCGGGCGTGGCAGCATCGACTATGCAGCCATCCGCGCGCTGCTGACCGAGTCGGATTACGGCGGCTACATCACCATCGAGCAGGAACGCGATCCCCGCAATGCGCAGGGCATTCTCGACGATCTGGCGGCGAGCCGGACTTTCCTGCGCGAAACAGGTTTCTGAGGGCAGACCCATGAACAAGAAACTCGACGTCATCACCATCGGCCGTTCATCCGTCGACCTTTACGGCACGCAGATCGGCGGACGGCTGGAGGACATGGGGTCCTTCGACAAGTATATCGGCGGATCGCCGACAAACATGGCATGCGGCACGGCGCGGCTCGGCCTGAAGTCCGGGCTCATCACCCGGGTCGGCGACGAGCATATGGGCCGCTTCATCCGTGAGGAACTGCAACGCCACGGCGTCGATGTCGACGGCGTGCGGACCGACCCCGAGCGTCTGACCGCGCTTGTCATCCTCGGCATCCGCGACGAGGACCAGTTTCCGCTGATTTTCTACCGCGAGAACTGCGCCGATATGGCGATGGACGAGCACGACATCGATCCGGATTACATCACATCCGCGAGGTCCGTCGTCGCGACCGGCACGCATCTCAGCCACACTCGCACCGAAGCCGCTGTCCTGAAGGCGCTGAAGATCGCGCGAGAAAGCGGCCTCCAGACCGCGCTCGACATCGACTACCGGCCGAACCTCTGGGGCGTCGCCGGACACGGCGAGGGCGAGAGCCGTTTCGTCGCGTCGGACAAGGTGACCGCCAAGCTGCAATCGACGCTGCACCTTTTCGACCTGATCGTCGGTACCGAGGAAGAGTTCCACATCGCCGGCGGCTCCACCGACACGCTTGAAGCGCTACGTGCCGTACGCAAGGTCTCCGACGCGACGTTGGTCTGCAAGCGCGGCCCCATGGGAGCGGTGGCCTTCACCGCCGAAATCCCCGGCAGTCTTGACGAAGGCGAGGCGGGACCGGGCTTTCCGATCGAGGTATTCAACGTGCTCGGCGCCGGCGACGGCTTCATGTCCGGTCTCCTGAAGGGGTGGCTCGACGGCGAGGCCTGGCCGGTCGCACTGAAATACGCCAATGCCTGCGGGGCCTTCGCGGTCAGCCGGCACGGCTGCGCGCCGGCCTATCCGAGCTGGGAGGAACTGCAGTTTTTCTTCAAACGCGGCATCGTCCGTCCCGACCTGCGCCATGACGCGGAATTGGAGCAGGTGCACTGGGCGACCAATCGGCACGGCGACTGGTCGACGGTCCGCGTCTTCGCCTTCGACCACCGGCTGCAACTGGAGGAGATGGAAGGATACTCTCTGGACAAGGGCGGCCGCTTCAAGGAGCTCTGCCTCGACGCAGCGCTCAAGGTGCAGGACGGCCGCGGCGGTTATGGCATCCTCTGCGACAACCGGATCGGGCGCAGCGCCCTGCACCGGGCGTCTGGCACCGGGCTATGGATCGGCCGACCGACCGAATGGCCGGGTTCACGGCCGCTGGAACTGGAGCCCGAGCTCGGGCCGGACTGCGGCAAGCTTGCCGAATGGACCCGCGAGGACGTCGTCAAGGTTCTCTGTTTCTGCCACCCGGGCGATGACGCCGAGACGTGGGCGGCACAGGAGGAAACCGTCCGGCGGCTCTTCACCGCGTCTCGGCGCAACCGGCTGGAATTCCTGCTGGAGGTGATCCCTTCGAAAGTGGCACCCGTCGAGGACGATACCACGGCGCGGATTATCCAGCGTTTCTACGATATCGGCGTCTGCCCCGACTGGTGGAAGCTTGAGCCGATGAAGACGGACGGCGCGTGGCGGCAGTCGGTCGAGGCTATCGAGCGCAACGATCCGCACACGCGCGGCATCGTCGTCCTCGGCCTCGACGCGCCGGAAGCGGAACTGGCCGCGAGCTTCGAGATCGCCGCGCGCTTTGACCTTGTGAAGGGTTTCGCCGTCGGCCGGACGATCTTCGGCGATGCGGCGCGGGGCTGGATGAAGGGCGAGATGACCGACACGGATGCGGTCGGCCAGATGGTCGATCGGTTCACCCGACTTTGCGGGATCTGGGACACGGCGCGTGAGAAGGCGCGGGAGAAAGCATCATGACGAAGACAATCCGACTGACCGCCGCGCAGGCCATGGTGAAATGGCTGAGCGTGCAGCTGACCGAAGACAATGAGCGCTTCATCGAGGGCGTCTGGGCGATTTTCGGCCACGGTAACGTGGCCGGCATGGGCGAGGCGCTGCACAAGTACCGCGACGCCTTACCGACCTGGCGCGGCCAGAACGAGCAGACCATGGCGCATGCCGCGATCGCCTATGCCAAGACGAAGAAGAGGAAGCGCGCCCATGCCGTGACCTCGTCGATTGGCCCCGGCTCGACCAATCTGGTCACCGCCGCCGCGCTCGCCCTTGTGAACCGACTGCCGCTCCTGATGATCTGCGGCGATGTCTTCGCCAATCGCCGGCCGGATCCGGTGCTGCAGCAGATCGAGGATTTCGACGACGGGACGGTTTCGGCCAACGACGCATTCCGCCCGGTTGTGCGCTATTTCGACCGGATCACTAGGCCGGAACACCTGCTGACCTGCCTGCCGCGCGCGCTCTCGGTCATGACTGATCCGGCCAATTGCGGACCGGTCTGCCTTGCCTTCTGCCAGGACGTGCAGGCAGAAGCCTTCGACTATCTGGAAGCGTTCTTCGAGCCTAAGGTCTGGCGTATCCGCCGCCCGGAGCCCGATCCGCGCGAGGTGGTCGACGTCGTGGCGGCCATAAAAGCGGCCAAGCGACCTTTGATCGTTTCCGGCGGCGGCGTGCTCTATTCCGGCGCCGAGGAGACGCTGGCGGCCTTTGCCGCACGGCACCGCATTCCCTTCGTCGAGACACAGGCGGGCAAGGGCGGATTGTCCTCCGAGGACGAGTATAATTTCGGCTCGCCTGGCGTGACCGGTTCGGCCTGCGCTAACGAGTTGTGCGCGACCGCCGATTTGATCATCGGCGTCGGCACACGTTTCCAGGACTTCACCACGGGATCGTGGACGGTATTCGGCGCGGAGGATCGCAAGCTCGTCTCCATCAACCTCGCTGGCTATGACGCGACCAAGCACAACGCGCTTCCCGTCGTCGGCGACGCCAAGGTGACGCTTGAAAAGATCTCGCAAGGCCTCGGCGACGCCCGCTTCGGTTGGCACGACCCGTCGGCGCGAACCGGCTGGCACGAGTCCGTCCGCACCGTTACCGCTGCACCGCGCGACACCAATCTCCTCCCGACCGATGCCCAGGTGATCGGCGCGGTGCAGCGTGTTTCCACCGAGGCGACCGTGGCGATGTGCGCCGCCGGTACCATGCCTGGCGCGCTGCAGGTGCTTTGGCAGGCGGCACAGGGCGGCTACCACATGGAATATGGCTACTCCTGCATGGGCTACGAAGTCGCCGGCGCCATGGGCATCAAGCTCGCGGCACCCGAAAAGGAAGTGATCTGCTTCGTCGGCGATGGCTCCTACATGATGGCCAATTCCGAGCTCGCGACGGCTGTCATGCGCCGTGTGCCTTTCACGATCGTGCTGACCGACAATCGCGGCTATGGCTGCATCAACCGGCTGCAGATCGAGTGCGGCGGAGCCGAGTTCAATAATATGTACAAGGACTCGCAGGTAGAGGTGCAGCCGGAAATCGACTTCGTCGCGCATGCCGGTTCCATGGGCGCGCATGCCGAAAAGGCGTCCGACATTGCAGACCTAGAGGCGAAGATCGTCGCAGCGCGCGACCGCGATATCCCGAGCGTGATCGTCATCGACACGGACGCGGTGCCTGGAACCGGCGCCGGCGGCCACTGGTGGGACGTCGCCGTGCCGCAGGCCGGTGGGCCGGAGCGGCTGGAAAAGGCTCGCGAGCGCTATGCCGACAACGCCGCGAAACAACGCACATTCGACTAAGGAGAAAGAGATGCCCGACCTGCTCCGCAAACCGTTCGGCACTCATGGCAAGGTTCACGAAATCACGCCTCAATCGGCGGGATGGCGCTATGTCGGCTTCTCGCTTTATCGGCTGCGCGAAGGCGAGACGGCCGGCGAGGCGACCGGCGACCGCGAGGTGATCCTGGTGATGGTCGAGGGCAAGGCGCGCTTCGCTGCGGCCGGCAAGGACTGGGGCGAGCTGGGCGAGCGGATGAACGTCTTCGAGAAGACGCCGCCGCATTGCCTCTACGTGCCGAATGGCGAGGAATGGAAGGCCACGGCCACCACCGATTGCGTAATCGCAGTCTGCTCGGCCCCCGGCAGGGGCGGCCATGAGGCGCGCCGCATCGGACCGGACGGCATCACGCTCACCGAGCGCGGCAAGGGAACCAACACGCGCTACATCAACAACATCGCCATGGAAAACGAGGACTATTGCGACTCGCTGCTGGTGACCGAGGTCTTCACGCCCGCGGGCCATTGGTCGTCGTTTCCGAGCCACCGCCACGACGAGGACGACTACCCTCGAATTACGTATCTGGAAGAAACCTACTACCACCGGCTCGATCCTGCGGAGGGCTTCGGCATCCAGCGCGTCTACACGGACGACCTGCAGCTGAATGAAACCATGGCGGTCTCTGACGGCGACGTCGTCCTCGTGCCGAAAGGCCATCACCCCTGCGGCGCGCCCTACGGGTTCGGCATGTACTACCTAAATGTCATGGCCGGGCCGCTGCGCAAGTGGCGCTTCGTGCCGGCGCCCGAGGTCGAGTGGATCATGAAGCGCGACGCGTGATGCTCCGCCGGGCCCTGAACCAGAAAACGGCGCGGCATCTGCCTTGGCTGGATTTCCTCGAACTCGCGCAGTCGCTCAACTGCGTCGGCGTCGAAGCGCGCAACGATCTCGGTCGCCCGATCTTCGACGGCATCGCGCTAGGGCAGGCGGGCAAAATGGCGCGCGATCGCGGCTTGCGGCTGCTGGGCCTGAGCGAGGTCTATCCGTTCAACGACTGGAACGGCGAACGCGCGTCCGAGGTGAGAAGCCTGATCGAAACCGCCCATGCAGCCGGCGCCGAAACAATCAGCCTCATCCCGCGGGTTGACGGGCAGGGGACGGAGGACGGCCTTCGTCAAAAGGTACTGCGCGACGTGATGCGAGAGATTCTGCCGATGCTCGACGGCACGGATGTCGTCGCCCTGATCGAGCCGATCGGCTTCGACAAGTCATCACTCAAGCACAAGGCGGAACTGGTCGGGGCGATCGAGGACGTTGGCGGACCGGAGAAATTCAAGCTGGTCCACGACACGTTCCAGCATGTCATCGCGGGCGAGACGGAGATTTTTGCTCCCTATGCGGGCATCGTCCACATATCCGGCATTTCCGATCCGGATGTCCCGCTGGACGAGACGCAGGATGCCCATCGGATATTGGTGGATGCGAACGACCGCTGCCGCAATATCAAACAAATCGAAGCGTTTCTCGCCGCAGGCTATGACGGCGCGTTCTCGTTTGAATGCACGGAGCCGTCGGTGCAGGCTTCCCCGATTCTGGAACAAGAAATTCGACGTTCCTTCCTCTATCTCGAAACACAGACACGCTCGTAGCGAATGGCGTGCGAGAAAAATCACTCCCAACTACGAATCAAACTGCCTGCACTTTTCTCCTGATCCTTTGGATTGCTGCATCAGAGCTCCTGCGCCGCAGGCCGGAACAGAATCTCGTTGATGTCGCCCTCCGCAGGCAGGCTGATCGCGAGAAGAGCGCAGCGGGCGAAGCTCGAGGCGGGAATGGCGTATTTCTTGTAGAAGGCCGACACCCATTCCGAGAAACCCTCGCAACCGAACTCGGCGGCTCCGTGTTCACCGCTCCCGGTGTCCACGAAACCGGCGGCTGCCGTCGATTCAGTGGGGACCTTGAGTTCCCAGTCTCCGAGATCCCGTGCCGAAGCGCTCCCGCCGAATGCGAATCCTGCGGCGGTCAATCCAAATGCCGATGCGACAAGTGACGATTTGATCTTCAAAGCTGGTCTCCTTTGGACACTGTGTCTGCGGCTCGACGGTCGGGGAGGCACCCGCATCAATGATTCGTGCCACGTCGTTCGAGCGCAACGTATTTCCGTGGGGCGAGCCATAGCTTTGAGGAATGTGAGCGGCGGGATTCTGTAGGACGACCTGAGTGTTTTCCATGGCGCCGCGTGATGCTGTCCTCGTCCCGGAATGTCGGAACGATCTGCAGTCGTAGCTTGCGCGAACGGCGTGCTCGGCGGAGGCAAACGCCCCCCTTTGTCATCGCCGGTCACTTGAGAGCGGACGTCGCCTTGTACCCGAGCCGGCGGGAGATCTCGGCGGCCGCTCTCATGATATGGGGAGCCATGGCGGCAGCCTCTTCGGCGGACATGCGCATGGTCGGCGCCCTCAGGGCTATCGACGCCGTGATGCAGCCAGAACTGTTCCAGACTGGCGCGCCGACGCCGCTTGCGCCTGACGAGTATTCTTCTTCCTCGAAGCTCCAGCCTCGGTCCCGCGCGACTTTAAGTTCCCCGCGCAACGCGTCGGGATCGACGATCGTCTTCGGCGTGTAGGCCTTCAAGCCGCCCGCGATCACCTCCTCAGTCACTGACGGATGGTCGAAGGCAAGAAGCGCCTTGCCGGCCGCGCCACAATACAGGGGGATGCGTCGGCCGACCTCGGAGACCACGCGGACTTCTCGCATGCTCTCGCGGACATATTCGACCGTGTTCGACAGCCCATGCCGTCCCGAAAGGACCACGGTTTCGTTCAGGCGCTCGCACAGTCCTTCGAGAACCGGCTCGGCAACGCGCAGCAGTTCCAACCGGGTTTGAGGCCCTGATGCGATCGCCAGCAAGGCCGCCCCCATACTGTAGCGCCGGGTGGAAAGGTTCTGCTCCACCCATTGTTCATGCATCAGCGTCTTCAGGATGCGATGGGTCATCGCCTTGTCCATGCCTGTCGCCTCGGCGAGTTCGGTCACACCCCACTCCGGGCGGTCCTCGAACATTTGAACGATACGAATGGCGTTCTTGACGGCTCTCATGGAAAACGGCCCTTGCGTAAATTTGTTTCTATATAGTCAACAATTGCAAAAAATGCAACCAAGATCTTCATTTTAAGGCTGGGAAAGCGAGAAAAAGCTGGTATGAGTGCGCCTCAAAGAAATCCAGGCGCGGCTTTTGTTTCTATATAGTCAACAATTGTCGTTCGTCAAGGGAGGGGATGCGTGCTGCAGACTGTGAACAATTCCGCACGGAATGATCGGGGCGTTTTGGCCGGCGCTATCGACTGTGATGTGCATCCGCGCGCGCCTTACACCGAAGACCTGATGCCCTATTTCGATACGCACTGGGCCGACATCGCCAGCCATCGCGGCGTGGTCATGCGGGAATTGACCTCCTATCCGCCGCACGCGCCGCTGACCCGGCGTCCGGACTGGGGCGTGGAGGGGCAGGCCGGCGCGACCCTCGAGAAGATCCAGGCGGACATTCTCGATCGGTGGGGCCTGAAGGCGGCCATTCTCACACCGCTCTTCGGCGGCGCGATGATGCACGATCCGTTCCTCGGCGAGGCGTTGTGCCGTGCGCACAATGACTGGATCCAGAAGGAGTGGCTGGATGCCGATCCGCGCCTTCGTGCGTCAATGGTCGTCAATCTGGGCCGCCCGGAAGCTGCGGCCGCGGAAATCGACCGCATGGCCGCCGACAGGCGCTTCGTGCAGGTCATCATTCCGGTGCAGACAGAGATCCCGATCGGTCGCTCCGTCAACAAGCCGGTGTTCGAAGCGGCGCAGCGCCATGGAATGCCGATTGGATTGCACGCGGGCTCGATGTTCCGCAATCCGCCCTCGCAATCCGGTTACTACTCGACATTCATCGAGGACTATGCCGCGCACATCTCTGCATTCACCGCCCAGGTTGCCAACCTGATCGCTGAAGGTGTCTTTGCGGAGTATCCGGACCTCAAGGTCGTGCTTATCGAATCCGGCGTCACGTGGATGCCCCCGTTCATGTGGCGGTTTTCCAAGGACTGGCGCGGCGTGCGCAACGAGGTGCCGTGGGTGGATGTCAGTCCGGCGGAACTGGTGCGCAAGCACGTCCGGCTGACGTCGCAACCCTTCGATGCTCCGCCCGGCGCAATCGGAAAGGTGCTCCAGCAATTCCGCTCGACGGACATGCTGCTGTTTTCCTCCGACTATCCGCATTGGCACTTCGACGGCGACGCCGCAATTCCCGAGGGAATGACGGAGGAATTCGTCAGGCCAATGCTCTTCGACAATGCGATCGCAACCTATTCGCGCTTGGGAGACCTGAAATGAGTGTCATTGCCGAAGAGGTCGCTCGGGTGAAACCGAAGGCAGGTGCCGACCTCGAACTCATCGATTGCGACATCCATCCCTATCCGAAGAAGCGGGCTGATCTATACCAGTTCCTCCCGCGGGAATGGCGCGATCATGCGGAAACCTACGGTGCGCGTGGATCCCAGCCGTTCCTGAGCATGATGCACATTCCGCGCGTCCAGGTGGCGCGGCTCGACTCCGAGCCCGAGGAAGGGCCGGCGGGCTCCGACTTGAAGATGATGCAGGAGCAGCTTCTCGACTACTACGACATCAAATACGGCGTCCTCCAGCCCTTCGGTCCGGGCGGCGGCGGCAACCTGCTCAATCCGGCGCTTGCCAATGTGATGTGCTCGGCCGTCAACGACTGGCAGATTGCCTATTTCCTCGATCCGGAACCGCGGCTGAAAGGATCCATCGTCGTTCCTCAGGAAGATGCCGAGGCGTCCGTGCGCGAGATCGAGCGCCACGCCGGCAACCGGCAATTCGTCCAGATCGCGCTGCATGCGCGTTCGGCCGAACCGCTCGGAAAGCGTCGCTACTGGCCGATCTACGAAATGGCCGAGCGGGCCAACATGCCGGTGATCATCCATTCCTCCGGCTATGGCCAGTATCCGCCGTCGGGCGCCGGTTGGATGTCGTTCTATCTCGAGGAACACCACTCCTACGCGCACACCATGCAGACGGCGATCGTCTCGATGGTGATGGAAGGGGTGTTCGAGGAGTTCCCGAAGCTCAGATTTGCCGCCGTCGAGGGCGGTTTCGCCTGGGCGCCGCCGCTTGGATGGCGTCTCGACAAGGTGTGGGCGCGCAACCGCAGCGAGACGCCGCACATCAAGCGGCCGCCGTCGGAATATATCCGCTCCAACGTCTGGCTCGCGACCCAGCCGGTCGAGGAGCCCGAGGTGGCGAGCCAGCTCGGCGACGTCATCGACTGGATCGGCGACGACCGCTTGCTGTTCGCGACCGACTATCCGCACTGGGACATGGACGACCCGCGCTACGCCTTCAAGTATCCGCTGCCCAGGGAAACGCAGCGCAAGATCCTGTCGGAGAATGCCAAGGAGTTCTTCAACCTTGCGTAACAAGCAGAAACACGTCGTCGCCCGGGTCGGCGAAGTCGAGCCGGGCAAGCCTATCGTGCGCGAGATCAAGGGCCGCCAGATCGGGATCTTCAATCTGGACGGCGACTACTATGCCTTGCTCAACCGTTGTCCGCATCAAAGCGCCGAATTGTGCAAGGGGCGGATAACGCACCTCTCGCAGTCCAAAGTGCCGGGTGAGGTCGAGGTCAGCCGCGTCGGCGAGATCATCAAGTGTCCCTGGCACGGCTGGGAGTTCGACATCCGCACCGGTCAATCCTGGTGCGACCCTGACTCGATGTATGTGCGCCAGTTCGGAATCAAGGTCGAGCCGGGCGAAGCGCTCGTCAAGGGACCCTACGTCGCCGAGACTTACGCGGTCTCGGTGGAGGACAGCTACATCGTCGTCGAGATGTAGCGGCCACGGTCATTCCAGAGCGGATTCGATGACAGGAGAAACGGGAGGAAGGATCCGCAACCCAATATGGTCCGCGCGCCCTGATCGGCCGGACTTCACCTAGAGGCTTATGGAGGAGTACATGTCTCAACGCATTTCGAAAATCATCCGCCGCGCTACCGTGGCATGGATGGCGGCAGCGCTCGCGGCCGGAACGGCACTTCCCTCACAGGCGGAAACGCTGAAGTTCCTGTTGCCCTGGGGAGCGACCAGCGAAGGCAACATGGTCGTCGCGCAGTGCCTGATGAATATCATCGAGGAAACGACAGCCGGCGAGATCAAGCTGCAGAAGTTCGACAACTCCGTCGTGCCGCCGTTCGAGCAGTTCGAGCCCGTCGCAAGCGGCGTTTTCGACCTTCACTACACCAACCCTGCCTATCACTCCGGTAACACGGTCATCGGCCAGCTGATGGATACGGTCACGCCGAACATGGAGAAGCGCCACGAATCCGGTCTCTGGGACATGGTCGACGAGGCCTACCAGACGCGGAACCTGAAGGTTCTCGCGCTGGGCGCCTCGACCGGCTTCCAGTTCTTCCTGCGGAACCAGATCGGTGAGGCCGGCAGCCTCGAAGGCCTGAAGATCCGGTCCAACCCGGCCTATGACGGCACGATCCGCAAGCTTGGCGGCGCGCCGATCCAGCTTCCGATCACGGAGGTCTACACCTCGCTGCAAAAGGGGCTGATCGACGGCACGGCGTTCCCGGCGCATGGCGTGGCCTCGTCGAAGATGTGGGAGGTTGCCGACTACATGGCACGTCCGATGTTCGGGCAGGGCACGACCCTTGTCGCGATGAACCTCGACAAGTGGAACGGCCTTTCGCTGGAAATCCAGGCCAAGATGCTTGAGGCGGGCACGCGCTTCGAGAACGAGTGCTACGGCGCCGTCGCCGAGGTCGCCACGCGCGATGAGGACATGATGAAGGAAAACGGTATGGAAATTACCGAGTTCGGCACCGAGGCCGCGTCCAACATCAACCAGTACTACAACGAAGGTATCTGGGAACGCGCCGAGAAAAACGGCGGAGATGAAGCCAAAGAAATCATCAGCTTCATCAAGGATAATGGTCTCGTCTACGCCGGACGGGAAGACTGATCCTCCGACGCGGTCCGAAGTGATTCGGACCGCGTTTTTCTCCGACGACAAACAAAAGTGGCCCCTGATGTTGTCCTTCCTGCATGCGCTCGGCCGTCAGCATGACCGGCTGACGAGACTTGGCGCGGTGATTTCCGCGCTCTGCCTCGGCGGTATCGTCGTGCTCTATGGCGGCGAGATCGTCACCCGGCATTTCCTGCACTCGCCGACCAGTTGGAGCAGCGCTGTTGCCGTCTATCTGCTGCTGGCGACCGTGATGCTGATGCTTCCCAGCCTGACGATGAACATCGATCACGTGGCGGTCAGCATCGCCGAAGAACATTTCACGCCACGCTACGCCTTTCTGTCGGCGGCGGCCGTGCTGGCGATCTCCGCCGCGATCTGCTTCCTGTCCGCTTTCTTCTCGCTGTCGGAGACGATGCGCGCTTTCACGCGCGGCACGCTGACGACCGACACACTCTTCGTCCCGAAATGGTGGCTGCTCTCGCTCGTGGTCTACGGGCTGACGAGTGCGACGATCCATTTCATCCGTCATTTGTGCGGATTGGTGGCCCGTGACCGGCATCTGTTGATCACGAACGGCCGGGAGACTGCGCAATGATCGACCTGCCCTGGTATGCAACGATCGGCTTTGCTTTCGGTACGGTGATGTTTCTGACTTTCGCCGGACTTCCGGTGTTCGTCTGTTTCCTGCTGATCAATGTGGTCGGCATCCTCGCCATTCTCGGCACGTCCGCCTTTGGCATGTTCTCCAACAGCCTTGTCGCGACCTTGACGAGCGAGCCCTTCATCGCGGTGCCGCTGTTTCTGCTGATGGGCGAGATGCTGTCGCGAAGCCGCGCGATCGATGAACTCTACAAGGCGCTGGACTTCATTCTCGGGCGCACACGGATCCGTCTTTATGCGATGTGCACGATGCTGGCGACGATGCTTGGCACCATGTCCGGTTCCGCCATGGCTGATGCCGCGATGCTTGGACGCTCGGTCTATCCGGGCATGATCGAGCGCGGCTATGATCCGCGCGTTTCCACCGGTTTGATCCTTGCCGGCGCAACGATCGCTCCGATTATCCCGCCGAGCGTGCTGGTCGTGATCCTGGCGACCTTGGCGAACGAATCCATCGCCGAGATGCTGATCGCGGGATTGCTGCCGGGTCTGCTCCTGGCGGCACTCTTCCTCGGCTACACCTATTTGCTGGTGCTGTTCAAACCGTCCATGGCGCCGCCACTGGACGAAACCGCGTCACGCACCCTGGCGGAGCGATTGAAAGGCTTTGCCCGCATCCTGCCTTTCGGAGTCGTGGTGTTCATGGTGATCGGGCTCATAATGCTCGGTGTGGCCAGTCCGACCGAGGCGGCGGCGGCGGGTGTGTTCGCGACCTTCCTGGTCGCCGCCTATCTGCGCACCCTCACACTTCGGATGCTATGGGAGTCGCTCTTCAACGCGGCCAAGATCACCGGCACGATCCTTGTCATCATCATGAGCGCCAACCTGTTCGGCCAGCTGTTGGCGTTTACCGGCGCGCCGGAGGACATGGTGCGCATCGTTGAAGGCCTGAACGCCGCGCCGTGGATGATCTTTCTCTTGCTTATGGGCATCTCGTTGGTCGCGTGCATGTTTCTCGGCCAAACCGAATACATGCTGATCTCGGTGCCGATCTTCACGCCGATCATCCATGCGACGGGTTTCGATCCGGTTTGGTTCTGGATGCTCTACCTGATCAATATCACCGCCGGCGGCATGACACCGCCCTTTGGGATGACGATGTTCGTCTTCAAGGCGGCAGTGCCGGGCACCAGCATCATCGACATCTACAAGTCCACATGGCCTTTCGTGGCGGTGATCCTGTTTGGCATCTCGTTGATGGCTGCATTCCCGCAAATCGTTCTGGTGCTCCCGCAAATGATGCGGTGATCACGCCCCCCGGTCCGGCGATAGTCGCGCCTCCTCGCATCCGCGAAGGGGGACAGGACCGGTCACTCTGAACACGCCTAGAGGAGACAAGTCGCATGGCGAAAATCACATACATCGAGTTCGGCGGGAAACAGCATGTGGTCGACCTTCCGAATGGCGCGACCGTCATGGAAGGAGCGCGCAAGAACGACATTCCGGGGATCCTGGCCGATTGCGGCGGAGCCTGCGCATGTTCGACTTGCCATGTCTATGTTGACCCGGAATGGATCGACCGCCTGCCGCCAATGCAGCCCATGGAGGAAGATATGGTCGATTATGCCTATGAGCCTGATCCGGCACGCTCGCGGCTTGCCTGCCAGTTGCAGGTGACCGACGATCTGGACGGCCTGATTGTCCAGATGCCGGAAATGCAGAACTGAGCCGGGCTGGAGCGCGTCTCCCTCAGGCGGGCTTTTCCGGCCGGTCGATGAGCTTGCGCATCAGCCGCAGGAGTTGATTCCGCTCTTCGGTATCGAGCGGTTCGAGGAAACGATCCTTGGCGCGCGAACTGTGCGGACGAACCTCATCGAGAAGTTTCGCGCCGTCGTCTGTGAGTTCCACCTGCCAGGCACGCGTGTCTGCCGGATTCTTCTTGCGGCGGGCCAGTCCATGCTTGATCAGGCGTGCGATGATCTGGCCGGTTGTGGCCTGGTCCAGTGAAACGCGCTCGGCGACGACCACCTGACCGATTCCCGGGTTCTGTTGGAGCGTGATGAGCACGATGAGCTGTTCGGGAGTGATGCCGTAGGATTTGCATTCTTCTGCGAAAAACTCTCGTGACAGCTGCGAACACTGCCGGACCAGATAGCCCGGCATTGTGTTTATGTCCCTGATCAGACCGGCAAATTCGTCGGTTTCTTCGGTGTCGCATGGCATGCGGCTTTGTCTCCTTTTCAATTCGAATTGGCAAGCCTCGACGGTCCGGGCTTGCGTCCGGCAAAATCTATCTGTAAGAGATGCTATGTACACTTAGGATCTTGCGCGGCGGCCCTGTCGCGGTCCAAGAAAGGGAGGAGTGACATCATGACAATCAGGGACTTTCTTGCGCTTCCGGTCTTCGCGACCGCGATGCTCGCGGCGATGCCCGCCATGTCCGACGGCTTCTATGAAGGCGAGACGATCACACTGGTCACCAATGTCGGCGCCGGCGGGTCCACCGATGTGCAGGCGCGACTCTTCGCCAAGCATTGGAAGGACCACATCGAGGGTAATCCGGATTTCGTCATCGAGCCGATGCCGGGTGGCGGCATGCTGCTTGGCATAAATTACCTGATGGGTGCCGCGGACCCCGACGGGTTCACGCTGGGCTTCGTCGCGCCGAACGTGACGACCCGTCCCCTCGGCCCAGAGGCGCAACGCGTCGCCTATGAAAATTTCGAGGTGATCGGCTCGGTCAACGTTCCGGTCATCGCCTATGCCCGCAACGATGTGGGTTCCGGTCTGAAGGAGCCGGCCGATATCACCAAGGTCGGGGAGGTCACGGTAGCCGGCTTCCAGCCGCGCTCGAGCTTCGACATGAACTCGCTGATCGGCCTCGAACTGCTCGGTGTCGAGACGAAATATGTCGCCGGCTTCGGCGGCGGTTCCGCCCTTATGGCCGCGCTTCTGCGCGGGGAGGCAGATATCGGCACCACCGGTCTCAACAGTTACCGCGTCGGTATCATGGAGAATTTCGTCAAGCCGGGACACGGCATTGGCCTCTGGACGATCCCGGCTGTCGATGAGAACGGTCAACCGATCGACGATCCGGAGGTTGCGGATGCGCCGCCGTTCCATGAACTCTACAAGCAGGTCAGGAACGAGGAGCCGTCCGGTCCTGCTTATGACGCGCTGATGTATATCAACAACGGACCGACGCTGATGGTCGTTGCGCCTCCCGGTACGCCGGAGGACCTGATCGCCGAGCTTCGGGAGACCTTCCTGGAGACGACCACCGACGCCGAATATCTGGCCGATGTCGAGAAACAGGTGCATCTCAAGCCGGTTTTCTTCAACGCAGAGCGCACCAAGCAAATGATCGACCGTGCGCGTACGCTCAACGAGAGCGAGCCGGAAATGGCGAAATACCTGGCCGATCTGATCGCGAAATATTCCGAGTAGGTGCTGTGAACAGGCGGGCACCGCGCCTCGCGGTGCCCGTATTCGCTCGGGATTTCAGGACGACAACGTATGTTTGACAGCATGATTCAGGGCCTCCTGCAGGTTCTGGCCTGGCCCACTTCGGGCTTTCTTCTCCTCGGCGTGCTGGCGGGGCTTTGGCTGGGCGCCGTGCCTGGGCTTGGCGGAATCATCGGCATTGTCGTCGTCCTGCCCTTCACCTTCGGCATGGAGCCGGCATCGGCCTTTGCGCTGTTGATCGGCCTCTACGCGGTGACCGCGACTTCGGACAGCATCGCATCGATCATGCTCGGCATTCCCGGAACGGCAGCCTCCCAGGCGACGGTGATGGATGGCCATCCGATGGCCAAGAAAGGCGAGGGGGCTCGTGCCCTCGGAGCGGCGATCACCGTATCCGGCTTCGGCGGCATCATGGGAGGCATCGCGCTGGCGCTGTCCCTGCCGCTGGCGCTTCCGATCATTCTCGCCTTCGGTTCTCCGGACTATTTTCTTCTTGGCGCCTTTGGATTGCTGCTGGTCGGCGCGCTGAGCGGCACTGCGATTGCGCGCGGCCTTGCCGCTGCCGGCATTGGTCTGCTGCTTTCGCAGATCGGCTATCCTGTGCGATCGGACGTCCCGCGATACTGGTTTGAAACTTATTACCTGATCGACGGACTCCCGCTGGTCGCCGCCGTGCTTGGGCTGTTCGCCCTTCCGGAACTCTTGGGATTGACCGTGTCGCGGTCCTCGATCTCCTCGGTCGAGGCCAGCACAGACATGCGAAGCGGTATGCTGCAGGGCGTTCGCGATGTCGTTCGACACCGCTGGCTGGCATTCCGTTGCTCGATCCTCGGCGTCTACATCGGCATGCTGCCGGGCCCGGGGCCTTCCATTGCGGACTGGATCGCCTATGGCCATACGGTGCAGAGCGCCAAGGACAAGTCGCAGTTCGGCAAGGGCGATGTGCGCGGCGTCATCGGTCCGGAAGCAACCAACAATGCCGTGAATGGCGGCTCGCTGATCCCGACTGTCGCGCTCGGCATTCCGGGAAGCGCTGGAATGGCGATCCTGCTGGGCGCGTTCATGCTGCAGGGTCTGAGCCCCGGTCCGGCCATGCTGACCACGCATCTGACCACGACATTCACGCTCGTCTGGACACTCATCCTCGCCAATATCATCGGCGTTGCGGTCTTGTTTCTCCTTGTGCGTCAACTGGCGAAAGCGGCCTTCATCGACGGGCGGCTGCTCGTGCCCGCCGTAACGCTTTTCGTCTTCATGGGATCGTGGCTGTCGCAGCCGCATATCGGCAGTTGGCTCACGCTGTTGGGCATGGGCGCGCTCGGCATCTGGATGCGCCGGGCCGGCTGGCCGCGTCCGCCGCTTGTGCTGGGTTTCGTGCTCGGGCCGATCATGGAAAATGCCTTTGTTCTGTCCATGCAGGCATTCACCCCGATGGAACTGCTCAGCCGCCCGATGACGCTCGGCCTTGCAGCGCTGCTGATTGTCGCCACGGTCTTCACAGTCCGGGGACTGCGCCGAGGCGAGCAGGTGCAGGTCGACCGTGACGACACGCATAAGGATGGCGATCCGGTCGCGGGCTGGCTGTCGCTCTTGCTGGCAGCTGTCTGGGCAGGCGTCTGCGTGTGGGCCTTCATCGAGGCGCAGTCCTTCCCGCTTTCGGCGAAGATTTTCCCGGAGGTGATATGCGGCGTTTCTTTTGTGGCAGCACTGTTCGTGCTGGCGAAGGATCTGCGCGGGCGATTGGCCGCGCGCGGAGCGACCGGTCAAATCGATTTTCGGCAGGACATCCGCACGCTGGAATTCCTCGTCTGGTACGCGGCGATACCGGCAGTGTCGTTCGTGATCGGGCAGATCGTCGCCCTGCCGCTTTTCATCGCGGCCTATCTCAAGCGTTGGGGCGGATACGGACCCATCGCGATCCTCATCTACACCGCGGCTGCAGTCGCCATCATGGTGGGTGTTTACCAAACGCTCCTGCACGTGAAGTGGCTTCGTCCGATGATCGACCTCTGGTGAACAGGAGCTTCCTGCAATGACCCAACCGCGCACAATGTTCGAAAAGATCTGGTCCGACCATGTCGTTCAGGATCTGCAGGACGATTTCGCGCTGATCCATGTAGACCGTCACATCGTCCACGACCTCGGCGGGCGCGGTTTCGGCCAGCTCAACGACCAGAAGCTGACGGTGCGCAATCCGGAGCTCACATTCGCGACAGCCGATCACACGGTCACGACCCTCATCGAACGGTTTGGCGTGGAGAGTCGTGACAATCCCTTCATCGAGAATCTGCGCAAGAACGCCGAGAAATTCGGTTTCGAGTTCTTCGATACGCCCGACGACCGCCACGGTATCGTTCACGTCCTGGTGCCGGAGCAGGGTCTCGCGCTGCCGGGCATGACGCTCGCCTGCGGCGACAGCCACAGTTGCACGATTGGAGCACTCGGCGTGCTTGCGTGGGGTATCGGACAAAGCGAACTGGTGCATGTCCTGGCCACCCAGACCAGCGTGCAGCGCAAGCCGAAGACCATGCGCATACGCCTCGAGGGCACGCTGGAACGATGGACGACTCCGAAGGATGTCATCCTGCATCTGATCGGAAAGCTTGGCGCCGCCGGTGGCAGTGGCTATGCCGTCGAGTTCTGCGGGCCGGTGATCGATGCGATGCCGATGGAGGGCCGCTTCACGATCTGCAACATGGCGATTGAGATGGGCGCGCGCTTTGCGCTGATCGCGCCGGACGAGACCACAATTTCCTTTCTGGAGGGCCGCCCCTATGCCCCGGCCGGCGCGGCATGGGACGCCGCGGTGGCGCAGTGGCGCGATCTGCCTTCCGACGAAGGCGCGACGTTCGACCGGGAGTTCACGCTGGATGTCACCGGTCTCTCGCCGCAGGTTACCTGGGGAACAAGCCCGCAAGACGTCATCTCCGTCGATGACACGATTCCTCTGCTCGACCGCTATGGCGACGAGGGACAGCGGCAATCGGCGAAAGCGGCGCTCGAGTATGTTGCGCTCGAACCGGGCCGGAAGATGGAGGGCACCCCCGTCGACTGGGTCTTCATCGGCTCCTGCACCAACGCGCGGATCGGCGATCTCGAGGCCGCCGCCTCGCTGGCGCGTGGTCGCAGGGTCAAGGACGGCGTGAAAGCCTGGGTGGTGCCGGGCTCGCGTGGCGTGAAGCGTTCGGCCGAAGAGAAGGGTCTCGATAGAATCTTCATCGAAGCGGGCTTCCACTGGGGCGAGCCGGGCTGTTCGCTTTGCGGCGGCAGTGGCGGCGGCATGGCGGAGAAGGTTCCGCAGGGCCAGCGCATCCTGTCCACCAGCAACCGCAACTTTGTCGGCCGGCAGGGACCAGGCAGCCGGACCCATCTGGCAAGCCCGCTGACTGCCGTCGCGACCGCCATCAGGGGCCGGATCGCGGATGTCCGCCATCTTGGAGACGAATGAAAATGGAACCTGTCATCAAGGTCTCGGGCGTTGCCGCCCCGCTTCTTCGCGACAACATCGATACCGATACGATCGCGCCGGGCCAGCGCCGGTCGCAAGTCGGCAAGGCTCGGCCGCTGAGTTATGACGCCCGACAGCTCGCGGAGATTCTGTTTTCGGCATGGCGTTACGACGATGCCGACGAGGAGAACCCGGAATTCGTGTTGAACCGCGAGCCGTGGCGCTCGGCCCGCATCCTGATCGTCGGCGACAATTTCGGTTGCGGCAGCAGCCGGGAGACGGCGGTGGAGGCGCTTTACCACTTCGGAATCCGAGCGGTTATCGGGATCAGCTTTGGCGAGATATTCTACAACAATTGCTTCAAATGGGGTGTTGTGCCGGTCATCCTTCCACGGACCGAGGTGGAGCGTCTCGCAGCCCAGGCCGAGGAACGTCCGGACAGCGTCTTCGAGGTCGACGTCGAAAAGCAGAGCCTGACGAAGCCGGATGGCGGCGTTCTCTCCTACCGGATACCCGAGTTGCGCCGACAGCAATTGCTGCACGGACTGGACGAGATCGGCATGACGCTGCGTATGGCAGATGAAATACAGTCGTTTCAGGACCGCCAGGCCGTCACCAAGCCTTGGGTTCATCGCCGGTAGCGCAATTCGAAGCTGTGATCGAAGATCGTCGGCGAGCGGGCCGATCGCAGCGGATTGGCAATTGACTCCGAAATTCCTGCCGATCACATCGCATCGTTCCTTGGCTCGCGCTGCCCGATCGTCATGTTCGTTGCATCGATGGCCAACGGGCCCTTGAGGTCGTGTTCCATGGCAGTGCCGGCGATCCCGCGACCTTAGGCGTCGAGGACCAGCCAGAAAAAGAACGGCGCATAGGTGATGTCGGCGACCTGAAGCATGTTCGATTGATGGGCATGGAAGTTCCTGTCGACCAGGTCGTTGGCTGGCCGCAATCGGGCGTCGCGGAGCGCTATTCGCATGCAAGGCGGGCCGCAGGCTCGACGCCAGTTCGACAAGCTTCAACGTTCAAGACACCAACGCAGCGTAACGTTTTGCGCAAAACCGGTTGATCCGACGGCACGATCAGGCGATCAACCGATGAGCGGCAGGCCGCTGGGTAAGTATCGACTTGGACCGATAGGGCGCTGTGCCCGATTGTTGGTGGGAGCGTGGCGTGCAGGGCAAGCGAGAGGAATTTGATCGGCTGGGGTTCTCGATCGAGCGGGGATTGCTCACCTCCGCGGAATGCCGCGCTGTTCTGGCCCATGAGAAGAATGAGTCCGGCGTCGCGCCGGAGCCGTGGGCGAAGGCGCGGGCCGCCATTGATCCGTTTTACCATCGGCTCGGGGCCGACGAACGGTTTCTCGCGCTGCTTCGGCCGCTACTCGGCGAGGACATCGTGCTGTGGGGCGCCGACCTTCTTCTGCGCGCACCCGGCGTCGTCCACCCCTGGCACTGCGACATCGAGAGCTGCGGTGAGGATGGCGGCTTCGTTTCGATCTGGATCGGCCTGTCCCATACCAACAGGAAGTCGGCGCTCAATCTCGTTGCCAGCTCGCACAAATTCGGAACCACGATCCAGGAACAGGCCCACATTCACGGTCTGAGGCGCGGCGAGGGGACGGATGCCGATGTCGTCGCATGGGCGCGATCTCTCGACCCGGCAACGACGCTTGTCGCGCCGAAGGTGGGCAATGGCGATGCCATCCTGTTCGACGGCCGGCTCTGGCACGGGAGCCGAAATACGCGCAGATACTTTTCCCGCACCGCGATTCTGTTGCAATATGCGCGGGCCGATCGCGCTGTCCGCATGTTCGATCCCGCCCATCTCGAATGGCCGTTGCGCACCCGCCAGGATGTCTTGCCGCCGGTGGTCGTGGTTTCGGGCCGTGCGCCCGAGGGCCTGAACGCAATCGTCGAAGCGCCGCTTGCCTCCTGAGCCTATGTCCTTTTCCTTCATTCGCCAGATCGAACGCTTCCCGGCAAACTCCGAATCTTCCGGCTGGACCCCGCATCCCCTGCTGCACAGGACGACGCCCTCGGCGGGCGCCCTGACGTGCCACTTTTCCGTTCTTGCCCCCGGCAAGACACCGCATCCGCCTCATGTGCATGTGGAAGACGAGATCCTGATAGTGCTGGAGGGCGAGGCGGAGATCGTCATGGCAGACAGTCCCGGCGATCCCGATCCCGTTGTGGTTCCAATGGTCCGGGGGCAGTTCTCCTACTATCCCACGGGCCAGCATCACACGATCCGCAACGCGTCGGATTCGGACGTCGTCTACCTGATGTTCAAATGGGCTGACGACGGACGGGAGACGGCGCTCGAACGCTGGTTGCGGCGCATCCGGAGCAATCGTCGGATCCTGACAACGGAGACGTTCGATCTGCGTCCGATGCTCGAAGTCGAAGCGGGTAGCGGTTTTGCGCCGACCCTGGTCATGGAAGGGCCGACGCGCTGGCTCAAGCGACTGCACTGCCATTTGTCCCGCCTGAAGCCGGGCGCCGGATACGAGACGCATTCGGATTCGCATGACGTCGCCATCGTCCTGCTCGATGGAGAAATCATGACGCAAGGGAAGTGCTTGAAAGACCGTGGCGTCGCATTCTTCGAAGCGGGCGAACCGCACGACATGCACAACCCCGGAAACGATACAGCGGCCTATTTCGTTTTGGAATTCCATCGCTAGAGTGGTTTCCGCATCCAGTCCGGGGACTTCAGGAACGTGATGAGAAGTCGTTGGCGGGCAAGATCGGCGGCCATCTGTGTAATTCGCAACGCGGCCGACCTCGTGCCCGTGCTCTGCGGGCATTATCTTCACGCCGGCTTCAATCGTCTGGAGTTTCTCGATGACGGTTCCACGGACGGCACCGGAGAAATACTGCACCGTATTGCGGCGGCGACGCGGAAAGTCATTGTCCGCAACAATCCGTTGGACGTGTTCGATCAGCGAGCCCTGATCAACGAGATGGCGAACCGTCTGATCGGCGACGGATACCGCATCATCTTCCCCTTCGATTGCGATGAATTCTGGCTGGTGGATGTGGCCACGCTCGCCAAGGCCATCGGTCCGTGGTCCTCTGACCTCGTCATTCGCGGCAAATGGGCGAATTTCGTTCAGATGCGCGAGCACCATGTTTCCACGCCTGCGGCACTTGCCGACATCCGCTACCGCGTCGCAGCGGAGGATGCCGCCGACATGGAAGACGTCATCAACTGGCGGCGCGGCTTCGTCTCGTCACAGCAGTCGAAATCGGCCGTCTTCTCTCGCTCTACCGTCGCCTTTTCGAAAGGCCAGCATGTGCTCGATGAAGGCCCTGAAGCCGTACACGCGGAGCAGTTTCCCATCCTTCACGTTCCGCTGCGCAGCGCGGGCGAAATCCTTCTGCGCGGGCAGGATCACGAGCCGCGAAGGGCGATGGTCCGGTCCAGCTTCATCGAGTCCTGGCAATCGCGTTTCTTTGCCGAAGCGTTGCAGGATGGCAAGGCAGACGCGGTGTGGAGAGCGAACAGCGCCGACGAGCACGGTCAACTCGATCTCCCAGGCGGTCCCGTCGCGCTGGTGCCGGATGACAGGTTCCGGCAGACGGTCGCTGCCGCCTTGCAGCATCTGGAGGCGGTCACCGGGCTGCGGTTCGACTGATTTCCGGGTTCATCAGTTACAGCGCCGCGCTGGCGTCGAACCTCATGACCGATCAGGCCGCATCCGCTCGCTGAGACGGCTGTCCTTCAATTCCCGCTGCATGCGTCATCACCCATTGCCAAAGGGGAGGGGTTTGCGATAGCGTTCGCATTGCGAACAATTGTACGATTTTGTGATATCGCTTGATGCTGGGATTGGTCATGAACCCCTATGCCGGGCTTGGAGGCGCGGTCGGGCTGCACGGCTCGGACGGTGCCGGCACGATTGCCGAAGCCTTGCGCAGGGGCGCGCAATCCCCGGTGCCGGAGCGGACGCGCCGTGCCATGGAGACCTTTCGCCGCGAAGGAGGCGGGGCCGTGCTCGCGGGGCCTGGCCCGTTGGGAGCGGACGTCCTCGACGAACTGGGCATGCCGCATGAGACAATCACGCTCGAACCCCGGGGCGGCGCGCAGGACACGCGCGATTGTGTCTCGGCCATGACGGATGCGGTGGATCTCATTCTGTTTGCCGGCGGCGACGGCACGGCATGCGACGTCGCCTCCGCGCGCACCGGCGATGTCCCTGTGCTCGGAATCCCCGCCGGCGTGAAAATGCACTCCGCGGTCTTCGCGCGGTCGCCTGAAGAAGCGGGCAGGATCGCGGCCCGCTATCTCGCGGCCGCCAGGCGTCGGCGGGCGCAGGCCGACGTGATGGACATCGACGAAGACGCGCGCCGCGCCGGCGTTCTGTCGGCGTCGCTCCATGACGTCGTTCCCGTTCCCGACGTCGGTCTGCGATTGCAGGGCCCCAAGGCACGGACAAGCGGCGACATCTCGGAACTCGATCCGGCGATCGGCGAATATGTGCGCCGGATGATGCCCTCGATCCTCTTTCTCGCCGGGCCCGGAACGGCGATGGCGGCGCTCAAGGCGCGTGTCGGCGGCGGAACGCTGCTTGGCGTGGATGCCATCCTCGACGGAAACATTGTCGGGAGAGATCTCTCCGAACAGCAGATCCTCGACCTGCTCGAACAGCAGCCGGAAGCGCGGATCGTTCTGAGTGTGATCGGCGGTCAGGGCTTTCTGCTCGGCCGCGGCAACCAGCAATTGTCCGCGCGCGTCATCCGACGCGTCGGTCCGGCCAATATCGACATCCTTTGCCAGGGCGCGAAGCTCGCCGCACTCCATCCGGTGGAATTGTCCGTCGATACGGGTGACCGCGCGCTCGACGCCGAACTGGCCGGATACAAGCCCGTAACGACCGGTGCCGGACGGCAGCAGGTCGTGCGCATTTCCTGTTGAGTGAACGAATATGGAGAGACGCCCGTGACAAAAGCACATCCCTGGATGGCCAATTCGGTCCAGGGGATCAAGGACGAGATGATGGCTGCGCTTGGCGTGGACAATGTCGATCAACTCTTCGCGCAGATCCCCGCCGACCACCTGACCAGCAGGCCGTTCGACCTGCCGCCGCAATTGGCGTCGGAAGTCGAACTGGCGCGTCACCTCGACGATCTCCTGTCGAAGAACGCCAATGCCGCCGACAATCTCTGCTTCCTCGGCGCCGGAGCATGGCCGCACTACGTGCCCGCGATCTGCGACGAGGTGGCGAGCCGCAGTGAATGGGTGACCTCCGTGTTCGGCTCCCCGACATCCGACCACGGTCGCAATCAGGCCTGGTTCGAATTCTGCGCGCAGATCGGCGCTCTGGTCGAAATGGATTTCGTCGGTCTGCCCGTCTACAGCTGGGGCTGCGCGATCGGCCATGCCGTTCGCATGGCGTCGCGGACGACCGGACGGCAAAAGGTCGCCGTGCCGGCGGCGATGGACCCGGAACGCCTCTCGGTTCTGCGCAACTATTGCGAGCCGGCGGAAATGGCCAGCCACATCGAAATCGTCGAGATCGCAGTCGGTCCCGACGGCCGGATCGATCGCGACGACCTGGCGGCCAAGCTCGACGAAACGGTCGCCGCGCTCTATTTCGAGACGCCTTCCTGTCACGGTGTGATCGAGGCCGATCCTGCGGGGCTGTGCGCTGCGGCCACGGCGGCAGGCGCTGAGGCGATCGTCGGTGTGGACCCGCTATCCCTCGGCGTTCTGGCGGCGCCCGGCTCCTACGGTGCGACCATCGCGGTCGGTCCGACCCAGCCGCTCGGCATTCACATGAATTGCGGCGGCGGCGTCGGCGGGTTCATCGCAAGCCCAGACGAGGAGCGTTACGCGCGCGAATACCCGACCCTCAACATCTCCATCACCGAGACGGTCGCGGAAGGCGAATATGGCTTCGGCCTGACGCTGTTTCACCAGTCGTCCTACGGCTCGCGCGACAAGGGCAAGGACTGGACCGGCAACTCGGTCTATCTCTGGGCCGTTGCGAACGCGGTCTACATGTCGGCCATGGGGCCGGAAGGCTTCCGTGAAATTGGCAATCTGATCCTTGCCCGCGCGCGCCATGCGGCCGAGAGCATCGACGCGATCGACGGCTGTTCCGTCGATCTGTCCCGGCCGTTCTTCAAGGAATTCGTCGTGCAGTTCGACGCCGCGGATGTGGCAAAGGTCAACCAGGCGCTGCTGGCCGACGGCATCTTTGGCGGAAAGGACATCACCGGCGAACCCGGCGTGGTCGGCAATGCCGCCCTTTTCTGTGTCACGGAAATTCACACCGAAGCCGACATCGAGCGGCTCTGCGTCGCGCTGAGGGAGGCCGTCCAATGACCGCACCGATTTCCAATCGCTCCAAGGCCCGTTTCGAGGGCTACCATGCCGCCCGCTGGGCAGAACCCGTGGTCATGGAACTGAGCCATCCGGGCCGTCGCGGTGCCTTGTTCGCCAAGCCCGAGAGTGTGCCTTCCGTTCCCGAGGGCGCGCGGCGCGGCAAGGCACCGGAACTGCCGGAGATGACGGAGCACGATGCCCTGCGGCATTATCTGCATCTCAGCCAGATGACGCTCGGAATGATGGGTGTATCGCTCTTCGGCACCTGCACCATGAAGTACAATCCGCGCATCGGCGAGCGTGCCGTCGCGGGCAAGGGTCTGGCCGAAGTCCACCCCTATCAGCCGCCCGAGACCCTTCAGGGCATCATGGAGATCTACGCCAACTTCAACGACTTCCTGTGCGAAGTGTCGGGCATGGATCAGTTCGTGTTCCAGGCGGGCGGCGGTGCCGATGCGGCCTACACGCATGCCTGCGTGACGCGCGCCTATCACGCTAGCCGCGGCGAACTGGAACAGCGTGACCAGATCATCACCACGATCCAGACCCACCCGTGCTCGCCCGCGACGGCCAACACGGCCGGTTTCGAGGTAATCACGCTGACGCTTGAGGAGAACGGATATCCGTCGGTCGAGCAGCTGAAATCGGTGGTCGGCCCGCGCACGGCAGCGCTCATGGTCAACAATCCCGACGACATGGGCATCTACAATCCGGACATCAAGGAATGGGTGCGCATCGTCCACGAGGCCGGCGGCCTGTGCTTCTACGATCACGCCAATTTCAACGGCGTGATGACCAGGCTTCGCGCCCGTGAACTCGGTTTCGACGCCTGCATGTACATGCTCCACAAGACGTTCGGCGCGCCCAAGGGCGGCGGCGGTCCGGCTGTCGGCGCCTATGGCTGTTCGGCGGAGCTGGCGCCGTTCTTGCCGTCCCCGCTGGTCGTGCGCGACGGCGACGGTGTCCGCCTCGACGAAAACCGTCCGCAGTCGATCGGCAAGATCCGCGAATTCTGGGGCAACGCGCCGCAGGTCGTCAAAGCCTATGCCTGGGCGCGGGCGATGGGCGCGGAAGGATTGCGCGAGGCGGCGGATCTGTCGGTCCTCGCCAACAATTACATGGACAAGCGCTTGTCGAAGGTCGCCGGCGTGTCACGTTCCCACGAGCATATCGACGCGTGGCGCATGGAAATGACGCGCCATTCGGTCGAGCAGGTGACGAAGGACACCGGCTGCACGGTCGTCGATATCGCCAACCGCATGACGGATTTCGGCATCGACGCGCTTTGGCTGAGCCACGAGCCCTGGGTCGTCCCGGAGCCCTTCACGCCGGAGGCCGGCGAACTCTGGTCGAAGGAGGATATCGACTACTGGATCGACGTTCTGGAGCACGTCATTCGCGAGGCCTATGACGATCCCGAGATGGTGAAGACCGCGCCGCACAAGGGAGCGATCCATCAGCTCAAGGGTGACGCGCTCGAGGATCCCGATCGCTGGGCGACGACATGGCGCGCCTATCTGCGCAAGAACGCCAGCAAGACGTAGAAATGAAAGAGGCGGCGCCTGCGGGCGCCGCCTCTGCCGTCTGACCGGTTGCTTGGGAGGATGGTCAGATCGTGGCTTCGAGCCGCGTGTTGGCGACGATCTCCGGAATGCTGGCCTGATTGGGCAGCGACAGGACCAGAGACACGATCTCGGCGACCGTTTCGGGCTGCAGGCGCTGCGCCTTGGGCGTGACGCCGGGGATTCCGTCGATCATGTCCGTGTCGATCGCGCCCGGGCAGATGGCCGTTCCACGCAATCCTTCGTCCCAGCCGGCGAAGCGGACCGCATGGGTCATGGCCAGCAATGCTTGCTTGGTCACCACATAGCCCAGCGAGACGGTCTGGTCGCGATAGCGCTTGGCGTCGGTCGACGCGATGTTGACGACCCGGCCCCGGCCGGACTTGCGCAGATGGGGCAGAGCTGCCCGGATGAGCCGGAAGGGCCCCTTGACGTTGACGTTCCACATGGCGTCGAGATCGGCCTCGTCGCCGCGGGTGAAGTCGACCATCCTCAAGATGCCGGCATTGTTGATCAGGGCGTCCGGCGCGCCGGCACTCGCGACCGTGGCTGCAACCCAGCTGTCCGCGGTCTCCGGGATGTCGGCGTCGAAGTGATGAGCCCTGAGGCGGTCCGGTCCGACGTCCGGAAACGCCTCCGCGACCGTCTCCGGGGAGCGGACGCCGACGGAAACGACATGCCCGTCATCCAGCATCCTGCGGGTGATCGCGGCGCCGAGACTGCGGGCTCCGCCGGACACCATGACGATGCGGGGTGCGCTCATCTAGAAGAGCCCCTGATAGACGCCGCCGTCATTGACGATGTTCTGACCGACGATGAAGCCTGCCTGTTCGGAACACAGAAAGGCGACAAGGTCTCCGCACTCCTTCGGATCGGCGAAGCGTCCGGCCGGAACGCTCTGAATGCGGTTCTCGACGATGGCCTCATAGGTCGTGTTTCCGCGCCGTGCATGGTTGTGCAGGTTCGTGTGAAGCGCGTCGGTGTCGAAGAAGCCGGGGCAGACAGTGTTCATCGTCACGTTGTCCGGCACGCATTCGCGCACCATGGAGGCGATCGCGCCGGAAAGTGCGACGCGAGCGGCGTGCGAGTGGGCGAAGTTGACCTGCGGAAACTTGATGAAGCTCACGGAGATGTTGACGATCCGACCGAACTTGCGTTTCCGCATGCCCGGAACGACGCCCTGGATCATCTGCACCGACGAGAGGAAGTGCGCATTGAGCCAGAACAGCCACTCATCCTTGTCCCACTCCTCGAAATTGCCGGGAATCTGGCGAACGCCGGGGTTGGAGACGAGGATATCGCTGTCGGGACAAGCCTCCAGAATGGCGGCGCGGCCCTCCTTGGTATTGTAGTCCGCCGCTACCGTCTTGACGGAAACACCCGTTTCGCCGCGAATTTCCTCGGCGGCTGCCTCGAGTGCGTCGGCCGTGCGCGCATTCAGGACGAGGTCAACACCTTCGCGTGCAAGCGACATGGCGCATGCCTTTCCCAGTCCCTTGCTCGCCGCGCTGACGATCGCCTTGCGTCCTTTCAGACCAAGATCCATGGTTCGATCCTCTTTGTTCTTCTTCAGGCAATTGGTTTTTCGGATTGAAGGAAGTCGTCGAGTTCCTTCTGAAACTCGACAAGCGCCGAACCCTCCATAGCTTTCAGCGGCGCCCGCGGCGCTCCGCCTCCCGGGATGCCAAGATGGTCCATGGCTGCTTTTGTCGCCGGATATAGCGTCCGCCCGGAGCGGGTGAACATGTCGGTCAGTTCCACGCCGAATTTCTGGAGCGCCCATGCTTCGTCAATCTTGCCCGCCTGCAGCGTGGGCCACATCTCGATGCAGCCGTTCCACACATTCGGGAAACAGTCGATGAGCCCGTCGCATCCGGCCAACATCGCCGGCACGCCGATGGTTGAGGAGGGACCGCAGAAGACGCGAATCTGATCGGAAACGCCGTAGAGCGTGCGCTGGAAATTGGCCCAGTCGCCCGAGCTTTCCTTGATCGCTACGACCTTTTCGAGCGTTGCGAGCCGTTCGACCAATTTGGGCTTAAGCGCGTTCCCGGCATTTCCGGGAATGTTGTAGAGCACGACGGGCAGGTTCACCCCGGCATCCACGGCCTTGAAGTGCTCGTAGATCTCGTCATCGGTGAGATGGGCGAAATAGGGGGGCGTCACCAGGATGCCGTCGCATCCGGCCGCCTCGGCGTGTCCCGCCAGTTCGA
Source organism: Oricola sp. (assembly GCF_022763245.1). GTDB lineage: Bacteria > Pseudomonadota > Alphaproteobacteria > Rhizobiales > Rhizobiaceae > Oricola. Next base: position 57,405 of record NZ_JALEGV010000036.1, read on the forward strand.
TGACCTCCACGGCGGTGATGGCGGCCGCTCCGACGATCTTCCATGCCTTGTCGCCAAGGACGTCCGCGGTCGTCTTGTATATCGCGATCTTTTCCGCGTGCGTCAGCGACCAGAACTCGCCGGTGCAGCCCACGGGGATGACCCCGGTGCAGCCGGCGTCGATCAGCCGTTCGATGTTCGCGATCAGTGCCGGATGGTCGATTCCGCCGTCGGCTGTGAAAGGCGTGGTCAGCGCGGGCATCACCCCCGTCCAGCCAATTGAGTTCCTGTCCACTCCAGGTTTCCTTATGCTGCAATAGTGTTCAAGGCGCCCTCGGAGCGCAGTTCCTCGAAGATGTCGTCTGCGGCCTTGCGGGCCGTCTTCGCCATGAAGTCGATCTCGCCCTCGTCGATCACGAAGGGCGGAGAGAAGGACACGCTGTCGCCGTCGGGCAGGGCGCGGATGATCAATCCGGCCTCGAGCGCCTTGCGGACGATCCGGGCGCCCACGGTCAACGTCTTGTCGAATTTGGACGGGCCGTTCGCGCCGGGAACGGCGAATTCGACGGCGGCCACGAGACCGGTTCCGCGGACTTCCGCGACGATCGGCAGGTCCGCGAACGCGCTCTTCAACGCATCCTGGAGGATCGCGCCCATCTTGGCGGCGCGGTCCACGAGGTGTTCGTTCTCCAGGATGTCGAGATTGGCGAGTGCGGCAGCGGCCATGATCGGGTGTGCCGTGTAGGTGTAGCCGTGGCCGAAGGCGCCGAACTTCTTGCCGCCCTCGTCGACGATCGTCCGCCAGACATCGCTGGACACGACACAGCCCGACAGCGGCGCATAGCCCGATGTGATGCCCTTGGCGATCGTCATCAGGTCCGGCTTGATGTTGTAGCGGTCGCTGCCGAACCAGGTGCCGAGCCGGCCGAAACCGCAAATGACCTCGTCGGCGATCAGCAGCACGTCGTGACGCTTCAAGACAGCCTGAATCTTGTCGAAATAGCCTTCCGGCGGCAGGATGACGCCGCCGGCGCCCATCACCGGTTCGGCGATGAACGCGCCGACCGTGTCCGGGCCCTCGGCAAGGATCAGAGCTTCCAACTCGGCGGCGAGCCGCTTGGAGAAGGTCGCGTCGTCCTCGTTCTGGTGCCTGACCCAGAGATTGTGCGGCGGGGAGACGTGCCGGATCATCGGCAGCGGCAGATCGAACCCCGCATGCAGGCCTGGCAGGCCGGTCAGACCGCCAGAGAGCACCGTGACGCCGTGATAGCCGCGCGTTCTTGCGATGATCTTCTTCTTCTGGGGCTTCCCGCGGGCATTGTTGTAATACCACACGAGCTTCGCCTGGGTGTCGTTCGCATCCGACCCCGATGCGCCGAAGAAGACCTTCGACATGTCGCCCGGCGTCTTGGCGATGATGCGCGATGCCAGGACGGCGGCCGGCTCGGTCGCCATGGAGCTGAAGCCGTGAAAATAGGAGAGCTTGCGCGTCTGGTCGGCAAACGCGTCGGCTATTTCGTCGCGGCCATAGCCGACATTGACGCACCAGAGGCCGGCCATGCCGTCAAGATAACGGTTGCCCGCATCGTCGGTGATCCAGCAGCCGTTTGCCTCCCGCGCCATCATCAAGGCGCCGGCTTCCTCGTGCGAGGCGAGGGCGCTGAAGGGATGGAGCACGAACTGGCGGTCCAGAAGTCTCGCGTCGATCATTTCATGTTGCTTTCCAAAATAACGCTCACGGTAATGAATTGTGGTCCTGGTCGAGATTGAGCCGGCGTCCTTCGCCGTCCTTCTCGAACAGGTGTGTCTTGGTCTGGTCGAAGCCGATCTTGACGGCCTCGCCGACCGTGATGGCGCTGCCCGAAGGCGCTCGTGCGAGGATCCGGTCGCAGCCCTTGACCGCCAGCGCCACGATCTTCTCGTGGCCGGTGTTCTCAACGAGCTCGACCACCGCGTCGATCGTGCCGTCCCCGAGCATGATGTCCTCCGGGCGCACGCCGAGCACGGCCGCGCCGTCCGTGGTCTCCGGTTTCAGGCGGCTGCGATCGATGGTGACGCTCTGGCCGCCGACAGTGAAATTGCTGCCGGACAAGGAGCCTTCCATCAGGTTCATCGACGGCGTGCCGATGAAGTCGGCGACGAAGAGATTGGCGGGGCGGTTGTAGATCGCGTCCGGCGTGTCGAACTGCTGCAGCTTGCCGCCATTCATGACCGCGATGCGATGCGCCATGGTCATCGCCTCGAGCTGGTCGTGGGTGACATAGACCATCGTCTTGCCGAGCTGGCGGTGAAGCTCGATCAGCTCGATGCGCATGTAGCTGCGAAGCTTGGCGTCGAGGTTCGACAGCGGCTCGTCGAGCAGGAAAACCTCCGGTTCGCGCACGAGCGCCCGGCCCAGCGCGACACGCTGCTGCTGGCCGCCCGAAAGCTGTTTCGGTTTGCGAGAGAGAAGCGGTTCGAGATGCAGAAGCGCCGCGGCGCGCTCCACCTTCCTGTCGCGTTCGGCCTTGTCGACGCCGCGTTTCTTGAGCGGATAGGCGATGTTCTGCGCCACCGTCATGTGCGGGTAGAGCGCGTAGGACTGGAAGACCATCGCGATGTCGCGCTTGCCGGGCGCGACGTCGTTGACCACCTTGCCGCCGATGCGGATCTCGCCGTCGGTCGGGAATTCAAGCCCCGCAAGCATGCGCAGTGTCGTCGACTTTCCGCAGCCCGACGGTCCGAGCAGCGCGACGAATTCGCCGTCCTCGATCCGAAGATTGAGATCTTCGAGCGCGACGAAGTTGATAAAGGCTTTGCGGACGTTCCGCAGTTCTATGTCAGCCAATGAACCAGCTTTCCTGTCTTATCCTTTGACCGCGCCGCCGCCGAAGCCACTTGTCAGGTAGCTCTGCAGGAACGCGAATATGATGATCAGTGGGACGCTCATCATCACCGATGCGGCCATCAGCAACGACCATTCGATGTTGAAGGCCGAGATGAGCATGGACATCACGCCGGTGGTCAGCGGACGCGACGAGTCCGAGTTCACGAGCACCAGCGCGTAGAGATATTCGTTCCAGGCGAGGATGAAGGTGAACAGCGCGGTCGAGATGATGCCCGGCAGCAATTGCGGGAAGATGATGTCCCGGAACGCGCCCATGCGGCTCGCGCCATCGACCATGGCCGCGGCTTCCAGATCCGGCGGCACGCCTTCCATGAAGGAGCGCATCAGCCAGAGCGCATAGGGCAGGGCAAAGGTCGTATAGGCCAGGACGAGGCTGATCAGCGTGTTGGACAGCCCCAGCGACACCATCATCAGGTAGAGCGGGATGATGAGCACGACCGACGGCAGTAGGTAGGTGAACAGCACCAGCATCGCCAGCGTCTCGCGCCCGCGATAGCGGAAACGGACGAGGCTGTAGGCTCCAAGCGTCGCCAGCGCGACGACGAAGATGGTCGTCGCGGTGGAGAGGATCACCGAGTTGCGGAAATAAAGGAGGAACGGCGTTTCCGACAGCAGCGTCCAGTAATGCTCGAACGTCACCGTCTCCGGCAGCCAGGTCGGCGGAATGCGAAACAGTTCCGTCTGCGGTTTGACGGAGGTGATCACCATCCAGATCAGCGGGAAGGAGACCAGAAGGACGACAATCCAGACGAACAGGCTCAGCGCGGCCTTGCGAAGAAGCGGCATGATCAGGTCTCCTTCGTGCCGGTGCGGCGGATGTAGACGACCATGAAGACCAGCATGACCAGCATCATCGCGACGGCGTAGGCCGCGGCCTGACCCATCTGGTTGAGCGAGAAGGCCTCCTTGTAGACCAGGAGCGCAAGCGTCTGCGTGGACGTCACCGGCCCGCCGCCCGTCAGGAGGTAGATCAGGTCGAACTCCTTGAAGTCCCAGATCGCCCGCAAGAGGATGATCACGGTCAGGACGGAGCGCAGTTGCGGAAGCGTCACGTCGAAGAAGCGCGCGATCGGGCCGGCGCCGTCGATCTTGGCGGCTTCGTAGAGATGCTCGGGAATGGTCTGCAGTCGCGCCAGAACGGCGATGACCACGAAGGGAAAGTACTTCCACGCGCCGACGAGAATGATGCCGATCATGGCGTTCGGCATCGAGCCCAGCCAGTCGAGCGGCATGTCGATGACGCCGACGCGCATCAGGATGTGGTTGAGGGCGCCATAGAGGTCATTGAAGAGCCAGCGCCAGACGAGCACCGCGACGACGGTCGACAGGAAATATGGAAAGAGGACCAGCGAGCGCGCGAGCGAGCGGAACCAGAAGCTGCGATTGAGCAGCAGCGCCATCGCGACGCCGAAGATGACCTGCAGCGTCAGCGTGCCGACCGTCCAGGTCAGCGTCACGCCCAAAGACTGCCAGAAAAGCTTGCCGCTCAGCAGCTTGACGTAGTTGTCGATGCCGACGAACTCGCCCTGCAGCGTGGGCGTGTAGATCGAAAACAGGCTCAGATAGATCGCCGCCAGAAGCGGGTAGACGATGACGGCGCTGAAGACCACCACCGTCGGGGCGATCAGGAGGATGCCGAGCCGTGCATATTGCCGCTCGAGTGTGGTCTGGTTTGGTCTGTTGGGCATGGGATTCGATCGTTGGAGTTGTGGCGGCGGTCGCCCGCCGCCACATGAGGGGTCAGGCGTTCATGATCTCTTCGATACGAGATGCCGTCTCACCGAGGACCGCGTCAACGTTCTCGTCATTGAGAACGACGCGCTGGACCATTTCGGCGATTACGCCGGAATTGACGATCTCGCCGGCCTTGACGTTCGGCTGGTGCGCCGTGGATTCCCATCCGAGGTTGAAACCACCGGCAGCCGCCGCCGACATCAGGTCGACTTCGGCGCTGTATTTCTTGATGATTTCGTTGTCGAGATAGGCCGGGTCCTGGGCGATCGTCTTGAGGACGGGCAGCACGTGGCCCGGGGCCGCGTGGAGCTGCTGGATGTAGCCTTCCGGATCGAACAGGAAGGCAGCGAACTGCTTTGTCGCTTCCATGTCCGATGCCGCCTTCGGGATGAAGACGGACGGGAAGTCGTTGAACGTCCAGGCCGGAATGTCCGCCGACTTGGTCGGGTAGGTCACGCAGGTGATGCTGTCCGCGATGCCCGGGTTCTGTTCGTTGACATTGGCAAGGACGCGGCCGGTGTAGAGCCCGGTCGCCGTTGCGCCGGACACGAAAGCGGTCAGGCTTTCGCCCCAGGAGTAGTTCGTCGCGCCGGGCGGGCAGAACTCGCGCATTGCCTTGTAGAACTCAAGCGCGTCGCGCGTTTCCGGGCTGTCGATGGCGACTTCCAGCTCCGGCGAGAACACCTGGCCGCCGCCCTGGTGGATGACGCCGATGAAGACCAGCGAGGTCATGGAGTTGGCGCCGTAGGGAAGCGGAGCGCCGTAGATGCCGCCGCCCTGCATCTTCTGGGCGGCCGAGAGCAGTTCGTCCCAGGTTTCGGGGGCCTTGTCGATGCCGGCCTTTTCCATGAGGTCGGTGCGCAGCCACAGCATGTTGGCGGCGGAGTTGCCGATGCCGGTGCCGGCATACTGGCCCTTGTCGATTTCATAGATGTCGTTGGCGCCGGGGTAATACTTGTCCGGGCCGACCATCTCGATCACGTCGTTGAAAGGCTCCAGCAGGCCGTTGCGCCAGTAGTCCGATACGGCGAAGCTCGGAAGGTGGGTCACGATGTTCGGCACTTCGCCGCTCGCGAACGCCGCGGCGAGCTGCGGTGCGTAGCCCTCGTCCGAGGTCTTCTCGAACACGACTTTGACGTTCTCGTGCAGCGCTTCGAAATTGCTGATCTGGGTCTTGTATGCGGCCAGCTGCGCCGGCGACGATTGCGGCGACCACCAGCGGATCGTGATCTGCTCCTGTGCGCGTAGCCGGCGTGGCATCATCGCAGCAGCGCCTGCCACCGTAATGCCTGTGAGGAGGGAGCGGCGCGACAGCGACGGCAGAAGCGCGGTCCCCTTGGATTCGTGATTGGACATGGGCTGTTCTCCGGTTGCAATATGTTCGCAATGCGAACATATGTTCGAATTACAGCTTATCGACACCGCCTTGGCAAGCGCTTTTTTGTCGGAGTTGGGGAAATGCGGGGAGGTTCGTGCGTGATACGCACTTCTCAGTCGGCTGCGGCGCATGGTAACCGTCTCCACACATTTGCAAACCGGATGCAGGGACTCAAATGACGAAAACCACACCGTCCAGGACGAAGTCCTCGCAACGCGAAAACCGCCTCGGGACGATCAATCCGGAATCCGGGCTTCTCGACGAGGAACGCCACTCCAGCCGCGACTTCGTCGGCTCGCTTTCGCGCGGTCTCGAGATCCTGCGCGCGTTCAGCCGCACGAGGCGGAAGATGACATTGAGCGAGGTGGCGGCCGAGACAGGGATGAGCCGGGCAACGGCACGCCGCTTTCTCCTGACGCTTCTGAAAGAGGGTTATGTCAGCACCGACGGAAAACTGTTCGATCTGACGCCGAAGGTGCTCGATCTCGGTTTCTCGGTCCTTTCCACGATCGGCATCTGGGACAGGGCGCGTCCCTTCATGGAGCGGTTGTCGGAAGAAACAGGGGAATCCTGCACGGCGGCGATTCTGGAAGGTCTCGAAGTCATCTATGTCGCCGGTGTCCAGGCGCACAACATCATCACAGTGGGGATCACGGTCGGCAGCCGCCAGTCTGCCCTCTACACGGCCAATGGACGAGTCCTGCTGGCGGAACAGCCGGAGGAATATCTTGATCAGATCATCAAGAACGCCCAGCTCGTGCCGCGCACGCCGAAGAGCGTGACGAACAAGGCGGAGCTGCGCAAGATCATCGACGAGGTGCGGGAGCAGGGCTGGTGCCTCGTGGATCAGGAACTCGAACTCGGCTTACTGTCCATTGCGATCCCGCTGCGCTACCGTTCCGGCGAGTTGGCCGGGTCCATCAACCTGGCCGTGCCGACGATCCGTGCGACGGTCGAAGACATGGTCAAGGTGTTCCTGCCGAAACTGCAGGAAACCACCGAACATATCAGGCAGTCACTCGCCCACTAGGCGGCGAATCGGTCCGGCGTGAACGGCGCGATGTCCATCGGCGGCGTCGTGCCCATCGCGCTCGCGGCCGCGCAGCGGCCGACGATCGGGCCAAGCGTGTAGCCGGCATCGCCCGGAAGGGCGAAATGGATGAGCCCCCCGGCCTTTATCGGGCCGAGCGTTGCTTTTCCGTCAACGGGTGTGTTTACGCCCGCCCATGTTCTCAAGAGGCGCAGGCCGACGACGGCCGGCACGATCTCTCCCGCAAGCGCGACATTGCCGGTCAGGCTCTGCGGCTTGATGGCGGGCAGGGCGTCGTCGCGATCCAGAGTGGCGGGCCAGCCGCCCCCGATCACCACCTGTCCGGAGGCGAACTGTTTCAGCGTGATCGACCTTTCGGCATGCTGGATCAGGTGGTGAATGACATACTCCGCCGGTTCCGTGATGTTCATGTGCAGCGGCTCGCCCGGTGTCGGTATGGTCAGCCCTAGCGGGCGAGCCAATTCTCCGCTGCCCCACGCCGCCGCGATAATGATCCGGTCGGCTACGAAGCGTTCCGCCCCTTGCGCCACGGCCTTTCCGTTCTCTTCGCCGATCTGGACAATGCGATCGACGTGTCGGGAAACCCCCAGCCTGTCGAGTTCGGCGGTCATCTTGCGGTTGGCGACGAGCGGATTGAGCTTTCCCTCGTTGTGGCACAGCTCCGCCGCTACGAAACGCTCCGACAGATAGGGCGCGTGGCGAAACAGGGCGTCCCGGTCGAGAATTTCGACGTCCAGCCCCTTGCGGATTTCACGTTCGGCTTTCTGCTCCAGAAATGCGGCCTGCTCAGCGGTCTCCGCCAACATGAGGCCGCCCTGTCGCACGAGTTCGACGCCGCCGAGCCGTTGGTCGAGCTCTTCCCAGGCGGTGACGGCGCGCACGTAGAGCGGAAGCGAGCTTTCCAGATTGTCCGCCAGGTGCGGGTTGAGCCGCAGGAAGCGGCTCTGCATCTGCACGTGCAGGCTTCCCGCATTGGCGGTCGAGCCGGCATTCCTCGCGGCATCGACTATCGTCACTCGCGCCCCGGCATCGGCCGCCGCAAGCGCGGCTGACTGGCCGGTTATCCCGCCGCCGATGACGAGAATGTCTGTCTTTTCAGTCATCTGCGGTGTCATCCGCACTTAGGTCGGAAGAGGCAACGACTGCGATGCTGACCGGCTTCACCGGAACTCGCGGCGCGAAATAGGAAAACTCGTCCAGCGGCTTGCCGGTATGTCCGGAAAGACAGGATGCGAGCGCGGGGCCGCAATAACGCCCCTGGCATCGGCCCATCCCGATCCGCGTCGCGCGCTTGACCGCGCCGATGTCGGACGGATTGGCGGCAAGGGCCGCGTCGAGCTGTTCCTTGCGCACTTCCTCGCAGCGGCAGACGATTGTCTCGGGCGCTGCGTCCCGCACATCCGGAAGGTCTGCGGCATAGGTCTCCCACAGGGCCTTCTGGAACCGTCTGTGGCGCTGGAGCCTGCCGGAAAGCGCGCTTGACGGGGCGGTCTTGCCCGTCGCGGCGAGGCCGGCGATTTCGCCTTCGACGAGTGCGGCGGGAGCGCCACCGAGACCGCTGCAATCGCCTACGGCGTAGACGCCTTTGACGGTCGTTTCCATCGTCTCGGTGCGTTGCGTCCGAAGATGGCCGAAACGGGGATCGTAATCCATGCGCGCACCGAGAAGACGCAGGATTTCGTTTTGCGGCTGGAAGCCGAAATTCATGCACACCGCGTCGGCGCGAACCGTCGCAATCCTTTCCCCTCGCGCGTATTCCACCTCCAATTGGTCCGCTTCCACCTGTCTGATCGAACGGGGAACCGTGTTCCATTGAGTGGAAACGCCGCGTCTGCGGAGGTTTGCGAGCATGCCGAAACCCTTTGCCGCGAGCGCCGGATCGGCCGCGGCCAACGCCAGCGCGGGGGAAGGGCGTGTCACCGGGCTCGGCGCGGCGTCGGCCAGCATGGCAATCGCCGCGCCGCCCTCTGCCAGTTCCAGCGCAACCTGCGCGTTGAGCGGCCCGTTCCCGAAAATGGCGACGGTCTTGCCGGCTGGCACGCGGTAGCTGCGCCAGAGCGTTTGCGCAGCACCCACCGTCATGACGCCCGGCAAGGTCCAGCCGGGGATCATCAATGGCCGTTCATAGGCGCCCGTGGCGACGATCAGCGTCTTCGGGCGCACCGTGTAGACGCAATCTGCTGTCGCCGCGACAATCACCGGGCCATCGAATGCGCCCCATATCTCCGCGCCGCCGATGTATCGGGCCGGCGAAGCGAGCAACTCGTCATGCAGCCTCGCCCCGTCGGCCTGCTGCCTGTCCAGCGGCTCCGTGCCGTCGAGACCCGTCTGCTTGTAGAACTGGCCGCCGGAGACCGTGCGCTCGTCCATCAGTACGGTATTGGCGCCGGTCTGCGCAGCGGCGATGGCCGCCTTCATCCCGCCCGGTCCACCGCCGATCACGAGGACGTCCGGCGCGACGGTCTCGGTCGCAGGTTCTTCGGCTGCAGGGCGAACTTGCAGCGACGGCCTGGGCGCCTGTCTGGCGACGCGCATCCCGTCGCGAACCTTGGTCATGCAGGCGCGTACGTTCGGTTTGCCGTCGATTTCGACGAGGCAATCCTGGCAAACGCCCATGCCGCAGAATATCCCGCGCTCCGCGCCCTGGTCGGTCTCGCGAAAGACGCGTTGTCCCGCCGCGGTCAGAGCCGCGGCGACGGACATGCCGGGGGCCGCGTTTACCGTTTCGTTCTCGAAGGCGATGGTCAGGGAGCGTTTCATCATGTCCAATCCGCGAGGAGCTTCCGCCGTGCTGCGAGAAGATCCGCCAATGCGTTTTGCCGCCATTTCCGGCGCTCGTCCAACCGGTCTTCAGAAACAAGTTCGCGCCGCTCGGCTTCGACGCGGGAAACGAGGCTGTCCGGCCAGTCGCAATCCGTCTCGCCACGCTCCCGGCCGATCGCGGCATAGGCCGGTCCGAGCCGTTCCGCATGAGCACGAATGCCGCCGGCCGTGTTCAGGTCCGCGGTCTCGAACGGACCCGACAACGCCCATCGCGGCCCCAGACCGTCGCGAACCAGCCGGTCGAGATCGTTCGGTTCGATCACGCCTTCCGCCACCAGCCGGTAGGCTTCCCGCAGAAGCGCCGATTGCAGCCGGTTGAACACGAATGCCGGAACTTCGCGCGTAAGCTCGATCGGATCGAACCCCGCGGCGCCGAACATCTGCCTGGCTCGTTCCATCGTCGCGGTGCTCGTGCCGGGCGCAGGCACCAGTTCCAGAACCCGCAGCAGGCTTGGGGGATTTGCGGGATGCGCCACCAGGCAGTTTGCCTGCTTTTCAGGATCGGGAACGATCTCCGACATCGGAATCGCGGACGACATGGTCGTCAGAATGGCCTGTCCGCCGCTCCAGGCGAGGAGATCCTCGAAGAGCCGCCGCTTGATGTCGAGCCGCTCCGGCCCCGCCTCGATCACGAGATCGACTACGGGAACGCTGTCGATCGACGCTTCGGTCGCGACCGGTGTCCCCGGTTCGGGATCGAAGCCGGCGCGGAGCATGGCCTCCCGGTGCTGGTGCAGCAAAGCCGGCACGCGATCACGCGCTTCGTCTGCCGGGTCGATGATCGTGACCTGCCAGCCATGCACCGAAAAGACCGATGCCATCGCCGTGCCGATCGCGCCGGCGCCGATGACGGCGACGCTTCCGAATTCTGCCATTGTGTGTCCGAACCGTTGTACGCTATGTGAACAAATGTGCGCAAATGACGAATTCGGTCAAGCGCCATAACTCATGCGTGGAGAAATTTCCGGATGCTTGAAGGCAAAACCATCCTCGTCACCGGGGCGTCCAAGGGGATCGGGGCCGAGATCGCGCGCCAGCTCGGGCGGGACGGGGCGACCGTCATCGCCCATTACGGCTCCGACCGGGCCGGCGCCGAGGCGGCGCTGTCCGATACGCCGGAGGACAGGAAGCATTTCGTGCAGGCGGATCTGTCCTCCTCTGAGGCCGCCTGGCAGCTCTTCGCTTCGGCGCTCGACGGTCGCGAGAGGATCCACGGTATCGTCAACAATGCCGCGACCATGATCTTCGATGGCGGGATCGACGATCCCCGAGACACCTGGGACGACGTCTGGGAGCGGACGTTCCGGATCAATGTCTTTTCCGCCGCGGCGATCCTTCGCGAGGCCGTCCACCACTTCCGTCAGCACGGCGGTGGCGCGATCGTCGGGATTTCCAGTTGGGCCGCGCAGAAGGGCGTCACCAATCCGCGCTCCATCGCCTATGCCGCGTCCAAGGCAGCCATCAAGGCGGCCTATAACACCGCCGCGACCGCCTATGCCCGTGACAACATCCAGACCTATGTCATCGCACCCGGTGTCGTGGACACGCAGATGTCGCGGGATTTCGCCGAAACGCAGGGCGGACGCAGTGTCGTTGAAAGCCGGCTCGCGATGGGCGAATGGGTCCCGCCCTCCGACATTGCGGCGCTGGCGGCCTTCTGCCTGTCCGGCAAGTGCCGCCATCTTTCGGGGGCGACACTCGATGTCAACGGAGCGAGCTACATCCGCTAGCTGCTTCGACAAGTCTCAGCGCAGGAAGAAGGCGTAGCTCTCGGGCAGCACGGAGGCGGGGTCTTCGTGCCCCAGTTCCCGCGCCGCGCGGTAGGCGAAATCCGGCGTCCGCATCAATTCGCGGGCGAGCGCGACGAGATCCGCCTGACCGTTGGCGATGATCGCGCGCGCCTGCTCGGCGCGTGTGATCAGTCCGACGGCCATCGTCGGCAATCCGGTCTCGGCGCGAATGCGCTCGGCGTAGGGCACCTGAAATCCCGGAGACGGTTTCGTCTTGGAGAGCGCGACGCGACCTGGTATCCCGCCGCCCGACGCGTCGATCAGGTCCACGCCAGCCGCCTTCAGCTCGTGGCAGAGCGCGACGGTGTCATCCAGCGTCAGCGCGCCGCCGTCCCCGTCGACGCAGGACGCGCGGTAGAAGACCGGCGTGTCGTCCGGCACCGCCTGGCGCACCGCGCGCGCGACCTCGAGCGGAAGGCGCATGCGGCCGGCGAGATCGCCGCCATAGGCGTCGGTCCGCCGGTTTGAGTGCGGCGACATGAAGCTGTGCAGGAGATATCCGTGGGCGCCGTGGATCTCGACCCCGGTGAAGCCGGCCGAAAGCGCGCGCTTCGCCGCAGCCGCGAACTCCTCCACGATGACGGCGATCTCAGGCACGGTCAGCGGGCGAGGGACGTGCCATTCGGGCCGCGATGGAACCGCAGACGCCGAGACCGTCTCCCAGGGCGCTTCCTCTCCGCCGGGCGCGAGCGCGCCGGCACCGTCCCAGGGGCGGGCCGTCGATGCCTTCGGTCCGGCATGGCCGATCTGCAACAGGAACGGCTTGTCCAGCCGTTTGAAGATCGCCGTGACGGGCTTCCAGGCCTCCACCTGCTCGTCGGAATAGATGCCGGTGCAGCCGTGGGTGATCCGGCCATGCTCCGAAATCCCCGTGGCTTCGGCGACCGCGCCGCCGATGCCGGAGGTCGCATAGCGGCCGTAATGGGCGACGTGCCAGTCCGTCGGTTTGCCGTTGTCGGCCTGGTACTGGCACATCGGCGACATGACGATGCGGTTCGCGAAGGTGGCTCCGCGAACCGTGAAGGGATCGAACAGCGAAGACGTCATGCCGCCTTCGCGTCGAGCGTGTCCAGAAGCCGGTCCAGTTCCGCCATGATGCCCTTGAGTTTGGCCGCGCGCTCGCGGCCTTCCTCGCCGAGCGAGGCGAACGGCGTCAGCGGAGGCCGGACATCGCCCACCGGGCAGCCGGCGACGGCGGCAAGTGCCTTGGAGTAGCACTGGTGGCCATAGGTCGGATGGCCTTCCGCGATCGTGTGCTCGATGACGGTGATGTGCCGCTGGATGGCCTTTGCGTCCTCGATCCGGCCGGCGACCAGATAGTCCCAGATCAGCGTCGAGGCGCGCGGGATGTAGTTGCCGAACGGGTTCACATAGCCGACCGCACCGAGAAGGTAGCTCTCCACGATGCGTTCGCCGGCGAAGACGTTCATGACGCCTTCAGTCTCCTCGACGATGTCGTAGACGCGCGCGACATCCATGCTCGCTTCCTTGATGTAGCGGATGGTGTCGAATTCGCGCGTCAGGCGCCCGACCAGCTTCGCCGACATGTCGACATTCGACGTGACGGGGTTGTTGTAGAGCATGATCGGCAGGTCGCAGGCCCTGGTGATCGCGTCGTAATAGCCGACGATCTCGTCCTCCGTCGGGGTGTAGTAATAGGGCGGGATGATCATCAGGCCCTGCGCGCCCGCGTCCTGCGCTTCGCGCGCATAGCGCGCCGCATTGACGGTGTAGGCGTTGGACGCGCCGACCAGCACGTCGATCCGCCCGTTCACATGTGCGACGGTGTCCTCGACGAAGGCCCTGCGCTCGGCATCGGAAACGGTGAGGAATTCACCGGTCGTGCCGAGGATGATGACGCCCGGCACGCCCTGGGCGATCTGCCATTCGATGAAGCGCCTGTTGGCCTCCAGGTCGATGGCGGATCCGTCCGCGGTGAAGGGCGTGACGTTGACGGAATAGCTTCCGCGAAAAGGTTGCATGTTGGTCTCCGAACTCAGATGGATGTCCAGCCGTGCTGGACGAGGATGTCGTGGCTGGCCATGATGTCGCCGTCGGCGTCCGCGCCGGGTGCCGTTGCGTCGGTGATGATCTCGAGGACGGTCATCTCTTCGTAGCCGATCTCCTGCAGCGCCTTGAAGGCCGGGGCAGGGTCCACGATACCGGTGCCGAGACGGTCATGCTTGAACTCGCCGAACCCGCTGTCGGAAATGTGGACGTTCTTGATCCGCGATCCGAGCATCCGGATCGCCTCGGCGACGTCTTCCTTGATGTAGGCGCTGTTGCAGACGTCGAAATTGATGCCGACTTCCGGCGAAATGAGGTCGGCCGTGTCCAGCATGTCCTTCGCCGTCGGAAGATATGTGAAGGGCACGTTCTCGAGCAGCAGGTCGACATTCGTGCCCTTCGCATGGTCGAGCAGCGCCTTCATGCCCTCGACGAACCAGTCGAGCATCCATTGCTTCGGCGGATTGATGAGGCTGCTCACCGGGCCCGGGATCGCGACGACATAGGGGCACTCCCATTCGGCCGCGAGGTCGATCGCCTCCCGGTAGCGGTCGAGGGTGTAGTCCCGCATCAGCTTGTCGGTCGAGTTCGGATTGTTGTCGAGGAGCGGATAGCAGAAGGAGGTGATCCGGCAGCCTTCGCCGTCCAGCCACGACTTCATCGCGCTGCGATCGTCCGCGGTCATTTCCACGGGCCAGCAATGGGGCGGAAAGATCATCATCTCGAAATCGCGAAAGCCGAGGCCATGCAGGTGCTTCAGGGCTTCAAGCGCGCTCATCGAGTAGATGAAGGGGAAGGTGCTCGCGGCAATCTTCAGATCGGGCATCGGGCTGTGACTCCGGGTTCGTGGATGCTTGTTCGTAATGCGGACAAAAGTTACTATAGCGAACAACTTGGGTGACTCAACCGGATTTCAGGCACATGCGGAAATTTGACCTGCTCGTCATCGGCGGCGGCCTGGCGGGCTGCGCGACGGCGTATTTCGCCACCCGGCTCGGAGCGTCGGTGGCCTTGCTGGAGCGACGCGATCTGAACCTCGCCGCGTCGGGGTCCAATGCCGGATCGATCCACGCGCAGATCCCCTTCGATCCGTTCCGCCAGATGGGAGAACAGTGGGCGCACGACTATGCGCGCACGATTCCCCTCTTCATGGCCTCGATCCGCCGCTGGAGCGAACTCGAGGACGAGTTGGACGGTTCGCTCGGCGTATCCGCCCGGGGCGGATTGATGGCGGCGGCAGACGACGGCGACATGGCGCTTCTCGAACGCAAGGTGGCGATCGAACGCGCGGCCGGTCTTCCTGTGGAGCTCTGGGACCGGTCCAGATTGTCCAGGGAAGCCCCGTTCCTCAATCCGGGGATAGCGGGGGCGTCCTTCTGCCCGATCGAGGGCAAGGCGGATCCGTTCAAGGCGACGCCTCTGTTCGCGCGTCGGGCAGCCGAAAGGGGAGCGACCATCGTCCGCAATGCCGAGGTTCTGCGGATCGACAGGGATGCGACCGGCTTCTCTGTTCATTCCGGCGCCGGCGTCTATCGGGCCGACCGCCTCGTGAACGCGGCCGGCGCCGAAGCCGCGGCAATCGGCCGAATGGTGGGTGTCGACGTCGCGCTCGAAGGCCACCCCATCCAGGTCTCTGTCACCGAAAAACGTCCCGCGCTCCTGCCGTGGCTTGTCTATTTCACCGGCGAGAAGCTGACATTGAAGCAGAGCGCCGACGGCGGCTACCTGATCGGCGGCGGATGGCCGGCCAACGCCAATGGCGGACGGCCGTCGGTCAATCTCGCGTCGCTGGCGCGCAACCTGTCGATCGCCGAAGAGGTCATGCCCGGCCTGTCGGGCGTTTCCGTGGTGCGAAGCTGGGCCGCCGTGGTGAACGGAACGGCCGACTGGCAGCCCATACTGGGAGAAGCGCCGGGCGTGCCCGGCTTCTTCTTCAACCTGTTTCCCTGGATGGGCTTCACCGCGGCGCCCGCGATCTCCGAAGCCATCGCCCATCTGGCGCTTGGCCGGAAGCCGGAGCTGGACCTTGCCCCGTTTTCCTTGAGCTAGTGCGAGAGAATGCGGGCCGTGAAGTCGCGCGTGCGCTCCTGCTCCGGAGCGTCGAAGATCTGGGCGGGCGGCCCCTTTTCGACCACCGCGCCCTTGTCCATCATCACGATGCGTGACGAGACCTCGCGAACGAAACCCATCTCATGGCTGACGATCAGCATCGTCATTCCGTCGCGGGCGAGGTCGCGGATCGTGTCGAGCACTTCACCGACCAGTTCCGGGTCGAGGGCCGAGGTGACCTCGTCCAGCAGAAGCAGTTGCGGGCGCAGGCAGAGCGCTCGGGCAATCGCGACGCGCTGCTGCTGGCCGCCGGACAATTCGTCCGGATAGGCGTTGTGTTTCGCGCTCAGGCCGACGCGCTCCAATAGTTCGGCGGCGTGCTTGCGGACTTCCGCCTTGTTCCACTTCTTGATCTTGATCGGCGCGATGGTGACGTTGTCCATCACCGTCATGTTCTGGAAGAGATTATATTGCTGGAACACGATCGCCATGGAATCGCGCACGCTGCGAAGGCTCGCGGCGGAGCGATAGTCGACGGTCGTCTCTCCGATGCGAACGGTCCCCTCGGTCGGCTTGGTGACGCCCACCAGCGCGCGCAGAAGCGTGCTCTTGCCGGAACCGGAAGGCCCGATCAGGCTGACGACCTCGCTCTTTTCGACGTCGAGCGAAATGCCCTTGAGCACAGGCGTGTTGCCGTAGGAGGCGCACAGATTGTCAATTTCGAGATGAGCCAAGTTTATGCTCCAGATAGCGGCCCAGCCGGGTCAGCGGATAGGAAAGAATGAAATAGGCGAGGAGGATCGCGCCGAAGGTGAGTGTCGCGGAGAAGCCCTTGTTCGACAGGACCTTGCCGGCGAATGTCAGTTCGACCACGCCCATCTGCGAGGCCAGCGCGGTGTCCTTGATGAACATCACCATGAACGCGAAGGCCGGCGGCAGGATCACCCGCCAGGCCTGTGGCGCCACGACCAGGAACAGGATCTGCAGGTAGGAGAAGTTCATCACCTCGGCCGCGTCGACCTGCTGGCGCGGCACGCTTTCGAACCCGGCGCGGATGATTTCGGAGAGAAACGCCGTCGACACGATGCAGACGCCGATCAGCGCGATCGTGAAGAGGGAAGCGCGCGGCGCGACCGCCTGGATCGCGAACAGCACCAGGAACAGGATCACGAGGAAGGGGATGCGGCGGAACACTTCGGTGTAGCCGATCGCGAGCGTTCTCAGCGGCAGCAGGGCCGGGTGACTCGTCCGGCGGATCACGACCAGGAGAAGGCCGAGCAGGAAGCCGATGGTGCAGCCGGCGACCGACAGGAGCAGGGTGCGCCCGGCGGCCTCGATCAGGAAATCGACGTTGGAAGCCGAAAAGAAGCGGGGGATTTCGCGCATGATCCGGTCGATCATCGGAGCAGCCCTCCCTTCACCCGGAAGAAGTAGCGGCCGACGAGGCCGAGCGAGACGCTCGCGCACAAGGTCAGCACGACATAGATGAGCGCGGTGACCAGGAAGATCTCGATCGTGCGCAGGTTGGATGTCGCGATGTTGATGGCGCGGCCGGTCAGTTCTTCGACGCCGTAAAGCGCCCCGATCGACGACCCGAGGACGAGCCAGATGAAGAAGCTCGACAGGGGCGGATAGATGGTGCGGGCGATGTGCGGAACGATCACGTAGCGCAGCATCTGGAAGCGGCTCATCCCGAGCGTTTCGGCGGCGTCGATTTCGGTCTGACGTACGGACAGGAACCCGGCGCGCTGGATCTCGGCGAGATAGGCCGCGGAGTTGAGCGCCAGCCCGAGGGTCACCGCTGTGAACGACGACAGCAGGATGCCGGCTTCCGGCAGCGCGTAGAAGAGGAAGAAGATCTGGACGACGGAGGGCGTGTTGGTGAAGAACGTGATGTAGGTTCCCACGCTCCGCTTGATCCACCGCGGGCCGTAGACGAGGCCGTAGGCGCCTGCGAGGCCGAGGATCGCGCCGCTCCAGAAGGCCATGAAGGCGATTTCGAGCGTCACGATCGCGCCCCCCAAGAGATAGGGGAGTTCCTTGAGCGCTTCGCCGAACTGAAATGTGTAATTCATTGCTCGAAGGGGGAGGCTGGCAGGCCGCCGGGGCGGCCTGCGCGTTGTCGTCGGATCAGAAGTAGGGCTGTGCCGGCACCGGCTTCAGCATCGGCGCGCCGTACCACTTCTCCCAGGTCTCATTGATCGTGCCCGAGGAGTGGAGGTCGTAGAGAGCGATGTTCAGGACGCTCTGCAGCGAGGCGTTGCCCTGCGAGACGCCGATGCCGCAGAAGCCCACGAAGACGGTGTCTTCGATGACGCGCCATTCGACGTCCGGATAGTTCTCGGTAAACTTCATGAAGAAGTCGATGTTCTCGACGATGGCGTCGCCACGGCCCTGCGCGACGGCGCGAACGGTGTCGGCAATGGTGTCGACGAGCAGCACCTTGGCTTCCGGAAGCTGCTCCTTCAGGAAATCGACCGACCAGTTGCCGCGCATGTTCACCAGTGTGATGTCGGAGGTGTTCAGGTCTTTCCAGCTTTCGGCCGTCACTTTCGTCGTGGTCAGCGTCGCCATGGCTTCGGTGTGCAGCGGCACGGTGAAGTCGATCAGCTTGTCGCGTTCGACCGTGCGGGTCAGCGCGCCCATCGAGATGTCGATACGGTCGGAAACGATGAACGGAACGCGCTGCTGGGATTCGGTCGGGACGAATTCAGCTTCGACGCCAAGCGCTTCGGCAAGCTTGCGGCCGATGTCGATGTCGAACCCTTCGAGTTCGTTGCTGTCGCCGTAGGAGCTCATCGGCGGGAAGTTCGGATTGACGCCGATCCGGATCGTGCCGTCCGAGATGATGTCGTCGAGGGACCGCGCGGCGGCCGGTGACGCAGCGAGGCCAAGAGTAATGAGGCCTGCGATGATCAGTTGCTTCATGATTGTTCCCCTGTTCTGGCGGCATGTGTGTCCTGCCTGGTGGGGAGGATGCGGCCCTCATTGCCGACCGTCAAGCAAAAAAGTTCGCATAGCGAACATGTGTGCGAAAAAGTTGATGCATCTGCCAATTTGTTCGCTTATGAGCGGAGAGGTAGCGCTCAATTGTGCGCATTTCGGCCGGATGTCGCGAATTTGCGGCGTCGCGTCTGTCTTCTGAATTACCGTGTGAGGCTTGTGATGATCGACTTCTCCTATCTTGTTCGCGAAACGAACCTCGTGGGCGGCGAATGGATTTCCGCCGATGAGGGACGGACCATCGACGTGTTGAATCCGGCCACCGGCGAGGTCGTGGCCAAGGTTCCCGACTGTGGCGCGGCCGAGACCCGGCGGGCGATCGAGGCGGCACACGCTGCCTTCCCGACCTACTCGGCGCTCTCTGTGGCGGAGCGCGCGCGCCTGATGCGCAAGCTGCATGAGCTGATCGTCGAGCATACGGATGCGCTGGCCGCGATCCTGACGACCGAACAGGGCAAGCCCTTCGCCGAAGCCAAGGCCGAGGTCGGGTCCTCCGCGGCCTATGTTCTGTGGTTCGCCGAGGAGATCAGGCGCGCCGGCGGCTCCGTCATCCCGTCTCCCTGGGAGGGCCGCAAGCTGATGACGACGCGGCATCCGGTGGGCGTCGTCGCGGCGATCACGCCGTGGAACTTCCCGTCCTCGATGCTGGCGCGCAAGCTCGGCCCCGCGCTCGCGGCCGGCTGCACGGCCGTCGTCAAGCCGGCATCCGCCACCCCGCTTTCCGGCCTGGTCTGGGGCGTGCTGGCCGAGATGGCGGGCTTTCCCAAGGGCGTGGTCAACATCGTCACCGGATCGGCCCGGCAGATCGGCGGCGAGTTGACCTCCAATCCGATGGTGCGCAAGATCACCTTCACCGGTTCCACCGAGATCGGCCGCCAGTTGCTGCGCGACTCCGCTGCGACCGTGAAAAAAGTCTCGATGGAACTCGGCGGCAACGCCCCGTTCATCGTCTTCGACGACGCCGACCTGGACCGCGCCGTCGAAGGCGCCTTGATCGCCAAGTTCCGCAATGCGGGCCAGACCTGCATCTGCAGCAACCGCATCTATGTGCAGTCCGGCATCTACGACCGGTTCGTCGAGCGCTTCTCCGAGCGCGTCGCGGCGCTGAGGGTCGCGCCCGGAATGGAAGAAGGAGCGGAGCAGGGGCCCCTTGTCGATGCCGCTGCCGTCGAAAAGGTCGAGGAGCTGATCGGAGACGCCATGAAAAAGGGCGCTCAACTGGCAACCGGCGGCCGGCGCCATGCGCGCGGAGGCCTCTTCTTCGAGCCGACCGTGCTGCGCAATGCCTCGCCCGACATGCGTGTGACCAGCGAGGAGATCTTCGGTCCGGTCGCGCCCGTTTATCGTTTCGACACCGACGACGAAGTCATCGCCGCCGCCAACGACACGATCTACGGCCTTGCCGCCTACGCTTACACGACCAGCCTGCCCCGGGCGTTCCGCTTGCAGGACAGGCTCGAATATGGGTTGTTCGGCATCAACGAAGTGCTGATCGTGACCCCCGAAGCGCCGTTCGGCGGCATGAAACAGTCCGGCCTCGGCCGGGAAGGGTCTTGGCAGGGTCTCGATGACTTCCTCGAAACCAAATACACCTGCGTCGGCGGTCTCTCCTGATGGCCGGTGAATTGCGCGACAGGCGAGCCGTCGTCACCGGCGGGGCCGGCGGGCTGGGCAGGGCGATCGCCCGGGAACTCGTGACGGCGGGAGCCGCCGTCACGATCATCGATCTTCCGTCGGCGCTCGAGGGACAGGCGCCCGAGCACGGCATCGAAGCGGTCGGTCTCGATCTGCTCGCCGGTGATGCGGAAACGATGTTGGCGCAGCGCGCCGGCACCATCGGGCCAGTCGACATACTGGTCGCCAACGCCGGCGTCGTTCCACCCTGGCGGCGGATATCCGACCTCGATCTCGGTGAGTGGGATCGAGTTTTCGCCATCAATGTCAGGGCGATAGCGATGTCTCTTAAGGTCTTCGCGCCGCGGCTGGCGCAATCCTCTTGCGGCTCGGCCATCCTCATGGCCTCGATCAACGGATATCGCGCGCATCCCATGCAAGCCGCCTACACCGCCAGCAAACATGCGGTCTTGGGATTGATGCGCGCGGCCGCCCTCGACATGGGCAAGGAGGGAACGCGCGTGAATGCGCTCGCGCCGGGCCCGGTTCTCACCGACGCCCTGACGACCCGGATTGCCGCGCGGCATGCACAGGGCGGGCCCGCGCCCGAGGAGGCGGTGAAGGCCCTGACCGACGAAACGGCGCTGGGACGCGTCAGCACCGAGCAGGACATCGCGCGCGCCGCGCTGTTCCTTGCCAGCGATGCCGCGGCGGGAATCACGGGCGTCTGCCTGCCGGTCGAGTGCGGGCTAAGCTAGCGAAGCGGAGACGCGGTTTCCGAAGGAGCGGACCGGCGACCGGGCCCGCTCTCCGATCGGTTCCCTCTGTTCTTGCCGTTCCATGTCCGCGACGCGTCTCGGCACACGTGACTGACACAATCGGATCCGTGCCGATGATGACGGGATCGAGCCTGCCCGGTGTCGGCCCGTCATCGCCGATCTCACGTCAAGCGCCCCGCGAGCCCGGGGGCATCCTCAGTGGAACCGTATCCATGGACGAACTCGAGGAAGCGGAAGACTGGTGGCAGGGCGAGGACGATCCGGCCATTCCCGTCAATGACGTGGACGTCTACTGGAGCGAAGACGAGGCAGGCAGTGTCGCGCTGCCTCTGATGCTGGATAGCCGCAAATACGCCTGCCGGTTCTCGATGCTGCCCGGTGAGCCGAAGCAGGCGATCAGGGCTTTCTACCGCGCCGTGTACTCGGGAAAACCGGACCGGATACGCTTGAGCGATGAGTCATTCTCGGGCCGAAGTCGAGCGACGGAAAGGTCACGCTTGAGTGCGGGAGCGACGATCCGGTGCAGGGTCGGCGTCGGGACGTGTTCGTTGAGTGCTAGACGAAATCGCTGCAGCATGCCTTGATCGACGAGATCCATTTTCTCAGGCATCCAACAGAGCGCGAGCCGGAAAGGATCTCCTGGCTGATGCCGATCCTCTCCATCATCATCGGCCTCGCGGTCGGTATCGCGCATTCGCTTCACGAGATATTAGGCCGATCGGGCGTTTCCTGCGTCGCATCGACGCCTCCGCGAGGCGAGCCGCGCGTGCGTGGCGATGGACCTTCGGGGCGTTGTATGCTCCCATCCGGCGGTGCG
This sequence comes from Oricola sp., assembly GCF_022763245.1. GTDB lineage: Bacteria > Pseudomonadota > Alphaproteobacteria > Rhizobiales > Rhizobiaceae > Oricola. The sequence goes on from NZ_JALEGV010000036.1 coordinate 79,316, forward strand.
CAGATCGATGATCGACAACCCATGAACCTCCGAAGCTTCCTGCTCTTTCGCCACATCGTGTTGACAGGCTCGCTCTCCCTGGCGGCGAAGCGACTGAACGTCTCCGCCTCCGCGGCGAGCCGGATGCTGACCCAGCTCGAAGACCAGGTCGGGCTGACGCTGTTCTCGCGATCGCGGCGCAATCTCAAGCTCACCGAGGACGGCGCGCTGTTCTACCGGCAGATCTCGAACACGCTGGACGGGCTGGAGGAGGTGCCGTCGATCGCCGACGACATCAAGCGCCGGGCCCGCAGCTGGCTGTCCGTCGTCACGGCGGCGCCCCTGGCCAATGCGCTTGTTGTGCCGACGGTTGCGCGACTGCGCGAGGCGGGGCTGGATTTTCAGTGCACGCTGCATATCGAGAGCCGGTTCGAAATCGAGAGCAAGGTGGCGGCGCGCGGCTACAATCTCGGCTTCATTTCGCTTCCGGTCGAAAACGAGATCATTCCCCTCGACATCATGCCGCTCCTGCGGTCGCGCCTATGCGTGCTGATGCCGGAAGGCCATCCCCTGTCCGGCTGCGACGAGGTCGAGCTTGAGCGGCTGGAACGCGAGGAACTGGTGACGCTCGCGTCCGGCCAGCGATGGCGCTCGCGGCTTGACGACGTCATGGGCGAGGCGGGTTTGAAGCCGAGAATCGCGTTTGAAACCGGTTCGACGCTGGTCACGCTGGAAATGGTCCGTCACGGCCTCGGGCTCACCCTTGCCGATCCCGCCTGCCTGACCGCGTCCACGCTGCAGGGGCTGGCGATGCGTCCGCTCGAAGGCGAACACTGGACCACATATGCCAGCATTCACGCGAAAGGACCGCGGGCGGAACTCTCGGAGGTGTTCCTCGACACGCTGAGCGCCCATGTGGAAGCACAGCGCGCCGCCGACCGCGAGATCGCCGAGACGCTTTACCTGATCTAGGCGGCAACGAGATCCGCAGCGACCTTGCGTGCCATCTGCGCCGCCTCGCGGGCGATCTGCGCGCTGTCGCCGCAATAGCCGGCCGGATCGAGCGCGTCGCGGATCTCGTCCTGCGCCAGATGCGCGAGGATCGATTCGTCGCCGGCCAGCATCGCGGCAACGTCGCGACGGTTGCCGGCATGGGCTTCCAGCGCGTGATGGATCAGGTCATGCGCCGCGACGCGGCCCGTCTTCGGGGCGAGCATCATCATCAGTTTCTCGGTCGCGATGGCGCCGCCGCTCAGGGCCGCATTCTCCGCCATGCGCGGCGCGTTCACGCCGATGCGCGACAGCAGCCGGTCGAAATTCTCGGCCAGCGTCCAGGCAAGCGGCACGGCGCGGTCGAGCACGGAACTGAGGAGTTGATTGACCGCTGCGTCGCCCTCGTGGCTCGACCGTCCGGTCTCCATGGCGCTGCCGGCGAGGCCGCGCAACTCGGCCGCCTCCGCCAGGACTTTGACGACATATTTCGGGTTCACCTTGTGCGGCATGGTGGAGGAGCCGACCGTGCCCGCGTCGAGCGTCTCGAAGACCTCGCCGATCTCCTGCGACATCAGCAGATAGAGCTCCGCGGCGATCCGCTCGATGGTCATGGAGAGCAGCGACAGTTGCACGACATAGTCGGCGAAGACGTCGTTGATGGCGCGTCCCGGAACCAGCAACTCGCGCAGGCCGAGCCGTTCGGCCAGCAGCCTGTTGATCTCGCGCCCCTCGGCGCCGAAGGCATGCATCGCTCCCACCGCGCCGCCGAACGGCAGCGCGAAGAGCCGCTCGCCACCGCCATCGAGGCGGTCGGCGGCGCGCGCCAGTTCCTCGATCCATCCGGCGACCTTGAAGCCGAAGGTGATCGGCAGCGCGTGCTGGCGGTTCGTGCGGCCGACGGTCAACGTCTCGGCATGATCGCGGGCAAGTGTCGCCAACCGCTCCAGCGCACTCGACAGCGCATGCCGAACGGCGCGATCGGCCTTGCGGATCAGGAGAATGCGCCCGGTCTGCATGACGTTCTGGGTGGTGGCGCCCCAGTGGACATAATTTCCGGCGTCACCCGCTTCGCTGGAGAGAAGCCGCGTCAGCGACAGGATCGGCGCCATCGTGACGCGGATATCGGCCTCCAGCGCATCGACGCCAATGCGCTCCAGCACCGCCGCGCTCCGAATGTCTGTAGCGGCCCAGTCGGGAATGATGCCGAGCTCGGCCTGCGTTTCCGCAAGCGCGGCCTCGATATCGAGCCAGGACTGCCAGAGCGTCTCGCGGGCAAACAGCGTCTGCGGGGTCAGGTCCCGCATCGGGGCATTCATTGTGCGACCTCCAGTCGATCGGGAACGGCTTCGAAACGGGGGGCGGCCGCAAGCAGGCGCGCCGTATAGGCGCTTTCGGGAGAGGCCAGCACGCGCTGCGCCGGTCCTTCCTCGACGATGCGCCCCTCCAGCATGACGGCCACACGGTCGGCGACCTGGTGAACGACTGCCATGTCGTGGGTGATGATCAGGCAGGTCAGCCCCATCTCGGCGCGCAGGTCGTCGAGCAGGTTCAGGATCTGCGCCTGGACCGAGACGTCCAGCGCGGACGTGGGCTCGTCGCAGACCAGCGCCTCGGGGCGGGTCACCAGCGCCCGCGCGATCGCCACGCGCTGCCGCTGCCCGCCCGAGAGCTGCGAGGGATAGGAATGCAATAGCCGCTTGGGCAGACGAACGTGATCCATCGCCTCGTCCACGGCCGCCTTGCGCTTGGCTGCGTCGTGTTCGCCGCGCAGCCAGAGCGGGCGCTCGATGATTTCCGACAGCCGACGACGTGGATTGAGCGAGGAATAGGGATCCTGGAACACCGGCTGCACGAAGCTCGCCCGCTCGACGGGCGAGAGCGCGGCAACCGGGCGGCCGAGCATCGTGACCTCGCCCGAGGTCGGCTCGGCGAGGCCGAGAAGGATGCGCGCGAGCGTCGATTTGCCGGACCCGCTTTCGCCGATCAGTGCCAGCGTTTCGCCTCGGTGCAGATCGATCGACACGCCGTCGAGCGCGACGATCTCGCGCTTGGCTGCGAACATCGCCTTTCGCGTGGTGTACACCTGCCGCACGTCCCGAGCCGCCAGCACGATGTCCGCGTTCGCCGCGGTCGGAGGTGCGCGCAGGGGCTCGGCACCACGACCGGAGCGTGGCGGCGTCTCAAGGACGCAGCGCCATGCGTGCCCGCTCGCGCCTGTCCGCGTCGGGGGGCGTTGCGCGACGCATTCCGCACGGCGGTGGTCGCATCGCGGCGCGAAGACGCAGGCAGTGGGCGGCCTTGTCAGCGAGGGCACGGTGCCGGGGATGGCGGACAGTCGCGCGGGCGTTCCGCCCACCTGCGGGATCGCGTGCAGCAGCGACTGGGTGTAGGGATGCGCCGGGCGATGCAGCACGTCGTCGGCCGCACCCTGTTCGATGACTTGGCCACCATACATGACCGCGACGCTGTCGGTGCGCTCCGCGACCACGGCGAGGTCGTGCGAGATCAGGATCGTCGCCATGTCGCGTTCGCGGCGCAGATCGTCCAGCAGGTCGAGGATCTGCGCCTGCACCGTCACGTCGAGCGCGGTGGTCGGTTCGTCGGCGATCAGCAGTTCGGGATCGAGCATCAGCGTCATGGCGATCATCACGCGCTGGCGCTGGCCGCCGGACATCTGATGCGGAAACTGGCCGAACCGGGTTTCGGGATCGGGAATGCCGACCCGGTCCAGGAGGTCCAGCGCCTTGCGGCGCGCATCCGGTGCCGACAGCATCCCGCGCGAAACCGCGCCTTCGGTCATCTGGCGACCGATCGTGTAGACCGGGTTCAGCGACGTCATCGGCTCCTGGAAGATCATGCCGATGCGCGGACCGGCGATCTCGCGAGCAAAGCCGGCGTCCGAAAGGGAAGCGAGATCGACGCCGTCGAATGCGAGCCGGGTGGCGCCGTGGCGGGCACCGCGCGGCAGAAGCCGCATCAGCGCGAGCGCTGTCATCGACTTGCCGGAGCCGCTCTCGCCGACGATGCCGATCGACTGTCCGCGGTCGAGCGTGAGGTCGACCTCTCGCACGGCATGCAACGTGCCCGCAGGCAGCGGCAGCGCCACCGAAAGATCGCGGATTTCAAGAAGCGCGCTCATTCGTTGCGACCTTCCGGGGAGGTGATGTCGCGCAGCCCGTCGCCCATCAAATTGGCGCCGATGACGAGCAGAAACAGGCAGACGCCAGGCAGGATGACGAGCCAGGGGCGATAGAACATCGCCTGCTTGCCCTCGGCGATCATCAGGCCCCAGGACGGGGTCGGCGGCTGGATGCCGACGCCGAGGAAGGAGAGGCTGGATTCCGCGAGGATGGCGATGCCCAGTTCGAAGGTGAAGATCACGATGATCGACGAGAAAAGGTTCGGCAGGATCTCATGCCAGATGATCTGGCGCGGATTTGCGCCGGAGGCGGCGGCCGCTGCGACGAAATCGAGGTTGCGGATGCGCTGCGTCGCGGACCGCGTGACCACGAGGTAATAGGTCCAGTGCAGGACGCCGACGATGCCGATCACGACCCAGATCGAAGGGCCGATGATGAAAACGAGCGCCATGGCGAGCAACAGGCCGGGCAGGGCGAGCTGGGCGGTCAGTAGGAAGCTGATGCCGTGATCGACCCAACCGCCGAAATAGCCGGCCAGAACGCCGAGCGTGACCCCGATGAGAAGGCCGATGGTCGCGGCCCCAATGCCGATCGTGATCGAGACGCGGGTGCCGTAGATCAGCCGGCTCAGGTAATCGCGCCCATTCTGGTCGGTGCCGAAGATGTGGTCCCATGTTCCGCCGTCGACCCAGGCCGGAGGCAGCATGCGGGTCGAAAGCGACTGGGCGAACGGATCGTGCGGCGCGAGCAGCGGCGCGAAGATCGCGACAAGGGCGATCAGCGCGATCAGTCCGGCGCCGATCAGGAACCCGGTATGGCCGAACATGCGGCGGCGAAAGACTTGGCCGGGCGTCAGCGTTGCCGTCTCGTCTGCGGCGTCCGCCGCGGCGAATGTTGCGTCGATGTCGGTCATCCGATGCGAATCCTCGGATCGAGCGCCGCATTGAGGATGTCGGCGAGGAGGTTCATGGCGACGAAGACGATGGCGAAGACGAAGATCAGCATCTGCACGGTCGGGATGTCCGCGCCGAGGATCGATTCGAGCGCCAGTCGCCCGAGCCCGTTGATCGCGAAGATGCTTTCCGTGATGACGGAACCGCCGAATTTCTGCCCCAACTGAACCGCCAGGACCGAGATGACCGGCAGCAGCGCATTGCGCAGCGCGTGCCGACGCAGAAGCGGCCAGCCGCGGAACCCCTTGGCGCGCGCGGTGCGGATGTAGTCCGCTCCCATCACCTCGATCAGGCCGGTCCGCGTCAGCCGCATCACCGCCGGCACGGAGGAGGCGCCGAGCACGAAGGCCGGAAGCACGAAGTGTCGCCAAGTGTCGTCGCCGGAAACGGGGAAGATGGGAAACGTCACCGCAAAAAGGATGATCACGATCAGCCCGAGCCAGAAATTCGGCACGGCTTGCGCCGAGACGGCAACCCCGAGCGCGAAACGGTCGATCCAGCTGTTGGGGTTGAGCGCGGCAAGGGCGCCCAGGGGAATGGCGATCAGGATGGTCACTGCCAGGGCCGAGAGCGCCAGCGTGATGGTCTCGTCGGCCCGGTCCGCGACCAGCGTCGCCACGGGCTTGTGCCAGTAATAGCTCTCGCCGAAATCGCCGGTCATGACGCCGCCGAGCCAGTCGGCGTAGCGCACGGGCAGGGGGCGATCGAGACCGTAGCGAGCGCGGATCGATTCGACGACCTCAGGCGGGGCGTCCTCTCCAGCGATGGCCTGGGCCGGGTCAGTCGCGACATTCAGGAGAAAGAACGCGGCCAGTGAGACGGTGAAGGCGACGAGCAGGGCCAGGAGCCCGCGTAGAGCGATATATCTGAGCATGAGCCAATCCTGCCCGAAGGGCGGCGGGAAGTCTCCCGCCGCCGTGCCGGATCACTTCCAGTGGGCGTTCTGCAGCCGCGGCAGGCCGTCCGGATCGAGCGGGAAATCCAGATCGGGCGAGACGAGGTAGTTCGCGGAGTAGGAAAACAGCGGCGCCCAATAGGCCTGGTCCGCGATATGGCCGAGCGCTTCGGAATAGAGCGCCTTGCGTTCCGCGGGATCGTTGGTTTGCTCCGCGGCGAGAACAGTCTTCTCCAGTTCCGCGTCACCCGACAGGTTGCGGTCGGAGTCGGAGAAGTGGATGCGTGCGATCGCCGCGGTATCCGCCGTGCCGCCGGAGCCCCAGGTTCCGAAATAGGCCGGAATCTCGCGTTGCGCGCGCGCCTGGTTCAGGCTCTGGAGCTTCACGTAGCGCAGATTGACATCAATGCCGACCGCTTTGAGGTCGGATGCGATCGCCTCCGAGGCCGCCTTGTCGCGATACGCCCAGAGTTCCAGCGGGAAGCCGTTCTCGTAGCCTGCTTCTGCCAGCAGCGCGCGGGCCTTGTCGGGATCGTAGGGGTAGGCGGTGACCGACTGGTCGCAGCCGAACTGAGCCGGGTGGCAGGCCGTGTGGATCGCCTCCGCCGAGCCGCCGATCAGGAACTTGGCCATTTCCGGCGTGTTGAGCGCATGGTTGATCGCGCGGCGGACGAGGACATTGGTCAGCGGCCCGTCCTCGTCGGTGTAGCCGGCGGCGTCGAGCACCAGGAAGCCGACGCGCAGGTCGGGGCCGCTCAGATGTTCGGCCATCGGGGTCGCGCCGAGGCTTTCCGCGAGATCGAGCGGCACCTTGAACATCCAGTCCACGCCGCCGGACATCAACTCGGCCTGCTGCGTCCCGATATCGGGAAGGTTGCGCACGACGATCTTCGAGATTTCCGGCTTGTCGCCGAAATACCCGTCGTAGCGTTCCAGCACGAGTTCGGTGCCCGGCTCGAAGGAGACGACCTTGTAGGGGCCGGCGCCGATCAGGTCGCTTGCCATAGCGTCTCGGTCGATCTCGCCATTCGCGTCGTAGGACCCGGCCTTGCGCAGCATGATGCGTGCGCCCATGTCGCGCAGCACGAGCGGATAGACCGACTTGAGGTGGAAGCGCACCGTGTTGGGGCCGGTGACCTCGGCATTGTCGAGCCAGCGTTCCACGACGCCATTGGCGTTGGATTCGCTGTCGGGGCTGTTGATCCAGTTGTAGGTGTAGGCGACGTCCTCGGCGGTCAGCTTGGAGCCGTCATGGAACGTGACGTCGTCGCGCAGGACGACGTCGAGCGTGGTGTCGTCAACGAATTCGTAGCTCTTGGCGACGCTCGGCTCGACTTCCGCGGTCTGCGGATTGATGTTGAACAGCGTCGCGTCGGTCAACTGCGCGAGGATGATGTATTCGCGCTTGGTGGTGTAGTTGTAGTCGAGGTTGAGAATTTCCTCGGCCATGGCGACGCGAAGCGTGTCATCGCTCTTGCCCGCGAATGCAGGCGCGACGGATGTGGCCAGCGTAAGCATGGTGGCTGCGCAAAGACTGCGCATACGAACTGTCAGCATGGTTTCCTCCCTGATAGCTTCGGGAAGTATGAAGCAGACTCGTTTGTTATGAAAATTGCAAAGATCGGGACATTGATTGCGAATTGCGCAAGTTTGAGCCCGAACATCGCCGCCTCGCAGCTCCTGCGTCAGACCCGTCGGCGACGAGTGCGGGCAAGGCGGGGATCGGGAGCGGAAGCGTCTCGGAGCGGCGCAGTCGACAACGGAGACTCGCTGATTGTAAGACATGCGGTGAAGGTGGAGACCAGCCTGACGGCGCCGTGCGCCGGATTGGTGGCGGAGGTCTTCTGCGCCGAGAACGAGACAGTCGAGGGAGGAACGGTGTTGTTGCGTTTCAAGGAATCCGGTTCATGATCCGGCTGCATCATTGCCACCAGTCCCGCTCGATGCGCGTGTTGTGGCTGCTCAACGAACTCGGCGTCGATTTCGAAGTCGTCACTCATCCCTTCGACAAGACGCTGCGCAAGCCCGACTACTTGTCCCTGTCGCCGGCCGGGCGGGTCCCGGCGCTCGAGATCGACGGCATGACGATGTTCGAGAGCGGCGCGATGATGGAGTATCTGTGCGAGCTCTATCCCGAAGCCGGTCTTGGCCGATTGCCGGGAGATGCCGAGCGTGCGGAATGGCTGACCTGGCTGCATTTCGCCGAAACCGTCAGCCAGCACACGGCCGCGCTGACCCAACAGCATGTCGCCCTCTATGACGACACGATGCGGTCGCCGATCGTCATGAAGCTGGAGGCGGCACGTCTGAAGAAGTGCTGCGCGGCCATCGAGGCGCGACTGTCCGAGCCTGGTGGAAAGCGCGACTATCTTCTGTCGTCTGCGTTCTCGGCCGTCGACATCGCCGTCGGACAGGCCGTCTACATGGCGTCCTATTACGTTTCGCTCGAGGAATTTCCTGCGTTGGAGGCGTGGTACAAACGCATCTCGGCGCGCGACGGCTTCCAGGCGTCGTTGCCGGGTGAGGGCGAAGCGGGACTTTTCGATCGCGATTTCTATCCTCCCTGGGAAATCCCCGCGTGAGCCGGGCTGTCCGCATCTACGAGGTTGGCCCGCGCGACGGGTTGCAAAACGAGAAAGCGGTCATTCCGACCGGCAAGAAGATCGCGCTCATCGATCTCTTGTCGGATGCCGGGTTCGCAAAGATCGAGGCGACCAGCTTCGTGTCGCCGAAATGGGTGCCTCAACTGGCCGACGCCGAGGCGGTTCTCGCCGGCATCAAGCGCAAGCCGGGTGTGACCTATGCCGCGCTGACTCCCAATCTGAAGGGCTTCGAACGTGCGCGCGCCGCGCGGGTGGACGAGGTCGCGATCTTCGCCGCCGCATCGGAAACGTTTAGCCGCAGGAACACCAATTGCTCCATCGCGGAGAGCTTCGAGCGCTTCGCCCCGATTATGGATGCGGCCGCTGCTGCCGGCATTCCGGTCAGGGGCTATGTCTCCTGCGTGGTCGCATGCCCCTATGAGGGCGACATCGCGCCCGCCGCCGTGTGCGACGTTGCCGCGCGGCTGATGGAGATGGGCTGCTATGAAGTCTCGCTCGGAGACACCATCGGCAAGGGCACGCCCACGACCATCGCCGCCATGCTCGAGGTCGTGCTGGGCTCGGTCCCGGCGGAGAGGCTCGCCGGTCACTATCACGACACCGACAACCGGGCGCTCGACAATGTGCGCGCCAGTCTGGATCTCGGCTTGAGAACATTCGACAGCGCTGTCGGCGGTCTCGGCGGTTGCCCCTATGCGCCGGGCGCCAAGGGCAACGTCTCCACCACTGCGCTCGCCCGGATGCTGGCGATGGAGGGGTGGGAAACCGGCATCGACATGGACAGACTGGCGGCCGCGGAAGCCTATCTTGCAAGCGAGATCGCAACCGGGGCGGCGCCGAGCGGAGACCAGCGCGATGCAATATGAAACGATTGCGGTCGCGACGGACCCGCGCGGCATTGCCAGGGTCACGCTCAACCGGCCGGACAAGCACAATGCGATGAATGCCCGCATGATCGCGGAGCTCACATCGGCGGCAGAGGCGCTGCGCGGCGACGCGGATGTCCGTGTGGTCGTGCTCGCAGGCGAGGGCAGATCTTTCTGCGCCGGTGGTGACCTGGGCTGGATGCGCGAGCAGGCCGAGAAGGACCGGGCGGGCAAGATGTCGGAGGCGCGTGCGCTGGCCGGCATGCTGGGAGCGTGGAACGCGTTGCCGAAGCCGGTGATCGGCCGCGTGCAGGGCGCTGCCTATGGCGGCGGCATCGGTCTGATCGCGGTCTGCGATATCGCGGTGGCCTCCGAAGGGGCCAAATTCGCGCTGACCGAAACGCGGCTTGGCCTCATTCCGGCGACGATCGGGCCCTTCGTTGTGCGCAAGCTGGGCGAAGCGTTCGCGCGGCAGGTCTTCTTCAACGGAAAGCCCTTCGGCCCGGATTTCGCTTTGCGCTCGGGCCTGATCGCCGGGACCGCGACGGATGACATGCTGGACGGGGCTGTCGAGGCGGAGGTCGCGGCTTTCCTGCAATGCGCCCCGGGCGCAGTCGCCGACGCCAAGGCGCTCTGCCTCAGGCTCGGTGGACCGGATCCGCTGGACCAGGCGGAGATGACTGCCGGCGCTCTAGCCGATCGGTGGGAAACCGCCGAGGCCCAGGCCGGCATCGCCGCGTTTTTTGCGCGCGAAACGCCTCCCTGGCGGACCGAGTGACGTCAGCGCCCGACGCTTTGATTGGGCAGCCAGGTCACGATATCGGGGAAGAAGATCAGCACGAGCAGGACCGCCATTGCCGTCACGGCGAAGGGGGCGACGCCCTTGAAAACCGTCCCGAGAGCGATACGCCGGCCGAGATTGGCCTCCGGATCTGAAGCGATCCTGTGGACGATGAAGGTCAGGATTCCGAGCGGCGGTGTCAGCAGGCCGACCTCGGCCATCACCACCAGGAAGACGCCGAACCAGAGCGGGTCCACGCCCAGAGCCTTCAGCGGTGCGAGCAGGACCGGGATGGTGAGCAGCATCATCGCCAGCGTGTCCATGAACATGCCGAGCACGAGATAGACCAGGATCAGGATTAGCAGAAGCTCGACCCGGCCGAGGCCGAGTTCGACGATGGTCTCCGCCAGGACGTTTGGCACCTGGCTGAGCGCCATGGCCCGGGTCAGAACCACGACACCGAGAATCAGGAGGAACACGGACGCAGTCCCGGTCAGGGTGCCGATGATCGACTCGCGCACCATCGTCGTCACGGAGCGCCAGGAACCGGTCGTTCGCAGAAGGTGCACCGAGCCGAAAACGAAGGCTGCCAGCATGCCGAACACGCCGGCTTCGGTCGCGGTGAAGATGCCGGCGAACAGCCCGCCGACCACGACGATGACCACGATCATGATCGGGATGCTCGCGACGAGCGAGTCCCTGCGCATGCGCCATGTGACCATGCTCATGTCGACGCGCGGCGCGAGGGATGGATTGAGCGTGGCGCGGGCGACGATCATGATCGCGAAGGAGAAGGCAAGGATCAGCCCGGGAATGACGCCGGCGAGCAACTGGTGCCCGACCGGCACCGATGCGGCGCCGGCATAGACGACGAGCAGAAGGCTCGGCGGAATGATCTGCCCCAGCGTTCCGGCCGCCGCTACGCTGCCCACGGCCAATTGCGGGCTGTAGCCGGACTTCAGCATCTCGGGAATGGAGACACGGCCGAGTGCATAGGTGATGCCGATCGTGCTTCCGCTGCTGGCCGCCAGCGCCGCGCCTGCGAAGTTGGTCGCCACCGCCAGGCCGCCGGGAAGCCAGCCGAGCCATCGGCGCGCGGTCTCGAAGGCCGTGGCGGTCAGGCCGGACTTCCACAGGATCATGCCCATCAGGATGAACATCGGAATGACGCTGTAGGACCAGGATGCCGAGGCGTCGAACCCCACGGATTTCATCGTCGAGGTCACCACGCGCATCCCGCTCAGCGAGTACAGACCGAGCAGCGCCGCGCCCAGCATGGCGACGCCGACGGGAATGCCCATCAAGAGCAGCACGATGCTGAGCACGATCACCAGCGCGCCGATCGCCTGCTTGGGCAGGTCCGCGAAAAGCATGGCGGCCGCGGCGCCGAACGCCACCAGAAGGGCGATGGTGAAAACGATGCGGGCGACGCGGTGTCCGCCGTTTGCGGCGGGTGCCGGCATGTCGTCGGAGGGGGGCAGAGTGTTCATCCCAGGTCAGCGTCCGAGTCGTATTCCTCGGTCTGCGGCAGGTGGCCGGCGAAATGGCGAAACGTGGTCGCCGCGAATTGGAGCGCGAGAAGGCCGAGGCCGGCGACCGCGAAGAACTTGAAAGGCCAGATTGCGATCGGCGGCGTCGCCGCGGTGGTCTCCTGGATGCGCGCGCTGCGCGCTGCGTCGACCCAGGTGTACCAGGTCAGCGCGACGAGGAGGCCGGTGGCGAGAAGGCTGAACGAACCCTCGACGATGCGGCGCATGCCCACCGGCAGCGTGTCGAGCAGGATGGTGACCTTGATGTGCTCCTGCTTCTGCTCGGTAAAGGCATAGGCAAGGAGCGTGAGCATCGGCATCCACCAATAGGCCGTCATCTCCAGGGTCCCGGTAAAGGGCTTGTTGAAGAAGGCCCGGCCCGTCACGTCGATGAAGACGCTTGCGGCCAGCAGGATCGCGGCGGCAGCGGCGCCATAGGCGAAGATGGCGCTCAGGCGATCGACGATACGGATGATGACGGGCAGTCTGCGGCCTTGCGCGGCTTCGCCGCCATCGCGGTCAAATTCTGACATCGGGTCCAATGTCCTCGCGCGAGACGATGCGGTTGGCATGGGCTCCCGGCCGGCAGGTGCGGCCGGGAGCAATGCGTTACTTCATGAGGGTCGTCGTGACCTCTTCATTGAATTTCGCATAGAAGTTGGAGAGGTCAACATCGCGAAGCCCTGCGAACGCCTTCAGGATCGCTTCGGGGGTCCGTTCGGTAACTGCGTAACCGTCGGCTTCCAGGGCCGCGGTCCAGTAGGCAATGCGCTCGAGATAGGCATCGACGACCGCCTGGGCATCCGAAATGCTGCCCGGAGCCGCAGCGGCGAGGGCGGCGACGAATTCTTCGCGTTGCGCCTTGGCGACCGGCTCGAGTTCCGACACGTCGTTGGTGTGGATTTCCTGCCCTGCCGCGATCACGTCACCCGCCTGGGCTTCGATCTGCAGGTAGCCGTTCCAGATGTTGTAGGCGGCGCGGATGTTTTCCTGGGTGATGAAGTTCTGGAGTTCGACCGGGAAGCTTTCCCAGACTTCCAGGTTCATGACCCAGGTCGAAGCCTGCAGCTGCGCCATCGTGACCGGCACATATTCCGGCGCGACATCCTTCAGGATGAGGCCATTCACATACTGGTTCGGGTTGATGACCATGCAGTCGAACACGCCGCGCTGCAGCCCTTCATAGGCCTCGTTCCAGGCGATGCTGACCGGAGCCATGCCGAGCGCTTCGGCGGTGCTCGCCCAGACGGCGCCGATGGCGCGGGCGCGTTTGCCCTCGGCATCGGCGAGCGACGCGATCGGCTTGTTGCAGAGCAGGTTGTAGGCCGGCGTCGAGGTGGCCTGCAGCACCTTCACATTGTGCTCGGCATATTCCTCGGTGACGGCATCGAAGGTCAGCAGCGTCTCCAGAGCCGTCGCGCCGCCGGCGGCAACGTCGTGCACGGTCGAGCCGCTCAGCGCCGCGCCCATTCCGAAGAACCAGGAGCCGACCGGCAGGTCCTGCGGCATGTAGCTCGGGATGATCAGGCCGATGTCGGCAACGCCGTCGCCCACGCCTTCCAGCGTGTCGAGCGCGTTCAGGAGCGACGAGGACCAGTAGTTCTCGAAGGTGATCTTGCCTTCGGTGAATTCGGTGATGGCTTCTTCCCACGCGACCATCGCCTTGCCGAAATTGGCCGTCTGGTCGCCGGAGAAATCCGCAAGTTTCAGCACGCGGGGCTCAAGTTCTTCGAGCCAAGCGTCCGCGGCCGATGCCGTGGAGCAAGCGGCGAGCACGCCAGCGGCAACGAAGGCAGCCGTGGTTAGACCCTTTGCGAATCCGATGTGTGTCATGTGTTCCTCCCGCCGGCGTCGCCGGCAAACTCGAGTGTGTTGCGAAGCGTTTCCACGCGACGGAATTCTCCCTAACATCTCCTACCATGTGGGACAACTGGCAGAGCGCAGATTCTCCGTGCCTCCTGTGACGAAAGGCGACGGCGATCCAAAATCAGGCGCGGGAACTGCAATGTTCCCCGGAATTTCGGACGAAATAAGACTGTCGACCCCGCGAATGGCGAGGCGTGCCCACGCGTCAAGCTTGTTGCCAATTCGCCTCATCTATTCCACAATATGGGAGATTTGTCGCTTCGACGCGATGAAGATGTCTTCGCGCCGGCTCGCGCCGCGCTTCCGTGGCGGGAGGGCGGGTGATATAGGCGCGTTGGGCGCAATGGTTTCAATTTCCCGCGCGGGAGTGGTGATGTCGGACAAGGAATCCAGGCAGGACGGAACGCAGGCCATCCGTCGCGCGGCTGCCGTGTTGCGTCATGTCGCGAGTGCTGCGGAGGGTGGCGTCGGGCTTCGCCAGGTGTCCGAGGCGACCGGCTTGTCGCGCTCGACGGCCCATCGGATCGTCAAATGCCTGCTGGATGAAGACCTGCTCGAATATGACGAGGACGCGCGCCGTTACCATGTCGGCAATCTCGTCTTCGAGCTCGGGCTGTCTTCGGCGGCGCGCCAGCAGCAGATCCTCAAATGGCGCGGCCTCGTCGACGATCTCGCCCGCGCCTGCGGCGCGACGGCCTATCTGATCGGTCGCAGCGGTTACGAGGCGGTGTGTCTCTACAAGGCGGAAGGGTCGTCGGTCCTGCGTGCCATTCCTGTTGAGGTGGGGCAGAGGCGCCCCTTGGGTGTCGGCGCGGCCGCGACCGCGCTCTTGGCGGCGACCACCGATGCGGGCATGGAGGCGGTTCTGAAGGCAATCGCGCCGCATCTCGGGGACACGTCCAGGCTCACCGAGGAGCAGGTGCGCCGCCTGGTCGAGGAAGCGCGCAGGACGGGGTTCGTTGAAAGCCGCGGGAATGTCGCCGAGGGCGTTTACGGCCTGGGAATGGCGCTTCCCGGCGCGACGGGCGCGGCCGCGCTGGCGGTCAGCATCGCTGCGCACAATTCCGTCGCGACGGATGCGAAGGTCGCGGAATGGCGGCGGCAATTCGAGCGTTTGCGAAAGCGGGCTGTCGAAATCGCCGGCTGAGCACTGTCTGCGCTTCAAGTGTGGTGCTGCATTATTCCCATAATATGGTCAATGCAGGTTGGCGAAAATGCGCCGATTTTCGCTTGTTTCGTTGACATCGGCGGAATTCTCTGGAACTTGTCCCTCAATGCTGAATTCATTCGTTCCACAATATGAGACGAAAGACGCCGGAGGTTTCTGGCGGCGGCGGGTGTCCCGAAAATTCCGAGGAGGCGACAATGAAGGTTCTGGTGCCGGTCAAGCGTGTGATCGACTACAATGTGAAGGTTCGCGTGAAGGCTGACGGTTCGGGTGTCGAGCTTGCGAATGTGAAGATGAGCATGAA
>NZ_JALEGV010000037.1 GCF_022763245.1 Oricola sp.
AGCACGTCAATCCGAATGGCGGCGCGATCGCGCTGGGCCATCCGCTCGGCATGTCGGGCGCGCGCATCACCGGCACGGCGGCGCTGGAGCTGCAGGCCCGCGGCGCCAAACGCGCGCTCGCCACCATGTGCATCGGCGTCGGCCAAGGCATCGCAATCGCCATCGAGGCGGTGTGAGCGGGATTGCAGGTCCGGTGCCGGCGAGGCGAAGGGATTGAAAATCGCGCCTCGCGCTATAATATGATCAAAATACTCAACAATTAAAAGACGGGAATCTTGATCATGCAGAAAGCGACCGCCCGCTTCGAAACGGCCCATGGGCGAAAATACCTCGCCCAGCTCTGCAAGCACTTCGGCCACAAGACCGAGGTGGAATATTCCGAGGACGAGGGGCGCTGCGCCCTGTCGACGGGCCCGGCTGAGATGCATGCCGACGACGGCGGCATCACCTTCGACGTGCATGCCGAGGACGCGGCCGGCCTGGAGCGGGCCAAGGGGATCATCGTCAGCCACCTCGTTCGCTTCGCCTTTCGCGAAAACCTCGAGGAACTGGCCTGGTCCGAGGCTTGAGCCCTACAGCGCCATCCCGCCATCGACCAGCATCACCTGGCCGGTGATGTAGTCGGATTCCGGCGCGCAGAAGAGGTAGACGCCGTTGGCGGCTTCGTCCGGCGTGCCGGCGCGGCCGAGCGGAATGGAGGCCTTCACGCCCTCGATCACCTTGCTCGGAATGCCGACCGTGACTGTGTTGCCGTCGACGGTGACGGATCGCTTCTCGTCGGAGACCGCGGTCATGCGCGTCTCGATATAGCCGAAGGCGACGCAATTGACGTTGACCTTGTGGCGTCCCCACTCCTTGGCGAGCGTCTTCGTCAGGCCGATGAGGCCCGCCTTGGCCGAGGCGTAGTTGGCCTGGCCCATATTGCCATGCGTGCCCGACACCGAGGAGATGTTGACCACCTTGCGAAACACCTCGCGGCCGTCTCCGGCCTCGATCTCGGCGGCTTCGCGGATCGGCCCGGCGGCGGCACGCAGGATGCGGAACGGCGCCTTCAAATGGACGTCGAGCATCGCCTCGAACTGCTCGTCGCTCATCTTGTGGATCATCGCATCCCAGGTGTAGCCGGCATTGTTGACGATGATGTCGACGCCGCCGAAGGCGTCCATGCCCGCGGCGATGAAGCGGCCTGCGAAGGCGGGATCGGTCACGCTGCCGACCGCGGCCACGGCCTCGCCGCCGGCCGCCCTGATCGTCGCGACGACCTCGTCCGCGGGCCCGGCCTCCAGGTCGTTGACCACCACCTGCGCGCCTTCGGCCGCCAGCTTCAGCGCCACGGCGCGGCCGATCCCCCGTCCGGAACCGGTTACATAGGCGGTCTTGCCCGCGAGTTTCGCCATCGTGTTTCCCCCTCTGGCATGCCCGTTGCGCCGATTGCCGAGGTGCCCCCGGCATCCGGCCGAAGTCAAGGCGCAATTGCGGTCAACCTCGCCTCGCAAGGCCGCGGGCATAGCCGTTGCTGATCAGGCTCGTGAGCCGGTCGCGCTCGGCCTCAAGGAAGTCGTTGGCGATGAGCAGCGCGCGGATCGCGTCGCGTGGGTCGCCGCCGCACAGGACGATCGTCGCGTCGATGGCAGCCTCGATCTCGAGGACTTCGGCGGGGCGTTCCGGTTGGATCGGATCCTGGTCCATGGTCCTGTCCTGCTAATGAAAATTGCGGCCCTTGGGCAGCATGCGCACATTGCGCGGATGCCGCCACAGGCTGGGCGATTGGGTTCGGGTTGCGGCGGCGGGCGCCGACAGCGCCTCCATCAAATCGCCGGTCAGGTCGGTCAGGCGCTGGGCGACGACATGGGTCACGCCCTGTTCCTGCTGCAGCACGCCCTCGATCGCCACCATGCGCGCGCCCATCACGATGCGGCGATGTTTTTCGAAGACCTTCGGCCAGACGATGGCGTTGGCGATGCCGGTCTCGTCCTCCAGCGTCATGAAGATGACGCCGCTGGCGGTGCCGGGCCGCTGACGCACCAGCACCAGTCCCGCCACCTGCACCCGGCGGCGGTTGCCGTGATTGTCCAGCGCCTTGGCCGTGACGATGCCCCGACCGGATATCTGTTCGCGCAGGAAGGCGACGGGATGCGCCTTGAGCGACAGGCTGAGCGCCGAATAGTCCTCCACCACCTGTTCGCCGGGCTGGAGTTCCGGCAATTCGACATGCGCCTGTTCCTGCAGCAGCGCGGCGATGCCGTTGCTGTCGCGGGCAAAAAGCGGCAGGTCGTCCTCCCGGACCAGCCGGCCGGCCATGCCCGCAAGCCCCTTGATCTCCCACAGCGCCGCGCGCCGGTCGAGCCCGATGGAGCGGAAGGCGTCGGCATTGGCGAGTCGCTCCAGACTGCCCCGGTCGAGGCGCGTGCGCACATGAAAGTCGCGCATGGACGTGAAGGGGCCGTCGCGGGCGGCGATCAGGATCCGGGCCGCGTCCTCGCGCAGCCCGTCCACCTGCCGCAAGCCGAGCCGGATGGCGCAGGCATTGCCGCCGAGGCCGGTGGGCGCGGCCGGCCTGTCCAGCGGCTCCAGCGCATGGTCCCATAGACTGTGATTGACGTCGACGGGACGCACGACGCCCTCGTGCTCGCGAAAATCCCGGACGATGGAGGAGGCGGAATAGAACCCCATCGGCTGGGAATTGAGCAGCGCGCAGGCAAAGGCGTCGGGATAGTGGCATTTCAGCCAGGACGAGGCATAGGCGAGCAGCGCGAAACTGGCCGAATGGCTTTCCGGGAAACCGTAATCGGAAAAGCCGCGGATCTGGTCGAAACAGCGTTCGGAAAACTCCGGCGTGTAGCCATTGCCGATCATGCCCCTGACGAAATCGGTCTTGAACTGTTCCACCGTGCCGTGATTGCGGAACGAGGCCATGGCGCGGCGCAGCCGGTCGGCCTTTTCCGGCGGGAAGCCGGCGCCGACGATGGCGATCTTCATCGCCTGTTCCTGGAACAGCGGTACGCCCAGCGTCTTCTTCAACACCGCTTCGAGTTCGGTCGAGGGGTAGTCCACGCTTTCCAGCCCCTGCCGCCGCTTCAGATAGGGATGCACCATGCCGCCCTGGATCGGACCGGGCCGCACGATGGCGATCTCGATGACGAGGTCGTAGAAGTTTTGCGGTTTCAGCCGCGGCAGCATCGACATCTGGGCGCGGCTTTCGATCTGGAAGACGCCGACCGTGTCGGCCTTCTGGATCATCGCATAGGTCTCCGGATCCTCGCGTTGGATGTTCGCGAGCGTGATGTCGGCGCCGTAATGGTCGCGCACGAGGTCGAAACATTTGCGCAGGCAGGTCAGCATGCCGAGCGACAGCACGTCGACCTTGAGGATGTTGAGCGCGTCGAGATCGTCCTTATCCCACTCCACCACGGTGCGGTCCTCCATCGCCGCATTGGCGATGGGCACGACCTCGTCGAGGGGCGTGTCCGTGATGACGAAACCACCCACATGCTGCGACAGGTGGCGGGGAAAGCCGATCAGTTGCGTCACCAGCTTCAGCGTCTGCGTCACGCGGGCGTCCTGCGGGTCGAGGCCGGCCTGGGCGATGCTGTCGCGCGACGGTGCCGAGGACGACCAGCCCCACACCATGCCGTTGACCGCGTTGATGATGTCCGGCGACAGGCCCATCACCTTGCCGACGTCGCGCACGGCGCTGCGGCTGCGGTAGCGGATGACGGTGGCGGCGAGCCCGGCGCGGTGGCGGCCGTATTTTTCGTAGATGTGCTGGATCACCTCCTCGCGCCGCTCATGCTCGAAATCGACGTCGATATCCGGCGGCTCGCCCCGCGCCGCCGAGATGAAGCGCTCGAACAGGAGGTCGATCTCCGTCGGGTTCACCGAGGTGATGCCGAGGCAGAAGCAGACGACCGAATTGGCCGAGGAGCCGCGCCCCTGGCACAGGATCGGCGGCTTGAGGGACCGCGCGTAATCCACGATGCCGTGCACGGTGAGGAAGAAGGGTGCGAAATCCAGTTCGCCGATCAGCTTGAGTTCATGCGTGATCGCGGCGCGGACCGTGTCCGGCAGCCCGTCGGGAAACCGGTTCGCAGCGCCCAGCCAGGCAAGCCGTTCCAGTTCCTCCTGCGGCGTGGCGCTCTGGCCGGCGGTTTCCTTCGGATAGTCGTGTGACAATTCGTCGAGGCTGAATGTGCAGTCGCGCATGATCTCCGCCGTCCGCGCGACGGCGTGTTCGTATCCCGACAAGAGCCGGGTCATTTCGGCCGGCGCCTTCAGGTGGCGTTCGGCGTTCGGTTGCAGGCAGAAACCGGCGTCTTCGATTGTCAGATGGTTGCGGATGCAGGTGAGCACGTCCTGCAGCGGCCGGCGGTCCGGGATGTGGTAGAGCGCGTCATTGGTGGCGACCAGCGGTGTGCCGTGCCGGCGCGCGAGGACGTCGAGGGCGGCGAAACGCGCCTGGTCGTTCGAGCGATAGCGCGGCGCGAGCGCCAGCAGGGTCTGGCGCGCAAACAGCCCGGAAAGCCGCGCCAGCCCGTTCTTGAAGGCCGCGTCGATCTCGTAGGGCGGCATGGCGATCAGCCGCTGGCCGGCGCCGAGCAGCACTAGATCGTCGAAATCGAGATGGCATTCGCCCTTGGGTGCGCGCCGGCTGCCGACGGTCAGGAGCTTGGTCAGCCGGCCATAGGCGGCGCGATCGGTCGGATAGCAGATCACCTCGAAACCGTCGCGCAGCACCAGCCGCACCCCGACCAGCAGCCGGACGCCATGCGCCTTCGCCGCCACATGGGCGCGCACGATGCCGGCCAGCGTGTTGCGGTCGGCCACGCCGATGGCCGCCAAGCCGAGTTTCGCGGCCGTCTCCACGAATTCGCCGGCATGCGACCCGCCATGCAGGAAGCTGAAATTGCTGGTCACGGCCAGTTCGGCATAGGTGATGTCAGACGACGCCGGCATCACGAAAACATCCCGTGGATGAACCAGCGCGGCTGGTCGTTCGTCCGCTCGTAAAGCCCGTCGCGATAAAGCCAGAAGCGCCGGCCGGTCTCGTCCTCGACGCGGTAATAGTCGCGGGTCTGCCGGCTGACATTGCCGCGCAGCCACCATTCCGGCGCGATGCGTTCCGGCCCCTCGGCGCGGGTGATGCGATGCGAGACGCGTCGCCACTGGAACCGTGCCGGCGGCTTGTCGGGCATTTCCACGACGACGTCGACCGGCTCGGGCGTGTCGAACAGCAGCACCGGCCGGGCGAAGGCGGCGTCGTTCTGGCGCGCGCGCATATGGGCCAGCCAGTCGCGATCCGGCCGTGCGTCGAGCATGGAAACCCGCTCGAAGCCGCGTTCGGGCACATAGCTGGCGCGCGGCGCGAACCGCACCACGTTGCGCGGGCCGAAGCGGTTGGCCAGCCGGTCGATCAGGGGCGCGATGTCGCCTGCCTGCGTGTCCTCGCCGGGCATGGCCAGCCCGTGCTGGACGGCGTCGGCGTCCTCGACGTCGAAGGCGGCGAGCGTCGCCGTCTCGAAGCCGAAACCGGCATGGTCGCGGATGCGGTCGAGCCTTTCGCCGAGCAGGCGGGCCAGGTGGTCGGCGTCGCGGCTGAGGCTGGAGGTGCGGATCGCGAGCGTCTCGCGCCAGCCGTCGACCCGGTAGAGTGCCAGTTCGACGCGCCGCGCCGCCTTGCCGGCATGGTCGAGAACCCGCGTCAACTCGCCGCTGAGCCGGCCGATCGTCGTCTCCACGGCGTCCAGCGTGACGATCGGCTCGGCGAAGCGGCAGGCTGCCTGGTAGAAGGGCGGCGCGCAGAGGGGGCCGAAGCTCTCGTCCTCCGATCCGAGCGCCTGGTCGAGCCGCAGGACCGGCAGCGGGCCGAAGCGGGTGACGAGCGGCGCGCGCGGCTTGCCGATCAGCAGGCCGATCCGCTCGAGCCCCAGCCGCTTCAGCCCGGCGACCGTCTCCTCCGCCAGCCGCAGCCCGGCGACGGGCAGCGGCGCCAGTCGCGCGCCGGTCTCGCCGCGGGCGACATGGGTGATCTCCTCGGACCCGAACCGAGCGAGCGCCCAGCCGGCGCCGATGGTCGGCACGACGGCGAGCCGCGCGGTCAGGCCGAACCCCGCGAGCCGTCCGGCCAGGTCTTCGGCCAGCCTTTCCTCGCCGCCGAACAGATGCGCGCAGCCGTCGATGTCGAGGCACAGCCCGTCGGGGGCTTCCATGCGCACCAGCGGGCTGTAGCGCTGGCACCAGAAGGCCAGCCGCCGCAGCGCCTGCCTGTCGCCGGCCGCATCGGCGGCTTCGACGACGAGCGGCGGATGCATGGCGCGCGCGTCGGTCGTCGCCATGCCGGCAAAAAGCCCGAGCGCTTCGGCTGCGCCATTGGCGGCGGTGATGCGGGCGCCGCTTTCGGCCATGTCGGACAGGACGAGCGGGGTCGTCGCGTCAGCCGGCAGCGCGTTGCCCTGTGTGAAGGCCAAACGACCGCTGCGGCGTTCGATCGGCCAGCGGGGCAGCCAGACGGAAAGATAGCGTTTCATGGTTCCACTCGAGATGCCATTGCCCGCGTCCGCCCCTGCGGGATCTGAGAAGATGGACATGCCAGCGCGGCGCGGTGAGGCCCGGAACGGCCTGCCCGGCGCGGGGCGCTGCGATGCCCGGTTCTGCGGCGACCGACCAACGTGTCATCGCCGCGGTTGCCCCGCCCGCCTGCGGGTGCGTGGCGAAGACCAGTGCGGTCACGCCATGCCTTGCCGCCCCCAGCACCAGTCGCCGGCTGGGGGTGAAGTCGTAGAAACGGTCGTTTTCCGGCAGGATGCCGGTGACGACGGACACGGCCCTGTTGGCCAGCGCCTCCTCCAGCGCCCAGAGCATGGTCTGCGTCTTCGGCGCGCTGACATGGATCAGCCGGTCCGGATCGATGCCGAAGGCGGCGAGCCCGTCGGGGTGGAGCGCGCCATGGCTCGCCGTCTGATAGGCCGGCAGCACCCACAGCATGGGGCCGGGCCGCGTGTCGAGAATGCGCGCCGCCATGCCTAGGCCGAAGCCGAGCGCGGCGGGAAAGTCGGCATATGTCGCCGGCAGGACCTCATGCAGCGCGCCGGTGGCGAAGCCGCCTTCGGGCAGGCTCGCGTCGAAATCCGCCGCGCCGGAGCCGACGACCGGCCAACTCCGTTCGTCCGCACGCTCCGCCTGGCCGATCTTCTTGCGCAACTCGTCGAGGAGGGCAGGGTCGTTCATGCCGCGCCCCCGCCGGCAATGGCCCATGCGCGGCCCCATGCGCGCGCGAACCCGGCCATGGCGGGCCGTCCGTGAACGCGAAAAAGCCCGTTCCCGGGCGCAAGGGGCGAGATCGTCTGCATGATCTCATGAAAGAACAAAACAGGAACAAATGCAACAGGAGTCTGCGCCGGCAGGAGCGAAACCTGCCCAAGGGTCAGGGAGCGAAAAGCTGAAAGTCCCTAGAACTCCACCTCGAGTTCGATGATCTCGTCCGGCTCGGCCAGCGCGCCTTCCTCCCACGCCTTCATCAGCGGCCAGTCGAAGACATGGTCGCAATAGGCGGCGAGTTGCGGTTCCAGTTCGACGGCATAGGTGCGGAAGCGGGTGCAGACCGGCGCATACATGGCGTCGGCCACGGTCGGCGTCTCGCCGAACAGGAACGGCCCGCCATAGGTGTCGAGACATTCGCGCCAGATGGCCTTGATGCGCTCCACATCCGGGCGCGCGCCGGAAAATATCTTGAAGGATTTGTGCCGCGCCTTGATGTTCATCGGCAGCGCCGAGCGCAGATTGGCGAAGCCGGAATGCATCTCCCCGCAAAAGGCGCGGCAATGGGCGCGGGCGGCCATGTCGTTGGGCCACAGTCCCGCCTTCGGGCGGATCTCGGCGAGATATTCGGCGATCGCCAGCGTGTCCCAGACCGTCACGCCCTCATTGGTCAGGCGCGGAACCAGCACCGACGGCGACAGGAGCAGCAGTTCCTGGCGCATTTCCGGACTGTCCAGGTCGGCCATCGCCTCCTCGAAATCGAGGCCGGCCATGCGGCACAGAAGCCATCCGCGCAGCGACCAGGAGGAATAGTTCTTGGAGGAGATCGTCAGGATTGCCCGGGACATGCCGTCTTCGTCTCGTTGGTTTGGGTTGCCTCAGAAGACAATCTTCTCGCATTGCAAAAAAATTTGCACTAGCTTTTTGCAATGCACCTTGATCGTCGGTTTTCGGGGCCCCTTTGAATGCTGTACCACGCCTACCAGTTCCAGGACGATTTCATGACGCCGCTGCGCGATTTCGCGCGGATGATGATGGGCGGCGGCCTGCCTTTCCAGAACCTCCTGCCCGCCAATTCGGTACAGCGTCGCTTCGCCGCGGCATGGGAGATGATCTCGCGTTTCGAGCTCAGCCACGAGCGGCCGGATTTCCTGATCGACACGGTGACGGTCGGCAATCGCGAGGTGCCGGTGACGGAAGAGGTCGCGCTCGACCTGCCCTTCGGCACGCTCCTGAAATTCGCCAAGGACGTCGATGCGCCGCAGCCGCGGGTGCTCGTCGTCGCGCCGCTCTCGGGCCACTTCGCCACGCTCCTGCGCGGCACGGTCGCGACGCTGTCGCGCGATCACGAGGTCTACATCACCGACTGGAAGAACGCCCGCGACGTGCCGCTGGAGGCCGGTCAGTTCGGCGTGGAGGATTATGTCGCCTATCTCATCCGCTTTCTGGAGGAGATCGGACCGGGCGCGCACATCCTCGCCGTCTGCCAGCCCTGCGTGCAGGCGCTGGCCGCCGTCGCGGTCATGTCGCAGGAAAAGCACCCCGCCACGCCGCGTTCCATGACGCTGATGGCCGGCCCGATCGACGCGCGCGAAAGCCCGACCGAGGTCAACGAATTCGCGGTGTCGAAATCGCTGGAATGGTTCCAGAGCTCGGTCATCTCGAAAGTGCCGTCGCGCTATCCGGGCGGCGGCCGCGCCGTCTATCCGGGCTTCCTGCAGCTCGTCGCCTTCATGGCGATGAACCTCGAACGCCACAACAAGGCGCACCGCAGGCTCTACGACCACCTGGCCAAGGGCGAGACTGCGGAGGCCGAGAAGATCAAGACCTTCTACGACGAATATTTCGCCGTGCTCGACCTGACCGAGGAATTCTACATCGAGACGATCGACCGGATTTTCCAGAAGGCGGAGCTTGCCACCGGCGAGTTCACCTATCGCGGCAACAAGGTTGATCCGGGCGCCATCCGCCACACCGCGCTGCTGACGGTGGAAGGCGGCCGCGACGACATCTGCGCCCTCGGCCAGACCGCCGCCGCCCACGACCTGTGCCGCTCGCTGCGCCCGCATCTGAAGCGCCATCACCTGCAGGCCAATGTCGGCCATTACGGCGTCTTCGCCGGCAGGCGCTGGGAACGCGAGATCTATCCCGTCGTCCGTAACATGATCCTCGCGACCGAGTGAGCCGGGCCGAAACCCCGCCGCCATCCTCCCGCCACACCGTCACGTGATAGCGCGTGATCGATCACACATGGCTTTTCGCCGTGATTGCTTTAGTTTTCTGCCGAATCGCACCTTGATGCCGAGGACGTCCCGCCGTGTTCCAATCCTTCTTTCCCAAACCGAAGCTGTTTTTCCTGTCCGTGATCGTCTGGACCGCCGTCGCGATGATGGTCTGGTACGCGGGTGGCCATAACTGGGGCTCGTATCTGGGGCTTGGCCAGCCGACGCCGGAAGACGGACAGATTGTCGGCATCCATTATTTCTGGTCGCCGTCCTTCCTCTGGCTCTACGTCTATTACGTCCTCGCGGTGGCGATCTTCACCGCCTTCTGGTTCGTCTGGTCGCCGCATCCCTGGCAATGGTGGTCCATCGTCGGGTCCGCGGTGATCCTGTTCAACACCTATTTCGGCGTGCAGATATCGGTCGCGCTCAACAATTGGCGGCGTCCGTTCTTCGACCTTGTCCAGGGGGCGTTCAACAAGGATGCGGTCACCAACGGGGCCGATTTCTATAATCTGCTCTGGATCTTCGCGACGATCGCCTTCATGGCGATTTTCGTCTTCGTGGCGTCGCGCTTCCTCATCAGCCACTGGATCTTCCGCTGGCGCACGGCGATGAACGATTACTACATGGAGCGTTGGGACAAGCTGCGCCACATCGAAGGCGCCTCCCAGCGCGTGCAGGAAGACACGATGCGCTTCGCCGGCATCATGGAGGGGCTCGGCGTTCAGATGATCGATGCGGTCATGACGCTGGTCGCCTTCCTGCCGCTGCTCTGGTCGCTCTCGCAATATGTGACGGAGTTGCCGATCGTCGGCGCCATTCCGGCGCCGCTGTTCACGGCGGCGATCGTGTGGTCGCTGTTCGGCACGGTCCTGCTGGCCGCGGTGGGCGTCAAGCTTCCGGGGCTGGAGTTCCGCAACCAGCGCGTCGAGGCCGCCTACCGCAAGGAACTCGTCTACGGCGAGGACAATGCCGAGCGGGCGCAGCCGCCGACGGTGAAGGAGCTGTTCGGCCATGTGCGGAGGAACTATTTCCGCCTCTATTTCCACTACATGTATTTCAACGTGTTCCGGTCGCTGTATCTGCAGGCGGACAACATCTTCGCCACGGCCATACTGATCCCCACCATCCTCGTGGCGGGAGCGGTCGGCTTCACCTACGGCATCATGCAGCAGGTGCTGACCGCGTTCGGCCAGGTCTCCAGCTCGTTCCAGATTCTGGTCTATTCATGGACGACGATCGTCGATCTGCTGTCGATCTACAAACGCCTCAAGGCCTTTGAATCCGCGATCGGCGGCGAAGAGCTGCCGACCATCGACCAGGAATGGCTCGCCATCCATGGCGCGCCGGTCCCGGGCGACGATCCGTCCCAGCCGGTCGGCCCCGGCGTCTAGCCCGCACACCCCACGCACCGCGTCGCCATCGGATCGATGGCGAGGCGGCCGTCGGGGATTTCCTCGCCGCATTCCTCGCAATATCCGTAATCGCCGGAGGCGATGCGCCGTTCCGCCATCTCGATGCGCACCAGGTCGCGGGCGCGGGCCCGTTCCGCGGCTTCCGCCATCGCCTGCTGCTGCATCGCATCCATGCGCGACAGCCGGCCGACGGCCACCTGGTCGAGCTCGACCGGCGCCCGCGCCTCCGCGCTCATCGCCCGGTGCGTCCCGATTTCGGCACGCTTTTCCGCCAGGCGCCGTTTTGCCTTTTCCGCATCGATTGTCATATAGACAGGCTATTCCTCGGCGGCACACCGAACAAGGCACAAGGGTTTCCCATGATCTGGCTCATCGCAGGCATCGTCCTCTTTCTCGGTGTCCACTCGATCCGCGTCTTCGCGCCGGCCTTTCGTGACCGGATGATCGCCGAACGCGGCGAAAACGCCTGGAAGGGCGTCTATTCGCTCGTCGCCATCGTCGGCCTCGTGCTCCTGATCTGGGGCTATGGCCAAGCCCGGCCGGAAGCCGCCTTCTTCTACGAGCCGCCGGTCTTCGTGAAACACATCGTGACCGTGCTGATGCTCCTCGCGATGATCCTGCTGGTCTCCGCCTACGCGCCGGCGGGCCACATCAAGAAGCGCGTCAAGCATCCGATGATCACGGCGGTGAAGGTCTGGGCGCTTGCCCATATTCTCGCGAACGGCGACGCCGCGACCCTGCTTCTGGCGATCACCTTCCTCGCCTGGGCCGTGATCGTGCGCATTTCGGAGAAGCGGCGCGGCGATCCGGTCTTCGGGCCGGTTTCCATCGTCGGCGACGTCGTCGCGGTGGTTGTCGGCACGGCGCTGACCGTCTGGTTCATCATGCAGTTGCACGCCTTCCTGTTCGGCGTCTCGCCGATCTGAGGCAGGGGCTGCAGTCAGGCCCCTTTCTTTTGCCGCCAAATCCCGTAAAAGCGGCCCACGCATAAGTGACAGAACGACGGGACATCCATGTCTGACGACAGCTTTATCCGCGAGGTCGAAGAGGAACTCCGCTCCGATCGGATGAAAAGGATCTGGGATCGCTTCGGCCCCATCCTCATCGGGGCCGCGATCCTCATCGTGATCGCCACGGCCGGCTATCGCGGTTACCAGTATTACACCGACAGCCGCGCTTCGGCCTCCGGCGACCGGTTCCTGGTCGCGCTCAACCTGGCCAATGACGGCAAGCCGGACGAGGCGCTGGCTGCCCTTGAGGAATTGGAAGGCGACGGTTACGGCGCCTATCCGGTGCTGGCCCGCATGCGTGCTGCCACGGTGCTGCAGGAAAAGGGTGATTCCGCTGGCGCCGTCGCTGCCTTCGACGCGGTCGCCGCGGATTCGTCCGCGCCCGCTGCGGTACGCGACATGGCGAAGATCCGCGCCGCCTACATCCTGGTCGACACCGGCAGCGCGGCCGATGTCGCCGAGCGCGCCGAATCGCTGTCGTCCGACGAGAACCCGCTGCGCCACGCCGCGCGCGAGGCGTTGGGCCTTGCCGCGTGGAAGGAAGGCCGCCTTGGCGACGCGAAGGTCCTGTTCCAGCAGATCGTCGATGATCCGAGCGCGCCGCGCAACGCCCAGCAGCGCGCCGGCATCATGCTCGACCTGATCACGGCCTCCGGCGAGGTTTCGGAGGGGTGAGCTTCACCGTCGCCATTGTCGGACGTCCGAACGTCGGCAAGTCGACGCTGTTCAACCGGCTCGTCGGCCGGCGCCTCGCGCTGGTGGACGACACGCCGGGCGTGACCCGCGACCGTCGTCGTCACGCCGCCAAGCTCTACGACCTGACATTCGACGTCATCGACACCGCCGGCCTCGAAGTCGGCGATGCCGAAACGTTGCAGGGCCGCATGCGCGCCCAGACGTTGCGCGCCATCGACGAGGCCGATGTCGCGCTCTTCATCACGGACGCCAAGTCCGGCCTGACGCCGGACGACCGCACCTTCGCCGACATCCTGCGCAAGTCCGGCAAGCCGGTCGTCGTCGTCGCCAACAAGGCGGAAGCCCGTTGCGCCGAGGCCGGCCTCTACGAGACCTATGCGCTCGGACTGGGTGATCCGGTCGGCATTTCCGCCGAACACGGTCTCGGCCTTGCCGACCTGCGCGACGCCGTCGTCGCCGCCGTCGGCGAGGAGCGGGCGCTGGCCGAGGACGAGGAGGAGGTGGCCGACACCGCAGACGACCTCGTCGGCGAGGACGTCAACGACGAGACCGAGGAGGACATCCCGGCCTATGACGCGTCGAAGCCCCTGCGCATCGCCATTGTCGGGCGGCCGAATGCCGGCAAGTCGACGCTGATCAACCGGCTGATCGGCCAGGACCGGCTTCTGACCGGCCCGGAGGCCGGCATCACGCGCGATTCCATTTCCGTCGACTGGGAATGGAAGGGCCGCAAGATCAAGTTGTTCGACACCGCTGGCCTGCGCCGCAAGGCCCGTGTCCAGGAGAAGCTGGAAAAACTCTCCGTCGGCGACGCGCTGCGGGCCATCCGCTTCGCCGAAGTTGTCGTCATCGTGCTCGATTCGCAGATCCCGTTCGAGAAGCAGGATCTGCAGATCGCCGACCTGATCATCCGCGAGGGCAGGGCGCCGGTCATCGCCTTCAACAAGTGGGATACGGTCGAAAATCGCCAGGAATCGCTGGCGGATCTGCGCGAAAAGACCGAACGTCTGCTGCCGCAGGTGCGCGGCATCCGCGCGGTGCCGATCTCCGGCCAGACCGGCGCCGGCCTCGACAAGCTCATGCAGGAGATCGTCGGAACCCACGAAGTGTGGAACCGCCGCATCTCCACCGGCCGCCTGAACCGCTGGCTGGAGGGAGTTGTTCAACACCACCCGCCACCCGCCGTCGCCGGCCGCCGCCTCAAGCTCCGCTACATCACCCAGGTCAAGATGCGCCCGCCGGCCTTCGTCCTGTCCTGTTCGCGGCCGGACGCCATGCCTGCGTCATATTTGCGATATTTGACGAACACGCTGCGTCAGAATTTCGACCTGCCCGGCGTTCCGATCCGTCTGATGACGCGCACGAGCGACAACCCCTTCGCAGGCCGGGCCAAAAAGAAGAAATAGGGCTTCCCGTCCCGTTTCTGCACGGCCTCCCGCGCGCATTAACCGGCTGTCAAGGTTAATCAAGCACTGTGATCGGCATACTCGTATTGCGTGGCGTCGATTACGGAGAAGTGCATTGGGTGAAACGAAGTCCCGGACGGCTCGCAGCCTTGCGGCCCGCATGTCCGCCCCGGCGATTCTGGCGGCTGCGTTCTACATTGCCAGTCCCACGACCGTCGCGTTCCAGGACATCTCCGGCCTGCTGACCGGCGCCGACGGGAACGGCGCGCGCTGGCACACTTTCCTGGAGGATTCGGTCGCCGGATCCATCCACCAGGTCGAGGCCCGGTTCAATGTCGACCCGGTGGTGACCGGCTCCATCTCGTCCACCGGCATCGATGCGCCCGAACTGGGTCGGGTCGTCATGGCCCCGCTGAAGCCGGAGGTCGCTGACACGCCGGACGAGGCACGCGTCAATCGCGCCGAGAAGACGGGACGAATCATGTCTGTCGCGCCGACTGCGCCGCCGAAGGGCTTCTCGGCAGGCTCGGTGCTCGAGCGTCACAGCCGCATCATGGGGCCGGCCGTCGCCGACGACACGCTGATGGCCTTCGCCAAGCCGAGGATCGGCGGCAAGGAAATCCAGATCGCCACGGAGTTCCACAAGCGCGCCGATCCAACGCGCGACGCCCAGGTTCCGATCATGCTCGCCAGCCTTGTCACCAACGACAAGGCTGATTCGCTTGCGACGGCCTATGCGCCGGTTGGTCCCGACTTCGCGCGCGAATCGCCCTTTCGCAGCCTGTTGAAAGAGCCGGAGGTCGAACAACTCGGACGATTCATTCCGCCGGTCCCGAAGAGCGACCATCCCTGGGCCCGCACCCCGCTGCCACCTGTAGTCTTCAACGATCGGGAGCAGAAATGCCTCGCCGAGGGCGTCTATTTCGAGGCGCGCGGTGAAAAGGTGAAGGGACAGGCCGCGGTCGCCCAGGTGATTCTCAACCGTGTCCGCAATCCCGCCTTCCCCAACACCATTTGCGGCGTGGTCTATCAGAACGATCACTGGCGCAATCGCTGCCAGTTCTCCTTTGCCTGCGACGGCAAGAAGGAGCGCATCAATTCTCCCAAGCACTGGAAGACCGCGCAGGATGTCGCGATGGCCGTCACGGCCGGCAAGATCTGGCTCGACGAGGTCGGGTCCGCGACGCATTATCATGCCGTTTACGTGCGGCCGCGCTGGGCGCGCACCATGCAGCGCAAGGCCCGTATCGGTCTGCATATCTTCTACCGCACCTATGGCGGTGGCTGGACCTGAGCCTTCGTTCGGGCCGGTTCTTGTGGGCATGGTCGCGTATCGAGACTGCGACCATTTGCTAATCCCAGCATAACGCTCTGATTTTACTGCGAAAAATCAACCTTTTCGCAGGCGCAAACGCGCCTTGACTAGGCAACATGGCGAAACTATGTTGCGCGCGACTTCACCAAGGGTCTCCGTTTTCCGATGCTCCAGCCCAAACAGTCCGATGGCAGGCGATAAGTCGCCGCACAAGCCGGACGAAGAGGCTGGGAAGCGAGCGGAAGGCGGCGCTGGTGCGGTCGGCGATCTGGATTCCCGTCGCGCAGCGCTCAATGCGGCTTTGGCCGAGCGCAAGGCGGATGACGACGGGCAACCGAATCGCAGGACGGGCGGCGGAGCCGGTTTCGCCAACGCTTTGAGGCTGTCGAGCGAGTTTGTCGCCGGTGTGCTGGTCGGAGCGGGGATCGGCTACCTGATCGACCGCATCGCAGGCATTGCGCCGTGGGGCATGATCGTGTTTCTGCTCCTGGGCTTTGTGGCCGGCGTGTTGAACGTACTCAGGTCTGCCGGTCTCGTGGCGGCGCCGGAGGATAAATCAGGGTCCGGCCGCAAGTCGGACGGGGAACAGAATTAGCCGCGCGACGCGCGACAACTGAAGGGTTTTGCGGTGGCAAACGATCCGATCCACCAGTTCCAGATCAACAAGATCATTCCGATCGAGAATGTTGGTGGTCTCGACCTCTCCTTCACCAATGCGTCGCTGTTCATGGTTGTGACGGTGGCCGCGGTTTCCGGCTTCCTCTATCTGACGACCGCCAATCGCGGGCTGGTCCCGGGCCGCATGCAGTCGATCTCCGAGATGGCGTATGAATTCGTCGCCTCGATGCTGAGAGACGCGGCGGGAACGCAGGGGATGCGGTTCTTCCCGTTCGTCTTTTCTCTCTTCATGTTCGTGCTGGTCGCCAACCTGTTCGGCATGTTCCCCTATTTCTTCACCGTGACCTCGTCGATCATCGTCACCTTCGCCCTGTCGATCCTGGTGATCGGGACGGTCGTGGTCTACGGCTTCATGAAGCATGGCGCCAAGTTCCTCGGCCTTTTCGTGCCCGACGGCGTGCCCGGGCTTCTCGTTCCGCTGGTCGTGCTGATCGAAGTGATCTCCTTCCTGTCGCGTCCGATCAGCCTTTCGGTTCGTCTGTTCGCCAACATGCTGGCCGGCCACATCACGCTGAAGGTCTTCGCGGGCTTCGTGACGTCGCTCACCGCGATGGGCGCCATCGGCATCGGCGGCGCCATCCTGCCGCTGGCCATGACCGTGGCGCTCACCGGCCTGGAATTCCTCGTGGCCTTCCTTCAGGCCTACGTCTTCGCAGTGCTCACCTGCATGTATCTCAACGACGCATTGCATCCGAGCCACTGACCCGTTAACCGGCGGCCAGCCGCCAAGTTCATCCGCAAATTCTCATCCAAAGGAGTTCATCATGGAAGCGGAAGCAGCAAAGTTCATCGGTGCAGGTATTGCATGCCTCGGCATGGGCGGAGCCGGCATCGGCCTCGGCACCATCTTCGGCAACTACCTCTCCGGCGCCCTGCGCAATCCGTCCGCAGCAGACGGCCAGTTCGGCCGCCTGATCTTCGGCTTCGCCGTGACGGAAGCTCTGGGCATCTTCTCGCTGCTCGTCGCGCTCCTGCTGCTCTTCGCGGTCTGATCGCACGTGCATCGACACCGGCCGGGTCTCCCGGCCGGATCGCTCCAGGATAAAGCGCGGCACCGCCGCGCCATTCTCCGTTAGGGAACGCCCATGTTTGTAACCCAGGCAATTGCCGAAGAAGCCGCTCATGGCGCTGCAGAAACGGCGCACGCCGCCGCCGACGCGCATGGGGGCGGGGCGTTTCCGCCCTTCGATTCCTCGACCTTCGCCTCGCAGCTCTTCTGGCTCGCCCTGACTTTCGCCTTCCTCTACTGGTTCATGTCGAAGGTCATCGTGCCGCGCATTGGCGGCATCCTGGAAACCCGCCAGGATCGCATCGCCCAGGATCTCGACAAGGCGCATGAGCTCAAGGCCGAGGCCGACGAGGCGATCGCCGCCTACGAGCAGGAACTGGCTCAGGCCAAGGCATCCGCCAACGAAATCGGCAACAAGGCGCGCGACACAGCCAAGGCTGCGGCCGAGGCCGAGCGCCACAAGGTCGAAGCCAAGCTTGCTGAACAGCTCGCCGAAGCCGAAACCCGCATCGCATCGATCCGTGATCAGGCCATGGCCGATGTCGGATCGATTGCCAACGAGACCACGCAGGCCATCGTCGATCGTCTGATCGGCGCGCAGGTCAGCGAGGCCGAGGTGCAGAACGCCCTGGGAGGCGCCAATGGCTGACGCAACATTCTGGGCGCTGATCTCGCTTCTGATCTTCCTGGGCATCGTCCTCTATGTGAAGGTGCCGAGCACCATCGCCAACGCGCTTGACGATCGTGCGGACAAGATCCGCAACGAGCTGGAAGAAGCCCGTAAGCTGCGCGAGGAAGCGCAGGCCCTGCTGGCCGAATACCAGAAGAAGCGCAAGGAAGCAGAAAAGGAAGCCGCCGACATCGTCGACGCCGCCAAGCGCGAAGCCGACATGATCACGACGGAAGCCAAGCAGAAGACGGACGAATATGTCGCCCGTCGCACGGCGCTGGCCGAACAGAAGATTGCGCAGGCCGAAGCAGACGCGTTGAGCGAAGTGCGCGGTTCCGCCGTCGATATGGCGCTCGCCGCCGCGACGCGGATCATCGGCGAGAAAGTGTCTTCGGACACCGCCGGCGACCTGTTCCGCAAGTCGCTTGACGAGGTCAAGGCGCGCATGAACTGAGCCGGTTTTCGGCTGACACATATCAGGCCGGGCCGCCGCGAGGCGCCCGGCCTTTTTCATGGCTTCAGCGGGGAGAAGGTGAAGCGGTGCAGTCGGGCCACGCCGCCATGCGCCATGATCGCTTCGCGATGCACCTTGGAGCCATAGCCCATGTGCCGCTCCAGCCCGTATTGCGGGTGGGTCGGGCCGATCCGCATCATCATGCGGTCGCGGGTCACCTTGGCGATCACGGACGCTGCAGCGATCGACAAAGACCGGCTGTCGCCCTTGATCACGGCGCGAGGCGCAACTGCGAACGCAAGACCCGGCGGCACGTCGCGCCCGTCGAAAAGGGCGCTGGCCGGCGTCAGGGCCAGCCCCTCGACCGCGCGGCGCATCGCCGTCAGGCTGGCGCGCAGGATGTTGCTTTCATCGATCGAGACCGCGCACAGGCTGGCGACACTGACGGCCAAGGCGGCCTCCAGGATCTCGCCATGCAGGCGCTCGCGCACCCGCGCCGTCAGTTTCTTGGAATCGTTCAGCCCACGGGGCACCGCGTCAGGGTTCAAAATGACCGCGGCGGCGACGACCGGACCGGCGAGCGGGCCGCGTCCGGCCTCGTCGACACCCGCGACATGCTTGTACCCGGCCTGCCAATAGGCGCCTTCCAGACGGAAATCGGGACTTGCGGGAAGCTCCACGCCGTCGAGCGGCAGGAGCGGAGAATCGGGAGGCGTGTTCGTGGCTGTCATGGTGCGGCGCGACATACCACGAATTGCGGTCACGCGCTCCCGATTCTCCCTGGAGCGACCCCGGCCAAAGCGGGTTGAAGGGCAGGGCGGGCCATCAACGCGCAGTCGTCGGTCGGGGTCTTGCCAGCGGGCGGGCCGGAGGTCGGAAAGGGGATGCCCCAACCGCCCGCAGGTTCTCAAAGCCGCCCTACAGCAGGCTCAGCTGTTCGGTCTCCGGCTTCGGTGGCACGAACAGCTCGGTGCGCAGCTTAAGCCGGCTCGTATTGAGGCCGAGACGTTTCGTCGCCAGTTCGAAACGGCGCGCGATCTGCCAGGCATAAGGCCCGGTCCCGCGCATCCGCTTGCCCCATTCGGCGTCGTAATCCTTGCCGCCGCGCATCGAGCGGATCAGCGACAGGACGTGGCGGTAACGCTCCGGATAATGGCGCAGCAGCCACTCCTTGAAGACAGGCGCGACCTCCAGCGGCAGGCGCAGCAGCACATATCCCGCCTCACGCGCGCCCATGCCGGCAATCGCATCGAGGATCTTCTCGATCTCGTGTTCGTTGAGCCCCGGAATGATGGGCGCGACCATGCCCGAGGTTGGAACGCCGGCATCCGTCAGGATGCGTATCGCCTCCAGCCGCTTCGTCGGCGCAGAGGCGCGCGGCTCCATGGTCCGAGCCAGCCGCCGATCCATCGTCGTCACCGAAAGCGCCACCTTGGCGAGGCCCTTTTCGGCCATGCGCGCCAGAATGTCGATGTCGCGCGTCACCAGATGCGATTTGGTCACGATGCCTACCGGATGGTTGTGGCGTTCCAGCACCTCCAGAATGCCCCGCATCAGCTTCCATTCGCGCTCGATCGGTTGATAGGGGTCGGTGTTCGTGCCGATGGCGATCGAGCGCACCTGGTAGCCCGGCTTGGCGAGTTCGCGCTCCAGCAGCTTCGCCGCGTCCGGCTTGGCGAACAGCTTGGCCTCGAAGTCGATGCCCGCCGACAGCCCCATATAGGCATGGGTCGGGCGTGCGAAGCAGTAGACGCAGCCATGTTCGCAGCCGCGATAGGGGTTGATCGAACGGTCGAAAGAGATGTCCGGTGAACTGTTGCGCGTGATGATCGTGCGCGGTTGCTCGATCTGCACCTCGGTCTTGAAAGGCGGCAGGTCCTCGAAACTGTTCCAGCCGTCGTCGAAGACGCTGCGCGCAAACGGCTCGAAGCGTCCGGACGGATTGACGGCACTCGCACGACCGCGCGCGCGCTGCTCATGCATGCGCAGGCCGGATTGTGCGATCAGCGTATTGGCACACTCGGTTCCCTGTTCGGCCGAACCGGAAAATGCCATCCGGTCCGCTTCTGCGATCACGTCCATGCTGTCTGCCTCCGGTTCGCTGTGGAATCACTGCGGGGATGACTTTATTCCTATCTCTTGAATCGGAACATAGCAAGAACAAACTGTCGGCGCTTGCAATCCGGTGGGGCTCTGCTAGGCAGACCGACAGGGGGCGAAATGGTCACGATCCTGTTTTTCACACACAATCAGGCGATCCTCCTGGCACGTTCGCTCGCACCGTTGGTGCATGACGCCATCGAGGGGCACGTCGCCGAGGTCGTCGTGATCGACGCGGGTTCCACTGATTCGACGGCGTCGATCACCGATGCGGCCGGTTGCACCGTGGTCGCGGCCGGCTCGCCTTTGCGCGGTATCGTCGAAGCGGCCCGCGCGGACTGGCTGATGGTGCTGGAGCCAGGTGCCCGTTTGGCGGACGGTTGGCACGGCGCGGTAATGGACCACATCATGCGTCCCGATGCTGCGGCGGCCAAATTCAAGCCGAAGACCAACGGAAACTGGTTCACGCGCATCTTTCGGCCGGTCACGGCCGGCCGCGGACCGCTTGCGCCCGGTCTTCTCATTTCCCGGCGACAGGCGTTGGCCAATCTGTCCGCTGAAGCGGCCGGTGCCGAAGATCTGGTGCGCGGCCTGGCGGTGAATCCGCTCGACGCCGAAATCGAGATGGCGCCGAAAAGCTAGACCGCGCGTTGCGCAGTACTTCGCATGGATGGTGTCATTTGTACCTGACCCGACGGAAATTTTTCCCGAAGGGGCGCTAAACCAGCGGTTCTTTCTGCATTAGCCTGAAGGCATTCGACATGTCGGGGAGGGGCTGATGCTGACACTCTTTTTCCTGGGTTTCGTGTTCATGCTCGCAACGGTGGCGTTGTCGTTGCTGTCCTATGCCGTTGCGCGACGCCTCGGAGGAAAGGAACAGGCGAGCGACACCAAGGATCTCGCCGGCTCGGTCATCTTCAGGGTGTCGGCCCTTCACGGCCTCATCCTCGCGCTCGTCTTTGCGCAAGAGATGGTGGAGTACCAGCAACTCGACACCGAGGTCGCTCGTGAGACCAACGCGATCGCCGACCTGTTCTTCGACATGGAGCGTTACGGTCCAGGCAAGGATCCCGCGGTTCAGGTCGCGCTGAAGGACTATGTGGACATTGTCATCGACAAGGAGTGGCAGGAGCTTGGCGATACCGGCCGTCTGGATTCAACGGCATGGTTGCGGTGGGAGGATGCCTATCAGGGCGTGCTCGATCTCAACCCCGCGACCCCGCGCGAAGAAAGCCTGCGCACCCACATGCTCGACCGCATCCACAACATCGGCGAGACGCGCGACATGCGCGAGAACCATGCGGCGAACACCATTCAGGGCATGTTCTGGTTCGCCGCGATCGCCGGTGTGATCCTCATTTCGGTCGGCTACCACACCTTTCCGCCAAGGCGGCACAACATCGTGCTGCTGAGCATCTTCTCCGCCTTCACCGGGCTGATCCTGTTCTTCATCTACTCGTTTTCGAACCCCTACAGCGATCCGGGGGCGCTCAGGCCGCTCGCCTATGAACGCCTCTCGGCGGAACTCAAGGTGGCGCTCGACGGCGGAAGCTGATCGATCAGGCCGATCGGCCGCCGCCGCGTTTGAGATGCTCGTCGAGGCGTGGCATGATTTCCACGAAATTGCAGGGCATGTGCCTGTAGTCGAGCTGGGCCTTCAAAATGCCGTCCCAAGCGTCCTTGCAAGCGCCGGGAGAGCCCGGCAGCACGAAGACGAAGGTCTGGTGCATCAGGCCTGCCGTCGCACGCGACTGGATCGTCGAGGTGCCGATCTTGTCGTAGGAAATGCGGTGGAAGAGCGTGGAAAATCCGTCCATGCGCTTTTCGAACAGGGGCTCCAGCGCATCCGGGGTCACGTCACGCCCGGTAAACCCAGTCCCTCCGGTCGTGATGATCACCTCGATGTCGGCGCGATAGGCCCAATCGGACACATGCGCGGCGATCGCGTCGCGGTCGTCGGTCACGATGGCGCGTTCGACCAGCACATGACCGGCCTCCTCGATCCTGCCCGCCAGTGTCGCGCCGGACTTGTCGTCCTCCAGCGAGCGGGTGTCGGAAACGGTCAGCACGGCGATGCTCACGGGAATGAAGGATCGGCTCTCGTCCAGGCGGGTCATGCTCTCTCCATCGGCGACGGACCTGTCATGCATGCCTTGATCCACCAATCCGGGTGCTGCTGCAAGAGCGTCGCCGCCGCCGACGCTGCATCGGCTCCGCTCGCATAGACGCCGAAACAGGTCGCGCCGGAGCCCGACATGCGGACCATCAGCGCCGGAGTCGCGCGCAGGGCGTCAAGGCAGGCGCCGATTTCGGGTGCCAACTCGATAGATGGTGCTTCAAGATCGTTGCGGGTCTTCGCGGCCAGCCAGCCCGCCCACTCGCGCGGCGTGCGTAGCGACGCAGCGTCCTCGAGTGCCAGCGGCGGGTTGCGCTTCTGCGCAAGCGCGGAAAAGACGGCTGGCGTCGCGACATGCAGCCGCGGATTGGCAAGTATTATGTGCAGCGCCGGGACATTTCCCACCGCTTGAACGTCCTCGCCGATGCCACGTGCGACCAGCGGTCGCGAGAGGAGGCACATCGGCACGTCTGCGCCGAGCGTCACCGCCTGTTCCGCCACCGTCGCGGCAAGGCTTTCGCAGCTCCAGGCTGCCATCAGCGCGTGCAGGGTCGCGGCGGCATCCGCCGAGCCGCCGCCGATGCCGGCGCCGGCGGGCAGGGCCTTCTCCAGGGTCAGCGAAACCGGCGGCGCCTCCTTGCCGGCCCCGGTCGCGATCGCGCGCATCAGCTCGCGGGCGCGGATGACGAGATTGGTCTCTGGCGCCTCGTTGGCAAGAGCGGCCGCTTCAGGCCCCGTTACGGCGAAACAGTCGCTTGCAGCGGCTCTGACGCCGATCCGGTCGCCGATATCGGCGAAGACGGCGAGCGTCTCGATCAGGTGATAACCGTCATCGCGCTGGCCGGTCACATGCAGCGCGAGATTGATCTTGGCCGGCGCCTGCATCCAGCCGATCTTCATGTCAGACTGGATGCTCGTTGCGATATCGCGAAGCCCTGAAACCGGTCGGCCTCAGCCGCCATTGTTGGTTTCCGGCGAGGCGGCCGTCTTGTCGCCGTCGTCGATCTGGCTGACGGCCAGTTCCGGCACGCCGCCCGGCTTGTTGGAGGCGGCGAGTTTCGCCTCGATCTTGGCGGCGTCGGCCGGCTCGATCTCCATGCCCAGCGCCTGCGACCACTGATAGGTCGCTTCCAGTTTCCGCCCGACCCGCCAATAGGCGTCGCCCAGATGGTCGTTGATGATCGCGTCGCGCGGCCTGAGATCGGTCGCCTTCTCCAGCTCCAACACCGCTTCCTCGAAGCGGCCGAGGCGGTAATAGGCCCAGCCAAGTGAATCGACAATATAGCCATCCCGCGGCCGCCGACTGACAGCGTTGCGGATCATCTCCAGGCCTTCGTCCAGGTTGATGTTCATGTCGATCCAGGAGTAGCCGAGATAGTTCAGCACGTCCGGCTGGTTCGGCGAGAGCTCCAGGGCGCGCTTGAAGGCCGGTTCCGCCTTGTCCCATTGCTTGACGCGCTCATAGGCGATGCCCATGCGGTAGTAGAGGGGCCAGAAGGTGGCGTCGTTGGTGTCGATGTTGGCGATTGCGCTTTCGTAGATGGCCGCGGCCTCGGCATAGTCCTTCAGGGAGGCGAGCACGCCGCCGAGCGCCAGGTAGCCGCGATACTCCTCCGGATGGGTCTCGACCGCATGCGACAGGATCGCCTTCGCCTCGTCGTTCAGGTCGAGGTCGGCGAGGTTGAGGCCCTTCTGCAGTTCGGCCAGATGCCGGAACGACGAATCCTCGGAAATCCGGTCGTAATAGCTGATCGCCCGCTCGGCGAGGCCGAGCCGTTCGGCGATGCCACCCAGCTCGAACTGGATCTGCGCATTGTCCGGGGCGAGCGTGCGGGCCAGTTCCAGATACAGCGCCGCGAAGCTTTCGCCGCCGTCACGGTTGAGCGCGGTGCCGATGTTGAACAGGACCTCGGCCGCGCCATGCGCGGGATCGGCGACCCGGAGGGCCTTGGAAGCGAGCGCCTCGCCCTCTCCGGCAAGGGCCAGCAGGGCGGGATTGGCCGGCGCGACCTTGAGCGCCGCCGCGATCGTTTCGGTGGCCTGTTCGGTTTCGCCGCCGCGGGCGAGGAAGCCGGCATAGCTCTCCGCCATGCGGATATAGGTCCGGGGCGAGGCGCTGCCGCCGGCGGTGCTGTTCATGCCGACGGTGTAGCGGTTCTCGGCCTGCTGCCGCATCCCGGCCGCGTCGGCGATCAGCGCGCCGTGATAGGCGGTGAACAGCGTGTACCATTCCGGACCTTTGAGCGAATCCAGAAGCTCTAGCGCATAGTCGGTCTCGCCGCCGCCGAACCGCGCCCAGGCGCGCATGATGCCGGTCAGAAGGCGCTCCAGATCGCTCTCCTGCGTCAGGATGAGCGCGCTGTCGGCCTGAAGGTAGCGCCGGCCGCGAATGGCGTCGATGCCGAGCACGATCCGCGCCACGCGCTCGATCTGAGAGCCGTCCTGCAACTGCTCGGCAAGCGGCAGGGCGTCGTCGAACTGGCCGTTGGTCACGAGCGCCAGCAGCAACTCCTGCTGAAGCGCGATGTTGTCGGGATCGTAGCGCAGCGCCTCGGAATAATAGGTGACCGCGGCCTCGAAATCATTCTCGGCACGGGCCGTTTCCGCGGCAAGGAACGCGCCGGAGAGAGAATCGGCCGGCGTCAGGTTTTCGTCCGGTCCGCGCTCGGCAGACGCCGGCACCGCCGCAAGGCAGGCGGCGAGGAACAGGGCGGGAAGGACGAAAGATCGTTTCATGAAGGCACCAATCCGGGTTTGCGGTACGAAAGCGCAGAATCGCGGCGAAGACCACGCCCCGAGCATGGCCATTTTATGATGCCCGCGCAACGCCGCCCGCCGGCGGACCGGAAGGCAGGCGCCATGCGGATCAATTCACCCGCGAAATGCAGAATTCCACCACATCCAGCAGGGCGTCCTTCTGCGGCGACGGTTTCAGCGGCGCCAGCGCGTCCCGCGCGATCTCACCGAAATGCCGCGCACGCTGGATCGTGTCCGGCAGGGCGGCATATTTCAGCATCAGGCTGCGCGCCGTCTCCAGTTCGCGATTGCCGTTCTCGCCCTTCTCGATGCCGGCCTTCCAGAAGTCGCGCTCCGCGTCGGTGCCGCGCCGATAGGCCAGCACCACAGGCAGGGTAATCTTGCCCTCGCGGAAGTCGTCGCCGGTGTTCTTGCCGAGGTCCTTGGCGTTGCCGCCATAATCGAGCGCGTCATCGACGAGCTGGAAGGCGAGTCCGAGATTGAGGCCGTAGGAGCGAAGCGCCGCCCGTTCCGATTTCGAGGCGCCGGCGATGATCGGGCCGACTTCCGCTGCCGCCGAGAACAGCGCCGCGGTCTTGGCCTTGATGACGGCGAGATACTCGTCCTCGGTGGTTTCCAGGTTCTTGGCCGCGGCGAGCTGCATGACCTCGCCTTCGGCGATCACGGACGCGGCGGTCGACAGCACGTCCAGCGCGTCCAGCGAACCGACCTCGACCATCATCTTGAAGGCCTGACCGAGCAGGAAATCGCCCACCAGCACGCTTGCCTGGTTGCCCCAGATCATCCGCGCCGTCGGTTTGGAGCGGCGCATGTCGCTCTCGTCCACCACGTCGTCATGCAGCAGCGTTGCCGTGTGCATGAACTCCACGCTGGTGGCGAGCTTGACGTGGCCCTCGCCGCGATAGCCGAACATGTCGGCGGCGGCGAGCGTGATCATCGGGCGCAACCGCTTGCCGCCCGACGAAATGAGGTGATTGGCGACTTCCGGGATCATCTCCACATCGGAGCCTGCCTTGGAAAGGATCAGTTCGTTGACCCGCTCCATGCCGCTTTTGACGAGTGCGGAAAGCGCGGCGATGCTCGCGGCTTCCGGCTTGTTTTCACCGAGTGGTATGACGACGCCCAAGTCCTGGTCTCCAATTGCGGCGCCACATTAGAAACTCAGCCTTGGTCGGGCAAGCGGCGAATTGGCACGCAACGGACACGTCTTTTTGACTGTTCGTTGAAACTGCGGCTTGTTGACGGTCGGGCAGGGGCCTATCACAGGCGCATGGAAGAATTGATGCGCACAAATGATCCGGTGACGCTGTCCTTCGTGGAGTCGCTGATGCGCGAGGCCGGCATCGGATTTCTCGTGGCCGATCAGAACATGTCGATCCTCGACGGTTCGCTGGGCATCCTGCCGCGCCGTGTTCTGGTCGAAGCCGACCGCGTTCAGCAGGCACGGCGCATCCTGCGTGATGCGGGGCTTGAAGACGAACTGAAAGGCTGACCGTCATGGACGGGCCTCTCGTCATGGGCGTCGAGACCACCGTCGACGCCTTCCATCGCGGTGGCTTTTACCTTGTTCAGCCGGCCGAAGGCGCGCATCGGTCCGGCGTCGATGCAACGGTTCTCGCCGCCGCCGTGCCGGACGGCTTTGCAGGCATGCTGGCCGATCTCGGCGCCGGGGCAGGGGCAGCCGCGTTTTCCGTGCTCGACCGATGTCCGCAGGCCCGCGCCGTTCTCTATGAGACATCGCCGCTGATGGCGGCCTGCGCCCGCGCCGGGCTGGCGCTTGACGGCAACGGACATTTGAAAGATCGCGCGACGGTGGTCGAGGCGGATGTCGCGCTCGACGGCAGGGCGCGCGAGGAGGCCGGCCTTCCGCGCGATCATTTCGATTGGGTGATCGCCAATCCGCCGTTCAACGATCCGAAGGACCGCGCCACGCCCAAGGCGGAGAAGGCGGGTGCTCATGTCATGCAGGCGGATCTGTTTGCCCGCTGGATCAAGACGGCCTGCGCCATCGCCCGGCCGGGGGGCGGCCTGTCGGTGATCGCGCGCCCGAAATCCGTCGTCGAAATCCTGGAGGCGATGCGGGGCCGCTACGGCGCGATCGTGGTCCTGCCGGTCCATCCGCGACCGGGCAAGTCGGCTATCCGCATCGTCGTCACCGGCATCAAGGGCAGCCGCAAGCAGATGGAATTCGCGTCGCCGCTGTTTCTGCATGACGAGGATGGCGGCACGAAATTCTCCGCCCGCGCCCACGCCATCACCAACGGGCGTGCGACGCTCGAACGCTTTGACGGTTGCGGCGAAGCTTGATGTCAGGACATCTGTGAGACGCGCTAAACCTTGCCCTTGAGCGCGCGGGTCAGCGTCTCAAACGGGGCGCCGGTCACTTGCTGTAGAGGGCAAAGAGATCGGCGTTGGGGCAGAAGTCCGGCGCGGTGTCGCCCTTGCCTTCCAGCCAGTGCTGGCACTCTTCGCTTGCCCGGCACATCAGGCACCGCCGCGCCGCGCTTTCGAGGCCGTCGGCCGCGGCTTCCGTGTTCACGTCGAGCCGCTTCATCATCTCGCCCATCAGATGGGCCTGGCGATCCATTCTCTCGTTGATGCGGGCGAAAATCCCCATGACGCGATCCTTTCGAAATCTCGTGACGCGAGAAAGATCGCAGCTTTCCGGGAACAGTCTTTGATCCATGACAAGGAAATATGTAATTTCATATTTCTGGCCGCAGCTCCTTCCTATTGCCGCGGAAGCGCGGGCAGGGTGGTGTCGTCGAGCGTAAACGGGCTGTCCGATGAGAGCCCGCCGGGCAAGGCCGGAGGTTCGAACTCTTCAAACACGATATCGCCACCAAAGCCCGAAGGAAGGGCAGCGTCGGCATTGTCTTGAAATCTCAAATATTCGTTGTCGTAAGGACTGTACGGTTCGCCAGCGGAGTTGAGCAGAAGCTTGCCGTCCGCGTCGAGGCACAAAGCGTCGAAGTTGCCCGAAACCGTGCGGTCCATGCAGGTGCTCGTGACGGGATTGTAGAAAGCGCATAGGCCCCAATCGACGTCCCGCCCGTCATGATAGTAACCGACGAAGGTCTGCGTGCTGTCTATCACCGTCTCTGCAATGGCGGCTCCGGTTTGAACGGGGCACTCCGGCACTCCCTGTTCGTCGCTGCAGTCTCCGGTGTTGCCGGAACATGCTTCGTCGGGATTGATCGGGAGCACGTGGTTGGTGTCCGGCGCGCCATTCTCGTAGCCGCGCCATCCCTCCCGAGTGATGGCGGCAAGCTGCAGCGGAGTTGCCGGATCGGCGTCCAGCCGTGCATAGGGCTGCTCCTTGCCGGAAAGCGCGACGCTGACACGCACCCCCCGCGCATCGTCCGGAATGCCGCCCATGTCGACAACCTCGACGATCCACGCAGGGGCGGCCTTTCCGGCCTCGCCATGCAGCGGACGCGCGGTCCCGAATGTCAGGCCGTCGGCCTGGAAAAGCGGTGGCTCGAGGATGGGCCTCGAGAAGGTCGCGGTGAGAGACCACCGGCCGATCTTGTCGAAATCGTCGCGTGGAAGCGGTTGAGCGTCCGGCGCCAGCTTTTGGCGGCGCGGATTCGCCTCCTTCAGGGCCTCGAAACTGGCGCGCAACCTCGTCTTGAAGGCCCTGTCGTCCTCGAGCATCTGCCGTGCCGCCACCAGTTCGAAATAACGCGCCTTGTGGACGCCGGATTCGGCGGCGTGTTTCTGCATTTCGCGCGTCCATTGCCCGACCAGTTCGGAATGGATCGCGGTCGTGCCGATCTTCAGAAAGGTGGACACCACCGCCACCCCTGCCGCTGCGGCGCCACCGACCGTCTCCGCGCCGAGTTGCCCCGTGGTGCCCGTCGCGGCGGCTTTGGCCACCTGGTAGCTGTTGGTGAAGTCGTCGAAGCCGTTGGTCACGACGCTTTCCACCACGTCGTTGATGACGATGGGCGAATAGGTCACGGCCTTCTGGAAGGCGTCCTCTCCCGCCGCCCCCGTGATCAAGGCGGCCGACGCGTTCGTGACGTAGCCGGGCAATCCGTAATTCTGCCCCGCCGCATATGTCAGGCCCGCCTTCACCGGTCCCACCTCGGCGATGGCCTTGGCCAGATGCGACGCCGCGCGCTCGGCAAGCGCAGAATCGTAGCGCTGGAACACACTGCCGGCCAGATCCCTTGCGGTTTTCAGATAAGGCTTCTGTGACGCCGACCAGGTCGCCTCAATCAGTTCGGCGGCGATCTGCTTCGACCTGGCTCCCGCCTGTCGGAGAAGGGCGTCCATGCCCGCGCCGGCCGCTGCTTTCCTGGCGGCGCTCGACGACGCCGAGGCTGCCTGCCCCGCGAGCATGCCGATCATGCCGGGCGATGCGGCCGCCGACAGTCCCCCGGTCGCGAAGAAGGCGCCCGCCACGGCCGCGCCCTCGATCGCACCGTTCACGATCGCCAGATGAACGTCCGATTGCACGATGGTGTTGTCGAACTCCCGGGCGATCCGGTCTGCCGTCCGCCAGCCCTTGCCGACCGTGTCGAGCAATCGCGTCAGGTCGTCGATCTCGGCATCGAGCGTCGCGATGTCGTCGGTCAATTGCCCGATCGCCATCTCGTAGCCGCGCCGCATGGCTTCCGGCGTCTTGGCTCCTGG
This sequence comes from Oricola sp., assembly GCF_022763245.1. GTDB lineage: Bacteria > Pseudomonadota > Alphaproteobacteria > Rhizobiales > Rhizobiaceae > Oricola. The sequence goes on from NZ_JALEGV010000037.1 coordinate 29,747, forward strand.
CGACGGGGACGCTTCCGCATCTGGCTGCCATTCGCCCACATACCAGTGCCTCTCGGGGTAGAGCGCTTCCAGCCGCACGAGTTGCGGTGGCTGCATTTGCAGCAGTTCCTTCAGATAGGTCTCCGAAACCGCGTTGAGCCGCTCGCGCGCGATCGCCAGTTCGCCCGCAAGCGGTCGTGCCGTGCCGTTGTTGGAGGCGGATGTCCTTTCGGACAGTAACTTGTTCCGCGCCGTCTCGATCTCGGACCAGAGCGGCTGATAGACATTGGGCGACCGCGCCTTGGTGCGCTTGTAGAGCGCCTCGTAGCGGGTCTGCAGCGATTTGACGTCTTGCTCGGCGTCCGCCACGCGGCGTTCCAGTTCCCGCTCGCGAAAACTGAGCGCCAGTTTCTTCGCGAATCGTGTCGCCTTGCCGATGTCGTCGGCGTCCCCCGGTCCGATGTCGCCGAAGCGCACGGCCTGCATTTCGTTGCGGGTCAGGCGCAGTTGAGCGCGGGCGTCGGCGAGGTTTGCGGTCTCCGCGCCCACCGCGTCGCGCAATCGCCGCAACTCGCCATGCATCGCGTCGATGTCATCGCCCATCGGAGCGCGTTCGCGGTCATAGAATTGCCAGTTGTTCGCCCATGCCGAGGCGGTCCGGTCCGCGCCCGTTCCGATGTTGGCCGCCTCGAAACGGTCCTGCAGCTCGTCGAAATAGGCGCGGAGCTTGAAATAGCTCGCCTCGGCCTGGGTGAAGCTGACCAGATCGGCCCGCACTGAGGCGGACGTGACAAGAAGGGCAAGAAAGGCGAAGGCTATCGCCGCAATACGATGCGTCATCAAATTCCCCAGACTGTCGCCCCTGCGGAATAGACAGCAAAATAGAACCGGTTTGCCAACCGCCGTATCGAGAAAACTTCTGTTTGATTTGCTCGGTCGAGGCTGCGTGCGGGTGCTAGGGACGGTTAGTCTCGCGTTCGATTTCCCGCCAGCCGATGTCCCTGCGGCAAAAGCCTTCCGGCCAGTCGACCATGTCGACGGCGCGATAGGCTTGTTCGAGCGCGTCCGTCACCGTGTCGCCCATCGCCGTCACGTTGAGGACGCGTCCGCCACTGGCGACGAGGTCGCCGTCCTTTTGAGCCGTGCCGGCCTGATAGATCGTGACGCCCTCCGGCAGGTCGGCCGCCTTCGGCAACCGGATCACGGACCCCTTCTCGGCCGATGCGGGATAGCCCGGCGCGCACATCACCACGGTGGCCGCGGCCTGGCGGCTCCAGTCGAGTGTCGATGTGACCAGGTTTCCGTCTGCCGCCGCCTTCGTCAGCGCCAGCAGATCGTCCTTCAGCCGCGGCATGATCACCTGGCATTCCGGATCGCCGAACCGGACATTGTATTCGATCAGCTTCGGCCCGTCGGCGGTCAGCATCAGGCCGGCATATAGCACGCCGGTGAACGGCATGCCCTGTTCCGCCATGCCGCGCATCGTCGGATCGATGATCTTCTCCATCACCTCCGCGATCAGCGCATCCGTCATGATGGAGGCCGGCGAATAGGCGCCCATGCCGCCGGTGTTCGGGCCGGTGTCGCCTTCGCCGACGCGCTTGTGGTCCTGCGCGGTGGTCAGGGGCAGGGCGGTCGTGCCGTCGCACAGGCAGAAGAACGACGCCTCCTCGCCCTCGAGAAATTCTTCGACCACGACCTCGGCGCCGGCCTCCCCGAACGCGCCCTCGAAACAGTCTTCGATCGCAGCGAGCGCCTCTTCCAGCGTCTGCGCGACGGTGACGCCTTTACCGGCGGCCAGTCCGTCGGCCTTGATGACGATTGGCGCGCCCTGTTGACGCACATAGGCCTTCGCCTTCGGTGCGTTGTTGAAGCGCCCATAGGCCGCGGTCGGGATGTCCATCCGGTCGCACAACGCCTTGGTGAAGCCTTTCGAGCCCTCCAGTTGCGCCGCAGCGGCACTCGGCCCGAAAACGGCGATGCCGGCGTCCTTCAGCGCATCCGCCAGCCCGTCGACGAGCGGCGCCTCCGGTCCGACGACAACGAGGCCGACGCCGTTGATCCGGCAGAAATCGATCAACTTGGCGTGGTCGGCGACGTCCACGACCACGCAGGTGGCGGTCTCGGCGATGCCCGGATTGCCCGGCGCGCAGAAGAGCGTTTCGAGAAGCGGCGAGCTCGCCAGTTTGACGGCCAGCGCGTGCTCGCGTCCGCCCGATCCGATCAGCAAAACATTCATGGCGCGCTCCATTGGAAGGTGCGGCTGCGGTACGACCCCGGTCGCCGGGGGTCAAGTCCAACCGGCCGGCCCTTGACCTTTGTCCGCTGCCTTGTCACCTGTGCAGCCATGCAGGACACCATCCAGTCACGCGAAGCTCAGGGCCGGGTCGCCGACGCGCCGTCGGGCCATTGGGTCTATCGCGCCCTTCCGCGCCGCCAGTGGCCCTACGCACAGCTTGCCCGCTGGGACCGGCCGATCGGCTGGTGGCTGCTGCTGTGGCCCTGCTGGCTGTCTGCGGCGCTCGCGGGCCTGGCGGGTGCGGGCGATCCGTCGCTCGCCTTCGCGCCCTGGCCGCATCCGTGGCATCTGGTCCTGTTCCTGATCGGCGCGGTCGCCATGCGCGGGGCAGGGTGCACCTATAACGATCTGGTCGACCAGAAGATCGACGAGAAGGTGGCACGCACCCGTTCTCGCCCTTTGCCCTCCGGTCAGGTGACGCGGCGCCAGGCCTGGGTGTTCCTCGTGCTTCAGGCGCTGGTCGGCTTTCTGGTGCTCATCCAGTTCAATCTCTTCGCGATCCTGTTCGGTATCGCATCGCTTGCCGTCGTGGCCGTCTATCCGTTCATGAAACGCATCACCGACTGGCCGCAACTCACCCTTGGCCTCGCCTTTTCCTGGGGCGCCTGGATGGGCTGGGCGGCGATCTTCGGCGAAGTCGGTTTGGCGCCGGCGCTGCTCTATGCAGGCGCGATCCTGTGGACGATCGGCTACGACACGATCTACGCCCATCAGGACAAGGAGGACGACGCGCTGGTCGGAGTGCGCTCCACCGCACTGCTGTTCGGCGCGAACACCAAGCCCTGGCTCTTCGGGCTCTATTCGGGCTGCCTGGTCTTGTTCGCGGGGGCGTGGTTCGCGGCCGGCGTTCCGGTCATGGCCTATTTCGGCCTCGCGGCCGCGGCGGTGCACATGCTGTGGCAGATCCGCGTGCTCGACATCGACGACGCGGATCAGTGCCTGAAGCTGTTCAAGGCCAATTCGTTTCTGGGCTGGCTGGTTTTCGCGGGCCTGCTGGCGGCCGCGCCGCTCGCCTGATCCCGCTCAGTCCCGCGCGATGATCTCGACGCCGTCGAGAACCATGCGGCAGCCGAGAGACCCCATGCGCCGGCGCGCCAGGAAGCGCGGACGCCGTTCGGCGAACATGGCGTGGTGGCGGCGCGGATGGCTGCGATCCTTGATCACGTTGCGGGCGCTTTCGTCGAGGGTGCGGGTGACCCCGTCTTCATCGACGATGAGCATTGGCAGACCCAGAAGCTCCGACCATTGCTGCCAGTCGCGGGCGATGCCTTCCAGATCGTGGCCGACATAGAGCGGCACGGTGAGTTCCGGATCCGAGTGCATCAGCTCCAGCGTGACGAGCACGCTTTCCGGCCCCGTATACATGGCCCGCGCGGCGACGCCCGAAAAGGCGTTGACCGGCAGGGCGATATTCAAGGGCAGGCCCGACACGTCGAGCTGCCGCTTGAGCACGCAACCATTCTGGTTGACCGTGATTTGCACGTCGCCCGCCTGGGTGCGGGTGGCGTAGATCAGTTTCTGCGGCAGCTTCGCCGGATCGAGCCTGAATTCCTGCCCGGCCCAGACCGGTTGTACGCCAGAAGCCATGTTGGACGCCTCACCTGTTCATCCCTGAGAGCTACGGGCGTTTTCGCCTCTGTCACTCTCGTCCCTGCATGCCGGCCTCTGTCTTTTTGTTTTTGGCGCCGGTGTGGATGTCACATTACGAGGTGTGCCCTGATGCCAGCCTAAGAAACAGCGTTAAAAAAGCCTGATCCGGGAAATGGTTAGCAAATCGGAACCGCGATCGGGCGTATTCGAGGCGAGTCCCGAAACGGGTCAATCGGGGACGATCACCTTGCCCGGATTCATGATGCCTGCAGGGTCGAAGGCGCGCTTGATGCGACGCATCAGGTCGAGCGCCACGGGCGGCTTCACCTCCGCCAATTCGTCGCGCTTCATCTGGCCGATTCCGTGCTCGGCCGAAATCGATCCGCCGAAATCGCCGACGATTCGATGCACCGCCGGTGTGATGACCTCGATCAGCGTCAGGAACACCGCCTTGTCGGCGCCGACTGGCTGGGAGATGTTGTAGTGTATGTTGCCGTCGCCCAGATGGCCGAAGGCGCAGATGCGCGAACCCGGTTCGATCGCGAGCACCGCCTTGTCCGCCGCGGCCAGAAAATCCGGCACGCGGTCCACGGGAACGGAAATGTCGTGCTTGATGGACCCGCCCTCGGGGATCTGGCTTTCCGACATGCCCTCGCGCAGCCGCCAGAAATCGGCGCGTTGCTGGAAGCTCTCAGCGATCACGCCGTCGAGCACCAGCCCGTGCTCCATGCCGTGTTCGAGCACGCTCTCCAGTGTCGCCCGCGCGTCCTCCTCCGACTGGCCTGAGGAGATTTCCATCAGCACGTACCAGGGATGATGGTCGGAGAGAGGATCGCGCACGCCGTCGACGTGGCGCACCGTGAATTCCACGCCAATGCGCGCCATCAGTTCGAAGGCGGTGAGGCCGTTGCCGGCCGCCTCGCGCGCCCGGCCGAACAGGGCCAGCGCTTCCGCCGGCGAGGGCAGGGCGATGAAGGCGGTCGCGAGCCCGGCCGGCTTCGGAAAAAGCTTCAAGACGGCGGCCGTGATGACGCCGAGCGTGCCTTCCGCCCCGATGAACAGGTCGCGCAGATCGTAGCCCGTATTGTCCTTCTTCAACTTGTTGAGCGCGTCGAGCACCTCGCCGGTGGGCAGCACGACTTCCAGCCCGATGCACAGGTCGCGCGCCACGCCATGGGCGAGTGCACCGGTGCCGCCGGCATTGGTGGAGAGGTTGCCACCGATCTGGCAGGAGCCCTGCGCGCCGAGCGACAGCGGGAACAGCCGGTTGTGCTCCATGGCCGCTTCCTGAACGGTCTGCAGCACCACGCCGGCCTCCACCGTGATCGTGTTGCCGGCCGGGTCGATCTCACGGATGCGATTGAGCCGCGACGTGGACAGGATCACCTGCCTGCCGCTCGCGTCGGGGATCTGGCCGCCGACGAGGCCGGTATTGCCGCCCTGCGGCACGATCGCCGTCCCCGTCTCGCTGGCCAGCTTCAGGATCGCGGCAACCTCCACCGTCGATCCCGGCCGGACCACGGCGGCCGTCTTGCCCGTCCAGCGGCCGCGCCATTCCTTCAGATAGGGCGCAGTGTCCGCCACTTCGGTCAGCACATTGGCCTCGCCGACGATGGCCGCGAATTGACCGACGATGTCGTTGTCCGGTGCGCTCATCCCTGCCTCATCCCTTTTCGCCGGTTTCCGGTCGCGGCGCGGCGGCGCGGGCCAGACGGTCGTTGATCGCTTCGCCCAGCCCGTCATGCGGGATCGGCTCGACGGCGATGCACGCCGCGCCATTGGCGTCCAGCCGCGCCATGTAGTCGAACAGCTTCGCCGCGGCCTCGACCGTGTCGCCCGCCTGCGACAGCACGAGCACGGCCGCCGCCTTGTCCGCGCCTTCGATCCGCTTCGGCCCGAAGCCGAGCAGCGCTTCGCCGGGTTCCACGCGATCGGCGTCGAGCCGCATGCGCGCCGTCGGGGCGTAATGCGAGGCGAGCATGCCCGGCGCCTGGATCGCGGCGCCCGTCTCGGCGCGCAGGAGCGTTTGGCCCGCGACGGCCTCGATCGCCTCGGCCGCCACGCCGCCGGGCCGCAACAGGCGAATTCTGTCGTCCTCGACCTTCACGATCGTCGATTCCACGCCGACCTGGGTCGCCCCGCCGTCGATGACCAGGGAAATCGCGTCACCGAGGCTGTCGGCGACGGCCTGCGCGCTGGTCGGGCTGATCCGGCCGGAGCGGTTGGCGCTGGGCGCGGCGAGAGGGCGGCCAAGGGCGGCGATCAGTTCCGCGCCGAACCCTTTTGGCGCCCGCACCGCGACCGTCTCCAGCCCCGCGGTGACCAGCGGATGGATCGCGTGGCCGGGCTTCAGCGGCAGGACCAGCGTCAGCGCGCCGGGCCAGAAGGCCTCGGCCAGGCGGCGCGACAGCGGATCGAACGTCGCGAAGGCTTCGGCCATGGCGATGTCCGTCACATGGCAGATCAGCGGGTTGAAGGACGGCCTTTGCTTGGCCGCGAAGATACGCGCCACCGCCTCGCCATTGGTCGCGTCGGCGGCAAGCCCGTAGACCGTCTCGGTCGGTATCGCGACGGCGTCGCCGGCCGCGAGCGCGGCCTTGGCCTGCGCCATGGCCTCCGGCTCGGCGGGCAGGATCCGGCATGGCTGCGCCTTCACGCTCTGCTCCAAAATTCACTCCAAACGCATGTTCCGGCGGCGATTGCTACACTTCGCTCCTCACCCGCGCAACGGCCCGGAGCGGCCCATAAAATTTGAGTGAAATCCAAAACGGCGTTGCAAGGCCCGCATGCTACCGTTTCGCCGGGTGATGAGAACATTCCGGGCGTCGAGCGCATTCCGGATTTGAGCATGTGGGGAACCGAACCATGACCAGACTTGGACTTGTTGCATCCGCGACCTGCGTTGCGGCCCTCTTGGCGAATGCGCCGGCGCGCGCGGACTACGTCATCGAGGAGGATCCGGCCTTTCCGTCGGTGATCTTCATCGAATTCGACCCGTCGAGCATGCCGAAGATCATCGTCGCGCCGCAGGCCGGCCAGTTCAACATGCCCTCGATCGGCGGACCCGGCCTGAGCCCGGACCAGAACTCGCCCGATCTGCAGAACGCCGACAAGCCGGACGACGACAGCGCGAGCGACGACCGGCAACAGGAGGAAGAGGACGCCGCGAAGGACGACGTGTCCGCTTCCGCCGACCAGCGCATCGAGCAGCGCCTGGAACAGCTTTCGGTCGACACGAGCCAGATCGAGGACGTCATCATCCAGAACGAGATCGACACCCGCATCCTGGAAAACGCTGACCTCCTGCGCTGACCGAAGCAGACGGTTTCAACACCTTGCGCCCGCGCTTGTCGCGGGCGTTTTTGCAAATAGAGATTCCGTTACGTAAGTATTATAAAATCTCGCGGGTTGATAAAGAAATGTAGAATCAATGCATTGCGAGCAAAATAAAGAATTGTTAGCCTTCGAGAAGGAGAATCAATTTCTGCTTATTTTTTGATCATTGAGGGGCATCATGTACAGAATCGTTTCCGCAATTTTCGCGTCCGCCGCTGCCGTCTGCGCTTTGACAGCGTCGGCCCAAGCCGAGCCGGTGGACTATGTCCAGGTTTGCAGCGAAATGGGAGCAGGCTGGGCCAGGATTCCAGGCACTGATCAGTGCGTCGATCTCGCCAGCCAGCCGGACATGAAGGCCGCCTACGACAATATCGCGATCTCCAATTCGCTTGAGGATCCCGATCTGCTGCCGGGCGAGAAGTTCGGCGTGCGGATCAACTGGGGAGCGGCCGGCGAGTCCCATGCTCTTGGCCTGACGGGCTCGGTGGTGCTCAACGAGGCCGCCGGCGGAACCCGCATCACGGCCTCCGGCGGCGTCGGCTTCGCCGGCGAGGAAGTCGGCGGCCGGGCAGGTCTGCAGTTCAGCTGGTAACGCGCGGGGAGCGGATGCCCGGGCCAGCCTCGGACGTTCGTATCCCTGACGTGCCGGCGTGACGCTCGAGGCCGGTTTTTCTCGATGACCGGCCTCGAGCGTGCATGCCGATGAGCGGAGGCGCGCAAGCGGGCCCCGCAGCAAAATCCGTGGTGCGCTTTCACCGGCCGTCACGGGGATCGTTCAGACGATCAGCCGTCCGTGACGGATTGCGCAATGGCCGATGACGGCATTTCCCCCCCGACGCATAGAAGCAATTCGGAAGTGACCGAATTCGCCGGTGCGACCCTTCGCGCGCTTTTCGCGACTTCACCGAAAGGGGCGCTGAACCCGGCGTCGGCCGAAGGGGAGAAAAGGCGAGGCGCGGACGCCTCAGCCAGCGATCTTCGAAAAATCCGCGAGTTTGCGTGTCGTGGCGCGCAGGGAGGAGAGGAGGCGCAGGCGGTTGGTGCGGATGGCGGGGTCGTCGGCGTTGACCATGACGGCGTCGAAGAAGGCATCGACGGCCGGGCGCAGTTCCGACAGGACCGTGAAGGCCTCGGGGTATTCTTCCCGTGTGATGTGGGCGTCGACATGGCCGGCGACGGTGTCGAGCACATTGGCGAGCTCGCGCTCGGCCGATTCGCTCAAAAGCGCCTTGTCGACCGCGCCGTCGAAGGCGCCTTCGCCGTCCTTCTTCTCTTCCGCCGCCAGGATGTTCAGTGCGCGTTTCGCGCCGGCCAACAGGTTCGCACCGGCATCGGTGTCGAGCATCGCGCCGAGCGCTTCGACCTTGCGCACGACGATCAGCAGGTCGTCGTCTTCCGGCGACAGGATCGCGTCGATCAGGTCGTGGCGGGCACCGGAATCGCGGAGCCAGACCTTCAGGCGGTCATGGAAGAAGGAGAGGAGGTCATTCAGAACCCTGCTGCGAACCTCGTCAGAGCGCTCAAATGTTTCGGCGGGTTGTGCGAGATCGCGCTCAATGACCTGATCCATAAGCGAATCTCCGCCAAGACTCGCTTCGAGTTCTCCTGCAATCTGAAATTCGCGATCGAGGCGAGGATCTCGAATGTGGTCCGCTACATCCTCTGCCGCGAAATCAAGAGTGGAGTTAATTGATAACCGCACCCCGTTCTCCAACAAGATCCGGATCACCCCCAACGCTGCCCTTCTGAGCGCATAGGGGTCCTTCGAGCCGGTCGGCTTCTCGTCGATGGCCCAGAAGCCGGTCAGCGTGTCGAGCTTGTCGGCGAGTGCGACGGCGATGGCGACCGGATCGGTCGGCACATCGTCGGTCGGGCCGAGCGGCTTGTAATGGTCCTCGACGGCGGTCGCGACGGCGACGTCTTCGCCCTGCAACTCGGCATAGATGCGGCCCATCGCCCCCTGCACCTCGGGAAACTCGCCGACCACCTCGGTCGTCAGGTCGGCCTTGGCGAGGACTGCGGCACGGCGGGCGTCGGCCGGTTTCGCGCCGACCTTCGGCGCCAGCTCCTCCGCCAGCTTGGCAATACGTTCCACGCGCTCGCCCTGAGTGCCGAGCTTGGCGTGGAAGGTGACGTTCAGCCGGTCGAGCTTGGCCATGCGCTGGTCGAGCGGCTTTGTCAGGTCGAGGCCGAATTTCTCAGCCGAGGCCTCCAACTCGCCGAGGTCGGGCAGGTCGGCCTGGTCAGTCTTCCAGAAATGCAGCGCGTCCGCCAGCCGCGCGCGCACCACCTTGCCGTTGCCGTGCACGATCTCCTTACCGCCGTCCTTCGCCTCGATATTGGCGACGAGGATGAAGCGGTTGGTCAGCTGGCGCGTTTCGGGATCGCGGCAGACGAAGCATTTCTGGTTGGTCTTGATGGTCAGCCGCACCACCTCGTCGGGGATTTCGAGGTAATCGGCCTCGAATTCGCCCATCAGCGCGACCGGCCATTCGACGAGGCCGGAGACCTCCTCCAGCAGGCCCTCGTCCTCGACCAGTTCCACGCCCTGCGCGAAGGCGAGGTTGCGCGCGTCGGTGGCGATGATGTCCTTGCGGCGCTCCGCGTCGAGCACGACCTTCGCCGCCTCCAGCTTGGCAACATAGTCGTCGAAGCGGCGCACCGTGATCGGCTCGGGCGCGTGGAAGCGGTGGCCGCGCGTCACGTTGCCGGAAACAATGCCGTCCACCTCGAAGGCGATGACCTTCGTCTCCTCGGTTTCGGGGCCGAAGGTGCACAGGATCGATTGCAGCGGCCGCACCCAACGCAGCGAGCCGGGCTCGCGCGAGGCCTTGCCCCAGCGCATGGATTTCGGCCACGGGAACGAGCGCACGATGCCGGGCATCGCCTCGGCGATGATCTCCTCGGCGTCGCGGCCGGGCTTGTTGATCACGGCGACGTAGAAATCGCCCTTCTTGGGGTCGGAGCGCAGTTCCGCCTCGTCGATGGAGGCGAGGCCCGCGCCGCGCAGGAAGCCGGCGATCGCCTTTTCCGGGGCGTCGGCGCGGGGGCCCTTGCGCTCCTCGGAGATGTCGGCAGAGCGGGCGGTCAGGCCGCGCAGGTCGAGCGTCAGCCGGCGCGGCGTCCAGTATTCGCGGGCGCCCTCATAGGTCAGGCCCGCATCCACCAGCGCGTCGGTGACGGCCTTCTTCAGGTCGCCCGCCGCCTTGCGCTGCATGCGGGCGGGGATTTCTTCGCAGAAGAGTTCGAGCAGGAGGTCAGGCATGGGAGGTCCGGTGCGGTCCGAGAGGTACAGTCTTGTCGCGGGGCGAATAGCAAGCCGGGGCGGTTCTGTCATCCCGCTTGCCGGCAAAAGCGGCTACCAGCCGCCGCCGCCACCCCCGCCGCCGCCACCGCCGGAAAAGCCGCCGCCGCCCGAAAAGCCTGACGAGGAGGATTTCGGCTTCGGCAGGGAGGCCGTGAAGCTGTTCGACATGGAGCCGGCGAGATTGCCCATCGTGTCGCCGATCCGATCGACGTCGATGCCGCGGCCGCGATACCAGCCGGGCCCGTGATAGGCGACGGCTGCCGCCGCGCCTGCCGCAACGGCGGTGGCGAGCCAGGCCTGGAAGGCCTTCGACCACTGCTTTTCCACGCCGAGCGCGACCGCATAGGGCAGCAGCGTCTCGAAATGCTGTGGCGACATCTGCGGCGCGCCGGCCATGTTCATCCGGTCCTTCTCGGCCACGGTCAGGTAGCGCTTCAGCCCTTCGATCTCGTCGGTCCGCTGGCGGCCGAGCCTCGTCGGCGCGCCCATCAGGAAGAAGAACAGCACGTTGACCATGGCGAGCGTGACCAGGGCGCCGATCACCATCGGGTCGCCGGTCATGTCGCGGACGCTCGTCCCGGCCAAGATGCCGGAATTGACCAGGATCGCGCCGAAGACGAAGAATGAGAAGACGAGCTGCAGCTTGCCGGCAAAGCCGTTGCGCAGCTGCTTGGCGATCGTGATCGAGATGATCGTGACGATGCCGCCGAAGACGGTCGCGAAGACGATCAGGCCGATCGTGTCGTCGCTCAGATTGCCGAGCGCCAGGGTCGCGATCGCCGTGACGGCAGACACGAAGACGCCCGGAATGATCCAGCCCATATTGGCCTTGTAGAAAACCGAGCGGTGCTCGCGCTCCATCGCGCTGCTGAAATTCGAGGCGAGCGACTTCACCTTGGTGCCGTTCGCCTTGTGAACGATCAGCGCCCCGCCATAGCTGGCGATCTTGTTCAGGAGCGCTGCTTCGCCGACGGGGAATTTCTCGCCGGTCAGCGGCTTGTCGGTGCGCTTGATGGTGATGGTGTCGCCGATGTCGCCAAGCTCAAGGTAGCCTTTCACGGCAAGGTTGATCGCCGCCGCCGAGATCGCCGGGAAGCCCTTGCGCTTAAGGCCCTTGTTCCAGATGTAATGCGTCAGCGCCGGCGAGACGCCCTTCGGCAGGTCCCAGCGCGGCACCATCACCCCGGCCGGCGGATCGCGGCCGACGCGCATCCAGGCGAAGAAATAGTAGAGCGTCACTAGCGTGACGCCGCCGACGGCGATCAGCGTGGCGATGTTGTCGCGAAGATACCAGGCGAATTTCTGCTCGTCCGACGGTTCGGCGATGACACCCTTCTGGAAGGCCACGGCCACGGTCAGTCCCTCGCGCGGTCCGAGCGCACGCGTCGTCTCGAAGGTGACGACATTGCCGCCCTGCGACAGGGTGGCGGTCGCGTTCTGCGCCTGCGATCCGTAACCGCCGGTATAGGCGACCGTGTCCTGCGCCGATCCGCCGTCCGGGAGGTCGATCACGGCAATCGCCTTGCGTATCGGGAAGATCCACTCCGTGCCGGTCGCGTTCCAGTAGACCTCGTCGTGATCGTCGAAAAAGCGGACCTGCCGGTCGGTGCGGTAGGTGAGTTGGTAGGAATAGACGCCCGGCGACAAGAACACGTCCTCCTTGCCGAGATAGACGCGCACCATGCTCTCGTTGCTGACGACGCGCGTCGTCTCCGGCCGGCCGTCGCGGGTCGCCGAGATCAGTTCGAAGCCGGCGCGGGCGGTGTTGCCGTTCTCGTCTTCGAACAGCACCGGGAAGTCGCGAAAGATGCCGCGGCGGATGTCGCGGCCCTCGGCGTTGACCCGGATCGTCTCGGTCACGAGATAGTCGCCATTCGCCCGCACGTCGACGTCGGAGCGAAACAGCAGGATTTCCTCGGCCGCAAGTGACGAGGCCGCCGAGGCGGCCAGCAGCAGGCAAGCGAGCAGGAAGGCAGGGATGCCGCGCAGCATGGAACGCTCAGTCCGTCAGGAGAACTTCACCTCGGGTCGCTCGCGGTCCGACGGATCCTCCAGTTCGAAGTAGTCCGCCCGCACGAAGCCGAAGCTGTTGGCGATCACGTTGGAGGGGAAGCTCTCCACCTTGACGTTCAGTTCGCGCGCCGAGCCGTTGTAATAGCGTCGCGCCATCTGGATCTCGCTTTCCAGCGTTTCCAGCGTGCCCTGCAGGTCGCGGAAATTCTCGTTCGCCTTCAGGTCCGGATAGGCCTCGGCGACCGCCATCAGCCGGCCGAGCGCCTGACTGAGCATGCCTTCCGCCGCCGCGCGGCCGGCAATGTCGCCGGCGGGCACCGACTGCGCACGCGTGCGCATCTCGGTCACCTTTTCCAGGGTTTCCTGCTCGTGGCCGGCATAGCCCTTCACCGTCTCGACGATGTTGGGGATCAGGTCGGCGCGGCGCTTCAACTGGACGTCGATGCCGCTCCATGCCTCCTGCACCATCTGGCGCACTCGCACCAGGCCGTTATAGGTGACGATGGCATAGCCCGCCACGGCGATGACGATGATCAGGATGATCAGGGTTGAGCTCATTTCGGGTCTCCGGATTCGCGCGCTGACGGAAGGTTAGCCGAACAATGTGAACGAATGAAGCGTCACGCCGGCATCAACGTCAATCAGTGGTGAACGCTGTCCATCCTGTCCGCCTGCTGGCGCCTACATCTGCGCGGGCGTCATCCAGCCGCAGGCCGAGCCGCTGGGCGACTGCACGATGGCGACGCGGCCCGTGCCGGGCACGTCGAACGGTTCGCGCAGGATCAGCGCGCCGACGTCCCTGGCCTTTTCCACCAGCGCATCGACGTCTTCGACCGCGAAATAGGTGAACCAGTGTTCCGGCACGGCGGCGAACATCGGATTGTCCATGGTGAAGATGCCGGCGACCGTCTCGCCGTCAGCGTTGCACAGATAGTAGGTCACGCCGCCGCCCATCGGCACGGCGTCGAAGGTCCAGCCCATCGTGTCGCCGTAAAACGCCATCGCCCGGTCGGCGTCGTGGGTGTTCAGTTCGGTCCAGTGGACCGTGCCGTGTGCGGTCATGAAAATTTCCTCCGATGGTTGTGTCGCAGGCTAGCAGATCGCCGCGCCGGACACGAATGACAATTTGGTTCGGGTGGCTCCGTAAGGGGTGAGCTGACGCTTCGCCGGACCAGACGCGAAAAAATCATTGAAACGTCACACCAGTGGCGGGGCTTCGGGATTAGGGACGCAAACATGCAACGCGACGGAGACACGATGCCCCGCCCCGAGATGTTCGAGCTGGAGGCCTTTGCCGCTTCCAACAATCCGCAACCGAATCGCTTCGTCGGTGTCCGGCTGAGCCGTGACGGCGTGTTCCTGCCCGAGGCGGGAAACACTGTAGTCTGCCACGTCGTGCCGGGTTCGAAGACGCAGGCCGCGCTGGCCGAGCTGCGCGAGCGGTTGCGCGGCCTGCCCTGGGGCCATCGCTTCGCCTTCACCGATCTGGAGAGCCTGCACATGACGCTCTTCCAGGGCGTGATCGAGACCCAGCGCGAGCCGCAATACTGGCCGCACGACCTGGCGGTGGACACGCCGATTGGCACCGTGACCGACTATTTCGCCGACAGGCTGGAGGATTTTTCGGGGCCGGGGCCGTTCGCCATGCGTATCGCCGAGGTGACGCCGCTCGGCCTGATGCTCACCGGTGCGACCGATGCTGACGAGGCGACCGCGCGTGCCTGGCGTGACGGCCTTGTCGGGCCTTTCGGCCACCGCACGCCCGGACATGACGCCTACACCTTCCACGTCACGCTGGCTTATGTCATCGACTGGCTGCCCGACGCGATGCTGCCCGATTACCGGCAAACGCTGGCCGAATTGACCGAGGAGTTCCAGCGCCGCATCCCGGTGCTGGAACTGGGCCCGCCCGCCTTTTGCACATTCTCCGACATGAACAGCTTTCCGCCGGTGATGACGCTGCCGGGATCGGGGCTCGCGCCGGTCTACGCCGCGCGGCGATAGGAGGGCGAGGCGCGTCGCGACTCAGGCGTCCTGCAGGGGGATCAGTTCCTCCGGACGCCAGCCGATGCGCGTGGCGTGCCGGCCGGTTTCGGTGCGGTCGGAATCGGTGAGCGCGATGATCTCGATGTCGCCCACCTTGATCAGCGACCGGGTCTGGCCGCCAAGATAGTTCTGCGTCTCGATGGAGCCCTCCACCGTGGCCATTGTCTCGTCGGGGCTGAAGACGACGGCTTCCTTGCGCAGCATGAATTTGCGTTTTCCGGCCGTCAGGTCGGACGCGTGGGCGAGCGGAACTTGGGTGCCGTCGGCAAACGTGCCGTGCCAGGTCTCGCCCGATCCCTGAACGTCGAGTTCGATGATGTTGGCGCCGCCCAGGAAGTCGGCGGCGAAGACGGTGCGCGGGCGGCTGTATATGTCCTCGGGGCTTCCCGCCTGCTCGATGCGGCCGCGATTCATCAGGATGACGCGGTCGGCGAGGCCGAGCGCTTCCGACTGGTCATGCGTCACGAAGATCGTGGTCAGGCCCAGGCTTTCATGCAGCCGCTTCAGTTCCACCTGCATGTCCTCGCGCAGGCGCGCGTCGAGGTTGGACAGCGGTTCGTCGAGCAGCAGCAGGTCGGGTTCGGCGACGATCGAGCGCGCCAGCGCCACGCGCTGCTGCTGGCCGCCGGAAAGCTGGCGCGGGAAGCGATCGGCGAGATGGTCGAGCTTGACGAGGGCGAGCGCCTCCAGCGCCTTCGCGCGCTGCGTCTCGCGATCGCCGCCGCCGCGCATGCGCAGCGGAAACCGCACATTCTCGATGACGGTCATGTGCGGCAGAAGCGCGTAGCTTTGGAACATCAGGGCGATGTTGCGGTGTTCGGGCGCCAGCCCGGTCACCGACCGGCCGGCGATGTGCAGGTCGCCGCCATTGGGCCGCTCCAGCCCGGCGATGATGCGCAGCAGCGTGGACTTGCCGCAGCCGCTGGGGCCGAGCAGGGCGATGAACTCGCCCTTGGCGACGTCGAGGTCGAACTTGTCGAGCACCACGAGGTCGCCGAAGCGTTTCACCACTGATTGGACGGACAATTGGGACATGGGACTCTCAGGCGATTCTGGACAGGCCGAAGACGCGGTTGAGCAGCACGACCAGAAGCATGGTCATGGCGATCATGACCGTGGACACGGCTGCGACCGACGGGTCGGGGCTGAATTCGAGCGTGGAATAAATGCGCATCGGCAGGGTTTCGACGCCCGGCGCGCGCATGAACAGCGCGATGACGGCGTCGTCGAAGGAGATGTTGAAGGCGAAGAAGGCGCCCGCCGCCATGCCGGTGCGGCACTGGGGCAGGATGACGAGCAGGTAGCGCTGCCACCAGCGCGCGCCCATGACCCGGGCCGCCTCGTCGAGATTGGGGTCGATGTCGGCGAGATTGGCCGACACGGTGCGGATCACATAGGGCATCGTGATCACGGTATGGCCGATCACCAGGCCGAGGAAGGACGGGCCGGCGGCGTAGCGGCTGAAGACGATGAGCAGGCCGATCGCGAAGATCAGAGACGGCAGGATCAGCGGCGACAGGAACACCGAGGCGATCGCGGCGCGGCCGGCAAAGCGGAAGCGCGTCAGTGCGATGGCAGCCGGCGTGCCGAGGGCAAGCGCCAGCACCACCGTTCCCAGCGCCAGTTTCAGGCTCGTCCAGCCGGCGTTGAGATAGGCGTCGGACCCCAGGATCTCGCCATACCAGCGCAGCGAAAGCCCCGGCGGCGGAAACACCAGGAATTCGCTGCTCGACAGCGAACTGGCGATGACGACGAGCAGCGGCACGAGCATGAAGAGGCCGACCGCGACGAGGAAGAAGGCCGTGGCGCCGAGCACCCAGCGAGGCGTTGCGCCGATCATGTGCGCCCCCCGACCCGGGAGGTGATGACCATGTAGGGCACGATGAGCATCAGCGTGATGACGAGCAGGATCACCGACAGCGCGGCGCCGAAGCCCCAGTCGAAGGAGCCGGTCATCTGCTGGTAGATGCTGCCCGCCATGACCTGCAGGCGCACTCCGCCGACGAGCGACGGCGTGATGAAGGAGCTGATCGACAGCGCGAAGACCAGCAGCGAACCGGAGGCGAGGCCGGGCACGGAAAGGGGCAATGTCACGTGATAGATGCTGCCGAAGAAGCCGGCGCCCATGGTTCGCGACGCTTCCTCGAGCGAGGCGGGGATCTGGCCGATGCTGCCGAGTGTCGTCAACACGAGGAAGGGCAGGAGCACCTGCACCATCGCCAGCACGACGCCGGTCTCGGTGTGCATCAGCGACATGCTCCGCTCGATCAGGCCGAGTTGTTGCAGGGTCCAGCTCAACACGCCGCCGGGCCCCAGAATGACGAGCCAGCCGAAGGTGCGGATGACGACGCTGGTCATCAGCGGCAGGATGATCAGCACGATGAGGATCGTGCGCAGCGTGGGGCCGGCGCGCGACATGACAACGGCGAGCGGAAAGCCGATCAAGAGGCAGAGCGCGGTGATGATGAGCGCGAGCCTGAAGGTGCGCAGCGCCACGCCGGCGTAGAAGTCGTCGACGACGACCTTGGCGTAATGCTCGAGCGTGAAGCGGCCGGCCTCGGCGCCGACGGTCAGGAAGCTCTGCGCGAGAAGCTGGATCGCGGGAAAGAAGAAGGCCAGCAGGAGGAAAAGCAGGCCCGGAGACAACAGGAGCGCGGGCTCGCGGCTCAGTCTCATGGTTCCTGTCGACATTCGTCAGTCCTTGCAGCCGCGACCGAAGGGCGTCGCGGGGAGAAAAAGGGGGAGCCGGCGGGCGGCTCCCCGAAGTGCATGGCCTATTTCGCGATCGCGCGAGACCAGGCTTCGTTCCAGGCGGAACGCTTGGCCGCGATCTCGTTGGCGTCGAACGTCACCAGCTTGGCGACGTCCTCTTCGCCATAGACCACCTGCGACGCCACCTCTTCGGACAGCTCCGCATTCTTGTTGGTCGGGGTGTAGCGCAGGGCCTCGGCCCAGCCCTTGGACGCTTCCGCCCGGATGGAGAAGTCGATGAACTTCAGGGCGAGGTCGCGCTTCTTGGTGCCCGCGACGAGGTTGACCGTGATCGGCGCCAGCACGCCGCCTTCATCCGGCTGAACGAACTTGACCGGCAGGCCGGCCTTGGTCAGCGTGTAGGCGTAGTCCTGCGCATAGGGCGCGATCCTGGCGTTGCCCTGCGCGAAGTTCTGCTGGATTTCCGGCGACTTCGACACGACGGTCGAGGTCGGCAGGATGCCCTTCACGAAGTCCAGGCCCGGCTCGATGTCGTCGAGGCTGCCGCCGGCGACCTGGTTCAGCATCAGGAAGCCGAGCAGGCCGTAGGTGTTGCTGGCAGCGTCGGTGATCAGGACGTGGTCGGCATAGGCCTCGTCGGCGATGTCCTTCCAGGAGGTCGGCGCCTCGGAGATCTCGTCGGTGTTGTAGAGAAGGCCGATGACCGCGGTTGAGTAGGTGGGGCCGATGCCCTTGTCGAGGCCGGCAACCGCGAAGGAATACATCTGGTCGTAGTTGGACAGTTCCGACGGCTCGATCGGCGACAGCAGGCCTTCGGCCGCGGCCGCATGCTCAAGTCCGCCGGAGAAGTGAACCACGTCGAATTGCGGGTTGTCCTTCTGGGCGCGGAGCTGCGCCAGCGTGTCGGCCGAATAGGCGGTCACCACCTCGACCTTGACGTTGTACATTTCCTCGAACGGCGTGATCACGAGATCCCGGTGGGTCTGCTCGTAGCTGCCGCCGAAGGAGTTGATGGTCAGGGTTTCCTGCGCCGAGGCGCCATGCGCGAGCGCGGCGAGCGTGACCGCTCCGATCGTGCTCATCAAAACGCTGGATCGTTTCATGCTTGTCGTCCTTCTCTGGATTGCGGTCGCGTTCGGGTTACGAAATACGGCCAATTTCTAGGGTCTTGATGCCCTCAACGCGGGTCATCCCGCAAGCCTTGGCGAATTCCTCCAGGCCCTCGGTTATCTTTCCGAACATGTTGCACGGTGTCCATCCGAGCGGGCCGTTGATGCGCGCGCCGGGGGCGTAGAAAATGCCGATTTCCCACAATTCGTCCGGAAGGCCCTTCATGGCGTTCTTGCCCTGGTAGAACCACAGGCATTCGCCGGCTTCCGGATAGCAGGTCTGGTTTTCGGCCGGCACTGCGGTCGGATCGAAGGTCTGGGCTTCCGCCGGCAGGCCCATCATGATTTCGGGCCCGGCGAACATCGCGTGGATCGCCGGCATGCGCACGGGCTTCTCCAGGGCTTCCCAGATGGTGCGACTGGTCTCAGGCGCACCGTCCTCATAGAGCGTGATGACGGCACGAGTGCCCGACTCGACGAATTCGGCATAGAGCTGCTTGGCTTGCGGCATGCGTGTTCTTGCGACCTCGAAACTGTGTTGGCTGGATGGGAAGAGTTGCACCGCCGTAATAAATTGTCTAATCAAAAAACCCATTTGATCGATAAAGAAAATTTATCATGAAAGCTCCGGCGCAAACTCCTGTCGAGGCGGGTGGCCTGACCATCAAGAACATGCGCACCTTCTTCTGGCTGGCGCGCCTGCGCAACTATCACGCCACCGCCAAGCAGCTCGGCGTGACCCAGCCGGCCGTGACGTCGCGCATCGCCAGCCTCGAGGACGAACTCGGCGTGCGCCTGTTCTCGCGTGACCGCCAGGTGGTCACGCTGACACCGGAAGGCCAGGATGCGCTCAGGCTCTGCGAAGGCGTTCTCGAAAGGGTCGACGACATCGTGATGCGTTTCTCGGGCACCGCCGAACAGGCCGGCGTCGTCCGCATCGGCGTCGTCGACACCGTCGCGCGAACCTGGCTGCCGGCCCTGCTCAACCGCGTGCAGGCGGAGTTCCCGAACATCGTTCTGGAGATCACCAACGAAAGCACCGTTGAACTGCATTCGATGCTGCGGTCCGGCGGCCTGTCGATGAGCATCACCATCGCGCCCTGTGACGAGGTCGATGTCGCCAACACCCAGATCGGTCGCTACGCGGTCGAATGGGTCGGCAGCGGCGAGCTCGTCGATGGCGACCGGGTCTATTCGGTGGAAGACCTGACGCGCCTGCCGCTGATCGGCTATCTCGCCAACAGTCCGCCGATGCAGCTCATGCAGCGATATTTCAAGGACGCGATTCCGCCGGGCGTCGTGCGCAACACGACCAACTCCATGTCCACCATGATCTGGCTGGCCGAGAACGGGCTCGGCATCGCGGCCATCCCGCCCCAGGCGATCCTGCAGCACCTGCGCGATCGCCGCCTGGTCATCATCAAGGCCGAACGCCGTTTCGATCCGATGCCCTTCTACCTGAATTGCCGGGTCCGGCCCTATTCGCCGGTCGTGCAGACGGTGGAGGCGCTTGTCCGCCAGGAAGCGGCGCGCTTCGCCGCCACGCAGTCCGACGGGCAGGGCACGTCGTCTTGAGGCGATCGCGGGCAGAACCGCATCGGGCTCGACCCCGTCACCGAAGCCCTTGGCCGGCGCGAAGGATCGACCTACGATCCGGCCGTCGAGAACACGGAGACGAGAAATGGAACTCAGTGCGGCCAAGGCCTCGTGTCGCGCCCGGATGCGCCTGTGCGCGCTGATCGCCGCCTGTGTTGCGCTCCCTTTCGGGCCGGTGCAGGCCGAGCCGGACGGCACATTCGTTTCCGGCGCGCGCGCCGGTGTGGTCGCGGGCGGCCATCTGGTCACGGCGGAACCCGACGGAAGCGGGGAGTTTTCCTTGGTCGTGCGCGAAACGGCGACGGGTGCGGAAACCGATCGTCTCGCCGCGCCGTCGCCGGAGTTCGACGCCTGGCCCGTGCTCGACGCGGTCGGCGACTGGATCACCTTCGGCGTGACGGATCCCGAAGTGCCCTGGCTGGAGGGCATGAGCCTCGATGGCGACGAGCGGCCGCGCGGCGGCGTTGCGCCATACCGCATCGGCCCCGACGGGCGCCTCGCGGCGCTGCCCCACCTTGCTCCGGACGATGGAGAGGGGTGCCTCTCGATGACCTTCGACACCGTCTCGACCCCGTCGGGCGCCCGGCTTGTGGCGCTCTGCCAGGAGGGCGGCGGTTCCGTGCTTCTTGTCGACGAGGGTGACGAGCGGGCGATGCGCCGCGTCGCCCGGATCGATCTTGCCGCCGAGACCCTGTTCGGCACTGTCGCCGTGCCCGACGAGGACGCGGATGCCTCGCCCGGGTCCGCCTATGTCGCGATCCGGGGCGCGGAAGGAGACGCCGCTGTCTGGAGCCTCGTCCAGGCGCGAGAGGGGCTCGACGCCCTGCCGATCATCACCGGAGACGACACGATACCGATCCGCGCCGTCGATGGCGGTGACGGTCCGGTGGACACGCTGATTCTGCCGGGCCATGGCGGTCTGGACGGCGCCTATGCTTTTGACCACGCGAGCGAAATCGCCTGGCGCTTCGCGCCGCCCGCCGATGGCTGGGCACCGCTTCTCGCCGCGGTGGACGATGCGGATGTCGTCATCGCATGGGCGCCGGAACCGCCCTCCGCGCCCTGGGTCGGGCAGATAGACGGCATGGCGCAGATTGCGTTCTACGCTGTCACGCCGCGTCCCGATCGGGGGCGCGAGACCTGGCTGGACCCGCGCAAGGTGTTGCAGATCGAGGCGCTCCGAAACCTGTGGCTCGGGCCGGACAGCCTCGTCGTCACGACGACGGACGGCGTGCGGCTGCTGCCCGTGGACTGACCGCCCCTCAACCCGCGAATTGCATGAAGAGCGGCCGCGCTTCCGGCCGCCGTGCTGTCCTGCAAATGGCGCAGCGCCACTCGTCCGCGGACGCGCAGTTTCCCTTGTGTACCTCAAGGTACAGACCCGCCTTTGTGCGGCTCCTAGGGTGTCCTCGTCAGTTCAACAGAGGACACATCCCATGGACAAGATGCGCATGTTCGTCGACACCCACGACCAGGCGAAGGGAACCTTTCCCGAGGGCCTGAGCGAGGCGGAATTCAGCCAGTTCTTCGTCACCTTCGAGGAAGCCTGCCGGCAGGAAGGGGTGGTCATCCTGTCGGCCAATGTCGGCCTTGCCGAAGGCCGCGCCTTCTGCATGACGCTCGCACCCAGCGAGGACGCCGTCCGCCGCGCGCATGAGTGCGTGGGCCTGCCCTACGATTCCATCACCGAGGTGGAGACCGCGACGCCAGGCTCGCTCTTCTTCAGGCCGCAGGCCGCCTGACCCTTCCGGACACTCCAGACAAACAGGACAAACCCATGAAAACCGCTTTCGCGCGCACTGCGCTTGCCGCCTTGACCGTCGCCGCCATGTCGTCCGGCGCGGCCGTCGCCGGCGATCTCAGCGACGCCAACATCCTCGCGATCTTCGACCAGGCCAACATGGCCGACATCCAGACCGCGCGCCTCGGCTACAAGAAGGGGCAGTCGCCGCAGGTGCGGGACCTCGCGATGATGGTCATGACGGATCACGAAGCCGTCCAGCAGATGGGACGCGATCTCGGGTCGAGCCTCGGCTTGGTCGAGGAGCCGATCGACAACGACACGGCGCTTGCCGCCCACGCCAAGGCCTATGACGCGCTGCAGGCCCTGTCGGGCGACGCCTTCGACACGGCCTATCTGAAGCACGAGATCGCCTTCCACACCGCCGTCATCGACGCGATCAACGCGGTGCTGCTGCCCTCCGTCGAGGCGCCCGAGCTCCGCGAACTTGTCGTCACGGTGCTGCCCGGCTTCGAGCACCATCTGGCCGAAACGAAGCGCGTCGCCGCCGAACTCGGCGTCGAATAGGCGCACGATCTGCGAGGAGCCGTCCCATGAATGGCAGCGCAATCCCTGTCGTGGCCTATGGCGCGCTCTTTCTCCTCGGCGGCCTCCTCGCGCTCGCCCTCATCGTGCGCGGCGACCTCGTTCCCGACCGCGTCGCCGGCGGAGGCGGGCGGTTGATGCTCGGCGCGGCGCTTGGCTTCGGACTGGTCTCGATCGCGGTCAAGCTGGCCGTGATCGTCGTCCTGGCGACGTTCCCGCGCCAATTCATCGACGGGCAATTGCCGACCGCCGGGGAGCGCCTGGAACGCGCCGCCCGGCAACACGCGCGATCAGCCTCGCCGCTGATTGTCGCGGCGGCGAAACCGGTGCCTGAAGCGCGCAAATGGTATCCGTTGCCGGCAACCGCGCCCGCACCGCCGGACAATCCGTCGATGCCGGCGAGGGTTGCCCTCGGTCGGCGCCTGTTCCACGACGCCAATCTCTCCGCCGATCGCACCGTCTCCTGCGCGTCCTGCCATGACGTGACCGCAGGCGCGGGCGGCGACGGCCGGCCGGTCGCGCTGGGCGTCGGCGGGCAGGCCGGAACCCGCAATGCGCCGACGGTCTACAACGCGGCGTTCCAGGCGCGCCTCTTCTGGGACGGCCGGGCCGGCTCGCTGGAAGAGCAGGCAAGCGGCCCGCTTCTCAACCCTGTCGAAATGGGCATGGCGTCGCCGGCCGACATCGAGGCGCGGGTGCGCGAGGACGAGGCCTACCGCCCCCTGTTCGACGCCGCCTTCGAGGCGGGCGCGCCCGTCACCATCGACGGGATCGTCAAGGCGATCGCAGCCTATGAGCGCACGCTGGTCTCCAACGACGCCCCCTATGACCGCTTCGTGGCCGGCGACGAGGACGCGCTGACATTCGCCCAGAAGCGAGGCATGGCGCTGTTCCTGTCGCTCGGCTGCAGGCAATGCCACGCCGGTCCGAATTTCAGCGGCGCGAGCCTTGTCGGCCCGAAGGCGGTTTACCGACCCTTCAGTGTCTCCCGCTCGCCGCGCGCCATCGCGTTCGGTCTGGGCGACGACAAGGGGAGGGCCGGCGCAGACGCGGCCTCCGGCGTGTGGCGGGTGCCGTCGCTGCGCAATGTCGCCCTGACTGCTCCCTATTTCCACAATGGCGCGGTGGACGATCTGGCCGGGGCCGTCCGCATCATGGCCGCGACGCAGTTGAACGCGCTTGTCGGCGAGGCAGGCGAGCCGCCGGAGATGGAACTGCGCTGGTCGGCGGCGACCCGGACGCTTGAGACGATCGAGCGCACACGCGTCACCGATCGCGACGTCGCCGACCTCGTCGCTTTCCTCGAAGCGCTCAGCGGCGATAGACTGGCCTCCCGCATGGGGGCGGACGGACAGGCCTATGGCGCAATCAAGTGATCCTTTTTCAAGACTGTCCGACGGCGGACGGCAGGCGGTGGCGCGCGGCGCGCGCAGCCGCGTCTTCGCGCGCGGCGCCGCCGTGATCGAAAAGGGCGATCCCGTCTCTGGCGCCTATGTCGTCACGCGCGGCAAGCTGCGCGTCTACACCATGACGCCGAGCGGCAAGGAGGCGACGCTCTACGAGATCGGCCCCGGCGAAACCTGCGTGCTGGCCATCAACGCGCTGTTCAATGACCTGCTCTATCCCGCCTGGGTGGAGGCCGAAGCGGAAACGGATGTCGCCGTGGTGCCTGGTGCGCTCTACCGCGCCCTCTTCGAGCGCGAGCCCGCCATCCAGCAGCTCACGGTTCACGCCCTGTCGAGCGTCGTGCTGCGCCTGATGACGGAACTGGAGGAGGTCCACTCCCACCGCGTCGATCAGCGGCTCGCCTCGTTTCTTCTCAATCAGGCGTCGTCGGAGGGTGTCGTGCGCAAGACCCAGCAGGAGATCGCCTCGCATATCGGCACGACGCGCGAGGTCGTCGCCAAGGCGGTCGGGGAGTTCGTGTCGAGACGCTGGATCGAAAGCGGCCGTGGCCGGGTGAAGCTCCTGCAGCCGCGCATGCTGGCCGCGCTCGTCAAGCGCAACGAATTGTCGTGATGTTGCGGGGCAGCACCAGGCCGCCCCGAAACGATGGCCTCAGTCCTTGAGCGTCGCCCCGCCGGCATCCGTCAGCAGGAAGGCCTCGCCGCACTGGCGCGACAGGTTGCGCACCTTCAGGATGTAGCTCTGCCGCTCGGTCACCGAGATGACGCCGCGCGCATCCAGAAGGTTGAAGACGTGCGACGCCTTGATGCACTGGTCATAGGCGGGCAGCACGCATTTGTGCAGCGTCTCGCCGGCATCCGCGTCGGGCGTTCCGGCCGCGAGCAGCGCCGCGCATTCCTTCTCGGCGTCCTTGAAATGCTGCTGGAGCATCGCGGTGTCGGCATATTCGAAATTGTGCCGCGAATATTCCTGCTCGGCCTGCAGGAAGACGTCGCCATAGGTGATGCGGTCTTCGCCGTCGAGGCCGTTGAAATTGATGTCCTTGAAGTTGTCGACGCCCTGCACATACATCGCGATGCGCTCCAGCCCGTAGGTCAGTTCGCCGGAAACGGGCGCGCATTCGATGCCGCAGACCTGCTGGAAATAGGTGAACTGCGACACTTCCATGCCGTCGCACCAGCACTCCCAGCCGAGACCCCATGCGCCGAGCGTCGGGCTTTCCCAGTCGTCCTCCACGAAGCGGATGTCGTGCAGCAGCGGGTCGATGCCGATCGCCTTCAGCGAGCCGAGATAGAGCTCCTGCAGGTCGGGCGGCGAGGGCTTCAGGATCACCTGGAACTGGTAATAGTGCTGATAGCGGTTCGGGTTCTCGCCGTAGCGGCCGTCCTTCGGCCGCCGCGACGGCTGCACATAGGCGGCCTTCCAGGGCCGCGGTCCGAGCGATCGCAACGTCGTCGCCGGATGGAAGGTGCCGGCGCCGACCTCCATGTCGTAGGGCTGCAGCACCACGCAACCCTGCGCGGCCCAGTATTTCTGCAGGGTCAGGATGAGGCCCTGGAAGGAACGGGTCGGGTCGAGCGGATCGATTGTGGCGTGCGCGGTCATGGCAATGAAACGGTTCGAAAACGGGGTTGCGGAGGGTCGGCGTTTCCGTGGCATGGCGCCGCGGATCGGTCAAGAGCGGCGAGGGCCCCGCACTGTGTCGGATGGCACTGAGGGGCCGCGCGATCGGGCGCAGGTTCGAGCCAGATTTCCGGCGGCTCCGAACCCTCGCTGAGATGGAAACGCCGGAAGTTCGGGGGGCAAAACCCGAACCGAAAGGAAAATGCCATGAAATACGCATTCACCAACCGAAAGATCCTCGGCGCAATGCTTCTCGTTCCGGCCCTCGCGCTGTCCGTCGTCACGATGGAAGGTGTCAGCGACCTGTCGGACGCCAAGGCCCAGCAGCTCTCGCGGTCTCCCAACAGTGTCGATCGCGGGCCCAATGGCGACAACAGCGACGGCCGGAACCCGGGCCGCACGCCGCGTCCTTGCCCACCCGGAACGGCAACCCTTGCAGCCATCGACTGCACGCCGTGGACGCCGCCGACCCACCTGGCTTCCTCGAAGGAGGACTGCTCCTGCCATGTCACCTACAAGACGGTGAACGGCCGCCGGATCGCGACCAAGGACTGCTATGTCCTGCTGCCCGACAACACGGTGCATTACTGCCAGAACCCGCATCTGGTGCCCTGATCCAGGGCGCAGCACTCACGGAAGGGCGGTCTTCGGGCCGCCCTTTTCGTTTGGCGGCAAGGAGGTGATTGACAATCTAGGACGTTTGACCTAATCCGTTTAGGACAATTGACCTAATTCAGAAACGGATGGTTGCCGCATGGGCGCCGGGGAGACACGGGATCGGATCGTCGCCACCGCCGACGAATTGTTCTACGCAAGCGGTTTCGACAGCACGTCATTCGCCGACATAGCCGATGCGGTGAAGATTTCGCGCGGAAATTTCTACTATCACTTCAAGACGAAGGACGAGATCCTCCATGCCGTGATCGCGAGGCGTGGGGCCGAGCGTCGCGCCATGATGGAACGCTGGGAAAGCGAGGGCGCGAACCCGCGCGACCGCATCGGGCGTTTCATCGACATCCTGATCGTCAACCAGCCGAAGATCATGGCGCATGGCTGCCCCATCGGCACGCTGTGCGCGGAACTGGCCAAGCTTGACCATGCCCAGCACGACGAGGCCGCGGGGCTTTTCACGCTGTTCCGCGACTGGCTTCGAACGCAGTTCGAGAAGGCCGGCTGCGGTGACGCCTCCGACGACCTTGCCATGCACCTGCTGATGCGCAGCCAGGGCGTCGCCTCACTCGTCAACGCTTTCGGCGATCAGGATTTCGTGCGCCGCGAGGTCGAGGCGATGCATGCCTGGCTCGATGCGCGCATCGGCGAAGCCGGATGATCCCGAAAAACAGGAGAAACCCATGTTTGTCGTTTTGCTGAGATTTTCCGCCAACAAGGCCAGGGCCGCCGAATTCATGCAGGGGCACAATGACTGGATCAGGCAGGGTTTCGACGATGGCGTGTTTCTGCTCGCGGGCAGCCTTCAGCCGGGCAAGGGCGGCACGGTGATCGCCCACAACACGTCGCTGGAGCTCTTGCAGGCCCGGGTCGATAGCGATCCGTTCGTCGTCGAGGACGTCGTCTCCCCGGAAATCCTGCAAATCGAGCCCGCACGCACCGACGGCAAGCTCGCCTTTCTCGCGGCCTGATCCGGCTCGGTCGCGCTACTCGTCCTTATCGAGCCGGTATTCGCCGGTCTTCTCGTCCTTGACCAGCGTGCCGGTCGCGCCGGTCTGCTGCTCCTTTTCGGCGCGTCGCACGCGCGCCGAAACGCGCTCGGCCTCCCTGACGAAGGCCCGGTAGCCGATCACGCCGACGGCGACCACGCCGGCCAGAAGAAGAAATTGCGGCATCGCGTTCCCCCTTGTTTGCGCTTGCCTAGAGACCGAAGCGGGACCACAGCGCGCGGTCTTCCAGCGCGCCGATCAGCCCGGTTCCGGCCGCCGAGGCGAGCGCCTGCGGATCCGCACCCAGACCGGGAGCGATGACGCCGGCGGCCTGCCTGCGGCCGAAAAAGTCGCGTTGCGGCTGCACCAGGCGCAGCTCCGTCTTCTTCCCGTAACGGTCCCTCAGGAAGGAGCGCATGTCGCCGATATGGTCGACGAGCCCGAGCTCCTTCGCCTTCTCGCCCGCCCAGAACGCCCCGGTGAAGAGCTCCGGATCGTCGGCGAGCTTGCTGCCGCGACGGGCCTTCACGAGGTCGATGAAGGTCTTGTGGATCTCGAGCTGCATCGATTTCAGCCGCTCGACATCCTCCTGCTTTTCGGGCTGGAACGGATCGAGCACCGACTTGTTCTTACCGGCCGTGTAGACCCGCCGCTCCACGCCGATCTTGCCGATCGCCTCGACGAAGCCGAATCCGGCCGAGATGACGCCGATCGAGCCGATGATGGAGGAGGGGTCCGCGATGATTTCGTCGCCTGCGACCGCGATCATGTAGCCGCCCGACGCGGCCACGTCCTCCGTGAACATGTAGACCTGCTTGTTCTTCTCGGCCGCGAGGTCGCGGATGCGCTTGTGGATCAGTCGCGACTGGGCCGGCGATCCGCCGGGCGAATTGACCGAGAAGGCGACGGCCGGCGCGCGCTTGTCGGCGAAGGCGCGCTCGATCACCGGTGCTGTGGAGGCGAGCGACAGGCGCGGATTCATCGGCGAACTGCCGGCGGCGATGACGCCTTGCAGACGCACCACTGGAATGACCGGGCCTTCGCCGCGGAAGCGTTTCGGGACGAGACGATTGACTTGCAGTTTCACGGGTCGCGGGCTCGCTTTTACGGTGTCGGGGCGGTTGTTCCTCTATGTAATGGCGCTTGGCGCCCGCGCAACACGGCCGTCGTCCATTGCAGACAGTGCTGCGTGGAAAATCCCCGATTATTGACGTTTACGTAAAAAGCTTCTAGCGCTGGCTGCTATGCTTGCTGATGCGCCGCGCCCGTTGCCGGCGCGTTTCTACGGGAGGTCACCATGTATCAGGCGCCGGTCGCGGAAATCGCACACACGCTGAAATCTGTCGCGGGGCTCGGCGAGGCGCTTCAGGCCGGCCGGTTCGGCGACCTGAGCGAGGATCTCGTCGACGCCATCCTGCAGGAAGCGGGCCGTTTCGCCGCCGAGGAGATCGCCCCGCTGCACGCGTCGGGCGACAAGCAGGGCGCGCGGCTGGCCGACGGCGTCGTCACCATGCCGGACGGCTATGTGGACCTCTACCGGAACTGGATTGCCGGCGGCTGGAACAGCCTGGCCGCCGATCCGGACTATGGCGGGCAGGGCCTGCCGGCCATGCTTTCCATGGCCGTGGCCGAGATGTGGAATTCCGGCTCCATGGGGTTCGGCCTCGCGCCGACGCTGACCATGGGCGCGATCGAGGCGCTGGAGGCGCACGCCTCCGACGAATTGAAGCAGACCTACCTTCCGAAGCTGGTCTCCGGCGAATGGACCGGCACGATGAACCTGACCGAGCCGCAGGCCGGCTCCGATGTCGGCGCGCTCAATGCGCGGGCCGAACCGGTCGGCGACGGTTCCTATCGCGTCTTCGGCCAGAAGATATTCATCACCTATGGCGAGCACGACATGACGGACAATATCGTCCATCTCGTCCTGGCGCGCCTGCCGGACGCGCCCGCCGGCACGCGCGGCATCTCGCTGTTCCTGGTGCCGAAATTCCTCGTCAATGCGGACGGTTCGCTCGGCGCCCGCAACGACGTGATCTGCCATTCCATCGAGCACAAGCTCGGCATCAACTGCTCGCCGACCTGCACGATGATCTATGGCGACGGCAAGCATGGCGACACGCCGGGCGCGATCGGCTGGCTGGTCGGTCAGGAGAACCGGGGCCTCGCTTGCATGTTCACGATGATGAACAGCGCCCGCCTGGCCGTCGGCATCGAGGGTGTGGCGGTCGCCGAGGCCGCCCGCCAGAAGGCGCTCGAATATGCCAATGAACGCCGGCAGGGCAAGGCGTCGGGCTGGTCGGGTAACGGCATGAGCCCGATCGTGCATCACCCCGACGTGCAGCGCGACCTGCTGACCATGACGGGCCTCACCCGCGCTGCCCGCTCGATCGCCTATGCCTGCGCCCACGCCATCGACATGGCGCGCGTCTCCGAAGGCGAAGATGCAAAGTTCTGGCATGAGCGCGCCAGCCTTCTGACCCCGGTCGCCAAGGCCTTCTCGACGGATGTCGGCTCGCAGGTCGCCTCCATCGGCGTGCAGGTGCATGGCGGCATGGGCTATATCGAGGAAACGGGCGCGGCGCTGTTCATGCGCGACGCGCGCATTGCGCAGATCTACGAGGGCACCAACGGCATCCAGGCGATCGACCTCGTGATGCGCAAGCTGCCGCAATCCGAAGGTGCATGTATCGTCGCCTATCTGGACGAGCTGGACGATGTCGTCGGCAGCCTCTCGGCCTCCAACGATCCCGCCTTCGGCGTCTCGGCAAAACGCCTGCAGGAGGCGATGGCCAATCTGCGCGCCGCGACCGAGGCTTTGGAAGCGATGCTCAAGGGCGGCGACATCGACGGCGCGCTGGCCGGCGCGACGCCTTATCTGCGCCTCTTCGGCCTGGCCGCCGGCGGCGTCTATCTGGCCAAGGCGGCGCTCGCCGACACTGAAAATGGCGAACGGGCCGCACTCTGCCGGTTCTTCGCCGAAAACCTGACCGGCGAAACGGTCGGCTTGCGCCACACGGTCGAGGCCGGATCGGCGAGCCTTCTGGCGGCCGGCGAATTCCTGGTCGCGTGAAGGGAAAGCAATGTCTGACGATCATATCCTCATCGAGCGCCGGGGCGCGGTCCAGGTCATCCGGCTGAACCGGCCGGACAAGAAGAACGCCATCACCCGGGCCATGTATGACCGCATGGCCGAGGCCTTGCGCAGCGGGGACGAGGACGCGGATGTCCGCGTGCATGTCTTCCTCGGCTCACCCGGCGCGTTCTCCTCGGGCAACGACCTTCAGGATTTCCTGGCGATCGCGATGGGCGGTGAGCACGGCTCCGACGTCTGGGCCTTCCTCAATGCGCTCGCAACAGCGCAAAAGCCCGTCGTCTCCGGCGTTGACGGCCTGGCGATCGGTATCGGCACGACGATCCAGCTGCATTGCGACCTGACCTTTGCCACGCCGGCCTCGCTGTTCAAGACGCCCTTCACCGATCTCGCTTTGGTTCCGGAAGCCGCCTCCAGCCTGCTTGCGCCGCAGGTCATGGGCCCTCAGCGCGCCTTCGCGCTGCTCGGCATGGGCGAAGGCTTCTCCGCCGAGGACGCACACGCCGCCGGCCTGATCTGGAAGATCGTCGAGGCCGACGCGCTGGAATCCGAGGTGATGGCGGCGGCCGAAACGCTCGCCGCCAAGCCGCCCGAAGCCTTGCGCCTCGCCAAGAAGCTGCTGAAAGGCCCGCGCGAACCCGTGCTGGACCGCCTCCGCGAGGAGGGAGCCCTGTTCCTGGAGCGGCTCAAGTCGGATGAGGCACGCGAAGCCTTCATGGCCTTCATGGCGCGCAAGAAATAAGCCGCGCGCACTTTCGCTCAGTCGTAGCGCATTCCAGCCCGGATCAGGCCGCGTCCTGCTGGCGCACCGCGTTGCTGAGCAGGTAGCGCGCAAACAGCGGCAGGCTCGCAGCGCCCATGACGCGCGCATTGGCGCCGATGGCGGCCGGCAGGATGTTGGGCGTCTCGATGCCCTGGAAGTCGATCGAGGCGAGGTGCTTCTGCGCCGCCGAGGCGATTCGCTCGCGCACCGAGGCCGGAAAGCCGCCGTCGATCAGCACGGCTTCGAAGTCGATCACCGAGCACACCGACACGGCGGCGATGGCCAGGCTCTCGCCGGTCATCTCGATCCAGTCGGTCAGGTGCGGCTCGAACCGGTCCCAGTCGTCGGGCAAGAGCCAGAGCGGCGACGGATCGATGCCGGCCTCCTTCAGCCGCGCTTCGAGAATGAAGATCGACGCGCAGTCGATCAGTTGCTCGCCCGGCCGGTCGCGATGGCGGATCGGCAGCGTGCCGAAGGCGCCCGCATTGCCGGTGCGGCCGGTGAAGATCGCGTCGTTGAGGACGAAACCGCCGCCGATGAACGTGCCGACGAAGAAATAGGCGAAGTCGGAGAATTCGCGCCCCCGGCCGAACACGTTCTCCGCGCCGCAGGCGCAGCTTGCGTCGTTTTCCACCTGCACGGGCAGGTCGGAGAATTCGCCGATCGCCTCCGCGAAGCTGAAGGCGCGCCACGCTTCCATCTCCACCGGCGGCGCGCCGAGGCGGTCGAGCCAGGCCCAGAGCTCGAAGGGTGCGGCGACGCCGATGCCTGCGACACGGTCCCATTGCGCGGGCGTCAGCGCGGTCCGCGCCTTGTTCAGCCCGTCGGCGAGAAACGCCATCAAGGTGGCGGGCAGGGGATATTGATAGGTGAGGTGCTGCTGGAAGCGGACCGCGCCGGTGAAGTCCATCAGCACCAGGTCGGCCATCCGCCGGCCGATCTTGAGGCCGATGGAGAATACGCCGTCGGGATCGAGCGCCATCGGCACCGAGGGCTGACCGATCCGCCCGCGCATCGGTTCGCCCCGCAGGACGAGCCCGTCGCGTTCCAGCGCGCGCATGATCACGGAAATCGTCTGCGCCGAAAGCCCGGTCATCCTGGTCAGGTCGGATTTCGCCAGCGCGCCGAAGCGCCTGAGAAGGGTGAGGATCAGCTTCTCGTTATAGGCGCGCATGCCGCTCTGGTTGGTGCCGCGCATCTGCGTGGCGCCCGGCTTGTTCACAGGCATGTCGCAGGCCTCCGGCTGGCCCATGGCGTCGTCCTTCCACTCATGCCTGACGACACTGACATACACAGATTCGATGTCACGCGCATACCTTTCCCTTGGGTCAGAGTGCGGTCCGGGCGCCTTGCTGTCAATAATTAAATCAAAGTGAATTACTTATTGACACGCCCTGGCGATTGGTATTCCCTAACGTCGGGTTCGGGTGGAGCCGCCGGCAAGGCGGGGCTTGCCCGCACCGAAGGCCGGATTGGGAAACCGGCCTCAAACTCAACCTGGGAGGAATACCGTGAAGAGAACACTGCTTTCTGCAACCGCCGCCGCGTTCGCGCTGAGCGCCGCCGCGATCGTGCCCGCCAGCGCGCAGGACAAGGTCGCCGCCTGCCTGATCACCAAGACGGACACCAATCCGTTCTTCGTGAAGATGAAGGAAGGCGCGACCGCCAAGGCCGAGGAACTTGGCATCGACCTCAAGAGCTTTGCCGGCAAGATCGACGGCGACCACGAAACCCAGGTCGCGGCGATCGAGACCTGCATCGCCGACGGCGCCAAGGGCATCCTGCTGACGGCGTCCGACACCTCCTCGATCGTCTCTTCGGTGCAGCAGGCCCGCGACGCCGGCATCCTGGTCATCGCGCTCGACACGCCGCTCGACCCGATCGACGCCGCCGACATGACTTTCGCCACCGACAATTTCCTGGCCGGCGAACTGATCGGCCAGTGGGCGAAGGCGAAGCTCGGCGACGACGCCGCGAACGCCAAGATCGGCATGCTCGACCTCGCCGTCAGCCAGCCGACCGTCGGGGTCCTGCGCGACCAGGGCTTCATGCAGGGCTTCGGCATCGATCTCGGCGATCCCAAGAAATGGGGCGACGAAAGCGATCCGCGCGTCGTCGGCCATGACGTCACCCAGGGCAACGAGGAAGGCGGCCGCAAGGCGATGGAGAACCTGCTCGCCACCGATCCGATGATCAACGTCGTCTACACGATCAACGAGCCCGCCGCCGCTGGCGCCTACGAGGCGCTGAAAGCCATCGGCCGCGAGAACGACGTGCTGATCGTCTCGGTCGACGGTGGCTGCCCGGGCGTCAAGAACGTCGCGGACGGCGTGATCGGGGCCACCTCGCAGCAATATCCGCTGCTGATGGCCTCCAAGGGCATCGAGGCGATCGCCGCATGGGCGAAAGACGGCACCAAGCCGCAGCCGACCGAAGGCAAGGACTTCTTCGACACCGGCGTGTCGCTGGTGACTGACCAGGCCGTCGATGGCGTGGAGTCCATCTCCGTCAAGGAAGGCATGGATCTCTGCTGGGGCTGACCGGCATTTCGTGCTTATTATGCAGGGGAGGGAGCCGTTCGCGGCTCTCTCCAACCAGAGGCGATGAACCGCCCCAGACGACATACCGCATGAATTGCGGCGCCACTTTCGGGGAGGGAAAATGGCACAGACACCGACATCCGGGCAGGATTTCGAAGCATCCCTCGCCCATAGCCCCACCGCAGTCGCCGAATTCGAGGATCATTCCTCCGGCAGCCTGATCGGCAAGGTGCAGAACGCGCTGCACCAGACGCCGTCGCTGGTGCCGCTGATCGTGCTGATCCTGTCGATCGTCGTGTTCGGCCTGCTCCTCGGTTCCAAGTTCTTCTCGCCCTTCGCACTGACCCTCATCCTTCAGCAGGTTCAGATCGTCGGCATTGTCGCCGCCGCGCAGAGCATCGTCATCCTGACCGCCGGCATCGACCTGTCGGTCGGCGCGATCATGGTCCTGAGCTCGGTTGTCATGGGCCAGTTCGCGTTCCGCTACGGCCTGCCACCGAGCATCGCGGTGTTCTGCGGCCTCGTCTGCGGCACCGCCTGCGGCTTCGTGAACGGCTACCTCGTTGCACGCGTCAAGCTGCCGCCCTTCATCGTCACGCTCGGCATGTGGCAGATCGTGCTCGCGACGAATTTCCTCTACTCGGCCAACGAGACCATCCGTGCCCAGGAGATCGAGGCGCAGGCGCCCCTGCTTCAGTTCTTCGGCAACAAACTCAATATAGGCGGCGCGATCTTCACCTACGGCGTCATCTTCATGATCCTGCTGGTGCTGGTGCTTGCCTATGTGCTGCGCCATACCGCCTGGGGCCGGCATGTCTATGCCGTCGGCGACGATCCCGAGGCGGCGGGCCTCTCCGGCGTCAACGTCGGGAAAACGCTGATTTCGGTCTACATGCTTTCCGGCCTGATCTGCGCCTTCGCCGGCTGGGCCCTGATCGGCCGCATCGGCTCGGTGTCGCCGACTTCCGGCCAGCTTGCCAATATCGAGAGCATCACCGCCGTGGTCATCGGCGGCATCTCGCTGTTCGGCGGCCGCGGCTCGATCCTCGGCACCCTGTTCGGCGCCCTGATCGTCGGCGTCTTCACCCTCGGCCTGAGGCTGCTCGGCGCCGACGCGCAATGGACCTACCTGCTCATCGGCGTGCTGATCATCGGCGCCGTCGCGGTCGACCAGTGGATCAGAAAGGTATCGGCATGAGCGAACCCATTCTCAAGGGCCGCAACCTGGTCAAGCGCTACGGCAAGGTCACCGCGCTCGATCATTGCGACTTCGACCTGATGCCCGGCGAGATCCTGGCGGTGATCGGCGACAACGGCGCCGGCAAGTCGACGCTGATCAAGGCGATTTCGGGCGCGGTCACGCCCGATGCCGGCGAGATCCACATGGACGGCAAGCGCCTGCAGTTCTCCTCGCCCAACGACGCCCGCGAGGCCGGTATCGAAACCGTCTACCAGACGCTCGCCATGTCGCCCGCCCTGTCGATTGCCGACAACATGTTCATGGGCCGCGAATTGCGAAAGTCCGGCATCATGGGCAAGGTCTTTCGCCAGTTGGACCGTCCGGCCATGGAGAAATTCGCCCGCGACAAGCTCTCTGAGCTCGGCCTGATGACGATCCAGAACATCAACCAGGCCGTCGAGACGCTGTCCGGCGGTCAGCGCCAGGGCGTCGCCGTGGCGCGGGCCGCGGCCTTCGGGTCGAAAGTGATCATCCTCGACGAGCCGACGGCCGCGCTCGGCGTCAAGGAATCGCGCCGCGTGCTGGAACTGATCCTCGACGTGAAATCGCGCGGCATCCCGATCATCCTGATCTCGCACAACATGCCGCATGTCTTCGAGGTCGCCGACCGCGTCCATGTCCACCGCCTCGGCAAGCGGCTCTGCGTCATAGATCCGAAGGCCTACACCATGTCCGACGCCGTCGCCTTCATGACCGGCGCGAAAGAACCGACGGCCGCGCAGGCCGCCTGATCCGCGCCGCCGCCCCGGTTGACGCCGAGCGCCGGAGACATATCCGCGCGCAAAGTGCGCCCATGCGCCTTTTCAGGAACGAATTCCGCGCCGGCTGGTTGAATAGCGGATACTTTTCCTTGGGTTAGCTGCTATGGTTGGCGGCGTGATTTCCGACAACCCGTCAGCAAGAAAGCCTGCATGCCATGGATTGGGCTGCCCTTACAAAGGAGCTCGTAACACTCTTCGTCGTGATCGACCCGGTCGGTTCAGTCCCCGTCTTCCTGTTCGCCGTCCAGAACGTGCCGCGCAAACTGCACCGGCGGTTCGCTTTGCGTGCGGTCGCGATCGCGGCGCTGGTCCTCGTGCTGTTCCTCGTCGGCGGGCAGTTCCTGCTCGAAACGCTGGGCCTGCGGCTCGGATCGTTCCAGATCGCCGGCGGGATCATCCTGTTCGTCTTCGCCATGACGATGATTTTCGGGGAATCCAAGCCCCTGCGTGAGATCGAGGAGGCGGAGCGCGACCATCTGGCCGGTGCGGTCTTTCCGCTCGCCATGCCGTCGATCGCCTCGCCCGGGGCAATGCTGGCGATCGTGATCCTGACCGACAATCACACCGAATCGGTCGTCGATCAGGCGATCACGGCGGGCCTGCTGATGGTCGTCATGGTCCTGACCCTGATCCTGCTGCTCGCCGCGAGCTTCGTGCACAAGTTCATCGGCAACACCGGAGCCAGCGTCATCAGCCGGGTGATGGGGATCGTGCTCGCCACGATCGCCGTCGATTCCGTGCTCGGCGGCCTGGATGCGCTCGACGTCCTTGAGATCGCCCCGCCGGCGGTCGAAAACCCGCTCACCCAGCCGGCCGGCGACTAGCGCCGGCCCGGCCGGATCACATGTCCGGATCACATGTCCGACCAGTGCCGTTTCTTGCCCCCTGCGCGTTCCAACAGGGCCACGGCTTCCAGATGCGGGGTCCAGATGAACTGGTCCACCGGCGTCACCGATTTCAGCGTGAAGCCCGCCTGGATCAGGATCGCGAGGTCGCGCGCCAGCGTTTCCGGATTGCAGGAGACGGCGGCGACGCGGCGGACGGGGGAGGCGGCGATTTCGCGGCACTGGGCTTCGGCGCCGGCGCGCGGCGGGTCGAAGACGAGACCGTCATGCGGCTTCAGTTCCTGCGCCGTCAGCGGCCGGCGGACGAGGTCGCGCCGTTCCACCGTGACCGGCTTGAGCTTCTTGCCGGAATTCTCGCGGAACCCTCGGTCGAGCGCGGCCAGCGCCGCGGCGTCGCCCTCCACCGCATGCACGGTGGAGGCTTTCGCCAGACGGAGCGCGAAGGTGCCGCAGCCGGCGAAGAGGTCGATGACGCGTTTCGACTTCGCCAGATGCTTGGCGACGAGACCGGCCATCACCGTCTCCATCGCCGGCACGGCCTGAAGGAAGGCGCCCGGCGGCGGCGACACCGTCACGTCGTCGAAGGCGACGAGCGGCCGCCTCGGCGCCAGGATGATCTCGCCATTGACCGTCAGCCGCGCGAAGCCCAGCGCACGCACCGCGTCGGCGGCAGAGCGCTTGCCGGCGTCGTCCAGCGTGATCTTGCCCTCCACGGCGAGGTCGAGGCCGGACTGCGTCTGGTTGACCGTGACATGAACGGTTCGGCCGGCCGGCAGGACGACCGCCATGAGGTCCTTGATCGTCGGCCGCGCCGCGTCGATCTCAGGCGTGATGACGTGGCATTCTTCAAGATCGACGACATGGTTGCTCGACGCCTGCTGGAAGCCCAGCAGCACGCCTTTTTCCGTCCGGATCGCCGAAAAGACGGCGCGCCGGCGCGACTGCGGTGCGCAGAAATGCGGCGCGGCGATGCAGTCCGTGTCGATGCCCTGCGCGGCCAGCGCCTTTTCCAGGAGCCCGACCTTCCAGCGCCGATAGGCGTCTGCGTCCATGTGCTGGAGCGAGCAGCCGCCGCAGGTCTCGAAATGGGTGCAGACCGGATCGATCCGATCGGGTGAGGGGGTGCGCACCGACAAAAGCGCGGCACGCTTGCCGTCGGCAATGGCCGTTACGGTCTCGCCGGCCAGCGTGTAGGGCACGAAGACGAGTCCCTTGCCGGTGCGGGCGACGCCGTCGCCGCGCGCGCCGAGTTCATCGATCGTCAGGGTTTCCGTCCGGCTCATCGTTCTTTGCTCATGCCTTGTGTCCTGCCAGCAGGAATTCGCCATTGCCGTCGCCGCCGGCAATCGGAGAAGAGCAGAGGCCAGTCACCTGCCAGCCGGGCAGGGCTGCAAGCCACGAGGCGAGATCCTCGGCGCATTCTGCCGCGTCCTCCGCGGTGACGAGTCCGCCCTTGCCGATCTTCGCCCGGCCGACTTCGAATTGCGGCTTGACCAGCAGCACGGCCAGCGCGCCGGGTGCGGCCAGATCCAGTGCCGGCGGCAGGGCGAGTTTCAACGAGATGAAGCTGACGTCGGACACGACGAAGTCCGGGCGGCGGCCGTCGAGATGGGCAAGCGTCAGGTCACGCGCATTCAGCCCCTCGATCGAGGTGACACGCGGATCGGCCGCGACCGTCGCGGCCATCTGCCCGTGGCCGACATCAATCGCGGTCACATGCGCTGCGCCGCCTTCCAGCAGCACTTGGGTGAAGCCGCCGGTCGACGCGCCGACATCGAGCGCGATCCGCCCTTCCAGCGTGAGGTCGAAACGGTCGAGCGCCGCCTTCAGCTTCAGCGCCGCCCGCGAGACATAAAGCTGCGCCGGGTCGTCCAGTTCGATGGCCGCATCGGGGGAGACCATCTGGCCGGGCTTCGCGATCGCGGCCCCGCCGACCCTGACCGTGCCGCGCAGGATCGCGTCTCGCGCCCGCGAGCGCGAGGCGAACGCACCGGTTTCGACCAGCAACTGGTCGAGCCTGACGCGGGGGGAACTGTCGGCTGCCTTCATCCGCGTTCAATGCCCGCTGACGCCGCGCAAGGCAATGCGTATTCGCCGTGCCGGCGCCGATCAGCCGACGAGATTGCGCTGGAGATAGACCGCCGCGAGGACGAGGCCGAACACGATCACGGCCGCGCGCAGCACGCGCTCGTTCACGCGTTTCGCGTAGCGTCCGCCGAGATACCCGCCGACCACGCTGCCGGCCATCATCACCAGCGCCTCCGGCCAGGCGATCAGCCCGCCGACGCCGAAGATCGCGATGCTGATCAGCGTGAACGCGGTCGCGAGCAGGTTCTTGAGCGCATTGGCCATGGCAAACGACGAGAAACCCGCCAGTTGCACGATGCCGAGGAGGATGATGCCGATTCCCGCGCCGAAATAGCCGCCATAGATGGAACACACGAACAGGCCGATATGCACATAGACCTGGCTCCGCTCCGCGCCGGCGAGCGATGTCAGCCGGCGGCGCAGGGCGTCGCCATAGGCGAAGAGCCCGGTCGCGAGCAGGATCAGAAGCGGCACGAGTTCGATGAACAGGTCCGGGTCGGAGACGGTCAGGAGCGCCGAGCCGGCGGCGGCGCCGAGGCCGGACACGATCAGCAGCGGTCGCAGCGCGCTGCCAGCCGCCTTCAGTTCCGCCCGATAGGCCGGCAGCGCCGCCGCATTGGCGGGCAGCAGCGCCAGGTAGTTGGTGGCGTTGGCCGCCAGCGGCGGCAACCCCGCCGCCATCAGCGCCGGAAAGGTGAACAGCGTTGCGCCGCCGGCGACCGCGTTCCACGCGCCGCCGAACACGCCGACGGCGAGGAGAAAGAGAGCGGTCTGAAATGTCATGTCATGCCTCCGGGTCGGATGGCCGAGTGATAGGGCATGCGTTGCGTTCGAAAAAATGAATAGTTAGCATCGATCCCATGAACAGTTTCGAACGCAATGCGCCCGGCGCGGACTTGCTCCGCGCGTTCCTGGCGATTTCGGAAACCGGAAACCTCACCCGCGCGGCCGAAACGCTCGGCCGAACGCAATCGGCGACGAGCGTGCAGTTGCGCCGGCTGGAGGAGATGCTGCGGGTCCGGCTCTTCGAGCGGCGCGCGCGCGGCATGGCGCTGACGGCGGACGGCGAACGCCTCCTGCCGGCCGCGCGTCGCGTCCTTTCGGAGCTCGAGCGGATCGGCACCCTGTTCGACGCGCCGCTTGCCGGCCGGATCCGCGTCGGCATTCCCGACGATTTCGACGACGCCGTGCTGGAGCGGGCGCTGGCCGATTTCGCCGCGCGCAATCCGATGGTCGAGGTCGTCGCCGCGTCGGGCTGCACTTCGCGCTATCCCGAACGCATCGGTCGTGGTGAACTGGATGTCGCGGTGTGTTCGGGCCCCGAACGGACCTCCGGAACCCCGCTGGCCGCGGAGCCGGTCGTCTGGACCTGCGCCGAGGCGGCCGTGATGGATCGTGACGCGCCGGTGCCGCTCGCGCTGCTCGACCGGGACTGCTGGTGGCGCGACATGCCGGTCGAAGCCCTCGACCGGGCCGGCCGCGCATGGCGGATCGCCTATCGCAGCAGCGGTTTTGCAAGCCTTCGCGCGGCGATCCGGGCCGGCCTCGCGGTCGGGCCGTTGCCCCGGGCAAGCGTCGGGCCGGGGCTGCGCGTGCTGGGCGAGGCCGACGGCATGCCGCCCCTGCCTTTCGCGCAACGCGAGATCATGGTCGCGCGCCAGGCGCCGCCGGCGCTCGTCAGCGCGATGACACAAGCCCTGCGCCGGGCGGTCACCTCAAGCGGCGGTCAGCCCGCATAGACGATGCGGATGTCCGTGCGCGGCAGCAGATGGCGCACGTCTTCCTCGATCGAGCTGGTCGTCGTGTCGTCGATCTGCGGCACGAAGGAGCGGATCTGGTGGATGACGGACGGATAGGCCGCATCCCTTGCGTCATCGGAAAGCTTCAGCCCGTCCATCGCATAGCCCTGGCGCAGCGCGCCCAGCGTGGCGGCCGCCTTGTCGGCGAGAAACGCCGCCAGCTTCCGGTCGAATTGCGGCTGCGCCTCGGCGTTCGAGAGCGGCGCCGCCACGACCGCAAACCCCACACACGCGCATGCAAGCGCGCCTTTCAGCGTGTTCTTGTAATACATGTCCCACCTTCCCCGTTATTGGAAGCAACCATAGGGAAGGCGGGTTAGTTCGGCGCAAAGAAACGCGGTCAATCTTGGGCAAACAAAACTGGTAAGCCGCAAGCAAACAAACAGGGTGGAGCAAAGGTTAAGCGTCACCGCTCCGGCAGCGGAATGAACTCCTCTTCATCGCCCGGCACGATGTCGAAGCGGCGCGACTTCCACTCTTCCTTGGCCTGCTCGATGCGTTCGCGCGACGAGGACACGAAGTTCCACCAGATGTAGCGCCGAGACCCGAGCGCCGCGCCGCCGAACAGCATGAAGGAGGCGCCGCGTTCTGAGCGCACGACGATCTGGTCGCCTGGCCGGAACACCAGCAACTGGTCGGGCGCGAACGTGTCGCCGGCGATCTCGATGACGCCCTCGGCGACGTAGATCGCCCGTTCCTCGGCGTCCGCCGTGATCTCGATCTCGCCCCCGGCCGGCAGCGTCACGTCGACATAGAGCGTGTCGGAATACTGGGCGACCGGCGAGGTCGCGCCGTGGAAGGAGCCGATCAGCACGCGCGCATGCGCCTTGCCGTCGTCGAGCACGCCCATCGCCGCGGCAGCGGTATTCTCGAAGGCGGGCGCCATTTCTTCCTTGTCGTTCGGCAGCGCAAGCCAGGTCTGCAGGCCGGACATGCGCCGCGCCGTCGAGCGCGTTTCCTCCGGCGAACGCTCCGAATGCACGATGCCGCGCCCCGCCGTCATCAGATTGATGTCGCCCGGCGCGATGACCATTTCGGTGCCGAGCGAATCGCGGTGGCGGATCGTGCCGTCATAGAGATAGGTGACGGTCGACAGGCCGATATGCGGGTGCGGCCGCACGTCGATCGCCTCGCCGGGCCTGAAGGTCGCCGGCCCCATCCGGTCGAAGAAGATGAACGGCCCGACCAGCTTGCGCTTCAGCGAGGGCAGGGCGCGCTTGACCTCGAAGCCGCCAATGTCGCTGACCTTGGGGATGATCAGAGTGTCGATCGCG
The DNA here is from genome assembly GCF_022763245.1 of Oricola sp. Classification (GTDB taxonomy): domain Bacteria; phylum Pseudomonadota; class Alphaproteobacteria; order Rhizobiales; family Rhizobiaceae; genus Oricola. The sequence goes on from NZ_JALEGV010000037.1 coordinate 71,152, forward strand.
TCGCAGGCAAAGGCGTCGCCCGCTTCGGGGTCGGTACCGGGAAAAAAGCTCATCGGTTCGGTCCTGTCGTGGTTTCTGCCCAGTATCTGGCCGGAGCGCAGCCGACATCAAGCGCCCGCCCGACGGCCGTCGCGAGACGGTGTGTTCAAGAAAGGCGATCGATGTCCCCGCGCCGATCGACGATGGCCGCCGGCCGGCCCCGTGCCCTCCGAGCCCTACCGGCCGTTGCTGTTGAACATGTCCCGGTAGATCTTCCAGGATCCGTCATCCTGGCGTTTCAGGATCGTCAGGAACTTGCCCGTCAGGCGCACGTCCTTGCCCTGCATCACCTGCACCATGTCGAAACTGCCGCGCGAATAGGCCCAGTCGCCGGCGACGACGGTTTCCTCCGGCTTGCTCGCCATCGCCTTGACCGGATAGGCGGCGAAGATCTCCGGGGCGGTGGCGGCAAGCTCGGCCTTGTCGCGCGCCGGTTCTCCGGGCGGCATCTGGATCGCTTCGTCATCCCACAGCGCCAGCCAGGCTTCGGCGTCGCCGGCCACGGTCGCGGCGCTGAAGGCCTCCCAAAGGGCGCCGATTGCCGCTTCGTCGTCGGCGGCCCTGGCGGTGCCGGCCATGTTCGGCACAAGAACAATCGCCAGCAGCACGACCGGCAAAGACAAGAACATTCGTCTGATCATCGTAATTTCCCCCTCTCGATGTTTCCACCAAAGCACGGAAAGCACAGCCTGACCAACCCGGAGCCGATATTTGTTGGCGATAGTGTCGCCCTGGTGCATCCGCCGCCTTGTGTCGGACGGGAAGGCCGGTATCGATCATGTTGACGGGAGGCCTGCACTGGTAAACTCTGCTTGCGGATCCATCCGGGGAGGTTGTGCCCATGAACATTCCAATCGGCCGCAAGGTATTCCTGCCGGTTCTGCTGCTGCTATTGCTTGGCGGTGGCCACGCGTTTGCCGCGTGCAGGGCAGGCACGACGAGCGCGACGCCCACCCATGCGCCCGGCTTCTCTGAGCAGGACGGATGGCTCTACGAGGTCAAGAAGATCCGCGAGATCGGTTTCCTGGCGGGCTTTGCCTTCGCCAATCCGAGAAGCGTCGAAGACTATCTGAGATCGCAGGGGGCGGACGGCTGCACCTATGTCTACATCGCGAATTTCACCAGCCATGGCGACTACGTGACACAGGCCTATAACGAGCTCGTCATCGCGGCGAGCTACTTCGTCTTCAAATGTCCCGCCTACAGGATGGACCCGCAGAAACTCGCGGAGATCACCTATTATTTCGACATTCTGGCGCTTGCCGACGGAAACGGGAACATTCCCCCTTACAAGCCCACCTCAAGGTCGGCCGCCAAGATCTCCGGCGGATACTGGATGCGCAAGAAACTGACATCCCAGGCCGAGTGCCGGAAGATGTACCAGGAGAGGTTTCGCCATGTTTACTTCGTTTCGTAGGCTGGCGCTGGCCGTCCTGATCGCCCTGGCGCCGCTCGCGGCGGCGGCCGACACGCTGGACGACTGGAACCGGCAGTTCACTCACGACGTCCAGAGTTACAATCAGAAGACATTCACCCGCTCCATCCGCGGCCGCGAATACACGCTTTCCGGCGTGATCAGCCGGGTCAGGGCGGCGTGGAAGACGCTGACGAACAGCGCCCGCAATCTCGAGAACGAGCTCGGCCGCGTGACCAAGCCGCCGAGGAGAAACAGCGGCTACATATTGGTGCCGGGCAGCAACAGCGCGGTCACGGTCTCGCAATAGGGGGGCGGAGACGCGGCGCGATCTCCTTGCGGTCGTCGGGAAGCGCCTGCCATGTGTCGCAGGCCGGACCTGCGCCTTGCCGTATAGCGGGTTTCCACGAGCGAGCGCTCCGATTGGACGATACGGTGCCCGGCCGTCATCAGGCGGATGGCGCCTTGCGCGATGACCGTCACGCTGCCGAGGCCGTAGCCTTGGCGGGCCGTGCGCTGTTGATGCATTCCACCATCTATGTTTGAATTTCTATTGAGGGGCAGGCGTCAGGCGCCAGAATTCACGCTTTCGCGGCCCGGTATGCTTTTGTGGATGCTTGCGGGTCTGGAGTATCGGCGTGGATTGCAAACTCGAATATTGTCTGAGGTCACACCATGGATGGATACTCAGGCAGGCCGTTCATTTGCTCGTCGCAGCAATCGCGCTCGCCCTTGGCACGGCGTCGTCACTGGCTGCGGACGAGGCCTGGATCCAGGTGATCGCGAAACCGTCGCTGGAGGACGCGACGGCCATCGGCCGCTCCTACACGGAACTCTTTCCGGGTGCTGCCGTCTACAGGAAGACCAATGGCTTGTACGCGGTGGTGGTCGAAGCCGTCGATCCGCAATACGCACATCAGAGGATGGACCAGCTCAAGGCGCGCAACCGCATTCCGCGCGACAGTTTCATTGCCGACGAGACCACTTTGAGCGAACTGGTCTGGTCCGCTCGCGGGGTCTCCTGGATACAGATCGCCGCCGACCGTGATCTGGAGGACGCGATATCGCTTGCCCGAAGGTACGGCGCCACACTCAAGGACGTCCGCGTCTACAAGAAAACGGGCCCGCTCTACGTCGTCGTGACGGGGAAAGGGCCGAGTCCCGTCGTCGAGAAACGGCTTGCCGAAATGAAACGCAGCCGTTTGGTCCCACCCGACAGCTTTCGTGTCTACGCCGAGTTTCTCCCGGCCATGCCGAGCTGGACCCCTGACGAGGATGCGGATGTGTCGGTCTTCTTCGCGGAGGAGGAGGATGTCTCCCTGCCGCCTTTCATGGGATCTGTCGATGAGGAATCCCGAGACGCCGACGCGGATCCGTCGATCATTTTTGAGGACAAGGGACAGGGCACTTTCGCAGATGATCGTCGCAAAGTTGCTCTGGTGATTGGCATTGGTGCCTACGAACACGCCCCGATGCTGGCGAATCCGCGCAACGACGCCAATGCGATGGCGGGCTTGCTGCAGCATCTGGGCTTCGAGGTCGTGTCGGGCGTGGACCTCGACAAGGACGCCATGGAGCGCAGGATTCGCAACTTCGTTCAGAAGGCGAGGGACGCGGATTTGAGCCTGTTCTTCTATGCCGGGCACGGCATCCAGGTCGCCGGGCAGAACTACCTCATACCGGTGGACGCAGAGGTCGCGGACAGAAGCGCGATCGATTTCGAACTCGTCAATGTCAGCAAGATCATCAACTACATGGGCGGCGGCGACAGGGTCGGTGTCGTGCTTCTCGACGCTTGCCGCAACAATCCGTTCGCGCGCTCGCTGGCGCGTTCACTGGGTGTTCGGTCATCGCCGGTGCAGAACGGACTTGCCAGACCAGAGACATCCGGGGGTGGCCTGCTGATCGGTTTCGCGACCGCACCGGACGATGTCGCCGACGACGGTCGTGGAATGCGCAACAGCCCCTTCACAACGGCGCTGTTGGAATATCTGTCGACACCGGGAATGGAAATCCAGCGGGTGATGACGCGGGTGAAACAGAAGGTCATCAGCCTGACCGATAACCGGCAGCGGCCCTGGCATAACAGTGATCTCGCGCGTGACGTCTTCCTCGTGCCGACGCCGGCGCAATGAAGCCGTTGCTAGAGCGCCGCTTTTCGCTATCGTGCAGGCCTGACGGCCCTTGGCGTTGGACACGTCACGTCTGATATTACCCGTCCAGCGGTTCCGTGCCGGCGGGCTTGCCGTCGCGGGTGAGCTTGATCTTCTCGATCTTGGCTTCGGCCGCCTTCAGAAGCGCGTCGCAGCGGTTGCGCAGGGCTTCGCCGCGTTCGTAGATCTCGATCGACTTGTCGAGCGGCACGTCGCCGCGCTCCAGCTGGTCGACGATGTCCTCGAGCTGCTTCAGCGCCGTCTCGAAGTTCATGTCCTTCACGTTGGCGTGGTTCGGGGCGTCGGCCATGGTCTATCCTCGCATCAGTCTCATCACGTGGGCGGCGGTCGATGACGCCAGCCCCTTCAGGTCGTAGCCGCCTTCCAGCAGGCTGACGAGCCGGTTGTCGCAGAACCGTCCGGCTGCGTCCATCAGCTTGCCGGTCGCCCAGTCGAAATCGTCTTCCACGAGGTTGATCTCGGCCAGCGGATCGCGGTGATGCGCGTCGAAACCGGCGGAGATGATGATCAGGTCGGGGCGGAAATCGTCGATCGCGGCCAGGATCCGTTCCTTGAACGCGGCGCGGAACTGGTCGCCGGTGTCCTGCGCGCTGAGCGGCGCATTGCAGATCGTGCCGTGCTCGCCTGTCTCGCCCTTCGCGCCGGTGCCGGGATAAAGCGGCATCTGGTGCGTCGAACAATACAGCACCGTCTCGTCGTCCCAGAAGATGTCCTGCGTGCCGTTGCCGTGATGGACGTCCCAATCGACGATGGCGACGCGCTCGGCGCCATGGGTCCTCTGGGCGTGTCGCGCGGCGATGGCCGCCGTGTTGAACAGGCAGAACCCCATCGCCGTGGTCTTCTCGGCGTGATGGCCCGGTGGCCGGGCTGCCACGAAGACGTTGGCGGCCGTGTCGGCGAAGACGTCGTCGACGGCGGCGTTCGCCGCGCCGATGGCATGCAGCGTCACTTCGTAGCTTTTCGGGCTGGCGCAGGTGTCGGCGTCGATGCGCGCGATTCCCTCTTCGGGGATCTGGGCGATGACGCGCTCGATATGGGTGTAGGGATGCGCGTAGAGGATCGTGTCGGGATCGCCTCTCGGCGCTTCGACCCGGTCGAGCGGCGCGAAGGCCTCGTGGTCGAGCACCGCGGCCACCGCCTTCATGCGGTCGGGCCGTTCGGGATGGCCGGGCGGCGTCAGGTGGTCGAGAAAGATGTCATGGGTGTAGAGGCGGGTGGTCATGGCGCAGTCTTAACATCAATGGAGCGCCATGCCATCCGCCTCCGGGCGGTCAATGTCAATGCGTGACGGGGCGGCCGCCGAAACCTTCCCGCGCCTTCTCGGTCAGTTCGCGGAACTTGCCCGAGGCGCCGGCCAGCTTGCGGTCCCATTCCGGGTCGGGTGACTGGCCCTCGATACGCGCGAAGAAGACCTGCATCAGCGCGGCGATGGCGAAGGGCTCCATGATCGCGGCCTTCACGGACCAGGCGAGCATGAAGGCGAAGACGAAGCCGTAGCCGCTGGCCGGTCCCGGCACGAGGTAGACGAAGAGGCTGGCGGGTGCGAGCGCGACGAGGAAGACCACGAGCGACAGCGCCCACATGATCAGCGTCAGCCAGACGGCGTTCTTGACCATATGCGTGCCGTTCTGCGCGTAGAGCACGAGGGCGTGGCGCGAGGTCTCCCACGGGTTCTGGCTCTGCATGCGGATGTTGTAGCCGAGGATGATCTCGTCGACATAGGTGAGCGACATCCGCACGACGCCGTTGAAGAAGCCGACAAGCGCGCTCAGGCCCGGGATCGGCAGGAAGGCGGCCACGCCGCCGAGCAGGCCGGTGATCGCCCGGATGATGCCCTTGATCAGCTGGTCGAGCGCGAACAGCACATTGGCTTCGCCGAAACGCTCCTGCACGGTCGCCTGCGCATGGGCGATCTGGCCCTGCGGCAGCGGCTCGCCGTCGATCAGTTCGACCATGACGGCGATATGGCCGGCCTTGACCATGTAGAGGATGTATTCGCGGATCCAGTAGACGATGGCTGAAACCACGCCGAAGCCGCCGATGCCGCCCCACAGCGCGAAGGAGGACGGATCCTCGCCGATCTGTCCGACGCCGTATCCGATGCCGGCGCCCGCGCCGATGGCGATGATGTAGGCGAACGTGATGCCGAAATAGACCGCCATTCTAAGCAGAATGAACGGCATGGTGCGGCCGAGAATGCCAAGCGTGTTGGCGACGGAGAAATCCCACATGACGGTGCCCTTCGGTTGGAGACGGCCGCAAGGCTAACCGCGGGGCGAAACCGCCGGGTGTGACGGATGTCACATCGCTGTCAGGGCGCGACCACCAGCAGCATGCCGTCCCTGGTCGCGGTGACGATCCGGCCGTTGACGATGACGATCGCATGGTCGATCCGGTCGGGCATGGCGATGTCGGGCATGTCCGACAGGGTAAAGCGCAGCCGCATGCGGTCCTGAGACGGCAGTACGAGATCGCTGGCGCCGTCGCCGTCGAAATCGCCGACCGCGGACATGCCGAGTTCGCGCGAGCCGATGACGTGGTTGGAGACGTTGCCGGCGATGTCGTTTTCCTCCGTCACCGTGCCGTTCTCGTAGGTCAGCGAGAACAGCCGCCCGCCGATATGCGGCGTGCGCACCGCATACACCGTCGCCGGACCTTCGCCATCATCAACGACACCCGCCACGCTCAGCCACCGCTTCCCCTGTCCATTTTCGCTGCTCGCGCCGAGTTCCATCAACTCGCCGGCGCGAATCCCGTAGAGCACCAGCGCTGAGCCGCCGGCCTGCGAGGAGCGTATCGTGATGATTTCATTGGTACCGTCGCCGTCGAGGTCGTAGATGCGCGGCGTGATGTCCTCGAATACCTGATCCTCCGGCAGCACGAACTCGCTCTTCTTGCCGTCCGCCGTCACCGCGACCAGCGAGCCGCCCTCGATGGCATCACCGAGCACGCCGTGGGCGTATCGGTCTGTCGGTTGTCCATACCAGGCGTTGCGGATGTCCCCGCTTTCAGCCATGGCGATGAACCCGTCGGGGAGTGCGTTGGAGGGAACATGGCGGCTGTAGCTGTCCCGCGGAATGGTCTGCAGGCAGACGCCGGCGGGCGTTTCGCAGGCTTCGAGCTTGAATTCGATCTCGCCCACCATGACGAAGGCGCCGTCGGCACCATCTCGCAGGCTCGAGACGGGTTGCGGAAGACCGATCTCGTACATCTCGACCGCAGCGGCCGGGCCCCCCGCCAGACCGGAAAATGCGATCGCAATCGCGATGACGTCAGATAATCTCGGTCGATGAAATCTGGATACCGAACCCCTCGAGCCCCACATAGTGCCGTTCCCTGGATGCATAAAGTTTAATCGACGATACGCCGAGATCCTTTAGAATTTGCGCCCCGAGCCCAATTTCGCGCCATTCGGCCTCACGATCTTGGGCTTCAACATGACCTTCTGCAAGTCTGCGGCCAGTCGTCTTGCCGACACCGACCGAGCCTTCGCGCAGATAGACGACCACGCCGCGGCCTTCCTTGTTCATCCTTCGCAGGATCGTCGAAATCACCTTCTCGCTGCCGAAGACATCGTCGACGACTGATTCCAGATGCAGTCGCACGGGAATATCGACGCCGTCGCGAATGTCGCCATATACGACCGCAAGGTGATGCATCGGGTCCCACGGCAGCGTGTAGGAATGCGCCTTCGCCGGGCCGGCGACCGTGTCCACATCGAACGTGTCGATCAGCTCGATCAGCGTTTCCTTGCGCTGGCGATAGTGGATGAGGTCTGCCACCGAGACCTGTTTCAGCCCGTGCTGTTCGGCAAAGGCCGTCACTTGCGGGCCGCGCATCACTGTGCCGTCGTCATTGACGAGTTCGCAGATCACGCCGACCGGTGGAAGGCCGGCGAGCTTGCACAGATCGACCGCCGCTTCGGTGTGGCCCGAACGCATCAACACGCCGCCTTCACGCGCGACCAGCGGAAAGACGTGGCCCGGCCGTACGAAATCGGTCGCGCCGGCATTCGGATTGGCGAGGTTGCGCACGGTCAGCGTGCGGTCCTCGGCCGAGATGCCTGTCGTGGTGCCGTGCTTGTAATCGACCGTGACGGTGAAAGCGGTTGTGTGAGGCGCGTCGTTCTCGGCGACCATCGGTCCCAGATTGAAGCGCTTCGCATCTTCGCGCGTCATCGGCGCGCAGACGATGCCGGAGGTGTGGCGCACGATGAATGCCATCTTTTCCGGGGTGGTGTGAACCGCAGCGACGATCAGGTCGCCCTCGTTTTCGCGACCGTCATCGTCCATGACGACGACGATTTCGCCGCGTTCGAAGGCGCGCAACGCCTCGATGACATTCTTCTGCTCGTAAACCATGAAAATCCTCAGATGCGCCCGGTCTGTCCCCGGTGGCGCAGATAGTGGTCTGCGATCGCGCAGGCGATCATCGCCTCGCCGATCGGGACGGCCCGGATGCCGACGCAAGGGTCGTGGCGGCCCTTGGTGACGACCTCCGTCTCCTCGCCGTCGGCGGTGATCGAGCGCGTCGGCGTCAGGATCGACGACGTCGGCTTGACGGCGAAGCGCGCGACGATCGGCTGGCCGGTGGAAATGCCGCCGAGGATCCCGCCGGCATTGTTGGAGAGGAAGGACGGATTGCCGTATTCATCCAGCCGGATCTCGTCGGCGTTGTCCTCGCCGCGGATGCGCGCCGCTTCGAAGCCGTTGCCGATCTCCACACCCTTGACCGCGTTGATTGACATCAGCCCGGCGGCGATGTCCTGGTCGAGCTTGGCGTAGATGGGCGCGCCCAGACCTGCCGGTACGCCCTCGGCGACCACCTCGACCACTGCGCCGACCGATGATCCGGCCTTGCGGATTTCGCCGAGGTAGTCGGCGAAGGTCTCGGCTGCGTCAGCGTCCGGCGTGAAGAACGGGTTGCGATCGATTTCTTCCCAGTCCCAGCGGCTGCGGTCGATTGCCTTGTCGCCCATCGAAACCAGGGCCGCGCGAACGGTCAGGCCGGGGACGATCTTGCGCGCTAGCGCGCCTGCAGCGACACGAGCTGCCGTTTCGCGCGCCGAGGAGCGCCCGCCGCCGCGATAGTCGCGGATACCGTATTTGGCGTCGTATGTGAAATCGGCATGGCCGGGCCGATAGCGCCGGGCGATATCCGAATAGTCTTTCGAGCGCTGGTCGGTGTTCTCGATCATCATGCAGACCGGTGTGCCGGTGGTGATGAGCGTCTCGCCGTCGTCCTGCGGCATCACGCCGGAGAGGACGCGCACGGCGTCGTCTTCGCGTCGTTGCGTGGTGAATTTCGACTGGCCGGGCTTGCGTTTGTCCAGATAGGTCTGGATCTCGGCTTCCGTGAAGGCGATGCCGGGCGGGCAGCCGTCAATCACGCAGCCAAGCGCTATGCCGTGGCTCTCGCCCCAGGTGGTCACGCGAAAAAGATGGCCGAACGTGTTGTGCGACATGATGAACTTCCGTCAGAAACCGCCCTCTTAAAGCGGTTTTCGGCGAAGTGGAAGGCGCTTTGCCGCTCGAATGCGCGACAAAACAGTCACTTGGACGCGTTGAGCCCGGATCGAGGCATGGAGAGCGGCCTTATCGACGGCCTCACCGACGATGTGGCCGTGTCATTTGACGTTGAGCGTGTAACGCATCGTCCGGGCCTTGGTGTAGCCCTGACCGCCTAGATACTGAGGGAATTCGAATGTTACGGCTGCGCTGTCCTTGCCGCGATAGCCGCGGTTTGGTGTGTAGTGGACCACCATGACGCCGCTCATCCGTCCAGCGCATTTGTTGTCGACGGATTCGGGAATGCGGCGCCTCTCGAAGGAAACGGTGACCTTGCCGTGCTTCGGCGCAGAGGCGATTCTGTGCTTGAGCTTGCCGGTATGATGGCAGTTCTGCTTGGCGTAGACCCAGAAACCGGCGATCGAGGATATCCGATTGGCGCGCACATTGATGGTCTCGGCTGCGGCAATCGACGGAAAAAGAACGAAAAGCGCAAGAAGTGAAGCGAAAAAGCCACGCATAAACAATATCCCCCATATAAACAGATGAGAATCTATTTGGGTGCTGCGTAATTTACAAGTGAAGTATTTGCGTCATTCGCTCCAAAAGGAGTGCGTACCATCATGGATGAACAGCCGATCCTGAGGAACCGGCGCATTGGCGAGCGACTGTGTGTCGGTTTCGCCCATCAGATACTGGACGGCTCTCAGTATCCCGCCATGGCAGACGACGACCGACGGCCCGTCGAGTTCGTCGAGGAATGCCTGGACACGATCGACAGCCTGGGCATAGCTTTCTCCGCCAGGGGGCACATGCTCCCATTTGTTGGCGTGTCGGCGGTCCATCTCTGCCGGATCCTCGACTTCGAGCTCGTCGAGGCGTTTGCGTTCCCAGTCGCCGAAGGTGATTTCGATCAGCCGGTCATCGACGGTGTAGTCGTCGGGCGTGAGACCCATCTCGGCGCGCAGGATCTCCATCGTCTCGCGCGCCCGTCCAAGGGGGCTGGAAAAAAAGCGCCATCCGCTCCAGCCGTGGCCGCGCGTGGCGAGGAACCGTCCGTTGTCGGCGGCCTGCCGGCGACCGAGCGCGTTGAGTGGAATGTCGACCTGCCCCTGGTAGCGTTTCTCACGGTTCCAGTCGGTCTCACCGTGGCGGATGATGTAGAAGGGCGGGCGTGGCTGTGTCGTCATCGCGACGTCCGTCTTTTCATGCAGATGAGGGGGGAGAGGCGGAGACGCTCAGTCCTTGGTGATGTCCGGTGCGTCTACGGCCTTCATGCCGATGACATGATAGCCGGAATCGACGTGATGCAGTTCGCCGGTGACGGCGCGCGACAAGTCGCTCAACAAATAAAGCGCTGCGTCGCCGACTTCTTCGGTCGTCACCGTCTTGCGCAGCGGCGAGTTGTACTCGTTCCACTTCAGGATGTAGCGGAAGTCGCCGATGCCGGAGGCGGCGAGCGTCTTGATCGGCCCCGCCGACAGTGCGTTGACACGAATGCCCTTGGGGCCGAGGTCGGTGGCGAGATAGCGCACGCTCGCTTCGAGCGCGGCCTTCGCTACACCCATGACATTGTAGTGCGGCATCACTTTTTCGGCGCCGTAATAGGTCAGCGTCAGGATCGAGCCGCCCTGCGACAACAACGGTTCGGCGCGCTTGGCGATCGCCGTCAGCGAATAGACGGAGATGTCCATCGTCCGGCCGAAATTCTCGCGCGTCGTATCGACATAGCGGCCGGTCAACTCCTCCTTGTCTGAGAAGGCGACGGCATGGACGACGAAATCGATCCGGCCCCACACCTTTTCCAGATGCGCGAAGACCGCCTCGATCGTCTCAGGTTCGGTAACGTCGAGGTGGCCGCACACGATGGCGCCAAGCTCGGCGGCAAGCGGATCGACGCGCTTCTTCAGAGCCTCGCCCTGATAGGTGAATGCAAGTTCCGCACCATGGTCCGAGCAGGACTTCGCAATCCCCCAGGCAATGGATTTGTTGTTTGCGAGGCCGATGATGAGGCCCCGCTTGCCTGTCATGAGGCCCGAACCGATGGTCATGGCATGTATCCCGAAAAGTCTGTCATCCCTGTCGGGCGCAGCATATCGCACGTTGCTTGGGCACCATCAAGCTGCAACGCACACAGCGGACCGTGTCGGGTGTCAGGCTTCGGTCTTCCTGAAAAGTGCTTCCAGCGCCTCGCGTTTTTCCTCGGGAAGCTGAATTTGCAGCACAACGAGCAGGTCGCCATGTCCGCCATCGGCGCGCGGCAGGCCCTTTCCTTTCAGGCGCATTGTCTGCCCCGATGAGGTCCACGCAGGAACCGTCAGTGCGACCTTCTTGCCGTCGCCCATCACCACCGCGACTTTGCCACCGACAATCGCCGTTTCAAGCGGAACATCGACGTCGGTAACGATGTTGGCACCTTCGATGCGCATGCCTTCGGCGGGTTTGATTCGAATCTTCGCCAGCAGGTCGCCGCGATGACCGGCGGGACCGGCCTGACCCTGTTCCTTCAGGCGGATAACCTGGCCATCGGTAGCGCCCTGAGGAATGGAGACGGCGACCGTTCGCCCGTCTGGCAGGGTGAGGCGGGCCTTCCGGTCGCCGAGCAGATCGGCCACGGTGACTGTCAGGTCAGCCTCGATATCTTTCCCACGGGTCGGCTTGGCGCGCGCCTGGCGGGGGCCATGTCCGGACGCAGCGTCGAAACCGCCGCGCCGTCCCCCGCCGAAAGCCGAGCCGAACAATTCGCTGATGATGTCTTCGGCGCCGGCGCCGCTGCGGAACTGGAAGCCGCCCGCGCCGCCGCGCGGGTCGAAGCCTTCATGCGCGGTATAGGGGTTTCCTCCCGCAAAGCCCTGGAATTTCTCCCGGCCCTCGGCATCGATCTCGCCGCGGTCGAATTGCTTGCGCTTGGTCTCGTCGCCGACGATCTCGTAGGCGCGCGAAATTTCGGAAAAGCGTTCCTGGGCCTTCGGATCGTCCTTGTTGGCGTCCGGATGGTACTTCTTGGCGAGCTTTCGGAACGCCGATTTGATGTCGGAAGCGCTGGCCGTCTTGGCGACGCCGAGCACTGCATACGGGTCTTTCATGGCACTCTTGCGCTGTTGAAACTGGAATTGGTGATCATATGGCGATGAAGCATCGCCGATTCCAGATGTATAGGTGAATTTGAAGCGACTTAGGCGTCTTTGCCTACGCGCAGCGGCGCCAGAATGCGGGTCCACCATCCGCTGCGCCGGTCAAGGCACAGGTCACCCTTGTAGAGCGTGACGCCGTTGTATGCTTCGCGGGTGGCGTTGAAGCTGCGGCAGGTCTGGCCAGCGAGGTCGCGCTGGGTGATGCCGGTGATGACGCCTTTCGAGCCGGTGGACTGGTTCGCCCAAGCGAGCGGCTCGGCCGCATTTTGGCGCAGATCGGCGGAAGTGACAGCGTTGCGGATCGTGTCCTCGTCGAGCAGGCGGTCGCGCTCGGTTCCCTCGGCGTCGGTCGCCGATTTGAAGGGATCCTTGCTCACGGCCATGGTCTCATCGGCAATCGCGCTGACACCAACGGCCGCCTCATCGAGACCCTTGCCCGTCATGGAGCATGCGGAAAGGGCGGTGGCGATGCCTATCGCCGCTGCAATCTTGACGCCGGACACAACACGCTCGTTCAAGCCTTGCGAAAAAGCTCCGATTGTGTCCAAAACCAATTGCATACTTCGTCCAAAACCCATCCGCGGCCATCGCCGCACGACCCGAATCTCAATATGGCGACCGTACAGTTAACAAATCCTGATTTCACTGCAAGAGGTGATCCATTTTCTTTGTTCGGAGATTGGCTCGCCGAGGCGAGTGAATCCGAAATCAACGACCCGACGGCCACTGCTCTTGCTACCGTCGATGAGGATGGCCTGCCCAATGTGCGCATGGTTCTGCTGAAGGACTATGACGAGAAGGGCTTCGTCTTCTACACCAATTTCGAGAGCCAGAAGGGCGTCGAAGTCCTGTCCGCGAAGAAGGCGGCGATGTGTTTCCACTGGAAGTCGCTGCGCCGCCAGGTGCGCATACGGGGCCCGGTTTCGATCGTCGACGACGCCGAGGCGGACGCCTATTTCGCCTCTCGCGCACGCGGAAGCCGCATCGGCGCCTGGGCGTCGAAACAGTCGCGCCCGCTAGAAAGCCGCTTCGCCTTGGAAAAGAAAGTGGCGAAATATACCGCCAAGTACCCTCTCGGCGACATCCCGCGGCCGTCCTACTGGTCGGGTTTTCGCATTTCGCCGGTCTATATCGAGTTCTGGAAAGACGGTGCCTTCCGCCTGCACGACCGGATCATCTTCCGGCGTGAGACCGAAGGCGAGGACTGGACCAAGACGCGTTTCTATCCGTGACACTCGCGCCCAGGCGTTGATCCTCACGCCTTGCCGATCACCTCGTCGACGAAGGCAGGTAGATTTTCGGTGGCGGGGGCGTGTCGGTGGTCGTCGAACAATTGTGTCGTTTCGGAGCGTTGGAGGTTGAGTTCCAGTGTCTCCGCGCCGGCGTCGGCGGCGAGTTCGACGAAGCCGGCGGCGGGGTAGACCGCGCCGCTCGTGCCGGCGGCGACGAACATGTCGCATCGCTCCAGCGCGTGCAGGATCTCGTCCATCCGGTAGGGCATCTCGCCGAACCAGACGATGTCCGGCCGCATGTGGCCCGCTTCGCCGCAGGCGGGGCAGGTGGTGGCGAGCGTAAGGTCCTCGTCCCATGCCATGCGGGTGTCGCAGGCGCGGCACCAGGCCCGGCGTAATTCGCCATGCATGTGCACCGCGTGACGCGATCCGCCGCGCTCGTGCAGGTCGTCGACATTCTGCGTGACGAGCGTGAGATCGTCGCCCAGCGCCCGTTCCAGCCGGGCGAGCGCGAAATGGGCGGCGTTCGGCTCCACTTCGCGCAACTGGGCGCGACGCGCGTTGTAGAAATTGTGCACCAGAACGGGATCGGCGGCGAAGCCCTCCGGCGTCGCCAGCTTCATCGGATCCGTCTGCATCCACTCGCCGTCGGGATCGCGAAAGGTGGACAGCCCGCTTTCGGCGGAAATGCCCGCGCCGGTGAGGACGACGATTTTCATGGGCAAGCTCCCGGCGGCCTGTTTGCCCGAGGGTTGCCGATTGCATTGTCTGGGTCAATCGGCGAAAGCTGCGGCCGTTTGTTGGGGAGGCATCATGGACATCGAACGCTACCTGCACCGCATCGGGCTCAAGAGCGTGCCGGCCACCGCCGAGGGGCTGCGCGCGCTGCAGACGGCGCAGATGCAGGCCATCACCTTCGAGGACATCGATCCGCTGCTGGGCGTCGTCCCCGACGTCACGCTGGAGGGCATTTACGAGAAGACCGTCGTGCAGGGCCGCGGCGGTTATTGTTTTGAACTGAACTCGCTGTTCGGCGCGGCGCTCGCCGCGCTCGGCTTTCAGGCGCGCCGCGTCATGGCCCGTGTGAGAAACGGCGCGCCGCAGGGCGCGCAGCGCAGCCATCTCGCCTGGCTGGTCGATGTCGAGGGCGAGGAATGGCTCGCCGACACGGGCTTCGGCGGGTCCGGCGCGTCCGTCCCGCTGCGCACCGCCGAGCGCGACACGCAGGCGGCACCCTCCGGCGACTACCGCCTGCGCGAGGACGAGGCGGCCGGCGAGCTGGTGCTGGAACGCGGGACGCCCGAGGGCTGGCTCTCGCTCTACGGCTTCGACCGGGTACCGGTTCTCGACGCCGACATCGCGGCGGCCAATTTCGTCTGCGCGCGCTGGGAGAGGGCGCCGTTTTCGGGCAATCTGATGCTGAGCCGGCATCGCGCCGACGGCCGCGTCAGCCTGCTCAACACCGCGCTCAGGGTGGAAAACCGGGAGGGCGTGACAAGAAGCGTCGTCGCGTCCCCCGGGGCGCTGCATGAAGCGATGACGGAGCTCTTCGCGCTGCCGCTCGATCGTGCCACGACCGACGCGATCTGGGCCCGTCTCGAAGCGCTCGGGCACCTTGCCGACGCCGACGGCGGCACGGCGGGCGGTTGATCCCGGCCGCGCCGAACATAGGTTAGAGGCTCCCCGCGGCGGCAGCCCGCCCGTCTCGCATCTGAAGGCACGCGCCATGATCCCGATTTCGGTCCTTGACCTTTCTCCCATTCCGGAAGGCTTTGCGGCCGCCGACGCCCTGCGCAACACGCTCGATCTCGCCCGACATGCCGAAGGCTGGGGCTACGGCCGGTTCTGGCTGGCCGAGCACCACAATTCGCAGGGCATCGCCAGCGCGGCGACCTCGGTCCTGATCGGCCATGTCGCGGGCGGCACGAAGACGATACGCGTCGGCGCCGGCGGCGTCATGCTGCCCAACCACGCGCCGTTGGTGATCGCCGAGCAGTTCGGCACGCTCGCCACGCTCTATCCCGACCGCATCGATCTCGGCCTCGGCCGCGCGCCGGGAACCGACATGGCGACGGCCCGGGCCCTTCGCCGCGGCCTCGACCAGGCCGACGGTTTTCCCAACGATGTCGTCGAACTGCTCGGCTATTTCGAGGAGGATGACGAACCGGGACGCAAGGTGCGGGCGATCCCCGGTGTCGGCACGCGCGTTCCGATCTGGATCCTCGGATCGAGCCTCTACGGCGCGCAGCTCGCGGCCCATCTGGGCCTGCCTTACGCCTTCGCCTCGCATTTCGCGCCGGCGGCGCTCGATACGGCGGTGGAGATCTATCGCAGCACCTTCCGGCCGTCTCCCTATCTGGACCGGCCGCATTTCATGCTGGCGGTCAACGTCTTCGCCGCGCCGACCGAGGCGGAAGGCAAATATCTGCGCACGTCGATGCAGCTCGGCTTCGCCCGGCTCAGGACCGGTCAGCCGGGCCAGTTGCCGCGACCCGTCGACGATCTGGAGGCGCATATCGCGCCGGCGATCCGCGAGATGGTCGACGAGGCCCTTTCGGTGACGGCGGTCGGCTCGCCCGACAGCGTGCGCGCCGCGCTCACCGGCTTCAACGAACGCTATCGGCCCGACGAACTGATCCTCACCGGCCAGATCCACGATCATGCGGCGCGGTTGAAATCCTTCGAGATCGCCGCCGAGCTGGCCGCGTCGCTGCCGGCGGCGGCTTGACGCAGGTCACTTTCCATGGCGGTCTGCCAGTGCTAACCCGTCGCCAGTACGACAAACCAAGGCACCAAGACATGGCGTTTGAAGGCATCATCACCCGGCTCAACCTGCTGTTCGCCGACATGGAGAATCAGCCGGAAGACGAGCACGAATTGCTCGAACAGATCCACATGGAGCTGAGCCAGATGAAGGCGACCGGCCAGCCGCTGCCACAGGACCTGCTTGACCTCGAAGAGCGCCTGAACGCGGAGTTCGACAAGCGGGGCCGCACCCCGCCGGCGACGCCGGCCGGCTGAGTTCGGCATCCGGGGGGGCTGGCGCGATGGCACAGGACTACACGCTTCCCGGTGACATCGAGGCTTTCAGGGCGCTGCGGACGCGGCTGAACGATCTCTACAAACGGGTCTTTCCCGATCCGCTGCTGCCGCGCACCGTCCTGATCGTCCCGAGCCTGACCGTCGACGCGGAAGTGCTCGCCAAGATATCCGGCGTGCCGCATTACGAGGAGCGCATGCTGTGCCTGCTCCTGCTTTTGCGCATGCCGCAGACCCGCGTCATCTATGTCTCCAGCGCGCCGATCGCCGAAGCGACGATCGACTATTACCTGCACCTGCTGGAGGGCGTGCCGCATCGCCACGCGCGTGAGCGCCTGACCATCCTCAACTGCCAGGATTCCTCCGACCGGCCCTTGACGGAGAAGATCCTCGACCGGCCGCGCCTGATGGATCGCATCCGGCAGGCGCTGGGCGATCGCTCGCTGGCGCATATGGCCTGCTACACCGTGACGCCGGTCGAGCGCCGGCTGGCGATCGAACTCGACCTGCCGGTCTATGGCTGCGACCCGGACCTGTCGCCGGTCGGATCCAAGAGTGGAGGCCGGAAGATGTTCCGCGAGGCCGGCGTGCCGGTGCCGGACGGCTTCGAGGACCTGCGGGACGAAGATGACATCGCCGAAGCCCTGGCCGAACTGAAGCGCCGCAATCCGAAATTGCGCCGTGCCGTCGTCAAGCTCAATGAAGGGTTTTCCGGCGAGGGCAACGCGACATTCCGCTTCGACGGATCGCCGGACGGAGAAGGGCTGGACGGCTGGGTGCGCGAGCGCGTGCCGCAGATGGAGTTCGAGGCGCACGAGATGCAGTGGGACGCGTTCCACGCCAAGTTCCAGGAAATGGGCGGCATCGTCGAGGCCTTCGTCGACGGCGAGGACAAGCGCTCGCCATCGGCGCAGTTCCGCATCGATCCGGCCGGCTATGTCGAGGCGGTCTCAACCCATGACCAGGTGCTGGGCGGACAGACTGGGCAGGAATTCCTCGGCGCGCTGTTTCCCGCCGACGAGGCCTATCGCCTGGAGATCCAGGCCGAGGGCATGAAGGCGGCGCAACTGCTGGGAGAGAAGGGAGTCCTCGGCCGCTTCGCCGTCGACTTCATCTCGGTGCACGAGGCGACGGGCTGGAAGCACTTCGCCATCGAGGTCAACCTGCGCAAGGGCGGCACCACGCATCCCTTCCTCATGCTGCAATATCTGACCGACGGGGCCTATGATTCGGCGACCGGCCTGTTCAACACGCCGGCCGGAGAGCCGCGCTACTATTACGCGACCGACAATCTGGAATCGGACTGCTATCGCGGGCTGCTGGCCGAAGACCTGATCGACATCGCGGTGCGCAACGGCATCCATTTTCACGGCGCGACCCAGACCGGCGTGGTCTTCCACCTGATCGGCGCATTGTCGCAGCACGGCAAGCTCGGCGCCGTCTGCGTCGGGCGCAGCCTCGCCGACGCCGAAGAACTCTACCGTGCGACGGTCGCGATCCTCGATCGCGAATGCAGAGCCGGGCGCGACGGACGCCCGGCCTAGAGGCTGATCAGCGCGGCTCGCTGTGCAGGCCCTTCAGGATCGCGAAGCAGGCGAGCAGCAGCACGATGGTGAAGGGAAAGCCCGTCGATACCGCCATCGCCTGTAGCGCGCCGAGCCCGCCGCCGAGCAGGAGCGCGATGGCGACCAGTCCCTCGAAGCTCGCCCAGAACACGCGCTGGGGCACGGGGGCGTCCACCTTGCCGCCGGCGGTGATCGTGTCGATCACCAGCGAGCCGGAATCCGACGAGGTGACGAAGAACACGATCACCAGCACGATCGCGATGAAGGAGGTGATGGTCTGCAGCGGCAGGGCCTCGAGCATCGCGAACAGCTTCAGTTCCAGCGGCGCGTCGGCGACCGCCTGGTAGCCGTCATTGACGATCTGGCTGATCGCCGTGCCGCCGAAGGTCGTCATCCAGAAGACCGACACGACCGATGGGATGATCAGCACGCAGATGATGAATTCACGCACCGTGCGGCCGCGTGACACCCGCGCGATGAACATGCCGACGAAGGGCGACCAGGAAATCCACCAGGCCCAGTAGAAGGACGTCCAGCCCTGGCGGAAATTGTCGTCCGCGCGCCCGAACGGATTGGAGAGTTCGGGCAGGTAGCGGGCATATTCCCACAGATTGGTGAAGAAGCCGGTGATGATCGCCAGCGTCGGACCGACGATGAGCACGAAGGCGAGAAGCAGCGCCGCGAGCACCATGTTGATCTCGGACAGGCGCTTGACGCCCGCATCGAGGCCCGCAACGACCGACAGCAGCGCCACGCCGGTGATCGCCACGATCAGCACCACCTTGGAGACGTCACTGACCGGTATGCCGAAAATGTGGTTCAGGCCGGCATTGGCCTGTTCGGCGCCGAAGCCGAGCGACGTGGCGAGTCCGAACAGCGTGGCGAAGACCGCCAGCGTGTCGATGATGTGGCCGGTCCAGCCCCAGACGCGCTCGCCGAAGATCGGATAGAAGACCGAGCGCATGGTGAGCGGCAGGCCCTTGTTGTAGGAAAACAGGGCGAGCGCCAGCGCCACGACGGCATAAATCGCCCAAGGATGCAGGCCCCAGTGGAAGATCGTCGCCGCCATGCCGAGATGGCGCGCTTCCGTCTCGTTTCCGGGCGCGCCGGCCAGCGGAGCCCAGCTTTCCGGTGTGCCGGCGTTCTCGGCGAAGGATGACGAGAAATGCGAGATCGGCTCGGACACGCCGTAGAACATCAGGCCGATGCCCATGCCGGCGGCGAACAGCATCGCGAACCAGCCGGAATAGGAATAGTCCGGCGTGGCGTCCTTGCCGCCGATCCTGACCTTCCCGTAAGGCGAGACGATCAGGAACAGGCACAGCAGCACGAAGATGTTCGCCGACAGGAGGAAGAACCAGTCGAAGGTGGATGTCAGCCAGACGCGCAGGTCGTTGAACATCGTGCCCGCGCCTTCCTGGAAGGCGAGCGTCACAAGCACGAAGGCGATGATGGCCAGCCCCGAGATGGCGAAGACCGGATTGTGGATGTCGAGGCCGAACGGCCCGATGCGGGTCGAGATGTTGTCCTGCCCGATCTGGTATTCCGTCTCGATGAGGTCTGCGGGGCCCTCAGGCGCCGGAATACCCTGTCCGCTGGTATCGCTCATGGCGTTCTCCCGTTTTTTCTGTGTTCTGGACGCGTGAAGCCGGCTGGCCGGGCTAGCCGCGCACGAGGAAGACGGAGGCGTCGGTGTGGGTGGCCACCCGGCCGCCGTTCGACGGCCAGAAATGGTCGGCGACATTGGGAATGTGCGTCGCCATGACGACGAGATCGGATGCGGTCTCGTGCACCGTCTTCACCAGCGCGTCGTCGAGGTCGACCGCCGGATCGTGGGTGACGACCATGCGCGCGTCGGTCTGGATGCCGTGCGTCTCGCCCTGTGCGGCGGCGAAGGCCTTCAGCTTCTGTTCGTATTCGCCCGGATTGTGCCCGAGCGGGCCGGGCGTCGCCGCCGTCACGCCGACATAGGTCACAGGCGCGCCATAGAGTTTTGCTAGATTTGCCGCCGTGTCGAGAGCAAGCGCCAGCTTGTCGGCATGCGCCAGGTCCACGGGAACCATGATTTTCCGGTACATTGGCTCTCCCCCGTCTGCTGTTCGGCCTGGTCGAGCCGGGCCATTGTCGTACCGTCATCAGGCTGACGGGCATGCCCGGCGACCGCTGTTCCCAGAACGATGCAGGACGTCCCGATAACGACGCAACGGCTCGGCGTTCGGCGGCGAGAATGCAATGAACGGGGGTGGAGCGGCTGGGGGGCCTGTGCAGGTCTTCACGCGCGCGGACAGCGAATCCGCGCTGCTTATCCCCTGATTTTCAGCAGCAATTGGCCGTTCTGCGTCTCCTTGAGGACGCAGACCTGGCCTTGCTGGTCGCTGCAGTCGTTCATGTCCGGGGTTTCGACCAGCAATTCGCAATAGCCGAGGTCGAGGGCCGCCTGCGTGCAGATATAGACGTTCGCAACGCCGAGTTCCATGAGGGCGGGGGCCAGCCGCAGCGGCAGGGACAGGGGTTCGATTTGCGGCGGCCAGTCAGGCGCGACGCGGTTGACGACGGCCTCGAAGGCATCGAAGTCGCGGACATCGACGAAGGCCGCCGTGTATGCGTTCCCCGGTTTCGGCATGGCCTGCCGGAACACCTCGAGCCGGGCCTGGGTTTGCAGGCGGAACCAGTGGGTGATCTCGTAGTCGGACAAGAGGGAAGGGATGCCGATCGTGAGCGCCGCCGCCACGACCACCAGCCGCTTCGGCGCGATGCAGGCGAGCGACAGGAACATGACGGCCCCGCCGACATAGAGCGGCCACACGGTGCGCAGCTGGACGATGATCCCGATCGGCAGCGTCAGGACGTAATGGGCGATCCCGATCGCCGCGCCCGTCAGGCAGACAAGGCCGAGGGCGAGCAGGCTGCGCGGCGTCGCGCCTGGTCGGAGGAAGGCGGCGAAGATGGCGACGAAGGCCGCCAGCGCCAGCCAGCCGGCGGGAAAGAGAGACCGGATATGGCCGTCCAGGAAGTCCACGTTGCGGTCGATGTTCTCCATCAGCGCCGGCAGCGAATCGGCCTTGTGCGGCTGCCGCCAGTCGTGGATCTGCATCACGTCGCCGCTGAGCAGGTAGACGATCGCCTGCGACACCGCATAGGCCAGGACGAAGGCGAGCGCCCAATAGGCCAGGATCTTCAGGGTCCAGACCAACCGGTCGCGCCAGCTGCCCGAGACCATCCGGTCGACATAGAGAAGCGGCAGCACGTAGACGAAGGACTGGATGACGGCGAAGCTCAGGATCGAGGCGATCGTCAACGTCGCCAGCGCGCCGACCCTGCGGCTGAGCCAGTACGCGAACAGCAGAACGATGGCGCCGGGCAAGGTGATCGCCGGCCAGTGCAACTGCGCGATGAAGCCGGTCGACGCACTGAGGACCATCGCGATCGCGGCGGCCTCGGACCGGTCGAAGCCGAGCTGTCTTGCGATCAGGTGAAAGAACAGCCCCGTCAGGCCGAAACAGAGCGCCCAGGCAACGAAGGGCGGCACGAGTTTCAACAGCGGGAAGAGCAGGTAGAGCACCCACCGGCTGTCATAGATGAGCCCGTTTTCAAAGGAGCTTACGTAGCGGATGGCGTCGTGGCGCCAGAAGCCGTAGCGCATGGCTTCGAACGCGACTGCCGCGAGCAGGCCGGCCATGACGACCAGCACCACGGGCAGCGCAACGCGGTTCGCCGCGCCTGCCAGCCGCTGGGCCAAGCCGGTGTCGCCGACCGTGCGGGAAGCGCTCATCTCAGGGTTTTCCTGCGGATGCGGCCGTGAACACGAAGGCCCTCGACGCGAGGTAGAAGGTTGCCGTGTAGACGACCATCGACACGATCTGCGCCGCCGTGGGCTGCCAGTCGAAAAGGTGCAGGAGCACCGAGAAGACGACGAGGTTTGCCGCGTAGGCGACCGCGAAGGCGCCGATGAAGCGGATGAAGGCGCGCCCCGACAGGCGGTCCTGGCCGAAGGTGAACCGGCTGTTCAGCACATAGGAAAGCGACACGCCGACGACGTAGCTGGCGGCATTGGCGGCGGTCGGATCGATCGCGAGGAGCCTCACCAGCGCCTCGAACACGGCCAGGCCCACGGCGGTGTTCGCCACACCGACGGCGGCGAAGCGGAGGACGCGGGCGAACTCGTTCATGTTTGCGACCCTGCGGAGCGCACATCCTCCGGCGCGACCGGGCCGGCATATCCGTTCGTGTCGGTGACGTCGCCGCTCACGATCTCGTCGATGAAATAGAGCGGCCGCCTTTTGCTTTCGGCGACGACCCGACCGAGATAGGCGCCCAGAATGCCGAGCACGAAGAGCTGGATCGCGCCGAGCAGGAGGACGACGACCATCAGGCTGGTCCAGCCGGAGACGGTGTTGGTCTCGTACCAGCTGTAGAGCGCATAGAGGATGCCGGCGAAGGCCAGCAGCGAGAACATGATGCCGAGATGCGACGCGATGCGAAGCGGCTGTGTGGAGAAACCCGTGATGGCGTCGAATGCAAGCCGGACCATCTTCGTCACCGGATATTTGGTCTCGCCGGCGAAGCGCGGATCGCGGTCGTAATCGAGCGGAACCTGGGTCAGGCCGATCCATGTGACCATGCCACGCACGAAACGGTGCCGTTCCGGCATGTGCCGCAGCATGTTCAGGGCCTTCCGGCTCATCAGCCTGAAGTCGCCCGCGTCCGCCGGGATCTCGATTTCGACGAGACGGTTCAAGAGCCGGTAGAAGGCCGACGCCGTGACGCGCTTGAAACCGCTTTCGCTGCTTCGCGAGCGCCGGCGGCCATAGACGACCTGCGCGCCCGCATCCATCAGGCGCATCATGTCCGGAAGCAGTTCCGGCGGGTCCTGCAGATCCGCGTCGAGAATGAGAACCCGCTCGCCGCGGCAGATGTCGAGACCGGCGCTGAGCGCAAGCTGGTGGCCGTGATTGCGCGAGAGGCGGACGAGGACGACGCGCGGATCCGTTCCGGCGATGCGCCTGAGCACCGACCAGCTCTCGTCGGTGGACCCGTCGTCGACGATGACGATCTCATGGCCCGAAGCGCAGTCTTCGCAGACGCGCGACACCCGTCGATGCAGTTCCTCGATCGAGCCTGCCTCGTTGAAGCAGGGGACGACCACTGAAATCTGGAGACGATCGCGTTCCACGAGGTTCTCTTCGCCACGTCCTTCTGGAGAAACCCTTGCGCCGTTGGGGCAGGCCTGTCCGGCATAAGATCTGGCGGGGCGGAGAACAAGGGCAATCGTCGGAACAACTGCCGCAGGCCGCATGGCGCGGAGCGGAGGCGAAGGCCGATCAGCCTACGGTCGATAAATCGACGGCATTGTGAAACGCATGACAATCTCCGCCGCCGTGGCGTTGAACAATTTTCACCTGCCATGAGCGGAACATGGCGACCAAA
Organism: Oricola sp.; assembly: GCF_022763245.1. Lineage (GTDB taxonomy): Bacteria > Pseudomonadota > Alphaproteobacteria > Rhizobiales > Rhizobiaceae > Oricola. The sequence continues at coordinate 94,683 of NZ_JALEGV010000037.1, forward strand.
GAGGATGTCTCGAAACATGGCGGTTGGCGGATCATGACCGTGGACGTGCAGGGCGGCGAAGCGCCCGTGAAGGGCTGCTGTGTCGCCGCCGGTGAGCGCAAAGAGGCCGTTGCCACGACCCTTGAACCGGGCGCTTCGCGCGCGCTGCGCGACGCGCTCGCCGCATCGATGATGCCTGTTCCGGGCGGGTTCTTCGACATGGGCGCGCGCAAACCGCGATACCCCACCGATTTCGAGGGGCCGCGCCGAAAGGTCTTCGTTTCGCCTTTCCGTATCGCCCGCACCTCGGTGACGAACGCCATGTTCGCGCGGTTCGTCGAAGAAAGCGGGTATCGCACGATCGCCGAGACCGAGGGCTGGTCCTACGTCTTCCATTTGTTTCTCGATCGGCCCGCCGATTTCCCGCATTCGCCACCGGGAACGCCGTGGTGGCGGCAGGTGCATGGGGCAGATTGGTCGGCGCCGGAAGGGCCCGGTTCCAGCATCGAGGGGCGCGAAAACCATCCTGTGGTGCATGTCACCTGGTTCGATGCCGTCGCGTTTTGCAGTTTCACCGGATTGCGCCTGCCGACGGAGGCCGAGTGGGAGAAGGCCGCGCGCGGCGGCCTGGCGCACAAGAAGTTCCCGTGGGGCAATGAGCTGGAACCCGCAGGCGGCCATCGGCACAATGTCTGGCAGGGCGCATTTCCAGATTTGAACACGCGCGAAGACGGTTTCGCGGGGACATGTCCCGCTGACGCCTTTCCGCCCAACGGCTACGGCCTGCACAACATGACGGGCAATGTCTGGGAATGGTGTTGGGACCGGTTCGGACAGGCGCCGGAAAGCCGCCTGCCGCTTCGAGATCCCAAAGGCCCCGATACCGGCGAGGAAAGGGTTCTCAAGGGAGGGTCGCATCTCTGCCACGCCTCCTATTGCGAGCGCTATCACGTGCATTCGCGCATCCGCAACACGCCCGACAGTTCGACCGGGCATACGGGCTTTCGCGTCGTGGCAGACGCCTGAGGTCGACAAATCCTGATTGGAAGACCGGCGCCAGTGGGTGGCGCGGCCAGGTCGGACCTTGTGAGATCCGGAAGACACTGGCGCCTTCACAAGGGTTGAAAGGCGCCAGCCGTTTGCATTGTCGAAGGGTGAACCGGGCGTGTTCGCCAGTTCAGACCGAGCCTTCCGTCCCTTCGCCGACGATGCCGTCGTTCAGCGCGGATGCCAGCCGGTCGTCGTCCCAACCCAGAACCTCCGTCAGGATCGAGCGGGTGTGCTGGCCTAGAAGCGGCGGCGCGGCCGGCTCCGCCACCGGGGTGCCGGACATGACGAACGGGCTCGCCACCGCCTGCATCTCGCCGATGACCGGGTGGGGAAGGGTCACGACCGCGCCTCGCGCCGTTGTCTCGGGGGCGCGGAACGCCTGCGAGACCGTATTGACCCTTCCGACCGGAATGCCCGCCGCGTCCATGGCCGCCATCAGGTCGGCGGATGTGCGCGAGGCGAAAGCCCGGGAGAGCGTCTCGATCAGGACCGTTCGGTTGGCGACGCGATCCACATTCGTCGCGAAACGGGGGTCGCCGGCCAGAACGTCGTCGCTCAGCACGTCTGCGCAGAGCCTGCGGAATTGGCCGTCATTGCCGACAGCCAATGCGATCGGGTCGTCGGCGGTGTCGAACAACTGATAGGGCGCGATCGAGGGGTGCGCGTTGCCGTAGCGATGCGGCTCCGTGCCCATGTTGAGATGGCCGGACGCGACATTGGCCAGGAGGTAGAGCCCGCTATGGTGCAAGGCAATGTCGAGATACTGGCCTTCGCCCGTCTCCCGGCGCGCATAAAGGGCGGCGAGGATGGCGGATGTGGCGTTCATGCCCGTGACCAAGTCGATGAAGGCGACGCCCAGCCGCATCGGGTTGCCTTCGACCTCGCCGGTAATCGACATGAAGCCCGTTTCGGCCTGCAGAACGAAATCGTAGCCCGGCCGGCTCGCATATTCGCTGCCGCGGCCATAGCCAGAAATCGAACAATGGATGATGCGCGGATTGACCGCCTTCAGCGACTCGTAGGTCAGCCCCAGCTTCGCGAGGCTCGACGGCCGGAAGTTCTCGACGACCACGTCGGCCTTTCGGGCGAGGTCCAGCACGATTTCGCGACCCCGCTCGCTGCCGAGATCGACCGCGATGCTCTTCTTGTTGCGGTTGGCGCTCATATAGTAGGTCGTGACGCCGTTCTTGGCCGGCGGTGCCCAACTGCGGGTGTCGTCCCCGCCGACGGGATGTTCCACCTTCCAGACCTCGGCGCCGAGATCGGCAAGCGATTGTGTCGCCCACGGCCCTGCCAGAATGCGAGACAGGTCCAGGACCTTGATGCCGTCGAGAGCGGTTGCCATGAAGTGTCCTCCTGGTTCGATTTCAGGCAAAGAAAAGCCGGCGCGAAGCGCCGGCCTCGAATTCCGTTGTGATCGCTTATTTCATGTTTTCTGCGATCGCACCTTCGATCGCGGCGTGGACGTCCGGATCGCCGAACATCTCTTTCATCTGCGCCAGGTTCTTCCTGACGTCTTCCGCACCGATCGAAGCGGGCACCGGCGTGCCGGTGTCGGTCAATTGCTTGATGTAGTCGGGATCGGCGTAGCCCTTGAGGATGGCGTCGCTCCACACCGAGACATATTCCTCGGGGGTGTTCGGCGGCAGGACGAAAACGTGCTGGATCGACATGGCGACATGGATCGCCTCCCAGGCCTTGTATTCGGGCGTGTCCAGCGTCTCGGGCGAATTCTTGCGCCACAGCTCGTCGAGAACGGGAATGTCCTCGAAGCCGGCCTGGGCGACGATCCTGCCGTCCTTGTACTCGCCCATCTGGGCAAGCGGCGTGATCTTGCCGTCGCCGAGGATCGCCTCGCGGTTCGGGCCGAAGAAGGCGTCATTGGCCTGCGACATGTCCGATTCGCCGGCACGGATGGCGGCAAGCATCTTGCCCATCGTCTGGTAGCCGCTGATGACCTGGAATTCCTTCACCCCGAGCACGTTGAACAGCATCCGCAAACGCGCGACAACGTGGTTGTCGGGGCTGTTCGTCGAAAAGAAGATCGGCTTGTCCCAGCCCGGCAGGGTGTCGAAGGTGAGACCCGATTCCGTGGACACCTGGATGATCTGGTTGATGCTGCGGCCCGCGACATAAGGCAGGTCGCCGGTGCCTTCCGGCACTTGCTGCATGCCGAGTGCCCAGCGGATCGCCGTACCGGAGAAATAGCCGATATGCATCCCGTCGGGCGCGACGGAATCGATCAGGTAGTCGATCGCCGCCGTGCCGCCGGCACCGGCCCGGTTGGTGACGATGACGTTCGGTTCGCCCGGCAGATATTTGACGACATAGGGCGCCAGCATGCGAACGGCCGTGTCGGTGGCGCCGCCGGCGGTGAAGTTGACCATGATCTCGACGGTCTGGCCTTCAAAGGTGATGTCGTCCGACATCGCAGTCTGCGCGGACGCGACGGACAATCCCGCCACTGCGCCGGCGATCGTCAGACTGCGAAACATGCGCTTGATGATCTTCATCTCTGTTCCTCCCAAAAAAGAATGGCACCGCACGTAGCCTCGACTGTCGCGCCATCCGGCGGCGACACGCCCCGTTTGCCTCGTGCAAATTCAATCTAGGTTCGGCAGGCCGGCAGATTTGTCATCTCTGCGACAATTGTCGGAGGGGCAGTCAAGGTCGGCCGGAGGAGGTGTTCCGGCGGCCACGCTTGTCAGCGGACGAACGGAGTTTCGCCGGGTCGCGCAGAACTGCGAACCGCTGAGGGAGGGTGATGCCGATGAAGCGGTGAGTGGGGCCGGACCTTCTACAGGTAGTAGACCGCCTCGTCCTCGATCTCCGCCTGCAGGGCGCGCATGTTCACGATGCGGATGCGGCCGTATCCGACCTCGATCATGCCCGCGCGCTCCAGGTCCTTCAGCACCTTGTTGATCGTCGGGCGCGTGCATTGCACGAAATTGCCGAGCGCTTCCTGGGTGATCGCGATGTCCGCGGGCTTTTCTCCGCCATATCGCGGATCGCCGGCCAGCATGACGAGCGTCCGGCGCACCCGGTTCTCCAGGTTCTGCAGCGTCGCGTTGGAGATGAGGGAGAAGGACTTCTTCAGCCGATAGTTCAGCGCCTTGGCAACCAGGAGCGCGATTTCGGGATGGTGCGCAAACGATGCGCGGATGTCGGAACAGTAGAGGGCCACGAGTTCCGTCTTCGCGACCGCCGCGCAATCCCAGTGGGATTTGGTCGGCTCCGGAATGCCCATGATGCCGAAGAACGAGCCGCGCCGAACGACGGAGGAGGAGGCTTCGCAGCCTTCGATGCTGGTGATCGACGAGCGTATGCCGCCGCTGAGAACGACGCCCGCATAGCGGATTTCATCGCCGCGCGCGACAACGCGTTCGCCCGCGTCGAATGTGACCAGGCGCGCCTTGCGGACGAGGTAATCGAGAGACGGATCCGAAAGTTCCGCGAACAGGGGGCTGAGGAGCAATCCACGGCGATAGGCCGTCATTCGGTCCTCCGACCTGTCAGCCACTTTCAGTCTCGCGCCTTTGAAGACGCCGTCCTGTGTGACGTTGCCGCCGACCGGCGGCCTGTCGTCGAATACCGATTCCGAACCTCGCTTCAACATATCCAATCCTCCCACCCGGCGGCTTGGCGATCGCGACCGAGGCCACGGATTTATCCGCCAATTCGGCGATGAATTCAATCGTGAGCCTCTTCGGGCAACTGTCACCTCGCTGACACTCTTTTTCGAACGGCACGTTCAGCATTCGCGCTCAACGACAAATGACGGGTGCTAGGCATGAGTATTTTGGGTGGGGCCGCAGGCGCGGCGATCGATGGTCGGATGCTGATCGGACGCAACTGGTCGGCTTCGGAAAGCCAGGATGTCATCGAGGTGGTCAACCCCGCGGACCTGTCGCTGGTCGGCACCGTGCCGAACGCCACGCCGAAGGACGCGGAGCAGGCGGTCGCCGCCGCCTACGCCGCGCAGGCCGGATGGGCGGGCCGCCTGGCCGGCGAACGCGCCCGCCTGTTGCGCGGCTGGGCCGACCTGGTACGTGCGAACCGCGTGGAACTGGCGCGGCTGCTGACGACGGAACAGGGCAAGCCCCTCGCCGAGTCGCTGGGCGAAGCCGACGTGACCGCAGACTTCATCGACTGGTTCGCCGAGGAGGGCCGTCGCGCCTACGGCCAGGTGATCCCCGAATTCGCCGCCGGAAAGCAGTTGGTCGTCACTCGTGAGCCGGTTGGCGTGGCGGTCGCGATCACGCCCTGGAATTTCCCGTTGTCGATGGTCGCACGCAAGATCGCGCCGGCGATCGCGGCGGGCTGCGCCACGGTGCTGAAGCCGTCCGAGGACGCGCCCTTCACCTCGCTTGCGCTGGCCGAACTCGCGCATGAGGCGGGGATTCCCGACGGCGTCGTCAACGTCATCACCTGTTCGCGGGAAAATGCGGTCGAGACCGTCAAGGCGCTGCTCGCCGACACGCGCGTGCGCAAGCTCTCCTTCACCGGATCGACGGTGGTCGGCAAGATCCTGCTCGCGCTTGCGGCGGGCACGGTGAAACGGGTCTCGATGGAGCTCGGCGGCAACGCGCCGTTCGTCGTGTTCGACGACGCCGACCTCGACAAGGCGCTTGCCGGCTTCATGGCGGCGAAGTTCCGCAATGCCGGACAGGTCTGCATCGCGCCGAACCGGCTGCTGGTTCAGGATGCGGTCCATGACAGTTTCGTCGACCAGCTCGCCGAACGCGTCAAGGCGCTGAATGTCGGGCCGGGGCTGGAAGAGGGGACGCAGATCGGTCCGCTGATCAACCGTCGCGGCATGGAAAAGGCGCTCGGCCTCGTGCGCGATGCGGTGCGCGACGGCGCCGAGCTCGTCACCGGAGGCGAAGTCCATGCGCGAGGCGGCAGTTTCCTGCAGCCGACCATCCTGACGGGCGTCAATTCGCAGATGCGCATCTTCCGCGAGGAGGCCTTCGGGCCGGTCGTTCCGGTGGTCCGGTTTTCCGGGGAAGACGAAGCCATCGCGCTCGCAAACGACACGGACGCCGGTCTTGCCGCCTATTTCTATTCGCGTGACGTGAACCGCGTCTGGCGCGTGTCCAAGGCGATCGAGTCGGGCATGATCGGGGTCAATGACGGCGTCATTTCCACACCCGTCGCACCGTTCGGCGGCGTCAAGGAAAGCGGCCTCGGCCGCGAAGGCGGTCAGTCCGGAATCATGGAATATCTGGAAGAGAAGTACCTGTGCATGGGCATCGACAAATGATGCCGGATTTGTAAACCGAAAGACAATGGCGGGTGTCCTGCCCGCCTAGGATTGCGCTCGCCGCCCGGAGCGGCGGGAGGGATCGCGCCTGTCGCTTGCCGGCCATGCCGCCGGACGGTGCGCACGCAACACGACGGAGCAGCGTTTCCGTTTCAGCGGAGGAAGGGTTTGAATGCTCGACGTATTGAACGGTAGCTGGGAAGGCCTGCTATTCGTGTTCCACTGGAAGACCTTCATGTTCATGATGATGGGTATTTCAGTCGGCATGATCTTCGGCCTCATCCCGGGGCTGAGCGGCCTGACGGGCATGAGCCTGCTCCTGCCGATCGCCATCACCCAGCCGCCGGAAACGGCGGTCGCGTTCCTCCTCGGCATGTATTCGGTCACGACGCAGACCGACGCCATCCCGGCCGTCCTGATTGGTGTGCCGGGCACCGCCGCCGCCCAGGCCACCTATCTCGACGGCTATCCGATGGCAAAGCGGGGCGAGGCGGGCAGGGCGCTCAGCGCGTCCTACTTCGCCAGCGTCTGGGGCACGCTCGTCTCCACCGTGGTCATCATCCTGTTCCTGCCGGTGCTGCGCAATGTGATCGACAATTTCGCCTCGCCGGAATTTTTCATGACGTCGCTGTTCGGCCTCGTCCTGGCGTCGTCGCTCGTCGGCACGTCGGTCGCGCGCGGATTGATCGTCGCGTTTCTCGGCCTCTTGCTCTCGACCATCGGCTTTGCGGAATATGCGCGTCAATCCCGCTTCACGATGGACATTCCCTACCTGGAAGCCGGCATCCCGATTGTGCCGATCGCGCTCGGCCTCTTTGCGCTTCCCGAAGTGCTGGACATGCTGCTCAAGCGCAGCTCGATCGCCGGAGACGGCAACGACCTCGATCCGAAGACCGGCGCGCTTGCAGGCTTCCGCGACACGATGCGCAACCGCTGGCTGGTGCTTCGCACCGGGCTGATCGGCTGCGTCTCCGGGATGATCCCCGGTCTCGGAGGCACTGTCGCCGAGTGGCTGAGCTACGGCCATGCCGTGCAATCGGCCAAGGATTCGTCGATGTTCGGAAAGGGGGACATCCGTGGCGTGATCGCGCCTGAATCCGGAACCGCGGCGCAAAAGCCTGGCGCCCTCGTTCCCACGCTGGCGCTTGGCATTCCGGGCAACGCCTCGATGGCGGTCATGATGGGCGCGCTGCTCATCGTCGGTATCCGTCCGGGTCCGTCCATGCTCTTCGAGAACCTGCCGCTGACCTTCCAGATGACGTGGACCGTCGTGATCTCGAACCTGATCGTCGCTTTCCTCTGCCTCTGGCTGCAGCGCTATCTCATCAAGATCTGCTTCGTGCGCGCCGACATCATCGCGCCGACCATCTTCTGCTTCATGATCGTCGGCGCGATGCTCTCGACCAACGGCATCGGCGACATCGTCCTGTTCGGGATTTTCGGAGTGGTCGGCTACATCTTCAAGCACTCCGACTGGCCGCGCGTTCCGCTGATCATCGGTTTCGTTCTCGGCGGACTTCTCGAGAACAATCTCTGGATCACGACGCGCCGCTACGACGCCGCCTTCCTGTGGGAGCGCCCCATCGTCATCGTCCTGGAGATCATGATCGTGGCGATCGTCTCGAGCGTGCTGTTCGCCCGGATGCGCAAGCAGCGCGTCCAGGTGGCGCAAAGCGAACAATCCTTCGAGGACTGAGGAGCACCTTCATGGCGATCGTTCGCAAAAAACCGGCGGGTTCCGTCACCTGGTGGCTCGGGGTGGTCCTGTTCATCCTCGCCGCTTGCGCGTTGTACATCGGTCGCGGTTACGGCCGTGCCGGCGTCATGCCGAGCCTGACCGCGATCGCGATCATGGTCATCGCCGGGCTCCACACGGTCTCGGGCCTGATGTTCGGCGTTTTCGCCAATGACGACGAGTGGCACTCCGACGACGAGCGCAGGGCGTTCGCACGACGTCGGCGCATCTATGCGTCGATCGGACTGGCCGTGGCGGTCTTCATCTGGCTGGTCGGCTTCCACATCACGTTGCCGATCTTCCTGTTTCTGTTCGTCGGGTTGTCGACGCGCCGCTGGCTGACCGCGGGCGTTCTCGGGATTGCGATATGGGCCTTCACCTATGTCCTGCTCAACAAGGTGATGCACATCGCCTTCCCGGCGTCCGTTCTGCAGAATTTTCTTGTCGCGCGCGGATACTACTGACCGCGCGCAACCGGTTGAGTGAAAGGGAGAGAGATGGCCAAGAGGTCGAATATTGTATTCATCATGCCCGACCAGCAGCGCGCGGACATGATGGGGTCCTATGGCGACCCGTCGGCGAAAACGCCGAACACCGACAGGCTGGCCGCCGAGGGGATCCAGTTTGAGAACTGCATCTGCCAGGCGCCCTTGTGCATGCCGTCGCGGGCATCGATGCTGAGCGAGCGCTACGTGCGCGACCACGGCGTCTTCCAGAACAGCTCCGTCGTCCAGCCCACGGTGCCCACCTTCGTCCAGGCGCTGCGTGACGCCGGGTATCACACGGTGCAGACCGGCAAGACCCACCTCTACACGCATCTGCCCTGGAGCGCCGACGAGCACATGAACTCGCGCGCGCACATCCTGAAGGATTACGGCTTCGCCGAGACGCACGAGATCGCGGGCAAGGAGGCGACCCTCCGCGTCGATTCGATCTACACGGACTATCTCAGGAAACGTGGCCTGCTCGACGATTACCGGACATATCTCGCCAGCCGCAACAAGCACACGCTGGAAGAGGATCCGAACCTCAAGCCGGCCACGGCCTGGAACGCCGATCCGCTGCCGCTTCCGCTGGAGGCGCATATGGACGTCTGGCTCGGCGATTACACGGCCGACTGGATCCGGTCCTACGATCGCGACGAGCCGTTCTTCCTGCAGGTCGGGTTCGGCGGCCCGCACGATCCCTGGGATGCGCCGGTCGAGGCGCTGGAGGCTTACGGCGACCCGGAGATCACGATGCCGGGCAGCTTCGAGCCGCCGGAGATCCCGGAGGACGGACCGCTCTCCGTCTTCCTGTCGGTCTTCACCGAATATTGCGACACCGACACGATGACGCTGGAGGCGATCCGCAAGGCGCGCCGCGCCTACTACGCCAACATGATGATGATCGACGAGTCCATCGGCAAGATCATCGCCGCGCTGGAGGAGAAGGGCGAACTGGACAACACCTGGTTCGTCTACGTTTCCGACCATGGCGAGATGATGGGCGAGCACCGGATGGTCAAGAAGATGGTCTTCTACGAGCCCTCGGTGCGCGTGCCCATGATCATCCGTCCGCCGGGCGGCATGGAAGGCAAGCAGGTCGAAGACCTCGTCGATCTGTTCGACATTTCGGCGACGTTCCGCGCGATCGCCGGCGCGCAGATGCCGTCCTCGCATGCCCAGTCGCTTCTGCCGGCCCTTGAAGGGGAATCGGTCGCCCGCGAGGTCGCGATCTCCGAGGCCTACGGGGTGGCGATGTTCCGAACCGCAACCGAGAAGCTCGTGGTTTACGAGGACACGGGCGAAGCGATGCAGTTCTTCGATCTCGTCGCCGATCCGCTGGAGAACGACAACCTTGTCGGCAAGGGTGTCGCGGACGACCGGATCGAGGCTCTGCAGGCCCGCTATGCCCGGCCGTTCCTGTCGATCCGGCCCGTGCGGCCGCATCGCTCGATGGTCGAGCGCAAGGTGCTCGCCAAGAACACGTTCTTCCTGCCGGAAGCCGTTTTTTCCGAGTGAACCGGATCGCTTTTTCGAGAATGTCCGGGCGGTGACAATCCTGCCCGGACCAAGGCCCTAGAGTTCCCGCATCAAGGCATACGGCCGCGACGCCGGCGCGTGTGCCGACATTTCACAAAGACAGGGAGAAGGGCATGTTGACTGCCGACAAATTGCTTGCACGCGGACATCTTGCGCTCGATTGGGCGGCATCGCTGGTCGATGACGAGGTGGGCTTTCGCGACGCCGGCAACATCATCAACGGCTATTACAAATCGGTGGTCGCCTTCACCACCGGCGGTCGTGTCAGCGAGGCCCGGCGGATCGCGAACTACATCGAAAAAACGTTCCTTGTGAATGGCGACATCAATGCGCTCGAGGGCGATCCGACGGGCCCCGGCTTCTCCAACTATCGCAACGCATGGCTGGGACGCGGCGTGCATGTGCTCGGCCGCTATGACCTTTCCCGTGCTCTGGGCGACTTCATCGAGGGGCAGATCGACCCGTTGACCGGCGGTCTGTTTGCCGACCCGCACGCGCCGGCCGAAAAGCGCGAAACCTGCTGGGGCTCCACCGGGTCCGGTGTCCTGGCTCTGATCGCCATGGGGCGCCTGGCCGCGGCCCAGCGGGCGGGTGACTACATGATCGCCATGATGGACGATCAGCCCGACGCCAAGGGCAAGCTCTATCTGCGCCGCGACGCCAGCGGCAAGATCATCGACAAGGACATCCGCGAAGGCCTGGCCCTTGTTTACAGCATCGAGATGGGGACACCCGGCCAGGTCTACTGGTACGTCGGCATGGCGATGAACGCCTGTGCGAACCTCTATCTGGCCACTGGCGACCGCAAGTGGATCGACGGCGGCTACAAGGCGTTCGAATATTTCAAGAATTGCCACGAGGAGATCTACCAGATCATCTCCAACGGCAAGGTCGCCTGGGGTCTGGCCGCCATGTACGCGGTGACGGGCGATGCCCAGTTCAAGAAACACGCGCTCGACGCTTGGCAATGGCACTACGATGTGCAGTCGCCGGACGGTCGATGGCTGCGCGTCGGCCAGATCGCGTCGCTTGAGGAGCAGCCGGTCCACATCACGCTGGACACGACGCTGGAGCGCGCGTTCTACATGTTCGAGCTGTCGCGCACGCTGGACATCTGAGGCCAGAGGGGGGAGACGAAATCCATGACAAAGCCATCGAACATTCTGCTTATCCAGGTCGATGAACTCGCGCCGCAGGCCATGCGCACGCATGGCAACACCGTCGCGAAGACGCCGCATCTCGACGCGCTTGCGGAGCGATCGGTCGTTTTCGACGCCGCCTACTGCAACTATCCGCTCTGCTCGCCTTCGCGCGCGTCCATGCATGCCGGACGCCTGCCATTCGCCATCCGGCAGTGGGACAACGGAGCGGAGTTTTCCGCCGACATTCCGACCTTCGCCCATCACCTGCGAAGCCTCGGATACTCGACGAGCCTGTGCGGCAAGATGCATTTCATCGGGCCGGACCAGTATCACGGCTACGAAGAGCGTCTGACCACGGATGTCTATCCGTCGGATTTCTCCTGGACGTCCAACTGGAACGAGAGGATCCGCAAGGGCGGCGGCATTCGCATTCGCAACGTGACCGATGCGGGTCCGTCGGTGCGCAACCTGCAGCAGGATTTCGATGACGAGGTGGCGTTCTGGGGGCTGCAGAAGCTCTTCGACCTGGCAAGGGACCCGGAAGACCGGCCGTTCCTGCTGACGATTTCGTTCACCCAGCCGCATCCGCCTTTCGTGGCGCCCCAGGAATATTGGGACCGTTATTCGGAAGACGAGATCGACATGCCGCGGGTGCCCCCGGTTCCCTACGAGGAACTCGATCCCTTCAATCAGAAGAAGCACATCGCTCAAGGCCTGCATCTCTACGACATGACCGAAGAGCGCGTACGCAAATCGCGTCACGCCTACTATGCGATGATGTCGTATATCGATGACCGGGTTGGCCAGTTGATGGCCGCCCTCAAGTCGACCGGACTGGACGACAACACGGTCGTCATCTTCACCTCGGACCATGGCGAGATGCTCGGCGAGCGCGGCATGTGGATGAAGGACTGCTTCTTCGAGTGGTCCGCGCGGGTGCCGCTGCTCGTCAGCGGTCCCGGCATCGAGCCGGGGCGGTCCGACAAGGTCGTCTCCCTCGTCGATCTCATGCCGACGATGGTCGACATCGCCGGCGGGACGCTCCCCATCGAGACGGGGCAGGACGGCGACAGCCTCGTGCCGCTTCTGAAGGGCGACGAGGCCGGCTGGAAGGACGAGATGATCTGCGAATATTCCGCGTCGGGCCATCAGGCGCCTTCGCGCATGGTCCGCCGCGGCCGATACAAATATTGGGTCCATCACGGGCTCGAACCGATGATGTTCGATGTCGTCGCCGATCCGGACGAACTCAACGGCCTTGCCGGCAACCCGGATTACGCCGAAATCCAGGCCGAACTGCATGCGCGGTTGATGGATGGCTGGGAGCCCGAAGAGATCAGGCTTGCCTGTATCGAAAGCCAGAGACGACGGCTGTTCCTGCGCGATCTGACGGAGCGGACCCCGAAATACTCCAACTGGTCGCCGGAAATCTCGCACAATGACGCAAACCGGTATGTGAGGGGCCGACAGGCGGCTTTTCACCGAAAGGCGATGCAGCGCTTCCCCTTCTACGAATCGCCGCCGGTCGATTTCGAGCCCGAGGACGAGAACCTGAAGCCGTAACGGCTGCGACTTCGGGATCTATCGATGACGGAAGCCGTGCCCGGTCCTGACACTGAGAAATCATCACCGGTCTCGCCGGGCCGGACATGGCTGCGCAGCGCCGCCGCGCTCCTGATCGGCGTCGCCGGCGCGCTTGTGGCACGGCAGGTCATGATGCCGATGCCATGGCTGCTCGGAGCGATGATCGCAACGATGGTCGCTTCGGTGGCCGGCGCGCCGATCTCCGCGCCGGTCGCTTTGCGGCCTCTCTTCGTTCCTGTGCTGGGCGTCATGCTGGGATCGGGCTTCAGCACCGCCGTCTTCGCGAATGCCGGGAGCTGGCTGCTGACGCTGGCCCTCATGCCCGTCTACATCACGTGCACCGGGGTCGTCGCCTATGTCTATCTTCGCAAGGTCGCGCGGTATGACCGGGTGACGGCCTTTTTCAGCGCGATGCCGGGAGGCATCAACGAACTGCTCCACATGGGCGAGGACGCCGGCGGCGACGGGCGGGTGATCGGCCTGAGCCATGCCACGCGCATCCTGATCGTCGTTCTCACGGTGGTGCTGTCCTACGGGTTCTTCCTGGATGTCCAGGTTGGCGGGCAGCGATCGTTCACGTCGTTTTCGTCGCTGGCCCTTTCGGATGTTGGCTGGTTGCTCACATGCGGGGTGGTCGGCGCGGTGGTCGCCCCGCGGCTGCGCTTGCCGGCCGCGCTGCTGACGGGGCCGCTGATCTGCAGCGCCATCGCCCACACAGCAGGCGTCGTTGAGGTTCCGCCGCCGACCATCCTGTCCTGGGCGGCGCAGCTTGTGATCGGCGCGATCGTCGGCGCCCGTTTCGTCGGCGTCTCGGTAGCCGAGATCTTCCGCTACCTGGCCGTCGGCATCGTCGCAACCATGCTGATCCTCGTGGTGTCGGTGATCTTCGCGGGCATCGTCTCGATGTTCTCGCCGACCGAGATGGCACAATCCTTTCTTGCGTTCTCGCCGGGCGGCGCCACCGAGATGAGCCTGCTCGCGCTGGCGATGGGGCAGGACATGGTGTTCATTTCCTTCGCCCATATCGCCCGCGTCGCGATGGTGGTCGCGCTGACGCCGATCGGCTTTCGGCTGTTCCGCCGCTTTCTCGCGTGAAGCCGACATTCCACCCCGATTGTAGGAGCGCGAACAAACTGAATTCCGCACCCCCGCTATCCCGGTAGCAGAAGAAGCCGGCGAACGTCCGCCGGCGCCGTAAATTCGGAGAGGCGGATGCCAACTACTCGTTATGATTTCATCGTTGCCGGCGCCGGCTCTGCCGGTGCTGCCGCTGCCGTTCGCCTCGCCGAGGACGGGCGGCACAAGGTGCTGCTGCTCGAGGCCGGCCCCGACGATCGCTGGATTTGGACCAGCATCCCCGCCGGAGTGTATTACCTGGTGCGCAGCGAGCGCAGCATGTGGCGCTTCTTCACCGAGCCCGAAAGCCACATGAAGGGACGCCGCCTGTTCTGGCCGCGCGGCCGCAATCTCGGCGGTTCATCGACGGTCAACGGCATGATCTGGGTCCATGGCGATCCGGCGGAATACGACCGCTGGCGCGACGAATTCGCGCTTCCGGGATGGGGCGGCGACGATTTGAAGCCCTATTTCCGCAAGATCGAAACCTATGCCAGCGGATCCGGCCCCGACCGCGGCAGCGACGGACCGGTGACGGTCACGAATTTCTCGGCCCGCAAGCCGTTGATGGATTCGTTCCGCGCCGGGTGCGAGGCCGTCGGCATCCCGTCGACCGACGACTACAACAGCGGCGAATATGAAGGCGTCGGATACCTGCAATTCAACACAAAGCGCGGCTGGCGACAGGGGACGCGCGAGGCCTATCTGAAGAAGGGCCGTGCGCTGCCGAACCTCGACATTCGCACCGGCGCGATGGTTCGCAAGGTGATCTTCGAGGGCCGGCGCGCGGTGGGCGTCGAGATCGATACTGCCGGCAAGATCGAAACGGTGCGTTGCGGGCGGGAGGTCATCCTGTCGGCGGGCGCGGTGCAGACGCCGCAAATCCTCGAACTGTCCGGCATCGGTCAGGCCGACCGGCTCAAGGAGATCGGCATCGACGTGATGCAGGATTCGCGCAATGTCGGCGAGAACCTGCACGACCACCTGCATACGCGCCTGAGCTTCTCGTGTGACAACGTGATCACGATGAACCAGATCATTCGCAATCCCATTCGCAAGGGATTGATGGGCGCGCGGTTCGTTTTCTTCGGCACCGGTCTGATGACCTGCAGCGGACAGTGCCTGCACGCGCTCGTGAGGAACAATCCGGATGATCCCCAGGCCGACATGAAGATCCAGCTCCACTGGATGTCGAGCGCTGACGCGCGCGATCCCAACAAGCTCGTGCTCGACGATTTCCCCGGCGTCTCGATTGGTACGTTTCCGCTGCGGCCGAAGTCGCGCGGCTGGGTGCACGTCAAGTCGAAGGACGCGCGGGAGCATCCGCTGATCAGCGCCAACTATCTCGCTCATCCCGACGACCAGAAGGTGACGGTCGATGCCATGCGCCTGGCGCGCCGCATCGCCGATACGCCGGCGATGCAGGCCTTCGGGCTGGTGGAAACCCGCCCGGGCGGCGATGCGACAACGGATGACGAGCTTCTCGACTATGCGCGCTCGACGTCTCAGACCTCCTATCACCCCGTGGGCTCCTGCCGGATGGGGGGCGACGAGGCCTCGGTGGTCGATCCGACCCTGAAGGTGCGTGGCGTGTCCGGGCTGCGCGTCGCCGACGCTTCCGTCTTCCCGACCATGTGCTCGTCGAACACCAACGCGCCCGCGATCGTCGTGGGCGAGAAGGCCGCCGAGATGGTCCTGGCGGACAATCGCTGACCGCCGTCACCGCTTTGCAGTGACGTGAAACGGGCGCTCCGGCCGGATCTTGCCGGCCGGAAACCAGGCGCAAGTCGACAGATCATCTCAATTCGCGGGCGCCGGATTGTTTCGGCGCATGATGGTCGCGACTTTGGGCCGCTTCGCCGGATCGCTGTTCCCGGCCGCTTTATCCCACAACCAATTCAGCCTTGTGCCGACGCTTGCGCCACGGATTCTGTTTCAGCTTGTCTGGACAGATAGAGGGCGCTTGAAGCCCATCACGCGGGGATCGGACCGTCGAGGATCAAGGCGTTGCCGGCCTTGCGCCGATCACGACGTTCCCGAACGCGACAGGCTGGTGATGCCAATCAAGGGGCCGAAGACACCGTCGGGGACTTCAGGCGCGTCCGGCCGCGCTTCGCCATGCGAACAGGGCCAGGGTGTGAAGACGGAAATAACGGTGTAACCGGGGCACCGCCGCGAGCCGACCGCGCCGGCCGGGTGACCGGATGGCGCGGGGCTCTTGGGCTTGGGAGGCATCAGCGGTTGAGGATGGTGACGTGGCCCTTTGCGGGGTCCACGCGGACGTGATCGCCGGTGCGGATCAGCGTCGTGACGTCGCCGTCCGCAAAGCGGTCGCACATCGTGAGATCGGCGAGGGCCGCGCCCTGCGCCAGGATGGTGTTGGCCGTGTTGAACAGGATCGCCGCGGGGATGATGCCGCGCGACTTCATCTCGTGCAGCATCCAGGCAGAGGCGACACCGCCCTTCGCCGTGTCCAGCACGAGGACCTTTCCGACGTAGGATTCACCGGCCAGCGCGTGCTGCGGGCGCGAGAACACGCCCTTGACCCTGTCGAGGTCATAGCGCGCCGAGAAGCCGTCTTTGGCAACCAGCGCCTCGCCTTCCACGGTGGGGCCGATTCCAGGATGGCAAAGGAGTTCAATCACTGGACGATCCTTCCGGTACAGGCTGATTCAATGCAATGTTCCATCGAGGCGAGTGCCGGCTGATATCCGTAGCCGCCCAGGATGTTGACGATCTTCGCCGAATTCGACAGCAGCCGTTTCCAGCCATTGGCTTCGCCGATCTCCCGCGCATACTGGTTGTAGAAGCAGGTTCCCTCGAGCACCTTGGCGCCGGTCGCCTCGATCCGGCCGACGAGGCCGAGCCGGAGCGCGTCCGCGAAGACGGAAGGCGACGTGCAGACGATCATCGCGGTATCCGGATGAAGGCTCCTGCCGTCGCAAAGGGCGGCGACCTGGTTCATCTCGACCAGCGAAAGCTGGGGGGCCGCGAAAACGACGACGTCGACCGGATCGCCTTTCGCGCCGAAGCGCGCCTGCAATGCGGCGAGATCCTCGGCGCCGATCTCTTCGGCCGGCAATTTGTCCCCGCCGACAGCGGCGAGCGTGGGGGCTTCGGTCGTGACGCCGACAATGTGAAACAACGGCGTCGAGCCGTAGCTCGCCATCGCGGCGCCGAAGTGTTTCATTTCGTCGGAGCCGGGCTGGCGCTCGATGCCTTCGATCACGGGGACGGCCCAGTAGGACCCGGATTTCTGGCCGATGACGGCGCCGAGCGCGCCCCAGCCTGTGAGGCCTTCAGGTTGATGCCGCACCACGAAGCGGCGTGTCGCCAGTCGGCGCTCGTCGAGATGGAGGCCGTAGCGGGGCGTGCGGCCGGTCAGTCCTGCGGCAAGCGCCGATGGTCCGCCCTCGAAGTTGGAGCGGGCGCCCAGAACGCTGTTGGAATAGATGACGACGCCCGTGTCGCCGAACGCAACGTGCTCGCCGTGAACCGGCGGAAGAATGGTCTGGTAGTTGATGCAGGTGTTCGTCATCATGATGCCGAGTTCACCGCAGGCGGCGATGAAGCGTCGCTCGATCTCTGCCATTTCTTCCGTCTGGCCGAGCGGGCGATAATGGTTCAGGTCGACGCCGCGCGGATCCGTGATCATCGGAATTGCCACGCGCCGTTCCGCTTCCGGGTGGCGGGCCATCTGCTCCACCAGCTCCAGGCCTGCGGGGCCGATCGATTCCGGGTCCGCCATCATGTGGGCCTGGGTCACTTCGACGAAATCGGCCGCATCGAACATCGTGCCGACCTTGATCATGTGATCCATCGCCCAGCGTCTTGGCTCGCCGAGCTCTCCCGCGAGCATGGCTTCTTCGACATTGCTCAATTTCACGTCGTAACCTCGAATGATGGGTAGTTTGGGGGCTGCGGTGCCGAGCTGGGCGGTTCCGGAGCGCACGCTCGCGGAACCGCCCAACGGCACCGGCCGTTCAGATCAGGCGGGGCGGTGCTTCGCCCGACTATTCCATGTTCGCAGCGATGGCTTCGTCGAGCGCGCTGCGGACGTCTTCGGATGCGAAGACCTGCATGTTCTCTTCGAGAAGGGCCTCGATCGCGTCAGCCGAGATCGCCGACGGGACAGGCACGCCGATCTTTTCGAGCTGCGCGACATAGTCCGGGTCGGTATAGGCCTCAAGGATCGCCGTCTCCCAGGCATCCTGGTAGGATTGCGGCGTTTCGATCGGCAGGGCGAAGGCATGCTGCATCGCCATGGCCTTGTGGAACGTTTCCCAGCCGCGATATGCGGCGCTGTCGACGCTGTCCGGAGCGGCGCTGCGCCAGATGTTGTCGAAGACCGGAATATCCTCCAGCCCTTTCTGGGCGACGATCTTGCCGTCGATGAATTCTCCCATCTGGCCGAGCGGAACCAGGACGCCGTCGCCGGTGATGGCTTCACGGTTGGAGCCGAAATAGGAATCGTTGGTAATGGCGATTTCCGCTTCCTGGGCGCGCACCGCGCTGACCATGCGGCCCTGCGTCGTGTAGCCGCTGACCAGCCGGAACCCGTCGGCGCCGATCGCGCTGCAGAGGAGGCGCAGGCGCAAGGCCTGGGCGTTGTCCGGCGTGTTCGCGGTGAGGAAGAAGCGGTCCGAGTATCCGGGCAGCGTGTCGGCCGTCAGGCCCGCATCCGTGCTGGTCACGAGGACATGGTTCACGCTTCTGCCGGCCACGAAGTGCAGGTCTTTCGCGCGCGCGGGCAGGCTGTCGTCAGCTTGTGCGAGAAACATGAGCGTGCCTGAGAAATATCCGATCGTCATGCCATTCGGCGCGACGGAATCGATCAGGTAGCCGACGCCGGTATTGCCCCCGGCACCCGGCCGGTTGGTGACGATGACGTTCGGATTGCCCGGCAGGTGTTTCGCGATGTAGGGCGCGACGAGGCGAGCGGCGGTATCCGTGCCGCCGCCGGCAGCGAAATTGACCATGATCTCGACAGTTTCGCCTTCGAAATCAACGTCTTGCGCACTAGCAACGGTGATCGGCCCGAATGCTGCTGTGGTTGCCAAGGCGATTGCGAAGCTGATGGATTTTCTCGGCGTTCTAGCCATCGTGGATACTCCCTGCTTGCCGTGAATCTTTGATATTATTCTTGTAGTTATGGCGGGAGAGTCGTCCTCTCGCTCGCCGCGCAGATCGTACCGCATCGCCCGTCCGATATTGTAAGCGGGAAAACAGTTCGCCCGGCCCTCTGTTTCTAAGTTGCCGTCGAGCCCAAAAGGTTTTGGATGCGCTTGCGCGCAACACGGTATCGCTCCGACAGCCTCGTTCATACGCGCTCAAGCCCTTTGAAAGGTAACCATATGCGCCCCAATTTTCTGTTTGTAGTTTCGGATCAGCACCGCGGCGACTGGACCGATTGGTCGGGCGCGAGCTTCGTCCGCACGCCGAACCTGTCCCGCTTGGCGGAAGCCGGGACGGTCTTCGCGGACGCGATCTGTCCGGCGCCGCTTTGCGCGCCGTCGCGGATCTGCATGGCGCGCGGCCAGAACTACGGTCGGGCCACGTCGGACTGCAAGAACGGGGTCGCGCTCGACAATGACGGTCTGCTGCCGATGGACGAGGAAAACCTTTATGCCCGGCTTCAGCAGTCGGGATATGCCGTTGCCGCATGCGGCAAATCGGACCTGAGAAAGGAAGACCAGAGCTGGGGACGCGACGGTCAGCACATGTCCGGCGGACGTTCGGTCTGGAACGCTCTCGGTTTCACGCATGGCTTGGATTCGGCCGGAAAGCATGACGGCATCTGGGCGGCGGAAGCCGGAATTCCGGAGCCGTATCTCTCGTTCCTGGCCGATCACGGCCTCGACAAGGTTCACCTGGATGATTTCGCCGGCCGGCCCTTCCCCAATTACCGCAACACCGACCCGACCAAGCTTCCCGATTTCGCCTACGGGGACAATTACGTGGCGGCGAGCGCCGAGGCGATCATGCGCGAGTTCGCCGGCGGCGAAAAGCCGTGGTTCCTTCAGGTCAATTTCAGGGGGCCCCACGAACCCATGGACATCACGGAATCCATGAAGGACGGCCAGAACGGCAGGACCTATCCGCCACTGCGCAACGGCACCGACATCACGGAAGAGAAGTATCACAAGATCGCCCGCAACTATGTCGCCATGATCGAGAATATCGACGCGCGGGTGGGTGCTTTCCTGGATCTGCTGGAGGAAACCGGTCAGTTGGAAAACACCGTGATCATCTACACCAGCGATCACGGAGAGATGCTCGGCGAAAACGGCAAATGGGGAAAGCTCGTGCCGTATTCCCCCTCTGTCGGCGTGCCGATGGTGTTCTACGGACCGGGCGTCGGAACCGGCACGGTCAACCAGCCGGTATCTCTCATCGACCTTGCTCCGACCTTCCTGGAGATCGCGGGCGCGAACCAGTTGAGCAAGGGCGACGGCGTCTCGCTTGCGCCGTATCTGCGTGGCGAGGAAACGAGTGGCGACGAACCGGTCCGGGTGTCCGGCATGGGGCCGTGGCGGTCCATTCAGGACGAGGACTACAAGCTCATTGTCGGTTACGTCCCGACGATCACCAATCCCGAGATAAGGGCGGGGCGCTGGGACGGCCAGCTGACCGCTCCGATGCTGTTCGACAGGCGCAACGATCCGCATGAGGAGCACAACATCGCGGACGCCAACCCCGCCATCGTGGAGAAACTGTTCGGGCGGCTGGTGCAGGAATTCACTGCCTGACGATCCGTGGAACTACGGAGGCCGGGCTGGTCCGCACAGGAGCCCGGCCTCGCGGGGACGATGGTCGTCTCGTCGTCCGCCGCAAGCATTGAAGAGCGCGCGGGGCCGAAAACGAAAGCATCTCGGGGGAATGCGGCGCGGGCGGGAATTGCCTGCATGACCTCCATGGGATAGCTGTCGTCGCGATGACGAAGAAAAATCGGTCACGGCTTGGCCGGCCGCCCACGATCAAGGATCCCGTCCGGACGATTTGCGACGCGGCAGCCTCTCTCATCGCGGAGAAGGGGTACGACACGACCTCGCTTCAGGACGTGGCCAATGCGGTCGGCGTGACCAAGGCAGGCCTCTACCACTACTTTCCGACCAAGCAGGCGCTGTTCGAGACCATCGTTCTCGACACGCTCGAGGAGCTCTATCGGTACGCTTCTGCGGCAATCGCTGCTGAAACGGATCATCGCGCGAAGCTAACCAGCTTCATGTCCGCCCACGCGGCGTATTTCTCCGAGCACGGGGAACGGTATCGCGCCAGCTTTTTCGGCCGCAGCGGGGACGAACTGGCGAACTACACGCCCCAACAGGTCGCCGCCCGGAAGGCCTATACGCGCCTGTTGGAGGAACTGCTCGAAAACGGGGTTCGCGACAACGCGTTCGTCGTGTCGGACATCCCGACATTCGCGCGCGGCATTCTCGGCATGTTGAACTGGATGGCCCGCTGGTACCGCGCGGACGGGCCTCAGACTGCGCCGCAGATCGCCGAAAGCTACGCAAAGACCATCCTCGCCGGCCTCTCGAAGGACTAGCTGATGACCCGGACATCGGCGTTGACACAAAGCGCGGTTATTTATATTACCGGCCAGACGGTAACTAAGTCGGAAAACGGATCGCCATGCACGCCGAGCGAGTGGAGAAGTCATCTTCGTTGGACGCGTTTCTCTCGCGGGAGGATCAGGAATTCAGGTTCCGGATGCGCGACTTCTTCCAGTCGGAAGTGCCTTCCGAAATCAGGGCGAAAGTCAGCGCCGGCCAGCCCCTAGCGAAGGATGACATCGTCACCTCGCAACAGATCCTGAATGCGCACGGTCTGGCCGTCCCCCATTGGCCGGTGGAATGGGGCGGAAAGGACTGGACGCCTACACAGCGCTACCTCTTCACCGAGGAACTTCAGTTCAACGCGGTGCCGCTGCCATTGCAGTTCAACTGCTACATGGTCGGACCTGTGATCGCCGCTTTCGGCAGCGAGGACCAGAAGCGGAAGTTCCTGCCGCGCGCTGCAAATTGCGACGACTGGTGGTGTCAGGGCTTCTCGGAGCCGAATGCCGGTTCCGACCTGGCGTCACTGAAGACGAGGGCGGTGCGCGACGGTGACGACTACGTGGTCAACGGCCAGAAGACCTGGACGACATACGGTCAATATGCCGACTGGATCTTCTGCCTTGTGCGGACGGATCCCGACGCGAAGAAGCAGCGCGGAATCTCGTTTCTCCTGATCGACCTGAACACGCCCGGCGTGGAGATGCGCCCGATCATCACGCTCGACGGAAGGCACGAGGTCAACGAGGTCTTCTTCTCCGATGTGCGCGTGCCCGCCGAAAATCTGGTCGGCGAGGAAAATCGGGGCTGGGACTACGCCAAGTTCCTGCTGGCAAACGAGCGGTCGGGGATCGCGCGGATCGGTCTGTCGAAGGAACGCGTCGCGCGCATCCGGCGCCGCGCGCAGGCAAAGGGCGTCTGGGATGATCCGCTGTTTCGCGCGGAGGTGATCCGCCTCGAAGTCGAACTCAAGGCCCTGGAGGTGACGCAGATGCAGATCCTCGCGCGCGCCGGCCAGGGAGACAACACGCCAGACCCGGCGTCATCGATCCTGAAGCTGCGCGGATCGCAGCTTCAGCAGCGCGCCTCGGAACTCCTGATGGAACTCGAGGGGCCAGCGGCCTTGCGCGCGCCCGGCGATGTGACGGACGCCCATGGCGCGGCCGAGGAAGAGCTGGCCGCTGCGGCCGCGCTCAACAACTATCTGAATTTCCGAAAGGTTTCCATCTATGGCGGCTCCAACGAGATCCAGAAGAACATCGTCGCGAAGACGATCCTGAACCTGTGAGGCTGCCGTGAAAGCGCTAACCGACGAACACCGAATGCTCCAGGACAGCATCGAAGGCATTCTGTCTTCGACCAGCGACGCCGACGCCGTCTGGACCCAGCTTGCAGAATTGGGAATGCTCGGCCTGACGATCTCTGAGGCCGACGACGGCGCGGGGCTGGGGCTGGCCGAACTGCTCCTCTTCGCCCACGGCTTCGGGCAGGCGGGCGTCTCGACGCATTATCTGGGCGCCGAGATCCTCGCCATGCCGTTGCTGGCCGCGCAATCGTCGCATCCAGCCGTCGCCGGCCTGCTTGCGGATTGTGTCGCCGGCACACGGATCGCCACACTGGCGCTCGACGACTTGGCGCCCGTGACGGCGACACGTGCCGCTGGCGGCGGGTTCGTGATCAGCGGCGTGAAGACGCTTGTCCCGTCAGGTTCAAAGGCTGGAATCATCGTGCTGTCGGCATCGCTTGACGACGCTCCGGCACTGTTCGTCCTCGACACCGAGACCGACGGGATCACGCGCGTACCCTATGAACCGGCCGCCTCCGGCGCGGGTGCCGATGTCGTGTTCGACGCCGTGGGCGTCGACGAAGCCGCGCTCCTGGCCAAGGGCGACGAGGCGGATCGGCTGATCGCCGATGCGCGGGCTCGTGGTTTGCTTGCGGTCTGCGCGGACATGCTCGGTTGCATGGAAAAGCTGCTCGACCTGACCGTCGACTACCTGCGCACCCGGCAGCAATTCGGCCAGCCTCTCGCGTCGTTTCAGGTGCTGCAGCACGCAGCCGTGGACATGTATGTCGAACTCGAAACCGCCCGCGCGATGCTGGACTACGGCGTTCGCCTCTATGACGCCCCTCAGAATGAGCGGGCGCATGCGTTGGACGCGGTGAAATTCAAACTGAACGCTGCGGCCAAGACCGTCGGTGAATCCGCGGTGCAGCTTCACGGCGGTATCGGCATGACGATGGAAAGCCTCACGGGCCGCCTCTTCGCGCGCCTCACCGCCGACCGGCTCTCGTTCGGTGACAGTCGCGCGTGCCTGGCGCGTCTCGTCGCCAACGACGCCAGCATCGCATTGAGTTGAATCCGGAACGGCCCACCCTTCTTCGAGGCCGATTCCCTTTTCTCAGTGCCATTCCCGCCATGCTCGGGCTTCCGCCCAGCGTCGAACACAGAATCGTGAAAGCAATGGAGAGCCCGTGATGGCGGACATGTCAGTAGGTCTTGAGCGGTCAAACGGGATCGCGATCCTCACGATCGACCGACCGCCGGTCAACGCGCTGTCGCACGAGTTGCGGAAGTTGATCGCGGCGCGGCTCGACGAGGTGGCGCGTGACGACGCGATCGCCGGGCTGGTGATCGCCTGCGCCGGCCGGACGTTTGTCGCCGGGGCGGATATCGAGGAACTGGGACTGGTCAGGCACCCGATGCTGCGCGACCTGATCGACACGCTAGAACGTATCGGCAAACCCAGCGTCGCCGCCATTCACGGGACCGCGCTCGGTGGCGGCTTCGAACTGTCGCTTGGTTGCACGTTTCGCTCGGCAATCGCAGACGCGAAAATCGGCCTTCCGGAGGTCAAGCTCGGCCTGCTGCCGGGGGCGGGCGGCACGGTTCGCACGACCTATCTCGCCGGCGCGGAGGCCGCGCTGAAATTGGCCGGCACCGGAGACATGCTGGACGCGACATCCGCCCGCGATCTCGGACTGGTCGACGTTCTATTCGACAGTGATCTCGTCGCAGGCTCGGTACGCTTTCTGGCCGACAGGATCGCTGCCGGAAACATTCCTTCGCCGGTTTCCAGCCGTGCACGCCCCGCGGAGCGGACGGATGACGGGCAGTTGGCGAAAATGACCGCGGAACTCTGCCGCAAGGCGCGATCTTCCGCGCCAGAGCAGGTCGCCAAAGCCGTCAGAAACGCCATCGATCTCTCTTTCGACGATGCGATGATCGAAGAGCGGCGCCTCTTCGATGCCGCCGCCGCAAGCCCGCGCTTTCGGGCGCTCCGGCATCTGTTCTTCGCCGAGAGGGCTGCGGCGAAGCCGGTGGAAACGGTTGACGCGGCCCCGCCTCGCACCGTGCAGTCGGTCGCCGTGATCGGTGCGGGCACGATGGGAAGCGGCATCGCCATGGCGTTCGCCAACAGCGGCTTCGACGTGGTGGTCCGCGAAACCGGCGATGCCGCACTCGAGAGAGGCATGAAGCGCATCCGCGATACCTACGATCGCTCGGTTACGCGCGGCTCGCTCTCGCGGGAGGATGCGGATGGCCGGATTGGCCGGGTTTCCGGGACGACGGAGGCCGAGGCGCTGTCGGCGGCCGACCTGATCATCGAGGCCGCGTTCGAGGACATGGCCGTCAAGAAACAGATCTTCGCCGAGATCGACGCCATCGCGAAACCCGGGGCGATTCTGGCGACCAACACGTCCTATCTGGACGTGAACGAGATCGCCCGGTCCACGCGTCGTCCCTCGGACGTGCTCGGCCTCCACTTCTTCTCGCCCGCCAATGTCATGAGGCTGCTTGAAGTGGTTCGCGGCGCGGATACGGCACCCGAAGTGATCGCGACGGTGCTGAAGGTCGCGCGCCGGCTCGGCAAGCAGCCGGTCGTGGTCGGAGTCTGCCACGGCTTCGTCGGAAATCGGATGCTGCAGGCCCGCAATTCACAACTGTCGCGATTGCTGCTCGACGGAGCAGACCCGGCGGATGTCGATGCGGCGTTCCGCAATTTCGGCTGGCCGATGGGGCCGTGCCAGATGCAGGACCTCGCCGGCCTGGACATCAGCTGGCGCAACCGGAAAGCGCTTGGAAAGGTCGATCTGCTTCCCGACCGGCTCTGTGAAAACGGCCGCCTCGGCCAGAAGGCCGGCAAGGGATGGTATCGCTACGAGAACGGGCGCGACCCGAAGCCCGATGCGGAGGTCGCCGCGCTGATCGAGGAACTGGCGGCAGAAAGCGGCATCGCCCGGCGCACCGTCGGCGAACAGGAGATCATCGACCGCACTCATGGTCCGATGATTGACGAGGGCCGGCGCATCCTGGAAGAGGGCGTTGCCGCGAGGGCCTCCGACATCGACGTGGTCTGGGTCAATGGCTACGGTTTTCCGCGCGACCTCGGCGGGCCGATGTACTGGGACGAGCATTTTCGCACGTCATCGCAATGAATATGCTGCGCCCGAGTTGGGGGCTTTTCAGGGCGTCTGGCCGAATGCCGTGGCGGGGGCTTTCTCGCCCTCCGCGGCGATCTCGTTTTCCAGCCAGGATCGGAACGCTATCAGCGGCTTGTGCTGCGCCCGGTCGCTAGGCCATGCAAGCCAATAGGCCCCGGTACCGGTGACCGTCTTCGTCAGGATCGGCGAAAGCCGGCCCGTCGCGATCTCGGATTCCGCGATGTATTCAGGCAGCAGCGCGACGCCCAGACCGGCGATGGTCGCTTCGATCATCGGCGCGAATTGATCGAAGAGCATCCCCGACACGTCAAGCGCCTTTGTCCCCTGGTCATCGAACCATGACCTCCAGGCCGAGGGCCTGGTTTCGATCTGGAAGAATTGCAGTCCGCGCATGTCGGCGGGTGACGCGATTGGGTGCTGCTCCAAGAGCGACGGTGCGGCACAGGCGACAAGCCGCTCGTCGAAGAGCTTCAGGTGATGGGCGGGTGACCGGGTTTCCGGTCCGAAATAGATCGCCGCGTCGAAGCCGTCGGAACTGAAATCCGGCGGCTGTATTCGCGTGGACAGGTTGATGGTTATGCCGGGATTGTCGGCGACGAAAGTTGCCAGTCGCGGCGCGAGCCAGCGCGTGCCGAAAGCGGGCAAGATCGCCAGCGCCAACGATCCCCCGTCGAGATTCGCCGACAGGCGCATGCTGGACCGCTGGATGAGATCCAGGGCGGTCGAAACGTCCCGGCCAAAATCGATCGCCGATTGCGTGGGCAGCAGCCGCTTCTTTTCCCTGAGGAAGAGTTCGCGTCCGAGTTGGCCTTCAAGATTCTGGATCAGCCGGCTGACGGTGCCCTGAGACAATTGAAGGTCTCGTGCCGCCGCGCTCGCCGATCCCGTGCGCAGCACGGCGTCGAAGGCCGTCAGCATGCTCAGGGATGGAAGATAGCGTCGATTTCGCACGGTAACATGCATATAATGCATGAAGTCAGGTATTCATAGCGCTTTCTGGAGAGGCGTTCGGTCGGGTAGGGAGGTTGTGATCTTATCTTTGTGAAACAGGATATCAGTGCCATGGCCCAGCATCCCACATCGAGCCGTTCGGGGATGGTCCCTTTCGCGTGGCAGGATCCTTTTCTGTTCGAAGGGCAATTGTCCGAAGAAGAACGCATGATCCGTGACACTGCGGCGGCATTCGCCGCCGACAAGCTCGCGCCGATCGTCGAGCGGGCCTATCAGGACGAGGTGACTGATCCCGATCTCTTCCGGCAGATGGGAGAGGCCGGATTGCTCGGGGTGACATTGCCGGAGGACTATGGCTGCGCCGCTTCTTCCTACGTGTCCTACGGCCTGGTCGCGCGCGAGATCGAGCGTGTCGATTCAGGGTATCGCTCGATGATGAGCGTGCAGTCCTCGCTCGTCATGTATCCGATCTATGCCTATGGCTCCGAAGACCAACGGCGCAAATATCTGCCGAAATTGGCCAGCGGCGACTATGTCGGCTGCTTCGGTCTGACCGAACCGGACGCCGGCTCCGATCCGGCCGGAATGAAGACACGGGCGATCAGGACCAATGCCGGTTATCGCATCTCCGGCAGCAAAACCTGGATTTCCAACGCGCCGATCGCCGACATCTTCGTCGTATGGGCGAAGTGCGAGGACGAGAACGACCGGGTGCGCGGCTTCATATTGGAAAAAGGCATGAAAGGCCTGTCGGCGCCGAAGATCGGCGGCAAGTTGAGCCTGCGCGCCTCGATTACCGGTGAAGTGGTGCTGGACAACGTGGAAGTGCCGGCCGACGCCATGCTCCCGAATGTCGCCGGCATGAGCGGCCCCTTCGGCTGCCTAAACCGGGCCCGGTACGGCATCGCCTGGGGCGCGATGGGCGCGGCAGAAGACTGCTGGCATCGCGCCCGGCAATACGGTCTCGAACGGCACCAGTTCAATCGTCCGCTGGCCGCGACGCAGCTCTTCCAGAAGAAGCTGGCCGACATGCAGGCCGAAATCACATTGGGTCTGCAGGCGGCCCTGCGCGTGGGGCGTCTGATGGATGAGGGCAGCTTCGCGCCGGAGATGGTGTCGCTGATCAAGCGCAACAATTGCGGCAAGGCACTCGATATCGCGCGAATGTCACGTGACATGCATGGCGGCAACGGCATCCAGATCGGCTATCACGTCATGCGCCACGCCCAGAACCTGGAAACCGTGAACACCTATGAAGGCACGCACGACGTGCACGCCCTCATTCTGGGCCGCGCCCAGACCGGTCTGCAGGCCTTCTTCTGAGGAAGCAGGGAAGTATCGCAATCGCATGCGCGTCTGATCTGATGCGTTCGTTCAGTTCAGGTTAGTCGTGTCAATGAGGGGAAACGGATTCGGTATCCTGTCCGCCGGCATCCATTAATCCGGCAAAGCCGGGATCGCTGGTACTCCCAAGGGGAATCGAACCCCTGTTTCCGCCGTGAGAGGGCGGCGTCCTGACCGCTAGACGATGGGAGCGTGCGCGGGAGAGGCGCATATAGGCGTGTGCCGGCGTCGCGTCAATGCTCCTTTTTCAGCTTCCGCCGGCGAAGCAGCAGTCCGTGTGTCGCGCATGGCATGATTTGCATCTGGATTGGCGTGATTGGCGAGTGCCAAGGCTGGGGCCGGAGCCTAGTTTCCCTCCGACAACGGAAGGGAAACGCGATGAGCGACAAGCAAACGCGCAAGAAGGTGGCGCTGGTGACCGGCGCGTCGTCGGGCATGGGCAAGGCGATCGCTGCTCGCCTGTTGGGCGAAGGGTTCAAGGTCTATGTCGCGGCGCGCAGCGTCAACAACATGCAGGAACTGGTCGTTGCCGGCGCGAAGCCGCTGCGCATGGACATTTCGAAGGATGAAGACGTCGTCGCCGCCGTCAATGCGATCCTCGCGGCCGACGGCGGCGTGGACGTGCTGGTCAACAATGCCGGTTTTGGCCTCTACGGCTCCGTGGAAGACGTGCCGCTGGACGAGGCGCGCTACCAGTTCGAGGTCAACCTCTTCGGCCTCGCAAGGCTGACCCAACTGCTGCTGCCCGCCATGCGCGAGCGCGGCGCCGGCCGGATCGTCAACATCACCTCGATGGGCGGCAAGATATATACGCCGCTCGGCGCCTGGTATCACGCCACCAAACACGCGCTCGAAGGTTGGTCCGACTGCCTGCGGCTGGAGGTTGCGCCCTTCGGCATCGACGTGGTGATCGTCGAACCTGGCATCGTTCGAACCGGCTTCGGCGGGGTCACCGGGCAGTTGATCACGCGGTTCTCCGGCGGCGGCGCCTATGAGAAGTTGGCGCGGACCGTTGCCAAGGCCACTGCGAAGACCTATGCGGCCCGCAGCGCTTCGGAACCGAAGGTCGTCGCCGACGTGGTGGTCGAGGCGCTGCAGGTGCGGCGTCCGAGAACGCGCTATGTTGTCGGATCTCTCGCGCGGCCGCTGATTGTCGCCCGGCGCTGGCTGGGCGACCGGATGTTCGACCGTCTGATCATGAGCCAGGTGAAGTGATGCACGTCGGATGAGCGCGGCAAACCAGAAATTCGCGGTTGACTACGCCTGGGAAGCGATCCTCACGAATCTGGGCGTGGCCAAGGGTGAATTGCTGCGCCACGCCGGCCTGCCGGCGGATCTGTTCGCGCGGCCGAAGCCGGAACTGACCATCGATGAGTATTTCCGTCTCTGGCGCAGCCTGGAGGTTCTGCTCGACGATCAGGCCTTCGCGCTTCGCGTGGGAACGGCCGTGCCGGCCGAGGCGTTCAGCCCGCCGATCTTCGCGGCATTCTGCAGCCCGAACCTCGACATCGCGTTGCAGCGCCTGTCGCGCTTCAAGCCGCTGATCGGCCCGCTGCGTCTCGATCTTTCCGCGACGGGGCAGGGGATCGCCGCGCGCTACGGCGCGATTGCGGGGCAGGGCTTGCCTTCGGCGCTGGCGACGACCGAACTGGTCTTCCTCGTCAACCTGGCGCGCATGGCGACGCGCCAGCGCATCGTGCCCGAGCGGATCGAACTCGCAGGGATGCCTGCGCAGGCGAGGCCGCTGGAGGAATTCTTCGGCGTGCGGCTAAGGTCCGGCGCGGACAACGTTATCGTGTTTTCGCAAGTCGACTGCGCGCGCCCCTTCGTCACCGTCAACGAGGCGATGTTCCGCACCTTCGAACCCGTGCTCGGCGCGCGGCTGGAGGAATTGCAGACCGGACAGGACTTCCGCGACCGGTTGCGCGCCTGCCTGATGGAGGCGCTGCCGAGCGGCCGGACCGCGATGGCCGAAGTGGCCGACCGGCTCGCCGTCAGCCCGCGCACCCTGCAGCGGCGCCTCGCCGAAGCCGGCAGTTCCTTCCAGGAGGAACTCGGCCGATTGCGCGCCGAACTGGCGCAGCACTACCTGGCCAATTCCGACTATTCCAGCGCCGAGATCTCCTTCCTGCTCGGCTATGAGGACCCGAACTCCTTCATCCGGGCCTTCCACGGCTGGACGGGCCGGACGCCGCAGGCGATGCGCGCCGAAACGCAGCTGCACTGACGCCGAAGCGCCTCAGATGTCGTCCACGACGGCCTTCAGCATGTCGCGCACCTGATCGGCGAGGAAATGCAGGTCCCGGTTGGGGATCGCCTGCATCGACGAGACGGGATCGACGGCGCTGACCATGACCTCGTCGCCCGGCGTCGCGCGCACCACGACGTTGCAGGGCAGCATCGCGCCGATCCGCGGCTCGATCTTGATCGCCTCGTTGGCCATCGTCGGATTGCAAGCGCCGAGGATCAGGTATGAGTCGATCTCCGCCCCGATCTTGGCTTTCAGCGTATCCTGGACATTGATCTCGGTGAGCACGCCGAAGCCGTGCGCGCCAAGCGCGGCGCGGACGCGTTCGACGATCGCGTCGAATGTCTCGCCCGAAAAGGTGCGGTCGATCGTGTAGCTCATGCTCTCCTCCCGTTTTGCATATGCCGTTTTTAGAATGTGAGCGCGAAGCGTGGCGATCGCAAGGCCCGCGCCACGGCCGTCGGAGGAGAAACGGCCCAGCGTCCGGCTGGTTCCCGCGCGTGCGGATCGTTTGCGGGATGATTCTCATGCGTTACAGACACAATCGGGGAGCGTGTCTGTAACGCTTGGCCGCTCGCAAGCTGTGACGAAACGGCCGTCTAAAATGGCGGCGAAGCGGGACTACCGCTCCGTGCCGCCCACGGTCATCTGGTCCATGCGCAGATGCGGCTGGCCGACGCCGACGGGGACGCCCTGGCCGGCCTTGCCGCACATGCCGACGCCGGTGTCGAGGGCCATGTCGTTGCCGACCATGGAGACGCGATGCATCGCTTCCGGGCCGTTGCCGATCAGCATCGCGCCTTTGACCGGATGCGTCACCTTGCCGTTCTCGATCATGTAGGCCTCGGTGCAGCCGAACACGAACTTGCCGCTGGTGATGTCCACCTGGCCGCCGCCAAAGGAGACGGCGTAGATGCCCTTGTCGACGGAGGCGATGATCTCGTCGGGCGTGTGCTTGCCGCCGAGCATGTAGGTGTTGGTCATGCGCGGCATCGGCACGTGAGCGTAGGATTCGCGCCGGCCGTTGCCGGTCGGCTTGACGCCCATCAGGCGGGCATTCTGGCGGTCCTGCATGTAGCCGACCAGCTTGCCGTCCTCGATCAGGACATTGTAGCCGGACGGCGTACCCTCGTCGTCGATCGAAAGCGAGCCTCGGCGGTTCTCGATCGTGCCATCATCCACGACCGTCACGCCCTTGGCCGCAACCTGTTCGCCCATCAGCCCGGCAAAGGCCGAGGTGCCCTTGCGGTTGAAGTCACCCTCGAGACCATGGCCGACGGCCTCGTGCAGCATGACGCCGGGCCAGCCGGCGCCGAGCACGATGTCGAAGGTGCCGGCCGGGGCGGGCTTCGCCTCCAGATTGACGAGCGCCTGGCGCAGCGCCTCGTCGGCACCGTGACGCCACGTGTCCGTCGCGATGAACTGGCCGAACTCCTGCCGGCCGCCCATGCCGTGCGAGCCCGTTTCCTGCCGGTCGCCGTCGCCGACCACGACGGCGATGTTGACGCGGGTCAGCGGACGGATGTCCTTGGCGAAATGGCCGTCGGCGCGCAGGATCTCGACCACCTGCCAGGAGGCGGACAGAGAGGCGGTGACCTGGCGCACGCGCGGATCCTTCGCCCGCAGATAGGCGTCGATCTCGGTGAGGAGCTTCACCTTGGCCTCGAAGGAGGGTTCACCGATCGGATTGGCGTCGCCATAGAGCTTGCGGTTGGTGCCCTGCGGCGCGTCGGAATATTTGCCCGCATGTCCGGTCGTCACGGCGCCGACGGCGTCGGCGGCCCGCTTCAGCGCGGCGAGCGACAATTCGCCCGATTCGGCGTAGCCGACCGCTTCGCCGGCAACGGCGCGCAGGCCGAAGCCGCGGCCGGTGTTGAAGGAGCCGGTCTTCAGGCGGCCATTGTCGAACATCAGCATTTCCGATTCGCCGTGTTCGAGGAACAGCTCGCCGTCGTCGGCCTTGGCCAGCGTGTCGGAAACGATGCCTTCAAGCGTCTCCCTGGAGACGTCGAAGGAATTGATCAGGTCGGGAACGGCGGTTTCGGCGGTCATGAAGGACGTCCTTTCGTATCAACCGACATGTAGGCGCGGGGGCAGGGCGGGGCAACCGTCCGCCCGATGCAAATGGCGTCAGCGCCGAAGCTTGCGCGCCCGCATGTGCAGGAAGATCGGCGCGATGCGCGTGTCGGCGACGGACGGCGCCGCGCGGGCGACCTCTTCGCTTGCGACCGGTTCGCCCATCGCCTCGATCATGAAGCCCGCGCCGACGACCATCGCGACCCAGTCCGACAGGGTGCGGTGGAAGCGCGGCACCTCGAAGGGCGCCACGGCGTCGCGCTCCTCCTGCGGGACGGCGGAAAACTTCCAGCGTTCGACGTCGCCATCCGTCGGTGTGAAATAGTCGCTGATCTCGACGGCATAGGCGTTGCCCTCCGCGTCGCGCAGCGTGCGCCGGCCGCCGGGCACGAAACACGGATGCAGGATGGAAAACTGCAGGAAGCCACCGGGACGGACGACCCGGAAGGCCTCGGCCAGCGCGGTGTCCTGGTCGGGCATGTCCATCAGCGACATGAAGGCGACCGCGAAATCGAAGGATCCGTCGGCAAAGGGCAGCCGCGAGGCGTCGCCGACCGTGAAATCGATGCCGAGCGGGTCGCGATCTTCGGCCTCGCGGGCATGGCGTATGAAGGTCGACGCTATGTCGATGCCGGTCATTCGCGCGCCTGCTTGCGCCACGGTTCGGGTATTGGAGCCTTCGCCGCAGCCGATGTCGAGGCCGCGCATGCCGGCGACGTCCGGCAGCATGGCGAGAAAGGCGGGTGTGTTCAGCGCGTCGCGATAGACGTCGTAGCCGGCCCGCGACTGGCGCGTCCAGGTTTCGGCGTTGCGCTCCCAGTAGCGGCCGACATCCTCCGATTTCACGACACGTCTCCCTTCCGGCCGCAGCCGGCCGGTCACGTCATGCGCGATGCGATCATGCGGTTACGGCAGCGCGTTGTAGCCGTCGGTGAAGCCGGTCAGATCGACCGGGATGCCGATGCCTTCCTCGGGCGTCTGGAAGACGTAGAAGGTGGCGCTGTTGCCGCCCTGCAGCGAGCTGATCAGGGCGTCGTCGAGGATGACCTCGGCATAGCAGCCGTCGGTGAAGCAGCGCACGAAATAGGCGCGGCCGATATCCTTGCCGTCGATGTTGAGGCCGAGCCCGTTGGGGAGAAGCACGCCGAGGGGGGCCAGCACGCGCAGGATCTGCGCCTTGCGATCGGCAGTCTTCAGCACGACGACCGACAGGCCGAATTCCTCCCGGTCCGCGGCGATGACGTTCTGCATCAAAACGCATTGCTCGGAAGACGCGCCGGGGGGCAGGTCGCAGACGATGGACCATGCCCCGTGAGTCGAGCGCACGCTGGACGGCTGCAGGGAGCGGCCGATCGTGTCCTGCGCAAAGGCGGGCACACCAGCGGCGAAGAGAGAGGCCAGCGCGACGAGAAACGCGACCGCGCGGCGCAGCCACGCCGACCGTCCATCCACCTGCCGGCGGCCGTCGCGGCCGGACTGCATGCGGTAGTCTGGGGCGGGCAGGAAGGTGTCGGTCATTGTCGGGCCAGGCTCTGCGCTTCGAATTCGTTCTGTGTCGGCTTCGGAGAGGCTCATTTCCACTTCCTTGAGGGAAGCCGAAAACGGCCCAACACGTCGGTCCGCCCTTTTAGCGCAGCCAGCGACGAAAGGGAAAGAAGCCGATTTCGCCTTCACACATGGTTTCTGGTCGAAATCAAGGCAGGGCGCGTTTTTTTGTCACGTCAGTGACTTGGCAAACACCGACAATTCGCCAATAAGCGCCCCGTGTGGCAGACGCGTTGCGCGCAAAAATGACGCATGGTTTCGACTTGTGTTCCAGTTGCGCGGAAATGCGGTCTGTGATTGATACAGGTCAATGACGGGCGGTCACCCGCGCGGCCGCGGCCCGGGCGTCCTGTGATTGGGAGTTACAAACGTGCTGAAAAAATCGGCCTGGCTTGCAGGCATCGTATCCATCGCTTCCGTGTTTTCGGCGAGCGCGGCGCTGGCCGCTCAGCCGATGCCGTGGCAGACCGACCTGCAGCCGGCGGCAACCGGGATCATGCACGAGATCCGCTGGTTCGAGGAATACACGCTGTGGTTCGTGGTCCCGATCGTGCTGCTGGTGCTCGGCCTTCTGGTCTATGTGGTCGTGCGCTTCAATCGCCGCGCCAACCCGGTCCCCTCGCGTACCAGCCACAACACGATGATCGAGGTCGTCTGGACCGTCGGTCCGGTACTCATTCTCTTGCTGCTGGCCGTGCCGTCCTTCCAACTCCTGACCGCGCAGTACACGCCGGAAAGCGAGCCGGAAATCACCATCAAGGCGACCGGCTACCAGTGGTATTGGGGCTATGAATACCAGGGCGAGGAAGGCGAGGACGTCGCTTTCGATTCGCTGCTTCTGCAGGAAGGCGACCGCGCCGACTACGGCAAGGAAGACAAGGCCGCCTATCCGCGCCTTCTGGCCGTCGACAACGAGATCGTCGTTCCCGTCGACACGACTGTGCGCCTGCTGGTCACCGCCGGCGACGTTCTGCACTCCTGGGCGATGCCCGCCTTCGGCGTGAAGATGGACGCGGTGCCGGGCCGTCTCAACGAGACCTGGTTCCATGTCGAGGAAGAGGGCATCTATTACGGCCAGTGCTCCGAACTGTGCGGCAAGGACCACGCCTTCATGCCGATCGCCGTGCGCGCCGTCTCGCGTGACAAATACGACGCCTGGCTTGTCGCCGCCCGCGACGACGTCGAAGAGGCGAACAAGATGCTGATGGCCGCGATCGCGCTCGACACCGAGCGCAAGCTGGCTTCGGCCGAATAAATCTCTCGAGGAGCATGCAAGACATGGCTGGATCAACCGTTCACGACGCCCACGCCGATCACAAGCCGCAAGGCTTCGTGCGGCGCTGGATGTTTTCGACCAACCACAAGGACATCGGAACGCTCTACCTGATCTTCGCGATCTGCGCGGGCGTCTTCGGCGGCTTCCTGTCCGTGATGATGCGCTGGGAGCTCGCCGAGCCGGGCATCCAGATCTTCCACGGCCTGGCGCAGATGGTCTACGGCGTCGAAGGCGACTCGGCGCTCGACGCCGGCAAGCACATGTTCAACGTGTTCACCACGGGTCACGGCCTGATCATGATCTTCTTCATGGTCATGCCGGCGCTGATCGGCGGCTACGCCAACTGGATGGTGCCGATCATGATCGGCGCGCCGGACATGGCTTTCCCGCGCATGAACAACATCTCTTTCTGGCTGCTGCCGCCGGCCATCATCCTGCTGGCGATCTCCATGTTCATGCCGTCGGCGCCCGGCGCCTATGGCGTGGGTGGCGGCTGGACGATCTATCCGCCGCTGTCGACCTCCGGCCAGCCCGGACCGGCCATGGATTTCGCGATCCTGTCGCTCCACATCGCCGGCGCGTCCTCGATCCTCGGCGCGATCAACTTCATCACCACGATCTTCAACATGCGCGCTCCGGGCATGACGCTGCACAAGATGCCGCTGTTTGCCTGGTCCGTGCTGATCACCGCCTTCCTGCTGCTGCTCTCGCTGCCGGTCCTGGCGGGCGGCATCACGATGCTCTTGACCGACCGCAACTTCGGCACGACCTTCTTCGCGCCGGACGGCGGCGGTGACCCGATCCTGTTCCAGCACCTGTTCTGGTTCTTCGGTCACCCGGAAGTCTACATCCTGATCCTGCCGGCCTTCGGCATCATCAGCCACATCGTGTCGACCTTCTCGCGCAAGCCCGTCTTCGGCTATCTCGGCATGGCCTACGCCATGGTCGCAATCGGCGTCGTCGGCTTCATCGTGTGGGCGCACCACATGTACACGGTCGGCCTGTCGCTCGACACGCAGCGCTACTTCCTGTTCGCCACGATGGTGATCGCGGTGCCAACGGGCGTGAAGATCTTCTCCTGGATCGCCACCATGTGGGGCGGTTCGCTGGAGATCCGCACCCCGATGCTCTGGGCGATCGGCTTCATCTTCCTGTTCACGGTCGGCGGCGTGACGGGCGTGCAGCTGGCCAATGCCGGCCTCGACCGCGCCCTGCACGACACCTACTACGTGGTCGCGCACTTCCACTACGTGCTGTCGCTCGGCGCCGTCTTCGCGATCTTCGCCGCGTGGTACTACTGGTTCCCGAAGATGTTCGGCTACATGTACAACTCGACCATCGCGCGAATCCATTTCTGGGTGACGTTCATCGGCGTGAACCTGGTCTTCTTCCCGCAGCACTTCCTCGGCCTTGCCGGCATGCCGCGTCGCTACATCGACTATCCGGACGCGTTTGCCGGCTGGAACATGGTGTCGTCCTACGGCTCCTACCTCTCGGCCATCGGCGTTCTGATCTTCCTCTACGGCGTGTGGGAAGCCTTCTCCCGCAAGCGTGAGGCCGGCGCCAATCCGTGGGGCGAGGGTGCGACCACGCTGGAGTGGCAGCTGTCCTCGCCGCCGCCCTACCACCAGTGGGAGCAGTTGCCCCGCATCAAGTAAGGGCAACCGGGACAAACAGAACACGCTGCCCGGTGCCATGCATCGGGCAGCAGCGTTAGAAAGAGGCCCTGCGGGGCGGAAATGAGCGAATGTCGCTAGTCGATAACATCGAGAACGAAGCCGTCCGCGTCTCCGAGGCGCTGCCCGAGGACTATTTCGCGCTTCTCAAGCCGCGCGTGATGTCCCTGGTCGTCTTCACGGCCTTTGTCGGCATGATGCTCGCGCCGGGTTCGATCAATCCGCTGATCGCCTGCATCGCCATCCTGGCGATCGCTGTCGGCGGCGGCGCGTCGGGCGCATTGAACATGTGGTACGACGCCGACATCGACGCCGTGATGACCCGCACCAGGAAGCGCCCGATCCCGGCTGGCCGGATCGCGCGCGGCGAGGCGCTCGCCTTCGGGCTGATCCTGTCGGTCTTCGCGGTCCTGACCCTCGGCACGCTGACCAACTGGGTCGCCGGCGGCCTGCTCGCCTTCACCATATTCTTCTACGCCGTCATCTACACCATGTGGCTGAAACGCTCGACACCGCAGAACATCGTCATCGGCGGCGCGGCGGGCGCTTTCCCGCCCATGATCGGGTGGGCTGCGGTGACCGGCGGCATCAGCCTGGAAAGCGTGATCCTGTTCCTGATCATCTTTCTTTGGACGCCGCCGCATTTCTGGGCGCTGGCGCTGTTCAAGCTGCGCGACTACGACATGGCCAATGTGCCGATGCTGCCCAACGTCGCCGGCGAACGCCACACCAAGCTGCAGATCGTCGTCTATTCGGTCGTGCTGACGGCGATTGCCGTCGCCCCATGGCCGCTCGGCTTCGCCGGTCCGGCCTATGGCTTTACCGCCGTGCTGCTCGGCGCGAATTTCCTGCGTCATGCCGTGAACGTCTGGCGCATGCCCGACGGTGACGCGACCATGATCCCGGCCAAGAAATTGTTCGGCTTTTCGCTCGTCTATCTGGCGGCGCTGTTCACGGTGATGCTGGCCGAGGCGCTCGTCTCCATGGTGATGGCGTGGTGACGGCGATGAGCGACGACAAGCCCGAAATGGTCGAACTGACCGACGTGCAGAAGAAGGCGCAGCGCCGGCGTTCGATCGCCATCGGCATCGTGCTCGCCGCATTCGTGATCATCGTCTATGTCGGCTCCTGGGCCAAGATGGGCGCTTCGATACTCGATCGGCCGATGTGACGGGGACGTGATGGCTCAAGACGGAAAGACCACGAAAGCGAGCCGCCGCAACGGCCTTGTCGCCGCGATCGGCATCGGCATGGTCGTCGGCATGGTCGGCATGGCCTATGCCTCCGTGCCGCTCTACCGCATCTTCTGCCAGGTCACCGGCTATGGCGGCACCACCCAGCGCGCCCAGACCGCGGGCATCAAGGTTCTCGACAAGACGATCAAGGTGCGGTTCGACGCCAACACCGCCGCCGACGTGAACTGGGACTTCAAGCCGAAGCAGCGTGAAGTCGAACTCAGGATCGGCGAGACCATGCAGGTCGCTTATTCGGCGCACAACAATTCAGTTCGCCCCGCGACCAGCACGGCGACCTTCAACGTAACGCCGCAGGCAGCTGGCGCCTACTTCAACAAGATCGAGTGTTTCTGCTTCACCGAGCAGACGCTGCAGCCCGGCGAAACCGCCGACATGCCGATCGTGTTCTTCATCGATCCCGACATCGTGGACTCCGAAGAACTGAAGGACATTTCCACCATCACGCTCTCCTACACCTTCTTTGCTGTTGACGATCCCGGGCCGGTCGCGCAATCAGTCACGAAGGCGGACGAGACGAAAACCATACGATAACTCGGGGATAGGCTTATGGCCGACGCACACACCAAACATCATGATTACCACATCATCGATCCGAGCCCCTGGCCACTGATGGGCTCGATCGGCGCGCTGATCATGGCGATCGGCGGCATCGGCTGGATGCAGGCGCTGAAGGGCAACGAGTTCGGCCTTCTCGGGCTTCCGCTGTCCAACCCCTGGGTCTTCTTCATCGGCCTGCTGGTCGTGCTCTACACCATGTTCGGCTGGTGGGGCGACACCATCAAGGAAGCCCATCAGGGTCATCACACCCGCGTCGTGTCGCTGCATCTGCGCTACGGCATGATCATGTTCATCGCGTCGGAAGTGATGTTCTTCGTCGCGTGGTTCTGGGCGGTCTTCGACGCCAGCCTGTTCTACGACGAGGCGCGCCAGTTCTCGCGACTGGCCTATACGGGCGGCACGTGGCCGCCGCAGGGCCTGGAAGTGCTCGATCCGCTGCACCTGCCGCTCTACAACACGGTTATCCTGCTCCTCTCGGGCACGACGGTCACCTGGGCGCACCATGCGCTGCTGCACAATGATCGCCAAGGCCTCAAGTGGGGCCTGGCGATCACGATTCTGCTCGGCATCCTGTTCTCCAGCGTGCAGGCCTACGAATACGCGCATGCGCCCTATTCCTTCTCCGGTTCGCTCTACGGCGCGACTTTCTTCATGGCGACGGGCTTCCACGGGTTCCACGTGTTGGTCGGCACGATCTTCCTGCTGGTCTGCTTCTTCCGGGCCCTGGCCGGGGACTTCACGCCGAAGCAGCATTTCGGCTTCGAGGCGGCGGCCTGGTACTGGCACTTCGTCGATGTTGTCTGGCTGTTCCTGTTCTTCGTGATCTATGTCTGGGGTTCCTGGGGCGCGCCGCTCGCGCATTGATGATCGACCATCGACCTGAATTGAGTGAGGGCGGCCGTGGCGACACGGCCGCCCTTCGCATTTGACCCCGAAGACGGAGCAGGCATATGACGGACATTCGCGAGGAAGTGACGAAATCCGGTGGGCGATACGTCGCGACGGTGGTTGGCCACGAATCCGAAATGACCTATTCGCGTGTGTCGCCGCGGCTGATCATCATCGACCACACTGATGTGCCGGACGCGCTACGCGGCAAGGGCGTCGGGCAGGCGCTTGCCCTCCACGCCGTGGAGGCGGCGCGCGCCGGGGGCTGGAAGATCATCCCGCTATGCCCGTTCTTCAAGGCGCAGTCGCTGCGCCATCCGGAATGGGAAGACGTCATCAACAAGTGACGGGCACGATCACGCGGCCGCGGCATCGCGCGGTGTCGATCCGGCGGCCATGATCGTGATACATGGCTTGCGCAACAGATCGGCCGACGATCGAGGAGTCTTACGTGGCAGCACCGCAAACGCAGACCGAGTGGCAGGGCGGGCGCCGAGGCTTTCCCTGGCTTCTGGTGGTCTCGACACTTGTCGCGCTGGCGATCCTCATCTCGCTCGGCAACTGGCAGGTCCGCCGGCTGGCCTGGAAGGAAGGTCTGCTTGCGACGATCGACACGCGCATCCACGCCGAGCCGGTCCCGCTGGCGCAGGTTCTCTCCAAGATGCTCTCTGGCGACGATGTCGAATATCTGCCGGTCACACTGAAGGGCACTTTCCTTC
This sequence comes from Oricola sp., assembly GCF_022763245.1. GTDB lineage: Bacteria > Pseudomonadota > Alphaproteobacteria > Rhizobiales > Rhizobiaceae > Oricola. The sequence goes on from NZ_JALEGV010000037.1 coordinate 135,118, forward strand.
CGGAAACCGAGCAGCACGTCCTGTCGACCTGGAAGGGCGTCTCTGGCTGGAACCTGTACCAGCCGCTGCGGCTGGAGGACGGCGCGATCCTCTTCGTCAATCGCGGCTTCGTGCCCTATGACCGCAAGGACCCGGCGACGCGCCCGGAGAGCCTTGCGCAGGGCGAGCAGGTCATCACCGGGCTCTCGCGCCTGCCACTCGACGAAAAGCCGTCCTTCCTCGTGCCGGAGAACGACCCGGTGAAGAACCAGTATCACTGGAAGGATCTTACCGCGATGACCGTTGCCGCAGGGCTGACGGGCGAGACAGTGCTGCCGCTTTTCGTCGATGCCGGCCCCTATGCCGATCCGAGGCGACTGCCGATCGGCGGGGTCACCAATATCGACCTGCCCAACAGCCACCTGCAATATGCCGCGACATGGTATGGTCTGGCAGCCGCGCTTCTCGCGGTGTCGGGCGTCTTCCTGTGGCGGCGGCGGCGATAGCACTACCGCCCACAGTGGGCTGAATCGTTCAGTCGATCGCCGTTCTGGCGACTTTGCCTCTGGGTGGGCACCACGGGGCGTCTTGGCGATGCAAGGGAGCGGTTGCTGCCGTACGTGCATCTTTCGTTTTCTGCTGAAACGCCTCAGCGAAGGATCTGGTTGTTCTCTCCGGCATACTCATCAGCCGCCAATCGCCCCCGAACGACGCTTGACACCCGCGCCACCCGATCCCTAATCACGGCAATGAACATCTCTGCCAAACCTCCCCTCACGATCCGCCTGTGCGAGCCGCGCGGCTTCTGCGCTGGTGTCGATCGGGCGATCCAGATCGTCGTGTTGGCGCTGAAGAAATACGGCGCGCCCGTCTATGTGCGTCATGAGATCGTGCACAATCGCTTCGTCGTCGACGGCCTGCGCGATCGTGGCGCCGTCTTCGTGAAGGAGCTCGGCGACATCCCGGCCGAGCATCGCGACCGGCCGGTCGTGTTCTCGGCGCATGGCGTGCCGAAATCGGTGCCGGCGGACGCCGAGAACCGGCACATGTTCTATCTCGACGCGACCTGTCCGCTGGTCTCCAAGGTGCACAAACAGGCGATGCGCCATCAGCGCCTCGGCCGCCACGTGCTCTTGATCGGTCATGCCGGCCATCCCGAGGTCATTGGCACGATGGGTCAGTTGCCGGAAGGCGCCGTGACGCTGGTCGAAACGGTCGAGCAGGTGAACGGCCTTTCCGTGCCGGACGAGGACAATCTCGGCTACGTAACCCAGACGACGCTCTCCGTGGATGACACAGCTGACATTGTCGCGGCGCTTGAAGCGCGCTATCCCGCGCTGACGCCGCCATCGTCGGAATCCATCTGCTACGCCACGACGAACCGCCAGGAGGCGGTGAAAATGGCCGCGCCCGGCACAGACCTGTTCCTGATCGTCGGTGCGCCGAACTCGTCGAACTCGCGCCGCCTTGTCGAGGTCGCCAAGCGGCACGGCGCGGCAGAGGCGTTGCTGGTCCAGCGCGCAGACGAAATCGACTGGGGGCGGCTCGACGCGGTTTCCGCCGTCGGCCTGTCGGCGGGCGCCTCGGCGCCCGAGATCGTCGTCCAGGAGATCATCGACGCCTTCCGCGCCCGGTTCGACGTCACGGTCGATCTCGCGCTCACCGTCGAGGAGACGGAAAACTTTCCGGTCATGCGAGACCTGCGCGACACCGAACTCGCTTCGGCCGACATGGCCTTCCTCAACGGCGCGGATCGCTGACCCATGGCTGTCTACACCGACATCACCGAGTCCGAACTCGGCGCGTTTCTGGCCGGCTACGACGTCGGCGAACTGCAATCCTATCGCGGCATCGCCGAGGGCGTGGAGAACTCCAACTTCCTCGTCCACACGACGACGGGCCAGTTCATCTTGACGCTCTACGAGAAGCGGGTGAACCGGGACGAACTGCCGTTCTTTCTCGGTCTCATGCAGCATCTGGCGACGCATGGCATTTCCTGCCCGCTGCCGGTGAAGCGCCGCGACGGCGGCACGCTGGGCGAATTGGCTGGGCGGCCCGCGGCAATGGTGACGTTTCTGGAAGGCATCTGGCTGCGTCGGCCGCAACCCGTCCATTGCGCCGAGGTCGGCCGTGGCCTGGCCGAGATGCATCTGGCGGCCGACAGCTTCACGATGACGCGCCGCAACGGCCTGACCCTGGAGGACTGGCGGCCGCTCTGGGAGAAGGCCCGCGACCATGCTGACGGTATCGAGCCGATGCTCCGAACGGAGACGGAGGCGCTTCTCGATCAACTGGAGGCGCAGTGGCCGCGTGACCTGCCGCAGGGCGTCATCCATGCGGACCTCTTCCCGGACAATGTCTTCTTCCTCGGCGACCGGCTGTCAGGGTTCATCGACTTCTATTTCGCCTGCAACGACGCCTTCGCCTACGATCTGGCCGTCTGCCTGAATGCATGGTGCTTCGAGCGGGATCACGCCTTCAACGTGACCAAGGGCAAGGCCTTCCTTAACGCCTACAACGCCGTGCGACCGCTGACCGACGCGGAGGTCGACGCCTTGCCGATCCTGTCGGCGGGGGCGGCGCTGCGTTTCATGCTGACGCGGCTCTATGATTGGGTGATGACGCCGGAGGGATCGCTGGTGGTCAAGAAAGACCCGCTGGAATATCTGGCCAAGATGCGCTTCCACCGCCAGGTGCGCGCCGCCAGCGAATACGGACTGGACTGATGACTGGCAAGACGATCGAGATCTTCACCGACGGCGCATGCTCCGGCAACCCGGGACCGGGCGGCTGGGGCGCGATCCTGCGCTACAACGGCACCGAGAAGGAGCTGAACGGCGGCGAGGCGAAGACCACCAACAATCGTATGGAACTGTTGGCGGCGATCCGCGCGCTGGAGGCGCTGAAGGGCGGGCCGCATCGCATCGAGCTCTACACGGATTCTTCCTATGTGAAAGACGGCATCTCCGGCTGGATCCATGGCTGGAAGCGCAATGGCTGGAAGACGGCGGCCAAGAAGCCGGTGAAAAACGCCGAACTTTGGCAGGAGCTCGACGCGCTGACGCATCGCCACGAGATCAGTTGGCATTGGGTCAAGGGCCATGCCGGCCACCCCGAAAACGAACGTGCCGACGAACTAGCGCGAGAGGGCATGAAGCCTTTCAAGGGCTGAGATGTTGGCGGCGGCAAATTGTCAGGCGCTGAAGGCTGAGCCACGGGGGAGACGCTTCATGAGAATGGTGGTTCTGGCTTCGCTGGCCGTGTTCGCCTCGGGCGTTTCTCCCGCTGCGCTGGCGCAACAGGGGCCAGTCAGCGCGGCTGTGAAACGTTCTGTCACGCCGCTGAAATCGAACGAGTTCTGGCTTCAGGTCGCAAGCCGACAGACCCTGCCGGATGCGATCGAATTGGCCGAGCACTATGCGCCGCACTTTCCCAGGACTGCCGTGCTGCAGGCGCCGAACGGCTGGTACGCCATCATCGTCGACGTGGTCGAGAACGGCGCTGTGAAGGACCCGCTGGCACGTTTGAAACAGGAAGGCCGCATTCCGGACGATAGCTATGCGACGCCCGGAAAGACGTTCTTGTGGATCGCCTGGCCGGCGATAGACCCCTACGCGCCGGTGACCGGCGTCAACTGAGCGATTTCAGCCAAGCTGTTCCAGCATGGCCGCCGCGCCGGAGGTGGTCGCCTCGCCGCGCTTTTCTTCCAGGTTGACTGCCGTGACCTTGCCGTCCTCGACGATCATCGAGTAGCGGATCGACCGCAGGCCAAGCCCACCCGCCGACAGATCGGCGTCCATGCCGACCGCCTCGGTCAAGGCTGCGTCCCAGTCGGCGATGAAGGTGATCTTGCCGAGCCCGCCGGTCGCCTGCGCCCATGCCTTCATGACGTGATGATCGTTGACCGACAGGCAGACGATCTCGTCGACGCCTTTGGCGAGGATCGTGTCGCGGTTCTCGATGAAACCGGGAAGGTGGTTGAGGGAACAGGTGGGTGTGAAGGCGCCCGGCAGGCCGAACAGGACCACCTTGCGGCCGTCGAACAATGCGCCGGTGGAGATCTCCGCCGGTCCGTCCTCGGTGATCTTGATTACGTTCAGGCTCGGGATCGTCGCTCCGACTTCGATGGGCATGCTGTTCTCCGGTTCAGATTGTTGGGCAAAGACATAGAGCGATCGGCGCGGAAAGGGGAGTGGTCCGATCGCGATTTTGCGCGCCTCAGGGCGCCGGCACCGTCAAGGACGTTTCCACAGCGTCGATCCCCTTTCGCGCAGTGACCAGCAGGTCCAGGTCTCCGGCTTCGGCCGGGTCGAATGCCGGCTCGATACGGAAGGTCGTCGAACTGTCGTCACTGGTGACGCGCACGGGCTTTTTGAACGGATACGTCGAACCTGCCGAGACGAAGAGCTGCGGCTCAGCTTCTGCGGAGGCGTGATGCAACGTGATCTCGATTGACCCGTCCGTGGTCCAGGTCGCGCTGTCAATAGCCAGCCGCTCGGTGTTGCCGCGGGGCAAGGCGTCGAAGGCGGCGTTGAGCAGCAGCTTCTGCATGGCGTGGCCGCGACCGTCGTTCGGCGTGACCTCGAATCGGACGCTGACCGGTACGCAGACGTCGTGGCAGATGCCGAGGAACACGTCTGCTGCGACCGCCTGCGGCGTCGCGCCGCCCGACAGGGTGAAGGTCAGGGGCAGCGCGACCGGCTGCTTGTAGCCGGCCCAGGAGCCGTAGGCGTCGTCCGACCACTCGGGCGCCGGATAGTGGATTTCCACGGCCTCGATCGCGTCGCTGTCGATCGAGATTTGCGGCGGAATTCCAGCGGAGCCGGGTTCGCGCCAATAGGTCTTCCAACCGGGCTCAAGCTCGATCTGCAGCAGGCCGCGCATGTCGCTGCGGCCGGGCTCGGCGGGTTCGACAAGCATCCTCAGACGTGCGCCGTCGGTCACCTCCCAGGGCGATGAAGCGGCGAGCACCTGTTGCGGCACAATGGCGCAGATAAGGGCGAAACCCGCCGGCCAGTTCTTCGTCAGCAAATGGATCATTGGGCTCAAATGGCCTTCGCAAGGTCGGTTGGCAATCGCAAAAGGACAGCCACCAGCGTCAACTCTTTGTGACAAAAAGCCCATTCACCCTTGCCCGCCGCGGTGCAAAAAAAACTGGCGAAATCCCATCGCAGTGTTACGCTTCTCCCATGGAGATCTTGGCGAAAAGCGGATTCAAGAGCGGTTCCGGGCAGTTCGAGGGGAAGTTCCTTGTAGCGATGCCCGGCCTCGCCTCGTCCTTCTTCGCACAGACGATCATCTATGTCTGCGCCCACAACGAGGAAGGCGCGATGGGGTTCGTCGTCAACAAGACGCGAGACATGACCTTCTGCGACCTCGTCGAGCAGACCGACGTGTTTTCCGAAACGGCCATCCCGCAGATGCCCACGAGCGTGGCCCATGCACCGGTTTGTCACGGCGGCCCGGTGGACGAACATCGCGGCTTCGTTCTGCATTCCACCGACTATTGCGGCGATTCCACCATCCCCATCTCGGATTCGGTGTTCCTGACATCGACCACGCAGGTTCTGCGCATGATCGCGAATGGCCACGGGCCGCATAGATGCGTGATTTCGCTCGGCTATTCCGGCTGGGGGCCGGGTCAGCTCGAGACCGAGATGATGGACAACAGCTGGCTAACGCTGGAAGCCGATCCCGGGCTGGTCTTCGACCGCGATCACGACACCAAATATGACCGGCTGCTGCGCGCGGCTGGCATCCAGCCCGAACATTTCGTGGCCGATTGCGGTCACGCCTGACCCGCGCATTCTTCTGATTCTCGCTGAAATGCTATCGCCGGTTATTCAGCCGCATCGTCATTGGAGATGACGGGGTTCTGCTTCATCACGAGTTCGGTCGCCTGCTCGGCGGTGATCGGCACGCCGGCGACATAACCCTGGATGTAGCGGCAGCCCATGTCCTGCAGCCGGTCGGCGTCTTCTGATGTCTCCACGCCCTCGGCGACGGTAGCGAGGCCCAGATTGCTCGCCATGGTGATGATCGACTGGAGCAGCGTGTCGCGCTGCGACCAGTCGTTGCGCACCAGGGACTGGTCGATCTTGATCGTGTCGAAAGGGAAGTGGGACAGATAGGCTAGCGACGAATACCCGGTGCCGAAATCGTCCATCGCCAAGCCGATGCCGAGTTCGCGAACCTTCTTGAGGACGCGCGCATTGTGCTCGGGGTTCTGCATCAGCACGGTCTCGGTGATTTCGAGCCGCAGCTTGTGGCGGCGAGAGGCGAAGCGCGCCCGCATGCCCGACAGCGTGTTCGCGAAATCGCGCATCATCACCTGTTGGCTCGACACGTTGACCGACAGGAACAGGCCGGCGTCGGGCATCTGCACGTCCCAGTCCATCAACTGCCGCATCGCCAGTTCGAGCGCGTGGTTGCCGAGTTCGATGATCAGATCGGAGCGCTCGGCGATCGCGATGAATTCCGACGGCTGCACTTCGCCGCGCCGCGGATGGTTCCAGCGCATCAGCGCCTCGAACCCGGCGATGTCGAGCGAGCTCGAATGCACGATCGGCTGATAGGCGAGCGAAATCTCGCCACGCTCGATGGCACGCCGCAGGTCCGATTCCATCTGCAGCTTGTCGGAGCCGGAGGTGCGGAAGGCGGGGCGGAACGGTTCCACGCGGTCGCCGCCGAAACGCTTGGCCTGGAACAGCGCCAGTTCCGCGTCGCCGAACAGGTCTTCTTCCTGGGTGCGGGCGTGGGTGTAGCTGGCGAGGCCAATGGAAACGGTGAGGATGATCTGGCGCTCGGCGAACGAGATCGGCGCCTTGATGGTCTTCTTGACGGCGTCGGCGAAGGCGGCGACACGGCCCGGCTCGGTCTCAGACAGAAGGATGATGCCGAACTGGTTCCCGGAGAGCCGCGCCAGCGTGTCATGCGGGCGCAAAAGCCGCCTGAGGCGGCGCGCCACGGTGATCAGCAGCGTGTCTCCTGCGGCCATCCCGATGGATTCATTGACCTGCCGGAAGCGGTCGATGTCAACGATCATCAGGGTCGGTTTCATCGCGTCGTCGGCATTGGCGATGGCCATGGCGTTGCGCAGCCGGTCCATGAACAATTCGCGGTTCGGCAGGCCGGTGAGGTTGTCATGCACGGCGTCGTGCAGCAGGCGCTCCTCGGCACGCTTCTGGTCGCTGACATCGACGACGGTGCCGATACAGCGGATAACCTGACCGTCGCCCCCGACGACGGGCCGCGCGCGCACTGCGTACCAGTTGAAGTGGTTGTCGGCGCCACGCAGGCGCAGATTGATGTCGATCTTGCCGCGCCGTTTTTCCAGCACCGCGTCGAGAGTCACGCGGAACAGGTCGCGGTCGTCGGAATGAATGTGGGTCAGCCAGTTCTTCGGCGGTCCCTGCAGCTTGCCGATGCCGAGCCCGAGCACGGAGCCGAGATCGGGCGTCGTCGACAGGCGGTCGCGGCCGACGTCCCAGTCCCAGACGATGCCGCCGGAGCCCTTCACCGCGAGCGCCTGGCGCTCGACATTGGAGAGCAGGTTCTGCTGGAAGGCGCCGCCGGAAAACGCGTTCTGCATGATCGTGAAGCCGATCAGCAGCACGATCAGAACAAGGCCGCCGGCCAGCGCCGGCTGGATGATGTCGTTGTCCACCTGGCCGGAAATCGTCATGTAGCCGGCGATGATCCAGGCGATCAGCAGCGCCCAGGCCGGGACCAGCATGATTGCGCGGTCGAAGCCGCGCCAGCTCATATAGGCAATCAGCACCGAGCCGAAGATCGCCGTGCCGGCAATCGACAGCCGCGCCACGCCGGCCGCCAGGGCCGGATCGTAGAACACCAGCGCCGACAGCGCGGCCAGAGCCAACACCCAGGCGATGGCGCCGTAGCTCAGGTGGTCGTTCCAGCGATTGAGATTGAGATAGGTGAAGATGAAGAGCGCCAGCGTCGCGGCAAGCGACACCTCGCTCATCGCTCTCCACCCCCCGACATCACTGGGGGCCACGTCGAAGAAACGGTCGATGAAGCCGAAATCGATGCAGATATAGGCGAGCACGGCCCAAGCAAGCGCGGCGGCGGCCGGGAACATCGAGGTGCCGCGCACGACGAACAGGATCGTCAGGAACAGCGCCAGAAGGCCGGAAATGCCAAGCACGATGCCGCGATAGAGCGTATAGGAGTTGACGATGTCTTTGTACTGGTCAGCTTCCCACAGATAGACCTGCGGCAAGTTCGGCGAGGCGAGTTCGGCAACAAAGGTGACCACCACGCCGGGGTTCAGCGTGATGGAGAAGATGTCGGCGTCGGAACTCTGCACCCGGTCGAGCGCAAAACCCTCGCTCGGCGTGATCGCGACGATGCGCTGCGACCCCAGGTCCGGCCAGAAGAAATGCGATCCGACCAGACGGAAATGCGGTGCGACGATCAGGCGGTCGATCTGCGCGTCGGTCGTGTTGGCGAGCGCGAAGACGGCCCAGTGCCCGTCCGTGCCTTCCTGAGTGGCCTGCACCTCGATCGTCCGCACGATGCCTTCGCTGTCGGGGGCGGTGGAAATCCGGAATGTCTCGCCGCGGTTGCGGTAGATGGTCACTGCGCGCGACAGGTCAAGCGCCTGGGCGTCGCGCCCGATCGAGATCGGCTCGATGGCGTAGGCCGGGCCGGCGAAGGCGGAAATCAGGGCGGCGAGCGCGATAAGCAGCATCGCGCAGATGCGCCGCCAATCCCCGGCGCGCAATCCTCCCTCAAATGCCTGCAGTCCCGTCAAATCGTTCCACCTTGTTGAGTTGGTGCATCCTCGCGCGCATGGCGCGGATCGATACGCGCATAAAGCACATGGTCACGCCAGCCGCCATTGATCTTCAGGTAAGATCGCAAATAGCCCTCGCGTTCGAATCCGGCTTTTTCTAGAAGTCGGATCGAACGCGTATTGTCGGGAATACAGGCAGCTTCAAGGCGGTGCAATCCGCAAGCGCCGAAGGCGTGCGTGCACAGGAGCGCAAGCGCCTCGCTCATGATGCCCTTGCCCTTGTGACGTTCGCCCATCCAATAGCCGATCTGGCCGCTCTGAGAGACGCCGCGCCTGACATTCCCCAACGTAATTCCACCGAGAATGGTGCCCGACGCATTGGCGCAGATGAAGAACGGAAATCCGGTTCCCGCCGCGATTTCCTGGTTGTAGCGGCGAATGCGCGCTCGAAAGGCGTTGCGCTCGAGGTCGTCGCGGGGCCAGGTCGGTTCCCACGGCCGCAGGAACGCCTCGCTGTCGGCCCGCAGCGCCGCCCACTCGGCGTGGTCGGCGATGTCCGGGTGGCGCAGGAACACATGGCTTCCGGCGATGACCTGATGGCGTGTCGCGCGGAAGGGGAGGGCAATCATTCCGGCACCCGTGGTTCTGGTGGCGGTCGAAGGGGTCAGCCGACGGCGAGCCGGGCGGCCGCACGCGGAGGTTCAAACCCGGCGGAAACGAGTTCCGAGCGGATCGAGTCGAGATCCATCAACTGATCGACCGGCCCGATCGCCGAAACGGTCGGCGCCGACGAGGTGAACAGCCGTCCGGCGAGGTCGCGCAGCCGCTCGACCGTCAGCTTGTCCAGCCTCTCGAGCAGTTCCTCGTTGGGGATCGGCCGGCCGAACAGCAGAATCTGCCGGGCGATCTGTCCAGCGCGGCTCGGCGCGCTCTCTCCCGACATCAGCAGGCTGGCGCGGAACTGCGCGCGGGCGCGCTCCAATTCGCTCTGGTCGATATCGTCGGCGGCGCGGCGCAATTCCTTGAGCACCAGATGGACGAGCTCGTCGAGGTCGCCGGGCTCGGTCGCCGCATGGACGCCGAAGATGCCGGTGTCGGAGAAGCCCCAGTGGAAGGCATAGATCGAGTAGCAGATGCCGCGCTTCTCGCGCACTTCCTGGAAAAGGCGGGACGACATGCCGCCGCCCAGCAGCATGGCCAGCACCTGGGAGGCGTAGAAGTCGCGCACGTGATAGGCGCGGCCTTCGAAGCCGAGGAGGAATTGCGTGTCCTGAAGCGGACGGTGCTCGCGGTAATCGCCGCCGACATAATGGGCAAGCGCCACGGCCTTGCCGGAGGGACGCGCCCGGATGCCGCCGAAATCGGCTTCCACCAGCTTGACGAAGGTGTCGTGGTCGATGGCACCGGCCGCCGAGATCACGATGCGTTCGCCGCAATATTCGCGGTCGATATAGGCGCGCAGCTGATCGCTGGTGAAGGAGCCGATGGTTTCGCGCGTACCGAGAATGGCGCGGCCGATCGGCTGGTGGCGGAACGCCGTCTCGGTGAAACGGTCGAAGACCGCGTCGTCGGGCACGTCGTTGGCGGCGCCCAGTTCCTGCAGCACGACGTGTTTTTCGCGCTGCAGCTCGTCCTCGTCGAATTTCGAGTTCTGCAGGATGTCGGACAGGAGATCGAGCGCCAGCGGCACGTCGTCCTTCAACACGCGGACGAAATAGGAGGTCGTTTCCACGCTGGTGGCGGCATTGATGTCGCCGCCGACATTCTCGATTTCCTCGGCTATGGTGCGCGCGTCGCGCCGTGCGGTGCCCTTGAAGGCCATGTGCTCCAGCAGGTGGGCGATGCCGTGTTCGTTTTCGAGTTCGTTGCGCGAACCCGCCTTCACCCAGACGCCGAGGGCGACGCTTTCCACATGGTCGAAACGCTGGGTGGCGACGGTGATGCCGTTGGGAAGACGGGTCGTCTCCACAGTCATGTGCATACTCCCTGGACCGGCCGTTGCCCGGCCGTCTGCTTCCTCACACTCAAGGCCCGCGCCGTCAGTTCGCCGCGCGCGCGTGACCCGAAACGTGATCTTCCACTATTTTCAGGTCGGATGGAAGCTCCGTGAAGCTTTCGTGACGATTCATCAGGTCCGAGAGCCAGGCTGGAAGCCCCGGGCGGATACCGGAGGCCGCCTCGACCGCGTCAGGGAACTTGGCGGGGTGGGCGGTGGAAAGCACCACCATCGGCGTCGCAGAGCGCGGCATCGCGCGCGCGACATGCACACCGGTCGCGGTGTGCGGATCGAGGAGGTAGCCGGATTTCTCGTGCACGTTGGCGATGGTCGCGGCGGCCTCTGAGACGTGGGCCGTGCCGGCGGCGAACCCGGCGCGGATAGACGCGAGCGTCGTGTCGGCCAGTTCGAAGCGGCGGGCCTGCTTGAGGTTCGCCATCGCGCTGCGCACCTCCGCCGCATCACGATCGCCGGCATCGAACAGCAGCCGCTCGAAATTCGAGGACACCTGGATGTCCATGGAAGGTGAGGTGGTTTCGACCACGTCGCGCATTTGATATACGCCGGTGGTGAGGGTGCGGGCTAGTATGTCGTTGTCGTTGGTGGCGATGATCAGCGTCTCGACGGGCAGGCCCATCTGCCGGGCGACGTGGCCGGCGAAGATGTCGCCGAAATTGCCGGTCGGCACGGTGAACGAAACCGGCCGGTCCGGCGCGCCGAGCGACAGGGCGGAGGTGAAATAGTAGACCACCTGCGCCATGATCCGCGCCCAGTTGATCGAATTGACGCCGGAGAGTTTGACGGCATCGCGGAAGGCGGTGTGGTTGAACATGTCCTTCAACAGCGCCTGACAGTCGTCGAAATTGCCCTCGATGGCGAGCGCGTGGACGTTCGACGCGGTGCTGCTGGTCATCTGGCGCTGCTGCACCGGCGAGACGCGGCCCTTGGGGAACAGGATGAAGATGTCGGTGCGGTCGCGGCCGGCGAAGGCCTCGATGGCCGCGCCGCCGGTGTCGCCCGACGTCGCGCCGACGATCGTCGCGCGCTCGTCGCGCAGCCCCAACACATGGTCCATCAGCCGGCCGATCAACTGCATGGCGACGTCCTTGAAGGCGAGCGTCGGCCCGTGGAACAGCTCCAGCACGAACTCGTTGTCGCCGGTCTGGACGAGCGGGCAGACCGCCTCGTGGCGGAAGGTCGCATAGGCCTCGCGCACGATCGTCTCGAAGGTGGCGCGCTCGATCTCGCCCTCGACGAAGGGCCACATCACCGCGATGGCGACGTCCTCGTAGGATTTGCCGCGCAGCGCGCGAATGTCGGCGGGCGAGAAATGCGGCCAGGTCTGCGGCACGTAGAGGCCGCCGTCGCTTGCCAGCCCCGCCAGCATGGTGTCGCAGAAGCCGAGGACGGGCGCCTCGCCGCGGGTCGAAATGTATTTCACGGACCTTCACTCTTTCTTTGTCGCGTCACGGCGCGGTTGTCGCGACACCCTCTAGCGGATAACGGCCGGCTCTCAAAGGCCGAAGCGGGCGAAGCAGTGCCGGCGGCCATTGACGAAGCGGACATTCCTATGGATGTTGCCGCGGCCATCGCTGAATCGCCATGATCATCAGGACAAGAATGGCGAACGGGTAACGGGAATACGGGACAGACGGGTTCGACATGAGTAACGTTCAGGCACATCGCGTCACGCGCTTCGGCGCAATTCTGGCCCTCTTGACGCTCGCGTCGTGCCAGTCGACCGACCTGGGCGGGATGCTCACGACGAAGCCGACCGGCAAGCCCGGCGACGAAGAGATCAGCGGCGCGGACCTGCGCGCCTACTGCCCGCGCGTGCAGCTGCGCGAGGGCACGGCGATCCTGCGCACCTACGCCAAGGGCCATGACGGCGAGGCCGACCAGATCATCTACCAGGCGACGATCACGGACGTGACGCGCACCTGCAAATACGAAGGCGGCCTGCTCTACATGCAGGTCGTGGCCGCCGGTCGCGTTGTCGAGGGGCCGAAGGGCAAGTCGGGGGCGCTGGAACTGCCGATCCGCGTGGCGGTGCGCCAGGGCGAGACCTTGCCCTATTCGCAGCTCGGCAAGCTGCAGGTGGCCGTCGCCCCGAATGCCGGGGCAACGCAGTTCATCTTCAAGGACCAGCAGGTTTCGGTCCCCGCGCCGTCCTCGCAGAACCTCCAGGTCTTCGTCGGGTTCGACGAGGGCCCCTACGGAACGCCGTAAGCGCGAACGCTTCCCGTCAGAAAACGAGTGACCGGTAGGCGCACACGCCTGCCATCATGCCGGCCGACGAGGCCAGCAGGGCGCTGTGCATCTGCGTGGCCGCGTCGCCGGCCGCGAAGACCCCGGCGACGGTGGTCTGCTGCTGGGCGTCGACCTCGATGACCGGCCCCTGCAACCCGTCGAGCAGGTCGCAGCCGAGCCGCTCGGCGATCGGGCTTGTCAGTTCCAGCCTGGGTCCGGTGAAGAGGGCGGCGAGTTCGACCGTTCGACCGTCGGCGAGGCGCACCGCTTCCAGCATCGGCGCCGTCCCGAGAAGCGCGACGACGGGGCTTCGCTCCACCGTGACGCCGCGGGCTGCGAACCGCGCCAGTTCCTCCGGCGTCGGCTCGAATTCGCCTTGCGTGAAATAGGTTGTCGGCCCCCAGTCCGGAATGAGTTCGCCCTGATGCGACGACATCGGCCCGGTGGCGAGCACGCCGAGCGGACGGTCGCGATATTCGTAGCCGTGGCAGAAGGGACAATGCAGGACGCTGCGGCCCCATCGCTCAGCCAGACCGTCGATCTCGGGCAGGATGTCGGTGACGCCGGTGGCAAGCACCAGCCGGCGCGCGCGCTCCTCGCGGCCGTCCGCCATGGCGATCGCGAAGCCGTCGGCGATGGACCGTGCATCGAGGGCCTCGCCATCGAGAAAGGCGACATTGTCGTAGGCCGCAAGCTCGGCCCGGCCGGTCGCGCGGATCGTCGCGGGCGCCTTGCCGTCCTGGCCGAGGAACCCGTGCGAGGCCTCGGTGAAGCGATTGCGCGGCTTGCCGGCGTCAATCAAAAGCACCCGGCGGCGGGACCGCGCCAGATACATGGTGGCCGAAAGGCCGGCGAAACTGCCGCCGATGACGATGGCGTCGAACATGGATGTCTCCTTGGAAAATATCAGGAAACTTTTATTGTTTCATGAGGCGGAGAGTCAATATACGAAACTTGAAAAGTTGCATGAGATGAGCGAAGCGCCTACAGTCACCGGCCTGATAAGGAGAATTGCGTGAGACGAGACAGCCGCCTGTCGCGCATGCTGCATGTGCTGATCCACATGGCCGAACATGACGAACCGCTGACGTCGGAGGCGGTCGCCTCCTTCCTGTCGACCAATCCCGTGGTGGCGCGACGCTCCATGGCGGGCTTGCGCGACGCCGGCTTCCTGACCTCGAAAAAGGGGCATGGCGGCGGCTGGGCGCTGGCCGTGCCGCTGGAGAAGATCACGCTGCTCGACGTCTACAACGCGCTCGGCGACCCGGCGGTCTTCGCCTTCGGTCCGACCGACGACCAGCCGGACTGCCTCGTCGAACAGGCGATCAACGAGCGGCTCGCCGCGACGCTGGAGGAGGCGAGGGCGCTGCTCTTGGGGCGGTTCGCGACGATCACGCTCGCCGACATCAACGCCGACTTCGAGGAGAAGCTGAAAGCCTCGCCCTGGACGGGCAAACCCGAGTTCTGCGGATGAGTTCGGCACACTCGTCTGCAATTCTTCGCATCGCGCTAACCGCCCGTTAACCGCGCTGGGTAACCATGTGCCCGGTTCTGTTCTGCGTAAACCGGGTGTTTCATGTCTGCCGTTCGCCTTGCCTCTTCGGGCCGCGCCGCTGTCGCGCGCAAGCCCGCCATCTCCTCCCCCGACCTGTCCGGCCTTCTCGACACGATCGTCCAGGGCGATTGCGTCGCGGCGCTGGAGAGCCTGCCCGAGAAATCGGTGGACGTGATCTTCGCCGATCCGCCCTACAATCTGCAGCTCGACGGCGACCTGCATCGGCCCGACCAGTCCAAGGTCGACGCGGTGGACGATCACTGGGACCAGTTCGAATCCTTCCAGGCCTATGACGCCTTCACCCGCGCCTGGCTGCTGGCCGCACGCCGCGTGCTCAAGCCTTCCGGCACGATCTGGGTGATCGGCTCCTATCACAACATTTTCCGCGTCGGGGCGAGCCTTCAGGATCTCGGCTTCTGGATTCTCAACGACGTGATCTGGCGCAAGACCAATCCGATGCCGAATTTCCGCGGCCGTCGTTTCCAGAACGCCCACGAGACCATGATCTGGGCTTCCCGCGACCAGAACGCCAAGGGCTACACTTTCAATTACGAAGCGCTGAAGGCGGCCAATGACGACCTTCAGATGCGCTCCGACTGGCTGTTTCCGATCTGCAATGGCGGCGAGCGTCTGAAGGACGACAATGGCGACAAGGTCCATCCGACCCAGAAGCCGGAAGCGCTGCTTGCGCGCGTGCTGATGTCGTCCACCAAGCCCGGCGACGTCGTGCTCGACCCCTTCTTCGGCTCCGGCACCACCGGTGCGGTGGCAAAACGCCTCGGTCGCCATTTCATCGGCATCGAGCGCGAACGCGCCTATATCGACGCGGCCACCGCCCGTATCGACGCGGTCGAGCCGGCCGATCTGTCGACCCTGAAACTCGTGACTTCGAAGCGCGCGGAACCCCGCGTCGCCTTCGTGACCCTCTTGGATGGCGGGCTATTGCAGCCCGGCACGTCGCTGACCGATTCCAAACGCCGCTGGACGGTCACCGTGCAGGCCGACGGCTCGCTGCATCACGCAGGCGAGCAGGCCTCCATCCATCGCATGGGCGCCAAAGTGCAGGGCCTCGACGCCTGCAATGGCTGGACCTTCTGGCACTACGAGCAGGAAGGCGCGCTGCAGCCGATCGACGTGCTGCGCCAGCAGGTGAGGAAGTCGATGGCCGCGGCCGGCGCCTAGGTCGCCGTGTGTTCGGTGCGCCCCTGGCGCGCCGACATCTCCCGGTTGAGCGCGCTCTGGATCTTGCAATAGGCGGCGATCTCTTCACGCGTGAAGCGTGACGCGAAAGCGTCGAACTGCTCCTTTTCGCGCATCCTGATGCCGTCGATGATGCGTGTGCTTGTCGGGGTCAGGCGATAGAAGCGCGAGGCCCGATGGTCCGGATTGGCCACGGCCTCCACGAAGCCGCGTTCCAGAAGCGCCTTGATTTCCCGCCCGACGAATTGCCGTTTCACGTCGAGCCGCCCGGTGATCTGCGGCGCCGTCGCCTGTCCGAGTTCGCGCAGCGCTTCGAGGATCGCGCGCTGGCCGACGCTGACACCGGTTCCGGCAAGGTCGGCTTCCACCCGCGTTGTGATGTTTCGAAGCAGCGGACGGGTCAGTTGCACCCCCGCATAGAGGAGCTCGCCGGGTGTCAGGTCGTGCGGCATGTCGTTTGTCCCTTTCTCTGGCATGACGCGAATCATGGGTCGGCCTTGCATATTATGTCAACTCAGTTGACAATATTGGCGAGGGCATTATCTGTTGGTTGCCGCCATCGATGGCTGGCATGCCGACGAAAGGGTGATGACATGAGATGGGATCATCTTGCCGAACACCAGATCCGAAAAGCGCAGGCCGAAGGGCAACTCGATGATCTGAAAGGCGCTGGCAAGCCGCTCGAATTTCGCGGTGGCAACGGCGTCGAAGCGATCGGGTTCGGCATCATGGCCGATGCAGGGGTGTTGCCGCGCGAAATCGAGCTGAAGAAGGCGGTGGACGAGCAGCGCCGTGCACTCTCCGACATGGCCGAGCCTGAAGACAGAAGGCGCGAGATGAAGAAACTCGCCGATCTGGAGCTCAGGCTCGCAATCGAGCGCGAGGCGCGGCGGAGATACTATTCGGGGGCCTAGGCGGGCCCGCTAGCCCTGGCGCTGCCGCGCGGCAAAGCGCGCGAATTCATCCAGTTTGGCGCGCATTTCGGCGCGCATGTCCGCCCTGGCCAGAATGTCCGTCGCGTTGGCCTGTGTCCGTCCGATCAGATGCGTTTCGAAGTCCGGACCGGGGAACAAGTCGCACGACATGGTCGAAAGCACTTCGCGCAGCTGCGCGCGCACATGTTCGCCGCGCGTCGAGGCGTGCACCAGCATGACCGGCTTGCCCGGGATTTCGAACCGCGACACCAGCCAGTCGAGCGCATTCTTGAAGGCGCCGGGGATGCCGTGCGCATATTCCGGGCAGGCGATCAGAATTCCGTCGCACGCCGCGACTGCCTCGGCGAGGCGGAGGACGCTGTCCGGCGTGTCGGCTTCGCGATCCGGCGAGAAGGGAGGCAGGTCGCCCATCGCGTCGAAGACTTCGACGGCAAACCCTGTCGGCGCTTCCGAGGCGAAGGCCCGCAGAAGGGCGGTGTTGGTGGAGCTTGCGCGCAAGCTTCCGGACAGGGCGAGGAAGCGCATGGTCTCACGCGACGAATTCGTACGCCTCCAGTGCCGCGCGCAGCTGGTCCGCATCCTCGAAATGGATCGCGTGCCAGCCGAAATCGCGCGCCGACAGCACGTTCTTCTCCGAGTCGTCGATGAAGAGCGTCGCCTCGGGATCGAGCCCGAAGCTCTCCGTGTGATGCGCGTAGATCGCCGGATCGGGCTTGATCAGCCTGATGTCGCCGGAGACGGTCACGCCGCGCGTGTCCTTCAGGAACGGATAGATCTCCTGCGCCTCGCGAAACGTGTCGGAGGCGAAATTGGTGAGCATCGTGACATCGCGGCCGGCATCGAGCTGCTCGCGGAAGATCGCGACGCTGTCCTCATAGGCGTGGGGCACCATCTCGGTCCAGTTCCGGCGAAAGGCGCGGATGTTGTCGGCCTCGTCGGGGAAACGGGCGATCAACTCGTCCTCGGCCTCGATCCAGGACCGGCCGCGGTCCTGCTCGACATTCCAGTCATGCGAACAGACCTCTTCGAGGAACCATGCCCTCCGCCGGTCGTCCGGTATGATGCGGCGGAACGGCAGTTCCGGGTCGTAATGCAGCGGAACCTTGCCGATGTCGAAGACGATGTGGCGGATCGTGGTCATGAGATTGGTCCGGGCTTCAGGTGAGGTCGTGTTCCGATTCGTGCGCGATGGCGAGACCCAACACTTTTTTCATGACGGTTGGTAGGGCCTCGCCGCCCACCGTGTCGGCCGCGCTCCACCATTGATGCGCCGCAGGCAGCATGTCGCCCTCGGCGCGATAGACGTCGAGACGCAATTCGAAATGGGTGAAGACATGGGTGACGGTGCCGCAGCCGATCCAGTCGGCGCCGGGCAGGGGGGCTTCCGCTGTGCCGGTCGCGCCGTCCGTGCGCGCCGTCCAGCCGGTGGTCGGCACCTGCGTCATGCCGGCGAGAAGGCCCGTCGTGCCGCGCTTTTCCAGGAGAAAGGCGCCGTCGCGATTGGTCAGCACATAGGCCGCGCCGCGCCGCACGGGTTTCGCCTTCTTCGGCGGCTTGACCGGAAACCGTTCGGGATCGCCGCCGTCGAGCGCCCGGCAACCGTCCCTGAGCGGGCAATGCAGGCAGGCGGGGCGCTTCGGCGTGCAGATCGTCGCGCCGAGATCCATCATCGCCTGGGCGAAATCGCCGGACCGGGCCGGATCGAGCATCGCCGCCGTCAGCCGCCGGATCTCGGGCTTTGCCGCGGGAAGGGGCGTGTCGATTGCGTGGAGCCGCGTGACGACCCGTTCCACATTGCCGTCGACGACGGGCACGGCCTCGCCAAAGGCGATCGCGGCGATCGCGGCGCTGGTGTAGTCGCCGATGCCGGGCAGGTCGCGCAGCGCGGCGGCCGTGTGCGGGAAGCGGCCGCCATGGCCTTCCATCACCGCGTCGGCGCATTTCTTCAGATTGCGGGCGCGCGAATAATAGCCGAGCCCGGCCCAGGCCTTGAGGACGTCGTCCTCGGAGGCGGCGGCGAGCGCCTCGATCGTCGGCCATGCCGCAATGAATTTGGCGAAATAGTCCTTCACCGCCGCGACAGTGGTCTGCTGCAGCATGATCTCCGACAGCCAGACGCGATAGGGATCGGGCCTCTCGCCGCGGGCGATCGCCGCCGGGCCGATGCGCCATGGCAGTTCGCGGGCATGGCGGTCGTACCAGGCAAGCAGGGCCGACGATGCGGGCGCGGGGGCGCTCACGGTATTATCCCCGCATTGCGCGCGGCCCATTCATACATGGAGCCCGGCTGCGGCGGCAGGAAGGAGGGCTCCTTGTGGTGGACGTGGAACCCGAAGACATCCGGCCTGAACAGGCTGCGGAAATCGAAGTCGCCATCGTAGAAGCGCTCGGTGTCACGGCCCGTGAGCGCGTAGAAATTGTCGCGCGGCGCGGCGGCGTCGAAGAAACCGTGCCGGTGCGCCAGTCGGCTGATCCCGTCATTGCCGAAAACGGTGACGCCGACGGTGGTCGGTTTCACCGGCTTGCCCCGCAGCCGCAGCCACGCCGGCTTCACCACCCTGCGACGCCAGCCCAGCCAGTCGGGAAGGGTCCTGTCGCTGGCCAGGAAGCGGTCGAACTCGCCGATGACCGGGTGGTCGGGCGGAAAATACATCGCCGAGACCCCGAGCCGCGTCGCGCTCTCGCGCGCCAGATAGGCTTTGTCCTGTGGAACCTCGAAGGGGCGCAGGACGAGCACGTCCGTGTCGAGCCAGAAGCCCCTGGCGTGCTTCATCAGGGCGATACGGAAGATGTCGCTGAACTGCTGCCGGGCGAGCTGGTCGATACCGTCGGGGTCATCGGGATCGATGCGCCGGAACACGTCCGCCGACAGGATCTCCCGCGCGTCGCGCGTCTCGGCTCCCGCGGGCAGGTTCTCAACGGGCTCGAAGCTGTAGACGGCGACCCGAAATCCCGCCGCGACCATGGAGTGGACGCAGATGTAGTCGATGTCGCGCAGCCGCTCGCCATGCCAGAATGTGCAGATGTCCATTGCGCGTTTTCGAGCCCCGGGCGACACGGTCGCCGCCCTTAGCATCGATTGGCGCGCCATGGCAAAGGCGTGGGCGGGCTGAAGGGTTGCCACGCTTGGCCGCCATCGGCCCGGATGCTAGACAGGCGCGATGAATTTCGCCTCCAGATTGCAGGATTCGGCAAGGCGGCTCGCCGGCGCGAACGGCGGGGGCTCGCTCGTGCTGGTGCTTCTGTGCCTGGTCCTCGTCTCCTGCCTCTGGACCCAGTCCGACGCGTATCGCTACGCCGCTATCGGTCTGCTGGTGATCGGCGCGACGAACTTCTTCCTGCCGGAAAACGCCCGGTTCCGCACCGGATGGCTCGGTTTCGCCGTCTACGCCTGGGCGCTTCATGTCGCGCTGCGCTACGGGCATCTCCTGCTCACCAATCCGCAGACGCTCGGCGGGCAGGCCGAGGGGATCTACGTTTTCGTCGCGCTCTGTCCGGCAGTGGGCTTCGCGATGTTCCTCAATCGGGCGCGCACGCAACTGACCGTCCGGCTGATCTTCGCGGTGAGCCTCGCCTGCGTGATCGCCGCCCTGGCGGTCGGCTATTCCGACGGCGGCTGGAACCCGGATCGCAACCTCCACACCAACCGGATCCACGCCGCGCTCGCCACGGGCTTCTTGGTGCTGGCCACGCTCGCCCGGCTGGTCTGGTTGATCGAACAGCCCGGGGAGCGCTCGCGTGCCCGCAACGTCGAGATCGCGCTGCTTGCAGTCCTCCTGGCGATCTCGACCTTTCTGGTCGTCGCCTGGATTTCCAAGGGGGTCTGGCTGGCGCTCGCGGTCGCCTTGCCGGTCATGGCGGCAGGGATCCTCTGGAACGGCAAGTCAGCCGCGCGCAAGTCGATTGGCGTGATCGCACTGGCGACAGCCGCGATCGTCCTCGTCAATCTCGATTTCTTCGCGGCTGTCGCGGGATCGACGGTCGAGGGCGTCCTGCAGGTCGCCCATCGCGTCGTGCAGACCGGCAGCCTTGCAGAAGCGACCCGCAGTCTGGAGACCGAAGGAGCCTTGCCGCCCGCACTGGCCCAGCGCCTCGAAATATGGTCGAATGCGCTGGAGATCTGGCGAACAAACCCCTGGTTCGGCGTTGGCGCGACCTGGGAGGATTCATGGTCCACGGCAAGCTTCACCCACACGGCCTTCAACGACAACATGCATAACGGTTTCCTGGAAACCGGCATGCGTTACGGCGTGGCCGGCCTGCTGTTCTACACGGTGCTCTATGGCGTGCTTGGCGCGACCGTCGTCGCGGCCTGCCGGCGCGGGCTGATCCACCATGTCGCGGCCAATCTGTGGTTCGTCAGCCTGCTCTATTTCCTTGTCACGCTTCTCACCAATTCCAACGAGCGATTGCCGCATGGCGAGTCCTTCATGCTGGTCCTGGGCGCGACCGGCTTCTGGATGCAATTCGCCCTGCAGGATCAGCGTGCGCGCGATGCGGCCAGTCAGGCCTGTTCACCGGAAGGGGCAGGCCGATGACCCCGCCGCGCCGCCCGCGACAGCCCAAGCAGATCGGCGGTCTCGTGTCGGACGTGCTCGATCCGGTGCTGGCACGCCGCGCCGGCATGACGAGCGAGCTTCTGGCCGCCTGGCCGCAGATCGTGCCCTCCATGCTCGCCGAGACGACCCGCCCGCAGAAGATCAACTGGCCGCGCCGCGCGCATGAGGACGATCCGTTCAAGCCGGCCACACTTGTGGTTGCCGCCGAAAGCATGGCCGCGCTGCACCTGCAGCACCAGTCGGGCGAGATCATCCAGCGGGTCAACGCTTTCTTCGGCTTCCAGGCCGTCGAGAGGCTCCAACTGGTGCAAAAGCCGGTTCAGCCAGAGCGCAAACCGCCGCGCCGCAAGGCGCCTGTCTCCCCGGCTGACGAGAAGCGCATCACCGCGCTTGCCGAGGGTATCGAGGACGAGGGGCTGCGCGAAGCTCTGATCCGGCTGGGGCGCAGCGTCAGGCAGGAGCGTCGTTGACGCTTGCTGCGCCATTGCCAGCGCCGCGCGATTGTGTTTGGACGCCGACATGACCGTTTCCGCGCCCCCGTCCGACATCCGCCACCGCTTCTGGGAGACAGTCCCGCTCGAGGAGATGACGTCTTCCGAATGGGAGGCGCTGTGCGACGGCTGCGGCAAGTGCTGCATGTCCAAGCTGATCGACGACGACACCGACGAGATCTACTACACCACCGTTGCCTGCCGCCTGTTCGACGCAGGCTTCTGCGGCTGCACGGACTACGAGAACCGCCAGAAGCTGGTGCCCGACTGCGTGCGCCTGACGCCCGAGAATGTGCGCACGATCCCCTGGCTGCCGCGCACCTGCGCCTATCGGCTGATTGCCGAGGGTGGAACCTTGTTCGACTGGCATCCGTTGATCACCGGCAACCCGGAGTCGGTGCATGACGCCTCCATGTCGATGCGCGACCGTGTCACCGCCTTCGAGCAGGATATGGAGCACGACGGCGAATATCTCGACCATCTGGTCGAGGAGGGCATGTAGGCGGCGACGCATGTGGCCCGGCGCGCTTGAACGAGGCACCGCACGAACGGAGAAACACCCATGGCCGAGACAGAAACCCGGGCGCTGATCGAGCGCTATCTCGAAGCCTTCAATGCCAACGACTACGACACCATGCTGGCCTGCCTGCATGAGGACGTCGCCCATGACATCAACCAGGGCGGCCGCGAGATCGGCAAGGAGAAGTTCCGCTGGTTCAACGCCGAAATGAACCGTCATTATGACGAGCGTCTTGCCGACATCGTCGTGATGGTGGCCGAGGGCGGCGTGCGGGCGGCTGCCGAGTTCACCGTGCACGGCAAGTATCTGGCCACCGCCGAGGGGCTGCCGCAGGCGAACGGACAGTCCTACACGCTGCCGGCCGGCATCTTCTTCGAGATCGACGACGGACTGATCAGCCGCGTGACCACCTATTACAACCTGAAGGACTGGATCGCGCAGGTGAGCGACGACGGCTGATGGGCGTCGTCGTCCGCCCGCTGACGCGCAACGAGATCGCGGCCCGTTTCGACGACCTCGCGCATCTGCGCATCACCGTCTTTCGCGCGTGGCCCTATCTCTATGACGGCGATCCCGCCTATGAGCGCGATTATCTGAAGACCTATCTCGCCGCGCCCGGCGCCTTCGTCTGCGGCGCGCTGGATGGCGACGCGCTCGTCGGCGCGGCGACGGCCTCGCCGCTTGCCGAACACAAGGAGGAATTCGCCGAACCCTTCGCCGCGCAGGGGCCGGCGGTGGAGGACTTCTTCTATTTCGGCGAATCGGTCCTGCTGCCGCAATATCGCGGCCACGGTGTCGGCGTTCGCTTCTTCGAGGAGCGTGAGGCGGAGGCGCGCCGCCAGGGCTTTTCGCGATGTGTCTTCTCGGCCGTCATCCGCCCGGCCGACCATCCCATGCGCCCGAAGGACTATGTCCCGCTCGACGGCTTCTGGCGCAATCGGGGCTATCAGCGCGTCCCCGGATTGTCGACAACCTATCGTTGGAAGGATGTCGATGACTCTGCGGAATCCGACAAGCCGATGGAATATTGGATGCGCGATTTGGGCTAGCGACAGCCTGCTTTTCTGCCGACAGGGGTCCGATCCAAGCAAACGCTCCGCGAATCACTTGCGGGCGCCTGCCTTCGGATCGCCTTTTCGCTTCATCGGCAAGAGGCGATGCTTCTGCCCGGCGCGATCCTCCGAAACTCTCGCAAAGTAATGCGCGCCACTGTAACAATTCCGTGTGTGCACAAGGCCAAAAACAACTTGCCGGGCTTGTGGCGGTGCGCTACGCCGCCGCGTGTGGAGGAGAGCCATGACCGTTACCCGCCGTGCTTCCTTTCGCCTGGTTCTCGCCGGCGTGACGCTGATGACGTCTGGCCGGTTCGCGCTGGCCGAGAGGGTCAATACCCGTGCCGACGGGGTTGCGATCGACGGGTATGATCCGGTGGCCTATTTCACGCAATCCAGGCCCGTCATGGGGTCCGACGAATTCACGGCGGAACATGCCGGCGCGGACTACCATTTCGCCAGCGCCGCCAATCGCGACGTCTTCCTTGCCGATCCCGCGAAATACGCCCCCCAATATGGCGGGTTCTGCGCCTATGCGGTCGCCCACGGCGCGACCGCGCCGATCGACCCGCAGGCTTTCACCGTATCTGGCGGCAAGCTCTACATGAACTATTCCGACCTTGTGCGCGCCCAGTGGCGCAACAATGCCGAGGGGTTCATTTCAAGGGCCGACGGCAACTGGCCGAAACTCTCCGGCCAGTGACCGCCGCCGGTCCCTACTGATCCAGCGCGAAGCTGACATTGACGGTGACGCGGTAGGTGTTCTCGCCGGTGGCGACGGGCACGGCGCTGGCGGCTTCCACCATTGCGGAGCGCACCTTCGCCAGCGGTTCCGGCGCCCCGCCCTGGGACGATTCGGAAATCTCCAGCACCTTGCCGAGCCCGATGCCGGCGGCGTCCGTCAGCGTCTTCGCCCGCGCCATCGCATCCTTCATCGCCGCCACGCGTGCCTCGGTGACCGCCTCCGACGGATCGTCATTGGAAAACACGATGTTGCCGCCCTGGTTGACGCCGAGCGAGACCGAAGTGTCGAGCACCGCGCCGAGCCGGTCGAGATTGCGGATGCGCACGGTCAGCGTGTTGTGCACGGCATAGCCGACGATGCGCGGCGGCTCGCGGTCGCCGTTGGAACTCGACTGCGGATAGACATATTTCGGCTCGATCGAGAAATTCGAGGTCTGCAGGTCGCGTTCGGCGACGCCTTCTTCCTGCATCGCGGCCAGCACGTCGGCCATCGCGGCCGAATTGGCGTCGAGCGCCGCGCGCGCCGTGTCCGCCTCGCGCACGACCGACAGCGTCAGGATCGCGGTGTCGGGCGTGATCGACGCCGTGCCTTCGCCGGTGACGACGATATGCGGCGTCGGCCGGCTGTCCTCGGCAAGCGCCGGCTGCGCGACGAGCGGCGCTGCGAGCACGATTGCGGCGACAAGGCTGTTTCCTGCGAAATTCATGGGTGTTCCCCCAACTTCAAGACCCTTCGGGCAAGCCGATGCCACCCCATTGCGCCCCCAATAAGGCGTCGGCCGCGCGAATGCACGCGACCGCTTGTGAAGCCGAAGCGATTCCGCTAGGCAGGGCGTTCGTGGGGCCTGTAGCTCAATTGGTTAGAGCCGGCGGCTCATAACCGCTTGGTTGGGGGTTCGAGTCCCTCCGGGCCCACCATTTTTCAGTCATTTCATTCGCTGACGTTCGGTGTAGCGCGCCAGCTGGTTCTGGAAATTTTGCCAGCGGGTCTTGGAACAATCCCGAATCGCGCTCACCACTTCATCTTCATCTGACCGGTGTAGCTTATCAGGTCGTCAGCTGATGGATTTCTGCTACGGCGAGGCGATCCAGTCTTGTCTCGAACGGCGATCTCTTGGCCGCCGATCAGCGTGCCCGTGACGGTATCGAGATCGAGAAGCCGTGCGGGTGTCTTGTTCACAACGGTACTGAGAAACGTCCTATAAGGAACAGGATCGAGACCATGGCCGTCTCTCAGGCTGCGAAGCAGATCCTCCGTCAATCGCTCGTGCATCGTGTCTCGGTCATGTTCGGCGAACATCATCTCGCCTATGACCGACGGATCGTAGTTTATGTCGAAGCCAAGTATCTCCAATCCACCTCGTCCTGGGTGGATGGAATGGTTCTTTGTGTTCCAATGGGTATCGACCATCACGTTCCTGGCCGTGTAATGATTCGAAAGGTGCACAACCCATAGGCTTCGATGAGCTGTGTCCGATCGAATGAAAAATGGGCTTATGAACTGTGCACCGGTTGCAGTTTGGATGTGGTCCTTCAGACCGCGCTGAATGGCATAGCGCCATCCGGGCTCGTCCTTTGCGTCCAACCACTCTCGTATCTGTTCTGTCGACACCTCTACTGGCTTGATCGAGCGTAGGAACGCGTCGTTGCCGGACATGTTGTCGATAAACCAATCGATCGCGAAGGTCAGAATTACCTCAGCGCCGGAGAAGCTCTGAAGGATTTCACGAACGGTTGCGAAAGGTGCATCCTTCCAACCCTTCTGGTCCAAGACGAAAACGGACCTCCCGACGCTCCTCCGAGTGCGGTTTGAAATACGTTGTTTGATCTGCGGGAAGACCGTGACGAACTCGCAATTGTGCAGATGAATTGTCCTGCCGAGGTCGGCAAGCAGGCCTTCCTTCACGAGTTCGGCTCGAAGAAAGTCGATGGTTTCACGCCTGCTGTCCACGAAATGGTACTCAGCGTTGATGCCCAGAGGCTTCCGCCTTGCCGCGTTCAATTGGCGTCGAGCGCGTTCGACGGCCTTGAAGAGAATAAGGGGGCTGCCGTCCGTAACGCCCCCAAATGACGAGTATCTTCCACCGCCGCAAAAGCCGTCGACGAAGGTGAGGTTCAGAACCTCTTGCCGAGGGTCGCGAACGATCGCCGGGAAGTAATCCTCGAGATACTGGTCGAGCAGCGTCAACTTCGCCGCGCTGTGCTCGGGCAGCGAAGGCGGCGGGTTTCCTATTATCCAGTCGAATTCAGCGATTGTAGCCCCCGCAGTTCACAACTATTCGTTTATGAGGGCATCCCGATAGTCAAGCTGCGCTGACGTCCTCCACAGGCTGATCAGAGGCTGGAAACTCCCGGATTAGGGCGCCATCGAGCAGCCCACCACCTTTGCCATGTGGGTCAATCGCCTTGAGATCCTCCGATGCGACCTCACCCGACTGAAGCAGCGGGTTGTTTCCGGCTGCGCCCCACTGCTTGAAGAAGGGCGCGACACCGAATGACCGGCAATCGTTGACAATGTCGCGTGCCCACTGCGGGTCCATGGGTCGGGATCCATGCCCGCTCTCACCGCCGACAATGAGCCAATTCGGTTTCGGGTCTGTTGCCTCGAGCCGCAGCGGCCCGATCGCCGGCTCGTAAGAGACGAACCACACTGCCGCTGGAACCGCCTCGATGAAGCGTTTGCGCTGATCGTAGCGGGTCTGATCCTCCGCAGTGAACCCGAGCCAGACATTGTGGTAGCCGTTATTACCCCAATCGCTAGGGAGCATCTTTGCGATGTTCTGCGGGCGCTTGGTCAGCAACTGCCAGTCCAGTGATGGCGTCTCGCGGATCAACGCGAAGAGATCAGCCCGCCAGGCCGGATCCGCTTTGTTGTCGAAGACATCGGCGAGGGATGCACAGAACACGCGTTGCCGACGGCTGTGCTCGGCATGGAAGGCGCTCGCCTTACGCTGCCAGATCTTCGGTCCTTTCCAATATGCCTCAGTCGTGCGCTTTCGAGGGTGCTTGCCCCACACGACATGGCCAGATCGCTTCGACCATGCTTCGGCGTAGCAGTTGTCACACCCAGGGCTGATCTTTGTGCAGCCGGTCCACGGATTGAACGTGTGATCGGTCCATTCGATCGAAGAGTGCGTCGCCATTGTCATCTCCTGGTCGCATGCATTGTGCAGCCATTGAATCATTGCCGACTTTTTGAGTGGTTAACAGCCCTACTGAAGCGTCCTCCTGACAGCGGCCCTCGCCACGGCCGGGTTGTGTCCGTCTTCGACCTCCAGCTTGTAGCGCCCAGCGAGACGCAAAAGCGCAGTGGCCACGTCCTGGGCAGGCCAGCCCTCGTCGATCGCAGATTCCGCCATGGCTCTGAATTGCCTCTCGAGCACCTCTTGAAGGTCCTTCGAAGGGGCGTCGAAAGAGGGCATTCCAGTCTCCCGCTTGGGTTCCGTGGCGATCAGATCGGCTCGATCGCGTCGGCGTCGTGGTATTTGAACGTGTTCACGTTCCGGCTCACGCGGTGGAATTCCAGCTGTCCGTCGAGGTTCTTGTTCAGGAGCGCCTTCGCTTCATCCGCAGGGTTCTCGGGATCGAGCCATGCGTCATAGGCATCGGGATCGAGAATGATCGGCATGCGGTCGTGCAACTGCTTCACGGGCTCGGTGGCGGCGGCCGTCAGGATGGTGCAGCTCGTGATGTCCAGCGCGTCATTGTGAGCCCAGAGACCGGCGAACGAGAAGGGCCTGGCGTCGGGAAGGTGGATCCACCAGGGATCCTTGCCGCCATCGTCGGCCTTGGTCCATTCATAGAAGCCGTCGGCCGGTATCAGGCAGCGCTTGCTCTTGAAGGCATCCCGGAAGGCGGGCTTCTTGTCGGCGTCCTCGCTGCGCGCGTTGAACATTGCCCATTTGGGCTTTTCCTTCGCCCAATGCGGCACCAGCCACCATTGCCCGTCGGAAACGACCTGGTTTCCCTCCTTGTCGAGGTGAACGAAGGGCACGTCCTGCGTCGGCGCGATGTTGTAGCGCGGCGCGGTGTTGCGGCCCCGGTCGGCATCCCGCGTCAGGTTGTAGAGATCGTAAATCTCCGTCCAGGAGGTGAACAGGGTGAAGCGTCCGCACATGCCGCCCATTTCAATCGCAAAGTGCGTACGCCGGCAAGCGGCCTTGCGAACCGGCCCGCAGGGAATATCATTCCGGCATGGCAGACGAAGCCCAGCACTGTCCCGATCCGATCAGCGCCGTCCTCGACAGAACCGAAGAGGCGATCGACGATGGCTTGCCGCCATTGGAGGAGCTCTACCTCGACGAGGAGAGGCCGCGGTCGGAAACCGCGGCCAATCTGATGGTCTTCGGGCCTCTAGTGATAGTGCTCGGACTCTGGCTTCTGGGCACTTTCGTCTATGTGTGACCAGGCCTCTGCGAGTGCCAGCCCGATCAGGTAGACGAGAAACGCGTTGCCCTCGCGCCGTGCGGCGACCAATGCACATTCCAGCATGTAGATCGTGTCCATTTCCTTGCCCTCGGTTGATGGGCCGGGAAGCGTGGACACGTGGAGGTGGTCTGGCACTCCAATTAGTTGCATGTTCAGTTCGCCATTTGGGCGATGCCGGCGTCTCAGCTTCAACGTTGACGCTTCGCTAGGGCGTCGCGCTTCTGCTCTTCGGTGAGCCCGTCCCAATGCGACGCGCCGAGCTCCTCTCTGGTGGCCGGTTTGCGCTCGATCGAGAAGCCGGACAGGTAGCGCATCACCGTCCGCGCGACATCTTTCTGCGCCTCCTCGGCGCGAACCCAGTTCCGGTCCAGGAGCTGCTTGAGGGTGGTTTTGGGGAGCTGTTTGAGCGCGACGACAATTCGCGCTCTCAGGTCGTCTTCGGAAACGGGCGGCATGATCTTTCTCTGTGTTCAGTGGTATGCACGCCGCCCCGCCGATATGCATTTATTCCTTTCGATCGTCAACGCGCCCCTGGGCAGCGTTTTGCGCGATGCGTTCCCTCAATTCCGCCACGGTTAGACACGGATCGACGCGGTGGACCATTCTATGGCAGTTCGAGCAAAGGACGGTGAGGTCTTTGATCGAAGTGGGCATGCTCTTGCCCTCTCGGCCGGTGAGAGGGTCGATGTGGTGGCACTCGATGAAATCTTCGCCGATTTCGCCATAGAAGGATTCGAAATCGAACTCGCAGCACATGCACCGAAAGCCGTATTCCGTCTTCGCCTGCCTCACAAGCGCGGAACTTCTTGCCAGATAGGTGGCTTCGAGCCTTCTTCGCTCTCCCTCTTCGAACACTTGATCCGAAGCCGGATCATCGAATTCGTACCCATTCGCGTGAAACCACTTGATGGCGTCGTTTGTGTGTATGGTAACCGGAGGAACAGGTGGGGAGTGTGCTGCGGCGAAGAGCGCTTTCGCCGGTATGCTATGACCATCAACGATCACCCGACGAGTGCGTGATCCCCGCCCAGAAGCGTATGATCGCAGAAATTCCTTTTCGCCCAATCTAAGGTATTCGCGAACTCGCTCCTGAATGCTCTCGGTCGTGACATTCATGATCGTCTCCCTCCCTGAGATCATCTCCGAAACGGCGATATTATCAACTCCTTCGCCGGCCTGCCTTTTCCTCCGCTGATCGAATAGGTGAGTGACACCTCCTCGAGCCGGAAGCCGGAGAATACCTCGCGGATCGCCGGCCGGTCGTTGATCGACAGCAGGAACGTGCCCTCGATGCCGGCCAGCACCTCCGCCAAGCGCCCGAAATCGTCGACGGAAAACACGCCGTCGCCATAGTCGCCCTCGTTCCCGAAATAAGGCGGGTCGAGGTAGAACAGCATGCCCGGCCGGTCCCAGCGGGCGATGAACTCCGCCCAGGGCAGACACTCGATCACGACGCCGGAGAGACGCTCGTGAACGTCCTCGAGGAGCGGCGCCAGGCGCGTCAAGTTGAAGCGCGCGCCTCCTGACTTGTCGATCCCGAAAGTGCGGCCGGCGACCTTGCCGCCGAAGGCCGTCTTCTGGAGGTAGAGGAAGCGCGCAGCGCGCTCAAGGTCGGTCAGCGTGTTCGGATCGCAGGCGGCCAGGCGTTCGAATTCGCGCCGTGACGTGATCTGGAATTTGAGAGTGTCCATGAACTGCGGATAGTGGCGCTGCAGGATGCGGAAGAGCGTCGTCACGTCGCCGGAGATGTCGTTGATCACCTCTGTCCTGGGCTTGCGATCGCGACGAAAGAAGACGCCGCCCATGCCGATGAAGGGCTCGGCATAGCCGTCATGCGGCGTAGCATTGATCCGCTCGATGATCTGACGGGATAACAGCTTCTTGCCGCCGACATAGGCCGCAGGCGGCCGCACGGGTTCGATGTGGGTAAGTTCGTTCATGCCTGTCGCACGCTCGCGGAATCGGTCACCCTGCCGAAGCTTGCGAAAGCGAGCCGGGTGAGACGTTAACGACAGGTGCGTCTGACGGGTCTCGGCGCCAACTGAAGCCCGTCGCTTGGAGCGGCAATCGCTCCGGCCGCCCGGATCATGGAGGAGCTGGTGTCGTGAACCTCGGTCTGGAAGAGGACTTGCTTCTGTTTTGCCGTTTGCCTGGTTTCGGCGGCAGCTGGCTCCAGTTGATCGGAATGGGCTGCGATATTGTCGGAGTCATCCTTCTGTCGGCAGACCTTATCGCTGTCAGCCAGGCTGCCATGCGCGGCAAGGAAGCTGACAACGCCCTGGTCATCGAACTGAACGAAGTTCGTGAGAAAATGGCGAGGGATATAGGATCTGCAAACCGCCAATTGGCGTCGAACGCCAAGGCCCTGCTAGGCCCCGGACCACACGCGGCGCTGAAGGAATACAAGACCGAACTGGGAACCATCCGTCTTGTGGAGGATATCGCAAAGCACTTCGACCATCGTCTCCGACAAACAGATGCAATGATCGAGGAGATCCGGAAGGCAATAGCGACTCGTGAATCGTTTCGTCGCGAGGAGGCAACGACCACTGGCCGAAGGACATTCTGGGCATTGGCTATCATCTTGCTCGGCTTTGCTCTCCAGATCATCGGGGCTTGGCCTTGCTCTTAGGCTGACGCCCCCAGTTCACATTCCTCGCATCGTTCGCATCGAGCGCGAAGGTCGCCGGCGGGCACTTCGTCACGCGGCCCTCCGCCACGGCCGTCTCAACCAGCTCCAGGTCCTGGCCCGTGATCGTGCCGCGCCTCTCCCAACAGCGTTTGGTCGGATTGAAGCGCCGTTCCGGCTCTCTCGGTGGATCCTGCCGCCGGGGCGGTTTCTCGGCCAGCGGCGAGCGGTCGTCGAAGCGCGGCTCGCGGGCCGGCGCCGGCGTTTCGTCGGCCGGCATCGACTCGCGCCGCACCACCGGGAGGATGGCGATCTTCGGGTCAGGCGCGGTCTCGGCCGAAGTGTTCGCGCCGGGAGTGGCCGCAGGGACGGCTTCGGAGGAAGGATTGTCGTTGATGGGCTGCATCGGCATGGATGCCCATTCTTCCTGCGGATCTCGCGCGATCTTCGGCATACCGAGCACCGTGCCCGGCGCAATCAATCGCCCCTCATCGGCCGCTTGACCGAGCAGTTCCGTCTCCTGTGCCAGGTCAAGGACGAGGGTCACGATGCGCCGGCCGGGGTAGGCGTCAGTCCAGTCAAAGCGATTCATGCCAGTCTCGTCCTTCATCAGGCGGTCCTGTGTTCTCACGTCCAGTGCGTTCGCCCCCCCCCACAGAAGTGGTTAGGGCGCGAGGGTCACAGTAGGCTGTCGAGGGCCGTGAACATACGCCCGCCCAGCGTTCGCAAGCTGGCTGCGTCGTAGTGCAGTCCATCG
>NZ_JALEGV010000038.1 GCF_022763245.1 Oricola sp.
AAAAGCAATCGCTTTTGACGCGGGGTGGAGCAGCCCGGTAGCTCGTCAGGCTCATAACCTGAAGGTCGCAGGTTCAAATCCTGCCCCCGCAACCAAATATCCTCGCGTTTCCAAAGGCTTATGCGCCGCCCTACGGGGCGGCGTTTGCGTTTCGGGCGTTCTGGAAGCACTGTGGAAGCAAGACGGGCCGAACTCCTTCATATCGCTTCGCAAATCGTTGTCGTCGATGTCCTTTGCTTCCAGTTCCACTCGATAGGGATCATCGCATCGATTCCGGCTGGGATTCCGCTGCCAAAGGCGAGCTCTCGAACATCGACCGCGACGACATCCAGTACCGGCCGCTCTTCGGTCATGAGCACGAACTCAGTGATCCTTCCTGGCCGGGTGTCCCTTGAGGCCGGGTAAACGAGCGCGAGTCGCTTGCAGCGGTAGCGACTGGCGTAGGCGTTCATCTGATACGCATCGCCGCTCGACACGCCGGAGTTCCCTTCGCAGAGATCGAAGCGTTTCCAATTTGCATCGAGGATGGCGACGCACTCGTCTGCGCTCTGAACGGTGATGTCAGGGCGCAGCTGGAAGCCCGCCGTCGCGAGGTTCGTGATAGGGCTGTGAAGTCCGACAATAAGGCCAGCAACGGTCTGCACCTGGCAAGCATGCCGGATGCGCAGTCCGAGTACCTTCTCGAAGAGCTTTTCCATGTTGAACAGCAGAGCGGAACCAGCTGCGTCGCGGAAGCTGCGATTCTTCCGTTAGATTTCATGGATGAAAGGCTGAACATCGCAAACTTCCTTGGCGATCTCGACGACATGGCGGTGATGTGTCAGGTAGATTGCTTGACCGCTCCGACCGATTCGCTCCATGAGACGGCAGGCGGCACGCGTTCGGTCCTCATCGAAGGTCTCAAAAACGTCGTCACAAAAGAAGGGTAGCTGAACGCCCTGTACTACCATTTGTTCGTAGGCCGCCGCGCGCAGCGCCAGATAGAGTTGGAACCTCGTTCCCTTCGACAAGTCGCCGATCTGCTTGGGGGTGCCGCTTGCATCGACCGCCAACATGATTTCAGCCGTGCCGTCCGGTTGCGTCAGCAGCTTCTGATAGGCGCCGTTCGTGAGTTCCGCAAAGGCGCGCTCTGTGGATGCCATCATGTCGCTCCGGTGCCTGTCGCGATAGCGGCGGATGGCATCTTCGGCGAGGCGTAGACCGAAGTCCAACTCCAGATAGTCAAGAACCGCCTCTTCGATCTGAATCTGCAATGTGGCGCGCCGCTCGACCAGGTCAGCGATCTCTGCGCCGCCGGTAACACTGCCGAGGTCCCGCTCGGCATTGGCTCGTGCCACGGTGGCGGTGGACATCCGCTCCTCCGCGAGGTTGAGATCGGTATCTAGGGACTTCGCTTTCGCCTCGAGCGTTGCAGCGGTTTCATCGGCAAGTAGCTGGCGGGCTTCCTCCACTTTCCTCAGCGAGAGGTCGTCGAGGATCTGCCGTTCGAGCTCGGCGACCCGTTCTCTTTTTGCGATGACGTCGAGGCCCCTGCCCACAGCGGCGCGAAGGGCGTCGATTGCGCTGGTGTCCACCGTCTCCGGGAACACCGCACCAAGTTCCGCCACTTTCCTGTCGATGTCTTCGAGCTTCGCCTCGAGTTCAGTTCGCCGTATTTCACCGTCTTCAAGCTTGGTGCCGAGCTTCTCGTGCTGTGACTTGTCAGCCTGCGCTTGCTCTGCGAGCTCCCGCAGGCGCCGGAACGTGTCGAGAGGGTCGCTCTCCCCGATTCCGAAACGTGCACCAAGGGCGCCAGAGGCTTCCGTGAACCGGCGTTGATCGTCCTTCATCGTGTTAACCTGACGTTCGACTTGTCGCCGCTTCTCGTTGTGTTCGCGTAGTTCGCGCAGCTGCCCGAGACCGGCGGCAAGTTGGTCGGGTGAGAGGATCTCGCCGAAAAGTTCATTTACCTTTGCGCTCCAGGCCGCAGCAGTCCTCTCGGCGGTGTCCACAAGGACACCCTGTTCGGCTTGCCGGCGTTCGAGATCCTCCTCGAGGGCGGTGGTCTTGTCTGAGGCCGCCCGCACCTCTTCCTGGTAGCGCCGTTCGTTTTCGGCAAGACGCCGCGCGGCGAGCAACGCTGCATCAAATGTCGGGGTCTCCAAAGCGACGAGGGGCGTGAGCGCCTGACGAAGCTGCTCTGCCCGATCCAGTGTCTCCTGGTGGTGTTCGACAAGCCTGTTGCGTTGCCGCTCAGCGGTTATGGCTTTGCTGTGTAGCGCAACCCAGTCCGAAAAAGCCGAAGGGGAAAGCGCCGGAAGTCCGATCTGCGAACATAGACCGTGGACTTGGCTCTCGAGCTCTCGTGCCAGCTCGGCGAGCCCATCGTGCTGTTCCCGGGTCGTCGTCGCGCGTGCTTCCGTGTCCGCCAGATCCTGCAGGAGCTTGCGCAGTTCGCCGAGCTCGCTCGCGTGGGCGAGACGCGCGGCGTTGATGTCGTCCACCGTTTTCATCGACGGTGCAAAGCTGTCCGCGCTCTCTGATGTCAGGGTTTCACGATGTGCTTGCCAAAGGGCGTCACGTCGGGTCCGCGCCGCCTGTTCCTCTTCGTCGCTCGCAATCCTAGCGTCTTCCGAGAGCCGGGTGGTTTTCGCCTTCACGGCGGCGATGTCCTCGCCCAAACGCTCCAACCTGTCGTCAAAGCGTCCGAGCTTCTCCGCCAGATCGGCGTGGCGTTGGGCAGTGTCTGCTGCTGTCGATGGATCGACCGGGCAGACCGGGAGGGCGCTGAAGGTGCATGCACCGATGGAAAGCGAGTCGAGCGCCTGCTCCAGCGCCGTGTCGGCAGACGCGATGGCTTGTGTTGCCGTGGCGACTGCAGGTGCCAGGGCATCGGCGTCGAACCGCTTGAGCAGATCCACCAAACCCATCTGCGGCGGAGCTTCCAGCAATGATTGATGTGGCTTAAGGGCCTGCTCGATGCGGGTCTGCAAGCCCGCGATCTCGCGTTGCTCGGTCTGCCAAGCCGCGGCGGCGTCTCGCATCTTGTCACGCAGGTCTTCAAGGATGGCAATTTCTCCCAGAGACGTGACAAGTGCAGTGACATCGCAATCTTCGGGTGCCCTCAGTTCCTGAGCGATGCGCGCCATGTCCGAAAGAGCCTCCTCATGGGCCCGTTCGCGTCTGGAGAGGTCTAAGGCCGCCGTTTGCATCCGGCTGCGCAGTTCGTCGAGATCGTCCAACTGCTCGGCTAAGGCGAGGCGGTCTGCGTCGATAACCAGCGCCGCGCGCGCGTTTTCAGCCCCGTCAAGTTCGTCCAGCAGCCTCCGTAGGTCGGAATCCGCTTGTCCCCGGTCGGTCCTCATCGTGACCAAATCTTCGGGATTGATGTCGATCCTCTCGGGATAGTTGCCGCAGTCCGCGATCTCGTCCGTAACGCGGTCAAGCTCGCCCAGATTGGGCAGCACCCGTCGCAGCGCAGCGATGCGCGCCTGTTCGGTACGAAGCTCGTCCCTTGCCTGGCGAGCCTTCGCCTCTTCATTCTTGGCGGCCTCAAGCGCATCCTTCAGCTTTCGCCACGCGTGGGCGCTGACATCGAGGTTGCGAATGTCGGTCTCAACATCACTCAACTCGCGCTTCAGTTCCGCGACCCGAGTGGTGCTGGCGCGCTTCTTGTAAAGGCCGCTTGCCTCGGCCCGCGCCTGTTCGAGAACGGCATTGAGGTCTGCGACACCAGCCGCCGCAGAGAATAGTAATCGTCCGATATCACCTTGGGCGCTTGCAATATCCTCACCGCCTTTTTCGATAGTATCGTCATCGAGGCAAAGCAGGCTACGATAGTCGTCCAGCGACAGCCCGCCGAGGAGCGAAGCGATCGCGGTTTCGGGCAGGATCGCGTCAGCCTCTCCCCTGAGATTGCCGGTTCGGGACGGCAGTCGCGTAAACAGGCGGGTTTCGCCTCCGATGTCGAGCAGACCGGAGACCCGAAGATTCTGTCGCTGGTGCTGGAACCCGTAGGGCTCCCGATGGGGAAAGCCGTAGAGAAGACGCAGATAGGCTTCCATTGTTGTGGTCTTGCCGGCTTCGTTCGAGCCGTAGATCACATGGAAATCCGAAGCCTGACCGGCTTTTCCGAAATCGAGGACCTTGCCCGTGAAGTGACCAAAAAAGTCGAGAGAGAGCCGCTCGATCCGCATCAGGGCGTGGCTCCCTTCATTCGCGCAAGGATCCGTTCTGCGCCGGCCTCTGCGAGACGCCGCGCAAGCTGGTCCATTGCAGCTTCATCGGGCAACAGCTCGGCACGCCGTTGCGGCGCCAACTCCTGGAGAATGCCTTCAATCTCTGCGCGGCAGGTCTCGTAAAACCCGGGTTCCTCGCGGATGGTCTTCATAATCCCGGCCAACTCGTCCGTGGCGGTGTGCCCGCGCTCCGTAGGGTCGGTCATGTCGAACACAACCTTGTCCAGCCAAAGCGTGCCCGTCTCCCGAGCATATTGTGCCGCGGTCTCTTTCCAGACGTCCTGATCACGCAGGACCTGCCAACGACGGCGCGTGCTACCGGCAAGCTCCAAGCGAACCACGCCGCTTTCCGACACCAGGTTTCGCGCCGTGTCTCGCAGGGTCCGCCTAAGAATATCGCGCAACGCGTCGTCGCTGTCGGTATCAGCAACGTCGACCTGGATGTGCAGGAACTCCACGGCTGAGGTCGGTACTTCTTCGATCTCGATTGCCTTATCGATGGTCAAGAGCGTCGCGGATTTCGGACCAGGCTCGCCCATATCTCGTCCCTGTGGCGTTCCAGGCATAACGATCCATGGCGACTTGGAGTGGACCTGCCGGCGGTGAACGTGCCCCAGCGCCCAGTAATCGAAGCCAGCAGCAGTCAGTTCACCGACCGTGCAGGGTGCGTAGGGATCGTGACCCTCTGCGCCCGAAAGGGAGGTATGCAGCATCGCGATGTTGACCGAGCCTTCGACTGGCGCCGGGAACTTTGGCAGCAGACTTTCCGGGGCATGACGGTTGGCGAAGCTGACGCCGTGGATCCAGACGTCCTCCGCGAGCTGCACTTTGCCGCCGCGTCCGTCAAAGACATGAACGTTATCAGGCAAGGTCAACTCGCCGGTGAGAGGGTTCTCGGCGTCGTGGTTGCCTTTGATGTAGAAAACACGAATCCCGCGTTCGCGCAGCCGCTCCATTTGCAGCATGAGGAAGGCCGCGGTGCGCGCGCTACGTTCCGCACCATCAAAGAGGTCTCCCGCGATTAGAAGGGCGGCCACAGCTTCGGAAATCGCCGTTTCGACAATCCTCGTGAGCGCGGTGCGGCTCGATGTCTGTACCTTCTGCCGCAATTCTGCATCGCGCAGTGCGAGAGATCTCAACGGAGAGTCGAGATGCACATCGGCTGTGTGAAGGATCCTTATCATCTACTCGCTCCTGCCGCCGAAGTCACATCCCGCTTCGCTGTTGATCAAATTGTGGATAAAGAGTAACCACTCGCAAATCTGCGAACAAGCGGATTGACGGGGAGAGTGAGGGATGAACCGGCCATGTCCGCCGACGGTGTGACCTTCGGTCAGGCGATTTCGAGGGCGCGAAAGGCTCTTGGAGTCAGTCAGAAGGAACTCGCATCGCGTGTGATGAAGGAGGAAGACGCGGGGCCGATATCCCCGCAGTACCTCAACGATATCGAACACGATCGACGCAGCCCGAGTTCAGGACACCTGATCCGCCAGTTTGCGAGCATCTTGAACATCCCGGAGGATTACCTTTTCGCGCTTGCGGGCCGCCTGCCTGATGACGTGCGCCCCGACACATCCGATCCGGAGAAGGTCGTGGCTGCGTTCATGAGCTTTCGGCGTACGCTGAAAGAGTAGGGGGCGGCGCATGGTAAGGATGATCCGTGACAACACGGGCCGTTTTGCAGAGCGACCCTTCTACCAGGCGCGGGAGCTCGATGATGAATGTGAGCGCCTCATCCGCGACCTCCTGCTCAAGCGCCATGGCAAGGTCGAGTATCCCGTAGAGACTGACGACCTCACCGTGCTGATCGAGATGCACGACGCGGACCTCGATCCGTTTGCCGACCTGTCTGCTTACGGTGCAGATGTCGAAGGGGTAACTGAGTTCTTTCACAACCGCGGGCCAAAGGTCTCCATCTCCGAACGCATCGCCGCTGACGAACGGCGCGAGAACCGCTTCCGCACGACGCTGACCCATGAGTTCGGGCATGTGAAGTTCCACGGGCCGCTCTGGGCTCAGAAGTTTGCCACCGGCGACCTGCTCGAACGCGGCGTGAACGCCAACAAGGCGATCTCCAAGCGCGACAACATCCTGGACGCCCCTCAGTCCGACTGGATGGAATGGCAGGCCGGCTACATCAGCGGCGCGCTGCTGATGCCGGCTACGCCGGTCCGTCGCCTCGTTTCCGACTACTGCGGCCCGCGCGAGTTGCATGGCGATATCCATGTTGCGACGGAACACGCAGCAAGGTTGATCCAGATGGTCATGAAGCGGTTCGCGGTTTCCGAAGAGGCCGCACGCATCCGGCTGCTGAAGCTCAACCTGATCACGTTGACACTAGGACAGCCCTCGCTCTTCAGCCGTTGAAGGCAAATCCGCGGAAGTGCGTATTTTTGCGATTGACTTCTTTGTGGTGGCATACGCTGATTAGCAGATCAGTTGATAGATCGAATCGCCATAAAGGAGCCCCCCAGTGACTGCACTGTCCGCCTTCCTTCGCAGGACGCCCGGTGAGGCGCTGCGCGAATACTTCGACCGGCCGGAGATCGGCCTGCCCACCGAATTCGACTGGCCCGAAGCGGACACCGATCTGTCCGGGCCGCTGCTCGGCGCCATCGAGAAGATGTCCCGCGTCCAGCGCGACCGGATCTCTAACGACGCCGAACGCGTCCATGCTCTGGCCGACGAGCCGGGACAGGCCGCGATCTACAGCGTAGCTGAGGATCCTGCCCTCCTGGACGGGCTCGCGAACCCGCATGCGCGGTCGCTCTGGATGTTCCTGAATGCACAGGACCGCTTTCGTCATGCCGAGGAGGTTCGCTTCACGGAGGATCGCCGGCGTGGTCGGATGTGGGCCGGCTACATGGCGGAAGCCGGTTGCGTCGTGCAGCGCGACGCGTCAGCCTGCCATGCCTTCGTCGCCGCGATCAAGGAGTTCTCGGGCGCGGCCCACGCCCATGTCGATATCTTCGACCGGGTGCGGACGACCCATGAGGGCGACGAATGCGATCTCGTTCAGGTGACGATCTACCGGGAGGGTCGGCCAGACGATCTGCTGCGTTTTGACGACAGGGGGGCTCTCCTGCGGCAGGCCTATCGTCCCGTGTTCGAGGCCGCGGTGACCTACGAACCCGCAACCGGCGGCATCGAGGTGATCGCCAACGACAAGGCGACGCGGAGCGAGATCGTGAGGGCCACCGTCACGCACCTCCTCGGCATCGCGTTCAAGGAGAACCGCCTGCCGCTGCGGTGCTATGATCTTTCGGTGCTTCTGAACCCGTATGACTTTCCGGTCGATCCAGAGGACGGGATCGAGAGCGTCGAGGTGCGCGAGCTGCGCTTGATGCCGATCGACGACAGCGATTTCAGGGTGACGCTGGAAAAGCCCGCGCGCGTCGACCAGACGATATGGACAAAGGCGGAGGAGAGGTTCGGAGATCGCACGCCCCTGAGCGAGGGGTATGTGGTGACGCGGGCCAAGATCGCCGTGAAGCTCGCCCGTCGCCCGGGAGGCGACAGGCGGCGCACGCTGACCCTGACGATCACCTGGCCGCATGGCTGCGATCTGAAGGATCGCACCGCGACCGAGCAGATGATCGGCGAGAAGTACCTGCGGCGCTGGGGGATCCTCGTCGATGACCTCCTGCTCTTCGAGGATTGATCCCGCCGCGCGTCGGCTGTTGTCGTCCATCGCCGGGACCCGCGACGCGCGGGTTTCGGCCATGGCGCTGGCGCACATGCGTGGTGCTGGTCATGCGCTCATGGACGCCGGACTGATCGTGCAGCGTGGCAGCGTCATGTCCGTCGTTGCCGAGGATGATCTGGACGACACCCCGACTTCCGTCATCGCGCACCCGATCACGGGGCAACATGGGCATCTCGGCAACGCGGCGTGGAATGACGAACAGACGAGTGCCCGCCGCCGGGGCTATGCGCTGGACATGGAAGCTGCAGCTCGACGGGTGGTCGCCCGGCTCGATTGCTCACTCGGCAAAGACCCTGTGCCGTATCTCGATGGCGCGGTGCTGGATTTTGGGACGGTGCGGCTGCCCAAGCGAAGGGCACGTGTCGGGATCTGGGTGGTACGTGGCTTGAGTGTTTCAGGGGCGCTCGACAAGTTCCGCCAACTCGCCGCGCGCCGACCATCCGAGGGCTTGCGGCTGGTCATATCTCTTGATCCGGCCAAGCGGCTTTGCAGCCCAACCATGAAGGGCCACGAGGTCGTGCCGCTAGAAGATGTGGTTGATCATGAAGATGGGATCGCCGCGAACCCCGAAATCCTTTCGGCACGGCTGCTGACGGGCCCTTCTGATCAGGGGCCAGTTTGGGTCTCTGGTGACGGAGCGGTTCTGATCGTCCACGGTGAACGCTTTGATTTCAAGGGCACGAAGCAGAAGGCAGCGGTGCGAATGATGGCAGAGGCTTTCATCTCCGGGGAACACCGGCTCTCGACGGATGCGGTTCTGGAGGCGGCCGGTTGCGGTCGAACCGTTCGGAGATTGTCCGAGCTCTTCAAGGGGCACCCCGCTTGGAAGCGGGTTATCTTCCAAGTCGCCGCGAGTTGCTGGATCGAAGACTGACCGCAAATTGGTGATGTGAAAGGCCGCCCTTCGGGGCGGCTTTTTCGTTTTTATGCGCAAGATCTGCATTCCTCCCCTCTCCCCTCCCTGGCTCCTCCCGCTCTCCTCCCACGCCATGGGCGATGGTCCTTCGCAGGCAATTGACCAAAGGAGAAGGAGACGACGGTGTCGGTCACACATCTCAACCAGGTCGAGCTGGCGGCTCGACTGAAGATCAGCCCTCGCACGCTGGAGCGGTGGCGCTGGACGGGCGATGGCCCGGCCTACCTCAAGATCGGCGGCCGCGTGGTCTACCGGCTCGAGGATGTCGAGACTTATGAGCGCGAGCGCCGTTGCGAGAGCACGGCGCAGGGTAACGCGCTGAGGGCGGCGCGATGACCATGGCACGCTCCCTCGCACATCAGACGACGGCGGCAGGCTGTGGCGAGATCGCGGACATCGACCTCTATGCCTGGCTCGCGCAGGCCGAGGCTGGTGATGCCCTGATCTACCACCGCGGGTTCCTCGCGGTTGATACGGACAAGCTGATTTCGGATCTGCCTGCTGACCGACGCGATGCCCTGC
This sequence comes from Oricola sp., assembly GCF_022763245.1. Lineage (GTDB taxonomy): Bacteria > Pseudomonadota > Alphaproteobacteria > Rhizobiales > Rhizobiaceae > Oricola. The sequence goes on from NZ_JALEGV010000038.1 coordinate 9,362, forward strand.
GCAGTCTGGGAGACGCCGCGTTTCGCGCCGCGGAGCAGGGCCTCGTGCACCTCGTGCAGGAACGCATCGGCCCCGACCAGTTCGCCTACGTCGCGATCGTCCGTCCCAAACCCAAAACGCCTCGCTCCGCCGCCATCACGCGGCTGCTCGAGGCCGCCTGACCGATGCCCCCGAAAGGAGACCCCATGCCCTATCCCGAGAACACCCCGAGCGTGGATGACATGCTCAACATGCCGGCCGGAGACCTGGCGCAGATGCCGGTCGCGTTGCTAGCCGCGTTGCAGGCCGAACTCGACCACGCGGGCAAGCAGCTGAAGGCCGCGACCGCCCGGTTCAACACCGCTCTTGAGGTCCGCTACGCCACCCGCGCCGCCGAGGCGCGCCGGGCCTGCGGCAAGGACACCGGCACGGTGCGCCTCGTCGATGACGATTACACCGTCGTCGCCGATCTGCCCAAACGCGTCGACTGGGACCAGGAGGCGCTCGCGCAGATCGCACGCAACATCGCCGACAGTGGCGAGGACCCGGCCGAGTTCATCGACACGAAGCTGTCGGTCTCCGAGCGCAAATACGGCGCGCTGCCCGAGGCCTGGCGCAAGGGGTTCGAGCCCGCGCGCACGGTGCGGACCGGGGCGCTCAAGGTCACGCTCGAGCCTTCGGAGGCGCGGGCATGACGGCGCTGACCCCATTTTCCCAGACGGGCGAGGGTCTGCCGGACCTCGTCTCGCGCGCCGCGACCATGCTGGCTGGCGCCAAGACCGCCGCCGAGGTGCTCGAGGCGCGCGAATACGCCGGCCTGGCCTATGACACCGCAAAACGCGCTGCTCGCCTGAGCCGGGCCAAGTCCGCACATGACGATCTCGTCGCGGCGGCCCATCGCGCCCAGGCTGATGCGTTGGAAATCGAAGCCGCCGCAAAGCGCCGTTTGGCAGATGAATATGATGCCGCGCAGGACCGAGGAGAGGTCGGCAAAAGCGGTGCGCGGACGGACCTCGTTTCGCAGGGGAACGAGGTCGTGCCTTCCGCCGCGGACATCGGCCTTTCGCGCAAAGCCATTCACGATGCGCGTCTGATCCGCGACGCCGAAGCGGCTGACCCGGGCATCGTGCGTCGCACCCTCGACGAGAAACTCGAGCGTGGCGAGGAACCGAACCGGGCGGCTCTGCGCAAGATGGTGGTCGATGCCGCCATGCGTGGAATGCGCCCTGAGCGCAAACCCAGTCGCCGGAACCCGCTCTATGTCGCGCCGACGCCGCAGCAGGCCGCCTGGCAGCATGTCACCGGCACGTTCCGAGCCTTCGCTGAATGGGCCTCGGACGACACGCTCGCCCTGGCCCGCGAGGGCATGAACGAGGCCCAAGGCAGCCAGTTTCATCATCTCGACGTCGCCGCCATCGCGGCCGGGTCGAAAGCTTTCACCAAAATCAAGGAGTGGTTCGATGCTTGACAGTCAGTCAGCAGCCTTTGCCGAACGCGTCTGGGAGGTGGCCTCCCAGCGTGGCAACAATGCCCCGAAAATTGCCAATGACATCATGGGCGAAGCCTTTCCGTTGACCTGTTCGCAGGCACGGGCGGAAGGCGCGATGCGAATGCTGCGCACTGGGATCATTTCCGAGGTGAAGCGGATCCTCCGCAACCGGCATGACGTAATGACACAGACGGATTTCGCAGATCGGTGCGATGCGTTTGCGCCCCTCGTGAGTGACCTGCGCTCAAAATCCTACTTTGTCGAAAGCGCCGAGGAATATGTCGCGGTCCCGGACCTGATCGAAGACCCCGATCTGCTCAACGATGCGCGCCAATTCATGCGGCGAAAGGGTCGTGAATGCCTCGCCGAAGCTGACAGGCTCGACGCGCTTTACACCGCTGTCACCGGTTACTCCTGCGCATCTGATGCAAGGGGCGAGGTGCAGTCATGAGCGGCGCACTCCCCATCATCACCGCCGATCAGCGCATGGCGGAATCCCGCGGCATCAAGGGCGTGATCTTCGGCCGCTCCGGGATTGGCAAGACGAGCCTGCTCTGGACGTTGCGAAACTCCACCACGCTGTTCTTTGATCTCGAAGCCGGTGATCTTGCCATCGAAGGTCTGGCGATCGACGCCATCCGCCCGCGGACCTGGACGGAATGCCGGGACTTCGCGGTGTTCATCGGCGGGCCGAACCCGGCCCTGCGCGATGAGCAGTCCTATAGCGCCGCGCACTACGCTGCGGTCTGCAAGAAGTTCGGCGACCCGGCGGCCCTGGCCAAATACGACACGGTGTTCATCGACTCGATCACCGTGGCCGGGCGGCTGTGTTTTCAATGGTGCAAGGGCCAGCCCGAGGCGCATTCTGACAAGACCGGCAAGGCCGACATTCGCGGCGCCTACGGGTTGCATGGCCGCGAGATGATCGCCTGGCTGACCCATCTGCAGCACACCCGCGGCAAGAATGTCTGGTTTGTCGGTATCCTCGACGAGAAGCTCGACGACTTCAATCGCAAGGTCTTCGTGCCGCAGATCGATGGCAGCAAGACTGGCCTCGAACTGCCAGGGATCGTCGATCAGGTCATCACCATGGCCCAGCTCAAGGGCGATGATGGCCAGCAGCACCGCGGCTTTGTCTGCCAGACCCTGAACCCTTGGGGCTACCCCGCGAAGGACCGGTCCGGCCGCCTCGATGTGCTGGAACCCCCGCATCTGGGCCGGCTGATGGACAAGATCCGCGGCCCCCTTGTGCCTGCCGAACTCCGGCTGACCTACCAGCCGCCGCAGTTGCCCACGCCGTCCCCGGCGCAGGCCTCCCCCACCGACACCCCCACCAGCTGAAAGGACCCGAGCCATGTCTCTCTGGAACGATTTCAACGACGCGCAGTCGAACACCAATGTCATCCCGAAGGGCACGCTGGCCAAGGTGCGCCTGACCATTCGTCCGGGCGGGTTTGATGATCCCGCCCAGGGTTGGACAGGCGGCTATGCCAAACGCGGCAATACTGGCGCCGTCTACCTTGATGCCGAATACACCGTGCTTGAGGGCCCCTACGCCAAGCGCAAGATCTGGTCGATGATCGGGCTCTACAGCCCCAATGGCCCGAACTGGGCGAACATGGGGCGCAGCCTGATCCGGGGCATCCTGAACTCGGCGCGCGGGATTTCCGACAAGGACAATTCGCCCGAGGCCCAGGCGCGTCGCCGCATCAACGGGTTTGCGGATCTCGATGGTCTGGAATTCGTCGCCCGCATCGATGTCGGCACTGACAGCAATGGCGAGGAGAAGAACGAGATCCGCACGGCGCTTGCGCCGAACCATCGCGACTATGCGACGGTGATGGGGCTTGGGACACCCGCCATGCCGGTGGCTCCCACCGCGCCTTATCACACCCCGTCCGGCACGCCGCCGAAGGCAACACCCATGGTGCAGAGCCACGGTGTTGCGGCCCCGCAAGCCCCGCAACCCCCTGCCCAGGCTCCGGCACAGCCGCCTGCCAGCCCCGGGTTCGCCGGCCGGCCCAGCTGGGCTGAGTGAGGGGATCGGCCATGCGACTGAGACCCCGTCAGAGCCTCTTCGTCGAGCGCAGCCTTGCTGCGCTCGCCACCCGCAGCAACACGCTTGGCATCGCGCCGACCGGATCGGGAAAGACGATTATGCTGTCTGCGGTCGCCGGAGAGCGCATTGGCGACACGGATGCCAAGGCCTGCGTTCTGGCGCATCGCGACGAGCTGACCGCGCAGAACCGTGCGAAGTTCGGGCGGGTCAATCCGGCCATCACCACCTCCGTGGTGGATGCCACGACGAAGTCCTGGGGAGGGCAGGTGACCTTCGCCATGGTCCCGACGCTGACGCGTGAGAAGAACCTCACCGCCATGCCGAAGCTGGACCTGCTGGTCATCGACGAGGCACATCATGCGGTGGCCGACAGCTACCGCCGCATCATCGACCGCGTCCGGGACGCCAACCCTGACGCGCGTATCTTCGGGGTCACGGCGACGCCGAACCGCGGCGACAAGAAGGGGCTGCGCGCCGTCTTCGACAATGTCGCGGATCAGGTCCGGCTGGGCGAACTGATCGCGTCCGGTCACCTGGTGCCGCCGCGGACCTTCGTCATCGACGTGGGCGTGCAGGACAAGCTCAAGGCCGTGCGCAAGACAGTGTCGGACTTCGACATGGCGGAAGTGGCCGAGATCATGGACCACGCGCCGATCACCGAGGAGGTGATCCGCCACTGGCAGGACAAGGCCGCGGATCGCCCGACGGTCGTGTTCTGCTCGACGGTGGCGCATGCGAGGCATGTGGCCGAGGCCTTCAACGCAGCGGGTATCCCGACAGGCCTGATCCACGGCGACCTGCCCGGCGAGGAACGGCGCAACATTCTGGCGGCGTTCGCCTCAGGCGAAATCCGCGTCATTACCAACGTGGCCGTGCTCACGGAAGGCTGGGACCACCCTCCCACCTCCTGCGTCGTGCTGCTACGGCCCAGTTCCTACAAATCGACCATGATCCAGATGGTGGGCCGGGGCCTGCGTACTGTCGATCCGGCCGAGTTTCCGGGTGTCGTCAAGACCGACTGCATCGTCCTCGACTTCGGGACCTCGAGCCTGACCCATGGCACGCTGGAGCAGGATGTCGATCTCGACGGCAAGCTGGAAACCGGCGAGGCCCCGACGAAGACCTGCCCATCCTGCAAGGCTGACATCCCGCTGGCTTGCCGCGAGTGCCCGATCTGCGGGGAACTCGTGGCAGACGATGAGGACGATCCCAAAAGCCAGGAGGCAACGGACGGTGATCTGTCCGGCTTCGTGATGACGGAAATCGACCTCCTGAAGCGCTCGAGTTTCGAGTGGGTCGATCTCTTTGGCTCCGAGGACGCGCTGATGGCGACGGGCTTCACGGCCTGGGGCGGCATCTTCTGGTACGAGGGCCAGTGGTACGCGGTCGGCGGCCGCAAAGGGGCCGAGACCCGGCTGCTTGGCATCGGCGAGCGGTCCGTGTGTCTCGCGCAGGCGGATGACTGGCTCAATGAGCATGAAACCGACGAGAGTGCCTTCAAGACCCGCGGTTGGCTGAGCCAGCCCGCCACCGACAAGCAGCTGCAATATCTCTCGCCGGCAGCGCGCAGCGATTATGGCCTCACCCGCTACAAGGCCTCGGCGCTGATGACCTTCACCTTCAACAAGCGCGAGATCCGCGGGTTGATCATGCAGGCGGCGCCAACCGCACGTGAGGCGGCATGAAACATGTCGCGCAAATGCAATCCCCGCCCACAGAGGCTGCGGATCGCCCGGGCTTTGATCGGCTCTGGCATCCGCGAGGTCAACTCTGCGCTGTCTGCTTGTCCCGCACGCGCGGCTTCGGCTGGTTCGATCCAAACAAGCCTCGCGGCAAACGCACATACCGCTGGTTTTGCTCTGTGCAATGCCAGTCGGCCTTCACCCGAAAAGCAAAGAAAGGACTGAAAATGGCAGAGATTACCGAAGAAGAGTCGTTGGCAATACCCGCAGTGATGCGCGCTGTGGGCCGGAAAATTGATGAAATTGGCTGGGATCGCAGCTTCGCTGACCTGACCGAACTTGAAATGCGGTTCTTGTTGATCGTCGCTATCGATACGTTCCGCCATGAAATGTACGAAATCAATGCCGAATTCGGTGGGGGGGTGCCGTTTTGACCCTCGACTTCAACCATACGCCCAACTTCGCCGACCGTGTTAACGAAGCCGTCGACGCGGCACTTACAGCTGAAAACGCCACTCGGACACCCCGTGACTACCTCGGCGGCTCGCGCCTCGGCCACGCCTGCGAACGAGCCTTGCAGTTCGAGTTCACGGCGACGCCGAAGGACGCGGGCCAGGACTTCTCGGGCCAGTCGCTGCGCATCTTCGCCATCGGCCACGCGCTCGAGGATCTGGTCGTCGCCTGGCTCAGGCAGGCAGGCTTCGATCTCTACACGCGTAAAGGCAGCGGGCCCGACGGCGGCCAGTTCGGCTTCTCCGTCGCTGGCGGGCGCATTCGCGGCCATGTCGACGGCATCATCGCCGCCGGACCTGAGGGCTTCGGTTTGGCGGTTCCCGCGCTCTGGGAATGCAAGACGATGAACGCGAAGAATTGGCGCGCATGCGTCAAGGACGGCGTGGCGAAGTCGAAGCCGGTCTACGCCGCCCAGATCGCGGTCTACCAGGCCTACATGGAGGCGCAGGTGCCGGGCATTTCCACGAACCCGGCCATGTTCACCGCGATCAACAAGGACACGGCCGAGCTCCACCACGAGCAGGTCCCGTTCGATGCCGAGCTGGCTCAGCGCATGTCGGACCGCGGTGTGCGCATCCTGCGCGCCACCGACGCGGGCGAGTTGCTGCCCCGCTTCGCCGCCAATCGTGACTTCTTCGAATGCCGCTTCTGCGCCTGGGCCGAGCGCTGCTGGGGGCTGCCGACATGACGGACGCACCAAACGACCCGCCAAACAATTCAAAAGACAAAGATGAGGCTGCCATGAGCATCGATCATGACGACCCCCAAACCCCATCGGAGGACACGTCCTCCGAGACACCCAAAGAGAACCTTGTCCATTTCAACCCCTGGCGGGACTTCAACGACGCCGCTCCCATGGTGGATGTCTTCGGCGACGAGCCGGACCCGGACCAGATCGCCCGGTTCATGGAGGTGGTCTTCGGGTATTGCGAGGGGCTGATCCCGGTCCGGAGCTTCATCGACAAAGGGCAGGGGATCGATGGCCGGCCGCACAACATCTGGATCGAAGCGGATGAAGCCGTCACCGACAAGATGGCCACCTTCGCCAACTGGGCGGCGCGCGAGGGGGCGGCGGTCTATGTGATTCCCGGCACCGTGGCCGCGCCCGGACAGGCCAAGGCCGCCGATATCCTGCAGATGCAAACCGTCGTCGTCGACATCGACAGCGGCGACATTGCCGCCAAGCGTGCGCATCTCGAGCGACACCTCGGCCCGCCGACCATGATTGTGGAAAGCGGCGGCATCACGGCCGAAGGCCAGCGCAAGGCGCATGTCTGGTGGAAGCTGAATGAGCCTGCGGAGGGCAGCGATATCGCTCGCGTGACGCGCCTGCGCGGTGACATCGCCGCCAAGGTCGGCGGTGACATGCATTTCCGCTCCGCCCACCAGCCGATCCGGGTGGCAGGCTCGGTCTATTACAAGAACAGCCTGAAGACCCAGGTCCAGATCGTGGAGTTAAATGCCGACCGCGAACGCGATTTAGGCGAGTTCATCGAGGCCGTGGCAGACATGCCGCCCGCGCCGGGTGTCAACCTTTCGCCCGACTTCACCGCGCCTGAGAAGCCGCGTGTGGACGAGGTGCTGGTCACCCCGGTGCGAGAGGGCGGTCAGGACGATTGGTCCCGCTTCGAGGGCGCCTCTGCCGCGATCGGGTATTTCATCCGCATGGTCCATGAGGGCCGTCTTTCGAAGGACGAGGGCTGGGAAGCGATCTGTGGCTACAACGCCGCCATGCTGCGCCCCCAGTGGCCCGTTGAGCGCCTGAAGCGCGAGTCCGAGCGGCTCTGGGCGATCCATGTCGAAAAGCACGGACCGCCGCTCATCCGGCTCGACAGCGCAGCCCCGGCGCCAAACGAAATGCCGGCGTTCACGCTGGGCGCACTGCTGGACGACGACAGCCCAATGCCCGCCGATATCATCGCGCCGCGCGTCCTGACGCCCGGCGGGCTCTTGGTGCTGGGTGGTGCGCCGAAGGTCGGCAAGAGCGACCTGCTGATCTCCTGGCTCGTGCACATGGCTGCCGGTCAGCCGTTCCTCGACTTTACGCCACCGCGCCCCTTGCGCGTGTTCTATCTACAGGCCGAGATCCAGTATCATTACCTGCGCGAGCGGATGCAGCAGATCACCCTGCCGCCGAGCCTCATGGCCGGTGCCCGCGACAACCTGGTGGCAACGCCGAAGCTCAAGATGCTGCTCGACACAGAGGGCAGTGTCCATGTGGCCCAGGCCATCCGGCGCGCCTTTCCGGCCGAGCCCGTGGACATCATCTGCATCGACCCGATCCGCAATCTCTTCGATGGCGGGCCCGACGGCGGCGGCGAAAACGACAACAGCGCGATGATGTTCTTCCTCAAGGATCGGGTCGAGGTGCTCCGCGATCACATCAATCCCGACTGCGGCGTCATTCTTGCCCACCACACGAAGAAGCTCAGCAAGCAGCAGGTAAAGGACGACCCGTTTCTGGCGCTCTCCGGCGCCAGCGCCCTGCGAGGCTTCTACACGTCGGGCCTCATCCTGCACCGGCCGGACGAGGAAAGCCCGCAGCGCAAGCTGGAGATCGAACTGCGCAATGGTCCGGCCTTGGCGCCGAAGATCATCGACAAGGTCAAGGGCGAGTGGGTCGAGATCAATCCCATGAACGAGCGGCTTGTGCGGGCCGAGGTCGGGGCGAAGCACGATGCGGAGCGTGATCGCAAAGGCGAGGTCATCTGCGGCCTTTTGTACGAGGAGGCCCTTCAGGGCCGGATGTACACCATGACCTTGTTTGCCGAGACCTTCGAGAACACCGCAGGGTTGGGTGGGCAATCGATCATCCGCGAACGCCTAAACGTGCTGACCACGAAAGGCTACGTGAAGTTCGTCCGCGGGGCTGCTGCGACGGCGCTCGACCTCGCCGCCGAACGCAGCAAGTACGGCTATCTTTGCGTCGAAACCATGCGCCTTGCGACCAGCCGGAAGCATATCGATCCCGATACCGGAGAGATCACCTCTGAACTGATTGACGTGCTCCCCAGCCATTACAAATGCCCCCAGACCGGCGCCGTGCTGCCCGTCGAAAACCCGTTCGTGTGGGTCTATCGCGACACGCAGGAGGCACGATGAAACACGCTGTTTTGCCTCCCAAAATCTGGGGTCCATGTCCAGAAATCTGGCCAGATTTTGCAAAATCTGGTTCCCGCGCAAAATCTGAAATCTGGCTTTTTCTATTATCTTTCAATGGGTTGAGAGCCGCTTGCCAGATTTCGGAAGGGGGTTTGCGAAATCTGCTCCGAAATCTGGAAAACCTCAATGAAATCAGTGGTCTGTGGCAGATTTCAGATTTCAGAAAAATCCCCCCTAAAGGGGTAGGTGACCTCCCCGCTGTAGGCGGGGGAGGCCACCACCTACCCCTGGGCAATCTTCTCG
>NZ_JALEGV010000039.1 GCF_022763245.1 Oricola sp.
CCTGGATCATCCAGCCGGACCCGAGCCGCGAGAGGACGGCGTTGATCTGCCGCGAGACCTCGTTGCGCTCGATATTGGTGGAGCTCTCCGAATCCGGTCCGGCAAAATACCAGCCCGCCATCAGCGAGCCGTCCTTCAACAGGATGACACCGTCGGCGACCAGGCCGGCATAGGGCAACAGGTCGGAAAAGGATGGCTTTGTGTTCCGGAATTGCTTGAGGGCCACCATTGTCGGTCAGTACCTTCGCCAGGGCGACGACGTCGGCCGATAGTTCGGCCGGTAGCCGATGTGGCGCAGATAGACCTGCCGCATCATCGGGTCGGCCTTCGCCATGACGCGCAGCACACCGACGACACCGATCCAGATCCCAATGCCCAGCAGCACCGAGAACCAGGTCAGCACGACGAAGATCAGAATGACCGTCGCAAGCCCGGTGACGAGCACGAGTTCGCGGTCCGCGCCCATCAAATGGTTCGGCCGTGATAGTGCGCGATGGATCCGCGCGGTTGCGAGGGGAGCAACGGTTTCAGCCATCGCTCCCCTCCCCCGCCGCACTCAGGTTCGCCTGATCAGGGAGGTCAATCGAGGCGCCCGATGCGCCGAACAGGCCAACGATCTGTGTGGCTCCGAGCAATATACCGGCAACAAGCACGACATACATCAGCCTTCGTGCAAAATCGTTGAGCTCGCCGCCGAAGATCAGCATGCCGCCGGCGACCGCGACGGCGGCAAGGGCGATGAAGCCCGCCACCGGCCCCGTGATCGATTCCTGGATCGTCTGCAGCGGCCCTTCCCAGGGCAGGCTGCCGCCGGAGCTGGCAAGCGCCGGCGTTGCGGCGACGCAGGCGATGGCAATCAAGAGCCCCGAAGTTGCGGGGCTGCGGAATTTATGCGGCATGGCTGTCCTCATCGATCTGTGCGTGATGTTCGGTTTCGTATGTCGCGCCGTCGAAGCCTCTGAGCCGCATCACATCGCGGACACGGCGCCCGGTGGCGGTGCGTTCGATGGAGATGACGAGATCGACCGCTTCCGCGATGACCTCGCGCATTGGCTGCTGGCTTGCCTCGGCAGTGAGCTGCTCAAGGCGTCGGAGAGCGGAATGCGCGTTGTTTGCGTGGATTGTCGTGATGCCGCCCGGGTGGCCGGTATTCCAGGCCTTCAGGAGCGTCAGCGCTGCACCGTCCCGAACCTCGCCGACGATGATCCTATCCGGTCGAAGACGCATGGTGCTCTTGAGCAGGCGGCCCATGTCGACCGTGTCCGTCGTGTGCAGCGAGACCGCGTTCTCCGCGGCGCACTGGATCTCGGCCGTGTCCTCAAGGATGAGCAACCGATGCCCAGGCGCTTCGCTGACGATCTCGGCAATGACTGCATTGGCCAGTGTCGTCTTGCCCGAGCCGGTTCCACCCGAGACGACGATGTTCAGGCGGTCATGTATGGCGTGCCGGATCAAGCTGGCCTGCAGCTTGGTCATGACGCCGCCCGACACATAATCCGACAGCGGGATCAGACGAGACGCACGCCTGCGGATCGTGAAGCTCGGTGCGCTGACCACAGGCGGCAGCAGACCTTCGAAGCGGTGCCCGTCGATCGGCAACTCGCCGGAGATAATCGGCTGATCCTCATCGACCTCCGTTTGCAGGGCGTGGGCAACACTGCCGATAATGATTTCGGCCGCGCCTGGCTTGAGCTCGCCGATGCGCTCGATCCCCTCCCCCAGCCGTTCGACGAACAGCCGGCCGTCCGGATTGAGCATGACCTCGACAACGTTGACGTCTTCGAGGGCGGCGCAGATCTTTTCGCCAAGGGCGTCGCGCAGCTTGCGGATCAGCCGTGACCGGGAGGACGACGCAGTCATAGCGCTCCTCCTCTCGGTGCAATCCGGGCACCATCGTTACGACCAAACAAGGTTTGCATGACATCCGCCGCTGCTACTCAAAGGTGAGTTGCGGCTTTTGCCGCATGAGGCGGAACCGGTCATCCCGGCAGTTCTGCCGGGGTCGTGCCCTATTTCGTGCTGGAACCGTCTCTCACCGGGGCTTTGAGGCGACTCACTTTGCTGAGTCGGGTTCGGAATTGGCGGAGTTCTGCGGATTCCGGATAAATCGGGGCACGTCGCTGCTGCTGTGGCGCCCTCCCCCGTCAAAACTGCCGGGATAAGATTCTGACGGGTGCACGCAGAACACCTCAACTAACCAACGGAAAACGCTGGAAGAATCGACTTGACGTTGACGTCCGTCGCTATTTCGGCCCGACTCGCATTAAGGTTTCATTAACCAAAAACCGCTTGCGCCTAATCCGGAATCGCACATAGTAATAACGCTTTCACGCGCTTTGTCTTGGAAAAAGCGTTATTTCAAGAAAAGAGAGAATTCGGTGGTGCCGGTCATAGAGCAAGACGAGTTGGATTTCGACGAAGAGATCATCCAGCAGGGTGAGTTGATCTCTGACCGGTTGAACATGCTCCGTCTGGAGCAGTATCCGCCTGACGCGCAAAAAGGACTGCGATTGTTCTCGCTTGCCGAGGTGGCGGATTTCATTGGTGTAACACAAAACCACATCAAGAAACTCCACCTCGACGGAAAAGGCCCCGTTCCCACGGTGTCATCCTCAGGCAGGCGCTCTTACACAGCGGAGCAAATGCTCGAGCTTCGCCAGTATCTCGACAAACACGGCCGCAGCGACGTGAAGAACTATGTGCCGCGTCGGCGAGACGGCGAGCACCTGCAGGTGATTTCGGTTGTCAACTTCAAGGGTGGTTCGGGAAAGACAACAACCACGGCCCATCTCGCGCAGTATCTTGCCCTGACCGGGCACCGGGTCCTTGCCATAGACTTGGACCCTCAGGCTTCATTGACAGCGCTGCACGGAATTCAGCCCGAGTTGGACAAGAACCCTTCGCTCTTCGAGGCGCTTCGATACGACGACGAAAGATGCTCGATTAAGGAAATCATTCAGACGACGAATTTCCCGGGTCTTGATATTGTTCCGGCGAACCTTGAGCTGCAAGAGTATGAGTATGAGACTCCGCTCGCCGCAGCAAACTCGCAAGAGGGTCGCCTCTTTTTCACACGTATTTCGCGGGCCCTGAAAGAAGTCGACGACCGATACGACGTGGTCGTAATCGATTGCCCTCCTCAGTTGGGGTATCTTACCCTCACGGCGCTCACGGCATCTACCGCTGTACTGATCACTGTTCATCCCCAAATGCTGGACATAATGAGCATGAGTCAGTTTCTGCTGATGCTCGGCGGGATCCTGCAATCAATCAAAAGCGCCGGTGCAAAGGTTACACTTGATTGGTTCCGGTTTCTTGTGACGCGATACGAAGCTACCGATGGCCCGCAAGCGCAGATGGTTGGCTTCATGCAGGCCATGTTCAGCAAGAGAATGCTGAACAATCAAATGGTGAAGTCGACTGCCATATCCGACGCCGGCATCACAAAGCAGACGGTCTACGAAGTCGAGCGCGCTCAGTTCGTGCGAGCGACCTATGACCGGGCGGTCGAGTCCCTGAACGCGGTAAACAGCGAAATCACAGCTCTCGTTCACAAGGCCTGGGGCCGAAAATGATCGAAAGTTTGACAGCCGTGCAAACTGCCAAAAAACAAAGGCAGTTCAACAAGATATATTCGATCTCGGGTATGACGAATGGCTAGGAAGCATCTTCTCGCAAACATTGGCGCACAACCAACCAAGCCGGCGGAATCCGCTGAAAAGGGCGAGTCACGCGTTGAATACGCGCGGCGCGGCGCATCGCGCTCAATGATGCAATCACTCGATGATCTGGCAGAGAACTCGATGCGTGTGCTTGAGGGCGACGTGGTCGTTGCTCTGGACCCGGAAACGTTGGACCCCTCTCCTTATCAGGACCGAATTGGCGAGGACTTGGCCAAGGACCAGGAGCTCCTCGAAGCGATCAAGGAAGCGGGCCAACATCAGCCTGTACTCGTTCGACCGAATCCCAACGACAGCAACCGTCATATCATTGTGTTCGGGCATCGTAGGGTTCGCGTCGCCAAGAAACTGGGCCAGAAGGTCAGGGCGGTTATCAAGCCCCTCGAAGAGATAGCCCACGTGATCGCGCAGGGCCAGGAGAACTCGGCCAGAGACGATCTCAGCTTCATTGAGAAATCACTCTACGCTAGACGCCTACAAGAATCCGGCATCGACAAGGGCACGATCAAAAGCGCGCTCACCGTTGATGACACCTTGCTGTCCAGAATGCTGTCGGTAGCCGAAACGGTCCCTGCCCCCATTTTGGATGCTCTTGGCGCCGCCAAGGGCATCGGACGTGATCGTTGGGAAGACCTCAAGAAGACAGTACAAGCCCCCGCGAAATCCGCTCAAGCTCTGGAACTGGTTCAATCGGACGCTTTCACGGAACTCGACGAAGCCGATCGGTTCGGCTTTCTGCTTGAAAAGCTGAAGGCCTCCGGATCGAGGAAGCCTAAGAAACAATCGCCAGCGGAAAAGGCCTGGAGTCTGTCCGACGACTCCGTGAAGGTTTCGACCAAGGACAGTGGCAAGGCTTTCACCTTGGCGTTGAAGGCCAAAGACGCTTCACAGTTCGGCGCCTATCTCTCGAGGAGACTAGAGCGCCTCTATCAGGAATTTCAGGAAAACGGAGAGGAGGGAGGCGACTGAATCAACGGCCGAAGCTCTCGGCCAAGGGAAATTTGGCAAAGAAAAAGGCCACCGAAATCGCTTCCGGAAGCCCATTCCTTGTGTAGCAGCTAGAGAATCGCACTTCCGAGAATCACAGTCAAGGCTCTTTTGAGCCGAGAGCGCCATTTCGGCGAGCAGATTTCTGTTGCCTAGCGATAGGTGAAAGAAAATGCAGACGCATATCACAACGACGCCCTTTGGGCGGCGGCCGATGACACTTGGCCTGATGGCAAGCCAAGTCGCCGCGAAATCCATGCCGCAGGGCGCCAAGGTCGAAAAGTGGAAGACTTTTCACGCGATCCGGGATGCCAAAGAGCCGCTTGGCGCCACAGATCGTGCTTTGGCGATCCTCAACGCGCTGTTGTCGTTCCATCCGGAGAGCGAACTGACATCTGAAGGCGAACTGATCGTTTGGCCCTCCAACGAGCAACTGACCGCTCGCGCCAACGGCATGTCGCCGGCGACCCTTAGACGTCATCTGGCCTGTCTGGTCGACTGCGGGCTGATCATCCGCCGCGACAGCCCGAACGGAAAGCGGTTCGCGCGCAAGGGCAGGGGCGGCCAGGTCGAACAGGCCTATGGCTTCGATCTCTCGCCGATCGTCGCTCGCGCCGAAGAGTTCGCTGAGCTCGCAGAGGCCGTCCAGGCCGAGAAACGCGCCTACAAGGCGGTCAGAGAGCGCCTGACCCTGCTGCGGCGGGATATCGTCAAGATGATTGACGCCGGCCTCGAGGAGGGCGTACCGGGCGATTGGGGCCTCATGACGCGAACCTATCAGGAAATCATGGCCAGGCTTCCCCGCACGGCGCCACGTCTGGTACTCGAGGATATTTGCGAGGATCTCGAGTTGCTCTGGGTGGAAGTGCATGACGCACTGGAATCATTCACGAAATCAGAAAATATGAGCGCCAATGAGTCTCATTCTGAGCACCACATACAGAATTCAAACCCAGACTCCATATCTGAATCTGAAAAAGGCACTCGAAAAGAAAATGAAGCGAGCGGCACCGCCGAGGAAAATGGCAACCTGTGGAGCTTGCCGAAGCGGGAGTTGCCATTGGGTATCGTGCTGGATGCGTGCAAGGGCTGGTGCGATCTGGCCAAAAACGGGGAAATCCGAAACTGGCGGGACTTTTTGGCGGCCGCGGACGTCGGTCGCGTAATGCTGGGGGTCAGTCCAAGCGCCTGGCGCGAGGCCTGCGAGGTTCTCGGCGATAAGCACGCGACGATTACGCTCGCTGCGATCTATCAGCGGGCCGATCAGATCAACAGTCCCGGCGGCTATCTGCGCAGCCTGACCGACAAAGCGCGGGAAGGCAAATTCTCGGCCTGGCCGATGATAATGGCTCTGCTGAACGCCAAGCTCGAGGCGGACAAGGCCGCGGCCCAGGCGTCTTCTCAGGCCCAGCAACCGCCGGAGAGCCGGGAAGGGGGCTTCGAAGTGTCTGATGCACTTCGTCAGTCGATGAAAAAGTGGGATTCATGACGCGCACCGGTGCAAGAGAACCGGTTCTCGATCGGCCAGAACGTCAGTCGGTATCGACAAGACAGTCGAAGGCATCGAGCAGGGTGTCGACGATCGTCTGGCCGAGGGCGTTTGCAGCATCGGCAATCCGGCTTTCGTCACCTGTCCGGGCGGCTGTGGCGAGGCTCGAACCCTGCTCCACAATGATGCCATTTGCGCGGTCCATGGCCCATTGCGCAAAATCCTCGCGACTGTTGATGATCAGCGTCTCTGTTTCCATGCACGTGCGCTCCGGGCTTTACGGTTTGTTTGCCATGTTCTGGCTAGGCTCGAGATGCGCGATTTGTACTGCGTTCGCGCCGATCGTTCACCCCGGCATTTCTGTCTCACGGGCGTCGATCAGCCCGCAGCGTTTTGCGCGGTCGATGAGGTTCTTGACGGAAGAAGGCGCCCATTTTGCACCGCCCCGTGGCGTGCGCTCATGCAGCCGCTCGAGCTGGTTCGCGATTTCGCGCAGTGTTAGCCCCGGATTGGAGGAATGGATCCCGGCGACGAGCGTCATGAGGCGATGCTCCGGCGGCCGCGGCGGCGACTTCCGCAGAAGCGACGCATCGGCCATACCCTCCGAGACCATCCATTTAACGGCGCGACGCAGCCGCTCCGATGTCCAGTCGAAACCGCGCTGTTTGAGAACCCGCGCGATGTCGTCCCAGGTGTGGTCTGGGCGCATCCGTTTCACCGTTGGAAGCCATTGCGAGGCCGTGGCCTGAAGACGTGCCCCATAGGCTGCTTTCTGCGCCAGCTTCATCTTCGAGAGCATCTCCGGCCGGCGCTCACGGATGCCCGGATTGCCTGGCAGGCGTCCCTTGGCCTTGGCTGCTGCGATCCCGGCCTTGGTGCGTTCGGAAATCAACGCCCGCTCGAGCTGGGCCACGGCGCCGAGCACTTGCAGTGAAAACATGCCCTGGGGCGTGCTCGTGTCGATCGGATCTCTCAGTGAGCGAAAATGCGCGCCCTTTGCCGTCAGGTCCTCGATGACATTCAGGAGATGGCTCACGGAGCGCGCCAGGCGATCGAGCCGAACCACAATGAGAGTGTCGCCGGCACCGATGTCCTGAACAAGCCGTGCGAGGGCAGGACGGGCGCGAGAGGCGCCGGAGCCGTGTTCCTGAACGATGGTGTCGCAGCCGGCCGACCGCAGCTCCATCTCCTGCGCCTGTGTCGCCTGCTCATCCGTAGAGACGCGCGCATAGCCGATTAGCCGTCCCTGTGATCGACGCGAGGTCCGAATTTGCGTGTCAGCGGCCATTTGCAGCGCCTGGGAGACATACGAGACCGGTTGTTCCAAACATAGAAGATACGGATAACTGATCGGTTGAAAGTATCGTTCAATGGGTTGGCCATTGACTCTGCCCAAAGGTGTCCACTATATAACCCATTGGGTTATAGGAAGCGCATGCAAACCGTCGCAGAGACACCATTGTTCATCAAGCAGGCGGCGGAGCTGTTCAGCGAGGATGAGCGAAAGGAACTAATCGATTTTCTGGCGGCCAATCCGCAGGTGGGTGACGAGATTCCTGGCACCGGTGGCGTTCGTAAGATGCGGTTCGGCGCCAAAGGCAAGGGTAAGCGCGGCGGCGCAAGGGTCATCTACTATTGGTACAGCGATGATGCACCAATCTACGCGCTGTTGGCCTACGGCAAGAATGAAAAGGTGGATTTGAAGCCGGACGAGGCAAAGGCGGTTGAAGCCTTCGCCAAGGCGATCAAGGCAGCGAACAGGAGCAGGGCGTGAGCGAGATGACAAAATTCGGCGCTGATCTGGTCCAGGCCATGTCGGAAGCTTTGGCGCATGCACAGGGCAAGGACATCCCTGGCATCAGGGTACACGGCGTGGATGTCGGGGCGGTGGATGCCAAGGCGATTCGCAAGAAGCTCGACCTGACCCAGGACGAAATGGCAACGGTATTAGGAACCAGCCCATCCGGCTACAAGAAATGGGAGCAGGGGAAGCGTCAGCCGAGCGGGGCAGCGCGCACCTTGCTGCGTATCATGGAGAAGGAGCCCGAAGCTGTGCTGCGGGCCCTGTCATCCAAGGATGAGCCATCCGACAGGAAGAACCCAACTGCTGAGCACTGAGGGGGAAGGGGAGGGGCTGTCAGAGCCCCGACGCCTTGGTGAGATTGACGCGGAAGCGATCGCGCCTGCGCTGATATTTGCGTGTCATCTCGGCGCTGGTGTGTCCGAGCTGCTTTTGCACATAGCGTTCATCGACCTCGGCCGAGGAGGCGAGCCCGGCCCGTAGCGAATGGCCGGCAAACAACTTCTCGCGTTCGCCCTCGGGCAGATCGCCGCGCACGCCGGCGGCCATTGCTGTGCGCTTGACGAGGCGGGCGACCTCCTGGTCGTTGAGCCGATCGGTGCCGACTGCCTTGCCTTGGCCGGTAACGCGCCGAAACAGGGGGCCGTGGGCGATGCGCGCGAACTTGAGCCAGGTCTCGAGTGCCACAGCCGGGCAGGTCGCGTCGGTCGAACCGCGGCCGATTTCGACCTCGCGCCAGCCGGTCTTTCCGCGCAGCGTCACCAATATGCCCTTGTCGAGAATTTCCACCCAGCCGCGGCCGTCTTCGGCCTGGCCGCGGCCGCAATCGAGGCTGACGATCTCAGAACGGCGCAGGCCGCCGGCAAATCCGAGCAGCAACATCGCCCGGTCGCGCAGGCCTCGCAGCGTGCCGCGGTCGAGCGTCTCCAGCATGGCGATCAGATCCTCGGGGAGGATGGCTTCCTTCTGGCGGGGAGGGGCGGCGTGCTTGTTGCGGATGCCGGCCATGACGGTGGCGATGTGGCGGTCCTTCCTGTCGAGCGGCTGTCCGCGTTGCGCATAGTTCCACGACAGCGAGGATAGCCGGCGTTCGATCGTCGACACGGATTTCTTCTCACCGGTTGCCGCGCCGGAGGCGAGTGCAGTGATGTACAGGCCCACGGACTGCGGATCGGGAGGCATAAGCGCAAAACCCTGGCGCCGACACCAACTGGCAAAATGTTTCCAGTCGGATGCGTAAGCGCGGCGGGTGTTTGCGGAACTTGCTGCCTCGACGTAATCGCGCGCACGGTCTGCGAGCGCGTCGAGGCCCGTTGGCAGGCGGGGATGCGAGGCGACGGGAAGGGAAGGTGAGGAGCTCTCGATCTCGTCGCTAGCCTGGGGTTCCTCGTTGAAAATGGCGTTCAGGTCGATATCGGGCAAATCGTCCGCGGAGACCGATGGAGCGGTTTTATCGACGGCCGGGGACGCTTCCTGTGATCGAGCGGAGCGTCCATGCGCACGCTTATTGGGATTTTGATCGACGAGTGAGGCCATTTCCCATAGAAAGACGAAAACAAACGATAATGCAAGATTATCGGTCATTTTTTCTTATCGACAGGCGCGGCGGTTTCTGCGCGAAACAGTAGCCTTAAGCGCCGTTCCATGATAGCCGGAATCATGGCGAAACCACCCCGATTCGCGCTGCCGTCACCGCCGTCCTTTGCGCCGCTGCCGGCCGTGCTCCGTCCTAAAACCGACCCGGAAGGCCCGGCGGATGCCGGTTTTCTGGCCGGTTCGGCGCTGGCCTGGCTGCACGCGATGGCTTGCGACGAGCATCCGATCGGCAGCCTCTGGCGGCAGCGCCTGGCGCTCGCCAATGCGGCGGCCTTGATGTCGATGCTGGGGCGTTCTGAGGACGAGGCGGCCCTGCGCGATGCCGTGATGCTCACACGTCCGGGCGACGATCCGGGACCGGCCGGCAAGGTTCTGATGGCGTGGCGGCGGCTGGCCGAGCGGCAGACGCAGCTCGTCGATGATTGGTGGCTGTCGGCCTCGGCCGTTTTGGGACTCAGCGTCGATGAGCGGATGAGCGATGTCTACGCCGTGGCGGAACGCCTCGCGCGGGGCGAGGCCAACCCGATCGCTGCCGCTGCGGAAATCGCCGCGGTTTCGATGAAATTCCGCCCCGACGCCGAACTGCTGGCGCTGTGGCTGGCAGACGCCACGCTGGCGGCGCGACTGAAATGGCCGCGTCCGGTGCCGCTTCTTGCCCTCGAGATCAGGCGCAAGGACCTGCGCGCCGCGCCCGAGCACCTCGACGGCACAGGGCGCTGGCTGGCGACCTGTGCCGTGGCTTACGCCCGCGCCGCTGCGCGCGCGTCGGATCTGCATGGCGATCTGTGCCGGCGCGCGGGGCGTCTCGTGGCCGCAGCGCCGAAGATGCGCGCAAGGCACGCCGACGAGGTGATGTTGATCCTGATGATGGAGGATGCCCAGACGGCTCGCTCGGCGACCGATGCGATGAGCGAGCGCGCCGCCCGCCGGCTGTTCGAGCGTCTCGAGGGGCTTGGTGCCGTTCGCGAATTGACCGGGCGGCCGACATTCCGGCTCTACGGATTGTGATCGCCATGGCGGAGAGTTCGGCTAGACGGCGGAAAGGAAGCCAGGGAGGCAAAGGCCGCCCGGACGACGGTCTGTTCGACCGCGAGCTCGATCATCTGCCAGCGGAAGTCCGCTGGCGCGAATGGATGAACCGGGTCGAGGCGGTTATTTTTGCAGCGAGCGACCCGGTAAGCCGTGAGACATTGGCGCGCATCGTCGGCAAGGATTGCAGCATCGATCTCATCATCGACGATATCCGCGAGGAACTGCGCGGCCGCCCATACGATCTGGTTGCCGTCGCCGGTGGCTGGAGACATCTGACGCGGCCGGTCTATGGTGACGCTATCCGCGCAGCGATCGGCGCCAATAAGCCTACGATCGACCTCAGTCAGTCCGAGATTCTGGTGTTGATGTGCATCGCCTATTTCCAGCCGATCACGCGTGCCGAATTGTCGTCGTTCTTCGGCAAGGAGATCAGCCGCGATCTGATCGGCAGGCTGAGGGGCTTTGACATGATCGCGTCCGGGCCGCGCAGCCCGACGCCCGGCGCACCCTACACCTACGTGACGACGCCTGGTTTCCTCACGGAGTTTGGTCTGAACACGCTGCGAGATTTACCCGATTTCGAGGCGCTCGAAGATGCCGGGCTGCTGTCGAGAGAAAAATTGCTGGCCGGCGAGATCTCGCCGGAGCTTGCGGGCGCCGACGATAACGACGCGGACGCCGCCAACGAGGAATAGATGATCTATGCCAAGGCTGCTGGCCGCGATCCCGGGTTTGTTCGCTGCACGACCAGCGCCGCCGCGGTTCCAAGTGCCGCCGGACGCCAGCTGTAGGCGACACAGGCATCCCGGACGACCTGGTGACCGAAATCGCGACACAGCTTGTGTCGGTGGCGGCGGGCAGCGTCGTTGGTGGCAAGGCCCGCTTCTTCGCTTCAGGTCTCGTCGCCCGCGCCATACGCGATACAATGCCCTGGGGCACCTGGTCGTGATCGTTGATGGTGGGGACGATCGGCACACCAGAAGCAGGAATGGATCGACGACTTGCAGATTAGCGCCGTGTAGCGGCGGCAGATGCCTGTTTGGCCATTTCCCATAAGCGGACCTTGCGACCAGCGCTCCCGCAGGTCGTGGTCGCGCCTCACTTTGGATACATCGGCCTTGCCGTTCAATAAGAACAGATATCCTTGACGGCCACGCCGAATGTTGCAGGCGCGGCTGGATCGGGCATTGCGGATCGCGGTGCCCGGCGGTGACTTTCCGACCTGTCCCTAATCATTCCTGGAAGTCCGGACCTCCGCATTACCCACCGCAGGAAATCACTTCAAGGGCAGCGTCTCTCGAGGGGACGAGGCCCCTGTCTAGTTTTCTTTGGGACCGCCTGCGGCAGCGCACTGAATTGCCACGGCCGTGATCGCGATCCAGACGAGCAAGCGCAGAGTCATCGCGCCAACCGTCCGCATCTCGAATGCCGAGCCTTGGTAGACGTGCAGGCCGAACAAGGCGAACACCACAGCGATCGCCGCCACCAGAGCGATGGAGAACGCAACCGCCCAGCGGCGCCCCATGGCGATCCCGAAACCGGCAAGGACATAGGCGAAACCCGACAGAAAATTGAACCACAAGACGAAGGGGACCGCATCTCCGGCGGCGGCCTGTGCTGCGGCCCCTCCGAACAGCGCCCTGCCGCCGGACGCGATCGTCAGGATGCCGAATACCACCGCGACGCCCGAGGCTATCATGCGTGGCCTGCTATGCGATGATTGCGATTTCATGGCGCTTTTCCCTTCTAATGATCCAGTACCCCATCGCGCAGATGGAACAGCTGGTCGAACCGGTCATAAATCTTCTCGTCATGCGTGACGGCGACAATGCAGGCGTCCTGTTCGGCGGCCAGCTTGCGCATCAGGTCCATCACGATCCCCGCCCGCTTGCTGTCGAGGGCTGCCGTCGGCTCGTCCGCCAGAATGATGCGCGGACTGTTGGCGAGGGCGCGGGCAATGGCCACGCGCTGCGCCTCCCCACCCGACAGAAGCGCTGGCATGGCGTCCTTGCGGTGGCCGATTTCGAGATAGTCGAGCAACTCTACCGCGCGGGCCTGCGCCTCG
This sequence comes from Oricola sp., assembly GCF_022763245.1. Lineage (GTDB taxonomy): Bacteria > Pseudomonadota > Alphaproteobacteria > Rhizobiales > Rhizobiaceae > Oricola. The sequence goes on from NZ_JALEGV010000039.1 coordinate 12,651, forward strand.
GCCGCGGTCCTGCCCGCCAGGCGCAGCACCAGCGCCACGTTGTCGGTGGCATTGAGGAAGGGCAGCAGGTTGTGGAACTGAAAGATAAAGCCGATCTTGTCGAGCCGAAGCTTGCGCAGGTCCCGCCGGAGCCAGCGATCGTCATAGACCCGCTCGCCGTCCAGCGTCACCCGGCCCTCGGTCGGATCGATGATGCAGCCGATGATGTTGAGCAGCGTGGTCTTGCCGGAGCCGGAGGGCCCGAGCAGCGCAACCACTTCGCCCCTGTGCATCGTCAGGTTGACGTCGCGCAACGCGTCCACGCGTGTTTCGCCCTCGCCATAGTGCTTGGAGACACCGGCGATCTCGATCAGGGGCTGGCGGCTCGAAGCGTCGGTCACGTCAACCTCCGATCGCCGTTGCGGGGTCTACCTTCAGGGCCGCGCGAACGCCGAGCCCGCTGGCGGCAATGCAGACCACGAGGATGATTCCGGCCAGGGCCGCCGCGTTCACGGGCTCCAGCACCACGCGGCGCGGAAATGCATCCTTGACAAGCAGGATCAGGATCAGCCCGAAACTCCACCCGACCATTCCGAGCGCCACCGATTGCTGGACGATCAGTGCCACAATCGTGCGGTCCGGAGCGCCGATCAGCTTGAGCGTGGCGATCTGTTTCAGTTTTTCCATCGTCATCGTGTAGATGATGAGCGCGATGACCACGGCCGAGACCGTCAGCAGGATGGCGAGAAACAACCCGATCTGCCGCTTGGCCCGGTCCACGACCGAGCCCAGCAGGATTGCCTCCTGCTCAGCCTGTGTCAGCGCCCCGAGGTGTTTCCACTGCCTCACCGTTCGCGCCACGTCCTCGGGATCGGCTGTCGGCTCGAGCCGTGCGATCACCGCCGCGACCGTATCCGCGCTCTCCAGAAGTCCGGCGCCGCGCGCGACCTGAACGCGCTGGGCAGGTGGCGCCAGCTGCGACTGCAGGGTCTGCGCATCGGAAAGGGTGACGAAGGCTGCGGGATCGCCGCCGGAATTCATCGTGTCCTCGACCAGGCCAACGACCGCGAAGCTGTTGCGGCCGAGACGGATGCGATCGCCGACGACAAGGCCCGTCTCGCGGTCGGCGACGAGCTCGAAGTGGGTCTGGGTGATGCCGCGGCCTTCGGCGATGGTCTGCGGCCCTCCGGGGCGGCCGGGCTCGAAACCGATGACATAGAGACGCAAGGTCTCTCCTGCGTGGTCGGCCTCGACGGTCTGATAAGTGATGCTACCGGCTTCGGAGACGCCGTGCAGCCGGATCACGGCATCGCGGGTGCCGCCGGGGATCTTCGACGCTTCCGCGAACGGCCCCTGGGTGTCGGCCTCCACGACCCAGAGATCGGCCTGCGGGGCTTTCACGATGTTCAGGGCGTCGGCCACCAGACCGTTGTAGATGCCGATCATGGCAAGAACGACCGCCATCAGCAGGCTGAGGCCAAGACAGGTCAGCACGAAACGGAAAAGGTTGTGACGCACGTCGCGATAGGCAAGGTTCATGGCGCGGATCCGCCTTGCACCCGCGCAATGCGACCTTCGGTGAGCCCCTTGACGGGAGCCGCGACCACCTGGGCGCCGTCCGGCAGTCCGCTCACGATCTCCAGTCGGGCGTCTTCGGTGCGATAGCCGAAGACCAGCGGAACCTCCAGCAGTCTTCCGTCCCGCACGGCCCAGACGCGTCCCCGATGCCCGTCAAAGCCGCTGACCGCGACCTCCGGCACCAGCAGGGCTTCCGGCAGCGTCGCCACCGTGATCCTGACCTCGGCCTGCTCGCCGAGATAGGGCTGTGGGGGACATTGGTTGCAGGCGATCCAGACGCGCCGCTCCTCGTTCACCCGATCGCTCTCGATGCCGATCCGCGCCACGGCGCCACTGAAGGCCTCGAGCGGCAGCGACCGCAGCCGCACCTCCGCGCCCTGGCCAAGGGCGACCGTGCCGGCGCGCGCTTCGTCGATATAGGCCAGCGTCCAGACCGTCGCCGGGTCCATCAGCGTGAAGATCGGCTCGCCCGCGCGCACGACCGTGCCTGCCTCGACTTGGCGCTCGACCACGACCGCGTCGAAGGGTGCACGCAGAACGCGATACTCGAGGAGCGTCGATTCATAGCGAAGCCCGGCCTCGGCATCGGCGAGTTGGGCATGGGCGATCTCGACCTCGCTTTCGGCAACCGTCAGTTCGGCGGCCGCGACATCCACATCGCGCTGCGCCTCTTCCGCCGATTGCGCGGAGATCGCGCTGCGTCCGACAAGCTCCTGCTGGCGCGCGTTGGCCGCCTCGCGCTGCGCAAGGATCGCGCGGGCGCGGGTGACGCTGGCCTTGGTCTTGCCGAGCGTTGCGCCCGCGGCCTCGACCGCCGCCTCGGCCCGCGCCACGCGCGCCTGCTGTTCGGCGGTGTGCAGGCGGGCCAGGACTTGGCCTTTGGTGACCAAATCTCCACTGTCGACCGCAAGGTCGGTCAGCGCGGCGCCCACTTCGAAGCCGACCTTCGACACGATCCGCGCCTCGACAGTGCCAAGACCGTAGACGCGCACCGGGACGTTTTGCTCGGCCGACACGACCGGCACGACGAGGGGACGTTCGACGAGGAGAAAGTAGCCCCCCGCGCCAAGCGCGACCAGAATGGCCAATCCAAGAAAACTGCGACGCATCCTGCGGGTCATGTCTTGACCTCCTGGGGCGGCGGAACATGGAACAGTCTGAGTTGCTCGCCGAGCAGCCGGGCCCCCTCCGCCTCAAGCCCGAAGGCGCGACTGCCCAGCGACCAGCGGATCGCGAGGCCTTGCACGAGGGAAATCAGCAGGGCCGCGCAATCCTCCGGCTCGATGTCAAGGCGCATGGCGCCCCCCGCCTGGCCACTTTTGAGTTCCGCCGTCAGCAAGCCCTGGAAGCGCATCATCAACGCCCGGAAGCTCTGACGCAGTTCGGCATTTTCCGTTTGCAGTTCCCGCGAATGCAGGATGGCCGGGATCGCGGGATTGGCCTCGATCTGGCGCAGTTGAACGCGGATCAGCGCGATCAGCCGCAACTCGGGATCCGCATTCCCGGCGAGTTCCGCCTGCCAGGCTGTGGTCATCGTCTCGACTATCGCCTCGGCCACGGCACGCCACACGGCCTGCTTGGTAGGGAAATGCCGAAAGATCGCGGCCTGTGTCAGACCGACCGCATCGGCGATCGCCTGCGTCGTCAAGCGGTCGGGCCCAAGTTCGTCGGCGAGCAGCAAAGTGGCGGTCACTATCTCTGCCCTTCGCTGATCGGCGGATTTGCGGCCCATACGATGCTCCATATGTGAGTTATTGATCACTAACTAAGATTGCGAAGCTGTGGTGTCAAGGTCGCAAACTGGATGGAAGTAGCTGACTGACAGATGAATCTCGTCGCGCCCGCACCTGTATTCCGTCTATGGGGGATCGACAGGAGGCGCGCCCTTTACGCGATTGCATCAGAATCGGGAGGATCGGGACCTGGCCGCGTTTCTCAATTGCGCCGGCCATCTGCCGGACAACAGCATCATGCGCTTCAACGAGACATCGGCGGGAATGGTGCTGGCCGAAGCGGCGCGCGAGCCTTCCACTGATACCATCGTGGTCGGGACACACGGGCGTTCGTGCCTGCGGCGATCGGAAAGATTACCGGTCCACAAATAAAGCTGGCGCGGCAAGTTTGCCGATCTGATAGTTTCAATCAGATCGGACGCCACGTTAGTCCAAGGAAGCGCATGAAGGACAGCCGGTCCTGGATCTGGAACTCCGCCTGGTCGTCCGACAGGCTGTAGAGCGCCTGGAGGACTATAATTTTGACCATCAGCACAGCGTCATAGGGCGGCCGGCCGCCTCTGGCGCCATCCGACCGCTTCAGCGCCTTGGCCAGCGGTTTGCGGAATACAGCCCACGGAACCACCGCATTCAACTTCTCGAGTGGATCGCCGGCTTCGCTCAGCCGAACGTACCGCTCGTCAAGGTCTCAAAACCCAGCCTGTCCCCGCATTCACCGCCTCCGTGCAAATCAGCAGGGGAAGTGAATCAAAACGCGCTCCCGATTGCGAGGTTTTTAGAGCCGTCCAGTTGAGCGAAGAGCTGTATCGTTCGTTCGATATTGACGGCCTGCTCTACGCCTCCCGCCTTACCGGGGCAGAGTGTGTCGCCGTCTACGATAGGGCAGTCAAAACCAAACTTGCCTCCCGCTCAGCTGTGGAACTTGTTCGCCACGCTGATTTGGCTTCCGCGCTTCGGTCCATCGGCGTGACGGTGAGGCGCGTGTCAGTTAGCACTTAAATGTGAGAATGCGGCTGTTTTGAAGATTCTTGGCACTTTGATATGAGAATCATCCGGTCCAGTTCCTATATCAGTTGGAA
>NZ_JALEGV010000040.1 GCF_022763245.1 Oricola sp.
ACGCGTCTTCACCAGTTGCTCAACCCGCGCCCTACGGCGTAACAGAAACGGACGAGGCTCTAATCGCCGCTGGATGAAAGTTCAGTGGCAGGTCAATATCGACCGATCTTACTCCGGCACGATTCATTTGCAATAAATTCAGATTTCTGACCCGATTCATTCTCTTCTAGACTTCTAGCTCTGTATTTTTTTCTATTAATGCGTTCATCTGAACGCTCGCTTTTAAATTGATCCGACCCGCTTATTGCAGAGTTCAAGACTAAAGCGAAAAATATTGCAGCGAGAAACTGGAACACCCAACTTGGAACCTTTTCCAGCAAATCACTTTTCGAATGTAAGTTCCCTCCAAAAAAGCCGGTGCTGAGCGCGGCGAACAGTAATAATATGACCCCGATAAGTTTGTTAACGTTGTCTGCCCCCTCTACAAAGGATTCCAACCGTCTGAATTTTCGCAAAATTTTCGGAATTGTTTTCCAATCCAAGCGTGCAGTTCGTAACACTGCAGCTATGAGAACGATCAGAACAAGGAAATAGAGAGCGTTCATAATACGAAAGAGGCCCGAAGGCCTCCGTCAATTGAGAGTTTTGCGCGTCAGCCAACCAAGCCACATCAGCATGACATTGTTGATCACTATCAGCAACAAAACTGGAGTGCCAGCAGATTCAGTTTGCGACAAATGCGTGATCAATGCCCAAATCAACAAGAGGTAGAGCACCGTTTGAACTGCGTTCAGAACAAGTCGCATTTTGAGCTCAGCCGTGTTTTCAGTATTGCCTTCAGCACACATGCGTATCTCCGCCCCTGTGATCCCCGAGGCGCAGGAGGGCGAAAGCCCTTGCGCCCCGGCAGCGCCGGAGGACAAACGTTGATGATGTTTCGGAATTTCTTCCTTTAGCTTATATTCAGGGGCACGAATATTTTCTGACATCATTCTTACGCCCGTAAAGCGCGAACGATCGGTGTTTTCACCAGAACACCACCAATTCCAGATATTCGGTGTTGGTGGACGGTCGGAGCGGATCCGGTTCGTGATAGGCCGGACGCCAGACGACGCGGAAGTCCTCCTGTTCCAGCCATTTCTCCAGCTTGCGTGCGGCGTCAGTTTCGGTCAAGTCGAACGGATTAACCTGGATAATCCGATAGCTGCGAAAGCCCGCTTTGGCGCGTTCCAGGAGCGCGGTGGAGACGGTTTCAATGTCGAAGAGTTCTTCCGCGTAGGATTGGCGGGCTTTGGCGGTGACCGCATAAGTGGATTCGGCGCGCGTCATGAAAGAGCCCTCCCCAGATAGGTATCAGTCACTTCTAGGCGTCCGTGGCCGAGTTCACCGGAGATCTGGCGGCGAGCCGCCCGATCGGCCTGGCGCTCCTGGGCTGTCATCTCCTGCCAGCGCTTGCCGCCGTTCAAGGGGCATTGCATGCCTGTCAACGCCTCATAGCGATGCTGGGCATAGGCGTGACGAAACCCATGGGTGTTGCGCATCCCGGCATTCAAGGTCTGGTATTCATAGCGCTTCAGTTGTTCGGCATAGGTCAGGTTAGCCGGAATCAGCGAACCGCCCTTGGCCACGCGGGAAACCCGCTGAAGCACCCTGCGCTGCATGTCGGTCGTGATGGGGATAGTGCGAGGGCGGCCGCCCTTCGTCCAACTGGCCTTGAGCGCAATGTGATCATTGCGCAGGGCAACGTCCGGCCTGAATTTCATGGCTTCCTCACGCCGGAGCCCAAAGCTGGCCTGGAGCAGAATCGCCGCCCGGATATGGGCGCAGGGTATCTTGCGGTACTTCTCCAGCTTGAAGGTCTTCGCCCGGTTAATGTCGGCGCCGGTGCGCGCGGCAACACCATAGTCGGCATTGTCGCGGGAAATGACCGATCGTTTGTCGACCTTTTCCGCCCACCACCTGAGCCAGGTCAGGCGGTTGCGGATCGTTGCGTCATCCAGATCGCTCCCCTGCCATTTCTCAATCAGGGCGGCGACATGTTTCGGTTTGATCGAGCGGGTGCTCGGGAGTTTGTAGCCGAGGCTGTCAAGCTCCCCGGCGATCGCGGTCAGGCCGCGTTGGCGGTTTTTCTGGGTGCCATAAGAACCGTCGCGGTTGCGACGGCACAATTGGACCAGGTCCATGGTCAGATTGTCCATCTTGCTCTCTTTCCTGTTTCAAGGTTGGTGAGTGTTGATGGCCGTTGCCTGTCCGTAGATCAGGACAACCCGCGGAGATGGCCCGCGGCACTGGCCGAGGACTTGAACTGAACTCCTTTCATTGCGGTAAGAGCCTCCCTGAACCGGCCGGGTGACCGGTCATATTGGCTTGCCCGAATGGGCATCCGGTGTGGGAACCTGTGGGTTCGGGACACCGGGGGTGCCGCTTGCTGGCGGCGCGCGTGATTTCCGAGCAATCATGTTGCTCTCCTTTCGTGAGGTGAAACGGGATGGGAGATTGATCAGGCTTGGTGCGTGATCCGAGATGAATTTTCGCGAACAGTTTGACCTGGCGCCAGTAAAAAACGGCGGAAATGATTGTGGCGCAGGTGGGTGTCACCTCCACAGTCACGCGGTGGTCACGTGTTATCCCTTCCGGGGAAACGCTCTGAGCGGTGTCAAACAGCAGAGCCGTCACTCCCCAATAGATAGGGGAGTGACGGCTCTGCCGGCGCCCCGGGTTGTCGGACGTCCGACAACAGATCACCCGGCACCTCGTGTTGGTCGCGGCGGCTACACTAAGCGCCCATGACAGCATCTGGCGATGACGCGGGAGAGGATGACCTGCCACCGACAACCCGCTAGTCGTTTGCCGCCGCTACGCGGTCTCCCGAGCAAAGACTGGCAGAACGCCCGCTCATGGCAGGTCGTGTCCCGCTCAACATCACCAGATTGTGTGGGAGGGCGCTTCACGGCACCCTGGCCGCCCGTTACTCGGTGGCGGGTCCGGGGCGCGAATGCGGTGCCGCTGGCAAGTCCACTATGCAAAGAAACAGCCGCTCCGTTGCCGGAGCGGCTGCTGGATTGCCTGCTGTCAGAATGCAATCCGCAGGTAACCGGTGGCCATGCCGTAGTCGAACTCCGTATCTGGCGTGTCGCCGGTGGAGCGGCCGTACTCACCACGCACGCCGATTTCGGCTCGCTCGTTCCAGAAGTTCAGGCCGAGATCTGCACCCCCGAAGTAGGCATTCGTGCGGGTGGTGTCGGATGCGGGAACGCCCGAATAGCTCGTATCGCCCTCAATCCGGCGATAGCCTGCAAACGGCGCGAAGGTCAGCGCGCCCATATGGGCGCGTGCCTGCACATAGCCGCCAACCGTCCAGATCGAGGTATCGGAGGTGCCGCCAGGACCAGCGAAGATGGTCTCCTGCACGCCGCCCAGACTGGTGAAGCCGGTGACGCCGCCGCACAGGTCGAGCCAGCCAGCAGAGCCCGTGCCATCCGTACACAGACCAAGATTGCCGGAGATACCCCAATAGGTATTCGCGATGGCGTCGGAGAGCGTGCCGTCATCCAGATAAAGCAGGAACGCAGACGGGCCAGCCAATGCATCCAGATAGAATGCCCGGTCAATCCGCTCATTGAGTTCCGCCTCCGGCGGGCTGTCGTACACATCTGCGGCATGCGCAGTGGCTGACATGAGCAAAGCCGCCGCAGCGGCCAATATCGGTGTGATCGATTTCATGTTTTCTTCCTAGGAAAGGTTGAAGAACACGAAACACTATTGCCAATTTTGTTTATCCATCTGGCTTATCTGTGTTTTAATGACTTGAATAGGCTTTCCGGCTCCGCTATGCCGGATGCGCACCTGCCGCTAAAGCGCTGAATCGGCAGGTGTTTTTCACCGCACGAAACACAATTGGCAATTCTGTTGCAGCTCAGCCACATCTGACGCTGCGGCAGCGGAGTGCGAGGTGCGGTCAATGAATAAGAAAAAGGGTACACCCATCAGCCGAACAGGAATGCCATACATCCAGCTGTATGATGAACGGAGCCAACGGCTCTATATCAATGAAGACGAGCGGCTGCGGTTCCTCCATGCCGCGGAAAAAGCGCCGGGTGTGGATTGCACCCTGGCCATGACCTTACTCTATACCGGTTGCCGGATTTCCGAGGCGTTGGCATTAACGGTGGATTCCGTTCAGCTGAAGCCGGGGCTGGTCACGATCCGCACATTGAAGAAGCGCGGCCCCCGCGTGCATATTCGGCAGGTGCCCATTCCGCCCGGGCTGGCGTACCTTTTGCAGTGCCACCATCCGTTTCACGCAATCAACGCTCAGGGTCGGGCCAATCAGGTGCTGCTGTGGCCAATCAGCCGGTCTACCGCGTGGCGGCGCATCTCTAACTTGATGGACGCGGCGGGCATTGTGGGTGTTCAGGCCACGCCGAAGGGATTGCGGCATGGTTTCGGGGTGCACTGCGTCCTGCGCGGTGTGCAGCTCAACATGTTGCAGAAATGGATGGGACACGCCTCAATCGGTGTGACAGCCGGTTACGCCAACGCCAGCGGACCGGAGGAGTTTGCAGTCTGTGCGCGGACTTGGGATTGAAGCGTGATCAAGGCCACGTGTTTGCGAACACAGAGGGAACAATGGAGAGCGTTAATTAAAGAATCAGCCCCAGATTTAATTAGCGGCAGGCGCTAATTAAATTTGCAGGGCTAAAACACCAATGCCTTTTTTAGATCAGGTAGAAATGCCCTCTAAGCCAGTCTTCAAGATAGGAACTTGCCTGAGGGGTGGAGTACAGCCGGATCCGCAATAATTCGGTCCCCTGCGCGATCTTATGGTGAGACGACAACATCCGATAGAGGCGCTCCAATACTCGCCCGGAGTATTTCATCTTTTCAATTCGCTCTATCTCAAGTCGCCAGGCGAGACGGAGAAACGCTAAGGCGACCCGAAAATGCGATCCGAAATCAGCGGTTTCATTTCCAAGAAAAGTCAATGCGGCATCGAACAACACCGACTTTTCGGGAATGCCCCCCTCCGCTATCGCCGCCAGAACATCGGGCGACAAGGATATGTGGCCGTGGCGTATTTGAGCGAGTTTGGCCGAATCCATTGCATAGTCGGTTAGCGACAGCACACCCGTTTCGTGGCCGTACATCAAAATAGCTTGTAGCCACGCTGACCGCGCGTTTTCCGGATCGAGAACCCGGAAGAGTTGGCGCGAACCGAGGTCTTCACTCACGAACAAGAGGCCATGACGTTTGGCAACGGTGAACGGGCCGAGGGCCGATTCATCTAGTTCCTCAAAAACAGCCGCAATCTCGCTGTCATCCATAGTCGGCAAGACAAACGGTTCGGCGGTAAAATGCTGCTGGATGTAGGCAAGATTGCCCTCAATTCGAGCCACACGCGCATTGAGCTCGTCGGCCGAGGTCTGGACACGGAGATAACGTCCGTCCTGGTAACTCAGACTGAGTTGCTCGCCATGCCCAGCTTCATTCCGCACGATTTCGAGCAGGTGAACCAGCTCATCAATTGTGGTCTGACATATGATTAAAGAGCCCAGAATTTGGCGAAGCTGATCGGCAATTCCCAGTTCAGCGACAGTCCAAGCCGTATAGGTATCGAATATGGCGCCAGTCGCGGAGTTTTCTCTGAGAGTCTGTAGAGCTTGCTCACGTTCTTCGATATTGCCCAGACACGTGCGGATACCTTGCCCCTCGGCAATCAAATGCCCAGCATACTCGATACAAGAACCACCCCCGAATTCCGAGGCCATCGAGAGCGGGAGGTGGCCTTTATAGTACTCATTGTCGATGCGTTCGATATGCTCCGATCTGGTGCGAACAGAGTCCAATAGCGGCTGCATGTCGTTGTTTTCTATCTGGACGGGTCTTATCGCATTCTGAGGGCCGAAATCGCGACCGAGATTTCCCAAGAAGGCGTCATTCAGCGCGAGATACTTGTGCCGAACGGATCGAACCGTCCATGTTTCCTTGTTTCCGGCAGAATCCTGGACCTCGACGGACGAACCCAGCTCGGCGCCCAGCAATTGGCCATAATAGTGGTGATCTGGAGGGTAATGATTGGGGATGGATGAATTCGGGTCGGCTTCAAGAATGAATTCCTGGATTGCCTTGTCAGGGCCTTCGATTTTGACCTGAAAATCGATCTTTACGTCTTCTGCCGAAAGCACGTCGTCCGGCACGCTGTGATCATGGATCAGCATGGCGCTCAAGCTCAGCATAACATCGAAATTTTTCGCGTTGACCTGGGCAATCCGGTAGGCCGTCTCCAAAGCGGCCTTGTCCTGAAGACGCTGGGCACGCATGCGGGCCAGCGTGATCAGCGAGGTCGGCTTGCCAGTCAGCTTGCCCAGGTCGATTCCCGCCAACAGTTCGATCGCGCCATCGTCTTGGCCGTTGCGGCGCAGCGCGCCGATTTGCATCAGGATCGTGTCAGCATTCGTAGGATCATGTGCCAAGCTCTGTTTCGCGATTTCAATCGCGCGCGGTAAGTCGCGAATGTTGTACGCAATTGCCGCCAACAAATCGGAGTACGCCGGATCATCGCCGAGAGCGTCACAGGCGGAGGTATAAAACGCGAGCTCCGTTTCATCCAATTTGATGTAGGTATAAGCTTGTAGCAGGAGCCGTAGCTCGCTACTCGGCGTGTCTGGCGCTGTTATATCTTTCAGCGCAGCTATTATCGTTTGGTGATCGCCACGAGAGGCCGCCTCTCTCGCCAGCATGATGCGAGATGCGGAGTGCATCCCCTCGATGTGGTCGATTAGAGCCTGGTAGATTTCCTCCAAGTGTTCGAAATGGCCCACAACGCGCGCCAAGTTCAGGGCGCTGTGGAGGAGCTCCATGTTATCGGGGTTAGCCCCCACGAGATCACCCATCTTCTCAGAAGCCGCATCAGCGCCTCCCGTGTGCGCTTCCGCAAGAAGACACATGCCTTCCAAAGCAACTTGCTCCGAATTCTCAAATGCGGAGAGGTCCGCGGAAGCGAGAAGCGTCAACACATCCGCCCAGCGATCTTTGTTCAGAAACACCTGAACAAGGCCGAAAATCCGATCGCGCTCACTCCCTATCGCCGGGGCAAATTTTTCAGCGCTCTCCACATCATCTTCAGTGAGCGCGATGTAGAATGCAGCCGACTGCAGCGCCGGATGTTCGGGTAAGGCTGCGAGCGCTTGATCCAAAACCTTCTTTGCGTCGGTCAGATTGCCGAGGAGACGCAGCCCCACCACGAGATTGTGCGCCATCGTGGCACGGCCACCGTCCCAGCTGTTCTCGGATGCAATGTCATGGTCGAGTTGCCGATTAAGCACCTCAACCGCTCCTTCGAGCGCTGCTCTTTGATCTGCCGAGCAATGCTCTGTTGTCTGTATTTCGTGGGCAATTTGATCAACTGTGGCTTCCGCTGAAAAACGCCGCAGAGCCTGATTGTCAGAGAACTTCGCGCTGCCATCATGCGCATAGCGCCACCACCGTTTGCTGTCGGCTGTGCGGATGAAATACATGCACTTGGCGGCTGCGATGTTGTCGTTATCGGGAATCTCATCCGCAGACTCGACAAGGTCTTCCTCGGAAACCTCCTTGTTCGCAGCTGCAAGCCAATACATTACGGCCAGACGTTCATTCGCGATATGTTTGGGGAAAGACTGGTTGGCGATCTTCCACGCCTCGTCGAAGTCATTTTTCAGCAGAAAGGCATGAATCTGCGATGCGATGCCATCAGGTGTCTCGGACTGGCTGGCATAGGCTTCAAGATGATGCTTGATCGCATTATCGAGGTCGTCGAGGAGCATGTGGCAAGCAGCCAGATTCGCATGCAATCGAAATCTGAGACGGCCATCCAGCTTCCCGTCGTTGCGCTCAGCAAGTTGCTCCAGGAGCATCAGCGCCGTGCGGGGCCTGCCATCGTTGATGAGATCGCGCAGACCATCGATCTGACCGTCGATTTCAGTCTTGAGCGATTGGGAGTCCGCAGTTGGAGCCGAAAGATTAGCAAAGCCCTCTTGAATAGCCGTCAGTATCGCCAGATTATGCTGACCAGCGTCATTCGAGATTGTATCGAGTTTTGCTTGGATCTGATCTTGCCCGTCCAGAACGGAAAGCAACTTGTTATCGGGATCAAAGGCACGGATCGCCCGGTCATGCTCTATAATTCGGGCAGATAGGGTCTCCCACCCCCAATAGTGCGCTTCTATCTCCCTTCCGGCTTTTTGTTGCGCCAGCGCGAGCTTACTGGCGTAGGCCTGAAGCGAAGCATCATTCTTTGCGGTCGAAACTAAAATAAAGACATCAATCGCGGGATCGAGCCCGAGCGCACTTGTGAAGTCTGTTTCGAACTCCGGTTCAGATACTTTCTTCCCGAATTCCTTCTGCTTGCACTGAATGCCGATCCGTCGCTCGCCTGTCGGCGTTTTTTCGCGGGCAATGACATCGATGCCGTCCTGTTTCTGCCCTTTGGTTCCCCACTCTTGCGCATTCGGATCCTGATAGATTTCCCCGAACAGGATTGCGGTGCATTGCTGGAACACCTTTTCGTCGGTCGGTGGTTGAATGCGAGCGGCGTCAGTCTGGGTCATATGAGTTTCAAAGTCACTTTATTGCTAATCGTCAGCCTAACGGATTACGGATCAAAATAAATAAAAAGTTCCCATTATGTTCTAATTTGTTCGATGATCCCAGAGTATTGCGCGTTCCACGCGCTTGGTTCCCCTTTTGGACAGCTTACACCAAAGCCGGCGACGCCAGGGCTGTGGGTCAAGCGTCTTTCGCCGCAAGCGGTCTCCCGAAAAGACGCCTGACCCATCGCCGGTCTTTGGTCGATCGTCCCCGTAACGACGCGCCGACAGGCGGCGCGGCATCGTTTTGTTGGATTGGGGGACGCTCGGCGCTGGCCAGGGGAACATGCGCGGTTTGGTTTTTCTAACGGGCTGCGCGGATGTGAACCCAATCAGGAGACCGAACAATGGAAATCACCTATCTTGACCTCAATACCCTCAAACCCTGTCCGCTGAACGTCCGCAAGCATGGCGACACCAGCGGGACTGACCTCATGCCAAGCATTCGGCGCAAAGGCGTGCAGCAGCCGCTGTTGGTGCGGCCGAACTGCGAAGGCTACGAAGTCGTGGCCGGACAACGACGGCTCAATGCCTGCAAGGCGTTAGCCGAGGCCGGAGAGGCCATTGATGCCCTGCCCTGCATCATCATGGCGGACGACGATGACGCAGCGGCGTTGGAGGCCTCCATCATCGAGAATATCGAGCGTCTGCCAATGGATGAAATCGACCAATATGAAGCCTTTGCCGCCTTGCTGGAGAACGGACGGACGGTGGCGGATATCGCCGCCGTGTTCGGGGTATCGGAGCGGTTGGTCAACCAGCGGCTCGCCATCGCCAATCTCTACTCCCCCATCCTCAACGCCTATCGCCGCGAGGAGGTCAATGCAGGCGACATCCGTCTGCTGACCATGGCGAGCAAGCGCCAGCAGAAAGCATGGTGGAAGCTCTGGAAGGACGAGCACCAGTACCCGCCGACCGGACGCCACCTCAAACAATGGTTGTTTGGCGGGGCGGCTATTCCCACAGCGAACGCCCTGTTCGATCTGGCGGAATATGCAGGGGGCGTGACCGCTGACCTGTTCGGCGAGGAAAGCTTCTTTGCCGACGTCGACCAGTTCTGGCGGCTGCAAAGCAAGGCCATTGCCGAGAAGCGAGAGGCTTATCGCGCCGACGGTTGGAGCGAGGTACAGATTTGCGAGATCGGCGCCTATTGGGCGAACTGGCAATATGTGGGCACCGCCAAGGAGGACGGTGGCCGGGTCTACATCACCTGCACGGACGATGGCGAAGTCACCTGCCATGAAGGGTTCCTATCCGCCGAGGAAGCTCGCAAGCGTGCGCGTGCCGCAGAAGAGCCCGCCGATACGCCGAAACCCGTCCGGTCGGAACTCACCCAAGCCCTGCAAAACTATCTCACTCTGCATCGCCACAATGCGGTGCGACTGGAATTGTTGAGCCAGCCCGCCATTGCCTTGCGGTTGGCGGTTGCGCACATGATCGCCGGATCGACGCTGTGGCGGGTGCAGCCAGAACCGCAGCGGGCGAAAAGCAATGCCATCGAGCAGAGCGTTGCCGACAGCCCGACGCAGAAGTCCTTCATGGCCGAGGCCGATGAGGTGCGTGCCCTGCTTGGGATGGAAGACGGGGACACGGTGGTTAAGCAGGGCTGTTGGGATGGTCGCGTTTTATCGGAGGTGTTCGAGCGGCTGTGTGCCATGGAAGATGACGCGGTGATGCGGATCGTGACCTACGTCATGGCGGAAACGCTGGCGGCGGAGGAAGCCGTTATCAACAAGCTGGGCGAAACGCTCAACGTTGACATGCGCCAGCATTGGCAGCCAGACGATACCTTCTTTGATCTCTTGCGGCATAAGCCTGCCCTCAACGCCATGGTGGCGGAACTGGCAGGCGATGACGTGGCCAAGGCGAATCTGGCTGCAACTGGCAAGGTGCAGAAAGGTATCCTACGGGACTGCCTGAATGGTAACCGTAAGGCTAAGGTGACGGATTGGTTGCCGGGGTATCTGGCGTTTCCGCAACGGCTCCATTTGGAGGGTGAAACGGCGGTCTGATAACGCGCCAATGATCGGATGTTTGGGTCGCCTACGGCGACCCAATTTTGCCTTTATATTGAAGAAGCCAGCATTCATCTCACCTGAATGACTTCTCAAAAATGCTGCGCCTCGGAGGACGAAAGGCGACTTAATTCTGGATTGTTCCATCAACTCAAAGTATTTTGTCTATAGGAATGATTCATAGGCAAAACGAAATGCACTTAAGTAACATTAAGATAAATAATTATCGCCGCTTGGCAGATGCCAGAATTGATCTGGATCGCGAAATCTCAATTTTTGTTGGCGCGAATAACAGTGGCAAGACATCTGTCGCGCATGCCATGCACTTCTTTGTCGGCGGTGCCCGTGATCGTGTCAGTTTTCATGATTTCAGCGCATGCCGTTGGAGCGACATCGACGCATTTCAGGAGGGACAAGAAGGCGCCGCCCTTCCCGTACTATCGATCGACCTATGGTTTAGTGTCGAGCATACAGACCTTCACCGTGTCATTGATCTTCTTCCCGACCTTAACTGGCAAGGAACGAAAGTCGGCGTTCGTATCGCTTTTGCCCCGCGCAACGAAGAAGAAACGTTGGCGCGCTTCCAGGAACGGCACGCGCAGGCACAGGAGGCAGTTGCCAACCTGGAGACGCCAGAAGGTGAAGCGCCCTATGTTGCCTCGCCGCAAACGCTGCGCGAGTTCCTAGAAGGCGAACTTCAGAGAGAGTATGAATTCAAATACTTTGTCCTCGACGAAGCCCAATTCAATGATGATCTGGTGCCAAACGAAGTTTACGAACCCCAAGAGCTGTTAAGGGATCAAGGTCGGACGGGTAAGGACATCGTCAACTCGTTAATCAAGGTCGATTTCTTGCACGCTCAACGCCATCTTTCAGACACTGAGGGAGGCAGCCGTTCCGAGGAACTTTCACGACATCTTAGCCGCTATTATCAAAGAAATCTGGAGCGGCATGGAGACGATCACAACGCGATCAGGGCACTCGCGGAATCCGAGATATTACTTAACCAGCACCTTGAACAGGTGTTTGCCGATACTCTCCAGCGTCTTGCCCAGTTGGGATATCCGGGACTGACCAACCCGCGCTTGATGATCAAATCGGCACTTAATCCGGCGGCAGTCATGAATAGCCAGGACGGTGCCCATGTTCACTACGCTCTGAACGATGAGGGGCTGACGCTCCCCGACAAATACAATGGCCTCGGCTTCAAAAACCTTATCTACATGGTCGTTGAACTGCTCGATCTTCATGCGCAATGGCTTGCAACGGAGGAGAAGCGGCCGCCCCTGCATTTGGTCTTTGTCGAAGAGCCAGAGGCCCATTTGCATGCCCAGCTCCAGCAAGTGTTCATCAACAAAGTTCTGGAGATTCTGGCAGCAGAAGATGACGCGCCTGATGGTTTCCATACGCAACTGGCACTGACGACGCACTCCCCGCATATTCTGTACGAGCGTGGCTTCCAGCCCATCCGGTACTTCCGGCGCGAAGGGACAGGCGTCGAACAAGCGTCCAAAGTCCTGAACCTGTCGGAATTCTATCGCACGACAGGTAATCCTAGCCGTGATTTTCTGGAGCGATATTTAAAGCTAACGCACTGTGATCTCTTCTTTGCGGACGCAGCCGTGCTGGTCGAAGGCAACGTCGAACGGCTTGTCATGCCACAGATGATCGCGAAAGCAGCACCCGGCCTGCAATCCAGTTATCTTAGCGTACTCGAAATCGGCGGTGCGTACGCTCACCTATTCCGTACCCTCATTGAATTCCTAGGAATAACAACACTTATCGTCACCGATCTGGACAGCGTGATCGGGCCAGCCGATCAAGAAGAGGACGATAACGCCAACCCAGATGCGAACGACGACGAGGATGGTGGCGCGGCGGGCAGCACCTGCACGCCGGAAACACCAGATGCGGTGACCTCTAACCAGATGCTTGCGCAGTGGCTGCCCGGCAGAATCAGGATCGACGAGCTCTTAGAGGTCGACCCTGCTGGTAAAACCGTCGCCGCCGACGCTTTTGGCTTGGGGGCAGTTCGTGTCACCTATCCTTGTACGGTTGAGTTAACACGTAACGACGAGCAAACGCAGCGCGCCGGTCGCACACTCGAAGTCGCCTTCGCTTTCGATAACCTCGACTGGACGCAGGAAACCGCCAACGCTGACCTCAAACTGCGGGTGCGCGCACCGCAGGATATTGAACATCTGGCGCAGCGTATTCACGATAAGGTCTGTGGTTCGAACTACAAGAAGACGGATTTCGCGCTCGCACTGCTCGCGAAAGACCCGGCGTCCTGGAACGTCCCTCAATACATCGCCGAAGGCTTGCAGTGGCTCGAAGCCACGCTGGGTTTAGCAGCGGAAGAGGTCGACCAGCAAGAAGGTGACGCTGCATGACAAGCCGCATCGGTCAACCCAATACAGAAACCGACACAGCACTTCACCAGCGGCTCGCCGGCAACGGCAACCGGCATTTTGTGATGGTTGCGGGAGCCGGTTCAGGAAAAACAACATCGCTGGTCAAGGCTCTTGCGCAGATCGAACGCACCCAAGGGCCTACCCTGCGCCGAAACGGGCAACAGGTTGCTTGCATCACTTACACCGAAGTGGCGGTCGAAGAAATTAGGGGGGATGTTGGGAATGACGACCTATTCCACGTCTCCACGATTCACAGCTTTCTCTGGACGGTTATCAAGCCGTTTCAAAATAATCTCCGGGCCTGGGTGAACAACCGCTTGCAGGAAAAGATCGCCGAAGAACAGGAAAAGATTGATAAACCGCGAACGAAAGAAGCCACGAAGATCCGCGCGGCGGAAAACATCGAGCGCTATAAGCGTCAGCTCACCGAAATTGGCGCGGTGAAGGGCTTCCGTTATGGTACCGGCAGCGACTACTCGAATGGTGTCCTCGGTCACAGCGATATTCTGAAAATCGGCCCCGATTTCATCACCGAACATGCACTGATGCGATCGGTTCTGCCGCGGCGCTTTCCAGTGATCTTCGTCGATGAAAGCCAGGACACTGATCCGACCTTTGTGGATGCATTACGCCAAGTGGCCCGCGCTGTCCCGCAGGACTTTTGCCTCGGGTTCTTCGGCGATCCGGTGCAGAAAATCTACATGCAAGGTGCCGGTCCGATTCCTCCGGAAGTGGAATGGGAAACGCTAGAGAAGCCCGAGAACTTCAGATGTCCGCAGGCCGTGCTGCGCGTTATCAATCGGATCAGGGCGGAAGACGATGGGCTCGAGCAAACGCGGGGACGCCGCATTGCAATAGACGGCGAAGACGTTCCCGTCGAAGGTTCTGCCAGGGTATTAATCCTACCTGCAGATGAACGGCGACAAGAACGCCTGGTGGATGCACGTCGCTGGCTGGCTGAACAGGATAGTGACGAAGGATGGCTGGAAGATGAAGACGAAGAAGCGCTGCGGCTCTTAGTGCTGGTTCACCGGATGGCGGCCGCCCGTTTGGGTTTTCCGAACCTCTATAGTGCGCTCAATGACAAATCGCCCGAGGATCTCAGTACCGGCCTCATTGACGGGACCGCATGGGTGGTACGCCCCTTCCTGTCGTACGTCTTGCCAGTGGTGCTTGCGCGTCACGAAGGGCGGGAATTCGAGATCATGCGCTTGCTTCGCAAACATTGCCCTCGTTTGCAGCCGGATGCGTTGGCCGCTGAAGACACCGCGGGACTTTTAAACGACCTGCAACAACAGATCGGTGAGCTGGTAGCTATGCTGGGCGATCACGGCGGCGCGAGCGTCGGCGATGTTGTGCGCTTCATGAGAGATAACAATTTGATTGCTTTCGATGATCGCTACACCGCACTGATTGATCTCTATGCTGAAACCACTGAACCGATTATCGAGCCAACAACGGAAGACGCCGCCCTTCGCTTCATGCAATGTGACGCATTGGAGCTATGGGGATATCGGACGTACATTGAGAAGCTGTCGCCTTTTGCCACGCAGCAAGGCATCAAGGGAGCGGAGTTCGATAAGGTCATCGTCGTCGTTGACGATCAGGAGGGCCGAACGAATACGTTCTCATACGGCAAGTATTTTGGTTTAACGGAACTGTCAGATACGGATCGCGCGAACCTTGCCGCCGGAAAGGACTCCGTTATCGATCGAACACGGCGCTTGTTTTATGTTTGTTGCTCACGCGCACTTTCTGACCTTGTTATCGTGATATTCGCCGACGACACGATACGGATGCGCGATGCATTGCTTGAGAAGGCGTTCTTTGAGCCCGAATGCGTGCATGTCTTCGACTAGACCTCTTTTCTAGTTGTTCAGTGAAATCCACACAATAAGGACATTGATGCGGCACTTCACCCTCTGGGTGACGTCCTGCTTGGACCGAACTCCGTTGAAGCCTGACTATTCGTGTGTATGATCAACTCAGGCTTACGCCCCAGCCTACCGGCTAGCCCCTCATCAGATCTACCTTCCATAGTAAACACCCCACGCAAGCCCAATATCGGCAAAGGTCCATTCCTTACGACGGCCATGTGTTGGGCTGCGACGCGTGGAGCAGTCTTTCAGCCCGGTTTCCCGTTGGAACTTCATGAACCAAGCCACCGATTTGGGCTTGCCACGAGGTGTTGGCTGCACTTCGCGGATGATGCCGCTGTGCGCCCAGAGGGATCGAGGATCGGCAACGGTCGCGGGATCGGCAAGATAGCCGCGCAACCGTTCAAGTGTGGCCTGTTCCGGAGATTGCTGCAGTTCAGAGCGGAGCCGTTTCACAGCAAGTTCAGCTGCGCGCTGACCTGCGGATTCAAGCATTTCTGATAGCTGGTCGTGCGTGAGCACCACGGCGGGAATACCTTCCATGTGGCATGCTTTCATTGATTGTTGGAGAACGAGAAAGGTCGCGAAGAAACCGAACGGCGGGACGCCCTATCTCGATTGACTCACGTCACAGAGCGGTGGTCAAGAATTATACCTCTAACAGGGCGCCGAGCCGTTCCGTAACTGGACGCAAGGGATCGACCAAGCCGAGGTCATAAATCATAGTCGTTTCAAGGTTACCCCTGTGATCGACGTAGTGGGAGACGGCTTCGCGTGAGACGCCCTGCCCCGTCAACATTAGTGAAATCGCGATCCGCTTAAGATCATACAATTGGAAGTGATCGGGGACCTCAGGAAGTGCCCGAAAGCGTTTCAAAGCCCGATGAAAGTTGTTTCGCGGTCGAGCTGGGTCAGTATGGCATGGAAAGAGATGTTGCGCTTCAGGCCAACGATGGTGCTGCGCGGCAACCAGTTCTGCAACTCGCGGATGGATTGGCACAGAACGGTACGCAAACTCGGCCACTCTGCGCGAGAGCTTCAGGCCCTTTGTATTATGTTTGTGCCAGATTAGTCGATCCAGATCGAAATGGGAAAATTCAGCGTTTCGGACATCGCTCGGGCGCGCCATGGTCAACAACAGAATCCCCATGAATGCGCAAAGTTCGACCAATTGCTCGTTTGCCTGGGTGACCGCTCCGCAATTCAGGGCAGCGTCCCGTTTGGCTGTTCCCGTCAGGTCGCAAAGCAGAGGCGGAACAAGCAACGGCGGGTTGAAGATCGCCTTTATGAGATTCCGGATTTGAGCATCTGTGTATTCGCGCCGCTGTCGTTGGGTACGGCGTAGCTCGATCGGATCGCACGGATTGCGCATATCGATCAGCTGCATTTTCAGGCCCCAATTATACATCGCCTTGATATGCCGAAGTGCTGCGTTGGCCTGGTAATCGCTGGCAATTCCGTTCACGAAATTGGCGATCTGACTGGGCGTTATCTTCTCAGCGCTGTCAGTGGCATGCTTCAGGCCGAAGGGAACTTGCGTCCGGCGTTTCGGCCCGCCCCTTCCCGGCTTAAGCCCTATTTCGAGCCAGGGGGCAACGAGCGATCGGAAACTCCGCTGGTTACTCTGGCTAAGTCGAGACAGTCGGCCGGCAAAATACTCATCGACAAGCTCGCGAACCGTAAGTGTATGTACCCTGCGGTAGTCGGTGCGCTCCTTCTCCGGATTGACACCAGCGTTGATCTGAAGCTCGCGTTCCTGCGCCATCAACCGCGCCGACGCGACCGAAAGCAACGTAGCGCTTCCGAGCACATGGCGACACCGTCTGCCGTTGAACTGGTAGGAATGGATGAATGCCTTGTGACCGTTTCCGGTCACCCGCAGACCCAATCCCGCAATAGCGCCGTGACGAACTTTCCCATCTTCGCCGATGGGGCAATCCCAGATGATTTCTTGCTGCTTGCCCGATGGACAGCTGACCGATCTAACCAATGATTCTGTAAGAAATACCTGAGCCATTATCGTGGAGTCCGTGTAACGCTCATGTAACAGAAATATACAATATTTTGCATATTTCCTACAAATAGAATTTGTAGAAATTTGTCAAAAAATGATGATTTTCAAATGTTTACCGATATGCGTTATTTATGGCTGTGATGTTTATGTCACGCTTTTAACCAGCGTGTCACAGGTTCAAGTCCTGTACGGCCCACCAAGATTTTCAATGGCTTACGCAAATACGATATTACTAGAGCCAACACATGTAACCGCGGTGTAACAATCTCACTGGATTGCTCTAAAGATGCAAATATCATGAAAGCGATAGCTTGAAAGCAAATCGCGTTCCGCAGATGCCAGCGATGGACATTTGCCGTTTGGTCGACTATTCACAATTTTCGATTATCTACTAGCAACTCCATCCCCCGACCCAACTTTTCCCGCCCTTGACGACGCGGTAATTTGTTTGATCTTTTGCACAAAGACTAAAGGCGAAGGATGGGATTGGAGAGCAACCTGTCCGCCGAGATGCCGGCCGAGCATGTTGAGAAATTTGCGGATGACCCAACAGGCGAGGCTCGGATCCTTACCGATTTGAAAACGATCAGAGCACGAGTTGAGCAGTGATTATCTAGCCATTTTCTTTTTGCGACAATCTAGCTGTGAAGGAGGCAGACCATGCTCGTCATTCCGCACGGTTTTGAAAACAGCGATCTGACGACCAAGATCATCGTCGCCGTCGTCTGCGCTGCATCATTGTTGGTTTACCTCACCATTTTGTTGAGGCGTAAGAGGTAGATGCTGAACACCAAGAGCGAGAAACTCGCTGGAATGCCAGATCACTCGCTTTGCCAACTCACTCGGCGCAAGCTGATGCGGCAGAAACGCTCAGCGTTTGCGCAAGTGAAGCCGGAGCTGGTAAGGACCGCCATCAACTCGGCTAAAGCAGGACATGGCATGAGTTCCGCTCGCTGGATTAAACAGGCAGGGCTGTTCATCGCAAAGCCTTAGATGTCATCACCTTTGCTTCTATCGCCCCTGTCTGCGAAGCTTCAGCACCTCACAGAACTCCCGAACCATATCCGGTGAGACATCGTTCGGATAACAGAGCGGAGAATAGCCACCGGGGCGCGACCAGGCGCTTCGTTCACCACAACGGCGCCCTCCTCGTCCGCGTTGTAAAGGTAAGGGCAACTGCCGGAATAGCGGGCGATGCTTTCGCGGATCATCTGGTTCTTCAGCGTTGGGATCGGAACAGTGCAGGTGAACCTCTGCTCTGTTACCGGCGCTTGAAGCTTGGCTACAGGCGCCGGAGCTGGCCGTTGGGCGGAGAGATAGTCACCATGCACCCAGCCGTGACGCTGTTCGGTTCCCGCAGTCACCTGATGCCAGGCTCCCGAGCGTCCAAACGATGCCAACGGCGTACCGGAGTCGAGCACGGCCAAGACATCGGCTTGGATGTTCGGCTCACTGCGAAGGCGTAGTCGCGCTGTCGAGAACAGCTGCGTATTCTTCGCGCTGAGAGGCTCCGATGTCGACCTACCGATTGCCTCCTGCCGCGCACGAGAACTGGGAGCAGGTCATTCCCAACTTGCCCAAGCCACGTCGCGACGACGCCAATGGCGATTACCCATAGCAAGCCCTTACCCGTGCGCGACGCGCATGCCCCCTCCCAAAAGAAACGCAAAGTAATGCGCGTGATCAGCTCCTCAGTTTAGCGCATCGGTGCAATCCTAGCATGTCGTTCTTCGCGTTGTGCAACCGTCCTTTGATTCAGGTCAGTTAACGCTGTTGATGACAGCGAAGTGAAGATGGATTCGCGTGCACGTATATACCCCTATACATTCTTATGATTAGAGACAGCACGCCACACTCCAAGGCGGAAGACATCGCCTTTCCAATCTGGGTGAAAATCTTGGTCCCACCTAGCGGGTTCAGCACCATGCTCGATGAAATACTTGAGTGGCTGAAGGCATCGTGCCTTCTATCGGACTATGCCTGCCATCGGCTGGGCGGTGATGATCATCGGCATCACGCTCATCTTGGCTAGGGGAATTGGCGTTACGTTCGCTCCTCACCTCTAAGCTCCAACAGAAAACCGAATCCATCTTTGGCGCCAATTCTGCGCAAAGGCAGACACAATTAAGGGCGCACACAAATGCCGTCTCTATGAGCTATTCTCGTCAATGCGTCAGGGCGAGCTAAGTACTCACTGCCTGCATAGCATCCTGAACCGCGTTGACAGCGCGTGCAAACACCTCAAGATATCAACCTTCAAGAATTGACTTCCCCGGCGACACGATTAAGGTTTCTATTCTGGGAAGTTGTTTATGGACATAGGTCTTCGTGAATTCGATGAGCTAACGACGCTGATCTACGGCGCTGCGCTCGACGACAGCAAGTGGGATGTCTTTCTTCACCGGCTCGCGCACCTCTTCGGCGGTGTGAGAACGCACATGTATGGTTTCGATTTCGACTCCAATTCCGACTTCGGAATGAAGTGCGCATTGTTTGATCCAGAGTTCATACAATCATACCAAGACTATTTCTTCGACAAGAACGCGTGGACGGACAGCCTATTCAAAGGAACAATAGGAGCACCACGCCAAGCAGAGTCGATGTGTTCACTCGAGAGGCTCTATCAGACGGAATGGTACAACGACTGGATTCTGCCACAGGAGGACATTCTTGGTGGCGGAGGCGTGATGCTGTTCAAAGAGGAAACACGCTTGTTCCTGTTGGGGGGCAATATTCGGCGTCGCGACATCGATCTAATCGAGAAGCCTTGGATGGAAATCGTCTCTTTGCTCACGCCACATTTGCAGCAGGCATTCGAGATCGCGCGAACGGTGTCCGATCAGGTGCTGGAGAGGCAGGCGCTTTCCGCGACGCCGGATCCATGTGCAGCGGCTGTATTCGCAATCAGCGAAGACCGTCGAATGCTGTATGCCAATCGCGCAGTCGAGCATCTTCTTGACGACGGGGCCTTCATCCGGCTCGATTTCGGTCGGCGGCAGACGTTTACGCAGTGGTCACATGATCAGACGTTCGAGAGAAAACTTGCCGGCGTGGCGGGTTCGGACCTTCACCTTCCAGAGACCTTCAAATTGCGTGATTGCGCACAGGACACCGAATGGACAGTCCGCATTGCGCGCGTGGTCCCCGAGGCGCTTCCTTACTCCGGATTGTGTATCCCTTATGGAACCGACAAAGCCATATTTCTTGTCACCTTGACTTCGGCGAAATCGATCAGGGACACCGAGCAGCTGGCGCTCGGTAAACACTTCGGACTCACCGATTTCGAGACACGCTCGATACTTAGACTCGTTGAAGGACTTTCGCCGAGAGAGATCGCGCAGGAGCGGGAGGTCAGCGTATACACCGTGCGCAATCAGATAAAATCTGCGATGTCGAAAATGGGAGTACGCCGACAGATTGACATCGGACGGTTGGTCGAGGCTCAGCGCCACTAGGTATTTGGATCAGATATTCGTGCGAGCTTAGTCGCAGTCGGCAATCAGATATGTCCAACATGTCTTGTCATGTTCGATCGCCCAGTGGGGCATTCGATGAAGATAGGCGGATACGCGCATCGCAAAGCGTGTTGACAACAATCGCTTCGATAATCTGATGCTTTTTCGGCAGCAATTCGCTCTACTGAAGGCAGCCAAACTCTGTGGCCTCAATATCCATACGATACACAGATAGCACTGCGCCTTCTACAAGGAAGAGCTCATTGGAAAAAATACTGGGTTTGGACTAACGACTCTGACTGAAAGCTCCATATACATATGAGAAATTGACCGAAACCGTCTCGGCTTGTTCTTCTCGTGCGTCATGCCACCACCCCCTGCATTTTCCAGCCGCTTGGAAAGATGCGAACTTGGGAGAATCTTCGCATGCCATTGGAACTGCGCGCGAGGCCGGCGCCGTTCGGTGGCGTCATGTCGACGATCGGCTCACGAAAAAGCCTCATCGCCGACAAGGATACCAACGCGCCCAAGAACAGAAGCCCGAACACGAGAATGACGGTTGCCACCGCGTGCAAATGACGCTCGTCTGCCTTCCTCGCGGGCTTCCGGCCAACCATGCTACCACGCCACTTCCGAAGACTGCTTCGTGATAATCGTCACGAGTGTCAGGCCAGTTCGGTCCGACGTGAATTTCACGGCCTCCTTGAGAACGCCCGCTCGCCCGACAGTATCAAGCACATCTTTCGGGGTGCGTTCGATTAGTTCCCAGTTGGCCAGGAATTCTATGACGGGCCTGTACGGATTAGGACGCAGAATGTTTGTGAAAACCAACCGTCCTCGATCGGGAAGCTTCTCGTAGCAGTCAGACACGATTCGCTCTACGAAACGGTCGCTCAAGTAATCGAACAGCCCTCCAGCGAGGACCAAACCGAACTCCCCACGGCCAACGTTCTTAACGACCTTCATCGCGTTTCCCTCAACGGTGGTGGCGGCGATCTCCTTTTCGTCGAGCCTGCTTCCTGACAATTCGAGCGCGTCGGCATCAATGTCGTTCAGGACGATCCGAGCACCATGCAAAGGCGCCAACTCAGCCGCTCGCAGCACGTCAAGTGAGCCGCCACAAGCCAGAGAAAGCAAGGCCTCTCCGCGGCGAGCGGCATCAGCGATCAATTCAGACTGTATATCGATCTTATTGCGGTGCTGCTGGGCTGCTGGACAGTTAAGGGCGTAGTACTCCATGCAACCATGCACTGTTCCCAGCGTGAGGTTTGGGGTGCCCTCCATCAATCGCTCGATCGTTTCGAAGTCGCCTTGGTATCCCCGGGGCCACTCCTGCAGCCTCTGAATCCATGATGACCGTGAGGCAATCTTCCGAGCGGGCTCGAGGGCTTGCCGTATGTCGTCCTTTCCTAGTCCCACTGCCTCAGCCTGAAGGCCAAGAGCGCCTAAGCCGTGCATCCATCGCACCGTCTCTTGGAACAATATGAGCGGCTCCACTTCGGATTCCACTCGGGCAAGAGCGACGACCTCATGCGCATGGGCTTGAAGCGCGAGCAATGCGGTTTCGCCGCCAGAGCCTACACTGGCATCCATTCCCGCCCCCTGCTTCCGTTGAATCGATTGATCTTGCAGGCGATCATCACGCAATTGGTGAGCTTGCGCATGATCCAGCTAGACTACCAGTCTAGCCTCCAGCGCACGAGCATGCGGAACGCGGAGGGGGAAAGCCTGCCGATTAGGGCGCGCACGGCCGCATCCCTCCCCACCGCGACCACGGGTTTTGGATTCTCGCGCTCAAGCAGCGCGACCAATCTGGACACAGCCTTGTCTACGTCCATTGCGTGGCGCAGCATGCGGGCCGAAAGTTCCGGCGCGGCCTCGTAGAGCCTGGCATACGGTGAATTCGAGGATACCCTAGCCTCCGCAAGAACCCGATTGTGAAGTCCCGTCCTGACATTCCCGAGCTCCGCATATATTGAACGAGCGCCAAAATGCACAAGCTCCAGATCTAGAACCTCGGAGTAGGCACGAAGCGCTGCTTTCGACGCTCCGTATCCTCCCAAGAGTGGCGCGCAGAGGCGCGAACTCTGCGAGCCTAGCCAAAGAATTCTTCCAGCGCTCTTGCGTATCAGGGGAAGAAGTGCGTGTGCGAGGGAGACCGGAACCACGAAGTTCACGTTATTCAGGTCGTAGATCTGGCGATCGGCATCCTCGAGTGAAGTCAAGGCCGACGCCCCGGCGGCGTTTACGAACCATACCGAGGTCGAACCGGCGCAGGCCCGCGCGATCTCACCGGCAGCCTCTTCGACCGTGGATCGATCCATGAAATCGCAATGGAATATCCGAAAGCCGGGGAGAGATTCGAGTGCGCTCACTCGGCGTCGAGACGTTCCAATGATGATGAAGCCCCGCTCGCGCAGCCTCTGCGCTATCCCGAGCCCCAAGGGAGAAGATATGCCCGTGACGACGGCTGTCCTCATCGCTAGAGGCCAACATATTCAGCGTAGGACGCGATTTCATCTTCCATAACGGCGAGTTCCGGAATTCGATCGAACACACTCTTGGAATCGCGCTTCACGTCCGCCGCCAAGAGCACGGTGAGCATATCCAAGCCTGGATACATTGCCGGCTTGGAAATTGGATACATCTTCAAAAACCGTCTGTAGAAGTCGACATGCTGCACTCGTACTGCTGTGACGACGTATCGAGCGTCAGCGAGGGCTGTGTGCAATCTGATTCCACGCATCAGTTGAATCAGTGCCCTGATTCCCCTTCTCTCGAAGGACGGATCGATAACGAACCTGTTGCTCTCCACGAACGAGTTTCCCGCGATACCCGCCGCTCTTAGTTCTGGCCCGAAGGCATCCATAGCGCCGACCTCGTCGGACTCAAGGACTTTTCGGTTCGCCCGGATAGAGCCCATCGGCCTGCCTTCATGGAGAAGCAAGAACGAAAAACAGTTCTGTTTGGAATCGTAGTCGTCGTAGAAAAGGTCGCCGACCGAATCTGTCATCACGCCGCTTGCGCGGTAAGCACGGTGTCTAAGGCTATATACTTGGTTCCGTGCTGTCGTTGTGTGGGCGGGTATCAGTTGGAACCCGTCCGCGTTCGGAAAGGCAAAGTTCTTACTTTCGCTGATGATCATGATTCAATCCTCCTAAAAGGACTGGGCAGCATGAATGACGTTCTGGCGGCATACTCCTCATATTCGACGCGGCGCTCAGACTGCCTGATCATCTTCTCTTCGTCCGATGCAGCCTTGAGATAGAGCCCGGACAGCATGAACAAGAGGACGTAGGCAACGAGGGAGTCAGCTACCAAACACGTGCCAATCCAGAAGATGATGTAGGAGAGGTAGAATGGATGGCGCACGTATTTGTAAGGTCCGGAGGATACCAGTCCATTCGGAACCCTTCCGGAGCACGCGAGATAGAGTCCTCTGTCACGAGTGGTGATTACCGCCCAACGGAACAGCAGAGCTCCAGCCGACGAAATGGCAACAGCGACAGCGCACCGGATAGGGACGACCGTCTGCAAGAGGGTGCTGTAGAAGGTCGCCCCCATCAGCAGAACCGAGTTGGCATATATCAAACCAGTGCCGACACCTTTGCCAGCCTGCTTGAAGTGCCGATGAGCGGCGATGACAAAGCCCGCAAACACCGCAATCTCAAATGTGAGGAAGATTACCTTTATGGCAATCGTGATGGCATCAGAAGTCATATCGTCATGCCCCACTCTTGATGATGAGCCGTTTGAAACCCAAAGTTCATGAGGAGCTCCTCGAACAACATGCAGCGAATGAAAATCCGAACTGCTGCGAGATCATCGGCGTAGCGAACCTCCAGTTGTCGCCAGGAACGGACATCGTACCGCTTACTCTGGAAATTGAGGGAAGGCCGATGGTGTTCCGCAATTGCGATCTACCGAGATGTATTGTTTACATACAGGATCTTGCCATATTCAATTTAAGGAACTATTTCGCGTATTTTAATCAAACGAAACCTCAATTCTTCTCCTTTTTTGCTATTTCTATAAATCCTACACATAGCTTATGTCGCTCATTAACTCGACGTTCGCAAATTGTATGACGATATATTTCCGTCAATACATGATGCAATTGTAGCTTAACTTGATTTCTAAATGAACCGACTAAGCTTCACATGATCCAGATGGACCATATGATTGAAATAAAGCCTTAGTGCCCGCGACGCCCGGCTGCTGAACCGCAGAATAGGCCTCCAGCGCGACAACTCCGTCGCCTTGCGCGGGGGAAGCGGCGTCCCGATTCAGCTCAATTAGAACAAAGTGCTGTCGTACCAGACCGCTCACGAACGGCGGCACATGCGCAAGGCCGCTACCCTGCCAAAGGCATGCATGAACACTGTCAGAGTGACGTCATAGCCAGGCACGACAACAAAGGCGGTGATAACACGTGACACCCTATCAACCGCTGGGCGGTGACCCCTGGCGACACTTGGCTTGAATCACGTCATTTTGACAACAGATGGCAACCAGAAGCTCGCGGTGGCTAGGCACTAGAAACCAAGGACGGATCATGCAGTTTTGTCGTGGCAGACGGCTAGCGACGCAATCTTTTGAACCTGAAGCAACACTAGCAATTCCTGTAGGCGGATCGAACAAAGGGGAAGCTTAAGACGAACAATTAGGGCCCAATCCCCAAGCTAATCGTACCTGCGGATTGGTTCTGTTCATGTTCTGATCTTCGCGCGAAACCACGCTGGATTCTCTCTGTCGAGACTCGCATGCGGCCCGTCACAACTCCTGACAAGGTTGTTGTTTGTCGCCTTGCCCGGAGCGATTGAGCCAACCTATGCCGCAATCCAGCTGCTGGACCGATCGGCGGCAGGTCATCAATTGACCGGCAGCAGCGAATTGCCCGAAAACGGCCACCCACTTCCCAACATCTAACAATTCACGCCGTTGCCTGAGCACAAGGGTTCGCTAGTGCACCGAAGCCATGCCGCCAGGATTCAGTCCTGCACGCAGTGTGCGTACTCGGTCCAGGCTTGCAGGTCTGCCAAACAGGAAACCCTGCACCTCATCGCACCCTTCTCGGGCGAGCATCGACAATTGGTGGAATGTCTCAACGCCTTCCACCAAAACGGTGATTCCGAGGCTCTTACCGAGTGCCAATATCGCCCGTAGGATAGCCTGGTTTTGTCGATCCATGTCCAAACCGGCCACAAAGCTGCGATCGACCTTGATCCGATCGAAGCGAAACGACCGAAGGGTGTCCAACGAAGAATACCCCGTTCCAAAATCATCGATTGCGATCGTCACTCCCGTCGCTCGCAGTTGCTGCAAGATGTGCAACGCATGGTGCCGGTCACCGATGATTGCCGTTTCAGTGACTTCCAGCTCAATCAAGGAAGGATCGATGCCGGTTTCGCGCAAAGCCTGACGAACGGTATCAATGAGTGCCGTGTCTCGCAGCTGCAGTGGCGAGATATTGATCGCAATCTTCTCGGCAATGTTCCATTCCGCCGCTTGGCGGCACGCAGTCTGCACGACCCACTCACCCAAAGGAGAGATATACCCAGTCTCTTCGGCGATCGGAATGAACTCGGCCGGTGAGATAAGTCCTCGCGTGGGATGGTTCCACCGAAGAAGCGCTTCGTAACCAACAACAGCATGCGTCTCGGCCGAATGCTGCGTCTGGTAGTCAAGATAGAACTGCCCCTCTTCAAGCGCAGTGCGCATGTCGGACGCGAGCATCCGACGCGTGCGTGCAGCCTCGTCCATTGCGGGCTCGAAGTAGCAAATAGGGAGGTCGGCTCTTTCCTTAGCGCGATACATTGCAAGGTCCGCGTTTGCGATGAGTTTGCTTGACTGTGTCCCATCGACGGGGAAGATGGCCACGCCCATGCTGCCACTTGGAAGGATCGCGATATCTCCGAGGTATGTCAGTTCTCGCAGCCGTCCATTCAGGGTATTGAGGAACGTAGTCAGTTCGGGTGTGAATTCGAACGTCTTGAACGCTACGAATTCATCGCCTCCAAAACGAGCAATGAACTCTCCTGGCGCCAAGTCTTCCGAGATTCGATCGGCCAGCAGCCGCAACAGACGGTCGCCACAATCATGGCCGTGTGTGTCGTTGATCTCTTTGAACCGATCGAGGTCTATGTTGACAACAGCGACTTTCCGTCCCGCAGCTTCGGCGTTCTGCAAACAGATGTCCAACTCCTCCAGGAAGTGCCGTCTGTTGGGCAGGCCTGTCAAAGCGTCGTATCGCGCAAGATGCGCCAAATGGTCGGCCGCCGCCTTCTGTTCGGTTCGGTCTCGCGTGATCTTCGCGAATCCGATGTGTTGCTTGGCCTCGTCGAAGATTGGATCGATGACAACCTGAACCCAGAACTTCGTACCGTCCTTTCGATACCGCCAGCCTTCGGTCTCGAAATGACCATCCCTGAGCGCAGTCGCCAATCCTGTCTCGGGCAACCCCACAAGCCTGTCCTGCTCGCCGTAGAAGCGTGAGAAATGTTGCCCGATGATTTCGTCGGCAGTGTATCCTTTGAACCGCTCTGCCCCGGCGTTCCAGCTCATCACATGACCGGCAGTGTCAAGCATATAGATCGCATAGTCGGTAACGCCTTGGACCAGGAGCTTGAAATTCCGGTCAATCCCGTCCTTTTCACCGGCCAGGTCGGCACGCCGATCATGTTGATGTCCGAGCACGGCAAACAGCGCTCCCAGCACCAAGGGCGCCGTCAACACGATCAAATGCACAGGATTGGAACTGATGAGATCGCCGAGCGGCACCCAGCTGGATCCACGCCAGACTTGGTCAATGGTCATCGCCGTGAGAGGAAAACCGAGTCCGGACAGCGCTCCGAACAATGCGTAGCGACTCGCGCGCCTCCAAGAACGCAACATTTCATCTTCCCATTTTCGTTGCCTGCAAGTTACGTCGAATGCGTAAACGTTGGATTACTGAACGGAACTCACTCAAACCGGAGACGCTAGCCGTGGCTTATTCCAAACATTGCTCTCCACCTGCCCAACCACGCCTGTACAATGCAGATGCTTGCTCTGCACATATCGGCTTCAAGTGGCATTGCCAAGAATTATGCGCTGTCAAATTAACGTCAAATTCACCGGCGTGCCAAAGATTTCAGTCGAGATGTTGCGCTAATGCCGAGGCATTCTGTGAGTAATTCGTCTGTCGATGGTCGCGAGGAGAAGCGTCTCCAAGCCCTAAAGAAACTGGAAATCCTGGACAGTGATCCGGAACAGGAATTCGACGCCTTGGCGCAAGCGGCGGCACTGGTGTGCGGAACTCCCATTTCACTGATCAGCCTGATCGAAGCCGAAAGACAATGGTTCAAGGCCAATGTCGGCCTTGGCGATGCCCGCGAGGGTGGACGCAGCATCTCATTTTGTACCCACACAATCCAAGGCCACGGCCTGATGGAGGTGACGGACGCGACACGAGATGCGCGGTTTGCCGATAATCCTATGGTCGTTGGCGAGCCACATATCCGCTTTTATGCCGGATTTCCGCTGACCCTCTCGACAGGGGAGAATGTTGGCTCCCTATGTGTGGTCGACTGCCAGCCAAGAACGCTTTCCGACGACAAGAAACAGGTTTTGAAACACCTCGCCGATGCAGCTGCGCGCGCGATGGAAACGCGTGTTGCAGCACTGCACGAACGCCGACTGCTCGCTGCCGAGTCGCGCGCTCGATCCATACTTGAACATAGTATTGATGCCATCGTGACGATCGACTGCAACGGCGTGATTCAACATTGGAATGGGGCCGCGGAACGCATGTTCGGCTTTTCTGCGCAAGAAGCGGAAGGACACTCCCTCGACCTCATTCTCACGAACGATCAGCGCGATTTCGAGATGGATGTCAGAACGCGGTTGCGCGGCGCGGAAACCACCGCATCGATCAACACTGTAAGGCGGCACAAGGACGGCTCTCCGCTGTCAGTTTCGGTATCGATTGGCCCTGTTGTCGCGCCTGACGGCAACGTCACAGGTGCGACCGAAATCATCCGAGACATCACAGAGATGGCCAGGAGCCACGCGCAATTGGTCGAGGCGGAGAAACGCGTCAATCGCCTCTACAGCGCAACGCCAGCAATGCTTCATTCGATTGATGCGGAGGGACGGCTTGTCAGCGTGAGCGACCGCTGGCTGGAAGAGATGGGTTTCGAACGCGAAGAAGTGATCGGGCAGTACTCGTCCAGCTTTCTCACCGAGCAGTCCAAGATCAAAGCCAAGAATGAAACTTTGCCCACATTCTTCAAGCTGGGCCACTGCGAGAATGTCGAATACCAGATGGTCACGAAGTCGGGCGCCGTGATCGATGTCCTATTGTCGGCCATTCTGGAACGTGACGATACGGGAAAACCGTTACGCACAATGGCGATCATTGAAAACGTCACGTATCGGCGCGAGGTGGAAAACGCGCTGCGAGACGAGCGCCGACGGCTGAAACAAATTCTCGAGGCAACGCGGGCCGGTACTTGGGAGTGGAACATCCAGACCGGCGAAGTACGTCTCAACGCGCAATGGGGGGCCATCATTGGCTATGCGCTGGAAGAGCTCGGCCTGCCCGACGTCCATACGTGGCAAAGCCGGATTCACCCTGACGACGCCATCGAGAGCCACAAGAGACTCGATGCACACCTGGCCGGACTCTCCGATGAATACGAGTGCGAGACGCGCCTTCGTCACAAGGATGGCAGTTGGGTGTGGGTGTTAGGTCGCGGGTGCGTGCTGAGCTGGACTGATGACGGTAAGCCGGAATGGATGTACGGCACGCATCAGGACATCTCCAGACGCAAGAAAAGAGAAGAAGAGTTGCGTAAGAGCGAGGATTTCCTCGAACGGACCGGCCGGCTCGCAGGCGTCGGCGGTTGGGAAGTGGACGTGGTCAATGAAGAGATCTTCTGGTCGAACGAGACCTGCCGGATTCACGGTGTCGAGCCCGGCTACAAGCCCACACTCGCCGAAGCAGTCAATTTCTATGCGCCGGAAGCCCGGCCGGTCATAGAGGCAGCGATTGAGAAGAGCATAGCGACTGGCGAAGGTTGGGATGTTGAACTGCCGTTCATCAAGATGGATGGTGAACGCATATGGGTGCGGGCTGTAGGATCGGCTCAGTTCGAAAGCGGCAAGCCCGTCAGAATGGTCGGCGCATTTCAGGATGTAACTGAGCAGGTCACCCAGCGCATTGCGCTTGAGCAGGTGAATGAACGTATTGCAATCGCCACGCGCAATGGCCGGATCGGCGTCTGGGATGCCAATCTAGACACCGGCAAGACACTCTATTCCGACATCTGGTGCGAACTGATTGGATATCGACCCGGTGAGTTATCGGATTCCGGCACCCAATGGTTGGACCTGATCCACCCCGATGATGTTGATCGCGCATTGCATGCCGACGTCGCTCATTTGAAGGGAGAGGCTCCATATTTCGAAGAACAGTTCCGGATGCGTCACAAGGATGGCCATTGGGTTTGGATCCTGGATCGAGGCCAGGTGACCGCCCGAAACGATCAGGGCGAACCGATGCGGATGATCGGCACCCACACGGATATCACGCGCCAAAAGCAGGACGAGGAAGAGCGGGTATTGATGGGAGAACGGATGGCGATCGCGGCCGACAGCGGCGGGATCGGCATCTGGGAGGTGGACCTGCGTGAGGGCAGCGTGCACTGGGATGATTGGATGTATGAGCTTTACGGCCTATCGGAACGTATCGACATCCCGATCGGGGATCTCTGGCGGAAGCAGATGCACCCTGATGACCTCGCTCGCATGGAGACAGCCGTCAGGCGGGCGATGGAGAATGCGAACCAGATGGATGAGGAATTCCGCATCTTCTGGCCGGATAACACGATACGTCATCTTCATGTTTCTGCGAAAGTCCATTCGGGCAAGGACGGCACCCCGCAAAGGCTCATCGGAGCGACCTGGGATGTGACAACCCAACGAGAGCTGGCCCTGGAGCTCGCGGAGCAACATGAGCTGATGCGGGTGACACTGAACTCCATCGGCGACGCCGTGATTACAACCGACGCCCAAGGTTGTGTCCAATGGCTGAACCCAGTTGCTGAATACATGACCGGATGGGCGGTAGAGGAGGCTCGAGGGCAACCTTCGTCGCGTGTATTCGCCATCGTGCACGAAGTGACGCGTGAAGAAGCCTATGATCCGATCAAAGCATGCCTGGAACGCGGTCGCGTGACCGGGCTAGCCGAAGAAACCATGCTGATTGCGCGTGATGGGCGCGAATACAGCATCGAGGACTCCGCAGCACCGATTCGCAGCGCGGCGGGTGAAGTGCTCGGCGCCGTCCTGGTTTTTCACGACGTCAGCGAACAACGCCGTCTTTCACGAGAGATGTCCTATCGCGCGACCCATGACCAATTGACTGGTCTCGTGAACCGGTCCGAGTTTGATCGACGGTTGAATCAAGTGTTCAAGAGAGCCCAAACGGAGGCGATACAAAGCACCTTGCTGTATCTTGACCTCGATCAGTTCAAGATCGTCAACGATACATGTGGCCACGCAGTCGGCGATGAGCTGCTCAAACAGGTCAGCAAACTGCTGGCAAACACAGTACGATCGGGTGACACGACAGCGCGACTGGGCGGTGACGAATTCGCGGTCATTCTCGAACACTGTGGCGCCGAAGTTGGCGAACGCATTGCCAAGAAAATCTGTGATCGCATGAGCGATTATCGCTTCATCCACGATGGTCAGCCCTTCAGGGTTGGGGCGAGCATTGGCCTGGTTCCGATCGACAACACCTCACACAGCGTCGCGGTGATCCTGCAAGCTGCGGACACATCTTGCTATGTCGCCAAGAGCTCAGGCCGCAATCGCGTCCATGTCTGGAAAGAAAGCGACGAGGAAATGCAGGCCCGTTCTGGCGAGACCCGATGGGCGACGCGCATTGAACGTGCCCTTGAGGAAAACCGCTTCGTCCTGCATGGGCAAAAGATCGCGGCACTGAGCGACGAGTTGCCCTGTCAGGACAGAATTGAGCTATTGCTACGAATGATTGATGAGGACGGCGAGGTAGTCATGCCGAACTCATTCCTCCCTTCTGCTGAACGGTTTAGTCTCAGCACTCGGATTGACAACTGGGTTTTGTCCAATGTCCTGCTATGGATGCAAAGCAGAGAGGCCGCATGGCAGAACCGTGTCATCTGCGTGAACCTATCTGGGCATTCGCTTGGCGACCGCTCGTTTCATCAATGGGCAATCGAGAAGTTGGATGCGGCCGGTGATGCGGTGTGTAATCGTCTTTGTCTGGAGATCACAGAAACCGCCCTCATCACCAACATGGCGGACGCATTGGTCTTCATAGAGGCCGTGCGAAGCCGTGGCGTAACGATCGCGCTTGATGATTTTGGGGCTGGCGTCTCCTCGTTCGGCTATCTCAAACGCTTCCCAATCGATTACCTCAAGATTGACGGTCAGTTCGTGCAAGGCCTGATCGGGGATGAACTGAATGAGGCAGCGATCCGCTGTTTCGTAGACGTCGCCAAAGTTCTCGGCGTGAAAACCGTGGCCGAATTTGTCGCCAATGAGGAGGTAGCATGCAGACTTCGAACGTTGGGGGTCGACTACGCTCAGGGCTACTACATTCATAAACCCGAGGCCATCAGTGGTTTTCCTTTGTGAAAGATCAAGTCTCGGCACGCGCTGAATGGGACACAAGATCGTGACGCTCGTCGGCCAATTGGGGAAGCTACCCCGAACGAATTTGCAACTCGATACGCAAGGGGCCGAAGTGTTCAAACGCGTCACGTGACCACGCGGACAAGACCTTGGGGCAAGTCGAACGCGCCGCGCCGATCTCATCGGTCTATTGTTCACTTTGACAGCGAGCTCAATTAGGAAGCGAACAAGACCAACAGATCACATGCTCAATGATTGACGACTTCAGTACATACCCGACCCTATGAGCGCCAAGGCTGCGGCCTATCCCATGCGTTCCGATGCATACGAACCAGGCGATGCCGGGAATACGACAGTCTTGCTTCCGTTCAGAAATACGCGACGGTGGATATGGGCATGGATAGCCCGGGCCAATACTTGGCTTTCCACATCCCGTCCCATCGATACGTAGTCGTCGGGGCTCTGTGCATGGGTGACCCTAACAATATCCTGTTCGATAATTGGACCTTCGTCCAGATCCGTCGTCACGTAATGGGAAGTCGCCCCGATCAGCTTCACACCACGCTGATAAGCCTGTTTGTAGGGATTCGCTCCCTTGAAGCTAGGCAGAAATGAGTGGTGGATATTGATAATCCGGCCCGACATCTTGCTGCACATCTCATCGGAGAGCACCTGCATGTAACGAGCCAACACGACGAGTTGGGCGCCAGCCTCTTCTATGATCGCCATCTGCTGCAACTCGGCCGAACTCTTGTCTTCTTTGGTCATTTTGATGCAGTGAAACGAAATGTCGTGGTTGACTACAAGTTTCTGGTAATCCATGTGGTTGGAAATTACTGCCACGATATCTATGGGCAGAGCTCCGATACGCCAGCGATAGAGCAGGTCGTTCAGACAATGACCAAATCGGGAAACCATGATGACAACTCTCATCTTATGTTTCTCGTCGTGGAAGGCAAAATCCATCATCAAGCGTTTTGCTATTTCTGAAAACCGCGTTTCCAGCTGGACGAGATCAGCGTCCATTTCAGAAGCAAAACTCACCCGCATGAAGAATTTTCCGGTTTCGAAATCATCGAACTGGGAGCTGTCGATAATGTTACACCCTTGCTCAGCAAGGAAGCCGGATATCGCGGCAACGATACCGCGTGTCGAAGGGCAAGTGACAGTCAGCGTGTAGGTGCTCATTTCCATTTCCAAGTCAGGCGCGAGAATCGATCTGTTGGCGAGCGGCCCAAGGCTGGATTTTTCGCAGCGCCGTTTCGCACTCAAGTCAGGCAAATCATATTTATGTACATCTACGTACATTTTTAAAAGAAAGGCAAGCCGCGAATTGCCCGCAAGCCCCGACAACCGATACCGGCCCACGGCACGCGATTGGCGTCGCACCCAACACTGTAATGGACAACGCAGAAGACGCCGATGCGACGGCCTATAATGGTGATATCCGCACGGGTAAGCAAGCATGTCGGCGAGTCGCGAACCGCCCTCGCCTCCGCCTCGATGATTGGCCATTCCTCCGATGCTGTTGCGACCCAAGAGGCGCAAGAGCCAAATCAGCGCTAAAATGGACATTGCTGTCCATATTTGATATCTGCTCATTGATGATTGGAGATGTGGGAATTTCCGGCGGATACAGAGAGTGCGTGGCCCTTGCGGTGAAGGAATTGCGCGCTCGCCTTGAACGGGTCTTCCAAACGAACGGCTGACAGCTTCATGACAATTGCTAAATTCACGGACAATTAAGCCATGGCGGCAGCTCTAGCCTCTCCACATCACGGTCCTTTGCGGATCGCAGGAAATGAGAACCCAACATGGGATCGAGATGAACGTCAGAGACAATGCCGACCGCAGGATGTCCTTTTGATGACAGCACCGAGTCCATTGAAGAACCCGCCTGAGCTCTTTTGATGCGGATCAATAGTAGATGAATACGAAATCCAAGATCGGCAACGTGTTATACATCATGTGCGATCAACTCAGGTTCGATTATCTGAGCTGCTACGGACACGAAGGTCTCGACACTCCGAATATCGATTTGCTGGCATCCGAGGGTACGAGATTTACGCGCGCCTATGTTCAGTCTCCCATCTGCGGCCCAAGCAGGATGAGTTCGTATACCGGACGCTATCCGATGTCGCATGGGTCCATCCAGAACGGGTATCCGCTGAGAATCGGGGAAAAGACGCTTGGAGACCATCTGAGGCCCCTGGGTGTCGAAGCCGTATTGATCGGCAAGACGCACATGCGTGCGGACGTCGAGGGCATGGAACGGCTTGGCGTCGCGCCGGATTCCATTATCGGCGCACGACTGTCGGAGTGCGGGTTCGATGCCTTCGAGCGGGACGACGGTGTACACGCCCGTGACGCCGACACCGCGTATAATTCCTATTTGCGCGATAGAGGCTATCCGGGTGAAAACCCCTGGCACGATGCGGCAAACAGCGTTGCCAGTGCGTCACCGGAGGAAACCGGCAGCGGCTGGTTTCTGAAATACTCCAATCGCGCGGCCAAGGTTGCGGAAGAGGATAGCGAGACTCCTTATCTGACCCGCCGCTTTGTCGAGTTCCTAGATGCGCGAGAAGGCCGTGACGGCTGGCTTTGCCACCTTTCATTCATCAAACCGCATTGGCCTTACATCGTTCCGGCCCCCTATCACGACATGTTCGGGCCAGGCAGTTGGCGCCGCCCGGTTCGCAGCGAAAAGGAACGCGAGAACCCGCATCCCGTTTTCGCCGCCTTTATGGAACACCGGGTTTCGGAATCGTTTCGCCGCGACGAAGTGCGCGAGACCGTTCTTCCCTCCTATATGGGGCTGATAAAGCAGATCGACGACCAGATGGGCGTCCTGTTTGCGGAAATGCAAAAGCGTGGCCAGTGGGACAACACACTGATCGTACTCACATCCGACCATGGCGATTATCTGGGCGACCACTGGCTGGGAGAGAAGGACTTCTTTCACGAGCCCGCTGTAAAGGTTCCGCTCGTCATTCGCGATCCGCGCGGGTCAGCGGTTCGCGGGCGGGTGTGCGACGCGCTCGTTGAGGCCATCGACCTCGCGCCGACCTTCGTAGAGGCATTCGGGGGACAACCCGCATACAACTGGCTTGAAGGAAGGTCGCTTATGCCCCTGCTCGAGGGCGAGCGACCGGAGAGCTGGCGGCAGGTGGCGTTCTCGGAATACGACTACGCGATGCAGCCGGCGCGGGAGTCCCTGGGCCAAGGCATCAGCGAATGCAAGATCGTCATGGCGTGCGATGATCGTTGGAAGCTTATCTATTTCGAGGGTTTTCGACCGATGCTGTTCGATCTGGATACCGACCCCGACGAACTGAACGATCTGGGCGATGACCCGGATTACGAAGCCCACCGTCAGCGCCTGACCGACGCGATCTTCGCCTGGAGCAGGCGCGAACGACAGCGTGTCACGATCACCGATGAAGGAGTACTCGCCGGGGACGATATCGGCACTGTCGAACGAGGAATTCTGATCGGGTTCTGGGACGAAGAGCAGCTTAAGAATTTCAGGAAGAAGGACTAGGAGCCGCCAGGCCCGAGGCCGTCTGCACAGGCAGGCGGACCGCCACGCCGGCCATCTGCTTTGCGGACAGGGCGACCCGAACCATCCCTAGACTTTTGCGGCAAGCTGATCGTCCAGCCAGCCCCGTCTCGTCGTCGGTTCGGATGCCAGCAGCCGCTTGGTGTAATCCTGTTTGGGATCGGCAAAAACGTCCTCGGTGGAGCCCTGCTCGACAATCTTCCCACGTTCCATGATAACCACAGAATGGGCGAAGCGGCGGGTCACTCCCAGGTTGTGCGTGATGAAGAGAATGCCGATATCGCGCTGCTGCTGGAGGCGCCACAGCAGTTTGAGGATGCTGTCTTCGACCAGTGCATCCAGAGCCGACGTGACCTCGTCGCAGATCAAGATGTCAGGCTCCGCGGCGAGACAGCGGGCGATGCAAACCCGTTGTTTCTGCCCTCCGGACAGCGCGCCGGGATACCGGTCCAGCAATTCGCGGGACAGCTCGACTTCGTCCATCAGGGCATTCAGACGATCCTGCAATGACGGGCCGCTTAGCTTCAGAAACTTCCGAAGTGGGCGGGAAAGCGCGGTCCGCACCGTCTGTCGGGGATTGAGGGCAACGTCCGGGAGTTGGTGGATGAACTGAATTCGGCGACGGATGTCGTCAGCGCGGTGATCGATATTGTCGGCGAGCTTCTTTCCATTCATCGAAATCGTGCCGGCACGCGGCGGAAGCAATCCCGCGATCGAGCGCGCCACGGTGGTCTTTCCGCTGCCGGACTCGCCGACCAGCGCGACGATTTCGCCGCAGGCGATCTGCAGGTCGACATTACTGACGACCTTGTTGGCGCCATAACCCAGATCGAGCGAACGCGCTTCGATTACCGCATTCGCCTCAGGGGGTTGACCGGCGAATTCGCCGACCTTGCGATGCGCCACCAGCGCCCGGGTATAGTCCTGGGCGGGCTGCTCGATAATTCTTCTGGTCTCATCCTGCTCCACGATTTCACCATTGCGCAACACGACAATCCGGTCGCTAATCTGGGAAATCACCGCCAGATCGTGGCTGACATAAATGGCCGCACACTGCTGCTCCGAGATGACGTGGCGTATGACACGCAACACTTCCATCTGGGTGGTGACATCGAGCGCGGTCGTCGGTTCGTCGAAGACGATCAATTCGGGATCGTTTAGAAGCGCCATTGCGATCATTGCGCGCTGAAGCTGCCCGCCTGACACCTGATGAGGGTATTTTCGACAAAATTTCTCCGGGTCCGGCAGCTGCAGCCGTTCGAAAAGAGAACACGCGATGTCGCGGCGCTCGGGTCTGGACACTTGCTTTTGCAGAGCGCGAAGTTCGGTAACCTGATCTTCCAAGCGATAGAACGGATTGAAGGCCGCAGCAGCCGACTGGGCGACATATGCGACCTTTCGCTGACGCAGCTGGCGTAACTCCTCCTGCGACATGGCAAGCAGGCTTTGCCCCATCAATCGAACCTCGCCCGAGGCGACCCGGCATCCCGGGCGCAGGAAGCCGATCGAAGCAAGGCCGAGCGTCGATTTGCCGGCCCCGGATTCGCCGATAAGGCCGAGAACCTCGCCTTTCTCCATCCTTACGGAGATGTTCGACAGAAGCGTTTTGTCACCGGCCTTCACGAGCAAGTTTTCAATTTCGAGAAAGCTCATTGCCCCAGCTCGCTGCGGATCGAATATTTGTGAACGAACCAATCGACGATGCCGTTGGCCGCTACCGCTATCGCGGCGATGACAAACGCCGGCACGAGCGGGGCAGTCCGACCGATGGAAATTGCGAGGGCATTTTCGCGCACCAGTCCTCCGAGATCGGCTTCGGGCGGTTGAATCCCGACCCCGAGAAAACTCAACGCGCTGATAAACAGCGATGCATAGGCAAACCGTATTCCGAATTCGGC
Organism: Oricola sp.; assembly: GCF_022763245.1. Taxonomy (GTDB): domain Bacteria; phylum Pseudomonadota; class Alphaproteobacteria; order Rhizobiales; family Rhizobiaceae; genus Oricola. Next base: position 37,461 of record NZ_JALEGV010000040.1, read on the forward strand.
GATCAGGGTTGGCGCCAGGTTGGGCAGTATCTCGCGAAAGATATACCAAGGCAGTTTCTCGCCCCGCAGGCGAGCTACTTCGATAAAGTCCATGGCGGCAATGTCGCCGGCCGAAGCGCGCAGGATCCGGAAGAACAGCGTCGCTTCCAGCACGATCATGGTGCAGACAAGGGTGGTAAGCGAGATCCCGGCCACCGCCAACACGATCAACGCAAAGATGATCTGCGGGATGGCCATGACCGAATCGACACCGCGGCCAATCACCATATCGAGCCAACCCTTGCGGACGGCCGCCATGATCGCCAGCACCACGCCAAGGGCACATGCGACGACCGTAACGAATGTTGCGATTCCGAGCGTATAGCGGAGGCCATATATCGTGCGGCTCAGCAGGTCGCGTCCCAGGGCGTCGGTGCCCAGCAGGTTGTCGGCGTTCGGCATCGCAAATGGCGCCGCCAGAACGTCGGTGGGACTGTAGGGAGCGACAAACGGCGCGAATATGGCGACAAGGACGAGCCCGGTCAAAACACATACCGAAAGCAGGAAGGAGGCCGACGAATGCCTGTTCATGCTTTTGGCTCTCTCAGGCGAGGATTCACCAGGATCGAGAGAAAGTCCGCCGCGAAATTGAAAAGAATGAAGACCAGCGAGAAACAGACGCCGCAGGCCTGAACCAAGGGTAGATCGCGATAAGCAACGGCATCGACCATCAGTTTGCCCATGCCCGTGTAGCTGAACACCGCTTCTACCACCACAACGCCAACCATGAGGGAAGCGATCGTGAGCATCGATATGGAAAGGATCGGAGAAAGGGCGTTCGGCAGAGCGTGCTTGAGGACAATCCGCCGTGGAGACAACCCCTTGATTTCGGCCATCAGGATATAGTCCGAGGCCATGACGCTCAGGATCGCCGTGCGGGTCAGACGCATGGTGTGCGCGATCGTGATGAAAACGAGTGTGGCGACGGGCAGCGCAAGCGCATTTGCCCAGTCTGCCAGGGTTGCGCTGCTGCGGATGATGGCCAAGCCAGGAAACCAGCCAAGGCGCGTCGAAAAGATATTGATCAAAATGTAGCCTGACAAAAATGCGGGTATCGACACAAGCCACATCGAAACCATCGAGATCATACGATCCAGCAGACTTTCGCGATTGAGCGCAGCGATGATTCCCAAGCCGATCGCCAACGGCAATGCGATAGCCGCAGCAGACAGAGCCAGGATCATCGAATTGGTCAGTCGGGGGATCAGCACCTCGACAACAGGTCGCTTGCTGGAGAAGGACATTCCCATGTCGCCCTGCAGCGCGCCTGCCACCCAGTTCCAATACCGTAGAAACAGAGGGTCATTGAGTCCGAGCTCCTGGCGGAGCTCGGACAAAGCCTGGGGCGTCGCGTCCTGGCCTAGAATTGCCTGCGCTGCGTCGCCTGGCAGCATGGCCGTGCCGACGAAAACCAGCACGGATACGACGACAAGGGAGATAAGACCGCTTCCGGCGCGTTGTATGACAAATGACAAAAGCGGATGACGCATAATGGTATCACCCAGCCAACGTCATACGAACCAGACGTTCTCGGCGGCGCGAAACGATCCTACCGCCTGGGTGCCGGTAACGTAGCCCGCCAATTGCGTCGAAACCCCTTCAGGTGTGTTTTGGAAGGCCGGGATGATGGCGCCACCGTTTTCGTTCAGGATACGCTGCGCCAGGTGTGAGGCTTGCAAGCGTTCTTCAGCATCCGGCGCGCCCCGCGCAACCTGAAGCGCAGCGTCGAAATCGGGATCCTTGAAAGCGGTGTCGTTGACCGGCGAGGAACTGGAATAGGCCAGGGTCATGATCAGGTCCACGGTTGGCCGGGCGCCCCAGACTGTAGCGTGGAACGGCGATTGAGCCCAGATGTTGCCCCAGTAACCATCCGCGGGTTCCCTCTTCACTTCGATCTCGATCCCTGCCCGCGACGCATGCTCCTTGAACAGGGTCGCCGCATCGACGGCCGCCGCTCCCGTCGCCGACGACGTTTGCAGAACGATTGGACCGCTGTGGCCCGACTGCTTGAAGAGGTCGCGCGCCCGGTCAGGGTCATAAGCGATCTGGACGACGTCGGCAGCATATTCAACAGCGTCCGGCGGCACTGGGGTGTCATTGCCCAGACGCGCATGACCGCCATAGATGCGCTGGATAAAGTCTTCGCGGTCAATCGCATGCTTCATAGCCTGACGAAGCAAGGCGTTGTCGAACGGCGCCCGGTCCAACATCATATTGAATCCGCCGAAGCCGGTACCGGATTGGAATTGCAGATTGACCGTCGGCAAGGCTTGAAGCAAAGGCACGGCACGCGCGTCCAGATTGCCGACGATATGGGCCTGTCCGGACTGGATTGCACTGATCCGGGCGGACGGGTCATTCGCAGCAAGAATGGTAACGGTGTTTACATGCGCCTTGCCGGTCTTGAAGTAGTCATCGAAGCGCTCGGTCTCCAATATCTCTCCCGGCACAAAATTCGTGACCCTGTAGGGGCCGGAACCGATCCCGGTGAACTCGGTCGTGCCCTCGGGAACGATACCAAGCGAAAAGTTCGAGAGGCTGGCCGGGAAGTAGAAATTCGGCGCTTTGAGAGTGACAACGATGCGGTGATCTCCGTCCGCCTCGACCTTGTCAACCGCCTTGATAATCGCGCGGGAAGTCGATCGACTTCCTTCCGCGACATGATACATCAGCGAGTAAATCACATCCGCGGATGTAACAGGCTTTCCATTATGGAACTTGGCGTTGGGGGCCAGATTGAAGGTCCAGACAAGGCCATCTTGCGCCTCTTCCCAATCGAGCGCCAAGCCTGGCTGCAGTTCGGCCCGAGGACCGGTCGTTTCAACCAGAGTGCTGTAAATGGTCCCCCCGAGCACCGCCATGAAAGGTGAGTTGAAAGTGCGAGGATCCAGACTGTCTCCGGTAGATGCGCCATTGATTGCAACCACCAGATCGCCCCCGGACTTGGGCACCTGTGCGAAACTGGTTCTCGGGGCCAACCCAATCGCGGTGGCTGCACCGACCGCTCCGAGAAACGTGCGTCGCTTGAATTTCATAGAATGTGACATTGGACCTCCACCTGTCTTCGGTAATCGATTCAGATCATTGCCCACCTGACCACGACCGGCTTCGGCAGGAAGGCGAACAACAGGCTCTCGCCAACAGGACCGAAGTCCGCCTCTTATTAATGTTCACTTCTGTACGTATTCTGCTGATTGAAATCCGTCTTTGTCAACACACTCATTGGCGCAATACCGACTATTTTGGCGCCTTCAGACACTATTCGCGCGGGCAATCGGAGCACAGTGCACCGAACGGAAAATCCATGTTCATGATTGTCCGTGGCGCTTCAATATCTGAACCGGCTCTGAGAACCGAATGAGTGCTCTCGACAAACCGAGCCGAATGAATGCCGATCAAGGGCCCGAGATCTCCTGATCGTCAGGTCGTGACATGCTCGTCAGCCGCGTTGGCCAAATTTCGGGCGAGCATCCAGAATGCATCCTGCATCGGACTGGCGACATGCACGCGAAAGTGGTTTTGGTCATTCCAACTGTAGATCATCGCAGCAAGCCCATGGAACAGACGGTTGACGGAAGCCGATGACGTGCGAAGACTGATACCGGCTCCGCGACGCAGAAACGCCATCGCGTCGGCACCCTTGATTTCGAATACCGCGTATCCGCACGTCATGTCGGAAATGGCTAGACCGAGCTCCGCATTCCAGCCGTCGGCCAGATCGGGCCCATTGACCATAAGTACGCGGTCGCGACGCAAGCGCAGCAGATAAGGCTCTCCATCGGGAGCCTCTGGCCAACCGATTGCGCGGTCAATCCCCGTCGATTTCCGGATCGAGGCAAAGGGCCCGCTGATGACCGTCATCCGCTTCGGCCTGATTTGCCGAATTGTCAGGCCGGAAAGTTCAAGAAACTTGCGTTCGATCGGTACGTCCCAGCTAAGATTGTCGTTACGCATTCAAACGCTCCCCGGCAGGGTCAAGAAAACACGGGCTTGCAACCTGCGCCACTCGGGTTTCGCCAAGATGCAGGATTTTCACATATTCACCCACGCGCGCTTGCCCGCGCTCAATCAAAGCAAGCGCGATCGGTTCGCCGAGGCAGGCGCTGTCGTAACTCGAAGTCACGATACCAATGGAGACGGTGCGGCCCTCTCGGATGTCGACCACATGCGCCCCGACAGGCAGAGGCCCGGACGGCTTGGTTACTGCGAGCCCCACGAATTGCCGCCGCGTCTCGAGTTTTGCGACCTCGCCATGAAGGCTGCGATCGCCCACAAATTCGGTCTGTTTTTTCAGGCGAGGGATACCGAAGCCCAGATCATGGGGCATGGTCTCTCCGTCGGTGTCTTTGCCGACGATCAGGTAGCCCTTTTCGGCACGGAGCACCGAAAGTGCTTCAAGCCCGATGGGCCCCGCCCCCCGTTTCCCGCCCGCGGCGATCAGTGTTTCCCACAGCGTCTCGGCCTTTGCGGCGGGAACGGCAACCTCGTAGCTAGCATCGCCGGTGAAACTCACTCTCGCAATCCGTGCCGGAGCGCCCTGAAAAGCGGCTTCCCGGAAGGTCATATGCGGGAAACTTTCGGGCGAAAAATCCAGCCCCGTACCCAATTCGCCGACCATTTCGCGAGCCTTGGGCCCTGAAACGGTGATGGTAGCCCAATTGGCGGTGGTGTCATGAACGAACAGCCGATCGGGATCGTTTCCGTCCTGCCGCCAGGCCTCCAATAGGGCGTTCACGCCGTCCACATGGCTTGATGAACACGATATGACGAACCGGTCCGGACCCAAACGAGACACCACGCCGTCGTCATAGACGATGCCTCGCTCGGTTAGCATGAAGCCATAGCGGATCGACCCGGGCTTCAGCGTCTTGATCGTGTTGTAATAGATGAAATTGACGAAGGCCTCCGCGTCCGGACCCATCACTTCGATCTTGCCGAGCGGTGAGCTGTCGAAGATGCCCGCGGCGTCGCGCGCCATCTTGCTCTCGGCGCGAATTGCCTCTTCCTCGGATTTGTCGCCATACCAGCCCGGACGTAGCCATCCCCCGTATTCCCCCATGGCGGCCCCGGCGGCACGATGCACGGCCTCAAGCGGCAATCGTTTGAGAGGGTTTCGCATCTGGCCGCGATTATGCCCGCGGTACAACTCCAGGGGCACCGGTACGAAGGGCGGGCGGAAGGTGGTCGTTCCAGTTTCAGGGATGGATTTTCCCTGTATCGCGGCCATCGCCGCCAGTCCGGCCATGTTCGATGTCTTGCCTTGGTCGGAGGCCATGCCGAGCGTGGTGTAGCGTTTCAAATGCTCGACCGAGACGAAGTTCTCACGCGCCGCCTGTTCTATGTCTTTCAGCGTCACGTCGTGCTGGAAGTCGATCCATTGCCTTCCTTTGCTCCCGGGCTTCGGCCAGAGAGGCGTTATCCGATAATTTCCTCTTCGTTCCGATACGCTACCGCTTCGCGCCGAATTCCTGGCCTCCGCCAAGGCGTCTTCAAGGTCGAAGGAACCGTTGGCGGCGCCGATGGCGATCATGCTCTTCCCCGGATTTCCCGGGACGAAGGCGGCCAGGTCGTCACGCCAATCCAGTTTTCCGCCGGCATGCCGCCAAAGATGGACGACCGGGGTCAGCCCACCCGACGCGAGAATCGTGTCACATGCATATCGTTGGCCGCCAATTTCCACACAGCTCGGGCGTTTGCCGCCCAAGGCACGAATTGGGCCCCGGGTCGCATCACACTCGGTTACTTCCGCTCCCGCTGCACGAAGCCGTTCCGCAGCCGGCTTGGAGAAGCTGTTGTTGGAGACGAGCGCGATATTGCGCCCGACAAGCACGCCATATCGACCGAGATACTCGGTGGCGGCTTCTACGGACATGATGCCCGGGCGGTCGTTGTTGGCAAAGGTAATCGGGCGATCCAGCGCGCCCGTCGCCATCACGATCCGACCTGCCCGCATCCGATGCAGCCGAGGCGCGCTTGAAAAACCGCGGTGCTCGGCCAGTCCAACTAGGTTGTGATCGAAAACGCCGAAGCCGGTCGTGGACGTCAATACGCGTCCACCGGCCTGGCGAATGGCCTTTTGCTGGGACGCGACCCACTCCTCCGGGGCTTCGCCTTCAATCGCCAGTCCCCGACGATAGAGCCCGCCGCCAAGTTCCGGGTGATCGTCGATAAGCACCACCTCTTGACCGGCTTCCGCACAGGCGCGCGCGGCTGTAAGCCCGGCCGCGCCTCCGCCTATTACGAGGACATCGCAGGTATCGTGCAACTGGTCGGACACGTAGCCCGCAACCGTGTTGCGATCCAGGTGGCCAAGGCCTGCCATGCGCCGGATGGCCGGCTCAAACAGACGCCAGTCCGGCCACATGAATGTCTTGTAGTAGAAGCCTGCACCCAACCAGCGGTGGAAATAGTCGAGTCCGCCCTTCAGATCGGCCCTGGCTGTGGGCCAGGCATTGACTGCGCGGGCCTTCATGCCGTCGACAAGGTGTGTCGTCGTTGCCTGACAATTGGGGAACTCATCGCCGGCGAGACGAATGTTGAAGATCGCGTTCGGATCGTCGAACCACGCCCCCCACACGCCGCGCGGGCGGTGATATTTGAAACTGCGTCCCATGACACGGACGCCGTTCGCCAACAAAGCTGAAGCCAATGTGTCGCCGGAAAACCCTGAATAGGCGCCGCCATCGAAGCAAAAGCTGAGCGGCTTCGTGCGATCGATCAGTCCGCCCGAGCCAACACGAGAACCGGTCATGAAGGGTCCTTTCGCAGCGCAATGGCCCCGAATACATCCATGGAAACCGTGTCGCGCTCCATCACGAAGTATTCCTGGCACGGCAGGTGGCACCAGATTTCCCGGGCCGCGCCTTTCTCGTTGCGCTGGGTGTTTAAGTATGTGTCCCAGTCGGCATCGCTAACCGGCTCCGAGGTATTTGGGCGCGTCTTGCCGACCTCTCCGGCGAACTGAAATTCGCGTTCATCGCGCAAACCGCAGAATGGGCAGGGAAAAAGCTGCACGATGCCCTCCTAGTGCGCGATGCCGGAAGCGGCACCCTCGTCGATCAGCCGCCCTGTGCGGAAACGATCAAGATCGAATGGGCGGCTGACTTCGTGATGGGAACCAGTGGCAAGCAGATGCGCAAAAAGCGTTCCACCTGCCGGAATCGCCTTGAAACCGCCTGTGCCCCAGCCGCAGTTGAGGTAGAGCCCGTCGACACCTGACGGCCCGATGATTGGAGAGCTGTCCGGGGTCACGTCCACGATCCCCGCCCAGTGACGGAGCAATTTGACCTTGGCCAACACCGGAGCCATTTCCGCCAGTCCGGACACGACCAATTCCTGAACAGGCATGTTGCCCCGTTGTCCGTAGGATGGCACCCGATCAAGGGCCCCGCCGAACACCAGACCGCCCTTGTCGGACTGACTGAAATAGGTTCCATACGCCGGAGAAAATGCGACAGTGTCCATGACCGGTTTCAGCGGCTCGGAGACGAACGCCTGCAACGCGTAAGAGTGAATCGGCAGGTCAAATCCGGCGATTCCCGCCAAGACGGAAGAATGGCCTGCAACCGTAGCGCCGATCCGATCCGCGCGAACCTCTCCCAGGTTCGTATTCACACCGACGGCGCGTCCTCCCTCCCTGATCACGTCCGTCACTTCGCAGTTCTGTATGATGTCCACACCCAGCGCGTCCGCTGCGCGGGCGTATCCCCAAGCCACCGCATCGTGCCGGCCGGTTCCGGCGCGCCCTTGCCAGATCGCTCCGTGTATCGGAAATCGAGCATCCCTATCGAAATTCAGAATTGGGGCGCGCTTGCGCACATCTTCGGCGCCAAACAACTCTGCATCAGTTCCGTTGATCTGCATCGCGTTGACGGTGCGCGCCGCGATTTCCATCTCCGCCTCGGAGTGCGCAAGCACCATCATCCCTCGAGGCGAGAACATGACGTTGTAGTTCAACTCTCGAGACAAGCCCTCGTAGAGTCGCAGTGACATGTCATAAAGCGCGGCGCTTTCCGGATAGTAATAATTCGACCGTATCGCCGTTGTATTGCGCCCCGTGTTGCCGCCACCCAACCACCCCTTCTCAAGGATGGCGACGCGACTGATGCAGTGGTTGCGCGCAAGGTAGTAGGCCGTCGCCAAGCCGTGACCGCCGCCGCCGATAATGATGACGTCGTATGTCGATTTGAGCGCTGGGGAGCGCCAAGCCTTGCCCCAGCCTGAGTGGCCGCGCAATCCTTCGCGAAAATGTCGGAGTGCAGAATATCTCTTGTTCAACAGCGCGCGTCTCGTCAAAGATGGAAAAATCGCAGTGGGCTTAAAATGAACACTAGTGTACTTATTTGCGCAGATCAATGCGAAAACGAGGAGCTTATGACTGAAGAATCCGGAACGGACAATAAACCTCGCGGGCGAGGCCCCGGGCGCACAACGCGTGAGGATTGGATACAAATTGCTCTCGACACGCTGATTTCCGACGGCGTTGAGAGCGTAAAAGTACTCGCACTTTCGCAGAAGCTCGACTGTGCAAGATCAAGCTTTTACTGGTACTTCAAGAGCCGGACACACCTTCTTGACAGCTTATTGGATGTTTGGCAGCAGACGAATACGAGAGCTCTTGTCGAAAGCGCCCGCCTGCCTGCCAATAGCATCAACAGCGCCTTGACCAATGTTTTTGGCTGCTGGGTCAGTGGCGGCGAATTCGATACGCGACTTGATTTTGCGGTTCGTGACTGGGCCAGGCGCTCGGGCACCGTTCGACGCGCTGTTGATATCTCCGATTCGATGCGGATCGAAGCATTGGTAGGAATGTTCCTGCGATTTGGCTACGAGCTCTCCGAAGCGGAGATTCGGGCGCGGATCATCTATTTCACCCAGATAGGGTATGATGCGGTTGACCAACGTGAAAGTGCAAGCACCCGCCGAAGTCGAGCGCGAGATTGGCTTTTCTGCCTAACCGGCAAGAAGCCTAGCGAAGAAGAGGTTGCCGCCCTTAGCTCTGCACCTCTCGGCAGCATCAAATGAATCAACTTTAAGTCTTTCACGACTTCAGAGCATCCCTACTCTACTGCCGCCTCCGCCACACATGCTTGTATTGGCTCCTAGGGATTCTGCCCATGCTAGATAGGCGACACGGCGCGGGATGAACCCCGCTTCCGGTCGCGCCATTCGTCGCCACCGCATCCCGCTAGCGGCGGCTGTCATGTCTTACCGCATCTGGACCGGCAATTGGCGCCAGGCTTGAAAGACTGTTCAGATTCCGCGGGGGAGTTCCGCCCGCGGTCCGGCAAGGATTCGTCATCGCTAACCGCCACTGAGCCGACATCGCTAGCTCGCTGTAACTTTTTTATGGACATTAGTGTACCTTTTATCCATCTTGCAAAAAAGTCACACGGGATCGGTCATGAAAGCATCGTATAGAGCTGTTGTAATTGGTGGTGGCATCGTCGGTGCATCAGTCCTTTATCACCTGACGAAGTTGGGCTGGACAGACGTAGCTCTTGTTGAACGCGCCGAGCTAACGTCTGGATCGACCTGGCACGCTGCCGCCGGTTTTCACGTGCTGAATGGCGACCCCAACATTGCATCCCTGCAGTCCTACACGATTGATCTTTACCGCAAGATTGAATTGGAAAGCGACCACAGCTGCGGAATCCACATGACCGGCGGCGTCAACTTCGCCACTGATCCGGATCGTTGGGAGCAGCTTCAGGCAAGCTGGGCGACTCTGCAGGCGATCGGCATCGAAACGGCCAGGTTGATGACACGCGAAGAGATTGCGGAGATATCAGGCGGCGTCATTCGAACGGACGATATTCTTGGCGGGCTCTATGACAGCAATGAAGGTTATGTGGACCCCAATGGAACCACTCACGCCTTCGCGAGCGCCGCCAAGAAGCGCGGCGCCGATGTCATCCTGCGCAACCGTGTGCTGAAACTGGACCAGCGCCCAGACGGCTCTTGGGATGTAGTCACCGAGAAGGGTACGATTCATACCGAGCATGTGGTCAACGCGGGAGGGCTTTGGGCCAAGCAATTGGGTTTGATGGCAGGTGTAGACTTGCCGGTGACTCCGATGGAGCATCACTACCTCATCACCGAAGACCTCGAGAGCCTCAAGGCAATGGACGGCGAATTGCCAGTGTTGGTGGATCTCGACAACTTCTCGTACACGCGACAGGAACGTAACGGATTGCTGATGGGCGTTTATGAGCGCAATCCGAAACACTGGTGCATGGACGGCGCACCGTGGGATTACGGCATGGACCTGATCCCCGAAGATATCGACCGGATCGAGTATGAACTTGCCAAGGGTTTCGAACGGTTTCCGGAACTTGCCGAAGCAGGCATCCGCCGCTGGGTAAACGGCGCCTTCACCTTCGCACCCGACGGCAATCCGCTGGTTGGTCCTGTGGGCCCGCGCGGATACTGGGTCGCGTGCGGCGTAATGGCAGGCTTCAGCCAGGGCGGCGGGGTCGGCAAAGCGTTGTCGGAGTGGATGGTGCACGGGGAACCGGAACAAGACGTATTCGGCATGGATGTCGCCCGTTTCGGTCTGCACCAGTCGAACAAGGAATACATTCGCCAGACGACCGCGCAATTCTATTCCAACAGATTTGTCATCACATATCCGAACGAACAATGGCCCGCCGGCCGTCGGCTGCGAACCGCCGGAGCCTACGCCGATATGGATGCGGCCGGCGCTCGCTGGGGACAAAGCTGGGGGTTGGAAACGCCCCTCTACTTCGCCCCGACGCCCGAGTTTGAAGAGCCCGGCTCGATGCGACGCCCGGCTTCGTTTCCGATTGTGGCGGATGAGTGCTTCGCCACAAGGGATGGCGTCGGGTTGCTCGATATCAGCGGGTTTTCGCGCTATCGGATAACGGGCAAGGGCGCCGAGGCGTTTCTCGACAAGCTCCTGGCCAGCCGCCTGCCGGAACCGGGCAAGATAAGACTGGCGCCGATGTTGGGCCACGATGGCCGTCTCAAGGGAGACCTGACCTGCTTCAACTGGGGCGGCGGCGAATACTGGCTAATGGGCTCATATTACCTCCGCGCCTTCCATATGCGCTGGTTCAACGACCACGCGGAAGAAGGCGTGCAAATCGAAGATATTTCCGATGTCTGGGGCGGTTTCGCGATCGCCGGCCCGAATGCGCGGGCCGTTCTTGAACAGGTGAGCGATAGCGATCTTTCCGGCTTGGGAATGATGACCTGTCAGACGGTCGACATCGGCCTTCATCGGGTGCGAATTGGCCGTCTCTCGCTGTCTGGAGAGCTGACCTACGAGATCAATTGCGCAGCAAACGAGCATGCTCAATTGCGACGATTGCTATTGAAGGTGGGTGACAAACTCTCAATTCGCGAGGTCGGCTTCGCATCGCTATTGAGCATGCGTCTAGAGAAAGGGATAGGCATCTGGAACGCGGAGTTCACGCAAGCCTATACTCCAGCGATGACTGGTCTCGATCGCTGGATTGCGTGGGACAAAGGTGATTTTGTCGGCAAAGAAGCCGCTCAACGTTCAAACGCGCCCGACAGAGTGCTGACCATGCTGGAAATAGACGCCACAGACGCAGATGCCGCAGGCTTCGAACCCGTTTGGCAAGAGAATCGGTTGGTTGGCATGACAACTTCGGGCGGTTACGGTCATCGGATTGGAAAGAGTCTCGCACTCGCCTTAGTTGACACCGATTTAGCTGAACCAGGCAATCAACTTTCCGTGCATGTCGTAGGTGAAAAGCGGAAAGCGAAAACAATCGAGATGTCACCCTATGATCCTACAGGCCGTCGAATGAGGGTCTAGTCGTTTCAGGGCAATCCGAAGTCAAAAGTAAGGATTGAGGTTGAGCCGGGAGGCCTTCCGGAGCCTCTGCCGCAAATTGGACGACCGCAGCACAACATCGAATCTTGTGAGTGAATAGAATGGTCGCTTTCAAAATTTTTTATCCCGTGAGCGTACCGTCCATTTTCGCCTCCTTTCAGAGGTGTATCTCATCTACTGCGCAAAGCATGGCCTAGCTCAAACGCTTCCCAATTGATTACCTCAAGATTGACGGTCAGTTCGCGCAAGGCCTGATCGGCGATGAACTGAATGAAGCAGCGATCTGCTGTTTAGTAGATGTCGCCAAAGTTCTCGGCGTGAAACCGTGGCCGAATTCGTCGCCAATGAGGAGGTAGCTTCCAGACTTCGAACGTTGGGACACAAGCACGTGACGCTCATCGTCCAATTGGGAAAGCTCATATTACGGTGAGAGGATGAATTGTTATTGTCCTGCAGAAAAACAGCCAAGCCACCGACCCTGGCTTTCAAACTCATGCCGGATTGGTAACCGGAGACAAGCTTGTTGCCTGCCTACAACATCAATAGAAAATACGCTTCACACTTTGCCCCGATTTCCTGCATTGGTGGACATCATTTCGGACACAAAATTGGACACATATGGATTCTAGATCGATTTAAATGATATATTACAACATCTTAGGTCTTGGCTACGTAAACTTTTAATCAGTAGGTCCAGGGTTCGAACCCCTGCGCGCTCACCAACAAAATCAAAGACTTAGATATTCGCGACACCTTAAGATCGTGCAATATTGGCAGCACACTCTCCACACGCAGTTTTGGAGGGTGCGATGGCCTCGCACTTGTGCTCGGCGAGAAGGTGCGAATCCACAAGCGGGAGCGCAGCTCCACCTGGCAGGCGGCGACCTATTTCAAAGCAAGGAATGGCGCGTCAGCACAAAAACCGACGGCCTGTCTTAGATCACGGCCATTGCCCTGACCAAAGACATGCATGAATACCGTCAGAGTGACGTCATCGCCGGTCAGCAGGTGCGAGGAGCATCTTGGATTGCGCCAGCTCCTGTTCAGGCGACGGTGAGTAGCTCATGTGCCGACCATGGACCTGAATGTGCGCGCGCACCTGCGTGCAAGCTGAACGTTCACGACACCCAATCCGCCGCAGTCGCTGTGATCCAGTTCTTGAAGTTTCGGGCATTCTTCGAGTGCGGGTTGTCAATGCGCGCCCAGTAACTCGTGGGTGGATGGAAATCGCACGGACCCAGATCATGCAGGGCCCCTTCTCGAATTGGGCCTGCCGCCAGCAGTCGCGGGGCAAATGTGCGTCCCATGCCGGCTTGCGCCAGCAATAGCGCAGCCTGGAAGCTGTCGCATTCGACGACGCGCAACCGCTTGCGCACCTTCTCGCGCCTGGACTTTCGAAACGCTTCAAACGCAGCCTCGAACCCCGTCACATGGATCAGCCTGTCTTCCTCGACATCGCCTGTGCCGCAGACCGTTACAAGATCGCCCCCCGGGATGGGCGCCGCCCCCGCCTGTTTCAAGGGCCCGAGAAACAGGGAGATATCGGCTTTGACCCCGATTGCATCGGTCTGCCAGAGCGCGGTGCTGATGCGCAGATCGATTCCAGGATATTCGGCAAGGAAGTGGTGGAGCCTCTGCGTCAGCCAATTCGACGCCATGCTCGAATTGCTCAATACGTGCAGCCGATCGTCCTTGCTCACCCTCCCGAAGCGCCCCAACGCAGCCTCGATACGGCCGATTCCCTCTGCGACCGACGTGTAGAGTTCCGAGCCTGCGCCGGTCAGGGCGACGCCGCGCGCGCGCCGCTCGAAGAGCTGCACGCCAAGACGCTCTTCCAGCGCTTTGACGTGCTGGCTGATCGCGGCCTGCGTCAGACCGAGCTCCTGAGCCGCACGCGTTAAATTGCCATGTCGTGCAGTCGCCTCGAAACTGCGCACCCATTGGAGCGGCTGCATCTCAAACCCTTCGTTTTCCTTATGGCTACAGGTAGAAATTATTAATTTCACGGTTTGGCGTCAACGCGGCACTGTATGCACGTAGTAGTTGCCGGGAAGACCTGAAATGGACACCACTGAAGCCCGTCGCGACCTTGCGGCTGCCTTGCGTTTCACAGCCAGGCTCGGGATGCACGAAAGCATCGCCAACCATTTCAGCCTCGCCGTGTCCGACGACGGCCAGCGCTTCCTGATGAATCCCTATGGCAGGCACTGGTCGAAGATGCGCGCCTCCGATCTGCTGGAGCTCGACGCCCGCGACAATGTCGAGACCGGCTCGAATGTCGACCCCACCGCCTTCGCCATTCACGGCGCGCTTCACCGCAACGTCCCGCACGCGCATTGCGTGATGCATCTGCATTCCAAATACGCCACGGCGCTCGCATGCCTCGAGGATCCGACGATGGCGCCCATCGACCAGAACACGATGCGCTTCTACAATCGCGTCGCGATCGACGACGGTTTCGACGGCATGGGCCTCGGCGACGAGGCGGAACGCATCGGACGCGCGCTCGGCAATCACTCCGTCATGATCATGGGGCAACACGGCGTGCTGGTCGTGGGGCCGAGCGTCGCCCAATGCTTCGACGACATCTACTATTTCGAACGCGCGGCAGAAACATACATCACCGCGCTTTCGACCGGCCGTCCACTCAGGGTCGCGACGCCCGAGATCGCCGAGAAGACCGCACGGCAATGGGCCGACTATCCGGGCTTCGCCGAGAAGCACTTCGCCGCTGTCCGCGACATCCTAGACGAGGACGAGCCGGAGTACCGCGACTGATGGCGCCGCGGAGCGAAAACCTTCTGATCCTCGTTTCGGACGAGCATCGCCGCGACGCGATGGGCTGCATGGGCCACCCGGTGGTTCGCACGCCGAATCTCGACGCCTTGGCGGCGCGCGGAGCGGTCTTCGAGAACGCCTATGCGCCTTCCCCGATCTGCGTGCCGACCCGCGCCGCGCTGGCCACCGGCCAATATGTTCATCGCACCGGCCACTGGGACAGCGCAGCGCCCTATCGCGGCCAGCCGAAGAGCTGGATGCATGCGCTGCGCGAGCGTGGCCTCACCGTCATGTCGTTCGGCAAGCTTCATTTTCGCTCCAGCGCCGACGACAACGGCTTCTCGCGTGAAGTGCTGCCCATGCACGTGATCCACGGCACAGGCTGGACCGAGGGGCTGCTTCGCGAAGAGGAGCCGGTCTATGCCGGCGCGCGCGAACTGGCGGCCGATGTCGGCAGAGGCCCGTCCGAATACACGGCGTATGACGAGGCCGTCTGCGCGGCGGCGGAGGACTGGATCGCCGGGTCCGCCGGGAGCGCCCCGTGGGCCGCCTTCGTCTCGTTCGTGTCTCCGCATTATCCCCTGCGCGCGCCGGACGAGTTCCTGAAGCTCTACGACGACATCCGCATCCCGGCGCCGGCCGGACGCGGCACCAACGGCGGCGCTCGGCACCCCGAGATCGACCACCTCGCGCGCTTCTTCAACTATGACAAGCACTTCACACCGGAACGCATCATCGAGGCGCGCGCGGCGTATTTCGGGCTGGTCAGTTTCATGGATCATTGTGTCGGCAGGGTCCTTGCCGCGCTGGAGGCGTCGGGGCAAACGGAGAATACCCGCATTCTCTACATATCCGATCACGGCGAGATGCTGGGCGACCACGGCTTCTGGACGAAATCCGTCATGTACGAGGCGTCGGTCGGCGTTCCGATGATCGCTGCCGGTCCGTGGATCGAACCCGGACGGCGCGTCCGAACGCCGGTCTCGCTCGTCGATGTCGCGGCGACCGCCGCCGACCAGTTCGGCGCCGAGGATTTTCGCAGCACCCTGCCCGGGCGGTCGCTCTGGTCGATCGCCAACGAGCGCGACGATTGCGGACGGACCGTGTTCAGCGAATACCACGACGGAGGATCGTCGACCGCGAGCTTTCTCGTCCGCTGGGACGACTGGAAATACATCCATTATCCCGGCCTGCCGCCGCAGCTCTTCAATCTGGCCGACGATCCCGACGAATGCATCGATCTGGGACGATCGGAGGTTGCACGGGACGTGGCTGCACGCGCAGAAGGCTCACGCAGACTCCACGACATCTGCGACCCGGATCGGGTGAACCAGATCGTTTTCGACGATCAACGCCGCCGCATCGCCGAGTTGGGCGGTCTCGAGGCGTGCCGCGCCATGGCCTTCGGTCACACGCCAGCACCGGCGCCAAGCGCGGTCATCGCCACGGAATACCGAGAATGAAGCAAAGAGGGGAAATGCCATGCCGATGAAACGCCGCAACCTGCTCAAAGGCGCCGCCGCTCTGGGCGTCCTGTCTTCACTGCCCGGCCGCGCTCCGGCCGCTCCAAGATCCGGCGGCCATGTGCGCGTCGCGATGGGGCATGGCGGTAGCTCCGACAGCTACGACCCCGCCACCTACGCCAACAACTACATCCAGGCGCAGACCTACGGGCGCAACAACATGCTGACCGAGATCGCCCCGGACGGAGGGCTACGCGGCGAACTGGCGGAAAGCTTCGAGGCCAGCGCGGACGCGAAGACGTGGCGCTTCAAGCTGCGCAAGGGCGTGACGTTCCACAACGGCAAGACGCTGACTGCCGAGGACATCATCGCGTCGATCAACTACCACCGGGGCGAGAACAGCAAGTCTGCGGTCAAGGCGCTGGTGGAACCGGTCGTCGATCTGCGCCGCGACGGCGACTGGGTCGTTTTCGACCTCGAAGCCGGAAATGCCGATTTTCCCTTCCTCTTCGCGGATTATCATTTCGCGATCTTCCCTTCCGCCGACGGCGAGATCGATTTCTCGCAAGGGGTCGGCACCGGCGGCTACATGATCAAGTCGTTCGAGCCCGGCATCCGCACCGAGCTGGTGCGCAATCCGGACTACTGGAAGGCCGACGCGGCGTTCTTCGAGGAGATCGAACTGCTCTCGGTGCTGGACGCAACCGCCCGCGTCACCGCGTTGACCACGGGTGAAGTCGACATCGCCGACAAAATCGATCCGAAGACCGGCCCGCTCGTGTCGCGCGCGCCGGGGGTCAACATGATGGAGACGGCCGGCGCCCAGCACTTCACCTTTGCCATGGACACGCGCCAGGGGCCCTTCAACGACGCCAACGTCCGGCTCGCGCTGAAATACGGCGTCGATAGGCAGGAGCTGGTCGAAAAGATACTCGGCGGATACGGTTCGGTCGGTAACGACCATCCGATCCCGCGGTCGAACATCTTCTTCAACGCCGATCTTGAACAGCGCGCATTCGATCCCGACCGGGCGCGGTTTCACCTCAAGCAGGCCGGCCTCGACGAATTGTCGGTGGAATTGCACGCGGCGGATGCGGCTTTCACCGGCGCCGTCGACGCAGCGACGCTCTACCGCGAAAGCGCCGGCGGAAGCGGCATCGATATCCGCGTCGTCCGCGAACCCAACGACGGCTACTGGAAGAATGTCTGGATGCAGAAGCCGTGGACGGCGGTCTACTGGAGCGGCAGGCCGACGGCGGACTGGATGTTCACCACCGCCTATGCCGCCGACGCGAAATTCAACGACACGTTCTGGCACAACGACAGATTCAACGAGCTTATCGTCGCGGCCCGGGCGGAGCTCGACGACGCCAGGAGACGGGAGATGTATCACGAGATGCAAGCCATCGTCCGTGACGATGGCGGCGCGGTGATCCCCATGTTCGCGAGCTATATCGCCGCGACGCGCGACACGGTGGGGCGGCCGGACGTGATCGGCGACAATTTCGACCTGGACGGGCTGCGCTTCGTCGAACGCTGGTGGCTGGTCTGACATGAGCCCGTTTCGGACACAGGGCGCAGGTCGCGGAGAACATACCTCGACCGCGTCTCGCCCGGGTGGCGGAGGGGATTCAGGTTGAATCCGGTTCCGAAGCTGATCGCCAAGCGTCTCGCCCTGGGCTTCTTCAGTCTGTGGTTCGTATCGCTTGGCGTCTTCTTTGCAATCGAGGCTCTGCCCGGCGACGCCGCCGAAGCGATCCTCGGACAATCGGCCATGCCGGAGACGGTCGAGGCCCTGCGCCGCGAGATGGGGCTCGAACGGCCTGCCATCGAGCGCTACGCGGATTGGATGGGCAGTCTGGCGAGGGGCGATCTCGGACGATCCATCGCGACGGGACGCGACGTGTCGGACCTCATCGCATGGCGCCTTTCGAACACCCTGTTTCTGGCCGTGACGGCGGCCCTGATCTCCGTTCCGCTCGCGATCGGACTTGGCCTCGGGACGGCGCTCTGGCGCAATTCCCTGTTCGACAGGGCGAGCAACATCGCGACGCTGACGTCGATATCTTTGCCCGAGTTTTTCGTCGGTTACGTTCTCATCTTCATCTTCTCTGTAAAGCTGGCCCTGCTGCCCTCCCTGTCGAGCATCGCGCCTGATATGGGGTTTGCGGAGCGCCTGTTTCGCACCATCCTGCCGGCCTTCACGCTCGTCCTGGTCGTGGTCGCGCACATGATGCGCATGACCCGCGCCGCGGTCATCAACCTGCTCGCCCAGCCCTATATCGAGATGGCACGCCTGAAGGGGGCCGGCAATGCGCGGGTGATCCTCTGGCATGCGCTGCCGAACGCGATCGCACCGATCGTCACGGTGATCGCCCTCAACCTGGCCTATCTGGTCACCGGCGTCGTGGTCGTGGAGGTCGTGTTCGTCTATCCGGGCCTCGGCCAGTCGCTGGTCGACAGCGTTTCGACCCGGGACCTTCCCGTGGTGCAGGCCGCCTGCCTGATCTTCGCCGCCGCCTATATCCTGCTGAACCTGACGGCCGACCTGGTGGCGATCCTGTCGAACCCGCGCCTGCTGCACCCGAGGTCGTGATGGTCGTGCGCGCTTCTCTCACCTCGATCCCCTCGCCCGCGCGTTTCGGCCTGGCCGTCATCGCGATCTATCTGTTGCTCGCCCTCCTCACGCCGTGGATCGCCCCCTACCTGGAAAGTGAGGTGGTCGGTCACGCCTATATGCCGATCAGCATCGACCATCCGCTCGGCACGGACAGCCTCGGGCGCGACATGCTGACCCGCATCCTCTATGGCGGCCGCAATACGCTTGGCATCGCCCTGTCGGCGACGCTTCTGACGTTCCTGACAGGAATGGTGGCGGGGCTGTTCGCGGCGATCATCGGCGGCTGGCCGGACCAGTTGCTCTCGCGCTTCGTCGATGTGGTGATGTCGGTGCCGCAGCTCATCATGAAGCTGTTTCTGCTGTCGGTGTTCGGGACCTCGGTTCCGTCGCTGATCCTGATCATCGCCGCCGTGGATTCGACGCGCGTCTTCCGACTGGTCCGCGCCACGGCCTCGGATGTCGCCGTCATGGATTTCGTCGAGGCGGCGCGCGTGAGGGGCGAAGGGTTGGGCTGGATCATGACCCGGGAGGTCCTGCCCAACATCACCGCGCCGCTGATCGCCGAATTCGGCCTGCGTTTCTGTTTCGTCTTTCTGGCGATCTCGGCGCTCAGCTTCCTCGGACTGGGCATCCAGCCGCCAATGGCCGATTGGGGACAGATGGTGCGCGAAAACGCCATCCTGATCACCTTCGGCAACGTCACGCCGCTGATACCCGCGACCGCGATCGCCCTGCTGACGATCTCGGTGAACTTCGTGGTCGACTGGATGCTGCAGCGATCAAGCGGGGTGGCCGAATGACCTCGTCTCCGCTTCTCCAGATGCGCGGCCTCAGAATCGAGGCGGGAAATGCGCCCGGTGGGCCGCCGATCGTCCACGGACTGGACCTTCAACTCGCGCCCGGAGAGGTCCTGGGCCTGATCGGCGAGAGCGGCGCCGGCAAATCGACAGTGGGGTTGGCGGCGATGGGGTATAGCCGCGACGGGTGTCGATTTGCCGGCGGGACGGTGATCTTCGACGGACAGGAACTGACCGGCGCGGCAGCGAAGGTACGGCAGGCCCTGCGCTCCTCGCGGATCGCCTATGTCGCGCAAAGCGCAGCGGCCGCCTTCAATCCCGCCTGGCGGATCATCGACCAGCACTGCGAGTTCCCGGTGTTGCGGGGCCGGATGACCCGAAGCCAAGCGGAAGCGGACGCAGTCGATCTGTATCGCCGGATGCGCCTTCCCAATCCCGGCGAGATCGGCTTTCGCTATCCGCACCAGGTCTCCGGCGGTCAGTTGCAGCGCGCCATGACCGCGATGGCGATGGCCTGTAGGCCCGACCTGATCATCTTCGACGAGCCAACCACCGCGCTCGACGTCACCACCCAGATCGAGGTGCTGCACGCCATTCGCGACGCTGTCGACCGTTTCGGCACGGCGGCGATCTACATCACCCACGATCTGGCGGTGGTGGCGCAGATGGCGGACCGGATCATGGTGCTGCGCAACGGCGAACTGGTGGAGGAGGCTGCCACACAGACGATGCTCGCGGCGCCGCGAGAGAGCTACACGCGATCGCTCTGGGCCGTCCGCAAACTTCGGCCTGATCCCCGACCGGCGCACGCGGAAGGCGTTACTCCGCTCGTCAGCGTCACGAATCTCAGCGCCGCGTACCACGACACGAAGGTGCTGGAGGACATCAACCTGGATTTCCATCGCGGCAGGATTGTCGCCGTGGTCGGCGAGAGCGGGTCTGGAAAGTCCACGCTGGCGCGAACCATATCGGGGCTGATGCCCCCCATCGCGGGCGGCGTCTCCTTCGACGGCGAGCCCCTTCCGCCGGATTGCCGTCGGCGAAGCCGCGAGCAATTGCGCCAGACACAGATCATCTTCCAGACCGCGGACACCGCTCTCAACCCGAGGCACACCGTCCGCGAAATCATCGGACGCCCGCTCACATTCTATCTGGGTCTCAGGGGATCCGCGCGCGAACAGCGCATCCGCCAGATCCTGTCCGACATCGAACTCGATCCGGACGAATTCCTGACCCGCCTGCCCGGAGAACTCTCCGGCGGCCAGAAGCAGAGGATCGGCATCGCCCGGGCGCTCGCCGCGGATCCGCGATTCATCATTTGCGACGAGGTCACCTCGGCGCTGGATCAGATCGTGGCGGAGGGAATCCTGCGCCTGCTGCTCCGCCTGCAGCGCGACAAAGGGCTGACCTTGATGTTCATCACGCACGACATCTCGACGGTGCGCGCGATCGCGGACATCGTCGTCGTCATGCAGAACGGGCGCGTGGTGGAACACGGATCGCGCGACGAGGTGCTCGACGCTCCGCGCATGGACTATACGCGGCGGCTTCTCGCATCGGTGCCCGAAATGGATCCGGACTGGCTCGACCGCGTTCTCGCGGCTCGCGAGACGGTCGGGATTGCACGCCCGGCAACGGCCTCGATCCACATTCTCGACACGGCATCAGCAACGAAGAACAGGAGTTGAAACCGCTTCCGAGAATGCAGGCGCACGCTTCTGGTCCCGCGACGCCTGAACCATCGACAACCGAACATGTCCAAGACTATCGATTGGGGGAAATGAAATGAATCGAACAGCTCTATCCGGGTTCAATCTCGGCGTCGGTCTCCTGCTTGCAACCGGCGCGGCACACGCCGATCCGCTCGTCGTCCAGACTCCGGAGCTCGAATACTACACCGTTCCGAGCGACATGACTTATGACTTCGTCTATGTCGCCTACGGCGATAACACGACCGGCTACCTGACGATCGACGACGGCCATGCAGTATCGAGCGACGAACATTTTGTCGTCGGAGGCGGTCCAGGGGCCTACGGCTCCGTAACGGTGACGGGCCCCGGTTCCAGCCTCACCGCCATCCCCGGCGGCTACGATGGATGGAGCTTCGTCGGCTACAACGGCGAAGCGGCCCTCAATGTCCTGGATGGTGGTACGGTCACCCTGAACCGCCTTTGGATGACCATGGAGGAAACCGGCACGTCCTCCGTCGTGGTCGATGGCGAGAACTCGAAACTGACGACGATCGGCGACATGCTGGTCGGCTATCACGGCAACGCCAATGTCGATATCCGAGCCGGGGGTGCGCTGGAAACCCACGGCGTATCAGTCGGTGGGTTCGAGTACATGGACGACAGCGTCGCCTCCGGCACACTGACCGTGACCGGAGAAGGCACGAGTTGGGTGAATACCAGAGGTGTCTTCGTCGGATTGGGCGGTCCCGATTCCAGCGGAAAGCTGGAAATCTCCGGCGGTGCGTCGGCGGAACTGACCGACGTCGGATTGTTCGTCGGAACACAAGGAACAGCGGAGTTCACCGGCGAGAACACGAGGGTCACCATCGGAAACCCCGACGACGACAACACGGTCGACTGGCTGGCCACCAATGCAGCCAGCTTCACCGTATCGGACGGCGCATATCTCTACAGCGACGGCGGCTATATCGGAAACCAGGGCACCGAGCTGGCCGTGATGACGATAACCGGCGAGGAGACGATCTGGGATACATCGGTCCGAATCTTCGTCGGCGGCGGCGGAAACGATCCGACCAATGACGGCAACGGCAAGGTGATCATTTCCGACGGAGCGACGGTGACGACGGCGACCGTCTCGCTGGGCGAGGACGGGAACTCGAAGGGCCTGATGATCCTGACTGGCGAAGGCTCCTCCATCTCCACCAAGGAGAACCTCAATCTCCCGGTTCCCGCGGCCGGCAATTTCTACATCGGCCCTTCGGGAGTAGGCACGCTGATCGTGACCGACGGCGCTTCGGTCCATGCCGACAACGAAATCCGGATCGCGTGGTGGGAAGGAAGCAAGGGGACCATGAACATCGGCGCGGAAGCGGGAGAATCTGCCGCGGCCGCCGGAACGGTCAGCGGCGATGCAGTGCATTTCGGCCAGGGCGACGGCGTCGTTGTCTTCAACCACACCGAGACCGACTACGATTTCGACACCATATTCTCCGGGTATGGCGCGGTTCGCCTGTTGGCGGGCGACACGACCTTCTCTGCGGATTCGACGGACTTCACCGGTACGGTCGATGTCGAAGGCGACACGTTGACGCTGGACGCCGATTTTTCCAATGGCGACTTCACGGTCAAGAACGCGGCGACGCTCGCCGGCGCGGGATCGGTGCACGATCTGACCGTCGAGACCGGGGGCACGATGACGCCCGGTTCCTCGGCCGGGACACTCTATGTGACGGGAGATTTCGTCAGCCAGACCGGTTCGACCTATGTAGCGGAGCTCGAGGACGGCGGCATCAGCGACCTGATCTCGGTGACGGGCACGGCGACGCTTGCCGGCGACCTGGAGGTCACGCTTCCGGCTGTCTACGCCTATGGCGATAGCTGGACCGTGCTGGAGGCCGCCACGATCGACGGCGCGTTCGAGTTCGACGAGCAAACGCTGTCGCTCTTCAAGCAGGTGGCGGTCAACTACAATGATGGCGACACGCTGGACACGGTGACCGTCGATATCGAGAAGGCGATCAGCTTCGCGTCCGTGGCCGAAACGCCGAACCAGCGGGCGACCGCCGAAGCGCTCGACAGCCTTGCCGGCGCCAACGATCTGCTTGTCGCTCTGGCCGATCTCGAAACCGAGGAGGACGCGCGCGCGGCCTACGATCTCGTCTCCGGCGAGTTCAACGCAACCGTCCTCGGCCAGATGTACGAGACCTCCGGGCTCATGCGCGACATTCTGATCGACCGGATCCGCTCGACACTCTCAGTGAGCAGCGGAGCTCCGGCGCTTCCGCTTGCCTATGCGGACGATGTCGCGCCCGCCGACCCGACGGAAGCGCTTGTCGCCAGCCCCCTGCCCTTCGATTCCGGCATCTGGGGTAGCGCTTTCGGCGGCTGGGCGCGCAACGACGCCGACGGCAATGCCGGCGAAACGATCCGGGAACTCGGCGGTTTCGTGGTGGGCTACGATGCGCCGGCGCTGGACGATACCACGTTGCTCGGCTTCGCCCTCGGTTACGGCTACAGTTCGATCGAGACGGATGCACGCTACTCCAGCGCCAGAACGAACGATTTCCACGTCGGCGCCTATGGCGGCCGCAAGCTGGACGGTGTCGCAACACGCTTCGGCGCAACTCTTTCGCTCGGATCGGCCGACATCGAGCGTTCGGTCGCGATCGGCAATTATTCGGAAACGTTGACCGGCAATCAGACACGCCTTGCCGGCCAGGCATTCGGCGAGATCGGTTACGAGGCGAGCCTCGGAGCGTCGACCCTCGAACCGTTCGCGAACGCGGCCTATGTGCATGTCAGAGGCTACGGCTACACCGAGAATGGCGGCGCGGCGGCCCTCGACGTCGAGACCAGCGACAATGGCGTCGGCTTCACGACGCTCGGCCTTCGTGCCTCTCGCGATCTCCCAGCAGCCGAGGCAAGCGTCAGCATTTCGGGAGCGGTCGGCTGGCGGCATGCTTTCGGTGACGTCGCTCCGGACGTCACGCAGTCCTTCTCGGGCGGCGACGCCTTCACCGTCTCCGGCACGCCTATCGCCGACGACGCAGTGGTCGCCGAGTTCGGGCTGAATGTGGGGCTGTCCGCCGGTATGAGCCTCGGCTTCTCCTATGAAGGCCAGTTCGCCGGCGATGTCATCGATCAGGCGGCAAAGGCGCATTTCAGCTGGTCGTTCAACTAGCCGTCTCCGACGCCGTGATCCTGCCGGCGGTCGGCGTCGCATCCTGCTAGCGCCGGTGCACATCGGGGCCGCATCTACAGCGGCCCCGTCTTCCACGGGATGAAGACCGGGGCGCACGTCATTGCCCCGAGCCTGCCGAGCTTGACGTCGCTTCACGTGGTGACCGGCGAGACGTACCAATCTTGAAGCGAGAGTACGGTTGCGCCGGAAGCGTCACGGCTCGGCGCGGCCGTCGAGAATGTCAGCTCAGCGTCAGGCCTGGCACACGGCCGGGTCGGGTTCCCGACGGGTTTGCAAGCCATTATCCGCGATCGTTCGGACGGGGATCGTCAGCGTGAATTCGGCCTGTTCGTCGCGTACCTCGAAGCTGGCGAAGCCGTCGAGGGAATGTGCGCGTTCGCGGGCGTTTCGAAGCCCGAGGCCGCCTGTCGATTCCGTCGGGTCTTGCGACGAGAGGTGGTTGCGGACGACGAAACGGATCGTGTCGGGGGCGATGGCCTCGCCGCGGATGTCCAGCCGGCCCGGTGCACCGTGGCGGACCGCGTTGGTGACGGCCTCCTGGAGGATGCGAATGATGTTGAAGGCCGCCTCCTGGGGGATCGTGCCCAGTTCCGGCAAACGCGTCATCGACCAGGTGACATCGTAGCCGAGCGCCTCCAGCGGCTCGACGCAGCGGCCCCTGAAGACGCCGAGATAGTAGTGCAGATCGGCCTCCTCGACCTCGAGCGTGTCGAGGACGAGCCGCAATTCGCCCAGTGCGGCGCGGGCGCTCGCCTTGATGTTGTCGCGCAGGTCCTTGTCGCTCTCCGAAAGGGCGGTGATCGCGACCAGGTGTCCCGCAACGCCGTCATGCAGGTCGCGTGTCATGCGGGCGCGTTCCTCCTGCAGCAGGCGCGCGGCGTCCTTGCGTTTCTGTTCTTCGTAGAGGTCGGCGAGTTCCCGCTCCTTTTCCGTCAGCCTCGCGCGCAACTCGTCGGCTGCATTGTCCAGCGCGTCGGACATGGAGGTGTAGCGGCGGAAGATCATGGCGGCGAAGCCGACCAGGGTGATGATGCGCGAGACCTGCGCCAGCATCAGCCCGTGCTCGATCCAACCCCGCCAGACGCCGACATCGTGGACCGCGCCGACGAACAGGATGAAGACGCCCGACAGCGTCAGCACGACATCAAGGCTGCGGTTGCGCACGACGCCGCGCGCCAGGATGACGAAGCTCGTGAAGAACAAGGCGATGGTGACCGGCAGGGAGAAGTGGAAGGTCAGATCGACGACCGGCCGGTCGAAGAGCTGGGGCAGCGCCGCCAGGAACACGAACATGCCGGCCAGCAGCCAGAGCGGTATGCGCGTGGCGGAGCCGGTGATCGCACCGGACAGCCCCACCAGCGCGAGGCCCACAACAGGCGACATCAGGAAGGTGTAGACGATGATGAGGCGGTAGTCGGGAAGGATCTGCGCGATCGGGCCGGCGCCATAGGCCAGCGACAGAAACAGCACCATGCCCATCCAACCGAACGCCGTGTCCGACGGCTTGCGCAGGAACAGCACGAGCGCGAAGCAGGCGAGCATGATCTGCGCGCCGAAAAGGATGATCTTCAGGTCGTGATTGAAGAAGCTGCGCCAGTAGTAGATCGGCCGCAACTCGTCGAGCCAGCCGACATAGACATCGGACAGCCCGCCGGCGAAGGGGATGGCGACCGTGCGTGCTTTGGCCTGCAGGTCGATGCGCAGGGTGTTGCGGCCGTCGAGGAGCCGTTCCGCCGGAAGCAGCATCAGGGCGGTCGCGTTCGACAACGGTCCGGGCCAGTCGCTCGACGTGGTCGAATCGAAGATTTTCAGCCCGTTCAGATAGACGTTGGCATAGGGCTCGTAGACGGGAACATGCAGGCTGAGTTCCCGGCCGGCGCGCCGCGAGGCGTCGAAATCGAACTCGAAATCGAAACGATGCAGCCCGGTCTGCCGCTCGAACGGCGTCCAGCGATAGGGAAGCTGCACCGGCGTCCCGGCGGCATCGCCGATGCTCAGTGTCGCCTCCGACAGGCGCAGGGCATTGTCCGCGCTTCTCAAGGCGTCGCGGACTGCAAAGAAGGTGACCGCAACGAGCACGCAGGCCACAAGGACGCCCAGCGCGGTTCCGCCCCTGCGCGTCAACATGGCGGCGCGCGTCACGGGATCCACCCTTCCCGTCTGGCGAGATAGATCGCTTCCGTCTTGTTGCTCACCTGCAGCTTTCGGTAGATGTTGCGCGTGTGGACCGGAACGGTCTGCGGCGACATGCCGAGCATCTCCGCGACCTCGGCATTCGAAAAGCCCCGCGAGATCGTGGTGAGGACGTCACGCTCGCGCTTCGTGAGCGTGAAGGGGAGTTCGGCCGCGCGCCGCCCGATGTCTTCCTGGGGCGGCTCCTCGTGCAGCGATTGCACGATGAGGCGGGCGATCGACGCGGACATCGGCGACTGCTGGGTGACGGCCATCTCCATCGCCTTGATGATGCCGATCGCGCTGTCGTCCTTCTCCAGGTAGCCCGTGGCCCCGGCCCGGATGGCATCGAGCACAGATGCGGAGTCGTTGAGAACGGACATCACGATCGCAACGGCGTCCGGCTGGCGCGACCGCAGCGCGCGTATGGCCTGGGTTCCGAAGCCGTCCGGGAGCTGCAGATCGGCGATGAGGATGTCGACCTCTTGGCGGGCGATGATTTCGAGCGCTTCACCGACGGTATGGCACGGGGGCAGTAGGACGCCGGACGGCCACGTCTGAATGATCCCCCCGAGCCGAAGAGCGACGGACCGCTCGTCCTCGAGCAGCAGGATCTGAAACGTCTTCGAGGTCAAGGTCTGCGCTCGTCCCCAGTTCGGCACAGGTAAAAAGGTCGCGCCCGAACCGCCGCGCAACGGTTTCGCTGCGCCAACGGCGAACATGACCGTGATACGCCCTCCGCTGCCGAAACAGCAACCATCCATTTACGATATCGCCGCTTTGCAGGGTTTCCTACCAAGGCGTTGGTATTCAAAACCCACCGGGAATCCTGTCTGTCCGTGGCATCGGCATATCAAGAAAACACCTTGAGAGGGACGCAAGATGACCGCTGGATTCCAGAACAAGCTCGGGAAATGGGCGCGCTGCTCCGCATCGGCCCTGATCATCGCAAGCATGCTGCCAGGCTCGGCCTTCGCAGCGAGCTGCGAGGCAGACAGCGCAAGTCTCGAAGACCAGATCGCCGCGTTCAAGGAGGCGGTGGAAGACCTCCAGGAGAATGTCGAGAAGGATTTCAAGAGCGCGACGTCGAAGAGCTACACCGAGGATTACTTCGACGATCTCGACAGCAAGAACAAGAAGGCCAAGACATCCACCGACCTCGTCAACGAGACCATGGACTTCAAAGGCTATCTCGAGGGCTGGAGCAGCTATGACAACCAGCAGAAGTCCCTGCCCCCGGTCGTCACCGTGACGATGTCCAACGCGGAAGAAATGGCCCAGGCCGCCATGGACGACGAGAACACGAAGCTCGATCTCGCCGATCTCCGTTGTTCGCAATCGACCGAAGATTCCGCGCTCGAAGCCTATCTCGACCAGGCCGATGACGACCTCGTCGAGGATTTCGACGTCGCCAAGAAGGGAATCTGCACCGTCGTGCACGTTCTCGCGAACCTTCAGGACAAGCGCGAGAAGCTGAACGACATCCGCGAGAACGGCTATCCGATCTTCTTCAAGCACGCGAAGGACAAGAAGACCTTCGGCGGCTACTCCCGGACGATCCAGTTCAAGACCGATCTGCGCATGTATCCGGTCTATCCCGACAAGGAGATGGGCGTGGACGGGGAGGATCAGGAGATCCTGCTCGGCCAGATCGAGGGCATCAACCTGTCCTACAACACCTGGTTCAAGTTCTCCGACGACGACTGGGATCCGTTGAACCTCTACCAGTACCTGATCGACGACACGGAGAAGGACGACTACATCTGCGCCCCGTGGTTCTATATCACCGGCAGCGTGAAGGTCGCCTTCTGCGCGCAGGTGGAATCCCACAGCAGCGACAAGATCACCCTCAAGCTGAAGACGAACTTCCATTACAAGGGCGACACCAAGACCGTCTATATCGGCAGCACGACCATCGATGCGCCCTTCGGACTGCTCGCCGACATCTCTGACATGAAAGAGAAGAAGATGCAGGACCTGCAGTCCAAGATCGTCGATCGCATCAGCGGATTGTTCGGCGTCTTCGACGACGTGAAGAAGAAGGCGGACGACTGGCAGAAGACCTGCAGCTGACGACCGATCGGCAGGTAGCCGAGGGGAGAGCTCCGCGCTTTCCCCTCGCCAACACGACAACCGGCACGATCCGAAGTCGCCACGATCCGGGCACTACCAAGCAATGGGTATTTCCTAGCCGGCCGGAATCGGGTGTCGCTAGACCTCCCAACCACACGTCGTTTTCGAGGGGTGCGGCGACCCTTTTGCGGGGTGAGTGGCGGGAACGGGGCGACGGGCCCGACACCAGGCTTTCACGCAGAACCTTGTGCCGGGCTCGCTTTCACCGCGAACCATCTTCCGTGCAGACAAGGATCTCGTCATGCGAAACGCCAGCAAGCCCACACGGATCCTCTTGTCCGCGGGCATCTGCACACTCGCATCCGGCTGCCTCGGCGGACTGCCGGGTCCGCCGCCGCCGATC
Source organism: Oricola sp. (assembly GCF_022763245.1). Lineage (GTDB taxonomy): Bacteria > Pseudomonadota > Alphaproteobacteria > Rhizobiales > Rhizobiaceae > Oricola. The sequence continues at coordinate 66,523 of NZ_JALEGV010000040.1, forward strand.
GTCGCGCCGCAGAACCTGGGCCACGACTGGCGCGAACACTTTCAGTACGGAATGCAGTTGATCGAGGAAGACGGCCTCTTCAACAACAGGTCCGTGTTCGCCCGCGCCGCGTTCATGAGCGCCGCACGCTTCTCCCACGACCACCCGCCCTCCTATATCGGCCTCGGCCTGACCGAGATGGATCTCGGCAACTTCGCCGCTGCGCAGATCGCGTTCCTGAATGCAGCGCTCATCGAGGACCGCAGCATGTATTGGGCGCTGTCCGCCATGGCGGCGCTGCGCAACGGCGACGAGGTGGTGGCGCGGACGCTTTTCGATTCCATGCAGATGGCACGCGCGCAAGACGACGACCCGGCCAGCCAGTTCATCCGCGCGGTCTATCTGCCCACCGACCGGACGTTCACGGCGCCGATCGTCAAGGTGCCGGTCAAGTTCGATGTCGAAGGCGTCAGCGACGACCTGGTCTGCGACGAGGATTCGGAGGATGATGCGTGCCGCAATCTCAACATCGTCGCGAATGTCTATTTCGTCCGCCGCTATTCCGTCGACACGCTGACGCGCGGATCGGACTTCTTCAGCGAACTCACCTTCCAGCTCGGCGCCGAGCGCACCCAGGAGTGGGAGAAGGACAGCGGCAGCTGGGAGGTGAGAATCCTCAAGGAACTCGCGATCTCGATCCCCGAGATCCAGTATGCCGTGCGCCTGACGCCGCAAAGCGCCAACAGCGTCGTGCAAGTCAATGCGGCCCCGTCCGTCGTTGCGTCGATCGGGCAGGAATCGGAAATCCACGAGGGGTCGGACAAGACGATCCTGTACAATTCCGCGGGCGAAGCCGAGGAGTACACCGCCGAGACCGGCATGACGCTGCACCTGGAGCCGGAACTCGCAACACCGCAATATGTCAGCCTCAAGCTCGACTTCGAGTTCAGTTCGATGGCGACGCTGGAACCCTCCGCGACGGCGCATGTGCTCGACGTTTCCAAGAACACCTACACGATCACGGGCTTCTTCCCGTATGGCCGGCCGGTCGTGCTGGGGACGATTTCAAGCGGCACGAAGGAATACAACGCCTCCGGCCAGACGAAGCTCGATCACCTGCCCATCGTCGGCGGAGCTTTCGGCAAATCCGAGGACCAGGTCTCGATGTCCGACACGCTCGTTCTCGGCGTCCTGTCGGAGCCGGTAGCCTTTCACGGTTCGCATGAGCGGCGTGTGCTGGACGCGATGAAGGCGATGGGCGTGCCGGTTCGCGTGCATGAGACGGTCAATCGGCGCCGGATCCTTCACCGCGCCCCGGACGTCTCCGGGTTCGGGACGGAGTTCCTCCGCACTTACGTCGGAACACCCAACGAATAGCCGGAGGTGATGTCGGGCCTCCGACGTCCACGGCCGGTTCAGGCTCGCGTCTGATCTGCGCTGCGGGGCTCTTCTGTTTGCACTACAGCGCAGCGGGGTTCGCACGAAATCCGCCTCGCCGATGCCGAGATGCGGGAGAGTTCACGTTCGGGCCGTATCCCGTATCTGCCGAGAGCCCGATGGCTCCCGGCCGCCTCGGGTCAGAACTCCCAGGACAGGCTCATCTGCGTGTCCGTATTGCGCTCGAAGCGATCGCTGTCCCATGTCGTCACGGACATGTCCCAGATCAAGCCGGTCGATGAGCGCACGGTCATGCCGAGACTCCACTCGTAGCGCGAATAGTCCGGCGTGGCGCCGATCGCCTCCCAGCCGAAGCCGTCGGCATCCGCCGCGTTCGACTGCGCGGCGATCGTGCGATCGTCGAGATTGATCGCCTCCGTGCGCGACACCGAGGCGCGCGGCTCCATCGTCATCGTGTCGGAAACCTGGAAGATGTTTGACAGCGTGACGCCGATGGTGCCGTACTGGTCGGTCACGCGGTCTCCCAGGTAATGGTTGCCCCAGACGCTTTCGTCCTCGTGGTAATCCTCGCGATAGGTGGACGCGACGTCGTAGGCGCCGAAGAAGTGGACGCGGCCGAGGTCGCCCAGTTTCGCCCGCAGACCCGTCTGCGCTCCGGCCTGCAGCAGCCCGGTCACGAACTGGCCGTGCACATAGTTCGGATCGAGTTCGCCATCGAGCGAGTAGCCCCAGGCCGTGCGCGTGTAATCACTCTGGGTGATGCCGGCGCCGACATTGCCCTGCAAGTAGAAGCCGCTGTCGCTCGCCACCCCCGCGCCCAGGCCGCCCCACGCGCCGACGCCATCGCCATCCATCCAGCGATCCGGGATGGAGTAGTCGTTGGCGGTCGAGCCGAGCCCGAAGGTCAGATAGGCGTTCTCGCGCGACATGATGGCGCCGAAGGCGGCGTTGTAGGCGTGCTGGTCGAAGGAGGCGGAGTTGCCGTCGCCGAAGGCCTCTTCCGAACGATAGGAAAAGTCGCTCCAGTAGCGGATGGAGTCTTCGCATTTCTCGTCCGGGTTCCTGTCGGGATCGAGCAGGCAGTCCGCGCCGAGTTCGCCCATCTTACCCATCGCGTCGCCGATCTGACGCGTCACGCCGTGCTGCGCCTCGGCCGCGGCGACCATGCCTTCGCCGTCCAGGGAATCATAGACCTTCTTCAGATCGTCGAGATCGACCACGCGCAGGATGTTGGCGGCGATTTCCTCGTATTCGGGCCATCCATAGGTCTGGATGTTGGTCACGGCGTTACAATAGGAACCCTGGTTGATCGTCAGCCCGCCCGGGCAATAGTCGATCGAGTAGCTCAGCTGCGCCAGGTTCGGATCGGAGAAGTCGATCGAGGCGGAGAAGGTCGCGGTCGTCGACGAGGTGCCGTTCAGGAAGGTTGGGTGGACCGACATGCCGGAATCCGTCACACCGCCGTCGGCGTAGAGGAACGGGATCAGGAATGTTCCGGGCGACCCCGCTCCCGTGATCGGCGCGAGCTGCAATTGCCCGCCGAGATCTGCCGTGCCCGTGACATAGACATGGTCCATCTCGTCGATGCCCTGGATGCCCGTTACATTGGTGTCGAAAGCGACGTCGGCGATCATGATGCCGCTGGACGACTGGACGAAATTACCGGTCACGGTCGTCAGATCCAGGTCAGGCAGCGTCGGTTCGAATGAGGCGGGCGTCGGGAAGAACGCGAACAGCGTCGGGGTCACCGAGCCGGCCGTCGCCGCTTCAACGCTCGTCGTCGACTCCAGCTGCAGGTTTCCGTTCGGATCACCTGCCAGCCCGATGGAGAACACGCCCGCATTCGTGAAGACGTTGGAACTGTCGGTCGCGTGACCAAGATCGACATCGCTGCCCGCGATGAAGGTCGCGCCGGCCTGGTTCTCGACCGTGTTTCCGGTGCCGTCCACATTGCCGAAGTCCAGATCGATGGACCCGAGGATCCAGCCGCCGGCCCCGTTGACCACGGCTTCTGACGCCGCTCCGCCCGTGATCGCCACGTCGGAAACGCCGCCGAGGGTGAAGATCTCGCCGCCTGCGCTGTTGTCGAGCGTGTTCGACGTGCCGCCTTCGATGGAAACGGCATGACCGCCCGAGCCGCCCTGCATCAGGCCGGTGTTGACGATGTCGATGTCGCCATTGCTGGACATGGCCCGGAGACCGTAGGCGCCGGACCCCGTGCCGGCGATCGCGCCGCTGCTTGTGGCGGAGACGCCGCCCGAGATGAAGCCCGTCCCCGCGACGCTGCGCAGGTAGACGCCGCCGTCTGTGCTGTGGCCGACGATCGAGCCCGCTGTGTTGTCGAGGCTCACCAACCCAGCATCGACCAGCGCCGACATGCTGCTGGCGTCGACCGCGTAGCCGGAGGTGTCACCGAAGGACAAAAGCATGCCGCCGGCATTGTCGATCGCGGTCGCGCTCGCGACGCCGATATCGGACTCGCTCTTGGCGATGACGGCGGACGCGCCCTCGCCGGTCACGGTGACCGAACCGCCATTGTTGGAGACCAGAACCTCACCCGACGCGGACGCCGCGAAACCGGTGATGATTCCCGCCCGGCTGTGCGCGACGATGCCATGCGATTCCGCGCCCTGCGTTTCGATGACGCCGGAATCGTTCAGCACGGTCACGTTTCCGGAGACCTGGCCGAGACCGTAGGACAGCGCCATCACGCCGGCCGCGCGCTCGCCCGTCGTACCGATTCCGCCCGAATTCGACACGCTGACGTCGTCCGCACCGCCGAACTGGGCCGTGCCGGGCATGCCGGACCAATAGAGCAGGTTGGCGTTGTAGGTACCCGCGCCGATGCGCTCGTTCAGCCCGTTCACGCCGCCGGCGCTGACCGCGATGATCGCGTCGCCATGGTCGCCTTGGGTTACCACCGTGCCGGAATTGTCCACCGTCACGACACCGCCTGCGCCGCCGATCGCGCTCGCAAGGCCTTCGGTGCCGAGGGTGCTGCCCGCCGCACCGGTTGCGCCCGCGCCCCACTCAAGGAGCAGGCCATATTGACCCTCGAACGCGGCGTAGATGTCGCAGCCGACGCTCAGCGTACAGGGATCGAATGCGGACCCGGCGCTGCTTCCGAACCCGCCCGCGCCAACGCCGCCACCGACGCCGGCAACCCCGCCGATGCCGCCGAGGCTTTCGGCGACGATCCCCGAGCCGTAATCGGTCGCGGCAACCGTCACGATGCCTTCGTTGGTGACATCAACCGTGCCGCCATTGCCGCCGTCGCCGCCATTGCCGCCGTTCCCGCCATTGCCGCCGAGACCACCGCTGCCGGCCGCGCCCGCAACACCGTCATAGGACAGGAGGAACACCGGCGAGTCGTAACCGACGGCGCCCGCCGTACCGCCGACGCCGCCAGCGCCGCCGATGCCGCCCGTGCCGCCGACACCGCCGAGGCTGCGCGCCACGATGCCGGCCGTGCCCGCGTCGATGCGATTGTCCGTGCCGAGGTTTTCGACGGTGACGTCGCCGCCGGCGCCACCGAGGCCGCCGCGTCCGGCCTGACCGCCGATGCCCGCGACGCCGCCATTTCCAGCCGCGTTCGCGATATTGCTGATGTTGAGCGGGTTGGCGAAGTCATGATCGGCGCTGCCATTGCCGCCAAGGCCACCCGTGCCGCCGACACCACCGGTTCCGCCGGTGCCACCCATTCCGCCTTCGCTCTCGGCGAGAATTCCGTAACCGAGCGTCGTCAGTAGCGTCGTGTCGTTGGAGATATCGACCGTCCCACCGGCGCCGCCGACGCCACCGATTCCACCCGTGCCGCCAACACCGCCGGCACCGCCGGTGAAAGCATTCTGCCCGGTATTGCCCAACACTTCAGGATCGAACGAAACAGCGTTGCCACCCTGGCCACCCTGACCGCCCTGACCACCCGTGCCGCCCTGACCGCCGACACCGCCGCGGCTGAGCGCCGCAATGCCGTCGTCGAGCGTGGCCGTGCCAAGATCGAATGCGAGATCGACTGCGCCACCGGCTCCGCCCGTGCCGCCGACGCCGCCGAGACCGCCCTGGCCGCCAAGCCCGCCGACATTGCCGGGTGCGCTCACCACCTGAATGTCGAAGAGGTTCTGAGATTCCACGGACGCCACGGCGTCCCCGCCGTCGCCGCCCTGGCCGCCTTGACCGCCGGTTCCACCCCGGCCGCCCGAGCCGCCGATCGACTGCGCGTCGATGAGCTGGCCCGCAACCACGAGCGGACTGGTCACTGAAAAGTCGATCGCACCACCGACGCCACCCACTTCACCTGTACCACCGACGCCACCCATCGCGCCCGTGCCGCCAATGCCGCCCTGCGCGGTCACGATAACGGTGTTCGGGATGGTCAAGGGCGGGAAGATCAGCACGTTGATGATCGGAACAGTGTCGGTGAAGGCCTCTCCGCCTGCGCCGCCCCGTCCGCCGGCACCGCCGACGCCCGCCTGCCCCGCGGCGCCGCCGATCGTCGAGAGATCGTAGGCGAGGCCGCCGATGCTCACGGACTCCCATGTGTCGCCGATGGTGATGCCGGTCCCGGCAAGGCCCGCATTGCCGTCAAGGCCGCCTGGCACGGTGCCGTTTTCCACGGACCCGCCGATCTCGGACGTTCCCGTGCCGAGGAGGGTCATGGTCACGCCATCGACCGTGATCCGGTTGTTGTCGGAGGTCTGCAGAGCACCGCCGCCGACCGTGTATTCCCAGGGATAGGTCTCGATATCGAGGCCGCTGGTCGCGACGTAGCCGGTTCCGACCGTGCCCCCGAAATCGAGATCCGTCAGCGGGTTTCCGTCGCCGACGCCGACGGCCGACGCGGTCGTGCCTGCCGTCGTGGAAACGGTGATCTCGCGATTGTCTCCCTCGACCGCGGTGATCTTGAGATAGTAGTCACCCGAATCGCTCTCGACCGAAGCGGTCAGCCCCCAGCCATTGTTCGTCGATTCCGTGTTGAACTCCGCGGCGACCTCTTCCAGCGTCCAGCCGTCTGTCGGCTCGTTGGTGATCAGGTCGAGCGTTTCGTCATAGTCCACGGAAAACGGCGTCGTGCCATCGATCGTGCCTTCGATCGTGAAGGCCGCGCCTTCGTTCACCCATTGGGTTTCGGTCATGGGGCCGACCGTCGAAAGCACCGACGTCTCGGTGTTGTAGCCTTCCGAGATGACCTCGATCGACACCGGTGCCGAGAGGAACGAATAGGACGACACGCCGGCGTCGTAGTCCTCGATCTGCACCAGCGACGTCTGCGATGACGTCAGGATCGTCACCGTGCCGCTTGTCGGTGCGTCGCCGCCATTGCGCGGCGCCACAACTTGCGGTGTGGGGAAGGAATAGAAGGAGGCGCAGGCTTCGCCCCAGGTCATATCCGGACAGGTGTAGTAGCCGGTTCCGCCGTTAAAACCGTCCAGTCCGGCCGATGGCACGACGGCGATGTCGCCAGAGGGCACGACCGTCTCGGCCACGTTGGTCTGGGTCGTCATGGACTGCGCGAAGGCGGTGCCCGCCGGCAGAGCTCCAAGGAGCGCGACAGTCACCGGCACAACGAAGGAAGCCTTCAGCCAAAAGGGTCTAAGCCCTTGATCTGACCCACGACTTTCCATTCGGAAACCCCTCCCACCGAATCAACCACAAGATGAGTATCCTGTCACATAACTTTGCGGAAGCCCAATTTTCGATCGGCCCACCGCTTCCGAATTTCCCTTGGGAAAACGCGCGATGAGGCTGCCCGAACGATTCTCCCTTCGCGCCGTGAATGAACATCGACCAACCGGCTCTGCCGCGCGCATGCGCGGTGGCGGATAACGGCCGCTGCCGGTTCCCACATGGCGCTCCCGCGCGGGCGTCTACCCGGAAGTCGCCTCCGCTTTCTCATGTGCGGCAAGGGATTTGCGGAAGGCCTGCTCACCCTCGATCACGAAGCGCAGCATCCGGTCTGATGCGGCCACGGCGTCGCGCGCCCGATGGGCGGCAAGCAGCTCGCGCTGACCGGCCACGACGACCTCCAGGGTCGCATCGTCGATCATGGTGGTCAGGCGCACATTCTGAACCTGCACGAAATAGCGGCGAATGGTCTGTTCGAGCGCCTTGTGGGGAACGAGGGACAACCAGGCGCCGCGGAAGTCCTCGGACGCGTGATAAAGGGTCGGAACGTCGTGGGCCTCAAGGGCGGCGCTCGTGCGCTCCACCGCCTCGTCCATGCGCGCGACGGTCTCGTCCGTCATCGACTGGGCCGCAAGCGCAGCCGCGCGCGGTTCCAACAGCCGGCGCAGATCGAACACTTCCAGCACCTCTTCCGGGGAAAGCCGCGGCAGCGTGAAGCCGCGCGTCGTCGGGGCGAGGAAGCCCTCCGCAACCAGGCGCAGCAGCGCATCTCGAACCGGCATGCGCGACACGCCCAGCTCTGCCGCGATGTTGACGTCGACCAGGCGATCATCCCAGCCGACCTGGCCAGTCTGCACCCGTTCGATCAGCAGGTCATAGATTCGATCGCGATGGCTTTTTCGGGACATAACTGAATACTGTTTTTCGGTGACGATACGGCATGATTTGCCGAAATGCACCAATTTTCGGCCCTATCGTCGAAATGCGACCTTCATGATCGGAAAATAGGTGTTGAAAAGTATTCTGTTTGTGGCAACCTCCCATCCGGAGACGGGAGGCACGAACAGCACGCCAAGAAGCCCGATCCCAACAGGAGGCTCTGATGAAATCTACCCGACACATGATGCTCGGCCTGGTCGCCGGGTTCGCTTTCGCGCTGAGCATGCCCGCCATGGCCCAGGACACGTTGCGCGTTGGCGCATATCCGGCCAATCCGCCATGGGAAAACAAGACCGAGGACGGGTCCTTCGAAGGCTACGAAGTCGACATCGTCAACGAGATCGCCAAGCGCATGGGCACGGAAGCGAAGATCGACGGCATGGACTTCAAGGCTCTGTTCGTCGCGTCCGCGTCGGGCCGGGTGGACATCGTCATCTCGTCCTTGACCATCACGAATGAGCGGCTCGAGAGCCAGTCCTTCACCCAGCCCTATTTCGAGGGCGCGCTGGGCGTCGGCGTGAAGGAAGGGTCCGACATCGATTCCGTCGCCGCCCTGAAGGGCAAGGTCGTCGGTTCTGTCGCGACATCGTTCCCCGAAGCCTGGCTGAAAGAGCGCAAGGACGAGATCGGCTATGCCGACTACAAGAGCTACGACACGACCGCGAACATGCTGACCGACCTTCAGAACGGCCGCATCGAGGCCGTCGTCAACGACGTGGTGGGCCTTCACTACGCCTTCAGCAAGATGAAGGGCCTGAAGGTTGGCGCCGACATCGTTACGGGCGAGAAATTCGCGATGATGATGCCGAAGGGCTCGGACAAGCTGGAAACGGTCAACCAGATCATTTCCGACATGAAGTCCGACGGCACCATGGCCGCGCTTTACGAGAAGTGGATGGGCGTCGCACCTGCCGAAGGCAGCTTCGCGGTTACGCCGATGCCTGTGCCGACCTCGGCCGACTGACGATGATCGTCGGGGCGGCCTCGCCGCCCCGCCATCGCGCACCTGTCTCCCATGGATTACGCCCATCTCGCTTCCGTGCGCGTCGACGCACCGTCCGACTTCGCCCTGCGACACTTGTCCGACGGGCGCAAGCTCGGCCGGTGGACGCTCGGCTCCATGGACCTCGTTCCGGCCGGCGAAGACGATGTCTGGGCCGGCACTTCGCTTTTCGACGGCTTGCCGGCCGAAGTCGAGATCAGGCTGCACGCGGAGCTTGGGCTGATCGATTTTCACCTGGGCGCATCCGGCGCGCGCGTGCCACGCATCTCGATCCGCGTCACGCCCGGGCCTGACTGGGGCCTGCCGGATGCGAGTTGCCTGGTCGCGATGACGACATGGCGCGCGGACTGGATGGACGACGACCGCTGGGCGCGCACCGTCAAGACACACGAACTCGAAGTGCTGCTGTTCAAGGCGCAGATCGAGACCGACTGGAAGGCGGATGCGCAATGACGCCGGCGGCGTGGCGCGCTCAGTTCCGCGCGGGCGACATTCGCCAGACCTCGGCACTGTGCCCCGGTTACGTGCAGGCGAACATGGCGTTCGTCCCGGAAGCCGTCGCAGACGACTTCGAAACCTTCCTGCGCCGCAATTCGGTCGCCTGCCCGCTTCTTTCACGCGGAAGGCGCGGCGATCCCGCGCTTCCCGATCTCGGCGATTTCGACCTGAGGCAAGACCTGCCGCTCTATCGGCTGTTCGAAGACGGCCAACCCGTCGATCTGCAACCCGACATTGTGTCCGTCTGGCGCGACGACCTCGTTGCTTTCGCCATCGGCTGTTCGCTGACCTTCGAAGCCGATCTCGTCGCCGCCGGCGTCTCGCTTCGATGCCACGCGCCGGGCGTGAGTTGCTCCGCTTTCGACACGACGATCCCCAATGTCGCGGCCGGCCCGTTCGGCGGCAATCTCGTCGTCAGCATGCGCTCGATCCCATCTTCGCAGGTGCAATTGGCGTGCGACGTCACGCGCGCGCATCCGGACTCGCATGGCGAACCCATCCATATCGGAGATCCGGCCGCAATCGGGGTGGACTTCGCCCATCCGATCGACGGGCTCGGGCTGACCGATGTAGAACCGGGCGAGACACCTGTCTTCTGGGCGTGCGGCGTGACGATGGAACGTGCGATCTCCTCGGCCCGACTGCCATTTGCCATCACCCATGCGCCCGGTCACATGCTGATCACCGACCGCAGGTCCCAATCCCAGTGACGAGGTTCGCCCCATGAGCGCACTCGAAATCTTCTTCAATATGGACGTGCTCGTCCGCGCCTTCCCGATCCTCCTGAGGGGACTGGGCATGACGCTGCTTCTCGGCGCGACGTCCATCATATTGGGTACGATCATCGGCACGGGCATCGCGCTGATGCGGCTCTACGCCGTTCTGCCGCTACGCCTGTTCGCGATCGGCTACACCGATTTCCTGCGCGCCATGCCGGTGCTGGTCGTCCTGATCCTGGTCTATTACGCGCTGCCCTTCGCCGGGATCGTGCTGTCCTCCTTCGCGGCGGCCACGATCGCCTTGTCGGCGGTGCTGGGCGCCTATACCGCCGAAGTCGTGCGCAACGGCATTCAGGCCGTTCCTTCGGGCCAGTTCGAGGCGTGCGCGGCGCTCGGTCTCAGCTTCTGGCGGATGATGCAGAAGGTCATCCTGCCGCAGGCCGTGCGGCTGATCATTCCGCCGCACGCCTCCAACTGCGTCTCGATCGTCAAGGACACGTCGCTCGCGTCAGTCGTCGCGATGACCGACCTCCTGAAGCAGGCGACCGACGCGCAGGCCCTTTTTGCCAATCCCACGCCCCTCATCGGGGCAGCGCTGATCTATGTCGCGATCCTCTGGCCGCTGGTGCGCCTCACCAGTTGGCTCGAGCGACGCTACCAGCGTGCCTACCAGCGGTGAACATCATGCAAGACGCCTATTTCCTCTACCACTCCATCGGCCAGTATCCCGGCAAGGCCGACGACCTCGCACGCGCGATGGCGGAGTTCGCCACCTTCTGGGGCGCGCCCGATGACGGGCAATGGGCCGAGATACTGCCTCGGCGCGCGGCCTTCATCGACCGCTGGCGGGACATCATCAACGCGCCCGAAGGGTCGCTCACCACCTGTGAGAACGTCACCCAGGGCCTTCACATGCTGATGACCGCGTTGCCCGAGGAAAAGCTCAAGGGCAAGCGCGTTCTCGTCGCCGGGGATTGCTTCCCCTCCAACCACTTCCTCCTGACCAAGTTGCAGGAAAGGCTCGGCTTCACGCTCGACACCGTTTCCCTGCGCCAGGGTGCGAACTGGGTTGAGGACGAGGATTTCCTGAAGAGCTGGGGGCCGGATGTCGCCGTCGCGCTCCTGACCTGGGTGTCCTCGACCACCTCGCATCGTATCGACCTGCCTTCCCTCGTCGCGCATGGCCGGGAAATGGGCAGCCTGATCGGCGTGGACATCACGCAGGCAGCGGGGCTGCTTCCGTTCGACGTATCCGACCCCGAGATCGATTTCACCATCTCGACGAGCCTGAAATGGATGTGCGGGACGCCCGGCGCCGGCATCCTGCACGCCGCCCCGCGCCTGATCGCCGAGAGTTCGCCCGAGTTGCGCGGCTGGTTCAGCCAGCCGGATCCGTTCAACTGGGCGCTGGACAAGTTCGAACTCGCGCCCGACATCCGCCGCTTCGACAACGGCACGCCCGGCTGCGTCGCGGCGATCGCGTCCCTGCCGGCGATGGATTGGCACGCGGCGCAGGACACTGCCGCCATCCTCGCCCAGAACCGCCGGCACACGGCGCGGATCATCGAGGGCGTCGACGACCTGGGCCTCGACCTGATCACGCCGAGAAACGAGGCGGCCCGAGGCGGCTCGATCATGATCCGCCTTCCCGACCGCCCCGCCTCCGAAGCGGTCGCGGCGCTGCGCGAAGACGGCATCGCCACCGACGGCCGCGGGAACATCCTGCGGCTGTCGCCGGGTGTGATCACGTCGGATGCGGGCGTTGAGGCGGCGCTGGAAGCCATGGCGCGGTTGCGCTTGGGCTCCGTACAAACGAGCGCAGCGCGGGGCTGACAAGTACAGGCCACCGATGGGATGCCTCGACGGGCGCGCTCGACTGTCAGGACGCGCCGGTCCTGTTGAGCGAGCCGATTCCCGCGGCCTCGCCCTGACCGCTCAAGAGGCGCATACACTGCCAGGCGAGAGCCTGGTTGCTCGTGACCACCGGTTTGCCAAGTTCGCGCTCAAGCGTCTCGACCACACCCGCCGTTCGCAGGCCGGTGCACGAAATGAAAAGTGCGTCACTGTCCTCGTGCATCGCCCGCTTGCCCTCTTCAACGAGCGCCGCGACGCTGAGCCGGTTGATGTCGGGATCGCCGTCGAGATCGAAGGTCATGCGGCGATCGATGACCAGTCCCTCCGCCTCGAAATGGGCCGCGACCATCTCGGCGACCGGCACCCGATAAGGCGCGAGAAGCGAAATCCGTTTTGCGCCGAGCACTTCGAATGCCTTGACGGCGGCGCCGATCGGCGTGGCGACCTCGACACCGGGCCTCGCGTTCCGGATGATTTGTGCGACCTTGTCCAGTCCGATGGCGATCGCGCCGGAGGTGCAGCCGAATGCGACGACATCGAGCTTTGTACCGGGAACGAGCAGGCGCGCGCATCCGTCCAGATGCCCTTCCAGCGCGGCAAGGCTTTCCGGCGACGCGACGGGTTCCATGGCAATCCGCGTCGTGAATATGCCGACGCCCGGCGCATCACCGATGAAATCGTGGATATCGCTCTCGAACGCCCGGTCCACTGACAGCGCGATCAGCCCTATGGATCCGCATGCGCCGACCCCTTCGTCATATCCAGGCTTGGCGATTTGCCACATGGAACCTCCCTCCCTCAAATTGGCGCTTCTTTGTTTGCCCGCACGCTCCACAAGAGGGCGTTGGTGGCCGGCCACCAGGTGACCGATGACGCGTCCGAAGGTCAAACTGTCGTTCCTCCCTCACCCGGCTTGCGGGGACATAGGTCGCTGGACTCGCATGAGCCTGCAAAGCGGTGCGTGGCGCGTCGATAGGCAGGCTTCGAAGTCAATGTGAGCCCCTGCCGAACCGAAATCGATGGTGTGCTTGCATCCCGTGTGTGCCTCGCCAATCACTCACAACGCCATCGTCACAGCCTTGGTGCGCAAGACGTGATCGATCTGCTCGCGGCCCAGATCCTTGCCGAAGCCGGATGATTTGCATCCGCCGAAGGGCATCGCGCTGTCGCCGACGTCATGGCAATTGATCCAGACGCTTCCGGCGTCGATCCGTCGGGCCACACGCTGCGCTCGGGCGCCATCCGCCGTCCAGACGCTGGCCGCCAGCCCGTAGACGCTGTCATTCGCCAGATGGACAACCTCGTCTTCGCTCTCGAATGGCAGGACGGCGAGCACCGGGCCGAAAATCTCCTCCTGGACAAGGGGATGCCGATTGTCGCTCATCGCTACGAGGGTCGGCTGGACGAAATAACCTGGTCGCTCACAAAGCCCGCCGCCGATAAGGACGTCACCGTCCGCATTCGCCATCTGCAGATAGCGGGCGACGGATTGCCGGTGTTCTGCCGAAACGAGCGGCCCGATATCGCAGGCGGGATCGAGCCCCTCGCAAACCTTGAGACCGGCGAGCATGTCCGTCAGCGCCGCAACGCCTTCCTCATAGACGTCGCGGTGGAGATAGAGCCGGGACCCCGCCGAGCAATTCTGTCCGGTGTTGAAGAAGACGCTCCACCGCGCCGCCTCGGCGAGGGTCTGGAGGTCAGCGTCAGGGAACGCCAGCATCGGCGACTTGCCGCCCAGTTCCAGTGTGACCGGGGCGAAATGGCGGACCGACGCCAGGCCGACCTGCATGCCGGTGACGGTCGATCCCGTGAAGGACATCTTGTCCACGCCGGGGTGTGCGGACAAATGCGCGCCGACCGTCGCGCCAAGGCCCGTGACCACATTCAGGACGCCATCGGGAAGCCCCGCTTTCTGTGCGAGCCTGCAGAAATACTGCATGCTCAGCGGGGTCACTTCAGCCGTTTTCAGGACCATCGTACAGCCGACCGCAAGCGGTGCCGCGCATTTCCACATCGCCATGTTGAACGGGAAATTCCAAGGCGTGATCGCGCCAACTACACCGATCGGCTCCTTCAGCGTGTAGGCGAAATAGTCGCCCGCCGAAATGTCGCGCGTCGCGCCTTCGATCTTGGTCGCCCAACCGGCCATGTAGCGAATGAGATCGGCCGAACCGAGGATGTCGATTTCGCGGCACGGCCCGATTGCCTTGCCGGTGTCGAGCGTCTCGATCTGCGCAAGCGTCTCGGCATGGTCTTCCACGAGGTCTGCAAGCCGCCACAGGATGCGCTGCCGCTCATTTGGCGCCATGCGTGGCCAAGGGCCCTGATCGAAGGCACGTCGGGCCGCTGCAACCGCGACGTCCACATCGGCCGGCGTTCCAAGGAGGACTCCCGACAGCGGAGCGCCGGTGGACGGCTCCATGACCGCCCTCGTCCCGCTCGCCTGACCTTCGGTGAATTGCCCGTCCACGAACATGCGCGGCGGACCGTCGAGAAATTCACGCGCGGCGTCCGTGACCGGGTAGTTCGCCAGATAGGCCTCGATTTGCGGATCCATGACGTCCTTCCCGTTGATGTGTCAGCAGCCGAACCCGGTCAGAACCTTCTCGACATTCACGCCCAGGTCAGCGACGGCATAGCCGCCCTCCATCACGAAGACCGTCGACAGACCGAGGTCGCCGATGCGACGGCCTATTTCCGTGAAGTCGTCGGAGGCGATGGCGAAGAAGGATTGCGGATCGCGTTCGTAAAGATCGACACCGAGCGAGACCACGAGGACATCCGGCGCGAAGGTTTCGATGTGCCTGGACGCGTCGCCAAGGGCGGCGGCCCATTGCCCGAACCCCGTTCCGGGCGGCAAGGGATAATTGCGGTTGCAGCCCTCGCCCGGACCCGCTCCGGTCTCATCCGCACAGCCGAGATAGAAGGGATAGGCCCGGTCCGGATCGCCGTGGAGCGAACAGAAGAGAACATCGGCTCTCTCGTAGAAGATGTCCTGCGTGCCGTTGCCATGGTGGAAATCAATGTCGAGCACCGCGACCCGGTCGGCGCCTAGGTCCCGCAGATATTGGGCGGCGATGGCTGCGTTGTTGAGATAACAATAGCCGCCGAACTGCGCTGTCATGCAGTGATGACCGGGCGGGCGGCATAGCGCGAAAGCGGCGCGCTCACCTGTCGAGACAGCATCCGCGGCCGAAAGGGCGGCGTTTGCGCTGGCGCGCGCGGCCTGAAACGTGTCCTTCATGATCGCGGATTCGCCCGAGAAGGCGAAATACCCGATCTTCCCCTCGATGTGCGTGGGGCAGCGGCGGCCGGTCCTGTGCGACGGCATGACGGTCGCGATGGCTTCGCCCCTGAAGCCGGCCGCGGTCCACTCGTCCCAGCAACCGGACAGGAAATCGACATAGGCCGGATCGTGGATCCGCTTGAGCGGCCCAAGTCCGAAATCGCGTGGCGCAAGGACGGGGCCTATCGTCTCCATCCGCGCGAGGACTTGGTCGATCCGGTCGGGTGTTTCAAACGGCGTGATCATCTCGCCGCCGAAGACCTCGTGGGTCGGGGCATGCAGGCGTTGGTCCGGGCTGAAATAGACGTTCATGGCTTTGTTCCGTGGCGCTCGTGCGGGTCAACGCGGGATCGGGACGCCGAGATGGAAGGCGATCTTGCGGTTCAACGCCTTGAGGTAACGATCGAAGACGATGGCCATGCCGGCGATGCCGAGCCCCGCCAGCAGGCCGTCTCCCGCCGCGACGCGCGCAATCGCCACCAGAGTGGTTTCCTCCAGACCGCGCGTGCCGACGAGCGCCGTGATCACCAGCATCCCGAAAGACATCATGACGACCTGGTTCAACCCCAGGAGGATCGTCGGCAGGGCCAGCGGCAGCTTGACCTGGGTCAGCAGTTGCAGCCGACTGCATCCGGACATGATCGCGCCTTCGACCAGATTGAGGCGCACGCCCCGGATCCCGGCACTCGTGTACCGGATGGCCGGCGCGATCCCGTAGAGGATGATCGCGACAAAGGCCGGGAAATCGCCAATGCTGAAGAGCATCACGACCGGGATGAGATAGACGAATGTCGGCAACGTCTGCAGCACGTCGACGAACGCGATCAGGACACGTTCCGCCCTGTCGCTGAGACGGGCCCACAGCCCCAATAGCGTGCCGATGATCATCGCGACGACGACCGACATCGACACGAGATAGAGCGACATCATCGCCTTCTTCCAATAGCCGAGAAGCGCGATCGCGACGAAGATGGCGATGCCGAGCATTGCGAGGCGCCAGCCGCCGAGGATCCAGCCGAGCGCGCCGATCACGATGACGAAGGAAGCCCATGGCACGGTCAGGAAGAAGATCTTGACCGGCTTGAGCAGGTAAACGATCGCCGTGTCGCGCACTGCGTCGATCTGCGTGTCGAAGGTCGCGCCGATCCATTGGACCGCGCCGTTGCCGAAGCGCCCAAGGGAGATCACCAACTCATCCGGCCACTGATGCATTGCGGGAACGAAGACGGAGATCAGGATGGCCACCGCCAGGATCGCGGCGCATCCGAGCGGCAGCGCATGGCGCGCAATCCACGGCTGGTCGGTGGCGGTGTGGGCGGGGCGTTTGGTGGCGATGGCGTAGGACAACCTGTCGAGCGTGATCGCGATCAGCGTGATTGCGAGGCCGGACGCCATGGCGTCGCCCATGCGCATCGATTTCAGCGCCTTCAGGACATCGCCGCCAAGCCCGCCAGCGCCGATCAGCGAGGCGACGATGACGACGGCCAGCGACAGCATGATGACCTGGTTGACGCCCAGGAGGAGCTTGTTCCGGGCGGCCGGCACGCGCACGAGCCAGGTCAACTGGAACGGGCTGCAGCCCGCGATCTCGCCGAACTCGCTGACGCTGCGCGGCAAGGCGTGCAGCGCTTCGGTCGTCACGCGCGCCATCGGCGGAAGCGCGAAAACGATCGTCGCCATGAGGGCGGCGACCGGGCCGAAACCGAAGAACAGGATCATCGGCACCAGATAGGAAAACAGCGGCAGGGTCTGCATGGTGTCGTAGAGCGGCTGCAGGGCGGCGTTCAGCCAGGGCTTTCGATATCCCCATATGCCGAGCACAACCCCGCCGAAGCCGCCGAGAATGACCGCGATGATGACCGATGCGAGCGTCAGCATGGCCGACTCCCACAGTCCGAACACCGCGAAGGCCGCGAAACAGAGGCCGGTCCAAAGCGCGAGACGACTGGACGCATACCACCAGGCAACGAGGCAGAAGACACCGGTCGTGCCGATCCACGGCAGGGCCGGAATGTGGAAGGGCGGCGCGTCCTGCCTGTAGAAGGTGAAACCGTCGGCCAGGAGGCCCGCGAGCAGTTCGAACGGCTGGGAAATCAACCAGCCGACGGAACGCGTGATGGAGGAGAACCGCACCGGTCCGATCTGGAATTCACGGGCGAGGTATTTCATGGCGTCGGTCAGCGGCGTCGCGAGATCGAAGATCCAACCCTGCGGAACGACGACAAGCGGGTTGCCACGGTCCAGAAAGGCGAGCGCCCATGAAGCGGCAAGCGCAAGGATCAGCGCCAGGTGGTGCAGGCGCAAGGACGGCACCCCCGGCACGGCCACGGTATAGCGCGCGAGGGCCGTCATATCAGGTAGGCCGCCAAGTCGCGGCGATGGAGCGTGCCGAGCAATGCGCCGCTTGCGTCGAGAACCGGATGATGCCCCTCGCCCGCGATGACATCCGCCGCCACCTCGACAAGCCGCGCTTCCGCCGGGACGGCCATGTCGTTGGTCGGCGTTCCGCCCGCGGTCATGATCGAGCGCACGCGCAGGACCTTTTCCTTCGGGATGTCCCGCGTGAATTTGGTGACGTAGTCGTCGGCCGGATCGAGGATCAGCTCTTCCGGCTTGCCGATCTGCACGACCCGCCCGTCCTTCATCACAGCCATGCGGTCGGCGAGACGGACGGCCTCGTCGAAATCATGGGTGACGAAGACAATCGTCTTCTTCAGGAGGCCTTGCAGGCGCAGGAATTCCGACTGCATGTCCTGCCGGATCAGCGGATCGAGCGCCGAGAAGGGCTCGTCCAGAAACCACACTTCCGGCTGTGTCGTGAGGCTGCGGGCGATGCCGACGCGCTGCTGCTGCCCGCCGGACAGTTCGTCCGGGTAGTAGGTCTCCCGGCCCTCGAGACCGACCAGCGCGATCATCTTCCGGGCGGCTTCTTCCCGCGTGCGACGATCGGCGCCCTGAACGCGCAGCGGAAACGCGACATTGCCGAGCACGGTGAGATGCGGCAGCAGGGCGAAGTCCTGAAACACCATGCTGATCTTGCGGCGCCGGAGCTCGACGAGGTCCCTGTCGCTGAGATCGGCGATATTGACGCCGTCGATCAGAACGCGTCCGCCAGTGAGGTCATGCAGCCCGGTCATGCACCGCAGGAGGGTCGATTTTCCGGAGCCGGACAGGCCCATGATGATGAAGATCTCGCCCTTCTTCACTTTCAGGCTGGCATGCCTGACGCCGGCAATCAGTTTGCGGTTTTTCAAATCATCGTCGCTGGGATCGGGACCGAGATTCCGCAAAGCGGAGGCGGCACCGTCACCGAAAATCTTCCAGACGGCGTCGCACTCCAGTATCGTCTCGGCATCCTTGTCTGGCATGACTTCAAAGCCCTCGCGGATCGCGCGGCATGGCTCCTGCCGCTTCGAAATGGCAATCTCCCTCACGTCAGTTGTCGTGCGAATACCGATCTTGAACCGGTTTGGTTTTGCAGCGACCGAAGTTTGAGTGCCAAAATTCGGGCAGTTTCCGGAGTTTCACGCCCAGAAAACGGGCAATCCGAGCGGACCACCGGACGTGATCAGCCAAGTTCCAGCAGATCCATGACGACCCGGCACAGCAGCGTCGCGCCCCGAACGAGATCCTGATCCGCAGTGTCTTCGGCAGGGTTGTGGCTGATGCCGCCGATACTCGGCACAAAGACCATGGCCGTCGGGCAGAAGGACGCCAAGGCCTGGGCGTCATGCCCGGCGCCCGACGGCATCCTGCGCGCGCGGTAGCCAAGCCGGCCGGCTGCGGTGAGAATTCGAGCTGTCAGGTCGGGCGACATCGCGGCCGCGGCATCACGCCCCGCGATGCTTCTTTCGACATGGACGCGCGCGCGTCGTGCACAATCCTGGGCGATCGCCATCAGTCGGGCGAGGACGCTGTCGATGATGACATCCGTGCCCGCCCGAATTTCGAAGGTGAGGACCGCCCTGCCCGGCACCACGTTGGAAGCGTCGGGCGAAAGCTTGAATGCGCCGAAGGTCAGGCGCACATCCTCCCCGAATTCGGTCTCGACCGCTGCAAAGCCTTTGGTGACCGTCTCGGCGGCGGCACGCATGGCGTCCCGGCGCAATGCCAGCGGCGTGGTGCCGGCATGATTGGCCTGCCCATGGAAGAGGAGTGTGCCGCTGAGCAGGCCGACGATACTGTCGACCACGCCGATCTCCAGCCCCTCCGCCTCGAGGACCGGCCCTTGTTCGATGTGCAGTTCCAGAAAGGCCGCGATGTCTTGGCTCGGCCGCGATGCGTCACGAATGTCTTCCGGCGCCAGGCCGAAATCGCGCATCGCCGCCGACAGCGTTTCCCCGTCTCGTCCGGTGGAGTCGGCGACTTCGTCGGCCTCCAATTGACCGGTCATCGCCCGCGACCCGAGCAGGCTGATGAACGCCCCTTCCTCGTCGGCGAACGCGACGATTTCGAAAGCCGTTTTCAGATCGGGGCTACGCGCATGAATCTGGCGGGCGATCTCGATCCCCGCCATGACGCCGAGCGCCCCGTCGAGCGCGCCGCCGCCCGGAACCGTGTCCACATGCGATCCGCAGACGATCGCGGACCCGTGTTCGGGTCCCAGCCGGCCGATCAGATTGCCGGCCGCGTCCATGCGCACGGTCATGCCGGCATCTGCCATGCGCGCGCGCAACCACGCCAGTGCCTGTCGATAGGCCGGCGAGAAGGCGGGACGATCGATACCCTGTCCGGCCGGTAATGCGCCGAATCCGGCGAGCACCTTGAGGTCGGAAAGCAGACGCTCTCCGGAAATGAGCGTTCCGTTTTCCATCGCAGCCGCCAGCCTATTTGACGATGACTTGCCGGCTCAGATTGGAGAGCCTCTCGCAGCCATTCTCCGTGACGACGATCGATTCCGAGAAGCCGATTCCATATTCCCGATATTTCAGGCACAGCGGCGGCATGTGAAACGTCATGCCCTTTTGAAGCGGGCGGAGTTCATCCTGGCGAAGCGAGATGATTTCACCCTCGCCCCAATCCGGCGGATAGCTGACGCCGATGGAGTAGCCCAGGCGGTTGCGGTGGTATTCGCCGAACCCGGCCTTTTGTGTCACCGCGCGCGCGGCCGTGTCGGCTTCATGCGGGGTCACGCCCGGCTTGATGGTCTCCAGTGCCGCTTCCACCGCACCGATGCAGGCTTCCGCCGCCCGCACCCATTCGTCCTTCGGAGTGCCGACGAAGATCGTGCGCATCAGCGCGGCGGTGTAGCGATGCTGCGACGCCGAGATCTCGAAATACATCAGATCGTTGTCGGCCAGCCGATTGCTCCCGCCCGTCTGGTGCGGCAGGCATGAGCGCTCGCCGGCAAGCACGAAGGGCGGCAGCCCCATATATTCGCCGCCGTTTTCAAACAGCGTCTTGTTGACGACCGCGTTGATCTCGTCGCCGCTCGCACCCGGCCGCGTCGCGTCCCAGCCGGCCTGCATGGCGAGGTCGACCAGGTGCGCGGATTTGCGCATGACAGCGATTTCCTCGTCCGACTTGATCATGCGCGCATTCCACATGATCTGCGTCGCATCGACGAAGGTGTTTTCGGGCAGGTTGCGCAACAGCGTCTCGTGTTCGTCGACCGTGTAGAAGAACGTCTGTTTTTCGACGCCGATGCGGCAGGCCCCCGCCAGGCCAAGCTGCTGCAGGACATTGACCGTCACGCTTGGCGGGTGGTCCCAATCGAACACCTTGGCGATGCGCGTGCTCCAGGCGAATTCCGGCGTATTGATCCACTCGAAGTCGCGGACGAGGAAGACCGGTTCTCCATCCTTCGGCACGATGATGCAATGATACTTGTAGTAGCCCGGCGTTTCGTAACCGGTGAAATAGGTGATGTTTTCCGGGCCGCGGATGAGCAGCGCATCGAGATCCATCTCGGCCATCGCCGCCTGCACGATGTCGTAGCGGCGGACATATTCCTCGGGCGTGAAGGGCAACCGGTCATGCACGATCATCGGCAGTTCGAAGCCCGATGCGGCGCGCCGGGTCGTCGGCTGGAAGGTCACGTGCTCGGTGTGCTCCGCGACGCTGAAAATCTCTCGGTCCTGCTCCAGTGCCATTGGGCTAACTTCTCCGGAATATGATTGCTCTGGCCGGCAGGCAGCGCCGGCCTCGGGGCAAACGCTAGGAGCGACCGGGAGAGCGACATATTGCAAAGGAAGCGACTTCACTTCTAAACTTTCCGAACCAACGCCCTCTCAAATCCGGGATAATCGAAGTATGCGCAGGGTTTCCGACATCGACCTCCGTCTGCTGCGGGTCTTCGTGGCCGTTGCCGAAGCCAAGGGCTTCGCCGCGGCGGAGACCTATCTCAACGTCTCGACCTCGACGATCTCCATGCACATCTCGAACCTCGAGAGCAGGCTGGGGATCCGGCTCTGCGAGCGAGGCCGCAGCGGCTTCAAGCTCACCGATCGGGGGCGGCTGGTCTTCGAGGAAACCAAGGGCATCTTGAAGTCGCTGGACGATTTCGCCGGGATGCTGGCGAGCGTGAAGAGCAAGCTGGCCGGCCGACTGTCGATCGGCATGGTGGACGCGCTCGTCGACCATCCGGCGTTTCCCTTGAGCGCGGCGCTGCGCGAGTTCAACACCATCGATCACGATGTCGCCCTGGAACTGACGGTAGCGCCACGGCAGGAACTGGAACATCACGTCGTCGAAGGCCGCATCGACGCCGCCATCGGCCCCTTTGTCCGCAGCATTTCCGGGCTCAAATTCACGCCCCTGCTCAGCGAGCCGACGCAGCTCTATTGCGGGACGGGGCATCCGCTCTTCCGGGCCTCACGCAAGGTTCTGGCGAAGACGGACATGTCGGCATTCCGCGTCGTCCTGCGCCAGTACAACAGCGAATTCGACCGCGCGAAGCTGGGCGCCGTTCGTGAAGAAGCGACCGTGAACAACATGGAGGGGATGCTCGTCCTGCTGCTGTCAGGCAGCTATATCGGTTACCTACCGACCCACTATGCGCAGCCCTGGGTCGATACCGGGCAGCTCTTCGCGATCGACACCGGGGACAGCGGCTACGTCTCCGAACATGCCTTGATCACCAAATCGAGCGGGCAGGAATCGCTGGCGCTGGACAAGTTCGTCTCGCTCATACGCGAGGCAGCGGCCGCGGCTCAGCGTGCCCAAACGGAAGCGTCGTCCGCCCTGGCGTGAAATCAGTTCGGCGATCCCCAAAGTGAAATTCGCCTTGTTTTGATTTTTCTCAATCCATTGTTGCGCTGCACTCCAAAGAAAATTGCGGGCATCGAGGGGTGACGGGATCCCATCAGCCTTGTTGGAAACCGATTTCGCCAACCGGAGATTGAAGATTTGAAACAGCGCATCCAATCCATGCTGGCAGCGACGGCCGTTGCCGCCCTTGCCGCCGCCACGCCCGCCCTCGCAGTCGAAACGAGCGAGCCGATCAAGGTGATCCTGATCGACAGTTCGGACGCCGACATCATGGCGTATTCCTTCGGCACGATCCTCGAACGGATCGGCTACAATGTGGAGTATGTGCGTATCGACTACGCCGCGCAGATCCCGGCCCTCGAAACCGGGGACGTGGACGTGAGCACATCCATCTGGGACACGACCGGCTGGGCGAACCTGACCGACGCCGTCGGCTCGGGCAATGTCGTCAATTACGGCTCGACCGGGGTGAAGGTGGTCGAGGGCTGGTGGTATCCGTCCTATCTGAAGGAATCCTGCCCCGGCCTTCCGGACTGGGAAGCGTTGAAGGAAGAAGCCTGCGCGAAGGCCCTGTCGACGGTCGAGACCGAACCGAAAGGCCGTTTCATCGACGCTCCGGCGGACTGGGAAACCGACGCGCAAACCCGCATGGACGCGCTCGGGCTTCCGATCGAGGCCGTCAATTCCGGCTCGCCGGTCACGCTGATCGCGACCCTTCAAGCGGCCGTGGAAAAGAAGGAGCCCGTCATGGGCTGGGGCTTCGTTCCCCACTGGTTCTTCGAGAAGGTCGACGGGGAATTCGTGACGCTGCCCGACGGCCCGGACGCGTGTTACGACGACCCCGCCTTCGGCCCCAATCCCGACGCCACCTATGATTGCGGCTACACGCCCGGCTTCGTCTGGAAGCTCGGCAGCGCGAAGCTGGCGGACAAGGCGCCTGAAGTGTCGCGCTACCTGCACCTCTTCCAGATGTCGACCAGCGACGTCGCGGTCGCGACCGATCGCATCGAGAATGGCGGCGAGGACATCGAGGCCGTCGCCGCCGAATGGGTCGACGCCCACCGCGCGGACTGGACGTCCTGGCCGCGCTGACAGCGACCGTTCGAACGCTGTTCGCCGAGATGGCGAAGCACTTCAGGGCGGCCCCGCCGCGGGCCGCCGCTCTCCGTGGAAGTCGCCCTTCCGCGGACCACCGCGAAAGGCCCCCGTTCGATGTCCCGTGACCCGCGCTACGACATTTTGTTCGAACCCGTGAAGATCGGACCGCGCACCGCCCGAAACCGCTTCTACCAGGTGCCGCATTGCAACGGGCTCGGCTATCTGCACGCCTCGGCCATGGCGACCATGCGCGGCATCAAGGCGGAGGGCGGCTGGGCCGTGGTCAATACCGAGCAATGCGAGATCCACCCCTCCGCCGACAGTTCGCCCCTGGTGGAGATGCGCCTGTGGGACGACCGGGACCTGCCCGCGCTGGAACTGATGGCGCAGAAGGTCCAGCGACACGGATCGCTGGCCGGTGTCGAGCTGACCTACAATTCCTATGCCATGGCGAGCCTGTTCACCCGGGAAATCCCGCTTTCGCCGAGCCATCTTCCCGTCCAGACATCGAACCGGGATCCGGTGCAGTGCCGGGCGATGGACAAGGACGACATCGCCAACTTTCGACGGTGGCATCGCAACGCCGCCGAACGGGCCGTGCGCGCCGGGTTCGACGTCATCTACGTCTACTCGGCCCACAATCTCTCCCTGCTCTTCCACTTCCTGTCGAAGCGCTGGAACCATCGGACCGACGACTATGGCGGTTCGCTCGAAAACCGTGTCCGGCTGCTGCGGGAGGTGATCGAGGACACCCATGACGTCGTCGCCGGGCGTGCCGCGCTCGCCGTGCGCATCAGCCTCGACGAACTCGTCGGCGACAAGGGGCTGGAACGCAACGAGGCCGAGGATGCGATCGGCATGCTGGCCGAACTACCCGACCTCTGGGACGTCACGCTGTCGGACTGGTCGAACGACTCCCAGACCTCGCGCTTTGCGCCCGAGGCGGTCGAGGAGCCGTTCGTCAATCGCATCAAGACGCTGACCAGCAAGCCCGTCGTAGGCGTCGGCCGCTTCACCTCTCCGGACACGATGGTGTCGCAGATCCGGCGCGGCATCCTCGATTTCATCGGCGCGGCGCGGCCCTCCATCGCCGATCCGTTCCTGCCGAAGAAGATCGAGGAGGGCCGGATCGACGAGATCCGCGAGTGTATCGGCTGCAACATCTGCGTCGCGCATGACGAACTCGCGGTTCCCATCCGCTGCACCCAGAACCCGACCCAGGGCGAGGAATGGCGCAGGAACTGGCATCCCGAACAGGCCGCGCCTGCGGGCTCACAGGACACGGTGCTCGTCATCGGCAGCGGGCCGGCAGGGCTCGAATGCGCCAATCATCTCAGCCAGCGCGGCTATGCGGTGACCATCGCCGAGCGCGAGAGCGAGATCGGCGGCCGGGTCACGCGGGAGGCGCGACTGCCGGGCCTTGCGACCTGGGGTCGCGTGCGCGACCACCGACAGGCGCTCCTCGCACCCCGACCGAATGTCGACCTCTATCTGGAGAGCGAACTCGATGCCGATGCCGTCCTGGAGTTCGGCTTCAACCGGGTCGTTGTCGCGACCGGCTCGAAGTGGCGGCGCGACGGCGTGGCGCGCCATCATCAGCATCCGGTTCCCGGGCTGGCCGACACAGCGTGCCTGACGCCGGACGACATCATGGACGGCAAGCGTCTTGGCGAACACTATCTGATCTATGACGATGACCACTACTATCTCGGGAGCCTGATGGCCGAGTTGCTGGCCGCCGAAGGCGCGAAGGTCACTTATGTGACGCCGGCGGGCATCGTGTCTTCGTGGTCGGTTGCAGCGCTTGACCAGCACCGCATTCACAAGGCCGTGCTTGAGTGTTGCGACAGCGTGAACCTCAATGCCGCGCTTGCGTCCGTCGACGCGGGCCAGGCGGTGCTGGAATGCGTCTTCACGGGCGCCACCCGGCAGATTCCCATCGATTGCATCGTCCCGGTGACGGCGCGCCTTCCGGCCGACGGGCTGTTCCTCGATCTCAAGCAGCGCCGCAGCGAATGGGCGGATGCGGGCATCCGGTCGGTCGATCTGATCGGCGATGCCTATGCTCCCGGAACGATCGCTGCCGCGGTTTATTCCGGACACAAACTTGCCCGCACTCTCGATGTCGATATCGAGCCCGACGCGGTTCCGTTCCGCCGCGAGATGACCCGGATCGAGGATTACGATTACGAAGACGCCCGAAACGCATGATCGTCAGAAGGGCACGGCCAGTTTCATCGATCCGGAATAGTCCTGTGTCGTCTCGCCGATCTGGGCCGTGGCCAGTGCGCGGAAGCTCATGCCCGGCTCGGAGACCACGTCGAAGCCCAACTTCAGGTCAAGATAGGCACTGTCCGCGTCGCCATAGACCGTGAACGGATCCACGGACGCAGGCGCGCCGACGAAGGCCGCCGAGATGCCCGGATCGCTGCCGAGCGGAACGCCGATATAGCCGATGGACGCGAAGGGTCGGACCACCGTCTGTTCGGTCGCCCGGAACTCGCCGCCGATCTCGAGCGAGGGCGCAATCGTGACGAATCTCTGCGTCTGCTCTTCGACAATCAGTGCGACCGGACTGTCGCCTTCTTCCGTGAAGCCGTTTGCGCGCACCCAGGTCACGCCGACATCCATGGACGGGCGCAGATATCCGGACGATCCGCCGATCGTGTGCGACAGCCGCGCATGTGCGGCCGCATAGGCATATTCGGGGCTGCTCTCGAGCGTGTAGTTCGGGCCGTTCGGAAGCTCCACCTCGCGCACGACCTCATAGATGTCGTAGCCGCCGGTAAACGTTCCGGCGATCGTCGTTCCGCCAAAGACGCCCTTGATCGCCGCACCGGCCTGAAAGCGCTGGCCGGTGTTCTCACTCATCTCGCCGACCTTGCCGTTCATGCTGCCGATCATGCCGCCGAACCCGACTCGGACATGGTCGCTGACGATGCCCTGCGCGCCGAAGCGCGAGCTGTATTCCGAACTCGACCAGCCGAGATTCTCGAAATCGCTTTCGCGGTGCGTTTCACCTCCGACGCCGGCCACCCACATGCATTCGCCCTCAGCGTTGAACTTGTGCGGGCCGTTCGCGACGCGGCAGCTCAGCAGGGATTCCTCGAAGTCCATCGAGGCGTAAAGGGCCGCGATCTGGCTCTCGACAAAGGGCTCCGGCGTCAACTGGTCGAGCACCGGGGCGTAACCTTCAAGATCCGGGATGTTGAACAGAGCCTCGACAACCGGCTCGAGGCTTTCTGAGCCGCCCGCAAGCTGGAAATCGTTGATGTAGTCACCCAGAGATGTCTGGTTCGCGTTCAGCCCTTCCGGCGAGAAGTCGACCGCGTAGTCGAGCAGCAGATCCGTCGAGGTCGTGGTGAGGCCGTAGGTGGCGACCGCGCTGGCCGGCGCCGACAGTTCGATGCCGAAATCGGTCAGCGTCGTGTCGGAGCGCGCAAGCAGCGCCTGATGCTCGCCCGGCAAGACGTTGCCGATATTCATCAGCGACAGATCGACCATGCCGTTTACGCTGATCTCCTGCGAGGCCAGGATCACGTCGGTCTCGTTCGGCTCGCGCGGCGTCGGCGGCGTGAGCGAGGTAAGTGCCAGGTCGAGATCGACGGAAAATGTTCCCGTGTCGGTCTGTTCGTAGATGCCGGTGACCGAGGTCGTCATCACGCGATCTTCGCCGCCAGGCGCGACGGTACCGGCATTCGACAGCGTGTTGCCCGTGCCGACCTTGGCGACGAGGCCGGAATTCAAGGTCGAGCCGATTTCGTTGGTGAAGCCGTTGGCGCCGTCACCGAGATCGAACGACCCCGTCATCGTGCCGAAATTGTCCACGGTCTCGATGCCGCCGGTCGACACCATCGCATAGCCGTCGACGCCGTCCGCGGTGGTCACTTCGCCACGGTTCGTGACGAGATTGTCCACGCCGTCCATCAGGCGGATCCCGGCCGCGGTCTCCGGCTGAACGTCGGTGTCGAGCCCCACGAGCGTGCCGCCGCTGACCTTGGAACCCTCGGCCAGCGTGACGGTGATGTCGCCCGCCCCATCCACGCCGATCGATTGCGCGAATACGCCGATGGCGTTCTGGCCGCTCGTGTCGATCGTGCCGTCAAGCGAGACGGTCACGTCGTCGCCATAACCAACATAGGTGTCTTTGCCGCCGCCTGCGCTTTGCGCGAAGATGCCATGCGCCGCATAGCCGGACGTGGTGATGTCGCCCGTCTGGCCGACGGACACCTTGCCGGCGCTGCCGTCGCCTCCGACGCTGCCCGCGAAGACGGAAATGGTCGGTCCGATCCCGGTGCCGCCGGCAAGACCGCCGCCGCCGCCGATCGACTGGGCGAAAATGCCCATCGAACTGCTGCCATGGGTGACGATGTCGCCTTCGCTGGTGATTGTCACGTTGCCGCCGTCGCCGGCATTGCCGCCGTCACGCGCGAAACCGAGGCCGAGGCCGACATTCGGCAAGTCGGTCACGCCGGTGATCGCCTGCAGGGATTGAGGGTTCGGCAGGGTCCGGTCGATGCTGCCGGACGTGCCGCCGCCCCCGCCGATCGACTGCGCGATGATGCCGTGAGCCTCGTCGCCGAATGTTTCCAGGCTGGCCGTGTCGCTCATCGTGACGATGACTTCGCCGCCGTCGCCCGCCGCGCCGCCCGCGCCGCCGATCCCGAACTTGCCGTTCGGCCCGATCGCCGCCGCTCCGCCGTCGGAGAGCCCGTTCAGCGCCTCCAATTCCTCGTCGGTCCGACCTTCCGGGTCCTCCAGCTTCGACCAGATCACGGCCTCGCCGCCACCGCCGCCGATCGACTGGGCGTAGATCGCATGGGAGAAATTGCCGTCCGTCGTGATCGCGGCGGCGTTCGCCACGGTCACCTTCTTGCCGTCGCCGCTGGCGCCGGCATCACCGCCGACGATGACGGACAGGTCCGTCGGATCGACGATGTTGGGCAGGTTGCACGGCAAACAGGTCGCCACCGCGACCGCAAGGTCGCCTTCGGGGAAGCCTGTGCTGAGCGCCCCGCCGCCACCGGCACCGCCACCGCCGCCGATCGACTGCGCCCAGATGCCGCGCGACTGGTCGCCATGGGTGGTGATGTCGCCGTCATTGTCGACGAAGACTTCGCCGCCGTCGTTCTCTCCGCCGCCACCGCTGCCGCCGACTGCGATTTCAAGCTTCAGGTTGCTGGTCGAGAACTTGCTGAACGGGTCGAAATTGCCGGCATTGAGCAGGACGTTGAGCGCGTTCGCGCCACCGCCGGCACCACCACCGCCGCCGATCGACTGCGCGACGATGCCGTTCGCCATGTCGCCGAATGTCTCCAGCGAATTGTCGTTGTCGATCTCGACATAGCCGCCATGGTTGCCGTCGCCGCCATTGCCGCCGACGGAGACCGCCGCCTGGAAGGATTTTCCCTCGCCGTCGCCGAGGCCGATATTGCCGGAATAGGCAAGCCCGCCATTGCCGCCGCCGCCGCCGATCGACTGGCCGTAGATCGCATGGGCGTTGTCGCCATGCGTGGTGATCTCGCCCGTGTTGGCGAGTTCGACCGTGCCGCCGTAATTGCCGGTGCCGCCGCTGCCGCCCACCGCGACCGAAGCATTGACGACCCATTTGGATTCGGTCGGCGGAATGACCGAGACACCGATCGCGGCGGCGAAGCCGCCATTGCCGCCGCTGCCGCCGATCGACTGGCCGAAGATGCCATGCGCGCGATCGGCATTGGTCGACAGCGTCCCGCTATTGTCCACCATGACACCGCCGACGGTCGAGCCCACGGGTGCCGCATCACCGCCGGCGCCGCCGACGGAGACGTTCAGGCTGCGGTTTTCAGGGCCGCCGATCGATGTCGAAAAGGCAAAGCCGCCATTGCCGCCGCCGCCGCTGATCGATTGCGCGAAGATCGCTGCCGTATCGACGGGCGCCTCGTCGGCCTCCTCGTCGTACAAGACGGGCGCATAGGTGAGGCTGATGTCGCCGCTGTTCGTCACATCGACGTCGCCGGCGCCGTTGCCGGTCCCGCCGGACCCGCCGACCGCGACGTTGAGCGTGATCGATTCCTTCGCGCCGAAGGCACCGGCCAGGGAGCCGCCGCCATTGCCGCCGCCGCCGCCGATGCTGCGCGCGGCAATGCCGTTTGAATTCACCCCGTTCGCGGTGATCGCCGCGGCATTGTTGACGATGACGTCGCCGGCGTGACCGCCGCTTCCGCCGGCACCGCCCACGGCGACGCTGAGTGCAAGGCTCTTCTTCTCGCTGGTGTTGACCGCGGCGGAGAACGCGCCGGCGAAACCGCCATCGCCGCCGCCGCCACCGATGCTCTCGGCCAGAATGCCGTGGGCGTTACTGCCATGGGTGACGATGGTGCCGGTGATCGGATCGACGCTGATCACATCGCCGTAACTGGCGCCGGGCGTATTGTCGACGATGTCGGTGTCGTTGAGCGCCACGCCGACCCCGACATTGCGGCCGATGCCGCCGTCGCCGCCCGAACCGCCGACACTGACCGAGATCGCGCCGCCCGACTTCTCGCTCGCCGTCGCGCTGATCGAGGCGGCAAATCCGCCCGTGCCGCCGCCGCCGCCGATGCTGGTCGCATGGATGCCGTGCGACATGTAGCCGGCGGACCCGTCTTCCGCGCCCGTCGTGATGTTGCCGTCGCTGGTGACCTGGACCACCGCGCCGTCATTGCCGTCGCCGCCCGCGCCGCCCACCGCGACGCTGGCGGACAGCCCGGCGCCCGCGGCGCTGAACGTTCCCGCAAGCGTCGCGGAGCCGCCGCCCGACCCGCCGCCACCGCCGATGCTTTCGGCATAGATCGCGCTCGAACGGTCACCGCCCGTGGTGATGTCGCCCTCGTTTTCGACGCTGACGGCACCCGCATAGTTGCCCGTGCCGCCGGCGCCACCGATCGCGATCGAGGCCGAGGCGCTCGCATTGCCGCCGATGGCGAGCCCGAAGCTGCCGCCGAAACCGCCATTGCCGCCACCGCCGCCGATGGATTGGGCGCGAATGCCGTTGGCATCACTGCCCATGGTCACGATCGTGGAGGCGTTCGACACATCGACAGAGGCGGCTGTGCCGCCGCTGCCGCCGCCGCCACCGATCGCGACACCAACCGCGCCCGAAGAACCGGTGCCGATGGCGATCGGCACGGAGATCGCTGCGCCGCCGGATCCGCCGCCGCCGCCGACGGATTGCGCCAGGATTGCGTGCGACAGGTCGCCCTCGGTGGTGATTGCGTTGGAGTTCGCGACTTCCACCCAACTGCCCGTGCCGGCGTCGCCACCGGAGCCGCCGACCGGAACACCGATCGACACGCTCAACTTCTCCGAAATGCTTACGGCCGCCGCGACCGCGAAGCCGCCATCGCCGCCGCCGCCGCCGATGGATTGGGCCGCGATGCCGTAGGAGCGGGCGGCCTTGGTGTGGATTTCGCCGCTATTGGTCACACGCACGCCCTGTCCGGAGCCGCCGCCGCCGCCATCGCCGCCGATCCCGACCGCGACACTGCCGGCGACCGGTCCGCCGCTGAAGGCCGCGGATATCGCGCTGCCGCCGGAACCGCCGCCGCCGCCGATCGACTGGGCGTGAATGCCGTGCGAATCCGCCTGGTTGGTGGTGATGGCGCCGCTGTTGTCGACCGTGACCAGCGTGCCGGATTTCACATCGCCCGCAGTGCCGCCGCCGCCGCCCACGCCGACGCTGATCGCGCCCGCGCCAAGGCTTGCCGCGATGGAGTTGCCGCCATTGCCGCCGCCGCCGCCGATCGATTGCGCAAAGATACCTTTCGAGCGGACGCCGTCGGTCGTAATGGTCCCGTTATTGTCGATCGAGACCGCATCGCTGTCGCCGCCGCCGCCGCCAGAACCGCCGACGCCGACCGAGACGCTGACCGTTCCGATCGCGCCGGAAATGGCCATACCGCCATTCCCTCCGCCGCCGCCGATCGACTGCGCGAGTATGCCGGCCGCGTCCTCGCCCGCGGTCGCGATGGATGTTCCCGCGGCGGTGTTGACCTCGACTTCGCCGGCCTCGCCGCCACCGCCCGCGTCACCGCCGATCGCGAAGGACGCGCTGATCGGAATGGTCGGAACGGGCGCGGCGAGCGCCACCGCGTAGCCGCCATTGCCGCCGCCGCCACCGATCGACTGGGCCAGCACGCCGCGTGACTGCGCCCCGGACACGTCGATGTCGCTGCCGGTGTTGAGGTTGACGGTGACCTTCTTGCCGTCACCGCCGAGGCCGCCGTCACCGCCGATGCCGACACTGACGACGGGCGCCGCGGCGACCGCATAGCCGCCATTGCCGCCACCGCCGCCGATCGACTGGGCGAAGACACCCGTCGAACCAGACTGCGCGGTCGTTATCGATCCCGAACTCGTGACCGCGACGTCGTTGGCGTTGCCGCCGGACCCGCCCTTGCCGCCGACGGAGAACAGGCCGCCTGCCCCGCCGCCATTGCCGCCGCCGCCGCCGACCGACTGCGCGTAGATGCCGATGGAATCCACGTTGGTTGTCTCGATGTTGCCGGTGTTGTTAACGGTGACCTTGTTGCCGCTGGACTCGCCGCCGCCATTGCCGCCAATGGCGACCAGACCGCCCGAGCCGCTGCCATTGCCCGCCCCTGCGCCCATGCTGCGCGCGTAGATGCCGTAGGCGGCCTCGCCAGTGGTGAGGATGGAGCCGTCATTGGTGACGGTCACGACGCCCGCGTCACCGCCATTGCCGCCCGCATCGCCCAGCGCGACGGCGCCCGACGGGCTGCCGCCAGAACCGCCATTGCCGCCCACGCTCTGGGCGAAGACGCCATGTCCGCTCGCGCCATGGGTCGTGATGTCTGAATTCACGCCGAGGGTGACCGTCACGTCGGCGCCGTCGCCGCCGTCGCCGCCGCTGCCCGCGTCGGACGCGAAAAGCCCGAAGGAGCCGCCGCCATTGCCGCCCTGGCCGCCCTCGCTCACGGCGAGGATGCCGTAGGCCTGCGTGCTGCCGTTGACGGTGATGGCGCCGTCATTGTTGACGGCGACGGAGCCCGCGTTGCCGCCGCGGTCACCGCTGTCGCACCACGTCGCCAGAAGGATGGTGGTGCACCCGCCATTGCTGCCCTTGCCGCCCTTCGAACGCACCTGGATGCCGTTGGCATTGGTCGTCGAGAACGACGCCCCGGACCCCGGGTTGGAACCGGGATTGTTCACGGTCAGGCTCCCGGAGACGGACCCGCCCACAACGACCGAGTTGGCGTAAAGCTCCATGAGCAGCTCGTCGCTCGTGTAGGTGGTCGAGCCCAATTCGTAGCTGTCGGTCCCCGTCCTGAAGATGTACTCCCCGCCCGGCTTCAGCGGCGTGCCATCGCTGTCGGCGACAACGAGCACCTTGTCCGTGTTCGAATTGTTGTCGTGATCGACGGCAACGAGCGTGAACTCGATGACATCGGGAACCGATGGCGCGTCCTGGCCGGTCTTTTCCAGATGGATGCCGATGACGCCGCTGTTGACGGTGGTCGTTCCGGGCGTTCCGTCGGCGACGTCGACCGTGCTGACGCCGGTGTTGACGTATCGAATGCCCGCAACGGGCACGTCGGTGCAGTCGCCGCTGGAGCAGCCCTCATTCGCCGCCTGCGAGGGAGCAGCGGCGATGATGAGAGAAGCAGCGAGAACGGCCGCGGCAAGAAGCGACCCGCTCCATCCGATCAGGCGGTCCGTCAGGACTCGGACACACCGGAGCACAACTTGACTGGGATCGAGGGGATGAGTTGCTCGCGAAGAACGCAGCAACTTGGTCTGCCGAACGACGGTCATGGTAATCGTGCCCCCTCAAGCGAACGATCAGAATTAACGTCTTCTTAAGAGTTGTATCGACTTGCGGTCACAATACAAGCATTGGTTGAAACTCCGGACACCTCAGTGACATTATTGTCACAGCAACAGAGCGGGTCTTCGGCACGGAAATCTTTCGATCGGGAAGTGGTGCCGGTGGCGTATCAGGGAGGATCCCGACGGGAGCGCATTCGCTTCGTCGGCCCCGACACGCGCGACGGTGCGGCGGCAGCTTGACCCGCGTCTTGACCGTTCAATAGTGTCGGGACAGTTTGCACCGGGACGTTGTCGATCGGGCAAGCATGTTCGGGGAAGTGGGGGAAGCGGTGCTGTTCAGGACCTTGATGATCGTCTGGGCGCTTGTGATGGCTGCGGCCCCTGCCCAGGCGCTCGAAATCTACCGCAACGGGGTACGCTACGACATCGCCGCGCGCCTGCCTTCGGGCGCCAGCTTTCGCGTGGACGGCGTCGATCGAAAATTCGAGCTCGGCGGCGTGGACGGCAATCTGCGCCTCATTCAGGACGACTATGCGGAATGCGGGAGCCTGATCGACGAAAGACAGACGAACTGGGCGAAATACGGGTTCCTGGAGTCTTTCGACCGCTACAAGAGCGCAAACGAGTGCTCGATCACCATCCACGATCCGGCCGGCAAGGAAACGGTCGCCTCCTTCTACATTCGCATCGACGCGTGCAACTGCTTCTCCGCACTGCATTTCCGTTTCTTCGACCGCGACCTGAAGGATTTCGAGGACAACGCGCCCTTCGTCGTCGCCAGCGTGCGCGTCAACAACAACGGCGCCGCGGGGCCCGATGTCGCGACACGCGGGTCGGCTGCAAAGCCTGAAGCGGATCAGGCTGCAGTCACTGACGACAATCCGACTGGCGACGAGCCGAGCGCACCGGCCATGCCCGCAACGGCCCGGGTGTCGGCGGCTCTCGAAGGCCTGACCTGCCTGCGCTCCGTTCACCTCTTCGGCGAGAAGAGCAGCCAGGCTTTTTCCGAGGGCGACAAGGCGGCGCGCGCGCTCATCCTGATGTCCGCATGGACCGGAACGAAGATCGCGGACATGGCGCGGCGCGCAGGCGTTTCGCAGATGGCTTCATCGGTCAGTTATGATTTCCCGGGCGAGGATCGAACAAACCTGCGGCAGATCGAGACTGTCATCGCGGCCCATGGCGAGGCCATCGCGCGGCTGGAAGCCGATGTCGCCCGCTACGGCCTAAGCCTTTGCGGCATCGTCTCGGCCTCGCTTCACGACACCGTCGAAAGACTTTACAACTCGCAAGGGCAGTTCAGATCCGTCTCGCACTGGTATCTGGAAGCCGCGCAGCAGCTCACCCAGTTGCACGAATGCGCAAGCGGTGAAATCGACGGCGCCTTCGGCCCGTCCAGCCGCACGACCTGGAACAGGATGTTGACTGCGCTTGGTCAGCCTTCCGTCGGCGGGGACTTCACGCCCACGATGAGCGACGTGATCCGGGTCGCCGCGATCCCGGTGACGGGGCCCGCCTGCGACGGGGCCTCCGCCGCGAAGGCAGGCACAGTCGCGATCCCCGTCCTGCCGTTTCTCTACGGCCGCACCTGGACATCACAGGGCTGGCTGGAGCGGCGGACGCCGAAACTGCGGGTGATCCTCGACAACCTGGCCACGGCGAACGAATGGACCCCGTTTCAGCAGCGCCTCGTGCGCATTCTGGTCAATGACGCCAACAAGACCAATGACGCCTTCACGGACTGGGACTTCTATGACGCGTTGGCACTCGAAAGGATTTTCAAGTCCGGCATCGGCGTGACACCGAACGAGGGTGCCGCCAGCTATTGGCGCTCCGTCGCCGATCGCAAGCAGACCGAATATCAGCGCTATGTGCGCGTGATCGAAACAGGCGAGAACGTCCGCGACTTCACCCTTGAAATGATCCGCGCGAACACGCCGCCAAAAGACACCTACATGGCGACCTGGGTGAGTTCGCTCATTCCCCTCGATGCCCGCCTTGCGATGAACATCGACCGCCGGGTCGGGATGGCGCGGCTTTCGCATCTCGTCATGAAATATCCGGAGGCGCTCGCGACGGTCGAGCAGACGGCCGGGCCGGAATTGCTCTATCCGCTGGCCGACCGACTGCTGGAGGGGTCGAGCGTGCTTGGCAAGGGCACGGCGCAGGCTCGCGTGCTGCTCGAGGCCGCAGTGAAACAGAAGGC
The DNA here is from genome assembly GCF_022763245.1 of Oricola sp. GTDB lineage: Bacteria > Pseudomonadota > Alphaproteobacteria > Rhizobiales > Rhizobiaceae > Oricola. The sequence goes on from NZ_JALEGV010000040.1 coordinate 102,147, forward strand.
CCCTTACGCCGCCTCGCGCCTCGCCTTCATGCTCTATCACGGCAATGGCGGCCCGGCGGACAAGGAGCGGGCGAAGAGCCTCTTCCAGTTCGCCTCGCGCAATGGCGGGGCCTTCGCCGACTATGCGCTAGGCAGGATCGCCGAGATCGAAACTCCAGAGGATCCGGACAAGGCGTTCGACTGGTATGAGCGCTTTCTCACGCAGAAGCGCAACGGCTACGATTCGTTTGCCGCGGGCAGCCTGATCATCAACCGTATGATGGCCGGCAGCCTCGCGCTGGCGACACCGCGCGCCAAGGCCCTGGTCGATAAGATCGCCCGCGGCCAGCAGGACTATGGGCAGTATTTCCCGCGCAGCCTCGCCCTCCTCTATCTGTGTTCCGATTGCGGCGGCTCGATCGATTACGCGGAGGCCGCACGGTGGCTGCGCATCACCCGCGACGGCGGCGCCGGACGAGCGGGCGTCATCCTCTACCGGCTTCTCAAGCAGCTCCCGGAGCTGGCGACGTCACCGAACGAGGCCATCGACAGCCTCAAATTCACGGTGGACGTCGCCAACGAACACATTCTCAAGAGCGACGACCACGTGGAGCCGTATCTGGCCTTCAAGCTCGAGGAAGCGCGCAATGCGAGCGACCCGGCGGGCCGGCTGCAACAGATGAAGACGGTGATGGACGGCCTGTGCAGGTTTGCCCGGGGGCCCGGTTCCAAATGCGAGACCGCGGCGAAGCATCTCGCCTCCGGCGCCTTCGGCGCGGACCTCGTGGTGGTCGGCCTCGAGCGTCTGGAAGAGCTGAACTCGGTGGCGTTGGTCGACGTGCTCGCGGCCTATGGCGACTTCAAGGGCGCGCTCGAGCGCGGGTTGCGCGCGGAAGCGGACAAAATGTTGCGCTCGTCTTCGGTCATTTCGAGCGAGACGTCGGAACGAGACTCGTTCTTCGCCGACATCGACCATCTGCGCGCACCGACGCTGCGCCGCCTGGTCTCGCAGAGAGACCCCTCCGACATGGCGTCGCTGCCCGACGGTTTCGTCGAATATCTGGGCCTGCTGGCACGCAACGGCGACGACGAGGCACGCGAATATCTGCAACTCGTCTCGTCCGCGCCTGCGCCCCTCGAAACCGTCAGCCCGGACCTTGAGGCTGCACGCCAGACCTTCGAGCGGGTCAAGGCGCGAGGCGGGCTGAGCATGTCCCTCGTCAATGCGGCGCGCATCTATTCGACCGCTCTGCAGGCGGCGCAGGCGCCCGCACAGGCGCTTCAATACGAACTGACGGCTCTCGCGGCCGAGCGCCAGCTTGACCAGGTGACCGGCTTCAACGCCGGGCCGCTGCAGGGCCGGCTCAAATCCGTCTGCCACCTCTCCAAGGCAAGCGAGCGCATCTTCGCGCTCGGTGCCGACGGCGTCGCGCTGGTGCTCGCCAAGGACGCCATCAACGAATTGCAGGACATTCGTCAGCAACTTGCATCGCTTCCCGAGCGGCTGCAGGGATGTTTCCGGGACCTCGTCGCCGACAACTACCGCTGGCTCGCCGACCTTCTCGTCCGTCAGGATCGGTTGAGCGAGGCCGAACTCGTGCTGTCGCTTCTGAAGGACTTCGAGGCGTTCCAGTTCGCGGGCCGCGACAGCGCCTTTTCCGGCGACGCCTTCCGCCAATTGCCCTATTCGGCCGCCGAGCAGGCCCTGAAGGACGCGCTCGACGACCTCACCCTTCCGACCGTCACCGATACGCGCCGCAGGATCGAGCTGCGCGCAAAGCAATCCGTGCAGAGCCTGACACGCGCCGAGCAATCCGAGCTCGCAGAGATCGAGCAGAACCTCGCTGCCGCCGAAGCGGCCTACGAAGCCGGGCTGCAGCGCATCCTCGACGCCGCGGATGGCCTCGACGGCGCAGCGCTCCCCGAAGCGACGCTCGCCGCGGAGCAATCCGTCCAGGAGACGTTGCTGGGCAGGCTCGAGGAGAATGTCGCGGCGATCCACTATCTCGTCATGCCCGACCGGCTGAACATCATCCTGACCACGCGCACGGACCGCAAAAGCGTCACGATCGACACCTGGAACGACGAACCCTTCTCAGAGGCTAAGCTGAACGAGGAGCTGGAATATTTCCATTTCGTCATCAGCAATCCGAGCTTCGACCCGCTTCCAGTCAGCCGCCAGCTCTACGATCTGCTGGTCGCTCCGCTCAAAGAGGAGTTGAAGGCCGCCGATCCGGAGATGCTGCTCGTCTCGCTCGACAAGCGCCTGCGCTATCTGCCCTACCAGACGCTGCATGACGGCGACAAATTCCTGGTCGAGCGCTTCGCCCTGTCGCTGTTGACCAGCAGCGAGAGCGAAATCAGCGGCAGCCATGTGTCCGACGTGCCTTTCGCCGCGCTGGGGATGACCCAGCAGTCCGGCCTGTTCGCGGCGCTGCCCGGCGTCGCCGTCGAGCTCGACGGCATCGTCAAGGGGCAGAACGGGTTCGGCTTGTTCGACGGCCAGGTCTACATGGACGAGGCCTTCGACCGGCCTGCCCTCGTGCGGTCCCTGAAGATCGGCGAGACAGGCGACGCCGGCCTCGGCTTCGTGCATGTCTCGTCGCATTTCCAGCTTGGCGACAACGACGTCGATTCGTTCTTGCTGCTCGGCAACGGAGAGCATCTGAGCCTCGCCGAAATCAAGGACGACCCGAATGCCTTCGACTTCAGCCATGTCGAACTGCTGACCCTTTCGGCCTGCGAGACCGGCCGGGCGCATCCGGACAATGACGGCAGGGAGATCGAGAGCCTTGCCAAGATCACCGGAGACCGTGGCGCCCATTCGACAATCGCCAGCCTGTGGCCAGTGGCCGACAGCTCCACGGCCCTTCTGATGCAACGTTTCTATGAGCTGCGCGCGCTCGGTTCCATGTCGAAGGCCAAGGCGCTCGCCGTGGCTCAGCGCGAGTTCATCCGCGGCGAAGTCGGGAGTTCGGAAAACCTCACGACCCGAAGCATCGTCTACGAGACGGCCCGCCGGTTCGGCGCCCCGTTCACAGAGCGCGACGACGGCATCGATCCGGGATTTGCCCATCCCTTCTACTGGGCTCCATTCGTTTTGACCGGAAACTGGCGATGACCCGCACATTCAGGAACACATCCGCACAAGCAATGGTCGCGGCCGCAGCTGCCGGCTTCTGGCTGGCGCCGACCACGACGCTGGCGCAGGACGCCACGGCCGACATCATGGCGAAGGCCGATCAATGCTTCGGGGCGTCATTCAGTCGTGAGGAAGGGCCGGTCCGAGACGTGCGCGTGATCTTCTCCGCCACGGACACAACGGAGGAGCCGCGCTGGAACTCCTTCGTGAGCTTCGAATACAGCCTGTGGGACGTTCCCAACGAGACCTATGGCGTCACCTCGTCGTGCACCGCATCCGGCGACGACATTTTCTGCACCGGCGAATGCGATTCCGGCGCGCTGCGCATCCAGCTCGCCGAAGACGGCCGCCTCTTCGTCGAGGCGCCCGGAACCTATTACATGCTGATGCAGGGTACCGACGGCATGGTGCCTCCCGTGATGGACGCGGACGGCATCTGGCTGAACGACATCTTCGCGCTGTCGCCCGTCGACGATCCGGACGGCAAGTGCAACGCCACGCCTCAGCAGACCTTTGTCGAGCTGCGCGCGGGTGACCTCTCGCCGCGCGTCAAGATCCTCGAGACGAAGCTGAACAGCCTCGGCCACTTCCTGGAGTTTCCCAACACGGTTTTCGACGAGCAGACGACCGCGGCGGTGCTTTCGTTCCAGACACAGTATCAGCTTCCCGCGACCGGGGTCGTCGATCAGAGAACGGCACGCGTGATCGACAGCGCCGCCTTCACAAGCGGCGGCGGGTGCTAGTCGCCCAGCAGGCCGCGTAGGTCGCAACCTCAGAAGGCCAGGCGCGCCGCGATATGGGCCTGATGCGAGTTGGTGTCGCCGCCGAACTCGCCGCGATAGCCCATGTCGACCTGCAGCCGCTCGCCGCCGAATACCTGCAGGCGGGCTTCGCCGAACAGCGTCTTCTCGTCGATCGGGGTGGCGATCATGGCCGGGTCGGCGGCACTGTCCGCGCCCAGCAACCGGAAGGGATGCGTGATCGCGTCGGTGTCGTGGATCACCGCGCCGCCCGCCAGGATCAGCCGCGCATTGTCGGTGATTTCCGCCCCGACCGTGATCTGCGGCACGATGCTGGCGATCCATTGGCCGTGCGCGTCGCCGGCGACGCCCAGTCCGTCGAGACCTGTCTCGGTGAACGCCCCCTGGCCCACCCGCAGATAGGAGGCGCCGACGCCCGGCCGCACGAAAACAGGACCCAGATCAAAGGAATAGCCCGCCTCGCCGACGAAGCCGACATAGGTGTTGCCGTATTCCGCCGAGCCGATGCCGGCGGTGAACACCGCCTGGCGCCGATGCATGGTCGCATATTGCTTTCCGGCAATCACAGAGAAGGAGATGCTGCCGTCGCCGGCGTCGCCGAAGGTCCTGCGGAAGCCGAAGCCGCCATGATATCCGTAGGCTTGGCCCATCGCCCGGTCGCCGTCGAACGCGATGTCGCTAACATTGTCGTAGCCCATCGCCCAACCCAGCGACCAGCCCTGTTCCATCGGCACGTCAGCGCCGAAGCGCAGCCGGAAGACATCCGCAATCTCGACCGACTTGCCGAAGTCCGACCCGTCGCGATCGAGGCCGTGAACCTCGATCTTGTTCCAGAGGCAAGGCCCTGAACCGGCATCGGACCAGTCGGCGCAGCCGAACAGGTTGCCGGCGAAGTCACGCGCCGACTGGAACTGCTCGACGGAGGGCGCAAGGTAGGCCTCGGGGTCCAATTCGCTGAAGATTTCCGCGTAGAGGTCTTCCTGGCCGACCGGAAGGCTTCCGAGAAGCGCCAGCAAGCGGCCGATGCCGTTGGCCCCGCCGACATCCAGCGCCGAATCGAGGTGCCGGCCCATCGCGGCCTCGTTGCGGGTTAGGAAATCCTGTCCGAACTCGCTCTCATAGCCGAGCAGGATGCCGTCATCGCCGTCGATCACCTTGTAGTCGAGCGCGATCGTGTCCTCGACATGGAGCCCCAGATCGGTGCCCGTACCCTCCGTCGCGACAAGCGGTACGGGATCCGAATTCTCGAGCCAGGTCAGCGTGATGACGGCTTCGCCTTCCACGACCGCGTCGCCCGTCGCATCGATCCTGTCGGATGCGTAGGGCCCGAAGGCGATGTCGTAATAGCTCTTGCCGTCGACCGTTTGGACGAAGTCGCCGTCGAGCGCGACGTGACTGATCACCGACGTGCCGAACAGAATGTCGTTCGCCGGATCGTCCGAAACATAGTCGTCATATGCCTCGCCCGCCGCGAAATCCAGCGGGTAGAACGGTGCGGACTGGCCGAGATAGAGATATCCGGCGTTGGTGAAGTTGCCGGTGCTTCCAGCGCCGTCCCGCAGGTCCAGCGTATCGATGGTGACGAAACTCGCCCCCATGCGGTTGAGCACGGCATTGTCGCCCGCGCCGAGCACCAGATTGCCGACGATCGCTCCGCTGTTGTCGACGGTGTCGTTGCCGTCTCCCGCCAGGACGACGAGGCCGGAGACTGCGGACAAACTGCCCGATGCGAGGAGCTTGTTGTCTGCGCCGCCTTCCAGGACGACGGCCTTGCCGTCGCCGGCGCCGCCGCGAATATCGTCACCAGCCGTGACGGTGATGTTTCCGGCGCTGTCCGTTCCGTCGCTGATCGCCCAGACACCGACGCTGTCCGTGCCGCTCGTGTAAACGGTGCCCGTCAGGCCGACGGTCACGGCGCCGCTGGTCTTGCCTTCGCTGCGGGCTGTGACGCCGACGGATTGCGTGCCCAGCATCGCGACCGAACCGCCGACCTCGACGTCCACCGCGCCGGCACCGGCGCTCGTCACGCTTTCAGCCACCAGCCCCTTCGACTCATCGCCCTGCGCCTCGATCGAACCGCTGACGCCGACCGACACTGCGCCGGTTCCGTCGGCGCCCGCGCTCTGCGCGTAAACGCCCGTGTTGGCGCTGCCGCCGAGCAGGATCGAGCCGTCCAATTCGACCGAAACCGCGCCGCCGCTGCCAGCGCCGCCTGCCGCGCCAAGGAACGTGCCGTCGATGAAGCCGCCGCCGCCGCCGATGCTCTGCGCCAGAATGCCGATGCCGCCATCGCCAAGAATGCCGACATTGCCGGTCTGGGTCACGGAAACGGCGCCGCCGTCACCGCTGTTGTTGTCGAGAAGGACCACGTCCGGCTGCGAGAAGCTGCCGAAGATCGCGCCGCCGCCGCCGCCAATCGACTGGACGATGATGCCGTGCGAACTCGTGCCGGAGGTGAGGACCTGGCCGTCATTGGCAAGCGTGACCGAACCTCCATTGCCTTCCGCGCCCTTGAAGCCGCCCAGATAGATGTGCGGCGCGTCGTCCCCGCTCACGGTGGCGGCCCCGCCGCCCGCGCCAATCGACTGGACGAGCAGTGCCGGCGCGTGGTCGCCGGTGGTCTGGAAGCCTCCGCTGTAGCCGATGTCGATGGCGCCGCCGTCATTGCCGGTGCCGCCTTCCGCCCCGAGGCTGATCCAGGTGGTCCCGCTGCCCAGCGTCGGCGTCGTGAAGGCGGCGAAGCTGGCAGCGCTCAAGACGTCGTTCTGCGGCTCGGCTGCGTCGGTGTCGTCCTGGCTGCCGATCTGCAGGTCGATGAAGGCATACCCGCCGCCTCCGCCGATCGACTGGACGACCGCGCCCGGCGAGAAATCGCCGCCCGTGGCGACCATTCCGTCCTGTTCGTAGGTGATGTCGCCGCCGGTCGAGGTCTCGACCTCGTCGCCGCCAAGATTGACGACCGTTCCGCCGAACCATTCCTCGAACAGGCTTTCGATCGCGACGAAAAGGCGTCCGCCGCCGCCGCCGATGGACTGCACATTGGTGCCGACGCTGTTTTCGCCGAGCGTGACGACATTGCCGGACTGGGTACTGTCGATGTCGCCACCGTCATTGTTCTCGCCGCCGTCGCTGCCGAGGTCCGCCTGCACCGTCAGGTCAGTCTCCTCTTCGCCAAGGCTTTCGTCGAGTTCGGCAAGCGTGAAGTTCAGCGAAATGGTTCCGCCGCCGCCGCCGATCGAATCCACCGAGATGGCGACGGAATCATCGCCGCCGGTCCCGATCGTGCCTGTCGAGTTGACGGTCACCTTGCCCGCATTCATGCCCGACGCCCCCTCGGCCCCCGCACGGGCCGCGACCAGCGGGTCGGGCGCTTCGGCCGGGCCGGTGCCACTGAGCAGCGACAGGCCGGGAAGCGCCGTGAAGCCGTCGATGTTGAGGTCCAGACCGCCGCCGCCGCCATTGATACTTTGCGCCTTGATCGCCTCGGAACCGTCGCCCAGCACCGTGATGTCGCCGGTATGGGTGACCGTCACGTTGCCGCCCTGGCCGCCCTCGCCGCCGCCGGTCGCGCCGAGGATGGCCGAGAAGGCGTTGGAGGCGACCAGTGTGATCGGTTCGACCGTCGCAGCGAAGCCCATGGAGGCGTTGCCGCCGCCGCCGCCGATCGACTGGGCGAGAATGCCGTGGGCCTTGTCGCCCTGGGTCAGGATCGTGCCCGAATTGGTGACCGTGACGCCGCCGCCGTCGCCGCCGTCGCCGCCGACGCCGCCCAACGCAATCAGAGGTGTGTTGGTCGCCCCGGAGCCGATGATGAAATTGCCCGCGATCACCATGCCGCCATTGCCGCCGCCGCCGCCGAGACTTTGCGCGAAGATGCCGTGCGCGCCTTCGCCGGACGTCTGCACATGGCCGGAATTCTCGACCGTGACCTTGCCGCCCTTGTTGCCCTCGCCGCCGAAGGCGCCGAAATTGAAGCCGGCGGTAAGGCTCTCGGCACCACCGCCCAGGCCGCTCATGGAGAAGATCGAGGAGCTGTTGCCGCCGCCGCCACCGATGCTTTGCGCGAAGATGCCGTACGCGCCCTTGCCCTCGGTCACGATGACGCCGGACATGTCGCCGTCCGACGCCGTATCGGAGACGCGGTTGATGACCGAAACCTCGCCACCGGTGCCGCCTTTTCCGCCGTCGCCGCCGATATTGACGACGAGTCGGTGCTGCGTCGTCGACACCGTCCCGCCGGCGATCGCATCCAGCACGATGCCGGCATCGCCGCCGCCGCCGCCGATGGAGTTCGCGCTGATGCCGGCCGCATCGGTTCCGGTGGTATAGATCAGCCCTTCATTGGTCACATCGACATCGCCGGCGGTTTCGCCCTCGCCGCCGCCGCCACCGACATTCACGTCTACGGAGTTGGTATCGTAATTGCCGATCAGCCGGGCATGCAGCGCGGCACCGCCCACGCCGCCGCCGCCGCCGATCGACTGGGCGCGTATGCCGTAGGATTTGTCGCCCGAGGTGGCGATGGCGCCATTGTTCGTCACGGAGACGTCGTCGCCCGTGCCGCCGGTGCCGCCCGTCCCGCCGACCGCGATGGTCAGCGAGTTGGAGGAATTGCTTTGCGGCCCGGCCACAAGCGTCCAGCCCAGCGTGCCGGCCATGCCGCCCGCGCCGCCGCCGCCGCCGATCGACTGCGCCAGGATGCCGTCGGAATCGTCGCCCTCGGTGATGATCGCGCCGTCATTGGTGACGGTCACCTCGTCGGCCACCGCGCCCGATCCGCCCTCGCCGCCGACGGACAGGGCGAAGGCCCCCTTCACGTTGATAACGAGCCCCATGGCGCTGCCGCCCGCGCCGCCGTCACCGCCGATCGACTGCGCGAGAATGCCCCGGGAGCGCTCGCCCGCGGTTTCGATATCGGCGGCGTTGTCCACCGTGATGGAGCCGGCGATGCCGCCTTCCCCGCCGGTGCGCCCGACCGCGAGCGAACCCGAATAGCCTTCCGCGTTGGCGCCTTCGCCGAACGTGACCGCGACGCCGATGGAGCGCGAACCGCTGCGGCCGCCCGCGCCGCCAATCGACTGGGCGACGATGCCGCTGGAATCGTCGCCGTCGGTTTCGAGCGTGCCGTCGGTCGTCACCTCGACATCGCCCGCCTCTCCGCCGGTGCCACCCTTGCCGCCGAGGCCGATGGAGACTTCGTTCCAGGAGAAGGGAGAATTGGCGAAATCGAACGAGGCGTCGCCACCGCCGCGGCCGATCGACTGGGCCGTGATCGCCGCCGAATTATGCCCGCCCGTGATGATGACGCCGTCATGCTCGACGCTGACATCGCCGGCGATACCGCCCGTCCCGCCGTCGCCGCCGATGGCCATGCTCAGGGCCGCCGACTTGCCGTAGAAACCCGTCCCGACATTGAAGGTGCCGCTGCCGCCACCGCGTGTGATGGATTGGGCCAGAATGCCGCCGCTGCCGTCGCCGTCGGTCTGGATGTCGCCATTGTGGCGCACCGAGACGTCGCCGGAATCGCCGGCGTCTCCTCCGGATCCACCCACCGCGATGGAAGCCGAGATCGCATCGCTCGGATCGCTCGCCGCAGCGACGCCCAGCACCGCGTTGATGCCCGCATTGCCGCCGCCGCCGCTTATCGACTGGGCGATGATGCCGGCAGAGGCGTCGCCGAACGTCATGATCAGGCCGGGCGTTTCCGTCTCGACGGTATCGACCACGGTATAGCCGCGCACCAGCGTCACGTCGTCGGAATCGCCCCCGGCGCCGCCCGTGCCGCCGATGCCCATCGCCAGCGGGCTGCCCGACGGCGCGATCACGCCCGTCGCATTCAAACCGCCGGTGCCACCGCCACCGCCAATCGACTGGATCACGATGCCCGCGCCGTTCGCACCATATTCGTCTGCGCTGAAGGTGATCGTCTCTTCGCCCGTATCGTCGTCGGTGGAAACGTCGATCACGGTGTTCATGAAGATGTTGCCGTTGCTGACAAGCGATACCTCGGCGCCGTCGGCGCCCGTCCCGCCGTAGCCGCCGAGCCCCATCCCGAAGGTGAAGCCGTCGATCCGGCTGGTTCCGCCGGAACCGGAAATCACGCCGGTGACGTTCATGCCTCCGGCGCCGCCACCGCCGCCGATCGACTGGACGAGGACACCATGCACGTCGAAGCCGTCCACCATGATCTGGCCGGTATGCGTGACGGTCACCTCGCCGGCATCGTCGCCGTCACCTGCAAACCCGCCCACGCCGAAGGTCAGGGCCGGCTCCGTCGTGGTGGTCAGCGACGCGATCACGCCGCCGCTGATGTTGATGCCGCCCGCACCGCCGCCGCCGCCGATCGATTGGGCAAGAAGGCCCTTGGAGTGGTTGCCCGAGGCGAAGATGTCGGCATCGACATCGACCGTGACGTCATCCGCCGACCCGCCGTCGCCGCCGAAGCCGCCGACACCGACGACGACCTGGCCTTCGGTCGAAATGCCGCCCGAGATGTTGAAGCCGCCCACGCCACCGCCGCCGCCGATCGACTGGGCGGCCAAAGCAACCGTATTGTCGCCCGCCGCCTGGACCTGTGCGCGTTCGGTGTCGTCGTCTTCGGCTGCAAGGGTGACGCTGACCTCGCCCGCGTTGCCGCCATCGCCGCCGAAGCCGCCGATCCCGATCGATCCAAGGCGGCCATTCGACGTCTTGGTGGTCGTGATCGCCACCTGCCCGGAGACATTGAAGCCGCCCGCACCGCCGCCGCCGCCGATCGATTGGGCCAGCACGCCGTTCGAGCCGTCCGAACGGGTGCGATAATCGTCGAGCTTCAGGGTTTCTCCGTCCACATTGAACGAACGGTCGGTGAAGGTTTCCTCATCGCCAAACCCCGAGGCGAGCACGCTGCCGCTCACCGTGACGGTTACATCGTCGGCGTCGCCGCCGCCACCGCCGAACCCGCCAAGGCCGAAGCCGAAGCTGCCGGCATTGCCGCTCGTGGACCCGGACAGGTCACCGGTGACATTGAGACCGCCTGCGCCACCACTGCCGCCGATGCTCTGCGCGACGAGGCCGTCGGAAAGCGCGCCGGTCGTGTAGGTGTCGCCTTCGCGAGTCAGTTTCACTTCGCCGGCATTGCCGCCATCGCCCCCGAAACCGCCAATGCCGACGGTGACCGTGCCGGCCGTTCCTGAACCGAGCGCGACCGATCCGGAGATGTTGATACCGCCCGCACCACCGCCGCCGGCGATCGATTGAGCCATGACGGCATCGGCATTTTCGCCGGTAGTGACATAAAGGCCGGTCACGTCGCCGGTGACCTTGCCGGCATCGCCCGCGCTTCCGCCGAAGCCGCCGATCCCGATGCCCGCTGAAATGGCAGTGTTTTCCTTGCTGCTGGTCAGGCTGACATTGCCGGTCACGTTGAAGCCGCCTGTGCCGCCGGCGCCGCCGATGCTCTGCAGGATGACACCGAAGGCGTCGTCGCCGCCGGTGGAGACGTCTCCGTCAAGCGTGCCGCTGACATTGCCCGCATTGCCGCCGCCGCCGCCGAAACCGCCGAGGCCGAAGCCGAGCGAGCCGGTCGTCGCGCGGCTGGCCGCGATGCCGCCCGTGACATTGAAGCCGCCCGCGCCGCCGCCGCCGCCGACGGACTGCATCAGGGCGCCATAGCCGCCGTCGCCTTCCGTCGTGATGTCGCCGGTCAGCGAGCCCGTGACGCCGGCCCCCTTGCCACCGGCGCCGCCGAACCCGCCGACGCCGACGCCCAGATTGCCGGCGCCGCTCTCGCCAAGTGCGAGCGAAATGCCGCCCACGATATTGAAGCCGCCTGAACCGCCGCCGCCGCCAATGCTTTGGAAGGTCGCGCCGGACGAATCCTCGCCCTCCGTCTCGATATCGCCGACCAGCGTCGCGGTGACCGTCGATCCGTCGCCCCCGTCGCCACCGGCCCCGCCGATGCCGACCAGTATGTTACCGGCGAGGTCCTTCGAGCCGGCGATACCGGCGGTGATCGCGATGCCGCCCTTGCCGCCGCCGCCCCCGACCGACTGGACGAGCAGAGCGGAGGAATCGTCACCCGTCGTGCCGATGTCGCCATAGATGTCGGCCGTGGCCGTTCCGGCGTCGCCGCCGCCGCCGCCCTTGCCGCCGATCCCGATGCCGAGATTGCCCGCGCCGCTGGACCCCATGGCCACATTGCCGTCGATGACCATGCCGCCGACGCCACCGCCGCCGCCCAGCGACTGCACGATGATCCCGATCGACTCGTCCCCCTCGGTCACCGCGGACACCAGCGTGTCGTCGGAATCCGTGACGTCCTCGTTCATCGTCAGGCTGACATTGGCGCCGTCGCCGCCGCTGCCGCCCGCGCCGCCCAGTCCGAGGCTGACATTGCCGCCCCAATCGGAGCCGGCCGCAATGCCGCCATTGATGTTGAACCCGCCGGCCCCACCGCCGCCGCCGGCCGACTGGACGAGCACACCCGTGCTTTTCTCGCCCTTCGTCACGGCCGCGCCGATGATGTCCGCCGTCACCGTGGATGCGTCGCCGCCACCGCCGCCCGATCCGCCGATGCCGACATTGAGATTACCGGAGACGTTTCCGAAGGCGCTGATCCCGCCGCTGATGTTGAAGCCGCCCGATCCGCCGCCGCCGCCGAGCGACTGCGCAACGATCGCGTCGGACTTGTCGCCTTCGGTCTGTGCCGCAACCAGCGAGGTGGTCGGCGACGTCAGTTCGTCGTTGATCGAGAGCGTGACAGCTCCGGCGTCGCCACCTTCGCCGCCGGAACCGCCAAGCCCGACATTCAGCGTGCCGGCTCCCGAGCTTCCGCCCGCGATGCCGCCGCTGATGTTGAACCCGCCTGCGCCACCGCCGCCGCCGACGCTTTGCGCCAGCACCGCGACGCTTTCCTCGCCCTTGGTCAGGCTGTAGCCGGTGATGTCCGCGCTGACCGCGCCGCCGTCTCCACCATCACCGCCCGAGCCGCCGATGCCGACATTGATGGCGCCTGCCGCGGTACCGGCGCCGGCGATGCCGCCGCTGATGTTGAAGCCGCCCGATCCGCCGCCGCCGCCAAGCGACTGGACGACGACGCCGCGCGAGCGGTCGCCCTCGGTCGATGCCGCCACGCGGCTCGTGTCGGTGACGGTCACTCCGTCATTGACGGTGAGCGTCACGTCGCCGCCATCGCCGCCGCCACCGCCCGACCCGCCGATTCCCACGGAAACGCCGGCGGCCCCGGTCGCCGCGAAATTCACGCCACCGGAAATGTTGAAAGCACCATTGCCACCGCCGCCACCGAGGCTCTGGGCGGTTATCGCGTCGCTGTCATCGCCCTTGGTCACGGCCGACCCTGTGAGATCGAGCGTGACGTCGTCGCCATCACCGCCGTCGCCGCCCGATCCGCCGACACCGACGCTGGCGCTGCCGGAATAGGTGCCCGTCGCGGTGAGCCCGCCGGTGACGTTGAACGCGCCGGATCCTCCGCCCCCGCCAACGCTTTGCGCCAGCGCGCCGTAAGAGCTGGCGCCTTCAGTGTAGATGTCGCCGTCGATCGTGGCGTCCACGGTGCCGGCATTGCCGCCACCACCACCGCTGCCGCCCACGCCGATGCCAACATAGCCGCTGCCCGTTCCGGCGAAGGTCGCGCCGCCGGTGATGTTGAACGCGCCCGCACCGCCGCCGCCGCCGAGGCTCTGGGCGGTGAAGGCCGCCGATTCGTCGCCATAGGTCGAGATCGACGCCGCGTCCGCCGTCACCGAAGAGGCGTTGCCGCCGCCGCCGCCCGATCCGCCGACCCCGACACCGACAGCGCCCGCGCCGGTGCCGGCCATCGCGACATCGCCGCTGATGTTGAACGCACCCGCGCCGCCGCCGCCGCCGAGGCTCTGGGCGACGAAGCCGCGCGACTGGTCGCCCTGCGTCTCGATGTCGTCTTCGGCGTCGGCGTCGACAGTGCCCGCGCTTCCGCCGTCTCCGCCGGCTCCGCCGAGGCCGACGGACACGCTGCCGCCGCCCGTTCCCGAAATCGAAAGGTTGCCGGACACGTTGAAGCCACCGGACCCGCCGCCGCCGCCAAGCGACTGCACCACCAGCCCGTCCGACTGCTCGCCTTCCGTGAGGATCACGCCGCCGACACTGCCGCTGACATTGCCGCCATTGCCGCCGCCACCGCCCGTTCCGCCCAGACCGACGGACACGCCGGCACCGACCGTGCCGCCGACGCTGACGGTGCCGGCGACATTGACGCCTCCCGAGCCGCCGCCGCCGCCGACCGACTGGATGACCGCCCCGGACGACCGATCTCCGCTGGTGTAGATGTTGCCGCCGATGTCGCCATCGACCTTGCCGCCATTGCCGCCGCCGCCGCCGGATCCGCCAAGTCCCACGGCCACGCCGCCGCCCACGACGCCGCTCATCGCGACGGCACCCGACACGTTGTAGCCGCCCGCGCCGCCACCGCCGCCGACCGACTGGATCAACGCGCCGGCCGCATCGTCGCCGGCCGTCGAGATGGTTCCGTCGAACGCCACATCCACCGTGCCCCCGCGGCCGCCATCGCCGCCGGAGCCGCCGATACCGATGGGAACGCCCAGCGCGAACGTGTCGGACAGCGCGACCGCGATCGAGATGTTGTAGCCGCCCTTGCCGCCGCCGCCGCCGACGCTTTGTCCGAGGAGGCCGGTGGAAAAATCGCCGGTGGTGACGATCGACCCGCCGGAATCGATGTCGACCGTTCCGCCATTGCCGCCGCTGCCGCCCGAGCCGCCGATGCCGACGGAAACGGATGCGCCGACCGCGATGCCGCCGGCGACCGACGTCGCGATGGAATAGCCGCCCGAACCGCCGCCGCCGCCGACGCTTTGGGCGTAGATGCCCTCTGAATTGTCGCCATAGGTGACGACGTTGACGTCACCGTCGATCGAGACCGTACCGCCCTTGCCGCCGCCGCCGCCCGATCCGCCGATCGCGACGCTGACGGCGCCGAACAGGCCGGCGGTGACATTGGTCGCATAGCCGCCATTGCCGCCGCCGCCGCCGACGCTCTGCAGGAAGACGCCGCGCGAACGGTCTCCTTCCGTGACGACCAGCGGCTCGATGTCGGTGTCGGTACCGTCGATGTCCACGGTGCGCGCGTCGAAACTGACGGAGACCGCCCCGCCGTCTCCGCCGCCGTCTCCGCTCCCGCCGATGGCCACGCCGGCAAACAGGCTGCCGGAATCGACCGAGCCGCCATTGCCGCCGCCGCCCCCGATGCTCTCGGCGAAGACGCCGTGGGAGTCGTTGCCCTCCGTCCAGATGACGCCGCTATGGGTCACGTCCACTTGACCGCCGTCGCCGCCGCCCGCGCCGCTGCCGCCGATCGTCGTGAACGCACCGCCGGCATAGCCGCCGTCCCCGCCGCCGCCGCCGATGGATTGCGCCTGCAGCGCCGTCGCGAAATCGCCGGCTGTCTTGATGATGCCGCTGTTGTCGATCGTAACCTTGCCGCCATCGCTGCCGACACCGCCGTCACCGCCGATCGTCACCAGCGACCCGCCTTCGCCGCCCGCTCCGCCGCCACCGCCGACGGATTGGGCGAAGAGGCCGCGCGCGCGGTCGCCTTCGGTGGAGATGAAGCCGGAATTGGAGACCGTTACATTACCGCCGTCTCCGCCGGAATCGCCGTCGCCGCCCAGGGCGACAAGGCCTGCCGAATTCGACCCGGTTCCGCCGCCACCGCCGACCGATTGCGCGACAACGCCGTCGGCCCCGTTGCCGCTCGTCCAGACCTGACTCGCCGACGACAGCGAGACGGAGACGTTGCCCCCATCGCCCGCCGCCCCGCCGTCGCCGCCAAGCGCCACCACGCCGCCCGTGGCGTTGACGTCACCGCCGCCGCCGCCGACCGACTGGGCGAAGACACCCCGCGCGTCCGCGCCGGACGTCACGACCGTCGCGCCGCTCTGGATCGTCACATTGCCGCCGTCGCTGCCCGAACCGCCGGTACCGCCGACCGACCAGAAACCGCCCGTTCCCGCGGCCGCGCCGCCGCTGCCGCCGACGCTCTGCGCAAACAGCCCGTAAGACCCGATGCCGCGGGTTTCCACGTAGGCGTCATCGCTCGCCGTGATCTTGGCCGTTCCGCCCTTGCCCGCCGTCCCGCCGCCGCCGCCGATCGCATAGGCGCCACCATTCGTGGACTTGGCCGAACCACCGCCGCCGCCCACTGACTGGGAGAAAAGACCGTGCGAATTGGCGCCCTTGGTCACCGTCTCGCTGGTACTGCTGGCGACGACCTCGGCCGTGCCGCCATTGCCGGCACTGCCGCCGTCATTGCCGAATGCGACCAGTCCGCCGCTCTTGCCCGAGTTGCCGCCGTCGCCGCCGAGAGACTGCGCCATGGCGCCGTGGGACGATTCCCCCTCGGTCACGATGATGCCGCGCTGCTCGGCCTTGGCGCTGCCGCCGTCGCCGCCCTCGCTGCCGTCTCCAGCCTTTCCGACGACGCCATAGCTGTTGCCGCCCTTGCCGGAATTGCCGCCGCGGCTTTGAACGAAGAGACCGTTCGCCTCGTCGCCCTTCGTCAGCACATTGCCGTAATTGCGCCCGATCGCGGTTCCGCCGGCGGCGGAGTCACCGCCACTGCCGCCGCCGCTGAAAATGTAGCCCGATCCGCCCTTGCCGCCCTCGCCGGCCTGGCTCTGCACCATGATGCCGTGGCTGCTTTCGCCGGTCGTGGTGATGTTGACATAGTTGTTGAGGGTGACGTCGCCGCCGTCGCCCGCCTCCCCGCCCTTCTTGCCGGATGAGCCGGCATAGCCGTCGCCGCCCTTGCCGCCGTTTCCACCGACGCTCGCGGCATAGATGCCCGGCAGATCGTCGCTGACGGTCGTGATGTTGCCGTTGCTTGACGTGACGTTCAGTTCGTAATCAGGCCCGTTCTTGCCGTCATCGCCCTTCTCCGCGGGAATGCCGAGTGCGCCGTCGGCCCCTTTGCTGCCGTTGTTGCCCTTTCGGTATTCATCGACATTGTTCGCGTCCGCGCTGGCCGTCGGAAACGACGCGGACCCGTAGCTTGTCGATCCGACGCTCGGATCGGCGGTCGAGAAATCCAGGACGATGTCGCTGGTTGTGGTTGCCAGGCTGCTGTCGGCCAGTGTCACCGAAGTCACGTGACCGCCGATGCCGGTGGTCACCGCCGTGACGGTGTAGGTTTCATTGGTCGCGACGTCAGTGAACTCGTCGCCGATTTCCTGCGCCAGCAGGATGAACTGGTCATGGCTCGTGCGCACCTTGTAGACGGGGCTGCCAATGACCTCGACGACGGTTTCGTATCTGTCCGCCTCGGCATTGTAGACTTCATCCCCGACAACGACCGCGCCGATCAGCGTGTCCGCCGCGACCTGGACGGGAACCATCCCTCCCAATAGGAGCGACATTGCAACGAGCCATCGCCGGATGTCGCCGGCGCGGGCTCTCAGACGTGAATTCAAGTATCGGGCAAGTGTCCGCAGCGTACCGGTTTCGCAACTATTACAACCGTCGCTCGCGGTGTCTTCAAGCACAGGAACCGCTTCATCGAACGCGCGGCGTCCGACACAAGGGATTTCATGGTGCTTCTCACACTGCAACACCGGCACTCCCCCATCGTCCGGGCTTTCTCGCTCCGATTGCAGATGCCCCAACTCAGGGCTTTAACTGAATGCCATCTGGTAAATCATGAATCAAATGTGAAATGTGGGAAGATGAGCAGGTTTCTTTGCTTTCGAATACAGCCCGATTGAAAACTCGAGGCTTTTCCAATCAGGCGCTCAGTCCGTATCGGGGGAAAACCTGCTGAACCAGAGATTGCAGCGTCGGGGCCAGGAAGGGCAGCGACGCGAGAAAGCTGGTCTGGTCGAGACCATGATGCAGTCTCGAGATTTCACGGGCCTCCTCAACGGCGGCGGACACCTGTCCGTCGAGGTCCAGAGCCATCATCGTGGCGACGCGCTCATTGACGGAGCGCCAGGCGAATTTCCGTGTCTTCTTCGCCGCTTCCGCTGCCTTGCCGAATTGCCCAAGCGACATTTCGATCAGCGCAAGGGTCAGGAAACTCGTGTGATTGTAGGGGTCGATCGGGTTGAGGGCCAAAGCGGTCTCAATGGAGATTCGGGCGGATTGCGGGTCGCCGGCCATCACCTGCATGCGGGCAAGATCGGAATGCGCCGCCGAATAGCTCGGCGACAGGTCGATCGTGCGCTGCAATCGCCCGAAGCCCTCCATCGGATCGCCCTGCATGAGGTCCATGCGCGCCAACATCAGATTGCAGTAAGGATCGAGCGGATCGACCTCCACCGCAGCCCTGGCGATAGCAAGTCCCCGATCTGCGGCCTCCCTTGCTCCGTCCTCCTGCAGGTAGGCGAGCAGGAAATCCGCGTTGGCCAGACCGGCCCGGGCCCGTGCGAAACCCGGCTCCAAAGCCAGCGCCTGCTCAAAGTGCCGCCTCGCCTCCTCGTGCCGGCCAAGATCGGCGGAGTGCACTCGCGACAGGCCGAGGTGAAAATGCTCCCAGGCGTTCAGCGAGGCAGGCGCCTTGGAATGCGCCCGTTCCAGTTCGCGCGACGAGATGTTGGCGTCGATCTCGGCCGCGAGCTTGCGCACCACGTCCTGCCGCATCTCGTGAATTTCCCCCGGGCGCAGCGGATAGTGTTGGCGCCAGAGCGCCTCGTCGGTCGTCGTGTCCGCCACCTCGACCGTGACGTGAATCCGGTCCGCCACGAGCTCGAGGCTTCCCGAGACGCAGTATCGCACGTTCAACCGCGCGCCGACCTCGGCTGGCGTCAGCGCGAAGGAGGGAAACTGGAACGACGAGCCGCGCGCGATGACGAAGAGCGACCGCAGTTTCGAGAGGGCCGTGAGAATGTCGTCCGGAAGCGCTTCCGCCAGAAACGCCCGCGGCGGCTCCTCGCCAACGATGCGAAACGGCAGCACGGCCACCGACGGGCGTCCGGCCCTGACATCGATCTTCGTGTCGGTCTCGTCGACCGTCGCGACCTCGACTGTCGCGTGCTGCGCCAATGTCACGGCCCCGACGAATTTGACGCCACGGCCATAGACGGTTTCCACCAGGTCCCGGCCGATGGCCACGCGCAGCGAGCGGACGGTGACGGCGATCGCGGAGTCGGAGATCGCTCTCCCGCCCCACACGTTTTCGACCAGTTCGTCCTTGCCGACGAGGCGATGGCGGTTCTCCAACAGGTACTGTAACAGCGCGAGCGGCTGCGCGCGCAGGGATAGGACCTGCCCCGCCGACGTCAGTTCGAAGCGCTCGCTGTCGAACTCCATGCCGTTGAAGAAGTAACGCATGACGTCCTCATACCACATTATTGCGACGGTTCGAGGAAGGCTTCTCGGCACGGTCGTTCACTTCTGGGCGCGTGTCACACGAATTTCCCGCGAAGGTCGTCAGGACGTAATACCAGCGTCACACAGCCCCACTAGAGAGGCGTTGCACACGTGTGCAAAGTCAGACTCACCTCCAGCTTCCGGGGATCATCATGACCATCATGAAGAAGACGACGACGCTCGCCATTGCGAGTGCGCTGCTATCCGCCACGGTGTTCGGCGCCATGGCCGAAGACTACACGATTTCTGTCTGGGCCGGCGGCTCGGGCGAAGAATCCGATTACCGCGTCAAGGCGATCGAAATCGCCGCCGACCTCTACGAGCAGGAAGCCGCCATCCGCGGCGAAGAGGTCAACATCACCGTCGACACGCAGCTCTTCAGCGGCTGGGACGACTTCAAGCAGGCCGTGACGCTGGCCGCCGAATCCGGCACCGCGCCGAACATCATCGTTTCCGGCCACGAAGACATCGGCCCCTGGGCCCAGGCGGGCATTCTGCGTCCGATGGAAGACTATGTCGATTTCGACGCCTGGCCGCTCAACCAGGTCTATGACAACCTGATCCAGGTCTCCTCCTTCGACGGCAAGATCTGGGGCATCCCGCAGGACGCCGAATCCCGTCCCTTCTTCTTCTGGCGCAAGAACCTCGAAGGCATCGGCTATTCGGCCGAAGAGATCGACGCGCTGCCGCAGAAGATCCTCGACGGCGAATACACGCTCTACGACATGCTCGGCGACGCCAAGAAAATGCAGGAAGCCGGCCTGGTCGACGACATGAAGGGCTTCATGCCGCGTCCGTCCAACGGTCCGGACTACTGGCAGTTCTACCAGAGCTTCGGCGGCGAGATGGTCGATGCCGAAACCGGCAAGCTCGTCTTCGACAAGCGCGCCCTCACCGACATGTACCAGTTCTTCGTCGATGCCGTCGAAATGGGCGTCGTTCCGGCGACCTATCTGGGCGGCGACTGGGACACGTGGCACGGCAGCGTCTCCGCCGGCAAGGCGGGCGCATGGCATGGCGGCACCTGGCATTACGCCCAGTGGACCAAGAAGAACGGCCTCGACGATTTCTTCGGCAACATCGTCTACACGCTGATCCCGGCCGGCAATGAAAACGGCCGCGCCAACTCCATCACCCACCCGCTGGTCTACCTGCTCTCGACCACCGGTTCCGACGATGACGCCGCGCTGTCGGCCGATCTCGTCTCGATCGCGTCCGAGCCGCGCATCAACGCGCTGCATGCGATGAAATCGAGCCACCTGGCGATCGGCAAGGAAGAGCTGAACGTTCCGCTCTACGCCGAAAGCCGCTGGGCGACCGAGGCCACCAAGAACCTGCTGCCGCACGCCAACGCCCTGCCCAACAGCGCGGATTTCGGCGTTGTCTGGACGGCGATGTTCAAGGGCCTGGAAGCGTCCTGGACGGGCGTCTCGTCGGTTGAGGACGCGGTCAACGCCGCCGAACAAACCGTCGGCAACGCGCTTGGCGACAAGGTGGTCTACCGCAACCACGGCATGTAATCCTCAGGTGTGAGCGAGGCGCCGGGCGGAACCCGTGTCCGGCCGGCGCCGATCAAATCCCCACGACCGGAACCAAGTCATGCGATCCAGAACCAGCGGATTGGGCCTGCTGCTGATCAGCCCGGCCATGCTCCTTCTCGCCATCTTCTTCTTCACGCCGGCACTGCTGACGGGCGTTTTCTCGTTCACCAACATGAGCAGTTCCACCGGCATCAGCGGCGGCGCCTACGTCGTCACGCCCAATCTTCTGAAGGCCCTGTCGGCGCGCGGCATGCAGCCGGCGACGATCGAGGCGCTGGAAGAGGCAAGCTACAGCGTCGATGCGGACGGTCTGGCCGCCGCGCGCGCCGCGGATGTCGATCCGGCGTTCCTCGACGAAATCGAGGCGCGATATGCCGGCCGCGCCTACGCGACGGATTCCGACTTCCTCGCCGCGCTGAAAGACCTGCCGAGCCGGCCGCGGCGCATCCGCGATCTCAAGCTCGCCATGGAGCCCTTCACCAAGTCCGTTCTGAATGTGCGCTTTGCGACGGAGGAACTCGCGCGCACGGCGATCGCCGAACGCGTCGCCGGGATTTCCGACGACGAGATGGCGACGCTTCTCTCGGAGAGCTACACGGGCTGGGTCTGGACGACCGAGAATTTCGGCAAGCTCTTCGCCGGTCACGAAACCTGGCGGATCATCGCCAACACCATCTTCTACGTCGCCACGACCCTGACTCTCTTCAACGTGACGCTGGGCCTGTTCCTGGCCGTCACCACCTTCTACCTGCCCAAGAAACTGGGCGCGATCTTCACCGTGATCTGGCTCTTGCCGCGCATCACGCCGGTGGTGCTCTACGCCATCATGTGGAAGTGGTTCACATGGGACGACGGCTTCGTCGCGGTGCTCGCCGGCGAATTGGGCCTGCCGTCGTTCAACTACATGAAAGGCTCGGTGACGTCGGCCTGGACCATCGTGATCATGGTCAACGGCTTCATCGGCGCGTCCTTCGGCATGATCCTGTTCTCGGGCGCCCTGCGGTCGATCCCGATCCAGCAATTGTGGGCCAGCGAGGTCGACGGCGCGACGCGGTGGCAACAGGTGCGCTACATCATCCTGCCGCAACTGCGCTGGCCGATCCTGTTCGTGACGAGCTACCAGACCCTGTCGCTGCTGACCTCCTACCAGGAGATCTGGCTGACCACGAATGGCGGCCCCGGCAGCACCACCACGGTCTGGGCGCTGGAGTCCTTCCGCACCGCGCTCTTCAACTACAGCGGCAGCCTGCAGTACGGGCTCGGCGCGGCCATGGCGCTGTTGCTTGTCGCGGTCGGGCTGATGCTCTCGATCATCTATCTGCGGCTGTTCCGCTTCGGCGAGCTGGTCACCCAGCCGAAAATCGAGTTCTAGGAGCCGCCGATGACCCGCAATTTCAGCATCTGGCCGGTCGTCCTGATCCTGCTTCTGATCAGCGCGCCGATCGTCATCATGTACAGCTATCTGGCGCTCGGCACCGTCACCACGACCGAGCCCGGCGACCTGCTTCCGTCGAAGCTGGCGCTCGACAATTGGCGCTTCCTCTTCGACACGAGCACGGCAGCCGGAAACATCTGGATCGCGACGCTGAACACCTTCGTCTTCGCCGCATCGATCATGGTGATCGTCCTCACCGTCTCGGCGACCGGTGGTTATGCGATGTCCCGGCTCAACCTGCCGTTCAGGCGCTTCGTCCTGTCCGGCATCATGGTGATGCATGCCTTTCCGTCCGTCACGCTCATCATCGGCGTCTTCCTGGTCCTGCAATTCACCGGGCTCTACGACACGATGATCGGCGTCATCCTCGTCAAGGCGTCGCTGATGCTGCCCTTCGGCATCTGGATCATGAAGGGCTTCTACGACGCCGTGCCCTGGGAGATCGAGATGGCCGGCGTACAGGACGGCGCAAGCCGCTTCACCGTGTGGCGCAGGTTGATCCTGCCGCAGGTGCGGGCCGGCCTTGTCGCGCTCGGCCTGTTCGCCTTCCTGGATGGCTGGGGCGAATACGTG
The DNA here is from genome assembly GCF_022763245.1 of Oricola sp. Taxonomy (GTDB): domain Bacteria; phylum Pseudomonadota; class Alphaproteobacteria; order Rhizobiales; family Rhizobiaceae; genus Oricola. The sequence goes on from NZ_JALEGV010000040.1 coordinate 124,932, forward strand.
CTGCCACGCATTCTTGCGCCCACCAACGACTTCCGGGTCCTGTCGATCGTCCTCGAACTCGTCGGCAACCCCGACCGGACCAATTACGACTTCGATCTCTTCAAGACAGTCGGCGTTTTCTACACCCTGCCCGTTCTGGTGATCTTCGTGTTCTTCCAGCACCGGCTGATGGACATTTTCGGCGGAGGCACGAAAGGCTGATGCAAATCACACTCAAGAACTTCACCAAATCCTTTGACGGCAACGTCGTCATCGACCGGATGAATCTCGAAATCCGAGACGGCGAGATGCTCGCCCTGCTCGGCCCGTCGGGCTGCGGAAAATCGACGACGCTTCTCGCGATCAGCGGCATCCACAGGGTCAATGGCGGGCAGATCCTGTTCGGCGACAGGGATGTCAGCAACCTGCCGAGCCAGAAGCGCAACGTTGGGGTCGTGTTTCAGAATTACGCGCTCTATCCGCACATGAACGCCTACGAGAACATTGCCTTTCCGCTGCAGGTGCGCGGCCAGTCGAAGACGGAAATCGAGAAGGCTGTCGGGCAGATCGCCGCCCTCACCCACATCGAGCCCTACATGTCGCGCCGCCCGGGACAGCTCTCCGGCGGGCAACAGCAGCGCGTGGCGCTGGCACGCGCCCTGGTGCGACGCCCGGACGTCCTTCTGCTCGATGAACCGCTTGCCAATCTCGACGCCAAGCTGCGCCTCGAAATGCGCTCCGAGATCCGCCGAATCCAGCAGGAGACAGGCATCACGGCAATTCTCGTCACCCACGACCAGGTCGAAGCGATGTCCATGAGCGATCGCATCGCCATCATGGATCAGGGCGAGATCATGCAGATCAGCACGCCCGACGACATGTACCGCAATCCCGTCAACCGGTTCATCGCAGGCTTCATGGGCAATCCCCCGATCGTCATGGTGGACGGCCGCGTGGAGGGAACTGCTTTCGAGACGACATCCGGCTTCCGCCTTCCGCTCCCCGGTCGCCTGGGCGGTCTGAAACACGGCCGCCCCATCTCCATCGGCATCCGCCCGGAACATTTCGGCAGCACGGGAGCCCACACCGTCGCCGGCACCATCAGTTTCGTCGAGCCGCAAGGGCGCGAGTCGCATTTCGACGTTCGCGTCGGCGAAGGCGTGGTGCTGCGCTCGATCCAGCCCTCACGCAGGGATGTCGCGGTCGGCCAGCCGGTCGAGTGGCCGATCGACATCGAGAGCACGCTTGTCTTCGACGAGCAGGGAAAGACGCTGTGATGGACCGCGACACGATCCGCTATCCCTGGCGCGGGCGCACCGACGGCAAGCCCCGCGTCATCGCGCATCGCGGGGCATCGGCCCATGCGTTCGAGAACACGCTCCGCGCCTTCACGGTCGCGGCCGAACTCGGCGCCGACATGTGGGAAATCGACGTCCATCTGACGCGTGACGGTGCAGCCGTGGTGAGCCACGATTCAGGCCTCGAGCGCATGTTTGGCGCGAAGGGTGAAATCGCCGATCTCGACCTCGCCGAGTTGCGGCGTCGGGCACCGGACCTCCCGACCCTCGACGAGGTGATCGCGCTTGCCGCGAAGCTCGACCAGGGCCTCTACGTCGAAATCAAGGCGCGCGGCGCGGGTGCCGTCGCCGCCCGGCAAATGCAGGCCGCCGGCTTTGGCGATGCGGTGATCGGCAGCTTCTCGCTGGAGGAAGTGCGCGATCTGGCCGATGCGCACTGCCCCTATCCGCTGGCCATTCTCGTGCCGCTGGGTGTGGATCCGTTCGACTGGGCGGAACGGTCCGGCGCGGACATCATCCATCTGTGCTGGGAGCGTGGCGGCGAACGGCCGCAGGATCTGGTCACACCCGACCTCATGCGCGGGTCCGAGGAAGCGGGCCTCGGGATCGTGCTCTGGCACGAGGAACGCCGCAGCGTGCTCGACGACATCGAGGCGCTCCCGGTTCTCGGGATCTGCACCAACAATCCGGAAATGATGGTGCGCCTCGACGATGCGCGTGCGCTCGGCATCCAGGCCGTCTGCCATCGTGGCGCCAATCGCTTCGCCCCGGAAAACACCCTCGCGGCAGCCCGGCTGAGTTTCGAACAGGGTGCCGACTATGTGGAGGTGGATGTTCGCGAAAGCGCCGATGGCGAAATCATCGTGATCCACGACCCGACCGTCGACCGCACCACCAACGGCTCGGGCCGCGTCATCGACATGACCGCAGCAGAATTGCGCGCGCTTGATGCCGGGACATGGTTCTCGCCTCATTTCAGCGGCGAGCGCCTGCCATTGCTCTCGGACGTGATCGAACTCGCGCAAGCCTACGGGCGGAAGCTCTATATCGAGAACAAGTCGGTTCCCGCCAGGAAGCTAGTCGATTTCGTTGAGAGCAAGGGCTTTCTCGCCAATTGCTTTTTTTGGTCCGGCAATCCGGCTCTGCAGGAAGGCACGCGATCGGTCTCCGTGGACGCGCCGATCAAGTCGTCGCTCTGCGACTATCCCGACATCGCTGCGCTGCGGCAACATCTTGCCCCGGCGATCGCAGAGATCCTCTATGAGGACTACGAGAACAATGTCGAGGCCTGTATCGAGGCCGGCCTCACACCGATGCTGCAGTATTTCGGCCACGACCCGGCGGTCTTCGCCCATATCGCGACATTGCGCCCGCCGATGATCAATCTCGATCGCGCCGACCTGTTGCTTAAGGCATGCCGCACCGACGATCATCCGGCGTCGATATCTTGAGGGTGCGATTCGCCTTGGACGATCGGGACAAACGGGGAAAGACGGTCACGTCTGTAGATGTGGCAAAGCGTGCCGGCGTGTCCCGCTCGGCCGTTTCGCGGACGTTCACGGCCGGCGCCAGCGTCGCGCCTGAGACGCGGGAACGCGTCATCGCGGCCGCGCACGAGCTCGGCTATCGGGTGAACATGCTGGCCCGCAGCCTGTCACAGAAGCGGACCAACCTTGTCGCCCTCGTGGTCTCCGACATGGATCACTCCTTCCGGGCCGCGGTGATCGACCAGTTGGCGCGCAAGCTCGTGCGGCTGAACTACCGGCCATTCATGCTTCCGACCGATCCCAGGCAGGACGTCTCGCATCTGATCGACATGATGCTGCACTACAACGTGTCCGGCGCCATCGTCACGTCGGACACACCGCCGGCGGAAATCGCGGAGGAATGCGCCGCCCATGGGGTTCCGCTTGTCCTGGTGAACAAACAGCCGATGGACGGCGCCGCCAACGTGACCCTCGATTCCGACAAGGTCGGCCGGCTGGCCGCGACAGCCCTGAAGAGGGCCGGCTGCAAGCGTGTTGCCCTGGCCAGCCAGAAACGCCCTTCCCACTCGATCAACCAGCGCAAGCAGGCCTTCATGCGCCACTGCCCGGAGCTGGGACTGGATTTGGTGGGAGACTTCCAGGGGGCCGCCCAGAACTATGACGGCGGCGTGGAGGCTGCGGACGCATTTCTTAATGCGCAAACGGCCGCCGACGGCGTCTTCTGCGTCAACGACTATCTCGCGCTCGGCTTCCTGGACCGATTGCGCCACGGCAGCGACATCCGCGTTCCGGGGGATTTACGGGTCGTCGGTTGCGACGACATCGCCGAGGCGGCCTGGCTGAGTTACGACCTGACGACCATCCGACAGGATTCAGGCCTGCTGACTGACGCGGCCGTCGATGCCCTCGTCTCGCGCATCGACGACCCCGAAGCCACGCCCCTCAACACGGTCATCGACGTGAAACTGGTCGAGCGCGGCTCGACCGGCAGCATTCACGTCGGCGATGCCGGATAGAAAGCCCACATGAACCCTTCCGACACGTCGAACACTTGCGGCGCGCGCTTTGCCGTCGCTGAGCACCTCATTCGCGACGCCGGCCGGATGGCGCTCGACTATTTCGACCGCTACCAGACGCTCGCCATCGAGGAGAAATCCAGCGGTCAGGACATCGTCAGCGTCGCCGACAAGGCCGTCGAAACCTATCTGAGCGAGCAGATCCGGCGCCGTTTCCCCGATGACGCGATTGTCGGCGAGGAACATGGCGGCATAGCCGGCGCGTCCGGCTTCCAGTGGATCATCGACCCGATCGACGGCACCGGCTGCTTCCTGCACGGATTGCGGTCATGGAGCGTGGTGATCGCGATCCTCGATCACGGCACGCCGGTCGCCGGGCTGATCCTGGAACCCTGCGCCAACCGTCTCTACTCCGCTGAGCGCGGCTCCGGCGCCTTCTGCGACGACGCGCCGATCCGGGTCGATTCGATGACACCATTCGACGCCGGCCTATTCGCCGTAGGTGCCAGCCTCCCTGAACAGAGCGCGCATATCGGCTCGATCATCGCCGGCATCCTGGCCAATGGCGGCAGCTACATGCGCAACGGATCGGCGGCGCTGTCACTCGCCCATGTCGCGGCCGGCCATTATCTCGGCTTCTACGAACCGGTTCTCAATGCATGGGACTGCGTCGCGGGCCTCTTGATCGTCTCGGAAGCAGGCGGAGAGGCCGACGACTTTCTGGCAGGAGGCGACATCACGGCGAAGCGGCCATGCTTCGCCGCCTCGCCCCGGGTCGCGCCGGAATTTCGCGCGATTATCGGGACGTAGAGGCGGCTGATAGTGAGCGCCCGCCCCTTGGAAGCGCGGGCACCCGGATCAGATGGTGGCCTCGAAGAGCGCCCTGACATTTTCAGCGGTGAGCGTCACAGGATTTCCCCCGCAGGACGGATCGTCGAGCGCCATCGGCACCAATTCGTCCAGGCGTGACGTGTCGACGCCCATGTCCGACAGTTTCTTCGGAATGCCGAGCGAGTCGCACAATCCGGCGACAAATGCACGGAAACCGTCGAAACCGCCATCAATGCCGAGATACGCCGCGGCGCGCTCGATACGCTCCTCGATTTCCGCACGGTTGAGATCGAGCACGGCGACCATGACCACTGCGTTCGTCGTGCCGTGATGCGTGTTGTAGACCGCGCCGATCGGATGCGAGATCGCGTGGATCGCGCCGAGGCCCTTCTGGAACGCTACGGCGCCCATCGAGGCGGCCGCCATCATCTGGCCGCGGGCCTCGATGTCCGACCCGTTCCGGTAGGCGCGAGGCAGATATTCCTTCACCAGCCGCATGCCCTCCAGGGCGATGCCCTGGCTCATCGGGTGGAAAAAGGGCGAGCAATAGGCTTCCAGGCAGTGGGCGAAGGCGTCCATGCCGGTGCCGGCGGTGATCTTCGGCGGCATGCCGACCGTGAGTTCGGGGTCGGCGATCACGACCGACGGCAACACCTTCGGATGAAAGATGATCTTCTTCACATGGGTTTCGGAATTGGTGATGACGCTGGCGCGACCGACTTCCGATCCCGTGCCGGCCGTCGTCGGCACTGCGATGTTCGGCGCGATCCCGTCGGGGTCGGCACGCGTCCACCAGTCACCGATATCCTCGAAATCCCAGATCGGGCGGGTCTGGCCGCTCATGAAGGCGACCATCTTGCCGAGATCGAGCCCCGAGCCGCCGCCAAACGCGATGACGCCGTCGTGGCCGCCTTCGCGGAACACCTTCAGTCCCGCTTCGAGGTTCTTTTCCGTCGGGTTTGGATCGACCTCGCAGAACATCGCGCCGCCGAGGCCGGCAGCGGACATGAGCTTCAGCGTGCGGTTCGTGATCTCCATCGCGGCAAGCCCGCGATCGGTGACGAGCAGCGGCCGTTTGATGCCGGCGGCAGCGCAAGCCTCGCCGATCTCGGCGATGCGGCCTGCGCCGAAGCGGATGGCGGTGGGGTATGACCAGTTGGCGGTGAGGCTCATTTCGTTTTCCTGAGATGGTAGGATTTTGGCCGGGTCAGGTTGTGGAAACCGATGACGGACAGAGCGCCGCCGCGCCCGGTTTCCTTGCAGCCGGTCCAGCAGAGGGAAGGATCGAGATAGTCGGCCCTGTTCATGAACACCGTCCCGGTCTCGATCTCGCGGCCGACCCGCGCGGCGCGCGCCGAATCCTGCGTCCAGAGCGATGCTGTCAGGCCGTATTTGCAGTCGTTCATCAGCGCGAGAGCCTCCTCGTCGTCCCTGACCGACATGATCCCGACCACGGGACCGAAGCTCTCCTCGCGCATGACCTCCATGTCGTGCGTCACGTCGACGAGAATCTGTGGCGCGAGATATGCGCCACCATCATCGGCGGGAAACAGCGAAGGATCGACCAGCCCGCGCGCGCCCTTGGACAGCGCGTCGGCGACCTGGCCGCGAACGGTCTCGGCGAAACGCTTGTTCGCCATCGGACCGATCGTGGTCTCGGGATCCAGCGGATTTCCCAACTTCAGCTTTGATGCCCAAGCCGTTGCTTTCTCGACAAATTCGTCGAACAGGCTTTCGGCGACATAGATCCGCTCGATGCCGCAACAGCACTGGCCCGAATTGAAAAGCGCCGCATCCATCAACACGTCGACCGCCCAATCCAGGTCGGCGTCATCCATGACGTAGCCCGGATCCTTGCCGCCCAGTTCGAGGCCGAGCGGCGTGAAGGTGCCGGCTGCGGCGCGTTCAATTGATCGGCCGCCAGCGACCGATCCGGTGAAATTGATGAAGTCGAAGGCGCGCTCTTCGATCAGCGTCTCGGTCGTCTGATGGTCGAGAAACACATTCTGGAAGAGGTCTTCCGGAACGCCCGCGCCGACAAAGGCGCGCACCATGCGCTCGCCGGCCAGCAGCGTCTGCGTGGCGTGCTTGATCATAACGGCATTGCCTGCGATCAGGGCCGGCGCCACGGTGTTGATCGCAGTCAGGTACGGGTAGTTCCACGGCGCGATGACGAACACCACGCCATGCGGTTCGCGCTCGATACGGCGTTCGAACCCGGCACTGTCCTCGGTCACGATCGGCGCCAGCGCATCCGCGGCGATACCCGCCATGTAATCGGCGCGTTCCTTCACGCCGCCAAACTCGCCACCATAGCGCACCGGACGGCCCATCATGTGAGCGAGTTCGACGACAACTTCGTCGCCCATCGCCCCCAATGCTTCCACGCCGGCCAGGACCAGCGCGACACGCTCGTCCAGCGGCTTGGCCGCCCATTTTTTCTGGGCTGCGCGTGCGCGAGCGACCGCGCCCCTGACCGACTGCGTGGCCATGACCGGACGTTCGGCGAAAACCTCGCCGTCAATCGGCGAGAGGCATTTCAAGGCATTGGACATGTCTAGGACCTTTCGAAACCGCGCGCGATTTCCCAATCGGTGATGCGGCGGTCATATTCGAACTGCTCCCACTCTGCGGCGTGGACATAATGATCCACGACATCGTCGCCGAGAGCGGCACGCAGCATCTTCGAGCGTTTGAGTGCGACCGCGGCGTCGCGCAGGGTCTTCGGGATTTCGCGCGCGCGCCGGGCGGCATAGGCGTCGCCGCGGAACTCCGGCTCCAGCTCATACTTGCCCTCGATCCCGGCGATGCCCGCGGCAAGCTGAGCTGCGAAAGCGAGATAGGGATTGAGGTCGGAGCCGCCCACACGGCATTCCACCCGCAGCGCCTTGGTGCCGCCACCGCAGATCCGGTAGCCGGCCGTGCGGTTGTCGCGGCTCCAGATCGCCTTGGTCGGCGCGAATGTGCCTGCCTGGAAGCGTTTGTAGGAGTTGATGTTCGGCGCGAGGAAGAAGGTGAACTCCCAGGCATGCCTCAGAAGGCCCGCGAGATAGTAGCGCATCGTTTCCGACATGCCGTCCGGGTCGCCGCCGCCCTCGTCGTAGAACTCCGGCCGCTTGCCGTCGGCAGTCCACAGCGACTGATGCACATGTGAGGACGAGCCAGCAGCAGTGTAGTCCCACTTGGCCATGAAGGTCGCGGCGCGCCCGTTCGCCCAGGCGATCTCCTTGACGCCATTCTTGGTGATGACGTGATTGTCGGCCGCCGTCAGCGCGTCGGCGTATTTGACATTGATCTCCTCCTGCCCGGCCCAGGCTTCGCCCTTGGAGTTCTCGACCGGAATGCCGGCGCCGTAGAGGCCGTTGCGGATCGCCCGCATGACGGTCTCTTCCTTGGCGGTCTGGAAGATGTGGTAGTCCTCATTGTAGGCGCTGATCAGGTTGAGGTCGCGATAGCCCTTGGCATGCGCTTCCTCGAAACTCTCGTGGAACAGGAAGAACTCCAGTTCCGACGCCATCATTGCCGTCATCCCCATCTCGCGGAGCCGGAGAAGCTGCTTCTTCAGCACCGCACGAGGCGAGACTGGGATGTGTTCATGCGTGGCGTGATCGACGAGGTCGCACAGAACCAGCGCGGTGCCCTCCTGCCACGGAATGCGGCGCAGGGTGGACATGTCCGGGATCATCGTGTGATCGCCGTAGCCCTTCTCCCAGCTTGCGGTCTCGTAGCCGGGGACCGGCTCCATCTCCATGTCGACCGTCAGGAGGTAATTGCAGCAATGCGTCTCGTCCTTGGCGCTCTCGAGGAAATGCTGCGCATGGAACCGCTTGCCCATCAGACGGCCCTGCATGTCCGTATGGGCGGCGATGACCGTGTCGATCTCTCCAAGATCGACCGCGGTCTTCAGTTCCTCAAGCGTCATCATGCCCGGCATCGGGTTCTCCGTATGTGTCGATTATTTGTCATAGACATAGTCCGGCAGCCACAGCGCAATCTCCGGAAAGACCATCACCACCGCCAACGCCAAGACCATCACGAAAACGAACGGAACGATGGAGCGGTAGATATCCATGATCCCGATTTCCGGTGGCGCCATGGCCCGCATCAGGAACAGGTTGTAGCCGAAGGGCGGCGTCATGTAGGCGATCTGGCAGGTGATCGTGTAGAGCACGCCGTACCAGATCAGGTCGAAGCCCAGCGCCCTCACGAGCGGGACGTAGAGCGGCGCGACGATCACCAGCATGGCCGTGTCGTCGAGAAACGTTCCCATCACCAGGAACGAAAGCTGCATGAGGATCAGGATCACCCAAGGATCGAGGTGCAACTGACCGACGAAGAGATCCTCGATCGCCCGCACCGCACCCAAACCATCGAAGACGGCGCCGAATGCAAGGGCTGCGAGGATGATCCACATGAACATGCAGGAAACCGCCAGCGTCTGGCGCACCGACACCTCGAAGACGTCGCGGGTCATCCGGCCCTTGATCACGGCAGCGGCAAACGCCGTCATCGCCCCAATCGCCGAACTCTCCACCAGCGAAGTCCATCCGTTGACGAAGGGCACCATCATCGCGATGAAGATGACAAGCGGAAGCAGCCCTGCGCGCAGAAGACGCAACTTCTCCGCCATCGACACGTCCCGCTCGTCCTTCGACAGCGCAGGTCCGAGGGACGGTTGGAGTTTGCAACGGATGGCGATGTAGATGATGAACAGCCCCGCCATCATCAGGCCCGGGAAGACGCCGGCGAGCCAGAGCTGACCGACCGGCTGGCGGGCGATCATCGCGTAGAGCACGAGGACGACGGATGGCGGCACGAGGATGCCGAGCGACGAGCCGGCCTGGATCACGCCGGTGACCATCTGCTTGTCGTAGCCGCGTTTCAGGAGCTCGGGCAGAGCGATCGTCGCGCCGATGGCCATACCGGCCACCGAAAGGCCGTTCATGGCCGAGATCAGAACCATCAGACCGATCGTGCCGATGGCGAGCCCGCCGTTGATCGGCCCCATCCAGACATGGAACATCTTGTAGAGGTCGTCGGCGATCCGGCTCTCCGACATCACGTAGCCCATGAAGATGAACATCGGCAGCGTGAGCAGCGGATACCAGTTCATCAGCTTGATGCCGGCGGAGAAGGGTATGTCCGATCCACCCGTTCCCCACAGAAAGAAGGCCGAGACGGCGGCGACGAAACCGATCGCGGCGAAGACCCGCTGCCCGGTCAGCAGCAGCAGCATCATCGACGAGAACATCAGAAGGGCAATGAGCTCGTAGGACATCAGGCGGCTTTCCCGTCGGTTTCAGGCGTCAGGTAGCGTTCGATGTCCTTGAACAGCTCGGCAACCGACTGCATCAGCATCAGGAGAATCCCCGTGATCATGACCAGCTTGACCGGCCAGAGCGGCGGCCGCCAGACGGAGCGGGATCGCTCCAATACCCCGATCTTCTCGGCTGCTGCGTCAGGTCCTCCGGTGAAGAACGAGCCGACCAGTCCGGCAAGGAAGCTTGGCGCGTCCTGGGTAAAGTTGCCGAGCGAGTAGGCGAAGGAATTGAGACCGCCGAAGAGCAGGAAGAACAAATAGACAATCAGGAAGAACACGGTGAAGCAGTCAACGAAAGCTTTGCGCCGGAAGCTCAGATTGCCGTAGATCAGGTCCATGCGGACGTTGGATTCAAGTTGCACCGAATACGGCCCGCCGAACATGTAGTAGGCGACCATCAGGAACTGCGCCGTTTCCAGCGTCCAGAGCGAGGGCCGCATGTTGGGCATCGTCTTGGTGAAGGACGACCACAGCAGAACCGCTATCATGACGAAGATCAGATACATGGCGAAACGCCCGACCCGATAGTTGAAGGCTTCGACCCATCGAACATAGGTCGCCATGAATTTGCGCATCCTGTCGTCCTGCCTTTCCCCGGTCAAAACAGAACCGGCCCCATTTTCCAGGGGCCGGTTTCGCATGATCCCTGATTAGCTGCGGCTGTAAGGATAGCCGGCGCTGTTGATCACCTTGCGATAGTGGCGGAAGATATCAACCAGTTTGGCTTCGAGTTCGCCTTCCTGAGCGATCTCGTCCCAGAAGCTCTCCGCCGCGTCTTCGACCTGAGACCACTCGTCCTGCGGGATCGAGGTCAGTTCGAGCTTGTCGCCTTCGGCGCGCAGCTTCGCCTCGCCGCCCCAATACCACTGGTTGCGGTAGAAGTGGCCGCTCTCGACGCACGACATGACCAGCTGCTTCAGTTGATCCGGCAGGTCCGCCCAGCGCTGCTGGTTGACGAAGAACGAGCCGATCCAGGCACCCGAGATGTTGTTGGTCAGGAAGTAGTCGGTCACGTCGGCCCAGCCGACGGTGTAGTCCTCGGTGATGCCCGACCAGGCCATGCCGTCGAGCTCGCCCGTCTGAACGGCGACTTCGGCATCCTCGTAGGGAATGTTCACCGGCACCACGCCGAACTGCGCCAGGAAGCGGCCGGCCGTCGGGAAGGTGTAGAGGCGCAGGCCGTCGAGATCGGCCAGCGAGGTGATTTTCTTCTTGGTGTTGAAGTTGCAGGGGTCCTGCCCCGCAGCCGACAGCCACTTGACGCCAACCTTGGCATATTCCTCGTCCCAGATTTCCGCGAGACCGTACTGCTTGAACAGAACCGGCACGTCGAGCGCGTGACGGGTGGCGAGCGGGAAGTAACCGCCGAACTGGCGAACCGGGGTCGGCGAGGCCATGCTGTCATCGTCGGAATGCACAGCGTCGATCGTACCGCTCTGCAGGGCGCGGAAGAGTTCGCCGGTGGGGACGAGTTGGTCGGCGTAGAACAACTCGACTTCCATTTCGCCGTTGGCCGCGGTGTTGATCGCGTCGACGATCGGCTTGGTGACGTGCTGGCCGAGCGTGGTTCCCGCATAGGTCTGGAAGCGCCACTTGATCGGGGCCTGGGCCTTGACGATCGCCGGTGCCGCTAGCGTCGTCGCGCCTGCGGCGGCAGTCATGATACCGGCGTTTTTCAGGAACCGGCGCCTGGATGCGTTTCTTTCCATAGTCTTCTTCCTCTGCTTCGACAAAGAGTTGCGGGACCTGAATGCAGTGCTCCCCGATCGTGTTTTCAGGTCCCCACCAGCATTCCATTATCGACAAACAGCGTTTCGCCGTTGACGAAGCTGGATTCGGGGCTTGCGAGAAACAGTGCCGCTTGCGCGACTTCCTCGGGCTCGCAGATGCGGCCCTGAAGCTTGATGATGTCGTCCTCGGTCACGTCCACGCCGAGTTCACGCAGTTCCTTCAATTCGCGCAATCCGTGATCGGTGCGGATGAAGCCCGGGCAGACCGCGTTGCAGCGGATGCCCTCGTCCCGGTACTCGATCGCGATCGCGCGGGTGAACATGTGGCAAGCCCCCTTCGAGGTGCAGTAGAGCACCTCCTTGGGCGTCCCGGCCACCGCGGAGATGGAGGAGGTGTTGACGATCGTGCCCTGTCCGCGCGCCAGCATCACCGGCAGGACGGCGCGCGTCATCAGGAACATGGACTTGACGTTGACGCTCATCATCCAGTCCCACTCGGCCTCGGTCGTGTCGAGAAACGGCTTCACGATGACCGTGCCGGCGTGGTTGTAGAGGGTGTCGATCCGCCCGTCGAAGCGGTCCTTGATGGTGGCGACAGCCGCCTCGACCTCGTCGGCTTTGGACACGTCGCACTTGACGAAGAACGCCTTGCCGCCCTGCGCTTCGATTTCCGCCGCTCGCTGCTGACCGGCCTCGACCTGGATGTCGACGACGGCGACATGAGCACCCTCGCGTGCAAAGAGGCTGGACGCCGCGCCACCGGCGCCGGCGGCGCCTCCGCTGACAATCGCGTTCCAGCCTTCCAACCTACCAGCCATGCGCCAAGCTCCCTTTCGTCTGTTCGGACCGTTGCCAGCACGGAAGCGTAAGCGCTTTGCGCGGCTGCGAACCATTCCCTGAAAGGGTAGGCGCGAATAGTGCTGGATTGTTATGCCGCATACCCCCTAAGGTGTAGAGGCTTGGCTGCGCTGCAGCATTGCGGCACGATCGTGCCATGCGCGAAACGGACAATTCGAGCAGATTCGGGGCTCTGCGATGGACCATCCGATAGGCAACGTCGCGTCGATCGCGCGGGTTGACGAGTTTGCGCGCATCATGGCCGCGCTGGACACGACGGCCCTGCCCTCGCTGCTGGTGACGTTCCTGCGCAACACGGTCGATTTCGAGCATGCGCCGATCTTCGGCTATCCGCCGGGACGCCGTCCCGTCTTCCTGTTCGACGGCTTCTCCGACAGCCAGAAACACTCTCTCATCGCGCCCTATCTGCAGGGCACCTATCTGGTCGATCCGTTCTTCAAGGCGTGCCAGGACAGTCTCGAACCCGGCCTGTACCGCATGCGCGACCTTGCCCCCGACGAGTTCTACGCGCAGGTCGGCGCACATCCGGGATATGTTTCGCCCTGCGTCTCCGACGAGCCGGGCTATCTGGCGGAAGAGATCGGCTTCTTTGCCCGCAACGCCCATGGCGCCTACATCGTCGTCTCCCTGATGCGACCGCACGACGCCTCGCCGTTCAGCGAGTACGAACTCGACAGGCTGCGTGAAATCGAACCGCTGGTGCAGACCGCGATGGCGCGCCACTGGCAGGGTCTCGGCGGAAACCCGGCCAAGCCCGCGGCGCCCGGCTGCCTGTCGGATTATGTCGAGCACACGCTTGAGACCTTCGGGGAACGCGCTTTGACGAAGCGCGAACAGGAGGTCGCCCAGATGATCCTGCGGGGCCATTCCTCGGAATCGCTCGCCCTGCAGCTCGGCATCTCGGTCGCCACCGCGAAGATCCATCGCCGGAACCTTTATGCAAAGCTGGGCGTTTCCTCCCAGTCGGAACTCTTCGCGCTGTTTCTGGACGTCCTGTCGGGCGCTCCCGTCAGCGATCCGGCCTGAGCCACCAGCAAAGAGCCAGCTTCTACCCATGCCGCTGTCCCATTCGTCCGCGACCGACCGGATGAGCGCAAGCCTCCAATGCACGCTCGATGATCTTCGCCAGCGTTTCCGCGACATGCCCGGCACCGGCGACATCGCCGACGAGATCGTTTCGAACCTCGATCATCACGTTCAAGAGGCCGGACGGCAGCGCATGCTGCTTCAACGTGTGTGTTACGCCGTCCTGCGGCCCATAGGGCTCGTTGAGCGCCGTCTTCATCGACGTGAACGCCGGCGCCGCATCGAGCATGGCGCGGGCGAGCCGGTCGTCGGCGTCGTGCAGAAGTCCGAGTTCGACCTTGCGGCTGACACCGAAGAAGACCGGAGCGAAGCTGTGGATCGTTACGATCGCCGGGCGCTCGGGGCCCTTGCCTGCAATGGTCTCCGCGAGCAGAGCCCTGAACGGCTCGTAGACCGCGTCGATGCGCTTGCGGCGCTCCGCTTCCGTCAGATTCGCATTGGCCGGCGCCTCGATCAACTCGCTCCTGGCGGGGATCGCGTCGGGCGCCTCCGGCGGGCGGTTGCAGTCATAGACCAGCCGCGACACGCGCGAAGCGACAAGCGGCGCATCCAGCAAACCGGCCAGTCCGGTTGCGACGGACAGTGCGCCGATGTCCCAGGCGGCATGGGAAAGCCGGTCGTCCTCGCGCAGGCCCAGCCCCGCCATGCTCTTTGGCACGAAGGCGCTCGCATGTTCGCAGACAAGCACGATCGGCGCTTCACCGCCCGGATTGATCACCTCGGCGGCTGGTTCCTCGGACGGCGCGAGCACCGTGGCGTTGTGTGCGGAAACACCCATGCGTACAATTCATTACAAAAAAAAATCTTCTGTCAATATCGTTTCAGTAGACAATGTTACGGGCAGCGGATAGCCCGGGACGGAAAGGAGCGCGCGTGAGCGACACTCAGCCATCGGTGAAGATGCGCATCCGGGAGCGCATGGACACGCTGACGCCATCGGAGCGGCAGCTCGTGTCCGTCTTGCTGCAGGACTATCCGGTCGCCGGATTGGGTTCGATCACGGAACTCGCCAAACAGGCCGGCGTATCGACACCGACGGTGATCCGCACGGCGCGCAAACTGGGCTTCGAAGGCTTTCCGGACATGCAGGGCGCGATCCGCGAGGAAATCGCCGCCCAGATCAAGGAACCGATCTCGCGCCGCGATGCCGGCCGCGCCAACGCCCGCGACGACCATACGCTGAACCAGTTCGCCGACGCTGTGTCGGCCAATATCCGAAACACGCTTCAGCGCCTCAATCCGGACGCCTTCGACACGGTCGTGAAGCTTCTGGCCGATCCGAAGCGCGACGTCTATCTGGCCGGCGGGCGCATCACGCGCTCCAACGCCGACTATTTCTTCAACCACCTGCAGATCATCCGGCCGAACGTGACGCTGCTCAGCCAGACGCCGAATGTATGGCCGCAATACCTGCTCGACATGGGTCGCAAGTCGGTCCTCGTCCTGTTCGACATCCGCCGCTACGAGTCGGACCTGGCGAAGCTGGCCAAGCTGGCGCATGACCGCGATTGCACGATCGTGCTGTTCACCGACCAGTGGGGCTCGCCGATCAGCCGGCTTGCCGACCATTGTTTCCACGCGCTGGTCGAAGCCCCGTCAAGCTGGGACTCCACCATCGCGATCATGCTGATCGTGGAAGCGCTGATCGCCGACGTGCAGGCCGCACGGTGGGAGGATTCCAAGGGCCGTATCGAGGAACTGGAATCGATGTTCGGCAAGACCAAGCTGTTTCGAAACCAGGGCTGACGGCCAAACGCCGCGCCCTGATCCCGCGGGACTGGCCCCTATTCGTCGACCACGGCGACGAAGCCCTCGAAATTCGGGTGTCCGGCATACATGCCCTTGTTGTTGCCGGCGTTCTTGTGGGCATTGCGGAAATTGTCCGACCGGGTCCAGTCGATGAAATCCTGCTCGCTCTCCCAGATCGTGTGGGACGCATAGAGCGTGGTCTTGGCTTCCTCGTCGCGGGGGCCTTTCAGGAGATGAAACGACCGGAAACCAGCCATCTCGGCGAGGCTGGAGTTACGGTTGCGCCAGACGTTCTCGAAGGCCTCTTCGTGGCCTTCATTGACGCGAAACCGGTTCATTGCGACATACATTTCTGCTTCCTTTCCTGTGAAACTGGGGATCCGACGGGGCTGCGCTCAGCGCCTGACCTCGATCGGAATGACGAAACTGCGTTGCGCGCCGGCCGGCGGCGGCGGGAACGGCGCGGAGCGCCGGACATGGTCGAGGGCGACCTTGTCGATGGCGGCCGAGCCCGAACTCGCGGCGAGCCTTATGCTAGAAAGCCGTCCACTCGACGAGATCGAGAAGCGCACCCGGGCGACGCCGGCACCGCCCGCGCGCTGCTGGCGTGTGCGGCGGATCTTGGAATAGACCTTGCCGGGATAGTTCGAGGCATTGGCATTGCCGGCGGTCCGGGCCTTGCCGTCCTTCTGCGAGCCGCCGGTCTTCGCCTTCTGCGTGGTGCGGCCCGACGCGTTTCCGGCGCGGGCGTCGCGGCTGGCGTTGCCGCGGGCGGATTGAACGGCGGCCTTCTTGGCAACCTGCCTCTTCGGAGGGGCCTTCTTCTTCACGTCCCGCGCCTTCGTCTCGGCGAGATTGCGGGCGTCCTCCGGACGCGGCGGGCGGGCGACGGGGATCGGAACGGGTCGTTCTTCCGGTTCGGCCTCGACGGTTTCCGTGATCTGGGCCGGCGCGAGCGCGGCGACCTCGGTCGCCTGGCTCGGCGGGGCCGTTTCGGCGGGCTTGACGGGTGACGCCTGGAGCGGCGCCAGTTGCGGCTGCGCCGGTTCAGCCGCGGGCGCGGCGGGAGCGAGCGCCGGCTTTGCGGGGTCGGGACGCGCGGTCTCGACGAAGGGCATGTCCGCTGCGGGCGTGTTCGTCGCGGCAGGCGCGGCCTGCGCTTCGGTCGCGGGTGCGAGCGCTTCCCGGACAGGCGGCGGCGCCTGAACGGGCACCGGCCTGACGCTGGCGACCGTCAACGGACGCGTCGCCTCGATCGGCTCGCTCACCGAGGGTTCTGTCATCTCGACGGATGGCGGCGACGGCTCGACCGTCGAGGTCTCGGCGGGTTGGAGCCTGTCGCTGCCCTGCAGAAGATCTTCGAAGCCCGACCCGAGCGCGGCGATCTCGGCGGTGGTTCCGCCCTGTATCAGCGCGGGAGGATCCGAAGGCGCGACGGCCATCGCGGCGGCGAAGTGCACGCCCAGCGAGGCGACAACCGCGACCCAGACGCGCAGGGCGCGACGCGAGGTGATCATTCGAGCCCCCTTTCGGTGACGATGAAGACGCGCTGCGCGCCCTCCCTGCGCAGATCTTCGGCGATTTCGATCAGCTTTGTCGCGGCAAGCGCCCGATCCGGCACGATGCGGATCGCCGGTTCCTCGTCCTGACCCAGTTGCGCGACGATGCCCGCGGGATCGGTCGCTTCGCCGCGCCAGGTGATGGTTCCGTCGGCGTGGATGACCGCCGCGTCCGGCGGTTCGCGGCCCTCAAGCCCCGCCGTGCGCACCAGGGAAAGATCGCTGTCCAGCGGCGGCGCGAGCGTGCCAGCGATGAGGAAGAAGATCAGCATCAGGAAGACGATGTTGATCAGCGCGATGGTCGGCTCGGCCTTCTTGCTGCCCGAGGATGCCGCGGCAAGTCGCATGTCGCCCCCTCACCGCAACACTGCGACCGACAGGTCGGGCACGGCGCGCAGCACCGCGTAGAGGTCGATGAAGCGCTGCGAATCCGTCGAGTCATCGAGCTTGAGGAGCACCGTGTTCGCGCCCGCTTCCGCCTGTTCGGCGAGTGCGGCCGAGACGTCGTCAAGCGCCGTCTCGCGGCCGTTGAGCAGGATGCGGCCGGCATCGAGGCGCAGATAGACCGGCGTTGCCGCCCTGCCCGCTCCGCCGCCCGGCGCGGTCAATTCGATCTCGCCGAACCGCGTGAAGGTCGAGGACAGCATGAAGAACAGCAGCAGCAGGAAGATGACGTCGATCAGCGACGTCATCGAGATCGCGCTGCGCCTCCGCTCGGCACCGTCAAGCCGCATGGGACGCGAACTGGCTTGCCGGCGAAACCGCCGACTGCGGCAGCGCCTGCCCCGACCGCGCGAGCGGCGCGGGATTGAGGACGATCGTCAAGGCGCGTTCCAGCATCGCGCTCTCGCGCGCCACGCGGCTTTCGAACCAAGTCAGGAAGAGCGATGTCGGCATCGCGACGGCGAGCCCGACGGCCGTGGTCAGCAAGGCCACCCAGATGCCGCCGGCGAGAAGCGAAGGATCGACGCTGTTGCCGGCCTCCTGCAGCTTCTGGAACGCCTGGATCATGCCGATGACCGTGCCGAACAGGCCGATCAGGGGCGACACCTGCGCGATCGCGTCGAGCGCGCGGAAGCTGGATCGCAACCGCGCCAGATAGGCCGAAGCCTCGACGCGCAACCGTTCGGAAACGGCTTCCTTGTCGTCCGGCGCGGCGTTCAGAACCGTCGCCATGGCCTGCCAGATCAGGCGGGACGCGCCGCTGCGGCTGGCGGCGAGATCGTCGAGCGCGATCCGGTGGCCGCCGGCGAGCCAATGCGCCAGCGCGCGCTCCGCCGTTCTATGCCGGCCGACGCCGGAGGCGACGAACTGCCAGGCCTTCAGGATGACGAGCGTCGCCGCGATGACCGAGACCGCGAGCAGGACCGTGACGACCGGACCGCCGAGCGCCAGGAAGTCGACGATGCGCGCAAGCGTATCGCTGATCACGGCGCTCATCCGGCAATCTCCGCGTCGGTCTTGGAAGTCAGTTCGAGACCGTCGACGCATTCCGCGCCCGAAAGGCCCTCGCCCTCGCAGGCGGCGGCGCCGTTGATCAGCACCTGCCCGATCGATCCGCACTCGGTGTTGTCGAGATCGAACTGGCGCACGCGCTTGCGGCCGGCCGGCAGGGCCTGGAAATCGAACAGCGTGAGACGGTCGACGACGCCCTGGGTGTCGATCAGCACGGTTTCGAAGGACAGCGCCGCAAGATCGGTCCCGAGGCGGTTTTCCGCCAGGAACACGATGCGGCAGGCGCTTGCCTGTTGCTGAAGGGCATTGAGTTCGAGTAAGAGAGTCGGGACCGGCGCATTGTCCTGCGAGAAGGCCGGTCCCGACATGGCAAGGACGCACGCCAGGCTCATCGCGGCCCTGATTTGTCTGACGTGGGAGTGTCGCCCTGCCTGTTTCATTTCATTCCATCCTTCTTGCCGTGACGTTGCGCCCTTCGGGGCGGCGGCACGGTGATTGTCTCAGTGCGGTTTCCGCGAACCCGGCAAGATGGAACCGGAAAACCTGACAATTACGATCATGTATTTTCACTAGGAAACATGATCAAACGAGTCAAGTTTAATCCACCCAATGCGCGCCGGTTTTTCGAGATTTCCGGTGCCCGGCGATCGCTCGCCGGACACGCAAGGCGCATCGATCAGAAGCGCTGGGTGAGCGAGACCTTGAAGGTCCGGCCCGGCTCCGAATAGTAGGCCATGGGCTGTGCCGAGGAAGACGTCAGGTCGACGTCGCGCCACTTGACCGCGTCGTAGTATTCCTCGTCGAAGAGGTTGTAGACGCCGCCCGCGATGCGCAGGCCTTCCAGACGCGCGGGTTCCCACCAGCCGGTCAGGTTGACGATCCCGTAGCCTTCCGGCTTGAACGACGCGGTGGAGTCCTCGTCGACGGACGCAACGCCGATCAGGCGCAGATCGGTCCCCCAGCTCTCGGCCTCGTATCCGAGACCGAGGATGCCCTTCATCGGCGCGATGGAGTCGATCTGTTCGCCGGTTTCCCGGTCCTCGCCATAGGCATAGGCGACCGCGGCGCTCACCGAGAAGCCGTTGGCGAACTTCCGGTGCGCGTCCGCCTCGAAACCGTAGATGCGGACGCGATCCAGGTTCTCGTAATAGGTCGTGCCATAGGGGAAGTTGACCGGATCATCCATCACGGTCTGGGAGTCGATGAAGTTGCGGTAGGTGTTGTAGAACGCCGTGACGCGGCCGCCGAGCGCCTCGTCGCCGAAGGTCGCGCCGATCTCGAAGCCGTTGCTGGTTTCCGGCTCGAGATCCGGATTGCCGATCGTCCGATAGGCGCCATCGGTTTCGTAGGTCAGGTAGAGCTCGTTGACGTTGGGCGACTTGAAGCCCATCGACCACTGCGCGAAGAGGTTGAGCGCGGGATCGACCTCGTATTCGGCGCGGAGCTTCGGCGAGAATTGGTAGTCGCTGCGCGCTTCCGGCAGATCGGCGTCGTAGCCGTCCGTTTCCTTCGGCGAATAGTCGTACCAGTCGAACCGGACGCCCGGCGTCAGGCTGATCGGTCCGCCGCCGAAGGTGATCGTGTCATCGACGAACACGCCCAGCCGCAGAGCATCGACATTGGGCATGTCGGGTGCGTTGGCGTGAAGGAAGCCGCAGCTATAGGGCGGCGGCGAGATCTCGTCGCACGAATCCTCGCCATAGGTGAACTGGGTGAATTTCGACGACGAGAAGGCGCCGCCAACCGTCACGTCGTGGGAGGTGGACCCCGCTTCGTAGCGGTTCTCGGCAGACCCGGTCACGCCGAACGCCCGCTCCTTCATCTCGTTTTCGCGCCCATAGGCACCCGGCACCGAGTTGCTGGGCGCACGTTCGCCCCAACGCCCGGACACCGAAAGCAGGTCCTGCCAGTAGAATTTCAGGTCGGCACGATCGACAATGCTGGATGACGGATCCGGCGCCTCGTAGCTGTAGTCGAGCGAAATGCGGTCGCGCTTCTTCTCCTTGTTGCCGTCGAGCTCGACATAGGTCGCACTCAGGTCGGTGTAGAGAATGGAGTCGCTGTCCTCGTGGTAGCGCTCTGCCGTGACACCGACGGTGTGACCGCCCTCGATGTCGTGACGGAGCTTGAAGATCATGTTGTACTGGTCGAAATCCTTCGGGTTCGGCAAGGAACGGACGCTGCCTTCACCGCCGACGGTGCCCTTGTTGTCCGTCTCGTGCCCGTAAGTATAGGCGCCCTGGAACAACACCGAGGTATCGCCGGAGCGGCCCGCGATCGCCAGCGTTCCGTTCAGCGACTCGTCCTTGCTGTCATAGGCCGTACGGACGAAGCCGCCGAAATTCTTGCCGTCTTCGATCAGGTCGGCGGCTTCCAGCGTCCGCAGGAGCAAGGCGCCGCCCAGAGCGCCCGAACCGGCACGGCTCGAATCGGCACCGCGCATGATGTTGACGTCCGAGAGCGCCGAGAAATCGAAGGTGTCGATGCCGCCATCCGCATTGATGTCGTCGCGGACACCGAGGGAAAGGTAGCTGATCGGAATGCCGTCGATCGTCGTCAGGACGCGGTCGGCCTCGAGCCCGCGGATGTTGATCCCGTGACCCTCCGAACCGACATTGACACCCGGCTCGGTCGTATTGCCGAGATCCTCGAGGCTCGTGATCTGATTGTCTTCGATTTCCTCGGCCGTCGTTTCCGTCGCCGTCGGCGCATCGGCCGGCGAACCCACGGTCGCGCCACGGCCGATCAGGATGAGTTTCTGAAGAAGCGTCGGCTCACCTGTTGCGGCGTCCTGCGCCAGAATCGGCGTCGCCATGCATGTCGCGCACAGCACTACGCTGCTCGCCAAAATCGCGGATTTGCGTCCCACCAGCCCCATTTTTTTCTCCTTGGATGTCGGGAAGTCGGCTGGCTGGCGATAGCTTGCTGGCGCGGTCATCGTGAACGGTCGTTTTATAACTTGACACATTCAGTCATGTATTGCATCCGATAGAAAACATGACGACGGGTGTCAAGTTTGATTTTGATACCTTTTTTCGCCCAGCCAGCGCCGCAGCGAGCCAGGCACGCAACACGCAACAGATCGACGAAGATGATGGAGCAAGACAGCAACAAGCTGGGCGCGGAAACGATGGACAAGGCTGAGAGAACCACCATTGACGGAAAGACCGTCTACGAAAGCAGCAACCTTTTCAGAGGCTCGACCGAAATCGGCATCGAGCATGAAGGCGCGATCTATCGATTGAAGATCACGCGTCAGGGCAAACTGATCCTGAACAAGTGAGACCCAGACGATGACGATCGCAACTCCGCTGACATTTGAAGACATCCGCGCCGCCCAGGCGGCAGACCCGAAGACCCGCGAGCGCGACCTCGCCGCCAAACTTGGCATCTCGGAGGGCGAATTCACCGCCGCCTTCGAAGGACATGGCGTCACCCGGCTTCAACCGGACCTCGACCTGATCTTCCCGCGCCTGGAACAGATCGGCGAACTGATGGCGCTCAGCCGCAACGAACATGCCGTTCATGAAAAGATCGGCGTCTACGACAAATACCAGTCCCGCGAGCGGGTGCCGATGGTCCTCGGCAAGGTGATGGACCTGCGCCTCTTCAAGGCGCACTGGGTGCATGCCTTCGCGGTCGAGAAGCCTGCCGGCGACACTGTCAAACGCAGCCTTCAGTTCTTCGACGCGCATGGCGACGCGGTGCACAAGATCCATTGCCGCGCATCGAGCGACCTCGACGCCTGGCAGAAGCTGGTGACCGACTTGCGGCTGCCGGCCGACGCTTCGGTACCCGGGTTCGCGCCTCCGGCCCAGAGGGCGGCAGTTCCCGAACCGGACGACAACCAGATTGCCGAACTGCGTCAGCGCTGGGCGGCGATCGAGGACACGCACGAATTTCAAGGCATGATCGCGCGCCTCGGCTTCAAGCGCCTGCAGGCGATCCGCGTGATGGGGGATGAATTCACCTGGCGCGTCGGCGACGATGCGATGGAGACGGTGCTCACGGGCGCCGCAGCCGGCGCCGTGCCGCTGATGGTCTTCGTGCGCAATCCAGGCATCCTGCAGATCCATTCCGGACCGGTCGTCAACATCAAGCGCACCGGTGACTGGCTGAATGTCATGGATCCGGATTTCCACCTGCATCTGCGCACCACGGCCATATGCGAATGCTGGGCCATCCGCCGTCCGAGCAAGGACGGCGACGTTCTCTCGGTGGAAGCCTATGACGCCGACGGCAACCGCATCCTGCTCATCAACGGCATTCCCGGCGAGACGCAGGCCAACCGGCCGGACTGGATCAATCTGGTGCGAAGCCTGCCGTGTCACGATTCGGCGGTGGCAGCATGAGACGCCCGATGAAGACCCTTCTTGCATCCCTCGCCGTTTCGGCCGTCGCCATTTTCGGTGCGCATGCCGACCCGTCATCGCAGCGCGTCCTGTCCATCGGCGGCGCCGTCACCGAGATCGTCTACGCCCTCGGAGAAGACGGACGGCTGATCGGGCGCGATTCCACCAGCACCTACCCCGCGGCCGCGCGGGAACTGCCGGATGTCGGCTACATGCGGGCACTTGCGCCCGAGGGCGTCCTGTCGATCGAACCGGACCTCATCCTCGCGCATGAGGGCAGCGGACCGACCGAAGCGATCGACGTCCTGAAATCCGCCAGCGTCGACTATGTCGAAGTGCCGGGCGGCTTCAGCGCCGCAGGCATCGACGAGGCCATTCGCGTCGTCGCCGAAGCGCTCGGCGTCGATGCCAAGGGCGATGCGATGCGCGCCGACATCGCCGCGCAGATGGACGCGCTGGCCGAAAGCGTCGGGACTATCGCGGAGAAGAAGCGCGTGCTGTTCATCCTGTCGATGCAGGACGGCCGGGTGCTCGCATCCGGAACCGGGACCGCCGCGGACGGCATTCTCGCCCTCGCCGGCGCGCAGAACGCTATCCTCGATTTCCAGGGCTACAAACAGCTGACCGACGAAGCGATCATCACCGCCAATCCGGACGCGATCCTGATGATGGACCGTGGCGGTGGCCATGCCGCCGACAGCGCCACCGTCCTCGGCCATCCCGCCCTGGCGGCGACACAGGCGGCAAAGGACGGCGCCCTGATCCGGATGGACGGATCATATCTCCTCGGTTTCGGTCCCCGCACCGCCGATGCCGCGCTCGATCTGGCCAAGGCGCTCTACGGCAATGACCTTCGCTGACGTCCTGTCCACGGTCCAGGCCGGTCGCCGCAGCGACGGCGACCGGTCGGCGCTTGCCCGGACGAGCATCGCCGTCCTTGCGGCGCTGCTGGTCCTCTCGTTCTTCTTCAGCCTTGCCTCCGGAGCGTCGGACGCCTCGGCATGGCAGGTCTTCCTTGAAGCTGCGGGGCTGCACACCGGCACTTTGCAGCTGAGCGACCGGATCATCGTGTTCGACATCCGCCTGCCCCGCGCCGTTCTCGGCGTGCTGATCGGCGCGTCGCTGGCCGTGTCCGGCGCGGTGATGCAGGGGCTGTTCAGGAACCCGCTGGCCGATCCCGGCATCGTCGGCGTCACGGCCGGCGCCAGCCTGGGCGCCGTGAGCTTCATCGTTCTCGGCGCGACCGCGCTCGCCCCGGTTTCCGCCCTGCTCGGCCTCTATGCGATCCCGACCGGCGCGTTTCTCGGCGGGCTGGCGATCACGCTGCTCCTCTACCGCGTCGCCACCCGGCGCGGCCAGACATCCGTCGCGACGATGCTTCTCGCCGGAATCGCGCTCGCCGCGCTCGCCATGGCGGTGACCGGCGTGCTGATTTTCCATGCCGACGACCAGCAATTGCGGGATCTCACCTTCTGGGGCCTCGGCTCGCTCGCCGGAGCGACATGGACGCGCAACCTGATGGCCGCGCCGCTGATCCTGCCCGCCCTGGCCGGCACGATGCTGATCGCCCGGCAGTTGAACACGCTCGCCCTCGGCGAAGGCGCGGCGCGTCACCTCGGCACCGATCCGCAGCGCATCAAGATGATCTCCATCGTCTGCGTCGCGGCCGCGACCGGCGCGTCGGTCGCGGTTTCGGGCGGTATCGGCTTTGTCGGCATCGTGGTGCCGCATCTGCTGCGCCTCGTGATCGGCCCCGACCACCGCTACCTCCTGCCGGCTTCCGCCCTGCTCGGCGCGATCCTGCTGCTGTTCGCCGACGCGATCGCCCGCCAGATCGTCGCGCCTGCCGAATTGCCGATCGGCATCGTCACCGCGCTCGCCGGCGCCCCGTTCTTCCTGTGGATCCTGCTGCGCAAGCGCGGCATCCTCGATCTCTAGGCCGTCCCATGCTCATCGCTGAAAAGCTCGAAGTCTGGCTCGGCCGACATCGCATCCTGTCCGGCGTCGATCTACGGGCCAGACCCGGCGAACTCGTCGTCGTGATCGGCCCGAACGGCTCCGGCAAGACGACGCTGATGCGTGCGCTCTCCGGCGACCTGGACTATGCAGGCAGCGCCCATCTGCACGGTCGCGAAATCGCGCGCGCCAGGCCCGGCGACCTCGCCGCGATGCGTGGCGTGCTGCCGCAGCACTCGACGCTCTCCTTCCCGTTCACCGTGCGTGAAATCGTGCGGCTCGGCCTACGCGAAGGAGCGACCGACGCCGGTTCATCGATCGTCCCGGCGGCGCTCGACCGGGTGGACCTGTCGGGTTTCGAGGGACGCATGTACCAGGAGCTGTCCGGCGGAGAACAGCAGCGCGTGCAATTGGCCCGCGTGCTGTGCCAGGTCTGGTCGCCCGTGGTCGACGACATGGCGCGGTACCTGTTCCTCGACGAGCCGGTGTCGAGCCTCGACATCCGCCACCAGATCCAGATCATGGAGGTCGCGCGCGACTTCGCGCAGCGGGGCGGCGGCGTGCTGGCCATCCTGCACGATCTGAACCTGACGGCGATGTATGCCGATCACGTCGTGCTGCTCAGGAACGGCGCAGTCCATGCGGAGGGCAAGCCCGAGGCGGTGCTGACCGATGGAAATCTCCGGGCTGTCTATGACTGTCCCCTGTCGGTGAACCGCCCGCCGGCGCCGGGCCAGGTGTTCGTGTTGCCGCATGGCGCTCGCGGCGACGCCGGCGCCGACGCGGCACGGTAAGGCATCTGCCGGCGGCCACGATGCCCTGCCCTGCATGACCTCCCATTTTCATCCGCCGGTCTCTGTTCTTTCGCCCCTCACGCGGCTATCTGAACGGCGAAACGAAAAGCGGGGATGACGATGAAGACGACACAAGTGGCGATTGTCGGCGGCGGACCGGTCGGGCTGGGACTGGCCATCGACCTCGGGCAGCGCGGGATCGACGTGGTCGTCCTCGAGAAATACAAGACCATCCACCGGATTCCGAAGGGCCAGAACCTCACGCAGCGAACCGGCGAGCATTTCCAGGCGTGGGGCATATACGAAGCCATGAAGCAGGCGGTCCGCATTCCGTCGCAGTTCGGCACCGGCGGCCTGACCGCCTATGGCACCCTGCTTGGCGAGTATCATTACGACTGGCTGATCCGCAGCGACGTGCGCAGTTTCTACGCCGCCGACAATCTGCGGCTTCCCCAGTACGATCTGGAGGGGACGCTGCGCGAGCGGGTCGCGATGCTGGACAATGTCGAGACGCGCTATGGCGACACGGTCGAAGCGATCCGTGACGCGGGCGACGGCGTCGTGCTGCAGGTGGCCAACGGCACGGACGGCACCAGGGAACTGCGGGCCGAATATGTCATCGGGTGCGACGGCGCGCGGTCCATGGTGCGCGAGAGCGCGAAGCTGCCGCAGTCGCTGAAATCGCATTTCCGCCGCATGGTGCTGGCGGTGTTCCGCTCCGACGAACTGAACACCCTGCTCGAGCGCTATCCCGGCAAGTCCTATTTCAACGTGCTCAGCCCGGAGAAGGAAGGCTACTGGCAGTTCTTCGGACGCGTGGAACTCGGCACATGGTTCTTTCACACGACCGTGCCGGAGGATTCCACCGTCGAGACGATCGACCTCGGGGCTCATCTGGCGAAGGCGATCGGCCAGGAGATCGCGTTCGAGACGGAATATCTCGGATTCTGGGACCTGCGGATCGCCATCGCCGACACCTATCGAAACGACCGGATCTTCATCGCCGGCGACGCGGCGCACAGCCACCCGCCCTATGGCGGCTACGGCGTCAACAACGGCTTCGAGGACGTGCGCAACCTGGCCTGGAAGCTGGAAGCCAGGCTGAAGGGCTATGGAACGGAAGCCCTGCTCGACAGCTATTCGACGGAACGCCAGCCCGTCTTCACCTCCACCGCCGACGACTTCATCGTGCGCATGATCGAAAGCGATCGGGATTTCGTGGCGCAGTTCACTCCGGACACGGACAGGGCGGCCTTCGAGGCGGAATGGGCAAGGCGCGCGGAACTGACCAAGCGCGACGTGGACCACTATTGCCCGAACTATGCGGGCTCTCCCGTCGTCACCGGCGGGACGGGATCCTCAAGCGCGGTGGGCGCGCACCTTCACAGCGCGCGGCCCGGCTTTCTGCTGCCGCCCAAGGACGACGTGACGGAGCGGCTCGGTTCGGGCTTCAACCTGGTGACGGTGGGCGATCAGGCCGACGCCGTTGCTGCCTTCCGCTCCGAAGCCGATCGGCTGGGCATTCCGCTCAACGTGGTCGAGATGCCGGCGACGGACGGCACGACCGCGTGGGACGCCAGCCTGATCCTGCTGCGCCCCGACCGTTTCGTCGCCGCCTGCGGCGCGGACCTTGACGCTGCCGACGTCCTGGGAAGAGCGATCGGACGCGGCTGACGTGCCGGGCCGGATCACATGGTCCAGCCCTTGTAGATCAGCCGGACCGCGATCAGCGACACCAGGATGCGGAACAGCTTGCGGAACAGTTCCTCGGACACGTGGTGCGTGACGTGCCGGCCGGTCCAGGTGCCAGCAAAGCCCGCCACCGAGGCCATCACGATGTGCGGCACGTAGTCGAAATAGCTGAAGCCGTGGCTGACATAGCCGGTCACCTTCATCGCATCGAGCATGATCAGGCAGGCAGCGAGCGTTCCGGTGATCTGCAGTTTCAGCAGTCCGGTGCGCAGGATGAAGGGCTGCAGGACGCCACCGACGCCGAACAGCGCGCCGAGAAAACTGTGCGCGATGCCGATGAAGAAGAACGGATGCCTGATCGGCAGCGGGCGCTTCCATTTCGGCATCCAGATCAGGACGAGCAGCACGCAGCCGAGCAGGACCGAGATCGTCGCCTCGGGCAGTTCGGCGAAGGCGCGCGTTCC
This sequence comes from Oricola sp., assembly GCF_022763245.1. Lineage (GTDB taxonomy): Bacteria > Pseudomonadota > Alphaproteobacteria > Rhizobiales > Rhizobiaceae > Oricola. Next base: position 152,558 of record NZ_JALEGV010000040.1, read on the forward strand.
GAAATAGACGCCGAACAGGCAACCGAAGACAAACAGGCCGACGATGCGCCACTGAATGTGCTGCCAGAAATAGCCGATCCGCGCCACGAGCGAGACCGCCGCGAAGGCCGATTGCAGCGGCACGGCGGCCGAGATGGGCAGCACCCAGACACTGACCAGCAGCATGATGTAGACGCCGCCGGTCGCGAACGCCGCATTGACAAAAGACGCCGCGAAACTGCCCAGTGTGATGGCCAGAAGGGTATGGTCGATCATGAAGGAAGTGCTCCCGGATGGGGGCTCCTTAGCGGGATTGACCGGGTGGAGCAATCGAAGACACCCGCTGCCCCTGGGGCACCCGATCAATCCGTCGGCATGGCGGCGCTTCGAGGCGCGCGCCTTGCGTTCCGCCGGCCGCGTGCTAGATAATATGGAAGATTCACGGCAGCAGAAACATGAGTTCAGCGGACACTATCGCCATGCAAGCGGACGCGCAGGAACAGGCCGTCTCCGGCCAGATGCTGGAGAATGCGGCGCTGACGACGCAATATCTGAAGTCGCTCGCGCATCCGGCGCGGCTCGTGATCCTCTGCCGTCTTGCCGAGGGCCCGATCAGCGTCGGCGAACTGGAGAGCATGCTCGAATTGCCCCAGGCCGCCGTGTCCAAGCAACTTGCGCGCCTGCGCGAAGACGGGCTGGTCGATTGCCGGCGCGAGGGACGGTCGATCGTCTACATGCTCGCGGACGACAGAACGCGCAGAATCATCCGCGCGCTCTATGACGAATTCTGCAGCTGAGACCGGCAGGCCCTAGTTCAGGTTCTTGATCAGGAAGACGTAGGTTCCGCCCTCCTGGCGCGATTCGAGCAGTTCATTGCCCGTCGAACGGCAGAAGGCCTCGAAATCCTTCACCGAACCCGGATCGGTCGCCTGCACTTCCAGCGTCCCGCCGGTCGGCACTTCCTTGAGCGCCTTCTTCGCGCGCAGAATGGGCAACGGGCAGTTCAGCCCTTTTGCGTCGAGAACCTGGTCGGCCATTTTTCCTCCTTTGCGGGCGATCGCCCTTTAGCCTGTTGATTTGGTCTTTTCGATTGTCCGGGTCAAGCCGATGGCATCGGCGGAACGGACTTTCCCGCCCCGCCAATCATTCAGATGTAGAGGTTGATGTCGGTCTTCGACGCGACTTCGATATAGGTCGCCGCGCCGCCGAGCGACGGGCCGTCGATCATGTCCTCGCGCTTGTATTCGAACAGGTCCATGGTCATCTGGCAGGCGATCATGTTGACGTCCGCTTCCACGGCAAGTTCGCGCAGATCCTCGATGGAGGCGACACCCTTCTTCTTGATCAGGTTCTTCATCATGCCGGTCGCCATGCCGTCGACGCCGGGCAGCGCCGAGACGATGTTCGGCATCGCCATGTGCATGCCCATCATCGGCATTTCCATGGCCGGATTGCCCAGCGTCGAGATCTTCAGGTTCAGATCCTTCTTCAGAAGGCCGAGGCCGTAGAAGGTGAAGAACATCGTCACTTCCAGCCCCATCGCGGCGGCGGTCGTCGCCAGGATGAAGGGCGGATAGGCCCAGTCGAGCGTGCCCTTGGTCACGATCATCGACATCGACTTGGCGTTGGTTTCACTGCTCATTTTCGTTTCTCCCCGGCAGGACGGCCGGCCATGTTCAAGCCGCTGCGCAGCCCTCGAATTCATCGGCGGCCATCTTGGCCTCGTAGGGTCCGGCCACGTCCGAGCCAGGGGTCAGCGATGCGGCGGCGCCCGGGTCGGTCGGCCTGACCTTCACCATCCAGCCCGCCCCGTAAGTGTCGGAATTTGCGAGCGACGGATTGCCGGCCAGTTCCTCGTTGGCCTCGATGATCTCGGCCTCGAAACCGATCTTGGCGGGGCCGACCCATTTGCCGGATTCCACCGTCGCGACGGACTTGCCTTCCTTGATCGTCTTGCCCGCCTTCTTGGCGGTGAAGGCGACGAGCTGGCCGGCCATGCCGATCGCGATCATCGTCATGCCGACGGTCAGGGTTCCGTCGCCATTGTCGCGATACCAGAGATTGTTGCCGACGTCGTAGAGCAGATCGTCGGGAAGTTCACAGCCACGAACAACGGGCATGTCGTGCCTCCTTTTGCGGTTACGCCGATTCGGCGATTGGATTGAGCGTTTCGGGCTGACGGACCGGTCGCGACGAACAGCAGAATTCGCCCAGGCCGGCTTCCTGCAGCTTGCCGCCGATGAACAGCGCGAGATGCGCCACGACCATCGCGCCAAGACGAAGAGTGCGCGCGACATCCGGCGATGCCGGATCGTGCAGGATCAGGTTTCGGTGATAGACGACTTCGCGGCAGGTTTCGCGGCAGGCGTTGAAGCTCGGATCGCCCTTCGCGCCCTGGCGATGCAGCGCGAGGAGCCGGAACCCCTCGACCTCGCCGTCCGCCGGTGCCCTGCCCTTCGACGCCAGCCAGGCGAGCAGCACCGCCTCGCCCAGTTCGAGAAGCTCATCGGCGAGCGCCGTCGCATCGCGCGACAGCGCGTCATCGGTCATCGCGACAATCGCGTCGGCCCGCTGCTGCACATCGTCGATCGAGAGAAGCGCTGCGCCGCTCATGCCAGCCCCTTTTCCCTGATCAGCGGCATGGCGTCGGAGAAGTTTTCCTGCACGCCGACGGCCTTGGGCTTCAAGCCGAGCGCCATGCCGAGAAGCTGGGTGAAATAGAGGATCTTCACGCTCGTCTTGCGGCCGAGCACCTTCTCGGCGCGGACCTGGTGCATCTCCAGCCCGGTGTGACAGGTCGGGCATTCGGTCGCGATCACGTCGGCGCCGCAGGCCTCGGCCGTGGTGAGAAGATTGAGCACCAGCTTGGTCGAGGTGTCGCTGTCCGACAGCGCATGCGCGCCGCCGCAGCAGGCGGTCTTGAGCGGGTAATCGACATTCTCCGCGCCGGCGGCCGCCAGGATCTCGTCCATGAAATGCGGCTTCGATGTGGATTCGGTGCCCGGCCCCTTGTCCTTTTCGGGGAAGATGTGGCGCGGCCTCGTGTACATGCAGCCATAGTAGTTGGCGACCTTCAGGCCCTTCAGCGAGTTCTTCACGCGCTGGCGGATGCCTTCCTCACCGATGGAATGCTTGATCCAGTCGAGCGCGTGGATCGTCTCCACCTTGCCGCTTTCATAGGTCGCGTGGCCGGCCTTGCTGCTCAGCCGCTCGTTGACCTCGCGCGACGGCTCGTCATTGGCGAGATCGTATTCGGCCTTCTTCAGATTGTGGTAGCAGCCATTGCAGGGCGCCATCACGGTGTCGAAGCCCATGTCGTCGGCGATCGAGAGGTTGCGCGCCGACAGATAGGTCTGCAGCTTCGGGTCGATGTTCTTGACCTCCATCGCGCCGCAGCAGTTCCAGTTCTTCAGCTCGACCAGATCGAGACCGAGCTTCTTGCCGACCGCCTTGGTGGAGCGGTTGTAGGCATGGCCCGTGCCTTCCAGCGCGCAACCGGGGTAATAGGCGACCTTCTGATACTTGCCGGTCATTGTTCCGCTCCCTTCGCGTCGAGACCGAGCGCCTTGCGGTTGGATTGTTCGACTTCCTCGACATAGGCGTTGATCGCGTCGCGCGCCCTGCCCCAACCGCTCGTCTTCGGGCGAAACACCGTCGCCAGCCCGAGTCGGACCATGTAGAGGACCGGGAACTTCCGCATGAGCCCCTTTACCAGGGCCACCAGCCAGGGCTGCGTCAGCGGCTGGTTGGTGCCCTTGAAGAACTGGCGCAGGACCAGGCCGTCCTCGATCTTGCCGGTCTCGAAGACCTGATGGGAAAAGGCCTCGTCGAAGATCATCGAGGGCTTCTTCTCGGTGTGACCCTTCAGTTCGAGCCAATGGGCGGTCGCCTTCATCACCCCTTCCGGGTTGACGTCGCGCGGGCAGGCATAGGTGCATTTGTTGCAGGACACGCACTGCCAGATGATGTCCTTGTCGCGCAGCAGTTCCGATTCCATCCCCATGCGGATCAGGTAGATCCAGTAGCGCGGATTGAAATCCGGATTGATGGCGTTGACCGTGCAGGCATTGGTGCAGGAGCCGCATTGCCAGCAACGGTGGATGTTCTCGCCGCCGCCGAGCGCTGCGATTTCTTCCTGCATCTCCTCATTGTAGTCGCTGACGGCCCGGGTCTCGATGAAGGTCGACCAGTGGCCCGACACGTCGACGCCGTCGATGACAAGTTCCTCGTGCTCGACGAGGTTCTCCGGCCGGATCAGGGACTTCTCGTGAATCGGCATCAGGATGCCTCCGTATGTGGAATCCGCGGCTGTTCGCCCAGCACATGTGCGGTGCCGTCGATCAGCTTCAGGCGCGTGCGGCCGGTTTCGGTGTCCACGGCGTCGAGGCCGAGCATGCGGCGCGTATGCGCCATCGGATCGCCGGTGCTGGAGAAATCGGAACGCAGATACTGACCGCCGCGATCGTTGATGTAGGCGGCATAGACATGGGCGAGCAGCAGGTCTGCATAGAACGACAGGTCGCGGAAGACGCCGTTCTCCTTCAGGAAACCGTCGAGTTCATCGCCGAGCTTGGCGAAGGTCCGGTAGTCGTCCTCAACCTCGATACGCGCGAGATCGACATCGTCGGCGAACCAGATTTCGCGCAGCGCGCCCGTGCCGACACGGCGGTCCCAGACCCAGCGCGTCATCAGCGGATAACGATCGGGCGCGACGAAGTGCAGGATCTCAGCCCCCAGATCGCGCACCCAGCGATGCTCGCGATCGGCCGGGAAAGCCATCACGAAATCGCGCAGCCGCCGGTCGGCCGTATCGACATCCGACCACCCGTCCAGCAGGTCGACGATCCGCTTGTGCAGGCGCTCGAACCCGTTCGCGCCAAGCCACGGCCCGACGCGACGGCGCACCGGCGTGATGAAGGCGGCGAGATCGAGGAACTCCTGCTCGGTCATCTCGGCGACACGGCCCTTGCCGAGCACTTCCTCGAACAGCGACGCCTTGAGCGCCAGCGCGCCGACATAGCGCTCCACGCCGCCGGTCGCTTCCGCCGACTCGATCAGGTGCTCCAGCGCCCGGCGCAGCCGCGGACCGGAGAGGTCCAAGACCGGGCCTTTCGGTTCGGGCGCCGCGGCCGGCTTGCGCGCCAGGCCGAACATTATTCGGCGGCCTCCATGACCCGGTTGCGCGGCATGTTCAACGCCGCCATGGCCGCGGCTTGTCCCTGGGCGATGGAGTCGTCGATCGTTTCCGGCCCGGACGCCGATCCGGCGACGAACACACCCGGCCGGTTGGTCTCGGCCAGATGCGCGTAGGTCGAGGCCTTGTCGATGTAGCCGTATTTGTTCAGCTTGACGTCGAAGACCGCCGACAGGGTCATGTTGTCGACATTCGGGTCCATGCCGATCGCATGCACGACCATGTCGAAGGGGATCGAGATCGGCCGCTTGACCAGCGTGTCCTCGCCCTTCACCAGCAGGCGCTTGCCGTCGGACGTCACCTCGGCGATGCGGGCCTTGATGTACTTGACCTTGTACTCTTCCTGGCTGCCCCAATAATATTCGCCCTCGTAGAGGCCGAAGGTGCGGATATCCATGTAGTAGATGTAGACGTTGCAGTTCGGCAGCGCCTCGCGGATTTCCATGGCGATGTTGGCCGAGACCGTGCAGCAAATCTTGGAGCACCATTCGCGGCCGATCTGGCGGTCGCGCGAGCCGACGCAGAGGAGAATCGCGACGCGGTCCGGCGCACGCCCGTCCGACGGGCATTTCACCCCTGCGCCCGAGGACAGCATCTGTTCCACCTGGGTCGTGGTGACGACGTCGGGATAGGTGCCGAACCCCCATTCCGGCTTGTTGACGCTGTCGAAATGGGTGAACCCGGTCGCGAGGATCGCAGCGTCCGCCTCGACGGTCGTTCCGTCCTTCAAGGTCGCGACGAAGTCGCCCGGATTGCCGGCGAACGTATCGACGGAGGCGCCCAGGCGGATGTCCACGTTTTCACGGTTCTCGACGCGCGTCACCATTCCGCCGATCGCGTCCTTGGCCCATTCATGGCTCGGCACCAGCCGGGCATAGCCAGACAGGATCGGCGCGCCGCCGAGACGATCCTCCTTTTCGACCAGGACCACCTTCTGACCGGCGGACGCCACCGCATGCGCGGCCGACAGGCCGGCGGGGCCACCGCCGACGATGAGAACGGGCTTGCTCATTCAGCGCCTCCCGCAAGAGCTTTCGGTTTGACGTAGCCGGGGCCTGACGTGATGGCGCGCTTCGGGTCGTAAAGCGTCTCGATGCGGCCGGCCTTGACCTCGTCGAGATAGCTTTCGAATTCCGCCTTCGCCTTCTCCCAGTCGATGCCCATCTTCTCCAGCAGCGTCTCGAAGGGCGATGCGTGCCAGTGCAGCTGGGCCAGCTTGTAGGGGTGCGCGCCGCAGGCCAGCGCAGCGAACTGGCAATCGGCCATGATCGGCAGCGCATAGACCTTGTCGACGGCCTTGCCGATCCACTGGTTCTTGTCGAGCGTGGTGATGCAGCCGGTGTCGTGACCGATCATCACGTCGGCGCGGGCTTCCTCGACCGCGACACGCACCTTGCGGTCGATGGCGAAAGAGCGGGTGAATTCGCGCTCGCCGATGATGTGGCGGAAGCCGAAGCCGCAGCAATCGTACCAGGTCGAATAGTCGATCACGTTCGCGCCGAGCGTCTCGAGCAGGCCGGTGGTCACCGCGACCCGGTTTCCGTCCAGAACCGTGTCGTCATAGATCACGTCTTCCGGAACCATCTTGTAGACGTGGCAGGCCGGATGCACCGTCGAGCGGATGCCGCTGACGTCGACCGTCTGGTGCTCCTTGATCCGGTCGCGCACGACATGCAGCCACTCGGAGTAATGGACGATCTCTTCGGGGATCAGCAGCTTGCCGTCGACGAGGCGGCCGAGCTTGGCGAGGATCTTGCGCACTTCTTCACGCAGCTCTGCAGAATGCAGAAGGAAGCCTCTGATTTCCTTGTAGTTTCCGAACGACGTTCCGCAGTGGACGAGCGGGTAGTAGGTGCCTTCGGGCAGCCCCTGCGACTTGGCCGAGACATAGGCCTGGTGGAAATTGCGCAGAAACACGGCGGCCAGCGACACGACGTTGCCGATGCCGGAGCCGTGATAGTTCCAGGCCGTGCACGAGGTCTGATCGGTCTCGTCGAGATAGGCGACGTCGAGCTTGTTCATCAGCCAGAGGACCGAACTCGGATAGCCCGGGATGTTGCCGCACTGGCCGCAGGATTTGTGATGCCACAGATTGTTGGTCGGGATCTTCTTGTCCCAGCCATAGAGCGTCTTGGCGATGACGGGATCGTTGTGGTCGCCCACCCGGTGGACGAGGATTTCCCCGTCCTTCTCGAGCTGCCACATGATGTCGCGCACGTCTTCCTTGCGCTCTTTCGACGTCAGCAGCGCCCGCTTGTCGATCCTGGTCTCGACCCAATCCGTGGCGCGGCGCGCCTCCTCAGGCGTCAGCTTGCTGGCCTGCCAGTCGGCGCCAAAGCCGCCATAGGCGCCCTTCCCGATGTCCTGTTCGTTTGCCATGCCTTCACTCCTCCGGCATCGTTGGCGAGACGGTTACCCCGCCTCAGTCGTCATCGTCCTCGTCGTCGTCTTCATTGTCCTCGAGCCACTCCTCCCACTCCTCGCGCTTCTCATCCATCACGTCGGACACCACGTCGAAGAGGTTCTCGTCGACGGTTTCCAACTGGTCGAGAACGCCTGTGGCCTCCCAGATCGTGTAGAGCTCGACGGAGGTTTTCAGATTGACCTCCCAGGCCGTGTCTAGCGTGTGCATGGTCGGCATCGGAATGGCCTTGCGCAGGATGTTGAGCGGCGCGTCGACCTTGGCCACGTTCGGGCCCCAGTCCGGGAACGCCTCCTTGGTGATCATGTTAGGAGCGAGCTGGTTGCCGGTCGAAATCACCTTCAGGAGGACGCGGCTGAACGGCCGCAGCACTTCCTTGGCCGACTCCATCTCATGCTTGATCGCCACTTCGCGCATGATCATCACGAGCCCGCCCGGAGAGTTCTCGAACGGGCAGCGCGCGGCGCAGGTGTAGCACTGGGCGCAGGCCCAGATCTTCTCCTGCATGGCGTCGTAGATGCCCTCGAGATTTTCTGTCCACAGAAGCTGGACGATCTCGCGCGGCGAATAGTCGTAATAATGGGCCGACGGGCAGGTCGCGGTGCAGATGCCGCAGTTCAAACATCCATGAATTTCATGGTCATAGACGGCATGGCTGCGAATGTCGTCGAAGATCTCCTCCAGCTTCTCCCGCGGCACGGCGGGCGCTTCGGAGATCGGGTCGCTGATCTGGGCGTGTGCGGTCAAAGTCTCCTCCAGTCAACCGTTTGCCCGCTCGGTGGTGGCCTAGTAGGTCAGCACCTTTGCGTCGTCATTCTCCATGATCTCCTCGATCACCTTCGCACCCCCGACGATGCCCTCGCATTCGGGAATGAGGTCGTCTTCCGTCATGTCGAACAGGTCGAGATTGGGCGAGCAGCAGAAGAACTTCGCGCCCGCCTCATGCGCGTCCTTGATGAAGTCGTAGACGGTCTTCGGCGAGCCCGGCTTGACGACGAGCTTCTCGGCGACGCCCTTCTTCATCAACTGGCCGGCGGTGGCGGTGCAGATGACCTCGACCTCGTAGTCCATCGCCGCCGCGACGGTGGCCTGGAAAAACGGTGCGCCCAATTCCTCACCGTTTCTCGGATCGGTATTCACCATGACGATAATGAGCTTGTCCGCCATGTCTCTCTCCCTGTGGTCGCGAGCGCCTCCGAACTCTTTGCGGTTCGTTACAGCATGGATCGCATGCCAAAAATGATACATGTCAAAAATGGAATATGCAAACGCGATTTCGTCGCGGAACGAAAGGCGGTCACATGAGGCCGGCGTGGCGGACAATGCCGACCATCAAGGTCGAGAGCGCGCCGGCCACCGCTTGCTGGGCCTCGCCGAGCGCTTGCAGCGCCTCCACGGTGTTGTCGGGCGTTTCGGAGAATTCCATGATCACGTCCTCGGCCATGCCGCGCTTCATTCCTGGGTGTCCGAGAAAGCCGAGGCAATTCCCCCGAAGCGAAAACACCAGCGGCTCGCCCTGCCCGTCGCGCGCCAGGACCTCCGCATCCGCCGGCAGAACCGGCCGATCACGCAGATAGCAGGCCAAGGGGAACTGATCCGGCATATGGCCGCCGAGCAACCCGGCACGGACGGCATGCGCGATCGGCACCTCGAAACGCAGCGGCGCCTCTTCCGCGCCGCCGCCCGCCGCAACCGCCAGGATGACCGCGCCGAGGCCCAGCCCGACCACGGGCAGACCGGCATCGAGAAACCCCTTCGTCAGGCGCATCTCCGGCCCCATGGAGGGCAGCAGATGGCCGCTCACCATGCCATACGGCCCGCCGCCCAGCAGGATCAGCCCGTCAAACCCCTCCGGGCTCGCGGGGACTGTCCCGCCTGAGGCGAACGGGCGCTGATAGAGGAAACGCACATTGCGCCCCTCGAGATGGTCCTCCATGAGGCCGAGATATTCGGCCTCGGTATGCTGCATGACGCAAACTGTCCGCATGGCGATCAGATCGACGGATGCGCCGCCGATACGATCGCGGTGGCGATGTCCGCGCCGGCGACGCCGGGCATTTCGACGCCGAGGCGCTTCATCGCTTCATCGGCGGCCTGCGCCAATTGCTCCTGATCGACGGCGACCCCCGCCAATGCGCCGGCAAGCCGGTCGATGCCGTCTGGCGGCAGGCAGGTGAAATCGCCCGAGATCATCAGATCCTCGACCGTCTTGTCGCGCGCCAAAAGGTGCACTCGGATGAGCCCACCGGGCGCCTTGTGCGCGCTCTCGGTCAGATGCGTGCCCTCTGAGATCTTCACCCCCATCTCGACCAACTTGCGCCCCTGCATGTAGGTCCATGACGGGTCGCTCAGCGAGGCCTCTGCCTTGTCGATCGCCGCAAGCTCCTCGGCCGTCGGCTGATCCTCGACCGGCTCGACCTTCAGCACCTCCGCGCAATTGGCGAGGAACATCGCCTTCAGCGTGTCGCGCGCCGGCGCCTCCGGCAGTTCCTTCGCCATGGTCGTCATGTAGTCGTCCAGCGTCTGGCGCAGCTTGTCGCGGAACTTCTCGCTCGGCACCTTCAGGCAGCGAGCCATCGTCTCGGTGTCGAAATCATACATGAAGCTGCCGACCATCAACGTCGCCTCGCCGATCGACGCGGCTCCGGTTCCACCGATCTTTCGGCCATTCACCTGGATGTCGTTGATCGGCCGATACGCCGCTTGCACGCCGAGCTGGTTGTACGTCCGCACGACCGGCTCGATGAACATCGGGTAGAGATTGGCGGCGAATTCCGGCGCCTTGCCGCTCGGATAGATGAAGTGGGTGAAGAGCTGGTTCTCGTCGAGATAGACCGCCCCGCCGCCGACATGCCTGCGATAGACCGGCAGGTTCTGCGCCTTGCAGTAGTCCTCGTCGACTTCCTTGGCGATCTCCTGGTGCATCCCGATGCAGACATAGGGCGTCTCGGGCGACACCAGGCACAACACGGGATCGCTGTCCGCCGTTATCGTCTCGGCAATGCCGTGATAGACGGCCTGGCTGCGCAGCGCCGACACCTTTCCGAAGTCGAATACCCGAAGTCTCATAGGTTCCTCCCTTGAGAGCCGCGCGGCCGCGCGGCGTCACGAGCGAGTTTCGCCAGACACGCGGCAATGTCAAATACACATTACGGAAATGGCATATTTCGTGCGAAAGATGTCAGTACAGCGTGTGCCAGGGATGCTGCGCCGGTGTCGCTTCCGGATGCGCCTTCAGGAAGTGGTGCAGGACATGGAGCAAGGTGCGGACATGGGCGCCGTCGCCGCGTTGCTGCGCCTCGCGGATGTCATCGACGATCATCCGGCAGATGTCCTCGGAACCGTGGTCCTTGTGCGCCAGATACTGTGCATAGGCGATCGCCGCCATTTCAGGCATGTGCTCGTGTTCGGCAATGGCGAGCACTTCCTCTTCAGTCAGATCACAGAAGCCGAGGCAGTCTTCGAGCGAGATCATGGCCGATTAGACCATGAAATCCGGTTCTTGGACAGTCTGCGCACCGCTTGCCGCGACAATCCGCGCGTGACATGCACGCAAGGCGCATTCCACAATGGATCGCGGACACGCTCCAAGGACACGACCGAAGCCCGATGCGCATCGCGACATTCAACGTGCAGAACCTGCGCCTGCGCCATTCGCAGGACGGGGACATCCTCAGCGGCGCGCGCGACCGCGACGAGCCGGTCGTGGAGAGCGCGGCCGCCTATGCGGTGGACACGATCGACAGGCGGCTGACCGCCGAGATCTTGCGCCGCGCCGACGCGGACATCGTGGCGCTGCAGGAGGTCTTCGACCAGGAGACGCTCGACTATTTTCACGAGCGGTTCCTGCTGCCCTGCGGCGCGGCCGCCTATCCTCACCGCATCTGCCTGCCGGGCAATGACGGGCGGGGCTTCGACGTCGCCCTCATGAGCCGGACCGAGCCCGACGAGGTCGCAAACCACGCCGCGCTGACCGTCGCAGAGGTCGGGCTGGACGTCCTGCCGGGACGCGATCCGGGGGAGCCCGTCTTCCGGCGCGATTGCCTGAGCGCCCGGTTCGGGTCGCTGACGGTGTTCGTCTGCCACTTCAAGGCGCCCTACCCGGACCCGGACATCGCATGGTTCGTGCGGCGTCAGGAGGCCCTTGCCGTCCGCTGGTTGATCGAGCGCCGGTTTGCCGATCCGCGCGGCGCCTCATGGATGGTGCTGGGCGACCTCAACGAGCCTGCCGAAGAGCCGCGCGGCGAGCGTGCGGTCGCGCCGCTTCTCACGGATTTCGCGGTCGACCTGACGCAGCGCGTCGCGCCGGAGCGTCGCTGGTCCTATCACATGGAGGAGACGGGCATCTACTCGCGCCCGGACGCGCTGCTGGCGTCGCCGGCGCTGGCATCCGCCTTTCCTGACGCCAAGCCGTTCTACCTGCGCGAGGGGCTCGGGCACGACACGCCGCGCTTCTCGGGCGAACGCCTCGCCGGCGTCGGCTACCGCCGGCCGCACGCCAGCGACCACGCCGCCCTTGCCATTGACCTGGAAGGGCTGGCGTGACCGTTCGCCAAAGGTCTCAGCCGGCCTTGCCGCGATATTTGACCGTCAGTTCCGGATCAACTTCGCTGCCGTCATAGAGGCCGAGCAGGATGCCCATGCGGCGCGACCGGCCCCGCTTGGATATGATATCGTCGTCGGAAATCGCGGTTCGCTGCGCCATGCGCCGCGACCAGACCGCAAGACGCTCATACATCATGTCGACCACGCCGGCATGTTCAGCGCTCTCGCCGAGATCGACGAATTCCTGCGGGTCGTTCTGCATGTCGAAGAGCATCGGCCGCATGCCGCCCTCGGCGTGCATGAATTTCCATCGCTTGTCGGCGATCATGAACAGGCGCGCGTCGCGGGGCGCGACACCCAGCTTCACCGCCATCGGCGTCGCCGAATAGTCATACTCGCTGACGACGAAATCACGCCACGCCTCGGGTTTCTCGCCACGCAGGAAGGGCGCGAGCGACCGGCCCTCGACGATGTGGTCCGGCACCTTGCCGCCCGCAGCCTCGATGAAGGTCGCGGCCAGATCGATGCCCTCGACCAGTTCGTCGCAGACGGTGCCGCGCGTCGCGTCGGCATCAGCAGACGGATCGTAGACGATCAGCGGCACCTTGACCGACTGCTCGTGGAACAGATCCTTTTCGCCCAGCCAGTGATCGCCCAGATAATCGCCATGGTCGGAGGTCAGCACGATCATCGTGTCGTCGATCCGGCCCGTGTCCTCCAGGAACTTCATCAGGCGCCCGAGTTCGTCGTCGCACTGCTTGATCAGGCCCATATAGGCGGGAATGACCTTTTCGCGCACCTCGTCGCGCGAGAAGGCCTGGCCGATGGCGTTGCCCATGAAGGCCCCGTAGACCGGGTGCGGCGCCTCGCGCTCGTCCGGATGGCGCACGGCCGGCAGGATCTGGTTGCGGCCATACATGTCGTGATACGGCGCCGGCACGATATAGGGCCAGTGCGGCTTGATGTAAGACAGATGGCACATCCACGGCGCGGGATCGTCGTCGCGCGCGCCGAGGAACTCGATCATCCGATCCGTCAGCCAGGGCGTCTCGGAATCGGCTTTGTCGATATTGGCCGGCTGGTCGGCGTGTTTCATGAACCAGCCCGACGCAAGGTCGCCATCCTCGGTGACGCCGGAATTGGCGAAATCGTGCCAGGGGTTGCCTCCCGCATATCCCTTCGATTTCAGGAATTCGTTGTAGGGGGAGCGCTTGGCGTCGTAGAAGCCGTCCGGCCCCTCTCCCCACAGGCCGTCGTCGCGGATGAAGACATCGAAGCCGCATTCCGAAACGCGCGCGCCGATGACGCCGTCGCGGGCGATGCCGAGACGGTTCATGCCCTCCTCGTCGACCTTCATGTGTGTCTTGCCGATCAGCCAGGACTGCATGCCGAGCTTGCGCAAATGGTCGCCGACCGTCTGCTCGCCGACCTTCAGCGGAAAATTGTTCCAGGCCGCGCCATGGCTGCTGACATAGCGGCCGGTATAGGTGCTCATCCGCGACGAGCCGCACACCGGCGACTGCACATAGCAGCGGGTGAAGCGCACGCCGCGCGCCGCCAGCGCGTCCATATGCGGCGTTTCCAGCCAGGGATGACCGGCACAGCTCAAATAATCGAACCGGAGTTGGTCATACATGATGAAGAGAATGTTGCGGATCTTGCGCGCCATCGGAAACCAATATCGATCGTGTCAAAAATGAACGGGGCCGGCCGAAGCCGGCCCCGAAAGAGTCTCAGAAGCGGGAACCGTCACTGCATGTCGGCAGGAATGTCGATGCCCAGTTCCTTGTAGTAGCGGATCGCGCCCGGGTGCAGCGGCATGTTGGTCGAGGTCGTCAGGCCGTCCAGCGTCACCTTGCGCATGAACGGCGTGGTCTTCTGCACTTCCGGCAAGCCCTCCCAGAAGGCCTTCGTGATCTCGTAGACCGTGTCCTCGGACAGATCCATGCGGACGCCGACGCCGACCGTCGAGCCGACTTCGAAGACATCCTCTTCATTGACGACGCCTTCGCCGTAGATGCCAGCGGGGATCACGTCGAGGCTACGCCCCATGCCGCGGGTTGGCGCCAGCATGTCGTCGGAGGCCGCATCCACCTCGGCCTGGGTCGGGCCGAGAATGCGCAGCTTCGATGTCAGCGCGAGCTGTTCGATCTGCGGATAAGGCGGAATGCCGCCATTGATGTAGACGTCGATCTGGCGGTCCTGGAAGGCCTGCAGCGCCGCGCCCCAGCTCGCCTTGACGTTCTCGTAGTCCTCGCCGGCCTTGTAGCCGGTCATCGAGGCGATCCAGGCATTGGCCGTGTTCCAGGCGCCGCCGCCGGGGGGCCCGAGGAAGACCTTCTTGCCCTTGATGTCCTCAAGCTTCTCCATGCCGCTGTCGGCGTAGGTCACCACGTGATAGGCGCCATAGGGGAACCAGTAGATCAGGCCGAGATTCTCCGACAGTTCGGGCGCCTTCGACAGCTTCGAATACATCGCCTTGCCGGTCTTCATGAAGTGGTAGACCGTCGGCGAGACCATGCAGAGATCGATCTTGCCGGACGCGACCTCGACCATGTGCTTCGTTGCGGCGCCGGTGGCGTCCACGGTGATCTCGTAGTCGTCCTGGGCCTCGTTGACGATGTTCGCCATCGTCGTCATCACCAGGTAGGCCGACGAGCCGGGATCGATCGTCGCCATCTTCAGCTTCTCGGCCGCGAATGCGCCCGTGGTCATCGCGACCGTTGCAAGGCCTGCGAGAGCCATGCGGGTGAGATGTTTCATGTTTTCCTCCCTTGGGTTTGCTCCGAAAGCGCGTTCGCGCGGCCGGATTTCAGATTGTGTGTGCCGACGAGCAGGATCGCGACAAGACCGCCGGCCAGGCTGGACCAGAGGTCCGGCGTCAGGATCGCGATGGCCGCGACAAGGCGGACGCCGCTCTCCCACAGCGGGATGCGCGTGCGCTCGAACCCGGCGAGTGCCGTGCCGATCATCCAGGTTGCGAGCAGGAAGCAGGCCAGCGACCATGCCAGCCCGACCGGCGTGAACCCGTCGATGATCAGGATGTCGGGGTGGTAGACGAAGATGAACGGGATGATGAACCCGGCGATCGCCAGGCGCACCGCCTCGATCCCGGTTTCCATCGGCTTGGCGCCGGCGATCGGCGCAGCGGCGAAGGCGGCGAGCGCCACCGGCGGAGTGATCACCGACAAGACGCCGAAATAGAGCATGAACATGTGGGCCGAAATCTTGGAGATCCCCAGCCCTTCGAGCGCCGGCCCCATCACCAAGGCGAGGATCAGGTAGGCCGTCACCGACGGCACGCCCATGCCCATCACGATGCACCCTGCCATGACGAGGAAGAGGGCGATCAGAAGACTGCCGCCGGAGGCCATGCGGATCGCGTCGGCGAATTCGAGGCCGATGCCGCTCATGTTGACGATGCCGATCACGACGCCAACCGAAGTGACGATGATCATCAGGTTGGCGGCCGTCTTGCCGGCGCTGACAAGCGCCTGCCACCATGCGATCGGCCGGCGGAACTGCGGAAACAGGATCAGGCAGAGCACGGTCGCGACGATCAGCGCGTAGAAGCCGGCATTTTGCGGCGTGCGCCCGGTCAGGAGCACGGCGATGATCACGCCCAGCGGTATCCAGAACGAAAGGCTCGCGATCCAGTCGGCGCGGGTCAGGGTCTCGCGCTGGCCGACCGGCGTCGCGCCGATGCCCTGCTTGCGCGATTCGATCAGCACGACGAGGAACAGGCTGGCGTAATAAAGCACCGCCGGGATCGTCGCCGCGACCACGATCTTCAGATAGGGAATACCCGTCACGTCGGCCATGATGAAGGCGACCACGCCCATCACCGGCGGCATGATCTGGCCACCCGTCGATGCCGCGGCCTCCACAGCGCCGGCGAATTTCGCCTTGAAGCCGGCACGCTTGATGATCGGGATGGTGAAGATGCCGGTCGAGACGACATTGGCGATCGCCGCGCCGGACATCGTCCCGAACATCGCCGAGCCGACGATGGCGGCATGGGCCGGCCCGCCGGCGAAACGTCCGGTCGCGGCGAATGCGATCTTCAGGAGGACGTCGCCTGCCCCAGACGCCTGCAGCACCGCGCCGTAGACGATGAAGATCATCACGGTGGTGGCGACGACCTGAAGCGGACGGCCGAACACGCCGTCGGTGGTGAACCACTGGCGGTCGGCGATGCTCGACCAGTCGAGCGCGGCACCGCCAAGCCCGTCCGGCAGCACCGCGTAGACGAGAACCACGAAGAACACGGCCGCCATCGGCACGCCGAACAGCCGCCAGGTCATGTAGCCGATGATCGCGAAGGCCAGCCACGAAGCCATCAGGTCGCCCTGGCTGATGTCGACGAAGAACTCCTCCTGCTCGAGCATGATGCCCATCCATCGCAGCACGAGGACGGCGAAGGCGGCAAGAACGACGAGATGGAAGACTGTCAGCAACGGATGCGATCCGCGCAGCGCCGACGCGTCGCCGGCCGGCGAATCGGCGACTTCCCGCTCACCGGAATCCAGGAGCAGAATCGCGATCACGACGCCCAGCAGGGCGACGCCGCCGAAGACGATGATCGTGTCGAAAATGCCGAAGCCGGCGATGTAGATCGCGAGCGCTGCCAGAAATGCCGCGAGCGCTTCAGCTATCCGGTTGAACCATGGACGCACGGCGCCACCTCCCAATCGCACCTTGAAGCGCGATACTGCTGGAAACGCCGGAGCCAAACAATCGAAGCTTGCACAGCGTGCCACTGAGTGGCACGCTCGCGCCTTCGGAGGCTCCCTGGACATGACGAAACTCGCGAACCGCTCGCTCGATCGCGGCATATCGATTCTCGAATCGCTCGCGCGCAACGGCGCCAGTTCGCTTGCCGACCTGCATCGCGACTGCGACTTGGCGAAATCGACGATCCGGCGCCTGCTGGCGACGCTGATCAGCCACCGGCTGGTGCGGCGTTCGGTGTCGGACGGGCTCTATCGGGTGACAATCACGCTGCCGGCCGGCGCCGGCGAGCCCATTCCGCAGGACATGGCCAACCTGATCGACGTCGCCATGCCGCGTGCTGTCGAACTGACCAAGCGCGTCGAATGGCCGTCGGACGTCCATGTTCTCGACGGGCCGTGCATGCGCATCATCGATTCGACCCGGCCGCTCAGCCCGTTTCACATGTATCGCGGGATCATCAACCGGCGCATCAACATGTTCGGAAGCGCGACGGGCATGGCCTGCCTCGCCTGGCGCAGCGACGAGGAGATCGCCGAATATGACCACCTGACGCTCGGCAACATCTCGCTCGGCCTCGCCCGCTTCGGCATGAAGCTCGCGCAATACATGCCGGACATCGAGAAGACCCGCGCCCGCGGATACGGGACACGGCTCGGCGTCTATCGTGGCGAGACCGTGCTCGATGACGGCCTGGCGGCGATCGCCATTCCGATCATGGTCGCGGGAGAGCCGCAGGCGGCCATCAGCCTGCTCTGGCCGCGCGCCTTCCAGGAGCCGAAGGACTTTGCCAAGCGCTTCCTGGAGCCCCTGCAGGAGACCGCCGAACTGATCACGACCGACATGACGAGATTGTTTCCCGCCGGCCAGACCGGCCAGCGGGCGCTTTGATCAGACCAGGCGGCTCTGTTCGAGCGCCGCTTCGATAAAGCTTCTGAACAGCGGATGCGGTTCGAACGGCCGGGATTTCAGCTCAGGGTGATACTGCACGCCGATGAACCACGGATGATCCGGATATTCGATCGTCTCCGGCAACACGCCGTCGGGCGACAGGCCCGAGAACACCAGGCCGCAATTTTCCAGCCGCTCGCGATAGTCGATATTGACCTCGTAGCGATGCCGGTGACGTTCCGAGATGTCCGTCGCGCCGTAGATGCGAGCGATGCGCGTGTCTTCCTTCAGCGTGGCCTTGTAGGCGCCAAGGCGCATCGTGCCGCCGAGATCGCCCGTCTGGGTGCGCTTCTCCAGCATGTTGCCCTTCAGCCATTCGGTCATCAGGCCGACGACCGGTTCCTTGGCGGGCCCGAATTCCGTCGATGAGGCCTTCTCGATCCCGGCCAGCGAACGCGCGGCCTCGATGCAGGCCATCTGCATGCCGAAACAGATGCCGAAATACGGCACCTTGCGCTCGCGAGCGAAGGTCGCCGCCAGGATCTTGCCTTCCGCGCCGCGCTCGCCGAAGCCGCCGGGCACGAGGATGCCGTGGACGTGCTCGAGATAGGTCGCCGGGTCTTCGCTCTCGAAGACCTCGGACTCGATCCACTCGATATTGACCTTCACCCGGTTGGCCATACCGCCGTGATAGAGCGCCTCGATCAGGGATTTGTAGGCGTCTTTCAGGCCGGTATATTTCCCGACCACGGCGATCGTGACCTCGCCCTCGGGGTTGTGGACGCGGTCGGACACGTCGTCCCAGACCGCCATGCGCGGCTGCGGCGCGGGTTCGATGCCGAAGGCCGCCAGCACTTCCTCGTCCAGCCCCTCATCATGATAGGCCTTGGGCACATCGTAGATCGAGGCGACGTCGAGCGCCTGGATGACGGCTGATTCGCGCACGTTGCAGAACAGCGACAGCTTCTTGCGCTCGGCCTGCGGGATCGGGCGATCGGCGCGCACCAGCAGCACGTCGGGCGCGATGCCGATGGAGCGCAGTTCCTTGACCGAGTGCTGGGTGGGCTTCGTCTTCAGTTCGCCCGCCGCCGGGATGTACGGCATCAGCGTCAGATGCACATAGACGGCGTTGCCGCGCGGCAGGTCGTTG
Organism: Oricola sp.; assembly: GCF_022763245.1. GTDB lineage: Bacteria > Pseudomonadota > Alphaproteobacteria > Rhizobiales > Rhizobiaceae > Oricola. The sequence continues at coordinate 171,470 of NZ_JALEGV010000040.1, forward strand.
CCGAGCTGGCGAATCGCTTCCATGAAGGGCATCGCCTCGATGTCGCCGACCGTGCCGCCGATCTCGCAGAGCACGAAATCGAAGCCGGCGTTTCCGTCGAGGACGAATTCCTTGATCTCGTCGGTGACGTGCGGGATCACCTGCACCGTCGCGCCCAGGTAATCGCCGCGGCGTTCCTTGGCGATGATGTTCTGGTAGATCCGGCCCGTGGTGATGTTGTCGTGCTTGTTCGCCGAGCGGCCGGTGAACCGCTCGTAGTGACCGAGATCGAGATCGGTCTCGGCTCCGTCATCGGTCACGAACACCTCACCATGCTGGTAAGGCGACATCGTGCCGGGATCCACGTTGAGATAGGGGTCGAGCTTTTTCAGACGCACGCGATAACCGCGTGCCTGAAGGAGGGCGCCGAGGGCCGCCGAAGCGATGCCTTTTCCGAGAGAGGAAACCACGCCACCAGTGATGAAAACATACCGTGCCATGGGCTTTCACCGTTATCCGCTTGCAGGAGATTACGCAAAGAAAAAAACGCCTCGTGTGGAGTTGCCCACACGAGGTTGGTATTGCCTGCGCAACCGTTAGTTGTTGGGAACGCTCGGAGTTCCGGTTTCTTCGGCCGGAGCCTGTTCCGGCCCGCCGAGCAGGTCGAGCACGCCGCCCTGCGACGGAACCTCGGTCGTGTTGCCGTCCTGCTGCACCGCAGCCGGGACGCGATCAAGGATGTCCGTCGGGCTCTCGCCGTAACGCGCGAGCAGGCCGAGTGCCACGGAGGTGAAGAAGAAGCCGGCCGCCAGGATCGAGGTCGTGCGCGTCAGCGTGTCCGCTGCGCCACGCGCCGACATGAAGCCGCCCGTGCCTCCGCCTCCCATGCCGAGCGCGCCGCCTTCGGAGCGCTGAAGCAGGATGACGCCCACAAGGGCGACGACAATCATGAGGTGGATGACGATCAGGACGGTTTGCATCGGACAATTCTGTTGTTTGAGGGTCGGCGGGTCTCTACACCCTCATTATCAGGATTTGAAGGCCCTATATTCACAAGGCCTGGGCGCTGGTTCCGTCACAGATGGCGAGGAAGTCCGCCGCTTTCAAGCTGGCGCCGCCAATCAGCCCGCCATCGACATTGGCGATCGCGAAGATTTCCGCCGCGTTGCCGGGCTTCACCGAACCGCCGTAGAGAATGCGAACAGCTGCGCCCTCGCCGCCGAAACGGTCCGACAGGGTCTCGCGAATGAAGGCGTGCATGGCGGCGATGTCGTCGGTCGATGGCACCAGCCCCGTCCCGATCGCCCAGACCGGCTCGTAGGCGATCACGGTGGTGGCCGCCGTCATGCCCTGCGGCACCGACCCGGCCAACTGGGTTCCGACCACGTCCGTCGCCTTGCCGGCTTCGCGCTCTTCGCGCGTTTCGCCGACGCAGATGACGGCAGTCAGCCCTGCGCGCCAGCCGGCTTGCGCCTTGGCGGCAACATCGGCGTCGGTCTCGCCATGGTCCGTGCGCCGTTCGGAATGGCCGACGATGACCGCGCTCGCGCCGGCATCGCTCAGCATCTCGGCTGACGTATCGCCCGTATGCGCGCCGTTTTCCTTGGCGTGGCAATCCTGGCCGCCGATCGCAAGCGTGGAACCGGCCGCCTTGTTCGACGCCCGATCGACGAGCGTCGCGGGAACGCAGAGCAAAGTGTCGTACGCGACAGCCCCCTTGTCGGCGAGCGCCGCGCAGACGGCTTCGATTTCGCCGAGCGAAGCCTCGGTCCCGTTCATCTTCCAATTGCCGGCAACAAGCGGTTTCACGTCTGGCGTCATCTCAATACCTCTTTTGCGATCGGCGTTCGTGTTAACGCCTCGACGCCGGAAGGAAAAGCCCGGTGCGCGCTTGCGTCGCTCATCAAGCCCCCATAAAAAAGCGCCGAAAACGACAACGGGTGCTTCGTTCATGCTCGACAGTTTCCGCAAGGCCTCCAAATCCTGGGTCTCCAAGGCGCTGCTTCTTCTGCTTCTGGTCAGCTTCGGTGTCTGGGGCGTATCCGGACAGATGCTTGGCGGCAGCGGCACCGACGCCGTGGTGACTGCCGGGGACACCAAGGTCTCGATGATCGACTACCGCCTCGCCTATGACCGGCAGATGGCGGTTCTGTCCCGTCAGCTCGGCCAGCGGGTCTCGCGCGAGCAAGCCAGCTTGTTTGGAATCGACCAGGCCGTGCTCGGCCAGATGGTGGCCGGCGCCGTGCTCGACGAACAGTCGCGCGTCATGCATCTGGGACTGTCGAAGGATCGCCTTGCCTCGCTCGTCGCTGAGGACCCGGCCTTCCAGGTCGCCAACGGCCAGTTCAGCCGTGACGCGTTCACCCAGGTGCTGCGCAGCATCGGCATGAGCGAGGACGACTACATCCGCAACCGGCAGGAAGTCGCCATCCGCCAGCAGATCGTCGAGGCGGTGTCCGACGGCATCGACGCGCCCGCGGTGATGCTCGAAGCCTTCGCCCTACACAGCGGCGAAACCCGCGAAGTCGCCTATTTCACGGTCGGCCAGGGCGCGATCGAACCGGTGGCAGCCCCCGAAGACGACGTGCTCGCCACCTATTTCGACGCCAACAAGGACGCCTATCGCGCTCCGGAATATCGCGGCATCACCTTCGTGCGCCTGACGCCGGAAGCGATTCTCGACGCGACGTCGATTCCCGAGGACGACGTTCGCGCCGACTATGAAGCGCGCCTGGACCGCTACACCGTGCCGGAAACGCGCGTCATCGAGCAACTCGTCTTCAACGACGAGGCCAACGCATCGGCCGCCCGCGAACGCATCCTTGCCGGCCAGTCCTTCGAGGACGCGGTGGCCGACGCCGGAAAAACGATGTCCGACGTGCAGCTCGGAACGCTGGCGAAGACGGACCTGCCGGATCAGGCGATCGCCGACGCGGCGTTCGCGCTGGCCAATGCCGGGGACGTCAGCGGCGTTGTCGACGGCGCCTTCGGGCCGGTGATCGTCCGGGTCACCGCCATCACGCCTGCGACGGTGAAGCCGTTCGAAGAAGTCAGTGACGAGATCCGGCGCGAACTGGCCCTTGTCGTCGCCAACGACACGCTGCTCGACATCCATGACGCCTACGAGGACGCCCGTGCCGGCGGCGCCACCATGCAGGAGGCGGCCGAGAGCCAGAAGCTCGAGATGCAGGTGATCGAGGCCGTCGACGCGCAGGGCAACGCGCCCTCCGGCGAGGCGGTCGCCACGATCCCCGAGCAGAGCGACCTCATCGAAGCAGCCTTCGATTCCGAGATCGGGGCCGACAGCCCGCCGATCAACGCGGCCAATAGCGGCTTCATCTGGTACGAGGTCACCCACGTGACGCCGGACCGCGACCGCACCCTGGACGAGGTGCGCGACCGCGTGGTCGAGGACTGGATGGCCGAACAGACCGAACAGCGGATCGCCGAGAAGGCCAACGGGCTGGCCGATCGCCTGTCGCAGGGTGAAACGCTGGAGCAGATCGCGGAAGCGGAAGGCCTCGCCGTCGAGAACAAATACGGCCTGCAGCGCGGCGCCAACGATCCCGATTTTGGCGCGGGCGGCATTGCCGCGGTGTTCAGCGGCGGGCCCGACCACAAGGGCGCGGTCGCATCGCCCTCGACCAATCTCTATCTGGTGTTCCAGGTGACGGGCGTGTCGCAGGCCGTCGGCGGCGCTGAGGCGCTGGGCGAAGGCGTGCGCCAGGGCGTCAAGACATCGCTGGCGGACGATCTGCTTGACCAGATGGTCGCCAAACTGCAAACCGTTTTCCCCGTCAGGGTGAACCAGAGCGCGATCCAGCGCGCTTTGAGCACGCAATAGCGGAGCCGGCATGGACGATCTGAGACCCTTCATCGCACAGGTCGCCACCGGCCAGCCGCTCAGCGCGCAGGAAGCGCGCGGCGCGTTCGACGTCGTGATGTCAGGCAATGCGACGCCGTCGCAGATCGGCGGCTTCCTGATGGCGCTGCGGGTACGCGGCGAGACAATCGACGAGATCACGGGCGCCGTCACCGTCATGCGCGAAAAGATGACGCCCGTCGCGGCGCCCGCAGGCGCGATCGACATCGTCGGCACGGGCGGCGACAATTCCGGCAGCTACAATGTCTCGACCTGCGCGGCATTCATCGCGGCCGGCGCCGGGGCGACGATCGCCAAGCACGGCAACCGGTCCCTGTCCTCGAAATCCGGTTCGGCGGAAGCGCTGGGCGAACTGGGCTTCGACCTCGACGCGACGCCCGAAACGATCGGCCGCTGCGTCGCCGACGCCGGCCTGGGCTTCATGTTCGCACCCATGCATCACGCGGCGATGCGCCATGTCGGCCCGAGCCGCGTGGAACTGGGCACCCGCACGATTTTCAACCTGCTCGGCCCGCTGTCGAACCCGGCCGGCGTCAAGCGTCAGGTGGCCGGCGTGTTCGCGCCCGAATGGGTCGAGCCGCTGGCGCATGTGCTCAAGGCACTCGGGTCGCAGCACGTCTGGGTCGTCCATGGCGACGGGCTGGACGAGTTGACGACCACCGGCACGACGCAGGTCGCCGAACTGAAGGACGGCGCGATCACGACCTTCGAGCTGACGCCCGAAGAACTCGGCTTGCCCCGCATCGACATGTCGGCGCTGAAGGGCGGCGATCCGAAGGCCAACGCAGCGGCGTTGCGCGAGGTGCTGGACGGCGCGAAGAACGCCTATCGCGACATCGCCTGCCTGAACGCGGCCGCCGGCCTCGTGGTCGCGGATATCGCCGCAGACCTTGCCGAAGGCCTGACCCTGGCCGCCCAGTCGATCGACAGCGGCCGGGCGCGGACGGTGATGGAAACGGCCGCGCGCGTCTCGCGCGGCGAAGCTGCTTGAGGACAGGCCGACACGTGTCCGACATCCTGAAGAAGATCGAAGCCTACAAGCGTGAAGAGATCGCCGCGGCGAAGGCCGCGACACCGGTCTCGGAATTGAAAGCCCGCATCGGCGATGTCGAACCGCCCCGCGGGTTTCAGGCCGCCCTGCAGGCGCGCAAGGACGCCGGCACGTTCGGCCTGATCGCCGAGATCAAGAAGGCAAGCCCGTCGAAGGGTCTCATCCGCGCCGATTTCGATCCGCCGAGCCTTGCCAGGGCCTACGAGGACGGCGGCGCGGCCTGCCTGTCCGTCTTGACCGACAAGCCCTCCTTCCAGGGCGCGCCGGAGTTCCTGACGGCCGCGCGCGCCGCCTGCGCCCTGCCCGCGATTCGCAAGGACTTCCTGTTCGAGCCCTACCAGGTCTACGAGGCCCGCTGCTGGGGTGGCGACGCGATCCTGATCATCATGGCGTCGCTGACCGACGACGAGGCCCGTGCGCTGGAGGACACCGCCTTCGAACTGGGCATGGATGTCCTGATCGAGGTGCATGACGAGGAAGAGACCGAGCGCGCGCTGAAGCTCTCCTCGCGGCTCCTCGGCGTCAACAATCGCAACCTGCGCACCTTCGAGGTCGATCTCGCGACCAGCGAGCGGCTGGCCTCCCTTGTAGGCGACGACCGGCTGCTCGTCGGCGAAAGCGGCATCTTCACCCACGACGACTGCCTGCGGCTTGAGCGCAGCGGCATTTCCACCTTCCTCGTCGGCGAAAGCCTGATGCGCCAGACGGACGTCACCGCCGCCACCCGCGCGCTCCTGACCGGCGAGACGGCCGAGCGGAAGTCGGCCTGACATGTCCAGATCCGATCGGGACGACGCCAGCGGCCTGACCCATCTGGGCACGGACGGAACGGCCAACATGGTCGATGTCGGCGGCAAGGACGCCACCGTGCGCGAGGCGATCGCCGAAGGCTTCGTGCGCATGACGGCGGAGACGCTCGAAACCATCCTCGCGGGCAACGCCAAGAAGGGCGACGTGATTTCGGTCGCGCGCATCGCCGGCATCATGGCCGCCAAGCGAACGCATGAGCTGATCCCGCTCTGTCATCCGCTCATGCTGTCCAAGGTCAGCGTCGAGATCGAACCGGACCATGCCCTGCCCGGCCTTCGCGTCGAAGCGCTGGCACGGCTCACCGGCAAGACCGGGGTCGAGATGGAAGCGCTCACGGCCGCCTCGGTCGCCTGCCTGACGGTCTATGACATGGCCAAGGCCATCGACAAGGGCATGGAGATCGGCCCGGTGCGCCTTCTCTCCAAGACGGGCGGCAAGTCCGGCACCTGGACTCGGAGCGCGCAGTGAAGACCCCGCTCATCCCGGTCGCCGAAGCGCGGGACCGGCTCCTCGCCGACGCAGTGCCGTTCGAAACGGAATCCGTTGCGATATCAGACGCCTATCGCCGAATTCTTGGAACCGATCTCAAGGCCCTGCGCACCCAACCGCCACAGGCTGTGTCGGCCATGGACGGCTATGCCGTGCGCAGCGCAGACATCCAGACGGCACCGACCGAATTCTCCCTGATCGGCGAAGTCGCCGCCGGTCACCCCTTCGACGGAACGGTGGGCGCAGGCGAGACGGTGCGCATCTTCACCGGCGGGGTCGTTCCGCAGGGCGCCGACACGGTCATGCTGCAGGAAAACGTCACGGTTCTCGAAGACGGGCGCGTGCGGGCCAATCAGGCCGAGCCGGCAGGCCGGCATGTCCGCCCGGCGGGCCTCGACTTCAGGCAGGGCGAGACCGTCGTCGCCTCGGGCACCCTGCTCGACGCCGGAGCATTGTGTCTGGCGGCAGCGGCCAACCATCCGGACGTGCCGGTCATTCGCCGTCCGCGCGTTGGCATCCTGGCCACGGGCGACGAATTGCTGCTGCCCGGATCGGTGCCGGGGCCTGGTCAGATCATCGCCTCGAACTCCTTCGGCATCGCGGCCATGGCGAAAGACTCGGGCGCCGAGATCGTCGATCTCGGCATCGCGCGCGACACCGAAGCCGACCTCGTCGCCGCGCTCGACCGCGCCTCGGCCGAGAAATGCGACGTGCTCGTCACGCTCGGCGGGGCCTCGGTCGGCGACCATGACCTCGTCCAGAAGGTGTTCGTCGCACACGGCATGACGCTCGATTTCTGGCGAATCGCCATGCGACCGGGCAAGCCCCTGATGTTCGGGCGGCTTGGCGAACTGCGCATTCTCGGCCTGCCCGGCAATCCGGTCTCCGCCCTGGTCTGCGGCCTCCTGTTCATGAAGCCGCTGCTGGAACGTCTTGGCGGACGCCCTTCGGGCGAAAACCGCCGCCAAGCCGTCCTCGAAACCGCGATGACGGCCAACGGACTTCGCGAAGACTATGTGCGCGCGGAGACCTGGCGCGACGCGGAAGGCGCGCTTCATGCCCGCCCGTTCACGCAGCAGGACTCCTCGATGATCAGCACCTTCGCGCAGTCGACGGCCCTCATCGTCCGCCCGCCCCACGCGCCTGCTTCCGAGCCCGGAGACACCGTCGACGTGCTCCTTCTGAAAAGCGCCGCCTTTTAAACATTTGTTAAACGCTTGCAGAACACACATGGAACAGATATGGACTGTTCCGTGTTTGTTTGTATTTGATTCTGCGAGGGCGCGATGCTGACACGCAAACAACTCGAGCTTCTGATGTTCATCAACGAGCGTCTCAAAGAGACCGGCGTTCCGCCGTCCTTCGACGAGATGAAGGAAGCACTCGATCTTGCCTCCAAGTCCGGCATCCACCGGCTGATCACGGCGTTGGAGGAACGTGGCTTCATCCGCCGCCTTCCCAACCGCGCCCGCGCGCTGGAAGTCGTGCGCCTGCCCGACAGCCTGACCCCGTCGGGCCAACGACGCGGTTTCTCGCCAAGCGTCATCGAGGGCAGCCTCGGCAAGCCGTCGCCCGCACCGCGCCCCGCGCCACGTGCGGCCAATGAGAGCGACAATGGCGGCTCCATTTCCGTCCCCGTCATGGGCAAGATCGCGGCCGGTGTGCCGATCTCCGCGATCGAGCACCAGACGCGGATGCTCGCGCTGCCACCGGACATGGTCGGAAGCGGCGAACATTACGCGCTGGAGGTCGAAGGCGATTCGATGATCGAGGCCGGGATCTTCGATGGCGATACCGCCGTCATCAAGAAGGGCGAAACGGCCAATGCCGGCGACATCGTCGTGGCCCTGGTCGACGACGAGGAAGCGACGCTGAAGCGCTTCCGGCGCAAGGGCGCCTCGATCGCCTTGGAAGCCGCCAACCCGGCCTATGAGACCCGCATTTTCGGGCCGGACCGCGTGCGCGTCCAGGGCCGCCTTGTCGGCCTGATCCGCCGCTACTGACGCTTAGCGCCTGTCGGCCAGATTGCGGGCGGCGCGCGAGTATTGCCGGTGATTGAGCCAGGGCCGCGTCGGCCCCGGCAAGGCGTGACGGATTTCGATCGCGCTCGACCGCGAGACACGGATTTCGGCTGCGCCTGACCGCGCGAGGTCCTGCGCCGTGACCACTGGCGTACCGTCCGGACAGCCATGCGGTGACGGGGCCTTGGCGAGGATCACCAGATCATGTCCGGCGCAGAAGTCCGACAGATCGATCTCTCCGGCCTCGACGAACACATAGCCGATCCGAAGATCGCCTGCGGTCGCGCTGCAGACCGTTTTCGAGCACTCCATCAAGCCGGACTCCTTCGGCTTGACGATCGTCGCCGCGCGATAGGCTTCCTGCCATTGCCCGGTGATGAACTGGCTTGGACGGCTGCGATTGACATGCAAACGCGCCTGCCCGCCGCCTCGCTCGATCAGAGCGAACTGGCGGGCGTCCTCCGACAGGATCGCCACAGGCGCGGATGCGGCACCCCAGAGCGCGATGCCCGCGGCGAATGGCAGGAGCGCGATCCAGCGCAAGCGGCTTGAGAGAAGGCAGAAGACCATCAGACCCGTCGCAAAGGCGATCAGCGCCGCCGCCGGCATCTGACCGCTCGCGATCGCCGGCGACAGGGCTGCGACACGCTCGGCAATGTCGATGACGAGACCGACGCCCCATGCCATCGCCTTGAAGACATAGAGGTGCAACCCGAAGGGCATGGCGATCATGGCCGCGACGGCGAGCGGCATGACGAGGATCGTGACGACCGGCATCGCCGCGAGATTGGCGAGCAACCCATAGGGCGCGACGCGGCCGAAATGGTACGAGGCGAAGAGCCCGGTCGCCACGCCGGCGATCAGCGAAGTGACCACGATGCCGAGCGCATAGCGGCCCGCGGTCGCCAGGGCGGAAAGCACAAGCCCGCGCTGCGGTCGGTCCTTTGCCCGCCGGTCCCGCCCTTCGCGCCAGTCCTGCCAGCCGCCATAGACCGCGATCAGCGCCATTGTCGCGGCAAACGACATCTGGAAGCCCGGCCCGATCGCCTCGTGCGGCGCGGTCGCCAGGATGACGAGCGCCGCCAGCGCGAGATTGCGCATGGTCACGGCGTTGCGGTCGAAGGTCAGCGCCAGCAGCATGATGGCGAGCATCACGAAGGAGCGCTGCGTGGCGACGCCCGCGCCGGCGAGAAAGAGGTAGAAGCCCGTTGCCGCAAGCGCGCCGGCGGCGGCGTATTTGCGCACCGGATGGCGCGCCGACCATTCCGGCGCAAGCGCGAAGCCGAAGCGCAGGGCGGCCATCACCGTGGCCGCGACCAGCGCCATGTGCAGGCCGGAGATCGACAGGATATGCGCCAGGCCTGAAACCCGCAGCGCCTCGGTAACATCCTCCGGAATACCGGCCTTGTTGCCGGTCACCAGCGCCGCCGCGACCGCGCCTCGGCGATCCGGCGCGGCGTCGAGGATCTGCCGGCCGATCGCCTGGCGCAGGCGCTCCATCCCGGCGGCGATGCGCGCAACGATGCCCGGACCGGTGGCGAGTTCCGTCGTTGCCGGGTCCCCGAGGAAGAACCCGTTCGCGCCGATGCCGTCGAAATAGGAGTGAAAGGCGAAATCATAGCCGTGCGGATGCGCCGGGCCCGACGGCGAGGTCAGTCGCACGAGGCCCGTGATCCCGCCGCCGACGACATATCCATCCGCGCTCCCCGGCGCGGTCACGCGCACGCGGTCGGGGGCGTATCGCAGTGTCGGGCGTTCCGTCCTGACGATGTCGACCGTGAACCGGGTGCGGCCATTGGCGCGCTCCTCTAATGCCACGATGCGCCCCGTCAGGCGGGTGGTGACATCCGATCCCAGCATCGGCGTCGCCGCCCACAGGGTGTTCGCTTTCGCAATCACCATGCCGGCGATCACGACGCCGCCGGCGATCGCGGCCCAATGCAAGCCAACGCTTCGGTTGCGCAATCCGAATGCGAGCGCCGTAAACACGGCGAGGCCGGAAAACGTGTTCCACATCAGCGGCTCGGCGGGCAGCGCGAAATAGATGACGATGCCGCAAAGCAGACCGACCGGCAGGAACAGGAACGGCGTGCCGAGCCCTTCCTCGCGGGCGATCGCCGCCCGGATACCGCGCCCGATCGCCGCACGATCGATACCAAGTCGGATGCCCCTCCTTCGGCGTGGCGGCCTCGCAATCGGCGCTGTCTCGCCGGCCGGCTCGACGGGCGCCACGGGCGCATCGGGAGGCAGGTGTTCCGGCGGCCGGAAGAACAGCCTTTCGTCGATGGCGGTGCGAAGCTCGTCGTCGGGCGCGGTCATGACGGTTGGATCGCCCCCGCCCGGCGCTGCGAGTTTGCGCCGGCCCGCGCATGTGCTAAACGGGCAGCGAATTCCCCACCCGGCCGCCGATGCGGCGCCCTATTCAATACATTCGGAGCACAGCATGACTGGCGAGGTCGTCACCCGTTTCGCCCCCTCCCCGACCGGCTTCCTGCATATCGGCGGTGCCCGCACCGCCCTGTTCAACTGGCTCTACGCCAAGCACACCGGCGGCAAGATGTTGCTCCGCATCGAGGATACCGACCGCGAGCGATCGTCGCAAGCTGCGGTTGAAGCGATCCTCGACGGGTTGCATTGGCTCGGCCTCGAATGGGACGGCGAGCCGCTGTCGCAGTTCTCGCGCGTCGACCGCCACCGCGAGGTCGCCGAGGAGCTCCTGTCGGCCGGCAAGGCCTACTATTGCTACGCCTCACCGGAAGAACTGACCGAGATGCGCGAGAAGGCCCGCGCGGAAGGCCGTCCGCCGCGCTATGACGGCCGCTGGCGCGACCGCGACCCGTCCGAAGCGCCGGAAGGCGTGAAGCCGGTCATCCGCATCAAGGCACCGCGTGACGGCGAAACCGTCGTCCGCGACATGGTGCAGGGCGAGGTGCGCTTCCCCAACAAGGATCTCGACGATTTCATCATCGTGCGCTCCGACGGAACGCCGACCTACATGCACGCCGTGGTCGTGGACGATCACGACATGGGCGTCACCCACATCATTCGCGGAGACGATCACCTCACCAATGCGGCGCGCCAGACGATCATCTTCGAGGCGATGGGCTGGGCCGTGCCCAACATGTCGCACATCCCGCTGATCCACGGCCCGGATGGCGCCAAGCTCTCCAAGCGGCACGGTGCGCTCGGCGTCGAGGCCTATCGCGCGATGGGCTACCTGCCCGAGGCGCTGCGCAACTATCTCGCCCGTCTCGGCTGGAGCCATGGCGACGACGAGATCATGTCGACCGAGGACATGATCTCCTGGTTCGACGTGACCGACGTCAACAAGGGCGCGGCACGGTTCGATTTCGCCAAGCTGGAGGCGATCAACGGCCATTATGTCCGCTCGGCGGACGACGCCTATCTGGTCGACCGCATCGAGGCGCTGCTGCCGGAGCTGGAAGGCACCGAGGCGGTACGCGCCGCCTTCGAGGAACGGCGTCCGCAGCTTCTGGCGGCCATGCCCGGGCTGAAGGAGCGCGCCAAGACGCTCACCGATCTTATCGACAGCGCCGGCTACCTGTTCGCGCAGCGCCCGCTCGATTTCGACGAGAAGGCCGCCGGCATTCTGACCGACGACGCCCGCGCCGTTCTCGGCCGGATCAGGCCGTCGCTCGAAGCCGCCGCAGAGTGGAATGTGGAAGCGCTGGACGCCGCGGTTCGTGCCTTTGCGGAAAGCGAAGGGCTGAAACTCGGCAAGGTCGCGCAGCCCCTGCGCGCGGCGCTTACCGGCCGCAGCACGTCGCCCGGCGTGTTCGATGTGCTGGCTGTTTTGGGACGGGAGGAATCGCTTGCGCGCATCGGCGATTGCGAAGCGTGATGGCTTCCGCGAAGCGGTTCGGCGCATTATAGTGCATCGCAACAATAAGCCCATCGGCTGGCTTGGCAGGGCCCGGCGATTGGGTTAGCAACCAGCCCAGACCGTTCGGGCGGAGCATATTGCACTGCGATAATTGATAAGATTTCCAACACAATACGGGACCGAAAAAAGGGAGACATCATGTCTGATAAAAGCGCGAAACTGTCATTGAACGGTGGGGAGCATGAATTCTCCGTACGCGAAGGAACGATCGGGCCGAGCGTCGTGGACATCTCGTCCCTCTACAAGGAAACCGGCGCATTCACCTACGATCCCGGCTTCACCTCCACCGCCTCCTGCGATTCCAAGATCACCTTCATCGACGGCGACGAAGGCACCCTGCTGCACCGCGGATATCCGATCGAACAGCTCGCCGAGCATGGCGATTTCCTCGAGGTCTGCTACCTGCTGCTCTACGGCGAACTGCCGACCAAGACCCAGAAGTCGGATTTCGACTATCGCGTCACGCGCCACACCATGGTGCACGAGCAGATGAACCGCTTCTTCACCGGCTTCCGTCGTGACGCCCACCCGATGGCGGTGATGTGCGGCACGGTCGGCGCCCTTTCGGCGTTCTACCACGACTCGACCGACATCTCCGATCCGCATCAGCGCATGGTCGCCTCGATGCGCATGATCGCCAAGATGCCGACCATCGCGGCGATGGCCTACAAATACCACATCGGCCAGCCGTTCATCTATCCGCAGAACGATCTCGACTACGCGTCGAACTTCCTGCGCATGTGCTTCGCCGTGCCGTGCGAGGACTACAAGGTCAATCCGGTTCTGGCCCGCGCCATGGACCGCATCTTCATCCTGCACGCCGACCACGAGCAGAACGCGTCGACCTCTACGGTTCGCCTGGCCGGTTCGTCGGGCGCCAATCCCTTCGCCTGCATCGCGGCGGGCATCGCCTGCCTGTGGGGCCCGGCGCATGGCGGCGCCAACGAGGCGGCGCTCAACATGCTTGCCGAAATCGGCTCGGTCGACCGCATTCCGGAGTTCATCGCCCGCGCCAAGGACAAGAACGATCCGTTCCGCCTGATGGGCTTCGGCCACCGCGTCTACAAGAACTACGACCCGCGCGCCAAGATCATGCAGAAGACCACGCACGAGGTGCTGGGCGAACTGGGCATCAAGGACGACCCGCTGCTCGAGGTCGCGATGGAACTGGAGAAGATCGCGCTGCACGACGAATATTTCGTCGAGAAGAAGCTCTATCCGAACATCGACTTCTATTCCGGCATCACGCTGCGCGCGCTCGGCTTCCCGACCACCATGTTCACGGTGCTGTTCGCGGTCGCCCGCACGGTCGGCTGGATCGCCCAGTGGAAGGAAATGATCGAGGATCCGAGCCAGCGCATCGGCCGTCCCCGCCAGCTCTACACCGGCGAGGCGAAGCGCGATTACGTGGCGATCAACACGCGCGGATAACCGCTCCACGCACACCAGATGCAAAGACGCCGGCGACCGTCCCGATCGCCGGCGTCTTTCGTTTCAGCCCTGGCGCAGTGCCGCGCTATCGCGACGAGGCGGCGATCGCGTCCAGGATGATGCGGGCCGCCCGCGTGCCGGTCCGTTCCTCGGTCGCCAGCAGGGCACGCATGTCCGAGAAGCCGTCGATCTGCTGTTGCGCGGCCAGGCTGCCCGGCTCGACGAACTGCTCGACATGCCGCGCCAGCAGGCCGGGCCGGATCGTCCTGTCGAAATATTCCGGCACCACCGGCCTATCGCAGATCAGGTTGGGTAGCGCCGCCGTCCAGATCGTGATCAGCGGCACGACGGCCCGCATGATGAGGTCGACGCGATAGCAGCTGATCACGGGCACGCCGCACAGCCCGAGTTCCAGGAGCACGGTGCCCGATGCCGCCAGAGCGGCGTCCGCCCGACGAAACGCATCCAGCTTCTCGTCACGCGTGACGGTGACGCTCGGCTGGACCGGCCACGCGGCCGTCTCCCGCCTGACGGTCTCGGCCAGCCGCGGCAAGGTCGGAATGTGGACGCGAAACGCGTGCCCGCGCTCGTGCAGCACCTCGACCGCCTTGCCGAAATCCGGCAGCAGGGCGTTGACCTCACCCGTTCTCGACCCCGGCAGGACCAGCAGGTCGAACGGCTCGCCGGCTTCACGCTCGGGCCGCTCGGCGCGTTCTGCCCACACCTCGGCAAGGTCCGGGTCGGAGGCGAGCGGATGGCCGACATAGTGCGTGGGCGGCCCCTCGAGGCGCTTCATCACCGCCGGTTCGAAAGGAAGGATCGCGAGGATGTGGTCGATATGCGCCGCCATCTTGCGCGCGCGTTCCGGCCGCCAGGCCCAGACGGACGGCGCGACATATTTGACGATCGGCGTATCCGGTAGCGCCTGTTTGACGCGCTTGGCGACGCGATGGGAAAAATCCGGACTGTCGATCATGATGATGGCGTCCGGCCTGGCCGCGATCAGCGCATCGGCGGTCTGCCGGATCCGCATCATCAGCTGCGGCAATCGCGCCAGCACCGCGCTGACGCCGGTGATGGCGATCTCGGACGAATCGAAGACGCTGTTCAGGCCCTTCTCGCGCAGACGGTCGCCACCGACGCCAACGAGCTTTGCCGGCCTGCCCGTGACGGCTTCGATCGCTTCGAGGAGGTCGATGGCCAGGTTCTCGCCCGATTCCTCGCCGGCGACGATTCCCAGCACGAGTTCGCGGTCTGAAGTCATCCGCCCACCCTCTCCAGGTCTTCCGCTTCAGGGACGACGCCGACGAGAAACACGCCGAGATCCTTCGCCTTCGCGCAGGTTTCGTCGAATTCCGCGACGAGCGCCCGCCCGGCATGCACCGCGATGCCGCTCAGCTTGGCGCGTGCGGCGTTTTCGACGGTTGCCGGGCCGATGGTCGGGAGATCGGCGCGCAGCTCCTGGCCGGGCTTGGCAAGCTTCACGAGCACGCCTCCGCGCTGCGTCGGCAGCCGCCCCTCGTCGCGAAGCTCGGCGACGCGTCGCAGCATGGCGTCGGTTCCCTCCGCCGCCTCCAGGGCCACGATCCGCTGACCGATCGCGACACAGGCCTGTCCCGCGTCCAGCCGTCCCAGCGCCAGTGCCCCGGCAACCGCCGTCGTCAGCGCGTCGCGATCGGAGCGGGCGGGCTGCGGGCCGGCGATCTGGCCTTCCGGCGCCAGCAATTCGGGCACGAGCTCATGCACGCCCCGCACGCGGAAGCCTTCCTCCTCGATCATGTCGACGACGCCGCGCAGCAGCACGTCGTCACCTGACCGCAGCTTCGAAACGACGCGCAGAAGCAGGTGGACCGTCGCGAGGTCCGGCCGCAGGCTCGACAGGCGCGGCCGTCCGCGCACGCCGCCGACAAGGACGACGTCGGCGGGCTTGATCCGGTTGAGAGCCGACATCAGCCGGCCGATCTGGGCGGTGGTGATCGTGACGTGCTCGAAACGCTGCAGCGCGGGATCGGCTTCGCCTTCGATCGCGATCACGAAGGGCTCAGTGCCCTGCTCTCGCAATGTCTCGGCGACGAATACGGGGATGCTTCCGCTGCCGGCGATGATCGCGACGCGCCCCTTGCTCTGCGCAGCGAGGCCAGCCATCGTTCACTCGTCGCCGGCTTCGTGCGCGCTGCGGCGTGTGCTCAGCGGCGTCACCAGATGCCGCTTGCTGTCACGCAGGATGAAGGTCGCGATGTCGCGGACGGCCGCAGAATTCGGGTAGGCCTCGATCAATTCCTCGGCCCGCTCGCGCACCGATCCGCCACCGTCGAACAGCCTCTTGTAGGCATGGCGGATGGCGGTCATCTCGCTGCGGTCCATGCCCGAGCGCTTCATGCCGACTAGGTTGAGGCCGGCAAGATAGCTGCGATTGCCCATGACCATGCCATAGGGGATCACGTCTCGGACGACAGCCGCCACCCCGCCGATGAAGGCGTGATGGCCGACTTCGCAGAACTGGTGCACGGCCGCGCCGCCGCCGATGATCACCCGGTCGCCGATGACGGCATGGCCGCCGATCATCACGTTGTTGGCGAAGGTGACATGGTCGCCCAGCACGCTGTCATGGGCGACATGCGAATAGGCCAGGAACATGCAATGGTCGCCGACCGTCGTCTCGCCACGCGCATTGCCGGTGCCGATATGCATCGTCACGCCTTCGCGGATCGTGTTGTTGCGCCCGATCACCAGCCGCGTCCGTTCGCCCTTGTAGGCGGTGTTCTGCGGCTCGCCGCCGAGGATCGCATGCGGGAAGACGCGCGTCCCCTCGCCGATCGTCGTGTCGCCGGCGATGACGACATGGCTCATCAGTTCGACATCATCGCCGACCTTCGCCATGCCCCCCACATGACAAAACGGACCTATTCTCACATTGCGACCTAGTTCCGCACCAGGCTCCACAAGCGCGGTCGGATGAATAAGGGAAGGCGGAACCTGATCCACGGGTCAGTCTGCCTCTTCTTCGGAGGTCAGCATGGCGGTCAATTCCGCCTCGGCCACCTTTTCGTGGCCGACCATGGCAACGCAGGCGTAGCGGCAGACGCGGCCGCGCTTCTTCATCAGGCTGACGTGATATTCCAGAACGTCGCCGGGCACGACAGGGCGGCGGAACTTGGCGTTGTCGATCGTCATGAAATAGACCAGTGCCGGCTTGTCGTCGCCGATCGCCTGGATGCCGATCACCGCGGCGGTCTGAGCCATGCCCTCGATCATGAGGACGCCCGGCATGATCGGGCGATGGGGGAAGTGACCCTGGAATTGCGGTTCGCTCGATGTGACGTTCTTGATCCCGACCGCCGAGCGCTCGCCGTCGATTCTCTCCACCCGGTCGATCAGCAGAAAAGGATATCGATGGGGCAGCAGCCGCATGATCTTCTGGATGTCCATGGTCTCCAGGGTCGTGGACTGCGTTTCACTGTCTGACATCAATAATCCCGCTAATCGCTGTTTTTTCGCTTCTTATCTGTGGCGGACAGTTTGCGCAACGCGGCAACCTGGCGAAAGAACTGCTTGACCGGCATCGCCGGCGAGCCCACCCATCGTTCGCCATCGGGAATATCGTGCATGACACCCGACGCCGCGCCGATCTGGACGCCGGATCCGATCGTCACATGATCGGCAATCCCTACGCCTCCGCCGAGCATGCAGCCGTCTCCGATGACGACGCTGCCGGAGACGCCGCTCTGGGCAGCGATGACGCAGTGTCGGCCGATACGCACATTGTGAGCGATCTGGACGAGATTATCGATCTTCGTCCCCTCGCCGATCACCGTATCATCCAACGCACCGCGATCGATCGTGGCGTTGGAACCGATTTCCACGCCGTCCTGAATGATGACACGTCCGAGCTGCGGCACCCGTTCCAGCGCGCCGTCGCCCGGCACGAATCCGAACCCGTCCTGCCCGATCTGCGCACCGCCGTGAATGATCACGCGGTTCCCGACCAGCGCATATTGCAGCACGGCATTCGCGCCGATCCGGCAGTCCCGCCCGATCTGGGTGGAATCGGCGATGACCGCATTCGCGCCGATCATGCTGCCCCGCCCGACAGCGGCGTGGTCGCCGATCACGGCACCCGGTCCGATCACCGCGCCATCCTCGATCTCGGCCAGCGTTGAGACGCGCGCGTCCGGGAACCGGTCGCTGGCGCCATCGCTCAGGCTGACAGGGCTTGGCCCCAGGCTCGCCGGGAACAGGTGCCGGCCGATACTGGCGAAGGCACGATGCGGTTTGTCGACGACGATCTTGGCCGGCTCGGCCGGCATGCGATCCAGATCGGCCTCGACGCAGAGGATAGCGCCGACCATGGACAAACGAGCCAAATCCGCGTCTTTTGCTTTCGGCTGGGCAAACGCCAAGGCGCCCGCCTTCGGATGCTCCATGGAGCACAAGGCAGAAATGACGACCTCGCTGCCGCCTGCGACACGCCCGTCGCACAGAGACGCAATGTCATCCACGCCCAGAGCGGGACTCGATTCCAGGAAATTTGGAGAGGACGCAGACACAAGGAATTCGGCCCGGCACAAGGCCGGGCCATTCCATCAGAATGCGGTCGAGACCGAGAAGTTGAACTTCTGGACCTTGTCCGATTCTTCCTTGGCCAAGGGAACCGCGTAGTCGAACCGCAGCGGCGCGAAGGGCGACTGCCAGATCAGGCCGACACCTGCCGATGCGCGCCATTCCATGCCGGTGTTCTCGACATCCGCCGGATCCGCGTCATGCCCGAACAGCGTCGCGGTGTCGGCAAACACCGAACCCTTCAGGCCGAGGGCCCGCGGCACTGCCGGAATGGGGAACTGCGCTTCCGCCGTGGCGTGGAAATAGGTCTTGCCGCCGACATGGTCGGTGCCACCCACTTCCGTCGGACCGATGCCATTGTGTGCAAAGCCGCGAATGTGCTGAGTGCCAAGCTGGAAGTGATCGAGAGTCCGCACATCCTTGCCGAGGCCGGTGATATTGCCGGCGCCGACCTTGATCATGCCGACGAGATCAGCGCTCTCCGACAGGGTCTTGAAGTAGCGGCCGTCGAAGGTCGACGACACGTACTGCGCGTCACCGCCAATGCCGGCGAATTCCTGCTTGAACCGGAGCAGCAGGCCTTCATGCGGATCCTGCGCGCTGTCGATCGTGTTGTAGGTCAGCCCGTAGAACGCAGCGGACTTCGTCCACGTCGCATCGGCACCGTTCGAAGTCTCGGTACAGATCGAGGTCGGGGTGTCACCCGGGCAATCGAGATCGGAATACTCGTCCTGGGAGAACTTGTAACCGAAATTCGCCATCAGGTCTTCCGTGATCGGAAGGCCGAAGCTGACAGACCCGCCCTGCGTGGCGAGATTGTAGTTGTCGGTGTCCTTCGTACGACGGAACGCCGAACCGGTCACTGCCAGGCGATAGCCCAGGAAATACGGCTCGGTGAACGAGATGTCGTAGGTACGATTGTCCACACCGCCGCCGGCGCTGACGCGAACCGTCTGGCCGCGGCCGAGGAAGTTGCGCTCGACGACGCTCGCCTCGACGGAGATGCCGCCGGAGTCACCGGTCGTATAGCCGGCGCCGATGCCGAACTCACCGGTCGACTTGTCGACGGCGTTGACGACCAGCACCACGCGGTCCGGAGCGGAGCCCGGACGCGTCTGGATGTCGACGCGCTCGAAGTAGTTCAGAGCCTCAAGGCGCTTCTGCGCACGACGGAGCAGAACCTTGTTGAACGCGTCACCTTCCGACAGATCGAATTCGCGACGGATCACGTAATCACGCGTACGGGCGTTTCCGACGATCTCGATACGCTCGATGAAGGCGCGCTGGCCCTGATCGACGACATAGGTGATGTCGATCGTGCGGTTCTCGAAATTGCGGTTGCCGACCGGCGTCACCTCGGCGAACGGGAAACCGTTGCCAGCAAGGTTTTCGGACATGTCGATGAGCGTGTCTTCGACGTTCTCGGCGCTGTAGACGGAACCGCTGCGCGTCGAGATGGTGCGACGCAGATCGTCGGAGGACACGCCGCTGACCGTGCTGTCGATCTCGACGGAGCCGAACGTGTAGCGCTCGCCTTCATCGACCTCGATGGTCACAACGATGTTGCCGGTGTTCGGATCCACATCGCCAGCCGACGAGAGGATACGGAAGTCGGCATAGCCGTGATTGAAATAGAACCGGCGAAGCATTTCCTCGTCGGCAGCCAGACGCTGATCGTCATAGACGTCGTTGCGCATCAGCCAGGAAAGCGGATTGGTGCGCTTCGTGGTGATCACGGACTGCAAACGGCGATCGCTGAACGCGTTATTTCCGACGAAATTGATCTGGGAGATCTTCGTGCGGTCGCCCTCGTCGATCTGGAAGACGATGTTGACGCGGTTTTCGCCGAGATCGACGACCTCGGGATAGACGTTGACGTCAGCGCGACCGATGCGGCTGTAGGCTTCGCGGATCGCGTCGACGTCGGCGTCAAGCGTCGCCTGATCGAAGGTCCCGCGCGGCTGCAGCCGAACGACGGAACGCAGACGATCATCCTTGTTCTTCCGGTTGCCGCGGAAGATCACCTGGTTGACGATCGAAAGCTCGGACACCTCGACGACCAGAACAGAACCGGACGGATAGACGTCGACGTCGGCAAAAAGGCCGGTCGCAAAAAGCGTCTTCACCGCGTCATCGACATCGGCAGCCGAATAGTTCTTGCCGGCCGAGAAGCCGATAATGTCGGCAACGGTACCCGCGGAAACGCGAGTGTTCCCTCTCACTGAAATCGTGCGAACCACAGCTGCCTCTGCGGTCGAGACGGCACCCGCCGTCAGAACGATCGCCCCTCCGACAGCAGGAGTCAGAGCCAGAGCAATCGCCGAAACGGCGCTTAACATCTTCGATGCAGGCATCATCGGGTTAGTTCCCCTTTTCTCCGCGTCCGCCCCAGATCGGATCATAGAGCATAATCCTTTTGAATTCACCGTATTACAGGCTTTGAAGTCACACGCAAGACCTACAGCCAAATTGGATCGGCGAACATCACAGGCGTGGCAAAATCGTCACGCGAAACACGCGACAGGGCTGCCACACCCCCTCCACTTCCCGGCGGAAACCCCGGTCCGCCGCAGCAAACCATATCGCCAGAGCGTGAACAAATGCCTTTTGCGACGATCTGCGGCTGGCGAAACCCGGTCGTTTTCAGGCTCGGCTCCTGTTCCGGTCGCGTGATCGCGAGGCCAGGAACGGGTCGATTCCGTCTCCGCAGAAGACGTAACGGCACCTGTCAGCCTCCGAACAACGAGGTCACGTCGTTCCACGTCGCGAAAACCATCAGTCCGAGGATCAGGCCGAATCCGATTCGGTAACCATATTCCTGCGCATTCTCCGGCACCGGCCGGCCGCGGATCGCCTCGAAGAAATAGAAGAGCAGATGTCCGCCATCCAGAATCGGAATCGGCAGCAGATTCAGAAGTCCGATGGAGATGGACAGGATCGCGGCCAGATTGAGCAGCGCGACGAAACCCAGCGTCGCCACCTGCCCCGACATCTTGGCGACGCGAATCGGCCCGCCGATCTGGTCCGGCTTCTCCCGCCCGGAGAAAATTCCGCCGATATAGCCGCCGGTCCGCTGCACCACATAGGCCGTCTCGGTGACGGCCATGACGAAGGACTGTCCCAGCCCGTATTGTTCGATTCGCTGGCCGCCGGTCTGGCGATTGTTCAGGACACCGATGATGCCCTGTTCCATCTTGTTGCCGAATCGATCCTCGATCTCCAGCCGCTTCGGCGTCACGATGAAGGTGAGCAACTCGCCGTCGCGCTCCATCACCATTTCGATCGGTTCGCCGGAGCGAACCGAGACATAGCGCTGCACGTCGGAGAACTGCACGACCGGCTTGCCGTCGAGGCTGATGAATCGGTCTCCCGGCAGGATGCCGACGCTCTCCGCGACGCTGCCCGGACGGACTTCCGATGCGACGGGATCCGCCACGCCGCGTCCGAAGACCGAGAAGATCGCGGTGAAGATCACCACGGCAAAGATGAAATTGGCGAGCGGCCCGGCGAACACCGTCGCGGCGCGGCGCGCTACGGACTTGTTCTGAAAGGCGAATTTGCGCTCTTCGGGCGAGAGCGACGGGTCATCCTGGCCCTCCGGCATGGAGGCGGCGTTCATGTCGCCGACGAATTTCACGTAGCCGCCAAGCGGGATCAGGGACAGCCGCCACCGGGTTCCGCGCCGATCGGTGAAGCCTGCCAGTTCGGGTCCGAAGCCGACCGAGAAGATCTTGGCGCCGATTCCGCACCAGCGGCCGACCAGATAATGGCCGAGTTCGTGCACGAAGACGACGATCAGCAGGACGAAAAGGAAGGGAAGCAGGGTTCCGATCAGGAACCCGTCGGTCGCAAACACGCTCGTCACAAAATCCACCATCGCCAATCCCTGTCAGTGCCCCGGCCGATTACACATCCAATTCCGGCGGGAGCGTGACGCCAGAGGTCAAAAGAAGGCCGAGGACGGCCGTGCGAAGCCTGCGTCGAGGACGCAAAGAAGCCACAACGCGATCGCCGCGAAGACCAGGCCGTCGACGCGATCCATGAAGCCGCCATGGCCAGGTATGATGTGGCTGGAATCCTTGACGCCGTTGCGCCGCTTCAGCCACGATTCGAAGAAGTCTCCCGCCTGCGAGACCACCGACAGCACGATCGCCAGCAGGATCGCCACGCCATAGGAGCCGAGGCCCGCGACCGCGAACAGGATCAGCGCCGCGACGATCGCGGAGCCGAGGCCGCCGAAGCCGCCCGACCAGGTCTTCTTGGGCGAGATCGCCGGCGCGATCTTCGGCCCGCCGAAGTGGCGGCCCGCGAAATAGGCGCCGATATCCGTGCCCCAGACGACGCCGAACAGGAACAGCACGGCAATGAGCCCGGAGGCGTGACCGCCGGCCTCGCGCAGCATGTTCAGCGCCACCAGCGCCAGGCCCGAATAGAGAAACCCGATCAACGACCATTTGCCGCCGACCAGCGAGACCGACGACACCGCGAACGCCGCCGTGGCGGCCGCCCACACGAAGGGCATGGCGCCGTTCGGCACGAAGAGCGCGCCGATGAAGACCAGTCCGAGGAAGAAGAAGCCCAGCAGCCTGATCCGGTCGTCCCCGTTAGGGCAGACCACGTCGACCCATTCCGCCCAGACGACCATCGCAATCGCGGTGGAGATCACGGCGAAGAGCCAGCCGCCGACAAGGGTCGCGCCAAGCACCGCCACGGCCAGCACGACAGCCGACAGCGACCGTGCCTTCAGTTCGTTCATAATGCGATGTCCTTGGCGTCCGCGTCCGGAACGCCGCCATAACGGCGCGTGCGCGAAGAATACTCTTCGATCGCCTGCTCGAGCCAGGACTTGTCGAAATCGGGCCACATGCAGGGCAGGAACACGAACTCGGAATAGGCCGCCTGCCAGAGCATGAAGTTCGAAAGGCGCATTTCGCCGCTGGTGCGAATGACCAGATCGAGGTCCGGTTGCCCGCCGGTGTCGAGCGCGCCGGTGATGTCGCTCTCCGTGATCGAGGCGCAGTCCCTGCCCTCGGCCTCCATCCGGCCGACCAGGCCGATGACGGCGCGCCGGATCTCGTCGCGGCCGCCATAGTTGAAGGCGATGTTCAGGTTGAGCCCGGTATTGGCGGCCGACCGGCTCTCAGCCATGTCGATCAGCCCGAGAATGTCGCGCGACAGGCCCTGGCGGTCGCCGATGACGCGGATCCGCACGCCGTTGGCGCAGAGTTCGGCGAGATCGCGCGTGATGAACAGCTTCATCAGGCCGAGCAGGTCGCGCACTTCCTGCTTGGGGCGCGACCAGTTCTCCGAGGAGAACGCATAGAGCGTCAGGTAGGAAATGCCGAGTTCGCCGGCGGCGCGCACCGTCTTGCGGACCGCATCGACACCGGCGCGATGACCCAAAGTGCGCGGCAGGCCGCGGGCGGCCGCCCACCGGCCATTGCCGTCCATGATGATGCCAACATGGCGCAATGCAGCGCTGCTCTGGTTTTCCATCTCACCGGCCAATGCGATCGGCCTCGCTTCCCTTCACCACCCGCTCGCGCGGATCATACGTGCATGATTTCTTTTTCTTTTTCAGCCAGCAGCGAATCGATCTCCGAAATCGTCGCGTCGGTCTGCTTCTGGACCTCGTCGGAATGAACCCGGCTCTCGTCCTGGCTCATCTCGCCGTCCTTTTCGAGACGCTTCAGCGTTTCCATGCCGTCACGACGGACATGGCGCGCCGCGATGCGGGCGTTCTCCGCATATTGATGCGCGATCTTGACCAGTTCGCGCCGGCGCTCCTCGTTGAGCTCGGGCAGCGGCACGCGGACGGTCGTGCCGTCGGTCATCGGGTTAAGGCCGAGCGTCGATTCGCGAATGGCCTTTTCGACCGCGTTGACCATCGACTTGTCCCAGACGGACACTGCCAGCATGCGCGGCTCGGGAACGGTGACGTTGGCGACCTGGTTGATCGGCATCGTCGAACCATAAGCCTCGATCGTGATCGGATCGAGCAGCGATGCCGAGGCGCGGCCCGTGCGCAGGCCGCCGAGGTCTCCCTTGAAGGAGGCGACCGCGCCCGCCATGCGGCGTTTCAAATCGTCGAAATCGAAATCCTGGCTCATTGTTCTTGTTTCCTTTCCTGCCCTACGACGCCTTCTTGTCGGTCACCAGCGTTGCATGTCCGCCGCCATGGAGGATCTGCAGGAAACCGCCACGCTCGTGGATCGAGAAGACGACAATGGGAATGTGGTTTTCACGGGTCAAGGCCACCGCCGCGACATCCATCACGGACAGTCCGCGGGCGAGCACCTCGTCGTGGGTGATGGAGGAGAATCGCTCGGCGTCGGGAACCTTCTTCGGATCGGCGGAATAGACCCCGTCGACCTGGGTTCCCTTGAAAAGCGCGTCGGCACCGATCTCGGCTGCGCGCAGCGCTGCGGCAGAATCGGTGGTGAAATAGGGATTGCCCGTGCCGCCGGCGAAGATCACCACCCGGCCCTGCTCGATGTAGCTCATCGCCTTGCGCTGCGAGAAACCTTCGCACAGCTGCGGCATGGCGATCGCCGACAGCACCACCGCATCGACGCCCTTCTTGACGAGAGACGTCCGCAGCGCCAGCGAATTGATGACGGTCGCCAGCATGCCCATGTGGTCGCCGGTCACCCGGTCCCCGCCCTTGGACGCCACGGCGACGCCGCGAAAGATGTTGCCGCCACCGATGACGACGGCCACCTGCACGCCGATATCCACGGCTTCCTTGATGTCGCCCGCAATCCGGTCGGCCACCTCCACATCGATTCCGAAGCCCTGGTTGCCCATCAGGGCTTCACCGGACACCTTCAAAAGGACGCGTTTGTAGGCGGGAATAACAGTCATGAAAGAACATCAATACACATGGTTGAATCGCGCCCTTCCGATACATGAAGGGCGCCGCGTTGTCACGCGGCGCCCGACCGGGATTTGATTGATTGCACCGATTACGGTGCGAGAGGCAAATCAGCCCTTCGCGGCTGCCGCGACTTCAGCTGCGAAATCCGATTCTTCCTTCTCGACGCCCTCGCCGAGCGCGAAACGGACGAAGCCGGTGACCTTCGCAGAGGCGCCGATTTCCTTCTCGGCTTCGGCAAGCGCCTTCTCGACCGTCAGGTCCGGATTGATCACGAAAGCCTGCTTGAGGAGGCAGACCTCCTCGTAGAACTTGCGCAGACGGCCTTCGACCATCTTCTCGATGATGTTCTCCGGCTTGCCCGACGCACGCGCCTGGTCGGAGAAGATCGCGCGTTCGCGCTCGACCGCAGCCTGGTCCAGATCGTCGACGTCCAGGGCGAGCGGGTTGGTCGCAGCCACATGCATGGCGATCTGACGACCGATCGCGCGCGCGGCGTCCTTGTCACCGGCCGTCTCGATGCCGACGAGAACGCCGAGCTTGCCGAGGCCTTCGGCGACGGCATTGTGGACGTACACGGCGACCGTGCCGTCGAGACGTGCCGAACGACGCAGGTTCATGTTCTCGCCGATGGTCGCCACGGCGTCCTTGACGGTGTCTTCGATCGACTTGGCGCTGCCCGGATAGGTGGCGGCGGCAACGGCCTCGACGGAACCGTCGGTCGCGAGCGCCGCACTGGCGACGTTGCGCACGAGATCCTGGAAGGCTTCGTTGCGAGCCACGAAGTCGGTCTCGGAGTTGACCTCGACCACGACGGCGCCGTTGTCGTCGGAAGCGACGCCGACCAGGCCCTCTGCCGCGGTGCGGCCAGCCTTCTTGTCGGCCTTGGCGATGCCCTTCTTGCGCAGCCAGTCGACCGCGGCTTCGATGTCGCCGTCGGTTTCCGTCAGCGCCTTCTTGCAGTCCATCATGCCTGCGCCGGTCGTTTCACGGAGTTGTTTCACGAGGGATGCGGAGATACTCATCGGTTCGCCTCTTCATGTCGAGCGGTATCGGGGCGTCGCCCGAAACTGTGACGCCAGCTGATCGCGACCAGCCATGCGCCGATTCATGTAACGGTTTGATGACCGCGTCCGAGAACGGACGCGGTGCTGAATGATCAGGCCTGGGCTTCTTCGGCCGCCGGTTCGGCGGCTTCGGCCGGTGCCTCGGCCAGCGCTTCTTCCAGCGGAGCCTCTTCGCTTGCACCGATGTCGATGCCGGCGGCGCCCTGCTGACGCGCGATGCCGTCGATGGCGGCGCGCGAGATCAGGTCGCAATAGAGCGAAATGGCGCGCGCGGCGTCATCATTGCCCGGGATCGGGTAATCGACGACGTCGGGATCGCAGTTGGAATCGACGATCGCGACGACCGGGATGCCGAGACGCTTGGCTTCCTGAATGGCGATCGCTTCCTTGTTGGTGTCGATCACGAACATCAGGTCCGGAACGCCGCCCATGTCCTTGATGCCGCCGAGTGCACGATCGAGTTTGTCGCGCTCGCGTTCCAGGTTGAGGCGTTCCTTCTTGGTGAAGCCCTGAGCGTCGGACGCCAGGATTTCCTCGACCTTGCGCAGGCGCTGGATCGAATTGGAGATCGTCTTCCAGTTGGTCATCATGCCGCCGAGCCAGCGGGCGTTGACGTAGTACTGCGCGCTGCGGGCAGCCGCGTCGGCGACGATTTCCGATGCCTGACGCTTGGTGCCGACGAACAGGACGCGGCCACCGCCGGCGACGGTGTCGGAAACGACCTTCAGCGCCTGGTGCAGCAGCGGCACCGTCTGGGAGAGATCAAGAATGTGAACGTTGTTGCGGGCCCCGAAGATGTAACGGGACATTTTCGGGTTCCAGCGGTGAGTCTGGTGACCGAAGTGAACGCCAGCTTCCAAGAGCTGACGCATGCTGTAATCTGGCAGCGCCATCGTTTTTCCTTTCCGGTTGAACCTCCACGAAGCCAAAAAGCGGTTTCCCGCCACCGGTGGTCGAGCCGGATTTCTCCCGGCACAAACCGAACTTCGTGTGTGGAATGCGGCGCGCGATACCGCATCGGCGCGCCAATTGCAAGTGGGGCGGCGATTATGGGGCCGCGATGAAGCGCCCGCGCGACGGGCGCCTGCGGATCAGTCGCAGCTCTGACGGGGAAGCATCTCCAGGCTGACCAGAGTGCCCTGCAACGTGAAGTCGCCATAGTCCATGACGAGGTCACGGGTCACGCCGTTGTCGTAAAGCTTGAAGGCGATCTCGTAGTCCGGCAGCGACTCGCCCGCGCCTTCCGCCAGTTCCTCGTCGAAATAGGAAATCGTGACGCTGCGATAGGGTTCGTCCTTCAATTCGGAGGCGGCTTCGGCGTCGCCGTCCTGAACCGTCTTCTCGCGGCCGACGATGACGGATGTGTTCATCACCCGGTCCGCGTCCTCCGACCCGTCGAACAGCTTCGCCTCGTAGAAGGTTTCGCCCTGTTTCGCGCGCTCGATGAGATCGAGAATGTGCGCGCTTGGGAACATCGCCGGCCCCAGCACCACTTCCTCGTCCTGCGGCTTCTTCAGCGTGACGATCAGCGAACCGTCCTCGCGCTGGGCCGTGCCGGACAGTTCGCGGTCCAGCCGCTCGTCGACGAAGGATTTCGTCAGGAAGCGGAAGAAGTCGCCGGAGCCGTCTTCGTAGGTCGAGGTCTGCTGGTCGGTCAGCCGGTCGCCGCTGCTGGAGCGAATGCGCGTCACGAAGCGGAAATTCGTCGTGTAACCGTCACACTCGGACCCCTGGAACTCGTATACGATCCGACCGTCCATGCCGTTGATTCCGGAACGGTCGGACACGTCCTGCAGCGCAACGTCGTAGACGGCGCGATGGGGCGCGAGCGTTTGCGCATGGACGATTGCAGGAGTGGCGAGAAGAATGGTCGCGCAAACCGCCGACCGGGCATTTCTGAAGAGCATCATGAGACCCTGTTTTTCGACGACTATAGGAATTCTCATGGCGGAAGCGAGGCAAAAGTTGCAAGACGAAGTCCGCAGCTTTCCAAGATAGATGAAGGAGACGGCACAATGACCACCAGCATCGCCGAACGGCTCGACGCGCTCGGAATAACGCTCCCGCAGGCAGCGGCGCCGGCCGCGAACTACCTGCCGGCCGTCATCAGCGGGAACCATCTTTACACCTCCGGCCAGTTGCCGCTGCGCGAAGGCGCCCTTGTCTCGAAGGGCCTCGTCGGCCGCGATCTCGACGTGGCGGGCGGACAGGAAGCCGCCAAGTGGTGCGCGGTCAACATCCTGGCCCAGGCGAACGCCGCGCTCGGCGACCTGGCGCGCATCGAGGCGATCGTGAAGATCTCCGTCTTCGTCGCCTCCGCGCCCGGCTTCACCGAACAGCATCTCGTCGCCAACGGCGCGTCCGACTTTCTGGTCGAGGTTCTCGGAGACGTGGGCCGTCACGCCCGCTCGGCGGTCGGCATGGCCGCCCTGCCGCTCGACGCCCCTGTCGAGATCGAGGCCGTCCTCCGGTTCTCACCCGAACAGGCCTGAGATGATCGATTTCCTGACCCGTCGGCCAATCGCCCATCGCGGCCTGCATGACGGGAACGTGGCCCGCTACGAAAACTCGCTGTCGGCCTTCGAAGCGTCAGTCGATGGCGATTACGCGATCGAGCTCGACGTGCAGCTGTCGGCAGACGGCGTCGCGATGGTCTTTCACGACGACACGCTGGACCGGCTGACCGCCGAGACCGGGCCGGTCGCCGACAGGAACGCCGAGGAACTGCGGCAAATCAGGCTCGGGCCGACTTCGGACGGCATTCCGAGCCTGGCCGACACGCTGGCCTTCGTCGACGGACGCGTCCCCGTGGTCATCGAGGTCAAGGACAACGGCGCGCGCAACGCGACGCTGGCCAAGGCCGTGGCGGCGGACCTCGCCGGCTACGACGGTCCGGCCGCGGTGATGTCGTTCGAGCATGACATACTTGCCGCCTTTCGCGACACGGGATCGCGCGCACCGCTCGGCCTGACAGCCGAGGGAATCGGCCGGCCGGCGCTCGCCAGACACAAGGAGGCGCTCGCGCTCGACGTCTCCTTCGTCTCCTATCACGTAAAGGCCCTGCCCAACCCTTTCGTCACCCATGTGCGCGACGATCTGCGGCTTCCGGTCATCACCTGGACCGTGCGCACGCCCGAGGATGTGGAGACGACCCGACGTTATGCCGACCAGATGACCTTCGAGGGCTTCGATCCCGGCTGAGCGCTCTTGTTTGCAGTGCGGCATGCGATAGATTCGTGCCATGACCCCGAGCGACCAAATCACCGACACCTGCGACAGTGCCGCGGACGACAGCTTCGTCATCCGCGTGCATGACCGCTATGCGAATATCCGGGCGGACGACTGGCGGCGGCTGGGCGGCGCGTCGAAGGACGGCACGCTTGCGCCCCACAACCCGTTCGTCTCCCATGCGTTCCTGAGCGCGTTGGAGGACTCGGGCAGCGCGACGGCGGACACGGGCTGGCTCGGGCAGCATCTCGCGCTCGAGACCGCGTCGGGAGAGCTGGTCGCCGCCCTGCCCTGCTATCTGAAATCGCACAGCCAGGGCGAGTATGTCTTCGACCACGGATGGGCCGACGCCTGGGAGCGCGCCGGCGGCCGCTACTATCCGAAGCTGCAATGCTCGGTTCCCTTCACGCCGGCCACCGGTCCGCGCCTGCTGGTCTCCGACGCCATCGATCCGGATGCCGGCCGCGCCGCCCTCGCCGGCGGCCTGAAGGCGCTCACGACCCGGCTCGGCGTCTCGTCGGCGCATGTCACCTTCGCCACCAACGCCGACATCGACGCCCTCACCGAAGCCGATTTCCTGCACCGCACCGACCAGCAGTTCCACTTCCAGAACGCCGGCTACGCGGATTTCGACGCCTTCCTGGAGACGCTGTCGTCACGAAAACGCAAGAATATCCGCAAGGAACGCGCGACGGCCCTGAAAAACGGAATCGAGATTGAGTGGCTCACCGGCAGCGACCTGACCGAAACCGTCATGGACGCCTTCTACGCCTTCTACATCGACACCGGCAGCCGAAAATGGGGCCGTCCTTATCTGACCCGCGAATTCTATTCGCTCATCGCCGAGCGGATGGCCGACGACGTGCTGCTGGTCATGGCGAAGCGCGACCGGCGCTACATTGCCGGGGCGATCAACTTCATCGGCGGCGACCGCATCTTCGGGCGGCACTGGGGCTGCGTCGAGGATCATCCATGCCTGCATTTCGAGGTCTGCTACTATCAGGCGATCGACTTCGCCATCCGGAACAGACTGGACTTCGTTGAGGCCGGCGCGCAGGGCGAGCACAAGCTCGCTCGCGGCTACATGCCCGTGACCACGCATTCGGCGCATTACATCCCCCACCCGGGCTTCAGGAACGCGGTGGAGGACTACCTGGAAACCGAGCGGAGGGACGTCGCCCGTTTCTCGGAGATGCTCGCCGATCACGGCCCGTTCAAAAAAGACAACTGACCCCAGCCTGCCGGATTGAAGCCGGCCCGGGTCCGTTCTAGGAACGTCGCGCAACGGAGGCCGTCATGAGCCCAGATTACGATCCGGACAACATCTTCGCGAAAATCCTGCGCGGAGAGATCCCCAGCCACAAGGTCTACGAGGACGACGACTGCCTCGTCATCATGGACGTGATGCCACAGGCCGACGGCCACACGCTGATCCTCCCGAAGGCGCCCTCGCGCAACCTGCTGGACGCCGATCCGGCCGTGCTGGCGACGATGATGCCGGTGATCCAGAAGATCGCCCGCGCCGCGAAAACGGCGTTCAACGCCGATGGTGTCGTGTTTCGCCAGTTCAACGAGGCGGCAAGCGGCCAGACCGTCTTCCACCTGCATTTCCACGTCATCCCCTGTGTCGCGGGCGTGCGATTCAAGGCCCATGCGGCGACGATGGAAGATGCCGACGTGTTGGCGGAAAACGCCCGCAAGCTCATCGCCGCACTCTAGCACTGCCGGCTCCGACGGACCGCGATTGGCCCGCCTGACGGGTCAGCGATTGTCGATGAGAGCGCTTATGTTGCCGCGCAGCGGCGGACGGCTGCCCGACGGCTTGCGCGCGCCGCGCGGTGAGATGGCCAGGGCAAGCGCGCCCTTCGGCTGCATGACTGCCGCATAGCGATAATCGAAGCGCGCATTCACGGGCATCTCGACATCGAAATTGGCGACGACGACCGCCAGTGCATGACGCAGCATGTTGGTGGCGAAGCGGAACCCCGGACAGCGGCGTGCGCCGCCGCTGAAAGCCGGGAACTGGTAGGTGTTCGGCGAGATGGCGCGCCAGCGTTCCGGCCTGAACGACCAGGGATCGTCATAAATTTCCGGATCGCGCTGCGTCAGCAGCACGCTGAGGAACACCGTCGCTCCCTCCTCGATGTCCAGCCCCTCGATTTCGGTGCCCTTCAGGACACGAAAACCGAGAAACGGCGCCGGAGGGCAGACGCGCAGGGTTTCGTCGATGAATTCGGCCAACGGGCCCGCGTCCTCGACAGGCTCCTTGGATGCTCCCTCGGAGAAGAGCCGATCCGCCTCGTCGCGCAACGCTTCGAGATGTTCGGGGAACAACGCAACGAACATCAGTGCCCATGCGAGCGTCGCAGAGGCTGTCTCGTAGGAGGCCAGCAACAGGCCCGCGATCTGGGCGGCCTTGTCGACCTCGGAAGTCGGCATTCCGTCCGGGTCATCCGCCGCCGCGACGCACGCGCGCAGATTGTGAATGTCCGTCTCCGCCCATGGCGTGTCCAGCCAGTCGAAAAGGCCCGCGCGCACTCCCCGCGCCTTCGCGAGCAAGCCACTGTAGCGGAAGCCCGGAAGATCGAACCGGAAGAACTGCGAACTGCGGCTCCACTGGTCCTTGTGAAAGGCGTCCATCCGGCTTCCGAGCGCCAGCGCGTGATCGCATCTCGGTTCGCCGAAGAGCCCGGCGAAGGCGAGCCGCTGGATCAGCCGGCGCGCGAGGATGGAGCAGTCCACCTGCGGCCCCGTCGGCCAGGCCCTGATCTCCTCGCCCGCAATCCCGGAGAGCGCCGCATAGCCCGCATTGATGCGTGTCCGGTTGAAGGCAGGCGCAGCGACCTTGGAGAAGTGCGCGTGTTCCGCCCCCGATTGCACCAGGAAATTCTTGCGCAGCTGCTGCAGCGCCGTGCCTTCGCGCCCGCCGACGGGCCACAATCCGCTCGGCCTGAAACCACTGGCATCCGTCAGGACCGCCTTGTTCCAGTCCGCACCGATCAGGAGATAGGTGGGCGCCGCCGAGGCCGGGCGAAAGGGATGCTCGATCCTGACGCATTCGCCATGCACGCGGGCCAGGCGCCGCATACAGGAGATCGGATCACTGTAGAATTCCGCATAGGCTCTCGCGGCCCTCACGCCGGCGAGTGTGCGCGCCGAAACACGCGCTGCGACCGTCCGGCTGGACTGGTCAGCGGTGATCGCGGACTCCTCGTGATCGATCACGACCGGCGCCCCCCATTTGACCCTCTGGGATTACCCTAAGTCAAAACAGGCAGATCAAGAAACAGAATCTCGGTGCTTCAGGCTCTTGTGAACACAGTGGGCCAGAGAATACTTGCTCCGGCGCGATGAACTTCCGACGGCCGGGTCCGTTTCCAATGACGTCTTCGCCTGAGCGAAGCAAAGACCGCTTTCCCGCTAGAAACCCAGCACCATGCCCGCCGCCAACGCGGCAAGGGACACGCCCACGCCGACGACGACGCGCTGGCCGGCCAGCTTGAAGGCGGCGAAGCCCAGCACCGCGGCGACGATCCGCAAAACCACCCCGGTCTCGGCCAGAGCACCCGTCGGAAACAGGATCAGCCGCGAGATGACGGCGGCCACCAGCGCCGTTGCGACCGCGCGGACGAATTCGAACGCCTGCGAGCCTTCGTTCAGCCGCCGCCCTACAAGCACGCCGGCATAGCGCCAGAAATCCGTGGCAAACCATCCCGCGATCAGGATGAAGAGATAGGGCCACCACCAGGCGTCGATCCCCGAGAAGGTCATTGGCCGTCTCCCTTCGGGCGGAACATCGGGCTTCGCGCCAGAACGAAGGCGATGGTGCCGCCGCACAGGCCGGCGAGCAACAGGTCGAGCTCCGGCGTCAGAACATGAAACAGCGGCCCGAGCGCAAGCCCCGCCACCATGGCCAGCTTGACGACATGGGCGCGCGCCGTCGCCCAGAGCGACGTCAGGAAATAGACCGGCGTGAGGAAGAACAGCGCGCCCAGAACCATCGCCGGGATACGCGCCGCGAAGAGATAGACCAGCAGCACCACTCCGACATTGAGGAGCGACAGCGTCATGGCGAACCCGATGAAGAAGACGGTGCGGAACTGGCGCGGAACCCGATGGACGCGCTCCGTCGCCATCACCCAGGCCGTCACGGCGATGAAATGCGACAGGAAGACGAGCGTGCGCGTCCGCGTCTTGCCGGTCTTGAGCTCGGGCACCAAAGTCGTGACCATCGGCATCAGGCGAACCGAGGAGAGCGCGACGGCGATCATCGTCGCCGGAAGCGTGGCGCCCGCGGTGATGCCCGCAATGAGAACGATCTGCGCCGGCAAAGCCCAGACCATAACGGTCATGAAGACCGCGTGGGCCATCTCGATGCCGCTCTCGCGGGCAAATCCCGCAAACCCCACAAAGGCCGCCATCAGGATGAAGGTCGGCAGGGAGAAGTTGGTGCGCATGCCCCGCAGGAACCAGAGCATGCTGGTTCCCTCACTCGGCACGGTTTCGCTGACAGATTTCTGCATGGCTGCGCGCTAGCATGGCCGCGACTGATTGGCGAGTGCTGCAACGCAAAAACGGGCGGATCGCTCCGCCCGTTCATTCTTTCCGGTCCCGGCTCGCCGGCCGGATTACTTGCGCGGCACCTTCGGCACCGACGCGTTCGATTTCGCCGGCGCGTCTTCGTCGCCGCTCTTGCCGTCATCGGCAGCCGCGGCCTCCGTCTTGGCCGAAGCGGCCTTCTTCGGAGACGCCTTGCGCGTGGTGCGCTTCGGCTTGCTCTTCGGTTCGTCGGCAATCGACTCCAGCTTCAGCCGGGCCTCGCCGAGTTCGTCCTTCTCGACGGTCACCTTGACCGTGCCGCCCTTCTTGAGCTTTCCGAACAGCACTTCCTCGGCCAGCGGCTTCTTGATGTGCTCCTGGATCACGCGGCCAAGCGGACGTGCGCCCATCTTCTCGTCGTAACCGCGCTCCGCCAGCCACGAGACGGCTTCCTCCGACAGGTCGAAGATGACGCCACGGTCGGAGAGCTGCGCCTCCAGCTGCATGACGAACTTCTCCACCACGCGGTGAATGACCGGCACCGGCAGCGGCCCGAAGGGAATGATCGCATCGAGACGGTTGCGGAACTCCGGCGAGAACAGCCGGTTGATCGCTTCCACGTCGTCGCCTTCCCGCTTGGAAGACCCGAAGCCGATGGCGTTCTTCGCCATGTCGGCGGCGCCCGCATTGGTCGTCATGATGATGATCGTGTTGCGGAAATCGACCTGCTTGCCGTTGTTGTCGGTCAGCTTGCCGTGATCCATCACCTGCAACAGGATGTTGAACAGGTCCGGATGCGCCTTCTCGATCTCGTCAAGCAGCAGCACGCAATGCGGATGCTGGTCGACGCCGTCGGTCAGCAGGCCACCCTGGTCGAAACCGACATAGCCGGGCGGCGCGCCGATGAGACGCGAGACGGTGTGTCGCTCCATATATTCCGACATGTCGAAGCGCAGCAGCTCGACGCCGAGCGACAGCGAAAGCTGCTTGGCGACTTCGGTCTTGCCGACGCCGGTCGGGCCGGAGAACAGGTAGGAGCCGATCGGCTTCTCCGGTTCGCGCAGGCCGGCACGCGCCAGCTTGATCGCCGACGACAGCGCTTCGATCGCCAGGTCCTGGCCATAGACGACCCGCTTCAGCTCCTTCTCAAGATTGGCGAGAACTTCCTCGTCATCCTTGGAGACGGTCTTCGGCGGAATGCGCGCCATGGTCGCGATGGTCGCCTCGATCTCCTTCACGCCGATCGACTTCTTGCGCTTGTTCTCGGGCAGAAGCATCTGGCTCGCGCCGGTCTCGTCGACCACGTCGATCGCCTTGTCCGGAAGCTTGCGGTCGGAGATGTAGCGCGCCGACAGTTCGACGGCCGACTTGATCGCGTCGTCGGTGTACTTGATCTTGTGGAATTCCTCGAAATAGGGCTTCAGCCCCTTCATGATCTCGATGGCGTCCTCGAGCGACGGCTCGTTGACGTCGATCTTCTGGAACCGGCGCACCAGGGCGCGGTCCTTCTCGAAGAACTGGCGATATTCCTTGTAGGTGGTCGAGCCGATGCAACGGATCGCCCCGGACGACAGCGCCGGCTTCAACAGGTTCGACGCGTCCATCGCGCCACCGGAGGTCGCGCCGGCGCCGATGACGGTGTGGATCTCGTCGATGAACAGGACGGCGTGCGGGAACTCCTCGAGCTCCTTGACGACCTGCTTCAGCCGCTCCTCGAAATCACCGCGATAGCGCGTCCCGGCGAGCAGCGCGCCCATGTCGAGCGAGAAGATCGTCGAAGACGCCAGCACTTCCGGCACGTCGCCGTCGACGATGCGCTTGGCGAGACCCTCGGCGATCGCCGTCTTGCCGACGCCCGGATCGCCCACATAGAGCGGGTTGTTCTTGGAACGGCGGCACAGGATCTGAATCGTCCGGTTGACCTCCGCCATCCGGCCGATGAGCGGGTCGATCTTGCCGGTCCGCGCCTTCTCGTTGAGGTTGACGCAATAGGCGCTCAGCGCGTCCTGCTGCTTCTTCTTGCCCTCTTCGGCTTCCGGCGTCGCGCTGTCGTTCTGGCCGCTTTCGTCGGCGCCTTCCGGCGAACGGGCGATCGACGCGCCGGGCCGCTTGGCGATGCCGTGCGCGATGTAGTTGACCGCGTCGTAGCGGGTCATGTCCTGCTCCTGCAGGAAGTAGGCGGCATGGCTTTCGCGTTCCGCGAAGATGGCGACCAGCACGTTCGCGCCGGTGACTTCCTCGCGGCCGGAAGACTGCACGTGGATGACGGCCCGCTGGATGACGCGCTGGAAGCCGGCGGTCGGCTTGGCGTCCTCGTCGTAGCCGGTGACCAGGTTTTCCAGTTCGTGATCGACATAGTCCATCACGGTCTTGCGCAGCGCCTCGGTATCGACCGAACACGCATCCATCACCGCCTTGGCGTCCTGATCGTCGATCAGGGCGAGCAGCAGGTGCTCGAGCGTCGCATATTCATGCTCGCGCTCATTGGCATAGGTCAGCGCCTGGTGAAGTGATTTTTCCAGACTGGGGGTAAATGTCGGCATTATTTCTTCTCCATCACGCACTGCAACGGATGCTGGTTCTGCCGTGCAAAATCCATCACCTGCGTCACTTTGGTTTCGGCGACCTCATATGTGTAGATGCCACACTCCCCCACGCCGTGATTATGCACGTGCAGCATGATCCGCGTCGCCTGTTCGCGGTTTTTCTGAAAAAAGCGTTCGAGAACGTGCACGACGAATTCCATCGGCGTGTAATCGTCGTTCAGCAACAGAACACGGTAGAGGCTCGGCTTCTTGACCTTGGGCTTCGTGCGGGTGATGACCGCCGTCCCGCGCTCGTTGTCGCCGCCGCCTTCCTTGCCGTCTCCGGCCTGCATTTCGTGCCGCATATAGCCCATCATGCCCTGTAGTTTGATTGCCCCCGGAGCGTGCTCCGAACAGGATACTTAGGAACTCCGACGTCGATTTTAAGCCCCCTTCCACGCGGTTCAAGGCGTCAATTCGGAACATCACAAACAAACAGGCCCGTGTGAACGATCACACGGGCCTGCAGGCATTCGCGAGTTGAGTGGCGTGCCACCCGGCTTATTTGGTAGCCGAAGCAATCACGCCCTCGAACGGCTTGTAGGCTTCCTTGGCCAGATCGGCGTAGAGTTCGCCCATCTTGGTCGCTTCGGCGACGAAGGACTCATAGGCCGACTTCACGTAGTCGGTCTGGATTTCCATCGCCTTTTCAATCGACTTGGAAGCGGCGAGCTTCTCGAAAGCGGCGACGCCGTCCTCGTAGGACTTCTTGGAGTAGTCGGTGGCCTCGGAAGCGATGGCCTGCACGCCCTTGGTCATGGCGGCGTAGCTCTTCAGGGAGTGGTCCATCATTTCCTTGCCCATCGTGTTGGCATCTTCGAAGGATTTCATCATCACTGTGCACCTTTCGCGGTCAGTCATTGCGTTGTCGGTCTGCGCCCGGTACGGGATTGCAGGAATATAGTGTGCACTGCACAAAAAATCAACGGCAACTTGTTGCGTCGCACAATTTGAGATCAATTTTCGACGAAATCGGAAACCCCCGGTAACTTCCCGGTCACCATAAACGAGTTGGTAACGCTGTTTCGCTAGCGTTTCTCCAGTTCGCGTCCGCACAGACGGGCGACGCCAGTAGCGTAACAACAGGTGTCCAACGTGTCCTTCATCAAAACGCCATCGGCCAAATCAGCGGCGCATCTGATATCGGCGCTGCTTTTCGCGATCTTTTTCGTCGCCGCGCTCGCTCCCGGCGCGCACGCAAATCCCAAATATGCTTCGATCGTCATCGATGCCAACACCGGCAAGGTCCTGCACGCCCGCTACGCGGATTCGCCGCGCTATCCGGCCTCGCTGACCAAGATGATGACGCTCTACATGGTGTTCGAGGCGCTCGAGCAGGGCAAGATCAAGACGAGCACGCGCGTGCCCTTCTCCGCCCATGCCGCGTCCATGCAGCCGACCAAGCTCGGCGTTCCGGCCGGCAAGAGCATCTCGGTCGAAACAGGCATCTATTCGCTGGTCACGAAATCGGCGAACGACGCGGCCGCCGCGCTCGGCGAACTTCTCGGCGGCACCGAGAGCAATTTCGCGAAGATGATGACCGCCAAGGCGCGCCAACTCGGCATGTCCAACACGACGTTCCGCAACGCGTCCGGCCTGCCGAACTCCAAGCAGGTGACGACGGCGCGCGACATGGCGACGCTCGGCATCGCGCTGCAGGAGCACTTCCCGCGCCAGTTCAAGTATTTTGAAACGCCGAGCTTCAAATACGGACGCACGACCATGCGCAACCACAACCGGCTGCTCGGTCGCGTCGCCGGCGTCGACGGCATCAAGACCGGCTACACCCGCGCCTCGGGCTTCAACCTCGTGACCTCCGTCCACAAGGACGGCCGCAGCATCGTCGCCGTGGTGATGGGCGGCAAGACCGGCCGGTCGCGCGACGCCCACATGGAAGAGCTGCTCGCCGCCAATGTCCGCAAGGGCTCCAAGCGCCGCGGCAACATGCTGATCGCCCGCGTCGGCGGCACCACCTTCTCCGGCCTGCCGGCCACCATCGCGCAGATCGACATCGACGAGATCCCGCTGCCCGCTTCGCCGCAGCGCTCGGCCACGATCGGCGCGCCCGTCGCGGCCTCGGTCGTCACCGCCTATGCGGCCGAACCGGCGCCGCGTCCCGCCGCCGGCATCGACACGATGAGCACGGCCTCGACGCAGTCGCGTGACGGCTGGGTGATCCAGATCGCGTCGCTGCCCAGCCAGGACGAAGCCGTCGCCTTCCTGCGTCAGGCACAGGACCGCGCCGGCTCGGTGCTCGACGGACGCAGCCCCTTCGTCGAGGAATTCCAGAAGGGCAGCACGGTCTATCACCGCGCACGCTTCTCGGGCTTCGGCTCCAAATCGGCCGCGTGGAACGCCTGCAAGGCGCTCAAGAAGTACAACTACTCCTGCCTCGCATTCGACAATTCATGACAAGGCAGGCAGGCCGCCTTCAACCAGTGGAACGTGTTCGAGTATCAAGGAAGTCAGTCGGCATGATCACGCAGAAGAACGTCACGCGCTTCGTTAACCCTCTGCGCCAGAAAGGCGTTGCCTCCGAGGTCGGGGTGGACGCGCTGCATCAGGCTGCGATGCGCCTTTCTGATCTCCACGGCGGACGCTCCCGGTTCAAGGCCAAGGACCTGGTAAGCCTCCTCATGTGTCATGGCGCCCGTGCGATGCGGTCCTCCCTGCCCCGCACCAACATCCGGGTCCACGTCGTCACGCCAACCCGGCATTCGGCGGTCAAAATACGCCTCCAGTAATTCCGCGCTCTCGCGGTCGTCCTTCAGGTCGGCCGCGAGTTCGTACAACTCCCCGTCGTCCATCTCGAACAGCCTGCGCCCCTCGAAGCGCCCGACGAGCACCATGCCGTCCATGTCGCCGCTGTCGTGATCGAGTTCCATCTCCAGCCACGCCGACCGCACCGTCGACTTGCGCCCGCTCGGGCCCCTGACGGCTGACTGCCGTCGCTGCTTCCCGTACCAGGCGACCGCCATCATGATCAGCGGCGCGCCCACGCTGATCCGGCCCGCCAGGCTCAGGACAAGGCCGACGCCGCCCAGAAGAACGGGCCCGATCACGCGCAGCAGCCGCGCGATCTGCGCAGGCGGCGCCGACGAGGCATAGATCAGCGTCAGGATGACGAAGGCGGCAATGCCGACGAGCAGGATGAGGACGCTCACCGCGTGCCGCCTCCGCCGGGCCGGCCCGACATTTGCTCAAGCAGCAACCGGTCCTCGCGCGACCCGCGCGCCTCCAGCGCCTTCAGGCCGCCGGTCGCGTAGACGGCGATGGCCGAAAGCAGCCGGGCCAGAACCGATGCCGACGACCGGTCGAAACGGAACCAGCCGCCCTTGGTGACGCGGGCGATCTCGCGGAACGCCTGTTCGGCGCGCGGATCATGCCCTTCCTGGAAGACGAACACCGGGATGCCGCGTAGGCCGAGTTCTCCGGCAGCCTGCACGAGGTCATCGACATTCTCTTCCATCGCGTCGCCGATATAGACGAGCGCGTTGAGACGCTTGCGCGCGTGTTCCTTGGCCGCATGCCGAAGAACCTTGAGGATCTGGGTGTGCCCGCCCCTGCAATCGATGCGCGTCATCATCGACGCCAGCGACTTGCCGTCGGCGGCCCATTTGGACGCCCTGCATTCGCCCAAGCCGCGAAAATAGACGAGTTGCATCGACAGACGGCCACTGCCGGCCGCGCTTTGAAACATCTCCGCCTGGATGGAACAGGCGAGATCCCAGGTCGGCTGCCGGCTCATCGTCGCGTCGAGCGCAAGCACGATGCGGCCGTCCCCGGCGCCCCCCTGAACGGAAGACTTCGCTGCCGATAGGAACGCGTCGATTTCGTTGCGCGAGGATTTCGCCGGCGCAATCTCGTCCTTCGGCGTGTTGGTGATCGATCTGGCCATGGGGAAAAATGTGGCACTTTCGCCGATTGTTGCAAGGTGCAAGCGAACCCGCGCCGGTTCGGCGGTCAGATCAGGCCGAGATCGGCCAGTTCGTTGCGCATGTCCACGGGAAGCGCCTCCAGTCCCTCGTCGCCGTCGCGCATATCGGCGGGAGCGTCTTCCGGCTTGAGGTAGCGCCATCCCTGGAACGGCCGTTTCGGCTGCGATCGGGTCAGCACCACGTCCGGATCCAGCACGATGCGACAGCGCGAGACGCCC
The DNA here is from genome assembly GCF_022763245.1 of Oricola sp. Lineage (GTDB taxonomy): Bacteria > Pseudomonadota > Alphaproteobacteria > Rhizobiales > Rhizobiaceae > Oricola. Next base: position 212,047 of record NZ_JALEGV010000040.1, read on the forward strand.
TCGCCATCGACGAAGGGACGAATGTCGACGATGCGTTGGCGGCATTGGACGCGCCCCTTGATCACCCAATAGAGCGATCCCTCGCCGACGATCTCGTCGGCGCGCTTGGGGATCATGCGGGTCGTGTGCCAGTGCTCGGCGCGTTCGCCGGCCTCCCGCTTCTCCGCCAGGCGGAAATCGATCCAGGCGCGCAAATCCTCGACGCTGTCGGCGCCGACACAAAGCTTGATCAGGTTCAAGGCCATGCGACATGGTTTAGGCGCGTGGCGGGCGCGGTCAAGCGGACCGCGCGGTCGTCCACAGGCTCAGCACTCCGGCATGTTGACCGCGAGGCCGCCCTGGCTCGTTTCCTTGTATTTCTCGCTCATGTCGAGACCGGTCTGGCGCATGGTCTCCACGCAGGCGTCCAGCGGCACGAAATGCGTGCCGTCGCCCTTCAAGGCGAGCGACGCCGCCGTCACGGCCTTCACCGCCGCCAGCGCGTTGCGCTCGATGCAAGGCACCTGGACGAGCCCCCCGACCGGATCGCAGGTCATGCCGAGATGGTGTTCCAGCGCGATCTCGGCGGCGTTCTCGACCTGTGCCGGCGTTCCGCCCAGCACTTCGGCCAGCCCCGCCGCGGCCATGGCGGCAGCGCTTCCCACCTCGCCCTGACAGCCGACCTCGGCGCCGGAAATCGAGGCGTTGTGCTTGATGAGCCCGCCGATCGCCGCAGATGTGAGGAGGAAGTTGTGCACGTCTTCCGGCTTCGTCAGCTCGTGGAACCGCACCATGTATTTCATCACCGCGGGCACGACCCCGGCGGCGCCGTTGGTCGGCGCGGTCACGACCCGTCCGCCGGCGGCGTTTTCCTCGTTGACCGCCATCGCATAGGCCGCGAGCCAGTCATTGGCGAGCATCGGGTTGGGGCGGTTGGAGCGCCAGTCGGCCTCGAGGCTCTCATGCACCTGGCGCGCCCGTCGCTTCACCTTCAGGCCGCCCGGCAGGATGCCCTCGCCCCGCAATCCGCGATCGATGCACCCGTCCATCGCCTTCCAGACGGCGTCAAGGCCCGCATCCAGTTCCTCGCGCGTGCGGCCGACTTCTTCATTCGCGCGCTTCATGGCCGCGATCGAGAGGCCGCTCTTCTTGGCCATCGACAGCATCTCGGCGGCCGTCCGGAAGGGATATGGCACCTCGACGCGCCGCACCATGCGCGGTTCGGCCTTCATCTGCGCCAGTTCGTCCTCACTGACGACGAAGCCGCCGCCGATCGAATAGTAGACGCGGCGCAGCAAGATGCGCTCGTCAGCGTCGCGCGCGAAGAAGGTCATCCCGTTGGCATGGCCGGGCAGCGGGTCTTGCCGGTCGAAGACCAGATCCGACGACGGATCGAAATCGTAGCGCGGATGCCCTGCCGGCGAGACGGCCTTCTCGCGCTCGATGCGGCGCAGGATGTCCTCGACGGCGTCCGGATCGACGCCGTCCGGCTGATGGCCGTCGAGACCGAGGATCGTCGCCCTGTCCGTCGCGTGACCGACGCCGGTGAAGGCGAGCGAGCCATGCAGGGAGACCGAAAGCCTAGTCACTTCCGCACCCGCCGGACGCGGCCAGTCGCCGTTGAGAACCTCGTCCAGAAAGCGCGCGGCGGCGCTCATCGGCCCCATCGTGTGCGAGGAGGACGGTCCGATACCGATCTTGTAGAGTTCGAAAACAGAAAGAAACATGCGTGCCGTTCTCGCGAGAATGGCGACACGCTAGCAGACCGTCGCGGAGAGGAGAACGGGGTTCCGACGCGGCTTGGCCCCGTTACGACATGAGCCGTACGAAATGGACCGAGCCGCGTCGAAGGATGTCTTGCTAAGCCGAATGCTACCGCTGGACTGCGGAGGCGACCTCGGCGACTTCATTCATGCCTGTCAGGTATACGACGACCATGACGCAGGCGAAACCGGCCACTGCCCAGGCTGTAAGACCCCAGCTGGGCTTCTGCACGTGTTCATCCATGTCTGAATGTTCCCTGTCGAATTGGGCGCATTGGGTTCGCGCTCTCTTGGAGCGGGCGCTCTAACGGGTCATTTCGCATTTCGCAACTGCGAAATCGCCCTTCAGCGCGCCCGGCGGCAATCGGCCACGTCATTCCGCGCTGATTCTCCGCGCCATTTCAAGGCTCTGACAGGGTCGTTAGCCTTGTTCCACTTTCGTCGTAGAGCCCTCTGAAGTTCGCTTCAAAGCGGCAGAACGCCCTCGGCGCGCCCCGTCGCCGAATAGACGACGATCCCGATCCATTCGCGCAGAGCGAGGCTCAGCTCCATGAGGCCTTCCGCCGGATCGTTGCGTCCGATCTCGAACCCTTCGTCGCCGGCCGTCCGGTAATCCGCCGGCCAGGGAATGATGTCGATCGCCTGCTTGCGAAAGATGCCGACCGAGCGCGGCATATGGAAGGCGGAGGTCACGAGGAGCCATTTGCCCGGCGGAAGATCGGCGATCGCGGCCTTGGTGAAGACCGCGTTCTCGTAGGTGTTCCTCGACCGGTCCTCCAGCACGAGGCGCTGCGGATCGACGCCGAATGCCGCGTAGAACCGCCGGGCAACCGTCGTGTCGCCTTCGCCCTGGCCGATCAGCGACGCGTCGCCGCCGGTGATGACCAGCGGCACCTCCGGCAGCGTTTCGGCCAGACGCAGGGCTTCAACGAACCGGTCGCCGGCCTCGTTCAGTTCGTAGCCGCCACGGCCGCGCGTCACGAAACCGTTGAAGCCGCCGCCGAGCACGATGATGCCGGCGACCTCCTCGACCGCGGGAACCTCGGCCGGTCGCGGAATCGCGTTTTCCAGGCGCTGGATGAGAAGCCGTCCGGCATTCGTCTGCGTGGCGACGAGCAGAAAAAGCACTTCCAGGACGACGAGCCGGCGCACGGTGCGATGCGCCTTGAACAGGGCCGCCAGGAGGATCAGCAGCAGGCCCAGCGTCAGCAGTCCGACGGGCTGGATCACGAGCCACGCCACTTTCGAAACGATGAAGAAGACCGACATTCAAACGCCCGGATCGATTGCACTCCAAGTGCCTTCCCCTTACACGGCTTCTGCGCCCCGCGCACTTCCCGATCCACGTGCCCCGCTTGCCGGGGCGGAAGGTTTCCGACCGTGAGCGCCATACGAAAACCGACCCCGATCGACATGATTCTGCTGCTCACGGCAGCGGCGATCTGGGCGAGCGTCTTCGTCGCGATCAAATACGCCGTCCCGGAGACCGGACCGCTGTGGCTCGCGGCGATTCGCGTGACGATCGGCGCGGCAATCCTCGCTCCCTATGCCATCTGGCGCGGCGTCGTGCTGCCGCGCGAGTTGATGGTCTGGGTGCTCATCGTCGCCATGACGCTCTTCAACATCGTCATCCCGTTCTTCCTGATCTCTTGGGCCGAGCAGACGCTGGCAGCCGGCGTCACCTCGATCCTCATGGGAACCGGCCCCTTCGCGGCGCTGATCGGCAGCCACTTCCTCACCCATGACGACAAGATAACCGGTCCGAAACTCGTCGCCGTCCTGCTCGGCTTTTCCGGGATCGTCCTGGTGGTCGGGCTCGACGCGCTGGGCGGCGTCGCCCACGGGAACCTGAAGGCGCAGGCCGCGGCCCTTTGCGGGTCGCTATCCTATGTCGTCGCCGGGCTGCTCATCCGCCGGATCGACGTGCCGCCCGTGCGGCTGTCGTTCATCGCGCTGACGATCGGCGCCATCATCCTCGTCGCCGCGGCCTTGGCGATCGACGGGCCGCTGACGGCGATGCCCTCGCGCAGCGCGTCGATAGCGCTTTTGCTGATGGGCATCTTTCCGACCGGGATCGCCTATATCCTGCGCTTCCACCTGATCCGCACGGTGGGCTATTCGACCTTCGCCTATTCGATCAACCTGATCCCCGTCTTCGGCGTCTTTCTCGGCGTCATCCTGCTGGGAGAGCCCCTGCACCCGCAGGTGCTCATCGCCCTCGCCCTCATTGTCACCGGCCTGTTCGTGGCGCGCATCGAACCCAAGAACCGCGACTGATCTGCGCCCGCAACGTCGCTTTGCTTGCGCGCGAGGGCGTGCTTATTTGCGGCCATGGCAAATGGTGACGATTCGGGTGCGCCTGCAGTCGCAGCCGGTCCGGCGGGATCGCGACGGATCGACTGGATCGACCTCGCGCGCGGCGTCGCGCTGGTCGCCATGGCGATCTACCACTTCAGCTGGGACCTGGAATTCTTCGGCTATCTCGACCCCGGAACGGCAGGCACGGGGCCGCTGAAATGGTTCGCCCGTTCCATCGCCTCCAGTTTCCTGATCCTCGTCGGCGTCAGCCTCGTTCTCGCCCATGGGCGGCAGATACGCTGGCGGCCGTTCGGCAAGCGCCTCGCCACCGTCGTGGCGGCCGCACTGCTCATCACCGTGGCGACATGGTGGTTCACGCCCGACGCCTTCGTGTTCTTCGGCATCCTGCACCAGATCGCCTTTGCCAGCCTTGTTGGCCTGGCGTTCCTGCGCCTTCCGGTGCCCGTTCTTCTCGTGCTTGCCGCCGCATGGTTTTCCGTGCCGTTCTGGGGTCAGGCCTATGTCTTCGCCCAACCCTGGCTGCTGTGGATCGGCCTTTCGCCGATCCCGCCGCGCTCGAACGATTTCGTGCCGGTGTTTCCGTGGTTCTCCGCGGTGCTGACCGGGGTCGCCGTCGGTCGCCTCATGACGATCACCCAGGCGACAGACCGCCTTCGCCGACATCCGCCGACAGACAACATCGTCACGCGAGGCCTGCTCTTCATCGGGCGGCACAGCCTCGTCACCTATCTGGTCCATCAGCCGATCCTGATCGCCGGGCTCTACCTCTTCTCGCTCGTCATCCCGGCGGCGGAGCGGCCGCCGGAGGTGGTGTTCGCGTCCTATTGCGAGCGCGACTGCACGACCGTCAACACGAAGGCGTTCTGCGAGGCGTTCTGCGGCTGCGCCATCACGGGGCTGCAGGAAAAGGGCTTGTTCGAGGCCGTGTTTGCAGGTGAAATCAACCAGACCTCCGACCCGCGGGTCGCCGAGGTGATTGACGAGTGTTCCTACGAAGCGAATACGATCGATGACAACTGACACTCATGGTTTCACCGAGCGGCCCAACAGCTTTCCCTGGCCGCCGGTCATCTATGTCATCGCGCTCGTCGCCGGGTGGCTGCTCCAGCGCCTGCTGCCGCTGCCGTGGTTCGGCGGGGCCACGGGCGAGGTCATGTTCGCAGCCGGGGTGCTCGCGATTCTCGGCGCGCTGGCCGTCGATCTCACGGCCATGCGCACGATGCATTCCGTGAGGACCACGATCCTGCCGCATCGCAAGGCCGACCATCTCGTGACCAAGGGCGTCTTCGGCCTGTCGCGCAATCCGATCTACGTCGCCAACACGGTTCTGGTCATCGGCGCCGGCCTGATATCGGGCATCGCCTGGTATTTCGCGCTCGCCTTCGTCGCCGCCTTCGCGACGCAGAAGCTGGCGATCGAGCGCGAGGAGAAACACCTCGAGGCCCGGTTCGGAAAGACCTATCGCGATTACAAGAAGCGGGTGAGCCGCTGGCTCTGACCGTGTACGGGCGTCAGGACGTGACGCGCAGTTCCGCCAGCCGGCCGAGACAGGCCTCTTCGACCTGCTCCAGTTCGGCGAGCGTGTCCTCGATGTCCTTGCGCTTCTGGCGCAATTCCTCGCGCTTCTCGCCGGCCTTGTTGATGATCGCGCGCAACTGGCCGACCTCGCCGGGCGGCGCCTTGTACATCTGGATGATCTCGCGGATCTCCGCGATCGAGAAGCCGAGCCGCTTGCCGCGCAGGATCTGCTTGACGAGGAGCCTGTCGGCCGGCCGGAACAGGCGCGTGCGACCGCGTCGCAGCGGATGGATCAGCCCTTCATCCTCGTAGAAGCGCAGGGTGCGCGTCGAAATCCCGAACTCACGGGTGAGCTCGGTGATGGTGTAATAATCCCGCATGCACCGAATCTTTCCGGATCAAAGACTTACGTCGCCGCATGATTGCGACGCTCTTACGTAAAAGTCAAATAACGCGCCGCGCGACGCGGTGCGTATCCCCGGTCAAATCCCGAACCACCAGGCGGCAAGGCCAAGGAAGGCGAAGAACCCGACTATGTCGGTGACCGTCGTCACGAAGACGCTGGAGGCGATCGCCGGGTCGATGCCGAACCGGTCGAGCAGGAGCGGAATGAGGATCCCGGCCAGCGCCGCGCTGACCATGTTCAGCACCATCGCGGCCGCGATGACGCCGCCCAGGGGAATATTCCAGAACCAGAGCGCTGCGACGAGGCCCAGCACCGCTGCGAAGACGACGCCGTTGATGAAGCCGACCGTCAACTCGCGCCGGATGATCCGCGCGGCGTTGTAGATGTCGATGTCGCGGGTAGCGAGCGCGCGCACGGCGACCGTCATGGTCTGCGTGCCGGCATTGCCGCCCATCGAGGCGACGATCGGCATCAGCACCGCCAGCGCCACCATCTGCGAAATCGTCGCGTCGAACAGGCCGATGACGACCGAGGCCAGCACGGCAGTCGCCAGGTTGATCAGCAGCCACAGGAAACGCGACTTGGTGGTCTCGATGACGGTGTCCGACAATTCCTCGTCACCGACACCGCCAAGGCGCTTCAGATCCTCTTCCGCTTCTTCCTGGATGACGTCGACGACGTCATCGATGGTGAGAACGCCGACCAGCCGCTCGTTTTCATCGACGACGGCGGCGGAGAGAAGGTCGTATTGCTCGAAGAGCTGCGCGGCCTCTTCCTGGTCCGTCTCGGCGGGAATGGCGTGCCGGGTCTCGCGCATGATCTCCTCGATCCTGACCGGACGCGGGGTTCGCAGGATGCGGTCGAGATCGACGGCGCCGACGAGATGGAAGGTCGGATCGATGACGAAGATCTGCGCGAAGGTTTGCGGCAGGTCCTCGCTGTCGCGCAGATAGTCGATCGTCTGACCCACCGACCAGTAAGGCGGCACGGCGACGAATTCCGTCTGCATGCGGCGGCCGGCGCTCTCTTCGGGATAGTCGAGAGAGCGGCGCAGCCGGATGCGTTCGGTGAAGGGCAGCTTGGCGAGAATCTCGGCCTGGTCGTCCTCGCCCAGATCCTCCAGAATGTAGACCGCGTCATCGGAATCGAGCGCCTGCAGCGCGATCGCGACCTGTTCGTTCGGCAGCGCTTCGACGATGTCGAGACGGATCGCCTCGTCGACCTCGGTCAGCGAGGAAAAGTCGAAGCGGTCGCCCAGCAGGCCGACGAGCTTGAGCCGCTGTTCGGCTTCCAGCGTCTCGATCAGGTCGCCGAGTTCGGATTCATGCAGGTGCGAAACGGCGTCGGCCAGAACCTCGACGTCGCCGGCGTCGATCGCGGAATCGACATGGTCCAGGAAGTCGGCGCGGATCGAGCCGTCTTCGCTGTAGATGTCGTCCGCATAGGCATCGCTGCCCTGCTCGACATATGCCGTCTGGGTGTCGCTCACCGATCGCTCCGTCACGCTCATGCGCGAGTCACACAACTAATCCACTGTTGTGAAAATACAATTGCCGCCGGGGCATTGGACCCTGATTTTCAAGGCGCCGAGCGAGGGAAACGCCGCAAGCAGCGCGGCCGTCAGAGTTTTTCCGGCACGTTGTCGATGCCACATGTGCCGCCCGGGCCGCAGCGTGCAACACGCTTCAAGGTGAGCCAGCCGCCGGCGAGAAGTCCGTGGCGGGCGATCGCCTCGTAGCCATATTCCGAGCAGGTGGGCATGTGCCGGCAATTGTTGCCGATGAAGCCCGACAGGGTGAGCTGGTAGAGCCGGATCAGGGACGTGCCGAAAAGACGGCCGGGCGTCTTCGGCCACGCGCCCTGCCAGTTGCGGCTGCGCGGCCTGGCCGGTTTCGGTGCATGGTCGGTTTCGTGGGCGCACATGGTGTCAGCTCGGCGGGCGGATCAGGCCGCGCTCGCGCGCTTCTGTTCGATCTGGTCGAGCGCGTCGACGACGGCGTCGAACACGAGCAGCGTCGAAGCGTGGCGCGCCTTGTAGTCCTTGACCGGCATCAGAAACTGCAGGTCGGCGAACCGTCCCGTCGGCGCGGGACCGTCGGCCTTGAGCATTGCGATCATCTGCTCGCGCACGTCGCGCAGTTCCTGCGCCGTCGCGCCGACGATCGTGCGCGCCATGATCGAGGAGGATGCCTGGCCAAGCGCGCAGGCCTTCACCTCCTGGCCGTAATCGGACACCACGTCGCCATCCAGTTTCAGGTCGATGGTGACCGTCGAGCCGCACAGTTTCGAATGCGCCTTGGCCGACGCGTCGGCATCGGCAAGCCGCGTCGTGCGACCGATATTCCCGGCGAACTCCAGGATCCTGGCGTTGTAGATGTCGTCGATCACTCTTCGCTCCATGGCCCGGATCGCAAACCGGGATGACGGATCGCGGCCTGTTCTTGCGCGCGATGCTACATATATATTTTACATCGAAGCGCGAACAAGGCATATGCCCTCGCCGTTGACGGGTCGGCGGCGTTTCCGCATTTTCGGGGATGCGCGGCCCGTGCAATTCGTTTCGGCGCCAATGCCGGAACCACAGGAGACTATCTGATGGACGCCATTGTCAGCACCTTTCTCGAGGACGCGGAGAAGGAACCGTTGACCAGCAATCCGAAGCGCCCGACCCGGGAGGAAGCCGAAGCCGCCGTGCGGACGCTCCTGTTGTGGGCAGGCGAGAACCCGGACCGCGAGGGCCTGGTCGAAACCCCGCAGCGGGTCGTCAGCGCCTATCGCGAGATGTTTTCCGGTTACGACATGGATCCGCACGAGGTGCTCGGTCGCACCTTCGAGGAAGTCGCCGGCTATGACGACATCGTGCTCGTGAAGGACATCGGCTTCCATTCCCATTGCGAGCACCACATGGTGCCGATCATCGGCAAGGCGCATGTCGCCTACCTGCCGGACGGCAAGGTGGTCGGCCTGTCGAAGATCGCCCGCGTGGTCGACATCTTCGCGCAGCGCCTGCAGACGCAGGAATCGATCACCGCGCAGATCGCGGCCACCATCGACGAGGCGGTGGCGCCACGCGGCGTCGCCGTGCTGATCGAGGCGGAGCACATGTGCATGGCCATGCGCGGCATCCGCAAGCAGGGTTCGACCACGCTGACGACCCGCTTCACCGGGGCGTTCCTCGACAATCCGCAGGAACAGGTCCGCTTCATGACCATGGTGCGCGGCCTCGGCGCTTGATCGTGTCGCCCGGGCGGCGTAGAGCCGCCCCATGACCGATGCTTCTTCCGATTTCTTCGCAACGCCCGGCTCCAAGTCCGAACTGGAGGCGGGTGACGTGCTGTCGCCGCGCTTTTCCGCCGACGGCCTGATCACCGCCGTGACGGTGGACGCCTCCGACGGCACCGTGCTGATGGTCGCGCACATGAACGCCGAGACCCTGCGGCTGACGATCGAGACCGGCATCGCCCATTACTGGTCGCGGTCCCGCCAGTCGATCTGGAAGAAGGGCGAAACCTCCGGCAACATGCAGGCGATCAGGGAAATCCGCGTCGATTGCGACCAGGATTGCGTTCTCCTGAAGGTCGAGACCGCCGGAGACGGCGCGAACTGCCATACCGGTCGGCGCAGCTGCTTCTATCGCATCGTCGCGACTGGCGACGACGGCAAGCCGCGCCTGGTCCTTGACGAGGCGGACGCGCCGCGCTTCGATCCGCAAAGCGTCTACGGTCAGAAATAGCGCTCCCGCGCTTCAGGCATTTGACACCAATTCGCCGCAAACTGCGGACACCAAGATGTCGGGTCTCGAACGTGTCATGCAGGTAACCAGCTTTAAGAGGCGCAAGCCCGATCTTGCCGAAACGCCGGCGCCGGTCGATGACGAGACCGCGCCGGAGCCGCGCGGCCATGGCATCGCGCTCGCGCTGGGCGGCGGCGCGGCCCGCGGGTGGGCGCATATCGGCGCCCTGCACGCACTGGACGAGGCCGGCCTGCACATCGACATGATCGCCGGCACCTCGATCGGCGCGCTCGTCGGCGGCTGCTACCTTGCCGGCAAGCTCGACGAACTCGAGAAATTCGCACGGTCGCTCTCCAGGCGCCGCATGCTCGGCCTGCTCGACATCCAGTTCGTCGGCAGCGGCCTCTTCGGCGGAATGCGGCTGACGCGCGAACTGGAAGCGCATATGCGCGGCATCCAGATCGAGGACCTGCCCCGGACATTCGTCGCCGTCGCAACCGAAATCTCCACCGGCCACGAGATCTGGCTGACCCATGGCGACCTGACCGTCGCGATGCGGGCGTCCTATTCCCTGCCCGGCATCTTCGAGCCGGTCGAGTGCAACGGGCGGACGCTCGTCGACGGCGCGCTGGTCAATCCCGTGCCGGTCTCCGTCTGCCGGGCGCACGAGCAGCCCCGCGTCGTCGCCATCAACCTGAACTACGACATTTTCGGCCGGTCGGGCGTCGTGAAGCACGGCGCTCCCCGCGCCGAGATGAATGTCCGCGCCACAGACACCTCGTCGAAGCCACAGCGCAAGAAGAACCCGGAACAGCCGGTGCGCCTCGGCATCACGGGCGTGATGGTGGAGTCCTACAACATCATCCAGGACCGGATCTCACGGGCTCGCCTCGCCGGCGATCCGCCGGACTATTCGCTGCATCCCCGCCTGTCCGACATCGGACTTGCGGATTTCCATCGCGCCTCGGAAGCGATCGATCGCGGATACGAGGCGACGATGGAGCGCCTGCCCGACATTCAAAGGCTGGCGGAAATGGTCTGAGGCCTGCGTCAGGCCGAGGCGATGTAGGACCGGATGTCCTCGGCTTCGCGCTCGATCTCCTCGATGCGCCGCTTGACGATGTCGCCGATCGAGACCACGCCGACAAGCTTGCCGTCACGCTCGACAGGCAGGTGGCGGAAACGGCCCTGGGTCATCGTTTCCATCAGTTCGGGCACCGTGGATTCTTCGTGGCAGGTCCGCACCTTGGCCGTCATGAGCTCGGAAACGGGCCTGTCGAGCGTCTCCGGGCCGCCGCGATTGAGCGCACGGACGATGTCGCGCTCCGACAGAATGCCCTTGATCACCATGTCCGGCGTCGCCACCACCAGCGCGCCGACATTATGCGTTGCGAGCGCCTTCACGGCATCCTGTCCGGTGGCATCCAGCGGCAGGGTGAACACGTCCGCGCCCTTTTCGGCGAGTATGTGCTTGACCATCATAGCGAATGTTCCTCCTCACATCGCCTGAAAGCATGCGCCGAAGGTCGAAGATTTGCAAGAACGGGTCACGCAGCGTCATTGGCGCCGGACGAAAAGCGGCACCAGCAGGAAGCCGGCGACGAGCCCGCCGATATGGGCTTCCCACGCGACCCCGTCCTCCCCCATGGCGCTGAAGAGATTGAGCCCGACCACGACGTTCATGACGATCCAGATGCCGAGGAACGGCAACACGCCGCGCGCGCGCAGGGACTGAACAATGGACAGAAGCGGCCCGTCGAAACCGCGCCGGGGCACGCGGCGATTGGCGCGCAGACCGAAGCGCGCGGCCGCGCCCATGAACCCGGAGACGGCGCCGGACGCCCCGATCACGGGCACCGGGTCGCCGTAATAGACGGCGAGATGGGTGGCCGCCGCAAGCGCGGCCGTCACGACCCAGAACACAAGGCTGCGCCACCACCCGATGCGGTATGCCAACGGCGAACCGAACACGCCCAGCCAGACCAGGTTGACGCCGAGATGCACCCAGTCGGCGTGCAGGAACGCGTAGGTGACGGGAGAAAACAACGTCGGCAGGTCGAGCACGAACATGTCCGGCGTGTAGCGAAGCGGAAAGAAGGCCGTCGCGACCAAAAGTTCGGTGTCCAGCCTCGGTGACAGGACCTGCGTCCGCAGCAGGTGAACGGCGACGCAGATCAGCGACAGCATCACGATGGAGCCGTGCAGGTTGAAGACCGGCGGCGATGCAGCCGGTTCCTGCGGGCGTGGGAGTTCGGTGTCGGAAGCGTCGGGTGTGTCGTTTCGGGCGGGGTCGGTCATGGCAGCCTTCGGAGGGTTTCCTCCTGATATCGCGTAAAAAGAAGGCCATTCAAGTCATTGACTTGAATGGCCTGGGCGAGTCCCCACCCACCAATTCGGTCCGTGCTGTGAAACGGGTCCGCGTGTTGACGAGACGGTCGCAAATCGGTGCCACGGCCGCAATCGAAACAACTCGTTAACCTTAACTCGCGGGCGCCGCCCCGTTGGCCCGAAAGATGCTTCAGTTAACAAAGGATGAATGGAAACATGCCGGCATGTGCCAGCCTGGCACATGCGCGGAGGCGATCGACGGGGGCAACCGGAACATGCGTCATGAGCAAACGCTGAGACTGTATTCTTACTGGAACGAGAAGCGTGCCGGCCGGCCGGCGCCGGACCGCTCCGAAATCGCGCCCGCCGCTCTCGGCGCCCTCCTCCCCTCGGTCATGCTCCTGGAACGGGACAAGCGCGGCGACATCGTCATGCGGCTCGCGGGCAGCCAATTGTGCTCGCTTCGATGCACCGAGCTGCGCGACGCGTCGTTTGCGAGCCTGTTCATCCCCGATTCGCGCACCGGCGTGCGCAAGATCCTGACTTCGCTGGAGAACGGCAACAGCGTCGTCGTGATGGACGTCTTCGCCCGGCGCACCGGCGGCTCGGGTTTCCGGCTCGAAATGGCCCTCTTCCCGCTTGCCGACGAGAAGGTCCGGATCCTGGGCATCGCGACGGCCAAGCGCACGCCCGAATGGTTCGGCCTCGTGCCGACCCAGCTCGAACTGCACGGGCTGCGCCACATCAACCCCGACGCGGACCTCGCCTTCCTCCAGAGCCGCCCCTCGATCCCGCTGCGAAACCGGTCGGAGGACACGCAGAACGCCTACCCCCACGGCCTACAGGTCATCAACGGAAAGGGCGTTTTCGGGCCCAAACGGGCCATGCGCGCCTTCCGTGTGCTGGAAGGCGGGAAGAAGTAAAAACACAGTTCAGACACTGCAAGATCTAGCATTGGAATTCGAGTGCGAATAACCGGCCGTTAACCAGACGCCCCCTATCTTTCGACTGTCCTCTCTGTCGAACCGGTCTGACCCCATAATGCTCGGCGCACAGCAACCCGTCTCAGATTACGATCGCCGCCAACACCAGCGCGTGCAAGTGATGCTGCATGGCCGGTTGATGCTGTCGGACCGGTCCGAGTATCGCTGCCAGGTCGTGGACATGTCGCCCGGCAGCGCGTTCTTCGCCACCGATGCTCCCGGCAAGATCGACGAGCGCGTCGTCGCCTATGTGGACCATATCGGCCGGCTGGAAGGCATTATCGCCCGCATCCGCACCGACGGCTTCGCGCTTCAGCTCAACACGACGCCGCGCAAGAAGGCCAAGCTCGCCGCGCAGCTGACCTGGCTCGCCAACAAGCATGAGCTGGACCTTCCCGAGGATCGTCGCCACGAGCGCATTCTGCCGCGCAATCCGTCGGGCGTCCTGACGCTCGAGGACGGCCGGCAATATCGCTGCAGGATCATCGACTTGTCGGTCTCCGGCGCCGCCGTGGAGATCAATGTGCGGCCCGCGCTGGGCACGCAGGTCACGCTCGGCAACATGCGCGGCCAGGTCGTGCGCCATTTCGAGGACGGGATCGCCGTCGAATTCGCGGTCATTCAGCGTCGCGACACGTTGAAACAGTATCTCGGCTAGGCTCTTTAGCCGACCTCCAGGGAAGGCGCCTCGCATCGCGGGGCGCTTTTCTTGTTTGAGCGACCGCACTCGAAGCCAGCCGGCCGATCCGTCGCATTTGAATCAAATCTTGCGCGAATTCAAATCGAGTTTGTCGCGTCTTTGATCCGCTTTCGATTCGTTTGTGAATCGACTTTGCCTCAAACACCGCTGCCCGCCTTCGTTCTACCTCAAACAGTTCATGCCATCGTTACGTCACTTGGGAGACGGTGGAATGGACGGACAGGGAAAGAAATCCCGCTTGCGGGCGACGAGCGTGGCTTCGGTCATGCTGTTGTGCGGGACGATAGGCGCGCTTGCCGCGCCGATGACGACGGGGCGCATCACCAGCCAGCCCATCGGGCATTACGAATTTTGCCAGCAGGCGCCGGCGGAGTGCCGGGCGACGGGCCGCAATGTCGCGCCCGACCGCATGACCACGAAGGCGTGGGCGACGATGGTCGAGATCAACGACCGCGTGAACACGACGATCATTCCGCGCACCGACATGGAAATGTGGGGCAAGGAAGAGATCTGGTCCTATCCGGTCAAGTATGGCGACTGCGAAGACTACGTCCTCCTGAAGCGCCACGAGCTCATCGGCGCCGGCTTCAAGCCGTCGAACCTGCTGATCACCGTCGTGCTGCAGCCGAATGGCGACGGCCACGCGGTGCTGACCGTGCGCACGGATCAGGGCGACTTCATTCTGGACAATCTCGTCAGCTCGGTGATGGACTGGCGCGATACGCGATACCGCTATCTGAAACGCCAGTCGGTCGCCAATGCCGGCAAATGGGTCGACATCGTCGACGAGCGCAGAAACGTCGCGAGCAGTTTCTGAGAACAAGGAATACAGGTCCCCGGTCGAGTCCCCAAACCATCCCATCCCCAACGACCGGGTCAGGAGCCGGCCATCCCAGATGGCCGGCTCTTTCTTTTGTCAGGCCTCGGCGCGGCGGAGGCCCGCGGCGAAGCGCCGGGCGTTTTCCACGTAATGGGCGGCCGAATCGCGCAGCGCCTGGATGGCGGCGTCGTCGAGCGTGCGCGCCACGCGCGCCGGCGATCCGATGATCAGGCTGCCGTCGGGAAACGACTTGCCCTCGGTGACGAGCGCCCCTGCCCCGACGAGGCAATTCGCGCCGATGCGCGCGCCGTTCAGCACGATCGCGCCGATGCCGATCAGGCTGTTGTTGCCCACCGTGCAGCCATGCAGCATCGCGCGGTGCCCGATCGTGCATCCCTCGCCGAGCGTCAGCGGGAAGCCCATGTCGGTGTGCATGACGCAGTGCTCCTGCACGTTGGTGCGTGCGCCGATGGTGATGCGCTCATTGTCGCCGCGCAGGACGCAGCCGAACCAGACGCTCGAGTCCTCGCCGAGTTCCACATTGCCGATGACGCGGGCGTCCTCGGCGACGAAGGCAGCGCCGATGCCCGCCTGTTCGGGCGTCGTTCCGTCCAGTGTGTAGAGCGTCATGCGCCTCCCCCAAGCCTCTCGTTGCGGTCAGCGCCCGTCTTCCCACGCGCCGTCCGCAGCTTACAAGAGCGCCCGCGCGCTTTCCACGGCGACGACGCCGAGCGCGCCGCTCCACAGGAAGATGAGACCCGTCAGAGCGAAGGCGCTGCCGGCCCGGCGCGCCGCGGTCTCGGCGCCCGCATGCTCGAAGGCGCGCATCAGCAGTGCCGGCCCGGCGCAGCAATAGATTGTGAAGGCCGCGAACAGGCCGATTCTGTCGAGCGTGTCCCTGTCGAAGGCCGGCGTGAAACCCGCCAGCCCGCGGGCAAGGTGAAAGAACGACAGCGAAACCGCCACCCCGGTCGCCAGCACCATCAATGCCATCATCCACGCATCTCCCGATTTACCGAATGTTTACCATAACGGTGTCGAGTGATGCACGTTCGATGCCAGATCGAATGTGCCATTTCGGGTCACGTGGAAGGTACCATGCCAGCGATTGCGGCGAGCGCCGACGAGGAATACGACATCCGCAAGGGCATATCGGGCATCGCCTACCGCCTTTTCATCGGCTTCGGCGTGCTTGCGCTGCTGTCTGTCGCGATTCTAATCGCCGGCAAGCTCTACGGCCGGTCCCTGGTGCATGCCGGCCACACATCCGCGACACAGCGCTTCCAGGTCACCATCGACGGCGACACCGTCTCGGCACCGGCCAACATGATTCGCATCGAGGCGCAGCGGCGCGACGGCCCTTCAAGCCGCCTCGACCTCTATGTCCACTGGCCCACCCTTTCGGGCTTTCGCGACAATCTCGCCCGCGCGTTCAACGACATCGAACCGGCGACCAATTCGATCGTCTTCGCCTCGCTTCTCCAGCGCGCCACGACCGCCGACATGGCGGGCCGCTTCGACGCGGTCTATCGCAACGTGATGGTCGGGCCGATCACCGATGCCGGAGACGGATTGATGCGGGCGCGTCTTTCGCCCGAACATGGCTATGTCGACGAATATGTCGTCTTCGGTCCGCCGGACCGGGTCACCGGCCGCCGCTTCGTCGTGCGCTGCCAGGACGCCGAGGCCACGGCGCAGACCGTCGTCGCACCCTGCGAGACGGAAATCCATCTCGGCGAGACGCTGACGGCGGAAATACGCTTTCCGTTGCGGCTTCTTGGGGATTGGCGCGAGCTGAATGCCGAATTGCCGGCATTCCTCGACAGCCTTCTGGTCGGACAGGGCCGCCCGTAAGCGGGCCTTATTCTTCTTCCAGGTCGAAATCGAGGATGGACATCGACAGGTCGTAGGAGACCTCGCCCTCGTCCTCGATGCGGGTCACGATGCCGAGGAATTCCTCGCCGATATAGAGCTCTGCCGAATCCTTGATTCGCGGACGCGGTTTGACCGCCAGCGTCGCGTTGCCGAAGGTTCTCTGGAAAAAGCGCGACAGTTTCGACAGTTCTTCGGGTGTCACGGAACGGCTCCTTGCCAATGATTGTGATTGTCTTTTTGCGTAGGGCGGCACGCAAAACACGAATGCGTGGCGGGCGCAAGCCTTGCCGCCGCCCTGCCCGCCGCGCGCAGGCCTCGCGTCAGTGAATGCCGGTGCGGATCAGTCCGATTCGAGGAGCTGGTCCATCGCCCGCGAGGGCTCGTCGCAACCGGAGGCGCCGACGAGGCGCGCCGGCACGCCGGCAACCGTCATCGACGGCGGCACGTCCTTCAGGACGACCGAGCCCGCGGCGACCTTGCTGCAATTGCCGATCCTGATGTTGCCGAGGATCTTCGATCCCGCGCCGAGCAGCACGCCGTCGCCGATCTTCGGATGGCGATCGCTGCCCTCCTTGCCGGTCCCGCCGAGCGTGACGGAATGCAGGATCGAGACATTGTCCCCGATCACCGCCGTCTCGCCGACGACCAGCCCGGTGGCATGGTCGAGGAAGATGCCCTTGCCGATGCGCGCGACCGGATTGATGTCGGTCTGGAACACGGCCGAGGAGCGGCTCTGCAGATAGAGGGCGAAATCCTTGCGGCCCTGCTTGTAGAGCCAGTGCGCCAGCCGGTGCGTCTGGATCGCGTGGAAGCCCTTGAAATAGAGAAGCGGCTCCAGGAACCGCGTGCATGCCGGATCGCGGTCGTAGACGGCCTGCATGTCGACGCGCACCACGTCGCGCCAGGACGGATCGTCCTCCAGCATGGCGCGGAAGGACTGGCGCAGCAGCACCGCGCTCATGTCCGGATGGTCGAGACGTTCCGAGATGCGGTAGATGACCGCTTCTTCCAGCGACTGCTGGTTGATGATCGTCGACAGCATGAAGGCGCCGAGCGCCCTGTCGTTGGCGATCGCGGCTTCGGCGTCCTGACGCACGGCGTACCAGATCGGGTCCACCGCCTCGAGTTGCGCCGTTCCGGCGGTTTTCTTGTGCTGGGCCATGCGGGCCTCCGTCAGCTTGATCTCAGACGCCATAAATAGCCTATCGGCGGCGATTTTTAAACGCGCCGCTTTCAACTCTTCGCGACAGTCGGAAAATGCGCGGTTAATGCGCCGCGAGAAACTCCAGCACGCCGCGCTTGAAGACACGGTCGCCCACGGCCAGCATGTGGTCGCGGCCGGGAATGTCCATCGCGGTGGCGTTCGGCATCAGGGCGGCGAGTTCCTGGCCCGAGCCGGCGATGTCGTCCTTCGTGCCGACGGCGATCAGCGCCGGCGCCTTGATCGCGCCCGCCTGTTCCGGCGAAAGCTTCTTGCGCGACGTCTCGATGCATGCCGCCAGCGCGAGGCGGTCGCTGCCGGTCTGGTCGGCGAAGGCGCGGAACATGCGCGGGCGATCCTCCGTCACCACGTCGATGGACGGCGCGCGCAGCGCGTCGGCGATGCCCTCCCAGCCGCCGAGCCCTTCGACCATGCCGATGCCCAGGCCGCCAAAGACGACCGAGCGGACCCGGTCCGGTGCCGCCAGCGACATGAAGGCGCTGATGCGCGCGCCCATCGAATAGCCCATCACATGGGCGGTCTCGATGCGAAGATGGGTCAGCAGCGCGACCGCGTCGCCGGCCATGGCTTCGGGCTCGTAGGCCTGCCTGTCATGCGGCTTGTCGCTCTCGCCATGGCCGCGATTGTCGATCGCGATGACGCGGTATCCGGCCTCTCCCAGCGTCTTCAGCCAGCCGGGCCCGACCCAGTTGACGGACTTGTTGGAGGCGAAGCCGTGAATGAGCAGGATCGGCTCGCCGGCCGGCTCGCCTTCGTCGAAATATGCGAGGTTCAGATTGTCGTGCTGGAAATGGGGCATCGCTTCTTGTGATCCGTCAAAACGCAGGCCAGAGAGTTGTCGCGACTGGCTACCAATTCCCGTTTCAAGTCGCTAGTGTGGGCGCAGACATTGGCACACAGATAGGTTTCGCGCGAAGGACGACCATGGCAGGCCACGCAACACCCCATTTCCAGAACGACGCCGGACACGCCAAGATCGAGATCGGCGTGAAGGAATTCATGTGCGTCGGCGCGCTGCCGCCGTTCGACCATCCGCATGTCTTTCTCGACATGGGCGACGACAGCGAAAAAGTCTGTCCCTATTGCTCCACGCTCTTCGTCTACAATCCCGCGCTCGCCGCCGAGGAAACCGTTCCGACCGGCTGCATCTACGAGACGCGCGACGCCGCCTGATCCCTCCCTCCAACGCCGGATTGCCAGCCAGCATTGACTGAGGAAACCGAAATCCTGATCGCCGGCGCCGGCATTGCCGGGCTTACCGCGGCTCTCGCCCTGGCGCAGCGCGGCTGCAGCGTGACGGTCGTCGATGCGTTCGAGGAACCGTCCGAAGTGGGTGCAGGCCTGCAGGTCGCGCCCAATGCCAGCCGCATCCTGCGCACGCTCGGCGTGCTCGACGCTCTGGTCTCCAAGGCGATCGCACCGGAGGCCATCCGGCTCGGCGACGGGCAGACCGGGGACATGCTCCTGGAGATGCCGATCACGCCGGCATGGCTGGAGCGCATGGACGCGCCCTATCTGACGGCGCATCGCGCGGCGCTGCACAGCGTGCTTTACACCGCCGCCGTCGCCAATCCGGCGATCACTTTGAAAACGGGCCATGCGGTCGCGGATGTCCGCGAGGACGGCGAGCACGTCACGACGGTCCTGAAGACGGCCGACGGCGAAGCCGTCATCGTCTCGCGCCTGCTCATCGGGGCCGACGGCATCTGGTCGAGGGTGCGCGAAAGCGTGCCGGGGGCCGCGCAGCCGCAGGCGACCGGCCGGATCGCCTGGCGCGCCATCGGCCCGGCCAGCGGCAATGGCCCGAACGTCACGGCGTGGATGATCCCGAACGGCCACATCGTCACCTATCCGGTGCGCAACGCCGACACGCTCAACGTCGTCGCCATCACGCAGGGGCGCTCCGAAAAGGGAGACTGGGCGCAGACGGCCGATGCCGACATGCTGGTCCGGCTGCTCGGCACGACGCACCCGATCCGCGGGTTCGAGGGCATGGACAAGGCGCATTGGACGACCTGGCCGCTGAACGCCGTCGCGCCGGAGGCGCCGTGGAACAGCGGACGCATCCTCCTGATCGGCGACGCCGCGCACGGCATGGAGCCCTTCGCCGCCCAGGGCGCCGCGATGGCGATCGAGGACGGGTTCGCCGCCGGGATCTGCCTGGCCAACGCCGTCGACAATCCCACCCCGGCCTTCGCCCGCTATGACGGGCTGCGCCGTGGCCGCGTCCGCAAGGTCGCCAAGCGCACCGAGTTCAACCGCTGGGTCTACCACCAGAGCGGCCCTGGCCGGACTGTGCGCAACTTCCTCTTCTCGAAGCGCTCGCCGCAATCCTTCCTGTCGGATCTCGACTGGCTCTACGGCTACCGCATCCCCGAGTGACCGACCGCGACCCGGTCGAGCCCGAATTCCAGCGACTGGGCAAACGGGGTCCACAGGCCGACACCCACTCCCGCTCCGCGAAGGCGGCGGCCCGTCCACACATTGCATCCCATGATCGGCGAGAACCGTCCCCGCGCGCGGTAGAAGCGGTCGCCGAAACCGTGCGTGATGCCGGCGATCGGCCGCTTGTCACTGGCGAAGGAATGGCGGATGTCGGCCACCAGGCGATCAAAGTCCGCCGCGGACAGATCGAGCGCATAGACGCCCTGCCCGCCGGCGATTTCGCCGACCGGCTGGACATGCATGACGGTGGTGTCGAAGGCCAGCGCGCGGGCGATGGTCCCCGGCGTCAGATCGGAAACGCGGCGCAGGCTGGTGTAGGCCGTGCGCGATCCCCAGCCGATCGCCCAATGGCGCACGCGGCCGGGGTCGACCGGAAAATCGGCTGCCGCGAGGCCGAGCCGGGACAGCGTCTCGCCGTCGCGATCGGGCAGGACGAGATCGGAATGAAAGCCGTTGGAGAAGACGTGGATGCGCACGGCACCCTGTTCGTCGGTGTCGGCGCGGGGGCCGACCGGCGCCGGGACGGCGCCGAGCACGATAGCCGTCGCGACGGCCAGCAGCGACGCCGCCAGCCATCGGACCGCGTGGATCAATGCAGGATTTGGCTGAGGAACAGCTTGGTACGCTCGTGCTGCGGGTTGTCGAAGAACTCGTCGGGCTTGTTCTGCTCGACGATCTGGCCCTGATCCATGAAGATCACGCGGTTGGCGACCTGGCGCGCGAAGCCCATTTCGTGGGTCACGCAGAGCATGGTCATGCCTTCCTCGGCGAGGCCGACCATCGTGTCGAGCACTTCCTTGATCATCTCGGGGTCAAGCGCGGAGGTCGGCTCGTCGAACAGCATGATGCGCGGGTTCATGCACAGCGAACGGGCGATCGCCACGCGCTGCTGCTGACCGCCGGACAGCTGGCCCGGATACTTGTTCGCCTGTTCGGGGATCTTGACGCGGGTGAGGAAGTGCATGGCGCGCTCCTCGGCTTCCTTCTTCGGCATCTTGCGCACCCAGATCGGCGCCAGCGTGCAGTTTTCCAGAATGGTCAGATGCGGGAACAGGTTGAAGTGCTGGAACACCATGCCGACCTCGCGGCGCACCTCGTCGATCTTCTTCAGGTCGTTGGTCAGCTCGTTGCCGTCGACGATGATCTGGCCCTTCTGGTGTTCCTCCAGACGGTTGATGCAGCGGATCATGGTGGACTTCCCCGAGCCGGACGGGCCGGCGATGACGATGCGCTCGCCGCGCATGACCTTCAGGTTGATGTCGCGCAGCACGTGGAAGTCGCCATACCATTTGTGCATCTCGACGATCTCGACGGCGACGTCGGTCTCCGAGACCGTCATCTTGGAGCGGTCGGCCTGCAGCTCTTCGGGCGAAACGGCGTTTTCAGACGTCATGATCAGTAATCCTTAGCGTTTGTGTCCCGTGTCGAGCTTGCGCTCCATGAACATGGAGTAGCGCGACATGGCGAAGCAGAAGACCCAATAGGTGAGCGCGGCGAATGCGTATCCCGACATCGCCTGCACCGGTGACGACCAGGTCGGATCCGAGAAGGACGACTGGATCTGGCCGAGGAAGTCGAAGAGACCGATGATGAGGACGAGCGTGGTGTCCTTGAACAGGCCGATGAAGGTGTTGACGATGCCCGGAATGACCAGCTTCAGCGCCTGCGGCAGGATGATCATGCGCATCATCTGGCCCCAGTTCAGACCCAGCGCCATGGCGCCTTCGTACTGGCCCTTGGGCAGCGCCTGCAGGCCGCCGCGCACCACCTCCGCCATGTAGGCCGAGGAGAACAGCGCCACGCCGATCAGCGCGCGCAGCAGCTTGTCGAAGGTCACGCCCTCCGGCAGGAACAGCGGCAGCATCACCGAGGACATGAACAGCACGGTGATCAGCGGCACGCCGCGCCAGAACTCGATGAAGACGATGGAGAAGAACCGCACGATCGGCAGTGCCGAGCGGCGGCCGAGCGCCAGCGCGATGCCGAGCGGCAGCGACGCGGCGATGCCGGTGACCGCGATCACGAGCGTCACGAGCAGCCCGCCCCAGACCTCCGTCTCCACCTCTTCGAGGCCGAAATCGAAGCCGAGGATGAACAGCAGCACGAACAGCGCTGCAAAGAAGATCGCCACCGCCCTCACCCGGGGTATGGGATCGGAGTCCGACAGCTTGGCGAACATAAAGGCCAGCACGAGGCCGAGAACGGTGATGATGGCGAGCGGCACATAGAGGCCGCCGACCGAGAAGTGACCGCCGGTCAGGAGGATCAGCGTGGCGATCGGGAAGACGATCGTCATGAACAGGATGTTCTCACGCTTGAACGGCGCCGACGGGATCAGGAGCGGCGCGAGACCGCCGAAGAACATCAACCCGACGATGTTGACCCGCCATTGTTCCTCGTCCGGATAGCGGCCGTAGATGAACTGGTTGGCATAGTCGCCGACATAGGCCCAGCACGCGCCGAACCAGCCGTCTGGCTGGGTGCCGCCCTGCACCTGCGTGGCGCAGACCGCGCGGTCGGTGCCCGACCAGACCGCGTTGGTGATCAGGAAGCTCACGATCGGCGGAATGATCACATAGAGCACGTAGATGCAGAAGAGCGTCAGGATCGTGTAGGGGATCGACGAGAACAGGCTTTCGCGCAGCCAGGCGACGATGCCCTTCGAACTGGCCGGAGCCGACTGCTGCGGCAGCATGTCCCGGCGCACAAAGGCGATGTCGTTGGTGGAGGGTGTGGTGACCATCTTATCTCTCCACCAGCGCGACGCGGTTGTTGTACCAGTTCATGAACAGCGAGGTCAGCAACGAGATCGCCAGGTAGGTGAGCATCGTCAAAAGGATGATCTCGACGGCCTGGCCGGTCTGGTTGAGCGCAGTGCCGGCAAAGACCGAGGTCAGTTCCGGATAGGCGATCGCCACGGCCAGCGACGAGTTCTTCGTCAGGTTCAGATACTGGCTGGTGAGCGGCGGAATGATGATGCGCATCGCCTGCGGCACGATCACCAGGCGCAGCGTCGGTCCGCTGCGCAGGCCGAGCGCGTTGGCCGCCTCCGTCTGCCCCCTGTTGACCGCCAGGATGCCGGCGCGGACGATCTCGGCGATGAAGGACGCCGTGTAGGTCGACAGCGCCACCAGCATGGCGATGTATTCGGGGATGATGGTCATGCCGCCGCGCGGCCGGAACCCGCCCATTTCGGGGATGTCCCAGGTCAGCGGCGCTCCCATCGCGAGGAAGACGACCAGCGGCAGGAAGACGATGATGCCGAGCCCGACCAGGAAGGACGGGAACGTCTGGCCGGTCTGCATCTGCCGGCGATAGGCCCAGCGCCCGATCGCCCAGGCGACGACGCAGCCGATGATGAAGGCGTAGAAGGCGTAGCCCGCCCCCTCGCCCCAGACGGGCTTCGGCGCGAAATAGCCGCGGTTGTTCAGGAGGCCGAGCGGCCCGAAATCGAAACCGTCGCGCGGCTGCGGCAAGAGGCGCAGCACGCCGAAATACCAGATGAAGATCTGCAGCAGCAGCGGCACGTTGCGCAGGCTCTCCACATAGACCGTCGCCAGCCGGCTCACGAGCCAGTTCTTCGACAGCCGGGCGACGCCGACGATGAAGCCGATGATGGTTGCCAGGATGATGCCGACGAACGCGACCGCGATCGTGTTCAACAGGCCGACGATATAGACGCGGCCATATGTCGACGACGCCTGGCTGTATTCGATCAAGGACTGGCTGATCGCGAAGCCGGCATTGTTGCCCATGAAGGCCCAGCCCGACGCGATGCCGGCGGCCTGCAGGTTGGCGTTCATGTTCATCCAGCCCTGCAGGGCCAGGTAGGCGATCAGAACGGCGAGGATGATCTGGAACAGCCAGCCCCTGATCTCCGGATTGTTCAGAAGTGCGACCTTCGGGGCGCCTGTATCGGCACTTTGCGGTCCACTCGGCGGCGCTTCGCTAACGGCCATATCGCTTGTTCACCTGATCGTCGTGGCGGACGTGTCATCCCAGACATCAGAGCCGCTCAGCCACGGTCCCCACCGGCTGAAATGGCACATCCCCACCTTGAAGCAATTCACCCGGCTGCAAGCAGCCGGGTGAGATCGTTTTTCGCTTAGCGGATCGGCGGGCCGTACATCAGGCCGCCCTTGGTCCAGAGCGCGTTCACGCCGCGGGCGATGCCGAGCGGCGTGTCCGGGCCGACGTTGCGGTCGAAGATTTCGCCGTAGTTGCCGACGGCCTTGATGACCTTGGCAGCCCAGTCGTTCTCGAGGCCGATGCCGGCACCGAATTCGCCCTCGACGCCCAGCAGGCGCTTCACGGACGGATTGTCGCCACCCATCATCTCATCGACATTGGCGGAGGTGATGCCGAGCTCTTCGGCGTTCACGGTCGCGATGTGGACCCACTTGACGATGTTGAACCACTGGTCGTCACCCTGGCGGACGACGGGGCCGAGGGGCTCCTTGGAGATGATTTCCGGCAGAACCTTGTGCTCGCCCGGGTTCGTCAGCTTGAGGCGCTGCGCATACAGGCCGGAAGCGTCCGTGGTGTAGACGTCGCAGCGGCCGGCGTCATAGGCGGCAACCACTTCGTCGGCCTTTTCGAAGGCGACCAGCTCGTATTCCATGTTGTTGGCACGGAAATAGTCGGCCACGTTCAGCTCGGTCGTGGTGCCGGTGTTGGTGCAGATCGACGCGCCGGACAGTTCGAGGGCGGAATTGATGCCCATCTCGGTGCGGATCATGAAGCCCTGGCCGTCATAGTAGTTGACGCCAGCGAAGTTCAGACCGAGCTGCGTGTCGCGGCTCATGGTCCAGGTGGTGTTGCGCGAAAGCAGGTCGGTTTCACCAGACTGAAGTGCGGTGAAGCGCTCTTTCGCGGACAGCGGGGTGAATTTCACGGCATCGCCGTCGCCGAAGATCGCCGCAGCGACCGCGCGGCAGAAGTCGACGTCGAGGCCGCTCCAGTTGCCGTCAGCGTCCGGGTTCGAGAAGCCGGGCAAGCCCTGGCTCACACCGCACTGCACAAATCCCTTTGCCTTTACGTCGTCGAGCGTTGCTGCGGACGAGGCGCTGCCGGCAATCGCCAGAGCTGCCACACCGAGAACGCTGCTCAGCATCAGTTTTTTCATTGAGTTCAACCTCTTCGTTGCTCACGTTGCGTCAGAATGGGCACGAGCATCAGCCTCAGGACGCCATGACAATGACCGCCGAGAAGCAATACTTCCCCGGGAAGCGGCATTGTCGCCTCCTCCCACCGAGACCAGACAAGTGCAATTTCGAAACACCGTCAAGGGCCAACGACACAATTATGTCGCAATCTGCCGCAGCCCCCTCTTCCCGCGCGGTTGCGGCTCCCATAGCGCTTTGGGAGGGGCTCTGCGAACGGGATGCCGTTCCGAGCTTCCGTTACGCCTTGAGCCTCGGGAGGGCAGCGTCCCCGTCCGTCACGAAAACCGCCCGGCGCCGCGCCAGCCACCGCGCCAGCACCAGCGCCATGATCGCGCCGAGGGAGAAACCCGCGGCGACGTCGGAGGGGTAATGGGCGCCTGCGGGAATGCGCGCGCAGGCAAGCAGCGCCATCAGCGTGAACATCGGCCACTTCAGGCCGGGATGCCAGAGCATAAGGATGACGGCCAGGGATCCGGCGGTCGCGGCATGCCCCGAGGGAAAGCCCTGGAAGGAATGCACGAACTCGAACGGATGGAACGCGTAGACGCCGACCTCGTCGACGACGCGCGGCCGCGCCCGGCCGACGACCTGCTTGATGATGTTGACCGTGATGCCCGGAACGGCCACCGCTCCCAGAATGTAGGCGGCGCGGCCATAGGCCGTCAGCATGGTGCGGCGCGAGGCGGTGCGCAGCGCGCCCCAGTCCATCAGGCCGATGATCGCGATCAGGATGACCGCCGGCACGATGTACCAGACCGATTTCATCGTGTCGGTCACGTCGCGCAGGAACTGCAGGGCAAGGTTCGGCGCGGGCCCGGCAAAGGGCCTGAAATAGGGATCGAAGATCGCCGCGAACGCCGTGACGACGACCGCCAGCACGACGTTCCACGTCATGCGCGGCGTCCAGACCGGCGGCGTGCCCGCGGGCACCGGGCGCGACAGGCGAAAGCGCAGCCGGCGCGCCGTCGCGGCGCCGCGACCGTAGATGCGGCGAAAGCCCTGCGCGACACGGATCGCGGCGGCGGTTATCCTGGCCATGGTCCTTCCTGGCGGGCGGTTTGAAGCCGCTCCGTGCGAATTTCGCATGGCGAGTAGCGTCTTCCTTGTTTTTTCGCAAGAAATCAGCCACGCAGCGCGCCGGTACAACATTGGGGAAAACGGTCGATGAACGGTCCGAAGACGACGAAACAACGCGGCATCAACACACAGCTCACCCATGGCGGCTACGATCCGCGGGACTTCCACGGCTTCGTCAATCCGCCCGTCGTGCATGCCTCCACCGTCCTCTTTCCCGACAGCCAGACGATGCGGACGCGCAACCAGCGCTACACCTACGGGACGCGCGGCACGCCGACCACGGACGCGCTGTGCACGGCGTGCGACGAGCTGGAAGGCAGCGCCGGAACGATCGCGGTGCCGTCGGGCCTGGCGGCCGTCACCGTGCCGCTGCTCGCCTTCCTGTCGGCGGGCGACCACGCGCTCTTCGTCGACACGATCTATCATCCGACGCGCCGGTTCGCCGACACGATGCTGAAGCGCCTCGGCGTCGATGTCGAATATTACGATCCCGAGATCGGCGCCGGCATCCGCGCGCTGATCAAGCCCAACACCAGGGTCGTCTTCACCGAATCGCCCGGCTCCAACACGTTCGAGATGCAGGACATCCCCGCCATCGCCGCGGTCGCGCGCGAAGCCGGCGCGGTGACGATGATGGACAACACCTGGGCGACGCAGATCTTCTTCCGGCCGCTCGAACACGGGGTCGACATCTCGATCAACGCGGCGACGAAATACCAGGCCGGGCACTCCGACATATTGCTGGGCACCGTTTCCGCGAACGAGGCCACTTGGGAGCGGTTGAGCGACGCCCAGTTGACGCTTGGATGCTGCGCCGGCCCGGACGACGTCTACCAGGTGCTGCGCGGCATGCGCACCATGGGCGTGCGGCTGGATCGCCACCAGGCCTCCGCGCTGGAGATCGCCCGCTGGCTCGAAGGCCGTCCCGGCGTCGTCAGCGTGCTCCATCCGGCGCTGGAGAGCCATCCCGGCCACGATCTCTGGAAACGCGACTTCTCGGGCGCGAGCGGCCTCTTCTCCTTCGTGCTGGAGGGCGACGCGCCGGAAGCCGGCGCCTTCCTCGACGCGCTGGAGATCTTCGGCCTCGGCTATTCCTGGGGCGGCTATGAAAGCCTCGCCGTGCAGGTCTCGCTCAGCGACCGCACCGTGTCGGCGCGCGACTTCGGCGGCGCCGTGATGCGGCTGCAGATCGGGCTGGAGGACACGGCCGACCTGATCGCCGACATCGAGAAGGGATTGGCCGCCGCGGCCGCCCTGCGCTGAAGAACGAAAAGCCCCTGCCCGCCGGCGCGCCGTGCGGGCCGGGCGCTGCAGCGGATGAAGGGAAATCGCCTGCCGGATGGTGGGGGAAGTAGGACTCGAACCTACGAAGCATTACGCAGCGGATTTACAGTCCGCCCCCTTTGCCGCTCGGGACATTCCCCCATACCGGTCAAGTGCGGAGCGCCTTATGGCGGGACCGTTCCGACGTGTCAATTCGAACGTGTCGCCTGACACGGTCTTGGTCTTGATGAAGCGGCAAGTCTGGAGCGGGTGAAGGGAATCGAACCCTCGTCGTAAGCTTGGGAAGCTTCTGCTCTGCCATTGAGCTACACCCGCGCAAGGCAGATCGGTAGCGAAAATCAGGCGCGAAATCCACGAAAATCTGCATGGGCCGATTGCCGCCGCCATCCGGCGCGAACTTTACATTGAAATGCCGGGATGCCTTCATGGTTCGCGCAGGATTACTCTTTGCGCGCGCGCGTCAAAACGCGATAAAAGGCGGGCGGCGCGGAAACGGGGAGGTCAGGAATGATCGAGACATGGCGTGAGATCGTGGTTGAGTCCGCGGCTTTCTACATCGGCTGGGGCGGACTGCTGATCGGGGTGGTCTTCGGCTTTCTCGTCTACACGACGAATTTCTGCACGATGGGGTCGATCTCCGACATCATTTCCTTCGGCAGCTACAACCGGTTCCGCGCCTGGCTGCTCGCCTGCGCCGTTGCGATCATCGGCGTCGCCTTCATCGAGGGGCACGGCGTCGCCGACACCGCCGAATCGATGTACCAGACGCCCAACCTCGCCTGGCTCGCCAATGTCGTCGGCGGCCTCCTCTTCGGCTTCGGCATGGTGTTCGCCGGCGGCTGCATCAGCCGCAACCTGGTGCGCGCCGGCGGCGGCGACCTGCGCTCCGTCGTCGTCCTGATCATCACCGGGATATTCGCCTTCATCACCATCGGCGGCATCCTCGGCCCGCTGCGCGTCGCGCTGTTCGACCCGATGACCGTGGACCTCACGCAGATCGGCATGGAAACCCAGCGCATCGGCGAGTTCGTCGGCCTGCAGACCGGCGTCGACGTCGAGACGGCGCGTCTGTGGACGGTCTTCATCATCGCCGGCATCCTGCTCATCTACTGCTTCGCCGACCGCAACTTCCTCGCCTCCCCGCGCGATCTCATCGCCGGCCTCGGCATCGGCCTGTGCATCGTCGCCGGCTGGTTCCTGACCGGGCTCGCCGCGGACGAGTTCGCCGACATCCCGGTGCAGCTGATTTCGCTCTCCTATGTGCGCCCGACCGGCGACACGCTCGACTACCTGATGCGCTTCACCGCCCTCGGCGCGCCGGGCTTCGGGATCGCGACCACGGCCGGCGCGCTGCTCGGCGGCTTCCTCGGCGCCGCATCCTCCGGCCGCCTCGGCCTGACGAGCTTCGCCGACGCGCAGGATTCCGTGCGCAACATGTTCGGCGCGGCGCTGATGGGGATCGGCGGGGTGCTGGCGCTCGGCTGCACGGTCGGACAGGCGCTGACGGGCTTTTCGACGCTCGCCATCGGATCCGCGATCACCTTCGGCGCGATCCTCGTCGGCGGCATGATCGGGGTCAAGACGATGGAACGCATTGCCTGAGCGCCCGGCTGTTCAGGCAGCCGATCACCGCATAGAGTTCACGCCACGCCAGTTCCACCAACCGGAGCCAAGCCCTTGTCCCGTATCTCGTCCCGCCTTCTGTGCCTTGGCCTCGCCGCGCCGCTTCTTCTGTCCTGGTCGGTCTTCGCCGAGGCGGATTGCGCCCTGCCCGAGCCGACCGAACAGGCCGGGGGCTGGACCGTCGACGAAGGCGACGGCGACTATCGCTTCATGGCGACAAACCCCGACTACCCGGACCTGGCCGTCGCGCTCGAAATGAATTCGCCCTCGAAGCCGAGGGTCCTGGATTGGCAGCTCGTGCCCGGCTACGACGGCAAGATCGCCATCCTGCGCTATTTCTCGGGCGAACCGGGCACGTCCCACCTCGTCACGCTGGTGACCGACGCCGTCGTGGACCTGCGCACCAACGAGGAGATCGGCCAGGCCTTCCATTCGCAGGACTGCGTCCCGAACGAATGGACATGGTTCGACGACCGGGTGGAAATCCACGACGTCGAACAGGATCTGACCGACACCTTCGCGTTCGCGCCGGTCAACTGACGCCGGCCGGTGCCCACGCGGGCTGATGGCCGGTCCTTCACGATCAAGATTGCAGGCTGCAGCGACCGACAGGCGCTGACGCAACGTCGCGCGCACGCCTGCCAGCGGAACCGGACACTCGGACCATCAAGGAATCGAGACAACAAAAAACCCGCCGAAGCGGGTAGCCCTTGGAGCGGGTAGCGGGAATCGAACCCGCATATTCAGCTTGGAAGGCTGCTGCTCTACCATTGAGCTATACCCGCCCGCGAGTTCGTGTGCCCGGCCAGTGGTGGAGGAGGTTGGATTCGAACCAACGTAGCCATAGGCAACGGATTTACAGTCCGTCCGTTTTAACCACTCACGCACTCCTCCGTTCACTGGCGCCGGAGGCACATCAGCGGCCTTGCGACCGCGGCCCGCCTTATGGCGGGACGGATTCACACTGTCAACACGCCTGACAGGTTTTTCGTCGCAAAGCTGTCATCGCGCAGATCGTGATCGTATTGCGCGCGCAAATCCGCTATTGGCCGAACCATGAACGACAAGAACAATAACGACAGAAAGACCAGCGGCGGCGGCAAGGACGGGCACTATGCGCGCCTGCGCCGCGCCCATCGCGCGGCCAATCCGGCGGAGCCATCCGACGGACGCATCCTCCTCTACGGGCTGCACACCGTCAGGGCCGCGCTGCAGAACCCCGCCCGCAAGCCCCTGCGCCTGCTGGCGACGCGCAACGCCCTTGCCCGGCTGGAGCTGGACGATGAGACGCTGGCGCGCTGCCAGCCCGAGATCGTCGAGCCGAAGGCGATCGACCGGCTGGCGGGCGAAGGCGCGGTGCATCAGGGAATCGCGCTTGAAACCATGCCGCTGAAGCCGAAGCGGCTCGACGCGCTCGGCGCGGTCGATCTCGTGCTCGTCCTCGACCAGGTGACCGACCCGCACAATGTCGGCGCGATCCTGCGCTCGGCCGTCGCCTTCGACGCGGGCGCCCTGATCACCACGGCGCGCCACAGCCCGGTCGAATCGGGCGTGCTCGCCAAGGCCGCCTCCGGCGCGCTGGAGCACATCGACCATATCGAGGTGCGCAACCTCGCCGAGGCGCTCGAAACGCTGTCAGCGGCCGGCTTCCAGACCGTGGGCCTCGATTCCGAGGGGCCGGCGATCCTGGAAAAGACGGTCTCGGCGCAAAAGGTCGCGCTGGTGCTCGGCGCGGAGGGCAAGGGACTGCGCCAGAAGACGCGTGAGACCGTCAACGCGCTTGCCCGCCTCGACATGCCGGGGGCGATCAGGTCGCTCAACGTGTCCAACGCGGCGGTCCTGTCGCTTTATGTCGCGCGCCGCGCTATGCTCGAATCCGGGAAACGCTGACCGTTCGGCCGGAATTTTGCCACAAAGGTCACGCGGAACGTCTTTCAGACGCAGATGGGAACCGGTTTCCGAGGGAAGGACTACGACATGAACAAGGCGACGATCACGGCTATGGCGGGCGTTCTCGCCTTCACCGCGGCCTGCACGACCGATCCGTTCACGGGGCAGCAGAAGGTATCGAACACGGCCGGCGGCGCGGCCATCGGCGCCGGCGTCGGCGCGCTGGCGGGTCTTGCGGCCGGCGGCGACGACCGCCGAAACGCGCTCATCGGCGCTGGCATCGGCGCGCTGGCAGGCGGCGCGGTCGGCACCTTCATGGACCGGCAGGAAGCCGAATTGCGCGCCCAGCTCGCCTCCACCGGCGTCTCGGTCACGCGCGTCGGCAACAACATCATCTTGAACATGCCGTCCAACATCACCTTCGCGACCGATCAGGACCAGGTGATCCCGGCCTTCCACGCGACGCTCGATTCGGTGGCGATCGTGCTCAACAAGTACAACCAGACGCTGATCAACGTGTTCGGCCACACCGATTCGACCGGCTCGGACAGCTACAACCAGGCGCTGTCGCAGCGCCGCGCCAACTCGGTCTCGGCCTATCTGTCGACCCGCGGCGTCAGCCCGCAGCGCATGATCGCGCAGGGCTATGGCGAAAGCCGCCCGGTGGCCGACAACGGCACGGAGACCGGCCGCGCGCAGAACCGTCGCGTGGAAATCCAGATCGTCCCGCTGACCTGACCGGCCGGCGCGGGGAATTGAAGAAAGGCGGCCTCCGGGCCGCCTTTTTTGTCGCGCCTCAGCCCGTCGTCTCGTCTTCCAGCTCGCCGGCGTCGCGGGCGCGCATTTCCTCGATGTCGTCGGCGATCAGCGCGAGGTGCTGTTCGATGAGCGAGAGATTGGCGATCAGGCCGCAGACCAGCGCCGCGACGATCAGACCCGCGACCACGCCGAGCCCGGCGCCGAAGGTCAGGTTCTCACGGGCGCCCTCGGCCCAGCGATAGCCGCCATAGCCGCAGGCCGCCACGATCAGCGCCGCCAGCGCCGGATTGACGGCCTCGAGCAGTTCGGCAAGGAAACGGGAAAACCTCATGCGGGCACCTCACGGTTTGCGGGTCAGTTCTGCACCGGCAAGAAAAGCAGTTTGATGTAGGAACGCAACATCATGATCTGCTCGGCCAGCACTTTCGGCTCGCGGACGGCCTTGGACATCACGATCCCGCCCTCCACGATGGTCGACACCATGTCGGCAAGCGCCTCGAAATCCACGTCGTCGCTCGGCGGGTAGACCGCGGCGATTTCCTCGAACACCGCAAGGAAACGCGCCCGCCAGCGCAGCACCGCCTCGCGGTTGATCTCCTGCACGTCGCGGTCGAACAGCCGCTCATTGTAGCAATAGGTGGCGACGAGGCAGCCCGGATGCCCGCTCGGCAGGTCCGCCATCATCTCCGACATCAGCTTCAGCCCGATCAGGAAGGCGTGCAGCGGATCGTCGTGCAATTCGCTCGCCCGGTCGAACAGGTTGTCGAGAATCCGGTCCTCGGTTTCGAGATAGCGCTGCAGCAGCGCGCGAGCCAGTTCGTTCTTGTCCTTGAAATGATAGAAGAAACCGCTTTTGGTGATCTCGGCTTCGGCGATGATCTCCTCGATCGAGGTCGCGCCGAAGCCCTTCGACAGCACCGCCACTTCAGCGATGTCCATCAGTTTCTCGCGTGTGGCGCGGCCCTTGCGCATGTCGCCCCCTTTTACTGCACCGCCGGTGCGGTTTTTCACGGCCTTCCCAGGTCGAGGAAAGCTTCCGTTCCAGTAACGCGTTGAAATAGCGGCACAAACGCCGCACGAGACTTCCTTACCGCGTTCTTTCTATCCCTTCGCGCCCCGAAAATCCAAGTTCAGGGCGAGCAAATGACGGTGTCGGAACCGCGAAGACGGCGTGTGCGCCAAAGCACATCCGGTCCGCAGATCGGCTGATACCCGCGCTCCTCACGTCAAGACACGAAGGAACAAACAATGACGACCGCACGATACAGAGACGATCTTCCCCAGCGCAACGGCCAGACCCTGCTGACCGACGGCGGCATCGAAACCACGCTGATCTTCCACGAGGGCTTCGACCTGCCGCTCTTCGCGGCCTATGTGCTGCTCGACAATGACGAGGGCCGGCAGGGCTTGCGCGACTACTACGCGCGCTTCATCGAGATCGCCCGCGACACCGGCTCCGGCTTCGTGCTGGAGAGCCCGACCTGGCGCTGCTCGCAGGACTGGGGCGCCCAGCTCGGCCACGACGCCGAGGCCATCGCCCGCTACAATCGCGACGCGATCGCGCTGATGGCGGACCTGCGCGGCAATGCCGCCACCGACGCGCCGGTCGTCATCTCCGGCTGCATCGGGCCGCGCGGCGACGGTTACGCGCCGGAGACGCAGATGGAGGCCGACGAGGCGCAGGCCTACCACGCCCACCAGGTCGCCACCTTCGCCGCGACCGAGGCGGACATGGTGACCGCGGTGACCATGACGCATGTCGGCGAGGCGATCGGCATCGCCCGCGCCGCGAAGGCCGCCGGCATCCCGTCGGTCATCTCCTTCACGGTGGAAACCGACGGCCGCCTGCCCTCCGGCCAGCCGCTCGCCGAGGCGATCCGCGAGACCGACGCCGCCACCGGCGGGGCGCCGGCCTACTACATGATCAACTGCGCCCATCCGGACCATTTCGCCGACGTGCTCGCCGATGACGGCAGCGGCTGGACGGCGCGCATCCAGGGCCTGCGTGCCAATGCCTCGCGCATGAGCCACGCCGAACTGGACGAATCGGAGACGCTGGACGACGGCGATCCGGTCGAACTGGGCCAGGACTACGCGGCTCTGACGGCCGCCCTGCCCAACCTGCGCGTCTTCGGCGGCTGCTGCGGCACCGACCACCGGCATGTCCGCGCCATCGCCAGCTTCTGCTGCAACTGAGACCAGCCCGGCCGCCCGGCGGCCGGGCCGCTCCCCCCTTCCGGATCATTCCCATGAACGCGCATGCCACCATCTCCAGCGACGTCACGCTCGTCCCGCGCTACGGACGGATCGCACCGGCCTATGACCGGCTCCACGCCCGCTGGCTGCGCCATGCCGGCGGCGAGGCCCAGAGCGCATTCGAAGGCGCTGTCACGGCGCTCATCCGCCCGAACATGCGCATTCTCGACGTCGGCTGCGGCACGGGCAGCCTCGCCCGCCGCCTCCAGCGCCAGTTCGGCGACGACATCGACCTGACGCTCGTCGACGCCTGCCCGCAAATGCTGGACCGCACCAGCGACATCGCGGTCACCCGCGTGCTCGGCTCCATCGAGAAGCTGCCGATGCCGGACGCGACGTTCGACCTGGTCACCTGCTCATGGGCGCTCGAGACCACCACGCGCACGCATCGCGCGATCGGCGAACTGATGCGCGTCGTCCGCCCGGGCGGCCGCGTCTGCATCGTGTTCTGCGCCGACCTGCCATGCGCCCGCGTCTCGCAGATCGTCCTGAAGACCGCCGTGCAGTGGCGCGGCACCGGGCGCTTCCTGCGCCTGCGCGACGTCGAGGACGCCCTCTCGCGCCTCGACATCGAGCGCGTGCGCCGGCTTCCCTGCAACGGCCCCGCAGCCGTGCTCGTCCTCGACAAGCCCGCCTGAACGCGGCCTAGCGGACCATTCCCCTGATCCGGCAAGCGAGCAGGCCGATGAAGGGCGCGCCGAACGTCGCGCGGTGGAGCGGCCGGCGGTTCAGGCGAAGCCTCGCATCGGCGATGTCCGCCTCGATCCTGAACGGCCCGACCCTGGGGGCGCGGCCCGTCGGCGGACCGAGCACGGCGGCGATCGACTTCACCGAATGGCAGGAGACCGTGCCGTCGGCGTTCTCGTGGCTCCAGCGCGTCCACGACCCCGGATAACACGCGAGCAGGTGGCGCACCGTCGCGAGCGGCTTGTCGCGCGTGACATGGAACTCGGTCGCGCCGACCGTGCGGTAGAACCGTTCGGCGGGATCCTGCTCGACGGCCTCGATCTCGCCGCCGAGATAGGCCTGCAGCTCCCTGCGCGTGATGTCGCCCGCGGCCCGCGCCGCCGCCAGGTTCCAGGCGTGAAGATGCGGCGTCTCGGACCAGGGCAGGCTGCGCTGCCCGACGATCGGCCCCTCGTCGATGCCACGGGTCACCCTGTGGAACGTGACGCCGCCATGAAGATCGCCCTTGCCGTCGAAGAGCATGGAGAGGCGCGGCTTCCGGCCCCCGTATTTGGGCAGCAGCGAGGGGTGAACGTTGACCGCGCGGCGTCCGAAATGATCCAGCATGATGTCGGGAACGATGAGTTGGCTCATCACCGTCAGCAAGGTGTCGGCGCCGGTCGCCTCGACCGTCCGCATCAGGTCGGGCATGTCGGGCAGCCGCCCCACCTGCCGGACGGGGATGTCGTGGCGCCGGGCGATCCCGGCCAGCGTCCGCGTCCCGCCGGCGCGCGCCTCCAGCACCTGGCTCAGCCTCGGACGGGCAAGCCGCGGCGATTCGCTCCAGATTTCGGCGATACGCCCCCCGCTTTCCAGCCACGCTTCAGCGACGTGGCCGGACACCAGGCAGGGATCGGCGATCAGGAGGGCAGTAGACGGGGGCATCACAATTGGATTCGCCCGGGCACGTCGCGGCCGGGTCGGCCGCGATAATGGTGTCCGGACAAGGTGTTATCAATGGCAAGTTCTAGCGGGAGGGGCGAAGGCCCCTACCCGAACACCACCCCGTCCATCAGCTTGCGCGCCGTTCTCAGCACGCCGGCCGAGGCCAGGTCGCCATTGTCATCGAGCGTCGCGACGACGGAGAATTTGCCGGTCGGATGCTCCACCGACAGCGTCTTCGGGTTGCCGTCGGGGATCTCGGCGACCTTGGCCGCCGGGCCGCTCTTCAGCATGCAGGCGGTGCCGACGCTGACCGCGCCGAGAACGCCGATCGCCTTGTGGCAGCGATGCGGAATGAAGGTGCGCGTCGAGACGCAGCCGCCATTCTTGGCGCGGCTCACCATGGTCATCTTCGGGACGGATTTTTCCTTCACGTCGCCGAGATTCATCAGCGGTCCGCATTGCAGCCGGATCGCCTCCAGCCGTGCCCGCAGCTCCTCGTTGGCTTCCAGCTCCTCCGGCGTCTCGTCGCCGGTGATGCCCATGTCGTCGGCCGACATGACGACGCAGGGCATGCCGTTGTCGATCATCGTCACTTCGACGCCGTCGATCAGGTCGCTGTCGTTCCCGGTCGGCAAAAGCGCGCCGCAGGTCGAGCCGGCGGTGTCCTCGAAGACGATCGGCT
Organism: Oricola sp.; assembly: GCF_022763245.1. Taxonomy (GTDB): domain Bacteria; phylum Pseudomonadota; class Alphaproteobacteria; order Rhizobiales; family Rhizobiaceae; genus Oricola. The sequence continues at coordinate 248,485 of NZ_JALEGV010000040.1, forward strand.
GGGCCGCGGACGTGCCCGGCACGCCGTCGATGCTCGCGTCACCCGCATAGTCCACCACGCCGCCCGGCGTGTTGACCGTCGCGATCGCGAGCTGGTCGGTGTTTTCCATGAAGATGCGCACGTCGGTCGTGCCGTCCTGCGCCTCGACAAGGCCGCGCTCGATGGCGAAGGGCCCGACACCGGCGAGGATGTTGCCGCAGTTCTGCGAGTCCGTGACGATCGGCTGGTCGACGAAGACCTGCAGGAACAGGTAATCGACGTCGACGCCCTCGCGCTCGGACTTCTTCACGACGGCGACCTTGGAGGTCAGCGGATCGGAGCCGCCCATGCCGTCGATCTGCCGCGGGTCGGGAGACCCCATCACCCGCAGCAGCAACGCGTCGCGCGCCGCCGTGTCGGCGGGCAGGTCCTCGGCGAGGAAGTACCCCCCCTTCGAGGTCCCTCCCCGCATCCACATGCAGCGCACGCCGTCAGACATATTTGAGACCTTTCTCGGCCAGCCGCTCGCGCATCTTGTAGATGTCGAGGCCGAGTTCGCCGGCCTCGAAGCGCGCGCGCTTCTCCGCCTCGTTGGCCTCGCGCGCCCGGGCCTTTTCAAGCACCGAGGCCGCCTCTTCGCGGCGCACGACGCAGACGCCGTCATCGTCGGCGACGATCACGTCGCCTGGATTGACCAGTTCGCCCGCGCAGACGACCGGCACGTTGACCGAGCCCAGCGTCTCCTTGATCGTGCCCTGCGCGAAGACCGCCTTCGACCAGACCGGGAATTCCATCTCGGTCAGGTCACGGGTGTCGCGCACGCCGGCGTCGATGATCAGGCCCTTGCAGCCGCGGACCTTCGCGGACGTCGCCAGCAGGTCGCCGAAATAGCCGGCGTCCGACGGCGATGTCGGCGCGAGGACGAGGATGTCGCCGGCCTTGATCTGCTCGATGGCGACATGGATCATCCAGTTGTCGCAGGGCGGCGCCGAGATCGTCACGGCGGAGGCCGCTAGGCGCGCGCCGGAATAGATCGGCCGCATATAGGCGGCGAGCAGGCCCTTGCGGCCCTGCGCCTCGTGAACGGTGGCCACGCCGCATTCGCCGAGGCCGTCGATCACCGCCTGGTCGGCGCGTTCGATGTTCTGGACGACGACGCCCTCTCCGACTGTCGAGCCCGCCATCAGAGTTCGTCCACGGTGCGCGGGAAGATCGACTGGAAGCCCTCTGCATATTTGCAGTCGCGGCCGCCGGACTGGCCGCCGGAGTTGCGGCGGAAGTGGTTGCCGCGGTTCTCGGCGACGTTCTCGTAGAAGTGCCACAGATGCTCCTGGCCCTGCATGCACTGGATGGCGGCCCACTTCTTGTCCCAGACCTCGGTGATGTCGAGGAACACGTCGGGCTTCCATTCCATCTGCTCGGTCTGGTGCGGCTCGAACAGGTAGAGCTGCGGCGCGCCGAGCACCTTCTGGCCCGGATTGTGGCCCCAGGCCTGCGCGATCATGCGGCAGGTCAGCGCGAAATCCGTCGTGTACATGTGGTCCGTGTTGTACGGGTCCCACTTGGAGTGGCTCATCATGAAGGCCGGCTGAACGGCGCGGATGACGTCGACCATGCGGTCCTGCGTCTCGCGGCCGAGATCGAGCGGGTAGTCGCCGACGTCGAAGAACTGGATGTCATGCACGTCGAGCGCGGCGGCCGCGTTCTCGGCTTCCTTGCGGCGCTCGGTCTTGACCTTCTCGAGCGTCATGCCTTCCTGCTTCCACAGCTTGGCGCTCTCGCCGCGCTCGCCATAGGACAGGCAGACGACGGTGACGTCGTAGCCACGTTTCTGATGAAGCGCGATCGCTCCGCCGCAGCGCCAGACGAAGTCGGCGGAATGCGCGCTGATCACCAATGCGGTCTTGTTTGCCATGTGAGGCTCTCCCGTTTCTTATTCCTTGCCGGCAACCGGCGGGGTTCCGTGGGTATGAAAGGTTTCGATGGTCTTCAGGCCCCAGGCCTGGCCCTTCTTGCGGTCCGTTTCCGACCATTCGACGGCCTGCCAGTCGGGATCGAGGATCAGCCGGGCGCCGGCATTGGCCAGTTCGACACGGTTGCCGGCCGGTTCCCAGACATAGAGGAAGAACGAACCCTGGATCGCGTGCTTGTGCGGCCCGGTCTCGATGTGCACGCCGTTCTCCAGGAAGATGTCGGCGGCGCGCAGGATGTCCTCGCGCTGGTCGGTGGCGTAGGTGACGTGGTGCAGCCGGCCGCTTCCGCCGCCGCGCTCCTCGGAACAGACCGTGTCGTAGGTCTTGTTGTTGCAGGAGAACCAGACGCCGCCGAGCCGGCCGTTGTCGAGCTTGATGTATTCGGTCATCCGGCTGCCGAGGCAGGTCTTCATGAATTCGCCAAAGGCGCGCGCGTCCTCGCCCAGCAGGTTCACGTGGTCGATCCTGCGCGGGCTGACGCCCTGCGCGTGGAAGCGGCTCGACAGGTTCTTCAGCGCCGAGGCGTCCTCCGGCGGCGCGACGTATTTCTTCGCGTCCCAGTAGATCTCGAAGACGTGGCCGAACGGGTCCTCGAAGCGGAACGCCTTGCCGCCATGGCCGAGATCGCCGTCCACCCAGCCGATCACCTTGTAGGGGCTCGCCTCGATCGCCGCGACGCGGCGTTCCAGCGCTTCCGGCGACGTGGTCCGGTAGGAGACGTGGCCGATGCCCGTCGTGTCGGATTTCGTCAGCTTCAGCGAGTGGAACTCGTAATCGTCCCAGGCGCGCAGATAGGCCGACGTGTCGTCACGCCCGCTCTCCTTGAGGCCGTAGACGCGGGTGAAGAAATCGAGGCTTTCCTCGAACTTGTTGGTCAGAACTTCCACATGCGCCAGATGCGCAATGTCAAAACACGGTTCGGTCATACCCGCCAATCATGTCTGCTTCGGTTGCGTTTCAATGCGAAACCCCGGACCGGGGCGCGCGTCCTCCTCCGTTCGCGGCGCGAACAGCAATGCGTGATGTAGCGCAGCGCCCGGCCCGTCGCCAATTCGAGCGCGGCCCGTACTATAATATTTCTCTATAGGCTTGAACGGACACAGAATAGCGGCCCCGGCCGCGTCAGTCCCGTTCCTTCCGCCCGGCCAGCAGCGTGTCGACGATCGCCGCGAGGTCGCCGCCTTCCGGCGGGAGGCATTCCAGGCCGCCCACCTCGTCGTGCCAGGCCGCGATCGCGTCGGCCAGGTCGCCGCCATTGGCAAAGCCCAGTTCGCGCATTGAATTGGCCGATTCGCGCATTTCTGCGGCACGACGCACGCCGTGGCGCATCATCCGCTCGAATTCGTATTCGGCGAATTTCGGCCAGCCGAGCATGTCGAAGGAACCGGAGAGCGATTCGTAGACCTCGTCGTAGCAGCCGGCCTGCCGGGCCGCCGAGATCGCCTGCACGGTGATCGCCTCCAGCCCCTTGACGAAGAGCGAGCGGATCATCTTGATCGAGGTCGCCGCCCCCACCTCCTCGCCGACGCTGCGCCAGGAGAAGTCGAACTGGTTCAGCGTCGCGACGATGTCGTCCTGCTGGTCGCCGGCGATCAGCACCGGCGTCTTGTGGCCGCGCGGATGCACCGGCGCCATCACCGCCATGTCGACGTAGCGGGCGCCGCGTCCGCGCACCAGGGCGGCGGTGTCCTGCTTGCGCTTGGCCGAGACCGAGTTGATGTCGACATAGATCTGGCCGGGCGCGAGGCCGTCCTCGACCGATTGCGCGGCCTCCAGGCTCGACGCCGCCGTCACCGCCGCGATCACCCAGTCGGCGCCGCGCACGGCCTCGACCGGGCCGTCGGCCAGCGTCACGCCGAGTTCGTCGGCGGCCGCCACGACGCCGCTTTCGGCCGGCGTGCCCTGCTTGATGTCATAGGCGGTGAAGCGGCCGTTGCCGAGCGGCGGCATGCTCGATGTGAAGGCGCGTGCGGCTTCGCCGAAGCCGATGAAGGCAATATGCATGATGTCCCGTCTCGAAATCTAAAGATCGACCTCGATCATACCGCCATCCTCGGCGGCGCGCGACTGGCAAAGAATGATCGCGCTCTCGCGCTGCCTCTTCGACAGGACGAAATCGCGATGCTCCACCTCGCCGGAAACGAGGCCGCATTTGCACACGCCGCAGATGCCGTCGGAGCATTTGACGTGGATATGGATGCCGTTTTCGGCCAGCACGTCGGTCGCCGTCTTGTCTTCCGGCACGAGGAATTCACGTCCCGATTTCGCCAGTTTCAGCGTGAAGGGGTGGTTCTCCCATTCCGGCAGTTCCGGCACCGAGAAATATTCGAGATGCCGCGCCTCTTCCAGGAAGCCCTGCCGCTCGGCGGCCTCCATCACGCCCTGCATGTAGCGGTCCGGCCCGCAGGTGTAGACGTGCCAGCCCGGCTCGTAGCCCGACAGCACGTGGTCGAGATCGGCGCGGGTGCCTTCCGCGCTGACATGCACATAGACGCGGTCGTGCCAGGTCATCGCCGCCAGATCGTCGAGATAGCCGGCGCTCTCGCGCGTCTTGATCGAGTAATGCACCGCGAAATCGGCGCCCAGCGCGTGCAGTCGGTGGGCCATGGCGATCATCGGCGTGATGCCGATGCCGCCGCCCATCAGGAGGGTGCGCGTCGCCGTCTCGTCGAGCGGGAAATGGTTGATCGGCCGCGAGATGAAGATCTTGCGCCCCTCCGAGAAGATGCGGTGCATCAGCTTCGAGCCGCCGCGGCCCTCGTCCTCGCGCAGCACGCCGATCTGGTATTTCGACCGGTCCGCCGGATCGCCCGACATCGAATATTGCCGCAGGAACTCCGGCGCCACCACGATGTCGAGATGCGCGCCCGCCTCCCACGCCGGCAGGTCCGAACCGTCGAGCGCGCGGAACTCGTATTTCGTCACGTCGCCGGTCATCTTTTCGGCCTTCGTCACCTCGACGCGCAGCACCGGGCTTTCGCCGGCGGCGGTGTAGCGATGCACATGGCTCTCGTCGCCCTTTGCCAGCCGATCGCGATACTCCTTGGCCGTGACCATCGCCTGATAGGCCTCGATGCCCTTTTCGCGGTCCATCGGAAACGGATAGGGCCAGGGATGCGGCGCGAGGTCGGCGGGATAGACGGCCAGCGTCTGGTCTTCATATTTCAGGTCAAGATCGCGCTGCAAGTCCCTGCGATTGACGGGATTGCGCGTTGGGCGATAGCCGCCGTCGGCCTCGATCTCGATGTCCCACCACCATTTCTTGGCGTCGTTCAGCCCGCCATTGCCGACCGCGTCGTCGAGCCTTGCGAGGTAAGGCGCCGCTGACGGAACGTTCGAGGCCATCCAGCGGAACGGCGCCTCGGCGAACAGGCCTTCGAGGTTCCAGGGGCAGGTCTTCATGCAGCGCCCGCACATCGCCCCGCCCGGCGTGGTGATGCGGTAGGTGGCGCATTTCTGGCTGTCCGACTTCCAGATCTCGTAGCCGTTGAACATCAGCTTCGGCCCGGCCGTGATCGCGCCCGACGGGCATTCGCGGGCGCATTTGTTGCAGTTCTCGCAGAAGTTCTGCAGCCCGAAATCGATCGGCCTGTCATGCGCCATCGGCATGGTCGTGGTCACCACGCCGGATTTCAGCCGCGGCCCCAGATAGGGGTTGAGGATCACCTCGCCGATGCGGCTCACCTCGCCCAGCCCCGACAGCAGCAAGAGCGGCGGCTGCAGCACCTCGCCGTCCATCACGGTGTGCGCCTTGGCCTTGTAGCCGAGATTGCGGATCTGCTTGGCGATGACGCCGCCCAAGAGCGAGAAGCGCAGATAGGCGCGCATCGACTGCGCCACCGAGATCCAGTCGTCGCCAGACGCGCCCTCCATGGTCTCGTAGCCCTGGTCGATGATCATCGAGATCGCCTGGTCGTGCGGCGGCACCAGCTCCGCGCCGGTGGCGTCGTGGGAATACCAGCTCCAGTCCGGACAGCGCGACAGCCCGACCGCGTCGACGCCGAGGAAGTAGGTCGCCGCCTTGATCGCCTCGGCATTGCGCTGCGCGTCGCGCGTCGAGGCAGCGACCTCGGCCGCCGCCTCGCCGTCCTGCAGCAGCACGAAGGCGCCGAGCACCCGGCGCTGGCCCATCGAGGGCGCGGCCTTGCGGGCGTAATGGCCGCCCTTGGCGCCGTCCTGGCAGGGCTTGCCCATGTCGCCGAACTGGGCGCGGGCGAACATGTCGGTGCGCTTGGGCACCCGCGCCACGCGCGCCTCGTCGATATAGGTGGTCGGATCGTCCACCCGCTTCAGCTTCTCGAAGGGATGCGCCCCGTCGACGAAGCGGCGGTTGGCGAAGGGCTCGCGGTTGAAGGCGTTCTTGGCAAAGCCCGCCCCGGCCCACCAGGCCGGCCCCTTGGCGCGGAACCACGGCTGGTCGGCCATCGGCGCCAAGGGCCGGTCGGGCGCGAGAGCAAATGTGGTGGTGATCGCGGCGACGCCGAAGCGGCTGCCGACATAGGGATTGACGAGGTCGCCCCCCTCCACGCTCGCCAGGCCGGCGGCCACGGTCAGCCGGTTGAGATCGACATCCGACGACGCGCCGGTATGCGCCTTGGCGTCATAGCCAAGGAGCCGGATGTAGTTGGCGATGACGACGGCGGTCTCGGAGGCCCGCAGGCAGGCGCGCTCGGCCTGCGCGTCCATGATCCAGTCGGAACCCGGCTCGTCCTGTTTCGGATCGCGCGGATATTCGTAGAGGAAGACGATCGCGTGGCTGTGCCCGTCGATGGTCGAGGGCGGCGCCTCCATCGATTCCTTCAGGTCGGCCATGATCATGTCGATGCCCGAGGCAAGCGTCTTGGTCTGGCGGGTGCGCAGGTCGTGCTTCAGCCGGTCGATGCCGGGATTGCGCATCGGTTCGTCCAGCAACGCGTCGGCGGGCAAGGCGCAGGTGCCGATCATGCTGGCGTCGGAAAAATAACCGAAGCCCTTCAGGTGGTTGGCGCGCTCCAGCGGATCGTCCGGCACCTCGGCCATCGCCTTGTTGACCAGCCCGTCGCGGATCGCATCCATCATCGCCTGGTATTCGGCCATGGCGTTGACCAGGCTTTCCGGCTTGTCCGGCCGCTGGAAGGTGAGCTGCCTCATCGCCGGCGCCGCGGCCAGGTCGGGCATGGCGTCCGCCCGCGCGAGACGCTCCAGCGGATACGGCCCCATGTGCACCGGCCGATGCCGATCGGAAAAGAAACGAATGCCCACGACAGTCCTCCCTGCCGCCGCGCGGCGGCTTCCCCTCATTAATGGATACGTTTATGATGGATTTCCGCCATCGTCACGCGTAAATTGGCGCTTCAGGCAATTATTGTATCCATAATGAGGCCGGCATGTCCTCCCACGAACAGCGCGTCCTGGCGATCGTCCGCCGCAAGGTGGTCAATGGCGACTATGCGCCCGACGAGCGCATCTCCGAGGTCGCCATCGCCGAGGAACTTGGCGTCTCGCGCACGCCGGCGCGCACCGCCCTTGCCGCGCTGGAAGCCGAGGGGCTGATCGAGAAGCGCCAGGGCCGCGGCTATACCGTGCGGCCGATCTCGCCGGACATGGTCTCCAACGCCATCGCCGTGCGCGCCGCGCTTGAGGCGCTCGCCGCGCGCACCATGGCCGAGAACGGCATGTCGGCCGACACCGAGGCGCGGCTTGCCGCCTGCATCGCCCGCAGCGCCGCCGTGCTGGAAAGCGAGGACCCCGATGTCGACCTGATGGGCGGCTACCAGGAGGCCAATGTCGAGTTCCACGAGATCATCATGAGCGAGTGCGGCAACGACCTGATCGCGCATGCCTATGAACGCATCCGCCACATGCCCTTCGCCGCGCTCGGCACGCTCGCCTTCGAGCGCACGCTGCAGCGGCGCGACCGCATCCGCCTCACGGTCGGCCATTCCCAGCATGTCATCATCCTAGAGGCCATGCGCCAGCGCGACACGGCCCGCGCGGAGGCGATGATGCGCGAGCATAGCCTCGCGACGCTCAACTATTCCGACCTCTTCGTCGCGGCAAGCTAGAGGCGTTTCGCCGCGCCGCGCGGTTGGATGGATTTCTGCGATTCTTCGTCCAACCCTCTAGCATGACTTCGATTTTCGGCCCGCCCATCTCCTGTCGATCCACCGCCGCATGGCCGCACCGACAATGCCCGCATCGTTTTCGCAGGCAGAAGAGGCGCGAGAGAAGTGGACTGGGACCTGGCCATCGCCCGCAATCGTGAGGCGCTTCAGCGCATCATCGGCAGGCTGTGCGCCATGGTCGGGCTGACCGAAGGCGAGATCCAGACGACCCTGCCCCGGCATGTCCGTCATTACGTCGCGCGCGTCTTGAAACCGGCCGAAGCCGCCATGCGACGCCTGATGGTGATCGCGGCCCTGCAACTCGTCGTCCAGATCAGGACGGCGCAAGCCGCGGCACAGCGCTCCGGCGGCCGTGTCGCCACCGCCGCAAGACCGACACGCGTCGAGACAGCGACACATCGCCAGGCCCTTGCCGCCGACGCGCCCGTCATCGTCCGTATGGCGCATGAGGAGCCGTTCGCCATCGCGACGCCGCCTGCCCGCCGCAAGATCGCGGCAAGGACGGCAGCCCGGACTGGCGGCGACAAGACACCGTGCTTTCCGCTTCTCGATGCGCTGAAGACCTACTCCTTCGCCCCGCGCCGCCGCTACGCGCGCACCTTCCCGCGCTTCACCGTGCTCGGCCTGACCGAACCGCGCCCGCTGCCGGTCGTGTCCGAACCGATGCCCGACGATCCCGTTCCGGCCGAAGCGCTCTGCCGCCGCCTGCTGGCGGTGCAACTGGCGCTCGAGACGCTGCCGGCGCAGGCCCGCCGGCTGGCCCGATGGCAGGCGCGTCGCCTTGCGTCGCACCGTCCGGGACGCCGCTTCGCCATGCGGCGCGGCCGCCCGCCCGGCCACCGCAAGAAGCCGAGGCACGAGGCCGACATGATCCTGCGCGAATGCCACACGCTGGCGCTTCACGCCTGGCGGCTGGCCGACACGTCCTGACCGCCGCGAACCGTCCTTGCTCGACCGTCGCTCTCCCCGAGGCCGGCGGCGCTTTTCCATGTCTGCTCCCCGCCCACACCTTGCGCCGCGCCTCTTGCCCCTGCGTCCAGTCCGGGCATTATGAGGAAAATCAACTTCCAACCGGCAAGCGGCGGGCGATTCGGGGCAGACCCGGCGGAGCACGATGACAGGCAAGTCTCACAATCCACCGGGGCACGATGCCGAGGCGGTTCGCGCGCTCCTGAAGCAGAGCAGCAGCTTTTCGGGCTTCAACGACCAATGCCTGGACCTGCTCGCCGGCCGCTGCACGGTCGAGGAAGCGGATGCCGGCGTCACCTTCTTCGAACAGGGCGAGATGGGCGATTTCGCCTTTCTCGTCCTGGAAGGCGAAGTCAGCGTCGAGGTCTCCACCGATGTCGGCCCGGTGACAGTGGCGGTCATCGGCCCCGGCGAACTGGTCGGCGAGATCGCGGCCTTCGCCGCGACGCCGCGCACCGCCGCCGTCCGGTCGCGCGTCCCGGTCCGGCTCCTGCGCATCGAGCAGGCGACCATCCGCGAAATCCTGCGCCAATCGCCGGAACTCGCCATGTCGATCATCGCCGAACTCGGCACCCGGCTGCAAAGCCTGAACGCGTCGATCGCGGCGCTCACCCAGGCGACCCGTGCGCTCGGCGCCGGCGAGTTCGAATCCTCCATGCTCGATGTGCTGCGCAACCAGGCGACACGGTTCCGGCAATTTGCCGACACGTTCGATCAGATGGCCCGCGAAATCACCTCGAAGCGGCTCCACGGCCAGGAGATGAAGCTCGCCTTCGAGATCCAGCAATCCTTCCTGCCGAAGAGCATTCACGCCGGGCCGGTCCTCGGTCCGCGCTTCAAGGTGTCGGCGTCCATGCAGCCCGCCAAGGAGGTCGGCGGCGACTTCTTCGATTACTTCATGATCGATGACGAATGGCTGGCGATCGCGGTCGGCGACGTCTCCGGCAAGGGCGTGCCCGCCGCGATGTTCATGAGCGTCTCGCGCATGGTGCTGAAGTCCGTCGCGCGCGAGGGCGGCAGCGCCGGCGAGGTGCTCACCGGGGTCAATTCGCTGCTCGCCGAGGACAATCCCGAAGGCATGTTCGTGACAGTCGCCTTCGCCCGGCTCAACCTGGTGACCGGAGAGTTCAACCTGTCGAGCGGCGGTCACGAGGAGATCTTCGTCATCGAACCGGACGGCAGCCTGCAGAAATTCGGTTCCAACGGCCCGGCGCTCGGCCTGTTCGACGGCCCGGTCTACAAGGAACTGACCATGCAGCTCGCCCCCGGCTCGCAGGTGGTCTTCGCGACCGACGGGGTGACCGAAGCCTTCGATGCACAAAAGAAGATGTTCGGGATGGAGCGGCTGGAAAGCCTCCTGGCCGACCGTCCGCCCGCCGATCCGGACGATCTCGTCGCCATGCTGCAGGACGCGGTCAGTTCGTTCGCGGACGGTTGCCCGCAATCCGATGACATCACCAATCTGGCGCTCGCCTATTACGGCGCGGCCTGACCGGGATCACCCCCGCGGAAAGGTCATGGACAGCCGGTTGCGGCCGTCGATGCGCTCATAGGCCATGCCGCTGGACATCTCGCGCATCAGCTTCACGCCGAAGCCGCCGATCTGGGCGGTCTCCAGGCTTTCGATCTTGCGGGCTTCCGGCACGTCGAGCGGATTGAAGGCGATCGCGTCATCCACCACCAGCGCGGTGATGATATCCTCGCCGATATCGAGTTCCACCGCGATCTCGCCATCGCTTTCCGGTTCGGGATAGCCGTGGGTGATCGTGTTGGTGACCGCCTCGTTCAGGCTGAGCTTCACCGGCCCGGCGCGCTCCGGCGGCAGGCCCGCCTCGTCGAAGCGGTCCTTCAGCCAGTCGTTCAAACGAGCGATGTCGGCAAGCTCGGCGCGCAGTTCGAGACGCCGACTCACCGGGGAATCAGGAAACGGCCGCGATCGCAGCGGCTTCGTCGTCCGTGACGAAGATGATCGTGTCGACGCCGGTCGAGGCCATCACAGACCGTGCCGCCTCGTTCGGATTGTAGACGGCGAGCCGCCCGCCGCGATTGCCGACCGCCTTGGCTGCCTTGACGAGAACGCGAATGCCGATCGATGCCAGGAAGTCGACATCCGTGAAATCCACGATCACCTTGTCATTGGTCCCGGAAATGACGCTGAAGGGCATGTCGACCACGCCCGAGCCCTCGACATCCAGGGATCCGACCAGCGTGACCTTCACGATGCCGCCGTCGATGTCTTCCTGTGCGATTTTCATGCAGTCCCCCGTGCTCGACGAATGGTGCGCCGGGCGCACCGCCCGCCGCGTCACATGCGGTCAGTCGATAGCACGCACTATATGACAGTATTGCAACACGGCCATGCCGCATTGGACGAATTCGGCCTATCCGTCGCGCCGGCGGGCGCTGTCGATGAGGGATGCGCCCTGCGACAGCGGCGAAACCGTCCGCTCGTAGATCGACAGCCAGCCCGAATCGGCGGTCGGCGCCGGCGGAACGAAGGCGGCACGCCGCCGGTCGATCTCGGCGGCGTCGACCAGCAGGTCGATCCGCTTGGCGTTGACGTCGATATCGATCTCGTCACCGGTCTCGACCAGCGCGATCGGCCCGCCCTCGGCCCATTCCGGCTGGACCTCTCCGACGACGAGCCCCTTGTTGACGAGGCCGGACAACTGCCCGTCCGTCACAACGGCGACGTCCGGTCCGAGCCCGGCTCCCTCGACCGCGAAGACCAGCCGCGAGGCGCCGCCCATGCCGGGGCCGCCCTTGACGCCCTGGCGGCGCAGCACCAGCACGTCGCCCTTCTCGATCAGGCCGGCCTTCAGATCGGCCTCAGCGTCGAGCGAGCTCTCATAGACCTTGGCCTTGCCCCGAAAGGCGAGCTTGCGGTCGGCGGTCCGGAGCCCGACCTTGACCACGCCGGTCTGCGGCGCCAACGTTCCGCGCAACAGTACGATCGGCGCGTCCTGGCCCCACGGATCGTCCAGCGGACGGATGACGTTGGCATCACCGATCTCGATGCCTTGCAGGTTCTCCGCGAGCATCTTGCCCGTGACCGTCAGGACGTCCGAATCGAGCTTCGGCTCCAGCCGCTTCATCACGCCGCGCGCGCCGCCGGCCGCTTCGAATTCCTCGATGGAGAGCGGCCCGATCGGACGCACCGCGGTCAGCACCGGCGTCCGGTCGCCCTCCTCGTCGAAGATGCGCTGCATGTCGAGATCGAGCCCGGCTTCCAGCGACAGCGCCTGCAGATGCTTGATGCAGTTGATCGAGCCGGCCTGTGCCAGCACCACCCGGGCGGCATTGCGGAACGCGCCTTCTGTGAGGATCTGGCGGGGCTTCAGGTCCTCCCAGATCATGTCGACGATCCGGGCGCCGCTTTCGCGCACATGCTCCCACATCTGCGGCGAATTGGCCGCGATCGGCGCGCCGCCGGGCAGGCTCATGCCGAGCGCCTCGGTCACCGAATGCATCGAATTCGCGGTGCCCATGCCCGAACACACGCCCGGCGAGGAGATCGCGACCTCGCTCATCTCCTTCAGCCTCTCGAAGGACGTCGTCCCCTGGGCGTGATAGCCGGCATGCAGGAACACCTCCTCGATATCGACATGCTCGTTGCCGATATGGCCGGAGGACTGGTAGCCGCAGATGACCATCAGCGAGGGAATGTCGAGCCGGGCGGCGGCCATCAGCTGGCCCGGGACGGTCTTGTCGCAGGAGGTCAGCAGGATCATGCCGTCGAGCTGCGATCCCTCGACCTGCACCTCGATGTCGTTGGCGATCAGGTCGCGGGTCGGCAGGATGTAGGTGGCGCGACGGCCGGCCGAAATGATGAAATCCGACGGCGCGGCGGTGCGGATCTCGAAAGGCAGCCCGCCGGCGTCGCGGATCGCCTGCTTGACCTCAGCCGCGATGCCGTCGAGATGCGAAAAGCAGATCGCCATTTCGGACGAGGTGTTGACCACCGCGATCTTCGGCTTGGCCATGTCCTCGTCGGTCAGCCCCAGCGCGCGCCATTGCGCCCGCCTCACGGCCCAGCGCGACGTACCCGGCTCGAAATTCGAGCGCAATCTCGACGGATCCCTGCTCACCTTTTGTCTCCTCCCGTTGGTGTGGCGCGGCACGCTGGCGCATCGCGCGAATCCCGGCAAGACAGGATTCGCGCCGTCTGTTTTCGCAAAACGAGAAAGACGCAGCGCCGCGCGCGCGGCTTATTTCGGCGCCATGCGGATGGCGCCGTCCAGCCTCACGACCTCGCCGTTGAGATAGCGATTGCCGATCATGAAGCGCACGAGATCGGCGAACTCCGCCGGATCGCCGAGTCGCGACGGATAGGGGATCGCCGCGCCGAGGCTTTGCTGAACGTCTTCCGGCAGCCCCTTGAGAAGCGGCGTCATGAAGATGCCGGGCGCGATCGTGTTGACGCGGATGCCGAAACGCGAAAGTTCGCGCGCGGCCGGCAGCGCCATGGAGACGATTCCGCCCTTCGAGGCGGCATAGGCCGCCTGCCCGATCTGCCCGTCGAACGCCGCGACCGAAGCCGTGTTGACGATCACGCCGCGTTCGCCGTCCTCCATTGGATCCTGCATCGACATGCGATTGGCGGCGACCCGGAGCATGTTGAACGAGCCGATCAGGTTGACCCGGATCGCCTTCTCGAATTCGCCGAGCGGCATCGGGCCGTCACGGCCAACGATGCGTTTCGCCGGGCCGATGCCGGCGCAATTGACCAGGATGCGCAGGTTGCCGAAGCTCTCGATCGCCTCGTCGACGGCGCGGTCGGCGTCCTCCTCGTTGGCGACGTCCCCGGCGACGGCCACGCCGCCGAATTCCTTTGCGGCCTCGGAGGCGGCTTCCGCGTTGAGGTCGAAGACCACCGGCTTGGCGCCGGCTTCGGCGAGCATTTCGACCACGGCCCGGCCAAGCCCGGACGCGCCACCCGTTACGATCGCGCCTGCACCTTCGGTTTTCATGCGGCCTCCCTCAGCTTGCGCGCCAGGAACACGCGCCTGTCATGATTGTTGTAGAGCGATTCCGCCAGTTCCTCGCGGTTGCGCAAGACGGCCCGCTGGTTGATCGAGCCCTTGTCGGTGATCTCCCCGGCATCGAAGGACAGTTCGTCCGCCAGGAAGATCGCGCGGACGACCCGCGTCGCCGAGCCGGTGGACTTGCTCACATGCCCGTCGAGGAGTTCCTCGATCTTCGCGCGTACCGTGTCGTGGGCCAGCAATTCGCGGTCGCTCATGTCGTCGGCCCCGCCCAGCAACTCGCGCAGCTTGGGATAGAAGGGCACGATGATGGCGCCCAGCTCGTCACGGTTCTCACCGACCAGGACCACGTCGCGGACATAGCCCTGGAACTGGTCGACCAGCTTGGCGCGCAACGCGCCGACGCCGACCCAAGTGCCGGTCCGCAGCTTGAAGTTTTCGGTGATGCGGCCGTCGAAATAGAAGCCCTTCGAGGCATCGCCCGGCACGGCGAAACGCAGCGCGTCGCCGAGCTTGTAAAAGCCTTCCTCGTCGAAGGCCTCGCGGGTCATCTTCTCGTTGCGCCAATAACCGGGCGTGACCAGCGGTCCCTTGATGCGGACCTCCAGCTTGTCGCCATGCGGCACGAGCTTCAGGACCACGCCCTGGGACGGGATGCCGACATTGCCGGCGATCTCCTGCTCTTCCATGCACATCAGCGCAAACGGCGCGGTCTCGGTCGCGCCGAGGCCGGTGCCCAGGAAGATGCGGTGGCCGGTCGTCTGTACCGCCATCTCGTTGAGGCGGTCCCAAGTATGCTGCCCCATCGCGGCGGCGGCATACATCATCATCTTGAGGTTCTTGAAGAAGCTCTCGCGAAGGGCGTCGTCCGTCTCCATCGCGTTGACCAGCAATTCGTAGCCGGACGGCACGTTGAAGTACCAGCTCGGCGAAACCTCGCGCAGGTTGCGGATGGTTTCCTTCATGCCGGCGGGCGACGGCTTGCCGTGGTCGATATAGAAGGTGCCGCCATTGGCAATCATCAGGTTGAAGACCTTGTTGCCGCTGGCGACATGGCTCCACGGCGCCCAGTCCACGACGACCGGGGGCTCCTCGCGCATGAAGGCGTAGCAATCCGTGACCATCTCGATGTTGGAACACAGCATGCGATCCGTGGTGATGACGGCCTTCGGCGAGCCGGTCGTCCCCGAGGTGAACAGGAACTTGGCGACCGTGTCCGGCCCCACCTTCTGGTAGGCCTCGTCAACTTCGGGACCCGGCACCGTCTGCAGCACTTCGTCGAAGACGGCGCAATCGCGCCCGTCGATCGGCTCGGTCACGACGATGGCCGGCACCTCGGGTCCGAACACCATGTCGATCGCGCGCTGATAGGAGGGGCCGTCCTGCGCGAACACCATGCCGGGCGTCAACTGGCCGGCGATGTCCTTCAGCTTGGCGCAATCCTCGGAGATCAGCGAATAAGCGGTGGATACTGCGGAGGACGGGATGCCCACATGCTGGGCGCCGAGCGCCATCAGCGCGTGTTCGACCGAATTGTGAGACAGAATCAGGAGCGGCCGCTCGGCCGAGAGGTTCTTGTCGATCAGGAAGGCGGCGATCGCCCTCACCTTCTTCAGGGCCTCTCCGTAGGTGACCTTGCGCCATCCGCCGGAGCCGTCCCGTTCGGCCATCCAGGCCCGGTCCGGCGCCTGCTCGGCCCAATAGACCAGACGCTCGGTCACCCGGTCCGGATAGGCGCCCAGTTCGTCAGCGCGGCTGATGATCCACGTTCCGTCGGGACGTTGCTCGGTGACGATTTCCGGAGACCACATTGCGATCTCTCTCAGCGGTGCGGTGGACATCCATTCCTCCCAGATCGGTCCGCGAAGTGTCGGCGCCGAATTGCGGTTGACGCAACGACGCGGCTTCGTATAATTCAAAACAGTTTCCTAGTAAACAATTTCATCGGCGCAAAAAGACGCCGACCAGACATGAAAACGGGAGGACGCATGAGTACCGACGCGGACGACGGCTTCGTCACCTATGAGATTGACGGCGATGTCGCACTGATCGGGCTCAACCGCCCCGTCAAGCGCAACGCGATCAGCGACAAGTTCGTGGAAGCCATCGCGGTCGCTGTCGCCCGGGCCGAAAAGGAAGCCAAGGCCGGCGTGTTCTTCGGCCATGGCGATCACTTCTGCGCCGGGCTGGACCTTGCCGAACATGTCAAGAAGACGCCGTTCGAAGGCGTCCACGGCTCGCGCCGCTGGCACGCCGTCTTCGGCATGATCGAACATGGTGCGATCCCGTGGTTCGCGGCGCTGCATGGCGCCGTCGTCGGCGGCGGCCTGGAACTGGCCTCTGCCGCGCATATCCGCGTTGCCGACAAGACGGCGTTCTTCGCCCTGCCCGAGGGCCAGCGCGGCATCTTCGTCGGCGGTGGCGGTTCGGTGCGCGCCGCGCGCCTGATGGGTGTCGCCCGCATGACGGACATGATGCTGACCGGCCGCGTCGCCTCCGCCGAAGAGGGCGAGCGCTGGAACCTCTGCCAATACGTGGTCGAGCCCGGCGAGGCGAAAGCCAAGGCGCTGGAACTGGCCCGCGCCGCGGCGACCAATGCGGAACTCTCCAACTATGCCGTGATCCACGCGCTGCCGCGCATCCAGGACATGGCGAAGGAAGACGGGCTGTTCGTCGAATCGCTGATGGCGTCCTTCACGGCCACCAGCCCGGAAGCCGAAGAGCGGCTGCGCGCGTTTCTGGAGAAGCGCGCCAAGCGGCTGAACATTCCGAAGAAGGACTGACATGCCGGCCTCCGCCCTGAAAGAACAGTTGACGGAAGACGCGGTCGACATGAGCGACCTGACGAATTCCGTCGGCTTTCTGACGCGGCTGGCCCAGGTGAAGACCTACGAGACCTTCTTCGAGGATCTCGGCGAATACGGCCTGCGCCCCGGCGAGTATTCGACGCTGCTGCTGATCGGCCGCAATCCGGGGATCCGCCAGGGCGTCCTGGCACAGACATTGCGGGTGAAGCCGGCGCATATGACCAAGCTCATCCGCGCCTTCGAGGATCGCGGCCATGTGGAGCGGACGATTCCCGACCATGACCGCCGTTCGGTGGAACTGTCGCTGACCCAGGCGGGCCGCGACTTCATCGAGAAACACCGAACCGCATTCACCAAACACGAAGCCAGCCTAAAATCGTCCCTGACGGAAGCGGAGCTGGTGACGCTTAAGCGGCTCCTGCGGAAGTATTCCGGGTTTGCCGCGGAGGAAGAAAATTGAATTTCGACGCACTGACCGCCTTCGATTTCCACACCCATGCCGAGGAGCCCTGCTGCGGCCCGCGCGATGACGGCTATGACGAGTTCCAGTCCGGCATGGCCGCCTATTTCAAGAACCCGGCCGGCCGCGAGGGCATGCTTCCGAGCGTTCAGGACACTGCCGCCTATTATCGCGAGCGCAATGTCGGCTGCGTGATCTTCCCGGTGGACGGCGAACGCGAGACCGGCTTCCGGCGCTATTCCAACGAGGAAGTCGCGCAGATCGCCGCCGAAAATTCCGACATCATGATCCCCTTCGCCTCGATCGATCCGGCCAAGGGCAAGGCCGGTGCGCGAGAAGCGCGCCGCCTGGTGCGCGAGTTCGGCGTGCGCGGCTTCAAGTTCCATCCGACCATGCAGGGCTTCTTCCCGAACGACCGGTGGGCCTACCCCCTCTACGAGGCGATCGCCGAGGAAGGCGCCATCATGCTGTTCCACTCCGGCCAGACCGGTGTCGGTTCGGGCATGCGGGGCGGCATGGGCATGCGGCTCAAATATTCGAACCCGATGCATGTGGACGACGTCGCGGTCGATTTCCCCGACACGCCGATCGTGCTCGCTCATCCGTCCTTTCCGTGGACGGAAGAAGGTTTGTCCGTCGCCCAGCACAAGCCTAATGTCTATATCGACATGTCGGGCTGGTCGCCGAAGTATTTCCCGCCGATCTTCGTGCATTATGCCAACACGATCCTGCGGAAGAAGATGCTGTTCGGCTCCGACTGGCCGGCGATTACGCCGGACCGGTGGCTGGCCGACTTCGAAAAGATCGAGATCCGGGACGAGGTGCGCCCCCTGATCTTGAAGGAGAATGCGAGGAGGCTTCTCGCTCTCTGATCCTTGTCACGCACCATGGGAGGCTTACTGATGAAAAAACTGATCACTGCCCTTATGGCGGCGTCGGCGATTGCGCTCGGCGGCGTCAGCATGTCGGATGCTCGTGAACTGCGCGTCGCGCCGGCAGCGCCGCCGCCGCATCCGGCGAACGGCGTCATGTACACCAACTTCATGAAATACCTTCCGGAAGAATCCGAAGGTCGGCTGACCGCCACCATGCTCGGACCGGAAGTCGTCAATCTCGGCCAGATGAAGGACGCGCTGCAGAGCCAGATCGCCGAAGTCGGCAACCTGCTGCCGCTCTATTTCCCGGCCGACCTGCCGATGATGTCGGTGACGGGCCAGCTCTCGCTGACCAGCAAGAACCCGCATGCCATGGGTGCCGCGATGACCGAGTTCATCGTGAACTGCGCGCCCTGCCAGGCGGAAATGAAGGCGCTGAACTTCGTCTATCTCGGCTCGGGCGCGTCTGACCTCTACGAGTTCATCACGACCAAGCCGGTCCACAGCGCTGCCGATCTTCAGGGCCTGCGGCTGCGGTCGGGCGGTGCGCCCTGGGCGCGTCTGGCCGAGCATTTCGGTGCGGTTCCGGTGCAGATGTCGGTCTTCGACCAGTTCGAGGCGATGAACTCCGGCACGATCGACGGCACCATGGCGTCCGTCGGCGACCTGCTGTCCTTCCGTCTCGTCGAGGTCGCGAAGCACATCACCTTCGCCCCGATCGGCGGCTACATCTCGACGTCGAACTTCACCGTCTCGAAGGCGACCTGGGACGATCTCACCGCGGAAGACCGTGCGGCGATGGCCCGTGCGGCCAACCGCGCCAATGCGGACTTCACCAATCGCTGGGGCTACGAGATCCCGGAGATCGCGGAAGCGGCCGCCAAGGATGCCGGCATCGAGTTCATCGATGCCGATCCGGAGCTGGTGTCCGAAATCCAGTCCTTCGTCGATGCCGACATCGAGACGGCCGGCACCTACTCGCAGGAGCAGTTCGGCATCCAGGACGCCCCGGAGCAGATCCAGTCGTTCCTGGCCCTCGTGGACAAGTGGACCGCGATCGCTGACGAAGTGAACAGCGACCCGCTGGCCATGGCCGAGCGCGTGCAGGAAGAAGTCTGGTCCAAGGTCGATTACGCCACCTACGGCCAGTGATCGAATTGCCGGTCCGGGAGCCTTCGGGTTTCCGGACCGGTCCAACCCGCCACCCGAGGACACGTCATGCGCATGCTTTCCCGTGTGCAGAATGGACTGCTCGCCCTGCTCGCGCTGATCGGGGCCCTGGCCATCCTCACATTGATGATCCACGTGGTCACCGATGTGGTGTTGCGCAACACCGTCAACACCCCGATACCCGCCACCTATGAGATCGTGACCAACTATTACATGGTCGCGCTTGCCTTCATCCCGCTGGCCTGGGTGGAGCGCGGCGGCGGCATGGTTCAGGTGGAGGTCATCGATCCCTTCCTGAACGACCATACGAGGCACTGGTCCGACCGGCTGGTCGCGCTGATCTCGACCGTCATCTATGCCGGCCTGACCTGGGTGACGTTCCTGACCGCGATGAAGAACTTCAAGACCGGCACTTTCGTGATGGCGCAGAACGTCTCGCTGCCCACCTGGCCGGCCTATTACCTGCCGCCGCTGGGCTTCGCGCTGGCCACGCTGATCGTGGCGCTGCGGATCATCCAGCCGAAAGCGGAGCCGAAATCATGAGCGTCGAAACCGGCTTCATCGGCGTCCTCGTCCTCTTCGTCCTGCTGGCGCTTCGGGTGCCGGTCGCGCTCGCCCTGATCGCGGTCCCGGTCGGCGGCATCGCCTGGATGCTGGGCTGGACGCCCGCCATCGGCCTGTTGTCGTCGACGCCCTTTTCCTTCGTCGCGAACTGGACGCTGTCGGCGGTTCCGATGTTCCTGCTGATGGGCTTCATCGCGTTCCACACGGGCATGACGGGCGGGCTGTTCGACGCGGCCAAGGCGGTGCTGCGCCGCATTCCCGGCGCACTCGCCATTTCGTCCATCTTCGCGTGTTCCGGCTTTGCCGCCGTCTGCGGGTCGTCGCTTGCGACGGCCGCGGCCATGGGCCGGATCGCCATTCCCGAGATGGTGAAGTCCGGCTATTCGCCGAGCTTCGCGTCCGGCTCAATCGCGGCCGGCGGAACGATCGGCGCGCTGATCCCGCCCTCGATCCTGATGATCGTCTATGGCGTCTTCGCCGAGACCTCGGTGATCAAGGTCTTTGTCGGCGGCGTCTCCATCGGCATCATGACTGCGCTGGCCTATTCGGCTGTCGTGCTTGTCACCTGCTGGCTGCGCCCGGACATCGCACCACCGCGCCCGCTGGACGCCAGCAACATCGATACCCGCAAGGCCGTGATCGACATCTGGCCTGTGCTTCTGTTGATGCTCGTCGTGTTCGGCGGCCTGTTTTCCGGCGTGTTCACCGCGACCGAGGCCGGCGCCGTCGGCGCGTTGGGATCGATCGTCATCGCGACGGCGACGCGGCGGCTCACCTGGGACGCATTCAAGACATCGATGATCGAGACCTTGATGACATCGTCATCGCTCTTCATCATCGGCGTCGGCGCTTCCATGTTCACCCGCTTCCTCGGCCTCACCGGCCTGACCGGCTTCATTTCGAGCACGGTGAGCGGCGCCGAACTCGGCTACGTCGAACTGATGCTCATCGTCGTGGTGCTCTACCTGATCCTCGGCATGTTCATGGAGCCGTTCGGGGCGATGCTGGTGACGCTGCCGGTGCTGCTGCCGATCTTCGAGGCCGAACAGATCAACCTCATCTGGTTCGGCGTGCTGTGCGTGAAGCTCCTCGAGATCGGGATGATCACGCCGCCCGTCGGGCTCAACGTCTTCGTCATACGCAACGTGGCGAGCGAATACGCGACCGTGGTGCAGATCTTCAAGGGCGTGATCCCCTTCCTGCTCGCGGACCTCGTGGTCGTCGCGATCGTGATCGCCTTCCCGTCGATCGTGCTGTTCCTGCCCTCACTCTTGTAAGACAGAATTCCGAACCAACAAAAAAAGAGCCCGGATGCCGAAGCATCCGGGCTCTTTTCGTTTGGCTGGCGGCCCCGCGTCAGAACGGCAGGCCCACATAGTTCTCCGCAAGCGAACTCAGGGCTGCCTCCGAAGAGAACAGATATTCGAGATCGGTCTGCTGGAGCTTCTGATCGTAGGGGATGCTGTCCGGGAAGGTGTGGAGCAGCGTCGTCATCCACCAGGAGAAGCGTTGCGCCTTCCAGACCCTGGCCAGAGCCTTGGCCGAATAGTTCTCCAGGCCGCTGTCGTCGCCGTCCTTATAGTGGGCGACCATCGCGTGATAGAGATAGTAAATGTCCGAGGCGGCGCTGTTGAGCCCGCGCGCACCCGTCGGCGGCACGATGTGGGCGGCGTCGCCGGCGAGGAACAGATTGCCGTAGCGCATCGGCTCGGCGACGAAGGAGCGCAGCGGCGCGATCGATTTCTCGATGGACGGCCCGGTCTCCATCCGCGCGCCGACCTCGTCGGGCAGACGGCGCTTGAGTTCGGCCCAGAACGCGTCGTCGGACCAGTCCTCGACGGTGTCGGTCAGCGGCACCTGGATGTAATAGCGGCTGAGCACCTGCGAGCGCAGCGAACACAGGGCGAAGCCGCGTTCGTGTTTCGCGTAGATCAGCTCCGGCGACACGGGCTTCGTGCGCGACAGGACGCCGAGCCAGCCGAACGGATAGACCTTCTCGTATTCCGTCAGCACGTCGCGCGGGATCGACTTGCGGCTGACGCCGTGGAAGCCGTCGGCGCCGATGACGAAGTCGCAGTCGATGCGCACGATCTCGTCACCCTCGCGATAGGTCACGAAGGGCGCGTCCGAGGTCAGGTCGTGCGGCTTGACGTCGTCGGCATTGTGAATGACCACGCCGTTCATCTTGTCGCGGGCCTCGTAGAGGTCGCGCGTCAGCTCTGTCTGGCCGTAGACGACGACCGAGGAGCCGCCGCTGTATTTCTGCAGATCGACGCGGTCGAGCACGCCGTCATGGGAGATGAAGAAGCCGTCGTGGATCTCGCCCTCGCGGTCCATGCGCTCGCCGCACTGGGCCTCGCGCATCAATTCCGCAAAGCCGTGTTCGAGAACGCCGGCGCGAATGCGCGCCAGAACATATTCGCGGCTGTGCTTTTCGAGCACGACCGTGTCGATCCCCTTCAGATGCAGAAGCTGGGAAAGCATCAGCCCGGACGGGCCGCCGCCGATGATGCAGACTTGTGTTTTCATTGGGCGTTTCCTCCTTTTGGACGAACCTAGCATTTCGCCTTTCGGGGTGAATGGACGCGCCCGCCCCTCTCTTGTACAAATCGAACATGAAGCAGATCGACACGTCCGGCACGATCCTCAACTGCAATCTCTTCGGCGAGGCCGGCGATCTGCCGGACGTCGTGCATTGCGAGACCATCGAGGCGCGCTCCAAGCTGCATGACTGGGAGTTCGCGCCGCACCGCCATTCCCGTCTGCACCAGATCCTGCTGATCGACTGGGGCGGCGGACGGGCGATGCTCGAAGACCGGGCGCATGCGCTCGACCCGCGGACGCTTGTCAACGTGCCGGCCGGGACCGTGCACGCCTTCTCGTTCACGCCCGGCACGCATGGCTGGGTGCTGACGATCGCCGAGGAGATGTTGGACGAAACGCTCGAACCGTCCGAAGGCCTCCGCCAGGCGCTGGCGCAGCCGTCGGTGTTTCCGGCCAGCAAGCTCGCCCGCCCCTTGATGGAAGAGATCTTCCGCGAACATGCGGGGCGCGATTTCGCGCGCGCCCACATCCTGCGCTCGCTCACCGGCACGCTGCTCGGACGCGTCGCCCGCAGTCTCGCCGGAGACAGCCTGGCATCCGGAAAGCCCGTCGATGCAACCCTCTTCCAGCGTTTCGAAGCCCTGCTGGAAGAGCATCTGCTCGACCATTGGTCGGTGGGCGACTATGCGGATGCGCTCTCCATTTCGCCCACCCATCTCAGCCGGGTCGCGCGCGCGGCTGTCGGACGGCCGGCATCCGGTGTCATCGAGGACCGCATGATCCGCGAAGCGCGCCGCAACCTTGTCTATACGAGCCTGCAGATCTCGCAGGTCGCCTATCTTCTGGGCTTCAACGACCCTGCCTATTTCAGCCGGTTCTTCACCCAGGCGACAGGCATGTCGCCCCGCGATTTCCGCAATTCCATCAACGGGCAGGACGCGACCGCCCCCGTCGAACGTCCTGTCCGTCAGGCCTCGTAGCGCACGAACGCGAAGCGCCGCGAATCCGGCGACCACGACGGGACGTTGATAGTCCCCTGCCCGCCATTGAACTCCAGAAGGACGCTCGGCGCGCCGCCTTCCGCCGGCATGGCGCGCAGCTGCACGGTTCGATCGGCCGGGTGGCCCAGCGTCCCGCTCTCATAGGCCAGATAGACGACCAGCCGCCCGTCCGGGGACGGATGGGGAAACCAGTTGACCCGCTCGTCATCCGTCATGACCCGCAGGTCGCTTCCGTCCGGCCGCACGCGCCAGAGCTGAACCGAGCCTTCCCGTTCGCCGTTGAACCAGATCCATTCGCCATCCGGCGTGTAGTCGGGTCCGTCGCAATGGTCGAACGTCTCCGTCAGTTGCGTCTCCGGCCCGCCAGCAACCGGACAGATGAAGATCTGGAAGGTCGGCCCGCGTTTGGCGGTGTAGGTCAGCGTCGCCCCGTCCGGCGACCAGCCGTGCCAGTAGGACGGCACTTCGGCCGTCACGCGTGTCGGCTCCCCGCCCCCGAACGGAAGCGTGTAGATGCAGCTCTTGCCCGTTTCGGTCTTGTCGCTGACGACAAGCAAGCGCCCATCCGGCGAGATGCCGTGGTCATTGTTCAGATTGACGGCAAAGCCCGTGTCGATCGGCTGAAGCTCCGGCATGTCCAGCGGCACCCGGAACAGCTGCCCCCCGCCGTTGACGATCAGCGCGCCGCCGTCCGGCGTCCAGTTGGGCGCCTCCACGTGGCGATCCGTTTCCAGGACGGTCTCGGCCGATCCGCTCTCCATATCGAATGTGGCGACGATGCTCTTCATGCGCTCCCCCCTCCTGCCTGGCGGTGACGCACTATACGTGACGGCTCGCCAGCGTCGAGCGCGCGCGGGCATTCCGTCAGCGCGGTCGGATCATTCCGGCGAACGGTCGAGCGCGCTCACCCCGAAGAAAGGCGTGTAGCCAAGCTCCCGAATGGACGTCCTGACCTGTTCCTTGAGCGCTTCGTTTTCGAGATACTCCGTGACGAAGATCTTGATCCCGGCACGTTCCGCCAGCGCGAGCCGGTCGAGGCTCCAGCGGATGTCTGATTCGGCATTCAACCGGTCACGTCCCTGCAGCCCGGTCAGAAGCGACTCCTTGTTGAGCGCGTCGATCGCCCCGCGATAGCGGGCGTTCTTCAGGAGGTCTTCCGCGTTTTGCGGCAGCAGCATGAACCCCGGGTGACGGGCCCGCGCCCGCTCGGCGATCGCCGCGACAAGCGAGGCCATCTCCTCGCCCGCATTCGGGTTGGCCGGCGACCACTCGACATAGGAATCGACCCGGTCGAGCAAGGCCCCGTCATAGCCGGCCGCGAGCAACTGATCGAGAAGCCCGAAGACGAGTTCCTGCCATTCGGGGTTCCAGAACTGCACGGGAAATGCGCCAGGCCAGTTCCTGTTCTCGGGGCCGAGCCATTCGGGCGGCCTGCGGCGCCAGGCCTGCGGCCAGAACCAGCGCTTCACGTCGGCCTCGCCGACCGACAGATAGGCGAAGACGAGCCGGCGGCTGCCGTCGGGCTTGCGCTTCAGCGCGGCGATCTCGTCCGGCGACATGAACCGCCCTGCGTAATCGTCCAGGCTGTGCTCGACGACGATCAGATCGAGCGGTGTCGCCGCGAGCTCGCCGATGTCGAGGTTCTGGTACTGGCAGCCCCATCGGCGCACCTTGCGCAGCAGGCGCAACGCCTCGGCCCGCCCGAGACGCTGGTCGGCGCCGGCCGCGAAGCCCGGGCGCCAGACGCTTGCCGCGAGCAGTCCGAGGATACCGCTGACCACCCCGCGACGCGCTTCCGAGAAAGGCAGCCAGCGACGAGTCATTGGATGTAGCGCGTCGGCGGAAGCAGGGTGTCGTTGACCTGCACTTCTATCACATCGCCCGGTGCAAGGCTGGTCGTCGGCTGGGCGGCAAAGGTCACGGTTCCGTCCTGCGTGCTGCGGATGATGCGCAGCTCGAACGCGCCGATGTCGCGTGTGGTCTGCACCGTTCCAGGCACCGAAAGCGAGATGCGACGCGCGGCCTCGACTGTCGTTCTCAGCCGCGCGATCTCGTCCGTCGTCTTGAGCAGGTCACGCGAGACTTCCGCCATGTAGTCGAGCCCGATCTTGTCTCGCGCCGCCGTGTCGCGGGCGATGCGCTGTTCGGTTTCGAGAATGGAGGCCGTCCATTGCTGGCGCTGCGTTTCGAGCGACGCGATCTCCGCGCGCAGGGGAATGATCAGGTTTTGCTTGGTCAGGCGCGGATCCGGCTCCGTCAGGTCGGCGATCATGGCGTGGCGGGTCCGGATCGCCTGCGCGGCATTGTCGATGGAAGCCTGCATCGCGCGCACTTCGTCGCGCGAGGCCCGAAGGATCGCGTCGAACTGGGCGGCCTGGCTGGAGCGGGCGCTCGCCGCGCGACGGCTCGCCTCCGCCTCCGTGTTGATCAGGCGTTCGGCAAGATCGAAGCCGACCAGGTCGACCAGCGCGTCGGGAACGCGAAGATCGCGCCCGTCGCCTTCCGCTTCCAGTCGCTCCAGATGCGCGATCAGGCCGGTCAGGCGGGTCATGGCGTCCTGCGAGCGTTCCGCCTCGCGGCCCGCCTCTATGACGGAACCCGCCTGGTTCTCACCGGCGCCGAGACCGCCTGCCAGCGCGATCGCCTGGATGGCGACCATGCCCGAGAGATAGCGAAACTCGCCGGGCTTGCGGACCGGACCGACCACATAGACCGGACGCCGCTCGAGGATGGCGATGTGCACGTCCACAGGCTGGTTGGTCTGTTCCTCATAGGCGGTCACGATGTCGTCCCGCACCTCTTCGGATGACCGTCCGGCGACCGCGATCGGCCCGAAGCGCGGCAGGTTGATCTCGCCCCGGGCATCGACCACGTGATCGGCGGTCAGATCCACCCGCTGGTAAAAGGTGCGCAACGCCGCCTCTTCGGCCGATTTGCCGCTGCCCGGCAGGTCGAGCTGCTCGAAGAAGCTGATCTTCAGCTTGTCGCCGACCGCGAAGTCGCCCGACAGGGCGGGCGGCGCCTGGTTGAGAGACTGGGTATGCAGGCCGTCCTGCGTCGCCTGCGCCCCGGCAAGCGAGGGCGCGATCACGAATGACAGGCCGAGGAGAGCGGATTTCAAGCCGGGCATGCGAAGCCGCGGTGATGTCTTCGTGGTGGTCATGTCATGCTTCCCTTTCCGGGCGTCCGGCATGTCGGACGCGAAAAATGGCGGTGATGGATGTGAGACGCGCGCCGGTTTTGCGAGCGGGCTTCGGCGTCCAGGGCCGTCGCTCGGCCCGCGCCGAACGCAGCGCGTAGCTGAAGGTGAGGAACACGAGCCGGTCGAGCGTGTCGTTCAGGGTGGCGAGCGCGATAACCGCGGCGATCGCCGAAGCCGCGAAGAAGCCGAAACCGAGATAGTCCTGGCCGAAGCGCAGGAACAGCAGGGTCGCCGCGACATTCAGGACAAGGAACAGGGCCTGCAGCGAAAGGAAGGCGCGATCGCGGCCACAGTTCAGGACGAGGGTCGTCGCCGCGAAGAACACCACATAGAAGGCCGCGCCCAGCGTCCCGACCCGGAAGAGCGCGATCTGCTGATACTGCAGGGCGAGCGGCTCGACCAGCGCAGGCGCGAGCACGGTCAGCACCAGCGCCGCGATCATCTGGGCGCCGACCAGCCGGAAGATGCCGGCCTCGGCGCCGTGCTTCAGCTCCGCCGAGCGCGCCTCGATGTGGTCGAGGGTCTCGTGGTTGCGCATCGCGCCCAGGAAAGCCTGCATGCGCACGAACCAGTCGGAATCGACGGAGGTCAGGAACACCACCAGACCGGGCAGCATGGTCAGGCGCGAAATGAACATGGCGCTGTCGTAGAAGGGCGAGGTCGGCAGGCCGTTGAGCGCGGCATCGCCGAACGGGCTGAGCCAGACGACGATCGAATCGATCCAGATCGCCAGCACGCCGAACCCCGCACCGGCGCCGATCGCGCGATAGCGCGACATGGCCGAGAGCAGGCGCTTCAGCGGCCGGGACACCGAAACGACCGGCGCGGCGAAATGCGACAGGATCGATGAGGAGAGCCATAGCGATGCCAGGCCGAGGCCGAAGGCGAAGGCGAGCGTCTGCACCGCGATCCCGCCGCCGAGACCGACGACCCCGATGGTCGCTGCCACGGAGAAACCGAAGCCCAGGACGAAGGCGACCGTGACGGTGCGATAGTCCTGCATGGCGGCGCAGAACGCGGCGGCGGGCCAGACCATCGAGATGACGGCTGCCGCCAGGATCGCAGCCGCGAGCGCCTCGCCCTTGAGGTCGAAAACGCCTGCATAGATGCAGAACGCCAGCACGGCGCCGGTCAACGCCGCGGCAATCAGCGACAGGAGGTAGATCGCAGAGACATCCGCCTTGCGATCCTCGAACAGATCGTCGGACACCAGCCGGATCGCGAACGCGGTGATCGGCGCCGCCGCGACAAGCGAGATGAAGAAGAGATAGATCAGCGTCGCCTGCAGCGAGAACGCCTGCTCGACCATGTCGGAGTGGATGAGGTTCAGGTTGATGAGCTTCAGCGCGACCACGGCGAGCAGCCACGGCCCGGCGATCACGGCCGCGCCGTGGCCGATCGAGGCGACCGGGCCGAGCAGACCGTCCTCGCGCGACAGCCGGTCAAGCCGGAACCCTATGCCCGCCATGACCGCGCCCTCCCCGTCTCGTTGCGGCGGTCCGCGGAATCGTAGAGGCCCTGATATTCGGCCGCGGCCTTCTCGGAGGTGTAGAGTTCGCGGACGCGCTGCTTGAGGTTGTTCCCCAGTCTTTCACGCAACGCGCCGTCGCTCAGCAGCGCAACGATGTGCGCGGCGATCTGGTCGTCGGCGAGCAGGTCGGCGATGAAACCGCCCCGCTGCGGAAAGTCGCCGTTTTCCTCCGGCCCCTCAAGCATCTCGCGGCACGCGCCGACATTGGTCGTGACACAGGGCCGACCTGCCGCGCCGGCTTCCAGAACGGCCAGCGGCTGCGCCTCGCTGAGGCTGGTGAGCACCACCACATGCGAGTCCGCCAACAGGTCCGTCACATTGACCCGGCCGGTGAAGGTCAGCGTCTCGCCGAGGCCGAGTTCGGCGACGAGATCGCGGCATTCGGCGGCATAGGCCGGATCCTCGTCGGTCGGTCCGGCCACCAGAACGCGGACATTTGGGATCTGCGCCCGGATCTGGTCGGCAGCACGGATGAAGGTCTTGATGTCCTTGATCGGCACGATCCTGCCGACCAGCGAAACGGTCGGCGGGTCTTCGGGCGCCGGCGGAATCGCGCCGAAGCGGTCGATGTCGATCCCGTTCGGAATGATGCGCATGCGGGCGTCGTCCGCGCCAAGCATGCGCTGCATCGCCTGATTGTCGCCGAAGAGCGTCGTGATGTGGTCGCAGCCCTCGTAGCAGGCTCGGGCATAGGCCCTGAAGGTGGTGATCCAGAGATCGCGCAGATCGAGGCGCGGATCGTCGAACGACAGCCCCTTGTCGACCGTGTCGGTGATCCAGCGGGCCATCAGGATCTCGATCTGCCGTTCGTTCGTGTAGATGCCGTGTTCGGTCAGCATCACCTGGGTGCCGCCCTCGATCGCGGCGCGTGCGGCCAGAAGGCCGGCGTAACCCGTCGAGATCGCGTGATAGGTCCGTGCCGGCGGGATCGGCGCCTTCATGACGGCGAACAGTCCCCCCATCAGCGCCTGCCAGGCCCAGAAGAAATCCTTGAACGAGGCCTGCGGCATCAAGGCACGATAGGCCCCGACGCAGAGCTGCCAGGCAAAGGCGGAGTCCATCAGCGCCTTCAGCGAAACCGGCCGGTGCGGATCGTTGATCAGCCGGTCGATCCCGGCCAGACGGTCGAGAGACCCTGTCTGGACAAACGAGACGATGAGACCGGACAGTTCCGTTGCGTCCGGCAGCGCCTTGCCGCGGCCCGCACCGGCACTCGTGTCGTCGAGGATGATTTCCGTCAGGCTTTCGAGATTGTTCGGAAACGCATAGCGCGGCGTGCGGTCGTCGGCCGACATGGCGATCGACACGACGGAGAACCGCGTCCCGGGACAGGAGCGCATCAGCCAGTCGAGCCAGGTGGACACGCCGCCCGCGACATGCGGGTAGCAGCCCTCGACGATCAGGCAGACGTCGGCCGGTTCCCCGGCCCGGTTGCGCAGGAGCGCGTTGCTCATGCCACGCCCTCCCGCGGCAGCGCGCGGGCCGCGCGCGCGGCCTCGTCGCGAAGTCGCGCATGGACCGCGGCGGCCGATGCGCGAACGGCGATTTCGTCGCTCTTCAACGCGATCTCCAGCAGCGTCGGCGGGAACGCGTCGGACCGGTCGGCAATCTCGGCGAGCGCCTCGAGCCGCTTCGGCACCGGCGCGTATTTGAGGATCGCGTCGAAAGCTTGCGGCATCGCACCCGGGCGATAGGCGCGTCCCGACACGATCTTGAGATAGAGTTCGCCCGCCCGGTCCCCGTCCGCACCGCCCTTCAAGCGGCGATACCAGGGCGCATCCTCGGAGAACCCGCCGGATGCGAATGCCAGACGCAGCAGCAGCAGCATCGCACCGAACGCGCCGACCGGCCCCATGGTCAGCGTGGCCAGCCCGGTGACGATCGCAGCGGTCAGATCGGCAGCCCGAATGGTGAGCATCAGAACGCAAGCAACCACAAGCCCGAGATGGATCGCGGCCCAGACCGGCGGGGTCAGCCCACCTGCCCAGACCACGGCGGCAAGCACGGTTTCGGCGATGAAGGCCACGAATGTGACAGCGAGAGCGAAAGGCGTGTTCATTCCTGCCTCTCGAATTGCAACAGGCTCTGCGGCCGCTTGCGCCGCCCCGGCAGACCGCCACCCGGGTGAAGCGGCGCCGTGCCCGAGAGGGCTTCGGATGCGGCCAGCGCGCGAGCGATCAGCTCGGCCAGCAGCAGTGCCGCACGCATGTCGCCGTCACGGGGACATCCCTCCATCACGAGGATCGCGTTCATCGCGGTGGTTTTCACGTCGATCACCGGTGCCGCGACCGTGCAGTCCGGCCGGTCTCCGTCGGCTCCAGGTTGACCCGGAAATGCATGCGCGACGCGTCCCTGCTCGAGCCTGGCGGCAACGAGCCGTGCCATCGGCACCGCTGCCGATCCGGCCGGTCGGGCGATCCAGTCGTCTCCTTCGCGCACCAGGAGCGATGCGTCCCGACAGCCCGTCGCCAGGCGGCAAAGCCGGACGAGCGTCTCGTCGCGATCCGTGCCTGCGCCCGTCTCACCCAGCCGGGACAGGAGCTCGCGGAACTCGGGAAGCGAACCTTCGCTCCGGATCGCCGCCGCGTATTCCAGCTTGCGGATATGCTCGCGAAGCTCTTCGGCATAGTCGGCGATCGTTTCGCGCTGGGTGTCGTATTCCCTGACCGTGCCGGCCAGGGCCACGATGCGTCCGCGCATCCGGTCGCGATAGGCTCCGAGCATCGCGGCGGCCGAGAACCACAGAACCGGCTCCTTCGCCAGGGCCAGTGCCTGATCGTAGTAATCGGCACCGATCCCCGGCTGCACGCCCGAGAGCGCCCAATGCAATCCGGCGGCCACGGCTGCGGCCGCGAGGCCAGGCACAAGGCCGTGGACGGTCGCGAACAGCAGCACCGGCACCCAGAACGGATGCGGGTTGAATGCAAGCAACGCTCCGCCGCCGAAGATTCTGGAGAGGAAAACGAGGCCGGCGAAGACGAGGCCGAGCTCGACGATCCATCCGCCCTGCGCCCAAAGCGCTCGCATCGGATGGCCGGACCGCTCTTCGGCTCTGTTGTCCTGAAAAATCGTCATCTCAGCCGCGTCCTTTCCTGCGGTTCGGCGGTGATCGCGCCCGTCAGCACCGGTTTCCAGATGTCCAGCTTGGGGTCGTAGCGATCCGACCACGTGGCCGCGCGCTGGAGCGCGGGCACCAGAGCCGGCGGCAGCGTTCCGGACCGCCAGCGCTGCATGAGATTGGCGAAGAGCTCGTCCGGCTTGAACGCGTCTTCCGCCATCGCGGCCCAGGCGACGGCTTCGTCTTCCGCCAGATCGCCCAGTTCCGTCTGGGCGAGGAAGTAGCGCAACGCGATGTCGTTCTTTTCCGCGCGTGCCAGAGCGGCGCCGAACATCGGCTCATAGGCAAGCAGCCGCGCCGTCAGCAAAGGGCGCAGGCCCGCTATCGCGCCGTAGCCCTGGTGTTCGTAAAGCGCGCGCGCAAGCGCCACGGCTCGGGCCGGGTCCGTCGCGCCGTCACCGCCGCGAATGCCTGCGAGCACTTCCATAAGGACGGTTCTTGCCTGGCCCGTGGAGATGGCGAGGTCGACATAGAGCCTGATCGCCTGGCGTGCAGTCGCCCGGTCCGCATCGGCCAGCCACCGGTCGACCACCGAGCGCGCCAGAGGCAGCCCGCCCTCGCGACCGATGGTCCAGGCGAGGTCGCCGATCTCGCTCGTCTGTCCCTGGGCCACTGAGGCAGCGAGATCGACGGCCTGATCATTCGCGCCCGCACGGACGAGCCTCAGGACGAACAGTCCGAGTTCTTCGGGCTTCAGGTCTGACTTCACCCACTCTTGCGCGAGGTCCGACGCCGCATCGAACTCACCCGTTTCGACCATCGAATCAAACAGCAACCGCCGCGCCATGAGCTGGTGCATGCCCGGCTCCCCGACGACCTTGGCGAGCACGTCCCGGGCATCCTGATAGTCCTGCTCGCGCACGAGGAGTTCTCCAAGACGCAGGGCGAGATCGGCCTCCAGCCGCGTGTCGCGGAAGCGGTAGAGAAGATCGTACTCCTCCTGATACCGACCATAGACCCGGTAGAGCCGGGCGAGCTTGGCGACGCTTTCGGCATCCGAGGTGACGTCGATCAGATGGCGCAGCGTCTCGACCAGCGCATCGACGTCCTGGCGATAATCGTAGAACTCGACGGCGCGCTGCAGCATCAGCGGATCGTCGGGATGGCTCGCGAGATAGCTGCGAATTGCAGCCTCCGCGACCGCCGGATCGCCCGACCGGCTGTTCAGGTCCACGACGGACGATAGGAGCAGACGGTCATGATCGCCCTGCCGGAAAGCCTCGGTGCCAACCCGGACGGCAGCCTCGTCACGCCCGTCACGGCTCAGCATGGCGACTCGCTCCGTGACGCCAGGCACGCTCAGGGCCGCCCCGGCCGTGGCGATCACGGCGAAGATCGCGACAAGGCTGACGGGAGACGGCCTCATGAGCGCCCCTCCTCTGCCTGGCAGCGAACGCTGATCGCGGCAGGCTCGAAGCCGTTGAAGGGCAGAGCGAATGACAGTTGCCCCTCGTCATCCGCGGTGACGGCCGCCGACTGAAGTTCCGTGCCGTCGCGCGTTGCCCGGACTGTGTATGTGCCTGCGGGCAGGTCCGACCATTCGAACTCGCCGCGTCCGTATCCGCGTGTCTCGAAGGAGAACCCGCACGCGTCGCGCTGCATGTCGCTGACGAGCCAACGACTTTGCGCCAGCAGAACCTGCCCGGCATCTGCGGGTGCCTCGCGCTCTCCGCGCGGCTTCAGCGTGACCACGGCCTCCGGCGTCGCGGCATCAAGGGCGACATAGAGCGACTGCGCGTGCCGGCTCGTTCCAAGCACACCGACGCTCCCGGCGAGATCGATGGCCAGATCGTCCGCCGCGTCGAAGCGTACCGTGTTCAGGCCGTCGCGATCGCTCACCTTCCAACTCCTGCCGCCGAGCCATTCGATCCGAGTGGAGAAGAAACCGTCGGCAATCGCGGCGTAGCGGGACGCCTCGATCGGAATGACATCAGCCTCGCGCGCCCAGTCGAGCAGCGATTTCACCGCGTTCAGGGATGCTGTCCGCTCGGCAGAATAGGCGTGGTAGTAGACATTCGTTCCGCGCAGCCGGACCGGATCTTCCGTCCGCTTGAAGGTCTCGCTCAGTTGCGCGTAGCCGTTGAAGCGGTCCCGCCAGAGATTGGTGTAGACATTCTCGTTCGTGTTGACGGCGTAGATCTGGCGCTGATCGCCAGCCGGCCGCGAGATCGGCGAGACATAGCTCACGGAAGGACTCTGGGCGTCGAAGCGCGAGCTGCCGCCGTTCAGATTGCGCACGCCCGCCTTGCGGGTCGCCGCGATCGCCGCTTCGAACGGCAAGGCGTCGCCGCTCCACAGATAGACGGCGATCTTCTTGCCGGGCGGCGCAAGCTTCTCTGTCTCGCTCAGCGCATCGCCCACCTCCGTCTCGACGCTGAACGGCTTGTTCATGTAAGCGCGCGGCAGCGCGTCGCTCATCGCGAGGAAGGGATTGCGCGGCCGGCGCCAGACGGAAGCGACCGCGTCTCCGACCTGCTCGATGACCGACTTGGATTCCTCCGTCGGCGTGCCCTTGATCAGCGCGAGCTCGCGCTGCCGATCGTAATCCTCGAAGAAGCCCCATTCGAACGGATGGGTGTTCGTGTGGGTGGCGACCTCCACCTGCGGCAGAGCGAAAAGCTGGCCGGCGATCTCGGCTGCCGCAACACCGCGCTTGGTGCTCTGGTCGATGTCGCTCAGCACCGGCCCGATCGTGACCGGCAGGTCCGGATAGGGTTCCACGAGATCCTTCAGCATCACCTCGGCCGACGTTGTCGGCTTGTCGCGATACCGCTCGATGCGGGTGATGCTGTTCCAGCCGTCTCCGTCCACGTGGCTGAAAAACAGCCTTCGTCCGGAGACGGTGGTCGTGTCGGGAACCGGAAACACCGGCTCACCAAGCGCCCGGGCGAAAAAGGTGAACGGATCGACGATCCAGCGCTGCATGCCGATGCCGGATTCGTAGTGGATGTAGAACCCGCTGGCGGCATATCCGCCGCCCGGGCCGGTCGCGACCACGACGCTGCGCTGGAGACGCGTGCGCTGCGGCGTCTCGTATTCAAGCGCCACGCTCGCGGTGTCCCCTTCCCGCTCGACTATCGGGTGGCTTTCGGGGATCGGATCAGGCCCGCGCTCGAAGCCGATCACGGACGCGTCCTGCGTCACGACCCGCGCTTCCAGCACATTGGAAATCTCGCCGGCCTTCAGCTTCAGGCCCATGCGTGAGAAGACGGCGTTGAGCCGGCGCGCCTCGAGCGGCGATGGCGCGCCGCCGATGTCACCCATGACGATCACGCGCGGCACCTTCGGCGCAGCGACATCCACCAGCCATCTGAAATAGGCGCGGTAGTTGCTGACCTGTCGGGGAAACGCCGTCAGAACCGCTGCGACCCCGTCGAGGCTGTCAGCTGTCGGTAAACCGTCCTGCAGGTCGTGGTAATGTACGATGAAGCCGAGATGGTTCAGCGGCATCTCCGCGTTCAGATGGATGCCGGTCTCGTCGATCGCCGGTTCGAGGGCGCTGTCGTAAAGGGCCAGGATGTCACGGCGCACGGGCTCACCGGCCCCCGGCGCGCCAACTCCGGACACCAGCAGACCCAGGACCGCCAAAAGAGCCAGGCCGAACTTCCGAACCGTAAACACGTCTCCCACCTGCGCGACTGAAAGTATTAACAATAGCCTAACAGACTATAGACAAGCCCTTCAAGCGCAAATGAACTTATGATTAATTACTCAATACTGATCCAAAATGATCCGTTCTTTGTTATTAGATGTTCTTAAATGACACAAACCACGCCTCGCGAATGTCTTTTTACAACTAAAATACGTTAACATGGGGATTCTAGACTGATAAACATTCTCAAACAGACTGAATTCAACCCGATCAGACAAATTCAGGACTTGGCGACCGAGGCGGCCACAACGGCTGCGCTTGGCTTCGCATGCCCAACACCCACGATGGAAGAAAATCGGACTATTGCGCCCCGCACTCCGACGAACGGGGAGGCCACCGTTTCAGCCCGTGCGCGCACTCATGGCGCGACTCGCAGAGGGAGACATCACGACAGGTGGCTGTCGTGGAGATGGACGTGAGTCAACTTGATAGGGGTCAATCCACGATAGACCTGTTGGATAGATTCTTCGGGAGAGCAACCTGTCGAGCGAATATCTGAGGCAGATCACCCCTTGGCGGCACTACGCCATATCTGCCTGTCCGGGCGGCACGCCGGAGTGGCCGGCGGGAAGCGATGGCCTCCCGCGGCGAAGTGGATTGACGGAAAGAAGCGATCGGTCAGGTTGTGGCGGCGTTCTCCATTTCCACCGTCTCCTTGAACGTCTTGAAGAATTGTCCGGCCAGCCTGTTGGCCGTCGATACGATCAGCCGGCTGCCGAGTTGGGCGATCTTGCCGCCGACATCGGCCTTGGCCGTGTAGCGCAGCAGCGTTGCGTCGCCGTCTTCCACGAGTTCGACGTCCGCGCCGCCCTTGGCGAAGCCGGCAACTCCGCCGCTGCCCTCGCCCGCCAGCGAGAAACGTTCCGGTGCATCCGACTTGTCGAGCGTGACATTGCCGCCGAACTTGGCCTTCACGGGACCGATCTTCAGCACCACCTTGACTTCCAGTTCCGTGTCAGAATGCTGGATCAGCTCCTCACAACCGGGGATGCACTGCTTCAACACGGCCGGATCGTTCAACGCTTCGTAGACCCTGGCCCGCGGCGCCTCGATCCGGACTTCGTCATGCATTTCCATCGTTCTTCTCCTCGATCACCCGCAGCAGGATCGCCCATTCAGCAGCGCGTCCAGTACGAGCTTGTCTTGATTGTCATTTCCGATTTCTTGGCTTCTCCGCGAACGCACGGCCGGCGCCAAAGCGATCCCGAAGAAGGCCAGCAGGCGTCGCATGAGGGCGGCCATCACTGCGCTCCCGCCCGCGTCGCGTCAGCGCGCTGGCGGGTACGGCGACGCTGGACGATTTCGGCCAGGATGGACAATGCGATTTCGTCCGGGGTGATCGCGCCGATATCCAGTCCCGCCGGCGCCTTCAGCGTAGCCAGGCGCGCCTCGTCGGCACCCTTCTCGCGCAGCTTCGCGGACAGCGCCGAAGCCTTGGCCTTGCTGCCGACGAACGCGACATAGTCCGCGGGAACGGAGAGCCCGGCGCGCAACGCCACCTCGTCGCCTCGCCCCTGGCTTGACACCACGACAAAGCGCTCACGATCGCCGGCGGTTTCGATCATGAAGCCCTCGACGCGCGTGTCTGCAACCGCGAAGGCCGGCTGATCCTCGGCAGGCGCGCAGACGGTCACGTGGAAACCGAATTGCGGCGCCGTGTCAGCCAGCGCGACCGCTACCGGGCTCGAACCCAGGATGATGATCTCCGGTCTGGGCAGCACGGGTTCGATGAAGACTTCCATCGTACCCTTGCTCGGGCACATGTTGCGCGCGAACCGCACGCCTTCCTTCTCCGTGCCGGCTGATACGCCCCGTTCAACGAGCAGATCCTCCGGCTGTACGGACACGAACCGCGCCTGCCCGTCGGAAATCGCGTCCTTCGCGGCCTTCAGCACCGCCCCGCGCGCGCATCCGCCCCCGATCCAGCCCTCGACGATCGTGCCGTCGGCGCGGATGATCGCCTTCGCGCCCGCCTTGGCCGCTGTCGCCGCAACCGTCCGGACGACCGTCGCCAGCACGAATGCTTGGCCGGCATTCCGCATTTCGGCCACCTGGTCGAGTATGTCGGACTTCTGACCCATGGGTTCCTCCGTCAGATCCCGTTCAACCACGGCTCCAGCGCCGCGAGATCGTTGAGCGTGTTGGCCGCCGCGAAATGATCGAGATAAGGCAGCGCCGCCGCCATGCCGCGCGCCACCGGCTCGTAGCCTTCCCAGCCTTTCAGCGGGTTGAGCCAGACGATGCGCGCGCCACGCCGTTTCAGCCGCGCCAGCGCTTCCGCGATCATCTCCGGCGGGTCGGTGTCGTAGCCGTCGGAGAGGATGATGACGACCGAGCGCCCATTGACCGATTGCGCGGCATATTGCGCGTTGAACAGCTTCAGATTGGCGCCGATCTTCGTGCCGCCACCGAAACCCTGCGCCATGATCGAAAGCCGGTTGACTGCCCGCATCGTGTCACCGTCGCGCAACGCATCGGAAATGCGCACCAGTTGCGTATGGAACAGATATGCGTCGGTGCGGCTGTCCGCCGAGACCAGCCCTTTCAGGAAGGCCAGGAAGACACGGGCATGGACGGTCATCGAGCCGGAGACATCCAGCAGCGCGACGATATGCACCGGCCGGTCCGGTCTGGCCTTGCGGAACAGCTCGATCGGCTCGCCGCCCCGCTGCACGCTCTTGCGCAGGATCTTGCGCATGTCGAGCGCCTCGCCATGCAGCGCCGCCTTGCGCCGGCGCGAGCGCCGGTCGTGGATGCTTCTGGCGATCCGCTCGGCAACCCGTTCCGCCCGCTCCAGATCCTCCGGCGTCATCAGCTTGCGCAGGTCGGTCTTCTCGGTCGTCCGGATCCGGGAGGCGACGAGCCGGCCCGTCCCCGGCCGGCCCGTCTCCCCCGCTGACTCGTCATCGGGCGTATCGGCTTCGCCCGCCTCATCGCTCGCGCCCGAAGCCATCCGGTAGTTGCCGGCGCCCCTCGCCTGCATCTGGTGCGCGGAACTTGTCGTAGCCACGCTGTCGCGCCTGGCGCCGCGATTGCGCCAATAAGCGTCGAACAGATCGTTGAACCGCTCTTCCTGATCGGCGTCGCCGGCGCAAATGGCCTTCAGCGCAAGACGCACCTCGGCCATGTTCCCGGGATCGATCGCGCAAAGCGCGGCCAGCGCCGTCTCGGTTTCGCCGAGCCCGGCAGGGATGCCGTTCATCCTCAGATGCGCCATGAAGCCGGCGAGCCTGTCGGCCGGACCCGCGGCGCGTTCGGGAAAACGGGTAACCTGCATCTAGGCCGCCTTTCCGACGAGGCGTTGCTGCACCTCTTTCGGCACGGCTGCGCGGTCGCGTTCGGTCTTCAGCAGGCAGACCAACGTCGCCTGGGTCTGTTCCGGATCGTCTGCCAGATCGTTGACGCCGAGGCCGGCCAGCGCAGCAGCCCAGTCGAGCATCTCGGCGATACCCGGTTTCTTTTCGAGCTCCTCCTTGCGCAAGGCCTGCACGAAGCCGACGATCTGTTCCGCCAGCCGATCCTCAAGCGCCGGACACCTTTTGGCGAGGATCGCCATTTCGGTGCCCCGATCGGGATAATCGACATAATTGTAGAGGCAGCGCCGCCTGAGCGCGTCCGACAGGTCGCGCGCACCATTCGCCGTCAGGATCACATGCGGCCGCGACGTCGCCACGATGGTGCCGATCTCGGGAATTGTGATCTGGAAATCAGACAGGATTTCCAAAAGATAGGCTTCGAATTCCTCGTCCGCCCGGTCGATCTCGTCGATCAGCAGGACTGCGGGCTTCTCCTGCCTGATCGCTTCCAGCAACGGACGTTGCAGCAGGAACTTCTCCGAAAAGATATGATCCTCGACCTCGCCGGACGGCTTGTGCTCCTCCGCGCTGGCGCGGATCGACAGCAATTGCCGCTGGTAATTCCATTCGTAGATGGCGTGGCTGGCGTCCAGCCCCTCATAGCATTGCAGCCGGATCAGCTTCGTCGCCTGCAATTCTGCAAGCGTCTTGGCGATCTGGGTCTTGCCGACGCCGGCCGGACCTTCCAGCAACAGCGGCTTGCCCAGCGTCACCGCCAGGAAAAGCGCCATCGCCAGATCGTCGGACGCGACATAGCCCGTATCGGACAGGTCGGCCTGCAGTTTCTGCCAGGACATGGTCATAGCTCCGAAGACGTCCGGGCCGGGCCCGGACGCCATTGGTTCCGGCTCGCGCTCAGCCGTGCAGGCCGAGGTCGCGCGCAACCGTCCAGATGCGCCACTGGTCATGCGGCATGTGCGATTGCACGAGGCCGAACGCCCGGAACGCATCATGGACGGCGTTGGAGAAGGCCGGCACCGAGCCGACATTCGGGCTTTCACCCACACCCTTCGCGCCGATCGGGTGATGCGGGCTCGGCG
This sequence comes from Oricola sp., assembly GCF_022763245.1. Classification (GTDB taxonomy): domain Bacteria; phylum Pseudomonadota; class Alphaproteobacteria; order Rhizobiales; family Rhizobiaceae; genus Oricola. The sequence continues at coordinate 287,815 of NZ_JALEGV010000040.1, forward strand.
TCACCGTGTGATCGGTCGTGTAATGCGGCGTCTCCCATGCCGTCGGCAGGAAGAAGTCCATCAGCGTGCCGGTCTTGACGTTGCCCATGTCATCATAGGCGATCTCCTGGCCCATCGCGATGGCGTAACCCTCGGTGGCGCCGCCATGCACCTGCCCCTCGATGATCATCGGGTTGATGCGGGTGCCGCAATCGTCCAGCGCATAGAACTGCCGGATTTCGTGCTCGCCCGTATCGGCGTCGATTTCCATGACGCAGATATAGGCGCCGAAGGGATAGGTCATGTTCGGCGGATCGTAATAGCTCACCGCTTCCAGACCCGGCTCGACGCCCGGGATCGCCTGGTTGTAGGAGGCGAACGCGATCTCCTTCATGGTCTTGAAGCGCTCGGGGGCGCCCTTGACCACGAACCGGTCGACATCCCACTCCACGTCGTCGTCATGCACTTCGAGGAGGTAAGCGGCGATCATCTGCGCCTTCGCTCGGATCTTGCGGCCGGCCATGGCCGTGGCTGCGCCGGCGACCGGCGTCGAACGAGACCCGTATGTGCCGAGACCGTAAGGCGCGGTATCGGTGTCGCCTTCCTCGATGGTGATGTCGTCGGCCGGAAGACCGATCTCGGAGGCTAGAATCTGCGCGAATGTCGTCGCATGCCCCTGCCCCTGGCTGATCGTGCCGAGCCGGGCGATCGCCGAACCCGTCGGATGGATGCGGATTTCGCAGCTGTCGAACATGCCGAGACCGAGAATGTCGCAATTCTTGACCGGACCCGCACCGACGATTTCGGTGAAATGCGTCAGCCCTATGCCGAGCAGCTTACGTGTTTCACCGCGCTTGAACGCCTCGACCCGTTCGGCCTGCTCCTTGCGTAGCCCGTCATAGTCGACGGCCTTCAGGGCCTTTTCCCAGGCGGTGTGATAGTCACCCGAGTCATATTCCCAGCCGAGCGCCGACTGATACGGGAACTGGTCCTTGCGGATGAAGTTCTTGGCCCGAAGCTCCGCGGCGTCCATCCCGAGCTTGATGGCGAGAACTTCGATCATCCGCTCGATGAAATAGGCGGCTTCGGTCACCCGGAACGAGCAGCGATAAGCGACTCCGCCCGGCGCCTTGTTGGTGTAGACGCCGTCGACCGCCAGATAGGCCGTCGGGATGTCGTAGGATCCGGTGCAGATATTCATGAAGCCGGCCGGGAACTTCGACGGGTCGGCACAGGCGTCGAACGCGCCGTGATCCGCCGTGGTGTGACACCACAGACCGGTGATCTTGCCGTCCTTGGTCGCCGAGATCTTGCCCTGCATCCAGTAGTCGCGGGCAAAGGCCGTGGCCATCAGGTTTTCCATCCGGTCCTCGATCCACTTCACCGGCACGCCGGTGACGATGGATGCGACGATAGAGCAGATATAGCCCGGATAGACGCCGACCTTGTTGCCGAATCCGCCGCCGATATCCGGCGAGATGATGCGGATATTGTGCTCGGCGATGCCCGAGATCAGCGACGCCACCGTGCGCACGGCATGCGGTGCCTGGAAAGTGCCGTGGACGGTCAGCTTGCCGTTGACCTTGTCCATCGAGGCGACGCAGCCGCAGGTTTCCAGCGGACACGGATGCGTCCGGTGGTAATAGATCATCTCCTCGGCCACGACGTCCGCCGAGCCGAGAACGCTCTCTGTCGCGTCCTTGTCTCCCTGTTCCCAGGTGAAGATGTGGTTGTGATGCCGGCGCGCGCCATGCGCACCCTCCATCTTGCCTTCCAGATCCTCGCGCAGCACCGGCGCGTCGTCGGCCTGCGCCTTGAACGGATCGACGACGACCGGAAGCTCTTCGTATTCGACTTCGACCAGTTCCACCGCATCGGCGGCGATATAGCGGTCCTCGGCGACGACGAAGGCGACTTCCTGCCCCTGGAACAGCACCTTGCCGTCGGCAAGAACCATCTGCTTGTCGCCGGCCAGCGTCGGCATCCAGTGCAGGTTGAGCGGCGCCAGATCGGCCGCCGTCAGCACTGCGACGACGCCCGGAAGCGCCTTCGCCTTGTCGGCATTGATCGACTTGACCCGAGCATGCGCATAGGGGGAGCGAACGAAATCGCCGAACAGCATGCCCGGCAGCTTCAGATCGTCGACATAATTGCCCTTGCCCTGGGTGAAACGCGCATCCTCGACGCGCTTTCGCGACGAACCAAGGCCCTTGAGCGCTTCCGCGCGTTCGGTTTTCGGGGGTGTCATCTCGTTCATTGTGCTGCCTCCTTCGCGGCATTCATTTCAGCCGCGGCGGCGAGGATCGCCTTGACGATGTTCTGATAGCCCGTGCAGCGGCAAAGATTGCCGGCCATGCCGAAACGGACCTCCTCTTCGGTCGGATCCGGATTTTCCTGCAGGAAGCGGTAGGCCCGGGTGATCATGCCCGGCGTGCAGAAACCGCACTGCAAGCCGTGATGCTCCTTGAACATCTGCTGCAGCACATGCAGCCCGTCCGGATTGCCCAACCCCTCGATCGTGGTGATGTTTGCGCCGTTCGCCTGGGCGGCGAAGACGGTGCAGGACTTGACCGACTTGCCGTCCATGTCGACCGTGCAGGCGCCGCAATGCGAGGTCTCGCAGCCGATATGCGGGCCGGTGATCCCCAGTTCCTCGCGCAACACATGGATCAGCAATTCGCGCGGCTCGGCCAGCAGTTCATGCTGCTTGCCGTTGACCGTCACCTTGATATGCATCTTGCCCATTGAATTCCTCCCGATCAGGCGCGCGACGCGGCGCGCTCGATTGCCCGGCGCAAAACAACGCCGGCGACATGTTTCTTGAAATCGACCGGACCGCGATTGTCCTCCTGCGGATCGATCGCCCCGGTCATGGCCGCGACGGCGGCATCGACGGCCGCCTTGTCGAGGCTCGTGCCGACGAGCGCCTCCGCGGCAGCCTCGCACCAGACCGGCGTGTCGGACAGATTGGTCATCGCGATCGAAGCCGACGAACAGGTGCCCCCGTCCTTGGCGATCAGCACGGCCGCGGCGGCCGTCGCGTAGTCGCCGATCTTCCGCTTCTGCTTCTCATAGGCGTAACCGCCTTTCGGCGCGGTGAAGCGGATCGAGACCAGCAGCTCGTCGTCGCTGCGAGCGGTGAAATAGGCCGCCTCGTAGAAATCGCGTGCCTGGACGTCGCGCTTTCCCTCCGGGCCGACAAGGACATAGGTCGCGTCGAGGCATTGCATCAGGCCGGGCATGTCGTTTCCGGGGTCGCCATTGGCGACGTTGCCGCCGATCGTGCCGACATAACGGACCTGAGGATCGGCGATCTGCAACGCCGCCTCGCGGATGATCGGTGCCGCCTGGGCGAGCGCCTCGCTTGCGATCAGTTCGTGCTGTGTCGCCATCGCACCGATCGTGACCGTGCCTCCATCGACCTTGATCCCCTTCAGATCGGTGATGCCCTGCAAGTCCACGAGATGTTGAACCTCCGCCATACGCAATTTCATCATGGGGATCAGGCTGTGACCGCCCGCAATCGCGCGTGCCTCGTCACCGTGCTCGGCGAGCAGCGCCACCGCCGCCTCGACGGAGTCCGGCCGGTGGTAATCAAATGTACCAGGTATCATGCATATCCTCCCGCTGCGGATCGTGCCGGAGCGTTCCGGCGTCCGCGTGATCGGGAAGATACGAGGCGATCCGACGCAGGCGACCGCAAAGACATGGCGGGCGCAGTTCGTTTCACGAGATGCGAATAGGCTGCACGAACTGCGACAGACGGGGTTAGAGGCTCGGTCCCGTTCCCTGCGAAGATGTGGGGTCAGAAAATGTCAGCATGCAGGATGAGCCCTCGCTCACGCGCACGCCAGGGACAACCGCAAATCTTGTCACTGTATAGATGTCGCTAAAGGCCGAGCGCCTCACGCACGCCCGCGACATTGCCGCGGCTGACCGGCGCGAATTTCAGCGACTGGACGCCGTCAAAGTGGCAGGAGCCGCTGTCCTTGTGGCGCTCGAATGCCGTGACCTGGTGGATGTTGACCAGGTAACTGCGGTGCGTGCGAAGAAAGAGCGAATCGGGCAGACGCCTTTCCGCTTCAGAGATCGACCAGGGGCAGAAAAGCTTTTCCTCGCGGGTGTAGAGTACCGTGTAATGGCCCTCGGCGCGCAGGGCGATCACCTGATCGGCGGGAACGAAGCAGGTCAACTTGTCGCGCTCATAGGGGATGCGTGGCGCGTCGCCATGCGGGGCGAAGGCCGCGGACAGCGCCTCTTCGGGCAGTGGTTCCTCGCCGCCCTCGAGCGTACCCGCGAAGGTGTCGGCTGTTCCATTCGCCGTGGCTGCCTGTCCGATTCCTGAGAAGACGTAGTTGGTCGATACGAGAAGAAACGTGCCGCAAATGACGAAAGCCGAGAACATGACCAGCAGCGCAAGCGTGCCGTTCTCGATCAGCGGCGTGATGCCCGCCGCGCCGCCCGACGTCTCGAACGAAGTCCAGGCAATCGCCACGAAGTGCACGACGACGACGGATGAGCCGAAGATCATCGTGCTGGCCAGGATATGGGCGGTGTCCCGCTTGGCGTAGGCAACGCCGACGGCGACAATACCCATGATCGTCGCGCCGACGATCGCCAGAACCACGCCGATCGGTTCGTAGAGCGCAAGACAGCCCCGGATCGCGGACATGCCTACATAATGCATGACGACGATCCCATTGCCCAGAATCACCCCGGCGGCGACCTGGCTGATCCAGGTGCGTGGCGCGAAGTGCATGATCAGCAGCGCGGTGCCTGCCATCAGGATCGCGATCAGAGCAGAGCCGAGCGTATAGAGCGCGTCATAGTCGATCGGCAGCGGAAACCGCATCGCGAGAATCGCGACAAAGTGCATCGACCAGATGCCGCCCCCGAGCGCGAGCGACGCCATGACGATCTGCACCTTGCGCCGGCCTTCCGGCAGAGCGGAGATGCCCTTCGTCAGGGTCAGCCCGGTAAACGAGGCCATCAGCGATACAAGGACGGACGCCGCTATCAGCAGGTAGTCGTAAGTGGGAACTATCATGAGAGTTCCGTGCAGGCTCCTCCAATCCAACACAGACTTCATCCAATGTAATGCGACGCGCGACGTTCTGCCACCCTCTGACGAGAGGCAAGCTCTTCAATTCTCAAGGGCAGCAGATCGCGAACGGAGGTCGTTCGGCGGCACAGTACGGATCGTGTCAGACGGGTCTGAACGCGCGCAGCGGCAGCGTCTGCATCCGCCTATCGGGCATAGGCCCGGTAGGCCTGGGGTGCGATAGCGGCCTCGTCGGCGATGTCTGCCGTGACCAGAAGAATGTCCTCATAGCCACCCTCGACGAGGTTCTCGGCCGCTTCGACGATCTCCGGGGCGGCGGGGTCGAACACGCTCAGCACGATCTGGCCGGCTTCGCCGACGAGTCGGTTCAACGCATCCGCATTGGTCGGCCCGCATTCGACGATCACGATGTCATAGGCCGAGACCAGCGCGTCGAGGATGATCGGCAAGCGGTCGATTGCCTTCATCGCTTCCTCTGCGTCGGCCGTGCCTGTCGGGATGACATGGGCGCCCGTCGCGAAATCCGGATAGATGACCTCTGCATAGGACGCGGAAGCGGCGAGCAGGTCCGTGATGCCCTGCCGGTCGAGATCGTGCAGCATGCGCCGGGTCGCGGCGCCGGAAACCGTGAGATCGACGAGCACCGTGCGAAGTCCCTCGCCGGCCAACCGGCGCGCTAGGGCAACCGAAGCGGCTGCACCCGCATCGCCTTCCGGCGATATCATGATCGCACGGTCCGAGCCGCTTTCCGTCAGGTGGGCCGCAAGCGCATCCACGCCGTAATTGTCATCGAAACCCTGTTCCGATGTTGACGTGTCGGTGAACCGTCGCTCGGCATGCCCGATGCCGTGTTCGGAAGGCCAGTTCTGCACCGTTCTCGGGGGGACTGCCGAAACAACGGGATGCGACATCGCAACCTGCTGGGCCGGTGCCGGCACGGCCGCGGAGACGAAAGCGCGGCCCGAGAACAGCTCACGCATCAAGGTCGCGAGAATCATCACGATAAGTGAGACGAACGCGGCTGCAGCCAGCATCGGGACCATCTTGGGAAACGAAGCCTCCACGGGAACGACAGCGCTTGAAATGAGCCGTGCGCCGGCGGGCGCGTATTGCCCCTCGTCGCGAGACTGCGCCTCGCGGTAGCGGACAAGGTAGTTTTCCAGCAAGGCGCGCTGCGAAGCGGCCTCGCGTTCGAGCGCGCGCAACTCGACTTCATTGTCGCCGGCATTGGCAGAGGCCGCCTTGAGCTGGCCGATATCGGCCACCAACTCCTGCTCACGCGCCCGCTCGATTTCGGCCTCGTTCTCCAGCCCGGAGAGGATCTTGCGCGCCTCCGTTCGGATCTGGCTCGAGAGGTTCTGCAGTTGCGATTGCAGCCCCTGTATGCGGGGATGACCAGGCAACAGGGTCGCCGACAGATCGGCGATCTGCGCCTCCAACGCGATTTCACGCTCGCGCAGGCGGCCGATCAGTTCGGACTGCACGATGTCCGACAGCGAATCGATCGACGCGCCGCGATTGAGGGCTGCCTTCACATTGCGGGCACGCGCCTCGGCACTGGCGCGCTCAGCGCGGATTCGCGACAACTCGGTGGTGAGCTCACCCAATTGCTGAGTGGCCAGCACGGAGCTGTTCTGGCCGATCAGCAGGTCGGAACTGGCGCGAAAGCTCGCGACGGCGGCTTCGGCCTCGCGGACGCTCTTCTGAAGATCGGAAACTTCCTCCGCAAGATAGCTCGCGGCCTTGCCGGTGGTGTCGAGCTGCGCACGGCTCTGCAACGCCAGGTAGGCTTCGGCCAGCGCATTGGGCACTTTCGCCGCCAATACCGGGTCCTGCGAACGGAATTCGATGACGATGACGCGCGACTTGGCGATGGGATAGACGGTCAGGCGCTCGCGCAACCCGTGGAGAACGCGCTTCTCGGCCGACAACAATGACGGATCCTCGACCAGCCCAAGCGCGACCAGTCCCGCCTTCAAGCTGGACATGGACCCGACAGGATTGAACTCGTCATTCTGTTCGAGCTTCAGATCCTGCGCAACCTGCGCCAGAAGATCGCTTGACGTAAGGATCTCGACCTGGCTGGCAACCCCTTCCGGGTCCAGCAAGGCAGCATTGTCTGCCGAAGCGTTCTGCTCGTTCTGCGGCCGGGTGAAGATGGACTCGCCGGACTCGATGAGGATGCGCGCGTCGGAACGGTATTGAGGCGTCGCCATGGAGAGCGCGGCGAATGCCAGCCCGGTCAGGACGATGACGCCCAGCACGATACGCAGCTTGTCCCGCCACAATGCCGCGAACAACCGGCCGATATCGATGTCGGCATCCTGCGCTGCGTAATCCATTCGCGACATGAAACTCTCCGATACTCCAAACACGCAGGACGACAGTAAAGGAACATGGTTTCTTCCCGGTAAATGACCGCGTAACGCTTTGTTCAGTACGCGGAACCCCGGATACCCGGGCAAAAGCGCGCCTGCTTTACCAGCCATTAACCCTAACAGACGGATAACGACGCCATGGCGGCACACTGCCAAGGCACTTTGAGGTTGCATCGATGTTTCGGCCGAAACGCAAAGGATCCGCTCTCGCAGCAGCGCTCGTCGTGACGGCGGCGCTCGTCGGCTGCTCGGGCTACAGACCTGCTCCGGCCGCCTTTCACGAAGCGATCAACCAGCCCTACATGCTGGACGCCGGCGACCGGATCCGCATCACCGTGTTCGACCAGGCCGACCTCACGAACTCCTATTCCGTCGATCAGTCCGGCTATATCGCCTTCCCGCTCATCGGCGCGGTCCCGGCACGCGGCAGGACAGTGCAGCAGTTGGAGGGCGAGATCGCCGCCAAGCTGCGCAACGGCTTTCTACGCAATCCCGACGTCTCCATCGAAGTGGACCAGTACAGGTCGATCTTCGTGATGGGTGAAGTCGGCGCCGCCGGACAATACGCCTACACGCCCGGCATGACCGTACAGAACGCGATCGCAGCCGCCGGCGGGTTCTCCGCACGCGCCAACCAGGCGAATGTGGACATCACCCGCAAGATCAACGGCCGGGTGATCACCGGACGCGTCGTCATCAGCGACCCGTTGATGGCCGGCGACACGATCTTCGTTCGCGAACGACTGTTCTAGCAGGCGGACCAGGCGAAAGATGGCCAATGGCGATCCCCTTCGCATCGTTCACGTCCTGCGCGCTCCCATGGGCGGCCTCTTCCGCCATGTCAGCGACCTTGCTCTCGCCCATCAGGACAGGGGGCATCAGGTTGGCGTCATTTGCGACATCGCCGGCTCGCCGGGCTACAACGAGACGATGGCAAGCGAGCTGTCGGAACGGTTGGCTCTGGGCTTGCATCGCACGCATATGCGCCGCTCGGTCGGCCCGGGCGATGTCGCTGATGCACTCAAGGTCCTCAGGATCATCAAGGAATTGCAGCCCGACGTCCTTCACGGACACGGCGCCAAGGGCGGTGTCTTCGCCCGTGCGCTGGGCTCACTGTCACGGGTTGAAAGGTCTCGCGTCGCCCGTCTCTATTCGCCGCATGGCGGCAGCCTGCATTATGCGCCGGAAAGCCGGTCCGGCAGGCTCTATTTCCGGATCGAGCGCATTCTGGAACGCCTGACGGACCAGATCCTGTTCGTCGCGGACTACGAGCAACAGACCTACGCGCGCAAGATCGGCGCACCGAGTTGCCCCTGGACCGTGAACTACAATGGCTTGCGGCCGGCAGAGTTCGAACCGGTCAAGCCGAGCGACGGTGCGGCCGACTTCCTGTTTCTGGGCGAATTGCGCCTTCTGAAGGGTCCCGACCTGCTGCTGCATGCGCTCGCCACCCTGCGCGCGTCCGGGCGAAGTGCCGTTCACGCGGTCTTCGTTGGCGACGGGCCCGATGCAGCGGCGATCCGTACGCTCGCCGAAGACCTCGAACTTCAGGACAATGTCGCGTTTCACCCGCCTATGCCGGCCCGTGACGCCTTCGCGCTGGCCCGCTGTTTCGTCATGCCGTCGCGTGCCGAAGCCCTGCCCTATGTGGTGCTCGAAGCGCTTGCCGCCGGCATGCCGGTGATCGCGACACGCGTCGGCGGCATCCCGGAGATCTTCGGCAAGGACAATCCGTCTCTGGTCTCACCGGATTCCAACGAACTGTCACGACAGATGTGCGTTGCCCTGGACGAACCGCACACGCTGAAAGACTGGATGCCCTCCCAGGGCGATATGCGCGGCCGGTTCTCAGTCGATGTGATGGCCGCGAACGCCCTGCACGCCTATCGCGAGGCCCTCGCGTCGCGCCGACACGGCTAACTGAAGCGGTTTCATCAAACGTTTCTTAGGGGCTTTGTGCCTATACGAGCGCAAACAATCGTGTTGGCGCCCATGAACGAGATCGATCACCGCCTGCAATTGTCGAGCCAGGCGATCCGTGACTATCAGACCGGCGAACGGCCGAGTGCGCAGGAGTCGCAACTCGACCCGCTCGTTGAACGCATTGCCGCGGAATATCAGGGCGACACCGTTTCGCCCGCGATGGTGAGCGGGCTTCTGCGAATCGGCGAGTTCCTCGGACTGGCCGCGATCGGCGCCGCGATCATGATCAGCTATGTCGGGTTCGATCCCGATCTGGCCTTGATCTATTCGGCCGCCATCTTCGGTGGCAGCCTGCTCTTCGTCGTCCTCAACGAGACCGGCGGCGGCTATGCCGTACGGGCTCTGCGCAAACCGATGAAATGGTTTCCGCGTGTCATCATCGCCTGGGCAACGACGTTCGCCCTGCTCGCCGTCACCGGCTTCATGCTGAAGATTTCGTACGAGTTCAGCCGTGTGTGGAGCGCCTCCTGGTTCCTGAGCGGCCTGCTGTTCCTGCTATCGACGCGGCTCCTGCTGTCGCTGCGCATTCGTCGCTGGGCACGCGACGGCACGATGGAGCGGCGCGCGGTGATAGTCGGCGGCGGCAAGCCGGCCGAAAAACTCATTCGCGCGCTGGAAAAGAACCACGACAACGACATTCGCATCTGCGGTATCTTCGACGATCGCGACGACTTGCGATCTCCGCCCGTTGTCGCCGGATATCCGAAGCTGGGCAACATCTCCGAACTCGTGACGTTCACGCGCCGCGCCCATATCGACATGCTGATCGTGTCCCTGCCGCTCGACGCAGAGGACCGCGTTCTAGCCATGTTGAAGAAGCTCTGGGTGCTGCCCGTCGATATTCGCCTGTCAGCCCACTCCAACAAGCTGCGCTTCCGATCACGGGCCTATTCCTTCATTGGGTCTGTGCCGATGCTCGACGTCCTTGACCGTCCGATCCGTGACTGGGACTCCGTCGCCAAGCGCGCCTTCGACATCGTTTTCTCGTCGTTCGCCATCGTCGCGTTCTCGCCGATCATGCTGGCGACCGCGATCGCCATCAAGCTCGACAGCAAGGGTCCGGTCATCTTCAAGCAGAAGCGCCACGGCTTCAACAACGAGGTGATCGAGGTCTTCAAGTTCCGCTCGATGTACACGGATCAATGCGATCCGACGGCCCGGGCTCTCGTCACCAAGGGAGATCCGCGCGTGACCAGGGTCGGCCGCATTATCCGCAAGACGTCGATCGACGAATTGCCGCAGTTCTTCAACGTCCTGCGGGGCGAGTTGTCTCTGGTCGGCCCCCGCCCGCACGCCATGGGCGCGCAAGCGGCCAACGGGCTTTATGGCGAGGTCGTGGACGGCTATTTCGCCCGCCACCGCGTCAAGCCGGGCGTCACGGGATGGGCGCAGATCAATGGCTGGCGTGGCGAGACCGATACCGACGACAAGATCCGCCACCGCACCGATTTCGACCTCTACTACATCGAGAACTGGTCGATCTGGCTCGATCTGAAGATCCTGTTTCTGACGCCCTTCCGCCTGCTCTCGACGGAAAACGCCTATTGACCGACGCCGCCCTCGCGCCATCGAACGCGTCCGTCAATCGCGCTCTCGGGGCCATGGTTGCGGGAAGCGCGATCTGGGTCGGTGTCTTCCTCTCCGGCTTCGTGCTTCACGAGCCTGCGCCCTATGAACTCTACATGGCGGGACTGATCGGCGCATGGGCGCTGACGGGCCTTCTGACGATTCCGCGCAGCGTGATCTTCCCGCTGACCCTCCTGCTCGTCTTCAACATCGGCGGGGTGATTGCGGTCACTCAACTGGCGGAGTGGGGCGACGCGCCGCTCTACATGGCGAGTTCGCTGTTCCTGGCGCTGAGCGCCGTTTTCTTCGCGAGCGTGATCGCAGCGGATTCGCGGCGCCTTTCACTGGTCTTCAACGCTTGGACGATCGCGGCGCTGCTGACTGGCGGAGCGGCGATCATCGGCTATTTCGACCTTGTGCCCGGCACGCAGCAATTCACGCTTTACGGACGCGCGAAGGGTCTGTTCGAGGACCCGAACGTCTTCGCGCCCTACCTCCTGATGCCGACGCTCTTCGCCATACACGGCGTATTGACTCGCCCTGCACGCCAGATGATCCCATCAGCCGCGATCGCAGTCGTGCTCTCGATCGCGCTGTTCCTGTCGTTCTCGCGCGCCGGGTGGGGATTGCTCGCAATGGGCAGCATGTTGCTGGTCGTCGCCCTCTTCCTCAACAGCAGTTCCAGCCGCTTCCGTTTGCGGATCCTGATCCTTTCCATCTTCGCGATCGCCGGGATTGTCGCCGCGCTGATCGTGGTTCTGCAGATCGACGCGGTACGCGCGCTGTTCCTGGAACGCGCCCAGCTTCTGCAGGATTACGACGCCGGCCATATGGGCCGGTTCGAGCGTCACCTGATGGGCTACATGCAGGCGACCGAGACGCCGCTCGGCATCGGACCCGGGCAGTTCGCCCGCATCTATGGCGAGGACCCGCACAACATCTGGCTGAAATCGCTGTTCGCCTATTCGTGGCTCGGTTTCGCAGCCTATGTGACGCTGGTCATCGTGACACTTGCCGGCGGGTTCCGGATTCTGTTCCGCGACCGACCGTGGCAGCCCTATCTGCTGTGCGCCTATATCGCCTTCTTCGGACATGTGGCGATCGGCAATGTCATCGACACCGACCACTGGCGCCATTTCTACCTGCTGCTGGGCATCGTCTGGGGCTGCATCGCACTGGAGGCGAAGCACATGCGCGCCGTCGAACCAACGGCGCGCCCGTTGGCGCAGTTGGTATGAGGCTCAGCGCAGGGCCGTCTTCCCGGCCCTTGCATGCGGCACCAAACCGCCAGGCGCCACCCGCACGGCGGTGCAGTTGCGGCTGACCCAGGACATGTTGTGGCCTTCAGGGCTCTCGGGGCAGTCCACATCCGTGGGCTTGCCGGCGAAGACGACGGTGTAGACCTTCGCGAAGGCCGGGGCGGTCGCTGCACCTACAGTCATCGCGGCGACGGTCATGGCGACAAATGCTTTTGGAAACTGTTTCATGGCGTGTTCTCCCTTGTTGTCCAGATACTGGCGATGCCGACCTGAACGCGGAATGAACGCCCGACCGCACCCGAGGTGGCGGTGACTGCACAGTCAAAGAAGGAGAAAAATGGTCGGAGCGGCGGGATTCGAACCCACGACCCCTTGACCCCCAGTCAAGTGCGCTACCGGGCTGCGCTACGCTCCGAACCGCGCAAAGCCCTAGATTATCGGGCAAAGCGTGGCAAGCGGTAATTCCGCCCTATTCCAATTTCCCACCTGCAAGGCGCCTATTGCAGCGCGCGGATCTCGTCATTGGCCAATCTCAGGCGATCCGACATGATGCGGACGAGATTGCCCAGGATCGTGGTCATGATCGTCGGCGAATCGACGCTGATCTCGCGAATGCCGTCGACCGAGAATCCGTAGCAGATGACCGGCACGTCGGCGATCACGTCGGCAGAGCGCTTGCCGCCATCCAGCAAAGCCATCTCCCCGAAGGGACCTCCCTGCCCGACCGAACCGATGCGGCGTGGCCGGCGCCCGTCCACATTGACCCAGATGCTGACAGATCCGCGCCCGACGACGAAGAAGATGCGGGCGTCGTCGCCCTCGTTGATGATCTTCTGCCCGGCATCGAACTGGAACGTCGTCACCGCGGCGGACAGGGTCCGCAGGTCGTCGCTGGAAAGCCCGTTGAAGATGTCGATCTCGTCAAGCGGGATGATGCGGTCGTTGCGACGCATTTCCGCTTCCTCAAGGATCGCGTCCTCGAACTGCTCGATCGCGATGTCGGTGTCGTCGAGCCGGCTGAAACCCGTTTCCGGACAGACACGCTCGTCAAGCGCGCGGCGCAGCCGCTCGAGCTCGGGGTTCTCGGACAACTCGGTGAATATGAGCTCGCAGTTCCTGCCGGACAGCGCCCTCGCCGTCTGGCAGATCAGTTCGATCGCCGTGCGGTCCGCATAGGCGACCCGCTTCATGTCGACGACGATCGTCTTGCCGTCCTGCGCAATCTCCGTCAGCCGGCGCAGGAAGTTCTCGGCGGAGCCGAAGAACAGTGCGCCCTGGACCTCGATGACGTTCAGGCGTTCACCGAACTTGGCGAGGAACTCGCGCTCGGCGGCGGAGCGAACGCGCTTCGAGGGTACAGCGCCGGTGTATTCGCGGCGGATCACCGAATGCACATCCGTGCGGCCGTCAAACAGGTGCAGGCTGAAATCATGCGACAGCTTCTTGCAGGCCTCGACGCCGCGCACGCTGTTGCCGACGCGATCCAGAGGCGGAGAATAGACCGCAACGCCGAGCTGGCCCGGGATGACCGCGATGACGCCGCCGGACACGCCGCTCTTGGCCGGGAAACCCACGTCATAGGCCCATTGGCCGGCATAATCATACATGCCGCAGGTGCTCATGACCGTGAGCACGTCACGGACATTGTCGACCGCCAGCACCCGTTCGCGGGTCAGCGGGTTGACGCCCTGCGCCGCCAGGGTCGCCGCCATGACTGCCATGTCCTTGCAATCGACGCTGAGCGAGCACTGACGAAAATACAGGTCGAGCACGTCCTCCGGATCGCGCTCCAGCATGCCGGTGTTCAGCATCATGTAGGCGATGGCGCGGTTGCGGTGACCCGTCGCCTGTTCGGAGCGGAAGACGGACTCGTCAATGTCCAGTTCGCGCCCGGCGAACCGACTGAACCAATCGACCATCTCCGTGAGCCGGCGCTCGGGCGTGTCGCCCTCGACCAATTCGGTAACGGCGATGGCTCCGGCATTGACCATCGGATTGAAGGGACGATTGGTGAGTTCGTCGAGAACGATGGAGTTGAAGGACTCGCCGGTGGGTTCCACGCCGACCTTCTTCTGCACCTTTTCCTGTCCGTGCTGCTGAAGCGCGTACCCGTAGATGAACGGCTTCGACATCGACTGGATCGTGAAGCGGATATCCACGTCGCCCGCCGTGTAGACCTGACCATCGACAGTCGCGATGCAAATGCCGAAGGATGACGGGTCTGCCAGGCCCAGTTCGGGGATGTAGGTGGCGATTTCGCCTTGAGTGTTGTTGTGGAGCGTCTTGTACAGCGTTGCCAGATAGTCGCTGATTGGCGAGACCGCTGATGCCATGCAAATTGCCCTCAATCGTCCATGAAGTTCATGCCGGCCCCCCGACGTCATGTTGCAACGCAACCTGACCAGTTAACGCGGCAAATGCACGTGATGGCAAGCACTTAATTGGAGACGGTCGAGCGCCGTTCAGTTCAGCGGCACTGATCGAGAAGCCGCTTGCACTCCAGGAGATCGAACAAGGCTTCCTGCAGCAATGTGCGGTTTTCCTTCGAGAGCTGCAACTCATCGGCCGGATGAGCAGCCTCGCCACCGCGGCCACCGACGCCGAAAATTCCTTTGCTGCGTGCCTTCGGCTCACCGACCAGAACATTGGCATGCGTGTCCGCCGGCGCGGCACGCTCCTCGCGCTTTCCGCCGCTCTCCGCCGCTCGGGCAGCATCGGCGTTCTTGCGCGTCATTTCCTCAAACGCGGACATGTCGCCGGTGCCGATCGCCACGGCGAATTGCACGCCGTTCTCGCGCAGCAGCTTCTGGACGCCCTTGATGGTGTAGCCCTCCTCGTAGAGGAGGTGCTTGATGCCGCGAAGCATATCCACGTCGTTGGGACGATAGTACCGGCGACCACCGCCCCGCTTCATCGGCTTGATCTGCGAGAAGCGGGTCTCCCAGAAGCGCAGGACGTGCTGGGGAAGGTCCAGTTCGTCGGCGACTTCGCTGATGGTGCGGAATGCGTCGGGACTCTTTTCCATCGGCTCTCAGGCTCCTCGCGAATCCGCGGGATTGTACCGCCGGCTCGACCCTGCGCAAAGCATTACCGTGATTTGACCGTAACTTGCGCACCGAAATTAGCACATCGGCTGAGCATTGCCCGCCGCGCGCGACCGCGCTCAATCGCCGGCGGAATCAGCCTTTGGCGCCCGCGCCGCATGCGCGTCGGCGATCTTCTGTTTCAGCACATTGGAAGCTTTGAACGTCATAACACGCCGCGGCGAGATCGGCACTTCCTCGCCCGTCTTGGGGTTTCTGCCAATGCGCTCCGCCTTGGAGCGGACCTGGAATGTCGCAAACGAGGAAAGCTTGACCGTTTCGCCACGCACGACGGCGTCGCAAATCTCATCGATGATCATCTCGACGAGCGCCGCGGATTCACTGCGCGACAACCCGACGTTGCGATACACCGCTTCTGCCAGATCCGCTCGTGTGAGCGTCTTGTCACCCATCTGACCTGGCTTCCCTCAACACACTGAAAAGTCAGAAAAAAGGCTACCTTGTGACCGACTGCCGGTCAAGCAACGTCGCCGTTATCTGCGAATTTTTACCAGCGCAGCAGAACTGCTCCCCACGTGAATCCGCCGCCCATCGCCTCGAGCAGGATCAGATCGCCCTGCTTGATACGCCCGTCGGCAGCCGCGACGGAAAGTGCCAAAGGAACCGAGGCGGCCGACGTGTTGCCATGCCGATCGACGGTGATCACAACCTTTTCCTCAGCGATTCCAAGCTTCTTCGCCGAGGCCTCGATAATCCGGCGATTCGCCTGATGCGGGACGAACCAGTCGATATCGTCAGCGGAAATGCCGGCAACCGCGAAGGAATCCTCGATGACATCCGTGATCATGCCGACGGCATGCTTGAACACCTCGCGGCCCTGCATGCGCAGATGGCCGACGGTCTTGGTCGTCGACGGGCCGCCATCGACATAGAGTTTCGACTTGTGGCAGCCGTCCGACCGCAGCTTCGCCGCGAGAACACCGCGATCCGATGTCAGGCCGACGCCGTCACCCGCTTCCAGCACCAGCGCCCCCGCCCCGTCTCCGAAGAGAACGCAGGTCGTCCGGTCTTCCCAGTCGAGAAGGCGCGAGAAGGTCTCGGCTCCAATCACCAGCACCCGGCGGGCCATGCCGCCGCGAATGTAGAGATCGGCCGTCGTCAGGGCAAATACGAAACCCGAGCACACTGCCTGCACGTCGAAGGCGGCGCCATGATGCATGCCGAGCCGGTTCTGAATGTCCACGGCCGTTGCCGGGAACGTGTTGTTGGGTGTCGAGGTGGCGAGAATGATGAGGTCGATGTCAGCCGGCTCGAGCCCGGCCGACTCGAGCGCCTTGCGCGCTGCCTCCTCGCCGAGCGAAGCCGTGGTCTCATCGTCATTGGCGATGTGGCGTTGGCGAATGCCCGTGCGCTGGATGATCCACTCATCCGTCGTGTCGATGATGTGCTCGAAATCCTGGTTCGCCATGACGCGCTTCGGCAGGGCGCTTCCGATTCCGGTTACGGTCGATCTGATCATGCGAACTCTGTCACTCCGAATTCCCGGTCACTGTCGCTTCTTCGGCGATGACCTGATCGAACCGTCCATGGAAATTTCGCAGGTCGGTTTCGATCTTCTGCAGCAATGCGTTGCGGACCATGTCGTAGCCGACGTCGATGGCGGCGGAAAAGCCCTCTTCGTCGGTCCCGCCATGGCTCTTGATGACGATGCCGTTCAATCCGAGGAAGACGCCGCCATTGACCTTGCGCGGATCCATCTTGTCGCGCAGGCGGCGAAACGCGCCGCGCGCCAGAAGATAACCGATGCGCGCCATGATAGTCCGACTCATGGCGGCACGCAGATATTCGGCGATCTGCTTGGCTGTTCCTTCCGCGGTCTTCAACGCGATGTTGCCGGAAAAGCCTTCGGTCACGACCACGTCCACCGAGCCTTGACCCAGATCGTCGCCCTCGACGAAACCGCGATAGTCGAGTGTCGGCAGATCGGCAAGCCGCAGCAGCCGTCCGGCCTCCTTGACCTGTTCCTGCCCCTTGATCTCCTCGACGCCGACATTGAGCAAGCCGACCGTCGGGCGCTTAACCTCGATCAGGGCGCGCGCCATCGCGGCTCCCATGACCGAGAAATCGACGAGTTGGCGGGCGTCGGCGCCGATCGTCGCGCCAACATCCAAGACAATGCTCTCGCCACGCAGCGTCGGCCAGATCGCCGCGATGGCGGGCCGTTCGATCGAAGACATGGTGCGCAGGCAGAATTTGGACATCGCCATCAGCGCGCCGGTATTGCCTGCCGAAACGCAGACATCGGCCTCGCCGTTCTTGACCGCCTCGATCGCCTTCCACATGGAGGACTTCCAGCGCCCCTGCCGCAATGCCTGGCTGGGTTTGTCGTCCATGCGCACCGCGACCTCGCAATGCTCGAAGCGCGACGCCGCCTTCAGGCGTTCGAAGCCGTCGAGCACCGGCGTCACCTTGTCTTCCTGGCCGAAGATCACGAAACGCAGTTCAGGATGGCGCTCAAGTGATTTGGCGGCGCCCGGAATGATGACCGCCGGCCCGAAATCGCCGCCCATTGCGTCAATCGAGATTGTTATCAAGCCGTTCGGTCCCGTCTTCGCGCCCGTTTCACAGGCCATTGGCCGGAGGCGCTGGGCCTCTGGCGGGGCGAACATAGCTTTTCTTCCGGCGGTCTCAACACCTTATTTTCCCGAAGTTTCCGGTTTCACAGCTTATCGCGCAACGCGGCCAGACCGGAAAACGGAGATTCTGACGCCTCGTCTTCCGATCCGTCCGCCTGCGAGGCCGTGCCCTCCTCCATCGCTGCGCCCGGCGCACGCGGATAGGGATCGATCGCCAATTCGAAAAACTCCTCGGCGACCAGCCCGGCGTCGATGACGCCACCTTCGAACATCTCCGGAATATCGGCGCCTTCCGGATCGACGATCAACGCGCCGTCCTCGTCGAGCGGACGCGCCATTCGCGACCCTTCCGGCAGGAAGACGGCATCCACGGGAGCGTCGAGATCGGAGATCACCGTTTCCAGCGTGACCACGCATGACTGAACCACGCGGGCATGGACTGTTCCAACAACGCGCACGCCGTCCTTGCGCCAGCGCTTCACCTCAAGGTCAGCGACAAACGACTCTACCGCGTCCAGCCCGTGCGCTTCGGCGAGCGCGGCGCGTTCCTTCTCGTCGGCGTCGATTCGGACGGGAAATCCGGCCGACGGCAGAACCGAGACGACGACCGGTCGCGAAACGGAACTCGCGCCCCCTTCTGAGATCCGTTCAGTCATGCGCTCGCGCCCTCCGCCACAGGCTCGGGGAAACGCACGCTGCCGCCAAACAACTCGTCGTCCGATATTGCCGCCAGATGATCGGCGGCGCGCATCATGTAATCGGAGATTGCCTTGCCATCGATCGTTTCCGGGGTTTCCGGCGCGACGTTCTTCGCAACGGCTTCGCCGAGAGCGGCTGCATCCTTGGCGTCGATCGCCGTCCAGTAACGCTCCATGCGGCCATAGAACATGCGCGCCAGCTTTTTCATGCGTTTCGGCACCGACGGATCGCCGACGCCGAGTTCGCGGATCGAGTGATCGACCTCGCGGAAGAACTCATCGAGGACGTCCTGGGAGAGCTCGTCGGCAGGGCTCGGGGCACCGCGCATGCGATGCAGGTAGAGGATCAGATGCAGGCCGATCGCCTCGAACCGGCCAAGCGGCGTGTCCGGAACGCCCCAATCGGCAAAGAAGACCGGATTGCGCGCGCCAGCGACGATCGAAGCGAATGTCGTATCGACAATCTTTTGGTTGCGGTTCCGCGACGTGCGCCGAAACAGTGACATAATCATCGTGCAAAGGCACCTTTCATCGCTTCGGCCGAAAGGCGCCGGCGCGCTTGCAACCGGGCAGGACTCGGGTTACCGAACCAGTCCCAATACGGGCCGAAGGCCATTACGATTGACGGAGATGATGGTGAAGCCGCAAAAAATCAAGAAGAGAATACATTTCACGACGGCTCTACCCATCCTGCTTGGCTGCAGTGCGTTCGCTCTTGGCGGATGTTCGACGGCCAGCGTTCTCTCGCCAAGCGAAACCTACAAGCAGGGTTTCGTCATCGACGAGCAAACCCTGCAGCTCGTGCCTCCCGGCTCCAGCCGTGAACAGGTCCTGCTGACGCTCGGCACGCCGACGACCAAGGAAGTGTTCGACAACGAGGTGTTCTACTACATCTCGCAGACGCGGCGCCGCGGAGCGGCTTTCCTGAAGCCGAAGCTGATCGACCAGCGTGTCCTTGCCGTTTATTTCGACGGCGAAGACACGGTGCAGCATATCGCGAATTACGGCATGCAGGACGGCCGGGTGTTCGACTTCATTTCCCGCACCACGCCGACGGGTGGCAGCGACCAGACCTTCCTGGTTCAGATCCTGTCCGGCTCGCTCACGCCGAACGCCGACACGCTCACGAACCGCTAGGTTCACCAGCTTCCAGCGCACAAGAAAACGGCGGCGGGATATCCCGCCGCCGTTTTTCGTCGTGTCGTTTGATCGGGCGAAGCGTGTTCGCCTCGCCCGATACTCCGTCAGTGTGCGAGGATCGCCAGCAGAAGCAGGGCCACGATGTTGGTGATCTTGATGGCCGGGTTGACGGCCGGACCGGCGGTGTCCTTGTAGGGGTCGCCAACCGTGTCACCCGTCACGGAGGCCTTGTGCGCTTCCGAGCCCTTTTCGTGCTTGACGCCGTCCTTGTCGACGAAGCCGTCTTCAAAGGATTTCTTGGCGTTGTCCCACGCGCCGCCGCCCGAGGTCATCGAGATGGCGACGAAGAGGCCGTTGACGATGACGCCGAGCAGCATGGCACCGAGAGCGGCGAAGGCGGACGCCTTGGAGCCGGAAATCAGCAGCACGCCGAAATAGACGACGAGCGGCGCCAGCACCGGGAGCAGCGACGGAATGATCATTTCCTTGATCGCGGCCTTGGTGAGCATGTCCACAGCGGCGGCATAGTCCGGACGGTCCTTGCCTTCCATGATGCCGGGCTTTTCCTTGAACTGCCGGCGCACTTCCTCGACGACTGCGCCGCCGGCACGGCCAACGGCCGTCATGGCGATGCCGCCGAACAGGTAGGGGATCAGACCGCCGAAGATCAGGCCCGCCACCACATAGGGATTGGACAGCGAGAAGGAGATGTCACCCATGCCTTCGAAGTAGGTGAACTCCTCCGGATTGGCGGCGAAGTAGCTCAGGTCATTGGAATAGGCCGCGAACAGCACGAGCGCACCCAGACCGGCAGACCCGATGGCATAGCCCTTGGTGACGGCCTTGGTCGTGTTGCCGACGGCGTCGAGCGCGTCGGTGGATTTGCGCACCTCAGGATCGAGACCCGACATCTCGGCGATACCACCGGCATTGTCGGTGACGGGGCCGAAGGCATCGAGTGCGACGATCATGCCGGCAAGGCCGAGCATGGCGGTGACGGCGATGCCCGTGCCGAAGAGGCCGGCGAGCTGGTGGGTGACGATGATACCGCCGACGATGACGATTGCCGGGAGCGCCGTCGATTCCAGCGAAACCGCGAGGCCCTGGATCACGTTCGTGCCGTGGCCGGTGACCGAAGCCTGCGAGATCGAGTTGACCGGACGCTTGTTGGTGCCGGTGTAGTACTCGGTGATGATCACGATCAGGCCGGTGACGATCAGGCCGACGATACCGCAGATGAACAGGTTGGTTCCGGTGATCACGATGTCGTTGACCGTGCCGATCTCACCCCAGCCGACGGTCAGCGACGTCGCGCCGCCGAGGCCGAGGATCGACAGCAGGCCGGTCGCGATCAGGCCCTTGTAGAGCGCGCCCATGATCGAGCCATTGGCACCGAGCTTCACGAAGAAGGTGCCGATGATCGAGGTGATCAGGCACGCTGCGCCGATGGCCAGCGGATAAAGCATCACCGAACCGAGCGCCTCGCCGCCGGTGAAGAAGATCGCGCCGAGAACCATCGTGGCAACCACGGTCACCGCATAGGTCTCGAACAGGTCAGCCGCCATGCCGGCGCAGTCGCCGACATTGTCGCCCACATTGTCAGCGATGGTGGCCGGGTTGCGCGGATCGTCCTCGGGAATGCCCGCCTCGACCTTGCCGACGAGATCGCCGCCGACATCGGCACCCTTGGTGAAGATGCCGCCGCCCAGACGGGCGAAGATGGAGATGAGCGACGCCCCGAAGCCGAGCGCGACCAGCGCGTCGATCACGGTGCGATCGTCGGACGCCATGCCCATCAGGCTGGTCAGGATGTAATAGTAGACCGCGACGCCGAGCAAAGCGAGGCCGGCGACGAGCATGCCGGTGATCGCGCCGGACTTGAAGGCGATCTCGAGACCGGCAGCGAGGCTGTGCGACGCAGCCTGCGCGGTACGCACGTTGGCACGCACCGAAACGTGCATGCCGATATAACCTGCAGCGCCGGACAGAACCGCGCCAATCAGAAAGCCGAAAGCGGCTTCAGCCGTCAGCAGGAACCATGTCGCAATGAACACCACCGCACCGACGATCGCGATCGTCATGTACTGGCGATTGAGATAAGCCTGCGCGCCTTCGCGGATCGCGCCCGCGATTTCCTGCATGCGCGCATTTCCCTGGTCAGAGGCCAGGACCGATTGCGTCGCCCAGATCGCATAGACGATCGAAAGCAATCCGCAAACGATGACAGCTAGAAGAACCATTCCCGTTTCCTTTTGATTTCCTCGGGCAGGAAATCCCCTCCCTGACCCAATGAGACTCCTCCTCAAGCGCGAAAATCACGCACGAAGTGGCCGCATTGGTAGTTTAAGGCGCAAGTGGAGGTCAAGCGGCGTAAAGCTGCCACTCCCGGGATTCGGGACTATTGCTCTAGACGATGGTCTTACGGCGTGCGCCGAGAACGAGCAGCCCCAGCAGCACGAGACAAAACACGACAACCGGGAAGACGATCCAGTTGACCATTTCCCAGCCGAAAGCATTCAGCGTGAAACCGGCCATGAGCGATGCGAAGGCAACAGTCGAGAAGAGCAGGAAGTCATGCAGGCCCTGCACCTTGTTGCGCTCGCTGGCGTTGTAGGTTTCGATCAGCATCGTGGTCGACCCGATGAAGCCGAAATTCCAGCCCACGCCGAGCAGGATCAGAGCCGACCAGAACTGCCACAGCGCAACGCCCGAGAGCGCGACGATGGCACAGCCGACGAGCAGGATCAGGCCGACCGCGACGATGCGTTCCTTGCCGAAGCGAGCGATCAGGCGGCCCGTCACGAAGCTTGGCGCGAACATCGCCATGACGTGGAAGGAAATGCCCATCGCCGCTTCGTCGGGCGTAAAGCCGCAGCCGACCATGGCGAGCGGGGCTCCGGTCATGACGAAGCTCATCAGCGCATAGGACCCGACACCGCAGGCAAAAGCGACCATGAAGCGCGGCTGCAGCAGGATTTCCGCCAGAGGGCGAATGGGCTCGTCCGCAACAACGGCCTCTTTATTCTTGTCGCGCGCGATGTTCAGCGTGGACAGAATCAAAGTGCCGATCAGTCCAAGCCCGATCATGGCGACGAAAGAGCCAGCAAAAAGGATCGGATCGAAGAGGTCGCGTGTCCACACGACCGTCTGCGGACCGATCACCGCGGCGAAGATGCCGCCGCCGAGCACCCAGGAAATCGCCTTCGGGCGGAAGTGGGGCGGCGCGTTGTCGGCCGCGGCAAAGCGATATTGCTGGACGAAGGCGCCGCCGAGGCCGGTCACGATCAAGCCAAAGGCAAACAGCCAGAAGGAAGAACGGAACAGCGCGATGGCGGCGATCGCGCCGCCAAGCGCGGTGATCACCGCGCCGGTCATGAAACCTGACCGCCGCCCGACCGCGCGCATGAGCATCGCGGCCGGAAGTGCGCCGATGGCCACGCCGACATTGAAGCCCGTTACGGGCGCCGTCGCCAGCGACGTGTCGGCACCGCCGAGTTGCAGGAGATGAAAGCCGGCAAGGCCACCGAGCGAAATCGAGATCGGCGCGGCCGATCCGACGACCGATTGTGCCGCGGCAAGCGTCAGCGCGGTGCGCTTGGCGCTTGCTTCGGTGATTTCGATCGGCTGGTGCATGGCAGGGCCGTTATGACCCCGTCGAGCGGTTTCTGGCAATGCGGTCCAACACCGCATTGACAAGGCGCGGCTCCTCGCCGTCCTCGTAGAAGGCCCGGGCGATATCGACATATTCGGAAATCGCGACCGCCTGCGGCAGGTTCTTCACGGTCGTCAGCTCCCACGTGCCCGCACGCAGGATCGCGCGCAGGGTCGAATCCAGCCGCGAGAGCGGCCAATCCTCGGTCAACGCGTTGCGAATCATGGGATCGAGCTGCTTCTGGCGTTCCACCACTCCAGCGAGGATCGACCGGAACCAGGCTGGGTCCGCCTCGCGGTAGAGTTCGCCGTCGATTTCCTTGCCGAGCCGAAACGTCTCGTATTCGGCAGCCGTTTCCAGCACGCCACCGCCGGAGACATCCATCTGGTAGAGCGCCTGGACGGCGGCAAGCCGCGCCGCGCCACGTTTGTTGGCTGGCTTCGGACCCGCCGACGTCTTCTTGTCTTCCACTTTAGGCATCTGCACCCATCTGTTCGCGCAGCGCGATCATGGTCAGCGCCGCACGCGCGGCGAAGCCGCCCTTGTCCTTTTCCGAACGGCGTGCGCGCGCCCAAGCCTGGGCCTCGTTCTCGACAGTCAAGATCCCGTTGCCGATCGCCGCGCACTCATCGACCGCCAGATTTGTCAGCGCGCGGCTGGATTCATTGGCGACGATCTCGAAGTGATACGTCTCACCCCGGATGACGACACCCAGAGCGACGAAACCGTCATAGTCCGCGTCGCCTTCCAGCGCGTAAGCGATCGCGGCGGGAACCTCCAGGGCGCCCGGAACCGTGACGACGTCCCAGGTCGCGTCGGCCTCTTCGAGCGCAGCGGTTGCGCCTTCCAGAAGCGCTTCCGACAGTCCCTCATAGAAGCGTGCCTCGACGATGAGCACGTGCGGTCGATCTTTGGCCATGAATGGCGGTCTCCGGCGAGTTTCGATTGCGGGCGTGGCCTACGCCTCTTTGGCAATCTCCGCAAGGCGTTTGACATATCGCTCGACGTAACGCGCGATCTGATCGACCTCCAGATTGACGGCGTCGCCGACTTGACGCTCGCCCCAGGTGGTGACCTCAAGCGTGTGGCGTATCAACAGGACGTCAAAGACGTCGCCTTCGACGCCGTTGACCGTCAGGGAGGTGCCGTCGAGGGTCACCGACCCTTTGGGGGCGATGTATCGCGACAGTTTTTCGGGCGCCTCGATCACGAAGCGGACCGCCTCGCCCTCCTCGATCCGGTCTATGATGCGCGCCATACCATCGACATGCCCGGACACCATGTGGCCGCCATATTCGTCGCCTGCCTTCATGGCGCGTTCCAGGTTGATGCGCGTCCCTTCACGCCAATCGGCGACCGTCGTCAGACGCAGCGCCTCTTCCCAGGCCTCGACCTCGAACCAGCGCACATTGGATCCCTCGTCGGGCAAGGCGACCACGGTCAGACACACGCCGGCGCAGGCGATGGACGCGCCGAGGTCGATCGTCTCGGGGTCATAGGCGGTTTCGATGCGCAGCCGACGCCCCTTCTCCCGCTCGGACACCGATGCGATGCGACCCATGTCAGTGACGATCCCGGTGAACATCAGCTTCTCCGAACGAATTCGTTACAGCGATCCGCACCGAACAGCCATTCGCCGCTGGCCGCATAGTCGGCCGACAGGTTGGCGCGTGTGAAAGGCGCGGCGATACCATTGGCGCCGACGACAACGTCGCTCTCGAAAAGGATGACGCGATCGGCAAGAGCTTCGTCGAGAAACGCCTTCGCGACAGCCGCGCCTCCCTCGACCAGCAGGCTCGACACGCCCTGCGCCGCCAGATCGTCCAGCAATTCCGGCAGGGCGATGCGGCCGTCATGCTCCTCGCACGCGATCAGCCTGGCCCCCGCCCCTTCGAGAAGCTGCGCCGACGGCGTACGCGGCATCGTGGTCGCGATCGCCAACGGCGCGTCCGACACCGATTGCATCAACCGGGACGTCAGAGGCAACCGCGCATGCCGGTCCAGAACGACCCGCAACGGCGAGCGCTGGCTCAGACCGGGAAGCCTACAGGTGAGTTGCGGATTGTCCTCCAGAGCCGTTCCAATGCCGATCAGAATGGCATCCATCTCGGCGCGAAGGACATGGCTTTGCGCTCGCGCGACATCGCCGGTGATCGGGACCTGGCCGGCATCCGCGCGGCCGATCATCCCGTCCGCCGAAACCGCGAGCTTCAGCGTGACCTCGACCCGCTTCTTTTCGGATCGGGTCAGGTAGCTCGACAGGACAGAACGGGCCTCGTCGGCCAGAACGCCCGGCACAACCTCGATGCCGGCACTGCGCAGGATTTCATAGCCCCTGCCGGAGACACGATCGTCCGGATCGGTCGCGGCAACGACGACGCGGGCGACGCCGGCGCGTACCAGCGCCTCCGCGCAGGGTGGCGTGCGGCCGTGATGGGCGCAGGGCTCAAGCGTGACATAGGCGGTCGCGCCGCGTGCGCGTTCGCCGGCCTCGCCTAGCGCAACCGGCTCGGCATGCGGACGGCCGCCCAGGGCCGTGACGCCGTGGCCGACGATGATCGGCCCCTTGCCCTCGTCAGCGACGATGAGAGTTCCCACTGACGGATTGGTGCCGGTCCGGCCCAGGTGGCGCCGCGACAGACGGATGCAGGCCGCCATGAAGCGACGGTCAAGATCTGTGACGGTCGAACTCATTGCGCCTGTCACGATTCCGCGACCGGCTCGTCGCCCTGCGGCGGCAGATTGCCGCCGAGCTCGCCAAGCAGATCCTGGAAGTCCTGCGGTTCACGGAAATTCTTGTAGACGGACGCAAAGCGCACATAGGCGACGTCATCCATCCCCTTCAGCGCTTCCATGACCAGCGTTCCGATGTTGTCGGCCGGGATGTCCTGCTCACCGGAACTTTCGAGCTGACGCACGATGCCAGAAACGGCGCGTTCGACCCGGTCAGGATCGATCGGCCGCTTGCGCAGCGCGACCTCGAAAGAGCGCGCGAGCTTGTCGCGGTCGAAGGGCACTTTGCGGCCGTTCTTCTTGATCACGTAGAGATCGCGAAGCTGGACGCGCTCGAAGGTGGTGAAGCGACCGCCGCAATCCGGGCAGACGCGGCGGCGGCGGATGGCCGCCCCGTCTTCCGCGGGGCGACTGTCCTTCACCTGGGTGTCGAGTGACTGGCAAAAAGGGCAACGCATGCCGCGCGTCAGTCCATGTAGCTGTAGAGGGGGAACCGCTCGGTCAGGGCGATCACGTCCTTCTTCACCGCTTCCTCGATGCCGGAATTGTCGCCCTCCGGGCCGGCCTGACGCAGGCCGTCGAGAACGCGCGCGATCATCTGGCCGATCTCGCGGAACTCGGCCTGGCCGAAGCCGCGCGTCGTTCCGGCCGGGCTGCCAAGTCGGACACCGGATGTGACGAAGGGCTTCTCCGGATCGAACGGCACGCCGTTCTTGTTGCAGGTGATGTTGGCGCGGCCAAGCGCCGCCTCGGCGGCCTTGCCCGTCACGGTCTTCGGCCGCAGATCGGCCAGCATCAGGTGGTTGTCGGTGCCGCCCGAGACGATGTCGATGCCCTGCTCCTTCAGGCTCTCGGCGAGCGCCTTGGCATTGGCGACGACCGACTGCGCATAAGAGCGGAATTCCGGACGCAGCGCTTCGCCGAAGGCGACGGCCTTGGCGGCGATGACATGCATCAGCGGTCCGCCCTGCAGGCCAGGGAATACAGCCGAGTTGACCTTCTTTGCGACGCCCTCGTCATTGGTCAGGATCATGCCGCCGCGCGGGCCGCGCAGCGACTTGTGCGTGGTCGTGGTGACGACATGGGCGTGCGGGATCGGAGACGGATGCACCCCGCCGGCGACGAGGCCGGAGATGTGCGCCATGTCGACCATCAGCCACGCACCGATGGAATCGGCGATCTCGCGGAAGCGCTCCCAATCCCAGATGCGCGAATAGGCGGTGCCGCCGGCAATGATCAGCTTGGGGCGGAACTTCTCGGCCTTCTCGGCGATATCGTCCATGTCGAGCAGGTGATCGTCTTCGCGCACGCCGTAGGACACGACGTTGAACCATTTGCCGGACATGTTGACCGGCGAACCGTGCGTCAGGTGACCACCGGAATTCAGATCGAGCCCCATGAAGGTGTCGCCCGGCTCAAGCAGCGCCAGGAACACCGCCTGGTTCATCTGCGAACCGGAATTCGGCTGCACATTGGCGAAATTGCAGCCGAAAAGCTTCTTGGCGCGCTCGATCGCCAGTTCCTCGGCGATGTCCACGAACTGGCAGCCGCCATAGTAGCGCTTGCCCGGATAACCCTCGGCATATTTGTTGGTCATCACCGAACCCTGCGCTTCCAGCACGGCCCGCGAGACGATGTTCTCCGAAGCGATCAGCTCGATCTCGTGACGCTGGCGACCGAGTTCCTTGCTGATGGCGGAGAAGATTTCCGGATCACGGTCGGCAAGCGTCTCGGTGAAAAACGCGTCCGAATACGCCTTGCTCTCAGCCGCAGTCATCTGGGACATGGGGTTCTTTCCTTTCCGGAGGGTGATCACGCCGATTTGCGCCGCGCATTACCACGTCTGCGATGAGACTTCCAATGCCTGGAGGCGAAGCGCTCCGACGTTTTCAGGCCACGCGGTGCCGCGGGCCATATGTCGCAGTGTCAGAGCGTCGTGGTGGAGAGCTGCAACTCGTCGACGCCGTCGCGTGCATAGATGTCGTCGCGGAAATGAACCACGCCGTCACCCGTCGACCAGGCGCTGATATAGACGAAGTAGACCGGCACGGGCGTCGTCAGCTCGATTTCGGTGTTCTCACCGGTCGAGATCACGCCCTCGATCTGGTTGCGGCTCCAGCCCGGCGTGTCGCGCAGCAGCCAGCTCGTCAGTTCGCGCACGTTGTGCACGCGCACGCAGCCCGACGATTCGAACCGCAGAAGCTGGCCGAAAATGCTCTGCTGCGGCGTATCGTGCATGTAGACGGCATGCGGATTGTTGAAATTGATCTTGGTGGACGACATCGCGTTGATCTTGCCCGGATCCTGGCGGAAACGCAGGTTCATCGTCAGCGCCTCGTCGGTCGACCAGTCGACCAGCTCCGGCGGCACCTCGTTGCCCTGAGGATCGAACAGGCGGATCGAATTGCGCGTCAGATAGGTCGGATCCTTGCGCATCAACGGAATGATGTCCTTCTCGATGATCGACTTCGGCGCCGTCCAATACGGGTTCAGGATCACCTCGTAGATCTGCGAGTTGAGGATCGGGGTCTGGCGATCCACCTTGCCGACAATGGCCTTGTGGTTCTGCGCGACGCGACCGTTCTCCACCGCCTCGATCTCGGCGGCGGGAATGTTGACCATCACGTAGCGGTCGCCGAGGAAGCCGGACATGGAGCGAAGGCGCACAAGGTTGGTCTCGAGCTGACCCAGCCGAACAGGCGCGCTGACATTCAGCGCGGCGAGCGTGACATTGCCGATCACGCCGTCCGCAGGCATGCCGTGCCGCAGCTGAAACCGCTTCACGGCCTCGTCGAGCAGCGTGTCGAACACATCGCTGTCGCCGGCATTGCGCGGCAGGTCGCCGGAGATGATCAGGCGGCGGCGCAATTCGCGCACAGCCGGATCCTTGGAGCCGACTTTCAGCCGGGTCGTCAGATTGACGCGCGGCCAGCCGCCCTGCGCGACGATGTTGCGATAGGTGTAGATGGCCTGCTCGACATAGGAGACGGTGGCGATGCTGAGAATCGGCTGGCGGGTCTTGACCTCGGCCACACGTCCGCCGGTTGCGTCAAACTGGTCATCCCAGTTGCCACGACGCGGAGACTGGAAAATCTCGGTCAGGGGCTCCTGCGCGAGCGCGCTCGAATAGCTCGCCGCCAACGCCCCGATCGCGCCCATCCCCTTCAGGAAAGTCCGACGATCTTTTTTTCCAAATCCGCTCATGAATCACCTGCGTGTACGCTTTCGGAGAGACCGCTCGGCTAACCTTATGTTGGCCCGCGCGCATTGCCGTCAACCTAGGAACTCAAAAACCGCTGTCACGGTTCCGCGATCAACGCGACAAATCCGGCGGCCATTTTCGGCGCGCAACGACGGCCTCTCCACCGGGTTGGCAGCATTCACGGGATTATGGCCAATTGATGTTGGGTGGAGGGTCGCGGCCCCAGGGAGCTGATTGGTCGCAACACCCCACAGCGTACGAGCAGAATCAGAAAAGGCGCAGCCAAGGCCGCGCCCTCCATCTCCGGCGAATCGCCCCGCCTCAGAGGCGGTAGAGGATCGTGTCGTTCCAGAACCGGTCGAGACGTTGCATGGCGCGATTCATGGCCTGGAACTCCTCGGCGCCGATGCCGCCGACCGTCTCGATGGAAAGGATGTGCCGGTTGTAGAGCTCACCCACGGTGGCGGCGACCTCCCGGCCCTTCTCCGTCAGGCTGATGCGCACGGAGCGACGATCCGTCTTCGACTTCTTGTGATCGACGAAACCGAGTTCCACCAGCTTCTTCAGATTGTAGGAGACGTTGGAACCGAGATAGTAGCCGCGCGAGCGCAACTCGCCTGCCGTCAGAACGCTGTCGCCGATATTGAACAGAAGCAGGGCCTGAACGGCGTTGATGTCGCTGCGGCCGGCCCGGTCGAATTCGTCCTTGACGACATCAAGCAAACGGCGATGAAGCCGCTCCACGAGCTGCAGGGACTCCAAGTAAAGTTCGCGCACGTCGGATTCGGACGCGTCTAGGGGCGGTGCGCCCACCGTTTTGGTCGCATTCATCATCATCGGGTTGCCTCACTGTCATGCCGGTGACTTGTTTTTTCTTCACCGTTGGGCGGCAAACTACCCAATGCGACTAAAATTCGACTTAAACGTCAAAGTTAATGCGCGCTTACCCGCTGTTCCTTTCCAGATACGGTTAACATTCAGTGTAACCGTTCGCGATAACGCTGGATCGCCATGGTGACGAGGATCAGCGCCAGAAGGGTAAGCGCCGCGGCATGGCCGACAACCACGGCAGGCCGGGAAATATAGCTTTCGGACCAGACGCCGTAGACGCCGATCTCGATGAAACTGGCGATCACCCACAAGACGATCCCCCAGGATGTCAGCATCCACAGTCCCATTGCGGCACAGGGCAGCAAAACGGCCAGAACGACCCACGGGACCTGCCAGTGAACCGGAAGCTCGTCGAAACGCGGAAGATCGGCTGCGCCCAGCCCGGTGAGCTGCGCCCAGTAGGACAGACCGGAGAACAGAGCGACGGTCGCCATCAGCCTCAGGAACCAGACGAACAACATCTGGATCAGGCTGAACGGTTCTTCCTTCATTTCGCCGCTGATTGCGACCAATTGCTGCCCCCATCCCCTCATCGCTCGTCGGCGTTGGCCTGCGCGATGTCGCCATGCTAGGCAAGCGCGAACTCGAAACAAGCGTGAATCGACAGGTAGCGACCATGACACGAAGCGTCGACGAAATCACCGGTGGAAAACGGCTGCGCCGGATGCGCAAGGCCGATTGGTCCCGTCGCCTGGTGCGCGAGAACGACCTGACGGTCAACGAACTGATCTGGCCGATCTTCCTGATCGACGGGGACGATCGCACCGAGACGATCGAGGCCATGCCGGGCGTGGAGCGGCTGACCGTCGACCGGGCGGTGCGAGCGGCCGAAGAAGCCGCGAAACTCGGCATCCCGGCGATCGCGACATTCCCCAACATCGCCGTGGACAAGCGCGACACGACCGGGAGCCACGCGCTGGACGACGACAATCTCATCAACCGCGCGACACGGGCGATCAAGGCAGCGGTGCCGGAGATCGGCATCATCACCGATGCCGCGCTCGATCCCTTCACCGATCACGGCCATGACGGGGTGTTGCGCGACGGGATCATCGTCAATGACGAATCGGTCGAGCAGATCGTCAAAGCCGCCGTCAGCCAGGCAGCGGCCGGGGCGGACATCATCGCGCCCTCCGACATGATGGACGGGCGCATCGGGGCCATCCGCGACGCACTCGACGACGCCGGTTTCCAGGATGTGGCCATCATGTCCTACGCGACGAAATTCGCGTCGGCCTATTACGGCCCCTATCGCGAGGCGATCGGAACCGCAGGGCTGCTCAAGGGCGACAAGAAGACCTACTACATCGATCCGGGCAACACCGAAGAAGCCTTGCGCGAGACGGAAGCCGACCTCGACGAGGGCGCCGACATGGTGATGGTCAAACCCGGCCTGCCCTATCTCGACATTTGCCGGCGCGTGAAGGAGACCTTCCAGGTTCCGACCTTCGCCTACCAGGTGTCCGGCGAGTACGCGATGATCGAGGCGGCGGCGGCCAATGGCTGGATCGACGGCGAGAAGGTGATGATGGAGACCCTGCTCTCGTTCAAGCGGGCGGGATGCGACGGCATCCTGACCTATTTCGCCCCGCGGGTCGCACGGTTGCTGCAGGGCTGAGGCCCACCGCTCTTGATCGCGCCGGCATGGCCACCCACCTTTCTTTCGAAAGGAACAACCATGCCGAACACCCAGACCATCGACGCCTATGACGACATCGGAACCGACCGCTACGACGACTGGCGGCTGTTCGAGGGCGTCCGCACGCGCCGGATCTTCGCGTTCCTGATCGATTACGCGATGGTGTTCCTGCTGATCGTGCTTGCAGTGCCGGTGATCTTCGTTCTCGGTTTCGCGACCGCCGGCCTGATTTGGCTTCTCTATCTCGTTCTCGGCCCTCTCGTGGCGCTGACCTATATCGGCTGGACTGTCGGCGGGCCGAGCCAGGCGACGATCGGCATGCGGATGACGGGTATCCATCTGGAGCGCTATGACGGCCGCCCGGTCGATTTCCTGACCGCGGTCGTCCATTCCGTGCTGTTCTGGGCCTCGACGGCGCTCAGCACACCTCTCCTGTTGATCCCCGTTCTTGCGGCGCCGCTCTTCCTCGAACACAAGCGCACGCTGCATGACCTGCTCATGGGGACGGTCGTCGTACGGTCGGCTCGCTGATCACGCCAACTGGCCTCGACCGCAAGAAGTTGGCCATTGGGCATATTGACGTTTGGTCCGTTCTCGCCAAATCTTCTCGCTGAAGCGAGACGGGCTTAATGACTCAGCATTCTCCGAAATCACCGCAATTCTTTCTGACCTCGCCGTCGCCCTGCCCCTATCTCGATGGTCAGCACGAGCGGAAGGTGTTCACCCATCTCGTCGGCGAGAAGGCTGCCGAGATGAACGACCTGCTGACCCAGGGGGGCTTCCGCCGCAGCCAGAACATCGCATATCGGCCGGCCTGCGAAACCTGCCGGGCCTGCGTCTCGGTTCGCATCCTCGCCGACGAATTCGAGGCGTCGCGCAATCTGCGCCGCATCAACGGGATCAACAGCGACCTGATCGGCCGCGAGAGCCGGGCCGAGCCCACAAGCGAGCAATACTCCCTGTTCCGCCGCTATCTTGACGCCCGCCACAGCAAGGGCGGCATGGCGGAGATGACGGTGCTCGATTACGCGATGATGGTGGAGGACACGCATGTTCCCACCCGGCTGATCGAATATCGCCGGCGCGGACCGGACAGCTTCGTTACCGGCGCAGGCGAAGGCGAGCTGGTCGCGGTGGCGCTGTCGGATCGCATGGGTGACGGCTATTCGATGGTCTATTCCTTCTTCGACCCCGCCCTGACGTCGCGGTCTCTCGGAACCTGGATGATCCTCGACCATATCGAGCGCGCCCGCGCCGAGGGCTTGCCGCATGTCTATCTCGGCTATTGGGTCGAGGGTTCACGCAAGATGGAATACAAGACCCGGTTCCAGCCGCAGGAACACCTGACGGCAGCCGGATGGGAACGCTACTGACGCCTCAGGCGCCGAGTTCCATGAACTGTCCGCGCAGATAGCCGAGCGCCGGGCGGTCGTTCGACGCAAAGTCCAGCACCCGACCGATCAGCACGTCGTGATCGCCTGCCGGCACGACATTGTCGAGCGCGCAGTCGAACCAGGCAACAGCCCCATCCACCACGATCCGACCCGAATCCAGACGGTGCGTCGCCACGCCGGAAAACCGTTCAGCCGGCGTGCCGCGTGTGAAATGCATCGCGATGTCGCGCTGATCGGCCGCCAGCAGCGACACGCTGTAGCCGGAGGAGCGCGTGAAGGCGGCGTGGCTGGACGCGGTCTTCTGCACGCTCCACAAGACCATGGGCGGATCAAGCGAGACGGTATTGAAGGAATTGCAGGTCATGCCGAAATCGCCGCCCTCATACTGCGTCGTCACGACGGCGATGCCGGTGGCGAAACAGCCCATCGCCCGCTTCAGGGCGGCGTGGTTGAGCGTTTCGAGATTCAAATGGGCGTCGGCATTCATCGTTTCGGTTTTCCTCAAGGAACGTCCTTGCCTTCCGCGAGAACCCATAATTCGTACCAGAGCTCGCGATCGAAGCCGACTTTCAGGCTGTCGGCTATTTTGGCGATGCGGTCGTGGTTGTTCGTTCCCACGATCGGCATGATGTTTGACGGATGCGCCATGACCCAGGCCAATGCAACCGCGTCTGATGAAACATGGTGTTCACCGGCGATTTCGGCAAGTCGTCCGGACAGGCGCGCGCCGGCCGGATTGGACGCGTCGAAGAGCGCGCCGCCTGCCAGGGGCGACCATGCCATCGGCGAAATGCCCTTCATCTGCAATTGCGCGATCTGACCGTTGGTGAAGGAGCCGTGTTCAAGCAGGCTGATCTCGATCTGGTTCGTGAGCAGCGGATGCTTCATGGCAGATTGCAGAAGATCGAAATCCCACGGCATGAAATTGGACACGCCGATGCCGCGCACGAGACCGTCATCCACAAGCGCGTCGAGTGCCGCTCCGGTCTCCTCGTGATCCATGAACGGATCGGGCCGGTGGATAAGCATCAGATCGACGACATCAAGGCCAAGCCGTCGGAGCGAAGTCTCGGCCGACGCCCGAATATGCGCCGCCGACGTGTCGTAGTATTTCACGCGCCGATCCGGAAAGGCCGGTGTTTGCAGCATGATGCCGCATTTGGTGACGACCTGGATGCGCTGCTTCAGGCCCGGGTCGCGGGCGAGCGCGGCGCCGAAGAGTTCCTCGCAGACATAGCCGCCATAGATGTCCGCGTGATCAAAGGTGGTGATCCCCTGGTCGAGGCACATGCCGATCTTCGTCGCCACGGCCTGGGGGGACGAGTCGGCGCTGTCGGAAAGCCTCCAGCAGCCATAAACCAGCCGGCTCATGTCCGGCATCCCCTGGCCCAGCGTGATCATCGGCATGTCGGTCATCGGCGCACTCCCACACCCAGCGGCGTCGCCGGCGTTTCGGCGGGGACGCGTCCATAAATCTCGGGCAGCGAACAGGTGCTCAGCTGCGGCAGCACCTTCTCGCCGAAAATCTCGCATTCGCGCTTGTGCGGATAGCCGGACAGGATGAAGGCACGGATGCCCATGGCGCGGTAGCGCTCCAGCTTCGTCATCACCTGATCCACCGACCCGACCAGCGCCGCGCCGCAACCCGACCGGGCCCGGCCGATGCCGGTCCACAGATTGGGTTCGACGAAGCCGCCCTCGTCGGCCTTGTCACGATTGGCCGCCTGCAACGACACGCCGAAGCTCTTGGCGTCGAGCGCCCGGCCGCGGATTTCCGCGCCGGCTTCGTCATCCAGCATGGAGACGAGCTCGTCTGCATATTCGCGCGCCTCGGCTTCGGTGTCGCGCACGACAACATGCACGCGCAGGCCGTAATCGATCACACGATCATGGGCTTCGGCGCGAGCGTGGACGGTCTTCATGCGCTCGGCGAGCAGTTCTTCCGGTTCAGGCCACATCAGGTAGACATCGCAGTGGTGGCCGCACAGTTCAACTGCATCCGGCGAATAACCGCCAAAATAAAGCAGTGGCCCGCCATTTTGCTGATACGGCTTCACAGGATCGGTCGACAAACCCTTGATGGAATAGACCTCTCCCTCGTAGTCGATACGATCCCGCGTCCAGGCCTGCCGGAGGATTTCGACCACTTCCGTGGAGCGGCGGTAGCGATATTCGCTCGAGGCCTCCTCGCCAGGGAAGTTCGACGAGATGACATTCAGCGTCAGCCGGCCCTTCATCATGTGATCGACGGTGGCGACGGCCCGCGCCAGCATCGCGGGGTGGACCTCGCCACAGCGGATCGCGGCCAGCATGTTGATGTGCTCCGTCAGCGGCGCCATGGCGGAAACGAAGCTCCACGTGTCCTGCCCCACCTGATAGGAGGACGGACAAAGGATGTTGCGATAGCCGAGCCTGTCGGCGGTGCGGACGATTTCACTCGTATGTTCCCACGAAGAACGCAGATCACCCTCGGGGACGCCCAGATGGCGATAGTCATCGGAGCAGATCGGCGCGAACCAGGCGACCTCGGCGGCATCGAGATCGGCGCTTTTCACCGGCACGACAGTCATGCAGACCTCCTTCGGAGCGGCAGCGAGCGGGCAATTCCGACGCTGCGACGATGTGTATCAATAGTGAATGAATTGAATGTCGAAGACAAGCGAAATCGGCAAGTGCCAGAGCCGTTCGGCCCTGCGCTGATGACGAAGAACAATCACTTCCTTTTTTGTAGCGGTTCCGGACAGTGAACAGGTTTCCACTCAACCTGGAACCGCTCTAGTGTAGCGCGGGTTTCGTGCCGGGGGACGAATTTGGCCGATCAAACTTCGAAGGGCGGCAGCCTGCCGCTCTATCTCCAGATCAGCGAGTTGCTGAGCCGCGAGATCGCGGCCGGGCTTTGGCCCGACGGTTCGCGGCTTCCGACCGAGGCGGAGCTTGCCGGCAAACTCGGCGTGGCAATCGGCACGCTGCGCAAGGCGCTGGCGCTATTGGAAAAACGCGGACTGCTCGAACGCATCCAGGGGTCCGGCACCTATGTGCGCCGCAAGGGCAAGGCCGGATCGATCTACGAGTTCTTCCACCTCGAACTGAAGCAGGGCGTCGGCCTGCCGACCGCCGAGGTGCTGTCGCTCGACCTCTGCGACACGCCGGAATTCCTGCCCGCCTTCGGCGACGGCCGCTCCAAGCAGGCCTGGCGGGTGCGGCGGATGCGGCGGCTGGGTGGCGTGCCGGCGGCGCTCGAGGAAATCTGGTTCGACGCCCGCCATGCCCCCGACCTCAAGATCGCCGACATGCTGGAATCGCTGCATTACTTCTACCGCGAGCGGCTGGGCTTCTGGATCGCGCGGGTGGAGGACAAGGTATCCGTATCCCCCTGCCCCGATTTCGGCCCGAGCGACGGGCCCTTCACTCCGGGCGCCCCGTTCGGCTTTGTCGAGCGGGTCTCCTGGGGCAATGCCGACACGATCGAGGAATATTCGCGCAACTGGTTCGATCTGGAGACCGTCTGCTACTCGGCGCGCTGGGTGTGAGCGGAAGCGGGCTCAAATCGCCCGCTTGCCAACCCATCGCTGCCAGCTTTCCGCCGTGCCGTTGAAGACGTTGAGGTCGATCTTGCCCTCGACGCCGCCCGACGTCCCGGTGCCGGAATATTGCCAGAAGGCCCAGTCGCGATCCGGATAAACCTGCTTGGGGTGGGCAACCACGGAGCGCAGCCAGAAGGAATGTTCGGAGAACTGGCCGCGCAGATTGTCCTGGTAGAAATCAGGTGCGGTGTAGATGATCGGCCGAACGCCGTAATGGCGCTCGAGGATGTCCATGAAGATGCGCATCTCGCTGAGCACCTTGGTACGGCCGGGACGCGTGCGGCAGTTGCGCGAATGGGCGTTCCACTCGACATCGATCACCGGAGGCAGCGCTCCGGCTTCCTTGGGCACATTGCGGATGAACCACTCGGCCTGGTCCTTGGCGGTCGAGCACCAGTAATAGAAGTGATAGGCGCCGCGCGGAATGCCGGCCTCGGCGGCAGCGCGCCAGTTGCGCATGAAGGCGTCGTCCTTGTGGTCGTCGCCCTCGGTCGCCTTGATGAAGGCGAAGGACGCGCCGTGGCGGCGCAGGTCCGGCCAATCGATCTCGCCCTGGTATTTCGAGACGTCCACGCCGTGGACTTCAAAGGGTTTCGGTGACGCGCCCTTGAAGGTGACGGGCTTCGCGTCGCTGAAGCGTGCGCGATAGATCGTCTGGCGGCTGCCCTTTTCGCGTAGCGCACGGGCCGGCGGCGCGAAGGCGTGTTCCTCAGAGGGCATTGAGTCGGTCGAAAACGGAACGGACCGAGCCGGCGACGGCGCGTCCGGCGTGCCGCCGGCAAGCGCGGTGACGACCTCCGAGTCGCTCGCCGAACCGTTCGAGATCGAGCCGACGATCTCGCTTGAGGGCGTGAGGTTGAGCGCGTCGAGTTTCGACGAACCGCTGCAACCGGCGACAGTCATCGCGAGAATGGCAGGAAGAAGAAGACGCATGATCACCCGCTACGCACAGACAGAATGGGTTCGGCGCGTCCCCCAACGCCGAAAGCAGAAGCGTTAACGGAACTTTACTAAGACCCCGTCAATGCGGATGATTAACGGGCGGTTAACCAGCGGAAATTCGCGTTAACCTGCGCTTTTTCCGTGGTTTTCGGGCCTTCTCGCTTGGAAAAGGCGAGACGCGATCTGTGCCATTTCGAGCGGAGCCACAGCCGCGTGGCGAAGCGAGCGATGCACGGCCTCTCCACTGTCAGCCGTCGTGCACTCGGATCTCCACGCGAAGCGGGAACAAGCATACCGGCGGCAGGCGGGCGGTGGATCGGTTCTTGGAGAGAGATTGTTGTCTGCAGCGCGTTCGGCTGCACCGAGGACGCATCGGGACAAGCGCCCGATGCGTCGGGCTCGTCAGTTCTTGACGATGCGATTGCGCAGGATGCCGATGCCCTCGACCTCCAGTTCCACCACGTCACCGGGCGACAGGAACCGCATCTGTTCCAGCCCGCAGCCATTGCCGACCGTGCCGGAGCCCAGGAATTCTCCGGAATGGATGGTCTCGGAAGCCGAGATATGCGCGACCAGGTCCTCGAAGGACCAGTACATGGTGGAGGTCGAGCCGCGGCCCCATTCCTCGCCATTCACCCGGCAGATCATCGTCTTGTCATAGGGATCGCCGAATTCGTCGGCGGTCACAAGGCACGGGCCCATGGGGTTGGCCGTGTCGAAATCCTTGCCCTTGGCGGGACCGAGCGATCCACCCATCTCGGCGGTCTGGGCGTCGCGGGCGGTCACGTCGTTGAATATCGTGTAGCCGAAGATGTGCGCCCGCGCGTCTTCCTTCTTCACGTCCTTGGCGGGCTTGCCGATATAGACGCCGAACTCCAGCTCGAAATCCATGAAATTGGAGTAGCTCGGCCAGATGACGTCGTGCTCGTGGCCGACGACCGCGAAACGGTTCGCCTTGTAGTAGATCGGCTGGTCATAGAAGGTTTGCGGCACCGACAGGATGCCCTTCTTTTCCATGTCCCGCTCGGCGGCTTCCGGATCATCGAACTGTTTTGCGCGCAGCTTGCGGGCCTGCTGAAAGGCCTGGATCAGATGAGTCTCGAAGCAGAGGCAGTCACGCATCTGCGGCGGTGGCTGGATCGGGGCATGCAAGCGCACGGAATCGACTGCGACCAACGCGTCGCCCGTCGCGGACTTCGCCGCCTCTTCGGCCTGGGCGAGCGCGCTGTCGCCACCCTCGGCGATCCATAGCACGGAGGCGACCGCCCCGCCTGACGCGGCCGCCAGATCGGCGATTTGCGTGCCGTCCGAGACAAGCGCGCCTGGACGTTTCACTCCGTCGCCCGTGTCAAAGGTCACCAGTTTCATGCAGTCCTCCCTGTTAGGTCTTGCCGCTGCGCGTCAGCGAGCGGTCGCGATGCTTGAGCCCGGCGGCGAGGATCGAGCAGACATGGCGCGCCGCCTCTTCCCAGTCGTCCGAAGAGCACGCCCCGCCCGACAGCCGCGCAATGCGCCCGTTATCGACCAGTACGATGGTCATGGCGCCGAGCATGGTGTGATAGGCCCAATGAACTTCCGCCTTGGTCCAGTCGGGAAAACACTCGCCGATCGCCTCAATCAGCATGTCGGCGATCGGGTCGAACATCTCGCGGAAGATGCCGCGCGCCTCGGCCTGCGGATCGGACATCTCGCGCGTGACGATGCGGCCGAAATCGGCGGACGGGTTCGCGCCACGCAGCGAATACATCGGCAGGATGAGCGCGCGGACGACGAGATCCACCCGGCGTTCGAGATCCGGCTCTGCCCGCGCCATCTGAAGCCCGGCGATGCGCTGATCGACGATGGTCGGTGCGCGACGCTCAAACACAGCCCTGTAGAGGCCGAGCTTGGAACCGAAGTGATAGTTGACCAGCGCGACCGGCGTGTCGGCCAGCTCCGCGATCTTGCGCACGGTGGCGCCGTCATAGCCGAATTGCGCGAAGACGGGCTCGGCGGCGGACAGGATCCGGTCGCGCCGCGATTCCACGTTTTCGGATTTCTTTTTGTCTTGTTCCACGGTCATCGCACGCCAATTGTTGAACACGATAATAATAATCTTGAACAGATGTTCAAGTCCGATTAAGGTCGCCTCCTGAGAAAATGGCATCCATCAATCTGGGAGGAGAACATGAAGCATTTTCAAACCACACTTTCCGTACTCGCAATCAGCGCGGCCGTCTTCGGCACGCCGGCGCTGGCGCAGGAGAAGCTGCGGATGACCGTGGCGACCGGACACCCGGCGGTGTTCCTGTGGGTGAAGCATTTCAACCAGACCTTCATTCCCACGCTTGAGGCGGAGCTCGCCAAGACCGGCGAAGTCGAGATCGAATGGACCGAGGCCTATGGCGGGACGCTGGTGAAACTGGGCGGCGAAGCGCAGGCCATGCAGGACGGGCTGATCGATGTCGGCCAGGCGATGGGCGTATTCGACCCTGCCAATATGGGCATCTTGAACATGACCTATTCCATGCCCTTCGGCCCCGTCGATCCGGTGCTCGTCACCGCGGCGGCCGAACATGCGCTTATGGAGACGGACGGCTTCCTCGACCAGCTCGCAGACACGACCGGCGTCGTCTATATCGGCGGCGGGATTGCGATCGACGGCTACAATATCGCCTCGACCAAGGCGCTCTCGACGCGCGAGGACATGGCCGGCGTGAAGATCTCCGGCGCGGGTCCGAACCTGTCCTGGCTTGACGGCACCAATGCCGTCGGCGTGCAGGGAAGCTATGTGAGCTTCTACAACGACATCAAGACCGGCGTTTCCGACGGCCTGATCGGCTGGATCACCGCCAACGCGCCCTCCAAGATCTGGGAGGTGGCTCCCTACTACAACAAGGTGAATTTCGGCGCGATGTATATCGGCGGCATCGGCGTTTCGCAGAGCCGCTGGGACACGCTGTCCGACAGCACAAAGGACGCCTTCAAGGTAGCGGCCAAAGCCTATCAGGACGCCTATTTCGCCGAACAAGCCGCCAACATCGAAGCGGGGACGCGGGGGATGCTGGATGGCGGTGGCGAAGTTGTCGAATTCGACGATGCCGAGCGCAACGCATGGATTTCGGAGATGGCCAATCCGGTGACGGCGTGGAGCGAGGCGGCGCGGGCGCGCGGCGAGCCGGTGGACGAGTTGCTGGCGGCCTATGTGGCCTATCTGAAGGACGCGGGATTCACCTTCCCGCGCGACTATCTCGCCGAATAAGCGACACAGCCCCGGCGCCGGGCGCCGGGGCGACACCACGAGCCAGAACGTGACGGAACTCAACGACATGAAGCCGACGCAGCGCGACGGCGGCACGGCCGGGCCGCTCGGACCCGTCGTCGCCGGGCTGAACGCGCTCGGCTCGGTGTGGATCATCGGACTGATGCTGCTGGTCTGCGCCGACATCGCCATGCGCACCCTCTTCAACGCGCCGATCGCCGGCGTCGCGGAGATGGTGGCATTTTCCATTGTGGGGATCGTCTTCCTGCAATTGTCGCACACGCTGCGCTCGGGCGCGCTGACGCGGTCGGACCTGCTCATCCTGCTGGTCGAGCGGCGGTCGCCGAAAGCGGCGCGGGTGATCACAGCCCTCTTCAACCTCGTCGGCGCGGGCGTGCTGGCGCTGGCTTTCTGGTATTTCCTGCCGTCGCTGACCAAGGCCTGGACCCATCCGGAACGCAATTTCATGGGCAATCCCGGCTTCTTCCAGATTCCCACCTGGCCGCTCTACCTCCTGATGGCGATCGGCATGGCGGCGACGGTGCTGCAATACCTGGCCTCGGCCTGGCAGAGCCTTGCGGGAGCGTCCGATGAGCGGTCTTGAGATCGGGTTCGCCTCCATCGCGGTGATGCTGGTCCTGATCTATTCGGGCCTGCATGTCGCCATCACGCTGATCCTGGTGAGCTTCGTCGGGGTCTGGCTGTTGCGCGGCAATTTCGACCTCGCGGCCAACCTGATGGTCGCGGCCTTCAAGGATTCCATTTCCGACTACCTGTTCGGCGTGGTGCCGCTGTTCGTGCTGATGGGGCTGGTGGTCTCGGTGGCCGGCTTCGGCCGCGACACGTTCGACGTGGCGCAGCAGGCCTTCCGGCGCATTCTCGGCGGGCTCGGCGTCGCCACCGTCGCGGCGAACGCGATCTTCGCGGCGATCACCGGCATCTCGATCGCCTCGGCGGCCGTCTTCACCAAGGTGGCCGTGCCGGAAATGCGCCGCCACGGCTACACGCCGCATTTCTCGGTCGGCGTGGTGGCAGGCTCCGCCGTGCTCGGCATGCTGATCCCGCCCTCGCTGCTCTTCATCCTCTATGGCGTGCTGACCGAGCAGTCGGTGGGCGACCTGTTCATCGCCGGCGTGATCCCCGGCCTTGTCCTGTCAACGATTTACGCGCTCGGCATCGTGGCGATGGGCAAGTGGACGCCGGGCTTCATCGGCGGCCAGGGACAATCGACCGACGACATGCCCGACATGGGCGGCGCCGAGATGGCGCGCAAGCTCGCGCCAATCGCGGTGCTGGTCGCGCTTGTGCTGGGCGGGATCTATGGCGGCGTGTTCACGCCGACGGAAGCCGGCGCGGCGGGTGCCGCGGGCGCGCTGATCATCGCGGTGGCGCGGCGGCGGCTGAGCTGGGGCGATTTCTGGCAGGTGCTCGTGCAGACCGGGCACACCACCGCCTCGATCTGCTTCCTGATCATGGGGGCGAGCCTCTATTCGCGGATGCTGGCGCTCTCCGGCATGCCGACATGGCTGGGCGACACGGTGCTGGGCTCGGGCTTCGGCGTGAACGGCGTCGTGATCTCGATGATCCTCGTCATGATCATCCTCGGGACGATCCTCGACAGCGCCTCGATCATGCTCCTCGTGCTGCCGATCGCGGTGCCGATCCTGACGGGCCTGAACGTCGATCTCATCTGGCTCGGCGTCATCGCCATCCTGGCGGTCGAGATCGGGCTTCTTACGCCGCCCTTCGGCCTCGCCGTCTACGTCATCAAATCCACGCTTGGCCCGGACAGCGACATCACGCTGGGCCAGATCTTCAAGGGCGCCGCCCCTTTCGCGCTGATGATGGGCCTCGTGCTGATCCTCGTCTTCGTGTTCCCGGCGCTCGCCACCGCATTGCTGTAACGGAGGAGTCTCATGGCGAACTGGAAAAACCGCAAAGGCCTGCAGGAAGTCGCCAACGGCGTCTGGGTCTATCTGCAGCCGGACGGCTCCTGGGGCTGGTCCAATGCCGGGATCATCGCCGACGGCGAGGCCAACCTGCTGGTCGACACGCTCTTCGACCTGAAATACACCAAGGAAATGCTGGACGAGATCAAGGCCAACGTTCCCGGCGGCGACAAGATCGACATCCTCGTCAACACCCATGCCGACGGCGACCACACCTTCGGCAACCAGCTCGTCGAGGGCGCGCGGATCATCGGGACCGAGGGCACCGTCAGCGACTTCGACCGCTTCGACCCGAAGATGCTCGCCGCCGTGATGGCGGACCCCGGAAAGTTCGGCGCGTCGGGCGAGTTCATGGCGGAATGCTTCCGGCCCTTCGATTTCGACAACATCGTGCTGACGCCGCCGACCGAGACCTTCAAGGACAAGATGACGATCCAGGTCGGCCACAAGACCGTCGAGCTGCTCGAGGTCGGACCGGCGCATTCGCTCGGCGACGCGCTGATCTACGTGCCGGACGACAAGGTGGTCTATACCGGCGACATCCTGTTCAACGAGGGCACGCCGATCGCCTGGTACGGCCCAGTGGTGCGCTGGGT
The DNA here is from genome assembly GCF_022763245.1 of Oricola sp. GTDB lineage: Bacteria > Pseudomonadota > Alphaproteobacteria > Rhizobiales > Rhizobiaceae > Oricola. Next base: position 331,383 of record NZ_JALEGV010000040.1, read on the forward strand.
GAACGCCTGCAACACGATCCTCGACATGGATGTCGACGTGGTGGTCGCCGGGCACGGGCCGATCGCGACCAAGGAAGACGTGGTGCGGATGCGCGACTACCTGCTCGACATCACCGAAAAGGCGCGGCCCTTCTACGAACAGGGCGTGGACTTCCTCGACGCCGCCTACAAAATCGATCTGGGCGAGTATCGCGACTGGCCGGACGCCGAACGGGTGATCGTGACCATTCGCACGCTCTATGACGATTTCGCCGGCGGGGAACGTCCGGTGCACGCCCCTGTGCCGTTCTTCGAGAAGATGATGGAAATGCGCCATCACCTCGGCAAGCCGCGCGTGCATGACGAATGGTGCCAGGCGCACGGCCACGCCCACTAGGCACAAGCACAGGCGGCCGGCCAGCGGATGCGGGCCGGGCGACAGGCGACGGCGATGCCGTTCCGGTCACGACGTGTCGGGCGCCTCGCGCGCCATGACGGCGAGTTGGTGACACTCGGCCAGGATGCCGTCGACCGAATGGGTGTGCTGCCGGCGCAGGCCGGGCGGCCGGCCCTGGCGCAACGGCGCAAGACGGCCGCGCCGCCGGTCGGGCAACGCCCGGTCGCGGGCGCGCCGCGCCTCCCAGCGCGCCATCCTGCGGGCCGCGCGCGGCAGATCGCCGAGAACCCCCTGCAGCGCCGTCAGCCTGCGGCGCAGCCCGACGGCATCGACCGGATCGCCCGGCATCGCGACCACGATTTCGGGCAGCGGTCGCGGGTCGTTCAGGCCGAGCCAGGTGGCGCGGGGCATGGTCGTGGCGTAGCGCCGCGGCGGGTTCGGCGAATAGCGTTTCAACGCGTCGAGAAGGCCGAAGGACGGAACCCTCTGGCCGCTGCCCGACGCGTTGCCCCGCCCGACGATCCCCGGCGCCGCGGCGTTTGCCGGCAAGGAGACGACGAGACCGCGCGCCAGGATGAAGACCAGGCGGCGCGCGGCGGATTCCGCCGGCTTCAGCACGCGCAGCACATGGGTGCGCAGGCGGCGCGGCATGGTGCCGGCGGCCCCCTCGCCGTCATCGCCCAAAGCCGCCATGGCGAACAGTCCGGCGACGATGCGCAGAAGCGCGGCGCGGTTACGCTCGATCGCCAGTGGCCAATCGAAACCGGTCTGTTGCATCCCTCGCCTTGCCTCCGCCCTCCGAAATTCGATGTCGAAAGGATACGCGACGCGCCGAAACGTTGGACAAGTTTCGGCGAACGGAAGCTTCATTCCATGGCGCGACCGGATTTCCCCTTGCGTAAACCTTGGCGGTCGCGGCAATCAAAGGGTCCGCATCGGTGAGGGTTTGACGATCACGTGAGCGACACAGAGATCAGCCTGTTCATCGCGGGCGACGCCATCATTACCGTCCCCTGGTCGGATTGCGACGAGCCGGCGTTTCGGGCTCTCGTGGACGAGATGCGGGCGTGCGACCTGACGCTCATGAATCTCGAAACAGTCATCCGGTCCGACAAGGGCTATCCGCAGGCCGACAGCGGCGGCACATGGACGAGTTCGCCGCCCGAGATCGCTTCGGAACTCGCCTGGGCGGGTGTGAACATGGTCTCCCACGCCAACAACCACGCCTTCGACTACGGAACCGGCGGCATCCTCGAAACGCTGCATCATGTCGAGCAGGCCGGCATCGTGCTGTCCGGCTCCGGGCCCGACCTGCAGGCCGCGCGCGCGCCGCGCCATGTGCAGGCGAAGGGAGCGATGGTCGGCCACGTCTCGCTTGCCGCCAGTTTCGTGCCCTATGGCCGGGCGTCCCATTCGCGGCCGGACGTCGCGGGCCGGCCGGGCATCAACCCGCTGCGCATCGACAAGGACACGGTGTTCGTCGTTCCGGACTACGTGGTCGGCCTTCTGAAGCGGTTCGACGCGATGTGCGGAAAGAGCACGCACCGATATGTCGAGAAGCGCTTCACCAAGGCCCATCTGACGCTGGAGGCCGGCGACCGGTTCGGCGTTCTGAAGCGCGGGCGTCTGCGCGAAAGCGACCGGGCTGGAAACCTGGAGGCGATCCGGTCCTGTTCCGATGCGGCGGACCTGACCATCGTCTCGATCCATTCGCACGATCAACGCAAATGGCTGCGCCGCTTCATCCTGGAAACGATCGAGGCGGGCGCGGACATCGTTCTCGTCCACGGCGTCCACCATGTGCGCGGCGTGGAGATCGTCTCCGGCAAGCCGGTCTTCCACGGGCTCGGAGATTTCGTCTACCAGACCGGACGCATTTCAGCGTTTCCCTCCGACGCCTATGAGAAACTCGGCATGGATGCCGGTTCTTCGCCAGAGGATTTCATCAAGGAATCGCGGCGACGTTCCAGGCTGTGGCGCAGGAGCACCTATGAGGGTTGCGCCGCGCGGATCGACTGGAAAAACGGAGAGCTCATCGGACTGCAGCTCCTGCCCGTCGATCTCGGCTTCGACGGCCCGGACACCCGGCTCGGGCGGCCGCACCGCGCGGATCCGCACCTGTCACGACGCATCATCGAGCGCATCGCCGCCGCGTCGAGAAAGCTGGGCACACGCGTGCGTTTCGTCGAGAGCGAGAGTGTCGGTCGGGTGGAGCTTTAGGCCACCTTCGGCCAGCCGGCAGCCACTTTGGCGAAGTTTTCCTGTGACCCTGCGGAACTTCTCCCACTTCCGGGCATTGTTTCTGCAACGCACAGGGAGACAAAAAAATGAAGCGGTTCCTGATGGTCATTGCCGGATTTGTGACGACTTCGGTCGTCTTCGCAGCCGGGGCAAGTGTGGCGATGGTGTTGTTCCTCGTCGATCCGGAAGACGGGTTCGAACCCGGGCAGGAAACGGCGGCCCTGTGGAACCCCAACCCGAACGCGTCCGACGTGCGCGTGATCTCGACGAACCGCTTCGAGGCCACTGACGAAGCCGACCTGGAAGACAGGCTGGCCGAGAGCGATGCCGGCAAGCCCGTGCTGGTCGCGAGCCTTGCGACGCCGGTTCTCGACGAACCGGAAGCGATGACCGACGCCTCCCCGGCCCTGCCCGAGGCGCATCTTGCCTGGTGCAGCGGCACCTATCGCTCCTACGACGCCAGTTCCAACACCTACACGCCCTATGGCGGCGGCACCGAAACCTGTGTCTCCCCCTATCTGGACGGCACCGCGACGGCCTCGACCGAACCCGTGCAGGTTGCCGACAACGGCGCACCGCGCCTCACCGAAGCGCATATTCGCGACTGCATGAACCGCTACCGGTCCTACCGGGTGTCGGACAACACCTACCAGCCCTATGGCGACGTGCCGCGCCGCGAATGCGTCCGCCGCTAACAGGTGAGACGCCGGCGCCCTGCGCGCCCTGAACAGGCAAGGCCGGTCGCGAGACCGGCCTTGTTTCTTGCGTGAAGCCCCTGGACGTTCAGCCGCATCGGCCGGTTCCGTCGCCTCGAGCGACGGTGCGTCTCGTCAGGAGAAGCGACCGTTGCGCGGGAAGCCCTTCGGCACCATGCGGCCCGCGCCGGCGCGCGCGCCGAGCCATTCGGCGAGCTCGTCCTTCGTCCGGGTGAAGTTGCGGCCGGACGCGTCCTGCCAGGTCAGCCCTTCCTGAAGCGCGAAGACACGCAGATCGGCGATGCCGCCATCCTTGTAGCGCTGCAGGCGAACGCCCTTGCCGCGCGCCATTTCGGGGATCTGGACCAGCGGGAAGACCAGGAGCTTGCGGTTCTCGCCGACGACGGCGACCTGGTCGACCGCCGGCCCTTCCTCGCCGTCGAGCGGCAGGCGGATGCAGAGCTTGGCCTCGTCGGGCAGCTTGACGTTCATCACCTGCTTGCCCTTGCGGGTGTTGGCGATGATGTCGGCCTCCGGCACGACGAAGCCATTGCCGACGGCGGAGGCCACCAGGAGCCTGCCCTTCGGCCGGTAGACGAAGGCGGTGACGATGTCCTGGTCGTTGTCCATGTCGACCATGATGCGGATCGGCTCGCCGTGGCCGCGGCCGCCCGGCAGCCGATCGGCGCCGATCGTGTAGACCTTGCCGCCCGTGGTGAAGACGAGGATCTTGTCCGTCGTCACCGCGTGGAAGGCGAGCTTCAGCTTGTCGCCCTCCTTGAAGGACAGCGTCGACATGTCGGCCAGGTGGCCCTTCATGGCGCGCATCCAGCCCTTTTCGGAGACGACGACGGTGATCGGCTCCTTCTCGATCATCGCCTGCTGGACGGCCTCCAGGTCGATCTCGCCGGCCTCGCCGAAGGTGGAGCGGCGGGCGCCGATCTCGGTGTCCTTGCCGAACTTGTCGCGGACCTGGCCGATCTCCCAGGCGACCGTCTTCCACTGCAGTTCCTCGGAGGCGAGCAGCTTCTCGATGCCCTCCTTCTCGGCCATGAGGGCGTCGTGCTCCTTGCGGATCTCGATTTCCTCGAGCTTGTTGAGGGCCCGCAAGCGCAGATTGAGGATCGCGTCGGCCTGGACCTCCGTCAGGTCGAAGCGCTCGATGAGCTTCGCCTTCGGATCGTCCTCGAAGCGGATGATGCGGATGACCTCGTCGATGTTGAGATAGGCGACCAGGAAGCCGCCGAGCACCTCGAGCCGCTTCTCGATGATGCCGAGCCGGTTGCGCGACCGGCGCAGCAGCACGTCGCGGCGATGGTCGAGCCATTCGCGCAGCACTTCGCGCAGGTTCATGACCTTCGGCACGATGCCGCCCGACAGGACGTTCATGTTGAGCGGAACGCGGCTTTCCAGATCGGTCAGCTTGAACAGCGATTCCATCAGGATGTTCGGATCGACGGAGCGCGACTTCGGCTCCAGCACGACGCGGATGTCCTCGGCGCTCTCGTCGCGGACGTCTTCCAGAAGCGGGATCTTCTTGGCGATCAGCAATTCGGCGATCTTCTCGATCAGCCGCGACTTCTGCACCTGGTAGGGGATCTCGGTGACGATGATGACATAGCCGCCCCTGCCCGTGTCCTCCTTCTCCCAGCGGGCGCGGACGCGAAACGCGCCGCGGCCGGTCTTGTAGGATTCCAGGATCGAGGGCGCGGATTCCACGATGATGCCGCCGGTGGGGAAATCCGGGCCGGGCACGAATTCGACGAGCTTCTCGATGGAGGCGTTGGGATGCTTGATGAGATGCAGCGCGGCGTCGCACAGTTCGGCGGCGTTGTGCGGCGGGATGTTGGTGGCCATGCCGACCGCGATGCCGGACGAGCCGTTGGCGAGCAGGTTCGGGAAGGCGCCCGGCAGGACGATGGGTTCCTCGTCCTCCTCGTTGTAGGTCGGGCGGAAATCGACCGCGTCCTCGTTGATGCCTTCGAGCAGCAGCGTCGCGACCTCGGTCATGCGCGCTTCGGTGTAGCGCATGGCGGCCGCGTTATCGCCGTCGATATTGCCGAAATTTCCCTGCCCATCGACGAGCGGATAGCGCACCGCGAAATCCTGGCTCAGGCGCACCAGCGCGTCGTAGATCGCCTGGTCGCCATGCGGGTGGAACTTACCCATGACGTCGCCGACGATGCGGGCGCATTTCTTGTAGGCCTGTTGCGGATCGAGCCGCAGCAGGCGCATCGCGTGCAGGATGCGGCGGTGGACGGGCTTCAGGCCGTCGCGCGCATCGGGCAAGGCGCGATGCATGATCGTCGACAGCGCATAGGCGAGATAGCGTTCCTCGAGCGCCGACTTCAGATCGACCGGCTCGATTTCCTTGCCGGGACCGTCACCGGAACCGGGCGGGTTGACTTGCTTGGACATGCCAACCGGATAGCGGCGGCAGCGATTCGCGGCAAGTCGAAAGCCCGGAAACGCCGGGGTTTCGCCCAGCAATCGGCACCGGCGCCGACTGCGCGGCCCGCACCCGGCGACCGCGCGCCCCACCGCGCAAGACGGCATTGTAATAACGTTACGTCAGATTGCTAAGTTCCGTGGCCCCTAAACAACCAAGCGTTAAGACCGGACTGATACAGATCGATCGATACAGGGATTGTACCATGACGTATTCTGGCTCCGGCCTCGGACTGCTTTCGGATGAGCGCATCGACATTTCCGAGCGGCTTATTCGCAGCGAGGAAGACGGGCTGAAATCCCTCACCGACCCGGTGACGGGGCTCGGCAACCTGCGCCGGATGAAGACCAAGGCCGAAAAACTGATCGAACAGCGCGCCGACGATCCCGCGCCGTTCTCGCTCGGCCTCTTCAACATCGACCGGTTCCGGCCGGTCAACGACCTGTTCGGCCGCAAGGCCGGCGACGAGATCCTGTCGCAGGTCGCGCTGCGCATCTCGGCCGCCCTGCCCGAAGACGCGCTGCTGTCGCGCATTTCCGGCGACATGTTCGGCATGGTGCTGCCGACCTGCTTTTTCGAAAAGGACGCCGACCGGGTCGGCAACCTCCTGCGCGACGTCTTCACCGCCCCGTTCGACCTGGGCGAGCGCATCGTGCGGATGTCGGCCTCGTTCGGCTTCTGCCAGCATCCGTTCGCCGGCACGACCTTCGACGAGCTCTACGACAAATGCGAATCCGCGCTCTACCAGGCGCGTGAATCCGGTCCGGGCAGCGTGCGCGTGTACACCCACCAGATGGCCCGCGAGATGCGGCAGCGCACGCAGATGGAACAGGCGTTGCGCAAGGCCGTGGCGGCGCGCGAGATCGAGGCCCATTTCCAGCCGATCGTCCACCTGCAATCGAAGAAGGTGACCGGCTTCGAGTGCCTGGCGCGCTGGACGGACGCGGAACTGGGCGACGTCCCGCCGTCGGACTTCATCCCGATCGCGGAACAGGCCGGGTTCATCGACACGCTGACCAAGCTCCTGTTCGAAAAGGCGATCCGCTGCGCCAAGGAGTGGCCGGAAGACACCTTCCTGTCGTTCAACCTGTCCTCCGTGCAGCTCATCGACCCGACGACGGCGTTCGCGGTTCTGTCGATGGTGCAGAAGATGGATTTCGATCCGCGCCGCATCGAGATCGAGATCACCGAGACGGCGATGATGTCGGATCCGCGCACCGCCGCGATGATCATCAACGAGATGCGCGCCGTCGGCATGCGCGTCCTGCTCGACGATTTCGGCACCGGCCAGTCAAGCCTCGGGCGGCTGCGCGACTTCACCTTCGACAAGGTCAAGATCGACCGGTCCTTCATAGCCGCGCTGGACGAGACCGACGAGGCGAACCACATCGTGCGCGCCATCGTCAACATGTGCCAGGCGCTGCACCTGTCGGTGATCGCCGAGGGCATCGAGACGGCGGCGCATGCGGCCAAGCTGGTCGAACTCGGCTGCGAGGAAGGTCAGGGCTATTATTTCGGCCGGCCGGCCAATGCCCAGGAGACGCTGGCGCTGTTCTCCCAGGAATCCGTGCTGCGCGACGGCTATCTCGACTGCACGACCACCGCTAACGGTTGTTGCGGCGGCTGAGGCTGTCTTCCCAGGCAAGCGCCGAAGACACGATTTCCTCCAGATCGTCATGGGCGGGCTTCCAGTCGAAAGCCTCGCGCGCCAGATCCGAATTGGCCACGATCGCGACGGCGTCGCCGGCACGGCGCGGGCCGTAGCTGATCGGCAGCGGACGGCCGGTGACGCGCTGAACGCAGTCGAGGACCTCCAGCACCGAATAGCCGCGGCCATAGCCGCAATTGGCGATCAGGCTGTCGCCGCCATCGCGCAGGCGCTTGAGCGCCAGAAGGTGCGCGTTGGCAAGGTCGGTGACGTGGATGTAGTCGCGCAGGCAGGTGCCGTCGGGCGTCTCGTAATCCGTGCCGAAGACCTCGATGCCGGCGCGCTTGCCGAGCGCGGCCTCGCTGGCGACCTTGATGAGATGCGTGGCGCCGGCCGTCGACTGGCCCGTCCGGCCCTTCGGATCGGCGCCCGCGACGTTGAAATAGCGCAGCGCCGTGAACTTGAAATCATGCGCCCTGGCGACGTCGGCAAGGATGATCTCGGTCATCAGCTTGGACATGCCATAGGGCGAATCCGGGTTGCGCGGCTTGTCTTCCGTCACCGGATCGGACCCCACCGAACCGTAGACGGCGGCGGTGGAGGAAAAGATGAAGTGCTTCACGCCAGTCTCGACGGCGGTCTCGATCAGCGTTCGGGACCTGGAAGTGTTGTTGTCGTAGTAGAGCAGCGGATTGACGACGGATTCAGGCACGACGATCGAGCCGGCGAAATGGATGATCGCATCGACCCCGTGCTCCCGGATGACGCCTGCGACAAGGTCCTTGTCGGCGATGTCGCCCACCACGAGCCGGGCTTCTGGCGCCACCGCCCAGTCAAAGCCGGTCGACAGGCGATCGACCACCACCACGTCCTCGCCCGCGTCGAGCAGGGTCCACACCATGTGGCTGCCGATATAGCCAGCACCTCCCGTCACGAGAACCGTCATGCCGGTGCACTCCTTCCAAGCTTCTTTGCGCGCCCGCCATGTCATGGTATTGCCGCGACGCAAGATCCCAGGCGCCGGAACGCGGCGCCCTTCCCTGACGATACTCTACTCTCCAAGGCTTAATACTCGATGGACAAGAACGACTTCACCCGGCCCGAATTCGCAACGCGCTACCCGAACCTGGCCTCTGCCGGGCTCGGCGCGAAGATCGTCTCGGTCACGGACGACTTCTTCGCCGAGGCGCCACGCATGCTCGACGACGCCGATGCGGTCTTCATTCCGGACAAATATGACGACAACGGCAAGTGGATGGACGGCTGGGAGTCGCGCCGCAAGCGCGGTCCCGGCCACGACCATGTCGTCGTCGCGCTCGCCGCGCCGACCGTCATCCGCGGCTTCGACGTGGACACAGCGCATTTCACCGGCAACTATCCGCCGGCCTGTTCCATCGAAGCCTGCGCCCTGCCCGCCGGCGCGTCTCCCGACGACGCCACCGAATGGCAGGAGATCGTGGCGATGACGCCGCTCGGGCCGAGCGCGCATCACTACATCGCGCATGAGGACGCGTCCGCCTGGACACATGTGCGTCTGCACATCTATCCCGATGGCGGCGTGGCGCGGCTGCGCGTCTACGGCCTCGGACAGCCCTCGGCACATGCCGCCGGCGAGGAACTGGACCTCGCCTCGCTCGTCAACGGCGCGCGCATTGTCGCCTTTTCCGACGCGCATTACGGCAATTACCACCGCATGCTGACGCCGACCGCTTCGGTGAGCATGGGCGACGGATGGGAAACGCATCGCCGCCGCGAGCCGGGCAATGAGTGGATCATCGTCGCGCTGGCCGCACCGGGCCATGTCGACCGCACCGTCATCGACACCGCGTTCTACAAGGGCAACTGCCCGGTGAGCTGCTCGATCGACGCGGCCTACATGCCGGACGCGCTCGCCGCCGGGCCCGACGCCGACCAGATGCTGGTGACGGCTTCGATGTACTGGGAGCCGCTGCTCGACAAGCACCCGCTCAATCCCGACCGGGTGCACGAGTTCAACGACATCCTGCCGCACGGGCCGATCACCCATGTGCGGGTGAACATCCACCCGGATGGCGGCGTCGCGCGGTTCAAGCTGTTCGGCCGCAAGGCCTGACGCCTTACTGCTCGCGGAACGCCCGGTTGAAGGAATCCGTGAGCGGCTTGGCCAGATATTCGAAGAAGGTCCGCTCGCCCGTCGAGATCAACGCCTCGACGGGCATGCCCGGATAGATCTGGTCGCGATCGACGTCCGGCGGCAGTTCGTCGGTGATGCGCAGGCGCGCGATGAAGAAGGGCTGCCCCGACTTCGGGTCGATCAGCCGGTCCGGCGAGACATAGGTCACGCTGCCCGGCACCTGCGGCGTGGTGCGCATGTTGAGCGCGACGAAGCGCAGATCCGCGTCCTGACCCGGACGCACGATGTCGACGTCGCCCGGGCTGAGCTGCGCCTCGACGATAAGTTCGGAGCTGGTCGGCAGCAATTGCGCCATCGCCTCGCCCGGACCGACGACGCTGCCCGGCGTGTTCTGGTTGATGCGCACGATCAGCCCGTCGGACGGAGCACGGATGACGATGCGGGTCAGCACGTCGCGCGCGGCGCTCAGCAATTCCTCCGTCTCGCCGATCTGGGCAGTGACGTCGTTCAGTTCCGTCAGCGACTGCTCGACGCGCTGCGTGTCCTGGCGGACGAGCTGTTCCTTCGCCTCGGCGATCTGCGTGCGCGTCTGTTCGAGCTGAGCGGCGATCGCGCCGATCTGGCCGATGAGATCGGCCTGCGAACGCAGGAGCGCGGTGTATTCGGAGCGGTTGGTCAGCCCCTGATCCAGCAGCTTCTCCTTACGCTCGGTCTCCTCGCTGACGACGGCGAGCTGTTCTTCCAGCGCCCTCTTCTGGCTCTCGAAGCCGGCGATGGCGTCCTGCCCGGCGGCGACGCGCTGGTTGAGGATGACGACCTCGGACTTGAAGCGGGCCAGCCGGGCAAGGAATTCGGCGCGCTGTTCCTCGAGCACGTGGCCGAGCCCGTTTTCCTCGGCGAGCGCCTGCAGATCGGGCGCGAATGTCACGTCGGCAGCGTCGTCGCGCTGCGCCTGAAGGCGGGCCTTGCGCGCGCTGAGATTGATCCACTGCTTGGTGCGGGTGTTGAGCGTCGCGCGGGCGCGCGTGTCGTCCATCGTGAAGAGCGGATCGCCGGCCGACACCCGGTCGCCTTCGTGCACATGGATGGACTGGATGATGCCGCCTTCGAGATGCTGCACCACCTGGTTCTGGCCGGCCGCCGCGATGACGCCGGAGACGATCGCCGCGCCGCCGAGCGGAGCCGTCGCCGCCCAGACGCCGAAGACGCCGACGAAGAGCGCGATGGACGCATAGCCGAGCAACGCGACGCCGGCCGTGCCGGTGCGCACCGCGCCCGCCCAGTCGCCGGATGCCGGAGCCGACGGCTTTTGTGCCTTGGCCATCTCCTAGCCCTCCCGCTTCTTGGCGCCGCCGGGGATCGGCCGCATGCCGGGTCCGAAGGAGGCGAAGGGCGATTTGCCCGCCTCACCCTTTGCAGCGTCGTCTTTGGGCGGCTGCGGGTCGGGCGTGTCGGGCGGCGCGTCCTTGTTGAGATTGGCGGCCTGCTTGCGGCGCGCGGCCTCTTCCAGCGCCTTCTTCTTCTGGCGCGCCATGACCTCGTCGCGGGTGCCGTAATCCTCGATCTCGCCGTCGCGCACGAGCATCAGCGCGTCCACCTTCTCGATGATGGAGCGGCGCTGCGTGACGATGACGACCGTCGTCTTGCTGCGGCGGGCCTCTTCCAGCGCCAGTTCCAGCGCGCGGTCGCCGTCGGTGTCGAGATTGGCGTTGGGCTCGTCGAGGACGAGAAGGCTCGGCTCGCCGAAGAAGGCGCGCGCGAGGCCGACGCGCTGGCGCTGCCCGCCGGACAGCACCATGCCCTGCGGGCCGATCACGGTGTCATAGCCCTCGGGCATGGACTGGATGAGGTCATGGACATGGGCGCGCTGCGCCGCCGTGACGATGTCGGCGTCGGTATGGTCGGGCGTAAAGCGGGCGATGTTCTGGCCGATCGTGCCGGGCAGCAATTCGACGTCCTGCGGCAGATAGCCCAGGTGGCGGCCGAGATGGTCCGGATCCCAGTTGCGCAGGTCGGCGCCGTCGATGCGCACATGGCCCGACCGCGGCCGGATCGCGCCGACCAGCAGGCGCGCCAGCGTCGATTTGCCGGCGCCGCTCGGGCCGACCATGCCGACGACCGCGCCGGCGGGCACGCGAAACGATATGCGCTTGATGATCGGCCGGGCTTCCTTGTTGGCGCTGGGCGCCAGGTAGACGAGATCCTCGACATCGACGCGGCCGGCCGGCGCGGGCAGTTCGGTGCGCGGCTTCTCGGACGCGCGTTCCGCCATCGCCCTGGAAAACCGCACCCAGGCGGCGCGCACCTCGACGAACTGGCGCCAGCCGCCGATCACCTGGTCGATCGGCTGCAGGCCGCGGCCGGAGATGATCGAAGCGGCGAAGATCATGCCCGCGGTCATCTCGTCATGCAGCACCAGCCACGCGCCGAAGCCGAGCATGGCGACCTGCAGCCCCAGGCGCAGGAACCGCGACAGGCCGGTGAAGAAGGCGTTGATGCGGGCGACGTCGTCACTGGCGGTCAGAGCCGGCGCGTGCTGGTTGCCCCAGGCGGCGATGGCGTTGCCGGTCATGCCCATGGCGCGCAGCGTCTCGGCGTTGCGGACGAAGGACTGGGCGGTCATCATCGCCGCGATGTTGTGTTCCGACGACCGGCGCACCGCGGCCGAACTGGCCAACTGGTTGGCGACGGCGGCGCAGGCGAGGATGACAGACCCGGCCGCCGCCAGCCAGAACAGGACCGGGTGGATCAGCCAGAGCAGGCCGATGAAGAAGGGCGCGAAGGGCAGGTCGAACAGGGCGAAGGCCGAGCGGGAGTCGATGAAGGAGCGCACGGCCGACAGGTCGCGCAGCGTCTGCACGTCGCCCAGCGGCGCGCGCGGCGACTCCATCGCCGCCATCATCGCGTCGGCGCTCTGCGCCACGTCGAGCCGCGCGGCGATGCGGTTGGCGTAGATGGCGCGCACGGTCTCCAGCACGGCCAGCAGAAGCAGGGCGGCAGCAGCCAGAATGGACAGGAAGAACAGCGTCTCGATCGACGACGACGGCAGGATGCGGTCATAGACCTGCAGCATGTAGATCGGCATGACCAGCATCAGCGCGTTCACGAAGAACGAGAATATGCCGATCTCGACGATCGCCCGCCTGACATGCATCATACCCGACCGCATCGCCTCATCCCCGTCCGCAGCGTCAATGCAATACCATCAAGCAGGGAATTCTTACAAATCCGTGCGTTTGTTCAGTCGGATGCCGCAATGTAGCGTTGCAGTCGATCGCCGGCTTCGGCCAGTTGCCCGAGATCGCGGTTGAAGCAGAGCCGGAAGAAGCCCTCGCCCTCCGGGCCGAAGGCGATGCCCGGCGCGAGGCCGACGCCGGTCTCGTCGACGATGCGCTTGGCGCTCGCCATGCTGTCGGTCACGCCGTCGATGGCGAAGAACAGGTAGAACGCGCCCTGCGGGCGGGCGAAGCGCGCGCGTCCGGTGGCTCTCAGCGCCGTGGTGACGATGTCGAGCCCCTCGGCGGCGCGGGCAACGTGTTCGGCAACGAAATCGTCGCCCCCGTCGAGCGCCGCCTGCGCGCCGCGCTGCAGGAATTGCGGCACGCCGGAGGTGGAATACTGGACCAGGTTTTCGAGCACCGGCATCAGGGCCGGCGGCGCCTTGATCCAGCCGACGCGCCAGCCCGTCATCGCCCAGTTCTTGGAGAAGCTGTTGACGTAGAGGATGCGGTCCTGTGGCGACTGGATGTCGAGGAAGGACGGCGCGCGGCTGCCCTCGCCGTACCAGAACAGCGAATAGATCTCGTCGGCGACGATCCAGAGGTCCCGGCGGCGGGCGATGTCGAGGATGGCCGACAGGGTCTCGCGCGTCGCCGCCCAGCCGGTCGGGTTGGAGGGCGTGTTGATGAAGAGCGCCCGTGTGCGCGGCGTGACGGCGGCTTCCAGCCTTTCAAGGTCGAGCGTCCAGCCGTTTTCGGAGAAATCGAGTTCGACCGGGACCGCCTTGCCGCCGGCGACTTCGAGCGCGGCGGGGAAATTCGGCCAGGCGGGCGCCAGATAGACGCATTCGTCGCCCGCGCCCGCGACGGCCTGCAGCGCGAGCTGGATCGCCTGCATGCCGGAGCCGGTGACGATGTAGTCGTGCGGCCCGGTCTCGATGCCGAAATGGCGGGTGAAATAGCGGGCCAGCGCCTCACGCAGCGGCGGAATGCCCTGCTGCCAGGTGTAGAAGGTCTCGCCGCCGATCAGCGCGTCGGCCGCGGGCCTCGAGATGAACTCCGGCGTCGGCTGATCGCCCTCGCCGACCCAGAGCGGGATCAGCCCGGCGCGGTCACGCGCATATTGGAAGACCTCGACGATCCCGCTCGCCGGCGCGTCGCGGGCCTCCCGGCGCAGCGCGAATCCGTCGAGCCCGGCAGCATTCTCGTTCATGTCGTGTCCTTGGATGAAGGCGCCGACGGGCTGCCCCGGCGCAAGGCCGGGGCGCTCGCGAACGGCGTGGGGCCGCTATTTCTTCAGGAGATCGCGGATCTCGGTCAGCAGCGCGACATCGGCCGGCGGCGCGGGCGGAGCGGCGGGCGCTTCCTCCTGCTTGCGGCGCAGGCTGTTCACGCCCTTGACCATCAGGAAGATGATCCAGGCGAGGATCAGGAAGTTCAGAACCTGGGTGATGAAGGCGCCATAGGCGAGCACGGCGCCCTGTTCGCGGGCACCCTCCAGCGTCGACGCGGTGACGCCGGACGCCAGCGGCAGGAAATACTCCGTGAAATCGAAGCCGCCGAAGATCGCGCCGACGATCGGCATGATGACGTCGTCCGTGAGGGACTTCACGATGCCGCCAAAGGCCCCACCGATGATGACACCCACGGCGAGGTCCATCACGTTGCCCTTGGAAATAAACTCCTTGAATTCGTTGACCATGCTCATGATACGTCTCCGATCCGGTCCGTGTCGCCCCAAACGCCTAAGCCGTAGCGCGCTGCGGCACCCAGCGCCAGACGGCAAATCTGGCAAGCGGCAAAAAAACAGCCTAATCAACCGGATTGGACAGATTCGCACCGTTTTGCTTCAATGCGGCTGCGTTTCGGAGGAGCGATGCAGGGCGGCCTGATCATCATCGTCGCTTTCGGCTACCTGGCGATCCTGTTCGCCGTGGCAGCATATGGCGACCGCAAGTCTCGCGGCGGACCGAGCACCGTACCGCGGCCGAACATCTATGCGTTCAGCCTCGCGGTCTACTGCACCTCCTGGACGTTCTTCGGATCCGTCGGCGTCGCCTCACATAACGGCTTCCAGTTCTTCACCATCTATCTGGGGCCGATCCTCGTCTTCACGCTCGGCTACAAGCTGATCGAGCGCATCATCGCCTTGTCCAAGGCGGAGAAGATCACCTCGATCGCCGACTTCCTGGCGTCGCGCTACGGCAAGAACGCCTGGGTGGCGGCGCTGGCGAGCGTGATCGCCGTGGTCGGCACGGTTCCCTATATCGCGCTGCAATTGAAGGCGATTTCGGATTCCGTCACGCTGATGGCGAGCCATTACGACGTGTTCGAGACTGCGCAATCGACCTTCCACGTCGACATCTCGCTGATCGTCTCGGTGTTCCTGAGCATCTTCGCGATCCTGTTCGGCACGCGCCATGCCGACGCCACCGAGCACCAGGACGGTCTGATCCTGGCCGTGGCGCTGGAATCGTTCGTCAAGATCGCGGTGTTCCTGCTGGTCGGCGGGGCGGTGGTGTTCTTCATGTTCGGCGGCCCGGGCCCGATCTTCGACGCCATGCGCAATGACGACCGGGTGGTGTCGGCGATCGTCCAGGGCAGTTCGCCGGCGACCTGGATCGTGATGACCTTCCTCAGCGCCTCGGCGATCCTCGCCCTGCCGCGCCAGTTCCACGTGACCGTGGTGGAAAACCGCTCGGAGGTGGAGCTGCGCCGCGCGGTCTGGCTGTTCCCGCTCTACCTGATCGTCATCAACCTCCTGGTGCTGCCGCTGGCGGTGTCGGGCATGCTGAACCTCGGGCCGGAGGTCTCGCCTGATTCCTACGTGCTGGCGCTGCCGCTTTCGGCGGGACAGGACTTCCTGGCCTTCCTGACGTTTACCGGCGGTCTTTCGGCTGCGACCGCGATGGTGATCGTCGCCTCGGTCGCGCTGGCGATCATGATCTCCAACGACCTGATCATCCCGCTGATGCTGTGGCGGTTCGGCGGGCGCCTGCGCACCGATTCCGGCGACTGGACACGGGTGATCCTGAACATCCGCCGCGTGTCGATCTTCATCATGCTGATCGCCGCCTTCGCCTATTATCGCGCGGCGGCGAATTCGACGCAGCTCGCCGCGATCGGCCTGTTGTCGTTCGCTGCAGTGGCGCAATTCGCGCCGGCCCTGATCATCGGGCTGTTCTGGCGCGACGCCAATGCGCGCGGCGCGATCCTCGGGATGGGTGCGGGCTTCGTCGTGTGGACCTACACGCTGCTGCTGCCGACCCTGCTCGGCCCCGACCACGCCTTCATCCAGAACGGCCTGTTCGGGATCGACGCGCTGCAGCCGCAGGCGCTGTTCGGGCTGCAGGCCGAACCGCTGAACCACGGCGTGTTCTGGAGCCTCCTGGTCAATGTCGCGCTTCTGTTCATCGGCTCGGCCTCGCGGGCGCAGACGCCGCTGGAACGCCTGCAGGCGCTGACCTTCGTGCCGCATGACGCGCCGCAGGGCGTCAAGATCCGCCGCTTCCGCACGACGATCACGATCAACGACCTGAAGGCGACGCTGAGCCGCTATGTCGGCCGGGCGCGCACCGAACGCGCCTTCGCCGCCTTCGAGGAGCGCGAGGGCCGCAAGCTCGACGGGCGCCAGACGACCGACATCACCGTGGTGCGCTATGCCGAGCAGATCCTCGCAAGCGCCGTCGGCTCGTCCTCGGCGCGGCTCGTCCTGTCGCTGCTGTTCGAGAAGGACGGCGCCTCGTCGCGCGAGACGGTCCAGTTGCTCGACGACGCGTCGGAGGCGCTGCAGCAGAACCGCGACCTCCTGCAGATGGCCCTCAACCAGATGGACCAGGGGATTTCGGTCTTCGACAACAACCTGCGCCTGACCAACTGGAACACGCAGTTCCGCGCGCTGCTCAGCCTGCCGAGCCAGACCGGCCAGTTCGGCTATCCGCTCAAGCTGATCACCGAGCGGCTGGTGCAGGACGGCCAGATCGACGAGGCGATGGCGTTCGAAGCGGTCGACAACATCACCGGCTTCAAGCGCGCCTGGCAATTGCCGCTAAAGCGCGGCGGGCGAATCCTGGAAATCCGCTCCAACCCGATGCCGGACGGCGGCATCGTCGTCACCTATACCGACATCACCGGCCGGGTGGAGGCCGACGAGGCGCTGCAACGGGCCAAGGAAAGCCTCGAACACCGCGTCGCCGCGCGCACCGCCGAACTGACCAATGTGAACCGCGAACTGGCGCAGGCGCGGGCGCTGGCCGAGGAAGCCAACCTGTCGAAGACGCGCTTCCTGGCCGCCGCCGGCCACGACATCACCCAGCCGCTCAACGCCGCCCGGCTCTACACATCGTCGCTGGTGGAGCGGACGGCGGGCAAGCGGTCGTCGGAACGCGACATCGCGCAGAAGATCGATTCCTCGCTGCAGGCCGTGGAGAACATCATCGGCGCCGTGCTCGATATCTCGCGCCTCGACGCCGGCGCGATGACGCCCAGCCCGTCGGTGTTCTCGCTCGGCGAATTGCTCAACCAGATCAAGACCGACTTCCAGCCGTTCGCGAGCGAGAAGAAGCTCGACTTCGTCGTGGTGCCCTCCTCGGTGGTGGTCGAGTCCGACCGCAACCTGTTGCGCCGCCTCGTCCAGAACCTGGTTTCCAACGCGCTCAAATACACCAAGACCGGCCGGGTTCTTGTCGGCGTGCGCCACGACGGCGACGACGCGCTGATCTGCGTCTACGACACCGGCATCGGCATCTCGTCGAAGAAGGCGAAGACCGTGTTCCGAGAATTCGAGCGGCTGCAGGAAGGCGCGCGCATCGCCAGCGGGCTGGGGCTCGGCCTTTCCATCGTCGACCGCATCTCGCGGGTCCTCGACCTCAAGATCGAGATGAAATCGCGCACCAATGTCGGCAGCGTGTTCACCGTGCGCATCGCGCGGTCCTCCGCCGAACTGATCGCCGAGCCGGCGCGCGTCAACCGGACGGCCGCCGTGCGGCGGGTTCTGGCCGGCACGGTCGTCGCCTGCATCGACAATGAGGAGACGATCCTGTCGGGCATGCGCGTGCTGCTGGAAGGCTGGGGCGCGACCGTGATCGCGGCGACGACGCAGAAGGCGCTTCTGCGCGACATCGCCAAATCCGGTGCCGTGCCGCATGTGATCATCGCGGACTACCACCTCGACGAGGGTCAGAACGGGCTGGACGTCATCGCGGCGGTGCGCTCCAGGCTGGCGCCCGGCATGCTGGCGATCCTGGCGACGGCCGACCGCTCGGCCACGCTGCGCACGGCAGCGGCGCAGGCCGAGATCCACATTCTCAACAAGCCACTGAAGCCGGCGGCGCTGCGCGCCCTCCTGGCCAATGCCGCACCGGACCGGATCGCGGCGGCGGAATAAGGTCCGAAACTGCGAGAGCCTGTCAGTCCTGCTCGTCGCGCAGCATGTCCGCGCCGATCTTCGACAGGAGGATCACCGCCTGGGTGCGGCTGTCGACGTTGAGCTTCTGCAGGACAGCGGAGACATGCGCCTTGATGGTCGCCTCCGAGACGCTGAGCTCGTAGGCGATCTGCTTGTTCAGCAGCCCCTCGCCCAGCATGCCGAGGACACGCGCCTGCTGCGGCGTCAGCGTGCGGATGCGGCGGATCAGGTCGCCGATTTCCGGATCGTGCTCGCTGCCCAGATTGATGCCTTCCGGCAAGGCGATGTCGCCGGCCAGCACGTCGGCCACGCCCTTGCGGATCGCGTCGGTGCGGGCGGATTTCGAGATGAAGCCCGACGCGCCGAGTTCGATCGACCGGCGCACGGTCGACGCGTCGTCCGTTCCGGAGATGACGATGACCGGCACCGCCGGAAAGGCTGCGCGCACCGAGACCAGCGCGGACAGGCCGCTGGAACCGGGCATGGAAAGGTCGAGCAGCACAAGATCGGTTTCGGGGTGTTCGTTCAGCGAGGTGATCGCCGAGCCGAAATCCTCCGCCTCGCGGATCATCGGCGGTTCGAAATCGTCGCCGAGCGGGATGCTGATGGCGGACTTGATCGCGTCCCTGAAAAGGGGGTGATCATCCGCAACCAGAATCTGTACCGCCATCGTCCAACTCCCCCGAATCGTCCGGCCCCGTCCGTCCGACCGTCAATGATTATGACGTTCGCAAGGCGTGTGCTGTCAAGGCGAGCGCCCTCAACCGCCGGCACGAGGGGCCTGATTTCGCCGCAGGAGCGCCGGAAATCGAAGGACGAACCAGATCGCGGTCCAGACATTGCCGAGGATCGGGATCGGCGCGATCCAGAGGATGGCGGTCCAGCGGCGTTCCAGGGTAGCGATGACGACGGCGGCCAGCACGAAGCCGAGATAGAGGTCGGCAAGGGTGACGATGCCCCAGGGGTCGGAGGTCAGCCAGCGCCCGGCCTCGCCGAAATCGCCGGCAAGGACGGCCCAGACGATCAGCCCGGCCAATGCCGCGGCCAGTATCGCAAGCCCGAGGCGCAATGCCCGCATTCTCAACGCTCCCTTCGTTTCGCCGACGGCCGCCTTCCGGTTCTGGCGGCCTCACACCTGCCATGCTACGCAGCGGGCGAGGATCAGGATCACCCACCCACCACGCCCGGAGACATTCGATGACGAAGCTTGCCGAACCACGCTGGCCGGACGCCGCCGTTTTCGCCGAGGAAAACATCCCGGACGAAGCCCGCGCGCTCAACCGGCGCATCGTCGAGGCGATTTCCAGCGTGCCGAACCGGTGGTCGATACCGATGCCGGTGGTGCGCACGGCGCGCGCTTCCGGACGCGGCGTGTTTCCGCTGTGCGCGCCCGACCCGCATGCCGAGACCTTCATCGTCACGGGCCCGGACGGCAACGACATTCCGCTGCGCGTGCTGCGCCCGACGACCCGCGAGGCGCGCGGCACCTATCTGCACATCCATGGCGGCGGATGGGTGATGGGGTCACCATCGGAAAACGACGAGAGGATGCGCCGCATCGCTGAAAATGTCGGGCTGGTGACGGTCTCGGTCGACTATCGCCTCGCGCCGGAACACCCCTACCCCGCCGCGCCGGACGATTGCGAGGCGGCGGCGCTGTGGCTTCTCTCCGACACGCAGCACGACCTGCCGCGGCAGTTCCTCGCCATCGGCGGCGAATCGGCGGGCGGGCATCTGACCGCCGTGACGCTGCTGCGGCTGCGCGACCGGCACGGGGTCTGGCCGTTCCACGCCGCCAATCTGGTTGCCGGCTGCTACGATCTCGGCGGCACGCCGAGCGTGCGCAACTGGGGGCCTGAACCGCTCGTCCTCGCCACGGAAGACGTGAAGCGCTGCACCGGGCTTTTCGTGCCCGAAGGCCGGGACCGGCGCGCGGCCGACATTTCGCCGCTTTACGCAACGCTCGAGCACATGCCGCCGGCGCTGTTCACCTGCGGCACGCAGGACCTCCTGATCGACGACACGATGATGATGGCGCATCGCTGGCATGCGGCGGGAAATGGCGTCGAACTCGGTATCTATCCGGGCGGCTGCCACGTGTTCCAGAGCTTCCCCTCCGCCCAGGGTGACGAGAGCCTGGCGCAGATGGACGCCTTCCTGAACCGGATGGCGGACGCCGTCACCTCAGGTCGGGAAGCGCCGTAAGCAGCCGGTGCAGCGTCTCGATCGTCGAGGCGTCGGCGACGCCGTCGACGCGTTCGGGTCGGAAATGGCGCTGGAAGGCGGCGACGTTGGCCGCGGTGCGCTCGTCGAAGACGCCGCCGATGGCGGCGCCATAGCCATAGAGCGCGAGCATGGATTGCAGCGCCTCGACCGGCTGGCCGGCATCGCCTAACGCAAAGAAGCGGCCGCCGCGGATCGCTGACGGTTCCACCCAGTGGCCGATGCCTGACGCGGCCAGAACGTGCCACGGGAAGCGCTCGCCGGGATCGCGCTTGCGCTGCGGGGCGACGTCGGAATGCGCCAGCACCCGTTCCGGCGCGATTGCGTGGCGGGCCAGAATGCCTTTCGACAGCGCGATCACCGCCTCGATCTGGCGGTCGGGAAAGGCCGGCAGGCCGAAATCATGGCCGCCATTGACGATCTCGATGCCGACGGAGCGCGAATTGACGTCGGTCTCGCCCTTCCAGAAGCTCGCGCCGGCATGCCAGGCGCGTTCTGATTCCGGCACCATCTGCACGATGCGGCCGTCCTCGTGGACGAGGTAGTGGCTGGAGACCTCGCTTTGCGCGTCGCACAGGCGGTCTTCCGCCGCCTGGCCGGTCTCCATGCCGGTATAGTGCAGCAACAGGATGTCGACGGGCCTGTCGCCGCGCCGCTCGCCGGCATTGGGCGAGAGGCGGCATTCGGCTTCGGCGTGGTCCGGCGCGAAGGGCGCTTCGCTCATTGGCGGCGCAGCTCCGGCTCGATCGTCTCCCAGGCGTCGTTGATCGCGGCGATGCGGTCATTGGCGATCTTGATGAACTCTTCCGGCAGGCCGCGCGCGACCAGCTGGTCCGGATGGTTCTCGCGCACCAGTTGCAGGTAGCGGCGGCGCGCCTCGGCATGGCCGACGCCTTCGTCCAGTCCCAGAATGCGCCACGGGTCGCGGCGGCCCTTGTCGACATGGCGGGCGACGACACGCTCGAAGGCCGTGCCGGAGATGCCGAAGATGCCCGCGACGTCGGTGAGGAAATCCAGTTCCTTGCGATGGATGACGCCGTCGGCCTTGGCGATGTGGAACAGCCCGTCGAGCACGTCGATCAGCAGCGGGCAATTGGTCATGCCGTCGCCGCACAGGCCGGCCACCTGCTCGGCATAGGCCCGGTAGCCGGCGACGTCCTGCTTGGCGAGATTGTAGAGATTGGCGACGCGGTTGGCGTCTTCGGCGGGGATCTCGAAGATCTCGCGAAAGGCGTCCACCTCCTCGGCCGTGACGATGCCGTCGGCCTTCGCCATCTTCGCCGACAGCGCGATCATGGCGATGGAAAAGGCGACGCGGCGGCGGGTCTCCGGATCGCCGGCAAACATCGTGCGCACGGCCTCGACCACGCCGGTCAGCGCGGTCGTCGCCTTGGCCGACACGAAATCGGAGATTCGGACCCAAATCGACATCGGTTTCTTCTAACGGAAGAGCCGTGCCGATGTAAGAGCGCGTTGCACGCCGCCGAGGGTTGCCCGCACCGGCAAACTCCGCCACAAAACGCGCAGGCAAAGGAGTTCTTCATGACCGACAGATGGGATTTCTGGATCGACCGCGGCGGCACGTTCACCGACGTCCTGGGCGTCGACCCGGCGGGCAACATCCACCCCTACAAGCTGTTGTCGGAGAACCCGGAAGCCTATCGCGACGCCGCCGTGCAGGGCATTCGCGACCTGTTGGGCGTGGCCAAGGGCCAGCCCGTCCCCGCCGTCAGGATCGGCACGGTGCGCATGGGCACGACGGTGGCGACCAACGCGCTCCTGGAGCGCAAGGGCGACCGGACGCTGCTGCTGATCACCCGCGGCTTCCGCGACGCGCTGCGCATCGCCTACCAGGCGCGGCCGGACATCTTCGCCAAGGAGATCATCCTGCCCGAACAGCTCTATGAGCGCGTGATCGAGGTGCCGGAGCGCGTGCTCGCCGACGGCACGGTGGAGACGCCCGTCAACCTGGCCGCCGTCGAGACCGACGTGCGCACGGCCTTTGACGAGGGTATCGAGGCCGTCGCCATCGCCTTCATGCATGCCTGGGCCTATCCCGAGCACGAGCTCGCGGCCGAGGAAATGGTGCGCATGATGGGCTTCTCGCAGATCTCGGTCAGCCACAAGGTCTCGCCGCTGGCGAAGCTCGTCGGACGCGGCGACACGACGGTGGTGGACGCCTATCTGTCGCCGATCCTGCGGCGCTATGTCGACCAGGTGGCCAGCGAACTGGGCGTCTCCGACGAGCCGGGCGGCACGCGGCTGCAATTCATGATGTCGTCGGGCGGGCTGACCGCGGCGGAACTGTTCCAGGGCAAGGACGCGATCCTGTCCGGTCCCGCCGGCGGCGTGGTCGGCATGGTGGAAACCGCGCGGGCCGAAGGCTTCCAGGACGTGATCGGCTTCGACATGGGCGGCACGTCGACGGATGTGGCCCACTATGCCGGCGCCTATGAGCGGGCCTTCGACACCGAGGTCGCCGGCGTGCGCATCCGCGCGCCGATGATGCGCATCCACACCGTGGCGGCCGGCGGCGGCTCGATCCTGCATTACGAGGCGGGACGCTTCCAGGTCGGACCGGATTCGGCCGGCGCCAATCCCGGCCCGGCGGCCTATCGGCGCGGCGGACCGCTGACCGTGACCGACGCCAACGTGATGACGGGCAAGCTCGATCCGCTGCATTTCCCGGCGATCTTCGGCCCCGAGCAGAGCGAGCGGCTCGACGCCGACATCGTGCGCGAGAAGTTCCGGGCGCTTGCGGCGGAGGTCGGCGACGGCCGGACGCCGGAGGAAGTGGCGGAGGGCTTCATCACCATCGCCGTGGAAAACATGGCCAACGCGATCAAGAAGATCTCGGTGCAGCGCGGCTATGACGTGACGGGCTACGCGCTCAACTGCTTCGGCGGCGCCGGCGGCCAGCATGCCTGCCTCGTCGCCGACGCGCTCGGCATGAAGGCGGTGCTGATCCACCCCTATTCCGGCCTGCTCTCGGCCTATGGCATCGGCCTGTCGAAGACCTACGCCTCGCGGCAGCACGCGCTGGTCGAGACGCTGGGCGAAGACAGCCGTTCCGCGATCGAGGGGCTGATCGCGCAGCTTGCCGGCGAAGCGACGGAGGAACTGACCGGCCAGGGCATCGCCGCAGACGCCATCTCGACGCAGCCGGTGCTTCATATCCGCTATTCGGGCACCGACACGACGATCGACGTGCGCTATGACGGCGCCGACCTCGACAAGGCCGCCCGCGATTTCGAGGCCGCGCACATGGCGCAATTCGGCTTCACCGACCCGTCGCGCGAACTGATCGTCGAGGCGGTGGGCGTCGAGGCCTCCGAGGCGACGCCTGAGCATGCGGAAGCCGGCGAAACGGCCAAGCCCGAGATGAAGGACCGGGGCGCCGAGACGGCGCAGCGCATCTTCACCGGCGGCGAATGGCAGGAGGCCGGCCTGTTCCTGCGCACGCACAGCGCGACGGCCCCGCTCGCGCCGGGCGACCGCGTGACGGGTCCGGCGATCATCATCGAGGACAACCAGACCATCGTCGTCGAGCCCGGCTGGCAGGCCGAAGTCACCGGCCACAACCAGATCCTGATGACCCGGCACGTCGAGAAGGCGCGCGTCGCGCCGATCGGCACGCAGGCCGACCCGGTGATGCTGGAGGTGTTCAACAATCTCTTCATGTCGATCGCCGAACAGATGGGCGTGACGCTGCAGAACACCGCCTCCTCGGTGAACATCAAGGAGCGGCTGGATTTCTCCTGCGCGGTCTTCGACCATACCGGCGCGCTGGTGGCCAACGCTCCGCACATGCCGGTGCATCTGGGCTCGATGGACCGGTCGGTGGAATCGATCATCCGCCAGAACCCTAAGATGAAGCCGGGCGACGTCTACGCGCTGAACGCCCCCTATAATGGCGGCACCCACCTGCCCGACATCACCGTGGTGACGCCAGTCTTCGACGATGCGGGCGAGGAGATCCTGTTCTTCGTCGCCTCGCGCGGCCACCACGCCGACATCGGCGGCATGGCGCCCGGGTCGGCGACGCCGCGCGCCACCCATGTGGACGAGGAAGGCGTGCTGATCGACAATTTCAAGCTGGTCGAGAACGGCAGGCTGCGCGAGAAGGCCTTCATCCAACTCCTGACCGACCATCCGTGGCCGGCGCGCAACCCGGCGCAGAACCTCGCCGACATGCGCGCCCAGATCGCCGCCAACGAGAAGGGCGTCGCCGAGTTGCGCCGCATGGTCGGCCATTTCACGCTGCCGGTCGTGCAGGCCTACATGAACCACGTCCAGGACAATGCCGAGGAGAGCGTGCGCCGCGTCATCGACGCGCTGGCGGATTGCTCGGCGGACTATCCGACCGACAACGGCCAGACGATCCGGGTGAAGATCACGGTCGACAAGGCCGAACGCCAGGCGACCGTTGATTTCACCGGCACCTCGCCGATGGAGAAGAACAACTTCAACGCGCCGGAACCCGTTGCGCGCGCGGCGGTGCTGTATGTCTTCCGGCTGATGGTGGAAGGCAACATTCCGATGAATGCCGGCTGCCTGCGGCCGATCAACATCGTCATCCCCGACGGCTGCATGCTGAAGCCGACCTACCCGGCCGCCGTGGTGGCCGGCAATACCGAGACGAGCCAGCACGTGACCAACTGCCTGCTCTACGCGCTCGACGCGCTGGCCAACTCGGAAGGAACGATGAACAACCTGACCTACGGCAATGCACGCTACCAGAATTACGAGACGATCTGCTCCGGGTCGCCGGCCGGCCGGATGAATTCCGGGCGCGGCTTTGCCGGCGCGTCGGGCGTGCATGTCCACATGACCAACACCCGCATGACCGATCCGGAAATCCTGGAGATGCGTTATCCGATCGTGGTCGAGGAATTCTCGATCCGCGAAGGCTCCGGCGGCGGCGGGACGTTCCGCGGCGGCGACGGCACGCGGCGCGTGCTGCGCTTCCAGGAGGACATGGAATGCGCGATCCTCTCGTCGCACCGCATCAATCCGCCCAGGGGCCTCGACGGCGGCGGCGACGGGCAATGCGGCAAGACGGAAATCCGTAGGCTCGACGGCTCGATCGAGCAACTGAAGCACTGCGACCAGACATCCGTGAAGACCGGCGAAGCCGTGATCGTGACCACGCCGACGCCGGGGGGATACCTAAGAGAGTAATAGGGCGATTCGAGCGAAAGGGGCTGCTTACGGCTCGGAGACCTCATGAGAAATTCGCCAGAACGGGCGAATTGGCCATCACATCCCGGATGTCGCCGTTGGCGCGTCGACACGGACGGCTGCTTTGCGCGCCCCAAGACGGACGCTTGGTGATTGACAGTCAATTTGAGCTTTGAGCCCGGATGAGGCCTTCGTTTTTTGCGTTCGGACCAGCATTCGCGGCCGATAGCCGCCATTCGGCCGCCCCAGCCCTTATCATGGTACGGTTCGCCATTAACGGATTGGTACATCGCAGGATGTGTGGCAGCCGCGCGCAATGCCATCAATACATCATAGCACATGTGTCAGCGCTCTTGGCGCGCTAGGACATTCTAGTGTATTTTCGAGAAATCCGTAATAAACATCTGTAAACAACGAATGGATGCATGGAGAATCGTTCAATGAGACCGGTATTCTTGGCTCTGATGGCAATTGCCATGCCAGCGATTGCGCACGCACAGAATCTAAGCCTAGAGCACAGAAGGCAAGTCATCGACAATCTGGGAAGGCTACTGCCCCAGATCGAGTTTACGGAGGTTGGATCCCCCATCTTCGATGGAGACTCCGATCCCTTCGTAGTCAGGATGGCACCCATCACTAACTCAGGCGAGCCGCAATTGTTTTTTCCCGGTGATTATACCATCGCAAGTTCTGCGATAGAACCGGAGGCTCTCGGAAATCATCTGTGCCATTTGGCGAAGCAGTTTATCATCGAAGAACGGAAAGCCAGGGCTAACTTCATGGATGGCGTTGACGTGTCTGCCGGGGTGGGGAAGTCAGAAGTCAAATTTGAGATTGGACTACACGAGAGGGCTTTGGAGGGAATAGTCAGAGGAATCTTGTATTTATACGATTCGTTCGCTGGCAGTGATTGGTCATTCGAGTTGCTCGTGATTGGTGCGGCAGACAGAGCGGGACCGAATTTCTCGCGGTCGTTGGATCCACGCGCCCATTTTGATGAAATTCTAGCTCACCCGCCAATTGCGAATGATCTGACCCAGCATGAGATCTATGATCGAGCAACAGAAAAATTTGCAATACCGGACCCCTATAGCAACGACGACTTGCCCCTTCTACGGGCAGAGTACATGAAGAGTATTTTTGATAACTTTCTGGTACGGTGCAATCTAGAACCAAGGATTCAACGACCTCCTCGGGTCCTTCGCGGTCATCCCATCGCGGAAACGCAGCCCGAGGCGCGAACTGTTAGCGTCTACTTTTATGTGAAGTGAGGAGTATGCTGGCATCCTCACTCTACCAATCGAAGTGGGCTGCTCGGCTGATTTCGGCTTTTCGCGGCATCTATGCCAAAGGCGTACTGTCCTCACGCTGAATAATGATGAGCGCCTTCTGCGTGTCCGTGAACTGCGATGCGGCATTGCTAGCCGCCCCGCGCAGAACGAGAGCTTCGATCTTGGGCTAAGCGACGCAGCATAGCGCCAATCCGAAGCTGTGACTGTACGCCCGACGCTCCCGGCCCCATTCCAGTCAGTCGACAAATGAACGCCACTGTCGGCTTCGTCGCGTCGCGGACTTTGGCGAAGCGGTGATCGTGACCACGCCGACGCCGTGGGGTATCTGGGGGAATAGAGCGCGCGTAAGAGAGACGAGCGAACCGGAGGCGAGACATGCCGAGAATGAACATTCGGGAGATGAAATTCTCCAAGGTCTATCCGATGTATGTCCAGAAGGCCGAACGGAAGGGCAAGACCAGGGCGGAGGTCGACGAGATCATCCGCTGGCTGACCGGCTACGACGATGCGGCGCTCGAAAGGGAGATCGAGGGGGAGAGCGACTTCGAGACGTTCTTTGCCCAGGCCCCACGCATCCATCCGAACAGTTCGCTCATCAAGGGCGTCATCTGCGGCATCCGGGTGGAGGAGATCGAGGACCCGGTGGTGCAGCAGGTCCGCTATCTGGACAAGCTGATCGACGAACTGGCCAAGGGCAAGGCCATGGAGAAAATCCTCAGGTAGTCGGCCAGCAAATCCCCTCGCCGACGCGGGAATCCGCAGGCCCTGCCCTGATTCCGCCTTCTTTGCCCTGAAGGAGCCAGAAAGGCTATAAGGCCTGACGACACGGACATTTCTGGATCCAGCCCATGGCGACTGCCCATCCCCTGCCCGCGATCGCCGCGGTTTTCTGCATGACCGCGCTGGCGGGATGTTCCGCGACCAGCGTGGTCGAGACGCTTTCGGTCACGCCGGCCATCGCCGCGGGCCTGTCGCTCACGGAGGAGCAGGCGCTCGACTCCGAGCCGGTGGTGGAAATGGCCTATGCGGCGCCGTCCAAGCCCGCCGTCTCCAGCTCGCGCGCGGCGATCGACCGGATGATCGCGCGCTACTCGCGCGAATATCGCGTGCCGGAGAAGCTGGTGCATCGCGTCGTCAAGCGCGAGAGCACCTACAATCCGCGCGCCCAGAACGGCGGTCATTACGGCCTGATGCAGATCAAGCCGGAAACCGCGCGCACCATGGGCTATCGCGGTTCGCCGGCGGGCCTCTACGACGCCGAGACCAATCTCAAATATGGCGTGAAGTATCTGCGCGGCGCGTGGATGCTGGCCGACGGGTCGGAAGACCGGGCGGTCTATCTCTATTCGGCCGGCTACTACTACGTCGCCAAGGCGCGCGGCATGCTGGTGGAGACCGGCCTGCGGTCGAAGTGATCCCTATTCAGGCCGGTTGAGCGTTTCGATCAGCGCCTGGACGAGGAAGGCCGGCTTGTAGAGCCGGTCGGTCGGCGTCAGCCCCATCCGCACCACCACCAGCCTTTCCGACGGAATGATCGACACGGATTGCCCGTCATGGCCGGACATGAAGAACGCCTCGGCGGGCAGTTCGGGGTTGTCGCCCGGCAGCCAGGCGTTCGAGGCGCGCCGCCAGACATGGCCGCGACCATATTCACCGTTGGAGGCGGGATGCGGCTCGACCATCCAGTCGACATAGCCGACCGGCAGCATCGAACGGCCGTTCCAGACCCCGCGCTGCAGCAGGAACTGCCCCAGGCGCGCCCAGTCGCGCGCCGTTGCGTAGAGATAGGACGAGCCGACATAGGTGCCGCGCGCGTCGGTCTCGAAGACGGCGGAGCGCATGCCGAGCGGCTCGAACAGCGCCTGGCGCGGGAACGCCAGCGCCTCGGTGCGGTCGTCGAACGCGTCCTGCCAGACCCGCGACAGCATGACCGTGGTACCGGACGAGTAGTTGAACACCGCGCCGACGCCGCCGGGCGTGGTCGCGTCGAGCGGGTTGGAGGCGGCGAAGCCGGCCATGTCCGGCTCCAGATAGAGCATGCGGGTCACGTCGGAGACCGAGCCGTAGCCCTCGTTCCAGGCCAGATCGCTGGCCATGCCGAGCATGTCGGCGACCGTGATCGCGCCGCGACCGTCGGTCCAGCCCTCGAACAGGCCGGCCTCGTCCAGCGTCATGGCGCCTTCGCGCACGAGCCGGCCGATGAGCATCGAGGTGACGGTCTTGGTCATCGACCATCCGAGCAGCGGCGTGTCCTCGTCGAACCCCTCGCCATAGCGCTCGCCGATGACGCGCCCGTCCCGGACCACGACGACGGCGCGCATGCCGGGGCCGGTCAGCGCCTCGTCGTTGAGGACGGCGTAGAGTTCGGTGTCCTCGACCGGATCGACGGTCTCGCCCTCGGGCCAGAGCCCGTCTCCCGGTTCCGACGTCTCGGCGGCCGGCAGTGCCGGCTGCGCGCGGGCGGCCTCGATGTCGCCGTCGGGGACGGCGGCGCAGCCGAGGCCCGGGCGATGGATCGCGAGGCCGCGGCCGAATTGGCCCAGAAGGCCGGCGCGCACGACGCCGGCGGTGCGGTCCACCGACACGCGCATCAGCCGCAGAAGCGGATGGCCCGGCGCCTGAACGTCGACCTCCAGCACCTGCTGCGGATCACGATCCGCGAGAAAGGCATTCGAACACACGATTTTCGCCGAGTAGCCCGATCCGACGCGGATCAGTTCCGGCGGCGCGACGTAAAGCCAGCCGACCAGGGCGATCACGACGACCGCCAGACCCAAAACGACACCCTTGACGATCCTCATGAACGCCCCGCCCCTGTTCACTCTCATCACGGTGAGCTAGTCGCGCAGTGGCGCTCCCGTCAACCGTCTCGACGGTTCCGGACCGTGCCCCGGCCGCCGCGCGGCGCGCAAGGGCCAGAATTTGTTTCACTCGTCCGTCCGCGCCATGACGGCCACAATCATATGCGCTAGAAGGACGCGGGGACGGGAAAGGGTCGAATCAGTGCCTTCGCATTTCGGTCGCATCGCAATCGCTGCAGCCGCGCTTGTCCTGGCGGGATGCTCGTCGGGCTCGATCGATTTCGCCGACGCGGTCGTGCCGCTGGCCGCTCCGCGCTTCGTCGACACCGAGCCGGTGGACGCCTTCGAGGGCGGCGCGCCGCATGGTTACGCGGTGCACGGCGTCGACGTGTCGAAATACCAGGGCGACATCGACTGGGGCGCGGTGAAGAACGCCGGCATCGCCTTCGCCTTCATCAAGGCGACCGAGGGCGGCGACCATGTCGACGAGCGCTTGCAGGACAACCTGCGCCAGACCAAGGCCGCCGGCATTCCCCGCGGCGCCTATCATTTCTTCTATTTCTGCCGGCCGGCCATCGAGCAGGCGCGCTGGTTCATCCGCAACGTGCCGAAGGAGCGCGGCATGCTTCCGCCGGTCCTCGACATGGAGTGGAACGCGCATTCGCCGACCTGCACGACGCGCCCTGCGCCCGAGACGGTGCGCGCCGAGATGCGCGTCTTCATCGACGCGATCCGCAAGCATTACGGCATCCGGCCGGTGATCTACACGACGCCCGAATTCCACGAACAGAACATCGACGGCCATTTCGGGCGCGAGACGCTGTGGCTGCGCTCGGTCAAGGCGCATCCGCGGGTCATCGACCCGGACGCCGACTGGACCTTCTGGCAATATACCGGCACCGGCGTGGTGCCGGGCATCGACGCCAGGACCGACATCAACGTCTTCGCCGGCAGTGCCCAACAGTGGCGCCGGTGGCTTTCCGCCAACAAGGTCTGACCCCAACCCCAAAATTCGCGAGGAGACCCCATGAGCATGAGAAACCAGGCACGCATCCTACTGGCCGCAGCGGCGCTGACCGCGTTCACCGGCCTGGCGCAGGCTCAAGCGCAGGCCCCCTGCGGCGGGAGCTTCAGCGCCTGGCTGGAGGGCATGCTCGCTGAAGCGCGCGCGGCGGGGGTCGGCGATGCCGGCCTCAGGGCGATCGCCTCGGCCAGCGTCGACCCGGCCGTGCTCAAGCGCGACCGCGCCCAGGGCGTCTTCACGCTGGATTTCGCCACCTTCGCGCGCAAGCTGATCTCGCAGAACCGCATGGATGTCGGCCGCTCGAAGCTGAAGCAATACGCCTCGACCTTCCAGCGGGCGCGCTCGGAATACGGCGTCGCGCCGGAGGTGATCACCGCCTTCTGGGGCCTGGAGACCGATTTCGGCGGCTACCAGGGCGATTTCAACACGCTGAACTCCATCGCGACGCTGGCGCATGACTGCCGCCGGCCGGAACTCTTCAGGCCGCAGTTGATCTCGCTGGCGCGGCTGATCGACCTGGGCGTCGTGCCGCGCGGCATCACCGGGGCCTGGGCCGGAGAGATAGGCATGGTGCAGGTGCTGCCCGACGACTACCTGACCAAGGGGCGCGACGGCGACGGCGACGGACAGGTGCAGCTCAAGACCTCGGCGCCGGACGCGATCATGACCGCCGCCAACTTCCTGAGTTCGCTTGGATGGCGCGCCAACGAGCCGTGGCTGATCGAGGTGCGCGTGCCGGCGCAGATGGAATGGTACGACGCCGGCCTGCACAAGGCGCTGCCCGTCTCGGAATGGCAGGCGCGCGGCGTCTCGGCGCGAAACGGCACGCTTCCGCCGAGCAACGAGGCTCACCTGATCCTGCCGATGGGCCACAAGGGACCGGCCTTCATGGCCTATCCGAACTTCCACGTCTTCCTGGAATGGAACCAGTCTCTGACCTATGTGCTGACGGCCGCCTATTTCGCGACCCGCCTCGGCGGCGCGCCGATCTTCGACGAGGGCAATCCGGAACCGGGCCTGAACCAGCCGCAGATGAAGTCTCTGCAGCAGAAGTTGACCGCGGACGGCTTCGACGTCGGCGAAATCGACGGCATCCTGGGCGCCGGCACGCGCGCGGCGGTGCGCGAGGAGCAGAAGCGCGTCGGCTTGCCGGCTGACGCCTGGCCGACGGTGCGGCTGCTGAACGCGCTCTGAAGCGTAAAGCGGCTCAGAGCTTGTCGAAATCGTCCTTGCCGGTCGGGATCAGCATGACGGCGGTCGCCAGATAGGCGAAGCCGAAGGTGATCCCGAAGGTCAGGCCGAGCAGCGCGATGGCGGCTGCCTTGTGATCGGTGTGGGCGATCAGTTCGCCCAGATTGCCGATGTTGAAATGCACCATGCCCGCGGCGATCAGCCAGCCGATCGCGATGCCGATGATGCTGTTGATGAGGACGAAGCGTACTAGTTTCGGCATGAAGCGGCTCCTGCTTCCGGCATGCCGAAGCCTACGCCGCTTGTGAACGCGATCAATGGGACAAGTTGAAGCGTCCCGGCGCCGCGGATTCAGGGGTTACGGGCGGGCACGCCCATTGCGTTGAGGCGCGCCATCGCCACGATGCCGAAGAGCGGTCCGAGCGCCATGATCGCCATGACCGCCGGCCAGCCCCACCATGCGGCCAGAACCGGCGTCGCCTGGACCGTGACGAAGGTGAGCGCGAAGCCGAGCGCGGTCTGCAGCGTCATCAGGCTGCCCGCCTGGTCGGCCGGCGCATTGTCGGCGACGAGCGCGGAAAATTGTGCGGAATCGGGGCTGATCGAGGCACCCCAGAGGACGATGACGGTGAAGGTGAGCCATACCGGCCCGCCAAAGGTCAACGCCGTCAGCACCGCGCAGACGCCGCTCACCACCATCGCGGCAAGCGCGACGCTGGCCTTGCCGATCCTGTCGGCGCGCCTGCCGGCGATCATGCTCGTCACCGCGCCGGCCGCGATCGAGACGAAGGCGGTGATCGCCGCGAGCGTCACGGCTCGCTCCTCGGACATGTGGGCGCCATAGGAGAGCGCGGCGATGACGGCGATCCAGGCCCACATGGCGTAGAGTTCCCACATGTGGCCGAAGTAGCCCGCATAGGCGAGCCGGACGCGACGATTGGTCCAGGCGGTGACGACGGCGCGCGGATCGAAGCGCTTCGACTGGGCGTGATGCGGGCCGAGGCCGACCATCTGGGCGAGCAGGCCGCCGGCGATGGCGACGACCGATGCGATCACGACGGTCGGACGCCAGTCGGTGCCGCCGCTCAGCGCGAAGAGATGCGGGGCGGCCGAACCGAGGATCAGCGCGCCGACGAAGGAGCCGACGATGAAGCCGCGATCCTTCTCCCCCCAGCCGACCGCGATCTTCATGCCGACGGGATAGACGCCGGCCAGCAGTGCGCCGGTGAGCCCGCGCGCCGCGATCGCCGCCGCGCTTCCCGGCGTCGATGCCAGAAGCGTCAGGTTCACCACCCCGGCCAGTACCGCACAGATGCCGAGGAGGCGGCGGGGGTCGTGTCGGTCGGCGATGCCCAATATGGCGGAGATCAGCGCTCCGACGACGAATCCGAGCTGCACGGCGCTGGACAGCGCGGCCTGGCGGAACGGCGAGATCGGGAATTCCGCGTTCATGCCCGGCAGGATGGCTGCGGACACGAACCAGAGCGACATGGCGCCGAACACGGCGAGCAGCAGAAGGACGAGCGACGGCCCCTTGCCCGCGGCCACGGCTCAGTCCGCCATGGTTTCGAGGCTGGCGAAGCTCTCCGGCGCGTCGCCGGCGTCGAAGGGCTCGTCCACCTCGACGAAGGTGTCGGGGTAGAACCCGTTGAACCGCGTGCGCAGCGCCATGGAATAGGCGCCGATATGGCCGATCTCGATCCAGTCGCCCGTGTCGACCGTCTCGGGCAGGTGGAAGGGCCGGGTCAGGATGTCGACCGAATCGCAGGTCGCGCCGCAGACCTTGAAGGGCACGATCTTTTCCGGATCACCGTTGCGGCGGCGCAGGTTCGGATCGGGAATGAAGCGCGCAGGCAGGGTGATCTTGCCGGTCCAGCTGTCCGACAGCGACGCCCAGATGCCGTCATTGATGTAGAGCCGCCTGCCCTTGCGCAGGAGCACGCGCACGATGAGCGAGAAGGCGCGCGCGACGATGACGCGCCCCGGCTCGGCGACGAGCGGCAGGTCGAAGAAGCCCCACTCCTCCACCGCGCCGCGCAGATTGCCCATGATCTCCTCCAGCGGCACCGGCTCTGGCGCATGGCTCTTCGGATCGTGACCATACTCGGCCGGAAAGCCGCCGCCGACGTCGAGCCCGGCCAGCGGCACGCCCGCCCGGTTTCGCACCCAGTCGGCGGACGCCAGCGCCCGCTCATAGGTCACCGGATCCTCGACCTGGCTGCCGACATGGAAACACAGGCCGGTGCGAAAGCCGATGCCGTGCAGCCGCTGCAGCAGTTCCACGGCATGGCCGGGCGCGGCGCCGAACTTCTTCGACAATTCGTAGGCGGCGTGGCCCTTGGTGGCGATGCGCACGAAGACCGTCATCGTCGTGTGGTCGATGTCGAGGGCGCGGGCGATGCGCAGGATCTTCGCCACCTCGTCCTCATGATCGACGACGAGGACGCGGATGCCGTAGCGCTCCAGCGCGAGCCGGATGTCCGACTGCGCCTTGACCGGGTGCATGTAGAGAAGTTCTGCCGTCGGAGCGATGTCGCGGACCGCCTCGAACTCGGCCGGGGACGCGACATCGAAGACGTCGATGCCGGCCTCGACCAGCGCGCGGATGACCATCGGCTCGCCATTCGTCTTGACCGCATAGGCGGTCGTGCCGGGAAACAGCGCCTTGAAGGCGCGCGCGTCCTCGCGCAGCACCTTCGGTCGAAAACAGTAGACGGGCACGTCCGGCCGGAGCTTCAGGGCGGCATCGCGCGCCGTGGCAAAACGTTCCATGCGAGCAGTTCCGTTTCTTCCGTGGAGCCGTGAGATGTGGTTAGAGCAGAGTTCGCGTTCCAGCGCAAAGGGAGGAAAATCGTGCTGTCCGTATCCAAAATCCTGGAAGACATCGCCGCCGGCCGCGACAGCGCCGAGGCCGCCATCACGCGCAGCCGCGCCCTGATCGACGAACGCGACGGCGAAATCCAGGCCTTCGAGGCCGTCAGTCCGGTGTACGGGCCCATCGCCAGCGAGGGGCCGCTCGCCGGCATCGCCGTGGGCGTGAAGGACATCTTCGACAGCTACGACATGCCGACCACCTATGGCTCGCCCTTGTACCACGGCTATCAGCCGCGCGCGGACGCGCCGGTCGTCGCCATGACCCGGGCACGCGGGGCCTATGTCATCGGCAAGACGGTGACGACCGAATTCGCGTTCATGAAAGCGAGCCGCACGGCCAATCCGCACGATCCGGCGCATACGCCCGGCGGCTCGTCTTCGGGATCGGCCGCCGCGGTCGCCGCCGGCATGATCCCGGCGGCCATCGGCACCCAGACGGGTGGCTCGGTCGTCCGGCCGGCGTCATTTTGCGGAGTTTCGGGCTTCAAGCCGAGCTTCCGGCTGTTTCCGAGCGGCGGCATGAAGACCTTCGCCTGGACGCTGGACACCACGGGCTTCTTCGCGGCCAGCGCCAGGGACGTGGCGCTGTTCGCCGCACTTCTCTGCGGCCGCGACCTCACGGCCGACGATCTCGACGACGCGCCGCGCATCGGCCTTTACCGCAGCGCTGTCGACGACCAGGCCTCCCCCGACATGCTCGCCGCGGTTGCCCAGGCCGCCGACATCGCGCGTGCGTCGGGCGCCTCGATCGTCGAGATCGCCGAGCCGGAGGAAATCCGCCGCGGCCGCGAGGTGCACGCCGTCATCCAGGGCTACGAGGCCGCCATCTCAATGGCGCATGAACTCGCGTACCACGCCGACGCGCTCAGCCCGACGCTGCGCGAGACGCTTGAGGAAGGACGCGCGATCCTGCCGCAGGCCTATGACGAGGCGCGCCGCAGGGCCCGTCACGCGCGCAAGGCGGCGACGCGGCTGTTCGACGAGGTCGACGTACTTCTCGCGCCGTCCGCAACGGGGGTCGCGCCACGCGACCGCGACACGACGGGCACCGCCCTGTTCAACAAGGTGTGGACGCTGACGGGCGTGCCCTGCGTCAACGTGCCGGGCCTGACCGATTCGGCCGGAATGCCGCTCGGCGTACAGGTGATCGGCCGTTTCGGGCGCGACAAACAGGCCCTGCAGGCCGCAAACTGGCTGGAAACACGGCTGGCGACGTGACGCGTTTCGGGTCCGGACATCCCGCTTCGCCGCGTCGTTCACAGGGCTGTGGACGATTTTTTCACGGAAATGGTCAATGAAAAAAGCGTAGCGCGAAGGCATGTTTAGCCCGAACGGCTCGCAAAGCGAGTCAACGCTTTTCGCGGCGCAGCATGGTTTTTGACTTGTACCTTCGTATGATCCGCATAGATTCAGAAGCTCAAAGCAAGGAGGCTTGCTATGGGACTGACACGTTCAATCAACGTCATGATGGTCTGCGCAGCGTTCGTATTTCTTTGCGCCCTGGTTTTCGGAGTCCTGCCCTGAGCAGGACGCGTCGCGGCGACGAGGCCGCTCCCTGACACAACACAAAAAGCCCGGGCCGCCTTGCGGCGACCCGGGCCTTGAATGAAGCGAGGCGACGCGCCGGTCAGGCGGCGTGAAGCTGGGCCTGTGCGGTTTCGCGGATGCCGATCAGACGGCAGACGGCGAAGACGAGATCGGGCCGGTTCATCGTGTAGAAGTGGAAGTCGTTGACGCCACGATCGACCAGGTCG
Source organism: Oricola sp. (assembly GCF_022763245.1). Classification (GTDB taxonomy): domain Bacteria; phylum Pseudomonadota; class Alphaproteobacteria; order Rhizobiales; family Rhizobiaceae; genus Oricola. The sequence goes on from NZ_JALEGV010000040.1 coordinate 367,870, forward strand.
AACACCTGCTCGGCGGCGACGGCTGCCGCAACCAGCGCATGGGTGTGCGGGTCGTTCTCCAGACCCTCGAAGCGATCCGCCAGCCAGGCCGGGACGCTCGCGCCGCATTTGGACGCGAAATTGCGCACGGCGCCGAAATTGTGGATCGGGACGATGCCGGGGACGATCGGGATGTAGATCCCTGCCCTGCGCACCCGCTCGACGTAACGCTCATAGGCGTCGTTGTCGAAGAAGAACTGGGTGATCGCGCGGGTCGCGCCGTTGTCGACTTTGCGCTTGAGCATGTCGAGATCGGTCGCCAGATCCGGGCTTTCCGGGTGACGCTCCGGATAGGCCGCCACAGAGATGTCGAAATCGCCGAAGGCCTTGATGCCGGCCACGAGATGGGCGGCGTTCTGGTAGCCCTCGGGATGCGGCTGGTAGCGCGTGCCGACGCCGCCGGACGGGTCGCCGCGCAGCGCCACGAAGCGGCGGATGCCGAGTGCCGCGAAATCGCGAATGACGGTATCGACCTCCTCGCGGGTGGAATCGACGCAGGTGATGTGCGCGGCAGCCGGCGTGTTGCCGGTCGCCAGCACGCTCTGCAGCGTCTTGCGGGTGGTGTCGCGGGTCGAGCCGCCGGCGCCATAGGTCACCGAAACGAAATTCGGCTCCAGCGGGCTGAGGCGGGCGATCGTGTCGCCGAGGGTCGCCTCCATCTGCGCATTCTTCGGCGGAAAGAATTCGAAGGAAACGCGGATATCCGGACCGGCTCCGCAACCATTTGCGATCCGTTTGACGGAATGCCTCATGCCACATACTCCAGAGGGGATTGAGTTGACTGATCTTCTTCTGCGATCTCGACACGCGGGTCGCGCGCGACCCAGATCTTCACCGTCAGCTGGTCGGGGTCGACCTTGCCGGCGGCGAGCGCACGGGACTGGACGGGTTCCAGTTCCGCCTTCTCGAACCATCCCTCGATATCCGCGTCGGCAAAGCCCAGGCGCTGATGCGCATGTTCCTCGCGCAGGAGATCGAGATGATGGGGAGCGAAATCGACGATGACGAGCCGGCCGCCGGGGCGCAGCGCGCGCGCCGCCTGCCGGATGGCCGCCGACGGATCGTCGAGATAGTGGAGGACCTGGTGGATCGTCACCAGATCGAAGCCGTCGCGCGGGATCGGCAGGTTGTAGACGTCGCCGAGGCGCACCTCGGCGTTGCGCACGCCCGCCGCATCCAGATTGGCGCGGGCGACATTGAGCATGTCGCGGTTGGAATCGATGCCGATGCCGTATTGGTAGAGGTCGGCGAAGAGCTCGAGCAGCCGGCCGGTGCCGGTGCCCAGATCGAGCATGTAGCGCACCGGCTTGTCGCCGATCAGCGCCGACAGCGCCTCCTCCACCAGTTCGTCGGCGACGTGGTGGGAGCGGATCTCGTCCCAGCTCGCCGCGTTGCGGGTGAAGTAGCGCGAGGCCTTCTCGCGGCGGAGCGCCTTGACCTCGAGAAGCCGTTCGGAATCCTTGCGGATGGTCTCGTCGGTCTGGTCGATGCGGCCGAGCAGTTCCTGCACGAGCACGTCGCCGGCGGCGTCGCGGCTCAGCCGGAACAGCGCCCAAGAGCCTTCCTGCTGGCGCTTGATCAGCCGCGAATCGAGCATCAGCTTGAGATGCCGGGAGACGCGCGGCTGCGACTGACCGAGGATCGTGGTCAGCTCGGAGACCGTCAGGTCGCCCTCGGCCAGCAATTTCAGGATACGAAGCCGGGTGGGTTCGGCTATGGTCTTCAACAGATCGACCATCGTATCAAGGTGGAAGTCGGGCGTGCTCATACTCTCTCCGAAAGGATATAAAGATATGTTTATATCATTTTCGGACCACTGGCAAGACGCTCCCTGACGGAAACAGAGCCGACATTCACAGCCCGCATCCAGACCCCGACTTCTCATGGCGACGAAACGACAGACGGAAACCACCAAGGCGCTCAGGCGGCTGGTGCCGATGATCCCCTTCAACGAGGCCGAGGAGGTCAAGCAACTCGCCGCGCAGCGCCACCTGCGCGCCCTGCCCGCCTCCGTTGCGGTCTGGCTGTCGCTGGTCGCCCATATCCGGCACGTCCACACCGACTATGACCAGCTGATGGATGACGGCTACGACCGCGACGCGGCGCGGCACTTCGTGATGGACGACATCAACGCCGTGCTGTCACGCTGGCAATCGACCCGGCTGCTCGACGGCACCGAGACGGAAGCCGGCCTGCCCGATCCGGTGGAGGATCAGGCGGAGTAGATCCACTGCTCGGGCAGGCGCGCCTGGACCTTTTCGCCCATCGCGATGGTGCCCGGCTTCTCGACCCAGGCGAGAAGGCCTCGGCGGCGCTTGGCGGCGGGCACGAAGGCGAGCGCCAGCGCGGCGTCGTCCGGACGGCCGACATGGCGGGCGATCGACGCGCCAGAGAACTTGCAGGGCCCGTTCTGGAAATCGACCTTGAGCGTGACGCCGCCCTCGAAGAACAGCAGCGTGGCGGCCGGAAGAAGCGAGAGCATCGGGATGCCGGTGAGCGTCATGTTGCCGCCGATCCATTCCGGCTCGATCGCGTCCACCGCCATCTCTTTCGCCGCTTCGGCCAGTTCGTCGCGCGACAGGATGGTCACCTGGCGTTCGTTGCGCATCTCGGTGCCGCGCGCATACCACGGCTCGCGGCTGCCCGAGTTGCGGGTCAGCCCGGCATGCAGATCGCCGGCGATGCCCTCATAGGTCAGCTGCAGCGCATCGACCGGCGCGGAGACGAAATCCTCGCCCGTCGCCATGAACAGGCCGTCCACCGTGCCGTTGAGTTTCTGCGACGGAATGATCTGCGGGATCGCCATGCCGATGGGCTCCTGTGTGTCACCAGGGGACGGTCGAGCCGTCCCAGTTCACGAAAGTGCCTGTATCGGCCATCGTCGTGCTGTCGGCAATGTGCAGAATGCCTGCGGCACTCTCCTGCGGCGCGATATCGGCATGTGCCCCGCCCATGTCGGTGCGCACCCAGCCGGGATGCAGGAGCCGGACGGCGACGCCTTCGGGCTGAAGGTCGGTGGCGAGGCCCTGCATGACCTTGTTGACCGCGGCCTTGGAGGCCCGATAGGCGATGCGGTCCGACGCCGCGTAGGCCATGCGGCCCATGGCCGACGAGATCGTCAGGACGCGCGGAGTGTCGGCGCGGCGCAGGCGCGGCAGGAACGCCTGGACGACACGCAAGGGCGCGATGGTGTTGACGGCGAGCGTGTGAGCGAAACCGTCGACGTCCATGTCCAGCGTCGACTGGCGCTGCGGCCCGATGATGCCGGCATTGTTGATCAGGATGTCGATGGGGTCGTCACGTGATTCGGCTGCCCTTGCGAGCGCTGCCGGATCGGTCACGTCGAAGACGTCGATGTCGCCGAGGCCCGGCAGTTCGGCCCGCAGGCGCGCCGCCGCGTCGGCGGTCCTGACGGAGCCGGAGACCTGCCAGCCCCTGGCGAGCGCCTGGCGCGCCAGCTCCAATCCGATCCCGCGACCGCATCCGGTCACATACAACGCCGTCATCGCATTTCCCCTCGGTCGTATTCGCAGCCCGGGCTTTGGGAAAATCGCCGCGCGCGGTCAAGTGCAGGAGGTCCTGGGGCTCCGCGACCTCTCGCGGCTCACGCCCATGGCCTTCAGCAACGGGTAACCAAACAGTGAACACGGCATGTGGACGCCGGTCACCGAATGTGGTGTTTGTCACACTACAGCCCCGAAAACCAACGTAGAAGGTTCGCGCCTTTATCGTTTCAAAGAGGAACCTCAATGACACCCCATCGCAGACTGATCACGTCCGCCGCGGCGAGCGCCATCGCGCTCTCGTTCGTCTCCGACGCTTTCGCCGACGTCAGCGCCGAAGCCGTGCTGGAAAGCGTGCAGCGCCAGTTCGCCGTCCAGGGCGTGGAAATCAACGTCGACTCGGCCGAATTGCGTGGCGGTGACGACGTGCTGCTGTCAGGCGTGTCATTTGCCGGACCGGGCGACGACAAGGGCGTCAAGCTCGACCAGGTCCTGCTCGAGGACGTGGCCGAAGGCCCGAACGGCGCCTTCATCATCGGCCGGGTCGCCGCACCCGCCTTCACCACCGAACAGGACGGGTTCACCTTCGCCTTCGAAGGCGGTTCGATCGAGGGCTATTACCTCGCCGGGCCGGACGAGACCGATCCGGTGCTCAAGGGCGGCGTCTACCGGGCCATCCAGGTCGGCGGCTTTGCCGTGTCGAAAGGCTCCAACACCGTCTTCACGCTGGAAGGCGCGCAGGCCTCCATGAGCCCCTACGAGCCGGGCGGCACGATGGACTACGACATGGAGATCAAGGACTTCACCGTCGATTTCACGCAGGTCGACGATCCGAAGACCAGCGCCGCCATGGCCGAACTCGGCTACAGCAAGCTGACCGGCCGCATGACCGGCGACGGAAGCTGGAACGCGGCGTCCGGCGACCTGTCGATGGACAACGCCGTCGTCATCGACGAAGCGGCGACCCTGAATATCGGTCTCGCGATCGGCGGCTACACCATGGAGCTGATGGACGGATTGCAGAAGCTGAACGTCGAGATGCAGAACCAGAGCGACGAGGCGATGGGCCTGGCGATGCTCGGCCTGGCGCAGCAGGTGCAGATCGGCAATGTGACGATCGAGATCGTCGACGATTCGGCCACCGGCCGGATCCTCGATTTCGTCGCCAAGCAGCAGGGCACAAATCGCGAGAGCATCATCGCGCAGGCCAAGGGCGCCCTGCCCTTCGCGCTGGGCCAGCTGCAGAACCCGGAATTCGCGGCCAGCGTCGCGGCGGCCGTCAGCGCGTTCCTGGAAGATCCGGGCTCGCTGAAAGTGGCGGCTGCGCCGGCGAACCCGGTCCCGGTCGCGCAGATCGTCGGCGCGGTGATGACCGCGCCGCAATCGCTGATCGGCGTGCTCGGCGTCACCGTGACGGCCAACGAATAGGGTCGTCAGACCTTCACCTCACCCGGCAACCGTCGGGTGGGGTTCACTCGCCCCGCGCCTCCACGAGGCAGGTTTGAAGAATCAATTCAGCGCCTTGCGCGAAATTCCTGAAGTCCATCACCGCCTGATCCGCCGGCACGCCCGGCAGCGCGACGTGACCGACATGGACGAAGCCGCTCAACCTCGCGCGCACGCCGCGGCACAGCCCGGCCGACGAGTGGTAGAACACGTAATTGCACAGATAGCCGCCGGCATCGTCCGACCACTCCACGGTGTGGCCTTCCGCCTCCAGCGCCGAAAAGATGCGATCGAGCGGCAGGGACGAGGCGACATGATCGCCGCCTTCGCGGATGACCGACGCCTGCGGACGCGTTCCCGCATTGTCGGGAACGCCGGACGCGATCTCGTTGCGCGCCAGCCGCTCCAGCCGAAACCCCGCCGCACGGCCTGACAGACCGAAATGCACGGCGACGTCGGGCTCGAAGCCGGCGACAGCCTCCTCCAGCGCGGGAACGGTGCGCGCATAATCGACCGGAAGGACGGCGAACCGGCTCTCGACCGGCGCAAGCGACGCAGGCGGATTGTCTTGAAAGTGCCGGATCAGGTGGGCCGTCGGGTTGACCGGCGCGCCCGGGAACGGCTCGAAGCCGGTGACGAGAAGGCGGATCGTCACGAGCGTTCCGCCTTCTTCGTTCTCATTGCCGGCCTCAGTCCTTCTTCTGCGGCGTCACCCGCAGTTCGAGCTCGCGCAGCTGCGCGGGCGTCGCGGGCGCCGGGGCGCCCATCAGAAGGTCGGCGGCCTGCTGGTTCATCGGGAACAGCGTGACTTCGCGCAGGTTCTTCGCACCGACCAGCAGCATGACGATGCGGTCGACGCCGGCCGCCATGCCGCCATGCGGCGGCGCGCCGTAATGGAAGGCGCGATAGAGGCCGCCGAAGCGCTCCTCGACCACCTCCGCGTCGAGGCCGACGATGCCGAAGGCCTTGATCATGACTTCCGGCAGGTGGTTACGGATACCGCCGGACGCGATCTCGAAGCCGTTGCAGACCAGGTCGTACTGCCAGGCCTTGATGTTGAGCGGATCCTCGTTTTCCAGCGCACCCAGGCCGCCGCGCGGCATGGTGAAGGGGTTGTGGCCGAAATCGACTTTCTTCTCCTCTTCGTCCCATTCGTAGAACGGGAAGTCGACGATCCAGGCGAGCGCGAAGCGGTCGCGGTCGACGAGGTCGAGTTCCTCGCCGGCGCGGGTGCGGGCATCGCCCGCGAAGCCCGCGAACTTGCGCGGATCGCCGGCAGCGAAGAAGCAGGCGTCGCCGGGCTTCAGGCCGAGCTGCAGGCGGATCGCCTCGGTGCGTTCCGGTCCGATGTTCTTGGCAATCGGGCCTGCGCCCTCGACCTGGCCGTTTTCCTCGCGCCAGAAGATGTAGCCGAGGCCGGGCTGGCCCTGGCCCTGCGCCCAGGAGTTCATGCGGTCGCAGAACGCACGGCTGCCGCCGGTCGGCGCGGGAACGGCCCAGACGGCGCCGCGCGGATCGTTGGCGAGGATGTTGGCGAAGACCTTGAAGCCGGAGCCGCGGAAATGCTCCGACACGTCTTCCATGACGATCGGGTTTCTGAGGTCCGGCTTGTCGGTGCCGTATTTCAGGATCGCCTCGTCATAGGGGATGCGCGGGAATTCCTGCGTCACCGGCTTGCCTTCGGCGAACTCCTCGAAGATGCCGCGCATGACCGGCTCCATCGCTGCGAAGACGTCTTCCTGCTCGACGAAGCTCATTTCCAGGTCGAGCTGGTAGAACTCGCCCGGCAGGCGGTCGGCGCGCGGGTCCTCGTCGCGGAAGCACGGCGCGATCTGGAAGTAGCGGTCGAAGCCGGAGACCATCAGCAACTGCTTGTACTGCTGCGGTGCCTGCGGCAGCGCGTAGAAATTGCCCGGATGGATGCGCGACGGCACCAGGAAGTCGCGCGCGCCTTCCGGCGAGGACGCGGTCAGGATCGGCGTCTGGAACTCGGTGAAGCCCGCATCGCCCATGCGGTTGCGCATCGACGAGATGACCTTCGTGCGCGTGACGATGTTGCGGTGAAGCGTCTCGCGGCGCAGGTCCAGGAAGCGGTATTTGAGGCGGATGTCCTCCGGATAGTCCGGCTCGCCGAAGACCGGCAGCGGCAATTCGGCCGCTTCGGACAGCACTTCCATCTCACGCGCGAAGACTTCGATCTCGCCGGTCGGGAGGTTCGTGTTGACCGTCGCATCGCTGCGCGGCTTGACCTCGCCGTCGACGCGGACGACCCACTCGCCGCGTACCTTCTCGGCGGTGGCGAAGCAGGCGGAATCGGGGTCGGCGACCACCTGGGTGACGCCGTAGTGATCGCGCAGATCGATGAACAGAACGCCGCCATGGTCGCGCACGCGATGGACCCAACCGGAGATCCGGACGGTCGAGCCTGCGTCCGCTTTGCGCAGAGCCCCGCAGGTGTGGCTACGATAACGATGCATTGATGTCTGCCTTTGTCAGCTTCGGCGCTCCCGGGCGCCACAATCTTGGGTGGGGGAAATCGCGCGGAAAAGCGCATGGGTGATGCGATTTGTCAAGGCGACCGGGGCCGCCCCTCCGACGTTTGACAGGCCCATGACAGTGTCGCATCCTTCATGGAGGAGGAATGCGATGGGCCTATCGATTCCGGCGCGCCAGGTTGCCAAGCTGCATGCGGTCGTCCGCACGCTGAACGATCCGGCTCCCCTCGCCGAGATGCGCGAGCGGCTCGGCTACCGTCTGCTCGACCTCTTCGGCGCCGACTATTTCGCGTCCTTCGTCTATAACGACCTCGCCGGAACCGACGACGACGCCATCGCGATCAACATGAGCGCCGACAATATCGGCGCCTACCAGGCCTATTACCAGTTCCACGACCCGATCACCTCGCGCATGCGCCGCGCCGGCAAGGCCGTGCATGTGAACGAGGTCATGGCCCAGCCGGCGCTGGAGCGCACCGAGTTCTTCAACGACTTCCTGGCCGTCGACGGATTGACGCACGGGATGAACTTCCACGCCTGCCTTCCCCGCGCGCAGGGCGGATCGCATCGCGGCGACCTGCGAATCTGGAGGGCGCGCAAATCCGGCAATTTCGACCGGGTGGACGTGCAGATGCTGCAGATCGTCGGCGAATTGTTCGCCGAACGCGCGATGCGCGCGCAGGAGCGGGACAAACCGGCCTGGCTGGTCGATCCGCGTTTCGTCGAGCAGCACCGGCTGACGGCGCGCGAGGCCGACGTGCTCAGCCAGCTCTGCCGGGGCAAGCGCGACCAGGACATCGCCCGCGCGCTCGGCATCTCGCCGGAAACGGTGCGCAGCCATCTCAAGGCGCTCTACCAGAAGACGGGCTGCAAGGGGCGCACGGCCGTCGTCAGCGCCTGCATGGCCCTTCTCCCCGAAAACGGGGATGTCGGGACATCCTGACGGGGCGATGATCTCCTCCCGACCAGACGGAGGACATCATGATCAAACGCAGACCCGGCCTCGGATCGATCTTCGGATCCGTCCTGGCCCTCACCCTGACGACACAGGCCGGTTTTTCCGCCGACGCCACGGACATGGCCATGAAAGCCAAGGCGGGCGAGACCAGCGCCGCGGACGCCGTCGAGGCGGCGCTCGCGCGCGCAGCGGAAAAGGAAGCGCTCAACGCCTTCATCACGATCGACGCGGAAGGCGCGCGCAAGGCGGCGGCCGAGGCCGACGCAGCCCAGACGCACGGCCCGCTCTACGGCGTCGTCATCGCGGTCAAGGACAACATCGCCTCGGCGGGGCTTGCCACCAGCGCGGGCACGCCGGCCCTGAAGGACTGGGCGCCCGGCAAGGACGCGACCGTGCTGGAGCGACTGCGCGCGGCGGGCGCGATCCTCGTCGGCAAGACCAACATGCACGAGCTCGCCTTCGGCATCACCTCGAACAACGCCGGCTTCGGCGCGGTGCACAACGCCTGGGACGAGACGAAATTCGCCGGCGGCTCCTCCGGCGGGACCGCCGCCGCCGTGGCCGCGGGGATCGTTCCGGCCGGGCTCGGCACCGACACCGGCGGCTCGGTCCGCCTGCCCTCGGCGCTGAACGGCATCGCCGGCCTTCGGCCGACGGTCGGACGCTACCCCCAGGACGGCATCGTGCCGATCTCCCACACCCGCGACACCGCCGGGCCGATGGCCCGCTCGGTGCGCGACCTTGCGCTGCTCGACGGCGTGATCACCGGGGCGTCCGACGCGCTGGAGACGGTCGATCTCTCGCAGATGCGCTTCGGCCTGCCGGCGGCCTTCGTCAGCGGGCTCGATCCGGAGACGAAGGCAGTGTTCGACGACGCGGTCGCGACGCTGCAGGACGCCGGCGCGACCTTCGTCGAGATGGAACTGCCGGGGCTGATCGACCTCAACGACAAGGTCGGCTTCCCGCTGGCTCTCTATGAGGTCAAGCGCGATCTGGCCCGGTTCCTGGAGGAGAACGATACGGGGATCACCATCGAGGACGTCGCCGCCGGCGTCGCCAGCCCCGACGTGAAGTTCGTGTTCGACAATCTGGTGCTCGGCGACCAGGCGATACCGGCCGCCGTCTACGACGCGGCGATGCGCGATTTCCGGCCCGCGATGCAGGCGCTCTACGCGGAAGCCTTCGCACGGCTCGACCTAGACGCCCTCGCCTTTCCGACCACGAAGCTGCCCGCGCGCCCGATCGAGGGCTCGGACATGGAGGTCGAACTCAACGGCGCGAAGGTGCCGACCTTCAACACCTTCATCGCCAACACCGATCCCGGCTCCAATGCCGGACTGCCCGGGCTGAGCCTGCCCGCCGGCGTCACGGCTTCCGGCCTGCCGGTCGGGCTGGAACTCGATGGACCGATGTTCACCGACCGCCGGCTGCTGGCCATCGGCCAGGCTGTCGAGGCGGTGCTGGGCTTCGAGGGGCTCGCCGACTGACGGCCCCGGAAAGACACCGAGGGGTGGCGGCTTTCCGGCCGCCACCCCTTTCCTCCGAAGTTCCGTGAACGCTCAAATCACGCGGCCAATCGACAAATGCCGACGACGCGGCTAAAGACCTGTCCGCATGAAGCCTATCGACTCGACGGAAGAGCTGTCCCAAGCCTGCGCGCGCCTCGCGCATCACCCGTTCATCACCATCGACACCGAATTCATACGCGAGACCACGTTCTGGCCGGAACTGTGCCTGGTTCAGGTCGCCAGCGCGGATGAAGCGCTGCTGATCGATCCGCTCGCCAAGGGCATCGACCTGACGCCCCTGTTCGACCTGATGGCCGACACGAACGTGCTGAAGGTGTTCCACGCCGCGCGCCAGGACATCGAGATCTTCTTCAAGCTGACCGGCAAGGTGCCCGAACCGGTGTTCGACACGCAGGTCGCCGCGATGGTTTGCGGGTTCGGCGACGCGATCGCCTACGACCAGCTCGTCCGCCGCATTTCCGGCGAGCATATCGACAAGTCCTCGCGGTTCACCGACTGGCGCCAGCGCCCGCTGAGCGACAGGCAGCTGTCCTACGCGCTGGCCGACGTGACGCATCTGCGCGACGTCTATGCCGACCTGTCAGAGCGGCTGCGCTCGGAAGACCGCGAGCATTGGGTCGCCGAGGAAATGCGCGTCCTGACCGCGCCCGAGACCTACGACCTGAAGCCCGAAGACGCGTGGCAGCGCCTGAAGCTTCGAGTGCGCAAGCCGATCGAACTGCAGATCCTGAAGAACATCGCCGCATGGCGCGAGACGGAAGCGCGCAATCGCAACCAGCCGCGCCGGCGCATCCTGAAGGACGACGCGATCTACGAGATCGCCCAGCAGCAGCCGCAGACGCCGGAAGCGCTCGGCCGGCTGCGGTCGCTGAACAAGGGCATCGAACGCTCCTCCATGGCCGCTCCGCTGATCCAGGCGGTGACCGACGCGCTAGCCATCGACAAGCACGACCTGCCGGCCATCCCGCGTCCGCCGGCCTCGCCTGAAGGCACGAGCGCCGCCGTCGACCTGCTGCGCGTGCTGCTGAAGCTTGCCGCCGAGGAGCATGGCGTCGCCCAGAAGATCATCGCCACGACCGACGATCTCGAAAAGATCGCCATTCACGGCGAGGACGCCGAGGTGCCGGCCCTGAAGGGCTGGCGGCGGGAGGTCTTCGGCGACAAGGCGTTGCGCACGGTCAGGGGCGAACTGGCGATCCGCTTCCAGGAGCGCAAGCTGGCCGTTCTCGAGATCGGTTAGTCCGCCAGGGAAGTGGGGCTAACGGCGCATTAGAGCCGGTTCGTCTTATTTTTGCTTTTCGATTGCTCTTAGCCAATGCGACCACATTGCAGGATCAGCCGGCTGATCCGTGCCCGGGACTGTTGCCGTGAAGCTAACTAGCCGAACGATTCCATCCTCTGCCATCCCATCGCGGATCCAAAAGTCTTGGATAAACTCGACCATTGCTAGAAATGCTTGTTCATAAGACAAAACTGGATCTTCAGTGTCTTTTCGCTGCATGCTGCGCTACCCCTTTGATGAACGGCAACGAAGCAGTTCACGCTCTTCGCAAGTCGAAATGAGGTCGTTCCTAGACTCTGCCCAGTCTCTCGCCATCGGAACCATGCGCGCCAAGACCTGACAATCGTAGTGCACTAGACGTCGATCACCAAGACGATCTCCCGGTTCACCGTCTTCGCCAGCTGGCCGATGCGGCCGAGCGGGCGCGACCCGGCGAGTTCGGCGAGCCGTGCCGGGATTACCAGTTCCATCGTTTTGTCATCCCTTTCACGCCAGGTGACATCGCCGATGACGCCGGGCATGGCGGCGGTGAAGAGATAGGCGACTCGGAAGAAGGCGCCGAGAAAGCGACTGCGTTCCCATATGCGGTCGCTGATGATCTTGCGGATTTCGGGCGCCAGCGTCGGGTTCTTCAGCCCGTCATGGCGGAAATAGTTGGCCAGCGCGATATAGGCGCGGCCCGGATGATCGACCTGCGCGAACGAACCGTAGGCGATGACGTTGAGCGCCTGGTAGCCGCGATAGTCGGGATGGGCGCGCCATGAAATATCAGCCAGTCGGCAGGCCGCCTCGCGGTAGCGTGCCTCGTCCTCGGTCTCGTCGATGCCGAAGGCGGCGAAGGCCTTGCCCGTCCATGCCGCCAGCTCGCGGGCATGGCGCGGCGAGCGCGAGCGCAGGATCGACAATTCCTCAGAGGCCTCGATCAGCGCGTCGGTGCGCCGCGTTTCCTCGTCGAGAAGGCTGAAGAGATAACCCTCGCGCACGCCGGCCGACGAGAAGATCACCTTGGCCGGCTTCATCACGCGGATCACCTCGGCCAGCGCGATCGCGCCATAGGGCAGAAGCGCGCGCCGCGAGCGCGACACGTCCTCGATGCCGCGCAGCTTCTCGACATTGTTGCGGCCGACCTTGGTCAGGAAGCCGAGCGCGTTGGCGGCGTCCATCTCGTAGTGATGCGTCACGTGCAGCGGATAGTCCTGCGAGGCCATGTGCAGCTTGGCGAGGTTTCGCCACGTGCCGCCGACCGCATAGAAATTGCGGCCCTCGCCCTCCTTCAGGAACGGCACGGTCTTGATGTCCGCGCGCGCGATCTCAACCGCCTTGTCGAGGTCTTCGCCGGACCGCTCCGACAGGCGAATGCCGCCGATCGGCAGGGTCTTGCCGTCGCCGATCTCCTCGCCCTTCACCTCGACCAGCTCCAGGCTGCCGCCGCCGAGGTCGCCGGTCACGCCGTCGATGTCGCGAAACGCGGACTGGACGCCATAGGCCGAATAGAGCGCCTCCTCGCGCCCGCTCAGGACCGTGATGTCCTGGCGCAGAATCCGCTCCGCCTCCGCGATGAAGGCCGGGCCGTTGCCGGCTTCTCGCGCGGCGGCGGTGGCGAGCACGACCAGCCTTTCGACGCGGGCCTGGTCGGCGAGCGCGCGGAACCGCCTGAGCGCGGCCAACGCCGCCTCGACTGCGCCGGCATCCATGTCGCCGGTCTCGGCAATGCCGCGCCCCAGGCCGCACTGGACCTTTTCGTTGAACAGCATGGAGGGCGCGCGCACCAACCCCTCATAGATCACCAAGCGAACGGAGTTCGAGCCGATGTCGATGATCGCAACCGGCAGCCTGTTGCGCAGCCGCCCTTGAGCGTCTTCGGTCTCAATCACATTTCAAATCCACAACCGAATCGCGGGTTCTAGGTCCTGCTTTTTTCAGCCCGTTTCTTGTGGGCGATCAATCGCGGCGCGGAGGATTTCAACGACTTTCCGCGGCCGGACAGGCTGGGATTGGTCATGAAGTACCTCTGGGCGTCGAAGACCTGCTCGTCCTTGCCGGATACGATGCGCCGCGAGCGACCGTCGGCGAGAAGCTCGAAGCTCTGCTGGTTGTCGAGCAGATTGGCCAGCATGATCTGGCCGACCACCTGTTCGCGCACCGTCGGGTTTTCCAGCGGAACGAGCGTTTCGACGCGCCGGTCGAGATTGCGCGGCATCAGGTCGGCCGAGCCGATATAGACGATGGAATCGTCGGACGGCAGGCCCTCGCCATTGCCGAAGCAGTAGATGCGGCTGTGCTCCAGATAGCGGCCGACGATCGACTTGACGCGGATGTTCTCCGACAGGCCCGGAACCTGCGGCCGCAGGCAGCAGATGCCGCGTACGATCATGTCGATCTGCACGCCGGCCTGGCTGGCGTCATAGAGCGCGTCGATGATCTTGGCGTCGACCAGCGCGTTCATCTTGAACCAGATCTCGGCCGGCCGGCCGGCCTTCGCATGCTCGATCTCGTCGGCGATGTGCTTGAGGATGCGGTTGCGCATGAAGCGCGGCGAGACAGCCAGCTTCAAGTCGGAGCCGGGATCGGCATAGCCGGTGATCAGGTTGAAGACCTGCGCCACGTCACGGGCGATCATCGGGTCGCAGGTGAAGTAGGACAGGTCCGTGTAGATCTTGGCGGTGATCGGATGGTAGTTGCCGGTGCCCAGATGCACGTAGTTGCGCAGCCTGCCGTCCTCGCGCCGCACGATCAGCGACATCTTCGCGTGCGTCTTCAGTTCGAAGAAGCCGTAGACAACCTGCACGCCCGCGCGTTCGAGGTCGCGCGCCCAGCGGATGTTGGCTTCCTCGTCGAAACGCGCCTTCAGCTCGATCAGCGCGGTCACCGACTTGCCGGCCTCGGCCGCGTCGATCAGGGCGCGGATGATCGGGCTGTCCTTGGACGTGCGGTAGAGCGTCTGCTTGACCGCCAGCACGTTCGGATCCTGCGCCGCCTGGTTGAGGAACTGCACCACCACGTCGAAGGATTCATAGGGGTGGTGGACGATGATGTCCTTCTCGCGGATCGCGGCGAAGCAGTCGCCGTTGTGATCGCGGATGCGCTCGGGGAAGCGCGCCGAATAGGGCTTGAACTTCAGGTCGTCGCGATCCGTCGAAACGATCTCGGAGACCGTGCTCAGCGCCAGGATGCCGGGCAGCACGCAGACGCGCGTCTCGGGCACTTCCAGCTCATGCGCCACGAATTCGCGCAGGCCCTGCGGCATCTCGTGATCGAATTCGATGCGGACGACCTGTCCGCGCCGGCGCCGCTTCAGGGCGCTTTCGAACAGCCGCACCAGATCCTCGGCCTCTTCCTCGACCTCGATGTCGCTGTCGCGGATGATGCGGAACGTGCCCTTCCCCTTCACCTCGTAGCCCGGATAAAGCTTGGCGATATGCAGGCCGATGACGTCTTCAAGGCTGATGAAGCGGTACTGGCCCTTGTCGGTCGGGATGGACACGAAGCGGTCGAGCGCGACGGGGAAACGCAGAAGCGCGTTCATCTGCTCGCGATTGCGGCGGTTCACCAGTTCCAGCGCTATGGAAAAGCCCAGATTCGGGATGAACGGGAACGGATGCGCCGGATCGATGGAGAGCGGCGTCAGCACCGGGAAGATCGTCTGCTGGAAATGGTCCTCCAGCCAGTCGAGGTCCTGCTGGTCGAGATGTTCGCTGCGGACGATCGCGATGCCCTCGGCGCCCAGTTCCTCCTGCAATTCGGCCAGCACGATCTGCTGCTCGGTCTGCAGCTTGCCGGATTCCTCGATGATGGCGTCGAGCTGTTCCTGCGGCGTCAGGCCGTCGGAGGACCGTTCGGCGATGCCTTCACGCACCTGGCCGGCAAGGCCGGCGACGCGCACCATGAAGAACTCGTCCAGATTGTCGGCCGAAATCGACAGGAAGCGCAGACGCTCCAGCAGCGGATGCTGGGTGTTGCGCGCCTCTTCGAGCACGCGCCAGTTGAACTGCAGCCACGAAAACTCACGGTTCACGAAACGCGCAACGTCATTGCGCGTCACAGTCGCCGTGTCCGGACCGGGTTCGGCCGGCTGCACCGTGGCGGGCTGCGTGTGAAGTGTGTCGGTCATTCGTGCGTGCTCGTCCTCTGGTTTTGCCGCGGATACATGGCGTTGCCTACCGGAATGCCATGGTTACATGACATAGTCGAGACTGCCGCGCTTCAACGCAAGAGCTAGAAATCGAACTCGTTCTGGTTGGCGTCCTGTTCGCGCAGGAACGCGGCGGCGAAGGCGCGCGTGATCTTCACCTTGCGCGCCATCGACGCCCGGTCGAGCCGCTCGACGACGCTGCGGGCGCTGGCGAGCGACCGCTCGATGCGGCTGGCCAGATAGGCGATCACCGACGGATCGACGGCGATCTGCCGATCGGCGAAGAGTTTCGCCATCACCCCGACCAGCAATTCGTCGTCGGGCTCGGTGATCTCGACGGTCGTCGCCGCCTGGATGCGGGATCTGAGATCGGGCGTGCGCACCTGCCAGGCGCCGGGCCAGTGCGCCGACGTCATCAAGAGGCCGGATCCGTTGGCGCGCACCGCGTTCATGATGTGAAACAGCGCGTTCTCGTCGAAGCCGGCCGGCTCCACGCCGTCGATCAGGATCGGCTTCCCGGCCTGGGCGGCGTCCAGGGCGTCGTCGGAGAGATCGCGCGGGTCGCAGGCGACAGCGCCGCTGACCTCGCGCCAGACGGTCGCCAGATGGGTCTTACCGGAGCCGGTCGGCCCGGCGATCACCACGAACGGTCCCGGCCAGTCGGGCCAGCGCTCGACCAGCGCCACCGCCGCCCGGTTGGCGCGCGTGACGATCAGGTCGTCGCGCGACATCGACCCCGACAGGCCGATATCGAGAAGGAGCTGTGGATCGCTGTCCGTCATGGCACGCAATTTCGCCCGCGCGGCGGCGCCGGCAGGCTCACTCTTCGGATGGCGAGGCGGGCTCGCCTTTTTCGGACTCGCCGACATAGAGATCGGAATCGAGGTATTTCTCCAGCGCGAACCGCACCAGCACGCCGATCGCCGAGGCGGCCGGCACCGCGATCAGGAGGCCGGTGAAGCCGAACATCGCGCCGAAGGCGAACAGGGCGAACATCAGCCACACCGGGTGCAGGCCAACGCTGTCGCCGACGAGCTTGGGCTGAAGGATGTTGCCCTCGACCGCCTGGCCGATCATGAAGATCCCGGCGACGATGACCACCATGATCCAGTCCGGCCAGAACTGGACGACCGCTACACCCACCGACAGGACCAGCCCGACCAGCGAGCCGACATAGGGGATGAAGCTGATCAGGCCGGCGAACAGACCGATCAGCAATCCGAAATTGAGCCCGGTGATGGTGAGGCCGATCGCGTAGAACAGGCCGAGGACGAGGCAGACGGTGCCCTGCCCCCGCACGAAGCCGGCGATGGTCTTGTTGACGTCGCGGCCGAGCCGCCGGACATCGGCGATGTGGTCACGCGGGACCCAGCCGTCGACCTTGGCGATCATCCGGTCCCAGTCCAGCAGCATGTAGAAGGCGACGACCGGCGTGACGACCAGCAGGCCGACCACGTCGACGATCGCCTTGCCGGAGGACCAGATGCCCTGGAACAGCGTGCTGACCACGCCCGCGCCCTGCTTGAGCAGTTCGTTCAGGCCGCTTTGCAGATCGTTGACGTCGATGCCGACATAGTTCGCCAGCCATCCGGTCTCGAGGCTGAGCCTGGAGAGAAGCCCCTGCAGTTCGGAGATGTATTCCGGGAAATGGGACATCAGGCCCGCCGCCTGGGTCACCAGGATCGGCACGATCACGGCCAGCGCGATCACCAGCGCGATGACGAAGCCGAGAAGGATGACGATGGTCGCGGCCAGCCGCGAGAGGCCGCGCCGCTCCAGGAAGTCGGCGACCGGATCCATGAAATAGGCGAGCGCCAGACCCGCCACGAAAGGCAGCAGGATGGACCGGAACACGTAGACGAACAGGATGAAGACGGCGGTCGCCGCCAGCCAGAACAGGACCTGGCGTTTCAGATAGGCAGTGGAAATGTGTTTGGTCACTTCGAGCCGTCCGATTGTTCTTGGTGCCGCGCCGCGCCCGCGCCGAAACTGCGAAAGATCAGGCGGGTGTAATCCGCCGCCGAAACCGCCGTCAGCACGAGGACAAGGCCGATAAGACCACGATTGACCGACGGAATCGACCATTCGAAGGCATTGGCCGCCAGGAGCCAGGCGGCGAGAAGGATCAGCACCGCCGTATTCACCTTGGAGACCGGCAATACCCGGATGTCGGATGCCTTGCCGCGAAGTGCAAGTGCGCCGGCGCCAACCACGATCGCCACATCGCGCGCCACGATCAGCACCAGCAGCCAGACCGGCGTGAGCCCGATCAGCGTGAAGGCCGAATAGACCGCGACGCTCAACGTCTTGTCGGCCAGCGGGTCGAGATAGGCGCCGAGTTCGGAATCCTGCCCGAAATAGCGGGCGATGAACCCGTCGATCCCGTCCGACAGGCCGGCAAGCGCAAAAAGCACGAGGCCGGTCATCCAGTTTTCGCGCATGATCGCGAGCACGATGAACGGGATCGTCGCCAAGCGCGCAAAGGAGATGATATTCGGTATCGTCAAAAACACGCCGGCCATCGCTGTGCTGTTCGAATCGTCATATAGAGATGCACTCGCGCCGGCGCAAAACCCTTGATCATGCGTCAGGCGCCGCACTGGAAAAGCCGACTGCCCCGTGCGATAGACGCCACGACCAAGCACAGCCGGAATACGCCAGAAATGCCCGACACATCGAACCCCTCAGACGCAAAGAACGGCCTCAGCTATCGTGACGCGGGCGTCGACATCGACGCCGGCAACGCGCTGGTGGAGGCGATCAAGCCGATGGTGAAATCCACCCGGCGCTCCGGTGCGGACGGCACGATCGGCGGGTTCGGCGGATTGTTCGACCTGAAGGCGGCTGGCTTCGACGACCCGGTTCTGGTCGCGGCCAATGACGGCGTCGGCACCAAGTTGAAGGTCGCCATCGAGGCCGATCTCCACGACACGGTGGGCATCGACCTCGTCGCCATGTGCGTCAACGACCTAGTCGTCCAGGGCGCCGAGCCGCTGTTCTTCCTCGACTATTTCGCGACCGGCAAGCTGGACGTGAAACAGGGGGCCGCCATCGTCTCCGGCATCGCGGATGGCTGCCGGCAGGCCGGCTGCGCGCTGCTCGGCGGCGAGACGGCGGAGATGCCGGGCATGTATTCAAGCGGCGACTATGACCTCGCGGGCTTTGCCGTCGGCGCGGCCGAGCGCGGACAGTTGCTGCCGAAACCGGACATCGCGGAAGGCGACGTCATCCTCGGGCTGGCCTCGGCCGGCATCCATTCCAACGGCTATTCGCTGGTGCGCCGCATCGTCGAGATGTCCGGACTTTCCTATGGCGCGTCGGCGCCGTTCGACCGCGAACGCACGCTGGGCGCGGCATTGCTCGACCCGACGCGCATCTATGTGAAATCCGTGCTGGCGGCGATCCGCGAGACCGGCTCGGTCAAGGCGCTGGCGCATATCACCGGCGGCGGTTTTCCCGAGAACATTCCGCGCGTGCTGCCGGACGGCATGGCCGCCGAGATCGACCTTTCGGCGATCCGCGTGCCGCATGTCTTCGCCTGGCTGGCCGCGCAAGGCGGCGTCGCGCGCGACGAGATGCTGCGTACCTTCAATTGCGGCGTCGGCATGATCGCGGTCGTCTCGCCCGAGGAGAGCGAAGCCGTCGCCGAGGTGCTGGAGCGCGAAGGCGAAACGGTCACGCGCATCGGCGTCATGACAGCGCAGGACGGCGCGCGGGTGACCTATCGCGGGGACCTCGATCTTTGAGCGCCCGCAAGCGCGTTGCCGTGCTGATCTCGGGACGCGGCTCCAACATGGAGGCGCTGCTCCGGGCGGCCGGCGCGCCGGACTACCCCGCCGAGATCGTGCTCGTCCTCTCCGACAATCCGCAAGCGAAGGGGCTGGAAACGGCCGCGGCCGCGGGCATCGCCGCGCGCGCACTGCCGCGTTCGGATTTCGCCTCGAAACACGCCCATGAGGATGCCATCCAGGCCGCGCTGGACGAAGCCGGCATCGAGATTGTCTGCCTCGCCGGTTTCATGCGCCTTCTTTCTGGCGACTTCCTCGCCCCCTGGGAAGGTCGGATCATCAACATCCACCCGTCCCTCCTGCCGAAGCACAAGGGGCTCGACACGCACGCCCGGGCGATCGAGGCCGGCGACGCGACCCATGGCTGCTCGGTGCATCACGTGACCGCCGGCATGGATGAAGGCCCGGTGATCTGCCAGGCCGAAGTGCCGATCCTGCCCGACGACACGCCCGACACGCTCGCCTCGCGGGTTCTCGTCCAGGAACACCGCATCTATCCGCTGGCGCTGGCGAAGATCGCCGGATCAGTCGCCGACTGAGCTTCGTCGCTTGCAGCCCGCCCGATGCGGCGTTGCGCTCGCGCGGTTTCTTGCTATTAACGCCGGGCCTTGCGGAGGAGTGACATTCATGGCCCAACCCCTTGTGATGATTGCCGGTGGCGGCATCGGCGGTCTTGCGACCGCGCTTACGCTGAACCAGATCGGCGTGCCCTGCCTGGTGTTCGAAGCCGTGCGCGAATTGCGTCCGCTCGGGGTCGGCATCAACATCCAGCCGAACGCCGTGCGCGAACTCTACGATCTGGGCATCGGCCAGGACGATCTCGACAAGGTGGGCGTGCCGGCGAAGGAATGGGCCCTCGTCGGCTTGAACGGCAACGACATCTATTCGGAGACCCGCGGCATGCTGGCCGGCTACAACTGGCCGCAATATGCCGTGCATCGCGGCCAGTTCCACGTGATGCTCTACGACACGTTCGTCGCACGCGCGGGCAAGGACGCCGTGCGGCTCGGCAGCCGCGTGACCGGTTACGAGAACAATGCCGACGGCACCGTCACCGCGATCGTCGAAGGCGCCGACGGCACGACGTCTCGCGAGACCGGCACATTGCTGATCGGCGCGGACGGCATCCACTCCTCCATCCGCGCGCAGATGCATCCCGACCAGCCGCCGATCCATTGGGGCGGCGCGATCATGTGGCGCGGCACGACCATGGCGAAACCGATCCGGAGCGGATCGTCCTTCGTCGGTCTCGGCACGCACCAGCACCGCATGGTGATCTACCCGATCTCGCATCCCGATCCGGACACCGGGCTCGCGATGATCAACTGGATCGCCGAACTGACGGTGGACAATTCCGAGGGCTGGAAGAATTCGGGCTGGTTCAAGCCGGTCGAGATCGACGACTTCATCAGCCATTTCGAAGGCTGGACCTATGACTGGCTCGACGTTCCCGCGCTGCTGCGCGGCGCCGACGTCGCCTATGAGAACCCGATGATCGACCGCGATCCGGTGCCCACGTGGCGCGACGGCAACGTCGTCTTGATGGGCGACGCCGCGCACGCCATGTACCCGACCGGCTCCAACGGCGCGAGCCAGGCGATCATCGACGCCCGCGTGCTCGGCACATGCCTGCTCGAACACGGCGTCTCGCCCGACGCGCTCGCCGCCTTCGACGAGGCGCTGTGCGGACCGGTCTCCGAACTCATCCTGCGTAATCGCGGCGCCGGCCCCTTCGGCCTTCTCAACATGGTCGACGAGCGCTGCGGCGGCGAGTTCGACAGCATCGACGACGTCATCCCCGCCGAAGAACGCGCCGAATTCATGGCGAAATACAAGGCAGCCGCCGGCTTCGCGATCGAGAAGCTGAACAACGCGCCCCGGACGATCCCCGAAGGCGCCACCGTCGAGACCGAGCCGGCGATCCAGGCATAGACGTTCGGGAGCGTATCTTCCGAGCCACGGCATGACGGATGCGTCATGCCGGACTTGATTAGTTCGCATGCGAACCATATCTTTGCGATATGGACAGTCTCTTCCTTCTACTGAAGCTCAACTGCACGCGGCTGAGCAAGCTCGCCTCCGCCGCGGCGCAAGCAAGAACCGGCCTTCCCGGCGCGCAGGCGCCGGCATTGCTGATGCTGTCAATGCACGGCCCCCGCCGGATCAGCGATCTCGCGCGTGATCTCGACCTTGGGAAGCCGGCGGCGACGACGCTCGTCGATCGCATGGAGAAAGCACAGCTGGTCTTCCGGCAGAGCGACGAGAGCGACGCGCGGATCAGTGTCATCACGCTGACGGAGCGCGGCCGCGCCATGGCTGCTGACGTCGCCGTGATGATCGGCGAATTCGACGCCACGCTCGTCGGAGGGCTCGATGAGCACGAAGAAGCCATCGTGCGCCGGTTTCTAAGACGGCTTTCGCAGTTGGACACGCTTCAGGGGAAGGCATGACGATGACGGCAAGTCGATGGATCAATCTGGCGACACGCGTCGCGGGCATGATGGTGCTCGCCATCGGCCTGGCGCATTTCGCCCTCCCAACGCTGGGCTATGCGACGGCCGACCTCGCCGTCATCCCTGACGCGCAGAGGGAGCACTTCGTCTTCCTGGGCACCTATTCGATCGCCTTCTTCCTGATCAGCTTCGCGGTCATGACCCTGTTCGCGAGACTGGAGACCCCTCGCCGCGAAATGACAGTGTTTCTTGGGCTGATGGTCGTCGTTTGGACAGCGAGACTCGTGCTGGAACTCATCTATCCGGTCGAGCTCCCACTCTTCTTCGTGCCGAAACCGCATCCGATGCTGATCGTGACACTGACGATCATCGCGCTCGGCTACGCTGTCGGCTTCGCCGGCCACCTGCGGTCGGGCCGCGCCTGATTTTTCAGAAGTCCGTCGGCCAGAGTTGCGCACCATGCATGACCGCCAGAATCTCCACCTGATCGGTGACACGATAGGCCACGACATAAGGCAGCGGCGCCAGGACGTACTCTCGGGTGTCATCCACACGACCATGCCGCCCGATATCAGGCCTGTCAGCAAGAAGCGAAATGCGTTCAGAGATTTCCGTTGCCACTCTGGCGGCGGCGACGGGATTGCGATCGGCGATATAGGCGAGAATTCCGTCGAGTTGGCGGAGCGCGGAGCGTGTCCACACGATCCGCATGGCTCAGCGGTATTTCGCGATGACAGCGTCCACTTCCGCAGCGTCGGCAAAGTCCCCGGCATTCGCCGCATCGAGGCCTTCCTCGATCCGCCGACGCCATTCGGCCTGCCAAATCAACGAGTGCCCGTCCTCAAGCGCTTCGCGGACGATCTCCGCCCGATCCACGCCAAAACGCCGCGCCAATTCGTCGATGCGCGCTGACAATTCGGGCGATATATCCGGTTTGACGTTCATGAGGGCATTCTACCCGCGCGCACCGCAGGCCGCAAACGCTACAAGCCCCTCACCCAGACCTTTGCATCATGCACCGCCGCGCCGCCATAGGGTGCGACGGAATCGGCGCCGGTGAGCGTGTTGATGCCCCAGCCGTTGAGATGCGCCTTGTTGGGCCAGAGGCCTTCGGCGATGATCGTTCCGCGTCGTGGCTTGTCGGACACCTTCACATGCAGATGGACCTCGCCGCGCGCATTGCCGAGTGCGACGGGGGCGCCGTCTTCGAGGCCGAGGCTTGCCGCATCTTCCGGATGGATCGTCACTTCCGGCCGCTTCTCGCGCTTCACCGATCCCGGCGTCTCGGCGAAGGTGGAATTGAGGAAGGACCGCGACGGAGACGTCGCGAGCCGGAACGGATGGTCCGCATCCGGCTCCTCCGTCAGGTCGAGATAATCGGGAAAAGCCGGAAGCCGGTCGGCCGGGCCCTGCGGGCCGAGCGCCTGGGGCGGCTTGTTGGGAGACGGGCCCGCCAGCCAGTCCGGGCTGAAGCGGAACCTGCCGTCGGCATAGCCGAATCCGTGGACATAATGCGCCGTCTCGAAATCCGGCTGCACGTCCACCCAGCCCTTCTCGTTCAACGTCTCGTAGGTCTCGCCATGCGGCGCGAGCATGCCGTCGATCAGTTCCCGCTCCGACCTGCCGAAGCCTGACAGGTGGTCGACGCCGAGGCGCTTTGCCAGTTCCTCGAAGACGAAATGGTTCGGCCGCGTCTCGCCCGGCCCGTCGATCAACTTCGGTCCGAGCATGACGTGCTGGTGGCCGCCGCCCTTGTAGACGTCGTCGTGTTCCAGGAACATCGTCGCCGGAAGCACCACATCGGCCAGTTCCGCCGTTTCCGTCATGAACTGCTCGTGGACGACGGCGAACAGATCCTCGCGGGCGAGGCCCCGGCGCACCAGCGCCTGCTCCGGCATCACATTGGCGGGATTGGTGTTCTGGATCAGCATGGCCGTCACCGGCGGACCGCCTTGCAGCGCGTCCGCATCGCCGGTCAGCACGCGGCCGATCTTCGACTGGTCGAGCCAGCGAATGCCGGGATCGGCATGGGCCGTACCGGTGATCTCGTCCTTGTCGAACCGGTAGATGCCGCCATTGTTGTGGAACGCTCCACCGCCTTCATGCTGCCACGAGCCGAGGACAGTGGGCACGCAGGTCGCGGCATGCATAGAGACCGCGCCGTTGCGGTTGCGGGTGAGGCCGTAGCCGAGCCGAAAGAAGGTCCGCTTCGTCGTCCCGACGAGCCTGGCAAGGGCCTCGATGTCCTCGACCGCCAGGCCGGTGACGGCGGCCGCCCATTCCGGTCCGCGCTCCTGAAGATGTGATTCAAGGCCGGCCGGGTCGTCGCTGAATTTGCTCATGAATTCGCGATCGGCATAACCGTCGCGAAACGCCACATGCATGACCGCGCAGGCAAGCGCCGCGTCGCTGCCGGGCTTCAGCACAAGGCCGATGTCGGCCTGGGCGATGGTGTCGTTGGCGTAGATGTCGATCGCGACGATCCTGGCGCCGCGTTCCTTGCGTGCCTTGACCGCGTGGGTCATCACGTTGACCTGGGTGGCGACCGGGTTGGTGCCCCAGAGCACGACGCAGTCGGCCTTGGCCATCTCGCGCGGATCCGGCCCGGCGAGCCTTCCGGTGCCCATCACGTAGCCCGTCCAGGCCATGTTGGTGCAGATGGTGTCGAACTGGTTGGAGTAGCGCTTGGCGTGTTTCAGACGCAGGATGCCGTCGCGCTGGACCTGGCCCATCGTGCCGGCGAAGAAATAGGGCCAGACCGTCTCAGACCCGTGTTCGGCCTCGGCCGCCAGGAAGCGTTCGGCGACCAGATCGAGCGCTTCGTCCCACGACGCCTGCCGCCATTCGCCTGCCCCCTTCCTGCCCGCCCGGATCAACGGGTGCAGGAGGCGGTCGGGATGATGGATGCGCTCGGAATAGCGGGCGACCTTGGCGCAGATCACGCCGTCGGTGTAACTGTTGTCCTTCGATCCGCGCAGGCGACCTATGCTCACGCCGTCCACGACGTCCACATCGAGGGCGCAACAGGACGGGCAGTCATGCGGACAGGTGGAGCGGAAAGTCTCGATGCGGGGCGCTATATTCATGCGAAGGAGACTAGCCCGGAACCTCGCGGCGCGATAGGAGCAGCGGCATGAACTACCGTCACATTTTCCATGCGGGCAACTTCGCCGATGTGTTCAAGCACATCGTGCTCGCCCGCGTCATCGCCTACATGCAGCGCAAGGACGCCGCCTTTCGCCTGCTCGACACCCATGCCGGTCTCGGCCTCTACGACCTGACGTCGACCGAGGCGCAGAAGACCGGCGAATGGAAGACGGGCATCGCCCGCGTGCTCGACGCGGCCGACAGCGCGCCGGCGGATGTCCGCGAACTGATCGCGCCCTATCTCGACGTCGTGCGCGGCTTCAATCCCGAGGGCGGCGTCACGCAGTATCCCGGATCGCCGATGATCGCGCGCAAGCTGTTCCGCAAGCAGGACCGGTTGACCGCGCTGGAGCTGCATCCCGACGATTACGAAGTCCTGCATTCGCATTTCGACGGCGACATCCAGGCCCGCATCACCAAGCTTGACGGCTGGCTGGGCGTGAAGTCGCATTTGCCGCCGAAGGAACGCCGCGGCGTCGTGCTGATCGACCCGCCCTTCGAGGTCTATCACGAGTTCTTCAACATCCTCACGGCGCTGAAGGAAGGCCATGCGCGATTCGCGACCGGCGTCTTCCTGCTGTGGTATCCGGTCAAGCACCGCAAGGGCGTCGCTGAGTTCCGCGAGGAATTGCGGGCGCTGAAGATCCCGCGCATCCTCGACACGTCGCTGGAAGTGCGCTCCTCGCGCGACGAGGTGCGCTTCGACGGCTCCGGCATGATCGTGGTCAACCCGCCCTACGCGCTTGAGTCGGAATTGCGCACCATCCTGCCCTGGCTCTCTTCGGTGCTCGAATTCAAGCGCGGCAGCGGCGCCTATGCGGTGAACTGGCTCGCCGGCGAGTAAGGCGTTTCCTTGTCGGGGTTTGGCATTCGGGCCATATCAAACGGGGTGACGAGGCCGCCGTCATGCGGTAATCACGTTGCAACGTCAGGCGCGAGGGAGCTTACGATGTCCAGCCGGATCTCATCTGTCATTCGGACCAGCATGGCCGCCGCCCTGCTCGCCGCATCCGCGGTCGCAACGCAGGCCGCAGACATCATCGCACCCGGACCCTATGCGCCCGTCGGACCCGAATCGGTTTGCGCGCAGACCAACTATCTCGGCGCCATCCAGCGCCGATTCAGGATCCAGGCCCGCGAAGTCCACCACGATCCCGCGCTGTCGATCCTCGCGATTTCCAACATTCGCCAGAACCGCTTTCTGCCGAAGATCGACGAAGTGCGCGCCCTCGACCGCCTCTACTGCCAGGGCACGGCCTCGATGTCGGACGGACGCAACCGCACGGTCTGGTATCTGGTCGAGTATGGCGCGGGCTTCGCCGGTGCCTTCGGCGACAATGTCGAGTTCTGCGTGAGCGGTCTCGATCGCTGGAACGTCTATGACGGATATTGCCGCGTCCTGCGCTGACCGCGCCCTGCAGGTCCGATGCGCATCCTGATCAGCGCCGCCGCCGCCCTTGCCGCCGCGATGGCGCTTGTCGGATGCGAGGATGCTGCGTCGTCCGACCAGACATCCGTTCAGCCCAAATCCGCCGTTTCCGTCCCGCAGGGCAGCGGCTTTGATTTCTACGTGCTCGCCCTGTCCTGGTCGCCGAGCTATTGCGCCTCCTATGGCGACCGGGCCAACACGCAGCAATGCGAGGCCGACGAACCGTTCGGTTTCGTGGTGCACGGGCTGTGGCCGCAATTTGCACGCGGATATCCGACCGCCTGCCCGACGGACAGATCGCTGAGCGTGCCGCGCACCCTCTCGGATTCGATGCTGGACATCATGCCGTCAACCGGCCTCGTGCGTCACGAATGGCGCGAGCACGGCACCTGTTCCGGCCTGTCGCAGGACGATTATTTCGCCGTGACGCGCCTCGCCTTCGAGACGATCGAGATCCCGCAGGATGGCGAGATGCGCCGCGACGGGCAGACCGTCGATCCGGACAACGTCGAAGAGGCGTTCCTGGCGGCAAATCCCGGCCTGCCGCGCGACGCCATCGCGGTGACCTGCGGCCGACACTATCTGCGCGACGTGCGCATCTGCCTGTCGCGCGATCTTTCCGGTTACGTCGCCTGCCCGAAAGTCGATGCCTCCGCGTGCCGGCGATCGGGCGCGGTCATGCCCGCCATCCGCTGACGGGCACGCCCTTCGCACGCCCTACTCGGCGTCGTTTTCCCGGTTTTCCTCGGAGATCGGGTCGGCGCTGTCGTCGGAGCGCTTCTTGCGGTCGTCGCGATCCGCGTCCGAGTGCGCGCTGCCTTTCTTCTGTTGCCGGCGCAGTTCCTGATTCGCCTCGGCGATGGTCTCCCCGTGATCGTTCTTGATCATTTTCGGTCTCCTTCTGCTTGGTTGTGCCGGCCAGAAAGGTCCGACGTCGCGTTTGCAGAAGAAACGTGTTGAGACAGCCTTCGTTCCACCGCTAATGGTGCTGCGCGTCGTCTGTCGAAGGGAGAATGCCACATGGCCAAACTGCTCTACTCACCCGCCTCGCCCTACAGCGCCAAGGTGCGCATGGCGGCAAGCTGGCTCGGCCTTCCGGTCGAATCGGAAACCGTCAACACCAATGACGAACCGCACCTGCTCGTGGACAACAATCCGCTGGGCAAAATCCCGACCCTGATCCTCGACGACGGATCGGCGCTCTTCGACAGCCGCGCCATCATGCAGGAGTTCGACCGGATGAGCGGGCGCGGCCTTTATCCGCGCAACGGGCAGAAGCGCATGGAGGCGGAGCGCCTCGAAGCGCTCGCCGACGGCATCACCGACGCCCTGATCGCGCAGATCTACGAGCGGCGCTTCCGGCCGGAGGAGAAGGTTCACCAGCCCTGGCTGGACATGCAGGCGCGCAAGATGACGCGCGGCCTGGAGTGGCTGAATGCCAATCCGCCGCGCGTGACGTCGAAGCTCAATGGCGGGCAATTCGCGACCGCAGCCATGCTCGGCTATCTGGACCTGCGCTTCCCCGACCTCAACTGGCGGCGCGGCCGGCCGAAGCTGAAGCGGTTCGAGGACCGCTTCGCGTACGCTTTCCCGGATTATGCGAAGCTGCGCCCGCAAGCCTGAAACGAGCATGAAAAAGCCCGCGCGGAGCGATCCACGCGGGCGTTGATCTGCCGAGTTGCGGCCGATCAGAACTTCAGGCCGATACCGGCCTTGACGCTGTGCTCCGTGAAACCGGAGGACACGGTGCCGCTGTCCAGAACGTAGTCCTTCGCGCCGTAATCGGAGTAGCGATACTCCAGGCGGCCGAAGATATTGTCGGTCAGAAGCGCTTCTGCGCCGGCGCCCACGGTCCAGCCGATATGGGTGGCCGAATCGGAGCTGGTCGCGTCGGCCGCCTCGACATTGGCGAGCGCGAGACCGCCGGTGCCGTAGATCATGAACGGCTCGGCGACGGCGTAGCCGAGACGGGCACGCAGCGAACCGAAGGCCTTCTTGTCGACGCTGTTGGTTCCGTCGTCCCAGGACGCGCCGGAATAGCCGACATCGCCTTCAGCACCGTAGATGATCGCGCCGTTCTGCCAGTTGACGCCGGCGAAGGCGCCGCCTTCCCAGCCGTCGGCGCTTTCGTCGCCTTCGTCATATTCGGCCCAGTTGTAGCCGCCAAAGGCGCCGATATAGACGCCGGACCACGTGGCCGCGCTCTGCTCGATGACGATCGGGGCGGCCGCTGGCGGCTCCGGCGGCGCCTCGATGGCGTCCGCGGCCAGGGCGGCGTTGCCGGCGAGCGCCACAATGGCCACTCCACCAGCGAGTTTTGCAATCAAACGCATTTGAACTCTCCTTGACGGTCGTTGCGCGGGCTGAAACGGCTCACCGTTTCAAGCACCATTGCCCCTCGAACTCCCAAGCAGCGATATCGTTCCCGAATGCGGCGAATGCTTTGCCGGAAATTGGAGATTCAGCGGCCAAAATATGGCGTCGCGCCGCTGTGGCCGAACGGCAACAAGGCCGCGCTCCCTTTTTTCCCGACAGGCGTGCCTATATAGACGGAGCACCTCGACAACCGACAGGTTTCCATGATTCTCGACATCCTCATGCTCGCCGCCGGCCTCGTGCTCCTGGTGTTCGCCGGCGACTTCCTGGTCAAGGGCGCCGCGGGCCTCGCCGAAAATCTGGGCATCCCCTCTCTCGTCATCGGACTGACCATCGTCGCCTTCGGCACTTCGGCGCCGGAACTGATGGTTTCGCTGCAATCAGCGCTGTCCGGCGCCGCCGACATCGCGGTCGGCAACGTGCTCGGCTCCAACATCGCCAACGTGCTGCTGGTCATGGGGCTGCCGGCCGTCATCGCGTCGATCCATGCCGACCAGCGCGGCCTCGCCCGAAACGTCGCCGTCATGCTGGTCTTCACCATCGCGTTCATGTGGATGATCAGCGACGATCAGTTGGACCGGCTCGAAGCCGGCGGGCTGCTCGCCGGCTTGGCCCTGTTCATCCTCGCGCAGGTGGCGCGCGCCCGCGCGCACGTCGAGGAGGACGAGCCGGCGGATTACCACGACGAACTCGGCGAAATGCCGCATGCGACCGGCCGGATCGCCATGTATCTCCTCGGGGGGCTGATCGGCCTGCCGCTGGCGGCGCATCTGACCGTCTCCGGCGCGTCTGGGCTGGCCGAAACCTTCGGCATCTCGCAGGCCGCCATCGGCCTGACGATCGTCGCCGTCGGCACTTCGCTGCCGGAACTCGCCACCACCATGGCGGCCGCCTGGCGCAAAGAGGCCGATGTCGCGCTCGGCAACATCATCGGCTCCAACATCTTCAATATCGGCGCCATCATGGGCATCACCGGGCTGATCGTGCCCGTGCCCGTGTCCCACATCATGATCGAGCGCGACATGTGGATCATGCTGGCCACCGCCGTGCTCCTGACCGCCATCTGCTACATGCGCATCACCACCGGCCGGCTGCTCGGCGCCTCTATGTTTGCCGCCTATCTCGCCTATATCGTGGTCGTGTTCTGACCACCGGAGATGATTTTCATTGGACATGAGGGGCGTAGCGCTCGTGACGGGCGCAGCGAAACGGATCGGCCGGACGATCGTCGAGGACCTGGCCGCACACGGCTTCAGCGTCGTCATCCACGCCAATCGCTCGTTCGACGCGGCCGAGGACCTGGCAGCGCAATTGCGGGGCAAGGGCCATGCGGCTCAGGCCGTGATGGCCGATCTTTGCGACATGACGGCGGTGCGCGGTCTCGTGGAACGGGCCGAAGCCGTGGCAGGCGCGCCGGTGGACCTTCTCGTCAACAACGCCTCGCTGTTCGAAGACGATACGATCGGCGCCTTGGATGACGAGATCTGGGCGCGGCATTTCGCGGTGCATGCGCAGGCGCCGGCGCTGCTCGCCGAAGCGCTGGCCGCCCGTCTGCCCGGCGACAGCGACGCGCTGATCGTCAACATGATCGACCAGCGGGTCTGGCGGCTGACGCCGAATTTCTTCTCCTACACATTGTCGAAATCGACGTTGTGGACCGCGACGCGCACCATGGCGCAGGCGCTTGCGCCGCGCATCCGCGTCAACGCCATCGGCCTCGGCCCGGCGCTGAAGAGCGCCCGCCAGAGCGAGGAGGATTTCGGCCGCCAGACCGACGCGGTGCCCTTGCAGCGCGGACCGGCGCTCGATGAAATCGGCGCGACGATCCGCTATCTGTGGGGCAGTCGGTCGATCACCGGACAGATGATCGCGCTCGACGGCGGCCAGCACCTGGCGTGGAAAACGCCCGACGTTGCCGGCATCGCCGAATAGCACCATCTGTCAGTTGCCTGCCGAGAGGCCTTGAAGTCGCGTCCCGACATCGCCGAAATGCAAAGATGAACGCCAAACCGATTCCCGCAAACGGCATTGCCGAAACCGAGTATGATGGCGGCGCCGACCCCGTGGTCGCCGCGCTCGGCAAGGGGCTCGTCTGGGACACGGCCGACGATCTTGCCGAGAACCTCAAGGGCGCCGAGCTGATCAAGGCCTATGTGAAGCGCCTGCCGAACGCGCCGGGCGTCTATCGCATGTTCAACGCCGACGGCGACGTGCTCTATGTCGGCAAGGCGGCGAGCCTGAAGAAGCGCGTGACCAATTACGCGCAGGGGCGCGGCCATTCCAACCGCATCACCAAGATGATCACGCTGACGGCGGCGATGGAATTCGTCACCACGCGCACCGAGACCGAAGCGCTGCTGCTGGAAGCCAACCTGATCAAGCGGTTGCGCCCGCGCTTCAACGTGCTGCTGCGCGACGACAAGTCGTTTCCCTACATCCTGATCACCGGCGGCCACGAGGCGCCGGGCATCTTCAAGCATAGGGGCGCGCAGACGCGGAAGGGCGACTACTTCGGCCCCTTCGCCTCGGCGACGGCGGTGGCGCGGACGATCAACGCGCTGCAGCGCGCCTTCCTCCTGCGCACCTGCACCGACAGCGTGTATGAAAGCCGCACCCGCCCGTGCCTGCTCTACCAGATCAAGCGCTGCTCGGGTCCCTGCACCGGCGAGATCTCGCCCGACGGCTATGGCGAACTTGTGAGCGAGGCCAAGGCGTTCCTGTCGGGCCGCAGCAAGGCCGTGCAGGCGGCGATGTCGACGACCATGCAGGAAGCCGCCGAAGACCTCGATTTCGAGCGCGCGGCCGTCTATCGCGACCGCATCGCCGCGCTGACCGCGATCCAGAGCCACCAGGGCATCAATCCGCAGACGGTCGACGAGGCCGACGTCTTCGCCATCCAGCAGGAAGGCGGCATGACCTGCATCCAGGTCTTCTTCTTCCGCACCGGCCAGAACTGGGGCAACCGCGCCTATTTCCCGAAGGCCGACGCGACGCTGGAAGCGACGGAGGTGCTCGGCGCCTTCATCTCGCAGTTCTACGACAACAAGCCCGTGCCGCGGCTGATCCTGACGTCGGAGACGCTGGCGGAAGCCGACCTCCTGTCGGAAGCCCTGTCGCTGAAGGCGCCGCGCAAGGTGGCTATCGCCCGGCCGCAACGCGGTGAACGGCGCGATCTCGTAGATCATGCGCTGGCGAACGCCCGCGAGGCGCTCGGCCGCCGTCTGGCCGAAACGTCGTCGCAGGCCAAGCTGATGGCCGGCATGACGGAGGCGCTGCATCTGACGCGCGTGCCGCGCCGCGTGGAGGTCTATGACAACTCCCATATCATGGGGACGAACGCGGTCGGCGCGATGATCGTCGCCGGGCCGGAAGGCTTTGCCAAGAACCAGTACCGCAAGTTCAACATCAAGTCGGAGGACGCCACGCCGGGCGACGACTTCGCCATGATGCGCGAGGTGATGGAACGGCGTTTCTCCCGCCTCGTGAAGGAAGAAGGCATTCCCGATCGCTTGGCGGAGAAGGCCGAGGAAGAGACGGACGCCCTCTCCGACCCGATGCCGGCCTGGCCCGACCTGCTGCTGATCGACGGCGGCGCCGGCCAGGTGAAGGCCGTGATGACGATCCTGAAAGAGCTCGGCGTCGATGAGGCCGTCGATGTCGTCGGCGTCGCCAAGGGTGTCGATCGCGATGCCGGGCGCGAGCGCTTCATCATCCCCGGCAAGCAGGAATTCTCGCTGCCGCCGCGCGACCCGGTGCTCTATTTCATCCAGCGGCTGCGCGACGAGGCGCACCGCTTCGCCATCGGCTCGCACCGGGCGCGGCGCAAGAAGGAAATGGTCAAGAACCCGCTCGACGAGATCGGCGGCATCGGGCCGGCGCGCAAGCGCGCGCTGCTGCATCATTTCGGCACCGCCAAGGGTGTCGCCCGCGCCGCGCTGGAGGATCTGGAGAAGGTCGAGGGCATTTCCGAGGCCATGGCAAGGCAGATTCACGACCATTTCCGGCAGTCGGGCTGATCGTCGCACCGACATCCGGCACTTGACCCGCCCCATTTCCGGTGCTTCTCACTGAATCATGCCCCGTAGCGCCTACAACCTGCCGAACATCCTCACCTATGCCCGCATTCTCGCGGTGCCGCTGATCGTGCTGTGCTTCTTCCTGGAAGGCCGGCTGCAATCGAGCGATTTCGCCCGCTGGCTGTCGCTCGGCATCTTCATCACCGCCAGCATCACCGACTTCTTCGACGGCTATCTTGCGCGCAAGTGGAAGCAGACGTCGAATATCGGCCGCATGCTTGACCCGATCGCCGACAAGCTGGTCGTTTCAGTCGCCCTCTTGCTGCTCGCCGCCGAAGGCTCGCTGAAGAACTGGAGCCTGTGGGCCGCGGTTATCATCCTGTGTCGCGAGATCCTCGTTTCCGGCCTGCGTGAATACCTCGCCTCGCTTGAGGTCTCAGTGCCGGTCACGTGGCTCGCGAAATGGAAGACGGCCATGCAGCTCGTCGCCATCGCCTTCCTGCTTGCCGGGCCGGCCGGCGACAAGATCGTGCCCTATGTGACCGAGACCGGCCACATTCTGCTCTGGCTCTCCGCGCTGGTGACGCTCTACACCGGCTGGGACTATTTCCGCACCGGGCTCAAACACGTGATCGAGGACGACAGCCGACCATGACCAAGCTCGTCTATTTCGCATGGGTGCGCGAACGCATCGGCGTCACCGAGGAAGAGGTCGAGCTGCCCGACGGCGTGAAGACCGGCGCGGACCTGCTGGCATGGATGAAGACGCGCGGCGAGAACTACGAGGCCGCGCTCGCGATGGACAACGCCATTCGCATCGCCGTCGACCAGGAACATGTCGATCACGACGAGGCCCTGGGCGCGCCGCGCGAAATCGCCCTATTCCCGCCGATGACCGGTGGGTGAGATGACAGGCGTCGAACCCGTCATCCGCGTGCAGGCCGAGGATTTCGACATTGCCGCGGAGAGCGCACGCCTCGCGCAAGGCCGGGCGGATGTCGGCGCCGTCGTCACGTTCACCGGCCTGTGCCGCGACGAAGGCGGCACGCTCGCGGCGCTTGAACTGGAACATTATCCCGGCATGGCCGAGGCCGAGATCGGGCGCATCGCCCATCAGGCGCTGGAACGCTGGCCGCTGGCCGGCCTGACCGTGATCCACCGCCACGGGCGCATCGCGCCAGGCGAAAACATCGTGCTCGTCGTCACGGCCTCGGCGCACCGCCAGGCGGCCTTCGAGGCGGCCGACTTCCTGATGGATTTCCTGAAGACCCGCGCGCCCTTCTGGAAGAAGGAACAACTGAAGGACAGCGGCGGAGGCGGCTGGGTCGCGGCGAAAGACGCCGACGACGAAGCGGCCGAGCGCTGGTAAGCAACCGGCCCAAGCCTCGTCACACGGTAGACTGTCGCCGGCAGAGCCCGTTTAGAAGTGGTAGTTCAGCCCCACATTAACGTTGTGCGTCTCGACCGCGGCCTCGAGCGCATAATTCCTCCCGTCGACGTCGTCGGGAAACCAGGTGTGGTCCTGATAGGAGGTGTAGAGATATTCGAGCTTCAGGCTCGTATGCTCCGACACCATATGCTCAGTGCCGGCGCCGACCACCCAGCCCGTGAGGGTCGTGCTCTCGTCGGGCAGAAGCGGAGCGGTCATTGAGATGCTCGCCTTGCCCCATGCCATGCCCCCGGTTCCGAACAACAGCGTGTCGCCCACGGTCACGCCTGCACGCCCGCGGACCGACGCCTGCCAGTCGATCTGGCTGGAGATCGTGTCGTCAGGGCTCGGCGCGGCCGGATCGGCATAGACGTCGGCAATCTCGCCGGCATTGATGCCTGCCTCGATGCCGAGAACGAGATTCGATCCGACCTGGACATTGTAGCCGGCCTGAATGCCCCCGAACACGCCGTCCGGATTGGAATCGTAGTCGGACTCGGAGATCGACAGCGCGCCGATGATCTGGACGATCCGCTCTCCCTTGGCCGTCGACGACGTATTGCCGGCCGAATAGCCGATCTGGACACCGCCATAGAGGCCCTCCCAGTTCTGCGCGGAGGCAGAACCGTCGAGGTCTTCAGCCGAAGCTGAAACCACGGACGCAAGAAGGACCGGAACGGCGAAAATGGATAGGTTCAAATGTGTCATATTAGCTTTCAATGAA
The DNA here is from genome assembly GCF_022763245.1 of Oricola sp. GTDB lineage: Bacteria > Pseudomonadota > Alphaproteobacteria > Rhizobiales > Rhizobiaceae > Oricola. The sequence goes on from NZ_JALEGV010000040.1 coordinate 402,616, forward strand.
AGAATCCCCCCGGAATATGCGAAATGTTACTATAGGATTAACCTTTTTCAGCGCGCAAGGACGCCGGGCCGACTTTTGCCCTCTCGCCACAGGCAAGGCATCCAGCCGGGTCCGTCGGGCGAGCGGCGCGAGGACAAGCACAGCACTCGTGGATGCCCGCGCTCGAAAAATTTGTGCAGCGCGGGAACCAAATCGCATGTTGCTGCGTTTATGGGCTAGAGCTCTTTTTCCTACCCTTACGTCAGGTCTATTTTTTGCATTCCATTCGAGACGGACTGATCGAGGCGACCGCTTCGCTGCACAGGCAAGTCGACTCCCTTTTCAGCATGGACAGAATAACCACTCCGTGCGGCTACGGCGCGATGCTCATGTCGCATGCAGCCGTCGTTCCCGGCACGGAGGCGTTCCTGCTTCGCAGCCGTCACCTCGTCGATCTGCCCCGGTTCGAGGAGCGGATGCGCACGTCGGCGCTCGAAAACGACATCCGGGCGCTCGAACTGGCGCCGGCAAGCGCCGCTCCTATGTCTTTTTTAAATTCGCCCGGTGCGGTTGCAGGTCTATTATACGTGCTCGAGGGCTCTCGTCTCGGGGCGACAGTCATTCGTCGTCGACTTGCGAAATCAGGCGCCAGCTATCCAACCGATTTTCTCAGCCACGGGGAGAATTGCGGTTTTTGGCAGAGCTACCTGAACTGGCTTCAAAGCACGCAGTGGTCGCCGGACGACCTTGTTGACATGCGCGACAGCGCGGTCGCGCTCTTTCGACAATACCTAGTGACAGCGGAGGCGTGTTTCTCGCCCTATGAACCAGAATACCAAACCACAAGTTGACCTGACCAACTGCGACCGCGAGCCGATCCACCTGCTCGGCAAGGTGCAGCGTTTCGGTTTTCTCGTCGCGCTGACCTCCGACTGGATCGTGTCGCATATCTCGGCCAACGCGTCGGAATATCTCGGCGGCGAGCCGGAGAGCCTCATCGGCGAAGCGGCGACCACGTTCCTGTCACGCGAGTCCATCCACTCGATCCGCAACAAGCTGCAGAACATGCGCTCCGGCGCCCTGCCCGAGATCGTGCACAATGTTTCGGTCGGCCTCGGGGACAAGAGCCTCTACGACGCCACCGTCCACATCGCCAGCAACCACATCGTCCTCGAATTCGAGCGCCCGTCGGCGGATGGCAGCGCCGAGCGCTATGTCGGCGACGTGCAGCAGGCGATGAACCGCATCGCCCGGCTGAACGACGTCACCGGCATCCTCAAATTCGCGGTCCGCTTCGCGGCGGCCCTGACCGGCTTCGACAGGGTCATGGCCTATCGCTTCGCACCGGACCAGAGCGGCGAAGTCGTCGCCGAATGGCATGCCTCCGGCCTCAAGCCGTTTCTCGGCCTGCGCTATCCGGCGTCCGACATTCCGGCTCAGGCCCGCACGCTCTACGTCAAGAACCCGATCCGCGTGATCGCCGACACCTATGACGACGGCGTCGAGATCCTACCCGGGCCGGGCCCCGACGGGGTCCTCGACCTCTCCAACTCGATCCTGCGGTCGGTTTCGTCGATCCACCTCGAATATCTGCGCAACATGCCGGTCGGCGCGTCGATGTCGATCTCGCTGATCATCGAGGGCAAACTCTGGGGCCTCATCGCCTGCCACCATCGCAGGTCCAAGATCCTGCCGCAGGCGCAGCGCAACGCGATCCTGCTCTTCGGCCAGATGCTCTCGCTCTTGCTCGAGGGCCGGCTTTCACGCGACGACACGGCCGCCCTCGAAAGCACCAGCGAACTGATCAACGCGGTCTCGCGCTCCGCCGCGGCTTCCTCGTCGGTGAACGAACTCTTTGCCGCCAACTACGAATCCGCGCTCGCGCTGATGCAGGCGGACGGCATGGCGGTTCTTGCCAACGGCGCCGTCACCGGTGTCGGGCTGCGCCCGTCGAACGAGGACGTGCGTGCGATCGCCAAGCGTCTCAACACGCTGCCCGCGGGCCAGGTGTTCGCGACAAACGAGATCCGGACGCTTCTGCCGGAAGCGACGGCCTACAAGGAGGACGCCGCCGGTCTGGTCGCCATTCCGATCTCGAAGGCGCCCCGCGACTACGTGATCTTCTTCCGTCCGGAACTGAAGCGCGTCGTGACCTGGGCCGGCGATCCGGAGAAACCGGCGCAACTCGGTCCGAACGGCATCCGCCTCACTCCGCGCAAGAGCTTCGAGGCCTGGCGCGAGGAGGTCGAGGGGCAGAGCGAGGAATGGTCGCGCACCCAGATCAAGGCCGCCGAACAGCTGCGCATCACGATGCTCGAGGTCGTGCTGCGCATGGCCGACGAGGCAGCCGAGGAGCGCAGGAAGGCGTCCGAGAAGCAGGAACTTCTCATCGCCGAACTTAATCACCGCGTCCGCAACATTCTCGGACTGGTCCGAAGCCTGATCTCGCAGACCTCGGCAACGGATATCTCCACGGCCGAATTCGCCAAGGTTCTGGACAGCCGAATCCACGCCCTGGCGCGCGCCCACGACCAGATCACCAAGGAAAACTGGCTGCCTGCCCCGGTCAAGCAACTGATTCGCACTGAAGCGGCCGGCTATCTTCTGGACAAGTCGGACCGCGTGATCATCGAGGGTGACGAGGTGATGCTGACCCCGACGGCCTATTCGACGGTCGCGCTCGTCGTCCACGAACTGATGACGAACTCCGCCAAATACGGCGCCCTCGCCGATCGCAGCGGCACGGTGCGGGTGAACCTGACGCGCCTGCCGGACGGAGCGCTGGACCTCTTCTGGACCGAAATGGACGGACCGCCGGTCACCAAGCCGACCCGCCGCGGGTTCGGAACGACGATCATCGAGCGGTCCATCCCGTTCGAACTGCAAGGCGAATCGGAAATCGACTATCCCGTCACCGGCGTGAAGGCGCGGATCCGCATCCCCGCGACCCATGTCCGGGAGGGCGACCCCATGCCGGAAAGCGTCTTCGAGGAACCCGCATCGAACGACGTGGATCACGAAATGCCCGCGATCCCGCAGCATGCGCTGCTTGCCGAGGACAATCTCATCATCGCGATGGACGCCGAGGACATCCTGCGGAGCATGGGCTTCGCGCGCGTCACCGCATGCGGCACTGTCAGCACGGGCCTGATGGCGCTCGACGAAGGATCGGTGGATTTCGCGGTGCTGGACATCAATCTCGGCGCGGATCTCAGCATCCCGATCGCGGAGAAACTGCACGAAGCGGGCACGCCCTTCATCTTCGCGTCCGGCTATGGCGAGAACGCCGTCATGCCCGAGCATCTGAGCGATGTCCCGATCCTCGCGAAACCGTATGACTTCGAGGGAATGCGCAAGGCCGTCGCCATCGCGCTGGAGCGCGCGAAGGCGGACTGATCAGACCGAAAAAGGTGTGGCGTCAGGCGGCCATCAGCAGATGGCGCGCAACGTCGGCGTAATTCACCGGCTTGGTGAAGACCTGCGGCGTAGTGCCGAGCTTGCTTGATAGTTCGCCGACCTCGCGACCCGTCACGAACGCAAACGGAAGACCCTGCTCGTGCAGTTCGACCGCGATCGGAAGGCTCGTGTGACCGCCCAGATCGAAATCGAGCAGGGCCGCGTCCGGATTGACTTCGTTCAAGAGATCGAATGCGGAGGCGAGATCGTAGGCAATATGGCACTTGTGGCCATGGTCTTCGATCTCCATCGCCGCGTCCATTGCAATGATCGGGTCATCGTCAAGCAGAAGGATGGTGCTGGGGGTAACAGAAACGCTCATGAAATCCAAAATGCGGAAGCGCCGCTTTGGTTGCACGGTGAAGCGAAAAAATCTGTCGCCCCCGTAATCTGCCCGGGAAACCTCGTTTCAGCAGGCCGACAGACGGCTTGGACAGGCGGATAATTGGTGGAGTCGATCGGGATCGAACCGACGACCTCGTCATTGCGAACGACGCGCTCTCCCAACTGAGCTACGACCCCATTCAATTCTGCAGATCACTGATCGACAGAAACGCATTTGTCCAGAGGGTGTGACGGTTTTTTCGCTCAGGCGGCCGAGAAAGCGCCCGCCGTGACCGCCGTGAAGTGGCAACCGGACGCCGCCAGGACGAAAGCGTGCCAGATCGCATTCTGGTATTTCAGGCTGTTCCATTGATGGAACACGACTCCCACGGAATAGAGCAGGCCACCCGACAGGATGAGCGCGGAGACGACGCCCGGCAGTCGGTCGAAGATCGGCCAGGCGAGCGTCAGGCTGGCCCAGCCGAGCACGAGGAAGATCGCGACGGTGACGCCCTCGAGCTTGCGGCGCATCAGGAGCTTGGCGACAGCGCCGAGCACGGCGGCCGCCCAGACGAACGCAAGCACGCCATAGGCGAAGGCGCTGCCGATCAGGACGACGAGCGGCGTGTAGGTTCCCGCGATCTTCAGGAAGATCGCCGCCTGGTCGAAGCGGCGCAGGACCGGTTTCCAGCCCGCATCGCTGACCATGTGATAGGCAGCGGACACGCTGAACAGCGTCACGACCGTGACACCGTAGATGACGAGCGAAGTGCTGTTGGGAATGTCGAGCGTCGGAATGGCGAGGACGAGGACGACAGCGACCGCGATCACGCTCGCGGCTATTCCGATGACGTGAATGACGCCATCGGCGATGCGTTCGGCGCGCGTATATTCCGGATAAGGCATCTGGCCCCTTCGACACTTTCCGGCGATTCCTGTGCGAGGATTGCAGCATTGCCGTGACAAGGCAACCGGACGGCTGTTTTGTCGCAGCTCCGGATATCGGCTATGGGGCGCCTGCCAGGACGAACGGAGACCGCCATGAACAACGACAAGACCGCGCTGCCCACGATCGACATGTTTCCCGCGCTGACTGTGCATACGCTGCGCTACGCCGATCATGACCAGGAGGGTCATGTGAACAATGCGGTCTATTCGACGATGTACGAGGCCGGGCGCGTCTCCGTCCTCTACGACCCTGCGCAGGCGATGCCGCCGGCGGGTTGCCACTTCTCGCTCGTGCGGATCACCATCGACTTCCTGGCCGAGATGACGTGGCCCGGCGACGTGACCATCGGCACGGCCGTGACGCGGATCGGCAATTCCTCGGTCAGCCTTCGCCATGCGATCTTCAAGGACGGAACCTGCCGCTCGACGGCCGAAGGCACCGTCGTCTGCACGAATTCGACGACCCGCAAGTCGCAGCCCCTGCCCGACCATGCCCGCGCCTTCCTGGAGACCATCCGGCTCGCCGAGGGCGCATGAAAAAACCGGGCGCGAGGCCCGGTTTCTAGAAATTCGAAGTCTGGATGCAGACTTAGCCGACGATGTCGCAGCCGGCGAACCAGAACGCGATTTCCTCGGCAGCCGTTTCCGGAGCGTCGGAGCCGTGGACGGAGTTTTCGCCGATGGAGTTGGCGAAAGCCTTGCGGATCGTGCCCTCGGCGGCGTCGGCCGGGTTGGTCGCGCCCATGACTTCACGGTTCTTGGCAATGGCGTTCTCGCCTTCCAGAACCTGAACGACGGTCGGGCCGGACGACATGAACTCGGTCAGTTCGCCGAAGAAGGGGCGTTCCTTGTGAACGGCGTAGAAAGCTTCCGCCTGGCGCTGGCTCATCCAGACGCGCTTGGAAGCGACGACGCGCAGGCCGGCCTCCTCAAGCATCTGGGTGATCGCGCCGGTCAGGTTGCGCGCGGTGGCGTCCGGCTTGATCATGGAAAAGGTGCGCTCGATGGCCATGGGACTGTCCTCTTGGTCGTGATTGGGGGAGAATTTGAAATTCGCGCGGTCTATAGCCGCCCGCATGGCGCTTGCCAAGGGGCGCGCGACGCCGCGGACTGCCGGGCATCGCATCACCGAAACGGGGAGTTGGAAGCATGGACGGACGCACGCATTACCGGATGTTCGCAGCCTATAATCGCTGGGCCAACGGCCGGCTTTTCGACGCCGCCGAGTTGCTCTCGGAAGAAGAATGGGACCGCGACGTCGGCGCCTATTTCGGCTCGATGTGCGGCACGCTCAACCACATCCTCGTCGCCGACCGCATCTGGATGCATCGCTTCACCGGCACCGGCGAGACGCACAGGGTGCTCGCGGATCTGCCGCATCCGCAGTTCGGCGCGTTGCGGACCGAGCGTGGCCGGATGGACGAGCGGATCGTGGACTGGGTCGAAACACTGAGCGAGGAAACGCTTGCCGGGCTGTTTTCCTATGTGCCGGTTACTTCCCCGAAGGAGGTGACCCAGGCGCTGTCGCCGGCGCTGGCCCACTTCTTCAATCACCAGACGCATCACCGCGGCCATGCGCACATGATCCTGTCGGTGCTCGGCCACGAGCCTCCGTCGCTGGACCTGATCTACTTCCTGCGCACGGAGGAAGGCAGCCCGTTCACCTGAACGCGCAGATCGACGCCGGAACAGTCAGAACGCATTGAAGACCGCTCGGCGGCCCCGTTTCACGCTGGCAAATCGGGCGGCAACGCCAGACACAAGCATGCCAAAAGCCTGATTTTCCCGCGAATTACAGAATAATGCACGTTGTAATAGCCCCAACCGGGCCGCATAGTCCTATCCGGGGCAATCATTTTGATCTGGGACGGGCGCTGTGCGTATTCTTACCATCATGGGGTTTGCCCTTGCGGGCGCATTTTCATTTTACTCGTCAAGCATTGATGCCAGGGAACTGGCTACTGCGATGGATGTGGACCAGACATCCTACGTCAAGGTCTCGGGCTCGGCCCGGATCATCGTCTCGGGCAACAGGTTTTCTCAGGGAGACGTTATCGAGACTCAGCGGTCAGGCCAGGTACAGTTGCTGTTCGATGATCAGACACGCATCGTCGTCGGCCCGAATTCGCGACTGATCGTCGAAGAAATCCTGATGAAATCGGGCCGATCCGCGAACCGCTTCGCGGTGACGGCGGTCAAGGGGAGTTTCCGCTTCATCACCGGCCGAAGCAGCAAGTCCGCCTACGAAATCCGGACACCGACCGCGACCATGGGCGTGCGGGGCACGACTTTCGACTTCTCGGTGAATGGCAAGCGCGAAACCGATCTCGCCGTCCTCTACGGCTCGGTCAGATTCTGTGGCCGCTCGGGAGAATGCAAGCGGGTCAATCGCGGCTGCAACCTCGCCTATGCCGATCGACGTGGCAGAGTGGGCACGCCCGAAACGCGAGAAGAAGGCGCCAAGCGCATCAGCGACGGCTTTCCCTACCTGTTCTCACAGAAGTCCCTGATGAGCGCGTTTCGCACGCGCACCGGTTCATGCAGCCGCTACACGAAGCTGGCCGTCAGCATAGCCTCGAAGTCAGGCGGCAGCGTTCAGGGCGTCAATGGACCCGCCCCCGTCTCGGCGCCCGCGGGAACACAGCCGGCAACGACACCGGCGGGAACGCCCGCGACAACCCCCACCGGCAGTCCCGGCAATTCCGGTGCAGCCGGCGGCAACAGCGCAGGACGAGGCGGCGGCAACAGCGACGGCCAGACCGGGAACAGCGGCGATCACCGTAACAACTGATGTGCAATCCGGCTTCACGAAACGGCGCTTCAGCGCGCCGTTTTTCTACTCTTTGAGCCTCTTGTGGTCGATCGCAGTGTGAGCAACGCATGAACCGCCCACGCAAACGCGTCTTGCTTTTCGGTCTGTCGTTGATCCTGGCGATGACCATGCTGCGCGGGGCCGATCCATGGCCCATCGCCGGCTTGCGGATGTCCTATTTCGACTTCCTGCAGAGGCTGGATCCCAGGCCTCCCGCGGATACTCCCGTTCGCATCGTCGATGTCGACGAGGACAGCCTTGCAGCGATCGGACAATGGCCCTGGCCGCGGTCGGTTCTGGCCGATCTTGTCGATCAATTGAACGCGCAGGGCGCGGCGGTCGTCGCGTTCGACGCCCTGTTCGCCGAGCCCGATCGCTATTCGCCCGCGAACCTGCTGAGCCAGCCCGGAGTGGCCGAACTCCTGCCGAGGGATATCGACCGAGCCGATTTCAGCCGCTTCGACACCGACACGCGCCTCGCCGAGGCGAGCACGACCATGCCGACGGTGTTCGGCATCGCCGCAACGACGAGCAGCAGCCCTGCCCTCCAATACGACAAGGCCGGCTTCGTGCAAATCGGCCAGGCGCCGGCAGACGGCCTGATTGCGCTGTCCTCGACCACCCCGCTTCTGCCGGAATTGCAGGCGGCTGCGAGCGGGATCGGCAACATCAATGTGGACCCGCTCAGCGAAGGCGGGGTCATTCGGCGCGTGCCGTTGCTCTGGCGCACCCCGACGGGCCCGCTCCCCTCGTTGAGCATCGAGGCGCTGCGCGTCGCGCTCGGCGTATCGACCGTGCTCGTCAACGGTTCTCCGGATATCGAGGCAGTGACCGAATCGCTGCAAATCGGGGAATTCGAGGTTCCAACGACGGATGACGGGCAGTTCTGGGTGCGCTTCCGCCATGACGATCCCGCCTTCTACGTGTCGGCGAAGGACGTGCTGGAGAACCCGGAGAAGAGCAGGCCTCTGGTCGAGGGGCAGATCGTCTTCGTCGGCACCTCTGCGGCCGGACTGCTCGATATCAGGACGACAGCGCTCGGCGAGAACGTGCCGGGCGTTTCGATCCATGCACAGATCGTGGAGCAGATCCTGCTCGGCGACTTCTTGCATAGATCGGACTTCGTCGGCGGGCTGGAAATCCTGGCATTCCTGGCACTCGGCCTGATCGTGACGATTGTGATGTCCCGGTTCGGGGCTTTCACCTCCCTTGCGGCGGGCGCAATTTCCGCCATGTCCGTTCTGGCCGGGAGCTTTCTCCTCTTCAGCCGCAACGGAATTCTGTTCGACGCGTCATTTCCTGTGCTGGGCGGCGCGGTGAACTTCGGCGCGCTGACCGCCTACCAGTTCCTCGTTGCCGACAGGGAGAAGCGCGCGATCCGCAAGTCCTTCACCCATTACGTGTCGCCGGACGTGCTCAACGAGATCGAGAAAGAAGGCTACAAGCTGAAACTCGGCGGTGAAACCCGGATGCTGACGATCCTGTTCTGTGACATTCGAAATTTCACGACGCTGAGCGAGACGATGGAGCCGAATGACATCGTCACGATGCTGAACACGCTCTTCGACCGGCTCTCCGATGCGATACTCGAGCAGAAGGGCACAATCGACAAGTTCATCGGCGACTCGGTCATGGCGTTCTGGAACGCGCCCCTGGCGCTGGAGGACCATCCGAGACGCGCGTGTCTGGCCGCCCTGGCGATGCGCAACTCGCTGAAAGCCTTCAACGAGACCCCCTTCATGGCGCAACGGCCCAAGATCGACATCGCTGTCGGCTGTGCCAGTGGCTTGGCCTGTGTCGGCAATGTCGGGTCGGCCCGTCAGTTCAACTATTCGGTTGTGGGCGACACGGTCAACGTCGCCTCCCGCGTGGAATCGAGCTGTCGCGAACTCGGCTACCCGATCGTCATTCCCGGAGAAACGGGAGAAGCGGCCGCGGACCTCGCCATCCTCCCGGCCGGCCGCATTGCCTTGAAGGGGCGCGTCGAAACGCTGGATGTCCACATTCTGGTCGGCGATGCCGAGTTGGCGCGGTCGTCCCGCTTCGGCGACCTGTCGAAAGCCCACCGCGCATTGCTTGACGTGCTCGAGTCCGCCTCTCCCGGCTCTCCACCGAGTTTGCAAGCGGAGAGTGCAATGAAGCTCTGCACGGACCTGTGCGTCGATCTCGATCCGGCGCTGCTGGAGTTCTACAACCGGATCCCCGACCGGATTGCAGATTTCCGGTATGCCAAACCGGCCTGACGACCGGCCTTCACTCCGGCGCTGCGTTCGAAGACCAGAAGCGCAAACCAAGTCAACGACCGGGTTTGGCCAGTTCATCTTACGTTACGGTAGTTTTTTTCTCGACCTATATGATATGTCGAGAAAAGCTGATGGTTAACATCCTGTTACCGACCACCTGCACCTCGATCAGGCTACAGTTGTCGTCCGATTTTGAAACGCCCACTACAAATACTGCTAGCCAGATTCTGCTGCGATTAGGCAATATGTTGTAGTAAATCCATTTTTCACGAAACCAAATCGCCGCCCTCTCATTGCTTCTTCATGCGCATCGACTTTGCGGTGGGCATGCCAGACACAAGGAGAAGAACATGCAGACGATGAACCGCAATCTTGCTGCAATCCTGATCGGCGCCAGCGCCCTTTCCTTTGCAGTGCCTGCACATTCCCAAGTAAGCCTCGGTGCGGACGCAGACGTTTCGGTCGGCGGCGGCAACGGTGTCAGTGCGGATGTCGATGTCGGCGCCTCGCTCGGCGGCGGTAACGGCGTCAACACGGATGTCGGCACGACCGCGTCGATCGGCGGCGGCAATGGCGTCAATGCGGATGCCGACGTCAACGCAACCATCGGTGGCGGCAACGGCGTGAGCGCCAACGCCAATGTCGGGGCCGGCGTCGGCGGCGGCGACGGCGTGGATGCCGACATAGAGATCGGCCTCGGCGGCCTGCTGAACGGCGGCGGTGGTGCCGGCGGCGGCGGAACCGGCGGTGGCGGCGGCACCATCGGCGATGACGACATCAACCGCGTGGTCGCCTCCATGTCCGACAGCGAGGTCGCCCGCTACAAGCGCCCCTGTCACGCTGCCGTCTCCAACAGCGCCTATCCGCGCGAACTGCGCGAGCTGTGCCGCCTGATCCTGCAGCGCTGACATCGCCTTCCATCAGAAACGGGCCGCCTTCGGGTGGCCCGTTTGGCGTTTCGGGGCCCCTTGCGCCCCGCCGGGCTTTCAGCCACAAGCCCGCCATGCTTCAAATCTCCGATCTCACCTTCCGCATGATGGGCCGCCCGCTGTTCGAGGAGGCGAGCGCCGTCGTGCCCGAAGGCATGAAGGTCGGCCTTGTCGGGCGCAACGGCACCGGCAAGACGACGCTGTTCAAGATGATCACCGGCGACCTCGCGCCCGAAAGCGGAAGCATCGAGTTGCCGAAGGGCCTGCGCATCGGCCAGGTCGCGCAGGAAGCGCCGGGCACCGAGCAGACGCTTCTCGAAATCGTTCTTGCCGCCGACACGGAGCGCTCGGCGCTCATGGCCGAAGCCGAGACGGCGACCGATCCCGACCGCATCGCCGCGATCCACATGCGTCTCGCCGACATCGACGCCCATTCCGCCGAAGCCCGCGCGGGCGCCATCCTGCACGGGCTCGGTTTCGACGCGGCGGCGCAGCAGCGCCCCTGCTCGTCCTTTTCCGGCGGCTGGCGCATGCGCGTCGCGCTTGCCGCGGTGCTGTTCTCCGCGCCCGACCTGTTGCTGCTCGACGAACCGACCAACTATCTCGACCTGGAAGGCGCGCTGTGGCTCGAGAATTACGTCCAGCGCTACCCGCACACCGTGATCGTGATCAGCCACGACCGCGACCTGCTCAATTCGACCACCAATGCCATCCTGCATCTCGAAAACCGCAAGCTGACCTTCTACCGCGGCAATTACGACCAGTTCGCCCGCACGCGGTCCGAGAAGCTGATGCTGGCGACCAAGATGGCGGAGAAGCAGGCCGCCAAGCGCAAGCATATGGAAGCCTTCGTCGAACGCTTCCGCTCCAAGGCGTCGAAGGCCCGGCAGGCCCAGAGCCGCCTGAAGGCGCTTGAGCGCATGGCGACCGTGGAGGTGGCGATCGACACCGGCGTGCAGCCGATCCACCTGCCCTCGCCCGAGCGCCAGCCGGCCTCGCCGATCATTGCCATGGAAGGAGCCAGCGTTGGTTATGCGCAGGACGCGCCGATCCTCAAGCGGCTCAACCTGCGCATCGACCATGACGACCGCATCGCCCTGCTGGGCGCCAACGGCAACGGCAAGTCGACCTTCGCCAAGCTGATCGCCGACCGGCTGCAGGTGATGGACGGCAGGCTCTCGCGCGCCGACAAGCTGAAGATCTCGATGTTCGCGCAGCATCAGCTCGACGACCTGGTGCCGGAACAGACGCCGTTCGACCATGTGAAGGCGCTGATGCCGGACCAGCCCGAATCGAAGGTGCGCGCCCGCGTCGCCCAGATGGGCCTCGGTGGCGACCGCATGGACACCAAGGCGAAGGACCTGTCCGGCGGCGAGCGCGCCCGCCTCCTGATCGGCATCGTGACCTTCGAGGCGCCGCATCTCCTGATCCTCGACGAACCGACAAACCATCTCGACATCGACAGCCGCGCTGCGCTGGCGGAGGCGCTCAACGACTATCAGGGCGCGGTGATCCTCATCAGCCACGACCGGCACCTGATCGAGGCCTGTGTCGAACGCCTGTGGCTCGTCCATGACGGCGGCGTGCATCCCTATGACGACGATCTCGACGCTTATCGCCGCCTCATCCTGAAGGGGCCCGAAAAAGCTGCCGACACCGCCCAGGCGGCCGAAACGCAGTCGGGCCAGTCATCCAAGGAGCGGCGCAAGCAGGCGGCCGCGAAACGCGCCGAGTTCGCGCCGCTGAAGAAGAAGATCGACGAGCTCGAAAAGCGGATCGGCAAGGCGCAGGACGAGATCGCCGCCATCGACACCGACATGACGAAGCCCGCCATCCTCGCCGACAGCCAGAAGATCGTCGAATTGTCGAAAAAGCGCTCCGACCTGGAAAGCCGGGTCGGCGACTGGGAAGACGAGTGGATGACGCTTTCGGCCGATTACGAGGATGCGATGGCCGAGGCCTGATCCCCTCGCTGCCTCACGCGTCCAGCGGCTTTTCCGCGATCAGGCTGACAAAGAGGATCGCGCCGTAGAACGTGCCATCGGCCACCCTGCGCGACGCCTCGCTCGCGAGACCCGCCGCCAGTTCCGACCCGAATTCGCCGGCTGCCGCGGCCGCGTCGACACTTCGTCCGATCAGGCTGAGCAGGTAGTCCGGCGTTTCCGTTTGCATGTAGCCATGCGCCCGGGTTCGGCAGGCGCCGAAGCCCGCGGCGCGAACGAGCGCGGGCAAGCGACGCATGACATAGGGATCGTGGATGAGATTGCGCTGCGCCGCCGTCATCGTCGCCTGAAGCGGGTCGCCGTCGAAGAGGGCCACCGTGTTGGTCGCATAGTCCCCGTCGAAGATGGCCAGCGTCCCGCCCGGCCGCAGCACGCGCCAAGCCTCCGCAAGCGCGCCCTGCGGATCGGCCAGATGCGAAAACACGGTATGCGCCACAACCACATCGAACATGCCGTCGCCCTGCCCGGTGGCGAGCGCGTCGCCGACCAGGAACTCCACCACCGGATCGTCACGAAACCTGCGGCGTCCGCGCTCGATCAGCCCCTCGGACGGATCGACGCCCACCAATGCGCGCGGACGCGCGTTTTCAAGCAACAGCCCCGTCGTCGATCCGTTTCCGCAGCCGATCTCGAGCAAGACTTCCGCCGATTGCGGCAGGGCGCGCATGTAGTCGGCGCATATGCGTCTCATCTCGGGTTCGGCCGCGCGCTTGTCCATCGAAGCGGCAACCGCCTCGATCACGTCATCGGATTGGCTGGAAATGCTGAGATAGAGATCCGGCATGCACACCCTCCCGCGCCGCGCGCTCACGAGGGACAGGCTACACCTTACGCTAGGGAAACTCCAAATGCGGAGGCGGTCAGCCTTGCTGTCAGCTCTTGTCGCCGTCGCGGCCCCAGGTGATGTCGGGTTCGCTTTTTTCAGGCTCGGGTTCGGGTTCCGGCTGGCGATAGCCGATGCTGGACGTCCTGGATCGTGGTTTTTCAGGGTCCCGTTCCGCATCGGCACGAGATGGTCTACGGCTCCTGCGGCGCCCGGACAGAGCGACGATCACGCCGCCGACGGCGATCAGTGTGAAGCCGATGGGCGGCAGGTCGAGCGCGGGCATGTCGGCATTGCCGGTCAGGATCAGCTCGACATCACCCTCGGGGCCTTGCCCCGAACCGTCCTCGGAGAGCTGGAAGGTGTATTGACCGGAGGCAAGCGTGTCGAACCGGGCGGCGTCCTCCACCAGCATTCCGCCCTCGTCAAGCAGATAGGCCGTCTTGGGCGACAGGTAGACGGGCTTGGAAATGACCGTGTCGCCGCCTTCGCGCACCGTCAGCGTGAAGACGCGCTCTTCGCCGGAGTTGTAATAGTCCAGCGGCACGTCGAACCACAGCGAGAGCTCGACCGGCACATCATCCGCGCGCATCGTGACGGAGAGCGGGTCGCCGCTGGCCGAAACCTGCAGCGGATACCGGCCGATCTCGAACTTGCCGATCGGCTGGCCGAGCAAGCGCTCGCCGAAGGCACCGGCGAGACCGGCAAGCAGAAGAAGCAGCCCGAGGAAACGCATCGTCCTGCCCTAGCCGCCTGCCGGCTTGCGCCAGACGGCGAAGCTGTGCGGGATCGAGCGCCCCGGACGTTCGAGTTTGAATCGCTCCTCGTCTTCCAGCACGAGGCCGAGATCGGCGAAGACATGCAGGCGCGATTCCTCCAGCGGCCAGGGCGGGCCATTGGCCTCCTGGCCGTCGGCGCGCCAGCGCGCATAGACCAGAAGCGCGCCGCCAGGACGAAGGAGCGACGCCACCGCCCCGGCCGTTTCGGGCAGCATGTCCGGCGACAGCGACTGCAGCGTGTAGCACTCATTGACGAGGTCGAACGCGCCGCGCCACGCCTGCGGCAACGAAAACAGGTCGGCCGTCTCGTAATGAACCAAAGAATCGGGAAAGCGCTTCTTCGCCCAGCGAATGGCGTGCTCCGACAGGTCGAAGGCGGTGGTGAGGTATCCTGCCTTCGCCAGCGCCTCGGCGTTGTCGCCCAGCCCGCAGGCGATATCGATCGCCGTCCGGCCCTCGCCCGGATGACGCATAAGCCATTCGTTCAGCTTGGCTTTCGCCGCCAGCTCGGCCCAGGGGATCTGCCCCGGATCGCCGTCGGCGCGCCGATAGATGTCCTTGAAGAAGTCACGCCGCTCGGGAAGCGAGTGGCCTTCCTCCTCACAGGCGCCTTCCGTCATGCCTTCTTCTCCCATCCGCCGCCGGAATTCTGCTGGTAGTAGGACAGGTCGTGACCGGCCGAGCGCAGTGCCTTCCAGTGGCCGCGCGCGGCCGACAGCGCGCCTTCGTTCAGGCCGTCGAACATCAGCACCACACGGCCGTATTCGGCGAGATCGTCGGGCGGTTTGGCTCCGTCGACGAGGAAGCGGATCTGCGCGCCGTTGGGATTGTCGGGCGAAACCGTCAGGAAGACCGGCTGGTCGGCCGGCCGCTCGTCGCCGTCGCGGCCGTGCGGCAGGAAACTGTCGGCGCGCCAGCTCCACAAATGCGCGTCCAGCGCGTCACGCGTCTCGGCGGCGCGGGACTGGATCGCGGCGCGCCAGCCCCTCGCCACCGACTTCTCGACGAGCACCGGCAGCGCCTCGTCGAGCGTCGATTCGGTCAGATGGTAGAAGAAGACCTCCGCCATCGCCGCGCGGTCAGCCCTCGTAATGGTCGGCGACGAGACGGTCGAGCAGCCGCACGCCGTAGCCCGAACCCCAGGACTGGTTGGTGTCGGTCGCCGGCGACGACATCGCCGTGCCCGCAATGTCGAGATGGCTCCACGGCACGTCGCCGACGAAACGCTTCAGGAACTGCGCGGCGGTGATCGACCCAGCGTGGCGGCCGCCGACATTCTTCATGTCCGCAAACTTGGAATCGATCATCTTGTCGTATTCCGGCCCCATCGGCATGCGCCAGACCTTCTCGCCCGTCGCCTCGCCCGACTCGAAGATCTGGCCGGCCAGTTCGTCGTCGTTGCAGAACAGCCCGGCGCGGTTCTGGCCGAGCGCAATGAGGATCGCGCCGGTGAGCGTCGCCAGGTTGATCATGAATTTCGGCTGATAGGTCTCCTTGCAGTACCAGAGCGCGTCACACAGCACGAGCCGGCCCTCGGCGTCGGTGTTGATGACCTCGATGGTCTGGCCCGACATCGAGGTGACGATGTCGCCCGGACGCTGGGCGTTGCCGTCGGGCATGTTCTCGACGAGGCCGATGATGCCGATCACATTGGCCTTGGCGTTGCGCGCGGCGAGCGCATGCATCAGGCCGGTGACGGCCGCCGCGCCGCCCATGTCGCCCTTCATGTCCTCCATGCCGCCGGCCGGCTTGATGGAGATGCCGCCGGTATCGAAGACGACGCCCTTGCCGATGAAGGCGACCGGCTTGTCCTTCGCCTTGCCGCCGTTCCATTTCATCACCACGAGACGCGGCGGACGGACCGAGCCCTGCGCGACGCCGAGCAGCGCGCCCATGCCGAGCTTCTTCATTTCCTTTTCGGTCAGGATCTCGATCTCGACACCAAGCGCCGACAGCGCCTCGGCACGGGCCGCAAACTCCACCGGTCCGAGAATGTTGGCCGGCTCGTTGACGAGATCGCGCGCCAGCATGATGCCCCGCGCCACGCCTTCCGCCTCGCTCCAGGCCTTCTTGGCGGCCGCGGTGTTGTCGACCATCAGCGTGGCTTTCTGGGCCACCGGCTTGTCGTCGCCGTTGTCCTTCTTCTTCGTCTTGTACTTGTCGAAATCATAGGCACGCAGCAGCATGCCCTGCGCGAAGCCGGCAGCCGCTTCGGGCGAGATCTCCATGCCCTCGCATTCGAGCAGCGCCGACACGGCCTTGTCGGACGCGGTCTTGCCGCGCAGGAGGCCGCCAAGCGCGGTCCAGTCCCCTTCGCCGACCTTCTCGGGTTCGCCGACGCCGAGAATCAGGATGCGATCGACAGGAGACCCGGCCGGAGCGACGATGTCGACCACGCTCTTCGCCTTGCCGTCGAAGCTGGACACCTCCATCGCCCGGGCGATGACGCCCGACGGATCGATCTCGGCCGCCAGCGCCGGCGGCTTGCCGCCCTTGGCGACGAGGAAGACGGCCGTGCCCTTCTTGGGCGCAGCGGATTTGGCAAATGAAATGGTCGGAAGAACGGTCATGAAAATCCTGCGCGTTTGCTATGAATACGGAAACGGCTCACGAAATGCTGACGCAGACGAGCCTCGAATCTTGATTTTGGCGTTCCGGCTGGCGATAGCAAGGGGGCGCGCCACCGACAACGAATGATTAACCATATCCCTTCGCACAAAGTTCAGCATGGCGAATCCTATTGTCAATGATCCGTCCGCCGCCCTCCGGCAGCGTAAGCCGAAGGGGCGGAAGACGGTGCCGGCCGCGGCAAACACCGCTGGAACCAGACCTTGAACACGCTGCAACGATACATCTTCCGACGCACCATCACCACGATGGCAGCCTCCTTCGCCGCCCTCGTGTCGGTCGTCTGGGTGACGCAGATCCTGTCGCGGATCGACTTTGCGGCCGTGACCGGCCAATCGCTGACGAATTTCCTGCTCGCGATCGTGCTCTTGACCCCGCAGCTCATGGCGCTCCTGCTGCCGATCGCGGTGGTCATCGCCGTGGTGCAGGTTTTCACCGCGATGAACGCGGACTCCGAGATGGCGGCCCTGTCGGCCTCCGGCGCGCCGCGCTGGATGATCGCCAAGCCGGTTCTCCTGATCGGGCTCCTGGCCGGGATCTTCGTCCTGTTCTCGAATCACTTCATCGAACCGCGCGCCAGCCGCGCCTTGCGCGACACGCTCGTCGCGCTGCGCACCGACCTGCTCGCCAACTTCCTGCAGGAGGGCGTGTTCACGAAGCTGGAGCGCGACCTGACGATCTATATCGACCAGCGCCTGCCCGGAAACGCGCTGTCGGGCATCATGGTCTCCGACAGCCGCGACACCAAGACCTCGGCGATCTATTACGCGCAGTCCGGGACGGTCGGCGACATCGACGGCAACGACGTGCTCGTCATGTCCAACGGACAGATCCACAACAAGCGGCTCGAGGACGGCAGCATCTCGGTCATCCGCTTCAATTCCTACGCCCTGTCGCTCTCGCAGTTCGGATCGGCCGACACGACGCAATTCTACTATCCCCAGGAGCGCGAGACGATCGACCTCCTGCATCCCGATCCAGACGACCGCATCTTCAAGCGATCGCCGGGCTGGATCCGGGGAGAGATCCACCGCCGCGCGACCGACTGGCTTTATCCGATCCTTTACGCGCTGGTGGGACTGGCCATCGCCGGGCAGACGCAATCGCACCGCCAGCGGCAGGCAAGCGCCTTCGCGCTCGCGATCGGGGCCGCGCTTCTCTACAAGGGCGCCGCCTATTCGATCGACGGCGCCAACCGCAGCAATGGCAGCCTGTGGTGGCTCTATTACGCCCTGCCGATCGGCGCGGGCGCACTGTCTTCGGCGATGTATTTCCGTGGCCTGAAGTTCTCGATGCCCGACCGCGTCATGCATCTGACCGACAGCGTCGCAGGCGCGATCCGCAAGTTCCGGACGCGCCGCGCACGCGCAAGGGCGGTGTGATCCAATGGGAAAGACGCTTCGTTTCTATTTCTTCTTCCAGGCGCTTCGCATGGCGCTGTATTTCACGCTGGGCGTGGCAGCGCTGGCCTTCCTGATCGACTTCATCGAGTTTTCAAACCGCACCAGCGGCCTGCCGCAATACACCGTCGGCTATGCCCTGTTGCTGTCGGTGCTGCGGGTGCCGTTCATCATCCAGATCGCGCTGCCCTTCATCGTCCTGTTCTCCACGGCCACCATGCTGATGGCGCTCAACCGGAACTACGAACTCGTGGTGGCGCGGTCGATCGGCGTGTCGGCGTGGCAGTTCCTGTTTCCGGTCACCGCGGCAGCGTTCGTGGTCGGCGTGGTGACGGTCACCGTCGTCAATCCGGTGGGCACCAGCAGCTACGCCCGAGCGACGGCCGTCGAGGGCGAATGGCGGGCGCGTCCCTCCAAGTCGCCGCTTGCGCAGGACTACCCGTGGCTGCGTCAGGCGCAATCCGACGGCGGCAGCATGCTGATCGGCGCGACGAGCGCCTCGCCGCACAACATGACGCTCTTCCAGGCGGTGTTCCTCGACCTCGATTCCGAAGACGCGATGCGCCGGCGCATCGACGCCGCCAAGGCGGAACTGGGCAACAAGGAATGGATCCTGTCCGAGGTGGAGATTCGCGAATCCGGCAAGAGCCTGATCAAGCAGGACAGCATGGTCATTCCCACCGCACTCGATCCGGCGGTGATCCAGGAAGCGCTGATTCCGCCGAAACTGATTCCAATCTTCCAACTGGGTAAACAAATCGAAACGGCCAAATCCTTCGGCGTTTCGGCCTATCCTTTCCGCATGCAATACCACTCTCTGCTGGCGATGCCGCTATTATTCATGGCGATGGCGCTTGTTGCAGCCACGGTTTCCCTGAAATTCGTGCGCTCAGGGCAGTCCGCAGGGATGATTTTGTCTGGCATGGGCGCCGGGTTCATGCTTTATGTCGTAACCGCCGTCACACGGTCGTTCGGGAGTGCAGGGATGATTCCTCCGATCATGGCGGCATGGCTGCCGGTGGTGGTTGCGACTCTTTTCGGGGTAGCGTATCTCCTTCACCGGGAGGACGGTTAGTGAGCGAAGCAACGGGACGGACTATGTCCAGGCACCTTGGGAAACTGGCGGGCAGCCTTGCCGCGACGGTTGTTCTGACCAGTCTGCCTTCGGCGGTACCGTCGTTCGCGCAGACTTTGCCTTCCGTTGCCGGTTTGACAGACGCCCAGGCTGACTCCCCGCTCCTGCTTCAAGCCGACGAACTGGTCTATGACCGCGACAACAGCACGGTAACCGCATTCGGCAACGTGCAGGTCGATTACGGCGGGTCGCGCATGGTCGCCGACCGGCTCGTCTACGACCAGTCGTCCGGACGCCTGCTGGCGATCGGCAACGTGGAGATCCTGCAGCCCGACGGCACCCGCGTCTTCGCCGACAAGTTCGACGTCACCGACGACTTCAGGGACGGCTTCGTCAACGCGCTGCGCATCGTGACCCCCGACGAGACCCGCTTCGCCGCCGAGAGCGCCGAACGCAAGGACGGCGCGGTCACGACCTTCAACAACGGCGTCTACACGGCCTGCGCGCCCTGCCTGGAACATCCGGAGAAACCACCGGTCTGGCAGATCAAGGCGCAGCGCGTCATCTGGAACGGCGAAGAAAAGACCATTCGCTTCGAGGGCGCCGCGTTCGAGTTTCTCGGCATTCCGCTGGCGACCCTGCCGGTCTTCACGACCGCCGACCCGACCGTGCGCCGCAAGACCGGCTTCCTGACGCCCGGACTGCGCCACTCCGACGAGCTCGGGACCGGCGTTTCGGTCCCGTATTTCATTGCGCTCGCCCCGAACTACGATCTCAAGATGACCGCGACGGGGTTGGCTCGGCAGGGCTTCCTTGGCGAGGCCGAGTTCCGCCATCGCCTCGCCGACGGTATGTACACGCTGAAAGCCGCGGGAATCCATCAGCTGGAGCCCGAAGCCTTCAACGCCGGCACGCAGGACAACACGCACGTCAATCGCGGGATGATCGGCACGACCGGCGAGTTCGACTTCAATTCGCGCTGGTCATATGGCTGGAACTGGCTGGTCCAGACCGACAAGAATTTCTCCAAGACCTACGACATCGACGGTTTCTCGCAGACCGTGCAGCGCAACGAGATCTATCTGAGCGGGCTGCACGATCGCAATTACTTCGACCTGCGCACGATGGAATTCATGGTGCAGGAGAAGGCCGCCGACGGCATGGGCGGCGACGAGATGCAGCCCCTCGTGCTGCCGAGCTTCGACTACAACACCATCATCTCGCAGCCGGTCGCAGGCGGCGAATTGTCGTTCAACGTCAACTCGCGCGGCATCTATCGCGACGAGCTCGACCAGCGCGGCGACGTGCTCGATTCGAACTTCGCCACGCAGGGGTTGGAGGGCGAGAGCGCCCGCTTCACCGTCGAGACGGAATGGAAGCGCACCTACATCGCCACTGGCGGCCTCGCGCTGACCCCGATCCTCGCGGCGCAGGGCGACGTGACCGGCCTGAACACCGATTCGCTGGCGGCCTACTCCGCAAGCGGCGCGGCCTTGGCGGGCGACGGCAGCGTCGGCCGCTGGATGGTGACCGCCGGGCTCGAGGCCCGCTGGCCGATCATGTTCACCAATGGCGATTCGACCCATGTGGTCGAGCCGATCGCGCAGATTTTCGTGCGGCCCGACGAGACCGGCGCCGGCACCCTGCCGAACGAGGACGCCCAGAGCTTCGTGTTCGACACGACGAACCTTTTCGATCGGGACAAGTTCTCCGGTTACGACCGGATCGAGGGTGGAACGCGCGCCAATATCGGGCTGCGCTACACCGGCTCGATCGGCGAGGACATCGCGCTCTACGGCCTGGTCGGGCAGTCCTACCACCTGGCCGGGGCGAATTCCTTCGCCAGCCCGGACATGATGAATGCTGGTGCTGATTCCGGACTGGAAACCGACGTGTCCGACGTCGTGGCCATGGTCGGCGCGTCCTACGAGGAATCCTTTACGGCAGCGCTGCGTGGCCGCTTCGACGAGTCGAACTTCTCCGTCCGGCGCGCCGAGGCCGAGGTCGGATACACCTCCGAGCCCGTTTCGGCCTCCGCCGGTTACGCCTTCATCGACGCCCAGCCGACCTATGGCTACGAGACGGACCGTCGCGAAGTCAGCGGCACCGCGTCGTTCCGCGTCGCCGATTTCTGGCGCGTGTCCGGCAACGCGACATTCGACATCACCAACAAGCGCCTTGCGGAAAGCGGCATCGGCTTCGGTTACGAGGATGAGTGCTTCGCACTCGGCATCCAGTGGAACCAGACGCGCGACGCGGCGGATTCCACGACGACGACCATCGGCTTCCGCCTCTCCTTCCGCACGCTCGGCGATCTCGGCAACGATCTTGACGGTCTCGGCGGTTTCTAGCTTCGCCCGCCGTCATGCTTTCGCCCAAGATTTTGCTCATTGCGAACCATTGCGGCCGCGTTGTCGCTACGGAACAAGAACCCACGGGAAGAAGCGGTAAGTAAATCATGACGGGCTGGACCAATGCATTTCGCGCTCCTCGCAGGCTGGCAGCGGCGGCGGCGCTCTCATTCGCGGTGTGCGCCGGCGGCGTTCCGACGGCGGCACAGGCTTCTGACATCAAGGTCGTCGTCAACAACCAGGCGGTCACGTCCTACGACATCGCCCGCCGCAAGGCGTTCCTGACACTGCAGCGGCGCAAAGGAAACCTGACCGAGCTTGCAACCAACGAACTGATCGAACAGGCGCTGAAGAGCTACGCGATCCAGCGCGCCGGCTATCGCATCCCCGACAGCCGCGTCGACCAGGCCTTCGCCAGCTTCGCCAACTCCAACAAGATGTCCTCCAAGCAGCTCACCCAGGTTCTCGGCCAGTCCGGCGTGACCGCGAAGCACTTCAAGGAGTTCATCCGTGTGCAGATCGGCTGGGGCCAGCTGGTCGGCGCCCAGTCGCGCGGCAAAGGCGGACTGATGAGCGAGCAGGACGTGGTCGCCAAGATGCTTGAGCGCGGCGGCGCAAAGCCGACCTCGACCGAATACACGCTGCAGAAGGTGATCTTCGTCGTCCCCAAATCGCACCGCAAGAGCACCCTGGCGAGCCGCCGTAGCGAAGCCAACGCGATGCGCGGACGTGTCGGCGACTGTTCCAACACGATCGCGCTCGCCGCACAGCTTCGCGACGTGACCGTGCAGGATCTCGGCCGCGTTCTCCAGCTGGAACTGCCGGACCGCTGGAAGGACGAGGTGTCCGGACTGCAGAGCGGCCAGACCACCCGTCCCAAGGATTCCGAGGACGGCGTCGAGTTCCTAATCGTCTGCCGCGCCCGCACCGTTTCGGACGACCGCGTGGCACAGCTGCAATTTTCCACCGAAGCCGTAGAGAGCGGCGATTCGGAAGCCGGAAAGAAGCTCCTGGAGCAGATCCGCGAGAACTCACGCATCCAGCGTCGCTGACCGATCGCGGTCCCGGGGCGCATCATGAGCACATCCCCTCTCCCGCCGCTCGCCGTGTCATGCGGTGATCCGGCGGGCATCGGCCCCGATGTCATCCTGGCAAGCTGGTCGATGCACAAGCAGGCCGATTTGCCGCCCTTCTACGTCATCGGCGATCCGGCGCATCTGCAGGCACGTGCCGACGCGATCGGCATCGACGTCGCGGTGCGCGCCGTGGCGCCTCAGGCTGCTGGCAGCGTCTTTGCGGACGCCCTGCCGGTCGTCCCGCTTGAAAACCCCTTCACATCGGCAACAACCGGCCAGCCCGACCCCGCCAATGCGGCGGGGATCGTCGAATCCATCGACCGGGCAGTGGCCGACACGCTGAACGGTCTGGCGTCGGCTGTCGTGACCGCGCCCATCGCCAAGAAGCCGCTCTACGACGCCGGCTTTGCCCATCCGGGCCACACCGAATATCTGGCGACGCTGTCCGAGAGCCACACGGGCGCAACCGTCCTGCCCGTCATGATGCTGGCAGGGCCGAAACTGCGCGCCGTGCCAGTGACCATTCATATTCCGCTTTCCCGGGTGTTTCAGGATCTGACGAGCGACCTGATCGTGCGGACCTGCCGGATCGTCAGTCACGACCTCGCATCGCGCTTCGGCATCGCGCGGCCGCGGCTTGCCGTCGCCGGGCTCAATCCGCATGCCGGCGAAGGCGGTGCACTCGGCCACGAGGACGACGCAATCGTGCGGCCGGCGGTCGAAGCGCTCGTCGCGTCGGGGATCGACGCTTGGGGCCCGCTGCCCGCCGACACCATGTTCCATGACCGCGCCCGCGCCACCTATGACGCGGCGATCTGCATGTATCATGACCAGGCGCTGATCCCGGCCAAAGCGCTCGGCTTCGATGACAGCGTCAACGTCACGCTCGGCCTGCCCTTCATCCGCACCTCGCCCGACCATGGGACGGCCTTCGACATCGCCGGCACCGGCAAGGCGCGCCCCGACAGTTTCATCGCCGCGCTGCGCATGGCGGCAGAGATGTCTGCACACAGTCGCCAGGCAGCGGCCGCGTGACGGAGCAAGCCGACAGCGAGAAGACCGCGGTGGACGGTCTGCCGCCGTTGCGCGCGGTGATCGAGCGGCATGGCCTTGCCACGAAGAAGGCGCTCGGCCAGAACTTCCTCCTCGACCTCAACCTCACCGGCCGGATCGCGCGCGCGGCCGGCGACCTGTCCGGACGCACCGTGATCGAAGTCGGGCCCGGTCCCGGCGGGCTGACGCGCGCATTGCTGATGCATGGCGCCGCGAAGGTCGTCGTCATCGAACGCGACGCACGCTGCCTGCCCGCGCTCGACGAGATCGCCGCCCATTATCCGGGCCGCCTCGAAATCGTCGAAGGCGACGCGCTGAAGGCGGATTTCGCAGCCCTCGCGGGCGGCGAGCGGGTGCGAATCGTCGCCAATCTGCCCTACAATGTCGGCACGCAACTGCTGGTCGGCTGGCTGGAAACGGCCGCCTGGCCGCCCTTCTACGAATCCCTCACCTTGATGTTCCAGCGCGAGGTCGCGGAGAGGATCGTCGCGGCGCCGGGCGACAGCGCCTATGGCCGGCTCGGCGTGCTCGCCGGATGGCGCACGACGGCCAGGATCCAGTTCGACGTGCCGGCGCAGGCCTTCTGGCCGCCTCCGAAGGTGACGTCGTCGGTCGTGCACCTGACGCCGCGCGAAGAGCCGCTTCAGGTCGATGCGCGGCGGCTCTCGCTGATCACACAGCATGCATTCGGTCAGCGCCGCAAGATGCTGCGACAGAGCCTGAAGCCGCTTGGCGGCCAGGCGCTGCTCGATGCCGCCGGGATAGACGGTGCAAGGCGCGCCGAGACGCTATCGATCGAGGAATTCTGCCGGCTGGCCAACGCCTCGGTCTGACCGGGCTGGCGTCCGCGCGCTGCCGCTCAGAGCTCTTCTTCGAGCAACCCCGACACGAAATCGAACATGCCCGGGAGACGGTCCCGGCGCAGCCGTTCCGCCTTGACGATCGCTTTCACGGCGTCGAAGGCGCGATCGAGATCGTCATTGACGATGATGTAGTCATAGGTGCGCCACTGCTCTATCTCGGTGGCGGCGTTCTTCAGCCGCTTGGCGATCGTCGCCTCGTCGTCCTCGGCGCGGCGGTGCAGCCGGGCTTTCAGTTCCGCCATGGAAGGCGGCAGGATGAAGATCGACACGACGTCGGCGCGCATCTTCTCGGCCAGTTGGTGGGCGCCCTGCCAGTCGATGTCGAACAGGATGTCGCGGCCCTGCGCCATCGCCTCTTCGACCGGCCCGCGCGGGGATCCGTAGAAATTGCCGTGCACCTCGGCCGATTCGAGCAATTCGTCATCGTCGCGCAGGCGTTCGAATTCACGCTTTGAGATGAAGCGGTAATGCACGCCGTCGATCTCGCTGGCGCGGCGCGCGCGCGTGGTCACGCTGACCGAGAGTTCCAGCCCGGAATCCGTTTCCAGCAGATTGCGCGCGATCGTCGACTTGCCTGCGCCGGAGGGCGAGGAAAGGACCAGCATGAGGCCGCGGCGCTGTATGGTTTCCGACACCGGGCGGGCTTTCTTGACATCCGCGTTCATGGGCGCGTCCTCACTGGAGATTCTGGACCTGCTCGCGGAACTGGTCGATCACGGCCTTCAGGTCGAGGCCGATCGCCGTCAATGTGGCCGATGCCGATTTGGAGCAGATGGTGTTGGTTTCGCGGTTGAATTCCTGGGCGAGGAAATCGAGCTTGCGGCCGATGGCGCCGCCCTTGCGCAGCATTTCGCGCGCCGACGCGACATGGGCATGCAGACGGTCGATCTCCTCGCGGATGTCGGCCTTCGTCGCCAGCACGGCCGCTTCGGCATGCAGGCGTGCCGCGTCGAACGGCGCCGACGCGTCGAGCAAGGCGCTGACCTGTTCCTTCAGGCGCTGGCTGATGGCGGCCGGCTGACTGGCCGGATCCGCTTCGGCTGCATCGGTCAGGCGTCCGATCGTTTCGACATGGCCGGTGAGGATCGCGCGCAGGGCCTCGCCTTCGGCGACCCGTGCGGCCACCAGGGCCTCCAGCGCCTCGCCCACCACCTCGAGGCAGGCGCGTGCCGTCGTATCCGGGTCGAGCTCCATCTCGGCGTCGTCGGCGAGGATCACGCCGCGCAGGCCGAGCAGGCCGTCGGCCGTCGGCGGCGCGACGCCGCATTCCTCGGCGAGGCGCATCGCGGTCGCTGCGAGCGCGCGAAACCGCCCCTCATCGACCGCGGCCGGCGCGCTGCTCTCCTCCGGCCGGACACTCATGGAAATGGCGATGCTGCCACGCGCAAGCGCTTCGGAGACGCGCTTCTTGATCGGCTGTTCGAGGCGTTCGAGCCCGGTCGGCAGGCGCAGCCGAACATCGAGCCCCTTGTTGTTGACCGAGCGGATGTCGCAGGCGATTTCCAGGCCGTCGCCGCGTCGGACCGCATTGGCGAAACCGGTCATGCTGTGGACTGCCGTCATCCTTGCCCCCTTGCCAGCCTTCGGCCTGCACGCCGGCCGCCCCATGCGGCCGTCGCGTCAGTTTTGCGCCGGCAGCTGGGCTTCCTCGGCCTTCTTGGCGGCCTCCGCCGCGCGCTGGCGTTCGATCTCCCGCCAACGGCGCACATTGGCGTTATGCTCGGACAGAGTCTCGGCGAAGACGTGTCCACCGGTGCCGTCGGCCACGAAGAACAGGTCGTTGGTCACCGACGGGTTGGCCACCGCCTCCAGCGACGCGCGGCCCGGAATGGCGATCGGACCCGGCGGCAGGCCGACGATCTGATAGGTGTTGTAGGGCGTCAGCTTGTCGATGTCGGACCGGTAGATCGGCCGGTCGGAGGGTTTGCCCTCGCCGCCGAAGAGACCGTAGATGATGGTCGGGTCGGACTGCAGCTTCATGCCCTTGCGCAGGCGGTTGATGAAGACGCCGGCCACACGCGACCGTTCGTTGGGAACAGCCGTTTCCTTCTCGACGATCGACGCGAGCGTCACGAATTCGTTGATGTCCTTCAGCGGAAGGTCGGCACGCCGGTTGGCCCAGGTTTCCTCGATGATGGCGCGCTGCTGCGCCTGCATGGACGAGATCAGCTCGGCGCGGGTGGTGCCGCGCGAGAATTTCTGCGTGTCGGCGACGAGCATGCCTTCCGCCGGAACCTCCTCCGGCATCTCGCCGGTCAGGAGTTCGTTCTCCTCGATGCGCTGCAGCGCCTGGGTGACGGTCATGCCTTCCACGACGGTCAGCGGATGCAGGATCGCGCGGCCGGTGACGAGGATGTCCATGACGTCCTTCATCGAGGCGCCGGCCTTGAACTCGTATTCGCCGGCCTTGAAGTCGCTCTCGTGACCGTAGATCCGGACACCGGCCTGGAAGATGCGGGAATTGGAGATGATGTTGCGGCTTTCAAGGCTCGTCGCGATCTGGCTGAGGCTCGATCCCGGACGCACGGCGTGGGTCGCCGCGAGCACGCTCGGGCCGGGCTCCTCGAAACGCTTCTTGCCATAGTAGAGCGCCGCGCCGACGCCGACCATGCCGAGCACGACCAGCGTGATCAGGAAGTTGAAGAACACCACGACCTGGCTGCGCGCCGCGCGCGCCCGTCCGGGCGGAGCGACGGCCGCTTCGGGCCGCAATGCCTGCTTTGGCGATTGCAGGATGATTCGCTCGTCACCTGCCCCTCGCGAGCCGGCGGGATGGTCGACTGACAAAGGCCTGCGTCCGAAATGGTTTTCGCTGTTCACATCGAAACCCTGTGTTTGTGGCCGATCTTCACGGCAGGACCCCATCGACACAAGCCATACAACGGCGTTGGCCGACTATGTCCAGATGAATCGAGCCTGGCGGGACGCAAAAAGCGTTGAAAAACGATTATGGCGAAACCGTGCTGCCCGGATCACGCCTGGTAACGGCGCAGCACCAGTGACGCGTTCGTTCCGCCAAAACCGAAGGAATTCGACAGGGCCACGTTGATCTCGCGCTCCCGCTTGACGTGCGGAACGAGGTCGATTGCCGTTTCCACGTCCGGATTGTCGAGATTAAGCGTGGGCGGCGCGACATTGTCGCGAATCGCAAGCGCGCAGAAGATCGCCTCGACCGCGCCGGCAGCGCCGAGCAGGTGGCCGATCGACGACTTCGTCGACGACATGGAGATCTTCGTAGCGGAATCGCCGATGACGCGCTCCACGGCGCCGAGCTCGATCGTGTCGGCCATGGTGGAGGTGCCGTGGGCGTTGATGTAGTCGATGTCGGACGGATCGACGCCGGCACGCTTCAGCGCCGCGCGCATGCAACGCTCCGCCCCCTCGCCGTCTTCCGACGGTGCGGTGATGTGATAGGCGTCGCCGGACAGGCCGTAGCCGATCACTTCGGCATAGATCTTTGCGCCACGCGCCTTGGCGTGTTCCAGCTCTTCCAGAACGACGATGCCGGAGCCCTCGCCCATGACGAAGCCGTCACGGTCGCGGTCATAGGGCCGCGATGCGGCGGTCGGCGTGTCGTTGTAGGAGGTCGAGAGTGCCTTGCAGGCGGCAAAGCCCGCCAGCGAGATGCGGCTGATCGGCGATTCGGTGCCGCCGGCGACCATGACGTCCGCGTCGCCAAGCGCGATCAGGCGGCTGGCGTCGCCGATGGCGTGCGCGCCGGTCGAACAGGCCGTGACGACGGAATGGTTCGGGCCGCGCAGCTTGTGGCGGATCGACACCTGACCGCCGGCCAGGTTGATCAGGCGGCCGGGAATGAAGAAGGGCGAGATACGCCGCGGACCGCGGTCGCGCAGCGTGTAGCCGGCTTCGACGATACCTTCGATGCCACCAATGCCGGACCCGACCAGAACGCCGGTCGAACACTGGTCCTCGTCGCTTTGCGGATGCCAATCGGCGTCATCGAGCGCCTGGTCGGCGGCCGCGACCGCGTAGAGGATGAAGGGATCGATCTTGCGCTGTTCCTTCGGCTCCATCCAGTCGTCGGCATTGAAGGTGCCGTCGGAGCCGTCGCCGAAGGGTATGCGGCAGGCAATCTGCGCCGGAATATCGCTAACGTCAAAATCGGTCACGCGTCCGGCAGCGCTCTCGCCTGCCAGAAGACGTGTCCAGCTCGTGTCGGCGTTGGCTCCCAAGGGAGAAACCATGCCGATGCCGGTGATGACAACCCGCCGTAAGGTCATGAAATCAAACCTGAAAACGCCGGCCTTGGGGCCGGCGAGTTCATATCCGAACGCCGATCAGGCGTTGGCTTTTTCGATGAACTTCACGGCGTCGCCGACCGTGAGGATGGTCTCGGCGGCGTCGTCCGGAATTTCGACGCCGAATTCTTCTTCGAACGCCATCACGAGCTCGACGGTGTCGAGACTGTCGGCGCCCAGATCGTCAATGAAGCTTGCGCTCTCGGTCACCTTCTCGGCATCGACGCCCAGATGTTCAACAACGATCTTCTTGACCCGTTCTGCGATGTCGCTCATGTCGGTTTCCCTCGACTTTGGAGTTTTTCAGATTGTGGTTATCTTCAGTGTCCGGGCTAATCAAGTCGCAACGCGCCGTTGGCGACAACTTTGTTCACCCGAAAAGGCCGCAAAAGCCCGTCAAATCATGGCCATGCCACCATTCACATGGATGGTCTGCCCGGTGATGTAGCCTGCTTCGCCGGCCGCCAGAAACGCCACCGCAGCAGCCACTTCCGCGCCTGTTCCCATGCGTTTCATGGGGATCGCCCCCATGATCGAATCCCTTTGCCGCTCGTTCAGCTTGTCGGTCATCGCGCTCTCGATGAAGCCCGGCGCGACGCAGTTCACGGTCACGTTGCGCGAGGCGATCTCCTGAGCGAGCGACTTGGAAAAGCCGATGACGCCGGCCTTGGAGGCGCAGTAGTTCGCCTGGCCCGGATTGCCGGTCACGCCAACGACGGACGAGATGTTGATGATGCGGCCATGGCGGCGGCGCATCATCGGATGGGTGAGCTGACGGGTCAGCCGGAAGACCGAGTTCAGGTTGATGTCGATGACCGAATCCCAGTCCTCGTCCGACATGCGCACGAACAGGCCGTCCTTGGTGATGCCGGCATTGTTGACGAGGATGTCCACGCCTTCCAGCGTCGCTTCCGCGTCGTCGGCGAGCGCCTTGACCGCGTCGCGGTCGGACAGGTCGGCCGGGAAGACATGCACCCGGTCGCCGAGATCGGCCGCCAGCGCATCCAGTTTCTCGCGGCGCGTGCCGTGCAGGCCGACAATGGCGCCCTGGGCGTGCAGCGTGCGGGCGATCGCCTCGCCGATACCGCCGGACGCGCCGGTGATAAGGGCCTTTCGGCCCGTCAGATCGAACATGTGCTCATCCTCCCGGATTGCGTATCAGGCGTTCAGTGGCCGGCGTTCGCCTGGAGGAACGCTTCTATATCGGCGGGATTGTTGATTGCAATGCCCGCCAGCGCCTTGTCGATGCGGCGCGCAAGGCCGGTCAGCACCTTGCCGGAACCGGCTTCGACCAGGCGATCGACGCCCGATCCGGCGAACCATTCCACCGTCTCGCGCCAGCGCACCTGCCCCGTGACCTGGTCGACCAGGCGGTGAACGATGTCGGCCGCTTCGGTTGCCGGCGCGACCGCGACATTGGCGATCACCGGCACGGACGGCGTGTTGATTGTGACGTTTGCGAGAGCCTCGCGCATCGCCTCGGCCGCCGGCGCCATCAGCGCGGAATGGAACGGCGCGGAGACGGGCAACATCAACGCACGCTTGGCGCCCTTGTCGGAGGCGAGTGCCGCCGCGCGCTCGACCGCGGCCTTCGCGCCGGAAATCACGAGCTGGCCGCCGCCATTGTCGTTGGCGATCTGGCAGACGCTGTCGGTCTCGCCGGCCGCAGCCTCGCAGACGAAGTCCACGTCATCGACTTCAAGACCGATGATCGCGGCCATCGCGCCCTCGCCCACCGGCACGGCGGCCTGCATGGCGTTGCCGCGGATGCGCAGGAGACGGGCAGTGTCTGCAAGCGAAAACGTGCCGGCCGCGCAATGGGCGGAATATTCGCCGAGAGAATGGCCAGCGACGCAGGCGACGTTGCCCGCAAGCGCGTAGCCGTTGGCTTCCAGCACACGAACGACCGCCATCGACACGGCCATCAGCGCAGGCTGGGCGTTGGCCGTCAGCGTCAGCGCGTCTTCGGGACCGTCCCACATGATCGTCGACAGTTTCTCGCCGAGCGCCTCGTCCACCTCCGCGAAGACGTCGCGCGCTTCCGTGAAGGCGTCGGCCAGTTCCCGGCCCATGCCCACGGCCTGGCTGCCTTGTCCCGGAAAGGTGAATGCTGTCGTCATATGCGGGCCTCGTTTGAAAGTCGCGACGGTTTGGTCAATGCGTCTCGCCCTGTCAAGACCGCCATATGGGATCGCCCTGTGGCAATTGCACCCCGTCGGCAGGATTGTATCATGAATCGTCCGCAAAACGTGGGAGGCGGTTTTGGAGACATCCTTTGACGCGATCGTCGTCGGCGCAGGCCTGTCGGGGCTGGTCGCGGCGGCCGAACTCGGCGACCGCGGCAAGCGCGTGCTCATCGTCGACCAGGAGGGCGAACAGTCGCTCGGCGGACAGGCCTTCTGGTCGCTCGGCGGCCTGTTCATGGTCGACACGCCCGAACAGCGCCGCCTGCGCATCCGCGACAGCCACGACCTGGCGACGCTCGACTGGATGGGATCGGCGCAGTTCGACCGGCCGGAAGATCACTGGCCGCGGCAATGGGCGGGCGCCTATCTCGATTTCGCCGCCGGCGAGATGCGCGCCTGGCTCGCGCGGATGGGCATGCGGTGGTTTCCGGTCGTCGGATGGGCGGAGCGCGGCGGGGCGTTCGCCTCGGGACACGGCAATTCCGTTCCACGCTTCCACATTGCCTGGGGCGCAGGCCCGGGCGTGCTCGCTCCCTTCATAGCACGCGTCCGCGCCCATGAAGACGCCGGCCGCATCACCCTCGCCTTCCGCCACCGGGTCTCCGAGATCGAATGCCATGCCGGCGCAATTTCGGGCGTCAGCGGCGAGGTTCTCGCTGGAAGCGACGCCGAGCGGGGCCGCGAGAGCAATCGCGACACGGTCGGCACGTTCCGCTTCGAAGCGCCCAGCGTCATCGTCACGACCGGCGGCATCGGCGGCAATCTGGAGGCCGTGCGCGACGCCTGGCCGCGCGACCGGCTGGGCGAGCCGCCGGCGCAGATGGTTTGCGGCGTGCCGGCGCATGTCGACGGGCGCGGCATCGCGATCGCCCGGGCTGCCGGCGGCGCGACAATCAACGAAGACAGGATGTGGCACTATACCGAGGGCCTGAAGAACTGGGATCCGATCTGGCCGAATCACGGGATACGCATCCTGCCCGGTCCGTCCTCGATGTGGTTCGACGCGACGGGCGAGCGCCTTCCCGCGCCCTGCCTGCCCGGCTTCGACACGCTGTCGACGCTGAAACACCTGCGCCGCACGGGCCATGACCATTCCTGGTTCATCCTCACCCAGAAGGTGATCGAGAAGGAGTTCGCGCTCTCCGGTTCCGAACAGAACCCCGACCTGACCTCCGGCCGATGGAGCGAGGTGCTGAAATCACGGCTCGGCAAGGGAGCGCCCGGGCCGGTGGAGGCGTTCAAGGCGCATGGCGAGGATTTCGTCGTGCGCAACACGCTGGAAGAACTCGTGGCCGGCATGAACCAACTGGCCGGTGCGCATCTGATCGATCCGGCGCATGTTCGCGCCCAGATCGAGGCGCGCGACGCGCAGATCGCCAACCCCTTCTCCAAGGATGCGCAGGTGACCGCGATCCGCGGCGCGCGCGCCTATCTCGGCGACCGGCTGATCCGCACCGCAAAGCCGCACCGCTTCCTCGATCCGGCCAACGAACCGCTGATCGCCGTCCGGCTGCATGTGCTCACGCGCAAGACGCTCGGCGGGCTGCACACCGACCTTTCCTCGCGCGTCCTCGACACGACAGGAGAGCCAGTCCCCGGCCTGTTCGCGGCGGGCGAGGCTGCCGGTTTCGGCGGCGGCGGCTATCACGGCTACAACGCGCTGGAGGGTACGTTTCTCGGCGGCTGCATCTTCTCCGGCCGCGCCGCTGGGCGGGCGGCGGGTTGACCGGAGTCGCCGTTTCGTCACAGCGGGAAAAATTCGCGGCGGGCGGCGCGTGGGGACTTGAAAACCAGTGACGCCGGACCGATTCTTCTGCGCGTACAGCCCCGCTCCGGTGGCTCTTTTCGAGTATCCATCATGTCGCATCAGGCGGCGCCCGATCTCACCCTCCCCGCACCCTCCGTTTCAATCGCCGACCGTCCCGCGCAATTGCCGCTGACAGCCGCCATGATTTTCGGCATCGCCGGCCTGTTCCTGTTCCTGTCGTCGCAGATCCTGGTGATCGCGGCGGCGGTGATCTGGGCGGTCGGAACGTCGCTTCACCTGGCAATCGCCGGCTTCTCCGTCCTCGGCACGGCCGTCGGCGCGCCGGTCGCCTGGCTCATCTGGAAGATCCTGGTCATGGCTATCCAGGCCGAACGCGACCCGGCGAACAACTGAGCTGCGAGAACACTGCCAATGCTGACCGATCTCGGGCTGGTTTCCGCCGGGCTCATCGCGCTGTTTGCGGGAGGCGAATGGCTGGTACGCGGCGCCGTCGCGTTGGCCGCCCGTCTCGGCCTGCCGACATTGCTGATCTCACTCACTGTCGTCGGTTTCGGCACGTCGATGCCGGAACTCCTCGTCTCACTGCGCGCTGCGATCGACGGGCAGGCTGACATCGCGCTTGGCAATGTCGTGGGATCCAACACCGCGAACATCCTCCTGATCATCGGCCTGTCCGCCCTGATCGCTCCCATCCGCAGGTGGGACAACTCGGTCAGGCGCGACTCCGTGGTCATGGTCGCGGCCGCATTCGTGACGTTGGGGCTTGTTCAGTTCGAGCAAATCGGGGCCTTGAGCGGGGTGGCGATGCTTACCGTGCTCGCGGCCTACATTTGCGCATCCTACTTCGTCGCCCGAAACGTCGCCGATGCCCCGGAGACCGAACAAAACCCACGGACATCCCGGTTGATGACCGGCGTGTTCGTCCTCGCGGGCCTCGTTCTGCTGTTTGCGGGCGCCGAGGCGCTGGTGCGCGGCGCGACAGGCATGGCGCATGCATTAGGCATCTCCGAAGCCGTCATCGGGCTGACGGTCGTCGCCATCGGAACGAGCCTGCCGGAACTCGCGACATCGCTCGTCGCGGCATTCCGCCGTCAATCCGACATCGCGATCGGCAATGTGGTCGGCTCCAACATCTTCAATATTCTCGGCATTCTGGCCCTGACGGCCGTGTTCGTCCCGGTCCGCGTCGCGGAGAGCTTCCCGCGTTTCGACGTTCCCGTCATGCTTGGCGCCTGCCTTGTGTTCGCGACGCTCCTGATCGGCGGCAGGAAGATCGGCCGGCCCGTCGGCCTCGCGCTGCTGGGAGGCTACGCGGCCTATCTTGCTGCGTTGTTCGGCCTGTGGCCCTGAGCGCTTGCGTCGAAGTGCAAATCCTGTATAAGCGCGCAATCTGCCGGTCAGCTGGGGGCTGAACGGAGGATGGCTTGTTGCCATAGTCAGGCTGAAATGTCTGCGCCTCCCGTGTCTCCGCTCTCGACCCGTCAAGTTCGAAGCGCCTTTCTCTCCCTCGTCATCGAGGTCCGGGACAGTCGCAGAGGCTTAGCCGCTGAACGGCCGATGAAAGAGAAACGAAAGGCAAGAAGCAATGGCTTATTACGAGCACGTGTTCCTTGCACGTCAGGACATCTCGTCCCAGCAGGCTGAAGAGCTTGTTGCGCATTTCAAGGGCATCCTCGAAGAGCGTGGCGGCAAGGTTGATAAGGTTGAAAGCTGGGGGCTGAAGTCTCTTCAGTACCGCATCAACAAGAACCGCAAGGCGCATTTCAACATGCTCAACATCGACGCACCGGCCGACGCCGTGCAGGAGATGGAGCGTCAGATGCGCATCCACGAAGACGTGCTGCGCTACATGACCATCCGCGTCGACGAGCTCGAAGAAGGCCCGTCCGCGATGATGAAGCGCAACGATCGTGACGACCGTCGCGGCGACCGTGACGACCGTCCGCGCCGTGACCGCGGCGACCGCCCGGATCGTGGCGACCGCGGAGATCGTGGTGACCGTGGCGAGCGTGGAGGTAACCGATAATGGTTGACATCAATCAGATCCCGACCCGCCGGCCGTTCCACCGCCGTCGCAAGACCTGCCCGTTCTCCGGCGCCAACGCTCCGAAGATCGATTACAAGGACGTGCGTCTTCTGCAGCGCTACATTTCCGAGCGAGGCAAGATCGTCCCGTCCCGCATCACGGCGGTCAGCCAGAAGAAGCAGCGCGAACTCGCCAAGGCGATCAAGCGCGCCCGTTTCCTCGGCCTGCTTCCCTACGTGGTGAAGTGATTTTCTGCGGCCGGGGCGCACCAGCGCCCCGGTTCGCAATCGGCGTCCGCATCGGGTACGGGCGCGTCACGCAAAAATCCAGAGTTGGGGCGATCAAGCCTCTAACTGCTTCGAGACGGCAGGACAGCGACGAATGAACCAGGCATCGACACCACAATGGATCGGATTCGGCGCGCTCGCAGGCGCGACGACGGCCCTGTTGTGCCTCGGCCTGTCCGGCGGCTCGATGATGGCCGTCCTCCTCTTCTTCATTTCGCCGGTTCCCGTGATGGTCGCTGGCCTCGGCTTCGGCCTCAAGGCGGCGCTGACGGGCGCTTTCATCGCCGTCGCCGGAACGCTCGCCTTCGCCAATGGCCTCGTGGCCATTCTCGTCGCGCTGGCGATCGCCGCTCCCGCTTGCGCCTCCAGCTACTGGCTCAACCTTGCCCGTCCGGCCGAGGAGATCGGCGGACCGCAGGGCCGTCTCGCCTGGTATCCGCTCGCCGACGTGCTGTTCGCCAACGCGCTGTTCACCGGATTTGCCTATGTGGTTCTCGGCGCGATGATCGGTTTCGGGCCGGAACTGGCCGCTGGCCTCGCATCCGAACTGATCGCGCAGCTGCGGCAAACCAATCCGGAAATCGTCTTCACGCCCGAGGGCGAAGCGAGCCTCGCCGAATTCATGGCCACGGTCATCCCCTTCGTCCAGCCCTTCTTCTGGATGCTGGCGCTGACCCTGTCGATCTATATCGCCACCGCGATCGCGCGGCGTTCCAACCTCGTGAACCGGCCGCGCGAAGACTGGCCGCTGGCGCTGCGCATGCCCCGGATCGCGAGCTTCGCCTTCATGGCGGCCCTCGTCGCCAGCTTCGTTTCGGGCGGCATCGGCCACGCTGCCGCAAGCCTCGCCGGCGCGCTCGGCGCTGGCTTCACCCTGGCGGGCTTCGCGATGTTGCATGCCCGCACGCGCGGCATGGGCGGGCGTGCCGCCATCCTGCTCATCGCCTATCTGAGCATCCCCTTCATCGGCTTCACCACGCTGATCTTTCTCATCGCCGGCATGTTCGGCGCGGGCCGTCACGTCCCGCTGTCGCCGGTGCAGCCAACCAAACCGACACAGATCCAGAACGACTGAAAGGACCAAACCAATGCAAGTCATCCTGCTTGAACGCATCGCAAAGCTCGGCCAGATCGGCGACGAAGTCACCGTGAAGGACGGTTTTGCACGCAACTACCTGCTGCCGACCGGCCGTGCGCTGCGCGCCAACGCCGCGAACCGCGCCCGCTTCGAAGCCGAGCGCGGCCAGATCGAGGCACGCAACGCCGAGCGCAAGTCGGCTGCCGAATCCATCGCCGAGGGCCTCAACGGCACCACGATCATCGTCGTGCGCTCCGCCGGCGAGACCGGCCAGCTCTACGGCTCCGTCTCCACGCGCGACATCGCCGAGCTGCTGAGCGCCGAAGGCTTCAACGTTTCGCGCAACCAGGTCGACCTGAAGAACCCGATCAAGGCGATCGGCATGCACGAAGTCGACATCGTCCTGCACCCGGAAGTCGAAACCAAGGTGACGCTGAACATCGCCCGTTCGACCGACGAAGCCGAGCGCCAGCAGGCCGGTGAAGACCTGACCTCCGCCGAAGCCATCTACGGCGTCGACGAGGACGCCCAGCTGCAGACTTTCGATCCGGACGCTGAAGAGCTGTTCGAGGAGACTGCCGAGGAAGCCGAAGAAGAAGCCGCTTCCTGATCAAACAGCGCCCGCAAGGCTCTTTCGAACGGCCCCGGTCCATCGGATCGGGACCGTCTTGACATTTGCGTGAAAAATTTCGTCCAATGTGTACATCAACACGTTGGACGATGGCACGTCGAGGACCATGCTGGGGCTGTTAGATCGGTTCCTTGACCGGCTGGGGTTGAAAGGCTCGTTGCTGGTCACCTACCCGAACAACGAAACCCGCCGTTACGGCGACGGGATTGGCGATACCGCACATATCGAGATCAAGACCTGGGGCGCGCTCTGGCGCATCGTCGTCACGCCCGATCCCGGGGTGCCGGAAGCCTACATGGACGGCGACCTCGTCTTTGTCGAAGGTGACGTGATCACCTTCCTGAAGATCGTCTATTCCGGCGTCACCGACGCACCGGGTCAGGACATTCATCCGGTCTTTTCCGTCGACAGGCTGCGCTATCTGCTGCGTCGGTTCCACCAGTTCAATCCGCAGACGCGCTCGCGTGCCAACGTGCAGCATCACTACGACCTGTCGCGCACGCTCTACGACCTGTTCCTCGACCCGGACCGGCAATATTCCTGCGCCTATTACGAGCATCCGGACGTCTCGCTGGAAGACGCCCAGATCGCCAAGAAGCGCCACATCGCCGGCAAACTGTTGCTGGAGCCCGGCATGCAGGTGCTCGACATCGGATCGGGCTGGGGCGGACTCGGCCTTACGCTTGCGCAGGATTTTGGCGCTCAGGTGCGCGGCGTGACGCTGTCGGACGAGCAATTGCGGCTGTCGCGACGGCGCGCCAAGGAAGCCGGGCTGGCCGACCAGGCGCAGTTCGACCTGATCGACTACCGCGAGGTGGACGGCCAATTCGACCGCATCGTCTCCGTCGGCATGTTCGAACATGTCGGCGTCAATCACTATGGCGAGTATTTCGGAAAGGCGCGTCAGCTGCTGAAGAATGACGGCGTCATGCTGATGCACACGATCGGGCGCACCGGCCCGCCCAGCGTCACCGCGGCCTTCATCCGCAAGTACATCTTCCCGGGCGGCTACATTCCGGCGCTGTCGGAGGTAATGCGTTCCGTCGAACTGTCCGGGCTGCACGTCACGGATGTCGAGGTCCTGACCGACCACTACGCCGAGACGCTCAAGGCCTGGCGCGAGCGCTTCATGGCGCGCCGCGACGAGGCCGTCGCGCTTTACGACGAACGATTCGCGCGGATGTGGGAGTTCTATCTCGCCGCGTCGGAGGCCGCCTTCCGCTGGCAGGACTTGGTCGTGTTCCAGGTGCAATTGGCGAAGAACAAGCTCTCGATTCCGCGGACCCGTGACTACATGACCGATTTCGACCGTCGCCACGCGGCGAATCAGGGCGGCGTTCGCGCAGCGGAGTGATGCTTCCGCGGCCCCGAATCAGGTAAGATCGTCAAGCAGAAAAAAAATATTTCCGACTTTGTGCACCGGCTGTGAATCACGGGTGATAAGCGCATTGCCGTGCCACGGCTTGCGCGACAGGGGGTATAGGTGCCCCCCACGCAGGAGACGAGAATGGCCGACGCAGCCCTGAATTATGACGACAACAGCAACCAGGGCACGGAACTCTACCGGGAAGCGCCGAACAACATCGAGGCCGAGCAGGCGCTGCTCGGCGCCATCCTCGTCAACAATGACGCCTTCTACCGCGTTTCCGACTTTCTGAAGCCGGAGCATTTCTACGATCCGCTGCACCGGCAGATTTATGCGGTCGCCGCCGACCAGATCCGCATGAACAAGGTGTCCAACCCGGTCACCATCAAGACCTTCCTGCCGGCGGACCAGCAGCTCGGCGAAATCACCGTCGCTCAGTATCTCGCCCGCCTTGCCGCCGAAGCCGTGACGATCATCAACGCCGAGGATTACGGCCGCGCGATCTACGATCTGGCGACGCGGCGCGCGTTGATCGGCATCGGCGAGGACATGGTCAACATCGCCTATGACGCGCCCGTGGAAATGGCGCCGCAGCACCAGATCGAGGACGCCGAGCGCCGGCTGTTCGAACTGGCCGAGACCGGCCGCTATGACGGCGGCTTCCAGCCCTTCACCGACGCGGTGCGCATCGCCATCGACATGGCAAACGCCGCCTTCCAGCGCGACGGCCATCTGTCGGGCATCTCCACCGGCATGCATTCGCTCGACGCGCGCATGGGCGGATTGCAGTCCTCGGACCTGATCATCCTCGCCGGCCGTCCGGGCATGGGCAAGACCTCGCTCGTCACCAACATCGCCTTCAACGTCGCCAACGCCTTTCGCGGCGAGCAACAGTCCGACGGGTCGATCAAGGCCGTCGAGGGCGGCGTCGTCGGCTTTTATTCGCTGGAAATGTCGTCCGAACAGCTCGCCACGCGTATCATCTCGGAGCAGACCGAGATCTCCTCGTCTAAGATCCGCCGCGGCGAGATCAACGAGGCGGATTTCGAGAAGCTGGTCGCCTGTTCCAACATGATGCAGAAGATCCCGCTCTTCATCGACCAGACCGGCGGCATCTCGATCGCGCAGTTGGCCGCCCGCGCCCGCCGGCTGAAGCGCCAGCGCGGCCTCGACCTGATGATCATCGACTACGTTCAGCTGATGACCGGCTCCTCGGCCAAGGCCAGCCAGAATCGCGTGCAGGAAATCACCGAGATCACCACCGGCCTGAAGGCGCTCGCCAAGGAACTCAACGTCCCGATCATCGCGCTCTCCCAGCTCTCGCGTCAGGTGGAAAGCCGCGACGACAAGCGCCCGCAGCTCTCCGACCTGCGCGAATCGGGCTCCATCGAGCAGGACGCCGACGTGGTGATCTTCGTCTATCGCGAGGAATACTACCTCAAGAACAAGGAGCCGAAGCCCGGCACCGAGGAGCACCTGAAGTGGGAGACGGATTTCGCCGACGCCGTGGGCAAGGCGGAAGTCATCATCGCCAAACAGCGCCATGGCCCCACGGGCACAGTGCCGCTGGCCTTCCAGGCGGAGTTCACGCGCTTCTCCGACCTCGCCTATGAAGACCGCCTTCCGGAACGGTTCGAGTAGGGTGAGGGTCACGGAGACAGGCGCCGATCCCCGCCTCGCCGGCGGCCGCCTCGTCATCGACCTTTCCGCGCTCGCTGACAATTGGCGCGATCTCGCGCAACGCTCGGCGCCGGCGAAATGCGCCGCCGTCGTCAAGGCCGACGCTTATGGCCTCGGGATCGCCCAGGTGGTCCCCGCCCTGCTCGCGGCCGGTTGCGAAAGCTTCTTCGTCGCGCTGCCCGAAGAGGGCGTGGCCGTGCGCCGGATCGCCCAAGGGGCCGACGTCTATGTGCTGAACGGCGTCCACGCTCTGTCCGCCCCCACCATGACGGAAGCCGGGCTGATCCCCGTCCTGGGCAGCCTCGACCAGATCGAACTCTGGGCGAAGCATTGCCGCGAACGCGGGCTGCGCAACCCCTGCGCCATCGGCGTTGACACCGGCATGAACCGGCTCGGCCTGACGGTGGACGAGGCGCTTTCCTTCCGCGAGCGCAACCTGCGCGACCACGTGATCTCGCCGATCCTTGTGATGAGCCACCTCGCCTGCGCCGACGATCCCGGCCATGCTTTCAATGCGAAGCAACGCGAATCCTTTCAACGGGTTGCAGCCGCTTTTGACGACATTGATTCAAGCCTCGCCAATTCCGCTGGCATCTATCTCGGCGACGGCTTCCTCCACGACCTGACCCGGCCCGGCATCGCCCTTTACGGCGGCGCGGCCTCCGTCGACGGGACGACGCCGATGCGCCAGGTCGTCTCACTCGACGCCCGCATCGTCCAGGTCCGCCAGGCCATTAAGGGCGAGACCGTGTCTTATGGCGGCACGCAGACGCTGACGCGCGACACGACTATCGCCGTCGTCTCGGTCGGCTATGCAGACGGCTATCCGCGTTCAGGATCCGGCGCAGGCGTGCCGCTGCGCAATGCGGTTCCCGGCGGATTGTGCGGCCATATCGGAGGGGTGAAGGTTCCTCTTCTCGGCCGCGTGACGATGGATCTGACGCTCTTCGACGTGACCGACGTGCCGGAGGAGGCGCTGGAGGAGGGCTGGATCGAGCTGATCGGACCGAACATTCCTTTGGATGACGCGGCGCGCGCGGCCGGAACCATCGGCTACGAACTTCTCAC
Source organism: Oricola sp. (assembly GCF_022763245.1). Lineage (GTDB taxonomy): Bacteria > Pseudomonadota > Alphaproteobacteria > Rhizobiales > Rhizobiaceae > Oricola. The sequence goes on from NZ_JALEGV010000040.1 coordinate 443,707, forward strand.
CGGTCTCGGCAACCGCTATGAGCGGCGCTATCTTCAAGCCGTCGAAAGCTGAGACTTGGCCAAGGCCCGCACACAATTCATCTGCCAGAACTGCGGTACCGTGCATGCGCGTTGGGCGGGCAAGTGCGACGCCTGTGGCGAGTGGAACACGATCGTCGAGGAGGATCCGACCGGCGGGATCGGCGGCGGACCGGGCAAGCAGGCGCGCCGCAAGGGCCGCGCGGTCACGCTGACCACGCTGTCGGGCGAGATCGAGGACGCGCCGCGCATTCTCACCGGCATCGCAGAACTCGACCGTGTCACCGGCGGCGGCATCGTGCGCGGTTCGGCCCTTCTCGTCGGCGGCGATCCGGGTATCGGCAAGTCGACGCTCCTCATGCAGGCGGCCGCCGCGCTCGCCCGCAGGGGCCATCGCATCGTCTACGTGTCCGGCGAGGAGGCCGTCGCGCAGGTGCGGCTGCGCGCCCAGCGGCTCGGCGCGGCCGACACCGACGTGATGCTGGCCGCCGAGACCAATGTCGAGGACATCCTCGCCACGCTGACGCTCGACCAGCGGCCCGACCTGCTCATCCTCGATTCGGTTCAGACGCTGTGGACCGACGCCGCCGAATCCGCGCCCGGCACCGTGACCCAGGTCCGCGCCGCCTCGCAGGCGATGATCCGCTACGCCAAATCCACAGGCGCGGCCGTCATTCTCGTCGGCCATGTCACCAAGGAAGGCCAGATCGCCGGACCGCGCGTGGTCGAGCACATGGTCGACGGCGTGCTCTATTTCGAGGGCGAAGGCGGACACCATTACCGCATCCTGCGCACCGTGAAGAACCGCTTCGGGCCGACCGACGAGATCGGCGTGTTCGAAATGAGTTCGGGGGGCCTGCGCGAAGTGTCCAACCCGTCGGAACTCTTTCTCGGCGAGCGCAACGAAAGCGCGCCGGGGGCTGCCGTTTTCGCGGGCATGGAAGGCACGCGGCCGGTGCTGGTGGAGATCCAGGCGCTGGTCGCCCCCTCCTCTCTCGGCACGCCGCGGCGCGCCGTCGTCGGCTGGGATTCGCCGCGCCTGTCGATGATCATCGCGGTGCTGGAGGCCCATTGCGGCATCCGCCTCGGCCAGCATGACGTCTATCTCAACGTCGCCGGCGGCTACCGCATATCCGAACCCGCCGCCGACATTGCCGTCGCGGCAGCGCTGGTCTCGTCGCTTGCCGGACTTGCCCTGCCGTCCGATTGCGTCTATTTCGGCGAGGTCAGCCTCTCGGGCGCAATCAGGCCGGTCGCACATGCAGCGCAGCGCCTGAAAGAGGCCGAAAAGCTGGGTTTCAAATCCGCAGTCATGCCGAAAGGCAGCCAAGATGTTTCCAAGGCCAGTCGGAAGAACGCGATCGAGGTTGCAGGCCTTCCTGATCTGGTTGCCCGCATTGCGGGGGGAACGATCCTGACGCGTGAACGCGACGGGGACGAAATTTGAGTGGCGCATACGCGCCGGGGGACGAAAACCGCAGGCGATGATAGTGTTGAGCACGCCTTGTTCGGAGACAAATTTCCATGCCTATCACCCTGCTTGACGGCCTCTTGCTGGGTCTCACTCTCGTTTCGGCGGTTCTCGCGATGGTGCGCGGCCTGTCCCGGGAGTTGCTCTCGATCATTTCCTGGGGCCTCGCCGCGGTCGTCGCCTTCCTGTTCTACAAGCAGGCGGCGCCCTATGTTCAGCCTTACGTCGATCACCAGCTCATCGCGCAACTGGTCGCCGGCGGCCTGATCTTCCTGGTCGCGCTGATGATCGTGACGGTGTTCACGATGCGCATCGCAGACCTGATCATCGACAGCCGGATCGGGCCGCTCGACCGCACGCTCGGTTTCGTGTTCGGCGCGCTGCGCGGCATTCTGATCGCGGCGGTGGCGGTGTGGTTCCTCGGCATCTTCCTTGGCGAGAAGCACATCGCCTGGATCGACGAAGCCAAGTCGAAGCCGTTCCTGGATTCGCTGGCGCAAAGCCTGGTCAACATGCTGCCCGAGGATCTCGACAGCATTCTGCCCGGAGAAGCCGAGACGACGGACGGCACTGAGACATGACGACAATGACGGCGGAAGCCGACGAAGCAGCGGATCATTTCCACGACGAATGCGGCGTGTTCGGCATTTTCGGTCGGTCTGACGCCGCCTCCTTCGTCGCGCTCGGCCTGCACGCCCTGCAGCATCGCGGCCAGGACGCGGCCGGCATCGTCACTTTCGACGGGTCGCAGTTCCACGCCGAACGCCATGTCGGCCTGATCGGCGACAATTTCACCAAGGCTTCGGTCATCGCCCGCCTCGACGGCGACCGCGCGATCGGCCACACCCGCTATCCGACGACCGGCGACACGGGCCTGCGCAACGTGCAGCCCTTCTTCGCCGAACTGGAATCGGGCGGGCTGGCGCTGGCGCATAACGGCAACGTCACCAACGCGATGACGGTGCAGCGCGAATTGCAGCGCTCCGGCGCGATCTTCTCCTCGACCTCCGACACGGAAACGCTGCTCCACCTCGTCGCGGTCAGCCCGGAAAAGGACCTGCTGGCGAAGTTCATCGACGCGGTGAAGAAGCTGGAAGGCGCCTATTCCTTCGTCGCCCTGTCGTCCAAGAAGATGATCGGCTGCCGCGACCCGCAGGGCATTCGCCCGCTCGTCCTCGGCGATCTCGACGGCTCCTGGATCCTCGCGTCCGAGACCTGCGCGCTCGACATCATGGGCGCGCGCTATGTGCGCGACGTGAAGCCGGGCGAAGTGGTGGTGGTGACCGACAAGGGCATCACGAGCCATTTCCCCTTCGAGCCGCAGAAACCGCGCTTCTGCGTCTTCGAGTATGTCTATTTCGCCCGCCCCGATTCCTACATCGAAGGCCGCAACGTCTATGAGGCGCGCAAGCAGATCGGCGTGGAACTGGCCAGGGAAAACGCGGTCGACGCCGACATCGTCGTGCCGGTTCCCGATTCCGGCGTGCCAGCCGCGATCGGCTATGCGCAGCAGGCGGGCCTTCCGTTCGAATTGGGCATCATCCGCAACCACTATGTCGGCCGCACCTTCATCCAGCCCACCGATGCGATCCGTCACATGGGCGTCAAGCTGAAGCACAACGCGAACCGGCACTATATCGAGGGCAAGCGCGTGATCCTGGTGGACGATTCCATCGTCCGCGGCACGACCAGCCAGAAGATCGTGCAGATGGTGCGCGAGGCCGGCGCCAAGGAGGTGCACATGCGCATCGCCTCCCCGCCGACCGTCTCGTCCTGCTATTACGGCGTCAACACGCCGGAGACCAACAAGCTGCTTGCCTCGCGGATGAGCGTCCAGGACATGGCGGAGTTCATTCGCGTCGATTCGCTGGGCTTCCTGTCGATCGACGGCCTCTATCGCGCCGTCGGCGAAGCCGCGCGCGACGAAGAACAGCCGCAATTCTGCGACGCATGCTTCACCGGCGCCTATCCGACCCGCCTGCTCGACCGCGACGGCGCCGACAATGTCCGCCAGCTCTCCATCCTCGCCGGCGGCAACTGACCCTTCTTGACGCGAGACGACCCATGGACATGAAACCCGACCTGACCGGCCGCCTGGCCCTGGTGACCGGCGCGTCGCGCGGCATCGGCCGCGAAATCGCGCTGCAGATGGCCGGCCTCGGCGCGCATGTGATTGCGGTCGCGCGCACCACCGGCGGCCTGGAAGAGCTCGACGACGAGATCCGCGCGGCCGGCGGTCAATCCACCCTTGTCCCGCTCGACGTGACCGACATGGAAGGCCTCGATCGGCTGGGCGGCGTGATCGACGAGCGCTGGGGCAGGCTCGACATCCTCGTCGCCAATGCCGCCATTCTCGGCCCGGTCTCGCCGGTGGGCCACGTCAAGGCGAAGGATTTCGAGCAGGTGATGGCGATCAACGTCACCGCGACCTGGCGGCTGATGCGCACGACCGACCCGTTGCTGCGCAAGTCGGATGCCGGGCGGGCGATCCTGATGTCGTCGGGCGTCGCGCATAGCTGCAAGCCCTTCTGGGGGCCCTACGCCACGTCCAAGGCGGCCGTCGAAGCGCTCGGACGCGTCTGGGCCGCCGAGATGGTCAACACCCCGCTGCGCATCAACAGCGTGAACCCCGGCGCGACACGCACGCGCATGCGCGCCCAGGCGATGCCGGGCGAAGACCCGCAGACCCTGCCGAGCGCGGCCGAAGTGGCGTCGAAGATCGTCCCGCTGGCCGGCGCCGGGATCACCCAGACGGGCATGCTCTGGGACGTGCCGTTGCAGAAATGGCTGGAATACCGCTCGCCCGAGTGATCGGCGCGGCGCGCCCCTGCCCTCTCAGGTCAGCGGGATAGGCCGCTGCTCCTCGATCGCCTCCATCGCGAAGAAGGAGGTGACCGTTTCCAGCTCGATATCCTCTATCAGGCGCTTGTAGACCTCGTCATATCCGGCCATGTCGCGCGTCACGATCTTGAGCAGGTAATCGTACTCGCCGCCGATCCGGTAAAAATCCACCACGTCGGGAATGGCCGACACGTGCAGGCGGAATTTCTTCAGCCATTCGGCCGAATGGTGACGGGTCTTGATCATCGAAAAGACCACCAGCCCGGCGCCGAGACGGGTGCGATCCAGGATCACCGTGCGGCCCTTGATGACGCCGGACGCCTCCAGAATCTTGAGCCGCCGCCAGCATGCATTCTGCGACAAACCCACCTTGTCGCTCAGGCTGCGCTGGGACTGTGCGGAATCCTTCTGCAGCTCCTCCAGAATGCGCCAATCGAAATGATCGAATTTCATCTCCATATTTCGATCATCTGATAGAAAATTCGTTTCCGCAAGGTGTATTTCTGTGAAGAATTCGCCTCGAAACGTGTCACACTTTGCTTCAGAAAGGCCACCCCACGGAGAGACAATGTCCGCCCTCGACGATTTCGCCCGATCCCTTCAGCGCCCCGACATTCGGGACTGGATTCGCGGCGGCCTGATTGGCGACGATGTGGTGCTCGACGGGCCTTACGACAAGACCCCGCTCATCTATGCGGACTACGTTGCCTCCGGCCGTGCGCTGGCCCAGGTCGAGGACTTCATCCGCGACCGTGTCCTGCCCTTTTACGCCAACAGCCACACCCGCGCGTCCTTCTGCGGCGGCTACACGACGGAATTGCGCGAGGCTGCCCGCGCCGAGATCGGCCGAATCACCGGCGCCGACACGGAAAGCAGCGTAATCTTCACCGGTTCCGGCTCGACGGCGGGGATCAACCGCATCGTCGGCCTGCTCGACCTGCAGGCGATGGCGCGCGAAGGCCGCCGCGCCGTCGTGCTGGTCGGGCCCTACGAACATCATTCCAACCTGCTGCCCTGGCGCGAGAGCGGCGTCGAGACGATCGAGATTCCCGAAGGCTCCGAGGGCGGGCCGGACATGCAGGCGCTCGAGGCAGCACTGGTCGCCGCGCGCGACGCCGAGCTGATCGTCGGCGCCTTTTCCGCCGCCTCCAACGTCACCGGCATCATCAGCGACGTCGATGCCGTCACGCGCATGCTGAAACGCCACGGCGCTCTGGCGATCTGGGATTACGGCTGCGCCGCGCCCTACACGCCCGTCGAGATGAAGGCCGGCACGGACGCCGCGAAGGACGCGATCGTCTTTTCCACCCACAAGTTTCCTGGCGGTCCCGGTGCGTCCGGCATCACGGTGATTCGCCAGGCCATCGTTCGGCGCACGACGCCGACGATCCCCGGGGGCGGCACGGTCTCCTTTGTGTCGCCCTGGGGCCACGTCTATTCCAGCGATCTCGCCGACCGCGAGGAAGGCGGCACGCCCAACGTCACCGGCGACATCCGCGCCGCGCTCGTGCTGCTGGTCAAGGAAGCGCTCGGGCAGGAGTGGCTGACGGAGCGCCAGCGGGAGTTGCGCGAACGGGCACTGGCCGTCTGGTCGCGCAATCCGCGCATCGAACTCCTCGGCAACACCCATCCGCATGACGCGCTGCCGATCTTCTCCTTCCGCATTCACGACGCGGCCGGCGAGCTGGTGCATCACCAGTTTTTCACCCGGCTCCTGAGCGACGTGCACGGGGTGCAGGCGCGCGGCGGCTGCGCCTGCGCCGGGTCTTACGCGCATCACCTTCTCGGCCTGGGCAAGCACGAGTCCGACGAAACCTTCGCCGCCCTAAGGGAAGGTCGCGAAACCGAGAAGCCGGGCTGGGTCCGGCTCAACCTTTCGGCTTTGATGAGCGACGAAAAGGTTGATATCATCATCGCGGCTGTGGACAAACTCGCCTTCGAAGCTCCAGATTATCTCTCCGATTATCAAGTTGACCCGAACACCGCGCGTTTCTCCCCCCTGGACCCGCCGAAGGAAAGCCTTGCGTCTTGAGTAGCCCGCTCGCAAATCCCGCATTTCGAACGCTTTTTGCCGCGCAAATCTGCTCACTGGTAGCCGTCGGGCTGCTCACGGTCGCCCTTTCGCTGACCGCCTACGATCTCGGCGGAGACGCCGCCGGCGGACGCATCCTCGGCTTCCTGCTGGCGCTGAAGATGGTCGCCTATGTCGGCCTTGCCCCCTTTGCGGAGACGCTTCTGGCGAATCGCCCGCGCCGGCCGGTCATGGTTGCGCTCGATCTCAGCCGGCTCGCTCTGCTCCTGCCGATGGCGCTGGTGACCCAGACCTGGCAGATCGCCGCCTTGGCCTTCGCCTTCTTCGCCGTATCCTCCGCCTTCACCCCGCTCTTCCAGTCGGTCATTCCGGACCTGCTCCCGGAAGAGGAAACCTATTCGCGGGCGCTCGCCTATTCGCGTATCGCCTACACGCTGGAATCGATCCTGAGCCCGGTGATCGCGGGCGTGGTGCTGCGCTTCGTCGCCTCCGACGAATTGTTCTACTGCGCCGCCCTGGCCTTTCTCGGCTCCGTCGCCGCGCTCCTGGCGACACGGTTTCCGGTGGCCGACATCCTGGCCCGCAAGGGGCCTTTCCTGCGCCGGGCGATGCGCGGCCTGTCGATCTACCGCCACACGCCACGGCTGCGCGGCCTGTTCCTCCTGAACTTCGCGCTGTCGCTCAGCATGGCCTGGGTGCTCGTCAACACCGTCGTCTTCGCCGGCCAGCGGCTGGGCGACGCCGAGCATTACTATCCGATCCTGATGGCCTTCTACGGCGTCGGGGCGGCGGCCGGCGCGCTGCTCGTGCCGCGTCTCGTCAAGCGCATGCAGGAGCGCCGGGTGATGTTCGCCGGCGCGGTCGGCTTTGCCGCCATCGGTGTGCTCATCGTGCTGCCGCTCCACCTCGTCGCGCTCGCCGTGATGTGGACGGGCTTCGGGCTCGCCTCTTCGCTGGTGCTGACACCCGGCGGCCTCGTCCTTGCCCGTTCGGCCAATCGTGAGGATCGCCCGGCGGTGTTCGCCGCGCAGTTCTCGCTGTCGCATGCCGGCTGGCTGGTCGCCTACCCGCTGGCCGGCTGGCTCGCTTCATGGGTCTCGCTCGAGACGGCGCTGGTGATGCTCGCCGCGCTTGGCTCGATCACGGCCGTCTTCGCCATGCGCGTGTGGCCGGCCGACGATCCGCTGGAGCGCGTCCATGCGCATCCGGAATTGCCGGACGACCACCCGCATCTCAACGACGAACCCTCGGAAGGATCGAGCCACAAACACCGTCATGCCTACCGCATCGACGACCTTCACCCCCACTGGCCCGGATCACCGGCCTGACACGAACCGAACGAAGAATTCCAGGATGCCAACCATGCCACAGGACAACTCCCCCAGCATCGACGACAAAGGGCTCGATGCGCTGGAAGCGCGCCTGCACGAAGACCTCGCCCATCTCTGCTATCCCGGCAAGGACTGGGTTCAGCCGCGCGACGGCGTCACCGACGTCGTCATCATCGGCGGCGGCATGTGCGGCATGGTCGCCTGGCTGGCGCTGACCACCGGCGGCGTGCGCAATGTGCGCGTCCTCGACCGCAGCCCCGCCGGCATGGAAGGCCCGTGGCTGACCTATGCCCGCATGGAGACGCTGCGCTCGCCCAAGCAGCTCACCGGCCCGGCCTTCGGCCTTGGCCCCCTCACCTTCCAGGCCTGGTACCGGGCGCAGTTCGGCACGCAGAAATGGGAAGATCTCGACAAGATCCCGCGGCCGATGTGGATGGAGTATCTGCGCTGGTATCGCAAGGCACTGAACATCCCGGTCGAAAACGGCGTCTCGGTTGACCGGGTCGAGCCGGAAGGCGACCTTTTGCGCCTGCATCTCACGGGCGCGCCTGAAGCATCGATCCTCACGCGCAAGCTGGTCTTCGCCACCGGCCGTGACGGGTTCGGCGGGCCGAACATTCCGGGCTTCGTCGACGTGCTGCCGCGCGAATATTGGGCGCACACCGCCGACGACATCGATTTCGACGCCCTGAAGGGCAAGCGCGTCGCGGTGGTCGGGGTCGGCGCATCGGCGGTCGACAACTCTGCCGAGGCGCTCGAGCACGGCGCGGCGGAAGTGCGTCACCTGATCCGCCGCAAGGAGATGCCGACCATCAACAAGATGATGGGCATCGGCAGCTACGGCTTCACTTGCGGCTTCAACGACCTGCCGGACGAATGGCGCTGGCGCTTCATGCAGTATTCCTTCAAGACGCAAACCCCGCCGCCGCACGGCTCCACGCTGCGCGTCAGCCGGCATCCCAACGCCTATTTCCATTTCGGCAAGGGCGTTGCGACGACCGAGAAACACGGCGACGCGGTGCGCATCGGCTTCACCGACGGCACGGCCTGGGACGCCGATTTCCTGATCCTGGGCACCGGCTTCAACGTCGATCCGATGGCCCGCACCGAGCTTGGCAAGACCGCCGGCGACATCCTGCTGTGGGAAGACGTCTACACCGCGCCCGAGGGCGAAGAGAGCCGCGATCTCGGGCGATTCCCGTATCTCAACGCCGATTTCACCTTCCGCGAAAAGGTGCCGGGCACGGCCCCGTGGTTGAAACACGTCTACTGCTTCAACTATGCAGCCAGCGCGAGCCTCGGCAAGGTGAGCGGGGACATTCCGGGGGTTTCCGACGGCGCGGCCTGGCTGGCGCGCTCTCTGGCTTCGACCCTTTACGCCGAGGACGTGACCGGGCATTGGCAGGGCATGCTCGACTATGACACGCCCGAGCTGATCGGAAACGAATGGGAGCCTTCGTCCTTGGAGACTGTTGATTTGAAAGGGGAAGTGGCGTGAGTGCTGATTTCTTCGGCATGACGACGCTTGCCGCAAGCGGTGTGACGGAGGCGGACCCGACGGGCGCCGCTGCCCTTCATCGCACGAAAGTCCTGGAGATGACGCAGGCGGCGGAAGACGCCGTGCTCGCGCCCTCGGGCGCAGGCGCGTGGTCCGCCGACATCCGCGCCGCGCTCGCCACACGCATCGCGACGCTGAACGGCGAGACGGCGCTCGCCGAACGCTACGCCGCGCGCATCGGCGACGATTCTGCCGCCGCGCTCGCCGATCCGGCCAATGACGGTTCGGCACAGAACATGTCCGCCGCCGTCGCCTTCATGGACAAGGTCGCCGCCCGGACCCGCGACGTGAAGGCCGAGGACATCGAGACGCTGAAGGCCGCCGGGATCGACGACGCCGACATCGTCCGCCTCGCCGAGCTCAACGCCTTCCTCGCCTACCAGATCCGGCTCGTGGCCGGGCTAAAGCTGATGCGGGGCGCGGCATGAGCAAGGTCGTCCACAAATTCACCCGCAACGTGCCGCACTGGCAGCCGCGCGTGACGCCGGTCGTTCTGGCCGAAGCCTCGCAGGAACAGCTCGACGCCCTGCAGGTCACGCCGTCCAACACCAAGGTGTCCGAGTATGTGCTCGTGCTGGCACATGACCCGGAAACGCTGAAGGTACGCTCGCCGCTGTTCAACGCGATCATGTACGATCCCGGCGGCATGAGCCGGGCCGAACGCGAACTCGGCGCCATCGGCGCGTCCATCGTCAATCGCTGCGTCTATTGCGCCGCCGTCCATGCCGACCGTCACGCCAAGCTCGAGCGCGACACCGACGTCACGGACAAGATCTTCATGTCAGGTGCGGATGCTGATCTGTCGCCGCGCAACAAGGCGATCCTGAATTTCGCGATCAAGCTGTCGCAATGCCCGTCCGAGGCGAGCGACGCCGACATGACGATGCTGCGCGAGGCCGGCCTCGACGACAACGAGATCCTCGACCTGATCCTCTCGGCGGCGCTGTTCGGCTGGGCCAACCGGCTGATGCATGTTCTGGGCGATCCGGTGCGCAAGGAGGCCGCGGCATGAGCGACGGATTGAAAGTCGGGATCGCGGGCGCCGGATCGATCGCATTCGGCACGGCGGCCCTCCTCCATCAAAACGGGCACGACCCGATGCTCTGGTCGCCCTCGGGCGCCGGAACGAAGGACCTCGCAGCCGGCGGGACGCTGACCGCCACTGGCGCGCTTGAGGCGAGCTTCACGCCGCGCATCGCCGACAGCGCGGCCACGCTGGCCGCCGATAACGACGTCATCGTCATCGCGCTGCCCGGCTATGGCCACAAGCTGGTGTTCGACGCGCTTGCGCCGCATATTCGCGACGGCCAGCACGTCGTCGTCTCGTCCCACATGTCGCTGGGCGCGGTCTACCTGTCCGACCTCCTGGCCAAGCGCGGCGTCACCGCGCCGATCACCGCATGGGGCACCACCGCGATCACGGGCCGGCGCCAGTCCGGCACCGAGGTCAAGGTCAACACCGTGCGCAAGCTGGTCGACCTGTGCACCGTGCCGCAGGAGGCTTCTGAAGAGGCGCTTGCGCTGTGCACTCGCCTGTTCGGCGACCGTTTCCAGCCGCGCGACGGCCTGCTGGCGATCTCGCTCTCCAACCTCAACCCGCAGAACCACATGGGCATCGCGCTCGGCAACATGACCCGCATGGAACGCGGCGAAACGTGGAGCCAGGGCCAGAACGTCACGCCCAATGTCGGCCGTCTGCTGGAAGCGCTCGACGAGGAGCGGCTGGCGATCGCGGAAGCGCTCGGCCTCAAGGTCCGCACGATCTTCGAACACTTCCACCTGTCGTTCCATGTCCCGGTCGCCTCGATCTCCGAGATGAACCAGGAGATGCACGAGCAGGGCAATGGCGGCACCGGGCCGGCGACGGCCGACAGCCGATACGTCACCGAGGACGTGCCCTACGGCCTAGCGCTGACCGTGGCTCTCGGCGACCTGACCGGACGCCCCGCGGAACTGCATCGCGCCGGGATCCGCGTGTTCTCGGCCATGTATGGCCGCGACTTCTTCACCGAGAACGCGTTGCTGAATGCGCTCGACCTGACGAACAAGACACTCGACGACCTGCGCCATGCCGCCCGTACCGGCCTGCTGCAGGGAGCCGTCGCGGCGGCGACGCCGTGACGAACGACATCTGTACGGTGCACCATTGATCAGGCTCAACAAGGAGACGTGAAAATGAGCAGACTGACCCTCAACAGACGCCGGTTCCTCGGCACGGCAGCCGCCGGAACGGCGGTGCTCGCCAGCCCGGCCTATCTGCGCAAGGCCTACGCACAGGGCGGCGAGGTCAATATCTGGACCTACACCAACTTCGTGCCGGACAGCTTCAAGGAGCAGTTCGAGGCCGAGACGGGCATCAAGGTCAACATCCGCCTGGTCGACGACCAGGGCAAGCAATTCAACCTGCTCGCCGCCGAGGCGCCGAACCCGACCGTCGACATCCTCACCGTCGCCGGCCACCGCTTCCTGCAGTTCATCGACAGCGAGCTGCTCGCGCCGCTCGACACCGACCGTCTGGCCAACTGGGGCAACATCAACCCGGCATTCTCGGAGTCCGACTGGGCGACGATCGCCGGCAACAAGTGGGGCGCGCCGATCCTCTCGGGCATGGAAGTCATGTCCTACAACACCGAAGTCGTTTCGGAAGAGGAAGCCCAGACCTGGGATACGCTGTTCTCGGACAAGTATTCCAAGCAGACCGCCTATATCATCCAGGACATGATGTCGATCATCATGCTCAAGATGGGCTATGACGGCAACATGGTCGCCTACATGGACGACCCGGACAAGGCAGCCGCCATCGTCGAGGAAGCCAAGGCCTACCTCATCGAGAAGAAGCCGCTGGTGCGCAAGTACTACGACAGCGGTGCCGAAGTGCAGCAGATGTTCGTCAACCAGGACATCGTGGTCGCCCACTCCTGGAACGGCCCGGCCGCAGCCCTCATCAATGACGGCTTCCCGCTTGGCATGTCGATCCCGAAGGAAGGCTCCTACGGCTTCGTCTACACCTACAACATCGCCAACAACGCGCCGAACGCCGACAACGCCTACACCTTCCTGAACGCGATCCTCGGCTCGCCGGAAATCGGTGCGGCGATGACGAAGGCGTCGGGCTTCATCTCCACCTACAAGGGTGCCGACCAGTACCTGACCGACCTGGAGAAGAAGTCGACCTCCTTCCCGGAAGAGCAGCTCGCCAACCTGCAGTTCTTCCGCGCCGAGGCCAACGAGATGAAATACGGTCTCGTCGATCCGGCGGTCGAAGAGATCAAGGCCGCCTGATCCATCATGCCGGCTCCGCCTCCGGGCGGAGCCGAACCCCCTCCTGGCCCCAAGGGAACGACATACCATGACCTCCGAAGCAGCGTCCGCGGACCACGCACGCACCGCGACCGCCGCAAACGCGCCCGAGACGACCGACCGGACCTTCTGGGGCCGGATTGTGAACTGGAGCCCGTATCGCGCGCTCGTCGGGCTCGTCTACGCGACGCCCCGTCGGCAATTCCTCATTCTCGCTGTCTTTCCGGTGCTGTGGGTGCTGACCCAGCATCTCGGACCGATGCTGCAGATGGCGCGCATCAGCCTTCTCGACGCCTATCCGCCGTCGCCCGGCGTCGCGCCGAACTTCACCTTCGACAATTATGCGCGCTTCTTCGGCGAGAGCATATTCTGGATGCCGTTCATCCGCTCGCTGACCTTCGCCGCCACGCTGTCCTTCGCGACGCTGATCATCACCTATCCGGTGGCCTATTTCCTCGCGCGCCACGTCTCGCGCAACAACCGGATGTTCCTGCTGCTCCTCTTGCTGATCCCCTTCTGGGTCGGCGAGATCGTGCGCACCTATGCGATCATGATCCTGCTCGGCAACAATGGCGCGATCAACCTGATGCTGAAATGGTTCGGGCTGATCGACCGGCCGATCCCCTTCATGTACACCGGCTTCTCGCTCAGCGTCGGCATCATCTACCTCACCGCGCTCTACATGCTGCTGCCGCTCTATTCGGCGCTCGAAAAGCTGCCGAAGAGCTACACGGAAGCCGCCGCCGATCTCGGCGCGGGCGCGTGGACGCGGTTCCGCCGGGTGACGCTGCCGCTGACGCTTGAGGGCATCGCTTCCGGCTGCACGCTCGTCTTCCTGATCTCCACCGGCTTCTACGCGACGCCCGTCCTGCTCGGCGGACCGTCGACGACCGTGTTCGCGGAAACCATCGCCGGTTTCTTCCATGTCGCCGGCGACCAGTGGCCCACAGGCGCCGCCTTCGCCACGATCATGTTCCTCACCGCGCTGGTGCTGACCGCCGTCTTCAACCGGCTCATCAACGCGCTGCGCAAGGGAGAAACCAAATGACCCGCGCAACGCGCATCTTCATGTCCGTGATCTACTGGGCCTTCGTGGTCTATGTGTTCGTGCCGCTGATCCTGATGGTGGTGATGGGCTTCAAGGACTCCAAGTTCATCGGCTTCCCGATCCGCTCCTGGACGCTTGACTGGTACACCGGGGTCTTCAGCGACACCGAAACCCTCTCGGTGTTCGGCTATTCCGTGGTCATCGCCATCGCCTCGACGGCGGTCTCCATCTTCGTCGGCACCTGGATCGCCGTCCTGCTCGACGGGCGCAAGTTCATGGGCCGCGCGGTGATCTTCGGCCTGACGATCCTGCCCGCGCTGGTGCCCGGCATCATCTCGGCGATCGCGTTTCGCATCTATGCGCGGCTGCTCGGCATCGAGCCCGGCATGTTCGCGATCATCTGGTCGCATGCCGTCCACAACGTGCCCTTCGTGACGCTGGTGGTGATCGCCCGCCTGTCGACGCTGCCGAAGAGCTACACCGAGGCCGCGCGCGATCTCGGCGCCGACCCCTTCGTCGCGTTCGCCCGCGTCACCCTGCCCTATCTGATGCCCGCCGTGATCGGCGCCAGCATCTTCTGCCTGCTCCTGAGCTTCGACGATTTCGTGCGCTCCTTCTTCCTCGGCAGCTACGACCCGACGCTTCCGGTGCTGATCTTCGCCAAGCTGCGCTCCGGCATGTCGCCCGAGATCAACGCAATCGCGACCGTCGCGCTGGTCATCACCGCCGTGCTCGGCATCTGGGCAGAGCGCTCCACGCGCCGCCTCAACAAGGAAAACGCATAATGGCACCGACCAACACCATCGCCCGCATCGACGGCATCTCCAAGCGGTTCGGCAAGGCGGTCGCGCTCGAACATCTCGCGCTCGACATCCGCCAAGGCGAATTCGTCACCTTCCTCGGCCCTTCGGGCTGCGGCAAATCCACGACGCTGCGCATCCTCGGCGGTTTCGAGACGCCCGATACCGGCCGCATCATCCTCGACGGCGAGGACGTCACGGCGCTGCCGCCGAACCGGCGCAACGTCAACATGGTGTTCCAGGACTACGCGCTGTTTCCGCACATGACGGTGCGTCAGAACATGAGCTTCGGCCTCGAATTGAAGGGCATGGGCAAGGCCGACATCGCCCGCCGCCTCGACGAGCTGATGGCCTTCCTGGAACTCGGCGCCTATGCCAGCCGCTATCCCGGCCAGCTTTCCGGCGGCCAGCGGCAGCGCGTAGCGCTGGCCCGGGCGCTGGCGCCCGATCCGGCCCTGCTGCTGCTCGACGAGCCGCTCGGCGCGCTCGACGCCAAGCTGCGCGGCCAGGTGCAGAAGGAGCTGAAATCCATCCAGCAGCGCACCCACAAGACCTTCTTCTTCGTCACCCACGACCAGGAAGAGGCGCTGACCATGTCGGACCGCATCGTCGTGATGAACAAGGGCCGCGTCGAGCAGGACGGCACGCCGGAGGAACTCTATTTCCACCCCGCCTCGCGCTTCGTCGCCGAGTTCATCGGCGAGACCAACCTGATCTCCGGCAAGGTGCGCGGCGTCGAGAACGACGACATCGTGCTCGACTGGAACGGCCAGACCCTGCGCGGCCGCGGCGCCGCCCACAGCCCGGGCGAGACCATCACCGCCTCTGTGCGTCTCGAACGGCTTTCGGTCCACGCCGAACGCCCGAAAAGCGCCAACGCCGTGCAGGGCCGCATCGTCGGCAAGACCTTCCTCGGCAGCCGCACCGCGGTCGACCTCTCCGTCGAGGACACCGACGGCATCACGCTGAAGGCCTATCTCGACCCGGCGGCGAGCCAGTCGCTCGGCAGCGACCCCGTCTGGATCGGCTGGGACGCCGACAACATGGCCGTGCTGCGCGACTGAGCGGACAGCCCCGGCGCTCTTTTGCGTTGAAAAACAACGGCCAGCGTGAATAACTTTCCGCATGGACGCAAAGAGGATCAATCTGCCCGCCGGGCTCGCCTTTCCGGTGCGCGTCGTCGAGGTGCATGTGGCGGCCGGGCAGCGGGTGGCGAAGGGCGATCCGCTCTACACGCTCGAAACCGCCGCCGGCAAACGCGGCATGATGCGCGCGCCCTTTTCCGGCGAGATCACGGAAGGCCCGGTAGCCCTGGATTCCAGCTTCGCCACGGCGACGCCTGTGATCGGCATCGCGATGGAGCGAGCCGAGGAACCCGCGGAACCCGCGCCCGCCGATCCTTCCCCCGCAGAGGCCCGAACCGCGCCCGGCCCCGACGCGGGCGAACGCGACAGGGACCTCTCGGTCATCCTGCGCCAATCGGGCTGGTATGCCGAGACGAGCGACCTCGCCACCTATCGCAGGATGGTGGCGCAGCGGCTGGCGGAAAAGGGCCATGACAGCGAGGCTGCCCGCACAGCGGCGGAGGCCGAGCGGGTGGAACTGTCCTGGCACCGCCTGCGCAAGCAAGCCGACGCGCCCGCACCGAAACCGGCCACAAAGCCGAAGGACACCACGCCCTGGGGCTTCGGCGCCGGGCTGGTCGCGCTGATCGTCGTCGCGATCGGCGGCGGGCTGGGCGGGCTGGCGGGCCGGTTCCTCGAAGCCAACCTGCCGCTGAACGAAACGATCGCCTACGGCCTTCCCGGCGTGCTCGCGCTGGCGGGCACGGCCGCGCTCGTGATCGCGGTTCTGGCCGGCCGCGCCGGATCGCTGGTCTCATGGGTCGTCGCCATCGCCGGCTGCATGCTGTTCTATCCGAGCTTCATGGTGATGGGCCCGGATGACGGCGAGGCGCTGGCGGATCTCGGCCCGGCGATCGAGGCCGGCATCGGGATCGACCCGACCGGACCGCTTCTGGCGCTGGTGGACATCGCCGGCGGCGGCGGCGGCCAGGCGCCGCGCGGACGCTACGGCCTGACCCGGGTCGGCACGAACGCGAACTGGATCACCGACACGAAGACCGGCGAGACCATCCGCAGCCTGGAGTGGGACGAGATGCTGATCGACGGCAGCTACATCCTCTCCACGCGGGTCCAGCGCTGCTCCTTCGGCATGACCGACCTCGCCCTGCCCTACACCGACGCGGGCACCGGCGAGCAGCTGGGCGTCATCGCGGCGCCCTGCGAAGGCCGGTTCGTCCAGTTCACGGGCGTCCTGTTCGACGTGGAGGGCAATCCGAAGGACACGCGGGTCCGCTCCTTTCTCGCCGCCGACGGCCGGTATTTCGAGAGCGGGGTCTGGGTCGTCAGCTGGACGTCGCCGACCAAGGAGATGCGCGCGCAATACGGCCTGCCCGACCATTGCACCCGCGTCGGCATCGTCCACGGCATCAACCGCAACATGACGCTGGGCAAGAGACAGGACGGCGTGGAACGCTCGCTGGACTATTGCGCCAAGTGACGCCCGCCGCGCGGACCTTTCCGCACGCGCCGACGCCCCCGCGCCTGCCCCGACAGACCGGGCCCTGACAGCCGCGAGCTTCACTTTCGATCATGAGGTGTCTGCGCGCAGCGCCTGAAGCGCCAGGCCGTGGCATTCGCGCAGCACGCTGTCCACCCGGTGGGTGGAGAGCGTGCGGTGGCCCGGCGGCCAGCCGTGGCGCAGCGGACGCCGGGGTCTCGCAAGCATCTGTTGCGTCGCGCGCTTGTTTGTCGCGCCCTTAAGCTGCGCTTTGCTTGCTGGCGCGAAGAGGTCCATCGCGCGTCGGGCCTGCAGGCGGGCGAGCCGTCTTGCGTGGCCGTCGATGTCCTCCAGCGCGCGTTTCAGCGCCTTGAGGCGGGCGCAGAGATGCTCGGCGCTGACCTCCTCGTGGTCGTCGGCAAGGTCGAAACCGTCGCTCGGGAACGGCCGCCAGCCGTCCCAGCCCTTCGGGTCGAAGCGACGCGGCGGATCGGTGAGCGCGAAGGCCGGCGCGCGCGGTTCCGCGGGCTGCGCATCGATGTCCGGTTGCGGCTGCCACATGCGGGCGAGACCGAGATTGAGGCCGGTATGGGTGATGACGAGGCCGGCCGCCTGGAGCTGTTCGAGGGCGGTCGGCTCTTTCGGGGGCAGCGGTTTCAGGGGCCCGACGTCGATGCTGCGCGCAGCGATGACGATCAGCCGGCGGGCGGCGGATTCGGCGGGGCGCAGCACGCGCAGGATGATACGCCAGGCACGCCGTGTCACCTGGTCTGCGCCGCCCTCGTCCAGCCCGGCGCGCACGAACAGCACCGCGACGATGCGCAACAGCGCCTCGCGATTGCGGTCAATGGCGGCTTGCCAGTCGAAGATGGGGCCTTGCGGGTCGGTCATCGGGCAAGGGTATGGGCGGCGGCGGGAGGGTGGATAAGTTGGGGGTGATTTTCTTGGCTGCGGGTGATCGGGTGCCGGTGGCGAGCACCGTGCATCAACGACCGGCACCTTGATCTGGCTCAGCGCTAAGCCGCGGAGGCGGCTTGCCGCATGCTGCAGAACGTGAATATGATAATATCACGCGAGCGAAACACCATTGCGCACGGATTGGTTGAATTCTCGGGAGCGGATCGGTATGCGACAGGTGAGTGCAGTGATTTTTCTGTTTTGGGCAACAGCCGCCCACGCAGTCGATCTAAGCAAAACATGCGTCGAAGTGTACGGCGTCGTCGCCGACGATGTTCTATGGATACGGACCTGCCCTGACGCCGACTGCCGTAAAGCCGACTTTCTGAACTGGGACCAGCAAGGCGTACTTCTGGGAGAATGTCAGGGAAACTGGTGCCAGATCATGGACTCCGACACGCGCGAAGTTTCTGGCTGGTCGAGCAGCAGGTACCTCAGGCTCGACCGTGATTGCAACATCGCCTCGCGAGCCTCGGAGTCAAACACGCACCCCGGCGATGCGGACCAGGTCAGGCCCCTGCCCGACGACCAGCTCCATATTCAGGTTGCCAGCCGGCAAGATCTCGGCGAGGCTATTGTCTTGGCACGGGAATACAAGGCTGAATTCGAGGGCGTACGGCTCTTCCAGTCAAAGAATGGTTGGTACGCGATCGTCATCGACACTGTCAGGAACGGCGCGGTTCAAGCAACCTTGGCAAGACTGCGGATGGAGGGGAAGATCCCTGCGGACTCATATGCGACACGCGGCGAAAGCTTCGTTCGGAGCATCGATCCCGACAAGCCCAGCATGCATGCTGCCGTCGAAGTCATGAAAAACACCTCGGTGACGGTAAACGACGTCATCGCTCAGCAGAAGGCATACTTTCGGAAGATCGACGGTATCGCGAAGGCGAGCGGCTGCGACCCGAACACGATGGCGAGCATGGCCGAAAGCATGCGAACCTTGCGCGCCGTCGCCGGAACCTGCGACTTTGAGGACGATCAGATTGATGCGGTCCTCGCCCTCAAAGCCGGCACCCTGAATATCCGGTATGACGCAGAGAGATGCGACCTAGACTTCCTTGCGGAGACCCAGAATCTACGGGAATTCGAAAGCAGGGACGTCGCGGCGCATTTCGTGGAGTACATATGCGGTTACGGAGAAACCACCATGAACCTCATGCTGCGCGGTTTCAGCGACTGACCGCGAGAAGCGATTTTCTACCCGCATGCGAGACGGGAAGGGAACGCTACCGGTTCCGCCTGATCCCCTCCACCTGTGCCAGAACTCCGTTCACCGCCTCCAGCACGTTCGAGCCCGGGCCGAAGATTCGGCGACCTTCGACGGGCGCAATAAGACCAAACGCAAGACCCGTGTCGACGAGGTGCTGCGGCTGCTCGCGGAGACCGGCGGGGCGCGGACAGGGGAGATGGAAGGCGAGACGCGCTATTTCGTGGCGCGGTAGAATTGTCCCCTTCACGGAATGGGTCCTCGCAAGCGACGACGTCGCTGCGCTGTCTTGGCTCAAGGCCGAGGATGACGGCCTGTGACGGGCGGTTCGGCTGATCTTCGGCATCCCAACCCCCTCACCCAGCTGCGGCTAACGCTCGCTCGCGCTCGCGAAGCCTCGCATCCCTCTCCCCGCAAGCGGGGCGAGGAAGGAGCGTGAGCGGTTCCGCCGCAGCCCCTCCACCTGCGCCAGCGTGGCATTCGCCGATCCACATTGTCGCGACGCCGTCATCGCGCGCGGGTCGGCCGCCGATGAGCGCGCGGGCATGAGCGCGCTGGCGCTGCGTGTCTCGCGAAGCTTGTTCGGTCTGGCGATCTGCGACGTGCGGTCACGACGAGCCGTGCCGGGAGGCGGCCTAGCCGGTTTTTGTCAGCCGGCTTTCGCGCCAGACGATGAAGGCGCCGCTGGCGATGATGACGGCGCCGCCCGCATAGGTCGCGACGTCGGGGATCTCGTTCCAGAACAGCCAGCCCATCAGCGCCGCCCAGATCAGCGCCGTGTAGTCGAAGGGCGCGATCACGGCGGCGGGCGCGAAGCGGAAGGCCTGCGTCATCATGGTGATGCCGGCCGTGCCCGACAGGGAGATGCCGACGAAGAGCCAGAGGTCTTCCATGCGCATCGGCGTCCACAGGAACGGCATCGCCAGCGCGCAGATCAGCGCGCCCGCGCCGGTCTGGTAGAGCATCAGGGTCCAGACGGATTCGCGCGAATCGACCCAGCGCGCGCTGATCATCAGGACGGCGTAGAGCAAGGCGGTCGCCACCGGAAACAGCGAGGCGGCCTGGAAGGTCGAGCCGCCGGGCCTGACCACGATCAGCACGCCCGCGAAGCCCACCAGCACGGCCGACCAGCGCCGCCAGCCCACCTCGTCCTTGAGAACCAGCGCCGACAGCGCCGTGACGAAGACCGGCGCGGCGAAGATCAGCACCGTCGCTTCGGCGAGCGCCAGATAGCCGAGGCTGGTGAAGAACAGCGTCGCGGCGGCGACCCAGATCGCGCCGCGCATCAGATGCGCCGCCGGCCGGCGGGAGCGCAGCGCCGCGGTGCCGCCCATCTTCCAGGCGACCAGCGCGGCGATCGGCAGCGCGATGATGTTGCGCACGAACAGGATCTGGATCGGCAGGTAGCCGGCGGTCAGCGCCTTGGCGAAGGCGTCGTTGATCGAAAGGCAGGCGGCCGCCGCGATCATCAGGGCGATGCCGGTGACCGCCTTCGGCCGGATGTCCGTCGCTGTCGTCTGCATGGGGGCCGCCGCACGGGGGTTGAATGGGTGGTGTTCGCGGACCTCCCTACCCCCGGCGGCGGAAAAGATAAATGTCGGCCGCGCGTGTGAACCGGCGCCGCGCCTATGGGTGAAACAGGTGTCCCGGCGCCCACAGGGCGGATTTCGCCGCCTCCTTCAGGCCGCGGAAGAGGCCGTGGATCGCCCTGCGGCGTTCCCGCGTCGCGACCTGCCGCGCCTCCAGCATCAGGGCGTCGCGTTCGTCGTCGGTCAGCGCGTGATAGTTCCAGCCGCTGTCGGCATATTTCCGGATCGTTCGCATCTGAGGTCATTCCGTGTTGAACGGCATCGGGATAGCAGGATGGCATCATCAGAAAAAATGAATTATAAGGAACCTTACATTCTCAAATAGAGAACGAATGATGGAACTCTCCGACCTGCACATCTTTCGAACCGTCGCCCGGGAGGGCGGCATCACCCATGCCGCGGCCAAGCTCAACCGGGTGCAGTCCAACGTGACGACGCGCATCCGGCAGCTGGAGGACAAGCTGGGCGTGGACCTCTTCCTGCGCCATGGCCGCAGGCTGACGCTGTCTCCGGCCGGCGACACGCTGCTCGCCTATGCCGACCGCATGCTCGACCTTGCCGCCGAAGCGCGCAACGCCGTCACCGACCGCGTGCCGCGCGGGACGCTGCGTCTGGGCTCGATGGAAAGCGCCGCCGCCGTGCGCCTGCCCGACGCGCTGGCGGAATTCGGCCGCCGCTTTCCCGACGTCACGATCGAATTGCGCACCGGCAACACGCTGGAGCTCGGCAACGCCCTGCTGGCCGGCGAGATCGACGCCGCCTTCGCCGGCGAGCCGCTGCCCGACGGGCCGTTCTGCCAGCTGACGGCCTATGTCGAGGATCTGGTCGTGGTCACGGGCCGCAATGTGCCGCTCGACGGGCCGCCCGGCAGCCCCTCGCGCACCATGCTGGCCTTCGAGCATGGCTGCGCCCACCGCAAGCGGCTGGAGGACTGGTTCGCGGCGCGCGACATCATTCCCGAACGCATCGTCGAGATGAGTTCGTATCACGCCATTCTGGGCTGCGTGTCGGTGGGCATGGGCGTCGCGCTTCTGCCGGCGGCGGTGCTCGGCACCATGCCGCAATCCGCCGCGCTGCAGGTCCACGCCCTGCCGGAGGGCCGCAACCGCGCGCGGACGCTGCTGGCGTGGCGCAAGGGCGTCACCTCGCCCAATGTCGAGGCGCTGGCGTCTCTCTACGAGGAGCCGGACGGCGCGCCTCAGCACATGATGCCGCGCAGCTCCTCCGGCGGTTCGTCCATCGGCTTGCCGGGCGAGCAGAACCACGAGGTGGGATAATCCAACGGCGTTTCGGTGCAGCGCGCCTCGGCATAGGCCTTGCGCTCGGCGCATTCTGCGCGGCTGCCATATTCGCGCGGCGACCAGCCGTCGATCTCATGGCCCGGCCGCCATTCTCCGTCGATCTCGAAGAAGACGTTGAGCCACCAGGAGCCCTCCTCGCCGATCGCCGGCGACGCCGTCACCAAGGCGCCCGCCGCCAGAAGCGTTCTGAATATGCGACCCGGCACGCGTTCCGTCCTCCCCGTCATCCGCCTCCCCTTTCCTGCCTATCCGCTCGCCCCGTCGGGTGCCATATTCGCGGCGGAACACATGCCGCCACGATGTTTCCCCAACGGAAGAAGGCGTCGAACCTAGCATCGGGCGGCATCCTGTTGAACCTGCAATCGCGAGCGACCAGATCGAACCAGTGACCGATTTCCCCGATCCCTTCATCCACCATCCCGTCCTGCGCTCCCGGATCATCGATCCGCATGCGTCGTCCTTCCGCGGCTTTGAGCCGTCGGACCTCGACGCGCAGATGAAGGCGCAGGGCATGCCGGACAACTGGCGCTACAGCGACGAGAAGCGCGAGGCGCTGCGGCGACAGGCGCTTGCGCGCCACAGCGGCGATCTGTGGGTGTTCGCCTATGGCTCGCTGATGTGGAACCCGGCCTTCCTCTTCGCCGAGGTCCGCCACGGCCGGATCGACGGCTATGAACGGGCCTTCTGCCTCTTCGACACGCGCGGCGGGCGCGGCACGGCCGACAAGCCCGGCCTGATGGCCGCGCTCGACGTCGGAGATCGTTGCGACGGCCTCGCCTTCCGCATCGCCGCCGACCTGGTCGAGGCGGAGACGGCGATCCTGTTCAAGCGCGAAATGCTGATGGGCTCCTACGTGCCGACCATGGTCCCGGTGGCGACCGGTTTCGGCACGGTCGACGCGCTGACCTTCGTCGCCAACCCCGCCGCCAAGACCATCCGCCGCGACATCGCGCGCGACGACCAGGTGCGCTTCATCGCGACCGGCACGGGGCGGCTCGGCAGCAGCCTCGAATATCTGGCGAACCTCGCCGACCACTTCCAGGCGCTGGGCATCGACGACCCGCATGTCTTCGGCCTGCTGGACGAGGTGCGCGCCTACCGCGCCGCGCACGGTCTTGCCGACGAGGGACCGGCCGCGACCTGATGACGCGGATCGTCATTATTGACCTGAACGTGGCTCTTCGGGCCGCCGGCATCTTGAATTTCGAGGAATAAAAGCCACATTCACACGCGGGGCACGGGACGAAAAAGATAGACGAATTCATGCATGTTGCGTGGATTTCCTGACAAGCGAAACGCATGCCTCTCCTCTATGCCATCGGTGACATTCACGGTCGACGCGACCTGCTGGAGCCTCTTCTGGCCGCGATCCGCGAGGATGCCGCGCGCCGGAAGCGCAAGCCGCGCCTCGTCTTCCTCGGCGACGTGATCGACCGCGGGCCGGACAGCCGCGGCACGATGGATCTCGTCATCGCCGCCCTCGGCGAATTTCGCGGGTCGCGCCTGATCCTCGGCAATCACGAGGAGATGCTGTTGCGTTTCGTCGATGACGACACGGATCGCGCCCGCACAAGGCGGCTGTGGCTGAACAATGGCGGCATGGAAACGCTCGTCTCCTACGGATTTCGCGCCCATCAGAGCATGGACGAGATCGCCCGCTGTTTCGAAGAGGATTTCGCCGGCCATCTCGCCGCGCTTCGCGCCGCCGCCTGGATGCTCAAGACCGATCTCTACTGCTTCGTCCATGGCGGCATCGACCCGTCGCTGCCGCTGGCGGCGCAGGATCCGGAGACGACCCGCTGGATCCGCGGCGAGTTCCTGAACTTCAAGGACCCGCTGCCGAGAACGGTCGTCCACGGCCACACGCCGACCATCTCCTCCGGGCCGGAGATCCACGTCAACCGGATCGCCGTCGACACCGGCGCCTTCCACTCCGGCCACCTGACTTGCGCGGTCCTGGAAGACGACGCCGCGCCTGTTTTCCTGAGCACTTCGGACCATGGCGACCATGTCACCGTGTCGAAGGTCGAGGCGCTTGACTGCCGGTAGAGCTCTCCGTCGGCGGCCATGCACGAGGCGAATGGCTGCCTTGCGGGACGGGCACTGCACAATGCCGCACTGCAGCATTATCTTGCCGGCATACAAGGAGACTACGAAATGGCCAACAATCGCTTCAAGGCAGCATTCGGACGCATCGCAGACGTGTTCGCCGTTCCCACCCGCCAGAAGATCGAAAACGACTATCTCGAACGCTCGTGCTCGATCCAGGACGTTGAGCGCCGCATGCGCGAGATCGAACGCGGCAAGTTCCGCAACTACTAAGGGCACAGGCACGGCCGGGCGGCTCGACCTCCATCCCGGCACAGATGCCCCCTTGCGAACCGGAAAAAACTTGGCAGGCTGACTGCATGTTCCGGTTCGCCCCTCTTCTCTTCCTCCTCTTTTCCTCCACGGCCGCCTCGGCCGGATCGCTCGACAGCTTCGCCGGCCGCTATCTCGGCTGCGCCGTCTCCGGCGGCGAATGGTCGCCGATCGAGACCGTGCTCGCGCTTTCCGGCGGCGGTCTGTCCGGCTCCTACGTCTTCATCGAATCCGACGGCCGCGAGGTTTCCGGCGACATTCTCGCAGGCCTGCCCTCCGGCGCGAACGGCGTGGCGCTGCGCTGGCGCGACCTCTATGGAGAGGGACCGGCCGTCTTCACCTTCTCGTCTGACGCCGCACGCTTCGACGGATACTGGATGGCCGACCAGGGAACCGATCGCTTCGCCTGGTACGGCGTGCGCGCCGATGCCGACCAGCCCGCTCCCGATTGCCGCATCCCGATCAGTTGAGACGACCGCTCCGCACCGCCGTTAACGCCGAAACGGCAAGGGGCTTGATCCACCGCGCCTAAGGGTGCGTAATAATTGCGGGAGAAACGATTCAGGGCGTCACGCAGACGTGAACTTTGTTCGCTTGCGCTGTCCGCCCGAAAGATGGAGCGTGGATCTCCGGATTTCGCGGGAAGGATGAGTTCGTTCGAACCGCGACGCCGTTCATGGACGACAGACAAAGGAGCCCCTCGTCATGTCCAGCCGCCCCACCCTGCTTCTCGATCTCGCACGGATCATGATCAAGCAGGCGAAGTTGCTCAAGGCGCAAGGCCTGTTCTCCGAGGCCCGTTCGATCGCATTGCGCGCGATCGAGCTCAACCAGGTCGGCCACGCCTCGACGCGCCTGCAGCCCGTACCCGTCCGCGCAAGGCGCCGCCGCTAACTCTCTTTCCGTCAGGAACCGGAGGATGACGCCTGGCTGTCGTCCTCGAGCATTTCCTTGACCGTCGTCGCCAACTGCTTGAGCGAAAAGGGCTTGGGCAGGAAACCGAACTTCGCGCCTTCCGGCAGGTTCTTCGCGAAGGCATCTTCGGCGTAGCCCGAAACGAAGATGAACTTGATGTCGGGATGCGTCTTGCGCAGTTCCGTCAGAAGCGTCGGGCCGTCCATCTCGGGCATCACGACATCGGAAACGACGATGTCGATCTGGCCCTCGAGCTCTTCCATCAATTCCAGCGCTTCCACGCCGCTCGAGGCTTCGTGAACCGTATAGCCGCGTGAGGTCAGCGCCCGCACGCCGCCCATGCGCACCGCGTCCTCGTCCTCGACCAGCAGCACGCTCGCCGTTCCGGAGAGGTCGCGCTTCTTCTCCGGCGCCGGGGCTTCCGCCTTCGGTGCCGGCTTCTGGTTGTCCGTGCTCACATGGCGCGGCAGGAAGATGCGGAACGTCGTTCCCTTGCCCACCTCGGAATCGGCATAGATGAAGCCGCCCGTCTGCTTGACGATGCCGTAGACCATGGAGAGGCCGAGACCCGTCCCCTTGCCCACTTCCTTGGTGGTGAAGAACGGCTCGAAGATCTTCTCCAGCACGTCGGGCGGGATGCCCGTGCCGCTGTCCTTGACCTCGATGAGGACGTAGTCGCCGGGCGAAAAGGCGCGATAGCCGAACTCGTCGCAGTCCTTCTCGAAGACGTTGCGCGTGCGTATCGTCAGGTCGCCGCCGTCCGGCATCGCGTCGCGGGCGTTGACGGCGAGATTGACGATCACCTGCTCGAACTGACCGAGATCGGCCTTCACGGACCACAGGTCGCGCCCGTGCTCGATCTGCAGATTGATCGCGTTGCCGACGAGCCGCGACAGCAGCATGCGCAGGTCGGCAAGGACGTCGGTGAGCGAAAGCACTTCGGGAAGCAGCGTCTGGCGCCGCGAGAACGCCAGCAACTGGCGCACCAGGGACGCGGCGCGGTTGGCGTTCTGCTTGATGTTCATGATGTCCGGGAAGGACGGGTCGGACGGTCGGTGGCTCGTCAGCAGCAGGTCCGACGCCATGATGATGGCGGTCAGGACGTTGTTGAAATCGTGCGCGATGCCGCCGGCAAGCTGCCCGACCGCCTGCATCTTCTGGCTTTGCGCCATCTGCCCTTCGAGCGCCTTCTGCTCGGTGGTGTCCATCGCGTAGAGGATGGCGGCCTCTTCCGTCGCATGCGCGCCGCCCGGCTCGCCATGTCCGCTGACCGCGTTGACGAAGACGCGCAAATGGCGCTCGTTGGTCGACGGCCCGATGACCGTGTCGAAGGGCTCGATCTTCGCCTGGTGCGCGCGCGCCGCCGCGAAGGCCTTCTTGAAACGCTCCACCGAATCGCCCTGCAGCAGCGCCGCAAACCGGATGCGGCCCGCCACGTCGTCGGCGCTCGTCACCGCCCCGAACAGGTTCATGAAGGGCGCGTTGGTCCGCAGGATTCGGCCTTCCATGTCGAGCGCGGCGATCGCCATCGGCGTGGAGTTGAAGAAGCGCGTGAAGCGCACTTCCGAAGCCCTTAGATCGTCGGTGCTTTCGCCGATCTCCGACCGGTTCAGGACGATCGTCAATGTCTGTCCGGGAAGCCCCTGCCGGGCTCCCTGCACCCGGTGGATCAGCTGGACCGGCACGCTGACGCCGTCGGCGCGCATCATGTCCACGTCGATGGTCGAGGTGCGCGTCGCGCCCCGGTCGGCGCGCACGGCGTTGACCATGGCCATGCCCTCGCCCGCGACCATGTCGGACACCGCGACCGACCCCGGCACGAAGGCGGTCAGGTCGATGCCGAGCCAGCTCGCCAGCGTCGCGTTGACATATTGAACCCGCCCCTGCGCGTCGGCCGAAAAGAAGCCGGCCGGCGCGTGGTCGAGATAGTCGATCGCCTTCTGCAGTTCGAGGAAGGTCTCCTCCTGGTCCTCGCGCTCGGTGGTGATGTCCACGAGGCGCCAGACCCTCATCGGGGCCTTGCGCCGCCCGACCGGCAACAGCCGCACCGAAACGCGATACCAGCGCGGCCCGCCCTCGCTGCGCTGCAGGCCGCTTTGCAGGCGGAACTCCTCGTCCGCCTCGTCGCCGCGAATCAGGCTGTTGGCGAGCCGGTAGACCGCATTCGCCGCGTCGTCATGGCGCGACAGGACCGAATCAGGCGGCTGAACGTCCTCGGCGCTCGTCGCGCCGGTCATCTCCCGATAGGCGTCGTTGAAATAGGTCAGGCTGCCGCGGTCATCGAGAATGCAGACTCCGTCGGGCATCGCGTCGGCATAGGCGCGACCCACATCCTGCACCCGGTCGCCATGGGCGAATTCCACGAAGCCGATCGCCGAGGCGAACAGGTAGAACACGCCCACCATCGCGAGAATGCCCAGCATGACGAGCAGGAAGGTCTCGTTAAGGGTATCGCGATAGAAGAAAAGGAAAGCGGCAGCCACAAGCGATGCGACACCGAGGATGAGAAGCCGAACGGCCGCGCTCGGCTGGTTACCCAGTGCGTCGAGCACCCTGTCCTGGCTCGCCATGGCAGGTTTTCCGGCTTTACCCATGTTCCTCTAGTCGCCCGCATTGGCGCTTGGACATGGGTTGAATCACAAAGATCCCCGGCGCGAAAGTCCCGGCGATTAAAATTGTCATGGCCATATGCTATTGCTAACACCTTCCGCGCGGCAGACCGGGCAAACCGCCGGATACACGAATGAGGACACGCGATGACTGAGTGGTTGACGCAACTGCTGGGCGAGACGGCCGCGACTTACACGATCTACATTACCGGCGGCATCATCGTTCTTGTCGCGCTCTGGATGGTGTGGAGCCTGAGCCGGCGAATCGCGCGCGGCATCCGCCTCAGCGGCAATCGCAGGCGGCCGCGCCTTTCGGTGATCGAGGCGGCGACCGTCGACGGCAAGCGCCGCGTCGTGCTGGTGCGCCGCGACGAGGTCGAGCATCTCGTCATGATCGGCGGACAGAACGACTTCGTGATCGAAAGCGGCATCGGCAAGACACAGGGCGAGGCGGCCCAAGGCGCTCCGGCGCGCGACCGCCGCCCGCGCGATCCCGCCGTGCCCGCCGCGCGCCCGCGCCCTGCTGCCGCGCCCGCCCCCCGGCCCGCGACGCGCCGCCAGCCCGTGGCGCCTGAAACGCCGGACCCGAAGGTCGATTCGCGGCCTGCCGCTGCCGCCGCCACAGCATTTGTCCGGCGCGAGCCGGATGTTCAGATGCCGCCGCCCGCCGCGCCCGTGGAACCGGAAATCCGGACACCGGCGCCCGTCCGGGAACAGGAAGCGGTTGCCGTCGAGGTGAAGCCCGTGCGCGTCGAGGCGCCGGAAGCGCCCGTCGCGGCTCCCCGAAACGAGCCGCGGGTTCGCGTTGCGCGCGCGGATGTCGATGCGGCGCCGGCAGCCGAGACGGCCGAAGAGGTCGCGCCCGTCCGCGAAACGCCGAGCGAGGAGGTGATTTCGGCCGAGGCCGTACAGGAGCCTGCCCCGGAAGCGCCTATCGATCCCGCCCCGGCGGAGGACGAAAGCGAGCAGCCGGTCGTGGCGGCGGACGCCGCCGAGCCGGAAGTCGGCGACACGGATGTGGAGGAAATCCAGGCGGTCATCGATTCGGCCCCGGTCCTGCCGCCCGTCCCGCCGCAGAGGCCCCGGCTTTCCCTGGTGCGGTCCCCGGCTCCCGAGCCGGAGCCGGAACCGGTTGCGCAAGCGAGCGAAGAGGCCGAGGTCGAACCGGCGGAAGCCCCGACGGCTGACGCTGAAACGGTCGCCGAACAGCCGGACGAGAGCGCCAGCGACGTGGCGGGCGAAGCCGATGACGAGCAGCCGCAGGACGCGGCGTCCGACGAGGCGCAGGAGGCCGCCGCCGAGGGCGAATCGGACACGCCGGCCGATCCCGACAAGCCGGTCCTGCCCGGAAACGCGGCGCTCGAACGCGAGATGAACCGCCTGCTCGCGCAGCTGGCGCAGAAGGACTGACGGCGAGCGAACGCCGATCCGAACAGAACGCATGAAACGAAAAAGGCGGGCCGTCGCAGCCCGCCTTTTTCATGTCTCTTGCCTGACCAGGCGCTCGGCCCGTCCGTGACGATCAGTCGTCGCGATAGACTTTCTCACGGCGTTCATGGCGCTCCTGCGCTTCAAGCGACAGGGTTGCGATGGGACGGGCGTCAAGGCGCTTCACGCCGATCGGCTCGCCGGTTTCCTCGCAATAACCATAGGTGCCCTCGTCGATGCGCTGAAGCGCAAGGTCGATCTTGTTGATCAGCTTGCGCTGGCGATCACGCGCTCGCAACTCGATCGCCCGATCCGTCTCCGAAGAGGCCCGGTCGGCGAGATCGGGATGATTGGAACTGTCGGATTGCATGTGATCCAGCGTTTCGCGCGCTTCACGCAGGATGTCGTTCTTCCAAGCCAACAGCTTCTTGCGGAAATAGACTCGCTGCCTGTCGTTCATGAACGGCTCGTCTTCAGCCGGTACATAGTCAGCAGGAATGTCTTTGAGTGCCACCGGAACTCTCCCAGCTGGATGCCTTTGCGCGCTCTATAGTCGCCTGACGCCCGGGCGGCAAGTTCCGTTTCGTCCAATTCCCACTTAAGTGATCAAGCCCTTGGAATCGCTCGAAATGCGAATGCGAACCGCTCGCGGGATCCGGAGGGCCCGTGGCGGCGCCGTCTTCCACAAACGTATGATTTGCGCTTGCCGCCTCCCCGGGGTAATCGCTTCGCATCGTGGCAGCAGGGAGTTTCCAAGTGAGCCGCCTTTTCTTGTTCCGCCATGGCAAAGCCGCTTGGGCCCAGCCCGGCATGCGAGACTTCGACCGGAAACTCGACGCGCGCGGCATCGAGGAAGCGACCACCATGGGGCAGTTGATGGTGGAGCGCGACCTGATCCCGGACATCGTGATGTGCTCGTCGGCGGCACGCGCCGTGGAAACGTTCGACGCCCTCAACCAGTCCCTGCATCTCGACAATTCGGTGCGCTACGACCAGAACCTCTACGCGACCGACGCGCCGGGTTATCTCGAGATCGCCGCAACGGCGGGTATCGACGGCGACGTCATGCTGGTCGGCCACAATCCGATGCTCGAGGACGCCGCGCTCGCGCTGGCCGCGGATGGCGACCACAGGGCGATCGAAGCCCTGCACAGGGGTTTTCGCACGGCGGCGCTGGCGGTCATTCGCTTCGACGGCCCCGCGTCGGTCTTCACCGACAAGACCGGCTATCTGGAGCATTTTCTGACGCCCGCCGAGGGCTGATCCGGGCTCAGGCTTTCGGCCGCCGCAATCAATACCTATATCCGGGCAACAACAAACGGCTCGGGGCAAGACGACAAGGTGGCAAGGCTGGTTTCGCTCGGCGATGAGGCGCTCATCGCGCTCGACACGATCGCCGGCAGGGCGACGGGCGTGTTCTCGCCCAGCCTGCGCATCGGGGTGACCGGCCTGTCGCGCGCCGGCAAGACCGTCTTCATCACCGCGCTGGTGCACAATCTGCTTCACGGCGGCCGCCTGCCGCTGCTGGACGTCGTCCACTCCAACCGCCTGGCGCGCGCCTTTCTGGAGCCGCAGCCGGATGACGGCGTGCCGCGCTTCGCTTACGAAACGCATGTCCGCGACCTCGTGGAGAACCGCGTCTGGCCGGATTCGACGCGCGCGATCTCCGAATTGCGGCTGACGCTGGAATACGCCTCCGCGAACCGATGGAACCGGCTGCTTCCCGGCGGGCGGCTGCATATCGACATCGTCGACTATCCCGGCGAATGGCTGCTGGACCTGCCGCTTCTCGGCAAATCCTACGCCGAATTCTCCGCCGAAGCGCTGGAACTGGCACGCAGCGGCAGCCGCGCCGCGCTGTCGGCCGACTTCCTCGCGCTGGCCCAATCCCTCGACCTGCAGGCGCCGGCGACGGAAGCGCAGGCGCAAGACCTCGCCGAGGCCTACAAGACCTACATGCAGGCCTGCCGTCATGACGGGCTTGCCCTTTCGACCCTTCCGCCCGGTCGTTTCCTGATGCCCGGCGATCTCGAAGGCTCCCCCGCGCTCACCTTCGCGCCGCTCCCCGGGCTTGCCGAGAAACCCGCCAGGGGTTCGCTTCAGGCGATGATGGAGCGGCGTTTCGAATCCTACAAATCCGTGGTCATCAAGCCCTTCTTTCGCCATCACATCGCGCGGCTCGACCGGCAGATCGTCCTGATCGACGCGATGCAGGCCATGAATGCCGGACCGGAGGCCGTACGCGACCTGGAGCGGGCGCTGGGCGACATCATGTCGTGCTTCCGTCCCGGCGGTCCCAGCCTGCTGACGGGCCTCTGGCAGCGCAGCATCGACCGGGTGCTCGTGGCGGCGACGAAGGCCGATCACCTGCATCACGAAGACCACCCGAAGATGGAAGCGATCGTGCGCCGCCTCGTGCAGCGCGCCATCGCGAAGGCCGGCATGCGCGGCGCGCGGGTCGAATCGCTGGCGCTGGCCGCCGTCCGCGCGACCCGCGAAGCGACGGTTCGGCAAGGCCGCGAACGACTTCCGGTGATTGTCGGCACGCCCATCGCGGGCGAGACGATCGACGGCGAAACCTTCGACGGCGAAACCGAGACCGGCATCTTCCCGGGCGACCTGCCGGACGATCCGGACGACATCTTCGCGGAGGACAGCGCGGCGCAGGACACGCACCGTTTCGTGCGTTTCCGCCCGCCGACGCTGGAACGTGACGCCCAGGGCGCGACATTGTCGCTGCCGCATATCCGGCTCGACAAGGCGCTGCAATTTCTGATCGGAGACCGCGTGACATGAGCGACGACGCCAAACGCCGCAAGCCCCGCGCCTTCACGGTCGAGAAGCCCGCCCCCGAGGAGGTGCCGCCGCCCGTACGGCCGGACGCGCCTGCCCTTCGGCGCAAACCGCGCGCGATCAAGCCCGGCCCCTCGCTCGCCATGGAGCCGGACGACTTCTTCGAGCAGGAGGCGATGACCGCCGATCAGGCGGTGATCAAGGACGTCGACAAGCGGGGCGGCTGGTCCTTCGGCTCGCTGGCGATCGGCGCGGCCAGCCTGTTCGTCAGCCTGGCGGCCGGCTTGTGGATCGATTCGATCATTCGGACCCTGTTCGAGCGCGCGCCGTGGCTCGGCTGGCTTTCGCTGGGCCTGGCGGTCTTCCTCGCCCTCGCCGTCATTCTCGTGGTCATCCGCGAGATCACCGCGATAATGCGGCTGCGGTCGGTCGATCTCCTGCGCAACGAATTGGCGGACGCGCTCGTCGGATCCGACCAGAAGCGGCTGTCCCGCGCGACGCGTGAACTCGTGCGGCACATGGCCGGCAACCCGAAGAGCGCTGCCGGACTGGCCGTGCTGCGCGACCAGCGCGGCGAGATCCTCGATGCGGCCGACTACTACGCGCTGGCCGAACGGGAATTGTTTCGGGGGCTCGACCGCGACGCCTCGCTGCTCGTCATGGGCGCGTCGAAGCGGGTTTCGGTGGTGACGGCCGTCAGCCCGCGCGCCTTTCTCGACATCGCCTATGTTCTCTTCGAGAATTTCCGCCTCGTGCGCCGCATGTCCGAGCTCTATGGCGGACGGACCGGCGCGTTCGGCAGCGTGCGCCTGCTGCGCAAGGTCGTGGGTCATCTGGCCGTCACGGGCGTGGCGAGCGTCGGCGACGGCCTCGTGCAGCAGGTGATCGGTCACGGCGTCGCCTCGCGGCTCTCCGCCCGGCTCGGCGAAGGCGTGTTGAACGGCCTGATGACGGCCCGCGTCGGCCTCGCCGCGATGGACGTCTGCCGCCCCGCCCCCTTCCACGCCGTCGGCCGGCCGAAACTCTCGGCAATTCTCGCGACGCTGACGGCTTCGCAGGAAGAAGAAAAGCGGCCTTCCGACAATACTCTGTAACACTTCGTGAGCCTCGGAAACCCGCTCTGGCTTTCAATGCAAAGTTTGTGTTAACCATTGCCGTCAATGATGCGATCACCGCACAGCCGATCATGAGAGCCGCTTGCCATGAAAATCCGTTCGATGGCCCTTTGTTTCCTCGCGACATTGCCCGTCGCAGCCACCGTCGCACCTGTCGAGGCGAATGAGCGCGAGTCGCGTTTCTTCCGGCAGATCGAAGGCAAGTGGCGCGGCCCGGGCGAAATCGTCGCCGGCAAATACAAGGGCACGAAGTTCACCTGCGAGTTCTCCGGCGAGACCCCGTCCAACAATCTCGGCATGACGCTGGACGGCGGCTGCCGCGTCGGTTTCTTCTCCCAGAAGATGAAGGCGACCGTGAAACGCAAGGGCCACGGCTATACCGGGACGTTCATGGACGGCTCCGACGGCGAAGGCCTCGACGTGACCGCGGGCGCGATTTCTCCCACCCGGGCTGTGCTGACGCTGAAGCGCAACCAGCTGGACGGCGCGATGCTGGCCCGCCTCGCCTCGAAGAACCAGCTCAACATCACCGTCTCGGTGACGGTTGGCGACACGCTGGTTCCGGTGATCGGGATGAAGCTCGACCGCGTCAAGCGCGTCGCGAACAAGTAAGCCGCTTCACGCTCACAGCACGATATCGGTGACTTTCAGCCCTTCGTCGGGAAGGGCTTCGGCATGTTCGCCGATCGTCCGCCCCTCCAGAACGAGATCGCCCGCGATATCGGCGAGCGGCGCCATCACGAAGGCGCGCTCCGTCATGCGCGGATGCGGGATCGTCAGGTTCTCGAGCGAAACCGGCGCCGCGCCGTATAAGAGGATGTCGATGTCCAGCGTGCGCGGACCCCAGCGGGTTTCCCTGACCCGACCGGCATCGCGTTCGATCCGCAAGACAAGGCTCAGCAAGTCAGGCGCGGAGAGAGACGTTTCGATGCGCACGCAGGCGTTGAGATACCAATCCTGCTCCACCGGCCCCCATGGCGGCGTGTGGTAGACGCGCGAAACGGCGGTCAGGCTGCAGGCCGGATGATCGTCCAGTTGCCGCAATGCCGCCCGCATCGAGGCCGCAACGTCGCCGACATTGCCGCCAAGGCCGAGATAGGCGACGACGCGCTCAGCCATCGGTCGCAGCATCATGCACGACGCGCACCTCGACATAGTCGAGCACGCCCGGCACCGGGGCATTCGGCTTGCGGACCGTGATGTCGGCGGTCACGATCTGCGGGAAACGGCTGCACAGGGCCTTGGCGATCTCCAGCGCGATCGCCTCGATCAGGAAGCGCCGCTTGCCGGTGACGATCGCCTCGATCTCGCGAAACGCCTCGCCATAGTCCACCGTGCCTTCGATGCTGTCGTTTTCGAGCGCCTCGCCCGGATCGACGGTCAGCACGGCGTCGACATAGAAGCGTTGGCCCAGGAATTCTTCCTGGTCGAACACGCCGTGGCGCGCGAAGAACGCGCAGTTCATCATGCGGATCTGGTACATCACGCTGTCAAATCCCGTTTGCGGTGAAACATCATACCGTTTTCTGCGCCAGGACCGCATCCGCGATCGCCAACGCATCGTGATTGACGCCGACGTCGTGGACCCGGAAGACGGCCGCGCCCGCCGCGCGCAGAAGCGCGGTCGTGGCAGCGGTGCCCACGTCGCGCTGTTTCGCGTCGCGCCCGGTCGCGTGACCGATGAAGCGCTTGCGGCTGGTGCCGACGAGCAGCGGATAGCCGAGCGCGTGCAGGGCCTCGAACCGCGCCATCAGCTGGAAATTCTCGTCGGCATCCTTGGCGAAGCCGAACCCGGGATCGAGAACGATCTGCGCGTCGCGCACGCCGGCCCGCGCCGCGATCTCAAGCGACCGCTCGAAATAGGCGAACTGGTCCTCGATCACGTCGGCAAGCTTCTCGCGCTCGCGCCCCGTGTGCATGATGCAGAGCCCTGCCCCCGTCGACACCGCGACGCGCGCGATATCCGGCTCGCGCTGCAGGCCCCAGACGTCGTTGACGACATGGGCGCCGGCCTCGACCGCCTTCTCGGCCGTGTCGGCCCGGTAGGTGTCGATCGAAAGGATCGTGTCTGCGAATTTTTCGCTCACGGCGCGCATCGCCGGCAGGACACGGGCCTGTTCCACGGCCGCATCCACGGCTTCCCCGCCCGGCCGGGTGCTTTCCCCGCCGATGTCCAGGATGGCCGCGCCCTCGCCGATCATGGCTTCGGCCCTGGCGAGCACGTCGTCGAGACCGGCGAGTTCGCCGCCGTCGGAGAAGCTGTCAGGCGTGACGTTGAGAATGCCCATCAAGAGGCCGGGCCGGCCGAGCACCAGCTCGCGTCCATGGGCAAGCGACCATGCACGCTGCGCGGGCCGGTCCGTGTCGGGTCGGGTCATTGAACCGCAGACGATGCCGCTGGCAGGCCTAGGCCTGCTTTTCGGGCACGTGGACGACGAGGCCGTCCAGTTCGTCCGTCATCTTGATCTGGCAGGAAAGACGCGAGACGGGCTTCGGCTCGAAGGCGAAATCCAGCATGTCCTCTTCCATGACGTCGGGCTTTCCGACGGTGTCGGACCAGGCGTCATCGACATAGACATGGCACGTCGCGCAGGCGCAGGCGCCGCCGCATTCCGCCTCGATGCCAGGAACGCTGTTCTTGACGGCGTTTTCCATGACGGTGGAACCGCTCTCGGCGTCGATCTCAAATCGGGTTCCGTCAAACGCGACGACGGTCAGTTTCGGCATTATTCTCTCCGGACGGGATAAGCGGGCGATGGCAGCCAGTCAGCCGCGACTTAACCCCAAGGCCGGCAAAGTCAACCTGCCGGGCGCCGGAAACCGCCCGAAAGGCCGGGCCTGCGGCGAAATTTCCGCGTGTTTGGCCGTTTCCGTCAGGTCCGTTGCCCGAGACCGAGAAAGGCGCTTATCCGCGATCGAAAAGCCGAAGGGCCGTGAACCGCACGGCCGGCCCTTCTCCACCGAAGCATCCGGTGTTCGATGCGCCCGCGGCGTCAGCGCAAGAGCGAAGCGATATAGTCGCGCACGGTCTCGACTTCGCGGAGCAGTGCCGTGACCGGCGCCGGATCGCCCGGCTCGCTCTCGATGCGCAGCGCACGGTCGGCCAGGCCGAACGCGCCAACCGCCTGCGCCGCACCCTTGAGCGTGTGCGCATGGCGCTTTCGCTCCTCGATGTCGGTCACGGTGCGCAGATCGTCGCCGAGTATGGCCGCCTGCCGGGAGAAGAGGCGAAGAACCTCCTCCTCCAGATCACGGTCGCCGCCGGTCTGACGCGCGAGAAAGACGAGGTCCACCGGTCTGCGATCACCACGCAAATCGCAGGGCGTGTCCGGTGGTGCGAAAATGGGGGCAGCGTTCATGTCCATCCAATCCCCTGTTGACCCGTTCATGATGCTGTCATCAAAAGGTGGCCGAGGGGTTAACCCTACGAAAGGTTATTCACGGGGCGCGAGGTGTCCCAAGATGATTCGCACACCGTTAACCTTTTCTTTAAACTTTTGCGAATTGGGGCATTCGTCAGTTCCTTTTTAACACCTGTCCCGTTACGATACGGGGTCACATGGGGGTGTCATGGCACCACAGTTGTGCCCTCTTTGTGGTGTGGAAGACGCGTATTTGTTTCATCCGGCGCTATGCGCCGGAACCAACCTGTATGAGTGAGGCGACGATGGCTGTGAACAAAAACGTTGCGAATATTGATCGCGACCTGGAAGCAGCGCTTGAGCAGGCACTTGAGGCCGGTCTGGACGACGAAATCCAGTTGGACGACGAATTGTCGCTCGACGATTTCGAAAGCCAGGTCGCACTGGCAGCGAGCGAACTGGCCGAAGAAAGCGACAACGAACCCGTCGCGCCCTCCTCAAAGAAGAGCGTGCCCGTTTCACCGGCCAAGCCGGAGCCGCCCAAGGCCGATTTCTCGCGTCCCGAACAGTCCCGTCCGGCGAAGGCCGAGCCCCGCTCCAAGGATGCGGGCAAGAAGCCCCAGCGCCCCGAGCAGCCGTCCCGCAAGCAGGCCGCCGCTCCGGCCGACAACGGCAAGAACAAGAACCGGCAGCCCTCCTTCAATCCCGCCAATGACGACGGCAGCAAGCTCGACTATTCCGCCATCCTGTCGCGGCTCCAGCGCGGTCCCGCGGGCGGCATGCATGTCGGCGCGATCATCGCCAGCGTGCTGTGGGCGATCGCCGGCCTGATCGTCGCGCAGATCACCTACGATTCCGGCGCCGCGACGATCTTCTCCGCCGACGGGCTGCGCAACGCGCCGGGCGCCGTCGGTCTTCTCGCCACCATCGTCGTGCCGATCATCGGCTTCTTCGCCATCTCGATGATGATCCGGCGCAGCCAGGAAATGCGTTTCACCGCGCAGTCCATGAGCGAAATCGCGCTGCGCCTCGCCGAGCCGGAAACGATGGCGCAGGAGCGCATCGTCACCGTCGGCCAGGCCGTGCGCCGCGAAGTCGCCGCCATGGGCGAAGGCATCGAACGCACGATCGCCCGCGCGAGCGAGCTCGAAGCGATCATGCAGTCGGAGGTCTCCGAACTCGAACGCGCCTATACCGACAACGAGGCGCGCGTCCGCTCGCTTCTGACCGACCTCGGCAACGAGCGCGAGGGCATCGTCACCCATGCCGAGCGCCTGCGCGCCTCCATCGCCGGCGCGCACGAGCAGCTGCGCGACGAGCTGACGGGCTCCGCGGACTTCATTCGCGACAATGTGCGCAACGCCTCCACGCAGCTGACCATGTCGCTGAACGACGCCGGCCAGTCCCTGATCGGCCGCATGGAGCAGTCGAGCAAGGCGGTCAACGAGACCATCGCCTCGCGCCTCGACGAGGTTTCGAACCGCATTTCGAACTCCGGCGAGGCCTTCGCCAGCCTGATCGACATGCGCATCGCCAATCTGAACGAACAGACCGAGGAAGCCAGCCGCCGGCTTGCGGATTCGCTGGAATCGCGGGCGACCAGCCTGGTGACGCTGCTGACCAGCACCACCACCAGCATGACCGAAGAGTTCGACGACCGCATGGCGAGCCTGGAGAACACCTTCAACTCGCGCGGCCAGCACCTCCTGGAGGATTTCGAAACCCGCGTTCAGGCGATCAATTCGGGAACCGAGAAGCTCAACTCCGCTCTCGACGCCCGTGCGCGCCAGATCAACGAGACGCTGCTCGAGCGCACCCGCGCGATCGCGGAAACCTACGCCTACGGCAACGCACAGGCCGGCGTGATCGCCGACAAGGCGAGCCAGGCCTTCGCCGAGCAGACCTCCGCCATGGAAACGTCGCTGTCGACGATCCTGGACGAGAAGTCCGCCTCCTTCGCCTCCAAGCTGAGCACGATCACGAACGACACCGCGCAGCAGATTTCCGTCAGGACGGGCGACTTCCTCACCCGCCTCGACGAGAAGACCACCGCGATCTACGGGGCCGTCGGCCACACGGCGGAGAAATTCGCCGAAGCCGTCGACCTGGAGACCGCGCGGATCGGCGAGGAACTGGGCAGCCGCACGCGCACCCTCACCGACGAATTGGGCCGCAAGGTGGAAGAGTTCGCCGGAACGCTGGACTCCCGCTCCGACGAGTTCGCCCGAACGGCAACCCGCTTCGGCCAGGAATTCGACGCCCAGGCCGGCTTGCTGGTCGATCGTGTCGGCGGCTACTCCTCCCAGCTCACGAACACGCTGGAAGAAAAGGCGCGCATGCTCAACGACAGCGCGTCGAGCTTCCGCGAATCGATCGAGGTCCAGGTGGAATCGGTCTCCGCGCGGCTGCATGAACGCGCCGCCCAGTTCGAGGAGCACACCAGCCGCTTCGACGAGAGCATCGTCAACGCGTCGGAAATGCTCAACACCCGCCTGCACAGCGGCATCACCGATTTCGAGGCGCGCGCCACGAATGTCGGCGAGAACATCGGCGCCCTCACCGAAGCGCTGTCGGATCGCATGATCGGCCACAACAGCCAGTTCGAGACGAGCGCCGCGCAGATCAGCGAAAGCATCGGCACCCTCACCGACGCCCTGTCGGACCGGTTGCTGCAGCACACCGAGCAGTTCGAATCGAGCGCGATTCGCGCCGGCGACAACATCGGTTCGCTCACCCAGGGCCTGTCCG
Source organism: Oricola sp. (assembly GCF_022763245.1). Classification (GTDB taxonomy): domain Bacteria; phylum Pseudomonadota; class Alphaproteobacteria; order Rhizobiales; family Rhizobiaceae; genus Oricola. The sequence continues at coordinate 483,056 of NZ_JALEGV010000040.1, forward strand.
ACCGCCTGTTGGCGCACACGAGCCAGTTCGAGGAGAGCGCCGAGCGCGTCGGCCAGAACATCGGCTCGCTCACCGACGCCCTGGCGGATCGCATCCACCAGCAGACGGAGAATTTCGAGGAACGTGCCTCGCGCGTCGGCGACAACATGGGCGCGATCACCGAGAACCTGTCGGAGCGCATGCTCCAGCAGGCGGCGCAGTTCGAGGCCAACACCGCGAATATCGGCGAGAACTTCGGTTCCCTGACCGATGCGCTGTCCGAGCGGCTGAGCGCGCACACCGCGTTGTTCGAAGAGAAGTCTTCGACGTTCGGCGACACGATCGGAACCCTCTCCGACCGTCTGGCCGAGCACCTGTCGGAAAACACCAGCAAGCTCACCTCCGTTCTGGACGAGAAGACGGCCTTCCTCGACACGTCGCTGGAAGAGAAGTCCCAGCGCCTCACCGCGTCGCTCAGCCAGCGTTCGAGCACGCTGGTCGAGGAACTCAGCCACGCGACCAACGCTCTCGAGCAGATCCTCGCCCAGGGCAACACCCGCATCGAGGCCCTGCTCAACGAGCGCGCCGGCGGCCTGGAAGCGGCGATCGAGGAGCGCACGCGCGCAGCCGTCGACACGCTTGGCCGCAGCACGGAGGCTCTGGAAGAGCTGTTCGCCAAGAACACCAACATCGTCGACGAGCGCGCCGAAACCATGCGCAAGGCACTGTCCCTGGGCATCGAGAACGTGCGCAAGACGCTGGAAGACAGCGCCGGCCTGGTGGCGCGCACGCTGCGTGACAGCGTCGCCGTCGCCCGCGCCGAGCTGGAAGACGAAGCCACCAAGGTCGGCAGCGTGATCGACAGCCAGGGCAAGGACCTGACCGAGCGGCTCTCCGACCAGATTTCGGCGAACCAGGGTCGCATCACCGAGGTTCTGGCGGCAAACCAGAACGAGCTGGCCGAACAGGCCGCGCTCATCCGCTCGCAGTCAGAACAGATGCTGGAATCGCTGCGCTCCAGCGCACAGGATGCCTCCCAGATGATCGGCGGCTCCACCGAGGAAGCCATCAAGGCCTTCATCGCACGCACGGACGAAGTGTCGGGCATGCTCGCCTCGCATGCCGAGGGCCTCGGCACCCTGATCGACGATTCCACGCGCCCGCTGCTGGAACGCCTGACCAAGGACGGCAGCGAACTTGCCGAGCAACTCGAGCAGGCGACCACCGCCGCGACCGAACGCCTGAAGGCCGAGAACGCGGCGCTGATCACCGCGATCGCACGCCGCACGGCCGATACGGTTTCGGCCGTCGAGCAGGCCCAGAGCGGACTGGTCGAGAATGTCGACGCCCTGATCAATCGCCTCTCCAGTTCCAATTCGAACCTGGGCGAGTTGATCCGCGAGGCCCGGAACAATCTCGGCCAGATCGACGGCCAGTTGTCCGAAACCACGTCGAACTTTGCCGACAAGGCCAACCGCGCCGCGGATTCGATCGCGAGCTCGGTCAACGTCCTCGACGGCAACATGTCCCGTCTGGGCGACGTGTCCAGCCGGACGCTGGAAGAGGTCGCCTCGATCGCCGCGCGCTTCGAAGAGCATGGCAAGGTGCTGGCAAGCGCCTCGGATCTGCTCAACACGGCCCAGAGCGGCGTGTCGGAGCGGCTTGAAGAGCGCCGTGAAGCGCTGGAGAACCTGTCTCAGGGTCTTGTCAGCAAGTCCGAGGAGATCGGCAATCTCATGCGCTCCTTCGAGAGCGTGGTGACGGACGCCTTCAACAAGGTCGAGGAACGCACCCGCAAATCCGCCGACGAGTTGTCCGGCCGGCTGCGCGAGGCGGCCCAGGAAGCCGAGGGAACGGCGCGCTCGTCCGCGGCAGCCGTCTCGCAGAATGTGGGCGAAGTCATCGAAGCCTCGCTCAAGCGCTTCGAGGCGGCCACCAGCGAGATGCGTCGCGTCGTCGGCGACATGAGCAAGGAACTCACCCAGACGCGCGAAGAAGTCCGCAAGGGCATCTTCGAGCTGCCGGAAGAGACGCGCGAATCCACCGGTGCGATGCGCCGCGCCGTTTCCGAACAGATCAACGCGCTGAAGGAACTGTCGCGCATCGTGGAGAGCTCCGGCCGTGCCTTCGACGTCGGCGGCAGCGACGACCGTCGCGGCAAGCGGCCCAATCTTCAGCCTGTACCTTCGTCGTCCGGCGGCGGATCCTCGGCTGCCGTGAAGGTGGCGCCGCAGCAGCAGCCCGTCAGCAATGTGGCTCCGCGCGCGCAAGGCTCCACGGCGCAGGCGACCGCGACGATGCGCGCCCCGCAGGAGGATGCCGACAAGGCGGAGAAGCAGCAGGGTGGCTGGGTCAGCGACCTTCTGCGCCGCGCTTCCAAGGAAGAGCAGCCTGCCCCGCGTCCGGCGCAAAAGGCCGACCAGTCGCGCGAGCCTCTGCATGCCGTGGAATCGCTCAACTCGCTGTCCGTCGACATCGCTCGTGCGATCGACCATGACGCCGCGATCGAGCTGTGGGAGCGCTACCGCCGCGGGGAACGCAACGTGTTCACGCGCCGGCTCTACACGCTGAAGGGCCAGCAGACCTTCGACGAGATCAAGCGCAAATATGAGCATGACGGCACGTTCCGTGCGTCCGTCGACCGCTATATCGGCGACTTCGAACGGCTGCTGCGCGACGTCGCCAAGAACGACCGCGACAACATGATGACCCAGACCTACCTGTCGTCCGACACGGGCAAGGTCTACACCATGCTGGCGCATGCGGCTGGCAAGCTGAAATAAGCGCTGCCGCGATCGCGACACAGAAAACCGCCGGGCTGACACCAGCCCGGCGGTTTTTTCATTTCCAGCAAGTGGCGATCAGATCAGAGGCGCCCTGTCACCCAGACGACGATATCGCTGGCGACGTCGGCGAAAGCGCGGTCGATCGCCGCGACATAGGCCTCGTTGCTGCCGTCGACGGCTGTGATCCGCTGTTCGAAGACCCGCTCGCTGGCAACGACGCCGTTGCGATCGTTGAGGATCTTCACGGCGATCGCGACATGCGCGGAATTCGCGCCGGCATCCACGCCGAAGGAACGGATTTCGGTGACGATCTGATAGTCGATCGCAAGGCCCTGCCCCGGCAGCCCGACACCCTTGAACCGATCGGAGTTCTGGAACGCCTGCACGAGCCGCATCTGAACCAGCCGAGGCAACCGGTCGCTCCATTGCGACCGGCCGAGATAGCGGATCGTCAAGGGATCGGTGCGGACAACGATGTTCTGAGAATCGAGCGCTTTCAGCGCTTGCGGCTCGGCAACCAGAATCTGCGTGCCGCGACGCACCGGTCCGGCCTTGCTGATCGTCGGAACACCCAGCTCATAGGTGTCAGCGCTCGGCATGACGCCGCTGATGGCGCTGCATCCCGCCAAGGCGAGAGACACCAAGGTGACCTGTCCTGCGCGCAGAAGTTTCATCGCGACCTGTAACCCTGTGGACGGCTGGCGAGATCGATCTCGCGCCCGCAACCTCTCGACGTGTGATAAAGGCCCAGCATTGCCTGTCAACGCCTCTGCCGACCGTTGTATGTCTTTACGTCACCATCGCCGCCGAAGATCAGGCGCTGCGGATTGCGCTCGATATCGGTGATGGCCCGCTCGATTCGCGTGACGGAGCGACGCGTCTCGTTGACCAGCGACTGGACATCGCGCAGGCCCTGATCGGAAAACCGCTCGACCCCGGCGGAGATGGTGTCGATCCGGGTGTTCAGGGTCTCGGCGGCCTCGCGGAACGATTTCAGGGTCGCGCGCAACTCGACCATCATCGATTCGCCCTCGTCGGAGCCGAGCAGGCTGTCCGTCTTGGCGAGAATGCCGTCGATGCGCACGGATGCCGCGTTGAGGCGTTCGGCGAGCTGCTGCGTGTTGGAGATGATCTGCTGGATGTCTTCCTGGCGTTCGCCCAGTCCCTTGGTCGCCTTTTCGACCTCCGCAAGGGATGCCCGCGCCGCCTCGCCCGCGCTCGCGACGTTCTCGACGGCGGCGGCGATCTTGTCGGGCTGCACGGCGCCGAGCACCGCATCGACCTTGTCGATCGTCGTCGTCAGCCGGGACCCGACGCCCTGGAGATCTTCGGCAACCGACGAAATGTTGTTGGCGACGCCCTCGAACTTGTCGGAGACACCGCTCAGATTGTTGGTGAAGCCATCGACATTGTCGATGATCGAGGAGAGCTTCTCCGGCTCGACCGCCACGAGCAGGCTCTCCACCCGCTTCAGCGAACCGTCGAGCTTGGCGGAAACGTCGGCCAGAGCTTCGCCGACATCCCCGGCCCCCTTGAGGAAGGTGTTGATCTCGTCGGAGTTGTCGGCGAGCGCCTTGCTGAAGGACGCGGCGCCGGACAGGGTCTCCTGCAACGGGTCGCGAATTTCCGTCACGACCGTCTCGAGGTTGTCGAGGATGCGGTCGGTCCGGTCGAAGATGTCCTGCGCGGTCGCGAGCAGATTGGCGACGGCCGACGGATCGGCCTTGATCGTCGCGATGTCGCCGCGCTGCTCGGCGAGGTCGAAGATGCTGGTTTCGTCGGAATCACCGCCTTCGAACTCGATATGGGCGATCCCCGTCAGTCCCGTGGATCCGAGGACGGCCTTCGTCGCCTTGGAAATCGGCAGGCCCCGCTTCACGGTGGTGCGTGCGATGACGAGGCGCGGATTGTCCTTGTCGAAGCTGAGGCCCGTGACCTTGCCGACATCGATGCCGTTGAACTTGACGAGGCTGCCAACGCCCAGGCCGGTCACCGACCCCTCGATCACGACGTCCAGCCGGACGTTCTCGCCGGTCGTGTCGACACGGGCGACCCAGTAGACGATCGCGAACCCCGCAAGGAAGATCAGCAAGGTGAACGCGCCGACAGTGACGTAGTTGGCCTTGGTTTCCATGATTCACACACCCGCCCCGGCAGCGGCATCTTCTTCAGTCGTAACAATCCGTCGCGCGCGTTTGCCACGGAAATAGGACCTGACCCAAGGATCTTCGCTTTGCAGCATATCCTCAATCGTTCCAACGACAAGAACCCGCTTCTCACCGAGCACCGCGATGCGGTCCGCGACGGTGAACAGGCTGTCGAGATCGTGAGTCACCATGTAAACGGTCAGGCCGAGCGTGTCGCGCAGTTTTGCGATCAATTCGTCGAATTCCGCGGCCCCGATCGGATCCAGGCCCGATGTGGGCTCGTCGAGGAACACGATGTCGGGGTCGAGCGCCAGGGCGCGCGCAAGCGCTGCCCGCTTGATCATGCCGCCCGACAGTTCCGACGGATATTTGTCGGCAGCGCTGCGTTGCAGGCCGACGAGTTCGATCTTCAGAAGCGCCAGTTCGTCCATCAGCTTGCGCGGGAGGGAAAGATATTCACGCATCGGAACCTGGATGTTCTCCATCACCGTCAGGGCGGAGAACAGTGCGCCGTGCTGGAACAGCACGCCCATGCGCATGTCGACCTGGATGCGTTCCTCGTCCTCGATCCTGTCGAGGTCGCGCCCGAACACGACGATGCTGCCGGCCTGCTTCTTGTTGAGGCCGAGTATCGTGCGCAGCAGGACGGACTTGCCCGTGCCCGACGCCCCGACGAAGCCGAGGATCTCGCCACGACGGACGTCGAGATCGAGGTCATGCAGGACCACGTGCTGACCGAATTCCACGTGGACATCGCGGACGCTTATGACGGGCGGGTGCGTGTTCATCAGAAATCGATCGCTGCGTAGAACATGGCAAAGACGCCGTCGACGACGATCACCACGAAGATCGACTTGACCACGGAGGCCGTGACTCGTTCGCCCAGCGATTCCGCGCTTCCGCCGACCTTCATGCCCTCGACCGACGCGATGATGCCTATGATAAACGCCATGAAGGGCGCCTTGATGAAACCGGCGAACACGGAGGTCAGGTCGATCGCGTCGCGGACGCGCGTGATGAAAGCGTCGGGCGATATGCCGGAATAGACCTTGGCGATGAACATGGCGCCGAGAAGCGCGGTGATGTCGGCGATGACGGTCAGAAGCGGCAGCGCGATGCCGAGCGCGACCAGACGGGGGAACACCAGGACGCCGATCGGATTGAGGCCGATCACCGTGAGCGCGTCGATCTCCTCGCGCATCTTCATGGAACCGATCTCGGCGGTGATCGCACTGCCCGAGCGGCCGGCGATCATGATGGCCGTCAGCAGCACGCCGATTTCACGCAGCACCAGGATGCCGACCAGATCGACGACGAAGATCTCGGCGCCGAAGTAGCGCAATTGGAACGCACCCTGCTGGGCGATAATCGCGCCGATGATCGTCGACATCAGCGCGATGATCGGGATGGCGCGCACGCCGGTGCGGTCCAACTGGCTGACGACCGGCGCGAGGCTGAGACCGTTGCCGTGGCCGAGCTTCATCTGCGATCCGCGCACGGCGGCGCCGATCATGTGCAGCGCCAGCATCGAATCGTCGCGAAAGGCATAGACCGCCTTGCCGACGCCGATCACGAACCGGGTGAAAAGCGAATCGGCGGGCCCTTCCGCGTCCTCACCGGACTGGCCTTCCATGCCTTCCATCGCCTCGCGCACCGCGTCGAGCAGCACCGTGTGCGATTCGCGGGCGCCTTCGACGGTCGCCGCGCCGCCGCCGGACTCGACCGCGGTCGTCATGCGATGGACGAGCCAGGCGCCGGCCGTGTCGAGATAGGTGATGTCGGAAAGGTCGAGCGTGACGTGCTTGCCGGAGGTTTCCCTCTCGTGGCGGCGCATCTCGGCATCGACCGCGGAAACGGTATGGCTCGCCCACGGACCGGACAGGACCAGCCGTGCGGCCCCGTTTTCCGCGACCGCCTCGACCCGTGCAGCCTGCGGCGCTGCGCCCTCGGCGTCGATTCCCATATGCATTGCATTCGCCATGCGGCTATTACTACCGCCGCACAAGGGCTGAGTCTGCGGCGCATGCGCCACATCGGCCAATTTATCGCAATGAAGCGGGAGACCAGAAACGCAATGGACTTCTCCGGTTGCACGGTCGAGGCATGGGTCGAGCGCTATCCGATCAACGGCCAGTTCCGCATTTCGCGCGCGTCGAAGACGGAAGCCGAAGTGGTGGTCTGCCGAATCTCCAAGGACGGACGAGGCGGATTGTCCGAATGCGTGCCTTACGCCCGATATGGCGAAACGACCGCCTCGGTGATCGAGGCCATCGAGAACACGGCGCGCGACCTCGGCCATGACCTGACGCAGGACAGGCTTTCCAGCACGCTGGCGCCCGGCGCGGCCCGCAATGCGCTCGATTGCGCGCTGTGGGACCTGCAGGCCAAGCTCTCCGGGCGCCACGCCCATGCCCTGGCCTGCCGCCAGCCGCCGCGACCGGTGGAGACCGCCTTCACCATCTCGCTCGACAGTCCGGATGTGATGGCCGATGCCGCGCGCAGCGCCTCGCGACGACCGCTCCTGAAGATCAAGCTGGGCGGTCAGGACGACGTCGCCATCATGCATGCCGTAGCAGCCGCCGCGCCGCGCAGCCGCATCATCGCCGACGCCAACGAGGCGTGGACGCCCGACAGCCTGCCTGAACTGATGCGCGAGGCGGCGCGGGTGCGCATCGCCCTGATCGAACAGCCCCTGCCCGCCGGCCAGGACGCGATGCTTGCCGGAATTCCGCATCCGGTGCCGATCTGCGCCGATGAAAGCGCGCACACGGCCGACGACCTGGAAGCGCTCCGGGACCGCTACGACGTCATCAACATCAAGCTCGACAAGACGGGCGGCCTGACCGCCGCGCTGCAGATGCGCGATCGCGCCCGCGAATTGGGATTCGGCGTGATGATCGGCTGCATGGTGGGCACCTCTCTGGCCATGGCGCCGGCCGTCCTGCTGGCCCAGGACGCCGATTATGTCGATCTGGACGGCCCGTTGCTGCTGGCGCGCGATCGCACGCCCGCCCTCCAATATGCCGGCAATCTGGTCTCGCCGCCGCGTTCCGAACTCTGGGGTTGAGCACAAAAACACCGCGCGCTTGATCTTTCGGACCGGGACGCGCGCGCCTATAAGGGGGCAGAAAAAAACGTCAGGGGAGCAGCATGGATCTTGGTTTGAAGGGCCGAAAGGCGATCGTGTGCGCATCCAGCCGCGGGTTGGGGCGGGGGTGCGCGGTGGCGTTGGCCGACGAAGGTGTCGAACTCGTCATCAACGGCCGCAACCCGGAAACGACCAATGCGACCGCCGATGAGCTGCGCTCCCGTGGCGTCAAGGTGACGGTCGTCCTCGGCGACGTGTCCGATCCCGCCATTCAGGCCGAACTGCTCGCCGCCTGCCCCAATCCCGACATCCTGGTCAACAACAATGCCGGCCCGGCGCTGCGCGACTTCCGCGAACTCGACCGCGAGGCGATCCTCGCCGGCGTGACGCAGAACATGGTGACGCCGATCGAGATGATCCAGAAGGTGATCGACGGCATGACCGACCGCGGCTTCGGCCGGATCGTCAACATCACCTCGATGTCCGTCTACCAGCCCATCCTCGGGCTCGACCTCTCGTCGGGCGCGCGTGCCGGCCTGACGTCCTTCCTCGCCGGCATCGCCCGGTCGGTGATCGACAGGAACGTGACGATCAACAACATCCTGCCCGGCAAGTTCGACACCGACCGCATCCGCGCGACCTTCAAGTTCGGGGCCGAGAAGGCCGGAACCAGCATCGACGCGGAACGCGACCGGCAGTCGAAGCTCATCCCGGCCCAGAGGCTCGGCGATCCCGACGAATTCGGCCGCACCTGCGCGTTCCTGTGTTCGACCCATGCCGGCTATCTCACCGGCCAGAACATCAAGCTCGACGGCGGATTGTTCCCGAGCGCCTTCTAGGGCGCCGGGATCGCGACAGACCGAGGGGTAAGCGGCATGCAACAGGACGCCACACCGGACCAGGCGAGAGCGCCGTCGGCCAGCCTCGACGAGGCCGCTCTCTTCTTCCATCAATATCCGCGCGCCGGCAAACTGGAGATCCAGGCGACCAAGCCGCTCGGCAACCAGCGCGACCTGGCACTGGCCTATTCGCCGGGCGTCGCGGCGCCCTGCCTGGCGATCGCCCACGATCCCGGCAAGGCGAGCGACTACACCGCGCGCGGCAACCTGGTCGCCGTCGTCTCCAACGGATCGGCGGTTCTCGGGCTCGGCAATATCGGGCCGCTGGCCTCCAAGCCGGTGATGGAAGGCAAGGCCGTCCTGTTCAAGAAATTCGCGGCGATCGACGTCTTCGACATCGAGATCGACGCGCCGGACATCGAGCGCATGGTGTCCGTGGTCTCCGCGCTGGAACCGACCTTCGGCGGCATCAACCTGGAAGACATCAAGGCGCCGGAGTGCTTCGAAGTGGAAGCCCGCCTGCGCGAGCAGATGAACATTCCCGTCTTCCATGACGACCAGCACGGCACCGCGATCATCGTCGCCGCCGCGGTCCTCAACGGGCTCGAACTGGCCGGCAAGTCGATCGAGACGGCGAAGATCGTCACCTCCGGCGCGGGCGCGGCCGCGCTTGCCTGCCTGAACCAGCTGGTGTCTCTCGGCGCGAAGCGCGAAAACATCTGGGTCTGCGACATCGAAGGCCTCGTCTATGAAGGCCGCGAAGCCCTCATGGACCGCTACAAGTCGATCTACGCCCAGAAGACCGACAAGCGGAAACTGACGGATGTCATTCCCGGCGCGGACGTGTTTCTCGGCCTGTCGGCCGCGGGTGTCCTGAAACCCGAATGCCTGAAGGAAATGGCCGAAAGGCCGCTGATCATGGCGCTCGCCAACCCGGTGCCCGAGATCATGCCGGACGTCGCGCGCGAAGCCCGGCCGGACGCCATGATCTGCACGGGACGGTCCGATTTCCCCAATCAGGTCAACAACGTACTGTGTTTTCCTTACATCTTCCGCGGCGCGCTGGACGCCGGCGCGACGACGATCAACGAGGACATGAAGGCCGCCGCGGTCAAGGCGATCGCGAGCCTCGCCCGTGAAGAACCGTCGGACGTCGCGGCACGCGCCTATTCCGGCGACACGCCCGTCTTCGGGCCCGACTACCTCATTCCGTCGCCCTTCGACCCCCGGCTGATCCTGCGCATCGCGCCGGCCGTCGCCAAGGCCGCCGCCGACAGCGGGGTCGCGCTGCGTCCGATCGAGGACATGACGGCCTATCTCGACGGGCTCAACCGCTTCGTTTTCCGCTCGGGCCTGGTGATGAAACCGGTCTTCGCGGCCGCCCAGTCGGCGAGCACCAATCGCGTGGTCTATGCCGACGGCGAGGACGAACGCGTGCTGCGCGCGGCGCAGGTGGTTCTGGAAGACCGCATCGCCCGTCCGATCCTGATCGGCCGGCCGGATGTCGTCGAAACCCGCCTCAAGCGCTTCGGCCTGAAGATCCGGCCGGGCGAGCATTTCGAACTGGTCAATCCGGAGAACGACCCCCGCTATCGCGACTATGTGGACGACCTGGTCCGGATCGGCGGACGCCGGGGCGTCACGCCCGACGCGGCGCGGACGCTCGTGCGCACCAATTCGACCGTAATTGCGGCGCTGGCGCTCCTGCGCGGCGAGGCAGACGCGATGATCTGCGGCCTTGAGGGGCGCTACGAGCGGCACCTGAACCACGTGCGGCTGATCGTCGGCCTCGAGCCGAGGGCGCAGGACCTGTCGGCCCTGTCGATGCTGATTTCGCAGCGCGGCGTCAGCTTCTACACGGACACCTATGTCACGGTCGATCCGTGCGCCGAGGAGATCGCGGAAATGGCAGTTCTTGCCGCACGCGAAATCGCGCGTTTCGGCATCGAACCCAAGGCCGCACTCCTGTCGCACTCCAATTTCGGCTCGCGCGATTCCGAATCCGCGTTGAAGATGCGCGCCGCGACGAGCATCCTGCACCGCATCGCGCCGGGCCTCTGCGCCGATGGCGAGATGCATGCGGATTCCGCCCTCGACCAGGCGCTGCGCGACCGGGTCTATCCGAATTCGATCCTGAACGGCGAAGCGAACCTGCTCGTCTTCCCGAACCTGGATTCGGCGAACATCACGCTGAACGCGGTGAAGACCATGACCGACGCCCTGCATGTGGGCCCGATCCTGCTCGGAACCGCCAAGCCGGCCCATATCCTGACGCCTTCGGTGACGTCGCGCGGCGTGGTGAACATGACCGCGCTTGCCGTGGTCGAAGCGGCCCAGAAGGACGTGTCCGCGGTCGCGGCCGAATAGGCCGTCGCCATTCAAGCCGCGTTAAGGCTACAGGCAACAAAAAGCGGTGCGAGAGGCGGGTATTTCACCGCCCTTGCCACATTTGCCTTGTAGACAGTCGGGTGAAGGGACTCCTCTGCGGAGTGAAATGCACGTGCCGGGACACACCCGCTTCAACCACGCTCGCGTCGCAGGCTTGCGCATGGCGGCGATCGCCGTGGCGACGATTGCCTTCGCCCTCCCCGCCCTTTCGACCGCTTCGGCCGATGTCTGCTCCGATTTGCGCCGGCAATTGCGCGAGGCGTCGCAAATCGGCTCCGGCGCGCGTTCGCAGGTGCGGCGCTATGCCGAGGCGGCCATCCACCAGCGCGAAGAGATCGAGAAGACGATTTCCATCCGGCGCAGCCAGAATTGCGATGCCCGGCCGTCGGCGGCCTGCCTGTCACTCGATCGCACGATCCGGCAGATGCGCATCAATCTGGATGCGCTGCAGCGCCAGCGCGACCGCCTGTCGGGCGGCCAGAACGCGGCCCTGATCCGCGCCATCGAGAACCGCCTGGACATGAACCGCTGCGACGACCGGCAACGCGTCGCCAGGCAGGAGCCGCAGTCGCGGACGGTCACCGTCATTCCGCCGAAGCCCGATCCGAACCCGCGCAAGAGCCGCATCATCGTGCGCGAGGGGGTCGGCCGGCAGCGGGTCTACGAGCCCGGCACGCAGGGCGGTTCGTCGATCCTCGTTCCTGACGATCAGCCGGAGGCGACGCGCTCCGACAGCCGCGCCATCACGGTGCCCCACCTGTCAGGGTCGTTCCGGACGCTGTGCGTGCGAACGTGTGACGGCTACTATTTCCCGATCTCGTTTTCGACCGCCTTCGACTATTTCGAACGCGATGCGCAGGCGTGCGCGGCGATGTGCCCGGCGACCGAGGCCAAACTCTATTTCCATCGCGTGCCCGACCAGGAAAGCGAGGAGATGATCTCGCTGCAGGGCCAGCCCTACACCGCGTTGCCGACCGCGTTTCTCTACAGAAAGACCCGCACCGAAGCGGCCGATCCGTCCTGCACCTGCCGCGTCGCGCAGGCGTCGGCGAACGCGCAGCAATCGACGCCCTCAGCGGCCGCCACCGAGATCATGAACGATGCGAATCTCGGGACGGAACCGGAGCCGGCCGAAACCGCACAACCGGCGGAGCCTTCCGACGAGGACGAGGACGAGGGCGTGGACGCGGCGTCGCGGTCCGTCAGGGTCGTCGGGCCAGAATTCCTTCCCGCCCCAGAAGCGGCAATAGATCTGCTATCTCCGGACCGGACGAGCGACCGGTAAGCGCGATGCGCAGCGGCATGAACAGCGCCCTGCCCTTGCGACCCGTCGCCGATTTCACCGCCGACGTCCACTCGCTCCAGCTCGCCGAACTCACGTCGCCATCGGGCAGGAGATCGAAGGCGGCGCGCGCATAGTCGAGATCCTCGCCCTCCAGCACGGCGTCGGTCGCCGGCCCCCGGGTGACGATGCTCCACCAGTCCGCCGCCTGCGCGACCCGGTCGAGATTGCCGCGCACGGCGAGCCAGAAGGCTTCGGCGCGGGCATCGTCCGCATCGACGCCCGCCGCGCGGAGCCTGTCGGCCACCGCCTCATAGGACAGGTCATGCACGATCTGGCGGTTGAGGACGTCGAGTTCCGAAGGATCGAATTTCGCCGCCGATTTCGATGTCGCCGCGGGGTCGAAGCTCTGCGCCATGACCTCCAGCGAGGGCATCGCCGAAACGGCGACCGAGGTGCCGATCAGGACGGCGAGCGACGCGACCGCCATCGGCTCGAAACCGTCATCGTTCAGCGCCTTGATCGACAGGGCGCCGGAGCGTTTCGACAGCCCCTCTCCCGTCGTCGTCGTCAGGAGATTGTGGTGACCGAATTCCGGCGCGACCGCGCCCAGCGCCCGGAACAGCGCGATCTGCGCGCCGGTGTTGGTGACGTGATCGTCGCCGCGGATCACGTGGGTGACGCCCATGTCGATGTCATCGACGACGGACGGCAGCGTGTAGAGATAGGTGCCGTCCTCGCGGATGAGCACCGGGTCCGACATGGAGGCGAGATCGACGGTCTGCGGCCCGCGCACGACATCGTCCCACTGCACCCCGGTGCGCTGCGTCTCGAACGGGGTGTCCGCGAAGTTCGGCAGCAGGAAGCGCCAATGCGGGCGGCGTCCCTCGGCTTCGAGCGCGGCACGGTCCTCGTCGGTGAGTTTCAGCGCCTCGCGGCCGTAGACGGGCGGCAGCTTGCGCGACAGCCGGATCTTGCGCCGCCGGTCCAGTTCCTCCGCCGTTTCGTAGCAGGGATAGAGCAGGCCCGCCTGTTTGAGTTTCTCGGCGGCCGCGTCATGCGCCGCGGCGCGTTTCGACTGGTACTCGATGCGATGCGGATGCACGCCGAGCCATGTCAGGTCCGCCGCGATCTGGTCGGCATATTCCTGCCGGGAACGCGCCGTGTCCGTGTCATCGAACCGCAGGACGAACCGGCCCTCATGCTTCAGCGCGTAGAGCCAGTTGAACAGCGCGGTGCGCACATTGCCGATATGGATATTGCCGGTGGGCGACGGCGCGAAACGGACGGTGACGGACATGCGGTCTGCTTTCGGATCGTGGGAATGCGCCTGCGGTTAGCCTTGCCCGGCACTCATTGCAAGGCTTGTCCCTCGGTCGCGGCGTTGCGGGCGGCGAGACGCAGGGAAACGAAGAACAGGACGACGCTGGCCATGATGCAATAGAGGCCCATCGCGAAGACCTGCGCCGGGTAGGAAACCTGCATGTCGATCAGCGCGCCGGTGAGGCCCGGGCCCATGGCGGTGGAAAACACCATCGCGGCCACCGTCAGCGAGCGGATCGAGCCGAGATGCGCGGTTCCGTAGACCTCCGGCCACAAGGCGCCGAACAGGGTGCTAGAGAAGCCGTAGGAGATGCCGAGCAAGCCCATGAAGATGAAGGGCGCCCAGGTTGCCGGCGAGATCGCCAGCACGATGCAGGCGCCGGCCAGCGGCAGCAGGAAGCTCGGCAGGAGCCGCACGGCCGAAAGCCGGTCGACGAGCGATCCGCAGATCAGGGCGAAGACGATCGTCATGCCCGACATCAGCGCGAAGGACGCGGCGAAATCGTCCAGCGACCAGCCGCGCAACTCGACGAGATAGATCTGGTGGAAGAAGATCGTCGTGCCGATGAAGGGCGGCGCCATGACGCCGACGAGCATCAGCCAGAACGCGGGATCGCGCAGCACCTCGCCGCGTGTCCAGTCTCGCGCGGCGGCGGCCTTCGGTTCCGGATCGGAGGCCTGCGGCACCCGTTCGCGCCGATAGAGCGCCGCAATCGCCGGCAGCGCGACGACGATCAGCAGGCAAGCGCCGGCGACCCAGCTCATCCGCCAGCCGATGGCGCCCGCGACAAGGACGAAGAGCAGCGGGAACGTCGCTTCGCCGGTGTTCTGGCCGAGCGCGACCAGCGAGATCGCGCGCCCGCGATTGGCCGCGAACCAGCGCGCGGTGGCGGTCATCGCGTTCTGCGTCATCATCCCCTGCCCGAACAGCCGCAGGATATAGATGACCCCGACGAGCGTGACGATGTGATGGGAAAACGCCATGGCGACGGACCCGGCGGCCAGCAGCGGGATGATGATGAGCGTCACATGGAACGGGCTGAACCGGTCGACCAGCCTGCCGACCCATGTCAGCGAAAGCGCGCTCGCCAGCGTCGCTGCCATGTAGATCAGGCCGAATTGGCCGTGCGACAGGTCGTATTCGGCCCGGATGTTACCCGCCGACAGAGAAATGAAATAGGTCTGGCCGAAGGCGGAAAAGAGCGTCAGCAGGAACCCGCCGACGAGCCAGCGCGCATTGGAAAAGAGGAACGAAAAGAAAGACATGGCTTGTCCTGCTGAAATAAGGCGCGAATGACGCTGTCCGGCGAACGCGGTTTGCGCATATATGCGGCCACAGATATGTGTGACGGGAGAGGAACCGGAACCGCGCCATGAGGCTTGAGCACAAACATACCGCCGAAGCAATCCGCCGTCGCCTGCTGGACGGCAACAAGCCGAATTACCTGCGCGACTGGGTCTATGGCGGCATCGACGGGGCGGTGACGACATTCGCCATCGTCGCCGGTGTGGTCGGCGCCTCGCTCTCCGCCAAGGTGGTGATCATTCTCGGCCTGGCCAACCTGGTCGCCGACGGCATTTCGATGGCGGCGAGCAACTATTCCGGCACGAAGACGGAAGTCGACGACCTGGAGCGGCTGCGTGCCATGGAATATCGCCACATCGCCGTCGATCCGGATGGCGAGCGCGAGGAGATCCGCCAGATCATGGCGATCAAGGGGCTGGAAGGCGAAACGCTGGAACATGCCGTCGAGGCGATCACCTCGGACCGCGAGCGCTGGGTCGCGACGATGTTGTTCGAGGAACACGGCCAGAGCGGCACGGTGCGCGATCCGATGCGCTCCGCCATCGCGACCTTCATCGCCTTCGTCATCTGCGGCGCTGTGCCCCTCCTGCCCTACGTGCTGCTGCCGACGGACATGGCCATGCCGGTCGCGCTGGTGATGACCTCGAGCGTGTTCTTCGCCATCGGTTCGGTGAAGAGCCGCTGGTCGCTCAATCGCTGGTGGCTCTCCGGTCTGGAGACGCTGGGGATCGGCCTCGCCGCCGCCTTCGCGGCCTTCGCCATCGGCTATCTGCTGCGCGGCTGGGCGGGATAGCGGCGCGCGTCAGCCGGCAGCGGCGATTTCCGTTCGAAGTGCGGCGCGTCGGCGCGTGATCCGGATGACGGCGAGCATCGCGACGGCCGCAAGAATGCAATAGAGGCCCATCGCGGCGATGATCGCCGGATACGACACGCCCCGGTCGATCAGCCAACCGCTCAGGCCCGGGCCGAGCGCGGTGGAAAACACCATCAGCGCGGTGACGACGGATTTGATCGCACCGAGATTCCTCGTCCCGTAGAGTTCCGGCCAGATCGCGCCGAAGGCGGTGGCGTAGATGCCGAATGCGGCGCCCATGCCGGCCATGTAGACGAGAATGGACCATGCCGGCGCGACGAGTCCGATCGTCAGATTGGCGATCGCGGTGCAGACGAGCATGACCGGCAGCAGGACCGCGGAGCCGAAACGGTCGATGACCAGCCCCGCAACCACCGTCGCGGCGATCGCAAAGACCGAGATCACCGGCGTCGAACCGGCGAACTGGCCGAGCGCCCAGCCGCGCAGCTCCGTCAGATAGACCTGGTGGAAGAACACCGTGGTTCCGATCACCGGCGGCGCCATCAGCCCTGCCAGAAGCAGCCAGAACAGCGGATCGCGCAGCACCTCGCCCCGGCTCCACTGCCGCCCTTCGGCGCCGCTCTTCTTCTCGGCGGCGTTCGGCTCGCGCGGCACGCGCATCAGAAGCCAGACCGCCGGAAGGACGAAGATCAGGACGAAGCCGGCGTTGATGAGCCAACCGCCGCGCCATCCGACAAGCGCCGCGAGAGCGACAAAGCTGATCGGCATGACGCTTTCGCCGAGCTGGTGGCCCATGGCCGCGGACGATACGGCCTTGCCGCGATTGGCCGTGAACCACCGCCCCATCGCCGTCATCGACGCATGGCTCATCAGCCCTTGTCCGAAGAAGCGCAGGCAGGCGAGCGCGATGAAGAGGACGACCGGGTCGCGCGCCTGCGACAGCGTCACCATCGCTGCCGACAACCCGGCGATGACCAGCACGGCGTAACGCTCGATGCGCATCGTGTCGGCGAACCGGCCGGCAAAGGGAATGGCCGCCGCGCTCGCCAGCGTCGCCCACATGTAGAGCCAGCCGAAGTCACCATGGCTCAGGCCCAGTTCTTCGCGAATGCCGCCACTCGACAGCGCGATGAAGAAGGTCTGGCCGTAGCTGGAAAACAGCGTCAGCAGGAACCCGCCGGCCAGCCAGCGGGCGTTTTCGCGCAGGAAAGAAGGAAAAGCGACCAATACGGATTACTCAGTGCGAAACAATATCTCGCCACGTGGTCTCGATCGACGACCCTGCCGACCAGACTGCGGCATCTGCAATTCTATTCAATCTCTATGTGGCCCTTGTCGAAATTTGCCAAGCCGAGCTTCAACTCCTCGATGACGATCGGATCAGTTTCGCGTTCAATTTGCGCATGGACAAACTCGCGGTCACGGAATGCGCCCCTGACGAGCTTCCTGCAGAAATAGATGGCCGCTGAACGTCGCACGGCGACTGACTTGTCGACGATCAGCTTGGTCGCGACTTTCAGACCCAGGGGTTCAGGAGCTTGCTGCGCCCAAATCGCCGCCTTGTTGCGCATTCTGCGATCTTTGTTGTCCGACAGGGACACAAGATACTCCTGTGCCTGCGGATATCGCTTTGCAAGAAACTCGATCGCCGCTTCCGCAAGTGCTGACCCGCCTTCAAAAAGCTCCACCAACTCTTCGAAAAGCAGAGGAATAATGCGACCCTGAGCTTCGATTGCCCAGTAGGCGTCGATGATGTCGCGTTCCTCGGCGTTTGGAGACCGCTTCTGGTAGCGTTCAAACACCCTGAGGGAATTGTCGCGGTCTATGTAGAACACCGCTCACGTCCGGTCCCGGAAGCGGTTGGTGATCGGGTAGCGCCGGTCGCGGCCGAAGTTCTTGCGGGTGATCTTCACGCCCGGCGCCGACTGGCGGCGCTTGTATTCGGCGATGTAGAGCAGATGCTCGATCCGGTGGACGAGGTCGCGGTCATGGCCGCGCGCGACGATGTCGTCGACCGCCATCTCGTGTTCGACGAGGCATTCGAGAATGTCGTCGAGCACCGGATAAGGCGGCAGCGAATCCTGGTCGGTCTGGTCGGGGCGCAGTTCCGCGGACGGTTCCTTGTCGATGATGTTCTGCGGAATGACCATGCCGGTCGGGCCGAGCGCGCCGGGCGGCGTGTGGGTGTTGCGCCAGCGCGCCAGCCCGTAGACCTGCATCTTGTAGAGGTCCTTGATCGGGTTGAAGCCGCCATTCATGTCGCCGTAGAGCGTCGCATAGCCGACGCTCATCTCGGACTTGTTGCCGGTCGTCACGACCATCGAGCCGAATTTGTTGGAGATCGCCATGAGGATCGTGCCGCGCGTGCGGCTTTGCAGGTTCTCCTCGGTGACGCCTTCGCCCGTGCCCTCGAACATGTTGGCGAGCGACGCCATGAAGCCCTCGACCGGCGCCTTGATCGGCACGACATCGTAGCGGCAGCCGAGCATCTTCGCGCAGATCTCGGCGTCGGCGAGCGATTCCGACGACGTGTATTTGTAGGGCAGCATGATCGCGTGCAGCCGCTCCTCGCCGAGCGCATCGACGGCAAGCGCCGCACAGATGGCGGAATCGATGCCGCCCGAAAGGCCCAGCACGACGCTTTTGAAGCCGTTCTTGTTGACGTAGTCGCGCAGCCCCAGCATGCAGGCCCGGTAGTCGGCCTCCTCGCCTTCGGGAATGCGCGACATCGGCCCTTCGTCGCAGTACCAGCTCTCCTCGCCGCGCCGCCAGGTCGTCACCGTCACCTGGTCCTCGAACTGGCTCATCTGGAAGGCGAGCTTTCGATCGGCGTTGAACGCGAAGCTCGCGCCGTCGAAGACCAGTTCGTCCTGACCGCCGAGCTGGTTGGCATAGAGGATCGGCAGGTCGCTCTGGATGACCTGCCTGATGACGATCTGGTGGCGGATGTCGATCTTGCCGCGGTAATAGGGCGAGCCGTTCGGCACCAGCAGGATTTCCGCGCCCGATTCCGCCAGCGTCTCGCAAACATCGAGATCGCCCCAGATGTCCTCGCAGACCGGAATGCCCAGCCGGACGCCGCGAAAATCGACAGGTCCCGGCATCGGGCCCGCATGAAAGACACGTTTCTCGTCGAACTCGCCGTAATTCGGGAGATCGACCTTGTGGCGCTCCGCGACCACCGCGCCGCCATCCAGGACCATCACCGAATTGTGGCGCAGTTCGCCGCGCGCCAGTGGGACGCCGATGACGACCCCCGGCCCGCCATCCGCCGTGTCGGCCGCGAATTCCCTCACCGCCGCCTCGCAGGCCGCCAGGAAGGCCGGTTTCATGACGAGGTCCTCCGGCGGATAGCCGGAGATGAACAATTCGGTGAAGAGGATCAGATCGGCGCCGTGACGGGCCGCGTCCGCGCGCGCCTCGCGCGCCTTGGCGAGATTGCCGGCGATGTCGCCGACGGTGGGGTTCATTTGCGCGACGGCAATGCGCAAAACGTCAGGGGCGGTGCTCATGGGCGAGCATTAGCGCGGCTCTCCCACAGGCGCAATTGCGCAGGCCGCGGTTGACTTGCAGGCCGGTGTCGTCCGATATGGCCGCGCTTTCACCAGTCAGCCTTCTTCATAGCCCTCGGCGCTCGAAAACACCGTTCCGGATTCGTCCGCGAGCGCATGGCTTTCTGCATCTCACGTCAAGACGTCTGACCGCGCCGCTCTGCGGAGCCGCGTCACCGAAAGCACCATCATGTACGAACAACTGACTGAATTTCACAAACGTCCCGCGCCGTTCTCGCGCTACACGGCGGACACGCTCTGGACCGATGCGCATATCGCGCAACGGATGCTGGACTATCACCTCGACCCGGCCCACGACATCGCCTCGCGCAAGCCGGGCTCGATCCAGCGCATCGCCGGCTGGATCGATCGGAGGATCGGCCTGAAAGGCAAGTCCGTTTGCGATCTGGGATGCGGCCCGGGGCTCTATGCCCGGGACTTCGCCCGTCGCGGCGCGACGGTCACCGGCTGCGACTTCTCCGAAACCTCGCTGGCTCATGCGAGAGCGTGCGCCGGCGCCGACGGCCTCGATATCGCGTTTGTCCGGCTGGACTACCTAGCCGATCCCCTTCCCGGACATCAGGACCTGATCGTCCTGATCTATGGAGACATCTGCGCATTGTCGCCTGCGCAACGCCGGACACTGCTGGCAAAGGTCCACGCCGCGCTGAAGCCCGGCGGCCGGTTCGTTCTGGACGCCTTTGCGAAGGCGCAGTTCGCGGGATTGGAAGAAAAGACCGGTTTCGGCTTCCGGCTGATGGACGGCTTTTGGTCGGCCGAAAACTATTTCGGCTTCTCGAAGACGTTTCTCTACGCGGAAGAATCGCTTGCGCTCGACCGATACCTGATCGTCGAGCCGGATCGCTCATTCGAGGTCTTCAACTGGCTGCGATATTTCGAGCCTGAAGAGCTGGCGGCGGAATTGAGGGGCAGCGGTTTTGAGGTCGGGGATCCTGTCGATGCGGTCACCGGCGACCGCTGGAAGGATGCCGAAGCGATGTTCTCGATCATCGCGTCGCGGCCGGACTAGCCGCGGGAACGGCGCAGCCGGCTTGGCGGGGAATCGCTTCCCCGGAGCCGGCTGCATGCCAGGCTTTCGATCAGCGACGACCGCCCTTGCGTGCGATCAGGCCCTCGCGCTGTGCCAGCTTGCGCGCCTGCTTGCGGCTGCGGCGAACGGCTTCGCCCTTTTCGCGGGCGCGCTTTTCGGAGGGCTTCTCATAGGAACGGCGCGCCTTCATCTCGCGGAAAAGGCCTTCGCGCTGCATCTTCTTCTTCAGGACCCGCAGGGCCTGGTCAACGTTGTTGTCTCTGACGAGAACTTGCAATGGCTTCCTCATTCGGTTCGTGTTGGACACCGCACGACGTGCGGCGCCGGAGAATCGCTGCCGGGCACCACGAGGCGGCGCCGATGGCAACGTCGAAATCGCCTGATTGGACGATACGCGCATGGCGTTCTGCCGCACACGAAATGCAAAACGGCGAGAGCCGGATCGCGGAACAGACAGACGGAAAGGGAAAGCCCCCGGCGTCTTGCGCAGCAGACCGGTTCAACGCTG
The DNA here is from genome assembly GCF_022763245.1 of Oricola sp. Taxonomy (GTDB): domain Bacteria; phylum Pseudomonadota; class Alphaproteobacteria; order Rhizobiales; family Rhizobiaceae; genus Oricola. The sequence goes on from NZ_JALEGV010000040.1 coordinate 504,118, forward strand.
CGGTCGAACCGGACAGGGCGTATATAACGACGGAAAATGAAAAATGCCACACCCGATCGAGAACGGATGAGGATGGAGGGACCGTGACGAGAATCTCACGCTGGGCGGCGCGCGTCATCGCCATCGCCGCGATCCTCTTCCTGTCGATGTTCGCGCTTGACGCGTTCCGGCCGGGGACGCTGTGGACGGAAGCAGCGATCGAATTTGCCGTTCACCTCCTGCCGAGCCTCGCGCTGCTGGTCGCCCTCGTCATCGCCTGGCGCATCGAGTGGCTCGGCGGCATCCTGTTCCTATTCGCCGGCCTCTCGCCCTTCCTGCTCCTGTCGAATCCGGCTGCGGTCAATCTGATGCTGGGCGGGCCGTTGCTGGTGGCCGGCCTGCTTTTCCTGGCAAGCAACCGCCTGCGCGCCCGCAGGGAGGATCGGCGATGAGCGACGAACCGAAGACCGTGTCCGTTCGGATCACGGGCCGCGTGCAGGGCGTATGGTTCCGCGCCTGGACATCAAGGGAAGCCACGGAACTGGGTCTCAAGGGATGGGTGCGCAACGAGGCCGACGGATCGGTGTCGGCGCTCCTGTCCGGGGCGCCGGAAGCCGTCGACGCCATGATCCGGCTCCTCTGGCAGGGGCCGCCGAAGGCCGATGTCACCGATGTGAAGGTCGAGGACGCCGGACCGACGGAGGCCCTGAGCGGGTTCCAGGTCCTGCGCTGATCGCGCCTACATCAGGCCGAGCTGGTCTTCGCCACGATCGAGAATCACAGGGATGATCAGGTCCTCCTCGTCTTCCAGGTGGCGCAGCAGCATGGCGACGAGGTCCTCGGTGTCCTTTGCGTAGGAATCGGCCGCGAAGCGTGCGGCGTCCCGTCCCTCGCCGAGTTTGCCGAGAAAGGCGTTGGCGCCATGCGCATTGCGCTCCAGCGCGTCGTGGATCACGTGATGATCGCTGTCCAGCAGAGCGAAGCCGCGCTTCAGCCCGGTCTCGGCGCGGGTGAAGACCGGGAAGTAATGCAGGTCCTCGATCTGGTGGTGGCCGTGCATCTGCTGGAGGAAGAATTGCAGGCGCGGCACGAAGAAGGAGGCGAAGGGCTGCGCTTCAAGCCGCCCTTCGCGATAGTCCGAGACGCTTGAGCCGAGCATCCCGCCCAATTCGCGGAACATGTCGTGGCGCTGCAGCCAGAACTGCGCCATGTCGCCGAGATTGGCGTGGGCCTGCCACTGCGTGCGGGGATAGCGCTCCAGCAGATAGCGGAGATCGGCGGGAAGCTCCCGGCGTGTGCCGAGAGCGAGTTCGGGGGGAAGGTCTGTCATGCCAGCCTATCTGCAAACCGTTCGCCGACGGTCAAGCCCTTCAGTGGAAGAACCATGAGTCCCAGGCGAAGAAACCGTATTGGCGGGAATGATGCGCCCTTTCCGGCTGCGCCCCCTCGCCTGCCGCGCCATAGGCGAAGAAGAGCGGCAGCAGGTGTTCGTCGGTCGGATGATTCTCGGCGATGAACGGCGCGCGCGCGCGCCAGTCGAGGATCGCCTCGCGGTCTCCCTTCGCGAACTGCTCGGCAAACCACTCCGTGAACGCCTCGATCTGGCCCGGCAGTGCGGGATCGGGCTCCTGTCCACGGCGGATCGACGCGAAGATCGCGCGGAGATTGTGCGTGATGTGGCCCGAGCCGAACAGAAGCACGCCCTCCTCGCGCAACGGCGCCAGGGCCTTGCCGAGCGCGTAGTGGTAGGACGCGTCGCGGTTGGGATCGATCGACAGCTGCACGACGGGAATGTCGGCGTCCGGCCATGCGAGGATGAGCGGGTTCCAGGCGCCGTGATCATAGCCGCGCTGCGGCGCGATGCGGGGCGCCAGCCCGGCGTCGGCGAGCATCTGCGCGACACGGCCGGCGAGTTCCGGATCGCCCGGCGCGGGATAGACCTTCTCATAGAGTTCCGGCGAGAAGCCGCCGAAATCGTAGATCATGCCGGGATGCGGATCGGTGACGACCACCGGGCCGTCGGTCTCGAAATGCGCAGAGACCATGACGATTGCCTTCGGTCGCGGCAGAAGCGATCCGAGCGAGGCGAGGAAATCATGCGCTTCGGAAGGCTCGATCACGACGTTGGGTCCGCCATGGGATACGAAGATGCTGGGAATGGCAGTCATTGTTGTTCTCCTTGCCGACGCACATAATCCGCCTCGCCCCACCGATCCAGTGGACAGAAAAAGACATTACGTTCAACAATGAGAAACAATCAACGCACGGCGTGCTGCGGCAGCCCGTCCGAGATCTCGTAGTAGTCGCCCTTGTCGGCGACATGGATGTGTTCGGTCGCGGTGAGGCCGCTCGGCTGGTCGAAGGATCCGGCCATGATCGAGATCCGGTCGCTGTCATTCGCCTTCCAGAAGAGAAGCGATCCGCAGGTGCGACAGAAGCCGCGCTTTGCCGTGTTCGAAGCGGCATACCAGGTCAGGTTGTCCATGCCCGACGGGGCAAACTGCTCGTCTCCGCAGGCAGTCGCCGCCACGACGTGGCCGCTTTGTTTGCGGCACTGCTCGCAATGGCAATAGATCACGCCGCGGACGGGCCCGGTGACTGTGAAACTCACGGCGCCGCAGTGGCATCCGCCCGATCGTTGATCCATTCCGGTGTCCCCCGTCAAACAAAAACGGGGACGATCATGGACCGTCCCCGCCATTCCCAGAGCGCTTTCCGCGACACGAAGCGTCGCGAGATCAGCCGTTGACCGCCAGCTTCTTCTCGCCGTTGCCGTTCCTGTCGGTCTTCAGGTTCTCGGCGATGAGGAACGCCAGTTCCAGAGCCTGGTCGGCATTGAGGCGCGGGTCGCAATGGGTGTGATAGCGATCCTGCAGCTCGTCGGCCGAGACGGCCCGCGCACCGCCGGTGCATTCGGTCACGTTCTTGCCGGTCATCTCGACATGGATGCCGCCCGGATAGGTGCCCTCGGAGCGGTGGATCTCGAAGAACTGCTCGACCTCCGACAGGATGCGATCGAACGGGCGCGTCTTGTAGCCGTTGGCGGTGATCGTGTTGCCATGCATGGGATCGCAGGACCAGACCACCTTCTTGCCTTCGCGCTCGACGGCGCGGATGAGGCGCGGAAGATGCTCGGCGACCTTCTCGTGACCGAAGCGCGCGATCAGCGTGATGCGACCCGCCTCGTTGGCCGGGTTGAGGATGTCGATCAGGTTGATGAGATCATCAGCCTGCAGGGACGGTCCGCATTTGAGGCCGATAGGGTTCTTGATGCCGCGGCAGTATTCGATGTGCGCGTGATCGGCCTGGCGGGTGCGGTCGCCGATCCAGATCATGTGACCCGACGTGGCGTACCAGTCGCCCGACGTGGAATCGACACGCGTCAGCGCCTCTTCGTAGCCGAGCAGCAGCGCCTCGTGGCTGGTGTAGAAATCCGTCTCGCGCAGCTTGGCGTAGTTCTCGGCCGTGATCCCGATGGAACGCATGAATTCCATGGATTCGGAAATACGGTCGGCCATCGCCTCGTAACGCTCGCGCTGCGGGCTGTCGCCGACGAAGCCGAGCATCCAGCGATGCACGTTCTCCAGATTGGCGAAACCGCCCTGTGCGAAGGCGCGCAGCAGGTTCAGCGTCGCGGCCGACTGACGGTACGCCATTTCCTGGCGGTTCGGGTCGGGAATGCGCGAGGTCTCGTTGAACTCGATGCCGTTGATGATGTCACCGCGATAGGACGGCAGCGTGACGCCGTCCTGGGTCTCGTTGTCCGACGAGCGCGGCTTGGCGAACTGGCCCGCGATGCGGCCGACCTTCACGACGGGCTTGGAGCCGCCATAGGTCAGCACGACCGCCATCTGCAGGAAGGCGCGGAAGAAATCGCGGATCGTGTCGGCGCCGTGTTCGGCGAAGCTCTCGGCGCAATCACCGCCCTGGAGCAGAAAACTCTTGCCCTCGCTGACGTCCGCCAGCTGCTTCTTGAGCGCCCGCGCCTCGCCTGCAAAAACGAGCGGCGGATAGGTGCGCAGACGGGCCTCGACCTCTTCCAGGACCTGCTGGTCCGGATAGGTCGGGACCTGCAGGATGGGTTTTGCTCTCCAACTCTCAGGGGTCCACGTCTGTGCCATTGTCGTTACTCGCGTTTGCTTTGCAGGTTCAAAAGACGGAGCGGCATATTGTCCTCTCAAGCCGACCGTCGCGCCCCTATACGGGAAACCCACTTGTGTTTCCAGCCCGCACGACGCCGGCCGGGGCCGGAGAAACTAGGGAAGTTCCCGAAAGGCAACACCATGTGCCTCGAGCGCCTCGTCGAACATGGTCGCTTCGTCCTCGCGCAGCGTGACGGCGCGCATGTAGCGGGGCGCGTGCCGGTCGCGAATGACCGGCGTGTCGTCGAAGGCATGCGTGTCGGCGATGAAGCTCCGGACGGCCTCGCGCCCATACTCGTAGAGATAGCCTTGCAGCACGGCGTCGAGATAGCTCTGCAGGATCGCATGGCCCGTGTCCGGCGCGACTTCCTGCTTGCCCTCGTAGATGTAGACCGGCAGGTCGAGCGCGAGGTCGGTTGCGACCGAGAGCGCGGCCGGATCGACAACACGGCGGTGATAATTGAACTCGCGTTCGTCCAGCGCCGGCAGGTTTTCGATCCGGTCGAAGACGAGCAGGCCCGGCAACAGATGCCCGGCTTCGCGCTCCGCCTTGACGCTCAGAAGCGAGATCGGATTGTCGACACGCTGCGGCCGTCCCTGCCAATGCCGGCGCCATCCGCGCACATGCGCACGCACGGCGCCGTAGGTCTGGGTGCGATGGGTGTCACGATTGACGAGCGATCCGTAGCCGAAATAGGCAAAGACCTCGCCTCGGGCCGCAGCGCGGAACATCTCTTCAAGTTGATCGGGGCTCATGGCAGTGTGTCGAAACCTTCCAGCCTCACAGATAGGGCCTCCACCGAGCCCCGTTCAAGGACCCGTCAGTCGATCCGCGCGCCGTCTTTGACCCGGTAGGTCGGCGCATACATGGTGACGAGCTCTTCCGCCGCCGTCGGATGCACCGCCATCGTGGCGTCGAAATCATCCTTGGTGCAGCGCGCCTTCAGGGAAATGCCGAGCAACTGCGCCATCTCGCCGGCTCCGGGGCCGATGATGTGGGCGCCTACGACGACCCTGCTTTCGGCATCGACGATCAGCTTCATCAGCATCTTCTCGTCACGACCCGGCAGGATGTTGTGCATCGGCCGAAAACTCGCGCGGTAGACCTCCAGCTCGGCATATTTGTGCGCCGCCTGCGCTTCGGTCAGCCCCACCGTGCCGATCTCCGGCTGCGAGAAGACCGCCGTCGCGATCGTGTCGTAGTCCGGTTCGGTCGGATTATCCTTGAATGCGGTTTCCAGGAAGCACATGGCCTCGTGAATGGCGACCGGCGTCAATTGCATGCGGTTGGTGACGTCACCGACGGCCCAGATGTTGCCGGCGCTGCTGCGCGACCAAGCGTCGACCGTGATCGCGCCACGCGAATCCGTCTCCACGCCGGCGTGATCCAGGCCCAGCCCTTCGGTGTTGGGCACGCGACCGAGCGCCAGCAGGATCTGATCGGCGGCGAGCGCCTCGCCGCCCGACAGATGCGCGTTCAGCCCGCCGTCGGGCCGCTTTTCGACCTTGTCGAGCACCTGGTGGCAGATCACCTTGATGCCCTTGGCGATCATCGTTTCCTGCAGGTGGTCACGCAGGTCCTCGTCGAAGCCGCCGAGAATCTTCTGGCCGCGATAGACCAGTGTCGTATCGGCGCCGAGGCCGTGGAAGATGTTGGCGAATTCGACGGCGATGTAGCCGCCGCCCTCGACCACCACCGCCTTGGGGAATTCCTTCAGATGGAAGGCCCCGTTGGAGGTGATGCAATGTTCGTGACCCGGCAGCGAAGCGTGCAGGTTCGGCCGGCCGCCGACGGCGATCAGGATCTGGTCGGCTGTGACCGTCTCGCCGGTCGCCTCCAGCAGGATCTCGTGTCTGGACACCAGCCGGGCGCGGGTCTCGTGGATCGTCACGCCGTTGTTTTCCAGCCCCTTGCGGTAGAGACCTTCGAGGCGGGCGATCTCCTTGTCCTTGGCGTCGATCAGGGTCGGCCAGTCAAAGGCGGTTTCGCCGACCGTCCAGCCATAGCCGGGCGCGTCCTCGAAATGCTCGGAATATTGCGACGCGTAGACGAAGAGCTTTTTCGGGACGCAACCGCGGATCACGCAGGTGCCGCCCATGCGGTATTCCTCGGCGAGTCCGACCCGCTTGCCCATGGCCCCGGCCAGACGCGCGGCGCGCACGCCGCCGGACCCGCCGCCGATGACAAAGAGATCGTAGTCGAATTGCGTCATAGGTTCACTCCGCTGGCTTTCGCGCGCCTCTGTTTCGGCCCGCTTAGGACATGCCGCTGAAAGACGAAAGGCCCGGCGCGGGCGCCAGGCCTTCAAATCATCGTGCGATGATCGATCAGTTCTGCGTTTCTTGGGCCTTGTTCTCGTCGCCAGACGGCGCCGGAGCGTCGGTGTTCGCCCGCAGACCGGCAGACTGCAGTTCCTTGCTCACATTCGACAGAAGATCGCGTTCGATGCCGTTCTTCCAGACGGCCGCACTCTTGGCGATCTCGCGCGCGGCGATCGGGCCGTTCGTCAGGAGCTTCTGGCCGGCCTCGGAATTGTAGAAACTGGCGATCGACGTGAGTTCTTCCTCGGTGAACGCCGCTGCATAGATCGACGCGGCCTCCTTCTCGAGGTCCGCCCGGTTTGCCACCAGAGCGAAGGTCTGCTCGTCGACGATCTTGGTGATCTCGGCTTCCAGATCCAGATTGCTGGCGATGAGCCGCGTCTTCAGCGCCTCGGCGGCGTTGAGGAGCACCAGATCATACGGATCAGTCGCCTGGGTGGCGCTCAGCGCGTCACGCGCGGCGGCGAGGTGCGATTCGGTGAAGTCCTGCGCCATCGCCGGCACAGCCGAAACGAGCAGCAGTCCGGCAACCGCGTTGCGAAGAATTTTGGCTGGTTGAAATGTCATCTTTCCTGTCAACTCCGAGTTCCCAAACCTGTTCAAAGTCCCGACCGCAGCCTGCGTCTTCCCGACATCAGGCTTTCGGCGCCTCGAGCACACGGACGGACTCGCTTCCCGCGACGATTGCGAGCGAGGTCATGCCGATGAACATGCCATGCTCGACGACGCCGGGTATCGCATGCAACGCGTCCGACAAAGCCTTTGGGTCCGAAATATGGCCGAAAGATGCGTCGAGAATGATGTGTCCCCCGTCCGTTTCGAAAGGCTGACCGTCGCGCACCCGCAAACGCGCCTCCCCCGACAGGCCGAGCGCCGCATAGGCGTCCTCGATGTTGCGGCGCGTGGCTTCAAGGCCGAAGGGATTGACCTCGATTGGCAGGGGAAAGGTGCCGAGGGCCGGCACGAGCTTGCTCTCGTCGGCGATCACGATGAACTTCGCCGCGGCATGCGCGACGATCTTCTCGCGCAGCAGCGCGCCGCCGCCGCCCTTGGTGAGATTGAGGTTCGGATCGATCTCGTCCGCGCCGTCGATGCACAGGTCGAGGCGCGGCGCCTCGTCGAGCGCTGTCAGAGGCACGCCCAGTTCCAGGCACAGCCGCGCGGTCTGCTCGGATGTCGGCACGCCGACCACCCGCAGCCCCTCACCCACGCGCTCTGCGAGCAGCTGGATGAATGCGTTGGCGGTGCTGCCGGTGCCGATGCCGAGCTTCATGCCGTCTTCGACATGGGACAGCGCGGCGCGGGCTGCGGCGATTTTCAGTTCGTCCTGGGACATATGCGATGGTTTCCGATTTTTCGGGGACCGGTTATCACGCCGCCGCCGTCGCGCCAACCGGCAATAGGACGGTCGGGCGCAATCGCATTGCAACGCATCGGCCCGGCCGCTATGCGATCGTCAGACCACGAACGCGGATCGAAAGAAGCCCCGACATGAAACCGCCAATCATCGTCTTCGACCTCGACGGAACCCTGATCGACACGGCGCCCGACCTGCTGGACGCGATGAACCATGCGCTGACGCTGGCCGGTCTCGACCCGGTGGTCGACGACGGCTTTCGCCAGCATGTCGGCAAGGGCGCGCGCTACATGCTGGAACAGGCCCATGCCTCGGCCGGCCACACGCCGGCGCCGGAAGAACTCGACGTGATGATGGCCAACTTCCTCGACCATTACGGCGCGAACATGCCCGGGCGGTCGCGGCCCTACGAGGGCGTGCTCGACACGATCGAGGCCTTTCGCAGCGAGGGCTATCTCGCCGCCGTCTGCACGAACAAGATTGAAGTGAACGCCTTGCGGCTGCTCAAGTCGCTCGGGATCGACACGCTGTTCGCCGCCATCTGCGGACAGGACACGTTTCCGGTCCGCAAACCGGACCCGGCGCACCTTACCGGAACGATCGACATGGCGGGCGGCGACGTCGGCCGGGCGATCATGGTCGGCGACAGCGAGACCGACATCCGGACCGCGCAGAATGCGGGCATACCGGTCGTCGCGGTCGATTTCGGCTATACCGACCAGCATGTCTCCACCTTCGGTCCCGACACCGTGATTTCGCACTACCGGGCCCTCCATCCGGCGCTTGCGCGAGAACTGCTCGACCGGGGAAATCCTTCCAGTTGACTTTCCGCGACAGCGCGGCCTATATCCGCGCTTCCGATACGGATCGGGCGATTAGCTCAGCGGGAGAGCACTGCCTTCACACGGCAGGGGTCGCTGGTTCAATCCCAGCATCGCCCACCATTTTCTCTTTTGATTTCAATGACTTATTTCCGCACCCCTTCCTGGAGAACGAATTTCCTTGCAAAGATCTGCAGGAGCGCTGCCGGAAACTGTACGCATCCCCCGTACAAGGCCCGTACAGACTGCTTCTGAGATTCGGCTCTCAGTCGCCTTGGGCAGTGTCCACCAAGCGATTTTCGAGAGCGGATTTGCAGGCCGTTAGCCGATTGGCTGACGCTCGTTTTCGAGATAGCCGCGGTTCTGGCCGACACGCGCGTTCGACTCAGTGCCTCGCCGCTTCGCTGGTTTCACCGCCGGGCCCGCGGTAGGCGCTACCACCATACCTGCAAGCCCATTACGCGCCCTGCGTGGAAGATTCGCACTCCTGAGACCCAAAACAAGTCGAAGACAATCTTCGGGCGACTAGAGCCCCTGAACCAGAACGTCGCGCAACACGATTTCGCAATTCGGTCCACATGAATATCGATAGTACTGAATCGTGTCTTCGATACGCTTGTTGTACCTGCTCCAGATCTGACCGGCCGCTACCGTTCCCCCGGGAGGCACGTTTCCGCATGTACGACCACCACTTGTAGCGCCGGCAACATAGGTCTCGATTTCAGTCAGCTCATCGCCCAGATCCGTGAACAACTCCCCGTCGTCATCTACGCAGAATTCGGCCGGACTGTTGGACGCGTTCATGACGCTGAATTCAACACCCACCCTTGATGAGCTTCTCCTGTACGCACGCCCGAACGACAAGACGAACGGACCTGTTTTGACGGCTTCACTCGACGATATCTCCGGTCCACTCTTCGAGATGGCGTCTACAACGATCCGGCCGCCCGTCGAGGTGCCCTCCATTGCCACATCACTCAATTGCGACTGCAATTCAGCAACCTGTTCCTCAAGCCCCGTGACCTTTGCTCTCAGGTCGTCCAACGCCTCCATGTCTGCGCCCAGCGCGCTTTCACCCGCAGGTCCTTGCGGGCCTTCTGGCCCTCGCGCACCTGTAGGTCCGCGCGGCCCCGCCGGCCCTTGCGGGCCGGCGATGCCGAGCAAGTTCTCATTCTGAAGGCTCAAAATGACCTGATCGACGACACGATCGTAGTCCACTTCAACGACTTCGGAACGGCCCTGCGAGATCGACGCGACCTGGTCTCTTACTACAGCAAGTTCCTTCTGGGTCGCACCACCAAACTTGGAGACAAGGTAACTGAAGTCGTCCGGTGCAAGGAAAACGGCGACCGCTCCAAGAACAGAAACCCCGACACCCCCAAACAGCGCCGAAACCAAATTACTTTGTTGCGACATGCAGCTTCGTCCTCCCTTGAACGCTGAACGACGGTTCAAACGTGCTACCTGATCTTGGCAAACCATCGTTCGAAAGCAAAGCCCGAAGCGAACGGGTGGTAGAACATTAGAGCTCTCCGAAAACACTGTATCCGCTTCAATCGACACACAATCTGAATTCATGCGGAATTGTCAGAAGCCAGTGCGAGTTCAATCATCAGATCGCATGAACTGCAAAGCGCGGATTAGGAATGCTCGTCGCCGTGCTCACTACAACTAACATCCATTTTCCCACGGAAGCATCGCGTAGGCCGAGGCCTCCACCTGTCTAACCAGGGCGAGAGTGAAGATGCGGTCCCGGATTCTCCCACCATTATCCCTTCCAGAATTGACCCCGCCTGATGCCCGCACGGCCTCCCCGACCGTGTGTCGAAGGTTCGGCATTCGACGGGGCTAAACCTTTCGTTAGCCCTGAATGTCGAGGAAATTCGCGTTCAGGTGGAATTTAACGAAAAGGCCAGCAATCGCGGCCCACAAAGACGGCGTTTGTCGGAGATGGGTTCATGTCACCGGTGGTCCGCACCCTGGTTTTTGCTTTGTCTGCTTTTCTTCTCAGCGGTCCCGCGACTGCATCTGAACTGTCGGTGACCGATCTTGCCTCGCGGCTCGACGCCTTCTGGATATTGGTCGCCGCAGCGCTCGTGCTCCTGATGCAGATCGGCTTCCTGCTGCTGGAAGCAGGCGCCGTGCGGACCAAGAACGCCGTCAATGTCGCCCAGAAGAACCTGCTGGATCTCGCCTTCGCGGTGATCGCCTTCTTCTCGATCGGCTACATGATCGGCTTCGGGCCGTCGCATGGGTCGCTGCCGATCGGCTTCGACCCGCGGCTGATGTTCCTGCGCGACATCTCTTCGCGCGAGGCACTTCTCTTCATCTTCCAGGTGATGTTCTGCGGCACGGCGGCAACCATCATCGCCGGTGCGGTGGCCGAGCGTATGAAGCTCAGCACCTATGTGCTGCTCAGCTTCCTCACGGCAGCGCTGATCTATCCGATCTTCGTCCATTGGGCCTGGGGTGCGGCGCATGGTGCGGCCGAGGGCGCGTGGCTTGGCAATCTCGGCTTCGTCGATTTCGCGGGATCGACGGTCGTTCATTCCACCGGCGCCTGGATCGCGCTTGCCGCCTGCCTGGTCCTGCGGCCGCGCATCGGTCGCTTCGACGCGGACGGACGGCCGGTGCGTTTCACGGGCCACAGCCCCGTTCTGTCTGCGGCCGGAACGCTGATGCTGTTTGTCGGCTGGATCGGCTTCAACGGCGGCTCGACGCTTGCCGCCTCGGCGCAGGTCGCCGAAATCGTGCTCAACACCGTGCTCGCCGGTGCGGCCGGCGCAGGCGCGGCCTACGCTTATTTCCACTACAAGGAACATGCCGCCTATCCCGAACGGGCGACCAACGGGATGATCGGCGGGCTGGTGGCGATCACCGCCGGCTGCCACCTGCTGGATCCGGGCGCGGCCCTTCTGGTCGGCCTGTTCGGCGGCCTCATCGCGAGTTGGGGCAACAATTTCCTGGAAACGCGGCTGCGCGTGGACGACGCGGTCGGCGCCGTCGGAGCGCATGGCTTCGCCGGCGTGTTCGGCACGCTGGCGCTGGCGCTTCTGGCGCCCGCGAGCAGCCTGCCGACCGGCTCGCATCTCGACCAGCTCTACACGCAGGCGATCGGCGTCGCGGCCAACTTCTCATGGGCCTTCGGCATCGGCCTTGTGCTGATGCTCGTTCTCAACCGGCTGACGGCCATCCGCGTCGATCAGCCGACGGAACAGCGCGGCCTCAATGTCAGCGAGCACCAGGCACTGATCGGGACGGCCCATGTCGAGGAAGCGATGCGATCGCTGAACCGCGGTGACGCGGATCTCTCCATGCGCCTCGAGACGCGCAACGGCGACGACGCGCAGGATCTCACGGATGCGTTCAACGACCTGATGAGAAACCTCGAAGCGACGGAATTCAGGCGACGGCACGACGACGACATCCGCCGCTCCGCCGAAGAGGCCGACCGCCTCGCCGCCTTCGCCGACGCGACCTTCGAGGCGATCGTGCTGGCCGGAGAGCACCGCGTCATCGACGCCAACTCCGCCGCCGAGCGGCTGTTCGGGATTCCCACGGCGCAGATGCGCGGACGCTTCGTGAAGGAGCTGTTTCCGACGGCCGACTGGCCGGGCGCCCTCTCCCACCTCCAGGATCACACCGAACGCCCGACGGAGACCCATATTCGTCCGCTGGAAGGCGTGAAAGTGCCGGTGGAATTCAGGTGCCGGACCATCGACTATTCCGGCCGGACGACCCAGGTTCTCGCCTTCGCGGATCTGCGCGAACGCAAGAAGGCCGAGGCGCGCATCTATCACCTGGCGATGCACGACACACTGACCGACCTGCCGAACCGCGCCCATTTCAACCAGCGCCTGCGCGACCTGCTCGGACGCTTGGGCACGGACAAGGCCTCCGTCGCGCTGCTGCTGATCGATCTCGACCAGTTCAAGAACATCAACGACCTTCACGGCCATCCGTCCGGCGACGCGGTGATCGTGGCGGTGGCGGAACGGCTGCGCATGCTGAGCGGACCCGGCGATTGCGTCGCCCGTCTGGGCGGTGACGAATTCGCCTTCGTGCAGGCCGACATCAACTTCCCCAACCAGGCCGCGGACCTAGCGCACCGCCTGTTGCATGCGCTTTCCGAACCGGTTCTGCTGCCGACCGGCGACACGATCCGTCCCGGCGCGAGCATTGGCGTCGCGATCGCGCCGCGCGACGCCGACGACGCCGAGACGCTGTTCCAGCATTGCGATGTCAGCCTCTACGCGGCGAAGAACAACGGCCGCAACACCTATGCCGTCTACGAACCCGGCATGGGGGAGGAACTGCGCAGCCGCCAGGAGATGGAAGAAGCGCTGAAGACCGCCATCGCCGAGGAACAGTTCGAGTTGCATTTCCAGCCGCGCCTCGACGTCGCCAGCGGCACCATCATCTCCTATGAGGCGCTTCTGCGCTGGGAGCATCCCGTGCGCGGGCGCATTTCGCCGGTCGAATTCATCCCGGTCGCCGAGCAGTCGAACCTGATCGTCGGGCTCGGCGAGTGGGCGCTTCGAAAGGCCTGCGAAACCGCGACGCGGCATTTCGGCGACGTGCGCGTCAGCGTGAATGTCAGCCCCAGGCAGTTCCGCGGAAAGGAATTCTCCGACACGGTGCAGCGGGTTCTGAGCGCCACCGGGCTGCATCCGTCGCGCCTGGAACTGGAGGTCACCGAAAGCCTGTTCATCGACAATGCGAACAAGGCCTTCGCCGTCCTCAACGAGTTAAAAGCCATGGGCGTGCACATCGCGCTCGACGATTTCGGCTCCGGTTATTCCTCGCTCAACTACGTCAATCACTTCCCCTTCGACACGATCAAGATCGACCAGTCCTTCATTCGCGAGATGAACGAGGCGACGAACGCCCTGCACATCATCGACACCATCCTGCGGCTGTCGGCGGGACTGGGGATGTCGGTCGTCGCCGAAGGTGTCGAATACGAGGCGCAGCTGGAAAAGCTCGTGGCGATGGGATGCAAGGAGATCCAGGGCTTCCTGGTGTCGCGTCCGGTGCCTGTCTCGGAGTTGCCCGTCGAGGTGCCTGCGCATGTCGTGGACATCCTGGAGCGGACCGGGTTCGGAAACGCCGCGATGACCAACGCGCTCGAGGAAGTCGGCACGCTGATGCGCGATGCCCAGTCCGACCGGCCGTCGCCCCTGAAGCACTCCGCCTGATCGCCGTTCTTTGCCCTTCGCCGGATTGTCTTCACCGCGCATTGCGGTAAGACACCGGCCGAGACCCCTCTACTGGCAGGAACAAGAACATGGCGGCCCGCACCAATTCGCTTTTTCCGCTCGGCGAGACCGAGACCCCCTGGCGCAAGATTTCCGAGGATCACGTCTCGGTCGACACGTTTCGCGGCGAGGACGTGCTCGTGGTCGAGCCGGAAGGGTTGCGCCTGCTCTCCGAAGCGGCCTTCGCAGACATCAACCATCTCCTGCGCCCCGGCCATCTGAAGCAGCTCGCCTCGATCCTGGACGATCCGGAAGCGACCGAAAACGACCGTTTCGTCGCCTATGACCTGTTGAAGAACGCAAACATCGCCGCTGGCGGCGTGCTGCCGATGTGCCAGGATACCGGCACCGCGATCGTGATGGGCAAGAAGGGCCGCCGCGTCTGGACCGATGGCGGCGACGAAGGCGCGCTCGCGGAAGGCGTGCTCGATGCCTACCAGAAGAAGAACCTGCGCTATTCGCAGCTCGCGCCGCTGTCGATGTTCGAGGAAAAGAACACGAAGAACAACCTGCCGGCGCAGATCGACATCTACGAGGAAGGCGACGACGCCTACAAGTTCCTGTTCATCGCGAAGGGCGGCGGGTCGGCCAACAAGACCTTCCTCTACCAGGGCACGCCGTCGCTGCTCACGCATGATCGCATGGTCGAGTTCCTGAAGGAGAAGATCCTCACGCTCGGCACGGCCGCCTGTCCGCCCTATCACCTGGCCATCGTGATCGGCGGCACCTCGGCCGAGATGAACCTGAAGACGGTCAAGCTCGCTTCGACGCGCTATCTCGACACGCTCCCGACCTCCGGCTCGGAAGACGGCCACGCCTTCCGCGATCTCGAAATGGAAGCCGAAATACACAAGGCGACGCAGGCGACCGGCGTCGGCGCGCAATTCGGCGGGAAGTATTTCTGCCACGACGTCCGCGTCATCCGCCTGCCCCGCCACGGCGCGTCGCTGCCGATCGGCATCGGCGTTTCGTGCTCCGCCGACCGCCAGGCGCTCGGCAAGATCACGCGGGACGGCATCTTCATCGAGCAGCTCGAGACAGATCCCTCGAAATACATGCCCGACATCGACGAGGACGCGCTGTCAGCGCATGTCGTGAAGATCGATCTCAACCGCCCGATGAGCGAGATTCTCGCCGAACTGTCCAAGCACCCGGTCAAGACCCGGCTGTCGCTCACCGGCTCGATCATCGTCGCGCGCGATCTCGCCCATTCGAAGATCCGTGCCCGCCTCGAAGCCGGCGAACCGATGCCGGACTATTTCAAGAACCACCCGGTCTATTATGCCGGTCCGGCCAAGACGCCGGAGGGCTACGCGTCCGGCTCCTTCGGCCCGACCACGGCCGGCCGGATGGATTCCTATGTCGACCAGTTCCAGTCCTTTGGCGGCTCCATGGTGATGCTTGCCAAGGGCAACCGTTCGCGCCAGGTGCGCGACGCCTGCGCTCGCCATGGCGGCTTCTATCTCGGCTCCATCGGCGGCCCGGCCGCGCGCCTCGCGCAGGATTGCATCAAGAAGGTCGAAGTCGTGGAATATCCGGAACTCGGCATGGAAGCGATCTGGCGCATCGAGGTCGAGGACTTCCCTGCCTTCACCGTCATCGACGACAAGGGCAACGACTTCTTTAAGGAACTCAATCTGGGCTGATCGGCGCAGGAACGAGACCCGCGTATGATGTGCGCTGAACGGCCTTTTCAGGCCGTCAGCAAGCCTACCACATCGTCTTTGCGGCGCGTCCGGCCCAATCCCGGTCGTAGGTGGCGGAATCGAATTCGCCGCGCGACCGCTCCTTGAGGATGTCGCCTGCCGTCGGGATGTCCGCCGGATCGACATGATGGGCCGGATCCCAAAGGCCCGCGCGCAGCACCGCGCGGCCGCACTGGGTGTAGATCTCCTCCACCGTGACGATGACGACCGAGCGCGGCTGCTTGCCGTCGCGCTCGAAACTCGCCAGCAGATCGGGATCGACCGTCACGATGGCCGTGCCATTCAGGCGGATCGTGGTGACCGAGCCGGGGATCAGGAACAGCATCGCGATGCGCGGGTCGCGCACGATGTTGCTGAGGCTGTCGATGCGGTTGTTGCCGCGGCGGTCGGGAATGGCGATCGTCTTGTCGTCGAGGATGCGGAACAGTCCGCCCAACTCGCCACGGGGCGAACAGTCGAGGCCTTCAGGCCCGGCGGTCGCCAGCGTGAAGAAGGGCGAGGCTTCCAGGAAACGGCGATATTGCGGCGTGATGCGGCCGGCCACCTTGAGCAGGGACGCCTCTCCCGGCTCGCCATAAAGGTCCTGCAACTCCTCCACCGACGTGACCGGCGCGTATCCGCTCATCGGCTCATCCCCTTCTCGTCCAGTTCGTCGAGATATTCCTGCCACAAGGCGTCCTTGTCTCGGCCCAGCCGCGCCAGGTAGGTCCAGGTGAAAATGCCGGTTTCGTGGCGGTCGTCGAAGACGATGCGCACCGCATAGTTCCCAGTCGGCACGATCTCGGCGATGGCGACGTCGCGCTTGCCCCAAACCGTGACGCGCTGCTCGGGCGAATGGCCCTGAACCTCGGCAGATGGCGAAAGCACCCGCAGCATCTCCGCCGGCAAGGCGAAGGCCTCGCCCGAATTGAAGGTTACCGTCATGGTCCTGCGGTCCTGGGAGACCCGCAATTCTGTCGGCCAGAGCGTCGTGTCCGTCATGGTGCCGAATGCCGTTTCGTGTTTTCGTTGGCTTGACGGAACCGCCTATGGCATCAACATAGGTTCCAGACAACCGGAAGCACGAGACGATATGTCTGAAGACATCATTCTGCCTGCCACGCAGGCCATGACGGATCCGTTCGGAAGAGACATCACCTATCTGCGCGTGTCGGTGACCGACCGCTGCGATTTCCGCTGCACCTATTGCATGTCCGAACACATGACGTTCCTGCCGAAGAAGGACCTGCTGACGCTCGAGGAACTCGACCGGCTGTGCACCGTGTTCATCGAGAAAGGCGTCAGGAAGCTGCGCCTGACCGGCGGCGAGCCGCTGGTGCGCAAGAACATCATGCACCTGATCGAGCAGCTCGGCCGGCATCTGGAAACGGGCGCGCTGGAAGAACTCACCCTGACGACGAACGGGTCGCAGCTGACCAAGCACGCCGACGCGCTGTTCGAACACGGCGTGCGGCGCATCAACGTGTCCATGGACACGCTCGATCCCGACAAGTTCCGCCAGATCACGCGCTGGGGCAGCCTCGATCGCGTGCTCGACGGCATTCGCGCCGCGCAGGCGGCCGGGTTGCGCATCAAGATCAATGCGGTGGCCCTGAAGGGCTTCAACGACGCCGAGATGCCGGAAATGATCCGCTGGGCGCATGGCCAGGGAATGGACATGACCGTCATCGAGACCATGCCAATGGGCGAGATCGAAGAGGATCGCACGGACCAGTACCTGCCGCTGTCGCAGCTGCGCGCCGACCTCTCCCGCCAGTTCACGCTGGAGGACATCCCCTACAAGACCGGCGGCCCCGCCCGCTATGTCGAGGTCAGGGAAACCGGCGGCCGGCTCGGCTTCATCACGCCGATGACGCATAATTTCTGCGAGAGCTGCAACCGGGTGCGGCTGACCTGCACGGGCACGCTCTACATGTGCCTCGGACAGGAGGATGCGGCCGACCTGCGGGCGCCGCTGCGCGAATCCGAAGGCAACGAACTCGTCTCCGCCGCCATCGACGAGGCCATCGGCCGCAAGCCGAAGGGCCACGACTTCATCATCGACCGGCGCACGAAGCGCCCCTCGGTGTCTCGCCACATGAGCGTGACGGGCGGCTGACGGCAGGCGGGCCTTCCCGGCCCGACTGCAGCGCCACAACCGCCCGATTGTATGCAGAGCGGCGCGCGACCCGTGCCGCGCGCGGCCTGATGAGGCGTGTGCGGTTCCCTGCGGGCATGGCTGCCTTTCGCAATTCGCATGCCTGAGCGCGAGAAATCCCTCTATAGACACACCACATGAATGCTGCAGCGCAACAAACGCTGCATTTTCAGTGGCGGGTCTGCCCCGCACGCCCAGACAACCGTAAGCGAGAATGAACATGACCACCAAAGCAAAGAAGAAGTCCGGCTTCGAACCGACAGAATTCGACACGATCCTGGCACGTGCCAAGCGCGAGCGCGACGCCGCCCTGCGCAGCATGATCGGCTCGCTCTTCGGCCGCTAAGTTCGGTCGACGGGTTCGCCCGTCACCGCAGAATCCCGAATGCCTTCGCCCGGCGGGTGACCACGTCCGCGCTTTGCGTTATGTACACACATAACGCATTGCCCTGATAGCGGGCGGACGGGATTCATGAGATCGCAAAAGACCGTCAGCGGGACCGAGCCCGATGCTCGCCCGCTGGAAGATTTCGCCGCGCTGAACGGCGACAACCTCAAGGCGATCGCCTTGCTCGCGGCGGCCATGGCGCTGTTCGCTCTCGATGACATGTTCATCAAGCTGGCGTCCAGCGACGTCGGCGTCGGCCAGATCGTCGCGATCCAGAACGGCTTCGGCATCGCCTATTTCGCCTGGCTGGCGAAAGCCCATGGCAAGCGCGTCACGCGCGACGCGCTGTTTTCCGGCCCCATCCTCCTGCGCCACATCGGTGAGACGACCGGTGTCATCTGTTTCGTCTCGGCGCTCGCGCTGATGCCGATCAGCGACGCGTCGGCGATCCTGCAGGCCTCGCCGCTGGTCGTCGTGTTCGGCGCCGCCCTGTTCCTGAGAGAGACCGTCGGCTGGCGGCGCTGGGCGGCCCTGCTGGTGGGCTTTGCGGGCGTTCTGCTTGTCCTGCGCCCGGGCATGTCCGGCTTCGACGCCAAGACCCTGCTGCCCGTCGGCGCGGCGATCGGCTTCGCCATGCGCGACCTCGGCACGCGCGCGGCGCCGCGAACCGTCTCCACCGAAGCGATCGCGCTGGTCGCGAGCGTCCTGGTGTTCCTCGCCGCGATCCTGCTGCAGACCCTGTCGTCGCCCTGGTCCTGGATGTCGCCGCGCACGACCGGCTACGTGCTTGCGGCATCGGCCGTGGGAATCATCGCGTTTCACCTGATGATGATCGCGCTGCGCATGGGCCAGCTCTCCGTGGTCGCGCCGTTCCGATATGTGCGAATCGTCTGCGCCATGGCGATCGGCGTCGTGGTCTTCGCCGAACGCCCGGACGTCGCCACGATCGGCGGGTCGATCCTCATCGTCGCGAGCGGCCTCTACACGCTCTACCGCGAGCAGGTCATCCGCAACCGGAGGATCCGCGGCTCATGAGCACAGACGCATCCGATCACCGTCCCGTCCCGCCGCAGGAAGACGCCTGGACCGGGCCACGCCCGGCGCTGCTGACGCTCATTCTCGTCGCCGCGGTGAGCCCGATGTCGATCAATCTGTTCGTGCCGTCGATGCCCAGCATCGCCGCCGACCTGAACACGAACTACGCTACGGTCCAGCTCGGCCTGTCGCTCTACCTGATCATGACGGCCGTGCTGCAGCTGCTGATCGGGCCGCTGTCGGATCTCTACGGCCGCAGACCCGTCATCTGCGGCGGCATGGTGCTGTTCCTGATCGGCACCGCCATGTGCATCCTGGCCGAGACCACGCAGATGTTCCTCGCCGGGCGCGTCGTCCAGGCCGCAAGCGCCAGCGGCATGGTCCTGTCGCGCGCCGTCGTGCGCGACGTCTATCCGCGCGAAAAGGCGGCCAGCGCGATGGGCTACATGGTGATGGGCATGGCGATCGCCCCGATGATCGCGCCGGCCGTCGGCGGGCAGCTCGACGTCTGGTTCGGATGGCGCGCGCCCTTCTACGCGCTCGGCGCGTTCGGCGCGGCCGCGTTGATCGCCGCGCTCATCTCGCTGCCCGAGACCAACCGCTATCGCGGCATCGCGATCCGCAGCCAGATCAGGAACTATCGCGCGCTCGCGAAGCTGCCGGCCTTCTGGCTCTATGCTGCACTGTCCGGCCTCACTTCCGCGGGTTTCTTCGGCTATGTCGGCGGGGGACCGGCCGTCGCCACCGAGTATCTCGACCTGCTGCCGTCTGCCTACGGGCTCTATTTCGGCTCCTGCGCGCTCGGCTATTCGCTCGGCAACTTCCTGACCGGCCGCATCGCGGAGCGGCGCGGGCTTGAGCGCATGATGGTGGACGGCGTTCTCATCTCGCTGCTCGGCCCGGCGCTGGTCGTCGTGTTCTTCACCGTCGGCTTCGAGCATCCGATCGCCTTCTTCGGCCCGCTCAGCCTCGTCGGCTTCGGCAACGGCATGACATTGCCCAACGCGATGACGGCGGCGATCAGCCTCAAGCCCGACTCGGCCGGCGCGGCCTCCGGTCTCCTCGGCGCGACCCAGATCGGCACCGGCGCCATCGCCTCCATCGTCGCGGCGATCATCGTCGGCCAGAACCCCCACCCCATTCCGCTCAGCCTCTTCCTCGGGGGCTGCCTGCTCGCCGGCCTCGTCGCGGCGAAAGCCGCCATCCGGGTCGGCGAGAAGCCCTGACCAACCGCCTCGTTGCGGGCGCAAGGAGAAGAACGCATAGTCCGACCATGACTGACAGCGCTTTTCACAATGTCGCCGGTGTCGTTCTCGCGGGCGGCCTGTCGCGTCGCATGGACGGGCGCGACAAGGCGTTGATCCCGCTTGGCGGCAGGCCGATGATCGCCCATGTTCTGGAAC
Source organism: Oricola sp. (assembly GCF_022763245.1). Classification (GTDB taxonomy): domain Bacteria; phylum Pseudomonadota; class Alphaproteobacteria; order Rhizobiales; family Rhizobiaceae; genus Oricola. The sequence goes on from NZ_JALEGV010000040.1 coordinate 524,666, forward strand.
GCCTCGCGCCGCAGGTCGACGCGATCGCGATCAACGCCAACGGCGACCCGGCGCGCTTCGCGACCTTCGGCGTGCCGGTTCTCGCCGACACGATACCAGGCCATGCCGGGCCGCTCGCCGGCATCCTGACGGCGATGCGGTGGGCGCGGGAGAGCCGCCACGCGACCCATGTCGTGACCGCCGCGGCCGACACGCCGTTCTTCCCGCCCGATCTCGTCTCGCGCCTTCGCGCAACGTCCGCGGATCAAGGCACAATCGTCATGGCGCGCTCGCCGACCGGCTCCCATCCGGTTTTCGCGTTGTGGCCGGTGGCTTTGGCGGACGATCTTGAGACATGGATTCAGGTTTCCGACACGCTGAAGGTCACCGCATGGGCGGGGCGTCACGCGTCAATCGCATGCGATTTCACCCTGCGCGACGACGGATACGACCCCTTTTTCAACGTCAACACCCAACGTGATCTGGACGAGGCGGAGGCGATGCTGCAAATGGCGAAGGCATGACGGAGCCCCATCGCATCATCGGAATCGTCGGCTGGAAGAACTCCGGCAAGACCCGAATGGTCGCCGCCCTCGTGCGCGAACTGACAGCGCGCGGCCGGACCGTCTCGACCGTGAAGCACGCCCATCACTCATTCGACATCGACCGGGAGGGCGCCGACAGCTGGCAGCACCGCCAGGCCGGCGCGCGCGAGGTGGCGGTCGTTTCCGCCCGGCGCTGGGCGCTCATGCACGAGAGCGCACCGGACGCGCCGGAGCCCCCGCTGTCCGCCATTCTCGACAGGCTCTCGCCCTGCGACATCGTCATCGTCGAGGGCTACAAGCGCGACCGCCACGACAAGATCGAAGTCCGCCGCTCCGTGACCGCGGACACCGACAGGCTGGCGGAAAGCGACGACACGGTCGTCGCGATCGTGAGCGACGAACCGGACAGCGTGGGAGAGGCCCTTCCCGTGTTCGGGCACGACGCGATCGGCGAGATTGCCGATTTCGTCGAACGGCATGTTGGATTGGCGAAACCGGAGTTGTCCTGAGATGTCGCGTCGAGATTTCAATCCGAAAGACCGCTTCGCGGCCTATTCCCTGGGATCGGTCATCTCGCACTGGCTGAGCGCGATCATCGTCGTTGTGCTCTATATCAATCATGCCGACGACCCCACTCCGGCGCATCTGGGCCTCGGCCTGATCGCCGCGCCCTTCCTGCTGCTGCGGGTGCAGAACCGGTTTCGGCGTGGCTATGCGCGCATGAGCGACCATTCCGCGATCTACAATTTCGCGACGCGCCTCGTCATGACCCTGATGCTGGTCTGCATCCTCGCTCTCGCGCTGAGCGGCATCTTGCTGCCGGCCCTGACCGGCAATGCCTATGACATCTTCGGCTGGGTGCGTTTCACACTCCCCTTCCCGCCGTCGCGCACGCTCGGACCGTTCATGCAAACCGTGCACGCGATTGCCGGACACGCAGTCGTCATCCTTGCCGTGATCCATGTCTTCGACACCGTCGCGCAGCAGTTCTACGATCGCAGCACGATCCTCGTGCGCATGTTGCGGCCGGTGAAGGACGGCAAGTGACAAACCGATTTGAGGGCCGGAATGCCGGGCCTTTTTGAGGTTGCAATCCGCGCAAAAACAGTGGGAGTATCGCCCTTCGTGCCCCGCCGCTGCGGCCGGGCTCTCGAACGGGCGCGGTGACATGCCGCTCCGGAAACGTGACCTGAAGAGGAAAGACACATGCGTTTCACCAAAGGATTGATGGCTGCGGCCGCGACTCTGGCGCTTACACTGGGCGCCGCGCAGGCCCAGGACATGATGAAGATCAAGATCGGCACCGAAGGCGCCTATGCGCCCTTCAACAATCTGGAGGCTGACGGTTCGCTGGTCGGTTTCGACATCGACATCGCCAAGGCGCTCTGCGCTGAAATGAAGGCGGAGTGCGAGTTCGTCACCCAGGATTGGGACGGCATCATTCCGGCGCTTCTGGCCGGCAAGTTCGACGCCATCATCGCTTCGATGTCCATCACCGAAGAGCGCAAGGAAAAGGTCGACTTCACCAACAAATACTACAACACGCCGCCGGCCATCGCCGTACCGAAGGACAGCGACATCACCGACGGAACGGATGCCGGGCTCGACGGCAAGCTGATCGGCGCACAGTCCTCGACCACCCACTCCAACTACGCCGAGGAAAAATTCCCCTCCGCCGAACTCAAGCTCTACCCGACGCCGGACGAGTACAAGCTCGACATCGCCAACGGTCGCATCGACGCCGTGATCGACGATGTGATCGTGCTGTCTGAGTGGCTGAAATCCGACGACGGCGCCTGCTGCAAGCTGCTCACCAGCCTGCCGACCGATCCGGTCATCAATGGCGAAGGCGCCGGCATCGCGTTGCGCAAGGGCGAAGACGAGCTGCGCGAGGCGTTCAACGCCGCCATCGACGCGATCCGCGCCAACGGCACCTACAAGGAAATCAACGACAAGTATTTCGACGTCGACGTCTACGGCGAATGACCGTCAAATGATCGAGCCGGGCGGCGCGTGCCGCCGTCCGGCGCGGCCGCTGTACCGAGAGACACGGTGGCAAGAGGGTGATCGGGGTGCATGGGTGAATATCTGACGCTGCTCAGTTTCGGCGATCTCGGCTGGAGCGACGAGATCGCGTGGGGCGTCCTGATCACGGTTTCGCTGGCGCTGGCGACACTTCCCGTCGGCCTGTTCATCGGCTTCATGATCGCGCTTTCCAAGCAGAGCGAGGAGTGGACGCTCCGGATAGCGGCGGACATCTACACCACCATCTTTCGCGGCCTTCCGGAGCTCCTGACCCTTTTCCTCGTCTATTTCGGCCTTCAGATCGGCATCCAGCAGCTCCTGAAGGCGATCGGCATCGACGGCTCCATCGAGATCAACACGTTTTTTGCCGGCGTGATCGCGCTGGCCCTGGTGTTCTCGTCCTATGCGAGCGAGGTCTTCCTTTCGGCCTTTCGCGCCATCCCCGCCGGGCAATACGAAGGCGGCTACGCGCTCGGACTGCGCCACAGGCTGGTCATGCGCATGATCGTCCTGCCGCAACTGATCCGCATCGCCCTGCCCGGCCTGGCCAATCTCTGGATGATCCTCCTGAAGGATACCGCGCTCGTCTCCGCCATCGGGCTGACCGACATCTTGCGCCAGACCGGCGTCGCAGCGCGCGTGTCGAAAGAAGCGTTCCTGTTCTTCGGCATCGCCTTCCTGCTCTATTTCGTCCTGGCGCTCATGTCCTCGGTCGTCATCAACCGCATAGAGGCGCAGGCCAAACGCGGGGAGCAGGCCCGATGAGCGCGGCGACCAACGACACGCTCATTCCCCCGCAGCCCGCCCCCGCGCCGGGACCGAAACCCTGGACGGCCGAGCGGATCGCGGGAATAGCGCTGATGCTGTTCTGGATCGGCGCCGGAATCGCCCTCGTTGCCTATCTCTATGCCCAATGGGACGTCGACAAGGTCGAGCGTTACGGCCCGAAATTCCTGTCCGGCCTCTGGACCACGATCCGCCTCGTTTCCATCTCGGTCGCCATCGGCGCGGTTCTGTCGCTTCCGGTCGCGTTTGCCCGCATGTCGAAGAACCCGGTCATCAGCCGGCTGGCATTCGCCTATGTCTACCTCTTTCGCGGCACGCCCCTGATCGCGCAGCTCTTCCTGATCTATTACGGACTTGGCTCGTTTCGCCCGCAATTGCAGGCCATCGGTCTCTGGGTGTTCTTCCGGGACGCCTGGAATTGCGCCCTTTTCGCCTTCGCGCTGAACACGGCCGCCTATCAGGCCGAGATCCTGCGCGGCGCGATCGACAGCGTCTCGCGCGGCCAGTGGGAGGGCGCCTACGCGCTCGGTCTCACCCGGATCCAGGCGTTCTGGAAGATCATCCTGCCGCAGGCTCTGATCGTTGCGTTGCGGCCCTATGGCAACGAGATCATCCTGATGCTGAAGGGTTCGGCCATCGTCGCTCTCGTCACCGTGTTCGACCTGATGGGCGAGACGCGCCGCGCATTCTCGCGCACCTATGATTTCCAGATGTATATCTGGGCGGCGGTCTTCTATTTCATCATCGTCGAAACGCTGCGCAATGTCTGGAACCTGTTCGAGGCGCGGCTGACACGGCATCTGAAGCGCTGACAGCGCCTCCCCGCGGGGAGAATTCGTCCTTTCGCGCGGTGTCCGCGATGGGCTATGTCACGGATGACGAAAAACGGGAGTTTCACGGATGGCGAAGACGGCGTTCATCGGCCTTGGCGTAATGGGCTATCACATGGCCGGTCACCTCGCGACCAAGGGCGGCCACGACGTCACGGTCTACAACCGCACCCGCGAGAAGGCGGAGAAATGGGTCGGCGAATTCGGCGGGGCGCTTGCGGAAACACCCAGAGAGGCTGCCGAGGGCGCGGATTTCGTGTTCTCCTGCGTCGGCAATGACGACGACCTGCGCTCGGTGACCATCGGCGAGAACGGCGCGTTTGCCGGCATGAAGCCGGGCGCGATCTTCGTCGACAACACCACCGCTTCCGCCGATGTGGCGCGCGAACTGCGCGCGGCCGCCGACAAGGGCGGCTTCGGCTTCATCGACGCGCCGGTTTCCGGCGGCGAGGCCGGCGCGGTGAATGGGGTGCTGACCGTGATGTGTGGTGGCGATGTCGAACAATTCGAGAAGGCCAGGCCGGTGATCGAGTGCTTTGCGCGCATGGTCGGGCTGATGGGGCCGACGGGGGCCGGGCAGTTGACCAAGATGGTCAACCAGATCTGCATCGCCGGGCTCGTGCAGGGACTGTCGGAGGGCATCAATTTCGGGCTCAAGGCCGGGCTGGACATGCAGAAGGTCATCGACGTGATCTCGAAGGGCGCCGCCGGCTCCTGGCAGATGGAGAACCGTCACAAGACCATGATCGACGGCAAATACGAGCACGGCTTCGCCGTCGACTGGATGCGCAAGGACCTCGCCATCGTGCTGTCGGAAGCCGACAACAACGGCGCCAGCCTGCCCGTGACCGCGCTGGTCGACCAGTTCTACAAGGACGTCCAGGCGATGGGCGGACGGCGCTGGGACACCTCGTCGCTGCTGGCCCGCTTGCAGAAGAACGATGCCATCGACTGACCCGTCGCCCGACTGGTCGGCCGAAGACGCGATCGCCCATCTGAAGTCGCTGGCATCGCGACACAATGTCGAAGGCATGGGCCGCTACGGGATCGAGACGTCCCACGCCCTCGGCGTTTCGAACGCGGTGCTGCGCCCGCTGGCGCGCAAGCTGAAACGCAATCACGACCGCGCCCGCGACTTGTGGGCGTCGGGCATTCGCGAGGCCCGCATACTCGCGCTGTTTTCGGAAGAGCCCAAGAAGGTGACGGCGGACCAGGCCCGCGCCATGGCCGACGACTTCAATTCCTGGGAGATCGTCGATCATTCCGCCGACCTCTTTTGCGACGCCGGGCTCGCCAACACCCTGATCCCGGAATTCGCAGGCGACGAACGAGAGTTCGTGCGCCGCGCGGCCTTCGCCACGATGGCGTGGGGTTCGGTGCACCTGAAGACATGGCCCGACGGTGACATCGTCGCCTGGCTCGCCCTGATCGAACGCCACGCGACGGACCCGCGCAACTACGTCAAGAAGGCAGTCAACTGGGCGCTCCGCCAGATCGGCAAACGGTCGGCGGCGTGCCATGTTCCGGCGCTCGAACTTGCGGAAAAACTGGCAGAAAGCGACGACAGGACGGCGCGCTGGATCGGCCGCGACGCCGTAAAGGAACTTACCTCCGAAAAGACACGCGCACGCCTTGCCAAGCGCGAAGGCGGCAGGCAATCTTGAACCCTCTCAGCAGAGGTCGGCATCCATGGCTCTCAATCGGCACCGTTTCACGATCGCGGCGACGCTGCTCTTTTGCGGCCTATCCGGAGCGAATGCCGCCACGATCACCTGGGACGATCTGAAGGCGCCGCCGCAATCATCGGAGAGCGTGGAAATCGCCGGCTTCCTGCTGCCGATCGATTACGAGGGAGACTACGTCTACCAGTTCATGCTGCTGCCCTGGGCCGGCGCTTGCAGCCACACGCCGCCGCCGCCGTCGAACCAGGTCGTGCTGGTGACACCGGAAGAACCGATCCGCATCGAACGCACCTACGAGCCCGTGTCCGTCCGGGGCGAATTGAAGGTCAGCCCCGACGTTTCGCAGCTCTTCGTTCTGGACGGCGTCTCGTGGATCGAATCCGACTACCGGATCAGGCATGCCCGGGTCGAGCCGGCGGACATTCCGACGACGGCGCCGCCACCCGCCAAGACGCCGTGGACATTTCTCAAGAAATGAAAAGACCGCGCGGCCGGAAATCGCGGCCACGCGGTTGGTTTGAGCGCTGACGCGACCTTATTCGGTCGCTTCCTCGATGATCTCGGTCAGCAAGGCGTTGACCTGATCGCGTGCCCCGCCCTCGGGCAACTGACGGAAACCGACCGTGACCGTGCCGGCCATGCTGGCGTCTTCATAGACGAAGACGACATAGGGGCAGTAGGCGATGTCGCCGATATCGGCTTCCATGACGCTGCGCGAGACGACGGCCGAGCAGAACGTGAAGAACTCCGCGTCCTTGTAGAGTTCCTTGGTCGCCCCGACATCACCGGCCGTGCGCTTCAGCATGTCGCCGATGAAGCCGTGATAGTCGATCGTGTAGCCACGGTTGATGATGCCGTCCTGCACGAACTGCGCGACATCGGCGAAGGCAGCCTCGGACGTGCGCGTCACCACATCGTCGCCGGCAGCGTGCGCCGCTCCGCCGGTGAGAGTGGCGGCTGCGGCCAGCGTCAATGCGGCGCCCATGGATGTGATTGATCCGAATTTCATTTGCGCTTCCTCCTCTGGATACATCTTGAATGCCATATGTATCGGATGATCCGCATTGACGGAAGTCAAATCACGCCTTGTCGAGCACCATGTAGTCCAGCGGCAATTCCGTCGTGTATTTGATCTGCTCCATCGCGAATGCCGAGGACACGTCGCGGATCTCGATCTTGGAGATCAGGCGCTGATAGAAGGCGTCATAGGCCTCGATATCGGGCACCACGACCCGCAGCAGATAGTCGATGTCGCCACTCATGCGGTAGAACTCGACCACCTCGGGAAACTCCGAAACGACCTCCGAGAACCGCTTCAGCCATTCGATGGAGTGCGAATTGGTTCGGATGGAGACGAACACCGTCACCCGGGTGTTGACCTTCTTCGGATCGAGCAGCGCCACACGCCGCGCGATGACGCCGTCTTCCTCCAGCTTTTGCACGCGCCGCCAGCATGGCGTCGTCGACAACCCCACCTTCTTTGCCAGATCGGCGACGACGATCGTGGAATCCTCTTGCAGGATACGCAGAATGCGCCTGTCGAGCTTGTCCATATATGCACCCTTTGGAATATTTTTGCGCGAATGCGCCTCGATCACGCATATATGCAAAAAATAATTCTATCAAGTGTGCATCACCGGTCCGCAAGCGAGCCTGTCCACCTCCCCGCGCAAGACCGGCAGGAGCTCGGCCTCGAACCAGGGATGCGCCTTGAGCCAGGCATTGTTGCGCCACGAGGGATGCGGCAGCGGCAGAATGCGCGGCCGACCGGCCTCGGGCGTGTCGTAGACCGCGCGCCAATTCATCACCGTTTCGGTGAGCGTGCGCCCGGCCCTGTCGCCCATGTGATAGTCCTGCGCATACCGCCCGACCGCGACGATCAGCTCGATCTGCGGCATCGCCGCGAACAGGCGGTCATGCCAGTGCCTGCGGCACTCCCGGCGCGGCGGCAGGTCGCCGCCCTTGGCGTCGTGACCGGGAAAGCAGAACCCCATCGGAACGATCGAGATGCGGTTCGGATCGTAGAAGACGTCCTCGCCGATCCCCAGCCAGTCGCGCAGCCGCACGCCCGACGGGTCGGTGAACGGCCGGCCGGACTGATGAACGCGCGTCCCGGGCGCCTGCCCGCAAATGCATATTCGCGCCGTCGCCGACGGCACACAGACCGGATTGGGCTCGTGCGGCAAGGCCCGTCCGTATTGCGGCGCCTCGCGACAGATCCGGCAGGCCCGGATTTCGCCCATCAATGCCGGAAGCGGTTCGCTCATGCGCTATAGCTGGGCCGTTGGCGCATCGCCTCGTACCACCGATGAAAATGCTCGAACTCCTCGGGAACGCGGATCCGGGCCGGCTTGCAGAAATCTGCCGCTACCACGGCGGTGATGTCGGCGACGGTGAGCGTATCGCCGGCGATGAAGGCGCGACCGGCGAGTTCCTCGTTGAGGAGTCCGGCGAATTCGATCGCCTTCGGCTTGTTCGCCTCTCCCCAGTCGGCGACCTGCGGGACTTCCCATTCCTGCATCGCGGGATGAGTGTGGCGAAAGGCCTGCGCCACCGGAAAAAGAAAATGCAGTTCGACCCTGCGCTGCCACATCTCCACGGCCGCCTGCCCGAACGCTCCTTCGCCGAACAGAGGCGGCTGCGGGCAGATCAGTTCGAAGTAGCGGCAGATCGCGATCGACTCGCTCAGCACGCGCCCGTCGCCCGTTTCCAGCACCGGCAGCCGCATCATCGGGTTGCGCGACGCGATCTCCGGCGCCTTGTGGCCCAGCGCACCCATGTCGATGGGCGCCAGCGGCACGGCGATGCCCTTTTCGGCGAGATAGATCCGCACGCGTCGCGGATTGGGCGCCCGCCCTCCGTCATAGAGCTTGTGATCGGAGAAATCCGGCTGCGTCATGCGTCACCTCCCTGGCCGCGCGATCCGAAGAGCGACCTTAACCTTTGAAGAAGCCTCTCGGCCATGCCTGCCGCACCGATATCCGCGGTTCCGCCGCGACTGGCCCGCCATTCGGCGGGCGGCATAAACGATCCCGCCCATATGCCGGCCGATTGCCGCCTCGCCTCGCGTTGCTCTTGCGCATAGCCATCCGCCGAGACGGCCCAGCCCGCCAGGACCATCGCAGCGGCAAGTTCGACGTTCCCGGCGACGCAGCGGGCCAGAAGCCGGCCGTAGCGGTCTCTTTCATTGCCGCGACAGGAGATGTCTCCACCTCCGACCAGCGTGGCCAGATATTCGCGCGAGGCCCGGCCGCAGGCGTACTCAACGCCATCGCGGCGACAGGTCTGGTCGTGTTCCGGCGCATCGATCCCGGCCAGGCGGACGCGCTCGCCGCCCAACGCGAGCGTGTCGCCATCGACGACCCGCGCAGGGCCGCTCAGGGTCCTCATCGACATCTCGTCGAGGACCGCCGCAGCGACCGCCACCAGCGCAAAAAGGGCGATCACGCCGGCCGTTTCAGCCAGTCGCCGGACACCGGACCGCCGATCCCTGCCCCGTCTTCGCCATCGCGCCATCGACACTCTTCGATTTGAAGGAAGTTCTTAAGGATTTGGCAATAATCTTCATTCACCCATCCGAATTGCGACTGACCAACACCCAACACCTAACCTGTTGAAACCATGAGCCAATCGCCGTCGGAATTGCCCGACAAGATCATTGTTGACCGGCGAAAGTCATATCGCAACAGCGATGTGCGCAATGCCGTTCGCAAGACGCGCGACCGTTTGGCCGAACAGGGCATCTCCGATCCCGGTTTCGACAGCGAACTTCTGGCGCTCTACGCACGCACCGTCCAGTCGGGAACGCTGGCCCTCGTGCTGCTGGCCGTGATGATCGGCTTCGGCGGAGCGATGGTCGGTTTCTCGATCATGATCCTCCTGTGGGCGGTCGTCGCCTCGCTGCTCTATATCGGTCTCGGCCTGCTCGGCCGGCGCTATGTCGCGCAGAAGCGCGATCCGCGCACGCTGCAACGGTGGATCACGGCGTTTGCCGCCGTGCATGTGACGCTCGGCTTCGGCTGGTCCTGGTTCGCCTTCGTCGACTCGGCGGTCTGGTCCGATACGCAAGTGCTGATGTTCAAGGCGATCGCCATGCTGGTCGCAATGGCGGCCAGTGCGACGATCAACTACAATCTGCGCTGGTCGGTGGTCGCCGAATTCGCCCTGCCCGTCGTGGCCCTCGCGATCGCGCATGACGCTGTCGTGCAGACCACGGCGCTTGTGGCTTCGGCGGGACTGCTCGCCGCGATGCTGTTCTTCTCGTTCATCGCGATCCGGCTTCGCAAGGCGAGCCTGGCGTCACTCAGTTTCCGAAGCGAAAACAACGCCCTGATCGCCGAACTCGAGATGGCGCGCTCGATATCCGAGGAGGCGCGACGGCGCGCGGAGGACGCGAACCTGGCCAAATCGCGCTTCCTCGCCTCGATGAGCCACGAATTGCGCACGCCGCTCAATGCCATCCTGGGCTTCTCGGAGGTGATGGCCAAGGAAGTGCTCGGCCCGCTCGACAACGAGAACTACCGCTCCTACGCCAACGACATCAACCAGTCGGGCCAGCACCTGCTCAAGCTGATCAACGAGATCCTCGACCTCAGCCGGATCGAGGCGGGCAAGCAGGAACTCGTCGAGGAGCCGCTGCGACTGACCGAGATCGTCGAGGACTGCATCGGCCTGGTGCGGATGAAGGCGACCCAGAAGACGATCCAGATCGACCACGCCTTCGAGCCCGGCATGCCGCGCCTGCTCGCCGACGAACGGTCCATCCGCCAGGTCGCGCTGAACCTGCTCTCCAACGCTGTCAAGTTCACGCCTTCGGGCGGGCATATTCAGGTGAAGACGGGCTGGACCGCGTCCGGCGGACAATATGTGTCCGTCAGGGACAACGGCCCCGGAATCCCGGAAGCGGAGATCCCGGTGGTGCTGTCAGCCTTCGGCCAGGGTTCGATCGCGATCAAGAGCGCCGAACAGGGGACCGGTCTCGGCCTTCCGATCGTTCAGGCGCTGATGGCGATGCATGACGGCGTGTTCAAGCTGAAGTCGAAGCTGCGCGAGGGCACGGAAGCGCTCGTGATCTTCCCCGCCAATCGCGTCATGGACGAACTGCCGGCCGCGCCCGTGGAAGACCGGACGCAGGCGGCGGGAGCGACGGGCCGTCCCAGCGGGGCCCGCCTCGCCGCTGTCGGCGGCAACTGACCGCCTTTCGCCCCAGCTTCAGCCTTTTTCGCTGACGCCGGCCTGTTCGAAGGTCGCCATGCCGGTGTGGCAGAGCGCGGCGGCCTTGACGATGCCGGTCGCGAGCGCGGCGCCCGTTCCCTCGCCCAGCCGCATGCCAAGCGACAGCAGCGGCTCCTTGCCGATCTTCTTCAACGCCATCGCATGGGCCGGCTCGGCCGAAACGTGCCCGGCGAGACAGTGGTCGAGTGCCGCCGGGTTCGCTGCATGCAGGACCGCGGCGGCGGCGGTCGCGACGAAACCGTCGATGATGACCGGCACGCGCTCCATGCGCGCGGCCAGGATCGCACCCGCCATCGCGGCGATCTCGCGGCCGCCGAGCCTGCGGAGCACTTCCAAAGGATCGCCCAGATGCGGCTTGTGCAGAGCGACGGCGCGCGCGACGGCGTCGATCTTGCGTTCGAGGATTTCGCCGGCCGAGCCCGTTCCCGGGCCGACCCAATCGGACGCCTCGCCGCCGTAGAGGCCGTGGAAGATCGCCGCCGCGACGGTCGTGTTGCCGATCCCCATCTCGCCGATGCACAGGAGGTCGGCGCCGCCGGCGATCGCCTCCATGCCGAAGGCCATGGTCGCCGCGCAGGTCTTCTCGTCCATCGCCGCGTCCTGCGTGATGTCTGCGGTCGGATAGTCGAGCGCCAGGTCGAAGACCTTCAGGCCGAGATCGTGGGCGACGCAGATCTGGTTGATCGCGGCACCGCCGGCGGCGAAATTCTCCACCATCTGGGCGGTGACGCTCGGCGGATACGGCGCGACGCCCTGCTCCACGACGCCGTGATTGCCGGCGAAGACGGCCACCAGCGGCCGGGTGACGGCGGGCGGGCGCCCCGTCCATGCCGCCAGCCATTCGGCGATTTCCTCCAGCCGGCCCAGCGCGCCGGCGGGCTTCGTCAATTGGGCGTCGCGTTCGCGGACGGCCGCCACGGCGGCCTCGTCGGGCCCGGGCAGCGCCCCAAGCAGGTTGCGGAAATCGTCAAAAGGCAGGCCCGTGGTCAAGTTCGGCTCCATTCTCGAATGCGGTGGCATGTGTTGTAGCCCTGCCCTATACACGACAGCGCGCTGCGCGCGACAGAACATCGCCAAATCGCGAGACAAACACCGATGACGTCACCCTCGGATCCCCTCACCCTTCTCCTCGGCCAGACCATGCGTTCGGTCGGCTTTCTCAGCCGCCTGCCGGTCGCGCCGCGCTGGTATGCGAGCGCGCCTGCCTCCGTAATGCGCGACGATGCGCGCGCCTTTCCGCTGGCGGGCGTCCTGATCGCCGCGGGGCCGGCGCTGTTGCTCCTGGTGCTCGACGTGCTGGGCGTTCCGGCGATCATGGCCACGACATTCGCCGTCCTCGCCCTGGTCGCGGTGACCGGCGCGCTGCACGAGGACGGGCTCGGCGATGTCGCCGACGGGTTCGGCGGCGGCGCGGACAAGGAGCGCCGCCTGGAGATCATGAAGGACTCCAACATCGGAACCTACGGCGCGATCGCGATCGCCGGCAGCCTGATGCTGCGCGTCGCCGGGCTCACGGCCATCGTCGCCGCGTATGGATCGTTCGCAGCCTGTATCGCCCTCCTCGCAGTCACCGCCTGTTCGCGCACGGCGATCGTGTGGATTTGGGCGAGCATGCCGAACGCCCGTGGCGCGGGCGTCGCCCACGAGCAGGGCGCGCCCAGCGACAGCGCCGTCAGCGCGGCAGCCATCTTCGGCCTGGGCGTGTTCGCCGTTCTGGCGACGGCGACGACGGGCATCGTCAACGCCGCGGCCGCTCTGCTGCTGGCTCTCGCTGCCATGCAGGCTTTCTCGCGCCTCTGCCGGCGCATGATCGGCGGCGTGACGGGCGACGTGCTCGGCGCCAGCCAGCAGATTGTCGAGATCATGCTTCTGACCGGTCTTGCCTTGGGGATCTCGATCCCCACTTGATGGGGCGGACACCGACACGCACCATGGAATCACCCTGCATCCTCGTCTGTTCTATCGACGACAAGACCGGCTACTGCTTCGGTTGCGGACGCACGCGCGACGAGATCGCGCAGTGGACCCTCTACTCGCCGGAAAAACGCCGCGATCTGATGACTATCCTTCCTGCACGACTGGAGACCGTCGAACGCAAACCACGCCGCGAGACGCGCCGCAGCAGAATGGCGCGCAAGCGGGCGAACGAAACGTCCGGGGAAAACTGAACCCATGAACATCCTCGCCTTCATCGTTTTCGGCGTTCTGGGCGCAAGCCTTCTGGTGCTCGTGTTCAACGGAAACGACGCGATGATCGGCCCGATGACGGACGAGCAGTTCGCCGGAACGGTCTATCTGGGCCTGCTCGCCACCGTGCTTGCCGCCGGCCTGTTCGCCTCGGGCCAGCGCTTCGGCCGCATGGCGCAGCAGGCGGGCATCTGGATCGCGCTGCTGGTCATTTTGGTGGTCGGCTACGAGTATCGCTTCGAATTGCAGGAAACGGCGAGCCGCGTGACCTCCAGCCTGGTTCCCGGCCAGGCCGTCACGACGACCAGCGCCGAGGGCGACCTGTCGGTCACGATCAACCGCAACGGGCGTCATTTCGAGGTCGTCGGCTCGGTCAACGGCGCCAGGCAGCCCTTCATGATCGACACCGGCGCCTCGACCATCGTGCTGACGCAGTCGAACGCGCGCAGGGCCGGCTACGATCCGGAAGGGCTCAGCTTCCAGGTGCCGGTCGCGACCGCCAACGGAACCACGCTCGCCGCGCGGATCAGCGGCGTGGACATCACGGTCGGCGGGATCGAGCGTCAGAACATGGTCGCCCTGGTCGCCCGCGACGACCAGCTGGACACCAACCTGCTGGGCATGAACTTCCTCGACACGCTGTCCTCCTTCGAGTTCCAGCGCGACCGGATGATCCTGCGCAACTGACCCGTTGCGCCCTAAAGGACGCTGTAGAAGAAGCGTATCGCGACGATGAACAGGAAGACGCCGAAGCCGACCTCAAGCTGACGCTTGCCGAGCTTGTGCGCCTGCCGGGCGCCGAACGGCGCGACGAGCAGCGTGATCGGGATGACCAGCGCCATGGCCAGCCAGTTGACGTAACCGGTGGAGAAGACCGGCAGGTTCGGCTCGCCCCACCCCGCCCAGATCGAGCCGATCATGCCCGGCACCGAAATCAGCACGCCGACGCCCGCCGAGGTGGCCACGGCCTGGTGGATGGGACGGTTGAACAGCGTCATGAAGGTGTTGTTGAGGACGCCGCCGCCGATGCCCATCAGCGTCGACAGAAAGCCGATGCTCATGCCGATGCCGAAGCGCCCCGCCCCCCTGGGCAGGTCGTCGCCGATGCGCCAGCCCGGCCGGTTGACGATCATGCGGGTGCCGACGACGAGCGCGATGATCGCGAAGATCACGCGCAGCTCCTTGCCGGAGATCGAGGCGAAGATCAGCGTCGCGACGAGAACGCCCAGCGGCACGGCGAAGAGATAGCTCTTCAGAAGCTCCATATCGACCGCGCCCTTGGCCCGGTGCGACATGAACGAGCTGATCGAGGTCGGCACGATGATCGCGAGCGACGTCCCGACGGACAGGTGCATGCGCAGCGCCTCGTCGATCCCGACAAGGCCGAAGACCTGATAGAAGACCGGCACAAGGATGGCGCCATCGCCGATCCCGAACAGGCCGGCGAGAAACCCTGCGACAAGGCCGGCGCCTGCAACGGCCGCGGCGAGCCCCACGACTTCCATCACCGTCGCATCAATCATCAAGAACTACCCCTGTTTCCCTCCGGGGGACCGTTTGGCGGGTTTCGCAACGCTTGGCAAGCGGCACTCGGCATGGCGGCCGCCCGCTGGCGCAATCAGGCCGCGGCCTGCCCCGCCTGCATGACGTTGCGCAGGGCATCCCGCAAGACGTCGCCGTCGGCGCCCGCCAGAACGCCGCGCGTGGACAGCGTCTGGCGCCACTGGCGCGCGCCCGCGACGCCGTGAAACAGCCCGACCATGTGGCGCGTGACATGATGCGCCTTGCCGCCCGCCCTCACGTGGCGATCGACATAGTCGGCCATGATACCGACCACGTCCGCGAGATCCGGCGCAGTAGCCGTCTCCGCGAACATCACGCGGTCGGCCTGCGCCAGAAGTCCGGGATTGTGATAGGCGGCGCGCCCCATCATGACGCCGTCGACATGGGCGCGATGGGCGTGCGCCTGGTCCAGCTCGTGGATGCCGCCATTGATGCCGATGAAATGATCGGGATAGTCCGCCTTCAGCCGGTAGACGATGTCATAGTCGAGCGGCGGAATGTCCCGGTTCTCCTTCGGGCTAAGGCCCTCCAGCCACGCCTTGCGGGCATGCACCCAGATCGCGTCCGCGCCCGCGTCGACAACCTGCCGGACCAGCCCGAACAACGCCTGCTCGGGATCCTGGTCATCGACGCCGATCCGGCATTTGACCGTGACGGGCAAAGAGGCCGGCGCAGCCGCCTTCATCGCCTCGACGCAGCGTGCGACGAGGTCCGGCGTGCGCATGAGGCACGCGCCGAACGTGCCCGACTGCACCCTGTCCGACGGGCATCCGACATTCAGATTGACCTCGTCATAGCCGAAATCCGCCACGATCCGCGTCACTTCGGCGAGCTTGTCCGGATCGCTTCCCCCAAGCTGCAGCGCGACGGGATGTTCGGCGTCATCGAAGCCGAGCAACCGCTCCCGGTCGCCATGGATCGCCGCATCGGCCACGACCATCTCGGTGTAGAGCAGCGTGTGGCGGGTCAGCTGGCGGTGGAAGAAACGGCAATGCCTGTCCGTCCAGTCCATCATGGGAGCGACGGCCAAACGCCGAGCTGCGTAGGTCTGCGATTTCCCTTTGTTTTCCAAAACTTATTCCATATTTCTCATTTCGGCCCTGCATCGCCACGGCTCAACTCGTCCGCGCCTGCCAAGAGAGCACAATAGATGCTGCGCCGACAAAGGCGATAGCGCACCAAGATGAGAACCACCGAAGAGTGATCGCACCAGGACGAAACTGCACCATCGATCGCGCCGATCACCATCACGCGCGGCTCAAACATCGTCCCGCGTGATACACGGAAATGTCGAAGACGGATCGATGGCCAAGACCCGGATCAGCCGATGTGAACATCGGATCGGACAACCCGGCGCCCTCACACAACTTCATTTAGTTCCAAATCGAGCAGGAACCAAGAGCGCACTGATCTGAACCCGATGGAGCCCGGCTACCGCGAAAGCAACGAGGAGATCAGGCGCGCGGAACCGCTGGCGCCTAGGAACGCCAAGGTTTCGCTCGCGCCAGCAACACTCGCGCCTCAATCGAGAGCGCCGAAATCGTAACCGCTCCCGCTTGAGATCGAGAAACGGAAGCGTGAGCAGATTGTCCGCGCCCCGAGCGCGCCAAAAGGGATCCGCTGGTGCCCGACCATCTTGGAGCCCTGAAATCATGGCAGGCGAGAATTGTCCCGCCTGCCATTCTTCACCTGTTACTGACCAACGGCTACGATGGCGTCGACAAGGCCTTCCGGCCAGTCTTCGGAGTACTTCGAGTCACGGTAGACCTGCAGTACGTGGTCCTGGAAGGCCTTCTTGTCGGGCGTGTAGACATTGATGCCGTTGGCGGCGAACTGTTCCTGGAGGTCGTTCTCCTCCTCGATGATCGCCTCGTCGACCGCGGCTTCGAAGTTCATCGCGCATTCCTGCATCCGGGCCTGCTGGTCCTCGGTCAGGGAGTCCCATTTCTGCATCGAAATGGTGAATTGGTTGGTCTGGATGAGGTGATTGGTCAGGCCGACATGATCGATGACTTCATCGAACTTCATCGAGTGGGTCAGCGGGAAGCCGTTGTCCTGCCCGTCGACGGCGCCGGTCTGAAGCGCGGTGTAGACCTCGGTAAAGGCCACCGGCACCGGGGTGGCGCCCATCGCAATGCCGACGAACTGCCAGCCCTCGCCGCCCGGGAAGCGCATCTTGACACCCTTGAGGTCGGCCGGCGTCATGTATTCACGGTCGCCCACATAGGAGATGTTGCGCGTGCCGATATAGGGGCTTGAGAGCACCTTGACATGCGCCTTCTCCTCCACCTCGGCCCACAGATCGTCCAGCAGGTCGCCATTGAAGACCGCGCGCATATGGTCGTAGTCGCGGAACAGGAAGGCGGTGCCGAGCACGCCGGTCGAAGGCACCTGGTTGTAGAAATCGTAGATCGCGAGGTTGCCCATATCGAGATTGCCACGCTGCATGGCGGTCAACTCGGTCCCCTGCTTGAAGAGCGTCGCGCCGTGATACTCCTTGAAATCGAACTCGTCCCCGAGACAGACCGCGAACTCATCGCGAAGCAGCTTCGAGCGCGTGTCGTTTTCCGAAATGGTGTCGGAATAGATGAGTTCGACCTTGTCGGCCGCCTGTGCGGTGCTGGCTGCCAGCATGGCGGCGATGGATATGGTGGTGAACAAACGCATGGTCTTCCTCCCTTAGCGTCCCCTGTCTTCGGAAAAGGCCGGAACCTGGCCTCATCCGCCTGAAGCGGGCCCTGGCCCGCTCACACGCCTGACTTTCTCCGCGCCTCCACCGACAATCGCGAAACCGTCTCGCCCGATCGAAGAGCGCTGTCGAAACAGCAAGCATGCGCAACATCAACATGTGACATACCGTATGTCAATATTAAGCATACTGTATGTCAGTGCACGCGCGGGCGCCTGGCGATGGCGGGTGCCGGCAGCAGTCACCGCCGAGGTCCCGGGCGACGACGTCCTGGTCAACGCGGAAACTGCTTGTGGAGATTCGGATCAGACGTATGGGCGCGTCACCGGCTACAGCTCACGCAGCATGCCTTGGAATGCGCGCTCGGCGATGCGTGGCAAGGCATCCCGGGAGAGCCGTGAAAGCGCAGGTGTTCGATGTGCCTTTGGCGCTATGCGGAGGGCATTCTCACTGCGCCTCATCGAGCATCTTCAGCGCCTGCGAATAGTTCGGCTCCATGGCGCCGATATGCGCGCGCATGAGCTGCTCGAGCTTGACGGGATCACGGGCCTCGACTGCCTTGGCAATTTCGACATGCTCGCCGAACGTCGTGTAGCGGTGGAGATCGAGCCGCGTGGACAGGTGCACGCGAAGCGCGGCCACGCGCCCCGAAGCAATGTCATAGGCCTCGACAAAGAACGGATTGCCGGAATTTTCGAAGAAGGTGTTGTGAAACTGCGTGTCGGCCCTGGCGTAGGCCAACGTGTCGTCTGCGTCGCGGGCCTTTTCCATCTTGCCGATCGCTGCCCTGAGCCCTGCCAGGGTCGCTTCCGGCGCCCGCTCCAATGCCAGACGGCTCACCAGAAGCTCGAGATTGAGGCGGTAATCGACGAGCTGATGCAGTTCCTTGGCATCCGGCTTGAAGACGATGCTGCCGCGACGCGGCAGAATGTTGATGAGGCCCTGCATCTGCAGAATCGTGAGCGCTTCGCGAACCGGGGTTCGACTGACGTCCATTGCAACGGCAATCTTCTCCTCGGAAAGAGGTTCGCCGAGTGCGATCTCGCGACGCAGAATCGCTTCCTTGAGGTTCTCCGCGACTGTGGCAGCCAAAGATTTCGGTCGATTGATGGGCGTTTTTTTCATGCGAACCATACACTTGCGGGTTGCCTCCAGCGCATGCGCGCCCGAAGTCGAGCGGATTGTATCTGAAATGTCAGATACGTCCAGCGCATCCGACCGCTGGCATTCGGCGCCTCACCAGAACACTGTGAAACCCGATGGCTGAAAGAGCGCCGCCATGTCGCTCGCCAATTTCGCCACGAACGGTGCAGCAGAAAGAGCCCCGACAAGGGGCTCCCAAGACAATGAAGGCTGCAGAGGCTGCGCGCGAAAACGCACCGGGAATGCCGAACCTCAGATCGTATCCCAAGCCGGAGACCAGTCGAAGTCGACCATCCGTTCCTGCCGGTCGAGCCCGGCGATACGTGCCATCTCGGCGTCGTCCAGCTCGAAATCGAATATGTCGAAGTTGGAGCGGATATTCTCGATTTTGGACGATCGCGGAATTGCGGCGACGCAGTCCTGTTGCAGAAGCCAACGCAAAGAGACTTGAGCGGCCGATTTTCCGTGGCGGCGACCGATGTCCTGGATCACCTCATCCTTGAACACCGCGCCACGGGCGAGCGGCAGATAGGCGGTGAAAATCATCCCGGCATCGCGAACCGCAGGCAGCACTTTCGGTTGCGCCAGGAACGGGTGGTATTCGACCTGGTTTGCGACCAACTCGGCACCGTGCAGGCTGATCGCTTCGTCAAGCAATGAAGTGGTGAAATTGCTCACGCCGATACTGCGGGTCTGCCCTTTCGCGCGCACATCGGCGAACGCGGCCAGAGTGTCTCCCAGGGGCACCTCGGTCCCCGGCCAGTGAATCAGAAGAAGATCGACATAATCCATCTGCAGGCGGTCGAGGCTTTCGCCGATCCGCTGATGCACAGTCGCCGGGGCGAGCGAGTCGAACCAAATCTTGGTCGTGACGAAGATCTCGTCGCGCGCGACGCCGGATTCGCGTATTGCCTGCCCGACTTCTGCCTCGTTGCCGTAGCGGATCGCGGTATCGATATGGCGATATCCGTATTCGATGGCAGAACGGATCGAAGAGATCCCGGCATCGCCGGTCAGCTCGAAAGTGCCGAGCCCAAGCGCGGGCATGGTGATGCCCTTCGCGGTTCTGTAGATCATGGAAGTCTCCTTCAGGCAGTGAGAACGATTTTTGCTGCGGCCACCCGGCCGGCGTCCATATCGGCGAAGGCCTGGCTGCCGTCCGTCAACGCGCGGGTCTCGACCCAGTTCAACGGCCCCAGGGCGCCTGAGGCCAACAAGTAGACGGCGTGGCGGAAATCCTGAACCGAGTAGCAGTATGCCCCGAGGAAGGCCAACTCACGCAGTGTCAATGCACGCACATCCACACCCGCGGAGCCCGGCAACAGGCCGCTGTGCACGATAACGCCGCCGCGTCTGGCCATGCGAAAAGCCATCTCGCGCGTCGCAGTTGCACCGACGGCGTCGAAGATCAGGTCATAGCTGCCACGATCCGGCTCTTCATCCGGCGCAATGGCCCGGATCTTGCCCGACGCCGCCTCTGCCGTATCGCGCCTGGCGGGATTGGTCTCGACCAGGAGAACTTCGCGCGCACCTTCAGTGCCGAGAACCAGCGCGGTGGCGAGGCCGATCGCCCCACCTCCGATGACGGCGAGCTTTGCTGACGCGAACGATCCAGAGAAGCTCCGCCGGCCGACATTCACCGCATGTACGGCGACGGCCAGCGGTTCGGCCAATGCCGCAGCTTCAAAAGGCAAGTGGTCGGGGATCGGCTCGAGATTCCGTTCCGGCACAGCGACAAGCTGCGCAAACGCACCATCATGCGGCGGAAGACCGATGTTTTGCTGCGACTCGCACAGTTGGGGATTGCCGGACACGCAGTTCGTGCAACGGCCGCAACTCAGAAAGGGATTGAGAGCCACACGTTGCCCGTCGAGACGGCCGCCGCGCACGATCCCGGCCGCTTCGTGGCCCATTATCATCGGGGGCACGCGGCGCGGATCGTGGCCATGATACCCATGCATGTCGGAGCCGCAGATGCCGCATGCCTTGACCTCAAGCAGAACGTCACACTCGCCCGGAACCGGATCGGGCACATCCTGCAACTCCATGCTCGCTTTGCCGAGGTAGACGATCGCTTTCATTGTTTTCCTGCCTGTAGGCCGAGGCGTGCCGATCAACGATTTCACACTTCAGGGACACTTGGCATCTGAGGTACTGTATGTCAATGATCTGCACTTCGACGCATCCGCATACCGCATCCTGGAGTATCGCCTTCGTGACCCGCAGCTATTGCCTCTCGTACATGACCCTTGAAC
The DNA here is from genome assembly GCF_022763245.1 of Oricola sp. GTDB lineage: Bacteria > Pseudomonadota > Alphaproteobacteria > Rhizobiales > Rhizobiaceae > Oricola. The sequence goes on from NZ_JALEGV010000040.1 coordinate 545,585, forward strand.
TCTCGCCGCCCGAGGCGATTCGCCTCGCTGCGGACGCCGGTTATGATTCGGTCGGCATTCGAATGATGCCGGCCTTGCCGGGGGGCCAGGCATTTCCGCTGATGGACGACCGACGTCTCATGCGCGAGACGGAGCGGTGTCTGGAGGAAACAGGCCTGTCGATCTTCGACGTGGAGATTGCGCGCATCGGCGAACACTCAGAAGTCGAAGCGTGGCTGCCGATGCTGCAAGCGGCAGCTCGGCTGAGGGCACGAACCGTCATCGCCGCGGGAGCCGACCCGGACGAGAGCCGAATGACGGACACTTTCGCGGCCCTCTGCGAAGCGGCCGCTCCTTTCGGCCTTTCGGTCAACCTCGAATTCACGCCATGGTCGCCGTTGCGCAATGCCGCCGCAGCAGCACGGGTCGTCGCTGCGGCGGACCAGCCGAACGGCGAGATCCTGATCGACACAATCCACGTGGCCCGGTCGAACACCACGCTGAACGATCTCCGCGCGATCCCGACCGAACGAATGAGCTATTTCCAGATTTGTGATTGCCCTGCGGAACCGGCCAAGACGCTCGAGGACCTTCTCCATACTGCCCGCGAGGAACGCCTGCTTCCGGGCGAAGGCGGCGCTGATCTCGCGGGGATCATCGGCGCCCTGCCCGAGAGCCTGACAGTGAGCGTGGAGATTCCCAGTCACAGGCGCATATCCCTGCAGGGGCATGCCGCCTGGGCGAGGACGTGCCTCGACGCCTCGCGGACAGCAATGGAAGGCTTCGACATGAAGCGGAACCGGGCGCCCGAGGCGCCCGATTAAGGCTCCAGCAGTATCTTGACGCCTTCGTGCTTCGCGACCGCCTCAAGCGCGTCTTCGAACTGCTCCAGCTTGAACCGATGCGTCACGAGGCGCGTGACCTGCATCGCGACACCGGGCAAGACCTGCATGACGAGGCGCCATGTCGGGTCGTTGTAGCCACGCGAGCCGATCAGTTCGACTTCCTTGAGCACGGCGGGCGTGGTGACGAAGGTCGATGGACCGTGGCACAAGCCGATCAGCGCGACCCGCCCGGCCTTTCCGGCGAGCGCAAGCGCCTGCTCGGCGACCGCCGCATTGCCGCTTGTCTCATAGACGACGTCTGCCCCGAGCGAACCGATTTCCACTATCGGATCCGATACGTCGACATCCACCGGCAGCATGCCGAGATCACGGGCCAAGGCGAGCCTGTCGACGTCCGCTCCAATGCCGGTAACAACCACTTTCGCCGCTCCCGCGTGAAGAGCGAGAATTCCGCAGAGCAGGCCGATCGGCCCTGCCCCGATCACCAGCGCAATGTCGCCGGCACGGACCGGCACGCGTTCCAGAACAGCGTGCACCGCGACCGCCATCGGTTCGAGAAGCGGGGCCACGGCCGGATCGACGCCCTCCGGCAGCGGGAAGACCTGCTGAACGGGAACGCAGACCATTTCGGTCCAGCCGCCATCGACATGGCCGCCCATCAGCTTGCGATCATCGCAAAGGGTTGGCCGGCCCAGACCACAATACTTGCAGTGCCCGCAGCCGATCTGAGGATTGATCGCCACGAGCATCCCGGGCTCAAGGCCGCTGTCCGCCGGCGCTTCCACCACGTGACCGGCGAACTCATGACCGACGGTCACGGGGAATGTCGGAGCGTATTGGCCCACAACGGCTTCATGCCAGCGCCAGATCGCCACGTCGGTTCCGCAGATACCTGCAGCCGCGATACTGACCAGAACTTCGTCGGGTTTCCGGACGGGCTCGGGCCGGTCGATAACCACCATCTTGCCTGGCGCGGCGGCCAGTTTGGCTACGGCCCTCACGGTCAGGCGTCCGCCATGTCGTTCGCTGTCAGCTGATAGGCGAGGTTGTAGACAATGGATCTCGGGCGATCGAGGCCAAGATCGCTCTCGGCAATGACGCGCAGCAGTTCGGGCAGAGATGCCTCCAACTCCGGCGCGCCGCTGCCTTCGACCAGCACAACGACGTCGAACCCTTCCTCGGACATGCCGGGTCGCATTTCCGTCTCACGAGTCTTGATGTCCGAAACCTCGTTTCTCGCTTTTCCGAGACTGACCGCCGCGGCTCCCGTCACTTTCAGCAAGGAAGCACACAGCGCTTCAGCGCCGGCAGCAAGCGTGTCGTCCGCGCCCTCGCGCAGATCGAGACGGATCGTCGCCATGGCCCCGCCGTCGCCGAGGCCCGCCGATGCGATCCGGTCACATGCGACCCGCAGGAAGTTGCGGAAGCAAGGCTGCACCTTGCCGGACCACTCGGTCGGATTGTTCAGCCGTTCAAGATAGGCTTGCGAACGAAAGACCTCGACGTCGCGCCCCGTGTAGATCGTACCGTAGCGGTAGCGATCGACGGTGTGGTTGATCAGCCGCTTGCCGACCAGGAAGCCCGGAATCGAGAGCCGTTCCGGCATGTGTTCGCGCGTGTGCCATTCCATGTATTCGGCCCAGGCATCCGGCTCGATATCGTGCCACATCGCCAAGAAGGCTTTTCCCGGTAGGCTCATTTGACTGTCTCCCTTCGTGAAACGGAATCCCGTGCCGCCACTTGCCCAATTGCCGGCGCCGCGCCGTGCCTGAAGCCCAGGCCGGGATGCGGCCCGTCAATCATCAACGCGAAACCGCATCCAGCCACAGATAGGCCTTCGATCGGCGCGTCATCGATGCGGAGAGCGCCGGCGCTGCATTCACTGGACGTTGAACATGCCGCGATCAGCGCGGCTTTGATCACGTAACATACAGTATGTCAATATTGCGGCGAACGATGCGGACCCTTGTTCGTCGCTTATGAGCGTTCTCTGCCATCCACTGGGGCAAGCGACGCGTTTGCGGCACATGAATGAGCGCGGATACCGAGCGGTTGTCCGCGATCCGAAGAACAGACAGTCAGCCGTTCACGCAGCAGCCTGATGAGGCGCTTACTTTTTCCGGGGCCCGCCGAATGGCAATCCCATGCTCAAGGCATGCTCGACCCCGCCCTGGATATGTTGCGTCAGGATCTCGCAGGCTCTGACAGAATCCTTGGTCAAGGCACAGTCGCGCAACCCGGCGTGCTCCTCGGCCGCGATGTCTCCGCGAAACGACAGAGCAAGAAGCTGGTATCGCAGATATTGGTCGAACACCGACGCATGGGTTTCCATGAGCACCGTCGAACCGCAGGCCGAAATCAGCGCCTGGTGAAATTCCCAGTCATAGCGCTTCCAGGCCTTTACCTCGCTGCGATCTCCGTTCTTCATGCGGCTCTCCAGCCCGGCCAGCTTGTGGTGCGCCGCAACGACCCGGGCCTCCCACTCCACATCACCGGCTGCGAATGACTGCTCGAGCGCATGGCCTTCGAGCAAGAGCCTCAGATCGGCGATTTCCCGCAGATGTTCCGCCGAGACAGGCGCGACCTCGAATCCGCGCTGTCCCTCCGCCACGACCAGCGTCTCCGATGACAGGCGATTGAGGATCTCACGCAGGGTGCTGACGCTGGCGTCGTAGTCTTTCTTGAGTTGCTCAAGCTTCAGCCGCCGCCCCGGAGGCAGGGTTCCGAAGATGATGTCCGTCCGGATGCGCGAATAGGCGCTCTCGGCGATCGTGGAGACGGTGTTCTGGCCAACCGGCGGCGCTTCTCTCTTCATCGAGATTTCTCCGGCTCGCGAACGGAACGGCATGGCGCGGCGTTCATGCCGACAGCAGCCCGTTGTCGAGCGTGTGGTCCACGCAGGCGCGAATGTGGCGAGCAAGGATGGCGGCCGCCGTGCTGGCATCCCGCGCAAGGGCACATTCCATAAGCTGCCGGTGCTCCTCAGACGCGGCTTCACCACGGTAGATCACCGCGACGATCTGGTATCGCAGGTAGTGATCGAAGATGCCGCGATGCGTTTCCATCAGCGCTCTGGACCCACAGGCGGCAATCAGCGCGGCATGGAATTCCCGGTCGTAACGCTTCCACGCTTCGGTGTGACCGGTGTCGCCTGCCTCGATCAAGGCTTCCATCTTCGCCAGCTTGTAGTGGGCCGCCACCACCTGACTTTCCCATTCGATGTCGCCCTGTTCGAAGGACTGCCTGAGCGCATGCGCCTCGAGAAGCTCGCGCATTGCGGCGATCTCGCGGAAATGACCCTGCGACACGGGAGACACGCGGAAACCCCTCTGGTCCTCCGCGACGACAAGCCGCTCAGAAGCAAGACGGTTGAATATCTCCCGCAAGGTGCTGACGCTGACCAGATACGGATCCTTGAGCCTGTCAAGGCGGAGGCGCGTTCCAGGCGCCAGCGTTCCGAAGACGATGTCCCGGCGAATCTGGCGATAGGCAATTTCGCCCGCCGTCTCACCGCCAACATGCACGATTTCAGGATTCGCCGAAGTCATGCGCGCATTGTACCTCCAAGCGCCCCTCAGGCAAGCGAAGGATAAAGTGATATTTTCAATTTCATATGATATTTTTGGAAATGCCTATTGATCCTGCAATTATCGAATGGCAGGTTCGTCACGGCGCTGGTCACAAGGATCCGCCGTTTCAGAACTCGAATGGCCCGGGAGGAATGCCATGATGAAATTCACCAGACGTGCACTGATGGCCGCCGGCATGACCGCCGCGCTGGCAGCTTCCGCGACTTATGCGGCCGCCCAGGACAAGATCGAGCTCAACTTCTCGGCGGTGTTCTCCCCGCAGGATATCCGGGCTGAGATGATGAAGAAGTTCGCCGATGAGATCGGAGACGGTTTCGAGTTCAAGGGCTACTACGGCGGAACGCTCTTCAAGCAGGGAACCGAACTCGTCGCCCTGCAGCGCGGCAACCTCGAAATGGGCAATATCGCGCCTCAGGACATCGCCAATCAGGTTCCCGCATGGTCGGTCCTGACCTCCGCCTACCTGTTCCGCGATGCCGATCATCTGCGCGCCTTCTTCACCAGCGATGTCGGCAAGGAAATGACGCAGATGGTCGAAGACCAGCTTGGCGTGAAAATTCTCGGACCGACGTTCTTCGGCACGCGTCAGGTTGGCCTCAACCTGGACAAGGAGATCCAGACGCCTGACGACATGTCCGGCGTCAAGCTGCGGATGCCGGGCGGCGAAGCCTGGCAGTTCCTGGGTTCGGCCCTTGGCGCCAATCCCGTGCCCGTGGCCTATGCAGAGGTGTACACCGCCCTCCAGACCGGAGCGATCGACGGCCAGGACACCCCCCTGCCCAACGTTCAGAACATGAAGTTCTACGAGGTCATGAAGCAAATCGTGCTGACCTCGCATCTGATCGGCTTCGACCTGCTGACCATATCGCTCGACACGTGGAACGAACTGACGCCAGAGCAGCAGGAGGCAGTTCAGAAAGCCGCGGATGACGCCATCGCGTGGAGTACGGAGCAGCACCTGAATCGCGAGGCCGAACTTGCGGCATTCTTCGAAAGCGAAGGCCTCAAGCTCTACAAGCCGGACGTCGAGGCGTTTCGGAGCTTCGCGCAGGAGAAGTATCTCAGTTCGGATCTGGCAAAGGACTGGCCGGAAGGAATTGTCGACCGGATCAACGCGGTGGAATGATCCCACTCCCAAGCAGGCGGGCAGGATTCGTCCTGCCCGTTCTTCATTCCAACTCGAGCCTGCACCCCGCCCTCGCGATCTGCCGCATTCCCATGCGGACTAGCCAGGCGGATTAACGGCGTTCCAAATCCGGTAGCGATCAATGGCCAATTCCATCTACGTCCTCAATGGACCCAACCTGAACAGGCTCGGGACTCGCGAACCCGAAATCTACGGCCACACGACGCTCAGCGAAGTCGAAGCGATGTGTCGCTCGGCCGCGGGCTCCATTCCTGTGGTGTTTCGTCAGTCGAACCGCGAATACGAGATCATAGAGTGGGTCCATGAGGCGATTGATGCGTCTGCGAGCGGAATCGTCATCAATCCGGCCGCGTTCACATTCACCTCGATCGCGATCCTGGATGCGTTGAAAATGTTTCCGAACCCGATCATCGAGTTGCACATCTCCAACATCCATCGACGCGAAGAAATCTATCACAATTCACTCGTGTCGCGCGTTGCTACCGCGGTCATCGCCGGGCTCGGCCCTTCCGGATATCGGATGGCCATGGGCGCCATGGTCGAAATGGTCTCTCAACAGGGCGAGTGATCCGCTGCCACTCTAGCAGCAGGCGGGTGCGATCTAGGTCACGCGATAGATTTCGACGATGACCTCCGGCCCCGCGCGGCAGAGGCTCGCGACAAATATCGTGTCGTTCAACCAGCCATGCGGCCCTTCCGGAGCCTCGAAGGTCGGCACCGAGCGGAAGTAGTACTCCGTCGGCGACACTGGCTCGCCGGCCCGCAACCGGGCCAACACGGCCGCCGAAGAAACCCGCAGCCCTTCGTTTCGCACTTCGATGGGCGTGCCGTCGGAAGCGACGATCGAGTAACGAGCGCTGATCTCGGAAGTGCCGTCACGCCGGACGAGCGGCCAGTCCGATCCGCCCGGCAGAACTTCGCCTATCAGCATCGGCCCTTCGATCGTGCCGCCGATGATCGGAATATGCAGCTTCTCGCCTTTCGGGGAACGCCCGCCGGACCGCGCCTCGCCGATCCGGGCTCGGATCCGAAACGCGAAATCCAGTCCCGGCTCTACCGGCATGACAAGAGCCGGCCCGTCGATGGTCATCCCGCGTAGCATTTCGCGAGCCAACCGCACATCCGATCCAGCCTCTCGCGCGATGCGGCGCAATATTCCATGGCGCGCAGATAGCCGTGGATGAGCCCCTCGCCGGCGTCGAACTCGACCGGCACGCCGGCCTCGCGCAGCTTGTCGGCATAGGCATACCCGTCGTCGCGCAACGGATCGTACTGGGCGACGCAGATCATGGCTTGCGGGAGGCTCGCATGGCTTTCCGCATGCAACGGCGCGGCAAGCGGATTGCGGCGCTCGTTTTCGTCCGGCACGTACATCGCGTTGACCATCGGCATGCCGCGAACATTCAGAAGCGGCGCGTCGGCATTCTCGGTGTAGGACGGCAAATCCATGTCGAATGTCGTGCCGGGATAGATCAGCAGTTGCGCCATCGGCGCGTGCGGCGTGCCACGCAACAGGAGCGTGACCGCCGCTGCCAGGTTTCCGCCGGCACTGTCGCCGCCAATGGCGATCTTCGACGCATCGATCCCAAGGTCGCCTGCGTGTTCGTGCAGCCAAAGCACCGTGTCGCGGCACTCATGGACCGCTTGCGGGAAAGGGTGTTCCGGCGCGAGGGCGTAATCGACGCTGATCACCGTCTGCCGGTTGGCGGCGGCGATGCGCATGGTGATGTCGGCATGGGTCATCGGGCTGCCCTGCATCCAGGCCCCGCCATGCATGTAGACGAGGCAGGGCTGCGTACCGCCCTCCGCGTGCCGGTCGACGCGGACAGTGACGAGGCGGTCGCCACTCGGGACGAAACGGGCCGATGTTTGCACGCCGTCCGGGCGCGGAAGCGCCATGTCGTCGGCGATATATTCGAACAGGATACGCCGTTCCTTCGGGGTCGCGCCAGAAGGCAGGACGGTCCAGCTCTTGTTCCAGACGTCCAGGAAGGCTTCGAGTTCCGGGTTAATCATTGTTTTTCCTGTATTATCCCTTGTAGCCGAGCAGACGCGGCAGGAAGAGCACGAAGTCGGGCACGAAGGTTATGAAGGCAAGTGCGGCAAACAGCGCGACGAGGAAAGGCAGCAGGTCTCTGACGATGCGCGCCATCGGTTGCCCCGTTATGTTCGCGACAATGAAGAGCAGCAAACCGTAGGGCGGCGTGACGAGGCCGAGCATGGCGTTAACAACGACGACGACGCCGAAGTGGATGAGATCGACGCCCAGCGCCTGCGCTGTCGGGATGAAGATCGGGACGATGATCAGCAGGATCGCGCCGCCTTCGAGAATGCAGCCCAATGCCAGAACCAGCACGTTGATTGCGATCAGGAAGCCCCATTTCGACAGTTCGAACTGGGCAAGGAAATCCGCAAGCGTGTTGGGAACATTTTCGCGGGTGATCACGTAGTTGAACGTCAGGGCACCGGCGATCAGGATGCCGACCGATGCGGTCGATCGCGAGCTGTTGGCCAGTGTGCGATAGAACTGGCCCGGGGTCACCGAACGATAGAAGACGATCGAGATCACGAGCGCATAGAATGCGGCGACCGCAGCCGCCTCGGTTGGCGTGACGACGCCGCTGTAGATGCCGCCAAGCAGGATGACGGGGAGCATCAGCGCCGGAAAGGCCTGCATGGTCACGCGCGGCATCTCCGCGAGCGGGACGCTTTCATCGACCGGGAAACCACGCTTGCGAGCGACCATGTAGTTGGTCAGACCCATCATCAGCCCCATCAGGAGGCCCGGGGCCATGCCAGCGGCAAAGAGGTAGCCGACCGACTGGTCGGAGACGAGCGCATACAGCACCATCGGAATGGAAGGTGGAATGATGGGCCCGACAGTGGCCGTGGCGGCGGTGATCGCGGCGGCATAGCTCTTCGAGTATTTGCCGTCCTTGGTCATCATGTTGATGATGATGCGGCCCATGCCGACCGCGTCGGCGACGGCAGAGCCGGACATGCCGGAAAAGATGAGCGACGACACGACATTGACGTGCCCCAGCCCGCCGCGGAAACGCCCCACCAGCGCCTGGCAGAAACGCAGGAGCCGGTCGGCCAGACTGCCGACATTCATAATGTCCGCGGCGAGAATGAAGAGCGGGATCGCCAGCAAGGTGTAGCTGTTGAGCAGTCCCTGCAGAAGCGTCTCGGCGGCGATGGAAGGATCAAACCCCTTCAGCGCCAGATAGACGGTCGACCCGCAGACCATGGCGATGCCGATCGACAGGCCTCCCAGCGAAAGCGCGACGATGAGAACGAGCGAAATGACGAAAGGATCAGTCATAGTCGTGGCCTTCGGCTCCTGAACCCGCGGCATATTTCGGATGCGTGCCGCGGATCGCCTGCCAGACATTGATGAGACAGCGGATGCTTACGGCGATGGCGAACGGAATGTAGATGGAAAAGACGTAGTCGAAGGGAATCCGCATGTAGGCGGTCTTCTCGATTTTCATGAAGGTGACGTATTCCCAGACATTGGGCAGCGACCACAGGAATATCCCGGTGCAAATCAGCCCCGTCACACCGTCCATCACCCGCTGCGCACCGACAGGCACTGCGCCGTAGACGATATCGAGGCGGATGATTTCCTGGTCCCGCGTGACGAAGGCGTAACCGAACAGAATTCCCCATAGCCACGCGATCGACACGAATTCGATCGTCCAACCCAGCGGCAGATTGAGGAAATATCGGAATACGATCTGGATCAGGAACGTGACGAAGAGACTTGCCAGGATCAGAGCAAGGAGTTCTTCCGCCCGGCGTCCCAGCCAGTCGCGTATGGTCGTAAATGCTTCCATTGCATGGTTCCGGCAGCGTCAGCGCCCGGCGGCCGAAGCCGCCGGACCGATGGTCGATTAGAGTTCGTTGATCTTCTCAAGAAGGCCTTCCGGCCAGTCGGCCGAGTATTTGGAGGCTTTGTAGACTTCGAGCACATGGTTGCGGAACGCCTCCTTGTCGGGCTCGTAGATCTGCAGGCCTTCAGCCTTGAAGAAGTCGACCAGTTCGGCCTCCTGATCGAGCGTGACCTTGTCCAGCGCCTTTTCGAAGTTGATCGCGCATTCCTGGACCTTGGCCTGCTGCTCCTCGTTCATGGAGTTCCACTTGGACAGCGAGATCGAGAACTGGTTGTTGGCGACCAGATGGCTGGTCAGGACGATCTGGTCAGTCACCTCGTAGAACTTCATGGCCTTGTCGGCAGGAAGCGGATTGTCCTGGCCGTCGATCGCACCGGTCTGCAGCGCTGTGTAGACCTCGGTGAAGGCAAGCGGAGTCGGGTTGGCGCCGAGTGCCTCGCCGACGAACTGCCAGCCTTCGCCGCCCGGCATGCGCAGCTTCACGCCGTCGAGATCGGCCGGCGTCATGATCTTCTTGTCGCCTTTGATGTTGACGTGGCGAGTGCCGATATAGGGATTGGCGAGGATCTTGACCTTCGCCTTGTCCTCGACTTCCTGTGCGAGATCATCGAGCACGCCGGATGCCCAGACCTGGCGCATGTGATCGTAGTCCTTGTAGAGATAGGCCGTGCCGAGGATCGCCGTATGGGGCACCTGGTTGTAGAAATCGTAGACGGCCAGAGCACCCATATCGAGGTTGCCGCGCTGCATGGCGGTCAATTCGGTGCCCTGCTTGAACAGCGTCGCTCCGAAATAGGGCTTGAAATCAAACCCTTCGCCGAGACACTCGCCGAACGCCGTCTTCAGCGTCTCCGACCGGATGTCGCTTTCCGGAACCGTGTCCGAATAGATCAATTCGATCTTGTCCTGCGCGAAGGCGCCGGACGTCGAAAGGCTCATGACCGCGACGGCCACGCCTCCCATGAGGGTCTTCGAGATGTTGCGCAATTTTTCCTCCCAGGTTGCACGAGGGTTGACGCCGGTACAGCCGGCATCGGCTAGGCTCGATCCTTGGAATCGAACCGGTTGAATGCTGCCTCCATCCTGTCGCTGTCCGGCACCAACGCGGTGAAGTGCTCAAAGGCGCGAACCGCCTGGAACACCGCCATGCCGGAGCCCGGCAGAACGTGGCAGCCCTTCTCCCGCGCGATGCGAAGCAACTCCGTCTCGAGCGGGAAATACACGATATCCGCGACCCACATGGTGGGCAGGATGGCGCCGGCAGGAACAGGTGTCCCGGGCATCGAAGCCATGCCGACAGGAGAAGCGTTGACCAATCCGTCGACCACTCCATCCAGCCCTTCTTCAAGGGTCGATACCGCTCTCGCGCGCCCATGCGCCGCGGATGAGTTGATACGCTGTTCGAGAGCTCCAGATTTTTCGGGATCTCGATCGAAAATCCGCAATTCGCCGACGCCCTGTTCGAGCAAGGCGTGTGCGACAGCGGCCCCCGCCCCGCCCGCACCGATCTGCAGGACCGCATCGCATTTGGCACCGGGCATGTTGCGTCGGAAGCTTTCCGCGAAACCCCACCAATCCGTATTGTGCCCCCTGCGCCGGCCATCCCTGAAGACCACCGTGTTCACCGCGCCGAGCGCGCGCGCCGCATCCGACAGTTCGTCGAGGTGTTCGATGATCGCGACCTTGTAGGGAAAGGTGACGTTCAGGCCGGCAAATCCGCAGGTTTCTGCGGACTTCAGGATGTCCTCGATATCGACATCCGGCGCCATGCCGGCCGTATCGAACAGCTTGTACTGATAGTTGATGCCCTGCGCAGCGCCTTCCGCCTCGTGCATGGCCGGCGATCGTGAAAGCTGGATGCCTCGGCCCAAGAGCCCGACGAGAACGGCTCGCGGCTCTTGCGCCCCGGCGCCAGCCGCCTCGTTGTCGACAACCGCTTCAGAATTCAAGATCGTCCTCCGCCTCTGCCGTTGTGCAGAGGAACCCACTTATGTACCGTTCCGTTAATTTGTCAACCGCTTTGTACGGACTGGTTAAATGCGATGCTTGGCACGCGGAGCGCGGGCGGCTAAGAACAGCAAATGGACTCGCAACAGGACTCACCTACAGGCAAGGGATCGCAACGCGCACGCTGGAAGCAGGATCCGGAAGGCGTCCGCTCCAATATTCTGGCTGTCGCCTTGAAGGAGTTCTCGGAACACGGCCTTTCGGGATCGCGCATAGACGAAATCGCGGCCAAGACGCGAACGTCCAAGCGGATGATCTATTACTATTTCGGCGACAAGGACGGCCTGTTCCAGAAGGTTCTGGAGGAAGCTTACCGACATGTCCGTGACGGCGAGAAGGAGCTTCATCTAGAGGACTTGGCGCCGGTTGACGCTTTGAGGCAACTGGTCGAGTTCACCTTCGAGCACCATCGCAGAAACCCCGATTTCATCCGCCTTGTGATGATCGAAAACATCCACAATGGCGACTATCTCAGAAAGTCGGAGTTGATTCGCAGCCTGAACCAGACCGCGATCTCGCGGATCGAAGCGATCTACAACAAGGGTGTCGAAGCGGGATTGTTCCGGAAAGGCATCCTGCCCGTGGCGATCCATTGGCAGATCTCGGCGCTGAGTTTCTTCAATGTCTCCAACCGGATGACGTTCTCACAGCTGTTTGGCGGCGACCTGTTCGACGAAAAGGGGCAAGACCAACTGCGCCGGCAAATCGCCGACAGCATCATTCGCTTCGTGTCCAGCGAAACGCCCGCATAGCGACACACTCTAAGTTTTCGGCATCCCCTTCGGCCTGAGATGGCGTTTCTGGGCCGCAATTCGGAATTGCGCGTTGGACGCCCCGTAGCCGCGATAACCGTTTCGGCGTTCGACGATCTCGAAGAAAAAGCCCTCGCCGTAATTGGGGCTGTAGAGCTGGAAATATTCGCCGTTGTCGTCGCGGTCGTAGAGGATGTTGTTGTCGCGGAGGCGGTCCAGGAAAACCTGCTCCAGTCCGAAACGGGCGTCGAGATCGTCATAGTAGTTCGGCGAGATGACCAGAGGCGCGAAGCCGTTCGCCGCCAGCGCTGCGGCGGTCGCGAAGATGTCCGCGGTCGCGAAGGCCAGATGCTGCACGGAGGAGCCGAAGCTCTCGGCGAGGAAATGGCCCGCGAGCGTTCGCCTGTTCTCGGCGCCGTTCAGCGTGATGCGCAGGAGGCCCGTCTCGTTTTCGATGACCTGGCTTCGCACCAGCCCGGCCGGATCGACCACGTCGACCATGGGTGACTTCCCGGTCTCGAAGATCGAGGTGTAGAAGAGGAGCCAGGTCAGCATCTCCTCGTAATTCATCGTCTGGGCAATGTGATCGATGCGGGTAAGGCCGGCGTCCGTCGGTGTCTCGGCGTCCGCGACCGGCTCGAACTCGATGTCCCAGACGCGGGCGAGATCGCTTTTCGCGTCGATGAAATGCACGATGCCGCCGCCGACGCCGCGGATCGCGGGGATCTTCAATTCGCCCGGGCCGACCGGCTGCTCGAAGAAGTCCGCGCCGAGCGCCCTTGCCCGCTGCACCGTCGCGGCCGCGTCCTCCACCTTCAGGCCGATGTCGCAGACATTGGCGCCGTGAACGACATAGGAGGAATGGGCGAAGCCCTCGCGCTCGGTGTTGATGACGATGTTGACGTCGCCCTGGCGCCACAGGCCGACATCCTTGGAGACATGCCGGCCGGCGCGTCGGAAGCCGAGCGTGTGCAGCATGGCGCCGAGCTGCGCCGCTTCCTCCTCGTTGGCCGCGAATTCGGCGAATTCGACGCCATGGACGGGGATGCGGTCCGGCATGTCGGGGACCGGGATCTTGATGTCCGGCTCGGACCGGCGGACCTGGTCCATCAGGTAGACGAGCGAGCGGTGACCGTCGACCGAGATCGATTTCGGCGAGCCGCCGCGGAACTGGTCATTAAAGATCTCCAGCGACAGGACCCCGTCATAGCCGGTGGCGGCGACGGCGCGCATGAAGCCGGTGACGTCCAGATCGCCCTCGCCCGGCATGTTGCGGAAATGCCGGCTCCAGTAGAGCAGGTCCATGTCGATCTTCGGGGCGTCGGCAAGCTGGATGAAGAAGATGCGGTCGCCGGGGATCGAGCGGATCGTGTCCGGATCGATCTTGCGCGCGAGCGTGTGGAAGGAATCGAGGATCAGGCCGACATTGGGATGGTCGGCGCGGCGCACGATCTCCCATGCGTCGCGATGGTCGTTGATGTGCCGGCCCCAGGCGAGCGCCTCGTAACCGACGCGGATGCCGCGCTTCGCCGCCCGCTCGCCCAGTTCGCGGAAATCTGCTGCCGCCCGATCGATGCCGCCGAGCGAGATCGGCGACACGTTGGAGCAGATCAGCACCAGATCGGTGCCGAGTTCCTGCATGACGTCGAATTTGCGTTCTGCCCGGTCGAAGGCGCGGGTGCGCTGAGGTTCCGGCATGCCCTCGAAATCACGAAAGGGCTGGAACAGGGAGATCTCCAGGCCGTGATCGCGGACCATGCGGCCGACCTCGCGCGGGCCGCCGTCGAAGGCGAGGAAATCGTTCTCGAAGATCTCGATGCCGTCGAAACCGGCTGCCGCGATCGCGCCGAGCTTCTCGGAGAGGTCGCCCGATATCGAAACGGTTGCAATGGCGGTCTTCATTCGGGGCCTCAATGGTTGCAACGCCGGAGCCGCTCCACAGGCGAAATCTCGGGCAAATCAGGCACTGCAGCTTGGCTCCACGAACCGTAACAGGCAAGGGACAACGGCGCCTCGTTGACTAAACTATCCAGTTCGTTTATTTGTCAACACCGCAGTTCGGCAGGCGAAAAAGCTCGCCGCCCGGGGAGGAACAACGCGACCATGATCACCGACGCCAGTCGCTTCGAAAACGCATGCGCGCTTCCGAAAAGCTCCCGCCGATGACCGCCGCAGCAACTGACTTCCGGTATCCCTCCGTCGAGGTGGCCGTACGCGGCCAAGACCAGCTCGGCGAAACGCCGTTGTGGTGCGATCGCGAGCAGACGCTCTGGTGGGTCGATATCGAAAAACCGAAGCTTCAGTCGTTCTCGCCGTCGAAGCAGGCGTTCGAAAGCTGGGATCGCGACTGCACCTTCCTCGGAAGCCAGGCGCTCACCCGGTCGGGCCGTCGCCTCGTTGCGGAAGACCTTTCGCTGAAGGTTCTCGATACCCCCGACAGCCTGGGCGACGTGCTGATCGAGGTGGACCACGAACTGGACAATCGCCTCAATGACGGGCGGGTCGATGCCAGGGGGCACCTCTGGATCGGCACGATGGACAACGAGTTGCACCGGCCGAACGGCGCGCTCTACCGTATCGCCCCCGACGGATCGTCGGACAGGATCATGGACGGCGTGATCGTGTCGAACGGGATCGCATTTGCGCCTGACGGTTCATGGATGCATTTCACCGATACGCGTCGACACATCAGCTATCTGTTCACGCTGGACCCGGAAGACGGAGCCGTCACCGACAAGCGCGTTTTCGCCGATCACAGCAGCACCGGAGATCGTCCCGACGGCGCATGCGTCGATGTGGACGGATGCATCTGGACTGCATTCTTCGCCGGCTCGCGCATTGTCCGCTACACGCCGGACGGACGGATTGACCGCACGATCGAGCTGCCGGTGACCAATCCGACCTGCCTCTGCTTCGGCGGTCCGGATCTGTCGACACTCTTCGTCACGACAGCGCGCAAGTTTCTCGACGAACGCCAGCTTGCCGAAGAGCCCCTCGCCGGGAGCCTTCTCGCCATCCCCGGTGTCGGACAGGGATTGCCCGAGCACCGCTTCGGACTGTGAACACAGCATCACGAATAACGCAAAACCAGGAGGATACCCCATGAATTGGATGAACCTGAGAACTCTGAGCATCGCCGGCGCGATGGTTGTCGGGCTCGGCGCAAGTGCGCTCGCCCAGGACAAGATCGAACTGATCTTTCCGGACGTGAACCCGCCAGACGTGCCGCGCTCCGTCGCCATGACGGAGATCTTCGCCAAGGAGATCGGAGACGAGTTCGACTTCAAGCCCTATTTCAGCGGCACGCTGGTGAAGCAGGGAACGGAACTGGTCGCACTGCAGCGCGGCAATGCTCAGCTCGCACTTCTGCCGCCTTCCGATTTCGCCAACCAGGTTGCAGCGTTCGACATTCTGGGCGCGGCATATGTCATTCGCGATGCCGAACACCTTCAGAACGTGTTTGACAGCGAAGTCGGCGAAGAATTTGCCAAGATGGCGCGCGAAGAACTCGGCGTCGAAATTCTCGGTGTCGCCTATTACGGCACGCGCCACGTCAATCTGCGGGGCGACAAGAAGATCAATACGCCGGAAGACATGAGCGGCATCAAGCTGCGCATGCCGGGCGGTGAAAGCTGGCAGTTCCTGGGTTCGTCGCTGGGCGCGAACCCGGTTCCGATCCCCTATACTGAAACCTACACCGCGCTGCAGACCGGCGTCATCGACGGTCAGGACAACCCCCTGCCGAATGACAAGGCCATGAAGTTCTACGAAGTCACCGACCAGATCGTGCTGACTGGTCACAATGTCGGGTTCGGCATCCTGGTCATGAGCTCCGATGTCTTCGACAAGCTGACCGATGAGCAGAAGGATCGTGTCAAGGCGGCCGCCCGCAACGCCTTCGCTTCGAGCACGCAGGAATACCTGAAGCAGGAACAGGACCTCGTGGATTTCTTCAAGGGTGAAGGCCTCGAAATCTACACGCCCGACGTGAAGGCTTTCCAGGATTTCGCGCAGGAGAAGTACAAGTCCTCTCCGCTCTCCAAGTCCTGGCCGGAAGGCATGCTCGACAAGATCAACGCGCTCTGAGGGACGGGCCGCGCCGTTGCGACAAGGGGGGCTTCAAGCCCCCTTTGTTCTTTGAAGTGCTATCACGTTGGCCGTGCGTTGATGGCAGATCGCCCTGTCTGATGTTTCCGTGCAATCTAGACGCCCCTGCCTTCGGGCTCATCACCCATCGAACACCTTTGCGCTGCCAGCCAGGCACCGCCCTTCCCCTGACAGCAGGTGTACACCCAGACTGCCATGAGAACGCAGTGACGAGCATATGTGCCGTGGGAGGCCGGTGGATAAGTTACTGAAGTTTTTTCGATGAGTACTGGGGATTGGCCGGGCGCCTCAACGTCTCTTTCGCATGCACGCCCTCCAGGATTGGAGGATTCGGCTGAGCGCCGCTGAGGGACGCGCGTGATCGGCGCAGTCCCCTGTTTCGTCATCCGCCACCTCCTCGGGCCGAGGCGACCTTACCGCTTCGGGGCGACCCGCACATTGTCGATCAGCCGCGTTTCGCCGAGCCAGGCGGCCACGAGCAGCCGGGCGGGACGGTCGAGCGTCATCATTGGCTTCAGACCGTCCTCGCCTCGAAGCTCGAGATACTCGACCTCCCGGAAACCGGCGGAGGCCATCGCGTCGCGGGCCTCGGCGAGCGCTTCGCCGACAGACGCGCCGTTCTCGATCCGGTCGGCCGTTCGGGACAGGATGCCCGCCAAGGCGGGCGCGACCGCCCTCTCCTCGGCGCTCAGGCGCAAATTGCGCGACGACAGCGCCAGGCCGTCTTCCTCGCGCACCGTCGGGCAGCCGACGATCTCGACGGGAATGTTCAGGTCGGCGACGAGCCGTCGGACGACCTGCAATTGCTGGAAATCCTTCTCGCCGAAAAAGGCGAAGTCGGCGCCGGTCTGCAACAGGAGTTTCGTGACGACCGTCGAGACCCCATCGAAATGTCCGGGGCGGTGCGCGCCGCACAGGCCTTCGGAAACGCCGGTCACCGAAACGGTCGTGGCGAATCCGGGCGGGTACATCGCGTCGCCGTCCGGACAGAACAGGAGATGCGCGCCGAGCGGGGCGAGCTTCGCCGCATCCTCGTTCTCGGTGCGCGGATAGGCGGCGAGATCGGCTGCGCTGTTGAACTGCTTCGGGTTGACGAAGAGCGTGACGATGACGCGGTCGGCCCGGTCCAGCGCCGAGCGCACGAGGCTCAGATGCCCCTCATGCAGGGCGCCCATCGTGGGAACGACACCGATCGTCAGGCCCTCGCGGCGCCATGCGGCGACCTTTTGCCTAAGCGTCGCGACGTCGCGCTCGATCGGAACGCTCATTGGCCGTCTTTCCCTTTGCCGACCGTCGTGGCATCGGCGAAAACGTGGCTCTCGTCGGGAAAGCGCCGCTCACGGACCTCCTGCGCGTAGGCCGCAATCGCCTTGTCGGCCTGGACACCGAGATCGGCATAGCGCTTGACGAATTTCGGTTTGAAGGCCGTGAACATGCCGAGCATGTCATCGACGACGAGGATCTGCCCGTCGCAGGCCGGCGACGCGCCGATGCCGATGGTGGGCACGGCGATCTCCGCCGTGATCGACCGCGCGAGGCTTTCCGTCACCTTTTCCAGGACGACGGAAAACGCGCCCGCCTCGGCGACCGCCCGGGCGTCGCTGCGGATGGCGTCGGCCGCTTCGCCGCGGCCCTGCACCTTGTAGCCGCCGAAGGCGTTGACCGCCTGCGGCGTCAGGCCGACATGCCCCATCACCGGGATGCCGCGCGCCGTCAGGAAGGAAATCGTCTCGGCCATGGTCTCGCCGCCCTCGAGCTTGACGGCCGCGCAGCCGGTCTCGGCCATCAGCCGCGACGCGTTGCGGAACGCCTGGGCCGGACTTTCTTCGAAGGAGCCGAACGGCATGTCGACCACCATCAGGGCGCGCTTGACACCGCGGCGGACGGCCTTTCCGTGCAGGACCATCATCTCCATTGTGACGCCGAGCGTGGAGTCGAGGCCGTGCAGCACCATGCCGACGCTGTCGCCCACCAGGACGACGTCGCAATGGGCATCGGCGAATTCGGCGACCGGCGTCGTGTAGGCCGTCAGGCAGACCAAGGGCTCGCCGCCCTTGCGCGCCCTCACCTGCGGGACGCTCAGTGCCTTGCTGTCATGCGTTGCGCTCATTTCACCCTGTTCTCCGGCATGGGCGCTGCCCGCCGCGCCGGCTCGTTTCCCGTCATCCGCGCGGACATGCCGGCAGCGGTGCACCCTCTTAGCGAGCGCCGATCGGTGTTCCAAGCATCTCTTGAACATTCGTCCCGGCGGGCAGGCGCGAGGGCTGAAAGGAGGTCCCCGGGCCCTTGGGGCACTGTTACGAAAATGCCACAATCCGGTTCGAGAGGTTAACAGTTTGCGATTGACCTGCGTCTCGCAACAGCTATCGTTTTCGTTCAAGCGGGCGGGAGAACCTGCTCGTCCGCACCCCAGGGGAGGAGCCTATGGGATTGACCGTCGCCCTGATCGTCGCGGCACTTGCCGTCGTAATGATTGCCGTCGCGCTGCGTGAAATGGTTTCGCTGGGGCTCGCATTTCGCCAGGCCCTGTATTTCGCGCCGCTGAAGCTGATCTACCGCATCGACACGCGCAGCCTGCGCGACGTCAAGGACGTCCGGCGCCCCGTCATCTACGTCATCTGCGAGCAATCGAAGCTCGACCCCGCGATCTGCCAGGCGATCCTGCCCGACGACACGCTGCATGTCCTCGACCCGGCCTCGGCGGACAGCTGGCTCGTGCAGGCCTTCCGGCCGCTGGCGCGGTCCGTGGTGTTCGACAAGGAACACATGGTCACCAACCGCCGTCTCGTGCGCCATCTGAAGGGCAAGGGACGCATGGCCGTCTACCTGCCCGACGCCGTGGAACCGGACGCGGCGGGGATGCGCCTCTACCGCGCGGTGACATTGCTCGCACGCAAGTCCAACGCGCATGTCGTGCCGATCTTCGTCAGGAACAGCCGCTTCCTGCCCTCCTCCTTCACGCCCGCGGCAAAAGCTCCGCGCCAACTGTTCCCGGCGCTCAGCGTCAATGCCGTGCCGGCCGAACGCATCGACATCCTGGTGGAAAAGGCCGGCCGGCGTTTCGTGACACCGCCCAACGCCCTGTTCGACCACATGGCGCTTGCCCGATTCTCCTCCGCCAATTTGAGCCAAAGCCTGTTCCAGGCCTTTGTCGAAGCCGCCAAGACCTACGGTCCGTCGCGCGTGATCGTGGAAGACACCGTGACGGGCGCCCTCACCTACAAGCGCATGCTGATCGGCGCGCGCGTGCTGGCCAGGCGTTTTGCCGCCATGTCGAACCGCGGCGAGACGATGGGCATATTGCTGCCCAACACGAACGGCGTGGTGGTGACCTTCCTCGCGGTGCAATCGGCCGGGCGCGTCGCGGCCATGCTCAACTATTCCGCCGGGCCGGCCAATGTGGTCTCGGCGATCAACACCGGCAAGATCCGCACCGTCCTGTCCTCCCGCGCCTTCATCGAGAAGGCCGACCTGCAACCGGTGAGCGACGCGATCGAGGCCAACGGAACCAAGATCGTCTGGCTGGAAGACATCCGCAGTTCGGTCACCACGCCGGAGAAGCTCAACGGCGCGCTCCTGTGGAAAAAGCCGCTCTCCAGAGTCGATGCCGGAGACCCGGCCGTCATCCTGTTCACCTCCGGCTCGGAGGGCGCGCCCAAGGGCGTGGTGCTGTCGCACCGCAACCTGCTCGCCAACGCCGCGCAGGCCGAATCGCGCTTCTCGATCTCTGTCGAGGACACGCTGTTCAACGTTCTGCCGGTTTTCCATTCCTTCGGGCTCACAGGCGGCACGATCCTCCCCCTGCTCTACGGCGTGCGGCTGTTCCTCTATCCCTCGCCGCTCCATTACAAGCTGATTCCGGAGGCGGCCGCGCGGGTTCGTCCGACCATCATGTTCGGCACCGACACATTCCTGACCGGCTACGCACGCACCGCCAAGGACACCGATTTCGACAGCCTGCGCTTCGTCGTGGCGGGCGCGGAAGCGGTCAAGGCGCAGACCCGCGAGATCTATCGCGACCATTTCCGCTGCCGGGTGCTGGAAGGCTACGGCATGACGGAAGCCGCACCGGTGGTCGCGGCCAACACCTGCGTCCAGGAGCGTCACGACACGGTTGGACGGCTGTTCCCCGGCATTTCGGCGCGCATCGAGCCGGTGGAAGGCATCGAGGATGGCGGGCGGCTGTGGGTCAAGGGGCCGAACGTGATGCTCGGCTACATGAAGGCCGACCGGCCGGGCGAACTACAGCCGCCGGCCGACGGCTGGCACGACACGGGCGACATCGTGTTCATCGACCGGGAGGGCTATGTCGCCGTGCGCGGCCGTGCCAAGCGCTTCGCCAAGATCGCCGGCGAGATGGTGTCTCTCGGGGCGGTGGAGATGCTCGTCCAGTCGCTGTGGCCCGAAGACCGGCATGCGGCTGTGTCCGTGCCCGACCGGCGCAAGGGCGAGCGCATCGTCCTGGCGACGACCAAGCAGGATCCCGACAAGAAGGAAATCATCGATTACAGCAAGCGGTCCGGCATGACCGAACTGATGGTGCCCTCCGAAATCCTGCCCTTCCCCGACATCCCGATCCTGAACACCGGCAAGACGGATTACGTGACGACGCTGAAGCAGATCCAGAAGAAGCTCGGCATCAAGGACAAGGCGGCCTGAGGCGCAATTTCGCTCAGGCCTTCGGGTCGCTCGCGGCGGCATGCGCGGCCGCCTGCCTGCGCCACATGCGCAGGCTATAGGGCAGGAACGCCCAATAGGCGAGAACCGAGAGCGTCAGCGTTTCCCAGGTGAAGGTCGCGAGCATCGCGACATAGAAGACCACGCCGAGGATCAGCGGCATCACCTGCGCGCGCGGGATGCGCGCGCCGAGCGTCTTGCCCGACCAGACCGGCAGGTTTGACACCATCAGGAACGCGACGAGCAGCGTGTAGACGGACACGATGCTCGCATAATACCAGTCCGGCGCGATGCCGAGGAAACCCAGATAGACCGGCAGCAACACCAGGAACGCGCCCGCGGGGGCGGGAATGCCGGTGAAATAGGCGCCCTGCCATTGCGGCCGTTCGCGGTTTTCCAGCATGACGTTGAAGCGCGCCAGCCGCAGGCAGCATGCGATCGCGTAGAGAAGCGCGGCGATCCAGCCGAGCGACCGCGCCTGGTCGAGCACGAAGGCGTAGAGGACCAGGGCCGGCGCAACGCCGAAATTGACGATGTCGGCAAGCGAATCCATCTCCGCGCCGAATTTGGAGTTGCCCTTGACCAGCCGGGCGACCCGGCCGTCGATGCCGTCGAGACAGGCGGCCAGCAGGACCATCAGCACCGCGTGGTCGAAGCGGAATTCGAAGGCCAGGCGGACGCCGGTCATGCCCGCGCAGATGGCGAGCACCGTGATGATGTTGGGCAGGACGAAGCGCAGCGGTATGTCGCGCAGGCGCTGGTTGTTGCTGTTGTTGTTCGCGGTCTCCTCGCCGTCTTCGACGGGGCCGTCGGGTTCAAAGGGCGGAAACGGGCCTTCGGTCTGCATGGCTCAGCTCGTGCGGCTGGGCGGGCGAACCGCCTCTGCGTGATAATCGGCGACCACGGTTTCGCCGGCGATGGTGGTCTGGCCGGGAAAGACGCGAGGCACGGCGCCGGCCGGCAGATAGAGGTCGAGGCGCGAGCCGAAGCGGATCATGCCGAACCGGGCGCCGGCCGAAATCTCGTCGCCCGGCTTGACCCAGCACAGGATCCGGCGTGCCACGAGGCCGGCGACCTGGACGACGCCGAGCTGGCCGCGCGGCGTTTCAATGACCAGACCGTTACGCTCGTTTTCGGTGCTCGCCTTGTCGAGATCGGCGTTCAGGAAGCGGCCCGGCCGGTATTCGACCGAGGCGACGCGGCCGCGCACCGGGGCGCGATTGATGTGCACTGAGAAGACGTTCATGAAGATGGAGACCCGCATCATCGGCGTCTCACCGAGGCCGAGCTCCGCAGGCGGAACGACCGGGGACACCGCCGAGACCCGGCCGTCTGCCGGGCTGATCACCAGATCGTCGTCGACGGGCGTGACGCGCGGCGGATCGCGGAAGAAATAGGCGCACCAGGCGGTCAGGAACAGGCACGGCCAGAACAGCGGCGCCCAGAGCCAGCCGAGAAACAGCGTTGCGGCGGCGAAGGCGCCGACGAAGGGCCATCCCTCCCGGTGCACGGGCACCAATGTCTTTCCGATCGTCTGGACGAGGCTCAACTCAGCTCTCCGGCAATTGCGACAAGGGCTCCATCTATGGCCAAGCACGGCGCGATGCAATCCGCCCGCGTGGATGGACGCAACCAATCCGCCGCCTCCGCGTTGGATCAGCGCACAGGACGATGGAGGATATCATGACCACGATCTACGACGAAATCCGCGAAGACCACGACAAGCACCGCGACCTGCTGAACCTACTGGCCGAAACGACGGGCGACAGCGAAGAGCGCCGCGACCTCTGGGCCGCCTTCTATTACGACGTCAAGGCGCATGCGGCCGCCGAGGAAGAGACCTTCTACGCGAAGATCATGGCCAAGCCGGACGGGCAGGACGACGCGCGCCATTCCGTCGCCGAGCACAAGGAGATGGACGACATCATGGAGGAGCTCAACACGATGGGCTTCGACAACCCGGGCTGGCTGACGCGCTTCAAGACGCTCAAGCACGATTACGAGCACCACATGGAGGAAGAGGAGGAAGACATCTTCTCGACGGCCCGCGAGGTGCTTTCCGACGATGGCGACGGCAGCTACGCCGAACGCTTCCTCGACCGCAAGGCGAAGGAACGCGAACTCGTCGACGAGAAGGCGGAAGCGAGCCTGGAGGAGTAAGCCGCTCCGACCACCCGGCGCGGCCGGCCTCTTTCACTCGGCCGCGTGCTGTGGTTCAATCCGCGCATGCTCATATTCACGAAGATCATCCACTTCCTCAGCTTCAGTGTCGGCATCGGCGGCGGCGTCGCCGCGATGCTGGCCGGCATTCGCGCCAAGGGCGCGCCGGCCGACGCCGTGCCGTTGCTTCGCAGCCTGCAGAAGACGCTGGGCCGCCTCTCCTTCGGCGCGATCGTGCTGCTGTGGGTGACGGGCATTGTGCTGGTTTATGCGGCGAGAGGCGGATGGGGCGAGCTCAACGTCGTTTTCTGGCTCAAGATCCTGGCGGTGATCGTGCTGACCGCCGCTTCACTCACCGGACAATATTACGGCCTGACGGCCGCCAGGCGCGATCCGGCCGTGATGGGACCGCGCATGGCGAAGATCGGCATGACCGCGAGCACCGCCGGCGTCGCGGCCTTGATCCTCGCGGTCCTCGCCTTCAATTGAGCGATCTCACGAGCCGCTGGTGAAGCCGCGCGTCGAGATGCGCTGACGCGGCGCCGTCTCCTGTTCCTCTTCGCCCGGCTGCGGCACCCGCTTGCGCACCAGGATCCCCATCTCGTCGGTTTCGCGTGCTTCGCGCAGCTTGCGCTCGGCTTCGATGGCCTCCGACTGGCGGGCCCACATCTGCGCGTAGAGGCCCTGCTGCTCCAGCAGTTCGGAATGGGTGCCGCGCTCCGCGATCTGGCCTTCGCGCAGCACGATGATCTCATCGCAGCCGATCACGGTGGACAGGCGGTGGGCGATGATCAGCGTCGTGCGGTCCTGCGAGACGAAGTCCAGCGCCTGCTGGATCTCCTGTTCGGTCGCCGTGTCCAGGGCTGAGGTCGCCTCGTCGAGCACCTGGATCGGCGGCGCCTTGAGGATCGTGCGGGCGATCGCGACGCGCTGCTTCTCGCCGCCGGAGAGCTTCAGGCCACGCTCGCCGACCATGGTCTCGTAGCCGTCGGGCAAGGCGCGCAGGAATTCGCCGATCTGCGCCAGTTCGGCCGCCTGCTCGACCTCGGCGTCGGTCGCGTCGGGACGGCCGTAGCGGATGTTGTAGCGGATCGTGTCGTTGAACAGCACGGTGTCCTGTGGAACCATGCCGATGGCGGCGCGCAGGGATTTCTGCGTCACCTCGCGCACGTCCTGCCCGTCGATCGTGATCGAGCCTTCCTGCACGTCGTAGAAGCGGTAGAGCAGACGCGAGATGGTCGACTTGCCCGCCCCCGACGGCCCGACGATCGCCACCGACTTGCCGGCCGGCACCTTGAAGCTGATGCCCTTGAGGATCGGGCGCTGCGGATCATATGCGAACTTGACGTCATCGAAGATGATGTGCCCGTCGCGTACGACGAGATCGCGCGCATCCGGCTTGTCGACGACCTCGGGCTCGACGTCCAGGAGATCGAACATCTGCTCGATGTCGGTCAGGCCCTGACGGATTTCGCGATAGATGAAGCCGATGAAGTTGAGCGGAATCGAAAGCTGGATCAGCATCGCGTTGATGAACACGAAGTCGCCGAGCGACTGGGTTCCGGCCTGCACGGCGCTGGCCGACATCCACATCATGATCAGCATGCCGGCGCCGAAGATGACGGCCTGACCGAAATTTAGCCAGCCGAGCGAGGTCCAGACCTTGGTCGCGGCCTGTTCGTAGCCGGCCATCGCACCGTCGAAGCGGCGCGCCTCCATCTCCTCGTTGCCGAAATATTTCACCGTCTCGAAGTTGAGGAGCGAGTCGATCGCCTTGGTGTTGGCGTCCGTATCGGAATTGTTCATGTCCCGGCGGATCTGGATGCGCCAGTCGCTCGCGCGGATGGTGAACCAGCCGTAGAGCCAGATCGTCACGGCGGTCACGGCGACATATTGCCAGCCATAGGCGAAGCCGAAGATGACGGCCACCAGCAGGAATTCCAGGATGGTCGGCGCGGTGTTAAGGATCGTGAAGCGGACGATCGATTCAATGCCCTTGGTGCCGCGCTCTATGATGCGCGACAGGCCGCCGGTGCGGCGCTCAAGGTGGAAGCGCAGCGACAGGCCGTGCATGTGCACGAAGGTGCGGTAGGCGAGCTGGCGGACGGCATACTGGCCGACGCTCGCAAACAGCGCGTCGCGCAACTGGTTGAAGCCCGCCTGGGCGACCCGGAAGAAATTGTAGGCGACCACCAGCATGGCCGGCGCGAGGACGAGCGCCGGCACCCAGCCAGGTGCCTTGAGTTCGCTGTCCAGCGCATCGGTCGCCCATTTGAAACCGTAGGGCACGAGCATCAGCACGAGCTTGGCGATCACCAGATAGACGGTGGCATGCACCACGCGCAGCTTCAGGTCGGGCCGTTCGGTCGGCCACATGTACGGCCAGAGATTGCGGATGGTCTGCAGCGTCGAACCGCTGTCAGCAGAAACCGTTTTTGATGCCAAGGATCAGTCCAGTCCGGATTTGCCGGCGGTGCAGCAGTTGTCGGCGCAACACCGGTCGATAAGGGAATTGAGTTCGCGCGACACGCTCATCAGCGCCTCGCGGTTCAAGCGGTAGGAGGAGCGCGGTCGCTGGCGCTCGTGAATGATCAGCCCCGCGTCGAGCAGGACCTTGAGATGTTGCGAGACGGTCGATTGCGCCAGGGGCAACGTATCGACCACATCGCGGCAGGCGCAGCCCTCATTGCCCGACAGATGCGCCAGGATCGCCAGCCGCGCCGGATGGGCGAGAGCCGACAGGCGTTCCGCGATGGTCTCGGTATCCATGACGCCTCACTTCATCGTCTATCGGCGATATACGATCAGCAAGGCCGCCAAACAAGGCCGCCGAAACGAAACAGGCCGGAAATTTCCGGCCTGTCGATCACGTCACTCTTCGGCTGCCTTTTTCGGTAGCTCGAAAATCTGCCCGGGCCAGATCCGGTCGGGATCGCGGATCTGGGGCTGGTTGGCGAGATAAATCGTGGTGTAGCGAATGCCCTGCCCGTAGACCCGCCGCGAGATGTGCCAAAGCGTGTCGCCGCGGCGGATGATGACCGCCGAATTCGTGCGGTGCAGCGTTCCGCGCACGACGATGTCCTCGCGCACCTCCGGCGGGCCAGCCGGCAGTTCAACCGACGGCTTCGGCGGCACGACGACGGCGACCTGCTTCGGCTCGGCAGCCTCCGCCTCGCCCTGCGCCGACGCGACGGCTTCGGCTTCCGCCTGGGCTTCGGCGGCGGGTTCCGTCACGTCTTCGGACGCGCTTTCCTCGGCCACGCGCTCTTCAGCGGCGGGTTCCCCGGTCGTGCTTGCCTCGGCCACACTCTCCTCGGCGACCGCGTCTGGTGCGGCCTCCGTCTCTGCCTCCGCGGACGCCGTCTCGGACGGCTTTGCGGGCTCGGCGTCGGCCGATGCGACCTCGGCGTCGGCCTCCGTGGAGGCCTCTTCCGGTGCGACGGCAGCTTCCTGGGTCTCCTCGGAGGCAGGCTCGCCGGCTGCCGCGACATCCTGCGAAGCGTCGGCCGGGGCGGCGTCAGCGGCGGCTTCCGTGCCTTCAGAGGTGGCCTCGACGGTTGCGGCCGGCTCGGCCTCCGCCGATGCGACCTCGGCATCGGTGTCGGCCGTGTCAGGCGATCCGGCGGGAAGCGCTTCGGCCGTCTCGGTCTGAGCGTCCGGCGCCGTCTCTTCGGTCGCGGCCTTCGGGGTTGCCGCGTCCGCGGTCGCCTCCGGTGCGGCGGGTTCCACCTGCGCCGTCTCCGGCTCGCCCGCCGGCTGCTCTTCACTCACGGTCGCGGGACCGGCGACCGCGGCGATCCGCTCGCCCTCGGTGCGGGTGAAGGGCACGGCGGCGCGCGCCAGCACCTCGGCCGTGCCGGGATCGATGACGTCGGCGCGAATGATGTAGTCGCCCACGGGAAGGCTGCGCCGGGCCTCGACCAGGAACTCGCCGCCGGGACCGGCGACCGTGTCGCCGAGCAGGAATTCATTGGCGTATACGCGCACCTGCGCGCCCGACGGGGCGACGCCCGCGACGAAGACCATGTCGTTTTCGATCTCGACGGCGGCGATGCCGACCACGGGCTGAGACGCGGTCTCGGCCGGCATGGTCTCGCGCGACGTGTCGGCGGCAGCGACTTCCGTTTGCTCTTCAGCCGGTTCAGCGCTTTCAACCTGCGCCTCGGCGGTTTCGTCGGTCGCTTCGGCGGTCTCGCTTGCGGCTTCTTCAGTCGCAGTCTCGGACGGCTCTTCAGCGGCGGCGACCTCGGTCGCTTCCTCCGCGGCTTCGACAGTCTCGGTCTCGGCGACCTCTTCCGCGTCGCCGGTCTCGGGCGCCGCTTCGGCGGTTTCGGTGTCCGACGGCTTCGGCGTGTTGATCAGCCGCGACGGCTCGCCCGGCCTTTCGACCAGCGCCAGCACCTCGCCTTCGCGCCCGGGTTCGGGCACCGAGACGATCGCGGTCTCTTCCGACATCGCGACGTCGCCGTCTTCCTGGATCGCGCGCAGGACGATGTCGTAATCGCCCGGTGCGAGCGGTTCGTCGAGAACCGCAACGAAATCGCCATTGGGCTCGGCCGTCGTGGTGGCGATCGTGTCGGAGCCCGACAGCACTTCGATCGTGGCGTTCGGCGCGGCCTGGCCTGCGATCACCATCGAGCCGTCCGGCTCGACGCGCAGGAGCCCGAAACTCGGAATGACGACACCGGCCTGAACGGCCCCGTCTGCGGTCGCGGACGGCGTCTCCTCAGCGGCGGCGGCAGCCTCTTCCGGCTGGTTCGTTGCCTCGGCAGCGTCTTCCGCGCCCTTGGCTTTGACAGCCTCGCCTGCCTCGGCGGCAGGCTCTTCCATCGCCGTGGCCTCGGGCGTCTGCTCGTCCGATGCGGCCGAGGGCGCTTCCTCGGTGGCTTCGATCTCGCTGCTCAGCCCGACATGGGCGCCGAACTCCTTCTTGAGCCAGGCATTGATGCCTTCGGCGTTGTGCGGCGCACTCAGAAAACCGACGAGCCCGATGAGCACACAGAAAGCCAGGACGGAAAACTTGTTGCTGTTCATGAATTTCCAACCAGTTGATCACCCCCTTCATAACATCGCGGATCGGCTCTGCTCAACAATTGTCAAGGCGCGGGAAATCGCCGCGGCCGCTTTTGCACAGAAGCGCGCACCTTGACGGGCCGTTCGCCCCCGGCAATAGGAAGAAGATGACCTCCATCGACCCTATCCGCTCCGTCTGCGTCTATTGCGGCTCCTCGCCCGGCAACGACCCTTCCTACATCAATTCCGGCCGCCTGCTCGGCCGCATGCTGGCCGAGGCCGGGCTGCGCCTCGTCTACGGCGGCGGCACCAAGGGAATCATGGGCGCGGTCGCCCAGGGCGCGATGGATGCCGGCGGCAAGGTGACCGGTATCATCCCGCGCTTCCTGATGAACAAGGAAGCGACCGAGGAGGCGCTCGGCGCACTGGACGAGCTGATCGTCACCGAGGACATGCACCAGCGCAAGCATCGCATGTTCGAGGAAGCCGACGCCTTCGTGACGCTGCCGGGCGGCATCGGCACGCTGGAAGAGGTCATCGAAATCATGACCTGGGCGCAGCTGGGCCGGCACACCAAGCCGATCGTGCTCGCCAACATCAACGGCTTCTGGGATCCGCTCTCCACCCTGCTCGACCACATGCGCGACGCGGGCTTCATCCACACCGCCCACCGGGTCAGGCCGCTTGTCATCGACGCGGCCGGCGACATCGTGCCGGCGCTGCTGGCAGCCGGCATGCACGACGAGGGCGACGAAGCCATCATCGAGCGCCTCTGAGGACGGCGGCGGGGTGTCCATGCCAGACGATCCGCGCCGCATCGATCCGGACGAGCCTGACGGGGACGAACTCGACGCGGAAGCCTTCGACAAGGCGGGCCGGCTCTTCACTTACGCCTTCGACACCGAAGGTCACCTCGTTTCAGACGACAGCGAGCCCGCGTGGCGCTGGACCGGCTACGGCCTGACGGACGCCCGCGCCCGCTCCTCGATCACCGCGCTTGAGGACCTGCCGGTCGAGGCGAGGCGCTGCCTTCTCGCGAGCGGGCGGCGCGTCTTCATCAAGCAGGCTGGCGGCTGGATCTACGGGACCATGCCGGACATCCACCATCGCCACTACACCGAATTGCCGGAACTCGGTCTCGTGCATTTCGCGCTCAACGCCCGGACGCTGGTGACGGCGCGCAAGCGGCCGCTGCAGACCGTCGACGACATCCGCCACGACATCGAGAACGCCCGGGCGGCCTTCGCGTCGCCGGCCGCGGTCGTGGACGCGATTCTCTCCCGGCTGCTCGACCAGCTGGAGGACAGGCTGGAGGATCTCTTCGAACACCTCGACAGCATCGAGGACAGGGTGATCGGCGGACGGTGGACGGGCGAGCGCGACCGGTTGGCGCCCTTGCGCCGCCGCGCCATCCAGGCGCATCGCCACCTGTTCCTGGTCGCCGGGATCTTCCGCCCGCTGCCCACCGGCGAGATCGGCAGCGTCGCGCCGCAGATCGTGCCCTCGATCGAGAACAGCGCCGCGCGGGCGGGATCGCTGCTGCATGACAGCGAGCAGTTGCAGGCCCGCGCCCTGCTGGTTCAGGAAGAGATCATGGCGCGGCTGTCCGAGCGCACCAACAAGCTGCTCTATCTGTTGTCCGTGCTGACGGCCGTGCTCATGCCCGTGACCATCATTTCGGGCCTGTTCGGCATGAACGTCCAAGGCATCCCATTCACCCATTCGCCGCTGGGCTTCTGGGAAGCGGCCTTCCTGTCCGCGATCGGCTCGGCCGCGATCTTCCTGTTCGTGCGCCGGCAGCACGGCCGGCGCGAGTGAACGGTCAGGACCGGCGGAACAGCGACAGGGTGTAGAGGGCCAGCGCCGCCCAGATGAACAGGAAGGCGATCAGCTGCCAGTGGGAGAAGGGTTCGCCGAAGACGAACACTGCGATCAGGAAGATCAGCGTCGGGGCGGAATATTGCAGGACGCCGACCGTGGTGAAGCGCAGCGCCCTCGCCCCGTAGGCATAGAGGATCAGCGGCAGCGCCGTGACCGGGCCGGCGAGCAGCAAGAGGCCGACGTCGCCCGCGCCGGTCGGGCCGAAATGGGTGGTGCCGGCAGCGACCTGCCAGACGATCACCACGAGCGCCGGGACGGACAGGAGCAGGACCTCCAGCATGAAGCCCTGGGTCGGGCCGATCGGCACCGTCTTGCGGAAGAAGCCGTAGAGGCCGAAGGAGAAGGCGAGCGTCAGCGACACCCAGGGAAGACCGCCCGCCTTGAAGGTCAGGATCGCGACCGCGATCACCGCGCAGGCGATTGCCACGGCCTGCAGCCGGTTGAAGCGCTCGCCGAGGAAGACGGCGCCGAGCAGCACGTTGACGAGCGGATTGATGTAATAGCCGAGCGCGGTCTCGACGGTGTGACCGGTCGAGATGGCATAGACATAGACGCCCCAGTTGAGCGAGATCAGCCCGGCCGTCAGCGCGGCGAAAGCGAGCGTGCGCGGCGAGCGGAACGCGGCGCGCAGATCGGCGGTGCGCCGCTGCAGAAGCAGGATCAGGCCGGCGACCGGGATCGACCAGATGACCCGGTGGGCGACGACCTCCCAGGCGGGCATGTGCGAGACCGCCTTCATGTAGAGGGGCAGACCGCCCCACAGGAGATAGGCGCCCATCGCATAGGCGAAGCCGGCCAGCGGCTCTCGCGGCTGAGGCTGGGCGCCGGCACTTTCACGGACAATTGTTCGGGACATCGTCGCTGCCTACACCCGGCCCTTCGCCCCGGCAATCGCGCGATTGTCATGGCGACAATCGCGCAAGGCCGTCAGCCGGATCGCCGCCCGCGCGCCAAGGCGCGATACAGCGCCTCGGGCGTGACGCCGATCTCGACGGCGAGTTCCTTCCACTGGCCCTTCTCCGGCAGGTCGCCGAACCAGGCGCGCCAGCGGGCAAGCCGTTCCTCGATCGTTCGGGCGGCGAGGATCTCGGAGCGGGCGCGGGCGTTCTGGATGGACCGGGCGAGATAACGCGTCCACTCCTCCGCGAAAGCGGGGTCGCTGCGCAGCCGCTCGCGGAACCGGGCCGCCGGCACCGAGAGGACCGAGCCCGCCGCGACGCATTCCGCGCTGCAATGATAGACATCGGAATAGATGGAGGCTTCGGCCACGGTGTCGCCGCCCCTCGCCTGCTGGAGGACGACCGCGTCGCCGCCCGCCCCGTAGCGCACCAGCCGGAACATGCCGGACTGAACGGCGAAGAGGGACGACACCGGGTCGCCCTGGCGAAACAGGCTTTCGCCGGGTTCGAGCCGGCGCGGGTCTCCGGCCATCGCGGCAAGGGTCTGGAAGATCGCAGCGGACATGATCGCAATCATGTCGTGCGCGACGCTGCGATGGCAAGGAACGACCGCAGAAATGCGCGTCCGCCATGGAGACCCGACGATGTTGACCCGCCCCCTTCTCGCCGCCCTGACCACCACCGCCCTCACGGTTCCTTCGCTTGCCCGGGCGGAGACGTCCTCGCCCTATGCCGGACAGGAGACGCGGGCGATCAAGAGCCTGTCGGAGGCCGACTTGGAGGAGTTGCGGCGCGGCGGCGGCTGGGGGCTCGCCAAGGCGGCCGAGCTGAACGGCATGCCCGGGCCGGCGCATGTGCTGGAGCTGGCCGGCGAGATCGGCCTCACCGCCGAACAGGTTGCGGCCGTCGAAGCGCTGCGCGACGAGATGCAGGCCGCCGCGATCGAGACCGGCGCAAGGCTGATCGCGCTCGAGACCGAACTCGAGGCGGGGTTCAGCGACGCGACGATCACCGAGGCGGAGCTGAAGAGCCTGGTGATGCAAATCGCCGAGACCCGCGGCGAGCTGCGCTTCATCCACCTTCGCACGCACCTGAAGACGGTGCCGGTTCTGAACCGGCACCAGGTGATGATGTACAACCAGCTGCGCGGCTACGGTTCAGGCGCCGACGGGCATGGCGGGCACACCATGCAGCACGGACAGTAGCGCCTACTCCGCCGCCGCAAGGCCGGCGTGGCCGCGGTTCTTCATCAGCTTGAAGGTGATGGAATCCATCAGGGCCTCGAAGGAGGCGTCTATGATGTTTTCCGACACGCCGACCGTCCACCAGCGCATGCCGGAACTGTCGGCCGATTCGATCAGCACGCGGGTGATCGCCTCGGTGCCGCCATTGAGGATGCGCACCTTGTAGTCGACCAGTTCCAGATCCGCGATCTCGGCCTGGTATTTGCCGAGGTCCTTGCGCAGCGCCATGTCGAGCGCGTTGACCGGACCGTTGGAGGATTCGGCGACCGACATACGCTCCTCGCCGTCGACATTCACCTTCACGACCGCCTCCGCGACGGTGACGATCTTGCCGACGGCGTTGTGGCGGCGTTCGACGAGCGAGCGGAACGAGACGACGTCGAAGAAATCCGGCACCTCGCCCAGCGTGCGCCGCGCCAGCAATTCGAAACTGGCGTCCGCGCCCTCATAGGCATAGCCGATCGCCTCGCGCTCCTTGACGATCGCGATCAGCGTGTCGAGGCGCGGATCGCTCTTGGCGACGACGACGCCACGACGATTCAACTCGTTGATGAAGTTGGACTTGCCGCCCTGGTCGGAGACCATGATGTGGCGCACATTGCCGACCTTTTCCGGCTCGACATGTTCGTAGGTCGACGGATCCTTGATCAGGGCGGAGGCGTGGATGCCGGCCTTGGTCGCGAAGGCGGTCGCGCCGACATAGGGCGCCTGCTGGGCCGGCGAGCGGTTGAGCAATTCGTCGAACCAGCGCGACAGCCGCGTCAGGCCTTCCAGCTTGCCCGAACCGATGCCGATCTCGAAGCGGTCCGACCATGCCGGCTTCAGCGCCAGCGTGCCGATCAGCGTGACGAGATTGGCATTGCCGCAGCGCTCGCCGATGCCGTTCAAGGTGCCCTGCACCTGGCGGACGCCGGCATCGATGGCGGCGAGCGAGTTGGCGACGGCCTGTTCGGTGTCGTTATGGGCGTGGATGCCGAGGCGATCGCCGGGAATGCCGGACGCGATCACCGCGGCGACGATCTCGCGCACCTCGTGCGGCTGCGTCCCGCCATTGGTGTCGCAGAGCACGATCCAGCGCGCGCCGGCATCGAAGGCCGCCTTGGCGCAGGCGAGCGCATAGGCCCGGTTCGCCTTGTAGCCGTCGAAGAAGTGCTCGCAATCGACCAGCGCTTCCTTGCCGACGGCGACGGTCGCCTCGACAGAGTGGCGGATCGATTCCAGGTTTTCCTCGTTGGTGCAGCCTAGCGCGACGCGCACATGCAGGTCCCAGCTTTTCGCGACATAGCAGACGGCGTCCGACTTCGAGCCGTTCAGAGCGGCGACGCCCGGATCGTTGGAGACGGAGACCCCTGCCCGCTTGGTCATGCCGAAGGCGACGAATTTCGCGGCACTGGTGCGCTTGCGCTCGAAGAAGGCCGTGTCGGTGGGGTTGGCGCCCGGATAGCCGCCCTCGACATAGTCGAGACCGAACTCGTCCAGCATCTCGGCGATGGCAATCTTGTCCTCGACCGAGAAATCGATGCCGGGCGTCTGCTGCCCGTCACGCAGTGTCGTGTCGAAGAGATAGATGCGTTCGCGTTTCATGGTCCTACCCGTCGCGGCCGGTGCCCGGCTCCTTATTTTCCGGCGAACTTATCGGTCGCCCGGATCAGCCGGTCAAGGATGCCCGGCTCCGAATATGCGTGTCCGGCGCCCTCGATCAGGTGGAAATCGGCCCTCGGCCAGGCCTTGTGCAACTTCCAGGCGTAGCGGGCCGGGCACGGCATGTCGTAGCGGCCGTGGACGATGACGCCCGGAATGTCGGCCAGGCGGTGCGCGTCGCGCAGCAATTGCCCCTCCTCCAGCCAGCCGCCATTGACGAAGAAATGGCACTCGATGCGGGCGAAGGCCTCGGCGTATTCGGCCTCGGCGAAGGGGTCGCTGGTCTCGGGCTCCGGCAACAGCGTGATGACGTTGCCTTCCCAGACGCTCCAGGCCTTGGCCGCCTCGATGCGCGTGGTGCGGTCGTCGCCGGTCAGACGCCGGTAATAGGCCGACATCATGTCGCCGCGCTCGGCCTCGGGGATCGGCGCGCAGAAGGCTTCCCACCGCTCCGGAAACATCTCCGAGACGCCGAACTGGTAGAGCCAGTCGAGTTCGGGCCGGGTGACCGTGTAGATGCCGCGCAGAACCAGTTCGCTCACGCGGTCGGGATGGGTCTCGGCATAGGCGAGCGCCAGGGTCGAGCCCCAGGAGCCGCCGAAGACCTGCCATTCGTCGACGCCGACCATCTCGCGCAACCGCTCGATGTCCGCGACGAGATGCCAGGTGGTGTTGGCCTCGAGCGAGGCGCGCGGCGTGGACTTGCCGCAGCCGCGCTGGTCGAACAGCAGGACGTCGTAAAGCGCGGGATCGAAGAGGCGCCGGTGGCCGGGCATGATGCCGCCGCCGGGGCCGCCATGCAGGAAGACGGCCGGCTTGGCGCCCGGCGTGCCGACGCGTTCCCAATGGATCTCGTGGCCGTCGCCGACATCGAGCATGCCGCTCTCATAGGGTTCGATCGGCGGGTAGAATGTGCGCAGTTCGGACATCGTTCCTCTCAGATCACGCCGGCATAGAACAGCACCGCGATGACGACGAGCACGACGAGGACGCCCTTGCCGATCAGGCCGTAGAGCAGCCATTTGGGCATCTGGGTCTGCGGATTGCGCTCGGTCATCGGCTCCGTCCTATTCCGGCTTGTGACAGACGGCCTCGATGTTGTGGCCGTCGGGATCGCGCACGAAGGCGCCGTAATAGTTGTCATGGTAATGCGGGCGCAGGCCCGGCGCGCCGTTGTCCTCTCCGCCTGCGGCGATCGCCGCCGCGTGGAAGGCGTCGACCTCGGCGCGGCTTTGCGCGGTGAAGGCGACATGGATGGGCGGGGTCTGTTTCTCTCCCTCGCTCAGCCAGAAATCGGGCTTGCCGCGACCGTAGCCGCCGACCTTGCGGCCGCCCACGAATTGAGGCGGCACGACCATCAGCAGCGAGGCGCCGAGCGGCGCAAGCGCCCGGTCGTAAAAGGCCTTCGCCGCGTCGAAGTCGCTGACGCTGATGCCCATGTGATCGATCATCTCATCGTCTCCTCGTTGTTTCCCATATCGGTGGCCGGAGGCCGTGCCGCCACGCGGCGAAACGTCCCGTCAGGCGGGCGGCCACACGTCCGTGTCGTGGTCCGGATGCTGGCGACTCTCGACGCCCGCCATGAAGGCCGCGCCTTCCGGCGTGTCGGCGGAATTGACCGTCGGGAGCGCCGACAGGCCGTCCACGAAGGACAGCTTGTCATGCGGATTGACCTGAACGACCGGCGGGGCGCGCTCCGGATCGTCGAGCGACCCGAGCGAGACCTCCACCTCGCCGCCCCAATCATAGGTCAGCGGCGTGCCGCACTCCGCGCAGAAGCCGCGGCCGACCTTGTTGGAGCTCGCGAAGATCTTCGGTTCGCCGCGTGTCCAGACGAGGCCCTTCGCCGTGACGAGCGGGCCGAAGAAGGAGCCGAACGCCTTCTGGCACATGCGGCAATGGCAGATCGAGGCGCGGCCGAACCCGTCGCAGCGATAGCGCACCGCGCCGCACTGGCAGCCGCCGGTGATCGGTTCAGCCATGATCGCCCTCCATCGGCCATTCCTCGGTATCGTGATCGGGGTGCTGGTGGTTGGTCGTGCGGATCGTCTCCAGGTCGTCTTCGGAGAAATCGTCCTCGGTGACCTTCTGGCGGGTATCGACCCATTCGGCGAGGAAGGGCAGCCGCGATTCAACCGAGTCCTCGGAGAGGGGCTTGCAGCTCGCCGGATCGTCGAGCGAACCGAGCGTGACGGCGATGTGGTCGCTGTCGAGCGGATCGAAGAACAGCGGCGTTCCGCAGTCGCGGCAAAAGCCCCGCCGGACGATGGCCGAGGAATGGAACCAGCCGGGTTCGCCGCGGGTGACCACGAAATCGGCGCGGGCGACGCCGGCAAGCGGCATGAAATAGTTGCCGGCGGCCTTCTGGCACATGCGGCAGTGACACAGATGCGGGTTTTGCAAAGGCGCGTCGACGCGGTAGCGCACCGCGCCGCACTGGCAGCCGCCGGTGATGCGATCGGTCATCTCAATCCTCCATCGGCCAGCGATCCGTGTCGTGGTCGGGATGCTGGCGGTTCTTCAGCCCGGCCTGGTACTCGGCATAGGCGGTTTCGTCATCGGCGGGGAGCGCCGGCAGGCCGTCGAAGAAGGCCAGCCGCGCGGAATGGTTGACCTGGTGGTTCGGCGCGACCGCCATCGGATCGTCGAAGGCGCAGATCGCCAGTTCGACGCCGCCGTCATGGGTGTAGGTCAGCGGCGTTCCGCATTGCGCGCAGAAGCCGCGCCGCACCTTGTCCGACGACTGGAAATAGGACGGCGACCCGCGCGTCCACTCGACGTTTTCGGTATCGACCTCGACCAGCGCGGCAAAGGGCGAGCCGAACGCCTTCTGGCACATGCGGCAATGGCAGATGCCGGGGTTGTGCGGATCGGTGGCGCGGAAGCGGACCGCGCCGCATTGGCAGCCGCCGGAATATGCGGTCATGGCTCGGCCTCCCCAAGGACGTTTGCGTGTCGGCCCCGAATGGATTGGACAGAACGGCCGGCGGGTCAACCGCGAACATGCCAAGGCGGCCCGTCTCCTGACAGGAGGCGGGCTGACGAAGCCGTCGAAGGGCGGGCGGCTCAGGAGGTGTCGGGGCCCTTCCAGGCGTAGCGGGCGAGGAGATCGCATTCGACGAGCACTTCCTGAAGGCCCGTCTTCGGGCGGCGCATCCAGCCGGGCGGGCGGCCGGGACGCATCGGCGCGAAACGCTTCGGCCGGCAGGTCGCGCGAGACCGCCTCGCCCGCCAGCGGGCAAGCCGCAGGGCCTGGCCGTCGAGATCGGCCATGGCGGTCCGCAAGGCGACGATGCGCCCGCAAAGGCCGCGCGCGTCGACCGGTTCATAGGCCGGCAGCGCAGGCGCGGCCGGCCACGCGGCCGAGGCCGGGCGGTCGAGCGCGGCGATCTCGGCGGATGTCAGCCAGGGATCGGCCGCGGACTTGACCGGATCGAAGAGCCGGAACGCCGGGACTTGCGCGGGATCGGACTTCGGTTCCTGGCGGCCGGGTTTCGGCATTCCGGCCCGAGAGGCCCGCGCGGACGGCGCGGCGACGGCGAGCCTGCAGGCCGCCATCACGATCAGCCGGCGAAGCGCGTATTCGGCGGGGCGCAGGACGGCGAGGATGCGGGCATGGAGGCCGCGCGACACGGTCTCGACGAACGGCCGCCCCGTGGCGATGCCGGCCAGCGCGAAGAGCCGCGCGACGACGAGTTCGAGCGCCTCGAAATTCCTGGCGATCGCGCTCTCCCAGTCGAATTCATGCCGGTTCGCTTCCATGCGGCAAGGCTAGGCCGAAGGTGGCGGAGGTGGATGGAAAAGTGGCGGGGAGCGGGAAAAGTACGGCGGATCAGGGGGTTGGGCGGTGCGTGTGCGGGTGGGTTTCCACCGGGTGCGGCCCCTCAGCCGGCCGGGGCGAGCCAGTTTTCGACCCGCAGGCCGGGTACGCGCTGGAACTCGCGGACATTGTCGGTGACGAGCGTCATGTCCCCGGCGAGCGCGTGGGCGGCGATGAACATGTCCGCGGGGCCGATCGGCGTGCCCGCGCGCGCCAGATCCAGCCGGATTCGGGCGTAGGCCCGGGACGCGTCCGCGCCATAGGCGACGACCTCGATGCGCTCGAGCATGTCCTCGACGAGTTGCGTCAGCCTCGGCGAACCGCGCTTGGCCGCGCCGAAGCGGAGTTCGGAGGCGACGATCGCGCTGACGCATGCCTCCTGCACGCCGGTGTCGACCAGCATCCGCACGGCGTCTCCTTCCGGGAACCGGATCATGTGGGAGAGAATGTTGGTGTCCAGCATGTAGCGGAACGCGGTCACAGCTCCACGTCCTCGGCCGGCAGCAAGCCCTCGTCGACATCCGGGAACTCCTCGTCCCACGGCTCGATGGTCTTGAGCCATTCGACGAGGTCTTGCTTCTTCGCCGGCTCGATGATCAGCCTGTCGCCTTCCTTGCGCATGACCGCCTCGTCACCGGGCAGTTCGAACTCGACCGGAATGCGCACGGCCTGATTTCGGCCGTTCCTGAACAGTCTGACGTGACGTTCCTCGCCCATGGCAGGCCTCCGATTTGGCATATGCCTGAACATATGCCAAACGGGGGCGGAGTTCAACGGCCCGGGTCTTCGCTCGCTGGAAAGGCCCTCATCCGTCTGCGCCGGTTCACGGAACCGGCGCATCCACCTGCCCAGGGTCGAGCCACCGGTCTCGACCCGTCCTTCGGACCCCACCAGGGGGAGAAGGGAGGCGCTTGTTGCGTCTGCCTGCGTCTGCCTGAGCTCGCAGGCGGCCATTGCAACGATATGGCGGAGCATGGGACGCTGGACCTGCCTTCTCCCCTCGTGGGAGAAGGTGGATGCGGGCCTTCCGTGAAGGGCCGCAGACGGATGAGGGGGCCTGCGATGGGGAAGGACGTCCGGCGTTTGCGCGCGTTCGCGCGCGAGATGCGAGGCAATCCGACCCAGGCGGAGGAGCGCCTGTGGGGCGCGTTGCGCAATCGGCGGCTCGACATGCTGAAGTTCCGCCGACAGGTTCCGATCGGTCCCTACATCGCCGATTTCGTCTGCATGGAGGCGAAGCTGATCGTCGAGGTGGACGGGACGCAGCATGCGGAAAGCCGTAGAGATTCCCTTCGCGACACAGATCTCGAAGCGCGCGGCTTCCGCGTCTTGCGATTCTGGAACGACGAGGTGATGCGCGAACTCGACAGTGTCTGCGCGACGATCATCGCTTTTTCGCGGGACGCATCGCTGCGGCAAGACTGGCGCTGAGCCATGCGCTTTTGCTCCAGCAGTTCGTCGCTCGAAAAGCCAAATCGTTGGCTTTTCGTCCGCTAAAGCGGATCGCTCCTCACCCCCTCATCCGTCTGCGCCGGTTCACGGAACCGGCGCATCCACCTTCTCCCACGTTGGGGAGAAGGGGGAGCCCGCGATAGTCCGCCTACCTCTTCACTTCCCAGGTGGTGATGCGCTCTCCGGTTTCGGAGTCTTTTCCGTCCTTTAGCTGGATGCCTTCAGACAGGAGTTCATCGCGGATGCGGTCGGCCTCGGCCCAGTTCTTGTCGCGGATGAAGGCGAGGCGTTCATCGATGCGGGCCTGGATTTCCAGTTTTCTCGCGTCCGAAACAGACGCAATCATCCAATTCGCATCGTAGTTGCGGAGATCAATGCCGACAAAAGACAATGCAGCGGCGAGCTGCGCTCGCCTCGAATAGTCTTCATCAAGCGCTGCCGATGAATCTGAAGTCGCGCCGCCATTTTGATCACTGCGGGCATAAACGGGAGGCTTTGCAGCGAGGTCCCTAAGAACTGAGATCGCCTTCGGCGTGTTCAGATCATCACAGAGTGCATCCACGAAAGCGGCAGGCGGAGCCACCGCTTCGTCAAATTCTGCTATCAGGCGATACTTGCCTAACTCAGTTGCGGCTTCCTCGAGCCTTTGAACTGAGAAGTCGATTGGTTCGCGGTAGTTCGTCATCAGCATCGCATAGCGAAGCACGGCGCCCGGCCAAGAGAATTGGCCGAAATTCTCCGTCGCCATCAGTTCGTGGATGGTGAAGAAGTTGCCCTCGGACTTGGACATCTTCCTGCCTTCCACCTGCAGGAAGCCGTTGTGCATCCAGTAATTGGCCATGCGCTCCGTGCCGTGGGCGCAGCAGGACTGGGCGATCTCGTTTTCGTGGTGCGGGAAGATCAGGTCGAGCCCGCCGCCATGGATGTCGAAGAGCTTGCCCAGGTGATGCTCGCTCATGACCGAGCACTCGATGTGCCAGCCGGGGCGGCCGTGGATGGTCACCGCGCCGTCGGGCGTGTCGAAGGTCGCGTCCCAGCCGGGCTCGTCGGGATCGGATTCCTTCCACAGCACGAAATCGGCCGGGTTCTTCTTGTGCGCCTCCACCGCGATGCGCGCGCCGGCCTGCTGCTCGTCGAGATTGCGCTTCGACAGGCCGCCATAGGCGGGCATGGAGCGGACGTCGAACAGGACCTCCCTGCCCTCGCCGCCCGAAGCGACATAGGCGTGGCCGCCGGCGATCAGCGTGCCGATCATCTCCACCATGCCGTCGACGTGTTCGGTCGCGCGCGGCTGCACGGTCGGCTCCAGGCAGCCGAGCGCGGCGGTGTCCTCCAGATATTGCGCCAGCGTCTTTTCCGTCACCGCGCGGATGGCAGCGTTGAGGCTCATGCGGCCGGCGTCGATCTCGTCGCCATAGTCGCGCAGCGCCCGCGCGTTGATCTTGTCGTCCACGTCGGTGATGTTGCGGACATAGGTCACGTGGTCGGCGCCGTAGACATGGCGCAGCAGCCGGAACAGCACGTCGAAGACGATGGCCGGGCGGGCGTTGCCGATATGGGCGTAGTCGTAGACCGTCGGACCACAGACATACATGCGCACGTTCTCGGCATCGATCGGCGCGAAGACCTCCTTCTGCCGGGTCAGCGTGTTGTAGAGGGTCAGGACGGGTTTTTCGGTCATGTCGCGCTCGTTTGCAGGAATTGCAGAGGTCATTGGCAAGGCTGCCGCCCAAAGGCAACCCGTCGCGAAAACGGATGTGCCCGCCTGAAACCGGAAGTTGTCAATCGCTCCCCAGTTTTTCTTTCATGAGGGGGCAAAATTTTGCGATCACGGAATTATGATGAAAGGGCCTTCACAAGAGGCACGGCTCCGGGAAGTCCTTGGCGGACGCCCCCATCGTCAGCCACGGAAGGTCGCCCCCACGCCCACGGACCAGGGAATTAGGGCGACCGCCCCGGCGCCGTATGCTCCACCACCAGACTGAGAGCCAGGGCGAACATCACCGCAGCGATGGCGATGTCGAGCACCCGCCATGCGGCGGGCCTGGCGAAGACCGGCTGCAGCAGGCGCGCGCCGTAACCGAGCGCGAAGAACCACGCAAAGGACGCGACGACGGCGCCCGCGGCGAAGCCGAGGCGGGCCAGCCCCTCGTGGCCGGCCGACACGCCGCCCAGCAGCACCACCGTGTCGAGATAGACATGCGGGTTGAGGAAGGTGAAGGACAGGCAGGTCGCGACGGCCTTGGCCAG
The DNA here is from genome assembly GCF_022763245.1 of Oricola sp. Lineage (GTDB taxonomy): Bacteria > Pseudomonadota > Alphaproteobacteria > Rhizobiales > Rhizobiaceae > Oricola. Next base: position 586,945 of record NZ_JALEGV010000040.1, read on the forward strand.
CGACGTGCCCGCCCCGCCCTCGGCCTGCATCGCCGCCGGGCGCCAGGCGCGGCGCAGCGCGATGGCGCCATAGGCGAACAGGAAGGCCGCACCCGCCCAGGCGACCAGCCGCGTCGCGGTCTCGCTGGCGGCGACCAGCGAACCGAAGCCGCCGACGCCGACCGCGATCAGCGCCGCGTCGGACAGCGCGCAGATCATGCACAGCACGAAGACATGCTCGCGCAGCAGGCCCTGGCGCAGGATGAAGGCGTTCTGCGCGCCGATGGCGACGATCAGGGACAGGCCGAACAGGAAGCCCGACAGGCTCGCGGACGCGATTTGCAGTGACACGTGGGAACTCCGGGGCTCAGAGCAGCGACATCTGGCCGCCGCCACCGGTCGGGGCGGCTTTCTTGTCGGCGTCGAAGCTGCGCGGTTCGACCCGGTCCTGGATGTCGGGCGACGTGTTGGCCACCTTGTTGACCCTGTCGGAGACCGGGACCGCCTCGAAGAAGCCTTCCGGCGCAGGACCGAGCAGGTCCTTGACGTCGCGCGGCTCCTGGCTGCGGCAGTCGAGCCAGCGCGCGAATTCCGCCTGCGGGATGACGACCGGCATGCGGTTGTGGATGGCGGCGATGTCGGTCGAGGCCTCGGTGGTGCAGATCGCCGCCGAATCCAGTTCCGAGCCCTCGGGCGACATGTAGCTTTCGGTCAGTGCGGCGAAGCCGACGAGGCCGCCATCGGCCGGCCGGATCCAGTAGGCCTGCGACTGGCCGGACGCCTTGTCGCGGCGCCATTCATAGAAGCCGGAGGCCGGGATGAGCGCGCGGTGATGGCGCATGGCGGCGCGGAACGAGGCCTTTTCGGCGGCCGTCTCGGCGCGGGCGTTGATCAGCAGCGGAAAATCCTTCGGGTCCTTGACCCAGGACGGCAGCAGGCCCCAGCGCACCAGCTTCGCCTCGCGGTCGGAGCGGTTGGAGCCCGGCTCGCGCGGCGGCGCGGAGGTGACGACGAGGATCGGCTGGGTGGGCGCGATGTTGTAGCGCGGCGGAAAATCCTCCACCTCGTCGAGCGCGAAGAAGGCGCCCACCTCCTCCGGCGTCTGCGAAAGCGCGAAGCGGCCGCACATCAGCGGCGCGCCATCAGCCGCGACCTGAACAGTTCGACCGCGCGCTCGGCGGCGTCCAGCCGGTTTTCGGCGGCCTTCAGCTCCTTGCGCTTGACCTCGACGTCGCGGCGGCGATCGGCGATCGTATCGACCGTGGCTTCGGCGAGCGCATCCATCGTGTCGTCCAGCTCGTCGCGCTGCCGCTCGACCGCGCTGCGCGCCGAATGCAGTTCGCTGCCGACCTTGTGGGCCTGTCGGTAGTCGAAGGCGAGATCGGCCGGGCAGGCCTGCGACGCGCCGCTGCCGTTCAGCCCCCGGTCGAGGCCGTTTTCGGGCGTGCAGTGGTAGCGGATGCCGAGATCCCAGCCGGCATGCCAGGCGGCGACATCGACCGCGGCGCCGAATTTGTTGCAGGCTTCCTGGTGGCGGGCGATATAGGATTGCTGCCGGCCGGCATTGCCGTCGGTCTCGCCGAGCTGGCGCCAGTCGGTCGTCAAGCACTGTTCCTCGTTGAGCGTCTGACAGCCCGTCAGGCCCAGCACGACGGCAATCGCCGTCACGGCAAGACCTCCGCTGACAATGGTTGCCGGCGTTGCCTTCATTCCGATGTACCCCGTGTTCGCACGTGCTACAAACTGCATCACAGACGACGCATAAGCAACATGGACAACACGCAATCCTTTCCCCTCATGGCCGTTTCGGCGGCAGTGCAAGACCCCGCGAGCGGCGCGTTCCTGCTGGTGCGGCGCGGCCGTGCGCCGGCCAAGGGCCAGTGGGCCTTTCCGGGCGGGCGGGTGCATCTCGGCGAGACGCTGGCCGACGCGGCGCGGCGCGAATTGCAGGAGGAAACCGGGCTTGAGGGCGCGGACATCCGCTTCCACGCGCTGTTCGAACTGATGAGCGACGGATCGGACGGCGACACGCCGCACCACTTCGTGCTGGCCGTGCATCGCGGCACCGCGTCGGGCGTGCCGGTGGCCGCCGACGACGCCGACGAGGCGCGCTGGTTCGACCTCGACGCCATGGCCGCGCTCGACGTCACCCAGAGCACGCTCGACTGCGCGCGCGCCATCGCCGCGGACAGCTGACGCCGCCTTGATCGCGCCCTCTTCGCGGTGTCGAAGGGCGGGAAATGTCGAATCCCGGCAACCGCATGCGGCAAGGGGCTGAGGAACGGATTCAGGTTGGCGCGTCCCGGCCGATCGGCTAGGAGACGACAAGGCGATGCGGATCGCGACCGGTCCGCGACAGGCGGAGCGAGGCGAGCGTGTTCAGCGGAAAATCGACGATCGGCGCGATCGCACTGGCAACGTCCCTCATGGCGGCCGCCCCCGCCCCGGCACAGATTTCGGCCACCGTCCCCTATGACGAGAGCCTGCTGCGGCTGGCCGAAGTGCTCGGCTCGATCCACTATCTGCGCAATCTGTGCGGCGAGGAATCGAACGAGTGGCGCGACCAGATGGAAGGCATGCTGGCGGCCGAGAACCCCGAGCCTGTGCGCCGCGCGCGGCTGATCGCCAGCTTCAACCGCGGCTACCGCACCTTCGACAGCGTCTATGTCACCTGCACGGAACAAGCACTTGCCGCAGCGGAACGCTACATGAGCGAAGGTGCCACCCTGAGCCGAGAGATCACCAATCGCTACGGCGAATAGGCGAACGTGATCACGTTTTAAACATGCGTTAACGGTTTTTCCGCTTGACGCTTTTTTTCTTGACGCGCACCCGATATGTTAACGGCGAGTAAATGACGTGTGCCATTTTGATCTGGTGCAACCGAGTATGATGGACGTAACGATCAACGAAATGGACGAGCTCATCGCGCGCGAAAAACGCATCGCGGCGATGGAGGTTCACAGCGAAGCCTGGGCCGACGGCACGATGGAAGGCATCGACGCCGCGATCCTCGCCGATGCGGCGATTGCGACGGCGCTTGAGGAAACGATCCGCGACCAGGGCGAAGACGCCGCCCTTGCGCTGGTCGAGACGCTGCGCGACCGTATCCTGTGCGGTGAATTCACGCCGGACCGGACGGTGCAATAGGCTCGCCCGAGCGACCCGCGGGGACTTGATGACGATCTGCGCCCGACGGCCTGGAGATCGCAGGCGACGCGCCGGCCCGGCGACGCGCGCGCGGTCGCGCGCGATGCGCCTATTCGCCCCGCTCATCTGCCTGTCCACATTCGCGCTTCCCCTCGCGGCGCACGCCGGCGAGGACGCCCCCTCGCCCGTCGCGATCGCGCAGGCCGACGGGCTCGCGCCGCCGCCGTCGGGGCTGGTGCCGCTGCCCGACCCGATCCCCCGGCCGAGCTACGAGGATCCCGAGAACCCGCTGGCACGCCCCGGAGGCGCGCCGGGCGGCGCCATGCAAACCGCCGAGCCGGTGATCGGCGGCGACAACGACGCCCTGCCCGAGGCCGTGCGGCGCACGCGCGCGATGATCATGGAGGCCGCGCGCAACGCGGATTTCGAGGCGCTGCGCCCGCTGATCGACGCCGGCGCGACGCAGCTCTCCTTCGGCGACATCGACGGCGATCCGATCGACTTCATCCGCACGCTTTCAGGCGATCCGGAGGGCTTCGAAATCCTGGCGATCCTGCTGGAGGTGCTGGAGGCGCGCTATGCCGTGTTCGACCCGGGCACGCCGCGCGAATACTATGTCTGGCCCTATTTCACCGCGACCTCGCTGGAGACGCTGACGCCGGTGCAGCGCGTGGAACTGTTCAAGCTCGTCACCTCCGGCGACTACGAAGACATGCGCACCTTCGGCGCCTACATCTTCTACCGCGCCGGCATCACGGCCGACGGGCGGTGGATCTTCTTCGTGGCAGGCGACTGAGGGGCGAACGGCGCCTTTGAGGCGGAACCGGCCGATGCTTGTGCGCCCGGTCGCGGCATTCACCTCGCCAAGAGGAATGGACGGCAAGTTCCTGCTGTCAGACCGATAATCCTGCCCGTTCATGCCAATTCATCGAGACGGCATCGCCGCTGACGCAGGTCAAGCGAAATATATCGACGAGCCCTTGCTGCGGCCGCGGGCCCTCAATGCACGCTCCCGGCCTTTCGACCTGTGAATAACTTCAATTCGATGCAACCTGCGGAGTCTTCGCCCCCAATCTCAGGTTGAGAGACCTCTGAAACGGTGCTAGTGAAAATACTTAGTGGGATGTGAGGGGGCGAATCGTTGAGGACTAGTTGTCATTGCGCGCCTGTACGCGCAGCCCTTCCGAGCATTCGGGCCAACACCGTTGCACGTGCGGCAATTCTTGCTTCCACAATGCTTTGTCCATTGCCCGCCGCCATGGCCGCCAATCTCGTCATAAGCAGCACCCAGAACGAGGGCACGAATGCGTCCGTCTCGACGACGGCGCCAGACGACATCATCATACAGTCGGGCGGCACGCTGGATTTCCAGGGCAATGGCGGCGCCAGTTCTCTGACATCGGGGGGCGGCGACCTGACCGTCGACGGCGGCGGCACGCTCAGACACAGCGGAAGCGACACGCTCGGCATCACCGCGACGATCTCCAACAGCGGCACCATCCAGTTCACGTCCGGCGCCGGCGCCACGACGATCGGCAATTCCGTGAACAACAACTCCGTCGGCAGCTTCGACATCCAGGCAGGAAGCGGCACGGTTTCCATCCTCGGCACGGTGACAAACACCGGAACGTTCACGAATGCCGGAACCGCACTGATCTCCTCCGCCCTTTTGAACGGGGGAACCTTCACCAATTCCGGCACGACGGACGTGACCGGCGTGTTCACGACCAATGGGGGCATGATTCAGAACTCCGGCACGCTGAACGCCCAGGGCACCTTCACCTTCAATGGCGGACTGTTCAACAATACCGGCACGTTTGCGGGGACCGGCGCAGTCGACTTGTTCGGCGGCGAATTCGAGAACAACAATACGCTGACGTCCAACGGGCTGCTCAGGGTCGACGGCGGCATTCTCGACAACAACGGCACGCTGAACGCGAATGCCGGAATGAGCTTCACGTCCGGCACCTTCGACCACACCGGCGTGCTGAACCTCACGGGCGACTTCACCGGTTCGCTCACGAACAACGGCACCTATTCTCCCGGCGGAGACGACACGACCGCCACCAATGCCATCTCCGGCAATTTCGTCCAGAATTCCGGCGGCGTTCTCTACATCGACGTCGGCACGACGGATGGCGACGCCGACATGCTCGACATCGCCGGAACAGCGACGCTCGCCGGAACGCTCACGCTCAACCCGCTCGGCGTGATCGCCCCGACGAACGAATATGTGATCCTCGAGGCCGATGGCGGCATCAGCGGCACATTCGACACCGTCACGCAGACCGCCGCCATCACGCAGGAGGTCGAGATCGCCGGCAACCAGGTGATCCTGCAGGCGACCGCCGATTTCGAGGCGAATGCCGGCAACGACAACCAGGAGTCCATCGGGCAGGCTCTGAACGCGATACTCGGCGCCGGCGGCGGCGATGTACAACCGCTCATCACGGCGCTGGCCGGTGTCGTCGATGTCGGCGAATACCAGGCCGACCTGGACCAGCTCTCGCCGGAACTCTTCCTCGCCGAGCAGACGTCGTCGCTGTTCGCCGCCGGAGCGTTCACCGGCACGTTGCTCTCCTGCCCGCAGGCGGGGCCGGGCCTGCCTGCCGCCGTCGCGGAGGGCAATTGCGTGTGGGCGGAGGCCGATCTGGATCGCCACGACCGCGGCGCCACGTCGCAGACCGTCGGCATCTCCAGTGATTTCGGCGGCATCGCCGGCGGCTTCCAGTCGCAGATCGGCGGCCGCTGGTTCGCCGGTGTCGCCTTCGGCTACGAAACCGGGAGCATTGACGCCGACACGGGCGCGACCAGCGATCTGGACCGCTATCACGGCGGCGCGGTCCTGAAATATGTCAGCGGCCCCGCCCTGCTGGCGGCGACCGTCACGGTGGGCTCGACCAGCTATTCGTCCATGCGGGTCGCGAATGTCGGCGCCCTGACGACGACCAACAGGTCGAGCCACGACATGCTGGATGTGACCGCGCAGGTCCGCGCGGCCGGCCTGTTCGAAGCCGGCGGCGTCTATCTGAAACCGATGGTCGATCTCGGCGCGACATATCTGGACCGCGACGGCTTCAGCGAGACGGGAGATGCGTCGACCGCACTGACGGTTGCCGGCGTGAGCGAGACCTATCTGTTCGCCTCCCCCGCCCTCGAAATCGGCGCGACGACGCAGATCGCCGACACGATCAGCCTGCGCACGTTCACGAGGGCCGGCGCGACCTTTTTCGCCGATGACGAAATGGTCTCGAACGCCACCTTCTCGGGCGCGCCGACCGGCACCGGCCAGTTCAGCGTCGCGGCGCCTCTCGACGATTTCTACGCCAATGTCGAAGCCGGGATGATCCTGTCCGCGGGCGACAGCCGCACGCTGGAATTTTCCTACCGGGGCGTGTTCTCGTCCGGCAGCAGCCAGAATGGCGGCGCCGTCAAGGCGACGATCGGCTTCTAGCAGGCCAGCGCCCCGGCAGTCAGGCCGGATGCGAGAAGGTAGCCCTTCAGTCGCGCTTGCAACATGTCCCCGCCTCCAGCGTGGAACCGGCCGGCGAATGCCGATCGGTGTGGAGTGCCCGTCGGCGTCATGTCCGCGTCACGAAGCATCGGTATCCGCCCGTCCGTGATGAATTCGGCTTCCTATATTGTCTGCACCTCTCCGCGCAGCGGCAGCACGCTTCTGTGCAGGATGCTCGCCGCGACGGGCGTCGCGGGGGATCCGGAGTCTCTCTTCTACCGCCCGGCGCTCGACGACTGGATGACAAGGCTCGATGTTCATCCGCAAGGGACGACGGAACGCGAACGCCTGGACCTGATCATGCAGGCGGCGATACGGCGGGGGCGCGGCGAGACGCCCGTCTTCGGGCTGCGGCAGCAACGGCCGAGCTTCGACTTCCTCTGCCGACAGCTGGCGATCCTGCACCCCGGCGCGACGACCGATCTGGATCGCATCGAGCGCACCTTCGGGCCGACGCGGTTCATCCATCTGACGCGGCCGGACAAGCTGGACCAGGCGGTCTCATACCTGAAGGCGCAGCAGACCGGCCTCTGGCACGTGGCCGCCGACGGATCGGAATGGGAGCGGACCGCCCCGCCCCGGGCTCCCGTCTACGATGCGGCCAGGATCAGCGACTGCGTCGACATGCTGGACGGTTATGACCGGGGCTGGAACGCGTGGTTCCATCGCGAGGGGATCGAGCCCGTCCGCATCACCTACGACGAACTCTCCGACGCCCCCGGCGCGACGCTGCGCCTTGTGCTGGAACGTCTCGGGCTCGACCCTCGGGCCGCCGACGGGATCGAACCGGAGGTCGGACGGATGGCCGACGCGACCAGCCGGGACTGGATTGACCGGTTCCGCGCGGGGACGGCGCAGCGCTGACCGACCCGTCCGCGGGACGGCGGACGGGGCGCCATGAATCGCCTGCCCCTACGCCTTTCGCGAGCGGCGCAGGCGCAGGACGAGGGCGACGAGGCCCATGGCGAGGAACAGGAGGGCGACCGGGCGCTCGAGGAAGAACAGCAATCCGTCGTCGCTGAGCAGGAATGTCTGGCGCAGCGCGCGTTCCAGGCCCGGGCCGAGGATGAACGCGATGATGAAGGCGGCGGGGCTCATGCCCAGCTTCTTCATCACGAAGCCAGCGATCCCGAAGACGGTCATCAGCACCATGTCGAAAACCTCCTGTTCGGTCGAATAGACCGCGACGTAGCAGGTCAGGAAGATGACCGGGTAGACGACCCGCGACGGGATCCTGGCGATCAGCCGCCCGAGATACGCCGCGCCCCAATAGCCGGCGACGAAATAGGTGGCGATGCACAGAAGCCCGGCGGCGAAGATGCCGTAGACGAGGTCGTGGGACGTCTCGAAGACGCGCGGGCCGATCTCGATGCCGTGGACGAGCATGACGCCGGACAGGAGCGCGGCGGCCGTGCTGCCGGGGATGCCCAGCGTCAGGAGCGGGATCAGGTTCGACCCCGAGGTGGCGTTGTTCGCGGCTTCTGCCGCCGCGATGCCCTCGATCTCGCCCTTGCCCCAGGTCTCGGGCGTCTTCGACCGGCGCCTGGCTTCGGAATAGGCGACGAAGCTGGCGACCACCGAGCCGAGGCCCGGCAGGATGCCGACGCCGGAGCCGATGACCTGCGACCGGCAGATCGTCGGGAAGACGCGCTTGTAGTCGCTCCAGGTCAGCCGGCTGTCGTCGGGATGGGTCGGCGTGCCCGCGACCGCCTCTTCGGCCGCGCCCGCCTTCGTGTCGCCGGCCTTCTCGAAGACCTCGGAGAGCACGAAGAGGCCGAGGAGCACCGGCACGAGGCCGATCCCGTCGAAGAGGTGGAACGAGCCGAAGGTGAAGCGCTCGCCCGCCGTGATCGGATCGGTGCCGACCAGCGACAGGAGCAGGCCGAGCACAACGCTGGACAGGCCCGTGACGATCGACTTGCCCAGGAGGCCGCCGATGATGAGGAAGGCGCAGGCATAGATTCCGACGAATTCCGGCGGGCCGAGCCGCGCGGCGTAGATCGCGAGGAACGAGGCGCCGAAGATCAGCAGCAATTCGGAAAACACGTCGCCCTGCGCCGAGGCGACGACCGCCATGCGCAGCGCCTTGCCCTGCTTGCCCTGCCGGGTCAGCGGAAAGCCCTCGATCTGGGTGGCGGAGGCCTGCGGCGTGCCGGGCGTGTTGAACAGGATGGCGGGGATGGAACCGCCGAAATCCGACGACTTGCTGACGGCATAGATCATCGCGAGCGCCGGCAGCGGGCCCATGTAGTAGGTGACCGGGATCAGGAGCGAGATCATCGCGCCGGACGACAGGCCGGGGACGGCGCCGCCGATGAGACCGATCAGCGTGCCGATGATCGTGAAGAGAACTGCCTGCCACGAAGAAAACAGCGCAACGAAGCCGTCGACGAGACCCATGGGGATTTCCTTGCCGTGTCCGGGATTATTGGAGGCCGAGCATGTGCCGGATCTGCAGCGCGAACGAGTAGGAGTCGTAGCGCAGGATGCTGCCCGGCTCTTCGAACAGGCCCAGCAGCACGAAGAACACGAAATAGTAGACCGCGACCGCGACGATCGGGAAGACGACGAGGCGGACGATGCCGCGGCTTCCGAACAGATAGAGCATCAGGCTCATCGCGACCGCGGTCGGAAGCGCGTACTGGAAGAGCAGGATCGCCTCGATATAGGCGAAGGCCAGGACGACGAGCGCGGCGACACGCCCGGCGCCGCGCCACTCCGCCGACACCGCCCCGGACCTGGCCCACCGCAGCGCGGCGGGCAGGTTCGACACGATCTGCACGATGGCGAGAAGGAAGCCGGCGCCGATCGCGAAGGACGGGAGGCCCCGGGCCCCGAGGCCCGAATCCGCCGGCTCGACATAGATCTTGCCGAGCTGGGTCGCCATCACCGCGCAGACCGCGAGGATGACGACGCCGACGGCGCATTGCCGCAGGGCGTCGGTCCCCTGCCCTTCGCTGTGGTCGCCGGCCGTCACGAGATCACTCCGCGAGGCTGGCGCGAACCTCGGCCACCGTCGGGGCCCAGGCGTCGGCGAGCGACTGCAGGTAGGCGAGGCTCTCGTCGGCGTCGCGGTAGACGACGGCCTGCTGGGCCTTCTTGGTCAGCGCCTTGAAGGCCTCGTGACCCGTCGCCTGCTCGACCGCCGCGGACATGCAGGTGACGAATTCGTCGGACAGGCCGGCGGGGCCCGCGAGCACGATCGGCGACGAAGTCGGGACGAAGGGAATGTCCTGCTCCTTCAGCGTCGGGATGTCGTCGACGATCGGGTCACGCTCGTCGGACAGCACGCCGACGGCATGCAGCTCGTCGGAGAAGGCCGGCAGGGTGTGCGCGCCGCTGGCGGAGAAGTCGACCTCGCCGGACAGAAGCGCGTTGCGCGTGCCGGCGCCGCCCTGGAACGGCACGTCCTGGGTCATGTCCAGAATGCCGTTCTTCTCCAGGAAGGCCGTCACGCCGACATGGCTGACCGAGCCGCGGCCGGGATGCGACCAGCGGACGGTCTCGCCGGCCTCGTTCTGGGCCTTGATGAAGTCGATCAGGTCCTGCGCGGTCCTGACGTCGGTCCCCTGCCGGACGACCAGCGCCTGGTTGGTGACGCCAAACTGCGCGATCGGCCGGAAATCGTCGAACCAGGAAATGCCCTGGTCACGCAGCATCGTCGACATCAGGCCGCCGCCCATCGCGACGACCTGCAGCGTGACGCCGTCGGGATCGGCCGCCTTGACGAACTTCATCGCCGGCACCTGCGCGCCGCCCGGACGGTTGACGATGACCATCGGCGTCCCGTCGAGAAACTCCGGGATCGCGGAGGCGAGGATGCGGGCATAGCTGTCCGTGCCGCCGCCGGCGCCGTAGCCGACGATCGCCTTGACCGGGCGCGTCAGGCCACAGCTGTCGGCGGCCGCGGGCGCCGCGGCACCGGTGGCGACAAGCGCCGCGCCCATGAAAAGGCCGAGCGTTCTGCGGGTGATGGTGTTCATGAATTCCTCCCTGTTGGATCGTGATGGTTCATTGGTCGTTCGTTGTTTCACTGCCCGTTGTAGCGGGCCCTGAAGAGCGGCTTGAGTTCGCTGAGCGGGCGCTTGTCGCGGATCATCTGGCGCGAGCGTTCCTCGGCGGCCTCGGTCTTCTGCGCCTCGGCGAGGATCGGCTCGACAAGCTCCGGCGGGATGACGCAGACGCCGGAATCGTCGGCGACGACGAAGTCGCCCGGCTGGACGAGGATGTCGTGGATGGTGACGGGGCCGTTCACCTCCATCGCCTCCATGCGGTATTTGCCGGTCTTCGGCGTGCCGCCGCGGCACCAGACGGGGAAGCCGAGGTCGCGGATCGTGTTCACGTCGCGCACGGCGCCGTCGACGATGGCGCCCGACAGGCCCTGCATCTTGGCGACGAGGCAGGACTGGCCGCCCATGTTGGAGGCTTCGACATTGCCGCCGAAATCGACGCAGAGCACGTCGCCCGGTTCGGCGAGATAGTGGCATTCGCGGCTCGACATGCGGATCGGGTCCTTGTCGAGCGTGCCCTGGGTCGGCGTCTTCCGTTCCGGCACGTTGCGCAGCGTGACCGCCGTTCCGGCGATGCGCATCCCGGGCAGCAGGTTGGGCAGGTGCGAATGCGCGATCGCGCCGCAAATGCCGTGCGCGTCGAGGCTGTCGGCGACGCTGGTGGTCAGGTCGGTCAGCTCCAGATAGGCCTGGCGGACGGCTTCCGAGACACGGGGAAAATCGAGCTTGCTGATGCGTTCGATCGGCACCTCGCCCCAAATGCGCCCCGAGCGCTCATACTCTTCGTATTCGTTCCGGATGGTCTGCGACACGGTCATCTTGTTTTCCTCTTTCGTCACGATTGAACCGGCTTCGAGCGCACTGCCGAGGCCTGCGGTATGAGGGCGACCTGCGCGCTCAGAAGGGAGACGTAGTTTTCCGTCAGCGCCTCCGTCAGGCCGCCGCTGGGGCCTGCCAGCGTCAGGACGCCGAGCAGTTCGCCCTCCGTCGAGATCGCCGGACAGGCGACCGCGAAGGCGTCCTGGGTCAGTTCGGAGACGCTGACGTCGTAGCCGCGGTCGCGGATCTCGGCGACGCGCGCCTTCAGGCGGTCGGCGTCGGCTTCCGGCAGGTCCTTCAGGACCCGCTGGCGCAGGGCCTCCGGGCCGAAGGCCAGGATCACGCGGCCCGACGCGCCGGACGCGATCGGGCGGGCCTGCCCTTCGCTCACGGTGTAGCGCAGCGACGTCATCGGCTCCTGCTTGCACAAGACCAGCCGCGACATGCCGTCGGTGATCGAGAACATCGCCGTCTTCTCGGTCTCGGAGACCAGCGTCCTCAGGATCGGCCGCACGGCGGAGGCGAGATCGTCGTAGCGCGGCCTGACGAGCTGGCCCAGCCGGAAGAGGCTCGGCCCCAGGAAGTATCGGCCGGTGTCGGGATCGAGGAACAGGAACCCCCGCGACGCGAGCGTGCCCGTCAGGCGCATGACCCGGCTGTACTGGAGGCCGGTCATCGCCTGCAGGTCGACGGCCCGCAACCCGACATCGTTTTCGAAGCACTCCAGCAATCGGAGCGCAGCGACCACGGCCTCGACATGACGTTCTGACTCTATTGACATCTCTACTCTATAGATATAGTCTCTATTATTGAAATCTGTTTTTCATGCCGGCGGTCCGATGTCAAGAGCATCGGGCCGTGCGAGGCGTGGCTGTGCAGCGGAAATCGGGCCCGCCTTGATGGCCATGGCGCGACTGACCGGCCGGACGCTGAGATGCATGCGGATCAGGTGTTGGAAATTGCGCGGATTGCGGGAGGATGAGGGAGAGGCGTCAGACGCCCCAGCGAGCTACGAGGCAGCTCTAGAAGGACAAATGGAAACCGCGGATCCCACAAAGCAGACACGCGGAATGAGGCGCAGGTCTTGAAGGAGGTCAATCTCACCAGCTCCGGCGGCTCCGCAAACAAGCACTGCTACGGCCTGCACGCTTCTTCGCGTCAGCTTAGCGACTGGCCGGCCTTGGCATCTCCTGGCGCGGAGCTTCAGGTGAAGCACTCGCGATTGAGGGCGATGAACAACTGAGTTGCCCCCCTAGAGACGCCCGCAATCAACACAGCCCACTGCCAGTCCACAAAAGACAGCACTACACTCCAGCCAATACAGCATTTTTACTAAAGATGACGCACACCAGACCACGATCTCTATCTGCACCCTGCTTAGAATCGCGCGCCGATCCTGCCTTCTGCTGAAATTCTAGCGCCGCACAGCGGAACCTCGAATACAAATCATAGTCGTTGAAATTATGATTTGAAAAACATCAAAATCCAACACACTCGGTAAGAACATATTTCAAAATCTATTCGGATCAAACCGCTACGAAACGAATTCACTAGACACGCCACACCTAATTCTGAAGCTCTAATTCAAATTGAAAGTGTCGGAATACCTGCAATTCTCAAAGTATCTAGAAACAAATTCATCTAATATTATTGATTTTGCAACCTGTATTTCGTTCGCATAATCAAGCGAGAATCTCTCGACAACAGTCCAGTCCCAGTCCTGACTGCACTTAACTTCCGCGCGATATCCAAGCGTCGCGGGCCCGATCGCTACTGTTATCGGCTCACCGTTATTCTTATAGACTTGTGCGGCCAACATCGCTCTCGGCACGATCTTTCGCCGGTCCACTACTATAAACCCATCCTGGGCAAAACTAACTACGGGTACGCCGAGGACAATAGCGCCGATTGTGAGCGCAAAAAAACGAGACCTACTACGACACTTTGAAATCACAAACCCACCCCTCTCTAGGTCATCAAAATACCGATTTCTTCGCATGCGTGAATGAAAACTACACCAATATGTACGACAATTGATTAATCATCACAATCAAACACCCTAGGTCACCCAATATGAACACAACCGCGAAGATGATCTCATAGCATCCAATCAACCGACGGGCAGCTTCAATGACCATTGAGATTTTTACAACCCCGCAAAAGATCTTTGATATCATGCACTATCTCTTCGACATCACTCTCTCCGTCATTCTCCCTTCCAGTCCTCACCACCCTTGGAATCCCGCCTCCCCGAACCGATATGTATCGTGAGCGGGCAAATCGGAGGGGTTCGATGGTGGGTGTTCCGAAACTGACGCGGGAGTCCTTCGAGGCGTCGCATGACCTTGCGCGGACGCACGGGTCGTCGCGGTGGTCGCTGTTCCGCCGCCTTGTCATCTTCCAGATCAAGCTTTTCGCCGACGGGTTGCGCGATCTCGTGCTCAGCCCGATCTCGTTCGTCGTGGCCGGGATCGGCATTCTTGTGGGCGGGCGCAATCCGCATGGGGCGTTCGACCGGCTGATGCAGGCTGGCCACATCACCGACAACTGGATCGACCTGTTCGGCCACCACGCCAGCCGGGGCGACCGGCCGAGCCTGGAGCGGATGATCGACCAGGTGGAGCGGGCGTTGCGCGAGGACCACGCGCGCGGCGGCGTCACGGCCGAGGCCGAGAAGCACTTTCGGACGCTGGCTGAGGAACTGCGCCGGCGCGCCGCCGGATCAGGCCGGCAGGGCTTCGCTGAATAGGACCGGCTCGCCCTCGGCGGGCGTGACGATCTCGCCTTCCCACATCACCCGCTTGCCGCGAATGAGCGTGCCGACCGGCCAGCCGGTGACTTGCCTGCCGTCATAGGGCGTCCAGCCCGCCTTCGAGCCCGCCTGTTCGTTGCGGATCGTTTCCTTGCGCTTCAGGTCCACGATGGTGAAATCGGCGTCGTAGCCGGCGGCGATGCGGCCCTTGCGGGCGATGCCGAAGATGCGGTTCGGGCCGTGCGACGACAGGTCGACGAAGCGCTCCAGCGTGAGTTTGCCGGCATTGACGTGGTCGAGCATGATCGGGACCAGCGTCTGCACGCCGGTCATGCCGGAGGGCGAGGCCGGATAGGGCTTCGACTTTTCCTCCAGCGTGTGCGGCGCGTGGTCGGAACCGAGCACGTCGATGACGCCCTGCCCCAGGCCGCGCCAGACGCCGTCGCGATGGCGCGACTCGCGCACCGGCGGGTTCATCTGGATCAGCGTGCCGAGACGGGCGTAATCGTCGGCGGTCAGCGTCAGGTGATGCGGCGTCGCCTCGGCGGTGGCGACATCCTTGTGGTTCTCGAGGAAGGCGATCTCTTCGGCCGTCGAGATGTGCAGGACGTGGATGCGGGCACGCGTCTCGCGGGCGATGCGGACCAGCCGCTCGGTGCACATCAGCGCCGCCGTCTCGTCGCGCCAGACCGGATGCGAGGACGGGTCGTTCTCGACGCGCAGGCCGGCGCGCTCGCGCAGGCGGAACTCGTCCTCTGAATGGAAGGCGGCGCGGCGGCGCGTGTTGCGCAGGACGGAGGCGACGCCCTCGTCGTCCTCGACCAGCAGGTCGCCGGTGGACGAGCCCATGAAGACCTTGATGCCGGCGGCGCCCGGCAGGCGCTCCAGTTCGCCGACGATGCCGGCGTTTTCGCGCGTGCCGCCGACCCAGAAGGCAAAATCGCAATGCATGCGGTGCCGGGCGCGGCCGATCTTGTCGGCGAGCATCTCTTCGCTGGTGGTCAGCGGATTGGTGTTCGGCATCTCGAAGACGGCGGTGACGCCGCCGAGCACGGCCGCGCGCGACCCGGTCTCCAGATCCTCCTTGTGCTCCAGCCCCGGCTCGCGGAAATGGACCTGGCTGTCGATGACGCCCGGCAGGATGTGCAGGCCGGTGCAGTCGATCGTCTCGCCGGCATCGGCGTTGGCGAGCGACCCGATCGCCACGACGCGCCCGTCGCGCACGCCGATGTCGCGGGCGCCCTGCCCGTCGTGATTGACCACGGTGCCGTTTTTCAAAAGAAGATCGAAGGTCTGGCTCATGTCGGTCCTTTGCCTGTCCGTCCGGTGCCGCACACCGCTTGCCGCGCGTCTGTTGCAGCACATCTCTTGCCGCATCACTGCACCGGGATTACGTAGCAGGCACACCGAAAGCAAGCGCACACGGCGATCCCGACCCCATGCCCATACATTTTCCGACAGGCCGAAGCCTGATCAGCGTCACCGGCGAGGAAGCCGAACACTTCCTGCAGAACCTCGTCACCTGCGATGTCGAGACCCTGCCCGAGGACGTCGCCCGGCCGGGCGGCCTTCTGACGCCGCAGGGCAAGATCATGTTCGATTTCCTGGTGTCGCGCGACGGCGCGGGCGGCTTCCTGATCGACATCCGCTCCGATCTCGCCGGCGATTTCGCGCGCCGGCTGACCATGTACAAGCTGCGCGCCAAGGTTTCGATTTCCGAGTCGGACGAAAGGGTTGCGGCGGTTTCCTGGCAGATCGAATCAGGTGCGGGCAATGGACGGGCCGTGAGGGATTCGCGGTTTCCGGAGGCCCTTCGCGTGATGCGTCATCTTGGCGACGCGCCGGCGGGCGACGACGACGCCGAGGGCTGGACGGAGCTGCGCATCGCCCATGGCGTGGCCGAGAGCGGGGCGGATTACGAGGCCGGCGACGCCTTTCCGCATGACGTCTCCTTCGACCAGAATGGCGGCGTCGATTTTCGCAAGGGCTGCTATGTCGGCCAGGAAGTCGTCTCGCGCATGCAGCATCGCGGCACGGCGCGGCGCCGGCTGGTGATCGCCGCGGGCGACGCGCCGCTTCCCGCGCCCGGAACGGCGTTGACCGCCGGCGGCAAGACGGTCGGCACGCTCGGCAGCGTTTCGGGCACGCGGGCACTGGCGCTGGTGCGGCTCGACCGGGCGAAGGACGCGATGGACGCCGGCACGGAGATCGCCGCCGAGGGACATCCTGTCACCTTGTCGCTGCCGGCCGGTGTCGGCTATCGCTGGCCGGAAAACGCAGCCGACCAGGGAGACTGACGATGCCCGACCGCGAGGGCGCGCCGTCGCGCGCATGGCAGCGCATGCTGTCGGGCCGGCGTCTCGACCTGCTCGACCCCTCGCCGCTCGACATCGAGATCGCCGACATCGCCCACGGGCTGGCGCGCGTGGCGCGCTGGAACGGGCAGACGCATGGCGTGCACGCCTTCTCGGTGGCGCAGCACTCGCTGGTGGTCGAGGCGATCATCGGACGGCTGGCGCCGGATTGCGGGCCGGAATTGCGGCTCGCCGCGATGCTGCACGACGCGCCCGAATACGTGATCGGCGACATGATCTCGCCCTTCAAGAAGGTGCTCGGCGGCAATTACAAGACGGTCGAGGCGCGGCTGGAGGCGGCGATCCACATCCGGTTCGGCCTGCCGCCGCACCCGACCAGGGCCGTGCATGCGAAGATCAAGCGCGCCGACCAGGTCTCGGCCTTTTTCGAGGCGACGATGCTGGCCGGCTTCTCCGAGAAGGAAGCCGTCACCTATTTCGGCCGGCCGCGCGGGGTGTCACCGGACGGGCTCGACCTGACGCCGAGACCGGTGGCCGAGGTGCAGGCCGACTATCTGGCCCGTTTCGCCGCCATCGAGGCCGAATTCCAGACCGCGCGGACACCGCGCAAAAAGCGAGCCTGACCATGCCCTATCTCGTCGTCTGCCCCCTGTCTCAGCTTCACCAGACCGCGCTTGCGACTGGCGCGAAACGCATGCTGACCGTGATCAACAGCGGCACGCCGGTGGAGCGGCCGGCGGAGATCGCCGAGGAAAACCACCTGTTCCTGGGATTCAACGACATCGCGGTGGCGATGGACGGCATGACGCTGCCCGGCGAAGAACATGTGCGCGCGATCCTCGATTTCGCCCGTGAATGGGATCGCGAACAGTCGATGATCGTGCATTGCTTCGCCGGGATTTCGCGCTCGACCGCCTCGGCCTACATGATCGCGCTGGCGCTCAATCCGGAGCTCGACGAACAGGAGCTGGCGCATGAATTGCGCTTTCGCGCGCCGTCCGCGACGCCCAATCCGCGGCTGATCGAGATCGCCGACGCGGTGCTCGGCCGGCAGGGCCGCATGGTCGACGCCATCAAGGCCATCGGGCGCGGCGAATACGCCTTCGAGGGCGAACCGTTCAAGCTGAACATTTTCGGTGAAGACGACTAGGCTTGCGCGCGACTTGTGACGGGCGCCGTTGCGGCGCTTGTCTGAAGGACGGTCGTCAGGCTGGCAGATTCGCTGCGTAATGGCGCTCTCGGCCCGGCATGATGTTGACGTTTTCGAGGTCGCCGCCGGCCCAGCGCATCACCTTCGGATCCATCACGCGACGCCAGAGCGGCGGGATCGCGGCGAGGACGAAACAGCCCGGATAACCGCTCGGCAGGCGCGGCAGGTCGGCGAAATCGCGCAGCGCCTGATAGGGGCGCATCGGATTGGCGTGATGGTCGGAATGGCGCTGCAGATGGAACAGCAGCAGGTTGGAGACGATGTGGTTCGTGTTCCATGAATGGCGCGGCGCGCAGGGTTCGTGGCGCCCGTTCTCCATTCGTCGCCGCTTCAGCCCGTAATGCTCGACATAGTTCGCCTGCGTGAGCTGGAGCCAGCCGAACAGGTGATGGATGGCGATGAAGGGCAGCGCCGCCCATCCGAAGACGGCGACCAGCATGCCGGCCACCACCAACGCCAGCGCATAGCCCTGGAGAATGTCGTTGCGCCAGTGCCAGAACGGCAGGCCTCTCGCCCGAAGGCGGGCGCGCTCGAGGCCCCAGCCACGCAGCGCCGTGCCCGGTATCTCGCGGAGCGCGAAACGGTAGATGCTCTCACCCAGGCGCGCCGATGCCGGATCATCGGGCGTGGCGACCAGCACGTGATGACCGCGATTGTGCTCGATCGTGAAATGGCTGTAGGCGGTCAGCGCGCAGACAAGTTTCGCCGCGAACCGGTCGGACGCCGTGCCGCCATGGCCGAGCTCGTGGCCGACGGCGAGGCCGCCGCCGGACGCCGCCCCCGCGCCGATCGCCAGCGTCGCGAAGGCCCAGAGCGGCAAGTGCATCGAGGCCGCGACCGCCGTCGCCGCGATGAAGCTGAACCAGAGAACCGGGATCGAGCAGTAGAGCAGCAGGCGGTAGTAACGGTCCCGGCTCAGCGCCTCGACGACCTCTTCCGGCGGGTTGGCCGTGTCTTCGCCGACCAGCGCATCGAGGACCGGCACCAAGACGAAATAGAAGATCAGCGGAAATGCGGCCCAAAACGGATTTGCGCTTTGCCAGAGAAGCAGGGCGCAGACGCCGGGAACGGCGGGCGACAGGACAGACAGCCACCACAAATGCCGCTTGGTGTCGACATAGCGGATTTCTGCGCCATCGCATCTTGCCGCAACGAAGATCATCCCGGCCTCCTCCGGACGCGCAGTATCCGGCCGGCGGTCGATTTGCGCAAGCGCGGCGGACCTCCAAACGGTGACGGGCGGCCCTTTCGGACCGCCCGCGAGGCGCGATGCCCTCCCGTGAGGCGGCGCGCGGTCATGCCCCTGAACCGCGCGCGCCCTGCGGGGCCGTGATGGTGCTTGTGGCTTACCAGCCGAAGACGAGCGTTGCGCCGGTGCCGTTGTTGCCGTTCTGCGTGACGTTGGCGTTGGTGTTCTCGCCGAACTGGAACACGCCATAGGCGTTGTTGTTGCCGTTCTGCTGCAGCGTGCCGCTGTGGCCGTTGCCCTGCTGGTGAACGACGCCGTAATTGCCGCTGCCGTTCTGGCCGATGCCGGCCATGTTGCCGAGGCCGAGCTGGTTGATGTTGGCGCCGTTCTGAAGGCCGTTGATGATGCCGTAGATCTGCAGGCCGGTGCGCATGGCTTCGGCTTCCTCGGGGGAGCCTGGAACGATGTCGATGGCGATCTGGCCACCGGCATGGGCCGGAGCCGAGAAACCGGCGGTTGCGATGACGGCGGCGGTGAGACCTGCGATGATTGCGTTGCGGGGCATGTTGCTTCTCCTGTCTGGTTTTTTCGGCATTTGCCGTTCGATGACCCCACAATGGCCCACCCGCTCTGAACCGAACCGGAACCCGCCGTTCAGAAAGCGTTCATCGGCACGATTTCCGAAAAAAGAAACGGGCCCCGGCGTGCCGGAGCCCGTTTTCACTCATTGCGCGGCCGGTCAGATGCGTTCGGCGCACTGATAGTCGTGGCCGCCGGCGCTGACCTCGAGGCGCACGTCGTAGGTGGCTCCGCGATTGCCCAGCATCACCGTGCCGAGCCGGACCGTATCGCCGCGACCGGCACTGAAGGCGCCGCCCTGGTTGATGTTGGCGCTGCCGCCGCCACCGGCGCTGGTGACCTTGAGGCGGTAATTGCCGCTGACGGCCGCGTCGGCATGGACGACGCCGCGCAGGACGAGCGCGCCGTTCATGGTGGACTGCTCGATCTCGCAGCTGAGCGCCTGTTGGGTCATGTCGGCTTCTCCGGCGCCCGCGCTGCAGCCGGCCGCGCCGAGTGCGACGAGAATGGCGGCGGCGCTTGCGAAACGCGTCTTGCGTGTCTTGAACATGGTTCTTCTCCTTGTTCGGCTCCAATGGGCGCTGCCGGGCGGAGGGGATCCGGCCCGGCAGCTTCGACGATTTTCGCGACCTGTTACGGGCAGGTCTGGACGAAGGCCGCCACGTTGCCGCCACCGGTCTGGCTGACGCCGGCCGAGCAGCCGTTGCCGACCTGGACGCCGGCCGCGATGTTGCCGTTGCCGTCCTGGCTCAGGATGGAGGTGTGGTTGGTGCCGAACTGGCCGACGCCGGCGGCGTTGCCGTTGCCGTTCTGCCAGGTCTCGCCGTAGTTGTTGATGCCGTCCTGGCCGATCGCGGCGGTGTTGCCGTTGCCGTACTGTTCGCTGACGGCGCCGTTGAAGATGCCGTTCTGGAAGATGCCGATCTGGTTGCCGAAGCCGGACTGTGCGCCACCGGCCTGGTTGCCGAAGCCGAACTGGTCGAGGAAGACGTCGTTGGCGGAAGCCGGAACGGAAGCGATGCCGGCGAGGGTTGCGATGGCGACTGCGATGAGAGTTTTACGGGGCATTGTCATTCTCCTCTGGGTTGCGGTTCTGATCCGCGTTTCGATGCCCCAGTTGTAGAAAGCCGCGTCCGAACCCGGTCTGAACCCGGCGTTCAGAAACCGTTCATCGGCAAAAAAAGTTTCGCAGCCCCCTGAAACGCCCTCCGGCAAGGCGCGAAAAGGCGCCGCGCGGGGCGCGAAAGCCGAGAAAATTGTGGGCGCAGCCGCCTGCGGTTCCAATCGATGGAACCTGCCTTATGTGTTTGGCCTTAACCTAGGCCGCGCGTCCGATCCGGCGCGGCGCGACACTGCGATAAGAAAAAGGGGACACTCATGGACGGCACTCAGGAAACGGTCGCAAACACGGTGACGGGCTTCGTCGGCGTGGTTGAATCGGTCTGGGACCGCGCGAGCGCGCTCATCATTGAATATTCATTCTCGGTCGTCGGGGCGATCCTGATCCTGATCATCGGCTTCATGGTGGCGGGCTTCGTGCGCCGCTGGGTCTATTCGGCCCTGAAGCGCTTCCGCAACAGCGACGAGACGCTGAACCTGTTCCTCGCCAAGTCGGCGCGCTACGCGATCCTCATCCTCGTCTTCGTGACGGTGCTGACGCAGTTCGGGGTGCAGACCGCCTCGATCATCGCCGCTCTCGGCGCCGCCGGCATCGCCATCGGCCTGGCGCTGCAGGGCACGCTGCAGAACATCGCCGCCGGCATCATGCTGCTGTTCCTGCGGCCGTTCCAGGTGGGCGATTTCATCGAGACCCAGAACGCGACCGGCGTGGTCAAGGAGATCGGGCTGTTCGCCACCGAATTCGAGACGCTGGACGGCCTCTATCTTCTCGCGCCGAATTCCGAGGTCTGGGGCAGCGCGGTGACCAACTATTCGCGCAAGCCGAAGCGGCGCTTCGACCTGGTGGTCGGCATCGCCTATGACGACGACATCAACAAGGCGTTTGCGGCGTTCCAGTCGATCGTCGACGGCCACGACAAGGTGCTCACCGATCCCGAGCCCTTCATCTATGTCTCCAACCTCGGCGACAGCGCCGTGGAAGTGACCTGCCGCGTCTGGATGAACACGCCGGACTGGTGGACCGTGTCGCGCGAGCTGATCAAGCTGGCGAAGGAACGCTTCGACGCCGAAGGCCTGTCGATCCCCTTCCCGCAGCGCGACGTGCATCTCTTCTCGGAGACGCCGGCGCCGGCCGCCGCATAAGGCGCGGGCGTCACGCCTCGATGCGGATGTCCAACCCGACATCCAGCGTCGGGGCGGCCATGGTGATCTTCGAGGTCGAGATGTAGTCGACGCCGGTTTCGGCGATGGCGCGGATCGTCTCGAAGCGGACATTGCCGGAGGCTTCGAGCTTCACCCGGCCGCCATTGTCGGCCTTGTTGATGCCGACGGCCTCGGCAAGCTGGTCGTTGCTCATGTTGTCGAGCAGCACGGCGTCGGGCGTGGCGGTCAGCGCCTCGCGGAACTGGTCCAGCGTATCGACCTCGACCTCCACGGCGACCAGATGGCCGGCATAGGCGCGCGCGGCGCGCACCGCCTCGGCGACGCCGCCGCAGACGGCGATGTGGTTGTCCTTGATCAGGATCGCGTCATCGAGGCCGTAGCGGTGGTTGGAACCGCCGCCGCAGCGCACCGCGTATTTCTCAAAGGCGCGGTGGCCGGGGATCGTCTTGCGGGTGCAGGTGACCTTTGCGTGCGTGTGCGCGATCTCGTCGGCGAAGCGGGCCGTGTAGCTGGCGATGCCCGACATGTGCATCAGGTAGTTCAGCGCGACGCGCTCGGCCGACAGGATGGCGCGCGCATTGCCCGAAATGGCGGCAACCACGTCACCGGGCTCCACCCGGTCGCCGTCGGCGCATTTCGCCTCGAAGCTCAGGCCCGGATCCGTCAGGCCGAAGGCGGCCTCCGCCAGCCCCAGACCGGAGATGACGCCGCTCTCACGCGAGGCGAGCACGACGGAAGCCGTGGCGTCCGGCCGGATCGTCGCGTTGGTGGTGATGTCGCCGGCGCGGCCGAGATCCTCCAGGAGGGCGGCGCGGACCGCCTCCTCGACCATCAGGCGCGGCAGGCTCGGAAGAAGGGCGGCGGGCGTCTCGGCGTCGGCGGTCATGGTCAATCCTCCAGAAGCGCGGGAATGGTCGCCTCGGCCTGCTCCAGCGTGGCGAAGGTGCGGCGCCTCCATGCCGGGTCCTCGGCGGGATAATCGGTGCGGAAATGGCCGCCACGGCTTTCGGTGCGGTTGAGCGCGCAGACGGCGATCAGCTTGGCGGTCGCCAGCACGTTGGCGAAGCGCTCGGTGTCGGCCTCGCGCTCCAGCGTCATGATCGTGCGCAGCGCCTGGCGCATGCCGTCGCCATTGCGCAGCACGCCGAGATGCGCGCTCATCGTGTGGCGCAGGCGCTTCATCTGGTCGGTGTCGGGGCGCGGCTGGATGCGGCCGCTGTCCTTCGAGCCCTGCGACCAGTCGGCCGGGGCGTCGGCCAGATCCTCGCCCGGCAGCGCGTCGGCGATGCGGGCGGAGAAGACCACGGCCTCCAGCAGCGAGTTGGAGGCGAGCCGGTTGGCGCCATGCGCGCCGGTGGAGGTGACCTCGCCGCAGGCCCAGAGGCCCGGAAGCGAGGTGCGGCCGTCCATGTCGGTCCAGATGCCGCCCATGAAATAATGCGCCGCCGGCACGACGGGGATCGGCTGGGTCACGGGATCGATGCCGGCTTCGCGGCAATAGCCGTAGACGGTCGGGAACTCCTCGGCGAAGCTCGCGCCGACGGCCGTCGTGCAATCGAGGAAGGCGCCGCGGCCGGCCTGGACCTCCGCGAAGATGCCGCGGGCGACGACGTCGCGCGGGGCAAGTTCTGCGTCGGGGTGGATCGGCACCATGAAGCGCACGCCGTCGGCGTTGAGAAGCGTCGCGCCATGGCCGCGCAGGGCCTCGGTGGCGAGCGGCGCGGGATCCTTGCCGACATTGATCGCGGTAGGGTGGAACTGCACGAATTCGAGATCGGCGAGCCGCGCGCCCGCGCGGGCGGCCATGCCGACGCCGCCGCCGCGCGCCTCGGCCGGATTGGTGGTGACCTCGTAGAGATGGCCGATGCCGCCGGCCGCGATCACCACCTGCGATCCGCGCAGCGTGACGAGTTCGCCGTCGCCGCCCTCATCGTCATGGCCGCGCGCCTCTAGCCCGACGACGCGCCCCTCCTCCACGAGCAGCCTCTCGGCGACGAAGCCGCCGAGCACACGGATCGACGGCGTCTTCTTCACCGTCTCGACCAGCGCCTGCATGATCGCGCGGCCGGCCATGTCGCCGCGCACGCGCACGATGCGGCTTTCGGAATGCGCCGCCTCGCGGCTGACCTGGAGATGGCCCTCGAGGTCCCGGTCGAAGGGCACGCCGTAGTCGAGCAGGTCATGGATGCGGTCGGAGGCCTGCGTCGCCATCATGCGGGCGACCGCCTCGTCGACGATGCCGTCTCCCGCGACCAGCGTGTCGGCGACGTGTTTTTCCACAGTGTCGCCCGGCCCGACCGCCGCCGCGATGCCCGCCTGCGCCCAGGCCGACGACGCGCCCGTGCCGATCGGCGCCGCCGTGATGACGGTGACCGCCTTCGGCGCCAGTTTCAGCGCGCAGAACAGGCCAGCGAGCCCGCCGCCAATGATGAGTACGCTCTCAGTCTCGGTATTCAATTCCGCCCGGTCCCCTCACTGTCGGCCGCATCCACGCGACCGACATCAAATTGTCACGCTACCCCTTACGCCGTAGCGGGGCCCCGGCGCCAGCCCCCCGGCTTCGGCGCACGACGGGCACTCAGTGCTTCAGGTTCACCATGCGCTCCACGGCCAGGCGGGCGCGGTCGGCGATGGCGGGATCGACGAGGATTTCCTCCTTCATCTCGCACAGCGAGTCGAGGATCTTCGGCAGGGTGATGCGCTTCATGTGCGGGCACAGGTTGCACGGCTTGACGAAGTTCACCTCCGGCACCTCCGAGGAGATGTTGGACGCCATGGAGCATTCGGTGACCAGCAGCACCTTGGGCGGCTTGCGGTCCTTGACGTAGTTGATCATGCCCGAGGTGGAGCCGGTGTAGTCGGCGATCTCGACGACCTCGCGCGGGCACTCCGGGTGGGCCACGATCTCGATTTCCGGATCGGCTTCCTTGTAGGCGAGCAGTTCTTCCGCCGTGAAGCGCTCATGCACCTCGCAATGGCCCTTCCAGGTGAGGATCTTCACCTTGGTCTGGGCGGCGACGTTCTGCGCCAGATATTCGTCGGGGATGCAGAGCACCTTGTCGACACCGAAGGATTCGACCACCTGGACGGCGTTCGACGATGTGCAGCAGATGTCCGTCTCCGCCTTCACTTCCGCCGACGTGTTGACATAGGTGACGACCGGCACGCCGGGATAGCGTTCGCGCAGCAGGCGCACATCGGCCCCAGTGATCGATTCCGCCAGGCTGCAGCCGGCCTTCATGTCGGGGATCAGCACGGTCTTGTGCGGATTGAGCAGTTTCGAGGTCTCGGCCATGAAGTGCACACCGCACTGGATGATGATCTCGGCGTCGACCTTGGTCGCTTCCTTGGCGAGTTGTAGCGAGTCGCCGACGATGTCGGCGACGCAGTGATAGATTTCCGGCGTCTGGTAGTTGTGCGCCAGGATGACGGCGTTGCGCTCCTTCTTCAGCCGGTTGATGGCGGCGACATAGGGCGCATAGACCGGCCATTCCATCTTCGGAATGTGATCCTTGACCTTCTCGTAGAGATCCGCGGTCTCCTCGGCGACCTGCGGCGTCCATTCCAGCGTCGGACGCTCGATGACGCCGAACCGTTCGGCGGCGCTCTGCGTGGTCGTGCCCGTGGCAATGCTGCTTACCTGCGGTGAATCGCTCATTTTCACTCTTCCCGTCGCGCCCGCTTTTCGCCGGCTTGTTCTCGCGGTTCGGCAGCTTTCCGCGCCCGGTTTGAGCCGGGCCGGCGCTGCCTTCCGCCAAGGTCTTGGTATCTAGTTGACGCCAAAGCGCCCCGATTTCAATCCCTTGACGCGCATTGGCGCCATGCGCAGGCGGTGCGAGGCTAGCCCGCCAGCGTCCACAGAAGCGCGCTGATGGTGACGAAAGAGGCCACCGTCGTCGCCAGCAAGGCGACCGCGGCCATGCCCTCGCCGCCATATTTCTGGGTGAGGATCGGGTAGACGCCGAAGATCGGCATCGCCGCCGTCAGGATGAGCGCCTCGCGATAGGGCGATTCAATGGGCGCGAAGCCGAGATGGGGCACGAGGAACAGGGCCAGGAGGATCAGGGCCGGGTGGACGAGCAGCTTGCCGACCACGATCGGCACGATGCGCCCCGCGAGCCCGGTGACCGGCATGCCGACCAGCGTGCCGCCGATGAAGAACAGCGACAGGGCGGCGCTCGACTGCGCAAAGAGATCGACCGACCGCATCACCGGCGCGGGCAGCGGCAGGCCGCTCAGCGACACGACGAGGCCGGCGGCAAGGCCGATGACCAGCGGATTGAGGGCGAGCCGCCCGAGCGCGTTCGCCAGGACCTTCAGCGGATGCCCCTCCTGCCCGCGCCCCCTTTCGGCGAGCATCAGCAGGAGCGGAATGATGAAGACGTTCTCGACGACCATGTTCATCGCCAGGACGGTGCCCGCGACGGACGGGTAGATGAGCAGCATGATCGGGAAGCCGACAAAGCCGCTGTTCGGGCAGGCCATGCCCATGACGGAGACGGCGGAGATGCTGCGATCGCGGCCGAAAACCCGACGCACGACGACGTATCCGAGCGCCACCATCGCGATCGATCCGGCGAGATAGGCGGCGATATAGGCCGGATGGGCGATCTCGCCGACCGGCTTCTGCGCGATGGCGCGGAACAGAAGCGCCGGCAAGGCGATGTAGAGCGTGAAACGGCCGAGCGCACGGACGTTGTCGGCGGAAAACAGGCCGAAACGGGTGGCCAGGAATCCGACGGCGATCGTGATGTAGATCGGAACGGTTACGGAAAGAACTTCAAGCACGGTCCGGCACGTGTTGGGCAGGCAGGTCGCGCCCTCTCTAGCGCGCGGCGCCCGCCCGCGCCAGCACCGAATTCCGCCGGCACACGCTTACGTTGCGGCACATGCGCCGGGGTGCCGAAACCGGCCTGACGGTCACATCAGGCGGGCCATCGCCTGTTTGAGGGCGGCGAGCGGCAGCGTGTAGGGCGGGTAGCGCAGTTTCGGGTCGAACCAGGTGGCGCGGCGGACGACGGCGCGGTGGTGGGAGAAGGTGTCGAAGCCGGACTTGCCGTGATAGGCGCCCATGCCACTGGCGCCGACGCCGCCGAAGGGCAGGTCCATGTTGAGCATCTGGGCGAAGACGTCGTTGACGGCAGCGCCGCCTGAGGAGAGCGTGCCGACGATCCCGTCCGCCCATTTCGTGTCGGAGGAGAAGACGTAGAGCGCCAGCGGCTTCGGACGCTCGCGCAGGGCGGCGGCTTCGGCGGCAAGATCGTCGCAGGCGATGACCGGCAGGACCGGCCCGAAGATCTCGTCGGCCATGACGGGATCGTCCCAGGAGACGTCGGCGATCACGGTCGGCGCGATGTAGCGAGAAGCGCGGTCCGTCTGGCCACCGGCAACCACCCTGCCCCGCCCCAGGAAACCCGCCAGCCGGTCGAAATGGCGCTCGTTGACGATGCGGGCGTAATCGGCGCTTGCGGCCGGATCCTCGCCGTAGAACTCGGTGATCGCCGCTTTCAGCGCCTCGGTCAGTTGTGACTGCGCCGCGCGTTCGACAAGGACGAAATCGGGGGCGATGCAGGTCTGGCCGGCGTTGAAGAACTTGCCCCAGGCGATGCGCCGGGCGGCGACCTTCATGTCGGCGTCGGCGGCGACGATGCAGGGGTTCTTGCCGCCGAGCTCCAGCGTGACGGGCGTCAGGTGTTCGGCGGCGGCGGCCATGACGATCTTGCCGATCCGCGTGCCGCCGGTGAAGAAGACATAGTCGAAATCCTGCGCCAGAAGCGCCTGGGTCGGCTCGACGCCGCCCTCGATGACGGCAAGCACATCCGGATCGAAGGCCGCGCCGATCATGCGCGCCATGACCGCCGAGGTCGCCGGCGCGAGTTCCGACGGCTTGATGACGACGCAATTGCCCGCAGCCAGCGCGGCGACGGCCGGCGCGAGGACGAGGTTGAGCGGGTAGTTCCACGGCCCGATGACCAGCGCGCTGCCGAAGGGCTCGCTGACGAGGCGGCTCGACCCCGGCAGGAGAAGCCAGGGCGTGCGCACGCGTTTCGGCCGCGCCCAGCGGGCCAGATGCTTCAGCGCCATGTCGATCTCGATCAGGACGATGCCGATGTCGCTGGTATAGGCCTCGGCGGGCGGACGGCCGAGATCGCGCTTCAGCGCGTCGAGAATGTCGGCCTCGTTGTCGACAAGGCACTGCCTGAGCGCACGAAGCTGGCGCTTGCGGAATTCGAGCGACCTGGTCGCGTCGGTGCGAAAGAGGCGGCGCTGCCTCTCGGCGATCCCCTCGGCCGTGACGGCCCCGGCCGCCTGCGGATCCGGCGTTTCATGCGCATTCATCGCGGCGCCTCCCCTTCGCATTTCTTGCCATTGTCGAGATAATCGCTCCCCGGCCGAACGCCAAGAGCAATCCGCCCCCTCGCCCGCCGGCGGGGTGTTGACTTCGCCGAATATATCAATAATTCTTGAAATATGGATAAATCGAATGCGATCGAAGCGCTGCATGCGCTTGCACAGGACACGCGGCTGGCGACCTTCCGGCTCCTGGTCAAACACGGCGCCGAGGGCATGGCAGCCGGCGACATCGCCGACGCGCTCGGCGTGAAGCAGAATACCATGTCGGCCAACCTCGCCGTTCTGGCGCGCGCCGGCATGGTGCGCAGCGCGCGCGAGGGTCGCGTGATCCGCTATTTCGCGGATTTCGACGGCATGCGCAGCCTGCTCGCCTTTCTCATGGAGGATTGCTGCGGCGGCAATCCCGATCTCTGCAAACCCGTTCTGGACGAAGTCATCTGCGCTTGCTAGCGCCCGTCGGAGGATCCCGCGATGCCTGGTGAAATCTACAATGTCCTGTTCCTGTGCACGGGCAATTCCGCCCGTTCGATCCTGGCCGAGGCCATCCTCAATCGAGAGGGGCTCGGCCGCTTCAAGGCGTGGTCGGCCGGCTCCCACCCCAAGGGCGAAGTGCATCCCTATTCGATCGACCTCCTGGAAAGCCTGAATTTCGACACGTCCTTCGCCCGCTCGAAGGACTGGGAGGAGTTCACCGCGCCGGGTGCTCCTGCGATGGACTTCGTCTTCACCGTCTGCGACCAGGCGGCCGCCGAGGCCTGCCCGGTCTGGCCCGGCCAGCCGATGACGGCGCATTGGGGCGTGCCGGACCCGGCGGCGGCGCAAGGCAACGAGGCCGAGAAGCGGCTTGCCTTCTCCGAGGCCTTCCGCATGCTCAACAACCGCATCTCCGTCTTCACCAGCCTGCCTTTCGCGTCGCTCGACAGCCTGGCGCTGCAGAAAGAGCTCGACGCGATCGGCCGGAAAAACGAGGCCGATCAGTCACATCGGGAATTTTCATGACCAACATTCTCATCCTGTGCACCGCGAATTCGGCGCGGTCCATTCTCGGCGAGGCCATACTCGCCAAGCTGGGCGAAGGCCGCGTGCAGGCCTTCTCCGCCGGCTCCACGCCGCGCGGCACGCCCAATCCGGACGGCATCGCGCTGCTGCAGGCCTACGGGCACGACACCAGCGCTTTCCGGTCGAAGAGCTGGAACGAATTCGCCGGCCCGGACGCGCCGAAGATGGATATCGTGATCACCGTCTGCGACAACGCCGCGGGCGAGACCTGTCCCTTCTGGCCCGGCGCGCCGGTGCAGGCCCATTGGGGGATCGAAGATCCGGCGGGACGTGGCGAGACGGATGCCGAGCGCCGCGCCGCCTTTGCCGACACCTACCGGCTGCTGGAACTGCGCGTGCGCGCCCTGATGGCCCTGCCCTTCGAGGAAATGAACCCCGCCGACCTGAAGACGGCGCTGAACACGATCGGCGCGCTGGAAGGCGCGACCGAGATGGCAGCGGGGAACGCCGGCTGAGACCATGACGGACAAGACGGGACTGGACTGGACGGACGACAAGAGCCTGCCGAACATCGTCGGAGAGGCGCTGAAGCCCATCGATGTGTCGGCGCTGCGCGGCGGCACGGTGTCGGACCACAAGCCGCGCGTGCTGATGCTCTACGGGTCGCAGCGCGAACGCTCCTACAGCCGCTTCCTGACCTATGAGGCCGCGCGGCTGCTCGACCATTTCGGCGCCGAGGTGCGGGTGTTCCATCCCGACGGCCTGCCCCTGCCCGACGCCACCGAGCCGGACCATCCGAAGGTGCAGGAGTTGCGGCAGCTGTCGCTCTGGTCGGAGGCGCAGGTGTGGTGCACGCCGGAGCGGCACGGCGCGATGTCGGCGACGATGAAGGCGCAGATCGACTGGCTGCCGCTGTCGCCGATCGGCGGCATCCGCCCGACGCAGGGCCGCACGCTGGCGGTGATGCAGGTCTGCGGCGGTTCGCAAAGCTTCAACGCCGTCAACCAGATGCGCATTCTCGGCCGCTGGATGCGGATGATCACCATCCCGAACCAGTCCTCCGTCGCCAAGGCCTGGCTGGAATTCGACGAGGCGGGCCGGATGAAGCCGTCGGCCTATTACAATCGCGTCGTGGACGTGATGGAGGAGTTGATGAAATTCACGCTCCTCACGCGCGACATCTCCCCCTACCTGACCGACCGCTACTCGGAGCGCGTTGAAAGCGTGGAAGAGGCGCACAAGCGGGTGAGCCTGAAGAGCATCTGAGGGCTTCGGCGGTCAGGACCGGCGGAATTCAACGTGCAGCGAAATTGAATCGACGTTCAATGAAATTCATCGTTGGCCCGCATTGTTCGCTTGGCCTTCACCCCATTCCGTTCTAGGTCTCTTCGGCTAGCTTGGAGGAAGACGGGATGACGACAGTCTCAAGAAGCGAACCGGGTTTCCCCTGGCTGATCATCGCAAGCGGCTGCCTGATCGCGGCGCTGACCTTCGGTCCACGCTCGGCGATGGGGTTCTTCCAGCTGCCGATGCTCGCGGACACCGGCTGGTCTCGCTCCGAATTCGGCCTCGCCATGGCGATCCAGAACCTCATGTGGGGCGTCGGGCAGCCTTTCTTCGGCGCGCTCGCCGACAAGCGCGGGACCTGGCGGGTCCTGGCGTTGTCTGCCATCCTCTACGCCTCCGGCCTGTTCATGATGTCCGCGCCGCAGAACATCTGGTTCCTGCATATCGGCGGCGGATTGCTGGTCGGGCTCGGCATCGCGTCCGGCTCGTTCGGCATCGTGCTGGCCGCGTTTGCGCGCAACGTGACGCCGGAGCAGCGCTCCATGGCCTTCGGGCTCGGCACGGCGGCGGGGTCGGCAGGCATGTTCCTGTTCGCGCCCTTCAGCCAGATGCTGATCGACGCGATGGGCTGGTCGGATTCGCTGCTCGTCATGTCGGCGATGATGCTGATCGTGCCGGTGCTGGCCTTTCCGCTGCGCGGCAATTCGTCGTCCGGCACGCAGAAGCAGACCGATGTCGAGCAATCCATCGGCGAGGCCCTGCGCGAGGCCTTCGGCCACCAGAGCTATCTCCTGCTCACCGCCGGCTTCTTCGTCTGCGGTTTCCAGGTGGCGTTCATCACCGCGCATTTTCCCGCCTATATCGGCGACATCGGCATCGACGCGCGCTTCGCCGTGATCGGCATCGCGCTGATCGGCTTCTTCAACATCATCGGGTCGCTCGCCTCGGGCGTGATCGGGCAGAAATATTCCAAGCCGATCTTCCTGGCGCTGATCTATGTCGGGCGCTCGATCGCGGTGACGGCCTTCCTGCTGTTGCCGCAATCCGGCACGAGCGTGGTCATCTTCTCGGCCGTGATGGGGCTGTTGTGGCTGTCGACCGTGCCGCCGACCAACGCGCTGGTCGCGATCATGTTCGGCACGCGCTATCTCGGCATGCTCGGCGGCATCGTCTTCTTCTCCCACCAGATCGGCTCGTTCCTTGGCGTCTGGCTGGGCGGGTTCCTCTACGACATCTATGGCAGCTACGATTCCGTCTGGTGGCTCGGCGTGGCGCTCGGCCTGTTCGCGGCGGCCGTGCACTGGCCGATCAAGGAGCGGCCGGCCGCACGGCCCCAGCTGCAGCCGGCGCAGTGACCATGCGCGCGCTGCGGGTCGCCCTCGCCCTGCTCGCGCTGACCACCGGCGCCGTCCGCGCGGACGGCGTCTTCGCGCCGGTGGAGCCGCGACCGGCGGCGAGCGCCGATGTCGAGATCGTCAACTCCATCGGCAAGACGCATGTCCTCGCCGATTTCCTGCCGGTCGGCGAAGCGGCGATCCTGCATTTCTGGGCGACGTGGTGCGGGCCGTGCCGCGAGGAGTTGCCGGGGCTCGCATCCTATGCGCAGGCGCTGTCCGACGACGGGCTGCGCGACCGGCTGATCGTCATCGCGGTGGAACCCTCACCGCGCGAAAAGATCGACCGTTTCCTCGACGATCTCGGCCTGGCGGGTTTCGTTACGCTGCAGGATCGCAAGAACCGCTCCGGCCCGCTGTTCGGCCTGTTCGGCATGCCGGCGACGATCCTGCTCGACGCCGAAGGGCGCGTGGTGGGCCAGCATTCGGGACCGCTCGACTGGGACGACGCGGCGATCCGCACGGAACTGGCCGCCCATCTGGACGGCTGATCCCCGGCTTGCGACCTCGCCTCAGTGCTGATGGCCGACGTGGCTGTGGTTGCGTGCGTCGGCGTCTTCGACCTGGAAGAACATCTCGATGTGCCCGAAATCGAACTCGATTTCGATCAGGTGCTCCTCTCCCTTCGCCAGCGGCCCGTGCAGGCCGTCGAGGCGCAGCGCGAGGCCGTTCGGGGCGAGCGTCATCTCGGTGCCGGCCTTGATCGGCACCGGCGGCAGGACGACATAATCCGGCTCGCCGTCCTTCAACTGGAAACCGACCAGCTCGACCGTGTCGGCGATCTCCGCTTCGCCGCCGGTGATGGCGATGTCGTGATCGGACATGTTGTCGATGTCGACGAAGACGAGCGCGCTGCGGCCCGAAGTCGCGCGGGTCCAGGCATGCAGGGTGCGGACGCCGTCGGCCTCGCCTTCGTGGTGCGAATGGTCGCCCTCGTCGTGATCGTGGTCTTCGGCGTGTTCGCCTTCCTCGTGATCGTGGTCGTGCTCCGCTTCGGAATGCGCCGCGTCCTCGGCGTGCGCGTGATGCACGGAGACAGGCTGCAGAAGATAGATCGATGTTGCCAGAACGGCAGCCAGAGCGCGGATCATGGGAAGCCCCTTCGATGTAATGTTGTTACGCCCGCAGGTCTGTAATGATGTTCCGTGACAGCGCCATGAAGGCCGGCGTCAGGGCGAGGAGAACCGTGAGGCTGACGAAGCCGGCGACGAGGTGGAATTCCGGCCAGCCCAGCGTTGCGGTTACGAGAATGTCGGTGCGCGCGGTGACGACCCGTGAAATCGCGCCGACGGCGGCGAAGCCGACGCCGATGCCGGCAAGCGCGCCGGCGCCGATCAGGGCTGCGGCATAGGACCAGACGACGGAGAAGACGAAGCGGTCGGGCGCGCCGAGCGCGCGCAGCAGCGCCAGCCGGCGGGCATAGAGCCGGGTGAGAACGACGAGCCCCGCCAGAACGCCGGCGGTCACCAGCACCTGGGTCAGCACGGCCATGACGCTCATGACCTGGCGGATGTCGCCGAGCATCGAATGCAGGCCCGCGAGGACCGCGCCCGGAAAGAAGGCCATCGTCTTCTCGGTGGTGAATTCGGAGCGCAGCGCGTAATTCGCCCAGAGCTGTTCGGCGCGCACCAGCACCGCCGGCGTGCCTGGGAAATAGTCCGCGTCGAAGGGCGGACCGATCTGGCCGGCGCGCTCCGGCGCATGGCCGCTCGCCAGCCCGTGCACGGCCCAGACCCCTTCAACCGGCACGAGGAGCGCCTTGTCCCAGGGGCTTCCTGTCAGATCCATCTTGCCGACGACGGTGATGCCGTAGCCCTCATGGGCGTCGTGCTCGGCTGCGTCGCCGACGCCATGGGCCGGCGTGAAGGTGTCGCCGACGGAGAGCGGCACCCGGGCGCCGGCCACGGCCTCCTCCAGCCCGGCGAACATGCGGCCCTGCTTCAACTCGCCGGCCAGATGGGTGACGAATTGCTGAGTGGTGCCGATCACCGGCGACGCCTCGTAGCTGTCGCCATAGGCAATCGGTGCGGCCAGCGAGACGTTTTCGTGGTTCTCGATCGTCGCATAGGTGGGGCCGTCGATCAGCGGCACGTCGACCGGCTGCAGATAGACCGCGGCCATCAGCATCTGCACTTCCGAGCCGGGCGCGGCGACGACGAGATCGAACTTCTCGGCCGCCCGCGCCGTGCCCTTGCGAAGGCCGCGTTCCTGGGCGATCAGCCCGACGCCGATGCCGACCGAGATCGCGATCAGGGCGATGAAGAGGGCGTTGGTCCAGCGATAGCGCCACATCATCGCGCGCACGAGGCCGAAGGGCCGATAGCCGCGGGTGACGATCAGGCCCGTCACGAGCGCCGGGAGCAGCAGGACGACGAACCAGATCGCGTCCTGCGCATCCGCCGGCAGGCCCTGCCAGGCCTCGGAAAGCGCGCTCGGCACGGTCAGGCCTCCCCTGTCCAGCGGCCGTCGACGATGTCGATGACCCGGTCCATGCGCTCATGCAAGGCCGCGTCGTGGCTGACGGCGATCAGCGTCTTGCCGCGCGAGGCGGCGAGATCGGCAAGATCTTCGATCAGCCTGTCGGCGGCGGTACGGTCGAGGCTCGCGGTCGGCTCGTCGGCGAGGATGATCGGCGGATCGCCGGCCAGCGCGCGCGACACCGCGACCCGCTGGCGTTCGCCGCCGGAAAAGGTGTCGACGGCGCGCTCGTTGTGATCGCCGAGGCCGAGCCGGGCCAGCATGTCCGCGGCCCCGCCGGTGATGCGCTCACGCTCCGACCGCGACGCGTAGGAAGCCGCCAATGCCGCGTTGCCGAGCGCCGGCAGTTCCTCGAACAGAAGGAAATCCTGGAAGATCATGCCGACGCGCTCGCGGCGGAAGCGCGCGCGTTCGGCCGCGCTGCGCGCGGAGATCGCCTCTTCGCCCCATGTGACCGATCCCGCCTTCAGGCCGATCAGGCCCGCGATCGCGTAGAGGAACGTGGATTTGCCGGCCCCGGACGGGCCCCGCACGCCGATGCGGCTGCCGGCCTCGATGTCGAGCGCGCCGATGCGCAGGAGTTCACGCCCGCGGTCGCCTTCGACGACGAGGTCGCGCACCGACAGTGCCAGCCCCATCAGGCGAATCCCTTTTGCGATCTCACGGCGAAGCCTCGCTCCGCTCGGGCCTGCGATGGCGCGCGCTCACCGCGCGACGTCCGGTCGGGCTTGCGAACCTCGCGGTTCGTGGAATCGCGCATCAGCAGAATCCCTTTTCAGATCTCACGGCGAAGCCTCGCTCCGCTCGGGCCTGCCATGGCGCGCGCTCTCCGCGCGACGCCCCGTCGGGCTTGCGAACCTCGCGGTTCGTCGAGACGCGCATCAGCCCCTCGCGACCGTCGAATCGACCAGCCGCACACGGCTGACGAAGCCGAGTTCGGGATCGGTGTAGGTGCCGAGCGCGAGTTCGCCCGAAGTGACGATGCGCACGTTGAAGGGGACGGTCCTCAGGGTGCGTTTCGTGTAGACGGCGAGAATGTCGTTCGGCCATTCCGCCTCGGTCTCGCAGAACGGGCAGACGGCCATCGGCCTCTTGGTCAGCACGAAGAAATTCGAATCCGCCTTCAGCGGCGGCGCCATGAAGCCCTGGACGGAGATGCGCCGACCCTCCATGGATTTCGCGTAGTCGGAGAAGGACAGGTCCTTGTTGTAGAGATCGCGCATGCGCACCACCTCGTCATCCTGCGCGAATGCGCGCGGCGCGAAGCCCGTGGCGAGACCCGCGATGAGAAAGGTTCTCCGGTCCATTCCTGCCTCCGTTGAGAGCGTCATCCCGACCGTGAAACTATGCCGGGCGGATGACGAAAAGAAGAAAGGCCCGCGGATCGCGGGCCTTTCGCATGCGGCAATGCGCCGCTTACTCGGCCGTCACGGCGTGATGCATCACGTGGAAGATCACGTTCTGCTCAAGCGTGCCGGTCAGCAGATGCGCCCACGGACCTTTGGCGAAAGAGACGACATCCTCACCCGAGTGGGTTTCGGAGGACATCGGGATCAGGGCCTGCTGCAGGTATTCCGGATCGGTTGCGGCGTCCTCGTCGAGGGCCGGACGCGTGCCGAAATAGGAACCGTCAGACTGCTCCGTCATCACCGAACCGGCGCCGTTCAGGTAACCGATGACGGTGTAGGGCTTGCCGTCGGCGCCGAGCAGCGGCTCGCCGGAATGCTCGGTCTGGCCGGCCTTGATGCCCATGCAGAGGCCGAGAATGTTGGAGCCACGGCCGCAATAGCCGTTGAAGGCGATGGCGTGTTCGTGGTCGGCGGTGACGATGATGAGGGTGTCCTCGTCATCGGTCAGTTCGTCGGCCAGAGCGACAGCCTGCGTGAACTCCTGACCGTCGGTCAGGGTGCGGTAGGCGTTGCCGGCATGGTTGGCGTGGTCGACGCGGCCCGATTCGATCTCGAGGTAGAAACCTTCGCCGTTCTTGCTCAGGTGCTCGATGGCGGCCTTGGTCAGGTCGGTCAGGGACGGCTCGTCGTCGTCGGCGCGGTCATACTCGTACTTCATGTGGCTGTCTTCGAACAGGCCAAGCACCGGGGCGGAGCCGTCGAGGTTCAGCGCGTTGAAGGACGCGGTGTTGTAGGCATACTGCATGCCGGCGGCCTGGGCTTCCTCGATGAGGTTGCGGCCGTCGATGCGGCGACCCTTGCCGCCATCCATGGTCTCGACGTCCTTCGGAGCGAAGTAGCGCGAGCCGCCGCCGAAGACGAGATCGACGGTACCGGCAGACATGGCGTCGAACAGCTGCTGGGCGATGTCGGTGCAGCCTTCCGGCGCTTCGCCTTCCCAGTTGCGGTCAGCGGTCTTGGCGTAGACGGCGGCCGGGGTGGCGTGGGTGATGCGGGCGGTCGAGACGATGCCGACGGACTTGCCCATGCCGGTGACGATTTCGGAGAAGGTCGTCAGCTTGTTGCCTTCCTCGGAGGCGCAATCCTTGTTCACGCCGGCTTCGGAGAGGTTGATCGTGTTGAAGATCTGCTTGACGCCGGTGTTCATCGAGCCGGCGGTCGGCGCGGAATCCGGGGTCTGGGCGTTGATGTTGTAGGTCTTGATCAGCGCGGTGTAGGGATAGCTCTCGTAGGGAAGGACGTTTTCCGAACCCAGCATGCCCTTGGACTGGCCGTCGAACAGGCGGATGGCGTAGTTGGTGCCGACGCCGTTGCCGTCAGCGACGAACAGGATGACGTTCTTGGCCTTCTTCGTGATCGGCTGGGCGGCGAGCTTTTCCTGGATCAGGGCCTGGGCCGAGGTGTACCAGTCGCTGGAAGCCTGCGGCAGGTCCTGGGCGAAAGCCGTGGAAGCGGAAAGCGTCGCGACGAGCGCGGCGGTTACGGTCAATTTCATGGAGTGTCTCCCTCTGTCACCGTGACGGTTGTCGTCGCCGGCGTGGTATCCCCGCTCCATGACAGAACGATAACGGGAGGGTGCAAAACATCGCCAAATCAATATGTTACGATATAACATTACTCCGTGACGTGATGACACTCCGGGGTGCAGGCGTGGCGGCGCGGCTCACGCGCCCCGGGCGGGAAAGATCGAGCAGGTCTCCGTGCCGAATGCCATTAGCCGGCCGCGGCTGTCGGTGACGCGGCATTCCGAGACGCCGATGGTGCGGCCGCGACTGACGATCTTCGCCTCGCAGGCGACCTCGCCGGTTTCGGGCGTGATCGGGCGGATCAGGTTGACCTTGAATTCGGTGGTCGTGAAGGCCTCGCCCTGCTTGAGGACGCTCTGCACGACGCAGGCAAGCGCGGAATCCATGATCGTCGCCGTCCAGCCGCCATGGATGGTGCCGGCCGGGTTGAGATGCTCTTCCTTCGGCATGCCCCTGAAGACCACCCTGCCCTCGTCGACCTCCGACAGCGAAAAGGACAAGGTTTTCGAGATGGGCGGCGCCGGCAACTCGCCGGAGAGCATCTTGCGCAGCATGTCGAGGCCGCTCATCGAGGCAAGCACCTCGGGTGGCACCGGGCCGTAGCCTCCGGGCGCGCTGTACTCAGCGGAACTCTGTTCGTCAGCCTGCATCGTGTCTTCCGCTTTCGTCATGTCGTTCATCCTCGTCGATCGGGTTGCCGCCGTCGTCCGCGATCGCACGCCGCACCGCGGCGACGAAGCCGGCCCGCGTGTCGGGCTGCTTCATGCCGCGCGGCTCGTAGACGTGGCGGTTCAGGAAATGGGCGGTGAGCGCGAAGGCGTCGGCCATCGCCGCCGCGTCGGGCACCACCGAGGGCTGGCCGCCGAGAAAGGGCGGAAGCGCGAGAAGCTTGTCCTTCCACGGCTCGCCCGCCAGCCGGCTGACGGCGCGGCCGGTCTTCGGCGACACGTAGATGAGGTCGTTGCGCAGCCCCGTCCCGGCGCAGGCCGACAGGTCCAGGCCGAAGCCCAGTTCCTCCAGCAGGCGCAGTTCGAAACGCACCATCAGCGGCCCGGCGATCTCCGCCTCGCACAGATGCTCGATGATCACTTCCATGGCGCGGAAGAGTTCGGCGTGGGGATCGCGTTCGGGAAGCAGGCGCAGATGGCTGGCGAGAAGCTGGATGCCGAGAATGCCGGTCGGCCGGTCCATCAGCCGGGCGGCGGCGAGCGCCAGGGGTTCCACCTGGAACAGGCCAAGATGTTCCTCCAGCCGCGCGCGCCAGGTCAGATCGACCTCGTTTCCGGGTTGCAGGATCGGTTGCTGACGCCGCGAACGGCCGCCGCGCACCAGCCCCAGATGCCGGCCACGCCTTTCGGTCATCACTTCGAGGATCAGGCTCGTCTCGCCGTGCCTGCGCGTTCCGATGATGATGCCGCGGTCCCGCCATTCCATGGCGCGGAGATTGCGTCACTCGGAGGAAAAGTCCAGCCCCATCTCGCGGTAGCGCTCGGGATCGTTGCCCCAGTTCTCGCGCACCTTGACGAAGAGAAACAGATGCACCGGCTGTTCGAGGATCTCGCCGATCTCCTTGCGGGCCAACTGGCCGATCGCCTTGATCGTCTCGCCCTTGTGGCCAAGCACGATCTTCTTCTGGCTGTCGCGCTCGACATAGATCACCTGCTCGATGCGCACCGAGCCGTCCTTGCGCTCCTCCCATTTCTCCGTCTCGACGGTGGAAGCGTAGGGCAGCTCCTGGTGCAGGCGCAGATAGAGCTTCTCGCGGGTGATCTCGGCGGCGAGCTGGCGCATCGGCAGGTCGGAGATCTGGTCCTCGGGATAGTACCAGGGCCCTTCCGGCACGACCTCGGCGAGCTTGTTGACGAGGTCCTTGCAGCCCGAACCGTTGAGCGCGGAGATCATGAAGGTCTCGGCGAATTCGGCGCGCTCGTTCAGCTCCTTCGCCAGTTCGAGAAGCTTCGGCGGATCGATCGTGTCGACCTTGTTGAGGATCAGCCATTTCGGCTGCCGGATGTTGGCCAGCGCCTCCAGGATGCGCTCCTCGTCCTCGCGCACGCCCTTTCGCGCGTCGATCAGCACCAGCACGATGTCGGCGTCGCGGGCGCCCGACCATGCGGTGGTCACCATGGCGCGGTCGAGGCGGCGCTTCGGCGCGAAGACGCCGGGCGTGTCGGTGAAGACGAGCTGCGTGACGCCGACGGTGTCGATGCCGCGCACCAGGGCGCGCGTCGTCTGCACCTTGTGGCTGACGATCGACACCTTGGCGCCGACGAGCTGGTTGACGAGCGTCGACTTGCCGGCATTCGGCGCGCCGATCAGCGCGATGAAACCGGACCGGGTCGGAGTGGCGGGCGTGTCAGTCATTGTCTCGAACCTTTTCACGCACGAGCATGCGGGCGGCGGCGGCCTGTTCGGCGATGCGCTTCGAACGGCCCTCTGCGGATTCCGGCGCCAGCGCGCCGACTGTGACGGAGACCGTGAACATCGGATCGTGATCCGGTCCGGTGCGCTCCAGCACCTTGTAGACCGGCGTGGCGGCGTGGGCGCGGTGCGCCCATTCCTGCAACTCGGTCTTGGCGTCGCGGCGCGCCGTCTCGGCATCGACCGCGCGGTCCTTCCAGTAGCGCCGGATGAAGGGACGCACCGCGTCGAGACCGCCCTCCAGATAGATCGTCGCGATCAGCGATTCGACTACGTCGGCGCGCAGGTTCTTGCGGTGGCTGTCGCGCAGCTGCCGCACGTCGGAGCCGGCACGGATGAAATCGCCGAGCGACAATTCGTCGGCGACGGCGGCGAGCGCGTCGGCATTGACGAGTTGGTTGAGCCGAACCGACAATTCGCCCTCATTGGCGTCCTTGAACTCCGCGAACAGCATTTCGGCGACGCAGAGGCCAAGCACCCGGTCGCCGAGGAATTCCAGCCGTTCGTAGTCGCGTCCGGTGCGGCCCCGCGCGCTCGCATGGGTGAGCGCGCGGTCGAGGCGTTCGCGGTTCTCGAAGCGGTGGCCGGTCGTCTCCTCCAGCCTTTGCAGCATGTCGGACGACACCCGCGCCCTGGCGTCCGCCTTCGTCATTTGGAGGCGGAGTGGAAGAACCGGTCGAGGCGCAGTTCTGACGGCCAGCGCCAGATTTCGAGCGGCGAAGCGCCACCGGCGATGGAGAAGAAGATGATGTTGGCGCGGCCGACGAAGTTCTCCAGCGGCACGTAGCCGACGCCGAAGCGGCTGTCGTTGGAGTTGTCGCGATTGTCGCCCATCATGAAATAGTGGCCTTCCGGCACCACGAATTCACGCGTGTTGTCGGCCGTGGAGTTGGGCGACAGGTCGAGCGTGCGGTAGCTGACGCCGTTCGGCAGCGTCTCGACATAGACATCGACCGGGCCGACCTTCTCGGTGACATCCGGATCGTTGATCTGGCCGGTCAGTTCGCGCTTGACCGGCTCGTCATTGATGAAGAGCTGGCCGTTCTTCATCTGGATGCGGTCGCCCGGCAGGCCGATGACGCGCTTGATGTAGTCCACATTGGAGACCGGATGCTTGAACACGGCGACATCGCCGCGCTTGGGCGTGCCTTCCCAGATCCGGCCGGAGAAGATGTCCGGCGAAAACGGGAGGGAGTGCTTCGAATAGCCATAGGCGAATTTGGAGACGAACAGATAGTCGCCTTCCAGCAGCGTCGGACGCATCGAACCCGAGGGGATCGAGAAGGGCTGGAAAAGGAGCGTGCGAATGATCAGCGCCAGAATCAGCGCCTGCACGATGACCGATACGGTCTCGCCCAGCGTACTTTGCTTGGTCTTGGTCTCTTCAGCCACGAATCTTGTCCCGTCTTTGTGATTTGCGCCGTCGCGTGCGACCGGTCTTAGCGTCTCGGGGTATTGGCCGCAATTCCCCAATCCCGCCGGGCGGCGGCGTGTCTATTCCGGCAGCGCCTCGATGATCACGAAGGCCTGTGCGAGCGGCATGTCGTCGGTGATTGTCAGGTGGATGACCGGCCGGTGCCCTGCCGGCATCAGCGTCTCAAGCCGAGCCGCCGCGCCGCCGGTCAGTTGCATGGTGGGCTTTCCGCCCGGCAGGTTGACCACGCCCATGTCGCGCCAGAAGACGCCCCGCGACAGGCCGGTGCCGAGCGCCTTGGCGCAGGCTTCCTTGGCGGCGAAACGCTTGGCGTAGGAGGCGGCGCGCATGCGCCTGCGGTCGGACTTGGCGCGTTCGATCTCGGTGAAGACGCGTTCGGTGAACCTTTCCCCGAACCGCTGCAGCGATTTCTCGACCCGTCGGATGTCGATCAGGTCGCTTCCCAGTCCGACGATCACGCGCCGAGCTCCGGGTTTTCGGCGGCCGGGCGGAAGGTCTCGAAATGCGTGCGGCGGCGGTGCTGGAAGGCGGCGACGGCGAAGCGCGTCAGCACGTAAAGGAAGCCCCCGACCGCGAGGCCGAGCGGCACGCCGCCGACGAGCATCGGCTTCAGCAGCGGATCCCAGATCGCCATGACCTCGCCCTTGCGCAGGAGCGAGCCGATGTGAACCGAGGACGGGTTGCTGGTGGCGGCGGCTCCCAGGATCGCCGTTCCGGCGCCGTGGGTGGCCGCCCAGATCGCCGGGAAGGTCAGCGGATTGCCGACCGCGGTGCCGAGCGCCGCGGCGATCATGTTGCCGGCCAGCAGCCAGGCGAGCACGAAGGCCAGGATGAAGTGAAAGCCCATGAAGGGCGTGAAGGAGGCGAAGGCGCCGGCAGCGACGCCCGCGGCGATCGCATGCGGCGTCGCCTTGATGCGCAGCATGCGCTTCCAGTAGTAGCGGAACGAACGCGCATAATTGCGGCGCGGAAGCAGCCAGACGCGAAATCTGTTGCCCCAATTCTCGCGTTCCCTGCGTGCAAAGATCATTCCGGCCACACTCGACGACATCCGATCGGACCATGGTAAGGGTTCAATCCCCAACACATGGTAACCGGATAGAGATAAGCGGCCTGTGGTCCCCTATCAAGCAGGCGCGCGACACGCGCGCGGCTACAGCCCGCGACTGCCCGGCTTCACCGCCGGTATGGCCTCCAATTCCGGCGGCAATTTGTCTGCCGGATAGGCCGGAACCTCATATTCGGCGAGCGCGATCAGCGGTACGCCGACCTCCGCCTTGCCGGCCGAGCGGTCGATCAGGCAGCCGGCCGCCAGGACGTTCGCGCCGAGCGCCTTCAGGCTTTCGACCGTTTCGCGGATCGAAAGGCCGGTGGTGACGATGTCCTCGATGATGACGACGCGGGCGCCCTCGGGAATTTCGAAGCGGCGCAGCTTGAAGACGCCGTCCTGCCGCTCGACCCAGATCGCCGGGGCGCCGAGATGGCGCGAGGTCTCGTAG
Source organism: Oricola sp. (assembly GCF_022763245.1). Classification (GTDB taxonomy): domain Bacteria; phylum Pseudomonadota; class Alphaproteobacteria; order Rhizobiales; family Rhizobiaceae; genus Oricola. The sequence continues at coordinate 629,547 of NZ_JALEGV010000040.1, forward strand.
GCCGGAATGATGCCGCCGACGGCCGGGCCGACCACATATTCGATCTCGCCGACGCCTGCCGCCGTGATCTTGCCGGCGAGCGCCTTGCACAGCGTCTCGGTCTTGTCCGGATGCATGAAGACGCGGGCCTTTTGCAGGAAGACGGGGCTGCGCAGCCCCGACGTCAGGATGAAATGCCCGTGCATCACCGCGCCGGCGCTTTCGAAGACCTTCAGCACGTCCTCGGTTGTCATGTCCTGCGTCATTGTCGCTCCCGCTCTAGCCGCTCGCCCGTTCCACGGTGGAGACCGCCTCGGCCTCGCGCAGGCCGGCGATCACGCCGTTGAGATGTTTCAGGTCCCAGACCTCCAGGCTGAATACCATCTCGGTGAAGTCCGGTGCAGTGCGCACCATGGAAAGGGTGTGGATGTTGGCGTCGAGCTGGCCGATGATCAGCGCGATCTCGGCGAGCGAGCCCGGCGCGTTGATCGCGGTGACGACGATCTGCGCGGCAAAGCGGCGCTTCTCAAGCCCCTCGATGTCCCAGCGCACGTCGATCCAGCGCTCAGGCTGGTCGTCATAGGCGGCGAGCGCCGGAGACTGGATCGGATAGACGGTGATGCCCTTGCCCGGCGTGGAGATGCCGATGATCCGGTCGCCCGGCACCGCCCCTTCCGGCGAGAAGCGCACCGGCATGTCGCTGGCGGCGCCGCGGATGGGGATCGCGCGGTTGATCGCCTCGCGCGCGGCGACGCCTTGGGCGTCGGGGGACGCCGCATCGCCCGGAATGCGGAACATCATGCCTTCGGCGTTGGTCAGGTTGAACCAGCCGTCGCCTTCCGCCCCGCCCGCCGGTATCGAGGCGTTGCGGCTGCCCTGATAGTCCGGGAAGACCGCGCGCACGACATCGTCGGAGGGGATTTCGCCGCGCCCGACGGCGGCGAGCACGTCGTCGACCTCCTTGTGGCCGAGCCGCTTGACGCCGCGCTTCAGGATGTCGCGCGAGAAGGCCTCGCCCGCCCGCTCGAAGGCGCGTTCGAGGATGCGGTGGCCGAGGCCGGCATATTGCTTGCGCACCGCCATGCGCGACGCGCGGCGGATCGCGGCGCGCGCCTTGCCGGTGACGACGACATGCTCCCAGGCGGCCGGCGGCGTCTGCGCGTTGGAGCGCACGACCTCCACCTCGTCGCCGTTCTGCAGGCGCGTGACCAGCGGCATGATGCGGCCGTTGATCTTGGCCCCGACGCAGGAATTGCCGATGTCGGTGTGGACCGCATAGGCGAAATCGACAGGCGTGGCGCCGCGCGGCAGCGCGATCAGCCGACCCTTGGGCGTGAAACAGAAGACCTGGTCCTGGAACAGCTCCAGCTTGGTGTGCTCGAGGAACTCTTCCGCGTTGTCGCCTTCCGAGAGGGATTCGATGGTGCGGCGCAGCCAGGCATAGGCGTTGGAATCCTTGGAGATTCCGCCGCCCGCATCTTGCCCGTTCGCCTTCTCGGCGGCCGGCTTGTCCTTGTAGATCGCATGGGCGGCGACGCCGTATTCGGCGACCTCGTGCATCTCGCGGGTGCGGATCTGCAGTTCGACGCGCTGCTTCGACGGCCCGACGATGGTCGTGTGGATGGAACGGTAGTCGTTCTGCTTCGGCGTCGAGATGTAGTCCTTGAAGCGGCCGGGCACGGTGTTCCACTTGCGGTGAACGACGCCCAGCGCTCGGTAGCAGTCGTCGACCTTGTCGACGATGATGCGGAAGCCGAAGACGTCGGACAGCTGCTCGAAGGAGAGCGCCTTGGATTCCATCTTGCGGAACACCGACCAGGGCTTCTTCTGGCGACTGTAGACCTCGGCCTCGATGCCGTTTTCGGCGAGCCGGTCCTTCAGCGTCACGGTGATGTCGCCGAGCGTCTCGCGGTTGTATTCGCCCAGTTCGGCGAGCCGGTCGGTGATGGTGCGGTAGGCTTCCGGGTTGATGTGGCGGAAGGCCAGATCCTCCAGTTCCTCGCGCATGTCCTGCATGCCCATGCGGCCGGCGAGCGGCGCATAGATGTCCATCGTCTCCTCGGCGATGCGCGCGCGCTTGTGCGGTGGCACGTAGTCGAGGGTGCGCATGTTGTGCAGCCGGTCGGCGAGCTTGACCAGCAGGACGCGCACGTCGTCGGCGATGGCGAGCAGTAGCTTGCGCAGGTTTTCCGCCTGGGCGGCGCGCTTGGAGACGAGGTCCAGCTTCTTCAGCTTGGTCAGGCCTTCGACGAGACGGCCGATGTCCTCGCCGAACATCTCCTCGATCTCGCGGCGCGTCGCCGAGGTGTCCTCGATCGTGTCGTGCAGGAGGCCGACGGCGACCGTGCTCTCGTCGAGATGCATCTCGGTCAGAATCGCGGCGACTTCGAGCGGATGGGAGAAATAGGGATCGCCGGACGCGCGCTTCTGGTCGCCGTGCTTCTGCATGGCGTAGACATACGCCTTGTTCAGCAGAGCCTCGTTGACCTGTGGCTTGTAGCGCTGAATGCGTTCCACAAGCTCGTACTGGCGCATCATCGGCGCGTCACCCCCATCAAAAAAAGCGCGCGGACAGAGCTGTCCGCGCGCTTCATATAACCATCATTCGACGATCGGTGAAGATCGTCGAGAGATCAGAGGTCGTCGGATTTTTCCGGCGGGACGAGGCCTTCGATACCGGCCAGGAGCTCTTCTTCGGACATGCGGTCGAAGGTGAGAGCCTCCGGAGCGTCGGCGGTGTCGGCCATGTCGGCGGCGTCCACGACGTCGCTTTCCGGCTCGTCCACCTCGACATGCTTCTGCAGCGAGTGGATCAGGTCCTCGCGCAGATCGCCTGGCGACAGGGTCTGGTCGGCGATTTCACGCAGCGCCACGACAGGGTTCTTGTCGTTGTCGCGATCGACCGTGATCGAGGCGCCCTGGGAGACCTGGCGGGCGCGGTGCGCGGCCAGGAGAACGAGATCGAAACGGTTCTCGACCTTGTCGATGCAGTCTTCGACGGTAACGCGAGCCATATTGCGTTTCCCCTACGTCAATTGTGTGTGGAAAATCGTATCCATAAGGATGTCTTCGCGCCGCTATACCGCGAACTCGTGGCCGGCGCAACTTCATTGCGGTCAAGCACGCCAATGCGGCACGAACATGGCAGCAAGCCACAAAACAGCCCCTTTTGGCGGTGCATGCTAAAATTCTGTTTGCGATACGGCTTCCTTAATGGAATGCCGATATGATTGTCGGTTCAATGCATATTCCAGAGGATCATGCCTCATGTTTGATTCACGCGAGAAAGTTGCCCTGTTCATCGACGGCGCCAATCTCTACGCCGCAGCCAAGTCGCTGGGCTTCGACATCGACTACCGCAAGTTGCTGAAGGCCTTCCAGGAGCGTGGATACTTGCTGCGCGCCTATTATTACACCGCCTTGGTCGAGGATCAGGAGTATTCCTCGATCCGACCGCTGATCGACTGGCTCGACTACAATGGATACAAGGTGGTCACCAAGCCGGCCAAGGAATTCACCGATTCCACCGGCCGCCGCAAGATCAAGGGCAACATGGACATCGAGCTGACGATCGACGCCATGGAGCTGGCGGACGCGGTCGACCATTTCGTCATCTTCTCCGGCGACGGCGATTTCCGCTCGCTCGTCGAGGCGCTGCAGCGGCGCGGCCGCAAGGTCTCCGTGGTCTCCACACTGTCGACCCAGCCGCCGATGATCGCCGACGACCTGCGCAGACAGGCCGACCACTTCATCGACCTGAAGGCGCTGCGCGAAGAGATCGGCCGCGACCCATCGGAGCGCCCGGCCCCGCGCACGTCCCACCATCACGACGATGACGACGAGGACGATCAGGACTACTGATCGCCTGCCTCAGTGTCCGCTGCCCCCTGCCCTGCCGATCCCGCGCCAGATTGCGCGCGCTGTTCGCGCCTGCATGAGTTCATCGCGGGATGGCGGGTGCGCGAGCCTGACTGGCACAATGCGCCCGTGGCGACTTGGCTGCCGCCGGAAGGCGCAAGCGGCGTGCGGCTGCTGATCATCGGACTCGCCCCGGGCCTGCGCGGCGCCAACAGAACCGGCCGCCCCTTCACCGGCGATTTTTCGGGCGACCTGCTCTACGCAACGCTGACCCGCCACGGCCTCGCCGAAGGGGTGTTCGAGAGCCGCCCCGACGACGGGCTTCGGCTGAAAGGCGTCGCGATCACCAACGCCGTTCGCTGCTTGCCGCCGGAGAACAAGCCGACAGCGGCCGAGATCAACGCCTGCCGGCCGTTCCTTGTCGAGACGATACGGAGGATGGGCGACCTGCGCGGCATTCTGACGCTGGGCAAGATCGCCCATGATTCCACGGTGCGCGCCCTGAACGCACGTCTGGCCGAGCATCCGTTCCGGCACGGCGCGACAACGGAAATCGACGGAATTTCAATCATTTCGAGCTATCACTGCTCACGCTACAACATCAACACCGGACGGCTGACGCCGGAAATGTTCGAACGCGTCATCCTCGACGCGAAGCGCATCGTTCTGGCGGACAAGCGCTGACGGCCGGAATTTCCGAGACTTCGTCCGGCGCCCACTCGATTTCTGTGAAAGACACGGCCTGAAGAGGCGACGGAATCTTTGCGTGACGCAGACATTCCCTTAGGTTACTCAAGTGTCATTCGATCTCCGACGAGACCAAGCAAGGGGGAATTCCATGTTCAAACTCACCGTCAACACGCTCGCGGCCGCCGCAGTGGCCATGATCTGCACCGGCGCGGCACAGGCAGAGACGAAAATCCTCGTCGGACTGACCGCCGGCGGCGGCTACGATTTCGCGGCCCGCCTGATGGCACCGTTCCTCGAAAAGCATCTGGGCGAAGGCGAGACGGTGATCGTGCAGAACGTGCCGGGCGCCTCCAGCCTCAACCTCGCGCGCCAGATGCAGGTCTCCGAAGCGGATGACGAGATCGGCCTCGTGCTCGCCAGCCAGATCGTCAAGGCGCGGCTGGATCCGGAAACGGTTGCGGTGGATTTCTCGTCGTTCAACTGGGTCGGCAGCCTGAATTCGGCGACGAGCGTCTGCATCACCTCCAAGGCGTCCGGCATCGACACGCTGGACAAGATGGTGACGGCCGACGCCAAGATCGGCGCCACCTCGAAGGCCGGCGCGTTCTACGAGCTCGCGGCGATCATCAAGGGCGCCTTCGACGCGAAATACGAGATCATCACCGGCTTCAAGGGGCTGACCGACATCGAGGCGGCCATCGAACGCGGCGAGATCGACGGCTATTGCGGCACCCAGCTCGACCGCTACGTGCGCAACAACCAGCAGGAAACGCATTTCGTGATCGGCTCGCTCGGCAAGGATGTCGAGGTCGATGGCACGACCATCCCGAGCTTCATGTCGCAGGCGAAGACCGAAGAGGACAAGGCGGCCATCGCGCTCTACGCCACGAGCGACCGGGTGTATTATCCCTTCCTGATTGCGCCGGGCGCCTCCGAGGAAGCCGTCAAGAAGTATCAGGACGCCTTCGCGGCGGTGATCGAAGATCCGGAGTTCCTTGAGGAAGCCGCTTCCTACTATTCAAGCATCGACGCGATGAACGGCCCCGCGCTGGCAGAGCAGATCCAGGCAGTCGCGGACGCCGATGCCTCGACGGTGGAACACCTGACCGATATGCTCCAGTAGAATCGGGGTATTCGACGGATCATGTCACTGGAACACAATGTCGGGAGCGCGTTGCTGCAGGCGGCGCGACGTTATGGCAACAAGCCTGCGATCATGCTGCACGCGGGTCCGCTCAGCTACGCCTCCTTCGGCCAACTGGTCCATGGACTGACCGGCCTGCTGCGCAACAAGGGGGTCGGTCGCGGCTCCTGCGTGGCGATCCAGCTCGATGATCCGTCCGGCGTGCTGGTGTGCATCGCCGCAGCCTCGCTTCTCGGCGCCGCCTGGACCGACGGCAAGCCGGGAAGCCTTCACGTGATCGCCGAGAACGTCACGCATACGCTCGTCTCCCAAAGGCCGCCTGCCGACGTTCCTACCGCCGGCACCGTGGTGGTCGTCAACCCGACCGCGATCGCAGCCGCCAACCGGGGCGGCGGATTGCCTCTGGGGACCACGGACGGCTTCGCAAACGCATCCGACATGTCCCGGATGGGCATCTCGTCGGGCTCGACGGGCGACCGCAAGGCGATCTGGATCACGGCCGAATCGGAGTGGAAGCGCATCCAGTGGCGGTGGGAAGCCGCCAAGGACCTTGCAGCCCCGACCTGCTGGTGCATGTTCCCGCCCAAGTCGGGGATGGGCTCGAACACCAGAATCCAGACGCTGCTCGACGGCGGCCTGTTGATCGAGACGATTACCAACGACCTGTTCAGACGGGGAAAGGTCGACATGGTCGTGGGCTCCCCGGCCCAGTTGGCCACGTTCATGCGCAGCCTCGATCAACGAGGGATCAACACGACCCTTCCACTCGTCATGGTGGGTGGCAGCCGCCCGGGTACGGAATTCCTGCGCAACCTGCGCAAGCGCTTCAAGAAGGTCGCGATCTTCTACGGCTCGACGGAGATGGGCAACATCGCCGAATATGCGCAGGCCACGCGTTCGAACTACGACGGGCGGCTGAAGGTCTCGAAAGACATGCATATCGAGGTCGTCGACGATGACGGCGCGCCCGTTCCGGCGGGAGAAATCGGTCATCTGCGGATGAAATCGGATCTCGGCCTGCCGCACTATTTCGACGAGGAGACGAACGCCAGGGCCATTCGGGACGGATGGTACTATTCCGGAGACACCGGACGGTTTTCCTCGGACGGGTACCTGTTCATCGAGGGGCGCAGCGACGATACGGTCAATATCGGCGGCACGAAGGTCAACATCCTGACCTATGACGATTTCGTCACCTCCTTCGACGGCGTCGAGGACGGCTACGCGTTCCTCAAGCCCGACGATCTCGGCGTGGACAGGATCAACCTGATGGTGCGTTTCAAGGCCGGCGTCGATCCCCACGCGCAGGCCACGCGGCTGATGGAAAGCATGGTGGCCGCACGGGAGATCCGGGTGCCGCCCGGGATGATCTACGCGTCCAAGGAGGTTCCGCGCACCGACACCGGCAAGCCTGTGCGGCGCGAGGCCCTGCAGCTCAGCGAAACCCTGGAACCCGTTCTGGTGACGGAGAAGTCGTCCTCGGCGAAAGCGCACCAGGGTTGATCGAATGCCGGACCCCGGGGGGTTTCTGACAGGCATTTTCGACGCGACAGCACTGCTGTCGCTGCTCGCCGGGGTCGTCGCCGGCCTCATTCTCGGGGTCATTCCCGGGGTCGGCGGGCTGTTCGGCCTCGTGGTCCTGGTTCCCTTCACCTATCACCTCGACCCCTTCGCCGCGGTGGCGCTGCTTCTCGGCGTGACCGCCGTGACGACTATTTCGGACACGATTCCCGCCGTCCTCCTAGGCGTACCCGGGACCATCAGCGCCATCGCGACGGTGGAAGACGGCCACCCGCTGGCACGACAGGGACAAGCCGCACGCGCGCTGGGCGCGGCCTTCTCGTCCTCCATGCTCGGCGGCATATTCGGCGCGATGGTGCTGTTTGCGACGATCCCCTTCATGCGGCCCATCGTCACCACGATGCAGACGCCGGATTTCCTGGCGATCTCGATCATGGGCATGCTGCTGGTCTCGCTGATCTCCGGCCGCGACAGCCTCAAGGGGCTGGCGTCTCTCCTGATCGGGATCCTGCTCTGCTTCGTGGGGTTGGACAGCAATACCGGCGAGGAACGCTTCACCGCCGGGATGATCTATTTCTGGGACGGCGTGCCGCTGGAGGTGCTGTTTCTCGGGCTGTTCGGCTTTCCCGAGATGATCGACCTGCTGCGCCGGCCGCGGATCAGCGACCATGCGCCGAAGGCCGGCGCCGTGGCGGGTTTGAAGGCCGGCATCGCCGACATGAGGCGCAACTGGCGCCTCGTGTTGCAAAGCAGCGGCTTGGGCGCTGTGCTCGGCGCCATTCCCGGCGTCGGCGTCACCGTGATCGACTGGGTCGCCTACGGCCTGGCGAAACGCGCGAACCGCGAGGCGCCGGAATTCGGCGAAGGCAACATCAAGGGCGTGATCGCGCCCGAAAGCGCCAACAACGCCAAGGAAGGCGGCTATCTCATTCCGACGATCGCGCTCGGTCTGCCCGGGTCCGTCACGATGACGATCCTGCTGGCCGCGTTCAACGTGCAAGGCATCTCGCCCGGACCGCAGATGCTGCAGGAGAACCTGCCGCTCATCTACGCGATGGTCTTCTACATCTGCGTGGCCAACATCATCGGCACGATGCTGTGCCTGTCCTTCACCGGGGCCTTTGCACGCATCGCGGTCATTCCGACGCACTACATCTTCGCGGTCGCGACCGTCTTCCTCGTGCTCGGCGTCTTCTCCCGGAACGGCGACCCGAAGGACTTCGCAGTCTTCGTCGCCGCAGGGTTCCTCGGCTACCTGATGAAACACAATGGCTGGTCGCGGGCGGCGCTGTCCCTCGGCTTCGTGCTGGGCGCGAGCGTCGAGCGTTTCTTCCACCTCTCGATCCAGATGCATGGGGTGAACACCTTCCTTAGACCGCTCGTCCTGATCGCCCTCGCGCTGCTTCTGATCGTGATCATGGCGTCGATTCGAAGCCTACGCCGGACGCGCGGCGACCGGGTGCTGGCGGATGACGGCGCGGGCGACGCCCTGAGCTACGTGGCACTGACCGGCCTGGGCGTCGTCATCGTCAGCCGGGCGGCCGATCTCACCTTCGTCGCCGGGCTGTTTCCGATCGTCATCGGCACGGCCACGATCCTGCTGGGGCTTGCCCTGTTGGTCCGTTTCCTCTGGCGACGGCGCAGCAAAGGCGTCAAAGCGTCAGAGCCAAGCCGGATGGAAGGGCTCGCCGCAGCGGCTGCGCCAGCCCGGATGGCACTCTACAGCCTGGCGTTTCTACTGCTGATCTACGCGATCGGCCACCTGGCGGCGACCTTCGTGTTCGTGCTCGGCGTGGTCGTGTTTCACACGTCCGGCGGCAGGCTGCCGGCGGCGCTGACGGCCGCGGGTTGCACGGCCGTCGTCTACGGCGTGTTCGACACGCTCGTGTCGGTACGCTGGCCGCATTCGCTGGTGGAGATCGTTGTCGCCCGGCTCGCCTGAACAGGCGGCTCAGCCGTGCTCGCGGATGAGCCTTGCCTTCTGGCGGTTCCAGTCGCGTTGCTTGGAACTCTCGCGCTTGTCATGCAGCTTCTTGCCGCGCGCGATGGCGACTTCCAGCTTGGCGCGGCCGCGATCGTTGAAATAGAGCTTCAGCGGCACGAGCGTCATGCCGTCGCGATCCGCCGACTGCGCCATCTTCGCCATTTCGCGCTTGTGCAGCAGCAGTTTGCGCGGCCGGCGCGGCTGATGGTTGAACCGGTTGGCTTCCAAATATTCCGGGATGTGGGAGTTGATCAGCCAGATCTCGCCGTTCTCCTCCGACACGTAGCTTTCCGCGATGTTGGCCTCACCATTGCGCAAGGACTTTACCTCGGTGCCTTGCAGCACGAGGCCAGCCTCGAACGTGTCGAGGATCTCGAAATTGAAACGCGCCTTGCGGTTCTCGGCGACGAGCTTGCGCGCCGGATCGGGCTTTTTCTTGCTGTTTGCCATAACCGGAAGGTGTGGTCGCGCCGGCTCAGTTCAAGAGGCCGGCATGACGCATCGCCTCGTCGATGGCGTGAGCGGTGGAATCCTCCACCGGCACCATCGGCGACCGCAGCCGGTTCTTGACGCGGCCGAGACGCGACAACGCATATTTCGCACCGGACACGCCGGGCTCGATGAAGAGCGCCTTGTGCAGCGGCAGGAGCTTGTCCTGATACTCCAGCGCCCGGCCGTAATCGCCGGCCTCGCAGGCAGACTGGAACTCCGAGCACAGGCGCGGCGCGACATTTGCCGTCACCGAGATGCAGCCGACGCCGCCATGCGCGTTGAAGCCGAGCGCCGACGCGTCCTCGCCCGAAAGCTGGATGAAGTCGTGGCCGCAGGCCATGCGCTGTTCGGAGACGCGCTCGACCTTGCCGGTCGCGTCCTTGACGCCCCAGACATTGGGGAAATCGACGACCAGCCGGCCCATCGTCTGCGGGACCATGTCGATCACCGAGCGCGGCGGGATGTTGTAAATGATGATCGGGATGTCGATCGCCTGTGCGATGGCGGCGAAATGCTCGTAGAGCCCGCGCTGGTTGGGCTTGTTGTAATAGGGCGTGACGACGAGCACCGCATCCGCGCCGGCGCTTTCGGCGTGCATGGCGAGATCGACGGCCTCATGCGTGTTGTTGGAGCCGGCACCCGCGATCACCGGCGCGCGACCGGCGGACGCGGAAATGCAGACCTCGATGACGCGCTTGTGCTCGTCATGGGTCAGGGTCGGCGACTCCCCTGTCGTCCCGACGGGAACGAGGCCTTTCGTTCCCTCGGCGATCTGCCATTCCACGAGCGCGTGAAACACGTCCTCGTCGAACGCGCCCGACATGTCGAACGGGGTAACAAGCGCGGTCATCGACCCGCGCAGCGCCGAACGCTCCACCATGAAAACTCAACTCCCACAGAAGGTTGCGCGGTTTTCCGCGCTATGGTTTGGTAATTTCGGCGCACCATAGTCGCGCGGACTGCCTGCGGCAAGCACGGAGATCGCATCGTTTTGTGCGCATTTTCACGGACCGTTCACCATAAACAGGCCATGCTCTCGCGATAGGGAACCGTGAATCGCCCGCAAGGGGAAACGCCATGCCGTTGCCACGCCTGACCGCCATCGTCGCCGCGACCGCCGGCCTTCACGCCGCCGTCGTCGGAGCGATCGTGCTTGCCGACGCGCCGGCCGGCATCGACCGCCAGACCACCGGATCCATCGCGCGCAACGAGCCGGCGCCGAACCGCGCCGCGCTGGCGGAAGCGCTCGACGCGCTTGATGCCGGCGATTTCGACCGGCTGCGCACACTGCATCGCGCCCTTCCCGCTCAAAGCCTCGACGCGAAGATCATCACCTGGGCGGCGGCGACCTCCGGCAGCGCCGGCGTGTCGTCGGCGGAGATCGCCGACGCCATCAAGGCGCTCGAAGGCTGGCCGGACACGACGTCGCTCAGCGCCAATTTCGAGCGGGCGCTGGCGCGCGAAACGCACGATCCTCTGGAGATCGTCCGGATCTACGAGAAGGACGCACCGCAGACGCTGACCGGCGCCGTCGCGCTCGCCCGCGCCCGGGTGAGCCTGAAGGACAGCGAGGGCGCCCGCGAGGCGCTTCTGCCCTGGTGGCTGGACGAGCCTCTGTCCTCACGCGACGAATTGCAGATCCTGTCGGAGTTCGTGGAGGTCCTCAGCAAGGAGGATCACCGCAAGCGGTTCCTCGCCATGATGTATCGCGAGCGCATCCGCTCGGCCGGACGGGTCGCGCGCGCCGCGGAGATGGAGGCGTTCTTCGACCCGTGGTCGGCGGCGATCCGCACGGAAAAGGACGCGCCGAAGCTGCTCGAAAAGGCGGACGATAACTTCAAGGAGAGCCCGCACCATCTGTTTGCCCGCATCACCTGGTTGCGCCACATGGAACGCGACGGCGACGCGGCCAAGCTGCTGCTGGAAGCGCCGGTCGAGCCTTCCGAGCTGGTGGACCCGGACGCATGGTGGACCGAACGTCGAATCGTCTCGCGCGACGCCTTCGAGCATGACGATCCCGAGACCGCCTACAAGATTGCCGCGATGCATCGCGGCGGATCGGCGGCGACCCAGATTGAAGCCGCATTCCATGCCGGCTGGTACGCGCTGCGCGGCCTGAACGACCCGGACAAGGCGATCGCGCATTTCGAGAGCATCGAGGATCTGGCCAACGGCGCGATCTCGCGGGCGCGCGGCGCCTATTGGCTGGGCCGGGCGTATGAGGCCGCGAAATCGCCCGAGGCCGACGCGCATTATCGGCGCGCCGCGCAGTTCCAGACCACCTATTACGGCCAGTTGGCGCGCCAGCGCCTGGGGCTGGAGCCGGAGGACATCCACCGGCCCTCGGTCACGCCGGGCGACACGGACCGCTACAAGTCCAACGAACCGGTGGCCGCCATGCTGCGCCTGGAAGAGATCGGCCGCACCGACCTCGCCCGCAGGCTGGCGCGCGGCCTGGGCGGCACGCTGGAGAACACGCCGGCCATCACGCAGCTCGTCGCCCATCTGGAACGGCTGGAAGACCGCTTCACCGCGCTTCGCATCGCCAAGGCGGCCGAATGGCGCGGGCTGGAAACCGGCGCGCTGACCCACCCGATCGGCGCGATTCCCGCCTCGACGCCGATCGAGCCGCAGGAACGTCCCCTCGCCTATGCGATCGCGCGCCAGGAAAGCGAATTCAATGTCGGCGCACATTCGCGCGCCAATGCTCTCGGCCTGATGCAGCTCCTGCCCGGCACGGCCAAGCAGATGGCGCGGCAGGCGGGGCTCGACTACCAGCCCGCCCGGCTGGGCTCGGACAGCGCCTACAACGCCGCGCTCGGCGCCGCCTATCTGCGCCGGCAGCTCGACCGGTTCGACGGTTCCTACATCCTTACCTTCATCGCCTACAATGCCGGGCCGACCCGGGTGGGCGAATGGATCGAGCGCTTCGGCGATCCGCGCGGCAAGCCGCTCGACGAGGTCATCGACTGGGTGGAACAGATTCCCTACACCGAGACCCGCAGCTATGTGCAGCGCGTGATGGAAAACCTGCAGGTCTACAAGGCGCGCTTCGACGAACCCGCCGACATCGCCCATGACCTGCGGTTCGGGGTCAAGGAATAGCCCGCCTCCCAAGAAGGGGAACGGACATCAACCGCTTGCGATGAAACGCTATTCCGTCGCCGTTTCGGGCGTCGGCCGCTTCAGCGCGGACAGCGAGCCGGTGCCGTGCGGGAATGTGACCGCGGCCGGGTTGAGGCCCTTGCAGACAACCGGATAGGTCGCGCGGAAGACCGTTTCGTCATACTCGACCGCCCCGTCGAAACAGGTGATCTTGCCGACGCCGTTCATCCACAGGCGGTTCGGATCGATCGGAATGAGGCCGCGTCCGCCCGGCTTCACCTGGCGGTGGATCTCGAAATGAAGATGCAGGATGCCGGCCGCGAGCACGCCGGTTCGGCCCAGCGTTCCGATCGCCTGGCCGCGCGCGACGGTGTCGCCCACCTTCACGCTCTTTCGGTCGAGATGCTTGTAGATCGAGATGGTTCGCCGTCCGCTGGCGTCGGCGCCATGATCGATGACGACCTGGTTGCCATACATGGGCTCGACGAAGGACTTGGTGACGCGCCCGGGCGCGGCGGCCAGAACCGGGGTGCCGAGCTTTGCGATGACGTCGATGCCCTCATGCTTGTAGGGCGCGGCGTTCTCGCTGTTGGGATCCTCGACGCGATATTGCTGCCGGATTGACGGCGCGTTGGCGGGCATCGTCAGGGCGATGCGTTCTTCCACTTCGCCGAGATAGGGCGTTGCGTCGCCGTAAAGATCGACACAGCCGGAGAGCATGAGGCTCAAGCCGACGAAACCGGCCATGGATGGGAGCTTGCCTGACAGTCTCACGTCCCCTCCCCATCGAATCCAGAACAAAGGTGTCGCTGAAAATCGTCCGTCGCTGTCACAACCCGAGGACGATCACGGTGGAGTTCTTCTACGCCGACACGACGTCCAGTGTCCATATGGCCTGCCGCTCGGTCATGTGAAATGTGAGAAGATCGGGACCAGCGGCGCCGGCCACGGGATGTTCATGGCGAGGTCGAAGAGCAGCCATATCGTCAACAGAACGCCGACGATCGTCGGGATCACGACCCGCATGCTGATGCCGCCCGAGCGGAACACGCTGACGGCGATGAAGACCGCGACCGCCACATAGGGGCCGAAACAGACGAACAGTGCGAGAAGCGACAGGAAGCCGAGAAGATAGACGAGCCCGGCGACCGCGGGCGTCACCACCTTGTCGCGGATGCCCGACCGAAGATCGATGGCGCGCAGGCGAATGACGTCATTTGCCAGCAGGACGAGGCCGATCGCCAGGATCACCACGAAGACGACGAGCGGGAACAACGAAGCGCCCGCGGGCCATGCGCTCGCCGTGACCACGCCGAACACCGACAGCGTCACCGCCAGGAAGCTCAGCATCGCGGCGGGAATCGACGCCACGCGCGTTGGCTCCAGCCCGCGCTGCCGGATCGCCCGGAACCATTCCGGCAGGTAGCGGAAGAAGCTGGCGATCGCCAAAGCCAGAATGATCATGACGATCGGCCGCGTCAGCCACGACCACTCGTAGATGGAGTGCGAGATGAAGAAGTAGCGCTCGACCGCCGGCCCGAGGACGAAGCCCAGCGCAAAGGCGGATCGCGACCAGTTGGCCGCGCCGAGCACCATGCCGACGACGCCGAAGACGAGCAGGGTCACCAGATCGCCGTAGTCGCGGTTGGCCTGGAACGCGCCCAGCATCACGAAGACAAGGACGACCGGAACTATGATCGCGGAAGGTACGACGGCGAGACGGGCGAGATAGGGCGTCAGCCCGAGGCAGATCGCGGTGCCGAGAATGTTGGCAAGGCCGACGCTCAACACCATGACGACGGTGAGGTCGAGATGCTTGGTCAGCATGTCCGGCCCCGGCACGATGCCCTGCACCAGAAGCGCGCCGAGAAGGATCGTCATGCTTGCGCTGCCCGGGATGCCGAACGCGATCGTCGGCACCAGCGCGCCGCCTTCCTTGGCATTGTTCGCCGATTCCGGGGCGATCACGCCCCTGACGTCGCCCTGCCCGAACTCGTTGTTGCGGCGGATCGTGCGGCTTGCGACGCCGTAGGCGATCCAGTCGATCACCGCGGCCCCGATGCCGGGCACCGCGCCGAGCAGCGCGCCGAGGAAACTCATCCGCGCCACCAGGGGCGCGTTCTTCAGCGTGTCCTTGATGCCGGTCTTCAGACCTCCCCCGGCGGATAGCGCGGATTTCTCCACCGCGATCGCCTTGGATTTCAGAAGCACGAACAGTTCGGGCACCCCGAACAGGCCGAGGAAGAGCGGAACGAGGGGCACGCCCTCCCAGAGGTAGATGGTGCCATAGGTCCACCGATCCGTCGCCGTGGTCGGCGCCAGCCCGATGAAGGCCACGGCCAGCCCGGCGCAGACCGAGAGCAGGCCTCGTAGCGGGTTCGCAGCCGAAAGGGTCGCCACCATGGACAGGCCGAAGATCGAGATGGCGAAGAGTTCGGGCGACGCGATGCTGGCCACGATCGGCCGCATGAGCGGGATGGCGAGAGCCAGGGCGAAGGCGCCCACGATGCCGCCGATCATCGAGGCGCTGAAGGCCGCGCCGAACGCGCGCTCGCTTTCGCCCTTGCGCGCCATCGCGTGACCGTCGACCACGGTCGCCGCGGACCCGACCGTGCCCGGCACGCCGAACAGCACCGCGGAGATCGTGTCGCTGGTGGTGGTGACCGACCCCATGCCGAGGAGCAGCGCGATCGCCGCATACGGGTCGAGTTGGTAGGTGAACGGCACTAGCAGCGCCATGCCGATGATGCCGCTGAGGCCCGGAATGACGCCGATGACCAGCCCCGAACAGACGCCGATGAAGAGAAACATCAGCCGCGACGGTTCCGCGATCTCCGATAGGGCCAGTAGATACGCTTCTGTCAAAGGCCTTCACCGAACCTGCTTCTGGCGGCCAGAACCGGGCGCCCGGCCCTGTCACGCGAAAGCGACCCGGATGCCGGATCGCTCTCAAAGGCCGCCGCGCACCGGGGCGCGCGACCGGCCGATATCGTCAAACGCCTGCTCCGCTCGCTATTCGAGCAGTTCGCCAGCCCGCTCGACCAGCGACGCGTCGGAGGCCATGAGTTCAGCGACGAGCTTCTGGATCTCCTCGCCCGGCATCGCATCGACGTCCAGACCCAGCGATTCCGCTTCCTTAAGGAACTCCGCATCCTGCGTCATCTCGGTGAAGGCGTCGCGCAGCGTGGCCGCGACTTCGGGATCCATGCCGGGCGGCGCGAAGAAGGCGCGATAGAAGGCGAGCGGCGCGATGACGAGGGCAGCGGCCTTGCGCTCGTTTTCGTCCTCGATCATCTCGTAGAAGGCCGGCAGGTCGCCGAGATCCTTGTTGCGGACGAGGCCGAGTTGCCCGATCCGGTTGAACTGGTTCTCGTAGGCCGACCCCTTCAGGGAGGACCAGGAGTAGCCGCAGCGCGCCTGCACCTCGCCCTGCTCCATCGCCAGAAGGATTTCCGGACCGCCCGGATATCCGGTGACGATCCTGAACTTCGCGTCGAACAGGTTCTTCAGGAGGGCCGGAAACTGATAGGTGGTAGCGCCCTTGTCAGTCGCGCCGACGACGAAATCCTGCGCCATGAACGCATCCATCGTCTCTATCCCGGACGCCTTGGTCGTCACGCAGACCGAGGTCTCGTTCGCGAGGCTTCCGATCCAGGTCAGTGCCGTCGGGTCGTATTTTGCCGCATCCGCGTTGAACAGCGGGAATGTCGCCATGGAGGAATTGGCCATGGTGATCAGCGAGCCGTCATTGGCCTTGCTGGCCGCGGTCAGAAGGGTGAGCTTGAGGCTGCCACCGCCCGGCTGGTTCTGCACGACGAAATCCGGATTGCCCGGCAGGAACCGGCCGAGGTGCCGTGCGACGAGGCGCCCGAAGGTGTCGTAGCCGCCGCCGGCGCTGTAGCCGATCCGCAGCTCGACCGTGTCGGCGTCGAACGGCGCTGCATATGGCTGCGAGACGCCCAGCACAGCAAGGGCAAGCGACGCCGCCAGCCCGATTTTCTTGATCCGTGTCGTCATGAAAACTCCTCCAGGTTTGTGCCCCGCGCGTGAAATCACCCGTTCTTCAACTTGCCCTGAACCGCTTCGAGCACGCCCGGGCGGCTGATCTTGTTGGTGTCGGTGCGCGGAATGGCGTTGACCTTGTGGACGGACTCGACCTGGAAGGACTGTCCGCTCGACACCAGAAACGCGTTCATGTCCGCGGCAGTCAGCCTTCCCGCACCCTCGACGAGACAATGAATCACGTCGAACCCGTTGGCGCCGGGCTGCGCCGCAACGGCGACATCGTCGACACCGTCCATCAGCCGGATGGCCGCCTCGATGCGCTCCGGATCGAGCTTGTTGCCGCCGAAATTGATGACGTTGCTCTTGCGGCCTGAGATCACCAGCACATTGTCTTCGGTGACATGGCCGATGTCGCCCGGATAGAACCATCCGTCCTTCAGCGGGTCCTTCGGGCCTTCCGCCGTGATGTAGGTCAAGGCGCTGCCGGCTGGCGGCTTCATCCGCAATTCGCCGTCGGTTCCGGCCGGGAGGGCATTGCCCTCGTCGTCCAGGGCTTCGATCTCGAACCCGGGAATGACCTTGCCGACCGCGCCTTCGACACCGGCGATCTCGTCATACTCGCCGAACGCGATCCGGCCCGTTTCGGTGGCGCCGTAGGAGGTGATGACGTTGTCTGCGAACAGGTCTTTCGCCTTCTTGCGGACGTCCGGCGCGCAATAGGCGCCTGCGACCCGCAGATACTCCACCTTGCGGAACCTGCGCCGCGAGCTCGTCAGCGAATCCAGCATGCCAACCAGGGAATAAGGCGCGGCGCTGACATAGGTGGGCTGATAGACCGTGATCGCGTCGAGCGACCGCTCAGGGGGCATCAGCCCCAGACGGATCACCTGCCCACCGTTCATGAGGGTGATCAGCATGTCCGCGAAGGTCGTCATGGAATTGGGCTGCGCGAGTGAAAGAAAGCGCGTATCCGCATGGAAATACGGCTCTTTTTCCTTCAGCCCGATGCGGTATTCGACGTTCTTCCGGCTTGCTTCGAGCAGCTTTCCGTGACCGGTGGAACCGGACGATGCGAAGATCAGCGAATAGGGATGATCGGCGATCTTGCGCTTGGAGAACTGGTGTGGTTGGGACCAGTCGGCCGTCAGCCTGATGCCCTTGTTCGCCTTGTACTCCCAGCCCTTGGCGGCGGCACCGTCGGTGATGAAGACATCGAAGGTGAAATCATGCTCGGCGAATATCTCCGGCTTGGTCGCGATCGCGACTTTCATGCCGGCACGCATCAGCCCGAGATTCGTCAGCAACTGCACATTCGGGTTCTGGCAGCGAACGCAGACCGAGCTGCCCGGCTTGATGTCGAGCGAAAGCGCCTTCGTGGCGATGTTGTTGATGCTCTGTTCCAGCCCCCGGTAATTGAGGACGACGTTGGAACCGATGAATGCGAGTGACGACGGATAGCGCTTCGCATTTTCCTGCAATGATTTGAAGAATTTATCCATTTTGCGTTCTCGGGCGATTTCTCGTTTCGGATTATCGCTCAAAGGACCGGCAAGTGCGTGAAGCCCTCGAGCGGACGACGGGCGACGCGCCCAATTCGCAGTGTGCAAGCCATGACGCCAGACGGGAATGGCCCGCGGATCCGGCAGTATAGCTCGCCATGTCGCTCCATCGAAAATTCTTAAAAAAAACCCGGCGGACAAGCCGCCGGGTCTTCATCAATCAGACGAAGCTGATGATTAGAACGAAGCCTGGAAGCGCAGGAAGCTGGACCATGCGCTCCAGTCGTCGTCGCTGTCCCAGTCGTCGCTGTAGTCGAGGTACTCGACGTTGGCTTTGACAGCCAGGGTGTCGGTGATCGCGTAGTCAGCGGTCAGGCCGGCAATCCACACGGTGTCGTCACCATACGAACGGTGGTACGAGAAGCCCGGCGTCAGGGTCAGCTTGTCGCTGACGTTAGCCGCGTAGGACACTTCGGCGCTCCACTGACGGACGTCGAAGTCGTAGTCTTCGAACCAGAACTGACCGCCGTAGCCCGTCCAGTCGTTGCTCTGCCAGATGGCGCGAGCCTGCAGGGTGCCCATGCCGAGGTCGGTCGACACGCGGCCGATAACACCATGACCTTCGGTGTACAGGTCGTAGAAGCCGGTGATCGTTGCATCGACGGCGCCGGCGGAGAAGCCGACCATGCCGGTGATACCGAACTTCATTTCGTCTTCCCAGTTGTTCCAGACGGTGTCGTGGATCTGGTCGATCGCAACACCGAAGGAAACGGCGCCGGCGGTGCCGGTGTACTGGATGGTGTTGAACTTGTCGTTCAGGAGGCTCGTGTCGGTTTCACCGTTGATGCCGTTGTCGAGGAAGCCACCGAAGTAACCCATCTTGAGGCCAGCGAACGACAGGTAAGCGGAGTCCATGGAGAGCGAACCGCCATCCGAGGAGACTGCTTCGTAGAAGGTCTCGACGGCGCCGATTTCGCTGTCCGTCCAGGACGAAACCTTCAGCGAGAGCTTCGTGGTGAAGTCGGCCCAAGCGTCGTCACCATACTCGTCGTCATAATCTTCATGATCGTTGTAGGAGACGTGGTCGATCTGGAAGCGGACGTAACCGCCGATCTTCAGGCAGGTTTCGGTGCCCGGGATGTAGAAGTAGCCGGTGCCGGCTGCATCGCAGACGCGGACGTATTCGACGACTTCCGGTTCCGGAATGATGACGGCGTCGGCAGCGCGAGCACCGGAGACAGCGAC
>NZ_JALEGV010000041.1 GCF_022763245.1 Oricola sp.
ATTCGATCGACAGCAGGCCGCTGCCCTTGTTGATCGCCTCGATGGCGCCGTCATAGCCGGTCACGTCGATCGTGTTGACGGTCAGGTCGCTGCCGTAATTCAGGGCATAGATGGCGTGGTTGCCCTCCACCGTCCCGGTCGTGGTGATGGACAGCGCCCCGCTGCCGTAATTGCGGGCATTGACGGCATAATCGTCGGCATAGAGCTCGTAGGCTTCGATGGTCAGGTCTTCGCCATCCGCCCCGTTGCTGGCGAAGATCGCGTCTTCGCGCTTGGCGGACACAAACCCCGTGCTCGTGACGCTCAGCGAGCCGCTGCCGTCGTTGGTGGCGTTGATGCCGGTGTCGTCGGCGTAGATTTGGGACACGTAGGCGTCGGTGAATGTGAGCCCGCCCGTGCCCGAAAGCGTGAGCGCGTCGCCGCCGCTCGATCGGGTGTCGATGCCGAAGCCGTCTATGGTGGTGATGACAAGCGGCGCGCCGGTGAGCACCTGGGTCACGTCGGTGGCCGCGTTTTCAGCGCTGGAGCACAGATAGGTACTCGTGACGGCGGAGTAGTAGCAGCCGCCGGCCATTGCCCTGCGAGACCCGTATCCGGAGAGGAAAACCCCCGTCAAAGCCGTCGTCACGGCAACATGTTTGCGAAAGGAAGTCCGCCCCCCGCGGGTCACCTTCACCATTCCTCACCCCGAAACCTGTCGCCCAGCCGAATCGAATATCCGGTCTTGAACAGGCATAAGGGCATGTAAATCTTGCCCTTTCAACTGCAGATAGGCGGAAAACGCTCAAAGAGCCGGCATTGCCCTTCCCCAAGGGAGCAGCCCTCTCGCTCTCCCCGGGGCAAGGCGCCACGGATCCCGGGCGACCTGCGCGGCTCAGAAGCTGTGCTTTCGCGCGAGAACCGACCGGACCATCCCGGCGTCATATGGCTCCCCCAGGAAATCGAACAGCCGCCGCGCGTAGTCGGGGTTTTCCATCCATGCGTCATAGCTGAACAGAAGGGAGCGCTCGGACTTCAGCGCCCTGTTCTCCAGACGCCGGCGCGCGTTGTAGAGCACCTTTTTCGCATGCTCGGGATTCTGTTTGCCCCACCAATTGCTCTTGGAGGCGTCATCGACCGAGCGGATGTTGAAGATGAAGGCCGCACCTGGAAAGACGCGTTCGACGAAGTCCATATAGGCCTCGAAGGCATCGTCCTTCATGTTCTGGATCGTGTGGCGAATCTCCTTGAACCCGCAGCACCGCGTTCCGGCCGGCACGTTCAGGACATCTTTGAAGAATGCGTCGACCAGGGTCCGCTCCAGTTCATGCGGCCGATATTGGTCGGCCCCGAACATGGGGTTGGTCGGAACCACCCCCGCCTTCGCCCAGACGCGGTGCACGCGCTCCACGCCGGAGGCCGCGCGGTGGAGATGAAACAGCGCGCCGTCGTTTTCCCCTCTGACGCAATATCCGTCGATCGCGTTGAGCATGCCCTGCAGCAATGTCGAGCCGCTGCGGCCGAACGTGACGATAAAGACGAACGGAAATCGGGCGAGGCCATCGCTTTCGAGGTAGCTTTGTATGGTCATGTGAAGAAAATATCGTATGGTCCGTACATGAACTTGGAGGCCCGGACAAAGCGTTCCGGCGGGAGACCATACTGGCCCGAAACTCTCCGGGTTGGGAAGTAAAGTCTGAATCTATTGGATGTGAACATGCCCGATCCGCATATGGTGCCAACTCATAGTGAAGGCGTCTACTCCGAGGTTCTGGATGACGAGGCAGTCGTGTATGATCGCCATCGCAAGCGCACGGTCTATCTCAGCGAGACCGCGACGCTGATCTGGCACCTGTGCGACGGCAAGAGGACGATTGAGGACATCCTGACGCTCCTGATCGCGGAATATCCCGAATTCGCCTCACAGATCGAAAGCGACATCGTCGACGCCATCGCGCATATGTCGAGCGCGCGGATCATTGTTCTGAAGGATCCGGCATCCCAACCATCGCAGGCTGACGCGCAAAACTGATCGCAGCCCCCGCGTGATCCGCGCTAGTCAGTGGCGTCGGCAAGCCTGTTCCTGGCCCTTGCGAGGAGCCTTTCCGCCAATTTCTCGCCGAGAAGCTCCTTGAAATGGTTCTCCATTTCGGCCGCAGGCAGGCCAAGTTCGGCATGGCCGGTCGCATAGTTGAAGACTCGGTCTTCCCAACGGTTCGGGTAGGGCGCGCCGGCCGGTCGTCCGAACCTGTGTACCCAGCCGAGATACGGCAGACACAATGCGCGTCCACCGGCCTGTCGGAACTTCTCATGCAGATAGCCCTCTTCGCCGCCGAAGCCGCGAAAAGCAGGATTGAAGCCCGGCCAGGCCGCTTTTCGGCATGAGAAAAGACCAAGCCCATGCATCCCGATTTCAAACGGTTGGCGGCCAAGGTCATCGCGTGGCTCCGGCTTGGACCATTGGCCAAACATTCCGCCGCTCCAGACAGGGTTGAAATGCGTCGCGACCTTGGCCAGATCGTCGTACACCAAGGGCCCCTGCAGGAGGTCAACGCTGTCCGGATGGTCGGCATAGTAGTCGAGAAGCCGGCGGATTCCGCCCGGCACGACCAGGACATGACTGTCCATGCACAGAACATAGGGGCAGGACGCCTGCTCGAAAACAATGCCCTTGACGAAACCGCCGGACCACTCGCCGAACGGCACGTAGCGGAAGTTGTCGATTGGGCCCTCCAGTTTCTTGAGGGCCTGGCTGTGGGGTCCGTCGGGATGGTTGTCGACGACCAGGAACTCGACCTCATCGACGATCTCGGGATGGTAGAGGCGAAGCGCCTGAAGCGTGAAATAGACGCCATCATAGTCGTCATAGGTGGCCATGCCGATCGTCAGCTTCCGGCCCTCGAAGCGCCGTTCGCTCGCCTTGGGGATCGGCCGGGGCGGCTTCGGCGGGTTCTTGGGGCCCGGCAAGGCGGGCGCGTCAGATCCGAGAGCAGAGATGAACTTCCGGCTCTCCGATGCCGACCAACCGCCCCCGACGACCACCCGGAGCAGCTGGTCGAGCGTGCCCGCCAATTGGTCGAAGCGACCGTAGCGCAGGCTGACCGCCGGCGTCGCGAGTGCCATCGCCTTGAGTTGCTCAAGGCCCGCGTGCTCCAGATTCCTGGAATTGAGATTGGCCTCCATCAGCTTGGCCGCGCATTGCGCGGCGCTGAGCGGGCGCATGGACAATTCGGCTTCGGCGACAAAGTTCACGAAGACGATGAAGCCGCATTGCCTCGCCTCACGCGATGGCGGTGAGAGCGACGGGGCCAGGAGGAGGTTGTCATTAGCCTCGATCGCGCCAGCAGATTCGCTGATTGCGAGAGCAGCGACATGATCCCGCGTGCCGGGCTTGACGACGAGCGGCCGGAAGAACGGCGCTACCTCTCCCGTCCCGTTCAGCCCGACAAGTTCGTCCGAAAGATAGTCGAAGCCGTTCGAGGCCAGCCAGGCGACGAGCGACGTCTTCCCCGCACCACTGCGGCCGGCCACGAGAATCGTCCTGTCCCGCAACCCCACGGCCCCGGCGTGAAGCGCGACACCGCTTTCGAGGTCAAAGACGAGCGCCCGAACGATCTCTTCCATAAGCCAGGTGAGCGCCTCGCCCCGCTTGAGATCATGACGCGGCGCGGCAAAGGGCGACGTCAGATGGTAGTTGCCCGGCACGCTTTCAGTCAGCACGACACGCGGGGTTCCAGCCCCGATCGCCGGACCAGCGCCTCGCCCGAAAAGCAACTCGATGTCCTGACCGAGGGACGCCGGGTATTCGACGCCGACCGAACGGTCGAGCAAGACGAAAGCCGTTGTGTTCCCGGTCGAGGACATCGGATGCATCGTGCCTTAGAGATCGATCTTGGAGCGGATCGATGAAACGGTCACATCAGACGGCATCGCCCTTACGGCGGCTCTGTCGTTGTCGTCGACTCCTCTGTCGTCGTCGGCTCTTCGGTCGTCGACGTCGTCGTTGTCGGATCCTCCGATGTCGTGGGGTTTGGCGTTGTCGGGCCAACCGGGGAAGCGTCGGCGTGCGCGGGAACGGCGATCAATTGGACAACGGGCTTCGTCCATGTCTCGGGCAGCGCGATCGTCACGGCAGCAGCGCCGGCAGCCCCGCCAAGCTTCAATACTCTACGACGTGTGGGATTGTTCTTGTCATTCATGATTTGACCGCCCGTGTCCTATCAGTGAACTGTTTCCCTGGCATGAACGCCAAGCTCTATCTGTAGTAATTCCCCTGGCCCGCAGCCAACAGATAGTATCAGGAACTCTAGAGAGCGCACCCGGGGACTTCAACCCGAATCTTGTCATGCAAGTAATTTCCCTGGGCGATTAATGGCGACAGGCTTCCGCGACCATCCAGCCAAATAAACACGCGCGCTGTGTTCAGTCGCCCTTGTAACGCATTCATGCGCGGGTCGCGGAATTTGCGGCGAAGGATCGATCCTTTTTCAGCATTTCCCGTAACACTGACCGGCGCCATGTGTGGATCGTCCGTGAGCGCTGCTGCATGGCGACCACCACCGTCCCGCTGATCAGCCTCGGGATCAGATTCCCGCGATCGATCGGCCCGAGGGCCTGCGCAATCTCATGGCATCGACGGTCTTCATAGATGTGTCCCGCAATGTTCAGCGCTGCCACGATCGCGAACCG
This sequence comes from Oricola sp., assembly GCF_022763245.1. Taxonomy (GTDB): domain Bacteria; phylum Pseudomonadota; class Alphaproteobacteria; order Rhizobiales; family Rhizobiaceae; genus Oricola. The sequence continues at coordinate 4,669 of NZ_JALEGV010000041.1, forward strand.
GGTGCCCGTCTTCTCCGCGATGTCTTGCAGACGCCGTTCGTCGGCAGCATCGGTCAGGTGTCTTGCGGCCTGGACAATGTCGGTGACCTGGCGAAGCCGGTCGAACTGGTGCGCCGCGCCGTGAACCGCCGCCACAGTGAGGAGGGGCGCCGGCGCAGAGACTGAATCGGGATCGTCACCCTCGACAATGTCCGAATATGTCAGTCTTAGCTGCGTGCCCAGGCTCCGCGAATGAATGAGATCGCTATGCACCTCGATGGCCATGTGGGGGTAATCGGGACTGTAGAACTTCCACTCGCGCGCCGACGGGTCGATTTCGCCATCCGACCGGAGCCCCCGCGCGAGGAGGCCGTCGCGCACCCAGTCCAGCCCCGAACCGCGCGCCAGAAAATCGATGTCGGTATACGTCCTCAGGGACGGTTTCGCATAGAGATGCCGAGCGAAGACCGGGCCCTTGACGATGGTGGCGGGAACGCCGGCGGCGTTGACGCCGTCCATCACCGACACCGCCATTTGCCGCAGCATGAGACACAGGCCGATGGCGGCGTTGTGCCGGGACACCGCGGCGTCGAACATGGCCTGTGCCGCCGGTTCGTCAGGCCGTTGCAGATTGGCGAGAACCGGACCGAGCACGCCGTGCCTTTCGGCAAGCACAAGGAGGCGATTCAACCGTCCGGCACCCATGCCGACGCCCGGTGACGGGTCCTGCCTCTCGGGATCGGAAAGGAGGATCAGCCGATCCACGATCGATCCGTGCCTTCGATACTGTGCCATCAGCCACCCTTGACCATCGAATGCCGGCCATCCTGTCCGCAAGGGCCGCGAAATGCACGATCGGACCGCGCCGATCCAAAGGCAACCCTTTATCAGACGGGCGGAGTATAGCCGAAGATCTCGACATCCCTGCGATAGAGCCTCGCGACCGCGGCGCAAGTCTCCTCGTCATAATAGTCCTGGAACGTCGCCGGGCGCGGCGAGCTATGCTGTTTGCCTCGGCCAAGGGACAGCCATGTCCGCGAAGGCGCTCCGGACGTCTGGTCCCGGGAGGCGTTCACATGCGGCAGCTCATTCAGCGGCATGCCCAGCCTCTGGCAGACGCTGTTGAAATCGGCTTCAAGGTTCTCGAAGCGTCCGACAAAATCGACCATCGGGCGTCCCCCGGGATCGCAGATGAAATCGCTTTGCGGTGCCACGAACCAGTGCCTGTCGCGCCAGATCCGGCCCCTGAATTCGCGCAGGACGAATTCACGGAAGCTGATCCTCTTGTCGAAACCCAAATACCGATACATGGAGACCACGCGCGCCCATGGATCGCGCACGAAGGCGAATTTGAAATAGGCCTCGAACTGCTCCTGCGTCATGTGATTGCAGGACACATATTCATGCCATTTGAGATGCGCGAGCCGCGGCGGACCGCGATCCGGCCGGTCGTTGCGCCGCAGCAGCAGGGCCTCACGCGTCTTCCAGGTCAGACCGAGCTGCGTGAGAAAGACGTGCTCGATGCTCTGCCCGGCCGTCTTGGGAATGTGAATGAAGACGCATCTGTGATGGTGAGAGATCATGCCGCAGGAGCGTCACATCAAGAGCCCCGATCTCCCCTCTCTATCGCCACCGTCCGGATGGCGCGATTGATCATGGCAACCGTCCATCGGGCATAGGCGCTACTGGTTCATCTTGGTCAATCACGTTCGGTGCTCCTTCGAGTGTAACACCGCCGATCGAGGAACCGAACAAGTATCGAAGGAGGCGACCGGCCCGCCTCGTCAGGCGACCGTGTTCCTCAGGATGTGGATGGCGCAGGCCTGTGCGTCGTTTCCCTTGTTTCCGCCCATGATCTGGGCAAGCCCCGTCTCCGCCGACCGGATCTGGCGCTCTCCGGCCGTGCCCCGGAGCTGCTGGACGATCTCGTAGATCTGCGCCAGGCCGGACGCGCCGGGAGGATGACCGCGTGCGAGGAGACCGCCGCTCGGGTTGATCGGAATGCTTCCGGTCAGCGCGGTTTCTCCGCTGGCGGTGAAGGCGCCGCCTTCGCCCGCGGCGCAGAAGCCCAGCGTCTCGCAATGGACGATCTCTGAGATGGTGAAGGCGTCATGGACCTCGACGAGATCCACCTCGCGGGGCGAGATCCCCGCGGCCGCATAGGCCGATCGTGCGCAATGCCGTTCGCTTTCCCAGAAGGTCATGTCGCGCAGGGGCTCGTAGTCGCCGGAAGCCAGGACCGAGGCGGCAATCTCGACACCCTCGGCGCTGCGGGCCTTCAGCGAAGCGCGCGAACAGACAACGGCAGCAGCGGCGCCGTCGCTGTTGGGGCAGCACGAGAACAGCGTCAGCGGGTCGGCGATCATCGGCGAGGCGAGCACCTCGTCCAGCGTCACGGGCTTGTTGAACTGCGCCTTGGGGTTCAGGGCGCCATTGTCGTGATTCTTCACCGAAACCTGCGCCATCTGTTCCGGCGTGGTGCCGTAGGTCGTCATGTGGCGGTTGGCGATCAGTGCGAAGGTGCCCGGAAAGATGTCGCCGAGCTGGGCCTCGACCTGCGCGATGCCGGCTTCGAGCACGGTGCCCTTCGGCATGACGGCCTTGTCCACGCCGAAGGCGAGGACGACGTCGTGAATGCCCCAGGCGACGTCGCGCCAGGCGAGGTGCAGCGCGGTCGCGCCTGTGGCGCAGGCGTTCTCGACATTGACGACGGGTATGCGACCCATGCCGAGCTGCATGAGGACCGACTGGCCGACCCCCGTCTCCTTTTGCACCAACGCCGCCATGGCCGATCCGCAATAGGCCGCCTGAACGTCGCGCGGAACGACCCCGGCATCCGCCATCGCGTCCTGCACGGCTTCGACGCCGAGATCGATCAGGCTGCGGTCCGGATGCTTGCCGAAAGCCGTCATGCCGACGCCGGCGACGAAGGCGCTGCTGGGTGCGGAGCGCGTCATGAACGGCTCTCCTGCACAGCGAAGCCATAGCCGAGTGTGCCCGGTATCGCCTTGGCCGGGATTTCGAAGAAGACGAGACGGACGGCGTCGCCGACAGACACCGCTGGCCCCTTTTCGCCGACCAATGGCGCGAAGATGCGGGTGTCGTCCGCGGCCAGGTCCACGTAACCGTAGGAATATGGCGCCGGATGCCCGAGCGCCGAAGGCAGGCGGATCGTCGTGGCGGCATAGACCACGCCGTCGCCGGACAGGAGGTGATCCTCGACCGGCGTTCCGGGCGGACAATGCGGACAGCCGGCCCGGGCGGGAAAGGTCACGCGGCCGCAGCCGCTGCAGCGTCCCGCGACGAGACCCGTCGGCTCGCCATTCGCGTCGAGCCGGAACATGCCTGGCCGGAGCGGAGCGAGCCCCGCTAGCGAAGGTTTGTCGGTCATGTCAGATCGCCCTTTCCCGCTCTTGCCAGAAGGGGGCGCGCAGCACGGTCTTCATCACCTTGCCGGCGGCGTTGCGGGGGAGCGCATCCTGCGCAATGACGCGTTTGGGCTTCTTGTATCCGGCGAGCCTCTCGCCGCAATGCGCGATCAGGTCGGCCTCCCGAAGGTCGGCGCCTTCGACATAGACGACGGCCGCGCAGACGGCTTCGCCGTAGACCGGATCGGGGATTCCGAAGACCGCGGCCTCGGCGACCTGCGGATGCGCCGTCAGCACGTTCTCGATCTCGCGCGGATAGATGTTCTCCGCGCCGGAGATGATCATGTCGGTCTTCCGATCGACCAGCAGGAAATAGCCGTCGCCGAGATTGCGCGCCATGTCGCCGGTGTGGATCCAGCCGTCGCGCACTGTCTCGCGCGTCGCCTCGTCGTTGCCGAGATAGCCGAGCATGCCGAGAGGCGCCTGTTTGGAAATCAGTTCGCCGACGGCGCCATCGGGCACGTCGGCGCCAGATCCGTCCACGATCCGCAGCGTCGCAGGCGCCATCGCCTTGCCGGTGCCCTGCGGATGGATGGCGTGATCGTCGGGCGTCAGTACCGCGGTCATGCCGGTCTCGGTCATCCCGTAGAACTGGTAGAGCCTCGCGCCGAACGCTGCGCGCACGCGGGCGAACAACTCCGGCGCGATCGGCGAGGAACCGTACCAGATTCTTTGCAGGCTGCTTGCGTCGTGCCGCTCGGTCGCGCCCGCCTCCAGGATCATGGCGAGCATCGTCGGCACCCACATGGTCACCGTGATCCTGTGACGTTCGACCAGCGACATCACGTGGTCCGGATCGAAGCCGCGCGGCAGGATGACCGCCGGCGCGCCGCGGCTGAGCGCGGGCATGAGAAGCGCGATCAGTCCGCCATTGTGAAACAGCGGAAGCGAGACGAGAAGCCGGTCGTCGCCGGTCAGTTCGCCGGCATTGGCGATCGCCTCGACATTGGCCAGGTAGGCGGCATGCGAGATGAGCGCCCCCTTGGGAAACCCGGTGGTGCCGCTGGTGTACATGATCATCGCCGGCGCATCCCGGCTGTCGTCTGCGACGCGCGCCGGCGGCACGGACCCCGCCAGGAGGGCTTCGGCGCTTTCGAGCGCGACGATGCGCGTATCGGTCCTGAACCGGGCGGACGCCTGTTCGGCGCGCGCCTCATAATCCGGCGAGACCAGCAGCAGGCGCGGCGCGCTGTCATTGACGACATAGGCGACCTCGTCGGGGGAATAGCGGAAATTCACCGGCACGAAGACCGCGCCGATCAGCGACACGGCAAAGACCACGACGGGGTATTCCAGGCTGTTCTCGTCCAGAAGCGCCACCCGGTCGCCCGGGCGCAAGCCGGATGCGCGCAACGCGGCGGCCATGATCCGGCTGGCGAGCAGAAGCTGCTCATAAGTGAGTTTCCGATCGCGGAAGATCACCGCCACACGGTCGGCGTGGCGGGCGACCCCGCCGGTCAGGATGTCATGCAGATGCGTCATCATTCATCCCGGTGAGAAATGCCGAGCGCTTGGCGAGGCTGCGGCGCATGTAGCCGTCCGTCGCCATTTCCAGCGTGGAGGCCCCGTCGATCGGATGCGTCACGCCGTTGATCCGCTGGGCGGCCGGGCTGCACAGGAAGGCGACCAGCGCCGCGATGTCCGCCGGGTCCACAAGTTCGCCGTCCGGCGTGCCCTCCAGCGCGGTCGAAATGAAGCGGCTGCCGCTTTCCGCCAGTTCGCGATTGACCCTCGTGCCGACCATGCTCGGAGCGACGGCGTTCGCGGTGATCCCGTAAGGGGCCAGTTCCTTGGCCGCGGTCATGGTGAGGTTCATCATGCCAGCCTTGGCCGCGCCGTATTCGGCGCTTCCGACCGTGCCGCGCATGCCGGCGACGGAGGCGACGCTGACGATCCGGCCCGACCTGCGGGTGACCATGCGTCGCGCGGCCGCCCGGATCAGGTAGAACGACCCGGTCAGATGCACGCGCAGCGTCCGGTCCCAGACGTCGTCGTCCAGATCGACGAGAAGCGAGAACGGCCCCGGCACGCCGGCATTGTTGACGAGAACGCCAAGCGGGCCGAAGTCGCGTTCGATCTCGTCCACCATCGCATCGACGGCGCCACGGTCCGAAATGTCGGAGGTGAAAGCGCGCGCGCCATGGCCCAGATCGGTCAGCGCCGTCACGGTGCGTGCGGCCGCTGCCGGATCGATGTCGTTGACGGCGATGGCGAAGCCGGTCTTCGCCAGCGCCTCGCACACATGGCTGCCGATGCTGCCACCGGCCCCGGTCACCAGGGCGACTTTGTTCGTCATGCGGCTTCTCCACCAAGATATAGTTTGCGCACCTTGTCCGTCTCCCAGAGCTCCAGCGCCTTGCCGCTCATCGTCACCCGACCGAGTTCGAGGACATAGGCGCGGTCGGCGATCTTGAGCGTGGCGGCGGCGTTCTGTTCGGCCAGCAACACGGTGATGCCGTGCTCCCGCATTCGCTTGATCGCGCCGAAGATCAGCGACACGATCTTCGGGGCAAGCCCGATGGAGGGTTCGTCCATGAGAACGAGTTTAGGGCGGCTCATCAGCGCCCGGCCGATCGCCAGCATCTGCTGCTCGCCGCCCGACATCGTCATGGCGCGCTGGCTTTGCCGTTCCTCAAGGCGCGGGAACAGTTCGAAGACCTCGGCGAGATCTTCCGCGATCGCCTTGCGATCGTGGCGTTGGCTGTAGGCGCCCAGTTGCAGGTTGTCGCGCACCGACATTTCGCCGAAGAGCCGGCGGTTTTCCGGCACCACCGCCATGCCCAGCGCGGCGCGCCTGCGCGGCGCCTCGCGCAGCAGGTTGGTGCCGCCGAGATGGATCTCTCCGGCCGTCGGCCGCACCAGCCCGGCGCAGGCCTTGATCAGCGTCGATTTTCCCGCCCCGTTCGACCCGATCAGGGCGACGATCTCGCCCGGCTCGACCTTGAGCGACACGCCCTTCAGGGCACTGATGTTGCCGTAGGAAACGGACAGGTTCACAAGTTCAAGCATCGTCGTCGGTCCCCAGATAGGCGTCGATGACCACTTGCGAATTCTGGATCTCGTGCGGCGTGCCTTCGGCCAGCCGTTCGCCGAAATTCAGCACCAGGACCTCGTCGGCGAGGCTCATCACGAAATCCATGTGGTGATCGATCAGGAGGACGGTCGTCCCGCTCTCGCTGATCGCGCGGACCATGTCACCGAGCTCGCGGGTTTCGGTGTCGTCCAGTCCCGCCGCCGGTTCGTCCATCAGGATCAGCTTGCTTCCCGTCGCCATCGCGCGGGCGATCTCGACATAGCGCTGCTGGCCAAGCGGCAGTTCGCTGGCATTGCGGTGGGCGATGTCCCCGATGCCGGCGAATTCGAGCCATTTCTCCGCCCGCTCGCGCAGCTTCTCTTCCTCGCGTCGCGTGTGTCTCAGACCGAGGCCGCAGGAGAGGAAGTCGCCGCGATGATAACGGTGGCCGCCCAGCATGGCGTTTTCCAGGATCGTCAGCGAGGTGAAGACCTGGGGCTGCTGGAAGGTGCGGGCGATGCCAGCCATGCCGATCCTGGAGGAGGGCAGGCCCGCGATCGCTTCGCCGTCCAGCCGGATGTCGCCCGCCGTCGGCCTCAGCGTGCCGGCGATCAGGTTGAAGAGGGTGGTCTTGCCGGCTCCGTTCGGGCCGATCACGGCCTTGATCTGGCCCTGCGTGACCGAGAAATGCACATCCTTCAGGGCCGTCAGGCCGCCGAAGCGTTTTTCAAGCGACGACACTTTGAGCATCACGCGGCCCTCGCGATGCGGCGATGGCGGGCGAGATCGATCAGGCCGGGCAGCAGGCCGCGCGGGAAGACCAGCATCACGGCGATCAGCGTGACGCCCAGGATGATCTTCTTGTAGTCGGCGAAACCGAGCGCGTATTCGTTGAGGAGGGTGATCAGCGCCACGCCGATCAGCGCGCCCCAGAGCCGGTCGAAACCGCCCAGCGCCAGCACCATGATGATCTCGATGGCGAACATGATCGACCCCGTGGCCGGCGTGACGAAGCCGACGAAATGGGCGTAGAGCGCGCCGCCGATCCCGGCGAAGACCGACGAGACGACATAGATCCCGGTCTTGTAGCCGGCAGTGTGAATGCCGAGCGAACTGACGATGGGTTCGCCCTCTCGGATCGCGCGCAGGGCCCGTCCGATCCGCGACGAGGCGAGGTTCAGGGCGAAGAGCAGCATCAGCGCGGTGATCGGCCAGTAGACATAGTAGAACTGCACGTCGCTGGAGGCCTCGTATCCGAAGAGGCCCATGGGCGGGATGCCGAGCATCCCCTGCATGCCGCCGGTCATGCCGCGCCATTCCTCGATGACGAGCTCGACGATGATGGCGAAACTCAGCGTCGCGATCGCCAGGTAGTGGGAGCGCAGGCGCAGCACGACCGCGCCGATTCCCGCCGCGATCACCGCCACGAGGATCTGGGCGAGAAGCGTGGACAGAACCGGGCTCAAGCCGGCCCGGGCGGAGAGGATCGCGGAACCGTAGGCCCCGATGGCGAAGAAGGCGCCATGCGAGATCGCGAGCTGGCCGGCAAGCCCGCTCAGAAGCGAAAGGCCGAGCGCCGGCAGGGCGAGAATGGCGATGAAGATCATCATGTTGAGGTAGTAACCGGTGCCGAAAACCACCGGCACGAGCAGCATGGCGATCAGGAACAGGCCGACCTGAGCCGTGTTCCTGCGGACGGGGTTCTTGTTCAACGTGGCGACGACAGACATGGGGCGGGCTCCTTTCACGCAGCGGGCGGTCACGTGCGAGTCAGGTCATCATGATGAAGACCCGTCTCGTGACGTCCGCCGACAAGGCCGCGCGGCAGAAGGAGAAGCACAAGGATGATGATCGTGAAGGTGGGCAGTTCCTTGTAGGCGCCGGAGGCGAACGTCACGGTGGTGGTCTCCACCAGCGCGATCAGCAGCGCGCCGAGCAACGCGCCGGGGATGCTGCCCATGCCGCCGAGCATCGCGGCGGTGAACCCCTTGATCGCCAGCAGCATGCCGCCATTGGCGTCAATCGTGGTCAGCGGGGTGGTCACGATTCCGCCCGCCGCACCAAGCAGGCCGGACAGCACGAAGGACAGGAGAATGGTGGTGCGCACGGGAATGCCCACCATGGTCGCCGCGGCCTTGTCGAGCGCGCATGCGCGCATCGCCTTGCCGGTGATGGTGGATCGCATGAACCAGATCAGCCCGGCGATGCAGATCGCGCTGACGCCGATGATCCAGAGCGCCTGCGGCGTGATCGTCGCGTCGAGGATGCGGATCGGGTCGTCCCCGGAAAAGGGCGGGAAGCGATGCGTGTCGCTGTCCCAGATCCGGGCGGCGGCGCCCTGGGTGGCGATGGACGCGCCGATCGTGATGATGAGCACGCCGATCAGCGAGATCCGCGCCGCAAACGCGCTGGTGATCGCCATGAGCAGCGCCGCGTAGAGCACGACGACGACGAGAGCGGCGGCGACAGCCGCCGGCAGCGGCCAGCCCAGCGTGCCGTAAAGGCTCGCCACGGTCATCCCGCTCAGCATGACGAATTCGCCCTGCGCGAAGTTGATAACCCCCGTTGCATTGTAGATCAGCGACACGCCGACGGCGACGAGCGCATACATGCTGCCCACCGTCAGCGTGGTCATGACGATCTGGATCAGATCAACGAGGATCATCGAAGACATGCTTGGACCCTTCGCCTAGCGGGTGACTTGCCAGTTGCCGCCCGACACCGTGTAGACGACGACAGAATCGGTCCCCAGCCCGGCGTGGTCGTCATCGGCGTAGCTGTAGATGCCGCCGAGCCCGACATAACCGTCGGTCGCCTCGATCGCGCTGCAGACCGCGTCGGCGTCCGTACCGTCCGCCGCGTCGATGGCGGCGGTCAGCACCTTGAAGGCGTCATAGGCGCCGGCGCCGAACTGGTTCGGCGCGTCACCGAACTTGGCCTCATAGGCCGTGCGGTATTGCTGGATGACCGGTTTCTGCGGGTCGTCGTCGGAGAGGCTGTCTCCTGCCTCGAACTTGGCGCCGGCCGCGAACATGCCTTCGCCGTTCTCGCCGGTCCCCTTCAGCACCGCCGGCGAAAGAGCCGCATGGCTGTGGATGAGCGGGATCTCCATGCCGACCTGGCGATAGGTGTTGGTGACGATGACCGGCGCGCGTGACGAGGACCAGTTGATCAGCGCCTGCGCGTCGCTGCGCTTGACCTTGTTGAGAAGCGGCGCAAGGTCGGTTTCCTCCATCGAGAACTGCTCGTCGAAGACGATCTCGATCCCGGCAGCCTCGGCCTGGCCGACGAGTTCCCGGTGGCCGCCGTCGCCGAAACCGTCCTGGCTCGAAATGACCGCGACCTTCGTCCAGCCCTGCGCCTTGGCATATTCGTAGAGGCGGGCCACCACGATGGCGTCGTCGACAGGCAGCTTGAACATGCAGTCGGACTGCGGATCGACGGAGGCGCGGGTGGCGGACAGCATCAGCGTCGGCACACCGGCCCGCTCCAGGGCCTGCTTGACGGCCACGGCCTCCCAGCTCGCGATCGGTCCGAGGACGGCATCGACGCGGTCGCTCTTCACCAGCCGGTTGACGACGCGCACGGCCACGTCCGGCTTGCCCTCGGTGTCGTAATAGACCATCTCGACCGGCCGGCCGTCGATACCGCCGGCGGCGTTGACGTCTTCGACCAGCATGTCGAGCGTGCGCTTGCTGGCCTCGCCGGCGAACGCGCCGGGTCCGCTGAGGATCAGCGGCGCGCCCAGCTTGATCGGGTCGCCGTCCTGCGCGAGAGCGCTCCCGGCGATCAGCGCCGCCGTGCTCGTCGCGGCAAGCGCGGCTACTATCCTTGCAGATTTCATGTCACTTCTCCTCCCTGTTGTGAAAACCCCGCTGCCGGGGCCTAGGAACCGGTCAGGCCCCCGATGGCGAACGCGGCGGTCTGGTCGGCGATGTCCTCAAGCGACATGCGGCCGTCCTGCCGGTACCAGTTGAAGACGTAATTGATCATGCTGAGCGTGTTGAACGCGCACACGGCGGGATCGCGCCCGGTGATGCCGTTCGCCGCGATGATCTCGGCCATGCGATCGCGATAGAGACCGAAGATCGTGCGCTCGTTCAGCCGAAGCTCTTCGGCGTGGCTTTCGCTGAGATGCCGCTTGTCCTCGCTGATCAGCTTGAACTCGCGATAATGCGAGCGGCCGAGGAGAATGTGCGCGCGGATCGTTCCGCGAAGTCCCTCGGCCGGGTCGCCCGACGCGGACATCGCCCCGGTGATGACGGCCAGAAGCTGGTCGTTGAACCCCTTGATCAGGGCGAACAGCATCTCTTCCTTGTTGGCGAAATGGTAATACATCGCCGCCTGCGTCACGCCGACCGCGTTGGCGATGTCGCGCATCGACGCCGAGGCATAGCCCTTCTCGTAGATCAGCTCGCAAGCGGTTTCGAGCATCAGGTCACGCCGGTTCGCACCGCGTTCATTCTGATCGTCATCCTCGGAAATCCGGCTCTTCAACGCAGCAGCCACCCTAGCCTCCCCAGCGTGCTTAACGGTCGTTCAGTAATCTACTAAACGCGCGTTAAGCTGGAGTCAAGCGGACAATCCGACAGGACGTCATCGAGACGCGACGTGACGATTCAAGGGCGTGCTTCCCGGTCCGGAAAGAACGACCGATCAGGGGAATGAAAGTCGGAGGCAAGAGGCGGAATTGACCGCACCGCGTGATGCCACGCAGTCATTCGCACCGATCAGGTGCTTGAACTCTGTGAATCGCCCGTGATCGTCGGGCACCGTACCGCCCTGCCGGCGCTCACAGGCTGTGACGCCATCTCCGCGCATACGCGTCCAAGCCGGGTCGGCCTCTGCTGGATGTGCCGCCTCGGTCCGGGCCGGAACCTCCGCCGGTCGTCAGCAAAGCGGCGCCGATGCTGGTGCCGGTTCCCGCGACCGCGCTCACCGGCAGGCCCGTCGCAACCGCCAGCATGTCGAGATAGATCGCATTGTCGGCAAAAGGCCCCTCGACCAGCACCTCGCCTTGCGCGCCGGTCATCTCGAGCCCGGTCGCCGTCATCAGCGCCAGATAGAAGGAGACCGCGACGAATCGCTGGCCGTCGGTCAGCGAGGCTTCCTCGACCGTCCAGCGATGCGCCCGCCCCGGGAACGGGCCGGAGCGCGTCTCCACCGACGGCAGAAGCATCACGCCCCGCTGCAGCACGGCCGCGACATCCGCCTCGTCAGGCCCATGCGCAAAGCCGGCGGTCATGCGGTCGAATTCGCGGCCGCCCATGAAGCGGGCCGAAGGAACCGGATCGCCCAGCGCGTTGACGTTGATCAGCGTGTCACGGGCCGGATCAAGTTCGACTTCCCGGCCGCCGATCGCCATCGCGATCACCCATGTGCCCGTCGAGACGACCGCGAAGGGCGCCGCGCGCGACACCAAATGCGCATAGAGCGATGCGTTGGAATCGTGGATGCCGCAATAGACGGGCGTGTCGGCGCCAAGGCCCGCTGCTGCCGCGACATCGGGCTTCACAGGACCGAGACTGTCGGCAGCGCGCGCCAGCGGCGCCATCAGTCCGCCCCAGCCGGCCTTGTCCACGAGCGACGAAAACCGATTCTCGCGCGGGCACCAGAGATCGGTATGGCAGCCGAGCGAAGTGACCTCGTTGACTGCCCTGCCCGTCAGCCGGAAGGCCCAATACTGCGGATAGGTGACGACAGTCTTCGTCTTGCGGCGGATTTCAGGAAAGGTCTCGAACTGCCAGTAGAGCTGCGCGCCGAGATTGAGGCCCATCGGCAAACGCGGCGACCCCGTTTCGGCGAAATCCGGACGGACCGCGTCGTATTGCTCCGAAAGCGCGTCCGGCCCGTCATGCTCGTAGTCCAGAACCGGGGCTGCGAGATCTCCCTCGCCGTCCAGCAGCGCGGCGGACGCGCCGTGGGTCGTCACCGTGATGGCGTCGATTGCATGGGTGCGCCGCAAATCCGCCAGCCCCGAAACGATGAAGTCCCAGAGGCCGTCGGTGTCGTAATGCGGATAAGGCGGTCCGGCGAGCACCGTGTTCGGACGCTTGCGGACGTCGATCTCCTTCAGGTCCTCAAGATCGACGATCGCCAGCTTGGCGTTGGTCTTGCCGATGTCGATGACGGCGACGTGCCGCGGCTCTGTCATGCGTCAGTCCATGTGGAAGACGAGCCGCAGATCCTCGGCCAGCGGCTCGTTCTTCTCGTTCGTCGCCATGATGTCGGCCATATGCGCCCACCACCGCTGCATGACCGGATGGTTCGGGAGGTCGGCCATCGTGTGGTCCTTGCGGCGCCACAGCACGCCGAACAGCGTGTTGGTGTCCTCGTCGAGAAAGATCGAGTAGTCGCTGACGCCGGCCTCGCGCAGCAATTCGGCGAGTTCCGGCCAGATCGCGTCATGACGGCGCTTGTATTCCGCCGCCATGCCCGGATTGAGCGTCATCTTGAAGCCGTGTTTCTCCAATGCGCTCATGCCCGTCGCTCCCTGATCATCCGAAACACGATCGGCAGCGCGATGACGAAGATCAGCAGCGCGCCGATGAAGATCGACATGACGATGCCGGGCACGTTGAGCAGGCCGAGACCGAAGGTGACCAGCCCCATGATGAAGGCGGCGATCACGACGCCGGGGATGCTGCCGGAGCCGCCGAGGATCGAGACGCCGCCGAGCACCACCATGGTCACGACCTCCAGTTCCCAGCCGAGCGCGATGGATGGACGGGTCGATGCCAGCCGCGAGGTCAGCAGAACCGCCGCGATGCCCGACATCAGCCCGGTCAGGCAAAACAGGATGAACTTCACCCGCTCGACACGGACGCCCGAGAACCGCGCCGCCATCGGATTGTTGCCGATCACGAAGACATGCCGCCCGAAATTCGTCCGGTGCAGCAGCACGTAGAACAGGACGGCGCAGACGAGAAACAGGACGAATTCGAAGGAAACGACCCACCAGACATAGCCCTGGCCGAAGAAGCCGAATGCGGGCGGATAGCCCTTGAAGGCCTGGTCGCCGAGCACGATGAAGGAGATGCCGCGAAAGAAGCTCATCGTGCCGATGGTCACGACGATCGACGGCAGGCCGAGGCGCGTCACGAGGAAGCCGTTGAACATGCCGCAGAACAGGCCCGTCAGGATGCCGATCACGACCAGCCCCGGCGTGCCGACGCCGAATTGCAGCGCCAGCCCCATCATGGTCGAGGCGAGCGCGATGATCGCCGCTACCGACAGGTCGATCTCTCCGGAAATGATCAGGAGCGCCATCGCCAGCGCGATGATCGCCTTCTCGGTGAAGTTGAACGTCGCGTCGGACAGGGACCAGGGCGACAGGAAATAGGGCGAGAGGAACGAGTTCGCGACGAACAGGCCCACCGCGACGACCAGGAGCAGGGCCGGCCAGGACAGGATGGCGGCGCGCAGCGGACTGTCGAGCCTGTCGGGGATGTGGCGGGCTTCGGGAGTAACGTCGGTCATGATGCGGTCTCCGTTTGCCGGAGGATGAGACGGCCGCCCCGCTTGTCACCGCGTGCGTTCAGGGCCACCGCGAGGATGATCGCCGCGCCCGAAATCGCCATCTGCCAGAAGGGCGAGATGTTGATGACCGGCAGGGCGACATTGATGACGCCGAGGAACAGCGCCCCGAGCAATGCGCCGGCCACCGTCCCGACGCCGCCGGCGATCGAGATCCCGCCGATGACGCAGGCCGCGACGATGGTCAGTTCGTAGCCCTTGGCGACTTCCACAGATCCGATCACGTAGCGCGACACCCAGAGATAGCCGCAGAAGCCGGCCAGCATTCCCGAGATGCAGAAGGCGAGAAACGTCGTCCGGCCCACGTCGATGCCGGCATAGACCGAGGCGGTGGGGTTGATCCCGACGGCATAGATCGCCCGGCCGAGCGACGTACGGGTCATCATCACGAAGAAGGCGGCCGCGATCACGATCGCATACCAGGTCAGAAGCGGCAGCCCGAGCACCTCGATGCGCGTATATTGCACGAAGCCAGTGCTCATCGCGTCGGCGTTCACCCACTTGCCGCCGGCGATCAGGAAGATGATGCCGCGGAAGATCGTCAGCGTCCCCAGCGTCACCACGATGGCGGGAATGCCGAGAAGCCAGACGAGCGCGCCGTTGAAGGCGCCGAGCAGAAGACCGCAGAGTGCGGCGATGACCATCAGCACGGGCACCGGGATCGCCGGATAGGCGGCGTTGATCAGAGCGACGATCATCCCGGTCAGGGCCAGGTTCGATGCCATGGACAGATCGATCGAGCGCGTCAGGATCACCGCCATCTGGCCGAGCGCCAGGATCATCAACATGGCCGTGTCGTTGAAAATGCCGGCGAGGTTCGCGGGCGATGCAAAGCCAGGCGAGCGGAAGTTCGTCGCGGCGATCATCGCCACGACGATCACGGCGAGCCAGAATTCGCGGGTGCGCAATATGCCCTTCATGCGGCTTTCTCCGTGATGCCGGCGGCGGCGCGGACGAGCACTTCGGCTTTCAGGTCGTCATTGTTGTCGAGAACGGTGGCGATGCGCCCCTCGCGCATCACGACGATGCGGTCGCTCATGCCCATGATTTCCGGAAGTTCCGAGGAAATCATGATCACCGCGAGACCCTGCGCCGCCAATTCGCTCATGAAGGCGTGCACCGCGGCCTTCGAGCCGATGTCGATGCCCTTGGTGGGCTCGTCGAGGATGATGACACGCGGCTGGGTGGCCAGCCATTTGGCGATCACGACCTTCTGCTGGTTGCCGCCCGAAAGCGTGCCGGCATGCTGGCTGAGCGAAGCGGCGCGCAGATCGAGCCGGGTCGCATATTCCCGCGCCAGGGCGAATTCCTCCACAAGGCGCAGGAAGCCCCTGCGGTTCGAGGTCCGGTCGAGCGACGGCAGCGAAATGTTCTGGACGATCGGCAGGTCGGTCACCACGCCCTGCTTGCCCCGTTCTTCGGGCACATAGACGATGCCCTTCTCGATCGCGTCCGCCGGGCCGCGGATGATCGCCACCTCCCCGGAGATCCTGACGGCGCCCTTCGACGGCCGTGTGATCCCGAACAGCGCCTGCATCACTTCGCTGCGGCCCGCGCCGACAAGCCCGTAGAAACCGAGGATCTCGCCCTTGTGGAGCGAGAAATCGATGTCGGCGAACTCCGTCGGGTGGCAGTAGCCGCTCACCTTGAGGATTTCCTCGCCGATTGCGACCTGTGTCTTCGGGAAGACCTGATCGACCGATCGGCCGACCATCAGACGCACGATCTCGTCCTGGCTGGTGTCGCTGATCAGGCCCTTGCCGACCATCTCGCCGTCGCGGAACACGGTGTAGCGGTCGGCGATGCGATAGATCTCGTCGAATTTGTGCGAGATGAAGAGGATCGCCTTGCCGTTCTTCTTCAACAGGTCGATGAGGTCGAAAAGGTCCTGGATTTCCTTGAACGACAGGGCTGCCGTCGGTTCGTCCATGATGACGATGTCGGCATCCACCGACAGGGCTCGCGCCACCGCCACCAGGTGCTTGTTGGCGATGCTGAGATCCTTCAGCCGCTCGTCGGGTGCGATGTGGCCGGCGCCGATCTCGCCCAGCAGTTCGCGGGCCTTGTCGCGCATGGCGCGCCAGTCGACCGTCTTGAAGCGGGTCTTCGGCGCATGGCCGAGAAAGATGTTTTCGGCGACGCTCATCTCGTCGAACAGCACGGTCTCCTGGTGGATCGCCGTGATGCCGCGCTGGAAGGCGGCATGCGGAGACGGAAGGCTGACCGCCTCGCCATTGACCGCGATCTCGCCCTCGTCCGGCTGGTAGATGCCCGTCATCGTCTTGACCAACGTCGACTTGCCCGCGCCGTTCTCGCCGATCAGCGCGGTGACCTCGCCCGGATAGAGTTCCAGGGCCACCTTGTGCAGCGCGCGCACGCCGGGAAACGTCTTCGTGATTCCGGATAGCGTGATGATGGGCTTGCTCATGGGCAGTGTCATGGGAGCGTCGCTTCGTCGGTTTGCGGGTTCAGCTTCAAGCTGGCCGGGCGAATGCGCGGATGCGCCGGCGGACACGTGCCGGCGTCCGCAGAAACGACCGGCGGCACCGTGGCGCCGCCGGCAGGCTTGGGAGATCCTAGTAGATCTTGGAGAATTCCTCGATGTTCGACTTGTCGAACTGGAAGGGTGCGGCCATGGCGGCCGAGTTGGTGTCGTCGAGCGTGATCTCGCCGACCTTGCCGATGGAGAAGGTCGCGCCCGGCGCGGCTTCCTTGCCTTCGATCAGCTGGTGCGCCAGCTGGACGGCCGAGTAGCCGAGATCGATCGGGTTCCACAGCGCGACGGCCTGCGAGGCGCCATTGTCGATGAACTGCTTGAACTCGGACGGCAGTGCGAGGCCGGTCACGTTGATCTTGCCGATCAGGTCTTCGTCGGTCACCACCTGCGCGGCGGCGACGACGCCGACGGTCGTCGGTGCGATGATGGCGTCGAGATCGGGATAGGACGCGATCAGGCCCTTCGCCTCGTTGGTGCTCTTCACGGAATCATCGTCGCCATAGACGACGGAGACCAGATTGATGTTCGGGAACTTCTCCGGCATCACCTTCTTGGCGGCGTCGATCCAGGCGTTCTGGTTGGTTGCCGTCGAGGAGGCGGACAGGATCGCCACGTCACCGCCGTCCGGCAGGTAGTCGGCGGCGAGCTTGATGATCGTTTCACCGATCAGGTCGGTGTCGGACGGGTTGAGATGCAGCTGCCGGCCTTCCGCGGCGACGCCCGAATCCCACGACAGGACCTTGATGCCGCGCTGCATGGCCTTCTTCAGCGCCGGGACGAGCGCGTCCGGATCGTTGGCGGAGATCGCAATCGCATCGACATTCTGCGCGATCAGCGAATTGACGATCTCGATCTGGCCTTCGGCGGTCGCCGAGGTCGGGCCGGTATAGATGACTTCGATGCCGCCGATTTCGGCGGCCGCTTCTTCCGCGCCCTTGGCGGCGGCGTCGAAGAAGCCGTTTCCGAGCGTCTTGACGACGAGGGCGATGCGCTCCTGCGCCATCGCCGGAGCCGCAAGCAGGGTCGCGGCGACTGCGGTGCTCAATGCGAGTGATTTCAACAGTTTCATTGTGGGTTCCTCCCGTTCAGATTTTCCTCTCGTGGCATCAGGCCACGGAGGAGGACTGCTGACTTGCAGCTCTATCCGCGACGATGAGACCGACGCCGGCTTGCTCCAGCATCTGGCGGTCTTCGTCGCGAATTCCGTTGTCGGTAATGACCGTGGTGATCCGCTCCAGCGGGCAAAGGATCAGGCTGGAGCGCTTCTTGAATTTCGAGGAGTCGACCAGCACCACCAGTTCGTCGGCCTGGTCGATCAGCTTCTGCTCCGCCTGGATAAGCAGCGGATCCGCTTCCATCAGCCCGAGATGGCCGAGGCCTTGGGCGCCCATGAACATGCGCTTGGCGTAGAAGTTGCGCGTCACGTCATTGTCGAAGGGGCTGAGGATGATGTTCTGCTCGCGATAGATCGCGCCGCCCGAGAGCATGATCGTGTTCTTCGAATGCTTCAGCAGGTGCTCGGCGATCGGAAACGAGTTGGTGAAGACCTGGCAGCGTTTGGTGGCCAGCGGATGCACCATCTGGAACGTCGTCGTGCCGCCATTGATGATGATCGGGTCGCCGTCCTCGCACAATTCGACCGCCTTGAGCGCGATCGCGCGCTTTTGAGCGATGTTGATCGTTTCGTTGACGCTGAAGGGGCGGCCCGCGAGACCGACGAATTGCGGAGGGCTGATGGATTCCGCGCCGCCGCGAACCCGGCGAAGCTTCTTCTGCACATGCAACGTCGCAATGTCCCTGCGGATCGTCGCTTCCGACGAATCCGTCAGTTCCACCATCTCCTGCACGGTCACGACAGGCTTTTCCTGGACCGCCGACAGAATGATGCGATGACGTTCTTTCTCGTGCATGAATTTCCTCCCTTGCAAAACACTTCCACCGAAAACGCGCAGTGTCAATCATAAACGATCAAAAAACGTCATATTGCAGCGCAATATGATTGATCTTGATCGTTTATGATTGACTTTCAGGCGACGCTGGCGCATCGATAAGGAAGTCTACATACCGCCGAAGTGCGCATGGGAGGAGCGTCATGCTGAACAAACAGGCCGGCTCACGGCTGGAAAACCTGTGGGACAAGGACAAGGCCGCCGGCATGAGCGAGTCCGAGCTCCTGCTCTATCGCTCCAATCTTCTCGGCTCCGACAAGCGCGTCACCAACTATGGCGGCGGCAACACCTCCGCGAAGGTCATGGAAAAGGACCCGCTGACCGGCGACATGGTCGAAGTACTCTGGGTCAAGGGATCCGGCGGCGATGTCGGCACCATCAAGATGGACGGTTTCGCCACCCTCTACATGGACAAGTTGAACGCCCTGAAGGGCCTCTATCGCGGCGTCGAGTTCGAAGACGAGATGGTGGGCTACCTGCCCCACTGCACCTTCAACCTCAATGCGCGCGCGGCCTCCATCGACACGCCGCTGCATGCCTATGTGCCCAGGAAGCATGTTGACCACATGCATCCCGATGCGATCATCGCCATCGCCGCATCCGAGAACTCCAGGGACCTGACGCAGAAGATCTTCGGCGGCCAAATCGGCTGGCTGCCCTGGAAACGGCCCGGCTATGAACTCGGCCTGTGGCTGGAGACGTTCTGCCTGGAGAACCCCGAGGCCAAGGGCGTCGTCCTGGAAAGCCATGGCCTGTTCACCTGGGCCGACACGGCGGAGGACTGCTACGATCTGACGATCGACGTCATCAACCGGGCGATTGAATGGTTCGAGGGCGAGACGGCCGGCAAGACGGTCTTCGGCGGCCAGAAACACACGCCGCTCGACCCCGCCGAACGCCGCCGCGTCGCCGCCGCGCTCATGCCCGCCATTCGCGGCATGATCTCCGAACAGGTCCGCATGGTCGGCCACTTCGACGATTCGGATGCCGTTCTCCAGTTCGTCTCCTCGCAGGACATGCAGCCGCTGGCCGCGCTCGGCACCAGCTGTCCCGACCACTTCCTGCGCACCAAGATCCGCCCGCTGGTCGTCGAATTCGACCCTGCCAATCCCGACATCGACGCCACGCTCGAAAAACTCGCCGGCATGGTCGCCGCCTATCGCGACGACTACGCGGCCTATTACGAGCGCTGCAGGCACGATGACAGCCCGGCCATGCGCGACCCCAACGCGGTCGTCTATCTGGTCCCGGGCGTCGGCATGATCACCTTCGCCAAGGACAAGGCCACCGCGCGCATATCCGGCGAGTTCTACACCAACGCCATCAACGTCATGCGCGGCGCCTCCACCGTGTCGACCTATGTCGGCCTTCCTGAACAGGAAGCCTTCGACATCGAGTACTGGCTGCTCGAAGAGGCGAAGCTGCAGCGCATGCCGAAGCCGAAAAGCCTGGCTGGCCGCATCGCGATCGTGACCGGAGGCGCCGGAGGCATCGGTTCTGCGACGGCGGAGCGCTTGCTGTCGGAAGGCGCCTGCGTGGTCCTCGCCGACATCGATGCGGATGCGCTCGACCGGACCCGCGACAACCTTGCCGCACGCTACTCGAAGGACGTCGTCCGTTCCGTCCTGATGAACGTCACGGAGGAAGAGGCCGTCTTCGACGCCTATGCCGACATGGCCGTCGAGTTCGGCGGCGTTGACATCGTCGTCTCCAACGCCGGCATCGCCTCCTCCGCGCCGGTCGAGGAGACGACGCTCGACCTCTGGAACCGCAACATGTCGATCCTGTCGACCGGCTATTTCCTGGTCGCACGCGAAGCCTTCAAGATGCTGAAGGCGCAGGACATCGGCGGCTCGATCGTCTTCATCGGCTCCAAGAACGCGCTCGCCGCCTCGCCCGGCGCGTCGGCCTATTGCACCGCCAAGGCGTCCGAACTTCATCTCGCCCGCTGCCTGGCGCTCGAAGGCGCGCCGCATGGCATACGCGTCAATGTCGTCAATCCCGACGCTGTGCTGCGCGGCTCGAAGATCTGGTCGGGCGAATGGCTGGACCAGCGCGCCTCGACCTACGGCACCGACAAGGAGGGGCTCGAGGAGATGTACCGCCAGCGCTCGCTGCTGAAGCGCTCCGTCCTGCCCGAGGACATCGCCGAGGCGACCTATTTCTTCGCGTCCGAAGCCTCGTCCAAATCGACCGGCAACATCGTCAATGTCGATGCCGGCAACGTGCAGGCATTCACGCGCTAGCAGGCCATGTGGCGCGGCGACGGCACGGCCGACCGTCGCGCAGGGAGGAACCATGATCGAAGAATCCGTCATCGCGCAAGCGAATGAGAAGGCTCTTGCCGGCCTGCGCGCCGATTACGACGCCCTTGGCGAAAACCTGTCGCGGCGCGGCATCGACATCGACGCCGTCAAGGCGAAGGTCGGCGCCTATGGCGTGGCGATCCCGTCCTGGGGCGTCGGCACCGGCGGAACCCGCTTCGCGCGCTTCCCCGGCGGCGGAGAGCCCCGCGACATTTTCGACAAGATGGACGACTGCGCCATCATCCACCAATTGACCGGCGCGACGCCGTCGGTGTCGCTGCACATCCCCTGGGACAAGGCCGATCCGGCGGCGCTCAAGGCCAAAGCCGAGGAGACGGGCCTGTCCTTCGACGCGATGAATTCCAACACCTTCCAGGACCAGCCCGGCCAGGCCCGATCCTACAAGTTCGGCTCGCTCTCCCACACCGATGCGGCGACCCGCCAGCAGGCGATCGACCACAACATCGAATGCATCGAGCTCGGCAAGGCGATCGGTTCGAAGGCTCTGACGGTCTGGATCGGCGACGGCTCCAATTTCCCCGGTCAGGCGAACTTCACGCGCCAGTTCGAGCGCTATCTCGACGCAATGAAAAGCGTCTATGCCGCCTTGCCCGCCGATTGGCGGATCTTCACCGAGCACAAGATGTACGAGCCGGCCTTCTACTCGACCGTCGTGCAGGACTGGGGCACCAACTACCTGATCGCGACCGAGCTTGGCCCGCAGGCCTTCTGCCTCGTCGATCTCGGCCACCATGCGCCCAATGTGAACATCGAGATGATCGTCGCCCGCCTGATCCAGTTCGGAAAGCTCGGCGGCTTCCACTTCAACGATTCCAAATATGGCGACGACGACCTCGATACCGGCTCGATCGACCCCTACCGCCTGTTCCTAGTCTTCAACGAACTGGTCGATGCCGAAAACCGAAAGCCGGCCGGCTTCGATCCTGGGCATATGCTCGATCAGTCGCACAATGTCACCGATCCGATCGAGAGCCTGATGGTCTCTGCGATGGAGGTGCAGCGCGCCCATGCCCAGGCACTGCTGGTGGACCGTGAGGCGCTCGAGGCCCACCAGGAGGAAAACGATGCGTTGATGGCGACCACGACGCTCAAGAAGGCGTTTCGTACCGACGTCGAACCGATCCTCGCCATGGCGCGTCTGGAAAAGGGTGCTTCTGTCGGCCCGGTGGCTGCCTATCGGTCCTCCGGCTATCGCGGCATGGTGGCGACCCAACGCCCCGCCGCGTCGGGAGCCGGCGGCGGTATCGTGTAACGCCGCGCCGACAGGCCCGAACGATCCCGGCAAGTCCGAGAATCTCAACTTGCGTCAATTTTCGGATGGCGCATCCGCGCGAAAACACGCGTAAGGACTCAGACGATTGAAACCAGCCATGGCTGTTCCGTTGCCCTCACGGGGCGCACGGACGGGCGTCGCGACGGCATGGACGGATCGACATGAGCCAGCGCATTTTCGAACCCGGACCGGGCATGGCGGAAGGCCTGCGTCACCTTCCAGGCCACCTCAACATGAACACGGTTTCCGCCGGGCTGGTGGCCGCGATCTTCGGCTGTTCGGGCCCGGCACTCATCGTGCTGGACGGCGCCAACAAGGCCGCGCTCAGCGAAGGCCAGTCGGTCGCCTGGCTTCTCAGCATCTATGGCATCGGCGGGCTCATCGGCGTTGTCCTCGCCCTGCATTACAGGCAGCCGATCAACGGAGCTTATTCCATACCGGGCGCTGCGCTGGTCGCAGGATCGCTCTCTGCCTTTCCCTTCGAACAGGCGGTCGGCGCCTTCGTCATGTCCGGCCTGCTCGTCTTTCTGATCGGTGCGACGGGCCTGATCGGGCGGATCATGCGCTGGTTGCCAATGCCGGTCGTCATGGCCATGATCGCCGGCGCGTTGATGCGCTTCGCGGTGGCGACCCTTGGCGCGATCGAAGCCGCTCCGTGGATCGCCGGCGCCGGCATTGTCGGCTTCTTCCTCGCCATGCGCGTTCCGATCGGGGTCCCGCCGGTCCTCGCAGCGTTGGTCGCCGGCCTCGTGGCGACGCTGGCGACGGGGTCCGCGAGCATCGATCTGGCAGCGGTGAGCTACGTCCTGCCCACCTTCACCGCACCCGTATTCGATCTGGACGCGTTTCTTGCCATTTCCGTTCCGCTCGCCCTTCTTGTGATCGGCGCGGAAAACGCCCAGGCGACGGGCGTGCTTATGGCCGAGGGCTATCGTCCGCCGGTCAACGTCATGACACTGGTTTCCGGCATTGGCGGGGTCGTCGCCGGGCTGCTCGGCGGTCACAACGCCAACATAGCCGGTCCGATGACAGCGATCTGCTCGTCGGAACAGGCCGGAGAAGACCGGCAGGGCCGCTATGCCGCGACCGTGGTCAACGGCGTCCTCTTTGCCGGCTTCGGTCTCGCGGCAGGCAGCGCGGTGCCCCTGATGATGGCGCTCCCCAAGGCGCTGATCGCGACCGTCGCGGGTCTGGCGATGATCGGCGTGCTGCAGACCGCGTTCCAGGGCGCCTTCTCGAAGGATGCCGGGCACCAGACAGGCGCGCTGGTGGCGCTCGTCGTCGCCCTGTCGAACATAACCCTGTTCGGAATCAGCGCGCCATTCTGGTCGCTTGCCGCCGGCAGCCTGATCTCGGTCCTCGTGGATCGGAAGGCTGAGTAGCGTCACGCGGCGCTAAGTCCTCTCGGTCCTATTCTGCGGCAACCAGCAGGCGACGCAGGATCTTTCCGACCGGCGATTTCGGCAGCTCTTCCACGAAGACATAGTCGCGCGGGCGTTTGAAATCGGCCAGATCGGACTGGCGACACCAGGCGTCAAGCTCCTGCGGACTGACCGTCCCGGCCGCCGTGACATAAGCCGCGACCCGTTGGCCGAGCCGCTCGTCAGGTTGACCAACAACAACGACGTCCAACACCCCCGGATGCAACGAGATCACGGATTCGATCTCGGTGGGCAGGATATTCTCGCCGCCCGAAATGATCATGTCATCGATCCGGCCGGTAACGAAAAGATTACCCTCGGCATCGAGATAGCCGACATCGCCGGTAAGGTACCATCCGTCCCTGATCGCCTTGGCGTCGGCGTCCGGACGATACCAATATCCGCTGAACGCCTCGTCGCTCGAAAGCCGCGCGACGATCTGGCCCGGTTCGCCTATTGCCACATCATCATCGACGCCGTCCGCGTCCAAGGGAACCAGCCTGATCTCCGAATTGATCCCAGCCCGACCCGCGGAGGGGGGGGTTTTGGGGGCGTGTCGGTTGGTGGTGAAGGTGTAGATCTCGGTCGAGCCGTAGTGGTTGACGAAGAGGTCGGGCGAGAACGCCGCGTCGAGCCGGGCGAGCAGGCTGGCGGTCATCGGCGCGCCGGCGAAGCCGAGCTTGCGCACGCTGGTGATGTCGGTGGCGGCGAAGGAGGGATGCGCGAGCATGTCGTGATAGAGCGTCGGCACGAGGTAGAGCGCCGTCAGCCGGTGCCGCGCGATCAGCTCGAGCGACTGGCCGGCGTCGAACTTGTGCTGGCAGACGAAGAGCCCGTTGGTCAGCGCCATGGCGAGAAGCGAGCGCACGCCCATCGTGTGGTAGAGCGGCATGATGCCGAGCGTCGCCTCGCCGGAAAGATAGGCGTTCTGCGCGACATGGGCGAGCCCCGCCGCCCGTTCGGCTTGGTGGCTGCGCGGCACGCCCTTGCCCGGCCCGGTCGTGCCCGACGTGTAGAGCAGGACCGACAGCCTGTCGGCGCTGGCGCGCGGCAGCCCGGCAGCCGGCGGCAGGGCGGACACCCGGTCGAGAAAGGCCTCGCCCTGGTCGATGGCGACGGTCGGCAGGCCGCCGGCCAGTTCGCTCGCCGCGACCGCATCGGCCGCCGCGCCGCAATGGATGATGGCGCGCGCGCCGCTGTCGCGGAGGAAGAAGTCCAGCTCGCCGGGCTTCACCCGCCAGTTGACCGGTGTGAAGATGACGTCGGCGAGCTGCGTCGCCCAATAGGCGAGCGCGGTCTCGATGCGGTTCTGCATGACGACGAGCAGCCGGTCGCCGGCCTGCAGGCCCAGCCCGTCGAGCAGCGTCACCGCCCGCGTGGCCAGCTCCGCCAGTTCGCCATAGGTAAGCGTCTGCTCACCATCGACCAGCGCCAGGGATGAACGGTCGCGCGCCGCCGCGGCCAGAAGCGTCCGCCCGATGTCAAACATGGAACCACCTCTCCGATTGAAACCCGTCGCCCCGACCCATGCGTTTCGTTGCCGCCATCACAGCGACCCCAGATAGGCGGCGAGGAGCGCCGGATAGGAGGCGAGATCGTCGACATGCACCAGCTCGGTCGCGGTGTGCAGATGCTTGACCGGGCAACTGAGAACGATGGTGCGCACGCCGCCGCGCGCCCGCTGGATCAGCGCCCCGTCCTGGCCGCCGCCGAGCATGAGGCTGCGCTGGCACTTGATGCCCTGCTGCTGCGCGACGCGCTCCATGTCGCGCACCAGGCCCATGTCGCTCAGCGTCGAGGAATCGGCCACCTGCAGCGCGACACCCTTGCCGGCCTCCGTGACGTGGTTTTCCTCCTCCACGCCCGGCACCTCGCAGCACACGGTCGTGTCGCAGGAAATGCCGATGTCGGCCTCCGCGGCGAAGGCCACCGGCCCCGCTCCGCGCGAGCCGAGCTCCTCCTGCGCGGTCCAGGCGCAATTGATCTCGCAATCGTGGTACTGCAACGCCTCCATGGCGCGCAGCAGCGCCCAGCAGCCGACGCGATTGTCGAGCCCGCCTCCGGCGACATAGCGGCCGAGCCGATGGAACGGACCATCCAGGACCACCATGTCCCCCTTGGCGATCCGGGCCCTCGCCTCGTCCGGCGCAAGCCCGGTATCGACATAGAAGGTCTCTAGCTCCGGGATCTTCTTCAGGTCTTCCGGCGGCGCGGTGTGGATCGGCCGTCCGGGCGGGTTCATCACGCCGGGGATCGTCTCGCCGCCCGCCGTCACCACCTGGACGCGATGCGCGAACAGGGTGCGCGGGTCGAAGGCGCCGACGGGGTGAAGCCGCAGATAGCCTTCCTTTGAGACATGCGAGACCAGGAAGCCGATCTGGTCCATGTGGGCGGCCAGCAGCACGCGCCGGGGCGTTGCGACGGTGCCGCCGTCGCGCGGCCGCGGCCGGCGGATGCAGACCAGCGAGCCGAGCGTGTCGGTCGCGATCTCGTCGAAGACCCCGGCCTGGCGCGCATGCGCCTCGATGACGTCGCGGATCGCGCCTTCCCGGCCAGGCACGCCCGGCGTGTTCACAAGTCTTTCCAAGAGATCCATGGTTTCACCTGCCGATCCGGCGTTTCCCTCGTTACCTGGCGGTCATCCCGGCGCGCGGCAGATAGGCCCGGCCTTCCTCCGCTTCCGGCACGGTGACGCCGATCAGTTGCCGCGCCTTCAGCACGGGCGCCCGCATGCTCAGGTCGTTGCACAGCACGACGATGACCCAACCCTGCGGATCGAGCGTCATGTCGAGGTTGGAACTGGCGCCGATCAGCCCGCCGCTGTGGCCGTAGAGCGCCCGCTCAGGATGGATGGCGAAGCCGTATCCGTAATCCGGCGAATTGAGTTCGGGCTTCGCGGTCGTCATCAGCTCGGCCATGGCCGGGCTGACGAGTTGTCCCGCCTTGAAGGCCTCGGCAAAGCGGAAAATGTCGCGCGCCGGCGCATAGCCGCAACCCGCCGGCCCGCCGCGCACGGCGCCCTCGAAGAGGCTGTTATACATGCGCGGCCCCTTCGCGCTCCACACCTTGTGGTAGCCGACGGCGGTGTTCTCGTTGACGTAGTCGAGCTCGAAGAAGCCGGAGGCGTCCATCCCGGCGCGGCGCAGAACTGCGTCCTCGACATGCTCGAAATAGTCGCGCCCGGTGACGATCTCGATGATCCTGCCGAGCAGCACCATGCCGACATTGGAGTATTTCCAGCGCTCGCCGGGCGCGAAGGAAGGCTTGTAGGCGCGGCAGAGTTCCAGATAGTCCTCGACCGTGCGCATGTCGCGCCGCGACGTGCGGTCGAATTCCGGCACGAAATAATCGCCCAGCCCCGACGTGTGGCTCAACAGGTGCTTGATCGTGATGCGGCCGGCGGCCTCCGCGTCGGGATAGTCGAGATAGGCGCTGACGGGATCGTCGAACGACACCCGCCCCGCCTCGACGAGCTGGCAGATGGCCACCGCCGTCCAGGATTTGGTCAGCGACGCGACGTTGAAGCGCGTGTCGATCCTGTTGCCGATCTCGAAATCGCGATTGGCAAGGCCGAACGCGCCCTGCGCGAGGATTTCGCCATGCCGGGCGGCGAGCACGCAGCCGGAGAAGAGGTCGGCCTCGGCGAGCGTGCGGGCGTAGGCCACGATCGCCTCGGCCGCGACCCGGTCTTCGCCGGCATCGTCGATCACGGGCAGCGCCGCCCTGCCCAGGAGCACGGCCTCGACAGGGTGATCGTCCGCGTCGGCGATTTCGATGGCGAGCTTCCAGCGCTCGTCCGAACGGGGCTGCCGCGCCACGGTCTCGAGCGTCAGGGGATGGCTCTCCGTGATCTCGAGGATTTCGAACCCGCCGCGGGCCTTCCAGTCCATAAAGGTGGCGATGCGCTTCTCGACGGGTTCGCGCCCGGCGTTTTCCGGCGTGTAGTTCGCAGCAACGAACGCGATCACCGTCTCCGGCGTCGCCGTTTCGACGGCTACAAGAAATTCGGAGAGCCGGCGGCCGGCCGGCGTGTCCGGAAGGACGGTCCCATGCCTCATGGCGAATACTCCGGGCGCAAGCCGCTTGCGCGGCTGCGGGTCAGGCCGATGCCGGGCTGCATCCGGTCAAACAACCCGTCCCAGTGGCGCGAGGCGCAGAAACCCGGGCTCGTGGCGATCACCCAGCGCTCGACCTTTCGTCCTGCCGCTTCCAGGGCGGAGAAGAACGCCGTCGCCTTCGCCACGATCTCCGGCGCGCGCGCAGTGTCGCGCGGAAGCGGGGATTGGGCCGGATTGCCGTTGAAATCATTGATGAAATAATCGAAATCGACATGCACGACGAGGCGGCCGGCCGGCAGGTCCGACAACACTCTGTCGGGATCCGTGCTGGCGAAATAGGTGCCCCTGGAGCGGCGCGCCGGCACGTCCCACGCGACGGCGGCGAAATCGGTATCGGGCATCAGGGCGTGCGAGACGCTGCCCGGCCCGATGGGCGCCGGTGCGTCGTCGTCGCGGCTGTTGTTGAGGTGGCGAATGTGCACGGTCCGGCCGGCATGCAAGAGCGGCGTGACGAAGCTGCCGATGCCGATCGCGCCGGACAGGATCGGCGACTGCCAGTCCCCGGCTTCGCACGGGTCGAATGTCCGGCCGGTGGAGGGATCGACGAGCCCGCCTGCCCGCCGCGCCAGGAATGTCGGCATCATGTCGGCATGATCGTCGAGATGAACGAGGACGAGGGCGTCGTCCGGGCCGGTGCGGCGCAGCGTGTCCGCGATGAAGGCGCCGCTCCAGCAATCCTCGAGGCAGATGCCGCACGTGCCGGTTGCGACGCGATACAGGCCCGCCCCGGCGAGCCCGCCGCCAATGCCGAGCCTGCCCAGATGGGCCGGCAGGTCCGGATCGAGACGATGATAATAGAGATCGGGGCCCTTCAGCCGCAGGCGCGACCGGTCGTCGAACAGCTCGAAACGGGTGTTTCGGAAGAACGTCCGCAGCTCCGCCTCGACCCCGTCGCCGAGCTCGCGCGCCCGCTCGGCGTCCAGCGGAATGCCCGCCCCCGCCTGGCGGGGATGCCGGGAGGCCTGCTCACCCGGGCGAATGCGCAAATCATGCGTCTCCATCAATCCGGCCGCCGGTAGCATCCGGTGATGGCGGTCACTGTCTCGCCCGGCTTCAGCCTCGGCCTTTCGTGCCAGAAGCGGGAGCCGGCACCAAGCACCAGAGATCCCGCGACCGTCGGGATCCGCAGCCGCGCATGGCCGACGCTTTCGGGTTCCTCGCCATAGACGTTGAGCACAAGCCCCGTGTCCGGCGCGTCCCGGTCCGGCGAGGTCGCGTGCAGATAGACGATGATCGTCACCTGGCATTGCTCGGCCGGCGAATCCTGGTGCGCGCCGAGATGGTCGTCGCTGTTGTAGAAGGTGTAGCAGGAGATGTTCTCCGACAGCGTGAAGCGCTGCCCGAAGACGCCTTCCAGAA
The DNA here is from genome assembly GCF_022763245.1 of Oricola sp. Lineage (GTDB taxonomy): Bacteria > Pseudomonadota > Alphaproteobacteria > Rhizobiales > Rhizobiaceae > Oricola. The sequence continues at coordinate 33,569 of NZ_JALEGV010000041.1, forward strand.
GCGCCGTCATTTCGGGGCCCTTCAGGAGCGACAACGCGTAATCGCCAAGCCCGGCGACACGGGCCCGGTAGCGAAGCGGCGCCTCGTCCCCGGATTCGGCGTGGACCGCGCCGCCGAACTGGGTCTCCGCCTCGGCGCGCAGCCCGGCCAGCACGTCGCCATGCAGCGACCGCGGCAATTCGCCGAAACCGTAGCGCGTGACGGACGCCTTCATGGCCGCGACCGCGTCGTCCCCCGTCACGAGAACCGGCGGCGTCGCCGCGGCGTTCGTCAGGGGCCCGGGCGCGCCGGTGTGTGCGTGTGCGTGGGACATCAGGCGTAGGCGGCTTGTCTGGAGGTCTTTACGAGATGGTCGTCGACGTCGTCGAGCAGCGCGTCGGTCAGCGCCTTGACGTGGATGACGCATTCCGCGGTCTCGCCCGCTTCGAAGGAGCCGCCGCCGAGCCGCTGGGTGATCTCGAACCCGCCGCTGCACACGCCGGCGTATTCGCATGTCCGCAGGCAGTGCGCCGTGCTGCTTTCAAAGTCGCCGATGATCCTGCGCAGCTTGTCGGAGCGCGCCATCTCGACCAGCGAGGTGTCCTTGATGTTGCCGATGGAAAGGCCGAGCCCGTCGCCATAGGCGTCGGGCAGCGTGTCGATGGCGAGCCCGGCATAGCAGGTCGTCACGTAACCGTTCACGTCGACGTTGAGCGCCTTCAAGGGGGCGCTCGTTTCCTCCATGTAGCGGCTGCCGGCATCGCCCGCGCGCAGGATGCGGCCGAGCCCCTGCGTGAAGTTCTGGATGCCGAGCCCGTCCGCCTCCGCCGCGTAGGCGAGCAGCGTGCGGTAGAAGTCATAGTAGCGCTGGCGGTCGGCGGACCCGTAGGAGAGGTCCGGGCTTTCGCCGTCGCCGCTTGCCAGGATGTTGAAGTGGAAGCCCGAGAGTTCGGCCCGGCGGGCGTTGAAGAAATCGTAGAACGCGCGCGGATCGGCGAGCGCCTTGTCCGTCACCACGGCGATCACCTTGTAGGGGATGCCGTGGGCGGCCAAGAGGTCCATGCCGCGCACGACCTTGGCGTGGCTCGCCTTGCCGCCCCAATTGGTGCGGTAGGCGTCGTGCATCTGTTCGGGGCCGTCGCAGCTGACGCCGATCTTCATGTGACGGGCGTGGCGGCGAAACAGGTCGCACCACGCCGCGTCGATCAACACGGCATTGGTCTGGATGTCGTAGCGCATCGACACGGCGTCGCCGACAAGCGCCGTGCGGAGCGCCTCGATCTGCGTGATCGCGCGGTCGTAATAGTCGGGCGGCAGCGTCAGCGGCTCGCCGGAATGCCAGACGACCGTGACCTCCCCGGCGGCCAGACCGCTGGTGAAGAGTTCGGTGAAGACGCGCTCGATCAGCTCGGGTTCCATGACCTGCCTGATCCGGCGGCTGGCGGCGCTGAGATCGCAATAGGTGCAGTTGAGATTGCAGAAGGGCGTGCCCTGGAGAATGACAAGTTCGATTGGTGCAAGGTCGTTCATCGCGGCGTCTCGTCATCTTCGAAATGCGGAAACCGGAGCGCAAGTTCGGTCGCGCCCCGGCGGGACCGATCGGTCAGCGGCGCATGGCCGGACCCCAGGCGCTTTCGGTCTTCATGGCGCCCTCACCGGCGCTTTTCGTCGCCGCATGGGCGGCGAGCGCGCCGCCCTCGGCGGCAATGCGGACCGTCTCGATGCGGTCCGCTATGCTGGTCGTGCGGTTCATGACAGGTCTCCTTTGCGTTGATGTCAGGCAGGCTGTCTGTCGGCGCGTCAGACGCGCATCGCCGGACCCCAGGCACTCGCCGGTTTCGGATCGGCCTCGGCCGCGCGATTGGTCGTCGTGTGGTCCGACAGATCGCCGCTCATGACAGCGGCCCGAACGGTATTGATGCGTTCATTCAGCTTGGTATTTGCTCGATCCATTTTCAGTTCCTCTGTTGTCGCGAGTGCGAATGCAGTTGAAACGCTAAAGGCGCATGAAGTCGTGTCAAGGCAAAAAGGCCGGGCCAAGAAACTGCCGTAACGGCAACTTCAAACCCCGTCCGGCATCACCTCAAACGACCAGTCCCGGACCCGTCGCGCATGTCGAATGTCTCCGTCGAGGACGCGTCGAGCCGGGGCGATGAGGCGGAAACAGGGGCTCGTTTCTGTATCATGTCGCGGTCTCCATCGGCGCCTTCGTGGCGGTGACACGGACATCGATAACCGGGTTCGGCCGCGATGGCCCGTGGCGAAGCCTGACGGTTCTTGACGGGGCGGCGCAAAACCGCGTCAATTCCTGTCCGTCGCACCGTTTCGCCGCTGTGATACGACCCTCCCGGGCGCCGGCGCCGATCCGCCGGCTTCAGCCAGACGATGGAAACTCCATGACTGCAATGGCCAACGTCCTCTCATCGGCATACGCGCTCGCCGCCCCGTTCTGGGATATGCGCAAGCGCCCGGTGGCGTTCCTGCTGCTCGCCGTGATCATCGCGCTCGATCTCGGGCTGGTGGCGATCGCCGTGCTGCTCACCTACTGGCAGCGCGCTTTCTTCAACTCGCTGGAGGATCGCGACTGGGACGCGTTCATCAACCTCCTGACCACATGGGACGCGTCGGGCGACGCATGGATGCCCGGCTTCGGCCCGATCCTCGTCTTCTACGTGCTCTTCACCGTCTACCTGCTCTACCTGAAACAGGCGCTGCAGATCCGCTGGCGGCAATGGATGACGCATGACTTCGTCGACCGCTGGATGGCCGACCGGCATTATTACGTCAGCGGCCTGGGCATCGGCCGCACCGAGAATGCCGACCAGCGGATCGCCGAGGACATCGACCTCTTCATCGACGGCACGCTGACCCTCGGCCTCGGCCTGTTGAGCTCACTCGTCTCGGTCGTCTCCTTCATCGTCCTGCTGTGGTCGCTGTCGGAGACGATCGTGGTGTTCGGCGTCGCCGTTCCCGGCTACCTGGTGTGGCTCGCGCTCCTCTATGCGGGCGCCGGAACCCTCGGGACCCATCTCTTCGGCCGCCGGCTGATCGGCCTGAATTTCGATCGCCAGAAGGCGGAGGCCGATTTCCGCTACGGCCTGATCCAGGTGCGGGACAACGCCGAAAGCGTCGCCTTTAGTGCCGGCGAGGACAACGAGAAGCGCAACCTGTCCGGGCTGTTCGGCGTGGTGACGGCCAATTGGCGGAACATCATGACGGTGACGAAGCGGATGACCTTCTTCACCTCGGCCTACAACCAGGCCGCGCTGGTCTTTCCGCTCGCGATCTCGGCGCCCGCCTATTTCGCCGGACGCATTCCGCTCGGCGGGATCTTCCAGACCGCCGGCGCCTTCGTGCAGGTGCAGGTGGCGCTGTCCTGGTTCGTCGACAATTACGCGAAGATCGCCGAATGGACCGCCACGATCCGGCGGCTGCGCGGCTTCGTCGAGGCCCAGCGCGAGGCCGCGCGCCACACCGACGGCATCGACCTGGAGCGCGGCGGCACCGGGCTGGAGGCGGCGGCCCTGTCGGTCCGGCTGCCACAGGGCCGCCCGGTCGTCGACGAGGCGGACATCCGCGTCGATCCCGGCGACAAGGTCCTGATCACGGGCCCGTCCGGCGTCGGAAAATCGGTGTTCCTGCGGGCGATCGCCGGCATCTGGCCGCACGCCTCCGGGCGCATGCGCAAGCCGGACGGGCGCTTCATGATCCTGCCCCAGAAGCCCTACATGCCGACGGGCACGCTCGCCCGCGCGATCGCCTATCCCGACGCGGAGACGACGTTTTCGGCAGACGCGATCCGCCACGCGCTGGAAACCGTCGGGCTCGGCCATCTCGGCGACGAACTCGACCGCGCGGACACATGGCGCGACCGCCTGTCAGGCGGCGAGCTGCAGAGGCTGGCGCTCGCCAAGGCGATCCTGCAGCAACCGGACTGGCTGATCCTCGACGAGGCGACGGCCCATCTCGACGACGCCTGGGAACAGCGCGTCTACGAGATCATCGAAACCGAGCTCGAGCGGACGACGATCATAACCGTCGCCCACCGCCAGGCGGCCATTCCCCGCCACACGCGGTTCTTCACGCTCGACGACCGGCGGATCGTCGAAACGGCGTCGCCGCCCGGATCGTCGCAGGGCTGAACGTCAGGGCGATTTGCGCCGCCAGAGCGGCGGCTTCGGCAGACCGGCGGCCAGCGGGCGCGAGGTCGGTTCTCCGGCAATCTGGGCGAGCTGGTGGAAGACGCCGCGCACGAAACCGCCCGGATTGGGTTCGCGCGGCGCGCCGCTGGCCGGCGAGGGCGTGGCTGCGGTCGCGTTCATCAGGATCGACATGGTGACGCCCGTCCCCGGGTGGTGGGCGGAGAAACCGCAGAACCCGTCATAGACGCACAGATGGCCGAAACAGGCGTCGCCATCGGCGACCGGCCCCACGGCGAAGCGCGCGACACCCATCGCGTAGGCGTCGCCTCTCGCCGCGGCCCCGAGCGGCGTGCGTGCCTGAAACAGCCTGTTGGTGGAGGCCGGCGACAGCAAGCGCCCGCCAAGCAGCAGATGCATGAAATGCGTCAGCGCATCGACCGTCGCGAGCGCGCCGAAGGCGGGTTCGAGGACGCCGAGAGGGCGCGGAGACGCCGGACCGGCGGGCAGGCCCGGCGCGGCATGACCACGCAGCACGCGCCCGGCGCGATCCGGACCGAGCGCGTCGATGGTCGGATACATGCCGGCGACACCGCCCCGCCGCAGGACCTCGCGGGTCGCGAATGTGGCGTAGTCGCAACGGGAGGCGCGCGCGATGGCCAGCGCGATGATCGCGATGCCGAAATCGGAATAGTCGAACACCCGCCTGCCCCGTCCCGCGCCATTGACCTTGCCGCGCCGCATCCGGGTGAAGAGCTGCGCCTCGCTCATGCGCTGGATCGGCGAACGGTGCCGACCGTCGGGCCGTCTCAGGGCCGTCAGTTCGAGCTGGGCCATGGTGCTGCGATGCGCGGCAAGGTCCGCCAGCGTCGTGGCCGCCAGAGGGCTCGTCTCCGCAAACCGCAATTCGGGGACATGGCGCGTGAGCGGGACGTGGAGATCGATCAAGCCGCGCTGCGCCGCAGCGAGGAGCGACGCCACGGCCAGGACCTTCGACAGGGAACCGATGCGGAACAGCGGCGCGGCGCCCTGCCCGTGCCGGTCGAGCGTGTCGTCGCCATGGATGCGCGTGAACACGCTGCCGGAGGCCGAGCGCAGCGCGATCCCGACGGTCTCGACGCCGCTCCCCCGCCACGCGCCGGACATCCAGGCGTCGAGGTCGCCCAGATAGGCCGCGAGGGTCTCGTCGCGAAGCCGGCTCACCCGCGCAACTGCCGGCGGGCGGCGCGGGATGCCGGGTCCGCCGCCTCACATGCACGAGCGGATCGCATCATAGACCTGCCTGAAGCCATCGTCCTGCGGGGGCTTCGTCGGCTCGGCATCCGGCGTCGGCATCCGCGCCCGCGAGCGGCGGATGGCGCCGCCCTGCCGACGGTGCAGCGGATTGGCGTCATAGAGACCCGCCAGGGCCGGGTCCGTGCGATAGTCGATCCTGTCGGCGAATGTCCCCGTCCCCTGCTCGAAGATCAACATGCCGTCCGGACCGTCGCAGTCGACGCCGTGGCTCTCCTGCTCGATCGACAGGCCGAGCGTTTCGGCGGCGGCGGCCGAGCGCGGCCCGAACACCTGCACGATACCACAATTCTTGACGAGCGACCGCCAGTCCTGCGGATAGACCTGCATGAGCTGGCTCGGATCCTGCCAGAAGCTCCAGGTCTGCAGCCCGTAGCCGCGCAGCAGCGTGACCGCAGTCCGGAGCGGCGGAAATTGGCCGAGCTGCGCCGCCTCGTCGAGCAGCAGCAGCGTCGCATGGTCCGGCCGGCCCGAGCGGCGCATGATCGCTCCGAACAGCGTGCCCAGCCAGAGGCGCAGGATCGTGCCATGCGAGGGGATGAGATGCGGCGGCAGGACGAGATAGAGCGTCAACGGCGCGCCTTCGGTCACGTCGTCCAGCATGAAATCGCTGCGCGCCAGCGACTGCTCGACCAGCGGCCCGCGCACGAAACCCACGCCTTCCAGCGCCGTGTGGAGCATGCCGCCGACCGTCTCGATCGAACCGAGATCGAACAGTTCGTTCAGCCGCGCCACCTCGGGATTGCGCGATTTCAGTGCGAGTTGCGCCATCAGCTTGGCGTTTCCCGGATCGGACTGGTTCTTCGAGGCGCGCCGGCTCATCTGGTGAACGGCGTCGCGAACGGTCACCATGCTGCGGTGATCGGGATAGAAATCCGTCACCGCATGCAGGATCGCCACGGTGAGGAAATGCATCGCGCGGTTGCGCCAGAAGACGTCGCGGCTGCCGAACCGCGTCGGCATCAGCATCTCGGCGATGAACCGCGCATCGTCCGCCGCCTCGGCCGTGTCGGGCTCGACGAAATCAAGCGGATTGAACCGGGCGGCGGGCAGGCCGCTCACGCCGAACGGATCGACGACGAGGACCTCCTGGCCCATCTCGCGGCGCCTGCGCGCCGTCACGGCGGCATGTTCGCCCTTCGGGTCGAACACGATGACCGGCCCCGGATATTGCAGGAGCGTCGGGATCACGCAGTTGACGCCCTTGCCCGCGCCGGTGGGCGCGACCGTCATCAGATGCGTGTCGTCGGGCAGCGCCAGGGGGGCCGCCGCCGGCGCACCCGCCCCGCCGGCGGCGCTGAAGCCGATCGGCATGCGCGCCTGGGTCCGGCGGCGGGCAAGAAGGGTCGGCGCCAGCGGCTGCGTGCGCTGTTCGAACATGGTGTGATCGAGGTGTTTCAATGTCTCGTGCTCCCCTGGTTTGCGCGGCTTTTCGCCCCGGCGGGCGTCTTCGGCACGCGCCAGCACCCGTCATAGGTCGTCGGATCGGCGATCGTGTCCTGCGAGACCGGCGTGTCGTCCACCATCTCCACCATGCCGGTCCGGTCGATCCGGAAGGTCGCAGTGAACAGGCTGCCCCCGTAGAGCACGGTGGCGACGCGCCAGTATCCGACGCCCTTGCGCCTTGGCCGGCGAATGGGAGCGACGGTTTCGTGCACGGCGGGCCTCGCCTTGTCGGAGACCGAAAAGTCCCGCTCCACCTCGACGGGATCCTCGACGATCCAGAACGGCCCGGCCTCGCCGCGCACCGCGCCCGAGAAGAAGCGCAGATACTGGTCGACCCGGCGCGTCTGCCCGTCGAGATCGAGCGCGCGGTGGCTGGTCATGTGGATGGCTGGGCTGGTGCCGTTGAGAAGAACATATTCGTTCGGACCCAGCAGCATCGCGAAGACGCCCAGGCGATCCGTCGAATAGGGCGCGAGGCCTTCGACGAGGAACCAGCCCGGATAGAAAATCAGCGCCAGCGCCCGCATCCGCAGGATCGGGCTCGGCAATGGCGCCGCGCCGCGGTCCTCGTCGCGTGCCGACTGCGATTGCAGCGCGGCGATGACGGTGGGCGGCACGTCCTGCCACCGGCCCTTCATCTGCGGACCGCAGGGCCATTCCGGCGCGATGCCCGCGCCGACGGTGTGGACGGGTCTGAAATCGGGCATGGGGGCGACCTCCTTTTCAAGGCGCGCGTTGAGGTTTTCGCCCCACCCGGCCGGTGCGGCGCTTCGCATTGCGTGTTTCTCGGAGTTGGCCCGGACGGGGCCGGCGTCAGACCGGCTTGCGGACCTCGTAATCGGCCATGGCGACCATGACCGCGCCCGCCTTGTCGGCAAGGGCCCTGGCGCAGGCGGCGAACTCGATCAGCTCCACCTGGGACAGCACCCGCGGCTCGTCGTCGCCCGGCGCGCCCCGCATCAGCGAAAGGTCGGGCTTGCTGGCGAACCAGACGGCGCAAAGCCAGTAGCTGGCGGCCGGTTCGCCGACGGGAAACCGCGGAAACTCGTCGCAGGTCGGAACGACCACCCGCCCGCCGCGCACCGCGATCTCCGGCGCGTAACAGGACGGCATCAGGCAGGACGCCTCCTTGCCGCGCTCGCCGTTCAGGAGGAACAGGAAGCCGTCCGCCGCCACCTCGGTGCGCACCGTCACCTCGTCGCCGACATGCAGCACGACGAGATTGTTTCCCGACGGTTTGGTGCCGATGCCGCCGCGCAAGGCCCTGCGCGCCTGGTCGATCCGCAGCGTGCCGCCATTCGGGCCCGTCGCCAGTTCGTAGAGATCGAGCCATGCCTGGTTGGGCTTGGCGTCGGCGAGGGCGAGGCGCCCGACATCCGCCATGCGCTGCTCGAAGGACGGCAGTTCCTCGGCGAACATACCCGCCTCGAACCCGTAGCGCGCGAGATCGAAATACTCCGTCAGGACGCTCCAGTCGGCGTCGGTGACGCGGCGTTCGCCCTTCTTCTTGCGGCTCATGGTCTCCGGCGTCGTGTGCAGGAGCGTCGCCAGAAAGGTGTTGCGGAAGTCGGCCGGCGGGAAACGGAAGCCGACGGCCTGCTCCATCGCCAGGAGCTTCTTGCCAAAATCCTTGTCGTGCAGCGGCATCGTTCCGTTCCTTCCCGCGCCATGCGGCTTTTTGAAATGCCTAGCACCACGCCCGGCGGGCGGACATTGACCATGCTGCGCGGTTCTTGACATTCATGACGGATTGACCGGCCTTGACCATTCCCGCAGCCCCTATCGGGTGAAGGCGGCGAAACCCGCCCACTCTCCCGGATCGGGCAGGCTCCGGCGCGCGCCGATGCCGCCGCCGCACGGTCCGCGCCCCGGAACGCCGCGCATCGCATCGATGCGAATCCGCTGCGCCCGAGCGAGCGCCAGCACGGGGTCCGTTTCCTGTCCCGACAACAGGAGATCGTAGAAATCCGCCATCAGCCGCCGCGCGCCGTCGTCGCTGATCCGCCAGAGCGTCGCGATGACCTGCCGCGCGCCCTTGGCCTGCAGCAGGCCGGCCAGTCCTTCCAGCCCGAGATCCAGCGCATCCGAAATGCCGGTCTCGCAGCCCGACAGGACCAGCAGGTCGAGGCCCGAGAAATCGAAGGCTTCGCCGGCGATCTCGGCCAGCGACAGCCAGTTGCCGTCGCCGAAGAGCAGGCGCGAATGATGCGGCCTGCCGGGCTGGTAAGTGAAATGCGTCGCGACGTGCAAGAGGTTGATCCCGCTCGCGAGCGCCGCCTTCAGGGCCGCGGGCGTGAAATCCTGCTCGATGAAGGCCGCGTTGCCGCTCAGAACGGCGATCGCCTGCGCTTCGGGAACCGTGCCCGGAACCTCGTTGTCCGCCGTCGTTGCGAACGCCGCCGTTTTCCAGGCGCCCGACACGCGTTCCGGCCGGCGGACCGGCGGCTGCCCTGTCCGCAAGGCGGTGGCGACCGTTTCGACCAGGAAGCGACGGCCGTCATGCAGCGCCGGGAACGGCACGTAGCCGATCATGCCGGACGCGACGATGTCGATGCGCGGATAGTCGGCGATGCGGTCCGCCACCGGCGCGATCATGGCGTCGTGGAGCGCGCGCGACGGCGCCTTCCAGGCGGATGACGCGCTGTCGAAGGCATGCCGCAAGGACCGGATCGCCCCGGCGATCTCGTCCGCGGACGCCGCGATATCGAACGGCGTCTCGCCGTCCGGCGACAACAGCACGCCCCGCAACCGGTCGTCGTCGCAGGGAAGGTAGGTGAGGAGCGGATGGGCGCCGGGCCGCACCGTCTCAGGCTGCGTCGACGGGGCCGCGGCGACGCGATCGAAGCGCTCCTCGAAAATGTCTTCGAGAAACGCGCGGACGCGTTCGCTCCGGTCCGGCGTTCCGGCGGGCAAGACAGGCGGCGGGCGGGGGCGAAGCTCTTCGGCCAGCGTCTGGTAGCGCGCCCACAACCGGGCCTCGCCCGGGCGAAACGGGATGTCCTCGAGCGCCACGCCGCTCGCGCTGCGCCGCGAGGCGAGATCGAAGGACAGTTCCTGCGTGCGCCGCAGCTGCAGCCGGACGGCCTCCGGATCGCGGCCCGCCCGTGTCAGCCGGTTGAGGATCTTGGTGTAGGTCGCCATGCGGGGCCGCAGCCAGCCGTCGAGTTCCGGCGTGTCGAGCCCGCGCGCCGACCGGCGCAGATGGATCAGCGCGAACTTGCCGAGGAGGATCGACGCGCGCGGCTTGCCCGCGGCCTGGGCGGCGTCGGCGAGAAGCGAGAACAGCCACCATTTGCGCTCCTGCCGGACATCTCCGATGTCGAAGTCCATCGCCTCGAACAGCAGCGCGCGGGCGGCATCGTGCGCGCCCTGCGACAGGTCCAGATGCGCCAGTTCGACCATCAGCGCCAGATGGTCGGCGGTGCGTTTGCCGGGCAGCGGCATGTGGTCGCCGATCAGGCGGATCGCCTCCGCCGGCCGGCCGCCCAGCCTGAGCAGCATCGCCCGCGTGGCGATCCGGTCCGCCGGCACGCGATCGCCCATCGCCGCGCGGATGCGGCCCTCGTTGGAAAGCGCCACGCCGACCGCCGCGTCGAAGCGCCGGCGGCCGGTCAGAAAAACGATGCGGCTGTCGGCGAGCGCCAGCTGCGAGGCGAGCTTGCGGTCGGTGCGGCAGACATGGCGCAGACGGCGCATCTGCGCGGCCGCTTCGCGCTCCTGGCCGAGCTCCAGCCGGGCCGCGATGGCGTTTCCGAGCGCGGCGGCGAGGCCCTCGGCGGCCTGGACGGTGTCGAGGATGTCGATGACGGCGTCGAACCAGCGCGCCGAGCCGGCGACGTCGCCCTTGTCCTCGGCGACCAGCGCCATGGCGTTCGTCCAGCCGATCCGGTCTTCGACGGAATCCGTGTCCTCCGGCCGGCTCTGGCGGTAAAGCGACTCGGCTTCCTCCAGATAACCGAAGGACTGGCACGACTGGGCGAGACGGCGGCGCACGCGGCGCAGCGTTTGCGGATCGGTGGCCGGCCGCGATTCCGCCAGGCGGCAGGCCTCGCGCCGCAACTCGAGCGCCGAGCCCGCGAAGCCGCAATAGTAGCGGGCAATCGCCAGGTCATCGAGCGCGGCGACCAGGCCTTGCACTGATCGGGGATCCTCGCGCCGGCGATGCTCGACCGCACGGTCGAATTGCCGCTCGGCCTCCGTCAGGTCGCCTGCGGTCCAGCCGATCATGGCCAGGCACCGATAGGCGATGTGCCATCCGTCGCCGGACGTGTCGTCCCGGAGGGCGAGCGCCCGGCGGGCGAGATCCGCCGCCTGGCCGGCATCCCCCGCCGACCGCGCCTCTTCGGCGCGCGTCGCGAGGTCTTCGGATGTCGATGTGTCTGTCAATGATCGCGAGACCAGCAATGTCGTCGTTATGCCGGCACGATATCGCCACTCACGGTTGCGCGAAACCGCCGGGTCGCATCGCCGCCACATGAGTGGCCCTCCGCAAAGTGGGGAGCCGCCGGAGGCTTGCAAAATGCCGCTAACGCGATCATCGCCTCCCGGTGCGGCTTTCCGGGGTCGCTCCCCCGCTGCGACAAAAATGGCCGAAGGCTGAGGACCGCGCGCCGATTCTGTGCATAATGCGAGGCACCAATTCTTCCGGAAGAGGCAGGCGAATGCGCGTTTCAGTGTCCCGAGTGTTGATGGTTCTTGCCGCCGCGATCGCGGTTGTCCTGAGCGGACAGCTCCAGGCGAACGCGGCCAGGCGGGTGGCTCTGGTGGTCGGAAACGCCGCCTATCAGAGCGTCTCACGCCTCGCCAATCCGGAAAACGACGCCTATCTGATGGCCGACACGCTCGGCCGGCTGGGCTTTGAACTGGTCGGGGGCGGCGCGCAGGTCAATCTCGGCAAATCCCGGTTCGAACAGCTCGTGCAGCAATTCGGCAACGCCTCCGTCGGCGCCGACGTCGCGCTGTTCTATTACGCCGGCCACGGCATGGAACTGGGCGGCCAGAACTACCTCGTGCCGATCGACGCCAATCCGGGCAAGTCGGCCGACGTGCCGCTGCAGATGCTGAACGCGCAGACGGTCCTCGCGCAGATGTCGGATGTTCAAAGCCGGCTGAACATCATGATCCTCGACGCGTGCCGCAACAATCCGTTTCCAAACAGCACACGGGCCTCGCCCAGCGGGCTGGCGCAGATGCGGGCGCCGAGGGGCACGCTGATTTCGTTCGCCACCCAGCCCGGCAATGTCGCGCTGGACGGGCACGGAAAGAACAGCCCGTTCACCAGCGCCCTTGCCGAGAGCATCCAGACGCCCGGCCTCAACCTCTTCGACACCTTCAACCGGGTGGGCGTGCAGGTGGCGAAAGTGACCGGCTACGAACAGCAGCCCTGGACGTCGAGCTCGCCGATAGAGGGCCAGTTCCATTTCGTGCCGGCGAACCTTCCGAGCACCCCGTCGGCCGCCAATCTCGCGGTCGAGACCGCGCGGCGCTTCTACGGCGCGCTGTCGCTCGCCGACGGCTACGCGGCCAGTTCCCTCGTCGTGCCCGAAAAGCGCACGCTGGCCGCCTACAGCCCGGAGGGCATTTCAGGGTTCTACCGCAGCCTGAGTTCGCCCCTGCAGGTCCTCGACATCAGCCCGGTCAGTTCGACCATCGTCAGCGTGCACTATCGATACGGCCGGCCGGGTGGCGGCGTCTGCGAGACGACGGCCAACGTGACGATGCGCATCATCGGCGGACAGGCCTATGTCGAGAAGATCCAGGCCGGCTGCTGACGACCGATCACGCTCCTATCGGGTGACGCACAGGCGCGCCTTCGCCGGGCCGCTCAGCACCTTGAGGTCCGGCCCGGTCTCCGCCGTTTCGCCGGGCAGCGTGACCGCCCCGATCAGCTTGGAGAAGGGAAACGCCGCGCCCGGATCGGGCCGCCGCGGATAGGTCTTGCCGGCGCATTCGCAGGTGCGCTGGTCGAGCACGGCATGGGTGACGACATTGCGCAGCGCGATCGTCGGATTCCGCTCCCTGATCTTGCGCACCAGGTCGATCACCGCATCGACCTGCGCCTGCGGAAATGCCTCCTCGCCACTGCCGGAATTGACCATCTCGATGCCGATCGTGTCGTCATTGTTGCCGACCACGTGAAAGGCGATCTCGTCCTCGGCGATCAGCGATGAGACGGTTCCGCTTCTGCCGACCACGTAATGCACGTCGGCGCTTTTCCCGCGCGCCAGGATGCCGCGCCAGAATTCGGCGTCGTCCGGGCGCTTCTGGATGGTCTGGTAATGCACCTTGCCCTTGACGCAGGCCGGACCGCCGATCGAGTGCAGCACGATGCCCCGGATCGTGGCGGGATCGCGTTTGGCGCCGACCTCGCGCGACCAGGCGGTCGCAGGAACGAGAAGCGCAGCCAGTCCGGCCAAGAGCACGAGGTCGCGGGTGAAGGTCCGGCGCATCTTGTCTCCCCATTGATCGTCGCTTCGGCCCCGACACGACACCACGCGACAATGACCGGGATGTGGCAGCCTCTTACGCCACCGGAACGACGTCGACGGCCTGCGAGCTGGAATGGGCGCCCGCCGTGCGCAACACGCCCTTGACCGGCGCGACGTCGGAATAGTCGCGCGCCCGCGCGACGACGATGTGATCCTCGCCGGCCAGAACGGCGTTGGTCGGGTCGAACTCGACCCAGCCGGTTTCCGATCCGCACCATGCCCGGACCCAGGCATGCATCGCGTCGGCGCCTTCCAGCCGTTCCTCGCCTTCCGGCGGGATCGTGCGCAGGAAGCCGCTGACATAGCCGGCCGGAACGCCGATACCGCGCAGGCAGGCGATCATCACATGCGAGAAATCCTGGCAGACGCCGTGCCGCCGCTCGAAGGCCTCCAGCATCGGCGTGTCCACCGTCGTCGCGTCGGGATCGAACCGCATGTCGCGATGCAGCGCGCGATTGATCGCGGTGACGTTTTCCAGCGTGCTCGCCTTGGCGTCGATGACGCTTCTGGCATAGCCGGTCGTGCGGCGGTCGATCGGCGCCCGGTCCGACGGGCCGGTGAAATGATGCGGCGAATCCGGGCCCACGTTGCGATAGGCCCAGATCTCGTCCGCCAGGCCGGTGAGCGACGGCGACATGTCGAATTGCGGGCCGGGCGTCAGGCATTCGACCCGGGCCTGCACCTCGAACACGACCGATTCATGCGGCTGGTCGAAAAACAGCTCTGTGACGCGGTTGCCGAAGAAGTCGATCCTGTCGATGCGCTCCTGCGGCTGCGGCCGGACGCTCATCACGCCGGCGATCGCGCGCTGCTCGCCCGGCAGGTCCGCCGGCATCAGCCGGACCAGGTGCCGGCCGACATCGGCCATGTCGGGATAGTCGTAGCCGATCTTCAAGGTGACGTCGTACAGCATCGGCGCCCCCTACCGGAAATAGGTGCGGTCGAGTTCGCCCGACAAGGCGGCGATGTCCGCGCCGACTTCGCGCAGCGCGTCCGTGTCGAGTGTTTCGGCCGTGTGGGTGGCGAGCGCCGCATGGGTCTTCAGCATGACGCGCTGCAACTCGGTGGTCGGACGATGACGCTCGGCCCCCGGCAGGTAGCCGAAATGCTCGCGCAGTTGGTCGAACTGGTGGACGATGGAGCGCGGATTGAGCGGATCGATGGCGAGGAGGTCGATGATCGTCTCGCGATTGGTCGCCACCGCGTAGCGCCTGCGATGCGACATCGCACTGTCGCCAACCTCAAGCGCCAGATCGAAGGCGCCGTCGGGCGCCGCCGGATCGGCGTATCGGGCGAGCAGGTTCGTCATGGCGATGGCACGCTCCAGCGCCCGGCCGATGCTGAGGAAGCGCCAACCGGTGAACCGGTACATGTTCTCGTGCACGAGGCCCGAAAAGCCCGACAGTTTGCGCAGCAGCACGCCCATGCCGCGCGCCAGGTCGTCGCCCGGCGTGGCGGTGCTGGCGATGCGATGGATCGTCTTGTCGATATCGGTAAGCGCAAGCCAACCATCAAGCGAGAACCGGTCGCGCACATTGCTCGCCGATGTGGAGGCGGAATCGAGCGCCGTTCGGATGCTCTCGGTGAAACTGCCGTCGGGCTCGTTTCCGAACAGGACCAGATAGCCGGCCAGATCGCTCAACAGCGGCGCGTCCGGCCACGCCGTCTCGGCCAGCCGGACATGGTAGGCACGCGTCAGCCGGATCATGGTCTCGGAGCGTTCCACGTAGCGGCCGAGCCAGAACAGGTTGTCGGCCGACCGGCTTGGCAGGACGCCGGGCTGGCTGCGCACGAAAGGCGCGACCGGCTGCGTTAGCATTGTGTCCTGATCGACCGGCCCGGACTTGACCATCCAGACGTCGGCGACAGACCCGCCGCGCTGCATGGCCAGTTCCGGCGTGTCGGTGGAATGGCCGATCCGGGCGAACCCGCCCGGCATGATCCGCCAGCCGTCGTGGGTGCGCGCGAGGAACAGGCGGAGGCTCATCGGGCGCGGCACGAGCATGCCGTCGACGAAGGCCGGCGCGGTCGACAAGGTAACCGCTTCCTGACCGACGAGGCGGGTGGCATTGGCGTCGATCCACGCTTCGACCGCGCCTTTCCCCTCGCCCGACATCGCGCCGCCGACCACGGAGAGTTCGTCGAGATCGAACGGAAGCCCGGTGGCGAACGCGTCGCCGATCGTCATGCGCGCGGCATTCGCCTTCACGTGCTCGCGCTCGCGCGACTGGCCGCACCACCATGTGGCGATGTTGGGAAGCTTCAGCCTTTCGCCCGTCAGCGCCTCGCTGATGCGCGGCAGGAAGGCGAGCAGCGCCCGCGTTTCCAGGACGCCCGAGCCGAGCGCGTTGACCATCGTCACCGAGCCGCTGCGGATGGCTCCGACCATGCCGGGCGTGCCGAGCCGCGACGCCTCGTTCAGTTCCAGCGGATCCGACCAATTCGCGTCGAGCCGCCGCAGCAGCACGCTGACCGGCGACAGGCCGGCGACGGTGCGCACCATCAGCCGGCCGTCGCGCACCGTCAGGTCCTCGCCCTCCAGCAGCATGAAGCCGAGATAGCGGGCGATATAGGCGTGCTCGAAATAGGTGTCGTTGTGCAGGCCCGGCGTCAGGATCGCGACGCGGCTGTCGTCGCTCTGGCGCAGATCGAGCAGCGTGTCGCGAAAATCGCGGAAGAACCCGGCCAGCCTCTCGACGTTCAGCCGGCTGAAGATGTCGGAATAGATGCGTGCCGTCGCGATCCGGTTCTCCAGCGCGAAGCCCGCGCCCGACGGCGCCTGCGTGCGGTCGCCGAGAACCCACCAGTCGCCGTCCGGACCGCGACCGATGTCGAAGGCGAGGAAGTGCAGGAAATGGCCGGAGCGCGGCGTCACCCCGACCAGCGGGCGCAGCCACTCCTTGTTGCCGGCGACCAACGGCGCGGGCAGGTGGCCGTCGGCAACAAGCCTGTTCGGCCCGTAGAGATCGGCGACGACCTGTTCCAGGAGGTCGGCGCGCTGGATCAGCCCCTCGGCGATGCCGTTCCACTCGTTCTCGTCGATCAGCAGCGGCATGTGGCTCAGCGGCCAGTCGCGCTCCACCGTGTCCTGCGGTCCGTAGTGGCGGTAGAAGACGCCGGCGTCGCGCAGATACTGGTCGCCGCGCGCCATGCGGGCCGACAATTCGTCGGTCTCCATGTCGGCGAGCGCCCCGATGAGATCGGTCCATACGGGACGGATCGCGCCGTCGGAGCCGATCAGCTCGTCCGGCACGTCTTCCAGCCGCCGGTACCCGGCGAGCAGGCGCTCGACGGAACTCTCAGCGGCGCGTTCGCCCTGCATGGTCATGGCTTCGGATCAGCCCTAGGTTCCCGGAAGCCGCCTGAGATCCAGCGTCATCGGGAATTCGGGATGAGGCGTTTCCGGCGGCGGCGCGTATACGCCGCCAGTATGGCCGTGCGCTTCGAAGCGCGCAAGACGGCGCGCCTCGGCCTCGTAGCCGTTGACCGGGAAGGTGTCGTAGCTGCGGCCGCCCGGATGCGCGACATGATAGACGCAGCCGCCCAGCGCGCGGCCGGTCCAGGTGTCGAAGATGTCGAGCGTGAGCGGCGTGTGCACGGGAACGACCGGATGCAGCGCCATGGCCGGCTGCCAGGCCTTGTAGCGCACCGCGCCCACCGCGACGCCGCCGGTGTCGGTCTTCTGCAGCGGCACGCGGCGCCGGTTGCAGGTGACGATGTAGCGGTCGGGATCGGTCGTCACCAGCTTGACCTGCAGGCGTTCGGTCGAACTGTCGGTGTAGCGCACCGTACCGCCGATCGCGCCGGTCTCGCCCAGCACGTGCCAGGGTTCGAGCGCCTGGCGCAATTCCATGTGCACGCCCTCGTAATCGACCGCGCCGCAGAAGGGGAACCGGAATTCGGCCTGCGCCTCGAACCATTCGGGCCGCAGATCGAAACCGTGCTCGCGCAGGTCGCGCAGGACGTCGAGGAAATCGTCCCAGACGAAATGCGGCAGCATGAAGCGGTCATGCAGCACCGTGCCCCAGCGCGTCAGGTTGCCGCCCACCGGGCTGTGCCACATCCGCGCGATCAGGGCGCGGATCAGCACCTGCTGGGCGAGGCTCATGCGCGCATTGGGCGGCATCTCGAAGCCGCGGAACTCCACCAGCCCCAGCCGGCCGGTCGGGCCGTCGGGCGAATAGAGCTTGTCGATGCAGATCTCGGCGCGATGGGTGTTGCCGGTCACGTCGGTCAGCATGTTGCGCAGGAGCCGGTCGGTGAGCCAGGGCAGCGGCGGCACGCCGGCGCCCGGATGCGGGATCTGCGCCAGCGCGATTTCCAATTCGTACAAGGCGTCGTGACGCGCCTCGTCGATGCGCGGCGCCTGGCTGGTCGGGCCGATGAACAGGCCGGAGAACAGGTAGGAGAGGCTCGGATGGCGCTGCCAGTGCAGGATCAGGCTGCGCAACAGGTCCGGCCGGCGCAGGAACGGGCTGTCCATCGTGGTCGCCCCGCCGACGACGACGTGGTTGCCGCCGCCCGTGCAGGTGTGCTTGCCGTCGATCATGAACTTGTCGGCGCCGAGCCGCGTCTGGCGGGCCTCCTCGTAGATCGTCTCGGTGGTGGCGACGCATTCCTCCCAGTTCGCCGCCGGATGGATGTTGACCTCCAGCACGCCCGGATCGGGCGCGACGCGGATGACGTTCATGCGCGAATCCGTCGGCGGCGCGTAGCCTTCGATATGGACCGGAAGCTTGAGCCGTTTCGCCGCCTTTTCGGCCGCTGCGACCAGTTCCAGATAATCCTCGATGCGTTCGACCGGCGGCATGAAGACGCAGAGACGGCCGTCGCGCGGCTCGATCGCCAGCGCGGTGCGGATCGCCCCGCCGATCTCGCCGATGTCCTGCGCGATGACGTTCTGCACGTTGCTGCGGGAGGTGAACGACGCGACCGGCTGCGCGTGGCCGCCCTGTTGCGCGGCGATCTCGTCGGAGGCGGCCAGATCCGGCAGCGGTCCGCGCGGTTCCGTCGGATCGGCGACGTTGACGTAAGGATATTGAGACGGCGGAATATAGGGCAGCGAGCCGAGCGGCAGGCGGTAGCCGACCGGGCTGTCGCCCGGCACGAGGAAGATCTTGCCGCGCCGCGTGCGCCATTTCTCCGACCGCCAGCGCGCATCGACCGAGCGAGACTGCCAGCTCTGGATCGGCAGGATGAAGCCCGACGGCTCGGTCAGGCCGCGTTCGAAGACGCGGGCGATGCGGTGGCGTTCCTCCGCGTCCTCCAGCTTGGAATTCTCCGGCGTCACATTGTCGGGCAGGTTGGCCTCGCGCAGGATCCACTCCGCCGTGTCCTCATAGGCCGGCGCGATGTGGCCGGTCTCGACGCCCAGCTCCTCGGCCATGGCGGCGAGCAGCGCCTCGGCCTGCTTCGGCGTGGCCTTGCCCTTGCCCTCTTCCCTGGCGATCAGGTCGGCGTCGCGCCAGATCGGCTTGCCGTCGCGCCGCCAGTAGAGCGAGAACGTCCAGCGCGGCAGCGTTTCGCCGGGATACCACTTGCCCTGCCCGTAATGCAGGAACCCGCCCGGCGCGAAACGGTCGCGCAGCCGGCGGATCAGCTGGTCGGCGAGCGCCCGCTTGTGCGGCCCGACGGCGTCGGTGTTCCATTCCTCCGATTCGAAATCGTCGATGGAGACGAAGGTCGGCTCGCCGCCCATGGTGAGCCGGACATCGCCCGCGGCCAGCGACGCATCCACCTTGCGCCCGAGATCGTCGAGCGCGGTCCACGCCTCGTCGGAGAACGGCTTGGTGATGCGCGGATGTTCGGCCGTGCGCCTGACCGTCATGTCGAAGGAGAAATCGACCTCGGCATAGGTCGCGGTGCCGGAGATCGGCGCGGCGTTGCGGTAATGCGGCGTCGCCGCCAGCGGGATGTGGCTTTCGCCCGTCAACAGGCCGGAGGTCGGATCGAGCCCGATCCAGCCCGCGCCCGGCAGATAGACCTCTACCCAGGCATGCAGGTCGGTGAAATCGTGATCCGTGCCCGCCGGCCCGTCGAGCGCGACGAGATCCGGCTTCAGCTGGATCAGGTAACCGGAGACGAAGCGCGCGGCGAGGCCCAGGTGGCGCAGCGTCTGGACCAAGAGCCAGGAGGTGTCGCGGCACGACCCCTTGCCGATCTTCAGCGTCTCCTCCGGCGTGTTGACGCCCGGCTCCATGCGGATGATGTAGTCGATCTCGTTGGAAAGCCGCGTGTTGAGTTCGACGATGAAGTCGATCGTGCGCCGCGGGGTCCGGTCGATCGAGGCGATGAACTTCTTCAGGAGCGGGCCGGCCGGTTCCGGCGAGCGGTAGATGACCAGGTCGGGGCGCAGGTCGTCGTCATACTCGAAGGGGAAGTCCTCCGCCTTTTCCTCGATGAAGAAATCGAACGGGTTGTAGACCGTCATGTCGGCGACGAGATCGACCTCGATCTTAAGTTCGCGCACCGGCTTCGGAAAGACGAAGCGCGCCAGCCAGTTGCCGTAGGGATCCTGCTGGTGGTTCACGAAATGCTCGGCGGGGCCGACCTTCAGCGAATGCGAGATGACCCGGGTGCGGCTGTGCGGCGCCGGGCGCAGGCGAATGATCTGCGGGCCGAGCGACACCGGACGATCGTAGCGATAGTGGGTGAGATGGTGAATGGCGGCCTTGATCGACATAAATCCGACGGTTCCCCTGTTTGCGGCCCCCAAGCGTTTCACAAATCGCTGCGACGCACAAATCGAATCATGCCGTTGAAAGGCCTCGAAAGCCTGATCCGACGTCCCCCTCGCGCCAATTTCAAAGACGCTATATAGAGGGCGCGAAACGACGACGAAGACACCATGGACCGCACCGACCAGAGCGGCGACTGGGCCAACCGGCTCTCGCCCGATCTCGCCACCATCGAATCCATCGCCCGGACGGCCTACGCCCACCTGCCGGGGGAATTCCGCGCGCTCACGTCCGACGTGCAGATCCTCGTCGCCGATTTCCCGACCGACGAGATCAGCGACGATCTCGGGCTGGAAACGCCGTTCGACCTGCTCGGCCTGTTCGAGGGCCGCGGCGTGGCGGAACGCTGGACGCCGGGAACCGGCGAGCATCCCAATCGCATCACCCTCTACCGCCGCGCCATTCTCGACTACTGGTCGGAGAACGAGGAAACGCTCAACGACATCATCACCCATGTGCTGATCCACGAGCTCGGCCATCATTTCGGCCTGTCGGATGCCGACATGGAGCGCATCGAGGAAGCCGCCGAGTAGGCGCCGCAACCGCGAAACCGCTATTTCGACAGGTAGCTCAGCGCGGAGCCGTTGATCTCGCGCAGCAACTTGCGCTTCATCGCCGCTTCGTAATCGTCGAAATCGCGCGCCACCTCGACAAAGGAGCCCGGCCCGCGAATGACCTGCTCGCGGTAATAGGCGACCGGATCGGGCCTTTCCCCGGCAATGACCAGCCCGTTCACCGTCACGCCCGCGAATTCGAAATTCGCGTAGGCGCTGGACGGCTCGAAGCCCTCGTTGTTGACGCCGTCGCCGGACACGTCGACGACCTTGCGCGCGCAGCGCAGCGGGGCATGCGCGAAGCGGACCGCCGCATGGCCGAGCGCGTAGCCGAGCGCCGTCGGAAACTCGTCATGGCCGCGCGCATGCGATTCGATCAGGCTGGCGAAGGCGAAGACGTCGATCTCGGTCGACAGAAGCGTCCACGGGACGATCTCGACCTGCTGGTACCTGCCGCTCCATTCGAAGGCCATGGCCTGCACGCCGCCCGACCCGACGATCGCGCCGATGATCGACGGATCGCGCAGCGCCCGCGCCAGCCCGCGCATCTGCAGGTCGAATTCGGATGCATTGACGCTGGAGGAAACGTCGATCGCCAGAACCAGCGAAACGGTGCAGGACGTCTGGGCCGCGGCGGACCGAGGAAGGCCGGCCAGCAGGAGAAAGGCGATGAGTGCGGCGGCCCGGATAGCCTTGCCCTACTGTTCGCCGAGTTTCATCAGCGGGTGATACTCCTTGCCCTCCACGGTCTTCACCACCGCCTGCGCGCAGCGCATGGCATGGGTGTCGGCATCGAAGGAATAGGAGGGCGAACCGTGCAGCGACCAGCCCTTGTTCAAGGCGTCGGTCACCCTGTGGCAGAAGGTTGCGTCATCGGGGCCGGTCAACAGGCGATAAAGCTGCATCGACGTCGTGTCCTCTCAATCTGCGCGCTGCATCGCGGCAAGCGCGAGCGTGCGGCGCGCGTCCTCCAGATGCAAGCGCTCGACCATGCGTCCGTCAAGCCCGATCACGCCGGCGTCGCGGTTTTCCGGCAGGTCGAAGGCCGCGACGATGGACTGGGCGACCGCCTCCCGCTCGGGAGAAACGCCGAAGGTGCGGTTGGCCACCTCGATCTGCAGCGGATGGATCAGTGTCTTGCCGTCGAAGCCCATCCCGGCCGCCTCGGCGCATTCGGCGGCAAAGCCCGCCTCGTCGCGAAACGCGTTGAAGACGGCGTCGATGATGTCGAGCCCGAAGGCGCGCGCGGCGACGACGAGCTGCGTCATCAACGGCCGCAGCACGGCTCGGTCGGCCGCGCCGGGCAGGCGCAGATCCTTGGCGAGGTCGTTGGCGCCGACGACGAGACAGTCGAGCCGGGAGCCCGGCGTCTCGCCCCATTCGGCGATCTTGGCGGCGTTGAGGATCGCCTTCGGCGTCTCCATCATCGCCCAGAGCCGGATGGTGTCGGCGGCGTCGGTCTCCGCCAGCATGTCGGCGACGTCGCCGATGTCGCGCGGCACGTCGATCTTGGGAATGAGGATCGCGTCCGGCTTGCAGGCCCGCGCCGCCAGCAGATCCTCCGGCCCGGCCTCGCTCGAAAGCGCATTGATGCGGATGACCCGTTCCTGCCGCGCCTCGCGATGCGCCTTGAAGTGGTCGCGCAGCCGCTCGCGCGCCTCTTCCTTGGCCGCCGGCGCGACGGAATCCTCCAGGTCGTAGATCACCGTGTCGCAGGCCAGCGTTCCGGACTTGGCGACCGCCTTCTCGTTGACGGCGGGCACGTAGAGGACGGAGCGGCGGGGGCGGAGCGGACGGGCTGACATGGGAAGCGTTTGACAACATCGCGCCCGAACCCGCAAGTGTCATGGATCGGAGATTGGCGGCATGGCGGACCGAAAAGGCACGGTGGCGATCATCGGCGGCGCGCTGGCCGGCGCGGCGACGGCGTGGCATCTCGCCCGGCTTGGCCATGAGGGGCCGATACTGCTCGTCGAGCGCGATCCCGGCTTCGCGCGGGCGGCGACCGCCCTTTCCGCCTCGGGCATACGCCAGCAATTCTCGCTCGCCGAAAACATCGCCCTGTCGATGCGCACGCTGGATTTCCTGCGCACCGCGTCGGCCCGTTTCGGCGCGCCGACCGACATCGGCTTTCGCGAGAACGGCTACCTGCTGCTGGCAAGCGAGGCCGGCCGCGAAACGCTTGCGGCCAACCATGCCGTCCAGAAGGCCTGCAACGCCGATGTCGCGCTGCTCGATCCGGCGGCGCTGGCGGAGCGCTTCCGCTGGCTCGACACCGAAGGCGTCGCGGCCGGATCGCTCGGTCTTTCCAACGAGGGCTGGTTCGACGCCATGGCGTTGCTCGCCGCCTTCCGGAGCGCCCTGAAGGACGATCCGCGCGTCACCCTCGTCCGGGGCGATGTCTCCGGCATCGCCACCCGGAGCGGCAAGGTGACAGGCATCGAACTCGCCGATGGCATCCGTCATGCTTGCGACAGCGTCGTCATCGCCGCCGGTCCGTCCTCCGGGGCGGTGGCGCGCATGGCAGGCTGCCATCTGCCCGTCGAACCGCGCAAGCGCAGCGTCTTCTTCTTCCACGCCCCCGACCGCTTCCCCGACATGCCGCTGACGGTCGATCCGAGCGGCCTCTATGTCCGGCCCGAGGGCGACGGGTACATCACCGGCATCTCGCCCGACCCGCAGGCCGACGGCGCGGCCGATCCGGACGATTTCGACCCCGACTGGTCCCTCTTCGAGGACCGCATCTGGCCGCTGCTCGCCGCCCGCATCCCGGCCTTCGAAACGCTGAAGCTGCAATCGGCCTGGGCCGGCCATTACGACTACAACAGCTTCGACTGCAACGCGCTCATCGGGCCCGTTCCCGGCGTCGACGGATTTTTCGCCGTCACCGGCTTCTCGGGCCACGGCGTCCAGCAGGCGCCCGCCGCAGGCGAGGCGCTGGCCGAACTAATGCTGTTCGGCGAATACCGCTCGACCGACTGCACGGCCTTTTCGCCAGCGCGCGTCGCAGCCGGCCGAGCCTTCGCCGAACGCAACGTCATCTGAGCGGAGACGACATTTCTCGCGGCGCGCACCCGTGGCGCTTCATTTTTGCGCCGCGCTTTGCTAAGGGCCTGCGAAAGACTTCCGAACGAAAGCGGTCACCATGGACAAGTTCACCACGCTGACGGGCGTTGCCGCGCCCCTGCCGATCGTCAATGTCGACACCGACATGATCATCCCCAAGGACTATCTGAAGACGATCAAGCGCACCGGGCTGGGCACCGGCCTGTTCGCGGAGATGCGTTACGACGAGCAGGGCGGCGACAATCCGGATTTCGTGCTCAACAAGCCGGCCTATCGCGAAGCGAAGATCCTGGTCGCGGGCGACAATTTCGGCTGCGGTTCCTCGCGCGAGCACGCGCCCTGGGCGCTGCTCGATTTCGGCATCCGCTGCGTGATCTCCACCTCGTTCGCCGACATCTTCTACAACAACTGCTTCAAGAACGGCATCCTGCCGATCATCGTCAGCCAGGAAGACCTGGACAAGCTGATGGACGATGCCGAGCGCGGCTCCAACGCGACGCTCTCCGTCGACCTGGAAGCGCAGGAAGTGCGCGGCCCGGATGGCGGCGTGGTCAAGTTCGAAATCGACGCCTTCAAGAAGCACTGCCTTCTGAACGGTCTCGACGACATCGGCCTGACGCTCGCCAAGTCGGCCAAGATCGACACCTACGAGGCCGGCCTCGCCGAAAGCCGCCCCTGGTCCTGATCGCGCCTTGACGCCATTCATTCCCAAACGGCTGGAGTTCATCGCTTTCGGCCTGCTTCTGTCCGGCCTGATGTCGGGCATCGTCTCGGGCGTGGCGACCGCCCTGGCGCTCGGCCTCGTGCCGGATTTCGCCTTCCTGTGGTTCAAGGCCTGGCTCTCCTCCTGGGCCCTGGCCTTCCCTTCTGTTCTTGTCGTCGCCCCGATCGTGCGCAATATTCTCGGACGGATCGTGAAACCGGACTGAACGGAGAACGCGAATGCGTGCGCACAATCGGTTGTCGGCGGCCTTCATTCTCGCCGCCGCGCTCGCAACGCCTGCACAGGCACAGGAACAGGCGCCGCAGCAATATCCCTTTGCCGGCGGCGTGATCGAGATCACCGAAAACGCCGACTACCTGAAGGTGGTCACCTTCAACGGCCGCGAGATCGGCCGCGACTACTTCGCCTTCTTCGACCGGGTCGTGACAGTGGAGGATTACGAGGTGGCGCTTCTGTCGCTCGGCGACGGCGGCAATGCCTGCGCGCCGGGAACGCTGATGGTCTGGCCGGACGGCGAAGGCGGGGTGAAGGCCGACAAGTTCGGCGGCGACTGCCCCAACGCGACGCCGGCCGTCTCCGACTTCCGCATCCTGTTCGTCCCTTGGGTGGGACCGGGCGAGGAACTGCCGATCACCAGCTGGTCGCCGACCGACGGCTTCGGCATGGCCGGCGTGCTGCGCTTCGCGGCGGAGCCCGACACCGCCTGGGCGGATCTCGCCAAGGAGCCGATCGCCCATCCGATCGACTATTTCTCCAATGCCGCCTTCCTGGAGAACGCCAGCGCCATGCTCGGCGAGGAGTTGTACGACTACGCGCTCGGCCTGCGGGTCTCGACCGACATGGAGCCCATCGGCGACAGTTTCTACGCGGCAAGAGGCTGCGTGCCGCATGATTGCGGCGGAGCCGATTCCCTGCTCGTCGTCGATTTCAACCGTCAGACCGCGTGGTTCGCCCAGCAACGCGGCCAGGAAACGGTCCTCTGGCCCGCCAGGGCCGAATGGCCGGAAGCCGCGCTCGACGCGTTGCATTCGCTTGGGCCGCTCTGACCGAAATTTCTCCGTAAGTTAGTGATTACGGAATATGTCCGTCAGGCGACCTCGCAGGCAGCGACCGCGACAGGGCTTTCACCGGCCGACAGCGCGAAGGCGGTGACCGCCGAGGACACGCCGGCATCCTTGAGGATGCGCCGGTGCCCGAGGCCGCTCGTCGTGTGCAGATGGACATGCCGGCCCGCCTTGGCCATCCGCAAGGCGTCGGAATAGAGCACGTCCCTGTCATCCATGTCGTGGACGACCAGCGTCGGACCGGTCCATTCCTTCAACTGGTCGGAAGCGACGAACAGGCTGAGCGGACGGCCGAGAAGCTGGAAGACCTTGTCCTCCAGGGCCGCCTGCGCCGCGGCGGGCAGGCCCGCCATGCGGCCGAAGCCGCGAAATAGCGCCGGCAGGGAGTTCGGCGGCGCCAGCAGGACGAGCCCTTTCGGGCGCCGTGCCGGAATGCACATGGAGGTGCCGAGCGCCGCGTTGAGCGCGACCGCGCCGCCGAAGGAATGCCCCACGAACACGTCGAACGGCCCGTGATGCCGCCACGCCGCATCCACGGCGGCGATCCCCTTGCCCATATGCAGGTGCCGGCCGCCCGAGGCGCCATGGCCCGGCAGGTCGAGAAGCACCACGTCGATGCCGGCCGCGTTGAGCGCACGGGCGAGCGTCATCATGTGGCGTGACCGGGAATTCCAGCCATGCACCAGCAGCGCGCGCCGGCCCGTCGGATTTTCGGCCGGATAAGACCATGTCGCGACGGCGCCGCCCGAAGTGGCCAGCGTCGCCGGCTGCACGCCGTCCGGCATGCCGTGTCCGGCGGTCCCCTTGTCCGCCCTGCGGGGCACGCGAGTGAAAACGCGAAAGGCGAAATCTCCGGTGGTCTTCGGCCAGCGCGTGCCGGCGAATGTGATCAGGCCCTTTGCAATCGAGCGTCTTGCGTGCAACATCGCGACACGTCCTTTATGTTCAACCTTGAACAAAATAGTACAACCATGAACAAAACACAAGCGCCTGACGCGCCACCCGCCATGTGGGACAACCCCCGCTTCCGCAACTGGATCGCGGTGGCCCGGGCCTGCCACCTCGTCCAGCAGGAATTGCAGCGCCGCCTCAAGCCCCTCGACCTGAAGACGCCGCATCTCGACATCCTGGTCAATCTCGTCCGCACCGAGGGGATCAGCCAGCAGGATCTCGCCCGCAAACTCCTGGTCGGCCGGTCCAACGTGACGATGCTGCTGCCGCAGCTCGAAAAGCGCGACCTGATCGAACGCCGCCCCGATGCGGCCGACCGCCGGGTGCTGTGCCTGTACCTGACGCAAAAGGGCCGCGCGCTGGCCGATCGCGCGATCGCGATCCAGACCGAGGTGGTGGAGACCATCATGTCGCTGTCGACGCCGGAAGAATGCGAGCTCGTCGGCGACGCCATGCGGCGCATCGCCGCCCATCTCACCGAAACCCGGCCCGACGTGGCGACCGACCTGAAGGACGACCTCCCATGAGCGAACGACGCCTCATCTCCACCGGATCCCCCTTCGAGGTGACCGCCGGCTATTCGCGCGCGGTCGTCAGGGGCGACTGGTGTTTCGTCTCCGGCACCACCGGCTACGACTACGAGACGATGCAGATGCCCGACGACGTCGAGACCCAGGCCGACAACGTTCTCAAGACGATCGACCGGGCGCTCGACGAGGCCGGGTTTTCGCGCGCCGACGTCGTGCGGGCGCAATACACGGTCACCGACGCAGCCTTTGCGGACATCGTCTTCCCGATCCTCGGACGCTATTTCGAAGGCATCCGCCCCGCCGCCACCATGGTCGTCGCCGGGCTGATCCGCCCGGAGATGAAGATCGAGATCGAGGTGACGGCGTTTCGCGGCTGAGACCGCCTTGACGCGCGGCGTGGTTGAATTCGCGCCGGACAGGCTCTATGCCCTCATCCGACATTTCAACTGATCGGAATTCCGCCCATGACCACGCGTTCCCTTTTCCTGCTTCCCGGCGACGGCATCGGCCCGGAGGCGATGGCCGAAGTCCGCAAGCTAATCGACCACATGAACGGGGCCGAAGGCGCCGGCTTCGTCACCGACGAGGGTCTCGTCGGCGGTTCGGCCTATGACGCCCACGGCCAGGCGATCTCCGAAGGGGACATGGAAAAGGCGATGGCCGCCGACGCGGTGCTGTTCGGCGCCGTCGGCGGACCGAAATGGGACGGCGTGCCCTACGAGGTGCGCCCGGAAGCCGGCCTGCTGCGCCTGCGCAAGGACATGTCGCTCTTCGCCAATCTGCGTCCGGCGATCTGCTATCCCGCGCTCGCCGCCTCTTCCTCGCTGAAGCCGGAAGTCGTCGAAGGCCTCGACATCCTGATCGTGCGCGAACTGACGGGCGGCGTCTATTTCGGCGAGCCGAAGGAGATCATCGATCTGGGCAACGGCCAAAAGCGCGGCATCGACACGCAGGTCTACGACACCTTCGAGATCGAGCGCATCGCAGGCGTCGCCTTCGAACTGGCGCGCACCCGCGCCAACAAGGTCTGCTCGATGGAAAAGCACAACGTCATGAAGTCGGGCGTGTTGTGGAAGGACGTCGTCGCCGAGACCCACAAGGCGAAATATTCCGACGTCGAACTGACCCACATGCTGGCCGACGCCGGCGGCATGCAGCTCGTGCGCTGGCCGAAGCAGTTCGACGTCATCGTCACCGACAACCTCTTCGGCGACATGCTCTCCGACGTAGCCGCCATGCTGACCGGCTCGCTCGGCATGCTGCCGTCGGCCTCGCTCGGCGCGCCGGATCCGGTGACGGGCAAGCGCAAGGCGCTCTACGAGCCAGTGCACGGCTCCGCGCCGGACATCGCCGGCCAGGGCATCGCCAACCCGATCGCCATGATCGCCTCCTTCGCCATGTGTCTGCGCTACTCGTTCAACATGATCGCCGAGGCCGATCGGCTCGAAAAGGCGATCTCCGCCGTGCTCGACAAGGGCCTGCGCACCGGCGACATCATGTCGGACGGGTGCACGAAGGTGACGACCGGCGAAATGGGCGACGCGGTTCTTGAAGCCTATGTCGCCGGAGACGCCTGAGGACGTCGAAATCCGCTGGGCCGGCCCCGGCGATCGTGCCGCGATCGCCGAGCTCGTCTTGCAGACGAAGCGCCATTACGGCGAAGAACCGGCGCCGGCGGCCGCGATCGAGGCGGCCGTCGCGGACTGGCTGGCGCAGAAGCCCGGCCACGCGCTTTTTGTGATCGCACATGTCGACGGCGCACCGGCCGGCTATGCCAGCGTCGCCGTCACGCCGCCGGGAATGGGCCTTTGCGCCGCGCTTTACATGAAGGAGCTGTTCGTTTCCTCCGAGGCGCGCGGCCACGGTATCGGCCACCGGCTCCTGGCCTTCATTGCCCGTTACTGCGTCGATCAGGACATCGAACGCATTGATCTGACCACCGCCGTCGACAATGATGCGGGCATTCGCTTCTACGAACGCGCGGGCGCCACGGTGCAGAAGCAGAAGATCGCCCTGCGTTTCGAGACGGCAAGCCTCAGGCGGCTGGCCGGAGAGGATCACCAAGGGGAATAGCGCCGTGTTCGACGCGTTTTTCTGCCGGGCCACGAGAGAAGAACGCTCCGCCGCCCTGCCCGGCGACGCCGAGATCGCCAACCCTCTCGTCAGCCTCGATCACGCCCTCGACGTGGCGGCCCCGCCCGAAGCGGTGTGGCCCTGGCTCGCCCAGATGGGCGCCTGGCCGAAAGCCGGCTGGTACTCCTACGACATCCTCGACAATCGCGGCCACCGCAGCCTGCGCGCCATCGATCCCTCCCTGACGGATATCGCGCTCGGCAGCGTCTTCCCGGCGCTGCCCGCCGTCACCGACTGTTTCATCCTGACGGAGTTCGAGGCCGAGCGCTTCCTCGTCCTCTCGGTGCCCGGGCCGCAGGGGCCGCAAGGCGAGACCGGGACCGCCGCTTGGCGGCGATCCTTTGACCGTTCCAATTGGACGTGGATGCTGACGCCGACGACAAAAGGGACGCGCATCCATGTGCGCGCCCGGCTCGGCTGGCTGGAGATGGATCTGCCTTTGCTCGGCACCGTGCAATTTCCGGCCCGGCTCGCCCGGCTGATCGCCGCGCCGGTGCATTTCATCATGCAGCAAAGGCAATTGTGGAACATCAGGCGACGCGCCGAAACCGATTAGGCTTCGGCGCGCGCCATGTCGGATCAGCGCCAGGTCGTGTAGCCGATCGACAATGTCTTCGGCGAACGCTGCGTCAGCGCGTTGACGCGGAACTGCGAGACGCGACCCTCATTGGTTCGCACGCAGATGTAGCTGCCGACCGGAAGGTCGCTGAGCGAAACGCGATTGCGTGTCATCCGGGCCCGCGAGCAGCCGTCGTAACCGCGCGCTGAGCGATCGCCGACCCCGATCTGGGCACCGTTCTGCGGCACCAGATAGAGCAGGGCGCGGGTTTCGGCCTGGAACCAGAAATCGGCTCCCTGGCGCGCGACCGCGCCGCGATCGAGATCGAACATGAAGGTCTGGGGGACGTCGATCCCGCCGGTGGAATAGGTCTGCGGACGACCCGGCTGGCCGCCGCCGCCCGGACCCGGACGGCGCTCGCAATTGAAGCCGCCGCGCACGGCCTGGCACACCTGGCGGCCCGGCGCTTCGCGCTGCACGCTGCCCGACGCGCCGTAATAGCAGATCAGCGCCGGCTTGCCGCCGATGTCGCGGACCTTGGTGTCCGACAGGCGATCCACGATCGGCGTCGTCCACCAGCCGTTCGGCAGCTGGTCGGTGATGGTTCTGCGGGCCTGCTGAAGCGGGCACTGGATGTAGTCGGCTTTCGCGACGGTCGCGAAACCAGTGAGTAGGGCGGCTGCGGCCGCCAGCGCAAGCACGAGGCGCATGCTGTTTCCTCCTTGTCACGCCGGACCCGTCGCCGGCGGGAACAACCCTATCGGCCCCGGATAACGCCATGATGTTGACTTTCGCACACTCCGGAATAATAAGACGGCCACCATGAGCACCATTGTGTCGAAAACCACGAAGACGTTCTGACCGCTCCGCCCCACACTCTCCCGGGGGCGGGATGAGTGGTGCTTGCCAAGCGAAGGGGAGAGAAGAGCAGGAACAAGAGCCATGGGCTTCACAATCGCCATCGCAGGCGCAACCGGCAATGTCGGTCGCGAAATGCTCGAGATCCTCGCCGAACGCGGATTCCCGGCCGACACCGTCGTGCCGCTGGCGTCGCGCCGGTCCATCGGTCAGGAAGTCTCCTTCGGCGACAAGACGCTCAAGGTCCAGGCGCTGGAAAATTACGACTTCTCCGATTGCGACATTTGCCTGATGTCGGCGGGCGGCAACGTCTCCAAGGAATGGTCGCCGAAGATCGCCGCCAAGGGCTGCGTCGTCATCGACAATTCCTCCGCCTGGCGCTACGACTCCGACGTTCCGCTGATCGTGCCGGAAGTCAACGCCGACGCGATCGAGGGCTTCACCAAGCGCAACATCATCGCCAATCCCAACTGCTCGACCGCCCAGCTCGTCGTCGCGCTGAAGCCGCTGCATGACGCCGCGAAGATCAAGCGCATCGTCGTGTCGACCTACCAGTCGGTCTCCGGCGCCGGCAAGGAAGGCATGGACGAGCTCTTCACCCAGACGCGCGCCGTCTTCGTCTCCGACCAGATGGAGACCAAGAAGTTCACCAAGCGCATCGCCTTCAACGTCATTCCCCACATCGACGTCTTCATGGAAGACGGCTACACGAAGGAGGAATGGAAGGTGCTGGCCGAGACCAAGAAGATGCTCGACCCGAAGATCAAGGTCACCTGCACCGCCGTGCGCGTGCCGGTCTTCATCGGCCATTCCGAAGCGGTCAACATCGAGTTCGAGAACCCGATCACGGCCGACGAGGCACGCGACATCCTGCGCGAGGCGCCGGGCTGCATCGTCATCGACAAGCAGGAAGACGGCGGCTACATCACGCCTTATGAATCCGCCGGCGAGGACGCCACCTATATCAGCCGCATCCGCGAGGATGCCACGGTGGAGAACGGCCTCAACATCTGGGTCGTCTCCGACAATTTGCGCAAGGGCGCCGCGCTGAACACGGTGCAGATCGCCGAATTGCTGGTGAACCGGCACCTGATCGAGCCGAAAAAGCAAGCTGCCTGATCCACGATTCAGCCGGACGGAGCGACGCTTCGTCCGGCTATTGTGCGGGGCAGTTCACGCGAAAGACCGCGACAAAACGCCCTTCGGGACGTTGCGCGCTGGATAAATCGCGCCGACATCAATAAAATAGGTTGATGTCAAAGGTTTCGGATTTTCCGTATGAATCGACGCTCGAGGTGCGTGACACCTGCATGTGCCTGCATCTGCAGCGCGCGGCGCGTGCCGTCGCCCGTCGTTTCGACGAGGCCTTTCGCCCGCTCGGCCTGACCAACGGCCAGTTTTCCATCCTGATGTCGCTCAACCGGCCGGAAGCGCCGGTGATGGGGGACGTGGCCCGTCTGCTCGCTCTCGACCGGACGACGCTGACCGCCAATCTCAAGCCGCTGGAGCGTCGCGGCCTCGTGGAGATCCGGCCGGACGCCGACGATCGCCGCAGCCGGCGGCTGAAACTGACCAAGGACGGCGAACAGCTTCTGCTGCAGGCCCATCCGATCTGGCGCGATACCCACGCGGACCTCGACAGCCAGATCGACGATCCCCAGCGCCTGCGCGACGACCTCCTGAAACTCGCCTGAACGCCGTCGGACGGCCTGTGCCGCCACCCGAAACGAAAAAGGCCGGCGCTCGTCACGCCGGCCTTCCTGTCTGATCCTTCCGAACTACCTTATTCTGCCGCTTTCGGAAACTCGCGCACATTGTCGTAGCGCTCGTCGCCGTCCGATTGCTCGGGCGCCGCGGGGGCCTCGTCGGGCTTGTCCTCGGGCTCGACCTTGACCGCCGGCTTCCTGCCGCGCCGGAAGATCTTGGCGAGCACGCTGCGCTCGTCTGCGATCCAGGCATTGTCGCGCGTGAACAGCATCAGCGCGGACGGCGTGACCACCAGCGTCAGGATGGTCGAGAACGCCAGGCCGAAGACGATGGCGCTCGACAAGGCGATCCACCACTGCGTCGACGGCGCGCCCATCGTCACTTCGTGGCTGATGATCGCCAGGTTGATCCCGAAAGCGATCGGCAGCACGCCGAGGATCGCGGTCACCGCCGTCAGCATCACCGGGCGCACGCGCTCGCGGCAGGTTTCAAGAACCGCCTCGAGCTTGTCCCAGCCTTCCGACCGCAGATGCACATAGGTGTCAATCAACACGATGTTGTTGTTCACCACCACGCCCGCCAGCGCGATCGTGCCCACCGCCGTCATGACGATCACGAAGGGCTGCTGCATGATCAAAAGGCCGAGCAACACGCCGACCGTCGACATGACCACCGCGCTCAGCACCAGCGCCACATAGGTGAACCTGTTGAACTGGGCGAGAAGCAACGCGAAGATCAGGAAGATCGCCACGCCGAAGGCCTTGCCGAGGAAGGCCGAGGCTTCGGCGCTTTCCTCGTTGGAGCCGCCGAGCTTCCAGCGGATGTTGTCCGGCAGGCCGAGCGTCGGCAACGCCTCGGCGACCTTCGCCTGCATCTCAGCGTCCTGAACGCCTTCGATGAGGTTCGCCTGCACCGTGATGGTCCGCGTCGTGTCGAGCCGCTTCAGCGTGCCGAGGCTGCGCGCCGGCTCACGCGAGACGAAGTTCGACAGCGGAACCGCGCCCTGCGAGGTCTCGATGCGCAACTGGTCGAGCATCGACAGCGTGCGACGGTCCTCCGGCAGGCGCAGGCGGATGTCCACCGCGTCGTCGGTTCCCGCCGGGCGGTAATCGGACAGCTTCAGACCTGTGGTCACCAGCTGCACGACCGTGCCGACGGAACTCGGGCCGATACCATATTTGGCCGCTTCGGTGCGGTCGACCTTGAGCTCCCAGTCGATCGACGGCGGCGGAAGGCCGTCCGAAAGATCGATGATCTCGGGCTGCGAGCGCAGGTAGTCGGCAACCGTGCGGGCCGCGTCGTCGAGCCCTTCGGGATCGTCTGCGGACAATTCGACCTGGATCGGCTTGCCCTGCGGCGGACCGGCCTCGGGAACCGAAACCTCGGCCTCGATGCCGGGCAGCCCGGTCAGGGCGCCGCGCAGATCGGTCAGGATCTCGCTCGCGCCCTTGCGCTCGCGCCAGTCGACGAACTCGTACTGAATCGTGCCGATCACGTCCTCGTCGACCGAGCCGCCGAAGCCGGAACCGCCCGACGACGCGCCGACGCGCGCATAGACCGTCTCGACTCCGGGCCAGCCGAGCAGGCGCTGCTCGACGATGCGAACGGCGGCGTCCTGTTCGTCCAGCGACAGGTTGCCCCGCGCATGCACATAGACGAGGCCATATTCCGGCTCGACGCTCGGGAAGAACTCGGTGCCCTTGTTGTATTTGCCGAAGGCGATCACGATCGCCACCATCAGCGCCACGACAAGCAAAAGCGTGACGATCGGGAACCGCACCGCCTTTTTGACGACCGCCATGTAGAGCCCGTCCGGCGCGCGCTCCTCGACCGTCGCCTTGCCGAAGATCGAGCCGAGCGTCGGCGCGAAGAACAGGGCGTAGAGGATCGAGGCCGAAAGGGTGAAAATCAGCGTCAACGGCAGGTAGCCCATGAACTCGCCGACAATGCCGGGCCAGAACAGGAGCGGCGAGAAGGCCGCGATACGCGTCGCCGTGGCGACCACCACCGGACCGAACATGCGCCGCGCGGCCTCGGCGAAGGCCGGGCCTGAGGCCATGCCCTCGGTCATCCGCCGCTCGGCATATTCCGTCACGATGATCGCGTCGTCGACCAGCATGCCCACCGCGAGGATGAGGCTGAACAGCACCACGATGTTGACCGTGAAGCCGGCCAGCGACAGGGCGAGAATGCCCATCAGGAACGAGGTCGGGATCGCCAGGCCGATCAGGATCGAGGACCGGATGCCCAGGAAGTAGAGGATGACGATGAACACCAGGATCACCGCCGTCAGCACCGAGTTCTGAAGATCCTCGAGCAGCGTGCGGATGTCGGTCGATTTGTCCTGGCTGAAGCTGATCTCGACGCCCGACGGCAGCAGCGGCTCGAATTCGGCGGCCACCGCCTTCACCCCGTCGATCGTCTCGATCAGGTTGGCGCCCGAGCGCTTCGACACCTCGATCGCGATCGCCGGCTTGCCGTTCAGCCGCGCGATGGAGGTCGCGTCCTCGAAGGTCGAGCGGATCGACGCGAGATCACGCGCGCGCACCACGGCGTTTCCGCTGGCGGCGATCGGCAGGTTGGCGATGTCCTCGACGGTCTCGATCAGGGCCGGAACCTTGACGGCGTATTTTCCCTCTTCGCCCTGCAGAGTGCCGGCCGCAACGAGCTGGTTGTTGGCGGCCACGCCGCCGATCAGCGCGTCGAGCTGCAGATTGTAGGAGGAGAGCTTCACCGGATCGATGATGACTTCCACCATCTCGTCGCGCGAGCCCTGGAGGTTCGCTTCCAGGACGCCGGAGACTTCCTCGATATGGTCGCGCAATTCCTTGGCGGCGCGCGTCAGCACCCGCTCCGGCGCATGACCCGACAGGGTGACGACCAGGATCGGGAATTCGGAGATGTTGACCTCGTTGACCGAGGGCTCGTCCGTGCCGTCCGGGAATTCCTGCTTGGCGTCGTCCACCTTGGAACGCACGTCCTGCAGCGCCGTCGACATGTCGGCGTCGGGCTCGAACTCGATGATCACGTTGCCACCGCCCTGATAGGCGTTGGAAGTGATCGTGTTGATGCCCTTGATGTTCTTGATCTGCGTCTCGACCGGCCGCACCAGCAGGCGCTCCGCGTCTTCCGGCGAAATGCCGCGCAGATGCAGGCTCACATAGACCACGCCGACCTGGACGTCCGGCTCGGCCTCTTTCGGGATGTTGATGTAGGCGAGCGCGCCGGCGACGAGAACGAAGAGCAGCGTGACGATCGTCAGCCGCGCGTTCTTCACCGCAACTCCGAGGAAACCCATCATGTTCAGATCGCTCCTGCGGTCGCTTCCTCGACCAACTTGCGTATGGTCTCGGCGTCCGCCTCGACCGGATTGACCTTGACGCCGTCGCCGACGAAATTCTGTCCGGCCACGATCACGCGTGCGCCTTTCGGGATGCCGCCGAGGATCAGCGCCCCGGTCGAATCGTCGACGATGTCGATCGGGTGGAACACCACCTCGTCATTCTCGTTGACCGTCCGCACGCCCAGTTCGCCGTTGTCGTTGAGGGCGACGACCGACCGCGGAACCGGAGTGGCCAGCACGGGCGCGCCGCGCAGGATGACTTCCGTCGTCATGCCCGACGGGATCGTCAGGTCCGGATTGGCCACCTCGACCTCGACGGTGAAGGTGCGCGTCGCGGCCTGCGCCTCGCGGCTGATGTAGCGGATCGTGCCGGTTACGGTCTCGCCGTTGACCAGCCGCAGATCGGCCTTGTCGCCGACCCGGGCGACACCGAGATCGCTTTCATTGACTTCGCCGAGCCCGATGATCGGATCGAGCGCGATGAGCT
This sequence comes from Oricola sp., assembly GCF_022763245.1. Lineage (GTDB taxonomy): Bacteria > Pseudomonadota > Alphaproteobacteria > Rhizobiales > Rhizobiaceae > Oricola. The sequence goes on from NZ_JALEGV010000041.1 coordinate 69,627, forward strand.
TGGCAACGCCCGTTCCCGTGCTGACGGCGGCGCCGTCCTCGACCTGCACGACGTCGATCACCCCGTCATAGGGTGCGATGACGTCGAGCTTGTCGACCTCGGCCTGTGCGGCCTCGACCTGGCTCTCGGCAGCCCGCAGCGCCGACATGGCGGCGTCGCCCTGCAGCTTGGCGAGCGTGCCCTTTTCCACCAGCCTCATCTTGGCGTCGGCCTCGGCCTTGGCCTGTTCGAGCGCCTGCTCGGCCGAGCGCAAGGCCGCCTCGCGGCCTTCCGGCGCGATGCGGGCGATGACGTCACCCTCTTTCACCGCGTCGCCCTGCCTGACGAGCAATTCGTCGATGATGCCGCCGGCGCGGGCCGTCAGCGTCGTTTCCTTGTCGGCCTCGGTGACGCCAGAGATCTTCACCGACCGGGCGTGATCGATCTGCGGAATGACGGCGACACCGACCGTCGGCAGCGCCTTCGTGGTCTCGGCCTGCGTTTCGGTCGCTTCGGCAGCCGGCGTTTCGCTCGCAGCGCTGGCCTGGCTTCCGACCGAAGAGAATTCGCCGGTGGCGATCCAGGCGGCAGACCCGAGGAAAACGAGTATGGCAATGTAACGGTTTGATTTCATCGTCGTCTCTACAATCGCAAGAACCGGCTATAGGCCCGGGATGGCCTTCAGGTGGCCGTCTTCAATTCCTATTCAAGAAACCGGACGGTTTGTCCGGTCGTTTTCGAACATTTGTGAAATCGATTGTTGTCGGATTGCCACATATTCCTATGCACAAGGCCCGAAACAGTGATTTCGATCTCCGTATCTACGGACCAATGTCCACTGCATTGTCATAACCACCCACAACCGACGGTCCTGGGTGCTATGGCACTGTATTCGTTAAGATCTCGAACGTCCGGCGCCCCGGTCTGGACGGTGATGGCGCGCCCGGAACGCCCCGAACCACATTCAGGTCATCCGAAACCGCATGCTGGATCCCGTCTTGCAACACATCTTGCATGGCTTTCGGCCCTGCCCGGAGCACCCCATCCTGACAAATTGACAAAATAACGAAAAATGTCATATCGTCAAGACATGCAGTTCCAACCGACTTCAGACAAGCGCGGCGCGATCATTGCCGCGGCGCTCGACGTGTTCATCAATTACGGGTTCAAGAAAACCTCCATGGACGACATCGCGCGTGCCGCCGGCATGTCGCGTCCCGCCCTGTACCAGGTCTTCAAGAACAAGACGGAGATTTTTCGGGCCGCGAGCCTCGGCATCCTCGAGGTGATGGGCCACACCGCGAGAGCCGCTTTCGAGAGCGACAAATCCTTCGCCGACAGGCTCTACGATTCGATCGACAACAGCATCCTCTCCCTGCATCGCAAGATCGACGCGACCCCGCATGGCGCCGAATTGATGGGCGTGAACGAGGAAGTCGCCGGCGACATCGAGGAAAAGTGGTGCGATCAGATGATCGGCGCGATCACGGCAGGAATTCAGAACGCTGAGGAATCCGGCGAGATCGCGCTCGATCCGATCGGGGTCGACGCCCGCACCGTCGCGACCATCGTCATGCAGACCATGGAAGGCCTGAAGGCGAAATATCTGCGCGGCGAAACCATCGACGGCGACGTGCGCAACATGGTGACGTTCATTTCCGGCGCATTGCAGGCCGCAAAGACACGGAACTGAGCATTCAGGACGCTTGCTTGCGCGGCCGCAGCCGCTCCATCGCCGCGCGCATCCGCCGTCCGACGGGCTTTTTCGGTTCCTGCGGCAGGATATGCGGCGAGATCTCCTCGGTGAGATCCAGTGTCGGCCGCTCTCCGATAGCTTCGAAATGCTGTTCCAGGAAATCGGCCGCTGCGGCACGGCCCAGCTCCTTCAGATACTGCAGGAATGACCATTCGGCATTGACCTTGGTAGAGGCCGACAGTTCCTCGACCACGGCATCCGCGGCGATCCGGTGCATGCGGATCGTCTTGTAGTCGGTCCCGTTCAGGCGCCCGTCCGCCTTCAGCCGGCGGACGAATTCGATGGCGCGGAATTCGCGGAGCAAGCCGGCGTTGAAGGTGATCTCGTTCATCCGGTCCTGGATTTCGAAGGCCGTGCGCGGCGTCTTGGTCGTCTCGATCGGATTGATCTGCACCAGCAGGCAATCCTGCGTCTCCGCGGCATAGAAGAACGGAAACAGAGCCGGATTGCCGCCGAAACCGCCGTCCCAATAGGGAACCCCGTCAATCTCCACCGCCCGGAAGATGGTCGGCAGGCAGGCCGAGGCCATCACCACGTCGCAGCTCAATTCGTCCGGCCGGAACACCCGCACCTTGCCGGTCAGCACATTCGTGGCCGACACGAAGGTCTTGATGGCCTTGCAGTGATGCACCCGATCGAAATCGATCTGCTTTTCGACGACGTCGCGCAGCGGGTTGATGTCGAGCGGATTGAGGTCATAGGGCGAGAACACCCGCGACAGCAGATCCAGCCCGCGATAGGCCGGCGAGAATTCCAGGCTCCAATTGCCCCACATCGCGTCCAGCGGCGTGCGCTGCACCGGCGAGAACCGTCCCGTCTTGCTGACCGCATGCCAGAAATCGTGCAGCGCGGCGCGCGCGCCGTCGCGACCGTCCCTTTCCCAGCCGTCGACCAGGGCCACGGCGTTCATGGCGCCGGCGCTCGTTCCGGAAATGCTGTCGATATCCAGCCGGCCGTCCTCGAGCAGCGCGTCGAGCACGCCCCAGGTGAAGGCGCCATGCGATCCCCCGCCCTGCAGGGCGAGGTTGACGGGTTTTGCCTGTTTGGTCACGGGATCAGAGCGCCGTCCATCCGCCATCGACGGAGATCGTCGTTCCGGTGATCTGCTCGGCGTGATCGGAACACAGGAAGACCACCGTGCCGCCGATCTGCTCGACCGTCGCGAACTGTTTCGACGGCTGCCGCTCCAGAAGCACCTCGCGCACCACCGTCTCGCGATCCATCCCGTATTTCTCCATCGTGTCCGGGAGCTGCGCTTCGACCAGCGGTGTCAGCACATAGCCGGGACAGATCGCGTTGCAGGTGATCGGGGCTTCCGCGGTTTCCAGCGCCACGACCTTGGTCATGCCGACCACGCCGTGCTTGGCGGTGACATAGGCCGATTTGAAGGGCGAAGCGGTCAGCCCGTGGGCCGACGCGATGTTCACGACACGGCCCCATTTGTGTTCGCGCATCATCGGCAGCGCCGCCGCCGTGGTGTGAAAGGCCGAGTTCATATTGATCGCGATGACCCGGTCCCACGTCTCGACGGGGAATTCCTCGATCGCCGCGACATGCTGGATGCCGGCATTGTTGACGAGGATGTCGACATGGCCGAACGCCTCGGCCGCCTTCCCGATCAGCGCCCGCGCCGCCTCGCCCTTCGACATGTCCGCCTGGATGTAGACCGTGCGATTGCCGTGTTTCGCCGAGATCTCTTCGGCGAGCGCATGATCCGCGTCATTGTCCGTGTAGGAATTGATGACGACATTGTGTCCCTCGGCCGCCAGCGCATGTGCGACGCCGAGCCCGATGCCCGAAGTCGATCCCGTAATCACCGCTGTTCTTGTTTTTTGCATTGGATGATCGTCCTTCGCTGCCTAGATACCGTTGACTGCTGCACTGCAACATAGTCGCAACCGGGACACCTGCAAGAACGCAGAAATACGATGAGAGGGAAAAACGACGCATGGCGATTTCGATTTACGGATACCCGGGCTGCACCACGGTGAAGAAAGCGCGCGAATGGGCCGAGGCCAGTGGGCTCGATCCGCATTACGAGCACTTCGCCAAGTTGCCGGACCTCAAGGCGCATCTCGGCGACTGGGTGAAAATCGCCGGCCTCGACGCCGTGTTCAACGAAAAGGCACAAACCTTCCGCAAGATGGCGCCGGAGGAACAGGCCGCGATCACGGCAAGCGAAGCCTCCAGGATCGAGGCGATGGCCGCCGACCCGCGGCTGATCAAGCGCCCGGTGGGCACGGACGGCGCGAAAGTCCTGACCGGTTTCAAGCCGGCCGAATGGGAGGCCGCCTTTCTGTGACCGCCGGCGCGATTGCGCCGGATCGGCCGAAACGATAAGGAACCGGCGAATGCCGGACGAGAACGATGACCGACTATCTGACTGAACCCCTGGCCCGTCACCGCACCGTCGCCGTCAATGTCGGCGGCGTGTCTGTAGGCGGCGATGCGCCGGTCGTCGTCCAGTCCATGACGAACACCGACACGGCGGATGTCGATTCCACCGTTGCCCAGGTGGCCGCGCTTCACCGCGCCGGCTCTGAGATCGTGCGCATCACCGTCGATCGCGACGAAAGTGCCGCCGCCGTGCCGCGCATCCGCGAAAGGCTGGAACGGCTCGGCGTCTTCGTGCCGCTTGTCGGCGATTTCCATTATATCGGCCACAAGCTTTTGGCCGACCATCCGGCCTGCGCCGAGGCACTCGCCAAATACCGGATCAATCCGGGCAATGTCGGTTTCCGCGAGAAGCGCGACCGGCAGTTCACCGACATCGTCGAGATGGCGATCCGCCACGACAAGCCGGTGCGCATCGGCGTCAACTGGGGCTCGCTCGACCAGGAACTCCTCACCCGGCTGATGGACGAGAACCACGAGAAGGGCGCGCCGCTGACCGCCCGTCAGGTCACCCGGGAAGCCATCGTGCAATCGGCGCTGTTGTCGGCGAACCTTGCGGAAGATGTCGGCCTGCCGCGCTCGAAGATCATCCTGTCGGCCAAGGTCAGCCAGGTTCAGGACCTGATCGCGGTCTACACGATGCTCGCCTCGCGCGGCGACCATGCGCTGCATCTCGGCCTGACCGAGGCCGGCATGGGGTCCAAGGGCATTGTCGCCTCGTCCGCCGCCATGGGCATCCTGTTGCAGCAGGGCATCGGCGACACCATCCGCATCTCGCTGACGCCGGAACCCGGCGGCGACCGCACCCGCGAGGTGCAGGTCGGTCAGGAATTGCTTCAGACCATGGGCTTTCGCCAGTTCCTGCCGGTCGTCGCGGCCTGTCCAGGCTGCGGCCGCACCACGTCGACCGTGTTCCAGGAGCTAGCCCAGACCATCGAGGCCGACCTGCGCCAGAACATGCCGGTATGGCGCGACAAATATCCCGGCGTCGAGGAACTGAAAGTCGCCGTGATGGGCTGCATCGTCAACGGCCCCGGCGAATCCAAGCATGCCGATATCGGCATCTCGTTGCCGGGCACGGGCGAGACGCCGGCTGCCCCGGTCTTCATCGACGGCAAGAAGGCCGCGACCTTGCGCGGGCCGGACATCGCCAATGAATTCCAGAAGATGCTCGGCGACTATATCGAGCAGCGTTTCGGTCATGCGGCCGAACGAAAAGCCGGCTAAACACCAAGCGGGAGGTCGCAAGGCCATGTCGCTCCGCATCGTCGCAACCCTTTGCCTGGCCGCCGCCCTCGTGACGCAAGCGCGCGCCGAGGACGGGCAGGTGCGCGTCGTTCTTCCGCTGCAGCTCGACAATGTCAGACCAGACCAGGAATTCGAGCGCGTCGATCCCGACGCCGACAGGAAGACCTATGACGTCGAGACGCTGTGCAACCTGATTGCCACCTCCGCCGACGCCCACGGCCTGCCACGGTCCTTCTTCACGCGGCTGATCTGGAAGGAAAGCCGCTTCGACATTTCCGCCCTGTCGCGTGCAGGCGCCCAAGGCATCGCGCAGTTCATGCCGGGCACGGCGTATCGACGCGGCCTTCGCGATCCCTTCGATCCCGAACAGGCGATCCCCGCTTCCGCCGCCTATCTGTCGGATCTGCGCACCGAATTCGGGAATCTCGGGCTTGCCGCGGCGGCCTACAATGCAGGCGAGGAACGCGTTTCCAGCTGGCTCGCCCGCGGCGGCTACCTGCCGGGGGAAACGCAAGGCTATCTCCTCGCGATCTTCGGCAAGACCGCGGAAAGCTTTCGGGAAATGACGACCGATGAGGAACAGCCGCCGCTGCGCGAAGGCATGAGTTTCGACCAGGCCTGCCGTGAACTGCCTGTCACGCCGGCAACCGTGCTGCTCTATGACGACACCGACGCACCCGCCTGGGGCGTCCAGCTTGCCGGACATTTCGACCGCGCCGTGGCGCTGCGGATATTCGAGGAAGTGCGCATCCGCCATGCCGGCATCATCGGCGAGCGCGAACCAGCCGTCTTCTCCAAGCGATCGACCATCGGCCGCAGGCCGCTTCACGTCGTCCAGATCGGCGCGGCCGACAAGCGCGAGGCAAGCGACCTCTGCAACCAGCTTCGGCTGGCCGGCGCATCCTGCGTGGTCGTCAAGAACTGATCAGACCGGTTCCGAAATGATTTGGCATTTTGCGTAGATTTCCTAGGATTGCCGCCAGGCCACGAAACGCGCTGCGTCTCGCAGAATGTGCCCCGCTTCGCCGTATGGCTCCAGCAAGGTTTCAGCCTTCGCCACCAGTCTGGCAAGCTCGTCACGCGCCCAGGCCTCGCCTTTCAGGCCGACCAGCGTGGCCTTGCCCGCGTCGGCGTCCTTGCCGGTGGCCTTGCCCATGGCGGCGGCCGTCTGGGTGACGTCGAGAAGATCGTCGGCGAGCTGGAACGCCACGCCGATCGTTTCACCGAAGCTGCGCATTCTGTTCAGGTCGGCCGCTGGCGCATCGGCCATGATCGCCCCGGCCTCGCACGCAAAGCGGATCAGAGCGCCGGTCTTCATCGCCTGCAAAGTGACCACCCCCAGTTCGTCGGGACGCGTCTCGGCGGCGGCCAGATCAAGCGCCTGACCACCCGCCATTCCGCCGAACCCGGCCGCGCGCGCAAGCCGGCTGATCAGCCTGACGCGAATTTCGGCACCGAGGCCGCAGCCGGGATCCGACAGGAGGTCGAAGGCGAAGGTCAGCAGGGCGTCGCCGGCGAGGATCGCGGTCGCCTCGTCGAACGCCTTGTGCACCGTCGGCAATCCGCGTCGCACATCGTCATCGTCCATGGCGGGCAGATCGTCATGGATCAGCGAATAGCAATGCACGCATTCCAGCGCCGCGGCGGCGGGCAGGGCGCTTTGCTGCACGACGCCGAAGAGCCGCGCGGATTCCAGCACCAGGAACGGCCGAAATCGTTTGCCGCCGTTGAGAACCCCATGCCGGATCGCCGCCATCAGGTGGTCGGGGCGAACCGTCTCGCCCTCCAGCGTCGAGCGGCCGAGAACCATTTCGAGATGGGCCTCGGTTGCGGAGGCACAAGCGGCAAGCGCGTCTGAGAATGCGGCGTCTGACATGGCATCCCGATGACCCTTCGCGACCGTCCGGTCAAGTGCCAGCCGTTGCGGCGCAAAGCCCTGTTGCAGCGGGCGGGCTTATTGCCTAGGAATTTCGGGCACTGCGCCGGATCATTCAACCGGGGACTTTGAACGCGTTGGCCTCCAGACGGAACGCCGCCAAGACGGCCAAAAAGACCAGCGGAAGCACGGCTTCCCGTCCGAAGAAGTCCTCAACCGGCGCCGGCTGGCGACGCTGGTTCCTTCGTGCTGTTCGATTTTTTGCGATCGTCATTGCCGTCATGGTGGCGATCCCCCTGATACTCACGCTTCTCTACCGCATCGACGCGATCCGCCCGGTTTCGACCTTGATGCTCGCCGATCTCGCCCGGTTGGAGAAGTTCGAACGCGACTGGGTGGAGTTCGACGACATCGCGCCGATGCTCGTGAAATCGGTCGTCGTCTCGGAGGACGGCAAGTTCTGCCGGCATTACGGCATCGACTGGGCTGAATTGAACGCGGTCATCGAGGACGCGCTGGACGGCGAACCGACGCGCGGCGCGTCGACGATCACCATGCAGACGACCAAGAACCTGTTTTTGTGGCCGGGCCGGTCGCTGGTGCGCAAGGCGGTGGAAATGCCGCTGGCGATCTGGGTCGATTTCGTCCTGCCGAAGAAGCGCATCATGGAGATCTATCTCAACATCGCCGAATGGGGCGACGGCATCTATGGCATCGAGGCGGCGAGCTGGACCCATTTCGGGCGTCCCGCACTGGACCTGACGGACCGGCAGGCTGCGCTCATGGCCGTGACGCTGCCCAATCCCTACCAGCGCAATCCGGCAGCGCCGACGACACATCTCAACCGGCTCGCCAATGTGATCGAGGCGCGGGCGCGCCGCGCGGGTCCCTTCGTCACCTGCCTCTACTGAGCGGCGGATGCGACAAAATTTGCGCGCGAGTCTGGTCAAGTCAGATTTGAGCGTGTATAGGCGCGCAATCTTTTTCAAGCACATGTCGGATGCCTGCCGACCGCACCGGTCGTCAACTGGGCTCGTCCGATCGAACTGGAGACTGAAAATGGCTGTTCCGAAGCGAAAAGTGACCCGCTCGAAGCGCGGCATGCGTCGTTCGACGGATGCGCTGAAAAACCCGTCCTATGTCGAGGACAAGAATTCCGGCGAACTGCGCCGCCCGCACCACATCGACCTGAAGACCGGCATGTATCGCGGCCGCCAGGTTCTGGAGCCGAAGGAAGGCTGAGCCTTCTTCACTCCTTCAGGCATGAAGAAACCCGCATTCGCGACGAATGCGGGTTTTTCGCGTTTGTCCGTTACTGATCGATCTTGGCGGCCATGATGGCGATGGCCTGCTGATAGACACCGGCGGCGTTCCAGCCCTGGATCGCGCGAAAATTGGTCTGGCCCGGCTGATACCCGGCACCCCGCTTCCACCCATGCGCGCGCAGGAAGTTCGCCGTCGAGGCGAGCGCGTCATATTGCGAGCCCGCCAGATCGACACGGCCATTGCCGTCACCGTCGACGCCATATTTCAGCACGCTGCCCGGCAGGAACTGCGTGTGGCCGACCTCGCCATGCATCGCACCCTTGGTGTTCGATGAGATGACGCCGCGATCGACGAGCTGCAGGGCCGCGTAGAGATGGCCGGTGAAGAAATCCGACCGGCGGCAATCATAGGCGAGCGTGGCGATCGCCGACACCACGTTGGAATTCCCCATGAAGCGACCGAAGCCCGTCTCCATGCCGTGAATGGCCAGCAGGGGGCCTGCCGGTACGCCGTATTTTGCCTCCAGCCGGGCGAAGAATTTGGCATTCGCCTTCTTCTTCTGGCGTCCGACCGAAACGATCGAGTTGGCGCCGCGGATCTGCATGAATTTCTGCAGCGAGTATTTGAAGCTCTTCTGGTTGCGATCCGCATGGATCGTCTTGGTGGCATAGCTGGTGCCGGCGAGCGCCTTCAGCCCGCGGTTGCCGACGCCATTTGCTTTCGCTTCGGCTGCAAATTGGCTCTTCCAGCGTTCGAAGCCGCTGGAATTGTTGCCGCATTGTGCCGCCTGTGCCTGGCTGGTGAACAATGCTCCCGCCATCATCGCCGCGCAAAGCGTCAGTTTCGCCAGTCTCAATTCCATGCCGTGTCCTCCAGACCTCGGGTCGACGTGCTCTGCCCCGCGGCGGAACATGCCCGATTCCGGGGAAAAAGTCAGGTCTGATTTGCTGCCAGAACGAGGGAAACTAGCGGGCGCCGAAAATGGCCGTTCCGACCCGTACGCTCGTCGCGCCGAAACCGATTGCGGTCTCGAAATCGCCCGACATGCCCATGGAAAGCCGGTCGATCCCGTTCTCGGCGGCAAGCTTGCGCAACAGCGCGAAATGCGGTCCCGGGTTCTCGTCGAAGGGCGGGATGCACATCAGCCCTTCGATCGAAAGCCCGAGCTCGTCACGGCAGAGCGCGAGAAAATCGGCGCAATCGTCGGGAGCGATCCCCGCCTTCTGCGGTTCCAGCCCGGTGTTGATCTCCACATAGAGCCGGACGGTCTTGCCCTGCTGCTCCATCTCGGTGGCGATGGCCCGCGCGATCTTCTCGCGGTCGACTGTCTGGATGACGTCGAACAGCGCCACCGCTTCCTTCGTCTTGTTGGATTGCAGCGGCCCGATCAGGTGCAGTTCGACGCCGGAGAAGTCTGTCGTCAGGCCCGGCCACTTGCCCTGCGCCTCCTGCACGCGGTTTTCTCCGAAGACGCGCTGGCCTGCTTCGAGCACAGGACGGATGGCGTCGGCGTCGAACGTCTTCGAAACGGCGATCAGTTCGACGTCGCCAGGATCGCGGTCCGCCTCCTGCGCGGCCGCGGCGATCCGGCTCCGCACATCCTTCAATCCCTCGACTGCCGACATATCCGAACCCCGCATGCTCTGAGGCCGCTGCAGGCGGCCGGTTGTTGACGGCTTGCCCTTTTATCGGCAAGAGACCGTTGATTTGTTTCGCGGCGCAAACCTGCATGTCGCCGCACGGAATTCAAGAGTTTCACCGAAATGGCGACCGAACGATACAATCCGCGCGAAGCCGAACCCAAATGGCAGAAGGCCTGGGCGGACGCAAAACTGTTTGAAGCGGACAATGATGATCCGCGGCCCAAATATTACGTCCTGGAGATGTTCCCCTATCCGTCCGGGCGCATCCATATCGGCCACACGCGCAACTACACGATGGGCGACGTCGTCGCTCGCCACCGCCGCGCCCTGGGCTACAACGTCCTCCACCCGATGGGCTGGGACGCCTTCGGCATGCCGGCGGAAAACGCCGCGATGCAGAACAAGGTGCATCCGGGCGCCTGGACCTACGACAACATCGCCACCATGCGCGAGCAGCTCAAGCTCATGGGCCTGTCGATCGACTGGTCGCGTGAATTCGCCACTTGCGACGTCGATTATTACCACCGGCAGCAGATGCTGTTCCTCGACTTCCTCGACAAGGACCTCGTCTACCGCAAGCAGTCCAAGGTGAACTGGGACCCGGTCGACATGACCGTGCTCGCCAATGAGCAGGTGATCGACGGCTGCGGCTGGCGATCCGGCGCGCCGGTCGAGCAGCGCGAGCTGACCCAATGGTTCTTCAAGATCACCGACTTCTCGCAGGATCTGCTGGATTCGCTCGAGACGCTGGATGAATGGCCCGAAAAGGTCCGGGTCATGCAAAAGAACTGGATCGGCCGGTCGGAAGGCCTGCAGATCCGCTGGCAACTGGACGCGGCGACCGCGCCGGAGGGCGAGACGGAGCTGGAGGTCTATACCACCCGCCCGGACACGATCTTTGGCGCCTCCTTCATGGCGATCGCCGCCGATCATCCATTGGCGAAAAAAGCCGCGGCGACGAATCCCGAGCTGGCCGCCTTCTGCGAGGAATGCCGGCGGGCCGGCACTTCCGTCGCCGAATTGGAAACGGCCGAGAAGAGGGGCTTCGACACGGGCATCCGCGTCGTTCATCCCTTTGACGAGAGCTGGACGCTGCCGGTCCACGTCGCCAATTTCGTCTTGATGGATTACGGCACCGGCGCGATCTTCGGCTGCCCTTCGGGCGACCAGCGCGACCTCGACTTCGCCAACAAATACGGCCTGCCGGTCATTCCGGTGGTGATGCCGAAGGACGGCGACGCGGCGACCTTCCAGGTCACCGAAGAAGCCTATGTCGATGACGGCGTGATGATCAATTCACGCTTCCTCGACCAGATGACGCCTGAAAAGGCCTTCGAGGAAGTTGCCGACCGCCTGGAGAAGACGGACTTCGACGGCAGGCCGCAGGCCGAGCGCAAGGTGCGCTTCCGGCTTCGCGACTGGGGCATTTCCCGCCAGCGCTATTGGGGTTGCCCGATCCCGGTCATCCATTGCGAGGCCTGCGGCGTCGTGCCGGTCCCGAAGGCCGATTTGCCTGTCAAGTTGCCGGACGACATCGACTTTGAAAAGCCGGGCAATCCGCTCGATCGTCACGCGACGTGGCGCGATGTAGCCTGCCCGAGCTGTGGTGCGGCGGCGAAACGCGAAACCGACACGATGGACACCTTCGTTGATTCGTCCTGGTATTTCGCGCGATTCACCGCACCGAAGGCCGACGAGCCGACGGACCCGGCCGCCGCCAATGACTGGCTGCCGGTCGATCAATATATCGGCGGCATCGAGCATGCGATCCTGCACCTGCTCTACTCGCGCTTCTTCACCCGTGCGATGCGCGAGACCGGTCACCTCGACCTCGCCGAGCCCTTCAAGGGCCTGTTCACGCAGGGCATGGTCGTTCACGAGACCTATCGCACCGGTTCCGGCACCTCCGGAAAGTGGCATGCGCCCTCCGAAATCCGGCTTGAGGAAAGTGGCGGCACCCGGCGTGCGGTGGTGATCGACACCGGCGAGGAAGCGCAGATCGGGCATCTGGAAAAGATGTCCAAATCCAAGAAGAACACGATCGGTCCGGAAGAGATCACGCAGAGCTACGGCGCCGACACGGCGCGGTGGTTCATGCTGTCCGACTCGCCGCCCGATCGCGACGTGGAATGGAGCGACCGTGGTGCTGAAGGCGCGCACCGTTTCGTCCAGCGCATCTGGCGCGTTGTCTCGGGTGCGGCACCGTCGCTCGCCGCGGGCGATGCCGGTGCCGCGGAAGGTGATGCGCTCGCCATGCGCAAGGCCGCCCACAAGGCGTTGAAGGCGGTTGGCGAAGATTTCCAGAAGCTCGGTTTCAACCGAGCCATCGCCCGCGTGCATGAACTCGTCAACGAGATCGCTCCGGCCATCGAGAAATCGACGAACGGCTCGGACACCGACAAGGCCGCGGCCCACGAAGCGTTGTCGATCCTCGTTCAGATCTTTGCGCCGGTCATGCCGCATCTGGCGGAAGAGTGCTGGACCTGCCTCGGATATGACAGCCTGGTCGCCGAAACCCACTGGCCCGCGTTCGATCCGGCGCTGGTGGAAGAGAACTCCGTGGTGATGCCGGTGCAGATCAACGGCAAACGCCGCGGCGAGATCACCGTCGCGAAAGACGCCGACAAGGAGAGCATCGAGCGAACCGCGCTCGACGCGGACTTCGTCATTCATCACCTTGCCGGAACGGCACCGAAAAAAATCATTGTGGTTCCGCACCGGATCGTCAACATTGTCGCCTGAGGCAAAGGGGAGCCTGATCCCATGATTAAGCTTGGCGCGCGCATCGCCGCAGTCGCACTTACGGGCCTGGTGGCCGCCTGTACGGTTCAACCCGTCTACGTGCCGGCGACGCCGGAAGCGGGCGCCAAGGTTTCGGCGCTGCGCTCGATCTATATTGAGCCGGTTAATGATCGCGTCAGCCAGCGCGTCCGCAACGAATTGATCTTTCTTTTCAACGGCGGATCAGCCCAGTCGGACGAGCCGGAATACGAGCTCGACCTGACCGTGTCGAAACGCAACAAGAAGGTCCTGGTGGTTCTGACCGACCTTGACGGTGAACCTACGGCCAGTACGGTCAAGATCACCGTCAACTACCGACTGACGCGCGTTTCCGACGACACGATCATCGGCAACCACCGGACGTCCGGTTCCGCTTCCTATGACCTGACCAATCAGGAATACGCCAATATCCGCGCCGAGCGGGACGCCGAAAACCGCGCCGCGCGCGATGTGGCGGAACGTCTGCGTGCCCTGATCGCGACCGATCTGAAACGCGCCGGAGCGCTTTAGGGCCGAAACCGTGGCCGAATTGAAAGCCGGCGAAGTTGATCGGTTCCTGAGACGTCCGGACGCCGGCAAGGCGCTCTATCTCGTCTACGGGCCGGATCGCGGTCTCGTCTCCGAACGCGCCGAGATCCTGGCGAAATCGACCGGCGTCGATCTCGCCGACAGCTTCTCCACCGTCAAGCTCGACGCGAACGAACTCGCCTCCGATCCCGTCCGGTTGATCGATGAGGCCTATACGGTGGCCATGTTCGGTGGGGATCGGCTGATCTGGATCCGCAATGCGGGCAACCAGAAGGACGTCCTTGCCAATATCGAGGCAATCCTCAAGGATCCGCCCGACGCGGTAAAGCTGATCGTCGAGGCCGGGGATCTGAAAAAGGGCGCCGGGCTGCGTGGCAGCGTCGAGAAATCGGCCAACGGCATCACCCTGCCTTGCTATGCCGACAATGCGGCTGCCCTGAGTTCGCTCATCGACGCGACATTCGGCGAGACGGGCCAACGCCTGTCGCTCGACGCAAGGCGCTATATCCAGGACCACATAGGCGGGGACCGGCGCGCCTCGCGGGGTGAACTCGAAAAACTCGCACTCTACGCCCATGGCGAAGACGAGATCACGCTTGAAATGGCAAAACAATCCATCGGGGACGCCTCCGCGGTGTCATTCGATGCGGTGGTGGACTCGGTCATCACGGGGCGATTGGCCGATTTCGACGAAGCGATGCAGAGCTTTCTGGCCGCCGGCTCCAATCCCCAGCCGCTTCTCGCCGCCGCGATACGCCAGTTCCAGCAACTCGATCTGTTGCGCGCGGAGATGGACAAGAGCGGCCGGCCGGCCTCGGCCGTCATCGGCGCGGCCAAGCCACCCGTGTTCTTCGCGCGCCGCAAGACGGTGGAAACAGCGCTCAGCCGTTGGACTGCGGTTGGTATCCGGCACGCGCTTCGCCGTTTGCAGGATTGCGTGCTCGAAAGCCGCATGAACGCGGCGCTCACCACACCGGTGGCCCGTACGGCGCTGCTAGCGATTACGATTCAGAGCGCTCGACGTCGTTAGTCGGCAAAATACGAGTAGCTTTTATGCGCCTTGAAGGCGGTGGCACAGCGAATCGAGCTGTTCCAGCGTCTTGTAGCGCACCTTGACCTCGCCGCCGTCTCCACGGTGGCTGATTTCGACGCGCAAGCCGAGCTGGTCGGTCAGGAGCTTTTCCAACGCCAGCGTGTCCGTGTCTTTTTCTTCACTGGACGATCCGCGTTTGCCGCTTGATTTACTCGGTGCATCACCGGCTTGCGCCAAATGTTCCGCCTGGCGAACGGACAGGCCATCCTCGATGATCTTACGCGCCAGCGCCTCGGGATCTGCCGCCGTGATGAGCGTGCGGGCATGCCCGGCGGATAGGTCCCCGTTCTGAACGTGGTCTCGCACGGAATTCGGCAGCTTCAGCAAGCGCAGCGTGTTCGCAACATGACTGCGGCTCTTGCCGATCACGTCACCGAGATCGGCCTGCGTGTAATTGTATTCGTCGATAAGCCGTTGATATCCCGCTGCTTCTTCGATCGCGTTGAGATCGGCGCGCTGCACGTTCTCGATGATCGCGAGCTCCAGAGCGACACGGTCATCAACATCGCGGATGATAACCGGTATCTCGGCAAGCCCCGCCCGCTGGGCAGCCCGCCAGCGGCGTTCGCCGGCAACGATCTCATACATGCCGGTATGCCCGGCCTGCGGCCGGACCATCACCGGCTGAAGGATGCCGTGCTCTCGAACCGAGGCGGCAAGATCGTTCAGTTCATCCTCAACGAACTCGCGACGCGGATTGTTCGGATTGCGGATGACGAATTCGATCGGCAAGTGGCGATCCGCGGAATGCGGACGTGCGGCCTGCTCTGCCGGCTGATCCATTTCGCCGATCAGGGCCGCAAGGCCGCGTCCAAGTCGTTTGCGGGAACCGTCGTCTGCCATGGTCTTCCGTTCTTCGTCCTGCGAGTGCCTAGGCCGCTGCCAGCTGACGCTCGCGCCGGATCACTTCCGAGGCAAGCTGCAAATAGGCCTGGCTGCCCGCGCAGTTCAGATCGTAGAGGATCGCCGGCTTGCCGTGCGACGGCGCTTCCGAAACCCGAACATTGCGCGGGATGATCGTGTCATAGACCTTGTCGCCAAGATGCGACCGGACATCGTCAACCACCTGAAGCGCAAGATTGTTGCGCTTGTCATACATCGTCAGGACGATTCCCTGGATTTCCAGCGTCGGATTGATCGACCGACGAACCTGGTCGACCGTCTTGAGAAGCTGGCTCAGACCCTCGAGAGCGAAGAATTCGCATTGCAGCGGCACGAGAATCGAATGCGCCGCGGCCATCGCGTTCAAAGTCAGCAGGTTCAGGGACGGAGGGCAGTCGATCAGCACGTAGGAAAAGCGCGACGTGATCCGGCCAAGGGCATTGCGCAGCCGGAAAACCCGATCCTGCGCGCCGGCGATCTCCATTTCCACGCCGAGCACATCCATGGTGGACGGAACGATCGAAAGGTTCGGCACGGCGGTCGGGATCGCAGCGTCGATCACGTCGGCATCGCCGAGCAACACGTCATAGGACGAGATCTCGCGATCCTCGCGGTCGATGCCGAGCCCGGTCGAGGCATTGCCCTGAGGGTCGAGATCGACGATCAGAACGCGCTCACCAATGGCCGCCAGCGCGGTCGCCAGATTGATCGCCGTCGTCGTCTTGCCGACGCCACCCTTCTGATTCGCTATCGTGATCACGCGGCAATTGTCCGCCATGCCAATGCCCTCGAAATCGGAAACCGGTCACGCCGAACGCGGTCGCAGATTGGATATCTCCAGAATAACGGAGTCTGCATCGATCCGGCTCTCATGTCTTACCAGATCGAAATCCCATCGCGCACGGCTTTCTTCGATCTCCGCCGAATATCCACGGCCTTTGTGAAACAGCGCACGCGTTTCGGCTTGCAGCCATACGGCCGTCATGTCGAGCAATGCGGGGAGGGCGGCCAGGGCCCGCGCAGTCACGATTTCAGGCGCGGCGGATCGTCCGACAACGTCCCCGATCCGGGCCGGATGAATCAGTACCGAGGGAGCACATTGCGCCTTCACGGCCTGCAGAAACGCGGTCTTCTTGCGGTTGCTCTCCACCAGTTCCACGCGGGCTTCCGGCCGGTCCTGCAACAAAATGGCGATCACCATTCCCGGAAATCCGCCGCCGGAACCCAGGTCCACCCAATGACATGCCTGGGGAGCGAGATCGAGGATTTGCGCACTGTCGGCCACATGCCGGCGCCAGAAGTCGTTCTGGGTTGAAGGCGCTGTCAGGTTGATCCTCGGCGACCACTTCTCGTAGAGCGCAGCATAGTCTTCCAGCCGGCGGAGTGTTTCACGTGAAACATCAGCCAACAAATCCGACGGAATTTCGGAATCGAATCGATTCCTCATGCCACGCGATCCGACCGTCGCCGCCTTTGCTGTACATGCGCGACGATCAAACTCAACGCCGCCGGCGTGATGCCCTCGATACGAGCAGCGACCGCAAGCGTTTCCGGCTTTCGACTGACCAGCTTCTGCTTAAGCTCATTGGAAAGCCCAGCAATCCGTTCATAGTCGAGATCTTCCGGGATCGAGGTTTGCTCTTCCTTCTGCACCGAGGCGATGTCAGAGGCCTGCCGCTTCAGATAAACGGCATACTGCGCTTCGATTTCGAGGCGCTCGAGAAGATTCGGGCAGAACGCACCGAGACTAGGCCAAATACGCAACACATCAGCCATCGCGATGTTCGGATAGGACAGCAGGTCATACGCCGACCGCCGCACACCATCCTTGTTGATTTCGAGTCCGAATCGATTGGCCTCCTGCGGAGAGATCGCATCACTCTGAGCAAGACCTCGCAACGCCGCCAATTGTTGCGTCATCGAATCAAACGCACCACGTCTTCTCGCAGTGGCCAAGCCGACATCTATCGCGAGCGGCGTCAGCCGCAAATCGGCATTATCGACACGCAAGGAAAGCCGATACTCAGCGCGCGACGTAAACATGCGATATGGTTCAGAGACCCCGCGCGAGACAAGATCGTCGATCATGACGCCGATATAGGACTCCGTGCGACTGAACGTGACCGCCGGCAAGCCGCCCGCCAATCTCGCGGCATTCAATCCCGCGACCAGCCCCTGTGCGGCGGCTTCTTCATATCCAGTCGTTCCGTTGATCTGCCCCGCGAGAAAGAATCCGCTCACGCCACGAAGCTGCAGGCTGACATCCAGTGCCCGTGGATCCACATGATCATACTCGATCGCGTAGCCCGGCTGCAGCATCACGGCGCTTTCGAGCCCGGGAATCGTCTTCAACAATGCGCGTTGCACGTCCTCCGGCAGCGATGTCGAAATTCCGTTCGGATACACCGTATGATCGTCCAGACCCTCGGGTTCCAAAAAGATCTGATGCCCGTCGCGCTCGCCAAACTTGACGATCTTGTCTTCGATGGAGGGGCAGTAGCGCGGGCCGACACCCTTGATGTTGCCGGAATACATGGCACTCCGGCCCAGATTGTCCTCGATGATGCGATGCGTCTCGGACGTGGTACGCGTCACGCCGCATTCGATCTGAGGATTGGTGATTGATTCCGTCAGTGTCGAGAAAGGAACGGGATCGTCGTCCGCCGCCTGCATGACGAGATTGTCCCATCCAATCGTCCGACCGTCGAGACGGGGAGGCGTTCCGGTCTTCAGGCGACCGAGTGGAACGCCAAGGCGCTGCAGCGTGCCCGACAAGCCGACGCTGGGCTTCTCACCCATCCGGCCGGCGGGAATCGTCTTCTCTCCGATATGAATCAATCCGCGCAAGAACGTGCCGGTCGTCAGAACGAGCGCACGGCAGCACAGCTCGCTTCCATCGGCCAACAGGACGCCCGCCACCTGGGTGTCATCTGCCAGCGCCAGATCAACTGCCTCCCCTTCGACCACCGAAAGGTTCTCAATCGCCGAGATTTCGGCCTGCATCGCCTCTCGGTAAAGCTTCCTATCGGCTTGGGTGCGAGGACCCCGCACTGCGGGCCCCTTTCGGCGATTCAACATCCGGAACTGAATTCCGGCTGCATCCGCGACCCGGCCCATCAATCCGTCGAGTGCATCAACCTCGCGCACAAGGTGGCCCTTGCCGAGCCCGCCAATGGCCGGATTGCAAGACATTGTGCCGATGGTGGCAAAGGAATGCGTGAGCAAGGCTGTACGCGCACCGATCGCTGCGGCTGCACGGGCAGCCTCGCAGCCGGCGTGGCCTCCGCCGATCACTATGACGTCAAAGTCGCGTTTCATCATGTGGTCCGTTATGAGAGGTCTTGGCATGGCGCAGGAAGTCGGGGAGGTCAAGAGCGCCTGTGTTTCACGTGAAACATCGTGCAGTGCCGGCCCTGTCCATCGGCGACTCACTTCCCGATGCAAAACTCCGAGAAGATCACACCCAGGATATCCTCGACCGTGTGCTGCCCGGTAATGCTTCCGAGGTTGAAACCCGCCGCACGCAGATGCTCTGCACGCAACTCCAACGGAGCATCAAAGCCATCGAGACTCAGTTCGATCTCGCGGACCGCGCGCCTGAGTTGATCGAGGTGTCGTTGCCGTGTCGGAAGAGAAGCCAAATCCCGACCGATTGTTTCATCCAAATGTTTCAGAAGCGAATCGAATAGCGATTCCAAACCGCCTTCGGCCTTCGAGGATACTGTCACCAAGCCCGCCGTACTGTTTCGCTCACGCAAGTCAGCCTTGCTCAAGATCTGCCAGACCGGAACACCACTCGGCACCGAAAGATCGTCCCACGACCCGGTGTCCGAAAGATGAAGCACCAGATCAGCATCGCCCGCACGAACGAGCGCGCGCCGCACACCCTCTGCCTCGATCGCGTTCTCAGTTTCGCGTATCCCCGCAGTGTCAGCCACCAGGACCAGTCGCCCGCCGATGACAAGCCGCGTCTCGACAATATCACGCGTCGTACCCGGCTCGTCTGAAACGATGGCAACCTCACTGCCCGCGAGCGCGTTCATCAGGCTCGACTTTCCGGCATTCGGCGCTCCGACGATCACGATGCGAAACCCTTCACGCACCGCGTTTGCACGGCCCGCACCAGCAATATGCTCCTCCATCGCGCTCAGAAGATCGCGCATATCCGCCCAAACCTGATCGGCCACCGAACCCGGAACATCTTCCTCGTCGGAAAAATCGATCTCGGCTTCGATCATCGCCCGCGCATGCAGCAACCTCTGCTGCCAGCCGTCATAGATTGCCTTCAATGCCCCGGAGGCCTGCGAAAGCGCCAGGACCCGCTGGGCCTCGGTCTCCGCTGCAATCAGGTCGGCAAGCCCTTCAGCCTCAGTCAGATCGAGCTTGCCGTTGACGAACGCCCGCCGCGAAAATTCCCCAGCTTCCGCCATGCGCAGACCCGGAAAGCCCGCCAGTTCATCCAGCATCCGGTCCACCACCGCACGCCCGCCATGCAGGTGGAACTCCGCACTCGCCTCACCGGTAAAACTCGCGGATCCTGGAAACCAAAACACGAGCCCACGATCGATCGCGGAACCATTCCGGCTTCGAATCGAACAAAGCGTCGCTTGCCTCGGGTTCGGTAACCGTCCAGCAGTCGCTTCCACGACATGCCCTGCGTCGGGCCCCGATACGCGGATCACCGCGACACCGGAAGGAAGCGCCCCACTCGACAGAGCGTATATCGTGTCCATATCGTTTCCTGTCCGAATCGACGGAGAATGACGCGTGACCGCACCTGACCAGAACCGGCTGGCCGCCTCGGCAAGCCCCTATCTCCTGCAGCACAAGCACAATCCAGTCCATTGGCAGCCCTGGGACGACGACGCGCTAGTGGCTGCACGAGAGCACGACCGGCCAATCCTGCTCTCCATCGGCTATGCCGCCTGCCACTGGTGCCATGTGATGGCGCATGAAAGCTTCGAGGACGACGAAGTCGCGGCGCTTATGAACCGCCTCTATATCAATATCAAGGTGGACCGCGAGGAACGGCCGGACATCGACCAGCTCTACATGGCCGCTCTCACCGCCATGGGCGAGCAGGGCGGCTGGCCGTTGACCATGATTCTCACCCCGGACGGCAAGCCGTTCTGGGGTGGGACCTATTTCCCCAAGTACGCGCGATACGGCCGCCCGGGATTCCTCGATGTCCTCGTGCAAGTCGAAGCCGCATGGCGCAACCGCCGCGACGACATCAACGCCAACGCACTCCGGCTCCAAAACCATCTGCAGCAGCAACTTGCCGGCAGCGCCGCCCCCGCTCCGATCACGCCAGAGGCCATCGCGAACTTCTCAACCCAGGTCGCGAAACTCTATGACCCCGAACTCGGTGGCTTGAGCGGCGCACCCAAATTCCCGAATGCGCCGTTTCTTGAAACGCTCTGGCGGGCCTGGATGCGAGATAACGATGCAACGGCCCGCGACCGGTTCCTTAAAGCGCTGACGGCGATCAGCCTTGGCGGCATCTACGATCATGTCGGCGGCGGACTGGCGCGTTACGCCGTCGACGGCCGCTGGCTGGTCCCGCATTTCGAGAAGATGCTCTACGACAACGCCCACTTCATCCGCCATAGCGTCTGGGCACATTCTTGGACGCAGAACGATTTGTTCCGCTATCGAATCGAAGAGACGATCGCCTGGCTGCAACGCGACATGCTCCTTGCGACCGGCGGCTTCTCCGCCAGCCTCGACGCGAACTCGGAAGGAGAGGAGGGCAAGTATTATGTCTGGTCTCTCAACGAAGTTGCCGACGCTCTCGGCAGTGAAGCCGAGGCCTTCTCAGCCATCTACGACGTGTCCGAGAGCGGGAACTGCGAAGGCAAGAACATCGTCAATCTCTTCGCGCTCCGGAAGGAGCCTGACCAGGCGCTCGCGGCAATCGAACGGCATCGTGATGCGCGCGAGAAGTTGCTCGACCGACGGCAGAACCGCATCCCGCCGGGCCGCGATACCAAGGTTCTCGCGGACTGGAACGGCTATGCCATCCGCGCAATCGCTGACGCCGCTCGCTATTTCGGATCCGAATCGTGGCTGCGCCTGGCAGTCGATCAGTTCGCCATTTTGAAGACCGCTCTTTGGAACGACGACCGCCTCTCACACGTCTTCGACGGATCCAAGGCCAGCGATTTCGGTTTTGCGACCGACTATGCCGCGATGATCAATGCAGCCCTGTCACTGTTCGAAGCGACAGGCGATCGGTCGTTTGTGCAGGACGCAGTAGACCTGTGCTTAATCCTTCGGAGGAATCATTACGATTTCGAATCGAATCGGGGATTCTGGATGCAGGAGCGTGATCGCAGCGATTCGCCGATGCGTACCTGGAACGACCTCGATGAAGCCAACCCGTCGACGACAGCACAGGTCATCGAAGCGCTGTCTCGCCTGGTCCTCGTGACCGAGGACGTCGGATTGACGGGGCAGCTCGATGGGCTGACCGCACATGCCGCGGGGCGCATCATGCGAAGCCGCTTCGGGCAGGCCGGTTTCATGAACGCGGGCGACTCCGTGCTGGCGGCACGCAAACTCGTCATCGTGGGAGAAGAGAGGACGTCGGATCCGCTTTGGGCTGCAGCCAGCCAGCGACCCGACCCGCGGCGCATCGACGTGTTTTACAAAGTCGGAGAAACGCCCGATCAATATGCGGGGGCCGGCGCCTATCTCTGTACCGGCATGATCTGCACGCCGCCGGTCACCACCGCCGACGCGCTGCGCGAACTTCTTGATCGAGCGAACTGAATCCGGCTAACGAACCGGATCAGGCGTTCATCGAATCGAAGAACTCGGCGTTGTTCTTGGTCTGCTTCAGCTTGTCGATCAGGAACTCGATCGCATCGGTGGTGCCCATCGGTGCCAGGATACGACGCAGAACGAAGATCTTCTGAAGATCCGAACGCGGGATGAGGAGGTCTTCCTTTCGCGTACCGGACTTGAGCACGTCGATTGCGGGGAAGGTCCGCTTGTCGGCCACCTTGCGGTCGAGCACGATTTCGGAGTTACCCGTTCCCTTGAATTCCTCGAAGATGACTTCGTCCATGCGGCTGCCCGTGTCGATCAGCGCGGTGGCGATGATCGTGAGCGAACCGCCTTCCTCGATGTTGCGCGCCGCGCCGAAGAAGCGCTTCGGTCGCTGCAGGGCGTTGGCGTCGACACCACCGGTCAGGACCTTGCCCGACGACGGCACGACCGTGTTGTAGGCGCGGCCGAGGCGGGTGATGGAATCGAGCAGGATGACGACATCCCGCCCATGTTCGACCAGGCGCTTCGCCTTTTCGATCACCATTTCGGCGACCTGCACGTGACGCGAGGCCGGCTCGTCGAAGGTGGAGGAGACAACCTCGCCCTTCACCGAACGCTGCATGTCGGTCACTTCTTCCGGACGTTCGTCGATCAGGAGAACGATCAGGTAGCATTCCGGATGGTTGGCCGTGATGGAATGGGCGATGTTCTGCAGGAGAACCGTCTTACCCGTGCGCGGCGGCGCGACGATCAGGCCGCGCTGGCCCTTGCCGAGCGGCGCCACGAGATCAATCACGCGCGCCGAATTGTCCTTGGTCGGAGGACCGTCGATTTCCATCCGGAAGCGTTCGTCCGGGTAGAGCGGCGTCAGATTGTCGAAATGGCTCTTGTGGCGGATCTTCTCGGGGTCTTCGAAATTGATAGTGTTGACCTTGAGAAGTGCGAAATACCGCTCGCCTTCCTTCGGGCCCCGGATCGGACCCTGCACCGTATCGCCGGTCTTCAGCGAGAACCGGCGGATCTGCGACGGCGAAATGTAGATGTCGTCCGGGCCCGGCAGGTAGTTGGCGCTGGCCGAACGCAGGAACCCGAAACCGTCCTGCAAGATCTCGACGACACCGTCGCCGATGATTTCGACATCATCGGCCGCCAGCTTCTTGAGGATCGCAAACATCAATTCCTGTTTGCGCATCACGCTGGCGTTTTCGACCTCCAAGCTTTCCGCGAACTCGACGAGCTCCGTAGCGGATTTGTTCTGAAGGTCCTGTAGCTTCATTTGCTGCATGGAAACACGCTTGTAATTTGTCTGAAAGGGAGAAAAGCCCGGGAAGAGGGGAGAAGAGCTCCGGGCCAAGTTGGGCAATCACATAAGCCCTTACGCGGCTTACTTCAAGTCACAATCATCGACTGCGGCAATCGGCTCAGCCGAAGGGCTTGACGATGACCATTATCACCACCGCGATCATCAATAGTGTCGGCACTTCATTGATCATTCGCCAGTGCCGCGCGGTCTTGTCGTTCCTGTCTTCCGCATAGAGACGAACGGCCCGGGCGAAATAGCCATGCACGGCGGACAGGCCCAACACGGCAGCCAGTTTCACGTGAAACCACCCGCTGGTGAAAAAGCCGCCCGACCAGGCGAGCCAAAGCCCCAGCGCCCAGGCGATCGTCATCGCGGGGTTCATGATCACACGCAGAAGCCGGCGCTCCATCACCTTGAACGTCTCGCTCGTCTGCGTCCCCGGCTCCGCGTCGCTGTGATAGACAAAAAGCCGCGGCAGATAGAGCATGCCGGCCATCCAGGCTATGATCGCGATGACATGCACCGCCTTGATCCAGAGATAGAGATCGCTCGGATCGAGCCAGAAGATGAGCGCGACCAGCACGAGCAGGACGATGATGGCAATCACGGCCCGACGCGCCGCCTTGCGCCCGCTCTGCGCCGAGGTCTCGCTCATGCCTTTCCCCGCACGTGATCCACCAGATAGCCGACATCGTCGGGATCGGCCTGCGGCGTGATGCCGTGACCGAGATTGAAGATCAGCGGCCCGTTGCCGAGCGCGTCCAGGATCCTGTCGACGCCGTCGCGGATCGTTTCGCGGCCGGCCACCACGCGCAGCGGATCGAGATTGCCCTGCACCGGGCCGTCCTTTTGCAGTTCGGCGGCAAAGGACAACGGAACCGTCCAGTCCAGCCCCAGGGCATCGACACCCGTCCTCTGGCGATAATCCCGGTAGAGCATGCCGGCGCCCTTCGGAAACCCGATGATTGTCGCATCGGGTTTCTGCGCCCGGACCGTATCGACGATCCGCTTCATCGGCCGCACGCAGAAAGCCTCGAACATCTCTTCATCGAGAACGCCCGACCAGGAATCGAAGACCTGGACCGCATCCGCGCCCTCTTCGAGCTGACGCAGCAGATAGGCCGCCGACATGTCCGCCAGAAGGTCCAGCAGCCGTTCCATCGCAGCCCGTTCGCGATAGCCGAACAAGCGCGCAGGCGCCTGATCCGGCGTGCCGCGTCCGGCGATCATGTAGGTCGCAACGGTCCACGGCGCACCGCAGAAGCCGAGCAGCGTCGTCTCTTCGGGCAGTTCTTGCCGCAGGCGCCGTACCGCCTCGTAGACCGGCGCCAGGTGATCGTGCATCCCGGTCGGATCGAGCCTGGCGATCCCGTCCGCGTTGATCGGATCGAGACGCGGTCCTTCGCCTTCGACGAAACGCACATTGCAGTCCAGAGCGTCCGGAAGCACCAGGATGTCGGAAAACAGGATCGATGCATCAAGCCCGTATCGGCGGATCGGCTGTAGCGTCACTTCCACCGCCAGGTCTGGCGTGTAGCAGAGATCGAGAAAGCCTTTCGCCGTCGCGCGCGTCTTTCGGTACTCGGGGAGATATCGACCTGCCTGACGCATGATCCAGATCGGCGGTGGTGTCACCGTCTCACCCTTCAGGACCTTCATGATCTTCCGTTCGACCGCCATTATCCCCGGTTCCCTGCCCGTCTCTTATATAAAGATTCCAGCGAAGCTGGTTTTGATGATTCTATGAGTCTGTGAATAGCAGGTATCCCGGGTTTTGCAGCCTGTCGGCGCCATCCCTGCGACGATTCGACAAAATGGAAAAGCGCGCCGACCAGCCTGTGAATCAGTGTGGATAAAATACATCAAATAATTCAATGATTTACCGATCAGTGTGCGAATTCGCATGTGGATAGTCGTGAACAGGATTTGCTCCGACATACTGTCCCCATATTCCTCCACAGTGGATGGATCACCGAACGCAGGCTGTGAAGTGTGAACAACCGGACGTGATTTCCGCCCGCAGCCGGTCTCGTCGGCGGGCCGGCAACTTATCCACACCCCCGTCCACACAGCGAGGCGCCGCCGCCCGTCTTGCCATCCAGGTGGCGAGGGGCTAACCGCTGGCGGCGCGACGAAAGGAATCCAATGACCCTCCTGCTCGCTTCAACCAGCCCGTTTCGTGCGGCGATCCTCAAGCATGCCGGCGTGGCGTTTCGTGCCGAAGGCGCCGAGATCGACGAGCGGAGCGTCGAAGCCCCGCTCCTCGAAGCGGACGCAACGCCAGAAGACATCGCCGCGGTCCTGGCCGAAGCCAAGGCGCAGGATGTTTCGGAGCGTAATCCGGGCGCACTCGTGCTCGGTGGCGACCAGACCCTGTCGCTCGAAGGGGACCTCTTCCACAAGCCGGCCGAGATGGCGGAAGCCCGGCGCAACCTGCTGTGCTTTTCCGGCAAGACCCATCAGCTGTGGAGCGCACTCGCTCTGGTGCGTGACGGCGAAACGATCTGGAGACATGTCTCGGTCGCACAGATGAGCGTCCGTCCGCTGTCGCCCGCATTCATCGGGCGCTATCTCGCGAGCGTCGGCGACGCGGCGCTCGCCAGTGTCGGCTGCTATCAATATGAAGGCGAAGGCATCCAGCTCTTCGAGAAAACCGAAGGCGACTACTTCACCATCATCGGCCTGCCGCTCCTGCCGCTCCTCGCCGAATTGCGACGGCTCGGTGAAATAGATGGATGAGGCACTGCGCGCTTTCGCAAGCCGTGAACGCAACCCGACGGATCGGGAACCGGTGAAGGCATCATGATCATACTCGGTCTCACGGGGTCCATCGGCATGGGCAAATCGACAACCGCGGCGATGTTCGCCGACGAGGGCGTGCCGGTCCATGACGCGGACGCGGCGGTGCACACGCTCTATTCGGGCGAGGTCGCGCCCTTGATCGAAGAGGCCTTTCCCGGAACCGTGACCGACGGCACCGTCGATCGCGGCGAACTCGGAAAGCGGGTCGTCGGCGACACGCAGGCGATGAAACGCCTTGAAGCGATCGTCCACCCGCTCGTGCGCAAGGCGGAAACCGAGTTCCTCGATCGGGCAAGGGCGCAAGGCGAACCGCTCGTCGTCCTAGACATTCCGCTCCTGTTCGAAACCGGCGGAGAAAAGAAGGTCGATCACGTGGTCGTGGTCACCGCGCCGCCCGAAGTGCAGCGCGAACGCGTGATGGCGCGGCCGGGCATGAGCAAGGAGCGTTTCGAGGCTCTGCTCGCGCGGCAGATCCCGGATTCCGAAAAGCGCCGCCGTGCCGATTTCCTCATCGACACCTCGTTCGGCAAGGAGGCGGCGCGCGCCAAGGTGCGCGACCTGATCCACCTGCTCTCTACGCTCGATCGGGGAAAAAAGCCAGCCGCCGAGGGTCAGCAATCTTTGGATGACGGCGCCGCCTCATTGTGAAGGCCCGGCCGCGCGCGCATCATGCGGCCACAACAGCGAAATGGAACCATGCGCGAAATCATCTTCGACACCGAAACGACCGGGCTCGACTCCAGCGCCGACCGGATCATCGAAATCGGCGCCGTGGAACTGGAGAACCGGTTCATCACCGGCCGCAATTACCACGTCTACATCAACCCGGACGGCCGCGAGGTGCATCCCGAGGCGCTCGCGGTGCACGGCATCTCCAACGAG
This sequence comes from Oricola sp., assembly GCF_022763245.1. Taxonomy (GTDB): domain Bacteria; phylum Pseudomonadota; class Alphaproteobacteria; order Rhizobiales; family Rhizobiaceae; genus Oricola. The sequence goes on from NZ_JALEGV010000041.1 coordinate 96,834, forward strand.
CAGCTCGCAGACAAGCCGAAATTCGCCCAGATCGTCCAGGACTGGTTCGATTTCACCGAAGGCGCGACGCTGATCGCGCACAATGCCAGCTTCGATGCCGGCTTCTTCAACGCCGAATTCGCACGTCTCGGCTTTCCGCCGATCGACCCGGAGCGCGTGGTCGACAGCCTGGCGCTCGCCCGGCGTCGTCATCCGATGGGCCCGAACTCGCTCGACGCGCTGTGCAAGCGCTACGGCATCGACAATTCGATGCGCGAGAAACACGGCGCCCTGCTGGACAGCGAATTGCTGGCGGAAGTCTATATCGAGCTCGTCGGCGGTAAGCAGGCGCGCCTCAGCCTCGATGTCGATCAGGCCGACGGATATTCCGGCGGAAACGGCGCGGGCGAGGCCGCGGCGCGGGCGGTGCGGCCCCGGCCCAATCCCTTGCCTTCGCGTCTCGCCGCCGACGAGATCAGCGCCCATGCCGAACTTGTCGCGCGGCTCGGCGACAAGGCGTTGTGGCTCGCACAAACGCAAAAGGGCGACTGAGTCGCCCTTTCAACCGTCTTCAATGTCGCCTTGATCAGGCCTGCATCTGGACCTTGGACTTCGCCTGCTCCTCGGCCATGCGGCGCTGGAACATCTGGGCGAAATCGACCGGATCGATCATCAGCGGCGGGAAGCCGCCATTGCGAGTGCAATCGGCGATGATCTGGCGCGCGAACGGGAACAGAAGGCGCGGGCACTCTACGAAGAGAAGCGGTAGCAGGTGTTCCTGCGGGAAATTGGCGAGGCGGAACACGCCGCCATAGACCAGCTCCACGTTGAAGACGACATTGCCTTCGTCCTCGGCCTTCGCGGTCAGCGTCAGCGTGACGTCGTAATCGCTTTCGGCCAGCGGGTTGGCTTGCACGTTGACATTGATGTTGATCGCCGGCGATTTCTCGCGCGGACGCAGCGAAAGCGGCGCACCGGGGCTCTCAAAGGACAGGTCCTTGACGTACTGCGTCAGGACGGAGAGCTGCGGCGGTGTTCCGTTGCTGTTTGTTCCTGCGGGCTGTCCCCCGCCGTTCGTGCCATCTTCTGCCATGGAAAGAGCCTCGTGCTGATGGTGGACGCGCAATCGCGTTTGCGCAGGATTGAGTTCCGCGGCTGGCTAGCATGGCCCTTGCGCACTGGCAAGGACGCGGGCGGCCCGATCAGCGATCCCCGGCCCAGGGGCTGTCGTCACGGCCGCCGGAATATTCGTCGTCGGAGAGATCGATCGTCTGCGGCCCCTGTTGCCGGCGCGTCTCGTAATGGGCGTGCGACGCCGAGGTGACAGTCACGCGGCTGCGCGCGAAAGCCCAGATCGCGTCGCGCAAGGGCGGCACGAACAGGAGGAAGCCGATCGTATCGGTGACGAAGCCCGGAGTGAGCAGCAGGATGCCCGCAATCAGGATCATCACGCCATGCACGAGATCGCGGCCCGGCACCCGGCCCTGGTCGAGTTCCGTGCGCATGCGCGTCAGGAGGCCGAAACCCTGAACCCGCAGCAGGATCGAGCCGATGATCGCGGTCAGAACCACCATGCCGAGCGTCGGAAAAACGCCGATCTGCGAGCCGACAGCGATGAACACGCCGATTTCAAGCAGCGGTATGACCAGGAGGGCAAACGGGATCAGGGAAAACGGCATCGACGGGCATCTTCGTTCGTTGGGATGTCCATTATGTAGTTATTCATCGCGCGATTTGAATGCTCGCCATTCATGGTTATATGGGGTTGAACGAAAAGTCTGTTTTACGGGACGGTTTATGGAAGGCTCCAACCTCGTCACTTTGATCTTCGTTGTCGCTGCGGTGTTTGTGTTCCTGCAGCTGCGCAACGTGCTGGGCAAGCGCACGGGGCAGGAAAAGCCGCCCTTCGATCCCTATTCCAGCCGGCGCGAATCGCCGGCGGAAACGGAAGCGTCCGGCGAATCCGACAATGTGATCACCCTGCCGGGCCGCGGCGAATCGCGTCCGGAGCCGTATCGCGAGATCGACCGGATGGCGACGCCCGGCAGCGAACTAAATACCGGCCTGCGGGCAATCAAGGACCGCGCGCCCGATTTCGATCCGGCGACCTTCCTGTCGGGTGCCAAGACCGCCTATGAGATGATCGTCATGTCCTTTGCCGAGGGCGACCGGAAGACGCTGAAGAACCTCCTGTCGAAGGAGGTCTATGACGGCTTCGCTGCGGCGCTCGACGAGCGCGATGCCAAGGGCGAGACCGTGCAGTCCAGCTTCGTCGGCATCGACAAGGCCGATCTCGTCGGCGCCGAGATGCGCGACAATGACGCTTTGGTGACGGTGCGCGTTGTCAGCCAGTTGATTTCGGCGACCCGCGACAAGGACGGCAACGTCATCAATGGCGACCCGGAAGCCGTCGTCGAGGTCAAGGACATCTGGACCTTCGCGCGCGACACCCGCAGCCGCGATCCGAACTGGCGTCTGGTCGCCACCGAGTCCGAGGACTGAACCTCCCCCGGCATGTGGACGTTGCGACCGCTCCCCTTCGACGACTTGGCCGGGTGGGCGGCGGACGATCACGCGGCGGCGCTGCGGGCCTTCTCCCGTCATGCCGACCGGCCGGCCGGTGAGGCCTATCGCCACGGCCGGCTGGGCATTCCGCCTGAAAGCCTCGAGCCGCTCTTTGCCGAGGCGGCACAGGATGCCGCGCGCAAGGATCCGCGCGGCTTCTTCGAATCGCATTTCGACTGCCACGCGCTGACCGGCAGCAACGGAGAACGCGGTTTCGTCACCGCCTTCTACGAACCGGAGATCGCGGCGTCCCGCCGGCGCACCGACCGGTTTCGCGTGCCCTTCCATCGCCGGCCTGACGATCTCGTCACGCTACGCGACGACAACCGCCCGACCGGTTGGGACAAGGATATGCGCTTTGCCCGGCGCATGCCGGACGGCGTCCTGATGCCCTATCCCGATCGCAAGGCGATCAATGCCGGGTTTCTGGAGGGGCGTGGTCTTGAGATCGCTTATGTCGAACATGCCGCCGACGCCTTCTTCGCCCATGTCCAGGGCGCGGCGCGGCTCCGGCTTGATGACGGGACGTCTTTGCGCGTCACCTTCGACGGCAAGACCGGCCATCCCTTCACGGCGATTGGCAAATTGCTCGTCCAGCGCGGCGAGATCGCAGCCGACGCCGTCTCGATGACGACGATCCGCGCCTGGCTCTCCGCCCACCCGGACGACGCGCAAGCGCTGATGGAGGAAAACCGGTCTTACATCTTCTTTCGCGAAACGCCCGTCGGTGACGCGGCGGACGGACCGGTCGCGGCCGCCAAGGTGCCTCTGACGGCGGAGCGCTCGCTCGCCGTCGACCGCTTGCTGTACAGTTTCGGCACGCCGGTTTTCGTGTCAGCCGACAGTGTGAACGGCAAGACCTGGTCGAAACTGATGATCGCGCAGGAAACCGGCAGCGCCATGATCGGCCCGGCGCGCGGCGATCTCTTCATGGGGTCGGGCGACGCGGCCGGTGAACGCGCAAGCGCGGTGCGATCAGCGGCGGATTTCACCGTCCTCATGCCAAAATCCGTGCAGATCGATCGTGAAAAAGCGGTGGCGCCATGACCGGTAAGCGCAACCGCCGCGCCCTGAGTGAGGAGGAAACCCTGCTCTGGCACCAGGTCAAGCGCACGGTTACGCCCTTGCACGACCGACCGGTCGTCTCCTCCGCACTCACGCAGCAGGAGGCTGCGCGCGCGTTTCACGAAGCAATGCATGAGGGCGAGAAACGCAAGTCCGACAAGCCCGCCTCGAAGGACGACATCCGTTCGCCGGCCTTTCAGGCCCGCCGCCCGCCGCCGCCGAAACAAACCCCGCGACCCGATCCCGTCATCGACAAGCCGACGACGCGCAAGCTCGCCAAGGGCCGCATCTCGATCGATGCGCGCATCGACCTCCACGCCATGACGCAGAACCAGGCCCATGACCGGCTCTATGGCTTCCTGGCGGACGCAAGGTCGAACGGCTGCCGTCATGTCCTCGTGGTCACCGGCAAGGGCCGTTCGCTCGGCAGCGAGGGCGTGTTGAAACGCATGGTGCCCGTCTGGCTCAACAGTCCGCGTTTCGCGGACATCGTCAGCGGCTATTCCTCGGCGCATCGTGCCCACGGCGGTGAAGGTGCGATCTACATCCGGCTGCGCCGGCTGACGCGCGGCGACGGGAGTTTTCGCTGATGACGCCATTCGGGGAAAGGCTGCGCCAGTTGCGTAGCGAGCGCGGCATGAGCCAGAAGGAAATGGCGCAGAAGGTCGGCGTCTCGGCAGCCTATCTCTCGGCGCTCGAACACGGCCATCGCGGCTTGCCGTCTTGGGCCCTTCTCCAGCGCATCATCGCCTGCCTGAACATCATCTGGGACGACGCCGACGAGTTGCAGCGCCTGGCGCTGCAGTCGGCCCCGAAAGTGTCTATCGACACCGCGGGCATGCATCCGCTGGCGACCGAACTCGCAAATCTCCTGCAGCAGTCGATCGGCGACCTGTCGCCCGAAGACCTCGATCATCTCATCCAGCGGGTGAGGGCACTCCGAAACCGGCCCGATCGGCTGGCGTGATCGTCGCCATCAGTCGAGCAGCGCGCGCAGCTCGTCTTCGCGGTCGTTGATCATCCAGCCGTAGTAGTTTTCTTCCGGGTAGATCGTGCGCGACGTCTTGCGGTTGCGGCTCGCGAGCTCCTTCGCGCGACCGAGCGAATCGCCGGTGTTGTAAAGCGTCGCCGTCAGCCCGGGATTGCGCGAGATGTCGAAGCCGGCGATTTCCCGGTAGTCGTCGATCGCGGTGGCGAGCGTCGCGGCGATATAGGGAAGCGTCTTGTTGGGATCCATGATCGCCGCATAGACCTTCTTGCCCTCGGTGTGGGTGAGTTCTGGAAGGCCGGACACGGTGTGCACGCGATCCGACATCATCAGGGCGGTCAGCGGGTTGAGCTGGCCCAGCCCGAAGGTCTGCCCGGCGTAGAAGGGCTGGAAGAAGACCGCGCTCAGGCGGTTGTTGGGGAACGACTTGCCGTCCACCTTCTTGCCGCGGAACGTCTTTTCCCAGACCGCCTCGCGGCATGTCCACAATTCGCGGCTGCCGGTGATGCCCTCACAGCGCGAAAATTGCGGCCGCGCGATGAAATCCTCGACATCCTCGCCGTCATATTCGAAGTCGATCCGGTCTTTCAGATAGGACACGGCCTTGATGAAATAGGTCTGCGCCCGGTCATATGCATCGACATTGTAGGTATGCTCGCCGACGATTGCCCCGATCATGTGGATCGGATCGATCCCATAATCCTCTGACGTGCTCTTGATGCGCGAGATCAGGCGGCGATCGCGCTTCAGGAGACCGAGCACCTTCTGGTACTTCTTGTCGAAGGTCGTCTTGAGCGCCTGCGTCCGGTTCTTGGACGCGCCCGGAATGGCCGGCTGCTCGGCGCTGCGGTTGCCGGGTTCGACGACGGTCAGCGAATAGGCCGGACCGCTCGCTCCCAGCAGCAGGATCAATGTGGCTATCGCGGCAATGCGGAATGACGACATGATTACGGCTTTTCAACTGCGCGCCCCGCAGAGCTAGTAGAAAATGCCTTACGGGAAGTCGAGGGCCTCGTGAAATGAAATCCGGACTATGGCGTTGCGGTCACAGTATGTAGCGTGACAGATCGGCGTTTCGGGCGAGATCGCCGATCTGCTGGCGCACATAGTCGCCGTCGATGACGAAGGTCTCGCCGGCCTTGTCCGGCGCGGTATAGGAGATGTCGTCGAGCACCCGCTCCATCACGGTCTGCAGTCGCCGCGCGCCGATATTCTCCACCGTCGCGTTCAGATCCACGGCGATGTCGGCCAGGGCGTCGACGGCGTCGTCGGTGAAGGTGATGTCCACCTCTTCCGTCTTCATCAGCGCGATATATTGCTTGATCAGGCTGGCCTCGGTCTCGGTGAGGATACGCTTGAAATCCTCGCGCTCCAGCGCCTTGAGCTCGACGCGGATCGGCAGACGGCCCTGCAGTTCCGGCAACAGGTCCGACGGCTTGGAGACGTGGAACGCGCCCGAGGCGATGAACAGGATGTGGTCGGTCTTCACCGGACCGTATTTCGTCGCCACCGTCGTGCCCTCGACGAGCGGCAGCAGGTCGCGCTGCACGCCCTCGCGGCTGACGCCGGCGCCGTAGCGGCCTTCCGAGGCCGCGATCTTGTCGATCTCGTCGAGAAAGACGATCCCGTCATTCTCGGCCGCGCGCAGGGCTTCCTGGGTGATCTGTTCCTGATCCAGCAGCTTGTCGGACTCGTCGTCGAGCAGGATGTCGTAGGAATCGCGCACGGTGGTCTTCATCGTCTTGGTCTTCTGGCCACCGAACGCCTTGCCCAGCATGTCGTTGAGATTGATCATGCCGATATTTGCGCCGGGCATGCCCGGAACCTCGAAGCTCGGCATGCCGCCCGCCCCGGTGTCGGCGATTTCGAACTCGATCTCCTTGTCGTCGAGCACGCCCTCGCGCAATTTCTTGCGGAAACTGTCCTTGGTCGCCGGGCTGGCCGTCGCGCCGACAAGAGCGTCGAGCACGCGCTGCTCGGCGTTGACATGCGCCTTCGCTTTCACCTCTTCGCGCTTCTTTTCGCGGACCAGCGTGATACCGGCCTCCACGAGATCGCGCACGATCTGCTCGACGTCGCGGCCGACATAACCGACCTCGGTGAACTTGGTGGCCTCCACCTTGACGAAAGGCGCACCGGCCAGTTTCGCGAGCCGCCGCGAGATCTCCGTCTTGCCGACGCCCGTGGGCCCGATCATCAGGATGTTCTTCGGCATCACCTCGTCGCGCATCGAGCCTTCGAGGCGCTGGCGGCGCCAGCGGTTTCGCAGCGCGATCGCCACGGCGCGCTTGGCGTCCTTCTGGCCGATGATGAAGCGGTCGAGTTCGGAAACGGTTTCCCGCGGAGAGAAATCAGACATGTGTACTCAGGTTCTAATCGGTGGAAGTCTGTCGAGGATCGATGTGGGGAGGGTGGGTGCGACAATCAAGCGCCGTATGTTCTGCCAGCCCGCGCCGAAAAGGATGATCAGCGCCCCGACGGTCAGCAGAATCAGCGCGAAAGCCGGGATTCCGGTCGAGTTCGCCGCCGAATTCACGAGGTAGTAGATGCCGAGCGAGCCGAAATAGGCCAGCGTCGGGATCAGGAGCGACCGCCGGTCGATGGCGAGCGCCACATAGACGAAGGCCAGGATCAAGACGCCCAGCATGATCGACGCAGACATGCCCGGCTCGATTTCCCCGAACACGACATCTTGTCCCGTCGCCAGGATGAAAAGCGGATGCACCAGCAGCTGTGCCGAGATGACATGCAGCCAGAAGGCGCAGTCGGACCAGACCGTGAAACGTTCGCGGTCGTGCAGGTCAAAGGCGAGCCCCACGCCGAAGACGATGAAGCCGCAGGCAAGCGGCACGTAGAGCGCCTTGGCGATCACCGCCGGCAACTGGTCGAGGGTCGGCAGCAACACCTGCCCGTTCACCACGCCGTCATAGAAGAACAGCGTCGCGAAGAAGAAGGCGGCCCCGGTGAAGGCGAGCGCCAGCACGGCGGCCATGATCGGTACCTTGAACCGCACGAAATAGACGATCGCGGCAATCGCGATGCCGCCGAAGAGGATTGCCGCATAGGTTTCGGCCTGTGGCCTCAGGCCTGCGATCTCGAGCGGGTTGTCCACCTGTGCGAGCCCGTAGCGCGTTTCCAGCAGATGGCCGATCAGGATCACCACCGCGGCGATGAAGCCGAGGCCGAGAACGGTACTCGACAGGCGCATACGCCTCTGGCGCGTTACGAATTCGGCGACCAGCCATGCAAAGCCGCCGAGAATGGCGGCCATGGTCGGGATCGTCATCTGCGAGACCGATCGTAGCGCGAACATCGCACCGGCGAAGAGCAGCAGGATGCCGATGGTGACGAACAAGTCGTTGCCGCCGCCGACGAGCCGCATGGGTTCGTCCGAGGACTGCGCTTCGTCGTCCTTCGCCGCAACCGGTTCCTCGGCGAGCGCCACGATCCGGTCGCGCTGGTCGGCCGTGATGATGGCGCGTTCAACGGCGTGTGAAAGAATGTCCTCGGAAATCATGAATGCGTCTCCGCGAAGCGTTTCGCCGTGATGGTCATCAGATGGGTGACACCTGAAGCATGGGCGAAGCGTCCGTGAAAGGAAAAACCGACCTTCTCGTAGCACCGGATCGCGCGTGCATTGCTCTCGTCCGGGTCGATGGTGACGGTCTTGATGCCGTCGGTGAAGAGCCGTGTCAGAAACGCACGCAAAACCAGCGTGCCGATGCCGTTGCCGAGAAATTCCGGCCGCCCGATGGAGAGGTCGACGCCTACCGCGTCACGCGGCAAATCGAGCAGCCATGGCGCGTCCGCGGCATGCGGGCCGTCCAGCTCGTCGCTGACGGACCAGTGCTGAATGTATCCCGCCGGCTCGCCGTCAACGAGGAAAATGAAGGGCCGCGTGGCATCGCGTCCTTCCACCATGTCCTTGATGTGACTGAGCGCCTGGTCCGGCTCGCCCCACCACTCGTTCATCGGCGGCGTGTTCAGCCAATGGCGCAGCGTCGGGTAGTCGTCCGGCGTCACCGGCGCGAAGGTGATGTCGGGCGCTTCATCGCTCATCCAGGAACGCCACCATCAGATATTCGTCGAGCGCGACCCCGTCGATTTTCAGGGCCCGCGGCTCCATGCCGTAGACCTCGAAGCCTTTGCTTTCATAAAGGTGCCTTGCGGCGTCGTTTCGGGCGGCGACCGTTAGCAGGACCTGTTCGGCGTCCGTTTGTCGCGCGTGATCGAGAACCGCCTCGACCAGGGCCCGCCCGCAACCCGACTTGCGCGCGTCGGGGCGCACGTAAAGGCCGAGCAGCGATCCCTTGTGGGCTTCCTTGATGCCCGGTGCGCGCATGTAATTGACGATCCCCGCCAGCGAGTCGCCGACATGGGCGCCGAAGAAGACGCGTCGGCCGTCGAAGAGCCGTGTCCAGTAGGCGTCCGGCCGCGCGGCGGCCTCCTCGTGGGAATCGCCGAACGCCTCTGGCGCATTGCGCAGGGCCTCCAGCCGCAGCAAACGATACGCCGCCGCATCCGTCTCGGTCAGGCGGCGGATCGTGAAACTCACGTCTCCGCCTCGAGGCTTTCCACGATCACATTGCCATTGGTGTAGACGCAGATTTCTCCGGCGATCTGCATGGCGCGGCGCGCGATGGTCTCGGCGTCCATGTCCGTGTCGATCAACGCCCGCGCCGCCGCGAGCGCGTAATTGCCGCCCGAGCCGATGGCCATGACGCCTTCCTCGGGCTCAAGCACGTCGCCGTTTCCGGTCACGCACAGCGACACCGACTTGTCGGCGACAAGCATCATCGCTTCGAGATTGCGCAGGTATTTGTCCATGCGCCAGTCCTTGGCGAGCTCGACGGCGGCGCGCATCAGCTGGCCGGGATATTGCTCGAGCTTCTTTTCGAGCCGGTCGAGCAGGGTGAAGGCGTCGGCGGTCGCGCCTGCAAATCCGGTGATCACCTCGCCGTCCTTGCCGATCCGGCGCACCTTGCGCGCATTGCCCTTGATCACGGTCTGGCCCATGCTGACCTGCCCGTCGCCGGCGATGATGACCTTGCCGCCCTTGCGCACGGTGACGATCGTCGTTGCGTGCATGGTGCCGTAAGGATTGTCTTTCTCGCTCATCACCTGTCCTTTCGCGGGCGCAATGCCCTGATTTTCCCGCTATGTAAGTGGAAGGCCGGCGATTGCAATCATGCCGGGGCCATACTGGTCATTGCGCCGAACCCTTGTTAAGAGGCGCAGTCGCCAAAGATTGAAGGGCATACGCCATGACTGCGCGCACCGCCGAGGTCAGCCGCACGACGAACGAGACCGCCATTTCCGTCAGCGTCGATCTGGACGGAACCGGCAAGCACGACATGAAGACCGGGATCGGCTTCTTCGACCACATGCTCGACCAACTTTCGCGCCATTCGCTGATCGACATGACGGTGGCCGCGAAAGGCGACCTGCATATCGACGACCACCACACCGTGGAAGACACCGGCATCGCGCTCGGCCAGGCGCTGGCCAAGGCGCTGGGCGACCGCCGCGGCGTGACCCGGTACGCCAGTCTCGACCTCGCCATGGACGAAGCGTTGACCCGCGCCGCCATCGACGTGTCCGGCCGGCCGTTCCTCGTGTTCAAGGTGGAGTTCCCGACCCAGAAGATCGGCACCTTCGACACCGAGCTCGTGCGCGAGTTCTTCCAGGCCTTTGCGCAGAACGCCGGCATCACGTTGCATGTCGAGACCTTCTACGGCGCCAACAGCCACCACATCGCCGAGACCTGCTTCAAGGCGGTCGCCCGCGTGTTGCGCATGGCGGTCGAGATCGATCCGCGCCAGGCGGATGCGATTCCCTCCACCAAGGGAACACTCAACGGTTAGGCGGGTGCGATGGCCAGCTATGTCGTGATGCAGCGCGCAAGCGGCGCCGGGATGGACACAGTCTTGGTGCGTGACGCCTTCTCCAGCGTCGCGCTCGTGTTTCCGTTGCTGTGGCTTTTGTGGAACCGGCTCTGGTTTGCCGCGCTGATGCTGTTCATCGTGTCGGTCGGCCTCGCCTTGGTCGGCGACCTCGTCATTCCCGGCTCGGCCCCCGCCACGATGTTGGCCGGCCTTGTCATCGGTCTTTATGTCGCGCTCGAAGGCCCGGTCTGGCGCATCGGCCGTTTCCGCCGCAAGGATTATGCGGTGGCCGGCACGGTCGACGCGCGCAATCTGGACGAGGCCGAAATCCGCTGGTTCACGCGACATGCCGCCCCTGGCGCCGGCCGGTCGCCGGCAACCGTTGCGTGGAGCGAAACTGCGTCGGGCGCGGCCGTGGAGCCGCAAACCGACATGCTGTTCGGCTTTGCCGCCGGCGAATCGAGGTAGGGATCATGCGCGTCGCAATCATCGACTACGGCTCCGGCAATCTGCGCTCGGCGGTCAAATCCTTCGAGCGCTCTGCACGCGAGGCAGGCCTTGCGGCCGAGATCGACCTGACCTCCGACGCCGACCGGGTCGCCACGGCCGACCGGATCGTCCTGCCGGGCGTCGGCGCCTACGCCGACTGCCGCGCCGGCCTGGATGCCGTTCCCGGCATGGTCGAGGCTCTGAACGAGGCCGTGATCGACAAGGGCCGCCCGTTCTTCGGCATCTGCGTGGGCATGCAGCTCATGTCCTCGCGCGGACTTGAAAAGACCGTGACGCAGGGCCTCGGCTGGATCGCCGGCGATGTCGTCGAGATGACGCCGTCCGACCCGACCCTGAAGATCCCCCAGATCGGCTGGAACACGCTGGACCTGGTCCGGCCGCACCCGCTCTTCGACGGCATCGTCACCGGACCGGACGGGCTGCACGCCTATTTCGTGCATTCCTATCATCTGGCCGCCGAAGACGCCGACAGTGTCGTCGCGCGTACCGATTATGGCGGCCCCGTCACCGCTGCGGTGGCGCGCGCCAACATGTTCGGCACCCAGTTCCACCCGGAAAAGAGCCAGACGCTCGGCCTCGCCCTGATCGCGAATTTCCTCAAATGGGCGCCGTGAACGGGCGCACTGACCGTTTGCCGCTGACCGTGCGCATCGCCGTCGACTGGCTGCGCGCGCTTCAGGCGCGCGACGAGGACACGCTCCTGACCCTAGCCCATCCCGACATCGGTCTCCCCGCGAGCGTCCCGCCGATCAGGCGCGGCCATGCCTATCTGAGCGAATGGCTCCAGGAGCAGCGCCTGCGCCTGCGCCTCGATCGTGCCTTCATCGATGGCAGCCGCATTCTTGTTGCGCACAAGACGACGCTTCTCGATGAAGACGGCGACGTCCGCGCGATCATGGATGGCGGGTCGATCGTCGAATTGCGCGACGGCCGGGTTTCGCATTATCGCCGCGACGACGGCTCCGACCTCTTGCGGCGCAACGGCTTTCGCGGCGCCGACCCCATAGACCTGACCGAAGAGAACACCGCATCATGATCCTGTTTCCCGCCATCGACCTCAAAGACGGCCAGTGCGTGCGCCTCGTGAAAGGCGACATGGACCAGGCCACCGTCTACAACCCCGACCCGGCGGCGCAGGCGAGGGCCTTCGAGGACCAGGGTTTCGAATGGTTGCACGTCGTCGATCTGAACGGTGCCTTCGAAGGCCAGTCCGTCAATGGCGCGGCCGTCGAGGCGATCCTCAAGGCGACGAAGAACCCGGTCCAGCTCGGCGGCGGCATTCGCACGCTCGCCCATATCGAGGCCTGGCTCGACAAGGGCCTCGCCCGCGTCATTCTCGGCACGATCGCCGTGCGCGATCCGGATCTGGTGATCGAGGCCTGCAAGCTGTTTCCCGGCAAGGTCGCCGTCGGCATCGACGCCAAGGGCGGCAAGGTCGCCGTCGAGGGCTGGGCCGAGGCCTCCGAACTCGGTGTGGTCGAACTGGCGAGGAAATTCGAAGGCGCCGGCGTCGCCGCGATCATCTACACCGATATCGATCGCGACGGGATCCTCACCGGAATCAATTGGGAATCGACGATCGATCTCGCCAACGCCGTCTCCATCCCCGTCATCGCCTCCGGCGGCCTCGCTTCAATCGCCGATATTGTCCGCATGACATCGGCGGACGCGGCGAAGCTGGAAGGCGCGATCTCCGGTCGCGCGCTCTATGACGGCCGCATCGATCCCGAAGAGGCCTTGGCGGTCCTGCGTGGCGACACGCCGCGGCAAGGCGTGCTAGACTGATGAAATGAACATCCAGCCGACATATCCCGGGACCGCGGAAGAATTCCTCGTCTGGAACGAAGGACGCGAGGGCAAGCGCGAATTCGTGCGGGGGAAGGTCGTCGAGATGATGATCAATGTTTCAAGAAACCATGTGCGTCTGGCGACCCGTCTTCTGAAGCAACTCGCCGATCAGTTGGGCATGGACCACTTCGATATCGGTTCGGCGGATTTTGGCGTACGAACCGATGACGGAATCCGCTTCCCGGACATTTTCGTCGAAGCCGCCGGCGGAAGCGGACGGGACCTCGCCACCGATCGGCCCCTGCTTGTCGCCGAGATCCTGTCCCCGTCATCGATCGCCGATGATTTCGGTCCGAAGGCGCAGGATTATCTGGCGATCGGGTCCTTGCGCCATTACCTCGTCCTTTCGCAGGACGAACCACGCATCTGGTTGTGGTCGCGCGACGCGGAAGGTGGCTGGTCGGGTCCGCAGATGATCGCGGGAACCGACGGGCCCGTCGTGCTGGACGGACTCGACGTGACATTGGACATGAAAGCCCTTTATACCGGCGTGGCGTCGGCCTGACGCGCATTTATCCGGACCGAACATGCTCAAAGCCCGTGTCATTCCCTGCCTCGACGTCGCCGGTGGCCGCGTCGTCAAAGGCGTCAATTTCGTCGATCTCGTGGATGCCGGCGATCCGGTCGAGGCCGCCAAGGCCTATGACGCCGCCGGCGCCGACGAGCTCTGTTTCCTCGACATCACCGCATCGTCCGACAATCGCGAGACGATCTTCGACGTGGTCGCCCGCACGGCCGAGCAGTGCTTCATGCCGCTCACCGTCGGCGGCGGCGTGCGCGCGGTGGAGGATGTGCGCAAGCTGTTGCTGGCCGGGGCGGACAAGGTGTCGATCAACACCGCCGCGGTGAAACGGCCCGAACTGGTCGCCGAGGCGGCCGACAAGTTCGGCAACCAGTGCATCGTCGTCGCGATCGACGCCAAGACCGTCGACGAAGGGCCGGACGGTCCGCGCTGGGAAATCTTCACCCATGGCGGCCGCGTGCCGACGGGCATCGACGCTGTCGAATATGCGCGCAAGGTCGTCGAACTCGGCGCCGGCGAAATCCTGCTCACCTCCATGGACCGCGACGGCACCAAGATCGGCTACAACATTCCGCTGACCCGCGCCGTGGCCGATGCCGTGCGCGTGCCCGTCATCGCTTCGGGTGGCGTCGGCACGCTGGATCACCTCGTGGAGGGCATTCGCGACGGCCATGCCACTGCCGTTCTGGCCGCGTCGATTTTCCATTTCGGAACCTACACGATCCAGGAAGCCAAGGACCACATGGCTGCCGCCGGCGTCGCCGTGCGCCGCGACGCCTGAGGAGCAACCCCGATGACCGATTTCAGCCTGCACGACCTGGAAAAGATCGTCGCCGCGCGCGCAACCTCCGGCGACGAGACTTCCTGGACGGCGAAACTCGTCGCCAAGGGGATCGAGAAGGCATCCAAGAAGCTGGGCGAGGAAGCGGTGGAGACCGTGATCGCCTCTCTCGGGCTGGATCCCGCGCCGCTCGTGGCCGAAACGGCGGACCTGTTGTACCATTTGCTCGTTGTGCTGCACATGCGCGGCGTGGCATTGGATGACGTTATGACCGAACTGCAGGGGCGAACCGGGCAGACCGGGATTCAGGAAAAGGCGGCGCGCGCGCCGGAGTGACGACAGGCAACCATATGGACCAGACCGTCCAGCGCAGCGGGCTTGATGCCTTCCCGGATCCGCTCGACCAGCTTTCGGGCAGCGAGTTGTCGCCCTATCGGCGCTATTCGGCGGCCAGATGGGCGGAGTTTCGGGCCGACACGCCGCTCACGTTGACCCTGGACGAGGTTCTGCGCCTGCGGTCGCTGAACGACCCGATCGATCTCGATGAGGTGCGGCGCATCTACCTGTCGCTGTCGCGGCTGCTCTATTCGCATGTCGAGGCCTCGCAGAGCCTGTTCGAACAGCGCAAGCACTTCCTCAACGTCGACGAGGCGATCAAGACGCCCTTCATCATCGGCATCGCCGGTTCGGTCGCCGTCGGCAAGTCGACGACGGCGCGCGTCCTGAAGGAATTGCTCACCCGCTGGTCTTCGCATCCGAAGGTCGACCTGGTAACGACCGACGGCTTCCTGCTGCCCAACGCCGTGTTGCGCGAACAGGGGCTGATGGAGCGCAAGGGCTTTCCCGAAAGCTACGACGTGTCCGCGGTGCTGCGCTTCCTGTCGCAGATCAAGGCCGGCGAACATTCTGTGCGCGCGCCGCTCTATTCGCACATGTCCTACGACGTGCTGCCGGGCGAATATGTCACGATCGACCGGCCGGACATCCTGATCTTCGAGGGCATCAACGTCTTGCAGGTGCGCGACCTGCCGGAAGACGGCAAGATGGTGCCCTTCGTGTCGGACTATTTCGACTTCTCGATCTATATCGACGCCGAGGAAGACCTGATCCACGACTGGTACGTGACCCGCTTCATGCATCTGCGCGAGACGGCGTTCCGCGACCCGCGGTCCTTCTTCCACCGCTATTCGGAACTCTCGCAGGACGCGGCGCTGGCGATCGCGGAGGGTCTTTGGGCGAACATCAACCTGAAGAACCTGAAGGAAAACATCCAGCCGACGCGGCCCCGCGCCGACCTCATCCTCAAGAAGGGCTCGAACCATCTTGTCGAGGAAGTGCTGCTCAGGAAGCTTTGAGCCGGGATCGAAACGACATTTGGAGCGCGGCTCGATGAGCGGTCCGATCACAGGGCCTGTGCGACCATGCGTTTCAGCGTTTCGATGAAGTTGAGCAGCGACAGCGGCGCTGCGGATTTCGACCAGACAAAGTCGAGCTGAAGCGACACGTCGAGACCCTCGACCGGCTTCAGCACCAGATCCGGGGTGACGATCCCGGCCATCGAGGCGTTGACGAAACCCAGGCCCATTCCGGCGGCGACGAAGCTCATCTGCATGTGGTCGTTGCTCGCCTCCTGAACGATGCGGGGGAAGAGACCGAGGGCGCGGCAGCGGGCCATCAGCCGTGTCTGCGGCAGCCAGTATGTCGTCATCGCGACCGACACGAACGGCTCACCCGCGAGCGCGTGCACGGGTATGCTGTCCAATCCGGCAAGGCGGTGGCTTCGGGGCATGGCGATCCAGAACGGGTCTTCCGCGATCGCGACGTGATCGAGCCCGGGCTCTTCCGGGCGCTCGATCATGACGCCGGCGTCGATCTTGCCGTGGCGAAACGCGGTCAGCTGATCCTGCGAAACCTGTGTCACGAAATCGAGCTGCACCTCCGGGTAGTCATGCGCGAACGCCGCGATCGCACGCGCCAGCGTCCGATTGCGCGCGCCGATGTCGTTCATGGCGATCGTCAGGCGGTCGATTTCGCCTCGCGCGGCCTTGCGCGCACGCACCCCGGCGCGCTCGATCATCTCCAGCGCCCGGCGCGCCTCTTCCGCGTAGGCATGTCCGGCCTGGGTCAGGCGGACGCCGGTCGGAAGGCGATCGAACAGTTTGACCTCCAGGCGCGTCTCCAGTTCGGCGATGTGTTTCGACAGCGCCGATTGGGCGACATGCACCGTTTCGGCGGCGCGGCGAAAGTTCTCGTGTTCGGCCACGGCGAGGAAATAGCGGATCTGCCGGAAATTCATCAAGGCTCCTGATCTCTTTTCGAGATCATACCATGAATTCTTTATATTGGCGCATTGCAAGGGGTTCGACCACACTTTCCGCAACAAGAAGACGGGGGAGTGAGTGAAGGCATCTCTTGGCAAGATCACCCAGGTCGCGTTCATGACGCGCGACATTCGCGCTTCGATCGACCATTTCGCGGAGCATCTCGGGATCGGTCCCTGGTTCATGATCGAGGGGGGCAGTTTCACCGAATGCCGGTATCGCGGCACGTCCTGCGCGCCGCGCCTCACGACGGCCTTCGCCAATGTCCGCGGCATGGAATTCGAACTCATGCAACTCGACAACGACGAGCCCTGCATGTGGCGCGACGCTTTGCAGAAGCAGTTCGCCCGCGAGATTTTCCATCACTGGTGCCATTGGCCGGACGATTACGACGCGTGTCTCACCGAGACCCTGCGGCGCGGCTACGGGATCTACCAGGACGGTTCGACCACGCGCGGGCGCTTCGCCTATCTCGAACATCCCGATCAGCCGGACGACATCCTGGAACTGACCGAGCGCACGCCCGGGCGGCGCGCCTTTCAGGAGCAGGTCGCCGAGGCCGGCCGGAGGTGGGACGGCGTCCGTCGCGTCATCACCGACTGGGCCTGACCGGCTTTTCGAAGAACATAAGGAGGAGACCCCATGAAGCAGATGATCCTGAGCGCGCTGGACATGTCCTGTGTCGGCTTTCTCGCGCAAGGCGTCTGGACCCATCCGGCCGACCGTTCGACCGAACTCAACAGCCTCGACTACTGGATGGACTACGCGAAGCTCCTGGAAAAGGGCATGTTCGACACGATGTTCCTGGCCGACACGATCGGCAGCTACGACGTCTATGGCGGCAACATGGACGCGGCGGTGCGGGGCGGTGTGCAACTGCCGATGAACGACCCGTCGGTCGTCGTCTCGGGCATGGCAGCGGTCACGAAGCATCTGGGCTTCGGCATCACCGGAAACCTCGTCTACGAGAAGCCCTATCTCTTCGCCAGGCGCATGTCGACGCTCGACCACATGACCGGCGGTCGGGTCGGCTGGAACATCGTCACGGGCATCCTCGCCAGCGGCGCCAGGGCGATGGGCCAGGAGAAGATGGTCCCGCATGACGAACGCTACGACATGGGCGACGAGTATCTGGAGCTCATGTACAGTATCTGGGAGGGCTCCTGGGACGAGGGCGCGGTGAAGCTGGACCGCGAGGCCGGTCTCTTCGCCGACCCGGACAAGGTCCACAAGGTCGTCCACGACGGCAAGTATTTCCGCATGGAGGCGGTGCATCCCTGCATGCCGTCGCCGCAGCGCACGCCGGTGCTTTTGCAGGCCGGGGCCTCCGGGCGGGGCAAGCAGTTCGCGGCTACCCATGCCGAATGCGTCTTCGTCAACGGTTCGTCCAAGGACAGCATCGCCGCCAATGTCGCCGACATCCGTCGCCGCGCAGTCGGGCAGGGCCGACGGCCCCATGACGTGAAGGTGCTGGCAGGCGCGACGATCATTGTCGGCCGCACCGAAAAGGAAGCGCAGGAGAAGGCCGCGGAATATCGCCGTCATGCCAGCCCCGAGGCCGTGCTGGCGCATGCTTCGGGCGGGCTCGGCATCGACCTGTCGCGCTACCCGCTGGACGAGCCGATCCGCTACGAGGAGAACGATTCCAATCGCACCGCCATGGAAAACCTGACGCGCGGCAAGGACGGCGCCTACACGCCCCGCCGGATCGCCGAGGAAATGGCACTGTCCGCGCGCAATCTCCTCATCATCGGCAGCGTGGACCAGGTGGTGGTCGAACTGGCCGACTGGATGGAAAAGACCGACATCGACGGGTTCAACATCGCGCGGCTCATCATGCCCGACACGACCCGCGACTTGGTCGAGTTGGTGGTGCCGGCGCTGCAGGAGCGCGGATTGGTCAAGCGCGACTACAGTGACGGGACCCTGCGCGAGAAACTGTTCGGGGCCGGCGCCCGGCTTGAAGCGCCGCATCCCGCGGCGAATGCCAGGAGCCAGTCATGACGATCCATTCTCATGCGATGCGGGATGAAGACGCCGTGCCGACGAACATCGAGCGGCCGACGCCGGACATGCTCAAACGCGCATTTTCGCTGTTTCCGAGCGGTGTCGTGATCGCCACGACGCTCGACGCCGAAGGCGACCCGCACGGATTCACCGCGAGCACCTTCGTGCCGCTTTCGGTCGATCCGCCGATGGTGCTGATGTGCCTCAACCGCTCGGCCCGGTGTTTCGAGGCCTTCATGACCAGTCAGCGGTTTGCCGTGTCGGTTCTGCGGCCGGGCCATGAGGAGGTCGCAATGCGGTTCGCGACCAGGGGCGCCGACAAGTTCAAGGACGTCGTCTTCGATCGGACCGGTGACGGGTTGCCGGTCATCGAGGGCGCCCTGGCGACATTCGAGTGCCGCACTTCCGGACGCCACCCGGGCGGTGACCACGTCATTCTTACCGGCGTCGTCGAGGGCCTGTGTTTCGAGGATGGGGGCGCAGCCATGGTGCATTTCGTCCGGTCGTTCCGTGAATTGCAGGTCTGATTAAGTGCCGCACAGGAAGCTTTGAAGGATAATCGAATCTTAGCTATTTTGGCGTTCTATTTTCCCTGAACGGGGAGATGTTCGGATTTGACCGCGCCGACACCTCAGGAGAATTTGAAGCGGGGAGCGCATGACGAGGCCAATACTTTGTCACCCGACCAGCGCACACTGACGGTCGCCCTGATCATCCCCGTCTTCAACGAAGCCGACACGATTGCCGCGTTCCTGTCCGACACCCGTGCGGTGATCGACCCTCTGCAAACCAGTCGCCTTCGTTTCCAGCTTCTCTTCGTCAATGACGGCAGCACAGACGGAACGCTCGACGCCTTGTGTGGCGCGCGCAGGGACGACAGCCGTATCCGCATCGTGGATCTCTCCCGCAATTTCGGCAAGGAAGCCGCGTTGACGGCGGGCCTCGACGCCTGCGATGCCGACGCCGCGATCCCGATCGACGTCGACTTGCAGGATCCGCCCGGCCTCATCCCGCAGATGATCGACCGCTGGCGCGAGGGTGCTGAAGTCGTCGTCGCCAAGCGGGCGGACCGTTCCTCCGATTCCCGGGCCAAGAGCCACTCGGCCAGCCTGTTCTACCGGGTGCACAACATGCTGTCGAAGACGCAGATACCGGAAAATGTCGGCGATTTCCGGCTGATGGACCGAGCTGTGCTCGACGTTCTGAAGAACCTTCCGGAGCGGCGGCGCTTCATGAAGGGCCTGTTCGCCTGGGTCGGCTTCAAGACGGCGATCATCGAATACAAGCGCGCGCCGCGGTCCGGGGGTGTCACCCGGTTCACGCCCTGGAAGCTCTGGAACCTCGCGCTGGAGGGAATCGCCAGCTTCTCCTCCGTCCCGCTGGAAATCTGGGGCTATGTCGGCAGTGTCATCTCGGTGCTCGCCTTTCTCTATGGCGGCGTCCTGATCGGCCGGACGATGATCTTCGGCGCCGACGTTCCCGGCTACACGTCCCTGATGACCGGCATGCTGTTCCTGGGCGGCATCCAGCTCATCGGCATCGGTGTGCTCGGACAATATCTCGGCCGCGTCTATGACGAGGTCAAACGGCGCCCGATCTATGTGGTGCGCAAGATCTACGAGGACGACGACTGATGGAACCCGCCGCGTATCGGAAAATGGCCGAGACGGAGGACCGGCACTGGTGGTTTTGCGGCCGCCGGGCCGTGATCGCCGCGATCCTCGAAACGCTGGACCTGCCGAAGGACGCGTCGATCCTGGAAGTCGGCGCCGGTACCGGCGGCAACATCGCGATGCTCTCGCGGTTCGGTACCGTCACCGCCGTGGAGATGGATGCTGGAGCACGCCGGATCGCCGCCGAGAAGACGGGTATCGAGCCGCTTGCCGGCCATCTGCCGGACAGCCTCCCCGCCTTCGGCCAGACATTCGATCTCGTCTGCATGTTCGACGTGCTGGAACATGTCGAAAAGGACGCCGCCGCGCTGCAGACGCTCGCCCGCCTGTTGAAGCCCGATGGCCGGCTGCTCGTCACGGTCCCGGCGCATCAATGGCTGTGGAGCCACCACGACGAGCACCTGCACCACTTCCGCCGCTATTCGAGGGACGGCCTGGCGGAGGTGCTGCGGGAAAACGGCTTCGACGCGCAGCGCCTGACGTTCACCAATTCGGCGTTGTTTCCGGCGGCGGCTGTCATGCGGGTTCTCGACCGGGCCCTGCCGAAGGACAAAGACGCTGCGTCCACCGGCGCAGACATTCCGCCAGGCCTCGCCAACAGGATGATGAAGGCACTGTTTGAAGCCGAAAGGCATCTGGTTGGCCGGATGAACCTTCCTGTCGGGCTGGGCCTCCTCGCCGTGGCCAGGCTTTCGGAGTTGCCGGCGAGAGCGGCAGGAAACGCGCCTCGCGCCGCGTGAGGCGGCGAAGGCGGGCACAGGGAGGAACGTGTCATCGCCACAACCTGTCACCCCGCTGCGACCCGAACACCGAGCCTTGCGCTGGGCCCCCTTCTGGCGGGCCTTCTGGTCATGCTGGCGGCGGCGTTGCTGCAACTCGGTTTCGCGGAATTGCATGGTGACGTCTCCTGGCTGCTCATCGTTGCCGACCGGGTGCTGAACGGCGAGACGCTCTACCGAGATGTCTACGAGATCAATCCGCCCTTATCGGTCGCGCTCTACCTCCCCTGGATGGGCCTGGAGCATCTGACCGGCATCCGCGCGGAAGTGTTCACGACCCTTGCCGTCTTCGCGGTCTTAGCCGTGTCCATGATGCTTGTCCTGGGCATCCTGCGCCGGACGGCCTGGCTGGACGGGTCCGTGCGGCCCGCGCTGTTTACCGTGGCGGCCCTGCTCTTCTTCGCACCGACCTCCGTCTTCGCCCAGCGCGAACATTGGGGCATGATCGCGTTCTTGCCCTGTCTGACCCTCATTGCGGCCCGCGCGGTCCGGGGTCCGCGGCTGGAGATGCCCTTGGGCTTGGTCATCGCCAGCGGCGTCCTCGGGGCAGCGATCGTCTGCCTGAAACCCTATTACGTGCTCGCCATCCTGTTGCCCGTCCTCATATCGGCGGCACGGCACCGGTCCCTGCGCATCCTGTTCGCCGTTGAGAACCTCGCCGCGGCGGCGGTCGTCGTCGCCTATGGCCTGATTGTCTGGAAATTCTTTCCCGCCTATGCGGAGAATGTTCTGCCCATCGCACTCGATCTCTACGGCACGAACTGGACCGACGCGGGAAGAGCGAGCCTTGAAGGCCTCAAGGTCACAGGGTTTGCCTTTGCGGCCGTGGCCGTCATCTGTTGGCGCACTCGTTTCGACCCGGTGGTGACGTCAGGCTTTGCTGCTTCGACGGGCTTCCTCGCGGTCTTCCTGGCGCAGGGCAAGGGTTGGGACTATCACCTCCTGCCGGTCGTCGTGACGGTCGGTCTGACCCTTGCGATCGCCTGGCGGCAGGCACCGCGGAGGGACGGTGCGCTCGGGATCGGGCGCATCCTTGCCCTGTGCGCCTGCGTCTCCTTCGCCCAATGGAGCGCCGACCGCATCCGAAACGGAACGCAATATGTCTTCGAACTCGCTTCGCTCGACAATTTGCCGCCCGATGCGACGTTGCTCACCTTCACGCAGCACCTGAAACTCGTGCATCCGGCCGCCCGGCACATCCGCGCCCGATGGATAGCGCGCGACGGCAGCGACTGGATCGCCGGTTTGGCCCTGAAAGGTCTGAGAACGCTGCCCGAAGGCGCGCCGCAGGCCAAAACCCTGCGCCGTCGGCTCGCCGAGGTGATCGATCAGAAGGCGGCCGAGCTTGCGACGAAGCCGGATCTCGTCGTCACCGTGCCGGAGGACGACGCGGCGGCGGCCTTTCTCGCCGACCCGCGTATTGCCGCGGCGATGCGCGACTACCGGCACGTGATGACGATAGGGCCCGTCATCTACCACATGCGCGTCGATCGCGCGTTGAACCATCCGTCACGTTAAATTTAGCCGACGAAATGATTTGGATCCACCGGGCGTACGAAGATGCGTCTTTCAGACGACGAGCGAGAGTTGCTTTGCTTCGTCCGGCGCATGCCGCGGTTCGCGGTTCTTGAGGAACGCGACCAGATCCTGGAAATCCAGCGGCCGGGCGATGTAATAGCCCTGCGCTTCATCGAAGAGCCCGCTGGCGCGAATGGCCTCCATTCGGTCTTCCGTTTCGACCCCCTCGACGACGAGCGCGAACCCGGCGCTCCTGACCATTTCCGCGGCGCGCGTCAGAAGCTCGGCCATCAGCGACCCGTCGGGCGCCTGGCCGAATGTCCGGTCCAGCTTCACGCCGGCGACGGATAGGTGGCCAAGATACTGGATGTTGCAATAGCCCGTGCCGAAATCGTCGACATAGGTGAGAATGCCGTGTTCCCGCAGCGTTTCGACGGTCTGGTGCGTCTGCTCCAGCGGCAGGCGGTCGCTCTCCACGATTTCCAGAACGATCGAGCAGCGGTCACCCAGCAGTCGCAGCGGCGCGAAGGCTTCCAGCAGCCACTTGGCCTCGAAGTCCCGCGGAAAGATGTTGAAATGGACGCTGAGCGGCCATTCGTGGTCCGGCAGCGTGAGCAGGTCCCAATAGACCTTGCGGACCAGCTGTTCGGTGAAGACGCGAGACAGGCCGCCTTCGAGGATGAGCGGCAGGAACTTGTCGGGCATCACCGTCTCGCCGGTCACGTCACGCCAACGGGCCAGAACCTCGAAGCCCGAGATCCTGTCGTCTCTGATCGACAGGATCGGCTGGTAGGCCGCGCACAGGCTGTCCCCGTCCATCATGTAGCGCAGGCGGTTGGGAAGGGCCCAGAGCCGATCGAGCCCCGTCCGGGTCAGCAGCATGGCGATCAGCCCGAGCAGGACGGAGAGAAGCCCCCCGGCCACGATCCACAAGCGTTCTTCGGCGACCAGGGCCGCAGGCGACACGACCAGATCGACGCAGAGCAGCCCGTTCGTCTCGCAGGCATTCTCGCGAAAACTCGGCATCCAGGGAGTGGCCGCCGTTGGCACGGCCGTGTCGCTGGCTTCAGCGGTTGCGCCGGCGGATTTCAAGGCGGCCCAGAACGATGCGCGCTGGGCGATCCATGGCACCGGAGCAGGCGATTGTGCCGGGTCGGTGATCACGACGATGTAGTTGTCCATGCGCAGGAAAGTGGCCTGCAGGTTCGGCTGGCCGAGAAGGCCCAGATTGCGGTCGAACCAGAAATCCAGGCCCTTGTCCTCCAGCGTCAGATCGGGAGCGCCGATCTCGATCGGGACGTCCGGGCGGCCGAGCGTGACCGAGCATTCGATGACATTGTCGCGCGTGTAGATGAGTTCGTGGATGCCGTCGGGCAGGAACGCGATCAGGCGCAGGCGCCTGATGAAGTCGGGCGAACAGGCATCCGCCTGGTCCAGCGCGCCGAGGCGCCGAAGCGTATCCAGCCAGTGGGTGGTCGACCGCCCCAACGCATGCGTCTTGTGGGCCGCGTGATGCGCCAGCGTCGATTTCACGGCGAGCGTGGTGGCGAATGCCAGAAGGGCTGCGGTCAGCAGGAATCCCGCGACAAAACTGCCGGCAATCACCCCGCGCCTGTGCGGGATCGCTTTCAGGGAAAGCCTGTACAAACTCACGGAATAGGCTCCAACTCGCGATCCAGTTAGTGGGCGCGAAATGAAGAAACGGTAAAATCGGAGCCGAACAGTGACGTAGGGTTAACGGGTGGGTTTCGTCACCCGGCGAAGGGTCAGGTTGATGCGCCCTTCCTTCTTCAGGAGCATCGAGGTTCCCGGATAGATCCGGTCCACGCCGTGATGGCGAAGCCGGCTGGCCCCGCCGAGAACCAGAACGTCGCCGCTTTCGAGCCTGAGGGGGACCGTGCGGCCCTTGCGTTCGATCTCCCCAATGCGGAAAAGGCAAGCGTCGCCGAGCGAGATCGACAGCACCGGCGCGTCGAAGGTCTCCTCGTCGCGGTCCTGGTGCAGGCCCATCTTCGCGGTCTCGTCGTAGAAATTGACCAGACAGGCCTCGGGCGGATGCGGGTGGTCGCTGTATTCGCGCCAAAGCTCAGTCAGCCGGTCCGGGATCGGCGGCCACGCCGCGCCGGTCACCGGATGCGTCGCCTGGTAGCGGTAGCCCCGGTCCTTGTCGGTCACCCAGCCGAGCGACCCGCAATTGGTCATTCGCACGCTCATCGGCTTGCCGGTGCGCGGCATGCGTGGCGTGAACAATGGCGCCCGTTGCACGACGCCGCGAATGTCATCGAGCAGCGCGCGCTGTTCTTCGGGGGAAAGGCAGGCGGGAAAGTGGCGCACGCCGTCGGGAAGGACCGTCATGCGCGCAATGTAATGCGCCGGCGGCGAAGCGCCATGCCCGCCGCCGGCCAAAAGGCCTAGTCGAGCTCGGGAATGCGCAGCACCTGCCCGGGATAGATCTTGTCCGGATGCGTCAGCATCGGAGTGTTGGCTTCGAAGATCGTCTGATATTTCGAGCCGTTGCCATAGGCCTTCTCGGCAATCGCCCACAGCGTGTCGCTCTTTTCCACCGTGTGGAATTTCGGATCCTTGGCGGGCGTCTCGGCGACCTTCAGTTCCGAGGCTTCCACCTTGGATATGCCGAGCGTGTTGCCCACGGCGACCACCGCCTTCTCGAAGATCGACTGATCCTCCACCGCACCCTTGATGATCGCAGTGTCGCCCTTGACCTCGACTTCCACGCCGTCGGTGCCGAGCTTGTGCGAATCGAGCTCCTTCTTCAGCTCCTTCGCATTCTCTTCGTCATCGTCGCCGAAGCCGAGCTTCTTGCCGGCCGACTTCACGAAATCGAAAATTCCCATCGCGGTGTCCTTCTTGAACTGAACATGTGTCTGTGCCGCGCACGGCTGCCACGAGACTAATGCCGGGTCCGACCGGGCGCCAGCCCCGATTCCCTGCGCGCTGTGTCAAATCGCACGGAACGCGCCACGGCCCCGCGATAGTCTCGGTGGGCCAATCGAACCTGGATGGAGAACATATCGAGATGCTGGCGAAACATGCTTCCGTGATCGGCCTCGCCGTCGCCGTCTCGATGTCCATGCATTCCGCCGCCCGGTCGGGCGATCGTTACGGAGGAGCGTCAGTCATGAAAGCGTCCACACATGAGAGCGTCGTCATCAATGGCCGCGACATGGGCCGGAACTGGGCGGCGACCTATCGCGTTCCCGCCGGCAGTTACTGGTATGACCGCATGTCGGGCCTCTGGGGCCTCGAGGGCCAGCCGGCCGCGGGACAGATCTATCCGGGCCTCGACCTCGGCGGCCCGCTTCACGAAAACGCCTCGCGCGGGTCCAGCAACGTATTCGTCAACGGGCGCAGGCTGACCGCCTCCGAGGTCGCCTATCTGCAGCAGCGCTACGGCTATGTCCTGCCGGGACGCTACTGGCTGAACGCGCAGTTCGTCGGCGGCGTCGAGGGCGGCCCCGCGAGTTTCCATCTCGGCAGCGCAGCCGGCGGGTCGGGCTCCAACGTTTCGACGCCCTTCGGCGACGTCATGAGCGACGGCAGCTGCACCTTCTTGCATCTTCCGGGTGGCGCCAGTGTCGGTGCGGGCGCCTGCTGACCGGCAATGAAAGATACGGCGATCAGGAATTCTGATCGTCGCGATCGACAGCGCCGCGCATCTTCTTGACCTGTGACCGACCGGCCTTGGCCTTCAGCCGGCGTTCGATCGCGCCGCGTGAAGGCCTCGTCGCCTTGCGCGGTGGCGGCGGCGGTTCGAGCGCCTTCAAGACGAGATCCTTCAGGCGATCGCGTGCATCCTCGCGATTGCGCTCCTGCGCCCTGAACCGGCTCGCCTGGATCAGGATCGAGCCGTCCTTGCCGGCGCGCCTGCCGGCGAGTTGCATGAGCCGTCGCAGCTGGTGGTCGTTGAAAACGCCCGCCGATCCCGGGAAAAAGCGCAACTGGACGGCGCTCGACGTCTTGTTGACATTCTGCCCGCCGGGCCCGGATGCGAGCACGAATTCCTCCGTCATCGACCAGCTGGGCAGGGTCAGCCCGTGGCGGATCGGCAGGTCCGCGACGCTCATGTCCGGACGTCCTGAAGTGGCGGAATTCTCGTCATGGCGCGACCATAGCCGTTGCCGCCCGCGGTGCAAGACCGGCAACGAAAACGGCGCCCGCCGGAGGCGGACGCCGTGATTTCAATCCCGATGCCGGTCCTTTATTCGGCGGCTTCGAGGAAGCGCGGTGCGGCGTCCATCACCTCGACATCGACATGCGGCGCGAATTTCTCGAAATTGGCGGTGAACATGGCGGCGAGTTTCTTGGCCTGCTCGTCATAGGCTTCCGGATCGGCCCAGGTCGAACGCGGATCGAGGATCGCCGTGTCGACGCCGTCGACCGCCACCGGAACCGCGAAGCCGAAATTCGGGTCGGTGCGGAATTCCGCGTCGTTCAGCTTGCCGTTCAGCGCCGCGGTCAGCAGCGCGCGGGTCTCCTTGATCGGCATGCGGTTGCCCGTGCCGTAGGCGCCGCCGGTCCAGCCGGTGTTCACCAGCCAGCAATCGACCTCGTGCTTGGCGATCAGGTCGCGCAGCAAATTGCCGTATTCCGACGGGTGGCGCGGCATGAAGGGAGCGCCGAAGCAGGTGGAGAAGGTCGCTTCCGGCTCGGTCACGCCCTTTTCCGTCCCGGCCACCTTGGCGGTGTAGCCGGACAGGAAGTGATACATGGCCTGCGCCGGCGTCAGCTTGGCGATGGGCGGCATCACGCCGAAGGCGTCGGCGGTCAGCATGATGATGTTCTGCGGCTGGCCGGCCTTGCCGGTGTCGCTGGCATTGGAGATGAAGTGCAGCGGATAGGCGCAACGCGTGTTTTCCGTCAGCGACGCGTCGTGGAAGTCCGGCATCTTGACGTCGTCGAGGATGACGTTTTCCAGAACCGTTCCGAAGCGTTCCGTCGTGGCGTAGATCTCAGGCTCGGCTTCGCGCGACAGGCGGATCGTCTTGGCGTAGCAGCCGCCCTCGAAATTGAACACGCCGTTCTCGCTCCAGCCATGCTCGTCGTCGCCGATCAGCGTGCGTGAGGGATCGGCGGAAAGCGTCGTCTTGCCGGTGCCCGACAGGCCGAAGAAGACGGCCACGTCGCCGTCTGGACCTTCATTCGCCGAGCAGTGCATCGGCATGACGCCCTTCTTCGGGAGAACGTAGTTGAGCGCGGTGAACACCGACTTCTTCATCTCGCCGGCATAGGAGGTGCCGCCGATCAGCACGATCATGCGGGTGAGATCGACCGCGATCACCGTGCCCGTGCGGCAGCCGTGACGTTCCGGATCGGCCTCGAAATTCGGCAGGTCGATGATCGTCAGTTCCGGCACGAAGGAGGCCAGCGCCGAACGCTCCGGCCGGATCAGCAGGTTGCGGATGAACAGCGAATGCCAGGCATTCTCGGTCACCACCCGCACCTTGATCTGGTGTTCCTCGTCGGCGCCGCCGATGAGGTCCTGCACGAACAGTTCCATCCCCTGCGCCTGCGTGAGGAAGTCCTCGTGCAGCGTCTTGAAATGCTCCGGCGACATCGCCTTGTTGTTGTCCCACCAGATGTGGTCGTCGACCAGGCCGTCCTTGACGACGAACTTGTCCTTGGCCGAGCGGCCGGTGTGCACGCCGGTCTTGGCGACGAGCGCGCCATGGGCGCTCAGCTGCGCCTCGCGGCGGTCGATCGCCTCTTCGTAGAGTTCTGCCTCGGTGAGGTTGTAATAGACGGCAGCCGGCGCCCGAAAGCCCTGTTTATCCAGTCCGTGCGCTGCGTTGAACAAGCCTGCTGTCTTCATGATCCTCACCCGTTGGTCTTTGGTTTCGATGCGCCGATCGCCGCCGTGGCTGCGAAATTTTTAATCCTGTTTAAAGCCGCGTTTAAGCAGACTCGTGGCTCAAACAGAAATCGTCTTGCATTTCAAATGATTAATCGATTTAACCTTTCAAAAAAGAGTTCAATCGGTTCAGGCGACGACTGAGTCACAGCATTTCGGCTGTCTCGTCAGGTGGATTGCGTGATCGGCGTGACGGGTGTCCAACCCGGTCAAAGCGGCGTCACGATGACACCGAAAACGTTCTGTGCCACATTTTGCGCCAAGTTTCGGCGTCAACCGCTTGCGTTTTTGACGGGCAGGGACTTGGCGGAATGGCCGGGGAGAATTTCAGCATGCAGACGATCGCGCTGGTCGATGACGACCGCAACATTCTGACCTCCGTCTCGATCGCCCTGGAGGCGGAAGGGTATCGCGTCGAGACCTACACCGACGGCGCGTCCGCGCTCGAAGGGCTGATGGCGCGCCCGCCCAACCTCGCCATTCTCGACATCAAGATGCCGCGCATGGACGGCATGGAACTGTTGCGGCGGCTGCGCCAGAAGACGGACCTGCCGGTCATCTTCCTGACGTCGAAGGACGACGAGATCGACGAACTCTTCGGCCTGAAGATGGGCGCCGACGACTTCATCACCAAGCCGTTCTCCCAGCGCCTGCTGGTCGAGCGCGCCCGCGCGGTCCTGCGCCGCACGGCCGCGCGCGAGGTCATGGTCAAGGGCGACGGCGCCAGCCAGGCCCAGTCGATCGTGCGCGGCAACCTCGTGCTGGACCAGGAGCGCCATACCTGCACCTGGAAGGACCAGCCGGTGACGCTCACGGTCACCGAATTCCTGATCCTGCATGCGCTGGCGCAACGTCCCGGCGTGGTGAAAAGCCGTGATTCGCTGATGGATGCGGCCTATGATGACCAGGTCTACGTCGACGACCGGACGATCGACAGCCACATCAAGCGGCTGCGGAAGAAGTTCAAGGTCGTCGATGACAGTTTCGACATGATCGAAACGCTCTACGGCGTCGGCTACCGGTTCCGCGAAACGTGACCGATCGCCGCCGGCGAACAGAAAACAGGGCGCGATGACGGCAGAAGTCGATCATATCCCGCTGGGAACCGAGACCGGCGAGCCCGCCAAGGCGCGCGACCGCGTGGCGAAGCCCGCGCGCGCCGCGCGCGCCGCGCCGCGCCGCCTGACCGGCGGCTACATCTTCTCCTCGCTCACCCAGCGCATCCTGTTCCTCAACCTGGCCGCGCTCGGCGTCTTGATGTCGGGCATTCTCTACATCAACCAGTTCCGCGACGGTCTGATCGACGCGCGCGTCGAGAGCCTGATGATCCAGGGCGAGATCATTGCCGGCGCCATCGCGGCCTCGGCCAATGTCGATACCAACGCCATCCTGATCGATCCCGACAAGCTGCTCGAACTGCAGGCCGGCGAGAGCATCGTTCCCAATGCCGACCGCTTCGACAATCTGGATTTTCCGATCAACCCGGAAAAGGTCGCGCCCGTCCTGCGCCGCCTGATCTCGCCGACCCGCACCCGCGCGCGCATCTATGACCGTGAATCCAACCTGCTGCTTGATTCGCGCCATCTCTATTCCGGCGGCCAGGTCCTGCGCTACGAATTGCCCGCCGTCGACGAGACCGAGCTCGACCTTGGCGATCGCGTCGACCGCATCTTCTCGCGCATCTTCCGCCGGCGGGACCTCAGCGTCTATTCCGAGCAGCCGGGCGGCAGCGGTGCCGGCTACTCGGAGGTGATGGATGCGCTCGCCGGCGCCCGCTCGCAGATCGTGCGCATCACGCCGCAGGGCGAGCTGATCGTCTCGGTGGCCGTGCCGATCCAGCGTTTCCGCGCGGTGCTCGGCGTGCTGCAGCTGTCCACCCAGGGCGGCGACATCGACAAGATCGTCAAGGCCGAGCGCTTCGCCATGATGCGCGTCTTCGGCGTCGCCGTCATCGTCAACACCATCCTGTCCATCGCGCTCGCCGGCACGATCGCCAATCCGCTGCGAAGGCTGGCCGCCGCCGCCGTTCGCGTGCGCCGCTCCATCAAGCTGCGCGAGGAGATACCGGATTTCTCCGCCCGCCAGGACGAGATCGGCAACCTCTCCGTCGCCCTGCGCGACATGACCAACGCGCTCTATGCGCGGATCGACGCCATCGAGAGTTTCGCCGCCGATGTGAGCCACGAACTGAAGAACCCGCTGACGTCCCTGCGCAGCGCGGTCGAGACGCTGCCGCTCGCCAAGAACGACGACATGCGCAAGCGCCTGACCGACGTGATCCAGCATGACGTCCGTCGGCTCGACCGGTTGATCACCGACATTTCCGACGCCTCGCGTCTCGACGCCGAACTGGTGCGCGAGGATGCGCAGACGGTCGATCTCGAACGGCTGCTGCGTGATCTGACCAGCATTCTCGGCCAGAGCGTCGCCGTCGGCGACCGCAGCCTGAAACTGCATGTCGACCGGCGGCAGAACGGGGCCAAGGGCTTCGCGGTCAGCGGCCACGAGTTGCGCATCGGCCAGGTGATCACCAATCTGGTCCAGAACGCCTCGTCCTTCGTCGACGAGGAGACCGGCCGTGTCGATATCCGCCTGTCCTCGGCGCCGCGCCAGGTGGTCGTCGCGGTCGAGGACAACGGGCCCGGCATTCGCGCCGAGAACATCGAGAACATCTTCGAACGCTTCTACACCGACCGGCCGGGCCCGGATCAGTTCGGCCGCAATTCCGGTCTCGGCCTGTCGATCTCTCGCCAGATCATCGAGGCCCATGGCGGCACCCTGACGGCCGAGAACATTCCCGGCGGCCCGGACGGCAAGCCCGCGGGTGCGCGCTTCGTGATCCGGCTGCCGCGCGAATGACCGCGGGCGCACCCGCCGGTTCCATCCTGCAGCATGCCAGCGTCGTGGAGATCGACGGGCGCGGTGTGCTCATTCGCGGACCGTCCGGCGCGGGAAAGACGGCGCTCGCCATCGAACTCCTGTTTCGCTGCCGCGCGAGCGAAATTGCGTCGGCCCTCGTTGCGGATGATCAGGCCTTCCTGTCGGCGGATGACGATACCGGGGCCCTGCTTGCCACCGTTCCGGGCACGATCGCCGGCCTGATCGAGCTGCGCGGTTTCGGCGCTGCGCCGGTCGCCGCCTCACGCTGCAAGGCCGAAACGCGGCTGGCGCTTTGTGTCACGCTGGTACCGGCCGAAGACAGCGAACGCGTCGCCGATCCCGACCGTCGCGCCCGCCTCCACACGGTGGAGCTTCCCGAACTCGTCTTGCCGTGCCGGCAGCCGGTTTGCGGCGCTTACGCCGTGCTCGGCTGGCTTGGCCTGTCGCGCCGGCTCCTCTAGAGACTGTTGAGGAGGGGCGAAAAACCTTGTCACACGTCAATTTTGCTGATCATGATGCGGCCTGCCCATTGGGGAAACGGCAGGTGGAGAAAACCGACCTGCGTCGGGCAGGACGGGAGAGTTGACGGTATGATCGGCGTCGTGCTCGTAACGCACGGGAATCTTGCGGACGAATTCAAGAAAGCGGTCGAACACGTCGTGGGCGACCAGGCGCAGTTCGCGACCGTGTGCATCGGGGCCGACGACGACATGGAGCAGCGTCGTCGTGACATTCTCGACCGGGTTTCCGACGTCGATGGCGGCATCGGCGTCATCATCGTCACCGACATGTTCGGCGGCACGCCCTCCAATCTTTCGATTTCCGTCATGGAAACCGGCCGCATCGAGATTCTCGCCGGCATGAACCTGCCGATGCTCATCAAGCTCGCCCGCGTGCGCGAGGATCATTCGATGGAAGAGACCCTTTCGCTCTCCTGCGGGGCGGGCCGCAAATACATCAATGTGGCCAGCCAGATCCTGGCGGGGAAGTGACCGCATTGACCGGCCAGATCGCCCCGGCGACGCGCACGTTCGAGATCACCAACAAGCGCGGCCTGCACGCGCGCGCCTCGTCCAAATTCGTCAAGCTCGTCGAGAGTTTCGAGGCCTCGGTGACCGTCTCCAAGGACGGGCTCTCGGTGAACGGAACGTCGATCATGGGCCTGATGATGCTGGCCGCCGCTCCCGGCTGCTGCATCAAGGTCGACGCCGAGGGTCCGGATGCCGAAGCCGCGCTTGACGCGATCGCCGCCCTGATCGCCGACCGCTTCGGCGAGGGCGAGTGATCCTGGTCAAGATCAGGATATAAGGATTTCCTTATGTTGTGATTGTCAGTTCGGCCGCTCTCTGGTAGGCAGCGCGCCAAACCGCTTGGAGTATCCGCATGTCAAACACGCAAGACTACGTGATCGCCGATCTGTCCCTGGCCGATTACGGCCGCAAGGAAATCGACATCGCCGAAACCGAAATGCCGGGCCTGATGGCCTGCCGCGAGGAATTCGGCGAAGCAAAGCCGCTGTCCGGCGCGCGCATCACCGGATCGCTGCACATGACGATCCAGACCGCCGTGCTGATCGAGACGTTGAAGGTGCTCGGCGCGGACGTTCGCTGGGCGTCCTGCAACATCTTCTCCACCCAGGATCACGCCGCCGCGGCCATCGCCGCCACCGGCACCCCGGTCTTCGCCGTCAAGGGTGAATCGCTGGAGGACTACTGGACCTACACCGACCAGATCTTCCAGTGGCCCGACGGCGGTTACACCAACATGATCCTCGACGATGGCGGCGACGCCACCATGTACATCCTGCTCGGCGCCCGCGCCGAGGAAGGCGAGGACGTGCTCTCCAATCCGACGTCGGAGGAAGAGGAAGTCCTGTTCGCCCAGATCAAGAAGCGCATGGAACAGAGCCCCGGCTGGTTCGTGAAGCAGCGCCACGCGATCAAGGGCGTCACCGAGGAAACCACTACCGGCGTGAACCGGCTCTACCAGCTGCAGAAGAAGGGCCTGCTGCCCTTCCCCGCGATCAACGTCAACGACAGCGTCACCAAGTCGAAATTCGACAACAAATACGGCTGCAAGGAATCGCTCGTCGACGGCATCCGTCGCGCCACCGACGTGATGATGGCCGGCAAGGTCGCCGTCGTGTGCGGCTACGGCGATGTCGGCAAGGGTTCCGCCCAGTCGCTCAGCGGCGCCGGCGCCCGCGTGAAGGTCACCGAGATCGACCCGATCTGCGCCCTGCAGGCCGCGATGGACGGCTTCGAAGTCGTTCAGCTCGAGGACGTCGTCTCCTCGGCCGACATCTTCATCACCACCACCGGCAACAAGGACGTGATCCGCATCGAGCACATGCGCGAGATGAAGGACATGGCCATCGTCGGCAATATCGGTCACTTCGACAACGAGATTCAGGTCGCCGCGCTGAAGAACCTGAAATGGACCAACATCAAGCCGCAGGTCGACATGATCGAGTTTCCGGGCGGCGATCGCATGATCCTGCTGTCGGAAGGCCGGCTTCTGAACCTCGGCAACGCCACCGGCCATCCGAGCTTTGTCATGAGTGC
Source organism: Oricola sp. (assembly GCF_022763245.1). GTDB lineage: Bacteria > Pseudomonadota > Alphaproteobacteria > Rhizobiales > Rhizobiaceae > Oricola. The sequence continues at coordinate 130,589 of NZ_JALEGV010000041.1, forward strand.
ATCCTTCACCAACCAGGTGCTGGCTCAGATCGAGCTCTTCACCAAGGGTGAGCAGTATGGCCACGAAGTCTTCATCCTGCCCAAGCATCTCGACGAGAAGGTCGCGCGCCTGCATCTCGACAAGCTCGGCGCGAAGCTGACGGATCTCTCCGACGAACAGGCGTCCTATATCGGCGTCACGCCGAAGGGCCCTTACAAGCCGGAACACTACAGATACTGATCTGAAGTTTGATCACTACTACATCTGGTGGCCGGAGATTTGTGCATAATCTCCGGCCATCTTTTTGCGCGCGCAACGCTTCACGGCGATTCCCAGTGCGGGTATTTTGGAGTGATTCGGGAAGACGCGCCGCCGTGGCGCGGCGTGATTTTCACATGATTGCCGCCGTATCGCGTGCCCGCGGCGAGGGGACGACGGATGAAGGACTCGAGAGGCGCTAGACGACGGAGCGGACTTGGCCGACGCTCCGGCACCGTTGCGCTTTTCGCCGCCTCGACCGTTCTTGCCGGATTGCCTTCCCTGGCGCGTGCGGACGAACTCGGCCCCATCGTCGGCGCCTTTCTGGGCCAGCATTTCGACACGTTCGAGGTCGTGCAGTTCGCGCTTTTCGCCGGTGCGATGACGGCGGCGCTCGCCTCGGCACTGTGGCTGATACGCGAGCGCGGCCGCACGGCGCGTCAGAACACGACGCTGCGCACCAAGGTCTCGGCACTCAATGTGCAGGTTGCCCGGCTTGAAACGCTGGCGACGACGGAAGGCCAGCGCGCCGTGATCTGGGAAGACCGCGACCGCAAGCCCGTCATCATCGGCACGCTGACGCCGGAAACCGGGGCGCCGCCGGAGCGCAGCGCCTTTCTTGCATTCGGACGCTGGCTCGAACCGGCCTCCGCGACGCAGCTCGACCATCTGGTCGCCGAATTGCGCGAGGAGGCCAAACCGTTTTCCGTGACGGTCGAGACGCGGCGCGGCGTCCCGCTGGACGTGATCGGCCGAACCAACGGATCGAGCGCGGTCCTGCGGTTCGAGAACCTGTCGGGCGAACGCGCCGAACATGCCCGCCTGGCGCTGGAACATGGCCGCGTGGTCGATACGCTCGAGACCCTGCAGGCGCTCCTGGATTCGCTGGACGCGCCGTTCTGGCTCCGCAGCTCGGACGGGGCCCTGGCCTGGGTCAATCGCGCCTTCGCTCAGGCCACGGGCCACGCGCAGCCCGTCGAGACGATCGCAGCCAACGCGGAATTTCTCGGCAACCAGGCGCTGAAGGCGATCCTGACGAACCGTGACGATGCGGGCTGCTATCACGCCTCCGTCTCCGCCGTCGTCAATGGCGACCGCCTGCTCTACGACGTCACCGACGCGACCGGGCCCTACGGGTCGGCGGGTCTTGCCGTGGATCGCACCGATTTCGAGGCGACCCGCAGCGAATTGAACAAGACGATCCGCAGCCATGAGGAAACGCTCGACCGTCTGAACACCGCCGTCGCGATGTTCGACGAGAACGCCCGGCTGCGCTTCTACAATCAGGAATTCCAGAAGCTGTGGGATCTCGACCAGGGCTTTCTCGACTCCGGTCCCGACAATGCGATGTTCCTCGACCGGCTGCGCGCCGATGGCCGTCTGGAGGAAAAGCCGGACTGGCGCGACTGGAAGGACGAGGTGCTGTCGGCCTATCGGGCCGTCGAACCGCGAGAGGATGTCTGGTATCTCCCCGACGGGCAGACCATCCGCGTCGTCGCCAATCCCCATCCGCGCGGCGGCCTGACCTGGGTCTTCGAGAACCTGACCGAGACGATCGACCTTCAGAGCCGCTACGAGACGCTGGTTCGGGTGCAGGGTGAAACGCTCGACAATCTCGCCGAAGGTGTCGCCGTGTTCGGCCAGGACGGCCGCTTGCGTCTCTCCAATCCGGCATTCCGGCGCTTCTGGGATATCGAGGAACTGCTGGAGCGCGAAGCCGTGCATATCGGCCAGATCGCCAGGATCTGCGACCGGCGTTTCGGAAACGACGAATTGTGGTCCCGCTTCGCGGGCATGGTCACCGGCTTCGCGGACGATCGCAGCGACGAATCCGGCCGCTGCGCGGTCAGCGACTCCATCCTGTCCTGGACTGTCGTGCCGCTGCCCAACGGCCAGACCATGATCACCTTCGTCGACATCACCGCCAGCGAAGGCGTCGAACGTGCCCTGCGCGACCGCAACGAGGCGCTGGAAGGCACCGCGCTCCTGCGCACCCGTTTCATCCGCCACGTGTCCTACGAGCTGCGCACGCCGCTCACCAACATTTCCGGCTTCACCGCTCTCCTGCAGGAACCGTCGACGGGTCCGCTCAACGAGAAACAGTCCGACTATGTCGGCTACATCGCTGAATCGTCTGAAGCTTTGAAGCTGATCATCGACGACACGCTCGACCTCGCGACCATCGACGCCGGCGTGATGGAGCTCGACTTCACCGAGATCGACATCGAGCCGATGATGCGCGAAGTCGCCGCCGATCTCGCACCGCGATTCGCCGAGCACCGCCTCGATCTCGTCGTGCGCGTCGCCCCCGACATGGGCACCATCTACGCCGACGCCACGCGCCTCCACCAGATCATGATCAATGTCCTCTCCAACGCCGCCGATTTCGCGCCGGAGGACACGGTCGTGACCTTTACCTGCGACGATGGCGAGAACGGCGTCCGCTTCAAGATCCGCGATCGCGGGCCCGGCATTCCCGCCGAGGCGCTGAAGGAGATTTTCGATCCGTTCGAAACCGGCAAGCCCGGCCGCCGGCGCGGAGCCGGGCTGGGACTGGCGCTGGTGAAGAGCTTCGTGACTCTGCATCAGGGCGACGTGACGATCGATTCCTCGCCCGAACGGGGTACGGAAGTGACCCTGTTTTTCCCGCGCGTGCCGCCCGGCGCGCGGATGGCCGCCGAATAGTGGCTCGAAGCGAACCCGTGCAGCGGACCTTTCCGACCGAGCAGGCCCTGACGCGCTTCGCCGCCGATTTCGCCATGGCGTTGCAACCGGGCGACTGCATTCTGTTGCGAGGCGATCTTGGAGCCGGGAAGACAACGTTTGCTCGCGCCGTGATCCGCGCGCTGGCGGGCGATTTCGAAGGACTGCTGGAGGTGCCGAGCCCCACCTTCACGCTCGTCCAGACCTACGATCTGCGCTTGCCGGTCAGCCACTTCGATCTCTATCGCCTCACCGATCCGGACGAACTCGATGAGCTGTGCCTCTGGGAGGCGCTATCGGGCGGTGTCGCACTGGTCGAATGGCCGCAACGCGCAGAGGCGGCACTGCCGGGCACGGGTGTAACTGTCGCGCTCGACGAAAATCCCGCCGACCCCGACAGCCGCGATCTCGTCGTGGACGGTCCCGCCGAATTCATCACCCGGCTCGATCGCAGCCTTGCAATCCGCCGGTTCCTCGAAGAGCACGACTGGCCCACAGCACAGCGCATGTTCCTTCTCGGCGACGCCTCGACCCGGGCTTATGAGACCGTGCGGAGTGATGGCGTGACCGCGATCCTGATGAACGCCCCGCGCCGACCGGACGGCCCGCCAGTGCGCGACGGGAAGCCCTATTCGCAGATCGCCCATCTGGCGGAGGACATCCTGCCCTTCGTAGCGATCGGGCAGGCTTTGAAGGACAAGGGGTTCCGCGCACCCAAAATCCACGTCTTCGATCTTGACGCCGGCTTCGTCCTGCTCGAGCATCTGGGCGGTGATGGCGTCCTTGACGCGGATCGCCGGCCGATTTCGGAGCGCTATGAGGGCGGTCTCGATTGCCTTGCGGCGATGCATCGCCTCGAATGGCCCCGCGACATGGAAGTCGCCGGTCGCGCGTATCAAGTGCCGGATTTCGATCTGCCGGCCTTTCAAATCGAAACGGAACTTCTGACGGACTGGTACGTGCCGCGGGTCACCGGTGCGCCCTTGTCGCAGGACGGGCTCGCCGCATTTCGCGGCCTCTGGACGCGTCTGTTCAATATCGTCGATGCGGGTGAGAAGACGCTGCTCCTGCGGGATTTCCATTCGCCCAACATCATCTGGGACGCCGCCGCCGAAGGCGTCGAACGCGTCGGTCTGATCGATTTCCAGGACGCGATGATCGGGTCCACGGCCTATGACGTTGCATCGTTGCTGCAGGATGCCCGCGTCGATGTGCCTGCAGATTTGCGGTCCCGCCTTCTCGATCGTTACTGCGCCTTGCGCGCAGTGTCGGAAGCGTTCGACGAGGCCGGCTTCCGGCTTGCCTTCGCCATTCTCGCTGCCCAGCGAGCGACAAAAATCCTCGGGATTTTCGTGCGTCTTGACGAGCGAGATGGCAAGCCGGGCTATCTCGCTCACATTCCGCGCCTACAGGCCTATCTGCGCGAGAGTCTTGCCCATCCGCCCCTCGCGGAACTGGCCGATTGGTATGCGGAGCATGGCATTCTCGATGCGACCGTGGAGCCGCGCTAGATGGTTGCAGGAGTGACGACCGCCATGATCCTCGCCGCCGGTTTCGGCAAGCGGCTGCGGCCGATCACAGACACAGTGCCGAAGCCTCTCGTGCCGGTCGGTGGCAAGACCATGCTCGACCGCAGCCTGGATCTGGCCGGGTCGGCAGGCGTCGCCAGGGCTGTCGTCAACGTGCACTACCTTGCGGACCAGATCATCGGCCATTGCGCCAAGCGCGCTTCGCCCGCCATCACGATCAGCGATGAAACGGCCGGAATCCTCGAAACCGGCGGCGGCGTGGTCAAGGCGCTGCCGTTGCTCGGCACCGATCCGTTTCTCTTGCTCAACGCCGACACGTTCTGGGTCGAATGGGGCCGGCCGAACCTGACTGCGATGATCGAGCGGTTTGATCCTGCGGAAATGGATATTCTGCTGATGCTTTGCCGGCTTAGGGATACGACGGGTCATGCGGGTGGCGCCGATTTTGCGATCGGTGCTGATGGCAGGCTCACGCGGCTGGCCGACAAGACGGACCCGGCCGGCGTGCTCTATGCCGGTGCGACGATCTACAATCCGGCGATCTTCGCCGAGTCCGCGGCCGAACCGCATTCGCTCAATCTCTATTATGACCGCGCCGCGGCGGAAGGCCGCTTGTTCGGCCATGTGATGGAAGACGGCCATTGGTTCACGGTGGGGACACCGGAGGCCTTGCCGGCGGCAGAGACGAAGCTGGACTCGCTTGCGCGGCAACGCGCCGATTGACCCAGGCCTGTCCGGCGAAGGAAACTGCAGCCGGGAATCACCCTTCCTTGAAAGCAATACCCGGAAAGGCGGCACTTGGCCGGTTACGTTCATCCGCGTGTGTTCACCATCGCGCCCGGCATTCCCTTCTTGCCGGCGGTCACGCATGCGCTGTGTGACGGCGACCTCGTTCCAGGCTTTCGCTTCAACGGCGATCCGCTGCAGTTGCCAGCCGTGTCCATCTATGTTCCCACGCGGCGCGCGGCACGCGAGATGCGCTCCGCCTTTCTGGACCATCTCGGCGGCGAGACGATCCTCCTGCCGCGCATTCGTCCGCTTGGCGAATTCGACGAAGACGCCGAGTTTTTCGTTGGCGATGACGCGAGCGCGCTGGAGATTCCACCGGCCATCGACGCGACCGAACGGTTGTTGCTGCTCGGCACGCTGATCCGCCAATGGACAAAGCACCTGAAGATCGACATCGGCAAGCTCTACGGCGACGAGCGGATCGCGACGCCGGTTTCGACCGCTGACGCTTTTTGGCTGGCGCGCGATCTCGCCGGCCTGATGGACGAGTTCTCGACCGGACAGGTGCCGGTCACCGAGATCGCTGGCCTCGACACTGGCGAATTGTCGGAGTGGTGGAAGGTCACGCTCGCTTTTCTGGAGATCATGCGTCGTGAATGGCCGGACATTCTGGCCGAACGCCGGGTGATCGACAGCGGCGAGCACCGCAATCGTCGGATCCTCGCCGAGGCAACGCGTCTCAAACGCAATCCGCCGACAGGTCCGGTCATCGTCGCCGGTTCGACGGGCTCGATCCCGGCGACGGCAGACCTGATCGCCACCGTCGCGCGCCTTCCCTTGGGCGCGGTCGTGCTACCGGGGTTCGACCGGACGATGGACGAGCCCTCGCGTGCGCTACTGGCCTCCGACGAGGATCTCGCATCTGTCATCGGCCATCCGCAATACGGTCTGCAAAGGCTCGCCACCGTCATTGGTATCACGCCCGATTCTGTAGAACCGGTCGGGGAATTGGCACCATCTCTGGCGGCGCGAAACCTGTGGGTCGCTGAAAGCCTCCGCCCGTCCGCGACGACCGACCGGTGGATGCAGACGCGTGCGACCGTCACTGACGCGGCCTTCAACGATGTTGCGCTCCTTGTAGCGCCGAACGAGCATTGGGAGGCCGCAGCGATCGCCGCTGCCCTTCGTGAAGCGATCCGCGATCCGAAGGCGACCGCCGCGTTGGTGACACCGGACCGCAACCTCGCCCGCCGTGTCGTCGGCGAACTGGCGCGCTACGGCATCGATGCTCTCGACACCGGCGGAACGCCCGCCTTTTCGACGCAGCAGGGCCGATTGCTGCAACTGGTGCTGGAAATCGTCTTCAATCCGGGCGATCCGGCGACATTGCTCGCGCTGGCCAAGCATCCATTGGTCACGTTGTCCGCTGGACCCGACGATCATGCCGACAGGGTGGCGCAATTCGAGATGGCGATCCTGCGCAACGGCACCGGGCGTGTCGGTCCCGACGCGCTCGTTGCCCTGGTGGTGCGACGCAAGGCCGAACTCGCACGTCACAAGGAGGGTGGCACCCGCGTTTCGTCTTGGCTTGCCGCTCTCGACGATGAGGATTTCGCTCGGCTGACGGCGTTCGCTGCCTGTTTCGAGACCGCGCTCGCTCCGCTGGTCGAACTTGCCGGAAATGCCGAAGAAGTCGCCTTCGATCGTCTTGTCGAGGCCACGGTGCGCGTGCTGGAAGCCTTGGCGCGTGATGCGGACGGGTTCCACGATCCGCTTTATGAAGGCGAGCCGGGCGCGCTTCTGCGCGGTTTCCTGTCCGGGTTGGTCGCGGCCGAGGCGCCGCTTTTCTTGAAACCGTCGGAATGGCCGCAAGCCGTCGGCGCACTGATGGCCGATATGGCGGTCAAGCCCGCGCCGGGTGGCCATCCCCGCATCTCCATCTGGGGCGCATTGGAGGCTCGCCTTCAAACCGTCGATCTCATGATCCTCGGCGGTCTCAACGAAGGCGTGTGGCCGTCGCAAACGAACAACGATCAGTTTCTGACCCGCGGCATGAAGGCCGGGCTGGGACTGGAACCGCCCGAACGCCGGATCGGCCTCGCGGCACATGATTTCCAGATGGCGTTGGGCCAGGCCCGTGTGATCCTGTCGCGGTCCGAACGCGCCGAGGGTGCGCCCGCCATCGCATCGCGCTGGTGGCAGCGGCTCACAACCTTTGCCGGCAGGGAGGCTGTGGACCGGATGACTGCTAAGGGCGGGCTCTACCTCGCTTTTGCCCGGGCCATGGAGGATGGGCCGACAATGCCGTCGGCGCCGCGTCCTGCTCCAACCCCACCGCTTGCATCCCGGCCCAAGTCGCTCTCCGTCACTGAAGTCGAAACGCTGATCCGTGATCCCTATGCGGTTTATGCGAAGAAGGTCTTGCGCCTGAAACCGATCGAAGAGCTCGTGCGCGATCCTGGGGCTGCCGAACGGGGCTCGCTCTTCCACGCGATCTTCGAGCATGTCGTGCGCGAACATGTCGATCCGCTCGCTCCTGACGCGCTGGATCGCACGCTCGCGATCGCCCGACATCTCTTTGATGCCGAAGACCTGCCGCCGGACATTCGCGCGACATGGTGGCCCCGTGTCGAAGCGGCCGCCGCCGAGATCAAGGCATGGGAGGCGGATCGAGCCGCAGGTGTCGCAGAGCGCCATGCGGAGATCGTCGCGGCGCCGACGCCTGTCGGTCAGTCCGGCGTCGTCCTCACCGGCCGGGCCGACCGCATGGACCGGCGCAGCGACGGATCGGTGGACATCATCGACTTCAAGACGGGCACGCCGCCAAGCGCCAGGATGGTCAAGGCGCTGCTTGCGCCACAATTGCCGCTTGAGGGCGCCCTGCTGCTGGAAGGCGCGTTCTCGGAATTCGGACCGGCCAACCCGGCCGGCATGGCCTATGTCCACATCGACCCGAAGGGTCGCGTCAGAGAGAAGAACGCGTTGAAGGGGGATCGTTCGGGCGACGATGTCGACCCGGTCGATGCGAGCCAGGGCGCGTGGCAAAAACTGAAGGACATGCTCGCTTATTACGGTATCGAAACGAATGGATACCAGTCTCAGCGCATGCCGCAGAAGGTGCATGACCGGCCGGGCGATTACGATCACCTGGCCCGCACGCGCGAATGGCGGGTAGCCGGGGTAGACGATGATGAGTGAGGCGCCGCGCAAGGTCGTGCCCGACGCCGATACGCTTGCGCGCCAGGCCGTCGCGGCCAGCCCTGACCGTTCCGTCTGGGTTTCGGCAAATGCGGGCTCCGGCAAGACCTATGTTCTGGCGACCCGCGTCATTCGCCAGTTGCTGGACGGCACTGATCCCTCCCGCATCCTCTGCCTGACTTACACCAAGACCGCCGCCGCCGAGATGAAGGATCGGGTCTTCAAGCGGCTTGGCGAGTGGGTGACCATGCCGGAGGCGGATCTGCGCGCCGTGCTCGCCGATCTGGAAGGACGGCAGCCTGACGCGGCGAAGCTCGCCTTCGCGCGCTGTCTTTTCGCCCGGGCGCTGGAAACGCCGGGTGGCCTCAAGATCCAGACCATTCACGCCTTCTGCGACGCCTTGCTGCATCGATTTCCGCTGGAGGCCAATGTTCCCGGCCATTTCGAGCAGCTCGACGAGGACATGATCGCGGCTCTGATCGGTGAAGCGCGCGCCGAGATGCTGGCGCGAATCGATGCGGGTAGCGACGGGGCGGTCGAGGAGGCATTTCGGGCGGTCATCGACCTGACGGGTGAAACCGGCCTCAACGGCCTGCTCGACGAAGCGGTTCGCAGCCGGTCGAGGCTGACCACGTTTCTGCGCATGCTCGGTCCCCACGCCGAACGCCGCGCCTTCTATCGAGACGCATTCGACCTCGCCGCGGACGATACGGCGGACCGTTTCGTGGCAGATGCCGTAGCGGCATTGCGCCGCCATGTCCAGGTCATGCGTGAAGTGCTGGACGCGTCGGCGTCCGTATCGACGAAGTCCGGCCGCACATTCGCGGACGCCTTTCTGGGCGCGTGCTCGGCCGACGACGGTTTCACGCAGCTCGAAGAGCTGTTTTTCACGAAAAAGGGTGATCCCGCTTCCACGACGCGCCTGTTTGGCGACAAGTCCGTCCAGGCGGTGCCCGCCTTCGAGAATGCTCATGGTGAAGCACTGCACACGATGATGTGGGCGCGCGATCGCATCGCACTTCTTCGCCAGACCGAGAACACACTGGCGGCACTGACGGTCGTCGATCGGCTGTTAGCCGGCTATGAGAAATTGAAGAGCAGCCGCGGCTATCTCGATTTCGACGACCTGATCGAGCGCACCGCGTCGCTTCTCGCGCGGCCGGATGTCGGCGCTTGGGTGCGCTACAAGCTCGATCAGGGCATCGATCACATCCTGGTCGATGAGGCGCAGGACACCAGCCCAGAGCAATGGCAGGTCATTCGTGCCCTCTCCGACGAGTTCTTCGCGGGCGAAGCGGCCCGAGACGTGCGCCGAACCCTGTTCGCGGTCGGAGACGAGAAACAGTCCATCTATTCCTTCCAGGGGGCCGATCCAGCGATTTTCGGTGAAACCGGCGATGACGTGCGCCGCCGCGCGCGCGCCGCCTTCGGCGAGGAGGGTTTCGCCGACGTGCCGCTGGCGACTTCCTTCCGCTCCACCGGCGATGTGCTCGGCGCGGTCGATATCGTGTTCGAATCGGACCAGAACCGGCAGGGCGTCGCCTATGGCGCGAGTGCCGTCCGGCACCGTTCGCTGCGCAGCCGGCAGCCCGGCCGGGTCGAGGTCTGGCCGCTGGTGCGCAACGAGGACGAGGAAGAGACCGACGACTGGACCGAACCGGTCGATGCTCCGCGTCCGGCGACCGTCACCGTCGCCGAGCGGGTCGCAGACACGATTGCGGGCTGGATCGAGAGTGGCGAACGGCTCGAAGGCACTGGCCGTCCGATCACCGCCGGAGACGTCCTGATCCTCGTCCGGAGCCGCGACAGTTTCGTCGCGACCCTGTCACGGGCGCTGAAGGCGCGAAAGGTGGACGTCGCGGGTGCCGACCGGCTGAAGATGACCGACCACATCGCGGTTCTCGACCTGCTGGCGGTAGCGAATTTCGTCCTCCAGCCGGCGGACGACCTCTCGTTGGCCGCCCTATTGCGGTCCCCCCTCTTCAATGTCGACGAGGATGCCCTGTTCGAGATCGCCCATGACCGCGCCGGCATGACACTGTTCGAGGCCCTCGCGCAGAAGGCGGCGAATGACGAAACGATCGCCGCGATCCATGCGACGCTCGCCGGATGGCGGGAGCGCGCGCAGAGCCTGCCTGTCTATGAATTCTATGCGTCGATCCTCTCGGCCGAAGGCGGTCGCGAGAAGTTGATCGGCCGGCTCGGACCGGAAACGCCGGATATGCTGGACGAGTTCATGCGTTACGCACTCGCCCAGGAACGCGCAGGCCTGCCGTCGCTGCAGAACTTCGTCTCCGTCCTCCAGGCGGCGAGCCCGGTGATCAAGCGCGAGATGGACCCGACGCAAGAGCAGGTGCGCATCATGACGGTGCACGGTGCCAAGGGCCTGGAAGCGCCGGTGGTCTTCCTGATCGACCGCGGCGCCGCGCCGCACAATCCGCGCAACACCGGCGGCTTTCTGGAGGTGACGCACGAAGACGGTCCGCCCGCCATTCTGTGGAACGGCGAGAGCGGGTTGAAATCTCAGGCCAGCGAGAACGCGAGGGCGAAGGTGGCGGCCAAAGCCGCGGAGGAATATCGCCGCCTGCTCTATGTGGGGATGACACGGGCCGCCGACCGGCTCATCGTCGCCGGCTATGCCGGCAAGCGCGGCGGCAAGGAAGACACCTGGCGCGCTGTGGTGGAACAGGCGCTGGAAGCCAGGTCGCAGACGGTCGCCTATCCGGAGTTCAAGGCCCTGCGTTTCCACCTCGATGATGCTCCGCCGGTACCTGCGAGTGAGCCGGAAAGCCCCACGGACCAAGAGATCGTTGCGCTACCGGAATGGTTCGCGGATCGTGTCGTCGCGGAGCCACCCTTGCCCCGCCCTCTGGCACCGTCGGGTGCCTCGGGCATGGCGATCGAACCGGAGCGCGATACCGCCTCTGTCGGCGGAGCGCCGTCCCTTCTCGCAAGGTCCGACATCGACGATATTCCGGCCCTCGGCGTGCGGCGGGGCATCGCCATGCACCGTCTGCTGCAGACGCTCCCCTCCGTCGAGCCTGCGGAACGCCAAGCGCGGGCGGCCGAGTATTGTCGCCGGTTCGAGCCCCGCTGGGATGACGCGGCCATCGACAGGATCGTCGATGAGGCGCTGGCGATCCTGGAGGATCCGGCCTTCGCGCCGCTCTTCGCCACAGCCGCCGCCGCCGAAGCGCCGGTGATGGGCACGCTTGTTCTTGGCGGTGAAAAGCGGGCCGTGTCGGGCGTGATCGACCGGATCGCGGTCACCGACGATCGTGTCATGCTGGTGGACTACAAGACCAATGCCGCCGTTCCGAGCGATGCTTCTGATGTTCCGGCGGTCTATCTGCGGCAGATGGCGCTCTACCGATCCCTTGTCCGGCCACTCTTCCCGGATCGAACCGTCGAAGCGATGCTGCTCTATACGACGGGTCCGAAGATGATCACCCTTCCGGCCGACCTTCTCGACAAGGCGCTTCAGTCCTTCGCCACGCCGTGACTGCGCGGCAATTCGGGCACTGGCCTTGAATCATTTGCGGTGATACCCAGATGACATTCGAATTTCCGAACATGGTCGTTTGACCTCAAAGCGAAGGAGCGCCGCCATGGCCACCGTCAAGATCGACAACAGCAACTTCCAGTCCGACGTTCTTGGCTCTTCCGAGCCGGTCGTGGTCGATTTCTGGGCCGAATGGTGCGGCCCCTGCAAGATGATTTCGCCCGCCCTGGAAGAGATCTCCGAGGAGATGGACGGCAAGGTGAAGATCGCCAAGGTCAATGTCGACGAGAATCAGGAACTCGCCGTTCAGTATGGCGTCCGGTCCATCCCGATGCTGCTGATGTTCAAGGACGGCGAGATCGCCGACCAGATGATCGGTGCAGCTCCGAAGGCGCGCCTGACCGACTGGATCAAGGGCGCCATCGGCTGACCTGCACCACCATTGAGTTTAAAAACCCGGCTTCGGCCGGGTTTTTTGTGCTTGGCGCTGCCTGAATAGGCCCAGGCTGACGGTCTTGACCCGACCTATTGTGGCGGCGTGCCGTTGTCGCGGAGCACGGCTCCGGCGAGATAGAGCGATCCGCCGATCAGCACGCGCGGCGGCGGCTCCAGCCGGTTCCAGCCTTCGCCGAGCAGGCGCAGCACTTCCTCGACGTTCTTCATCGGTTGCGCCGAGAGGCCGGCATTGGTCGCGCTGCGCGCAAGCGCCTGAGGATCGACCCCGGCCTCGCTGTCGGTGACCGGTACGGTGAACACATGTCGGATCATGCCTTCGAAGGCGCGGAAATAACCGGTGGTGTCCTTGGTGTTGAGCATGCCGGCGATCAGGAAGAGCGGCCGTTCGGTTCTGTCCTGCATACCCGCCAGCGTCTCGGCGATCATCATCGCCGCATGCGGATTGTGTCCGCCATCGACCCACAGTTCCGATCCCGGCGGCAACAGTTCCGGAAAGCGGCCCTCGGTGAGCCTCTGCATGCGCGCCGGCCATTCGACGCTTTGCAGCGCCGCTTCGGCGGTCTCCTGGCGCATGGTGAAACCGGCAGCTGCGACGGTCACTAGGGCAGCGGCGGCATTGGCTAGTTGATGGCGACCGGGCAATCGCGGCATGGGCAGGTCCATGAGGCCGCTCTCGCTCTGGAACACCATGCGCCCATGTTCCTCATAGGCGAGGAAATCCTGCCCGTAGACCGCCGTCGGGCAGCCGTTTCGCGCGGCTGTCTCGACCAGAACCTCCCGGGCGACTTCATTGTCCTGAAAACCGATGACCACCGGCACGCCGGGCTTGATGATTCCGGCCTTTTCCATCGCGATGAGCTCGATCCGGTCGCCGAGATAGGCCTCGTGATCGAGCCCGATCGGCATGATCACGGTGGCCGCCGGCTTTGCGATCACATTCGTGGCGTCGAACCGGCCGCCCAACCCGACTTCGACGATCGCCACATCGGCCGGATGCTCCGAGAAGATCAGGAACATCGCCGCCGTCAGGATCTCGAACACGGTGATCGTCTGACCGTCATTGGCCGCCGAGATCCGGCGCAGGGCATCCGCCAGCACCGCGTCCTCGACGAAGCGCCCGGGCCCGCCACGCCGGCCGAGGCGGAAGCGTTCATGCCAGCGCACAAGATGCGGCGATGTGTGCACATGCACCGACTTGCCGTCGGCCTCAAGCAATGCCCGGCAATAGGCCGCGCAGGACCCCTTGCCGTTGGTGCCGGCCACATGGATGATGGGCGGCATCCGGTGCTGCGGATTGCCAAGTTTCTCCAGGAGACGGGTGATGCGGTCCAGCGAAAGGTCGTAACCCTTCGGATGAAGCGTCATCAGCCTGTCGATTTCCTGCTCGGCTTCGCTGCCTGTATCTTGCGAGAACAGGGGCGGGGACTGGCGTTCGGCCGGATTTGTCAATGGATGTCCGTTCGGCGGTAGGTCAGCTGGTTTCGGCCGGCTCGGGCGCGGCCGCGATGTCCTGCTCGACGTCTTCGGTCTCTTCGGCGGGTTCGGGCGCGGGCAGCACCATGTTCTCCGCCGGGCGCTTTGTGAGAATGCGCAGCAGCCGGGCGATGGTCGGCCGCAGCTCGTGGCGATGCACGACCATGTCCACCATGCCGTGTTCCAGCAGATATTCCGACCGCTGGAAGCCTTCCGGCAGTTTCTCACGGATCGTCTGCTCGATGACGCGCGCGCCGGCAAAGCCGATCACGGCGCCCGGCTCGGCGATGTGGATGTCGCCAAGCATCGCATAGGAGGCGGAAACGCCGCCCGTCGTCGGATTGGTCAGGACGACGATGTAAGGCAGGCCCGCTTCCTTCAGCATTTCGACGGCGACGGTGGTGCGCGGCAGCTGCATCAGCGACAGGATGCCTTCCTGCATGCGCGCGCCGCCGGAAGCCGCGAACAACACGAGCGGACGGTGCTGTTCGATCGCGGTCATGAACGCCTTGACGATCGCCTCGCCGGCAGCGATGCCGAGCGAGCCGCCCATGAAGCTGAAATCATGCAGGCAGGCGACGATGGGCATGCCTTCCAGCGAACCGAGCGCGTTGACGATGGAATCGTCGAGCCCCGTCTTAGCCTTGCTGTCGCGCAGCCGGTCGACATACTTCTTCTGGTCGCGGAATTTCAGCGGATCGAGCGGAACTTCGGGATTGTCGAGAACCTCGAAGGCGCCATTGTCGAGGAAATGCTGCAGCCGGTCGCGCGCAGAAATCTTCATGTGGTAGCCGGAGGAGGGAACCACCCACTGGTTGTCTTCCAGATCCCGGTGAAACACCATCTCGCCCGATTCCGGGCATTTGATCCAGAGGTTCTCCGGCATCTCGCGCCGGCCGAGCATCGAATTCAGCCGCGGACGGACATAGCTGGTGATCCAGTTCATGGGAAAATCCCCGCTTGTTCTTCTCGGACCTATGTGGCGCGCTTATTCGGCAGCTTCAAGGCGCGCGGCGCGTACGCCGGCGGCCAGACCGCCCACGAGCGTCGCCACCGCTTCCACCGTGTCGCCGCTTGCGCGATTGTCGGCATCGAGCGTGTTGGCGACGGCCTGGACGATCGCCGTGCCGACGACCACGCCGTCGGCGTCGCGGCCGATGACCTTGGCCTGTTCGGCCGTCTTGACGCCGAAGCCGACGCAAACCGGCAATTCGGTGTGGCCCTTGATCCGGTTCACGGCCTCGGCCACCGCCGATGTCGAGGCGATCGCGCCGCCGGTGATGCCGGTCATGGAGACGTAGTAGACGAAGCCCGACGTGTTGGCGAGCACGGCCGGCAGGCGCTTGTCGTCGGTCGTGGGCGTCGCCAGGCGAATGAAGTTGATGTCGGCGGCCAGCGCCGGCAGGCACAGTTCATTGTCCATCTCGGGCGGCAGGTCGACGATGATCAGCCCGTCCACGCCGGCTGCCTTGGCGTCGGCCAGGAAGGTGTCGACGCCATAGATGTAGATCGGGTTGTAATAGCCCATCAGCACGATCGGCGTGTCGGTGTCCGCCTGACGGAAATCCGACACCATCTGAAGCGTCTTCTTCAGCGTCTGACCGGCCTTCAGGGCGCGCAGCCCGGCTGCCTGGATCGCCGGGCCGTCGGCCATGGGATCGGAAAACGGCATGCCAAGCTCGATGATGTCGGCGCCGGCCGCCGGCAGTCGCTTCAGGATCGAAAGCGAGGTGTCGTAATCCGGGTCGCCGCTCATGATGAAGCACACCAGCCCCGGCCGGCCCTCTTCCTTCAGCTTGGCGAAACGGGCATCCATGCGTGCAGTCATTGCGTGTCGTCCTTCGGGCGGGCCGCGACGCGCTCGCCATCTTCCTTGGTGAATTCGCCGACCTCGTGCGCGGCGGGCAGGATGTCGAGCACTTTCTCCGACGGCCGGGCGAGCGCCGCGCCGAGCGGCGTCACCACGATCGGCCGGTTCATCAGGATCGGGTGTTCGACCATGAAATCGATCAGCTCGTCGTCGCTCCATTTCGGATCGTCGAGTCCGAGCTCGTCATAGGGCGTGCCCTTGCGGCGCAGCACGTCGCGAACCGAGAGTCCGGTCGCCGCGATCAGCGCGACGAGCCTGTCACGACCGGGCGGCGTCTTCAGATATTCAATCACCTCCGGCTCTTCGCCGGATTCGCGGATCATCGCCAGCACGTTGCGCGACGTCCCGCATTTCGGATTGTGGTAGATCGTGACGCTCATCCGTCGGCCGACTCCCGGATGGTGATCGTGACGTTGAAAGCGTAAAAGCCGGTCTTCGCGATGCGCGAGACCGCTTCCTTGGGGTCGAAGGCGATGCGCGGCTCGCCGTCATCGGGAACGCGCACCAGGAACTGCAGGTTCTGGCTCTTGCGCACGCCCTCGGCATTTTCGCGGTCGTCGCCTTCCTCGACCGCCACATAATGCAGCGGGTTCTGCTTCGACTGGTAGATTTCGAAGGCGGTCACAATTCCATACCCAGATGCTTGCCGACGGTATGGACGTCCTTGTCGCCGCGACCGGACAGGTTCATCAGGATGATCTGGTCCTTGCCCATCTTCGGCGCGCGCTTCATCACCTCGGCGATGGCGTGGCTCGGCTCGAGCGCGGGGATGATGCCTTCGAGCTTCGTCAGGAGCTGGAAGGCTTCCAGCGCCTCGTCATCCATGATCGGCACATATTCGCCGCGGCCGGAATCCTGCAGCCAGCTGTGCTCCGGTCCGATGCCCGGATAGTCCAGTCCCGCGGAAATCGAATGGCCGTCCTTGATCTGGCCGTCGCCGTCCTGCAGCAGATAGGTGCGGTTGCCGTGCAGCACGCCCGGCGAACCGGCGGTGATCGAGGCGCAATGCTCCTCGCCGGTAAGTCCCCTGCCGCCGGCTTCCACGCCGACGATCTGCACGCCGCGGTCGTCGAGGAACGGATGGAAGATGCCGATGGCGTTGGACCCGCCGCCGACCGCCGCGACCACCATGTCTGGCAGCTTGCCTTCGGCTTCCATCAGCTGTTCCTTGGCTTCCTGGCCGATCACGGACTGGAAGTCGCGCACCATCTCCGGATAGGGGTGCGGGCCGGCCGCGGTGCCGATCAGGTAATAGGTCGAATCGACATTCGTCACCCAGTCGCGCAGCGCTTCGTTCATCGCGTCCTTCAGCGTGCCGTGGCCGGAGGTCACCGGCTTCACTTCCGCGCCGAGCAGCTTCATGCGGAACACGTTCGGCGCCTGCCGCTCGACATCGGTAGCGCCCATATAGACGACGCAGGGCAGGCCGAAGCGCGCGCAGACCGTGGCCGAGGCCACGCCATGCTGGCCGGCGCCGGTCTCGGCGATGATGCGGGTCTTGCCCATGCGCTTGGCCAGCAGGATCTGGCCGAGGCAGTTGTTGATCTTGTGCGAACCGGTGTGGTTCAGCTCCTCGCGCTTGAAATAGATCTTCGCGCCGCCGAGATGCTCCGTCAGGCGCTCGGCGAAATAGAGCGGGCTCGGTCGGCCGGTGTAGTGCTTGCCGAGCGCGGCGAGCTCTTCCTGGAAGGTCGGGTCTGTCTTCGCGTTGTCCCATTCGGCCTGAAGGTCGAGGATCAGCGGCATGAGCGTTTCGGCAACGAAACGACCCCCGAAGATGCCGAACATGCCCTGTTCGTCCGGGCCGGTGCGGAAGGAATTCGGTGCGGCGGGCTTGTTCATGTGCTGCTCCCGTTGCGGGCGTCTGCCGCCCGCGCCGCCTCCAGAAAGGCGGCGATCTTGTTGATGTCCTTTACGCCTGGCGCGCTTTCCACGCCGGACGACACGTCGAGGGCCCTCGCGCCCGAAATCGCCAGCGCCTCCTCCACGTTCTCGGGATCGAGGCCTCCCGAAAGCATGTAATTCACCCGATCGTCAAGCGTCGCCAGCAGCGCCCAGTCGAAGGAGACGCCGTTTCCGCCCGGCAGCTCGGAATTCGCCGGCGGCTTGGCATCGAAGAGGAAGCGGTCCGCGATGCCAAGATAGGGCGTCGCTTTTTCAAGGTCGACGGCTTCGCGAATGGCCAACGCCTTCATCACCGGCAGCCCGAATTTGGCGCGCACATCGGCGACACGCGTCGGGCTCTCGGAGCCGTGCAGTTGCAGCATGCCCGGCTCGACGGTTGCGACGATTTCGGCCAGCGCGACATCATCGGCATCGACCGTCACGGCGACCGGGATGGCGAGCCTCTGACGCGCCCGCACGGCGAGGTCGCGCGCCACCGCGGCTTCAACGTTTCGCGGGCTTTTCGGGAAGAAAATGAACCCGACATGGTTCGCCCCGCCGTCCAGCGCCGCGTCAACGGCTTCCGGCGTCTTCAGCCCGCAGATTTTGATGTCCATTGTCATGGGTTGGAAATAGTGGGGCTGGGGCGAAGAGTCGAGAAGCGAGTCAATGCTCGGCGTCGAATAGGTGTTGTACCGAAACCGCACCTTGTCGGTCGGGCCTCATTCGAACCCGATCGCCTGCAACGCGCCACCGTTCTTCTTCAGCCACGCCTTGCAGCGCTTCGTGTCCGGACAGAGTTCTTCGCACAAAGCCCAGAATTTCGGTCCGTGGTTCATGTGCTTCAGATGCGCCACCTCATGCGCGACGAGGTAGTCGATGACCGGCCGTGGGGCCATCATGATGCGCCAGGAAAAGGACAGATTGCCCTCCGACGAGCACGATCCCCAGCGGCTCACCGTGTCCTTGTAACGGATCGTCTTGGCGCGCCGGCCGATCGTTGCCGTGTGCTTCTCGACCAGGGCACCGATTTCGGCCTTGGCTTCCTTCTTCAAATAGTCGGCCACGCGGCGCGGCAGGTGTTCACGCTCGCCGCGCACGATCAGCCGTGCGCCGTCGACGTCGCGGACTGCCCGCGTTAGCCCGCGGCCCGCTTCGTGCACGATCTCGTGGTTCACGCCGCGGATCGGGATTTTGACACCCGGCCGTACCTGCGGCTGGTCCGGCATCCCGTCCAGCTTGTCTTCCAGCCAGGCGCGATTGCGGTGCAGGAAGCGCTCGACTTCCAGCATTGAGATGCCGACCGGGGTCGTGACGCTGAGGCCCTGCGCGCCGGGCTTGATGCGCAAGGTCAGGCGCTTGGCGCGCGGATGCTCCGAAACCCGCAAGGGCAGCGAGCGGCCGGCGACCTCGTGGGTGAGGTGCCGCGCGGCCGGATCGTCCGCCCTTGCGGCGGGTTTGCGCATGAAACCGAAGACCATGCCCGTGATCTAGCCGATTCTTGCGGCAAGCAGAATAATCAAAGCCTCCATTTGCAAAGCGGCGCCGGTCGTTTCATAGTCACTGTCTGCGCTCCGGCGCCGCGACGCAAACGGATCTTGCTCCGATGACATTTCGAAACGCTGCCTTCTTCACTGTTTCGCCTCCGCCTCCCGGTCACTGAGGATCGCGGCGGGGCCCTGCCCGCGCGCGTCCATTGACATCGGGAGGTCGTGTCCGTCGAACCGGGCGCGTGTCACGCGTGCCGGCTTGGCCGTGCGTGATCGACCTCTCACTCTTCTTTCCGCGATGACGTGATCGGCACGGGCGCAGGGGCGCTCCTGCGTCCCTCGTCGCGCCTGTTTGCGAGGTCAATTTCCATGGCTGGAAACAGAATTCTTATTGTCTTGAGTGCGGCAGCGACGCTGCTGATGATCGGCGTCGGCATGATCGTGCCGCTGCTGCCGCAACGCATTCACGCCGAAACCGGCAGCCTCCACAGCGTCGGTCTGGTCGCTTCGGTCTTCGCCGTCGCTTATCTGCTTGCTCAATTGCCCGCCGGCATGCTCGCCGACAGGCTCGGCGCAAAGCCCATGCTGGTGGCGGGCTACGGCCTGTGCGCCGTTTCAGGCGTCGGCTTCTTCATGGCCGACAGGGCGACCGGCATCCTGGCGGGACGCGCGGTCCAGGGGCTTGGAGAAGCGCCGATCTGGGCGCTTGGTCCCGCCTTGCTGTCGATCGCCTATCCCGCCGCAAGGGGCCGGGCGATCGGCATCTACAACGCGGCCATTCACCTGGGCCTGATGACGGGCCCGATGCTCGGGCTGCTTCTGGTCGACACGGGACGCAGCCAGACGCCCTTCCTCGTCTTCGCGACCGTGTGCCTTCTCGGGGCCGTCGCGATCGCATCCCTGCTGCCCCGCATCCCGGCGACTGCCGATGGTACGCATGCCGCGAAACCGTCGATGCGGGCCGTCCTTGGCCTGTTCCTGCATGGCCCCTCCCGGATCCTTCTGACCGGCATAGGCCTCTATGGTGCGTGCTACGGCGTCTTCATCAGCGTTCTGCCGATCACCATGGCGACCATGAAAGGCGCCGGTTCGCGGGAGATCGCGTATCTCTTCGTCGTCTTCTATGCCGGTGTCGGATTGTCGCAGCTTGTCGCCGGGCCTCTGTCCGATCGTTACGGCCGAACCGGCTTCATGACCGGCGGCTTGATCCTGGCGATCATAGGCTTGTCGGCCTTGCTGTCGCTGCCGGCGTCGTTCGCCTACCCGGCGCTGGCCTTGGCCAGCCTGGGTCTCGGCGTGTTCTGTGTCGCGTCGCTGGCGCGGCTAAACGACGTGACGCCGCATCATCTGAAGGGAACCGTTTCCGGCACCTACTACTTCGCCTGGGCGATCGGCTATGTCCTCGGCCCGATGATGATCGGCCTCGTAGAGCCGATGGCGGCGGGCCTGGGCTATGGCCTGCTGACGATCGCCTTGGCGGCCCAGGCGCTCATGCTGGCGACGCGGCGCGCCGGCGGGCGCTGAGCGTTCAAGAAAAGAAAAAACCCGCGGTTCTTGCGAACCGCGGGTGGAGCCTTTGAAAAAGGTCAGTTTGGAGGTCAGACCGAGATTAGGCTCTAAGTTCAGCTCCAGTCTGTGACATTCGGCACAGAGGGGCCGGCATTGTTGTCGCCGTTGCCGGAGCGGTTCTGGCGGTCGCGCATGAAGCGGTCGAACTCTTCCTGGTCTTTGGCGCGGCGCAGTTCACGCACATAGGTGTCGAACTCGTTGCGCATTTCCTCGAGCTTGCGGCGCTCTTCCGCCAGGCGCTCGAGTTCCTTCTCGCGCCAGTCGTCAAACGCCACATTGCCGGTGCGGGCATGATGGCCATGGTGATGGTGGCGGCGCTTCCGGCCGATGCCGGCGCAACCCTTGAATACTTCGTCGGTCTTCATGTTCACGTCCCGTTTGAATTCGTCGAGTCTGTCGCCCCAGAGGATGTAGGCCAGCATCGCCAGGCCGAGCGGCCAGAAGATGATGAAACCCAGCACCATCAGCGCGATCGTCGCGGGCGTCCAGGCCGGGCGGATCAGTGCGGTGTGTGTCATTCGCAACCCCTTTTTGAGTTTTGGCGGCGGTCGTCGTCGCCTGGCAACGAGGTGGGGAG
Source organism: Oricola sp. (assembly GCF_022763245.1). Lineage (GTDB taxonomy): Bacteria > Pseudomonadota > Alphaproteobacteria > Rhizobiales > Rhizobiaceae > Oricola. Next base: position 151,807 of record NZ_JALEGV010000041.1, read on the forward strand.
GGGCCGCAATCTTTGCAAGTTTGAAAACCCCGGAATTCCGGGCTTTCGAGGCGACTCACTGGAGTTTTCTCCAGTGGAGGAAATCGAAAAAAAATTCGCGCCCCCCGCGTGGAGGGCGCTTCGAGACCGGTTTTTCGGTCTGGCGAGAGACACGTTGGCGCTACGCGCGGACCCGCTCGACCATCGCTGAGACAGTGCGCGCGAGCAGGTCGAGATCCTGCGGCCGCGACAGGCGGTGATCGCCGTCCTTGATCAGGGTCAGCGTCGCGTCGTCCTTGGGCAGGAACTCCATCAGCTTCTGCGCAAGCGCGTGCGGCACGTCCGGATCGGCCATGCCCTGCAGGATATGGACCGGGCAATGGGTGTCGAGTGGCGTCGTCAGCACCCGGTTTTTCAGGCCGTCCTCGAACAGCGCCCGCGTGTAGACATTTGGCTCCGGCGAATATTCGCTCTCTTCCTCGAAATAGCCCTTGTCCTCAAGGTCCGCGCGCTGCGCGTCGGTCAGCTCAGGTTCCATCAGTTCGACCGTGAAATCGGGCGCCGGCGCGAGCAGAACCAGGCCGGCGATCCTGTCGCCCGCTGTGCCCTTGTTCAGTTCCTGCACCATGCGTAGCGCGATCCAGCCGCCCATCGACGATCCGACGAGAATCTGCGGGCCGCTGGTGTAGTGCTCGAACACCGCGATGCTTTGCGCCAGCCATTGCGAGATCGTGCCGTCGGAGAACGCGCCGCCGGATTCCCCATGGCCGGAATAGTCGTGGCGGCAACACGAGACGCCCAGTTCGCCCGCCAGCGCTTCGAGCCGTTCGGCCTTGGTGCCGAGCATGTCGGAGCGGAAGCCGCCGAGCCAGACGAGGCCGGGATTGCCGCCGGCCTTGTGGCGCACGGCGATGGGCGTGCCGGAAACCGTCAGGAAATCAGGCGTGTCGGTCATGGTGATCCTTTCGCGTGGTCTTGCGCCTTTGTTTTGCGCGGCGCGCGGCGTGAAGAAAACCCCTGCGCGGCGGACGGATGATTTTTCCTGAACGCTGTGCTATTGACTATGCGCCGGGAATCCCGACATTGCGCGGACTTCCGGTTAAACAGCTATCGAAACGACACAGGAGACAACGACCATTCGCCGTCCATTTCGAGCCGCTCCGGCTCAAAAAACAGGTCCGACAGCCAATCGCGACATTCGCGACCCCCAGATTCAGTTGATCGACGCCGAAGGCCAGAACCAGGGTGTAACCGACACCCAGGAAGCCCTTCGCATCGCGGAAGAGGCCGGGCTGGACCTCGTGTTGATCGTCCCGAACGCCAATCCGCCCGTGGCCAAGATCGTCGATCTCGGCAAGCTCAAATACGAACAGCAGAAAAAAGCCGCCGCCGCGCGCAAGAAGCAGAAGACCGTCGAGATCAAGGAGATCAAGATGCGTCCGAACATCGACACCCATGATTACGAGGTGAAGATGAAGGCGATGCGCCGCTTCTTCGACGAAGGCGACAAGGTCAAGGTGACATTGCGCTTCCGCGGACGCGAGATGGCGCACCAGAATCTCGGCATGGAGCTCTTGCAGAAGGTCAAGGGCGACATCGAGGAGATCGCCAAGGTCGAGGCCGAGCCGAAGCTCGAAGGCCGCCAGATGATGATGGTTCTGGCGCCGCGCTGAGCCTTCTCTTGCGATTGTCACATGCGAGAGCGGGCCGCAACGCCCGCTTTTCTTGTTTCTGTGGCGCTCGTGCCCCGTCCGCCGGCGCGTCTTTGACATCGCTTGCAATCCGGGCGTCTTGAGTCTATAGAGCCGCGTCCCGAGCGGTCCGGCAGGGCATGCCGTGTCCGCTCCGAATGCAAAACAGCGCACATCGTTTCAGGGCAAGACCCGTGGGCGGATTTCCGCCAGGCGGTCAAAGGTCGTTACGGCCTGTCCCTTGTCCAACTGGCGATGGCGCGAAAGAACGGAGAGCAAAATGCCCAAGATGAAGACGAAGTCTTCTGTGAAGAAGCGCTTCAAGATCACGGCCAATGGCAAGGTCAAGGTCGCGGCCGCCGGCAAGCGGCATGGCATGATCAAGCGGTCCAACAAGTTCATCCGCGATGCGCGCGGCACCATGGTGCTGTCCGATCAGGATGCGAAGATCGTCAAGAAAATGATGCCCTACGGCGACTGAGCCGTCACGACCGAACCAGGAGACTAGATCATGGCACGTGTAAAACGCGGCGTGACCGCTCACGCCAAGCACAAGAAAGTCCTCAAGCAGGCCGAAGGCTTCTACGGCCGTCGCAAGAACACCATCCGCACCGCGAAGGCTGCCGTCGACAAGTCGAAGCAGTACGCCTATCGCGACCGCAAGGTCCGCAAGCGGAATTTCCGCTCGCTTTGGATCCAGCGCATCAACGCCGCCGTGCGCGAACACGGCCTGACCTATGGCCGCTTCATCGACGGCCTGAACAAGGCCGGCATCGAGCTCGACCGCAAGGTGCTGTCCGACATGGCGATCCACGAGCCGGCTGCCTTCGAGGCGCTGGTCGGCAAGGCCAAGGAAGCGCTGTCCTATCTGAAGGACACCACGCCGAACGCCTACGAGTCGGTCGTCGGCTGAACCGCCGCGCACTGACGGGATGTTTCGGGCCCGCGGCGCTTCTGCGCCGCGGGCCTTGTCATCCGTCTGTCACACATGCGGCCTAGCCAAGGGCGCATCTGGTGGAGGCGGGCATGACGACTTACACGGCGATCGTCGTTGACGGCGACACGGGCGGCGAAGGCCGCTACAATTTCGAGTATGACGGCGATCTGCTCAAACATTCGCCGGCCACGGTCTTGCGCACCTTCTGGGAAAGCGTCGATCGCAACGTCCTTCTGACCGAGCATGTCGATTACGAACTCAACGCCGCGATGAAGAACGCGACCGGAACCGTCGTCACCGCGCTGGGCGCCATGCTCCGCGAGCATGACGGCGCGGTTCCCTTTATGGCGATGATCTCGAAAAAACGCGCCTGATCGATCGCCGGGCGCATTCAGGCGCCCGGGATGTGGACCTGCGGCGAATTCCTGAATAAGACAACGGCGAAGGACGCGGCTGAACACCGCGTCCCGCTTATTTCTGCAGGAAGTCCAATGGAAGAACTGGCCGCACTTGAACGCAAATTGATGGACGACATCGCCACCGCCGCCGACGAGGCGACAATCGAGGCGGTGCGTGTCGGCGCCATCGGCAAGAAGGGCTCGGTGTCGGAGCGGCTGAAGACGCTCGGCAAGATGACGCCGGAAGAACGCCAGGTCATGGGCCCGGCGATCAACGGCCTGCGCGACCGCGTCACGCAGGCGATCACCGCCCGCAAGATCGAGCTGCGCGACGCCGCGATCGAGGCCCGCCTGGCGACCGAGACGGTCGACGTCACCCTGCCCGTGCGTCCCGCACCGGCGGAGACCGGCCGCATCCATCCGATCACCCAGGTCACCGACGAACTGACCGCGATCTTCGCCGACATGGGCTTCTCGATCGCCGAGGGTCCGGACATCGAGACCGACTACTACAACTTCACCGCGCTGAATTTCCCGGATGGCCATCCGGCGCGCGAGATGCACGACACCTTCTTCTTCGAGCCGGGCGAGGACGGCACACGCAAGCTTCTGCGCACCCACACCTCGCCGGTGCAGATCCGTACCATGGAAAACCAGAAGCCGCCGATCCGCATCGTCATTCCGGGCAAGACCTATCGTTGCGATTCCGACGCCACCCATTCGCCGATGTTCCATCAGGTCGAGGGGCTGGTGATCGACCGCCAGGCGAATGTCGCCAATCTGAAATGGGTGTTGCAGGAGTTCTGCAAGGCCTTCTTCGAGGTCGAGCATCTCAACATGCGCTTCCGCCCGTCCTTCTTCCCCTTCACCGAGCCGAGCTTCGAGGTCGACATCCAGTGCGATCGGTCCAAGCCCGGCGAGGTGCGCTTCGGCGAGGGCGACGACTGGATGGAGATTCTCGGCTGCGGCATGGTGCATCCCAACGTGCTGCGCTCCGGCGGGCTCGATCCGGACGAGTATCAGGGTTTCGCCTGGGGCATGGGCATCGACCGCATCGCCATGCTGAAATACGGCATGCCGGACCTGCGCGACTTCTTCAGCGCCGATGCGCGCTGGCTTTCCCATTACGGCTTCCGCCCGCTCGACATGCCGACCCTGTTCGGCGGGCTGAGCAGCTAGAAAGATCTGACCGATGAAATTCACCCTCTCCTGGTTGAAGGACCATTTGGACACCGACGCCTCGCTCGACGAGATCGTCGAGAAGCTGACCGCGATCGGCCTCGAGGTCGAGGCCGTGGATGACAAGTCCGTCTTCAAGCCCTTCGTCATCGCCAGGGTGCTGACCGCCGAGCAGCATCCCGACGCCGACCGCCTGCGTGTGTTGTCCGTCGATACGGGCGACGGCAAGCCGGTTCAGGTCGTCTGCGGCGCGCCGAACGCCCGCGCCGGCCTGGTCGGCGCCTTCGCCGCACCGGGAACCTATGTGCCCGGCATCGACGTCACTCTCTCGGTCGGCAAGATCCGCGGCGTCGAAAGCCACGGCATGATGTGTTCGGAGCGTGAATTGCAGATCTCGGATGCCCATACCGGCATCATCGACTTGCCGGAAGACGCGCCGGTCGGCACGCCCTTCGCCGCCTATGCCGGCCTGGACGATCCGGTCATCGAGATCGGGCTGACGCCCGACCGCGCCGATTGCGCAGGCGTCTCCGGCATCGCCCGCGATCTCGCCGCCGCCGGCCTCGGCACGCTGAAGACCCCCGAGGTCAGGCCGGCCGGGGGTGAAGGCGCATGCCCGGTCAAGGTGACCATCGAGGACGCCGACCTCTGCCCGGGCTTTGCCCTGCGCATGGTCCGCGGCGTCAAGAACGGACCGTCGCCGGCCTGGATGCAGCAGCGCCTCCTCGCGATCGGCCTGCGTCCGATCAGCGCGCTTGTGGACATCACCAACTACGTGACGATGGATCGCGGCCGCCCGCTGCATGTCTTCGACGCAGCCAAGGTCGCAGGCAATCTTGTCGTGCGTCGCGCCAAGGAGGGCGAAACGGTCCTCGCTCTCGACGAGCGCGAATACGAGCTGACCGCCGAAATGTGCGTCATCGCCGACGACAACGGCGTCGAATCCATCGCCGGCATCATGGGCGGCGAACATTCGGGCTGCGACGAGAACACCACCGACGTGCTGATCGAATCCGCCCTGTGGGATCCGATGAACATCGCCCGCACCGGCCGCGATCTCGGCATCATCACCGATGCACGCTATCGCTTCGAGCGCGGCGTCGATCCGGAATTCATGATCGACGGCATGGAACTGGCGACCGCGATGGTGCTCGACTTCTGCGGCGGCACGCCGACCGAACCGGAAGTCGTCGGCTACAAGCCGCACGAGCCGAAAGTGATCACCTTCCCCTTCGCCGAGGTGAATCGTCTCGTCGGCATCGAGGTGCCGGCCGAGGAGCAGATCGACATTTTCAAGCGCCTCGGCTTCGGCGTGTCAGGGTCCGGCATCGAGATCGACGTCACGGTTCCTTCCTGGCGTCTGCTCGACGTTGAGGGCAAGGCCGACCTTGTCGAGGAAGTCATGCGCATCCATGGCGAGAACAACATCGAGCCGCAGCCTCTGCCGAGCCATGGCGCCGTCAACGCGAAGATCCTGACCACGCTGCAGATCAGGACGCGCCTCGCCAAGCGCGCGCTCGCCGTCCGCGGCATGATGGAATCGGTCTCCTGGTCCTTCATTCCGGCCGCGCATGCCGAATTGTTCGGCGGTGGCGGCAAGGCGCTGAAGCTCGCCAATCCCATCGCTGCCGACATGAGCGACATGCGCCCTTCGTTGCTGCCCGGCCTGCTGGCCGCCGCACAGCGCAATGCCGATCAGGGCGTTGGCGATGTCGCGCTGTTCGAGGTTGCCGCGACCTATGAGGGCGATACACCCGAGGCGCAGCGCCGCGTCGCCGGCGGACTTCGCCGCGGAACGGCCGCCCTCTCCGGTGGCGGTCGCCACTGGGCGGGCAACGGCGATCCTGTCGGCGTCTTCGACGCCAAGGCCGACGCGCTTGCCGCATTGGAAGCCTGCGGTGCGCCGATCGCCAATCTGCAGATCGAGCGCGGCGCGCCAGACTGGTACCATCCGGGTCGTTCCGGCGTGATCAAGCTTGGCCCGAAGGTCGTGCTTGGCCATTTCGGCGAGTTTCATCCGAAGGTGCTGGAAGCGCTCGACGTCACCGGTGCGTTGTGCGGCTTCGAAGTCTTCATCGACGCGATCCCCGAGCCGAAGCGCAAGGCGACGCGTACCAAGCCGAAGCTCGAGCTCTCGCCCTTCCAGATGCTCCGGCGCGACTACGCCTTTGTCGTCGACAAGGACGTCGCCGCCCAGACGTTGCTGCGCGCCATCTCCGGCGCCGACAAGAAGCTCATCACCAATGTCAGTGTCTTCGACATCTTCGAAGGCGCGTCGCTCGGTGAGGGCAAGAAGTCTGTGGCGCTGGAAGTGTCCATCCAGCCGACCGACCGCACGCTGACGGACGAGGATCTCGAAGCGCTGTCGGCGAAGATCGTCGCCAATGTCGAAAAGGCAGGCGGCGTGTTGCGCGGCTGATCAGCCGGCTTCCGGTTGCCTGAATTCAGGACTAGTCTTCTCCCGCAAACGGGAGAAGGCCATGTCTGCACTCGCGCAAACCTTGATCGCCGTCGTGGCGCTGGAGCATGTCCTGTTCCTCATCCTCGAGATGTTCCTGTGGGACAAGCCGCAGGGTATGAAGGTGTTTCGCAACACGCCCGAGCGCGCCGCCGCCACCAAGGTGCTGGCCGCCAATCAGGGCCTCTATAACGGCTTTCTGGCCGCCGGCCTGGCTTGGTCGCTTGCCCCGTTCGGTGCGCCGGACGCTGCGAAATCGATCGCGACATTCTTCCTGGCCTGCGTCGTCCTGGCGGGGCTCTACGGCGCGATGAGCTTCTCGCGCCGTATCCTCTGGGTCCAGGCCGCTCCGGCTTTCGTCGCCCTGGTTCTCGTCTGGGTGCTGTGAGCCATTCGTGACCAATGACGGGCGTCGCTCGGGATCGCCTTGCCTGAGTGGACGAATCGCAGCCAAGTGGAGCGATGGAACCCGAGCGTCTGCATCACGAACTCGAAGCTATCCTGCGCGCCGATCCTGTCGTCTGGACGGCGCTGGAACGGGCGAGCGCGCTCGATCTGCCCGACTGGATGATCGTCTCCGGCGCGATCTACAACACGGTCTGGAACGCGCTCACCGGCCAGCCGCCGGGTCATGGCATCAAGGACGTCGATCTCTTCTATTTCGACCCGCGCGACCTGTCATGGGAGGCCGAGGACGCTGTCATCCGGCGGGCGAGGGACCATTTCTCCGGCGTTGCGCTTCCCGTCGAGATCCGCAACCAGGCCCGTGTCCATCTCTGGTACGAGAAACGCTTCGGCCGCACATGTCCGACCTATCGGAGCAGTGCCCATGCGCTTTCCTGGTTCGCCTCCAAGACCCATGCCGTCGGTGTCCGCCTGCACCAGGACGACACGCTTACGGTGCATGCACCTTTCGGTCTCGGCGACATCTTCGCCATGCGGATCGTCGCGAACCGCGCTCTCGACAATCGCGAAACCCACGAGGAAAAGGGCGAGCGCGCGAAATCGGTCTGGCCGCAGGTGACAGTCGAGCCGTGGTGAGTACACTGCCGGCAAGACTACAGGAGGAGCGCCATGTTCAGGTGGGGAGTGTTGTCGACGGCCAAGATCGGCCGCGAGCAAGTGATTCCGGCGATTTGCGACGCCGATAACGGCGTTCTGGCCGCTATTGCCAGCCGTGACGAGGCCAAGGCGCGTGCCCTTGCCGACCGGTTCGGCGCGCCGCACGCCTTCGGCTCCTATGAGGCGATGCTGGCTTCCGACACGATCGATGGCGTCTACATCCCGCTGCCCACCTCCCAGCACGTCGAATGGGCCGTCAACGCGGCGGAGGCCGGCAAGCATGTGCTGGTGGAAAAACCGCTGGCGCTCAAAGCCGCCGACATCGAGCCGCTGCTGGAGGTCGAGCGCCGCACGGGTGTGCTGATTTCCGAGGCTTTCATGGTCACCTATCATCCGCAGTGGACGAAGGTGCGCGAGTTGATTGCCGACGGCGCCATAGGTCGGCTCCGCCAGGTGCAGGGCGCCTTCACCTATTTCAACACCGATCCCGGCAACATGCGCAACATCCCCGAACTCGGCGGCGGCGGCCTGCCGGACATCGGCGTTTATCCGACTGTGACGACGCGCTTCGCGACCGGCAAGGAGCCGCTCTCGGTGTCAGCAACGGTGGAGCGCGATCCCGTCTTCGGAACGGACATCTATGCCGATGTTCGCGCCAGGTTCGACGGGTTCGAACTCGCCTTCTACTGCTCCACCCAGATGGCCGCGCGACAGCTCATGGTCTTCCACGGCGACAAGGGCGTCATCGAGGTGCATGCTCCGTTCAACTCGATCCTCTACGACCATGACCATGTCACGCTGCACAATGCCGGGCACACCGAAGCGCAGGTGTTTCGCTTCAACGGCGTGCGTCAGTATCGTTTGGAGGTCGAGGCATTCGCCCGCCGCGCAAAGGGCGAGGACGTGCCGGTCTTCGATCTCGCCAACTCGATTGCCAATCAGAAATTCATCGATGCGGTCTTCCGCGCCGGTGAGAGCGGAGATTGGGAGACTGTTTAGCCGACTTCACACTGGCCCTTGGGTCGTCGGGAAAACTACCACCACACGCCGCCGTGGCGAATGCGGATGCGCGGTCCCTTGCCGTGCTTTTCCCACGGGTTGAGGCTTTCCGAAGACGCCGGCTCCCTGCTGGCGGCATCGTCCATCATGGGATCGCGTGCCGGGATGTCGCCGGCAAGCGCTGCCCAATGGTCGAAGCGTTTGCGGTCGCGCCTGCCGAGCCGGATCTGCGGAACCGGCGAAGCGCCGCGCTGTGGATGATAGCGTGTGTCGCCGCCGATCTCGGCAAGCGGCGGCTGATGCCGTAGCGCGCCTTTCAGGGCTTCGAGCCGCGCGATGCGTTCCTCCGTTGGCGGATGGCTGCGCAGCATCGACGGGTCGGGGATGCGGCCGCCCGGCAGCACCATGCCCTCCCAGCGGCGCCCCTGTGCCCGCTCCAGCTTCACCAGGGCCGAGGACAACCCATCCGGATCGCCTGTCAGCAGCGCCGCGCCGTAATCGGCGTCGAATTCGCGCGTGCGCGACAGGGCCAGTTGCAGCAATCCGCCAGTCGTCGGCGAGGCGATCATCGCAACAATGCCGAGCCAGGGGATCTGTCCGAAAAAGCCGGAAATGTTGAACAGGATCGCCACCATGCCGATCGAGGACAGCGCCGACGTCATCCGCGACACCATGTCGGCAAGCGACATCACCTTGATGTCCTCATTGACGACATGGGTGGTTTCGTGGGCCAGGACGCCGGCCAGTTCGCGCAGGCTGAGATTGCGCAAGAGCGCATCGGTAACCGCGATGGCGGAATCCTCGCGCCGCCCGACCGCGAAGGCGTTCATCATCTTCGACGGCACGACATAGAGCTTCGGCGTCGCGGGCAGTTCGGCCCGGGCGGCCAGTTCCCGGATCAGCCGGTATCCGGCCGGGAAATTCTGCGGTGTCACGGGCTGCGCCTTGTACATGCGCAAGACCATCGCCGGCGAGATGCGCCGTGCCGCCGCCAGCGTTATCGCACCGAAGATCAGGGCATAGGCGAGGCCCATCAGCCCGGCGATCGCCCAGGCCGTCACCGCGAGCAGCAGAAGGCTTCCCCCGGCCAGGAGCCAGGTATGCAGCGAGTTCAGCGCCCGGTGCTGGCGGTGGATAATGTGATCGTCGTGGAAGAACAGACGTGTCATGGCCCCTATATGGGGATCCGGTGGGCCGACTTGGAGTCGTCAGGCGCGGTTGAAGACGAAGCGCGAATAGCCGAGATAGGAAAACACCGTCACCACGCCGACCGCGATCACCAGCGCCATCAGCGGCGTAATGACGCCCGGCGCAGCCAGAATCAGGGCTGAATAGATGGCGTAGTTCAGCCCCGCGCCGATCAACGCGACGAAGCCGTAGCGCGCCCCTTCATGCACCACATGCCGGCCGCTCTTGCCGAAAGTCACGGTACGGTTGATCAGGAAAGTGGTCATCATCGCCGCCGCGATGGCGAAGATGCGCGCCGAATACGGTCCCAGAGGCGTCAGCTTCATGAGCAGCGTCAGCACGGTCGCGTCAACGACGAAGCCCGATCCTCCGGCGACGGCGAAGCTCGCCAGCCGCGTGATCAGCGCTTTCGAAACGGGGAGCCTCATCGTCAGCCAGTCGTGGTTTCCTCGACGCGCCGTTGCGGCTTGCGCCGTGAGCTGGATACACCGGTTGCCGTGCCGCGTCGACCGGTCATTCGGCCGGCTTCGCCGCGATGTGGCGGCTGGTTCAGATAGGCCATGCGCATCTGTTCCACACGACCGGCGGCGACCGAATCGAGCACCAGCCCGGTCACCAGCATCAACGCCGACAGCGTCAGAATGCCGATCGCGCCGATCCAGGTCGGTACGCGGCTGACGAGCCCTGTCGTCAGATACTCGTAGATCGGCGGGGCCATGAAGAACACGCTGGCCGCAAACAGGCCGGCGGCGATAAGGCCGTAGAAGCGGAACGGCTGCGTCTCCTTCATCAGCCGCGCGAACATCATCAGGATCTTCATGCCGTCGCGCAACGTCGACAACTTCGACGCCGACCCCACCGGCCGACGCCCATAATCAAGCTCCACTTCGGCGACCGGCAGCTTCAGGAGGCCGGCGTGCACCGACATCTCCGTCTCGATCTCGAACCCGTGCGAGATCGCCGGGAAGCTTTTCACGAAACGCCGGGTGAAGACGCGATAACCTGACAGGATGTCGGTGAAATCACGTCCGAAAATCTGCTGATAGAGCCGGTTGAACAGCTTGTTGCCGAAGGCGTGTCCCGCCCGGCCTGCGTCCTCGGTCACCCCTGAACGGATACCAACCACCATGTCGACACGCTCGCTCAGAAGCGTCGCGATCAGCTGCGGCGCGTCTTCCGGCGCATAGGTGCTGTCGCCGTCGGCCATTACGTATATGTCGGCGTCGATGTCGGCGAACATCCGGCGCACGACGTGGCCCTTGCCCTGCCGCCGCTCGCGCACGACCGTCGCGCCGGCGAGGCGGGCGGTGATCGCGGTGGCGTCGGTCGAATTGTTGTCGAACACGAAGACGCGCGCCGTGGGCAGCGCTTCCTGGAAGCGTTTCACCACGTCGCCGATCGTCAGCCCCTCGTTGTAGCAGGGCAGGATGACCGCGATGTCGGGCGTCTCAAATGGCGTGTGATCAGGCATGGGGCGATCTCGCAGCGTTTGCGCTTTACCATTTCTTGATCGGCTTAAGATTAGGTTTAGCGGGAGTTTTTTGCCCTGGACGACCTGCCGATGACCTTCCTTTCCGGGTTGGGCGAGACAGCCCCTCGCGCCGCGATCGCGCCGCCCAGCCGTTTCGCGGGCGTCGCGGCGGCGCTCGTGGCGACCCTGATCGTCACGGCGATCGGGCTTTCCGGCTCGACGGCCGCCGGCATTCCCAATTCCGACGATCTCCTGCGCATGGTCGAGGTGCGCGACCTTCTCGGCGGGCAGAGCTGGTTCGACCTCGCCCAGTACCGGCTCGGCCTCGACGGCGGCACGCCGATGCACTGGTCGCGCCTGGTCGACGCGCCGATCGCGGCGATCGTCATGGCCGCAACGGCGCTGACGGGCGAGGCGGCATCCGGCGAGGCGGCGGCCCGGCTCCTCTGGCCGGCGCTGACGCTGTTCGTCGCCATGCTGGCGCTGATGCGGGGCTGCCTGCGCACCGGCCACGCGGCATGTCGCATGCCCGTCGCGATCATCGGCGCGATCGCGCTGTGGACGACCGGCGCCTTCGCGCCGGGCGCGCTCGATCACCACAACATCCAGATCGCGCTGGCCTTGTGGCTGATGGTGCTGCTGCTGCCGGGAGACCGGCCCGTCGCCGCCCATGGCTGGGCGGGCTTCGTCGCCGTGGCGATGCTCGCCATCGGCATGGAGGTGCTGCCCTATGTCGCGCTGGCCGGCCTCGTCGTGGCGCTGCGGTTTGCGACCGACGCCGCCGCGCCGGCTGCCGCCCGCGCCTTCGGTCTCGCCGTTGCCGGCACGGCCGGCGCGATCTTTGCGGCCACAGTCGCCCCGGGAAACTGGTCCGACAGCGCCTGCGACGCCTATTCGGCCTTCCACCTCGTCGTGGCGTCCGCCGGCGGTCTCGGCCTCGCCGGCGCCACCCTCGCGCGATCGCCGGCCGCGCGCTGGATCGCCATCGGCGCGCTCGGCGCGGGCGTCGTGGCGCTGGTCGCGCTCGCCTTTCCCCATTGCCTCGCCAATCCGCTGGCGGGCCTCGATCCACGCCTCAAGACCTTCTGGCTGGAAGGCGTCGTCGAAACACGCTCCTTCGCCGATCTCTGGGCGAGCGACCGCTTCGCGCTGATCGGCCTCTTCGCGATGCCCGCCTGCGCCTTCGCCGTCGCGGTCGCGACCGCGCTGCGCGCGCCGGAGCGTCGCGGCGAGGCGGTCGTCTTCGCCGCCTTCCTGGCCATGGGCCTGGCCGTGACCGCCTGGCAGCAGCGCGGCTTCACCTTCGCGACGGCCTTCGCGGTCCTGCCGCTCGGCTTTCTCGTCGGTCGCCTGCGCGCCGCCATGCCCGAACGTCCGGGCGCGGCCCGGATCCTCGGCCTCGCCGCCGCCTGGGCGATCTCGATCAACCTCCTGTGGTGGATGGCCGGCGCGACGGCGGCCGGCCTGTTCACCGCCGCGCCCACCGTGCAGCAGCAGATCGCCGCGGCGTCGCCGCGCGACTATTGCTACACGGCCGATCTCTACGCGCCGCTTGCCGCCGAGCCGGCGGGCGTGGTCCTCGGCGCGACCGACATCGGCGCCAGTGTCCTGCTTCACACGCAACACCGCGCCGTCGCCGGGCCGTATCACCGCAACACGGCCGGCAATCTGCTGCTGATCGACGCCATGCTGGCGCCCCCGGCCGAAGCGCGCGCGATGCTCGCCGCGAACGGCGTCACGCTGATCGCCGATTGCCTGAAGGGCGCGGACGGTTTCGATTTCATCGCCGCCGCGCCGAACGGCCTGCAGGCGGCGCTGCGCGGCCCTTCCTTGCCGACCTGGCTGGAACCGGTTGTCGCGACCGTGGGCGAGCCGCTGGTGCTCTACCGCGTGCTGCCTTGAGGTCCGTCGAGGCGGGAACGCCCTTGGTCGGTCGGGCAAATCAGTCTAGAGTCGGCCCCGAGGCGGTGGGGCACAAACAGAAAGGCGTCGCGGCCATGGTCCTTGCGTCCGCATTGCATTTCGCTCAGGCGGTCCTGTCATCGGCAGGACGGGTCGCCCTTGTGGCCGGCACGGTGGCGCTTGCCGCCGGAACGGCGCCCGCATCCGCCCAGACGGCGGCCAAGGAGCTGTTCGGCAGGGTTCCGCTGCCCTCCGTCGAGAAACCCGCGTCCCACGGCTTCTATTCGAAGGGCTGCATCGCCGGCGCCGTCGCGATACCGGTCGACGGGCCGACATGGCAGGCCATGCGGCTGGAACGCAACCGCCGCTGGGGCCATCCCAAGCTGATCGCCCTGCTCGAGCGCCTGTCGCGCGACGCAGTGCAGGACGGCTGGCCCGGCCTGCTGCTCGGCGACATTTCGCAGCCGCGCGGCGGCCCGATGCTGTCCGGCCATGCCTCCCACCAGGTCGGGCTCGACGCGGACATCTGGCTCACGCCGATGCCGGATCGCCGCCTGTCGCGCGAGGAACGCGCCAATCTCAGCGCCACGTCGCTTCTCAAGAAGGACTCGCTGGAGGTCGATCCGAAGAAATGGACCGACGCCCATGGCAGGCTGTTGCGCCGCGCCGCCTCCTATGACGAGGTGCAGCGCATCTTCATCCATCCGGGCATCAAGAAGAAGATGTGCGACCTCTATGGCGGCTCGCGCGCCAACGACGTCTGGATGAACAAGCTGAGGCCCTATTACGGCCACCACTATCATTTCCACGTCCGCGTCTTCTGCCCGGACGACTCGCCCAACTGCAAGCCGCAGCAATCGACCGGCTCCGGCAATGGCTGCGGCAAGTCGCTGGCCTGGTGGTTCACCGACGAGCCATGGGCCCCGGCGGATCCGAAGCCGGGCACCAAGCCGGCCAAGCCGCGCGTCGTCACGCTGAACGACCTGCCCAAATCCTGTGCCGTCGTGCTGGGAGACCGTGCGCCTGCCGACGAATCGCTCGTCACCTTCACGGCCGGCTACGATCCGCAGCTTGCGCGCGCGACCGCCGTCGCCGTCAAGGCGCCGACGGTCCCGAAGAACAACGTCCCGATCATCGTTCCGATCCCCGCGGTCAAGCCGAAGGGCGCGGGCTGACCGCCGATAGGGGCTTTCATCGCCGATGCATTTCGATTATGCAGTTTCAAACGATTTAACATCCCGCCGAACATCGCCATGAGCACGACGCGCACGGTCGCACTGATCGCCCACGACCAGAAGAAGGACGATCTCGTCGCCTTCGTGCGCGAGCATGAGGCGGCATTCGCCAAATACGAGCTCGTGGCGACGGGCACCACCGGGAGCCGCGTTTCGGAAGCCTGTCCCGGCCTGTCGATCACCCGCAAGAAAAGCGGCCCTCTCGGCGGCGATCAGCAGATCGGCGCGATGATCGCGGAGGGGCAGATCGAGGCGGTGGTCTTCTTCGTCGACCCGCTGACGCCGATGCCGCACGACGTCGACGTCAAGGCGCTCATGCGGCTGGCCATTGTCTACGACATCCCCATCGCGTTAAACCGGAGGTCGGCGAGCATGCTGCTCGCGTCCTTGCCCCGGGTCTGACGCCCCGCAAACTGGATCAAGGAGAGGCGCATGACCAACGGCCATCCCGAAGCAGAAGTGAGAATGCCCTTCCCGGTTCTGATCGCCGACATCGGCGGCACCAATGCGCGTTTCGCCATCGTGGTGGATTCCAACGCCGAGCCGAAGCGATTTCCCCCCATCAAGACCGCCGATTACAAGACGCTCGACGAAGCGGTGCAGACGACCGTTCTCGACAAGACGTCGATCGTGCCGCGGTCGGCCGTCCTGGCCGTCGCCGGCCCGACGGACGGTGACGAGATCGACCTGACCAACTGCCACTGGGTGGTGCGCCCGAAGACGCTGATCGGCGATCTCGGCTTCACCGACGTCCTCGTCATGAACGATTACGAGGCGCAGGCGCTGGCCGTCGTCGCGCTCGACGCGACCCATCTGAAGCCGGTCGGCGGCGGTGAACGCATGGACTACGCGAACCGCGTCGTCATCGGCCCCGGAACCGGCCTCGGCGTGGCCGGCATCGTGCACGGATCCAACACCTGGATCCCGGTTGCCGGCGAGGGCGGCCATGTCGATCTCGGACCGCGCACCGAGCGCGACTACGAGATCTTCCCGCATGTGGAAACCATCGGCGGCCGGGTCTCGGGCGAGCAGATCCTGTGCGGCCGCGGCCTGGTCAATCTCTATCGCGCCGTTGCCGCCGCCGACGGGCGGAGCCCCCTCCTGACGAAGCCCGAGGAGGTGACCCAGGCGGCGCTCGACGGCAGCGACACGATGGCCGTGGAGACCGTCCAGCTCTTCCTCGAATATCTGGCGCGCGTCGCCGGCGACATGGCGCTCGTCTTCATGGCGCGCGGCGGCATCTACCTGACCGGCGGCATCACACAGAAGATCCTGCCCCTGTTGCACGCGCCGCGCTTCCGCGCCGCCTTCGACAACAAGGAGCCGCATCGCCACCTGCTGGAGCAGACGGCGGTCTTCGTGATCACCCACGACCAGGCGCCGCTGGAGGGCCTGTCGGCCTTCGCCCGCATGCCGGCGCGCTTCGGCGTCGACACCACCGGGCGCTGGTGGCGCAAGGACTGAGGCGGCGGCGCATTTGCCGGCGCCGCCGTGGTACCATTTCGCTTTGGCGTCATGTATAGCTGCCGCGATTTCGAACCCAGCAGGCGGACCGACCCTTGAATACCGAACGCATGGCCGCGCCTGAACAGACGCCGGGCGCCTATGCCCTGATCCGGCGCATCGTCTCCGAGAATGCCCGACGCTATGTGCGCGCCTATGCGGTCGCCATCGTCTGCCTCGTTCTCGTGGCGCTGACCACGGCCTTCTCGGCCTGGATCCTGCGCGACGTCGTCAACGAGATCTTCTATCACCGCCGCAGCGACCTGATCCCCGTGATCAGCCTCAGCGTCCTGGCCGCCTTCGTCATTCGCGGGATCGCCAGCTACACCCAGTCGGTGCTGCTCGCCCGGATCGGCAACGACATCGTCGCGCGGTACCAGAAGCGCATCTTCGAAAAGCTGATGGGCCTCGGCGTCAGCTTCTTCACCGCCTCGCGGTCCGGCGAACTGGCCGCGCGCATCAACGAGAACATCGCCGCCATCCGCGACGTCCTCAACCTGACGGTCACGTCGCTCGCCCGCGACTTCCTCTCGCTGATCGGCCTGATCGGCGTGATGGTCATCCAGGACTGGTTCCTGTCGCTGATGTCGCTCCTGATCGCGCCGCCGCTGATCCTGTCGGTCGTCTACATCTCGCGGCGCATCCGCAGCGTCGTGCGCGACACGGTGCTGCTCAACGCCCGCGTCATCGGCACCATGCAGGAGGTCGCCCAGGGCATCACGGTGGTCAAGGCCTTCACCATGGAGGACCAGCTGTCGCGGCGGATCTCCGGCGTGATCGAGGAGGCCTTCGAACGCTCCAACAAGCTTGCGCGCATCTCGCAGCGCATGACGCCCCTGACCGAGGCGCTGGCCGGGATGGCGATTGCCGGCGTCGTCGCCTATGGCGGCTATCGCGCGGTCGCGTTCGACGAGCCGCCGGGCAGCGTCATGGCCTTCATCGCCGCGCTGCTGCTGGCCTATGACCCGGCCCGCCGGCTGGCGCGGCTGCAGGTCAATCTGGAGCGCGCCATGGTCAATGCGCGCATGATCTACGAACTGCTCGACATGGAAGTGCAGCAGGACGACGCGCCCGGCGCCGGGCCGCTGGCCGTCACGCAGGGCCGCATCGTCTTCGATCGCGTCGATTTCGCCTATCAGGAAGGCGTACCGGTGCTGCGCGAACTCTCCTTTTCCGCCGAGGCGGGCCGCACCACGGCGATCGTCGGCGCGTCGGGGGCGGGCAAGTCCACCGTCATCGCGCTTCTGCAGCGCTTCTACGACCCGGTCGGCGGGGCGGTGCTGATCGACGACCAGGACATTCGCGGCGTCGCCAAGGCGTCGCTGCGCGCCAACATCGCCTATGTCTCGCAGCAGCCCTACCTGTTCGAGGGCACGATCCGCGACAACATCCGCTACGGCCGCGCCGACGCGACCGACGCCGAGATCGAGGAGGCGGCGCGCCTCGCCAATGCCGAATCCTTCATCCTCGAACAGCCCGGCGGCTACGACACGCCGGTCGGCGAGAACGGCGTCACCCTGTCGGGCGGCCAGCGCCAGCGCCTGTCGATCGCCCGCGCCATCGTCCGCAACGCGCCGATCCTTCTGCTCGACGAGGCGACCTCGGCGCTGGACAACGATTCCGAAAAGCTCGTCCAGGACGCGCTGGAAAAGGTGATGCAGGGGCGGACCACCATCGTCATCGCCCACCGCCTCTCCACCGTGGTCGACGCCGACAAGATCATCGTCATGGAAGCCGGCCGGGTCGTGGAGGAAGGCAATCACGCGTCATTGATCGCGCGCCCCGACGGGGTCTATGCACGGTTCTACGCCCTGCAGGGCGACCGCGCGCCGGACCTGCTGTCGAGCCAGAACCGCGGCCGCGCCGCCGAGACGCCGGCACAAGAGTGAGAGAGAGGACATCATGTCTACGATGCGCATAGCCGTCATCGGCGCCGGGGGCCGCATGGGCCGCAACCTCATCCGGGCGATCGACGAGAGCGAGAACGCGGTGCTCTCCGGCGCGCTGGAACGCGCCGGCTCGCCGCAGATCGGCGCCGATTGCGGCGTGCTCGCCGGGCTGGAACCCAATGGCGTCACCGTGGCGGCGACGATGGAGGAGGCCTTTGCCGGCGCCGACGCCGTCCTCGATTTCACCGCGCCGGCCGCCACGCGCGCCGTCGCCGAATTCGCCGCCGCCAACGGCATCGCCCATGTCATCGGCACGACCGGCATGTCGGCGGACGACGACGCCGTCGTCGCGGAGGCGGCGAACAGGACAGCCGTCGTCAAGTCGGGCAACATGAGCATGGGCGTCATCCTGCTCTCGGTGCTGGTCGAACAGGCCGCCCGCGCGCTGGAGGCGGCCGACTGGGACCTCGAAGTCCTCGAAATGCACCATCGCCACAAGGTCGACGCGCCGTCCGGCACCGCGCTTCTGCTCGGCAAGGCGGCCGCCAAGGGCCGCGGCATCGATCTCGCCGGGAATTCCGTGCGCGTGCGCGACGGGCACACCGGCCCGCGCGAGGCCGGGTCGATCGGCTTTGCGACCTTGCGCGGCGGCTCCGTGGTGGGCGACCACTCCGTCATCCTGGCCGGGCCAGGCGAGCGGGTGACGATTTCCCACCATGCCGAGGACCGCATGATCTTCGCGCGCGGCGCGGTCAAGGCGGCGCTGTGGGCGAAGGACCGTGCGCCCGGCCTCTATTCCATGCATGATGTGCTGGGGCTCACCAGCTAACACCAACCGATCCGACCGAGGGAGTATTCGATGTCCGGCACCATGGTTCTCGTCCGTCACGGCCAAAGCGAGTGGAACAAGCTCAATCTCTTCACGGGATGGCGCGATCCCGACCTGACCGAATTGGGCGTGCAGGAGGCCGAGCAGGGCGCGCAGGCGATCAAGGATTACGGCATCACCTTCGACATCGCCTTCACCTCGGTCCTGACGCGCGCCGAACGCACCTGCCAGATCATCCTCGACGGCATCGGCCAGTCCGATCTGGAGACGATTCACGACCAGGCGCTCAACGAGCGCAATTACGGCGATCTTGCCGGCCTCAACAAGGACGACGCCCGCGCCAAGTGGGGCGAGGAGCAGGTGCATGTCTGGCGCCGCTCCTACGACGTGCCGCCGCCCGGCGACGACGGCGAGAGCCTGAAGGACACCGGCGCGCGCGTCTGGCCCTATTACATGACCGAGATCCTGCCGCGGGTGCTGCGCGGCGAGAAGGTGCTGATCGCCGCCCACGGCAATTCGCTGCGCGCCATGGTCAAGATCCTCGACCGGCTGTCAAACGATGAGATCACCAAGCTGAACCTCGCGACCGGGGTGCCGATGGTCTACAAGCTCAACGCCGATTCCACCGTCGCCTCCAAGGAGATCCTGGGCGACATGTCCGGCGCGCACTGAGCGCGCCGACGGGCATGGACGGCCTCTTCGCCCTCCTGCAGCAGCACTGGCCGCACATGGCGCTGGTCTTTGCCGCCTTCGTCATGGCGGCCGCGAGCCCCGGGCCGGCGGTGCTCGGGATCATGGCGACGTCGATGGCGGCCGGGCGCAAGGCGGGCATGGCGTTCGCCGCCGGCGTGCTGACCGGCTCGATGACCTGGGCCTTCCTCGCCGCGGTCGGCCTGAGCGCCTGGCTGCAGGCCTTCGCCTTCGGCCTCGTCGTCCTGAAGCTGGCCGGCGGTCTCTATCTGCTGTGGCTCGCATGGAAATCGCTGCGCTCGATGCTGGCCGCAGACGCGAAAACCCTGCCCGCCGCGATGACGTCCGCGCCGCTGTGGCTGCAATATCGCCGGGGCGCGCTCCTGCATCTGACCAATCCGAAGGCGGTTCTCTCCTGGATCGCGATCGTCAGCGTCACGCAGGCCGACGGCGGCAACGGCGCCGTGCTGGCCGCGACCGTGGCGGGATGCTTCCTGCTCGGCATCGTCATCTTCCAGGGCTACGCGCTGATCTTCGCCAGCCGGATCATGATGCGGCAATATCTGAAGCTGCGCCGCGCCATTGAGGGCGTTCTGGCCGCCGTCTTCGGCTATGCCGGCCTGCGCCTGATCGCCAGCTGATCCGAATGCGCCGGGACCGCCGTCGGCGCGCCCGTTCGACCGCGAAACCATGCGGCAAGCCGGGCCACCGCGACGGCGAAGCTGTCGCTATGCAGCCGGCTGGCCCTCCCGGCGTAGAACTGCGTGTCGATCGAACCGTCGGTTCGCCGGCGAATGGGAAAGTCGGTCGCGTCTTCCATGACGGGTCTCCTGCGTGTCTATTGACGCCAGCATGTCGACGCGCGCTTCCCGGCGCTTGACCGGCGCCTTGCCCTTTCCTTGTCTTTTGCTTGTTTTTCCCGCGCCGGATGGCGGCCGCATGGGGGCGAATGATATAGGCAGGTCATGCGCTATCGGTTTGGCCGCTTCAAACTGGTCGAGGAAACGCGTGAGTTGCACGCGGACGGCGAGCCGTGCGCGATCGAACCGCAGGTCTTCGACCTGATCGCCTGTCTCGTGCGGGAACGGGACCGCGTCGTCTCGCTGGACGATCTTATCGCCGCGGTCTGGAATGGACGGATCGTCTCCAATTCGGCGGTCAGCGCCCGCATCAGCGCGGCGCGATCGGCGCTCGGCGACGACGGCACGCGCCAGGAATGGATCCGCACGGTCCCGCGCCGCGGCTTTCGCTTCGTCGGCGCGGTCGAGACCGACGGCACCCCGGCGCCCTCACCGGCAGCGCAGCCCCCGACCGACGAGGCCCGGCGACAGCGTGTCGCCTTCTGCAGGTCCGCCGACGGCACGCAGATCGCCTTTGCGACCAGCGGTGAGGGCTATCCCCTCGTCAAGGCGGGCCACTGGCTCACCCACCTGGAGCATGACTGGCACAGCCCGATCTGGCGGCCGCTCCTCGACAGGCTGAACGCCCGCTACCGGGTCGTGCGCTACGACCAGCGCGGCAACGGCCTGTCGGACTGGGCGGTGTCCGATTTCTCCATCGATCGCTTCGTCGAGGACCTGGAGGCGGTGGTCGAGGCCGCCGGCGTCGACCGCTTCGCGCTCTACGCCTCGTCGCAAGGCGTGCCGGTCGCCATCGCCTATGCCCACCGCCATCCGGGCAGGCTGAGCCACCTGGTGCTGCAGGGCGGCTTCGAGCAGGGCCGCCTGGTGCGCGGATCGCAAAGCGAGCGCGACCAGGCCGAGGCGATCCTCACGCTCATCCGCCATGGCTGGGGCAAGCGCGGCAGTCCCTTCATCGACGCCTTTGCGACGATGTTCGTTCCGGACGGCACGCAGGAGCAGATCCTGTCGCTCGTCGACCTGCAGCGTCAGACGACGTCGCCGGAAAACGCCGCCGCGCTGCGCGCCGCCATCGACGGTTTCGACGTCTCCGGCCTCGTCGGCGACATCGCGGTGCCGACGCTGGTCGTCCACGCCCGCGACGACGGCGTTCAGCCCTTCGAGCAGGGCCGGATGCTGGCGCCGCACATTCCGGGCGCGGAATTCCTGATGTTGGAAAGCCGCAACCACGTCATCCTGCCGCAGGAAAAGGCCTTTCCGGTGGTGTTCGACGAGATCGACCGGTTTGTCGGGGGCGGAAGAGTCGGGGCATAGGCCCCTACGGCATTAACTTGTCTTTCCGCGCATTTACCAACACGCTGAAACTAGCGGGCCAAAAATGGATAGAGCGACCTGAATGCTACGATGCGTGTTCCACCGGACCGAAACATGTAATAGATTCTATTGCCTCGCAGCGAGCTTTTACTCAGCGGTATCCCAAACGTCAGTGCAGAAAGTTGCGTGAATTGGCATCGATCATGTTGATCGGCAGCCGCCGACTATAGTTTCGAGATACTCGGCCGCGGTGCGGGTCTGATCGCCGTTCGATTTCTGTTCATTGGTCGCAGCACAAATTTCTGCTTTGTTCGGGATCAAGACATCGTGTGGAAATCGTCCCAGAACATTAAAGATGTTCAGGACTCCGGTTTCGAATAGCCATTCGTTCCTATCGCCGTTCAAAATCGGCCATAAATTCGATCCGTCGTAGCGGCCGATCGTCTGCAACATAACTCTGACAATCTGAGTGTCTTGGGTCCATCCTTCCGAAATGGAAAAAAATGCGTTCTCCCGGTTCGCCTTTTGCTGATCGAACAAGCCATTCGCTAGGCGCTGCCTTTGCTCGGAAAGTGCATTATCGGCCTGTTGTACCTCGATTCCACTGCCGTCCTCAGCGATGAGAGGTAACAGTTTGCCGCCCAGTGTTGGCACTGCAATTTTGATTGTCTCGATAGCAATTTGCTTTCTCTGTCGGTCGTCTCCGATGAGATCAGTCGTCAGTTTTACTGAGATCTCCGCTTCTCGGAGCATTCTATTTGCATGATAAATATTTTGGTCATGTGAAAACCGCTCAAAGTCCTGCTTGATTCCTAGGAAATCGACCACAGTACCTGATAAAAAGCCGATTGCACCAAATACAATTCCGAACAAGACATCTGTAGCTTTTATTCGAAGTTCGCTACCAAAGCCAAACATCGCAAGTTTCCATCCTGCCTGTGCAGTCTCGAGTTTGAAGCCTACAATACGGAAATATTCAAAAAAATATAGTAATTTTTGGGCACTCTGATAACGCGTTTGTTTGAGAATAGTGTATCGAGAATTGCATTAGAATTGTAACGCTAACGATTTAGCTTGGATGAAGCTGCCCCGCTTCCCAGCCAAGAATGGCCTTCTTGCGCGTCAGGCCCCAGTGATAGCCGGTCAGCGCGCCGGTCTTGCCGACCGCGCGATGGCACGGCACGACGAAGGAGATCGGGTTCGCGCCGACCGCCGCGCCCACCGCGCGCGGCGCGTCCGGGCGGCCGATCTCGCGGGCGAGGTCGGAATAGGCGAGCGCCTTGCCCATCGGGATCTTCAGGAGCGCGTTCCACACCGAGACCTGGAAATCCGTGCCGATCAGCACGACCTTCAGCGGCCGGTCGGCGCGCCAGTTGGCCGGGTCGAAGACGCGGGCCGCATAGGGCGCGGTCGCGGCGAGATCCTCCAGATAGGTGGCCCTCGGCCAGCGGCCCTGCATGTCGGCCAGCGCGTCCCGCTCGCCGCCGGGGTCGCAGAAGGCGAGGCCCGCGAGGCCGCGATCGGTCACCATCACCAGCGCCAGCCCGAACGGGCAGACATGGAAGCCGTAGCGCAGAGTCAGCCCCTCGCCCTTCGCCTTGAACTCGCCCGGCGAAAGCGCCTCATGCGTCACGAACAGATCGTGCAGACGCCCCGGCCCGGACAACCCCAGCTCATAGGCCGTGTCGAGCAGCGGCAGGTCGCTGGCCAGGAGCCGGCGCGCATGGTCCAGCGTCACGGCCTGCAGAAACCCCTTGGGCGACAGGCCGGCCCAGCGCGTGAACAGCTTCTGCAACGCCGTCGGCGTCATGCCGACGGAGGCGGCGAGCGCCTCCAGAGAGGGCTGGTCGCGATAGTTTTCGGAAATCGTCTCGATCACCCGGCGCACGATCTCGTAATCGGCCCCGGTTGTGATCTCGTCGGTCAGCACGGTCTGCGGTTGTGCGGCAAGGGTCATGGCGTGTTCCTTTTGCCGGAATTCACCACGACAAGGACGCGCCCGCCACCCGATTCTTGCCCGAGGATCACAGGCCGTCAGCGCCCATCAGTGGGAAAAATAGCATCCAATGCTATTTGTTGTTATCATTGGTCGAACTGTGATGACCGCGAGGCCGTGAAATGAATGTGTCACTCGGCAAGGCGTGGGAGCGCTACGTCGCCGAACAGGTTGAATCCGGCCTGTTCAACAATGCAAGCGAGGTTGTCCGCGACGCCTTGCGCCGGCAGCAGGAGCACCTGATCAAGCTGGAAGCGCTGCAGGCGGATCTTCGCCGCGGCCGCGAGTCCGTTGAAGCGGGGCGGGTCAGCCGGGCGGGACCAGAGGATATCATCGAGAAAGCGAAGAGCCGGAAGCCGGCCGCGTGAGCGGTTACGTCCTCTCGCTGGATGCGGAGGAGGATCTCCAGGACATCTACCTCTATTCCGAGGAAACATGGGGGCCGGAGCAGGCGGCACGCTATCTCCAGGAACTGTTCGAGACCTTCGGGCACATCGGCCGCAACCCGCACATGGGACGGTCGCGCCCCGAACTGGGAAGCGATCTGCGCAGCCTCCCCCATGTTGCGCATGTGATCTTCTACATGGAGTGGCGAGGCGAGGTCGCCATCCTGCGCGTTCTGCACGGATCGCGCGACACGGGCGGCCTGTTCGCCGACCACGATCCTCGCGCCGGCCTGAACGACGACGGCACGTCCTGAACCTGGCGCGGCCTACCGCTTCGCGGTCGCCAGCGCGTGGCCGAACGCGTCGGCGAAGCTCTCGCGGTCGTCGGGATTGAGGAAGGCACCGACCGGGGTCGTTCGGCCTTCGCCGGACACCCGCATGGCGGTGATGCCGATTTCCTCGTGCCGGTCGACCTGGAAGCGCGCCCAGAACGGATTGTAGCGATGATCGGTCGCCTGTCCGCGCGGATTGACCTTGCGGATCAGCAGTTCCCGGCGCGAGACGCGCACCTCTTCGCGCGCCCGCGCGGCACGATAGTTGAACCAGAAGGCGAGATAGAGCGCCGCCATGTCGAGGCCGAGAAAGGTGGCGATCGGCCAGGCGCCGGTGACCAGGAAGAAGAAGCCCTGCACGAACAGGACGCCGCCGCTCAGGATCATCAGGATCGTGAAGCCGTTGCGCGACAGCGAGCGATGCGGGGTCAGGAGCGCGTTGAACAGCGGCTGTTCCGCGTGGTCTTCCGGCGCGCCATGTTCATGCGTTGTCTCGGTCATGAGGGGTGATTATAGGGGACGGATGCAAAAGCCAAAGTCCAAAAATGCCGCAGCTCCGGCGGTCAGGCCGAAGCCGCGCAAGCGCCGGGCCTCGCCCACCCGCTATTCGAAGGACGAGCTGCGCGAGATCTTCCGGCGGTTCTCGATCCAGCGGCCGGAGCCGAAGGGCGAACTGGCCCATGTGAACCCCTACACGCTGGTCGTCGCCGTGGCGCTGTCGGCGCAGGCCACCGACGCCGGCGTCAACCGCGCGACGAAGGACCTGTTCGCGATCGCCGACACGCCGGAAAAGATGCTGGCGCTGGGCGAGGAGAAGGTCGGCGAGCACATCCGCACCATCGGCCTGTGGCGCAACAAGGCGAAGAACGTGATCGCGCTGTCGCAAAAGCTGGTCGACGAGTTCGGCGGCGAGGTGCCGAAGACGCGCGAGGAACTGGTGACCCTGCCGGGCGTCGGCCGCAAGACCGCAAACGTCGTCATGTCGATGGCCTTCGGCATTCCGACCATGGCGGTCGACACCCATATCTTCCGCATCGCCAACCGCATCGGCCTTGCCCCGGGCAAGACGCCGGACGAGGTGGAGGCGGGGCTGATGCGCGTGATCCCCGAGGACTATCTCTTCCACGCCCACCACTGGCTGATCCTGCACGGGCGCTATTGCTGCAAGGCGCGCAAGCCCGATTGCGAGGCCTGCGTCATCGCCGACATCTGCAAGTCGAAGGAGAAGACCTGCGACGTGCCCGCCCCGCTGGTCGAGCTGCCGGCGCAGGTGATCGGCTAGACCCTGCGGGCGCGGCTCGCCTCGCGCGCGGCGATCGACTTGTGCAGGTGCACCATCAGCGCCGCGCCGAACAGGGGCGTCAGGATGTTGACGATCGGGATCGCCAGGAAGGCCGCGATCACCAGCCCCGCGCCGAAGATCGTCATGCCGTAGCGCGCGCGCAGCATGCGGGCATAGTCCTCCGGGCCGAAGCGCCGCGCGGCGAACTGGAAGAATTCCCGGCCGAGCAGGTAGCCGTTGACGACGAAGAAGGCGACGAGGTTGACGCCCGGCACCAGGAGCAGGATCAGCGCCACGATGTTGCCGAGGATGACGATGCCGGCGAATTTCACCGACAGGACGATGCTCTCGCCGATGCGCATCGCCGTGCCGGGCGGATCGTCGGGATAGTCGCTGCGCTCCAGGCTTTCGGCCGCATCGTCGAGGAACAGGCCGGCGATCAGCGCCGAGACGGGGCCGAGCAGGAAGGCGAGCCCGACGGCCAGCCCCAGACCGGCCGTCACCAGCGCGAAGAAGGAAAGCCAGCCGGTCCATTTCGGCAGTTCGTAGTCGAGCTGGAAGAAATCGGAGACCCAGGGCAGGGCCAGTTCGGTGAAGCCGGACGAGATGGCGAACCAGGCGGCGACGAGCGCCAGGATGGTCAGGCCGAGCGTTTTCCAGAACACGCCGCGCATCGCCGGGTCGGGCATGGAGCGCAGCGCTTTGAGGGTGGCGTCGAAGATCATGGGGGTGAGATGGCGACGGTTTCGCCGCGGCGCAAGGTGCGGCTTTTCGTTTCGCGCCCTTCTCAAGCGCACCGGCAGCCGCTAAACGCCGGGGAGCCAGTAACCGGGGAAGACATGTCCGAATTCGACGTCCTTTGCATCGGCAACGCCATTGTCGATATCATCGCCCGTGCCGAAGACGATTTTCTGCATGAAAACAACATCATCAAGGGGGCCATGAACCTCATCGACGCCGACCGCGCCGAACTGCTCTACGATCGCATGGGGCCGGCGGTGGAGACGTCGGGCGGCTCGGCCGGCAACACCGCGGCCGGTCTCGCCAGTTTCGGCGGCACCGCGGCCTTCTTCGGCAAGGTCTGCGACGACCATCTCGGCGGCATCTATCGCCACGACATCCGCGCCCAGGGCGTCGCCTTCGACACCCGTCCGCTGACGGACACGCCGCCGACGGCGCGCTCGATGATCTTCGTCACGCCGGACGGCGAGCGGTCGATGAACACCTATCTCGGCGCCTGCGTGGAGCTGGGGCCGGAAGACATCGAGGAAGACAAGGTCGCCGCCTCCAAGGTGACCTTCTTCGAGGGTTATCTGTGGGATCCGCCGCGCGCCAAGGAAGCCATCCGCAAGGCGGCCGAGATCGCCCATGCGAACGGCCGCCAGATGTCGATGACGCTGTCCGATCCGTTCTGCGTCGATCGCTACCGCGACGAGTTCCTGGAGCTGATGCGGTCGGGCACGGTCGACATCGTCTTCGCCAACGAGGACGAGGCGAAATCGCTCTACCAGACGGCGGATTTCGAGACCGCGCTGACCGCGATGCGCACCGACTGCAAGCTGGCCATCGTGACACGGTCGGAAAAGGGGTCGGTCGCCATGGACGCCAGCCAGACCGCCAGCGTCTCCGCCCACGCGATCGACACGCTGGTCGACACCACCGGCGCGGGCGACCTCTACGCCGCCGGCTTCCTCTACGGCTACACCAACGGCTTCGCGCTTGAGGAATGCGCCCGCCTCGGCTCGCTCGCAGCCGCGGTCATCATCCAGCAGATCGGCCCGCGCCCGCAGGTCTCGCTGCGCCAGGCCGGCATCGATGCGGGCCTGATCCGGGGCTGAAACGAAAAAGGGCCGCTTGCGCGGCCCCTTCCCGGAGGTTCTGCTCTGCGGGTCAGTTGAACTTGTAGCCGAGCCGCGTGCGGATGGTGTGGGACGTGACGTCCGGACCGGAGGTCTCGATATCCGTGTAGAGATAGTCGGCGCCGCCCGTCACATGGTCGGTGATCGCGTAATCGACGCCGGCGCCGGCCGTCAGGCCGCCGTCGCTCTCGCCGTCGGCCCACATGTGGCCGTAGCCGACGGAACCGGTGACAAGCAGTCGGTCGGCGGCGACGCCGGCCCGCAGCTTGGCATGGGCGACCGCGTCGACGTCGGTGCCGCCGACGTCCCAGCCGGTCATGTCGATGTCGACTTCGGGACCCACCACGAAGGAACCGCGCTGGAAGAGGTAGCCGGCATGCACGCCGCCGACGATCGCCGTGTCGTCGCCGACGCCGTCGACGTCGACTGTGCCGCCGCCGAGCTGCGCGCCGGCATAGAGCCCGCTCCAGTCGGTCGTGGCCGACATCTGCGGCTGCGGCGTGTAGGCCGGCTGCGGGGCCGGATCGTAATAGGTGGTGTCGGCGGCATTGGCTGCGCCGCTCAGCATGGCGGTTGCGAGTGTGGCCGCCAGAAGCAGGGTCGTTTTCATCGGTAGCTCCATGGCTATGGTTAAGCGATGGATACAGATTTAGTTAAATTTTATTCCCGAACCGTGAAGCAACGTGGTTAACGCCGCGGCTTTTTTCCGATCAGTCGAACCTGAAGCTCAGCCGGGCCCGCACCGAGTGCGAGTTGGTGTCCGAAAAGCCGAAATCGTCGATGTCCGTATAGGTGTAGTCGGCGCCGACGATCACGCGGTCGGTCGCGGCGAAATCGATGCCCGCGCCGAGCGCCAGGCCGCCCGCGTCGAACGAGAGCGGGCCGGCCGACGCCCATTTGTGGGCATAGCCGACCGAGCCGGTCACCAGGGTGCGGTCGAAGGCCACGCCGGCCCGCAGCTTCGCGCTCGCCGTCGCGTCCATATGCGTGCCGCCGATCGCCCAGCCGCTGGCGTTCACGTCGAATTCCGGCCCGAAGACGAAACGGCCGGTCTGCCACAGATAGCCCGCATGCGCGCCGCCCAGCGCCGCCGTGTCGCTGCTGCCGCCGGAGGTCTCGAAGGTCCCGCCGCCGAGCTGGACGCCGGCATAGAAGCCCTCCCAGTCCTGCGTCATCGCGACCGGGGCGAAGAGGTTGGAGGCCTCGTCGGCCCGCGCGACACCGCCAAGGGCGGCGAGCGTGGCGACGGTGGCGATGAGTTTGGTGGCGAACATGGTGCGGTCTCCGCTGCGTGTCGTTGGGGTCGCGCCAACAAAAAAGGGCGCCTCTCGGGCGCCCTTCTGGCAGACGGCGATTTCCGCCGATGTGTGTTTCGTCACGCGTCCTTTTCGGATTCCGGATTGGGCGCGCCCGGCTCCGGCTCGGCGGTCTGTTTCGGTCCGCCCTTGGCGACGCCGACCATGGC
Source organism: Oricola sp. (assembly GCF_022763245.1). Taxonomy (GTDB): domain Bacteria; phylum Pseudomonadota; class Alphaproteobacteria; order Rhizobiales; family Rhizobiaceae; genus Oricola. Next base: position 180,711 of record NZ_JALEGV010000041.1, read on the forward strand.
CGGCCGCAGCACGCGGTCGCCGATCCGGTACCCGGCCTGCACCACCTGCACGACCGTGTTGTTCGGCACCTCCGGGTTGGGGACCTCGAACATCGCCTGGTGGAAATTCGGGTCGAATTTCTGGTTCTCCGGCTCCAGCCTGGTCACGCCATGGCGCTCCATGGTGGAGTGCATGGACTTCTCGGTGAGTTCGACGCCTTCCAGCAGGGTCTTCAGCGTGTCGTCGCCGGCCTCGCGCTGTTCTTCGGTCACATGCTCGAGCGCGCGGCGCAGATTGTCGGCCACGCCGAGCATGTCGCGCGCGAAGGAGGAAATCGCGAAGGCGCGGGCGTCCTTGACCTCGCGCTCGGTGCGCCGGCGCAGGTTTTCCATGTCGGCGGCCAGGCGCAGCAGCCGGTCCTTCATGTCGGCGTTCTCGGACTGGATCGCGGCGATCTCGTCCTCGATGCCTTGCGCGTCCGTGTCGGCGCTCGTCTCCTCGGCGTCGCCGGTCGCCCATGCGGACGCTTCGGCCTCGGCGGACGCCTTGCCGCCCTTCTTGAGGATTTCGTCGGCGGCGCGCTTCAGCGCCTCTCGGTCATTCGGGTTGAACTGGGTGCGTGCTTCGTCCGCAGCCGTCTTGCTCTCGTCAGCCATTGGTCGTCTTCCGTCGTGATCGGGAAAGTTTGACGGCGATATCGAGGTTCGCTTGCCAAAAATCAAGGGCTGGCGCGAAATCCGTCAGGTCCGTTCCAGAAGTCTGCCGATCAGTTGCGCCGTGTAATCGACCACCGGCACGATGCGCGCATAGTTGAGCCGCGTCGGACCGATGATGCCGAGCGCGCCGATGACGTGCCGGTTCGAGTCGCGATAGGGCGCGACCACCAGCGACGATCCCGACAGCGAGAACAGCCGGTTTTCCGAACCGATGAAGATCTTCACGCCCGAGCCGGATTCGGTGAGATCGAGCATGCGCACGATCTCGTCCTTGCGCTCCAACTCGTCGAACAGCAGCTTCAACCGCTCGATCTGCTCCTTGTCCTGGACGTCCTCGATCAGGTTGGAGCGGCCGCGCACGATCAACTGGGCCGGCTGTCCCTGGCCGGAACCCGACCAGACGGCCAGTCCGCGCGCGATCAGGTCGGCGCTGACGGCATCGACCTCCGTGCGCAGCGCCTCCTGGCGTTCCTCGATGACGCGGCGCGCGTCGGCGAGGCTGCGGTCGCGGCCGTGATGGTTGAGATAGTTGGCCGCCTGCGAGAGCTGCGAAGCGGTGGTGCCGGCCGGCAGTTCGACGACGCGGTTCTCCACCTCGCCGGATTCCCAGACGAGCACGGCCAGCGCCTTCTTGTCCTCCAGCCGGATGAACTCGATATGCTTGAGAATGCCCTCGCGCTTGCCCGCCAGCACGAGGCCGGCGCCGCGCGACAGGCCGGACAGCATCTGGCTGGCGTCGGTGAGCAACTGCTCCATCGATTGCGGCCGGCCGTCGCTCTTGATCTGCGATTCAATCAGCGAGCGTTCCGCCGGGCTCACCTCGCCGGTGTCCATGAAGGCGTCGACGAAGAAGCGCAGCCCCTGCTCGGTCGGCAGGCGGCCGGCCGAGACATGCGGCGAAAAGATCAGGCCGAGCGCTTCCAGATCGCTCATCACGTTGCGCACCGAGGCCGGCGACAGCGACATCGGCAGCCGCTTCGACAGGGTGCGCGATCCCAGCGGCTCGCCGTCCTGCATGTAGGTCTCGACGATCAGCCGGAAGATTTCGCGTGAGCGTTCGTCCAGTTCGGTGTGGATTTCGGCGTTGGACAGCATGGTCGGGGTCGTCTTGGGTCTCCGTCGTCAGACCCTACTCATATAGTGGCCGCGGACGGAAACGAAAATATGGTGCGCGATCCCCCGCGCGCCGCCCGTCAGGCATGAAACCCTCAGGCCGCCTCTTCGAGCAGGCCGGCGAGCTTGTCGAAGGCCTGCATCCAGCCACCCTGTCCGGCCGAGCCCTCGGGCACGCCGACATGGTGCATCGTCATCACGGTCTTGCCGTCGGTTTCGCGCAGTTCGACCACGACCTCCGTTACGTCGGGCGTTCCTTCCGGCATGCCCATGCTTTGCGGCGTGATCAGCGTGCCGTCGGCGTCGCACATGCTCTCGGTGTAGACGAGGCGGCTCGGGGCCTTGATCTCCTTGTAGACGCCGATGAACCACATCGACATCGTGCGGTCGGGCGAGGTCATCTCCATGCAGACCTTGCGCGTTCCGCCGACCACGAGGTCCATCTCGGCGACCGGAACGGTCATGCCGTTCGGCCCGTACCATTGCCGGAACAGCGCGGGATCCGTCCACATGCGCCACACGGCGTCGATGGATGCGTCGAATTCGCGGGTGATCGTCACCCAGGCCTGGTCGTCAGTCATTGTCGTCCCCCTTCATTCGGTTCAGTGCGTCCTGCATGGCGTCGAACCGCGCGTCCCAGATGGGCCGGTAGCGTTCGGTCCACCGCGCGATCTCCTCCAGCGGCTGCGGATTGAGCGTGCAGGGCCGGAACTGCGCGTTCCTCTGCCGCTCGACGAGCCCGGCCTGCTCCAGCACGCGAATGTGCCGGGAGATCGCCGGCAGGCTCATCGCGAACGGCTCGGCCAGCTCGTTCACGGTCGCCTGCCCGTCCGCGAGCCTCGCCAGAATGGCGCGGCGCGTCGGGTTGGCGAGGGCGAAGAAGGCGGCGTCGAGGCGGTCGGAATCCTGCATGCGGTGATATTAAACAGAAATGTTAATTAAGCAATTGGTAAAATACACAGAGATCACTTGCCGCCGAAACGGTCCCGCCTCCCCTAGGCACGCCCCCGCCATTCCTCTAGAACCCCCCGCACATTCGATTCCGAGAGGTTCATCCATGACCAGACCGTCCGGGCGCATGCCCGACCAGATGCGCGCCGTGTCCTTCGAGCGCGGCGTCTCCAAACATGCCGAGGGCTCCTGCCTGGTGAAATTCGGCGACACGCATGTGCTGTGCACGGCGAGCCTGGAGGAGCGCGTGCCGCCATGGATGCGCAATTCCGGCCGCGGCTGGGTCACCGCCGAATACGGCATGCTGCCGCGCTCCACCGGCGACCGCATGCGGCGCGAGGCCTCGTCCGGCAAGCAGGGCGGCCGCACGCTGGAGATCCAGCGCCTGATCGGCCGCTCGATGCGCGCCGCCGTCGATCTCGTCGCGCTGGGCGAACGCCAGATCACCATCGACTGCGACGTCATCCAGGCCGATGGCGGCACCCGCACCGCCTCCATCACCGGCGGCTGGATCGCGCTGCATGACTGCCTCGACTGGATGCACAAGCGCCAGATGGCGTCCAAGACCCGCGTGCTGACCGATCACGTCGCCGCCGTCTCCTGCGGCATCTACAAGGGCGTGCCGGTCACCGATCTCGACTATGCCGAGGATTCCGAGGCCGAAACCGACGCCAATTTCGTCATGACCGGCTCCGCCGGCATCGTCGAAATCCAGGGCACGGGCGAGGGCGCCCCCTTCAGCCGCGCCGAGTTCGACACGCTGTTCGCCCATGCCGAGACGGCGATCGCCCAGCTGGTCGAGCTGCAAAAACAGGCCGTCGGGGCCTGACGTGACCATGTTGCGCCCGGACGGCATATTGGAGACGGCGCTCTATGTCGCCGATCTCGACGCCGCCGAGCGCTTCTATGGCGAGGTGATCGGGCTGGAGCGGATTGCCCGGGTCGAGGGGCGGCACGTGTTCTTCGCCTGCGGCAAGGGCGTGCTGCTCCTTTTCAATCCGGAGCGGACGGCCGAACCGCCCTCCAACCCGGCCATGCCGGTGCCGACGCATGGCGTGACGGGGCCGGGCCATGCCTGCTTCAAGGCCGCGCCGGAGGCGATGGACGCCTGGCGCGGTCATCTGGAAACGGCGGGCGTGGCGATCGAGGCCGATTTCCGCTGGCCCAACGGCGCCCGCTCCATTTACTTCCGGGATCCAGACGGCAACAGCCTCGAGATCGCCGAACCGAAACTGTGGGGATTGGAATGACGCGCAAACTTGAACCGGGAAAGCTCGTCCTCGCCACGCACAATGCCGGCAAGCTCACCGAGATGCGCGACCTCATCGGCCCCTTCGGCTTCGAGGTCACCTCGGCGGGCGAACTGGGCCTTGCCGAGCCGCCGGAGCACGGCACCACCTTCGAGGAAAACGCGAAGACCAAGGCCGTGGCCGCCATGCAGGCGACCGGCCTGCCGGCGCTCTCCGACGACAGCGGCATCTGCGTCGACGCGCTGGACGGCCAGCCCGGCGTCTACACCGCCGACTGGGCGGAGCTGCCCGACGGCACCCGCGATTTCGCCATGGCGATGCGCAATGTGGAGGAGAAGCTCGCCGAGAAGCGTGCCTCCGATCCGAAGGACCGCACCGCGCGATTCGTCTCCGTCCTGTGCCTCGCCTTTCCCGACGGCCATGTGGAATATTTCCGCGGCGAGGTGGAAGGCACTCTGGTCTGGCCGCCGCGCGGCACGCTCGGCTTCGGCTACGACCCGGTCTTCAAACCCGAGGGCTTCGACATCACATTCGGCGAGATGACCGCCGAACAGAAACATGGCTGGAAGCCCGGAGACGCGACCGCCCTGTCGCACCGCGCCCGCGCCTTCAAGAGGTTCGCCCATGAATGCCTCGGCGTCGCCTGATCCCGCCCGGCCGGTGAATGGCGACGACGGGGCCCCCGGCTTCGGCGTCTACATCCACTGGCCCTTCTGCGCGGCCAAGTGCCCCTATTGCGATTTCAACTCGCATGTCCGCCACGGCGGCGTCGACGAGCAGCGCTTCGTCGAGGCGTTCCGCCGCGAGATGGAGACCATGCGCGACTGGACCGGTCCGCGCACCGTCACCTCGGTCTTCATCGGCGGCGGCACGCCCTCGCTGATGCAGCCGGGCACGGTCGGCGCGCTGCTGGAGGCGGCCGACCGGCAATGGGGCCTGCCGCCGGACATCGAGATCACGCTGGAGGCCAATCCGACCTCGGCCGACGCCGGGCGCTTTGCCGGCTACCGAATGGCGGGCGTCAATCGCCTGTCGCTCGGCGTGCAGGCGCTCAACGACGCCGATCTGAAGTTCCTCGGCCGCCTGCACAGCGTCGACGAGGCGCTGCAGGCGATCGCCATGGCCCGCGCCACCTTCCCGCGCCTCTCCTTCGATCTCATCTATGCCCGCCCCGGCCAGACGCCGGAGGCCTGGGAGGCCGAACTGCGCCAGGCGGTCGGCCACGCCGCCGATCACCTGTCGCTCTACCAGCTCACCATCGAGGAGGGCACGCCCTTCAAGGCGCTGTTCGACGCGGGCAGGATTCCCATGCCCGACCCCGATCGCGCGGCCGACCTGTTCGATCTGACGAGCGCGGTGACCGCCGATCTTGGTTTGCCGGCTTATGAAATCTCCAATCATGCCGTTCCCGGCGCGGAATCGCGCCACAACCTGACCTATTGGCGCTATGGCGACTATGTCGGCCTCGGCGCCGGCGCCCATGGGCGTTTCTCGCTCGACGGCGGCCGCAAGCGCGTCACCATTGCCGAGCGCATGCCCGAGACCTGGGCGTCGCGCGTCGAAGCCGCCGGCCATGGCGTGGTCGAGGAAGAATGGCTGGATGCCGAGGCCCAGGGCGACGAAATGCTGCTGATGGGCCTGCGCCTTGCCGAGGGCATCGACGTCGCCCGCTACGAGATGTTGTCCGGCCGCGCCTTCGATCCCGCCCGCCTCGCCATGCTGCAGGCCGAAAAGCTGGTCGAACACGTCGCCAACAGCCGCCTGCGCGCAACGCCGGCCGGCCGGCTGGTGCTCAACGCCCTGGTCGCGGAACTGGCGGCATGAGCGGCGACGACCGCAGTTTCCTGATTGCGGGCCACAAGATCGCCGCGCCGCCGCTCGAACCCGGCCTCTACATCGTCGCCACGCCGATCGGCAATCTGGGCGACATCTCCGTCCGCGCGCTGGAGACGCTGGCCGCCTGCGACGTGCTCGCCTGCGAGGACACGCGCGTCACCCGGCGCTTGCTCGACCGCTACGGCATCCGCGCCCATCCTGTCGCCTATCACGAGCACAATGCCGAGACCGCCGGCCCGAAGCTGATCGCCGCGCTGAAAGAGGGCAGGGCCGTCGCGCTGGTGTCGGACGCCGGAACGCCGCTCGTCTCCGACCCCGGTTTCCGCCTCGTGCAGTCGGCGCGCGACGAAGGCCTCCGCGTCATCCCGATCCCCGGCGCGTCGGCGACGCTTGCGGCGCTTGCCGCCTCCGGCCTGCCGAGCGACGATTTCCGCTTCATCGGGTTCCTGCCGGTCAAGGACGGCGCGCGCCGCGCCCGGCTGGCGGATCTGGCCCATGCGCCGTCGACCCTCATCGCCTTCGAATCGCCCAACCGCCTGGTCGCGACGCTGATGGCGATCGCCGACACGCTGGGGCCCGACCGCATGGTCACCGTCGCCCGCGAACTGACCAAGCGCTTCGAGACGATCCGCACCGGCGCTGCCTCGCAAATCGCAGATCAATTCGCCACCGAAACGATCAAGGGCGAAATCGTGATCCTGATCGCGCCGGCGCCTGCCGGCGAGACGGAATGGACGCCGGACACGGTCGATGCGCTGCTGCGCGACCTGCTCGCCTCCATGCCGGTATCCCGTGCCGCCCGCGAGGCGGCGGCGGCCACGGGCCTGTCGAAATCCGATCTCTACGCCCGCCTCCTGGACTTGAAGGGTGACAGCTGATCCGGCGACCCGCAAGCGCCGCGCCGCCCATGGCCGAGGCCATCGCGGCGAGCGTTTCGCCGCCTTCGCGCTGCGGCTGAAGGGCTTTCGCATCCTGGCGCGGCGCTATCGCACGAAGGCCGGCGAGATCGACCTCATCGCCCGGCGCGGCGATCTCGTCGCCATCGTCGAGGTCAAGGCCCGCCCGACGCTTGCCGAGGCGATGGACGCCGTCACGCCCCATGCGCTGCGCCGCATCGAATCGGCCGCCGATCTGTGGCTCGCCCGCCAGCCCGACCGCGCCCGCCTGTCGCTGCGTTTCGACCTCGTCGCGATCCTGCCGCGTCGCTGGCCGGTTCACGTGCCTGCGATTTATCCCTGATTGATTTTCACCGCCGAACGCGCCACCTAACGAACGCATTCAACGCGAACACGCCCGGGAAGAAGCACATGTCTCTCAAGGTCGCGGTCCAGATGGACCATATCTCCACCGTGCAGATCGCCGGCGACACCACATTCGCGCTGTGCCTTGAGGCGCAGGCGCGCGGGCACGAGCTGTTCCACTACACGCCCGACCGGCTGACGCTGCACGGCAACACCGTCACGGCACGCGTCGAGCCGCTCTCCGTGCGCGACGTGAAGGGCGATCATTTCACGCTCGGCGAGGCCGTGCGCACGGATCTCGCGGAGATGGACGTCGTCCTGCTGCGCCAGGACCCGCCCTTCGACATGAATTACATCACCACGACGCATCTGCTGGAGCGCATTCACCCGCAGACGCTGGTCGTCAACGACCCGGCCTGGGTGCGCAATTCTCCCGAGAAGATCTTCGTGATGGATTTCGCCGATCTGATGCCGGAGACGCTGATCACCAAGGACATCGCCGAGATCCGCGAGTTCCGCCGCCAGTACGGCGACATCATCCTCAAGCCGCTCTACGGCAATGGTGGCGCCGGTGTCTTCCACCTGCGCGACGGCGACCGCAACCTGACCTCGCTTCTGGAGATGTTCGCCCAGCTCGGCCCCGAGCCGATCATCGCCCAGCGCTATCTCGACGACGTGCGCGCCGGCGACAAGCGCATCATCCTGATCGAGGGCGAACCGGTCGGCGCCATCAACCGCGTGCCGGACGAGGGCGACGCCCGCTCCAACATGCATGTCGGCGGCAGGGCGGTCGAAACCATGATGACCGAGCGCGAAAAGGAAATCTGCGACCGCATCGGCCCGTCGCTCCGCGAACGCGGCTTCACCCTTGTCGGCATCGACGTGATTGGCGGCCTGATGACCGAGATCAACGTGACCTCGCCGACGGGCGTGCGCGAAGTCAAGAAATTCGGCGGCGCCGACATCGCCGCGCTGTTCTGGGACGCCGTGGAGGCGAAGCGGTAGGTCTCGCCAGGGCGGGAACCGCCTATGACCCGAGCCTAGCGGTCCCTGTACAGACAGACATTGACATAGCTGTCCCATCGCGTGGTCTGCGTTCGCCAGAGGTCCTCCTGCGCGAGCGCCAACCTGTGAAGCGGGATGATCGGCCAGAAGAGCTGAAGGCCCAGACCGTCGAACAATACCCGGTATTCGCGGGCTATAGACCGAACTATACCGATCGGGCGTCCGTTCCTGTCGACGATTCTGACTCCGAACAGTAACTTGCCAAGTGTGAAACCGTTTGTTCCGCAGACCAACCCGTTTGCGACGGGCATGACGATCCACACGGCCGCGAAGAAAGTGGCCAGGATGAAGACACCGACGCGTTCTTCCACTGAGAGGCCCGCTGGGAGCAGTGTTTGAAGGGGCGACGCGAAAATCGCGGTCGCTCCCCAGAAAATGGCGGTGTCGAATGTGCGGGACCAGAAGCGGCGCCACGGCCTCACCGGTAGCGTGCTCCAGCCGACAAGCTCGGTCTGATCGAGTATCTCTGCGCGTCCGTCTGCTCCGAACCAAAACCGGGCCCTGCCGTACTCTTCTTTCAGCTGAAATACCGCCCGTGCTGCGATGTATACTGCTTCAATAGGGCTCCTTTTGCGGGGAGTGCAACAATATCTCCCTGTTGGACGTTTGTTCCGCCGCCACAACCCGTTGCAACCTGTCTTCAAGCGTCACGTGCAAAGGTTGCAATTTTGTTCTTGCTTCGTTCGTATCAATGTGGCTTGATGGTCCTGTCCAGCGGGGGTGTGGCCGATGGTTTCGCGCATTTCGACAGTATCGTTTCAGGGCATCGAGGCCGTGCCGGTCGATGTCCAGGTCATGGTCGCGCCCGGCAAGATGGGCATTCACATCGTCGGCCTGCCCGACAAGGCGGTGGCCGAGAGCCGCGAGCGGGTGCAGTCGGCGCTGCATGCCTCCGGCCTGTCGATGCCGCCCAAGAAGGTCACGGTCAATCTCGCGCCAGCCGACCTGCCGAAGGAGGGGTCGCATTTCGACCTGCCGATCGCGCTTGGGCTGATGGCCGCGCTCGGTGCCGTGCCGGCGGACGCGCTGACCGGCTATGTCGTGCTCGGCGAATTGTCGCTCGACGGGACGATCGCCCCCGTCGCCGGCGTCCTGCCGGCCGCGATCGCCGCCAACGGGCGGGGCAAGGGGTTGATCTGCCCGCGTGAATGCGGCCCTGAGGCCGCGTGGGCGGGCGAGGGTGTCGATATCGTCGCCCCGGCGAGCCTCATCTCGCTCGCCAATCACTTCCGCGGCACGCAGGCCCTGTCCCGCCCGCAGCCGGCGCGGCGCGAATTGCCGTCCAACCTGCCCGATCTCGCCGACATCAAGGGCCAGGAAACCGCCAAGCGCGCGCTGGAAGTCGCCGCAGCCGGCGGCCACAATCTGTTGATGGTCGGTCCGCCCGGTTCGGGCAAGTCGATGCTGGCGCAGCGCCTGCCCTCGATCCTGCCGCCGCTGTCGGCGGCCGAACTGCTCGACGTGTCGATGGTCGCCTCCATCGCCGGCGAACTGGCCGGCGGCAAATTGTCGGACCGCCGCCCCTTCCGCGCCCCGCATCATTCCGCCTCCATGGCGGCCATGGTCGGCGGCGGCTTGCGCGTGCGTCCCGGCGAGGTCTCGCTTGCCCATAACGGGGTGCTGTTTCTCGACGAATTTCCCGAATTCACGCCGCAGGTGCTCGATTCGCTGCGCCAGCCGCTCGAAACCGCCGAATGCGTCATCGCGCGGGCCAATCACCGCGTCTCCTATCCGGCACGCATCCAGCTTGTCGCCGCGATGAATCCCTGTCGCTGTGGCATGGCGGGCGAGCCGGGCCATGTCTGCGCGCGTGGTCCCCGCTGCCGGGCCGATTACCAGGCCCGCATTTCCGGCCCGCTGATGGATCGCATCGACCTGCGCGTCGAGGTCCCGGCCGTGATGCCGGGCGACCTGATCCGCTCGCGTCCGGGCGAACCGAGCGCGTCGGTCGCCGAGCGCGTGGCGTCCGCGCGGACGATCCAGACCGAGCGCTACGCGGCCCTTGGCGTCACCGGCGTTTCGACCAACGCCCATTGCCCGACGGCGCTGGTCGAAGAGGTCGCGGATGTCGATGCGGGCGGGCTGCAACTGCTCAGCGACGCCGCCGACCAGATGAAATTCTCCGCCCGCGCCTATCACCGCATCATGAAGGTCGCCCGCACGCTGGCCGATCTCGACGCCACGCCCCAGACCGGCCGCATCCATGTCGCCGAGGCCATCTCGTACCGCATCGCCGGCGAACGCCTCGCCTCCGCGGCCTGATTCATGCGCCGGACTTCGTTCGTCCGGCCCCTCATCGGCCGTCGCCGAGACGAGTGCGGGTCACTCGGGCACCGGTGTCTCGCGCTGCTGTTGTCGCCGTGCTCGCCACAGGGCCTGTTCTTGCGATAACGGCGTGCCGCTCGATGCGAACTTGCGCCGTCATCCTGAGCATTGAACTCGGGTTTCATTCCGTGAGGCGCGCACAAGCGGCGGTTTAGGCCGCATCGCGGCAGGTGGAATGGCGGCACCGTATCGTGCTGCTTCGTCCGTGATGGATCGGTCGGCGTGCTCACGGATTGGATCCTCGGTTCAAGGCCGAGGATGACGGCCTGCATTTGCCGCTGCGGGCAGCCGCCGAAGGCGCGCCTCGAAAGAATGCTTGCCGAATCTGATCCAACGCGGGATCGACCCCTGCAATCCTCGAAGTCTTCACATCGCGGCTTTGGCGCATACGGGCTCACGGGGAGTACGGCGTTGCCTGGATGAATGACGGGTGCGCGGCCGTTGACGACACAGGAGGCGTCACGTCGTGATGAGCCTCCAAGCCACGGCGGTACCTGGCCGTGACGCGACATTCCGGCGGAGGAACAGGGGTGCGCGAAAGCGCCGAGCGCGCGGATGAACGCCCAACAGGGCGAACAGCAGTCCGCCCTCTGGCCGAAGCCAGTCCTACCGCCAGCCGCTGAGCCTTCGTACGCGGTTCCGCAAACCCGCCCCGCCGATTGACCCGCATCAAGCCGCACAGGGCGGTTCGGCGCTAGGGAAACGGTGGAGAGAGACGAAACCGAGAGGGACGGGCGATGGCCGAGACAGACTGGACTGCATTCACCGATCAGACCAACAGGCGCATGGCCGAGTTGCGCAAGGCGATGCCCGAGCCGGCCAAGGGCTTCGGCGCGTTGGCCCAGGCGGCGATCGCGCCGGGCGTGCTGGATTCCAAGACCAAGGAACTGATCGCGCTTGCCATCGGCATCACGGCGCGCTGCGACGGATGTCTCGCCTTCCATGCCAAGGCCGCCAGGAAGCATGGCGCGACGCGCGAGGAAGTGGTCGAGACGATCGGCGTCGCGCTCTATATGGGCGGCGGCCCCTCGATGATCTACGGCGCCGAGGCGCTGTCCTGCTTCGACGCCTTGGATGAATAGGGCCGTCCCGGCTTCGAAACGAGCCGGGACAATGCCCGGATCGGTCGCCTAGACCAGCTGCGCGTCGAGCGTGATGGTGATCGCCGACAGCGCGCCGGAGACCGGGCATCCGGCCTTCGCCTTTTCCGCCAGTTCCTGGAACGTGTCCGGATCGATGCCGCGCACGTCCGCCTTCAGCACGAGCGCCGAGCCCTTGATGCCCTCGCCGGGCTTCACCTCGACGGTGGCGGTCGCTTCCAGCTTTTCAGCCGGGGTGCCGTTCTCGGCGAGGAAATGCGAAAGCTGCATGGCGAAGCAGCCGGCATGGGCCGCGGCGATCAGCTCTTCCGGGTTGGTGCCGGCCGTGCCGTCTTCGTCCTCGAAGCGGCCGCGGAAATCGTAGCGTTTCTCGTTGAGCGCCCCGCTCTGCGTCGTCAATGCGCCGCGCCCGTCCTGAAGAGCGCCCTGCCAGACTGCCGTTGCGTGCCGTTTCATGTCGTTTCCCCCTTTGTGATGGATCGAGAATTTCCAGCCCTTACCTGCGTTCCGCGCGGCCGGTTTCAAGGGGGTGCGCGAAACACCGCTCACGCATCCGTGTTCAAATCTGATTGGGCGCGCGCCCGGTCACGTGGTTTGAGGGATGTCAAAGCAACGGAGGATCCGTCATGACCCGTCTGAAATCTGCCGTCGCCGCGCTCTCTTTCGCTGCGACCGCCCTCGCCACCCTGCCGGCAAACGCCGAAATCCGCTCGCTCGTCGTCGCCGGCGGCTGCTTCTGGTGCGTGGAAAGCGACTTCGACCACATGCAGGGCGTCGTCGCCACGACGTCGGGCTATGCCGGTGGCGAGAAGGAGAACCCGACCTATCGCAGCCACGGCAGCCATCGCGAGGTGGTCAAGGTCGATTATGACGACACCAAGACCGATTATCGCACGCTGGTGACCCAGTTCCTGCGCACCATCGACGTCACCGACGCGGGCGGCCAGTTCTGCGACCGCGGCCACTCCTACACGACCGCGGTCCACGCGGCGACCGACGAGGAGGCGGCCGTCGCGCGCGCGGCGATCGCCGAGGCGGCTGAGACGCTCGGCCGCACGGTCGTCACCCCGGTCGAGGGTCCGGCCACCTTCTGGGAGGCCGAGGACTATCACCAGGGCTACTACGCAAGCCAGGAAAAGGTGCTCACCCGCTTCGGTCTCGTCACCCGCGCCCGCGCCTACAAGGGCTATCGCAAGGGGTGCGGCCGCGACGCGCGGGTCAACGAGCTGTGGGGCGCGCAGGCCTATCGCGGCGTCGATCACGCCGGCAGCTGATCACCCAGACCGACGCCGCCCGCGCCGGCTCGTTCCGGCGGGCGGCGCGGGCCCGCATGCATTTCGCTTGCGAACCTCGACGATTCCATGAAAAATCCCGCTTCGGCGTCATATGTCACAGTGGGAAGATTCGTTGTTGTCGGCTATGTGTCATACTATCGATACACAAATCGGTAAGAGGAGGCGGCGACGCCCACCGGACCTATGGCCATGGAATTCCAGACAGCATCGTCGACTTTTTCCGACATCGTGACCGGACGAAGCAACGCGAGCACGCGCAAGAACCTGCACATCGTCGATCAGCTGATCGAGGAACGTGGGCAGACCCTGGTGCGCCATCCGCTCTGGCCGATCATCCGGCCGGCGCTCTACAAGGTCTTGTATTACCGGCAAGCCGTGCGCATGGCCGACGAGGTCTCCGAGCTCAGCGGCATCGACTGTTTCGAATATGTCAGCCGGCTGCTCGATCTCGACATCGCCGTCGAGGGCAAGGAGAACCTGCCGGCCGATGGCGGCTTCATCCTGGTGTCGAACCACCCGACCGGCATCGCCGACGGCATCGCGGTCTACGACATGATCAAGGACGTCCGCCCGGACCTGGTGTTCTTCGCCAACCGTGACGCGATCCGCGTCAATCAGCGGCTTTCCGAAATCATCATCCCGGTGGAATGGCGCACGACGGAAAAGTCGCACGCCAAGAGCCGCGAGACGCTGGTGCGCACCAGCCGCGCCTTCTCCGACGGCCGGGCCATCATCCTGTTCCCGTCGGGCCGCATCGCCTACTGGGCCAAGGGCAAGCTCAACGAGCGTCCGTGGCAGGCCACCGGCGTGCAGATGGCGCGCCGCTACAATGTGCCGGTGATCCCGATGCACACGAGCGCGCGCAACTCACGCCTGTTCTATCTCCTGTCGCACCGCACGCCGGAACTGCGCGACATGACGGTCTTCCACGAACTGCTCAACAAGAAGGGCCAGGCCTTCAAGATGACGATCGGCAAGCCGATCGATCCGGCCAGCCTGGAAGGTGATGTGCAAGACATCACAGTGCGCATGCAGGATCATTGCGAATATGTGCTGCGCGACGATCCGAAGGCCGAATTCGACAAGTAACGCGTTTCCGGCAGACGGTTCTCGCAAGTCTCTCGACAATTGACTCGGGCAGCCGCCCGTGTTTGATAAGTCGAGGGCTTTGTCGATGCTTTTCTACGCTGGAGCACCTCTTGCATATACTTGTCTTGATATTGGGCGCTGTCGCTGCCGCCGGCTTCTGGTGGTATCGCATTCGCGCAGCCGGCCAGGTCGCCGGCGAAGTGGTCGACGCGGCCCAGAGGGCGCGCGGCGCAATCACCCGCAAGCGGTTTCGCGACAAGGCGAACAAGAGCCCCTACACCGCCATCGACGATCCGGTGGTCGCGGCCGCCACGCTCATCATCGCGATGGCCGAGGATCAGGGCCGGTTCGACGATCGTGCGGAAGCCTCTCTTCGCGAGGCGCTGGGTCCCGTTTCACGCGATGCGGAACTGGTCGAAGAGGCGATCGTCTACGGAAAATGGGCGGCGGCGCAGAGCGTCGACGCGTCGACGCCGATGCGGCTGATTTCGCCCTATCTGGTCGAGACGCTGTCGGTCGAAGAGCGTGAACAGCTGATGGCGATCGCCGAACATGTCATGGCCGCGAGCGGCGGCGACCGGGGCGCGCAGGAGCGGCTCATCGACCGCCTGAGAAACCGGCTCGGCTTCGCCTCCACTCGCTGAGCGCGATGCTGAAACGAAAAAGCCCGCCGGACCGGCGGGCTTCATGCGTTTGTGGGAACCGTGGTCAGAGGATCTTCTGGCCGGTCTTCGCCCAATCGGCGAGGAAGGCCTCGAGGCCCTTGTCGGTCAGTGGGTGCTTGACCAGCGCCTTGAGCACGGAGGGCGGCACGGTCGCGACGTCGGAACCGATCAGGGCGGCTTCCTTGACGTGGTTGACGGTGCGGATCGAGGCCGCGAGGATTTCCGTCTGGAAGCCGTAATTGTCGTAGATCGTGCGGATCTCGCCGATCAGCTCCATGCCGTTGATGCCGATGTCGTCGAGCCGGCCGAGGAAGGGCGAGATGTAGGTCGCGCCGGCCTTGGCGGCGAGCAGCGCCTGGTTGGCCGAGAAGCACAGCGTCACATTGGTCTTGAAGCCTTCAGAGGTCAGCGCCTTGCAGGCCTTCAGGCCCTCGAAGGTGAGCGGAAGCTTGATGCAGATGTTGTCGGCGATCTTCGCCAGCACCTTGCCCTCGGCCATCATGCCGTCGAAGTCGGTCGCGGTGACTTCCGCCGAAACCGGACCGTCGATCATGTCGCAGATCTCCTTGGTCACCTCGGTGATGTCACGCCCGGACTTCATGATCAGCGACGGATTGGTGGTCACGCCGTCCACGAGGCCGATCTCGTTGAGTTCGCGGATTTCGTTGGTGTCCGCAGTGTCGACAAAAAACTTCATGGCTGGATCCCTGTGTTCTGTGCCTAGCCGGTCAATTCAATCGGGCTTCCGTTTAGACCAAAGAGGCGGCAAGGTCACGGGGTAATGCCGTCAGATTCGCCCCATCCCTCCCGCGTCGTTCCGGTGCTCGTTCCAACGCCCTCGGAACGGCCCTACAGCTATGTCGTGCCGGACGGCATGGCGGTCGTGCCGGGTTCGATCGTCGCGATCCCGCTCGGCCCGCGCCTCGTCGCGGGCGTGGTGTGGGACGGGGTCACGGCCGACACCGTCGATCCGGTGAAGCTGCGCGCCATCGAACATCTGTATGAATGTCCGCCGCTCACCCGCGAGATGCGCCGCTTCATCGACTGGGTCGCGCGCTACACCTTGACGGCGCCGGGCATGGTGGCGCGCATGGTTCTGCGCGTGCCCGCGGCCTTCGATCCGGAACCGCCCATGCCAGGGCTGCGGCGCACGACTGCGGAGCCGGAACGCATGACGGCGGCGCGTGGCCGCGTGCTGGAATTGGCCCGCGACGGCTTCGGCTGGACCCGTTCCGGGCTCGCCCATGCCGCTGGGGTGTCGGTCTCGGTCGTCGATGGTCTCGCCAAGGCGGGGTGTTTCGACGAGATCGCGCTGCCGCCGCCGCCGGTCGCCGCGGCGCCGGATCCGGAATTCTCGGCCGCGACGCTGTCGGACGACCAGACGCATGCGGCCGAGGCGCTCTGCGCGCCGGTGGAGGCGGGAGGCTACGCGGCGACGCTTCTCGAGGGCGTGACAGGCTCCGGCAAGACCGAAGTCTATTTCGAGGCCGTCGCGGCCGCATTGAAACAGGGCCGGCAGGTGCTGGTCATGCTGCCGGAAATCGCGCTGACCCAGAGCGTGCTAGAGCGCTTTCACGACCGCTTCGGCGCGCCGCCGGCGGAGTGGCATTCCGACCTGTCGCCGAAGATGCGCGAGCGCGTCTGGCGGCAGGTGGCCGACGGGCGCGTGCGCGTCGTCGCCGGCGCGCGGTCGGCGCTGTTCCTGCCGTTTCGCGAACTCGGTCTGATCGTGGTCGATGAGGAACACGATCCCGCCTACAAGCAGGAGGACCGCGTTTTCTACCATGCCCGCGACATGGCGGTGGTGCGCGCCCATATCGGCGGCTGTTCGGTGATCCTGTCGAGCGCGACGCCGTCGGTGGAGACGCGCTACAACGCCGAGGCGGGCCGCTACGGGCATGTGCGGATGGAGCGGCGCTACGCCGAGGCGGCCTTGCCCGACCTGAAGGCCGTCGACATGCGGCGCACGCCGCCGGCGCGCGGCGGCTTCCTGTCCCCGCCGCTTCTCAAGGCGGTCGAGCAGACGCTGGAGCGCGGCGAGCAGTCGCTGCTGTTTCTCAATCGACGGGGCTACGCGCCTTTGACGCTGTGCCGTGTGTGCGGGCACCGGTTCCAGTGCCCGGATTGTTCGGCCTGGCTGGTCGAGCACCGGTTCCGCGGCCAGCTCATGTGCCACCATTGCGGCCACCACGAGCCGGTGCCGCAGGCCTGCCCCGAATGCGGCACGCTCGACCACCTGGTCGCCTGCGGACCGGGCATCGAGCGCATCGCGGAAGAGGTCGTGCAGCGCTTCCCCGACGCCCGCGCGCTCGTCCTGTCGTCGGACATGCTGGGCGGGGTGAAGCGCCTGCGGCTGGAACTGGAGGCGGTGGAGAAGGGCGACGTCGATATCGTCATCGGCACGCAGCTTGTCGCCAAGGGGCACAACTTTCCGAACATGACGCTGGTCGGCGTGGTGGATGCCGATCTCGGCCTTGCCAATGGCGATCCGCGCGCCGCCGAACGCACGTTCCAGCTCCTCAGCCAGGTCACGGGCCGGGCCGGGCGAACCGGCAAGAAGAGCCAAGGCCTGATCCAGACCTTCCAGCCGGAGCATCCGGCGATGCGCGCCATCGTCTCGGGCGACGCGCAGGCCTTCTATGAAAACCAGATCGCCGAGCGCGAGCGCGGCCACCTGCCGCCCTTCGGCCGGCTCGCCGCGATCATCGTCTCGGCGGCGAGCCGGGCGGAGGCGGAAATGCACGGCCGGGCGCTGCGTGCCGCCGCGCCGGCCGGCGACATCATGGTGCTCGGGCCGGCCGAAGCGCCGCTGGCGCTGATTCGCGGACGGCATCGCTTTCGCCTGCTCGTCCACGGCCCGCAGCGTGCCGACATGCAGGCCTTCCTGCGCCGGATGATCACCGACGCGCCGCGCCCGCGCGGATCGGTACGGGTCAGCGTCGATATCGACCCGCAATCATTCCTGTGAGGATGCGACGAAGCTGTCGAGCTTGCCGAGGGTCTGGTATCCCAGTTCCACCGCGCCGAAGCCTTTGGCCTCTTGGAACTCGGCCGCCGTCGAGAAGACCATGCCGAGCGTGACCTTAGTCGCCCCGTCCTCGTCCTCGAACGAGGCCCAGGCGTCGGCGTGTTTCGGCCCGTTTTCGCCCCACAGCAGGGCGTAGCCGAAGCGTTCCTCGGGCTGCACGTCGTGATAGAGATGGTGGTTGGGGAAGACGGTGCCGTCGGGGGCGATCATGTCGAACACCCATTCGCCGCCGGAGCGCAGGTCGATCCGCTGCGTGCGGCAGGAAAACCCGTCCGGGCCCCACCATTGCGGCAGCGTCTCCGGGTTCATCCACGCGCCCCAGACGACGGATCGCGGCGCCCGGATGACGCGCTGCAAGATCATGGTGCGCTCGGCCACGCCGGCGAGATTGTCCATGCCGGCGCCGAAGCCCGCGCGATAGCCGGCCTCCATGTCCGCCGCCAGCGAGGAGAGCTGGACCGTCACGACCAGCCGGCTGCGTTCGCCGTCGCCGGTGAAATCCGCCGTCACCAGGGCGGCCGATTGGGTCGTGCCCTGCGACGAGACCACCTCGTAATTCACGCTGCGAACCTCCGGCTCCATGGCGAGCCAGCCGATGTCGCAGCGCATGTCCGGCTCGCCCTCGACCTTGCAGATGGAGACCTCCCGGCCGCCGACGCGCGCATCGGCCTCCAGGAATTCCACGGTCACCGACGGCGAGGGAGGCGACCAGACGGCGCGGGCGGCAGGAGCCGTCCAGGCCGCCCACGACACGGAAAGCGGTGCGGCCATCTCCCGTTCGAACGTTAGCGTCGCGAAGCCCGGGCGCATCACATCAACCCCTTCGCATAGGCTTCCAGCTGCGTCGCCACCGTGCCCCAGCCGTCATAGAAGCCCATGTCCTCATGCGTCTTGCGGGTGTCGGGCGTGCGATGGCGGGCGATCGCGTTGTAGGTCGTCTGGCCCCCCGGAGCATCCCCGAGGAGAAGGATCGCGGTCATGAACGGGTCGGGCGCAGGCTTCCAGCCTTCCGAATAGGCGTCCGTGAAGACGAGCTTCTCGCCGTCGACAACGTCCAGATAGACGCCGTTGTTCTCCATCGTCTGGCCTTCGACCTCGAAGGTCGTGTTGAACCGTCCGCCGACCCGAAGGTCGATGTCCACCGCGGTCACCTTGTGGGGGGCGGGAACGAAGAAATGCGGAATGTGCTCCGGCTTCGTCCAGCATTCCCAAATAAGACGCCGTGGCGCGGCCAGCGTGCGGGTGAAGCTCAGGTCGGTCTGTGGGTCGAGATCCGGTATCATGAATGGCGTTCCTTCATCAGTTTCATCACGTAGTCGTCGAGGCGGTCGAGACGCGCCTCCCAGATGGCCCGCTGTTCGTCGAGCCATGTCCGCGCCGGTTCGAGCGCTTCGGGAACGATGGCGCAGGTTCGCACCCGTCCCTCCTTGGACGTGGTGATCAATCCGGCCTCCTCCAGCACCGAGAGGTGACGCATCACCGTCGGCAGGCGCAGCCCCGTCGGCTCGGCCAGATCCGTCACCCGTGCGGGCGAATCGCCGAGCTGCGACAGGATCGACCGGCGCGTCGGATCGGCGAGGGCGTGGAAGATCAGCGAGAGTTCGGTATCATGCTTAGCCATGTTGCTAAGTATCAATCCGCGACGGTCCGCGCAAGGAAAACTTCGCAATCTGGCTAAGTTTTTGACGGACGGGGTTTGCGCTTACGCCCGCGCCTTGCGTCCCCAGCGGATGCGGCCCCAGGCGCGTTCGTGCAGGACGTAGAATCCGATGCTGGTCAGGCTGGCCGAGAGGGCGAGCGAGACGGCGCTGCCGATCGAGCCTGTCTGCCAGAATGCGAGCGTGCTCATCGTGACGAGGCCGAGGATCTGCCAGGTGACCGCCTTGGCGACGGTTCGGATTTTCGTGTCCATTTGCTGTTGCTTTCGGTTCGGGTTGCAGCCCTCGCCTAGGCTTCCCGCGATTTGACGGCAATTTGTAATTCTCGAAACTTTTTTCCGAAATGTTGAGAAAAATCACCAATCTGTGTAGATACTGCGCATGCGCAAGGAAGATCGGGCGGATCTGTTTCGAAGACGCGTCAGCGAACGCATGGCCGCGACCGGCATCTCGCGCAGCGGGCTGGCGCGCAGCTGCCATGTCGACCGCTCGACCGTCGCGCAGATCCTCAATGGCGACGATCCGCGCCTTCCCAATGCGCATCTGGCGGCGGAATTCGCGACCGCGCTCGGCGTCAGCGCCGACTGGCTGCTCGGCCTGACCGAGCGCAGCGAGACGGCGGCCGATCTCCTGTCGACCAGCTTCCGCATCGCCGATGCCCATCGCGCCCCGGCCGACGACCAGATCATCGCCTGGCACCGCGAGGCCGCCGGCCACAAGATCAGGCATGTTTCCGCGACCCTGCCGGACATCCTCAAGACCGAGGAGGTGCTGGGCTGGGAATATGCCGCCTTCCTTTCGAAGACGCCGGAACAGGCGATGCAGTCCTTGCGCGACACGGTCGAGTGGCTGCGCGCGCCCGGCAGCGACTACGAGATCTGCGTTTCGCGCGACATGGTGGAATCGCTGGCGCGCGGTGAGGGCTACTGGAAGGGCCTGCCGCGGGACGTGGCGCGCCGGCAGATCGAGGGAATGGCGGAGAGCTGCGCTCGGCTCTATCCGTCACTCAGGGTCTATCTCTACGACAGCAAGCGCGTCTTTTCCGCGCCGATCACGGTGTTCGGGCCGCTGCTCGCGGTCGTCTATGTCGGACAGTTCTACATGGTGTTTCGGGAGAACCGGCAGGTGCGCGCGCTGACCCAGCATTTCGACCAGCTGGTGCGCGAATCCGATATCGATGCGCGCTCCGTGCCCGACGAGATCCTCTCCTATCTCGGATAGGACCGCCGCGCTTTTTCTTTGACTTCGCCCCCGCCCGGGCGCATGCACGCAAGGACACCGAAAGCCCCGACTTGTCTCCCAACACCGTCCGCAGAGATATCGACACAGAAGCGATGCCGCCTGTCGCGCTCACGCTGGCGCTCGGCATGTTCTTCCTGTTCGCGCTCCTCGACACGTCGGGTAAATATCTGATCGCGTCCGGATTGACGGCGACCTTCGTCGTCTGGTGCCGCTTCCTGTCGCAGGCGCTCGTCCAGTTCGTGCTGTCCCGGGCATGGTCGAACCCGGACGTCTGGCGGATGAACAACATCGCGCTGCAATTGCTGCGCGGCATCGCCCTGCCGTCGACGACGCTTCTGAACTTCAAGGCGCTAGAAACGCTGCAGCTCGCCCAGACCGTGTCGGTCTTCCTGTCCGCGCCGATGGTGATCACGGCGCTCGCCGGTCCGATGCTCGGCGAATGGGCTGGCATGCGCCGCTGGGCGGCCATCATCACCGGCTTTGTCGGCGTTCTGGTCGTCGTGCGCCCCGGCACGGGCATGTTCGATCCGGCGATCCTCTATTCCGTCGCCGCGACCCTGGTCTACGCGATCTACGGCATCCTGACCCGCAAGCTCGCCGGCAGCGAGACCGAGGCCAGCCTCGTCTTTTATCCGTCCCTTGTCGGCATCCTTCTCCTCGGGCCGGTCGCCGTCATGCAGGCGCAGGTGCCGGCGACGCTGTTCGATTCGGGCCTGCTGCTTGTCTTCGGCGTGTTCGGCCTGATCGGGCACACCATGTTCATCAAGGCCAGCCGCATCGCCTCGGCGGCCAAGCTGGCGCCCTTCGTCTACAGCCAGCTCTTGTGGATGACCCTGCTGGGCTTCATTGTGTTCGGCGATCTGCCGGATGGCTGGACAGTGCTTGGCGCGGCGATCATCTGCGCCAGCGGCCTCTATCTGATGTATCGCGAGCGCCGGCTGCGGCTGGCGCGGGTCTCGGCGCCGGTGGAGCGCTGACGCCGCAAACGGGAGGAGCCGTCGCCATGTTTTCCATCATTCCCCCGCAATCGCCCGGTGAATGGCTGGCCTGGGCGTCCGCTCTCGTCACGCTCGGCTTCGGCCTGATCTGCCTTTTGACGCCCGGTCTCGCCTTTCGCATCATGCGGCTTCGCACCGCGGAAGGCATTCCGCAGGCGGTGTCGGAAAGCAGGGCGACGATGGCCGGCTTCTATTTGGGGGTGTCGATCTTCGCGATCCTGGTCAACCAGCCCTTTGTCTGGATGACGCTCGGCGCGGGATGGGCGTTCACCGCCTTCGGCCGGCTGGTGTCGATCCTGGTCGATCGCGGCAACACGTCGTTCAACTGGATCTCGATCGTGATCGAGGCGGCGCTGGCGGCCGCGCCCCTGCTCTTCGCATTGGGCGTCGTGGCCTGAGCCGTTCAGGCGGCTCAAACCGTTCCATGTGACGCCTGAATCAGGCCTTTCTGCGACAAAAGGCGAGTGGCGTCGTGTTGCACGCGCGAAAAGCATGTGCTAGACGGCTCGCAATTCGCAGGCGGGGTGCGATTGCCGTGCCATGTTGCGATTCAGAAATATCAACAAGATCAATGCGTTGCGCATGGCCCTTCGGCTTCATTCAGTGCGCGCATTGAGGCTAGACAGAGAAGCGATTGCCTGTGGCTACCTCATCTCTCACTTCCGGTGTAGCTTCCCGATACGCTCAGTCCCTTTTTGACATCGCGCTCGAGTCCGGCGTCCTCGCCACTGTCGAGGATCAGCTCGGTGCGTTCGAGGCGCTGCTCGGCGAAAGCGAAGACCTGCGGCGTCTGATCGCCAGCCCGGTTTTCTCGACCGACGAGCAGGTCAAGGCGATCGGGACGATCATCGAGCGGGCGGGTCTTCAGGGCGTGTTCGGCAACTTCCTCAAGGTCGTTGCTTCCAACCGCCGTTTGTTCGCCCTGCCCGGCATGATCGAGGCGTTCCGGGTGATCGCGGCCGAGCACAAGGGCATTGTCTCGGCTCAGGTGGCCAGCGCGTTCGCGCTGACCGCCGAACAGGAACAGGATTTGAAGGCGGCGTTGAAGGACGTCGCCGGCAAGGATGTGGAGATCGCCGTGACCGTCGATCCGTCGCTTCTTGGCGGACTGATCGTCAAGATGGGCTCGCGTCAGATCGACACATCGCTTCGCACCAAATTGTCATCAATGAAGCTCGCGCTGAAAGAGGTCGGCTGATGGATATTCGCGCCGCGGAAATTTCCGCAATCCTTAAAGACCAAATCAAGAATTTCGGACAGGAAGCGGAAGTCTCCGAAGTCGGTTCCGTTCTGTCGGTGGGTGACGGTATCGCCCGCGTCTACGGTCTGGACAACGTCCAGGCCGGTGAGATGGTCGAATTCCCCGGCGGCATTCGCGGCATGGCCCTGAACCTCGAAACCGACAATGTCGGCGTCGTGATCTTCGGTGCCGACCGTGACATCAAGGAAGGCGACACCGTCAAGCGGACCGGCGCCATCGTGGACGTGCCGGTTGGCAAGGGCCTGCTCGGCCGCGTCGTCGACGCTCTCGGCAACCCGATCGACGGCAAGGGCCCGATCTATTACGAAAGCCGTTCGCGCGTCGACGTGAAGGCTCCCGGCATCATCCCCCGCAAGTCGGTGCATGAGCCGATGTCGACCGGCCTGAAGGCCATCGACGCCCTGATCCCGGTCGGCCGCGGCCAGCGCGAGCTGGTCATCGGCGACCGCCAGACCGGCAAGACCGCGATCATTCTCGACACCTTCCTGAACCAGAAGCCGATCCACGAGAACGGCCCTGAGAAGGACAAGCTCTACTGCGTCTACGTCGCCATCGGCCAGAAGCGTTCGACCGTCGCCCAGTTCGTGAAGGTGCTCGAAGAGCGCGGCGCGCTGGAATATTCGGTCGTCATCGCCGCGACCGCGTCCGACCCGGCTCCGATGCAGTATCTCGCACCGTTCGCCGGCTGCGCGATCGGCGAGTATTTCCGCGACAACGGCATGCATGCCTTGATCGGCTACGACGATCTGTCCAAGCAGGCCGTCGCCTACCGCCAGATGTCCCTGCTGCTGCGCCGCCCGCCGGGCCGCGAAGCCTATCCGGGCGACGTCTTCTACCTTCACTCGCGCCTGCTTGAGCGCGCCGCGAAGCTGAACGACGACCACGGCGCCGGTTCGCTGACCGCTCTGCCGGTCATCGAAACCCAAGGCAACGACGTCTCGGCCTTCATTCCGACCAACGTGATCTCGATCACCGACGGCCAGATCTTCCTCGAGACCGACCTGTTCTTCCAGGGCATCCGTCCGGCCGTGAACGTCGGCCTGTCGGTGTCGCGCGTCGGCTCCTCGGCCCAGATCAAGGCGATGAAGCAGGTTGCAGGCTCGATCAAGGGCGAGCTGGCGCAGTACCGCGAGATGGCGGCCTTCGCGCAGTTCGGCTCCGACCTCGACGCCGCGACGCAGCGCCTCCTCAACCGTGGCGCGCGCCTGACCGAACTCCTGAAGCAGCCGCAGTTCTCGCCGCTGAAGACGGAAGAGCAGGTCTCCGTGATCTACGCCGGCGTGAAGGGCTATCTCGACAAGCTGGCCGTCTCCGACGTCGGCAAGTTCGAACAGGGCCTGCTTGCCTATCTCCGCAGCGAAGGCAAGGACGTGCTGGAAGCGATCCGCACCGAGCAGAAGCTGTCCGACGAGATCGAAGCCAAGCTGAAGGCGCAGATCGACGCATTCGCGAAGACCTTCGCGTAAGGCACGGGCCGAAACTCAAACACGGAACGATCGGGCATGCCTTCACTCAAGGACCTTCGAAACCGTATCTCTTCGGTCAAGGCGACGCAGAAGATCACCAAGGCCATGCAGATGGTCGCGGCCGCGAAACTGCGCCGCGCCCAGGAAGCGGCCGAGGCCGCACGGCCGTATTCGCAGCGCATGGGTGCGGTTCTCGCCAATATCGCCCAGACGCTCGGCGACGGTGACGATGCGCCGAAGCTGATGGTCGGCACCGGCAAGGACGACGTGCATCTGCTCGTCGTCTGCACCGCCGAACGCGGCCTTTGCGGCGGCTTCAACTCGTCGATCGCGCGCCTGGCGCGTGATCACGCCCGCAAGCTCCTGGCTTCGGGCAAGACGGTGAAGATCCTGACCGTCGGCAAGAAGGGCTTTGACGTCCTGCGCCGCGATCTCGGCAGCCACGTGATCGACCGTGTCGACCTGCGCGACGTCAAGAAGCTCGGCTTCAACAACGCCGACGACATCGGCAAGAAGATCATCGACCTGTTCGAGGCCGGCGAATTCGACGTCTGCACGCTGTTCTATTCGGAATTCCGGTCGGTGATCGCCCAGGTCCCGACGGCGCAACGGCTCATTCCGGCATCCGCCGGCGTCGAAGCCGAAAGCGCCGGATCGGCGGTCTATGACTACGAACCGGATGCGATCTCGATTCTCGACGACCTGATCCCGCGCAACATCTCGGTGCAGGTCTTCCGTGCCCTGCTCGAAAACGCGGCGTCCGAACAGGGCGCCCGGATGAGCGCGATGGACAATGCGACGCGCAACGCCGGCGAGATGATCGACAAGTTGACGATCACCTACAACCGCCAGCGTCAGGCGCAGATCACCAAGGAACTGATTGAAATCATTTCTGGCGCGGAAGCGCTGTAAGGAAGGGTAACACGATGACGGCACAAGCAGAAACTTCGGGAAAGATTTCCCAGGTCATCGGCGCAGTTGTGGACGTTCAGTTCACCGATCACCTGCCGGCGATCCTGAACGCGCTCGAATCTGACAACAACGGCCAGCGCCTCGTTCTCGAGGTCGCGCAGCACCTCGGCGAAAACACCGTGCGCTGCATCGCGATGGACTCCACCGAGGGTCTCGTGCGCGGCCAGCCGGTGACCGACACCGGATCCCCGATCATGGTGCCGGTGGGCGACGAAACGCTCGGCCGCATCATGAACGTGATCGGCGAGCCGGTCGACGAAGTCGGCCCGATCACCACCGAGACCACCCGCGCCATCCACCAGGAAGCGCCGGAATATGTGGAGCAGTCCACGGAAGCCGAGATTCTCGTCACCGGCATCAAGGTCGTCGACCTGCTCGCGCCTTACGCGAAGGGCGGCAAGATCGGCCTGTTCGGCGGCGCCGGCGTCGGCAAGACGGTTCTGATCATGGAACTGATCAACAACGTCGCGAAGGCGCATGGCGGTTACTCGGTCTTCGCCGGTGTCGGCGAGCGTACGCGTGAAGGCAACGACCTTTACTGGGAAATGATCGAATCCAAGGTGAACATGGATCCGTCCGAACACAACGGTTCGACCACGGGTTCCAAGGCCGCGCTTGTCTACGGCCAGATGAACGAGCCGCCCGGCGCCCGCGCCCGCGTCGCTCTGACCGGCCTGACGGTCGCCGAGCATTTCCGTGACCAGGGCCAGGACGTGCTGTTCTTCGTGGACAACATCTTCCGCTTCACCCAGGCGGGTTCGGAAGTGTCGGCGCTTCTCGGCCGTATTCCTTCGGCCGTGGGTTATCAGCCGACGCTGGCCACCGACATGGGCCAGATGCAGGAACGCATCACCACGACCACCAAGGGCTCGATCACCTCGGTGCAGGCCATCTATGTGCCGGCCGACGACTTGACCGACCCGGCGCCGGCAACCTCGTTCGCGCACCTTGACGCGACGACGGTGTTGAACCGCGCGATCTCGGAAAAGGGCATCTACCCGGCCGTGGACCCGCTCGACTCCACCTCGCGCATGCTCGACCCGCAGGTCGTCGGCGAAGAGCACTACAAGGTCGCCCGTGACGTGCAGCAGACGCTGCAGCGCTACAAGGCCCTTCAGGACATCATCGCCATCCTCGGCATGGACGAGCTGTCGGAAGAGGACAAGCTGACCGTGGCACGCGCCCGCAAGATCGAGCGCTTCCTGTCGCAGCCCTTCTTCGTCGCCGAAGTCTTCACCGGCTCGCCGGGCAAGCTCGTCGACCTCGCCGACACGATCAAGGGCTTCAAGGGCCTGGTCGAAGGCGAATACGATCACCTCCCCGAAGCCGCCTTCTACATGGTCGGCACCATCGAGGAAGCGATCGAGAAGGCACAGAAACTGGCCGCTGAAGCGGCCTGATCGACGCGGGGGACGGGAACGCCGGAACGATCATGAACAACCGACTGGTCACCATCGCCGAAATTGCCTTGGCCGGTGCCTTTGTCGGGTTCCTGATCGGACCGGACTCCCTGGATCAGTTCTTCGGCTGGACCTACTCCAACAGCGTCGCGTTCAACGTGGCCGCAGGAACCGCGATCGGCGTGGTTCTGGGGCTCGTCGCGGCGGTTATGCAACCACAGTCTGAGTGAGCGGACCCATGGCTGACGCATTCAAATTCGAACTGGTTTCTCCGGAACGTCTTCTGGTTTCCGAGGACGTTCTCGAGGTCGTCGTGCCGGGGCAGGAAGGCTATTTCACGGTCCTCGCCCAGCATGCGCCGGTGATGGCGACACTTCAGCCGGGCGTGGTCGAGGTGAAGAATGCCAGCGGACAGGCCGAGCGCTATTGCGTGTTCGGCGGCTTCATCGACATCATGCCGGATTCCTGCACCCTGCTCGCCGAATCGGCGGTCAATGTGAAGGATATCGACCGGGCCGAGATCGAGCAGCGCATCTCCGACGCGCGTGAAGACGTCTCCGACGCCAGGGACGACGAGGGCCGCGCCAAGGCGCAGATGTATCTCGACCAGCTGACCACGCTGCAGGGTGCAATCCTTCCGGCCTGAGGCCCGCAGCGCAAAGCAAATGACGACGGCTCGCGGTGACGCGGGCCGTTTTGCGTTTTCAGACGCCTTCGAACGCCTCGGCGTAGCGCACGTCGCCGCGATAGTCGGCAACGGCACCCGGCACCAGTTCCAGCGCCATGAAATGCGGCCCGGGATAGGGCGTTCCCACATGCTCCGCCAGGTCCGCCTTGAAGCCGAAACGGCCGTAATAGACCGGATCGCCGACCACGAAGATCGCATGCCAGTCTTCGTCACGCGCCTTGGCGATGGCGCGGTTGGTGAGTTCCGTGCCGATGAGGAAATCGCGCCACTCCGGATCGACGCCGAGCGGGGCGAGCGCCAGCGCCCGTTCAGGGCCAACGAGCCGGCTCAGCAGGACATGGCCGACGATCATGCCGTCGAGTTCCGCCACCATGGAGATGCACTCGAGCGGCCCGTCAAGCAACGCGTCGACCAGTTGGGCCTCTCCTTCGCCGCCGAATGCGCGGCGCTGAAGCGCAAGGATCGCGTAGCGGTCTTCCGGCTCGCATGGTCGAAACTTCGTCTTCTGCAAGATCACGGCTTATCCGCTCCTTCGGTTTCGCGCCGCCCGCTCGAGGGCGTCAGTCCTTCAACCCGATCAGTTCGCCCTGCAGCGCCAGCCCGACCGCAGCCTGCGCATGCAAAGCGGTCGTGTCGAACACGGGCAGGGGAGACGAATCGGCCGACACCAGCATGCCGATTTCCGTGCACCCGAGTATGACGGCCTCGCACCCAGACCACTTCAGGTGATCGATGATTTGCCGAAAACGGGCCGCGGACGTGTCGATCACGGTGCCGTGACACAGCTCATCGTAGATGATGCCGTGGATGTCGGCGCGTTCCTCCTCGTCGGGCACGACGACGTCGAAGTGATAGCGGCTTTCGAGGCGGTGACGGTAGAACCGCTCCTCCATGGTGAAGCGGGTGGCCAGAAGGCCGATCCTGGTGTGTCCGGCCCGCTGCAGCGCGTCGCCCGTCGGGTCGGCGATATGCAGCATCGGCAGGCCGGACCCTTCCTCGATCTCGTCGGCGAGCTTGTGCATGGTGTTGGTGGCGAGCACGAGGAACGACGCGCCGCCGGCCTTCAGCGAGCGTCCGGCCTCAACGAGGATCCGGGCGCATTCGCCCCATTTGCCGTCATGCTGGCACCGCTGGATGTGTTCGAAATCGACGGAGTGCATCAGGATCCGGGCGGAATGCAGGCCGCCGAGACTGCGGTTCGCCGCGCGGTTCATCTCGCGATAGTAGATCGCGGTCGATTCCCAGCTCATTCCGCCGAGCAGGCCGATCAGCATCATGACGCCTCCGGCCCGGCAAGATGGCTGAATACGCGCACGACCTCTTCATAGACGCCACGTTTGAAGGGAACGATCAACTCGGGCAGATCCGCCATCGGCAGCCAGGCCCACTCCTCGAATTCGCGCTCATGGCCGTCCGGCGGCGGGTCGATCTGGACCTCGCTCTCCAGGCCGGTGAAGCGAAAGGCGAACCATTTCTGGGTCTGGCCGCGATACTTCCCCTTCAGCCCGATGCCGATCATGTCTTCGGGCAGGTCGTAATTGATCCAGTCCGGCGCCTCGGCGATCAACTCGACCGACGCGATGCCGGTCTCCTCGTAGAGTTCCCGATACGCCGCCGGCAAGGGATCCTCGCCCTTGTCGATGCCGCCCTGGGGCATCTGCCAGAGCTTGGGATGGCCCGAATATTCGGTGTTGCCGTCCTTCGCCCGTTTGCCCGCCCAGACGAGGCCCCGATCGTTCAGCACCATGATGCCGACACAGGGCCGGTAGGGCAGGTCTTGCGCTTTGATCTTCTCTTTCCCCATGCTTCCCTCTATCGCGCCAGCGCCGAGATGCCGACGATCTCGAAGCCGCGTTTCTTGGCGCCGTTCGCCCAATCGGCGACGGCATCCACGGTCACTTCCAGCGCCGAACCGGTGCCGACGGCAAAGCCGTTCACCGCGGCGCGCTTTTCGAGCTCCTTCAGCCGATCGGTGATCGCGGCCGGATCGCGTGTCTCGTCCAACGTGACGTCTCCGGAGACATAAGGCACGTCGAGCGCGCTGGCGAGCGCCCCGAGTTTCTCGCCGCCGGCGGTTCCGTCGTTGAAATAGAGGAGGCCCCGCGCGCCGATCTCGCGCAGCACCGGCGCGATCGCGGCGTCGGCATTGCCGAACCGGCCGCCGAGATAATTCACGACACCGGTGTAGTTGGTGATCTGGGCGAGCGCCCAGCGCAGATTGTCCAGATTGGCCTCGGTGTCTGCCCCGACCGTCAGCGTGTGCGGACCCGGGTCGTTCGCCGGATAGCCGAAGGGTTCCATCGGCACCTGCAGGAGAAGTTCGTGGCCCTGCTTGCGTGCCTGCCGCATCCACCGCGTCAGGCTGTTGCCCTCGGGCGAGAATGCGAGCGTCACTTCCGGCGGCAATGCCTCCAGGGCGTGCAAGGTGCCCGACTGCGACAGGCCGAGCCCGCCGATCACGATGGCGATGCGCTTGCCGCCGGCCTCCGACCAGGGGCGGGCATAGATGTCCATCGGCCGCCGACCCTCGTCGGTGCGAACCGGCAAGGGCCCCCAGGCGCTGTCCTCGATCGCCCCGTCATCCGGCAGATGCGCGATCTGGGCCGGCTGCCCGACCGATGCGGCGGCGGGATCGCGGATCACGATCACCTTGGGCCCGCCTTCGGAGACGCGGCCCTCCGGCATTGTCGGATCGGGTTCTGCGCGCACCGTCTCGGTCTCCGGCTGCGCGGCGTCCCGGCGTGGCTCGGCATAGATCACCTCCACACCGGTGTCGTTGGCACGCTTCGGCGCGGACGCGGCCTCCGCGACGGCCGTTTGCGCGTTTGTCTCGGCGAGGCTGATTGACGCCGCGCGCGGCAGGGGAGCGCGCTCGAGAAAGGCGTAGGCGTTGAGCGTTGCGACGGTGGCGAAGATGGCGATGGCGGCGAAGGGAGCGCCGAAGGAGGGCTCTTTCCGGGGAGGGCGCGGGGATGACGAGCCCTTGCCGCCGGCAGGCTTCCTGCCGGTCTGTCCAAGGGGGGCGTTCAGGTCGGTCATCGTCGGGGTCCGCCGCGAATCAAAAAGGCCACCGGAAACGGTGGCCTTTGTAGCATGTGTCCTCGGCCCTTTGGCAACGCTGGCCGGATGCGGGTCCGGCTCAGTTCGGCAGCGCCGTGGCCGGGTCCGGCGGGAAGGCCGGGTCGGTCTTCTCGCCGCGGATCAGCGCGAGCGCGAAGGCGAGCTGATCGTCTTCCTCGGGATCCTTCGGCACATAGGCGATCGAGCCGGAGCCCTCTTCGTCTTCCTCGGCGCCGGTGATGTGGCCGCGCAAATCCGATTCGCCGCGCGACAGGTCACGGCCGAGCAGTTCCTCCGGAATGGTCTGGTTGACCTTGATGTCCGGCGTGATGCCCTTGCCCTGGATCGAGATGCCGGCCGGCGTGTAGTAGAGCGCCGTCGTCAGGCGCAGCGCGCCATTGTCGCCGAGCGGGATGATCGTCTGCACGGACCCCTTGCCGAAGGACTGGGTGCCGACCACGGTGGCGCGGCGGTGGTCCTGCAGGGCGCCGGCGACGATTTCCGATGCGCTCGCCGAGCCGCCATTGATCAGGACGATGACGGGCTTGCCGTTCGTCAGATCACCGGGACGGGCGGAATAGCGCCGCGTGTCGCGATCGTCGCGGCCGCGCGTGGAGACGACCAGACCCTTGTCCAGGAACGCGTCGGACACGTTGATCGCCTGGTCGAGCAGGCCGCCCGGATTGAGGCGCAGATCCAGCACGAAGCCCTTGAGCTTGTCCTCGCCGATTTCCTCGGTGAGCTTTTCGATGCCTTCCTGCAGGTTGTCGTAGGTCTGTTCGGTGAACGAGGTGACACGCAGGTAACCGACATCGCCCTCGGAGCGGAAGCGCACCGCCTGCATCTTGATGATGTCGCGGACGATCGTGATCGTCAGCGGCTTGTCGGCGCCCTCGCGCAGGATGGTCAGTTCGATCGGCGTGTTGACCGCGCCGCGCATGCGGTCGACGGCTTCTTCCAGCGACAGGCCGCGAACTTCCTCGCCGTCGATCTCGGCGATCAGGTCACCGGCGAGGACCCCGGCTTTTTCGGCCGGCGTGCCGTACATCGGCGTGATCACCTTGACGAGTTCGTCTTCCATGGTGACCTCGATGCCGAGCCCGCCGAACTCGCCCCGGGTCTGGGTGCGCATGTCGGCCGCGTCGTCGGCGTTGAGGAAGGACGAATGCGGATCAAGCGCGGTGAGCATGCCGTTGATGGCGCTCTCGATCAGCTCCTTGTCGCTCGGCTCTTCGACGTAATTGGCGCGAACCCGCTCGAAGATGTCGCCAAAGATCGAAAGCTGCTTGTAGGTGTCGCTTCCGGCGGCATTCGCCGGACCCACGCCATTGCCGGAGAATGCCAGCACTGAGGCGGCACCCATCAGGGCTCCCGCAAACAGCAACGATAATTTGCGCATCATGATCTCACGTCCTTCCGGATCCGGCATCTTCCCACCACGGGGCTGGGTCGACCGGCTCTTTGTTTCGCCTGAATTCTATATAGAGCGTCGGGTTCTCGTTTGCAGCAGCCGCAGCCGACACACTGGCCAAGTGAACCCTTCCCATCGTACCTATCGGCTCTCCGGCCAAAACGAACTGACCCTGCCCGACATCGATACGCTCCATTCCGGCGAGCACCACATGATAGTCGTCTCCGACATTCAGGATCAAGAGTTGTCCGTAGGACCGGAACGGTCCGGCATAGAGAACCCATCCGTCAGCCGGGGCGGTGACATAGGCGCCCGGCTCGGCATCGATCGTCTCTCCCTGCGCCCGGCTCCCGAGACCGTCATCATCGCCAAATGCGGTGATTGTACGGCCAATGACCGGTTTGGCGAGCTTGTTGCGCAATTCGGAGAACGCGAAGGCCGGGGTGATTCGCGCGGTGGAAAGGTCCTGGTTTTCAGCGCGTTCGCGTCCTTCTTCCGCCCGGCGCTCCGCATCCAGCCGCGCGGCTTCAGCGGCCTGGCGCGCGGACTGGATCTCCTTTTCGATCGAGGCGATCAGGTCCTGGAGCGTCGCCGCCTGGTTGGCGAGTTCGGCCGCGCGCTTCTGTTCGGTGGCGAGATCCTCGGCCCGGCGGCTTTCCAGCGCCTTCTTCTGATCAAGCAAAAGTGACAGCCGGGTCTGTTCTTCCTTCTGCTCTGTCATCGTCTGGCGCAATTCCTCGCGCTCGGCCCGGAAGGTTTCCGTGAGCCGGTTGAGTTCCCTCAGATCCGCGATCAGCACCAGCGTTTCCTCGCGCATGTCGGGCACGACGGCACTCAACAGGATGGAACTGCGAACCGAAGACAGCGCGTCCTCCGGTCGCACCAGGATGGCCGGCGGCGGATTGAGCCCCATGCGCTGCAGCGCCGCCAGCACCTCGGCCAGAAGCGCGCGGCGCTCGTGCAGGCTGATGCGCACCGCGTCCGCCCTACGCCCCGTGGAGACGAGCCGTTCCTCGAGATCGCGCACGTCGCCCGCGAGTTTCTTCTCCGTCTTGGCGGCCTGGATGACGGCGGTGTTCAGCGAGGCGCGATCCTTGCGGATGCGGGCGACCTCCTCTTCCAGCTCCCGGCTGCGCTGTTCGGAGATGGCGTGTTCGCGCAGGATTTCGGCGAGATCGCCGGCATTCTGTTCGAGGCTCACGGCCAGCGCGTCGGGATCCGTCAGGCCGCCGCTCTCCTGCGCACCCGCCGGCACCACGGCAAGGCCGGCGATCAGCATCAGGGCAAGACGGGAACGAAGGCGCATCGGGCGTCGGTTCGACGAATCGTTGGAAATCGGACGGCAACTCTAGCGGAGCGTGCCGGCAATGAAACCGGCAAAACCGGCCAGAACATGGCCTGGAGGCTCAATCGCGATGATAGGGATGGCCGGCAAGGATGGTGACGGCGCGGTAGAGCTGTTCGGCCAGCATGATGCGGGCAAGCTGATGCGGCCAGGTCAGTTCGCCGAAGGACAGCACGAGATCGGCGCGCTTGCGCAAATCCGGGTCGTGCCCGTCCGGTCCGCCGATGGCGAAGATCGCGCGGCTGGTTCCGCCGTCGCGCCAGCCGGCGATGCGGTCTGAGAAATCTCGCGACGAGAGCGATTTGCCGCGTTCGTCGAGCAGGACCAGCACGGTGGACGGTTCCTGCGCGAGGGCTGCGCAACGGGCGCTTTCCTCGGCCTTGCGTTGCGCTGCGGTCTGCGCGCGGCTCTCGGTGATTTCCGTCAGGCCGTCATAATCCAGGCCGAGCGCCCTGCCGGCCTTGGCCAGTCGGTCCGCATAACGCGACACAAGCTCAGCGTCAGGGCCGGATTTCATGCGGCCCACCGCAAATATGGTCAATCGCATCGCGCTTCAGAAGCGGGAGGGAGTACCCTTGACCCTAGTGAAGGGTGCCGGGGGCGTCCTCGGGCTCCTGCCAGATTTTCTCGAGCGCGTAGAAGTCGCGGACTTCCGGACGGAAGACATGCACGATCACGTCGCCGGCGTCGATCAGAACCCAGTCCGCAGCGGACAGGCCCTCGACCTTCGCGGTTCCCAGACCGGCTTCCTTCAACGCCCGCAGCAAATGATCCGCCACCGCGCCCACATGACGATGGGAACGGCCCGACGCGATCACCATGTAATCGGCCATCGCGGATTTGCCCTGGATGTTGATGGAGACGATGTCTTCGGCCTTGGAGTCGTCCAGACTTTCCATGACCAGTTCAAGTGCCCGGTCCGCGGCGTCTGTTTCGCCGATATCGGGCGTCGAAGGCGTGAGTTCGGCCTTCTTCAGAGTCGTTGTTCTCAAAGGTTTCCTTTCAGTTCGGAACAAACGAGGGGAAGTGATTCGACCTTCCCACACCACAAAGATAGTCACGCTGCCTTGACACTTTCAAGACAGGCCCGATCAACCTTTCTTAACGCCACGCCTGTCGCCGTTTCGGATCGCCGTCGAAGAGACCGGCGAACGGGGGCCGTGAAGGAAGGTCCAGGCCGGCGCGGACATCGAGGGCAGCAGCGCGGCGTCGCTCTCGTCGACGCGGGCATAGTCGAACGTCTTTGCCATCTTCGAGGAGAGATAGGAGAGCGTGGCACCCGGCCGGTCCACCACCGCGATGGGGAATGTGAGCGCGATGTCGCGCCAGCTCTGCCAGCGGTGGAAGCTCGCCAGATTGTCGGCGCCCATGATCCAGACGAAGCGCACCGCGGGATTGTAGCGGCGTATGACGGCGAGCGTGTCGGCGGTGAAGCGCACGTCGTGGCTCGCCTCGAAGGCGGTGACCTTGACGTGCGGATCGTGGTTGATCGCTTCCGACCACGCGATCCGGTCGGCCAGCGGCGGCAGGTCGGTGGTGTCCTTCAGCGGATTGCCGGGGGTGACCATCCACCAGAGCTGGTCGAGCTTCAGCCGGCGGATCGCCGTTTCCGTCACCAGCACATGGCCGTCATGCGGCGGGTTGAACGACCCGCCGAACAGGCCGACCGTCATGCCCGGCTCGACATGCGGCATACGCAGATATGTGCGGGCGACGCCCGGAAAGAGATCCGCGGTGTCGCTCATGATCTCCTCAGGGGCGCGTCTGGCCGTCGCCGCGCACGCGATACTTGAACGAGGTCAGCTGCTCCACGCCGACGGGACCGCGCGCATGCATCTTGCCGGTGGCGATGCCGATCTCCGCGCCCATGCCGAATTCGCCGCCGTCTGCGAACTGCGTCGAGGCGTTGTGCAGCAGGATGGCGCTGTCGATTTCCTCGAAGAAACGGGCGACGACGATCGGATCCTCGGCGATGACCGCCTCGGTGTGGTTCGACGAATAATGCCCGATATGGGCGATGGCGCCGTCGATCCCGTCCACCAGCGCGACCGAGATGATCGGCGCCAGATATTCCGTGCTCCAATCGGCCTCCACCGCCGGCGTCGCCTTCGGCCACATGCGGCAGACGTCGCCGTCGCCGCGGATCTCGCAGCCGGCCGCATCCAGCGCGTCGAGAACCGGCGCGAGGAGCGTGTCGGCGGCGGCGCGATCGACCAGCAGGGTCTCCGCGGACCCGCAGATGCCGGTGCGCCGCATCTTGGAATTGACCGTCACCGTCACCGCCATGTCGAGATCGGCGGACTTGTCGAGATAGACGTGCACCAGGCCTTCCAGATGCGCGAAGACCGGCACGCGCGCGTCCCTCTGCACGCGCTCGACGAGGCTGCGGCCGCCGCGCGGCACGATCACGTCGATGGTGCCGTCGAGACCCGCCAGCATCTCGCCGACGGCGGCGCGATCCGTCACCGGCACGAGCTGAATGGCGTCCTCCGGCAGCCCGGCCTTGCGCAGGCCTTCCTGCAGGCAGGCATGGATGGCGCCGGACGAATGGATGGAATCCGATCCGCCGCGCAGGATCACGGCATTGCCGGCCTTCAGGCAGAGCGCGCCGGCATCCGCAGTCACATTGGGCCGGCTTTCGTAGATCACGCCGATCACGCCGAGCGGCGTGCGCACGCGCTCGATGCGGAGCCCGTTCGGACGGTCCCAGGAGGCGATCACGCTGCCGACCGGATCTGCCAGATCGGCGATCGCGCGGATTCCGTCGGCCATGCCCTGAATGCGCTCCGCGGTCAGCTTCAGCCGGTCCTTGAAGGAATCGGTCAGGCCGCTTTCCTCGGCATTTTCCATGTCGATGGCATTGGCGGCGAGAATGTCGTCGCGGCCGGCCTCTATGGCCGCGGCCATCGCGATCAGGGAGGTGTGCTTGCGCTCGGCCGAGGCGATCGACAATGGGCCGCTGGCGGCTTTCGCGCGCGTTCCCATGTCCGCCATCAGGGCGGCGATGTCGTCACTCGTGATTTCAGCCTTGGTCAGCATTGGCTCAAGTCCTTTCCGCAAGGCGTTTCTTTACCCGCGCGCGCTGCGAAGGGCAATCCGGCGGCGGTCTGCGGCGCCGGTCAGGTTTTCACCACCATGTCGTCGCGATGGATCATGGCCGCGCGGGGCTCGTGGCCGAGAATGACCTCGATTTCCGACGTCCGGCGTCCGGTGATGCGGACCGCCTCGTCGGAATCGTAACCGGCCAGGCCGCGGGCGATTTCCGTGTCGGTTCCGTCCAGCACGACCGCCAGCGTGTCGCCGCGCTGGAACGCGCCCTCGACGCGCCGCACACCGGCGGGCAACAGGCTCTTGCCGGATTGCAGCGCGCGGGCCGCGCCTGCGTCCACGACGAGCCGGCCCTGCGGCTCCAGCTGGCCGGCGATCCAGCTCTTCCAGGCGGAGACCGGCGCCTTGGCGGCGTGAAAGAGAGAGCACGTCGCGCCGTCGTCGAGCGCGCCGAGCGGATGCTCGATCGTGCCCTTGGTGATGATCATCGCCGTGCCGGCCTGGGTCGCGATCTTGGCGGCCTCGACCTTGGTGCGCATGCCGCCGCGCGACAGTTCCGACGCCGCTTCGCCCGCCATCGCCTCGATCGCCGGCGTGATCGCCTCGATCTCCGGCAGGTGCCGGGCCTCCGGATCGACGGCCGGCGAGGCGGTATAGAGCCCGTCGACGTCCGACAGGATGATCAGGAGATCGGCATTCATCATCGTCGCCACGCGCGCGGCAAGCCGGTCATTGTCGCCGTAGCGGATTTCCGACGTGGCCACGGTGTCGTTTTCGTTGATCACTGGGACCGCGCCCATGCGCAACAATGCCCCGATCGTCGCGCGGGCATTGAGGTAGCGGCGGCGCGATTCCGTGTCGTCGATCGTCACCAGAACCTGGCCCGTCGTGATGGTTTCGGCGTCCAGCGCTTCCGACCAGGCCCGCGCCAGCGCGATCTGGCCGACGGCGGCGGCGGCCTGGCTTTCCTCAAGCCGCAACGAGCCGGAGCGCATGTCGAGTACGGTGCGACCCATCGCGACGGCGCCCGACGAGACCACAAGCACTTCATGCCCGCGGCCGCGCAACCCGGCGATGTCGCGCGCCAGGCTCGTCAGCCAGGCCCGCTTCAGGCCCGATGCGCGATCGACCAGCAGCGCGGAACCGATCTTGACGACGATGCGCTTGTAGGCGGAGAGGCGACCGGTCATCGCGTCAGCCCTGCCAGCGCGGATCGATCTCGTCCGGCGTGGCGGCGAGCCGCGCGTCCTCGATCCGCGACATCAGGGCGCGCAGCACCTCGTCGAGCCCGTCGCGGCTGACCGACGAAAACGGCAGGGCCTGCTGCCCCGATGCCGCTTCCAGTTCGGATGCCTTTTCGGCCAGCGTCTTGGCGTCGACCGCGTCGATCTGCGACAGGGCGACGATTTCCGGCTTCTCGGCCAGGCCGTGCCCATAGGCTTCCAGCTCGCCGCGGACCGTGCGGTAGGCCTTGCCGACATCGTCCTCCAGCACGGAGACCAGATGCAGCATCACATTGGTGCGTTCGACATGGCCCAGGAACCGGTCGCCGATGCCGACGCCCTGATGCGCGCCTTCGATCAGGCCCGGAATGTCGGCCAGCACGAATTCGCGCGCGTCGATGCGCACGACGCCGAGATTGGGGTGCAAAGTCGTGAACGGATAGTCCGCGATCTTCGGCTTCGCCGCGGTGACGCTCGCCAGCAGCGTCGACTTTCCGGCATTGGGCAGGCCGACCAGACCGGCGTCGGCGATCAGCTTCAACCGCAGGAAGATCGTGCGCTCCCGGCCTTCCAGCCCGGGATTGGCGCGGCGCGGCGCCTGGTTGGTCGAAGACTTGAAATGAGCGTTGCCGAACCCGCCATTGCCGCCCTTGGCGAGCAGGAAGCGCTGCCCTTCCTCGGTCAGGTCGCAGATCAACGTCTCGTTGTCTTCCTCGTAGATCTGCGTGCCGACCGGCACTTTCAGCGTCACGTCGGGGCCCTTGGCGCCGGTCCGGTTCTTGCCCATGCCGTGCATGCCGGTCTTGGCCTTGAAATGCTGCTGGTAGCGGTAGTCGATCAGCGTGTTCAGACCTTCCACCGCCTCGGCCCACACATCGCCGCCGCGACCGCCGTCGCCGCCGTCGGGGCCGCCGAATTCGATATATTTTTCGCGGCGGAACGAGACGGCGCCGCCGCCGCCGTCGCCGGATCGGATATAGACCTTCGCCTGATCGAGGAATTTCATGGTTCTGTTATCTGCCTGGTCCAAGTTCGCGTTGCTCTATCGCAAAGAGGCGATGAGCGCGAGGTAGAATTCGGGGAATGACATGGCCTTCACGGTTGTCACATACAATATTCAATACGGCATCGGGCTGGACGGGGCCTATGATCTTCAACGCATCGTCGATGCGGTGAAGGAGGCCGACATCATCGCCCTGCAGGAAGTCACGCGCGGCTTCATGCGCAATGACGGCCGCGACATGGTCGCCGAAATCGAAGCCCTGCTGCCGGACCGCTTCGCCGTCCACCACATGCCCGCCGATGTCGATTTCGGCAGCGCGGTGATTGACGGCAAGGCGATGCAGAACCGCTTCCAGTTCGGCAACATGATCCTGTCGCGCTGGCCGATCCTGTCGGCACGCGGCCATCTCCTGCCGCGTTTCCTGCGCAATTCGTCGCTCAACCTGCAGCGCGGCGCGCTCGAGGCCCTGATCGTCACGCCGTCCGGCCCGCTGCGTTTCTACTCCGTCCATCTCGATCACATCGATCCGCAGGAACGGCTCGAGCAGATCGCGGCGCTCAAGGAGATCGCCTTCGCCGCGCCGCATAGCGGCCTCGCCGTCACCGGGCTGGCCGAATACGGGTTCCCCGAACTTCCGCAAGCGGAGGATTTCGTCCTGCTCGGCGACTTCAACCTGGAGCCCGATCTCGACGAATATCGCGACATGCTCGTCGAAAACGGCCACCTCGTCGACGTTTCCGCCACCGACACCGGCTGGAGCTGGACCGACCCGAGCAACCGCGACCTGGTCAAGCGCCTCGATTACGGCTTCGCGACACAGGGCTTTGCGGATCGTGTCAGCGACGCGCGGGTGGACCGTGAAGCCGAAGGCTCCGACCACATGCCCGTCTGGCTTCACCTCGGCGATTAGGCGGCGTGCCGCTCCAGGTCGTCAGCGTTCCTTGCGGGCGAACCAGCTTGCGCGGTTGAGCGTGTAGCGCTCGACCGGCACGCGGCCGGCGCTGACCGTGTCGATCTCGTCCAGCCCGATGAAGGTGAAGCCGCATTTGACGAGCACGTTGCGCGACGCCGGATTGACCGTGCGGCAGACCGCATGAACCACCTCGGCGCCGGTCGACCGGAACGCCTGGTCGATCACGGCATTCGCCGCCTCCGTGGCGTAGCCGAGGCCCCAATAGGCCTCGCCGAGCCAGAAGCCGATCTCGAACCCGCCGCTGCGCTGGCGCAGTTCCAGGCCGGTGAAGCCGATCAGGTGGCCGGTATCGGCAAGGGTGACCGCGTAGATGTAGCCGTCATGCTCGCCGTCGACGCAGCGCGCGAGGAACTCCTGCGCGTCGCTCATCCGGTAGGGAAACGGCATGCGCGACGTCATCTCGGTGATCTGGCGGTTGTTGGCGATTGCCGCCAATTCGTCGGCGTCGTCGCTATGCGGCGGACGCAGGACGAGCCGCTCGGTCACGAGGACGGGCGTGTCGTAGGTCAGATCCGGCAATTCGGATTCGTGGAATCGCGGGGCTGTCTGGATCATCGGGTCCCTGCCTTGAATCGAAAAGGGAGATGGTGGCGTCCCATCTCCCTCTTGTCTTTCGGCCTTGCCGGTTCCGGGGTCTGAGACGCCGGACTATGGAGTTATCCGGCTTATTCCGCTGCTTCCTGAAGAGGCGTGACGGACACGTAGGTTCGGCCATTGGCCTTGGCTCGGAATTCCACCGCACCTTCGACCTTGGCGAAGATCGTGTGGTCCTTGCCGATGCCGACATTGACGCCCGGATGCCATTTGGTGCCGCGCTGGCGCACGATGATGTTGCCCGGAACGACGCGCTCGCCGCCGAACTTCTTCACGCCAAGACGTTTGGATTCCGATTCGCGACCGTTACGCGAAGAACCACCGGCTTTCTTGTGTGCCATTTTCTGTCTCCTGCCGCGCGTCCCCGCGCGTTTCCTTCCTTATGGTAACAAGGCCGGGGAATTACAACCCCTGCAACCTTGCCCCCGGGTTCCTGTCTCAGCCGGCGATGAGCGCCTTGGCCTGTTCCTGCCAGTCGCGGATCTGGTCGGCGCTGAACGGCATGTACTCGTCGACCTTGGCGATCTCGTCCTCGGTCAGAGCGGCGATCTGGGCGTAGGTGGTGATGCCCTGCTCGTTGAGCTGGCGCTCGGCGACCGGGCCGATGCCCTTGATCTTGGTCAGCTTGTCGGCGTCGCCTTCCGGAGCGGTGAACAGCGGAGCTGCGGCGGCCGGTGCGGCTGCCTCTTCCTTCTTGGCGGCCTTCGGGGCTTCGGCCTTGGGGGCCTCTTCCTTCGCCGGGGCCGGCTTCTTGGCTGCGGCCTTCTTCGACGGCTTGGCGCCACCGGTCAGGATCTCGGAGATCCGCACGGTGGTCAGGTGCTGGCGGTGGCCGCGGGTGCGCTTGGAGTTCTGGCGGCGGCGCTTCTTGAAGGCGATGACCTTGCGCGCACGGCCCTGCTCGACGACCTCGGCGGTCACCAGGGCGCCATCGACGAGCGGCGCGCCCACGGTTGCGTCGGCGCCTTCGCCGACCATCAGCACTTCGCTGAACTCGATGATGTCGCCGGTCTCGCCGTCGATCTTCTCGATTTTCAGAATGTCCTCGGCGGCGACGCGATACTGCTTGCCACCGGTCTTGATGACTGCGAACATCGTTTTTCCTTTCGTGTTCGGTCCGGCTCTCGCCATTCGCCGATCGTGCCGGCGGGGCAGGCCGTCTTTTTGGTCAGTCGTGACGGTTTCGGTTCGATGCTGCGTCCAACATTGGCTGGACGCAAAAGAAAGCGGCGCGGAATTTCCGCGCCAGCGGGCCTCCTATGCTGTGGAGCGCGCGAAAAGTCAAGCAATTCGATAGCACAAGGCTTGTTTTCGCCGCCATTGGGGGCTATGGAGCGGCCCGCTTGACCAAGCGCCGCGGAGAGGTGGCAGAGAGGTCGAATGCACCGCACTCGAAATGCGGCATACGGGCAACCGTATCGGGGGTTCGAATCCCCCTCTCTCCGCCATTATTTGTTCACGCCTTGCCGCCGGCCAACCCAAGGCGCATGGCTCCGGGTTCGGACTTCGTCCTCTCTCCTCCGCCATCTTCTGACCTCGCGCTGTCGCCCCTCGGGCTTCGCTCCGGTCGGGGCCTCGCAAAGGCTGGGGCGGCCGTTGGCCTTGCGAACACTGCGTGTTCGAACGTTGTCCTTCGACTCTCCACGATCCTCCGGCCTTGCTTCATAGAGCGAAACTCCCATTCGCATGGCCTTTTGGCGTGTTGGGCAGGTCGGGGCAATCAGAGCCCAATCCGCCTACTGAACCAGTCTGACGCTCCGCCCTGCGCGCCAAGCGCGGTGCTCGGCGCTGCGACCGGGCATCGTTCGCCCGCATTTCATTTGAGCCATCCAGTCCTGCCGGCGTGCGGCGAGGACGCGCGTCTTTGTGTCCGTCTCCAAACTTTGCTCTTGAATTCAGTCAATCGTTTGATTTAATAGACTGCGCAGACACAGCGCCACGACACCGCGGCGTGGCGCATGAGAGCCGGGAATGAAACGCACAGAGCCCCCAAAACCGGAGACGACGAAGGACGGCGACACGTCGCGCAAGGGCGCGTCTCGCAAGCGCAGCGATCGCGGCGCCGAAACCCGCGCGCAGCTGATCGAGGCGGCGCTCGATATCTTCGGGCGGCTTGGCTACGAGGGTGCCACCACCCGCCAGATCGCCAAGGCGGCGAACGCCAATCTGGCGGCGATCGTCTATCATTTCGGCAGCAAGGAAGCGCTGCATCTCGCGGTCGCCGAACACGTCGTCAAGAGCATTCTCGCCCGGATCGGACCGACGCTGGCGGTTGTCGCCACGCCGGAGGCCGCCGCGACGCCGCAATCGGCGCGCGATGCCCTGCACAGGCTGATCGGCACCGTGGCCGATGTGCTGCTCGGCTCGGCGGAGGCGGAGCGCTGGGCGCGGTTCATCGTGCGCGAGCAGCTCCAGCCGACGGCCGCCTTCGACGTGATCTACGGCTACATGGACCATGCCATATCGACCGCCCTGCGGCTGGTCTCGGTCGTTCTGGACGTTCCCGAGGACGACGATTTGCGCCTGCGCGCGATCACGGTGCTCGGCCAGGTTCTCGTTTTCCGCGTCGCCCAGACGCTGGTGCTGAGGCGCATGAACTGGACAGTCATCGGCGAGCCCGAACGCAAAGCGATAAAAAAGGTCATCCTCCAGAACCTGGATGCCATTCTCGAAGGGACCAAGTCATGAGGCGGATCGTCATCCTCCTGATCCTCGTCGTCGCGGCGGGCAGTGCCTCCGCCTGGTGGTGGCAGAACCATGACGGCAATGGCGACGGTCCGCTGGTGCTCTACGGCAATGTCGACCTGCGCCAGATCGACCTCGCCTTCATCGGCAGCGGCCGGATCGCCGAGGTGCTCGTCGACGAGGGCGCCGCCGTGGAGAAGGGCGATATTGTCGCCCGTCTCGACACCAGCCTCATCGAACCGCAGGTGGCCCAGGCCGAGGCCGGCGTGGC
The DNA here is from genome assembly GCF_022763245.1 of Oricola sp. Lineage (GTDB taxonomy): Bacteria > Pseudomonadota > Alphaproteobacteria > Rhizobiales > Rhizobiaceae > Oricola. The sequence continues at coordinate 223,663 of NZ_JALEGV010000041.1, forward strand.
GGCCCAGGCGGCAACGGTAGAAAAGCTGCAGAACGGCTCGCGACCGGAGGAGATCGCCCAGGCCGAAGCCAATGTCGATGCGGCCAGGGCGAATGCCCGCAATGCCAGCCTGAGCTACGATCGAGCGATCCAGCTCCAGAAGAACGGCAGCCCGTCCGTGACACAGAGCCAGATCGACTCCGCCAAGGCCGCGGAGGATGCCGCTACGGCCCAGCTCAAGGTCGCCGAGCAGGCGCTGATCCTGGCCCAGGCCGGACCGCGCGCGGAAGACATTGCCGCGGCGCAGGCCCAGCTCAAGGCGAGCGAGGCGGCGCTGGACCTGCTGCGCCGGCAACTGGACGATGCAGAGCTCGTCGCGCCGGCCGGTGGCGTCATCCGTTCCCGCCTGCTGGAACCGGGCGAGATGGCCTCGGCCGCAAAGCCGGTCGTCTCCATCGCGATCGTCGATCCGAAATGGGTGCGCGCCTACATCTCCGAGCCGGACCTGCCGAAGGTCGCGCCGGGCGCCGAGGCGAGCGTCACCGTCGACGGCCATGACGAAGCCTTTGCCGGAAGCGTCGGCTTCATCTCGTCGGTCGCCGAGTTCACCCCGCATGCCATCCAGACGGAGGAACTGCGCACCAGCCTTGTCTACGAGGTGCGGATCCTGGTCGAGGACAAGGACGACATCCTGCGGCTCGGCATGCCGGCGACCGTGACCCTCACATCCGACGAGACGGCGCAGTAATGGATGTCGCGCGTCCGGCCATCGAAGGCAGCGACATCGTCAAGCGCTTCAACCGGGCCGGCGGCGAATTGGTGACCGCGCTGGACGGGGTGTCGCTGACCGTCAACCATGGCGGCCTCGCCGCGCTCGTCGGCCCGGACGGCGCCGGCAAGACGACGCTGATCCGGCTGATGGCGGGATTGTTGACGCCCGACGAGGGCAGCCTCTCCGTGCTCGGTATCGACATCGCCCGCGACCCGCAGGCGGTGCAGGACCGGATCGGCTACATGCCGCAGAAATTCGGCCTCTACGAGGATCTCAGCGTTCAGGAAAACCTCGATCTCTACGCCGATCTGCACGGCGTGACGGCCGAAGAGCGCCGCAAGGTCTATCCGCAGCTCATGGACATGACCGCGCTCGGGCCTTTCGCCAAACGCCTGGCCGGCCGTCTGTCGGGCGGCATGAAGCAGAAGCTCGGTCTCGCCTGCACGCTGGTGCGCGCGCCCGACCTTTTGCTGCTCGACGAACCGACGGTCGGCGTCGATCCGCTGTCGCGGCGCGAATTGTGGGAGATCATCCTGCATCTGGTGCGCGAGCAGGGCCTGACGGTTCTGGTCAGCACCTCCTATCTCGACGAGGCGGAGCGCTGCGAACGTGCGATCGTGATGCATGACGGGACGGTTCTCGCCAAAGGGCCGCCACGCTCGATCACCGAGATCGCTGCCGGGCGCGCCTTTCTGGCGACCCCGCCGGAGGGCCAGCCGGCACGGCTGCTGCAGGCCCGCCTGCTCAACGACCCCGGCGTGACCGACGCCGTGCCGCAGGGCGGCCGCGTGCGCCTCGTCAAGGCGAGCGCCGACGGTGACGGACCCGACGGCGTCGATGTCACGGCGGTCGAGCCGCGCTTCGAGGACGGTTTCATGGCGCTGCTGCACGAGGCCGCCGATCCGGGCCAGACGGCGTCCCTGTCGCTTGGCCGCAAGGAGCGCCGTCGCGACGGCGAAACCGTCGTCGAGGTCAGCGACCTGGTCCGCCAGTTCGGCCCCTTCACCGCTGTCGATCATGTCAGCTTCGCGGTGAAGACCGGCGAGATCTTCGGCCTGCTCGGACCGAACGGAGCCGGCAAGACGACGACGTTCCGCATGTTGTGCGGGTTGCTGCCGGCCAGCGGCGGCACGTTGCGCGTCGCCGGCGTCGATTTGCGCAAGGCGCGGGCGTCGGCACGCCAGCGCGTTGGCTATGTGGCGCAGAAATTCTCTCTCTACGGCCAGCTTTCGGTCACCCAGAACCTCGAATTCTTCGCCGGCGCCTACGGACTGTCCGGCCGCCGCCGCAAGGAGCGCATCGCCTGGGCGATGGAGCAGTTCGAACTCGCGCCGCTTGCGAAACTGCCGAGCGGCCAGTTGCCCGGCGGCTACAAACAGCGCCTGGCCATGGCGGCCGCACTCCTGCACGAGCCGGAGATCCTGTTTCTCGACGAGCCGACCAGCGGCGCCGACCCGCTCGCCCGCCGCGAGTTCTGGCAGCGCATCACGGCGCTGGCCGAGGAAGGCGTCACGATCATCGTGACCACCCATTTCATGGAGGAAGCCGAATATTGCGACCGCGTCATCATTCTCGATGCCGGTCAGGTGCTCGCGCGCGGCACGCCCGCCGAGATCCGAGGCCATGCGCCCGACAATGAAGAGCGCGAGCCGACGATGGAGGACGCCTTCATAGCGATCGTCGAGGAGGCGCGGCGCGAACACGGCCGCCCGGGCGAACGGAGCGCGGCATGAGCGAGCCGGCCGATACCGCACCCGTCGATGCCGCGCCCGACCGCGTTGCGGGGCGCATGCGGCGCGTGCGGGCGCTGATCGTCAAGGAAAGCCGCCAGATCATGCGCGATCCGAGCTCGATCGCGCTCGGCATCGTCATGCCGGTGATCCTCATCCTGCTCTTCGGTTACGCTCTGTCGCTCGATGTCCGCAACGCGCCGATCGCGCTGGTGATCGAGCAGCCCTCGGCCATGGCGACCGAGATCGCCACCGGCTTCCGCCTGTCGCCCTATTTCGAGGCGCGCACCGTCACCTCCATGGCAGAGGCCGAAACGCTGATGCGCGCCCACGAGATCGACGGCATCGTGCATGTGCGCAGCGATTTCGCCCGCAACGTGGCCTCGGGCGACGCCAGCGTCCAGGTTCTGCTGCACGGCACCGACGCCAACACCGCGCGCATCATCGAGAACTACGCGCTCGGCACGATCGGACTGGCCGCGCAGCGCCTTTCCGACGAGGGAAACCCCGTCGCCGGCAACGGCCCGGTGAAGATCAGGAGCCGCATCTGGTACAATGAAAGCGGCAACAGCCAGTATTTCCTCGTGCCCGGCCTGATCGTGCTGATCATGACGCTGACCGGCGCCTTCCTGACGGCGCTGGTGATGGCGCGCGAATGGGAGCGCGGAACGCTGGAGGCGATCTTCGTGACGCCCGTCAGGGCAAACGAGATCCTGCTCGGCAAGATCGTTCCCTATTTCGGCCTGGGCATGATCGGCTTCGCGCTGTGCGTCTTCGCCGCCGAGGTCCTGTTCCGCGTGCCGCTTCGCGGTTCGTTTGCCGTGCTGACCGGCGTGTCGATGCTCTACATGCTGGTTTCGGTCGGCTTCGGGCTGTTCATCTCGTCGGTCGCCAAGAGCCAGTTCGTCGCCTCGCAGATCGCGCTGATCGCCTCCTTCCTGCCGGCCATGCTCCTGTCCGGCTTCCTGTTCGACATCCGCTCCATGCCGGTCGCCCTGCAGATCTTCACCCAGATCCTGCCGGCGCGCTATTTCGTGACGCTCCTGCAGACGATCTTCCTGGCGGGCGACATCTGGAGCGTGATCCTGCCCAACACGGCGGTGCTCGCGCTGATGGCGTTCGTCCTGTTCGCCGCCACGCTGCGCGCCACCCGCAAGAAGCTCGCCTGAGGTGCCCCGATGAGAGACAGCCTGCTGCGCATCGTCAGCCTCGTCCGCAAGGAGGTCCTCGCCCTGGTGCGCGATCCTCGCAGCCGGGTCATCCTCTTCGTGCCGCCGCTGCTGCAATCCATGTTGTTCGGCTACGCCGCCACCTTCGACCTCAACCACGCCCCCTATGCGATCTACGACGAGGACCGCAGCGCCGCCTCGGGCGATCTCGTGGCGCGGCTGGAGGGTTCGGGCGTGTTCGAGCGTGTCGCCACGATCCAGCGATCCTCCGACATCGCCCGCCTGATTGACGACCGCGACGCCTTGCTGGTCGTCCATATCGGCCCGGACTTCGCGCGCAAGCTCTCCGCCGGCCAGAAGACGGACATCCAGGTGATCGCCGACGGCCGCAATTCCAACACCGCCGGCACGGCCGTCGCCTATGTCAGCGCCATCGTCGACGGTTTCAACGCGGACTGGCGGGCGGCCCACGGCATGGTCGATCCGCCGGTCACGGCCAATGTGCGCGCCTGGTACAACGGCAATCTGGAAACGAGCTGGAACATGATCCCGGGCCTGATCGGCACGATCACCATGCTGCAGGTCTTGATGCTGACGGCGCTGTCGGTGGCGCGAGAGCGCGAGGACGGCACCTTCGACCAGTTGCTGGTGACCCCCATCCGCCCGGCCGAGATCATGCTCGGCAAGGCCCTGCCTTCGACGGCGATCGGCCTCATTCAGGCGACGATCATCCTGCTGGTCGCGCAACTCTGGTTCCGCATCCCGTTCGCGGGCTCGCTGCTCACCCTTTACGGCGGGCTCATTCCCTTCGTGATCGCCAATGTCGGCATCGGCCTGTTCATCTCCTCGCTGGTGGCGAACATGCAGCAGGCGATGCTGTTTTCCTTCGTCATCCTGATGCCCTTCATCCTGCTCTCGGGCCTGGCGACGCCGGTCGCCAACATGCCGGACGTGTTCCAGTGGCTGACCCTGATCGATCCCCTGCGCTACGCCCTCGACATCACCCGGCGGGTCTATCTGGAGGGCGCTACGCTCGGCCAGCTCGTCGGCGATCTCTGGCCGATGATCCTGATCAGCGCGGTGACCCTGCCGATCGCCGCCTGGATGTTCCGCAACCGGCTTTCATAGGCCAGCGGCACCTTTCGCCCTCCGTCCTGCGTCGGTTTCCACACATGCGTGCAATCTTGCCGCACCCGGATTGCGGCATCGCGCGGGTGGGCATAGTCTCGCCATTCGTGCCGGGAGGGGAAAATTGCTCAACAAGGACATTGCAATGACCGACACGATACCAGTCATCGATCTCAAGCCGCTGCTGGAAGGCGGCGCGGAGGGGCGCGAAGCCGTAGCGAAACAGATCGGCGAGGCGTGCCGCGGGATCGGCTTCTTCTACCTGTCCGGCCACGGCGTGCCGGCCGAACTGCGCGAGGCGGTCTTCGACCGGTCGAACGCGTTCTTCGAAACCGGCGAGGACGAGAAGCGCCGCTCGCTCTTCTCCGCGGCCACGGGCAATCGCGGCTTCATCCCGATGAAAGGTGAATCGCTCGACCCCACCAAGGCGCCGGATCTGAAGGAAGCGTTCAACATCGGTCTCGATCTCGCGCCCGACGATCCGGAGATCCTGGCCGGCGCCCGCTTCCGCGCGCTGAACCTGTGGCCCGAAACGCCCGGCTTCAAGAAGACCATGCTCGACTATTTCGACGCGGTCTGCTCGCTGGGTCGCGTGCTTCACGAAGCCTTCGCCACCGAACTCGGCCTGCCGATCGACTTCTTCGCCGACAAGCTGGACAAGCCGCTGGCGACGTTGCGCCTGCTGCACTATCCGGAAAGCCCGGCACAGCTGGAAGACGGCCAGTACGGCGCCGGCGAGCATACCGATTACGGCTGCGTCACGCTTCTGGCGACCGACGATGCCGGCGGGCTGGAAGTGCGCACGCGAGACGGCCAGTGGCTGCCCGCGCCCTACATCCCCGACACCTTCGTCTGCAACATCGGCGACTGCCTGATGCGCTGGACCAACGACATCTATGTCTCGACACCGCATCGCGTGGTCAATCCGTCGGGGCGCGAGCGCTATTCTGTCGCCTTCTTCCTCGACCCCAACCCGGATGCCATCGTCGAATGCCTGCCGGGCTGCGCGACCGAGGACAATCCGGCCAAGTATCCGCCAATTCGCGGCGACGACTATCTCCTGAGCAAGCTCAATCCAACCTACGAGAAAGCCGGGCTGATGGCCGAAGCGTCCTGATCCGGGACAGCAACATGGCGCGTTTTACGAGGGATTAACCCAACTGAGCGACGATTGACCTGTCATCGAAGAAGGTAGGTCACGATGATCTGGTTGGTTGCGTTCGCGTTGAGTGCGTTTGTTTCGGGATGTGCGGTGTCGGCGTTTCTGCTGCAGCGCAGGCCTTATTGACGGCCGGTTCCCGCATCTCTGCCCTTGGCGCGCCCGCGCTAACGGCATTTTGATTTGGGCGTCTTCGCGCCTCGTGCCTAGACTTGGCGCGGGAGGATTGCGCCATGATCGATCGCAGGCGTTTCACATTGGCAATGGGCGCGTGCGCGGCTGTTGCGGCAATGCCCGTCCATGCCGCCGAGGTCGGCGAAGACGGTCTGCATGTCCAGCCATGGTTCATGCAGACATTTCTCGACCTTTCCGAGGACAAGGCGGAGGCCGAAGCCGAGGGCAGGCATTTCGCCGTCCTGTTCGAGCAGCGCGGCTGCCCATATTGCCGCGAGATGCACCAGGTGAATTTCGCCCGGTCCGAGATCGCCGATTTCGTCTCGGCCAATTTCAGTGTGCTGCAGTTGAACATGTGGGGGTCGCGCGCGGTCACGGATTTCGACGGCGAGGAAATGGAAGAAAAGAACCTCGCGCGCAAATGGGGGGTGAACTTCACTCCCACGATCGTGTTCTTCGGTCCGGACGGCACGGAGGAAGTTATCCGCATGCCCGGCTATTTCAAGCCGTTCCACTTCCTCTCGATGTTCGAATACGTGGCCGGCGATCACTATGCCGACGAGGGCTTCCAGCGCTTCCTGCAAGCCCGCTTCGACCGGCTGGAGGAAGAGGGCAAGAAGCCGGACCTCTGGTAGGGCTGGTGTTCAGAACCGCCCGAGCCACCCGCGCTGGATCGCCAGGGCCACCGACTGCACCTTGTTTCGCGCGTCCAGCTTCTTCTGCGCATTGGCGAGGTGATAATTGACCGTGTGGGTCGTGATCGCGATCAGCTTGCTCGTTTCCTGAACGCTCAAGCCGCGCGCGGCCGCCTTGAGGCACTCGATCTCCCGGTCGCTCAGCGGATTTTCCCGCGCTCCGTCATTGCCGAGGATGCTCACCAGCCGCTCGAAGGCGTGTTCGGCGACGAAATTGAGGTTCATCGTCTCGCCGATCGTCACCATCTCGCGCTTGCCGCTGAACGACACCACGCCGGTCTGGTCGCCCATGCCCCGCGTGGGCAGGTGCACGAACGCGTCATGCCCCCTCTCGAGCATGAACTGCGCGAGCTCGCCATTGTTGGTCCCGCCATCCGCCACCTCGCTCAGCGCGGCGCAGCGCGGCAGCACGGACGCCCGAAGTTCGCTGACGAACGACCAGTGGTAGTAGTCGGCTTCCATGCAGCGATGGATGACCTCGCTGTCCCAATTGGTCAGGACCACCCGGTCGTCCAGCGCCGTCGCGCCGTCCTTGTTGGACAGGAATATGATGAAAAAATCGAGCCGGAAGGACGGAATGTATTCCTTTAGTATTTTAAATATGTCGTAACTGGTCTGCGCGTCTTCCAGTCGTTGCAAGACCTCGCTCGTCTCCAGTGTGATGTCGGTATGCTGGCTAACGGATGGATTCATCGCCATGGGCTTTCGCTGACGCCTCTATTGCACGCATCGATTGAACTCCTCCGTTCCGTAGCACAAAATACTAGCATGAATATTGAGCGAGCGCATTGCATAATTATTTCTTGCAATACTATAGACGCATGACTTGACGCTTGGTCATTTCTAAGCGCTTTGGATGCGGAACGGCGGCGCGGTCGCGGCCGCGATCAGAAGGGCCAGACCCGGGGGATGACGACCATGGCGACGGCAAAGGCGGTCAGGTCCATCAGGAAGCCCAGCCGCAGGAAATCGGCGAAACGGTAGCCGCCGGCATTGTAGACCAGCGTGTTCGTCTGATAGCCGATCGGCGTCATGAAGCTTGCCGACGCCGCGATCATGACCGCGATCACGAAGGGCCGCGCGTCGAGGCCGAGCGTCGTGGCGAGGCTGACGGCCACTGGCGTGACGATTACCGCGACCGCATTGTTCGTGACGATCTCGGTGAGCACGGTCGCCAGCAGGTAGACCGCCGCGAGCGCCGCGAGCGGCGGCAGGCCGGTCAGCCACGGCGCGACCGCATCGACCAGGATCGTGACGAGATCGGTCTTCTCCATCGCCACGCCGACCGACAGCATCGCGAAGATCAGCCCGAGAATGCGCCAGTCCACCGACTGTACCGCCTCGTCGATCTCGACGCATCGCAGCGCCAGCGCCAGGACGGCGGCGATGAGCGCCAGCGCGGCGATCGGCATCACGCCCAGCGCGGCGCCGATGACGACGCCCGCCGTGATCGCGACCGCATAGGGCGCCTTGGCGCGCCGGAATCCGCGCGCGTTCGGCTGCGCGACATTGACGAGATTGTTGTCCTCGGCAAAGCGCGCGAGATCGTCCGGCGCGCCTTCGACCAGCAGCGTGTCGCCCACGGAAAGCGGCGTCGTCTCGAAGCGGTCGGCCATGTTCATCCCGCCGCGATGCAGCGCCATCGGATAGACGCCATAGCGCCGCCACAGGCGCAGGTGCCGAAGGGTGCGGCCGAGCATGCGCGTGTCGGGACCGATCAGGATCTCCACGATTTCCGACGAGCGCGCGGCCGTCTGGTGCATGCGGCTGGAGGCGCCCAGCGTCACGCCGCCTTCCTCCTTCATCGACAGGATCTCCGCGATCGGCGTGCGCAGCACGACGATGTCGCCGGGTTCCAGCATCGTCTCGTCCAGTTCGCGGCGCAGCGAAACGTTGGCACGGATGACGTCGACGAGCCGGCGGTCAGACCGGTTGAAGGCGGCGATGGTGCGCACCAGCGCGCCGACATGCGGCGAATCCTCGTCGATGACGGCCTGGACGATGAATTTCCGTCCGGACGCCGCCGTGGAGACGCTGGAGACGGTCTGGCGATCGGGAAGCACCTTTCGTCCGACCAGCATGACCATGATGCCGAGCGCCGTGACGACGATGCCGACGGGCGCGATCTCGAAGATGCCGAAGGGTTCAAGGCCGAGATCGCGCGCCACGCCGTCGACCAGCAGGTTGGTCGAGGTGCCGATCAGCGTGCACGCCCCGCCGAGGATCGCCGCGTAGGACAGCGGAATGAGGACGCGAGACGGCGTCTCGCCCATCTCGCGGGCCATGGAGGTGGCAACCGGGATCATCAGCATGACCAGCGGCGTGTTGTTCATGAAGGCGGAGGCGGCGGCCACGGCGACGAGGAAGGACGCGTAGGTCACGAGCGGCGAGGTGCGCGCCCGGGTCGTGACGACGCGCGCGAACGCCTCCACCGCGCCGGTGCGCACCAGCGCCGCCGAAAGCACGAACATCGCCGCGATCGTCGCCGGCGCGCTGGAGGAGAGAACGCCAAGCACGTCGGCGATGTCGAGAATGCCGGTCACCAGCAGCGCCGAAACGGCGAGCCCGGCAATGATCTCCGGCGTACGCCATTCGGCGATGAAGCCGGCCAGCATCGCGACGATGACGAGCCCGACGAATGCGGGCGCCAGGAAGCCGTAATCCATGAGCGTCAGCACGATCGCCTGACCCTCGTCCTACCAGTGCGGCGGCTTGGTGGCGGCGATTTCCGGCTGTACATGGTCCTCGACCGCCTTGAACCGCTTGACCAGCGCCTCGACCAGCCGTTCCAGGCGGTCGATGTCCTTGCCCTGGCGAATGATCGTTTCGTTCAGATCCTCGATGGTGCGCGCCTGATGGGCGGCGAGAATTTCCAACTCGTCCAGACGATCTGTATCGTTCTGCGCCATGTGCGCCTCCTTGCGGTGGGAAGAGAGCTTAGCGCCCTTGCTGCGATGCGAAAAGATGCAGCCATTGACCCCCGTCGCGTCAGCCTGCCTCGAGCAGCGCCCTGAGCCGGGCCTTCGCGCCGACCTTTCTCTCGCGGGGGCCAGGAAGGACATGGGCACGCAGATATTCCCCGACTGTGCGCATCGTGCGGGACCGGCGAAGGCCGTATTTCTCCCAAAGATACAGCTTGGACTTCATCGCCGAATATTCCTTCAGGTCGGTCAGCGCGTCGCTTGGTGGCGACGACTGTCCCTCCAGATGGTGCACCACGGCGTCGTGCACGTAATATAGCTTGTGCCCGGCGCGCAGGATGCGCGCGCTGATGTCGTCATCTTCGTAATAGAGGAATATATTTTCATCGAACCCGCCCAGTTCGCCGAAGATATTGCGCCGGATCGCAAGCGCCCCGCCGCAGAGGAATGCCATTTCCTCATCGGCCTGCGGCAGCCCGGCCTGAAACAGCCGGCGGCGCGGCAGCACCTTGTTCCTGCGCTGCAGGGATTGACGCCCGTCGCCGTCGAGCATCCTGGGATTGGCAGCGCCCGCCCGCGGGTGCCGGTCGAAGGCCGCCGCGAGACGGTCGAGCGTGGACGGCTCCAGCCTGGCGTCCGGATTGAGGAAGAAGAGGATGTCACCGGTCGCGATCTCCGCGCCCCGGTTGCACGCCGTCCCGAAGCCGGCATTGGCGGACAACGCCATCACGCGCGCGCCGAAATCGCTTGCGACATCGGCGCTCCCGTCCGCGCTGGCATTGTCGACGACGATCACCTCGTGCCCGGCCGGAATGGAGGCCAGCGCCTGCGGCAGCACCGCCGCGCTTTCATAGGTCACGATCACGACCGAGAACATTCACCGGTCCCCGTTGCCGTCGGCGGCCGGCGCCGCGCGGGCGACGATCGGTCGGGCGTGATCCGGGTCGAGCTTCGATTTTGGCATGGAATGCGACCGTCCCGTTTGCGTCCGGAGGATTGACCCCGGCCAACAAGCCTTGTGCTCGGCTAGGCTCGGACGTGTCAATGGACCGGCGCGGCAGGCGGCCGACAGGCGCCGGGTTCATTTCCGGCTGGAATCGGTCACAAGCCATGCTACGGTCGCGTCCAAAACGACCGGACCTTTGGCGACCGGTCCATCGGGACATGACGGGATGACACTCGACGAACTCTTTGACGCCGCGCGCGGCGCGATGGCGAAATCGCATTCGCCCTATTCGAAATTCCCCGTCGGGGCGGCGATCCTCACGGAAGACGGGTCCGTCTTTGCGGGCGCGAACATGGAAGTGATCTCCTTTCCCGAAGGCTGGTGCGCCGAGACCAGCGCGCTCGCCCATTACGTCATGGCCGGCGGCGGACGGATCACCGACATCTGCGTCACCGCGTCGAGGATGGACGAATGCACGCCGTGCGGCGGTTGCCGCCAGCGGCTGGCCGAATTCGCGCCGCCGGACGCCCGCATTCACCTGACCGACCAGGCCGGCATCACGAAGACGATCACCATGGCCGAGCTCCTGCCGCTCGGTTTCGAGACGGAGGTGCTTTCGTCATGACGACGCCGAGCGACATCATCATCGAGGCGCTGAACGGGCTGGTGCCCCGCGTCGCGCTGGTCCTGGGGTCGGGCCTTGGCGGGCTGGTCGCCGCCGTCGACGATGCCGTCCACGTGCCATATGCCCGGCTCGAGGGCTTCCCGAAGAGCGGCGTCAGCGGCCATGCCGGCGAGGTCGTCGCCGGCACGATCGGCGGCACGCCGGTGCTGCTCCTGTCGGGGCGGGTGCATTATTACGAGAAGGGTGACGCGGCCGCGATGCGGCCGGTGCTGGAGGTCCTGCAGGGGCTTGGCATCGAGAAGCTGATCCTGACCAACGCCGCCGGTTCGCTGCGCGAGGACCTGCCACCCGGCTCGGTGATGCTGATCGAGGACCACATCAACTTCTCCGGCACCAATCCGCTGATCGGCGAGGAAACAGACGCCCGGTTCGTCGGCCTGACATCGGCCTACGATGCGGGCCTGCGCGCGGCCATCGAAAAGGCCGCCGACGAGGAAGGGATCGCGATCGGACACGGCGTCTATATGTGGTTCTCCGGACCGTCCTTCGAAACGCCGGCCGAAATCCGCATGGCCCGCGTGATGGGCGCCGACGCCGTCGGCATGTCGACGGTGCCGGAAGTCATCCTCGGCCGCTTCCTCGGCCTCGACTGCGCCGCCTGCTCGGTGATCACCAACTACGCCGCCGGCATGACGGGCGGCGAACTGTCTCATACGGAAACCAAGGACATGGCGCCCATCGGCGGAAGCAAGCTGCAGGCGATCCTGACACGCGCCATCGCGGAAATGGAGTAGAGTTTGCCTTCACGCAAGGAAATCGCCGGGCGCGCGCTCGGCCTGATCGACCTGACCAATCTGAACGAGGATTGCACCGAAGACGCCATCGACGCGCTGTGCGACCAGGCGGCGACGCCGTTCGGTCCGGTGGCGGCGATCTGCATCTGGCCGCGTTTCGTGGCGCAGGCACGCGCCAGGCTCGGCGTCGGCAACGCGATCCGCATCGCGACGGTGGTCAATTTTCCCTCCGGCGACGCCGCCGTGGAGTCCGTGCTGGAGGAAACGCGCGGCGCCATCGCGGACGGAGCGGACGAGATTGATTTGGTCATCCCCTACAAGGCCCTTGCGGCGGGCGACGAGGCCGCTTTGCGCGCGATGGTCGCGGCAATCCGCGCCGAGACCGAGGGCAAGGCGCTCCTGAAGGTGATCGTCGAATCGGGAGAACTGAAGGACCCGGCGCTCATCAGCACGGCCTCGACCGTCGCCCTGGAAGAGGGCACGGATTTCATCAAGACCTCCACCGGCAAGGTCGCGGTCAACGCGACACCGGAAACCGCCGAGATCATGCTGACGGCGCTCAAGGCGTTCGGCGACGAAAAGCGCGGCTTCAAGCCGGCCGGCGGCATTCGCACGGTTGCCGAGGCCGGCGATTATCTCGCGATCGCCGACCGGATCATGGGCGAAGGCTGGGCCACGGCGAAAACCTTTCGCTTTGGCGCGTCGAGCCTCCTGAAGGACGTGCTCGCCGCCCTTCAGGGCGACGGGGCCGTCGCCCCGGGCGCGGATTACTGACGATGCTGGCTCAGGAATTCATCCGGCTCAAGCGCGACGGCAAGCCGCTGACCGAGGAGATGATCGCCGAATTCGTCCGGGGCATCACCGACGACACCGTCACCGACGCGCAGATCTCCGCCTTTGCCATGGCGGTGTTCTTCAACGGTCTCTCCGCCGACGAGACGGTGGCGCTGACGCTGGCGATGCGCGATTCCGGCGACGTGATCGACTGGTCGGACATCGACCGGCCGGTCTGCGACAAGCACTCCACCGGCGGGGTCGGCGACAACGTCTCGCTGATGCTTGCGCCGATCGCCACGGCCTGCGGCCTTGCCGTGCCGATGATCTCCGGACGCGGCCTCGGTCACACCGGAGGCACGCTCGACAAGATGGATTCCATCCCCGGCTACGCCACCCAGCCGGACACGGCCCTGTTTCGGCGCACGGTCGAGACGGTGGGCTGCGCGATCATCGGTCAGACCGCCAATCTCGCTCCGGCCGACAAGCGCTTTTACGGCGTGCGCGACGTGACCGCGACCGTGGAAAGCCTTGAGCTCATCACGGCCTCGATCCTGTCGAAGAAACTCGCCGCCGGGCTGCCCTCGCTGGTGGTGGACGTCAAGTTCGGCAACGGCGCCTTCATGGCCGATTTCGACAAGGCCCGCGATCTCGCCAAGACCCTGGTGCGCGTCGCCAACGGCGCCGGCACGAGGACCACGGCGCTGATGACCGGCATGAACCAGCCGCTGGCCTCTGCGGCCGGCAATGCGGTCGAGGTGACGAACGCGGTCGAGTTCCTGACGGGCGCGCATCGCGATCCCCGCCTCGAGGCGGTGACGCTGGCGCTTGCCGCCGAAATGCTCGTGGTGGCGCAGGTGGACGATTCGCCGGCGACAGCGCTGGAGCGCTCGCGCGAGGCGCTGGTCAGCGGCAAGGCGGCCGAGGTTTTCGGCCGCATGGTGCAGGCGCTTGGCGGGCCGGCGGATTTCGTCGAACGGCACGACGCCTATCTGGCCGAGGCGCCGCTCAGCGTGCCCGTGGTTGCGCCACGCGCCGGCCATGTCGGCGCGATCGGAACCCGCGACATTGGCGTCGCCGTCGTTGAACTCGGCGGCGGGCGGCGTCGCCGCGAGGACGACATTGACCACGCCGTTGGGATCACCCGCCTGCTCGATATCGGGACTCGTGTGGAGGAAGGCGATCCGATCGCGATCGTGCATGCCCGCACCGAGTCCGCCGCCGAGGCGGCAAGGGCGCGCGTGCTGGCGGCCTACGACATCGTCGATGAGAAGCCGGATGTTGCCGAGCCGATCGCGGAACGGATCGCCGGCTGACGCTCCCGTCTACAGCGTCATTTCCAGCGTGCCGTTGGTGACGCGGAAGTCGCGCAGGCGCTTGAGGAAACTCATGCCGATCAGCACGGTGTCGAGCGCTTCGTCTTCCAGGATGATCGCTTCGACGTCGCGCACCCGGATCGTGCCGATCCGCACCTCGCGAATGATCGCGCGCGCGGCCTTCACGGTGCCGTTCGCGGTGTTGACCCCGTAAACGAACTCGCTCGGCCTGACGCTGATGCCGATGCTGCGGGCTTGCGACCGGTTCATGGCGATCAGCGTCGCGCCCGTATCCACCACGCCGGTGACCCGGCGCGAATTCAGGCTGAACTCAGCGACATAGTGACCGCGCGAATCGGCGCGCAGCCTCTCCGTGCCCGAGTAGCTTTGCGACGTCCTCTTTTGCGATGTGGTGTTGCGATGCGCGGATTGCTGCTCGGCGCGGTCCTTCAACACCGTGGCGGCCGTGTCCACGACCTGCGGATTGCCGTCGAGAAACGACGCCATGGACAGCGCCGAGAGCGAAATCGCCACCACCAGGAAAATGTAACGCTGCATCGCGCGGCCTCCTGGCACGCATATGCCGGCAAACGCGTGATCAGCCGATTAAGCCAGCAGCCCTAACGGTCGCCTTGGTTATCGATCCCTTTCACGAATTGCCAAAATGCGAGGCAATCACCGTGTCGAGCACGGAACGCGCCTCGGCGGCGGCCGGGGACTGCCGGTCCGCGGCTCCCGCGATCGTGATCAGCGCCTTCCACAGCGCCCATCCGCGGCCGCGTGCCCAGGTCGCCTCGTCGAGCGGCAGGGCGGCGCGAAATGTTGCGCGGCTGCGGCCGTCGAGAAACGCCCAGCAGATCGCCAGGTCGCAAGCCGGATCGCCGACGCCGAGCGATCCGAAATCGATGACGGCGCGAAGCAGGCCGTCGCGGACAAGCAGGTTGCCGGCGGCAACGTCGCCATGCACCCAGACCGGCGTCTGCGTCCATGTCGAGGCAAGGGCCGCCTCCCAGACGGCAAGAGCGGCCTCAGCGTCGATCTCGCCGTGCAGGGCCGCGACGGCATCGCGGGTCTGGGCGTCATAGACGGCAAGCGACCCGCCACGGAAGAAATTGTGCACGCCGGCCGGCGGCCCGTCCGTCGCGTCGATTGCCTGCAGCGCATAGAGGAAACCAGCGAGATCCTCGGCGAAGCGGTTCTTGTCGTCCACCTTGGCGATCAGAGCGCTCTCACCGTCCAGCCAGCCATAGACGGACCAGGGCCAGGGATAGTCGCCGGCGGGCTTCCCTATCGCCAGCGGCGCGGGAACGGGCAGAGGCAGTTTTGGCGCGAGCGCCGGCAGGAAACGGTGTTCCTTTTCGACCTGCCGGACATAGCGATGCGCGCTCGGCAGGCGGACGGACATCGTCTCCCCGAGCCGGAAGGTGCGGTTGCACCATCCCTGCGGCTCCACCGGAACGACCGGCAGGTCGGCCCATTGCGGGAATTGCCCGGCGATCAACGTCCGGACGAGTGAAGCACCGAATTCCATGCGCGGTGTTTCGTCGAACACCGCCGCGAGGTCATTTGGTGCCATACATCCGGTCGCCGGCATCGCCGAGGCCCGGCACGATGTAGCCGTGTTCGTTCAGCCGCTCGTCGATCGAGGCGGTGACGACCGGAACGTCGGGATGCGACGAGGTGAATTTCTCGATGCCCTCCGGCGCCGCCAGCAGGCAGACGAAGCGCAGGTCTTTCGCGCCACGCTCCTTCAGCTTGGTCACGGCGGCGATGGCCGAATTGGCGGTCGCCAGCATCGGATCGACGACGATGGTCAGCCGGTCGGAGAGGTCCTCCGGCGCCTTGAAATAGTATTCCACCGGTTCCAGCGTCTCGTGGTCCCGGTAAAGGCCGATATGGGCGACGCGCGCCGAGGGCACGAGGTCGAGCATGCCTTCAAGCAGGCCGTTGCCGGCGCGCAGCACCGACGCGAAGACGAGCTTCTTGCCCTCGAGAACGGGCGATTGCATTTCGGCGAGCGGCGTGTCGATGGTCTCCATCGTCATCGGCATCTCGCGCGTCACCTCGTAGCAGAGGAGCAGCGAAATCTCGCGCAGAAGCCGGCGAAACCCGGCTGTCGACGTCTCCTTCTTGCGCATGAAGGTGAGCTTGTGCTGGACGAGCGGGTGATCGACGACGGTTACGGTTTTCATGGGATGCCTCGCAGAAATGTGCCGCGCCCACCCTAGCCGCCGCAACCCGGCGGGAAAAGCCATTGCGCGCCATCCGGCCGCGCAATCCAAAGGCGGATCGCTCAGCCGAGCCGGGCAAGCAGCGTGTCGCGGGTTTCCTCGTCGACGAAGGCGGCCTCGATAGACGTGCGGGTCATGTCCAGGAGCGCTGCGTCGTCCATGCCGAAATGCCTGCGCGCCGTCTCGTATTCCTGCGCCAGCGAGGTGTGGAAGAAGGGCGGATCGTCGGAAGACAGCGTGACCCGGACGCCCGCGTCGCGCAGGCGCGGCAGGGGATGGGCGTCATAGGAGGCGAAGACCCCGAGCGCGATGTTGGAGCCGGGGCAGACCTCCAGCACGATCTCGTCGCGGGCGAGCCGTTCCACCAGCGCCGGATCCTCGATGGCCCGCACGCCATGGCCGATGCGGGACGGCCTCAAATGGTCAAGTGCGCCGCGCACGCTGTCCGCGCCGCACAATTCGCCGGCATGGACGGTGATCGCCAGGCCCGCATCGCGGGCAATGTCGAAGGCGCGGGCGAAATCCTTCGGTTCGTGCATCCGTTCGTCGCCTGCCATACCGAAACCGGTGACCAGCGGATGCGGATGATCCGCGATCCAGCGCGCCGCGCGCTCCACCCCTTGCGGACCTTCGTGGCGCAATCCGGTGGCGATCATACGCGCTTCGATGCCGGTTGCCGCCCGGGCGCGCAGCATGCCCTCGGCAAGGCCGTCGACATAGGCTTCGGGCGTCA
Source organism: Oricola sp. (assembly GCF_022763245.1). Lineage (GTDB taxonomy): Bacteria > Pseudomonadota > Alphaproteobacteria > Rhizobiales > Rhizobiaceae > Oricola. Next base: position 240,809 of record NZ_JALEGV010000041.1, read on the forward strand.
GGCCGGCACTGATCGCATGGTCGGTGGAAATGAAGAACTCAGAATAGATCGCACCCTGCGCGGCAAGATCGCGCAGATAGGTCTCCGCCAGAAGCGCGTAGTCCTCCTGCGAGCGGAACAGCCGTGAGGCGATGTCGTAGCACTGCAGGAACGTGGTGAAATCCGACCAGACATAGGCGTCGTCGCGGATGATCACGGAAATGTCGGCCCCGTATTTCTCCGCCTGCGTCCGCACCAGCGCGGGGCCGGCCGCGCCCTCGATATGGCAGTGGATTTCGGCTTTTGCGACCATGGATTGACCTTTGCACCTCGGGGGACCATTTCCGTGACACGATGGCGCGGCTTGCGCAATGGCCCCGTTTGCCTGCATAGGCTAGCCTGCGCTTTCGTGGCGAAACAAACGCAAACCGAGACGGATCGATCCCATGTCGCAATCGAGAACCACCGCTGGCGGGGCGATGAAGACGTCATTCGGATTCGCCCAGGTCGGCGAAGGCGAGAAGCAGACGCGCGTCAATGACGTGTTCCACTCCGTCGCCCGGCGCTACGACGTCATGAACGACCTGATGTCGGGCGGCATGCATCGTGTCTGGAAGGACGCGATGGTCACCGCGCTCAACCCGCCGCGCAAGCATCACTGGCGCACGCTCGACGTTGCCGGCGGCACCGGCGACATCGCGTTCCGCATCGTCGACGCCGCGCGCGGCAACGCCCATGTCACCGTGCTCGACATCAACGGCTCGATGCTGGAGGTCGGAAGCGAACGGGCGGAAAAACGCGGCATCGCCGACAATCTCGCCTTCGTGGAAGCCAATGCGGAGGACCTGCCCTTCGAGGACGGAAGCTTCGACGCCTACACGATCGCGTTCGGCATCCGAAACGTCCCGGATATCGGCAAGGCGCTCCGCGAGGCCTATCGCGTGCTGAAGCGCGGCGGCCGCTTCCTGTGCCTGGAGTTCTCCGAGGTCGATACGCCGCTGCTCGAGACGATCTATGAAAAGTGGTCGTTCAACGCCATTCCGCAGATCGGCCGCGCCGTGACCGGCGACGGCGAGCCCTATCGCTATCTGGTCGAATCGATTGCCAAGTTCCCCAATCAGGAGAATTTCGCCGCGATGATCCGCCAGGCGGGCTTCGGCCGCGTGACCTACACGAATTACACGGGCGGGATCGCCGCGCTGCATTCCGCCTGGAAGCTCTAGCTTCATGAACCAGGTGATGGCGACATTGCGGCTGATGCGGGCCGGCTGGGTGCTGGTTCGCGAAGGCGTCATCGCCGGCCTTCCGGCGCAGGGGCTGACCGGTCCGGCCGCAACCGGCCACCGTCTCGCCACCGCGCTGGCGCGCAAGCGCTCGAAATCACTCGACAATGCCGAGCGCATGTCGAAGGCGATCGCCCGGCTTGGCCCGTCCTATGCCAAGCTCGGCCAGTTTCTGGCCACGCGACCCGACGTGATCGGCCTCGACCTCGCGCTTGATCTCGCCCATCTGCAGGACCGGATGGACAGTTTCCCGATGGCCCAGTCGATGGCCCGCATCGAGGATTCGCTGGGCCGCCCGGTCGATGAACTGTTCGAGGAGATCGGCGAGCCGGTGGCCGCCGCCTCGATCGCTCAAGTGCATCCGGCGACCATCCGCGACGAGGACGGCACGCTGCGCAAGGTCGCCGTGAAAGTGATCCGGCCGGGCGTCCGCCGCCGCTTCGCCGCCGATCTCGACGCCTTCTTCCTGTTCGCCCAGCTGCAGGAAAAGCACATTCCCTCCTCGCGCCGGCTGCGGCCGGTGGCCATCGCCGAAACGCTGGCGCAGTCGACCAAGATCGAGATGGATCTGCGGCTTGAGGCCGCCGCGCTCGCCGAGATGCACGAAAACACGGTCGACGATCCCGGTTTCAGGGTGCCGAAGGTGGACTGGCTGCGCACCGGCCGCGACGTGCTGACGCTCGAATGGGTCGACGGCATCAAGATGTCGGAGGTCGATCAACTGCGCGCCGCCGGGCACGATCTCGACGCGCTCGCCGACGCGCTGGTGCAGAATTTCCTGCGCCAGGCCATGCGCGACGGCTTCTTCCACGCCGACATGCATCCCGGCAATCTCTTCGTCGACCCGAAGGGCGACATCGTCGCCGTCGATCTGGGCATTGCCGGCCGCATCGGGCTGAAGGAACGTCGCTTCCTCGCAGAAATCCTGTTCGGTTTCATCCGCCGCGACTTCCAGCGCGTCGCCCGGGTGCATTTCGAAGCCGGTTATGTGCCGCCGCATCACGATGTCGAGGCTTTCGCCCAGGCCATCCGCGCCATCGGCGAGCCGATCCACGGCCAGCCGGCCGAGACCATCTCGATGGCCAACCTGCTGACGCTCCTCTTCGAGGTCACCGACATCTTCGACATGCAGACCCGGCCCGAGCTTCTCCTGCTTCAAAAGACCATGGTCGTGGTGGAGGGCAACGCGCGCACGCTCAATCCGCGCTTCAACATGTGGAAGGCGTCGGAACCGGTGGTGGGCGACTGGATCGCGCGCAATCTCGGACCCGCGGCGATCCTGACGGACGCACGCGGCGGCCTGGAATCGCTCGGCCGCCTGGCCCGTGCCCTGCCGGAATTGGCCGACCGCACCGAACGCCTGTCGCACGAGGTCGGCGATATGGCGGAAAACGGCATGAAGCTCGATCCGGAAACCGTCACCGCCATCGGCAAGGCGGAAGCGCGCCAGTCGCGCTCGGGCCGCGTCGCGCTCTGGGTCATCGCGCTCGCCATGCTCTGGATCGCCTGGCAGGTGAGCTGAGCAAATTTGACTGCATTGCAGTCAATGCCTACATTGAATGCAATCAATGGAGGCGATCATGGCGACGCTGACGATCCGCAATCTCGACGATCAGGTCAAACAGGCTCTCCGCGAGCAGGCCGCCCGTCACGGCGTGTCGATGGAGGAGGAAGTCCGCACGTTGCTGACGAAGGCCGTTTCGAGTGGCGGACGGCGCAGGCTGACCGCAGAGGAAATCGTCGCCAAACATGCGCGGTCGCCGGACAAGCCGGTCGATCAGAAGGCATTGTCCGACGCGATGTGGGAGGAGTCCTTTGACTAGTTTGGTCGTCGATACATCGGCTCTCATCGCGATCCTAGCGAACGAAGAGGAAGCCCTGTCCTTCAGCCGGGCGATCGTTTCCGCGCATTCTGCCATGGTGAGCAGTGCAACCGTTCACGAAGCCAATTGCGTGGTGGCGCGCGGGAGTTTCGGCCGAAGCGCCACGGACGTGGCTGACCTGATCTCCGATCTCGACATCCGCCAGATCAGCTTCGCGCGGGAGCAGGTCGATGCGGCCAGAGACGCCTATGTTGCGTTCGGCCGCGGCTCCGGCCATCCGGCGCGGCTGAACATGGGCGACTGCTTTTCCTACGCGCTGGCGAGAACGCGCGACCTGCCGCTGCTTTTCAAGGGCGACGATTTCATCCATACCGACATCCGCCCGGCACTGGCGGTGGACCCATGACGATCACGCAGACCCTCTCCGGAAAACGCATCCTGCTGATCATCGGCGGCGGGATCGCGGCCTATAAATGCCTCGACCTGATCCGTCGGCTGCGCGAGCGCGGCGCGACCGTGCGCCCGGTGATGACGCGCGCCGCCGCCGAATTCGTGACCCCGCTGTCGGTCGGCGCGCTCGCCGCGACGAAGGTGTTCACCGAGTTGTTCGACCGCGATGACGAGCAGGATGTCGGTCACATCCGCCTGGCGCGCGAGACCGATCTGATCGTGGTCGCCCCGGCGACCGCCGACCTCATGGCGAAAATGGCGACGGGCCTTGCCAACGATCTCGCCTCCACCATCCTGCTCGCCGCCGGATCGCCCGTGCTGGTCGCGCCGGCGATGAACCCGCATATGTGGAGGCACCCGGCGACGCGTCGCAACCGCGAGGCGCTTGCCCGCGACGGCATTCGCTTCGTCGGGCCCAATGCCGGTGAAATGGCCGAATCGGGCGAGGCGGGCGAGGGCCGCATGGCCGAACCGTTGGAAATTGTCGCCGCGATCGAACAGGTCTGCGCGGCCGCGCCGAAACCCCTGTCCGGCAAGCGGATCGTCATCACCTCCGGACCGACGCATGAGCCGATCGATCCGGTGCGCTACATCGCCAACCGTTCCTCCGGCAAGCAGGGCCACGCGATTGCCGCCGCCTTGGCCCGGCTCGGCGCCGACGTGCAGTTGGTCTCCGGCCCGGTCTCCATCGCCGATCCCGACGGCGTGACAGTCACCCGAGTGGAGACGGCGCGGCAGATGCAAGCCTCCGTGGAACGCCTGTTGCCTGCCGACGCGGCGATCTTCGCCGCCGCGGTCGCGGACTGGCGTGCCGCGACCGAAGCCGCCGACAAGATGAAGAAGGACGGCGGCAAGGGGCCGGAATCGCTGCCGTTGACGGAAAATCCCGACATCCTCGCAGGCATCGGAACGCACGGGTCGCTGCGCCCCGGCTTGGTCATCGGTTTTGCCGCCGAGACGGAAAAGCTGATCGAACACGCCACCGCCAAGCTCAAACGCAAGGGTGCGGATCTTATCGTCGCCAATGACGTGTCGCCGGATTCAGGCATCGGCGGTTCGGGCGTGATGGGCGGAGACCGCAACCGCATCACGCTCCTGTCGCAAGATGGCGCCGAGGCATGGCCGGAAATGGGCAAGGACGAGGTCGCCGAACGCCTGGCCGCACTGGTGGCGGAACGGCTGTCCGGCAGCGAGCGCTGAACAATCCGCAGGCCCGTCTTCACCGGGTGAACAATCCGTCTCACAACCGCGAAATTGTGAACACGGCGCCTGTCGCCCTATCTGTTGGCCAGAAAGGAGACATTCCATGTCCATTCGACCCGTGAAACAGATTTCCGGCACGCAGCCGACGCTGGAAGGCGCCGGGGTGAAGCTGCACCGCGTCTTCGGCTTCGGCGATCCGTCGATGACCGACCCGTTCCTGATGATGGACGATTTCCGCAACGATCGTCCGGAGGACTACAAGGCCGGGTTCCCCTGGCACCCGCATCGCGGCATCGAGACGATCACCTATGTGCTGGAAGGCACGGTGGATCATGCCGACAGCCTCGGCAATGCCGGTTCGCTCGGGCCGGGCAGCGTCCAGTGGATGACGGCCGGCTCCGGCATCATGCACCAGGAAATGCCGAAGGGCGATGCCAAGGGACGCATGCACGGCTTCCAGCTATGGGCCAACCTGCCCTCCAGCCTGAAGATGACGACACCGCGCTATCAGGACATTTCCGGCGGCGACATTCCCGAGATCATAGACGATGACGGCACGCGGGTGCGCGTGGTGATCGGCGAGTTCTGGGGCAAGCGCGGACCTGTCGACGGGATCGCGGCCGACCCGCAATATCTCGACATCTACGTGCCGCCGGGCAAGCGCAAGGTGCTGCCGGTCGATACCTATCGTCAGGCCTTTGCCTACATCTTCCAGGGCTCGGCCTCTTTCCGCGACGCGTCGAACCCCTTCGGCGTCCTGGTGGAAAAGGAGGTCGCCGGCGAGGAAGTCCACATTCGCGACATGAGCGGCAACCGCACGCTCGTCGTGTTCGACACCGGTGACGAGATCGTCGTCCAGGCCGGCGACGAGGGCGTGCGCTTCCTGCTGGTCTCGGGCGCGCCGATCCGCGAACCGGTCGCCTGGCACGGTCCGATCGTGATGAACACGCGCGAGGAGCTGATGCAGGCCTTCACCGAGCTGCGAAACGGCAACTTCATCCGCGAAAGCGCCCGCATGTGATCGCAGGCGCAGGGTCTCCCCGCGCCTCCCTACCTGATCGACAATCCGCTTGCCGGTGATAGTCTCTCGCCGAAACCGCGCCGCATATCGGCGGCGCGGACCGGTGAGGACAGATCATGACGCATTCCGTTCTGGAAGACCTGCAGGCGCGGCTCGCCGCCACCCGGCGCGACATCGAGACCGAGATGGAAACGCAGCTCGCCCAGCAGCGCGAGCGGTTTCGCTACTCCCTGCATCGCGGCAAGGTGCGGTTCGAGAACGACGTGCGCGAATTGCAGCGCCGCTATCGTGTCGGTCTCCTGAAATACATCATCGGCGCGCGCCTCGGCTACGTGTTGTCGGCGCCGGTGATCTACAGCCTGATCGTGCCGCTGGTCCTGCTCGACGTGATGGTGACGATCTACCAGCACATCTGCTTCCGCATCTACCAGATCCCGCTGGTGCGTCGCAGCGACCACATCGTCGTCGACCGCCACCACCTCGCCTATCTGAACGGGCTCGAGAAGCTGAACTGCATCTATTGCGGTTATGCCAACGGCCTGATCGCCTATGTGCGCGAGATCGCCGGCCGCACCGAGCGGTTCTGGTGCCCGATCAAGCACGCCCGCCGCGCCGCCGACCCGCATGACCATGTCGAGGCTTTCGTCGATTACGGCGACGCCGAGGCCTATCGCGGCAATCTCCAGACCATCAGAGACGCCTGGAAGGATTGACGCGGCCGCGCGCCGCCGCACTCGTCAGCCGAACACCAGGCCGCCGTCGACGATCAGGTTCTGGCCGGTCACCGCCCGCGCCCAGGGGCTGGCGAAGAAGACCACCGCGTCGGCGGCCTCGGCCGGCGTCGTCACGCGCCTCAACGGGGTGTTCTGCGCGATCAGGTCGAACACGGCTTCCGGCGTCGCGCTGCTCGCATCCGTGGTCCGCAACAAACCGCCGGAGACCATGTTGACGGTGATGCCGTCCGGGCCGAGCTCGGCGGCGGCGGTGCGGGTCAGCGACAGAAGCGATGCCTTGGCCGCGGTGTAGTCGTGATAGGGCACCACGGGGTTCTGGAAGAGATTGGTGCCGATCGAAACGATCCGGCCGAAGCCCGCCTCGGCCATGCTGGGCCGAACCGCCTGGATCAGATTGAGAAGACCCTTGAGGCCGGTTTCCAGATGCGCCGACATTTCCGGCCATTGCATCGTCGCAAGCGACGACCTTGCATCGCCGTTGAAGGAGAAATCGGCCAGCGCGTTGTGGACAGCGGTGGTCGGCGCGCCGAGCGTGTCGGTCACCTCGCCGACAAGGCGCTTCACGGCGTCCGGATCCCTGACGTCGGCGTGGAAGGCGCGGGCCTTGTCGCCCAGCCTGTCCGCCAGCGCCTCGGCCTCGTCGCGGCTGTTGCGGTAGTTGATCGCCACCGATGCGCCTTCACGCGCAAAGGCCTCGGCGATCGCCGCCCCCAGCCCGCGGCCCGCGCCGGTGACGAGGACGACCTGTTGATCGATCGGACAACTCATTTGGCATTCCCTTCTTCTGTCCAGAGTGTGTGGAAGTGATGGACGGGCCCGTGGCCCGAGCCGACATCGAGCCGGTCGGCCGAAGCGATCGCCCCGGCGAGCCAGCTCTTGGCGGTGGAGGCGGCCTGTTCGAACGAACGGCCCTTGGCGAGCCCGGCGGCAAGCGCGCTCGACAGGGTGCAGCCTGTGCCATGCGTGTTGGCGCCCGGCAGGCGGTCTCCGTCGAGCCAGACGGCGTGGTCGGCCATCGCCAGGATGTCCGGGCTTTCGCTGCCCCCGAGATGTCCGCCCTTCACGAGAACGGCGCGCGGACCGAGCCCGAGCAGAGACTCGGCCTGGGCCTGCATGGCGCCGCGGTCCGTGGCCGGATCGACGCCCAGAAGCGCGGCGGCTTCCGGCAGGTTGGGCGTCAGCACGGTGGCCAGCGGCAGGAGGCGTTCGACGAGCGCCGCAACCGCCGCGGGGTCGAGCAGTGCCGCTCCGCCCTTGGCGATCATCACCGGGTCGAGAACGATCATGCAGTCGCGATACGCGGCCAGGACGTCGGCGACGGCCTCGGCGATTCGCGCATTGGCGATCATGCCGATCTTGACCGCGTCGACGCGGATGTCGGCGAAGACCATGCGGATCTGCTCGACGACGAAGTCCGGCGGCAGCGGGTGCACGGCGGACACGCCCTGCGTGTTCTGGGCCGTCAGCGCGGTCAGCGCCGCCATGCCGTAGACGCCATGCGCCGAGAAGGTCTTTAGGTCGGCCTGAATGCCGGCGCCGCCCGACGGGTCGGACCCGGCGATGGAAAGAACGTTCCTGATCATGACTGTGCGCTCCTCATCGAGCGGCTGAGTTGCCGGGCGGCGGCCTGCGGGTCCGCGCTGGCGCAGATCGCCGACACGACGGCCATGCCGGCGGCGCCGGCCTTTCGCACCGATGCGGCGTGTTCGGCCTTCAGGCCGCCAATGGCGACGGCCGGCAGGGGGCTTGCCGCGACCAGCCGGGCGAGACCTGCAAACCCGATGGGCGGCTTGTGTCCGGGCTTGGTCGGCGTGGCGAAGACCGGCCCGAGGCCGAGATAGTCGACGATGGCGGGGTCGGCCGCCGCGGCCAGCGCCTCGGTCTCCGCCGTCAGGCCGAGGATGCGGCTCGCGCCGATTCGCCCCCGAGCCTCCTGCGGCGTCATGTCGGATTGGCCGATATGCAGCCCCTCGGCGTCGATCGCGATCGCGGCCCCGCAATCGTCATTGACAATCAGCGGCACGCCGGTGCCGGCAAGCACGGTCTTCAGCGCGCGGCCGGTCTCGACCAGGGTCGCGGTGCCGGCGTGTTTCTCGCGCAGCTGCACCATCGTCGCGCCGCCGGCGACGGCCGCGCGGGTCGTTTCCAGCATGCCGCGCGCGCCGCACAGATCGGCATCGAGCACGAGGTAGACGGAGAGGTCGAAGTGCGTCATGAGCGCTTGATCCGCACGGCTTCGAGGCCGCTGGAATCCAGCGCCGCCAACGCGTCCAGGAACCGCCAGGCGAAGCTGCCCGGCCCGTTTGCCTGCTGTGCCGCTGCGCTTCCTGCAGCCGCGAACATCGCGAGCGCGGCGAGCGTCGCCTCGAAACGGTCCTCCCTGCAGGCCGCAAGCGTCGCGCCGGTGAGGCAGGTCAGCGAACAGCCGAGCGCGGTGACCTGCGGCATCAAGGGCGAGCCGCCGTGGATTGTCGCCTGGCGGACGCCGTCGGTGACGAAATCGGTTTCGCCGGTGACCGCGACGACCGCCTTCGCCGTCTGCGCCAGCGCGACGGCCCGCTCGCGGGCCGCGATGACCGTGTCGCCCGCATCGACGCCCTTTCCGGCGCTGTCCCCGCCGGCGAGCGCGATGATTTCCGACGCGTTGCCGCGGATGACGGCCGGTTGCATCGCCAACAGCTCGGCCATGGCGTCGCGACGGAACTGCGTGGCAAAATGGGCGACCGGATCGAGCACCCAAGGCGTTCCGGCGGCCTGCGCGGCCGTGACGGCCGCCTTCATGCCGGCGAGCCAGGGCGCCGAAAGCGTGCCGATATTGACCGTCAGGGCGCCGGCGATCCCGGCAAATTCGCCGGCCTCTTCTGGCGCATGAACCATGGCGGGCGAAGCCCCGGCAGCCAGCACGACATTGGCGGCGACGTTCATCGCCACATAATTGGTGATGCAATGGACGAGCGGCGGCGCGGCGTGCATCGCGGTCAGGATGGAAGCGGGTGTGGGATGGTCTGCCATGTGCCCCTTTCGGGCGGGGCAGGGCCGGGACCACGGAAAAGCGGAGTCGCCCTCGCAGTCCGAGCGACTCCCTCCGCCAGCATTATCTGGTTCAGGTTCTAAGGGTACTTCTCAGCCCGCCTTCCGGCGAACGCCCCCGTCTCTCAATCCCCGCCTTCTGGCAGATGCAGGCGGGTTTGTCACGGCCGTTGTGCGGCATGTTTCGAACGAGGCACTGGCAGAGCCTGCGTCCGGACCAGGGAAGCTTTTGATTTCGTGGAGAAATATTCAGTTGAGAAATTTACGCCGCCTGACCGGCGGCCCAGCCGGACGACCAGGCCCACTGGAAATTGTAGCCGCCGAGCCAGCCGGTGACGTCGATGGCCTCGCCGATGAAATAGAGGCCGGGGACGATTTTCGCCGCCATGGTCTTCTGGTCGATGCCGGCGGTGTCGATCCCGCCCAGCGTGACTTCGGCGGTTCGGTAGCCCTCGGAGCCGGACGGCTTGATCCGCCAGCCATGCATCGCATCTGAAAGGCGTCTCAGCGCCGCGTCGTTGATCTCCGCCAGCGGCCCGGACACGGCGGCCTCGGCGGTCAGGAATTGCGCCAGCGCCTTGGGCAGGACACGGGCCAGAACGGTCTGCGCTTCCTGCCGGCCAGCCGACTGGCGCGCCTCGCGCAGTTCGTCAAACTGGTCGCGGCCGGGCGCAAGGTCGATCTCGATCGCCTCGCCCTCGCGCCAGTAGCTGGAAACCTGCAGGATCGCCGGGCCCGACAGGCCGCGATGGGTGAACAGAAGCGCCTCGTCGAAGGCGGCCTTGCCGCAGGTGACGCGCGCGGACGTGGAGACACCGGCCAGCGGCCGGATCCGCTCCAGCAGGTTCGGCTCGAAGGTCAGCGGCACGAGGCCCGGCCGCGTTTCGGTGACACCGAGCCCGAACTGCTCGGCGACACGGTAGGCAAAGCCGGTGGCGCCCATTTTCGGGATCGACTTGCCGCCGGTGGCCACCACCAGCGAGGAGCAGGCGACCGTCCCGGTCGAAAGGCGCAATTCGAACCCCGCGTTCGTCCGCGCGATGTCCTCGACAATGGTGGAGAGTTCCAGCGTGCCGCCGGCGTCCGCGAGGTCGTCGGTCAGCATCGAGACGATCTGCGTCGCCGACCCGTCGCAGAACAATTGCCCGAGCGTCTTCTCGTGCCAGGCGATGCCGCGCGCGTCGACCCGGGCAATGAAATCGGCGGCGGTGAAGCGCTTCAGCGCCGAGATGCAGAAATGCGGGTTCGCCGACAGGTAGTTGGCCGGCGCGGCGTCGATGTTGGTGAAATTGCAGCGGCCGCCGCCCGAAATCCGGATCTTCTCGCCCGGCGCCCTTGCATGGTCAACGACGAGGACCGACCGGCCGCGCCGGCCAGCTTCTATTGCGCAGAAAAGGCCCGCGGCGCCGGCGCCCAGAACGATGACATCGAAGCGACGGTGGTTCATGCCGGTTGTTTAGCGGGAAACGGCCGCGCTGCCAGCATCCAAAACGAAAAAACCGGCGGGCAATGCCGCCGGTTCCGGTTTCGATTGTTGGGCCTGTATCAGGCCGGCTGCTTGGTCTTGCGCAGATAGGGCAGGATCGAGTCGATTTCGCCGAACTTCTCCTTGGCCTGCTCGTCATTGAGCGACAGCGCGACGATGACGTCTTCGCCCGGCTTCCAGTCGGCCGGCGTCGCGATCGGCTGGCCGTCGGTGGCGCGCAGGGCATCGAGCGCGCGGATCACTTCGGCGAAGTTGCGGCCGACCGACATCGGGTAGGTCATGGACAGGCGCAGCTTCTTGTCCGGGCCGATGATGAAGACCGAGCGCACGGCAGCGGTGTCGGCGGCGGTGCGGCCGTCCGGCAGATAGGCTTCGGCCGGCAGCATGTCGTAGAGCTTGGCGACCGTCAGGCTGGTGTCGTCGATGATCGGGAAATTTGCCGGCAGGCCGGCATAGGATTCGATGTCGCTCTTCCACTTCACGTGGTCGGCGACGTTGTCGACCGAAATGCCGATCACCTTGGTGTTGCGCTTCGTCCACTCGTCATCGAGGCGGGCCACGGCGCCGAACTCGGTGGTGCAGACCGGGGTGAAATCCTTCGGATGGGAGAACAGGATGGCGTAGGAGTCGCCGATCCACTCGTGAAAGCTGATGGTTCCCTCGGTGGTCTCGGCGGTGAAGTCCGGGACGATGTCATTGATACGGAGGCTCATTTCATTCTCCTGCTGGTGGACTGGGACGCGTGATAGCGTGAAAGGCGGGTACAATCGTGAGATAGTGTTCCAAACCCCCGGAACAAATGAGTAATTTCGCACTGTCACGCGGCAGATTGGCGCACAGGACCTAGGGGTAATCAGGATTCAGGCAGGGCGGACGCCTCCAGGCTCGCCATGTAGTGATGCGCGGCCGCCATGATCGCGCGCCCTTCATCGGTGTAGTCGGCGTGTTCGTCGAGAACGGCGTAACCCTGCATGAACAGATCCCGGCACTCCCGGGCCCTGTCGCGGGCGTCGCATCTCATCTCCGGATCGAGCCTCTGTGACTTCGCGAATTCATTCATCGAGAAACAGGTGCGGGCGAGCACGAACGTCGCGTGATAAATCCCGTCCATCGGACGCGGATCTGCGCGCAAGGGCGATTTGTAGAGCTCATCGATCGGGTTGCGGACATGGAACTCGACCGGCGAGGCGCCGTAGAGATAGCTGTGCGCTGCTTCGTGCATCAACGCCTCGCACAGCCCGAGCGATGACGCGAAGGCGTCGGGATTGATCAGCATCGAGCCCCAGCGCTCGAGACTGCTGCATGCGCCGAGCTCCGCATCGCCTTCTCCGACGAGATCGCGGACCGGCACGATCTCGGCGATCACGTGGTCCATCTCCGCACGCGTCAGCGGCGCGTGTTCGACGACCAGTCGCAGCGCATCTTCTATACGCGCGACGTCGCGAGCGGCCGTCGCCTCCTCCAGCCTGCCGATCTGTTCCGGCAGAAGGGATTCCGACACGAACTGGCTGCGCAGCCTGTCTTCCTCGGACCGGGTGAAATGTGTGCGAAGGAGCGGCCGGACGCTGCATCCATCGCCCGCCTCGAAGGGCCCGGCCAGCAAGCAGTCAAGCGCGTCTTGCGCCGCGTCCTGATCTTCCTGCTGCGTGCCGATGGCGCCGACAAGAGCGAAATAGTCGCCGAAAACCGATGGCCTGACGCGTCTTGTCGAGTTCAGCAGATCGACCAGCTCATGACCGGCCTGTGAGTCATAGGGTCTGACTCCGCGGCATCGGTCAAGAATGTGCGCGACACTGACCGCCAGACGCTTCTGGATGCGCATCCGCGATGCGCGCCCGTTCTCGCTGCCGGGAAGAAACGGATTGTCCAAATCGTACGATGCCGGAAGCGGGGCGAGAGCGCCTGGTCAGCTCTTCCGGGTCGATGGCGTCGTCAGTTTGACCAGCTTCGGTTTCCCTGTGCCCGTCATCCGGTCGCCCTTGCTGTTGTTGCCAAGCAGTTTGGAAGCGTCGAGAACAATTTTTTCGGCCATTGAGCTAACCTCGTTCGCCGTCTGCCGCGGAACCCCATGTCACCGCGGCGCAGCGGTTGATTTCCCCCGGCAGCCTAACATAATGCGGTCGCATCGCAAGCTTGAGCAGGTGTCGCGCAGGTCGTCGAAAGGCCAGAGACGCACGCTCTCAGCGCCGCGGAAAGCGGGCAGGAAAGGCCGAAACGGACATGATCCTGTTCGTGACCACCGCGTTTCATCGATACACGCTGTCGAGAACCGCGCGGCAGACGATCGGCCGCGGCGTGCTGCAGGTCGTCTCCTATGACTGGCTCTTTCGGCAGCCGGCCATCCGGGCCTCCTGCGTCATCTTCACCGATTTCGACCGGCTCAGGCATTTCGAACTGGCGGAAGCGGGGCGCTGCTATCGGCAATTGCGCGAGGGCGGCATCCGTGTCCTCAACGACCCGGCAAGGGCACGCCAGCGCCACGACTTGCTGCACACCCTGCATGCGGCGGGCGTCAACCGGTTCCGGGCCTGGCAAGCGGCTCTGCGGCCGAAGCCCGATCGCTTTCCGGTCTTCGTCAAATGCGAGACGGATCACAGGCAGGCCTTCGACGAACTGATCGCCGACCAGCCGGCGCTCGACCGCAAGCTCGATGAGATCGAGGCGGACGGCATGTCGTTGCGCGATCTGCTCGTGATCGAGTTCGCCAACGAACCGATCCGCGACAATGTCTTCCATCGCAAGACGGTCTACCGGGTCGGCGACCGGATCATACCGGGCGTCCCGGTGGTGGAGGACAAGCCGTTCGTCAAATACGGACGGATCGAAGTGGCGCGCGAGGAGGATTTCGTGACCTTCGCCGAGTGGATGCGCAGCAATCCGGAACGTGAACAATTGCGCCGGGTCTTCGACATCGCGCGGATCGACTACGGCCGGGCCGACTATGTTTCCGGTCCGGACGGGCTGGCGATCTTCGAGATCAACACAAACCCGACCGTACGCGCCCGGTTTCCCGAGCAGAATGCCGCATTTCTGAACGTCGCCTGGGATCGCTTCGACGAGCTGACGGAGGCGATCCGCTCGCTCGATGGCGAAGACCGCACTGTTTCTCTCGATCGCGGCAAGGCCCGGTCGTCGCGCCTTCGTCTCGTGGCGGGGTTCTTTCTCAAGATGCCCTGAGGCGTCAGGCCGCCTTGGCGCGGATCTGGTAGTCCTTGATCTCCTTGAACACCATGCCCGGCGCCCGCTCGGCCTCGTAATTGAGCGAGAAACCGTTTTCGGCCAGGAACACGGGATCGCCGTCCAGATCGCGGGCGATGCCGGCGCGGTGCTTGTTCATGAAGGCTTCCAGCTGCGTGCGATCCTCATGGGAGATCCAGCGGCAGATGTTGAAGCGGGCCGCCTCGAAATCGACCGGCAGGCCGTATTCCTGCTTCAGCCGCTCCTTCAAGACGTCGAGCTGCAGCGCGCCGACCACGCCGACGATCGCCGGCGAGCCGTCCTCCGGAACGAAGAGCTGGACGACGCCCTCCTCGGCCATCTGTTGCAGCGCCTCCTTCAGCTTCTTGGCCTTCATCGCGTCGCCGAGCCGCACGCGGCGCAGTATTTCCGGCGCGAAATTCGGCACGCCGTGGAAGACCAGGGGCTCACCCTCGGTCAGCGTGTCGCCGATGCGCAGCGTGCCGTGGTTGGGAATGCCGACGACGTCGCCGGCGAACGCTGTGTCGGCGATCTGGCGCTGCGAGGCGAAGAAGAACTGCGGCGCGGTCAGGCCCAGCTGCTTGCCGGTGCGCGACAGGCGCGCCTTCATGCCACGCTGCAGCATGCCCGAGCAGATTCGCGCGAAGGCGATGCGGTCGCGGTGGTTGGGGTCCATGTTCGCCTGGATCTTGAAGACGAAGGCCGTCATCTTGTCCTCGGCGGCGTGGACGATGCGCGAATCCGCCTCCTGGTCGCGCGGGGGCGGCGCGAAGGCGCCGAGCGCGTTGATCAGGTCGCGCACGCCGAAATTGCGCAGCGCAGAGCCGAAGAACACCGGCGTCAGGTGGCCTTCCAGGAAAGACTGCCGGTCGAACGGGCGACAGGCCTCGCGGGCCAGTTCCAGTTCCTCGATGAAGGTCTCGCGCTCGTTCTCCGGCAGGTGGTCGGCCACGCTTTGCGGGCCGTTGACCGGCGTCGCCTCGACCTGCGAGTCGCTGCCGCGAAACGTGTTGGCGGCCAGATTGTAGGCGCCGCAGAACGTCTTCGACCGGCCGACGGGCCAGGTGACGGGAGCGGTGTCGAGCGCCAGCTTTTCCTCGACCTCGTCGAGGATCTCGAACGCGTCGCGGCTTTCGCGGTCCATCTTGTTGATGAAGGTGATGATCGGAATGTCGCGCATGCGGCAGACCTCGAACAGCTTCAGCGTCCGCGGCTCGATGCCCTTCGCGGCGTCGATCACCATGACGGCGGCGTCGACGGCGGTTAGCGTGCGGTAGGTGTCGTCGGCGAAGTCCTCGTGACCCGGCGTGTCGAGGATGTTGAAGACGTTGCCGTCATATTCGAAGGTCATCACCGAGGTGACGACCGAGATGCCGCGTTCGCGCTCGATCTTCATCCAGTCGGAGCGCGTCTGGATGCGGTCCTTCTTCGCCTTGACCTCGCCGGCAAGCTGGATCGCGCCGCCGAACAGCAGCAGCTTTTCGGTGAGCGTCGTCTTGCCCGCATCCGGGTGGGCGATGATCGCGAATGTGCGCCGTCGCGCGACGGCGTCCTTCAGACTTTCAGCCATAATCGTGTCCAAGAGAAAGGTGCAGGGCTTCTGGCAGGCGCGGCCCCGGCTGTCAAACGTCAAGCAGGAGCGCGCTGTTGCAACGAGATCGCGCATTTACGTTGATATCAATATTTCTTTCGCCTATGGTCCAGGCCACAACCGAGAGGACACGTCCATGGAACCGACCATCTATCTCTATTTCAACGGTGACTGCTTCGAGGCGATGAGCTTCTACGCCGAGACATTGGGCGGCGAGATCACCGGCGTCTATCGCAATGGCGACGCGCCCGATCCGGAGAGCCGCATGCCCGGCGGGGACGAGCTGGTGATGAACATGAACATGCGGCTCGGATCCGCCAACATCATGGCGTCGGATGCGCCGGGCGAATGGTACAACAAGCCGCAGGGCTTCTCGATTTCCATCGCGCCGGAGAGCGTCGAGGCGTTCGACACCATCTTCGACACGCTGTCGAAAGACGCCCAGTCAGTGTCGATGCAGCCGACCGAGACGTTCTGGGCGGAACGCTTCGCGATGTTCACCGACCAATATGGAACGCCGTGGATGCTCAATTTCACCGGCTCCAAGGCGATGGGCTGAGGCAGGGGAGACGCAAGCACGATGTCATTCCAGGCTTATCTCGACAACATCCAGGCCAAGACCGGCAAGTCGCCCGCCGACTTCAGGGCGATGGCCGCGGAAAAGGGGTTCGCCGACGCCTCCGGGCTCGCCCCCGGCGTGAAGGCGACACAGATCACCGACTGGCTGAAACAGGATTTCGGCCTCGGCCATGGCCACGCCATGGCGATCGTGGCGCTCCTAAAGGGCGCCAAGAAGGAAGGTAACCGGTAGCGGCGCTGCCGCGTCAGATGGGAGACAAGCATGACCTACGTGGACGGAATGGTCGCGGCTGTGCCGGCTGACGGCAAGGACGCCTATGTCGAATACTCGAAGCGCGCGGGCGCGGTCTTCAAGAGCCTGGGAGCAACGGCGGTCGTCGATTGCTGGGGCGAGACGGTGCCCGACGGGGAACTGACATCCTTTCCCCTTGCGGTGAAGAAGGAGGAGCACGAAGTGGTCGTCTTCTCATGGGTCGAGTGGCCCTCGAAGGAGGCCCGCGACGCGGGCTGGAAGGCTTTCGAGGACGATCCGTCCGTGTTCGAGCGTCTGGGCGAGATGCCCTTCGACGGCCGCCGAATGATCTATGGCGGTTTCGAAAGGATCGTCGGCCCATGACGAAGAAGGTCAAGACATGCCTCTGGTTCGATGACGGGGCGCTGCCGGCAGCGGAATTCTATTGCTCGCTCATCCCGGGTTCGCGCATCGACCATGTGAGCCGCCATGTCGAGAACGCCACCCATGGCGAACCGGGAGCGGTGCTGGCCGTGGAGTTCACGCTGGCCGGCGTGCCCTACCAGGCGCTCAATGGCGGACCGCATTTCAAGCTGTCGGAGGCGGTGTCGATCTCGGTCGCAACCGAGGACCAGGCCGAGACCGACCGGCTGTGGGCCGCGCTGACCGCCGACGGCGGATCGGAAAGCCAGTGCGGCTGGTGCAAGGACCGGTACGGGCTGTCCTGGCAGATCGTGCCGAAACGCGCGGTCGAATTGTTCAGCGGCCCGCAGGCGTCGAAGGTCTGGCCGGTGCTGATGACCATGCACAAGATCGACATCGCGACGCTGGAAAAGGTGGCCGAGGGGTAAGTCCATGCTTTCCGTCGAGAACACGGCCCGAGAAGGCGTGGTGCTCTCCATCCCGAGCGTCGTCACGCGTCAGGCCGAACCCTACCTCGCGATCCGGGCGGCCGGGCCGATGGCGAAGTTGCCGGACTTCGCACCGCCGCTGTTTCCGCGCCTCCACCAGTGGATGGCCGACAACGCGATCGCGTCGGGCATGTCCGGTTTCTTTCGCTATCGCCGTTTTTTTGGCGCCGACGTGGAACTGGAGGTCGGAACGACGACGCTTCAGCCGGCCACGGGCGGCGGCGAGGTGATCGCCGGCGAACTGCCGGCCGGCCGCTACGCCCATGCCGTGCATACCGGACCCTATGACCGCCTCTATGACGCGTTCCTGATGATGGAGGGCTGGATGGGTGGACGCGGACTGACGCCGGCGGGGCGTTTCGGCCCGGACGGCGCCCGACCCGACTGCCAGATCGAGATCTACCGCGTCACGCCGATGCATGAGACCGATCCGGCTCTGTGGAAGACCGAAATCCTTGTCAAACTGGTCGACTGAGCGGATTTCCGCACAGATTTGCCCCCGCCGTCGCTTGCAGATGACGCGAGGGCGCGGCAGATAGCCGCAATGACCAGACCGACCCTCACCCTCGTCCGCCTGCCCCACGGCGCCGACATTCCCCTGCCGGATTATGAGACGGCCGCCGCCGCCGGCATGGACCTGCGTGCAGCCGTTCCGGCCGATGCGCCGATGACGCTGCCGCCCGGCGCGCGCGCGCTGGTGCCGACCGGCTTCGTATTCGAAATCCCGGCCGGTCACGAAGGTCAGGTTCGGCCGCGTTCCGGCCTTGCCTTTAAGCACGGCGTCACCTGCCTCAACACGCCGGGGACGATCGATGCGGATTATCGCGGCGAGGTGCAGGTGCTTTTGATCAATCACGGAACGGAGCCGTTCGAGATCACGCGAAACATGCGCGTCGCGCAGATGGTGATCGCCCCGGTGACACGCGTCGCGGTCGCGGAGGGCGAACTCGCCTCCGAGACAACGCGCGGAGCGGGCGGCTTCGGCTCGACAGGGACACACTGACATGACCCCACCCCAACTTGTCATCTTCGATTGCGACGGCGTGCTCGTCGACACCGAATCCGTCGCCAATCAGCGGCTGAGCGAGATCCTTGCGGAAAACGGACTGGAGATGTCCATGCCCGCCTGCCGAAAGCGCTTCATGGGCCGTACGATGAAGAGCGTGCGCGACATCGTGCTGGCCGAGGACGGCATCGATCTCGGCGAGGATTTCCCGGATCGCTGGCTCGCAGAACTGCCGGCTTTGTTCTCCGGCGGTGTGGAGACCATCCCGAATGTGCGCGAGGCGATCCTCTATTTGCAGGCGATCGACACGCCCTATTGCGTCGCTTCGTCGGCCAAGGTGGAGAAGATGCACCTGACGCTCGGAGTCTCCGGGCTGCTTCCGCTCCTCGAAGACGTTCTGTTCTCCGCCTGGATGGTGGAGAAGGGCAAGCCGGCGCCGGATCTTTTCCTCCACGCGGCCAAGACGCTCGGTTTCGAGCCGGAGCGCTGCGCGGTCATCGAGGACAGCGTCACCGGCGTGATGGCCGGCAAGGCGGCGGGCATGCGGGTCTACGGCTATGCGGCAGATCCTCTCACCGACGCGAAAGGCCTTGCCGAGGCAGGGGCCGTGCTGTTCGATGACATGCGCACGCTTCCGGCGCTGCTTGGATTGCAATGACATGACGTTCACCGGTTTCCTCACCTATGCGCTTGCGCTGGGCATCGCCGCGGCGATCCCCGGCCCCGGTGTGATCGCGCTGGTGGCGCGCGCGCTCGGTTCGGGCTTCCGGCCCACATTGCCGATGCTGTTCGGACTGGCGCTGGGTGACGTCGTCTATCTGGCCGCCGCGGTTCTCGGCCTCGCCTATATCGCGTCCACCTTCGGCGCCGTGTTCATGGTGATCAAATATCTCGGCGCGGCCTATCTGATCTGGATGGCGATCTCGTTCTGGCGCGCCGGCGTGAGCACGGAAAAGGTGGCCGCGCGCGCCGCCGGCGACGCCGTGTCGAGCTTCGTCGCTGGCTTCATGGTGACCATGGGCAACCCGAAGGTGATCGTGTTCTACCTGGCGCTGCTGCCGACCTTCGTCGACCTGTCCACCGTCACGCCGGTCGATTTCGTGATCCTGATCGTGCTCACCTTCGCCATCCTGGTCGCGGTGCTGCTGCCCTATATCGGGCTGGCCGGCCGCGCCCGCCACATGCTGCAGTCGCCGCGTGCGCTGAAGGTGCTGAACCGGGTCGCCGCAAGCTTCCTCGCCGGCGCCGCTGCGGTGATCGCCACGCGCGCGAACTAGGCCGTCTCCAGTCCCGGGGGAACGAAGCCCGGGGGGCTGTCGCGACCCCAACCTCTATTTTCAAGGTCTCAGACACTCCCGTCTCGAAACCACTCGCGGTGGCGAGGGCGCATGCCTGCCCTTTTCATTCCACGCTTGCCTGCTAACGTCGCAGGCGAATCGCGAGGCTTCCCATGATCCGTGCCGTTGCCATCCTCATTCTGGCCCTTGCCGCGTGGCCTGCCGCCGCGCAGTCCCTTCAGGCGCAATATGCGGCCTTTCTGGAAAACAGCATCTGGCCGGATGCGGAGCTCGCCGGCGTTTCGCGCGCCACCTTCGACAAGGCGATGGGGTCGAAGCGGCTCAACACCGACATTCCGGGGCTGGTGACGCCCGGCTCCACCGAGCCGCCGCGCCAGATGCTGCAGGCGGAGTTCTCCGAGCCGGCGAAATATTTCAACGAGCGCAATCTGGGCTATGTCACGTCGACCGGCCGGTCGCTTGCCGGGCAGCATGCCCGCACGCTCGCGGCCATAGAGAAGAAATATGGCGTGCCGGGGCGCATCATCATCGCGATCTGGGGGCGCGAATCCGGGTTTGGCCGCGTGAAGATTCCGCACGACGCGTTCCAGGTGCTTGGCACCAAGGCCTTCATGTCGACGCGGCCCGACCTCTTCCGCCGCGAACTGATCAACGCGCTGGTGATTGTGCAGACAGGTCGCGCAAAGCCGCAGGAGATGCGCTCGTCCTGGGCGGGCGCGCTTGGCCAGCCGCAGTTCATGCCGTCCTCCTATCTGCAATATGCCGTCGATTTCGACGGCAACGGCCATGCCGACATCTGGTCGTCGACCGCCGACACGCTGGCCTCCATCGCGGCCTATCTGAAGACCTTCGGCTGGCAGGACGGCCGCGACTGGGGTTTCGAGGTCACGGTGCCTGCCAGCGTCTCCTGCGCGCTTGAGGGCCCCGACCGCGGCAAGCCGATCGCGGAATGGGAAAAGCTCGGTGTCAAACGCGTCTCCGGCCGCCCGTTCCCGGCCGCCGAGGCGGGCCGTGAGGGCTTTCTGCTGATGCCGGCCGGGCGCTCCGGCCCCGCCTTCATCGTCACGCCGAATTTCTACGTGCTGAAGGAATACAACGAGAGCGATCTCTACGCGCTCTTCGTCGGCCATGCGGGCGACCGCATCCAGTGGGGCGACAAGACCTTCCAGGCGGGCTGGGGCAAGACCGATTCCATGCTGCGCTCCGACATCGCCGCGATGCAGCGCGCCATGGAGAAGATGGGCTACGACGTCGGCGGCGCCGACGGGCTGCCCGGTTTCCGGACGCGCCGTTCCATCGGCGACTGGCAACAGAAGAACGGCCGGCAGCCGACCTGTTTTCCGTCCAACGCGCTGATCCGCGCGATCCGCTAACCGTTCGCGCGCAAGCGGCGGATCCATGCCGCCGTCTCATGCGCTTGCACGGTCGCCGCGCGGATTAGGGTGTCGAAATGACGGGTCATCGACGCGACCGCGTCCTTGGCGTTCAGCACCAGATACATGTCGCCGACATAGACCGAGACGCGATACGGCCCGAAGACGGTGTAGGGCGCTGAGAAATTGGTCTGCGCGTCGAAGAGGTAGATCCGCAGGCTCGGATAAAGTTCGTCGAGCAGCGTCGCCATGTGGTCGAGCTGGGCGAGCCGCGCCGGTTCGGCGAGATCGCTCCAAATGCCCGAGCCGTCTCGAAGGTCACGCAGCCGCTGTTGCGGCATGCAGATCTCCATGTCCGTCTCCGGGCGGCGGGTATAGGCGATGCGCTCCTGCGCCTCATCGATGCGCGAGGTCAGCGTCCGCTTGTTCTCGCGGCTTTCATAGGAAATCACCGCGTCGGTGCGCAGCAGGTCCGGCACGGTGGTCGGCACGTAGCGGATCTTGGTGCCCACGGCCTCCGCGTGCCAGCTCTCCAGCAGCGTCTCGTCGCGATCGTCGGGGGCTTCTTCCAATTCCAGCGCCGGCTTGATCGCCGCCGTCACGTCTTCCGCCTGGCTGAGACCCAGAAGCCAGTCGAGGCTGACCCCGTGCACGGCGGCGATGCGCATCAGCGTCTCGGCGCGCGGCAGACGCGTCACGTCACCCGCCAGCAACTGCGTCAGCGCCGACCGGTCGACGTTGACGCCGGCCGCGAAGGCTGACCGGTTCTGCCCGGACCGGGCAAGCAATGTCCGCAGCCGGTCGCGGAACAGCCGCGAGACATCCCGCTTGTCGATTGAGCCCGGCATTGAGCGCAACGTCCCTGTTTGTTGATTTCAGTAAACAAATGAAGGAATTGCGGCGCATACGCAATGGAAATTCACCATTCCCGCGTTTCGCGCCGGTTTGTCAGGAGGCATGTTCTCGCCTGAAGGGGTGAAAGATGAGAGTTTTGAAACAGTTGGAATGGCCGACCATGGCCATGCTTGGGGCCTGCTATGGCCTGTGGTTTGTCAGTGGCCTCGTCGTCTATCCTGCGTTTCCCATTATCGGCCTCGTCGCCATGGCCGTCGCGACGGCCTTGCATTCCTCGCTGCAGCACGAAGCGTTGCACGGCCATCCGAGCCGCAGCGCTGCATTCAACGAGCTTTTGGTCGCCCTGCCGCTCGGTGTGTTCTACCCCTATCGCCGGTTCAGGCAGACCCATCTTGCTCACCACAATGACGAGCGCCTGACCGATCCGTATGACGACCCGGAAAGCTGGTATCGTTCAGCGGTAAGTTGGCAGGGTTTCGCCGCGCCGGTGAAACTTCTGCTTCGGCTGAACAACACCCTCGCCGGCCGTCTGATCCTCGGGCCGGGCCTGATGATCGCGGCCTTCTTCTCAACTGAGCTTGGCCGGGCCTGGCGCAACGAGCGCGACGTCCGCCGCGCCTGGCTCCACCAACTCGCGGGCCTTATCGTGCTTGCAAGCCTAGTCGTCGGCGTGATGGACATCGCTCCGCTGCACTATCTCGCCGCCGCCTATGGCGCGATGTCGATCGTCGCCATTCGGACCTATTGTGAGCATCAGTGGGCGGGCGATCCGGATGGCCGCACGGTCATCATCGAGAATGGCGGCGTCTTCGGCCTGCTGTTCCTGAACAACAACCTGCATCTCGTCCATCACAACCGCCCCCGTGCGCCCTGGTACCGCCTGCCGGCGCTCTACCGGGCAGACCGCGCCGAGTGGCGCCGGCGCAACGGCGGCTACGTGTTCTCGGACTATTGGGCGATCTTCCGCGCCTTCGCCTTCCGCGCCAAGGAGCCGGTCGTGCATCCGGCGTGGCGCACCGGCGCGCGAGCTGTACCCGTCCAGGGCGGCAGCTTCCATCCAGTCGGCGTCGTAACCGGTCCGCAGATCGGTTGCAATGCGGCTGTTCCGGCCAAAGCGGACCGCGACTGACGAAGTGGATCGTAATGCTTGCGACACAGGCCCACGGCGCCACGTCAGCGCGCGGCCCGAACACAACTTTCTGCAGGTTAGAGATGTATCAACAAGTTTCGGCTAGCAATATCTTGGAGAAAAACTTGCAGTAACAAAGGCGTGGCATGTTCCCCGGTCCGGTTCTGAATCGAATAGCGCACTCTTTCGCCCTGCCCACCGACAATCCCGACCTCCTGAAGGCCCAGTGCAAGTCTCTCTCCCGCTTCATTCCGCTGATGTATTTGGCCCTTGTGGTCAATGGCTGGGTCCTCGCCGTCGATTTCCACGGGCAGGCACCCGATTGGCTGACGGTCGTCGTCTCGCTTTTGCTCACCGCCGCCTTTGTGGGGCGTCTCGTGGTCTGGTGGAGGATGCGCAATGTCGAGTTGACGACCGAACGGGCGATCCGCGAACTCAGGCGCGTGAACCGCTTCGCCATCGCTCTCGCTCTCACCGCTCTCGGCTGGGCGCTTGCGCTTTATCCCCATGGCGATGAGGCCGCACGGGTCCATGTTCTCCTGTTCGTCACCATTTCGATGACCAGCAGCATGCTGTGCCTGACCTATCTGCACTCGGCGGCGGTCATCGTCGCCCTGGTCCCGGCGGTGCCGATCATCGCCTTCTTCTCGGTGCATGGCGCCCCGTTGCATCAGATGCTCGCGGTCAACATCATCTTCGTCTCGGTCGTCGCGCTTGTGGTCATCCGGACGCAAGGCAAGGATTTCGACCGTCTCGTGGTTGCCCAGTCGGACGCCCTGCGCCGCGAGCGCGAGCAGAGCCGCCTTCTGCACATGATCGACGACATGCCTGTCGCCGTGATGACGGTCGATCCTGAGACTCTGCGGATCAACTATCTGAACGAGACCTCCAGAAGCCTGATCCGCCGCATCGAGCATTTGCTGCCGATTACCGCGGACGAGATCCTGGGCGCGTCGATCGACGTGTTCCACAAGCATCCCGAACACCAGCGGGCGCTGCTGTCCGATCCTGCCAGGCTGCCGCACAATGCCCGCATCAAGCTCGGGCCGGAGGTGCTCGATTTGCAGATATCGGCCGTCCACGACGACGACGGCGCCTATCTGGGCCCGATGCTGTCTTGGGCGATCGTCACCAAGGAGGTCGAAACCGAGACCGAGATCTCCCGGCTCGCCCACAGCGACACGCTCACCTGCCTGCCGAACCGCTACACCTTTCACCGGCATTTCGAGGCCGTCCTGGCTCCGTCGGATGCCCGGGTGGCGCTGCTGCTCATCGATCTCGACGGCTTCAAATACGTCAATGACACGCAGGGCCACGGCGTCGGAGACGCGCTGCTCCGGCAGGTCGCAGATCGCCTGCGCGAAAAATGCGAGGTCGCCGACGCGTTCATATGCCGTCTGGGCGGCGACGAATTTGCTGTCCTGCTCTCGGACGCGGATGCAAGGCGGGCGGCGGACTTCGCACAGCGCCTCGTCGACGCGCTTGGCGCGCCCTACAGCCTCCAGGACGACCGGCATGTGCAGATCGGCGCCTCCGTCGGTATCGCGTTGGCGCCGGAGCACGGACAGGACACCGAAACGCTGCTGTCGCGGGGCGACATCGCTCTATATGCGGCGAAGGCCATGTCCAAGGAGGCCGTGCGGATTTTCCTTCCCGAGATGGAGGTCCGCGTCCACGAGCGCGTGCAGCTCGAAACGAAACTGCGTGCGGCGTTGCGCAGGCGCGACGAATTGTTCGTTTTCTACCAACCGATCGTCGACATCCGCACCGGCAAGATCACCGCCCGCGAAGCGCTGATCCGCTGGCACCAGCCCGAGCATGGCTGGATTTCGCCGGCCGAGTTCATTCCTGTCGCCGAACAATGCGGCCTCATCGACCAACTCGGCTGGTTCGTGCTCAACCGCGCCTGCCACGACGCGGCCGGCTGGGATGACGACGCACGGGTTGCGGTCAACATTTCCGCCGGCCAGTTCGGCAGGGGCGCCTTGCCCTCCGAAGTGCTCGCAGCTCTAGTCGATTCCGGACTGTCTCCCGAACGTCTCGAAATCGAGATCACCGAGACCGCGCTGATCGGCGAGGAAGTGGACGCGATCGGCGAATTGCGGCGCATGCGCGACCTCGGCGTCCGCGTGGCGCTTGACGATTTCGGAACCGGCTATTCCTCGCTGGCTCATCTGCGCGCCTTTCCCTTCGACAAGATCAAGATCGACGGATCCTTCGTCCAGGACGCGATTGAACGGCCCGACTGCGCGGCGATCGTCAGGACGGTCGCCGATCTCGGACGGCGCCTCGGCGCGACGACGGTGGCCGAAGGTGTCGAGAGCCAGGCGCAATTCGACTGCGCCCTCGCCGAGGGATGCGACGAGGTGCAGGGCTACATGTTCGGCATCCCGGCTCCGAGCGACCGCGATCTGGCGGTCGTGGAGGAGCTCAAGGCCGAAGCCGCGAGCGCTTCGGCGGCCTGATGATCCTGCGTGCCCTCCATGCCGTTCGTCGCCTGGCGCCCGTTATGCGCCCATGATCGCGATGCTTCCCATGTATGACTGGCCGGAACGGCGCACGGACACAGACGCCCGATGGGCGCCGCTGTGTGCAGCATTGCGCGCGGAGGGCTTCGACGCCCCCAACCATCTTGCGCGTGACGAGAACCTGGCCGGTATGTGGCTGTCGCCCGACCTGCTGATCGGCGAGACTTGCAGCCAGCCGCTGGCAACTCTCCTCGCGGGCAGGGTGCGCTATGTCGCGACCCCCGTGCATGACGCGCCGGGATGCGGGCAGGGCACCTATCGAAGCGTGATCGTGCGTCGCCGACCGGGTGCCGATCTGCCGCCGCCGGAAAGCCCCGCTGCGTCGATCCCCGCTTCGGCCGTCACCGGCCGCATGGCCGCCAACGAGGCCGGCTCGATGTCCGGATTTGTCGCGCCCGCGCGCGACATGAATGCTCTCGGGTTGGCATTTCTCGATGAAGGCGACATCGTCTTCACGGGCTCGCATCGAGGCTCGATCCAGGCCGTCAAGGCCGGTGAGGCGGATTTCGCGGCGATCGACTGCGTCACATGGCAAATCGCCCTGGCGCACGAGCCGGCCGCGCGTGAGTTGCACATTGCAGGCTGGACGGCGTCGCGGCCCGGTCTGCCGCTGATCACGTCACTGCGTTACGATGACGCGGCATGGGAGCGGATCCGGCGCGCGGTGCTGGCGTCGATGCCGGCCGTCGTGCTCGATCCGCCTATCGACCCTGCTCGTCTTCCTGATCCACGACCCTGAGCCGCAATTGACCGGTCCGGCTGTCCGCGGCCTTGCCCTCGACACCCTTGTCGGCGTCCGCCTTGGCCGCGGCTGCGCGCTCGGTGTCGAAATCCATCGCCTCGATCTTCTGGCCGCGGCGGGTGACCTTGCCGGAGGAGACAAGGATGTCGTCGATGTCCTTCTGTGCCTGACCGAAATGGGTCTGAAGCTTGCGCACGCGGTCGTCGAGCCGCGTCACGTCTTCCATCAGCCGCAGCACTTCGGCCTGGATCAGATGCGCTTGCTCACGCATGCGCGCATCCTTCAGAAGCGCCTGCACGACCTGGATCGACAGCATCAGAAGAGAAGGAGACACGATGACGACGCGCGCCCGATGCGCCCGCTGGATGATCGCCTCGTGATGCTCGTGAATGTCGGCGAAGATCGATTCCGAAGGCACGAAGAGAAAGGCCGTGTCCTGCGTCTCGCCGGCAATCAGGTACTTCTCCGAGATCGCCTTGATATGCACGTCCATGTCGCGCCTGAAGCGCTTCGCCGCCTCGTTCAGTTGCGCGTCGTCCGCCGCTTCGCGAATGGCGTTCCATGCCTCCAGCGGGAACTTGGCGTCGATGACGAGGCCCGGCGCGTCATTGGGCATGTGGATGACGCAATCCGGTCGGTTGCCGTTCGACAGCGTCGCCTGGAAGGAATAGGCGTCCATCGGCAGCCCGTCCGCGATGATCGCCTCCATGCGCCCCTGGCCGAAGGCGCCGCGTGTCTGCTTGTTGGACAGGATCGACTGCAACTGCACCACGTCGCCGGCAAGCTGCTGGATGTTCGTCTGTGCCTTGTCGATCACCGCGAGCCGCTCCTGCAGGCGCGCGAGGTGCTCATGCGTGGATTTCTGCTGTTCCGTCATCGACTGGCCGATCCGGCTCGACATGGAATCGAAGCGCTGGTTGATCGCCTGGTTCAGTTCCGATTGCCGCGAGCCGAAGATCTCCGCCATCGACGCCATGCGGCCATGCATCTCCGACTGGGCCTTGAGGATTTCCGACATCCGGGCATCCGCCTCGGCGGCGCGGCGGCGGCTTTCTTCCGCTTCCGTGGCGCGGCGCCCGGCATTGCGCCAGGCGAGGACAAGGCCGAGCAATGCCAGCGTGGCGACGATC
This sequence comes from Oricola sp., assembly GCF_022763245.1. Classification (GTDB taxonomy): domain Bacteria; phylum Pseudomonadota; class Alphaproteobacteria; order Rhizobiales; family Rhizobiaceae; genus Oricola. The sequence continues at coordinate 268,390 of NZ_JALEGV010000041.1, forward strand.
AGGGCAGCCAGCATCAGCATCTCGCCCAGGGTGAAGACGCGGCCAGCCAGCGTCATGAAAGGATGCGACATGTCGAGGGGAGTGTTCATGCGATGTTCTTACGCGATTCGCCGGCCCTTGTCAGACCGCGCCGCGCCGCGCGGAGATTGACGGGGCCACTCCCATTGCTTACGTGAGCGCCACGATGACCATCAAACCGCTCGTTCTTCTTCCCGATCCCATCCTGCGCCAGCCCTCCAAGACGGTGGAGCGTGTCGATGACGATCTGCGCCGTTTCGCCGACGACATGCTGGAGACCATGTATGACGCTCCCGGCATCGGTCTCGCCGCCATTCAGGTCGGCGAACCGATCCGCATGCTGGTCATGGACGTCTCGAAGGAAGAAGACGAGAAGAACCCCTTCGTCCTCATCAATCCGGAGATCGTGTCGTCCGGCGACGACGTCTCGACCTATGAAGAGGGCTGCCTGTCGATCCCGGATTACTATGCGGAGGTCGAGCGGCCTGCGACGGTGACGGTGAACTATCTCGACCGGGACGGCAACAAGGCCTCACTGACCGCCGACGGCCTGTTCGCCACCTGCGTCCAGCACGAAATCGACCATCTGAACGGCGTCTTGTTCATCGACCATATTTCCAAGCTCAAGCGGGACATGGTCGTCAAGAAATTCACCAAGCTGGCAAAACAGCGTGGCGGCACGCGGCTCTAGTCCTGCGGCACGGATCGCTTCTGCCGGCAAGGCAGGATCCAACACAGCAGCGGCCTGCTTCGCGCCGCCCGGCCTCGATGGCTGCGGCTGTATGTTTCGTGGTCTTTGAGGGAGCGTTGCGGATCGAGTTCGAGTTGCTTCGCTTCGCGGTGACCGAAAGCGCGCCGGTTCATGGCGACGTCCTTCACATGTGAATGAAATTGGTAAACCGGATATTGACGCCGGCGCTTAAGAATTCGTTAAGAAAATCGACGGCTTTTTAGCCATCCTCCGGAATTCTGACAGGGAGCGGACACATGCGGCTGATCTTCATGGGAACGCCGGACTTCTCGGTGCCCACGCTCACCGCTCTGGCGGCGCAGGGGCGTGACATCGTCGCCTGCTATTCGCAGCCTCCGCGCCCGGCCGGCAGGCGCGGGCTGGAGCTGACGAAATCGCCCGTCCACCTTCAGGCCGAAGCGCTCGGAATTCCCGTGCGAACGCCGAAGAGCCTGAAGGGCGCCGAGGAGCAGGAAGCCTTTCGCGCGCTCGAAGCCGACGCGGCGATCGTCGTTGCCTACGGGCTCCTGCTGCCCGAAGCCGTGCTGAATGCGCCGCGGCTCGGCTGCTTCAACGGCCACGCTTCGCTTCTTCCGCGCTGGCGCGGCGCGGCGCCGATCCAGCGGGCGATCATGGCGGGCGATGCGGAAACCGGCATGATGGTCATGAAGATGGATGTTGGCCTCGATACCGGCGACATCGCGCTGGAGGACCGCCTGCCGATCGGTGCGGACATGACCGCCGGCGAATTGCACGACCAGCTTTCGCAGCTTTGCGCCGACCTGATGGTGCGTGCCATGGCCGCTCTCGAGCGTGACAGCCTGACGTTGACGCCGCAGCCCGAAGACGGCGTCGTCTATGCATCCAAGATCGACAAGGCCGAGGCGCGCATCGACTGGGCGCGCCCGGCCGCCGAGGTTCACAACCACATCCGTGGTCTCGCGCCGTTTCCCGGCGCGTGGTGCGAGATGGAGATCGGCGGCAAGTGGGAACGGGTGAAACTCCTGCGCAGCCATCTGCCCGATGCGACGCCGGCGACGCCTGGCGTGCTCAAGGTCGAGGGTGGGCGGCTGCTCGCCGGCTGCACGGATGGCGCGGTCGAACTGGTGACCCTGCAAAAGGCTGGCGGCAAGGCGTTGAACGCGTCGGACTTCCTGCGCGGCGCCGCCCCGACCGCGATCCGCTAGCGTCGAACTTTACGCGATGCCGACCGGGCTTTAAGAGCCGGGGCTTGTTCAGGATCGAGTCACCTCATGCCCCGTTACCGCCTGACCGTCGAATATGACGGCACTCCCTATGTCGGATTCCAGCGCCAGTCGAACGGCTACGCGGTGCAGGAGGCGATCGAGAGGGCGGTGAAGAAGTTCTCAGGCGAGGACGTCACCGTCCATGTCGCCGGCCGCACCGACACCGGCGTGCATGCGCTCGGCCAAGTCTGCCATATCGACATGTCGCGCGAATGGGAGCCCTTTCGCGTTATGGAGGCCATCAACGCGCATCTGGTGATGGCCGACGAATGCGTGGCAATTCTGGATGTCGAGAAGATGAACGAGGAGTTCCATGCCCGTTTCTCGGCGACCACGCGGCATTATCTCTACCGCATCCTCAACCGGCACGCGCCGATCCCGCTGGAGCGGCAGCGCGCATGGTGGGTCAAGCGCCCGCTCGACATCGACGCAATGCACGAGGCCGCGGCGACGCTGCTCGGCACCCATGACTTCACTACCTTCCGTGCCGCCCAGTGTCAGTCCCGCTCGCCCGTCAAGACGCTCGACGAGATCCGCTTCACGCGCACCGGCGAACTGGTCGAAGCGCATGTGTCGGCGCGCAGTTTCCTGCACAACCAGGTCCGCTCCATCGTCGGCACGCTGAAGCTCGTCGGCGAAGGGCGCTGGACGGCGGCGGATGTGGAGGAGGCGCGCGACGCGCGCGATCACCAGCGTTGCGGCGCGCTCGCGCCACCGTACGGCCTTTATCTGGCCAAGGTGGATTACGACGTCGTATTCACGCCACTGGATACAACCCCGCCGCCGCATAGGCGTAGACGGCGAGGGGGTAGGTGACCGCGGCCTCGACGCCGACAAAGGCGATGGCGGTCGTCAGTGGCGCGTCGAGCGCCTGCCGCGTGACACGGGTCGAAAACCACAGCATGAGCATGATCGCGAACAGCGTCATCCACACCCAGAACTCGCCCGGACCACTGCCCGTGGTGAGTTCGCCCAGCGGAATGACGACGAACAGATAGCTGCCGAAGGCGGCGAGCCAGTTGCGGGCGACGATCAGATGCGTGAAGCGACGACCGAGCCCCAGCATGTTCAGGACAAACGCCAGCACGATCACCGGCGCGATCCAGAACACCAGTTCCAGCAGCGCCATCCGACCGAGGATCGAGCCGAGCGGAACGGTCAGCCCCTCCGCCTGCAATTGGCGCGCTTCGACCACCCAGGAAAAGATCAGCGCCGGCAGAGCGGCGGGCAGCGCCTCGAAGGATCGCCAGAACCCGTCGACGGTGATGTCCATGTCGTCGAGCGCCGCCGCGTCGCCGCGCACCAGCCGGACGGTGCAGGCGATATGATGCAGGGCGTAATCGAGAAAGTTCATGCGCGGGCCGCGAACCAGTCGGCGATGATGCGTTCGTAGATTTCCGTCAACACCTCAAGGTCATCGACCGCGACGCGCTCGTCGACCATGTGCATCGTCTGCCCGACGAGGCCGAACTCCACGACGGGGCAGTAATCCTTGATGAAGCGCGCGTCCGACGTGCCGCCGGAGGTGGAGATGACCGGAGACCGGCCTGTGACTGCCTCGATGGAGCCGGTCACGGCCTGGATCAGCGTCTCGTCGCGGGTCAGAAACACGGGGCTTGGCGGCGACTTCCAGTCCAGTTCGAAGCGCACCGGCGTATCCTTGCCCGGTCGCAGCGCATGATCGGCGGCGGCGCGCGCAAGACGCGCCTCGATTTCCGCCTTCAGGCTGTCGGCCGTCCAGCAGTCGTTGAAACGGATGTTGAAGCCGGCAGTCGCCCGCGCGGCGATCACATTGGTCGCCGTATTGCCGGTGTCGATCGTGGTGATCTCCAGATTGGAAGGCTGGAAATGCTCGGTCCCGTCGTCGAGCGGCGGGTCGAACAGGGCAGCCGCCATCTGCGTCATCGCGCGCAGCGGATTGTCGGCGAGATGCGGATAAGCCACGTGGCCCTGGGTGCCGATCACCGTGACCTGCCCGGACAGCGAGCCGCGCCGTCCGATCTTGACCATGTCGCCGAGCGTTTCGGGATTGGTCGGTTCGCCGAGAATGCAGGCGTCCCACTGTTCGCCCTCGCCGTCCGCCCATTCCAGGAGCTTGGTGGTGCCATTGATGGCGGGGCCTTCCTCGTCACCCGTGATCAGGAAGGAAATAGAGCCGGCCGGTGCGCCGTGTTTCTCGATGTGGCGCGCGACCGCGGCGACGAAACAGGCGATGCCGCCCTTCATGTCGACAGCGCCGCGACCGTAGAGCATCCCGTCGCTCACCGTCGCCGCGAAGGGTGGATGCGCCCAGTCGGCTTCGTCGCCGACGGGCACGACGTCCGTGTGACCGGCGAACATCAGGTGCGGACCTTGCGTGCCGAGACGGGCATAGAGGTTGTCCACGTCCGGCGTGCCGTGCTCGGCGAAGGTCAGCCGTTCGACGGCGAAGCCGAGCGGCGTCAGCATGGCCTCCAGCGCATCGAGCGCGCCGCCCTCCTCGGGAGTTACCGAGGGGCAGCGAATGAGCGTTTGCAGGTTGGAGAGGGGGTTGCCGGCGTTCTGCGTCATGGCTGTTGCTCTATCGGCGCCCGCAGGCAGCGTCAATGAGAGCGACCTGTCAGGCCGCCCCGCGCGGCCGGTCCTCGTCGATCAGCATGATCTTCTGCCAGATCTTGCGCGACAGGTTGGTGCCGAGCGTCTCGATGTCGTTGACCGCGTTGACGATGACGTCGTCATTCAGCGCCTGGGCGTAGAGGGCCGCAAGCTTGCCGGTGATCGAAAGGAGTTCGGAGCAGTAGTCGAGATAGCGCACGAGTTCCGGCGCGGTCAGGGTGCGGGCCGGAGAACTGAGCGTCGGCATGAAGCCGCGATGCAGGACGGCGGGGTCCTTGGTGAGCTGGTGCATGTCGATGATGTGGATCACCGAGCGCAGCTCGTGCAGGCCGCGGAGCGCGCTGCGGCGCTTGAAGCGCTCTTCCAGCGTCACCAGCGTGTAGAAACCCGCGCCGGCGAAGACCGCCGTGTTGAGGAAGGATTCGAGCCCCTGCACGAAGTCGAAGGCGCCCGTCGAGATGCGCTCGAAGGACAGGAACGTGCCGACCAGCGTGAAGATCGATGCGGCGGCGATGATGGCGGCCAGAATGACGGCGCGCAGCCACAGGACGGGCCTTTGCAGCTTCTCGGTCCGGTCGCCGATATCGCCGGCAAGCCCGACGACCTCCTGCGCCACCTTGCGCAAGCCGGCCTCCGGAAAACGCTCGCCGATCCGCTTCTCGAGCCGGGCGGCGGTGGTTGTGATCCGGTCCTTGTCAAGCGTGCGGTAAGGCATGCCGTCACGGTACACGCGACGGTTTAACGCATCGTGATCAGCGGCGCGAAAAGGGTGCGGGGCCGTGTTCGTTGGTTTCCGGCCGGCCCGGCATCACGGCGAGAATCAAAAAGGCGATCAGCGAGACCGCCGGGATCAGCAGCGCTACCGCAAGGATCCCCGGCAGGCCCAGATCGTGCAGCCGCTTGACCGCAAGCGCGACGCCGGCCCAGGCGGATGCCACCCATGCGACCAGCATGATCATGCCCCACAGCGCCAGCGACGGGCTGTCCTCGGGGATCGACGCGATCCGCGCGATGATGGCGCCCTGGATGAAGAGCATCAGAAGCGCCGCCAGCCAGAAGCTCTTGCGTCCGATCCGGCCCTTGAAGCCGAACAGGACCCATTTCACCGTCAGCGGATGATCGGGCCCGTCCGCCATCGCCGTCAGTCCCGCAGCAACTCGTTGATGCCGGTCTTGGAGCGCGTCTTCTCATCGACGGTCTTGACGATGACCGCACAATAGAGGCTCGGCCCGGGCCGGCCGTTCGGCATCGGCTTTTCGGCGGGCAGCGTGCCGGCGACGACGACCGAATAGGGCGGCACTTCGCCGAAGGTGATCTCGCCGGTCGCGCGGTTCACGATCTTGGTCGACTGGCCGATGAAGACGCCCATGCCGAGGACCGAGCCCTCGCGCACGATGCAGCCTTCGACGACTTCGGAGCGCGCGCCGATGAAGCAATTGTCTTCGATAATCGTCGGTCCGGCCTGCATCGGCTCAAGTACGCCGCCGATTCCGACGCCGCCCGACAGGTGCACATTCTTGCCGATCTGCGCACAGGAGCCGACCGTCGCCCAGGTGTCGACCATTGTGCCCTCGTCGACATAGGCGCCGAGATTGACGAAGGACGGCATCAGGACCACGCCCTTGCCGATATGAGCCGAGCGGCGAACGATGCAGTTGGGAACGGCGCGGAAACCAGCCGCCTCGAAATGCTGGCCGCTCCAGCCGTCGAACTTGGAGGGAACCTTGTCCCACCAGCCGGAATCGCCCGGTCCGCCGGAGATGACCTCCATCGGATTGAGACGGAAGGACAGGAGCACCGCCTTCTTCAGCCACTGATTGACCGTCCAGTTGCCGTCCGCCTGCCGCTCGGCCACGCGCGCCTTGCCGCCGTCGAGCAGGTTGAGCGCTTCGTTCACGGCCTCGCGGGTCTCGCCGCGCGTGCTGGCCGAGATGCTCTCCCGGTCTTCGAAGGCGGCTTCGATGATGCTTTCCAGCGTCGCGACATCATGGGCGGTCATGAATTGTTTCCTTGTCGGCGGGTAGTGTGTCGCCGGGACGTCCGGCACTGTCGCCGGTTCCTACGCGAATGCGGCCGGGATGGTCAATGCGGTCGCTGTGTGACGAGCGTGCCTGCCAGGGGCACGGAAAATTCGAAGAGCCGGGGAAGAATGATGAACGCCAAGCGAGGCAACGATGTCTGGGATCCGCTGATCCCGTCGCGCCAGGACAAGAGCCGGGCGCGCGCCGTTCCCAACACGCCGCAGACGCGCGCGGAAAGCTACCGGCTCGCCTTCGACGACACCGACTTCCTGTGCCGCGAGGAACTGCGCCCCGTCCGCCTTCAACTCGAGCTTCTGAAGCCGGAACTCCTGCTCCAGGAGGAAGGGATCAAGTCGACCGCCGTCCTCTTCGGCGGCGCGCGCATCCCCGAGCCGGGCGGCATCGCCTGGGCGGCCAAGAACGAGACGCAGCGGCGCAACCTGGAGGCCAATGCGCGATATTACGAACAGGCGCGCGCCTTCGCGCGGCGCTGCTCGGAGCATTCGATGGCGACCGGCGGCGAGGAGTTCGTGGTTACCACCGGCGGCGGGCCGGGCGTCATGGAGGCGGGCAATCGCGGCGCCGTCGATGTCGGCGCCCGGTCGATCGGGCTCAACATCGTGCTGCCGCACGAACAGGCTCCGAACGAGTATGTCACGCCCGGCCTGTGCTTCAATTTCCACTATTTCGCGATCCGTAAGATGCATTTCCTGATGCGTGCCCGCGTGATCGCGCTCTTCCCAGGCGGCTTCGGCACGATGGACGAGCTGTTCGAATCCCTGACGCTGATCCAGACCGGCCGGATGGAGCGCGTGCCGCTTCTCCTCTTCGGCCGCGAGTTCTGGTCGCGGGCGATCGATCTCGATTTCCTGGCCGAACAGGGCACTATCTCGCCCGGCGACGCCGATCTGATCGACCACGTCGATAGCGGCGACGAGGCCTGGGAAGTTGTGAAGAATTTCTACGGCATATGACGTACGGAACCTTTCGTCACATTCGCGCATTATGCATCCAGGCGAATCGCATGGAGAGCGCGCATGGGCAGTTCCGCAAGTCAGATGCCCCGCAATGACGGGATGCTTGTTGATCTGGACGACGAGCGACACCTCGCCGGTCCCCAGCCGCGAAGCTTCGAGGAGTATCTCACGGCATCGGGCTATTCTGCCCGCTCCATGACGACAAACGCGCCGGTTCATGGAAACCTGGCGCGTCTCGTCAAGAAGGCGAAAAGGACGCCGCGCATCGGCTGATGCGCGACGCCTGAATTCGAGGCTGATCAGAAATCGGCCGACGAGATCTGGCCGTCGCCATTGACGTCGAGCCGGGCCATCCAGCTTTCGGACATGCCGACGAATTCGTCGCGGCTGAACTTGCCGTCGCCATCGGCGTCGATCATGCGGCCCTCATGCATGCCGGCTTCCGCATTCATCCGGAAATTGCCACCCATGCCATTGCCGCCCATGCCTTGACCGTGAGCCATCCCCTGACCCATGCCGCGTCCCTTGCCGGGACCCATGCCCTGTCCGCCATGCCCGCGGCCCTGACCCATTCCCTGGCCGTGACCCTGGCCCATCTGACCCTGGCCCATGCCCTTCGGGCGCTCGATGCCCTGTTCGGCCATGCTGGCGTGCTCGCTGTCGCGCATTTCGTCCATGGCCTTGCGCTCTTCGGCGTCGATGTAACCGTCTTCGTTGGTGTCGAAGGCGGCGAACACGCTCTCGCGGCGTTCGACGACTTCCGCAAGCGTCACCGCACCGTCGGAATTGGCATCCCAATTCGTCATGAAATGCTCCTGGAACGTCTCGGCGGAAACGGTGGTTGCGATCAGGGTGGCGGAGAGTGCGGCCATCAGGCCCATGCGAGTGAAAGACATCTGTATTCCCCTTCGTTGAGTGATGTCCTTTGATGCATTCCGAAAAAGGAATATGTTAGTTAAATCTCTGTAATATCATTACGTCTCTGTAAGGTTTCCGCAGCGGGAGCCTCCTCGCGGCGCCTAGCGGTCCAGATCCTTCGGCCGGTTCACAAGGGTGACCAGAACGAAGGAGACGATCATCAGCAGATACCACGCCCCGAGCTTCGACCATGAAACGGGCGTCCAGCCGCCCTGCTGGGAGGGGTAGAGCCACGCATGCGACCAGGTCGCGATGTTCTCGGCAAACCAGATGAACACCGCCACCAGGAACCAGCCGAGCAGCAGCGGCATGCGATGGCGGAAGCGGAAGACGCGGTAGTGAACCCATGTACGCGCAAACAGGATCGCGGTCACGGCGAGGATTACGTAGCGCATGTCCACGACGAAATGGTGCGAGAAGAAATTGACGTAGATTGCGATGGCGATGACCAGTGGCGTCCAGAACGGCGGATAGGCCGTGAAGCGGAAATCGAAGATGCGGGCGACGCGGGCCAGATACGAGCCGACGGAGGCGTACATGAAACCCGAGAAAAGCGGCACGGCGCCGATGCGGAAGAAGGCGTCCTCCGGATAGGCCCAGGATCCCGCGGCGGTCTTGAACAGTTCCATGCCGGTTCCGACGAGGTGGAACAGGAAGATCGCCTTCGCCTCCTCCAGCGTTTCGAGCTTGAAGATCAGCATTGCCGCCTGAACGGCCAGTGCGCACAGGAAAACGAAATCGTATCGGGCGAGCCACGCATCGTCCGGCCAGGTCATGCGCGTCGACAGGATCAGGAACAGCATGATGCCGCCGAACAGGCAGGCCCAGGCCTGCTTCAGGCCGAACACCACGAATTCGACGAACGCCCCGGACAGTCCCGAGGCCGGCATGCGGTCGAGCACCCGGTGGGCGGCGTGATCGATCCGCTCTTCCAGCGAGGTAAAGCGCTTCACGGGATCGGCTATCCGATGATCGACGTCAGGAACTGCGCCAGATCGTCCGTCACATAGTCCACCTGGTCGTGATCGACGTCCTGTTCCCAGATTTCCGAGAAGGTCGGTTCGAAATTCCGGGGGACGACCAGCACCGTACGCATGCCATAGGCCTTCGGGGTCACCAGGTTGCGCGCCAGGTCCTCGAACATCGCCGCCCGCTCGCAATCGACGCGGTGCAATGCGCGGAACTTGTCATAGGTCTCGGCGGCTGGTTTCGGTGTGAGGCCGGCGGCGACGACGTCGAATATGTCGTCGAAGTGATCGAGGATGCCGAGCTGGCGTGCGGCGCGTTCCGCGTGGCCGCGATCGCCGTTGGTGAAGATGAACTTGCGCCCCGGCAGCGACCGGATCGCCTCGCCGAGCGCCGGATCGGGCGCGATCCAGGAATAGTCGATGTCGTGGACCTTCTCCAGGAAGTCGTCGGGATCGACATTGTGGTTCTCGATCAGCCCTTTGAGCGTCGTTCCATAGCGCTGGTAGAAATCCTTCTGCACCATGCGCGCCTCTTCGCGCGGCAATTGCAGGAGCTCGGCCACATAGCCCGTCATCTTCACGTCGATCTGGGAAAACAGGTTCGAGTGATGCGGGTAGAGCGTGTTGTCGAGGTCGAACACCCATTCGCGCACATGCGCGAAGGCGGCGGGAGAGGGTTTTTCGGTCATGGCCCAGCCTTAATCACGATTTGGGGGCGAAGTCATCGCACTTGTCGCCGCTGCGCCGACAATGCGCCTTTTCGGCGACCGTCCGCGCCGTCGGCCTCAACCGACAATGGTGGTTCGGCCAAAACGGTGCTAGAGATCGGGGCCATGACGCATTTCACCCTTGAGCGCCGGGCGCTGGCCGCCGCCTTTATCTTGCAGGACCGCAAGCGCCTGCCGGTGCGGTTCTTCGGCGCCTTCTGCGGGGCCATGCTCAGCCGGCGGGGCTGACGCTTCATCGGCCACGGTTGCGTGGCCCCCACCCGGCCCCGCGCCCCGCCATCTTCGTTGTCGATGCGACCGCAATGCCGGCCGCCGGGCTTTCCCGCCGAGGCAACCGCCCCAAGGGCATTCCAAAGAGACATCCCATGGAACTCTGGATACCGATCACCATCACCGCGGCATTCCTGCAGAACATCCGCTCCTCTCTGCAAAAGCACCTGAAGGGCCGGATGGGCACCACCGGCGCCACCTTCGTGCGCTTCGGCTTCGGCCTGCCCTTCGCCGTGCTCTACCTTTTCCTGCTCACCCACTGGTCGGGCGAGCCGGTTCCCGCCGCGTCGCCTGCCTTCCTGGGCTGGACGGCGCTGGGCGCGAGCACGCAGATCGCAGCGACCTTCATGCTGATCCACCTGTTCTCGTTTCGCAATTTCACGGTCGGCACGGCCTATTCGCGCACCGAGCCGGCGCAGGCGGCGCTGTTCGGCCTCGTCTTCCTGAGCGAGACGGTCGGACCGTTGACGCTCCTGGCGATCGCGATCTCGGTTCTGGGCGTGATGCTGATTTCGGTCGCGCGCAGCGCCTTCAGCCCGGCTGCGCTGGTCACGTCGGTATTTTCCAGGACGGCCGGCATCGGCATCGCCTCCGGCACCCTGTTCGGGATCGCGGCCGTCTCCTACCGCGCCGCCTCGCTGACGCTCGGCTACCCGAACTTCGCCATCCAGGCGGCGACCACGCTTCTGTGGGCGATCGCGCTGCAGACCGCCGTGATGTTCGGCTGGATGCTCTGGCGGGACCGGGCGGGCATCGTCCAGATCGGCGCGGCGTGGAAACCCTCGGCACTGGTGGGCTTCGTCGGCGCGACCGCGTCCTTCGGCTGGTTCGCCGCCATGACCCTGCAGCAGGCGGCGATCGTCAAGGCGCTGGCCCAGATCGAGATGCTGTTCGCCTTCGGAACGACCGTGTTCGTCTTCCGCGAACACATCAACAAGCTGGAGATCGCCGGCTGCGTCCTGATCACGGCCGGCATTCTGGTGCTTGTGCTCGGCGGCTGAAGCGCCGCCGGATCAAGGCTCACATTTCGGGGACAATGCGCGTCGTCACGCCTTGTCGTGCACGATCAGCGTGCCGGCGCCGTGCTCAGTGAACAGTTCCAGAAGCACGGCGTGAGCCACCTTGCCGTTGACGATCACGACGCCCTTGACGCCGCGGCGTAGCGCCTCGATGCAGGTCTCGACCTTCGGGATCATGCCGCCCGAGATGGTGCCGTCCTTGATCAGGTCGCGGGCCTGCGAGATCGTCAGCTCCTTGATCAGCTCGCCATTGCGGTCGAGGACGCCCGGGACGTCGGTCAGGAACAGGAGGCGCGAAGCCTGAAGCGAGCCGGCGATTGCGCCGGCGAAAGTGTCGGCGTTGATGTTGTAGGTGTGCCCGTCGCGGCCGGGCGCCACCGGGGCGATCACCGGGATCATCTCCGACTTGGCCAGGAGGTCGAGCAGGGTGCGGTCGACTTCCACCGGCTCCCCGACATATCCGAGGTCGAGGATGCGCTCGATGTTGCTGTCGGGGTCGGTCACCGTCTTGCGGGCCTTTTCGGCGAACACCATGTTGCCGTCTTTGCCGCAGAGGCCGATCGCCCATTCGCCCGCCGCGTTGATCATCGCGACGATTTCCTTGTTGATCGAGCCGGCGAGCACCATCTCGACGATCTCGACCGTGGCGCGGTCGGTGACCCTGAGGCCGCCTTCGAATTTCGACTCGATGCCCATCTTGGTCAGCATGGCGCCGATCTGCGGTCCGCCGCCATGGATCACCACCGGGTTGACGCCGGATTGCTTGAGCAGCGCGATGTCCTGCGCGAAGGCCTGGCCGAGCGAGGCGTCGCCCATGGCGTTGCCGCCATATTTGACCACCACCGTCTTGTCCTCGTAGCGTTGCATATAGGGCAGCGCACGGGCCAGGATGTGCGCTTCGGTCGCCGGCGTCGAAAGGGAGGTTGTGTCGTCCATGAAAAGGCTTGTCCGCTATACCTTTATTTTTGCATTTCCCGGTCTATCTCTTTGCGGTTAGGAGGGCAATCACGCCGACGACGGGAGGGGAAATCGGATCCCAGCGCCGACATTGCCGAACTGATTGCGAGGACGGCACTGCGCGACCGCACCGCCTTCGCACGTCTTTATGACGCCACTTCATCGAAACTTTTTGCCGTCGCGCTTCGTATCCTGAAAGACAGGCCCGAAGCCGAGGACGCCTTGCAGGAGATCTTCGTCAAGATCTGGCATCGCGCCGACCGCTTCGCCGGCGGCGGATCGAGCCCGCTTGCGTGGCTCGTCGCGATTGCGCGCAACCATGCGATCGATATCCTGCGCAGGCGTCGCGGCGGCCACGAGGACATCGCCGAGCACGGCGGGCTGGCAGATGGCGGCCCGTCGCCGGAGGCGAGTACGGTTGCGGCGTCCGAACGCGCGCAGCTGGACGCCTGTATCGACCGTCTGGACGCGCCCAAGGCGAATGCCGTGCGCGCGGCCTATCTGGAAGGCTATTCCTACCAGGAACTGGCCGACCGGCATACGGTTCCGCTCAACACCATGCGCACATGGTTGCGGCGGAGCCTGATGAAACTGAAAGAGTGTCTGGAAGAATGACGGACCCGAGAGAACATGAGGATGGCGAACGCGGCGACGATGTCGTCGCGGCCGAATATGTTCTGGGCGTGCTCTCGGCCACGGAGCGCGCGGACGTCGCGCGTCGCATCGATTCGGATCGCGGTTTCGCCATGCAGGTCTCCGACTGGGAGGAACGGCTGTCCGGCATGAACCGCGCCTACGGTGAGGAACAGCCGCCGGCACGCGTCTGGGACGCGCTGGAAGACCGGCTCTTCGCCGTTGCCGACGAGGCGCCGGACCTTCGCACCGGCCTCTGGCACAGCCTCGCCTTCTGGCGCAGCGTGTCGCTGTCGGCGGTCGCGGCCGTCGCGGTCCTGGCGATCATCCTTCTCAACGGCCTGGCGACGCCGGTACCCGGACCGCAGCAGATCGCCGCGCTCGCGGCGGTGGAATCCGAGGCGTCCTTCGTGGCGTTGCGCGACACGGACGGCGCGATCCGGCTGACCCGAACCGGCACCACCGCGCCGATAGACCACGTGTATGAATTGTGGGCGATCGCCGGCGGCGAGGTGCCGATCTCGCTTGGTCTGCTGGAAGACGGCGAGGTGACGCTGACGGCGCTGCCCGGCGAACTCGCGGCCATGCCGGACGGCGCGATCACGCTTGCCGTGACCGTCGAACCGCCCGGTGGCGCGCCCAGCGGAACGGATCACGGCCCGGTCGTCGCGATCGGCCCCTTGATGAAGATCTGACGGGACCGGCCCGGAAAAAAGATTCCGGCCGGCTGAAACTATTCGCAAGTCCGCCCCGTCTCCTTGAATGTCCGCCACAGCAGCGGACAGAAAAACAAGGAGAAAACGATGAAGACCCTCATTCGCACTTTCGCCGTTTCGACTGCCCTTTCCTTCGCCGCGGCGGCGCCGGCCCTGGCCGACAATCCGATGGTCGGCGGCGCGCCGATGTACGAGACCAAGAACATCGTCGAGAACGCCGTGAACTCGGCCGACCACGAAACCCTCGTCGCCGCCGTCAAGGCCGCCGGTCTCGTGGAGACGTTGCAGGGCGAGGGCCCGTTCACCGTCTTCGCGCCGACCGACGACGCTTTCGCTAAACTGCCTGCGGGCACCGTCGAGACGCTGCTGAAGCCTGAGAACAAGGACCAGCTCACCAAGGTTTTGACCTGTCACGTGGTTTCGGCCAACGCGCTGTCCGACGCCATCGGCCAGATGATCAGCGACGATGGCGGCATGCACCCGGTCAAGACCGTCGGCGGCTGCACCTTCACCGCCAAGATGGACGGCGACAACATCGTGATCGTCGACGAGCAAGGCAACGAAGCCACCGTCACCATCGCCGACGTGAAGCAGTCCAACGGTGTGATCCACGTCATCGACACGGTTCTGCTGCCGGCAGCCTGATCGCACCCATGACAAGTGACGCCGGGCGCGCGCAGCGCCCGGCCAGTCTCCCTCACGAAATCGTTCACAAGCGTGAAGTGCGGCCTTGCCCTGGTCCGCTTATATCCGGGACAAACCACGGAGGACTACGCTATGAAGAGACGCAGTTTTCTGGCGCTCGGCGCCACGGCGGCCCTGACGGGCGGCGTCGCGGTCCGTGCCCTTGCAGCAGGTTCTGAGGAAGAGTTCGAAATCATGAAGACCGAAGAAGAATGGCGCAATCTGCTGACCGAAGAGCAATTCGCGGTCATGCGCAAGGAGGCGACGGAGCGCGCCTTCACCAGCCCGCTGAACGAGGAGAAGCGCAAGGGCGTGTTCCATTGCGCGGCCTGCGATCTGGCGCTGTTTTCCTCGGAAGCGAAATTCGACAGCGGCACGGGCTGGCCGAGCTTCTTCGACACGCTGCCCGACGCGGTCGGCTACAAGCGGGATTTCAAGCTGATCCTGCCGCGCACCGAAGAGCATTGCCGCCGCTGCGGCGGCCATCTCGGCCATGTCTTCAATGACGGTCCGAAGCCGACCGGCAAGCGCCATTGCATCAACGGCGTGGCGCTGGCGTTCAAGCCGGCGGAAGACCAGCCGGCCTGACCGGAGTTACGATTGCGCGGCGGCGAGCATCGCCGCGCGCAATTCCTCCACACCGACATTCTTTTCAGACGACGTCGCCAGCACGTCCGGATAGGCCGCCGGCCGCTTGCGGACGCGCTCTGCGGTATCGGCCAGCACGCGCGGCACGCCGGCTTCCTTGATCTTGTCGATCTTGGTGAGCACGACCTGGTAGGACACGGCCGCCTTGTCGAGCAGGTCCATGACCTCCTCGTCGTTCTTCTTCACGCCGTGGCGCGCGTCGATCAGCAGATAGACCCGCTTCAGCGTCACGCGGCCCCGCAGATACGAGAAGATCAGCTTCGTCCAGTTGTCGACTGTGGATTTCGGGGCCTTGGCGAAACCGTAGCCCGGCATGTCGACTATGGCGAGCGGCGGCAGGTCGTCGACCGAACCGGCATAGCCGCTCGGCACGAAGAAGTTCAGTTCCTGCGTGCGGCCCGGCGTGTTGGACGTGCGTGCCAGCCCCTTCTTGGCGACGACGGCGTTGATCAGCGAGGACTTGCCGACATTCGACCGGCCGGCGAACGCCACCTCGGGCGGTCCTTCCGGCGGCAGGAATTTCATCGAGGGCACGCCCCGGATGAAATCCCATTGCAGCGGGAAGTCCTGCAGGGGCGCCTCCGGTGCGCCGTCTTGGATGTCGTCGCTCATGGCCGGCCCGCTACTTCGTCGCGCCGGCCTTTTTCTTCGCGCCGCCGAACAGGCCACGCAAATTGTCCCACAACTCGATCTTGGCGCCGTTGCGCTTCATGATGACGCCCTGCTGGATGATCGACAGCGTGTTGTTCCACGCCCAGTAGATCACCAGCCCGGCCGGGAAGCTCGCCAGCATGAACATGAAGATCAGCGGCATCCAGTTGAAGATCATCGCCTGGGTCGGATCGGGCGGCGTGGGGTTCATGCGCATCTGCAGGAACATCGTCAGGCCCATGATCAGCGGCCACACGCCGATGGCGATGAAGGTGCCGATGACCGGAACCGAAGCCGGGTCGTAGGGCAGCAGCCCGAACAGGTTGAAGACATGCGAGGGATCGGGCGCCGACAGGTCCTGGATCCAGCCGAAGAACGGCGCGTGACGCATCTCGATCGTGACGTAGAGCACCTTGTAGAGCGCGAAGAAGACCGGGATCTGGATCAGCATCGGCCAGCAGCCGGCGACCGGATTGATCTTCTCCTCGCGATAGAGCTCCATCATCGCTTTCTGCATCTTCTCGCGGTCGTCGCCGAACTTCTCCTTCAGCTCCTGCATCTTCGGCTGCACGACCTTCATGCGGGCCATCGAGGCGTAGGACATGTTGGCGAGCGGGAAGAACACCGCCTTGACGATCACGGTGGTGATCAGGATGGCGACGCCGAAATTGCCGAACAGGTGGAACAGGAAGTCGAGCAGCTTGAACATCGGCTGGGTGATGAACCAGAACCATCCCCAGTCGATCATCTTCTCGAAGAGGCGGATGTTGTATTTTTCCTTGTAGGCGTCGAGCTGGCTCGACACCTTGGCGCCGGCGAAGAACAGGTTGTCGAACTGGATCGTCGCGCCCGGTTCGACCGTCGTGGATTCCGTCAGGAAGTCCGACTGGTAGCGCGCGCGGCCGTCGGAGAAATAGGAATAGCGCGGCTGGAAGCTCTCGCCGCCGACCGGAATGAGCGCGGTCGCCCAGTATTTGTCGGTGATGCCGAGCCAGCCGTCGGTGGACGTGCCGGGCACGAGCTGGCCTTCTTCCTCGATCTTGTTGAACTTGCGCTCGGTCAGCCCCTCGGTGCCGGTCACGCCGATCATGCCTTCGTGCAGCACGTAGATCGGCCGTTTCTCGGGCTTGGAATAGCGCGTGATGCGGCCGTATTCCTGCACGGCGACCGCGCCTTCGGACGTGTTCTCGATGCTGTCCTTGATCTCGAACATGTAGTGGTCGTCGATCGAGATCGTGCGGGTGAAGACAAGCCCGTTCGGCGCCTCGTAGGTGAGTTCCACCGGCGATGACGGCGACAGCGTCGCGTCGCCGGACGCCTGCCAGACCGTGTCGGACTGCGGCGCGCCGTCGAATCCGACATAGCCGAACTCGCCGATATAGCCGTCCGGCTGCGTCGACGGTTCGAGCAGCGTGACGATGTCAGAATCCTTCTCGATCGTCTCGCGATATTCCTTCAGCTTCAGGTCGTCGAACCGCGCGCCGCGCAGGTTGATCGAACCGGACAGCGTCGGCGTGTCGATGGTGATGCGGCCGGCTTCCTCGGCGGCTTCGGCCACGGTGGCCGGCGCGGCGGCTTCACCGCCGATCGTCGATTGCGGAATGGAGCCGTCGGCGGATGCGGCCGGCGTCTGGGCGGCGGTCTCGGCCGGCTGCTGCGCCTGCTGCTCGAGTTGCGCCTGTTTCTCGGCCTCCAGCTTCGGCCCCATGTAGAAGATTTGCCAGGTTGCCAGGATCGCGACCGAGAGAATGATCGTGATGAACAGGTTGCGGTTGTTTTCCATCGTGGGGTGTCCGGTCCTCTCAGGCGCCTTCCCGGTGGCGCTGCAATTTCCTGTTGGCCTGCGCGAATGCGGATGAGACATCGGCGCATAGGGCATCGAACGGCGCGCGCAGCGCCTTCGGCGTCGAAACGATCACATAGTCATTTCCGATCGCCATGTCACCCGCGCCACAAAGGCGAACTGCTTCGCGCAGCCGCCTCTTGATGCGGTTGCGCTTGACGGCATTGCCATTCTTCTTGGAGACGGTCAGGCCGAGACGCGGCATATCGTCGTCGCGGCGGTGCTGTGCTTCCACAAGCACAAAAGCGCCGCGAACTTTCGTTCCGCGGCGCACGGCCAGAAATTCGGAGCGTTTGCGCAAAACGCCATACGGTCCGGCGACAGGCTGATCGGTTCGTCCGGCGTGTGTTGCCGGTCCGTTCATCGTTCAGCGTCGCGGAAAACCGATCAGGCCGACAGGCGCTTGCGGCCGCGCGCACGGCGGGCGGCGAGCACTTTGCGGCCGCCGGTGGTTGCCATGCGGGAACGGAAACCATGACGGCGCTTGCGGACCAGTTTGGACGGCTGGTAGGTGCGTTTCATTGTCTTCTCCGCCGATGAAGGCGGCCCTTGTCTTCGTGCTATTCGGTTGGGAGCCGGGTCTCCTGGCGAGGCGCAACACAAATACGCCGCCGGAGACGCGCCCGAGCGTTGCGCGCTTATGGTTCAAAGCACGCGTCGAGTCAATGCCCGCATTCGCCCGCTTTCGCGCGTCGGTGGTGGTCGCTCACGCGCCCGTGAGCCAGGCGTCAGAGGCGATCACGCTTCCTCGCATCAATGGTTTGTGAATTGTTCTTGATCGGCCGGACCGCCAAATGCGAGCCAACAGCGGTGCATGAAACCGCAAAACCGTTCTAAGAAGGATCATGCCGTGACAGACGAGGCGATGGATATGGCGGAACCGCGAACGCCGGCAAGGCGCGCCGGCGCCTGGAAACGTTACGCCCCCCTGGCGGTGATCGCCCTGGGGCTGGCCTTCGCCTATGCGATGGGCTGGCAGCGCTATCTGTCGCTCGACTTCCTGGCGGAAAGCCGCGAAAGCCTGCTCGGTTTCGTCGATGCCAATTACGCGCTCGCCCTCGCCGGCTTCACCGCGATCTATGCGCTCGCCGTCGCCTTCTCCTTCCCGGCGGCCTCCGTCCTCACCGTCTTTTCGGGCTTCCTCTTCGGCTGGTTCGTCGGCGGCGTGCTGGTCGCCTTTGCGGCGACGACGGGTGCGACGGCCTTGTTCCTCGCTGCGCGCAGCGCCTTTGGCGACTTCCTGCGCGATCGCGTCGGCGGACGGGTGAAGCGGCTTGCAGACGGCTTCGAGAAGGACGCCTTCTCCTACCTTCTCGTCTTGCGCCTCGCGCCGATCTTCCCCTTCTTCGTGATCAACATCGCGCCGGCCTTCTTCAACGTGTCGCTGCGCGCCTATGTCGCTGCCACCTTTCTCGGAATCATGCCCGGCACCTTCGCCTACACCTATCTAGGCCAGGGCCTGGACAGCGTGCTCGTCTCGGCGCGCGAGGCCGGCACGCAGGTCGCGCTCTCCGACCTGGTGACGCCGCAGATCACCATCGCCTTCCTGGCGCTCGCCGTCATCGCGGCGGTCCCGACGGTGATCCGGCGCCTGCGCGCCGGTCGCTGAGAACCACATCAGCAGACAAGGACAAGGAAACGCTGCCATGCCGGAACTGCTCACACCCGACATCTGCGTGATCGGCGGCGGCTCGGGCGGCCTGACGGTCGCCGCGGCCGCGGCCGCCTTCGGCGTGCCGGTCGTGCTCGTCGAGGGCGGCAAGATGGGCGGCGACTGCCTCAACTATGGCTGCGTCCCCTCCAAGGCCATGATCGCCGCCGGCAAGGCGGCCGAGACCATGCGCCAGGCCGGCAAGTTCGGTATCGCGCCGGTCGAGCCGCAGGTCGATTTCGCCGGCGTGCAAGACCATGTCCGCGACGTGATCGCCTCGATCGCGCCGCACGACTCCGTCGAGCGGTTCACCGGGCTCGGCGTGCGCGTCATCGAGGACTACGGCCGCTTCACCGATGGCGAAACGTTCCTCGCCGGCGATTTCGAGATCCGGCCGCGCCGTTTCGTCATCGCGACGGGCTCTTCGCCCTTCGTCCCGCCTATCCCGGGCCTCGACACGGTGCCCTTTCTCACCAACGAGACGATCTTCGACAACACGACGGCACCGGACCACCTGATCATCATCGGCGGCGGTCCGATCGGCATGGAACTGGCGCAGGCGCATCGCCGCCTCGGCGCGCAGGTCACCGTCATCGAGGGGCTGAAGGCGCTCGGCAAGGACGACCCGGAACTGACGGCGATCGTCTTGGAGCGGTTGCGTGGCGAGGGGATCGTCATCCATGAGGGTGCCAAGGTCACCAGCGTCGCGCCGGACGGCGAGAGCGGCATCGTTGTGCGCTACGAGACCGGGGCGGGTGCCGAAGAGGTGTCCGGCTCGCATCTGCTGGTCGCGACCGGTCGCGCGCCCAACGTGGAACGGCTCGATCTCGACAAGGCGGGCGTGAAACTGGAGCGCCGCGCTGTCGCGGTCGACGCTGCCCTGCGCACCTCCAACCGCCGCATCTACGCGATCGGCGACGTTACCGGCGGGCTGCAATTCACCCATGTGGCCGGCTATCACGCCGCGCTGGTCGTGCAGTCGATCCTGTTTCGCGTTCCCGGCAAGGAGAACCGCGACATCATTCCCTGGGCGACCTACACCGATCCCGAACTGGCCCAGGTCGGCCTGAGCGAAGAGGCCGCGCGCGAGCGCCATGGCGACGTCAAGGTGTTCCGCTGGCCCTATGCCGACAATGACCGCGCCCGCGCCGAGCGCAAGACCGACGGCCTGGTCAAGCTCGTCACCGACAGGAAGGGCCGCGTTCTCGGAGCGGGCATCGCGGGCGCCGGCGCCGGCGAGATGATCAACCTCTTCGCGCTCGCCGTGGCCCGGAAGATGAAGGCCTCCGACATTCGAAGCTACATCCCGCCCTATCCGACCATGGCGGAGATGGCCAAGCGTGCGGCGACCGCCTATTCCGCGCCGGCAACGCAAAATCCGTGGGTGCGCCGCCTTGTCGTCTTTTTGCGCGCCTTCGGATAGGATGCGAAACGCAAGGAGGTGCGGAACATGACGCAGACCGACAAGCCGGTTCCGCGCAAGGCGGCAGGCCTCAATGCCGGCCGCCGCCTGTCGACGAAGATCCTGCTCCTGACGATCCTCTTCGTGATGATCGCGGAAGTGCTGATCTTCGTGCCGTCGGTCGCCAATTTCCGTATGACGTGGCTCGCCGGCAAGGTGAACACCGCATCCGCCGCTGCCGTGCTCGTCGCCTCCGACGCCGAGCTGGAATTGCCGCTCAAGGCGCAGGACGACGTGCTGATGGCCACCGGCGCCATGGCGATCGCGCTGCGGCTCGGCGAGCGCTCCCGCTTCATCCGCCTGAGCGAGGAGGTGCCGCCGATCCACGACCAGGTCAACGTCGCCGAATTCAGCCCCATTTCGGCGATCCGCGACGCCTTCGACACGATGCTGTTCGGCGGCGACCGCTATCTCCGCGTCTACGGGCCGATCGGCGACAGCGACAATTCCATTGAACTGGTCCTGCCGGACGCGCCGCTGCGCGCCGCCATGCTGATCTATGCGCGCAATGTCGCGATCCTGTCTCTGATCATCTCTTTGATCACGGCGACCCTCGTCTTCATGGCGATCAACCGCATCGCGATCCGCCCGATCCGCCGGATGACGCGCTCCATGCTCACCTTCTCCATGGCGCCGGAAAGCCCCGACGCGATCATCGCGCCTTCCGCGCGCAACGACGAACTCGGCATTGCAGAGCGCGAGCTCGCCGCCATGCAGGGGCAGTTGCAGGAGACGCTGAAGAGCCAGAAGCGGCTTGCCGATCTCGGCCTGGCCGTCTCGAAGATCAACCACGACATGCGCAACATCCTTGCATCCGCGCAGTTGATGTCCGACCGCTTGTCGGCGGTCAGCGACCCGGCCGTGCAGCGCTTCGCGCCGAAACTCGTGCGCACGCTCGACCGGGCTGTCTCCTATTCCGAGAACGTGCTGTCTTACGGGCGCGCGGGCGAGGCGGCGCCGACGCGGCGGCGCGTCAAGCTTGCGCCGATCGTCGCCGACGTGGAGGAACTGCTTGGCATCGACCCTGCCTCCGGCATCGAGTTCTCAGCCGCCATTCCCGACGATTTCGAGCTCGACGCCGATAGCGAGCAACTGTTTCGCGTGATGATGAACCTGTGCCGCAACGCGGTCGAGGCGATGCGCGCCGACAAGGACCCGGCCACGGTCAAGCGCCTGTCGGTCTCAGCGGCGCGCATGGGAACGACGGTGCTAATCGGCATCGAGGACACCGGCCCCGGCCTGCCCGCCAAGGCCCGCGAAAACCTGTTCTCCGCGTTCAAGGGCTCGGCGCGCGCTGGCGGCACCGGGCTGGGGCTTGCCATTGCGCATGAGCTGGTGCGCGCCCATGGCGGCACGCTGGAACTGCGCGACGACCGGGCCGTCGGCGCACATTTCGAAATCAGGCTTCCCGACGCCCCGGTTTCGCTCGAACACGAACGCCGCCGCCGCACACGCGACGCCTCCGGCGCATCGGCCTAGAACCGGCGATGCGGCCGCTGCGCGCCTATCTTCATTTTTCCGGTGAAAACGGCTTGAATTCCGCATCGCAACGGACTAGGAAGCCGCTTCGACGCATCGGACGGCACCTGTCCCGTCCCCGTCACCTGCGCGCCCGTAGCTCAGCTGGATAGAGCACCAGACTACGAATCTGGGGGTCAGAGGTTCGAATCCTTTCGGGCGCGCCATTCTTTCAAACGACATGACTGATCGACCGGACGCAGGCTTTGCCAGCGCATTCACGTCATGAATTGGGCTGCGGCTCAGGCCGGCAGGTGGGCGAAGGCGATCCAGGCGATGGCCACATAGGTCATCTGGTGGGCGAACTGGTCGAGGCCGTGCAGCAGCCAGTAGCGCTTCGGATTGTGCTTGGTGTCGGTGCGCAGCGTGATCCGGTCCTTGGCGTAGTCGATGGCGTAGTGGACGACGGCCTCGCCGACCATGATCGCGGCGACGGTCGCCGCGCCGATGCCGCATGCGATCAGCACAATGCCGCTGCCGAGCGCATGCAGCCCCGCATGGGCGTATCCGCCGGGCGCGTCCAGGCGGCCCTTGGCGCTCAGCATCCATTTCGGCTGAAAGACGTAGTCCGCCAGGAAGTGCTTCAAAAGCAAGCCTGCGAACATCGCGAAAACGAGCGGCATGCGGATCCTGTGACCCCCCGTGAGCGGCTGCGCCGCGTTATCCCCGAAAACCAGTTCCATTCATAAGGGCAAGACTCGTCTGTGCGCAATCGCACAGACTGCGCGGAACGTCGCGTGTCAGCCGCCGGGCGCCGGGCCGGTCGAGGCGCCGAGGAGGAGCCGGGTGTCGAGGCGCAGGCTCTGCGGGCCGGTGTTGCGCTCGATCTGGTCGATCAGCATGGTCGCGCATGCCTTCCCCGCCAGCCGGATGCTCGACTGCACCACGCTCACCGCGGGGTTCTCGCGCATCGCGGGCAGGAAGGAGAGGCAGTCGTCGAAGCCGATGACGGAAATGTCCCGCCCGGGCTTCAGATCGTGTTCGCGCACCGCCCTCAGCGCGCCGAGCGACGTCAGCATGCTGGAGCACAGCACCGCCGTCGGCGGATTGTCCTGCTCCAGGAAACGCGTCATCGCCGCGTGGCCGTTCGGCTCGATCATGTCGGCGGCCGTCATGATGGCCGGATCGGGCTCCAGGCCGCGCTCGCGCAGGGCGTTCTCAAAACCCTCGCGGCGCCAGATCGCAAATGTCATGAATTCGGGACCGTTGATCAGGCCGATGCGACGGTGCCCTGCGTCGAGCAGCCAGGTGGCGGCCTCGTGGAAGGTGCGCCGGTTGTCGACGTCGACCCACGAGTAGCTGTCCTCGGGCGCGTTGGTGCGGCCATGGACGACGAAGGGCACCTTGAGGCGAGTGAGGAGGGCGATCCGCTCGTCGTCGAACCGCGGTCCGTGCACGATCATCCCGTCGATGCGCCTGTTGCGGTACAATGTCTCGTAGGTCGACTGCTCGGCGTCCATGCTGACCACCGAGATCAGCATGTCGTATCCGTGGCGGTTGTAGATCTCGCCGGCCCCGGCGATGAAGTCGGAGAAATGCGGATTGATCATGTCGTGCGACGACAGTGGCACGACATGGCCGATCGTGCTCGACTTGCCGGTCGCCAGCCGCCGGGCGTTGGAATTGGGCTGGTAGTTCATCTGGCGCGCGAAGTCCTGCACGCGCCGCCGCGTGGTCTCGCTCACCTCCGGATAGCCGTTCAGGGCACGGCTCACCGTGGTTTGCGAAAGGCCGAGTTTTTCCGACAATTCCTTGAGATTCACGCGATGCCCCTCCTCCAAAAGGCATTCAAAGGGCTTTGGATAGTGCACAAAAACGCAGCCATTGGCCAGTTTTTTGATTCTGTGCCACACTTCACTAGGTCACTGCGAAAAGCTGCAATGACTTGGCGTCATTGATGAACGACAAGGCGCCGGGACAAATATTTCGCTTGACTTCAAAAGGCACTACGCCAAGTCTGTGGGCAGCCAAAGCGCTTTGACTGGCTTTGCGCATCGTGCATGCATGCAAGTGTGAATGTACCTTGAGCCGGATGGCTCGTTTGGAAAATCGATCCTGGGAGGATTTTCGATGAAGAAGACAATCATGGCGGGCTTCGCCGCCGCCTTGTTGACTGGCGCCGCCGGCTCGGCCGGCGCTGAACAGCTGACGGTTTTCGGCCCGTGGCTCGGGCCGGACCAGGAAAACGTCGAGGCCGTGCTGAAGGTGTTCGCCGACAAGTCCGGTCATGACGTGCGCTACGTCGGTTCCGACAGCTTCGAGCAGCAGATCGTCGTCGATCTGGAAGCCGGCTCGGCGCCGAATGTCGCAGCCTTCCCGCAGCCGGGCCTCGCCTCCGACATGGCGTCGCGCGGCTTCCTTGCGCCGCTTGGCGACGACGTGGCCGACTGGCTGCGCGAGAACTACGCCGCCGGCGATTCCTGGGTCGATCTGGGCACCTATACCGGCCAGGACGGCGAAGACCACTTCTACGGCTTCCCCTACAAGAACGACGTGAAGTCGCTCGTGTGGTACATCCCGGAGAACTTCGAGGACGCGGGCTATGACATCCCGACGACCATGGAAGAGCTCAAGGCGCTGACCCAGCAGATCGTCGACGACGGCGGCACGCCGTGGTGCATCGGCCTCGGCTCCGGCGCCGCGACCGGCTGGCCGGCCACCGACTGGGTGGAAGACCTGATGCTGCGCACCACCTCGCCGGAAAACTACGACAAGTGGGTCTCCAACGAGATGAAGTTCAACGATCCGGTGGTCGTCGCCGCGATCGAGGAGTTCGGCTGGTTCGCGCGCAACGACGCCTATGTGGCGGGTGGCGCCGGCGCTGTCGCCTCCACCGACTTCCGTGACTCGCCGAAGGGCCTCTTCTCGTCGCCGCCACAGTGCTACATGCACCGCCAGGCGTCGTTCATCCCGGCGTTCTTCCCGGAAGGCACCGCGGTGGGCGAGGACGTCGACTTCTTCTACTTCCCGGCCTATGCCGACAAGGATCTCGGCACGCCGGTCCTCGGCGCGGGGACGACCTGGGTCATCACCAACGAGAACCAGGCCGCCCACGACCTGATCGCCTTCCTGCAGACGCCGGAAGCGCATGAGACCTGGATGGCGCGCAAGGGCTTCCTGACCCCGTTCAAGGGCGTCAACCCGGATGCCTTCGGCGATCCGACCCTGAAGAAGATGAACGAGATCCTGCTCAACGCCACCACCTTCCGGTTTGATGGTTCCGACCTGATGCCGGGCGGCGTCGGCGCGGGTTCGTTCTGGACCGGCATGGTCGATTACACGGGTGGCAAATCCGCAGAGGACGTCGCCAACGCAATCCAGGATTCCTGGGATGCGCTGAAGTAAGTGGCGCATCGCGCTATTGCTGAATCTCGTCGTCCGGGGCACATTCGTCCCGGACGGCACGTCTGGGGCGACACGGTTTTTGGGAGGAAGCCATGCATCCTGCTCTGCTGGGACTGATCACGATCATCGCCGGCGTCGGCGGTTGTCTGGGCTATTTCTTCCTGTCCAACCTCGTCCTCGACAAGGTCCTGTTTCCCGCGTCCGGGCCCAATGCCGGACGCAACATCAACCGCGCCAACCTGGTGCGGCCCTGGCTCTTCCTGTTTCCCGCGATCTTCGCGCTCGGCCTCTATCTCGCCTATCCCGTCTTCGAGACGCTGCGCCTGTCGCTGACCGATCGTGACGCCGGCGGCGCCTTTGTGGGGCTCGATCATTATCGCCAGATGGCGGCCGAACCGAAATTCTGGGAAGCGATGCGCAACAACATGATGTGGCTCATCGTGGTGCCGGCCGCGTCGACCGCTTTCGGTCTGATGGCGGCGCAGCTTACCGACCGCATCAAATGGGGCAACATCGCCAAGTCGCTGATCTTCATGCCGATGGCGATCTCCTTTGTCGGCGCCTCGGTCATCTTCAAACTCGTTTATGACGCGCGCCCCGCCGGTCAGGAGCAGATCGGCGTGCTCAACGCGGTCTGGCTCACCTTCGACGGCGGTCTCTGGTCCGTGCTCGCGCTGCGCGTCGTGCCGGCGATCGTCCTCCTGGCCTTCGCCGCGCTGATGCTCTACGCGCTCTATGCCTTCCTGACGCCCGTGTTCAGGCCGCAGGCCTCCCATTCCGGCAGCAACTGGCTGGCGACGCTTGGCCGCATCGTCGGCTCGGTCGGCGTCGCCTGGCTCGCCTTCCTGTCCGCGCGCTCGCTGATCTCGCTCTTCACGATGAGCTTTCCCTACGGCGAGCCCCAGACCTGGCTGACGGTGCCCTTCTGGAACAATTTCTTCCTGATGGCCGTCCTGGTCTGGATCCAGACGGGTTTTGCCATGGTCATCCTGTCGGCGGCGCTGCGCGGCATCCCCGAGGAGACCATCGAGGCCGCCGTCATCGACGGCGCCGGGCCGTTCGACATCTTCTTCAAGATCAAGGTGCCGCAGATCATGGGCACGATCGTCGTCGTGTGGACGACGATCACCCTGGTCGTGCTCAAGGTCTTCGACATCGTCTACGCCATGACCAACGGCCAGTGGGAGACCCAGGTTCTCGCCAATTACATGTTCGACAAGCTGTTCCGTGCCAATGACTGGGGGGTCGGTTCGGCCAGCGCGATCGTCATCATGCTGCTGGTGTCGCCGATCCTGGTCTGGAACGTCTACAACGCCCGCAAGGAAATGCGCTGAGGAGGCCGGAACCATGTCATCGATCGCTGGCAGCAAATCCGGCCTGACCTGGGCCGTTCACCTCTCCGTCATCGGCCTCGTCCTGCTGTGGCTGTTCCCGACGGTGGGCCTGCTCATCTCGTCCTTCCGCACCGCCGACCAGATCTATTCCAGCGGCTGGTGGAAGGCCGCCTTCACCCAGCAGCAGAACCTCGTCCTGCGCACCAAGGCGCCGTCGGAGCAGGGCCAGGAGGGAGACCTGTTCGTCATCTCGGGCAACATCTTCGCCGACAACGAGGCCAATTCCGACGCGACGATCGTCGCCTGGGGCACGTCGTCGCGCGCAATCGACGATTACGTGCCCGGCGACACCGCCGACATGGGCGAGGACGGAAAGCTGACCGTTCAGGCCAATGGCGACTACCGACTTGAAAACGGCACCGAGTTCTCGGGCAGCCGCGGCGAACGCGTCTTCGTGACCGCCAACACGCCGCCCGACTTCACGCTCGCCAACTACGAACGTGTGCTGTTTTCCGGCTCCGGCACGGACTCCATGGCCAAGGCGTTCTTCAACACGCTGACAGTGACCATCCCGGCAACCGTCATCCCGATCGTGATTGCCGCCTTCGCCGCCTATGCGCTCGCCTGGATGCGCTTTCCCGGCCGCGCGCTGCTGATCGCGGCTGTCGTCGCGCTCCTCGTCGTGCCGCTGCAACTGGCGCTGATCCCGCTTCTGCGGCTGCATCTGGAGATCGGCATCGGCAAGGGCTATCTCGGCGTCTGGCTCGCCCATACCGGCTTCGGCCTGCCGCTCGCGGTCTACCTCTTGCGCAACTACATGGTCGGCCTGCCGCGCGACATCATCGAATGCGCCAAGGTCGACGGCGCCACCGACTTCCAGATCTTCACCCGCATCGTGCTGCCGCTGTCCTTCCCGGCGCTGGCTTCCTTCGCCATCTTCCAGTTCCTGTGGACCTGGAACGACCTGCTCGTCGCCAAGGTGTTCCTCATCGACGCGACCGGCGAAACGACGGTGATGACCAACCAGATCGTGGAACTCCTCGGCACGCGCGGCGGCAACTGGGAAATCCTGGCGACGGCGGCCTTCGTGTCGATCGCCGTGCCGCTGATCGTGTTCTTCGCCATGCAACGCTACCTCGTGCGCGGCCTCCTGGCCGGCTCGGTCAAGTAAACAGGGACTATTCACTTCATGAGCGTGTTCGCATCCGCCGCACAGAGAACCGAGGACCAGTCGACGCCCGATCCGGACTGGTGGCGCGGCGCGGTGATCTACCAGATCTATCCGCGCTCCTTCCAGGATTCCAACGGCGACGGCATCGGCGATCTCGCCGGCATCCGCCAGCGCCTGCCCTATGTCGCCGCTCTCGGGGTCGACGCGATCTGGATCTGCCCGTTCTTCCCGTCGCCGATGAAGGATTTCGGATACGACGTCTCGGACTATCGCGGCGTCGATCCGATGTTCGGCAGTCTGGAGGACATTCGCATCCTGGTGGAGGACGCCCATCATCTGGGCCTGAAGGTGATGATCGACCTCGTCATGTCGCACACCTCCGACCAGCATCCCTGGTTCGTGGAAAGCCGCTCCAACCGCGACAACCACAAGGCGGACTGGTACGTGTGGACCGATCCGCTGCCGGACGGCTCGCCGCCCAACAACTGGCTGTCGATCTTCGGCGGCTCGGCCTGGGAATGGGACGCGACCCGGCTGCAATATTACATGCACAACTTCCTGACGAGCCAGCCGGACCTGAACTTCCACAATCCGGACGTCCAGAACGAGTTGCTCGACATGGTGCGCTTCTGGCTGGAACTCGGCGTCGACGGTTTCCGCCTCGACACGATCAATTTCTACTTCCATTCGCGGACGCTGCAGAGCAATCCGGCGCTACCGCCGGAGGAGCGCAACGCCAAGACGGCGCCAGAGGTCAATCCCTACAACTACCAGGACCACCTCTACGACAAGAGCCAGCCCGAGAACATCGCCTTCCTGAAGCGCTTCCGCGCCGTGCTCGACGAGTTCCCGGCCGCGGCCGCGGTCGGCGAGGTCGGGGACAGCCAGCGCGATATGGAAATCCTGGCCGACTACACGCGCGGCAACGACCGCATCCACATGTGCTACGCCTTCGACTTCCTGGCGCCCGACCCCATCACCGCGCCGAAGGTGCGCGAAGTCATCGAGCGTTTCGAGAACGAAGCGCCCGACGGCTGGTCCTGCTGGGCCTTCTCCAACCACGACGTCGTGCGCCACGCGACGCGCTGGGGCGCGTTCGAGCGCGATCCGGTGCGCTATCTGAAGCTGGTCGCCGGCCTGATCTTCTCGCTGCGCGGCTCCGTCAGCATCTATCAGGGCGAGGAGCTGGGCCTGCCGGAAGCCGATCTGAACTACGAGGATCTGCAGGATCCCTACGGCATCCGCTTCTGGCCGAAATTCAAGGGACGCGACGGCTGTCGCACGCCGATGGTCTGGTCGTCGAACCTCCCCAATGGCGGCTTCACCACCGGCAAGCCCTGGCTGCCCGTGCCCGACATCCATCGCGCCATGGCCGTGGACACCCAGCAGGGCCACGACAGCAGCGTCTACGAGTTTTACCGCGATTTCCTGGCGTTCAGGCGCCAGCAGCGCGCGCTGACCAAGGGCGGCGTCACTTTCGTGGACGCGCCGGACGACGTCGTCGCCTTCATCCGCGACGACGGGGAGGCGAGGCTGTTTTGCGCCTTCAATCTCGGACACGGCCCCGCCGAGTTCGAACCGGGCCTGGAATTGACGAAACTCGCCGAAGCGCCGCTCGACGGAACGGTCGAGAACGGCGTGGTGAAACTGGACGCGCTCGGCGGATTCATCGGACGCGTCGGTTAGGGAGGAGAGATCATGGCGGAATTGAAACTGACCGACCTGGACAAGGCCTATGGCCAGGTAAAGGTTCTGCACGGCATCAACCTTCACATCAGGAAGGGTGAGTTCATCGTCTTCGTCGGTCCGTCCGGCTGCGGAAAGTCGACGCTTCTGCGCTGCATCGCCGGGCTGGAGCAGATCACCGGCGGCACGCTGGAGATCGACGGCATGGTCGTCAATGACGTGCCGCCGTCGCAGCGCGGCATCGCCATGGTCTTCCAGACCTACGCGCTCTATCCGCACATGACCGTCTACGACAACATGGCCTTCGGCCTGCGTCTGGCGAAGTTCCCGCGCGAGGAGATCGAGCGGCGCGTCAAGAACGCGGCCGAAATCCTGCAGCTCACGCCCTATCTCGACCGCCTGCCGAAGGCGCTCTCCGGCGGCCAGCGCCAGCGCGTGGCCATCGGCCGGTCCATCTGCCGCGATCCCAAGGTCTTCCTCTTCGACGAACCGCTGTCCAACCTCGATGCCGCGCTGCGCGTGGCGACCCGTATCGAGATCGCCAAGCTCAACGAATCCATGCCCGACACCACCATGATCTACGTCACCCACGACCAGGTCGAGGCGATGACGCTGGCCGACCGGATCGTCGTGCTGCGGGCCGGCTATATCGAGCAGGTCGGCTCGCCGATGGAGCTCTACCATCGGCCGGCCAATCTCTTCGTCGCCCAGTTCATCGGCTCGCCGGCCATGAACATCATCCCGGCCACCGTCTCTTCGGTTTCCGACGCCGCAGTCGGCGTGGAGATCGACCACACCGGCGCGACCTCGGTTCCCTTCGGCGGCGATGCCGGCCTGAAGGGCCAGAAGGTCAGCCTCGGCGTGCGCCCGGAGGATCTGCGCCTGGTCGAAAACGGCCAGACTGCGCTTGTCCAGGGCGAGATCGACATCGTCGAGGCGCTCGGCGAGGTCACGCTGCTCTATGTCCGCGTGGCCGGACGCGATGATCCTTTCATCGCCAAGCTTCCGGGCCACGTGACGCTGGAACGCGGCGCGACCGTCTCGCTCTACGCCGAACCGAAATCCCTGCACCTCTTCGACAAGGACGGCCAGACGCTCGCCCCGAGGACCGAGGTGCTGGCCGCCTGAGGATGGTTGGATCAGTCGAACGTCGAGCCTGCTCCGCCGAAGGCGGGCAGATCGAACTCGCCGCGGTCAGTGATTGTCGCGCGGAACGCCCTTGGTCTGCGCGACCCGCTGGTACTTGACCGCCGGCTTCAGCACCATGCCCTCCGACAGCTGGTCGACCATCGAGCGCTGGATTTCCTGCCATGGCGTCTGGTGCGCCGGATAGGCGTAGCCGCCCGCCGCCTCCAGCGCGCTGCGCCGCGCCGCCAGCTCCTCGTCGGGCAGCAGGATGTCGGCCTCGCCCTTCTTCAGGTCGATGCGGATGCGGTCGCCGTTGCGCAGCAGCGCCAGTCCGCCCATCGCGGCGGCCTCCGGTGAGGCGTTCAGGATCGAGGGTGAGCCGGACGTACCCGACTGCCGACCGTCGCCGAGGCAGGGCAGCGACTTGACGCCCTTTCGGATCAGGTAGTTCGGCGGCTGCATGTTCACGACTTCGGCCGCGCCCGGATAGCCGATCGGCCCGGCGCCGCGCATGATCAGGATCGTGTGCTCGTCGATGCCTTCGGCCGGATCGTCGATGCGCGTGTGATAGTCCTCCGGCCCGTCAAAGACGGCGACCTTGCCCTCGAAGGCGTCGGGATCGTCCGGATCAGAAAGGTATCGCTTACGGAATTCCTCGGAGATCACGCTCGTCTTCATGATCGCGGAATCAAACAGCGTGCCTTTCAGGTTGAGGAAGCCCGCATGTTCCACCATCGGCGCGGCGACTGTGCGGATGACGTCGGTGTTCAAATTCTCGACGGCTTCGCAATTTTCGCCGATCGTCCGACCATTGGCGGTGACCGCGCCCGGATGCGGCAGCAGCCCTGCCTTCATCAGCTCCATCACCACCGCCGGAACGCCGCCGGCGCGGCAATAGTCCTCGCCGAGAAATTCCCCCGCCGGCTGCAGGTTGACGAGCAGCGGGATCGCATGGCCGACCGCCTGCCAATCGTCATTGTCGAGCGCGACGCCCAGATGCCGGGCCACCGCGTTCAGGTGGATCGGCGCGTTGGTCGAGCCGCCGATCGCCGAATTGACGACGATGGCATTTTCGAACGCCTCGCGCGTCATGATGTCCGAGGGCTTCAGGTCCTCATGCACCATCTCCACGATGCGTCTGCCCGTGTCATAGGAAATCTGCCCGCGCTCGCGGTAGGGCGCGGGGATCGCGGCCGAGCCGGGGAGTTGCATGCCCAGCGCCTCGGCCAGCGAGTTCATCGTCGAGGCCGTGCCCATCGTGTTGCAATAGCCGACGGAGGGCGCCGAAGACGCGACGATGTCCATGAATTCCTCATAGTCGATCTCGCCGGCCGACAGGCGCTCGCGCGACTTCCACACGACCGTGCCGGAGCCGGTGCGTTCTCCGCGATGCCATCCGTTCAGCATCGGGCCGACCGAGAGCGCGATGGCTGGAATGTTGACGGTCGCCGCCGCCATCAAGAGAGCCGGCGTGGTCTTGTCGCAGCCGATCGTCAGCACCACCCCGTCCAGCGGGTAGCCGTAGAGCACCTCGACCAGCGACAGATAGGCGAGGTTGCGGTCGAGCGACGCCGTCGGCCGCTTGCCGGTTTCCTGGATCGGGTGGCAGGGAAATTCGAAGGGAATGCCGCCGGCCGCCTCGATGCCCGCGCGCACGCGCTTGGCCAGTTCGATATGGTGGCGGTTGCAGGGCGAGAGGTCCGAGCCGGTCTGGGCAATGCCGATGATCGGCTTGCCGGACTGCAGCTCGTCACGCGTCAGGCCGAAATTGAGATAGCGCTCCAGATAGAGCGCGGTCATGCCGGGATCGTCCGGATTGTCGAACCATTGCTGGCTGCGCAGCCTGGTCTTGCTTTCTCCGCTCATCATGCCCTCCGGTCACCACGTCAATTGGATGCCAGAAGCGTTATGCGAAGGCGGGCGAGGTCACAAGCAAAAGACGATTGGGCGAAGTGTCAGGGCAACAGCGGCGAGGCGATCGCAGCCTCCACCATGCTGGCGGTTCCAAGCGCGATGGCAAAGAGCAGCGCGACGGCGATGACGCCCGTTTCGGAGACGGCGCGCCGCCTTGCTTCCCGGATCGCGCGGGGCCGAAGCCGAGGCGCGTCCATGCGGTGGTCCATCCCGTCGAGGGTGTCGCGAGAAGCGCTGATCGGCATGGCAAGGGTTCCTTTCCAGACGGTGCTTGAAAGGGAAACGCACGCAGACCGCATTGGGTTCCGTAGCGTCCGTCGCGCCGCGACGGACCCAGCGGCAATTACGAGGCCGCCAGCCCGCGCAGATGCGCCACAAGGGCGGCCGTGGAGCCGTCGCGCGCCTCCGCGCCCTCGCCGGTTTCGACCACCGGCAGCAGCGCTGTTGCGAGCTCCTTGCCGAGCTCGACGCCCCACTGGTCGAAGGCGTTGATGCCGAAGAGCTGCGCCTCGACAAACACCCGGTGTTCGTAGAGCGCGATGATGCGCCCCAGCGTGTAGGGATCCAGCCGCTCATAGGCGATGGTGATCGAGGGCCGGTTGCCGGAAAAGACGCGATGCGGGGCAAGCGCGGCCGCTTCGGCCTCGTCCATTCCCTTGGCGAGAAGTTGCGCCTTGGCTTCCTCCAGCGTGCGGCCCTTCATCAGCGCTTCGGATTGTGCCAGGCAGTTGGCCAGCAACAGCTCGTGGTGGTGGCGCAGGTCGGGCTCGTGCCCGTTCGCCGCGACGAGGAACTCCACCGGCACCACATCCGTGCCCTGGTGCAGAAGCTGGAAGAAGGCGTGCTGGCCGTTTGTGCCCGGCTCGCCCCAGACGATCGGTCCGGAAACGCCGTCCACCGGCTCGCCGGAAACCGTCACGCCCTTGCCGTTCGATTCCATGTCCAGCTGCTGCAGATAGGCCGGCAGCCGCGCGAGCCGCTGGTCGTAGGGAATGACGGCGCGCGACGGATAATCGCAGATCGCCCGGTGCCAGTAGCCGATCAGGCCGAGCATCATCGGCAGGTTCTCGAGCGTCGGCGCGGATCGGAAATGCGTGTCGATCGCGTGGGCGCCGTCGAGCAGGCGGCCGAAATTTTCCGGCCCGATCGCCATCATGATCGGCAGTCCGATGGCGCTCCACAGCGAATAGCGTCCGCCCACCCAGTCCCAGAAGCCGAAGGTGCGGTCCTCGCCGATGCCGAAGGCGGCGACCTTGGGAAGCGCCGTCGAGACCGCGCAGAAATGCGCGCCGACAGCGTCTTCGCCCAGCGCGTTGACGAGCCAGCTCCGCGCGGTCGCGGCATTGGTCATGGTCTCGATGGTGGTGAAGGTCTTCGACGCGATGATGAACAGCGTGCGGGCCGGATCGAGGCCGGCCAGCGTGTCGGCGATATGCGCCCCGTCGATATTGGAGACGAAATGGCTGCGCGGCCCGTCATGGAAGGGCGACAGCGCCAGAACGGCCATGGCCGGCCCGAGATCCGAGCCGCCGATGCCGATATTGACGACGTCTGTGATCGTCTCGCCGGTCGCCCCCTTGATCGTGCCGGCGCGCACACCGTGGCAGAAATCGGCCATCGCGGCGAGCACCGCGTTGACGTCGCCCATCACATCCTCGCCATCCACCATGACCGGCGTGTTGGCTCGGTTGCGCAGCGCCGTGTGCAGCACCGCGCGGTCTTCCGTCGTGTTGATCTTCTCACCGGCAAACATCGCGTCGCGGCGGCCGGCCACGTTGCAGGCCCGCGCCAACTCGTCCAACAGCGCCAGCGTCGTCTCGGTCACCCGGCATTTCGACCAGTCGAGCAGCATGTCATCCAGCCGGGTGCTTTGCCGCGAGAATCGGGCGGGATCGGCAGCGAAAGCGGCGCGCATGTCCTGCGGCGCTTCGGTCTCGGCATGGCGTTTCAGCGCGGCGATGGCGTCGGTCTTCGTCGGCATGGCGGTGTCTCCGGATCGGACCACGGTGTGGCGAATGTCGGCTCGGGCGATCAGTCAGGACTTTAAAGAACCTGTGCGTCGCGAATGCAAGATGCGGCGGTCATTGCCGCTCATCCGGCATAGGTTTCGCCTGGCTCTGTCGCCGGCGCTTCGCGTCGTGCGGTCAGCCAGGCGCGGATCGCCCGGTCCGCCGGTCGTTCGAAACGGCGATGGCAGACGATGCCCGCTCCGAACACCGCCGCCAGATAGAAGGTGAGCCACAACGGGCTCGACAGGAAGCCGCGATCGGCCACGCCTGTCAGGTCGACGACGAGCAGTGCCGCCACGATCATCGGCAGATGCAACAGGTAGACGCTGTAGGTGAAATCGCCGAGATGGCCAGCGGCCCGGCCGCCCGGCAGGCCGATGATGTCCAGCCAGGCGCAGGAGAGCACGACCAGCGCGAAGGCTGGAACCAGCAGTGTCTGCCGCTCGCCGAACAGCGTCAGCGCATTGGGAAAGGCAAGCGCCGCCCCTGCCAGCACCGCGGCGATCACGAAATCCGCAGGCCTGCGGTCGCGCACGAGGAGATAGGCCAGCGAGCCGGCGAAGAAGAATGCCGCGCAGGCCAAAATCACGCCGGACCCGATCCATTGCGACGCCGCGATCGCCGTCAGCAGCGCGAGCGCCTGTCCGGCGACGGTCTGGAACAGTCTGTGGCGATGCATCAGGTAGAAGACGAGATAGACGCCGACCTCCGCGGAGACCGACCAGATTGGCGCATTGAAGCTCTCGCCCGCCTGAAGCCCCCAGGCCGAGACGAGGAAGAGCTGCAGCACGAAATGACGCGCGTCATTGTTGCCGACCACCTGCGCCGAGCCCGTCAGCTGCGTGCTCGCCACCTGCAAGACGAGCATCGCGATCAACGTCGCGAAATGCAGCGGGTAGAGCCGGGCGAAGCGCGCGATCGCAAAGGACGGTCCGTCGGCGGGGCGCTGGAAATAGGTGTGTGCGAAGACGAAGCCCGACAGCACCCAGAAGAACAGCACCGCGTCCTTGCCGTGATGAAAGAAGAAGCCGAGCAGCGGCGACGGAAAGCGCGCCACCATCTCCTCCTTGCTCATCGGAATGGCGAGGCCGTCGAAATAGAAGAAATAATAGTGGTGCAGCACCACGCTCACCGCCGCCATGAAGCGCAGGAAATCGAGCCAGTGGAAACGCCGCGGCAGTCCGTTCGGCCCGGCCGTGCCGTCCCGCGCGATCGCAGCCATCCGTGTTTGATCCACCGTCTTGCCCATTGCGTCCTTCGACCCTGGGCTCCAGTCTCGCATCGCGCGCTGCCCCTGCGGTTAACCCAAGGGAAAACCTTGGCCGGGTGGTTAAGATTGTCCCAAGCCGGTCCCGCTCTGGTTCAGGCGGTGAGAGCTGCGTTCGGATGTCCGCGACCGGCATTGAGCCGGCAAATGGGGCCGCCGCGCGCTCATGGTTAACAATGTCGGAACGGCCCGCTGCTCGTGACGGTAAACGCAACATGAAGAGCATGCGAAAACTTTGGGCTCGGTGGAATAAATCATCCGATTTCGGCGCCTGATCTCTGTAACATTTCGTGATCAGGGTCTCCAAAATCTTGGAAACAGTCCAGATTTCCGTTTCTATTTCAATACCTTGATGTTCATGCCTCGGCCGCAAGAAAAGCCGGTCCGACAATTGAATAAATTTGTCGGCGATCGCTTACCATTTGCGCAAACATTGCCTCTCAATCGTTAACGCGCGAGCCGATCGGGCGTTCGAACGGGGTGTTTGGAGGGCCATTGCGGGGTTGCCGGTTCGCTTGATCAGAGGAGACTGGGACATGGCGGACAGCACCATCACGCAGGTTGGCGACACCGATCTCGGAGCAAAGCAGGCACAGAGCCTCGACGCGGGAACCGGCGGGCAGGGGCCGCAGGACATCGAGGGTTCACGCTACGGCGACACGGCCTATCTGGGCAGTGGCCAGCAGGTCTTCGACGGCGGCGCCGGCAATGACCGCATCATCTCCTATGGCGACGGCGGAGAGCCCGATCCGGCGCAGACGGATGGCGCGGAAGGCCGTGTCACCGCGGCGGTCGCCGACGGCGCCGCAGATGATGTGCTGACCGGGGGCACGGGCGGCGACACCTTCGAGTTCCGCGCCCTGCTCAACGCCAAGGAAAGCACGATCGCCGAACACACCAACGCCGATGGCAGCGTCAATTGGCGCGCCGTGGCTGGCGAGAACGACAATGTCCACGACCATTGGGTCGAGGGCTTCGGCAACGACGTCATCACCGACTATTCCAAGGCGGAAGGCGACAAGATCGTCATCCGTGGCCACACGGTCGAGGTCGCCGAGATCACCTACGGGTCCGACGACGGCGGCAGCTATTCGCTGATCCGCGTCATCAGCCAGCAGGGCAATGGCGGGGCCGGCGGGGCCAATACGGAGACCGGCGCCCATGACGAGGACGCGCTCGGCACGATCAAGGTCTATGGCGACACGGTCACCGTCAACGACATCACCGTCCAGGCCGCCGGCGTCTTCGACGGCATCGACCAGCTGGAAACCGTGGACGAGATTTACGGCGACGCCGATGCCGGCGTGAAGCAGGAAGTCTACAGCAACACGGACGGCACCTCCTACACCGGCATCCTCGGCGACCAGACCGACATCGTCCGCGTCGGCGAGGGCGCGCAGGAGGTCGATGCGGGCGGCGGCCGCGACTATCTCTACAGCTTCTCCGACGGCGGCGAGCCGGATCCCGCCCAGACCGACGGTGCGGAAGGCCGGG
The DNA here is from genome assembly GCF_022763245.1 of Oricola sp. GTDB lineage: Bacteria > Pseudomonadota > Alphaproteobacteria > Rhizobiales > Rhizobiaceae > Oricola. Next base: position 305,992 of record NZ_JALEGV010000041.1, read on the forward strand.
TCAACGCGGCGGTCGCCGACGGCGCAGCCGATGACGTCTTCACCGGCGGCCAGGGCGCCGACACCTTTTCCTTCAACCTGCTCCTCAACGCGAAACAGGAGATCCTGGCAGAGCACACCCGCTGGAACGGCACCATCAACTGGCGCGGTGTCGCCGGCGAGAACGACAATGTCCACGATCACTGGGTCGAGGGCATCGGCAATGACGTCATTACCGACTATTCGAAGCAGGACGGCGACAAGATCGTCATCCGCGGCCACACGGTCGAAATCGCCGAGATCACCTATGGCGAGGACGATGGCGGCGACTACTCGCTGATCCAGCTGCGCTCCCAGCAGGGCGACAATGGCGGCGCCCATGACGAGGACCTCCTCGGCACGATCAAGGTCTATGGCGACACCGTCACCGTCGACGACGTCACGGTCCAGGCCGCCGGCGTGTTCGACGGCGTCGACCAGCTCGACGCGATCGCCGCGGCGGCGCAGGAAGCGCTCGCCGACAACGAGGCGCCCGAGGTCACCCAGCCGCAATGGGGCGCCGACAATCCGCAGGACATCGAGCAGACCTTCACCGGCACGGACCGCTGGGACACGATCGTCGCCGGCAGCGGCAGCCAGGAGGTCGATGGTGGCAGCGGCGGCGACCGGATCATCTCCTATGCCGATGCGGGCGAATCCGACCCCGCCCAGACCGATGGCGCCGAGGGCCGTGTCACCGAGGCCATTCCCGAAGGCGTGGCCAATGACGTGCTGACCGGTGGCGACGGACGCGATATCTTCGAATTCCGCGCCCTTCTCAACGCGAAGGCGGAGGTGCTGGCCGCCCATACCAACTCAAACGGCTCGATCAACTGGCGCGGCGTCGCGGGCGAGAACGACAATGTCCACGACCATTGGGTTGAGGGTTTCGGCAACGACGTCATCACCGACTATTCCAAGGCGGAAGGCGACAAGATCGTCATCCGCGGCCACACCGTCGAGGTCGCCGAGATCACCTACGGGTCCGACGACGGCGGCAGCTATTCGCTGATCCGCGTCATCAGCCAGCAAGGCAATGGTGGGGCCGGCGGGGCGAACACCGCGACCGGCGCCCATGACGAGGACGCGCTCGGCACGATCAAGGTCTATGGCGACACGGTCACCATCAACGACATCACCGTCCAGGCGGCCGGCGTCTTCGATGGCGTCGATCAACTCGGCCAGGTCGATGCGCTCGGCGACTACAATGGCGGCGTCCAGTCCTTCTTCTCCGACACCGACGGTGAGGAGATCGTGACCGCCCCGGACAGTGTCGAGACCACCGACTATGTCGTCGCCACCACGGGCGCGCAGGTCATCTCCACCGGCGCCGGTCGCGACGAGATCCGCCTCACCTCCGACGGCGGCGAGCCCGATCCGGCGCAGGAGCCGGGCGCGGACGGCCGCATCACGCCCGCCGTCGATCCGGCGACGGCCAATGACGTCGTCTCGGGCGGCCAGGGCAAGGACACCTTCGTCTTCAACCTGCAACTCAACGCCACCGCGGCCGTGATCGCGCGCTACACCCGTGAGGACGGCAGCGTGGACTGGCGGCGCGTCGCGGGCGAAAACGGGGCGCTCCACGATCACTGGGTCGAGGGCATCGGCAACGACGTCATCACCGACTATTCCAACCAGGACGGAGACAAGATCGTCGTCCGCGGCCACACGGTCGAGATCGCCAGCATCACCTATGGCGAGGACGATGACGGCGACTATTCGCTGATCCAGCTGCGCTCCCAGCAAGGCGACAATGGCGGCGCCCATGACGAGGATCTCGTCGGCACGATCAAGGTCTATGGCGACCTGGTCACCGCCGACGACATCACCGTGCAGGCCGCCGGCGTGTTCGACGGCATCGACGCCTATGCCGATGCCCCCGCCAGCGCCGCAGTCGGCAATCTGGTCTATGGCGACGGCGACGCCAATTCCCTGACCGGCACCGCCGCCGCCGACATCGTTCACGGCCAGAACGGCGCCGACGTGATCAATGGCGGGGCCGACAACGACTTCCTCTTCGGCGACGGACATAACGACGTCATTTTCGGCGGCGCGGGCGACGACTGGGTCGAGGGCGGCTGGGGCAGCGACATGCTGTTCGGCAATGAGGGCAACGACACGCTCGTCGCCGACAGTGGCACCGACCAGATGTTCGGCGGCACCGGCGAGGACCTCTTTGTCTTCGAAAACGGCGCACGAGGCGGCTCGATCCTCGACTTCGAGGACGGATCCGACCTGATCGACTTTTCGCGCATCGACGCGGTCGCCGGCTTGGACGACCTGTCGATCAACGCGATCGGCGGCAATTACTACGAGGTGTCCTACACCAATGATGACGGTCGGCTGGTCGAAGTCTCCGTCATCGGCCAGTCCGATTTCGGCCTAGACCAGAGCGACTTCGTCTTCGCCTGACCGGTGCGGCCGAGGCCGCGCGGACAATCACGATCCCGGCCGGAGACGGCCGGGATTTCTTAATTGGCGATCAGCGCAATTCGCGCCGCAGGATCTTGCCGACATTGGTCTTCGGCAGGTCCTCGCGGAATTCCACGACCTTGGGCCGCTTGTAATTGGTCAGATGCGCCGCACAGTGGTCCTTGACGACCTGTTCGGTGACGCTTTCGTCCCGGCGCACGACGAAGAGCTTGACGATCTCGCCGGAATGGTCGTCCGGCACCCCGATCGCCGCCGCCTCGACGATGCCCGGATGCGACGCGGCGACTTCCTCAACCTCGTTGGGATAGACGTTGAAGCCGGAGACGAGGATCATGTCCTTCTTGCGATCGACGATCTTGGTGTAGCCGCGCTGGTCCATGAAACCCATGTCCCCGGAGCGGAAATACCCGTCGGCGGTCATCACCTTTTCCGTCTCGTCCGGCCGGTTCCAGTAGCCGGCCATCACCTGCGGACCGCGAATGCAAATCTCGCCGACCTCGCTCAGCGGAACGTCGTTGCCGTCCTCGTCGCGGATGGCGATGTCGGTCGAGGGCAGCGGAATACCGATCGTGCCCGAGAACTCCGCCGCGTCGAAACGGTTGGCGGTGGCGACCGGCGACGTCTCCGACAGGCCGTAGCCCTCGTAGATCAGCGTGCCGGTTACCTCCTTCCAGCGGTCGGCGACGGGCTTCTGCACGGCCATGCCGCCGCCCATCACCAGCTTCACATGGCTGAAGTCGAGCTTGCGGAAGTCCTCGTTGTTCAAAAGTGCGTTGAACAGCGTGTTGAGCCCGGCGAAGAAGTTCCACTCGTATTTCGCCATTTCCTTGACGAAGGCCGGAATGTCGCGCGGATTGGGGATCAGCACGTTGTGCCCGCCCTGGTCCAGCCCGACGATCGCGTTCACCGTCAGCGCGAAGATGTGGTAGAGCGGCAGCGCGCACATGAAGGTGATCTGGTCCGGCCGGCCGCGCGCCGAAAACGCCACGCCCACCCAGTGCCCGTTCTGCTGCACATTGGCCAGGATGTTGCCATGCGTCAGCGTCGCCCCTTTGGAAACGCCGGTCGTGCCGCCCGTATATTGCAGGAAGGCGACATCGTCCCGCGTCAGCTGCTGGGGACGCAACGACCGGCCCTTGCCCGCCGACAGCGCCTTCTTGAACGGCGTGTGGCCCGGCAGGGACCAGGCCGGGACCATCTTCTTGACCTTGCGCACGACGAGATTGACGAGGTGGCCCTTCAGCCCCATCAGGTCGCCCATGGCGGTGACGACCATATGCTTCACGTTCGTCTTGGAGGCGACCTGCTGCAGCGTATGGGCGAAGTTCTCCAGGATCACGATCGCTTCCGCGCCGGAATCCTTCAACTGGTGCTCCAGCTCGCGCGGCGTGTAGAGCGGGTTGACGTTGACCACCGTGTAGCCCGCCCGCAACACGCCGTAGAGCGCCACCGGATATTGCAGGATGTTCGGCATCATCAGCGCCACGCGGGCGCCCTTGGCGAGGCCCAGCCCCTGCAGATAGGCGCCGAAAGCCTTCGAGGCCGCGTCGAGTTCGCCGAAACTCATCGAGGCGTCCATGCAGGTGAAGGCCGGACGGTCGGCATATTTCACGCAGCACGTGTCAATCATGTCGGCAAGCGAGGCGTAGGCGATCTCAGCCATCTCCGCGGGCACGCCCTCGGGATAGGAGCTCAGCCAGGGCTTGGCTGCATAGGGCGAATCCGCCCGGGTCGCGTTTTCCATGTCGTTCCTCCCGGACGGCTTGGTGGGACCGCCTCTTGTCGCGAAACGAGCGCGAACCCGCGCTTCGTCGCCGCATCAAGCTGACATATTTCGCTGTTGTTCACGATTCAAGACTTTTTACGTAAACGTAAACGTCATTTCGGCCGCTCTGCGCCGCCATTCGGCGACCGGGCGTCCCACAAAAGGTCCGAAAGAGCGGCATGCAGGTCGCCGCGAGCGAACGGCCGCCGGTCTCGCGTCTCGTGGCCCGCCTGCCAAAGCCGGTTCTTCCACGCCGGGTCGTCGCCGTGGCGCAGATAGGCCGCCGCCGCGCGGGCCGCATTGACCAAGGTGGGGTCGTCCTCCCCGGCCAATCCGTGCAGGATCACCATGCCGACCGGGCCCGGCTCTTTCACGCGGCCTTCGGACAGGGCGCGCGCGATCGCGGTGAGCACCGCCCCGCGAAACGACCAGTCCCTCCACCACGCGGATGCCTCGGCGGCGATCGCCGGCCGTTTCGCACCCGACATTAGTGCCGCGAGAACGGCATCGGTCTCCGCGCGCGTCGCCTTCGGCGGTCTGGCTCTTGCGGCGTCGGCCGCATGGCCGAACACGGCTGTTCCACGCAAATCCTGAGGAACGTCCAGCCGCTCGTCACGCGGTTTGGCGTAATGGTCGGCGCGCCGAACCAGGCGGCGCAACATCGACCAGTAGGTTGGCGCGTCGGCCGGCACGCCTGCGCGTGCGAAATCGACGCCGAGCCGGTCTCCGGCCGCACGCGCCGCATCGCCGAACCGGTCGTTCATCCCCGGCGCGAAGCGGGAAGCGAGGACGGCGAGCGCGGCGCGGGCGGCGTCGCCGAGCGGGCGTTCGTCGTTCTGACCGAGCGCATCGGTGATCCATTCGCCCACGGTCTCGTCGGGCATGGTGTCGAAGCAGCGCACATGGCTCGCCATGGCCCGCATCAGGACGGCGCACCAGAACGCGCCCGCCCGCCTCGGTTCGAGTTCGGCGAGGCATTCGGGCAGCAGATCCCACCACGCACTGCACTCGGCGAGCGCCTTCATCGCCGCATCGAGGTCGCTCCAGTTCCAGTCGCCCGCCGCGATCGGGTCGAAACGCCGGAAGACGGCATGCATCGCGTGCCGGTCCTCGTCTTCGAGAATGCGCTCCACCGCGTCGTCGATCGGCGCGATGCGGGCGGCGAGATCGTCCCGGCCGGCCGCCGTCATGCGTTCCTGCAAGGTGGCGGTCAAGTCCCACCAGCAGTCGGGCGCGCGAGCCGGCGCTTCGGCGATCAGCCACTCCATCCGGTCGAGATAGGCGTCCACCATGAAAACCGGCGCGTGGTAGAAGAGCTGGTCGAGCGTCTCGCCCACGGCATGCGGATGCAGCTCGATCTCCGGGTGAAACAGTATTTCCAGCATCGCCTGCAGGGCCGGCGGCCAGGGCGTCGACGTGCCCCAGTCGCAGATGGCCCAGAACAGCTCCGGATCGCGATTGCCGTCGATCAGCCGCGCGATCTCGCCCGGATCGCCGCCTTGTGCCGGCATCGCCCGGATCAGCCCTGCGATCGGTGCGTATCTGTCGTCACCCATCGCCGCGCCCGCCGCTCAGAAGCCGCCATGCTCCTCGATCCAGGCCGCTTCGGCCGGCGAGGTCGGCCGCCCGAGAACGGCATTTCGGTGCGGAAACTGGCCGAAGGCGGCGATCGGATCGCGATGAAGATGGGCGAATTTCAGGCTGTTCTCGTTGCCGAGCTTTTCGAACAGGGCCACGGCACGGTCCTGGTCGGCCAGCGTTTCGGAATGCATGAACGGCATGTAGAGGAACTGCTTTTCCTGGTTGCTCATCGGCTCGTCGAAACCGGACGACAGCGCCGCATTGGCGAGTGCGCGTGCCTTGGCGTCGCCGGAAAAGCTCTTCGGCGAGCCGCGGAACATGTTGCGTGCGAACTGGTCGAGCACGATGATGGCGGCGAGCGCCGTCTCGCGCGTGGCGCTCAACACCGCATTGTCGGTCGCCGCCACATCGTGATGCAGCGCGCCGAAGCGCTCGACGATCGTGCGGTCGACCGCATCGTCCTTCTTGTACCACTGTTCCGGCGTCAGCTCCGAAAACCAGAAGTCCAGAACCTCCGTCTGCCAGCCGTCCTTCAGCATGGTCTCACTCCTTGTCCTCGACCCGGTTTTCCTCGACCCAAGCCTGGATCAGATGCGCCGCGATGGCGCCCATGGGCGGGGTGCGCAGCCCCTGCGGATGCGTGTTGTCGAGCATCTGACGCACCTCGGCGCGGGCAAACCAGCGGCAATCCTCCAGTTCGTCGTCGTCGATCCTGATCTCGGTCGTCTCGGCCTCGGCGTGGCAGCCGATCATCAGCGTGTGCGGAAACGGCCAGGGCTGGCTGGCGTGATAGGCGACCTTGCCGATGCGGATGCCCGCTTCCTCCTCGGTCTCGCGCCGCACGGCGTTCTCGATCGTCTCGCCCGGCTCCACGAAACCGGCAAGGCAGGAATACATGCCCTCGTTGAAATGCGGCCCGCGCCCCAGGAGGCACATGTCGGCGTCGGTGCGCAGCGCCAGCATGATCACGACCGGATCGGTGCGTGGAAAATGCAGCGCCTCGCAATTGGGGCAGGCGCGCTTGTAGCCGCCGTCGGTGATCTCGCTTTGATGGCCGCAGCGCGAACAGAAGCGATGCGTCCGGTTCCAGGAGACGAGGGATGAGGCTTGCGCGATGGCGCCGAGCCGGTCCGCCGAGACCAGCCCCTGCGTGTAGACCGAGCGCAGGTCAATCGCCTTGATGAAATGCGGCAGGTGTTCCCTGTCGATGCCGCTGTCGGCGGCCAGCACCGGCGTCTCGTCGATGTCGAAGCCGAGCAGGACGGCCTCCTCCAGGTCGACGTCCAGATCGACGATCTCGCCCGGCGCGAAGAGCGGGTCGAACACTTCCTCGTCGTGTTTCAGCAGAACCCTGCCCTCGGCGAACAGATAGAGATGCGCGCGATCGTCCTTCAGCGCCTCGCGGGCGCTGTCGGCGTTGCGCTTCTCGGATCGCCGCTCCAGCCGGTTGCCCGCAAAGCCGGTTTCGCTCGACGGTTCGGGATGCGGCGCGTCGGCAAGGCGCATGATCATGGACGCTCCTCGTGGCAGGTTCCGTTCTGGCCGGTCTGGTCCCGACCGCACCGTTTCTGCCAGATGGGAGCGCGCGCGGCTAGTCTCGGCGTCGCAGCGACCGTCCAACCTGGTATCGAGAGCGGCAATGTCTCTGCTATGGTCCGGCCTCGCCGCGACAGTCCGGCGGAAGAGGCTTTCAGATGGGGAAGGAGCGTCGCATGGAGAACGGGACAGCATTGAGGACGGAATATCTGGTCCGGGACGAAGAGGAGTTGCGGACGCTGTTCCCGCCGACCCGCCTCATCGCCGTGGCCAAGTGCCGGGACCGTCTCGACAAGCACGCCCGGGAGTTTCTCGCCCGCTCGCCGTTCCTGTGCATTGGAACCCAGTCGCCCGACGGCGGCGCCGATGTCAGCCCGCGCGGCGATCCGCGCGGTTTCGTGAAGGTCCTCGACGACCGCACGCTGCTGATACCCGACCGGCCAGGCAACAACCGCCTCGACACGCAGACCAACATTCTCGCCAACCCGGCGGTCGGGCTCCTGTTCATCATCCCCGGCTTCGACGACACGATGCGCGTCAACGGCAAGGCGAGCATCACCCGCGATCCGGAGTTGCTCGCGATGCTGACGGTCAAGGACCGGACGCCGACGATCGCCATAGTCGTCGCGGTGGAGGAAGTGTTCGTCCACTGCGCCAAGGCGTTCCGGCGCTCCAGGCTCTGGGATCCGGACGAACGGCAGGATCGCTCGGAAATGGCGTCCCTGTCCAGGATCGTCCTCGACCAGACCTCCGGCGCCCCCGACGATCCCGAGGTCATGAAACAGATCGATGACGACCTGGAGGTCGAATACCAGAAGACGATGTACTGACACAAACCGCGGAGAGACCGGCAGCCCCGGCCTTTCCGCGTCTCGGCGAAGGGCGGAAGCCGTTTACCGGAACCGGAAGCTGATCTTGGCGCTGACCGTCAGGACATCCTCGATGCCGATCGTTTCGCCCGTGCCGAACGTGACCGCATCGTCGAAATGGTAGTAGAGCACCTCGCCGCTGAGCGCCGCATTCTCGCCGAGCCACATCGACACGCCGCCGCCGACAACCGCGCCGATCGCCGTCCTGCTGTCCGTCTCGTGGCTTTCGAAGTCGTGCGCTTCGGACGTCTCCAGTGTCTTGTCCAACGTCGCCGTGTAGCGGCCGAAGCCGACGCCGCCGGTCGCGTAGGTGAGAAACCGTCCGCTGGCGACACCCATCCGGCCGCGCAGGCTCGCAAGCGCATCGACGGAGGCGGAAGCCTCCTGGCGAACCGCCACGTCGCCGAGAAGGCCAACGCTCGCCGCGTCCTGACCGATCAGCCGCGACGCGTCGGCGCCGAGCACGGTCAGATCCGCTTCTGCGCCGACGAGGATGTTGTTGGCGAATTGATGATTGTAGCCGATGTGACCGCCGATCGCAGGGCCGGTCTCGTCCGCCAGCCCGGACGAACCGAAATCGAACAACCCGACGAACGCCGCCGCCTGCGCGGCACCGGCGCCGTCGGTGTTCTCCACGTCGGAATAGGCATAGGCGGCATAGATGCCGTTAGAAGCGTCGGCATGGGAAACGGAGAGGCCTCCGACCCGCTGGTCGGGAACCGAGCTGACAGAGGCGCCGGCTCGGGCCTGTTGGATGCTGGTGACGCTCCATGCGAAGGCATGCGTGTCGGATGTTGCCGGGTCGCCGTAATTCGCGTCGTAGTCCTGATCGATCCCGTCTTGCGACGGATCCTGCCGTCCTTCGGCATCGGCAGTCGCGAAGTTCACGCCGACCTCCGCTTCCGACTGCGCTCGGGCGGAACCGGCGTCGGTCGCGCAACTGGCCGAAGACCAGCCCGTTGCGTTGACGATGCAGAATTGCCCGCCGTCGGACAGCGTTGCGGCGTGACGGCCGTTCGCATATCCCGCGCCGAACCCGACCCATACGCCCGACCAGTCCCGGGTCGCGTCGTTGGCCCGCGCGCTCGAAGCGCTCGCCGCCGCGAGAACCGCGGCCGTCAAGATGATGCGTTTCATGAGACGCCCCTTTTTTGAAAGTGGGGCGAGCATAGCGGCGGATTACCGCGGCAGGGTTGTATTTCTGCTACACAAGCGATTGAATTTGTTGGGAAAATTCTTCCCCAACGTCAGCTTCCGTCCTGGAACCCCGCCTTGAAGTCTGCGATGAACTGCTCGGCGGCGCCCGTCTCGTAGGGCACGGCAGTGCCGGATCCCCAGACCGGGTTCGGCCATGTGACGTCGCCGGTGAAGCGGGCGATCACATGCATGTGCAACTGCGCCACCTGGTTGCCGAGCGCGGCAACGTTGATCTTGTGGCAGCCGGTCAGGCGCTTCAGGTTGTCGGAGACGGTGACGGTCTCGAAGGTCAGCATCGTCTGGTCGAGCGGCGACAGGTCGTGCAGTTCGGTCACCCCGACGCGCTGCGGCACGAGGATCAACCAGGGGAACCGGCTGTCATTCATCAGCAACAGCCGGCACAGGCCGATTTCCGCCACGGGAATCGTGTCTTTCTCAAGGGTCGGGTCGATCGCAAACGGTCTCATGACGCTACGATAGCAGAATTTTCTTACCGATGACTTGCTTTTGTGAACGCAAGATACGATATCGCCCGTGGGAGGTTGGTGGTGGACGAGCCACTCGCCAACCGGGTCAGGTCCGGAAGGAAGCAGCCCTAACGAGCCACGGCACGGGTCACCGTGCCAGCCTCCCGCCTTTCCTTTTTAATTGTTCCGCGCCTTATGCCGAGAAGTCCAGATTGGACGGCCCCGCGAGGCCGCGTCCGGAATCGTCGGTCGTCGCGACCTCCAAGCCCACCGGACGCAGGTCGAAATCGCGCGCCCAGACGCGGCCATGGCCGTTCAGCATGAAGCCGAAATGCACCGTCGCTGCCTCTTCTGGCACGTCCAGCACGATGGCGCGCGCCGACCAGGGCTGCGTGCCCGTCAGAATGCCGTTGCTGCGCCGCTGCAACATGTTGTCGAAGCGCAGCGCCTGGCCGGGCGCCCGGTCGATGCGCATCCACAGCGCGCCTGAATCCGCGTCCTGCGTGCGCAACTGCGCCGAAAGCCGCAACCGCTGGCCCCTCAGATCGTCCGCGAGCACGCTTTGCATGAGCGAGCAGAAGCTGTCGTCCGGCAACGGCGTGGCGCTGTCGCGCGTCACGAGACAGCGGATCACGCCGGTGCCCGCTTCGTCCGGATCGAGGCCATATTCGTAATAGTCCCTGTCGATCCGGCCCGTCGGATACCAATCGCGCGGCAGTTTCAGCGGCTGCGCTTCGGGGCTGTCCTTCAGCCGTGCGGCCAGGACGTTCCAGTCGTTCAGGCCGTGCTGCTGGGCGACGAGGTCGAGGCAATCGCTGTGGCTGAGCGTCACGCCGCGCGCGGCAAGCGCCTGCCTGAGGGCCTTCGCCATGGTCTTCGGATCGGGTTGGCCGGAATTGGATTTGGTCGGCATGGGTTCGGTTCTCCGTCGAGGGACGAACTCGCTGTCGAGTGCCAGTGCTCGCATTGCCGGCGGATCGTCCCTTGCGGTGAACGTCAAACCGAGAAAAACCGTGCATTCACCACACCCGAAGGGGCGCGAGCGGCAGGCTGCACGAGCCTTCCCGTTACCTAGCAAAGGTTGCAGGCCGGTCCAAGCGCTTTTGCAACGCCCCGGCGCTTTCGCTTCACGCTGAATCGCACTAGACAGGTCCTATGAGCGACGCCCCCGCACAACAGGCCCCGTATCGCGTTCTGGCGCGCAAATACCGCCCGCGCGATTTCTCCGACCTGATCGGCCAGGAGCCGATGGTGCGCACGCTGAAGAACGCCTTTTCCGCCGGCCGCATCGCCCAGGCCTGGATGCTGACGGGCGTGCGCGGGGTCGGCAAGACGACCACGGCGCGCATTCTGGCCCGTGCCCTCAATTACAAGACCGACAGCGCCGACCGGCCACAGATCGAGCTTTCCGAACTTGGCGAGCATTGCGAAGCGATCATGGAAGGCCGCCATGTCGACGTGATCGAGATGGACGCTGCCTCCCATACCGGCATCGACGACATTCGCGAGATCATCGAGCAGGTGCGCTACCGCCCGGTCTCCGCGCGCTACAAAGTCTACATCATCGACGAAGTGCACATGCTCTCGACGCAGGCTTTCAACGGCCTGCTGAAGACGCTTGAGGAGCCGCCGGAGCATGTGAAATTCATCTTCGCGACGACCGAGATCCGCAAGGTGCCGATCACTGTCCTGTCGCGCTGTCAGCGCTTCGACCTGCGCCGCATCGACACCGCCGAACTGGCGGGCCATCTGCGCAAGATCGCCAATCTGGAGACGGTGGAGGCCGACGAGCAGGCGCTGGCCATGATCGCGCGCGCAGCGGAAGGCTCGGTGCGCGATTCGCTGTCGATCCTCGACCAGGCGATCGCACATGGCTCCGGCACGGTCACGGCCGAGCATGTGCGCGCCATGCTGGGCCTCGCCGACCGCGCTCGGGTGATCGACCTGTTCGAGCACCTGATGGCCGGCCGCATCGCCGAGGCGCTGGACGAGTTCCGCGCGCAATATGACGTCGGCGCCGATCCCGCGGTGGTTCTGACCGATCTCGCCGATTTCACCCATCTGGTCACCCGCCTGCGCTTCGTGCCGGAAGCAGCCGAGAACGACCCGTCGCTGACGCCCGACGAAAAGGAGCGCGGCCTCGCCTATTCCAGGCGTTTGCCCGTGAAGGTCCTGTCGCGCGCCTGGCAAATGCTGCTGAAAGGCATTCCGGAGGCCGAATTGTCGTCGCGCCCCGTCGCGGCCGCCGAGATGGTGCTGATCCGGCTCGCCCATGCCGCCACGCTGCCGACGCTCGACGAAGCCCTGAAGGCGCTGGACCAGGCGCCGCCCGACGATCAGCCGTCGCGGCCCGCGCTCACATCCGGCGGCGGTGCGTCGCCCTCCGGCAACGGCGCGCAGGCCGTCGCCCGTTCCGTCGCCGCCGATCCCTCGCCTGCGTCCGCGCCGACCGCGAGCGCACGCCAGGCCGTGCGCCTCGTCGCCTCGTCGGAACCGCAGCCGGCGAGCGCCGAGACCCGGCCGCAGGCCGAGCCCGAACCGGCGCAGCCCTTCGTGCCGATCTATTCCATGCAGGACCTCGCCGATCTCGCCGACCGGCAGCGCGACCCGCTGATGAAGGTCAACATCCGCAAATGCATGCGGCCGGTGACCATCGAGCCGGGCAAGCTCGTCGTCAGCCTCACCGATGACGCGCCGCGCACGCTTCTGGGCGACCTGTCGCGGCGGATGCTGGACTGGACGGGTGCGCGCTGGATGGTCACGCTGTCGCGCGAGCCGGGCGGCCCGACGCTGGACGAAATCGAGACCGAACGTCGCGAATCCGCCGTCGCCGACGCCAGCCGCGATCCGGAGGTCGCCGCCATCCTCGCCGCCTTCCCGGGCGCGAAAGTCATCGACGTGCGCCTTGCCGAGACGGCGGACGACGCCGATATACTCGAACAGGCGCCCGACGATCAGGATATCCCGCTGGATCCCGACGAGGCCGACGACCTTTAGGAACGGCGCGCGTTTGAGCCGAAACCGGTTCTCCGCGCCGAACGCCACGACCACGAAGAGACAAATGGAGTGACGCCATGCGCGACATCATGGGCCTGATGAGCAAGGCCAAGGAAATGCAGGAAAAGATGCAGGCCATGCAGGCCGAGATGGAGACGATGACGGCCGACGGCACCGCCGGCGGTGGCATGGTCACCGTCACGCTGACCGGCAAGGGCGTCATGCAGGGCGTCAAGATCGACCCGTCGATGTTCAAGGAGGACGACGTCGAGATCCTCGAAGACCTCATCCTCGCCGCCCACAACGACGCCAAGGCCAAGATCGAGGCGATCGTCGCCGAAAAGACCAAGGAAATGACCGCCGGCCTGCCCATCCCGCCGGGCATGAAGCTGCCGTTCTAGCTAGCGGCGCACGCGCCAGGCGCCTCCCGCGCAGCCCTGTCCGCCTGTCGTTCATGCCATCGTTCTCGTGACTGCGCGGGAACCGAATCGCAGGTTCCCGCGTTGCTTTGCCGTAACGGAACGGGAGACCTGTCATGAACGCCATCATCTATCTCGTCGGCCTTGTCGTCGTCGTCATGTTCATTCTGTCGCTGCTCGGTCTTCGGTGATCGGCATGGAATCGACCCCCGAAAACCAGGCGCCCTCCGCCGCTGACGTGCCGGCGGGCGTCGTCACCTCGCCGCCCGTCGCTCCGGCGGCCGGCTCCTATCTCGAATGGGGCCCGGTCTTCGGCGGCGCCGTCGTCGCGCTGGGCATTTCCATGTTGCTGACGCAGTTCGGCGCCGGCGTGGGCCTGTCGGCCGCCGCCGACGCGACGCTCGACGGTGGCGGCGTGTCCTGGAACGTGCTGATCGCCGGCCTTTGGGTCATCCTCGTCGCTCTGGCAAGCGCGTCCGCCGGCGGCTACATCGCCGGCCGCATGCGCACCCGCGCCTATGACGCGGACGCGAACGAAGTCGAGTTTCGCGACGGCGTGCAGGGTCTCGTCGTCTGGGGCATCTCCGGCGTCTTCGCCATGATGGCCGTCTCGGTCATGACCGCTCTGGCCGGACTGGGCGCCGCTCTCGACGCTGAGAACGCGTCTGCCGAAATGCTGGCCAATGCCGCGAGCGCCGGTATCGTCTTTAATTTCGCCTCTGCGGCCGGATCGGCCCTTGCCGCCGCCGGCGCATGGTTCGCCGCCACCACCGGCGGCTCGCACCGCGACGAGGCGATCGCGATCCACGGCGTCGTGCCCGCCTATCTTCGGCCCTATCTCAAGCGCGTCTGACCGCATCGCAGAGATGATCTTGAAAGGGCCCCGGTCATGCCAGCCGGGGCCCTCTTCGCATCTCAGACGGGCCGCGCCCGCCGCTTCATGAGCCGCCCGTCGACGAGTGCCAGCCCCAGCCCGATCAGCGCCAGGCCGGCGATGTGACGCGGCAGCAGGACCTCGCCCAGAAAGGCGATGCCGAGCAGGATCGCGCTCGGCGGGATCAGGAAGGTGACGAGCGAGATCGCCGTCGCGCCAGCGCCCGACAGGATGCGGAAGAACAAGAGATAGGCGAACGCGGTCGAGACGGTCGCAAGCCCGACCAGCGCGGCCAGCGTGTCGGCGCCGGGCAGCGGCAGCGTCCAGGGCCGGTCGGCGATCAGCATCATCGGCGCCAGGATCAGGGTCGACACCGTCAATTGCCCGGTCGCAACGCTCATCGGCTGGATGCCGAGCACCCGGAACCTTCGCCCGAACACGCTCGAAAGCGCATAGGAAAAGGCCGCGCCGAGGCAGGCCGCATAGGCCGCCACCGGCGCGTCCGCACCCGCCTGGCCCGCGCCGAGCATCACCGCCACTCCGGCGAACCCGGCCGCCACGCCCGCGACCCGCATCGGCGTCAGCTTTTCGTCGGCGGTGAAGCCATGCGCCACCAGCACGGTGAACAGCGGCGTGGTCGCGTTGATGATCGAGGCGACACCCGAGGCGATCTGCCCTTGTCCCCAGACGATCAGCGTGAAGGGGATGACATTGTTGAGAACGCCCATGCCGGCGAAGGCGAGCCAGGCCGCCCGCCCTCCGGGCAGCCGTCGGCCCGACACCGCCATCAACAGATGCAGAGTGGCCGCCGCCAGGCCTACCCGCGCGAAGACGATGGTCAGCGGCGGCAATTCCCTGACCGCCACGCCGTTGAAGAAGAACGATCCGCCCCACAGAAGCGACAGCGCAAACAGCATTGCCCATTCGGTCGGCGTCATGGATGTACGTTGCGGGGGCATCGAAAGCTCCTGTTGAGGTTGTCGCAAGATGCCGCCACCGGCGCCCACGCGCCACCCGATTCGTGTCACTCTCACGTTCCCCCTTTTCCGCCGCTCCCGAAACCCATACATCTCCCCCATGTCGACCAAGCGAATCGCCGGCCCGGAAATCGAGCGACTGATCCAGCTTCTGGCCAAGGTGCCCGGGCTCGGGCCGCGGTCGGCGCGCCGTGCCGCCTTGCACATGATCAAGAAGAAGGAGCAGCTGATGGGGCCGCTCGCCGTGGCGCTTGCCGAGGCCGTGGACAAGGTCCGTGTCTGCTCGGTCTGCGGCAATGTCGATACGGTCGATCCCTGCTCAATCTGCTCCGATCCGCGCCGCGACGGTGCCATCCTGATCGTGGTCGAGGACGTCTCCGACCTCTGGGCGCTGGAACGCGCCGGCGCCATGAACGCGAAATACCACGTCCTCGGCGGCACGCTGTCGCCGCTCGACGGCGTCGGCCCGGACGATCTCAACATCCGCTCGCTGGTCGACCGCGTCGCCGCCGGCGGCGTGAGCGAGCTGATCCTGGCCGTCAACGCCACGGTCGAGGGCCAGACCACGGCCCATTACATCACCGACCAGCTGGCCGACCTCGACGTCAAGGTCACCCGGCTGGCCCACGGCGTGCCGGTCGGCGGCGAACTCGACTACCTCGACGAAGGCACCCTGTCGGCGGCGCTGCGCTCCCGCACCAGCTTCTGAAGATTGTTTCGCGCCAGGTTCGGTCTTCCAGTCCGACCGGGTGCTGGCGGACGCCTGCTGCGCAGCTTAGTTTTCTGAGGGACGCGTCAGGAAATAGACCCGCTCGGCATGTGCCTCGCGCGCCTGCGGCAGCGTGCCTGTGCGAAGCGCCTCGATCAGCACATCGGTGTCGATGTCGCGCCAACCGCCCTTCAGTTCGGCGTTGTCATAGCCGAGGCTCGTCAGCCGGTCGGCCAGCGCCTTGTCGCGTGTGACGATCACCGGCGGCCGCTCTGCGTCGAGCGCGGCGAGGGTCTGTTCGTCTGCCGCCACGAGCTGGTAGGGCGCGGTGCGCTTTTCATAGACCTGCGCCTTGGCGGCCTCGCGCGGCGCGTCGAGGAAGACGATGCCGGCGTCGGACAGGTCGCGCGCCTGCAACTCGTCTGAAATGACGCGCGCCATGTCGGGCATGGCGAGCACCGTGATGCTGGGCGAGACGAACAGCAGCGCGCCGACCGGCAGCAGCGCATTGGCAAGCACCGGAAAGACGAGCGATTTCGACCGCGCGGCCAGCCACAGCACGACGATCGCGACGGCGAGCGCCGCAGCGAGCGCCGCGACCGTGAACGGATCCATCAGTGGCGCCGTGATCGCCAGAGCCGCCGCCAAGAGCGGTCCCGCCAGAACGATGCCGAGGATGAGCAGCCGCTGCAGGTGACGCCGCACGACGTCCCTGTCGAGCGAGGTGAGCGCCGCCGCGAGCAGCACCGCGAAGGCCGGCAGGGCGGGCAGGATGTAGCGCACATAGATCGGCTGGGCCGGCACGAAGACCAGCAGGTTGACGACGATCCACCCAGCCAGCAGCGCCGCCGCGGGACCGTGCGCCGTCAGCTTCGGCCGTCGGCCCGACGCCCACGACGCGGTCGCCAGAACGAGCAGCCATGCGGCCAGCGGCAGCACAAGGCTGGCACCGCTCACGGCCAGCGAGTTGAGCATCGAGCCGGCGCTGACGCCGACCTTCTCGGACACCTGGTCGCCGACGAATTGCTGGTAGAACGCCTCAGGCCTGCTGAGGATCTGGTAGACGAACCAGCTCGCCGCGACGGCGAGCGAGACGACGATCGCAGGTGGCGCGACCAACCGGCGCGCCTTGGCGCGCACGAACGGAAACAGCAGCGCTGCGGCGGCGAAATAGACCGCCATGACCAGCGGCAGGAGCCCCTTGGTCAGGATCGCGAGCGCGGTTCCGCCATAGGCCATCCAGGCGTCCGACCTGCGCGGTTCGGGCGCGGAGAGCAGCCCGACGAAGCCGTTCATGGCGAGGAGCATGAAGAAGATCAGCGGCGCGTCGGGAATGACGGTCAGCGTCAGGCGGATGAAGAGCAGGTTCGGCGCCAGCATCGCCGCCGCCAGAAGCGCGACGTCGCCGTTCGCCGTCAGGAGTCGGGCGAGCCTTGCCGTCAGGAGAAGGATGCCGGCGGCCATGACCAGCCAGAAGACCCGGATGCCGAGGACGGAGATGCCGAAGACCTCCATGCCGGCAACGTTCAGCCAGTAGGCGAGCGGCGGCTTGAGCAGGCGCAGGCTGTTGTCGCCGGTCCTCGGCGTCAGATAGTCGCCCGTATCCATCATGATCAGCGCGCCCTGGACGTAATGGTCCTCGTCGGGCTGGAAGATGATGAAGTCGCTGGCATAGGGCAGCAGGCAAATGACGAAGGCCGCGACCATCGCAAGGACGGCCCACCGGTTCGACGCGCCGCCGCCTCCGGCCGGGCCGTTTCGGCGATCCGTGGTGATGGCATCCGGCATGGAAGGGTCCCGCAACTGTCTCTCAAATCCCGGAGCGCAGTCCCGGCAGCCCTGCAAAGCCTCCGTCCCCGTCCGATCGGCGCGGACCTTAGTCGGCCACCCCGGCGAAAGGAAGGGGCGGCGGCCGGGATGGGGCGAGGATCAGGATGTCTTGCGGAATTCCTCGGGATGCTCGGCAACCCAGTCGATCATCCGTCTCTTCAACTGCCTGGACCATTGCTCGTCGTCCCAGACGGTTGTTCCGCTGCCTTCGTCCCACCGCATCGTGTAATTTCTGTCGATCAGCCCATCGTCAGTGTGCTCGCGCAGTTGCTCTTCCAACCGGTTGGTGTCGCGCAGGATCGACAAGAGCGACCCGCCTCCCGAAGGCCTGAAACCATCCACCGCGGCTTCCAGTCGATTGACGGTTTCGACATAGGCGTCGCGAAATGCCCCCAGTCCCAGCGCCTCCAGCGCCATCGGGATTTCACCGACCCAATCCGGCTTGTTGACGATGAACTGGGCCAGCCCGCCGTTTTCCATTTCGAAGTCGAACCCTTCCGCGAGAAGCAGCAACCACTGCCCGCGCGTGATCAGGTTCTTGCGAAGCAGCGTTTGCGGGGAGGCATCGCGCCGATTTTCGAATGCCATCTCCGTTCGTTCCTGCACCGGCGGCGCGAAGCACGCCTCCACCATGTCCGCGAAGGAGTTGTCGAGGTCGTCGGTCACGACCGCGCAGAGATCGCTTCCGGCAGGAAGGAGGACGGGCTTCTTTCGAAAAAGCATGAATGCATCTAGGCGCAGAAGATCGTCGACTGCAACCTGAAATTGCAGTGATCGCGGCGCCATGCAGCCGGACGATTCCGGGGCTGCCACCCGACCTCACCCTGCCTTTCGCGGAGTCACCGAATATGACCGGCCGTGCCGGATTCTCGTCAGGCTGTTGCGGTCTTGTCTCGGTCAGCACGGCCGGCCCTCCGCCCGCCGGAGCGCAATCAGAAAAAACGGGGTGTGAAGATGACGATGCCATGGGATGAACCGCCGCCCGAGACCATCTGGAAGAAGGCGAGCACGCAGATAGCGACACTGGCGCTTCTGGCGGTGATCGGCGGCGCGGGCGGGGCCGCGCTCGCGGCCTGGGCGTTGCATGAGCCTGCCGCGCCACCGGTCGTCTCGGACGTGGCGCAAACGGCTGAACCCGCGCCGGAGGACGTCCCGGCAGAAACCGCCAGCGCGGACGCGCCGCGCGTGATCGCGCCGCTGCCCGCCGCCGAGACCGAGCGCTTCGACGGTGGGCCGGTCGCGAATGACGCCAGCGAAGAGCAGGACGCCGTTCTCATGGCGGATGCGGGTGGCGACTCCCTGCCGGAGACGGCGCAGATCGGTCTCGATGCGGCGTCGACGGCGGCCATACCGGTCGCGGTCGCCGAGACGGAGGCGGAAGTCGCCGCGCTGGAGGAAGCGATGGCGGCCGAGGGCGCTCAGGGCTTCGCACTGCCCGGCGAGACGGCCGAACCGGCCGCGGCCGCCGCATCGATGGACGAGCCGGCGGCAACCGTCGCTGTGCTCCCCGACGCCCCCCAGAGCCCCGCCTGGACCAGCGAGCATGTCAACCTGCGGGCGACCCCGGACAATGAGGGTGAGATCGTCGCCGTCATTCCGGCCGATTCGGAGATCCTCGCGCAGGAAGACTGCACCCACTGGTGCGCGGTCACGCATGAGGGCCGCAGCGGCTTCGTCTACAAGAGTTTCATCCGCCGCTAGACGAGCCCGGTCGGACATGGGAGGCGAACCGGCCATACGCACAGGTATTTCCTGGGGTTTGTCTTCAGTTCGCCTTAACCGGGGTGCACTATACTTTCCGCTTCGGGGCGGTGCGTGGGGCTGGTCGTGAAGACGTCCGTCCGCGAACCGCCATGCGCATCGCGCCGGCTTCCGGGCCGGTGCTTCGGGGAGAAGACCAACGCACGTGCCCAGATCCAGCAAAAGATCCGACGCCGAACTGGCCTTGCTGGAAAAACTCGGCTCCGTCGCCGAGCACACGACGAACTACGTCTCGATTACCGACGCGGACAGGCGCATCGAATGGGTCAACGCCGCCTTTCGCAAGCGCACCGGCTACACGCTGGACGAGGTGCGCGGCAAGACGCCGGCCGAATTCATGCGCGCCGACGGCAACGAACCGGAGCTCCTGGCCAGGATCGACGCCGCCAACCGGGTCGGCGAAGGCTTCAAGGGCGAATTGCGCATCCGCACCAAGGCCGGCGAACCCTATTGGGTCGAACTCGACATCCGCCCTGTGCATGACGCGTCCGGAACGCTGACCGGCTTCATCACCATTTCCACCGAGATCACCGACCGCAAGGCCACCGAGCAGCGATTGCTCGAAGCGAGCATGTTCGGCGCGATGATCGAGGAATCGCTCAACGAGATCATCGTTCTCGACGCCGAGACACTGCGCTTCCTCGACGCCAATCGCGGCGCGCGCGACAATCTCGGCTACTCGATCGACGAACTGCGCCAGATGACGGTCTTCGACATCTTCCCCGGCATCGACGATCCGGTCCTGCTCGAGCGCAGGCGTGAATTCGTGCGCGGCGAGCGCAAGATGCTGCAGCTGGAGGGCCGTCACCGTCGCAAGGACGGCACGTTCTACGATGTCGAGGTGCACATTCAGCGCGTCGCGGACGATCCCTCCAAGATCGTCTCCTTCGTGCTCGACGTCAGCGCGCGCAAGCGCGCCGAGGCCGAGGCCAAGGCCGCCGAACAGCGCCTGTCCGTGGCGATCGAGACGCTGCCCGACGGCTTCGTCCTGTTCGACGCCGACGAACGGCTGGTCTTGTGCAACGAGCGCTATCGCGAGCTCTATTCGGCCAGCGCCCCGGTCCTCGTCGAGGGCGCGCGGTTCGAGGACATCCTGCGCTACGGCCTGGAACGCGGACAATATGCAGAGGCCGTCGGTCGCGAGGAGGCCTGGCTGGCCGAGCGCTTGGCGTCGCACAAGGCCCCGAGTTCGGCGATCGTCCAGCAACTGGATGACGGCCGCTGGGTGCGGATCGTCGAGCGACGCACGCCGGATGGCGGGCGTGTCGGCCTGCGCATCGACATCACCGAGCAGTTGGAGAGCCGCGAGCGCGCCGAACGGGCCGAACAGCGCCTGATCGACGCCATCGAGGCGCTTCCGGCCGCGTTCTGGCTCTACGACGCCGACGACCGCCTCGTGATGTACAATGACCGCTATCGCGATTTCTTCCCGCGCGACTCGTCCTTCCTCGGGCCGGGCCTCGCCTACGAGGATGTCATCCGCAACGCCGTCCGCCAGGGTCGCGAGGAATTGACCGCCGAGGAGCAGGACCTGAGGGTCGCCGCGGTCATGAAAGACAGCCACACCGCCAGTTACGAGCGCGAGTACCAGCTCGGCGACGGCCGCTGGGTCCGGTCCTTCAACAGCCGCATCAGCGACGGCGGCCGCGTCGGTTTCGGTATCGACATCACCGAGGCGCGGGTGCGCCAGGAAAAGCTGCAGCATGCCGCCGCGACCGATCCGCTCACCGGACTGGCCAACCGGCGCGGCCTTGCCGACCGTCTCGCCGAGATCGCCGCGAACGCGCGTGAGGACGAGCGGATCGCCTTCATGCATATCGACCTCGACAAGTTCAAGACGGTCAACGACGCGGTCGGCCACGACGCCGGCGACCATGTCCTGCAGCATTGCGCCCAGGTCTTGCGCAAGGCGACGCGCGGTGAGGATCTCGTCGCACGTGTCGGCGGCGACGAATTCGTGGTGGTCTGTTCGCGCGCCGAGGACGAGGCCGACGTGGCCGGCATGGCCGAACGGCTGGTCAGCCGCCTGTCGGCACCCGTTCCCTATGGCGACAAGCTTTGCCACATCGGCGCCAGCATCGGCGTCGCGTTCTGGACCCCGGCATGCGAGCCCGACGTGCAAAAGCGGCTCACCGACGCCGACATCGCCCTGCAGCGCTCCAAGGAGGAGGGCCGCGGCCGCTTCCGCATCTTCCAGGACGACATGCGCAATCGCGCGCTGATGAGCGCCAAGCTCGCCCAGGAGATCTTCGAGGGCCTGCGCCGCGACGAGTTCGAACCGTATCTGCAGGCGCAATTCGACATCGCGTCGGGCCTGATCGTCGGCTTCGAGTCGCTGATCCGCTGGAACCATCCGAAGCGCGGCCTGCTGACGCCCGGCGAGTTCCTGTTCGCCGCCGAGGAAGCCAATCTGATGGATGCGCTGGATCAGCGCATGCTGGAACGCAGTTGCGCCCTCGTGCCGGAATTGCGGGCGGCGGGCTTCACCGATCCCAAGATCAGCATCAACATGTCCGGCCTGCGGCTCGGCGACGCGCGCATCGTCGAGAGGATCATGGCGACGACCCGGTCCTTCGGCGTGGAGCCGGAACAGCTGGTGCTCGAAATCCTCGAATCCACGCTGCTCGACGACCGGGCGGCCAATGTCGACGACAACATCCGCCGGCTGGTGGCGTCGGGTTTCTCGCTGGAGCTCGACGATTTCGGCACCGGCCACGCCGCCATCGCCAATCTGCGCAAATACCCGCTCGGACGCATCAAGATCGACCGCAGCCTCGTCAACGGAATCGACACCGATTTCGAACTGATGATGATCACCGGGGCGATCGCCAATCTGGCGCGCAGCCTCGGTCTGAAAGTGCTGGCCGAAGGCGTCGAGACGGATGCCGAACTCGGTGTCCTGCGCCAGATCGGCTGCACCTGCGTCCAGGGCTACCTGTTCTCCCGTCCGATGTCGCCGGCCGACCTCTTCGCGTGGATCGGCGATCGCGGCCGCCGCGCCGGCGCGCGCATGTTCGCCGCCAATTCCTGACGGCCGCGCGGGTCACTCTTCCTTCACCATGATCGGGCTTTGCAGCCCTTAAAGCTTTGGCAACCCTGTTCCTTAAGCGGGTCGCAACGGCAGGCGTGTAGTTTTGCGCTTACCGATCGATGCCGCAGAGCATGGACGGGTGCTGTGAAAAACGAGTTGAAGGAGCTCAACGATGTTCGCACGTTTCATGAAAGACGAGTCCGGTGCAACCGCCATCGAATACGGCCTGATCGCTGCTCTGATCGCCGTCGCCATCATCACTGGCGCAACCACGCTCGGTTCGAACCTGAACGCCAAGTTCAACGCCATCGGCACCAAGGTCGGTTCGACCGCCTAAGGGCCGCGCCACAAAGAGTGGCACTTGACAAATTTCGCGGCCTGCCTCCTAACCGGGGCGGGCCGTTTTCTTTTGATCGCCATGCGCGGCGGGATGGGAACGGATCGTGACTTTTTATCCTGGTCTATCGATGAAACAGGAAACAGGCAGCAGCGGACTGGAAGCAGGAACGACTGCCGATGCGGTGACGGTCACGCCCGTCATCCTGTGCGGCGGCGCCGGCTCGCGCCTTTGGCCGATGTCGCGCGAGGACAAGCCGAAACAGTTCCACGCCCTCGTCAACGACCGCAGCCTGCTCGTCAACACCATCGAGCGCATGGTGCCGTCGGTGCCCGACATTGCCTTTCGCCCGGTCCATGTGATCGGTTCCGCGGCACTTGGCGCGGCGCTTGAAAAGGAAGTGGCGCGTGCGCCGGTCCTGCCCGAGGTACTGGTGCTGGAGCCCTGCATCCGCGACACCGCCGCTGCCATCGCCGCTGCCATCGCGCCGATCGCCGCGACCGACCCCGACGAACTGGTGATCGTCCTGCCGTCGGACGCGCGTATCGACGATGTCGCCGGCTTCCAGAAGACCGTCGCGGCCGCGGCGCGCCTGGCGCGCGAGACCGACGCCATCATGACCATCGGCATCGCGCCCACCCGCGCCGAAACGCAATACGGCTATATCGAGAAGGGCGAACCGATGGGCGACGGCCATCGCGTTCTCCGGTTCCGCGAGAAGCCGGACCACGCCACAGCCGAGCGCTATCTGGACAGCGGGAATTTCCTCTGGAATGCTGGCATCTTCGTCTTCAGGGCCGGGCGCCTTGCCGACGATTACCGCCGCATGCAGCCCGAGATCTGGCAATGCGCGCTCGACGCGGTCGGCAAGGCCCGGCGCGAGGGCGCGGGCCTCTATCTCGACAACGACGCCTTTTCGGCCTCGCCGAAACTGTCGATCGACTATGCGATCATCGAGAAGGCGGGCAATATCGGCGTCGTGCCGGCGCTGTTCGACTGGGACGATCTCGGCTCCTGGGCGCAGCTTTATGAAGGCGCGGCGAAGGACGACCGCGCCAACGCGGTCTCCGGCGACGTGATCCCGATCGAGGCGTCGGGCAATCTGGTGCGCGCGCGCGGGGCCACCGTCGCGATCGCCGGCGTCGACAATCTCGTCGTCGTCGCCGAGGACAACAAGGTGCTGGTCACGCGCCGCGACCGGACCCACCTCGTCAAGAACGTCACGCAGACCTTCAAGGCGCGCGGCGACGACACGCATCCCTCGACCGTCAAGTCGTGGCTGTTCGAGACGGCGCTGCCGTTCTGGGCCGAGAACGGGATCGACCGGGTTCACGGCGGCGTCCACGAGGCCCTGAATTACGACGGCACGCCGGCGCTGCTCCCGACCAAGCGGCTGCGCGTCCTGGCCCGCCAGATCTATTGCTTCTCGCATGCCAAGCTGATGGGCTGGCAGGGCGACGCCGACGACATTCTCGACCATTGTTTCGAGACGCTGACGACCACCGGCTGGCACGCCGACGGCGGCTGGATCCACCTGTTCAACGCGGATGGCAGCGTCTGCGACGAGACCCGCGACACCTACGACCACTGCTTCGTGCTGTTCGGCCTCGCCTGGCTCTACCGGGCGACCGGGCGGGGCGACGCCCGCGACTGGGCCGACCGGACGATCGATTACATGGATCGCCATCTCGCCGACCATGCCCATGGCGGCTATTACGAGACCGCCGACCGCACGCTGCCGCGTCGCGCCAATCCGCACATGCATTTCCTGGAGGCGATGCTCGCCTGGTACGAGGCGACCGGCGAGGAGATCTTCCTCGACCGCGCGCAGGCCATGGTCATGCTCTTCGACCGCCACTTCTTCGACGCCGCCACCGGCACCTTGTCGGAGTTTTTCGACGCCGACTGGAGCCGTCTCCAGTCAACCGCGGAGGAGCGCCGCATCGAACCCGGGCACCATTACGAGTGGGCCTGGCTCCTGACGCGCTATCTCGACTATCGCCAGACACCGCCGGTCGGCGCCAAGGCGCGGCAGCTGTTCGCCACCGCCGCGACGTTCGGCCATCACCCGGCAACGGGCGCGGCCGCCGACGGAATGCAGCCGGACGGCTCGAATGTCGAGCCGAATGCGCGTCTCTGGCCGCAGACCGAAGCCCTGAAAGTGTCGCTGGCGCTGGAGAAACACGGCATCGCCTCGGCCGCCGCCCTGCGCCGGCGCATGTTCGACGTCCTCTTCGCCCACTACCTCAACGGCCCCGTCCCCGGCGGCTGGTTCGACGCCATCGACGACGACGGCCACGTCAATTCCCCGAACATCCCGTCGTCGAGTTTCTACCACGTCTTTTGCGCGCTGGCCGAATATGCCGGCCGCTAAGGTGTCGTCAGCCTGAGCTTCTGAATTGATGACGGATTGCTTGGTCGGAATGATCGGGCGACCAGCCTGACCCTCCTCGGCTGCAGCATGTCGGCTTGACCTGCGGAACCGCCTGACGGGGCCGGACGAACGGCGCGTCCTACAGCGTGGTGCTGGCGGATGCCGCCTTACAGCGATCGTCCGTCGGCAAAATTCAAATTCATCATCTCTGATTTCGCCAATAGGCGACCGCTCGATTTCCATCTTAAAGTCGAAATCGCATTCCGCTAGGTCAGGCAAGGCCTTGCAATCGAACCAATCGTCCCGCCGGACAATTCGTCTTCATCGAAAGGCTCTTCACATGCCAGCCATCTCCAAGCTCTTCTTCAAGACGGCCATCCTCTTTCTCATTGCCGGTATCGGGATCGGCCTGCACATGTCGATTTCGGGCGTTCACAATGTGACCGGCGCGCATGCGCATGCGAATCTGCTGGGCTGGGTCACCATGGCGATCATGGGCACTTACTACGCCCTCGTCCCGGCAAAGGCCGGCGGGCGCCTGCCGATGATCCAATATGGCGTCTACCTGCTCGGCCTGCTGATCATGCTTCCGTCGCTCTACATGCTGCTGCTCGGCAATCCGCAAGTCGAGCCGCTCGTCGCTGCAGGCTCCCTGATCACCTTCGCCGGCGTCTTCCTTTTCGCCTTCGTCATCTTCAAGAGCGAGTCCTGAACAGGGAAGGCCGCGACGGGCTTCAGAGCCCGGGCAATCGGCCCTCCGGTGAACTTCGACCCCCTCGGTCCCTGGCCGAGGCTTCCTGAACCGGGCTGGGGCCGACGGAGCATTCCCTATGCGTGAAGACATGGCGCCCCCGTTCGCTGGAGACGCCAATCCGGCTGCGGACCGCGATGCACCGCCGGCCGGATGGCTGACGCGTTTTCAGCACGGTTTCGAACGCGTCGACAGGCGGTGGCGGCAACAGGTTGAGACGTCACCGGGCAAAGCGGCGGCATGGGTGTTCGTCATCGCCTATGCGATTTTCGTGGCGCGCCGGCCGGACATTCTCTTCGATGCGAAACTATGGGGTGAAGACGGGGCGCTCTGGTTCTCCCAAGCCTACAACGACGGTGTGCTGACCGCGCTTGTCCGGCCGCAGAACGGCTATCTGCAGACGTTTTCGCGGCTTGTGTTTTCGGCTTTGGTCCCGGTGCCGCTGGACTACGTGCCCGCAATCGCCAATGCCATCGGCCTAGCGGTGCGCGCCTGGTGCGTCGCCTTCCTGTTCACGGGCCGTCTGGACTCGCTCGGGTCTCGCGCCAGGCTGCTCATCGCCGCATTCATGGTGTTCCAGCCGGGCCTGCAGGAGGTCCACGCCAACATCACCAACACCCATTGGTATCTCCTATTCCTCGCCCTCGTCGTGGTGGTGGCCAATCGGCCGGCCAGCCGCGCGTGGACGCTCCATGATATCGTGATTCTGGTTCTCGCAGGGCTGAGCGGGCCGTTCTGCATCCTGCTCCTGCCGGCGCTTGCCGTTCAGTGGATCGGCCCATCCATCCGGGCGACCGTCGCCAGAGGATGGGCGTGGCTCTTCGACCCGCGTTCGATCACGCTGAGCGTCACGGCATTCATCCAGTTCTTGATCATGGTGAGCGAAGGGACGAGCACGCGGTCCACAGCGCCCTTGGGCGCAAGTTTCGAGCTGTTGGGCCAGGCGCTCGCGACCCGTGTCTTCGCGGGCTTCGTGACGTCAGGCAATTTCAAGACATTCCTCTGGAACCAGCCGGCGCTCTGCGCCGCGATCACCGTCATCGGGTTCGTTGTCTTGGCCTACGCGTTGTTACGCGGTCCGGGCCGGCTGAAGACCGTGATCGTCTTCTCGACATTGATGATGGTTCCGATCTTCCTGTCCCCGCAGATCGTCCTGCAGGGGGAGCAATGGCCGAAATTCGCCATTCCTGGGGCCGGTCAGCGCTATTTCGTGATCGCGCCGATTGCCTGTCTCGCGGTGCTCATCTGGCTTGCGTCGGTGCATGCGCGGCGTCATGTGGTGGCGCTTGCCACGCTGGGTATGGTGATGATCATCGCGTTCGGCATCGACAGGTTCCGCCTGTCGCCATTGCCGGACACCGGGTATCGGGAGGCGATCGCGCGGATCGACTACGAGACCGCCGAGACCGTCAGGATCCCGACAAACCCACCGGGCTGGATGATGGAACTCCATATTCGCCCGTGATGATCGGCCGAAACGCGCCGCCCGACGGCGGCGCACACGGAGAGGCCGCGGTCAGGCGCTTTGACGTTCGTCCTGGCTGAGCGCCGGATCGAGCGATTTCGGCCGAAAAACGATGTTTTCCGGTTTCTCGCGGGCGATTTGGCGGGCGAGGGCCGTTGCGGCGTCCTCGCCGAAGGACTGCTCCCATTCGCGCAATGCCGGCTGGTAGGTGCCGAGAGCGACCATCGCCGCGGTCTTCTGTTCGCGCGATGCATGCGCCTGCAGCTTCACGGCGAAACAGACCACCGCCTCGACCTCCGAATAGGCCGCATTGTTGACCGGGACGGCGATGATCGCCGCCTCGCCGAGATGGCCGGCGTGCAGGCCATGATCGTCCAGGGTGGACCCGAACACGCCGAGCGGTCGCGCCGGTCTCGCATAGGCGTCGAGCGCCGGCGACGGCGCGGGTCCGGCCAGTTGCAGGCGCGGACCGTCGCGCTCCTGCGTCACTTCCAGCAGCGCCGCCCATTCGATGGAATCGATCAGGCGCGACACGCTCGCCAGCACCTTGCGGTTGTCGAAGGTCAGGCGCGAATCGGCAATGGCAAGCGTGGCGAGCGCTTGGCGGATCGCCGGCGACAACGCGTCCTCCGGGCGGCTGGTGCCGACGGTAACGGTCTTGGCCTGATGGCGGATGGTGTCGATCGGCCGCGAGGTTTCCTCGAAAGTGTGGCGCACCGGGCCGAGTGCGGCTTCCGCGACCGCTCGCGCTTCCGTTTCGTCTGCGGCGCGGCCGAGATTGCGACCGAGCTTCGCCAGCATGGCGAGATCGCTCGCGCCCAGGCCTGAATTGAACGCGCCGGCCGCGCCTTCGTCGATGAAGGCGTCGAGCTTCTCGAGCAGCGCAGCCATGTCGGCCTGCGGATCGCCCATGGCGACATGGCCGAGATCGGCCAGAACGGGCTTCAGGAGTTGCGCGGCGCGGTCGATCGCGCGCGCGGCGTGGAAGCCGAACATGTGGCCGGCGACCGTCGCCAGCACGAAGGCGAGGTCGCCGCCGATCTTCGGCAGCGCGATCACCCGCTCGGCATAGTCGCCGAAGGCGTCGGCGTCGGCCCCTTCCGTCGCGAACACGATCGGCCGGCCATTATGCGCCTTGAAGATCGCCACTTCCTTGACCACGTCGCCGACGAGATCGCCCGGCAGGTCGTTGGCGATCACCAGCGTCAGCGGCTCGGTCGACAGATCGATATGCTTCTTGTCTTCCGTGTAATCGACGGGAATGGACTTGTAGCAGAGTTCCGACAATTTGATGCGGATCTCCAGCGCGGCGGTGTGGTTGACGCCGGATCCGGTGACCGCCCAGTAGCGCGCCTGCGGGGCGAAGGACCGGGCGCATTCGGCGATGTGGTCTTCCTTGGTCAAGACGTCGGCGATCAGGCCCGGCAGCCGCTCCAACTCGCCCATCTCGTAGGCGATCTCCACATCGGTCATCGTGTTGAGAGCGTCGGCCAGGAACAGGGCCGTCAGCTTGCCGGCGGTCAATTGCGAATAGAAGGCCTTGGTGGAGGCGACCGACATTTCCACGTCGCGCCCGTCCGAGGTGAACAACACCGAATCGGCCTTGCGCACTAGGTCGGAGTTGCGGCGGTTCACGATGGCGTGGATCGTCGCGCCGCGTTCGCGCGCCAGGTCGACGGCGCGGTTCGTGTCGGTCGTCGTGCCCGATTGCGACACGGCGATGACCAGCGCGCTGCGGAATTCGTATGTGTCGATCTCTGCCGACATTTCGGATGAGCGCAACGCGATGACGGGAATGTCGAGCTTGGCGTCGTGGCCCAGCGCGCGTTCGATCAGATGCGCGATGCCGACGGCGGCGACACCCGCCGTGCCCTGCCCGATCACATAGACCCGCGACACGCCGCGCGAGACCGCCTTGCGCATCGCCGCCCAGATGTCGGTCGGCAGCCGGTCGAAGGCGATCAGGCCGCCATCGCGGCGATAGCGCCCGCGCAGCGTCTTGGCGACGCTTTGCGGCCCGTCATGGATTTCCTTCTCCAGATAGAAGTCGAAATCGCCGCGATAGATGTCGCGTGCGAAGATCTGGATCGGCTCCGGCTTGATCGTTTCGGGCGTGCCGTCGGAGACGCCGCGCATCTCCGGCGCGTCGCGGTCGCCGGCCAGAAGGATCACCGAACCGCCGGCCACGGACCGGGCGAGATTGTAGGACCGGCGCGCGACATTGCAGAGGCCGTAGACCTCGGAGGCGAACATCCAGCCATCGGCGAGCCGGGCGGCGTGCAGGCCCTGGCCGGACCCTTTCTGCGCCAGGAAGGCTTCGCCCGGACGGCACGGATCGATACAGCCGACGGCGATCGAGCCGTCGAGGCGCCGGATCGCGTTGCGGAACCGGTCGAGCAAGTCGCCTGCTTCCGCGCCGGCGGTGCGGTGCGCGATCGGAATGATCTTCGCGTCCGTGGTGATCGACGGGTCGATCGTCGTCTGGCGGTTGGTGACCAGTTCCGAGATTAATTCGACATGATTGTCGACATCGCCATTCAGCGCATACATCGCCCCAAGCGATACGCCTGACATGCCGGTCTCGTCCTGCACGAGGGACGGGTTGTGCGGGTGGCAGTTGGCGACGGAAATGACGCCATGCGAGGCCCAGCGCGTATGCGACAATATACTCGCCCGGGTCGCGTCGGCGGCGAGCGTCCACAAGAGCCGGTCGGCCCGGATTGCCGCGCGCAGCGTCGCGCCATTGTCGCCCAGCCGGCCGACGAGGTTGGCGGTCTTGAAGACAAAGGTCAGCGCCTGTGCGCCTCCGCCATTCTGATGGGCGTAGATCGACAAGTGGCCTGCATGCAGCGCCGCGCGGCGCCCGGCCATCACATCCGCCAGATCCTCAGGCAGCGCCTCCACGGCGGCGTCCGGCACCTGGATCTGAACGGCGATACCGGCCGAATCGCGCCCGCGAACCTCAAGCCGGTCGATCGCGCGCAGCACATGCTCGACGGCCAGCGCGACCTTCGCGACATGGCCTTCGGGCGACATCAGGTCGGCCGGCACGAGCGCCACGGCCTCGCCGATCTGGGCGACCAACTCCTCGCGCAACTGCCATCCGTAGTCCCGCAAGCTCTCGATCAGCGGATCGAGATCGGTGCGGCCGGTCTTCGAGAGATCGGTCAGTGCCGAGGCCTGCAGATCCAGCGTGGTGGCGAAGGCGAACATTCGGTCGCGGAAGGGCGCGTCGAAGGCGATGACCTCGGCGGTGGCGAAGCTCATCAGGTCGGCGAACCGGTCCTGCAACGTGCGGATCGCGCGCTGAAGCGTGTCGACGGCGTCGAGGCCGACCGGCGCGGCGATCACCTCGTCGGCGAGCGCTTCCAGCCACTGCGCCCCGGCCGCCTCGTCGCTGAAGCTGCCCGTTACGAATCCCGCAATGCCGCACATGTCCGTGTCCCCGATTCGTCAGGAAATGGCGGTTGCACCGCCGCAAAACCCAATGGTTCTTGAAACGCCGGCCAAGCCGATTCCTCAAGCAAAAACCCGGCCGGCATGCTCACTTGTTCTTGCATGATGTAATGCCGCCAGCGCAATCCCACCGCCATTTCATACCGCAAAAGGGTTGCAGAAGCGGAAATTATTCCGCTGGCGGTTAATGCGTGCGGGCCCTTCAACTGCAATTTCTTGCGGTCCCAACTGCCGTTTTTGTGCCACACTCATATGGAAAGTTTTGTTCATCGGCACATTTCGTCGATGTCCGGCTAAGGCCCGTCCCCCGCCGATCCGGACAGTGGCAGCCTCATCCCCCTCTCCGGGCTGCCACCTTTGTTTCTTTTCGCGCGCCGCCGTGTGTGACCTCCACACGGCGGCGTACGTTTTTTCGACGACCCGCGCAGCGTTTCCCTTTACATCGCAGCACCCTGCGCGCAGGAATCGCGGCCGAATCCCGATGGAGGCTAACATGCACAGCGCACACGCGGTCCGCGATCTCGACCCCGTTCTTCGACGTATCGACGAAAACCTCGCCGACAGCCTGATGCGGGTGTTCGAACTGGTGCGCATTCCGTCGATCTCCACCGATCCGGCCTATGCCGGCTCCTGCCGCAAGGCCGCCGACTGGCTTTCGGCGGAACTGACGGAACTCGGCTTCGACGCCTCGGTCCGCGACACGCCCGGCCATCCCATGGTCGTCGCCCATCACGACGGCGCGACGCCGGACGCGCCTCATGTGCTGTTTTACGGTCATTACGACGTCCAGCCGGTCGATCCGCTGGACCTGTGGGACAACGACCCGTTCCAGCCTGCCGTGCGCGATGCGCCGAACGGCGCGAAGATCATCACAGGCCGCGGCACCGCCGACGACAAGGGCCAGTTGATGACCTTCGTCGAGGCCTGCCGCGCCTACAAGGAAATCCACGGCTCGCTGCCCTGCCGGGTGACCATCCTGTTCGAGGGCGAGGAGGAATCCGGCTCCGCATCGCTGAAACCCTTTCTGGAGGCGCATGCCCAGGAACTGAAGGCGGACTATGCGCTGGTCTGCGACACGTCCATGTGGGACGCCGAGACACCGGCGATTTCCACCGGCCTGCGCGGCCTAGTCGGCGAGGAGATCACCGTCCAGGCGGCCGACCGGGACCTGCATTCGGGTTATTTCGGCGGCGCGGCGGCCAATCCGATCCACATCCTGTCGCAGGTCCTGGCCGATCTGCACGACGAAACCGGCGCGGTGACGATCCCGCATTTCTATGATGGCGTCGATGAAACGCCACAGGATGTCCTCGCTCAATGGGAGAGCCTCGGCCAGACGGCTGACGAATTCCTTGGCGAGGTCGGCCTGAAACTCCCCTCCGGCGAAAAGGGACGCTCGATACTCGAACTGACCTGGGCGCGACCGACGGCCGAGGTCAACGGCATCATCGGCGGCTACACGGGCGAGGGTTTCAAGACGGTCATTCCCGCCAAGGCCTCGGCGAAAGTCTCCTTCCGCCTCGTCGGCAAGCAGGATCCGGAGGCGATCCGTGCCCATTTCCGCGATTTCGTCCGCGCGCGCATCCCGGCGGATTGTTCCGTGTCGTTTCACGAGCATGGCGGCTCGCCGGGCATCCAGCTGCCCTATGATTCGCCGGTTCTGCAGAAGGCCAAGCAGGCCCTGTCGGACGAGTGGCCGAACCCGGCTGTGATGATCGGCATGGGCGGATCGATCCCCGTCGTCGGCGATTTCCAGGCGCTGCTCGGCATGGAATCCGTGCTTGTCGGCTTCGGCCTGTCCGACGACCGCATCCATTCGCCGAACGAGAAATATGCGCTCAAGAGTTTCCACAAGGGACAGCGCTCCTGGGCGCGCATCCTGCACGCCCTGGCGGAG
This sequence comes from Oricola sp., assembly GCF_022763245.1. Lineage (GTDB taxonomy): Bacteria > Pseudomonadota > Alphaproteobacteria > Rhizobiales > Rhizobiaceae > Oricola. The sequence continues at coordinate 338,735 of NZ_JALEGV010000041.1, forward strand.
CGCTGAAGTCCGGTCAGGTCAACGCCTTCCGGAAGGCAAGCAGTGTTGCGTCGTCGCTCGCTGACGCAGGGACGGCGAAGTGGATCCGGTCAAAGAGGCTTCGGCAATCCCTGTCGATCAGCATCGTCGCGAAAGCGCGTGCCACTTGCTCGGCAGACTGGCCGAACACGCCGGTGCCCCAGGCGCCCAGTATCAGGTTGCTTTCGCCTTTCTCGGCGGCCAAGTGCAGCACGTTTCCGACATAGCCGGTCATGATGCCGGCAATGTCCTTCGGCGAGATCGTGCGCCTGAGGCTGTCGTTTTGCGTGATCGCCGACTGGTTCACGGCGACTCCGGTGATCACGGACGCAGCGATCGGCGCCTCGAGCAGGTTGCCGTAGGCGTCTCGGAAAAAAGGCACGTTCCCGCAGTGGACGAGGTTGCCCGTGCCGACGGGTCTGGCGGGGTATTCGCGCGCGTAGAAATCGGGAACCGAGCGGAGGCATTCAGCAAGCGCGCTGGACCGCGCCAGGCTTTCTTCCTGGGCGTCGCTCCCTCGCTGATAACCGCCGCCCGGATTGCGCGGTGAGGCAAAATTCAGCAGACACCATGTGCCGTCATGCGGGAGGCCTGCCAGCCGCAAGAGGGCCGCGACAGTCGTTTCATTGTCCACGCTGATCGTGCCGGACCGGTCGCCGTCGGTGGTGGCGTTCGCCGGCTTCTCGACCGGAGCGTCGTGGACGGCGGTGCTGCGGATGGCATCTTGAATGCTCTCGCCGAGATCGACGAACACCCCGCTGCGCGGATCGACATATCCGCCAATCTCGACGATCCTGTCGGTCTCCGTGGCCAACTGCGCGAGCTGGTCTCTCTTTCCCACGACAACGATCTCCGTTTCGGCTCAGGGACAAGTCTTTACCCGCGAGCCAGCCATATTTCGACCGTCGGTGCGACCTTCGTCCGCTTCGGTGCGCATGGGCGCACGGCTGAGATCGTTGACGGCCGTGACGGCCTTGAGCAGCAGCCGCATGAGTTCTTCCGATTCGTTGGCATCAAGGCCGCGCAGCATGATGTCCTGCGCCGCGTCCACGGCAGGCCGGATCTGCGCCAGCGCCGCTTGGCCGTCTTCGGTCAGGTGCAATTCGCGGGCGCGGCGGTCGCGTCGGCTCGGCTGGCGGACCAGGAGAGCCTTCTGCGCCAGCCGGTCGACAACGCCGGTGATGGTCGCCCGGTCATGGGCGATCAAGCCGGCAAGGGTCGCCTGGTCGATGCCGGGATTGGCCCGGATTGCCTCGAGAGCCGCATATTGGACGGGGGTGACGTCGGATCCGGCCTTCGCGACCTCGGCATGGAAGATCGCCACGGCGATCTGTTGGAACCGGCGCGCCAGGTGGCCCGGCATCTCGTTGTTGCTTCGCACGACCTCTCCCTCGATGCGGCTGCTAATTGACAAGTATACATATCATTAGTATGCTGAGCAAATTCAATCGACGCCGGATCGAGTCCGGCGGCAATGCGACACGCGCAGGCCCGGAGCGTCTCCCGGCGCTGCGGACAGCAAGCGGAGGAAAGACGCCATGCAGTTCCATCTCAACGGATTCACGGTCGGTGACCCGGAGATCGCGCCGGAGACTGAAGACAAGTCGATGCTCGCCAGCACCGACACGTTGCCCGAAGAGGTGGATGTCCTCATCGCCGGCTGCGGCCCGGCCGGGCTGGCACTTGCCGCGCAATTGTCGAAATTCCCCGAGATCAAGACCCGCATCGTCGAACAGAAGCCGGCTGCTCTCACCCACGGCCAGGCGGACGGCATCGCCTGCCGGACCATGGAAATGTTCAACGCCTTCGGTTTCGCGGGCAAGATCGCCAAGGAAGCCTGCTGGATTTCCGAGGTCACCTTCTGGACCCCGGACAGCGCCGATCCCTCGACCATCAAGCGCAGTGACCGCGTCCAGGACGTCGAGGACGACCTTTCGGAATTTCCCCATGTGGTGCTGAACCAGGCGCGCGTGCATGACGCCTGGCTTGAGGTCATGGCCAACTCGCCGAACCGGCTTGTGCCGAACTATTCACGCCGCCTGGCGGACGTCAAAGTCGATACCGGGCCTTCGGCCGGCGACCATCCGGTCACGGTGACCGTCGAGCGCATCGACGACGAGCACAAGGGCCAGATCGAGACCGTGAAGGCCAAATATGTCGTCGGCTGCGACGGTGCCCGCTCGGCGGTCCGCGCCGCCATGGGCCGCACGCTCGAAGGTGACGCGGCACACCAAGCCTGGGGCGTGATGGACATTCTGGCGTCCACCGACTTTCCGGACGTGCGGATGAAATCCGTCATCCAGTCGGCCGACGAGGGCACCATCCTCCTCATCCCGCGCGAGGGCGGCCACCTCTTCCGCGTCTATGTTGAACTCGACAAGCTGGCCGCAGACGAGCGCGTCGCCTCCAAGAACATAACGGTCGATTACCTGATCAACGCTTCCAATCGCATCCTCAGCCCCTACAGCTTCGACGTCAAAGAGGTCGCGTGGTGGTCGGTCTACGAGATCGGGCACCGGATCACCGACAAGTTCGACGACGTGCCCGAGGCCGAGATGGACAGCCGTCTGCCGCATGTGTTCATCGCCGGCGACGCCTGCCACACCCACAGCCCGAAGATGGGCCAGGGCATGAATGTCTCCATGCAGGACGCGTTCAATCTCGGCTGGAAACTGGCTTACGTGCTGCAGGGCAAGAGCGGGCCGGAGCTGCTGCACAGCTATTCCGCCGAACGCAAGGCGATCGCCCAGGACCTGATCGATTTCGACAGCCGATGGGCGCGGATGCTGAGCGCGCCGCGTAAGTCGGCGGACAACCCCGACGGTGTCGAGGCGGCCGATATCAGCAAGCATTTCGTGCAGCTCGGCCGCTACACGGCCGGCGTCGCGACCGTCTACCAGCCCTCGGTCCTGACCGGCAATTCCGATCACCAGACACTGGCGCAAGGCCTTCGGATCGGGTCGCGCTTCCACTCCGCCCCGGTCATCCGGCTCGGCGACGCCAAGCCCGTGCAACTCGCCCACGCGGTGGAGGCCGACGGGCGTTGGCGCATCTTCGCCTTCTCCGGCGCTGAAGATCCGGCCGCCGAAACCTCCGGCATCCGGGCGTTGTGCGATTTCCTCAGCCGTTCGCCGGATTCGCCGGTTCTGAAATACACGCCCGCAGACGCCGACCTTGATGCCGTCATCGACGTCCGCGCCGTGTTCCAGCAGAACTTCCGTGACGTCGAACTCGGCGAGATGCCGTCTCTCCTCCTGCCGAAGAAGGGCCGCTACGGCCTGACGGACTACGAGAAGATGTTCTGCGCCGACACGAAGAGCGGTGACGACGTCTACGACATGCGCGGCATCGACCGGGCCAAGGGCTGCATCGTCATCGTGCGCCCCGACCAGTATATCGCCCATGTCCTGCCGCTCGACGCGCATATGGAACTTGCCGCGTTTTTCGACGGGTTCCTGCTGCCGGCAGCCGGCGAGGCGGAGCAACGCCTCGCCGTGTGAAGGCAGGTCCCGCTGGGTCTTTCCTCCTGAAGACGTCAGGACCGTTCGCCATTGGCGAGCGGTCCTTTTCGTTCGTTGCGAGCGCACGTTCGGGTTCGGACAATTCGACCGGTTCCATTCACCATCCCTTAACGCCGCCTTAAATCGCCGCATTTAAGGTCCAGTTGCCGCCTTCACCCGCGTAACGGATCGACAAACTGCCCATGGCCAGCCGCAAGAAACCGAAAAAGCGCGTCGAGCCGCGTGTCGACAATGGCGCGCCGCGGAAGAAGCAGGCCGCACTTTCCGTCACGGACGAGGATCGCGCGGCACCGCCGCGCAAGAAGGCCTCGACGGCGAAACGCAAGAGCTCCGGCGCGCGCAAGCCGAAGAAGAAGACCGCCCGTTCGCGGCGCTCGCGGTTCGGCCTCACCGGTCTCATCGGCGGCCTGATCTACTGGACCTTCATTCTCGGCATTTGGGGCGGCGTGGCCGCCGCCGGCGTCGTCGCTTGGTATGGTGCGCAGATGCCCTCGGCGACCAGCTGGGAGATTCCCGACCGGCCACCCAACGTGAAGATCGTGGCCGTCGACGGATCGCTGATCGCCAATCGCGGCGCGACCGGCGGCGAGGCGCTCGGCATCCACGAAATGTCGCCCTACATTCCGCAGGCCGTCATCGCTATCGAGGACAAACGCTACTATTCGCATTTCGGTGTCGACCCGGTCGGCCTTGCCCGCGCCTTCGTCACCAACCTCACGTCCGGCCGGCTGGTCCAGGGCGGCTCCACGCTCACCCAGCAGCTCGCCAAGAACCTGTTCCTGTCACCCGACCGAACCGTCGGCCGCAAGGTGCAGGAGGTGCTGCTGTCGTTCTGGCTGGAGCATGAATATTCCAAGGACCAGATCCTGGAGATGTATCTGAACCGGATGTATTTCGGCTCCGGCTCCTATGGGGTGGAGGCAGCCTCCAGGCGCTATTTCAACAAGAGCGCGCGCGACGTGACGCTGCCCGAAGCGGCCCTGTTGGCCGGCTTGTTGAAGGCGCCGTCGCGGCTGTCGCCGGCGCGCAATCCGCATCTCGCCGAGGAGCGCGCCCAGATCGTTCTTGCGGCGATGCGCGACCAGGGCATGGTCACCGACAGCGAGATGACGGCCGCCATGACGCGGCCCGCCACCCGCGCCGCCGCCTACTGGACAGGCTCGCAGCATTACGTCGCCGACGCCGTGATGGAACAATTGCCGGAAGTCGTCGGCGAGGTCCGTCGCGACGTCATTGTCGACACGACCATCGACCTCGTCCTGCAGAAATTCGCCGAGAACGCCATTCGCACCATGATCGCCGAGGAAGGCGAGGAGCGGAAGGTGAGCCAGGGCGCGCTCGTCTCCATCGACAACACCGGCGCGGTGCGCGCCATGGTCGGCGGCTACGACTACGCCAACTCGCAGTTCGACCGCTCGACGGAAGCCAAGCGCCAGCCCGGATCGGCCTTCAAGCCCTTCGTCTATGTCGCCGCGCTGGAGCGCGGAATGACGCCGGATTCGGTACGCAACGACGCGCCGGTGAAGATCGGCAAATGGACGCCGGAAAACTATGGTGGCAAATATTACGGCCCGGTGACGCTGGAAACGGCTCTCGCCAAGTCGCTCAATTCGGTCGCCGCTCAGCTGATCATGGAGGTCGGCGCGGGCAACGTCGTCAAGACGGCCCAGCGCATGGGCATCACCTCCAAGCTTGAAGCCAACGCCTCGCTGGCGCTCGGCACGTCCGAGGTCACGCCGATGGAGCTGACCGCCGCCTATGTCCCCTTCGCTAATGGCGGCTATCGGGCCACGCCCTACATCATCCGCCGCGTCACGACGCTCGACGGCGACGTGCTCTACGAACAGACGGCCGACAACATGGAACGCGCCATCGCGCCGGGCGTGGCCGGCATGATGAACGCGATGATGTCGAAGACGCTGACCGAGGGCACCGCGCGCGCCGCGCATTTTGATCATCCGGCGGCCGGCAAGACCGGCACCAGCCAGAATTCCCGCGACGCCTGGTTCGTCGGCTACACCGCCAATCTGACGACCGGCGTTTGGTTCGGCAATGACGACGGCTCGCCGACCAACAAGGTCACCGGCGGTTCGCTGCCCGCGCGCGCCTGGAAGGCGTTCATGGTCGAGGCCCATCGCGGCGTGCCGTCTGCGCCTCTGCCGGGCACCACCGGCCGCATCGTGACGCCGGTCGCGCGCCCGGCCGACGCGCCGCGCCCGCCCGCGACGATGGGCTCCGGCGGCGACGCGGTGGCGCGAGACGCCTATCCGGCGGCGCCCGACAGCACGACCACCGCATCGACCGGCAATGGCGTTCCGCGCCCGCGCGTCGGGGTGGGCGAACAGGGCAGCGACGCAGGCGGACGCACGGTTCTGGACATCCTGCTCGGGCGCTGAGCCGGACACGTTCTCAACCGCGAACATGCGTCACTCTTGGGGTGTTCGTTCGAAAACCCGGGAATGACGGGGCCGCCCGGGCGTTCCCGCGACGCGCATGGCATTTCAGGCAAGACGCAGGCTTGCAGCCGGAAATGCTGGTTCTTATATACGCCGCAACGCCGCCGCAGAGCGTGTGGCTGCAATCGACAATCCCAAAACAGGGGCCGCCGCAAGGAATGCCGGAATGGGTCCGGGCGGTCTGCTTAGGAGAGGTTATAAAATGGCAAAAGTAATCGGTATCGACCTCGGAACGACCAACTCCTGCGTCGCCGTCATGGACGGCAAGGACGCCAAGGTCATCGAGAACTCCGAGGGCGCGCGCACGACGCCGTCGATGGTGGCTTTTTCCGATGATGGCGAACGTCTCGTCGGCCAGCCGGCCAAGCGCCAGGCGGTCACCAACCCCGAGAACACGCTGTTCGCGATCAAGCGCCTGATCGGCCGCCGCTATGACGACCCGGTCACCGCCAAGGACAAGAAGCTCGTCCCCTACAAGATCGTGAAGGGCGACAATGGCGACGCATGGGTCGAGGCCGGCGGGAAGAACCAGTCTCCGAGCCAGATTTCGGCGATGATCCTTCAGAAGATGAAGGAAACCGCGGAAGCCTATCTCGGCGAGACGGTCGAGCAGGCCGTCATCACGGTCCCCGCCTACTTCAACGACGCCCAGCGTCAGGCGACCAAGGACGCCGGCAGGATCGCCGGCCTGGAAGTCCTCCGCATCATCAACGAGCCGACCGCGGCCGCGCTCGCCTACGGTCTGGACAAGAATGACGGCAAGACCATCGCCGTCTACGACCTTGGCGGCGGCACGTTCGACGTCTCCGTCCTGGAAATCGGCGACGGCGTCTTCGAGGTGAAGTCCACCAACGGCGACACCTTCCTCGGCGGTGAAGACTTCGACATGCGTCTGGTCGAGTACCTCGCCAACGAGTTCAAGAAGGATCAGGGCATCGACCTGAAGAACGACAAGCTCGCCCTGCAGCGCCTCAAGGAAGCTGCCGAGAAGGCGAAGATCGAACTGTCCTCTTCCGCTCAGACCGAAATCAACCTGCCCTTCATCACCGCCGACGCCTCCGGTCCGAAGCACCTGACGCTGAAGCTGACGCGTGCCAAGTTCGAGAGCCTTGTCGAGGATCTCGTCAACCGCACGATCGAACCGATGAAGGCGGCGCTGAAGGATGCCGGCCTCAAGGCAGGCGAAATCGACGAGGTCGTTCTCGTCGGCGGCATGACCCGCATGCCGAAGGTCCAGGAAGTCGTGAAGCAGTTCTTCGGCAAGGACCCGCACAAGGGCGTCAACCCGGATGAGGTCGTCGCGCTCGGTGCGGCCATTCAGGCCGGCGTTCTGCAGGGCGACGTCAAGGACGTGCTGCTGCTCGACGTGACCCCGCTGTCGCTCGGCATCGAGACGCTCGGCGGCGTGTTCACCCGCCTGATCGACCGCAACACGACGATCCCGACCAAGAAGGGCCAGACCTTCTCGACGGCCGAGGACAATCAGAACGCCGTGACGATCCGCGTCTTCCAGGGCGAGCGCGAGATGGCTGCCGACAACAAGCTGCTCGGCCAGTTCGATCTCGTCGGCATTCCGCCGGCACCGCGCGGCGTGCCGCAGATCGAGGTCACCTTCGACATCGACGCCAACGGCATCGTCAACGTGTCGGCCAAGGACAAGGGCACCGGCAAGGAGCACCAGATCCGCATCCAGGCTTCTGGCGGCCTCTCCGACGAGGAAGTCGAGAAGATGGTCAAGGACGCCGAGGCCCATGCCGAGGAAGACAAGAAGCGTCGCGAAAGCGTCGAGGCCAGGAACCAGGCCGAAAGCCTGATCGACTCCACCGAGAAGTCGCTGAAGGACTACGGCGACAAGGTCTCCGAGGAAGACAAGAAGGCCATCGAGGACGCGCTGACCGACCTGAAGGAAGCCGTCGCCGCCGAAACGCCGGACGGCGAGGCGATCAAGGCCAAGTCGCAGACGCTCGCCGAAGCCTCCATGAAGCTCGGCCAGGCCATGTATGAGGCCCAGCAGGCCGAAGAGTCCGCCGCGGCTGAGGCGGATGCGGCTCGGGACGCGGCTGGCGACGATGATGTTGTCGATGCTGACTTCGAGGAAATCGACGAGGACGACGATCAGAAGAAATCGGCCTGATCGGCTCTCTGAAATCCAACGCGAAAGGGCGGTCCTTCGGGCCGCCCTTTTTCGTTGACCGGTCTATCGCAGCGGTTCGATGCGCCGGATCAGCTGGTGGTCGCGGTCGCCCGGCACGTCGTCGAGGATCAGCAGGCTGCCGTCCGGCTCGGTCTGCACCAGCACGATGCCGTTGATTTCGCCGGTCGCCTGGTCGCCGTCGCGATCGCCCTTCAGCGCCGCGCCGAAGACGCGCGTGAGCACCGGCTCCTCCTCGCCACGTACGAGCATCCCGCTGCTGGCGAAAAAGAGGCGGCCGTCGGCGTCGATACCGAGCGGATGGCGCGATTCGATCGGAACCTCGGTGTTCTCCAGCTTGCTGCCCGTTTCCAGGTCGGTTTCCAGCACCTGCCAGGTGCCGTCGCGGTTCTCCGAATCCGTGAACTCCACCTCCGAATATCCGATCAACAGGCGGTCGTCGCCGAGCCGGTACGCCCGGCTCGTGCCGGCGATGGTCTCGTCCGCGAGGAATTTCACGGCCCATTCGCCGCCCTCGCGGCGGAACCGCACCGCGCTGGTGCGATTTTCGCGTTCCTCGAAGGTGGCGACGAACTGGTCGGGGCCGAAGACGGCGATCGAGCGGAGCTGGATGCGCGGCGATTGGCGCGGCCACGCCATCGAGGTGACGACGGGGTTCAGTTCACCTGGCACCGGCCCGAAGATCACCGTCATCGTGCCGGTCTCGGGGTCATAGGCGGCCTCCGCCACATGCACCGTGCCGTCCGGCGCAAACCCGGCGGCCCGTTTCGCGTTGGAGCCGGTCAGAATGTTCGCGCTGTTCAGGACCTCGTCGGCGGCCTTCGGGATCCGGGCGACCGTGGTGACGCGGCTTTTCGCCCATTCGGGCGCGATCTCGTAGAGCGACAAGCGCTTCTGCGCCCAGGCCTTCAGATGGGTGTCGAAGACGTCGTTGAGCGGCGGCAGTTCAGCCGAGAGAAGGGCCGTGTGGCGCGTGAAGAAGGCCGACGCGTAGGCCTGCATCTTGTCGGGCGTCGGCTGCCTGACGTCGATGACTCGGCAATCGGCCTCGAGCGCGGGATAATCGGCCTGTGTGACGGTGTATTCCTCCGGGATCGAGGCGCCCATCTCCTTCACCAGATCGAGATAGCGGGCCCGCCAGCGCGCCATGTCGGGATCCTGCGCCGCCTCGTCCTGCAGGATCGCCGCCGTCAGCCGGTCGGCGTGATACTCGCGGCAATTGACGTCGTAGTCGTAGCGGGCCGTGTGGTCGAAGTCGTAGCGATAGGTGATCGCGTGGGCGCTCTCATGCGTCGCGAGAAGCCACTGGTTGAAGCGCGCCAGTTCCAGCGCCTCGGTCGGCGAGGTGAAGAAGCCGTCCGGATCCCAGTTGCCGTCGGTCAGCACCGTGCTCCACGTGCTCCAATATTCGCCGACCTCCTCCGGTTCAGGCATGTCGCCGACGATGATCTCGTCTTCGAAGGGCGCGTAATACCAGTAGGTTGTGGTGTGGGAGCCGATCTTCCATGCGTTCCAATGCGCCCAGGAAAGGCCGTGCTCGCCATAGAGGTCGATGATCTCGCCGATCACGGCGTTCATGTCGCCGGCGGCGATCGCGTCGCGCGGCCCGGCATCGGCCCCGGAGGCGAGGGTAGCCGCCAGAACGGACGCCGAAAACGCCGCACCCAAGAATTTCTGCGTCGAATTCGGGCTGAAACGGGCTTCGACCATGAGTTCAGGACCTTTTCCTGAGCGATCGCGGCATTTGCCTATGGCAATGACGCGCCGCATTTCCTATGTGACCGCCATACACGTCCGGGGAAGTGGGGCCCGGGACAGCACAGAACTATCCTACGATCAAAGCGGCGGGAATGTCGAAACAGGATTTTTACGATACACTTGGCGTCGACCGAGGGGCCGATGAAAAGGCGCTGAAAAGCGCCTATCGGAAACTGGCGATGAAGTATCACCCGGACCGCAACCCGGGCGACAACGACGCCGAGGCGCGCTTCAAGGAAGTCAACGAGGCCTACGAGACGCTGAAGGACCCGCAGAAACGCGCGGCCTATGATCGTTTCGGCCATGCGGCGTTCGAGAATGGCGGCATGGGCGGTGGCGGCGCCGGTTTCGGCGCGGCCGGCTTCTCCGACATTTTCGAGGACATTTTCGGCGAGATGATGGGCGGCGGACGATCCCGCCGCGGCGCCGGCGGCCGCGAGCGCGGCGCCGACCTGCGCTACAACATGGAGATCACGCTCGAAGAGGCCTATGCGGGCAAGACCGCGCAGATCCGCGTGCCGTCTTCCATGACCTGCGAGGTCTGCCACGGATCCGGCGCCAAGCCCGGTTCCGAACCGGTCACCTGTTCGACCTGCGGCGGCGCCGGCCGCGTGCGCGCCGCCTCCGGCTTCTTCTCCATCGAACGCACCTGTCCGGCCTGCAACGGCCGCGGCCAGACGATCGAGGATCCCTGCACCAACTGTCACGGCGAAGGCCGGGTCACGCAGGAGCGCTCGCTGTCGGTCAACATTCCCGCAGGCATCGAGGACGGCACACGCATTCGCCTTGCCGGCGAGGGCGAGGCCGGGTTCCGCAGCGGACCTGCTGGCGACCTCTACATCTTCGTCTCCGTGAAGCCGCACGAATTCTTCCAGCGCGACGGCTCCGACCTCTATTGCAAGGTGCCGATCTCGATGGTCCAGGCCGCGCTCGGCGGCCATTTCGAGGTCGCGACGATGGACGGCGCCTATACGCGGGTGAAGGTGCCGGAAGGCACCCAGTCCGGCCGCCAGTTCCGCCTCAAGGGCAAGGGCATGCCGGTGCTGCGCCAGCCGCAGATGGGCGACCTCTACATCCAGATCGCCGTCGAGACGCCGCAGAACCTGTCCAAGCGCCAACGCGAGTTGCTGCAGGAGTTCGAGGACATCTCCGCCCATGAGAACAGCCCGCAATCGACCGGCTTCTTCTCGCGCATGAAGGAATTTTTCGGCGGTGGCGACTGACGGCCCGCCCACGACCTTGCGGTCCGCTGCGGCGAAAGTGTCCCGCAAGGCCGTGATCAAGGCGCGCTTCGCCGATCAGGTCCGCTTTTTCGGCTCTCTCCTGCGCGCCCCCCGCGCCGTCGGCGCGATCGCGCCGACCTCCTCGGAGACGGCGCAGCTGATGGCCTCCCACATCACCACGGCGTCCGACCTGCCGGTCCTCGAACTCGGTCCGGGAACCGGGGCCATCACCGCGGCCATCCTCGCCACCGGCATTGCGCCCGGCCGGCTCTTCGCCGTCGAATACTCCGCCGCCTTCTGCCGCCTCCTGAACGAGAAATTCGCCGGCGCGCAGTTCCTGCAGGGCGATGCCTTCGACCTCGACGCGACGCTGCGCGCCCATCTCGGCGACGCCGCGCCCGAGCGCTTCGATTGCGTGATCTCCGGCCTGCCGCTCTTGAATTTCCCCAAGGAGAAACGCGTCCAGCTGCTGCACGCCGCGCTTTCGGTGCTGGAACCCGGCCGGCCCTTCGTCCAGTTCTCCTACGGCCTCATCCCGCCCATCGACATCGCTGAACCCGGCATCGCGGTCACCCGCTCGCGCTGGATCGTGCGCAACGTGCCGCCGGCGCGGGTATGGGTCTATCGCCGCAGGGCCTGACCGTCCGACCAGAACCGTCCGCCTTCCAGGAGCAGCAATGGCCTTCCCGAAAATCCTCGTCTTCGCCGGATCCGTGCGGTCCGGCTCGTTCAACCGGCAACTGGCCGCCGCCGCCGTCAAGACACTGGCGCTGAGCCAGGCCGAGGTGACGCACATATCGCTTGCCGACTATCCGCTGCCGCTGGTCGACGAGGATCTGAAGAACGAAAAGGGCCCGCCGGAAAACGCGGTCAAGCTGGCCCGTCTCTTCGCGGCCCATGACGGGCTGTTCCTGGCCTCGCCGGAATACAACGCCTCCATTCCGCCGCTGGTGAAGAATACGATCGACTGGATCAGCCTCGTCAAGGCGGATGGCGACACGCCGATCAAGCCTTTCGCCGGGCTGACCGTGGCGCTCGGCGCGGCCTCCAACGGCCGGCTCGGCGGTATTCGCGGCCTGTACCACCTGCGCGCCGTGATGATGAATGTCGGCACGCAGGTCGTCTCCGAACAGGTCTCCATCCATGCTGCGGCCAAGGCCTTCGGCGAGGACGGCATGCCGACCGACGAACGCCAGGTTGCCCTCCTCAACAAGACCTGCCGCGCCCTTCTCGACCATTGCACGCCGGGCCGCGGTCGCTGAGGCGGTGTACGCCCTCTATCTGACCCACCCTCAGGTCGAGATCGATCCCGCCAGGCCCGTTCCCGAATGGAGCCTGAGCGCCGAGGGCAGGCGGCGTGCCGGGATCGTTCGCGCCGCGTCGTGGGTCGGCGAGATCGGGCGCATCGTCTCGAGCACGGAGCGCAAGGCGCTTGAAACGGCCGGCGTGATCGCCGAATGCGCGGGCCTGCCGGTCGAAGCCGAAGAGCGCATGGGCGAGAACGACCGCAGCGCCACCGGCTTCCTGCCGCCGTCGGAATTCGAGGCCGCCGCCGACCGTTTCTTCGCTCATCCGCATCTCAGCTTCCGCGGCTGGGAGACCGCAGCCGACGCACAGGCGCGCATCGTCGCCGCCGTCGATGACGCTCTGGCCGCGCACGATCCGTCGGTTCCGGTGCTGTTCGTCGGCCATGGCGGCGTCGGGACGCTGTTGAAATGCGCCATTGCGCGCCGGCCGATCGATCGGCGCGAGGATCAGGGTCCGGGCGGGGGCGGCATGCTCTTCGGCTTCGACCTTGTGAAGCGCCGGTTGCTGTGCGATTGGACGCCCATCGAATCGTTCAAGGACCTGCCATGGATAGAGCCGCCGCCAGGGACCGCCTGATCGTCGGGCTGGACCTTCCGACCGTGAACGAAGCCGAGGCGATGGTCGCTGCGCTCGGCGACACTGTTTCCTTCTACAAGATCGGCTATCAGCTCGTCTTCGCGGGCGGGCTGGAATTCGCCCGCGATCTCGCCGCCTCCGGCAAGCGCGTCTTCCTCGACATGAAGCTCCTGGACATCGACAACACCGTGGCCAAGGGCGTCGAGAACATCGCCAGGATGGGCATGACGATGCTGACCGTTCACGCCTATCCCAAGGCGATGGCGGCTGCCGTGCAGGCCGCCAGTGGGTCGGGTCTCTGCCTTCTGGGCGTGACCGTGCTCACCTCGATGGACGACGCCGATCTGCGCGACGCCGGCTACCAAGACAAGGCGGCGGATCTCGTGGCCAAGCGCGTCGCCCAGGCCCGTGCATGCGGCATGGGCGGTATCGTCTGCTCGGCCGCCGAATCTGCGCAGGTTCGCTCGATCGTCGGCCCGGACATGGCCGTGGTCACGCCTGGAATTCGGCCCGCGGGCGCCGCGGCCGGCGATCAGAAGCGTGTCGTCACGCCGGCGGACGCGATCGCCGCCGGATCGAGCCACCTCGTCGTCGCGCGTCCCATTGTCGCGGCACCCGATCCCGGGGCGGCGGCGGAAGCGATCCTCACCGAAATGCAATCGGCGCGCTGAAGCGCCGGCCAGGGAGCAGAACATGGCAAAAGGATACTGGGTTGGCCGGATCACCGTGCACGATCCCGAGCGCTACAAGGACTATGTCGCCACCGCGACGCCGGCCTATCAGGAATATGGCGCGAAATTCCTCGTGCGCGGCGGTCAGATCTCGGCCGTCGAGGGAGAGGCCCGTCCGCGCAACGTGGTGATCGAGTTCGAGAGCTACGAGAAGGCGCTGGCCTGCTACAATTCCCCGGCCTACACCGCCGCCCGCAAGATCCGGCAGGAAATCGCCGATGGCGAACTGATCGTGGTGGAAGGCACCGAAGGCTGAGCGCTTCGTCTTTGCCGCCGGACGTCGTCATCCGGGCGGCAGGCGCGATCGACGTGCCGGCGCTGCACGCCGTGGAGGCGCGGGCGTCTCGGCTCTTTGCCGATCACGGCTTCCCGCTGGTCGGCGCGGCGCCCTGGCCGATCGACGATTTCGCCGGTTTCTTGCGCGACAACGCCACGCTCGTCGCAACGGATGTCGAAAGGCCGGTCGGCTTCGCGGTCTCCGGGCCCGTCGACGACCTCTGGTGGCTGAAGGAACTCTCCGTCGATCCCGATTTCATGGGCCGCGGCTTCGGCACCGCGCTGATCGAGGCCGTGTGCGCCGAGGCGCGTGGCGCGCAGGTGCGGCGCCTCGGCCTGTCGACATTCCGCGACGTGCCGTTCAACGCGCCCTTCTACGCCCGGCGCGGGTTTCGCGTCATGAACCCGGATACCGCACCCGAGGCATGGCGGAACCGCTTCGAATCGGAGGTTCCGGACGGCGCCAGCCGCGCCGATCGCGTGCTCATGATCCGCGAATTGTACACATGACCGGCGATTTTCCTGCGACTTACGTCGGATGTGACCCCGCAGGATGTTGCAATGCAGCGTCCGAATGTTAACTTTCCTTGCGGTGGAGGGTCACGCCTCGCGCCCGCTATCCGGCCGCGACAGGAAAGGCAGACTGATCGATGTTCTACCACCTCTATGAAGCAAACCACGCGCTGATGCAGCCCTGGCGGGCCGCCGTGGATGCGACCCGGCTGTTTTTCCGCAATCCCCTGAACCCGATCTCGATGACGCGGGCCGGACGCACGGCGGCGGCGTGGTGCGAAGTGTTCGAACGCGCGACGCGGCGCTACGGCAAGCCGGCTTTCGACCTGCCGCAGACCGAGATCGACGGCCAGACCGTGGATGTGCACGAGAAGGTGATCTGGTCGAAGCCCTTCTGCAACCTGATCCATTTCCGGCGTGAACTGGCCCGGCCGCGCCCGGCCGATCCGAAGGTTCTCCTGATCGCGCCGATGTCGGGGCACTACGCCACGCTGCTGCGCGGCACGGTGGAGCGGTTCCTGCCGGAAGCCGATGTCTACATCACCGACTGGGTGGACGCGCGCTGCGTGCCGCTTTCCGAAGGCCGTTTCGATCTCGACGACTATATCGACTACGTCATCGAGATGCTGCATCTGCTGGGCCCCGAGACGCATATCGTCGGCGTCTGCCAGCCTTCCGTGCCGGTGCTTGCCGCCGTGGCGCTGATGGAAAGCCGCAACGATCCCAACGTGCCGCTGTCGATGACGTTGATGGGCGGCCCGATCGACACGCGCTGCAATCCGACGGCGGTCAACGACCTCGCCGAGAAGAAGGACATCGACTGGTTCGAGCGCAATGCCGTCATGCAGGTGCCGCTCCCCAATCCGGGTTTCATGCGCAAGGTCTATCCGGGCTTCCTGCAGCTGACCGGCTTCATGACGATGAATCTCGATCGTCACCTGATCGCCCAGAAGGACTTCTTCATGCATCTGGTGCGCGACGACGGCGATTCGGCGGAGAAGCACCGCGACTTCTATGACGAGTATCTCGCCGTCATGGACCTCACGGCGGAGTTCTACCTTCAGACCGTCGAAACCGTCTTCATCGACCATGCGCTGCCGAAGGGCGTGATGACCCATCGCGGCGAACCGGTCGATCCCAAGGCGATCCAGCGTGTCGCGCTTCTGACCGTCGAGGGAGAGAACGACGACATCACCGGCCGCGGCCAGACGAAGGCCGCCCACGACCTGTGTTCATCGATCCCCGACGCGATGAAGATGCATTACGAACAGCCGCGTGTCGGCCATTACGGCGTCTTCAACGGGTCACGGTTCCGCAAGGAGATCGCGCCGCGCATGCTCGATTTCATGCGCGCGCGCTCGCGATTCGCCGGCGAAAGCGGCAAGCGTGCCGCCGCGACGACCGCCGCCTGACCGGCAGTCTAGGCAGTCAAAACTCTCCCGAAAG
This sequence comes from Oricola sp., assembly GCF_022763245.1. Lineage (GTDB taxonomy): Bacteria > Pseudomonadota > Alphaproteobacteria > Rhizobiales > Rhizobiaceae > Oricola. Next base: position 354,713 of record NZ_JALEGV010000041.1, read on the forward strand.
GGGCCGCTTGCGGCCCCTTTTTTGTGCCTGGTGCCGCGCGGTAACCATATTGGCAGCTATTGCGACCTTGCCCGTTGTGCAATTCGGCCGGTGCGTTTAACGTTTTGTTAACCTTGCTGGTCGGGTCCAGGGGAGCATCGGGTAGTGAAAATTTTCGGGACTATTGCCTTGGCGTCGGCCGTCGCCGCCGTCATGTCCGGGGCATCCCTGGCGGCCGGGTCGATGAAGACCGGCGGTCTGACATCCCAGCCGATCGGCCACTATGATTTCTGCCGCATCTATCGCGAGGAATGCGAGCGCCAGCCCCGCGCCGTTCGTCCGCTGCATCTCGACAGCGGTTCCTGGAACGCGATCCTCAACATCAACGCCACGGTCAACATGGTGATCGAGCCGAAGAGCGATTTCGACATCTACGGCAAGGAAGAGGTCTGGACCTATCCGGAGAGCGCCGGCGACTGCGAGGACTACGTTCTTCTGAAGCGCCAGCTCCTCGTCAACGAGGGCATTCCCTCCGCCAACCTGCTGATCACCGTGGTGCGCAAGCCGGACGGCGAGGGCCATGCGGTCCTGACCGTGCGCACCGACCGCGGCGATTACGTCCTCGACAACCTGACCACCAAGGTCATGCTGTGGAAGGACACGCCTTACACCTATCTGAAGCGCCAGTCGGCCCAGCATGCGGGCCATTGGGTGTCGATCGAGATGCCGGACCAGACCGTCGTCGGTTCGGTGAAGTAGTCGGTCACGCGCGCAGAAGCGTTTCGAAACGGCGCAGCCCCTCCGAGGAAAACAACAGCGTCCGCGACCCGTCGCGGCGGTGGATCCAGCCCTTCTCGAGGAAGTGCGTCAGCACCGCCGCCCCGAGGCCGCCGGCCAGATGCGGGCGGCGTTCCGACCAGTCGAGACAGGCACGGCAAAGCGGACGCCTCGCCCGTTTCAGCGGGCCCGGGTCGATGCCGAAGCGCGCGATCACCTCTTCGCCCCTCGGCGTCAGCCCGACATTGGCGTCGTCTCCTGCCAGCACGCCGGATTGGCGCAGGCCGCCGAACAGGCGCACGCCCATCGCCCCGGCAAGGTGATCGTAGCAGATCCGTGCCTCGCGCAGGTGCGGGTCCCGCGGGCCGGTGCTGATCGCGGCGCCTTCGGGGCTTGCTGCCAGCACGCTCAGCGTCTCGACCAGATGCGCCGCTTCCGCGCTGGCGATGCGGTAGTAGCGATGACGCCCCTCGCTCGCGACGGCGAGCAGCTTTCCGTCGATCAGCTTGGCGAGGTGCGAACTTGCGGTCTGGGCGCTGACGCCACCCGCCCGCGCCAGCTCGCCCGCCGTCAGCGCGCGGCCGTCCATCAGCGACAGCATCATCTGCGCGCGGGCCGGGTCGGCCAGCAGTGCCGCCAGTCGGGTGATGTTGGGGCCTGTCGTATCGGTCATGCGCAGACGGTATCCTGATAGTCTCGCCAACGCTTCGATCGGCGTCGAAACATCGAGTGCACCCTGCGGCTAGCCTGAACAGGCCAGAGCCGAAAGGGAAGCACGAACATGACCGATCTTGCCGACGATTTCCGATCCGTCCGCCGCGATGTTGTCGCTCGCAGCGTCCGGGCCTTCCGGCATCTCCTGGCGGCTGTGCGCAGGGCGGCAGCGAGGCGCCGCACGCGCAGGCAATTGGCCGCGCTCGAGGAATTCAGGCTGGATGATGTCGGGCTCAGCGCCGCCGATGCTTCAAGGGAGATCGGCAAGTCGTTTCCCGGCCGTGCGCAGGCCGGCCGGCCGCCGATCGAAACCTGGCGGTGAGGCCGCCGGCGTTAGCCGCGCATCTGCCGCTTGGCGCAGGCCGGCCCCGGTCCGCGCATGTAATGGCGCTCCGGATGATACTGTCGCCAGACGAGGCCGCGCATCGTGGCCAGCACGTGTCCGAATGACCGGATCAAGATCATGTCCGTATTCCCGCAATGAGGCGATTCGCCTTCAGTCCCTACCGGCACAACCCTATGCCGCAGACAGTGAACCTCCTGTGAATATCCGCCGGAGACAGTATTCCAGCCGACATTTTATCGCATTGCAGCATTACTTTTTTTGGTGCGGCAGGAAATTCCGCCCGGGCCACCGGGCCACCGGGGCGTCAGGCGTTTCCGATCGCCATGCCGGCCGCGAACACCAGCGCGCCGCCCAGCACCACCTGGAAGATCGCCCGGCTCCAGGGCGTCTCCATCCAGCGTTTCTGGATCCAGGCGATCGCCCACAATTCGATGACGACGACGATCATGGCGATCACCGTCGCGGTCCAGAAATGCGGGATCAGATAGGGCAGGGCGTGGCCGAGGCCGCCGACCGCCGTCATGATGCCGGTGGCAAGCCCCCGCTTGATCGGCGAACCGCGCCCGGAGATGACGCCGTCGTCGGAGGCGACCTCGGTGAAGCCCATCGAGATGCCTGCACCGACGGAGGCGGCCAGGCCGACCAGGAAGGTGGTCCAGGGATCCTGCGTCGCGAAGGCCGTAGCGAAGATCGGCGCCAGCGTGGAGACCGATCCGTCCATCAGGCCGGCCAGCCCCGGCTGGACATAGGTCAGGATGAATTGCCGCCGCTCGACCTGGTCCTCGGCCTCGCGCACCTCTTCCGGCAGATGCTTGGCTTCCAGCTCTTCGGCGGTCGTCTGGTGGCCCGCTTCCGCCAGCGCCAGCTCGCCGAGCAACTTGCGGGTGTCGGCGTCCTCGCATTGCTGGGCGGCGCGCAGATAGAAGCGATGCGCCTGCGCTTCCATGATCGCGGCCTGCGCGCGCACCTTCTCGATGCCGAGCGGCCGCACCAGCCAGTCCGGCTTCCTCTCGTAGTAGCCGCGCACATGCTCGCGCCTGATCAGCGGAATGTGGTCGCCGAAACGCTTCTTGTGCAGGTCGATCAGCCGGGCGCGGTGCGTCGTCTCCTCCTCGGCCATTTCCTCGAAGATCTTCGCGGAGTTCGGATAATCCTCGGCGAGCCCGTCGGCATAGGCGAGATAGATGCGTGCGTCGTCCTCCTCCGAGGAAATGGCGAGCGCGAGAATCTCCTGTTCGCTCAAGGACTTGAAGTCGCGGCGCGCGGAGGGGAACAGACGTTGCAGCATGGGAGGCGAATTCCAATTTAGAATGGTTCTAAATTATGGAGAGTTTGCCCTTTGTCAAGAAACAGAACGCCGCACCGGCTATTGTTGCGCCAATGTCATATTTGGGGGACGAATGGCTGCGATGGCCCTGGAGATCGAACGCAAATTCCTCGTCGAGAACGGCGACTGGCGTGAGGCGACGGAAACGTCGCGCCGGATTGTCCAGGCCTATCTGGCGCTGGACGGCGACGTCTCCGTGCGCATCCGCATTTCCGACGACCGCGCCGCGCGTATCGCCGTCAAGATCGGCCAGTCGGGCCTCAATCGCGAGGAGTTCGAATATCCCGTCCCGCTCGAAGACGCCCGCCGAATGATCGCCGCCAATGCCCGGCGCCTGATCGAGAAGACCCGCTACACCGTCACCTTCGAGGGGTTCCTGTGGGAGGTCGACGCCTATGAGGGCGCGCTGTCGGGCCTTGTGATCGCCGAGGTGGAGCTGGAGAGCGAAGACGACGATCCCCGCCTGCCCGCCTGGGTCGGCCGGGAAGTCACCGGCGACAATGACTGGTCGAATGCGCGGCTCGCCATTGCGGGCCTGCCGGAAGAGACGCGAGTGTGACCGTCCACCGATGAGCGACCGTATTCGGCCCGGAGAACCGCTGACCGACGAGGTCGTCCGCATTGCCGGCAAGCAGTACGGCAAGGCGATCAGGATCCTGCGTGACGAGCCGAAGGGACGTTACGAGGCGATTCACGACGCGCGCAAGCGTTTCAAGCGCCTCAGGGGCCTCTACCGGCTTGTGCGCGAGGCGGCGCCCGAATTCTGCGCCCGGGAGAACGCGCGCCTGCGCGACACGGCCCGCACCCTGTCGGCCGTGCGCGACGCGACGGCGCTGGTGGAGGCGCTCGACCGGTTGCTCGGCGATTGCGAGACTGACGAATGCCGTCAGGCGCTCACCTCGGTTCGCGACCGCCTCGCGGGCCGCCGCGATGCGATCGCCGCTAGCCAGACGGATCTCGACGCGCGGATGGTGGCGGCGATCGAGGCCTGCGAAGCGGGCCTTGCCTCTCTCTGCGACCTGAAATTGCCCGGCGGCGGCAAGACCGCCGTCGACGTCCTGGCGCGCGGGACCTCGAAGACCTACGGTCGCGCCGTCAAGGCGCTGGCCTGCGCCCGCGAGACCGACGCTCCCGCCGACTGGCACGAGCTGCGCAAGCACGTCAAATACCACTGGACGCACCTGCAATTGCTGCGGCCGGCCTGGCCGGGCGCGATGGACGCCCGCGCCGGTGTGGCAGATCAGGTCGCCGAAGCGCTTGGTGACGACCATGATCTGGCCGCCCTGTCGGCACTGATCGCTGCCGAACCGGACTTGGCGGGCGACGCCGGCGAGATCGACATCCTGCGCGGTATGATGGCGGCGCGGTCCGAACGGCTGCATGCACAGGCGCGCGCGATGCTCACGCACCTCCTGCAGGACGATCCCGCTATTATTCGCAGCCGTGTCGCGGCACTCCTGCGCGCCGCCGCCGCCGCCGACTGACCGGCGCGCCGGAAGCGCCCTTCACACCATTCAAATGCAACGTTTTTTCTTCGGCTTCCGGCAACCCTCCCGCTTAAGCAAGGAACAACGCTTGATGACTATCCTGCGACAGGTTGGCACAGTTGCGTGTCGACGAAGCGCTGCGGACAAGATGGGGGCGCAGTATGTTTGTGCGTTTTTTACATGATAAGACCGGCGCGACCGCTGTCGAATACGGCGTGATCGCGGGCATAATTTCTGTTGCACTTGTAACCGGCGCGACCGCGATCGGTTCGACACTCAATGCGAAGTTCAACCTGGTTGGCACCACGATCGGTCCCGGCCTGGATTCCAATTCCACGGGCGGTGCCGGCGGCGGCGGGGGTAGCAACTCTTCGTCCTTCTGATCCGGCTCGCATAACCGTTCGCCATTCGGCGGCGCGGATTTACCGCCGCGTCAGCCGCCAGCTTCGCAATTCGAAGGGCATCAAGGCATGCGGGCGCTCGCGTGGCATCCGCTCCTCCAGAATGTTGATTGCGCGCCCGCCCGTCCATCCGTCGGGCAGGGTGAAATCGAATGCGCCGCGCCGTCCGGCCGGTTCATAGACGCGCAGCACCAGGCCGTCGCCATTCTCCGCCGGCTTCAGCGCCGACAGCGCGGCCGGTATGCCCTTGAAGGAGACGAGCGACGCGCTGAAGGGCGCCAGCCCGCTGGCGAAGACCGCGACCGGCGGCTGGTTGAGCCACTCGGCCTGTTCGCGCACGCCGCCTTCGTGCCAGTCGCCCGGATGCGGGTAGAGCGAATAGGTGAAGGTCTGCGTTCCCTCGTCGGCCTGCGGGTCCGGCCAGACGGGGCCGCGCACCAGGCTCAGCCCGAGAACGTTCTTCTTGGCGCTGTGGCCGTATTTCGCGTCATTGAGCAAGGCGACGCCGAAGCCCGGCTCCGACAGGTCGCAGAAGCGGTGCCCGGGCACTTCGAACTGCGCCGCGTCCCAGCTCGTATTCACATGCGTCGGCCGTTTGACCACGCCGAGCGCGCATTCGAACGTCGCCTCGCGCGCCGAAACGGCAATCGGATTGACCGTGCGCACCAGGGCGCGCCGGTCGTGCCAGTCGATCTCGGTCTCGATGTCGAGGCGGCGGCCGTTGGCGCTCAGCGCATAGGTCTGCGTGATGGTCGAATTGCGCCAGGCCTTCACCACCCGGATCGCCCCGCGCTGCGCACTCGCCTCCGAGATGCCCATGCCGCGAATGTCGGTGATCTCCGCCCCGCGCAGCGCGTAGTCGTCCTCGATGTCCCAGGCGTCCCAGTAGCGCGGCTTGTCGGCGGGATAGACCCACAGCTGGTTACCGCGCCCGTCCAGCGCCTCGCGGCCGGTTTCCTTGTGGATCAGGCTGCTGATCGTGCCGTCCGCGCCGAACACGACCTTCAGATGGGCGTTCTCCAGCCGGTTCGCGGTCACGACCAGGCCGGGCGTCGGCGTCAACCTGTCGAAATCGAGAACCTTCACGCCCAGCGCGGGCACGGTCTCGTCGGCCGCCACGCGCTGGCCGTCGGGCAGGGCGAAGCTCAGGGGGCGATCTGTCGCCGAAGGGTTGGCGACGATCAGCGCGTTCTCGATGCCGCCCTTCGGCAGGTGCTGCTCGATCACCGCCATCGCCGCGCGATGCGCCGCCCGGGCGAGCTTCTGCACGTTGCCGAGTTCGCGTTCCGCGTCGCGCGCGGTCTCGGCGATGCCCGAGCCCGGCAGAATGTCGTGAAACTCGTTCTTGAGGACGAGCCGCCAGGCCGGCTCCAGGTTCACGGGCTGCGGGCCGCCGAGCAGCATGGCCATCGACGCGAGCGTTTCCGCCGTGATCAGGGCGCGTTCGGCGTGGCGGTGCAGCTTCTTCACGGCACTTTGCGTCGTCAGCGTCGCGCGATGCAGTTCCAGGTAGATCTCGCCCGACCAGACCGGGTAGCCGCGATCCGGTTCGCCGGCGCGGGCGCGGTCGAAGAAGCGTCCGACGCGGCCCCATTGGGCCTGCGGCAGGGCGGGAAACTGGCGCAGCTGCGTTTCGCGCTCCACCATTTCCGGCGTCACGCCGCCCCCGCCGTCGCCATAGCCGACCGCCAGAAGCGTCTCGTCATGCTGGGTCTTGCCGCGGAAATTTTTCCAGGTCGGCAACAGGCAGTCCGGGCGCACGAAACCGTTGTAGCCGGCCATCGGATTGTCGAATGTGTGCGTCAGCACCCGCGAGCCGTCGAGGCCCTCCCACCAGAACAGGTCGTGGGGAAAGGCGTTCGTCTCCGACCAGTTGACCTTGATGGTGAAGAAATGTTCCAGCCCGCCCTGGCGAAGGATCTGCGGCAGCGCGCCGGAAAAGCCGAAACAGTCCGGCAGCCAGCAAACCTTGTGGCGCACGCCGAACTGCTTTTCGAAATAGCGTTGCCCGTAGAGCACCTGGCGCACAAGGCTCTCGCCGGTCGGCATGTTGGTGTCGGGCTCCACCCACATGCCGCCGATCGTTTCCCACCGGCCTGCCGCCGCCTTCTTGCGGATCATTTCCAGAAGCGCGGGATCGTCCTCTTCGAGCTGCGCGTAATAGGCCGCGGTCGACTGGTTGAAGACGAAATCCGGGGAGGCGTCGATCAGCGACAGAGCGGTGCGGAAGGTGCGCTGGATCTTGCGGCGCGTCTCTTCCCATGGCCACAGCCAGGCGAGATCGATATGCGCATGGCCGGTCAGCACCACCTGGCCCTGCGGCGGGAAGCGCTGCTTGAGAAGCGCCAGCGCCGAGACCAGGCTGTCATAAGCCGCGACCACGCCGCGCCGCTCGTCCTCGTTCAACCCGTCCGGATCGGACTTCAGCTCCGGCAATTGCCAGATCGTCTGTTGCTGCTCGGAGCGCGAGACGCGGGCGATGTAATTGGCCGTATCCGACGGCCAGTCGAGATTGCGCAACGCCGTTTCGGCCGCGTTGAGCATGTGCGGCACGACCTCGTGGTCGCCCAGCGCGCTCACCGCTTCGCCGATCTGGGTCAGCAGCAGGTGCAGGCGGTGCACCGGCAGGTCGATCCAGGCCAGCCGCGCGGCGATCAGGCGTGGCTCGCGCACCGGCTGGCCGAAGGGCTTGCGCGCGACGCTCTCGGCGCGAATGTCGAGCGAGCGCCCGCGCAACGAATACTCGCGGTGATTGGGGTCATGGCCGAAGGAGACCGCATCAAGGCCGGGCTGCGACAACGTCACGAGGCTCTCGCCGCCGAGGTCGAGGATCAGCCGCGTCGCGTCGAGCGGCCAGTGGGTGGGAACGCTCGCATGCGCCGCGAATTCCAGCACGCCTTGCGCCGTCGGCCAGGCCCCGCCCAGTTCGATCGGCGCGCCGTCTACGGTCCATCCGTCCACGGTCAGGCTTTCGCGCTCGCGCCACCAGACGAGTTCCGACGTCCGCTCCTGCAGGCGGTCCAGGCGTTGAGAGATGGTGAGCGGCATGGCCGGTGTTCCGGTTCCTCTTCGAATCGCGCCGATCATGCGGCGACGGGCCCCGTCTTGCAAAGCCGAAAACGCCGCGCGCGACCGATCGGTCCCTCCCGCGCGCAATCTGCCGCAGCGTCATCGGTCGGGCGCGCTTGACGCCGACCGGTGCGCGGGCGCATGACAAGGCATCCAGACCAGACATCCCGCCATGCAACAGCACCTCTCGTCCCAGCCGGCGCGCGCGCCGCTCTTTCAGCCGAAGATCCTGACCACGCTCAGGAGCTATGATCGCGAGACATTCGTCGCCGACATCCTCGCCGGGCTGACCGTCGCGCTGGTCGCCCTGCCGCTCTCGATCGCCATCGCCATCGCCTCGGGCGCCGAACCGGGCGTCGGCCTGGTGACCGCCGTCATCGGCGGCTTCTTCATTTCGGCCTTCGGCGGCAGCCGCGTGCAGATCGGCGGGCCGACAGGCGCGTTCATCGTCGTCGTCTACGGCGTCATCGCCGCCCACGGCTATGAGGGCCTCGTCACCGCCACCTTCATGGCCGGGCTGATCCTCATCGTGTCCGGCTGGCTGCGCATCGGCAATCTCATCCGCCACGTGCCCGAACCGGTGATCAACGGCTTCACCGTCGGGATCGCCGTCATCATCGGCGCCAGCCAGCTGCGCGACGCGCTCGGACTGCAGGCCGCGAACCTGCCGGCCGAATTCATCGCCAAGATGGAAGGCATGTGGGCGGTGCGCGACAGTTTCAACCTGACCGCGCTGGCCGTCACCGCCGGCACCGGTGTCCTGATCGTCGTGTTTCGCCGCGCCGCGCCGCGCTTGCCCGGGATCATCTTCGCCATCATCATCGCCTCGCTCGTGGTCTGGGCGCTGAACTTGCCCGTCGAGACGATCGGCTCTCGCTATGGCGGCATCCAGTCGGCACTGCCGATGCCGGGACTGCCGGATCTCTCGCCGGAGAAACTGGCCGAACTCTTCCCCTCGGCGCTGATCATCGCCTTTCTCGCGGGCATTGAATCGCTCCTGTCGGCGATCGTTGCCGACCGCATGGTCTCCGGCAGGCATCGGCCGAACGCGGAAGTCGTGGCCCAGGGGATCGCTAACACGGCCTCGGCTCTGTTTGCCGGCCTGCCGGCCACCGGCGCCATTGCCCGCACCGCGACCAATGTGCGCGCCGGCGGCCGCACGCCCGTCGCCGGTATCGCGCATGCGCTGTTCATCCTCGCCTTCATGCTGGTCGCAGCGCCTCTGGCCAACTACCTGCCGATGCCGGCGCTTGCCGCGATCCTGCTGCTCACGGCCTGGAACATGGCCGAAGTGGACGAACTCAAGCACCGGCTCTCACCCTCCGTGCGCCTGTCGGATCGGGGGCTTTTGGTGGTCACGATGCTTCTGACGGTGATCGTCGATCTCACGGTTGCCATCGGCGTCGGCGTCGCCATCGGGCTGGCGCTTCGCATCCGCCGCCGTGACATCGACCCCCCGGAGTGGAACGCGCCGAAGCATTAGGCGCTGCGCTCAATCGCTTCCCCGCCCATTCCAGCCACACAGGCACATTGCCGTCGAGACCCCATCGCGGGCATGATTGCGCCATGACGAACCCGGACAAGGCCAAGGCGGCGCTGATCGCCGACCTGATCGCGGAAGGCTTCGACGAAGCGCGCGTGACGCGGGCCGACGCCATCCCGCAGGCGCCGGACCGCTTGCGCGCCTTTCTGGATGCCGGCCACCACGGCACCATGGACTGGATGGCCGAGACCGAGGAGCGGCGTGGCGATCCGACAACGCTCTGGCCGCAGGCGCGCTCGGTCGTGCTCGCGGCGATGAATTACGGGCCGGACGACGGCGACGATCCGCTCGATGCGCTTGACCGGCGCGACCGGGCGACGATCTCCGTCTATGCGCGCCACCGCGACTATCACGATGTCATCAAGGGAAAGCTGAAGCAGGCCGCCGGGCGTTTCGCGGCGAAGACGGGCGCGCAGGTGAAGGTCTTCATCGACACGGCACCGGTGATGGAAAAGCCGCTTGGTGCCGCGGCCGGGCTCGGCTGGCAGGGCAAGCACACCAATCTCGTCAGCCGCAGGCTCGGGTCGTGGTTTTTCATCGGCTCGATCTTCACCGACATGGAGCTTCCGCCGGACGAGCCGGAGATCGACCATTGCGGCTCCTGTCGCGCCTGCCTCGACATCTGCCCGACGGACGCTTTTCCCGCGCCCTACCGGCTCGACGCGCGGCGCTGCATCTCCTATCTCACCATCGAGCATGCGGGGCCGATTCCGGTCGCGTACCGCAGGCCGATGGGAAATCGCATCTACGGGTGCGACGACTGCCTCGCGGTCTGCCCGTGGAACAAGTTCGCCAGCGCGGCCTCCGAGGCCAAGTTGAAGGCGCGCGACGACCTCAAGGGCCCGGCGCTTGACGACCTGCTGACGCTGGACGACGCGGGCTTTCGCGCCCTGTTCTCCGGCTCGCCGATCAAGCGGATCGGCCGCGACCGTTTCCTGCGAAACGTGCTGATCGCGGCGGGCAACAGCGGCACGGCGGCATTGTCGGAACGGATCGAACCGCTGCTCGGCGATCCGGACCCGGTGGTGCGCGGCGCGGCGGTCTGGGCCTTGCGGGAGGTCGGGGATGCCGGCCGCTTCACGGCGCTGCGTGATGCGCGGCTGGCGGAAGAAGACGACGAAACAGTGCAAGAGGAATGGACACGGCCATGAAGGTCTTCATTTTCGGCGCGGGCTTTTCCGGCCGCGCTTTCGGACGGTTGCTGGCCGAGAACGGCGTGACGGTCACGGGAACGACCCGCTCGCCCGAAAAGGCCGCGGCGTTGCGAGACGAGGGCATCGAACCGTGCCTGTTCGACGGCACGGCGACGCCGCAACTGATCGCGGCGCTGCAGGGAACGACGCATCTCGTCATCTCCATCGCGCCCGACGAAGACGGCGATCCCGTGCTCGGCATGTTGCGCAACGCCATCGCCGCGCTGCCGGACCTGCAATGGATCGGCTATCTGTCCACCGTCGGCGTCTACGGCAATCATGACGGCGCGTGGGTGTCCGAGGAGACGGAATGCCGGCCGGTGTCCCGGCGCTCCGTCCAGCGGCTCGCGGCCGAAACAGCGTGGATCAAATTCGCTGCCGAGATCCGCAAGCCGCTATCGATCCTGCGGCTTTCGGGCATTTACGGACCGGGGCGCAACGCCTTCGTGAACCTCGAACGGGGCACGGCGAAACGGCTGATCAAGCCCGGCCAGGTCTTCAACCGCATCCATGTGGACGACATCGCGGGGGCGCTCGATTTTCTTGCCCGGGGACAAGCAGACGGCATCTACAACGTCACCGATGACGAGCCCGCGCCGCCGCAGGATGTTGTCGAATATGCATGTTCTTTAATGAAAGTTGATTTGCCGCCGGCGCTTGACTTCGCGACTGCCACACTTTCGCCCATGGCGCGCTCCTTTTACGGCGAGAACAAGCGCGTCTCGAACGCGAAGCTCAAACAGGCCGGGTACGCTTTCGTCCACAGCGACTACAAGACGGCTCTGACAACCATGTGGACCGAAGGAAATTGGCACTGAGAGCGGGGAACGCCCGGTCGGAACCATAACGCGCCAGAACGGCCCCGGTTCCATCCCGACGTCCCCTTGCCAAGCAACGGGGTACTGAATTGAAAACGAGACTTCTTGGCGTGGCCATCGCGGCCGCGACGACTGCCGGCTGTGTGCTTACCGCAACCACACCGGCCTCCGCGCAATGCGGAAGCGCGTCCTGGTACGCGCTTCATTCGCGCACCGCTTCGGGCGAGATGATGAACCCGGCGCAGCTGACCGCGGCGCACAAGACGCTGCCGTTCGGCACCAAGGTCAAGGTCGTCAACAAGTCGACCGGCAAATCGGTGGTGGTGCGCATCAACGACCGCGGCCCCTTCATCAAGGGCCGGATCATCGACCTGTCCAAGGCCGCCGCAAGCCAGATCGGCATGATCCGCTCCGGCCACGCGCCGGTCTGCATCGCGACCATCAGCTGACGAAAAAGCCCGCTCACCGGTCGGCAATGCCGGTGAGCGGGCTCAAAGCCTGGCGTCAGCGATGACGCGTATCAGGAATCCGCGCTGCCGCGCGCCTGGTGGACCGCCTTCAGCGCCCGGTCCAGATAGATGTCGCGATCATAGATGTCGGAGAAATACTCCACCTTGCCTTCGGCCGTCGGCCAGGCGGTGTAGTAGGAAATGAAGACCGGCACCTTCTTGGCGACCTTCTCCGCCTTCTCGCCGCCGCCGGCGGCGATCATCGAGCGCACATAATCCTCGCTCTTGCCGAGCACCGCGGCGGCCATGGCCTGCGGCTGCTGCAGGCGCACGCAACCGTGGCTGAACGCCCGAACGTCGCGGTCGAACAGGTGCCGCGACGGCGTGTCGTGCATGTAGATCGAGTGCTTGTTGGGGAAGAGGATCTTCACCTCGCCCAGCGCGTTGCTCGGGCCGGGCTTCTGGCGCACGTCATAGGGCACCTTGCCGGAATAGTTCCACCACTGCACGCTGGCCGAGGAGACACGGCGGCCCGACGCGTTGGTGACCTCGTAACCCGCGCGATCGAGATAGCTCGGGTCGCGATAGAGCTTCGGCAGCATCTCGTTGACGATGATCGACTGCGGCACGCCCCAATAGGGGTTGTAGACCACGGTCTCGACCTCGTCGAAGAAGAAGCTCGTCTGGTTGGACTTCTTGCCGATCACCGCCCGCGTGGACAGCTTGTCGACGCCGTTTTCCGTGTAGGTCGCGCGGAAGGCCGGCTGGTTGATCACCACGTGGCGCATGCCGAACTCTTCGGGATGCCAGCGCAGCCGCTCCATCGCCAGTTCGACGCGTTCGACCTTCGAGGCGTGACCGACGTCGCTCAGATGCGAGATGGTGTTCCGGCCGACGATGCCGTCCGGCACGAGGCCGTTCTCGCGCTGGAAATCCCTCACCAGTTCGGCGATCGCATGGGTATATTCCTCGCCGCCGAGATATTCGGCGAAGGTCGCGGCATGCTTGACGCGCGTTTCCTCGCTGACGCGCTTCCTGAGCGCCTTGACGATCAGCGGCAGCGCCGGCTCGGTCTGGCCGACCTTGACGAAGGTGCCGGAGGGGATGACGATCTCGTCCACATCCTCGGCCCGCAATGAGGCGAGCTCGCGCTTCAGCGCGGCATATTCTTCCTGGCGCGGCTCGAGCGTCTTCAGCCAGAAGCCGGGATTCTTCGTCTTCGACAGAATGCCGATCGTCTGTTCGGCGCCGAGGCGCGGCAGCGGGAAATCGTGATAGCCCGACAGCTTGTCCGGAATGACCGCGCCGTCCTTGACGTCCTGCGCGTAGCGGATCGCGCGCGCCGACAGGGTCATCTCGAAGGCGAGCAGGTCGGCGGTGCGGCCGGCCGGATTGTCCATCGACCAGCCGTCACGCGGCACGGCGACGGCGTAATCGGCGGCTTCCAGCCCCTGGTCGGCGGCCTTTTCAAGCATGGCGGCGACGGCCTTCGCCTCGTCGGTGACACTGTTGCCGCGCGACCAGATGAACTTCGGATTGGCCGCGTAATGCGCCTTCAGCGCGGCGGCGATGTCCTTTTCCATCGTCAGGCTGGTGTCCGGCGCGAGCGCGGTCGCTTCGGCGAACCGCCGGCTCTCGAAATCGAGGCTCGGCTCGAGCCCGCCCGCCTGCTCGGCTTCGGGCATCAGCGACGCGATCGAAACGGTGGTCATCGCTTCGGGCTTGTAGGTGTAGTAGCGAGGGCTGGAGACCGTGACGATCTTGGCCGGCGCCGCGCGGCGGACTTCCTCCTGCCGGCGCTCCTCGCGCTTCTTGCGTCCCCCGCCGAACAGCAATTCGTGCAACTGCACCTGCGCCTGCGACGGCACGGAGAAAACAGGGACCGCAGGAATCGCGATCGCTGCCGTCAACATCAAATTCAAAATACGTTTGGAAATCACGGCAAACTCCGCTTCGTTCGCTTTCCTGCCCCGACGGCACGGACAATACCCAACCGATCGTGGTTTATAAAGAGTGAGCCGCGCGACAATCGCGATCACGTTTTCGACAACAACCCGTCACGCCGGCGCGTCGATTGGCATGGACGCGCCATGCGGTGCACGCTATGGCTTGGCCCATGAACAAAGACGATCACGTGTTCCTTGTCGATGGGTCAGCCTATATTTTTCGGGCTTTTCACGCGCTTCCGCCGCTGACCCGCAAATCCGACGGCCTTCCGGTCGGCGCCGTCGCCGGCTTCTGCAACATGCTCTGGAAACTGCTGCAGGACGCGCGCGACACCGAAGTCGGCGTCACGCCGACGCATTTCGCGGTGATCTTCGACTATTCCTCCAAGACGTTCCGCAAGGAGCTCTACCCCGAATACAAGGCGAATCGCTCCGAGCCGCCGGAGGATCTGATCCCGCAATTCGGCCTGATTCGCGAGGCGACGCGCGCCTTCAACCTGCCGTGCATCGAGGTCGAGGGCTTCGAGGCCGACGACATCATCGCGACCTATGCCCGCCAGGCCGAGGCCGTCGGCGCGCATACGACGATCATCTCGTCGGACAAGGACCTGATGCAGCTCGTCTCCGACCATGTGTCGATGTACGATTCGATGAAGGACAAGCAGATCGGCATCGCCGAAGTGATCGAGAAATTCGGCGTCGGGCCGGAAAAGATGATCGACCTGCAGGCGCTGAACGGGGATTCCACCGACAACGTGCCGGGCGTGCCGGGCATCGGCCCGAAGACCGCGGCACAGCTGCTGGAGGAATATGGCGACCTCGACACGCTCCTGGAGCGCGCGTCGGAGATCAAGCAGAACAAGCGGCGCGAGAACCTGATCGAATTCGCCGACCAGGCGCGGCTGTCGCGCGAACTCGTCACCCTGCGCACCGACACGCCGCTCGACATCGATCTCGACGGGCTGAAGCTGGAGCCGCAGGACGGGCCGAAGCTGATCGCCTTCCTCAAGGCGATGGAATTCAACACGCTGACGCGCCGGGTGGCCGAAGCGGTCGGCGCCGATGCGAGCGAAGTGGAGGCGGCCGAAGTCGCGGTCGAGGCCGGCGCGAAGGCCCATGGTCCCGATCTGGACGAGGGCTCGGCACCGGAGCCTGACGCCGGCGGCGCGGACGAGACCGGCGATGACGCGCTGACGCCTGCCGCCTTTGCCGCCGCGCGCGCGAAAGCCGCGGCCACCGCGAAATTCGACACCGACGCTTATGTCTGCATCCGCGATGTCGAGACGCTCGACGCGTGGGTCGCGCGGGCGCGCGAAGCCGGCGTCGTCGCTTTCGACACCGAGACGAACTCGCTCGACGCGATGCAGGCCGAGCTGGCCGGCTTCTCGCTGTGTTCCACGCCGGGAGAAGCGGCCTATGTGCCGCTCAACCACAAATCCGGAAATGGCGACCTTCTGGGCGGCGGCCTGGTGGAAGACCAGATCCCGATCGACGATGCTTTGAGTCGGCTAAAGGAATTGCTGGAAGACCCCGCCATCCTCGTCGTCGGCCAGAACATCAAGTATGACTGGCTGGTGATGAGCCGCTACGGCATCGAGATCGCTTCGCTCGACGACACGATGCTGCTCTCCTATGTCGTTGACGCCGGCACGGGCACGCACGGCATGGATTCGCTGGCGGAGCGCTGGCTCGGCCACACGCCGATCGCCTACAAGGACATCGCGGGAACCGGCAAGAAGGCCCTGACCTTCGACATGATCGAGCTGGCGACCGCGACGCGCTACGCCGCCGAGGACGCCGACATCACGCTGCGGCTCTGGCAGGCGCTGAAGCCGCAAGTGCTCGCCAAGGGCCTGACGACCATCCACGAGCGGCTGGAGCGGCCGCTGGTCTCGGTGCTGGCCCGGATGGAGGCACGCGGAATCTCCGTGGACCGGCAAATCCTTAGCCGGCTATCGGGCGAGTTCGCGCAGAAGGCTGCAGCCATCGAGGACGAGATCTACGAGCTCGCCGGCGAGAAGTTCAATGTCGGTTCGCCCAAGCAGCTCGGCGAAATCCTGTTCGGCAAGATGGGCCTGCCCGGCGGCACCAAGACGAAGTCGGGACAATGGGCCACCGGGGCGCAGCTTCTCGAGGATCTGGCCGCCGAAGGGCACGAATTGCCGCGCCGCATCGTCGATTGGCGGCAGCTCACCAAGCTGAAATCCACCTATACGGACGCGCTGCCGGGCTACATCCGTCCCGAGACGAAGCGGGTGCACACGTCCTATTCGCTTGCCGCGACCACCACGGGCCGGCTCTCCTCGTCGGAACCGAACCTGCAGAACATCCCGGTTCGCACGGCGGAAGGCCGGCGCATCCGCACCGCCTTCGTTGCCGAAAAGGGCAACAAGCTCATTTCGGCCGACTACAGCCAGATCGAGCTGCGCGTGCTTGCCCATGTCGCCGACATCGCGCAGCTGAAACAGGCCTTCGCCGACGGCGTCGACATCCATGCGCTGACCGCCTCTGAAATGTTCGGCGTGCCGGTGGAAGGCATGCCGTCCGAGGTGCGGCGGCGTGCCAAGGCGATCAATTTCGGCATCATCTACGGCATCTCCGCCTTCGGCCTGGCCAATCAGCTCGGCATCCCGCGATCGGAAGCCGGCGACTACATCAAGACCTATTTCGAGCGCTTCCCCGGCATCAAGGACTACATGGACGCGACCAAGGCGTTCGCGCGCGAGAACGGCTATGTCGAGACCATCTTCGGCCGCCGGGCGCATTACCCGGAGATCAAGTCCTCCAATCCGCAGGTGCGGGCCTTCAACGAGCGCGCGGCGATCAACGCGCCGATCCAGGGATCGGCCGCCGACATCATCCGCCGTGCCATGATTCGCATGGAAGAGGCGCTCGGCGGTGCGAAGCTGTCGGCGCGGATGCTCCTGCAGGTGCATGACGAACTGATCTTCGAGGCGCCCGAGGGTGAAGTCGACGACACGATCGCGGTCGTGCGCAAGGTCATGGAAAACGCCGCGCTGCCGGCGATCCAGATGGCGGTGCCGCTGCATGTCGACGCGTCGGCGGCGGACAATTGGGACGAGGCGCATTAGCGTGTCCGGGCCGAACCCGCAGGACGATCTGCTTGCGGTTCTGACCGGCGATATCGTGCGCTCGTCCGCCCTGACCGCGGATGAGCTGGGCGCCGTCATGACGACGGTCAGGACCGGCACCGAGACCTTTGGGGCGCTCTATCCGGGCAGCGTCATCGGCGAGGCCGACATCTTTCGCGGCGATTCCTGGCAGGTCGCGATGGCCCGTCCGGGCCTGTCCCTGCGCCTGGCGGTCTATC
Organism: Oricola sp.; assembly: GCF_022763245.1. Lineage (GTDB taxonomy): Bacteria > Pseudomonadota > Alphaproteobacteria > Rhizobiales > Rhizobiaceae > Oricola. Next base: position 372,093 of record NZ_JALEGV010000041.1, read on the forward strand.
TGCGTGCCGGCGTCGTCGCCGGCGGTCTGACCGACACGCGCGTCTCGATCGGGATCGGGTCTGAGAACGCGGTGTCCGCGGACCGGATCTCGCAATCAACCGGCAAGGCTTTCCTCTCCTCCGGCCGTGGGCTGGACGATATCGGTGGCCGCCAGATGGCCCTCGCGATGCCCGACGCGCAGTCCGATACGCAGGCGCTGGCGGCGGGCCTCGTCCTGCTCATTGACCACCTTGTGACGTCCTGGACCGTCAAGCAGGCCGGCGCGGTGCGCGACATGCTCGAGAACCCCGGCAAGCCGGATGCGGACATCGTCAATGCCCGCCTGTCGGACAGCGACCGGCGCAACTTCGCCAAGTTGCGGAACCGCGCGCATGCGTCGCTGCTTCTCGACGTGCTCGACGCTTTCGAAGGCCTGACCTGCTGGAGCGACTCGTGAGGCCTTGCGTCTCGGGCGTCTGGCGGAAAGGCGGTCCAACATCATTTTGGAACCGAAAGCGGTTCCTATCTAAAAAAGGAACCGAAATCGGTTCCAGATGCCAGCAGGTTAGCGCATAAGGGGCGCATCGGATGATCGAGACCTTCACGATACTGCTTCTGGCGCATCTGCTGGCCGATTTCGTGTTCCAGCCGGAACGCTTCGCCAAGCGCAAGGGGGAGGTCGGCGTCCTGACGGTGCACATCGCCATCGTCACCGTGACCGCGTTTCTTGCGCTCGGCTATTTCGCACCGATGATCCTGGTTCCGATCGCTGTCACGCACTTCGTCATCGACCTGACCAAGTCCCGTCTCGGAACCTTCAATCTGAGATGGTTCCTGGGAGATCAGGGCGCCCATATCGCGGTGGTCGCCGCCGTGTCGATCCTGGCGCCGGCCGACCTGTCGAAATCGTTGATCTACGTGCATCTGAACGCGGCCGAGCTAGCGTCGACATTGTCGGCGATGATGCTCGGCTCGGGCTTCATCCTCGCCGTGCTGGCGGGAACCTACGGGGTGGAGCTCTTCGTGAAGCCCCATGCCGACACGCTTGGAGACGCCCTGAACGGGCTGCCCAAGGGCGGTCGCGTCATCGGGCAACTGGAGCGCTTTCTCGTCTTCATATTCTCCGTCACGCACAACCCGGCGGGGATCGGCTTCCTGATCGCCGCCAAGTCGATCCTGCGCTTCGGCGACATTTCCAATCACAGCCAGCGCAAGGTCGCCGAATACGTCATCATCGGAACGCTGTGCAGCTTCTCCTGGGCCATCGGCTTCAGCCAGCTCGCCATGTGGGCTGCCGGGCTGTTCTAGGGTCTCAGGCGCACATCTCGTCGAAACAGGCTGTAACGTGATCGGCGACCGCGCTTGAGCAGCAGCCGGCGTTTTCCTTCACCCGCATGCGGATCTGGTAGGTGCCGAGCGGCGGCAGCCCCTGTTTCTCGCCGAGCGCGATCAGCGGCTCCGCGATGAAGCTCTTCGGGAAGGGCGCGATCGCGAGGTCGGACACGATCGCCGCGAACTGGGCCTGCGTGTGCGGGGTCATGTAGGCGGTGCGGTAGCTGCGCCCGATTTCGCTGAGCGCGCGCACCGCGTCGGCGCGCCACGGGCAGCTTTCCGACCACATGGACAGGGGCAGCGGCTCGCGCTCCCAGGCGCAGCCGCCCTTGACGCCGGCCCAGACGAGATCCTCCTCCAGCAGCACCTGCGCGCCGTCCTCCAGCCCGTCGGAGTGGGCGGTATAGACCATGACGTCGAGTTGCCCGTTCTCGAACCGCTTCGTCAGCAATTCGCTGGTCTCGATGATGACGTTGACCTGGACATTCGGATGGGTCTCGGCGAAGCGCTTGAGCACCTGCGGCATGATGCGCTCGCCATAGTCGTCCGGCGCGCCGAGGCAGACCGTGCCTTCCATCTCCGGCATCACGAAGCGCGCCATCATCTCGTTCGACAGCGCCAGGATGCGTCGCGCATAACCGACCAGCATCTCGCCGCCGGCCGTCAGCTTCACGGACCGCGAGTCGCGCGCGAAGACCGAGGTGCCCAGGGCCTCCTCCAACTTCTTCACCTGCATCGACACCGCCGACGGAGTCCGAAACACACGCTCCGCCGCCTTGGAGAAGCTGCCTGTGTCCGCGATAGCGAGAAAGGTGCGCAGCAGATCAATGTCGACCGGCGTCTGGACGAGGGCCGGCTTCGCGTTCGGAGCATTCATGCATTCGCCTCACTTCAAGAAAACTGAATGAACATATCAAATCTATTCGTTTGATTGAAGCAAACTTCGTGGCCATTGTCCAGTCCATGGCGGAACACATGACGAAACGCCGCCGCAACACAGGAAAGGAATTGGACAATGACCACGATCGAATCATTCCATGGGCACGATGACGCCCGCTCGGGGCGCGCCGTCGCTGGGCGTATCATGGGAGTTCTCGCACAGGCCGCGCTTGTCATCCCGCGGGCGCTCGTCCGCTGGCAGCGCCAGCGCCGCGACAGGGCCGCCTTCATGACGCTGCTCGGCAAGGATGAGTGGGTCTATCGCGATCTCGGCATCAGCCGCGGCGACGTGGAATGGGCGGCCCGCCTGCCGATGCACCAGAACGCTGCCCGCGAAGTCGACAAGATCCGCGCCCAGCGTCGGCAGAGCTGGTAATGCGGACGGCTGAAAGGCGAGCGGCCGGGGCTATCCGTCGCGCGGCGTCCACGCCACGCGATAGAGTTCCGGTCGCCGATCATGCAGATTGCGCACCGACCCTCTCTCTCGCGCTGAGTCTAGGGGCGCCATGTCGATGTCGGCGATGATCATCGTCTCGGCGTTCTCTGTCGCTTCCGCCGCGATTCCGTCGCGGGCGAAGGCGTGGTCGGATGGCGTCAGCACCGCCGACTGTGCGAAATTGATGTCCATGTTGGCGACATTCGGCACAGTGCCGACAAGGCCCGACGTCACCACGTAGCACTGATTCTCCACCGTGCGGGCATGGCAGCAATAGCGCACCCGCAAATGGCCGTGACGCGTGTCGGTGCAATAGGGCACGAAGAAGAGCTTCGCCCCGGCGTCGGTCAGATGCCGCCCCATCTCCGGAAATTCGCTATCATAGCAGATCATAACGCCGATCGGCCCGCGATCGGTCTCGACCGGCTCCGCCGAACCGCCGCCCGAAATGGCCCAGACGGATTTCTCGTCCGGCGTCGGGTGCAGCTTGTCGCGCGCATGCAGTGTGCCGTCCCGCAGGGCGACGTAGGTGACGTTACGCGCCTTGCCGTCATCGCCGATCGTCGCATGCGAACCGCCGATGATATTGATGTCATGCGCGCGCGCCAGCGCGACCAGCCGCTCCTTCAGCGCGTCCGTATGGCCCGTGAGCCGGTGGATCGCTTCGGACGCCGGCACCATCGTTGCTTCTCCGGAAAGGAGCTGCAGCGTGAAATGCTCCGGAAAACAGACGAAATCGGCGCCGTAATCGCCGGCCGACCGCACATAGGTCGCGACGCGGTCGAAGAACACGTCCGCCGACGGTGTGAACTGCGCGGCGAACTGGACGCTAGCGACGCGAACAGTGCCGGGCGTGGCGCTCATTCCGCAGCGCCGGGACAGGCGACGCCGGTGCCTCTCAGGCCGCAATAGCCGCCGGGGTTCTTCGCCAGATATTGCTGGTGATAGTCCTCGGCATAATAGAAGACGGGCGCCGGCCGGATCTCGGTCGTGATCGTCGCGCCCATGCCTCCCGCCTTCAACGCCGCCTGATAGGCGTCGCGGCTGGCCTCGGCGGCGGCGAGCTGCGCGTCGCTGGTCGTGTAGATCGCCGAGCGATAGGTGGTTCCGATGTCGTTGCCCTGGCGCATGCCCTGGGTCGGATCGTGTTCCTCCCAGAACGTCTTCAGCAGCGCGTCGAGGCTCACCTTGTCCGGATCGAAGACGACCAGCACCATCTCGGCATGGCCGGTCATGCCTGTGGTCGTTTCCTGATAGGTGGGGTTGGGCGTGTGTCCGCCGGCATAGCCGACCGCGGTCACATAAACGCCGTCCATTTTCCAGAAAAGCCGTTCGGCCCCCCAGAAACAGCCCATGCCGAGATAGATCACCTGCATGCCGTCGGGCCAGGGTCCCTTCAACGGCTTGCCGTTGACGAAATGGTTTGCAGGGCTCGGCAAGGGCTCCGACCGGCCGGGCAGTGCCTGGGCGGGGTCGGGCATCTTTGTCTTTCTGTCGAACATGCTGGCGAGGAACATCGCGGCACTCCCGTTTTGGCGAGCCTAGCGCGGCAGGCGCTTGAGACCCTTCTCCGCCGGCTTGTGGCCCAGCGCATAGAGAAGCACGGCCAGTACGGCGAACACGACAAATGTGGGCAGGGCGAGGATTGTTGCAAGCACGGTGTCGCTCACAAAAGCGGGAGCGCTTGCCGCAAGCCAGGCACGCAGGGACTCGAGCGCCTCCGGCATGGCGAGTTCCATCGTCTCGACAAACGGCGTGAAGATCATCGTCGACACGCCGATGGAGCGGGTGGCGTCGATGATGACGAACATGACGGCAATCGCGAAGGCGAGGAAAGCCAAGGCTCTGAAGATAAAACGAATCATGGCGAGACCGGACCGGAAGGCAAAACGGGGCGAGCCGGTCGATCCATACGAGACGCGTCGGCGCCTTGCAATGCGTCTTGCGGCCGTGCCGGCGAAAGCGTCGTGATGACCGGTGCAAAAAAGAGCGAAAATGGGAGTTGAACCGCATGGCGTTCTGACTATATTGCCGCCACCGTGGCGGGCTTGGCCGGCTGCGGGCGGGTGGGTTTGACCTTCCGCGCGACGCCCGGCTTCAACCGACCGGGCGACGACTGGTAAGGTGAGGTGGCCGAGTGGTTGAAGGCGCACGCCTGGAACGCGTGTAGGCGGGAAACCGTCTCCAGGGTTCGAATCCCTGTCTCACCGCCATTTTTCTGACTTCACGCTGTCGCCCTTCGGGCTTCGCTCCAGTCGGGCCTCGCAAAGGCTCGGACGGCCGTTTGCCTTGCGAACCCCTTGGGTTCGAATGTTCTCCTCGCCTTTCCGCCTTCGACGATGCGCACTCGGCCTCAAAAACGCATTCGCCGCCCGGGTGGGCGGCGAACAAGGGCGCGTCTTCGTCGAAGCGGCGGAGGCGAGGGGGTCTTACTCGGCCAGTTTCTTGACCTTGCCGTAGACCACGTTGCGATTGGCGCCGTAGAAGACGTCGATCTCGACCTTGTTGCGGTCGACCGACGAATTGATGATGTCGAGCATGTCGTCATCCGACCGCAGGATGAGCGGCCAGTCCATGAAGGTCTCCATGTAGCCGTCGGTCGTGATCTCGTCGCTGAAATTGGCGAAGAGGAACTCGCCGCCCGGCCGCACGAACTCAAGCGCGCGCTGCAGCAGGCGCACGCCGACATTCTTCGGCAGGTAGTCGAAAAGGCCAGACGCGTAGACCAGGTCGAACGTGCCCAGGTCGTAGGACCGGCGCAGGATGCCGCGCACCGAGCCCTCGATGGCGGTCACGGCCGTGCCGACATGGCCGGCATTGACGATCGCGACGCTCATCGGATCCTGGTCGAGACCGATCCAGCGCTTGATCGTGCCGTCCTTCACCGCCTTGGAGATCTCGGCCTCGCGCAGATGGCCGCAGGCGATTGCCAGGACTTCAGCGTCGCTGCCGACACGCTCGGCGGTTCCGTCGACGAGCTTCGCCAGGAGTTCCTTGCGCTCGCGGCCGGCCTTGGAGCTCTCTGCGTCGCTCGTATAGGCGTAGATCTCGCGACCGAGCTCGGTCGAGGAGTTGATCACGTAATCGGCGGCCGGGTGCTTGTAATAGATGTCCAGCAGGCCGGCGTCGCCGGAATAGCCGCGCGGCTTGTTGAACGACCAGGACGTGAACGGGTCCTGCATCAGATATTCGGAAACCGGATGTTGCTGGGCGATCGGAATGAGTTCGCGCCAGACCGCGGGCGCCGCCTGGTGGCGCAACAAGTGCAGTTGGCCGGCAAGCTGGTGAACCACGTCGGCAGCCGGCTCCTTCTTCGCGAAGGCCTGGCGCGCGGTTTCCAGGATCAATGTCAGCTGCGCCGTCCTTGCCGTCAGTTCGGCCGCCTCGAAAGGCGCAGTTTCGCCAAGTGAATGGCCCTTGATCTCTTCGGGAGTGATCAGGCTGTGTGCGTCGGACTTGAACCCAATAGTCGCCATGGGACACCTTGCTTGATTTGAGGGTGCCCCGAACCGCGATCGACCGAGAGATCGGCCGGCCTCGTCGTTCCTGTCCCTGTGAGCGCACGCCGGCCCATGATCCGGCCGCGCCACACCCGCGAAGACCCGACGAGAACGGATCATCTCTGTGCCAATCCCCATCCCCGGGGCGTCTTTTCAAATCCTAGATGAGGATCATGCCCGGGAAAAGACAATGGTTAATTCTTGGTTAACACGATTTCGCAAATGCGATCCGTCTGCCCGATTTGACCGCTTTTGGAACAGGTTTTGGCACGATTCGCGACAGCCGAAACGCCGCTGTGAACCCATCTCGCCCGCGTTTACTTTGGATTAGCCCGGATGTGCCAAGTTCAGGATAGACGTTCGAGACCCCCGTTTTTCGGAAGGTTCGGGCGCCATCGGGGCTTGCTGACAAAGTGGTTGTCGGGGACTGTGTGACGAAACTGGACGAAGATACCGCCGGGCGGGTAAGGGCTGCGATCACGCGCGCCTGGTGGCGGCCCCAGGATCCCGTGCTGCTCGCCATGCTTCACGAGAAGGAGGCGTCGGGTAACCGTCGCGTCATTCGCTGGGGCATGTGGGCGGCGGTCCTGTCCTACATCGCCTACGGCTTCCTCGATTATTTTCTTCTGCCTGACACGGCCATGTCGTCGATCCTGACGCGGACGCTTGTCGGCGTGTCGTTCCTGACGATGATCGAGATCTGCATTCGCACCGGGGCGAGCCAGCAATTGCTGCATCTCGTTTCCGCGACGGCGATCGTCACCGGCGGCGTTGCCTGGCTGCTGGTCGCGGTTCACAGCGTGCACCAGGTTGCGCTGTCCTATTTCATGGTCTTCGGGATCACCTTCATCCTCGGGTCCAACCTGTTCTTCAATTTCCGGTTCCTGCTGTCCTTCATCGCGTCGGCGACGATCACGGTGACGTTCTGCGTGGCGATCATGCAGTATCTGCAGATCGGCCTGCCCGGCCGCATCGCCCTGACCGTGTTCTTCGTCAACTCGCTCGTCCTGTCGCTCTACCTGTCCTGGCGGCTCGGGCTGGAGCGCTATCACACCTTCGTCCATTCGCTTCAGGCGAAGATCCAGGAGAAGGTAGCGATCGAGAACGGGCAGAAACTGCACGAGATCGCCAACACCGATCCGCTGACCGGCCTGCGCAACCGCCGCGCCATCGCGCGCGAATTCATGGAGATGCGCAAGAGTTGGGCGTCGGGCGAGCAGCAGATCGGCGTCATCCTCGCCGATGTGGACTATTTCAAGCGCTTCAACGACCGGCTCGGACACCAGGCCGGGGACGATTGCCTGGTGCAGCTCGCCGAAGCGTTTTCCAAGACGGCCGACAGGTTCGGCGCGCTCGCCGGGCGTCATGGCGGCGAGGAGTTCATCTTCCTGTGCAAGGTGCGCGACGAGGAGCACCTCGCGGAAATCTCCGAAGAGCTTTGCGACGTCGTCAAGCGGCTTGGGATCGAGCATCCGGATCGCGGTGACGGGCTTCACGTCATCACCATCTCCGTTGGTGCCTCGATCAGCCGCGCCGAGACCAGCCTGGAGCTGAGCGCGCTGCTGCAGGAGGCCGACCGCGCGCTCTACTCCTCAAAGTTCATCGGCCGTGCGACCTTCACGATCTTCGATCCGGACAACAACGACAGCGACTTCTCGACCCAGAACCTCTCGGTTCTGTTGAAGGAAGCCCAGGCACGCGATCTCGTCTCCACCGTGTACCAGCCGATCAAGGACATGGAGACCGGCGAGATCACCGGCTTCGAGACGCTGATGCGCCTGTGCGATTTCGATGGCAGCGTCATCAGTCCGAACGTCTTCATCCCCGAGGCCGAACGCACCGGCGCAATCGTCGAACTCGGCTACTGGGTGATCGAGCGTGCCGTCCGTGACATCAGTGCGCTGAAGAGTGACGGCGTGATTTCCGTCAACGTCTCCGGCATCCAGCTGAAGGCGCCGGGTTTCCCGCTGCGCGTGGCCGAGATCATCGCGCGGGAAGGCCTGCCGGCGCGTCGTCTGGCGCTGGAGATCACCGAGGGGATCGACATCTTCCTGGAATCCCAGGCGCTGAAAAGCGTGGAGGAACTGCGCAGCTTCGGCGTGCAGATCTGGCTGGACGATTTCGGCACCGGCTTTGCCGGCTTGGCCTGGCTGCGCGAGATCGAATTCGACCTGGTCAAGATCGACAAGGGCTTCCTGCAGGACTGCCAATCCGAAAACGGCGTCCTGATGCTGCAGGACATGGTGAAGCTCCTACACAATCGCGGCGTCCACGTGCTCGTCGAGGGTGTCGAATCCGAGGAACAGCTGCAGCTGCTGGAGCGCCTGGAAGTCAACCTGGCCCAGGGCTTCTGGATTGGTCGGCCATCACCGCTCGAGAGCTACGAAAAAGCTGCCGCGGCCGAACCCGCAACGAAAAAGCCCGTCCAGGCCCGGGCGAAAAGCAAGGCCAGGGCCGCCGCGCAGCGCCGGGCGGCCGCCAAGGTCGGCTGAGCGGGCCGTTCGTCAGGCGAGGTCGTAGCCCTCTAGAAATCAAGATCGGAATAATGCGACGGGGGCGGCACGCGCCGCACCCTGTCCTCCAAGAGCGGCCGGAAGGACGGGCGAGACTTGAGGCGCTGATACCAGTCGCGGGCCGCCGGCTCGCTCCCCCAGTCGATTTCGCCCAGATAGTCGAGCACGCTGACCATCGCGCCGGCGGCGAGGTCAGCCAGCGTCAGCCGGTCGCCGGCGAGCAAGTTGCGGCTGTGCGCGAGCCAGCCGAGATAGCGCATGTGCTGGCGCACATTGCCGCGCGCGGCGCGCAACACGGCCGAATCCGGCGCCCCTCCGCCTTCGGCGGCCGTCATCTGCAGCTTGAAGACCCGTTCGCGCGCGATCGGCCGCGTGGCGTCGCTCTCCGCCTTCGACAGGAACCAGTCGACCAGCCGGCGCACCTCGGCGCGCTCCAGCGGCGAACCGGGCATCAGCCGGCGCTCGCGCATGATCGGCCCGCGCGTCTCGTCGAGATACTCGGAGATCGCATAGGCGCCGACAATGCCGGTTTCCGCCTCGCTCATCAGCACCGGCACGGAGCCCGCCGGGTTGATCTGCATGAATTCGGGGCGGCGTGCCCAGGGCATCTCCTCGACCAGTTGGGGCGTCTCGCCATATTCGGCGAGCAGCAGGCGAACGAAACGGGAGGGGGCGGAAACGGTGTGGTGATAGAGCAGCATGGGAGATCGCGTTAGGCGGAGAATTTGGTCTCTATGGGGCGGAGACGGTCAGCGCAATCGCCCAGATTCAAGGGGCGAACGCCGCGATGTCGGCAAGGGTCGGCAGATCGGCGCCGCGCCGCGAACAGGTGACCGCCGCCGCCTTGACCGCGAAGCCGGCCATGGCGCCGATATCGGCATCGCGCGCCTTGCCCTTGGCCGTCAGGCCCTCGGCACCCAGCCAGTGCAGGCAGGCGGCCTGGAACGTGTCGCCCGCCCCCACGGTGTCGGCGACCGAAACGGTCACGCCGGGTACCGCGATTTCGCGCCCGTCCGCCGAAAAGGCCAAGGCCCCGTTCATGCCGAGCGTCACGCAGACGAGATCGGCCCCGGAGGCGATCATGTCGGCGGCGAACTTTTCCGGCGTCGCCGAGAGGTGCTCGACGTCCTCGTCGCTCGCCTTGACGAACGCAGCCGCCCGACCCATCGCGTCGGCCCTTTCCCGCCAGATGGCGATGTCCGGTTCGACCATCAGGCGCAAATTGGGATCATAGGACACGAAGCGGTTCTCCGCCTCGCGCGCGGCAAGCGCCGAAAGTGCCGTCGCCGTGGGTTCCATCACGGTGGAATAGGAGCCGAAATGGATGACCCGAACGGCGGGATCGAGTGTCGCGGGCAGGTCCTCCACCGTCACGGAGCAGTCCGCCGTGCCGTCGGTGTAGAACACGTAGTCTGCGCTGTTGTCTTCCTTCAGCCCGATCATGGCCAGCGTGGTGTTCTGGCGCGTCTCGACGCACGGGCTGGAATCGATGTCGTTGGCGGCCATGAAGCCGGCGATGCGGCGCCCGAACATGTCGGTGGAGATGCGCGTGAAGAAGCGGGCGTGGTTGCCCATGCGCGCCAGCCCCAGCGCCACGTTGAGCGGCGAGCCGCCTACATGCCCGTCGATTGCGATCCCGTGCGGGTCGTCGGAGGGGCCGGTGAACATGTCGAAAAGGCTATCGCCGCAGCACAGATACATGTCGCATCTTTCGGTTCGGCCGCGGCCGACCGCGGTCACAGGGAAACGATGACGCCGTCGCGAATGGAGCGTTCGGCGGCAGCGCCCATTTCTACCGCCCTTGCGCCGTCATGCAAGGTCACCTCCGGCGTGCCGCCCTCGCGCACCAGCCGCAGGAACCGCTCGTGCTGGTAGAACGTGCCGCCATGGTGGTCGCCCGCGCGCAGCACCCGCTCGTCCACATGGATCGCCTCGCGCCTCGGCGCCTTATCGGCGCGCGGCGAGACGATGATCTCGGAAACGCGCTCCGCACCGCCCGGCCAGAACCGCGCCGGCCCGGGCACGACCGCTTCCACCTTGCCGGCGTCGCCGGTCACCGAAACCTGTTCCTGGAAATAGGCGCCTTCCGCGAACATGCAGAGATCCAGGGCGGCGCGCATGCCGTTGGCGAAGTCGATGATCACGAAGGCGTTGTCGAGGATGTCCGGTCGCTGGCCGCCGTGATCCTCGTCGAGATGATTCACGTCCTGCGCGCCGGAGGCATAGAGGCGCACGGGTTCGCTCTGGGCGATCAGCCGCATCAGGTCGAAGAAATGGCAGCATTTCTCCACCATCGTGCCGCCCGAGCGTGCGGAGAAACGGTTCCAGTGGCCGACCTTGGTCAGGAAGGGAAAGCGGTGTTCGACGATGGAGATCATCTTCGGCCGGCCCGTAGCGCCGGCGCGGACCTCTTCCACCAGCCGCGCCACTGGCGGCATGTAGCGATATTCCATCGCCACCCAGACCGGCGCGTCGCGGCTTTCCGCCCTCAATGCGAGCGTAGTGGCGCCGCTGGCGTCGGTTGCCGAAGGCTTTTCCAGCAGCACCGGCAGCCGCGTCGCCATCAGCGCGTCCATCACGGCGAAATGGGTGTCGTTGGGGCTCGCGACGACGATCGCGTCGGCCAGTCCCGCCGACAGAAGTTCGCGAAAATCGGAGAAGGCACGCAGATCGGCAAAGCCGTGCTGGCCGGCGACCGTCGTACCGGCAGCACGCATCCCCTCGTCGGGATCGGCGATCGCCGTGATCGCGACATCGGGCAGGAGCGCGATGTTGCGGATGTGCTCCTGGCCCATCATTCCGGTCCCGATGATCGCGTAGCGCGTCGGCATGATATCTCTCCAGGGCCGAATTCCGAGGCCCGGCCTTTGCCCTTATCGCGACGCGCCAAGGACGGCAAGAGAATCTATATCAATCATGAATGAATTTGCACGCGTGCCTGCTTAGCCGGGCGCATGGATGCGCAGCAGATGCGCGACTGCACGCTGTGTCCGAGCCTCGGCCTGCGCACGCGTCGGCGGTTCCATGGCCCCGATCGCGCGGCGGATCTGCCAGTCGCCGATCAGAAGGTTGATGAAGGTTTCCGCCGCCTCCTTCGGGTCGGCGATCGTCATGCGCCCGTCGCGGCCGGCGCTTTCCAGCACGTCGGCGAGGAGCGGCAGGACGGTCTCGCGGCCATGCTTTGCGATGGTGCGGCCGAGCGTTGCCGTTTCGAACACGTCGCCCGCCGCCGCCCGGTTGAGCGCCACGGCCTTTTCGCCCGTGACGATCTCGAGGAGAACCGGCCCAAGTCGGGCGAGGGTGTCGAGCGGATCGTCAGCCGCCTTTTGCGCCGATTGGAGCAAGTCACGCGCTTCGCGGGCGTTGTCCTCGACCAGGCTGGCAAACAGCGCCTGCTTGTTGCCGAACCATTTGTAGAGCGTCTCGTTGGACGCCTTCGCCCGCCGTGCGATCTCCAGCATGGAGGCGGCCTTGTAGCCCTTCTCGGCGAGCACTTCGAATGCTGCCTGCTTGATCGCCGCGCGCCGCCGCGCCGCATAGTCACCGCTCATGACCGGTCTCCTGTCGCCTTGACAAATCCGTAAACAAATATACGTATCTGTCAAATCGTACAAAAGATTACGATTACTCTCGAGATTGGAGATTCGACATGTCCTTCCGCAAGACCCTCCTGATCGCCCTTGGCCTGACCGTCGCCGTGCCGGCCGGTTGGATCGCCTGGTCGTCCTATTCATTGCGTGCAGAGATCGACGCGCACGAAGACGGCGTGATCGCTGACGCGGTGCGGCGCGAACCGGCCTATGACGCGGATGCCATGGCAGCGTTGCCCGCGCCGGTGCAGCGCTATTTCGATTTTGTGTTCCCCGACGGCCCGCCCCTCGACATCGCCTATGTCGAGGTGGAAATGCGCGGGAGCTTCCGACGCCCGCTGATGGAGAATTTCGAGCCGACCACGGCGCATCAGGTCGCCTCGGTGCGCAAGCCCGACCTTGTCTTTTCCGCTGACACGCCGATCTTCGGCCCGGTCTGGGCGATCGCCTATGACGTCTTTGTCGATGGCGAGATGGAGATGGGCGCAAAGCTGCTCTCGACCCTTCGCGTCGTCGACGAGACAGGCACGCCGGAACTCAACCGGATTTCGCTGCGCCGATGGCTGTTGGAAAGCCCAGCCTATCCGATGGCCCTGCTGCCGGGCGGGCCGGTCACCTGGGAGCCGATCGACGACAGCCATGCCCGCGCCGTCGTGCGCGCCTACGGGCTCGAAGCCTCGATGATCGCGCGTTTTCGTGATGATGGCAGCCTTGCCGCCCTGGACGCGGAGGAGGACGGCGACCTGACGACGCCTTATCACGGCTCCGGAGAACACACCGCGCGCTCCGAATACCGCCTCGTCGACGGCGTGCGTGTGCCGATGCGCTTCGAGATCGCGCGCGCCGCCGGCGGCGAGACCTATCCCTTCTGGACCGGCGACATCGTCTCCATCCGCTTCGGCAAGCGGTAACCGCGCACTTAACCGTGTCGCGCTGGAAATCGGTCGTCGCTTGCGCAATAATCCCGCCGTTCTCCCGGGAGGGTTTCAGGAGGGTCTGTTGCCTCGCATGACGCGAATCACACCCTTTGTGCTGACGGCCGATCTTGAGCGGTCGTTGCGCTTCTTTCAGGGTGTTCTGGGGTTCGAAACGGGTTTTCGCGCCGAGAACTACGCCTTCATCCGTCGCGACGACGTGGCTGTGCGGGTGATCGAGGTTGGTCCCGAGATCGACCTCGGCGATGAGCGCCGCCAGAATTCCTGTTACATCGACGTGGAGGGCATCGATGCGCTCTATGCCGAATTGAAGTCCGGGCTCGACACCTTGCCGCCGGGCCGCGTCCGCCCGCCATTCGACCAGGACTACGGCCAGCGCGAGTTTCATGTCATCGATGAGGATGCTCTGCTGATCTTCTTCGGCGAACCGATCAGCTTGCCGCGCGGCTGAGGCGGCGGGCGGTCTCGCCCGTCCCGTCCGTTTGACTGCTCAGGCGAAAGCCAGTGTCCGGTTCTGCGCCTTGCAGCGGGACGCGCCATGCAGCATGTGCGCGGCCCACATAAGCAACGCCTTGTGTAACGTGCGATCGTGGTAGGAAAAGGTGGCTTTGCGCGCCTCTCATTTTCGCCTTGTTTTCGTACCGGCTTCGCCGCGAAGGCGTGACTTATTTATCACTGTGATCGTTGAGTGAAAACTCAAGATGATTTCGCGCTTGCCTCTGCGATAAGCGTCGCATATCCGAGCGCTCCCGGTCGAATTACTGTGGCTGACGTCAACGGTTGAAGCTTTCGTCTTCACCCGCATGGGCTTGCTTTGCTCGCACCATGTACGGATGCGGTCGCGGTGGTCGGTATTGCGCATGTAGCTCAGGGGAAGAGCGCCGGACTAGCCGTCCGGGCGTCGCGGGTTCGATTCCTGCCATGTGCTCCAACTGGATAGCTCAGGCGGATAGAGCGTCAGACTGCAAATCTGATTGTCCCGGGTTCGAATCCCGGTCCAGCTCGCAAGAGCAGCACCCTCCATACGGTGTTTCAGTAACTGGCGGTCCGGGGATTGGTATGCGGAAGGGCGGAGCTCCGTCGGCCTGCGGGTCGTGCGTGGCGATGTCCCGATGCCTTGGCCTGGTGCCGGCTGACGGTGACGGTCGGGTTGCGCTTGCGCCGCAACGCCTGCGTTTTCGAACGCGGCGGAGCCGCGCCTGCGCCGTCCGACCCGCTCCCGAAGGCCCGCGGCGCGTCATGCCCGGTCTCCGGATTGTCGTCCGGGAAAATGAAGGAAACGAAGAAGGAAAGGACTGTCGCGTGACATAGCACGACGAAAGGAGTTTGAGATGAAGAGCCTGATAGACATTATACTTGGTCGCAGGCGCGTCCTCGTCACCGAGACGGAGCGCGTGCTGTATTTTCGAAAAGGCGAGGTCCGGGACATCTTGGGCCCGGGCGAGCACGTCATCGCGGATGACGGAAAGCGATCCGAGATCGTGCCCTACAGCGTGACCCAGCCGGATTTCACGTCGATCTATGCCAAGGCTCTTCTCGACAAGCTGCCAGACGTCGCGGCCCGTCACCTGACGGTCTACGTCACCGGCAAGTCGGAAGTCGCCGTGGTCGAGCGCGACGGACGGATCCACGCCGTCATGATGCCGGATCAGCAGCTCGTTCTGTGGACGGATGCCGGTCCGTGGTCGGCGCGCATGGTGGACGTGTCAGAGGAACTCGCCGTCGACACCGGACTGCGGCAGCGGCTGGCCCGCTCCGCGGCTGCCGGAAAGGCGATCACCCTCCACGCGGTGGGTGAGGGCCAGGCCGGCCTGCTCTACGTCGATGGCGAGCTCGCCACGACGCTGAAGCCGGGCGTGCACGGCTACTGGAACATCGGACGGGCTGTCCAGGTGAAGATCGTCGATCTGCGTCGCCAGTCGCTCGACATCACCGGGCAGGAGCTCCTGACCAAGGATCGCGTGACGATCCGCGTCAACATCGCGGCTGAATACCGGGTCGTCGATCCGGTGAAGGCCGCGACCGAGGTCAAGGACTATGCCGACGCCCTGTATCGCGCTCTGCAATACGCCGTGCGGCGGACGCTGGGCGCGATGACGCTCGACCGGATCCTTGCCGACAAGGCGTCCGTCGATGACGATGCCGCCGAAAGGGTCCGCACCGAGATGGCCGGAATCGGGATCGAGGTCTACGACATCACCCTGAAGGACGTGATCCTGCCGGGTGAGATGCGTGAGATCCTCAACATGGTCGTGGTCGCCGAGAAGGAGGCCGAGGCCAACGTGATCCGTCGCCGCGAAGAGACGAACGCCACGCGTTCGCTGCTCAACACGGCGAAGGTCATGGCCGAAAACCCGGTCATGCTGCGCCTGAAGGAGCTCGAGGCCCTGGAGGCCATCGCCGGCAAGGTGGAGCGCCTGACGGTCCACAACGGTACGGCGGGTCTCATGAACGACCTCGTCGATCTGCGGCGCGAGTGAAGCAAAAAATGAAGGCCGCCCTCCGGGGCGGCCTTCGCATGTCTGGCGGTCAGCCTCGGCTGGCCTTCAGTTCCAGCCGGCGCTTGTGCAGGATCGGCTCGGTGTAGCCCGACGGTTGTTCGCGGCCCTTCAGCACCAGGTCGAGCGCAGCCTGGAAGGCGATGGAGCGGTCGAAATGCGGCGCCATCGGGAAATAATGCGGATCGCCCGCATTCTGCCGGTCGACGACTTCGGCCATCTTCTTCATCGTGTCGACGATCTGGTGTTCCAAGACGACGCCGTGGTCCAGCCAGTTGGCCATGTGCTGCGAGGAGATGCGCAGCGTGGCTCGGTCCTCCATCAGGCCGACATCGTTGATGTCCGGCACCTTGGAGCAGCCGACGCCCTGATCGACCCAGCGCACCACGTAACCCAGAATGCCCTGCGCGTTGTTGTCGAGTTCACGCTGGATGTCTTCGTCCGTCCAGTTCGGCCGCCGCGCCACCGGCACGGACAGGATGTCGTCGAGTTTCGCCCGGCCGCGCGATTTCAGTTCGTCCTGCACCGCGGCGACATCGACCTTGTGATAATGCGTCGCGTGCAGCGTCGCGGCCGTCGGCGAGGGCACCCAGGCGGTGTTGGCGCCGGCCTTGGGGTGGCCGATCTTCTGTTCCAGCATGGCCTGCATCAGGTCGGGCATGGCCCACATGCCCTTGCCAATCTGCGCATGGCCGGACAGGCCGCATTCCAACCCGATATCGACATTCCAGTTCTCGTAGGCCTGGATCCAGGCGGCCGCCTTCATGTCGCCCTTGCGGATCATCGGGCCGAGTTCCATCGAGGTGTGGATCTCGTCGCCGGTGCGGTCGAGGAAGCCCGTATTGATGAAGACGACGCGATCCTTGGCCGCGCGGATGCATTCCTTGAGGTTCACCGTGGTGCGGCGTTCCTCGTCCATAATGCCCATCTTGATCGTGTTGCGCGCCATGCCGAGCGCGTCCTCGACGCGGGAGAACAGCTCCACCGCGAAGGCAACTTCCTCCGGCCCGTGCATCTTCGGCTTGACGACATACATCGAGCCCTCGGTGGAATTGGCCCTGCGGCCCTCCGGCCCGATGTCGTGCAGCGCGATGAGGCCGGTCATCATGGCGTCCATGATGCCTTCCGGCACCTCGTTGCCGTCGCGGTCATGGGCGGCCGGATTGGTCATCAGGTGGCCGACATTGCGCACCAGCATCAGCGAGCGGCCCTTCAGCGAGAAGGCCGTGCCGTCCGGCGCGACATAGTCGCGATCTGGATTCATCTTGCGGGTAATCGTGCGGTCGCCCTTCTGGAAGGTCTCCTTCAGGTCGCCCTTCATCAGGCCGAGCCAGTTGCGATAGACCAGCGTCTTGTCTTCCGCATCGACGGCGGCAACGGAATCCTCGCAATCCATGATCGTCGTCAGCGCCGATTCCAGCACCAGGTCGGCGACATTCGCGGGGTCGGTCTTGCCGATCGGGTGATGCGCGTTGATCACGATCTCGACATGCATGCCGTTCTTGGCCAGCAGGATTGCCTCGGGTGAGGCCGCGCTGCCGCGATAGCCGGCGAATTGCGCCGGGTCCTTCAGGCCGACCTTGGTGCTGTCGTCGGTCTGGACCTTGAGTTCGCCGCCCTCGACGGAAAAGCCGCGCGCGTCGTTCCAGTCGGTGACAAGCGGCGCGCTGTCGTTCAGGAAGCTGCGCGCCCAGGCGATGACGCGTGCGCCGCGTTCGGGATCGTAACCGCCGCCCTGCGGCAGGTCGCCCAGCGCGTCGGTGCCGTACAGCGCGTCGTAAAGCGAGCCCCAGCGGGCGTTGGCGGCGTTCAGCGCGAAGCGGGCATTCATGATCGGCACGACCAGCTGCGGTCCGGCGACCGCGGCGATCTCCGGATCGACATTCTCGGTCGTCACCGAAAAGGCCGCGCCTTCCGGCACCAGATAGCCGATCTCTTCGAGGAAGGCCTTGTACTCCGGCATCTCGTAGCCGGCCTCGCGGTGGTCGCGATACCAGGCGTCGAGCTTGGCCTGGAGTTCGTCGCGCTTGGCGAGGAGATCGCGGTTCTTCGGCGCGAGATCATGCACGATCGCCGCGAAGGCCGGCCAGAAAGCCTCCGGCTTCACGCCGGTGCCGGGCATCGCCTCGCTGGTGATGAAGTCATGAAGGCCCTTGTCGATCGTCAGACCGTCAATCCTAACCGTCTCGGCCATGGTTTTCTCCGCTTTGTCCGTATGCGATCGGCAAAGCATGCGGGCCGTTTCCCTGTCAACTTGGCTGTAATGACTAGCTTTGTTTCCAGAATGGAAAAAATGGCCCGTATCGGGTTACGCAGCGGCCGTTGCGGGTCGCCCGCTGGCGATCGCCGTCACCGTCGCCGAGACGAATTGCGCGCGATCCTCGATCGTCGCTGTTCTTACGTCGCGGGTGACGCTCGCCGTCACTGCCCCCGCGCCGGCTTCATGCGCCTGGCGTTCGGCGGCACCGCGGCAGAGCGCCTCGGCGGCCGTAAGCGCCGCCTCGGCATCGGTGAAAACCGTGCCTGCGTTGTCCGCCAGACCCGTGATCTCGAACCGGCCTTCAGTAGGTTGCACGATCTCGGCCGATACGCTGACGCGCACCTGTCCGACCACCGCGCCGACGGCATTGGCGACGTCGGCATGGTCCGGAATGAGGGTTTCGGTGGCGAGCAATGCGCCCGCTTCAGGGTAGCAGGCGGCCGCGCCGGCACCGAGACCGACAAGCGGCCGGTCGAGCGTCAACGACAAGCGCGCGATCCCGCCTTGCGCATCCATCGCGCGGCGAGCGAGTGGCGACGTGGCAAGCACAGCCCCGTCGAGGCCGTCCTCGCACAGCGCCGTCTCCAGCACGCGCTCCGCGGACAGGCGGACGAGCCGATCGATGACGCGGCGGCTGATCGTCTCGGCGTCGGACGAAAGCGGGTTTCCTGCGCCGTCCTTGCGGCGCGCGAACAGCGCCGCTCCGAGCTCGGCGGCCCGGCGGTCCCAATGGGAAAATCGGCCCAAGACATGCTGCGCGTCGGAGGGAGTGAAGCCCGAGATCAGCACCAGCCCGCGCGCGGCCAGACGGTCGAGCGTCGCCACTAGCGCGGTTGCGGTGAGCAACCGGTCGAGCGGCTGCGGTTTGTCAGTCAGGCGACTGAACAAGTCGCCCTCCATTCGAGAGAGACCGGCCGCGAGCGCGTCCGGCACGCCCGCCCGCAAGGCGAAGCGGCCTTCGTTGCGCGCCGGTGGGTTCGACCGCATTTGCCGTTCCAGCGTGTCCGTCACGGCTGGCCCGTACAGGTGCGATACAAGCGACAGCGGCACGAGGCGCCGAGGTCCAAGCGCCAGTTCGGGCGTCAGAGCAGATGCGCCGAGCTTCACCTCGCTGTCGCCGCCGAGCCCGAAGGTGCGCATCGCCACGGCATCAACCATGGTGCGGTGGCCGCCAACGGTTGCTCCCTGCGGGTCGATGCGCGGCCGCCCCCGGTCGAGGATCGCGATGTCGGTGGTGGTGCCGCCGATGTCGGCGATGATGGCGTTGTCGATCCCGGCCAGGTGTCGCGCGCCGACAAGGCTTGCCGCCGGGCCGGAGAGAATGGTCTCGATCGGCCGGGCGCGCGCGAAATCGGCCGAAACGAGCGACCCGTCGCCGCGCACCACCATCAGCGGCGCTCTCACCCCGGCCTTTTCCATGCGGCCCGCGGCGGCGGTGATCAGCCGGTCGATCAGCGCGATCAGCCGCGCGTTCAAAACCGTCGTCAGCGCGCGGCGCGGCCCGTCGAGTTTGGCCGACAATTCATGGCTGGCGGTCACGGGCAGGCCGGTACGGGCGCGGATCAGGTCGCGAACGGTGATCTCGTGTTCGGGATTGCGCACCGCGAAATAGCCGGCCACGGCGGCGGCTGAAACACGGTCGGCGAGCGTCGGCATGGTCGCTTCGAGGGCGGTCAGGTCGAGTGGCCTCGCCCGGCCATGCGCGTCATGTCCGCCGGGCAGGACGATGACCGGATCGTCTCCGAGCGCCTGCTTCAGCCCCGCGCGGTCGAGATCGCTTTCCGCGAAGCCGATCATCACCAGCGCGATCCGGCCGCCCTGGCCCTCGACCAGCGCATTGGTGGCCAATGTCGTCGAAATCGAGACGAGACCGATCCCGGCAGGCGCGACCCTGCTCGTCTCCAACACCTTGGCCATGGCTTCGCCGAGCCCGATCGCAAGGTCATGCCGCGTCGTCAGCGCCTTTGCCTTGGCGATCACGCCGCGCCGTTCGTCATGGATGACCGCGTCGGTATAGGTGCCGCCGGTGTCGATGCCGAGGGAAAGAGACATGGGGGAGATGCCTTTTGCGAATGCGCCGGCTTACGCGCGTCCTCGCGTTAGGGCAAGGCCTGGCGCCGCGCCACCCGCATCGGCAGGCCGTTCTGTGCCTGCACGGTCAGCTTCTGCACCGGCCACGGGTTCAGTTCCGGCGTCGGCTCGAAGCGGAATTCCTTGAGGATCAGCGCCAGCGCGATCACGGCTTCCTGCAGCGCGAAGGTCGCGCCGATGCAGATGCGCGGGCCGGCCCCGAAGGGCAGGTATTGGAAGCGGTCGATCCGATCGCGGTTTTCCGGCCAGAAGCGCGACGGCATGAAGGCGTTCGGATTGTCCCAATAGAGCCGGTGGCGGTGCAGCACCCATGGCATGACCAGCGTGGTCGCGCCCTTCGGGATGTCGATGCGCGTGCCGTCCTTGAGCGTCACGGTGTCGTCTTCGACCGGTTCGCGGTTGATGGAAGGGGCCGGCGGATAGAGCCGCATCGCCTCCTCGAAGGCCGCGCGCGTCTTAGGCATGCGGTCCAGCCATTCAACCGGCGGCGGGTTGTCGGCCAGCACCGCGTCGATCTCGTCCTCCACCAGGGCGCGTTCCTGCGGCGCGTTGGCGAGCAGGTAGAGCGTCCAGCCGAGCGCGCGCGCCGTCGTTTCGTGGCCGGCACCGATGAAGGTGATGAGATTGTCCTCGATCTCGGCGGCCGACAGCCCGTCCGGCCCTTCTGCCTCAAGCAGCAGCGTGACGAAATCTTGCGGTGCGCCGGCCGGGTCTTCGCGCATCCGATCGCGGCGCGCGCTGATCGTGTCGCGCACGATGCCGCGGAACTTCTCCAGGACATGCCGGCCGCGCAGGCGCTGGATGCGGGGCAGCCATTCCGGTGCCTTCAACAGGTCGAGCGGATCGACCCGGCCCATGGTCGACAGAAGCCGCTCGACGTCCTCCGCGAAATCGGCGTCGTCGGCGGCGATGTCTCCGGAAAACAGCGTGTAGGCCAGCACTTCGTAGGTGAGCTCGGTCATGTCGATGCCGATGTCGCGCACAGTGCCCTCGCTGGCGCGAAACCGCTCCAGGAAGATCTCGACGCGGTCCCTCATCATCTCGGCGAAGCCGTGGATGTGGCGCGGCGTGAAGACCGGGGCCATCGCCTTGCGCGAGCGCTTCCACACCTCGCCTTCCGCCGTCAGCAGCCCGTCACGCAGGATCGGCCGCAGGATAAGCTGGCGCACCCGCGCCATGCGGTAGTTCTTCGCATTCTCGACGAGGATGTGGCGGATCAGTTCGGGGTGGTTGGCGATGACCACGTGATCGGCGAGGAACTTCACCGAAATGAAGGGCTGGGCGTAGGACGGCTCGCCCCAGATCTCGAGCGGGTTGCGCATCGAGGTGCGGATCAGCTCCAGCCGTGTCGGCGGCCGGTTGCGCGGCGTGGGATGCGGCGGAACGAAAGGTCGGGGCTGTGTGTCCATGATCGTCATCCTGCGGTTCTGCAACCTGGGGCGGAAGCGCCAAGCGCCACGCCTGACACCAATATAGGCGCCAGGCGTGGCGGTTTCACGGATGACACGCAGGCGACGTCAGTCTCCTACGTCTTCCTCGCGCTTTTTCATGCGGAACAGCCGGCCGAACAGGAGCGGCGCGACGAAGCCGAGGAGCGCGAAGGCCCACAGTCCCATGGCCAGGGGCGAGGCGACCAGCGCGGTCCAGTCGCCGTCGGAGATGGTCATCGCCCGGCGCAGGTTCTTTTCCATCTGGTCGCCGAGCATCACGCCGAGGATCACCGGCACCAGCGGCACGTCGAGCTTGCGCAGGAACCAGCCGATGACACCGAAGCCGATCATCACCAGGAGGTCGAAGCTCGAACCGGAAATGCCGTAGATGCCGACGAACGAGATCATCGCCACGGCGGGCATCAGGTATTTCGGCGGGATCAGCAGCACCCGCACGAAGATCGACACCATCGGGATGTTCATCAGAAGCAGCATCACGTTGCCGATGAACAGCGCCGCGATCAGGCCCCAGACGACGTCCGGGTTCTGCTGGAAGAGAAGCGGTCCTGGCGTGATGTTGAGCGCC
Source organism: Oricola sp. (assembly GCF_022763245.1). GTDB lineage: Bacteria > Pseudomonadota > Alphaproteobacteria > Rhizobiales > Rhizobiaceae > Oricola. The sequence continues at coordinate 394,183 of NZ_JALEGV010000041.1, forward strand.
AGAAGCATGGCGAGCAGCACGGCCGTCGTGCCGGAGCCGGGAACGCCGAGCGCCAGCATGGGCACGAGCGCGCCGCCGGCTGCCGCGTTGTTGCCGGCTTCGGGCGCTGCGACGCCGCGCGGATCGCCGGTGCCGAAGGTGCGGTCTCGGTCGGAGATCTTCTTTTCCAGCGAATAGGACAGGAAGGAGCCGAGCGAGGCGCCCGCGCCGGGCAGGACGCCGGCAACGAAGCCGATGATCGTGGAGCGCCCCATGGCGCCGGCCGTCTTCTTCAGCATGGATATGGGCGGGGTGACGCGCCCGATCTTCATCTTGGAGGAATCGGCGTCGGCGGCGCCGTGATGATGCTCCAGGAAGACGAAGACTTCCGACAGCGCGAACAGGCCGACGATGGCGACGAGGAAGTCGATGCCGTCATAGAGATGCACCTCGCCGAAGGAGAAGCGCGGCACGCCGGTCTGGCCGTCGACGCCGATGGTGGAGATGCCGAGGCCGAGGGCGGCGGCGAAGGCCGCCTTGGCCTGGTTGCGGCTGGCGATGCCGCCGAGCGTGGCGAAGGCCAGCGTGAACAGCGCGAAATATTCCGCCGGGCCGAACAGCAGCGCGACCTTGACGAGCTGCGGGGCGAGGAAGACCAGGCCCCAGGTAGCGAAGAAGGCGCCGACGAAGGAGGCGATGCCGGAGAGCGCCAGCGCTTCGCCGGCCTGGCCCTTCTTGGCCATCGGGTAGCCGTCCAACGTCGTCATCAGCGCCGGTTCGTCACCCGGGATGTTTAGCAGGATCGACGAAATGCGCCCGCCATACATGGCGCCGTAATAGACGCTCGTCAGCAGGATCAGCGCCGGCGTCGCGGGCAGGCCCAGCGTGAAGGCGAGCGGAATCAGGATGGCGACGCCGTTGGACGGCCCAAGGCCCGGCAGGGCGCCGATCACGGTGCCGAGGAAGCAGCCGAGCAGGGCGAGCAGCAGGTTCTGCAGGGTAATGGCGACGGAGAAGCCGTCAGCGAGTGAAGAAAGCACGTCCATCGATCAGAACCCCCATGGCCCCTCGGCCAGCGACAGGCCGAGCACGAGATGGAAAATGGTGTAGATGCCGACGGAGATCGCGGCGCCGGCGCCCGCGGCGGCCAGCACGTGCGCGCCCAGCCGCCAGGACAGGAATGCCGCGGCCACTGCGGTGGAGGCGACGAAGCCGGCTTCCGGCAGCGCCAGCGCGTAGGCGACCATCACGGCGACGGACACGCCGATTTCGAAGAAGCGACCGAAGACCGGCCATTGAGGCGCGGGATCGGGTTTGACGATGAAGACGAGGCTCGAAATCCCCAGCACCGTCGCGATGATGTAGGGAAAGGCCTTCGGCCCGACCGGATCCTGGATGAAGCTTTCCTGGATCAGGGTTCCCTGCCAGGCATAGAAGACAGCGAGCAGCAGGCCGATGAGCCCGAAAATGCGATCGCTCATGATCACTCCTCCCCTCGTGATCGCGCGGAACACCCGGCGGCGAGCCGCCGGGTGACGATAGTCAGCCGAGGAACCGGCTTACTTCAGCAGGCCGATCTGCTTGGACAGGTCGGTGATGCTGTCGATCGAGCCCTTGACGAAGGCCTGGAACTCGTCGCCGGTCATGTTCAGCGGCGCGAGGCCGTTCTGGGCCATGACCTGCTTCCACTCGTCGGAAGCGTAGGTCTTGGCGACCGCCTCGGTCCAGAACGCATAGGCGTCGTCCGACATGCCGCCCGGCGCGTAGAACCCACGCCAGTTGGCGCCGATCACGTCGATGCCCTGCTCCTTGGCCGTCGGGAAGTCGGCGAAATCGCCTTCGAGGCGCTCCGGCGAAAGCACGGCGATCACCTTGATGTCACCGGAATCGACGAAGCCCTTGGCTTCCGAAGCGTCGCCCGTGAAGGCCTGCACGGAACCGGCGAGAAGCTGCGTGACCGCCTCGCCGCCGCCGTCGAAGGCGACGTACTTGACCTGGCGCACGTCATCGATGCCCGCTTTCTGGGCGGCGATCAGCACCTTGAGATGGTCCCAGCCGCCGACAGCCGAGCCGCCGGCCACCGACACGGAGGTCGGGTCGGCCTTGATCATGTCCATCAGTTCGGGAAGCGTGCTGATGTCGGAATCCGCCGCCACGGCGATGATGCCGTAATCGGCGCCGACAGCGCCGACCCAGCGCATCTGGTCCATCGTGTTGCCGGGATAGGCGCCCTGCGCGAGGCGGGTTGCAGTCGCCGAGGAGGCCGCCACGATCAGGTTGTTGTCGTCGCTGCGCTTGTTGGCGACCTCGGCATAGGCCACGCCGCCGCCGCCGCCGGCGAGATTGGCGACCTGCATCGTGCCCGGCACGAGGCCCAGGTCCTGCATGGTCTTGCCGACCTGACGGCAGGTGAAGTCCCAACCGCCGCCGGGGCCGGCCGGCGCGATGCATTCGGTGTTGTTCGGTTCGAAAGCGAAAGCCGCGATCGAGGACGCGACAGTGAACGCGGCCGCAAGGCCGAGCAGTTTCTTCATGGATTTTCCTCCTCATGTGCCAACGGCGTTGCGCGCCGTTGCTGTCGGACCTAATAGTGCATGAAGCTGTCACTGAGCTGTCACGGCGGGAGGAGCATGTGCGGCTGCTGATCGTCGAGGACGCGGAAGACGTCTGCGATGCCATTGTCGAAAGCCTGACGCGGATCGGTCACGTCTGCGACAAGGCGCGCACGCTCGGCGACGCGCGTCAGCTTCTCGCCGTCCAGCCTTTCGACCTCGTCGTGCTCGACATCAACCTGCCCGACGGCTTCGGCCATGACCTGTTGAAGGAAATCCGCGCCCGCGGCGACGCGCTTGCCGTCATCATGCTGACCGCGCGGCTGGGCGTCGACGACCGTGTCGACGCGCTCGACGCCGGCGCCGACGATTATCTGGTCAAGCCATTCGACATCCGGGAACTGGAGGCCCGCGTCCGCGCGGTCGCCCGCCGCCGCCACGGCGAAACCGACGCCGTGCTCGAGGCCGGCGACATCAGTTTCAACACCGCCACCCGGCAGGTCACCGTCGCCGGCGAACCCTGCGAACTGACGCGGCGCGAGCAGTCGCTCCTGGAGATATTGCTGTCGTCGCGCGGCCGCGTCATCGCCAAGGAGGAACTGCATTCACGCCTCTTCGGCCTGCAGGAGGAGGCCGGGTTGAACGCGGTCGAACTCTATGTCGCCCGGCTGCGCAAGAAGCTGCCTTCCACACGGCTTGAGATCCGCACCCTGCGCGGCCTCGGCTACCAGGCCTTCGTCTCCGGGGTCGCGCCGCGTGCTTGATCCGGGCAATGCGCGCGCGCTGGCGCGTGCCTCGCGCCGCCGTCCGTCGATCGCGCTTCGCCTCACGCTTGCGGTCGCCTTCATCCTGGCGCTTGCGGCCTCCGCCGCGCTGTGGTCCGCCTGGCGCTACGGCATCCAGGCGGCCAACGAGGCGTATGATCGGCTGTTGACCGGCGCGTCGCTGCAGATCGCGGAACGCATCAGCGTGGCCGATGGCGAGGTGCTGGTGGACTTGCCGTCCTCGGCCTTCGAACTCCTGTCGCTCGCCCGCAACGACCGCGTCTTCTATCGCGTCCTCGGCATGGCGGGCGAAACGTTGACCGGCTATCCCGACCTGCCGCTTCCCGACACGGATGGGTCCGGCGCCGCGCCGGTGGTCTACGACGCCGTCTATTCCGGCGAAACCGTGCGCGCGGTGATGGCCACCCGGCCGATCGCAGAACGCGGCATGAACGGCAATGTCCGCGTTGTCGTCGCCCACACCGTGCAGGAGCGCATCGGGCTGGCCCGCGACATCGCCACCCGCGCCGCGATCCTCGTCGGCGCCGCGGGGCTCGCCATCGTGCTGATCGCCTGGTTCGCCGTGCGCCATGCGCTGGCGCCGCTACGCCGCGTCGAGCGGGCGCTGCTCTCGCGCGACCCCAACGATCTCTCGCCCTTCGAGATCGAGACGCCGCGCGAACTGGAGGCTGTCGTCGACGCCATCAACCGCTTCACCCGCCGCCTCGACCGGCGCGTCACGGCGGTCCAGTCCTTCGTCGCCGATGCCGCCCACCAGTTGCGCACGCCGATCACCGCCATTCGCGCCCAGGCGCAGATCGCCGCCAGCGAGGAATCGCCCGATCGCCTGAGACGCATCTCGCGGCGCATCCTGGACCGCTCGGTCGCGGTCAGCCGGCTGGCCGACCAGTTGCTCAGCCATGCGCTGGTCACGCACCGCACCGATTCCGAACCGCACGCCCTGGTCGATCTGCGCCGCATCGCCATGGAGGCCGAGGAGGAAACCCGCCGGTTCGCCGACACCGCTGCCGAATTGCCGCTTCTCGACCTGCCCGAGGAACCGGTCACGGTCGCCGGCGACCGCTTTTCGTTGCGCGAGGCCGTGAAGAACCTCGCCAACAATGCGATGGAACACGGCCGCCCGCCGGTCGCCATCCGCGTCTCCACCGAGGGCGCTCTCGCCCGCATCGCGGTCGTCGATCACGGCAAGGGCATTGCCAAGGAGGAGCGCGCGTCGGCCGGAACGCGCTTCCGGCGCAACCGCGCGGCGTCGTCCAGGGGCGCCAGTCTCGGCCTCGCCATCGCCCATGAGGTCGCCATTTCCCATGGCGGCGAATTGCAGCTGCGCGATCTCGATGCGGGCGGCTTCGAGGTAGCCCTGTCGCTGCCGCTTTCGGAGGACCGGACGTGATCGCGCGCCTTGTCTCGTTCCTCGTCGCCGTCCTCGTGGTCGCGCCGGCATGCGCCGCCGATTTCGATTTCCCGGCGTCGGCGACGCCTGCGCGTACGCTCGTCATCGGCTCGACCACCGATATCGGCATCATCCGCCCCGTCATCGTGGCATGGCAGAAGGCCAATCCGTCCGTCGCCATCCGCTATCGCGAATTGACCACCAACGCGCTTTTCGGCGAGGCGAAGGCTGCCTGCGAAGGCGACGCGCCGGCCGACGACGTCGTGCTCTCCTCGGCAATGGACCTGCAGGCCAAGCTCGTCAATGACGGCTGCGCCGTGACCGTCGACCGGCCGGGCCTCAACGCCCTGCCGGACTTCGCCCGCTGGCGCTCGCAGCTCTTCGGCCTGACCTACGAACCAGCCGTGATCGTCTACAACCGCCGCGCCGTCGCCGCGCACGAGGCGCCGACCGACCATTTCGCCTTGCTCGACCTCCTGCGCCAACCCGGGCGTTTCGAGGGCCGCATCGGCACCTACGACATCGAGGCCTCCGGCCTCGGCTACCTCTTCGCCACGCTCGACGATCAACGCTCCTCGACATGGGGCCGCCTGATAGAGGCGATGGGTCGCAACCATGTACGGCTCTATTGCTGCACCCAGGACATCCTCGACCGTGTCGCCGACGGCCGCCTGACGCTCGGCTACAACGTGCTCGGATCCTACGCGCTCGCCGAAGCGCGGCGGAAGCCGGATCTCGCCGTTGCGGTGCCGTCCGACTACACGCTCGTTCTCACCCGGGCCGCCTTCGTGCCCCGCCAGGCCGCCAACCGTGCCGACGCCGAAGCCTTCCTCGAATTCACGCAGGGGCCGGAGGGCCGCCGTATTCTCAACGAGGAGGCGCTGTTGTTTTCGCCAATCGACGGTGAAGACCAGCTCTTCAAGGCGCTCGACGCGAGACAGCAGGAGAAACGCGCGATCCGCCCGATCGGCCTCGGCCCGGCGCTGATCGTCGGCCTCGACCAGATGAAGCGCCGGCTGTTTCTCAAGCAATGGCGCGACTCGCTCGGCATCGGCGAGGATTGACCGGCGCAAACTTGCGCCGCCGCGCCTGGCCCTATAGTGGTCACGAGACCCTTCCTTTCCATAATCCAATCCGGACCGAAAAGATGAAATACCGCAAACTCGGCCGCACCGGCCTGGAGGTGAGCGCGATTTGCCTCGGCACCATGACCTGGGGCTCGCAGAACACGGAAGCCGAAGCCCACGAGCAGATGGACTACGCCGTCGGCCAGGGCGTCAATTTCTTCGATACGGCCGAACTCTATCCGACGACCCCGCAGGGCCCCGAAACCTACGGCCGCACGGAAGAGATCGTCGGCAGCTGGTTCGCGAAGCGCGGCAAGCGCGACGACATCGTGCTGGCCACCAAGATCGTCGGCGCGGGCCGTCCGCATATCGACGACGGTGCGCCGGTTTCGGCGGCGAAGGTCCGGCTGGCCTGCGAACGTTCGCTGAAGCGCCTGCAGACGGACTATATCGACCTCTACCAGGTCCACTGGCCCAATCGCGGCTCCTACCACTTCCGGCAGAACTGGACTTGGGACCCGCAGGCCCATGACGGCGAAAAGGCGAAGGCCGATTTCCTGGAGACGCTCGAAGAGATCGGCGCGCTCGTCAAGGAAGGCAAGGTGCGCCATTTCGGCCTGTCGAACGAGAGCGTCTGGGGCACCATGCAGCATCTGCGCATCGCCGAGGAGCACGGGCTGCCGCGCGTCCAGTCGATCCAGAACGAATATTCGCTGCTGCACCGCATCTTCGACCTCGATTTCGCGGAAGTTGCCGCCCATGAGGATGTCGGCCTGCTCGCCTACACGCCGCTCGCTTCAGGCCAGCTTTCGGGCAAGTACCGCACCGGAGAGATCCCGTCCGGTTCGCGCCTGAGCATCCAGAAGGATCTGCTCGGCCGCCGCCACGAACGCTCGGCGCCGGCGCTCGAAGCCTATCTGCAGATCGCCGACAAGCACGGTCTCGACCCGGCGCAAATGGCGTTGGCCTTCGTCCTGTCGCGGCCCTTCACCACGGCGGTGATCATCGGGGCGACGCAGATGGAGCAGTTGAAGACGGATATCGCGGCGATCGGGATTGACCTGTCGGACGAGGTGTTCGCCGACATCGAGGACACCTTCAAGCACTATCCGCTTCCGCTCTAGGGGGCGTCGCCCGACGGCGGGCGGAAAGGTCTAGGCCCGCCGCTTGCCGACGTGGGCCCTGGCCGAGGCGCCGTCATTGACGAGCGGCAGCGTGGCGCGCAGGAGCTGCGCGGTCGTGTCGGCGTCCACCGGGCGCGAGAACAGGTAGCCCTGGCCAAATGGGCACCCCAGTTCGCAAAGCCGTTCGACCTGCGCGAAGGTTTCCACCCCTTCCGCGACGATGTCGACCCTGAGCTTGCGGGCGATGTCGATCAGCGCCTCGACGACTGCCGCGCTCGGCGGATCGGTCAGCAGTTTCTCGATGAACGACCTGTCGATCTTGATGATGTCGAAGGGCGTGTTGAGCAGGTGGGTCAGCGACGCGAAGCCGGTGCCGAAATCATCGAGCGCGATGCGCACGCCGCGTGCGCGCAGCCGGTTGAGCGGATCGACGACGCGTCCGTCCATCATCACCGTCTCCGTCACTTCCACCTGGAGATAGTGGAGCGGCAGGCCGACGCGGTCGAAGGCCTCCGACACGCGGGCCTCCAGGTTGCCGGTGCGGAAATCCGCCAGTGACAGGTTCAGAGCCAGATGCTCGATGCGCAGGCCCTGGTCGAGCCAGCCACGCAGTTCGCGCACGGCGATGTCGAGCATCCGCGTGGTCAGGCGCGCCGCGTTGCGCACGTCGGCGAAGGCCAACTGGAAATCCTGCGCACTAAAGATCCGCCCGTCGGTGGCGCGAATGCGCGCCAGCGCTTCCACGCCGGTGATCCGTCCCGTTTCCAGGCTCACGACCGGCTGGAAATGGGCGGTCAGCCGGTCCTCGTCGAGTGCCTGCAGCAACTGGTGAGATTCCTCGATCCGCCGCATGATCGAGGTCTTGTGACCGGGATCGAAGCGCTGGTAGCCGCCCGGATTGGTCTCCTTGCCGTGATAGAGCGCGACATCGGCGTGCTGACGTAACTGCTCGGGCGCGGCGCCGTCGCAGCCGCTGAGCACCCCGCCGATCGTCACGCTCGGCGTGATGGTGCTGCCCAATGCGGTGATTGGCTGGCTGACGCCGTCGATGAGCTTGAGGGCTGCCTTGCGCAATCCCTCGTCGTCGTGGCACGCGCGGCAAAGCACCGCGAATTCGTCGCCGCCGAGCCGGAACACCCGGTCGGGCGCGGACAACTCGTCGATGCGTGAGGCGACGACGGAGATCAGCGTGTCGCCCGCCCAGTGGCCGAGGCTGTCATTGACGATCTTCAGATTGTCGATGTCGACCAGCAGCAGGCCGAACGGCCGTTTCGAGAATTCGGGATCGTGGAACACGGTGTCGAACGAGCGGCGGTTGCCGAGGCCGGTCAACTGGTCGCGAAAGGCGAGGAACTCGTTGCGGCTATTGATCTGGATGTGTTCGAGCGCGATCGCGCAGAGATGCACGGATCGCTTCACCAGTTCGCGCTCGATCTCGGTCGCGTCGCGCTTCTTGCGGAAATAGAAGGCGAAGGTCGCAATCGTTCGGCCGTCGCGCGCCTTGATTGGGCTCGACCAGCAGGCCTTGAGGCCGTAGGGCTGCGCCAGGCCGAGATAGGGCTGCCATTTGGGATCGTTGTCGATGTCGGCCGACAGCACCGGCTCGCCCAGATAGGCGGCCGTGCCGCAGGATCCGGCTTCCGGTCCGATCGCCGCGCCGTCGAGGGCTTCGGCATAGGCGGCGGGCAGGCTCGGTGCCGACACCGGCCGGATCAGCCCGTTCTCGATGCGCACGATCGTGCAGATCGCGCCGTCTGACAGCGCCTCGGCCTTCCGGCACAAGAGGTCGGCGATCGCGGCGAAGTCATTGCCGGTGGCAAGTGCTTCCAGAATCTGGCTTTGAAAGGCGGAAAGTTCGAGTTGGTCGGCCAGTTCCATGAGTTTCGTCCGTTTTGGCAGCCGTATTGGCATCACACGGACATTACGATTCCCTTTAGGAAGGGGTAGGAATTTCCAAAAAACGACTGGATTGCGGGCGATTCCGGTGAGTCGTGACTACGCCAGCGCGGAAATTACTTCCGATGCCAGCTCTGGCGATGCGTCGTGATATCCCACCGCCGCGACGAGTTGATCCATCGGCACCTTGCCGTCGGGACCGAGAAAGAGGCCCTTGATCAGCCCATGCGCCATCAGCTTGCCGTCGCGCTCCATGCGGTGCTCCATGTAAAGCCATTTCTCGTCCCAGCCGAGAATCCGCGTCGTCAGGTCGAAACGGTCGAAGGCGTTGAGCGAGCGGCGGAAGGTGATCTTCGCCGATCCCACCACCGGATACCACTTGCGCTCGCGCATGATCGGCCAAAGCCCGGTGCGCATGATCAGGTCGAACCGGCCGAGATCCATGACGGTCAGGTAGCGGCCATTGTTCATGTGCAAATTGGTGTCGAGGTCGTTCGGCCAGCAGCGCAGCGTCAGCCGGCTTTCGTCGAGCGCGCTCATCGGCCCGCGCCGTTTAAGCGTCAGGAGCACCTGGATCAGGCGGAACAGGAGGTTCATGGGGCAGCCCTGGGTTGAGGTGCCCCTGTCTAACGTTTACGTAAAAGGAAGTCCAGCGCGAGACCGGCGGAACGCAGTGAAGCGCCGGCCGCCGACGCTCACACGTAGACCGGCTTATCCACCCGTTCGTCCGATCCGAAGATCTTCAGGTAACGCTCGATCTCCGACGGATCGCCGGTCGCCTTTCCGGGGTTGTCCGACAGCTTGACCGCCGGCCTGCCATTGGCGTCGGTCACCTTGCAGACAAGCGAAATGGCGCGAAGCTGCTCGTTCTTCCGCGGCGCGCAATCGACGAAGTCGTTGGTCAGGTTGGTGCCCCAGCCGAAGGCCATCCGGACACGGCCCTTGAAATGTTCGTGGGTGCTTACGATCGTATCGACGTCGAGCCCGTCGGAGAAGATAAGGATCTTCTTCGTCGGGTCTTCGCCCTTCTCCTTCCACCAGGCAATGATCCGCTCCCCGCCCTCGATCGGCGGCGCGGAATCCGGGCGGAAGCCGGTCCAGTCGGCGACCCAGTCAGGCGCGGTGCGCAGGAAGGCGGCCGTGCCGAACGTATCCGGCAGGACGATGCGCAGATTGCCGCCGTAAAGCGCGTTCCAGTCCTCCAGCACGGTCAGATTGGCCTTGGCGATGCCGGCGTCGGTCTCGGCCAGCGCGGCATAGACCATCGGCAGTTCATGGGCGTTGGTGCCGACGGCTTCCAGGTCGTTGTCCATGGCCAAGAGCACGTTGGACGTGCCGGTAAACGCGTCGGGGATGCCTTCGGCCAGCGCCTGCACGCACCAGCGCTGCCACAGGAAGGAATGTCGCCGCCGCGTGCCGAAATCGGAAATCGACAGGCCCGGCAATTGCTTCAGCCGTTCCACCTTTTCCCACATCTTCGCTTTCGCCCGCGCATAGAGCACGTCGAGCTCGAACGGGCCCATGCCGCGCATCGCGGCCCGGCTGCGCAGCTCGTTGATGATGGCGAGCGCCGGGATCTCCCACATGGTCGTGTCGGTCCAGCGGCCGTGGAAATCGAGCTGGAACTGCCCGTCCCTCTGCGAAAGCTCGTAGTCCGGGAGGCGGAAATCGGCGAGCCAGGCGAGGAATTCCGGCTCGAAGATCTGCTTTCGACCGTAGAAGCTGTTGCCGGCAAGCCAGATCATTTCCTTCTTGGTCAGTTGCACGGTGCGGGCGAAATCGAGCTGGTCGCGCAATTCGCCGATGTCGATCTCGTCGGCGAGCCGGATCGAGGTGGTGCGGTTGATCAGGGAAAAGGTCGCATCGACGTCCGGATGAAGCTTCCAGATCATCTGCAGCATCATCAGCTTGTAGAAATCCGTGTCGAGCAGTGACCGGACGATCGGATCGAGCTTCCAGGTGTGGTCGTGGACCCGCCTTGCGATGTCGAGAACGCGAAAGACCATGCGCCGTTCCTGCCTGAACCGTTGCTAGAGGAGATGCACACCCGCGTCGCGCATCCTGTCCGTCATCGCCGCCAGCGATCCGTCAAGGTCGATCGCCCGGCAGGCCTGCAGAACCACCGCGGTCTTGAAACCGCATTTGACCGCGTCGAGCGCCGAAAAGCCGACGCAGAAATCCGTCGCCAGGCCGCACAGCACGACTTCGGCGATGCCGCGCTCCTTCAGGTAGCCGGCAAGGCCGGTCGGCGTGCGATGATCGTTTTCGAAGAAGGCCGAATAGCTGTCGATCTCGGGCCGGAAGCCCTTGCGGATCACCAGTTCCGCTTTGGTCCAGTCGAGATCGGCGTGAAATTCGGCGCCCGGCGTGCCCTGAACGCAATGATCGGGCCACAGCGTCTGCGGGCCATACGCGACCTCGACTGTCTCGAAGGGGCCCTTGCCCGGATGCTGCGAGGCGAAGGACGAATGGCCGGCCGGGTGCCAGTCCTGCGTCAGCACCACATGGTCGTGGCTGGCGATCATGTGGTTGACCAGCGGCAGGATGTCGTCGCCATTCTCCACGGCGAGCGCGCCGCCGGGGCAGAAGTCGTTTTGCACGTCGATGACGATCAGCGCCTTGTCCGCCATGCCGCCCTCCCGTTTCCGGACCAGTTGCGTTTCGAGGCTTAGGGCAAGATGGCGGCGATGGGAAGGGCGTCAGCGGCCGGCCAGTGCGGGGCCGATCACCTCGATGCGGTTGGTCCAGACATATCCGTCGAAGCCGGCGGGGATCAGCTTCAGTTCCTCGAGACTGTCGATGCCCCGCGTGCCGGGGTCGCCCTTCGAATAGGGGCCGAACAGGATGATGTCGCTACCCGCCGCCTCCATCCGCGCGCGGAAGCGGTGCGGCCAGCCCCAGGCGAGCCAGGCGAGATTGCCCGGCACCATCACGTGGGTGTTGCGACAGGTCTCGGGCACATAGCCGCTCCAGCCGAGTTTCAGATAGTCCATCAGGCAGCCCTTCATTTGCCGGACGCCATAGCCGTTCAGGCCCTCGATCTGTTCGTTCGCCCTCTCTGTCGGCGCGTCGCCGCCATAGGCGGACCACACCCGGTCGCGCCATTCGGGATGTTCGGTCAGAACGGCGGCCAGCATGTCGCCTTCGCGCGCCTCGCGGCTCTTGAAGTTGACGAGGAACCGGCCGTCGGGAAAGGCCTCCAGCACCTCCTTGAGTTCCGGCATCTGGCCGACGCCCGTCCCGCGCAGTGGGAACGTCTTGCCGCCATCCGCGGTGTAGCCGTAGCCGACATCGAGCCTTTTCAGGGTGGCCATGTCGTGTTCGCGGGTCACGCCTTCGCCGTCGGTGCGGCAATCGACCGTCCAGTCGTGGATGACCGCGAACTGGCCGTCGGTGGTCGCATGCACGTCGAGCTCGACGACGTCGGCCCCGGCCTCGAAGGCGGCGCGCATCGAAGGGATCGTGTTCTCGATGAATGCGTGCTCCGGCGGGAGGATGCGCTCCGCCGTGCAGGTGTCGCTGGTCAATCCCTCGCGGCTGAAGGCCTGGTGCACGCCGCGATGCGCGATGGTCCGGATCTGCGGATCGCCCGGTTCTCCGGCGATCCATGAGGCATTCCAGAGATAGAGCGCGCCGACGATGACGGCGACGACGACCAGAACCTTGCGCATGCATTCCCTCCGTTCAGCGGGCGGGAAACTCGGTCGTGTTCATGTTGGAAATGAGGCCGCTTTTCGTCATTCTGCCCATGCCTTAGGGGCATTTTGGAGGGTGTCGTCGATCGCCCAGAAGGCCCGCGCGGGCTCGGGCAGGGATGCCAGCATACGCGCGAAGCGATCCGCATCCACATGCCGGCGGAGCACCTGCGCCACGGTCAGGATCGCCCCGTCGGGCGCGAAATTGTGGTGCTGGCGAATGGTCTTCGCTTCGGCGTCCATCTCGGCGCGTGACGTGAAGGGTCGCAGCGGGGCGTGCGGATCCCAGCCGGCGACGAAGATCGCGCGCAGCACCGGCGGCAGGGCGTCCGCGAAGCGCAACCCGTCGGCGACGCTCACGCGCCGCCGGAACACCGTCAGCACGGCCTCCACCGTCGTGTAGGTCTGGTGATGCGACTGATGGCCGAGCGCCTGCTTGGCGTCTTCCATGAAGGCGTCGAAATCCCGCGAGGCGGCGAAATATTCCTGCGGCATCGGCATGGCGGCTCACTCTCCCGTCGATACCGTTAGTCGGCAAAGGATGACGTTGTCGCGCTCCAGATCCTTGCCCCAGATGAGTTTGGCTGACGGGTTCCAAGCGATCGCGTCGTAGCCGTCCTTCGGGCCGACCGCGCGTTGCGAATGCACCGTGGCGGACGCCCATGCGTTGTCGTCGAAATCGGGCGCCGTCCAGCCGTCGGATATGGCGGTCGTGCGGGCGGCGCAGTCGCCTTCGCCAACCGTCGGATTGCGCGCCCTTTCGCAGGCCTGCCCGCCGACCGGCGCATGCTGCACGACGAGGCATCGCCAGTTCTCGTCGGTCACCGCGACGATGTGGCCGTCGGCGTCGCTGAATTGCGCGATCGCGCCGCCGTCGCCCATCTGTTGACGCCGTGTGCCGATATATTCGAGCCCCGTCTCGTTCTCCATGAAGTCGCGGAACTCGAAGGCGAAGGTGTAGGGCGGATCGGCGCGGAACGTGAAGCGCTCGGCGTTGAAGGAGCGTTCCGTCGTGATCGGCACACTGTCCTCGATAAGTTTTTCGCCGTTCAGCCAGAGCGCGAACCAGTTGTCGACCCAGACCTCGCCGGTCAGCGACTGCGACCCGTTGGTTTGAAGCGCGGTCTCGTTCAGCGCCGCGCCGCCGCCTGGCGGAGGTGGAGGAGGCGGCGCTTGAGACAAGGCGTCTGCGGTGCCGGCGAACAGGACGGCTGCGATTGTGAGCGACGAAAGCATGCGGGTGATCATGTCGGCTCTCCTTGCGCCGGCGCGGCCGGCGGTTCGTCTTTCATAGCACCGAGATGGCGTGCGCGCACGGAGGCACATGCGCGCGCTGGCTCTGCGATCTGAACGAAAACGCAAGGTTTCACCCTCAATCTGCGCAGCGGTCCAATGACGGAGAAGACGGCGATGGCCGGTGCGCGAGTCAAACCGCGACGCAAGCCGCAACGCGTGGTTCCCATGAGCAGGCCTCGCAAGAGGGGTGGCGTCATGCGGACCGCGATGGCGCTTGTCGCTTTCTTCGCGATCGGCGCCGGTGCGGCGCTTGTCCTGCGCCCGTCAAGCGGAGCCGGTTTGACGCGCCTGACGGGGCTGGTCGATCGCATGACGACAAGCGCCTATGCGCCGCGTGCCGGGACCGATTACCCGGGCGGCGTCGCGCCGCGCGCCATGCCGGTCTGCGGGTTCGGTCCGCGTTTCAATTGCATCGTCGATGGCGACACGCTCTGGCTGGACGGTGAAAAGATCCGCATCGTCAACATCGACGCGCCCGAGGTGAAGGCCCGCTGCCCCGCTGAGAAACAGCGCGCGAGCGCCGCCACACGCGAACTCGCCCGCCTGGTGCACGGACAGCCCATCCGCCTGCGTCGCAGCGGGGAGGACCGCTACGGCCGCACGCTCGCAGCCGTCTCGACGCCCGAGGGCGACGTCGGCGCAGCCCTGGTCGCGAAGCACCTCGCGGTGCGCTGGCGTGGCCGCCGCGAGCCGCCCTCGACATGGTGCGGTGCCTGAGGCGCCTAGTGCAGCACGATTTCGCCGTCCACGCGGCGGAATTCGCCCGGCTTGATCAGCTTCTGGTGGCTGTAGCGCACCGAATGCAGCGGCCCGTCGAGGTTCTCCTCCCAGAAATCGAGGAACCCGAACATCTGCGGGAAGTCCGGCGCGAGATCGTAGTCCTGCCAGATATAGGTCTGCAAAATCTCCTGATGGTCGGGCATGCGGTAGAGGATATGGGCGGTCGTCAGTCCGTAACCCCGGAGTTGCAGTTCGAATGCGCTGGTGCCTTGCATCGGTGCTCCTTTCCAAGTATCGCACTGCACAACGCTACGCAGAAATCAATTTCTGTCAATAAATTCAATTTATTAGCAGCAATTCTGCCCGAGTGCTGATTGCCGGCCGCCCGACGCGAATGCGCCGGACGGGAACCCTCGCCGTGATTTTTTGTTGCAATGCAGTATGCTCGTCCTAGCTCCGAAAGAGCTGCCACGCGCTTTTGCTGACCGCCCTGCAAGGATTCCATGCCCGAGGAAATCGTCGAGACCGCCGGAGAAGCCATCACCGAAACCGTCACACTGGCGTCGCTCTGGGCCTGGCCGTTGGGCCTTGTCGGGCTTGCGATCTTTCTCGGCTATGTCGCCCATGCCGCGGCATGGCGGGTGCTTGGCAGGATGCTGAAGGGCAGTTCCTGGTGGCGCCAGGCGCTGGCCCGCTCGAGTTCGCCGGTGCGCCTCGCAATCATCCTCCTGTCCATGTCGCTGGCGATCTCGTCCTCCAACCTGCCGGCGGAATTCCAGGACGCGGTCGCCCACATCATCTCGGTTCTGCTGATCGGGCTGATCGGCTGGACGGCGATCCTTCTGACCAATCTGTTCACCGACAGGATGACCCGTCGTCACCGGCTCGACATGGAAGACAATCTGCGGGCGCGCAAATTCGTCACCCAGGTGCGCGTGCTGCGCCGGACCGCCAACATCCTGATCTTCATCGTGGCCACGGCTTTCGTTCTGCTGACTTTCGACAGTGTGCGCAAATATGGCGTGAGCCTGTTCGCCTCGGCCGGCGTCGCCGGTCTCGCGGTCGGGTTCGCGGCGCGGCCGGTGCTCGCGAACCTCATCGCCGGCATCCAGATCGCGCTCACCCAGCCGATCCGGCTGGAAGACGTTGTCATCGTCGAGGGCGAGTGGGGTTGGATCGAGGAAATCGGCGCGACCTATGTCGTCGTGCGTGTCTGGGACTGGCGCCGCATGGTGGTGCCACTGTCCTATTTCATCGAAAAGCCGTTCCAGAACTGGACGCGTGACGGCGCCTCGATCATCGGCGCGGTGACTTGGCATGTCGACTATTCGGTCCCGGTGGAGAAACTGCGCGCCAAGCTGATCGAGCTGGTCCAGGCCTCGCAACGGTGGGACGGCCAGGTCGTCAACATGCAGATGCTCGACGCCAACGACAAGACGATCGTGGTGCGGGGCCTGATGAGCGCCCGGAATTCGATGATCGCCTGGGAACTGCGCTGCGAGATTCGCGAAAAGCTGATCGTCTGGCTGCAGAAGGAATATCCAGAAGCACTGCCGCGCTTCCGCGGCGAACTGACTCGCATAGACGGCCAGCCGGAGACCTTCCCGGCGGTTTGAGCCTCGGACGCGCTCGAGCGGCTGTCTGCGAGGCAGGGTTCCGCGACAGTATTGTACGAATTAGCCAAAATGGCTAAATAGCGATCAAGGAGAGCATCATGAACATCTGGAACGCCTCAGACGCCAAGAACCGTTTCGGCCAGCTTCTTGATGTGGCCCGCAGCGAGCCCGTTCGTATCCAAAAGAACGGTCGCGACGTTGCTGTCGTCCTCTCGCCGGAGGAATTTCAGCGCTTGACCGAGATGGCGCGCAGCGAGCCGAGCCCGGCAGTCAAGGCGCTGCACGAAAGAAGCGTCAAGCGCTGGGCCAAAGTCTATGAAGCGCTCGCGAAATAGGGCTCGTGCACTACCTCACGCTGCAGGACGCGCTCTATATCCATCGTGAGCAGTTACGGCTGTTCGGCGGCGCTTCGGGCATTCGGGATGCCGGCCTCATCGAAGCGGCCCTCTTGCGACCTCAGACAGGCTACTATTCGGGTGTGATCGAGGAGGCCGCCGCGTTGTGGGAAAGCCTGGCCATGAATCACGGCTTCATCGATGGAAACAAGCGCGTGGCCTTCGCTTGCGTCGACATCTTCCTCGAACTCAACGGTCACCAGCTGCAGGCCGAGCAGGATGCGGTCATCAACTTCATTTACGGTCACCTGCAGGCAGGAACTTTCCGGAAGGATGCAGTGCAGCAGTGGCTAATGGAGAACACGGTTCCGCATCGCTGAGCCGGCTCACTTCCCCATCTGTTCACGCAGCTTCGCGCAATCGTCGGTGTCGTCGCTGCGCGTGGTGAAGATCACGAAGTCGTAGGGCAGGCTTGCTTCGCCCTCGTCGATATAGTCGGCGAAGGCGGTGCCTTCTTCCGTCACCTCGAATTGCCCGATGGAGAGTACACTCCTGTCAGGGGCCTTCGCGTGCAGCACGAAGGGCACGCCCCAATCCGTGCGGGTGTGGCCCCCACCGGCGATCAGGACGGCGCCGTCTTCATCCGATGCCAGCATCGCGTCGGCCATCGACAGGTCGCGCGCCTGCTGGACCGTGACCATCGGCGGAATTGCCTCGGCGGGCATCAGGTCGCAATGCGCGGTCATGATCTCCGCGCCGATGCGATCGCCCAGTGCTTCCGGATAGGCGACAGGATCGCCCGGCATGTCCGCACCGCGCGCGATGGCGCGGATGGTGTCCCGGTCGAGATCGCCGGAGCGCATCGGCAGGCCGGCATCGAGCGCCGCCTCGGCAATGGGCTGGTAGATCGCCCAGTCCGGCCAGCCGCGCGTCTCCCATTGCAGCGCCTCGCCGAGCGCATTTGCATCCGGCGCGTCTTGCGCGAGAAAAGCATCAAGCGCGCCCTGCAGGCCGCGCGGTACCATCTCGAAGACAATCGTCGGCGCTCGGCCTGCCTCCGCCATCGCCCGCACCAGCTTCGCCTGGGTCGCGTGATGTTCGGCGTTGCTGTGGATCTCGCCGATCAGCACGAAATCCGATTGAACGGCCGCGTGTTCGATATCGGCGAACGAGGCGGGATCGCCTCTCCCCGTCCAGACCGTTCCGACGAGCGGATGGTCTGCGGCACTTGCGGAGGAGAGCGGGAGCATCACGAGCAAGGCGATAGCGGTGTGGCGAAGATGGTTGAGTCGAGTCATGGCCGGCAACCTATGCAAAACGGGCTGCCCTTCAAGGACGCGAGTGGCCGCGTGGATCACTTTCGTCCCAGTTCCTCCGCCAGGATGTCGAACACTACACGCACGCGCCGACTGGTGTTCAATTCCCGATGCGTCGTCAGCCAGATCGGGAAGGTCATCGGCTGCATGTCCGGCAGCACGCGCCGCACGCGCGGCTCCGCGTCACCGACCGATTCGGGTACGATGCCAATGCCCACCCCCGCCTTGGCCAGCTCCCAATGGACGAGATGATTGGCCGTCAGGACGGGGAAGTTCTTGCGGGTCAGCGACAGCCCCAGCCGGTTCAGGCCGTCCAGCATCGCGCCGGTCGTGTCGAAGCCGATGAAATCTGCCTGGCTCAGCGCGTCCGCGGTCTTCGGGTCGCCGAGCCCAGCCAGATACTCGACGGATGCGTAGAGCCGGGCGACGTCTTCGCCGATCTTTCGCGCGATGAGGTCCGGCTGGGTTGGCCGGAACGAGCGAATGGCGATGTCGGCCTCGCGGCGTTTCAGGTCGATCGTCGCATTGGACGCGACGATCTCGACCTCGATGCCCGGTTGCTCGCGGCGCAGCCGCGCGACGATCGGCGGCAACAGGAAGGCCGAGTAGATCTCGCTGGCGGTGATCGTGATCGACCCCTCGATCGACTGCGCCTGGCCGGAGGCCGAAAGCGACACGCGGCCGGCCGCGTCGCCCATGGCGCGGACATGGTCCAGCAGTTCCAGTCCGGACGGCGTCAGCGTCAGGCCGCGGCCGCCACGCTCGAACAGCACGACACCGAGTTCGGTCTCCAGCGCATCGACCTGCCGGCCGAGCGTCGGCTGCGCCATGCCGAGCGCGCGTGCGGCCGCCGACAGCGAGCCTTCCTCGGCCGTGACCAGAAAGGCCCGCGCCCGGTTCCAGTCGAATTTCACGGAACGCCAATCCATGCGAAAACGCATATCAGATCAAGATAACTGGTCAATTCACGCTGCGATTATGTATGGGTAGAGATGCGGCAACACTTCGATCCCGAAAGGAACCGCACCATGAAAGCCGCAGTTTACGACCGCTACGGACCGGCCGACGTCCTCACCATCCGTGACATCGCCCGTCCCGAACCCGCCGCCGACGAAATCCTCGTCCAGGTCTTCGCCGCCGCCGTCACCACCGCCGACTGGCGTCTGCGCGCATCGGCCTTCCCGGGTGTCATGTGGCTTCCGGGCCGCCTGATGCTCGGCCTGCGCGCGCCGCGCAACAAGGTGCTGGGCGTCGCATTCGCAGGCCGCGTCATCGCACGCGGTGACAATGTCACCCGCTACGCGCTGGGCGACGCCGTGTTCGGCTTCTCCGGAGCCGGCGCGCATGCGCAATATCTGACGGTCAAGGCCGACGGCCCCGTTGCGCTCAAGCCGAAATCAATCACTTACGAAGAGGCGGCGGCAGTGCCGTTCGGCGGTGCGTCGGCGCTGGTGTTCCTGCGCGATTTCGCCGAGGTGAAACCCGGCGAGGCCGTGCTCGTCAACGGCGCGTCGGGCGGCGTCGGCGCCTATTCGGTGCAGCTCGCGCGCCATCTCGGCGCAAATGTGACCGGCGTCGCCGGCGCGGACAATCTCGATCTCGTTCGCTCGCTCGGCGCTGACGATGTCGTCGATTACAGTAAGCAAACAATTACTGAATTGCATTCCCGTTTCGACGTGGTGCTCGATACGGTCGGCAAGCTCACCTATGCCACCGCTAAGCGCGTCCTGAAGCCTGGCGGACGTTATGTGCCGCTGGAATTCTCCGGTCGCGAGATGATCGAGGCGCTTCTCGCCAAGCTCACCGGCGGTCCGAAGATGATCCTGAATGTCTCGGGCGATTCGCGCGAAGACATGCAGTGTCTGGCGGACCTGATGGAAAAGGGCGAATTGCGCGCGGTCGTCGACAGTCAGTATCCGCTGGAACAGATCGCCGAGGCTCACCGGCGTGTCGAAACCCGCCACGCGAGAGGTGCGGTGGTCGTGACGATGGGCGACTGAGGCGGCAGAGCGTACTAAGTAAATATGTAAGCATATTCTAACATTGATGCGAGCGGCCTCCGAGGGTTTCCCCGGAGGCGGCCAGGCCGCGATCAGGCGCGGCCGGCGAAGATGTCCTTCCTGATGATGGCGTGCACGCCCCAGTTGCCGTCGACGACCTGGGTGATGCCGAAATCAACCCCGACCGACATCAGCGAATGCGCCTCGTCCTCGGTCAGGCCCTTCGTGGTCATCAGGAACTTGCGCATCTTGCGGAAGGCGTCGCGCATCGCCGCGTCGATGGAGGACTTCGAGTAGATGTCGCTCTGCGCCGTCGCGCCCAGTTCCTTCAGGTAGTTCGGAACCGAGAAGCCGTGCACCAGCCATTCGCTCTGGGTCTCGAGCATCGGGTATTTCAGCTCTTCCAGCGGCGTGCCGGCAAGATCGGCCTTCTTGTGCAGGATGAGTTGGAACGTGCCGGTGAGCGAGCACTCGATCGCCGTGCCGCACAATTCGCTGTCGCCCTGGCTGGCATGCGGATCGCCGACCGATAGGAGCGCGCCCTCCACCGAGACCGGGTAATACATCGTCGCGCCCTTGCCGATGCGCCAGTTGTCGACATTGCCGCCGGTGTAGCTCGGCGGAACCGAATCGACGAAATCCGCCTCGGCGGGGGCGACGCCCAGCGTGCCGAAATGCGGCCGGATCGGGATCCGGATGCCCTTCAGCACGTCGTAATTGCGCGTGGTCAGGGAATGATCCACGGGCACACCGGGATAGTCGATCGTCGTGTGGGTCACGCCAAAGGGGTCGGTCTGCGGCACCCATTTGAAGTTGTAGACCGCCTCGGCCCAGCTCTTGGAGCCGGAAGCATCGACTTCGTAGATGGTGATGACCTCGCGCTTGGCGTCGTTCAGCATGTCGTTGTAGTGGAAGCCCCACCACGCTGCGGCGTTCGAGCCGAAGCTCTTGCCCGCATATTTCGGGTTGCCGCTCTCGCGCGGCACGCAGTCGAGAATGCGCACTTCCAGGACGTCGCCCGGTTCGGCGCCGCGCACATGGACCGGACCCGTCATGATGTGCACGCCCTGGCCGTCACCTGAGCCGATCTTGTAGACATTGGGGTCGGTCGAGCCGGCGCCGCGCCGGTCGACGCCCTTCTTGTCCTTGGTCCACAGATAGACGCTCTCGGCGCCCTCGTCGCCCTCCACCATGCGCTCCGTGTCGTCGCCGGCATGGTGGGTCAGCGTCTCGATGGTCACGATGTCTCCGCTGTCGCACTCGACCTGCGGCTTCAGCGTCTTGGAGAAATAGCCCCAATGAACGGTGTCCGAATTGGCGGGCAGATAATGGAAAGCGCGCTTTTCGGGCTGCCGCGCCTCCGAGGCCTGCGCCAGCGTCGGCGTCACCAGCGACAGCCCGCCCGCCGCGCCGATCGCGCTCAAGCCGCCGGCCGCGAAAAGGCCGCTGCGCAGGAAGCTGCGCCGCTCGGCGTTCATGTCTTCCTTGAACGTCGCATAGTGTTCCTCGAAATGCGGACAGTGGACGTCATCGCCTTTGCACATCGTCATTTTCCCTTGTGTTTTGGAAGGATCAACGGCGTCAATTATTCGGGCGGGATCGACTGCTGGCAATCGGTCCGCAAAGGCGCATTGCGGCCCCAGAAGCTCTTGCGCGGGTGCGGCGGCGTGCGGATTTATCGTTCGTTTTCAATTCATTGAGCAGAGGGCTGCCGCTGCGGACGAGGCTGCATGGGACGGCTTCCTGTGGGGCAATAGTCAAGAGATTGTTCGTCTGCGTGCAAAACATTCGCAGTGTTTGTCGCTAATATGATCGGGCCCGACTAGGATCGATGCGCAAGGTGTTCGCGCCTGCCCGCCGATTGCGGAATTGGCCGGGCGACAGCAGGGTACGTGCCATGATCGACAACCCGCTCGCCATCGAAAACCTGCCCCTGGTCAAGCGCGAGGACGCCTGGCGGGCGCAGCTTGCCCGCTTCGGTCTTGAAGCCCGCATCCATGACGACCAGGCGCCGGACGGGCGCATCACATGCCGCGAATCCTCCTCGGGCGCGCGGCTGGCGCGCATCTCCGGCATCGCCCAGTCGATCATGCCTGCCCCGTCGCAGGCCAAGGACGCACCGGTGCTGCTGATGCTCGTCCTTAAGGGGCGGGGCACCTTGCGCGCCGACGAACGCGCCACCGAACTGGCCGACGATACGCTGGCCGTTCTGGGCATGGACATGAACTGGCGTGTCGGCTTCCACGGCGACTTCGACGCGGTCCTGCTGCAGCTTCCGCGCGCGCCGCTCGCCAGCCGTCTCGGCCGCGTCGCCGTCGGCCCGCCGGTCGTGCTGGGCCACACCTTCGCGGCACTCGCCGCGCGGCCCGTCATGCGCATGCTGGCGAGTTCGCTGGACATTCTCGAACAGGCCGATCTGAGCACCGGAGAACTGACGGTGACCGAGTTCGTCGCCAGCGCCCTGCTGGTCGAATCGCGCGCGCCCAACACCGGCATGACCGAGGTGCAGGCGCTGCATTTCCGCCGTGTCGCCGCCGCCATCGACCGCAACCTGTCCGATCCCGATCTGACGCCCGCCGACATCGCCCGCCAGGAGGGCATGTCGGTGCGTTACCTGCAGCGCCTGTTCCAGTTGCGCGACGACAATTTCTCCGCCTATCTGCGCGCCCAGCGGCTGGAGCGGTGCCGCGCCGATCTTGTCGATCCCAACCACGCCCAGGAGAGCATCGCCGCCATCGGCATGCGATGGGGATTTCGCGACCAGGCCTATTTCAGCCGCGCCTTTTCCGCCGCCTACGGCATCAGCCCTAGCGAACTGCGCCGCTCCGCCATCGAGCCCTCGGAAGGCTACGGTCTGCGCGGCCGGCCGGCCGGGCGCGGCTTTGCGCGCGACGGCGCCCGCTCGGTTGCTCCAGCCGCGCTGCAGGCCCCCAGGCCGGATGACACGCCCCAGGCCAGCGACGCTCCGTCAGACAATCATTACCACCTGCCCGCCAGCGCCCATACGGTGCATTGGGGCTTTCTCAGCCGCGCTCTGCCGCCGGCCCTGCGCGTTGCGCCGGGCGCGACCGTCACCATC
Source organism: Oricola sp. (assembly GCF_022763245.1). Taxonomy (GTDB): domain Bacteria; phylum Pseudomonadota; class Alphaproteobacteria; order Rhizobiales; family Rhizobiaceae; genus Oricola. The sequence continues at coordinate 417,033 of NZ_JALEGV010000041.1, forward strand.
GAGACGCTGACGCAACATGCCGGCGACGACTGGGAGCGCATGGTCGCTGGCGATCCGGGCGCCGAGAGCGTCTTTGCCTGGACGCCGGAGGGCAAGGGCGTCGACCGGCGCGGCGCCGGGCCGATGAACGCGTCGGTTTTCGGCCGCGGTGCGGGCGAGGGGTTCGGCGTGCATATCTGCACCGGCCCGATCCATGTGCGCGGCGCGGAACCGGGCGACATTCTCGAGGTCGAGTTCCTCGACATCCGTCCCCGCCCGTCGGCCAACCCCGCCTTCGCCGGCAAGGCCTTCGCCTCCAACGCCTCGGCCTGGTGGGGCTACCAGTACAACGACCTGCTGGACCATCCCGAGCGGCGCGAGACGATCACCATCTTCGAGATCGACCTCGACAGGCCGGATGTCGCCCGCCCGCTCTACAACTACCGCTGGACGCCGCAGACTGATCCCTTCGGCGTCGTCCACCGGACGATGGATTATCCCGGCGTTCCCGTGGATCACGCGACGATCGACAGGCAGCGCGACGCGCTGCGCGGCATCGAGATCCCGGAACGCATGCATTTCGGCTTCATCGGCGTGGCGCCGCGCGAGGCCGATGTGGTCGATTCCATTCCGCCCGGCTATTTCGGCGGCAATATCGACAATTGGCGCATCGCCAAGGGCGCGCGCATCTATCTGCCGGTCGCGGTCGAAGGCGCTCTCCTGTCCATCGGCGACGGGCATTTCGCGCAGGGCGACGGCGAGATCAACGGCACCGGGCTGGAGTGCTCGCTCACCGCCGACATCCGCATCCGCCTGCACAAGGCCGACGGCGAGACGCCGGCCTTTCTCGACGGTCTCAGCACCCCGCTGATCGAAACGCCGGACGCCTGGGTGATCCAGAGCTTTTCGTTTCCGAACTATCTGCGCGACCTCGGCAAGAACGCCCAGTCGGAAGTCTATCAGCGCTCGACCGTCGATCTGGCGCTGCGCAGTGCCTTCCGGCTGACCCGCCGTTTCCTGATGGACGCTTACGGTTTGACCGAGGACGAGGCGCTGGCGCTGATGTCGCTGGCGGTCGATTTCGGCATCACCCAGGTCGCCGACGGCAATTTCGGCGTCCATGCGACGATTCGAAAATCGGTCTTCAACGGCGGTCCGCGGTGAGGCCGTTACGTGTCAGGATCTGAGCGCGTAGCGGTCCGGTTCCTCAAAAATATCGATCACCTTTGAGCCGGCGGACAGCCGTGCGCTGTGCTCGACGCCGGAGGGGATGTCATAGCTCTCGCCGGGCTTGTAGACCCGCGTCTGCCCGCCAATCGTGAGTTCGAGCTCGCCCTCCAGCACGGTGCCCCACTGTCCCTTGTGCGAATGCGGCGGCACCGCAATGTCCTTGTGGGCGGAAAAGATCACCATCAGGCCCTGTTCCGAGCGAATGGCATGGGTCGACACGGCGTCTTGCGGCATCGGCAGATCGATGCCGTGAAAGGCGCGAATGAATTCTGGCAGTTGCATCGGTGCTCTCCTCCCGTCGATGGGATCGAACACTATCAAGGAAGCTTACGTTACGACAGTTTTTGATCGCGCCACGTCGGATCCGAAGTCTCTGGACATTTCCCCCGTCTCTCGACCACACTCGCTTCGAAGCATCTTTGGGAGGAGACGCATGCTTGGACTGATGCAGGAGTGGCCGCTCGTCTGCCACAAGATCATCGATTTCGCGGCGAGGCAGCATCCGCATCGCGAGGTCGTCTCGCGCTCGATCGAGGGGCCGATCACCCGCACCACCTATGCCGGCATTCACGCCAATTCGAAGAAGATCGCGCAGCTTCTGACGCGCGAGGGTTACAAGCCGGGCGACCGCATCGCCACGCTTGCGTGGAACACAGGCCGCCATCTGGAGGCCTGGTTCGGCATCATGGGCATGGGCGGCGTCTACCATACGCTCAATCCGCGCCTGTTTCCCGAGCAGATCGCCTGGATCATGAACCACGCGACCGATCGCGCCATTTTCACCGACCTGACATTCATGCCGCTCGTCGAAAAGCTAGCGCCGGCGGTGGAATCGCTGCGCAAGGTCATCGTCATGACCGATGCCGCCCACATGCCCGAGACGGCGCTGACAAATGTCGTCGCGTATGAGGAGTGGCTGAAGGAGGCCGACGGCGATTTCGAGTGGGCCGATGTCGGCGAGGACGCGGCCTGTGGTATGTGCTACACCTCCGGCACGACGGGCGACCCGAAGGGCGTGCTCTATTCGCACCGCTCCAACGTGCTGCACGCGATGATGGCCTGCATGCCCGACGCCATGGGCATCGGCGCGAAAGACGTCATCCTGCCGGTCGTTCCCATGTTCCACGCCAATGCCTGGGGCCTCGGCCAGTCCAGCCCGATGATCGGCGCCAAGATGGTGATGCCGGGCGGCAAGATGGACGGCCAATCCATCTATGAACTGCTCGATACCGAGAAGGTCACCTTCACCGCCGCCGTTCCGACCGTCTGGCTCATGCTGCTGCAATATCTCGAGCTGACCGGCAACAAGCTGCCCTATCTCAACAAGGTCGTCATCGGCGGTGCGGCGTGCCCGCGCGCGATCACCGAGAAATTCGAGAAGGATTACGGCGTCGAGGTGATTCACGCCTGGGGCATGACCGAGATGAGCCCGCTCGGCAGCCTGTGCACGATGAAGCCGGAATATGCCGACCGCACCGGCGACGCGCTGCTCGACATCAAGCAGAAGCAGGGCCCGGCGCCCTTCGGCGTCGAGATGAAGATCACCGACGATGACGACAACGAACTCCCCTGGGACGGCAAGACCTTCGGCAGGCTGAAGGTGCGCGGCCCGGCAGTCGCCTCGTCCTACTACGGCGGCGACGGCGCCGATCATTTCGACAGCCATGGCTGGTTCGACACGGGCGACGTCGCCCATATCGACGAATTCGGCTACATGCAGATCACCGACCGTTCCAAGGACGTCATCAAGTCGGGCGGTGAGTGGATCTCCTCGATCGACCTGGAAAACCTGGCCGTCGGCCATCCCGATGTCGCCGAGGCCGCTGTCATCGGCCTGCCGCACGACAAATGGGGCGAGCGCCCGCTCCTGGTTATCGTCGCCAAGGAGGGCTGTTCGCCCTCGCGTGACGGCGTTCTGGGGTTCATGGACGGCAAGGTCGCGAAATGGTGGATGCCGGACGACGTCGCCTTCGTCGATGAAATTCCCCACACGGCGACCGGCAAGATCAAGAAGACGGCGCTGCGCGAGCAATTCGCCCACTACCGGTTCCCCGGCTAGGGCGGTATGACCGCTCGGGCCTACGGTTTGCGTCCCCGCACATGGCCGGGGCGCAACTGGCCCTGATCGGCAAGCAGCGACCGGATGCGGGCGTTCTCCACCGAGGAGCGCGCCTGGTCGGGGCCGAACTTCTCGACATAGGTCTCGAAAAGCGGCCCCTTCAGCCGCTCGTATTCGTCGCGCGCCAAGTCCCGGAACCAGTCGTTGCGGTCGTCCATGCGGATGTCCTCGAAACCCGCCTCGGCCAGATAGGCCGCTGCGTTTTCGATCGTGTCCATCTCGTAGGTCTCGTCGCCGGTCGTCGCCCAGGCGCGCATTTCGTCGGTGTAAGGCGCCGTGCTGCGGAACCAGTCGCTGATGACGACCTGCCCGCCGGGCCTGATCACCCGGTGCATCTCGCTCAGCACAGCCGACTTGTCCGGGATGTCGACGATGGAATCCTTGCTGTAGGCGATGTCGAAGGCCCCGTCCGCAAAGGGCAGAGGCCCGGGCGCAACGACCCGGAAATCCAGCCGCGTCGAAAGCCCGCAAGCGCGAGCCATCGCATGCGCGGCCGCCACCGACGCCGCATCGATGTCGATGCCGGTGACCCGGTCCGCACCGAGTGTCTCGACCAGCACCCGGTCGTATCCGCCGATCCCGCAACCGAGATCGAGGACAGATGCGCCGGAAAGATCGACGCCTTCGAACATACGGGCCAGTTCCGCTGCGCCGCCGGGCGACATGAACCCTTCGCCCCAGCGAAGCTGCAGGTTCTCGATCAGGCTGTCTGAGTAATAGAGGGCATGCTCGGCAGCACCCGCGCTCATGACCGGCCCCTTCCGTGCGTCGGATAACTGGAAGCCGCCCGCACCGGCTGTTCGCCGCGCGCCTCGGGTTCCGGGTGCTTGCGCGCCGGCGCCGGCCGAATGCGGTCGAGCGAAGCGATGGTGAAGCCCGCCCGGTAGAAGGCGAGGTCGATGGTTACACCTTGGGTGGATGTGTGCCGCATTGCCGTGTTCCTTTCGCTCAATCTGCCCTGACGGAAAGCGTAGCGGTCCACCGGCCTTGACAACAAACGATGTTAATTTCGAAGATGGATTAGAAAAACTAATGTGTCGCCATGCCGAACCGGATGCCCTCGTTCAAGCAGCTGCGCGCCCTTGAGGCGGCGGTGCGGCATCGCAGCTTCAAGCGTGCGGCAAGCGAACTCTTCGTCACGCAGGCGGCGATCAGCCACCAGATCAAGGCGCTGGAAGACACGCTCGGTCTTGCCTTGTTCGTGCGCGGCACCCGCGAGGTGCGCCCGACCGGAGAGGCTGAGTCCTATGCCGAACGGCTGGGAGAGGCCTTCGCGCTGATCGCGGCCGCGACGGCGGAGATCGACCGCAAGCGCATGACGGGCCGGCTTCGCCTGTCGGTCGCGCCGTTTTACGGCAATCGCTGGCTGCTGCCGCGATTGGAGCGTTTCCGCGCGCTCTATCCCGAGCTCGAGATCGAGGCGGCGCTCTCCTTCGATCTCGTGGATTTCGCGGCCTCGTCCGTCGATGCGGCCGTTCGCTTCGGCGCTGGTGACTGGCCGGGCCTGCGCTGCATTCCGATCCATGGCGATTGTGTCGGTCCGGTCTGCGCGCCGAAACTTCTCGCCGGCCGAGCGCCTGACCTCGATCCGGCCGAGATCGCTGCGATGCCGCTCGTCACCGCGACCCAGTGGCATGAGGACTGGCCGACTTGGTTCGAGGCGGTCGGCTTCGCGCCGCCGGCGGACCTGAAGATCACCTCCTACGACAATCGCGCCTTCGCTTTCGATGCGGCGTTGTCGGGCAACGGTGTCTTTCTGGGCGATATCCGCATGACCGCGTCCGACGAGGAGGCGGGGCATCTCGTGCGGCTCCACCCTCTGATGATCGAGCGGCCGCAGGGCATCCATCTCGTCTATCCGGAGACCCGGATACGAGATCCCCGCATTGAGGCGCTGGGCGAATGGATGAAGGCCGAGGCCGCCGCGCTTGCGGTCAGGCCCCGGCCAATCGAAGACAACGCGCCGGAGTGAGGGTCACGGCGCCGCGTGTCAGGCTTTCGTCTCAGTGGCGCCCTGCTTCCTGCGTCGCGTCACCAGAACGAAGAACATCGGCACGAACAGAATGCCGAGGACGGTGGCCGCGATGGTGCCGCCGAGGACGCTGGAGCCGATCGCCGTGCGGCCGCCGGAACCCGCGCCGGACGACAAGACCAGGGGCAACACGCCCAGCGAGAACGCCATCGAGGTCATGATGATCGGGCGGAAGCGCTGGCGCGCGGCCTCGCGCACCGCGTCGAGCAGCGGTTCGCCCGCTTCGAAACGGTCGCGCGCGAACTCGACGATCAGGATCGCGTTCTTGCCGGTCAGGCCGATCACGGTGAGGAGGCCGACCTGGAAGAACACGCCGTTCTGGAAGCCGCCGAGCCATGTCCAGGTCAGCGCGCCGAGAATGCCGATCGGCATCGCCAGCATCACCGCGAAGGGGATGGACCAGCTTTCGTAGAGCGCGGCGAGGCAGAGGAAGACGACGGCGAGCGACAGCGCGTAGAGCAGCGGCGCCTGGTTGCCCGATTCGCGTTCTTCCAGCGACAGGCCCGTCCACGAGACGGCGTAGCCGGGCAACTGGGCGGCGAGCCGCTCGATCTCGGCCATCGCCTCGCCCGTGGTCACGCCGGGCGCCGGGCTGCCTTGAATCTGCATCGCCGCGACACCGTTGTAGCGGTTCAGGCCCTGCGGCCCGAAGGTCCAGCTGCCCTCGGCGAAGTTGGAGAACGGCACGAGGCCGCCGCTGGCGTTGCGCACCCGCCACCGCGTGATGTCAGACGGCGTCGCGCGAGCATCCGGCTCGCCTTGCACGTAGACGCGCTTGATGCGGTCATTGTCCACATAGTCGTTGACGTAGGAGCCGGCCCAGGCGACCGACAGAAGCTGGGCGACGTCGGTGGCCGAGAGCCCCATCGCGCCGGCGGCCCGCCAGTCGATGTCGAGGTGGTACTGCGCTGCGTCCTCCAGGCCGGAAGGCCGCGCCGACGCGATCAGCGGGCTCTGCGCGGCCATGCCGAGCATCTGGTTGCGCGCGGCGAGCAGGTCCTCGTGGCTCTGGCCGTTGCGTGCCTGCAGGTAGAAGTCGAAGCCAGAGACGATGCCGAGTTCGGGCACCGACGGCGGCACGATCGGGAACACCATGGCGTCCTGGATCGCCAGCAGCCGGCCGAAGCCGCGCCCGGCGACGGCCTGCACGCTTTGCGCCGGCGAGGGGCGTTCCTCCCAGTCCTTCATGCGGATGAAGGCGAGGCCCATGTTCTGGCCCTGGCCGGCAAAGGAGAAGCCGACCACCCCGAAGACGGAATCCACGTTCTCGGCTTCGGTCTCCAGGAAGTGGTTCTCGACCTGCTTGACCACCTCCAGCGTGCGTTCGGCGGTTGCGCCGGTCGGGCCCTGCACGAGGGCGAGCAGGATGCCCTGGTCCTCGTCCGGCAGGAAGCCCGTCGGGGTCTGGGTGAAGATCCACGCCATGCCGCCGACCATGGCGAGATAGATGACGCCGACCCGAAAGGGCCGCTTGATGATGCCGCCGACCGTGCCGACATAGCCGCGGCTGATCGCGTCGAAGAAGCGGTTGAACCAGCCGAAAGGGCCGCGCTTGACGTGATGGGCGTCCTTCTTGCGCAGGAGCGTGGCGCAGAGCGCCGGCGTCAGCGTCAGCGCGACGACCACCGACAGCGCCATGGCCGAGACGATGGTGATGGAGAATTGCTGGTAGATGACGCCCGTCGAGCCGCCGAAGAAGGCCATCGGCACGAACACCGCAGACAGCACCAGCGCGATGCCGATCAGCGCGCCCGTGATCTGGCCCATCGACTTGCGGGTCGCCTCCATCGGGCCGAGATCTTCTTCCTCCATGATGCGCTCGACATTCTCGACGACGACGATGGCGTCGTCGACGAGAAGGCCGATCGCCAGCACCATGGCAAGCATCGTCAGCGTGTTGATGGAGAAGCCCGCCAGCGCGAGGATGCCGAAGGTGCCAAGCAGCACGACCGGAACGGCCAGCGTCGGGATCAGCGTCGCGCGGATGTTCTGCAGGAACAGGAGCATGACGAGGAAGACGAGCACGATCGCCTCGATCAGCGTCTTGATGACCTCCTCGATGGAGATCTTCACGAAGGGCGTCGTGTCATAGGGGATGACGTAGGAGACGCCTTCCGGGAAGAAGGCTGAATATTCCTCGATCTTGTCGCGAACGAGTTCCGAGGTTTCCAGCGCGTTGGCCCCGGCGGCCAGGCGGATCGCCATGCCGGAGGAGGGCTTGCCGTTGTAACGGGCGATCGTGGAATAGTCCTGCGCGCCGACCTCGACACGGGCCACGTCCTTGAGCAGCACCAGGCCGCCGTCGGTTTCCGCACGCAGCACGATCTGCTCGAAATCCTCCGGCGTCGACAGAAGCGACTGCGCGGTGATGGTGGCGTTGAGCTGCTGTCCGGCGACGGCCGGCAGCGTGCCGAAGGCGCCGGCCGAAATCTGCGCGTTCTCGGAGGCGACCGCGCCGACGACGTCAGACGGCGTCAGCTCGAAGGCGGCCAGCTTCGACGGGTCGAGCCAGATCCGCATGGCGTATTTGGAGCCGAAGACCTGCACCTCGCCGACGCCTTCAAGCCGGCTGAACTCGTCGACCAGCGTGGTGTTGAGATAGTCCGACAGGTCCACCTGGCTCAGCGCGCCGTCGTCGGAGATCAGGCCGATCACCATCAGGAAGCTGGCGGAGGATTTCTGCACGGTGACGCCCTGCCGCTGCACGATCTCCGGCAGTTGCGGGGTGGCCTGGGCCAGCTTGTTCTGCACCTGCACCTGGGCGATGTCGGGATCGGTCCCGGTCTCGAAGGTCAGCGTGATGGAGGCGGTGCCCGACGAGGTCGAACTGGATGAGAAATAGCGCAATCCGTCGAGGCCGGTCAGCCGCTGCTCGATGATCTGGGTCACCGTGTTGGCGACCGTCTCGGCCGAGGCGCCGGGATAGGCGGCGCGCACGCTGATCGTCGGCGGCGCGATCTCGGGATATTGCGAGACCGGCAGGGTCAGGATCGACAGGACGCCGGCCCCCATGATGATGATCGAGATCACCCAGGCGAAGATCGGCCGGTCGATGAAGAAGCGTGCCATTGCGGCCTCCGCTGAAAGGAAATCGGTTCTGGCTGGCGGACTACTGGCGTTCCTGCGGGGCCACCTTCGCGCCGGGCGCGATCTTCTGGAAGCCGGCGACAATCATGCGGTCGCCGTCCTGCAGGCCCTGCGAGACGATCCAGTAGGCGTCGCGGTCGCCGATGACGGTCAGCGGGCGCACTTCGACCACGCCTTCCGCATTCACGACCATGGCGGTCGCGCCGCCATTGCGGTCACGCGTGACGCCTTCCTGCGGCGCCAGCACCGCGCCAGCCACGACGGCCTGCGGCACTTCCACCTGCACATACATGCCGGGCAGCAGCAACTCGTCCGGGTTGGGGAACTGCATGCGCACCGTCACCACGCCGGTCTGTTCGTCCACGTTCGGCTCCGTCGCCGTGAACTGGCCCAGATGCTCGTATCGGGTCCGGTCAGCCAGGGTCAGCGCGACGTCGCTCTGCGACGCCCGGCCGGCATCCGCGCCGCCCTCGCGGCGCCAGGCGATGATCTCGGCGGCCGACTGCATCACGTCCACATAAACCGGATCGAGCTTGCGGATCACGGCAAGCGCGCTCGCCTGTCCGGCGGTCACGAGTGCGCCCTGCGTCGTCAGCGTGCGGCCGATCGTGCCGGAAAGCTGGGCGCGGATCGTGGTGCGCTCCAGGTCGATTCCGGCGGCCAGTTCCTGCGCCTTGGCCACCTGCAATGCCGCTGCCGCGGCGTCGCGGGCGGTCAGCGCGTTGTCGACCGTCTGCTCGCTGGCGACGCTCTTGGCCTGCAGGGCCTGCAGTCGCTTCAGTTCGCGCTCGCCGGAATCGAGGTTCACCTGCGCCTGCGCGACGGCGGCGCGGGCGGCTGCAACCTGCGCCTCGTAGGTCGCGGGGTCGATGCGGTAGAGAACGTCGCCCTCCTCGACGCGCGAGCCTTCCTGGAACAGGCGCTCGACGATGATGCCGTTGACCTGCGGCCGCACCTCGGCCACGCCCGACGCGACGATGCGGCCCGGCAGCTTGGAGGTGATGGTGACGTCTTCCTGCTTGACCGTCACGACGGTCACGGGCGTCGGCGGGCGCTCGCCTTGCGGCGGCATCTGCGCGAGGGCCGACGTCACGGGCGACGCGGCTGCCAAAAGGCAGGCGAAGAGTGCGGTGCGCACGGGCTTCATGCGGAGCTCCTGGAAATTGGATGTGCGAGGGGCAGGAACACGCCCTTCGGCTAATTTGAAAACCGGTTGGTTTTATAATATCTGTTTCGCACTGCGTGCAAGTGTTTTGCTGCAGATGCGAAGGGAGGTGGCTTTGCCATGGGTTTCAAAGGGTGCAGCACCGTCGCGCGCGGCCCGGGCCGGCCGCCGCTGCTCGATGCAGAGGCGCGCGAGACGCGCATACTCGACGCGGCGCAGCAAGTCATTCTGAGGCGCGGCCTCGCGGGCGCGTCCATGTCCGCGATCGCACGCGAGGCCGGCATGTCGAAACGTACGCTTTACGACGTGTTCGACAATCGCGCCGCCCTGTTCTCGGCCATCATCCAGCGCATCCGCAACGCCGTCACGCGTCCGCTGACCGAGGAAGAGACGGCGTTGCCGCTGGCAGATCGCCTGCGTCTTCTGCTGTCGCCGAGTTGCGACGAACTTCCGGGCCACATTCCGACCGCCATATTGCGCGCCGTCGTCGCCGAAGCCGAGCGCCAGCCGGATCTGGCGCGCGAATTCCTGCAGGAAGGCCCGCACGCGGTGCGTGCCCTGATCCGCGCCGAGCTTGACCGGTCCGTCGCGCGCGGCGAGCTGATGATCGACGACACGGCGGCGGCGGCCAGCCTGCTCGCCGACATGGCCCATGAAAACGTCATCGGCCACCTCGTCCAGCCGCGACACGGCGACACCGTGGAGGCGGCCTTCCACCGCCGGCTCGATCTCGCCATCCGCGTCTTCGAACGCGGCATTGCCGGCCAGGTGTGAGCGGGTTTGACTCAAACGCCGTCCGCAAGTTCGAGCGGCAGATCCACCGGCGGCAATTCGTTCTCGAAACGCGCCTCGCACCAGGCGACCAGTCGCTGGCGATAATTTTCGCGCCAACCCATTTGAGGCGTGGAGCAGAACCAGCTTCGGCGCAGGTCCCAGCGGCGGCTCATGTCGGCGATCACATCCGGATGCGAATTCGTCATCAGGCCGGCGGTCGGATAGACGGTGATTTCGCCGCCATGCAGCCGGCCGTCGATGACGAAGAAATCGACGCGCACATAGTCGCGGCCCCGCGCGAGCGTCCGCGCCGCGGCCAGCGCCTGCGGATAGCAGTCCGGCAGCCGGTAGTCGGGCGGCAGCCTGCGCTCGGGCCTAATCCGCGCCATAGAATTGCGCACGGCGAGCCGGCGCCCGTCTGCATCGAACAGCGCCGACTTGCTCGTCGGCGTGTTCTCCTCGCGATAGACGACCGTGAAATAGACCTCGCCGCCGATCATGTGGATCTTGAGTTCGTCCAGCGCCCTCCGGTCGGGCGCAAGCATCCGCTCGGCATAGATCCGCCGGTCGACAGAGCGATAGGCCCATTCGCTGTTCTTCGTGCCGAAGGGCTTGGCCATCCATCGCCGCGCCTCGGCCTCGAAGGCAGCGCGGTCGGGCGCCTCGCCGGCGAACCAGTTGCGCCGACTGCCGGCGTTGCATTTCACCACGATGCCGGGGCCGAACAGGTCGTCGGGCAGGTCGCGCGGATCCGTCCCCGTCCACAGCGTCGGCGCGGTCGCGATCGGCGGGTCGAGCGCGGCGAAGATCGATTTGGTCTCCAGCTTGTCGCAGAACCGCGCGAAAGCCGGGTCGTGGTCGAACACCCGCCGCCAGAGCATCTTCTCGTGATACGTGGTCGGAAACGCGATGTTCGGCAGGTAGCGCAGATGCTTGCGGAACGTGCGCACGGCGCGCGCATGCGCAACGTGGCCCCACAGATTGATCCAGCGCGACTGCGCGTCGAAAGGTGGCCGCCTGTCGGGCGGAAAGATAGGCGGTGGCATCGTGTCCCCCAAACGGATGCGCGGCGGACCATAGTCACGGCGGCCGCGATGTCCATGCCGGCCGCCGCGCGATTTGGCATTTCCCCCTGAAAATCCTATATATTTCAGACATTCCCAGCGCTTGATTCGGACGGCCGCCGCCGTCTGCGCCACGCGCCCTGCAGTGAACGGACTCTTATGAGCGAAACGCCTGAAATCCCTGAAGAAATTCCCGCCGGCAGTGCCGAGTACGGCGCCGGTTCGATCAAGGTCCTGAAGGGGCTCGACGCGGTGCGCAAGCGTCCGGGCATGTATATCGGCGACACCGATGACGGCTCCGGCCTGCATCACATGGTCTACGAGGTTGTGGACAACGCCATCGATGAGGCGCTCGCCGGCCATGCGGACCTGGTGACGGTGAAGCTCAATGCCGACGGTTCGGTGACGGTGACCGACAACGGTCGCGGCATTCCGGTCGACCTGCATCCGGAAGAAGGCGTGTCGGCCGCCGAGGTCATCATGACCCAGCTTCATGCGGGCGGAAAGTTCGACCAGAACTCCTACAAGGTCTCCGGCGGCCTGCACGGCGTCGGCGTCTCGGTGGTCAACGCGCTGTCGGTTTCGCTCAAGCTGAAGATCGGCCGCAAGGGCAAGTTCCACGAGATGAGCTTCACCCACGGCGTCGCCGACGCGCCGCTCGCCGTCACGGGTGACGCGGGTGATTACACCGGAACGGAGGTCACCTTCCTGCCGTCGTCGGAAACCTTCACCATGACGGAGTTCAGCTTCGACACGCTGGAGCACCGGCTGCGCGAACTGGCCTTCCTCAATTCCGGCGTCCACATCAAGCTGACCGACGAGCGCCACGCGGACCGGCGCGAGACCGAGATGGTCTATGAGGGCGGGCTGATCGAATTCGTGCGCTATCTCGACCGCGCCAAGAAGCCGCTGATCGACATGCCGGTCTACATCACCGGCGAGAAGGACGGCATCACGGTGGAAGTGGCGCTGTGGTGGAACGACTCGTACCACGAGAACGTGCTCTGCTTCACCAACAACATCCCGCAGCGCGACGGCGGCACCCACATGGCCGGTTTCCGCGGCGCGCTGACCCGCCAGGTCACCGGCTATGCCGAGCGCTCCGGCCTGACCAAGAAGGAAAAGGTCTCGCTGACCGGCGACGATTGCCGCGAGGGGTTGACCTGCGTGCTTTCCGTCAAGGTGCCCGACCCGAAATTCTCCTCCCAGACCAAGGACAAGCTGGTCTCGTCGGAAGTCCGTCCAGTGGTCGAGAGCCTCGTCAACGAGCATCTGGCCGAATGGCTGGAAGAGCATCCGGGCGAAGCCAAGACCCTGGTCGGCAAGGTCGTCGAGGCCGCCGCTGCGCGCGAGGCGGCCCGCAAGGCCCGCGAACTGACACGCCGCAAGGGCGTGCTCGACATCACCTCGCTGCCCGGCAAGCTCGCCGACTGCCAGGAAAAGGACCCGGCCAAATCCGAGATCTTCATCGTCGAGGGTGATTCCGCCGGCGGCTCCGCCAAGGGCGGCCGCAGCCGAAAGAACCAGGCGATCCTGCCGCTGCGCGGCAAGATCCTCAATGTCGAGCGCGCCCGCTTCGACCGCATGCTCTCGTCCGACCAAGTCGGCACGCTGATCACCGCGCTCGGCACCGGCATCGGCAAGGACGAGTTCGACGCCGACAAGGCGCGCTACCACAAGATCATCATCATGACGGACGCCGACGTCGACGGCGCCCACATCCGCACCCTGCTTCTGACCTTCTTCTTCAGGCAGATGCCGGAACTGATCGAGCGCGGTTACCTCTACATCGCCCAGCCGCCGCTCTACAAAGTGACACGCGGCAAGCAGAGCCAGTATCTCAAGGACGAGAAGGCGATGGAGGATTACCTCATCGACTTGTCGCTGGACGACACGGCGCTGGAGCTGACATCCGGTGAAGTGCGCGCCCGCCAGGACCTGCGCACCGTCATCGAGACCGCGCTCTACATGCGCTCCATCCTCAATGGGCTGCACACGCGCTACGACCGCTCCGTGGTCGAGCAGGCGACGATCGCCGGCGCGATGGATGTCGCCGTGCTGGCCGATCCCGGCCGGGCCGATCCGATGGCGCAGCGCGTCGCCGAGCGGCTCGACATGATCGCCGAGGAGACCGAGCGCGGATGGACCGGCCGGGTTAACCCGTCCAACGAGCCGGGTGCCGGCGGCTACATCTTCGAGCGCACGGTGCGCGGTGTGAAGGAAGCGGTGATCCTCGACGCGGCGCTGATCGGCTCGGCCGACGCCCGCGCCCTGCACGCGCTGACGGGCCGCATGGCCGAGGTCTATGGCGAACCGCCGGTTCTGCGCCGCAAGGAAGTGGGCGACCGCGTCTCCGGCCCGATGCAGCTCATCGACCTCGTCTTCGCCTTCGGCCGCAAGGGGCTCACCGTCCAGCGCTACAAGGGTCTGGGCGAGATGGACGCCGAGCAGCTGTGGGAAACGACGCTCGACCCGGAGGCCCGCTCGCTGCTGCAGGTCAAGGTCCACGACGCAACCGACGCGGACTCGCTCTTCTCGCAGCTCATGGGCGACGAGGTGGAGCCCCGCAAGAACTTCATCCAGGACAACGCCCTCAACGTGGCCAACCTGGACTTCTAGGGGCGAGGCCACTCGCCCCTTTCCTCGCTCTCGCGACTGCAGCGGGTCGGCCGTGACCTGTCATGCGCCACCCGCCAGTCCGGCGGGTGACAGATCTAGCGGCTTAACCGGCCTGGCCTTCGAGAAGGCGCCGGTGCGCCTCGATTTCCTCATGAGTGGCCCGTGCCGCAGGCGTGTCCGCGCCGACGGCGACGAGCACGGCGACTTCGCCGACGATGGCGAAATGGGGCGCGAGATCGCAGAAGACCATCCACCTCGAAGGCCCTTCGGGCGCGTCCGCTTGCCCCGCGTCAGGCCGCAGATCGACCATGGCGTTTTGGAACCCGGCGATCCTTAAGAGAAGATCGAGCGCGACAGCGGTGCGAACGACCATGTCCGCGTCCGCGATCCCGCCCTTCTCGACCGCGCGGGCGATCTGCTCCGCCTTGGCGGTGGCGAAGCGGTTGCCCTTGTCCGTGACGGTTCCCAAGAGCTGTCGGATTGCAGCGTCATAGTCGGCGTCCTCGACCACGCGCAGGTTCGGCCATGCAGCGATCCACGCCGCCAATGTCGCGTCGAGCGGACCGGCTTTCCAGAGCGCCCGGAACCGGTCATCCAGCGCATCAAGCGCTGCGGCGCGGCCGCCCGCAAAACCGGTCTGGCGGGCGGCTTCATCGGGGTTTCCGGCAAGCCATGCGCGCAGATCCTCGATGATGGCCAGATTGCCGTCCGCACCGACCGCGCGCAGGCCCGCGGCGACATTCGACAGGCATTCGCTCAACTCGCCGCGACGGTTGGCGACGAACTGGCTGTGTCCGCCATTTTCCACTTGGCCGACATAGTCGAACACGCAATTGACCTGCAGGGCCTCAGGCGGGATGGCGTCCCAGCCGCGTCCGGCTCGTTCGGCCGCGTGTTCGGCGAAACGGGCGACCGCCTCGACCAGATAGTATTCGCCATATGCATTCGGAACCGGCGCGGCGTCCGAACGGCGCACGATGACCGGCATCGACGAACCCCGCGGCGGCTCCTCACCCCTACCGGGCGGCGCGCTGCCGCCGGAATTCGATCTGCGTCCGAATGATGGAGGCATGCTGGCCACTCCGGGTTCTCGAGTGCCGGCAGTGTGAAGCGATCAGGCTACGATTGGGTAAAGGGCGCAGGGGCTCGGGCCGGCGATACAGTGCGCACGCGCAGCCCGTCCTGGCCGAAACCTAAAGCGCCGCCACGAAGCGCTCGATCATCGGGCCGACCGTGTCGATCGGCGAGCCGATCAGCGGGGCGGGCGAGATGTGGTTGTGTCCGGGCAAATAGTGCAGGGCGGGCCAATGGCCCTTCGCCTCCATCCACGCCTCCACGATGAACGCTGCCTGGCGGTGGAAGCGCGGCGAATCCAGTTCAGACAACGTGAACATGATCGGCAAGTCGAGCCGGGCGAGCGCGAACAGCGCGCTGTGGTCTGCGAAGCGGGCCGGGTCGGTGCCGAAATAGGCGTCCTCGAAGGGGCCGTGCTCGTGCCGGACGAAATCATGGATGCCCGACATCAGCACCGCTCCGGCGACCGCCGGATCGACCGGGCCGACCTGTCCGGCGAGATACTGCCCCACGGCGACCGCGCCCGCCGACTGGCCGATCAGCACGATGCGCGGCTTGGCGCCGAACAGCTCGGCCGTATTGCCGGAGAGGTGCCGGACAGCGTCGCGAATGTCCTCGCTCACTGCGGGCCATTGCGCCTCCGGCGCGAGCCGGTAGTTCATCGCCACGGCGGCGAAGCCGCATCGCGCCGCCCAGGCGCCGACATTGCCGAAGAAGGTCTGGCCCTCGCCGCCCTTGTCGCCGCTCGAAAAGCCGCCGCCATGCACATAGACGACCACCGTTTCGACCGCCGCCCCGGCCGGTCGGTAGACGTCGAGCCGGTGGCGCGGATGCACTCCATAGGCGATGTCGTAGCGCGCTTCGGTCGTGTCGGTATCGAGCCGGACGGCGAGCGGCGTGACGAACGCATAGGTGCCGCGCACGAGGTCCGGCGTCAACTCGGTCCCGAGCGGGCGCAGCGGGGCGAGAGGGTCGCCAATCGGATCGGCGGGCGATGTCGGCATCGGCTTCGCTTCCGGGGTTGGCCTAGCTCTCGACCTTCAGGACCTGGATGAAGGCCTCCTGCGGGATCTCCACCTTGCCGAACTGGCGCATGCGCTTCTTGCCTTCCTTCTGCTTTTCCAGAAGTTTGCGCTTGCGGGTCACGTCGCCGCCATAGCACTTCGCGGTCACGTCCTTGCGCATGGCGGAGATCGTCTCGCGCGCGATCACCTTGCCGCCGATGGCCGCCTGGATCGGGATCTTGAACATGTGGCGCGGGATCAGGTCTTTCAGCTTCTCGCACATCACGCGGCCGCGTTTTTCCGCCGCGGTGCGGTGCACGAGCATCGACAAGGCGTCCACCGGCTCCTCGTTGACCAGGATCGACATGCGCACCAGGTCGCCCTCGCGATAGCCTTCCAGCGTGTAGTCGAAGGAGGCGTAGCCCTTGGAGATGGATTTCAGTCGGTCGTAGAAATCGAACACCACCTCGTTCAGTGGCAACTCGTAAGTCACCATGGCACGGGAGCCGACATAGGAGAGGTCGGTCTGGATGCCGCGCCGCTCCTGGCACAATTTCAGGATCGCGCCGAGATAGTCGTCCGGCGTCAGGATCGTCGCCTTGATCCACGGTTCCTCGATGGAGGCGATCTTCACCACGTCCGGCATGTCCGCCGGATTGTGCAGTTCGGTCGTCGTGCCGTCGGTCATGTTCATGCGATAGACGACCGAAGGCGCGGTGGCGATCAGGTCCAGGTCGAATTCGCGGCTCAGGCGCTCCTGGATGATCTCCAGGTGAAGCAGGCCGAGAAAGCCGCAGCGGAAGCCGAAGCCGAGCGCCGCGCTGGTCTCCATTTCATAGGAGAAGGAGGCGTCGTTGAGGCGCAGCTTGCCGATGGCCGAGCGCAGATCCTCGAAATCGGCGGCGTCCACCGGGAAAAGGCCGCAGAACACCACCGGCTGCGCCGGCTTGAAGCCCGGCAGGGCCTGCTCGCAGGGGCGCTTGTCCTCGGTGATCGTGTCGCCGACGCGGGTGTCGGCCACTTCCTTGATCGAGGCGGTGATGACGCCGATCTCGCCCGGGCCGAGTTCCGGCACCACGACGAGCTTCGGCGTCAGCACGCCGACGCGGTCGACCGGATATTTCGCGCCGGTGCCCATCATGCGGATGGACTGGCCCTTTCTCAGCGTCCCGTCGATCACGCGCACCAGCACGATCACGCCGAGATAGGCGTCGTACCAGGAATCGACGAGCATCGCCTTCAGGGGCGCGGTCTCGTCGCCCTGCTTGGGCGCCGGCAGCTTGTTGACGATCGCTTCCAGCACGGCGTCCACGCCGAGGCCCGTCTTGGCCGAGATCAGAAGCGCGTCGGAGGCGTCGAGACCGATCACCTCCTCGATCTGCTCCTTCACGCGTTCCGGCTCGGCGGCCGGCAGGTCGGCCTTGTTGAGAACGGTGACGAGCTCGTGGTCGGCGTCGATCGCCTGGTAGACATTCGCCAGCGTCTGCGCCTCGACGCCTTGCGAGGCGTCGACGACCAGCAGCGAGCCCTCGCAGGCGCGCAGGGACCGCGAGACCTCGTAGGCGAAGTCGACATGGCCGGGCGTGTCGATCAGGTTCAGCACGTAATGCTGGCCGTCCTTGGCGTCATACTCGAGCCGGACCGTGTTGGCCTTGATGGTGATGCCGCGCTCGCGCTCGATGTCCATGGAATCGAGCACCTGCTCCTTCATCTCGCGCTCTTCCAGCGATCCGGTCATCTGGATCAGCCGGTCGGCGAGCGTCGACTTGCCGTGGTCGATATGCGCGACGATGGAGAAATTGCGGATGTTTGAGAGGGGTGTATCGGTCATTGCGCCCATATAGGCGCAAAGCGGCACGGCGGAAAGCGCGATTTTGGTCAGGCGCAGTCGCGGTCGACCAGCTCGTCGTAGAGTGCACGCAGCCTTTTCGTCATCGGGCCGTCGGTCTCAGGGAACGGCTTGCCGTCGAGCGACGCAACCGGCGTCAGCCCGCCGAACGTGCCCGTGAGGAAGGCTTCCTGCGCGGCATGGACATCGACCAGCGAAAAATTACGCTCGAAGACCGGGATATCGTTGGCGCGGCAGGCGTCGGCGACCTTCTGCCGGGTGATGCCGTTCATGCAGTAGTCGCCGGTCGAGGTCCACACCTCGCCCTTGCGGACCATGAAGAAATTGCAGGCGTTAGTGGTGTTCACGAAGCCATGCGGGTCGAGCATCAGCCCTTCATCGGCGCCGGCCTCTTCCGCCTGCAGGCAGGCGATAACGCAGTTGAGCTTGGAGTGGGAGTTGTATTTGGGGTCCTGGCTCATCGGCAGGCCGCGCACCTGCGGCACTGTGGCGAGCGTCACGCCCCTTCGCACCGCCGGGGCGGGGGCGGAATGTTCCATGATGATGACCACGGTCGGTCCGGAGCGCGACAGCGAAGGATGCTGGAAGGGCCGGATCTTCGGCCCGCGCGTCACCATCAGCCGGGCGTGGACACGGTCCGTCATCGCGTTTGCTTCTGCGGTCGCATTCAGCGCGGCCAGCAATCCGGCGCGGTCCATGCCGATATCGAGCGACACCGCCTTGCAGGCGGAAAGCAGACGGTCCATGTGGTCGTCGAAGAAGACCCACCGGCCCTTGTGCAGGCGCAAGCCCTCCCACATGCCGTCGCCGAGCAGGAAGCCGGAATCATAGACCGACACGGTCGCCTCCGCGCGCGGCTTCAACTCGCCATTGACCCAGATCAGGATGGCGTCGTTGCGCGCATCGTGCTCGGCGTCATGTGTGGTCGTGCGGTCCTTGTGCATCGCGGGCTCCCATGCATGCTGGCGCAATAGCAACGCACGCGCCGCAAAGGTCAACCGGAACCGGCCGCGCCTTCGCCCAAAGAGGGACCATGCCCACTGTCGCCGCCTATCTCGGGGCCGCCCTGGCCGAAATCGCCGGATGCTACGCCGTCTGGGCCGTCGTCCGGCTCGACCGGTCCGCATGGTGGCTGCTGCCGGCGCTTGCCTCGCTGGCGCTCTTTGCCTGGCTGCTCACGCAGGTCGGGAGCCCGGCCGCCGGCCGCGCCTTCGCGGCCTATGGCGGGGTCTACATCGCCGCGTCGATCGGCTGGCTCTGGTTTGTCGAAGGTGCGCGGCCGGACCGCTGGGACGTCATAGGCGCTGCCATCTGCATTCTCGGGGCGGTCGTCATCCTCGCCGGCCCGCGGTCCGCCGCCTGAAGCCCATACTGACACCGGGAGATGACAACGATGCCGGACACGAAAATCATCGCCATGTGGTCGGGGCCGCGCAATCTGTCGACGGCAATGATGCGCGCCTTCGGCAATCGGGCCGACTGTATCGCCATGGACGAGCCTTTCTACGGCGCCTATCTCGCCGCTTCGGGCGCCGACCATCCGATGCGCGACGAGGTGATGGCGTCGATGCAGTGCGATCCTCAGAACGTGGCGACACAGTGCCGCGGGCCCTTCG
Organism: Oricola sp.; assembly: GCF_022763245.1. Taxonomy (GTDB): domain Bacteria; phylum Pseudomonadota; class Alphaproteobacteria; order Rhizobiales; family Rhizobiaceae; genus Oricola. The sequence continues at coordinate 436,645 of NZ_JALEGV010000041.1, forward strand.
CCACGCCGCTTTGCTACCAGAAGCACATGCCCCACCACATGCTAGAGGGCTTTCCGCTCGACTGGGCCGCCAGCGCGACGAATGTGTTTCTCATCCGCCATCCGCGCCGCGTCCTCGCAAGCTACGCGAAGAAGAAGGAGAGCGTGTCGGAAGCCGATATCGGCTACCGCCGCATGCTGGAGATCGACCGGCATGTCAGCGAACTGACCGGCAGGCCGCCGGTGGTCGTCGCGTCGGAGGACATCCTCGTCGACCCCGAAGGCGTGCTGACAGCGCTGTGTGCGGCGATCGGCATTCCCTTCGATCCGGCGATGCTCGCCTGGGATAAGGGGCCGCGCCCGGAGGACGGCGTCTGGGGCCGGCACTGGTACGACGCGATCTGGCAATCGACGGGCTTTTCGAAACCCGCGAGCATGGAGTTGCCGCCCGAGCTTCCCGAGCATCTCGCACGCGTCGAGGCGCAGGCGCTGCCCGCCTGGGAGGCCATGGCGGCGCGGTCGGTTTCACCCGCCTGAACACCCCCGAGGCACTGTCCTGGCCACCTCTAGAACCTGAGCCGGCCGTGGCCGCGTGCGATGAAGATTCGGCTTGAAACATGAGCATGCTTATAATATATGAGGCTCATGACCTCCGATCCACGAACCAGTCTCGGCTTCATGCTGCACGATGCGACGCGCCTGCTGCGCAAGCATTTCGAGGCGCGCGGCTCCGAATACGGGCTCTCCTCGGCGCAGTGGCGCATGCTCGTTCTGCTGGTCAAGGAAGAGGGTGCCGCTCAGGCGCGGCTGGCCGAACTGCTCGAGATCGAGCCGATCAGCGTCTCGCGGCTTCTCGACCGGATGGAAGAGGGCGGTTGGGTGGAGCGCCGGCCCGACGCCAACGACCGCCGGGTGCGCATGGCGTTTCCAACCGACAAGGCGCGGGTGGTGTTCGGCAAGGTCAAGGAGATGGCCGCGGAAGTCTACGAGACGGCTCTGGCCGGCCTCTCGGACGAGGAGCGGTTGGTCCTGATGAAGGGATTGAAGACGATTTGCGACAACCTGTCCGACGGTGAATGCACCGTCGGCGGCGCCGCGACGAAGATGGGAACTGCCAAATGAACGCGATGACGAAAACGGAAGAAAAATCCGCTGAACCGACGGGCGACGTCTGGGAACGCCAGGAAGCCGAGACGAAGAGCAAGCGCAAGCCGCTGCGCACGATCCTGATGCTGGCCCTGCCCGCGGCGCTGCTGGCTGGCGGCAGCTATGTCTGGGTGACCGGCGGCCGCTATCAGGAAACTGAGAACGCCTATCTGCAGCAGGCCAAGATGTCGATCGCGGCGCAGGCCTCCGGCCGCGTCATCGAGAGCCATGTCGTGGACAATGCCGCGGTTGCGGCGGGCGACGTGCTGTTCGTGATCGACCCTGAACCCTATCGCATCGCGCTGGACCAGGCCGAGGCCGCTTTGGCGGCCGCGCGGCTTAATGTCGGCCAGTTGCGCGCCGCCTACAGCCAGGCGGTCGCCGGCAAGCGCGCGGCCGAAAACGACGTCGCCTACTACCAGGGCGAGCTCGACCGCCAGAACACGCTCACCGGCAAGGGCATCGCGACGCGCGCTGCCCTCGACGAGACCAAGCGCAATCTCACCCAGGCCCGCGACACGCTCGCTTCCGCCAACGAGGCGGTGACCGGTGCTCTGGCCGCGTTGGGTGGAGATCCCGAGATCGAGACCGACCGCCATCCCTCCGTGCTGGCGGCCATCGCGACGCGTGACCAGGCGGCCTATTCGTTGAGCCGCACGACCGTGACGGCCCCTGCCGACGGCGTGATCTCGCAGGCGTCGTCCTTCCAGGTCGGCCAGTTGATCTCCTCCGGCACGGCGCTGTTCTCGCTGGTCGAAAACGGCGAGAGCTGGGTGGAGGCGAATTTCAAGGAAACGCAGATCACCCACATGAAGCCCGGCCAGGAAGCCGAGATCCGCTTCGACACCTTCCCCGGCCATTCGGTCCAGGCGCGTATCGAAAGCATCGGCGCCGGCACGGGGTCGGAATTCACGCTGATCCCGGCGCAGAACGCGACCGGCAACTGGGTCAAGGTCTCGCAGCGCATCCCCGTGCGCTTCAAGGTCGAAGGCGTCGATCCGCAGATGGCGCTGCGCACCGGCATGAGCGCGACTGTCGAGGTCGACACCGGCGTCTCGCGCGGCCTTCCTTCCATGTTCGGCACGACGGCGGCAAGAGCCGCCGAGTAAGCGCCGCGCCAGTCAGGCCCGTCCACGTACTGACCTCCTCCGCAACCCAAACCACGGAGTCGTGGGCGGGCCTAACCCCGTTTGGACGAATGAAAAATGAGCCAGGCATCCGAAGCCACGCATGAAAACGTCGCGCATCGCGGCCTGATCACCGTCTCGATCATGCTGGCGACGATCATGCAGGTGCTCGACACCACCATCGCCAACGTCGCCCTGCCGTCAATGACCGGCGACCTTGGCGCCTCCCAGGACACCATCACCTGGGTCCTGACCTCCTATATCGTCGCCGCCGCCATCGCGACGCCGGTGACCGGCTGGCTGTCGGACCGGTTCGGCCGGCGCGAACTGTTTCTCGCCACGATCACAGGCTTCACGGTGACGTCGATGCTCTGCGGCCTGTCCTGGAGCCTGGAGAGCATGGTGCTCTTCCGTCTCCTGCAGGGCTTGTTCGGCGCCGCGATCGTGCCGCTCTCCCAGACCTTCCTGCTCGACATCAACCCGCGCGAGCGCCACGGCCAGGCGATGGCGATGTGGGGCGCCGGCATCATGGTCGGGCCGATCATCGGGCCGACGCTGGGCGGCTGGCTGACCGAGGCCATGAACTGGCGCTGGGTGTTCTTCATCAACCTGCCGGTCGGCATCGTCGCCTTTCTCGGCTGCGCCGCCTACCTGCCGAAGGTCGCGGTGCGGCTGCGCGGCTTCGACTTCTTCGGCTTCGCCATGCTGTCGCTCGGCGTCGGCGCCCTGCAATTGATGCTGGATCGCGGCGCCGAGGTCGACTGGTTCTCCGCCGCCGAGATCTGGATCGAGCTGGGCCTGTGCGTGACCGGTTTCTGGGTCTTCACGATCCATCTGGCCACCGCGCGCGACCCCTTCATCGACCCGACGATCTTCCGGGACCGCAACTTCGTCACCGGGCTGATCTTCATCTTCGTCGTCGGCATCGTGCTGCTCGCCTCCATGGCGCTTCTGCCGCCGATGCTCTCGACCCTGTTCGGCCATTCCACGGTGCTCACCGGGCTGGTGATGGCCCCGCGCGGCGCGGGGACGATGATCTCGATGATCCTCGTCGGGCGGCTGGTTCGCATGGTCGACGCCCGTGTCCTCGTCGTCTCCGGCCTGCTGATCACCGCCTGGTCGCTGCACATGATGACCGGCTTCACGCCGCAGATGGACGACAGCATCATCATCGTCTCCGGCATCATCCAGGGGCTGGGCCTCGGCCTCGTCTTCGTGCCGCTCTCGACGGTGGCCTTCGCGACGCTCGCCCCGCAATACCGCACGGATGCGGCAAGCCTGTTCTCGCTGGTCCGCAACATCGGCTCGTCGATCGGCATCTCCATCGTCACGGTGATGCTGACCCGCAACATGCAGATCAACCACGCCGAACTGTCGACCGCGATCTCGCCCTTCAACCCGGCCCTTGGCGCGGTCTTGCCGGGCGCGCAGGCCGGCGACCCGCTCTCACTGTCGATCATGGAGAGGCTGGTCTCCGCCCAGGCGCTGATGATCGCCTATGTGGACGATTTCAAGCTGATGATGATGATCACGCTCGCCGCCGTTCCGCTGGCCCTGTTCCTGCGCAAGCCGAAGGCCGCACCCCCCGGCGCAGCCGCGATGGCGCACGCCGAATAGGGGCCTCCCCGTCCGGGCCGGCATGCCGGTCCGGATACATTTCATTACAATTCGACCGCTTGCGCCGCGCCGCGACATCGCCCAGCTAAGGCTTGACGTGGATTAAGGCGACGGCCGTCCGCGCGTGAGAGGCTGTCTTCGGCCAACCAACGACAGGGGCGCGAAAAGCATGGCGGACAAGGCGGATATCGAGGCGATCGCGAAGAAGAAGTCGCGAGGGTCGTCATGGCGCTGGATCGTGGTCCTGGCCGTGATCGCCGTCGGCGGCGTCGCCGCCTGGTCCTGGTTGGGCCAGTCCGAGGAGGCGCGCGTCGTCCGCTACGACACCTCGCCGGCCACCAGGGCCGACATCGTCGTGACGGTCACCGCCACCGGCACGGTGGAGCCGATCAACACGGTGGAAATCTCCAGCGAACTGTCGGGCACGGTGCGCTCCGTCAACGCCGACTACAATGACGAGGTCAAGGTCGGCGACGTGCTCGCGTCCCTGGACACCGACAAGCTGGAAGCCAATGTCGAGCAGGCGACGGCGAGCCTGACGGCGGCGAAGGCCAATCTCGTCGAGGCCGAGGTCACGCTGGAGGAACAGAAGGACGCCTATGACCGGGCGGTGCGGCTTTCCGACCAGGGCATCTCCTCGCAGGAAACGCTGCTCACCTCCAAGGCCGCCTGGCAGCGCGCGACGGCAGCGCTCGACACCGCCCGGGCGAACGTCAAGGTCGCGGAAGCCAATCTCAAGCTCGCCGAGACGGATCTCGACAAGGCCTGCATCTGCTCGCCGATCGACGGCATCGTGCTCGATCGCGAGGTCGAGGTCGGCCAGATCGTCGCCTCGTCCTATTCCGCGCCGACGCTGTTCGAGCTCGCGGAAGACCTGCGCAGCATGAACCTGACCGTCGACATCGACGAGGCCGACATCGGCCAGGTGGCTGTCGGTAACAAGGCGAGCTTCACCGTCGAGGCCTATCAGAACCTGGAATTCGACGCCGAAATCACCCAGCTGCGCTTCGCGCCCGAAACGGTCGACGGGGTGGTCACCTACAAGGGCATTCTCGACGTCTCCAACGAGAAACTGCTGCTCCGGCCCGGCATGACGGCGACGGCGGAAATCACGGTCGCCGAACTCATCGACGTGTTGACCGTTCCGAATGCCGCGCTGCGGTTCGCCCCGCCGACTGCCACGCAGGACGATTCCGCCGGCGGGTCGGGCCTGCTCGGCATGCTGATGCCGAGGCCACCGAGCTTCGGCCAGAGCGGGCCGGCCATCGGTGGTGCCGACGCGGAAGGCATGCGTTCCATCTGGGTCCTGCGCGACGGCTTGCCCGCCGAAGTCAAGGTGCGCACCGGCTCCAGCGACGGCTCGCGCACCGAGATCGTCGAAGGCGCGCTCGGCGAAGGAGACGCGGTCATCACCGACACGGTGGATGGCGGCCGATGAGCGAAGGCGACGCCACGCCGGTCATCTCGCTGCGTTCGGTCACGCGCGTCTATGGCGAGGGTGAGGCAGCGGTGCGCGCGCTGCGCGGCATCGACCTCGACATCCGCGCCGGCGAATTCGTCGCCATCATGGGGCCGAGCGGCTCCGGCAAGTCCACCGCCATGAACATCATCGGCTCGCTCGACACGCCGAGCGAGGGAAGTTACCGCTTCCTCGGCGCCGATGTCGGCGACTTCGACCGCCTGCAGCGCGCCCTTCTGCGCCGCGAATATCTCGGCTTCGTCTTTCAGGGCTTCAACCTGCTGGCGCGCACCTCCGCGGTCGACAATGTCGAACTGCCGCTGATCTACAAGGGGATCGGCCGCGCCGAGCGCCGGGAAAAGGCCATCCGCACGCTCCAGCGCGTCGGCCTCGGTCACCGGCTGGACAAGGATCCCTCCCAGCTGTCCGGCGGTGAGCAGCAGCGCGTCGCGATCGCCCGCGCCATCGCGTCCGAACCCGCCGTGCTTCTCGCCGACGAGCCGACCGGCAATCTCGACACCGCCCGATCGATCGAGATCATGGAGCTCATCTCGCAGCTCAATGACGAGGAAGGGCTGACCGTCATCATGGTCACCCACGAGCCGGACATGGCCGAATACGCCAAGCGCATCGTCCACTTCAAGGACGGGCTGATCGAGGTGGACGGGCTGAACGGAACACCCCGCAAGCCTGCTTTGGAGCACGCCGATGTTCGCTGAAACAGTGCGCCAGGCCATGCAGGCGATCGCCCGCAACGCGATGCGCTCCTTCCTGACCATCCTCGGCGTGATCATCGGCGTCGCCGCGGTGATCACGATGGTGACGATCGGCAACGGCTCGTCCCAGCAGATCGAGGCCGACGTGTCGAAACTCGGCACCAACCTGTTGATCATCCGCAGGGGCGCGGGCATGGGGCCGCCCTCCGCCGGCCGTTCGGCGCCCAGCTTCACGATCAAGGACGTCGAGGCGATCAAGGAGCAGATCGGCGGCGTGCTGGCCGTCGCGCCTGCCAACACCTCGTCCGTCACCATGATCTTCGGCAACGAGAACCACGAGACGTCGATCACCGGCACCGACAATGAGTTCCTCGTGGCCCGCGACTGGAACATCGCGCTTGGCCGCGAATTCTTCGACAACGAGGTCAGCGGCGGCAAGACGGTGTGCATTCTCGGCGCCACCGTGCGCGAGGAACTGTTCGGAGCCGGCGACCCCGTCGACGAGACGCTGCGCTCCGAGAAGTTCTCCTGCCGGGTGGTCGGCGTCCTGGAAGCGAAGGGCGCCTCCAGCTTCGGCCAGGACCAGGACGACACGGTGCTGATGCCCATCAAAGCCTTCATGCGGCGCATCGCCGGCGATCAGGACGTCGCCTCCATCTATGTCGCCGTCCAGCCGGGATTTTCGACCGACAAGGCGAAGTCCGACATCGAGGCGCTGCTGCGTGAGCGGCGACGCGTCGATCCGGGCGAGGAAGACAATTTCTCCGTCATGGACACCAAGGAGATTTCCTCCATGCTGACCAGTGTGACGGGCGTGATGACGGGCCTGCTGTCTGCGGTCGCCGGCGTCAGCCTGCTGGTCGGCGGCATCGGCATCATGAACATCATGCTCGTCTCGGTCACCGAGCGAACCCGCGAGATCGGCATCCGGCTCGCCATCGGCGCGACCGAGGGCCAGGTGCTGATGCAGTTCCTGGTCGAGGCGATCGTCCTCTCGCTGTTCGGCGGCCTGATCGGCATCGCGCTGGGCCTGGCGCTCGGTTACGTCGGATCGAACTTCATGAAGGTTCCCTTCGTCCCGGACTGGACGATCACCTTCATCGCCTTCGTCTTCTCCGCATTCATCGGCATCGTCTTCGGCTATTTTCCCGCGCGGCGCGCGGCGCGTCTCGATCCGATCGAAGCGCTCCGGCATGAATGACAGGATTTTATAGGTTAGTTTTAACCTTTGTTTAGTGCCCCCGGGTAATGTCCGTCGTCCGGCGACCTCAGGGAACGTCAATCCGAAGTCATGTTTCCGCGCGGCTGCGCTCATTACGGGCGACGACGCGCGGCCATCGCCGTCTTGTGGCGCGGATGATCGACCTGCTGGCGCGGGCGCACGGCACGGTGCCGCAAGGTAACCGAACCTTCACCAAGAAACCATCCGACGCGCCACGCGGTCGCGATCTTCAGATTTTCTTCGGCGCGGGTTCGTATTTGAAAGACGGACGAGGCGGGATGTCACCATGGGCGTGATCAGGTTTTTTGCAGCGACGCTTGTGTTGGCGCTGTTTTGCGCCGTAGCGCCGGCGACTGCCGGGCAGTGGACGGTGAAGCGGGTGTCGGCGCCGGCGGTCTACACCGTCGACGGCAAGACATGGAACAAGGTCGTGAGAGGCATGGAAATGCCGAAAGTGGCCTGGATCAACACCGGCGGTGGCGGGCGCGTGCTGCTGCTGCGTGACAAGGACACCATGCTGGTCAACAGCCGCTCGCTTGTTGCCGTGATCGAAAAGGGCAGCAACCGCCGCCCGGTCACCGATCTGCGTCAGCGGTCCGGCTCGGTCACCGTCGATGTCACGCCGCGAAATTACGACCAGATGACGGTGTCGACGCCCTACATGGCCGCCGTCGTCAAGGGCACGAAGTTCACGGTTTCCTCCGCGCGCGGCAAGAGCGCACTGCAGGTCCAGCGCGGCCTCGTCGAGGTGCGCAACCTGAAGAGCGGCGCGCGTGCGCGTGTCGGCGCCGGCGGCAAGGCCGAGATCACCGCGGCGGCCAGCGCCTCGATCAGCCTCACCGGGACCAACACCACGGCCCTGACGGCGGCGACGGCCAACGGCAACGCCTACGGATTGACCAAGGAAAAGACCAACAATGCCGGCGGGAACGGCAACGGCAACGGGAATGGCAATGCCGGAGGAAACGGCAACGGCAATGCCGGTGGCAACGGGAATGGCAATGCCGGAGGAAACGGCAACGGCAACGCCGGTGGCAACGGCAACGGCAACTCGGGCGGAAACGGCAACAGCAATGCCGGCGGCAACGGCAATGGCAACTCGGGTGGCAACGGCAACGGCAACTCCGGTGGCAATGGCAACGGCAACAACTAGGCCCCGTTCCTGCCGGCGCATCCGGCGGCGGGGCCCGCAAGGGCGCGCATGAAGAGGCGGGCGCAACGATCTAAAATCCTTGTCGGCGCGACGCTGCTTCTGCTGGTCTTCATTGCACAGAGCCTTTCGTGGCTCGCGCCGCTCGACCGCTTTCTCGCCGACAAGCGGTTTTCCTTCCAGAACCGGCCGGTCTCGGGCGAGCTCGTCCTTGTCGCCATCGACAAGAAGAGCATCGACGCCGTCGGCGTCTGGCCCTGGCCGCGCCAGGTTCACGCCGACATAACCGACCGTCTCCGCGATGCGGGGGCGGCCGAAATCGTCTTCGACATCGACTTCTCCACCCCGTCCGATCCGGCTGGTGACGCCGCCTTCGCCGCCGCGCTGGAGCGTGCGGGCGGCGTGGTGATCCTGCCCGTCTTTCAGCAGCATTCCGATGCGGGCTCGCCAACGACGGACGTCGAGGTTACGGCACCGATCGACATCTTCGCCTCGAATGCCTGGTTGGGGTCTGTCACCGTCTACCCCGACGAAGACGGCCAGGTCCGGGTCTTTCCGGCCGGATTGCTTTACGACGACGCCTACATCGCTTCCATTCCGGGCACGCTGGCCGGCGAAGAGGGGCGTGACGTCGGCATCGATTTCGGCATCGACGCGGGCGCGATCGAGACGATCAGCGCCGCCGACATCCTCGACGGCAGTTTCGATCCTGCAGAGATCGCCGGCAAGATGGTGCTGGTGGGCGCCTTTGCAACCGAATTGCGCGATGTCTTCGCGGTGCCGAAACTGGACCAGATCGCGGGCGTGACCCTGCAGGCGCTGGCGACCGAAACCTTGCTGGCCGGCCGAAACCTCGTGCGCATCGATCCGATGACGGTCGCCGTGCCCGCCTTCATCGCCCTTCTGATCCTGCTCGTCGCCCTCCGGCGCCAGACGCCGCTGCAAACCGTCGCGACCTTCGCGACCATCCCCGTCATTGCCGAGGTGGCGGCGATCGTCATTTACCTGCATCTCGGCGTCATGGTGCCGACAGCCTTCGTCCTCGTGGCGGCGTTGACCGCGCTCGGCGCGCATTCCCTGGCGATGACGGAACTGTTCCGCACCATCTCGCGCGAGGCGCAGGACGATGCCCACAGCCTGCGCCAGGTGTTGCAGCAGGTCGTGCACGACAATTTCGACGCCATCGTCGTGACGGACGAATCCGGCCAGGCGCTGCAGGTCAGCGAGGCGGTGCGCGACGTCTTCGACCTGGGTGGCGCGCTTCCGCGCACCGGCACGGCTGCGGCGGCCTTCCTGCCCGAGCGCATCGCCGCCGACCTCGCAGCGGCGATCGCGGCCGCGCGCACCGGCCATGTCGACGTCCCCCGCACCAGCACGGCCTACATCCTCGCGCGCGACGGATCGCGCCGCGCGGTCGAATACACCATCGGCATTTCGAAGGTGACGCATGCCGATCCCTCGACCGGCCCGATCGTCGCCTGCCTCACGGCGCGCGACGTCACCGACCGGCTCTCCTACGAGGCGAAACTGCGCCGGATGTCGGATTATGACGACATGACCGGCACGCAGCGCCGCCACGCCTTCATCGACACCGTCGCCGCCGTCATGTCAGGGGAGGAGGCCTGCGGACATGCGATCGTCGCCTTCAACCTGCACCGTTTCAAGACGGTCAACATCGCGCTCGGCCGCGACACCGGGAACATGGTGCTTTCGGCGGTCGCCGACAGGCTGCGCGGCACGGACGGGCACATTCGCGCCGTCGCGCGGCTCGGCGGCGACACCTTCGCCGTGCTGCTGGCCGACATCGCCGACGAAACCGCCGCACTGGCTGCAGCCGACGACATCGTCCACCGGATCAGCGCGCCCTATCCGGTGGCGCATGGCAGCGCCAAGGTCGGGGTTCAGGCCGGCGTGACGCTGTCGCAGCGCATCGCCGGCGAGGCCGTCGATGCGGAGGCCATGCTCGATCGCGCCGAGATGGCGCTCGACGAGGCCCGCCTCTCCAGCGGGTCCAAGGTCGTGTTCTTCGACAGCAACCTCGCCGCCCAGCGCACCCGCAGCCGCGTCATCGAGCGCGATCTCTGGCAGGCGCTGGATCGCGGCGAGATCCATCTCGCCTATCAGCTCCAGGTCTCCCTGTCCGACCATGCGCCGCGCGGCGCCGAAGCGCTCCTGCGCTGGACCCATCCCGAACTGGGCATCGTCGCCCCGGACGAGTTCATCGGCATCGCCGAGGCCAACGGCTTCATCGGCGCGCTCGGCCGCTTCGTCTTGTTCACCGCCTGCCGCGAAGCCGCCGCCTGGCCCCTGCCGATCTCCGTCGCCGTCAACTTCGCCCCCCAGCAATTCGCCAACAACGACATCGTCGACCAGGTCCGCCAAGCCCTCTCCGAAACCGGGCTCGACCCTGCACGGCTGACGATCGAACTCGTGGAAAGCGAGTTTCTGGAAACAGAATCCACGGTGCTTGAGCACATCATGACGCTGCGCGCGCTCGGGGTGTCGATCGCGCTCGACGATTTCGGGACCGGCTACTCAAGCCTCGGCTACCTGTCGAATCTGCGCTTCGACAAAATCAAGATCGACAAGCAGTTCACCCGCGATCTCGCGACGAATGTGGAAACCCAAGGCATCATCCGCTCGGTCGCGGTGCTGGGCGAGGCATTTGACATGACCATCGTGTGCGAAGGCGTGGAAACGCGCGAACAGGAGGCGCTTTTGCGCCTGATAGGCTGCGACGAGGGCCAGGGCTATCTGTACGCCCGGCCGCTCGATTCCATGGCGTTTCGCGTACTCATCGAGGAGTGGGCCGGGTTCCCCGGGCAGCGTGCACTCGCGTGACCGGGGGCATCTGACCGCGCCGGCGATTTCCTATCGGTCCCAGGCCTCTGCGCCCAGCGACAAGGCGACGCGAAAGCCGACGACGTTGCTGCGAATGTCGAGCGCTTCCGTCGGTCCCTGGACCATCTCCATCTGTGGATCGTAGCCGAATGTCATGCGTGCCGAGGACCGCATCGCGACATAGAGCGAGACGTAGTCGCCGCTTCGAGCGGCGAACAATTGGCATGTGAGGCTGCGCACCGGCGATCCGTCGGTGGGGGCGGTCGCGTAGTCGGGGAGCCAGCAATCCTGCAGCATCTCCTGGACATTTCCAGCCATGTCATAAAGCCCCCACGGATTGGGGCGATAGCTGCCCACTTCGGCGGTCCAGTCGGCGCGGACTGCTTCGGCGCAAGGCGCCGCCTCGCCGGCCTGGTAACCTGACGCCTTGTCGGCGAAATTGGCGTAGCCGCATGCATGCGAGAGATCGTTACCCCAGAACGCAACGGAGGAGGTGCCGGCACGTGCGGCATATTCCCATTCGGCCTCTGTCGGCAAACGGTAGGCGTGACCGGTCTTGCCGCGCAGCCATTTCAGGTAACCGAGAACCTCGTTGCGCGAAACGCAGACGGCCGGCTGGCGCGGTTGCACCGGCATGCCCGGTTGGGCATAGGAACCGTCGGTGATGTAAACGAAATAGGGGCCGTAGATGTCCTTGCTGGACTCCGGATGGCGCGTCCCTGAAAACTTCTCGGCAAGCGGGCCAGCCTCCGCCAGACGCACGCCACATATCCCGGCGGTGGGGGCGTTGGTTGCTTGTATGTAGGCGTCGAACTCGGCGACTGTGACCTCGAACTTGCCGAGCGCGAAGGGGTAGCGGATCGTGACCTGGTGGCGGGGTTGTTCCTGCGGGACGAAGCCGATGAAGGCGTTGTCCTGCTCGGTTTCCGTGGCGCCCATCTCGAAGCTGCCGGGCGCGATCATGACCATTTCCGGACAGTCCTCGCAGCCGCGGAACGTCTGTCCCGCGACGACGTCGAGGGTGTCTTCCGGCGCGACCAGCGGCGCGGCGCGGCCGAGGAGGATGTCGATCTGCGCCTCGGTCAGCGCGCCGGTCTGCGGCTGGCCGATGGAGCCCTGGAAGTCGCGGATCGCCGCCTCGGTCTTCGGCCCGAAGATCCCGTCCGGCGTGCCGACGGGAAAGCCCTTGTCGTTGAGGCCCTGCTGGATCTCGCGGCGTTCGTCGCGCGTCTCCTGCGCATGGACGGTCGAGAGCAGCGCGATCTGGGCGACAAGTCCGACGACCACCGAGACGATGAGCATGTAGGCGAAGCGGCTCGAACGCATGAAACTATCCCGTGACTGACAAAACGAAACTCTCCGCGGCAATGCCGGTCGCCCGGCCTCGCCGCCGAACGCGGGTTGCGGGCGCTCGGGAGTTCCTCTGGGACGAATGTCGGCCCCAACTTCTTGCCCGTCAAGCCGTGAAGAACTTTCCACAGGTGGCGCGTTTTGGCGTGATTGTTCAATATCGGCGATGGCGGATCGCATTACACCTGCTGTCGACCACAAGACGATCGCAACCCGGAAAGGACGCGACATGCCGGAATTCAAGGGAAAGACAGTCCTCGTCACGGGCGCCAGCCGGGGCATCGGCAAAGCGCTGGTCGACGCCTTCGCGGGCCGCGGCGCCCATGTGATCGCGGCCGCGCGCACCGTGACCGAAGACGGCGCGACGCCGCACAACAGCCCGCAGGTGACCTGGATCGCCTGCGACGTGGCCCGCGCGGAGGATCGCCGCCAACTGATTGATTCGGTTCGAAAGACCGGCCGCCCCCTCGACATCCTGATCAACAATGCCGGAATTCAGCAGGCGCTCGACCTGACGGGCGGCGACCCGGACCAGGCGCTTTGCGGCGCGATCGAAACCGAGCTCGCCGTCAATCTCACCGCGCCTGCCTGCCTCGCCACGGCCTGCGTGCCGCTGATGGCCCGGCCGGGCGGGACGATCGTCAACGTGACCTCGCTCGTCGCCATCCAGGCGAAGGCCTCGGCGCCCGCCTATTCGGCGTCCAAGGCCGGATTGCAGCGTTTCACCGAAGCGCTGCGCCAGCAATTGGAGCCGCTGGGTATCCATGTCCTGGAGGCCGTGCCGCCGCTCGTCGACACGGCGATGACGGCGGGGCGCGGCAAGGGAAAACTGTCGCCCGAAGAGATGGCTGCCGCGATCATACGGGGGCTGGAGACGGGCGCCGGCCGTGTCGCGCCGGGCATCGGCCGGGTGGTGATCGCCCTGAAGAGCCTGTCTCCGGCGCTTCTGACCCGGCTCATGGGCACGAGATGACGGGACCTGCGCGCGGCGAGGCCGCGGCCTTTTCCAGCGCCGGCCTCGTCGCGCTGGTCATCGCCTCGCTCAGGCGGGAAGACCCGCGGCTCCTGCCCGCCGACCTGCGCGACGTCGATCCGATGCGCGGCGCGATGTTCGATCCGTCGGCGAAGCGGGCGATCCTCGATCACGCCTACCGGCGCGGCGGGGCGGCGCCGCTGCTTCGGGTCGGACGCATCCTTCCGGAAGTCGCGCACAGCCCGACGATTGCCGTTCTGGCAGCGTCACGCCACCCGGCGGTGCTCGCGGAAAAATGGATGCGCTTCGAACGCTATCACCACTCCGACAACCGCACCGCGATCGCAGTCGAATTGGACAGCTACGCCTGCACGCGCGCGAGCAAGATGCCCGGCGCGACGCCCGCGCCTTGCGAAAACGTGCTGATCTGCGGCGTGCTCGCGGGCCTTGTCGCATTGGCCGGCGGTGTCGATGTTGGCGTCGAAATTGGCGGTCGACAGGCGGGTGCGGACGGCGATTTCGAGATCGCGGCGCTCGACGATGCAGCGACCGGGCAATTCACGATCGCGTGGCGGGACTTCGCACCGCGCTGCCCGGAACCGCGCGAAGGATCTCATGAGCCGCGCGGCGGCGCATCGGCGACAGGTCGCCTCGCGGCGCTGCTGAAGGCCGATCCGGGCCGCAACTGGCGGCTGGACGAGGCGTCCGGCGCGCTCGGCCTGTCCACGCGCACGCTGCAGCGCGCCCTGACCGACGAGGGCCGCAGTTTTTCGACCGTCATGCGCGGCGCCCGTTTCGACGAGGCCGGGCGCATGCTGATCGAGACCGACAGTCCTCTGGCCGAGATCGGCTATTGCTGCGGCTATGCCGACCAGGCGCATTTCCAGCGCGACTTCCAGCGTGCCGCGAACATGACGCCGGCCCGCTTTCGCCAGACGGCGCGGCTCTGATCCCGCCCTTTGGCGTGATTCTTCAATACGGCCGGATCGACGGTCCCTAGACCGGACGCACGCTGCGGCAGGTGCCGCATCGCCGATTGAAGGAAAGGAAACCGCCATGAAAACCATCGCAATCGCCGTCGTCGCCACGGGCCTCGTCGGCACGCTCACCGCCTTCGGGCTTCCGAAACAGGCTTCCGCCATGGACATCCACACCGACATCCTGATCCACGCCGCGCCCGACGAGGTCTGGTCGGTGCTGGCGGACAATCGCCGCTATGGCGAATGGAACCCGTACCACGTCGAGGTCGAAGGCACGCTGGCCGAGGGCGAGACGCTGGACCTGAAGATCGACAAGCCCGATGGCACCCAGGTCGCCATCCGGCCGCATGTGATGCGGGTCGTCGAGAACCGCGAACTGGTCTGGGGCGGCGGCATTCGCGGCCTCTTCCGCGGCGTGCATGTCTTCGAACTGCAGTCGGTCGGCCCGCGATGCACGCGGCTGATCCAGCGCGAGAGCTTCGACGGGATCTTCGTCCGTTTCGCCAGCCTCGGAGGCATCGAAGACGGCTACAACCGGATGAACCAGGCGCTCAAGCGACGTGTCGAGGGCGGCAATGCCGCGTTGCAATCCGGCTGTCCGGCCGTGGAAACCGGCGCCTGAGCGGGCAAGACCGTGCATTTGCATAGAATTGAAACCGTATGATCTTGATCAAACTTTGCCGTCGCGCCGGCGTGTATGCTAGTTGGATGCCAAGAGGAGAAACAATGCGGGGCGCGTCGGCATCATGCGGCTGACAATTCGGACAAACCTGGCGATGCGGGTGTTGATGACGTGTGCCGTCAATCCGGGGCACAGCATCACCAAGGCCGAGATCGCGGAGAAGTGCAACGCCTCGAAGAATCACCTCGGCCAGGTGATCCGCCAATTGGCGCATCTGGGCTATATTCGCGCCCTGCGCGGGCGCAATGGCGGCATGTATCTGGCCAGCCCCGCCGAGGAGATCCGGGTCGGCGCGGTGTTCCGGCTGTTCGAGGCGGACCTGCCCTTCGCCGAATGTTTCGACGCCAAGGACAACAACTGCCCGCTGATCCACAGCTGCTGGCTGCGTCCCGCGCTCAAGCGGGCGGTGGAGGCGTTCTACACGTCGCTCGACGACATCAGCCTGGCCGATCTCGTCGACGGCAACACCGATCTGGAGAGCATCCTCAACCTGCCGGCCAACAAGATCACCCCGGTCATGTGCGACGGCCATGGCGGACTGGCCGCATCCTAGAGCCACTCATGGTTCGATGACCATGACCGGCTCCAGCCGGCGGGTGCCCGCATCGCGCGCAATTTGATAAAATTTTTCTGAAGAAAAGCGGCGCTGGCCAGCAACGGCAGCCATTTGCATATTGCGATTTTAAGTCAAATGCCCGTTATTGAGGTTAACAAAGCTTTAAGATTGCCGTAACGGCGGTTTTCCTGAATCTATACATGCACAGCGAATGACGCTTTTGCGCGCCCGGTTTTGAGAACTGGGCCGGTCAAACAGACCGACGGGCAGCGCCGGGGCGATGATGCAGGATCACATGATGACACATACGTTCTTTGGCGGAGCGACGATCCCTTTGGGGACCGATTTCGACGATGCCGGCGACATCAACAAGGACCAGCCGCAACTCACGCGGCATGCGCTGGTCGACCACCTCGAAATCGACCTCGACAGCGCGATGGTGCGTCTCGGCCCGGTGGCGCGCAAGTTTCACGGTATCGTCGCCACGGACGAGCGCATCGGTCTGCGCCGTTTCGTGGAGAGCTACGCGCCGTCCTGCCGTGGCGACCTCTTGTCGATGATCGAGAAGCTGGCCGGCACGCAGCGGCCGTTTCACTTCATCGCCTCCATGGCCGCGCCCGCCGGCGCCTTCGTCCACGGCTTCATCTCGCCCGGCGACGCGACGCCCGCGGCCGGCACGTGGACCGGCCTCCTGGTGATGGCGCGACAGGATGCGCGCGAGCCGGCGATCCTCGGCAAGGCAAGCTGAGGCCGCCTCCGGGCGCGCCCCGTTCGCAGAGCCCTTTCCTCCGCGGAGTTTCTTGGCTAGAGACATGCACCGTTTCAGGAGAACGGCGAAATCGCCCAACTCCTTGTTTTGACGCGTGCCCGCAGCCGGTTTCGGCTCTGCGCGGCTGAGGGGGACGGATCTTCGGCGACAAGCAGTGTCGCTTCCGCAGGTCACGCCAGGGAGCTCGAGACGTGAACGCAAGAAACAGCCTGGAGCGCATCCTTGCCCTTCTCGATGTCTTCACCGAACATCGCCTCGAATGGACGCCCGACGAATTGATGGAGGCCCTCGGCTACAGCCGGCCGACCCTCTACCGCTATCTGAAGATCCTGAAGGAGGCCGGCTTCGTCACCTCCATGCCGTCCGGCGGTTTCGCGCTGGGACCGCGCGTCGTCGAACTCGACTATCTGATGCGCAAGTCCGACACGCTGACGCAATATGCCCGGCCGCAGATGGAGGCGTTCGCGGCGGCCTATCCCTGCGCCGCGATGCTGGTGCGCTGGTACGGCAACAAGCTGCTGGTCGTCGCCTCCGAGACGACGACGCCGGAGCTGGAGAATGATTATCCGCGCGGCCGGCCGCTGCCGCTGGCGCGCGGCGCGATCTCGCGGGCCATCATGTCGGCGCTCAACCGGCGCAAGCTGGTGCCGATCATCGAGGCGAACCTGACCGAACTGTCGGCGACGGGGCTGGGCGACACGATCGACGAGATCGTCTCAGAACTGCGCCGCATCCGGCGACGCGGCTATGCGGTCGCCGTCGGCGAATTGACGCCCGGCGTCACCGGTATCGCCGCGCCGATCTTCGACGGCGGCGCGACGCCGATCGGCACGTTCTGCGTGACGATCGCCGACACGGCGGCGACGCCTGAACTGGTGGAGCGCATCGGCGGGCATGTGCGCGAGGTCTGTTCCGAGATCAGCGCGCGGCTGGGCGCCGACCGACGCGCCTCCGAGGCCGGCTGACCGGCGTCAGGCGCCAAGCGCGGAGCGGAACCCGCCCTCGCAGAACCCGATCAGGAAGTCGGCCCAGGCGTCGGCCTCAGCCGGCTGACCGGACGCGCCGGCCATGGCCTCGATGCGCCAGCGCGAGGTCGCCAGCGACAGCATCGCCGAGATCGAGAAGACGAAGGCGGCGGCAAGCCGTTGCGTGTCCTGTCCCGGAAACAGTCCGGAAAGCTCCTCCACGAACACCGCCGCGGTCGGGTCGAAACAGCGTTCGCTGATCGGCCGCCAGCGCTCGTCGGCCGACACATGCGCGATCAGCCGCGCATAGGCCGTCCATTGCGGTTCGCCGCTGGCGGCAAGCGCGAGATAGGGCCGGATGAAACAGCCGAGCAGGACGGCCAGGTCGAGCGGCGCGCCCGATGCCCGCGCCGCGTCGAGCGCCTGCAGCCGGTGTTGCGCCAGAACGTCGGCGCGGCGGGCGACGACGGTCGCGAACAGCGCCTCCTTCGCCCCGCCATGGAAATTCACCAGCGCCACCGGCACGCCGGCCTCGGCTGCGATGTCGCGCATCGAGGCGCCTTCGAAGCCGTTTTGGGCGAACAGCCGCTCCGCCGCGTCGAGGATGCGCGCGCGCGTTTCCAGCGAGCGTTTGGAGGGCGCGCGTTTGCGCTTGCGGGGCGGGGCGTCGACGGCGGTCATGAATTCCAGCTTGCATTATTTTTAACGATCGTTCAATTGTAGCGGCGAGGAACGGGCGCATTGCCTGGGGAGGAGACATGACGCCGAACACTGTTCGGGCGCCGCAGGCCGGTGCCGGAAATCGCGACGCGTTCGCCCTGATCGGCGCCGGGCCGATGGGGCTCGCCATGGCCAAGACGCTTCAGGAGCAGGGGGTCGCCTTCCAGGGCTTCGAACTGCACGGCGACGTCGGCGGGCTCTGGGACATCGACGCGCCGCGCTCGACCATGTACGAGACCGCGCATCTGATCTCGTCGAAGACCATGACGGAATTTGCCGATTTTCCGATGGACGACGCGGTTGCCGAATATCCGTCGCATCGCGAACTGAAGCGCTATTTCCGCCGTTTTGCCGACCGCTTCGACCTGCGCCGGCACTTCCGGTTCAACTGCGAGGTGCTGCGCGCCGAACCCCTCGGTTCGGACGGCGACGGCTGGCGCGTCACCTGGCGCGACGGCGACGGCCAGATCCGCGACGACGTCTTCGCCGGCGTGCTGATCGCCAACGGCACGCTGTCGGAGCCGAACATGCCGGAATTCGCCGGCACGTTCTCGGGCGACCTGATCCATTCCAGCCAGTACCGGTCGCCGCAGCAATTCGCCGGCAAGCGGGTGCTGGTGATCGGCGCGGGCAATTCGGGCTGCGACATCGCGGTCGACGCCATCCATCACGGCGTCTCCTGCGACCTGTCCATGCGGCGCGGCTATTATTTCGTGCCGAAATACGTGTTCGGCAAACCCGCCGACACGATGGGCGGCGCGATCCGGCTGCCGATGTGGCTGAAGCGCCGCGTCGACGGCATGATCCTGAAATGGTTCGTCGGCGACCCGCAGAAATACGGCTTTCCGAAGCCGGATTACCGGCTCTACGAATCCCATCCCGTCGTCAATTCGCTGATCCTGTTCCACGCCGGCCACGGCGACATCCGCATCCGCGCCGATGTCGAACGTTTCGACGGCCACACCGTGCATTTCCGCGACGGGACGAGCGGCGACTACGACATGGTGCTCGCCGCGACAGGCTACCGGCTGCACTATCCGTTCATCGACGCGGAACTGTTGAACTGGAAGGGCGCCGCGCCGCATCTCTTCCTGAACTGCATGCATCCAGGCCGCGACGACCTGTTCCTGATGGGCATGGTCGAGGCGTCGGGCCTCGGCTGGCAGGGGCGGCACGAACAGGCCGAAATGGTCGCGCGCTACATTCGCGGCCTGCGCGGCGGGTCGCCGGCGGCGAAGGCCCTGCAGGTCGAAAAGGCGGCGGGCTTCACCCGCGCCACGGGCGGCATGCGCTATGTCGACCTGCCGCGCATGGCCTATTACGTGGACAAGGCGACCTTCCGCGATGCCGTGACGAGCCGCATCGCCAGACTGAAGGCGGCGGCGTGATGCAGGGCGACATCGACGGCGTTCTGCTCAATTTCAGCCCGGCCTCGCTGACCCTCCTGAACGGCATCCTGGCCATCGTGATGTTCGCTATCGCGCTCGACCTCAGGCCGGCCGATTTCCACGCGCTCGCCCGCGCGCCGAGATCGCTCGTCACAGGCCTCGTCTCGCAATTCGTGGTGCTGCCGGTCCTCACCTTCCTGTTCATCCTCGCGGTGCAGCCGCGACCGTCGATCGCGCTCGGCCTGATCCTCGTCGCGGCCTGTCCGGGCGGCAACATCTCCAATTTCATCACCCATCGCGCCGGCGGCAACACGGCGCTGTCGGTTTCGATGACCGCCGTCGCCACGGTGGCCGCCATCGTCATGACGCCCTTCAACATCGGGCTGTGGGGCAGCCTCTATGCGCCCACGCGGCAGATCCTGCGCGAGACGGCGATCGATCCGGTGATGGTGGCCGTCACCGTCTTCGCCATGCTGGTGCTGCCGCTCTGCCTCGGCATCGCGCTCAACGTGACGAGACCGGCGGTCGCGGCGCGCATCCGCCGGCCGATGCAGATGCTCTCCATGGCGATCTTCATCGGCTTCATCGCCCTGGCGCTCGCCGCCAACTGGGGATTTTTCCTCGCCTATATCGGCGCGGTCGCGGCGCTGGTGATCGCGCACAACACGCTGGCGCTCGGCGGCGGGTTCCTGACCGCGACGCTCGCCCGCGTGTCGCCCTATGATCGCCGTGCCATCACCATCGAGACGGGCATCCAGAATTCGGGCCTCGGGCTGATCCTCATCTTCGCCTTCTTCCACGGGCTCGGCGGCATGGCGGTCGTCGCGGCCCTTTGGGGCGTCTGGCACGCGATTTCCGGGCTCGGCCTCGCCTGGCTGATGGCGCGCAGCGAGGCGGCGCGATGACCCGCATCCTGATCACCGGCGCGGCCGGCGGCATCGGTCAGGCCCTGCTGCGAGAGATGCCAGGCGGCCACGAGGTGCTGGCGACCGACATCCGACGCCCGGCGCTGCTGCCCGACGGCGCCGGGTTCGAGACGCTCGATGTGCGCGGCGATGACGTCGAGCGCGTCATCGGCGACTGGAACCCGGAGGTCGTCGTTCACCTCGCCTCCATCGTGACGCCGCCGAAGGGCTCGGCGCGCGCCTTCGAACATGCCGTCGATGTCGAGGGCAGCCGCAAGGTGATCGACGCCTGCGTCGCCCACGGCGTCCGCCGCATCGTGGTCACATCGTCAGGGGCTGCTTACGGATATCACGCCGACAATCCCGTGCCACTGCGCGAAACGGACGCGCTGCGCGGCAACGAGGAATTCGCCTACGCGTTCCACAAGCGCCTGGTCGAGGAGATGCTGGCCGAAGCCCGTCGGGACCATCCGGCGCTGGAGCAGGTCGTGCTACGCGTCGGCACGGTGCTGGGCAAGGGGATCGAGAACCAGATCACGGCGCTGTTCCGCCGCGATCCGCTGCTCGGCATCATCGGGTCCGACAGCCCCTTCGTCTTCATCTGGACGCGGGACCTCGCCCGTATCCTGCTGCGCGCCGCGACCGACGGCCCGCCCGGCATCTACAATGTCGCGGGTGACGGCGCGCTCGGCACCCGCGATCTCGCCGCCGCGCTCGACCGCAAGGTGCGCTGGCTCTCGCCGTCGTTCCTGAAGCTTGCGCTGGGCGTCGCGCACCCGCTCGGCCTGTCGCGCTACGGTCCGGAACAGGTCCGCTTCCTGCAGTACCGGCCGGTGCTCGACAACACGAAGCTGAAGGCGCAGTTCGGCTACGTGCCGGACAAGACCAGCGCCGAGGTCTTCGCTCTCTGGCGCGAGGGCGCGGGGCTGTGAAGACGGCCGTCATCACCGGCGGCGCCGGTGGGCTCGGCCGGGCGCTGGCAAGGGCATTGCTGGCCGAGGGCTGGCATGTCGCGATCCTCGACCTTCCGGGCGACGAACTGGAGGCCGTGCGCGATCTCGGGGCGGAGGCCAGCGCCTGGCCGTGCGACCTGACGGACGAGAACGCGGTGCGGGCGGCCTGCGCCGGCATCGTCGCGTCGCGGCCGAGCGTGGATCTCGTGATCTACAATGCCGGCATCACCCAGATCGGCATCTTTGCCGAGATGGAGATGTCCGCCCATCGCACCGTCTTCGCGGTCAACTATTTCGGCGCGGTGCATGTCGCGGCCGAATTGCTGCAGGCGGTCCGGCAAAGCCGAGGGACGCATCTCGCGATCTCTTCGGTCGCGGGCTTCGCGCCGCTGCATAGCCGTTCCGCCTATTCGGCGTCCAAACATGCGCTGGAAGGTTTCTTTCGCACCCTCGCCAGCGAGGAGAGGCCCTTCGGCGTGTCGGTTCACATCGCGGCCCCGTCCTTCGTCGCCACCAATCCCGGCAATGCGCAGGAGCGCAAGGGCGGCATCGCCCGGCCCGGCTCGGCCAGCGACGGCATCGACTACATGGAGCCGGACGCTGCGGCCCGGATCATCCTTGACGGCGTTCGGCGTGGCCGCGCCATGATCCCGGTCGGCCGTGTCGCGCGGCTTGCCTGGTGGATCAACCGCTTCGCGCCGGCGCTCTATGTCCGTCTGATGGAGCGCAATATCGCCGACACGCCGCGCTGATTTGCGACAATTTAGGCAATGTCCTTGCGAAGCGATCACGATCATATGCTGATTGCCGCTAGGGAATTTGACGGATCGGCCGATGACGACGACACACATTTCGCGGCGACGAGCCGGTCTTTCGCCCCTGTTTCTGGCCGGTGGTTATGTCGCGCTGGCGATTGCCCCGCTCCTTCTGGCGGTCTTCGCCGAGACGCCGGTCGATCCATGGACGGAAGCGGCGTCGGCGCTCGGCATGGTGGCGGCCGTCATGCTGTTGCTGCAGCTTGTCTCGAGCGGCCGGTTCGAATTCCTGTCCGGGCGCGTCGGCATCGACATCACCATGGCGTTCCACAAATGGATGGCCCGGCTGCTGGTGGTCCTCGTCGTCGCCCACCCGCTCTTCTTCGTCCTGCCGATCGATCTTTCCCGTCCCTATTCGACCTGGAACCATGTCGTCGCGCTGCTCACGGCGCCGGCCAACGCCGCGGGCCTCGTCACGCTTGTGCTTGTGCTCTTGATGGTGCCGCTCGGCATGCTGCGCGACAGACTGCCCGTCACGCACGAGTTCTGGCGCGCGACCCATGGCGTGATGGCCATCGTTGCCGCCGTCGCCGTGCTCCTGCATCTCCTGCATGTGGGCATCTATGCCGAGAGCCTGGCCTTGCGCGTCTACTGGATCGGTCTCGCCCTTGGCGCGCTCGCGCTGGCGATCGGCGTCTACACCGTCCGGTTGCGCCAGATGCAGCGGCAGGACTGGGCGGTCGTCGCGCGCCGCAAGCGCGCCGATCGGCTGTGGGAGATCAGCTTGAAGAGCGCGTCCGGGCGGACACTCGACCATCAAGCCGGGCAGTTCGCATGGATCGCCTTCGCGCCGCGCCGCTTCCCGCTGTTCGACCATCCCTTCTCCATCGCCTCGCCGCCGAACGCAGAGGGGGAGGTGCGGTTTCTGATCCAGGAAGCGGGCGACTTCACCCGGGGGCTCGGCGGCCTGGAGATCGGCACGCCTGCCGCGCTCGACGGCCCGCATGGAAGCTTCACGCTGGAGGACCGGCAATGCGGGGCGATCGTGCTGATTGCCGGCGGCGTCGGGCTGGCGCCGATCCTGTCGATGCTCGCCGATCTCGCCCGGCGCGGTGAGACGCGCCCGGTGCGCTTCGTCTATGCGGCGCGGGACGCGGCGGCCCTGGCCGATCCCGCGCTCTTTGTCCCCCATCTGGAGGCGCTTGGCGCGCGGTCGACGATCCTGCTCGATCGCGGGCCGCTCGGTCCGAACCAGCGCCAGGGGCCGATCACGCGCGAGCATCTGGCCGAGGCGCTGGAGGGTCTCGATCCGAGGGATACGGCCGTGATGATCTGCGGGCCGGGCGGAATGATGAGCGCGGTCTGCCAGGGCGTCACCGGCCTCGGCGTGCCGCCCGCCCATATCCGCTACGAGCGCTTCGACTACCGGCAGGGACCGTCGACGGCGAAGGACCGGCAGGTCATCCGCAACTTCCGGCTTCTCGCGATGGTCATCGGCCTCGCCGTGCTGGGCTTTGCCTTCCGCTAGACCCGTACGCCGTCCGGAACCGCGACAAGGCCCTAGATCGCGAGAAGATAGGCCATCAGGTCGGCCTTGGCGTCCATGTCGGTCAAATGGTGGTCGGAGAGAAAATCGTCCAGCCAGTCGGCCCTGTCTTCGGGCGTGCCGCCACCGATCTTGCGCACGATCCGCGCCGCCGACGCGTGGCAGCCCACGCATTCGGCGATGTAGGTGTCCTTGCCCTTCGCCGCTTCACCGGATTGCGCCGATGCGCCGGCGGTTCCCGCAAGAAGCAGGAGAACTGCAAGTCCCGTTTTCGTCACCGGCGTCGTTCCTTTCGTTGGCGTGGCCGCTGGAGGCATCAAGCCCATGATTCCGGCAATATCCGGGCGGCCCTGACGCGTCTATGCGGCCGCCTTCATCCATGCGTCGAGCGCGGCCTGCTGCTCATCGCTCATGCGGATGCCGAGCCGGGTGCGGCGGAACAGCACGTCCTCGGCGGAGGCTGCCCATTCCTGCGCCATCAGCCAGCGGACCTCGGCTTCCGTGAGGCCGTGGCCGAAATCGATACCGAGATCGCCCGGGCGGGACGCATCGCCGAGAATCGTGGCCGCATCGGTGCCGTAGAACCGGGCCAGCCGGCGCAGCAAGGCCGGGTCGATGCCGGTATGGCGTTGCTTCAGCGTTTCGACCAGCGTCTCGAAGCCGGTGACGGCGAAGTCGCCGCCGGGCAGCGTCGCGCCCCTGGTCCAGGCCGGCTTGCGCTTGCCGAGCGTCGCCTCGATCTCGCCGAGCATCGATTCGGCGAGCCTGCGATAGGTCGTGATCTTGCCGCCGAAGACGTTGATCAGCGTGCCGTCGCCGAGTTCGGTGTCGCGGCGGATGACATAGTCGCGCGTCGCTTCCTGCGCCTTGGAGGCACCGTCGTCATAGAGCGGCCGCACGCCGGAATAGGTCCAGACGATGTCCTCCGGCTCCACGGGCTCGGCGAAATACTCGCTCGCCATGCGGCGCAGATAGTCCTTTTCCTCCGCGCTGATGCGCGGCGGTCCGTCCAGCGTTTCCTGCTCGGCGTCGGTGGTGCCGATCAGCGTGAAGTCGCCCTCGTAGGGAATGGCGAAGATGATGCGGCCGTCGGCGTTCTGGAAGATGTAGGCGCGGTCATGCGCGAATTTCCTGCGCACGACGATGTGGCTGCCGCGCACGAGACGCACATTGCGCGCGTCATTGCGTCCGAACACCGAGTTCAGCACCGCGTCCACCGCCGGGCCGGCGGCGTTCACGACGATGGAGGCGGTGACCGTGCGGGCCGTGTCGGTCGTCCGGTCGCGGAGGGTGACGTGCCAGCGGCCGTCGGCGAAACGGGCGCTTTCGGCGGCGCAGCGGGGCAGGACGGTCGCGCCCCGCGCCGCGGCGTCGCGCAGATTGAGGATCACGAGCCGCGAATCCTCCACCCAGCAATCGGAATATTCGAACGCCTTGCCGTAGCCGGGCTTCAGCGGCTTGCCCGCTTCGTCGCGGGTCAGGTCCAGCGTGCGCGTGCCGGGCAGCAATTTGCGCCCGCCCAGATTGTCGTAGAGGAACAGGCCCAGCCGCAGCAGCCAGGCCGGGCGCAGGCCCGAGTGATAGGGCAGGATGAAGCGCAGCGGCCGGATGATGTGCGGCGCCATGCCCCACAGCACCTCGCGCTCCATCAGCGCCTCGCGCACCAGCCGGAACTCGTAATGCTCCAGATAGCGCAACCCGCCATGGATCAGCTTGGTGGAGGCCGACGACGTGCCGCCGCCGAAGTCGCCCGGGTCGCACAGGCAGACCGAAAAGCCGCGCCCGGCCGCGTCGCGCGCCACGCCCGCTCCGTTGATGCCGCCGCCGATGACCAGGATGTCGTAATGCGGCGTCGCGTTATCCAATGTCGTTCTCCGTGTCCGTGACGATCAGGTCGACGCCGGCCCGCGCACAGATCTCGGCGATCTCGTCGGGCGGGGCTGCGTCGGTGATGAAGGTGTCGATGTCGCCGAGATGGCCGATCTGCACCGGCGCGCGGCGCTCGAACTTGGTCGTGTCGGCGACCAGCATCTTGACGCGCGCCTGTTCCAGGATCGCCCGGGCGACGCGCACTTCGCGATAGTCGAAATCCAGAAGCGCCCCGTCGGCATCGATCGCCGAAGCGCCGATCACGGCGCAATCCACCTTGAACTGCCGGATCAGGTCGATCGCCGCCTCGCCGACAATGCCGCCATCGGCCTTGCGCACCATGCCGCCGGAGATGACGAGCTCCACGCCCGGCGCGTCGGACAGGATCGTGGCGACGTTCAGATTGTTGGTGATGACCATCAGGTCGTGATGCCGGCGCAGCCCATGCGCCACCTGTTCGACGGTGGTGCCGATGTTCAGGATCACCGACGAGCCGTCCGGGATGAGCGAGGCCGCCCTGTCGGCGATGCGCTGCTTGGCGCCCGAGGCGATGTCGCGGCGCTCCTGCCAGGCGAGATTGACGGTGCTCGAGGGAAACACCGCGCCGCCATGCACGCGATGCAGCCGCTCCATGTCGCAAAGGTCGTTGAGGTCCTTGCGGATCGTCTGCGGCGTCACCGAGAAATGCGCGGCAAGCGTCTCCACATCGACCCGGCCCTTGCGGCGGGCGAGGTCGAGGATGTCCATCTGTCGCGGCGGCAGGGCAAGCATGATCGGGTCCGTTCGGGCGGTTGCGCGATTATCTTCGATAATTATCGTTTCATCTTCATTTGCATTCGCAAACTTTCATTTCAAGGGGAATCGCTGGCAAATCGGACTGCGACAATGGCGACGGGGAAGGCAACATCTTGCCGTAACGGTTATGCGAAACCGGCTGCGGCTTTACCCTCTATCCAAATCTTGAGAGCATCCCCCGGCCAGATTCGGCATCGCCGGACGCTGGCATTCAACCTGGGGAGGCGGACGGACCGCATGACGATTTCACCGCCGAAACAGGTGGCGCCCTATCGGGGCCGCGACCGCGATTGCGAGGCGGCGATCATGCCCGCCTTCGACGACGTGATCGAGGGGCTCCTGCGCTTCGGCCTGGAACCAGCGGAGATCGCGGCGATGCTCGGTGAGGCCTTCGAAACCGGGCAGGTCGACAATGCCCTGTCGGAAGACATGGGCACGGTGCGCGAATGGGCGATGCATGCGGGGTGGGAACCGGGCGAGATCGAACGGGCGTTCCGTACGCTCTCGGAAGTCGTGCGCGCCAGGCTCGCCGCCGGGGACACGTGATCCGGGCAGGCTTCAGAGGCCGCCGACCCGCCGCCGCTCGATGAGGCGCCCGAGCGCTGCCGCCAGCGCCAGAACGGCAAGGATCGCCCAGAACGTCCGCCGGCCTTCGAGGCGATACCAGGTGTCGTCGAGCCGTGCCGGCATGCGAGCCTCGATGGCGCCGCTGACGCCGTAGCCAAGCGCGGCGCTCTGGCGGCCATGCGCGTCATAGATCGCCGACACGCCGTTGTTGGCGGCCCGGATCACGGGCAGGCCGTTCTCGACGGCCCGGATGCGGGCCTGGTGGGCGTGCTGATAGGGGCCCGGCACGTCGCCATACCAGGCGTCGTTGGTGACGTTCACCAGCACCGTGGCCGGCTCGCCTTCCGCTTCGACCTCGTAGGGGAAGATCGCCTCGTAGCAGATCGAGGGCAGTACGACCGTGCCGCCGGGCAGGGCCATGGTGCGGCGGCGGTCGGCCGGCGAATAGCCGCGATCGGCCGCCGCGATCGCCTTCATGCCGATCCGCTCCAGCAGCGCCTTGAAGGGCAGATATTCGCCGAACGGCACAAGGTGCTTCTTGTCGGCGGCGTCGAAGATCACGCCGTCGCCGTTCAGCGCCAGGATCGAGTTGTAATAGGTGTATTCGCCATTCGAACCGGAGGTCTCGCCGATCCGCACCGCGCCGGCCAGCAGGATCTGGTCCGGGCCGAAGGCCTCGGCGAT
Source organism: Oricola sp. (assembly GCF_022763245.1). GTDB lineage: Bacteria > Pseudomonadota > Alphaproteobacteria > Rhizobiales > Rhizobiaceae > Oricola. Next base: position 464,358 of record NZ_JALEGV010000041.1, read on the forward strand.
GGCGGCGACGGCCGACGGCGTTTCGGTCAGGAGGTAGGGCACCGACGTTTCCGGCCAGACCACGATGTCCGGCGCGGCGCCGTTCGGCCCGGCTTCCAGCGACAGCGCGATCAGTCCGTCGAAGATCGCGTTTCGCCGCGCGGCGTCCCATTTCTCCGACTGGTCGACGGCGGGCTGGACGATGCGCACCAGCGGGGCGGCCGGGTCGGCGTCGGTCGCGTCGGTCGCGTCGGCAAGACGCCAGAAGCCGAAGCCGGCATGTGCTGCGATGAGCAGCATCGCGACGAGCGCTGCCGGCACGGCGCGGCGACGGTCCTGCGCCAGGGCGGCGGGCAGGGAAAAGACCAGCACGGCGAGCGCGTTCATGCCGATCACGCCGACGATCGCCGCCGATTGCATCAGCACCGGCACCGGCATCGCCGCATAGCCGACGGCGTTCCACGGAAACCCGGTCAGGACGAAGCCGCGCAGCCATTCCGCAAGCCCGAAGCCGAGCGCAAGCGCCGCGATGCGGCCGAGCCCGTCGGACCAAACCATGCGCGCGATCACGGCGGCAACGCCGGCAAAGACCGCCAGCAGCGCCGGAATGGCAAGGACGGCGAAGGGCCACAGCCACAGGAACTCGCGTGCCTCGACGAACAGCGCGTTGCCGATCCACCAGAGGCCGGCGACGTGGTAGCCGAAGCCGAACCACCAGCCGGTGGCAAACGCCGGCCATGCGGTCGCGGTCCAGGAGCGCGACGGCCGCGCGATCGCGCCGTCCAGCAGCCAGACCAGCACGGGAAAGCCGACGAAACAGAAGATGAAGGCGTGAAACGGCGCCTGGCCGAGCACGGTCACCGCGCCGGCTGCCATGGCCAGCGCCGCGCGCCTCCAGCCGGTCGTCAGCAATATGCGGTTGGCCAGGCGCTTCATTGGCGGGTCCGAAGGCGAATCATCCTTCAGCGAGACTTATCAGCCAAGGCTGGCCGACGCGATGTTACTTGGTCTCTTCCGGCGCTTTTTCGGGCATGTCGACGGCCACGGGCTCCGCTTCGGCGGTGCTTTCGGGCGCGGTGGCGTGCGTCTCGGCGCCATGGGCGTCGCGGCGCGGCAACCGGCGCTTGGCGCGCACGATGCGCACCCGCTTGATGCGCCGGGGATCGGCCTCGAGCACCTCGAATTCATAGCCCGCGAAGGAGGCGATCACCTCGCCGCGCACCGGCACCCGGCCGAGCAGGGAGAAGATCAGCCCACCGACGGTGTCGACGTCGTCGTCCTCGCTGCGCGCGGCCTCCAGGAAGTCCGGGCCGAGCGCGTTGGCGAGTTCTTCCAGATAGACGCGCGCATCGGCGACGATGATGCCGTCTCCCGCCTCGGTGAACAGCACTTCCTCGTCGTCATGCTCGTCCTCGATGTCGCCGACGACCATCTCGACGATGTCTTCCAGCGAGACCAGCCCGTCGGTGCCGCCATATTCGTCGATCACCAGCGCCATCTGGATGCGCTGCGTCTGCATGCGCGCCATCAGGTCGGCGGCCAGCATGGAGGGCGGCACGAACAGCACTTCGCGCGCCAGCTTCAGTTCCTCGATGGTCCGGTCGAGCTGCACCCGCGACAGGTCGAAGCCCGCGGTGCTGTTGTGGCCGACGGTCGGGGTTTCCGTGTTGCGGCGCGTGCGTTTCTTTTCCGCCGCGAGCTTGGTGATCGCGGCGACCACGTCGCGGATGTGGACCATGCCGCGCGGATCGTCGAGCGTCTCGTCATAGACCGGCATGCGGCTGTGGCCGGACTGCTCGAACAGCTTGAGCAATTCGCCAAGCGTCGTCTTCTGGTCGACCGATTCGATCTCGGCGCGCGGGATCATCACGTCCTCGACGCGCACTTCGCGCAATCTCAGGATGTTGTTGAGCATCGCCCGTTCGCCGGGCGTGATGGTCTGGTCCCATTCGCCCTGTCCGGCGAGCGCGTCCTGCAGGTTTTCACGGATGGTCGCGGCCGATTGCGGGCGAAACAGGAAGATCAGCCGTTGCAGGAAGCCCGGCTGGCCGCGAGTCTTGCCGGCTTCCGCGCCGGGACTTCGCGGATCGGTCTCGTCTTCGCGAGGCGCCTCTGGCCTCGAGGCTTCACTGTCGGGACTGGTCATAAGCATCGAAACGGTCAATCGGTCTCAGAATAAGGGTCGGGAACGCCCATGTCAGCAAGAATCGCGCGTTCCGCGGTTTCCATCTGCTCAGCGTCTGTGTTCGTTTCGTGATCGTAACCCAAAACATGCAGAAAACCGTGAACGATCAGATGACTGAGATGGTCATCGAAGGGTTTGCCTTCAAGCGCCGCCTCGCGGCCCACGGTTTCGAACGCGATGACGATGTCGCCGAGCATCGGGCCCGGCGCGTCGCCCGGCGAAAGCGCGAAGGCGGGAAAGGACAGGACATTGGTCGGCTTGTCCTTGTCGCGCCACTGCGCGTTGAGCTTGCGCATCGCCGCGTCGTCGGTGAACAGGACGGAGAGTTCGCTCTCCGCGTCCTCCAGTCCGAGACGGGCAAGGGAGGCCGCGACGGCGCGCTCGGCAAGCGCGTGCAACGCTTCCTCGCCGGCCCAGTCGCCGGCCTCGACCGCAACATCGATCTCGATGGTCAAGCCTGTCAGCCCTGCCGCTCGTAGGCCGCGACGATCTTGGCGACCAGCGGATGGCGCACCACGTCCTTTTCGCCGAAGCGCACGGTGACGATGCCGGCGACGCCGTCCAGCACCTGCATCGCCTCGACCAGCCCGGATTTCGCGCCGAGCGGAAGATCGACCTGCGACGGATCGCCGGTGACCATCATGCGCGAGTTCTCGCCCAGACGGGTGAGGAACATCTTCATCTGCATGGAAGTCGTGTTCTGCGCCTCGTCGAGGATGACGGCGGCGTTGGTCAGCGTGCGGCCGCGCATGAAGGCGAGCGGCGCGATCTCGATCACGCCGGCGGCGAGCGCCCGTTCCACCTTGTCGGCGGGGATCATGTCATAGAGCGCGTCATAGAGCGGCCGCAGATAGGGATCGACCTTCTCCTTCATGTCGCCGGGCAGGAAGCCGAGCCGTTCGCCCGCCTCCACGGCCGGACGCGACAGGATGATCTTTTCCACGGCGCCGCGCTCCAGCAGCATCGCCGCATGGGCGACGGCCAGGAAGGTCTTGCCGGTGCCGGCCGGGCCGATGCCGAAGACGAGCTCTGAGCGGTCGAGCGCGCGGATATAGGCGTCCTGGTTGGGCGTGCGCGCGAAGACGGTCTTCTTGCGCGTCGCGATCTGCGCGGCGGCGAGCTTGGCGGGCGCGGCGATGGTCGGCAGCGAAAGCTGGTCGTCGGCGGCAACCGCCATGCGCAACGCTCCGTCGACGTCGTTCGTGTCCGGTTCCTCGCCGCCGGCGGCCAGCCGGTCGTAGAGATAGTCGAGCGCGCGGCGCGCCTGCTCGGTGGCGGTCGCCTCGCCGCGAATGCTCACCTGGTTTCCCTTCGAGCGGACATCGACGCCGAGGCGCTGCTCGATCAGCGCCAGGTTCTGGTCGAACTGCCCGTAAAGCGCACGGGCGTGATCGTTGTTGTCGAAGCTCAAGACGATATGCGCCATATCGGAGGCGCCGGATGCACGGTTCGCGCTGGCTTCTGCTGTCAAGCCTACGGTTCCACTTCCCTGTTATCCGCGATCAGGCTGTTCGCGGAGACTCGCGTGATTCGCACGGTAACAATGTCACCGATTTTTCCGACATTTTCATCACAAACCACAGGCTGCAACCACGGAGACCGGCCGACAAGCTGTCCGGGCTCGCGACCGGGTTTTTCCAGAAGCACCTGCATGGTCTGGCCGATGAGGCCGCGCATGAAGGCGGATTGCTGCTCTTCCAGGAGCGCCTGCAACGCCTGCAGCCGTTCCGACTTGACCGGTTCGGGCACCTGCGCGCCCATGTCGGCGCCCGGCGTGCCGGGGCGGGGCGAATATTTGAACGAAAAGGCCTGCGCATAGCCGACATCGCGGATCAGGCGCATCGTGTCCTCGAAATCCTCATCCGTCTCGCCGGGGAAGCCGACGATGAAATCGCCCGACAGGGCGATGTCCGGGCGCGCCGCGCGGATGCGATCGACGAGCCGGCGGTATTCGTCGCCGGTGTGCTTGCGGTTCATGGCCTTGAGGATGCGGTCGGACCCGGCCTGAACGGGCAGATGCAGATAGGGCATCAGGCTGTCGAGATCGCGATGCGCCTCGATCAGCGCGTCGTCCATGTCGCGCGGATGGCTGGTCGTGTAGCGCAGCCGGTCGAGCCCTTCGATCGTCGCGAGTTCGCGCAGCAGCGCGCCGAGGCCCCATTCGCGCCCGTTCGGACCCTCGCCGTGCCAGGCGTTGACGTTCTGGCCGAGCAGGGTGACCTCGCGCACGCCCGAGGCGGCGAGCTTCCGCGCCTCGGCGACGATCTGCGACACGGGCCGCGAAACCTCCGCCCCGCGCGTATAGGGCACCACGCAGAAGGTGCAGAACTTGTCGCAGCCTTCCTGCACCGTCAGAAAGGCGGTGACGCCGCGGGCGCGCACCTGCTTCTCGTCGCGGGCCGGCAGTTTCTCGAACTTGTCCTCGATGGCGTATTCGGTCTCGACCACCTTGTCGCCGGACCGGGCCTTCGAGACCACCTGCGGCAGGCGGTGATAGGTCTGCGGCCCGATCACGAAATCGACCACCGGCGCGCGGCGGATGATCTCCTCGCCCTCTGCCTGGGCGACGCAACCGGCGACGCCGATCAGCATCTCCGAACCGGAGGCGCGGCGCTGGTCGCGCAGCTTGCGCAGGCGCCCGAGTTCCGAATAGACCTTCTCGGCCGCCTTTTCGCGGATGTGGCAGGTGTTGAGCAGGATCATGTCGGCGTCGTCCGGCGTCGCCGTCTCGACATAGCCGTCCGCCCCCAGCGCATCGGCCATGCGCTGGCTGTCATAGACGTTCATCTGGCAGCCATAGGTCTTGACGAAAACCTTGCGCGTGTTCGACGAGGCCGGGGCGGCCTCGCGATCCAGAAGTTCTGCGATATCGTTCATGCCCGGTCCTTAGCGGTTTTTTGCGCCGCTTGGAAGCTGCGCGCGTCCGCGCAGCGCCTCGGACGCCATGGCGCGCACGGCCTCCTCGCAGGCCGCGGCGAGCGCCTTGCGGTCGGGCATCTGCGTGGCGACGATCGGCTCGCCGAAGATGATGGAGACGTCCAGCGCGCCGGCGGCCAGCACGCCCAGCACATGCGGGCCCAGTTCGACGTCGCCCGGCCAGGCCGCGACCGGCCGGTCGTAGCGCCCCATCGGCACGCCGTGCACGCGTGTGTAGACGATGGCGACCGGCTGGACATGGATCGGCCCGTCGCCGCCCGGCTTGTCCTTCGAGGCGTCCGCCCGTCTGCCGGCCTCCACGCCGACCGCGCCGAACAGCGCGGATTTGAACGGCAGGATGAAATTGCCGTCCGAGGTCGTGCCTTCGGGAAACAGGACGATCGTGTCGCCGCGTGCCAGCCTTTCGCGGATGCGCGCGGCCTGTTCGCCCGCCGTGCCGCGGCGCGCGCGTTCGATGAAGATCGTTTCCTGCAGTTTCGCCAGGGTCGAGACCCCCGACCAGCCGGCGATTTCGTGCTTGGCGACGAACGAGACCGGCGTGGCCGCGCCGAGCGCGACGATGTCGAGCCAGGAGGCGTGATTGGCGGCGATCAGCACGCCGATCCCGTCATGGCGCGCCGGCCGGCCATGCACGGTGACGCGCAGGCCGAGCAGGCGCGAGGCGATGCGGTGCCACCCATGCGGCAGGCGTCGCCGCAGTGGCCGGCCGCGCCGGATGGCAAGGATCTGGACGGGCGCCATGAGCGCCGTCATCGCGACCAGCGTGGTGAGGATGAACGTCAGACGGATGCGCCGATACACCGCCTGTCAGTCTCCGTCCTCGGCCTTTTCGTCGAGGGGCACGGCATAGAGTTCCAGCCGGTGATCGACGATGCGGTAGCCGAGTTCGCGGGCGATTTCCTCCTGCAGCGCCTCGATGCGCGCATTGCGGAATTCGATGACCTCTCCGGACTTCACGTCGATCAGGTGATCGTGGTGCTCGTCGGGGATCGGCTCGTAGCGGGCGCGGCCGTCGCGGAATTCGTGCTTCTCGATGATGCCGAGATCCTCGAACAGCTTGACGGTGCGATAGACGGTCGAAATCGAGATGTTGGGATCGGCGCTCGAGGCGCGGCGATACAGTTCCTCGACGTCGGGGTGGTCGAGCGCGTCCTGCAGCACGCCGGCGATGACGCGGCGCTGGCCGGTCATGCGCATGCCCCGCTCGACGCAGAGTTCTTCCAGCGTTTTCGCCTTGTCCTCGGTCACGCCACCCGTCCGTTTCGAAGTAGCGCGGTTGCTAGCGAAGATCGCGGCGCATGACAAGCGCGGCGGTCTTGCGACCCGAGGGATCGCGGTAATAGTCGGGACGGCCGCCGACCTGGAAGAAGCCGAGCCGGCGATAGAGCGCCAGCGCCGGCCGGTTGGTCTCGTCGACCTCCAGGAACACCGATTCGATGCGGTCGCGATGCGCCTTCGACAGGACGGCGTCCATCAGCTTGCGGCCGAGGCCGTGGCCCTGCCAGTCGGGCGCGACCGTGATGGTCAGGATCTCCGCTTCGCCGGCGACGCCGCGCGCCAGCACGAAGCCGAGGATGCGCGCCTTGCCCCAGGTCAGTTCGCGCACCACGAAGCCGAAGGTCGTCGGTTGCGTCAGCATGTCGTGGAACTCGCCATCCGTCCACGGCCGCACGAAGCTGTGGGCGTGGAGATCGGCCATCGACCGCGCATGCGCGTCCTCCAGCGGATCGACCACGACGTCGAGCGGCCAGAGCCAGCCGAACAGCGTCCATTTCATCGCGCGCTCCCGTCCGAGGTGCCGGTGCGGGCGACGGCGAAACCCTGCTGCGGCTTGGCGTCGGCGCCGCGCAGATAGAGCGGTTTCGGGTCCTGCGGCGCGGTGACGGAGAGGCGCGCCACGGTGGCGATCGAGCCGGTCGCCCGGTCCTGGACCGCCGCGATGCCGCGCGCGCCCGCGAGATCCGCCGCCGCGTTGCCGGCAAGAAGCGCCGTGTCGGCCGGAATCGCCCCGGCGGCCGCCTCTTCCTCGACGGCCGCGGGATCGCTCGTCGGCCGGTTGTCGGCGTCGAAACTCTGCATGAAGACCTGGCCCCGCCCGCCGCTGACCGCGACCGTGACGGGACCGGGGGCCTCGCTCAGCGCGTCGGCGGCCAGTGCGGCCAGCGTGGTCACGCCGATGACGGGGACGCCGAGCGCCAGGCCGAACCCGCGTGCCGCCGCGACGCCGACGCGGATGCCGGTGAACGAACCCGGGCCGACGGCGATCGCGATCCGTCCGAGATCGGCATATTCGGCGCCGGCGTGGCGCATGACGGCTTCGACGGTCTCGATCAGCTGCTCGGCATGGCCGCGCCCGATGTCGCGTTCCTCCGAAGCCAGCACGCGATCCGTCGCGTCGTCCCAGAGGCAGGCGGAACAGAAATTGGCGGCGGTGTCGATGGCGAGCGTGAGCATCGAGATTGGTTAGTCGAGGCTCAACGCCTCCGCAAGCCGCTCACGCCCCGCCGAACGCGACGGGCGGATCGTAATTCGGCCTCACCGGCGTCTCGACAAGGAAGGTCTGGCCGGCCAGCGGGTCCGCCGCGCGTGCCGCCGCGTCCAGATCCTGGAACGCGGTGGTGACGGCGATCCGTCCGTCGCCGGCGAAGGCCGGGCAGGTGGTCTGCGCCGCCGGAATGTCGATCGATTGCAGCGGATTGCCCTGCGGCGAAAATTGATTCAGCCGGCCGATGCCGTAGCGGGCGAGCCACAGATTGCCGTCGGCGTCGCAGATCGCGCCGTCGGGCGCGCCTTTCTGCGCGCCGAAATCGTGGAAGAGGGCGGGTTCGCCGATCGGCGCGCCGTTGGCGGGGTCGACGGCGACCGTCATCCACTGGCGCTTGCGCGAATCGACATACCAGGCCCGCGTCCCGTCGGGCGAAAAGCAGGTGGCGTTCGGAATGCTGATCCGGTCGAACAGCACTTCGACCGTGCCGCGGAAATAGCGGTAGATCGCGCCCGCGCCGTCTTCCGCCTGCTTGCCCATCGTGCCGAGCCAGAAGGCGCCGGACGGGTGCACCCGCGCGTCGTTGCAGCGCGTGGCGGGGGTGTCGGCCTCGATCGGGCGGTGGAACACCGTCTTGCCCGTGGCGGTGTGCAGGATGTGCAGGCCGGTTTCCGTGAAGATCAGGTCGCGTTCGGCGTCGATCACCGCCATGGCGCTCGCCATCTCCGGCAGGTCCAGAACCGTTTGCGTGCCGCTCGGCAGATGCAGCGCGTAACGCTTCGCTTCCAGGATGTCGAACCAGAACAGGGTTTGGCGGGCGGGGTCGAAGGTCGGCCCTTCGCCAAGCCGGCAGGGCGTTTCGGACAGGACCGTCACGCCTGATTGCGTCGCCTCCATCGTCACATCATGCCTCCGTCGGCGATCAGGACCTGCGCGGTCACCATGCGGGCGGCCGACGAGGCGAGGAAAAGGCATGGTCCGACCATGTCCTCCGGCTGGATCGGCTCCTTGAGGCATTGCCGGCCGATCATCTCGGCGAGGCCCTCCTCGGTGACCCAGAGTTCCTTCTGGCGATCCGTCATCACCCAGCCGGGCGCGATCGCGTTGACACGGATGTTGTCCGGTCCGAGCTTGCCGGCCATGCCCTTGGTCAGGCCGACAATGCCGGCCTTGGCCGACGTGTAGGCGGGCATGTCGCCGATATTCAGCATGAAGGCGGTGGAGGTGAAGTTGACGATCGCGCCGCCGCCGGCCGTCTTCATGCCGTCGGCGACGGCCTGGATGGTGAAGAAATGCGGGCGCAGATTGATCGCCAGATTGTTCTCCCAATAGTCCTCGTCGACCGCGTCCATCTCGTGACGGTCATCGCGCGCGGCGTTGTTGATCAGGATCGTGACCGGCCCATGCGCCGCGGCCGCCTGTTCGACTGCGGCCCGCAAAGCGGCGATGTCGCGCAGATCGGCGTTGAGGAAGAGCGGCGCGTGGCGCGCACCGGGCGTCAGCCGGTCGACCAGCGCCCGGCTGGGCGCCTCGGCATTGTCGATGAAGGCGACCTTCGCGCCCTGCGCGACGAACGCCTCGCTCAGCGCCGCGCCAATTCCCGACCCGCCGCCCGTGACCAGCACGGAGGCGTCCCTCAAATCCTCGTAGATCGCCATGAATTGTCCTCCCTCGGCCTTCCCCCGTCGCGCATGCTATCGCCGCAGCGGGAAAGGTGCAAAGCCGATCGAGGGGTGGGCAAGGTTCGCGCCTGCGGCAACGGGGCCGATGCCGGCCGGGCGGCCTCAGGCGGCGTTGGACGTCGCTTCGCGCGTCAGGAAGGAATAGAGCGCTTCCGGGTCGGCCGTGGCGCGCAGATTGGCGATGCGCACCGGGTCGCGCAGCACGCGGGCGATGCGCGACAGGGCCTTCAGATGGTCGGCGCCGGCGCTTTCCGGCGCCAGCAGCAGGAACACGATATCCACAGGCTGGTCGTCCAGCGCTTCGAATTCGATCGGCGTGTGCAGCCGCGCGAAGACGCCGACGATCCGCTCCACTTCCGCGAACTTGCCGTGGGGAATGGCGATGCCTTTCCCCACGCCGGTCGAGCCGAGACGCTCGCGTTGGAGGATCGTGTCGAAGATTGCGCGGGCCGAGAGGCCGGTTTGTTCGGACGCTTTTTCCGCGATCGATTGAAGGAGCTGTTTCTTGGAGCTTACCCGCAAATCCGGGATGATCGCTTCCTGTGTGACAAACTCACCGAGATCCATCTGCCTATCCTTGCGGACAATCCGAGCACCAGCGCGCGCGAGGGCGGCGCGTTTCAACACATCCGAATTAAGACTGCTTGATTGAGCCCGGGTCTATCCAGCCAATGTTTCCGTCGGCACGGCGGTAGACGAGATTGACGTCGCCGCTGCCTGCATTGCGGAACACATATACCGGGTTATCCTGCAGGTCCAGTTGCAATACGGCCGTCGAAACCGGCAGGGTCGCCAGCTTCATCGAGGTTTCGGCGACCACGACCGGCGCGAAATCTTCGGGAAGCTCCTCCTCCTCGGTCTCCGGCACAGCCTCCAAAACGCGGTATGCATATTCCTCGGTGCGGCTCGCGGCCTCTTCGCTGTGATGCGATTTGAGGCGGCGCTTGTAGCGGCGCAGGCGCTTCTCGATGCGCTCGGCGGCGGCGTCGAAGCTGGCCTGCGGCTCCTGCGCCTCGCCCGTCGCCTGCAGCACGACGCCCGAATCCAGGTGCAGCATGCAGTCCGTCGTGAACCGGTTGCCGGCCTTTTCCACAGTCACGTGACCATTGGCGCCCCGGTCGAAATATTTGGACAGGGCCTCCTCGATGCGGTCCTCGATGCGGAGGCGGAATGCGTCGCCGACATCCATGTGCTTCCCAGAAACGCGCAAACCCATGTGTCACTCCTTCTTGCTTCTTCGTTGGGGCGGAAGGGCCGCCCAAACCACAGATTGGGCGAAAGATGCAAGACTGTGAAGAGACGCTGACAGAAAAATGACGCCGGTGCGACACTTGCGCCGCCCGGCCCGCATGTCAGCCGGCGGCCAGCGCCAGCGCCCTTTTTTCGCGCCGCCGCTGCACCGACGAGGCGATGTTCATGCCCTCGCGGTACTTGGCGACGGTCCGCCGCGCGATGTCGACCCCTTCGGTCTTCAGCATCGAGACGAGCGCGTCGTCGGACAGCACCGCCTCCGGCGTCTCCGCGTCGATCAGCGCACGGATGCGCTGGCGTACGGCTTCCGAGGAATGCCCGTCCTCGCCGGCGCCGCTGGCGGGAATGGACACGGTGAAGAAATAGCGGAATTCCAGCATGCCGCGCGGTGTCAGCATGTATTTGTTGGCGCTGACGCGGCTGACCGTCGATTCATGCATGCCGATCGCGTCGGCGACCATCTTCATGGTCATCGGCTTCAACGCGCTGACGCCGCGCATGAAGAATCCGTCCTGCTGGCGCACGATCTCGGTGGCGACCTTGAGGATCGTCGTCGCCCGCTGGTCGAGGCTGCGCTCCAGCCACGTGGCGTTTTGCAGGCATTCGCTCATGAACGCCTTTTCATCGGTGGACAAACCGGCGCGTGAAACCTCGGCATAGTAGTCGCGATCCACAAGCACGCGGGGCAGGGCGTCGGAATTCAGTTCGATGCGCCAGCTCTTGTCGGCCGATTCGCGCACCTCGACGTCATAGACGATCGCCTGGGCGCCCGACGTTTCGAAAGCGAGGCCGGGCCGCGGGTCGAGCGTGCGGATTTCGGCCAGCATGTCCACGAGATCGCCCTCGTCGACCCCGCACAGGCGCGACAGCGCCTTGAAGTCGCGCCGTGCCAGGAGCGGCAGATTGGCCACCAGCGTCGCCATGGCCGGGTCGAACCGGTCCTTGCGGCGCAATTGCAGGGCGAGGCATTCGGCGAGATCGCGGGCGAAGACGCCGGCCGGGTCCATGGTCTGGAGTTCGCCCAGAACGGCCTCGACGTCTTCCAGTTCGCAGCCGAGCCGGTCGGCCACGATGTCGAGTTCGGCGTCGAGATAGCCGTTGGCGTCGAGCGCATCGACGAGATCGAAGGCGATGGCGCGGTCCGCGACCGTGCGCAGCGTCAGGCTGATCTGCTCGGCCAGGTGATCGCGCAATGTCAGGCTGTCGGCAACGACCGCCTCGAGGTCGAAGTCTCCGTCCGGGCGGCCGATCACGTCGGAGCCGGTGCGGCTGGCGGACGGGCCCTGCGCGGATGCGGCGTTGTCGAAACGGCCGGGATCGTCGGGAAAGACGTTGTCGAGCGAGGAGTCGAGCTTGTCGGCGATCGCCTCCGCGCTGACTTCCAATTCGTCCATCGACCAGTCAGAGTTCGAGCCGGCGTCCTCAGCGGGGCCGGCCTCCGCCGGGCCGTCGGCCCGCGCGTCCTGGTCGTCTGAGGCGCCGCGTTCCAGAAGCGGATTGGACTCGATCTGCTCCTGGACGAAGCGGTCGAGTTCCAGTTGCGTGAATTGCAGCAGCCTGATTGATTGCAGCAGCTGCGGCGTCATCACCATCGACTGGCTCTGCCGCAGATTGAGTTTGGCCGAAAGCGCCATACCCAAGATCTTACCCCCTACGCGAACGCAAACTGGCCCGAAAATTGCTTATCGCGGCGGCGCTGTCAAATCGTATTGTGCGAATGGGTCGTCACATTGAGAAGCTTTCGCCGAGATAGAAGCGGCGAACGTCCGGATGCGCGATGATTTCCTCGGGCTTGCCCTGGGTCAGGACCTTGCCGGCATGGATGATGTAGGCGCGGTCGATCAGCCCGAGCGTCTCGCGGACATTGTGGTCGGTGATCAGGACGCCGATGCCGCGCTGGGTCAGGTGGCGGACAAGCTCCTGGATGTCGGAGACCGCGATCGGATCGACGCCGGCGAACGGTTCGTCGAGCAGCATGAAGGTCGGATCGGAGGCCAGCGCGCGGGCGATCTCGCAGCGTCGGCGCTCGCCGCCCGACAGCGCGATGGACGGCGCCTTGCGCAGATGCGCGATGGAGAACTCGTCGAGCAGCGCGTCGAGCTTGCGGCGGCGCTCGGCGGCGCTCTTCTCGACGACTTCCAGGGCGGCGAGGATGTTCTTTTCCACCGTCAGGCCGCGAAAGATCGAGGCTTCCTGCGGCAGGTAGCCGATGCCGAGGCGGGCACGCTGATACATCGGCATGCGCGTGACGTCGTTGCCGTCGATCAGGATCTGGCCGGAATCGACCGGCACCAGCCCGGTGACCATGTAGAAGCAGGTGGTCTTGCCCGCGCCGTTCGGGCCGAGCAGCCCGACGGCCTCGCCGGAGCGCACGCCCATCGACGCGCCGTCGACGACCTTGCGGCCGCGATAGCTCTTGCTCAGGCCGCGTGCGACCAGCGTTCCCTGCCACTTGTTCGCGCCTTGCGAACCGGCCTGCGCCCTTTGCGCGGATGTCACCCCGCCGTCGCCCTCATGCGGCGCGTCATCGACCGACACCGTGAGGTCCTAATTGCCGGACGACTGCGGCTGCAGCAGGATGGTCGGGCGCGAGCCGGAATCGCCGCAGCCCTGCAGCTTGGCGCGGCCGTCCTTCATCGAGACGGTCAGCTTGCAGCCCGTCGCCACGTTGCCGCCTTCCGACAGGGTGACGCGCTTGCCCGACAGCACCAGCACTTCCGTGCGCATGTCGAAGACGCCGGTGTCGCCGGTCGCGACCTGCGTGCCGTTCTGAATGTTGACGCCGCCGGTGGCTTCCAGCTTCTCGATCTTGGAGGCGCTGGAGGTGATCGAGCCGCCCGATCCGCCGCTGGCGTAATGGATCACGAGCCGTCCGGTGCGCAGCACCGTCTTGTCCTGGGCGACGCGGACATTGCCGTTGAACACGGCCTTGCCCTGATCCTCCAGCACTTCGAGCTGGTCGCCCTCGATCTGCACGGGGCGGTTGCTGTCCAGCCGCAGGCCGGTGGTGCGGTTCTGGGCGAGCGCGGGGCCGCCGACGACCAGGAGTGCCATGAGGGCGGCATAGGCCGCCTGGCGCGAAAAGGAGGTCATGCGCATGTTCAATTCCCTGTCTTGAGGCGGACGTCGTCGGGCAATTCCGGCAACGCATCGGGCTTGAATAGGGCCGGCTCTACCACAAGTTTGACGCGGCTTTCAAAGAGCAAACGACGACCGTTGTTGGAGACTTCGAGCCGGTCGGCCTCGATCGTGGCCCCCGGCATGGAAATGCGGACCGGATCCTCGGTCGTCAGACTGCCGGCGGCGAGGTCGAGATCGGCCGATTTGAACGACGCGCTCATGCCGTTGGTGCTCTCCACCTCGATCGATTCGCGCAGCGTCAGCGTGTTCGCCTCGGAATTGTAGCGGCCGGCAAGCGCCGTCACAGTGGCGCGGTCGCCCTCGCCGAACGGCACGGCGGCGAGGATCTCCTCCAGATCGACCGCGCCTTCGCCGGTCAGTTCCTGGATGGCGCGGGCGGCCTGCAGCGAATAGGGCAGGTCGCCGGAGGTGTAGCCGTCGAGTTTCGGATTGGCCATCACCAGCTTGCCGTCGCGGATGGAACTCGCCGAGACGTCGACATTGATGTCGGGAACGATGCGCGACAGCCACATCCAGCCGACCATGAAGAGAAGCGCCAGGACGCCGATGACCGGCAGGGCGAACTTGGCGAAGCGTACCCGTCCGGAATGCGACCGCGCGCTGCGATAGGCGCGCTGGCGCGCCGCCTCGCGCGGCGTCTGGCCGTCCGGAACCCCGGTTTTTGCATGGTATTGCATGGATCGATCTCGCCAATTCGCAACTGCGGACATATGTTGATTCCCGGATCAGGCCAAGTGGTGGCGATCCGATGGCAGAAATCAGGCCCGGCAAACGGCCCTGACGACGCGGATCTTGCGGGAGCATCATGACCGATCATTTCGCCGATGACATCATCGACCGGCGGCGTTTGCGCCGAAAACTGACCTTCTGGCGCAGCGTGGCGCTGATCGTGGCGCTCGCCTGTCTCGTTTCGATCGTTTTCGCCATGCAGCCGGAAGAGGGTTTCGGCGCCAAGTCGCGGCCGCATGTCGCCAAGCTGCGCGTCGAGGGAACCATCGTCGAAAACGAGGACCTGGTCGCGCTGATCGACGAGGTCGGCGAGACCGACGCCGTCAAGGGCGTGATCCTCGCCATCGATTCGCCCGGCGGCACCACGGCCGGCGGCGAGGCGATCTACGAGGCCGTGCGACGGCTGGCCGCAGACAAGCCGGTGGTGGCGCAGATCGGCACGCTCGGCGCGTCGGCCGCCTACATGATCGCGTCGGGCACGGACCATATCGTCGCACGCCAGAGTTCGATCGTCGGCTCGATCGGCGTCATCCTGCAGACGCCCAACGTTTCGGGCCTTCTTGAGACGCTCGGTGTCGAGGTGAAGTCCATCAAGTCGACCGCGCTGAAGGGCGAGCCGTCGATGACGGGCAAGCCCGTGCCGGGGGCCGAAGAGATGATGCGGGCCATGGTGCTCGACAGCTTCGACTGGTTCAAGGGCATCGTCGAGGAACGGCGCGGCCTGTCGTCCGCCGAGATCACCGAATTGGCCGACGGGTCCGTCTTCACCGGGCGCCAGGCGCTCGACCGCAAGTTGATCGACGCGCTCGGCGGCGAGGAGGTCGCGCGCGACTGGCTTTCGTCCGAAGGGGTCTCCGACGACCTGAAGGTCATCGAATGGGACGCCGGCGAGGCGACCTCGGGCGAATTGTGGTCGCAGGCGATGGCCCGGATCATGGGCTTCGGCCCGTCCGCATCCGCGTCCGTCGACGCGATCAGGCAGCGTCTCCTTCTTGACGGTCTGATCTCCGTTTGGCACGTTGGCCACTAGCCTGTCGGCATTCCATCGAAACGGGGGGGAACGCCGTGATCAAATCCGAACTTGTCCAGATCATCGCCAACCGGAACCCGCATCTGTTCCAGCGCGATGTGGAAAACATAGTCAACGCGGTGTTCGACGAGATCACCGACAGCCTCGCGCAGGGCAATCGCGTGGAACTGCGCGGATTTGGCGCATTCTCCGTGAAGAACCGTCCGGCCCGCGAGGGCAGGAACCCGAGAACCGGCGACAAGGTCGCCGTTGCGGAGAAATGGGTGCCGTTCTTCAAGACCGGCAAGGAACTGCGCGAGCGGCTCAACAAGTGATCCGGGCGGCGACGGGCTTGACAGTCCGGCGCGCCTGCGGGAGTTGAACGATCATGGTTCGGCGACTGATTTCCATCTTCATCACCATTCCGCTGGCGATCGTGCTGATCGCGCTGGCAGTGTCCAATCGTGGTTCGGTGCCCCTGCATTTCGACGTGTTCAATCCGCAGAACCCGCTTCTGACGGTCAACGCGCCGATGTTCATCTGGCTCTTGGCGGCGCTCGCCGTCGGCGTCGTCGCGGGCGGCGTTGGCGCGTGGTTCGCCCAGGGCAAGCACCGCAAGATGGAGCGGCGCTACAAGAAGGAAGCCGACAGCCTTCGTTTCGAGGTCGAGGACAGCAAGCGCAAGACCGGTGGCGAAGCGCCGTCCGGCCGCTCGCTCGCCCTGTCGCGCTGACGCGGGGGCCGCATGAATTTCATTTCCGCCGAGGATCTCGACCGCCTGTTCACATTCGAAGGCGTGACGGATGCGTTGCGCGACGCCTTCGCCGAAGGCGTCCAGGCGCCGTTGCGCCATCATCACACGATCGCGCGGCCTAGCGGCGCGGACCAGACGCTTCTGTTGATGCCGGCTTGGAGCAACGAGGTCGTCAGCGGCCATATTGGCGTCAAGATCGCGACGGTGACGCCGGACAACGGCGCCGAGGGCCTTCCCGCCGTGATGGCCTCCTACATCCTGATGGACGGCGCGACGGGCGCGCCGCGGGCCCTGATCGACGGCACGCGGCTGACCTTGTGGCGCACGTCCTGCGCCTCGGCGCTTGCCGCGCGCTATCTCGCCCCGCGCGAACCGGACACGCTGCTGGTGGTCGGCGCCGGCGAGTTGGCGCCCTTCCTCGCGCGCGCCCATGCCGCCGCACGCCCCTATCGCCGCATCCGGATCTGGAACCGCTCGATCGGCAAGGCCGAAGCGCTCGCCAACGCGCTGTGGCGCGACGGGTTCGACGCGAGCGCGGCCAGCGATCTCGACGAGGCGGTCGAGGAGGCCGACACGATCAGCGCGGCGACCCTGTCGTCCGTGCCGCTGATCAAGGGGGCGCTGCTGACACCCGGAACGCATGTCGACCTGGTCGGCGCCTTCACGCCGCAGATGCGCGAGAGCGACGACGACTGCGTGCGCCGCGCCACGGTCTTCGTCGACACCTTTGAGGGTGCGACGAAGGAAGGCGGCGACATCGTGCAGCCGCTGAACGACGGCGTGATCGCGCGCGCCGACATTCGCGCCGACTTGGCGGCGCTGACCACCGGCGCGCATGCCGGCCGGTCGTCCGACGACGAAATCACGCTGTTCAAATCGACCGGCGCGGCGCTCGAGGATCTCGCCGCCGCCATCCTTGCGGCGAAGCTCGCCGGCTAGGCGCCCGCTTGGATTTCACGGCCGATTGCGCCATAGACGGCCGAAACACTTCGAAAGCCCGATCATTGGCCCAGACGGATCCGCGCAAGAAGACCCAGAAAAAGAGCCGGACCGGCAGCCCGTCCGGCGGAAAACCCGTGGACGGCCGCGCGAAGGCGTTCCGGCCGCGGCCGAAACACGCCCAGCCGACGGAAAAGGCGGCCAAGCCGGAACAGCGCGCGCCGCGGGCGCCGCGCAGCGGCGCCGTGCCCGCGGGCGAAGCGCCGGTGATCCTGGAGACCGCCGCCGACGGCGACTATGCGCTGCTCGATTGCGGCGACGGCGAGAAGCTGGAGCGCTACGGCCCCTACCGCATCATCCGCCCCGAGGCGCAGGCGATCTGGGCGAAGAAACTGCCGGCCGCCGAATGGGCCAAGGCCGATGCCGTCTTCACCGGCGACACGGACGAGGAGGGGCTCGGCCGCTGGCGGTTCCCGGGCAAGCAGCTCGGCGAAACCTGGCGCATGGCCTTTGACGGCACCGCCTATTTCGGCCGCTTCACCTCGTTTCGCCATATCGGCGTCTTCCCGGAACAGGCGGTCCACTGGCGCGACATGGCCGCGCGGATCGAAAACGCGGACCGTCAGCTCAAGGTTCTCAACCTGTTCGGCTACACCGGCGTTGCCTCGCTCGTCGCGGCGAAGGCCGGCGCGCATGTGACGCATGTCGACGCGTCGAAAAAGGCGATCACCTGGGCGCGTGAGAACCAGGACCTTGCAGGGCTTGCCGATCGGCCGATCCGCTGGATCTGCGAGGACGCCCTGAAATTCGTGCAGCGCGAGGCCCGGCGCGGCAATGCCTACGACATCATCCTGCTCGACCCGCCCGCCTATGGGCGCGGTCCGGCCGGCGAGGTCTGGCAATTGTTCGAGAACTTGCCGGAAATGCTCGACGCCTGCCGCGACATCCTGTCGGAGGACCCGGTCATGATGACGCTGACGGCCTACGCCATTCGCGCCTCCTTCTTCGCCATGCACGAGATGATGCGCGACGTCTTCACCGGCTACGGCAAGGCGGGGCTGATCCAGTCCGGCGAACTGATCATCCGCGAGGAAGCGGGCGACCGGGCGCTGTCGACCTCGCTCTACAGCCGCTGGATCGCCGGGGGCGCGCAATGAGCGAGGCGCGGCGCGGACCGGGCCGGGTCAAGGAAGTCACCAGCCTCACCAATCCGATCATCAAGGACATCCGCCTTCTCGAAAAGAAGCGGCATCGCGACGAGACGGGCCTGTTCCTCGCCGAAGGCATGAAGCTGGTCATCGACGCGATCGAGAACGGCTGGACGCTGCGCACGCTGATCTACGCCAAGGCCGGCCGGGGGCAGGACCATGTCGAGGCGCTCGCCGCGCGCTCGATCGCCCAGGGCGCCGACGTGCTGATCGTGTCGGAAAAGGTGCTCGGCGCGATCGCGCGGCGCGACAATCCGCAAATGGTCATGGGCGTGTTCGAGCAGCGCTGGCTGTCGCCGTCGGGCATCCGTCCGTCCGGCAACGAGGTCTGGGTGGCGCTCGACCGGGTGCGCGATCCCGGCAATCTCGGCACCATCATCCGCACCGCCGACGCCGTCGGCGCCAAGGGCGTCATCCTGGTCGGGCAGACGACCGACCCCTTCGCGACGGAGACCGTGCGCGCGACCATGGGCTCGATCTTCGCGATGCCGCTCGCCCGACTGAGCGAGGCCGATTTCATCGCCTTTGCCGGCAAATGGCCGGGCATCACGGTCGGCACGCATCTCAAGGGCGCGGTCGATTACCGCAAGCCCGACTACACGAAAACGCCGGTGCTGCTTCTCATGGGCAACGAGCAGGCGGGGCTGACCGACGCGTTGGCCGATGCCTGTTCGACGCTCATCAAGATCCCGCAGGCGGGCCGCGCCGATTCGCTCAACCTGGCCATCGCCACGGGCGTCTGCCTGTTCGAGATCCGCCGCCACGCATTGACCTTCGACGGAGAGACGTCATGAAACGGCTGCTTCCGGCCGCAACGACGATCGGCCTGATCGTCGCCGCCGACCGCGTCTCCAAGCTCCTCGTCGAGCGGTTCATGGACTATCAGGAGACGATCGATCTTCTGCCTTTCTTCGCGCTCTACCGGACCCACAATCAGGGCATCGCCTTTTCCATGCTCTGGGGCCTCGGCGCATTGCCGCTGATCGCGATCAGCCTGGCGGTGATCGCTTTCGTCCTGTGGCTGTGGCGGTCGAGCCCGGCCGAGCGCGTCGTGTCGCATGTCGGCTTCGCGCTGGTCATCGGCGGGGCGATCGGCAATCTGATCGACCGCGCGATGTTCGGCTACGTGATCGACTATTTCCTGTTCCACACCTCGGCCTGGTCGTTCGCGGTCTTCAATCTCGCGGATTCGGCGATCACCGTCGGCGCGGGCCTGATCATACTCGACGAAGTGCTGACATGGCGGCGCGAACGGGCGATTGAAAACGCCGACTGAGCGGGTTTTTCTACGACAGCCAAAAGGGAGGGCGAGATGTCGGACACATTCAAGGCGATCCTGGTTTCCCGCGACGAGGACAAGAAGCAATCCGTCGCCGTGGAAACGCTTTCCGTCGACGACCTGATGGAAGGCGACGTCGTCGTCAATGTCGAGGCGACGACCGTCAACTACAAGGACGGCCTGGCGATCACCGGCCGGTCTCCGGTGGTGCGGCGCTGGCCGATGATCCCCGGCATCGATTTCGCCGGAACGGTGGAAAGCTCCGAGCATCCAGACTGGAAGCCGGGCGACAAGGTGATCCTGAACGGCTGGGGAACCGGCGAGACCCATTACGGCGCCTATGCCGGCAAGTCGCGCGTCAATGGCGACTGGCTGATCGCCCGGCCCGAAAGCGTCTCCGCCCATGACGCCATGGCGGTCGGCACGGCCGGCTACACGGCGATGCTGTCGGTGCTGGCGCTGGAGCGCCACGGCATCACGCCCGAGCGCGGACCGGTGGCGGTCACCGGGGCCAATGGCGGCGTCGGCTCGGTCGCGATCTCCATTCTGGCCAAGCTCGGCCACCACGTCATCGCCTCGACCGGCCGCATGAGCGAGGAGCCCTTTCTGCGCGATCTCGGCGCTTCCGAGGTGATCGACCGCGCCGAACTGTCCGAACCGGGCCGTCCGCTCGGCAAGGAGCGCTGGGCGGGCGCGGTGGATTCCGTCGGCTCGCACACGCTCGCCAATCTGCTGGCGCAGACGACATATGGCGGCGCGGTCGCTGCCTGCGGCCTGGCGCAGGGTTTCGACCTGCCGGCGACCGTGATGCCCTTCATCCTGCGCGGCGTCTCGTTGCTCGGCATCGATTCCGTCATGGCGCCGAAGGCGCTCCGCGAGGAGGCCTGGGCCCGCATCGCCACCGACCTCGACGCCGCCAAGCTGGCGCGCCTCTCCACCACGATCGGGTTCGACGACATCATCGACACCGCCCACGCCATCCTCGACGGCAAGGTGCGAGGCCGCGTCGTGATCGACATGGCGAAATAGCCGGCAAGGCCAAAACGGGACGGTTGGCGACAATCTTAACGGTTGCCGCAAGCCGGCGCTAACCGCGCGTGGTGTAGACCGCGCGCATGACACGCGTCTCGCCCAAGCTGCCGCCCTGGAAGCGCCTGCTGCGTCAGCTCGGCGCCGGGCGCGCGCGCGATGTCGATGGGCTTCGGCGCGCCCGCGCGGAGGCCGAGCGCGCGAACCGCGCCAAGTCGCGTTTCCTGGCCATGACCAGCCACGAGATCCGCACCCCGCTCAACGGCATCGTCGGCATGGGCAAGCTCCTGGCCGACACCGAACTGACGCCGGAACAGCAGAATTACGTCGATGCGATCACGGTCTCCAGCGAGGCGTTGCTGACGCTCGTCAACGACCTGATGGATTTCGCCCGCTTCGAGGCCGGCGACATGGAGCTTCACCCGCAGCGCAGTGCGATTGCGCCGCTGGTCGGCGGTGTCGTCGAGATGCTGTGCGAACGCGCCTACGCGAAGGGCATCGATCTCGGCTACGGCCTTGCCGCCGACCTGCCGGCAAGCGCGGTCTTCGATCCGGGACGGCTGCGGCAGGTGCTGACCAACATCATCGGCAATGCCGTGAAATTCACCGACAAGGGCGGCGTCGCGGTCACGGTCGGATACGCCGACAATGCGCTTGTCATCCGCGTGCGGGACACGGGGCCGGGCATCGCCGCCGCCGACCAGGAGCGGATCTTCGGCGAGTTCGAACAGGCCGCGAACGGCATCGACCGATCGCATGAGGGGATCGGGCTTGGCCTCGCCATCGCCCGGGGCATCGTGATTGCGGCCGGCGGCACGATCGATCTGGAAAGCGAGGTCGGAGCCGGCACCAGCTTCACGATCCGCTTCCCGGTCGAGGGCGCGCAGGCGGCGCGGGCGTCACACGGTGCACTGACGGCCGAACGCTTCGTGATCCTCAGCCCGAACGGCGTCGAAGCAGAACTCCTGCGCAGCGCGCTGGCGGAAGCGGGCACAGCGGTTGCCGTCCATGCCGACAAGGCCGAGGCGATCGCGGCCTGCCGCGACGCCACGGGCGAGGCGACGCTGATGATCGACAACCGCATCGCCGATGGCGCCGGCACATTTCTCCACGACGCCGAACGGCCGGCCCGGATGATCGCATTGATCGAGGCCCGAGACAGGGGCTCGGTCGGCGCCGCCTTCAAGGATGCGGGCCATGCCTTCCTGACGCGCCCGATCCGCCCGGCAACGCTGATGCGCATCGTCGCCGGCGACGATGAGGCAAGGGCCGCATCCCCGGCGGCCGGCGCGGTGGCGCGGGAGGCCGTGGCCGGGCTCAAGGTGCTGGTCGCCGAGGACAATCCCGTCAACGCGCTTCTTGCGGTGCGCATGCTCGAAAAGCTGGGACATCGGGTGACCCATGTGGAAACCGGCGCGGCGGCGGTCGACGCCGTGCGCGACAGCCGCGCCGTCGCGCCGTTCGACATCGTCCTGATGGACCTGCACATGCCGGTGATGGACGGCGTGGAGGCGATCTCGGCGGTGCGCCGTCACGAGGACGAGGCGGGCCTCGATCCGGTGCCGATCCTGGCCCTGACGGCAGACGTCTTGCCGGAGACCCGTCTCGCCGTCGTCAATGCGGGCGCCGACGGGGTCTTGACAAAGCCGCTGTCGCCGGAAGAATTCAATGCACGGATCGCCAGGCTGAACGGAAAGACCTCGGAAGGTTGCTCTTCCGTCATCTGATTGTCGCAAAGAGTAGATAGCCAATGCCGAATTCGCCGGCGCCTCCGAATCGGGCGCGACGGCGCGGTTTCAACCCTTCGCAAGATAAAGGGTTCGGGGTGAACATCGCCAGTCAGACCGTTCTTGGGGGCGGACAGTCACAGACTGCGCCTTCTTCGCTGGTGGACACGCTTCCGTCAGACGATGGTGCCTTGCTCGGCCAGATCGGGCCGCTTCAGACACGCCTTGTCCGCGAGCCGGCCGAGCTGGAGGCTGCGCAGCGCCTGCGCTTCCGCGTGTTCGGCGAGGAGATGGGCGCCACCTTTTCCCAGGACGCGCCGGTCGCCGATCGCGACGAAGACCGCTTCGACGCGGTGTGCGACCATCTGATCGTCCTCGACACCACCCTTCCCGGCGAGGCGCCGGACCAGATCGTCGGCACCTACCGGCTGCTGCGCGACGAGGTCGCCACCCGCACGGGCGGTTTCTATTCGGCCAGCGAATACGCCGTCGACACGCTCGTCGCGCGCCACGAGGACAAGCGCTTCCTCGAACTGGGCCGCTCCTGCGTCATGCCCGACTACCGCTCCAAGCGGACGATCGAACTCCTGTGGCAGGGCATCTGGGCCTATTGCCTGCGCCACGAGATCGACGTGATGACCGGCTGCGCCTCCTTTGCGGGCGCCCAGGCCGAACAGCACGCGCTGCCGCTGTCCTTCCTCTACCACCATGCCCGCGCCACCGGCGAATGGGCTGTCGAGGCGGCGACCGGCGATGCGGTCTGCATGGACATGATGCCGGTCGAGGCGGTCGACATGAAGGCGGCGCTCTCCGCGCTGCCGCCGCTGATCAAGGGCTATCTCCGCCTCGGTGCGAAATTTTCCGGCACGGCGGTGCTCGACCGCGCCTTCTGCACCACCGACGTGCTGGTGATCCTGCCGGTCGCGACGATCAGCGAGCGCTATGTGCGCTATTACGGCGCCGACGCCAGCCGCTTCGCTGCGGACGCCAAGACCGCTTAGAGCGGGTCCGCGTCAAACGGCCGAACCGTCGCCGGTCCGGCCGCCACGTTCT
The DNA here is from genome assembly GCF_022763245.1 of Oricola sp. Lineage (GTDB taxonomy): Bacteria > Pseudomonadota > Alphaproteobacteria > Rhizobiales > Rhizobiaceae > Oricola. The sequence goes on from NZ_JALEGV010000041.1 coordinate 487,745, forward strand.
CACGAATTCGCGTTATACGCGGCGATCGCCGCCATGTTGACGATGTCCGCGTCCTTGGCGGTCATCGGCACGATCTGCACTGGCTTGTTGAGCCCGACCAGCAGCGGGCCGATCACCGTCGAGCCGCCCAGCTCCTGCAGCATCTTGGTGGCGATCGAGGCCGAGTGGAAGGCCGGCATGATCAGCACGTTGGCCGGTCCCGACAGGCGGCAGAACGGATATTGCGCCATCAGTTCCGCATTCAGCGCGACGTCGGCGGCCATCTCGCCGTCATACTCGAAATCGACGCGGCGCTTGTCGAGGATGCGCACGGCGTCGCGCACCTCGTTGGAGCGCTCGCCCGGTGGGTGGCCGAAGGTGGAATAGGCGAGCATCGCGACGCGCGGCTCGTAACCCATGCGCCGGGCCATGCCGGCCGCCTCCTCGGCGATGTCGGCCAGTTCCGCCGCGCTCGGCATGTCGTGCACGGCCGTGTCGGCGACGAGCACGGTGCGGCCGCGGCAGAGCGCCAGCGACATGCCGATGACCCGGTGGCCGGGGCGTGCGTCGATGACGCGGCGCACATCGGCAAGCGCCGTCGAATAGTTGCGCGTCACGCCGGTGACCATGCCGTCCGCGTCGCCGAGCGCGACCATGGTCGCGGCGAAATGGTTGCGGTCGTTGTTGATCATGCGCTGGCAGTCGCGGAACAGGTATCCGTCGCGCTGCAGCCGCTCGTAGAGATGGTCGATATAGGCGCGGTTGCGATGCGACAGGCGGGCGTTGATGAGTTCGATGCCCGGCCGGTTGATGTCGGCGCCGGCCTCGCGCGCCGTCTCGCGGATCTGGTCCTCGCGGCCGAGCAGGATCGCGGTGCCGAGCTGCTGGTTCACGAAGGACACGGCGGCGCGGATCATCTGCTCTTCCTCGCCTTCCGCGAAGACGATGCGCTTGGGCAGACGGCGCACGCGCTCGTAGATGCGCTGCAGCGTCGATGCGATCGGATCGCGGCGCGCGGAAAGCTGGCGCGCATAGGCGTCGAAATCGGTGATCTCGCGCCGTGCGACGCCCGTCTCCATCGCCGCGCGAGCCACCGCGACCGGGATGGCGGAGATCAGGCGGGGATCGAACGGCACGGGGATGATGTAGCCCGGACCGAATTTCGGCCGGTTGCCGGCATAGGCGGCGGCCACGTCGTCGGGCACATCCTCGCGGGCAAGCGCGGCGAGCGCCTGGGCGGCGGCGGCCTTCATCGCCTCGTTGATCTCGGTCGCGCGCACGTCGAGCGCGCCGCGGAAGATGTAGGGGAAGCCGAGGACGTTGTTGACCTGGTTGGGATAGTCCGACCGTCCGGTCGCCATGATCGCGTCGGAGCGGATCGCGGACACTTCCTCCGGCGTGATCTCCGGATCCGGGTTGGCCATGGCGAAGATGATCGGGTTTTCGGCCATGGAGCGCACCATGTCCTCGGTCAGCGCTCCCTTCACCGACAGGCCGAGGAAGACGTCGGCGCCGTCGAGCGCTTCGGCCAGCGTGCGCCGGTCGGTCTTCACGGCATGCGCCGATTTCCACTGGTTGAGCCCGGTGGCGCGACCCTGGAAGATGACGCCCTTGGTGTCGCACAGGATGACGTTCTCGTGGCGAACGCCCATCGACTTGATCAGTTCGATGCAGGCGATCGCCGCCGCGCCGGCGCCGTTGCAGACGATCTTCGACGTCTTCAGGTCGCGTCCGGTCAGATGCAGCGCGTTGATGAGGCCCGCAGCCGCGATGATCGCGGTGCCGTGCTGGTCGTCATGGAAGACGGGAATGTCCATCGCCTCGCGGAGCCGCTGCTCGATGATGAAGCAGTCCGGCGCCTTGATGTCCTCCAGATTGATGCCGCCGAAGGACGGGCCCAGCAGGCGCACGCAGTTGACGAATTCGTCGATGTCCCTGGTGTCGACCTCGAGGTCGATGGAATCGACGTCGGCGAAGCGCTTGAACAGCACCGCCTTGCCTTCCATCACCGGCTTCGACGCCAATGCGCCGAGATCGCCGAGACCGAGGATCGCGGTGCCGTTGGAAATGACGGCGACCATGTTGCCGCGTGCGGTGTAGTCGAAGGCGCTCGCCGGGTCCTCGGCGATCGCCTTGACCGGCACGGCCACGCCCGGCGAATAGGCGAGCGACAGGTCGCGCTGGGTCGCCATCGGCTTGGTGGGGTTGATCTCCAGCTTGCCCGGACGTCCGCGCGAGTGGAAATCGAGCGCCTCCTGCTCGATGACCCGTGGCTGCGCCGAACCGGACGCGCCGGCGCTCGTTCGCGGCGATTTCGCCATCCGCGTTCTCCTCCCAGAATGTCGTTGCCCAAACAAGGTTGGGGAGCTTGTGGTAAGGGCATTTGCCCGGTCTGTAAACGAGACTATGACGAGGAAATGCAGCCCTCCGCTCAAGCCAGACCCGCAGAAGCGACGCCGATGATGGCGCAATATCTGGAGATCAAGGCGGCGAACCCCGGTTCGCTCCTGTTCTACCGGATGGGCGATTTCTACGAGCTGTTCTTCGAGGATGCCGAGGTCGCCTCGCGCGCGCTCGGCATCACGCTGACCAAGCGCGGCAAGCATCAGGACGCCGACATTCCGATGTGCGGCGTGCCTGTCCATGCCGCCGACGACTATCTGCAGAAGCTGATCGGCCAGGGCCACCGCGTCGCGGTCTGCGAACAGCTGGAGGATCCGGCGGAAGCCAAGAAGCGCGGCTCCAAATCGGTGGTCAAGCGCGACGTCACCCGGCTGGTGACGCCCGGCACGATCACCGAGGAAAAACTGCTCGAACCGGGCGAGGCGAGCGCCTTCATGGCGGTCGGGCGCACGAAATCGGGCGCCGGCTCGAACCTCGCGCTCGCCTGGGTCGACATCTCCACCGGCCAGTTCAGGATCGCGGCCACCGCGCCGGAACGGCTCCTGTCCGACGTCCTGCGGGTCGGCCCGCGCGAGATCACCGTCTCCGAAACCGTCTTCGATGATGCGGAGCTGCGCCCGGTCTTCGACCTGCTCGGCCTTGCTGTCACGCCGTTGCCGCCGGCCTTCTTCGACAGTGCGACGGCGGAGGAGCGGCTGGCGCGTTTCTACGGCGTCGGCACGCTCGACGGCTTCGGCAGTTTCAGCCGCGCAGAGCTGGCCGCCGCCGCCGGCGCGATCGCCTATGTCGAGCGCACCCAGATTTCCGAGCGCCCGGCGCTGCAGCGCCCCGAGCGCGAGGACGCCGGCGCGACCCTGTTCATCGATCCGGCGACGCGGGCGAGTCTTGAGATAGAGCGCACCCAGTCGGGGTCGCGGCGCGGCAGCCTCCTGAAGGCGATCGACCGCACGGTGACGGGCGGCGGCGCCCGACTGCTGGGCGAGCGGCTGCGTTCGCCGCTGACCGATTGCAACGCGATCAACGACCGGCTGGATTCGGTGAGCTTCTTCCTCGGCGCCGATCGGCTCGGCGAGGATCTCCGCGCGGTGCTGAAGACGACCCCCGACATGCCGCGGGCCCTGTCGCGCCTGTCGCTGAACCGGGGCGGCCCGCGCGATCTCGCCGCCATCGCCACTGGGCTGGAGGCGGCGGCGCAGGCGCATCGTCTGCTGGAAGCAGCGGAGCTGCCGACCGAACTCAGTCATGCAACTGACTCGCTTGCCGGAGCGCCGCGGGACCTGTCGGATCATCTCGCCCGGGCACTCGATGACGAGGTTCCGCTGCTCAAGCGCGACGGCGGCTTCACGCGCCCCAGCTATCACGGCGAACTCGACGAGATGCGGGCGCTGCGCGACGAATCGCGCAAGATCATCGCCGGCCTGCAGGCGAGCTACATCGAGGAGACCGGGGTCAAGTCGCTGAAGATCAAGTACAACAACGTGCTTGGCTATTTCATCGAGGTCACCCAGCTGAACGCCGAGGCGCTGACCGGCACGGACGAGGCCAAGGGCCGCTTCATCCACCGCCAGACGCTCGCTAGCGCCATGCGCTTCACCACGACGGAACTGGCCGACCTCGAAAGCCGCATCGCAAATGCCGCCGAGCGCGCCCTGTCGATCGAACTGGCGGTTTTCGAGCGCCTGCAGGGCGAGGTCATCGCCGCAGCCGACGCGATCCGCGCCGCAGCCGACGCGCTCGCCGTCCTCGACGTATCGATCGGTCTCGCGCGCCTGGCGGAGACGGAAGGCTATTGCCGCCCGCGCGTGGACGACAGCCGCATCTTCGCCGTCGTCGCCGGCCGGCATCCGGTGGTCGAGCAGGCGCTCCGCGCGCAGGCGGCCCATCCGTTCGTCGCCAATGACTGCGACCTGTCGCCGACGGACAATGGCGAGCAGGGCGCGATCTGGCTTCTGACCGGCCCGAACATGGGCGGCAAGTCCACCTTCCTGCGCCAGAACGCGCTGATTGCGATCCTCGCGCAGACCGGCGCGTTCGTGCCGGCGGGCAGCGCCCATGTCGGCGTCGTCGACCGCCTGTTCAGCCGCGTCGGCGCTTCCGACGATCTGGCGCGCGGGCGCTCGACCTTCATGGTCGAGATGGTCGAGACGGCGGCGATCCTCAACCAGGCCGGCGACCGGTCGCTGGTGATCCTGGACGAGATCGGCCGCGGCACCTCCACCTTCGACGGGCTCTCGATCGCCTGGGCGACGGTCGAGCACATGCATGCGAAGAACCGCTGCCGCACGCTGTTTGCGACCCATTTCCACGAATTGACGGCGCTCGCCGAAACCCTGCCCAACCTGCACAACGTGACGATGCGGGTGAAGGAGTGGGAGGGCGACGTCGTGTTTCTGCACGAGGTGGCGCGCGGGGCGGTCGATCGCTCCTATGGCGTGCAGGTCGCCAAGTTGGCCGGCCTGCCGGAAAGCGTGGTCGCGCGCGCCCGCGACGTGCTCGACCAGCTGGAGGCGCAGGGCCGCGACACCAAGGCGACCAAGCTCGTGGACGACCTGCCGCTGTTTTCGGCCGAGGTTCGCCGCGAGGCGCCGCCGGCCGCGGCAAGATCGAGCGCCGTCGAGGACGAACTCGCCGCGCTGGTGCCCGACGAGATGACGCCACGCGAGGCGCTGGAAGCGCTCTATCGGCTGAAGGGCCTGACCACGAAGTCCGGATGAACCCATGTGACATTGCCGTCAGGCTTCTGTATGACGCGATAGGAACATAACCGGACCGGACCATGCAGAAAACCGTTGCGCAGCAACGCCCGAACGCGGATCTCGACGCCCTGCGCGCCGAACTGATCGCCATCGCCGACCGCCACGGCGGCGAAAGCTCCGACCACAAGGTGCGCGCCGAGGTGCTGGCCCACCTCAAGACCGTGCTGGCCGCCGACCGCGAGGCGGCGGAAAAGCAGCTTTTCGAGGATGGCGGCGGCATCGCCTGCGCTCAGCGCCTCTCCGAGGCGATGGACCGGCTGATCCGCGCCGTCTACGACTTCGCGCTTGAACGGGTCTTCAAGGTCAACAACCTGTCGCGCGGCGAGCGGCTGGCGCTCGTCGCCGTCGGCGGATACGGGCGCGCCACGCTGGCGCCGGGCTCCGACATCGACCTCCTCTTCGTGCTCCCCTACAAGCAGACGCCGCTCGGCGAGCAACTGGCCGAATACATTCTCTACATGCTGTGGGATCTGGGCCTGACCGTCGGTCACGCCACCCGCTCGATCGACGAATGCGTGCGCCTGTCGCGCTCCGACACGACGATCTGCACCGCGATCCTCGACATGCGCTATCTCTACGGCGAACAGGCCCTGTTCGACGAATTGCACAAGCGCTTCGCCGACGAGGTCGTGCGCAACACCGCCTCGGCCTTCGTCCAGGCCAAGCTCGCCGAACGCGACTCGCGCCACAAGCGCATGGGCGAGACGCGCTATCTGGTCGAGCCGAACATCAAGGACGGCAAGGGCGGCCTGCGCGACCTGCAGACGCTGTTCTGGATCGCGAAATATTCCTACCAGCTCTCGGACCGGTCCGACCTCGTCCGCAAGGGCGTTTTGAGCCGGCAGGAATACAACCTCTTCGTCAAATGCGAGGATTTCCTCTGGGCGGTGCGCTGCCACCTGCATTTCCTGACCGGAAAGGCGGAGGAACGGCTCGGTTTCGAGGTGCAGCGCGGTCTCGCCGACCGGCTCGGCTACAAGAGCCATCCGGGCCTGAAGGATGTCGAGCGCTTCATGAAGCACTACTTCCTGATCGCAAAGGACGTCGGTGACCTGACCCGCATCATTTGCGCGGCGCTGGAAGAGGAGCGGCTGAAACAGGCGCCGGCCTTCAACCGTTTCCTGCAGACGTTGCCCTTCACGCGCCGGACCGCCAAGATCCGCGGCACCAGCGATTTCATCGCCGAGAACAAGCGCATCAATGTCAGCGGCGAGGACGTCTTCGAGAAGGCCCCGGTCAACATCATCCGCATGTTCTGGTTCGCGGACCGCGACGGGCTGGACTACCACCCGGACGCGCTGCAACTGACGCGGCGCTCGCTGAAGCTCATCGGCAAGGCACTGCGCAGCGACCCGGAAGCCAACCGGCTGTTCATGGACATCCTGACGTCGCGCCGCGACCCGGCGCTCAATCTCAGGCGCATGAACGAGGCCGGCGTGCTGGGCCGCTTCATCCCCGATTTCGGCAAGGTCGTGGCGATGATGCAGTTCAACATGTATCACCACTTCACCGTGGACGAGCATCTGATCCGGTCCGTCGATGTCCTGTCGAAGATCGAACGCGGCCTCCTGGAGGAGGACCACCCGCTGGCCTCCTCGATCCTGCCCGATCTGGGCGAGGAGCAGCGCCGCGTCCTCTATGCGGCGCTCTTCCTGCACGACATCGCCAAGGGCCGCCCGAAGGACCATTCCGTCGCCGGCGCCGAGGTGGCGGAGAAGCTCTGTCCGCGGCTCGGTTTCTCCGACGCCGAAACCGAGATGGTCGCCTGGCTCATTCGCGACCATCTGACGATGAGCACGGTTGCGCAGTCGCGCGACCTGTCGGACCGAAAGACGATCGAGGACTTCGTGGCCGTCGTCCAGACCGTCCACCGGCTGAAACTCCTCGTCGTGCTGACCGTCTGCGACATCCGCGCTGTCGGGCCGGGCGTCTGGAACGGCTGGAAGGGCCAGCTCCTGCGCACGCTCTATTCGGAGACCGAGCTGGCGCTGACCGGCGGCGTCTCGGAGATCAACCGCAAGCAGCGTGTCGCCATGGTGCGCGGACTGCTGCTGGAGCGGCTGTCGGAATGGCCGGAAGCCGAGCGCAAGGCCTATGTCGACCAGCATTACGACAACTACCTGCTGACGGTGGATCTGGAGGATCAGGTCCGCCACGCGGATTTCATCCGCCAGGCGCATGCCGAGGACCGCAAGCTCGCCACGACCGTCAAGACCAATCAGTTCCAGGCGATCACCGAGATCACCGTGCTGGCGCCGGACCATCCGCGCCTCCTGTCGATCATCGCGGCCGCCTGCTCCAGCACCGGCGCGAAGATCGACGGCGCCCATGTCTTCACCACGCGCGACGGCTGGGCGCTCGACACCATCCTGGTGAACCGCGAATTCGGCGACGACGGCGACGAGTTCCGCCGCGCCAGCCGCATCGGCAAGGTGATCGAGGACGTGCTGTCGGGGCGCGAATACGTGCCGGAAATGCTGGCCCACAAGATGAAGCCGCGCCGCAGCCTCAAGGCCTTCTCGATCCAGCCGGCAGCGGCGATCAAGAACACGCTGTCGCACCGGTTCTCTGTGATCGAGGTGGAAGGCCTCGACCGGCCGGGCATCCTGTCGGAAATCACCAGCGCGCTGTCCGATCTCAGGCTCGACATCGGCTCCGCCCACATCACCACCTTCGGCGAGAAGGTGGTCGACACCTTCTACGTGACCGACCTGACCGGCCACAAGATCACCGACGCGGCGCGTCAGAAACGCATCACCAAGGTGCTGACGGACGTGCTGATGGGCCGGGGCGACGAAAATCCGGTGGTTCAGGTGTCGGCCGGCCTCGCCAAGTCGAAAAAGGCGGGATAGAGCGTTCGGCGTTTTCTCGGGCCATGAAGGGGTCTGACCCATGAGCCTTTTCGGCAAGTTCCTCGGTGTCGGCGGCGCGACTTCGGCCAGCCGGGTGCTCGGTTTCGTGCGTGAGGCGCTGATCGCCGCCGCGCTCGGGGCAGGGCCGGTGGCCGACGCCTTCTACGCCGCCCTGCGGTTTCCCAACCTGTTTCGCCGGCTCTTCGCCGAAGGGGCGTTCAACTCCGCCTTCGTGCCGATCTTCGCCAAGGAGGTGGAGACGAACGGCAAGGAGAGCGCGTCGCGCTTCGCCGGCGAGGTGTTCTCGGTCCTGACGCTGGTGCTGGTGGCGCTGTCGGCGCTGGCGCTGGTCTTCATGCCGATCCTGGCCGCGACAGTCATCGCGCCTGCCTTCCGCGACACGCCCGACAAGTTCGACCTGACTGTGCTGCTGACGCGGATCATGTTCCCCTATCTGGGGGCGATGTCGCTCGTGGCGATGCTCTCGGGCGTACTCAACTCGTTTCGCAAATATTTCCTCGCCGCGCTGGCGCCGGTGCTGCTCAACGTCGTGCTGATCGGCGTCCTTCTGTTCGCCTTGCGCACGGACTGGCCGGACCGGACGATCGGCGTGGCGCTGGCCGTCGGCGTGCTCGTGGCGGGCTTTCTGCAACTGGGCCTGCTCGTCTACGGCCTGATGCGGCTCGATTTCGGCTTCGTGCCGCAGCGGCCGCGACTGACGCCGCAGATCCGGCGGCTCTTGGCGCTGGCCGCGCCGGCCGCGCTGACCGGCGGCATCGTCCAGGTCAATCTCGTCATCGGCCAGATCATCGCCTCGCGTCAGGACGGCGCGATCGCGCTGCTCAACTATGCCGACCGGCTCTACCAGCTCCCGCTCGGCGTCATCGGCATCGCCATCGGCGTTGTCCTTCTGCCCGAATTGTCGCGCGCGCTCGGCGCCAGGGAGAACCAGACGGCGCTCACCCTGCAGAACCGTTCGCTCGAATTCGGCCTGGGCCTCACCGTTCCCGCCGCCGTCGCGCTGGCGCTGACGCCCGCTCCGTTCATTGCCGTGATCTATGAACGCGGCGCGTTTACCGCCGAGACGACCGAGGCGGCGGCCGCCGCGCTCGCCGCCTTCGCCGTCGGCCTGCCCTCCTTCGTGCTGATCAAGGTGCTGCAGCCGGCCTATTTCGCGCGCGAGGACATGAAGACCCCGATGTGGTTCTCGCTCGTCTCGCTGGTCGTCAATGCCGGCGGCAGCCTCCTGATGTTCCCGTGGCTCGGCCATGTCGGCATCGCCGCGGCGACCAGCCTTGCCGGCTGGGTCAACGCCGCCCTTCTGGGCTGGACGTTGTGGCGGCGCGACCATTTCCGCCCCTCCGCGGCGACGCTTCGGCGCATCGGGCTGGTGTTCGTCTCGGCTGCGGTCATGGGCGCGGTCCTGTTTGCGGCCTGGTCCTACATGCAGGCGACGTTCCTCGCTTCCGGCATTCTCATCCGCGCCGGCATCGCCGCTTTGCTCATCGCCGTGTCGATGGCGGTCTATTTCGGACTGGCTATCTCGACCGGCGGGATCGACCGGTCGATGCTGGCGCGCAGCGTCAGGAAGCGGCGCGGCGGCAATGCCGGCGCCTGACGGCTCTTGAAGCTTTGCCTCTCGCCTGCCATAAGCGCGCCGCAACCGACCCATGCAGATCGACCTGCTCTGCAACGGGGCCCTCCACCAGCTTCGGGTAAAACGACATGAGCAGTTTCGAACCCCTCGTCTTTTCGGGCGTGCAGCCGACCGGCAATCTCACGCTTGGCAACTATCTTGGCGCGATCCGCAAATTCGTCGCCCTGCAGGACACCCATGACTGCATCTATTGCGTCGTCGACCTGCACGCGCTGACCGTCAATCCGTCGCCGAAGGAACTGACCGACGGCACCCGCTCCATCGCCGCCGCCTTCCTCGCGTCCGGCATCGACCCGGTCAAGCACATCGTCTTCAACCAGAGCCGCGTCCACCAGCACGCCGAACTGGCCTGGATCTTCAACTGCGTCGCGCGCATGGGCTGGCTGAACCGGATGACCCAGTTCAAGGAGAAGGCCGGCAAGGACCGCGAGAACGCGTCCGTCGGCCTGTTCGCCTATCCGGCGCTGATGGCGGCCGACATCCTGGCCTATCGCGCGACCCACGTTCCGGTCGGCGACGACCAGAAGCAGCATCTCGAACTGACCCGCGACATCGCCCAGAAGTTCAACAACGACTACTCCTCGGACATCGCCGGGCTGGGCCTGGGCGTGCCGATGCAGGTGGGCGACGAGACGGTGCAGGGCTTCTTCCCGCTCACCGAGCCGCTGATCGAGGGGCCGGCGACGCGCATCATGAGCCTGCGTGACGGGACCAAGAAGATGTCGAAGTCGGATCCGTCCGACCTGTCGCGCATCAACCTGACCGACACGGCCGACGACATCGCCAAGAAGATCCGCAAGGCCAAGACGGACCCCGAGCCGCTTCCGGGCGGCACGGACGGTTTCGAGGGGCGCCCGGAGGCGGAAAACCTCGTCAACATCTACGCCGCGCTGGCGGAAACGACGAAGGACGCCGTGCTCGGCGATTTCGGCGGCCAGCCCTTCTCCGTCTTCAAGCCGGCCCTGGCCGAGCTTGCCGTGGAAAAGCTGAGCCCGATCGCCGACGAGATGCGTCGCCTGATGGCCGATCCGGGCCATATCGACAGCGTGCTGGCGTCTGGCGCCGAGCGCGCTTCGGTGCGCGCGGAAAAGACCATGGTCGACGTGAAGCGCATTGTGGGCCTGTCCGCCTGACGGTCCTTTGAGCAGGCATCGGCGGCGCGGCCCGAGCGGCCGCGTCGCATCTGCCGCTTGAAGCACCCGGCGCGGCGTGCCATTTATCGGCCATGGTAACCAGACGACTGATCCACGAGGCGGGCCACCGCCGCAAGTTCCTTGCGGTCATCGACGACACGCCGGAATGCGAGCGGGCCGTGCTCTACGCCGCGCGCCGCGCCGCCAAGACGAATGGCGGGCTGACGCTGCTTTTCGTCATCGAGCCGGGCGATTTCCAGCATTGGCTGGGCGTCGAGCAGGTCATGCGCGCCGAGGCCATGGAAACCGCCGAGACGACGCTGGCCAAGCATGCCGCCTATGCGCGCGAGAAGGTCGGCATCGAGGCCGAGATCGTGATTCGCGAGGGCATCCCCGTGGAGCAGATCCACGCCCTGATCGAGGAAGACCAGGACATCGCCATCCTCGTGCTCGCGGCCGGCGCTGCCAAGGAAGGCCCCGGGCCGCTGGTGTCCTCGATCGCCGGGCGCAACGCCGCCTTCCCGATCCCGGTGACGGTCGTGCCGTACAACCTCACCGACGAGGATATCGAAAGCCTGTCTTGAGCGCTTTCGTTAAAAGGCGCATTCTGCTTGCTTGATATCGTGGCGTGGCCGGCCTATTTTAGAACCATTCAAAATTGATCGCCGGAGCGCGCATGTTCATCCAGACCGAAACGACGCCGAACCCCGCCACGCTGAAATTCCTGCCGGGCAAGGTCGTGCTCGACCAGGGTACGGCTGATTTTCGCGACGCCGATGAGGCTGCGGCGCAGTCGCCGCTCGCCGGTCTGCTGTTCGACATCGACGGCGTGACCGGGGTCTTCTTCGGCTACGACTTCATCACGGTCACCAAGACCGACGACACGGAATGGCATCACCTGAAGCCGGCGATCCTTGCCGGAATCATGGAGCATTTCATGTCGGACGCGCCGGTCATGGTGACGGCCGGCGGCGGGCAGGAGGAACTGTCCGGCGAGGAATTCTACGACGCCGACGACGAATCGATCGTCGCCACGATCAAGGAACTGCTCGACACCCGCGTGCGCCCGGCCGTGGCACAGGACGGCGGCGACATCACCTTCAAGGGATACAAGAAGGGCACCGTGTTCCTGCACATGAAGGGCGCCTGTGCCGGCTGCCCGTCCTCGACGGCGACGCTGAAGCACGGCATTCAGAACCTGCTGCGCCACTTCATCCCGGAAGTGCAGGGCGTCGAAGCGGTCTGACCGCGGTCCATCTGGACACACAACCAGACAAACAAAAAAGCCGGGCGAAAACCCGGCTTTTTGCGTTGAAGCTGTAAGGCGTCGGCTTAGCTGACGATCACCTTGGCGCCGACCTTGACGCGGCTGTACAGGTCGATGACGTCCTGGTTCATCAGGCGGATGCAGCCAGAGGACATCGCCTTGCCGATCGACCACCATTCCGGAGAGCCGTGCAGGCGGTAGCCGGTGTCGCCGCTGCCATTGTGCAGATACATGGCACGGGCGCCGAGCGGGTTGTTCAGGCCAGGCTGCATGCCGGTGCGGTACTTGGCGAGTTCCGGCTGACGCTTGATCATTGCCGGGGGCGGCGTCCAGACAGGCCATTCGCGCTTGGCGGCGATGCGGGCCGTGCCGGACCATTCGAAGCCCTCGCGACCGACGCCGATGCCGTAACGCACGGCCTTGCCGTCTTCGAGGACGAGATAGAGGAACTTGTTCGACGTATCGACGACGACCGTGCCCGGCTTCTCGTTCGTCTGATAGCTGACGATCTGGCGACGATACTTGCGCGAGACCTTGCTGACCGGAACGGCGGGCAGCTTGTAGGCGCCGTCCACCTTCGACGTGTAGGCATTGATCATCAGTGACGACCCGCCATCGACCGAGCTACAGCCCGCGAGCGCGGCGCTGACCACTAGCGCCATGGCGATGAAAATGCGTGACCCCCGCATGAATATCTCCTGTTTTGAATCGTCCGCGACGCTCAACTTCCGCCCCGGAATGTACCTAGTACAGAGTCGCGAGCCTGTCACCCGCGACTCTTTAATTGATTAACCGAGACCATTAATATGTGACATGGATCACACACCGAACACCCCTTTTTACGCGGACAGGCCAGAAAAAGGCGAATCATGGCAATCTGGATAGCATGCCCCTGATCGACCTGCATGCAAGGAATCCGCTCGAAGACGGCCGCCAATCGGCCCGCGCGCTGCGAATCAGGCGCGGCGTTCAGGCCCTCTTGAGCGAATTGGGCGCCTCTCATCTGCCCGAACTGACGCTGGCCAGCGGCCGGCGCGCGGACATTATCGCCCTCAACAGGGACGGATCGATCTGGATCGTTGAGATCAAGTCCTCGATCGAGGACATGAGGGCCGACGGCAAATGGCCGGATTACCGCGAGTATTGCGACCGGCTCTTCTTCGCCACGCTTGAAGACGTGCCGGCTGAAATCTTTCCCGCCGATTGCGGCTTCATCCGCGCCGACGCCCACGGCGCGGCGCTGCTGCGCGAGGCGCCGGAGCACCGCCTGGCGCCGGCGCGCCGAAAGGCGGTGACGCTTCGCATCGCCCAGTCGGCGGCGCACCGGCTCTATGCGGCCGAACTGGCAGGCGTCGACCTGCCGGAGTGATCGGTCGGCAGGTCAGCGCGGGGCGCGCTTGGCGAGGATGCGCTGCAGGGTGCGGCGGTGCATGTTGAGGCGGCGCGCCGTTTCCGACACGTTGCGGTCGCACATCTCGAAGACGCGCTGGATATGCTCCCACCGCACGCGGTCGGCCGACATCGGGTTTTCCGGCGGAGCGACCTTCTCGCCCGGCTGGGCGGTCAGCGCCGCGAAGATCTCGTCGGCGTCGGCCGGCTTGGCGAGATAATCGACCGCGCCGAGCTTCACCGCATGCACGGCGGTGGCGATGTTGCCGTAGCCGGTCAGCACGATGGCGCGCGAATCGTCGGGCCGCCTGGCCCTGATCGCCTCGATCACGTCCAGGCCGTTGCCGTCGCCGAGGCGCATGTCCACCACCGCGTATGCGGGCGCGGCCTTGCGCACTTCGGCGAGACCGTCGGCGACGGTCTCCGAGGCGACGACTTCGAATCCGCGGCTTTCCATGGCGCGGGCAAGCCTTTGCAGGAACGCCTTGTCGTCGTCGACGATCAGCAGGCTCCTGTCGGGTCCGATTTCACTGTCTTCTTCCATGCGATTCACCCGTCTTTTCTCGAATTCACTTGTACTTAGCGTATCATGCAGCCGCTTGCATTGACGAACGTGGCCACTCGACAACGACATCCGCGCCTTTTCCTGCCGAGAACGCGTTGGAGAAGCGGACGCTCGCGCCCGACCGTTCCAGAAGCGTCTTGGCGATGAAGATGCCGAGCCCCAGCCCACCGCCGCCGTTTCGCGGCCGGTTGGCGGCGCGCGACAGCTTCAGGTCCGGCTCGCCGAGATGCTCCAGCACCTCCGGCGGGAAACCCGGCCCGTCGTCGATGATGCGCACCCTGACCGTGTCGGCGTCCCAGGCAAGCCGGATCTCGACGCGCTCGCGCGCGAAATCGACGGCGTTCTCGACGAGGTTGCCGAGACCGTAGAGGATGCCCGGATTGCGCTGGCAGACGGGCTCCGTGCCGGCATTGCGCTCCACCGTCGGCGCGATAGTGATGCCGAATTCGCGATGCGGCGCGATCACCTCCTCGAGCATCGTGCGCAGCGCCAGCCGCGTCATGTGGTTTTCCTCGCCCGCGCCGAGCGTGCTCAGCCGCCTCAGGATCTCGCGGCAGCGGTCGGCCTGCGTGCGCAGGAGCGCGATGTCGTCGCGCAGGTTGTCCGGGTCCAGCGGTTCGCGCGCCATCTCCTTGGCGACCAGCGAGATGGTGGCAAGCGGCGTGCCGAGCTCGTGGGCGGCGGCCGCCGCCATCCCGTCCAGCGCCGAGATGTGCTGCTCGCGCTGCAGCACCAGTTCGGTGGCCGCCAGTGCGTCCGACAGTCGCCGGGCCTCTTCCGCCACGCGGTAGGCGTAGAGCGCGGTGAACACCATCATCGAGACGACCGCCACCCACATGCCGGCGACGAAGATCAGCGGAATGTCGATCAGGCGGTGCGGATACCACGGCAGCGGCAGGTGCACGAAGGCGAGCGCGCTGGCGAAGGCCGCCGTGATCAGGGCGAGGATCACGGTGAAGCGCGGCGGCAGCGTCGTCGCCGAGATGATCACGGGCACCACCAGCAGGATGCAGAAGGGATTGGTCAGCCCGCCGGTGAGCGCCAGCAGCCCGGCCAGTTGCGCGACGTCGAAGATCAGCACGGCGAACACGCCGACCGGGCGCAGGCGCTTGTTGGCGGGAAACAGCTTCGACAGCGCCATGTTGAGGATCGCGGCGAGGGCGATCAGGAACAGGCAGGCGACGATCGGCAGTTCGAACCGCAGCACGAGCGCGACGAATGTCACCGCCGCGAGCTGCCCCGTGATGGCGAGCCAGCGCGTGTTCGTGATTGTCGAGAGGCGCAGACGGCGATTGCCGAACCCCGTCCCGGTGCCGAGATCATATTCCATATTGCGTATATACGATGCGCATTTGGGTTTTTAAACGCGTTACGGACACGCTTGCTCAGGACCTCGGCTTGGCGCGGGTCGTGGGGTCCGTGTTGGCCGGATCCTCGGGCCAGACATGTTTCGGATAGCGCCCGCGCAGATCGGCGCGAACCGCCGCCCAGGATCCCGCCCAGAAGCCTGGCAGGTCCTGCGTGCGCTGGATCGGCCGATGCGCCGGAGACAGCAATTCGAAGGTCAGCGGCACCGAGCCGCCGGCGATCGAAGGGTGAACCTTCAGGCCGAACAGTTCCTGCACGCGGATCGAGACGACCGGCGCCGCGCCGTCGGCCGGATAGTCGAGCAGGATGCGGCTGCCGGTCGGCGCGGTGAAGCGCGACGGGGCGAGGTCGTCGATGCGACGCTGCTCGCCCGGCGGCACCAGCAGCATCAGCGCGTCGCGCAGGGCCGCCGAATCGAGCCCCGAAAGGGTCACGGCACCCTGCAGGAAGGGCGCGATCCAGTCCTCCAGCCGCTCCAGCAGCGCGGTGTCGTCCATGGCCGGCCACGGCGCGCCGAGCCTGGCATGCAGCCATGCGAGACGGGCGCGCAGCTGCGCGACCTCCTTCGACCATGGCAGAAGCCCCAGCCCATGGGTGCGGATGCCGGCGAGGAGCGCCGCGGTCGCCGCTTCGCCCGGCTCCACCCGTGCGGGCGCGCGCGACAGGATCACCGCGCCGAGCCGTTCGACCCGCCGGGCGGTCAGGGCGCCTTTCTCCTTGTCGAAATCCACCTGTTCGCCGCGTTCGATGCGGTCCGCCAGCCGGTCGCGCACCTCGTCTTCCGCCACGGCGGTTGCGGCGGTCACCCGGCCCTCGCGGGTGGCGCCGGTGACGTCGGCGACGACGACGAAGTCCGCGCCGGCCAGCGCCTCGGTCTCCTCCATGAAGACGCCGCGGCCATTGGCCATGACGAAGGTGCCGTGCCGCGCGCCGCCGCGGGCCTTGGCCACCCGGTCCGGATAGGCGTCGAGCAGCATCGCGCCGGCGCCCGACAGGGCGTCGCCTTTCGGCAGTCGCAGGCCGGAGACGCTGCGCTTCGCCAAGTCGCGCAGCCGCGCAAGCTGCCCGCCCTTGCCGCGCAGCGCCGCATCCAGGCGGTGGCCGATGTCGATCCCGGGTCCGCCCGCGCCCCGCTCGGTGACGAGCAGCGCCAGCAGCATGCGCCGAAACGCGTCCTCGCGCCCTTGCGCCGACACCACCATGGCGGCCAGCCGCGCCGGCAGGGCCAGGTCGCGCATCGCCTCGCCCTTGGCGGTCAGGGCGCCCTTCGCGTCCAGCGCGCCCAGCATGGTCAAAAGCGCGCGCGCCTCGTTGAGCGCCGGCTTGGGCGGCGGGTCGAGGAAGCGGAGCTGCGCGGGATCCGCGACGCCCCAGGCGAGGCAGTCCAGCGTCAGCGAGGTCAGGTCGGCATTGAGGATCTCGGGCGGATCGAAGGCGGCGAGCGCGCGCGTCTGTTCCTCGCGCCACAGCCGGATCGCGATGCCGGGTTCCGTGCGACCCGCGCGTCCGGCCCGCTGCGTCGCCGCGGCCTGGCTGACGCGCCCGGTCTCCAGCCGCGTGAGGCCCGAGCCGGGGTCGAAGACGGGTCGTCGCGCGAGGCCGGAATCGATCACGACGCGCACTCCGTCGATGGTGATCGAGGTCTCGGCGATCGCCGTCGCCAGCACGATCTTGCGGGTGCCGGGCTCGGGCGGCCGGATGGCGCGGTCCTGCTCGGCAATGTCCATCATGCCGTAGAGCGGCGCGGCAAAGGCGCCTGCGGGCAGGCGCCCCTTCAGCGTCTCGGCCACCCGGCGGATCTCGCCCTGGCCCGGCAGGAAGACGAGCAGGCTGCCGGTCTCCTCCGCCAGCGTCTTGCGGATGACACGGGCGACCGCCTGTTCGACGCGCTCGGTGCCCGGCCGGTCCTCGTGGCGGATGTCGACGGGAAAGGCGCGGCCCGCGCTTTCGATGACGGGCGCGTCGCCGAGCAGCGCGGCCACGCGGGCCCCGTCCAGCGTCGCCGACATGACGAGGATGCGCAGATCCTCGCGCAGCCCCTCCTGCACGTCGAGCGCGAGCGCCAGGCCGAAATCGGCGTCGAGGCTGCGCTCGTGATATTCGTCGAACAGGATCGCGCCGATGCCTGAAAGCTCCGGGTCGCCGGTGATCATCCGCTGGAACACGCCCTCGGTCACCACCTCGATGCGCGTCTTCGGCCCGACCCGGGTGTCGAGGCGCATGCGGTAGCCGACCGTTTCGCCGACCTTCTCGCCGAGCAGTTCGGCCATGCGCCGCGCCGCGGCCCGGGCGGCGAGCCGGCGGGGCTCCAGGAGGATGATCTTCGCGCCGTCCAGCCAGTCCGCGTCGAGCAGCGCCAGCGGCACGAGCGTGGTCTTGCCTGCGCCGGGCGGCGCGACGAGCACCGCGGCCGGGCCGGCGGAGAGCGCGCCCGCCAGATCGCCGAGGATCTCGGTGACCGGCAGGCCGGGCAGGGGCTTCACGCTCATGGCGCCCCGGTTCCGATCTCGATCACCGTTCCGCCGGCCGCCTTCGCGTCCGCCTCGTCATGGGTGACGAGGATCACCGGCAGGCGCGAGCGTAGCGCGCGCTCGAAGACGAGATCGCGAATCTGGTCGCGCAGCCGCATGTCGAGCTTGGAGAAGGGTTCGTCCAAGAGCAGGAAATTGGGTTCGGCGAGCAGCACCCGGGCAAGCGCCACCCGCGCCTTCTGCCCGCCCGACAGCGTGTCGGGGTCGCGGTCGAAGAAATCCTCCAGCCCGACATCGGCGAGCGCCGCCTCGGCGCGGGCGCGCCGTGCCGCCTTGCCCTTCACGCTGTCGGGCAGCGCGAAGACCAGATTGCCGCCGACCGACATGTGCGGAAACAGGAGCGCGTCCTGGAACAGGATGCCGGCATGGCGCTCCTGCGCCGGCAGCGCGATGATGTCGCGTCCGCCGCAGAGCACCCGTCCCGACGATTGGAAGACCGGATCGAGAAACCCGCCGATATAGGCGAGCAGCGTCGATTTGCCAGAGCCGGACGGCCCCATCACCGTCAGCGTCTCGCCAGGCCGCACATGGCTGTCGACGGCCAGCAATTCGCGTCCGTCAAGCAGGATGCGCACAGCATCGAGGCGAAGGCCGGCATGGGTCTCGTCAGGCAAGCTTGGCTCCGGGTCGGGTCAGGCGACTTTCATGGCGCGGCGGTTGCGGAAAAGCAACGCCGGCACGATTGCGGCAAGGGCGAAGCCGAGAAACGGCAACAGCATCTGCAGGAAGGCGTAGATGCCGATCACGCGGCGGTTGCCGCCCGCGCCCAGCGCGACGGCCTCGGTCGTGATCGTCACCAGGCGCCCCGCGCCGATGAGCAGCGTCGGCAGATACTGGCCCACGGAGACGGCGAAGCCGACGGCCATGGCGGTGAGCACGGCACGCGCCAGTATCGGCAGGCGGATAGCCAGGAAGGTCGTGCGCCTGCCCTTGCCGAGGCCGGCCGCGATCGCCTCGAAGCGCCGGTCGAAGGCGCGCCAGGGCGCCGACAGCGACAGGAAGACATAGGGCAGCACGAAGACCATGTGGACGAGGACCAGCGCCGTCCATGTCGCACCGACGCCGCCATGGGTGAGGAACAGCTTCAGGCCGAAGACGAAGCCGGCCTGCGGGACGAGCAACGGCAGATAGAGGAAGAACAGCGCCCGGTTGCCGCCGCTGCGGCCGGTCTCGCGCTCGCGCTCCAGGCTGGCGATGACGATCGCAGCGGAGAGGAGCGTGGCCGCCAGCCCCACCGTGATCGTCGTGACCAGCGGATCGCCGATCCGCGGCAGCGTCTGCGACCAGCCGCGCAGCGACAGCGAGGCCGGCAGGACATTGGGAAACTGCCAGAGACCCGAGATCGACCAGAGCGCCAGCACGGCAAGGCCGCCGAACACGATCAGCGTCGTCAGCCCCATCGCCACGATCGCGACAAGGCGCGGCGCCATGTCGGCCTTGTAGCGCCGTCCGCGGCCGGCGAGCCGCCGCATCGCCATGCCGCAGAGCTTCTCCAGTCCCAGCCAGATGACGAGCGCGGCCAGCGTGACGCCGAGCTGCAGCACGGCGCCTGACGAGGCCATGAAGCGCGAGGAGAGATCGGGGTCGTTCATCCATTCCACCAGCCGCACCGGCAGGGCGGCCGGCGTGGTCGGACCGAGAATGACGGCCACATCGACGGCCGACGACGCGAAGGCGATCACGGCGAAGACGGCAAGCCGGATCTGCCGATAGATCGCCGGCCATGTCGTGAACAGGAAGCCGGCGACGCGCCCGTAGCCGAGCGAGGCGGAAAGCCGCGAAGCGGAGGCGAGCGGCACCTGCGGCAGGGCGGCCAGCGCGATCAGCAGCAGGAACGGCACTTCCTTCACGATCAGCCCCGCCATCAGCGACAGGCCGAGCGAATCATGCACGATCAGCCAGTCGGGCGGCCGCGTCCAGCCGGTCGCCCAGGGCGAGAACAGCCGCGCCAGGAAGCCGGACGGCGCGATCATGAAGGCGAGGCCGAAGGCAGCGGCGGCGTGCGGCACGGCAAGCAAGGGCGAGACCAGGGACTGGATGACGCGGAACGGCCGCGTCTGCGACCAGCCGCCGATGAAGAGGGCGACCAGCCCGACCGAGACCGCGGCCGTCACCACCCCGGCGGCCAGCGCGATGGCGCAGGATCGCGCCAGCCCCGGCTGGGCCAGCACCTCGCCGAACGGTTCCAGCGACAGGCTGTCGCCGCCCAGAGCCGGCAGATAGCCGAAGGCCGGCAGCACCGTGCCCGCCAGCCCGCCGATCACCGGCAGGGCCAGTATGGCGATGGCGAGCGCGGGCGCGAAGCGCAGCACGGGGGCGTCTGAAGGTCAGTTGGCGACGCCGTAGCGGCGCGCCCATTCCTCCTCGATCATCGCCATCCAGGACGGGTGCGGTTCCGGCAGGGCGGGGCCGAGTTCCTCGGGCTTGAGCGTGGCGACGCCGAGGTCGAGCGCCTCGAAGCGGGCGCGGTCCTGGTCGTCGAGCTTGCCGATCGCGAGAACCGTCGGATCGCCCCAGACGGTCGGATCCTGCTTGCGCGCCTGGGCTTCCGGGGACAGCAGGAAATTGGCCGTCACCAGCGCGCCGGCCTTGGCCGCGGCATTGTAGGGGATGGCGACGAAATGCGTGTTCGCCAGCGTGCCGCCGGAGAAGGTGAAGGAGCGCACGGTGTCGGGCAGCAGGTCGTTGGCGATCGCCGAAGAGGCCTCGGCAGGGTTGAAGGCGAAAGTGATGTCGAGTTCGCCGTCGGCGAGAAGCTGGCTCATCGACGGGTAGTCCTTCGGAAAGGCGCGTGCCGACCGCCAGAGATGGGGATGCAGCGCATCGAGATAGGCAAAGAGCGGCGCGGTCAGGTCGGCGAACTCGTCGGCCTTCACCGGTTCCAGCAGCTTCGCCGGATCCTCGATCTTCTCCGACAGGATCTGCTTGAGGAAGGACGAGCCGATGAAGTCCGGCGGCTGCGGATAGGAGAAGCGGCCGGGGTTTTCCGTCGCCCATTCCAGCAGCGCGTCGGCGGAATCCGGCAGGTCGGAGGCATCCGTGCGCGCGCTGTCGTGGAAGAACACCAGCTTGGCCATGCCCCAGGGCGATTCCATGCCGTCCGTCGGGATCGTGAAATCCGTCGTGATGGTCGGCTTGGTCTCGACGTCGACATAGCTCCAGTTGGGCAGTTGCTGCGCCCAGCCGGGACCGTAGAGCAGGCCCTGCCGCTTCATCGAGGCGAAGTTCTCGCCATTGATCCAGATGAGGTCGATCGTGCCGTCCTCGTCCTTGCCGGCCGCCTTCTCCGTCACCACGGTGGCGACCGCGTTGGCGGTGTCGTCGAGCTTCACATGCACCAGCTTGACGCCGAAGCGGTCGGCCAGGACGTCGCCGACCCAGTCGACATAGGCGTTGATGTTTTCCGAGCCGCCCCAGGCGTTCCAGTAGACAGTCTGCCCCTTCGCGTCGGCGAGAACGGCGTCCCAGTTTGCGGCGTTCGGCTCGGCGGCCGTCGCGAGCGACGTGGACAGGAACAATGCGGCGAGCGCGGCGGAAACGAATCGCATCGGGAAACCCCTTCGGACAGGCGGACAATCGTGAGGGCGAACCATAGATGGGGCCGCGCCGAGGTCAATCGGCGGCCCGCTACACGGTTTCTCACATTCCGGTGAGAGGGGCGTGTCACCGCGCCCGCTCGAGAGGAGGGAACTCAGTCGCGCTGGGCGATCTCGATCCTGCGGACGAGCTTTTCGGGCTGCGGCCGGTCGAGGTCGATGGCGAGCAGGCCGTTCTTCAGTTCCGCGCCGAGCACGCGCATGCCGTCGGCGAGCACGAAGGCTTTCTGGAACTGCCGCGCCGCGATGCCGCGGTGCAGGAACTCGCGCTGCGTCTCGTCCTCGGCCTGCCGGCCGCGGATGACGAGTTGCGAATCCTCGGTGGCGATTTCCAGGTCGTCGATGGAGAAGCCGGCGACGGCCAGCGTGATGCGCAGCACGTCGGCGCCGTCGCAAACGACGCGCTCGATATTGTAGGGGGGATAGCCGTCGGAGCTCTTGGCGATGCGCTCGAGCGACTTTTCGATCGTTTCGAAGCCGACGAGCAGCGGGCTCGAAAAGGGCGGTACGCGCGCCATGCCATGTCCTTTCAAGCGAAGCGACATTTTCTGGCGAACCCGACGATGGCATTCGCCCCTCCGACTGATATGGTTTGGCCCTTACGCGATTGCAAGCATCTGACAGGGGCAACATGACCGAGCGCCGCGCCATCATCATCGACACCGATCCGGGCCAGGACGACGCGTTGGCGATCCTGCTGGCGCTGGCCAGCCCGGAATTCGACGTCCTCGGGATCACCGCCGTCGCCGGCAACGTCCCGCTGCCGCTGACCCAGACCAACGTCCGCAAGGTCTGCGAACTGGCCGGCCGGACCGACGTCAGGGTCTTCGCCGGCGCGTCGCGGCCGCTCGTGCGCGATCTCGTCACGGCCGAATACGTTCACGGCAAGACCGGCCTCGACGGCCCGGAACTGTCTGAACCCGTTATGGAATTGCAGGCCCAGCACGGCGTCGACTTCATCGTCGAAACGGTGCGCGAACGCGCTTCCGGCGAGGTGACGCTGTGCACGCTCGGCCCGCTGACCAACATCGCGCTGGCGCTCAACCGCGCACCCGACATCGCGCCGAAGATCCGCGAGATCGTCATGATGGGCGGCGGCTTCTTCGAAGGCGGCAACACCACCCCGGCCGCCGAGTTCAACATCTACGTCGACCCACACGCCGCCGCCGCCCTCTTCCACTCCGGGGTGCCGATCGTGATGATCCCGCTCGACTGCACACACAAGGCGCTGACGACGCGCGCCCGCATCGACGCGATGCGGGCGAAAGGCACCAAGGTGACGGATGCCGCCGCCGCGCTGATCGATTTCTTCGAGCGTTTCGACGAGGACAAATACGGCACCGACGGCGGCCCGCTGCACGATCCCTGCGTCATCGCCTGGCTGCTGCGGCCCGATCTGTTTTCAGGCCGCGACTGCAATGTCGAGATCGAGATCGGCTCGGAATTGACCATGGGCATGACGGTGGTCGACTGGTGGGGCGTGACCGACCGCCCGAAGAACGCCCACGTCATTCGCGACATCGATTCGGATGGGTTCTTCGCCCTCCTGACCGACCGCATCGCCCGGCTGTGAGCCGATCCAGGCGCCCACGGGCGGGGTCGGAAAAAATACGTCGAAAAATACCATTTCGGGCCCCGCAACGCCGTTGACTTGGCGCCCGCCGCACCTTAAACGGTGCGGCCTAGCCAAACCCGTGCCCAGATGGCGGAATTGGTAGACGCGCACGGTTCAGGTCCGTGTGCCGCAAGGCGTGGAGGTTCGAGTCCTCTTCTGGGCACCACTAGGCTTCTTGAAAGCCCTTTTTCTTCAATGATATCATAGACCTGAAGGTCCGAGCGGTACACATCGCGGTACACGAGGACTACACAATGGGTCTTGTCTTGAAGCACGTTGTCCAGACAAAGAGCGGGGCATATCACTACCGGCGAAGGGTGCCGAAGCACCTGAAAGAGATCGTCGGGAAGACGGAACTGAAGCGGTTCCTAGGGAAAACCCAGACAGAAGCACTGGCCGCATACCCTCAGGTTCACACTGAGTTTGAGCGGGAATTGCGACAGGCGGAGCGGAAAGCCAAGGGGCAGCCAGCATTGCCTGAAGCGCCTCTTAGCGATCTGGACCGGTACTATCATCTCATCAAGCGGCTACAGGAATTCGGCGTTGATCCTTTCGAGGTCGAATATGATGAGAATGGTTTGCCTGCCGATGAAGCCTACAGAGGCGCGGTCGCGGATTCGATCATAGACAGCTACGGGAAGACGCTACCTGAATGACCTCAAGGCGATGATCAATCATGCGATCATGGAGGAAGAGCTAAGCATCTCCAGTCCCTTCAAAGGTCTGACTATTAAGGTCGAAGGCTCAGGGAAGGAAGAGCGGACATCGTTCACACAGGCCGAACTGAAAGCTATCCGGGGCCAACTGGAACGGCACGGCAATTCAGAACTGCGGATGATATGGGCGCTCTTGGAGTATTCCGGGTGCCGCCTGTCGGAAGTCTCCAAACTGATGAAATCGGACCTGTTCATCGAAGGGGAGGACATCCCCTACATCCGCATACAGGCGAATGACCGGCGGGGCATAAAGACAGCGTCATCGATACGGGAAATCCCGCTTATGGGCGAGGCGCTGGAGACGACGAAGGAAGCTGTTGCGTTGTCAGGGGACAGTCCATTCCTGTTTCCCCACTACGGCTCGAAGGTGAATGATGAAGCGGCTTCTCAGGCGCTCATGAAGCACGTCAGGACGGTTACAAGCGATCCGAAGAAGGTAGTGCATTCCCTTCGCCATACGCTGTCTGATCGGCTGAGAGTGGCCGGCGTGGCAGAGGAAGTGATTTCAGTGGTGCTTGGACATAAAGGCCACGGGATGACCAGCCGGTATGGCGGCAGAGAAGCGCGATTGAAGCTTGCGGCTGAAGCCCTCAAACAAGTTCAGCAGGACTAATCGCTACTTACCGCCCTTACCGAACACATAAGCCAACGCTGCTAAAGCCACAGACAGTGATCGTTCTGCATTTGTGAACCACATGTCCCCATTTACAGGCTGGTTGTAGGCCGCAATATAGAGGCCGATCGCCACTCCGAACGCTAAGAGAACCGTAACCAGAGCGGCAGTGGTCGGAATGCTTTTTCCGTCACCAAAAAGGTTGCCGACAAACCCTAAATTCTGGGCATTCATGGCTTCCCGGTGACGATTGTCTTCCCGCTTTAGATCAAGCTGAAGCTTTGCCGCATTCTCTAATGCGTTTTCAAGTTCAGGGTCGTTGTCGTCAGATTGAACGACTGCGCCTTTTGCAGTCTCTCTGTCAGACGCCATACTCGAAGGAAAGTCGATTCTTGATCATAGGAACGGATACCGCAAAAAGGCGCGACAGTGATTCGACAGAATTGCTCTGCCAATACTGGTCTAGCAGGAAGCGTGGCACAAGCAAATGCGCGGCAAACGCGTTCGCTTCCTTTTCATACGGATCATTCCCGCCGTATTCAGAATCCCTGAGAAGGATGCGGTACTGATCGGAAGAGGCCCATTCCACATGCAGTAGCGCATGACCGAGTTCATGAGCTACCGTGAACGTCTGACGCAACGGGTATTCATCGCGATTGACGTAGATGGTCTGCTCATCGAAATCATAGAAGCCTGAGATGTTATTTGCTTCGCCCGAAAACTCGACAAACAACACCTTAAAGCCCTTGGAACGAGCGATCTCGACTGGATTCACAGGGGGCGCGGTTACATCGAATTCGGAATGCAGTCCGCGCACAACGCGCTGGACTCGCGCGTAGTCCGGCTTTTTCACCACATCCAACATCTGAACTGACCTCCAGTTAACACTGAATATAAGGGATAAATCGAAATTTGTCAATAGATTCAAACTGTTACACTATCTCAAGCAATTACAATGTGTTAAGTGCTGGACAATTGTGGAAAACGCCCTGAAGTCGAATCAGTTCCCCACTGTCGATTTCACCGAAAAATCTGAAATGGGAATGTGAGGGTGGGCGGTGGCGTCTTCCCCCCATAGGGGTTCCGTCCGGCCTGAAAATCGAAGGCATGCCCGGTAGGCCGTGAAGACCGCTTAATACAGATGGTGGTGGTAAGGCCTGAGCGTTCCCGGCTGACAGTAACTACGCCTCACAACGTATACTTTTTGAGAGAGGCTCTTGACGCGTCTCTTTTCATGTCTCAAATATGCATTCTCTAAACCTCTAAGGAGATATGAGACATGGCAACAGTCGGATATGCGAGGGTGTCGTCACTCGGTCAATCTCTGGAAGTCCAGAAGGAGAAGCTGACAGCCTTCGGAGTAGACAAGCTCTTCGAAGAGAAGAGATCGGGAATGGACAGCGCAAGGCCTGCCCTCAAGCAGTGCCTAGAGTACCTCAGAGAGGGGGACACGCTGGCCATCTCGCGAATAGATCGATTGGCAAGGAGCGCCGAAGACCTGCTCAGGATCGTTCGGGAACTGGAAGCCAAGGGCGTGACGCTCAAGGTGCTAGATCAATCAATCGATACGCGGGATGCAGCCGGTAAAGCCTTCCTTGGAATGCTGGCAGTGTTTGCCGAGTTTGAGAACAGCATTCGCAAAGAGAGGCAGATGGACGGGATCGCCAAGGCGAAGGCGAAAGGCGTTCAGTTTGGCCGGAAGAGCCTTCTGACAGATGAGGCGGTTGAAGAGATCAAGTCCCTGAGAGAGGACGGAAAGACCGTCCCTGAGATCATCAAGGCAACAGGTCTTTCCAAGGCCTCTGTCTATCGCGCGCTAGGCAGGTAGCTCTATTCGACTCACAGAAGGCTCAGGAGAGGCGTCTGGTTGAACGTAGAGGAAGACGCTGGCGAAGGCCGGAACGCGAATCCTGAGTCAACTGTGAGCGAAACTGAGGGGATGCAGACAGGGAAGGCGTAGGTTTTGGCCTTCTGTGTCTCTTTGTCCCTGCATCAACTGAATTGCGGCTACGCCTTGCGGGATGGGCTTAAGCAGCGCCCATCTTCCGGCGGACATGCCATCACACTCGTGAGTCGGATGCCATCATATGCGACTCATGGCAATCGACATACTGCGCGAACAGCAGTCGCATACCGGCAATCTGCGTCTCGTGTTTCCGTCGAGTGCATCACTCGAACGGCCGATCAGTGAAAACACGATCAACCAGGCCTTGCGACGGATGGGCTTTGAAAAACACAAAGCGACCTCACACGGATTTCGCGCGACCGTGCCCACGCTTTCGAACGAAACTGGGCTATGGAACGCCGATGCAATCGAAGCCGAGCTTGCCCATGTCCGCGGCAATGCGGTCCGGCGCGCTTGCCACCGCGCCTCCTACTGGGAGGAAAGTGTCAGAATGGCCGAGTGGTGGGCTGAGAAAATTGGGGAGGTTTTGGGCGAAGAAGACCTTTAGATACATCATCTGTCGGTGAGAGCGCGCTGGACGAACGGCAAGTGATGTTCCCCTTTGCTTCCGATGCAAAGCTGCCCGCTCAGCGTTCTGTTGACAAACAACCGCTCTGCGCCTGCATGTCGGACATACATCTGTACTGAAGTCCGCCTCGAAAGCCGCCGTTCGCTGTGAGCGGATTGTTCGTCCTTTAACGCCGGGGAACAGGCTTTCGCGAAGCGCGTCCAAACTCAAAATCGGGCGAGCAATTGCAGCTCACTGCTCTCTGAGCGCGAGATACGTGGATGTGTTGGTGGAGTTTGAGCGTCTGCAAATTGAGTGATTTTTGGAACTGTCGTTCTGGTTGCGCCGAGTCCATATGCAGAGATCTGTTCCGCGCCGAGTCTGTCTTGGTGCCCATGAGTGCGGCGCAGGTCAGCTCGTTTGATGTTCGGATCGACGGCGACCGTCGACATAGGCGTTGCCGGATGTTTGTCTCGAACCCGGGAAGAAAAATGAAAAGACCGGCAGACTGGCTGCCCCAAGAACGCCGGAATCTGGTCCGAGGCGCGAAGCGGCGAATGGCGCGTTCGTCAAGCCGCGCGACGGGCCTGGCAATGATTTGCCCGACAAGGTGTCGACCAGGCGCTGGTTCATTCGGTGCGGGAGGCGCCCGCCGATGATGATGATTTCCGGATCGAGGAAGGCGGTGATCACACGGCCAAGCGTCGCCAGTTGCTCCGATGCACGGTCGATCCAGGCTTCGACAGCTTCGCCCGCCCGCGCCACGACCTCTGGGATTTCCGCAATATCCTCAATTTCAATGCCGGCCTTCACCAGCGTTTCGACCAAGTCTTGTCCCGAGGGGCGGGGCGTACCGTAGGGAAAGAGGACGCCTGGCTTGGAAGCATTGCCATGTGCCCCGCGAAAGAGCTTGCCCTGGATGATGGCGCCCCCGCCCACCCCGTGGCCTATATGAACCAGGAAGAACGTATCGTAACCGGCGCCATGGCCATATAGGTATTCTCCGAGCGCGGCGCAGGCGCCGTCCGTGTCGACACTGCAGCGCAAGTCAAGCGCATCCGCGAAAAGAGGGGCGAGCTTCTGTTCATGGAAGTCGGGAAAGTGACTGTGGGCCAAAAGGGTTTCGCCGTCCTGCGAGAATCCGCCCGGTAGGGAAAAGCCCGCGCCGACTATTCTCCCCCGATCGATCCCGGACATTTCCACTCCAGCGTCCAGCCGGTCAGCGGCAAGGTGGGCGATACCCTCGGGCGTGACATCGTCGATATCGACCTGATCGGTGAAAACGATGTTGCCGGCGATGTCGACGATCGCCAGATCGAAACGCCCGCGCATGAAGTTGACGCCGACGGAAAAGGCTTGCCCCGCCCTGACGGCGAGGTTCTTGCGCGGCTGCCCCAATTGTCCCGCGCGATCCGCCTTCTCACTCAGAAGGCCGATTTCGACGAGGCCTGAAACGAGCCGGGAAACCGTCGTCGGCGTCAGGCCTGTAATCTCTGAGATCTCGGAGCGGGAGATGTTTGCGCGCCTGTGCACCAGTTCGAACAATTGGCGTTCGTTGAAGGTGAGTGGGGCGACGCGGTTCGACATGCGCCGATAATGACGATTCGCAATCCGGTCGGCTAGATCGTCAAGCCAAGATAATTAATTTGCGCAATGTTATTTAAGTGACACATAGGTGGCGTAGCGTTGGAGGCGCCGGCAAGGCCGGCCCATTCCAACCGAGAGGACACAGCCATGACCATCTCCCGCAATCTTCGCGTCGCAGGTCTTGCGGCCTTTTCCCTTTCCTCGTCCGTCGCCTTTGCCGGCGACCTGACGATCTACACACCGCAATCGGCCGACCGTACCGCCGTGATCGAGGAACTGGCGGAAGCGAAGCTCGGCTTCGACATCGATTTCGTGAACATGGGCGGCGGCGAGGTCTATGACCGCGTGCTCGCCGAACGCAACAATCCGCAGGCCGACGTCATCTTCGGCCTGATCGACTTCCTGACCGCGGGCCTGAAGCAGGAAGGCCTGCTGGAAAAATACACACTCGACGCGCTGGACGGCCTGCCGGACATCTACAAGGATCCCGACGGCTATTTTTACGGCTACCGTCAGACGCCGATCACCCTGTCATACAACACCGATATCCTGTCTGGGGAAGAGGCGCCTCAGACCTGGGAAGAGCTCTCCGATCCGAAATGGGAAGGCAAGTTCATGATCGGCGCGCTGACCTGGCAGACGACGCGCGCGATCCTCGCCGGCCTGTTCACGCGCCAGATCGACGAAACCGGAGAAATGACGGAGGAAGGCTGGGACTGGTTCGCCAAGTTCTACGCGAACGCCGTTGTCTTCGAGGAGGGCATGAACCGCCCCGAAATGATCGCGAACGGCGAAACGCCGCTGTCGCTGAACCATTTCCTGGGCGTTCAGCGCGATGCCGAGACGGGCGGCTACAACTACGCCTATATCGACACGGAAGGCGGCACGCCGATCGTCGTGGAGCGCAATGCGATCCTGAAAGGCACGGACAATATGGAGCAGGCGCTCGCCTTCCTCGAATATGTCCAGTCGGTGGAGTTTCAGGTCGAGAACGCCGAACGGTTCGGCGTCATCCCGGTTCATCCGGACGCCATCGCGCAATCGCCGGAAGACGTGCGCAAGAGCGCCACGCTTCTCACCCCGCAGCCTATCGACTGGGACCTCATGGCCCGCAATCTCGACGGCTGGCTGGAGCGCATCCAGCTCGATCTTCTCTGAGGAAACCGCTTCACCCGGGGGAGCGCGCGGCGCTCCCCTCACTGTGCGAGACAAGCGATGATCACGCTCGAAAACATCGACATTGCCTATGGTTCGACCCCGGTTCTGTCGGATCTTAGCCTGCATGTCCCCGAAGGCGAGTTCTTTACGCTTCTGGGGCCGTCCGGCTGCGGCAAGAGCACGCTTTTGCGCGCGATTTCCGGTTTCGTGCGTCCCTCGCGCGGCCGGGTCATCATCGACGGCCGAGACATGACCGCATTGGCGCCGGAGGATCGCGGCATCGGTGTCGTCTTTCAGAATTATGCGCTGTTTCCCCATCTGAGCGTCTACGACAATGTTGCGTTCGGGCTGCGCGTGGCGCGGACCCGGAAGAAAGAGATCGAAGAGCGCGTGTCGGAGGCGCTCGAGCGGATCGGCGTCGCCGACCATGCGCGCAAGAAGCCCGCCGAACTCTCGGGCGGCCAGCAGCAGCGCGTGGCGATCGCCCGGGCGCTCATACTCGGTGCGAAGATCCTGCTTCTCGATGAACCGCTCTCCAATCTGGACGCCAAACTGCGCGAGGCGATGCGCGACGAGATCCGCGACATCCAGCAACGCCTGCGGCTGACCACCGTCTACGTGACCCACGACCAGGCCGAGGCGCTGGCGCTGTCCGACCGTGTCGCCGTGATGGAGGCGGGGCATCTGTGCCAGGTCGGCCCGCCACGCGCGCTTTACACGCAGCCCGCCACACCCTTCGTGTGCGCGTTTGTCGGCGAATCGAGCCGCCTGGCCGACACCGACGGCATCGCGCCCGCGAGCTTTCAGGGCGTGGCCTTCGTGCGGCCCGAGGATGTGCATCTGGGCGAAAAGCCGGGAGAGGGCTGGGTGACATTCGACGCCGTGCTGGACCGCGCGGTCTTTCAGGGCGCACGGGTTCGGCTCTTGCTGAGGCGCGGCGACAGCCTCCTGCTGGCCGACGCGCCCGGCTATTTTGACGATCGCGCGCCCGGCGAGACGGTGACGGTCTCCATCCATGCCGACAAGGTTCACCGTTACCCGGGAGACCCGGCATGACCGATGCTGTCCTTGCGGTCGGTCGCGTGGGTTCGATTCGGGGCACGCGGATGATCCGCACCACTTTGTTCTGGGCCGCTGTTCTGGTTCTCGCCTGGGCGATTGTCGCCTTCCTCTACGCGCCGCTCGCCTCGGTGCTGGGCAAGGCCTTCCTGGCCGAGGGGCGGGTAACGACGGAAACGATCGCCCGCCTCGCCGACTCTCGCAATGTGCGCCAAGCCCTGTGGAACACGGTGTGGATGACGGCGGCGACGTTGATCACGGTCAATCTTGTCGGCCTGTTCCAGGTGGTCGTTCTGGAATTCGTCAATGTGCGCGGGTCGGGATTTCTGAAGATCGCCTTTGCGACTCCGCTCGTGTTCAGCTCGGTCACGGCGATCACCGGCTACAACTTCGTCTATGGCGATCACGGAGCGGTCACGGAGCTTCTGACCTGGATCTTTCCAGAGATGGAGCGGCGTTGGTTCCGTGGCTGGCCTGCGGTTCTGATCGCCCACAGCTTCCTGATGACACACTATCATTTCCTGTTCCTGCGCGCGGCGGTCAGGCGGGTCGACTATTCCACCGTGGAGGCCGCGCGCAGCCTGGGGGCGAGCCCGTTCACCGCGCTCGTGCGCGTCGTCTTCCCCGTCGTTCTTCCAACGGTCTTCGCCATCTCGCTCCTCGTCCTGCTTTCGGCGCTCACGTCCTTCGCCGCGCCGGCGATTGTCGGCGGGCGCGAATTCAGAATGCTCAACCAAATGATCCTCGGCCTCAACAGTATCCGCCGTGCGGACATGGCCGCGATGCTGGCGCTGATGCTGGGCGCAGTGTCGCTGATCGTCTTCCTGGCACTGCGCTGGATCGAAAGCCGCGGGCGCTACACCGGCGGCGTGAAAACGCCTGTTCCCATGCAACGTCTCGACATCCGCAACCGCTTCGCCAACACGGCCGTGCACGCTGTGGCCTGGGCGTTGTTCGTGATCTACGCGACGCCGGTCGTGCTGACGATCCTGTTCTCCTTCGCGCCGTCGGCGTCGATCGCCATGGACGTACTGCCGTCGAGACTGACGCTGTCGAACTATGTGACCGTGCTCACCGAAAGCCAGACGGTCGAACCACTGATCAATTCCGCAGTCATGTCGCTGCTCGCTGTCGGTGTTGTCCTGGCGCTCAGCCTGTTCGCCAGCCACCTGATCGCACGCTACCGGCATGTTTCGCTCGCGGTGCTGGAGTTCTCGCTGTTCATTCCATGGGTTCTGCCGTCGTCGCTCGTGGCGATCGGGCTGATTATCGCCTATGACGCGTCCGCCCCGATCCTCTTCGGCAACGTGTTGCTCGGCTCCTACGCCATCCTGCCGATCGCCTATGGCATCCTGATCGTGCCGATGATGGTGCGTCTGATAGGCGCGTCGATGACGGGGCTCGATCCGACGCTTGACGAGGCCGCGCGGGCTCTGGGCGCGGGGCCGCTGGAGCGGTTTGTGAGGGTCACTCTGCCATTGCTCGCGCCCGTACTGATCCTGGTTTCGGCGCTCGCGTTCAACGACCTGATCAACGAGTACACTGTCTCGGCTTTTCTCTACAATCCGAACAACCGGCCGCTCGGCGTCGCCATCGCCAGCATGGCGGCGAGCAGCAATCCCGAACAACTCGCCCAGGGACTGGTCTACGCCACGCTCGTGATGGGCTTCTCCTTCATCATCATCCTCGTCGCCGACCGGCTTGGTCTCGGCCGCGCGCCACTTTCCGCTGTCTGATTCATCCTCAGGAGACACTTATGGACACTTGCATCACCGTCTGGCACCTGCCGAACCACGAACGCTGGTTCGACGAAGGCATCCGCCACTCCCTGCGCGGTATTCGCGAAGCGGGCTTCACCCATGTGAACTGGAACCCGGATGCCGGCTATTCCTACGTCTACGCGTCGTCGGAAATGGACCACATCGCGGCCATGCTGGACGAGGCGGGGCTCAAAGCCTGGTCGATCCACGGTTCGCACGGAAAGAACAAGGTGAGCGAAGTGGGTGCGCCTTTCGTCGAGACGCGCAAGGATTTCCTGTCGCCGGTCGAATGGCAGCGCCTTGCCGGTCTTGACCTCATCCGCAATCGGCTGGAGCTGGCGCAGCGGATCGGTTCGCCCAATGTCGTCATGCATGTCGATCTTGACGAAGCGGCGCTGCGCGATCCGGAAGAGAATGCGGCCTTCTATGCGCTTCTGCACCGGTCCTTTGACGAAATCGCGGACGACTGCGGGCGGTCCGGCGTGCGTATCGCGGTGGAAAACCTCAATGCCGCCCCAATGGAACGCACTTTGGAAATGTACGAGCGCCTGTTCGAGCGCCACCCGGCGGAAGTCGTCGGCCTATGCTACGATTGCGGCCATGCTGAACTCTCCGAGCCCGGCGGCTTTCGCATTCTGGAGCAATTCGGCGAACGCCTCATCTCGACCCATCTGCATGACAACCGCTCGGTGCGTGACGATCATCTTTTGCCTGGCGACGGCAATATTGACTGGGATCGGCTGATCGACCTGATCGCCGCAACGCCCTACGAAACACCGCTTAACTTCGAGACGCCGTATCGCACCTATGGCATGGGTTATTCCTTGGGCGACATGTCTTTCTACGGGCGAGCTTACCGGGTCATTTCGAACATCGAGAAGCGCCTCGCCGAAAGACGCTCGGGCGGCGCGCGGTGAGCGACACGTATCTTGCGGAAGCGGCTTGCGCAATCGCGACGGATGTCGGTGCGTGGTGCCTGGAGCGCTTCCTCGACGCGGATGCGGGACTGGTGGAAATGAAAGGGCCGGCGGATTTCGTTTCGTCGATCGACCGCGGCGCGGAGGATCTGGCGCGCCAGAGGCTCGTCACGCTGACACCAGGCATTTCGATTGTCGGCGAAGAGAACGGCGGCGAGCCGGCTGACGAGTTCTGGGTTCTCGATCCACTCGACGGAACCACGAACTTCCTGAGCGGCCTGCCGATATGGGGCGTGTCGATCGCGCTGATGCGCAACGGGCGGCCGGTCCTGGGTGCTGTCGCCGCACCGGCGCTGGGCTTTGCGATTTGCGGCGGTGAGGACGCGCCCATCGCCATTCGGGGCCAGCTTGGGCGCATGTCGGCGGGGTTCGGCGGACTGGTGGCCGTCGGCCGAAATCCGCAATGGCCAGCTGCCGAGCGGGCGGAACTCGAACGGCAATTGGAGGCAGACGGGCTCACGATCGTCAGCCTGGGCAGTTGCGCCGTGTCGCTCGCTCTGGTCGCGCTCGGACGGCTGCGCGGCTATGTCGAGGCGCATTCGCGCTTGTGGGACTGTGCGGCCGGAACCGCCCTCTGTCGCGCGGCCGGATTACCGGCGAGACTGGAGATGCTGGAGGGAGATTTTGCCGTTTCGATCGATGCAGGAGTATCGCGAGACAATCCTGTCTCCCGACCGAGGTTTGAATTCTGATAGCGAATTTGAAGCGGCGGCTGGGGGGATAAATCCAGACCTTCATCTTTGGAACCTGAATTGAAGAAAGCAATTCACTGATCTTTGGCGCGAATCAAAACGCGTAACCTGGCTCTCAAACAACAAAAGAATGCGATGCCTTTTCCTTCTGTCGAGAAAGCCCCTTGCTTCGTCGAGCTGCATGCCGATCTCAGAAACTTGCGGAAGTGGCAAACCTCGCTCCGCCGGGATCTGGAATGCGACGGATAACCGAATCGCAGCTATACGATGAGAGTTTCCCGACGGCAGACAGGCTGCTCCCGGCCCGGTTGATTCGCCACGCTCGTCTATTCTTCCGACGGGCAATAGTGGCCGAAGGAGTAGGGATATGGGTATGGCACGGTGCAATCCTGCCGCACACGGCAGACCTGCATGGAACGCCGGACGAATGGTCGGCGTCAAGAAGCCCTTGAAGCAGCGCCAGATCTGAGTGATCCGCGTCTTTCTCGATCGCGAGGGGCGAATGCGTGATCGCGCTGTGTTTGATCTCGGCATCGACAGCAAGCTCCGGGGTTGCGACCTCGTCAAAATCAAGATCGGCACGCTGGTTTCAGGGCAGTCGATCCGGACTCGCACCATGGTTGTCCAGCGGAAAACCGGTCGCGCGGTTCAGTTCGAGATCACAGCGGACGTGCGAGCGAGTTTGCTCGCCTTGCTTGAGCGAAGGGGTGGAACGATAGACGACTACGCTTTCCCAAGTCGCGTTGATCGCGCCGGACACCTGAGCACCCGGCACTCCGGCCGACACATGCGATCCAACGCTGCCGATCAGAACCGCGCAGTGAGTTTCGCCTTGGCCGAATGATCCTGACCGCTCGAACCGAATTGGCCGCTATAGGTGAGGCCTAGCGAGGCACCCTCGGTGAGGTTCACATCAAATCCCGCACCGAGGACCAGGCTATCGCGCTCAAGCGGCACCCCGGCGATGCCAAAGTCGCTCCCGCCGGCGGCAAAGCTCTGCGTGGCGGTTGGCGTGTTACCAAAAGTGTGCCGCCAGCCAATCTCTCCCGAGAGCGTGCCGTGCACAGCACCAAGATCGACTTGCTTGTCACCGCGGAACCCAAGGGTTGTGAAAGTGGCGCTTGTGCTTTGGCCACTTGCCGTCAGTGCCGCGGCATCGCCGCTCTCGGTGAATCCGTCGGTGGACAGGTTTGCAAAAGCCAGGTTGGCAAAGGGCTCGAAGCGGGCTGTACTCACCTCGATGCTGTAGGCCGCCTCGCCCCAGACCTGCAGCGTCCCGGCACTGTAAGATGCCGTGAGACTGTCGGAGAAGCCGGTGAATCCCACCAGGCGGGACGTATCGAGGCTGTGCCAGCTGTAGGCCACTCCGCCCTCGAGCGAGAAAGCGCCCCCCGTACGACCCGCATAAGCGCCGAGCGAGTAAGTGTCGGCCGTGCCGGAGGACGCACGGCTATCGACGTGGAAGTTCGAGCGAGAATAGCCGCCAAGCACGCCGAAGTGCAGATCGTCCAGGACCAGCGTGTCGGCGCCCAGAATGAAGCCGCCGATCGAACGGTCGATGGCGGCGACGTTTCCGTTGCCGTGCTGCTGGCTCCAGGCCCCGAAGCCCTGCGCCCAGAAACCGCCGCCGCCATAGCCGAATGCCTGCCCACGGTTGTCGGCTCCCACACCACCGAGTGCGAAGCGCAGACGATCCTGCGCTGCCTCGCGCGGGAAGCGGCTGTCTTCGAGCAGCGCCGTCTTTGCCGAGGCGTAGATCTCGCCGGAGAGTTGGTCCAGGGCGCCGGGCGCCTCGTCATTGGCGAGCGTCAGCAGGGCGTTGAACGTCGCATCGCCGAAGCCAAGCGAATAGGCGCCTTCGCCGGTCGCGCATTGGTTCGCGGTCATGCCGGCCTGGCAGAAGCTGCTGACCGCCAGGGATGAATTCAGAATGACGCTGTTGGCGCCGCTGTAATCCAGCGCGAAGTCAAGGAAGGCATAATCGTCGGTCAATGCGTCGAACGTTCCGACCACGCCGCCCGCCGCGGTCAGGATCGTGTAGCTGCCAAGCGTGTAGCTAATACCTGAATCGCTGCCATTGACCGGCGTGACATTCACCGTCCCGCCATTGATCGTCACCGTGCCGGAAGCGTTCAGAAGATCGTTGTTGATGCCGGCAACAAAGCCGCCATCGTTGAGTTCGACCTCATAAACCGATCCGGCATTGAAGGTCGTATCGCCGACATTCAGCGTGCCGATGGAATTGCCCGGCGCGACCGCTGCACCGGCGTCCGCCGTCAGGGCACCCAGTGTGCCCGAACCGCCGAGCACGCCGCCAGAGACGTCAATCGTGCCGCCAAGCAACCCATTGACATGCAGCGTGCCGCCGGAAACGCTGGTCGATCCGGAAAAGCCGGAAGAATCGCCGCTCAGAATGGTATCGCCTGCTTCCTGCAAGATCTGGCCGTCACCGCTCAAATTCGCACCAAACTTATGACCGCTCGCGGTGTGGTTGAAAACCAGCGTACCATCGCCATCGCCGAACAACACGATCGGGCTATTGAGTGTCCCTGCCGCAACAGCAGCCTCCCCCGAGGCGGCGCCAATGTTGATTGTGCCGGTGGAGCCAGCATTGCGGGCAACGGTGACGAGATTGGTATTCACCGCGCCGCTACCGGAAATATTGAGCGTCCCGGTGCCAGCATTGCCGACAAAGAGATTGACCGAATTCGTCCAGCTCGAATCCGGCCCCTCAACCGTCACCGTACCGTTCGAACCGGAAGTGGTGCCGATGCCACCAACGGAGTTGCTTACTGTGCCGCCATCGGAAATATCGAGCGTTCCGGTGCCCTCATTGCCAACAAAAAGATCGCCCGAATTCGTCCAGCTCGACGCCGAACCCTCCACCGTCACCGTGCCGTTCGAACCGGGATGGGTACCGATGACCCCGGTCGAGCCGCCAAGCGAACCCCTGACATGAAGCGTGCCGCCGTAAACGCGGGTTTCGCCCAAGAAACCGGTAGAATCGCCACTCAGGTTGGTATCGCCCGCCTTGTGAAAGATCGTGCCGTCGCCGCTGATATCGGTGCCAAAATCATAGCCGGTATCGGTGTGGTTGAAGACCAGCGTGCCGTCGCCATCGCCGAACACCATGGTCTGACTACTGAGCGTCCCTGCCGCAGCAGCAGGCCCCCCTGAAGCGGCGCCAATGTTGATCGTGCCGGTGGAGCCAGCTCCGACAGCGACGGAAACGCCATTGGCATTTACTGTGCCGCCAGAGGAAATATCCAGCGACCCCGTGCCGCCATCGCCGACATGAAGCCTGTCCGAAGTCGTCCAGCTCGACCCTGCGCCATCCACCGTCACCGTGCCGTGCGAACCGGTACTGTAGCCGATATAGGCACTGGCGTTGCTGACCGCGCCGCCTGCGGCAATCTCCAGCGCCCCGCGACCCTTCTCGCCGACATAAAGACTGTCCGAGTTCGTCCAGCTCGATTCCGAACCCTCCACCGTCACAGTGCCGTTCGAACCGGAATTGATGCCGATGGTTCCAATCGAACCGCCAAGTGCGCCGCGGACATTAAGCGTGCCACCAGAAACGTGGGTTTCGCCCAAGAAACCGGAAGAATCGCCGGTTAGGTTGGTTTCGCCCGCTTCGTGCAAGATCGTGCCGTTGCCGCTGATATCGCTGCCGAAATCATAGCCGGTATCAGTATGGTTGAAGACCAGCGTGCCGGTGCCGTCGCCGAATGCCAAGGTGGGACTGTCGAGAGTGCCTGCCGCGACAGCCGCCTCCCCGGAGGCGGCGCCAATGTTGATTGTGCTGATGGAGCCAGGATAGGCGGCGACGGAAACGCCATTGGCACTCACTGCGCCGCTATCGGAAATATCCAGCGTCCCGGAGCCGAAACGGCCGACAACAAGACTGCCCGAATTCGTCCAGCTCGACCCTGCGCCATCCACTGTCACCGTGCCAAGCGAATTAAAAGAGTAGCCTATGGTAGCAATGGTACCGCTCACTGTGCCGCCAGCGGAAATATCCAGATACGCCCTGCCGAAATCGCCGACACGAAGCGCGTCCGAAATCGTCCAGCTTGACCCTGCGCCATCCACAGTCACTCTGCCTATCGAACTGCCGAACTCGCCGATGACAGCCACCAGATCATTGGTGACTGCGCCGCCAGCGGAAATGTGGAGCCTTCCAGTGCCGCCATAACCGACAAAAAGCTTGCCCCGATTCGTCCAGACCGAATCCGGTCCATCCACGGTCACCGTGCCATCCGAACCGCCTTCGTCGGCGATGATCCCATAGTCGTTGTAGACTTCACCGCCATCGGAAATATTGAGCGTGCCGGTGCCGGAATTGCCGACACGGAGATCAAGTGCACTCGTCCATTTCGACCCCGCGCCATCCACCGTCACCGTGCCTTCCGAACCGGAATTGTCACCGATCGTGGCCGCGACATCGACGACTACGCCGCCGGCGGAAATAGCGAGCGTGCCGGTGCCGGTGGAGCCGATCGTCAAATCCGTCGGGTTTTCCAGCCCGCCAACATACCACGGGCTTGCCTGCGTGCCGCCACCGGTGCCGACCACGGTTTCTGACGTGCCGTCAATAATCTCTTGCGCCACCGCGGCAACGGGCAAGACAACGGTCAACGCACTGGTGGCGAGAAGCAGATGCAGGCGTCTTCTCACACTGACGGATTGCCAGCCTGTTACCGAATTGCCTGATGTCCCCATGAAACGTCCCCCAATCCCTCGACTTGAAGAAGCTGGATGTTTTGGGGAGAGACATCGGCAACAATTGTTGCACAATTATTTGCAGCGTTGTTTTTTCAACGGGTTGGCGCGTTCTTGCTGCAACCAGGCATGGGCGATCAGAGCGGTCATCGGGTCGCCAAATCATGCGTGGCGGATGGCTCTAGCCGAGCAACGAGGGGACCGATACCGCCACTTCCTCAGGCACAACCGAACGGCCGAACCGGCGCACACACAGGTTGACCGGGGCACGCATGCTGTTGGCGCGGTGCTCGGCCTGCTCGAACAGGCCACCCGAGATACGGTGCCCGTAGCTCAAGGTTGCACTGGCACGCGCTTTCGACATCGACAATATGGCGGCCCGAGCGCGCAATGAGGGCCGGTCCGGATCGGTCATGAAGGGCTCGTAAAACAATCGCGCCAGAGGATGGAAGGCGTAGAGTTCGGCGCGCACGGGCTCCAGTTCAGCGCGCCGCCCGCCGGCAATCAGCGCTTGGCACAGGAAGAAATGCACATAGTGGCGAAACCGCGATTTCGGCGCGGCGAGTGTTTCCGCCTGACGCAACAGGTCGACCGCAGCATCGATATCGCCCGTGAAGGCAAGCAATTGGCCAAGGATCGCCATTGACGTTGCGACAGCGGTGCCGCTGCCATTCGCCTTGTGCGCGAGTTCGAGCGCCAGCGTCTTGTAGCGCCTGTCGACGTAGTACAAAAGTTTTGCCGCGATGATCGCGAGGTCCGGATTGTCTTGGCAAGTGATCAGGGCTGACTGCACCAGCCGCTCTATTTCATCGTCGATCTCGAGGCTTTCCTCCAGTCCCGAGCGGAAAGTCTTATGTCCCGAGATAACGATTTTGGTGTGCAGATGATGGGCATACATGAGTGCCAGGGCAGGGTCGTCGGGACGGTCTGCGCGCAATCTGGCGAGTTGCACATCATTTTCCTGCCATGACACAGGTGCGTCCGAGTTGTTGAAGGTCGCATTCTGCATCGCCACCGGAAGCGGCTCGCTTGATGCCATGTGATCCACGTCGACGCGCCAACGCGCGGCGAGGATTTCGGGAACAAGCTGTTCGGCCGTTCGCTTGATCGACGGAAAGGGAGCGCTTTCGCGCATCAGTGACAGCCGGTGCAGGAAAAATACCTGCCCCGACAGGCTCGACCGGCAGGTCATCACGCATCCGGGGGCCTCGCCATCACGGAAGAAGGCCAGCTCGACCGTGAACAGCGCCGGCTCCACTCTCGCGCTAGACGCCAGGTTCATATCGGCTTCGACCGTGGCCGTTCCGCCGCCATCCGCTCCCAGCGCCTCGGCAAGGTACTGCGCGAATGCCAGACCCGCTGTCTTTTGCGATCCCAGGAGATCGAGACCGCGAAGCGGCCCAACCATGATATCCGCTGCGGCCGCCTGCACAGCGGATGGCGCGGGTGCGGCCGGGCCAAGCCAGACATAGCCGCCGCCATAACGGGTTCCGATAAAACGTGGATTGCGGGCGTCGTCGCCGAGCTTCCGTCTGACGCGGTTGATGAGGAAATCGATGCTCCGGTCAGTCTTCCCCGAACCATCGTCCGAGATGGCATCGATGATCTGGCTGCGGGTCAGAGTCCGGCCGGCATTGCGCGACAAGACTTCGAGCAGTCGAGATTCAGCCACGGAAAAATAGACTGTATCATCGCCAAGTTTTGCACTTGTGAAATCGGTCCAGAACACCCCGCGGCCCGCCCCCTAACCAGATACTCCAACCGCGACACAGCCTGTTCAGAAGCGGCTCTCTCGGACAACGTACCGGTCAAAACTAACGATCCCGATCCGTAATTCAATGAGAATAACAGAAGGCCCAGATATATTATTTGTCCTGTCCCGCTCCGATAGGCCGCGCATCGTCGGCAGTTCGCGTCGCCCTGCCATCAGGAGCAGTATCAAGCAATCCGATGTCCTTTTCGGCACATGCTGTCACCGGTCACATCTATGCGAAGGGCTTGGTGGACAAGCCGATCGGGAAAGGCAACGGCACAGACCGCATATTGATGACGCCATGCCCCGGCCGGAACGGGCAGCCGGCTGGCGATGACGGCGGCGTGCCAACCCAGGCGATCCTCCCGGATTTCGCGGAGGACATGTCGGGGCGATCGTCGAGGCTGATCGACCGCCGCAGATACCTGAATAAGTCGGCTCCGCGTTCAGAAATGAAAGCCCGGGTCAAATGGGCGTTGTTCAAGACCGCCGCGTCATCGACCGCGACGATCGAAGGATCAGTTCTTTGCGTAGGTTGCCTCGACGTGGCAGTCGATCAGCACGCGGCCTCCCGCCTTCACGACCGCGGCGGCCCTTTCCAGCGCCGCCTGCAGGTCCGCGCGCGCCCTCACCGGACCTTCGGTCTGGAAGCCCTGCGCTTCGGCCATCATGCAGATATTGGCTTCCGGGTTATCGATTCGCTGCCCGATCCAGCGGTTTTCAGCAGGGCGGCCGCGAGCATTTGCCACGCGCTCCTGATGCAATTCATCATTGAAATACGACTTGTTGTTCGCAACCACGATCAACATCGGCAAATCCAGATGGCTCGCGGTCCAAAGCGCGTTGACCCCCATCAGCGTGTCGCCGTCGCCGAGCACGGCCGTCACCAGCCGGCTGCTGTCGCGCAGCGCCAAGGCCGCGCCCACCGCCTGTCCGGGCCCGATGCCAATGGAGGCTCCGCCGTCGGTGCCCAGATAAGACAGCGGATGGTCGAACCGGCATGCGGTGGCCGGCCAGCCGATCGGAAAGCGCACGAATGTCGCATCGTTGTCGATCCCGTACTGGCGCACAGCCATGGAGAAATCCAGCAAGGCAACTGCGCCCTGCTTGTCGCCCACAGGCTCCTGCCGCAAACGCGCGCTCCAGTGCGTACCGGAAAAGTCCCGGTCGCTCGAGAACCGGACATCCGCTCGGTCGATCTCCTCAAGCAACGCGTCGACCAGGATGTCGGGGTGAACGGCCAGATGGATGTCGGCTGCCGGCAATGCCTGGTGGTCCATCGACCAGCCATTGGCAGTCACTGCGTCCGGAGAACAATGGACGAGCGTCGTCGCGACCGGCTCCTGCGACTGCGCCTGCCCGGAAAGCGTGCGCAGGAAGCCGGCAAAGTCCATCCAGTCGAAATTGACGATGAGGTCACTGTCGGCAACGAGTTCGCGTTCCGCATCGCTACGAGCGTCACCGCAGACCGGAAGAACGTGTTGCGGATGGTCGCTCGGAAAACAGGAAGGATTATGGATGCTGGTCATCACCGCAGCGCCGACGATTTCCGCCAGCCTGACCCTGGCATCCCATGCTTCCTGCGAACGGCCGTTGCGGCCGAACAGGAACAGCGGTTTGCGGGCCTTGCTCAGCTCCAGGAGGAGGTCGTCCATCCCGCGCTTTGTTACTCCGGTGGGCGCAGGCGGCGCGAAACGGGCGATGTCCGGCACCTTCACACTGTCGGCCAGCGGCTCCTCCTGCCATGAAACATCCATGCAGACATAGGTTGGCCCGCAAGGCGCGGTCGTCGCGATCTGGCGGGCGCGCAGCACCGCCTCGATCGCCGCTTCGGGTGACGCAGGTTGGTCGTCCCACTTGACGTAGTTCCGGATCAGCGCTCCCTGGTCTTTCGCAGTGTGCACCCAATCGATCCATGGGCGCCTCTTGTGCGCATCGACCGGACCGGTCGCGCCGAAGATGAGCATGGGAAGGCGGTCGCACCACGTGCTGTAGACAGTCATCACCGCGTGCATCAGCCCGACATTGGCATGCAGGCCCACTGCCATCGGCTTGTCGGTCACCCGCGCATAGCCATTGGCGATCGCAACGGCATGTTCCTCGTGCAGACAGACGACCATCTGCGGATCGCGGTTGCCCAGATAGTTGACCAGCGAGTCTTGCAGACCGCGAAAGCTTGAACCGGGCACCAGAGCGAAATAGGGAATCTCGAATTCGCGCAGGAGGCTTGCGACCACGTCGCTGCCATATTGCGGCGTATTGGCCAGGCTTCCCACGGGTTTTTCGAGGTCCCTCGGATTGCTGTCTGTCGCGTGATCGGTGGTTTCGTGCATCGGCTGGGTCTCCTTGCCGGACCATGGCAGTCCGACAGCATCGCGAACGCGCCTGGCCGATTACCGGAACCGGCCAGGCGCTGGGGTTTCGACGGTTTGCCCGCCTCTTACTTCTGGATCCGCTCGGGATACTGGAAGAGTTTCGCCTGATCCTCCGCAGACAGCGGCCCTTCGAGCACGCCCTGGGCGATGGCGTCTTCGGTGATGATGTCGAGACCCGACACCTTGTCGACCGTCAGGATTTCAGGC
The DNA here is from genome assembly GCF_022763245.1 of Oricola sp. GTDB lineage: Bacteria > Pseudomonadota > Alphaproteobacteria > Rhizobiales > Rhizobiaceae > Oricola. Next base: position 530,928 of record NZ_JALEGV010000041.1, read on the forward strand.
GACCAGAAGTCGTCGCGCAGGGTCTTGGCACGGTCGAGGTCGACGTCGATCTCTTTGGCGTAGATCTCAAGCGCTTCGTCGCTGCCGCTGAAGATCCAGTCGATCGTGTCCTGGTAGGCGCTCATGTAGCGCTGCACGAGGTCGTCGCTGGCCTCGGAATTGGCGATGATCCAACGCAAGCTCTGGTTCTTGATCCGGTCGATCTCGTTGTCGCGGAAGACGACGCGGATTTCGCCGCGGTCGATGGCGTCGGTTCCGAACTCCGGATAAGAGAAGCCGACATCGACCTGACCGCTCATCACCTGCGTGAACGTGGCCGGCGTTCCGCCGGTGGCGACATGCTCGAATGTCAGGCCATTCTGCTCCATCAGCATCTTGCCGATATTGTAAGTGCCCGAACCCGTGGTCGAGTAGGCGACGCTGTGGCCCTCGAAATCCTCGATTTTCTGGATCTCGGAATCCTGGCGCACATACCAGTAGTTGGCCGAGCCTGTGGTCGAGGCACCGACGACCTTGATCGGGGCGCCCTGCGTGAAGGCGCTGATCACACCGACACCGCCCGGCGCAACGCCGAATTGCACGCCGCCGGAAACGACCGCCTGGATCGTCTCACCGCCGCCGCGGGTGTAGCGGATATCCGGATCGAGGCCGTATTCCTCGAAGATGCCGCCCTGCTTTCCGATCTCGGTGATGAGGGCTTCGAGATTGCCGCCGGAACCGATGGCGACCTGAACGGTCTCCAGATCCTGAGCAAGTGCGCCGTTCGCGGCCAGCGCGAGTACCGCCGCGGCCATGGCTGTTGTCAGCTTTTTCATGTTCTTCTCCTCCTAGTTTGTTCGCCCGCCGCCATCGGCAAGGCGTTGCTTTCTTTTAGAAACTGCTTCCGGACTCCCTCTCCCCTGCCATTCTGATCATTGCGGTGTTGATCGCGACGGAAACGATGAAGATGAAGAAGATCAGGGCGTACATCGTCGGCATGTCGTATTTGTTGAAAGCCTGCGTCACGAGGTAACCGAGACCGTTCTTGGCGAGCTTGGTCTCCGCCAGAAGGACGCTGATGATGGCGACCGCCAGACCCAACCGCGCGGCGTTTATGGCGGCGCCTCTGATCGCCGGAAGGTAGATCTTCGTGATCACCTGGCTCCGCGTCGCCTTGAAGGCGGCGCCGACCCGCAGGAATACAGGGTTCACCGAGCGGACGCCCGACGCGATGTTCAGGCAGACTGGAAAGAACGCCGCGACCGCGCCAAGGCCGATCTTGGAGCCACTGTCGACGCCGAACCAGATGATGACGATGGGCAGAAAGATGATCTTAGGCGTGGCGGAGACGTAATAGACATACTTCTCCAAGGCCCGTGACAGGTAGTTCGAGACCCCGAGCACATAGCCCGCCACCGCCCCGACCGTACCGCCGAAAAAAATAGCGAGCACCAGTTCTCCTGCTGTCACCGACAGGTGCCAGTAGAAATCCGGCGACGTGAGCAACTCCCACAGGGCCGCGACGATCTTCAAGACGCTTGGGAAGACCCCTTGGTAGAAGAGGCCGGACCGGGCGGCGACTTCCCAAACGGCAATGGCCGCCAGGATGATGAGGACGCGGATCGCCACCGGCGAAAGCGCGAGCGCCGCCGAACGCGGTGCGGCGTTGCTGGTCATCGTATCCACCTCTCGAGCCTTTCCGTTACGAAGATGACGAGCGCACAGAGCATCATCACGAACAGGATCGCGGCGAAGGTCGCGGGCGGGTTGTAAAGCTCGGAAAACTCGGCGACCAGACCGCCGAGACCGCCGTAGTTCAGCAGAAACTCGAAGGCGATAAGGTGGATCAGGCCGAACACGAAGCCGAGTCGGATACCGGTCACGATGGTCGGCAGCGCGGCCGGCAGTTCGATCTTGAAGAAGGCCTGGCGGGGCGTCAGCTTCAGCGTTTGCCCGACCTTGCGAAACACCGGTCGGACAGTCTTCAGACCCTCCGTGGTCTTGAGCACCACGGGCGCCAACCCGCCGACGGTGGCAAATGCGATCAGCGCCGAGGGATTGCGGCCGAAAAAGACGAGGAAGATCGGATAGGCGAGGATGAGCGGAGCGGCCGCGAAACCCGCGACCAGTGGTTCCGCTGCCGCGCCCAGTCGCGGCAGCCGGTAGAGCAGCACGCCGATCAGGACGCCGAGAACGCAAATGAGAACGCCGGATACGACTGCCAGCGACGCCGTCGACAGGAAGCGTCCAGCAAGGTCGTTGCGCGTGGCGAGCTGCGGGATTGCAGCTAGGATCGAGGACGGAAGCGGAATCGCGAATTTCGAGATGAGTCCGGCCCGGACCGCGCCTTCGAGCACGAGACCGAGGGCGAACGGAAACAGGACCGCCGCCAGGGTCGGAGAGGCAAGGATCCGAAGCGCCCTCATGCGCCCTGCGCCTCCAGCCCACGGCTCGCTTCCACGCGCAGGTCGTCCCATATCGCGGCGACGTACTGGCCGAATTTCTCACTGCCAAGGATTTCGGACGTCCGCGGCCAGGGCAGGTCTATTTCGACCACCTTTTTGATGCGCCCCGGGCGGTAGGTCATCACCAGCACGCGGTCCGACAACTGCACCGCCTCGGTGATGTTGTGGGTGATGAGCATCGTGGTCTGCTTCATCTCGTTGTGGATCGTCGTGATCTTGTCGCCGATCAGCAGGCGGGTTTGCTCGTCGAGCGCCGCGAAGGGCTCGTCCATGAGCAGGACCTTGGGCTGCGTCACCAGCGTCCTCGCCAGCGAAACGCGCTGACGCATCCCGCCTGAGAGTTCGGCTGGATACTTGTCCTCGAAACCGGAAAGTCCGACCATCTGCAGGAACTCGCGCGCCCTTGCGTGACGCTCTTCCTTGCCGACGCCCTTCAATTCGAGCGGAAACGCCACATTGTCGAGTGCGGACCGCCAGGGAAAAGCAGCGTCTTCCTGGAACACCAGTCCGACATCGGTGGCGGATTGCTGGAGCGGCTTGCCTTCCAGGCGAATCTCGCCTGAATTGCCCTGCAGGAAGCCGCCCAGGATGTTGAAGATGGTCGTCTTGCCGCATCCCGACGGGCCGATGACCGAGGCGAATTCGCCCTCGGGGATCGAGAAGGACACATCGTCGAGCGCCACGACCTGCCCCTTCGGCGTGTCGAAAACGACGCTGACGCCGTCAAAGCCGATCATCTCCGAAGCCGGCCGCGCGGCGGAAGGCGAAACGGGGGCAGCCATGGTCATGATGCTCCCGCCAGGCGACGGCTTCGTTCGTGCCGGTGAGTGGTCGCGTGAAGATGCAAGTTTCTTTCCTCCCCGTGGAACACGGTCCCGCCGTCTCGCGTCAGGCGATCATTTCCTCGTCGAATTCGATGTGAACGTTCTTTTCGCGGGTGAAGCTCAGCAGTTCCTGCAGGCAGTTTTCCTTGCCGATGCCGGACTGCTTGTAGCCGCCGAACGGTGCGCCCAGGAAATGCGTCCCGACCCTGTTCACCCAGACATATCCCGCCTCCACGCTGCTCGCGGCGCGGTGGGCGCGGTGCAGATCGTTGGTCCAGATCGAGCAGGTGAGACCGTAATCGACGGCATTGACGTTGCGGTACATCTCGGCCTCGTCGCGCCAGCGCAGCACCGACAGAACCGGACCGAAGATCTCCTCCGATGCGATCGCCATATCCTGCGTGACGCCGGTAAAGACCGCCGGGTAGACGAAAAATCCGTTTTCGAGGGCCGGGTCCTCCGGCTTCACGCCGCCATAGGCGAGCGTCGCCCCCTGCGCCTTGCCCTTCTCGATGTAGCCGAGCACGCGCTCATACTGGCGGGCATTGATGATCGACCCCATCGTGGTCGAGAACTCGGTCGGAATGCCGGGTTCGAAGCGGGCGATTCTGTCCAGAATCTCCGCCATCACAGCATCGTGGATGTCGTCATGCAGGAACAGCCGGCTCGTCGAACCGCAGGATTGGCCGCACCATCCGAAGTTCATGCCGGCGATCGCCGCTTCCGCGACCTTTGCGGGAGAGGCGTCCGGAAACGCGACGAGCGCATTCTTGCCGCCCAGTTCGAGGATGATCGGCTTCAGCGTGGACGATGCGGACTGCATGATGGCCTTGCCGGTCGGTACGCTGCCGACGAGCGTCACCATGGCGATATCGGGGTGTTCCGACAGCGTTTGGCCAACATCTCGGCCACCGTTGAGTATGTTCATCGCCCCGGCCGGCAGCAGGTGACCGACCAGTTCAGCCATGCGCAGGCTCGACAACGGCGCCTGCTCGGGCGGCTTGACGATGACCGAATTGCCGGCGGCCAGCGGCGCCGCCATCTTTCCGGCGCTGAACATGAAGGGGTGGTTGAAGGCGACGATGCGGGCCACGATGCCACGCGGCTCGCGCATGGAATAGGTGACGGAGCCCGGCCCGAACGGGATCGAATGGCCCTTCATCTCGGTCACCAGCCCGGCGTAGAAGTCGAACCAGGACGCCGCCATGTGCACGTCGTTGACCATGTCGCGGGCCGGATTGCCGCTGTTGGCGGAATCGAGGTAGGCAAGCTCCGGCGCATTGGCGCGGAAGATCGTCGCCATCTCGCGCATGATATCGGCGCGCTCGGCGGGCTTTGTCCGCGACCATTCGCGAAAGCCATCGCCCGCTTCGGCGATGCATTCATCGACGTCTTCGGGGGAGGCTACCGCGACCTCGGCGAGCGGTTTGCCGGTCGCGGGATTGAAGGTCGGCGCTGAGCCGGTGGAAGCCGACTTCCGCCACCTTCCGCCGTAAAAGAGACCGTCATGGCCGGGCAGCACCTCGCCAAGGGTCAATTCGCGGACTTGATCCATCCCTTCCTCCCAATTCTTGCGCAGTTCGGCACGTCCGGTGCGGGCTCCCCCTTGCCCCTCCAGTCCGCCCGATCAGCAGCGCGTCACTTGAAATAATGGTCCGGCGCCTCGAGAATCTCTCGGCAGGACGCCTCGACATGCCGGGTCATCCGGCGTTGCGCCTCTTCCGCGTCGCGCTTCAGAATCGCGTTGAGAATTCCGGTATGCTCCTCGTACGAGCGCTTGGTCGCCTCCCGGCGCGACAGCAGCTTGTCGAACTGCACGCGGAAGCTCTCCAGCAGCGTCGCTGCGATGACGGGCGGCAGGCTCTTGTTCCCGCTCAGTTCGATGATCGTGTTGTGGAAGCTTTCGTTGTAGGACGAGTAATCGTCGCTCGCCGGATCGAATTCGTCATGGAGCGCGATCAGCCGCTGGCGCCCTTCCTCTTCCAGCCTCTCAGCGACCAGACCGGCTGCCAGCCCTTCGACCACGCCGCGAATCTGGTTCAGCTCGACCACCTTCTGGCGCGACAGGATGCGAATGCGCGCCCCGCGGTAACGCTCGAACTCCACCAGCCCTTCGGCGCGCAGATGGACCAGCGCCTCGCGCACCGTGCCGCGGCTGACGGAGAGGCTTTGCATCAAGTCGGGTTCGACGAGGCGCTGGCCGGGGACAAACCGCCCCTGGCGCATGCCTTCGCGAATGTGATCGAGAACATCCTGAAGCGTGGAGCCGCCCTTGCGCGCATCCTGATTCTGGGTCTCGGCAACCAAGGCGTCGTCGGTCATTGGCATCTCCTGGAGTGCAAACATGGGGACCAGATTACCTCGATTATAGTTAGACGATATCGTCAAACGATTCAACACGGTTCCAGCGCGGCGGCGGGGTGCTATGCCGCCGCCACCCTCTGGGTCTTTCTGTCGCGGACGACCTGCGCATAGGGCGCAGGCGCCACGGTAACGCGCACGTCGGTCTGGCGATGACGCTCCACATGGGGCTTGCGCGATCCGCCATCGGGTTCGCCCCATGTGAGCATCAGTTCGGTTCCGGTTTCCGCGAATTTGCGGTCGATCATGACGAGCGAGAGCACCTTCGCCTCATTGGCGCTGTATCCGACAAAGGTGGAGTGGCCGGCGATCTCGCCGTCCGGCGTACGCACCGTGTCATATTGCTGATAGGCATAGGAGGCGTATGGCAGCCTCAGCATCTTGAAAGCCGGCCCCGGCTCCAGGATCGAGGAGAAGATGCGCGACACGTCCTCGTCGTTCCAGACCAGCGTTCGCCGCGCCCGGGTCGGGTTCCGGGCCTGCTCCTCGAGCGCCGCACGGCCGATGAAGTCGTGGTCGAACTTGATCCGGCCGTCGACGCCGAGGTCCCAGGGCGTGACGTAGTAGTCCTCCAGCCTGTCCGAAACGAAGCTGCCGCCGAGCTGCGCTCCGGACTCCCAGCAATCCGCAGGCAACCACTGGCGGTAGTCGCGCAGCTTGTCGCTGGTGAAGATCGCCGGGAAAGGCGACGCCATCCAGCCGCTCTCGGTCACGGCGCTGAAATACGTCACCGTGCCGCCCTGCTGCAGGCCGTATTTCCCGCCGACCTCGAGCAGCGCCGCGCGCACCTTCTCACCGTCTTCGAAACGGCCGGAGAGCTCGACACCCTGGTGGCCCGCCATGCCGTGGCGCAGCGCCGTCACATCGCAGCCGGCGATACGGACGGTCGCGGCCCAGAAGAACTTGATGTCCGGCATGTCGCCTTCGATGACTTCGGAGAAGATCTTGCCGGCGTTCGGGCCGTCCATCCCGAAGCGAAACTTCAGGCGTGTCCCCTTCGGATTTCGCGCCGTGTTGTTGTCGCGCTCCAGCGTCACGTCATAGCCGCCCGTGATCGCGTTGTACTCGACCCAGTTGAGGAGCGGCATGCCGCTGACGAGTTCGAATTCCTGCTCGCCGTGGCAGTACATCAGCGTCTCGCCGATCACCTGCCCCTCGTGGTTGCAGGCGATGAACTGCTTGGCCCGGTTGGGTACGAAATTGGTGAAGCTGTTGACGCCGACATCGCTCAACAGCCGCATCGCGTCCGGGCCGCGCACGAACAGCTCCGGCATGTGGTGCGACTGATCGAACAGGACTGCCGTGTTGCGCCAGGCACGCTGCTCGTCGACCCAGTTCGTTCGCTCGGTCGGCACCGGCGTCAGGCCCGGCGTGGCCTTCACGTGAGGAGCGCGCGTGTCGTTGTAGAAATGGTCTACGAGATCCGGAATCGGCGACAGCAGATCTTCGAGGGTTTCACTCTGATTTTGCGCGCTCATTGGCGTCCTCTCTCCCGTTGAGTCCGGCCGCTTCTTGCGATGGCCTACCTCTCCGTTAGACAAGATCGTCTGACGATTCAAGAGGTGAATTTGCATTCGTGAAACGCGCCAAGCGCCAAATTCAACGGTTCCGGGGAATTTCCCGACGAAATCAAACCCGTACGCATTCGCTTGTCAACGATATCGTTCGACGATACCAAGGCGACGCAGGAACCGACAGGCCGACCCGCCGACCGTGGGCCGGAGACGCGAGGAGGAGCGAAAATGAGCAGCGCCAGCGATATTGCCGCCACCAAGGACCTTCTGGTGAAGGCCAACCGAATTCTCGCCAATGAAGGTGTCGTCGACGATTTCGGGCATGTGAGCGCCCGCAGCCCTGAAGACCCGGGCCGCTATTTCATCTCATGCGCGATCAGCCCGGCCCGCGTTACTGCAGCGGATATCTACGAGTACGAACTCGACGGCATGCCGATCGCAGACCTCGAAGGACGCCGCAGCTATTCCGAACGCGCCATTCACGGCGCGATCTACGAGGCGCGGCCCGACGTCATGGCCGTCTGTCACCACCATTCCGGCGCCATGGTCGCCTTCGCCTCGTCGACGGTTCCATTGCGCCCCGTCTTCCATCTCGGCGCAGTGCTCGGCCACGAGGTGCCGGTCTGGGACTCGCATACGGAATTCGGCGACACGTCGCTGCTCGTCGACGACATGGACAAGGCCCGCTCGCTCGCCAGGGCGCTCGGCCCCCATTCGGTCGCGCTACTGCGTCGCCATGGCGCGGTGGTCGCCGGGGCAAGCGTCAAGCAGGTCGTCTTCTCGGCGATCTACAGTGCAGACAACGCAACCGCGCAGGCAAGGATGATCGCGATGGGCGGCGATATCTCCTATCTGACCACCGGCGAAATAGATCAGGCTGCAGCCTTGAACCTGTCACCGGCCGGCATCGACCGCAGTTGGCCGAACCGCTGCGCGCGCGCTGGCCTGAAGGCCGATTAAGCGATGGCGTGCCGGCCCCTCCCGGCTGAACCCTGGGTTGCGGCGTGAGAAGGTAGTCCGCTCCATGGACCTTTCCGCCAATCTGTGCCGGTTGTTCTCGCCTGACGACCGGACCGCAGGCCAGGGCGCCGCATCTAAACCCAGAGAATGGCCAGTGGAACACCCCGAAACTCAGGACCACCCTGTAGAAGGTGCTGCCGCGGGATCGGCGATCTCGTTCGGGTGCCGCGACGATGTCCGCAATCAACAGCTTGGTTCCCAAAGCGGCCAGTCCGCTTGCGGCCCCATTTCGGTCGTTCGATGAAATCCGTTGTTAGGGAGGTTCCGTTGTTATCTGGTTGGAATTCCAGCGCACATCAGCCCACCGAATACCAGTCATAGATAAACTTTGCCCGCGTGTAGCCGGGAAGATCGGGATCCATCCCAATGCCCGGCCGGCGCTGCAGCCATCCGAAGAGCGCGCCGCAGCGATCCTGAGTGCGCAAAACCGTCACGTCGCAGTACAGCGCGCCTTTCGCCCCGCCGGGCGTCAGCCCAGTTCGAACGTCGTAACGCCGAAGATCCGGCTGATCGGCAGCCCGGGATTGTCGCCGCGATACATTCGGGCGGTTTCGAAGACCGGGTCGAGGCTGGCCTTCTTGGCGATCTCCACGGCTGCGGTGTTGTCTTCGGGTGTGTCGAGCGAGACTTCCGCGTCATCCGGCACCGATCCGGTCAGTGCCACAAACAGCGCTTCGGCGAACATCGGCTCGTCGGCGAAGAGCGGGCCGATCTTGTATCCGCTCCGGCAGGCCCGGATGGTGCCGTATCCGGTGATGGCGCCGTTGCGGGTGGCGACGAGGCTGTTGCGTCGCGTGCCGGTAGGCGGCTGTGTCCAGTTGGCGACGAAATCGCTGCGGTCAGCCGCGAAATGCGCGCGGTCGTAGCGTGCGATCGCGTCCCGGTCGGCGGGCGTGACGGCGCGGATGTCGCAACCGGTCTCCGGCGCCGGCAGACGCGCCGGCACGCCGGTGTGGCGTATGTTGCGCCCGGCCAGGGCGAAGCCGCTTCTGCGATAGTTGTCCTGTTGCGCCACGACGCCGTCGAGGCCGATCGTGCGGCCCTCCAGGTGCCGCATGCCGGCGTTCCAGGTGGAAATGCCCGTGCCCGTTCCGCGGTGTTCAGGGCGGACGATGTAGAACCCGAGGAAGCCGAAGCCGTCGCCGTAGCGCACGACCGAGATCGACGAGACCGGCTCGTCGCCGAGGAAGCCCATCAGGAAACCGTCAGGATCCGCTGCGTGAAACGCGGCGAGGTCGTCGAGGCCGGGGTTCCAGCCTTCGCTGGCGGCCCATTCGACGGCGATCGAGAACTCTTGCGCGCTGGCCGGCCGGATGATCGGCACCGTCATGCGATGCGGGCTCCGCCGGCGGTGCCGGTCCATCGGTCGGCATTGGCCGCCCGCAGCGCCTCGGCGAGCGCGACCGCCGTCGCCACCCCGTCGATGACGGGCAGTCGGAACCGGTCGGAAAGTGTCAGCGCGAGGTCGGCCATGCCCGCGCATCCAAGCACGATCGCATCCGGTTTGTCATCGGCGATCGACGTGGCGATTTCCGCCGCGATCGTGTCGCAGGATCCGTCCTTGTCGGTTTCCAGGGCCAGCACGGGCACTTCGGAGGCACGCACCTTGCGGCAGCGTTTGGCGAAACCGTATGCTGCGAGATTGGCCTCGATCACGGGCACGGACACGCCGAGCGTGGTGACGACCGAGAACCATTCTCCGACCAGCGTCGCCGCATGGAAGGCCGCTTCGCCGATGCCGATCACCGGGATCGGCGAGCGTCGCTTCAGCGTCATCAGCCCGGTGTCGTCGAAACAGGCGATGATGCAGGCGTCATAGCCGCCCTTGTCGATCACCTCGGCGTCGAACAGCCGGAACAGGCCGGGCAGGGCCGCGGCGCCGTCTTCCGGCCCCTGGATCGCGGGGGGCGTGTCCGTCGGGTTGACGGCGGTGATCCTCGTGTCCACCCGGGCGGCAGCCCGCGCCGCCGCCTCGATCGACCGGGTCATGGCCGCGGTCGAGTTCGGATTGATGAGGAGGATGTGCATGGCTCACACCATGCCCTTGCCCGCGTCGGATCCCAGACGCGCCCGGCGCTTGTTGACGATGAGCACCGTCACGAGAAAGACCGCGATGATGACGAAGGAGAAGGCCGTGGTCAGCGTGCCAAGCGCGAAGATGACCGGCGTCGTGACGTTGGTGGTCATGCCGTAGATCTCCAGCGGCAGCGTGTTGTAGCTGCCGGCCGTCAGAAGCGTGCGCGCGAACTCGTCATAGGACAGCGTGAAGCCGAACAGCGCCACGCCGATCAGCATCGGCGCGATGATCGGCAGCACGACGTTCCACACGGTCTGCCACGCTGAGGCCCCCTGGTCGCGCGCCGCCTCCTCGTAGGATTTGTCGAAGCGGTTGAACACCGCGAACATGATCAGGAGACCGAAGGGCAGGGTCCATGTCAGCTGCGAACCGTAGCCCGAGGTCGACCAGTGCACGTTCAGGCCCGATTGCGAGAAGATCAGCCCGACGCCGAGCGAGACCAGGATCGACGGGATCACAAGCGAGGTGATGATCAGGTAGAAGACGAGGCCGGAACCCGGAAACCGCTTGCGGAAGGCGAGCCCGCCCATCACCGAGACCACGACGGTGGTGACCATCACCATCAGGCCGAGCACGAGCGACCGCGCGAAGCTGCCCCAGATGTCTCCGACCGCCTGTTCCTGGAACAGGTCGCGGAACCAGTGCAGCGAGACGCCGCGCATCGGGAAGGTGAGGCCGCCTTGCGGACCCTGGAAGGACAGGATCGCGATCGTCACCGTCGGCCCGTAGAGGAAGACGAGGAACAGGGCGAAGACGGCGGCCAGGACGTAAAAGGAGCGGGGACGCTTTTCCATGCTTCAGAGCTCCTTCCTGATGTCGACGAAGCGCAGCAGGATCGCGATCACGATCAGCACCGTGATCAGCAGGATCACCGCGGTCGCGGCGGCGGAGGGATATTGCAGCAGCGCGATGTCGTTGGAGATCAGCCGCCCGACATTGGCCTTCTGGCTGCCGGACATGAACCGCACCGTGATGAAATCGCCCATCACGAGCGTGACGACGAAGATCGAGCCGATCATCATGCCGGGCTTGGCCAGCGGAACGATCACGTTGGTCAGCGTCTGGAAGCCGGTCGCGCCATTGTCATAGGCGGCCTCGATCAGCGATTTGTCGATGCGCATCATGGTGTTGAAGATCGGCACGACCATGAACAGCGTGTAGAGATGCACGAAGGCGAGGATCACCGAGAAGTCGGAGAACAAAAGCCACTCCAGCGGTTCGTCGATGACGCCCCACGAGATCAGCGTGGAATTGGCCAGCCCGTTGCGCCCGAGAAACGGGATCCACGAGATCATGCGGATGATGTTGGAGGTCCAGAACGGGATCGTGCACAGCAGGAACAGCACGATCTGCCACGTCAGCGAGCGGATGTGGAAGGCCAGGAAATAGGCGATGGTGAAGCCGAGCACGAGGGTGATCGCCCAGGTGATGACGGCGTATTTGATCGTGTTCAGGAACACGGAATAGGTGACGGGCGAGGTCAGCAGGAATTCGTAGTTGTCGAACTGGAAGGCCGGATAGATCGAGAACTCGGTGGCGCCCCAGAAACTGACGATCACGATCATCACGATCGGCAGCACGAGGAAGAACAGCAGCACGAGCGACAAGGGCAGCGACAGGAGCCAGCCGCTCACCGCGTCCGGGAGGCCCTGCATGGTCCGGCGCTGAAGGGGCGCGCTGGTCGTCTTTGCGGCAGTGGTCTGGCTGTGGTCCGACATGGTCTATCCGTTGGAAAGCTGGTGACGGTGTCCCGGCCCATAGGGGAAGGCCGGGACACCGCGATCTCATCGCGTCAAGCCGCGATGAACTCGTTCCATTTGCGCACCATGTACTGGTTCTCGTCCATGACGGCGTTCCAGCAGGCGACGGCGCCCATGCGGTCGTAGAAAGAGCCGCCGTCGCGGGTGTCGCCGGCCGTCGCCAGCTTGTCGCCGGTCGGGCTGGTGATGTCGTCGGTGGCTTCCTTGCCCTCGAACCAGTAGCCCCACTCGTTTTCCGACATGAACTCCTTGGAGGTCTCCGGAACGGCGGAGTAGTAGCCCTGGCGCATCAGGTAGCCGCCGACCCAGCCGGACAGGTACCAGTTGATGTATTCGTAGGCCGCTTCAAGTTCGAGGCCGGACAGGTTGCTCGAAAGGCCGATGCCGCCGCCCCAGGAGCGGTAGCCTTCCTTCAGCGGCTGGTAGACGCAGGGGATGCCGCGCGACTTGACCGCCGTGATCGCCGGCGACCACATCGACTGGATGACGACTTCGCCCGACGCCATCAGGTTGACCGACTCGTCGAAGGTCTTCCAGAAAGCGCGGAACTGGCCGGACTTCTTGGCCTCGGTGAAGATCGCCATGGTCTTGTCGATCTCTTCGCGGGTCATGTTGCCCTTGTCGCCATACTGGATCTCTCCCATGGCTTCGCAGACCATCGCCGCATCCATGATGCCGATCGACGAGATGTCGAGGATCGAGGCCTTGCCCTTGAACTCGGGGTTCAGGAGTTCGGTCCAGCTTTCGATCGGACGGCCGATGAGGTCGGGGCGGATGCCCAGCGTGTCGGCGTTATAGATGGTCGGGATCAGCGTCATCCAGCCGGTTTCCTCCGAGGCGAAGGAGGTGCCGCCCGGGCCGTCGACGAAGCCGACCGTGTGCGGCGCCGTGCCCTGGGCGATCTCGCTTTCGGGCGTCAGCTTGCCGCTTTTGAAGATGCCGACGATCTTGTCGTAGTTCTTGATCTTCGACGTATCCATCGCCTGCAGGTTGCCGGTCGGCCAGACCTTCTTGCAGATCCAGTATTCGATGTCGGCGATGTCGAAGCTGCCGGGCTGGGTCGCCGCGCGCTGGGTGACGGCGTCGGAATCGAGCGCGGTCATTTCCAGCGTGAAGCCGAGGTCTTCCTTCACCTTCTGAGCGACGTCGTTGAGGTTCGAGACGCCGGTGCCGAACTGGCGGAGCGTCACGTCCTTGATGTTCTGGGCCCAGATCGTCGGAAAGCCGGTGATCGCGCCGGATCCGATCGCAGCGCCGGCCGTGGCCGCGGCGCCCTTGAGAACCGAACGCCGGCTGACGCCCTTCTTGTCCTGTTTCGTGGTCATGGTAGGTGCTCCTATTGCCTCCGGTGGGTGGCCGGCGGCGGCATGCCGCAAGCCGGTTTGCGGCTCACGCCGCAAGCGCGTGGGCGTGCTCAGGCTTCCAGGTGAGGAAGACGGACTGCCCGATTTCGACGGGGTTGGCGAAATAGACGGTGTCGCCAAGCGAGACGTTGAGTTCGCCGGCCTCCACGGTGTCGACCGCGACGGTGACCGTGGTGCCCAGATATTCGATGGCCTTGACGGTCGCGGGCATCGCGGTCGGGTCGGCCTGGCCGGCGGTAAGCGCGATGCGGTCGGCCCTGACGGCGAGCTTGGCCTCGTCGCGCCCGACGATGTTGTGGCCGCCGATGAAGCGGGCGACGAATTCCGTGCGGGGCGCGTCGAAGACGTCCTGCGGCGGGCCGTCCTGCTCGATGCGCCCGCCGTTCATGACGATGATGTGGTCGGCCAGCGCCAGCGCCTCGTCCTGGCTGTGCGTCACGTGGATGAACGAGATGCCGAGTTCGCGCTGCAGGCGCTTCAATTCGGTGCGCATGCGAATGCGCAGGAAGGGATCGAGCGCCGACAGCGGCTCGTCGAGCAGCAGGATCGACGGTTCGGTGATCAGCGCGCGGGCGAGCGCGACGCGCTGCTGCTGGCCGCCCGAAAGCTGCGCCGGCAGGCGCTCGCCATAGGGCGCCATGTCGACCAGCTCCAGCAGTTCCCGCGCATTCTTGCGGCGCGCCTGCTTGTCGACGCCCTTCATCTTCAGGCTGAAGGCGACGTTGTCGACCACGCTGAGATGCGGAAACAGCGCGTAGTTCTGGAACATCATCGCCGTGCCGCGCCGCGCCGGCGGTAGGTTGGTGATGTTGTTGCCGGCGTGGATGATGTCCCCGGACGAGGCGGTCTCGTGACCCGCGAGCATGCGCAGCGTCGACGACTTCCCGCATCCGGACGGCCCGAGCAGGCACGTATAGGTGCCGTCGGGTATCCTCTGGTCGATCGCGTCCACGGCGATCGTGTCGCCGTAACGTTTGGTCAGGTTGACGAGTTCAAGTGCCGACTTTTGCGACATGGGCAAGCTCCCTGCGGACCTGCGACATATCGTGCAAACGGCGTGCCAGACTGAGCGAGCCTGTAAGTCGTTGAAATTGAATGATGTATGAGGTGGCGCGATTCCGCGCATCTCAATATGTGCTCAATAATTAGTCATGTCGGATACATTGTAAGCAGATTTTGTATACGATTTTGCCGTTGATTGAACGCGCTGCGAGGCGTATCTCAAAGGGAGCGGCCGGCAGTTGCCCGGCCGTGATTTCGGGGATGTCGATGCAGATCAATCCGGGCGCGACCAGCGCGACCTACTCCTTGCCGCCGGGGCGCGCACTCGACATCTGCCATCAAATCGAGAGCGCGATCCTCGGCCATCGCATCAGTCCCGGCATGAAGCTGGCCGAGGACGAGGTCGGCGAGACCTTCGGCGTCAGCCGCACCGTGGCGCGCACCGCGCTCCAGGCGCTCGCCCATGGCGGGCTGGTGACGATCGAGCGCAACCGCGGCGCCTTCGTGTCGCGGCCGACGATCCGCGAGGCGCACGAAGTTTTCGAGGCCCGCGCCCTGATCGAGCCGCGCATCGCCCGCATGGCCGCGCAGGCGATGACCGACGAGGCGGTGGAACGCCTTCAGCGCCATGTCGAGGCCGAACACGAGGCGAAGAAGCGCGGCGAGATGGGCGTTTCCCTGTCGCTGTCGGGCACGTTCCACACCGCCATCGCCGAGATCGCCGACCAGCGGGTGCTGACCCAGATCCTGCATTCGCTCGTGTCGCGCTCGTCGCTGATCATCGCGCTTTACTGGAAGCGTCCGGACACGACCTGCGAGAGCCATTCCCACCACGCCCTTCTCGACGCCTTCGCTCGCCATGACGGGTCCGCCGCCGAGGAGATCATGAAGAGCCACATCATCGACCTGCATTCCGGGCTCGACCTTAGGGAGAGGGAGGAGAAGGCCTCCTCGCTCGCCGACGTCTTCACGGCCGGCTGAACGCGCTCAGGCGTATTGCGCAGCGGCGACCTCCGCCCCGTCACGCAGAAGATCCGCCAGAGCCTCGGTAAGACCTGCGCTGAACGCCGGGTCGGCCGCGAGCGCGCCGGGGAAGATTTCGTCGAAGGCCAGATAGCCGGACACGATCGCGGCCGGTTCCGCGCCGTCTTGCCAGACCGCGCGCAGGCGGTCGGCCATCGGGTCGCGCACGTCGATCGGCTGCCCGTCCTCGCCGACGCCCGACGTGTAGCGCATCCAGGCCGCGATCACGAGGAACAGGCCCCTTGGCGTGCGCCCGGCGGCGAGGTTTTCGGACACCGAGCCCAGAATGCGCTGCGGCAGCTTCAGCGAACCGTCCATGGCGATCTGCCAGGTCCGGTGGCGAATGCCGGGATTGGCGTAGCGCTCCGTCAGGGCATGCGTGTAGGCGGCAAGATCGACGCCGGGCGGCGGCGTCAGAACCGGCAGGATCTCGTCGTCCCACAGGCGGCGGATGAAGCCGGCCAGCGCCGGCCTCGCCACGGCGTCCGACACGGTCTCGGCCCCGGCCAGATAGCCCAGATAGGCGAGCGCGGAATGGGTCCCGTTCAGGCAACGCAGCTTCATGTGCTCGAAGGGGCGCACATCCTCGACCAGTTCGACGCCGACGGCCTCCAGCGCCGGCCGTCGACCGTCGACGAAGCGATCCTCGATCACCCATTGGCGAAACGGCTCGTGCATCACCGGTGCGGCGTCGTGGATGCCGGTGCGCCGCGCCAGCCGTTCGATGTCCGCATCGGTTGTGGCCGGCGCGATCCGGTCGACCATCGTGCAGGGGAAGACGCATTCCGCCTCGATCCAGCGCGCCAGTTCGGCGTCCATGCGGGCGGCGAGATCGAGAACCACGCCTTGCAGGAGCGCTCCGTTTTCCGGCAGATTGTCGCAGCTCATCACCGTGAAGGGGCGAAGGCCGGCCTTGCGCCGCCGGTCGAGCGCGCGACACAGGAAGCCTGGCGCGGAAACGGGCCGCGCTGCATCGGCGAGATCGCGGACGATGTCGGGATGGGCGAAATCGAGCCGGCCCGTCGCCGGCGCGTGGCAATAGCCCTTTTCGGTGACGGTCAGCGAAACGATCGTCACGCCCGGATCGGCCATCGCCGCCAGCACGGCATCGGGGTCTTCCGGCGCGACCAGCATCGAGCGCACGGCGGTGCCGATGCGCAGGCTCTCGCCCTCGGGCCCGAGTTCGCATGCCGTGTAGGCGTAGTCCTGCGGTTCCAGCCGGTCGCGCAGGTCGGCGTGGCGCAGGCTGACGCCGAGGATGCCCCAGTCGCCGCCCGACCGGGCCATCGCCTCCTCGATATAGAGCGCCCCATGCGCCCGAAAGAACGCGCCGAGGCCGAGATGCACGATGCCGATGCCGGGCGCCGGCGCGTCGGCCGGCCGGGCAAGCCGCGGCAGGTCGGTCACATCTCCGGTCAAAGCCGATAGGCCTTTCTGGCGAGGCCGTGCGTCAGGTCGTGCGCCATCTCCTCGGCCTCCTCCATGTCGAGCCGCCCGTCGCCGACCAGTTCGGCGAGCCAGGCGCAATCGACGCGCCGGGCGACGTCATGGCGCGCCGGGATCGAGCAGAAGGCGCGCGTGTCGTCATTGAAGCCGACGGTGTTGTAGATGCCGGCCGTCTCGGTGACGATGCGCCGGAAGCGCATCATGCCCTCGGCGCTGTCGAAGAACCACCAGGGCGGTCCCAGCCGCAGCGCCGGATAGACGCCGGCGAGCGGCGCCAGCTCGCGCGAATAGACGGTCTCGTCCAGCGTGAACAGGATGATCGTCAAGTCCGGGCGCATCCCGACGGCGTCGAGCAGCGGCTTGAGCGCCCGCACGAATTCCGTGCGCACCGGAATGTCGAAACCCTTGTCGCGTCCGAACCTCGCAAGCGTGGCCGGCGAGTGATTGCGGTACGAACCGGCATGGATCTGCATGACGAGACCGTCATCCAGGCTCATCCGGGCCATCTCGGTCAGCATGTGGCCGCGAAACGCGTCGGCGTCCTCCGCCGACAGATCGCCCTTGAGGGCGCGGGCGAACAGCGCCGCGGCCTCGGCCTGCGGCAGGTCCTCCGTGCGGGCGGTGGGATGGCCGTGGTCGCTCGCCGTCGCGCCGTGCTCCTTGAAGAAGGCGCGGCGCACCCGATGCGCCTCCAGATAGCCGTCCCAGGAGGTCGTGTCGCATCCCGTCAGTTCGCCGAAGCGGGCGATGTTGTCGGCGAAGCCGTCCGCCTCCGGGTCGATGACCGTGTCCGGCCGATAGGTGGTGATCACCCGCCCGGACCAACCGGATTCGGCGATCTGCCGATGCCATTTCAGATCGTCGAGCGCGCCTTCCGTGGTCGACAGCGCCTCCAGGCCGAACCGCTCGAACAGCGCCCGCGGCCGGTATTCGTCGGAGGCGAGCCGCTCGGCGATGCGGTCGTAATAGAAATCGGCGGTCGCGGTCGAAAGCCGGCTGTCGAGGTCGAACAGCGTCTCGAAGGCGTGGTCCAGCCACATCCGCGTCGGCGTGCCGCGAAACAGGTGATAGTGGCTCGCGAAAAGCCGCCAGATCGTCCGGCCGTCGGTTTCGACCGGGCCGCCGTCGGCACGCGGCACGCCCAGCGCGGCGAGATCGACGCCCTGCGAGCACAGCATGCGGAAGACATAGTGATCCGGCGTCACGAACAGGCGCGCGGGATCGGGAAACGGCTCGTTTTCGGCGAACCAGCGCGGATCGGTGTGCCCGTGCGGGCTGATGATCGGCAGGTCTGCGACGCCCTCATAGAGCCTGCGCGCGATCCGGCGCGTCGCCGGGTTGTTCGGAAGCAGCCTGTCTGGGTCAAGCATGGCCATGTGTTCTCCTCCGATTCAACGCTTAGCCGAAAGCGAGGTTGGGAAGCCAGAGGACAATGCCGGGAAAGAAAAGCAGCGCGGCGATCAGGCACAGGATCGCGAGGAGGAAGGGAACGGACTCGCGCACGTAATCCTCGATGCGGCAATCGAGCAGGCTGCAGACCGTGTACATGGCGACGCCCACCGGCGGCGTCATCGAGCCGAGCGTCACGATGGTCATCATCAGGATGCCGAAATGCACCGGATCGACCCCGACCTTCTGGACGATCGGCACGAAGATCGGCGTCAGCAGCAGGACAAGGATCGTGCTTTCCACGAAGAGGCCGGCGACGAACAGGCTGGCGAGGATCACGGCGACGATGGCGACGGGATCGCTCATCCCGTCGAGCAGGGTCTTGGCGATCTCCTGCGGCACCTGCAGGAAGATGATGGCGAAGCCGATCATGCCGGACATCAGGATGATCAGCATGATCAGGCCGATGTCGGAAATCGCGTGCCCGAAGGCGCGCGTGATCTTTTCGAGCGTCAGTTCGCGATGCGCCAGCACGCCGACCAGGATGGCGTAGACGACCGCGAACGCCCCGACCTCGGACGGCGTGAACAATCCGCCGCGGATCGACACCACCAGCAGCACCGGAAAGAGCAGCGCCCATTTCGCCTGCCAGGTGGCGGTGAGCAGTTCGCTGGCGGTCGGTTTGCGCGAATCGGTGACGACATAGTTGCGCCTGCGCGCGATCAGCCATGCCGCGACCATCAGGAACAGCATCATCAGCACGCCCGGCACGATGCCCGCCAGGAACAGCCGGCCGATGGAGACCTGGCCGACATAGCCGTAGAGGATCAGGCCGATGGAGGGTGGGATGGTCGAGGTGATCAGCGACGACAGCGCGATGACGGCGGCGGAGTAGCCCTTCGAATAGCCCTGGCCGATCATTTGCGGCCCCAGCACGCGGGCCTCCATCGCGGCGTCGGCGACCGCCGAGCCCGAGACCCCGCCCATCAGGGTCGACAGGATGATCGACACCTGCGCCAGTCCGCCGGCCATCCAGGCGACGCTGACGCGGGAGAAGCGGAACAGCCGGTCGGTGATGCCGCTCTCGTTCATCAGGTGGCCGGCCAGCACGAAGAAGGGCACGGCGAGCAGCGGGAAGCTCTGCGACACGGTCGCGATTTTTTGTACGCCGATGGACATCGGCATGATGTCGGAGGTGGCGAAGAACGCGAAGCCGGACAGGCCGATCGCATAGGCGACAGGCGCGCCGACGGCCAGAAACACGAGGAAGACGAAACCGATCAGCGCCATGTCACAGTTCCTCGCGGGCTTCGTCGGGCGCGCTCAGCCGGGTGAAGACCAGCTTTTCGCCGCCGGCGCGGTTCTTCCAGGCGTCACGCAGATTGGTCAGGATGGCGAGGCTCAGCAGGATGCAGCCGACCGGAACCGCGATGGTGACATAGGCGTAGGACAGGCCGCTGTCGCCGAACAGGCGCTCGCGGTTGAGCATTGTCAGCTTGTATCCCTCAAAGGCGAGCACGGCCATGAAGGCGATGAAGATCGCGGCGAGAGCGGTCTCGACGATCAGGCGATTGCGGTGGCCCGCCCGGCGGATGAGGATGTCGACGCCGAGATGGGCGCGTTCGCGCATCGCGCGGGTGGCGCCGAGGAAGCACAGCCAGATGAAGAGGAGCTGGGCGAGGTCGACCGACCAGATCAGCGGATGGCCGAAAAAGCGCATCACCGAGGCGACGAAGACCAGCACAACGATCACCGCCAGCAATCCGACGCCGGCCGCGAATTCAATCCGCGCCAAGATACGCCCCATGGTCACCCTCCCGAAAAAAGACAGGGACGGCATGCCGCCCCTGTCCGGTCACTGCACAGGTTCTTGCGATGTCACTCGGCCGCCATGGCGCGCAGCGTATCACGCAAATCGCCATAGCCCAGCATGTCGTAGACGCCGGCCGTGGCTTCGCGATAGGGCGTGACGTCCGGCTCGGAAATCGTGATGCCCTTGGCGGTCAGGTCGGCCTCGATCTGGGCGAGCGAATCACGCGTGCCGTAGGAGGCGATGTCGCCGGCCTTCAGCGCTTCGTCGCGCAGCAGGGTCTGCAGGTCGTCAGGCAGGCTGTCGAACCACGCGGCGCTGGTCACCAGCCCGGTGATCAGGTTGATGTGGCCGGTCTTGGTGATGTGGGTGATCACCTCGTCGAGCTTGGCGCCGGTGATGGCCGGGAACTGCGCCTCGGCGGCGTCGATGACGTTCTGCTGCAGGGCCGAATAGACCTCGCCCCAGGGCATCGGCGTCGGCGTGGCGCCCATCGCCTTGATCGTCTCGACCCAGACCGGAGCGCCCGGCGTGCGCATGCGGACACCGGCGAGATCGTCCGGCCCGTTGATTTCCTTCTTGGTCAGCAGGTGACGTTCGCCCTGCCACCAGTTGAAGCTCAGCACCTGGTGCCCGGAGGCGTCGTGCAGCTTGCCGACCCAGTCCTCGAACATGTCGGAGGTGACGACCTTGCGAATCCCGTCATAGCCCGAAGCCAGGAACGGAGCGCCGAGCACGCCGAATTCCTTCTGGAACACGGCAAGACGACCACCATCGACGACGACAGCCACAGGAGCCCCAGCCCGCGCCTGCTCGAGAACGTCCTCGTCCGGCCCGAGCTGGGAGTTGGGGAAGAGCTTGACTTCGAGCCGGCCCCCGGAGGCCTCGGCCACATTGGCCTGGAACGCCTCGAGCCCCTTGTAGAGCGGATCGGACGTTGCCAGCGCCGTGTTGACGCTGAGCGTGTAGTCGGCAGCGAGAGCGCCACCGGCGGACAAAAGCATTGCCGTAGCGGCAATCGCGGACTTGATCTTGAAGTGTTTCATGAGCTTTCTCCTCCCTGACAACGTCGGACACGGCGTGTCCTCCAATTGACTGGAGACTAGTATGGTAGTATATGACGAGTCAAGATGACGCTTAATCAGGAACTCGAAACAGGTCTGGATCTCGGTGTTCCGCCGCGCCAGTCGACCATGGGAAGCCACGTTTTCGACGTGCTTCGCCAGGCCATCATCCAGCTCAAGCTGAAACCCGGCAATGCGCTTTCGGAAACCGAGATCGCCAAGCAGCTCGGCGTTTCGCGCCAGCCGGTGCGCGAGGCGATCATCAAGCTCGCCGATGCGGGCCTGGTTGAGGTGCGGCCGCAACGCGGCACCTATGTGCTGCTGATCTCCAAGCGCGAAGTGGAAACGGCGCGTTTCCTGCGCGAGGCGATCGAGGTGGCGATCGCGCGCAAGGCGGCTGAAACGGTGAACGAGCAGGCGGCGTCGGATCTGCGCGCCTGCATCGCCCGCCAGAAGGTCGCCGGCGACAGCGGCGTCTACACCGAGTTCCTGCGTCTCGACGAGCAGTTCCACCAGACGATCGCCCGGATTGCCGATTGTGAGAGCGCCTGGAAGGTGCTTGAAGGGCTGAAGGCGCAGATGGATCGGGTGCGGTTTCTGTCGATACCCATGGCGACGCCGGTGCCGACGCTGATCGCGCAGCACGACGCCATCGCGGAGGCGATCATCGCCGGCGATCCGGACAGGGCCGAGGAGGCGGTGCGCGTGCATCTGCGCGAAATCCTGAAGTCGCTGCCGAAATTGTCGGCGGAGCATCCGGATCTGTTCGTGGCATAACCGACTGCGATTCGCCGGCCGCAAAGCCGGCCAACAACGAGGCGGCGGACAAGCCGCGAGAGGGAGAGAGACGCAATGCGACGCACGTGGCGCTGGTTCGGGCCGCAGGACAGGGTCTCGGTGGACGACATGCTGCAGGCGGGCGTGGAGGGCGTGGTTTCGGCGCTGCATCACGTGCCGACCGGCGCCGTCTGGACACCGGAGGAGATCGCCAGGCGCCAGGCTGAAATCGCGCGCCGGCCCGACGGAAGCCCGTCAGGTCTGACCTGGGAGGTCGTCGAAAGCCTGCCCGTCTCCGAGGCGATCAAGAAACACAGCGGCGACTGGCGCGCGCACATCGACGCCTATCGCCAGAGCCTTTCCAATCTGGCCGGCGCCGGTATCGAGGTGATCTGCTACAATTTCATGCCCGTGCTCGACTGGACGCGCACCGACCTCGCCTGGCGGCTGCCGACCGGCGGCACCTGCATGCGCTTCGACCTGATCGACTTTGCCGCATTCGACATCCACATCCTCGAGCGCTCGGGTGCCCGCGAGGATTTCCCTGCCGAGATCGCCGAGCAGGCCGACGAACGGTTCGCCGCCATGGCCGAGGAGCGGCGCCGGCAACTGGCGACGAATGTCGTCTTCGGCCTGCCGGGCGCAGCCGAACACATGACGCTCGAGCAGGTTCGCGAACACCTGGCCCAATATGACCGGATTTCGCCGGAACAGCTTCGGCAGCACCTGATCGACTTCCTGTCCGAGGTGGTGCCGACGGCCGAACGCCTCGGTCTACGCATGTGCTGCCATCCCGACGATCCGCCCTTCGCCCTGCTCGGCCTGCCGCGCGTCATGTCGACGGAGGCCGATTATCGCACCGTCCTCGATGCCGTGCCGAGCGTCGCCAGCGGGGTGACGCTGTGTTCCGGGTCGCTCGGCGCGCGGCCGGACAACGACCTGCCGGGAATGATGGAGCGGCTCGGCGACCGTGTGCATTTCCTGCACCTGCGCAATGTCAAGCGCGAGGGAGACGCCATGCGCGGCTCGTTCCACGAGGCCGAGCATCTGGGCGGTGATACCGACATGGTCGCGCTCATCGCCGCCGCGTTGGCCGAGGAGGCGAAACGCCGCGCGGCCGGCCGGGCCGATCATTCGATTCCGTTTCGCCCCGACCATGGTCAGGACATCATGGACGATCTCGGCCGCAAGGCGCAGCCCGGCTATCCGGCGATCGGCCGTATGAAGGGCTTGGCGGAATTGCGCGGCATCGTCACCGCACTGTCCCATGAGCGTTTCGGCTCCCGGGGACCGGGTGACCCTCAGGCGGCGCGTTTGTAGACCAGCCCCGCGCTGTCATGCAGCACGATCGGCCCGCCGACATAGTCGTCGCCGATCGACGGGGTTTTCAGCGCCAACCGCCAGCCGAGGCCCTGTATGCCCGGAACCGGCAACGTAAGCGGGTCGAATTCGGAAGTCTCGCCGCCCTCCATATGCGTCACGGTGAAAACCTGCCCGCCGTCCGGAGCATGGCGCAGGCAGACGAAAACGGTGCGGCCGTCGACTGGGCGGAGGTAGTCGAAGGTGTCGTTGGTGTCGAGATTGCCGCGCAGCCAGCGATTGTCCCGCCGGAAACTGCGCAGCGCGAGCATGAAGCCGGTCTGGCGGGGGTCGAGCAGCGGCAATGAGTGGACGACGTTGCAGTATTCGTGCATGTCGTCCATCCATGCCCGCGCGATCACCTTCAGCGCCCGCGGGGTGAAATGCTCCGGTCCGGAGAGTTTCGGCTCCACCGCGTTCAGCAGGTCGGCGATCTTGTCGAGGTCGTATTCGGTGACTTCCACCAGCGCGGGCAGGACCTCGAAGAAGCGGACGAGCTCCTCGCGGGTTTCAAATCCGATCTCCTTCAGCCGTCGGAACGACGACGGGATCGAATAGGAATATTCGTCGACCTGCCATTTCAGCGAGATCGCCTCTTCCGCGACCACCTTCACGCCGTACCGGTCGTCCTGGTTGCGGATGAAGCCCCAGCTCGCCCGCGCCGCCGCGTTGAGGAAATCCATCGGCACGCCGGGCAGCGCGGCATAGGTCAGCATCGAGACGGCCGGATTGTCATAGGCCGTGTCGAGGATCTCCATGCGCGTCTTGCCGAGCCGGGTGTTGATGTTGAGCTTCGGATTGACCTGGGTGCCGCGGCGAAGCGTGTCATGGTTGGCGGTGCCGGAGATCCAGTTCGCGCCATGTGTCGCCATCTCGCGGATGCGCCAGTATTTCGACAGCCAGAAGCCGTAGATGAAGGGCGTGTTGTGCGCGAACGTCAGCGGCCCCCACTGGAAGATGTCCTCGTCGCCCAGCAGCTCGATCACCGCCCGGTAGGAGGACGACAGTTCCCAGTCTTCCTGCGGCCATGGACGGCCGTCCTCGAAGATGAACCAGGGACGGAACGGGACGCCGGCGATCTGCTGGTCCACCTGCGTCATCTGGCGCAGATAGTCGTCGTCATGGCGCAGCGCCTGTCCGTGCGTGTCCCACCACTTGAAGTCCTGCGCCCCGTCGACCCGCACCCCGTCGGCGCCGAAATTCACCTTGCGGCGCTGCATCTCCAGAAGGATCGCCCTGACGGCCGGGTTCTTGTATTCGAGGTTCTGGCCATACATGTTCGGGCCGGCGAAGAAATGCGCGTTGAGCGCGTCGAGGCCCTGATTGTCGGAGTGGCCGAAGACGACGTCGAAGATCAGCATCTTCGGCTTGCCGGGGAAATTGTGCAGCGTCGCCGCCAGATCGACCAATTCGTCCGGGCGGCCCGTCTCGAGAAGCACCGGATTGACCGCCCCCATCCCGGAGATGACGACGTCATAGCCCCAGTTCGTCGTGTCGGGCCGTGTCAGTTCCACGGAAACACCGGTGTCGCCGGATTCGCTCTCGCGCCAGAAATCGGGGCCTTTCTCGTAGACCGTGGTCGGTTCGACTGGCAGCAATTGCACCGCGTCGTAGCCCAGATAGAGCGCGTCGCCGTCTTCCGGCGGCAGGTCCGCGCGAAGGCGTTCCGACAGGCGCTCGAAATGGCGGGCGAGGCTCGCCAGCGTGCCGCCGGCCGTCGCGGTCGGAACATGGATCTGCAGGATGTTGGCGGGCGGCCGGAAGCTGTGCGGCGCGTCGCCGGAAAGCCCGGAATAATAGGCCAGGTCGGCGCGTGCGGCCTGCATCGCGTCCAGGTCGTAGATTTCGGCCGGCGCCATGACGCCGAAGGGCAGCGACGCGGCCAGCGGATCGAGAATGCGATGCCAGTCGCCGGCGGCGTCCCGCCAGGCGAGCGCGTAGAAATCGCCGATCGTCTCGCGCGTCCCCGCCTTCAGCCCGGCGACGCTGGCGAATGTATGCGCCTCGTAGCGCATTGCCGGCACATAGGTGCGCTCGAACGTCACCGTCTGGTGCGCCCGGGTGAGGTCGATGTCCTCCGACGGCGCCAGGATCTCCAGGAAGATGTCGCCGTCCGGTACGCGGTGGTCGAGCAGTTCCGGCGTCCAGAAACCGAATTCGACGCGGTCTCCCACCTTCTGCGCGCCAAGCCTGCGGGCGATTGCCTGTTCGGCGTCGAAGGCGGTCGGCTGGGCGGTCAGTTGCGTCTGGCACCACGCGACGAGGGCTTCGGTCGCCTCGGTGTCAAGGCGAACGCGGTCTTCAAGTGTCACGATGTGTCTCCCGTGCTTTTCGGGCCGTGGAGACCCTTCCTCAGGTTTTGACGTCGGGCTCGGTCCGCCCGGTGTGTCGGGTGATGCCGGCGATTTCGTCGGCTGCGGCGATGACATTGGCAAGCGCCGACTGGGCGTCGCGATGCATGTTCATCGGATCGGTCTCGACATCTTCCAGATAGACACGCAACGTCGCTCCGACCGTGCCGGTTCCCGACAGGCGGAACACGGCGCGCGCGCCGCCTTCGAAGCCGATCCGGATGCCCTGCTGGCCGGTATGCGATCCGTCGATCGGATCGTCATAGGCGAATTCGTCGGCCGTTTCGACCGTCAGGCCGGAGACGCTTGTGCCGGGAAGGGTGTCGAGCTTGCCGCGCAATTCGTCGATCAGCGCATTGGCCTTGTCCGTCTCCACCGCCTCGTAGTCGTGGCGCGAATAATAGTTGCGGCCGAACTCCGACCAGTGGCCCATCATGATTTCGGCGACCGACTGCTGCTTGATCGCCAGGATGTTCAGCCAGAGAAGCACCGCCCACAGCCCGTCCTTCTCGCGCACGTGATCGGAGCCGGTTCCGGCGCTTTCCTCGCCGCACAGCGACACGCGGCCGGCATCGAGCAGATTGCCGAAGAATTTCCAGCCCGTCGGCGTCTCGTAACAGTCCAGTCCCTTGGCCGCGGCGACCCGGTCGAGTGCGCGGCTGGTCGGCATCGACCGCGCGACGCCCTTCAGCCCGTCCTCGTAGCCGGGCGCGAAATGCGCGTTGGCGGCCAGCACGGCGAGGCTGTCAGACGGCGTGACATAGACATTGCGGCCGAGGATCATGTTGCGGTCGCCGTCGCCGTCGGAGGCCGCACCGAAGTCGGGCCCCTCGCTGCTGAACATCGCGGTCATCAGTTCCTTGGCCCAGATCGGGTTCGGATCGGGATGGCCGCCGCCGAAATCGGGCGAGGGCACCGCGTTGACGACGCTGCCCGCCGGTGCGCCGAGTGTCTGCTCCAGGATCGCCTTGGCATAGGGGCCGGTGACCGCATGCATGGCGTCGAAGCGGATGCGGAAACCCGAGCCGAGCAGCAGGCGGATCGCGTCGAAATCGAACAGCTTCTCCATCAGGGCGGCATAGTCGGCGACGGGGTCGACGACCTGGATCTCCATGCCGGCGAGCTCGGTCTCGCCGATCTCAGACAGGTCGACGTCCTGCGTCTCCATGATGTCGTAGGACGTCACCTTTTGCGAGGCTTCGAAGATCTTGTTGGTCACCTCTTCGGGTGCCGGCCCGCCATTCGGCATGTTGAACTTCACGCCGAAATCCTCGTCGGGCCCGCCGGGATTGTGGCTGGCCGACATGATGATGCCGCCGTCGGTTCCGTTGATCCGGATCAGGTTGGAGGCGGCCGGCGTCGACAGGATGGCGTTCTGCCCGACGATGACCTTCTTTGCCCCGGACGCCGCCGCCATGCGCAGGATCACCTGCGCGGCGCGGTCGTTGAAGTAGCGGCCGTCGCCGCCCAGCACCAGCGTCTTGCCTTCGACGCCGCCAATGCCGATCCAGATCGACTGGATGAAATTCTCCAGATAATGCGGCCCCATGAAGACGTGGGTCTTCTTGCGCAGGCCCGACGTGCCGGGTTTCTGGCCTTCGATCGGTGTCGTCTGGACGGTGATGCGCTGCATGACTTCCTCCTATCGCCCCGATTGTCGCATGATTTCGGCGGTTCGCGCAAAGCGGTCGTCGGTCGCGAATTCCGATGCCTTGACCGGCAGGCGCCGCCGCCAGTTGGGGTGTTCGAACACGGTACCCGGCAGGTTGGCCTGCTCCTCCAGCCCGAGGATGTCCTCGGCCTGCAGCGCGACGAGCCGCGAGGCCGAACCGGCCAGGAAGTCGTGCATGGCGTCCACCGATCCGTCGTGATTGCCGATCGTGCGATCGAAGGCGGCGACATCGTCGCTGCGCCCGTGCCGCGCGGCGTCCGCCTCGCCATTGGTTTGGCCGAGCCGGTCGCGCCAGTCGATGTCGAGCCCCTTGCGCCATCCGCGCCAGGTCGGCAGGTCGTGCGACGCGAAGGCCGCGAGCGTTTGCGGATCATAGGTCGAGGAGTGCAGGAAGCCCCGGTCGCCATGCCAGTCGCGTTCGAAGACGGCGACGCGGCAGCCGAGAATGCCCGAGGCGTCCAGGTCCCGGCGTAGGCCCTCCGGGATATTGCCGAGATCCTCGCCGACGATCGAAGCGCCCGCGACGGTTGCCTCGATACGTGCGACCGCGAGCATCGCGGCCTTCGGCATCATCACATAGACGCCGGGCAGGCCCTCCGGACACCAGAAGGCGCGGTCGAACCCGAGAATGTGATCGATGCGCAGGAGCCCGGAAAAGCGGAACTGTTCGCGTAGCGTTTCGGCCAGCACCGCAAAGCCGTTTTGCTGCAGTGCCAGTGGCGAGAGCGGGGCGACGCCCCAGACCTGGCCGTCGGCCGAAAAGGCGTCCGGCGGCGCGCCGAGCGACACGCCGCGGGCGAATTGCGCCGGATCGGCCCAGGTCTCAGCGCCGGCCGGATGTGTGCCGACGGCGAGATCGAGATAGAGCCCGTAACGCATGCCGGCGTCCTTCGCGGCCTTTTGCGCCGAGGAAAGCTGGCTTTCGGCGCGCCATTGCAGCCAGGCGTGATACCGGACCCGATCCGCCTCTTTCGCGGCGAAGTCGAGCACCGCCTGCGCGCGCGGGTCGCGATAGGGCTCGGGCCAGTCGGTCCAGTAGGCACCGTGAACCTCGGACAGCGCCTGGTGGATCGCGAAGCGCTGCAATTCTTCGCCACGCGCCGCGCGCCAATCGTCGAACGCCGGGCCACCAGCCCCTTCCGTGAACTGCCGGTAGGCATCGGCCAGCGCCTTCTTGCGCAGGGCGAACGCCTCCGGATACTCAATCAGCTCGGTCTCGTCGGCAGCGCCTTCGGTGCCGGTCTCGATATGGATCGCGTTGAGGTGCCGCCGGCTGGACGGCGCGTAGGGGCTGTAGTTCAGCGGGTCTTCCGGAAAGCCCGCGTGAACCGGATTGATGCCGAGGAAGCCGGCGCCGAAACGGCCGATCGCCGTGGCCGCGCAGGCGAGGTCGCGATAGGTGCCAAGGCCGCCGCCGGCTTCCGGCGGCAGGCCGTAGAGCGGCAGGGTCACGCCCCAGGCGCGCGGCGCTTCGGGCAGCCGGTCCGGCGCGGCGAGCACGGTGGTCGTCATGCCGTCTATCACCAGCCGGTGACGCCCGACGGCAAGTCGCCCGGCTTCGATCTCGCCCTCCGCTCGTCCTTCACGCACCGCGCCATCGGCGCTCTCCAGACGCCATTCGGTCGCGCCGTCGCCCTGAAGCGGCAGACGCGTTGGCTCGTCGGGGCGGACGATCGTCCACGGGTCGAGCCGTCGCCGCGCGCGCAGTTCGGTCAGGCGATGCAGGGTCTCGGCGGCGACGTCATCGGTCGCGGCCTCCAGCCCGAGCGCCGCGAGCACGGCGCGCAGGCTTTCGTCCGGCGCCTCACGCCACTGTCCGGCGCCGTCGTGATAGCGCCAGACCAGCCCGGCTGCGTTTGCCAGCGCCTCCAGCGCTTCGTTCATCCCGCTTTCTCCAGGATCATGACCACGACGGACTGTTCGGCGATCGCCAGCGTCTTGGAACGGATCTGTCTCGGTTTGGCGTCGGGGCGGTCGGTATCGACATGCAGCCGCCAGCGATGCTTGGCCGGCGCCTCGGGAAGCACGATCTCGACGGCCGGTCCGGCGTTGAAGACGGCGAAGATGGCGTAGTCGCGCACCGCATAGGCGGGGGCGTCGGAGGCCGTGCGCAGTTCGGCACAGACGAGCCGCAATTCAGGGTTTTCCCAGTCGCCGCTCGTCATCGCGGTGCCGTCGGCGCGCCACCAGAACAGGTCCTCCTTGCCGTCGATGGCGCGTTCGCGCGCATGCAGGAAGAGTTTCTGGCGCAACACCGAACGCGCCTTGCGAAACGCGATCATCCGGCTGGTGAAGGCGAGCATCTTGTCGTCGCCATTCGCCCAGTCGATCCAGGTGAGTTCGTTGTCCTGGCAATAGGCGTTGTTGTTGCCCTTCTGGCTATGTCCGATCTCGTCGCCGGCAAGGATCATCGGCGTGCCCTGGGCCAGCAGCAGCGTCGCCATCATGTTGCGTCGGCGACGCGCCCGCGCCGACAGGATGCCCGCGTCGTCGGTGTCGCCCTCGGCGCCCATATTGAAGGAGTAGTTCTCCGAATGCCCGTCGCGATTGTCCTCGCCATTGGCCTCGTTGTGCTTGGAATTGTAGGCGACCACGTCGGCC
This sequence comes from Oricola sp., assembly GCF_022763245.1. Taxonomy (GTDB): domain Bacteria; phylum Pseudomonadota; class Alphaproteobacteria; order Rhizobiales; family Rhizobiaceae; genus Oricola. The sequence continues at coordinate 560,786 of NZ_JALEGV010000041.1, forward strand.
AGCGTGAAGCCGTCATGGGCGGAGACGAAATTGACGGAGGACGTCGCCGGACGGCCGGAATGGTCGAATTGCAGCGCCGAGCCCGTCAGCCGGTCGGCAAGGTCCGGCGCCCGACCCGGGTCGCCCCGCCAGAACTGCCGCACGCCGTCGCGGAACCGGTCGTTCCATTCGGCGAAGGGCGGCGGGAACGCGCCGAGCTGGTAGCCGCCGGGACCGATGTCCCAGGGTTCGGCGATCAGCTTCACCTGCGTCAGAACCGGGTCCTGGCGCACCGCGTCGAAGAAAGACGCGCCGCGGTCGAAACCCGCATCCGTGCGCCCGAGCGTGGAACACAGGTCGAAGCGGAAGCCGTCGACATGCATCACCTCGACCCAGTAGCGCAGCGAATCCATCACCATGCGCAGCACCATCGGATGGTCGAGATTGAGCGTGTTGCCGGTGCCGGTGTCGTTGATGTAGTGGCGCGGATTGGCGGCGAGCCGGTAGTAGGAGCGGTTGTCGAGGCCGCGGAAACACAGCGTCGGCCCGAGTTCGTTGCCCTCGCCGGTATGGTTGTAGACCACGTCCATCAGCACCTCGATGCCGGCGGCGTGGAACCGTGCGACCATCGTCTGGAACTCGGCGATCTGGCCCTCATGCAGGTAGCGCGGTTCGGGCGCGAAGAAGCCGATCGACTGGTATCCCCAGTAATTCGTCAACTCGCGCTCGACCAGGAACTGGTCGTCGAGGAAGGCCTGCGCGGGCAGCAATTCGATGGCGGTGATGCCGAGTTTCGTCAGATAGTCGAGCATCGGCTCGGAGGCGAGGCCGAGAAAGGTGCCGCGCGGGGTCGCCGTCGGATGCAACTGCGTCATGCCCTTCACATGCGCCTCGTAGATGATCGTCTCGGCCATCGGCGTCGCGGGGGGCATGTCCTCGCCCCATGAGAACGCCGGATCGGTGACGATGCATTTCGGCATGAAGGGCGCGCTGTCGCGCGAATCGAAGCTCAGATCGTCGCGATTGCGTCCGATCTCGTAGCCCATCAGCTCCTCCGACCACACCGGGTGGCCGGTCAGGCGTTTGGCGTAGGGATCGATCAGGAGCTTGTTGGGGTTGAAGCGGTGGCCCTGGTCCGGGCGATAGGGCCCGTTGGCGCGATAGCCGTAGAGCTGGCCGGGCCTGAGGCCGGGCACATATCCGAACCAGACGTCGCCGTCGCGTTCCGGCAGGTCGATGCGCGCCGTCTCCGTCTTGCCGTCGGGCGAGAACAGGCACAGCGTCATCCGGCTCGCATGCTCCGAGAAGATCGCGAAATTGACCCCGTCGCCGTCGAAGGTCGCGCCTATGGGCGCCGGACGGCCGGCGCGGATCGACAAATCCCGTGTCATGGTTGCGAAGTGAGACTTTCGTAAAGCGCCGCGTAGTGTGCCGCCGATGTCGACCAGCCGACGGGATGCGCCATGGCGCGGCGCTGCATGCGCTCCCACCCGGGCCTGTCCTCATAGGCGTCGCAGAGCCGCATCATCGCGCCGATCAGCTCGTCGGCGGTGATCGGGAAGAACTGGAAGCCGGTCGCCACGTCCGCCAGCAGGGCGGCCTCGTTGGCGCGGATCACCGTGTCGGCCAACCCGCCGGTCATGGCGACGACCGGAATGGTGCCGTAGCGCAGGCCGTAGAGCTGCGTCAGGCCGCAGGGTTCGAAGCGCGACGGCACGATGACCGCGTCGCCGCCGGCCATCATGCGGTGCGACAGCGCCTCGTTGTAGCCGATCCGCACCGCGACCTGTGGCATTGCCTCGGCGGCGGCGCGCCAGGCCGCCTCTAGCTCCGGCTCGCCCGAGCCGAGCAGCGCAAGCTGGCCGCCGCGCTCGATGAACGCCGGCAGCGCTTCCAGAAGCAGGTCGAGGCCTTTCTGTTCGGTCAGGCGCGACACGACGATGGCCAGCGGCCCGTCCGACGGCGTCAGGCCGAATTCCTCGATCAGGTGAGCCCGGTTCTTCGCCTTCTTGTCCGGCGTGGTGAAGGCGACGATCTGCGGATCGGCGGCCGGGTTCCAGATCGTCTCGTCAATGCCGTTCAGGATGCCGACGAGGTCGGCTCGCCGGTTGCGCAGCACGCCGTCGAGCCCCATGCCGAATTCCGGGCGCAGCAATTCGCGCGCATAGGTCGGGCTGACCGTCGACAGCTTGTCGGCGAACACCAGTCCCGCCTTCAGCGCGTTGATCTGGCCGTAATATTCGAAGGCGTCGGGGTGAAAGCCCCATTGCGGCAGCCGCAGGTCCTTCAGCTTGGTCACCGAGGCCATGCCGTGAAACGCGATGTTGTGGACGGTCAGAAGGCTCGGAACCCGTTTGCCGTCGCTCATCTCGCGCTGGTAGAGCGGCGCCAGCGCCGCCTGCCAGTCATGCAGGTGCAAGAGATCCGGCTGCCAGCCCTCGACGCCGTCGACGGCGATCGCCGCGGCCATCCAGCTGAGCGCCGCATAGCGTTCCGGATTGTCGGGCCAATCCTTGCCGTCGGCGCCCAGATAAAGTGCGCCGCGCCGCTCGAAGAGATGGGGCGCGTCGAGAACGAGAAGATCGAGGCCCGAGGCCTTCGCGGCCAGAAGCCGGGCGGGGCCGCCCATCAGGTCGTCCTCGGTGCGGACCTCCTTGGCTTTCTTCAGGGCCGACATCACCGTCGGATAGCCGGGCAGGAGCGTGCGCAAATGCCACCCCTGTTCCTCCATCGCCCCGGGGAGGGCGCCCGCCACGTCGGCCAATCCGCCGGTTTTCACCAATGGCGCGCATTCCGACGCGACCGACAAGGCTTGCTTCATCCAGCGGCTCTCCTGTCCAGCATGTCCTGCGTGATGAGCGTGATGCCGGTATCGGTCACGCGGAACCACTTGGCGTCTTCTTCCGGGTCCTCGCCCACCACGAGGCCGCGCGGAATGACCACGCCGCGGTCGATGACGACATTGCGCAGCCGCGCCGAGCGTTCGATCGTGGCGAAGGGCAGCACGACGGCATGGTCGAGCACCGAATAGGAATTGGAGTGCACGCCGGTGAACAGAAGCGAGTTGCGCACCTCGGTGCCCGAGATGATGCAGCCGCCGGACACGAGGCTCGACACCGCGGTGCCGCGTCTCGTTTCCTCGTCATGCACGAACTTCGCCGGCGGCATGATTTCCGAATAGGTCCAGATCGGCCAGTCCGTGTCCCAGAGGTCGAGATCGGGGGAGAAGTCGGTCAGGTCGATATTGGCCTTCCAGAACGCGTCGACCGTCCCGACGTCGCGCCAATAGGCAGGCGCGTCGGGCGAGACGCGCACGCAGCTCTTGGAGAAGCGGTGGGCCACCGCCTTGCCGTTCTTGACGATCTGCGGGATCAGGTCGCCGCCGAAATCGTGCCGCGAATTGGGGTCGGCGGCGTCGGCGCGCAGCAATTCGCGCAGGAACGGCCAGGAAAACACGTAGATGCCCATCGAGGCGAGCGCGACGTCGGGATCCTCCGGCGTTCCGGGCGGATCGGCCGGCTTTTCCAGGAAGTCCGTGATGCGGTCGGTCTCGTCGATGGCCATGACGCCGAAGGCGGTCGCCTCCTCGCGCGGCACCGTCAGGCAGCCGACCGTGACGTCGGCGCCGGTCTCCACATGCTGGCGCAGCATGATCTCGTAGTCCATCTTGTAGACGTGGTCGCCGGCCAGGATCAGCACGTAATCGACGTCGTAGCTGTCGACGATGTCGATGTTCTGGGTCACGGCGTCGGCCGTGCCGAGATACCACATGTTTTCGTCGACGCGCTGCGAAGCCGGCAGGATGTCCAGATATTCGTTGCGCTCCGGCCGGAAGAAGTTCCAGCCCCGCTGGCAATGCCTGATCAGCGAATGCGCCTTGTACTGCGTGGCGATCGCCATCTTGCGGATGCCGGAGTTGAGCGCGTTCGACAGGGCGAAATCGATGATGCGGGTCTTGCCGCCGAAATAGACGGCCGGCTTGGCCCGCCTGTCGGTGAGCTCTTTAAGCCGGCTTCCTCTGCCGCCGGCAAGCACGAACGCCATGCTCCTGTTGGTCAGCCTCGACATTGCCATGGTGCCGTCTCCTCCCTGTGGTCAGGCCCCGAAGGCCAGAATGATGGTCGAAAGCGGCGGCAGTGTAACGCGCGCCGACGCCGGCTGTCCGTGCGACCCGGTGCCGCCCGCCGTCACGCCGCCGAGATTGCCCCGGTCGCGGCCGCCATAGATGCTTGCATCGGTGTTCAGGACTTCGCGCCACTTGCCCGCTTGAGGCAAGCCGCAGGTCCAGTCCCGGCGCTCCACCGGCGTGAAATTGCAGATCACGACCACTGGCGGATCCTCCGGACCGCCGCGCCTGATCCAGGCGTAGATCGAATCGTCGGCCGCATTGGCCTCGATCCATTCGAACCCGTCGGCCTCGCAATCCTTGTAATGCAGCGCCGGCGTCGCCCGGTAGAGCGTGTTCAGGTCCCGGACCAGGCGCTGTATCCCGCGATGGTTCGGATATTGCGTCATCGACCAGTCGACTTCACCTGCCTGCCGCCATTCCGAAGGCTGCGCGATCTCGCAGCCCATGAACAGAAGCTTCTTGCCGGGATGGCCCCACATGAAGCCGTAATAGGCGCGCAGATTGGCGAAGCGTTCCCATTCGTCGCCCGGCATGCGCGCCAGCATCGAGCCTTTGCCGTGCACGACCTCGTCATGGCTGATCGGCAGGATGAAGTTCTCCGAAAACGCGTAGTGCAGACCGAAGGTCATCTGGTGGTGATGGTGCTTGCGATGGATCGGCTCGTGCCCGATGTAGTCGAGCGTGTCGTTCATCCAGCCCATGTTCCACTTGTAGCCGAAGCCGAGCCCGCCCGTGTCGACTGGCCGGGAGACGCCCGGGAAGCTGGTGCTCTCCTCCGCCACAGTCATGATGTCGCCGACCTCGCCATAGACCGTCGTGTTCATGCGCTGCAGCATGGCGATCGCTTCCAGGTTCTCGCGTCCGCCATGGACGTTGGGAACCCATTCGCCCTCCGACCGCGAATAGTCGCGATAGAGCATCGAGGCCACGGCATCCACGCGCAGCCCGTCGACATGGTATTCCTCCAGCCAGTAGAGCGCGTTGGCGATCAGGAAATTGGCGACTTCCACGCGACCGTAATTGTAGATCAGCGTGTTCCAGTCCTTGTGGAAGCCCTCGCGCGGATCGGCGTGCTCATAGAGCGCGGTGCCGTCGAAATGGGCGAGACCATGCGCGTCGGTCGGGAAATGGCCGGGCACCCAGTCCAGGATGACGCCGATGCCCTTGTCATGCGCCGCCTCGACGAGATCGCGGAATTCATGCGGTGGCCCGTGCCGGATTGTCGGCGCGAAGAGCCCGACCGGCTGATAGCCCCAGCTGCCGTCGAACGGATGTTCGGAAATCGGCAGGAACTCGATATGGGTGAAGCCCATCTCGTGGACGTAATCCACCAGTTCGACCGCCGCTTCCTTGTAGGACAGCATCCGGCCGTCTTCGTCGTGGCGGCGCTTCCACGAGCCGAGATGCACCTCGTAGATCGAAATCGGCGCGGTGCGGGCGTTGCGCCCGTCGCGCTCGGTCATCCAGCGGTTGTCGCTCCAGCCATAGCCCGCGATGTCGCGCACGATGGAGGCGGTCTCCGGCGGATGCTCCGCTCCGAAGCCGACCGGATCGGCCTTCAGCGGCTGCACCGCGCCATCCGCTCCGACGATGCGATATTTGTAATGCGCGCCTTCGCCGATTTCCGGGATGAAGATTTCCCACACGCCGGTGGAACCGCGCCGCCGCATCACGTGACGACGCCCGTCCCACCAGTTGAAATCGCCGACGACAGAGACATGCCGCGCATTCGGCGCCCAGACCGCGAAATGCACGCCCGGCGTGCCTTCGTGCGTCATCACATGGGCGCCCAGCACGGTCCAAAGGCGCCGATGCGTGCCTTCGCTGAGAAGGTATTCGTCCATCTCGCCGATCACCGGACCGAACCGGTAGGGGTCGTCATAGTCCCAGCTCTTTCCGTCGGCCTTGCCCTGCAGGCGATAGGCTTCGTCGCTGGGGATTTCTCCGTAGAAGACTGACGGGGCTTCTGGAATGGGCGTTAGAGTGACTGTCTTCGACCGCGTCACCGCGCTGAGGCTCGTCGCTCCCGGATCATGGGCGACAAGCCAAGTCTTGCCGTCGGATCGGTGCGGGCCGAGCACGGAAAACGGATCGTCATGGGTGCCGTCGGCGATGCGTCGCGCCGCCGCGGCTGAGATCAGGGCACTGATCGGTTCCGTTCCGGACTTCATTCCATCAGGCTATTCGTCTGACGCCGAATGGCAAGGGTCAAAAGCCGGGAAAGGCGATCAATCTGTCGCGACGGACTGCGCTGACCAGATATCGTTCATGTAGCCGCGAATCGTCCGGTCGGAGGAGAACCACCCGGTGCGCGCCGTGTTGAGCGCAGCCATGTGCATCCAGGCGTCCTCGTCCTTGAATGCCGTGTCGACTTCGCGCTGCTTGTCGTAATAGGCGGCGAAATCGGAGCAGACGAGGAAATAGTCGGACCAGCGCAGGTTCTCCACGATGTCGCCGTAGCGGCCCGGCTCGCCCGCCGAGAACACGCCCTTTTCGATGTCCGCGATGGCGCCGGCCAGTTCCGGGCTCGCCTCGATCGCCTTGCGTGCGTGCTCGGCGACCGCGCGCCGCGCCACCACTTCCGGGGCGGTCATGCCGAACAGGAAGAAATTGTCCGGCCCGACATGTTCGCGGATTTCCACATTGGCGCCGTCGAGGGTGCCGATGGTCAGCGCGCCGTTCAGCGCGAACTTCATGTTGCCGGTGCCCGACGCTTCCTTGCCGGCCGTCGAGATCTGTTCCGACAGGTCGGCGGCGGGGATCAGCTTCTCGGCCAGCGAGACGTTGTAGTTCGGCAGATAGGCGACCTTCAGGAATTTCGAGGTCACCGGATCGGCGTTGACGACACGTGCCACGTCGTTGATCAGGTGGATGATCTTCTTGGCGAACACATAGCCCGGCGCGGCCTTGCCCGCGAAGATCTTCACCCGCGGGGTCCAGTCGGCATTGGGGTTGTCGCGCATCGCCCGCCACAGCGCGATCGTCTCCAGAATGTTGAGATGCTGGCGCTTGTATTCGTGAATGCGCTTGATCTGGATGTCGAACATCGCATCCGGATCGATCATGATGCCTTCGCTCTCGCGCACGAAATGCGCAAGCGCCGTCTTGTTCGTCTTCTTGGCGGCGGCGAATTCGTGGCGGAAGCCGGCGTCCTCGATATGCGGCTCCAGCTCGGTCAGCCGGTCGAGATGGCCGACCCAGTCATTGCCGATCGTCTTGTCGATCAGGCCGCTCAGCGCGGGATTGCACGACAGCAGCCAGCGCCGCGGCGTGACGCCGTTGGTCTCGTTGACGATGCGTTCGGGGTGCAGCCGGTTCAGTTCGGCGAAGACCGTTTCCTTCATCAGCTCCGTGTGCAGCTCCGACACGCCGTTCACGTTGTGCGCCATGATGAAGGACAATTCGCCCATCTTGACGTGGTCGTGCTCGATGATCGACAGCTTGCGGCTCGGATTGCGCCGCGCATGCAGGTCGTCGATGCGCTCGATCAGCTGCAGGTGGCGCGGGAGCAGCGACCCCATCAGCCCTTCCGACCAGCGCTCCAGCGCCTCCGGCAGAAGCGTGTGGTTGGTGTAGGACAGGCAGGCCCGCGCGATGTCGACGGCTTCCTCGAATTCCAGGCCCTTCTCGTCATGCAGCAGGCGCACCAGTTCCGGTCCGGCGATCGACGGATGGGTGTCGTTCAACTGGATGGCGACCTTGCTCGGCAATCTGCGCAGGTCGTCATATTCGGTGAGGAACCGGCGCAGGACGTCGCGCAGCGATGCCGCGGTGAAGAAGAATTCCTGCTTCAGCCGCAGGGTCTTGCCCTGGTCGGTCGTGTCGTCGGGATAGAGCACGCGCGAGATCGTCCGCGCCAGCGCTTCCGGTTCGGCGGCAGCGGCATATTCGCCGCGATTGAAGCGTTCGAGATCGAAGATCCGGGTCGGTTTGGCGTTCCAGAGGCGCAGCGTGTTGGCCCACTTGCCGCGCCAGCCGATGATCGGAGTGTCGTGCGCCGAGGCGATCACGCGTTCGGCGGGCTGCCACACGGCGCGATCGCCGGCTTCCACAACCGAGCCGCCATAGCCGATCTCGAAAGCGGCTTCCGGGCGTTCGAATTCCCAGGCATGGGTACCGGAAAGCCAGGTCTCCGGTTCCTCGATCTGCCGGCCGTCGACGAAGCGCTGGCGGAACAGGCCGTGTTCGTAGCGGATGCCGTAGCCATGTGCCGGGCAGGCGAGCGTTGAGAGCGAATCCAGGAAACACGCGGCCAGGCGGCCGAGGCCGCCATTGCCGAGCGCGGCGTCCGGTTCGTTTTCGACCACCGCCTGCAGCGGGATGCCGAGATCCTCGAAGATCGACTGCGCCCGCTCCAGAAGCCCGAGATTGACGATCGCGTCCTCCAGCAGGCGGCCGATCAGGAACTCCATCGACAGGTAATAGACGCGCTTGTGCTGGCCGGCATAGGTCGCGCGGGTCGCGTTGAACCACGGATCGACGATGCGGTCACGCACGGCCAGCGACAGCGCCATGCGCCAGTCGTAGATCTTGGCGTGTTTCGGGTCCTTGCCGAGCGAATATTTCAGGTGGTGCAACAGGCTTTCGCGCAAATCGGCGTCTGTCATGGTCTGTTCCCTGCCGGTGGCGGCAATGATCTCGTGAGTTCGGGTGCAGGCGCCGCCGAGGCCTCGGCGGTTCGACGGGATATGTTGGCCATTGCCGTGCGCATCGCAACCCGAATGGTCGCCCCGTGCCGCATCGCACAAAAAATCGGTTCGACCAAACGGAATGTGTTGCACGCACGCCACTATTTGTCAGCAACATTGCTTCCCCTTCGTGCCGAACCGCTCTAGAAGGCGGCAGACCTTTTGACTGCAGGGGCGCCGCATGGCCGACACCACCATCCGTTTGCACCAGGGCGATCTGACCGACGAGGCGTTTGCCCGTTACGGTGACGCGATCGCCATCGACACCGAGACGCTCGGGCTCAACCCGCATCGCGACCGGCTCTGTGTCGTGCAGCTGTCGCCGGGCGACGGCACGGCGGACGTCGTGCAGATCGCCAAGGGACAGAAGAAGGCGCCGAACCTCGTCAGGCTGCTGCGGGATTCGAAGAAGACCAAGATCTTCCATTTCGGCCGCTTCGACATCGCCATGCTGAAACAGGCCTTCGGCGTCACCACCTCGCCTGTCTTCTGCACCAAGATCGCCTCGCGCCTGACCCGCACCTACACGGATCGTCACGGGCTGAAGGACATCTGCCGCGAACTGCTCGGCGTCGATCTCTCCAAGCAGCAGCAATCCTCCGACTGGGCGGCCGCGAAACTGAGCGACGCGCAGCTCGAATATGCCGCCTCCGACGTCCTGCACCTGCACGCGCTCAAGGCGGTGCTGGAGGAGCGGCTGCAGCGCGAGGACCGCGTCAGGCAGGCCGAGGCCTGCTTCCGCTTCCTGCCGGTGCGCGCCGACCTCGACCTGATGGGCTGGGCCGACGAAGACATCTTCGCGCACAGTTGAGCAGCGCCATGGCTTCGCCGCTCCTGATTTTCGACTTCGACGGCGTTCTGGTCGACAGCGAGGTGATCTATCTCGACGTCGAAATGGCGTTCCTGCGCGAACTCGGCATCACCGTCGACTGGGCCAGCTATGTGCGCGAGTTCATGGCGCTCGGACCGGCGCAGTGGCGGGCGAAATATGCCGGCCTGATCCTGCGTGAAACGGGCGAGCCGCTGCTCGACGCGGGCTTCGAGAAGCTCAAGTCGGAATCGCGCCGCCGCGTGTCGGAGGAAATGAAGCCCGTCGAAGGCGCCGAAGCGATGCTGGAACGGCTGACGCTGGACCGCTGCGTCGCCTCTTCCACACAGCTCGGTTTCCTGCATCGCAAGCTCGACCTGATCGACTTCTCGCGCTTCTTCGGCGACGGCGTCTATTCCGGCGACATGGTCGAGCACGGCAAGCCCGCGCCGGACCTCTTCCTGCATGCCGCGCACTGCATGGGCCGGGTGCCGGGCGACGACATCGTCGTCATCGAGGACAGCGTCAACGGCGTGCGCGGCGGCAAGGCGGCCGGCCATTTCGTCATCGGGTTCACCGGAGGCTCGCATTGCCGCAAGGGCCACGGAGACATGCTGGAAGAGGCCGGCGCTGATCTGGTAGTCGACAGCCACGAGGCGCTGTCGGACTGGATTTCCGAGGAACTGCGCGCGGCCTGAACCGCACGCGTCAGGCGCCGGTGAAGCGCTCGAAATCCTTCTGCAACTCCTCCATGGAGAGGCTGCCCGGTTCGATACCTTCGGCGACGAGCCGGCGGCCGAGGTCGCACAAGTAACTGTTGACCGGCACGTTCACGAGGTTCAGCCGGCCGAGCAGCACGATTTCTCCGTTCAGATAGTTGGTCTCGATCGAGCCCGCCTTGCGGACAAGGCTCTGGGCGGAGGAGGAACCGGTGCGGCGCGTGCCGGGAACCTCCTTGATCCGCATCAGGTCGTCATGGCGGAATTCGGAGGTGACGCCGATCTTGGCCGTCGCGAGCATGGCTTCGGCCTCGGCGCGCGCAGCCTTCGCGAGTTCGGATTTGCGCGCTTCCTGCCCGGCCGCGGCGTCGAGCACGTTGCTGAGATTCATCAGGAGCTTGCCGTATTTGCCGGGCATGACGTCGGCTTCCGGAAACACCGCGAAGCCCGCCTCGTCCAGCGCCCGGCCGATCTCGCCCGCCAGCGCGTCGACGCCTTTTGGATAGCGGCCGATATTGAAGACGCCCCGGCTCGGCCCGCAATTGATCACCACTTCGCCGGGCTTGACGAAGTCGGCCGGCATCATCACCACGGCGGCATAGACGTTGTCGAAATGGCGAAGCGCCATGCGCTCGTTTTCGATGCCGTTTTGCAGGCAGACGATGGCCTGACGCCGCACGCCTGCGCGCTCAAGGCTTTCGAGCGCAGCCTTGGTGTCCTGCGTCTTCATCGTCAGGAAGATCACGTCGTCCGGCCGGAAATCGATCTCGCCTGGATCGGTCACGCAGGGAAATGTCGCGACGGCGTCATGCGTCGGCGTGCGCACCCGCAGGCCGCCGGCCCGGATCGCGTCGAGCTGCGCGCCGCGCGCGATCCCGACGACATCCTTGCCGGCGAGCGCCATGCTTCCGGCCACGCCGCCGCCGATGGCGCCGACCCCGTAGATGATGAAACGCATATATTCCCCCGATTGATCGGCGCCGCTCAGGACGCCTTTTTCTTGAACACGCCGACCCGCCTCATCACCTCGCCCGGGATGTCGTAGGCCTCGCGCAGATGGTGGTCCGTCTTCAGACCCAGATAGTCGCGCTGGATGAACAGGACCCAGGCCCTGTCGGCCGCCTCCTGCACCAGTTCGTCGCGGTCCCGGTTGGAGCCGGGCGTGGCGTCGTGACGGCGCAGCGCCGACAGCGCTTCTTCCAGATCACGCCCGATCCGCCCCAGCGCGGAGGCGGTCTCCGCCATGATCTCGTAGCCGAACGCGTCGAACCCCTTGCCGGAAGGGGCGTTGACGTTTCGGCGGGCGAGGGGAGGGTCGGCAGGCATGTTCGTTCCGGACGGACTGACACGTCTAAGATCGGGCCGCGGCCGCCCGGGGTCAAGCGCGCGGCCAAGAAAAAACCCGCCGGACGTTGCCGTCCGGCGGGTTTCGCTTCGTCGGTGCGAACGCGAGGCTTAGTTGCCGTCGCGGTTCTTCAGGGCCGCGCCGAGGATGTCGCCGAGCGATGCGCCGGCATCGGTCGAGCCGAACTGCGCCACGGCTTCCTTTTCTTCCGCGATTTCCAGCGCCTTGATGGAAATCTGGATGCGGCGGGTCTTCTTGTCGAACTGCGTGACGCGGGCGTCGACCTTCTGGCCGACGGCGAAACGCTCCGGACGCTGCTCGTCGCGGTCGCGCGACAGGTCGGAACGACGGATGAAGGTGTCGATGTCGTGGTCGACGAGACGAACCTCCAGGCCGCCATCGGTCACCGCGGTGACTTCGGCGGTCACGACCGCGTTCTTGCGCAGGTCGCCTGACGCAGCGGCTTCGCCGATCTTGTCGCGGCCAAGCTGCTTGATGCCGAGCGAGATGCGCTCCTTGTCCACGTCCACGTCAAGCACGACGGCCTGAACCATGTCGCCCTTGTTGTAGTTCTCGATGGCCTGTTCGCCAGGCATGTTCCAGTCGAGATCGGAGAGGTGCACCATGCCGTCGACGTCGCCGTCTAGGCCGATGAACAGGCCGAATTCGGTCTTGTTCTTGACTTCGCCCTCGACGACCGCGCCGGTCGGATGGGTGTGCGCGAAGGCTTCCCACGGATTTTCCAGCGTCTGCTTGAGGCCAAGCGAGATGCGGCGCTTCTGCGGGTCGACCTCGAGCACCACCACTTCCACTTCCTGCGAGGTGGAGAGGATCTTGCCCGGATGGACGTTCTTCTTCGTCCACGACATTTCGGAGACGTGGATGAGGCCTTCGATGCCCGGCTCGATCTCCACGAACGCACCGTAATCGGTGATGTTGGTGACCGTGCCCTTGATCTTCTTGCCGACCGGATAGTTGGCGCCGATGCCGTCCCACGGATCGGCCTGAAGCTGCTTCATGCCGAGCGAGATACGGTGGGTTTCCTGGTTGATGCGGATGATCTGGACCTTGACGGTCTGGCCGATCGACAGGATTTCCGACGGATGGTTGACGCGGCGCCAGGCCATGTCGGTGACGTGCAGCAGGCCGTCGATGCCACCCAGATCCACGAACGCGCCGTAGTCGGTGATGTTCTTGACGACGCCTTCGACCGTCTGGCCCTCTTCGAGGTTCTGGACGATTTCCGAACGCTGCTCGGCGCGGCTCTCTTCGAGAACGGTGCGGCGCGAGACGACGATGTTGCCGCGGCGCTTGTCCATCTTGAGGATTTCGAAGGGCTGCGGGTTGTGCATCAGCGGGGTGACGTCGCGAACCGGACGGATGTCGACCTGGCTGCGCGGCAGGAAGGCCACGGCGCCGTCGAGATCGACGGTGAAGCCGCCCTTGACCTGGTTGAAGATGACGCCTTCGACGCGCTCGCCGGCCTCGAACTTGGCTTCGAGCTTGACCCAGCTTTCCTCGCGGCGCGCTTTCTCGCGCGACAGGACCGCTTCACCCAGCGCGTTCTCGACGCGCTCGACGTAAACTTCGACGGTGTCGCCGACATTGAGCGAGCCGTCCTTGGCTTTCGCTCCGAACTCCTTCAGCGCGATGCGGCCTTCAACCTTCAGGCCGACATCGACAATCGCCATGTCTTTTTCGATTGCCGTGATGGTTCCCTTGACGACGGAGCCTTCTGCGGTGTCGCGCTCTTCAAAGGATTGTTCGAGGAGGGCGGCGAAGTCCTCCATGCTGGGATTCATATCTGACATTGATACTCCTGGAGAGGCCCGGAATGATACATCGGGCACAGGCGCCGGCGGTTGGTGTTGCACTGTTCCAAATGGCGATCCGGCCCTCGTATCGTGTCTCGGGCCAAAATCCGGCGCGGTGACCGCTGTTCGGAATTTGTTAGCTGCTTTCGTTCAGACGCGCGTCAATGATCGTTCGAGCGGCCTGGAACGCGGCTTCTATAGTCATTTCCGACGTATCAAGCAAGTGCGCATCCTCCGCGGGTTTCAAAGGCGAATCGGCGCGGTTCATGTCGCGTTCGTCGCGCTTCTCGATGTCGGCGAGAATGACGGCCTCTTCCGCCTCGCCGCCATTGCCGAGGATTTCGTGGAAGCGCCGACGCGCCCGCACCTGCGCGGAAGCCGTGACATAGAGTTTCACCGGCGCGTCCGGGCAGACCACCGTGCCGATGTCGCGACCGTCGAGCACCGCGCCCGGCGGGCGGGCCGCGAAGACACGCTGTCGCTGGACCAGGACGCGGCGGACGGCGGTCATGACCGCGACCTTCGACGCCGCCTCGCCGATCGTGTGGTCGGCGAGTACGTCGCGGCGCATGTCGGCGATATCGAAACGCTGCGCCGCCTCGATCGCGGCGGCTTCGTCATCGAGGGGCTGGCCGGCATCCATCAGCGCCTTGGCGACGGCGCGGTAGGTCAGTCCGGTGTCCAGGTGGCGGAACCCGTAATGGGCGGCGATGCGCCGCGCCAGCGTTCCCTTCCCGGATGCCGCCGGCCCGTCGATGGCGATGGTGAAGCTCATGGATCGACCTGCATTGCGGCTCCGAGCCCCGCCATCAGGTCCAGGAAACCCGGGAAGCTCGTCGCGATCATCGCACAATCGTCGATCCGCGCGCCATGTTCGGCGGCGAGGCCGAAGACGAGGAAGCTCATCGCAATGCGATGGTCGAGATGCGTCTCCACGACGGCATCGGCCGTCATCGCGCCCAGCCCCTTGCCGCCGGGATGCCCGGTCACCTTCAGCCAGTCGCGCCCCGCCGAACAGGTGACGCCGTTGACCTCCAGCGCATTCGCCACCGCCGCCAGGCGGTCGCTTTCCTTGACCCGCAATTCCTCGATGCCCGCCATCAGCGTCTCGCCTTCGGCAAAACTCGCCGCCACGGCGAGGATCGGATACTCGTCGATCATCGAGGGAGCGCGCTCGGCCGGCACCTCGATCCCCTTGAGGTCGGAGGCGCGCACCCGCAGGTCGGCGACGTCCTCGCCGCCGGTCTGGCGTTCGTTCGTCACCTCGATCACGGCGCCCATCTCCAGAAGCGTCGTGATCAGCCCGGTGCGGGTCGGGTTCATCATCACGTTCTCGATCGTGACGTCCGAACCATGCGTGACCAGCGCTGCGACGATCAGGAAGGCGGCGGAAGACGGGTCGCCCGGCACGGTCACGCGCTGTCCGGCAAGCGTGCCCTGGCCTTCGACGGCGATGTGCCGCGCGCCGTTGGCGTCGCCGTGGATCTCGATCCCGGCACCGAAGGCCTTCAGCATGTTTTCGGTGTGATCGCGCGTCATCACCGGCTCGATCACGGTGGTGATGCCGGGCGCGTTGAGGCCGGCGAGCAAGACGGCGGACTTCACCTGCGCGGACGCCACCGGCACGCGATAGGTGATCGGATTGGCCGTGCGCGGCCCGTGCAGCGTCAGCGGCAGGCGGTCGCCCGCGCTCGCCTCCACCTGGACGCCCATCTGGCGCAGCGGATCGAGCACGCGGCCCATCGGCCGACGCGACAGCGATGCGTCGCCGACGAAGCGCGTTTCCATGTCGTAGGTGCCGACGAGGCCCATGGTCAGGCGCGAGCCGGTGCCGGCATTGCCGAAATCGAGCGCGGCCTCCGGCTCCAGCAGGCAGCCATTGCCGACGCCGTGGACGACCCATTCGGCGCCGTCCTGGTGGATCTGCGCGCCCATCGCGCGCATCGCCGCGGCGGTCGCCAGCACGTCGTCGCCCTCCAGGAGGCCGCTGATCCGCGTTTCGCCGGCCGCGAGACCGCCCAGCATCAAGGCCCGATGCGAGACCGATTTGTCGCCCGGCACGCGCACGGTTCCCGACAGGGACGAGGACGGCCGCGACAGGGCAGGCGTTGGCTGAAGCGATGTCGACACGGATGCAGTCCCGGCGGTTGATTGAAGGGCCGGGCGCGGCCTAACACAGGATCGCGACGAAATCACCTCGCCGCCCGTGTGGAAAAACGCAACGGTGCGAAGCGATTTCGCCTTTGACAGGAATTTTCTTTGTCGCTATGGACCGACGATATTTTTCAGGACAAGAGAACCATCGTTCCACTTCCGAATTTCGGGGGAACGCAGGAATGCATCAAGGACGCGACCGTGGCTAAACCGGAACTTGGAACCAAGCGCATCTGCCCCGAGACGGGCCGCAAATTCTACGATCTCAACAAGGATCCGATCATCTCTCCCTATACGGGCAAGAGTTATCCGCTCTCCTTCTTCGACGACACCAAGTCCGAAGTGATCGAGGAAAAGGCCGAAGAAACCGCGGAAGCGTCGGCGGAAGCGGAAGACGAGGACGATTCCACGGACGCCGATGTCGTGTCTTTGGAGGATGCGGAAGAGGATGATTCCGGCAAGGACGACAACCTTCCGGATCTCGGCGACAACACCGACGACGAAATCGACATCGACGACGACGACGACGACGACACCTTCCTCGCCGACGACGAAGACGAAGACGAGGACGATGTCAGCGGCATCATCGACGTCGGCGGCGGCGACGACGACGAAAGCTGAGAAAAGCGCGTCGCGGGGACTTGATCTTGTCGCGGCGCGAATGTATCTGACCGCGGTCCGCAGGCGTCCCAAGCCTGCCGCGAAACGGACGGGGCCATAGCTCAGTTGGGAGAGCGCTACAATGGCATTGTAGAGGTCAGGGGTTCGACTCCCCTTGGCTCCACCAAATCTCCGGGAAATCACTGATTTCCCAAATTCCTCACAAGACGTCTTCCCTTGCTCGTTCCGATTGGCGCGCGTCATGCGACGCGGGTCGGTCCATCGAGCGGAACGAATCGCAGGGTTTCGGTCTCGCCGCTAATAGAGAACCGAAGGCAGCCAGAGCGCGATTGCGGGGAACTGAAGCAGCAGTGCGATCAGCACGAGATGCGCGGCCAGGAATGGCACGATGCCCGCGAATATCTTCGCCAGTGGTACGTCGGGCAACTGGCCCTTGATGATGAAGGCGTTCAGCCCGACGGGCGGGGTGATCAGCCCCATCTCCACGACGATGACCATGATGACGCCGTACCAGACCGGATCGTAGCCCAGGGCTGTGACCACCGGCAGGAAGACGGGGATCGTCACGAGGATGATCGAGATGGAATCGAGGAAGCAACCGAGGACGACGTAAAAGGCCAGGATGCAGATGATCACGAGTTGCGGCGAGGGATCTGCCTGCGTGATCGCATCGACAAGCGCGTGGGGAATGCGCGTCAGCGCCATGAAATAGGAAAAGAACCAGGCACCGACCAGCGCGAACATCAGCATTGACGTGGTGGTCAGCGTCTCCACGAGGCTGTTGACGAAATCGCGCCATGTGAGGTTGCCGGTCAGGCGCGCAATGACGACGGCGGCAAACGCCGCGACGCCCGCCGCCTCGGTCGGGCTGAACCACCCGGAATAGATGCCGCCGACCGCGATCGTGAACAGGAAGAGCATCTTCCAGGTCGGCAGGAGGGGCCGCATTCGCTCGCGAATCGGCATCGGCTCGCTGGCGGGCATCCAGGCCGGGCGGATCCGGGTGATGATGAAGATGACGGCGACGAAGAGCGCGGTGAGCAACACGCCGGGAAGCATGCCGGCGGCGAACAGCGCCGGCACCGATTCCTGGGCTGCGAGCGCATAGATCACCATGACGCCGGATGGCGGGATCAGGATGCCGAGTGTCCCGCCCGCCGCCACAGAGCCGGCGGCGATGCGGATATCGTATCCGTATCTGCGCATTTCGGGCACGCAGATCGGCGCGAAGGTTCCGGCCGTCGCGATGGAAGAGCCGCAGATCGACGAAAAGCCGGCGCAGCCGCCGACGGTGGCGATCGCCAGGCCGCCGCGCCGGCCGGCCGTCAGCGCGTTGGCGGCCGCATATATCTCCTTGGACATTCCGCTCGCGGTCGCAATCGATCCGACCAGGATGAAGAGCGGCAGGACGGCGAAGCCATGGCTGGCAAGGGTTTC
This sequence comes from Oricola sp., assembly GCF_022763245.1. Lineage (GTDB taxonomy): Bacteria > Pseudomonadota > Alphaproteobacteria > Rhizobiales > Rhizobiaceae > Oricola. Next base: position 578,480 of record NZ_JALEGV010000041.1, read on the forward strand.
CGGCGTGACGCCGATCAGATAGACGGTCCGATCCCATCCGGCGATCGCCATGTAGCCGCCGAACCCCACCAGCCCCATCGCCGCGCCCAGCGGAAACCGGAGCAGGATAAGGACCGTCAGGACCACGATGCCGGCGATGCCGACCTCGAGTGGCGTCATGCCCGCTCCCCTTTCCACCGCAACAGTTTCAGGGTCTCGCGCACCAGCAGGAAGGCAGCGCAAAGGGCCGCGACACACAGGGCGATGAAGATCGGGCCCAGCTTCACGATCATCGGGATTTCGCGGTCAGGCGTGAATTCGCCATAGCGCACCGTGTCCATCATCGGCGTGTACATGAAGATCGCGAGCATGGCGGCGAAGACGAGCATCCCGGCAAGCCCGAACACCCGCAAGAGCTGGATTGCCCGGCCCGGCAGCAGGGCATCGACGATCTCCACCGTGATTTGACCGTCCTTGAGCAGGGTCCGGGCGATCGGCAGGAATGCGACCGGCGCCATCAGAAGCGCGACGATCTCGTAGGCACCGAAAATGCGCGCGCCGAGAAGGTTGCCGAGTGTCACGTCGGCGACGATGAGCCCGACCATCGCGACGAGGCAGATCGCCGCGATGAGAACGAGCGCACCCGCCAGGCGTTCGAGAAGCAAGTTCACGACCGGTCAGAAACCTCGATCAAGTGCGCGACGCCCGGCCTTCAGTTCCGCGCCTGGTCCAGCGCGCGGATGCGGTCATAGAGGGCGCGCAAGTCGGGATGTTCGGCTTCGAGCTCGGAAAGCAATTCGTCATTATAGGCTTCAGACGCCTTTGCGACGGCCTCGACCAGCGCGGCATCCGGCTCGACGGCTTCAAGGTCGATCGTCTCGACATACTCGTTGACCATCGGGTTTTCCTCGTCATACGCCTTGACGAAATCCGTCGCGCTTTCCGGGCCGCCAAGGTCGTCGATGAGCGGTTTCAGGTCGTCTGGAAGATTGTCATAGGTCGTCGGGTTGATCGCCAGGCCGACCAGGAGATGGATCTTGAGCAGCGGGGTCTGGTAGTCGACCAGGTCTCCGACCTTCAGGGCCCAGACCGTCCCGCGCGAGGCGTGCAGACCGTCGAGCGAATTCTTCTGCAGCCCCTCGGCGACTTCGCCGGCCGGAATGCTGATCGGGTCGGCGCCGACCGCGCGCAGCACCGCCTGGCCCGACTTGCTGGTCACCCGTATCCGCTTGCCCTTGATGTCCTCCAACGTGCGCACCGGTGCGTTGGTCGTGAACAGCCGGTCCTGCGAAAGGGCGGCGAGCCACAACATGCGGACACCCTCATATTCCGGATAGAGCGCCTCTTCCGCAACCTCCTGCACCGTGCTCGTCGAATCCGCATCGGTCCTGGCGTTGGCGAGTATGTTCGGAAGGGCGAACAGGTCGGTCTTCGTGAAACGGCCCGGCGTATAGGAGGTCACGAACATCGCGATGTCGGCGACGCCGGTCCGGACCAGGTCGTAATGTTTCGGGGCCGGCCCCATGGACGATCCGTGGAAGACCTCGGCCTTGATCCTGCCGCCCGAACGCTCTTCCAGTTGCTTGGCGTAGGTGTCGAGCGCCCGGCCCATGCCGCCGGAAGCGGAGGCGAAATTGGCCAGGCGCAAGGTGATGGTGTCCTGTGCCTGCGCGGCGGCGCCAACAAGGGAGATCGCCGCGGCGAACGCTAACGTCACGAGACGGGGAAGGTTTTTCATCGCTTGTGAGACTCCAGTTCGAAGGGTGGATTGCGTGGTCAGGATTCGACCGGTGACAGCGTTTCGACGAGAACGCGCTTCAGTACCTTTCCCGCATCGTTTCTCGGCAGGCTTGCGACGATGTGGATGACGTCGGGGCGCTTGTCCGCGACCAGGCTGGCATGGACCTGGCCGCTCAGCGTCTCCAGCGTCACGCCGGGCTTGACCGTGACGAACAAGGCCAGACGCTCGGCCTGCTCCTCGTCGCGGAAGCCCACCGCGGCGGCCTCCATGATCGCGTCCAGGCGCTCCAGCGTGCTCTCGATTTCGCGCGGGAAGATGTTCACGCCCTTCCGAACGATCATGTCTGACGCGCGCCCCGTCAGGGTGAGGAAACCCTCTTCGTCGAGAACGCCCAGATCTCCGGGGATCGCCCAGCCGTCGATCAAGCGGTCGGACAGTTCGCGACGCTCTCCGATGATGCCGTCGGCGATCGTGGGGTTGCGCACGCCGATCAGGCCGGGTTCGCCGCGCGGCAGTTCGTTGCCCTCCATGTCGGTGATCCTGACGAGCCCGTGCCTGTTCGGCCGACCTACCGATTCCGGCTTCTGGAGGATGTCCTCTCCGTAGAGCGACGAAACGATGCCGCAGTAGCTCGACCCGTAGGAAATGCGCACCTCACGGGAAAGCTCCCTGTAGGCCCGGACGATGGTCTCGGCGGGGAACGTGCCGCCGGCGCCTCCGAGAGCCGTGAGATTTGGAAACATCGGCTCGGTGCGGCCGCTCGACAGTTCCAGTAGGCCGAAGAGTTGCGGAGGGACGACAAATGTCTGCCGGGCTTTGCGGGAGAGGAACTCGTCGGCAATCTCTTCTGCAGAGGAAATCGGCGGCATGATGTAGGTCGGGCTGCCGTCGAGAATCTGCGAGATGTTCCTCATGATCCCGCCCGCGTAGAACAGCGGCACCGCGTGAACCATCAGCCCGCGGCCGGAGCCGAGATAGTACTGCGAATAGGTCCAGTGCAGGCGCATCGCCGTCTCGTGATTGAACACCACGCCGACGGGCGTCCCGGTCGTGCCGGACGAGCGAATGATGAAGGCGGGATGCGCCTCGGCGGGCCGAAAGAGGATGTCGTCGCTTTCCGCCATCACCGTATCGAGGAGGCTGTCGCCGGTAGCGACCGACAGATATTCGCCGTCCCTGGCGGACGCGCGCGGCTCCACGATCGCGCGGACGTTGAAGGACTGCGCCAGGGCCGCCTTCTCCTGCCGCCTTGCCCGGAAGTCGACCATCATGCCGGTCGCGCCGACCAGCCATGTTGCCAGGAGGACGATCAGGGCCTGGTCCGGCTTCGGCAGCGCAATCGCGACGCGATCGCCCGGCACGACGCCGTGCCTGCCGAGATGCCGTGCGGTCCTGTTCGCGCTTCTTACGAGTTCGGCATAGGTGAAGCTGGAGCTTGGGGTTGCGATCGCTTCGCGGTCAGGTGCCGACGCGGCGATTCCCATGATGCTGTCGATCAGGTTGAAATTGCTCATGTCGCGTATTGCCGTTCTTCATCGGCTGCCGGGGCGAGATCGACGCGCAATTGATCCACCTGACGCGCGAGGACGTCCGGGTCCTCCCCGTCGATCAGTCTCTGCAGGATGCGCGCCGTGACCGGAGATCTCACCGCCTGCGCGTGGTTTTCGCCGGAGACGATGATCTTCCTGTTGGGCAGCGTCCGGTTGATCGGGAAATCCGGGTCCGTCATGGCCCGGTTCAGCTTCTCGTTGCCGATGATGATCACGGGATGATCGGACGGTTTGACGACGTGGGCACGGAATGCGTGTTTGAGCATCACCCGCGTCAAGGCCCCGTGTTCGCTGCGGGACTGCTCGACCAGCTTTGGATCGACATCTGTCCTGTCGCGCCTGACGGGCGCGCGGCCGAGCAGGCGCTTGACGAAGCGCTTGGCGCTGGGGCGCTGGTTGGCGGCATCGAGATATCTGCGAACGATGAAATCCCGGACCCGCTCGTTTCTGATCGCTTCCGGACTTCTTTCCTCGATGAAGACGCCGGTATTCGCGAAGACATAGAGCTTGCTCACCAGGCTGATGGTCTCGTCGGCAATCCGGTTCAAGACGCCGGAAGGAACCGGGAGCGTCAAGCGCGAAAGCTGGACCGTCCGATACGCGTCCTTCTGCGTCTTCTGGATCACCGGATCGATCAGGATCACCTTGTCGGGCTTGATACCCTCGGCCTCCATCAGCCGGACCATTTCAACAGCGATCCACCCCCCGGCGCACAGGGCTCCCAGGATCCAAGGTCCGTTCGGCCGGACATCCAGCATCATCCGCAGATAGGCCTCTGCGATATCCTCGACCCGGCCAAGCGGCTCGGCGGCGCCGTCGAAGCCGACGGCGTGAAAGATGTAGATCGGCTGCTGCGGGTCGATCGCCGCGCGGAATTCGGGCCGCAGGAACGCCATGCCGGCATTTCCGTGGACGAGGAAGATCGGCGTCTTGTTTCCCTCGGCGTTGATGCTGGTCAGATTGCCGGGGAGTTCCGACGGGGCCTTGCCCTGAAGTCCGGCAACCAGCACGGCCAACTTGCGCGGCGTGTTGATGTCCAGCAACTGGCTCTGCTTGAACGCGATGTTGAAGGTCGAACCCAGTGCGATCGCAAGGCCCTCCGCGACCAGCGAGTCTCCGCCGAGTTCAAAAAAATCGTCTTCGACGCCAACGCGGTCGAGCTCGAAGATGTCCGCCCAGATCTCCGTCAGTTTCTGTTCAAGAGTGCTGGACGGAGGGACGTATTCATCGAGATCAAGGAAATCCCTAGGCTTGCGCTGACCCAATTGCCAATCCCCGAATCTCACCTCGAACTTTGCGTCAGGAAAGGCATACAATGCGAAGCGCTTCGTGCCAAGAAAAGTCCTTTTGACCGCAAGGGGAGCAAGTCGCGTCAGCACATCTTTGGTTCAACCGTGTGCCCCAGACGCAATATCACCGCTGTATGCGGCGCGCGGGCTCTCCTTTGGGGCAATGCGAGAACTTCGACGGAAACTTGGCGATCTCGACCGGAAAGTTCAGTCGATCAGGAGATATCTGAACCAGAGAGGGCCGGAAGGGTAGGACAGCGTCACCGGTATGGACGAGCGTCCGTAGCTTTTCGCCGACTCGATTGCCTTGAAGATATCGTCGGCAGAGGCGACGGTCTTTTCGTTGACCTGGAACATCTCCACGCCAGACCGAATGCCGGCGTTTGCGGCTGCGCTGCCTGATGCGACCGCGGTGACGAGAACGCCGCGGCCATCTCCAAACGGCAGCACCGTCAAGCCATACCCGGCGAGCGCGATCTCGGGCGGTGTGGACTCGGTGTCTTCGCCGTCTTCAGTTTTCAGGACGGCGTAGCTGTAGCGATCATGATGCTCGACCAGAAGCGCCACGGCCCTTCTGCCTGAAGCCGCGACAGCGCCCAAGCTCTCTTCGATGTCGGCAGCCGAAGCCACGTCCTCGCGATCGACGCTGACAATCCGCGATCCGGCGGTGATTTCGGCATCGTCTGCGGCGCTGCCAGGCTGCACGCCGATGACGCGAACGCCGTAGCCTTTCTCGTCCGGCGTGACCATCAGGCCGTATTCGGCAAGCGTCGTCCTGCGCTTCCTTTCGGGTTCTGTCGGCTCGGGTTCCGGCTTTGCCATCGCTTCTTCGCTCTTGGAGAGCGATTCGATCCGTCGCCTCGCCAGCGCGTCGTAGAAGGCGTTCTTCTCGCCGAATTGTTCGCGAAACGCTTCGAGCAGGCTGATGTCGTCCGTCTGTTCCACGATGGCCCATGCCGCGACGACCGTGTCGGCGGACACGCTCTCCTCCGGCGTCTCGTCGACGGCGGCAGGCACGCCGGGCTCCGGCTCGATCAGGAATATCGGCCGGCCCGGCAGCGAACTGTATTCCGCGGGTTTCTGGGTGCCCGTGCTCTGCAAGACGTCCTCGCGCACCTTGCCGAACATGAACCGGATATCGAGGCCCGGTTCCCCGATATGCTTCAGGAGGGCCCGGGCGTAGGGGCTGTTTCGCCCGGAGCCGTCGTCCGCCGTCGTGCCGGCCGCCGCCGAATAGGCGATCAGCATGTTGCCGGAGGCCGGCTCGACGCGGGAAAACCCCCTGCCGACCGAACGCTTCTGCGAGGTCATTTCCATGGTCTGCGCAAACGGGTTGTCGCGGCAGGCGTCGAGGATGAGAAGCTTGAGCCCCTCGACATCCGCGATGGCCTGGGTGAGCTGCGCGATCTCGAAGGCCTCGTAGGGCAGGTCGCGATCCGTCGCCAGTTCCGCGTCGGTCGGGATCAGGTAGTTGCGCCCGCCTACCTCCATGCCGTGCCCGGCGAAATAGATGACGGCGATGTCCGCGCCCGCGGCCTTGCGACTGAACTCCCGCAACGCCCGGCGCATGCCGGCAAAGGTCAGGTCATGGTGCAGATCGACGTCGAAGTTCAGCCCCTCGAAGGCCGTCGCCAGATCGTCGGCGTCGTTGACGGGGTTGTTGAGCCGGATCTCGTTGCTGTAGGCGGCGTTGCCGATGATCAGCGCGACGCGGCCTTTCGCCAGGCCGGGGGAGGCCACCAGCAAGCAGACCGCGAGGGCGGCGAAAAGAACCAGGATCTGCGGTCTTGCGCGTGTCGGCATCGAGCACTCCCCAACCCTTGCGGACGGCCCGCGATCTGAAGCCGAACCGATGGACCGGACCCAACCCTAGCGTGCGCTCCCGGCTTCAACAAGCGGCCGGGTCGGTCGGGCATCTCCGGCTGCGGTCGGGGAGGCGCGGGACTCAGCCGTCCTTGGCGGGCGTGAAGCCGACGCCCTGGGCGCGCACGCCGCCGGCGCAGGTGTCCGCGATGGATCCGTCCAGCGGACCGACGCTCACGCTGTGCAGGAACAGGAAGCCATTGGCGAAGGCGCGCATCTTGAGCAGCAGAAGCGCGTTGTCGCGGCTCGGCGGCCCCTCGAAGGAATCGCCCCGGCACAATGTCGCCGACAGGTTGGAGAACCGCCCGACTTTCTCGGGCACCGAATCGACGACCTGCACCCGCGCCGCCTGCTGCCGGGTCGGCATCGATTGGCTGTCCTCCAGCACCGAGGAGGTGCTGCAGCCGGCGAGCAGGACGAGGAAGATCGGGAGGAGGATCGGCAGGGATGTCTTCATTGCGGGTCCCGTTCTGGCATGTCGCTCGGTCGCGGTCTTAGTGACGCCGCGTGGCGGCAGCGAATCGACCGCGTTGTTGGCGCCGCGCCGAGGCCTTGACGCCGTCACGCGCTGCCGGTCGGCCATCTACAGGCATCCATCGCCGCGGGCAAGCCGGCGTGAAATTGCAGTGTTCCGGCATGCGGTCATAAGGCGGTGATCTTATCCATGTGAGCGACAATCTCGCGGACTATCGACAAACCGTTTGCTTTTTGTAACATTTCACCGGTAAGAGTCTGTTAAGAGATGGCTGCGTTGGGGGGGCAAACCGATGCAAGACGACGTTCGTATTCATCTTCATCCGGTCCGCGCCGAGCAATTGATCATGCTGGCGGAGAAGTGGCGGTGCAACTCGAACGAAGCGGTCGAGAGGCTGATCAGGGAGCGGATCGCCGCCGGGGAGTTGCCCGACAGCACGCCCGGGCTCGAAGTCGCCGCTTTCGGCAATGTTGTCGCCTTCAAGATCGATTTCGACAGAACCCCGCCCATGTCCTGGCAGCAGGCGATGAAGATCAGCCAGGCGCTCGGTCGTCTGGCCGAGGGCAAGATGCAGGGTTTCCGCTGCGCCTATAGCGAGGACACGATCCTTGTCTTCGCCCGCAAGGGTGACCTGCACACGATCAGCTTCACCTCGCCCGAGCACAAGAAAGCGGTGTCGGTGACGCCGTCCATTCTCGAAGACCTGTCACGCCAGTTCCGCACGGCGGCGATGGGGGCGAAGGCCAACAAGACCGGTCAGGCCAACGGCGCCCAGCGGGCGCTGCCGCAGCCTGAACAGGCGGCTGTGGCACACGCCTGAGGCGCCGTATCGGGTTCGCCACGCGATCGTCCGTGGCGGCGGGTTGAGCATGCAGAGCGAGGAGCACCGCTGCTCGCGTTGAAAATCTTGATGCGACTTCGCCGCTCAGCCCAGGGTTGAGGGCCATTATTGGCCTGTCAGCAGGCTTTGCACGATGCATTCGCACGTTTTCACCCTGAATCGTCGGCTTTTCGCCGCTACGGTCTTTGATTCGCGGAAATTCCCCTATTATATGTCTTACGTGGCGTCGGTTCCCGTAACCGTCGGCGCCCCTGGTCCTTGGAAAGAACAACGATAAACAGCTGCCAGGCGGCAAGGACAATTGATGACGGCCAATAATAAGAAACAACCCAATCCCATCGACATTCACGTGGGAAGCCGCATACGGCTGCGCCGAACGATGCTCGGCATGAGCCAGGAGAAGCTGGGCGAGGCGCTCGGCATCACCTTCCAGCAAGTTCAGAAATACGAGAAGGGCACCAATCGCGTGGGGGCGAGCCGGTTGCAGAACATCGCGGCAATCCTCGGTGTGCCGGTGGCGTTCTTCTTCGAGGACGCGCCGGGCGATACCGGTGAAAACTCGGCCGAAGGCATGAGCGAATCCTCCTCGACCTATGTGGTGAATTTCCTTTCGAGCGCCGAAGGCCTTCAGCTCAACCGGGCGTTCGTCAAGATTTCCGACGCCCGGGTGCGTCGCCGCATCATCGACCTGGTGCGCGCGCTTGCGGCGGATTCGGAGGAGAGTTCCTGACGCGTCAGGATATGCACTTATCCTTATGTCTTTAAGCGCCGGCCGGTTTTTCCTTGACCGGAGCAGGCCTCTTGCCTAACGAGGGCGGACTTCATGCCGCCGGCTCGGCGGTGCTGTATTGCGACGATCGGGGACAGCTTCATGGCGCGCCAAGACTATCTTTTCACCTCGGAATCGGTTTCCGAAGGGCATCCGGACAAGGTTTGCGACCGGATTTCCGACGAGATCGTCGATTTGATCTATCGCGAGGCGCGCAAGCACGGCGAGGATGAGAAGTGGCGCGTCCGCGTCGCCTGCGAGACGCTCGCCACGACCAACCGCGTCGTGATCGCGGGAGAGGTGCGCGTGCCCGAGAGCATGCTGAAGAAGGACAAGGCGGGCAATCCCGTCACCGACGCGACCGGTCACCCGATGGTCAATCCGTCGAAGTTCCGTTCGGCTGCGCGCCGCGCCATCCGGGCCATCGGCTACGAGCAGGACGGCTTCCACTGGAAGACCTGCCGCATCGACGTTCTCCTGCACGGCCAGTCGGCCGATATCGCCCAGGGCGTCGACAACGCCGCGGACAAGCAGGGCGAGGAAGGTGCCGGCGACCAGGGCATCATGTTCGGCTACGCCTGCAACGAGACGCCCGAACTGATGCCGGCGCCGATCTACTACGCACACAAGATCCTCGAATTGCTCGCCGCCGCCCGCCACGCCGGCGAAGGCGAGGCTGCCAAGCTCGGCCCGGACGCCAAGTCGCAAGTCACAGTGCGCTACAAGGACGGCGTGCCCGCAGAGGTGACGCAGATCGTCCTGTCGACGCAGCACATGGACGGAAGCTGGGACAGCAAGAAGGTCCGTTCCGTCGTCGAGCCCTATATCCGCGAAGCGCTGGGCGACCTGCCGATCGCGGCGGACTGCAACTGGTACATCAACCCGACCGGAAAATTCGTGATCGGCGGACCGGACGGCGACGCCGGACTGACCGGCCGCAAGATCATCGTCGACACCTATGGCGGTGCGGCCCCGCATGGCGGCGGCGCGTTTTCCGGCAAGGACACGACCAAGGTGGACCGCTCGGCAGCCTATGCCGCGCGCTATCTTGCCAAGAACGTGGTCGCGGCCAAGATCGCCGACCGCTGCAACATCCAGCTCTCCTACGCCATCGGCGTCGCCCAGCCGCTGTCGATCTATGTCGACACCTACGGCACCGGCAAGGTCGACGACGCGGCCATCGAGAACGCGCTGCGCGAGGTCATGGACCTGTCGCCGACCGGCATCCGCAAGCATCTCGACTTGAACAAGCCCATCTACGCCAAGACTTCGGCCTATGGCCATTTCGGACGCAAGCCGGGCCGCGACGGCTCGTTTGCCTGGGAGCGGACCAACCTGGTCAAGCCGCTGAAGGAAGCTCTCGGCGTGAAATGACCGGCGAACGCCGCACCCGTTCCACCGAGGCCTTCTTCGGCCGCCGGCGCGGCAAGACGCTGCGCCCGCGTCAGGCCGAACAACTCGAACGCCTCCTGCCGCAATGGCGCATAGACCTCGCCGCCGCACCGCCGGCGGCGTTGGCGAGCCTGTTTGCCCATGCGCCGAATAGGATCATCCTCGAAATCGGCTTCGGCGGCGGGGAACACCTGCTGCATCGCGCGCTGGAAAGCCCCGAGACCGGCTTCATCGGCGTCGAGCCCTTCGTCAATTCCATGGCGAAATTCGTCTCTGCCGCAGAAGACGCGGGCGTCACCAATGTCCGCCTCCACGACGATGACGCGACCCAGTTGCTCGACTGGCTGCCGCCGGCCTGCCTCGACGGGATCGACCTGCTCTATCCGGACCCCTGGCCGAAGATGCGCCACTGGAAACGGCGTTTCGTCAATCGGGGCAATCTCGATCGCTTCGCGCGGGTATTGAAGCCCGGCGGCCGCTTCCGCTTCGCCTCCGACATCGACACCTATGTCAACTGGACGCTGCACCACATCCATGCGCATCCGGACTTCGACTGGCCCGCGCGCAACGCCGGCGATTGGCGCGAGCCCTATCCGGGCTGGCCGGGAACCCGCTACGAGGCCAAGGCCCTGCGCGAAGGTCGCACGCCCGCCTATCTGACGTTTCGGCGAACGTAGTCGGGCGACCTGGGCAGGCCCGGTCTGCGCGCCCGTGTCGCGACCCAAGGCGCGCGTATCGGCAAGATGATCCTGGCCGACTTCGCGCATCGGAGCGCGCCGATCGCCGCCCGGGCGATGCGCCTTCATGGCCTGTGAGTGGTCTGCCCTTGCGCCACGGGGCCTATGGGCGTATATGAGTCCCAAATTCTTGGTCTGATTGAACAAGGGTGGGCCCGCAAGGACCCGCTCTTTTTCTTTGGCGGTAAGGAAGAGCAGCAATTGGCCGACGCATATCTGGCGCCGATCGAAAATGACGAGCCGCGCATCGTGCGCGAGACCGGCGTTGACGCACGCGTCGCGGCGATCATCGAGCCCGTGCTGAACAGCGCCGGCTACAAGCTCGTGCGGGTGCGCCTGTCGGGCATGAACGGACTGACGCTGCAGATCATGGCCGAACGCGCCGACGGCACGATGACGGTGGAGGACTGCGAGGAAGTCTCGCGCATGCTGTCGCCGCTGCTCGACGTGGAAGACCCGATCGATCGGGCCTACCATCTGGAAGTGTCGTCGCCGGGCATCGACCGGCCGCTGATGCGGCTGTCCGACTTCGCCAAGTGGCGCGGCCACGTCGCCAAGATCGAGACCTCGGTGATGGTCGAGGGGCGCAAGCGCTTCCGCGGCACCATCATCGACCTGACGCAGGACGCGGTGACGCTGGAGGCCGACAAGGCGAGCTTTGGCGAGGCGATGGTCTCGCACATCCCGCTCGACGCGATCGCCGATGCGCGGCTGATCCTGACCGACGATCTGATCCGCGCCGCGCTCAAGGCCGACAAGGCGGCCCGCCAGGCGCGCGGACTGGAGATCGAGGACGAAGATTCCGCATCCGACGGCGATGCGGACAATTGAGAGCTTAACGGAGACGACAATGGCAGTCAGTGCAAACAGGCTGGAGCTTCTGCAGATCGCCGACGCGGTTGCCCGCGAGAAGCTGATCGACAAGGACATCGTCATCGGCGCGATGGCCGACGCGATCCAGAAGGCCGCGAAATCGCGCTACGGTCAGGAAACCGACATCCGCGCCGACATCAACACCAAGACCGGCGAGATCAAGCTGCAGCGGCTGCTCGAGGTCTCCGAGGTGGTCGAGGATCCGGCGACGCAGATCTCCATCGAGCAGGCTCGCGACCGCAACCCCGACGCTCAGCCGGGCGACTTCATCGCCGAACAGCTTCCGCCGCTCGATTTCGGCCGCATCGCCGCGCAGTCGGCCAAGCAGGTCATCGTGCAGAAGGTGCGCGAGGCCGAGCGCGACAACCAGTATGACGAGTTCAAGGACCGCGTCGGCGAGATCGTCAACGGCACCGTCAAGCGCGTCGAATACGGCAATGTCATCGTCGATCTCGGTCGCGCCGAAGCGATCATCCGCCGTGACGAGCTGATCCCGCGCGAAACCTATCGCTATGGCGACCGCGTGCGCGCCTATGTCTACGACGTGCGCCGCGAGCAGCGCGGCCCGCAGATCTTCCTGTCGCGCACCCATCCGCAGTTCATGGCGAAACTGTTCCAGATGGAAGTGCCGGAAATCTATGACGGCATCATCGAGATCAAGTCGGTCGCCCGCGACCCGGGTTCCCGCGCCAAGATCGCCGTCGTCAGCCGCGATTCCGCCATCGACCCGGTCGGCGCCTGCGTCGGCATGCGTGGCAGTCGCGTCCAGGCGGTTGTCGGCGAATTGCAGGGCGAGAAGATCGACATCATTCCTTGGCAGCCCGACGCTGCCTCCTTCATCGTCAACGCACTGCAGCCGGCCGAAGTGGCCAAGGTCGTGCTCGACGAGGAAGCCGAGCGCATCGAAGTGGTCGTGCCGGACGAGCAGCTGTCGCTCGCGATCGGCCGCCGCGGCCAGAACGTGCGCCTCGCCTCGCAGCTCACCGGCTGGGACATCGACATCCTGACCGAGGAAGAGGAATCGGCGCGTCGTCAGAAGGAGTTCATCGAGCGCTCCAACCTGTTCATGGACGCCCTCGACGTCGACGAGATGGTCGGCCAGGTCCTCGCCTCGGAAGGCTTCACCTCCATCGAGGAAGTCGCCTATGTCGATCCGGAGGAGGTTTCCTCCATCGAGGGCTTCGACGAGGAGACGGCCGCCGAGATCCAGACGCGCGCCCAGGAATATCTCGACCGCATCGAGGCCGAAAACGACGAGAAGCGCAAGGCGCTCGGCGTGGCCGACGAACTGCGCGAGATCCCCGGCGTCACCACCGCGATGATGGTCGCGCTGGGCGGCGAGGACGTGAAGTCGATGGAAGACTTCGCCGGCTGCGCGTCGGACGATCTGGTCGGCTGGCGGGAGCGCAAGGACGGCGAGACCGTCATCCATGACGGCATCCTGACGCCCTTCGGCCTGTCGCGCGCCGAAGCCGAGGAAATGATCGTGGCCGCACGCCTCGCCGTCGGCTGGATCACGGAAGAGGATCTGCGCGGCGACGAGGAAGCCGAGCTCGAAGGTGAGGAAGTCGAGGGCGAGGAAGCGGTCGAACCCGCTCCCGAAGCCTGAGCCTTCGATGATGGTCGCGCGGACGGAAACGGCATTTGGGCATGGTTGCAGTCAGGCAGGACGACATGAACGACCGCACCTGCATCGTGACCGGCCGGGCCGGCTCCGCGGAGGACATGATCCGCTTCGTGGCGGGACCCGACGGCAACGTCGTCCCTGACCTGAAGCGGGCCCTGCCGGGGCGGGGCTGCTGGGTCACGGCGCACCGCGATCTGGTCGACAAGGCGGTAAAGAAGAAGCTTTTCCGCCGCGGCCTGAAACAGGATGTCGTCGCCGACCTTGAACTCGGCGCCCTCGTCGATCATCTGATAGCAAGGCGCGCGCTCGGCCAGCTTGGCCTGGCCCGCAAGGCCGGCGCCGCGGTAACCGGCGCCACCCAGGTCGACAAGGTGGTGCGCTCAGGCACCGCGATTGCCGTCCTGCACGATCCGGGCGCCGCTCCGGACGGCGTGCGCAAGATCGATCAGGCCCGCACATTCGTCGTTCGAATGGATGGGCCGGATATTCCCGCATTCAAATCGTTCGCTCCGGGCGAATTGGATTTGGCATTGGGTGTGGGAAATGTGATACATGCTGCCATACTTGACGGACAGCCGGGACGTGCTGCGCTGCGGCACCTTGTATTTCTCGACCGTTTCCGGCATTCCAGCGCAGAAAATGACAGGCCGGGCGGCGCCAGTGAGAAGACCGCGAAGGATAAGATTACGGAATGAATGATACGACAGACGACAAGAAGACCGATGCGGACGGCAAGCGCACGCTTACGCTGAAACGCTCCGGCGGTGACAAGGGCACCGTGCGGCAGAACTTCAGCCATGGCCGCTCTAAGTCGGTGGTCGTCGAAACGCGCAAGCGGAAATTCACCCGCCCGGATGAAAAGCCGGCGGGCGGCGCTTCGCTCGCCGCCGGCGTGAAGCCGCGCGGCGCATCCTCCGCATCCGCACCGACGACACCCGAAGCGCCGAAATCGCCGCCGCCCGCGGCTGCAAGGCCCGCGGCGCCGAAGCGGCCGCGCAGCGGCGTTGTCCTGAACCAGCTCTCGGCCAACGAGATCGAGGCGCGCCGCCGCGCGCTCGAAGGCGCGAAGGCGCGCGAGGTCGAGGATCGCAAGCGCGCGGCCGAGGAAGCCAAGCGCATGGCCGAGGAGGACGAGCGTCGCGCCAAGGAGCGCGCCGAGTCCGAACGTCGCCAGCGTGAAGAAGAAGAACGTCTTGCCGCCGAGAAGGCCGCGCGCGAGCGCGCCGAGGCCGAGGCCGCCAAGCGCGCGCCCGCCGAGGAAGAGGCCAAGCCCGCCGCCGCGGCCGCGCCGCAGGCGGCCCGTCCGGCCGCCAAGCGCGGCGGTGACGAGGATGAAGAGCGCGGCAGCGGCAGTCCGCGGCGTTCCGGCCCGAGCCGGGCCGACACCCCGCCGCGTCCGTCGCCGCGTCGCGACGACGAGCGCCGCCGTGGCAAGCTGACCCTGTCCAGCGTCGGCGCCGACGGCGAAGGCCGCTCGCGCTCGCTTTCCGCGATGCGCCGCCGCCAGGAGAAGTTCAAGCGCTCCATGGCCGGCAACGAGCCGCGCGAGAAGATCTCGCGCGAGGTCCAGCTTCCGGAGACCATCACCATCCAGGAACTCGCCCAGCGCATGGCCGAACGTGCCGTCGACGTGGTCAAGTACCTGATGAAGGAAGGCCAGATGATGAAGCCGGGCGATCTGATCGACGCCGACATGGCTGAACTCATCGCCCAGGAATTCGGCCACACCGTCAAGCGCGTCACCGAGGCGGATGTCGAGGAAGGCATCTTCGACGTCGAGGACAATCCCGAGGACATGCAGCCGCGTCCGCCGGTGGTCACCATCATGGGCCACGTCGACCACGGCAAGACCTCGCTGCTCGACGCGATCCGCGAAGCCAATGTCGTCAAGGGCGAGGCCGGTGGCATCACCCAGCACATCGGCGCCTATCAGGTCGAGAAGGACGGTCAGAAGATCACCTTCCTCGACACGCCGGGCCACGCCGCCTTCACCGCGATGCGCGCCCGCGGCGCGCAGGCGACCGACATCGCCATCCTGGTGGTGGCCGCCGACGACAGCGTGATGCCGCAGACGATCGAATCGATCAACCACATCAAGGCGGCCGGCGTGCCGCTCATCGTGGCGATCAACAAGATCGACAAGCCGGACGCGGACCCGCAGAAGGTCCGCACCGAATTGCTGCAGCACGAGGTCTTCGTCGAATCCATGGGCGGCGACGTTCAGGAAGTCGAGGTCTCCGCGCTCAAGCACACCAATCTCGACGGCCTTCTGGAAGCGATCCTGCTTCAGTCCGAGGTTCTCGAACTGAAGGCCAATCCGGACCGCACCGCCGAGGGCGTCGTCATCGAGGCCAAGCTCGACAAGGGCCGCGGTTCGGTTGCGACCGTTCTGGTGCAGGCCGGCACGCTGAAGACCGGCGACATCGTCGTCGCCGGCGACGAATGGGGCCGGGTGCGCGCGATCATCAACGATCGCGGCGATCAGCTCAAGGAAGCCGAGCCGTCCCTTCCGGTCGAGATCCTCGGCCTCAACGGCACGCCGCAGGCCGGCGACAAGGTCGCCGTGGTGGAATCGGAGGCGCGTGCGCGCGAAATCTCCGAATACCGCCAGCGCGTCGCCCGCGAGAAGGCGGTTGCACGCCAGGCCGGTTCGCGCGGTTCGCTCGAACAGATGATGGCGCAGGCCGCCAATCAGGACCTCGCCGAGTTCCCGCTGGTCATCAAGGCCGACGTGCAGGGCTCCGTCGAGGCGATCCTCGGCGCGCTTGAAAAGCTCGGCACCGACGAGGTGCAGGCCCGCATCGTCCATTCGGGCGCCGGCGGCATCACCGAGACCGACGTGACGCTCGCCGAATCCACCGGGTCGGCGATCATGGCCTTCAACGTCCGCGCCAACAAGCAGGCGCGCGATCTGGCCGAGCAGTCCGGCGTGGAAATCCGCTACTACAACATCATCTACAACCTGCTGGATGACGTGAAGGCGGCCATGTCCGGCCTGTTGTCGCCGGAACGCCGCGAGACCTTCCTCGGCAATGCCGAGATCCTCGAAGTCTTCAACATCACCAAGGTCGGCAAGGTTGCCGGTTGTAAGGTCACCGAGGGCAAGGTGGAACGTGGTGCCGGCGTGCGCCTGGTGCGCGACAACGTCGTCATCCACGAGGGCAAGCTCAAGACGCTCAAGCGCTTCAAGGACGAAGTCGGCGAAGTGCCGGTCGGCCAGGAATGCGGCATGGCCTTCGAGAACTACGACGACATCCGTGCCGGCGACGTGATCGAGTGCTTCCGCGTCGAGGAGATCGCGCGGACGCTCTAGGCGCTGCGCATCGGTTGAGACATGCGAGGGGCCGGCATTCTTGCCGGCCCTGCGCTATTCTAGCATCATGCATGCGCAGCGCGCCCTCGTCGCGCGCGGATGCCCCTCCGGTTCGATCCCGCGAGGCGAAGAGAACAGAGTTGAACCATGTCACGTTTTGAACAGTCGAAAGGCCCGTCCCAGCGCCAGCTGCGCGTTGGCGAGCAGGTCCGTCATGCCCTGACCGAGATCATCCAGCGCGGCGAATTGCGCGATCCCGTGCTCGAAAGCGTCGTGCTTTCGGTCAACGAGGTGCGCATGTCGCCGGACCTGAAGATCGCTACCGTCTTCGTGACCGCGCTCGGCCGCGAGGACATGGATCCGGTGATCAAGGCGCTGGCGCGCGAAGCCAAGTTCATCCGCGGTCGTGCGTCCCACGCCTTGAGCCAGATGAAATACATGCCGCAATTCCGCTTCCGCGCGGATACGAGCTTCGACAATTTCTCGAAGATCGACGAATTGCTGCGTTCGCCGGAGGTCGCGCGCGACCTCGCACACGACGACGAGGAGGAATGAGCGCACGCGATGGCAGGCGCGCGGGCTGACGACACGGGCGAATGCTGGCTGTGCGGCAGGCAACTCGGGCCGCGTGTCGAATGGCACCATCCGGTGCCGAAGAGCCGGGGCGGTCGCGACACGGTGCCGGTTCACCCCATCTGCCACGCCGCCATGCACCGGCATTTCACCAATGCCGAGCTCGCCGTCTTCGGCGACGATGCCGCCGCGCTTCGCCGTCAGGAGGCCATGGCCGCCTTCCTGCGCTGGATCGCAGGCAAACCACCGGGATTTCACGCGCCGACGCGCAAGCGCCGCACGTGATTTCGTGTCAATGAACCGGCCGCATCGGATGCGGCGGACCGAAAGTGAAGAAGATGAGCCGTCAGAGAAAGAAGAAGGGCAGGCCGGTATCAGGCTGGCTGGTGCTGGACAAGCCGCTGGGCATGGGCTCCACCGATGCGGTGTCCAAGATCAAGTGGCTGTTCAAGGCGGAGAAGGCCGGCCATGCCGGCACGCTCGATCCGCTCGCCTCCGGCATCCTGCCGATCGCGCTTGGCGAGGCCACGAAGACGGTGCCCTATGTGATGGACGGCGCCAAGGTCTATCGCTTCACGGTCCAGTGGGGCGCGGAGACGGCGACCGACGACGCCGAGGGCGAGGTGCTGAACACCTCCGACACCCGGCCCGCCCGCGAAGCCGTCGAAGCGCTGTTGCCGGCCTATACCGGCACGATCCAGCAGAAGCCGCCGGCCTATTCGGCGATCAAGATCGCCGGCGAGCGCGCCTATGACTTGGCGCGCGGCGGCGAGGCCGTGGATATTCCCGCCCGCGAGGTGGAGATCGAAAGCCTGAAGATCGTCAGCCACACCGACGACCGCACGGCCTTCGAGGTCGATTGCGGCAAGGGCACCTATGTGCGTTCGCTCGCCCGCGACATGGGGCGCGACCTCGGCTGCTACGGCCATGTGGTCGAATTGCGCAGGACCGTGGTCGATCCCTTCGACGAGGAGGATGCGGTGGCGCTGGAAGATCTGGAGAAGGCCGCCGACGCAGCCGCGCCGGCCAAGGTCGAAGGCGAGGAAGACCCGGCGGCGTCGGCCGCCCGCATGGCGGCGCGCTTCGCCGTGCTCGATGCCCTGCTGCTCGACACGGGCGAGGCCATGGACGGCTATCCGCAGATCGTGGTGGCGGGCGACCAGGCCAACCGCATCCGGCTCGGCAACCCTGCCATCCTGCGCGGCCGCGACGCGCCGCTGCCGGCCGAGGACGCCTGCGCGTTCGAACATGGCAAGCTGCTCGCGATCGGCGAGATCACGCAGGGCGAGTTCCGGCCGCGCCGCGTTTTCAAGACCTGACGCAAAGGTGTTTTTTCGCCAGTTTTCCTGCCCTGCGAAGCGGTGTAACGATGCGGAAAAACGAAAAGGAATGACCATGATCGAGAAACGGGATTTCTACATCGACGGCGCCTGGGTTGCGCCTGAAGCGCCGCATGATTGCGAGGTCGTCGATCCGGCCACCGAGGAGGCCTGCGCGGTCATCTCGCTCGGCGCCGAGGCCGACGTCGACAAGGCCGTCGCCGCCGCGCGCCGCGCCTTTCCGGCCTGGGCCGCGACCCCGCTGGAGACACGCATCGCCTTGCTCGAAAAGCTCGATGCGATCATGCAGTGCCGCATCGGCGAGCTCGGCGAGGCGATCTCGCTGGAAATGGGCGCGCCGATCGATTTCGCCACCGGCGACCAGGCGGGCTGCGGTCCGTGGCACATGTCGGGCTTCCTGGAAGGCGCCAAGCACATCGCCTGGGAAGAGCCCTTCGCGGACGGCCAGGTCATCGTGCGTGAGCCGATCGGCGTCTGCGGCCTCATCACGCCGTGGAACTGGCCGATCAACCAGATCGCGCTGAAGGTCTATCCCGCGCTTCTGACCGGCTGCACCTGCGTGCTGAAGCCGTCCGAGATCGCGCCGCTGTCGGCGCTTCTGTTTGCCGAATTCGTCGATGAGGCCGGCTTCCCGAAGGGCGTCTTCAACCTCGTCAATGGCGACGGTCCGACCGTCGGCGAGGCGATGTCGCATCATCCGGACATCGACATGATGTCGTTCACCGGCTCGACGCGGGCCGGCGCGCTCGTCACCAAGGGCGCGGCCGACACGGTCAAGCGTGTCACGCTGGAACTTGGCGGCAAGTCGCCCAACATCATCTTTGCCGATGCCGACCTGCCCAAGATGGTGCGCCGTGGCGTCAACCACTGCATGGAAAACACCGGTCAGTCCTGCAACGCGCCGACGCGCATGCTGGTCGAGCGCCTGGTCTATGAAGAGGTCGTCGGCCTTGCAAAGGACGCAGCCGAGGCGGTGAAGGTCGGCAATCCGCGCGAGCATGGCGACCATATCGGTCCGCTGGTCTCCCAGGCGCAGTTCGACAAGGTGCAGGGCCTGATCGAGACCGGCATCGCCGAGGGCGCCCGCCTCGTCACCGGCGGCATCGGCCGTCCGGACGGCATGAACCGCGGCTATTACGCCCGCCCGACCGTCTTCGCCGACGTCGACAACCAGATGACCATCGCCCGCGAGGAGGTCTTCGGACCGGTGCTGGTGATGATCCCCTTCGAGGGTGAGGAAGAGGCGGTCGAGATCGCCAACGACACGCCCTACGGCCTTGCCGCCTATCTGTCGACCGGCGACGCCGAGAAGGGGCAGCGCGTCGCGCGTCAGCTGCGCGCCGGCATGGTCCGCGTCAACGGCGCCGGCTTTGCCGCCGGCCATCCCTTCGGCGGCTACAAGCAGTCCGGCAACGGCCGCGAGGGCGGTCGGTGGGGCATCGAGGACTTCCTCGAGGTCAAGATCGTCAGCGCCCGCTGAGTCAAGGCGCCCGGCGGGAGGGGATCATCGCCCCTTCCGGCCGAGCGCGCGCATCTCCTTCAGCCGCGCCGTCAGCTCCGCCGGGCTGGCGGCCTCCGTCCCGCCGATGATCGTCGTGCGCACCGGCCGCATGCCGGAAAAGCCGAGGATGTTCTGCCTGAGCGCGTGCAGCGAATGGGCGTGGAAATAGAGCCGGTAGAACAGCGACGGCATCCCCATTGTCACGACGATGCGCGCCGACCGGCCTGTCAGCTTCGCCGTCCAGCCGCTCCGGTCCACCTCCATCGCGAAGTCGCGCCGGAACACCTGCTCCAGGAACGCCTTTAGATAGGCCGGCAGCATACCGTGCCACAGCGGGTAGACGAGGAAGACGTGATCGGCCCAGCGGATGGTGTTCTGCGCCTCGCGGATCACCGGCGGAACATAGTCGGCCATGAAATCCTCGCGCGTGCGCACGATCGGGAAGTCCAGCATGCCGACGGTGATCGTGCGGACCTCGTGGCCGCCCTCGCGTGCGCCGTCGCCATAGGCCGTCGCCAGCGCATGGGCGTAGCGCTGCGGCGAGGGGTCTGGATGTCCGTTGATGATGCAAATCCGCACTGCTGTCGCCCTTCTGCCTGCGCCTCCCGTCCGGCAGGGTAGGCGAAGGGCCCCGGCGCGCGCATTGACGTCGCTCAGTTGCGCCGTAATCGCCCCCTTTCCGGCAGGCCCTCGACATTTCCCCTTTCATCGCCTATATGCGCGCCAGCATTTTCGAAGATGCGAACAAAGGCCCGTGCTGGACGACATCCCGGCACAGGGCGTCTCACCTCAACAACATGGGGCTTGCCCCGCCAAAGAAAGGACACACGATGTCGATTACGCCTGAGCGCAAGGCTGAACTCATCCAGAAATACGCGACCAAGGCCGGCGACACCGGTTCGCCGGAAGTCCAGGTGGCGATCCTCACCGAACGGATCACCAACCTGACCGAGCATTTCAAGGGCCACAAGAAGGACAACCATTCCCGCCGCGGCCTCCTGAAGATGGTCTCGCAGCGCCGCAGCCTTCTGGATTACGTGAAGCGCAAGGACGAAGCCCGTTACAAGACGCTGATCTCCGAACTCGGCATTCGTCGCTGATACGAGGCGGACCGGCCTGGCCGGTCCGCCTTCGCCTTTCCGGATGGCGTGAAACCGGAACCACCGGCCGGCGGCCGACGTGCCGCCGCCAGACCCGAGGGAGCTTCGGGGCAGGATTGCCGGCTGCTTGAGCGTGAACCAAGCATCCTGTCGTCTTGCCCGTGGCTCGTTCAAAACGAAGTCGGGATCCGTCCGCCGCCGATCGGCTGCGCGGAGGGTTCCACAACAAGGACAAGACATGTTCAACAACCACAAAGTCGAAATCGAATGGGGCGGCCGTCCGCTCATTCTTGAAACCGGCAAGATCGCCCGTCAGGCCGACGGCGCCGTCATGGCCACCTATGGCGAGAGCGTCGTGCTCGCGACCGTCGTCTCCGCCAAGGAGCCGAAGCCGGGCCAGGACTTCTTCCCGCTGACCGTGAACTACCAGGAAAAGGCGTTCGCCGCCGGCAAGATCCCGGGCGGCTACTTCAAGCGCGAGGGCCGTCCGTCCGAAAACGAGACCCTCGTTTCGCGCCTGATCGACCGTCCGATCCGCCCGCTCTTCCCCGATGGCTACAAATGCGACACGCAGGTCATCATCACCGTTCTCCAGCATGACCTGGAAAACAATCCGGACGTGCTGGCCATGGTCGCCGCCTCCGCCGCCCTGACGCTGTCGGGCGTTCCCTTCATGGGCCCGATCGGCGGCGCCCGCGTCGGCTACATCAACGGCGAATACGTGCTGAACCCGCATGTCGACGAGATGGAAGAGAGCATTCTCGACCTCGTCGTCGCCGGCACCACCGACGCCGTCCTGATGGTCGAATCGGAAGCCAAGGAACTGGACGAGGAAACCATGCTCGGCGCCGTCATGTTCGGCCATCGCGGTTTCCAGCCGGTCATCAACGCGATCATCAAGCTGGCCGAGGTTGCCGCCAAGGACCCGCGCGACTTCTCGCCGGAAGACCTTTCCGCGCTGGAAGGCGAGATGGAAAGCCTCGTCTCCGACGAACTGGCCCAGGCCTACACCATCACCGACAAGCAGGCCCGCTACGGCGCCGTCGACGCCGCCAAGGCGAAGGTGAAGGCGCATTTCGCTCCGGCCGAGGGCGAAGATGCCAAGTGGACCGGCGAACAGGTCGGCTCCGTCTTCAAGTCGCTGCAGGCCAAGGTCGTGCGCGGCAACATCCTGAAGACCAAGACCCGCATCGACGGCCGCGACCTGCAGACGGTCCGCCCGATCGTCTCCGAGGTCGGCGTCCTGCCGCGCACCCACGGTTCGGCCGTGTTCACCCGCGGCGAGACCCAGGCCGTCGTCGTGGCGACGCTGGGCACCGGCGAGGACGAGCAGTTCGTCGATTCGCTGATGGGGACCTACAAGGAAACCTTCATGCTGCACTACAACTTCCCGCCCTATTCGGTCGGTGAGACGGGCCGCATGGGTTCTCCGGGTCGCCGCGAGATCGGCCACGGCAAGCTGGCATGGCGCGCCATCCACCCGATGCTGCCGGGTTCCGACGAGTTCCCCTACACGCTGCGCGTCGTCTCCGAGATCACCGAATCCAACGGTTCGTCCTCGATGGCCACCGTCTGCGGCACCTCGCTGTCGCTGATGGATGCCGGCGTGCCGCTGAAAGCGCCGGTCGCGGGCATCGCCATGGGCCTGATCAAGGAAGGCGAAGACTTCGCCGTCCTCTCCGACATTCTCGGTGACGAGGATCATCTCGGCGACATGGACTTCAAGGTGGCGGGCACGTCCAACGGCGTCACCTCGCTGCAGATGGACATCAAGATCCAGGGCATCACCGAGGAGATCATGCAGGTCGCTCTCGGCCAGGCCAAGGACGGCCGCCTGCACATTCTCGGCGAAATGGCCAAGGCCCTGTCGGAAAGCCGCGCCGAACTCGGAGAGTTCGCCCCGCGCATCGAGCAGATGCAGATCCCGGTCGACAAGATCCGCGACGTCATCGGTTCCGGCGGAAAGGTGATCCGCGAGATCGTCGAGCAGACGGGCGCCAAGATCAACATCGAGGACGACGGCACGGTCAAGATCGCATCGGCCTCCGGCAAGGAGATCGAGGCGGCCAAGAAGTGGATCCACTCCATCGTCGCGGAACCGGAAGTCGGCGAGATCTACGAGGGCACGGTCGTCAAGACCGCCGATTTCGGCGCCTTCGTCAATTTCTTCGGCCCGCGCGACGGCCTGGTCCACATCTCCCAGCTCGCGCAGGAACGCGTCGGCAAGACCACCGACGTCGTCAAGGAAGGCGACAAGGTCTTCGTCAAGCTGATGGGCTTCGACGAGCGCGGCAAGGTCCGCCTGTCCATGAAGGTCGTCGACCAGGACACCGGCAAGGAAATCCCGCGGGAAGAAAAGGCCGGCTGATCGGCCGAGCTTTGACGGTTCAGGGCGCGGGGCAAATTGTCCCGCGCTTTTTCTTTGCGGAGACGACATGGAGTTCAACGCGCTCATTCCCGAATTTGCGGTCGCCGACATTGCGGCGAGCCTCGACTTCTATGTCGGGCTGCTGAACTTCAAGGTGGAGTACGACCGCCCGGAAGAGGGGTTTGCGTTTCTCTCGTTTGGGCGCGCGCAGTTGATGCTGGATCAGATCGGCGTCGGTCGAACTTACGAAACCGCGTTGCTGGAGCGGCCGCTCGGACGCGGCTGCAACCTTCAGATCGAGGTGGGGTGCTTGCAATTGGATACGATGCTGAACGCGCGCGCTTCTGTCGAGACGCCGCTGTTTCTTCCGCCGGAGGAAAAATGGTACATGGTCGGCGATGTCGAGTGCGGCCAGCGGCAATTCGCCGTCATGGACCCTGACGGTTATCTGCTCCGATTCATGTGCGATCTCGGCAGCCGCGGGGCAGCAGCATGAGCGGCGCCGTCGAAACCCTGTTCCTGCCCCTTGCCTCCGGCGATATCGACTTGCCCGGCGAGGGCGTGCGTCTGGCCTTCCTGAACGCCGCCGCGCCGCAAACGCCGCCGGTTGACGCGCTCAAGGCGGCGCTCGCTTGCGAGCAGGGCTTTCGGCCGCAATTCCTCGCGCTCGAACGGGCAGGCTATGCCGTCGCGCCGGACCTGGAAGGCGATGGCTTTGCCGGCTGTCTCGTGCTGGTCGGCAAGCACAAGGGCGAGAACCGCACCATGATTGCGCGCGCCTGCGGCCTCGTTAAACCGGGCGGCGTCATCGCCGTTGCCGGCGACAAGACGCTCGGCATCCAGCCCTTGCGCAAATGGGCGGGCGACCGCGTCGCCATCGATGGATCGTTGGCCAAGCATCACGCCACGGTTTTCTGGTTTGCGTCGCCCGGCAGCGATGCCTTCGCCGACGCCGTCGAAACGCCGGCCCTTGTCGAAGGCCGTTTCGAAACCGCGCCCGGCATGTTTTCGGCGGGCAAGGTCGATCCCGGATCGGCCTTGCTGGCTCGCCATATCGGCGAGCGCGTCACTGGAGCCGTCGCCGATTTCGGCTCCGGCTGGGGCTATCTGTCGGCCTGTGTGCTCGAGAAGGGCCGGCCGCAGAGCCTTGCCCTGTTCGAGGCGCATCACCCGTCGCTGGAGGCCGCTGAGCGCAATCTGGCGCCGCTGGCGGGTGACATCCCGCTGGAGGCGCGGTGGATCGACCTCTCCTGCGAGCCCGTCGAACGCCGTTTCGACTGGATCGTGATGAACCCGCCCTTTCATGCCGGCCGCGCCAGCGAACCGGACATCGGCAAGGCCTTCATCGCCGCCGCATCCAAGGCGCTGAAGCCCGGCGGCCGCCTGCTGATGGTCGCCAACCGCAAGCTGCCCTACGAACAGGCGCTCGCCCAGGGCTTCCGGCGCGTCGAGGAAAAGCAGGTCGATGCCGGGTTCAAAGTGATCGAGGCGATGCGCTGAGACGATCGGACGTCGCGCCCGGCGTGTCCACGCTGGCGGGAAGCCCTGAGCGGAGCCACCTTCATCGTCCAACACTTGCCAGATGGGCCCGGCACATGGCCTTGAGGTCGGACTTCAGGCCCGAGATCTCTTCCGGATCGAGCCCGCGCTCAAAGGCATTGCGGACAGCACCGTAGATCACGGTCGTCAACAAGAGGTTCAGCCGGCTGGCGTCGTGCGCGGGCAGGTCTGCCGCCTCCCGGAACATTGCCGTGGTCGCCCTGTCCACGCGTGCCGCAAAGGCATGCATGAGCGCGTCATTGTCCAGTTCCGCCACCGACCGGTAGAGCGCTTGCGTCAGTTCGACACGCTCGGTCTTCACCGCCCAGTAGGTATCGATCAGCGCTTCGGCGGCCTCTGCGAGAGGCTGCGCGCGCATCCGGGCGCAGGTGCCCTCCACCCGCTCCGCCAGCGCCGTCAGGAAGCGGTCGTTCAGCGCATGGACGAGCGACTGCTTGTTGGGAAAATACTGATACATCGTGCCGACCGAGACACCCGCGCGTTCGGCCACGCTGGTGGTCGTCAGTCCGGCCATGCCGCGCGACAGCAAAACCTGAATCGTCGCCTCGAAGATCGCGTCCACGGTGACCCGGGATCGCGATTGAGCCGGCGTTTTCCGGGGCTTCAGGGCCTTCGGCGGTTGCGGTGCCATATGCGAATCCCAAATGTGAATGATCCTTCATATAATCGGGCGAAATCCGAAGGAAGGAAAGATCTGTGAGACATTCGCGTGTCGCGCTCGTGACGGGCGCCAACAAGGGTATCGGGCTCGAGATCGCCCGCAAGCTGGCGGGCGCCGGGGTCCATGTCCTGCTCGGCAGCCGCGACAAGGCGCGCGGTGACGCTGCCGCGGCCGGGCTGGCCGAGGCCGGGTTTTCCGTCGAGAGCCTGCATCTCGATCTGGATGCCGCCGAAACCATCGCCGCCGCCGCGTCCGCGATCGAAGCGCGGTTCGGTCGCCTGGACATCCTCGTCAACAATGCAGGCATTTTCGATTTCGCCGACGCGGCGCCCGGCAGCGCCTCGGTCGAGGCGGTTCGCCGGGTCATGGAGGTCAACTTCATCGGGGCGCTGGCCGTCACGCAGGCCATGCTTCCGCTGCTGCGTTCCGCGCCGGGGGCGCGCATCGTCAACCTGTCGAGCTCCATGGGCTCGTTGACCGAGAATGCCGACCCCGAGGCCCCCTACTACGCGCAGCGCTTCATCGGCTACAACGCCTCCAAGGCGGCCCTGAACATGCTGACGATCCAGTTGCATGAGGAGTTGAAGGGCGAAGGCATCCAGGTGAATTCGGTCAGCCCCGGCTTCGTCAAGACCGATCTGACCGGCTACGGGGAGATGACGCCGGAAGAGGGTGCCCGGCTGCCCGCCGAATATGCCCTGAACGCCGCGGTCGGCGGTCGCTTTGTGGAGCCGGACGGCACGACGCCCTGGTAGATGTCATACGCGGGGGGATGCTGCCGTTGAGGTTTCGACCGGTCGTCGCTCTGGGCGCGTCTCGCCGCGCGACGAAGAGCGAAAAGGACGCCGGGATCAGGCGGCCACTTCCTCGCGCTCTTCGGCCATGCTGGCCACATGCTCCTCCGGCCGCACCGGCTTGCCGAAATAGTAGCCCTGCATCAGCGTGCAGCCGGCCGCGTCCAGAAGGGCGACCTGTTCCTTCGTCTCCACGCCTTCGGCCAGCACCTCGGCGCCCAGCGCATGCGCCATGTTGACGATGGTCGTCACCAGCGTGGCGCCGTTTTCGCGCTCGCCGAGCCGGGTGATCAGCGAACGGTCGAGCTTCAGCTTTCCAAACGGCAACTCGGCCAGGTAGCCGAGGTTCGAATAGCCGGTGCCGAAATCGTCGATCGAGATGGAACAGCCCAGATCGGTGATCCGGTCGAATTTCTTGCGCACCTTCACATGGTCGAGGATCAGGATGTTCTCCGTGATCTCCAGCTCCAACCGCTCGGGCAGCATGTTGTGCTTGCGCATGATGGTGGCGAGCTTGCGCACGAAACCCGGCGCGTCCAGCTGTTTCGGCGAGACGTTGACGGCGATCTTCGTTCCCGGCGGCAGGTGGCGGGCGTCCGCGCAGGCCCTGTCCAGGGTCCACAGGCCAAGCTGGTTGATCAGCCCGCAATTCTCCGCGACCGGAATGAACTCGGTCGGCGGAATGTTGCCCTTTTCCGGGTGGTTCCAGCGCAGAAGCGCCTCGTAGCCGACCGTCATGCCGCTGCGATTGTCGACCTGCGGCTGGTAGACCAGTTCGAAATCGTCGGTTCCGATGGAGGTGGAGAGCTCCCCCTCGATCCACTTGCGATAGGTGTCCGTCTGGGTCATCTCCGGGTGGTAGATCGCCCAGTTGCCGAGGCCGCTGGCCCGCGCGGTCGTCCGCGCCAGGTTGGTGCGGCGAAGCACGGTGGAGATCGAGCGCCCGTTGTGTCCGAGTTCGGCGAGCCCCGCCGTGCAGAACACCGGGATGACGGTGTTGTCGATCTTGATCGGCCGGGCCATGTCTTCCAGCACCGCCGACATGATGGCGTGCAGTTCGTGGTCGTCATGTCCGGCTTCGAAGGCGAAGGCGAACTCGCTGCCGGCGATGCGGGCCGCCGGGCCGAGGTCGCCGACGAGGCGGCGGATGCGGCCGCCGACAAGATGCAGCACCAGGTCGCCGGTTTCGGCGCCGTGACGGTCGTTGATTTCGCGAAACGCGTCGATCTCGATGGAGACGAGCATCCAGCGCGACAGTTTCCTGTTCTTGCCCGTCGGTGCGTGATCGACCAGCGATCCGATCTGCTTTTCGAGGCCGAGCCGCGACAGGAGCCCGGTCGTCGGATCGGTGGCGATCGCCGCCTCATAGACCTTGCTGGCTTCGTCGGTGCCGGCGAAATAGGCGTGGGCGCATCCCGCGCCGGCGAGCGCCGCCAGCGCCGCGACGACGGCCGTCAGCGTGCCGGTCTCGGGCGAAGAGATGTCGCCCAGCCGGCTCATCATCGCCGCCCACAGCGCGAGCGAAGCCGC
Organism: Oricola sp.; assembly: GCF_022763245.1. Lineage (GTDB taxonomy): Bacteria > Pseudomonadota > Alphaproteobacteria > Rhizobiales > Rhizobiaceae > Oricola. The sequence continues at coordinate 606,356 of NZ_JALEGV010000041.1, forward strand.
TCCGAATCCGCTGGTCACGATCGTGATCAGCCGAAACAGCCAGGAACGCGATACAACGGAACGACGACGCGTCATGAAACCCCCGCACTCACGCAGAGATCGCACGGCAATCCCTAAGAAGCGGTTGCGTTGCGGGAGAATATTCCCTAGCGGCACGGACTCTGTCGCCGGGCGGGCGGTGTTTGCGCCGCCCGGGACACGCGTCGGTCGTGGCGGGTCCTATTTCGGGTCGAGCTTGCGCAGTTCGTCCATCGAGGGCATCGACATGATGTTGTAGCCGGAATCCACGTAGTGGATCTCGCCGGTCACGCCGCTCGACATCTCGGAGAGAAGGTAGAGCGCCGACTGGCCGACCTGGTCGATGACGATCGGGCGGCCCAGCGGCGACACCCGTTGCTGATAGGAGAAGATCTGGCGCGCGTCGCCGATGCCGGCGCCCGCGAGCGTGCGCACCGGTCCGGCCGAGATCGCGTTGACGCGCACATTGCTGCGGCCGAAATCGGCGGCCAGGTAGCGCACCATCGCTTCCAGCGCCGCCTTGGCGATGCCCATCACGTTGTAGTTCGGCATCACCCGCATCGAGCCGCCATAGGTCAGCGTCAGGAGCGACGCGCCGTCATTGAGCAGCGGCGCGGCCAACTGGGCGACCTCGGTGAAGGAATAGGCCGAGATGACCATGGTGCGCGAGAAGTTCTCGCGCGTCGTCACGTCGAGATAGCGGCCCTTGAGCTGCGTGCGGTCGGAAAAGCCGATGGCGTGGACGAGGAAGTCGAGGCCGCCCCATTCGCTCTTCAGCGTGTCGAACACGGCCGCCGTGCTCTCGGTGTCTTCCACGTCGCAGGGGATCAGGAGCTTCGAGCCGATCTCGTCGGCCAGCGGCTTGACGCGCCGCCCGAACGCCTCGCCCTGGTAGGTGAGCGCGATTTCCGCACCCTGGTCGGCCAGCGCCTTGGCGATGCCCCAGGCGATGGAGTGGTCGTTGGCCACTCCCATGATCAAGCCGCGTTTTCCCGCCATCAGCCCGTTCATAGTGTCGTCCTTTCAGGTCAGCCGTTGTACCGCTGGAAGACCAGCGTCGCATTCGTGCCGCCGAAGCCGAAGGAGTTCGACAGGACGGTGTTGACCTCGGCGTTGTCGATGCGCTCGCGCAGGATCGGCATGCCTTCGAATTCTGGGTCGAGCGTCTCGATATGCGCGCTCTCGCCGAGGAAGTTGTTCTGCATCATCAGGATCGAGTAGATCGATTCCTGCGCGCCGGCCGCGCCGAGCGAGTGGCCGGTCAGCGATTTCGTCGACGAGATATACGGCATGTCGTCGCCGAACACCTCGCGGATCGCCCCCATCTCCCGGCTGTCGCCCACCGGCGTCGAGGTGCCGTGCGTGTTGATGTAATCTACGCCACCATCGACAGTCGCCAACGCCTGCCGCATGCACCGCACCGCCCCTTCTCCGGAGGGGGCGACCATGTCGTAGCCGTCGGAGGTGGCGCCGTAGCCGACGATTTCGGCGAGGATCTTCGCGCCGCGCGCCTTGGCGTGCTCCAGCTCTTCCAGAACGAGCACACCGGCGCCGCCGGCGATCACGAAGCCGTCGCGGTTCGCGTCGTAGGCGCGTGATGCGCGCGGAGCGTTGTCGTTGAACTTGGAGGACATGGCGCCCATGGCGTCGAACAGGTTGGACATCGTCCAATCGAGATCCTCGTGCCCGCCGGCAAAGACCATGTCCTGCTTGCCCCACTGTATGAGCTCATAGGCATTGCCGATGCAATGCGCCGAGGTCGAGCAGGCCGACGAGATCGAATAGTTGACGCCGTGGATCTTGAACCAGGTGGCGAGCGTCGCCGAGGCGGTCGAAGACATCGCCTTCGGCACGGCGAACGGTCCGATGCGCTTCGGCGAACCCTTCTCTCGCGTCGTGTCCGCGGCCTCCACGATGGTGCGCGTGGAGGGGCCGCCGGAGCCCATGATGATGCCGATCCGTTCATCGGTGATCGTGTCGGCGGAAAGCCCGGCATCGGCGATCGCCTGTTCCATGGCGACATGGTTCCACGCGCCGCCCTTCGACAGGAACCGCATCGCGCGGCGATCGACGAGTTCGCTCGGATCGAGCGTCGGCGCGCCCCAGACCTGGCAACGGAACCCGTGCTCGGCGAAATCCGGCGATTGGCTGATGCCCGATTTCGCATCGCGCAACGAAGCGGTGACTTCCTCGGCATTGTTGCCGATGGACGATACGATACCAAGCCCTGTAACGACGACGCGTCTCATGAGAGGCTCCCTGGCGTTTGCTGCGGAACGGCATCCGTCCCGCTGTTTGATGTGTCAGGCGGTTTTTTCTTGGAAAAGGCCCACGCGCAAGTCTTTTGCGTGGAAAACCGTCTCGCCATCGGCCTTGACGAGGCCATCGGCGATGCCGAGCACCAGGCGTCCGCGCATCACGCGCTTGAAGTCGATCTCGTACTGAACGAGCTTGGTCTCGGGCGTCACCATCCCGGTGAACTTCACTTCGCCGGTCGAGATCGCGCGGCCCTTGCCCGGCTCGCCAAGCCAGCCGAGATAGAAGCCGGTCAGCTGCCACAGCGCGTCAAGGCCGAGGCACCCCGGCATCACCGGATCGCCGATGAAATGGCACGGGAAGAACCACAGGTTCGGATTGATGTCGAACTCGGCGCGGATGAACCCCTTTTCATGCGCGCCGCCGCTTTCGCTGATCTCGGCGATCCGGTCGACCATGAGCATCGGCGGTGCCGGAAGCTGCGCGTTGCCCGGTCCGAACATTTCGCCGCGTGCGCATGTCAGCAGGTCTTCTTTGGTGTAGCTTGATTTTTGCTCGGCCATTGGCTGACAGAGTCCTTCTTCTTGTCGTGTCGGTCCGTCGGCGCTCTCATGCCATGCGTGCGGACCTATTGATCGTGTCTGCCATAGCGAATATATGAGGAAAGTTGCAAGGGACAGACATTTGCGTCTTTTTGCACCGGGATGAAGTTCGAATTCGGATACGGCGAGCGGAATTGAGTCAGCCAGGGGCGGATATCAAGCGGAGACTGCAGGATGCGGGCTTGCGCCCGACGCGTCAGCGCGTCGCTTTGGCGGAGCTTCTGTTCGCCAAGGGAGACCGCCATCTGCCCGCCGAGGAGCTGCATGGCGAGGCACTCGCGTCCGGCGTGAGCGTATCGCTTGCGACCGTGTACAACACGCTCCATCAGTTCACCGAAGCGGGAATGCTGCGCATCCTGTCGGTTGAAGGCTCGCGCACCTATTTCGACACCAACACCTCCGATCACCACCACTTCTATGTCGAAGATGAGGGCGAGGTCTTGGACGTTCCGGTCTCGGACCTCACGGTAAAGAACCTGCCCGAGCCGCCCGAGGGCATGGAGATCGCCAATATCGACGTCGTGATCCGGCTGCGCCGCAAGCGCTGAGCAGGCGCTCTACTTGATCACCTCGTCTGGATAGGCACCCCAGAGTTCGGCCTGATTGACGTAGCCGCGCAGCGTACGCTCCTTGTGTTTCACTTCAAGCTCGCACCACGCGCCATCGCATGAATCGATCTTTCCGACCACGCCAGGCTCCAGATAGGCAACGACGCCGGCAAGCGCTGCAGGGGTGTCGTAGAGTGTGACGGTTTCTTCTGGCGCGGATGTCTGGCGCCATGGCGATGCGATGGCGGTGCGTTCGCCCGAGAGAAGCGATCCGTGAATCCAGCCGGTCGTGCCGTCCGCATCGCGCACACGGCGCCAGTTGTCGTATTCCTGGATGATCTCCATCGGAATGCCGCTCTTCAGGTAGCGATAGGCGACCTTGTAGTCCGATCCGGGACCGATCCGCATGTTCACCTTCGTTGCCTTGAGGCTAACGAATCGGGGCAGGGGCAGGCCGCTCGCGCCCCGATTGATGGCGCCGGTTTGCTGGGCCGCCGCCGGCGGGGCGCCGGCAAGAAGCGAAAGCATGACGGCGGTGAAAACGAACGGACCGGTACGACGCGGGAACATTGTGTATCTGGACCTCTTGCGCATTCGGCGCGGCGGCGGGACATCGGGCGGGGCGAGTCGGCGGCCGCGCGCAAAACTCTTTGTCATGGCCCGGTCGCCTTGCTAGACAACGGCAACGGACCGAACCTGCATTCTGGTCCATCTTGGTTAACGAGCGCTCAACGCCGCATGGCGGCACATAACAACCGGGCGCGTTTCTGGGAGTGGGAATGCCGCTGAGCAGAAAACCGCTGGTCGTCATCACCCGCAAACTGCCCGATGCGGTGGAGAGCCGCATGGGTGAACTCTTCGATGTCAGGTTGAATGCGACGGACCGCGCGATGTCGCGTGAGGAACTGGTCGATGCGATGGGCATGGCCGAGGTTCTGGTGCCGACCGTGACCGACCGCATCGACGCCGAACTCATCAGCAAGGCTGGTCCGCAATTGAGGCTGATTGCCAATTTCGGCAACGGCGTCGATAACATCGACGTCAAGGAGGCGCATGCCCACGGCATCACGGTGACCAACACGCCGAACGTGCTGAACGAGGACACCGCCGACATGACGATGGCGCTGATCCTCGCTGTCCCGCGCCGCCTCACCGAAGGGGCCGCGGTGCTGACCTCCGAGAAGGACTGGCAGGGCTGGTCGCCGACCTGGATGCTCGGAAGGCGCATATCCGGCAAGAAGCTCGGAATCATCGGCCTGGGCCGCATCGGCATGGCGGTGGCGCGGCGTGCCCGCGCATTCGGCCTGTCGATCAACTACCACAACCGGCATCGCGCGTCCGCCGCGATCGAGGAGGATCTCGGCGCGACATGGTGGGAAAGCCTCGACCAGATGCTGGCTCACATGGACATCGTCTCGGTCAACTGCCCGTCGACGCCGGCAACGTTCCATCTCCTGTCGGCGCGCCGGCTCGAGTTGCTGCGGCCCTCCGCCTATATCGTCAACACGTCGCGCGGCGATGTGATCGACGAGGAAATGCTGATCCGGCTGATCGAAGAGGACCGCATCGCCGGCGCCGGTCTCGACGTTTTCGAAAACGAGCCGGACGTCGATCCGCGCCTGCGCGACCTTGCCCGGAAGGGCAAGGTAGTCCTGTCGCCGCATATGAGTTCGGCGACGCTGGAAGGCCGCATCGAGATGGGCGAGAAGGTGATCATCAATATCCGCATGATGGCCGATGGCGATCGCCCGCCGGACCGCGTCCTGCCGTCAATGGTCTGATCCGGGTACTGCCGTGATGAGTGCTGTCTCACGCGGGAGATGAAGGGCGGGCGGGCTCGCAAGCCAGCCACCTTTTTCGCTTCAGACCAGCCCGAGTTCAGCGTCCGAGGCGTGTGTCTCGTACTTGTCGCGGGGCGGCCAGGGCCGGTTGCGCCAGTCTGGCTCGAAGTTGAAGCTTGAGACAGACCTGCCCTCGGCCAGAGCTCCGTTACCGGATCCGAGCGCGTAATCGTAGTAGTTCTTGACGATCTCCTCGAAGGAAACCTGTTGGGCTGCCTCGTGTTCCAGGCAGGCTGCCTTCCACTCGCGCACCCGGTCATAGTCCTCGCCTGCCGGCAAGTCGAATTCCTCGTAATAGTCGAGAAACCAGAACCGCATGAACATCGGCGTGAAGACGGCTTCGGCGACCCCGAACCGATCGAACAGATACGTGCCGTCGGGATTGTGTTCCACGAGGAAGCCGTTGATGTCGCGATAGAGCGCCAGCAGCCGCTCGTTGAACTCGTCGCGCCGTTGGCGGTCCTGGTTCATGACGAACAGGTAGCCTGCCGCGGTGAACGGTCCTTCCTTGGCGATCAGCATGTTTTCGATCGCGTGTTCGAACGGGTCTGCGCGCCTCACCGGATCGCCGAATACCTCGTCGAAAAAGCGCAGGATGACCAGGCTTTCCTTCAGAATGCGGCCATCCGGCAGTTCCAGAACGGGCAGGGCGGTCGTGCCGCGCGTCTTGGCGAGCAGCGCCGGGTCGCGCGGTTTGGTAATATCGACGACGCTGAAATCGACAGCGCCGGATTGTCCCTTCAGCGCGAGGAGTATTTCCAGCCGCTGCGAGAAGGGGCAAACCGGAATGTGGTGAATGGTGGGACGTTGAGACATGATATCTCCTTCATACCAGGTGAGTGCGGACAACACCGCGGGCCGTTCGGGCGTCAGGGGTTCGATTGACGCCGACGGTATGTCATTGTCTGGAACCGCACCGAAAGCGCATCGTAGAGCAGGATCTTTCCGACCAGCGGTTCGCCCGTTCCCGTGATCAGTTTCAACACTTCCACCGCCTGCAGCGTTCCGATCACCCCGGCCACGGCGCCGAGAATGCCGGCTTCCGCGCATGTCGGCACCGTGCCCTCCGGCGGGACTTCGGGAAACAAGTCGCGATAGCGCGGGCAGGGCTTGCCGTTCGTGCCGGTGGCAAACGGCGTCAGCACGGTGAGGCTGCCGTCGAAGCGGCCGAGCGCGCCGGCGACCAGCGGGATCTCGAGCGCCTCGGCCGTGTCGGCGACCAGATATCGGGTTTCGAAATTGTCGGTTCCATCGACGATCACGTCATGGCCTGAAAGAATGCTGGCAGCGTTCTCGGCCGTCAGGCGCTGGCGATACTCGATCACCTCGACCATCGGATTGACGCCGGCAAGCCTATGCGCCGCGCTCTCGGTCTTCGGTCGGCCGATATCCTCGGTCGCATGCAGGATTTGGCGCTGCAGGTTGGACAGGCTGACCGCGTCGTCATCGACCACGCCCAGCGTGCCGACACCAGCCGCGGCGAGATAGAGAAGGACCGGACTGCCGAGCCCGCCCGCCCCGACGACCAGCACCTTGGCTGCCTTCAACGCCTGTTGGCCCGCCCCGCCGATTTCCGCCAGGATGATGTGTCGCGCATAGCGCTCGATCTCGTCCGTATTCAAGGTCTTGTCCTGGCTCATGCTCGTCCCGCCTCGATGGAAAGGGCGCCGTTCTCGACCCGAAAATGCTGGGCGCGTGCGCCGAGCGCATCGAAGAGTGCGCGGTCGGTACCGGTCATGAAGGCCTGGCCGCCGACAGCGTCGATCCGGTCGAACAGGGCGGCGCGGCGGGCCGGGTCGAGATGCGCCGCGATCTCATCGAGTAGCATGATCGGAGCGATACCGGAAACGGTGCGCGTGAGCGCGGCATGCGCCAGGACGAGGCCGACCAGCAGCGCCTTTTGTTCGCCGGTCGAACACCTTGCGGCGTCCATGTCCTTTTCGCGGTGGCGGATCGCGAACTCGGCGCGATGCGGTCCGGTGAGTGTCCGTCCGGCGGCGCGGTCGCGATATCGTCCGTCGCGATGCGCGGCGATCAACTGCTCCTCGATCGCGCCAGCCGCAACGCCCTCACGCGCCGCGGCCTCCATTTCGCCCTCGACGGAGAGCATGGCGGTGGGAAAGGGATTGTCGTCACTTCTGCGTTCTTCGATGATCCCGGCGAGCAATCCGGCGAGTTCCTGCCGCGCGGCGATGATTGCCGAGCCGAGTCCGGCGAGTTGCGCTTCGGTGGCGGAAAGCCAGGCGTCTGTCTGGCCGCCGGGGTGCTCCTCGAGCAGTCGGTTGCGCTGGCGCATCGCCTTCTCGTAGTCGGCTGCCCTGCGGCCATGCGCCGGATCGATCGCCAGCACCATCCGGTCGAGAAACCGCCGCCGGTCGGCGGCCGGCCCGGTGAAGAGCCCGTCCATCGACGGTGTTAGCCAGATGATGCGGCAAAGGTCGAGGAGTTCGTCGGCGCTCTTCGCATTAGTGCCGTTGATGCGCAGGCGACGCTGGCCGGGATCGCCGAGCGCGGTCCCGGTGCCGATGGCGAACTCCTCGTCGTCGCGATGCAGCGTCGCATGCACGGCGAAGCCTCCATTCGAGCCTTCTTTCGCCACGTCGGCCAGTTGTGCCCGGCGCAGGCCGCGGCCGGGCGACAGAAAGGAGACGGCTTCCATGAGATTGGTCTTGCCGGCGCCGTTCGGGCCGGTCAGCACGACATGACGCGGATCGAATTCCGCCGAAAGATGCGCGTAATTGCGGAACGCCGTCAGCTTGAGCTGCGAGATGTAGCTTTCCGCCGTCATGGAGTTCCGGTCAAGGCGACGTCGCCTAGACGCGCATCGGCATCAGCACGTAGAGCGACTTGTCGTCGGTTGTGTCGATGATCAGCGTCGGCGATCCGGCGTCGGCCAGCGTGAACTTCACGTCGGAGCCGGCGATCTGGTTCGTGATGTCGAGAAGGTAGCGGGCATTAAACCCGATCTCCATCGGATCGGACCCGTAATCGACCGCCAGTTCCTCGGATGCGGAGCCTGAATCGGGGTTGTTGACGGTCAGCGTCATCTGCCCGTCGGTCAACGCGATCTTGACCGCGCGGCCGCGTTCGCTGGACACGGTCGAGACACGATCGACCGCGGCGGCGAAGCTCTGCCGATCGACGAGCATGTCTTTGTCGTTGCCGGTCGGGATAACCCGCTGATAGTCGGGGAATGTGCCGTCGATCAGCTTGGAGGTCAGCACGATGCCGCCGATGGTGAAGCGGATCTTCGAATCCGACAATTCCACCGTCACCGCGACGTCCGGATCATCGACGAGCTTTTGCAGTTCGCCGACGGTCTTGCGCGGGATGATGATGCCCGGCATCTGCTCGGCGCCGTTCGGCGCAGGCGTCTCGCATCGCGCCAGCCGATGCCCGTCGGTCGCCACCGCCCGCAGGACGATGTCGTTGTCGGCCTCGGCGGTGTGCATGTAGATGCCGTTGAGATAGTAGCGGGTCTCCTCCGTGGAGATCGCGAATTGCGTGCGGTCGATCAGTTCCTTCAGCACGCCCGAGTCGAGCCGGAAGGTGTGCGTGAATTCGCCGGCCGTCAGTTCCGGGAAGTCCGATTGCGGCAGGCATTGCAGCTTGAAGTTCGAGCGCCCCGCGATGACCGTCATCGAATTGCCTTCGCCGTCGGTGGCGAGCATCACTTCCGTGCCGTCCGGCAACTTGCGCACGATGTCGTAGAGAAGGTGGGCCGCGACGGTCGTCGCGCCAGCCTGTTCGACGACCGCCGGCGCGGCCTCGGTGATTTCGAGATCGAGGTCGGTCGCCTTCATTTCCAGCGCCGCGCCCTCAGCCTTCAACAGCACGTTGGACAGGATCGGGATCGTATTGCGGCGCTCCACCACCCGGTGAACGTGGTTGAGGGATTTCAGCAGGTTGGATCGCTCGATTGTGACACGCATGACTTGCAGTCCGCTTGGATACGTCTTGGACGGACCGGCCGGGAGACGGGCGGCGCGCCTGGAACTCGGGCGAATTCCCCTGGCGCCGGATCCCCGCCGGATCGGACCGCGAATGTGGCGGGTTGCGGCCTGAAAAGCAAGCGTTCAGGGCCGTTTACGTCGGTCAAAGGCGGGGAAAAGAAAAAGCCCCGGTTTCGAAAACCGGGGCTTGCAAGTTTCACGCCGCCAAGGCCTACTCTTCGATCAGGCGCTTGAGCAATTCGAGCTCTTTGGCAAGCTTCGTGTCGTCGGCGATCATCGCTTCGACCTTGCGCACGGCGTGCAGCACGGTGGTGTGATCACGTCCTCCGAAGCGACGGCCGATCTCGGGCAGCGAGCGCGGGGTCATCATCTTCGCAAGATACATCGCTATCTGCCGGGGCTTGACGATCTGGCGTGTGCGCCGGTTCGACAGCATGTCCGTGCGAGACACGTTGTAGTGGCGCGACACGGCTCGCTGGATGTCCTCGATGCGGATCTTGCGGTGGTCCTCGACGCGAACCAGATGGCCCAGAATGTCATCGACACGGTCGATCGACAGGTCCGGCTCGAAGGAGTGCCGGAAGACGAGCTGGTTGAACGCGCCTTCCAGTTCGCGGAAGCTGGACGTCACGCTCTTGGCGACATGGTCCAGCACCTCGTCGCCGATCTCCAGCGTCAGGTCGTCCTTCTTGGCGTTTTCGAGGCGCTGCTTGAGCATCGACAGGCGCATCTCGTAGTCCGGTGCGCCGATCTCCAGCGCGACTCCGCCCTGCAGCCGCGAGCGCACCCGCGCGTCGAGGGATTCCAGTTCGTGCGGCGGCCGGTCGGCGGCCACCACGACCTGCCGCGCGCTGTCGAGCAGCGTGTTGATCAGGTGACAGAACTCGGACTGGATCTTCTTGCCCTGCAGGAACTGCATGTCATCGATGATGAGAAGGTCGATGTCGTGCAGCGTTTCCTTCAGGAGCAGGGCGCTGTTGTCGCGAATGGCGCTGGCGAAGCGCCACATGAAGTATTCGGCGGTCAGATAGACGACGCGCTTCTTCGGTTCGGCGGCAAGAACGGCGTTGGCGATCGCCTGAAGAAGGTGTGTCTTGCCGAGACCGACGGAGGCATAGATGAACAGCGGATTGAACCGCGCCGAATTGGCGCCCTGATCGGCTGCGGCGCGCGCCGCAGCGAGGCTGACACGGTTCGATTTGCCGTCGATGAAGTTGTCGAAGGTGTAGTGGGAGTCGATCGGCGAACCGATCAGCTTGCCGCTCGCATTCTGCTCGGCGAACCCGCTCGACCGGGCCGGCTTGGCACGATCCTGCGCGTAGGCAGCCCGGGCGACGGACTGGACGGCAGATTTCTTGGCGGCGAGCGGTGCGTTGCTCTTGGCGGTTTCGGCGCGAAGCTGCGGCGCCTTCGTGGCGCTGCGAACGACGATCTCCACCTGCAGGATCTCGGGAATCTCCTCGGTCCACAAGGCCAGCAGGTCGTCGAGATAATGGCCGTTGATCCACGAGCGCAGGAATGCGGTCGGCACGGACATCCGCGCAACGCTGCGGCTCACGCTCTCCAGTTTGAGGCGGCCGAACCAGCTGTTGTAGACGTCGTTTCCGATTTTGGTGCGCAGCCGCTGTTTGACGCGTTCGAAAGCAGCGGCGCGCATGGCTGCATCATTATCGCTATTTTCAGGATGTGATTCCGGCACGCCGTTGCTACCGTCGTTCAAATTGTCCCCCTTGACAGCGCCCCGGGCTGAAAATTCCTTCTTGTGTCCCGCCATAAAAGCGGGAATTGCCGCCTCTCTGCCGACTTGGCCGTCCAAGCCCTCGCTATCGTATCTCATCGACTCGCTCTCTGTCGCCTTCTTCATCGAGATAATTCGTCAGGTCGTGGCTGATTTCGCGTGCCCGTCACGAATCCGCCACGTGTCAATTCTTGCTGTCTGCGTGCCGTCCCCCTTTCGGCAAAGACCATCCGATCACCGGTCGCGAAACCGGCGTTCCCCGAGGTCTTTTTCCTCTGTTTGAAATGGCAGGCGAACCGCCTGCCTTGAGACAAAACCCTCCTGTCAACGCGCCCCGATTTTCGAAAAAGAAACCCGGTTTAGCGGCGCGCTCACGTCTGTTTGAGCGTTTTGTTCGATGGCTTGAAGATAGCGAAAATGGCCCCGCGAGCGCAAGCCGGCTTAAGCGATTTTTAACGAATCACGGCGGCGAGAAAGGGGTTGGAATTTTGCCCTGAGGAACATGTGCAAACCTAAACAATTGTGATTCCACAACTTCTGTAGCCGGGTGCGAAGCGTGGTCGCAGGAATCTAATTTTTTAATTGTTTCGGATCGTAAAATTTCGGGGGCGACGAATTTTGCAATTTTCTATATGAGATTTAAGTATTTGAAATTAAACATATTTTTTCTGAGTTTGCGAAATTGGTGACACTTTCCCTCGGTCCTTGACATGTGCGATCGTCGCAGCCCGCGGGCCTAAGGCTTTGCCGCTTAACGCTAAAACCGGTTCTCCACAGACGGGGTGGAGCAGCGCTGCGCGGCCAATAAAAAAAGCCCGGCAGAACCGGGCTTCAAACGCTTTGCCAGCTAATGAAAATTAGCTTGCCATCGCCTTCACACGCGAGGCCAGGCGGGAGATCTTCCGCGATGCCGTGTTCTTGTGCAGGACGCCCTTGGAAGCGGCGCGCATGATCTCCGGCTGAGCTGCCACCAGTGCGTCGGAGGCGGCCTTGGCGTCCCCCGATGCGATGGCTTCTTCTACCTTGCGCATGAAGGTGCGGATGCGCGAGCGACGGGCAGTGTTCACGGCAGTGCGGCGTGCGATCTTGCGCGTCGCCTTCTTGGCCGAGACGGTATTGGCCATGGGTTCCTCTTTCTTGTGCTCAGGTCCCCTCGGCGCTGGCGCCGGTCACGGGGCATGTAAAATCAGAAAGGCGACCGTCTGGTCGCCAAGGTGGGCGGTCTATACGCCCAATCGCCCGCCTCGTCAACGGTTCTTGAAGGTCGGCGAGCGCTTCTCGGCGAAGGCGGCCATGCCCTCCTTCTGGTCTTCGAGCGCGAACATCGAATAGAAGATGCGGCGCTCGAAATGCAGGCCCTCGGCCAGTGAGGTCTCGAAGGCGCGATTGACCGTTTCCTTGGTCATCAGGACCGCAGGCATGGAGAAGCCGGCGATCTTGTCTGCGGCACGCAAGGCTTCCTCCACGACGTCGTGATCAGGCACCACGCGCGCAACAAGGCCGGAGCTTTCCGCTTCCGCGGCGCCCATGTGCCGGCCCGTGAGGCACATCTCCATCGTCTTGGCCTTGCCGATGGCGCGGGCGAGGCGCTGCGTGCCGCCCATGCCGGGCATGACGCCGAGCGTGATCTCCGGTTGCCCGAACTTCGCGTTCTCGCCGGCGATGATGAAGTCGCACATCATCGCCAGTTCGCAGCCACCGCCCAGGGCATAGCCGGAAACGGCGGCCACGATCGGCTTGCGCGTCGCGGCGAAGCGGTCCCAGCCGGCGATGAAGTCCTTCATGTAGACGTCGACATAGTCGTAGGCCTGCATCTCCTTGATGTCGACGCCGGCGGCGAACGCCTTTGCCGATCCGGTGATCACCATCGCGCCGATCTTGGCGTCGCCATCCATCCTGGTGACCGCGTCGAGCAGTTCTTCCAAGAGCTTCGCATTCAATGCGTTGAGCGCATTCGGCCTGTTCAGGGTGATCAGGCCGACCGCGCCGCGCTTCTCGGTCAGGATGGTCTCGTAAGCCATTGTGTCGCTCGCTTCGCCGTCAGTTCGGTGGACGCTATTTCTGGCACGCGGGACAATGGAAAGTCGAGCGTCCGGATTGCACGATGCGACGGATCACGCCGTCGCAGCCGTCGTGGCGGCAGGCCTCGCCCTCGCGGTCGTAGACGGCGAAGGAATGCTGGAAATAGCCCAGCGATCCGTCAGCCTGCACATAGTCCTTCAGCGAGGAACCGCCTGCGGCGATCGCGTCGGCGATGACGTCGCGGATCGCCTCGGCCAGACGTTCGCACCGTTGCGTCGGCGCCCCGTCCTTGCGCACCAGCGTGCCCGCTGCCCGTTTAGGCGACAGGCGCGCGCGCCAGAGCGCCTCGCAGACATAGATGTTGCCGAGGCCGGCAATGTTGCGCTGGTCGAGCAGCGCGGCCTTGAGCGGCGCCTTGCGGCCGGCCAGCATTCTTGCGAGCGCCGCGCCGTCGAGCGCGTTTCCGGTCGGCTCCAGGCCGAGGCCCTTCAGATGCGCGTGCTCGCCCATCTGCGCGCGATCCGTGAGGAACATGAAGCCGAAGCGCCGCGGGTCGTTGTAGATGATCCGGTGCGTGTCGCCGGCGCTGCCGAGGCAATGGAGGACGACGTGATCATGCGCTGCCAGCTTGCCGCGCGCGTGGTGGAAGGCGCCAGGCGTCGCCTCCGCGTCCCCGGCCTCGATGCGAAACGATCCTGACATGCCGAGATGGCAGACCAATACGGTCGCGTCGTCCAGCTCCACGGTCAGATATTTGGCGCGGCGGCCCAGCGCGACAATCTGCCGCCCCTCGAGCGCTGCGCGTAGATTGGCCGGCAAGGGGAAGCGCAGGTCCGGCCGGCGCAGTTCCACGCGTGAAATCCGGGCGCCCTCCATCGTCGGCTGCAGACCGCGCCGAACGGTTTCCACCTCGGGCAGTTCAGGCATCGGCGGAGATCGAGGCCAGGAAAGACGTGCCGTGAAGGCCCGGGCTCAGCCCCAGATGCTCGGCGATCGTCTCGCCCATGTCGGCATAGGTGTCGCGCACGCCGACCGAGCCGGGCTTCAGCCCCGGGCCCGCGCCGAGGATCGGGACGCGCTCGCGGGTGTGGTCCGTGCCGCGCCATGTCGGGTCGCAGCCATGATCGGCCGTGATCATCATCAGGTCGCCCGGCTGCAACTTCGCCATCAGCTCCGGCAGGCGTCGGTCGAACGCCTCCAGCGCCGCGGCATAGCCGGGGACGTTGCGGCGGTGGCCGTAGAGCATGTCGAAGTCGACGAAGTTGGTGAACACCAGGTCGCCGTCGCCGGCTTCGTCCATCGCCTCCAGCGTGGCGTCGGCCAGGGCCATGTTGCCGGTGGCCTTGCGCACCGAGGTCACGCCCTGATGGGCGAAAATGTCGCCGATCTTGCCGACGGCGAGGACCTTTCGGCCAGACTGGGTGAGGCGGTCGAGCAGGGTCGGCTCGGGCGGCAGGACGGAATAGTCGCGCCGGTTGCCGGTGCGCTCGAAATTGTTGCGGTCGGATCCGACGAAGGGGCGCGCGATCACCCGGCCGATATTCAGCGCGTCGAGCTCGCCGCGCACCAGTTCGCACAACTCGTAGAGCCGCTGCAGGCCGAAGGCTTCCTCATGCGCCGCGATCTGGAACACCGAGTCGGCCGAGGTGTAGAAGATCGGCATGCCGGTTTTCACATGCTCCTCGCCGAGTTCAGCGATGATCTCCGTGCCCGAGGCATGCTTGTTGCCGAGCGAGCCGGCGAGCCCGGCCTTGCGGTAGATCGTGTCGAGAAGGTCGGGCGGAAAACAGGGGATTTCGTCCGGGAAATAGCCCCAGTCGAAGCGCACCGGCACGCCGGCGATTTCCCAGTGGCCCGACGGCGTGTCCTTGCCGTTGGAGACTTCGTCGGCCGCGCCCCAGAAGCCGGTCACCCGTTCTGCCTTGCAGGCGTCGGCCAGCGGATGCTGCGAGGCCGCCTCGAGAGCATGGAACAGGCCGAGCGAGGCGAGGTTGGGCAGGTCAAGCGGCCCGGATCGCAGGCCGGCCTCGTCGGCTTCGCCGCGGCTGGCGCGTTCCAGGATATGGCCGACCGTGTTCGAGCCGGCGTCGCCGAAACTCTCGGCATCGGAAGCGCCGCCGATGCCGACCGAGTCGAGAACGAAGAGAAATGCCCGTTTCATGAAGATCATCCGCCAGATTGATTGCTGCGGCGTCTTTGCGTCGCGCCGACCTGTCGATCAAGATGGGATATCGTCATCGCCGACACAAGACGGCGTTGCCGGAGGTCAGCAGTTGGAACAGTCGATCGCAGCGCCCAGGCGCGGGCGCAGGAAGTAGCGTTCGCTCATTTCGATCACGCCGACGCCGTTCTTCTTGGTCCCGACCGTGTCGCCGATCAGCCAGTTGACGATCGGGATGTAATCGAGCTCCGCATCGACGCGAATGAGGAAGGTGTCGTCGATGCGCAAATTCACCGGAACCCAGGTATTGGTGTTCTTGTTCAAGCCGGCGTCGTCGAAACTGCCGTCCTTGAGGCGACGCGCCCAGGCGACCTTGCCACCCTGCGGCCAGGACGATTTGACGTTGATCGCGGTGATCGTGATCGTCGGCTGGTCGGAGGTGTAGGGAAACAGGATCGACTCGCCGATTTCCAGAATGCCGTTCAGGTCGTTCTTCGTGACGGTTGTCTGCTGGGTGACGAGGTCGGCCACGGTCGAGGCGACGCGCGAGACCTTCCTGTTGATCGACACGCCGGCCGAAATCTCGATCGTGCCGAGATACATCACCAGCATGATCGGAACGACCAGCGCGAATTCGATCGCCGCCGCGCCGCGTCGATCTTTGCGCCAGCTTTGAAGAAGCCTCCGGATCCGTGTTGGTGCGTGTCTCATGGTCGGTCCTAGAACGGCTCGTTCTGCCAGGTGATGGTCGCGAACAGCAGCGTCTCGCCGCCGGGCAGGTTCGACATGCTCGACGCCATGATGTCGGTCAGGGCCGGCCATTTGTAGAAGATGCGCAGCGACACGATCGATCCGGCGGCGCCAGGATCGTAGCCGAAGCCGGTGGAGTCGATGTCGCCGTCCTGCTTCTTGGGTATTTCAGTCGGAACGGCGGAAAAGCTCGTATAGGATTGCAGGTCCCAGACCAGCCCGCTGCAGGCGCTTCCCGTCAGGATCGAGATCTCGCCGCAGATCTTCGCGTTGAACTGGGATTTGCTGGTGTTCGACAGCTTGAGCTGTCCGGTGCGCACTTCACGGGCGATCGTGTCTGCAGCATTGGTCAGCAATTGCTGCGCGGTGAAGGAGACGGTCGTCTCGATGATCGCGAAGGACAACAGGGCGAAGGGCAGCACGAGCAGGCTGAACTCGATCGCGGTCGCGCCGCGCCGGTCGCGCCGCAAGGCGCGGATCGGCTTGAGCATGCGCTGCCGGACTGTGTGAACTCCAAACGCCATCGTGACCCCGATTAGATCGATGGTCCGCTTATAGGTTCAAATGATTGAGGATTCCTTGTCGCGCCCGAAGGTACGCCCGGAGTGGCTCGCTTGAGGCTTTGGCGCGATGAACTCCGGTCACTCGATCTTGCGAATGGTGTTCGCGTCGCGCACCGCGCGGATGGATTGCACCTCGGCCTCCGTCAGATAGGCCTTCTCGCAATAGGGTTCGCAGGACAGCGTCTCGATATTGGCCTGGCGATAGATGCGCAGCGCCGTGCCGTTCTCGCGCGAGACCGAGATGCGCTCGTCCAGGATCGGATTGCCGCCGGCGTCGAGGATGACGAGATTGGTCTGGCCGAAACCGCGGCCGGTCAGAATGAGTGTCTGGGCGTCGCGCACGGTAGCGTCGGCGATCTCGGGATTGCCGACGATCACCGTGGCCGCCGCCTGCGACAGCTTCACGATCTTCGCCTGATTGAGCACCACCCGGATGCCGGGCTCGGGAACGGTGTTCATCGCCAGGAAGTTCTCTCCGGCGAATGCGGCCGGTGTCGCGATGAGGGCGCTCGCCATGGTGATGGCGGCCAGTCCGGTTCCAATGCCCTTGATCATGCCTGTACTCCTTGCACACATGGGCTGGCACTATCGGTGTGAATGATGAACGAAGATTTAACCATAACTCCCAGGCTTGCGCGCCATTTGCACGCCTGACGGGAAATCTACCCTTTGTTCACCGTGCGGGGCACTTGGCGCGTTTAAGTATTCGCTAACTTTGTTCCTTAAGCGGGTGGCAACAGCGGCTGTGTAGTTTTGCCGTCAACCGATCGATGCCGCAGAGCATGGACGGGGGGTGCTGTGAAAAAAACGAGTTTAAGGAGCTCTAAGATGTTCGCACGTTTCATGAAAGACGAGTCCGGTGCAACCGCTATCGAATACGGCCTGATCGCTGCCCTGATCGCCGTCGCCATCATCACCGGTGCAACCACGCTCGGTTCCAACCTGAACGCCAAGTTCAACGCCATCGGCACCAAGGTCGGCTCGACCGCCTAATGGCTTCGCCACCGACGGTGGCATGAAAGATCGAAAATGGCCCGTCTCCTTGAGGCGGGCCTTTTTCATTGCAGGCGCGGCCTGCGGAGCGTTCGCCCGATTATGGGAATCTTAAGGGCGCGCCGCCTAGGATCGCGGGCGACAATGAGTGTCCCAAAACTGGGCGTCAGACGAGTTGGAGTGGAACGATGGTTGCTGCCGTCATCATGGTCGTTTTTCCCTTTGCGATGATCTTCGCCGCGCTGTCGGATGTCTTCACCATGACGATCGGCAACCGCATCTCCGCAGTGCTGATCGGCGCTTTTATTCTCGTCTCGCCTTTCATCGGACTGTCCCTGACGGAATTCGGCCTGCACTTCGCGGCGTTCGGCCTGGTGCTCACCGTGACCTTCGGCCTCTTCGCCACCGGCACGATGGGCGGTGGCGACGCCAAGCTGCTCGCCTCGACCAGCCTGTGGATGGGATGGAGCGGCGCCCTTGTCGACTACCTGCTCTACGCGACGATTGCCGGCGGCGTCTTCACCCTGTTCCTGGTGTTCTTCCGCAAGTCCACGCTCGCCGTCTATGCCGGCGAGGTGCCCATCCTGCGCCGCATGATCGACGAGAAGGACATCCCCTACGGCGTGGCCCTGGCCATCGGCGGCCTGCTGGCCTTTCCGGACTCGCCGGCCATGCTGTGGGTCTTCGAACGAATGGCCCAGTGACACTGTCACTCGACAGCCCGGCCTAAACTGATTCAAACTTTGTTAAGCATGGAAATTACGGGGTTATTAACCCTAATTACACCTTTGCTGCGGAAACATGGCGCCATGAAATTCGGATTCCGTCCGGAAAGTGGGTGCCAATATGTCGAAGCGTATCATAATCCTCGCCGTCGCAGTGATTGCTGCCGGAGCGGCTGGATTTCTGGCCATGAACATGGTTGCGCCGCCCTCCGCGCCGCAGGTCGTCGAGACCGCTCCCCAGCTTGAACTCGATGAGGTCCTCGTCGCCAACGAGGATCTGAATATCGGCATGGCGATCGACGGTCAGTTGCGCTGGCAGGATTGGCCGGTCAACGCCCTGTCCCCCGATTACATCACGCGCACCACCCGCCCGGACGCGATCGACGAACTGCGCGGATCCGTCGTGCGGTCGACGATCGCCACCGGCGAGCCGATCCGCCCGATCAAGCTGCTCGGCCCCGACCAGAGCTTCATGTCGTCGATTCTGCCCTCCGGCAAGCGCGCCGTCGCAACCCAGATCGCGGCCGACACCTCCGCCGGCGGCTTCATCCTGCCCGACGACTATGTCGATGTGATCATGACGAGCCGTCCGCCGGAGCGGAACGGCAGCTTCGTCACGGAAACCATTCTTGAGAACATTCGCGTCCTGGCGATCGACCAGACGATCCGCGAGGACGAGGAGGGCCGCCTCGTGCAGGTCGGCCAGACAGCCACGCTGGAACTGACGCCGCGCCAGGCCGAGATCATCACGGTCGCCCAGCAGATGGCCGATCGCCTGACGCTCGCTTTGCGTTCGGTGCGCGACGTCGATCCCGAGCAGGGGTCCAAGGGTGCCGAACACCTTCTGAGCGGCGGCGCCAGCGGCGGAGCCGTGACCGTCATCAAATCCGGAAGGCAGAGCGAGGTCCACACGCGATGAACGCCTTTTTCGACCGCAGGGGCGCAGATTTCAAACGGAGCTTTCCGGCCATGACACCGAAGCGCGTTCTCCACGCCATGATCTCCGCCACCGCGCTGATCGCAGCCTTGTGCGTGGCGCCCGCCGCCGCAACGGCGCAATCGGGCAACATCATCAAAGTCGGGCGCAGCACATCGGGCAGCGAGCGCGTGGCGCTCGGGCTCAACAAGTCGATCGTGCTCGACCTGCCGGTCGACGCCCACGACATCCTCGTCGCCAATCCCGAGGTGGCCGACGCCGTCAGCCGCACGGCGCGGCGCATCTACCTGTTCGGCAAGAAGGTGGGCGAGACCAACATCTTCATCTTCGACAAGGCCGGGCAGCAGGTCGTCAGCCTCGATCTGCGCATCGAGCGCGACGTGTCGGGCCTCGACCGCTACCTTGCCCGCTTCATCCCGGATTCCGACATCAAGTCCGAGATCATCAACGACAACATCGTCCTGACCGGCACGGTGCAGACCCCGCAGGACGCCGCCAAGGCCGGCCAGCTCGCCGAACTCTTCGTCAAGGGCGGCGATGCCACGGGAAACAGCTTCAGCTTCTTCTTCTTCGGACGGGGCAGGAGCCAGATCGTCAACCTGCTCGACATCGTCGGCGGTGACCAGGTCACGCTGAAAGTCACGGTCGCCGAGGTGCAGCGCTCGGTCATGAAGCAGCTCGGCGTCAATCTCGTCGGCTCGCGCACGGGCGACCACGGCATCACCTTCGAGGGCATTTCCGAAGGGGTGGCCGGCGCGCTCGGCAAGCCGCTGACGCAGACCGGCGTGGAACTCGGCGCATCGATCGCCGGCATGCAGCTCGACGCCTATTTCCGCGCGATGGAAGAGGCCGGCGTCATGAAGACGCTCGCCACGCCGACGCTGACGGCCGTGTCTGGCGAGAAGGCCGTGTTCCGGGTCGGCGGCGAATACAACATCATCAACGGCTCGTCGGGCGGCGATGACGGCTCGGGCTCGACCTATGACGTCAAGACGGTCGATTACGGCATCGGGCTGGAGTTCACGCCGGTCGTCCTGGCGCCGGGCCGCATCAGCCTGAAGATCCGCACCGCGGTGTCCGAGCCGACCTTCGAGGGCACGGTGCCGTTGTCGATCGGCGCGTCGAACGGGGCGGCCACGAACGTGCTGTCGATCCGCAAGCGCCTGGCCGACACGACCGTGGAACTGCCTTCGGGCGGCGCCATGATGATCGCGGGCCTCATCCGTGACGACGTGCGCCAGGTGGTCAGCGGTTTCCCCGGCCTGTCCAAGGTCCCGGTTCTGGGAACGTTGTTCCGCAGCCGCGACTACATCCGCAACGAATCCGAACTCGTCATCACCGTGACGCCCTATCTGGTGCGCCCTGTCGCGCCGAACAAGCTGGCCGCGCCGACCGACAATCTGATGCCGCCGAGCGACCGGACGGGCAATCTTCTCGGCCGCGTGAACCGGATCTACGGCACGGTCGAAAAAGACCTTCCCGACGGCCGCTACTACGGCGCAGTCGGATTCATCTACAAGTAGGAGCGGTTGCGATGTACAGGAAAGCCCTAGTCAATTCCGCCGGATTGCTGATCCTGGCGACCGCTGCCGCTGGATGCGGTTCGATCGGGCGCGACCCGATCACGGTCGGCAGCGTGCCGGAGGACTACCGCACGCGCCACCCGATCGTGCTGTCGGAGCAGGAACGCACCCTGGATGTGCCGATAGCGTCGGGTGCGCGTGAACTCAACATCCCGGTCAAGAGCAACATCCGCGCCTTTGCCGCGAACTTCGCGGCGTCGGGAACCGGCACTCTGATCGTCATGCAGCCGGTCGGGTCGGCCAACGAGCAGGCCGTGAAGCGGGTGCAGGGCGACATCCTGCAGGCGCTCGCCGACGGCGGCGCACCGCGCAGCCGGATCGCGGTCCAGCACTATGACGCAAGCGCCCACGGATCGGCCGCCGCCGTACGCCTGTCCTATGCCGGCGTCACGGCATCGACCACGCCCTGCGGCAACTGGCCGGACGATCTCACGGAGACGGTCGAGAACCGCAACTACGCCGATTTCGGCTGCTCCAGCCAGCAGAACCTGGCCGCGATCGTCGCCAATCCGGGCGATCTGCTGGGACCGCGGCAGTCGAGCCCGATCGACGCGACACAGCGTGGCACAGTCATCGAGGATTATCAGAGCGGCACGAACGGAGCCGCCTCCGAAGTCCGGTATTAAGCGGGAAAGACCGGTATGTCTGACGTAGCATACAAGGAAGACCTGATGGAGCGTCCGGCCGCGGCCGGCGACATCGCGGCGCTCAACGAGGTGCGGCCGGTGCCGCGCATTTCCATCCAGGCCTTCTGCGAGACCGAGGGCGTTGCCGCGCCGATCAGCCGCATGGGCGAGGATCGGCGCATGGCCAAGGCCCAGACCCGCGTCTTCATGGGCGGCATTCCTGCGGCCGTGGAGTTCTACCAGACGGCGCCGACGCCGAACCTGATCGTCCTGGAAACGACTTTCGCGCCCGAGGAGCTGTTCCGCAACCTCAACGATCTCGCCGAGGTTTGCGACCCCAACACCAAGGTCGTGATCATCGGCCACCACAACGACGTCACGCTCTACCGCGAACTGATCCGCAACGGGATTTCCGAATACATCGTCGCCCCGGTCACCATTGCCGACCTGATGGGCGTCGTCTCGTCGCTCTTCGTCGATCCGGACGCCGAGCCGCTCGGCCGCTCGATCGCCTTTGTCGGCGCCAAGGGCGGCGTCGGCGCGTCGACCATCGCCCACAATGTCTCGTGGGCCATGTCGAACCTGTTCCAGGCCGAAGTGGTCATCGCCGACATGGACCTGCCCTTCGGTACGGCCAACATCAATTTCGACCAGGATCCGGCGCAGGGTATCGCCGAAGCCGTGTTTTCCTCCGACCGCATCGACGAAGTCTATCTCGACCGGCTGCTCGCCAGCTGCGCCGAGCACCTGTCGCTGCTCGCCGCGCCGTCGATGCTCGACAAGGTCTATGATTTCGATTCCGACGCGTTCAGCCAGCTCGTCGACGTCGCCCAGCGCACCGCGCCCTATGTGGTGCTCGACGTTCCCCACGTCTGGAACGGCTGGACCCGCAAGACGCTGGAACAGGCCGACGAGGTCGTCATCGTCGCCTCGCCGGAACTGGCCAATCTGCGCAACGCCAAGAACATGATCGACACGCTGCGCAAACTGCGCCCCAACGATTTCGCGCCGCGCCTCGTGCTCAACCAGGTCAACATGCCGAAGCGGCCCGAGATCGCGGTCTCCGATTTCGCCGATCCGCTCGATCTCGAACCGGTCGCAGTCATCCCCTTCGATGCACAGCTCTTCGGCACCGCGTCCAACAATGGCCGCATGCTCGCCGAGACGGACGCGGCCAGTCCGATCGTCGCGAGCCTGTCGGACATCGCCCACCTGGTGACGGGACGTGGCGTGGTGAAGGAGAAGCCGAAGGGCGGCCTCAAGGGAATGCTTTCGAGACTGAAGAAGAAGTGACGCTTGCGAGCGGTGTAACGGGACAAGTCGATGTTCGGTAAAAAGGGAACGGATAGCTCTTCGGGTGGTGGATCGCATCCCGCGAAGCACGGCGGTGCGACCCCGCCGGCGACGCCGCCTGCAGCGCCGGCGCCCGCGCCCAGGAGCCCTGACATCAAGCGCGCCGAAGCACGGCCGCCCGCGGCCGCGCCGCGTCCCGCCGCGCCGAAGCCCAAGCCCGAGCCGATGGTCGAACGGGAGCCGGAGAAGCCGCGCGCCCGCATGCAGCGCAACGACGCCTATTACGACACCAAGATGCAGGTGTTCTCGGCGCTGATCGAGACGATCGACCTGTCGCAGCTCGCCAAGCTCGACGCCGACAGCGCGCGCGAGGAAATCCGCGACATCGTCAACGACATCATCGCGATCAAGAACTTCGCCATGTCGATCGCCGAGCAGGAGGAACTGCTCGAGGATATCTGCAACGACGTGCTCGGCTATGGCCCGCTGGAGCCGCTTCTGGCGCGCGACGACATCGCCGACATCATGATCAACGGCGCCGAGAACGCCTATATCGAAGTGGACGGCAAGGTGCGCGAGGCCGACATCCGGTTTCGCGACAACCAGCAGCTTCTCAACATCTGCCAGCGCATCGTCAGCCAAGTCGGCCGGCGCGTCGATGAATCGAGCCCGATCTGCGACGCCCGCCTGCCCGACGGGTCACGTGTCAACGTCATCGCGCCGCCGCTGGCCATCGACGGCACCGCACTCACCATTCGTAAGTTCAAGAAGGACAAGCTGACCCTCGACCAGCTCGTCCAGTTCGGCTCGATCTCCGCCGAGGGTTCGGCGCTCCTGCAGATCATCGGGCGCGTGCGCTGCAATGTCGTGATCTCCGGCGGTACCGGCTCGGGCAAGACGACGCTGCTCAACTGCCTGACGCGCTACATCGATCATGACGAGCGCATCATCACCTGCGAGGACTCCGCCGAACTGCAGCTCCAGCAGCCGCATGTCGTGCGCCTGGAGACGCGCCCGCCCAACCTCGAGGGCGAGGGCGAGATCACCATGCGCGACCTCGTCAAGAACTGCCTGCGCATGCGTCCTGAACGCATCATCGTCGGCGAGGTGCGCGGACCGGAGGTCTTCGACCTTCTGCAGGCCATGAACACCGGTCACGACGGCTCCATGGGCACGATCCACTCCAACAGCCCGCGCGAATGCCTCAGCCGTATCGAATCGATGATCGCCATGGGCGGCTTTTCGCTGCCGCAGAAGACCGTGCGCGAGATCATCGTCGGATCGGTTGACGTCATCATCCAGGCCGCGCGCCTGCGCGACGGCTCGCGCCGCATTACCCATGTCACCGAGGTGATCGGCATGGAAGGCGACGTCATCATCACCCAGGACCTGATGCTCTATGACATCGAGGGTGAGGACGCGAACGGCCGGATCATCGGCCGTCACCGCTCCACCGGCGTCGGTCGCCCCGCCATGTGGGATCGCGCCCGCTACTTCAACGAGGATCAGCGTCTTGCCACAACGCTGGATTCGATGGAGGTCGCCGCACCGTGACCGTTCTCGGCCTGCCGCTCGGCGTCCTCGCCTTCATCGCGCTCGCCGGCCTTGGGGTCGGCGGCGTGCTTTACGCGTTGTTCTTCACGTCGATCGAGAACGAGCAGAAGACGGCCAAGCGGTTGTCCTCGATCAAGTCGCAGTCCACCGACAGCGCCACCCGCCGCGCCGTCCATGACCGCGCCGCCGAAGGCGCCAAACGCAAGAAGCAGATCCAGGATTCGCTCAGCGAGATCGACGAGCGCAACAAGGGCCGCACCAAGGACGCGACGAACCCGTCCCTGAAACGGATGCTGCAGCAGGCGGGCCTGAAGGTCGAATTGCGGACCTTCTACATGTACTCGGTCGTCTGCGGCGTGGTCGTGACGCTCTTCGCGCTGGTGATGGGCGTGTCACCCCTGTTTCTCATCGGCGTGTTCTTCGCTGGGGCGTTCGGCCTGCCGCGCTGGGCGGTGTCGTTCCTGCGCAAGCGCCGCATGAAAGCCTTCCTCGAGGAATTTCCGAATGCGATCGACGTCATCGTGCGCGCCATCAAGTCGGGCCTGCCGCTCAATGACGGCCTTCGCCTGATCGCCTCGGAAGCACGCGAGCCGGTCAAGAGCGAGTTTCGCCACATCGTCGAGGCGCAGCAGTTGGGCCTGTCGACGCCTGACGCCTGCGGCCGGATGTACGCCACCATGCCGCTGCCCGAGGCGAACTTCTTCGCCATCGTCATTCAGATCCAGGCCAAGGCCGGCGGCAACCTCGCCGAGGCGCTCGGCAATCTGTCGCGCGTGCTGCGCGACCGCAAGAAGATGAAGGCGAAGGTCAACGCCATGTCGATGGAAGCCAAGGCGTCGGCTGCGATCATCGCCTCGCTGCCTTTCATCGTCACCTTCCTCGTCTATCTGACGAGCCCTGAATACATCATGCTGCTTTTCACGACCAACACCGGCTACCTCATCCTTGGCGCTTCGGGCGTGTGGATGTCGATCGGCGTGTTCGTGATGCGCCAGATGATCAATTTCGAGGTCTAGGAACGCGATGTCGGAAGAGCTCGTCGATCTGCTCACCTCGTCGCAATTCGTCGTTGCGATCCTCGTTTCGGTGACCGTCTTCGCGACGCTGTTCACGATCCTGACGCCGCTTTTCGGCGGCAACGAGCTGAAGGCGCGGATGAAGTCGGTGGCGACCGAGCGCGAGGAGATCCGTGCTCGGGAGCGCGCTCGGCTGGCTGCCGAGAAGCAGCAGAACCGTGGTTCGTTGCGCATGGAAGCCAAGGAGGGCGGCGTCCGGCGCATCGTCGAGCAGCTCGATCTGAAGACGGCGCTCGCCGACCAGGCGACGATCGACAAGCTGCGCCTCGCCGGTTATCGCGGCCAGCAGCCGCTCAACATCTTTCTGTTTGCGCGCCTCGTCCTGCCGCTGGTCTTCTTCCTCGTGGCGCTCGCCTATGTGTTCCTGCTCGGCGCGCTGAAGGAGCAGCCGACGATGATCCGGCTGGTCACCTGCATCGGCGCGGCCTATCTCGGCTTCTACACGCCCAACATCTACGTCTCCAACAAGGCCAACAAGCGCAAGGCGTCGATCAAGAAGGCCTGGCCGGACGCGCTCGACCTGATGCTGATCTGCGTCGAATCCGGCATGTCGATCGAGGCGGCCTTCCGCAAGGTGTCGGAGGAGATCGGCACCCAGTCCATCGCGCTGGCGGAGGAACTGGTGCTCGTCGGCGCGGAACTGTCGTTCCTGCAGGAACGCCGCATGGCCTATGAGAACCTCGCCAACCGCACCAAGCTGGAAAGCGTGAAATCGGTCGCCCAGGCGCTGGTGCAGGCCGAGCGTTACGGCACTCCCGTCGGCCAGGCGCTGCGCGTGCTCGCTGCCGAAAGCCGCGACCAGCGCATGAACGAGGCCGAGAAGAAGGCCGCCGCCCTGCCGCCGAAACTGACCGTGCCGATGATCCTGTTCTTCCTGCCGGTCCTGTTCGGCGTCATCCTCGGACCCGCCGGCATCCAGGTCGCCCAGCGCGGCGGGATTTTCTAGGGTCCCGCCGCCCTCTGGGTCACGAGGATCATCTTCTTTTCATTGCAAGTTGCCGGGCATGGGAGGAACCCGATCGCGGATCAACGTGTCCTGCGCTTCGGGCGTGACTCATGTCAGCCGCAAGACGTCGTTCCGGTGAATTTCCACCGAAACGCGGCATTGTTCGTACTTGGGGAGCGTGTCGAGACGGCCGAGCCGCGGCGCGTCATTGCGCCTTGGATTTGTCTTCCTGCTTGATCAGGTTCCAGGCGTTCTGCTGGGCCAGCATGCGGCGCAGATAGGCGACATTGGCCTCGGCCTGCTGCGGCGACAATTCACGCCGGGCGATCTGCTCCGCCTCGTCGAAGCGGCCCTGCAGGCCCACCACGAGGGCGAGGTTCTGGCGCACGCGGCTGTCGGCGGCTGGCTGCTGCGAAGCCTGGCGCAGATAGGTCTCGGCCTGCTTCAGATCGCCTTCCAGCAGATAGCTCATGCCGAGATTGGACAGGATCGTCGGTTCGTCCGGACGTAGCTGCAGCGCCTTCTTGTAGAGCTGGCGAGCCTGGTCGGAGCGGTTCGTCTGGTCGTAGATCGCACCTTGGGCGGACAGCAGCCGCCAGTCGGGCTGGGTCGGATCTTCCGCGCGTTGCAGGGCGTCCAGCGCAGCGCTGAACTGTCCGGCGCCGGCGAGCGCCTTGCCGTAGGCGGCAAGCACGTCCCTGTCTTTCGGATTGTCGATGGCCGCCTTGCGCATCACCGCAAGCGCCTGTTCGTTGCGCTCGTTCATCCGCAGCATCGAGGCGAAGGCCATCGCGACGCGCTTGTCCTTCGGGTTCTTCTCGTAAAGCTTCGAATAGGAGGCAAGCGCCCGTTCCAGTTCGACCGCGGTCATCTGCTCGACCGGCTTCTGCGTCTGTGCGCCGATGGAGCCCGTGGTGAGAGAGCGGTCCTTGGCGCAGGAGGAGAGGGCGGTGGCCGCCAGAACGACCGCGACGAAGCGCATCGCGGTGCGGCCGGTGCGGCGCTCGCTCGACAGTCTCGCAGGCTTTCCCGTGGCAATCGGCATGATGGCGCGCTCCGTTGCGGCGATCCGGCGTGGGGGATCCAGCCGCGAAGAATGACGATGGTTCTCTTCTCGCAAGAAATATTCTGTTAACCCTAACGGTTGGTTAATGGGTTCGCCCTATCCGGGAAGAACGGAAACGACATGGACAAGACGATGCTTGAAGACGTAATCGCGCCGGCCGGCCAGCGCCCGGGTGACGCGCGGCCGATCTGGCTGCAACCGGCAGATGGCGACGAGGCAGCCGCGCCCGCCAGCGATGTTGCCGCGCGGTGGATCGCACAGACCGGGTTCAAGGCCAGCGCCGGAGAGGTGCTGCTGGTCCCCGATGCGGCTGGCGGCGTCGTCGGCGCGGTGCTCGGGGTCGGCGATGGCGACGACCCGCTGGTCGCGGGCGCGCTCGGTCGCAAGCTGCCCGCCGGCGACTGGTATTTCGACGCGCCCGGCGATGCGGATCTGCGCCTCATGAGCCTCGGCTTCCTGTTCGGCGCCTATCGGTTCTCCCGTTATCGCAAGGCGCCCGAAGACATGCCGCGCCTCGTGCTCGACGCCTCGCTGGACCGTCACGAGGTCGAGGCGTTGGCGCGCGCGGTCTGGCTGGCCCGCGATCTCGTCAACACGCCGGCCAATGATTGCGGCCCCGAGGCGATCGAGGCTGCGGCGCGCGAGGTCGCCGCCGGCCGCAAGATGACGGTTAAGGTCATCAAGGGCGCGGATCTTCTGGTTCAGAACTTCCCGTTGATCCATGTGGTCGGCCAGGCGTCCGCATCCGCGCCGCGGCTGATCGACATGCGCTGGGGCAAGCGCGGTGCGCCGCGTCTGACGCTGGTCGGCAAGGGCGTCGCCTTCGACACCGGCGGCCTCGACATCAAGCCGCCTTCAGGCATGCGGAACATGAAGAAGGACATGGGCGGTGCGGCGAACGTGCTCGCGCTGGCCGGGCTGATCGTCGACATGAAGCTCAATGTGCGGCTGCGGGTGCTCATTCCGGCCGTGGAAAACGCCATTGCCGGCAACGCGTTCCGGCCGGGCGACATCTATCCGAGCCGCAAGGGCCTGACCGTGGAGATCGGCAACACCGATGCGGAGGGACGCCTGATCCTGGCGGATGCGCTGGCGCTTGCCGACGAGGAGCAGCCTGACCTCCTGATCGACATGGCGACACTGACCGGGGCCGCCCGCGTTGCGCTCGGGCCGGACGTGCCGCCCTTCTATTCGACGGACGAGACCTTCGCCGACGCGCTGGCCTCCGCCTCGCTTCTGGAAAGTGATCCGCTTTGGCGCATGCCGCTCTGGGCGCCCTATGCGCGGGGCCTGTCCTCCCAGGTGGCCGATCTGTGCAACGTCACCACCGACGGCATGGCCGGTTCGGTGACGGCGGCATTGTTTCTGCAGCGTTTTGTCACCGAAGCGAAGAGCTGGGCGCATTTCGACATCTTCGCCTGGAACCCGTCCGCCAAACCGCATTCGCCGGTCGGCGGCGAGGCGCAGGGCATTCGCGCCATGCTGACCGCGCTGAAGCGACGCTACGGCACGGCGCCGTAATCGGAAAGCTTGCGCAATTCCGGGGTTTGCGCATATTGTGCCGGACCCGAAACGAAATGCGCAGGCTTACATGTCCGTTCGTTTGCGTCCAAGCCAGGCGCTGACATTGTGGCATCAGGTGGCGTTGTCGGAGATCCGTGACGACCAGCCGGACCTGACGCTCCGCCAGATGGCGATATTGCTGTCGATCTATCTGGAGCCGCCGCCGCATACGGTGCGCGGACTGGCCGCGAAATTGAATGTGACCAAACCCGTTATCACTCGCGCGCTCGACTCCATGGGGGCGCGCAAACTCGTCACCCGACATCGCGATCCGCGCGACAAACGCAATGTCGTGATTTCACGCACGGTCGAGGGCTCGCTCTATCTGGAACGGTTCGCCGACGTGATCATCGCTCAGGCGCGGGAACTGCCGTTGTGAGCCTTGACCGCCGCCTGAACGCCTTTCGCCCGGACCTCGCCGACGAAGCGCTTCAAGGTCGCGTCGAGGCGGAGCGTTTCGTTGCGGGCAGGCCGGCTGTCGTGACTGCGCCTGTCCTCGATCTCCGTCACGGCCCTGCACCGGATGCCGGCCTCGATACGCAGTTTCTGATGGGTGATCGCGTCCGTGTCTTCGAGACGGCCGAGGGCTGGGCCTGGCTGCAAGGCGAGCGTGACGGCTATGTCGGCTACGCCGCCGAAGCCGCCCTGTCGTTCGACGTGGCCGTCGAGCCCACCCATCTGGTCACCGCGCCGCGCAGTTTCCTTTTCCCGAGGCCCGAACTGAAATCGCCGCCCGTCGCCGCTCTCTCGATGGGATCGCTGGTCACCGTTGGCAGCGTGGAGGAGCACCGCGGCACGCCTTATGCCGTTCTGGGTGACGGCACCGCGTTGGCGGCCGCGCATGTGGCGCCGGTCAGTGCGGCTGACTATGACTTCGTAAGCGTTGCCGAACGCTTCCTCGAAACGCCCTATCTCTGGGGCGGGACCTCGGGCTTCGGCATCGACTGTTCCGGCCTGGTCCAGTTGTCCATCCGCATGACCGGAACGGATGTCCTGCGCGACACCGACATGCAGGAAGCGAGCATCGGAGAAGCTCTGCGGACCGACACCGACTATTCAAGCCTGCAGCGCGGCGATCTCGTGTTCTGGAAAGGCCATGTCGGGATCATGGTCGACAGTGCCCGCCTGCTCCACGCCAACGGCTCGACAATGTCCGTGGCGCTCGAACCGCTTGATCTTGCCATCGCCCGAATCCAGCCGCATTACGGCCTGCCGACCTCGGTCAGGAGGCAATAGGCGGTCACGCACATTCACGTTGCCGTCAGGACCAGGTCTTCGGCCTTTCCGCGCGCCGGTCTCGGTGATAGCCCACGCCGACAATTCGCGGCGGAAGGCACGACCTTGTCAAAGAGCATCACATCCGAAATCGCCTTCGTGCGGCTGACCGGGATCGATCGCGAGGAGATCATCGCGCACATGTCGGATCCGCGCGTCGCCGAACACATGCCGCTTCTGACCGGCGCCTGGGACCGGGCTGCCTGCGACGCCTTCATCGAGGCCAAGGAGGCATGTTGGCGTCGCGACGGCCTCGGCCACTGGGCCATTCTTTGCGACGGTGCCTATGTCGGTTGGGGTGGTTTCCAGAAGGAAGGCGACGAGTGGGATTACGGCCTCGTCCTGAAGCGGGATTGCTTCGGGCTCGGCGGGTTGATCACCCGCAAGGCGATCGCGTTCGCCCGCTCCGACGATCGCATCGCGTCCACGACCTTCCTCCTGCCGCCGTCGCGAAAGAACCTCGGCGCCCTTGAAAGGCTCGGCGCCCGTTTCGTCGGCGAGGTGGAGCATGCGGGCGAGGCGTTCCTCAAGTTCCGGCTCGATCTCGCCTGATCATCCCCGGCGGGACAGGTCAGTAGCCGGCTTCGCGATCGACCAGATTGGTCAGCGGCGCGCCTGCGTCATGCGCGTCCATCTGCGCGATCATCGGCGGTATCAGCGCTGCCGGAACCGAGGTCGCGGCCGCATGCGGGGTGATTGTGACGCCTGGATGCGTCCAGAGCGGGCTGTCGATGGGCAGGGGCTCGGTCTCGAACACGTCGAGCGAGGCCGCTCCCAACCGCCGGTCCTCCAGCGCCGCGAGAATGTCGGCCTCGTTCTGCAACGCGCCACGCCCGGCATTGATCAGGATCGGCGCGCCGAGCGGCCCGCGTTTCTTCATCCGGTCGAACATGGGAGCGGCGAGGATGCCGCGTGTCGCCGGCGTCAGCGGCAGCAGGCAGACGACGATGTCCGACTGGCCGAGAAACCGCGGGAGCCCGTCCTCGCCCGCAAAGGTTTCGACCCCTTGGTCCTGCTTCTGCGTCCGGCTCCAACCGAC
This sequence comes from Oricola sp., assembly GCF_022763245.1. Lineage (GTDB taxonomy): Bacteria > Pseudomonadota > Alphaproteobacteria > Rhizobiales > Rhizobiaceae > Oricola. The sequence continues at coordinate 637,484 of NZ_JALEGV010000041.1, forward strand.
AACCCGGAAGCCGAGCATCCGCAATTTCGACGCCGCGTCGCGGCCGAGCGTCCCGTAGCCGAGAATGCCGACGGTCACCTCGCGTGCCGATGGCTGCATCAGGTCTTCGTGCCAGATGCGCTGCGCCTGCTGGCGGCGGTAGAGCGGACCCTTGCGGTGATGGTCGAGCACCTGCCAGACGACGAACTCGCTCATCCGCTCCGTCAGGTCGTCGGCGACCACCCGCACGATCGGCACATTGGGCACGTCGCCTTCCGCGAAGATGTGATCGACGCCCGCGCCGATCGAGAACACCGCCTTCAGGTTTGGCAAGCCGTTCAGCACACCGGGCCGCTGCTTCCAGACGACGGCGTAGGTGATCGCCGGATCGCCGGGGCCGGACGGCTCTTCCACGACCGCGCGGTCGGGAGCCATCTTTTCCAGTTCCGAGCGCCAGATTCCGGGATCGAACCCGCTCACCGACAGGAGGATGTTGCCCTTTGACGCCATGTTCCTACTCGCTGACCACGCCGGCCGGCGCCACTTCGATGTCGAAGGCGGCGGCCATCAGGGCCTTGGTGTAGTCGGTTTTCGGCGCGTCGAAAACATCTTCCGACCGGCCGGCCTCGACGACCTTGCCGTTGCGCATCACCATGACCTCATTGGCCAGTGCGCGCACCACCTTCAGGTCGTGGCTGATGAACAGATAGGCCAGATTGTGCCTGCGCTGCAGGTCGCGCAGCAGGTCGACCACCTGCGCCTGCACACTCATGTCGAGCGCCGATGTCGGTTCGTCGAGCATCACGAATCTCGGTTTCAGCACCATGGCGCGGGCGATCGCGACGCGTTGGCGCTGGCCACCGGAGAATTCATGCGGATAGCGAAACCGCGTCGCCGGATCGAGACCGACCTCTTCCAGCGCCGCCACGACGCGGGCGTCGCGTTCGTCGCGCGAAAGGCCTTTCTCGTGGATGGTCAGTCCTTCTCCGACGATCTCGGCGATCGACATGCGCGGGCTGAGGCTGCCGAACGGGTCCTGGAAGACGATCTGGATCTCCTTGCGCAGCGGCCGCATCGCGTTGAACGACAGCGTGTCGATCGCAACGTCGCCGAACTTGATCCGGCCTTCGGACGAGATCATCCGCGTCAGCGCGAGACCGAGCGTCGTCTTGCCCGAACCGGATTCGCCGACGACACCGAGCGTCTGTCCCGCCCGCACTGTGACGTCGATCCCGTCGACGGCCTTCACGTTGTCGACGGTCTTGCGCAGCAGCCCCTTCCTGATCGGAAACCAGACCTTCACTTCATCGCCCTTCAGAACCTCCCTAGCGGTTTCGTCGAGCGGGATGGGCTGGCCCTTGGGTTCGGCGGCGAGCAGGTGCTTGGTGTAGTCGTGCTGCGGATCGGCGAAGATCTTCTCGGTCGGCCCGGCCTCCACGATCTTGCCCTTGGTCATCACGCACACGCGGTCGGCGATGCGTCGAACGATGCCGAGGTCATGCGTGATGAAGAGCATCGACATGCCTTCCTCGCGCTTCAGATCGTCGAGCAACTTCAGGATCTGCGCTTGCACGGTCACGTCGAGCGCCGTTGTCGGCTCGTCGGCGATCAGCAGCTTCGGCCGGTTGGCGAGCGCCATGGCGATCATGACGCGCTGGCGCTGGCCGCCGGACAATTCATGCGGATAGGCTTTCAGCCGCTTCGCCGCATCGCGAATGCCGACCTGTTCGAGAAGGTCGAGCGTGCGTCCGGCAATGTCGGCGTCCGGCGCGCTGTGCAGCCGTAGCGTCTCGCCGATCTGCTTTTCCACCGTATGCAGCGGATTGAGCGAGGTCATCGGCTCCTGGAAGATCATCGAGATCGCGTTGCCGCGCACCTTGCGCAACTCGTCCTCGCGTGCGGACAACAGGTCGCGATCCTGGAAGCGGATCTCGCCCGAGGGATGGCTCGCCGCCGGATATTGCAGGAGCCTGAGGACCGAAAGCGCAGAGACCGATTTGCCGGACCCCGACTCCCCGACGAGCGCGACCGTTTCCCCGTCGCCGATGTCGAAGGAAATCCGATCGACGGCGAGCGTCCGTTCGCCGCCCTGGGTGAAGGCCACGGAGAGGTCGCGAACGCAGAGGAGAGGCGTCCCGGTCATGCGAATGTCTTGCGCGGGTCGAAGGCGTCGCGTGTCGCTTCGCCGATGAAGATGAGGAGCGACAGCATGATCGCGATGGAGAAGAAGCCGGCGAAGCCGAGCCAGGGCGCCTGCAGGTTGGATTTGCCCTGCAGGATCAGTTCACCGAGCGAGGCGGAGCCGGGCGGCAGGCCGAAGCCCAGGAAGTCGAGCGACGTCAGCGTCGTGATGGAACTGTTCAGGATGAAGGGCAGGAAGGTCAGTGTCGCCACCATCGCGTTGGGCAGCAGATGTCGGAACATGATCGTGCGGTTCGGGACGCCGAGTGCCCGGGCCGCGTTCACATATTCGAAATTGCGCGCGCGCAGGAACTCCGCCCGCACGATGCCGACGAAACTCACCCAAGAGAAGAGCAGCATGATGGTGAGCAGCACCCAGAAGCCCGGCGGGAGTATCGCGGCCATGATCAGCAGAATGTAGAGCTGCGGCAGGGAAGACCAGATCTCCACCATCCGCTGGCCGATCAGGTCCGTCCAACCGCCGAAATAGCCCTGCACCGCGCCGAAGGTGACACCGACCACCGCCGAGAGGGCGGTGAGGATCAGGCCGAACAGCACCGAGATGCGGAAACCGTAGATGAGTCGGGCGAGCACGTCGCGCGCCTGGTTGTCGGTTCCAAGCCAGTTGAAATTGCCGAAGGTGCAGTTCGGGTCGTTTGCGCCCTCCGCGTAACGCACGCACAACTCCTCGCGGCTATCGAACAGGAAGGCCGGCTTCGAGGGCGCGGCCGTCGGCACCTCCTTGTTGACCGTGCGATAGGAGAAGCGGATCGGCGGCCAGATCATCCAGCCATGCGCCTTGATCTCGTCCTGGATATAGGGGTCGGTATAGTCGATGCGCGGCAGGGCCAGAGGATCGTCGGGAAACAGGATCTTTTCCGAATAGGTTTTGACGATCGGCGTCAGATACTGACCCTTGTAGGAGATCAGTATCGGCTTGTCGTTGGCGATGACTTCGGCGAACAGCGAGGCCACGAACAGGATGAGGAACATCCACATGGACCAGTAGCCGCGCCGGTTCGCCTTGAAATTCTGCCAGCGCCGCCGGTTGAGCGGCGACAGGAACGGACGCCGGGCGGAGGGGGGCGAAGCGTCCGAACGATGTGTCGACTGTTCCATCGTCACACGTCCCTGCGTTCGAAATCGATGCGCGGATCGATCCATGTGTAGATCAGGTCCGACAGAAGGCTGATCAGGAGCCCCATCAGCGAGAAGATGTAGAGCGTGGCGAAAACCACCGGATAGTCGCGCTCGACCACCGACTTGAAGCCCAGCAGCCCGAGCCCGTCGAGCGAGAAGATCTGCTCGATCAGCAGCGAGCCGGTGAAGAACGCCGAGATGAAGGCGCCCGGAAAGCCGGCGATGATGATCAGCATCGCGTTGCGGAACACGTGCCCGTAGAGCACCTGGCGTTCATTCACGCCCTTCGCCCGCGCGGTCACCACATATTGCTTGCGGATTTCGTCGAGGAAGGAGTTCTTGGTCAGGAGCGTGGAGACGGCGAAAGCTGACAGCACCATGGCGGTCAGCGGCAGTGCGAGGTGCCAGAAATAGTCGATGATTCGCATCGGCCAGGACATGTCCGACCAATTCTCGGATGTCAGGCCGCGCAGCGGAAACCAGTCGAAGAAGGAGCCGCCGGCAAACAGCACCATCAGGAGGACCGCAAAAAGGAAGCCCGGGATCGCATAGGCGACGATGACGATGCCACTTGTCCAGATGTCGAACGGCGTCCCGTCATGCACCGCCTTTCGAATGCCGAGCGGAATCGAGATCCCGTAGGACAACAGCGTGATCCATAGCCCCAGAGAGATCGAGACGGGCATCTTCTCGATGATCAGGTCGATCACGGTGATGTGGCGGAAATAGCTCTCGCCGAAATCGAAGCGCAGATAGTTCCACAGCATCAGGCCGAAGCGTTCGAGCGGCGGCTTGTCGAAGCCGAACTGCTTTTCCAGTTTGGCGATGAATTCCGGATCGAGCCCCTGTGCGCCGCGGTACCTGGAATTGGTGCCGGCACCGCTCTCGATGCTGCTGCCCATGTCGTCGGCATTGCCGAAATCGCTGCCGCCGCCGGAGAACCGGTCGGTCGCGTCCCCGCCCTGGCCGGACAATTGCGCGATCACCTGCTCAACGGGGCCGCCCGGGGCGAACTGGATGACGGCGAACGAAATGGCCATGATCCCGAGGATCGTCGGGATCATCAGGAGCAGTCGCCGCAGAATATAGGCGCCCATCTAGGCGGCCTCCCCGCGGTGTTGATATCTCACGTCAAGCCTTTCCAAGCGCCTCTGCTTTCGCCCGGTCGAACCACCACAGCCGCTCCACCGGCCAGTCGTAGTCGGGCTTTGGCTCCTTGAAGCCGAACTTCTCCCAATAGGCGACACGGTGATTCGCCGATGTCCAATTTGGAATCCAGTCGCGCCTGAGACGCAAGACCCGGTCCAGCACGCGCATGGCGGTTTTATGTTCCTGGCGGGTGGTGGCGGCGCTGATCCGTGCGATGATCGCGTCGACGAGGGGATCGGCGACGCCGGGCAGGTTCGTCGATCCGTCCGTCACGGCCGCCTGCGAGCCAAACACGTCGCGCAGACCGGAGGCCTGTGGGGTCGGGCTCCAAAGGATGCCGGCCATGGTGGCGTCGAAGTCGAAGGTCTTCACGCGCAATTCGTACTGGCTGGAATCCACGAAGCGCATGGTGGCGTCGATGCCGATGCCGTTGAGGGTCTCCACCCAGGGGCCGAAGATCCGTTCGAAGGCCTTGGAGTCGAACAGGAACTCGAGCGCGAGCTGCTCGCCTGCCGCATTGACCATCCGCCCGCTCTTGTCATCGCCACGCCATCCGGCCTCCGCCAGAAGCCTGATCGCGCTGCGACGCCTTTGCGAATCTCGGCCCGAGCCGTTGCTCGGCGTTTCCCGCCAGGCCTCGCCCTCCACGCCTTCCGGCAGGTCGAATTGCGCAGACAGGTGGTCCATCAGCGCCAGTTCGTCCTCGCCCGGCAGGCCGGTCGCTTCGAAAGGCGAACCCGAAAACGTCGAGTGGCTCTTGTCGTAGAGCCCGTGGAACAAGCGTTCATTGGTCCATTCGAAATCGAAACACAGCGCGATCGCGTCACGGACCCGCCGGTCGCGAAACCGTTCGCGCCGCTGGTTCAGCGCCATCGCCTGCATGCGCGGCCGCAACTCGTTGTCGAAGAGCGCCTTGGCGACCTTGCCTTCCGTGATCGCCGGGAAATCATACTGCGTCGCCCAGAACAGCGAGACCGATTCCTCCCGCCAGTCGATCAGCCCTTTTTTGAGGGCCTCGAATGCCGCCTGCCGTTCGGCGAAGAAGTCGATGCGGATCGTCCGGAAATGGTCGAGCCCGCGCGCGGTGGCGAGATCCTTCCCCCAATAGTCGTCGACGCGTTCATATTCGACATAGAGGCCGGGGTCGAACGCGCCGAGCCTGTAGGGGCCCGAACCGAGCGGCGGTTCCATTGTCGTCTCTTCGAAGTCGTGGACCTCGTGCCAGGCCTTGGACAGGACCGGCAACGTCGCGGCCGCCAGGATCGCCTGCGCGGACTGTGTCCCGTCGAAGACCAGCGTCACGGTCAACTCGTCCTCGACGATCGCGTCTGCCAGCACGGTCAGGTTCACCGCGAGCTTGGGATTGCCCTTTTCCTTCAGCGTCAGCATCGAAAAGGCGACGTCGGCGGCGGTTAACGGCGTTCCGTCATGCCAGCGCGCCGTCGGTCGCAGGGCGAAGGTGAAGCGGTTGCGATCCTCCGAGACGACGACGCTCTCGGCGAGATGGCAATAGGCGGCGTCCGGCTCGTCGAGGCCGTCGACCATAAGGCTGTCGAAGCACAGTTCCATGCGCGGTGGCGCGTCGCCTGCGAGCACGAAGCTGTTGAGCGTGTTGAAGGTGTTCGGATTCTGGTTCGATATCCAGGTGGATGGCTGGAACCGGAACGTGCCACCCGCCGGCGCGTCCGGCGAGGCGTAGCCGAAATGCGTGAAACCGCGCGGATATTTCAGGTCGCCGAAGGCCGACAGGCCGTGCAGTGGCTCACCGCTCGGGTTTTCGGCGCGCGCCAGTGCAGGGAAGGCGGCGCTGGCGGTGACACCGCCGGCAAGGGCGAGAAAATGTCGGCGGTCGATCGGCGGGCAACCCGTCAACGGCCATCTCCGTCCGTGGCGACTGCGGCTTCCTTCTCGGGAACGACCCACCAGGAATCGAGATCGACGCCGATATAGCTCGGCTGCGTGTCGGGCATGCCGAACTTGTCCCACCACGCCAGCCAAACCTCGGGCGTGTACCATTGCGGAATGTAGTAGTAATTCCACAGAAGCACGCGATCGAGCGCATGGGTCGTGGCGACGAGTTCCTCGCGGTCGGTGGCGAAAATCACCTTGTCCACCAGCGCGTCGACCACCGGATCCTGTATGCCGGAATAGTTGCGCGAATCGGGCTGGCTGGCCGCCGTCGAACTCCAGAAATCGCGCTGCTCGTTGCCGGGCGAGAGCGATTGCGAAAGCACCACCGTCGTCATGTCGAAATCGAAGTCGCGCAGCCGGTTGATCTCCTGCGCCTGATCGACGATCCGGATCGACGCGTCGATGCCGATCTGGCGCAGGTCCTCGATGAACTGGCCGGCGATGATCTCGTCGGTCGGGCTGGATCCGAGATACTCTATCGTGAACTGCTCGCCGGTCTGCGCGTTGACGAGCTTGCCGTCGCGGCTCTCCCACCCGGCGGAGCTGAACAACTCGAACGCCTTGCGCCGGTTCTCGCGCTGCGCGCCGCGGACGCTGTAGTCGGGCAGGCTGAAGGCTTCGGTGAACAATTCCGGCGGCAGCCGGTCGCGGAATTCCTCCAGCACCTCCAGTTCCCGGCCCTCGGGCACGCCGCTTGAGGCCAGTTCGCCACCGACAAAATAACTGTCCGTTCGCGTGCGGAGGTCGAAGAGGCGGGTTCGGTTGACGGTGGCGAAGTCGAACAAATAGCTCAGCGCCATGCGGACGCGCCGGTCCTTGAACTTGTCGCGGCGCATGTTGAGCGCGAAACCCTGCATGGGTTCGGGCGATTTGGTCGGGAACACCTTCTTGACGACCTTGCCCTCGACGACGGCGGGGAAGGTGTAGCCCTCGGCCCAGTATTGCGAGCGGTATTCCGGCCGGACATCCTCGATCCCGCCCTTCTTGAAGGCTTCCCACGCCGCCGCGCTGTCGCGGAAATAGACGTATTTGCGGATGTCGAAATTCTCCCGGCCTTTCTTGACCGGCAGGTCTTTGCCCCAATAGTCGGGGACCCGCTCCCAGACGATTTCCGAGCCCGGCACGAAGGATTTGATGCGATAAGGGCCCGAGCCGAGCGGCGGTTCCATCATCGGCTGGGTCACGTCACGCGGATTGCCGTCGGCGTCCGTGCCTTCCCACCAGTGCTTCGGCAGAACGGCCAGGTCGCCGAGGATATGCGGCAGCTCCCGGTTGCCGGTCTCGCTGAAGCGGAACTCCACCTCGCGGTCGTTCAGCGCGACCGCCTCGGTCACGTTCTCGTAGTAGCGATTGTAGAGCTGGCTGTTTTCCTTCAGCACGTTGAACGACCATATGACATCGTCGACAGACACCGCCACGCCGTCATGCCACCGCGCCTCCGGATTGAGACGATAGATCGCGGATGAGTAGTCGTCCGGAAACGAGAACGCCTCGGCCAGCAGCGCGTGGCTCGTGGACGGCTCGTCGGTCGCCTGTTCCATCAGCGTGTCGTAGAGCAGCCCGCCGCCGAAGTTCAGGAACCCCGCCGCCGGCGTGCCGCGTGTGATGTAGGGATTGAAGGAATCGAAGCTCCCATTGGCGATCCGGTTGAGCGTGCCGCCCTTAGGCGCGTCCGGGTTCACATAGTCATAGTGTTGGAAATCGTCGCCATACTTGCTGTCGCTCATGAGCGAAGCGGTGGAATGCCACTCTTCGCCCTCGGCGGCCGGCTGCTCCGTCGGCTGTTGTGCCGCGGCCAGCGCGTCGGACAGCTTCCTGTTCTCGGCTTCGAGAGCGTCGGCCTTTTCCGACAGGCCGGCACTGCGCTCCTGTTCGCTCGCCAGCGCCGATTCGGCCTCGTCCAGTTTCGCCGCATCGACAAGGCCGGCCTTGGCCGCATCGGCGGCACGCTCGATCCGGCCGGTCATTCCCGCACCGCCTTCGTAATAGAGGGTGGTAGCGGCCGCGCCGATCACGATCCCGGCGATCGCCACGATTGCCGTCTTGCCGGGTTGCTTGCCGCCGGATGACTCTGGTGCTGACATGAACTGAACCGTCCTCTTCGGCCAAGCGGCCGTCTCGTCGCCTCGTCGCTCCGGCCCCGCAGGGACGGAAATCAGGTTTACCTTAAGGAGTAGGGCGCGACACACCAAGCTTCAATGTCAAATGACGGTGCGGCGCGACGTGAAGCCGGCTCCCCGCTCGATCGCCGGTGTGGGGTGCCACCCGACAAAGAAAAAGCCGGGTCGAGCCCGGCTTTTCCAAGGTGCATGTCCGTGTGTGAAGCAGGTCAGTTGCTGCTTTCGCCCTCGGTGGTCGTGTCCGTCTCGGCTGCAGGTTCTTCCGCTGCCGCCGGCTCTTCCATCGCTGCCGGCTCTTCCATTGCAGCCGGCTCGGCTGCGGGGGCGGCATCTTCCATGGCTGCGGGCTCTGCAGTGGCTTCTTCGGCCGCAGGCGCTTCCTCGCTCGGCAGCGGCGCGGGCTCGGGCGCCATCGTGCGCAGATAGGCGACGAGGTCAGCGCGGTCCTGCGTCTTCGACAGTCCGGCAAAGCCCATCGCCGTTCCCGGGACATAGGACTTCGGCTTGTGCAGGAAGCCGTTCAGATGCTCGTAATCCCACACTGCGCCGTCCGCGGCGAAGTCCAGCATGGCGGAGGAGTACTTGAAGCCCTCATGCGAGGCGATCGGGCGATTGACGAGGCCCCAGAGATTGGGTCCGACCTTGTTGGCGCCGCCTTCTTCCGCCGTGTGGCAGGCCGCGCACTTCTTGAAGACCTTCTCGCCGGAAGCGACGTCCGCGCTGGCCAGAAGCGGGCCGATTGGGTCGATCGAGGGAGCGGCTTCCGTCTCGCCGCCGCCAGCGCTCTCGCCTTCTTCCACGGCGATGGCGAAACCGGCGCGTTCCGGCTCTTCCTCGTGGAAGATCGCTTCACCGAGAATGCCAACCGACATCATGACAAAAACCGTGCCGAGAAAGGCGCCGGCGTACAGGTTCAAATTCGACGAGCTCATCGTGTAACCAAATCCCGAAATCCGTGCATGCGTGCACAGGGCGTCCCCTGCGCCAAGTCGCGCGGAACCTAGGTCTTTTGCCGGACCGATGCAACAGATATAAGGCCGCACGATTTGAGACTTTTTGCCACTTCTCGCCAGCCCCCGGTTTTTGATGCGCCCACTCGTTCTCGTTCCCGCCCGCATGGCTTCCACGCGCCTGCCCGGCAAGCCGCTTGCCGACATTGCCGGCAAGCCGATGATCGTCCATGTGGCCGAACGCGCCCGCGACGCCGATTGCGGCGCCGTCGCCGTGGCGACGGATGACGAGGGCGTGGCCGAAGCGGTCCGTGACGCCGGGTTCCTGGCGGTGATGACGCGTGCGGACCATCCGTCCGGCTCCGACCGCATCTTCGAGGCGCTGGGCGCGCTCGATCCGGAAGGGCGGCACGACGTCGTCGTCAACGTGCAGGGCGACCTGCCGACCATCGCGCCCGCCGACATCCGCGCGGCGCTGTCGCCGCTTGCCGACCCGGCCTGCGACATCGCCACGCTCGGCGTCGAGATCGCCGACGAGGCGGAAAAGACCAATCCCAACGTCGTCAAGATCGTCGGTTCGCCGCACGGCCCCTCGATCCTGCGCGCGCTCTATTTCACCCGCGCGACCGCGCCGTGGGGCGAGGGCCCGCTCTACCACCATGTCGGCCTTTATGCCTGGCGCCGCACGGCCCTGGCCCGCTTCGTCGCCCTGCCGCCTTCGGTGCTGGAGCGTCGCGAGCGGCTGGAACAGCTGCGCGCGCTCGAGGCCGGCATGCAGATCCATGCCGCGATCATTGACTCCGAACCGCTCGGCGTGGATACGCAGCCGGACCTGGAGCGCGCACGCGCGCTGCTGGGCTGAGAAACCACGCGAAAAAGAACCACTGTCATGACGGAACCCTCGAATCTGATCGCCTTCCAAGGCGAACCCGGCGCCAACTCAGACACCGCCTGCCGCAACATGTTTCCGGACATGGAGCCGCTGCCCTGCGCCACCTTCGAGGATGCCTTTATCGCCGTGGAGACCGGGAAGGCGCGGCTCGCCATGATCCCGATCGAGAACACGATCGCCGGCCGCGTCGCCGACATTCATCACCTTCTGCCGGAATCGCGCCTGCACATCGTCGGCGAATATTTCCTGCCGATCCATTTTCAGCTGATGGTGCTGCCGGGTGTCACGATGCAGGACATCAAGTCCGTGCACAGCCACATCCACGCACTCGGTCAGTGCCGCAAGGTGATCCGCAAGCATCACTGGAAGGCAACGGTCGCCGGCGACACGGCGGGTGCGGCCAAGCTCGTCGCCGAGACGGGCGACCGCTCCATGGCGGCGCTCGCGCCGAAGCTGGCCGCCTCGATGTACGGGCTCGACATCATCGCCAGCGACGTCGAGGATCACGAGAACAACGTGACCCGGTTTGTCGTCCTGTCGAAGGACAAGCAGGTTCCCGAGCGCACGTCGCCGGACGAGAGGATGATGACGACTTTCGTCTTCCGAGTGCGCAACATTCCCGCCGCGCTCTACAAGGCGATGGGCGGTTTCGCCACCAATGGCGTCAACATGACCAAGCTGGAGAGCTATCAGATCGGCGGCAAGTTCTTCGCCACCCAGTTTTACGCCGACATCGAAGGCCATCCCGACGATGCCAACGTCCAGCTGGCCTTCGAGGAGATCGGCTTCTTCTCCGAGGATTTCCGCATCCTCGGCGTCTACAAGGCGTCGGAATCCCGGGAGGGGATGTAAGGGGCAGGGCGCTTAGCCCTGCACCACCCTTTGGCGTTGCGCGCCGAGCCCGGTGATGCCGAGTTCCATCACGTCGCCTTCCTTCAGATAGACCGGCTCGGGCTTGATGCCCATGCCGACGCCCGGCGGCGTGCCGGTCGAGATCACGTCGCCCGGATGGAGCGTCATCAGGTTCGAAAGGTGTTCGATGATCGTCGCCACGTCGAAGATCATCGTCGCGCTCGATCCGGTCTGCCGGCGCACGCCGTTGACGTCGAGCCACATGTCCAACGCCTGCGGATCGGGCACGTCGTCGCGGGTCACCAGCCAGGGGCCGATCGGCCCGAACGTGTCGCAGGACTTGCCCTTCGTCCACTGTCCGGTGAGCTTCATCTGGTAATCGCGCTCCGACACGTCGTTGATCACGCAATAGCCGGCCACATGGTCGAGCGCGTTCTCGCGCGTCACATATTTCGCCTTGGTGCCGATGACGACGCCGAGTTCGACTTCCCAGTCGGTGGCCGTCGAACCGCGCGGCAGTTCCACGTCGTCGCTCGGGCCGACGATCGCCGAATTGGCCTTCATGAACAGAATGGGATGTTCGGGGATTGGCAGGTTCGATTCTGCGGCGTGGTCCGAATAGTTGAGCCCGATGCACAGGAACTTGCCGACGCCGCCGACGCAGGGGCCGAGACGTACGCCGGCATCGACGGCCGGCAGTGTCGCGGGATCGATATCGGCGAGGCGGCGCAATCCGTCCGCGCCCAGCGCCGCGCCGGCGATGTCGTCGACATGGCCGGAAAGATCGCGGATGGTGCCGTCGGCATCGAGCATGCCCGGCTTTTCCTGGCCCGCCGGACCGTAACGCAGCAATTTCATGGAGCTCTCCTTCCCCAACAGATCGGCGCGGACCGTAGTCGCATCGGCCGACGATGCCAAGCGAGGCGCTTGTCGCGCCTTGACTTTTCACGGGCTCAGGCCAACCTCGCGGCGACGAGGGGGAATGCTTGATGAATGACACCGCGAAGACCATCGCCTTTTTCGGCGTCGGCATGATGGGTGCGCCGATGATCGCGCGCCTGGCGAAGGCGGGCCACAGCGTGCGCGCCTGGAACCGCAGCGTCGAGAAGGCCAGGGCCGTCGAGGGCCCCAATGTCACGGCCTTCGCCGATGCGCGCGACGCCGCCGAAGGCGCCGAGATCGCGATCTCGATCCTCACGGACGGGTCAGCTGTCCGGTCGCTCGTCGAGGATCACGGGCTGGCCGACGCATTGCCGAAGGGCGCGGTCTTCGTCGATATGAGCTCGACCAGGCCAGAAGAGGCCCGCGCCGTCGCGGACCTGCTCGGCGCGGGCGGCGTTGCCTTTTGCGACGCGCCCGTCTCCGGCGGGCCGCCCGGGGCGGAAGCCGGGACGTTGGCAATCATGGCCGGATGCGATGAGGTGGTCTTCGGGCGCCTCGCGCCGGTGCTCGCGGCGATGGGGCGGCCGCGACGCATTGGCCGCGTCGGCTCCGGACAGTTGGCCAAGCTGGCCAACCAGCTGATCGTCGGGGCGGCCATCGGCGCGGTTGCCGAAGCGATCCTGCTGGTGCGCGAGGGGGGAGGCGACACGAGCGCCTTCCGAGACGCGCTCACCGGCGGCTACGCCGATTCCAAGGTGCTGCAGATGCATGGCGCGCGCATGGCCGCCGGCGATTTCGAACCGCGCGGCCGTGCCTCGTTGCACGCCAAGGACATGCGCAACACCCTTGCTGAGGCGGAGTCGCTCGGCCTCAACCTGCCGATGAGCCGGGAACTGGGCGATCGCTTCGCGCGCCTGTGCGAAGAGCTCGACGGCGCCGATCTCGACCATTGCGCGCTGTTCCTGGAACTGCTCGACCGCAACGGCCGATAGCGCGATCTCGGACAAAAACCCGGCCGGAGCCGGGGGCGCCATGTGCGCCCGCCGGCTCTCGATCCGTCGTCACTGCGCAGCGACGATGATGATCTCGACCGTGTAGTCGGGCGTGGCGAGCTTGGCTTCCCCGCAGGCGCGCGCCGGCGCGTGGCCCGGTGCGACCCAAGCGTCCCACACGGCGTTCATCTCGGCGAAATCGGCCATGTCGGCAAGCCAGATCACAGCCTGGAGGATCTTCGTCTTGTCGCTGCCGGCCTCGGCGAGCAGCGCCTCGGTCTTGCCCAGGATCGAGTTGGTCTGTTCGGTGACGCTGGTGCCCGGCTCGCCGACCTGGCCGGCCAGATAGACGGTGCCGTTGTGAATGACGGCCTGGCTCATGCGGGCGCCGGTGTCGATGCGTTTGATGTCGCTCATGATGTCCTCGTCGGAAACTGGGTGACCCTGCTCAGGCTTGCGAGAAGCCCTGCAGGACATGGGTGAGATTGTCGCCGAGCGCATCGGAGACATAGCCGCCCTCCTGCACGAAAAGCGTCGGCAGGCCAAGACCCGCAATCGCCGCGCCGATGCGCGCGAAACCCGGCGTCGTGACGGCGAGCCCCTTGAACGGGTCGTCGACATGCGCGTCCAGCCCGAGCGCGACGACGATGGCGTCCGCCCCGAACATCGCGATGCGTTCGAAGGCCGTGTCGAGCGTCTTCAGATAGGCCTCATCGCCGGTGCCGCGTTCGAGCGGAAGGTTGAGGTTGGCGCCGAGGCCGTCACCCTCGCCGCGCTCATGCGCGTGGCCCCAGAAGAACGGATAGAAGCGCACGGGATCGGCATGGATCGAGATCGTCAGCACGTCGGACCGCCGATAGAAGATGCCCTGGGTTCCGTTGCCGTGGTGGACGTCGACGTCGAGGATGACCGGGCGCTTTCCCGCCTTCCGCAGCCGTTCGGCGGCAATGCCGGCATTGTTGAAGAAGCAGAATCCGCCGGCCAGGTCGGCATAGGCGTGATGGCCGGGCGGGCGGCTGAGCGCGTAGGCTGCCGGCTCGCCGCCTGCGATGAGGTCCGCCGCGCCGATCGCCGATTGTGCGGACCAGTAGGCCGCCTCGAATGTGTGTTCCATGATCGGGCAGGAGGTGTCCGCCTGATGGTAGCCGGCCTGGCCGATGGCGGATTTCGGATAGGAATCGGTCCGGTTGGCGGGATGGATGTTGGGGATCACCTCCGCGCCGGCGCCCTCGATGCGCGTCCACCGCGTGTAGATGTTCTTCAGGAAGGTGAGGTATTCGGCGGTGTGCAACGCGGCGATGGGTCCCATGCCCGCGTCGGCCGGGATTTCGAAGACGCAACCCGCCGCCTCGGCTGCCGCTTTCAGGATCTCGATGCGTTTCGGTTGCTCGGGATTGGGCAGCACGGTGCCATTGGCCATGAAGTGTTTCGGATCGTGTTTCCACTGGCGTTCGTCGAAGGTCGCTTTCATGGGAATACCGTCATTTGCCTTTCAGATTGGCGAGCCCGTCCGCGTCCAGCGTCAGCGTCGTTTCGCCGGTTGAGGCGGCGAAGCCCAGGCGGTCGTAGAAGCTGCGCGCCCGCTCGTTGTCGTCATAGACGACGAGCTTGAGGAAACGGGCGTTCCAGACGGCGTCGGCGTCATAGGCGACGGCGCGCAGCAGGCGCTGCCCGAGACCCTTGCCGCGCGTCGTTTCCGAGACCCACAGGTCCGAAACATAGACGCCCGCGCCGGCCCGCACGGTGGAAAAGACCGGGGAATAGAGCGCCGCGCCGACGATCTCCTCCCCCGCCTCGGCGAGCAGTGCCCGGAAGGCCGGATTGTCCCCGAACCCGGCCTCCCGCAGCAGCGCGGCCGTCCCGCCGTGATCGTCGCCGATGTCCTTTGAAAGATGCGCGAGCGCCGCGTTCAGCCGCTCCGCGTCGTCGGGACCGGCCCGCCTGATCGTGATCCCCGCCATCTCAGAACGCCGTCCGGTGCGCGCCCTTCAGGCCCAGCATGCCGCGCGCGTCGGCCGGCGTCGCCACCTCGCGGCCGAGTTCCTCGACGATCCGGCGGATCTTCGCCACCTGCTCCGCATTGGATTTCGCCAGCGTGCCACGCGCGATCGTCAGGCTGTCCTCCAGTCCGACGCGCACGTGACCGCCCATCGCGGCGGCCATGGTGGTCAGCGGAATCTGGTGACGCCCGGCGGCCAGCACCGAAAAGGCGTAGTCGGCGCCGAACAGCTTGTCGGCGATCAGCTTCATGTGGCCGAGATTTTCCGGATCCGGGCCGATGCCGCCGAGCACGCCGAAGACGAACTGGATGAAGAAGGGCGGTTTCACCAGGCCGCGATCGGCGAAGTGCCTGAGCATGTAGAGGTGGCTGACGTCGTAGCATTCGAACTCGAACCGCGCGCCGCGATCGACGCCCAGATCCGTGAGAATGCGGGCGATGTCGCGCGGCGTGTTCTTGAAGACCAGGTCGTCGGAGCCTTCGAGGAACGGCTTTTCCCAGTCATGTTTCCAGTCGTCGATCTTCTCGGCCGCCGGATAGAGCGCGAAATTCATCGTGCCCATGTTGAGCGAGCACATCTCCGGTTCGGCCTGTCGCGGTGCCTCCAGCCGCTGGTCGAGCGTCATCGTGGCGCTGCCGCCGGTGGAGATGTTGAGAACGGCGTCGCTCGCCTGCTTGATGCGCGGCAGGAAGCCCATGAAGTGCTCCGGCGAGGAAGACGGCCTGCCGTTCTCGGGATCGCGCGCGTGCAGGTGCAGGATGGAGGCGCCGGCCTGCGCCGCGCCGATCGCCTGTTCGGCGATCTCGTTGGCCGTCACGGGCAGGTAGGGCGACATGGACGGAGTATGGATCGAGCCGGTGATGGCGCAGGTGATGATGATCTTCGACATGGGACCGGTCAGGCGCTCTGGGGAAGCGCGGCCTGCACTTCGCTGGTGAACTCGCGCAGCGAGGCGTCGAGCATGTCGATGATCTCGTCGATTTGGTTCTCGTTCACGATCATTGGCGGGCAGACGAGGATATGGTCGCCGTCGACCCCGCCGCGCGTGCGCCGCGAATAGACGATGAGCCCCTTCTCATAGGCGATGTCGACGAAGCGGGCATGGGCCGACAAGGACGCCGGGAGCGGCGCCATGCTGTGACGGTCGGAGACGAATTCGAAGGCGGTGAGCAGCCCCTTGCCGCGCACGTCGCCGATGATCGGGTAGCGCTGCTTCAGGTCTTCCAGCCGGGCGAGCAGGACGTCGCCCATGGCTGCCGCATTGGCGACCATGCCCTGGCGCTCGATCTCCTCGATCACCGCCAGCCCCGCCGCGCAGGCGAGTGGATTGCCGGCATAGGTGTAGCCGTGCTGGAAGCCGCCGGCGTCGAGCACCGGTTCCACCAAGCGGTCATGCGCCGCCATCGCGCCGAGCGGCACATAGCCGGCGGCAAACCCCTTCGACATGACGACGATGTCGGGCGCAAGATCCCAGTGTTCGCCCGCCAGGAACTTGCCGGTGCGACCGGCCCCGGTCATCACCTCGTCGAGGATCAGCAAGACGCCGTATTCGCGGCAGATCTCCTGCACCCGCTCCATGTAGCCCTTCGGTGGCACGAGCGCGCCGGTCGAGGCGCCGCCCACGGGTTCGACGAAGAAGGCGAGGACAGTGTCCGGGCCTTCCTCGATGATCTTGCGTTCCAGCATGTCGGCGTAGTGCCGCCCGGTCGCCTCGTCATCCGGGTCGAGCCCGTCGAGATAGGCGCGCGGAGCCGGGATCTTCGGCATTGGCCGCATCATCGGCTCGAAGGGTTCGGTCAGCGGATCGTAACCCGTCAGCGCCAGCGCGCCGAGCGTCGAGCCGTGATAGGAGGGATAGCGCGAGATCACCTTCCAGCGCGAACCCTGTCCGACGGCGAGCGCATATTGGCGCGCCAGCTTGATGCCGCTCTCCACCGCCTCCGAACCGCCGGAGACGAAGAAGATCCGGTTGAGCCCGTCCTGCGTCAGGGAGGCGGTCTTGCTGGCCAGCCTTTCGGAGGCCTCCGTCTCGAAATGCAGGCGGTAGCCGAAGGTGGATTTTTCCATCTGCATGCGCATGGCGGCGAGCACATGCTCGTTGGAATGGCCGATATTGCACACCATCGCGCCGGAGGATCCGTCGAGATAGCGCTTGCCGTCGACGTCCCACATGTAGATGCCGCGCGCCTGGTCGAGCACCGGTTTGCGCTTGCGGGTCTGGTAGAAGAGGTGGCTCTTTGGATGGCTTGTCATGGAATTGTCCGGGGCGTCAGGAAGCGGGGAGCGCCGCGCAGTCGCGGGGCCGGAGCCGCAGCGACACCTGCGCGCCCTCGCTGAAGGGGCGTTCGTCGATCATGTTGATGGCCTGAAGCTGCGTGTGGCCGGCTCGCACGAAATAGCGCACGGCCTGCCCCTGGTAGTCGACGGTCTCGACGGTGGCATCGATGGCCAGTTCGCCGTTGACCGGCGTGCCGGACGGTGCGAGCTGCAGTTTCTCGGCGCGGATCACCAGTTTGGCCGGCCCTTCCGACGCGAGGTTCGGCGCCTTGGCCGCCGGCACAGCGACCCGGCCGAACGTGTCGGCGTCGAGCAGCACGGCGTCGCCGTCGCTGCCGACATGGCGCGCCGGCAGGATGTTCGATGCGCCGAGGAAATTGGCGACGAACTCGCTGGCCGGCGTATTGTAGACCTGTTCGGGCGGGCCGACCTGCTCGACCCGGCCGTTCGACATCACCACGATCTGGTCCGACATGGCGAGCGCTTCCGACTGGTCGTGGGTGACGAAGATCGTCGTCACGCCGATCCGTTCCTGGATGCGTTTCAGTTCAACACGCATGTCCTCGCGCAGATTGGCGTCGAGCGCCGATAGCGGTTCGTCGAGCAGCAGCACGTCGGGTTCGATGACGATGGCGCGCGCCAGCGCGATGCGCTGCTGCTGGCCGCCGGAAAGTTGCTTGGGATAGCGGTCGCCGACACCCGGCAGCTGCACGAGGTCGAGCGCCTCCTGCACGCGCTTGCGGGCGTCCTCTTTGGCGACGCCTCGATATTTCAGCCCGAAGGCCACATTCTCGGCGATCGTCTTGTGGGGAAACAGGGCGTAGTTCTGGAAGACGAGGCCGAGATTGCGCTTGTGGATCGGCACGTCGTTGACCTTGCGGCCCTTGATCAGGATTTCGCCCTCGGTCGGGTCGAGCAGGCCGGCGACCATGCGCAGCGTCGTCGTCTTGCCGCAGCCGGACGGACCGAGCAGCGTGACGAAGGCCCCGTCGGGGATGTCCAGCGATGTCTTGTGCACGGCGGTGAAGGCCTCGAAGCGCTTCACGATATCGGTCAGGGTAACGGAACTCACGGCACCGGTCTCCGGGTTGACGGGTTGTGCCCCCGCCGCAAACGAGGCGGCAGGGGCGGGAGGAAGGCTCTCCTAGTAGCCCTTCTGCACGCGGCCGAACATTTTCGACCACTCGGCCTCGTGGCCGTTCCAGTAATCCGGCTGGGCGAAGGTCAGGCCGGACAGCGTGCCGCTCGGATCGAAGGCGGGCAGTGTCGGGATCTTCTCGCCCAGATCGACCTTGGTCGGGTCGAGCGCCGGCGGGTAGTTCTGCCCTTCGGCCACCGCGATGGAGGTCGCCGGCGCCAGCATGAAGTTCAGGAGTTCCTCGCAGGCTTCAAGCGGTGAGCCCTTGATGACGAACAGGCATTCCTGCCAGCCGAAGCCGTTCGGCGGATCCATGTAGCCGATGTCGTGTCCCTGTTCCTGAAGCGCGTAGATGCGGCCGGACCAGCCCTCGGTGACGTAGATTTCCTCTTCCGCCAGGAGGCTCATCAGTTCGGCGCCCGACGTCCAGTATTTCAGCGCCAGGTCGCGATGGGCGCGCACCGCGTCCCACATGGCGTCCACGTCGGTCGCGCCGTTCGGGTCCTGACCGGTCTGCAGCGCGGCGTACCACATGCGCGTGCGCCAGTCGGACCAGCCGCCGATCTTGCCCTTGTAGGCCTCGTCGATGAGGATCTTGGCGCCCTTCTCCTTCATCTCATCGTCGGAGATGTGCTTGCGGTTGTAGGCAAGGCCCGTGGTGCCGTAGTCGTACGGCACGCAGGACAGCTTGCCGTCGGTGATGCCGCGGAAAACGTCGACCAACTTCGGAATCACGTATTCGAGGTTCGGGATGTTGGCCTCGTTGAGCTCCGTGGTCAGGCCGAGGCCGTGGTAGCGGGCATAGTCGAACACGCCGGAGAGGTGGGCGATGTTGTATTCGCCCGGCTGGCTCGCCTTGACGCGGGAAAGGTATTCATCACCGCCGCCGAACGTGCCGTCCACGACCGTGATGCCGGTCTTTTCCGTGTAGGGGTCGAAGGCGTGTTCGCGGAAGGCTTCGGAGACGACGCCGCCCCAGCCGTCGAACCGCACCTGCTTGACGTCCTGCGCATGGGCGAGTTTCGCGAAGGGCGTTGACACGCCGTAGGCCAGACCGGCCATGCCGATCAAACCGAGGAATTTGCGCCGCTCGAGATCGCCATTCATGTAGCGCTCGAGCAGTCTTTCATATCGCTTGGTGTTGTCCATCATGGTCTCCTTCAAGAACCGGTTGGGCGGGAGCGGTTATCCGCCGCTTTTTCGGGCGAGTTGTCGGGCAATCGCGGCTCCCAGAAGCGGCAACCCGACAGTCAGGACGATCATCACCGTGCCGAGCGCGTTGATCTCCGGCGAGATCGAGTTGCGCAGCATGGCGAAGATCTGCGTGGGCACGGTCTCGACGCCGCCGGGCTTCCAGAACAGCGTGCCGGTGATGTCGTCGAAACTGATGGTGAAGGCGAAGAGCCCGCCGGCCAGCACGGCCGGCAGCATCAGGGGCAGCGTGATCTCGAAGAAGGTCTGCACCGGGCTGGCGCCGAGGCTCAGCGCCGCCTCCTCGATGTCGCGGCGGATCGAGACAAGCCGCGCCTGCACCACCAGCACGACGAAGGGCAGCGTGAAGATGACATGGCCGAAGAGCAGCAGCACGAAGCTCTTGTTGATCGACAGAAAGTTGAGGAACAGCAGCAGCGCCACCGCCAGCACCACCTCCGGCACGAGGATCGGCGCGATGAGCAGGGTGGAGATGAGATTGGAGCCCGGCACCCGGTAGCGCACCAGCGCCAGGCTCGCCAGCACGCCCAGCGTCGTCGAGATCGCCGCGGTCAGGAGCCCGAGCACGATCGAGGTGCGGAAGGCGCGCAGGATCGCCTCGTTCTGGGCCAGTTCGACGAACCAGCGCACCGAAAATCCCGTCATCGGAAACGAACCGAACTGGCTGGCGTTGAACGACAGCAACACGACCACCGCGACCGGCAGGAACATGAACAGGTAGACGAGCAGCGTCCACAGACGGATCAGGCCCCAGCCCATCAGCCCAGCCCCTTCATCAATTGCGCCATGCCGAGATAGCGGTTGTAGATGGCGACGAGCGCGCCCAGCACGGCCAGCAGCATCAGCGACAGGGCCGAGCCGAGGGGCCAGTTGAGCTGGGTGATGATCGCCTCGAAGACGAGATTGGCGAACATGGCGTCGGTCGGACCGCCGAGGACGAGCGGCGTGATGTAGGTGCCCGCCCCGAGCACGAAGCACAGAAGGCCGCCCGCTGCGAGGCCCGGCAGCGACAGCGGCAATGTGACTTCCAGAAAGCTCTGCCACCGCGTCGCGCCGAGCGAATGGGCGGCGTCTTCCAGCGTCTCGTCGATGCCGTCCAGGCTGACGAAGACGTTCAGGATCATGAAGGGCAGCAGGAAGTGGACGAGACCGAGAATGACGGTGGTCTCGTTGTAGAGCATCTGGATCGGCTCGTTGATGATGCCGAGCGAGATCAGGATCGAGTTCACGGCGCCGGACACGCCGAGAATGTTGATCCAGCTCATCGTGCGGATGATGTAGCTGATCCAGAAGGGCAGCATCAGCAGGAGCAGCAGGATCGCCTTGTTGCCGCGCGAGCGGGCGATGAAATAGGCGGCCGGATAGCCCATCAGGGCGCATACGATCGTGGTGATCGCGGCGATCTTCAGCGTGTTTAGCAGGATGTCGCGGTAGAAGCCGTCGGTCAGCGCCTCGTTCCAATTGTCGAGGAAGAAGCCCGCCTGGTCGGCGCCGGTCGCGGTGCGCAGCCAGAACGAATAGACGACGATGAACAGGAGCGGCACGAACAGCAGCAGCGTGACGGCTACCAGGGCGGGCGACAGCAATATCCAGGGCTGACGGGCCTCGCGGCGTTCGACCGACATGCCAAAGTCCTTCGCAAGGTGCGGATGGCTTGACATTGGCGGCGGCCCGGGCATTCATCAAATAGATAATCAGAATTATCATTATAGGTCTGAGCTATGGCGGTTGCCGCATTCCCCATCCAGCCCTCCGAACGGCTCGTCCGCGAACTGGACTGGAACCTGCTGCGAACCTTCATCGTGCTGGCGGAATCGCGCTCCGTGACCGAGGCCGCCCAGAAGCTGCGCCTGGCGCAGCCGTCGGTCTCCACGGCATTGAAAAGGCTGGAGGATCGGCTCGGCCGAAAGCTGATCGATCGGTCGCCCGGACGCTATGCGCTGACCCGGGCCGGCGAACTCCTCTATCGCGAGGCCGTCGACATCCAGGGGTCGATCTTTCGCCTGACGACCCTGATGCGCGAGGTGACCGACGAAGTGCAGGGCCACGTCAAGATCGCGGTGGCGAGCCACGTGATCTGCCCGGTCTTCGACGAGGCGCTGGCCGAATTCCACGCCCGGCATCCCAAGGCGACCCTGTCCATCGACGTGGACACCAGCCGCGAGGCGATCGCCGCGGTGAACGCGCGCAGCGCAAGTTTCGCGATCTGCCTCGTCAAGGAACGCAATCCCAAGCTGGAATACCGGCGCCTTTACCGCGAGTTCTTCGGCCTCTTCTGCGGTCCGCCGCATCCGCTGTTCGGGCAGCAGGGACTGACGCGGGCCGATCTTGCCGGCCACGCTTCCGTCAGTTTCGAGACGGACCGGCTGCATGACGTTCTGAAGCCCGTGACGCTGATGCGCGCCGAGGCCGAGCTCGGCGAGCGTGTCGTCGGCACGTCGAGCCATCTGGAGGAAGTCCGGCGCATGATCATCGCCGGCCTCGGCATCGGGCCGCTGCCCGTGCATGTCGCCCAGCGCGACGTCGATGCCGGCCTGCTGTGGCACCTGCCGCCCTACGACAAGATGCCGGAGATCGACGTGCATGTGGTCTGGAACCCGCGCGCCAAACTCAATCGCGCCGAGGAATCGATGCTCGGAGAATTGCTCGGCCGCATCGAGGCGACGCCGATCGAAGCACGGACCTACATCTGAGTTCTGAGGCCTTGTTGGCGCCAATTTCGGCAGCAACGCTCCTGCAAATCCGAACGCGATGCCAGTCTCTCTTTCAGGTCGCAATGCGCGGCATGAACGACGTTACTATTGGCGCTCTGCGATCTGCATTTCTCTCGGCCGCTTCATACTGAAAGTGGCAGCTAACACTCTTTTGGAGTTCTTGCGCCTTGATTCCGCAAGCGCTTTGGAAGAAGCTTTCTCTGCGTGAGGGAGGAGTCCTCGAAAATCCGCGTGTTCATCGAAGGCCGGCAAGCCCGTCCGATGGACCGCCGCGACACGAGAGACGGTCGAGAGGAGCGAGTTCCTGCGGGAAGGGCCGTTGCGCCGATCCATGATCCAAAGGGAGGTAAAGCGAATGCGTATCACCAGCAAACTGACCGGAGCCCTGCTTCTGTCCGCCAGCATGGCGACCATCGCCCAGGCGGACACGATCCGCTTCTGGACGACCGAGGAGCAGCCCGAGCGGCTGGCCGTTCAGGAAGAGATCGTCGCGGCCTTCAAGGAAAAGACCGGTCACGATGTCGATGTCATTCCGGTCACGGAAAGTGACCTCGTGACGCGCGCGACAGCGGCATTCGCCGCGGGCGACCTGCCCGACGTGATCTACCACACGCTTCCCACGGTGCTGCCCTGGGCCGAGGCCGGCATCATCGACGCCGAGACCAATGCCGAGATCATCGAGGAACTGGGCGCCGACACGTTCCAGGCCGGTGCCGTCGCGATGGCCGATTTCGAGGGCCTGACGGCGTCCGTCCCGGTCAATGGCTGGACGCAGATGATCGTCTACCGCAAGGACCTGTTCGACGAGGCCGGGCTGGAAACGCCCGATTCCTACGCCGACATCGAGGCCGCGGTCGCAGCGCTGCACAATCCGCCGGACATGTACGGTTTCGTCGCCGCAACCAAGGTGGACGAGGCCTTCATGAGCCAGGTGCTGGAGCACGTCTTCCTCGCCAACGGCGTCTCGCCCGTCGATTCCGACGGCTTCGCGCCGCTCGACGAGGCGAAGACCACCGAGGTGCTGGATTTCTACAAGACGCTCGCAGAGGCCTCGCCGCCCGGCGACCTGTTCTGGCAGCAGTCGCGCGAACTCTATTTCTCCGGAAATGCCGCGATGATCATCTGGTCGCCCTTCATTCTCGACGAGCTGGCCGGATTGCGCGATTCCGCCCCGCCGACCATCAATGACGACCCGACCTCGACCGAACTGGCGTCTAAGACGGCCGTGGTCACCACCTTCTCCGGCCCGTCCAACCCGGACGGTGCGGCCTGGGCCAGCCTGAACTACATCAGCGTAACGACCGACGCGAACACCGACGTCGCTTCGGAATTCGTGCGTTTCATGATGGACGACGGCTATCTCGACTTCCTCTCCATGGCGCCCGAAGGGCTGTTCCCGGTCCGAACCGGAACGCCGGACGAGCCAAGCAAGTTCACCGATGGCTGGTCGCAGCTCCCGGTCGGCGTCGATCGCAAGGCGCCGCTGGCGGACCTCTATCCGGCCGAAACGGTGGCGAGCATCACGGTCGGCCTGCAGACCGCCGATCGCTGGGGCGTGAAGGAAGGCCAGCTGTCGCTCGCCTCCAAGATGATCAACAGCCAGGCCATCAACCGGGTGGTTCGCCAGTATATCGACGGCGAGATCGACGCATCGACGGCCGTGTCGATGATGAACGAGCAACTCGGCGCTATCTGACGGGCGTGTTCCACCCATCGGCGGGGCGGCAGTGTCTGACCCGCCGATGGGCGACGACCGGGTTGCAGGGCAGACGACATGGCCAACAGTGCTGATTATCCGGCAGGTGCCGGACAGCCCGAGAAGGGGCCGCCGACCACGATCGGCCCTCTGGCCCGGCGCGAGCGCAATCTCGCCTATTCCATGTTGCTGCCGACCTTCGCCATCGTCATGGCGGTCGTTCTGGCGCCGCTGCTCGCCAACTTCTGGATTTCCTTCAAGCCGGTGGGCCTGGGCGATCTGCGTTCTGCCCGGCTGTTCGTCAACGAGCGGCTGCGCGGCGACCTCGTCGCGCCGGGCGATGTCGCGACGATCGAATACCGGCTGCGCAATTCCTCGCAGGACAAGCCGCTCCGAGACGTCAGCTTCGCCGACACGCTGCCGGACGGGCTGAGTGTCGTCGGCGATCTCGACGAGCGCTGCACGCTGACCGGCCGGGACCTGCTTTGCACGTTGGGAGATGTCGAGGCGCGTTTCCGCGACCGGGTGCAGATCGAGGTTTCGGCCGATCAGGCCTTCATCGACAATCCCGTCGAGATCCGCGACAGCGAGGCGGTCTCGCACGCGACCTCGCAGAACGTCCTCACCAGCTTCGAATTCACGCTGGAGAATTTCGACAAGATCTTCTCGGCGAGCGAGTTCTGGCAGGTGCTACGGGTAACCGTCTACTACACGGTCTTCGCGACGCTCGGCGCGATCATTCTCGGCCTGTTCGCGGCCCAGATGCTGAACTCGGCCTTCGCCGGACGCACCGCGTTGCGCGGGTTGTTCCTGTTTCCCTACGTGGCGCCGGTCATCGCGGTAGCCTTCACATGGGTTCTGCTGCTCGACCCGTTCTCCGGCGCGCTGAACGCCATCCTGCGGCAGATCGGCGCCATCGAGCAGCCGGTCAACTTCCTCGGGCAACGCGCGGTGCCGCTCGATTTCTTCGGCCTGACGGTGAATTTCCCCGTGGCGCTATCGACGATCATCGCCATCGAGGCCTGGCGCAGCTTCCCGCTGTCCTTCCTCTTCATCCTGGCGCGCATGCAGTCGATCCCGTCCGACATGTACGAGGCAGCCGAGATGGACGGCGCGTCGCCGCTGCAGCAGTTCTGGTACATCTCGCTGCCGCAGCTCGTCGGCATCCTGGCGATCCTGTTCCTGCTGCGCTTCATCTGGAGCTTCAACAACTTCGACGACATCTTCCTCCTCACCGGCGGCGCCGCCGGAACACGCACCCTGACGGTTAATGTCTATGAGCAGGCCTTCGCCGTTTCCAATCTCGGGGCGGGCGCGGCGGTGGCCGTCGTCGTCTTCACGGTGCTGCTGATATTCTCGCTCGTCATCTTCAAATATTCTCCGCAGGACGAGGGCTGAGCGATGCGGCCTGGCCCCGGTACACTCATCGGACTGATTGTCGGCGCCATCTGGGGCGCGATATGGATGATCGTCGTTTCGGTCGTCTTCATGCTGATCTCCGGCGCGGTCACCGCCCCGCCGATCGGCGCCGCCATGCTGGCGGGCGCGGCATGCGGCGCGCTGATCATGGCCTTCGAGCCGGGGGCGCGCAGCACTGGTGTCACCATCGCCGCCATCGCGGCGGTCTTCATCGTTCTCGGCGTGGCCACCTTCGGCGCCCCGATCGGCCTGCCTCTGTCGGCTGTCCCGCTCGCTCAGACCGTCGCTGTCGCCGCTTTCGTGTTGGCGACCTGGTTCGCCATCGATCGCAGCGTCGGCGACGCGCCGTCGGGCCGGATGACGCGCTATCAGTTCGAGACGGTTGTCATCCGTGTGGCCAAGGGGCTCGGCCTCGTCTTCTTCACGGTCATGGTCGCGCTTCCCTTCTATGTGATGGTCATGACCAGCCTGAAGAACCAGGCCCAGCTTATCGCCAATCCGCTGGATTTCTCGCTCGATCTTGCCCAGGGGCCGGCCGGCTTGTTCCGGTCCTATATCGAGCTGTTCACGCAGTATCACTTCGGCACGTTCCTTTGGAACACGGCCATCGTCTCCATCGCGACAGTGATCATCACGCTGTGCTTCGCCGTGCCGGGCGCCTATGCAGTGGCGCGGCTGCGGTTTCCGGGGCAGGCCTTCCTGTCGCGCTCGATCCTGCTCATCTACATGGTCCCGGGCATCGTGCTGGTGATCCCGCTCTATGCCGTCTTTTCGCAACTCGGCCTGAGGAACTCGCTTGCGGGCCTGCTGATCGTCTATCCGGCCACGACGATTCCCGTCGCGCTCTACATGCTGCAGGGCCATTTCCGCGGCATACCCTCCGAACTGGAGGAGGCTGGCCTGATGGACGGCCTGACGCGCCTCGGCGTGATCGGCAAGATCACAATGCCGCTTTCCCTGCCGGCGCTCGCCTCGGTCGCGCTCTACGTCTTCATGATCGCCTGGAACGAATTCCTGTTCGCCTTCATGTTCCTCGACAACATCGACATGTTCACCCTCTCACGCGGCGTCGTTTCCCTTAATTCGTCTGAAGTGCCGCGCCAGCACCTGATGGCGGGTGCGGTGATCGCGACCGTTCCGGTGCTCGTGCTGTTCCTGTGGTTCGAGCGCTTCCTCGTGTCCGGTCTCACCGCCGGCGGCGTGAAAGGCTAGGCCGTGGCGAGCGAACGGGACAGCCAGGCCGTCGAGATCCTGCGCGGCAATGACCGGGGCGGATACACCGTGCCGACGGCGAGGCTCTATCCGTTCCAGTGGAACTGGGATTCCGCTTTCGCCGCGCTCGGCTTCGCGACCTTCGACCGGGACCGCGCTTGGCGCGAGATCGAGGGGCTGTTCGACGGTCAGTGGGAGGACGGCATGGTCCCCCACATCATCTTCCGGAAGGTCGATCCCGAGTATTTTCCCGGCCCGGGCGTCTGGGGATCGACGACCGAGCCGCCCACCTCCGGCCACTCGCAACCGCCGGTCGTCGCCAGCGTGGCGCGATGGCTGGTCGAAACCGGCGGCAGGGACGACGAGCGCCGGGCGCATGCGATGTTTCCCAAACTTCTCGCCTGGCACCAATGGTGGCATCGCGACCGCGATCCCGACGGAACCGGCCTAGTCGGGATCATCCACCCCTGGGAATCGGGCCGCGACAACTGTCCGGACTGGGACGCCGCGATGCAGCGCATCGCCATTGCCGACGACCTCGGCGCCTATCGCCGCCGTGACACCGATGTCGCCGATGCCGCGACACGGCCGACCAGCGAGACCTATGACCGCTATCTGACCATCGTGAAGTTTGGCCGCGAATGCGAATGGGATCATGAGAGAATTGCCCGCGAGGGGCCCTTCTTCATGGCCGATCCCTGCGTCCAGTTCGTTCTGATGCGCGCCGATCATGACCTGATGGCGCTGGCGGAACGGTTTGGGGACGACCCTGCCAGGCGCCGCATCTCCGACTGGATCACCCTGTCCGACGAGGGCGTTCAGGCTTTGTGGAGCGACGCCGCCGGCGGGTTCGTCGCCCGCGACCTGCGCACGGGCGACCTGTCGCCGGCCATCTCCAACGCTTCCATGCTCGCCTTCTACGCCAATGCCGGCACGCCGGGACAGCGCGACGAGATCGTCCGGCAGGCGCGAGACATCTTCGACAGGTGCCGATACGTGTTCCCGAGTTGGGATCCCCGACACGACGGGTTCGAGCAGCGGCGCTACTGGCGCGGCCCTGTCTGGTCGGTGATGAACTGGATGATCGCCGCAGGTTTCGACGCCCACGGTCATGCCGATCTCGCGAAGCGGGTTCGCCGTGACACGCTCGCGATGGTGCGCCAGTCGGGCTTCTTCGAATATTTCGATCCGCTGACCGGTGAGGGGCTCGGCGGCTCGGACTTCACCTGGACGGCGGCCGTCCATCTGGCGCTGCTCAGCGAATACGCCGGCGACGCGGGCTGAAAGGAAGACACATGGGATCGATCACGCTGCAGAAGGTGGAAAAGTGGTTCGGCCAGCTTCAGGTCATCAAGGGCGTCGATCTGGAGATCCATGACGGCGAGTTCGTCATCTTCGTGGGTCCGTCCGGTTGCGGAAAATCCACGCTCCTGCGGCTGATCTCGGGGCTGGAGGAAGTCTCTCGCGGCGCCATTCTGATCGACGGCCATGACGTGACCGCGGCCGTGCCGTCGGAGCGCAAGCTGTCCATGGTCTTCCAGTCCTACGCCCTCTATCCGCACATGACGGTCGGCGAGAACATGGGCTTCGGCCTGAAGACGGCCGGTCATCCGAAGTCCGAGATCGCGCGCCGCGTGGCGGACGCCGCTCGCATTCTCAAGCTCGAGGACTATCTCGACCGCAAGCCCAAGCAACTGTCCGGCGGCCAGCGCCAGCGCGTCGCCATCGGCCGCGCGATCACGCGCGAGCCATCGGGATTCCTGTTTGACGAACCGCTCTCCAATCTCGATGCCGCGCTGCGCGTCGAGATGCGCTTCGAGATCGCCAAGCTGCATGAAACGCTTGGCACGACGATCATCTATGTGACGCATGACCAGGTCGAGGCGATGACGCTCGCGGACAAGATCGTCGTGCTCAAGGACGGCGATATCATGCAGGTGGGCTCGCCGCGCACTTTGTACGAGAAACCGCAGAACCTCTTCGTCGCCCAGTTCATCGGATCGCCCAAGATGAACATCCTGCCCTGTACGACCGGAGGGGGCGAGTACAGGCTGCCCGGCCATGGCAACGGACCGTTCGACCGGGGCGATGGCAAGGGTGCGGTCAAGCTCGGCATCCGGCCCGAACACATCGATCTGACCGAGCCGGAGGGAGCGGTGTGCAGGGGACGCGTGGAGGTGCTCGAGTATCTCGGCGCCGACACCTATCTCTATCTCGATTGCGGCGAGGTCGGCCAATTGATCGTCCGCACCGACGACGTCCCCGACGACATCAGGGGCAAGACCGTGGGCCTCGCCTTCGAGCCGAAACGTCTGCACTTCTTCGACGCGGCGGATCAGGCGATTTAGCGCCGCGCCTGAAATGAAGCACGCGCTATTGCGCGGTCCAGCCGCCGTCGATCGGGATCGCCGTCGCGGTAAGGTTGTGGGCGATCGGCGAGCAGAGCCACAGCGCCAGCGCGGCGATCTCAGACGGATCGGACATGCGCAAGGACGGCTGCTTCTCCTTCAGAAGATCGGCGATCGCCGTTTCCCGGTCGCAGCCGAGGACCTCTGCGCGCTCGCGCACCTGAGGTGCGATGATGGCAGTGTCCGTCCAGCCGGGGCAGATGCAATTGACCGTCACGCCGCCCTTCGCACGGTCGCCTGCCGCTGCGTATTCCAGACCGGCGACCTGCGACAGGCCGACAAGGCCGTGTTTGGCGGCGACATAGGGCGACTTCTCCTTCGACGCGATGATGCCCTGCACCGACGCGATGTTGATCACCCGCCCATAGCCGCGCTCGGCCATGATCGGTAGCGCAGCCTTCATGGTGTGGAAGGGCGCGGAGAGATTGATCGCGATGGTGGCGTCCCAGACCTCGCGCGGCATCTCCGCCAGCGGCCCGGTCTGCTGGATGCCGGCATTGTTGACGAGGATGTCGGCTCCGCCCCACGCCGCCACGGCGTCCATCATCCGGTCGATCTGGTCGGGTGCGCGAAGATCGCCCTCGAAGAACTCCGCTTCCGGTGCGCCCGACCGCCTGAGCCGTGTGCAGGCCTCGTGGATCTGCGCGTCGCCGGCCAGTCCGTGCACGGCGATACGTGCGCCGGCTCCTGCCAGCGCTTCGGCGATGGCGAGCCCGATGCCCTGCACCGAGCCCGTCACCAGCGCGGTCTTCCCGCTCAGGTCGGTCATGTCTCCTCCTCCTATTCAAGTCTCCTGCGCAACTCGGTCTTCAGCACCTTGCCGTAATTGTTCTTCGGCAATTCGCTGACTTCGACATAGGTTTTCGGCCGCTTGAACCGGGCGATCCGATCGAGGCAATGCGCGTCGAGCGCAGCTTGATCGAGGCGCGCGCCGAAAGCGGGCACGACGAAGGCGACGACATCCTCGCCCCATTCCGCAGACGGCCGGCCGACGACAGAGACCTCGTGGACGCTGGCATGCGTCAGCAGCGCTTCCTCCACTTCGCGCGGATAGATGTTGGTGCCGCCCGAGATGATCACGTCTTTGGACCGGTCCTGGAGCGTCAGGTATCCGTCGGTGTCGAGCGTGCCGACATCACCGGTCATCAGCCAGCCGTCGCGAAGCGCCTTGGCGCTTGCCTCCGGGTTTTCCCAGTAGCCGGGCATCACCGGCAGGCCCTTGACCATGATCTCGCCGATGGCACCCGCGGGCAGGGGGGCGCCGTTCTCGTCGCCGATGCGGATTTCGACCAGCGACTGCGCCCGCCCGACCGAGGCCAGCCTTTCGCGCCAGCGCGGATGCGCACGGTCGGTGATGTCGGCCCGCGACAGGGCCGAGATCGCCATCGGACACTCGCCCTGGCCGTAGATCTGCACGAATTTCGAGCCGAAGATCCCGACCGCTTCCTCGATGTCGGCGCGATACATCGGCCCGCCGCCATAGACGATCGTGCGAATGCCCTCGCCGCCGCGATCTGTCGCCTTGGCCCTGTCGGTCAGGCGGCGCACCATGGTCGGCGCCATGAACATCGAGGTCGGTCCGACGGACTTTGACAGGTCCAGCACCTCGTCCGCATCGAAGCCTTCGGATCGCGGACACAGATGCCGCGCGCCCTGCAGCACATGCACCGGTGCATAGATGCCCGCGCCATGGCTCATCGGCGCGGCATAGAGCGCGGCATCCTCGGCGCTGACGCTGTCGACATCGGACAGATAGGACAGCGAGGTGGCCATCAACATCCCGTGGGTCATGTAGACGCCCTTCGGATGCCCGGTCGTGCCGGAGGTGTAGAACAGCCAGGCGAGATCGCCCGGTTCCTTCGGTTCCGCAGACCGTCCTTCGCCCGTCGTCATCGCGGCGAAACGGTCGGTCGCGACATCGATCAGGGCGGCGTCCGTCGCTTCACGCAGCGCCGGGCCGAGATCGGGCGTCACAAAGGCGAGCTTCGCGCCGGCATTGGCGATGATATAGGCCGCCTCCCGCGCATGCAGCTTGGCGTTGATCGGCGTCGCCGCCGCCCCCGCGATCCAGATGCCGTAGAGCGCGACGAGATAGTCCGGGCAGTTCTTCATGAACAGCGCCACCCGGTCGCCGGACGCCACGCCCTCGCGGCCGAGCGCGGCCGCCAGCGCCGCCGCGCGGGCGTGAAAGGTCGAATAGTCGGCGAAGACGGTCTCGCCGTGCAACAGGGCAGGGCGGTCGCCATTGACGGCGGCCGTCCGCTCGAGCCAGAGCGCCAGGTTCATCAGGTCCTCACCGCTTCCAGGATCGAGCAGTAATTGGCGACGCCCGATCCGCCCATGTTGAAGACGAGGCCCGTCGCGGCGTCCGGCGCCTGCATCTCGCCTGCGTCTCCTGTTAGCTGCCGCGACACCATCACATGCATCGAAACGCCGGTCGCGCCGACCGGGTGCCCCTTGGCCTTCAGCCCGCCAGACAGGTTGATGGGCAGCGCACCGCCCGGATAGACGGTCCCCTCCTTCAGGACGTCGATACCGCGGCCGGGTTCGGTCAGGCCCATCGCCTCGTAGATCAGCAGTTCGGCGATGGTGAAACAGTCATGCACCTCGGCCAGGTCGAGATCGGACAGCCCGACACCGGCCGCCTGCATCGCGCGGCGCATCGCTTCGCGCGGCCCCTCGAAAGCGAGCACGTCGCGCGCCGACATCGGCAGGAAATCGTTGACCTGAACCGCGGCGCGGAGGTTGACGGCGCGGGGCATGGTGGCGGCGATGTCGTCGGCGAACATCACGATCGCGGCGGCGCCGTCGGAGACGAGCGAGCAGTCCGTCTTCTTCAGCGGCGGGGCGATCATCGGGTTGCGATCGCTCTCGGCGGCGCAGAACGCGACGTCGAGCGGTTTGCGCAACTGCGCCAGCGGGTTCCTGGCGCCGTTGGCGTGGTTTTTCGACGCGATCATGGCCAGCGCCTCGGTCGCATCCCCGTAGCGCTCGAAATAGGCCTTGGCGAATTGCGCGAAGACCTGCGGGAAAGAGAGGCCGGCCTCCTCCTTCTGGTAGGAGGCGTGGCCGAGCGCGGTCGCGACATCGGCTGTGGGCAGATGCGTCATCTTCTCAACGCCGATCACCAGCGCGATGCGGGCTTCGCCGGCCAGGATCGCGTTGCGCGCGGCGAACACGGCCGCCGAGCCGGAGGCGCAGGCGTTCTCCAGCCGGGTCGCGGGGCGGAAACGCAGGGCGGGGTCGATCGCGAGCGCCAAGGAGGCCGGAAATCCGTCCGGCACCATGCCGCCGTTGAAGTGGCCGATCCAGATGCCGTCGACGTCACCGGGCGCGACGCCGGCATGGGCCAGCGCCTCGGTGCCCGCCTCGCGGATCAGGTCTTCCAGCGACATGTCGCCGAGCTTTCCGAACGGGGTGTGCCCCCAGCCGACAATGTGCACCATCCGTGCCTCCTCCTCTTGTTGCCGAGAGGGTAAGCCCCGCCCGGCTGCGCGATCAACTCTGTAGAAATACGAACCTCTTGGCCTCGCCCGCGCGGCGGCGCTATTGGAGGACATGACACTCGACGAGATCGCCTTCCGCAACGCGCCGCTCGGCCTCGCGCTCCTGGAAAACCGGGTCGTCCGGCGCTGCAATGCGCGGTTCTGCGAGACCTTCGGCGACAGCGAGGCGGCGTTTCTCCACCGTTCGCTGGACCAGCTCTATCCCTCGCAGGAGGATTTCGAGCGCATCGGCGCGCGCGGGCTGTCGGCGATGCGCCAGACCGGCCGCTATGACGACGAGCGGATCATGCGCCGGCTGACGGGTGAACTCTTCTGGTGCCGCGTGCGCGGCCAGTCGCTGACCCCGGACGACCCGTTCCGACGCGGCGTCTGGTCGTTCTCCGACCTGTCGGAGGCGCGGCCCGTCGTGGCGCTGACGCCGCGCGAGCGCGAGGTCGCCATGCTGACCTGCCAGGGACTGACCTCCAAGGAGATCGGCCTGCAGCTGAACCTGTCCTACCGCACCGTCGAACTCTATCGCGCCCGCCTGCTCGAGAAATTCGGCGCCCGCAACATCGCCGAGCTGGTCGGCAAGTTCTCCGGCATGCCCGTCTGAAACGAAAAGGGCCCGCACATTGGCGGGCCCGTCATCGGATGTAGGGTTCGGCGATCAGATCGCCAGGTAGTCGTGGCGCAGCCGCTCGTTTTCGAGCACCTCCTTGGCCGAGCCGTCATAGACGACCTCGCCGGTGTCGAGGATCACAGCCCGGTCGGCGAGCTTCAGCGCGGCGACGGCGTTCTGTTCCACGATGATGGTGGTGATGCCGGCGCTGCGCACCTCGATCAGCGCCTTCTCGATGTCGTGGCGCACCACCGGCGCGAGCCCCTCATAGGGTTCGTCGAGCAGCAGCAGTTTCAGGTCGCGGGCCAGTGCCCGGGCGATCGCCAGCATCTGCTGTTCGCCGCCCGACATGGTCGTGCCTTCCTGCTTGCGCCGCTCCTTCAGGCGGGGAAACAGCGCGTAGATGCGCTCGTAGTCCCAGCCCAGTTCGCCGGAGATGCAAGCCAGGTCGAGGTTCTCCTCCACCGTCATGCCGGGGATGATGCGGCGATCCTCGGGCACCAGCTGAATGCCGTGCAGCGCCGCCTGGAACGACTGCATCTGGTGGACGGGCTCGCCCTTAAGCCAGATCTCGCCGGTGCGCAGTTCCGGCGAGCCGGCCCGCGCGATGGTGCGCAGCGTCGAGGTCTTGCCGGCGCCGTTGCGGCCGAGCAGGGCGAGGATCTCGCCCTCGTTGATGTCGAACGACACGTTCTGCACGATGTAGCTGTCGCCGTAATAGGCGTTCAGGTCGCGCACCGCGAAATATTGCGACTTCGGATCCGCGGCCTTCGGCCGGATCATGCTCTTGGTTTCCGCGGCCTCCATCATACCTGCTCCTCCCCGAGATAGGCTTCCTTGACCCGCGGGTCGTTCTTGATCTGCTCGGGCGTGCCCTGGGCGATGATCCGCCCGCCTGCCAGGACGCTGATCCGGTCGGCCAGCGAGAACACGACATGCATGTCGTGCTCGATGATCACCTTGGTCATGCCGCCCTCCTTGATCTTCTTGAGAAGATCGATCGTGGCGTTGGTGTCGGCGCGGGCCATGCCTGCGGTCGGTTCGTCGAGCAGCAGCAGCTTCGGATGCTGGATCAGGCACATGGCCAGTTCCAGCCGCCGCTTGTCGCCGCGCGACATGCTGGTGGCGATGTCGTTCAGTTGCGCGTGCAGGCCGACATTGTGGATGATCTCGATCGCCTCTTCGCGGATCTTCTTTTCCGAGGTGAAGGCGGCGAACGGGTTCAGCTTGAAATGGCCGTCACGCTTCGACAGGGCGGGTACCATGACGTTCTCCAAGACCGTGAGGTCGAGAAAGACCTCCGGCGTCTGGAACACGCGGGCGACGCCGAGCTGGTTGATCTCGTGCGGCGCCTTGCCGGTGAGCGTGTCGCCGTCGAAGATGACGGCACCACGATCCGGCTTCAGGCGGCCGACGCAGACATTCAGCAGCGTCGACTTGCCGGCGCCGTTCGGCCCGATGATCGCATGGGTTTCGCCCTTGCGCACGTCGAGGTCGACGTCGGACAGCGCGTGCAGGCCGGCAAAGCTCTTGTGCACGTCGTCGATGTGCAGAACCTTGTCCGGAACGCCGCTCTTGAAGCCGCGCTCGTCCTCGTCCTCGGTGATGGTTTCAGCAGCAGACATGTTCATGTTCCTTACTCCGCTGGCTGGCTGACGGTCTTGGAACCGCTCGCCTTGCTGGAGTTGTCCCGGCCAAACGAAGCCCTGATCCGGCGTGCGCCTTCCATCAGCCCGCCTGGCAGGAAGATCACGATGACCATGAACAGGAAGCCAAGCGTCAGATGCCAGCCTTCGCCGACGAAGAACGAGAACAGTCCGACGAGGAAGTCCTCGACACCGTCCGGCAGGGCCGAAAGGGCGTTGTGCAGAATGCCCTCGTTCCACGACGAGACCTTCTGTTCGGCATATTTGATCAGGCCGGCGCCGAGCACCGGGCCGACAAGCGTGCCGGCGCCGCCGAGAATGGTCATCAGGACCACTTCGCCCGAGGCCGTCCACTGCATGCGTTCGGCGCCCGCGATCGGGTCGGTGATCGCCAGAAGCGAGCCGGCCAGCCCGGCATACATGCCGGAGATCACGAAGGCCGATATCAGATAGGGGCGGGTATGGATGCCGGTGTAGTTGAGCCGGTTCTGGTTTGACTTGATCGCCTTCAGCATCATGCCGAAATTCGACTTGGTGATGCACATGGCGATGAAGAAGCAGATGATCAGCAGTACGGCGCAGAAATAGAATCCCGGATAGCCGCTCATCTTCATGCCGAAGAGATTGGTGATCGGCACGCCGACCTCGGGAATTCCGAACAGCTGGTCGATGACGCGCACGTCGCCGTCGCGCAGCGAGGTTTCCGCCGTCTGGCGGATGGCACGCACCTGCAGGCCGGTCTCGCCATTGGTGATCGGCGTGAGCACCGAATAGGCGAGGTTGTAGCTCATCTGCGCGAACGCCAGCGTCAGGATCGAGAAATAGATGCCCGAGCGGCGCAGCGACACGTATCCGATGAGGAACGCGAACACCGCGGCCATGCCGACCGACAGGATGACGGCCGGGATGACGTTCATGGTCAGGAGCTTGAACGACCACACCGCCACATAGGAACCGACGCCGATGAAGGCGGCGTGGCCGAAGGACAGGTAGCCGGTCAGGCCGAACAGGATGTTGAAGCCGATGGCGAAGATGCCGAAGATGGCGAACTTCTGCAGAAGGTCCGGATAGGCCGCGCCGATCGGCTGGAGCGCCCAGGGGAGCACCAGCACGATTGCGGAAAAGACGATCAGCAGCAGCCAGTCGTTACGGGAGAGCGAGCTGAACATTTTAGTCCTCCATCACGCCTTTGCGGCCCATCAGTCCGCGCGGCAGCGTCAGGAGCACGATCACGGCGACGAGATAGATGATGATCTGGTCGATGCCCGGAAGGATGGATTTCACCTCGTTCATCGATGCGAAGCTCTGCAGGATGCCGAGCATGAAACCGGCCAGGACGGCGCCTGCAAGCGAGCCCATGCCGCCGACGACGACGACGACGAAGGACAGGACGAGGAAGTCCATGCCCATGTGGTAATCCGGCGGCAGGATGGGCGTGTACATCGCCCCGGCGACGCCGGCGACCGCGGCGGCGAGGCCGAAGACGACGGTGAAGCGGCGCTGGATGTTGATGCCCAGGAGGCCGACCGTCTCGCGGTCCTGCATGCCGGCACGCACGACCATGCCGAACGTGGTGAACTGCAGGAAGGCGAAGACGCCGAAGATCACGAGGGCGGAGAACATGAAGTAGACGAGGCGCCACCACGGATAGATGACATTGTCGCCCAGCCCGACCCAGTTGCCGACATTGGCGGCGCCGGCGAACACGTCAGGCGCGGACTGCGGGATCGGGTTGGCGCCGAAATAGTGCCGGACGATCTCCTGCAGGATGATCGCGAGGCCGAAGGTCACGAGGATCTGGTCGGCATGCGGACGCTTGTAGAAATGCTTGATCAGGCCGCGTTCCATCACCACGCCGATGATCCCCATCACGATGATGGCGAGCAGGATGGAGATCGGCACCGACCAGTCGAGCAGGAATTCGCTGACCTGGGGGCCGAACCATTCCTGCAGATAGGGCACCTGTTCCTTCAGCGGATTGCCGAGGAAGTCCTTCTGCGTCTCGCTGACCCGCTCGAAGGAGATGTTGAGAATGCGATGAAGCGTGACAGCGCAGAATGCGCCGAGCATGAAGAGGGCGCCATGCGCGAAGTTGACCACGCCCAGCGTTCCGAAGACCAGCGTCAGGCCGAGCGCGATCAACGCGTATGCGCCGCCCTTGTCCAGTCCGTTCAGAATCTGAAGGAATATTGCGTCCATAACGATATACCGCCGAAACAGTCCGGCGGCTCCTCCCGCGCGGACTTGAAGACTATCCTATTGCGAACCGGCCGCCAATCTGGCGGCCGGTCGCTCGGTGTCGAAGGTGCTTAGGCTGCGCCGTCGTTGTACGGGCCGAGCTCGCCGCCGAGCAGTTCGGCCGGGTACTCGACATTGGCGCGCGGCGTGACTTCCACGACTTCCAGAAGGTCGTACTTGGTGGACGGGTTTTCCTTACCCTTCACGACCAGGACGTCCTTGAAGCACTGGTGGTCGGAACCACGATAGGTCGTCGGACCGTTGCCGAGACCGTCGAAGTCGAAGTCCTCGAGCTGGGCGCCCACGACGCTCGGCTGGAAGGTGCCGGCGCGCTGGCAGGCATCCGCATAGAGGATGGCCTGTGCGTAGCAGGTGTGCGCGGCCTGCGACGGCGGGAAGCCGTACTTTTCGCCGAAGGACTGGACGAATGCCTTGGAGGCGTCGTCCTGCAGCGACCAGTGCCAGTTGGTCGAACCGAAGATCCCCTTCGCGGCGTCGCCGGCACCCTGCACC
Source organism: Oricola sp. (assembly GCF_022763245.1). Classification (GTDB taxonomy): domain Bacteria; phylum Pseudomonadota; class Alphaproteobacteria; order Rhizobiales; family Rhizobiaceae; genus Oricola. Next base: position 675,112 of record NZ_JALEGV010000041.1, read on the forward strand.
ATCAGGCGCGAGTAGAGCGGAACCACGATGACGAAGTCCTTGCCGTTGACCTGCTTGTCACGCAGGCCGAACTGCACGGCCTGGGTCAGCGAGTTGACCATGTCCTTGCCGTAGTGGTTCAGCACCAGCGTGTCGGCGCCGGAGTTGAGGATCGGCGTGATGTACTGCGAGAAGTCGCCTGCGCCGACCGGCGTGCGGACAGCTGCGACGGTCTCCCAGCCCAGCGGCTCGGTGTATTTCTGGATCGAGCCTTCCTGCGACCAGCCCCAAGTGTAGTCGGCCGTCAGGTGATAGACCTTGCGGTCGGTGCCGTAGTTGTTCTTGAGCACCGGTGCGAGCGCGGCACCCGTCATCTCCGTGTTGAAGAAGTGACGGAAACCGTTGGCGCGCTTGTCCTTGCCGGTCGTGTCGTTGGAGTGGGTCAGGCCGGCCATGAAGATGACGCCGGCTTCCTGGCAAAGGCCCTGGACGGCGATGGCGACGCCCGAGGACGAACCGCCGGTGATGACCACGGCGCCGTCATTCTCGATCATGCGCTTGGCCGACGCGCGAGCCGCGTCAGACTTGGTCTGCGTGTCGCCGGTGACGAATTCCACCTTTTTGCCGTTCACGCCGCCGCCTGCGTCGCGCAGGGCCGCGGAAGAGAACGTGTCCAGCATGCCGCCGCCGCCGGCATTGATGTGCTCGACAGCGAGTTCGTAGGCGCGCAGCTCGTCCGCGCCCTCATCGGCGTAGGCGCCGGTCTGCGGCACGTTGAAGCCGAAGGTGACCGTGCCGCCCGTCGGGGCGTTGCGGTAGTTCTCGCTCTGAGCGAGTGCACCGCGGGTGAAGAAGTACGGCGTTGCCAGCGCCACCGATGCGGCGCCGCCATATTTCAGCACCGAACGGCGGTTGACGATAAGCTTCTTGCTCATAGGGCTCCTCCCAAAAAATGAACTGGTAACCGGACGGCCGCCTCCTTCAGCATTCGACCGGAAGGTGTTTGGTACCGGATTGCCCGGACAGGCCGCAATTATCCATTGTGCGTAAGAGCCCCCTCGAATTAGGCCTTGCACGCCTGTCTTTGCCCAATTTTTCGGCATTGTCGGCCGTGGCGGCAGGGTGATCGTCTTCAACCTGCGCGCGAAAGTTCCGGGCTGTCTCAGTCGCGGAAACTCTCCAGCCGCTCGGAGAAGCCTTCGCGCGGCGTACGGATCTTGGCGCGCTCGGCGGGGTCCGCGTCGCGCATGACGTCGAGGAGATGCTCCTGCCCGGTCGCCTGCAGGTCGGACACCGCCTGGCGCACGTCGGCCATCGCCGCGCGGACCGCATCCTCGTCCAGCGGGTCGGCGCGCATCAGGTCGAACATGCGTTTTCGCGCCGCGTCGATATCGGCGACGTCCGCGCGCACGGTGTCGCGATAGGTGTCGAATTCCGCGCGGATGGCGCGGCGGAGCGCCGGCGGGTAGACGTCGACGGCCTGGCGCACGGCCATCACCGCGCCGGGGTTGCGCCACATCCACATCGCCGTCCCGGTCGACAGGAAGGCCAGGATCGACACCGGCACGAGGATCGCGACCAGGAGCTTGTTCAGTCCGCGCGCTGTCATCAGAAGCCTCCCGCGACGCCCGACGCGACGACTGTCGCGACGGTGTCGAGCAGCGCGGCCGGAACGATCAGCCCGGCGACCGCGGCAGTGACCGCGTAGCCGATCCCCGCCAGTCCGAGAGACCCGGCGAGAACGCCGGCGATCCCGGCCGGCGTGACGTCGAAGATCGCCCTCTCGTCGCCGGTCGCGATCGCGAGGATGCGCGCGGCGAGATCGCCGGCCGGGCCGACAGCGGCGGCAGCCTGCACCGACCGGTCCACATGGCCGATCGCCGCGGCCATGCGCCTCGCCTCGTCATCCGTGGCGACCAGGGCGAGCGCCGCGTCGCGCCGGCCGTGCGGCCAGCGGTCGGGGTCACCTCCATGGGCAAGCAGAAACTGTTCGAATTGATCCCTGTCCATCACTCGGCCCTTTCGCGCCCGGTTGCCTGATCGCGCAGCGTGCGCCTTGCGCGCACCAGTAATTGTTCGACCGCGCCCGTGCTGATCTGCATTGTTTGCGCGATCTCCGGATTGGCAAGCCCCGCCACGACGCTCAAAAGCAGCGCCATGCGTTGCCGGTCGGGCAGCGCCTTGACCGCCGCCGCGGCCAGCGCGAGTTCGCCGCGCCCCGACAGGGTCCGCTCCGGATCGTCGTCATTCGCCATCACTGCTTCCACCTTGTCGAGCCCCACCCAGGACTTCAGCCTTCGCCGCCGCATGTGGTCGATGCAGCGGTTGGCGGTGACGCGGAAAAGCCATGTCGAAAACCTCGCCTCGCCCGCCTCCCATCTGGCGGCATTGCGCCAGACGGCAAGAAACACGTCCTGGGCGATGTCGTCGGCGTCGGCGGCGTTGGCGACATAGCCCTGCGCGACGCGCCGGACGCGGTCGAGATGGCGCGACACGAGCAGGCCGAAGGCCCGCTCGCTGCCGCCGGCCGCGGCGCGAAGAAGCTCGTCATCTGTGTCCTCGCGCGGCACGGCGACTTGATCCCGCTTCCGATCACCCATCGTGTGTGACCGTGTTGTTGTAGACGCCCCCGCCGGGACCGACAATCGCGCCGGTCCCGGACAGGCGCCGGCCCGTGTCAGCGGGCGGCGGCCAGGATTTCGGCGATGCGGTCCAGTTCCGTGCGGTCGATCGAACCGTCGGCGTCGAGGTCGACAAGCGCCAGGCCGGGGCGGGGCGCGGACTGGAACTCGCTCAGCGAGACCGCGCCGTCGCCATTAAGGTCGAACTGGTCGAGGCGTTCCTCTCCCATCATCCGCGCGATCTCGGCGCGGCGCTGGCGCCGCTCGGCCGCCTTGCGGATCTCGGCCTGCGAGATCGCGCCGTCTCCGTCGGTGTCGGCGCGCTCGAAGGCGTGGAGCCGTAGCGTCTCGATCTCCTGCGGGTCGAGGCGGTCGTCGCCGTTCGTGTCGCCGGTCTGGAGAAGGAAGTTGATCAGCAGCCTGGCACGGGGGCCGGCTTCCGCGGCGCTTGCAGGGCTGGCAATAGCGACGCCGACGCACAAGAGGCCGGCCATGGCGGTCAAGGATTTCATGAGGATGCTCCCGTCTTCTGGTCAGTTGGAACAGGCCGGATCATGTCCGACCTGCTCCTGACACGCGGGCGCAGCCGGCCTCCTACGCGGACAATGGAAAAAAGTCCGGTCGGCGGGGGCGGCCTGGGTGAGGCGGGTCGTCTACACGACCACGATCGAAGCGCCGGAGGTGACGCGGCCATAGAGGTCGATCACATCCTGCTGGATGAGGCGCACGCACCCGCTGGAGACGGCCTTTCCGATCGACCAGTATTCCGGCGAACCGTGGATGCGGTAGAGCGTGTCCTCGCCGTTCTGGAAGATGTAGAGCGCGCGGGCGCCGAGCGGATTGGTCGGACCCGGCGGCATGCCGCCATTCGCCGCGCTCCATTGCTCCAGTTCCGGCTGGCGCTGGATCATCTCGTCCGGCGGCGTCCATTTGGGCCATTGCCGCTTGTAGGCGATCTTCGCGCGGCCGGACCATTCGAAACCCGCCCGGCCGAGACCGACGCCATAGCGCATGGCCATGCCGTCTTCCTGAACCAGATGCAGGAAGAAGGTCTTCGTGTTGACGATGACCGTGCCGACGGGTTCGCGGGTCGCGAAACGGACCTGCTGGCGATGGAAGCGCGCCGGCACCTTTGCCGCATCGACGGCGGGTATCGGGAAGCGCTCATTCGGCAGCGCCCGGTAGGCCGTGACCGTGGCCGACGGCGTTGCCGCAACCGGTGGCGCCGCGATCGGGCTGTCGGTTTGGCAGCCGGCAAGAGCCACGCTGGCGATCCCGGCGGCTCCGGTCAGAAAGCGCCGGCGAGACAGGGGAAGGGCGTTCGGCGTGTCGTCCGAAAGCCGGTGAAGGCCGCGCATGTCGCGCGGCGTGATGGTGTTTGTCATGATCTGATGTCCTGATTGCGTTAGCAGGGCCGGCGCGTTCGCGCGGCGTTTCGGCAATCAGGCGATCGGTGGTCTGAAGAGCCGGCCGGTCTCGTGTCCGGACAGGCTCGGCGGGATGGATGCCACGTGCAGCGCGCGCGCCAGGGGCGGAAAGACCAGCACGATGTCGCAGGGGTGCTTCGCTTCGCTGCTGCACGATGAAGACGAGAGGGGCTTCGTGTCGCCGCTGCGGGGCGGCAGGACCTTGCGCCAGCAAAGGCGCTTCGTCGACGGGTTGCCGACTTCCGAACCTGTCCCCGCATTTACTCCGGTCTCGATACCGGCCGACCCCAGCGCCGCAGCGGCACTGGCTTCCGCGAGTTCCAATCCGGTGAGCAGCAAGGATAACAGCAGGACGATCACGACATTGCGCATGAGGCTCATTAAGGCCGCAATGGTGTCGATTTCCATGAACGCCGGATCAAACATCCGTGAAGCGCGTCTTCACGCGGAGGCCCCGCAGGCGTGCGATCGCCGGTTTGTTTGACGGTCGGCAGGAGAGAATTTGCGCCCGCAACACAAGGGGCTTGCAGCGCGGGACCCGCGACCGATTGGCCGCAGGCCGGTTTGGTCAGGGGCGCTTAGCCCGCCGAAGCGACGGCGCGCTTGGCCATGACCTTGACGAGATTGGCGCGGTAGTCCGCCGTGCCGTGCAGGTCCTCCATCATGTCGCCCGCATCGACGGAGAGGCCGTCCAGCGCGCCGGCGGAGAAATCGGAGGACAGCGCCGCTTCGGCGTCGCTCCACCGGTAAACGCCGTCATTGCCTGCACCGGTCACGCCGACGCGCACGCCATTGCCGCCCTTGGCCACGAACACGCCGGCCATGGCGTAGCGCGAGGCGGGGTTAGGAAACTTGGAATAGGCGCAGGCATCCGGCGCGGTGAAGGAGACCGCCGTGACGATCTCGTCCTCGTCCAGGGCCGTCTCGAACATGCCGGTGAAGAAATCGTCCGCGGCGATGTCGCGCTTGGAGGTGTGGATCGTCGCGCCGAGAGCCAGCATGGCGGAGGGGTAGTCGGCCGCCGGATCGTTGTTGGAGATCGAGCCGCCGATCGTGCCCATGTGGCGCACCTGCGGGTCGCCGATGTGGCTGGCGAGCGAGCAGAGGCCCGGGCAGACGGCCTTCAGGTCCGCCGAATTGGCCACGTCGTAATGCGTCGTGCCGGCGCCGATGCGGACATTCGCACCATCGACGGAAATGCCCTTCAGATCGGCGATATGGCGCAGATCGATCAGCGAATCCGGCGCCGCCAGGCGCTGCTTCATGGTCGGGATCAGGGTCTGGCCGCCGGCGACGAATTTGCCGCCGTCGGCTTCGCCCATCAGCTTGACCGCTTCCTCGACGGAACCGGCGCGATGGTAGGTGGTCTCATACATGGTCTAGGTCCTTTCGCTCTCGGGCCGTGTCGCGCCTACGGCGCCGGCCCTTCGCGGGCGCGCAGCGAAGCAGGCTGAGACCGTTCGGCCTCGACCTTCCTCGCCTTGTGCACGCATCCCGCTCATCCTCGGTTCATTTTCTGTCAGGCCCGCATGGCCGCCCACACCTTCTGCGGCGTGGCGGGCATGGTCAGGTTGTTGTTGCCGATCGCGTCGGTGATCGCATTCATCACCGCCGGCGGCGAGCCGATGGCGCCGGCCTCGCCGCAGCCCTTGATCCCCAGCGGGTTCGACGGGCAGGCGGTGACCGTGTGCGACACCTGGTAGGACGGCACGTCGTCGGCGCGCGGCATGGTGTAATCCATGTAGCTCGCCGTCAGAAGCTGGCCGGTCTCGCGATCATAGGCCGTGCCTTCGAGAAGCGCCTGTCCGATGCCCTGGCCGATGCCGCCATGAACCTGCCCCTCGACGATCATCGGGTTGATGATGTTGCCGAAATCGTCCGCCGCGACGAACTGCACGATCTCCGTCTTGCCGGTGTCCGGATCGACCTCGACTTCGCAGACATAGCAGCCGGCCGGGAAGGTGAAGTTGGACGGATCGTAGAACGCGCCCTCCTTCAGGCCGGGCTCCATGCCCGCCGGCAGGTTGTGGGCCGTGTAGGCGTTGAGCGCGACTTCGTGCCAGCCAAGCGCCTTGTCAGTGCCGGCAACCTTCACCTGGCCGTTTTCGATGACGATGTCGGACTCGTCGGCTTCCAGCAGATGTGCGGCGATGGCCTTGGCCTTCACCTCCACCTTGTCGAGGGCCTTGACGATGGCGCTCATACCGACGGCGCCGGAGCGCGAGCCGTAGGTGCCCATGCCCATCTGCACCTTGTCGGTGTCGCCATGCACGACCGAGACCGAATCGATCGGAACGCCGAAGCGGTCCGCGACGAGCTGGGCGAAGGTCGTCTCGTGGCCCTGGCCGTGGCTGTGCGAACCGGTGAGGATCTCCACCGTTCCGACTGCGTTGACGCGCACTTCCGCCGATTCCCACAGGCCGACGCCGGCGCCGAGCGAACCGACGGCCTGGGACGGGGCGATGCCGCAGGCCTCGATATAGCAGCTCATGCCGATGCCGCGTTTCTTGCCCCGGCTCTCGGCTTCCGCCTTGCGGGCCGCAAAACCGGACCAGTCGGCGGCCGCCATCGCGGCGTCGAGCGAAGCCTCGTAGTCGCCGGCGTCGTAATTCATGATCACCGGCGTCTGGTAGGGGAATTCGCGAATGAAGTTCGTCCGCCGCAGTTCCGCCGGCGAGACGCCCAGTTCGCGCGCCGCCGTTTCAACGGTGCGCTCCAGGAGATAGGTCGCCTCCGGACGGCCGGCGCCGCGATAGGCGTCGACCGGTGCGGTGTTGGTGTAGACCGTGCGCACGTTGCAGTGGATCGCCGGGATCGTGTACTGGCCCGACAGCAGCGTGGCATAGAGATAGGTCGGCACCGACGACGAGAAGAGCGACATGTAGGCGCCGAGATTGGCGATCGTGTCGACCTTCAGGCCGGTCATCCGGTTGTTGGCGTCGAACGCCAGTTCCACCGTCGTGACATGGTCGCGGCCATGCGCGTCGGTCAAAAACGACTCGGTGCGGTCGGCGACCCACTTGACCGGAACGCCGCTCTTCTTCGACGCCCACAGGCAGACGATTTCTTCCGGGTAGATGTAGATCTTCGAGCCGAAGCCGCCGCCGACATCGGGGGCGATCACCCGCAGCTTGTTTTCCGGCGCCACCGAATAGAAGGCGCTCATGACGAGACGCGCGACATGCGGGTTCTGCGAGGTCGTCCAGCAGGTGTAGTGGTCCTCGGCCTCGTCATAGACGCCAAGCGTCGCGCGCGGCTCCATGGCGTTGGGCACGAGCCGGTTGTTGACGATCTGCATGCGGGTGACATGGGCTGCCGACGCGATCGCCGCATCCGCCGCGGCGCCGTCGCCGATCTCCCAGTCATAGATCAGGTTGCCGGGCGCGTTGTCGTGGATCAGCGGCGCGCCGTCCTTCAGCGCGTCCACCGCCTCGGTCACGGCGGGCAGTTCCTCGTAGGTGACGTTCACGGCCTCGGCGGCGTCGCGCGCCTGACCTTTCGTGTCGGCCACGACGATCGCCACGGCGTCGCCGACATAGCGCACCTTGGACTGGGCCAGCGGGCGCCAGTCGCCCATGTTCATCGGCGAGCCATCCTTGGAATGGATCATCCAGCCACAGATCAGCGAGCCGATGCCGTCATTGGCGAGTTCGTCGCCGGTCAGGACGGCGATCACGCCCGGCATGCTGGCCGCAGCGGCGGTGTCGATGCCCTTGATGGTCGCATGGGCGTGCGGCGAGCGCACGAATGCGGCATGCTTCATGCCGGGGACGACCATGTCGTCGGTGTAACGGCCCTTGCCGGTGATGAACCGCTTGTCTTCCTTGCGCGCCACCCGGGCGCCGATGCCTTCAATACCCATAAGTCACTCCTCCCTATGGTTGCCAGCGAACGGGCAAATGCGGTCCGCGATCACGGGATGTCCCGCAGCCGCTACCGCCTCCTCCTGCCGTGTTCGCCGCTCATTGTTGCCTTCCCGCCTATTCGGCGGCCACTTTCGCTGCGCCGCTCATCTCCTCCGCGGCGGCGAGGATCGACTTGACGATGTTGTGGTAGCCGGTGCAGCGGCAGATGTTGCCTTCCAGTTCGGCGCGGACGGTCTTCTCGTCCAGCTTGCCGCCGTAACGGTTGATCATGTCGACCGCCGACATGATCATACCCGGCGTGCAGAAGCCGCACTGCAGGCCGTGATGCTCCTTGAAGGCTGCCTGGACAGGGTGCAGCGCGCCGCCGGCCGCAAGCCCCTCGATGGTCGTGACTTCGCTGCCCGAGGCCTGGGCGGCGAGCATGGTGCAGGACTTCACCGCCTTGCCGTCGACATGCACGACGCAGGCGCCGCATTGCGACGTGTCGCAGCCGACATGGGTGCCCGTCATGTTGAGTGTTTCGCGCAGGAACTGCGACAGCAACGTCCGGTCTTCCACCTCCGCGGAGACTGCGCGACCGTTCACCGTCAATTCTACTTTGGACATCTAGATCCTCCCACTGACTTTCGACGAGTGCGCCGCAGGACCGGCACACGATTGCGTCCACCCGGAACTTGGCGGCGAACTCGGGAATTGTCCATATGGCACAAACAATAAACAGGATGTGTGCATGTGCCGCGCATTCCGGTCTTGAATTCCCCGGCCGATGCCGATAAAGCGCCCGTTAGCGTTTTTGACGTATGTTCGACGCTCCTCGCCGCATGAAGTCAGTTGCCAGAACGCATCGTTCGCAAGGCTCGGGCCAAAGCGGTGGGAAGTCCGAGAACACGGGTGATCGACGCCAGTTCGAAGTGACGAAAAACTGATTCAGAATCTTCGAATGCCCCAATAGCTCAGTTGGTAGAGCAACGCATTCGTAATGCGTAGGTCGCTGGTTCGAGTCCGGCTTGGGGCACCACCATTTCCGACACTCCGCCAGTCCCCCTGTGACATAGAGTCCCGGCTCCGTTTACGGAACGCCCGTCTTCGAGCCCGGCGAAATCGCCGCGCGGCCGACAGGTTCATGCGGAGACGCGCGCGACGAGCGGGACGTAGTCCTCCAGATCAGGTGCCGGGAACTTCACCGTCTCGCCGGTTTCCGCCGAGCGGTAGAGGCCGATCAGGATTTCCACCACCGCGAGCCCGTCATGGAAGGTCTCGAGCGGGGTCTCGCCCTTGCGGAAGTGCTCGACCATGTGCCGGTTCTCGTCGGTGTAGCCATAGACGCCGGCTTCGTCTTCAAGGACGGGCATCAGGCCCTGTTCGGCATTCTGCTTCTCGACAAGATCCTCGCCCTCGGAGCCTTTCACGGCGCGCGACATGAAGATCTTCAGACCGGTCGCCAGCGAGTTGAACTCCATCGCGTATTCGGGGCCGAGCAGTTCGAGCTGGATCCTCAGGCCCGCGCCGACATAGGCCCAGGAGGTCGTCGCCTCGATCATCAGTTCGTTGCCGTCCTCGTCCTCCAGCGAGACCGTGGCGCGGGCGAAATCCTCCGACGGCCGGTTGCGGTAATCGACCTCGGCGCCGAAGCGCTCGCGCAGCTCGTCGGCATAGCGCGGCCGGGTCCATTTGAGATTGGCGACCGTGCCGTTGACCGCCTTGACCCTCAGTGAATCACGCGGCGCGCCGGGCGCGGTCAGCAGGTGCCGCGCGACCTCGACGGAATGGCACATCATGTCGTTGAGCACGCCGCCGCCCTGCTTGTCGCCCTGCCAGAACCAAGGCTCGTGCGGCCCCGAATGCTCTTCCGCCGCACGCGCGAGATATGGGCGTCCGGTCGTCGAGGCGGCGCGGCGCCAGACGATCTCCTTGCCGCGAAGCACCGGCGTGGCGAAGACCTGGTTTTCGAGATAGCCGTGATTGAGGCCTGCATCCTCGGCGAGATGCAGCATCTCGCGCGCCTCGGCGATGGTGCGCCCGAGCGGCTTTTCGCAGGCGACGGCGAAGACGCCGCTGCGTCCGCCCTTCACCTCGTCATGGATCGTCCGCATGATTTCCAGGCGCGTATGGTTCGGCGTCAGGATCCAGATCGCGTCGACATCCTCGGCCTGCAGCAGCGATTGCAGCGATTCATGCGGCTTGCATTCGCCGAGCCACAGCGCCGCGACATGGTCGGCGATCCGCTGCCGGTTTTCCGCCTTGCGACTGTAGACGCCCGTCACCTCGACATTGCGCACACCGACCATCGCCTTCAGGTGGAACTCGGCGATGAAACCGGTTCCGACGAAGCCGACGCGCAGGATTTTCTTCGGAAAGGCGGTCATGTCTGCGTGTCTCCTTCAGGTCGTGGTGGGTGGCGCGGTTGTGCCGCGGATTTGCAGGGTGGTGGGCATGATGACCGCGTCCGCGGGAACCGGTCCGCCGGTCATCTTCTGGAGAAGGATCGTCATCGCCTCCCGGCCGATGTCGGCACGCGGCTGGCAGACCGTCGAAAGCGGCGGCTGGAACGCTTCCGACAGGAACAGGTCGTCGAAACCCATGACGGAAACCTTCCCCGGCACGGCCATGCCGAGATCGCTCAGCTTGCCGATCACCCCGAATGCCATGCTGTCGCTGGCCGTGAATATTGCGGTGGGCGGTGAGGCAAGGCTCATCAACCTGGCACACGCGTCCTGGCCGCTTTTGAGGCCGAAGTCGCCGCGGGCTTCGTATTCCTCCGGGACGGCAAGGCCGGCATTTTCCATCGCCTGCCGGTAGCCCTGCAGCCGGCGTTTGCTCATCCCTTCCGGGATCGGCCCGGTCACATGCGCAATCCGTGTGTGGCCGAGCCCGATCAGGTGTTCCACGGCTTCGCGCGCCGCCGCCTCGTTGTCGATCAGAACATGCGGAAAGGACGAGCCCTCGATCATTTCCAGCGCCACGACGACCGGCCGGTCGGGAGCGGCTTCGCGGGTCTCCCGCGTCGGCAGCTTGCCCGTCATCAGGATCATGCCGTCGGCATGCCCGTCGCCGAGCATTTCGAAATACTCCGCCTCGCGGTCCGGATCGTCCTCGGTGTTGCCCATGAGAACGGAGTAGCCGGCCTCCCGGGCCGCGGCCTCGACGCCCTTGAAGATCTCGAGATAAAACGGGTTGCCGACATCGCGCACGACCATGAGCACCGCCATGGACCGCTGCGTTCTCAGGTTGCGGGCGCTGACATTCGGTCGGTAGCCGAGGCTTGCCGCGGCGTCCCGGATACGGGTGAGCGTCGGCTCGGCGACGAGGCCCGTCCCCGTAAGCGCGCGTGACACCGTGGCCGGAGAAACCCCGACGGCCGCGGCGATGTCCTTGATGCGCGGGGTCTTCTCCATGTCAGCCCCGCATGGAGCGGCCGCGCCCGTAAAACAGCATGAGCACCAGGAGCGTCGCGCCGAAGACCATTTGGCGGCCGGAGTCGTCGATGTTGATGGTGGTCAGGATGCTCTGCAGGATCACCAGGAGAACGGCGCCGGCCATCGTGCCGGTATAGCCGCCCTTGCCGCCCGAGAGCGGCGTGCCACCGAAGACGACCGCGATGATCGACGGCAGCATGTATTGTTCGCCGACATTGGCAAAGGACGAGCCCGAATAGCCGAGCAGGCAGATGCCCGCGATCGCGGCGAAGACGCCCGACAGAACGAAGAGCGAGATCCGCATGAGCTTCACCGGCACGCCCGCCATGTAGGCGGCGTGCTCGTTGGAGCCGATGGCGAAGATCCGGTAGCCGAACACGGTGCGCCGCAGCAGGAAGGCCATGAACACGCCGATCGCCGCCCAGAGCCAGATGATCCCCGGCAGGCTGAACAGGAAGGATTGGGTGACGAAATCCGACAGGGCCGGTGCGGCGCGGCCGGACGGAATGCCCTGCCGGATCACCACGAGTAGCCCCTGCAGGACGCCCAGCATGCCGAGCGTCATGACGAGCGGGGGAATGCGCAGGAAGGTGACGCCGAACCCGTTGAAGAAGCCGAACAGGGCGCCCGTCGCGATGCATGCGGCAACCGCCGGCAGGATGCCGCCATTCTCGCCGGCCATGACGTTTCCGGCGACGATCGCGCTCAGCGACACGACCCCGCCGACCGAAAGGTCGATGCCTTCCCGACCGCCGATGATCACCAGGTTCTGTCCCGCCGCGACGATCCCCATCAGGGCGGCGACGATCAACAGGCGCAGGATCTGCTCGCCAGAAGCGAAACCGGGCGACAGCGTCTCGCCGAGGAAGAGCAGCGCCGCGATCAGCGCCAGCGCGACGACGAGCGGCTGCCTGACGAGCGTGGCGAGCCCCGAGGATGCGGGACGCGAAGCCTGGTCGACCGACGTCATGACTTCGCCCTCCGACCGACGAGCACGCCGACCATCAGCGCCAGCAGGATGGCGAGGCCTTGGACCAGGTTCTGCCATTCCGACGGCGTGCCGACGAAAAAGACGAGCGAACTGATCAGGCCGATGATGAGCGCGCCGAAGACGGAGCCCGTCACCGATCCGACGCCGCCGGAGAGCGCGGTGCCGCCCAGCACCACGGCGGCGACGGAATTGAGCGTCATCTCGCCGCCGACAAGCGGGTCGCCGCTTGCGGTGTCGCCGGTGACGCAGAGCGCCGCCAGCGCCGCGAAGACCCCGCACAGCGCATAGCCCTTCAGGCGGATCAGCGTGACCGGCAGCCCGGTCTGGTAAGCCGCCTGCTGGTCGTCGCCGACGGAGAGCAACTGGGTGATCAGGCGCGTGCGGGCGATCAGGAAGAGGACGATCGCGATGGCGACCGCGACGTAGAAGACGAAGGGAAAGCCGAAGAAGGTGCCGCCATAGGTGCGCCAGTAGACGGTCGGCGCCGGCGTTCCGGCGACAGGCAGGACATAGAGCGCGAGACCTGTGAACAGGATGCTGGTGGCGAATGTCGCGACGATCGCCTGCAATCTGAGGACGGCGACGACGATGCCGTTGACGATGCCGCAGGCGAGCCCGATCAGGATGCCGGCGCCGCAGGCGAGCAGGACCCCGCCCGGACTGCCGCCGAGATGCTGCATCAGCATGATGATCCCGACATTGACCAGCGACAGGATCGCCCCGACGGACAGGTCGAGATCGGCCGCGTAGATGACATAGGTCTGCGCCACCGATAACAGGATCAGCGCCAGATAGGTGCTGATCAGCCCCCGTATCGCCCGGTAGGACAGGCTGTTCGGCTCGAACAGCCCGTTCAGTGCCAGGAGGACGACGAGGATGACCAGCGCGGGCAGGAAGGGAAACCGTTCGATGAAGCGGCGGAAGCTTCGCGGAGCAGAACCCGCGATGACGGTCGTGTCGCTCATCAGGCGGCCTCGTATGCGGCATGGTAGAGGTTGTAGCGCGTCCGGTCCGAGCCGGTCAGTTCGCGCGCAATCGCTCCCGAGTTGAAGACGAGTATGCGGTCGGCATTGTTGAGCAGTTCCGCATCCTCCGAGGAGTAGAGAACGATCGCCATGCCTTCCGCGGCGAGTTCGCGGATGAGGGCGAAGAGATCGGTCTTGGTCTGCAGGTCGATGCCCTTGGTCGGGTCGTCGAGGAGAAGCACGGCCGGCCGGTCGATCAGCCAGCGGGCGATGATGACCTTCTGCTGGTTGCCGCCCGAGAGCGAATTGATCGAACTGGCCAGACCCGCATATTTGGTCTTCAGCGCCTCCAGCGCCGGCAGCGCCTTGTTGCGCAGATGCGACGGCCGGGCGAGCGCCAGGCGGTTTTTCAGGAAATGGATGGGCGTGACGTTTTCAAGGATGGGCCGTCCGGCAATCGCCCCGTCACGGCCGCGGTCGCCGGAGATATAGGCGAACCCCTCGCGGATGGCCGCGCGGGGGCGCGCGGCGGACATCGACCGGCCGTCGAGCACGACACTGCCGGAATTGCCGGGCGTCGCCCCGAAGAGGGCCCGCAGAACCGCCGACTGACCCTGTCCGTGCAAACCGCCGAAGCCGACGATCTCGCCCTCGGTGACCTCGAAGCCGATATTGGAGAAGCCGGGTCCCGAGAAGCCTTCGACCTTCAGGATGACTTGGCCGCCGCCCGATGCGGCGTCGTTCGCCGCCTCCGCTGGCGGCGCGAGTTCGCCCTTTTCCCCGACCATCCGCCGGATGATGGCGTCGTGATCGGTGTCGGCGATGCGATCGGTCTCGATGGTCTCGCCGTCGCGCATGACGGTCACGCGGTCGCCGATGGCGAAGATCTCGTCCATGCGGTGCGAGATGAAGATGATGCTGCGGCCTTCTTCCTTCAGGCGGCGCAGGATGCCGAAGAAGCAGTCGACCTGCGCCCGGTCGAGCGCCGAGGTCGGTTCGTCGAAGATCAGGATCGGCGCCTCGGTCGCCAGCGTCTTCATGATCTCGACGAGCTGGCGCTGATCCGCACGCAGCGATTCCACGGTCGCGTCGAGCGAGAAGCCGGTTCCGGCGACCTCGGCGAACAGATCCGCATAGCGGCGCGCCGTCTCGGCCACCTTCGCACGATCGACGAAGACGCCGCCGCTGACCGGCAGGGCGGCGAGGCAGATATTCTCCGCCACCGTCCGGTGCGCCGCGAGGCTCAGTTCCTGGTAGAAGATGCCGATGCCCGCCTTGCGGGCGTCGTTGGGACCGGAGAATTCCACGGAGCGGCCGTCGATAAGCACCTCGCCGCCATCCGGGCGGACGCTGCCGGCGACGATCTTGCAGAGCGTGCTCTTGCCGGAGCCGTTGGAACCGATGAGGACGTGGACCTCGCCGCGGTCCAGTTTCATGTCGCCGCGGCGGAGCGCCACGGTCGCGCCATAGGCCTTGCGGACGCCGCGCAACTGAAGTTTCGACATCGATGTCTCCGGATCAGCGAATGGGCGGGACGCCGGTCATGGACCGGCGCCCCTCTCCGGGAGGATGCTTACTTGAAGAGCGCTTTCGCGTCGTCGATGGAAAGCGCGTCCGTGTAGGAGTAGTAGCCCGGCTTGCCGTCGAGCTCGGTCGCCGCTTCCTTGACGTTGCTGCCGTCGATGAACGGGATCGGCAGATACATCGCGTTGCCGTACTGGCCCGCCGTCGCCGGCTCCTTGAGCTCGTTGCCCTGCAGGAGCAGGACGGCGACGTTGAGTGCGCTCGCCATCACGCCGGGCGGGTTGACCGATGCGCCGGAGGTCAGGTCGTTTTCGACCCAAAGGTCGATGAAGTCCTTTCGGATCTCGCCGGTTGCCGCGATGTCGCCGGTCTTGCCGGCATCCATGATCGACTTCCATGCGCCGGCGGCCATGCCGTCCTGCACCCACACGCCGTCAATGTCCGGATAGGTGGCGAGAAGGTTCTGCATGGCCTGCTGGCCCTGCGCCTGGTCCCAGTTCGCGTTCACCTCGTTGACGACCTCGATGTCCGGATAGCCGTCGAAGACTTCGGTGTAGCCGGCGACGCGCATCTGGTTGGCCGGATGGCCGGCGACGCCGTTGATCGCGACGACCTTGCCCTTGCCCTCAAGCGTTTCGGCCAGCCACTTGGCGCTCTCTTCGGCCCAGCCCTTCTGGTCGATGCCGACATACATGGCATCCGGCGAGGACACTTCGGCATCGGTCGAAATCACCAGAATGCCGGCTTCCTTCGCCTGGGCGAAGACCGGATCGAACGCCGTCGGGCTGTTCGGGTTGATGATGATCGCGTCAACGCCCTGGTTGATGAAGTTGCGCACATGGGCGATCTGGCCCGGCACGTCGACATTGGCGCTCTGGACGACGACCTTGACGTCGACGCCCTGATCCTTCCACGCCGCCGCGGCCTCTTCGGCCTCGTCGATCATCTGGGTGCGCCATTCGGAACCGACCCAGCCGTTCGACAGGCCGATCGTGAAGTCCTCCGCCTGCGCGGCGAAAACGGTCACCGCGAGCGCTGAAACAGTAATAGTCGCAAGTCTGGAAATTCGGGTCATTGTCGTTCCTCCCTTGATGACCTGATGCAAGGGAAACACGGAATGAAATCGATTTCAATCATAATCCGCGAATTGTCGGAACGCAGTCGGAGGCGGGGTCGGGACGTGAGAATGCGGGCCGAAAACGGATCGGGCGGTTGGACTGCGCGGCCATGGCGTCGGGAGACGGACCGCAGACCGTGTGTCGCCAAGTCTGTCTCTTAGACCGGGACCGAGGCGTCAGAGCCCCGGCAGCCAGAGGACGATCGCGGGGAAAGCGAGGAGCAGCGCGACGTGCAGGATGTCGGCGACGACGAACGGCAAGGTTCCCCTGAAGATCTTGTTGAGCGGGATGTCGGGCGCGACGCCTGACAGCACGTAGACATTCATGCCGACGGGCGGGGTGATGAGGGCGATCTCCGTCATGCGCACGACCAGCACGCCGAACAGCACGGCGTCGAAGCCCAGCGACGTGATCAGCGGGAAGAACAGCGGCACCGTCAACGTCATCATCGCCGAGGCATCCAGCACCATTCCGAGCAGGAAATAGACGCCGAGGATCATGAACAGCACGACCGTCGGCGAGAAGCCGGAATCGGACACGAAGCCGACGATGTTGAGCGGAATATTGCTGACGGTGGCAAAGGCGTTGAAAGTCAGGGCGCCGAACAGGATGCCGAAGATCATGCCGGTCGTCTTCAGCGTGCTGTAGGCCGCTTCCTTGGCCGCCTTCCATGTCAGGCGCCGCCGCAGGACGGAGACGATCACCGCGCCGAACGCGCCCACGGCGCCGGCCTCGGTCGGCGTGAACCAGCCGAACATGATGCCGCCCATCACCAGCGCGAAAAGTGCGATCACCTCGCCGGTGCGGCCGAAGCTCTTCAGTTTTTCCACGAAGCTGTATTTCGGCCCCCGCGGCCCGAAGTCGGGATTGAGCCGGCACATGATGGCGATCACGGCCATGTAGAACAGGGCGAGCAGGATGCCGGGAATGATGCCTGCGGCGAACATCTTGCCGATCGAGGTCTCGGTCAGGATGCCGTAGATGATGAACATGCCGCTCGGCGGAATGAGGCTGCCGATCGTGCCGCCGGCGGCGACGGCGCCCGAGGCCAGCGAGACGTCGTATTTCGCCTTGCGCATTTCCGGCAGGGCGACGAGGCCCATCGTGGCGGTGGTGGCGAGCGACGACGCGCTGACGGAGGCGAAGCCCGCCGAGGCGCCGATGGTCGCCATCGCGAGCCCGCCGCGGCGTCGGCCGAGCCAGTGTGCGGCGAAGTCGTAGAGGTCGCGGCCGATGCCGGAGGCAAACAGGATATGCGCCATGAACAGGAAGAGCGGCACCGTTCCGATGGCGTAATTGGTCGTCAGCTCGTAGCCGATGACGCCGATCTTCACCACGGCGGCGTGCAGGCTGATCAACGACGCAAATCCGATGAAGCCGACGAGACCCATCGCAAAGCCGATCGGCATGCCGAAGGTGACGAGGCCGAACAAGGCGGCCAGTCCGACGAGGCCGGTGAGGACGGGGGTCATGCGTCTTCGTCCATCGAAGGAGTGTTCCTGGCGACGGTCGCCTGGATCGCGCGCCCGACCTGGAAGACGAGCACGCAGCACAGAAGCACCAGCGCCGCCGCCATCACCCACCGGAACGGAGCGACCGGAAAATCGAGAAGCGGCGCGCGCTCGTTCTGCGCCTGCCGGATGAGCGCCTCGCGGATCGCCGACCACGAGATGAAGGCCCAGAAGATTGTGCCGAGCGCCAGCATCAATGCTTCCAGCAGGCTCTGGACCCGCTCCGGAAAGCGCGAGATGAGCAGGTCGACGCGGGTATGGCCCTTCTCCCATGCGGCATAGACCAGCGAGAAGCTGATCGCCGGAATAAGCAGCAACTCCGCCAGGACATAGGTGCCGGGAAACGCGATGCCGACCGCGCGGAAGACCACCGTGACGACGGTCAGCAGCATCAGGCTGGCGATCGACGTGATACCGATCAGGGCCCCGATGCGGGTGAGAATGCGCAGAAGGCGTTCAACGGTGTTCATGCGAGGTCCCGAATGGACGCCGGGACGAGCCCGGCGTCGGGATTGGCTTTGATCAGTATGCCGCGCGGATTTCCGCCAGCACGTCCGAACCCGGCAAGCCCTGTTCGTCCAGCTTGGCTGCGACCTCCTTGGCGTTGGAGGCGAAATGCTCGGCATATTCCGCCTTCACCTCGTCGGCGACCGCGTTGAACTGCACGCCCTTCTCCTCGCCATAGGCCTTGCCGACATCCTCGGCCTTCTGCGCCTCTTCGAGCGTCTTGAGGCTGATCCATTCGATATTGTCGTCGAAGACCGCCTTGATGTCGTCGGGCAGGCTGTCCCACTTCGCCTTGTTGATGGCGCGGGACGGATAGGCGCCGCGGCTGTGCGGCAGTTCGGAGTAGTATTTGACCACTTCCGCGAAGCTCAGCGACTTGAGCGCCTCGTAAGGCGCGATGACGCCGTCGACGACGCCTTTCTGCAGCGCCGGATAGGTCTCGGTCATCGGCATGGTCACGCCTTCGGCGCCGAAATCGGCGAGCGGGCCGACATAGTCGAGCGCCGAGCGGATGCGCAGCCCCTTCAGGTCGTCGAGCGTGTTGACCGGCTTCTCGCGCAATTGCAGGTGCATCGGGGTGCCGACATTGAAGCCGAGCACGTGGACGCCTTCCATTTCCTCGGCGAATTGCGGATGCGCGTCCCACAGCTTCATGTAGATGTCGAGGACCTTGCCCGCGTCGGCGAAGCCGTAGAACAGCGCCGGCGTGTTGCGGGTCAGCTCATAGCCGGACCGGGCATAGATCGGCGCGACATAGGCCATGTCGGCGACGCCGGCGGCGAGTTCGTCGACACCTTCGCGGCTGGTGATCAGCGACCGCCCCCAATAGGGCGTGATCTTGACCCGGCCGTCGGTCTGCTCCTCGATCCGGCTGATCCATTCCACGTCGGCGGCGCCGTAGGGATGGGTCGGCGAGTAGGGCGAAGCGTAAGAGAATTCGAACTCGGCCGCCGCTGCCGCGGAGCCGCCGAGCACCGCGCCGGCAAGTGCGGCCGCCGCGGCTGTCATCGTGATGAACGTTCTTCTCGTAGTCATGGTTTTCCTCCCTTTCATGATTACTGGACCGGTGCGAGGCCGGCGGTCGATGCGATCAGCCTCGACACGTCGACACCCGGAAGATCGAGCGCCTCGAGGACCTGTCTCGTGTCGGCTCCGGGCGAATGGGCCGGCGTCCTCGCGGTCCCGGGCGTGGCCGTCAGCTTGACCGGCGTGCCCAACTGCCGAACCGTGCCGTCCTCCGTCGCCAGATCCACGACCATGCCCCTGGCGCGATTGTGCTCGTTGGCAAGCGCTTCGCCGATGTCGAGCACCGGCGCGAACTGGGTTCCGGCGCTTTCGAGAATCTCCAGCCATTCGGCCTGTGTCTTCGCCGCGAAGATCCGCTCGAGTTCGGCGCGGATCATCGGGCGTGCCGACACGTCGTTCTGCAGCGGCACGAATTCAGGCTTGCCGACCGTCTGGCAGAAGATGGCCCAGTAGCGCGGCTCCATGTCGGTCGTGCACACGAACTTGCCGTCGGAAGTGCGCCAAAGGCCCATGTCGGCGCGCCGCGTGCCGCGCGGCGGAATGGCGGCCGGATCGGGGTGGCGCGACAGCACGTTGGCCAAGAGGGTCATCGCGCAATCGGTCATGGCCACATCGACATGTTGCCCCTTGCCGGTCCGATCGCGCGCGGCGAGCGCCGCGAGAACGCCGAAGGCGGCATGCGTTCCGGTGACGATGTCGGCCGCCGGGATGCCCGAAAATGCCGGCTCGTCCGGATTTTCGCCGATGCATGACATCACGCCTGCGATCGACAAGGCGACGGGGTCATGACCCGGCTTGTCGCGATACGGGCCGGTCTGGCCGCAAAGCGTCACGCTGCAATAGACGAGGGCCGGATTGACCTTGGCCAGATCGTCATGGCCGAGACCCAACCCGGCCAGCACGCCCGGACGATAGTCCTCGACGAGGACGTCGCAGCCTTCGGCGAGTTTCCTGAGGGCCTGTTGGGCGTCCGGGTCGCCGATGTCGAGCATGACCGACTGCTTGTTCCGGCCGAGAATGTCCTGCTGGCGGATCCGGCGACGCTCCGGCCCGGACAGCTTTTCCCATCCGAAGACGGCGGCCTGCTTGCGCACCTCGCGCGGATTTTCGATCCGGATGACCTCCGCGCCCATGTCCGCCAGCAGCCAGGTGCAATAGGGTCCGGGCAGGAGCCGCGAGAAATCGAGGACCCGCAAGCCTTCAAGCGCGCCGCTCATGATCCCGACCATCCATCAAACCGCGCGATCGGCACCGGTTGCTTCAACCGGCGCTGGGGAGCCGCGTCGCCCGCCCCGTGCCGAAAGAGAGGCCCGGGCAGCGGCGTCTCCGTTCCCGTCGCCTCGTCGGTGACCGGCACGAACAGGCCGCGTGCGGCGAGGTGTTCGCTCTGGCGGACTTCGTCGAGATCGGCGATCACCGAGAGGCCCCAGCCGTTCTTGAGGGACCATTCGCCGAGTTGAGCCTTGTTGTGGGCGGCATAGAAACGCGCGAAGATGTCCTGCCAGCGCTCGATCGTGTCCTGGTCGGTGTCCGCGACGAGGATGTTGTCCCAGTCGATCTCCGTGAGTTCGCCGGCGACGCCTTCTTCGGCCATGATTCTCACGACCGAGCGCATCATCCCCGGGTTGTCGATCATCGACCATGTCACGTAGCCGTCGGCGCAGCGCCAGACCTGCCGGACGCCCGACTTGCCGCGCACCAACTTGTTGCCGGTCCGGTGGCCGATGCGGCCCGTCCATTCATACATGATCGCTTCGCGGTAATTCGCCAATGTCGCGCTCTGGAAGGCGGAGACGTCGATCCGCTGGCCTTTTCCGGTTGTGCGCCGGGCGCGCAGGCCGAGAAGCGCGGCCGTGGCCACCTGGATGCCGGTCAGCGCATAGGCCTGTTCGCCCGGAAGGCGCAATGGCGGTTTGCCGGGGTCGCCGATCACGGTCATCAGCCCGGACAGGGCCATCAGGGTCAGGTCGGTCGCCGGCCGTCCGGCATAGGGGCCGTCCGCGCTGAAGGGGCGGGCGATGACATGGACAAGCCGTGGATTGGCGGTTGTCGGATCGCCGACATCCGGCCCGGTGCCTTTCCGCCTGCCGTCGAGGAGAATGTCCGCTTCGGCGATCAGGCTGCACAGCCTGTCGTCGTCGATATCGGTAAGTCGTTGCTTCCCGTGCTGCCAGGCCAGCGTCCCGTTGTCCGAGCCGATGCTGACGACCTCGGCGCCGAGTTCCGCCAGCATGCGCCCGCCGAAGTCGACGAGTCGGTCGGTCAGTTCGACGACGCGGATGCCTTCGAGCATTGTCATGCGAGAACTCCCGCTTCGGCCAGTCGGGCGATCTCGGTCTCGTCCATGCCGAGAAGCGCTCCGAAAATCTCGCCATTGTGCTCGCCGAGAAGGGGAGCCGGCCCGACGCGCCACGGCGTGTCGGACAGGTGCATGGGCGGCGCCGGCATCATCGATTCACCCAGAACCGGATGCTGCGTCTTCTGGAAATGACCGCCCGCGTTGAGTTCGGGATCTTCCAGGACTTCCTTGCCGTTGAGGACAGGCGCCGCCGGAACACCTGCCGCGGCCAGCCGCTCGGCCAGATCCGTCTTGTCGCTCTGGCCGGTGAGGGCGCCGATCGTCGCGTCGAGCGTTTCGCGCCGGCCATGGCGATCGGCCGCGGTTACGTAGGCGGGGTCGGCGGCCAGCGCGTCGTCGCCAAGCGTGGAACACAGGGCGCGCCACTGCGCGTCGTCCTCGACGGCGATCGCGATCCAGTTTTCGTCGCCCGAGCAGGGGTAGACGCCATGCGGGGCCATGGCCCGGTCGTCATTGCCCGGTTTTTCGGTCAGATCCGGTTCGGCGTAGAGATCCGCGATGACATGGACCATCGGCTCGATCTGCGAAGCGTCGACATGCTGGCCTTCGCCCGTGCGGTCCCGGTGTTCCAGCGCCGCCAGGGTTGCGACGGTGGCGAACATCGGCGCGACGACGTCGCCATAGGCGAAGGGGGGCATGTGGGGGTCGGAGCCCGGCCAGCCGGTCATCGCCGCATGGCCCGAATGAGCCGCCGCGGAATTGCCGTAGCCCCGGAAGCCCGCCATCGGGCCGGTGCGCCCGGCGACCGACACGCTGACGAGGACGATGTCGGGCTTGATCGCCTTGAGTTCGTCGAAGCCGAGGCCGATCCGTTCCATGTAGCCGGGGCCGAAATTTTCGACCACGACATCCGCCCAGGCCACCAGCTTGCGGGCGACGTCGACGCCGCGCGGATCGCCGAGATTGATCGTCACGCTCTTCTTGGAGGTGTTCGTCTGGGCGAAGAAGGCCGAGCCGTCATGGTCCTTCGGGTCGCCGGCAAAGGGGGGCGAGCGCCGACCGAGGTCGAGACGCTTGCGGGATTCGATCTTGATCACCGTCGCGCCATTGTCGGCGAGGTCCTTGGTCGCGCGGGGGCCTGCCCCCACCCAGCTGAAATCGGCGATCTTCAGACCGTCCAGCGCGCCCATTCTCATCCTCCCGAATGTGCCGGCTGCAGCCGGTCGCGTTAATTCGAATATTGGTTCACAAAGTGAACTATGTCAATCGCGTCTTGCCGGCATCGTGTCGAGCACGTCGGCGATCCTGCGATACATGGCGTCGCGGTCCCACTCGCGCTGATCGACCATGTCCGACCAGACCTCGATCACCCGCACGCCGGCGTCTTCCAGCGCCTTCTTCGCAAAGAGAGACCCATGTCCGGAGAAGCGGTCGTGGCGCGGAATGAGCATCAGCGCGACGTCGATGCGGAACTTGCGCGCCTGTTCGACAAGCCATCGATTGACCCAGGGCGGCTGGTGCAGTTGCTCGTTCATCGAGACGATGCGGGCGGCGAGGGCGCGCAGCGGGTCGCCGTGATCGTAGCGGATGTAGCCGTCGGCGGCGAAGGGCAGATACATCGACCAGGCGAAGACGGCGCCATGGCTTTCCTCGAAGGCCGAATAGAAGCCGGTGTCGAACCAGAGGCCGGCGCCGATCCACATCATCCTGATGCGCTCGTCCTCGCAGACGGCCACGCCGTTGTCGATCCGCTCCGTGACCTCGTCGCGGAAGGCCGCCGCATGGTCGAGCGCCCATTCGGAGCCCCGGTGCCATTGCGGGATCATGACATTGGGGATCTGCTCGGAAATGCGGATCGGGCATTTCGGCGCCGCGGCGATGCGGTTGGCCGCGTCGTCGAAGATCTCTTCCTGCGTGTTGATCGCCTCCGTGTAGCGGGCGAACGCGTCCTCGTCGAAGCGCCGGCCGGTCATGTCTTCCAGTATCCCGATGAGCTCGCGCATCTCGCCGACCATCAGGTCGAGGCGGTCGGTTCCGTAGAGCGTCTCCCAGTCGTTGCGGGCCAAGAGCCACCAGTCGGGCGCGGGGTCCGGCACTGCAGGCGACGAGAAGGTGAACAGCGGCGCGCCGGTCGCCTCGGACCACAGCGAGAAGATCTTCTGGTGGTCGTCGGCGCTCTGGCGGGCGCACAGGATCGCCGGCGTCGGCAGTCCGCCCCAGGGTTGCCGCTCGCGGTCTCCTTCCAGCTCCGCGATCAAGGGAAGGCTGGAATAGCGCGCCAGGCGGCCATGATAGCCGAGCGTTTCCATGTGGTCGAAATAGTGCTCGGACAATTGCTTCGCGGCGATGATGGCCGACCACCACTGGTTGGTGACGATCGGCATGCCCATGAAGTGGAACAGTTCATGCGGCGTGTCCGCATTGACGAACGCGTAATGCGCGCCGGACTTGATCGTCTCGCGCAACCCGCGAACCCAGTCGCGCTGATACATGGTGGCGGCCTTGGCCGACGCGAGCGGGCCGGCGGCGGATGCTGTATCGCTCATGCCAGCGCTCCCGACACGGACCGCATCTTTTTCGAGGCCGACGCGAGCCAGGCGTCGTCCGGCCGGTGATCGCGAAAGCCGAGATTGACGAGCCTGATCCCGCGTTCGCCGAGCGCCCTGTCGAGGCTTGGCAGGTCCCAGCCCACGCTGTCGTCGTTCTGGTCGAGTTGCGCGACGACAAGGTCGCACCGGTCCTCGACGCATCGCGAGACGAGCGCGTCGCGATGAAGAACGGCCGGCTCCGCGCGAGGGCAGAAAGGGTCGGTCGCTTCCGCCCGGAGGATGTCGTCCAGCGTGTCGCCGCCCAACGGACCGGGCCAGACGTCGCCGAGCGGCTGCAGGTCGGTCACCAGGGCGCCGTGGTCCTCGATCATGCGCATCAGGGCGAGACTGTCGGTCGAGGATCCGATCAGGCCGATGCGCTGCCGGGCCGGCGGCGCCGTCCGGCTGGCTGCAGCGGCGCAGGCGCTTTCGAGGAGGTCGGCGTGTTCCGCGGCAGCAAGGGAGCGGCCGGCGTTGCGCCAGGTGAACGCCTCGGTTCCAGTGATCGTCGGTCGGTTGGCCTTGCGCAGGGCCTCCATTGCCGAGAGCGCCGCGCCGCGCCTTCTTTCCTCGGCGACCGCGCCTTTCAGACTGTCGGCGAACGCCTCGGCGCCGACATCCGCACCGAGATCGCCCAGCAGCTTGTCCACCTGCCGCGCGTTGAACGCGGCCGACGGCCCCGAGTCGCGATGGACGAGGTTCCAAAGCACGAGCCTCGGCGCGGGCGACGGGCCGACGGCCTGGCGCACCAGTTCGCGGGCATATTGATAGGCGACGAACGCGGCCGCGTCGTCCCGGCAGAACACGATGGCGTGCAGGTCGTCCAGGCGTCCCGAAAACAGCCGGTGCAGGAAGATCCGCGCATAGTCGTCGACGAAGGGTTCGACATAGGGCTCGATGTCCGGCGCGCGCGCAGAGAGGTCGGCCTCGGGCGCCGTCTTCGCGTCGGCGGGCGCAAAGCCCATCGCCGACAGGAAAGATTCCGGCAGTCCGTTGCCGAACACGCCGACCGTGCGGGCGTTCCGTTGGGGCGGTCTCTTGCCTGAGAATGCGTCGTCGAGGGCCGCGACGGCCTGTTGCGGATTCACGCCAATGTCCTCCCGAGCGTCAATAGTTCATCAAGTGAACTATATGCGCCGCCGCTGTCAAGTGGCTGTTTGACAAGCTTGGCGGTCGCGACTAACCCGGTCGCCGACAACAATTGCGAAAACGCCATGAGTGCCCAGTCAGATAACGACAAGCCGCCTCTGCGCGGTATCGAGCTCGGTTATCTGGGCGAGGACCTGCCCTATCTCACGCGCGTCTTGCGTGCCTGCATCCGGGCGGAGAATGCCGCGTTCTACAAGGATTTCGGCACCGAGCATGGCGACATCGCCATCATCAACCTCATCGGGATCAATCCGGGGATTTCCCAGAACGATCTTGCCGCCGCCGTCGTCCTGAAGAAGTCCGCGGTCACCAAGGTGATCAAGCACCTGGAAGAGCGCGGGCTGGTGGAGCGTCGCAAGGTCAGCACCGACAAGCGGTTCAATTCGCTGACGCTGACGAAGAAGGGCGAGGAAAAGCGCCTGCAGCTGCGCGAGGGGATGAAGGTCCAGAACGACGCGCTGCTCTCCATCTTCACAGACGAGGAGCGGGCCGAGTTCTATGGCCAGCTGCAGCGGCTGTGCGAGCACCTGATGGAACGCACCAACGCGCGCCTGGCGGAGGGCGCGGAGGACGGCGGCGCCGACTGAGCGCCCGGCCCCGTCCACAGGCTTGACAATCTTCCCGAATATAGTTCATCAAGTGAACTAATAATCGGGAGGAAAAGAGTCGTGGCACAACCACTGGCCGGAATCCGTGTCGCTGATTTCAGCCATGTGATCGCAGGGCCGCTTGCGACCCACTTCCTGCGCCTGCTGGGCGCGGAAGTCATCAAGATCGAACCGCCGACCGGCGACGTGCTGCGCAACTACACCCAGCGCGCGGAACTGCGCGGAATGGCCGAGCCGTTCATCAGCGCCAACGCCGGCAAGAAGTCGGTCGTCCTGGACCTGAAGTCCGAGTTCGGGCAGGAGGCGGCCCGCCGGCTGGTTCAGTCGAGCGACGTGCTGGTCGAGAATTTCCGCCCCGGTGTCATCGACCGTCTCGGGCTCGGCCACGACAGTTTCGCCAAGAGCCATCCGTCGCTGATCTTCTGCTCCATCTCCGGTTACGGGCAGGGCGGGCCGATGCGCGACTACCCGGCGATCGACCAGATCATCCAGAGCGTGTCCGGGCTGATGAGCCTGTCGGGCGAAAACGACTCCGGTCCGCTGCGCGTCGGTTTCCCCATCGTCGATACCTACAGCGCGCTCCTAGCCGCGTTTGCCATCCAGTCTGCCCTGATCCAGCGCGAGCGCGATCCGGACCGGGCCGGACAGTTCATCGACATGTCGATGCTGGATGCCTCGCTGGTGATGATGAACTCGGTCGTCTCGCCGCTGGTCATATCGGGCATAAAACCCCGCCGCACCGGCAATCGCGGCTTCTCGCTTTCGCCGACCGCCGACACCTTCGACACCCTGGACGCTCCCATCACCATCGGCGCGGTCCAGCAGGTTCAGTATGAGAGGCTGTGCGCAGCGCTCGACCGGCCCGACCTGATGACCGATGCGCGATTTGCGACGCCGGATCTGCGCATGAAGCACGACCGCGAACTGCAGGGCGAACTGGCGGCGACGTTCCGCACGAGGCCGGCGCTGGAATGGGAGCAGGTTCTGAGCCGGCACGGCGTGCCCGCCGGCGCCGTCCGCTCGGTCGAGGACGTGCTGCAGCTGGAGCAGCTGAAATCGAGAAACCTGAAGCTGGACATCCCGGTCCCGAACGATGCGGTCAGCGAAGCGATGATCCTCAATGCGGGCTTTTCCTTCGCTCACGACGGCCCGGGCCTGTCGGAGCCGCCGCCAACGCTTGGCGAGCACACGGACGAGGTGCTTGCCGCGCTCGGCATGAACGAAGCGTCGGCCGGGTAACCTCGCTGGAACATCGCGCCGGAGCGAGATTGTCGCTTGCCTTCGCCGCGCGTAGAGACAATATTGTCGACAATCTGGAGGAGACGTGGTGATCAAGATTGCCGACAACCGGCCGCAGCCGAAAGACCCGGGCCGATTTTCCAAGGCGCATGAATTCGACGCCGAGACAGAGACCGATTTCGATGACGCTCATCGGTTGTTCGACGATCTGCGGGCGCGCTGCCCGGTCGCGCATTCCAACGATCTCGACGGTTTCTGGCTGCTGACGCGCTACAAGGACATCGCTGACAGCATGTCCGATTTCTCGCTGTTCTCGACGGCGGTGCAGAACGTCGTGCCGCGTGTCGCGACGGCCGGCCGGCGGCCGCCCCTGCATCTCGACCCGCCCGAGCACACGCCGTATCGCCGCGCGATCGCACCGCTCTTTCGGCGCGAACGGATCGACTATTGGCGTCCGATCGTGCGCAAGATGGCCGAAGACCTGTTCGCACCGCTGGTGCCGACAGGCGAGGCCGACATCTGCATCGACTTCTCCTATCACCTTCCGATCCATGTGCTCGCGGAATTCTTCATGATTCCGGCGCAGAAGGCGGCGGAGATCCGGGAGATGGGGCAGGCCTTCAATCATGCCCTGCAGACGAAGGATTTCGAGGGTCTGAAGAAGACGAGCCTGTTCCTGTACGAAATGGCGCAGGAGATCATCGACGATCGCAAGCTCAATCCCCGCGATCCGGGCGAGGATCCGACAAGCGCGCTGTTGGCGGCGCGCAACGAGGGCGAACCGCTGCCCGAAGACATGATCCTGGGCACGATCCGCCAGTTGCTCGTCGTGGGCATCATCGCGCCGACGACGCTGCTCGGTTCGGTGGCCGTGCATTTCTGCCGGCATCCCGACGATTTCACCCTCATCAAGGAGCATCCCGAACGCGTGGCGGATGCGACCGAGGAATTGATGCGGCTCTACACGCCGTATCGCGGTTTTGCGCGGACGCCGACGCGGGACGTCGAGATCGGCGGCCGGCTGATCTGCGAGGACGAGCCCATCGCCTTGTCGTTCGCAGCGGCCAATCGCGACCCGGAAGTCTACAGCGATCCGGCAACGTTCAAGCTCGATCGGGAAGGCGAACCGCCGCATATCGCCTTCGGCCGCGGGGCGCATCAGTGCATTGGAGCGCCGTTGGCGCGGCTCATGCTGACGGCGGCGGTGGCCGTATTCACCGAAAAGGTGAACGGCTTCGAACTGGCGGGGCCGACCCCGATGACGACCTGGCCGGAATACGGACCCTACAGCGTCCCCGTGCGGTTCCTGTAGCGCTCAGAAGGCGTCTTCCGGCAGCGAGCGGATATGCGCGTTGCCGGCGCGTACATGGGCGCGCATCGCGGCTTCGGCCGCGTCGCGATGGCCCATCAGGATCGCTGTCGTGATCACCCGATGGTCGCGGTTCGACTGTTCCAGCGAATCGATCGAGAAACTGATCGGCAGTTGAAGCCTGAACAGCGGAACGCGCAGCCGCCCGAGGAATTCGGTGGCGTGGCGGTTTTCCGCGAAATCGCAGATCATCTGGTGGTATGCGCGATTGAGCCCCGCGAAGGCGTCGGTGTCTCCGTCCGCCTCCGTCTTGTCCATCCTCTCCTGGATCGCGGTCAGGTCCTGCTGCTGATCCTCGGTGAGGGCGCGCTCCGCCGCCAGCCGCGCGACCAGGCCCTCCAGCACCTCGCGAACATTGCCGACCTCGAGCATCTCGCTGCGCGAATAGCGGCGCACGAGAACGCCGCGATTGGCGACGAATTCGAGATAGCCCTCGCCGACAAGCGTCCGGAAAACCTCGCGAACCCTGCCGCGTCCGACGTCGAACTCATCGGCAATGTCCATCTCGACGAGCCTGAGCCCGGGCGCGTAGGTGCCCGATTGCATGCGGCGCCTGAGCTCCGATGCGATCCGATCCGATTGTGTTGGCGTCTCCTCGGTCATCGCCATGGATGTCCGGTCCTCCGGTCTCGCTCGCCCGTAGGTGACGTTTTTCACGGGGCGTTGTCCAACGAATTCTCGGTGGCGGGGGCATTTCACGCAGGGAGTTGCCTGCGTCAAAAAAGTTCATAGAATGAACTAATATCATCATGGATTGTTGACAATCCCGGCGCTCTGCGCAGAATGACCAAAGGCGACGATGCTCGCCATGGGAGGAGCTAATGACTATTTCTTTGACAGGCGGATTCCGTGCGGCGTTGTTCGCGTCGACCATGATCGGGGCGGTGGCGACGTCGTCGCTCGCTTTCGCGGATGGCGACACGCTGACGATCGCGATCCCGACATTCTCGGACCAGACGATGGTTCCCTGGGCCGGGTCCGGCCAGCGCAAGACCTATCTCGATCTCGTCTATGACTATCTCGTCTATCTGGACGCCGACGGGAACACCGAGCCCGGCCTGGCGGAGAGCTGGGAGATGACCAACGAGGGCAAGACCTGGACGTTTCACATCCGCCAGGGCGTGCCCTTCTCCGGCGGGTGGGGTGAAGTCACGGCTGCCGACGTGAAATACTCCATCGAGCGCCTGATCGCCGACGACAGCCGCGCCGGCCCGGCATCCACGATGCGCCGCGTCATCGACACGGTCGAAACGCCGGACGACTACACCGTCGTCGTGAACCTGAAGGCGCCGGACTTCCTGCTTGACAAGGGCTATTTCGGCGAGGCTCAGCAACTCGGCATCGTGTCCAAGGCCTATGTCGAGAAGGTCGGCGAAGTGGCTGCCACCGCGGCCCCCGTCGGAACCGGGCCCTATGTCGTGGAGAAATCCGTCGACGGGTCCGAAATCGACATGGCCCTGCGCGACGACATCGAGCCGGGCTCGCACTGGCGGGTCAATCCGGAATTCGCCAACGTCGTCTTCAGGGCCGTCCCGGAAGAGGCGACGCGCGTAGCCATGCTGAGGGCCGGCGAGGCGGACATCGCACCTGTCGGCTTCGACAGCATTCCCGGGCTGAAGGACGCCGGCATCCGGATCGTGTCGGCCGAAAAGACGTGGTCGCCGGTCATTCGCCTCGGCGGCGTCGTCCAGACTGACGAGAAGCGCTACAATCCCGACGTGCCGTGGTCCGATGTCCGGGTGCGCCAGGCGCTGAACTACGCGATCGACAAGCAGACGATCATCGACGAACTGTTCCAGGGCGAGGGTGTCGTCGCCAATGGCGATACGCCGGTCCAGGCGTGGAACGACGTGCCTCCCTATCCCTACGATCCCGACAAGGCGAAGGAACTTCTGGCGGAAGCCGGCTATCCCGACGGCTTCAACATGACGCTGAAGACCTTCACCACCACCCCGGGCGCCGAATTGCCGCTCATGGCCGAGGCCGCCGCGCTCTATTGGGCCGATGTCGGCATCAAGGCGACGATCGAGCCGGGTGACTGGCCGGCGATCCGTTCGGAATGGACCTCGGGAGAGGCGCTCGATTTCGCCTTCACCCACCGCGGCTTCCCGTTCCCGAACCCGGAGAACGGCGTCGAGGCCGGCTTCTCCAACCGCTCGCTCTTTGCGTCCTTCACATCGGAGGAGCTGGAAGGAATGCTGGCGGCGTTGGCGTCCGAAACGGATCCGAAGGCGCGCACGGAAAAACTGACCGGGATCGGCCAGTATCTGCGCGACCAGGCGGCAGCCGTCTTCATGGTCCTTGCGAACGAGCCCTACGGCGTCGGACCGCATGTCGGCGACTGGGGCATAACCACGTCCTACGTCTACAATTTCGATCAGGTTGGCCGCGCCGACTGATCGAACGAGAATCCTCCCTGGCGGCGAGGCTTCCGGGTCCCGCCGACTCATGTTCGGACGATCCGCACAGATGCCGGCAAAGCTGATCCTCATCCGTCTGGTCGAAGCCTTCTTCGCGCTTCTGCTGATGAGCCTCGTCGTCTTCCTGCTCAGCCGGATAACCGGCGATCCGGTGGCCTTGCTGCTCGGAGACAACGCCACCGAGGCCGACAAGGTCGCCATGATCCGGGAACTGGGGCTCGACCAGTCGCTGGCGGCGCAATACTGGCACTTCCTCGCCAACGCGCTCCAGGGCGATTTCGGCCGGTCGGTCGCGGCGGGGCGCGAGCCGGCCCTCGACCTGGTGCTGTCGCGGCTGCCCGCCTCCCTGTCGCTTGCCGCGGTCGCGCTGGCCTCGACCATGCTTGTCGGCATCGTCCTGGGCGTTCTGGCCGCGGTGACGCACGGCACGGCGGCCGATGTCGGCATCCGGCTCATCGCGCTGATCGGCCAGTCCGTCCCCAGTTTCTGGCTCGGGATCGTGCTGATCTACCTCGTCGCGGTCCAATGGGGGCTTCTGCCGACGTCGGGCTATGGCGGCCCGGCGCACTACGTCCTGCCGGCAGCGACCCTCGGCCTGTTCACGCTGGCCGCCATCACGCGCCTCGTGCGCGCCTCCATGCTGGATGCGCTGGGCTCGGAATATGTGAAGCTCGCCCGCATCAAGGGCATATCGGAAGCGGCGGTCATCTGGCGCCACGCGCTCTCCAACAGCCTCATTCCGGTGGTGACCTTCATGGGCACGTTCTTCGCCACCATGATCACCGGCGCCGTCGTCGTGGAAACGGTGTTCGCCTGGCCGGGGATCGGCCGGCTCGCCTATGAATCCATCCTCTCGCGGGACTTCCCGGTGATCCAGGCCGTCGTTCTGGTGATCACCGCCCTGTTCATCCTCGCCAACCTCCTGGTGGATTTCCTCTATCTCGCGATCGATCCGCGCATGCGGGAGAAGGGCTGATGCGGGATCTGGCGTTTCGTGTGGCCGTCGCGCTTCTCGTCGTCTTCGTCGTTGTCGCGCTGATCGGGCCCTATTTCATGGAGCACGATCCGTTGCGCGGCAGCCTGCGCGCGCGGCTCGATCCGCCGGCCTGGCTGCCGGGCGGCACCTGGGATTATCCGCTGGGAACCGACCGGCTCGGCCGGGACATCCTGTCGAGGATCGTCAGCGGCGCGCGCATATCGCTGGCGGTTTGCGCCCTGGTGATCGCGATCGCGGGGACCGTCGGAACCGTCGTTGGAACCTTCTCGGGCTATATGGGCGGCATGACCGACCGCGTGATCATGCGGGTGGTCGACCTGGCGCTGTCCTTCCCGGTGATCCTGCTGGCGCTGTTGCTCGGCGCGATCTCGGGACCGAGCTTTGCGAACATCGTCATCGTGATTTCGCTGGTGCTCTGGTCGCAATATGCGCGCATGGCACGCGGCGAGACGCTGCGGGTGAAGAACGAGGACTATGTCGATCTGGCGCGCACCAGCGGCCTCGGGCATGCGCGCATCATCTCCCGCCACATCCTGCCCAACATCGCCCCGTCCCTGATCGTCGTCGCCACCCTGCAGGTCGGCGTGGTGATCGTGCTGGAGGCGAGCCTGAGCTTCCTCGGTGTCGGCGTCCCACCTCCCAACCCCTCCTGGGGTTCGATGGTGTCGGAAGGGCGTTCTTACGTGGTCACCGCCTGGTGGGTGGCGATGTTCCCGGGGCTCGCCATCCTCTTCGTCGTCATGGCCGTCAATATCGTCGGCGATCACCTGACGGACCGGCTGAACCCGGCCCTGCGCGGGAGGGGAGGGGCATGAGCGTGCCGCTCTTGAGCATCCGCGACCTGACGGTGCGCGTCGGCCCCTCGCAGAATGCGCCGGTGATCATCGAGGATGTTTCGCTCGACCTGCAGCCGGGCGAGACGCTGGGTCTCGTCGGCGAGAGCGGCTCGGGCAAGTCGACGCTCGGCATGTCGATCCTTCGGCTGGCCGCACCGCCACTCGACAAGGGAACCAGTGGCTCGATCATCTACAAGGGACGCGATGTCCGGAAGCTCTCGAACCGGAACCTGCACACGCTGCGCGGCGGCGAGATCAGCATGATCCTGCAGGATCCGATGGCCTCTTTGAACCCGGTCTTCAGCATCGGGGCGCAGCTCAAGGAGGCGCTGAGGCGTGTGCCGAGCCATCGCGATCTCGACGGCGCGGCCGCAAACGCACTGGCTGAGGTCAAGATCCCGTCGCCCCGATCGCGCCTGAAGAGCTATCCGCACCAGATGTCGGGCGGCATGCGTCAACGCATCGTCAGTGCGATCGCGCTGGCGCAGACGCCGGAATTGCTGATCTGCGACGAGCCAACGACGTCGCTCGACGTGACGATCCAGTACCAGTTCCTCGAACTTCTGGCCGAACTGCAGAAGGCGCATCACATGGCCATGCTGTTCATCACCCATGATTTCGGCGTCGTGGCCAAGACCTGCGACCGCGTCGCCATCATGTATGCGGGCCAGATCGTCGAGACGGGGCCTGTTCGCGAGATATTTCACAATCCGCGCCACTGGTACACGCGCGCCCTCCTCGCCAGCGTGCCGCGAACCGACGAGAAGCCCGCGCGCCTGCCGCAGATCACGGGCGCGCCGCCTTCCGTGACCAGGCGGCCCTCCGGCTGCCGCTTCCATCCGCGATGCGAGGCCGCGTCGGCCCTGTGCTCCACGGAGCCGAAATTCGAGATCGTCGCCGAAGGTCACGCGCTGCGATGCTTTCATCCCGCCGGAGGCGGGGCATGAGCGAGCCGGTGCTTTCCACGCGCGGCCTCGGCCGGGTCTTTCGCGTCCGCGGGCATGACGGTCCGGCGGAATTGCACGCGCTCAGCGAGATCGAGATCACCTGCCATCCGGGACGGTCCCTGGGCGTGCTCGGCGAAAGCGGATGCGGAAAGACGACGCTGAACCGGATCCTGCTTGCCCTCGACAAGCCGACCACGGGCGAGGTCGCGTTCCGCGGCAAGGCGCTCGGCAGCCTGAGCCGTCGCGAGATGCGCGACTATCGCCGCTCGGTCCAGCCGGTGTTTCAAAATCCGTTCTCGTCGCTCAACCCGCGCATGCGGGTGAAGCATATTGTCGCCGAACCGCTGGTCGCCGCGACGGGGATGAGCCGTGCGGACATACGCGCCCGCGTCGCCGAAGTGCTGTCCGCCGTCGGATTGCCGCCGGAGGATGGCGAGCGCTTTCCCAACCAGTTCTCCGGCGGCCAGCGTCAGCGCATCGCGATCGCCCGCGCCATCTCGTCGTCGCCGCAACTGTTGCTGCTCGACGAACCGGTGTCTTCGCAGGACATCTCGATCCGCGCGCAGATCCTGAACCTCCTGAAGGAACTGCAGGAGGATTTCGGCATCGGCAGCGTCTTCGTCAGCCACGATCTCGCCACCGTGCGCTTCATGTGCGACGAGGTGATCGTGATCTATCTCGGCCGGATCGTCGAGCACGGGCCTGTCGGCAAGATCTGCGAAACGCCGGACCATCCTTACACGCGCGCGCTGCTGGCCGCGGCCCTGCCGGCCGATCCCGACCGTCAGGAAGCGGGCATCAAGCCGATCGGGGAAATTCCGAGCCCGCTCGATCCGCCGGCCGGCTGTGCCTATCACCCGCGCTGCCCCTTCGCCCGCGACATCTGCAAGGCGGAGCGGCCGAGACTGACGGACCCGGGCGACGGCAGCCAGGTCGCGTGCCACATGACCCATGCAAAGGATTGGTGAATGAGCCTCAGATTTGTCGCCGTCGGCGACGTCGCGCCCGATCGCGAGGATCCCGCAACCATCTTCGACCATGTTCGCGACAGGCTGACCGCCGCCGACCTGGGCTATTGCCAGCTGGAAGTGAACCTCACTGACCGCGGCGAGCGCCTGCCGCAGGCGCGCCACACCATGCGTGGTAAGCCGGAGATCGCCGACGCGCTGGTCGGCGCGGGACTGGAGATCGTCTCCTTTGCCGGCAACCACACGATGGACTGGGGTGTCACCGGCATGGTCGACACGCTGGCCCATCTCGACCGTGCAGGGGCGCTCCAGGTCGGGGCGGGCATGGACATCGAGGCGGCGCGCAGCCCGGTCGTGGTGGAGCGCAACGGCGTGCGGGTCGGGTTCCTGTCGGTCAACTCGATCCTGCCGCAGAACTACTGGGCCGACGAAGACAAGCCCGGCTGCGCACCCATGCGCGGACACACGGTCTATGAGCAGATCGAGCACGACCAGCCGGGCACGCCCGCGCGGATCCACACCTTTCCGCACAAGGAGGACATCGCCGCTCTGATCGCGTCGATCCGCGCCGTGAGAGACCGTGTCGATTTCCTCGTCCTGGGTCATCACGCAGGGATACACTTCGTGCCGGCCGTTGTGCCCGATTACCAGCGAGACGTCGCACATGCCGCGATCGACGCAGGCGTCGACATGGTGCTCGGCTGCCACGCGCACATTCTGAAGGGCGTCGAATTCTATCGCGGCAAGCCGATCATCCACTCGCTGGCCAATTTCGCGCTCGACCTGAAAATGACGGAGGCGCATGCGAAGTCAAAGGGGTTCCGGGAAATCCAGAAGCTCAATCCGGACTGGATCCCCGACCTGACGTCCAGCTACAATTTTCCGCCGGACAGCGCGATGAGTTTCGCCGTGGAGGCCGAGATCGACGGCGACAGGCTGGTCGATCTCGCGCTCGTTCCCGTCTTCATCGAGCGCGACGCCAACCCGCGCTTCGTCGCGCCCGACGATCCCAGATTCGATCGCATCCTGTCCTATCTGCGCACGATCACGGCCCAAGCCGGCTTCAGTACGGACTACCAGGCCGACGGCGATGTCATCAGGCCTGGCCCGCGCGCATGACGCTGGCCCTCGGACTGGCCGAACGCCTGCAGGGCGTCTCGTTTTCCGACCTGCCGGGCGAGGCCGTGCATGCGGCGCAACTGTCCCTTGCCGATGCGCTTTGCGTCATGCTGGCCGCGACCCGGCTGGAGCCCGTCGTCTTGCCGTTCCACACGCACGCACTGGCCGGCGGATCCGGTCATGCCACGCTCCTCGGCGGCGGAAAGGCGACCGCGTCTCTGGCGGCACTGGCCAATGGCGCGCTGTCGCATGCGCTGGATTTCGAGGATACCTATGACGCGGCGGGCCTCCATCCGAATGCGGTAATCATCCCGGCCGCGCTCGCTCTGGCCGAGGCGGAGGCATTGTCGGGCCCGGATCTGCTGCTCGCCATCGCGACGGGCTGCGACATTGCCTGCCGGATCGGGGACGGCCTGGCAAGCGATCCGGCCGTGCGCGGCTGGTATCATCCCCCGATCATCGCGGCGGCCGGCGCGGCGTTCGGCGTCTCGCGCATGCTCCGGCTGACACCGGAGCAGACCGTCAGCGCTGTCTCGCTTGCCCTCTGTCAGTTTTCCCTGACCGACGAACTCAAGCGCAGCCCTCGCTCCGACCTCAGGGCGGTCCGGGACGCGTTTGCAGCCCGGGCGGTCGTGGAAGCCTGCTGTCTCGCCCGCTCCGGCGTGCGCGGCGTCGATGCGCCGCTCGACGGGCCGAGCGGGCTCTTCGCGATGCTCACCGGAGACCGGGCGTCGGGCGACCTGTTGGCCGGTTTCGGCAGGGTCTTTCGCGGGGCGGATGTGACCTTCAAGCATTGGCCGTGCTGCCGGGGAACGCACCCCTCCATCGCCCTGGCTTTGGAGTTGCGCGAGCGCGGCATTGCGGCGGACGACATCGAGGCGGTGTCTCTGAGCGTGTCTCCTCCCGACGACATGCTGATGCTGCCCGAAGCCGACAGGAAGCGGCCGGCGAGCATGGTCGCGGCCAAGTTCTCGATTCCCTTCTGCTTCGCGCTGGCGATGAGACGGTCCGAGGTAACGCTCGAGGGCTTCATGCCCGAAGCCCGATCGGACCCGGCTGTCCTCAACGTCGCGGCGAAGGTCTCGCTGGACCGGGTGATCCCGCGTGGCGCGTCGGAACGGCCGGCCGCGCGGGTGCTTCTCGTGAACGGCGCGAGCTACGAGGTCATCGTCCCCGAAGCGCCCGGCATTCGGGCTTCGGAAACCACCTTCGATCAGATGGCCCCGAAATTCGCCGATTGCCTGCGCCATGCGGGACGCGAACGTATCCAACAGCCGCTCATCGAGCAGATTGCCGCTCTCGGTCACGCTCCCGACCTGGCCGGCCTGACCGCTGTTCTGACGAGCGATCCAGTATCCGCGCCGATGCGACACGGTCTTACCGGCATCGACTGACCCCTTGCGCGATGCCCGCTTGCCGGCCGGCGTCAGCGGAAGATGTAGATCGGGCTCGTCCAGGCGCGGGTCCCGTCTTCCAGGGTCACGCGCACATAGATCGGATTGTCCTTGCCCGCATCGATCGAGACACGCCGGCGGACGCTCATCGACAAGTGCGGATTGTCGTCGGGGAGCCGGAACAGCTTGAAGAAGCGTGGCAGTTCGCCGGAGGCGTCATGGACGACGTCTTCATAGCCGATCTCCGCGATCGGCATGTCGAAGCTGACGAGTGGCGTGCTGACGGAGATCGACCCGGCCTGCGGGTCGGACAGCCGCAGATCCGCGCCACCGAAGTTGCCGGTGGTCAGCGCCTTCCAGGCAACCCTGTCGTCGCCGACCTGATCGAGCGTCTTGTCGCGGTTGAAGAAATTGATCGGGGTCGCATGCGCGATCGTGTTTCCGGTCAGTTCGGCGCCGCCGTCCCAGATCACCTCCCGGAAACGACCGCGATATTCGGCACCTTCCCAGTGCAGCCTGATCCGGGCGCCGAGATCGTCCTCGCCAAAGGGGCGGATGGTCTCGACGAGCGCGAGCCCGTTGAAGACGTCGATGCGCTCGATGGGGGAGGCGGCGTCGACGGTGACCGCCAGTTCGGCGTCGCCTTGAGGCAGTTTCACGATATCGCCCATCATGGCCGATGTGCCGGAAAGGGCCTGCGAAGGACCGAGCGCGGGATCGTCGTGGTAGATTTCGGCCTGGCTTTCGAAATGCGCGGATAGGTCGATCGCGATGCGCCCGTTCGGGCCACCCGTCGTGCCGTAGTGGTGGCGCTTGCGCATGCAATCGAGCAGGGCCGGACGCGACAGTTCGGACGCGTTGAAACAGGTCAATCCGCCGATCGCGCCGAACTTTCCGGCGCCCGGATAGCTGGCGCCCGGACGTCCCTTGTGCCCGTCGGAATTGCAGACCACGCCGACCCGGTAACCGAGCTTGAAGGCATCGTGCAGCAGCCATTCGAAGCTGCCCCAGGAAGAATGCACCTCGACCGATTTCTCGAACCGGCCGTCATGGGCGAAGCCGATATCGGCGTAGCGTCCGCCGCAATGGGCGTAGCAGACGACGTCGCTCTCGCCCTCGTCCGAGAAGGCGGCGAACAGATCCTTGGCCGTGAAGCAATCCGTGTCGGCTGTCGTCTTGTCCTCGATCAGCGCGTGGGATGATCGCCGGATGGTCCGCCCCTCTGTGGGAAAGTACACGTTGCGGTCGCCGCCGAGCGACGTGTTGCCCGACCATTCATAGCCGGGCATCGCGACGAAGCGCCCGTCGGCGTCGAATTCGGCGGTGATGCGGTTCAATTCCGCCCAGAACTCGTCGGAGATCTGGAAGTCGTTGCCCTGGTGGCCGCAGGCGTCGACCCACGCCCGATCCCTGGCGAAGGCGAAATATTCCGTCGCGCTGCCCGTGCCGATCGTCTCCTCCGACTGGCCGTGCATGTCGGCCCAGAAATGGACGAGTTCGCGGTCCTCGACGATCAGCGGGTTTGTCCGGGCGACAAGCGCGCCTTCTTCGCTTCTGACCGCGACAGAGACCTTGCCCGGCGCACTTACCGTCAGGCCCGGAACGGTCAGGGAGAATGCGCCCGGCTTCATCTCGACACTGTCCGGCAGTCCGTCGATCGCGCCGTCGGCCTCCAGCAGGAAGCGTCCGGAACATGTGTCGGAAGGATTGCCCCATCCGTCTTCGCCCTTGAGCTTCAGGTCGAACGGCTCGCCCGGCCGCTTCAGCGTCGGCAGCGCCGCCACGAAGCGCTCGGGCTTGCCCGGCACGATGGCGATCGCCGGCTGCACCGGCAGCGGCTGGAAGTTGAAGGTCGCGATCGGATCGACCAGCACACGGAACTCGAACGTCTCCTCGCAGAAGGTCTGGAGCCGCATGCCCGGCCCGCCATGGTCGGTGACGCCGAAGCGGATGGTGATCGTGTCGCCTTCCTGCAGGAAGCCTTTCACCACCTTGATCCACAGCGTGCGGTCCCACGGACGCACATTGCCTTTCGGGTCCCAGCGCAACTGCAGGACGGCGCCGTTCGACGCTTCGACGGTGCAGTAGTTGGCGCCGGATGGATCGTCGAATTGCGGATTGCCCTGGTCGGAGGCGAAGCGGAAGACGATGCGCAGGCTGCCCGAATCGTCGACGCCGAACTTGCCCGCGGTATAGACCAGCGTGAAGGATGCGTAGGACCCCGCCTCGAATTCGCCCTTCGGGGAGATCTCCGCATGGCCGAGCAGCGACGGGTCGATGGCATGCCGTATCACGCCGCTGTCCACTGCGTTCCAGGGTCTGGCGCCTGCCGCATCCGAAAAATGTTCTGTCATTGCAAACCTTCTTGAAGTCATGGGGTGGGCGCGGGCGCGCCCGAAGTGAAACGCGTTATTGGAAGAGGTGAACGAGCGTCATCGAGATCGGCGGGACGTATGTGATCAGCAGAAGGTCGAGGATCAGGACCAGGATATAGGGCCAGATCGCAGCGACGATCCGCTCGATGGAGACCTTCGTGATCGCCGAGGCGATGAAGAGGTCCACGCCCAGCGGCGGCGTCACGGTGCCGATGGACAGGTTGACCGACACGATGATGCCGAACAGCACCGGGTCGATGCCGAAGCTCATCGCGGCGGGATAGAGGATGGAGGTGAAGATCACGATCGCCGCAGCGGCGTTCATCATGCATCCGACCGCCAGCAGGAACACGTTGACCAGCAGGAGATAGACGATCGGCCCGCCGGATATTCCGGCGAGATGCGCCGAGATGCTCTGCGGGATCTGGTTGATGGTGATCAGCCAGGCGAAGACGCCGGCCGCGTTCATGATGAACATCACCACCGCGGACGAAAGCACGGCCTTGTAGAAGGCCCGCCAGAGCGCGGGCAGGGTCAGTTCGCGGTACAGCGCGCCGACGACGATGCCGTAGAGCACCGCGACGATCGCCGCCTCGGTCGGCGTGAAGACACCGCCATAGATGCCCGACAGGATGATGACCGGCATCAAAAGGGGCCAGAAGGCCTCGCGGAAGCTCTGCCAGATCGCCGCGCGCCCCTGGAACGGCGTGGTTTCGACATCGAGCTTCGCCGCCATGAAGCGGTTCAGGATCAGCATCGAGATGCAGATCAGGATGCCAGGCGCCATGCCGGCGAGGAACAGGTCGGTGATCGAGACGCCCGTCACCACACCGTAAAGGATGAGCAGGATGGACGGCGGAATGATCATCCCGGTCACGCCGGCCGCCGCGATCGTCGCCGCCGTATATTGCGGACGGTAGCCCTTTTCCTCCATCGGCTGGTTCATGACGCCGCCGATCGCCGCCACAGTCGCTGCGTTGGATCCGGACAGCGCGGCGAAGAAGGAGGACGACAGGATCGCGACCGCGGCGAGGCCGCCGGTCATGTGGCTGACCAGCGAGGACGCGAAGCCGACGAGACGGCGCGACATGCCGCCGGTCGACATGATCTCCCCGGCCAGGATGAAGAAGGGGATCGCGAGCAGCGGGAATGAATTGTTGGTCGCCAGCATGCGCTGGGCCACGATCTCCATGCTGATGTCGCTCAGCCAGAGCCCGAGCATGCTCGACAGTCCGAGCGCAAGCGCGATCGGCACGCGCAGCAGCATCAGGAGGACAAGGGAACCGAAAATGGCAGCGGAAATCATGTCGGATGGTCCTGGCGAAAACGGTTCGCGGAGAGATCAGTGGTCGTCGGCAAGCAATTCGCCGGCGGGCGCGCGCAGTTGCTTTGCGAGAAGCTCGGCGGCGTAGACGAACAGGAACACCATGCCGACGGGAACCGCGCCGTAGACCCACGCCATGGAAATCTCCAATGCGGGCGAGATCTGCGTCTGGACCCGCATCGTCGTCATAAGGCCGCTCCAGAACAACACCGCGAAGAACAGCCCGCAGGCCAGCGTGGCGAGGATCAGCGCCGCCCGCTTCATCGACGCGGGCAGGTTGTTGACGAAAACGCCGATGGCGGCGTGCATGTTGCGCCGAAACGCGATCCCCGACCCGAGGAAGATCATCCAGATGAAGAGGTATCGGATCATCTCGTCCGGGAAGGCCAGCGAGCTTTCCACCACGTAGCGGAAGAACACAGTCGCGATGCCGAGGACGAACATCACGATGAAGGCGATCACGCAGGCAACCGCCAGGGCACGTTCGGAAAGGTCGAGAAGTCTCTTTGTCGTTTCCATGTCGTTTCCCCTGGCGGCGGCTCTTCTGGCCTATTTCGTGTCGACGGCGGCCTGGATCAGATCGGCGCCGATCTTCTCGCGGTACTCGTCCCAGACGGGCTCCATCGCCGCCTGGAATGCCGCTGCCTGTTCGGGCGACAGCCGCGTCACGGTCATGCCGCCGGCTTCCATCTCGGTGAGATACTGGCCCTCGACGGCGTTCATCTCGGCGCGCTCCCAGTCCTGCGTCTCGATCGCGGCTTCCTTGAACAGGGCCTTCACGTCGTCCGGAACGCTGGTCATGATCTTGTCGCTGGCGAGGAACATGATGCCGGCCCACTGGTGGTGCGACAGGGTGATGAAGTCCTGCACCTTGTCGAAGCCGAAGGCCTTGACGTTGCCGACCGGGTTGTCCTGCCCGTCGACGGTTCCCTGTTGCAGGCCGGTGAAGACCTCCGACAGGGCCATCGGCGTCGGATTGGCGCCGAGCGCCTTGAAGGTGGCGACGTTGAGCGGATTGTTCACGACCCGGAACTTGATGCCCTTCATGTCGTCCGGCATCTCGACCTTGGTCTTGGCCGTCGTGATCGTGCGGAAGCCGCTTTCATACATGGCGATCGTGTGGATGCCCGTTGCCGACTGGAGGCCGTCATAGAGATCCTGGCCGACCGGACCGTCCGACACCGCATAGGCATGCTCGCTGT
Organism: Oricola sp.; assembly: GCF_022763245.1. GTDB lineage: Bacteria > Pseudomonadota > Alphaproteobacteria > Rhizobiales > Rhizobiaceae > Oricola. The sequence goes on from NZ_JALEGV010000041.1 coordinate 716,897, forward strand.
CGCGGAACAGGAACGGCAGGTAGAAGATGTCGAGCGGCGGATAGAAGCTCGCCACGTTCGTCGTCGGCACCAGGGCGAAATCGATCACGCCGATCTGGATGCTTTCCACCAGTTCGCGCGACGAGCCGATGGTCGAGTTCGGGAAGACCTCGACGGTGATCTTGCCGCCGCTCTTCTCCTTGACCATGTCCGCGAACTTCTGCGCGCCCTGCGCCAGCGGGTGGGTCTCGTTGTAGGGGTGCCCGAATTTCAGCGTCATTTCCGGCATGTCCTGGGCGCCGGCGGCGGCCAGGGCCAGTCCGTTGACGGCGACCGCGGCGACGATCGTCCGCGCATGGGCGAGGGCCTTGCGGGCAAGGCTGCCCGGTGTTGGCATGGTCAGTTGCATGGTTTGCTCTCCTGTCTCACGTGTGGTTGTCGCTTCCCCAAGGCGGTGTCATGCCGATGGGCTTTGGCGCCCATTCTCTTTCTTTGGTCGTTCCGGTCGGCTCTCGGTCACCCCGCCTCGCTGAAGTCGGGATGCCCGTTCGACGACACCGGCACGATCTCGATCACCCGGTCGCTCGGCGGCACGAAAATGCGCTGCCAGGTGATCGGCGCGTCGCGGTAGCTGAGGCCGCAGATGGTCCAGACCATGCCGTACTGGCCCGGAGGCACGTCCAGCTGGCGCGCGACGCGCGGCGGCAGCGGTTGGCAGGCCATGGTCTGGCGCGTGTTCAGCGTCGGTGCGTTAAAGCGCTCGGCCAGCATGTCGCGGAAAGACACGCCGTTGAGCGTCGTCTCGCTCATCTGGGCGAGATCGGAGAACCGGTCGGCCGGCAGGTAGATCTCGCTGAAGACCTCGAACTCGTCATTCACCGAGACGAGGCGGTGGATATGGATGAATTCGCCGTCGGGCGTGCCGAAGAACTGGCTCCAAGGGCCGCTCTCGCTCGTCGTCTCGACGTCGATGATCTTGAAGAAGACGGGCAGCAGCCGGGTGCCGCCCTCCGCCATGAAGCGGAAATGCCGGAGCTGGGTTTCCTGGGCCCGTGCGCCCGAAACGAACGTGCCGCGGCCATGGTGCCGCTCCACCACGCCCATCTGCACCAGGCTGCGCAAGGCGCGTTGCATGGTGCCGAGGCTGGCGCCCATCTCCGCAGCAAGCTGGTCTTCCGCCGGAAGCTGGTCGCCGGGCAGCCAGCGGCCTTCCTCGATCGCGGTCAGGATCTCTTCCGAAATCCTCTGGTGTTTCGCCTTGGTCGGAACGCTGTCGTTCGACACCGGGCGCAGAATGGCTTTCTTCATCGCATCCATGTCCTATGTAGGACTTCTGGGTTGATGCTATTTCTCTCACGGAAATTGTGTCAAGTCCTATATAGGATTTTCGCATCGCTGCCTTGAAAACGAGCGGCATGCCGAAAAAACCGGCTGGATTCGCGCGGCTGTGACGCCTCGGTGGGCAGCTGGCATGCTTGTGGCGACGCCGGGTGTCCGCGAAGCCTCAACCCGGCCTGGTCTTCTCGATCAGCAGGGCGGCTTCGCGCGGCGGCGATGGCGGGTTTCCGGTCCGCCGGGACTGTGCAGGACTGTCCGCTGCGGGCTCCCGGAAAATTCGATCTTGGCCGTCCTTTTTTGGGCTTGACTGAATCGGTGAGTCGCAATTATGGTTTTTGGAAACGTTTCCAAAATGATTGGAAACGATTACAATGAACTCGTTCTGGGAGGGGCGACGTGCGGGAGGGAGTTCTCCAGACAAGCGCCTTGTCGAAGCGCTACGGCGCCACCGTCGCCTTGAGCGACGTGTCGCTGACGATCGCGCAGGGCGAGGTCCACGCGATCCTCGGTGAGAACGGTGCCGGAAAATCCACCCTGGTGAAGATCTTGTCGGGCGTCGTGCGCTCGAATTCCGGCGGCATGACGCTGGCTGGCGAAGCCTATGACCCGCATTCGATTTCCCGGGCGCGCGAACGCGGCGTGGCGACGGCCTTCCAGGAACTGAGCCTGATCCCGAACATGACGGTCGGCGAGAACCTGTTGCTCCCCCGGGCGTCGCGGCGGTCCTTCTGGCCGGACTCCAGATCGAGCATTCTGCACAGATCGGCCGACGTGCTGCGCGAATGGCAGGTCGCCGACATCGCGCCCGATGCGATCGTCGAGGATTTGTCGCTCGCCGAACGCCAGCGGGTCGAAATCACGCGGGCCCTGTCGCATGCCTCGCGGCTCCTCATTCTCGACGAACCGACCGCGGCTCTCCCCGATCCCGAATGGCTTTTCGAGCAGATCCGCCGGCTCACCGCCCGCGGCGTCGCCGTGATGTACATCTCGCACCGGCTCGGAGAGGTCCGCGAGATCTGCGAGCGGGCGACGGTCCTGCGCAACGGCCAGACGATCGACACCGTCGACCTGTCGGGCGTCGATGACGACGGCATCTTCGCGATGATGGTCGGGCGGAGCCCGGATAGCGCCTTCTCAGAACCGGTCGCCGCAAGGCCGGACGCCGAGGTCATCGTCGATGTCCGGGGCCTGAGCGTCGGCAAGGTGCGTTCGCTCGACCTGAGTTTGAAGGCCGGGGAGATCGTCGGTCTGGCCGCCCTGGAAGGGCAGGGCCAGCAGGACCTGTTCAGGGCGCTCGGCGGCGCCGCCAGGCCGGGTGACGGCAAGATCACGGTTGGCGGCCAGGCTGCGACCCTCGGCTCGCCGCGGCGGGCGCTTCGTGCCGGCGCGGGCATCGCCTTCGTCCCCGAAGAGCGCAAGACGGAGGGGATCTTCGCCAATCTCACGGCTGCGTCGAACATCGCCTTGCCGGAGATCTCGCGGGCCAGCCATGCCGGCATCGTCTATGCGGGGCTGGAAAAGAACGTTTCCAGGGAGGTCGCCTCGAAGGTCGCGCTTTCTCCGCGCTATCTGGGGTTCAATGTCGGCAGCCTGTCCGGCGGAAACCAGCAGAAGGTCCTTCTGGCGCGCGCTCTGATCACCGGGGCGAAATGCCTCGTTCTCTTCGATCCCGCGCGCGGCGTCGATGTCGGAACCAAGCAGTCGATCTACGCCATGATGCGCGACTTCGTCGCCGGCGGCGGGACGATCCTTTTCTATTCCTCCGAACTGTCCGAACTGGTTCACCTGAGTTCGCGGTGCCTCGTCATGTATGGCGGCCGGCTCGTCGCCGACGTTGCGCGCGAGGAATTGACCGAGGAGCGCCTTCTGGCCGCCGCGCACGGTCACAGTCATGAAATGAAGGTTGCGGTCTGAAGAATGGCGAGCACGCAGATCAACAGCGGCGCGCAGTCGCGCGCCCTTCCGACGATGAGACAGGTCGTCGAGAGCGCGTTTCCGATCATCGTCATCTATCTCGTGATGGCGACGATCTACAGCGTCGTGCAGCCCTCGGCGCTGTCGCTCTATTCCATCGAATCGCTGTTCAACAATTCGCTGCCGCTCATGCTGGCGGCGGCCGGAGCGACCTTCGTCATCCTGCAGGGCGGCTTCGACCTTTCCGTTGCCGGCGTCATCTCGCTCGCCAATGTCGTTGTCGCGGTGGCGCCCATCGAGGGGCCGCTCGGGGCGCTGGCCAATTTCGCGATGGTTGTCGCGATCGGATTGGTGGTCGGCGCCGTCAATGGCTACGTGGTCGCCTATCTGCGCATTCAGGCGATCGCCGCCACCCTTGCGACGATGATCATCTGCAAGGGCGTCGCACTGCTCGTTCTGGGCGCTCCGGGCGGATACGTGTCCGACTTCATGGCCTATGAATTGACCGCGTCGATCTTCGGCGCCGTTCCGATCGCCGTCGTGATCGCGGTCGCGGTGATGATGTTCTGGTCGGTCTTCCGGACCACGAATTCCGGTCGCTCCCTCTTGTCCGTCGGCCAGGACGAGCACGCGGCGGCCCTGTCGGGCATCGATGTCGCCAAGGCCCGCTTCATGTCCTTCCTGTGGGCGGGTGCGTTCTATGGCGCCGCCGGCTACATGCTGGCCGCCCAGACCGCCACGGGCAATCCCAACGGCGGCGATCCCTTCCTGCTTCTGTGCTTCGCGGCGGTCGCTCTCGGCGGAACCGCCTTCGGAGGGGGCAGGGGCGGCGTCACCGCTTCGCTCTTCGGGGCGGCGACCCTGATGCTCATGCAAAAGGTGCTCTTCGCCGTCGGCGTGTCGTCCTTCTACACGGGCGTCATCCAGGGCGCGATCATGATCCTCGCGGTGCTCTTCTCCGCATTCGTCCAGGCCGCAACAAGCCGCAGGAACACGCCGTGATGCAGAACGACAACGCCATGACGAATGCCGGCGCGGAACAGGAAGACAAGCGGACGACTGCCAAGGTCAGCGGCGAGTTCGTGACGATCGTCGCCATCTTTGGGCTGACGATCGCGATGATCCTGGCCTCCCGCGCGATCAGCCCGTCCTTCGGAAGCTGGTCGCAGGTCGAGACGATCCTCTATCTGAGTTCTTTCCTCGTGTTCTGCGCCTTCGGGCAGGGCCTCGTCATCCTCGTTCGCGGGCTCGATCTGTCGATCGCCTCGGTGATCACGCTCGGCGGTGTGCTGACGGCCTCGCTGATGAACGGCTCCAACGAGGGGCTGATCTATCTCGTCCCCATGATCCTGGGCGCCTGCGTCATCGTCGGCGTCGTCAGCGGCATCGGCGTCGCCTATCTGCGGGTTCCGCCCTTCATCATGACGATGGCGGTCGGATTGATCGTCTACAGCCTGTGCCTCGGCTTCACCCGCGGCACGCCGCGAGGCTATCCCGCGCCGCTGTTGAGCGATTTCATGCAGGGCAAGTTCCTGGGCGTGCCCGCCCCCGTCTATCTGCTGCTCGTCTTCGTGGTGTTCGGAACGGTGCTTCAGTCCTATTCGGCCTTCGGCCGCAAGCTGAACGCGGTCGGCAACAATCCGCTCGCCGCCTATATCGCGGGCCTGCCCAGCGGCCTGCTGATCGTCAGCGCCTATGCGGTGTCGGCCCTGTGCGCCGGTTTCACCGGGATGATGCTGGCCGGTTATGCCAGCGGCGCGACCCTGCGGATGGGCGATTCCTACCTGCTGCCCTCGATCGCGGCGGTCGTCGTGGGCGGATCCTCCATCCTGGGCGGACAGGGCAACTTCGTCGGCACGGTCGGCGGCGCGCTGCTGCTCACGACGCTGGCGACCATCCTGACCGCGCTCGGGATCGAGCAGGGCTGGAAGACCATCATGGAAGGCGGGGTCATCCTGCTGGCGCTGATCGCCTTGCGCGAGCAATCCTTCGCGTTTCTTCGCGACGTTTTCGGAAAGCGAGGCTGAGATGCAGGCGAAATCCTCTTTCTCGCCCCGAATTGTAAACGTTTCCAATTCACCGATTCCCGCATCGTCGCGGGAGGAGCGGAGGGTGCACGCGACGCTGTGCCTTCCAGGCGGCAGCGCGATGCGCCGCGTATCAACCGGAATGCCGGTCCAAAAAAAGGAGGAAGTCACATGAAACTCACTAAGATAGCCAAGGCGCTGGCGCTGACGGCCCTCATCGGAGCAGGAACGCAGGTCGTCTCGACGGAGGAGGCATCGGCCAAGACCAAGGACGGCAAGTGGCTGATCTATCTGTCGCTGAGCTACTCGGGCAATTCCTGGCAGAGCGAGGCGGCCAACATCGTCAAGGCGCTCGCCGCGACCCCGCCGTTCAACGAGACCGTCGAACTGGTCGAAGTCATCTCGGGCACCGATCCGCAGGCGCAGATTTCCGACTACGAGAGCATGATCGCCAACGGCGCGGACGGCATCGTCAGCTTCCCGATCTCGTCCACGGCCCTGAACCGCGTCGTGAAGCGTGGCTGCCAGGAAGGCGTCCTGTTCTTCATGTACGATGCGACGGTCACCGAGCAGTGCGCCTACAACATCAGCTACATCACGTCGGGCTTCGGCGAGAACTCGGCGCAGGCGCTGGTCAACGCGCTCGACGGCAAGGGCAAGATCTTCCTCTCGCGCGGCGTGCCGGGCAACTCCGTCGACGACCGCCACACCAATGGCGCGATGCATATCTTCAACCAGTATCCGGACATCGAGGTCGTGGCCGAATATTACAGCTACTGGGACGATCGCACCACGCAGCAGGAAACCGCAAAGGCCCTTGCCGCGCATCCGGATGTTGACGGGATCTGGGCCCAGGCCGGCGAGTTCGGCGCGATCCAGGCGCTTCTGCAGGCCAACCCGGACCGCCTCGTACCGATGACCGGCGAGAACTCCAACGGCTTCCGCCTGGCGCTCGCCAACCCGGACTATCAGGCCAAGGGCATCGACGGCGTGTCGGCCGGCTCCCCGCCCGCCCAGTCCGGCTTCGCCTTCAAGATCATGATGGAGATCCTGAACGGCACGCGTGACGCGCTGCCGGAAGACCAGCGCAACATCGAGTATCCGCTTCCGTGGGTTCCGGGCGACGCCGTCGTGCTGTGCGAAGGCGACAAGTTCGAGGACGGCTGCAACGCGTTCCCGGACGGCAAGGTACCGAGCTCCTTCGTGACCGAGGTGTTCAACCCCGAGCTGCTTCCCGAACTCTCGCTGACGTCGGCGCTGGAAGGCCAGCCGACGCCGGGCGCCGAGATCCAGCCGCTGCCGGCGGACGCCGTGAAGGCGGCGCCGAACGAGCCGGGCATCAATTGCCGTCAGTGCGAGGCCCCCGCGGACCTCTACCACCTGACCAAGATCGAGCCGACGGTTCAGCCCTGATCGAAAATCGTCTGCCGCCGGTTCATGATCCGGCGGCAGGCTCCGCGCCGGGCAGGAATGAACGACAAGACGCGCGAAGCATCGAAACGCCCGCTTCGTCGCGTGCCGCGTTCAGTCTCGTAGCGACAACGAGGAAAGAAAGATGACCATACAGTATCTGAAACGGGGAAAGCCCGATGCGGAACGAAGTGAAGACGACGCCAAGGTCCGCGCCGTGGTCGAGAGCACGCTCAAGCAGATCGAGGAACGCGGCGACGCCGCGGTTCGCGACCTCAGCGAGAAGTTCGACAAATACGCCCCGGCCTCGTTCCGGCTGACCGCCTCGGAAATCGAAGCCGCCCTCCAGAGGGTGTCGACCCGCGACATGGAGGACATCAGGTTCGCCCAGGACCAGATCCGCCGGTTCGCCGAGGCCCAGCGCGCGTCGATGACCGACATCGAGGTCGAGACGCTGCCGGGCGTGATCCTCGGGCATCGCAACATCCCGGTTCAGTCGGTCGGCTGCTACGTGCCGGGCGGCAAGTTCCCCATGGTCGCCTCCGCCCACATGTCGGTGCTGACCGCGTCGGTTGCCGGCGTCAAGCGCATCGTCGCCTCCGCGCCGCCGGTCAATGGCGAGCCGCACCCCGCCATCGTAGCCGCCATGCATATGGGCGGCGCGCACGAGATCTACGTCCTCGGCGGAATCCAGGCGGTCGGCGCGATGGCGCTCGGCACCGAGACCATCGATCCGGTCCATATGCTCGTCGGCCCCGGCAACGCCTTCGTCGCGGAAGCGAAGCGGCAATTGTTCGGCCGCGTCGGGATCGACCTTTTCGCCGGGCCCACCGAGACGATGGTCATCGCCGACGACACGGTCGACGCCGAACTGTGCGCGACCGACCTCCTCGGCCAGGCCGAGCACGGCTACAACTCGCCGGCGGTGCTGGTGACCAATTCGCGCAAGCTCGCCGAGGGGACGATGTCGGAGATCGACCGGCTGCTCGAGATCCTGCCGACGGCCGAGACGGCCTCTGTCTCCTGGCGTGACTATGGCGAAGTGATCCTGTGCGACACCTATGACGAGATGCTCGCCGTCGCCGACGATATCGCCTCCGAACACGTCCAGGTGATGACCGACCGCGACGACTGGTTCCTGGAGAACATGACCTGCTACGGCGCCCTGTTCCTCGGCCCGCGCACCAATGTGGCCAATGGCGACAAGGTGATCGGCACCAACCACACGCTGCCGACCAAGAAGGCCGGCCGATACACGGGCGGATTGTGGGTCGGAAAGTTCCTCAAGACCCATTCCTACCAGAAGGTGCTGACCGACGAGGCGGCGACGCTGGTCGGCGAATATGGGTCGCGTCTTTGCATGCTGGAGGGATTTGTCGGTCACGCCGAGCAGTGCAATATCCGCGTGCGTCGCTATGGCGGGCGCAATGTCGGATACGGACAGGCCGCAGAACCGGCCGCGAAGGCGAAATAGGCTGCGCGGCGGGCTCGGGAGGCCCAGCACGAGCGAGATCGAGATGCACAAGAAGACGGCAGATCCCCTTCGGAAAAGCGGGCCGGCGAAAAGCCGGGTCACGGTGAAGGATATTGCGCAAACGCTTGGCGTCTCGATCGCGACGGTGTCGCGCGCCCTGAGCAACGACCCGACCATCGCGTCCAAGACGCGCGACCGCGTCCTGGAGAAGGCGGCCGAGATGGGATACGCGCCCAATCTCTTCGCGCGCAGCCTCATCACGCAACGAAGCCGCATCGCCGCGCTCTTCGTCAGCAACATCACCAACCCCTTCTATCCGGAGGTGGTGGTCAAGCTGACGCGGCGCCTCCAGGGGCTGGGCCTTCACACCATGCTGTTCACCTCCGACGGGACGCAGGGCGTGGACGAGGCCTTGCCGCTCCTGCAGCAATACAATCCGGACGTCGCGATCGTGCTGGCCGCGACGATGTCCTCCGAAACCGTGCGCAAATGCGTCGAGGGCCGCACGCCGGTCATCCTGTTCAACCGTTACGTCTCCGGCGCCAATGCCAGCGCGGTCTGCTGCGACAACTATTCCGGCGGATCGCTGGTGGCGACGAAGCTGGCGGAGGCGGGCCACAAGCGGCCGGCCTACATTTCCGGTCTGGACGACGCCAGCACCAACGTGGACCGCCTGCGCGGCTTCCGCGACGGCTGCAAGGCGGCGGGCCTTCCCGAACCCGCGGTGATCTCCGGGCGGGATTTCACCTATGAAGCCGGCTACGAGGGCATGAAGGAACTCTTCGCCGAAGACGAGAAACCGGACGCGGTGTTCTGCGCCAACGACATCGTCGCGATCGGCGCCATGGACGCGGCCAGGCGGGAATTGGGCTATTCGATCCCCGAGGACGTTTCGATCATCGGCTTCGACGACATCGCCATGGCCAGCTGGCCCTCGCACGAACTGACGACCGTCCGTCAGCCGATGAACGCGATGATCGATCAGGTGATCCTGGAGATCGAGCGGCTCCTGTCGAAGGAAGACATCCAGGCGAAGGAGCACTTCCTTCCGGGCCGGCTGATGATCCGCAAATCGGCAAGACTGAAGGAGAGTGCGGCATGACGAGCGCGCCCGCACCCGGCAATGGCGGGATCCACGACGCACAATGCGGCATTTGGGACATTCCCGATGCGTCGCAGGTCGACGTGATCCTCGACGGAGGCTACCGCGACGAGGCCGTCGCCAGCTATCTCGCCCATGCGAGCCCGCTCTACAACGTCCTGTCGCGCGTCCTCGCGCAGCTCAGCGGCGTCCTGCTCCTGGCGATGACGCGCGGCCATCGCGACCTGTCGCTGGATCATGCGATCTACACGACGGCCGTCGAACAATTGGCGGAGGCAAGGGACCGCCTCCGTGCCCTGAAGTCGCCGCCCGCGGCTGTCCGGCACCACGCCGCGCTGCAGGAGCTTGCCGCCTGCCTGGCAGATGCCGCGAAGACGATGGATTCGCTTTCAGCGCTGGTCGGCCAGCACGCGCGTGACGACGCGAGGCACGACATCATCCGCAAGCTTCACGTCGCGCAGAGGCTTCTGATCGCGACGGCGGAGCCGGACGCCAACATCACGCCCGTGGACTTCAGCCATGCGTGTTGCACCTGCGGTGCATCGCACGCCGGCGGGGCCGCGAAAAACACCTGAAACCGAGCCGGGGGAGGACCAAATGGCCGACTATTCGATCCATGTTCTGGAATACAGTTTTGTTCCGAATTACCACAAGAGCGGCGTGCTTTACGGCGCCCACAACCAGGGCTACGTGAAGCTGCCCTATTGCTATGTCCTCATCCGCAGCGAGGACCATGTCGCGCTTGTCGATGTCGGGTACAACGACAAGGATTACGGCAAGCATCTCGGCGACAAGTTCGGCGTGGAAAACTGGCGCTCTCCCAAGGTGGTCCTCGCCGAATTCGGCCTTACGCCGGAAGACGTCGACACGGTCTTCATCACCCATGCGCATTTCGACCACTTCGGCAATGTCGAGGATTTCCCGAACGCCACCTTCTACATCCAGCGCGACGAGATCGAGAAGTGGGTCTGGGCGATGTCGCTGCCGGACCGGCTGCGCTGGATGATGATCGCGGTCGATCCGGGCGACATTCTGCGCGGAGTGAACCTTGCGGCGGAGGGCCGGCTGCGCGTGGTCGAGGGATCGCAGGAGAACGTCCTGCCGGGCATCGACCTGCATCTGGCGCGCGACAGCCACACCTTCGGCTCCATGTGGGTGACCGTGCGCAACGACGGCAAGAGCGACAGCGAGGACACCTGGGTTCTGGCGGGCGACCTCGTCTACCAGTTCGCCAATCTGAAGAATGACGGTTCGGTCGTCGGCGTGGACACCATGTACACGCCCGTGGGTCTTGCCGTCGGAAGCCAGATGAACCTGCTGCTCGCCACCGAGGAAATGATGAAGCAGGTGGGCTATGACGACACGAGGGTGATCCCGATCCACGAAGAGGGGCTGGCTGACACCTTCCCGTGCCGCATCACCGGGGAAAACCTCCGCATCAGCGAGATCTGCCTCGCCGACGGCGCGAAGTCCGCGGTCTCATGAGCACCACGGACCACGCAGCCTCCTCCGGCGTCGCGATCGTCGGCGCCGGGCTCGTCGGTCTCGGCTGGGCGATCGTCTTCGCCCGGGCGGGCATCGAGGTGCGGGTGTTCGACCGCAGCAAGGACCTCGTGGCGTCATTGCCTGCGAAACTCGAACAGTCCCTGTCCGATCTGGAGAGCTTCGGGCTGATCGAGCGGCCGCAGGAGATCGCCGCGCGCGTCTCCTGTTGCGAGACGCTGGCCGAGGCCGTGCGCGGGATCGGGTACGTCCAGGAATCGGTTCTGGAGCGGGTCGACGTGAAACGCGCCCTTTACGAGGAACTGGACGGCCTGCTCGACGAAAACACGATCGTCGGTTCGTCCTCGTCCGGCATCCCCTCGTCGGACTTCACCGAGGGACTGTCCATCGCGCCGCGCTGCCTTGTCGCGCATCCGGTCAATCCGCCCTATCTCGTGCCGGTCGTCGAACTGGTTCCCGCGAGCTGGACGCTGCCGGAGGCCGTCGACCAGGTACATGACCTCATGCACGCCGTCGGCCAGCACCCCGTCCGCGTCGCCCGCGAATTGCGGGGCTTCGTCCTCAACCGCCTGCAGGGCGTGCTGCTGCGCGAGGCCTGGGCGCTGTTCGAGGAGGGTTACTGCTCGGCGGCCGACATCGACGCGACGATCTCCAAGGGGCTCGGCCTGCGCTGGGCCTTCATGGGGCCCTTCGAGACGATCGACCTGAACGCTCCCGGCGGCGTGCGCGATTACGCCAACCGGTTGGGCGGCCTCTATCTCGACATCGCCAGTGAACGCGGCGAGCCGCAGCCCTGGAGCGACGAGCTGATCGGACGCGTCGAGGCCGAACGGCGCGACGCGCTGCCGCTGGACGGCCTTCAGGACCGCACCGAATGGCGGGACCGGCGTCTGATGGCGCTGGCCGCGCATATGCGCAGCATGGAGGCAGCAGAGTGAGAATGCTCTGTCGGCAGCCGCGCCGCATCCGCCGCGGGGCAATTTCCTTCGGCGCGGCGACATGACGGTCGCCGCAGTCCCGAATTTCCGTCTCGACGGACGCCGGGCGCTCGTCACGGGTGCCGGGCGGGGCATCGGCAGGGCCATCGCCGAGACCTATGCCGCCGCCGGCGCCGCGGTGACGCTTTGCGCCAGAACCGGAGAGGAGATTTCCGCCGTCGCGGATGGCCTGCGGTCGCAAGGCCTGCAGGCGGACGTGCTTGTCGCCGATGTCACCGACATCGAGGCGTTCGGCAGGGAGGTCGCGCAAAGGCCGGCCTTCGACATTTTGGTCAACAATGCCGGCACGAACCGCCCCAAGCCGCAATTGGAGGTGACAGCCGAGGACTACGACGCGGTCATGAACGTGAACATGCGGGCGGCCTATTTCGTCACGCAGGCGGTCACCCGCCGCATGATCGAGGAGGAACGCGCCGGCTCGGTCATCAACATGTCCTCCCAGATGGGCCATGTCGGGGCCGCGAACCGGACGCTCTACTGTGCGTCGAAATGGGCGCTGGAAGGCTTCACCAAGGCCCTGGCCGTCGAATTGGGACCGCATGGCATCCGGGTCAACACGATCTGCCCGACCTTCATCGAAACGCCGATGACCCAACCCTTCTTCGAAGACGAGACGTTTCGGACATCGGTCCTGTCGAAGATCAAGCTCGGACGGCTGGGGCAGGTGGACGACGTCGCCGGTGCGGCGCTCTTTCTGGCCTCCGACGCCGCCTCCCTGATGACCGGCAGCGCGATGATGCTGGACGGCGGCTGGACGGCGGACTGAGGGAATTGACGTTCGCCGCCGGCCGGGACTTGCGGATCCGGCCCGTCGGCGAGACCATTTCCGACAACTGACACACTGTCGGCCGCGATCGGTTCGGCCGGCCAACGACACAGGGGAAACGCGCCCATGCTCCAGAACAGTATTCGTCTTCACCCCGACGACAATGTCGAGATCGCCCTGCGCGACCTTGCTGCCGGCGATCTGCTGGCCGATAGCGGCGTTCCGCTTGCCGGGCCGGTCGCGCGCGGGCACAAGATCGCCGCCATCCCGATCGGCCGTGGCGAAAGCGTGCGCCGCTACGGGCAGATCATCGGCGGCGCGACCGGCGACATCGCCGCGGGCGAGCACGTCCATGTCCACAATCTCGGCATGGCCGACCTGTCGCCCGACCATGCCTTCTGCAGCGAGGCCAAACCGCTTCCCCCGCTCGCCGAACACCACGAATTCCAGGGCTTTCACCGCGCCAACGGCCGGGTCGGCACGCGCAACTATCTCGGCGTGCTGACCTCAGTGAACTGCTCGGGCAGCGTCGCCCGCTTCATCGCCGAAGCCGCCGAGAAGACCGACTGGTTTGCCGGGTTCGACAACATCGACGGCATTGTACCCATAGTGCACGGCACCGGCTGCGGCATGTCGGCGAATAACGAAGGCTACGCAGCGCTGTTTCGCACATTGGGAGGATATGCGCGCAATCCGAACTTCGGAGGAATCCTGCTTGTCGGCCTGGGGTGCGAGGTGATGCAGGTGCCGGAGATGGTCGGCCGCGAACAACTGCGGCCGGATGGAAATTTCCGTTACATGACGATCCAGCAAACCGGTGGCACTCGGCGGACGGTCGAGACCGGCGTGGCCATGCTGCGTGAAATGGCGGCGCAGGCGAATGCGGTCCGGCGCCAGCCCGCGCCGGCGTCTGAACTCGTGATTGCCCTGCAATGCGGTGGCTCGGACGGCTATTCCGGGATCACTGCCAATCCGGCGCTCGGCTACGCCTCCGATCTGCTGGTGCGCTGCGGCGGCACGACAATCCTGTCGGAAACGCCAGAAATCTACGGCGCCGAACACCTGTTGACCCGACGCGCGATGACGCCGGAAACCGGCCGCAAGCTGGTCGAGCGCATCGAATGGTGGAAGGACTACACCGCCCGCAACAAGGGCGAGATGAACAACAATCCCACGCCGGGCAACAAGAAGGGCGGCCTGACGACGATCCTCGAGAAGTCGCTCGGCGCTGTCGCCAAGGGCGGCACCGCGCCCTTGGCGGGCGTCTATGAATTCGCCGAGCCGCTGACGACTCGCGGTTTCGTCTTCATGGACAGTCCCGGCTACGACCCGTGTTCGGTCACGGGCCAGATCGCTTCGGGCGCGAACCTCGTCGCCTTCACCACAGGGCGCGGGTCCGTCTCCGGCTACAAGCCGACGCCCTGCGTCAAGCTGGCGACCAATTCCGACATGTACGGGCGGATGTCGGAGGACATGGACATCAATTGCGGAGACGTCCTCGATGAAGGCGTCTCCATCAAGGACAAGGGGCGCGAGATCTTCGACATGTTCCTGCGCGTGGCGTCCGGCGAGAAGACCAAAAGCGAGGCGCTGGGATTCGGCGGCGCGGAATTCGTGCCCTGGCAAATCGGCGCCGTGATGTAGCCGACGAGGCGGGCGGGCCGGGTGGCGGGCATCCTCCGGCGCGAACGACACGGCATTTCGACAGGGGACGACTTGATGCTGCTGGGCATAATCGGCGACGATTTCACCGGATCGAGCGACATAGCCAACATGCTGGCGAAGGGCGGAATGCGGACCGTCCAATATGTCGGCATTCCCGACGGCCCGGCGGGAGACGACGTCGAGGCCGGTGTTGTGGCGCTGAAATCGCGTTCGATCCCGGCGGACGAGGCGGTCGCCCAGTCGCTCGCCGCGCTTGAATGGCTGCGGGGGCAGGGATGCCGCCAGTTCGTCTTCAAATATTGCTCGACCTTCGATTCCACGCCGGAGGGCAATATCGGGCCGGTCGCCGCGGCGCTGGCCGAAGCCCTTGGGGCGGAGGGCGTGTTGTCCTGTCCGGCCTTTCCGGCCACGGGCCGTTCTGTCTATCAGGGACATCTCTTCGTCGGCGACAGGCTCCTGAGCGAAAGCGGCATGGAGCAGCATCCGCTCACCCCGATGACCGATCCGGACCTGCGCCGATGGCTCGCTCTTCAGACACGCGGTCCGGTCGGCCATGTTCCGGCGCAGACCGTGTGGGCGGGAACCGAAGCGATCCGGCAGCGTGCGTCGTCAGAGGCGGCGCGAGGGTGCCGGCTCGTCATCGCAGACGCCGTTCGCGACGAGGATCTCGTCGCCCTCGGTGAGGCGGCCGCCAACGATCGCCTGCTGACGGGCGGGTCTGGCATCGCCCTCGGCTTGCCGGAGAATTTCCGAAGGCAGGGGCTCTTGAAGGGCGGCGGCGACGCGTGGCGTCCTCAGCCCGAAGGGCGGGCGGCGGTGCTGTCGGGGTCGTGCTCCCGGGCCACGCGCGCCCAGGTGGGCGTCCATGCCGCAAACAGCCCATGCCTTCATGTGACCGCCGACCACCTCGTCAACGGCGAGATGACGGCGGCGACGGCAGTCGAATGGGTCATGCGGCAAGACGGGCTGCCGCTCGTCTGCTCGTCGAGTGACCCTGCGGCAGTCGCCGCTGCGCAAGCGCGTCATGGCAGCAAGGCCCTGGCCGCGCGGTTCGAGGCCTTCTTCGCCGCCGTGGCCCGTGGCCTTGTGGAGCGAGGCATCACCCGGCTGATCACCGCCGGGGGCGAAACCTCCGGAGCGGTGGTCGAGGGCTTGGCGCTTCGGGAGCTGGCGATCGGTCCGGAGATCGATCCGGGCGTGCCGGCGCTGCGTGCCTCTGACGGTCTTACACTGGCGCTCAAATCGGGTAACTTCGGCTCCGAGGACTTTTTCGGCAAGGCGGAAGCCATCCTCGCGGGACGGGTGCGATGAGGGAAACGAGGCTCCGTGAAGACATTTGCTTCTGGGCCGGTTCCCTGTTCGCCCGGGGGCTGACAGGGGGGGCTTCCGGCAACATCTCGGTGCGGACCGAGGATGGCGGCCTGCTGGTCACGCCGACCGGGACGAGCTTCGGACGCCTCGATCCGGCGCGCCTGAGCAGGTTCGACGCCGCCGGCAACCACGTCGATGGGGACAAGCCGACCAAGGAGATGCCGCTGCACGCGGCCTTCTACGAGACGAGGAGCACGGCCGGCGCCGTCGTCCATCTGCATTCGACGCATTCCGTCGCGCTCTCCGTCCTGCCGGATGTCGATGCGGACAACATGCTGCCGCCGCTCACGGCCTATTCGATCATGCGCCTGGGAAAGGTCGCTTTGCTGCCCTACTACCGGCCCGGCGATCCGCAGATGGGCGAGGCGGTACGCGGGCTCGCCGGCCGTCGCTCGGCCGTCATGCTGGCCAATCACGGACCGGTGGTCGCAGGAAAGGAACTGGAGGCAGCGGTCTTCGCGATCGAGGAACTGGAGGAAACGGCACGCCTGGCGCTTATGCTGCGGGGCGCGGACCCGCGCATGATGGATCCCGCTCAGATCAGGGACGTCGTAACGCATTTCGACGTGGAGTGGGACTGAGGGGCCGGACCCGGCGATGTGCTGGGACGGTTTGCGATCCCGAAGGGGACGCCGCTATTCGAACGGCCCCATGAGCTTGAGAAGCGCCGCGCGCAACTCTTCCGGCGACTTGCGAAACGGCGAGTCGGGCGCCAGTTCGCCAGGGGTGTAAGTCACGGAGTCGAGCGCGCCCGTGTAAGGGAAGCAGCCGTGCCGTTGGCGGATATCCCGGCTGACGGGTGATCGGCGATCGATGCCGACATCGATGCCCTGGAACGGGCTCATGCCCCAGAACAGCTCGAAATCCTGTCCCGAGGCGACGTGAGCGCCGTCGACGGAAAGCGTCACCGTCGAAGCGCCGCCCGCCGTCGCCGACACGTCGAGCGTGATCGCCGTCGCGCCCTGCGGAACGGCCCCACCGTCGAGGAGCCGGGTCGTGTTGGCGAAAGTGTGGGCGTAGCGGAGGCGACCGTCCTCGACGAAGACCATATATCCGCCGCCCTGGTCGCCATGAGCGACGATGACGCCTACATCGCCGGTGCGGTATCCTTGCAGACGCGCGGTGACCGTGTAGGAGCGCAGCTGGATGAGCAGTCGGGACCGGAAACGCGACAGCGTCGGCGTGCCGGCATAGATCGTCACCGGCTGGACCAGATCATCCTGCTCGCGACTGTGCCAGATCCGCTTCAGGCCGCTTCCGTCATCCAGCGGAAAGACGCCGTAGCGCTCCGCCAGTTCCTCCCAGGCCTCGGTCAGCGCGCAGAGCCGGTCCGGTTCCAGCGCGGCTAAATCGTTGATCTCGGTCGGGTCGGTGCGCAGGTCGTAGAGCTCCCAGCGGTCCTTGTCGTAATGCGGGCCACGCTGGTGACGCGCGACGGCTTCCCACCCGTCACGATAGATCCCCCGGTTGCCCTCCAGCTCGTAATATTGCTCCAGGCGCGATTCTGCGGCCTGCGGATCGGTCAGGCTGGCAGCGAAGCTTCGCCCGACGACGTCTTCGTGGAGCGCGATCTCTGTCGTATCGCCGGCGCCTCTTGCGAGTTCGAGCAGGGTCGGCAGCAGGTCCGAGACATGCGCATATTGCCGCCGGATGCCGCCTTGGTCGCCGATTCCTTCCGGCCATGAGATGATGAACGGAACCTGGTGGCCGCCGGCATGGGTGAACTTCTTGAACAGCCGGAACGGCGTGTTGGAGACCCGGGCCCAGCCCCGCGGGTAATGCGGCATCGTGTGCTTGCCGCCGATCTCGTCGAGGTTGATCTTGTCGGGCGTGAGCGCGGCCAGTTTCTGCGCGCCGACCGGTTCGCCGTCCAGCTTGGTGTAGAGGAACGACACTGCGCCCAGATAGCAGGGTGATCCGCCCTGGCCGCCTTCACCGCTTGCGCCATTGTCTGACAGGAACACGAAGATCGTGTTGTCGAGCTCGCCCATGCGTTGGAGTGTGTCGCACAGCCGGCCGACATTGTCATCGACGCTGGTGATCATCCCCGCATAGGCTTCCATGTAGCGGGCGTAGAGCCGGCGTTGGTCGTTAGACAGCGTGTTCCAGGCCGGTATCTCGTAGCCGGCTTCCTCGGCTTCCGAACAGGCCACGTCGGGCGCGACGATGCCGAGCGCCTTCTGGCGCTCCAGTCGGGTCGCCTGCGCCTCGTCCCATCCGGAATCGTAACGGCCGCGGTGCCGGGCCATGTCATCCGCCTTGGCGTGGAGCGGCGCGTGGACGGCGGCATGCGAGAAATAGAGAAAGAAGGGGCGCCTGGGATTTGCCGCCTTCGTTTCCTTGACCATGCGAATGGCGCGATCGTTCAGGTCGTCGGTGAGGTAATAGTCCGGCGGAAAGCTGTCGATCGACAGGATCGTGTTGCCCTCGATCAGCTCGTGAGGCTCGTGCAGATTGGTGAAGCCGTCGAGGAAGCCGTAGAACTGGTCGAAACCGCATTGCAGCGGCCAGGCGTGTCGCGGGCTGGCGGCCGAGGTGTAGAGTTCCTTCGCCAGGTGCCATTTGCCCACCATGAAGGTCGAATAGCCGCAGCGGCGGAAATATTCGGGCAGGGTAGGGATGTCCGACGGCATCTCGTAGCGCGAATGGGGAAAGCCCGAATCGTAGTGGACGACATCGGAATATCCGACCGAATGATGGTTCATCCCGGTCATCATCGAGGCCCGCGTCGGCGAGCATTTCGGCGCGACGTGGAAATTCGTGTATTTCAGCCCGCGCTCCGCCAGGCGGTCGATGTTGGGGGTCGGGATCTCGCTGCCGAAACAGCCGACATCGGAATAGCCCATGTCGTCGAGCAGCATGATGATGACGTTGGGCGCCTTGTCGCCGGCGACCGGGTCCTGCCGCCAGGACGGCTGCGACTGCGCATAGAGCCGTCCGACATGTCCGTCGGTTTCGGTCGTGTCGGCGTTGTTCGTCATCCTGTCCCTCATGCGGCGCGGTTCGATACGGTGCTGCCCGCCCGGCCGACAGGCCAGACGGGCCGGGCCGTTATTTCAGCAGGCGCGTCAGTTCTTCGCGGGCGGCGTTCTGCATGCCGGCGCGTTCGGTAAGCGCGGGCAGTTCCACGATGTTAGGCACTTTGCTGAGCGGGGGAAGCCCCTCCGGCGTGCCGAGATCGCCTTCCTGCGTGCCGTAGAAACCGGCGGCGCCGATCAGCGCCTGGGCTTCCGGCGTGAAGACCCACGATGCGAGCAGTTTTGCGGCAGCCATGTCCGGCGCGTTCTTGATAACTGCGAAACCGATCGGCAACAGCACGTTGGCGTCGTCAAGCGGGAAGTTGTATTTCAGCGGCGCGCCCTTCTGGATGGCTGTGTTGACCATGCCGTAGACCGGGCCGACACCGACGGCGCGCTGACCGGTGAGTACGGTCTGGACCAGCGGTGCCCAGTCGGCGTCGATCTTGGTGTCGTTGGCCTTCAACTTGCCCAGGTAGTCGTCGGTCATCACGCCCGCATGCATCAGCGTCATGAACAGTTCGGCAGTCCCGCCCGGATTGGTAGGATCGGAAATCCCGACCTTGCCGGTCCATTCGGGCCCGACCAGTTCGCCCCAGGAGGTGGGCCTGTCTGCTTCTGACACAAGGTCGGTGTTGTAGAAGTAGCCCGACACGTTGAGCGACGAGAACACGAAGGCATTGTCCGGTCCGACCCAGTAGGGATCCACCTTGGCGGTTTCCGGAGTGAAGGGCTCGATCTGGTTCGCGTTCAGCAGCGGGACCATCGCGGTCGCGCCAACATGGACGATGTCCGCGACATGCTGGCCGCTGGTGAACTCCTGGCCGATGCGGGCAAACAGGGCGGCCCCGAATACGATCTGCGTCTGGACCTCGATCTCGGGATAGCGCGCCTGGAAGGCGTCGTAGACGCCCTTGTACGCCTTGGCGAGCCCGCCATAGATGACGAGCTTGTTCTCGCCATTCGAAATTGCCTGCTGGTAGAGCGCTTCAAGGCTCGCGGCGGCATCCGCGCCGCCGAGCGCGTCCGCATCGGATTGCGCCGAAGCCTGGCCGGCCAGTAGCAGCATGGTGGCGATGCCCGCCGATGCGATACAGGCTGCGCGTCGTGTGAGGGTCATTCTGGTCATGTGTTTCGTCCTTTCTCTTGGGAGGGGAGAGTGGGGCGACCGTCTAGGCGGCGGTCACGATGACTTCGTCTGGCGAGAGATGCACCACGGCGCTGTCGCCGGGCCTAGCCTCGGCCAGCCCGGCACGGCCCAATTCGGCGACCGGAACAGTGGCGACCACCGTTTGGCCCAGGCACGAGAGGTTGAATTGCTGGGTGTCGCCCAGAAAGGCGACCGCTTCGATGGTCGCGTCGAAATCGTTCGCGGCGCGGTCGGCCGAGGTCGCTGCCGTCAGGGCCACGCGGCTGGCGCGCAGCGCGACGCAGACGGTTTCGCCGACGGCACGGGGTTCGCCGCCTTTCGCCTTGAGCGCCTGCCCGCCATTCATACGGATGGCGCAGGAATCCGGACCGTACTGTTCGACGGTTCCGGTCAGCAGGTTCTCGAACCCGACGAAGTCGGCGACGAAGCGATTGCGGGGCTGGCGGAAGATGTCGGCCGGTGTGCCGATTTGCATGACTTCGCCCTTGTTCATCACAAGCACGCGATCCGACATCGCCAGCGCTTCCAGCTGGTCATGGGTGACATAGACCGCCGTGATCCCCAGTCGCTGCTGCAGGGCGCGCAGTTCGGTGCGCATGCTGGCGCGCAGCTTGGCGTCGAGATTGGAGAGTGGCTCGTCGAAAAGGAGGAGGCCTGGATGGGCGGAGACCGCCCGCGCCACCGACACGCGCTGTTGTTGGCCGCCGCTCAGCATTGAGACCGACCGGTCGGCATAGTCGGCGAGCCCGACGAGGCGCAGCGCGTCCTGCACCTTCTGCGCGATGTCGCGTTTCGCCGCCCGGCGCATGCGCAGCGGATAGGCGACATTGTCGAAGACTGTCATGTGCGGCCAGAGTGCGTAGCTCTGAAAGACCATGCCGAGATTGCGCGATTCGGGCGCGACGAAGACGTTCTGGTCGGGCGACGCGACGATGCGGTCTCCGAAACGGATTGTTCCACCCGTCGGCTTTTCGAGTCCGGCGATCATCCGCAGGGTCGTGGTCTTGCCGCAGCCGCTCGGACCGAGAAGGGTGAGGAACTCGCCTTCGGCGACATCGAGCTCAAGGCAGTCGATGATGGATTTCGATCCGTAGCTCTTTGCAAGGCTGCGAATGTGGATGTCAGTCATTGCGGCCTCCGGTCCGGGAGTCGGTGAGCGAGGGAGCAAGGTCTCCGGTGCCGACCTTGCGGCGGGCGTTCAGTCCGGCGAATGCGCGGATCAGCCCGACGGCGATGAGCGCGACCAATATGCCGCCGAGCTGGATGCAGAAGATCGCGGCCGTCTGGCTCACCTCCCCGGCGATGTAGAGATCATAGGCCTGGACCGGCACGGTCTGGCTGGTTGCGGACGACAGCATGACCGGGATGGCCAGATTGCCGGAAATCATGATGCCGGCCACCGTCCATCCGGCGACGAAGCTCGGCGCGATCAGCGGCAGGACGATGCGGAAGAATGTCGCGATCCGGCCGCCGCCGGCGACCCGCGACGATTCCTCCAGTTCCGGCCCGATCTGCACGAGAGCGGCGTCCGAGACGCGCGACACCACCGGGATCACGGCGACGATCAGCCCGATCATCAGGATCCAGATCGTCGAATAGAGCAGTTTCAGCCCCGGAAGCGAGATGTAGGCCCACAGCATGGCAAGCCCGAGCACGACGCCGGGCAGTGTCCAGGGCAGCCACGTCGTGAATTCGAGCACGTGACGCGTCGTGCGCCCGGAATGCCGGCCGACATAGCCGATGATCACCGCCAGCGTCATCGCGACGAAGCCGCCGATGACGGCGACGATGGCGGTGTTGACGAGCGACCGGACGATCTGGGAATCGTCCAGCACGGCCAGGTAATTGTCGAGCGTGAAACCACGATAGAGGCCGAAGACCGGCTGCAGCGATCCGACGAGCATCTGCACCAGCGGCAGGATGACGGCCAGCAGCGCATAGACCAGGATCAGCCCGGTCGCAACGAAGCGCCAGCCGCCGATGTCGGCTGGTTCGGTCTTGTGGCCCTTGCCTGAAATCACGGCATAGCTGCGCCCCGCCATGATGCGCGACCGGACGAGCACCAGCGCCATGACGGTCAGCGTCAGGAGCAGGGAGAGTGTCCCGGCGGCGGCGTAGTTTGGCGGCAGGGTCTTGTTCACCGCGTCGTAGATCTGCGTCGCCAGCACGCCGATCCCGGCGGGCAGGCCGAGAAGCAACGGAATGTCGAAGGATTCCAGCCCGTTGGTGAAGACGAGGATGGCGACGCCCGCGACGGCCGGCGTCAGGACGGGTATCGTCACGCGGAAGAAGGTCCTGACGGCGCCCGCGCCGGACGTTCTCGACGCCTCCTCAAGCGTGCGGTCCATCGATCCGAAGGGCCCCACCATCAGGAGGTAGCCGAAGGCGGTGACCTTCAGCGTCAGGACGAAGATGATGCCGGACCAGGATTCCACGTTGAACGGGCTCCACGACGTTCCGGTCACGGTGCGGATCGTGTAGTTGATCAGGCCGGCGCTCTCATTGCCGAGCATCGCCCAGCTGAGACCGAAAAAGAGCTGCGGCGTGGCCAGCACGACGACCATCAACGGCGTTACCAGCCAGCGCAAGGGCGTGTTCGTCCTCGCCACGACCCAGGAGAAGAACACCGCGAGCAGGGTCACGAAGATGGTCAGGAAGAACGACAGGAACAGCGTGTCCTGCACACCTTCGGCAATACCCGGGTTCGTGAAGAGATTGCGAACGCCGTCCAGTGTCCAGTCGCCGGCCGCGCCGGGTGGCGTGGTGCGGAAACTGCCGATCGCCAGCATCAGGACCGGCCAAACGAAAAGAACGAACATGGCGAACGCGAAAGCAAGCCAGATCGCCCGACCGAACGCGCGCTGCGCAATCACGCTCATGTCCGGTTCAATGGCTTTGATGCCGGCATCGGCGCGGTCAGGCATGGGCGAGGCCGTCCAGTTCGGCATAGGCGGGGAGAGTGGTGTCGAGCGGCGCTCCGTCGCGCACGACGATGCGGTCGCTTTCGGACCGGGACAGGATTTCTGACCAGGAGCGGCCTTCGAACAGAATGAAATCAGCGCCGCATCCGGCTTTCAGCGTACCCGTCTGATCCATTCCCATGGCGCGCGCCGGGTCGGTCGTGACCGACGCGATCCAGTCGCCGCTCGGATGGTCGAGATGCGCGATCCGCGTGCCCAGCCGGAACGCGTCGAGCATGTCGAGATCGCCATAGGCGTGAAAACTGTCGCGGGTGTTGTCGGAGGCGAGCGACACGGAAATGCCGCGACGGCGCATCTCGTGAAGCAGCGTCACACCACGCCAGCGCGGCGTCGTGCCGTCCGTGCGCCGGTCCTGGAGGTAGAGATTGCAGGCCGGCAGGCTGACGATGGCCAGTCCCGCGGCGGCGACCGCATCGAGCGTTTCGTCCGCCGTCGCTTCATCCTGCACGGCCAGCGAGCAGCAATGGCCGACGAGCACGTTCCCCTGATAGCCGTTCCGCAACACGGCGTCCGCGACATGACGCAGCACGTCGGAGGCCGGGTCTGCGGTTTCGTCGGCGTGGAAATCGAGGTCGAGACCGTGCCTGTCCGCAGTCTGTATTATCACGTCGAGACAATGGTCGATCTCCGGATCAGGATACACCGCCGCGCCGAGCACGCCGTCCGCCGCTTTCACATGGGTGACGACGCGGTCCAGAAAGTCGCGATCCCGGACCATCTGCACCGGGAACAGGCTGGAGCCTTGTATCTCGATGCGCCCCTGCCATTCCTGCCTGATGCGGGCGAGAACCGGCCATGAAATGCCATCCTGCGGCGGATGGGAGTCGATATGGGTCCGCAACGCGCGCGTGCCGTGATGAAACGCCGAGCGCAGGGCGAAGTCCATTCGCGCATGGACGTCCTCGGCAGTCCAGTGCGCCTCGCGATCCTTGCGCATGGATGCGGCTGCGCCCGCAAAGGTGCCGTCGGCGGGTTCCGCCCGACCCAGAATCTGCGCCTTGTCGATATGAGTGTGGCAATCGACGAAATTCGGGATCATCACGCGCCGTCCGGCATCGATGGATGCCGTTTCCGCGCCGGCTTCCGTGGCGCCGGCCGGGCTGATCGTCTCGATCCGCCGATCGCAAATCCTCACGTCGGCGAGAGCAAAGTCGTCGGGCGCGTCTACACCAAGTGGCGGATACGTCACGCTGTCATGCAGTCGCACATTGCGCAGCGTGAAGCTGCCTTGAGATGCGGCCGCGACCGCCTTGCGCAACTGCGCCTGGTCTGAAGGGAAAGATGCGGAAGGCTGCAGGGTTTGCATAGCGGTCATGGCAGCCACCTGGTCGTCATGTCCCTCAATCCCGCGACTCAGACAATCGGTCGAGCCGCATCGCGCCGGCATTGGCCTTGCGCGTCGGGTGCGAACGAAGGCCGCGGCCGTCGGCGGAGTTCTCGTTCGACACGATCGCCGCCGGCATCATCGCGCAAGTCTCGCGCTTTCGATCGTGAACCGTTTCATCCATTTCCTGTCCGCAATGCCCCATGTTCCTGCGCCAACGATCAGGTCTGAAAAAAACCTACCAAATGATCAGAGCAGATGCTATGAAAAATTTCAAGACTGAATCGGGAGGTGCTGAATGGCAGGTGCCAAGCAGCAGTTGGCGGCATCGCCGAAACGGAAATGCACAAATTCGTCTCTGCGCGGATGTGCTGAGCCGGGGCATCGCCTCGTGGCGCGCGGACAGAAGAGGGATTGCCCATGACAACGTTAGAAGCACCGGACGCGGAATCGCGGTTGGATGCGTTCAAGGCTCTGATCGAGGGCATTCGCTGGCACGGCGAGCCGCAATATCTCCAGCTTCGGTCACGCGACTATTATTGGTACAGCCCGATCCTCAAGGAACAGCTCGACGACAAGCGTGCCGACATCATCGTGCTGCCGTCCACCGAAGACGAGGTAGAGCGTGTGGCGGCGGCGGCCGTTCGCTGCCATTTGCCCCTGACGTTGAGAGGCGGCGGGACCGGAAACTACGGGCAGTGCGTGCCGCTGGAAGGCGGTATTGTGATGGACCTGACGCGCCTCGACAAGGTGCTGTCGATAGAGGACGGGCATGTGCGCGTTGAGGCCGGTGCCCGCATCGCGCGCCTGGACAACGCGGTGCAGGAGACCGGGCAGGAATTGCTGATGTACCCTTCGACCCGCACCATCGCGACGATCGGCGGCTTCGTCGCCGGCGGATCGGGCGGCATCGGGTCGCTGCGCCACGGTATGCTGCGAGACGCAGGCAACGTCGACTACGTCAAGGTTGTCACCCTGGAGGCTGAGCCTCGCTGCATCGAGTTGCGCGGCACCGATGTCCAGAAGGTTCATCACGCCTATGGCACGAACGGCATCATCCTGGAGGTTGGGCTGGGGCTGGCGCCTGCAACCGACTGGATCCACACGGCCGCGCTGTTCGACGGCTACGATCGGGCACTTCAATTCTGCCTGGATGCCTGCGATACCGGGCTCGATCTCTATCTGCTGACCTGTGTCGAGCGTCGCTTCTCGCCCTATTACCGGAAGTTCGGCGATCGATTTCCGCCCGACCGGGATGCGGTGATCGCCATGGTCGCCCCGCAGCACATGCAGGCATTCCGAGACGAGGTGGAGAAACGCGGCGGATCGGTTTCGTTTTCGCTTCGCAAGCCCGAACTGTCGGATGCGGGCCTTCAGCCGGCCTATGAATACGGGTGGAACCACACCACGCTCCAGGCGCTCAAGGTGGACAAGAGCTGGACCTATCTGCAGGTCGCCTGTCCGGCTCCGTTCGATCCCGCGCTGGCGATGCGCCAGATGGAACGCTACGGAGACGAGATATACTGGCACCACGAATTCGCGAGGATGGGCGGGCATCTTCAGGTTTTCACGCTGCCCTTGGTAAGATGGCGCGGGGCGGACCGCATCGAGACAGTGATGGCCGAGATCGAGGACGATGGCTGCACGGTCTTCAATCCGCATGTCGTGACGATCGAGGAGGGGGGCATGAAGCAGATCGACGAAGCGCAGATCGCGTTCAAGCGGCAGGCCGACCCCCACGGCCTCATGAATCCCGGCAAGACACTCGGCTGGACCGAGGACATGGCGCGCCTCTAGATGATCGGATTTCGCAGCCGAACCATCGACCGGAAAGTGAAGCGAGGATGACGACGACGCACAGCACGCCCGCCAAGGGGCAACCGGAAGAGCAAAGCGTGGTCAAGCGCAAGCGTCTGGCGATGTTCAGGACCATTCGCGAGGCCGCCATCCGCGAATTTGGCAAGAACGGCCTGTCGGGGACATCGACCCAGGCGTTGGCCGATGCCGCCGGGATCACCAAAGCCCAGTTCCACTATTACATCACGTCGAAGGAGGACCTCTATCGCGAGGTGCTGAACTACATCATCGCGGAATGGTCCGACATGTTCTTCGCGTCTGCGACCGCGGACGATCCCGCGACGATCATCGCCGATTACCTGCGGATGAAGATCCGCCACTCGGTTGAGCATCCGGACATGACGCGGCTCTTTTCGCTGGAGATGGCGCGCGGCGGCATCGACCTCGAAAACCATTGGGCGGACATCCTGGGAAGCGCCGGCAAGGCCATCAAGATGATCGGCGGATGGTGCGAGGCGGGCCTGATCAAACCGGTCGATCCTGTCCTGTTCCTGATGAACATGTGGGCCGTGAGCCAGTATTACGCGGAATACGAGGTCCAGGCCCGGGGCCTGATGGGTACGGCGGAAGGCGAGCCGCTCGACGCCGAGCGGATCACGCAAGAGGCGATAGAGCTCTTCCTCGCCAGGGCCGGCCTTGCCGGCTGAGACGGCGGGCAAACGCAAGCGACAAGGACGAAGCGCCGACATGACCGAACCCGCAGAAGACGCCGGCTGGATGGCGCGCCGCTATTATCGCCGTGCGGTCGAGGCTGCCATTTGGGGCATGCCGGCCGCCTCCACCCAGGCCATGATCGAGGCGTTCCACGATTGCGGGGCGCGGTTTGGCGACATCGTCT
Organism: Oricola sp.; assembly: GCF_022763245.1. Lineage (GTDB taxonomy): Bacteria > Pseudomonadota > Alphaproteobacteria > Rhizobiales > Rhizobiaceae > Oricola. The sequence continues at coordinate 743,611 of NZ_JALEGV010000041.1, forward strand.
ATTTCTCGCGTCTGCCGGATTGGCGCTGGCAGATCACCACGCCGAACGCGACGACTTACTACGCGTTCTCGTCACTGCGTCTCACGGACCGACCGGTGATCCTGACCTTGCCGCCGACGGAGGGATCGGGGCTCTACGGAAGCATCTTCGATTGCTGGCAGAATGCGCTCGCCGATGTCGGGCCTGCCGGAGAGGATGCCGGCCGGGGTGGTGTCTACGCCATCCTGCCGCCTGGCTATTCGGGCCCTGTTCCGGATGACGCGGCGATCGTCCGCTGTCCGACGCGCAACGCCTACATCCTCTTCCGCGCCATTCCGGCCGACTATGGAGACGAAGGCGTGGCGCGCACGCAGGCGCATATTCACGGCCTCAGGATCGCTGAAATGGACGCGACCGACGAGCAGCGGTTCATCGACATTGCGGGCAAGCCTTTCGAGGCGTTTCCGGAGATGGACGACACCTTCTTCGACCGGTTGGCCGCGATCCTGCGTGACGAACCGGTGGGCCGGACGGACCTCGTCGCGATGGGCATGGCGCACACGCTGGGGATCGGGCGGGACAAGCCCTTCGAACCGGACGCGTCGCAGCGAGAAACGCTCGCCCGCGCCGCGCGTGAAGCGCAAGCGCAGATGCTGGCGGACAATCTTGAAATCAATCCGCTCTGGCCCGATCGCCGCTGGGGATCGCCGACCTACATCCAGCATGCCCAGACAGCCAAGCCGATCCTGAGCGACGAGCGCCTTGACTACGATCGGCGCGCGGCGCTTGCCTATCGCATGTGCGGCGTGCCGAAGACGGCCGGCGCCGCGCGCTTCTTTCATGTCGTCTGCGATTCTGCGGGCGATCCCTTGCGTGGCGACGAGACCTACCAGCTCTCGATCCCGACGCCGGTGCCCGCCCGCCAGTTCTGGGCGCTCGCGATCTACGATGCGGTGACCTTCCGGTTCATTCGTGGCGCGCAGGCCGTCGAGTTCAATTCCCTGGCGCTGCCGGATGACGGCACCGGCCGGCCTGTCGAGATCGTATTCGCTCCCGAGCGGCCGGCGGGTGCGCAGCATTGGATGGAAACCGCGCCGGGCCACAATTGGGCGGCGATCTTTCGCCTCTACGGACCCGACGTGGCGGCGCTCGAGGCGGGATGGAAGCCCGAGGACATCGTCAGGCTCGCGCCCTGATCACGCGTCCGCGGCCACCCGGAACCCGCCATTACCGGCCGAGCTGTCGGGATCGTTCTGCGTGCGCGAATGGACGTGATACCGGTCGCAATAGCTGACATGGCAAAGATAGGAGCCGCCGCGCTGGACGCGGGCATAGCCGCCTGCGGGGCCGACCGGGTCCGTCGCTGGCATCACGCCCGCCTCGGGCAGGGCGCCGAAGAAGTCCTGCACCCATTCCCAGACGTTGCCCGTCATGGTGTAGAGGCCGTAGCCGTTCGGTTCGAACGCGTCCGCCGAGGCGGTTCCGATCCACCCGTCATCGCCGGTGTTGACCTTTGGAAACTCGCCCTGGAACGTGTTCATCGCATAACGCCCGCCCGGCATCATGTCGTTGCCCCACGGAAATTTCTTGTTCTTCAGGCCTCCGCGCGCCGCGAACTCCCATTCGGCTTCGCGCGGCAGGCGCAATCCGCCCCACCGCGCATAGGCGACAGCGTCGTACCACGTGACATGCACGACAGGATGGTCCGGGCGAGACGTGACGTCGCTGCCCGGCCCCTCGGGCGCGGACCAGCGGGCCCCGTCGACCTTGCGCCACCATGGCAGCCCGGGAGGGCTCTCCGGCCAGTTTGCCAGATTGTCGCCCAGCAGCAGGTGGAAGACGTAGCTCCACCCCTCCTCTTCGGCGACGGTGCTGTATCCGGTCGCTTCCACGAAGCGGGCGAAGTCGCTGTTCGTCACGGTGGTCGGCGCCATGAGGAACGGCGAGACCTTGACCTTGCGGCGCGGACTGTCGAGGTCGGCCGGAAAGGTTGATCGCCGTGCGCCCATTTCGAAAATGCCGCCTGGAATACCCTTCATGCCGGCGCGCAGTTCGTCGGTCAGCGCCGGGCCGCCGGGCGTGACGGCCATGGATCGGGCGATGTAACGCGCATGCGTCGCCACGGGATCGTATGCGGCAGCGTTCGTGGACGAGGGTTTTCCGGCCTTGCAGCAAGAGTCGGACGTGTCGGTTCGTGTCATCGTTTCCTTGGCCCGATTGGGACTTGCCGGCGACGATGGTCCGACAGCGGACCCGCAGCATGCCGAAACGGCACTCCGCAAGGCCCGGATTCCGTTCGAACTGCGCGGCCTGCGATTGTTAGAGCAAGGCCGCGCGAGGGTCCACCGGGATGATGGGCAACGCGCCAGCGGCCTCAACCGCAGAGCGCGGCCTTGGCCTCTGCATACTCGCCCTTCAATCGGCCGACGAGATCTGCGACGGGAACGACGTCCTTGACCGCGCCGATACCCTGGCCCGAACCCCAAATGTCCTTCCAGGCCTTGGCGCCCGGCGTCGCCGCCTTGTCGAAATCCATCTTCGACGGGTCGGCCTCCGGCAGGTTGTCCGGATCCATGCCGGCATTGGCGACGGACGGCTTCAGGTAATTGCCGTGGATGCCGGTGAAGAAGTTGGAATAGACGATGTCCTTGGCTTCGCTGTCGACGACCATCTGCTTGTAGTCGTCCGTCGCGCGTGCCTCGGGCGTGGCGATGAAGGGGGAGCCGATATAGGCCATGTCCGCGCCCATCGCCTGCGCCGCCAGGATCGAGCGTCCGTTTGCGATCGCGCCCGACAACAGCAGAGGCCCGTCGAACCATTCGCGGATCTCCTGCACCAGGGCGAAGGGCGAGAGCGGCCCGGCATGGCCGCCGGCACCCGCCGCCACCGCGATCAGGCCGTCGGCACCCTTGCGAATCGCCGAATGGGCGTGACGGTTGTTGATCACGTCGTGCAGCACGATGCCGCCATAGGAATGGATCGCGTCGTTGACCTCCGGCACCGCGCCGAGCGACGAGATGACGATCGGAACCTTGTATTTCACGCACATGGTCAGGTCGTGCTCCAGCCGCCTGTTGGACATGTGCACGATCTGGTTGACGGCGAAGGGGGCCGCCGGCCGGTCCGGGTTCTTGGCGTCGTGATCGGCCAGTTCCTCGGTGATCTGGGCAAGCCATTCGTCAAGCTGGCTTTCCGGCCGCGCGTTCAGCGCCGGAAACGAACCGACGACGCCCGCCTTGCACTGCGCGGTGACGAGAGGAGGATGGGAAATGATGAACAGCGGCGCTGCCACGACCGGCAATTGGAGATTGTCCTGCAGGATTGACGGCAATGCCATCGTTTCCTCCCTTGATTTTGACGTTTTCGTAAACGTAAGGCCTATCAGAATGCGTGCCGGAGGCAAGCCGCCGCCGTGAACGCATCTCGCAACTTCGCCATATACCGGCATTATCGTCGCAAGCGCTTTTCTCCGGCTGGCGATTATGCCAAATCGGTACGGATTGCAAAGAAAGACAAATCCGGTGGGCGAGGCGCCGGCACCCGGGGCTGATATTTGTGAACGAACTTGAACAAGCACTGAGAAGCAGGCTGTCCAAGGGCGACGCGTCCGATCCGGCGTATCGTCAGCAGGTCTATCGCTCGGCGATCGAGGCGATCGAACGCGTCACCGCGACCGAGGCAGACCCCGAGCGACGCAAACGCCAAAAGCAGCGGCTGGCGCAGGCGATCCGCACCACCGAAGCCGAATATGAGGCGCTCTACAGCGATCCCGGTGCCCTGAACATCGCGCCCGACCTGCGCGCTGACGGCCGCGTCGCGCCGCCGCGCGAGCGGCCTGGCAGGATCCGCCCGGAACAGCGCGAACCCGTGATTGCAGCCGAACGTCGCGACACCGGCCGCCGCCAGCAGCGGAGAAAGCCGGCGCAGGCTGCCCCCGAGCCCGACACCGCCGCCCATCTGCGCGCCGAACCGCGCCGAAGGCCATCCGAACAATTTGACGATTTCGCGGGTGATGACCGGGCTTCCCGAGGCTCCCGCGTCAGACCGCGTCGTGCGCCGTTCGCGATGCTCCTGACAGTGGCGGTTCTCGTTGCGCTGGTCGGCGCGGGCGCCTGGTGGGTGATGTCGACCGGGGCGCTTCAAACCGAGGCCGAGCGCGACACCTCGGTGCCCAACCCGCCGCTCGAGCTGGAAAACGAGAGTTTCCCCGGCGCCGGCAACCCGGGGACGGCGTCATCCGGCCCGGCCCGCATCGCGGCGGCCGGAGAGGTCGAGAGCGGCTGGATCACCCTGTTCGAGCCGTCCGATCCGACAACGATCTCGCTTCAGGGCAACGCCAGCGCGGCCATCGACGGCGACCCGTTCGGTCGTTTCGCCCGCATCACCTCGCCGGACGCCGACAGCGTGGTCGGCATCGAGGTTCCGCCGGGAACGCTGGAAATGCTGGCCGGCAAGACGGCGCAGTTCTCCATCACCGCGCGTTCCGACGACGATGCCGAGACGCAGATGTCGGTAACCTGCGACCTCGCCAGCTTCGGCGATTGCGGCCGGCTGCGCTTCGACGTGATCCCGAGCGACAACGAATTCCTGTTCCGCGTCGATCTGCCCTCCGGCGTCGGCGTGTCCGGTCCGGGCCGCCTGCTGATCGTCACCGACCTGGAAAACCGCGGCCGCTCGGTCAAGCTTTCGGGCGTGCGGGTGCGCGAACTCGAGCAGTAACCGGGTCTATCGCTCCAGCGCCATCGGGCCGGGGCCGATGATCTTGGGGTCGGGGCTGCCGATGGCGTCGGCGTCCTTGCCCTCGAAATCGGTGTTCATGAGGATGTGGCGCAGCACTTCGATGCGGCCGCGTCGCTTGTCGTTCATCTTGACGACCGTCCACGGCGCGTGGCTGGTATGCGTCGCCTGGATCATCGTGTCGCGCGCCAGCGTGTAGTCGTCCCACTTGCGCATGCCCTCGATGTCGATGTCGGACAGCTTCCAGTATTTCAACGGGCTGTGGCGACGGTCGTGAAACCGCTTCAATTGCGTTTCCTGGCCGATGTTCAGCCAGAACTTGAAGAAGATGATGCCTTCCTCGACAATCATTTTCTCGAATTCCGGAACGTCGTGCAGGAAGGCCTTGTGCTGTTCGGGCGTGCAGAAACCCATGACCGGCTCCACGCCGCCGCGATTGTACCAGGACCGGTCGAAGCTCACCAATTCGCCCGTCGTTGGAAAGTGCTCGACATAGCGCTGGAAGTACCATTGGCCGCGTTCGGTGTCGGAGGGCTTCGACAGCGCCACGTTGCGCGCGGTACGCGGATTGAGGAACTCGTGCAGCACGCTTATCGAACCGCCCTTGCCGGCCGCGTCGCGTCCCTCGAACACGGCGATCATGCGCTTGCCCGTGTTGCGCATGTGGGTGTGCATGTCCACGATCTGGATCTGCAGCGCCTCCAGCGTGTCCTCGTAGTCGCCCTTGTCCATCCGCTTCTTGTAGGGATAGTCGCCTGCAGTTATGTCATTGTCGTCCACCCAGTCCGGCAGTTTCGGATCGTCAATGTCGAAGACCCGTTTCTTGCCGTCGACGTTCAATTCAACCGCGCGTGATTCCGTTGTCATGTCCGATCGCCGTCGTATTTGCTTTCGTAAGGCCGGCCACACTATGGCGTCGTGTCGGTGGCGTCCAGACGCTCCGCTCGCGCGTCCCGCAGTCGGACGTGCCCGATGACTGAGATGCGCAGCGGACCTCCTGGCGACGGGGAGTGGGCGTCGCCGCCGGCACCCGAAAGCTTTCACAGCGCCCTGCGCCGCCGGCTTTTTTCCAATCGCTCGCCGCTGATCGCGTCTTTCGGACTGTTCGCGCTGTTTGCCGTCTCCGGTTATCTGCCCTGGAAGCTGGCGCTGGGTGGCATGGCCGTGATGACGGCCGTGGGCATGTTCGCGCCCGTGCGCAGCCGCGAGGAGCGCAAGGCGGTCCTGTCGCAGCAATCCACGGCGGCCCAAGGCTGGGAGCGCGCCGACGCCATTCTCGACAGCCTGCCCGATCCCGTCGTTCTGCTCGACCGGAGCGGCACCATGCGGGTGATCAACAAGGCATGCGTCCGCTATTTCGGGGACACGCTGGAGCGCGACACCTCGGTCCTGCTGCGCTTTCGCAGCCCCGAATTGATCAAGATGATCAATGACGCGCTGTCGGGCGGGAGCCCGGGTCCCGTCGAGGTCGCGGAGCGCTACCCGATCGAGCGCTGGTTCGAGGCGACAATCAGACGCCTTCCGCCTGAGATCGGCGGCGAGACGCCGTTTCTCCTGCATTTCCACGACCTGAGCGAAATCCGCCGCATCGGCCGTATGCGGGCCGATTTCATCGCGAATGCGAGCCATGAATTGCGCACTCCCCTGGCGTCGCTTTCGGGCTTCATCGAAACGCTGTCCGGTCCGGCACGCAACGACGCGGCCGCCCATGAGCGGTTCCTGCCGATCATGAAGGAGCAGGCCGACCGCATGTCGCGCCTGATCGACGATCTCCTGTCGCTCAGCCGCCTTGAGACGGCGCTCGCCAGCACCGATTTCGAGCCGGTCGATGTCGCCGAGGTGCTGCGCCACGTGAGGGTCGCATTGACTCCGACGGCCGAGGAGGCAGGCGTCAAGCTGATCGAGGAGATCGCCGCCATCGACGAGCCGGCTTGCCGGGTCTGGGGCAGCCGCGACGAGCTGATCCAGGTGTTCACCAATCTGATCGAGAACGCCATTCGTTACGCGGCGACCGGAAAGCGCATCGACATCGTCGCCGAACGCGCGCAGGATTCGGGTGTGGACAGTCTGCGCGTGACCATTCGCGACCACGGCCCGGGCATCGAGGCCGACCATATCCCGCGACTGACCGAGCGCTTCTACCGCGTGGATGTCGAGTCGAGCCGCGCCAAGAAGGGAACCGGTCTGGGGCTGGCGATCGTCAAGCATATTCTTACCCGCCATGTCGGCCGCCTGACGATCACCTCGCAGGTCGGCAAGGGTGCGTCCTTCATTGTCACAATCCCCGTCTGGATTGAGAAATCGCGCACAGACGTTCAAGATATCAGTTAAAAATCAGATACTTAATGTGTCACATAACTGTATTCTTGCTGTCATAAAAGCTCTATCCCGTAGGCGATAGAACGCCGTTGTCCGGCGAGTGCCGGTCAGAGCTCACACATGCCCAAACGGGAGAACTTCATGAAAACCCTCAAGATTGCACTTGTCGCAGCTCTCGGCGCGACGGCGCTGACGTCTGCTGCCGTGGCCCAGTCGCGCGACAACGTCCAGATCGCTGGTTCGTCCACCGTTCTGCCCTACGCTTCGATCGTCGCTGAACTGTTCGGTGAGAACACCGACTTCCCGACCCCGGTCGTTGAGTCCGGCGGTTCTTCCGCTGGCCTGAAGCGCTTCTGCGAAGGCGTCGGCGAAAACACCATCGACATTGCCAACGCCTCTCGCGCCATCCGCGAAAAAGAAGTCACCGCCTGCGCCGAAGCTGGCGTCACCGACATCATCGAAGTCCGCATCGGCTACGATGGCATCGTCTTCGCTTCGCAGAAAGACGGCCCGGCCTTCACCGCTTTCGAGCCGGCTGACATCTTCAACGCCATTGGCGCCAAGGTTCTGGTCAACGGCGAAGTCGTCGACAACCCGTACAACAACTGGGCCGAGTTCAACTCGGACTTGCCGGACGTCGGCATCGCCATGTTCATCCCGGGCACCAAGCACGGCACCCGCGAAGTCTTCGAAGAGAAGGTTCTGCTGATCGGTTGTGAAGCGACCGGCGCTTTCGAAGCCATGGTTGCTGCCGGCATGTCGGAAGACGACGCTGAAGACGCTTGCCTCGACGTCCGCACGGACGGCGGCAAGTCGGTCGACATCGACGGCGACTACACCGAGACCCTGGCCCGCATCGACGCCAACCCGAACGGCATCGGCGTCTTCGGTCTGGCCTTCTACGAAAACAACACCGACAAGCTGAAGGTCGCGACCATGTCCGACATCCAGCCGTCCACCGAGACCATCGCTTCCGGCGAGTATCCGGTTTCGCGTCCGCTCTTCTTCTACATCAAGAAGGCGCATATCGGCGTGATCCCGGGCCTGAAGGAATACGCCCAGTTCTTCGTGTCTGACGAAATCGCCGGCCCGTCGGGCCCGCTGGCCAACTACGGCCTCGTCTCCGACCCGGAACTCGCCAAGACCCAGGAAATGGTCGCCGGCGAACAGGCAATGTAATCAGGTCTCGGCCTGACTTCGGGGCGGTCCCTCACTCGGACCGCCCTTTCTCTTCCATCACTAACACAGAGCTGTGGGGTAAGCGCGATGCCTGTGCACTGGATCGTGTTGATCGTATTGGCATTGGCCGTCATCGGCTATGTCATGGGCCGCCAGAAAGCGCTGGCCAGCGCGGGCGGGAATATCCGTGATCTGCATTCGCTGCCGAGCTACTACGGCTCGAGCGTCGCCATCTTCACGATGGTGTTTTCGTTTCTGGTCCTCATCGTCTGGCTGATCGCACAGCCCATCGTCATCGAAAACCAGGTCGCAGGCAGCATTCCGCCTGAAGCGGTTCGCGAAGGCAGCACCCTCGGGCTGATGATGTCGGACGTGCGGCGCGTCGCCGACGGCCTCGACCAGGCGGTCTCTCAGGGCGCGATGACGTCCGAGGATGCCGCCAGCATCCGCTCCGAATTCACCGATGTGCGCGATCGTCTCGGCGCCATCGGCGTGGCGCTGGGCTCCGACGTCGGTCCGGCCGTTCTGCGCGCCGCGCAGCACTATCGCGCGCTCAACGCCACCGGCAACCTGTTCATGACGATCGTCGTGCTCGGCGTGGCGCTGGCCGGCTTCGGCTTCGCCCTCATGCGCTCGCACAAGGACTTCCGGGCGCGCAACGTGGTCGAGACGACGATCCGCTACATTCTCATCGGCGCGGCGTCGATCGCGATCCTGACGACGATCGGCATCGTCCTCTCCCTGATCTTCAACACCGCCGAGTTCTTCCGCCTCTATGCGTGGACGGACTTCTTCTTCGGCACGACATGGGCGCCGAGCTTCTCCGGCCGCGGCGGCTCTTCGGAACTTGGTTTCGTTCCGCTTCTGTGGGGCACGCTCTACATCTCGCTCATCGCGCTGGCCGTATCGGTGCCGATCGGGCTATTTGCCGCGATCTACCTGTCCGAATATGCAAGCCCGCGCATGCGCTCCTTCGCCAAGCCGCTGATCGAGGTGCTGGCCGGCATCCCGACCATCGTCTACGGCCTGTTCGCGCTTCTGACGGTCGGTCCCCTGCTGCTGAGCGTCTTCGGCGACGGCGGTCTGGGCTGGATGAAGGCGGGCACCGCCGTGATGACGGCGGGCCTCGTCATGGGCATCATGCTGATCCCCTTCGTCTCGTCGCTCTCCGACGACATCATCAACGCCGTGCCGCAGGCCATGCGCGACGGCTCGCTGGGTCTGGGTGCGACGCATTCCGAAACGGTGCGCCAGGTCGTTCTACCCGCAGCGTTGCCCGGCATTGTCGGCGCCATTCTGCTGGCCGCCTCTCGTGCCATCGGTGAAACGATGATCGTCGTGCTCGGCGCCGGCGCGGCCGCCAAGCTGTCGCTCAATCCCTTCGAGGCGATGACCACCGTCACGGCGAAGATCGTCAGCCAGCTCACGGGCGACAGCGACTTCGCTTCGCCCGAGGCGCTCGTCGCCTTCGCGCTGGGCATGACCCTCTTCATCATCACGCTTGGGCTGAACATCCTCGCCCTCTACATTGTCCGCAAATATCGGGAGCAGTACGAATGACCGACGCGACTGCAGTCACTGGCGCCTCCGCCGAAGCCCGTCGTCCGTTTGTGTCGTTGCTGGCGCAGGACGATCACACCAAGCGCCGCAACGCCGCTGAAGCCCGGTTCAAGGCCTATGGCCTGGGTGCGGTCATCATCGGCCTGTTCTTCCTGGTCGTGCTGTTCGTCTCGATCATCGCCAATGGCCTTCCGGCGTTCACCCGGATGGTCGTCCAGCTGGACTTCACGCTCACGCAGGAGCAGTTCGACGACGCCGAGAGCAAGCTCCTGAAGACGGGTGCCTATCAGGCCTATTTCGTCGAAGGCTTCGACAAGGCGCTTTCCGAGCGCGGTGTCGAGGTCGAGTATGACGCGGCAGCACTCGACCGCCTGATCGGCAAGGTCGGCAGCATCATGCGCGACTTCTATCTCGCCAACCCGGACAAGCTCGGCGAGGAAGTGGTCTTCGACCTGCCGACCTCTTCGCGCGTCGACGGCTATTTCAACGGCCGCCTGAAGCGGGAAGATGTCAGCGACAGCCGCTTCCTGCAGGTGACAGATCTGGACCTCGCCGACGAATTGCACGAGGCGGGGATCATCAAGAGCGACTTCAACTGGACCTTCATCACCGGCACCGACTCCGGCGTGGACAATCCGGGCGGAGCAGGCATCGGCGCCTCGGTGATCGGCTCCTTCTTCATGATGGTCGTCGTGCTCGTGCTCAGCCTGCCGATCGGCGTGGCCGCGTCGATCTACCTGGAGGAATTCGCGCCGAAGAACTGGTTTACCGACCTGATCGAGGTGAACATCTCCAACCTCGCCGCGGTGCCCTCCATCGTGTTCGGCATTCTCGGTCTGGCGGTCTTCATCCAGTTCGCCGGCCTGCCGCAATCCGCGCCGCTGGTGGGCGGCCTCGTGCTGACGTTGATGACGCTCCCGACCATCATCATCTCGACGCGCGCGTCTTTGAAGGCGGTCCCGCCGTCCATTCGCGATGCCGCTCTCGGGGTCGGCGCGTCGAAGATGCAGTCCGTGTTCCACCACGTGCTGCCTCTGGCGATGCCCGGCATTTTGACGGGCACCATCATCGGCCTGGCGCAGGCGCTGGGCGAAACCGCGCCGCTGCTGCTGATCGGCATGGTCGGCTTCGTCGCACGCGGCTATCCGGACAACTTCCTGACCGGCTTCACCGAGGCCAACTCGGCCATGCCGGCCCAGATCTACACCTGGGCGGCGCGCGCCGATGCGAGCTTCTACGAGAAAGCCTGGGGAGGGATCATTGTCCTCCTGCTCTTCCTCATGACAATGAACATCATCGCCATCATTCTACGCCGCCGCTTCGAGCGCCGCTGGTAAGGAGTTAGACCATGAAAACGATGCAGACCGAAGCGGCTGAAGCCAGATTGGGCGCCACCATGAATGCAGCGAAAGAAACGAAGATCAGCGCGCGCAACGTGCAGGTCTATTACGGCGACACCCATGCTCTGAGAGACGTGGACGTCGACCTCGAATCCCGGACCGTGACCGCCTTCATCGGCCCGTCGGGCTGCGGCAAATCGACCTTCCTGCGCTGCCTCAACCGGATGAACGACACCATTGACGTCGCCCGCGTCGAAGGCGAGATCAAGATCGACGGCGAGGACATCTACGACAAGCAGGTCGATCCGGTGCAGCTGCGCGCCAAGGTCGGCATGGTCTTCCAGAAGCCGAACCCGTTCCCGAAGTCGATCTACGACAACATCGCCTACGGCCCGCGCATCCACGGCCTCGCCCGCTCCAAGGGGGATCTCGACGAGATCGTGGAGCGCGCTCTGCGCCGTGGCGCGATCTGGGAAGAGGTCAAGGACCGCCTCAACGCCCCCGGCACCGGCCTTTCCGGCGGCCAGCAGCAGCGCCTGTGCATCGCGCGCGCCGTTGCGACCGAACCGGAAGTCCTGCTGATGGACGAGCCCTGCTCGGCGCTCGACCCGATCGCGACGGCGAAGGTCGAGGAGCTGATCGACGAACTGCGTGAGAATTACACGATCGTCATCGTCACCCATTCCATGCAGCAGGCCGCCCGCGTCTCGCAGCGCACGGCGATGTTCCACCTTGGCGAACTCGTCGAGTTCGGCGACACCAAGACGATCTTCACCAACCCGAGCGAAAAGCGCACGCAAGATTACATTACCGGCCGCTTCGGCTGATGCTAATAGTAATTGGCGGAGAAGAAGCTCTCACGGGCTTTCCGTTTGAAGGTTGAATGTACAACCCGGAGTGAATTCGATGGCTGAAATGAGTCATACCATGACGGCGTTCGACGAGGACATGAAGTTCCTCGCCCACAAGATCGCCGAGATGGGCGGTCTGGCGGAACGCATGGTGGAAAATTCCATACGCGCGCTGGTCAAGTCCGACATCCCGCTCGCGCAGAAAGTCATCACCGATGACCTGCTGCTCGACGAGGCCCAGGCGACATTGGACGAAAAGGTCGTGCTGATCATCGCCCAGCGCCAGCCTGTCGCCAGCGACCTGCGCGAAGTCTTCTCAACCATCCGCATCGCCGGTGATCTGGAACGCGTTGGCGATCTCGCCAAGAACATCGCCAAGCGCGTCGTGGCGATCTCGGAACGCGGCCACTCGGTTGCCCTCGTCAGGGGCATTGACCATCTTGGCGATCTTGCGCTTGCCCAGTTGAAGGAAGTGCTCGACGCCTTCGGTTCGCGCTCCGTCACGCGGATCAACATGGTCCGCGACCGCGACGACGAGATCGACGCGATGTACACCTCGCTGTTCCGCGAACTCCTCACCTACATGATGGAGGATCCGCGCAACATCACGACGTGCACGCATCTCCTGTTCTGCGCCAAGAACATCGAGCGGATCGGCGATCACGCCACGAACGTCGCCGAGTCGGTCTATTACATCGTCACCGGCGAACACCTGTCGGCCTACCGACCCAAGGAAGACAAGACGCACCGGATCGTGGTCGAGCAGTCGGATGACTGATGCATGGGAGCATACGCATGGGCAATCAGCCAAAGGTGATGGTTGTCGAGGATGAAGAGGCGCTCAGCGTTCTGCTGAAGTACAATCTGGAATCGGAAGGCTATCGCGTCGATACCGAACTGCGCGGCGACGAAGCGGAAATCGCGCTAAGGGAATCCGTCCCCGATCTCTTGATCCTCGACTGGATGCTGCCCGGCTTGAGCGGCATTGAGCTGTGCCGCCGGTTGCGTGCGCGTCCCGAGACCCAGCGGCTCCCGATCATCATGCTGACAGCACGCGGCGAGGAGAGCGAGCGCATTCGCGGGCTCTCCACGGGCGCGGACGACTACGTCGTCAAGCCGTTCTCGACGCCGGAGCTGATGGCGCGTGTGAAGGCGATGCTGCGGCGCGCCCGTCCGGAAATCGTCGCCAGCGTTCTCAAGGTCGGCGAGTTGGAACTCGACCGCGAGACACATCGCGTCTACCGCAATGGGCGCGAGATCAAGCTTGGTCCGACCGAGTTTCGCCTGCTGGAGTTCTTCCTCCAAGCCCCCGGCCGCGTCTTCTCGCGCGCTCAGTTGCTCGACGGCGTCTGGGGCGAGGACATCTACGTCGACGACCGCACAGTCGACGTTCATATCGGCCGGCTGCGCAAATCGATCAATATCGGCAAGATGCGCGATCCCATCCGCACCGTGCGCGGCGCGGGCTATTCGCTCGAGGCCGTCTGACGGTTTTCGCAGGATCGGAAATCAGAAAGGGCGACCGATTGGCCGCCCTTTTGTCATTTCCGGATGGAGTCGGTCAGGCGCTCAGCGCGCGCGCCGGCGATCCGACGAGGGCTGATAGGCGAGCTTTGCGTGGTACTTGCAATAGGGCGAGCCCTCATCCGACGCATGGCCGCAGAAGTGGAATTCCTCGCTCAGCGGGTCGCCCTGCGGCCATTTGCAGGTGTTCTCGCTCAATTCCACCAGCGTCAACTGCTTCGAAATGGGAACGACGACATCCTCGATCGGCCGCGTGTCGGCTTCCGCCAGCGCCTGCGCGCCGATTTCGTTCTTCATCACGGTGGCGCCAACCGTGTGGGTCACGGTAGTGACGGTGCGTCCGATGGCGTTGCCGACGCCGCCGGCGCTGCCGCCGAAACCGCCGCCGCGGGAGGCCGGCGGCCGCGGCGCGGGATTGCGTTTCGTCTTCGGCGCGCTCGACGTGACGGATTTCGCGCGACCGGAGAGTTTCAGACGATGAACCTTGCCGATAACGGCGTTGCGGCTGACTCCTCCAAGCTGCGCGGCGATCTGGCTGGCGCTCTGGCCCTCGCTCCACAGTTTCTTCAAGAGCTCCACGCGTTCGTCAGTCCAACTCAATGTCATCTCCATGTGTTGTTCTCAGCGCAGAATCCGTCTCCGTTGCTCGGTCTTCCCTTGGGGAAAACCGGCGCCTGAACGCGAAACTTGGGATATCTACTCTGCGCAGCCCGCCGCCACAGCGCCAAATTACTATGCCCGTTGACTCGCTGACAAGAGTCCGCCGTCTCTCGCGAATCGGATTTTCCGGTTTTCAACAACTTGCGTTTTTCAGGCGCGCCGGGCCGGAATCCGCTTGTGATTGACGTTTGGTCGGCCAGAACATAAAACCGAAATGCCGCCGCAACAGGCGGCTTTTTTCGTTTTCAAGCCTTGCGGGACTGTCAGATGACCGAACCATCGCCGCTTTTCGAGACTTATGCACGCGCCGACATCGCCCTTGACCATGGTGAGGGCTCCTGGATCGTCGACACGCGCGGCGAGCGATATCTCGACTTCGGCGGCGGCATTGCCGTCAGCGCGCTCGGACACGCCCATCCGCATCTGGTCGAGACGCTCCGTGAGCAGGCAGGCAAGCTCTGGCACACCTCCAATCTCTACGAGGTGCCGCTGCAGCGCCGTCTGGCCCAGCGTCTGGTCGATGCCACCTTCGCGGACAAGGTGTTCTTCACCAATTCCGGCGCCGAGGCGATGGAATGCGCGATCAAGACGGCACGCCGCTACCATTTCGCCAATGGCCATCCGGAACGGTATCGCATCATCACCTTCGAGGGCGCGTTCCATGGCCGGACGCTCGCGACGATTGCGGCCGGCGGACAGCCCAAATACCTCGAGGGCTTCGGACCGAAGGTCCAGGGCTTCGACCAGGTTCCCTTCGACGATCTCGACGCATTGAAGGCAGCGATCACCGAGGAAACGGCGGCGATCGTGATCGAGCCCGTTCAGGGCGAGGGTGGCATCCGCCCGGTGCCGATCCGGTTCCTGCGTGATCTGCGCGCCCTTTGCGACGAGAAGGGCCTGTTGCTGGTTCTCGACGAGATCCAGAGCGGGATGGGGCGTACCGGCCGGCTGTTCGCGCATGAATGGGCGGGTATCAAGCCGGATATCATGGCTGTCGCCAAGGCGATCGGCGGAGGCTTCCCGATGGGTGCCTGCCTCGCAACGGCGGAGGCCGCGAAGGGCATGGTGCCCGGCACGCACGGCACGACCTATGGCGGCAATCCGCTTGCCATGGCCGTCGGCAATGCCGTTCTGGACGTCGTCCTCGAGGACGGCTTTCTGGATGCCGTCAACGAGAAGGCGCTTCGGCTGAAGCAGGGCCTTGCCTCGGTCGTCGACCGCTATCCCGACGTGTTCGCGGAAGTGCGTGGCGAAGGCATGATGCTGGGCCTCAAATGCGTCGTGCCCAACACCGTTTTCGTGAAGGCGCTCTACGCGCAGCACATGCTGACGGTTCCCGCCGGCGACAATGTGGTGCGCCTCCTGCCTCCGCTGAACGCCACCGACGAAGATATCGCCACCGCTTTGGAGCGCATCGAAGCCGCCGCTGCCGGCCTTTCGGGCGGCAACGCTTGACCGGCGCGCCTCCCGCGCCTTTGATGAAAATCGCATTTGGATCGAAACCATGAGTGTTCGCCATTTTCTGGACATAGCCGCCATTCCGGCCGACGAACTGCGCGCCATTCTCGACGGCGCTCGCCAGCGCAAGGCCGCCCTGAAGGCAGGCGAGGCCGACAAGCCGCTTGCCGGCAAGGTGCTCGCGATGATCTTCGAGAAACCCTCGACACGCACCCGCGTCTCCTTCGACGTTGCGATGCGGCAGCTCGGCGGCGAGACGATCATGCTGACCGGGACCGAGATGCAGCTGGGGCGTGACGAGACCATCGCGGATACGGCGCGCGTTCTGTCGCGCTATGTCGATGTCATCATGATCCGCACCAAGGAGCACGAGCGCCTGCTCGAACTCGCCGATGCCGCGACGGTGCCCGTCATCAACGCGCTCACGGACGACACGCATCCCTGCCAGATCATGGCCGACGTGATGACCTTCGAGGAGCATCGCGGACCGATCACGGGTCGCCGGGTCGCCTGGTCGGGTGACGGCAACAACGTGCTGCACTCCTTCATCGAGGCGGCGCCGCAATTCGGCTTCGATCTTTCCGTCGCCGTGCCCGAGGGCAACGAGCCGCAGCAGCGTTACCTGGACTGGGCGCGTGCGCAGGGTGCCGATGTCAAGGTGGGCCATGACGCCGAAGCTGCCGTTGCCGGTGCCGACGCCGTCGTGACCGACACCTGGGTTTCCATGGGGCTTGAGGATCGCGCGCGCGGCCACAACGTCTTCATGCCGTATCAGGTCAACGAGCATCTGATGGGCCAGGCCAAGGACGACGCCCTGTTCATGCATTGCCTGCCGGCCCACCGCGGTGAGGAGGTCACCGACGCGGTGATCGACGGCCCGCAATCGGTGGTCTTCGACGAGGCCGAAAATCGGCTGCACGCCCAAAAGGAGATCATCGCCTGGTGCATGGGGGCGGGGATCGTCGCACGATGAGCGAGCACATCGCGTTTTCCGGCATGCGCGACACCGATCCCATCGACGCTGTGATCCCGTTCCGCGTCGATGCGCTCGATGCGCGCGGCCGTGCCGTCATGATCGGGCCGCTGCTCGACGACATCCTTGACCGACACGCCTATCCCGAGCCGGTGGCGCGCCTGCTTGGCGAGATGATCGTGCTGACGGTGCTACTCGGCACGTCGCTGAAATTTGAAGGCAAGTTCATCGCCCAGTGCCAGACGGAGGGAGCCGTCTCGCTGCTGGTCGTTGAACTGACGACCCCGGATGGCGTGCGCGCCTATGCGCGCTGGGACGATACGGCTCTCGAGGCCGCGGTTGCAAATGGCACCGCCGATCCCGCCGGGCTTCTCGGCAAGGGCGTTCTGGCGCTGACTGTCGACCAGGGTGCCTATATGAGCCGGTATCAGGGCATCGTGGCGCTTGACGGATCCTCGCTGGAGGAGGTTGCGCGCAACTATTTCCGCCAGTCGGAACAGATCCCGACGGAACTGCGCCTTGCCGTGGGCCGGCTGACCCTGCGCGGCGAGGACGGTGGCGCCAGCACGCATTGGCGCGCCGGCGGCATCCTCGCGCAGTTCCTGCCGGAAGCGCCGGAACGCATGCGCATGGCCGATCTGCATCCGGGCGACGCGCCCGAAGGCACGGAACTGCACGAAGTCGACGAGGACGACGCCTGGCGGGAAGTTCGGGCATTGCTCGACACTGTCGCTGACGACGAACTCGTGGACGAAGGCGTCGGCGTGCACACGTTGCTCTATCGGCTGTTTCACGAGCGCGGCGTGACCGCAAGCGAACCGGCGCCCGTGGTCAGCCGCTGCACCTGCTCGCGCGAACGCGTGACCGACATGCTGCGGTCCCTGTCGCCGGAGGAGCGGGCGGAATCGGTCGAGAACGGCGAGATCGTGGTGAAGTGCGAATACTGCTCAACGGTCTATGCCTTCGAGCCGTCGGATTTCGACGCTCCCTGACACCTCCGGCCTCGATTGAATGGCGGGGTCGCGTTTCAGTGCAACCTTGACCGGCCCTAGCTGCGCCAGAAGCGCGGCAGGAACAGCACCAGCACGGTGAACAGTTCCAGCCGCCCGAGCAGCATGCCGAAGGACAGCAGCCATTTCGCGGTGTCGGGCAGGTCCTGATAGGTGCCGGCCGGACCGATCATGTGTCCGAGACCCGGGCCGACATTGGAGATCGCCGAGCCCGCGCCCGATATGGCCGTGAGCAGGTCGAGACCGGCCAGGCGCAGGGCGATCGAGAGGATCGCAAAGGCGGCGAAATAGAGGAAGATGAAGGTCGTCACCGCGAGCGGAACGCGCTTGTCGAGCGGGCGCCCGTTGAAACGCTTCACGAAGACGCCGTGGGGGTAGAGCACCTTGGCGAGCCGTTCGCGCACCTCGGCGAACAGGACCTGGAAGCGGAAGATCTTGATCCCGCATGAGGTCGAGCCGGCGCAGCCTCCGATGAACATGATGAAGAAGAAGAAGGCGATCGATTGCGCCCCCCACAGGCCGTAGTCGGCGGAAGCGTAGCCTGTACCGGTCATCACCGAGACCGTGTTGAAGGCGGCGGCGCGGAACGAGTCGGATTCGCGGGTGAACCCGGCCTGCGAGTGATCCGCCACCACCCAGCCGATCACGATCAGCGCGCCAAGCAGGCCGAGAAAGACGCGCACCTGCTCGTCGCGCCACAAAGCGACCGGCCGGCCCTGCAGCGCCTGGACATAGAGCAGGAAGGGGATCGATCCGGCGATCATGAAGAAGATCGCGATCCACTCGATCGCCGGATCCTGATAGAAGCCGAGCGAGGCGTCGCGGGTCGAAAAGCCGCCGGTCGCCACGGTCGTCATCGCATGGATCAGCGCGTCGCCCGGTTTCATGCCGGCGACGATATAGGCCGCCGCGCAGGCCGCCGTGAAGGCGACGAAGATCAGCGTCATGGACCCGGAAATCTGGGTCGCGCGCGGCAGGATCTTTTCCGGCGTTTCGAAAGCCTCGGCCTTGAACACCTGCATGCCGCCGATCTGCAGCATGGGCAGCACAGCGACGGCCATGACGATGATGCCGAGCCCGCCAAGCCATTGCAGCATGCCGCGCCACAGGAGAATGCCGGGCGGAGCGTCGTCGAGCCCGGTGATCACGGTCGCCCCGGTCGTCGTCAGGCCCGACATCGCCTCGAAGAAGGCATCCGCGTTGCTGGGCACGATGCCCGACCAGCGGAACGGCAGCGCGCCCGCCGTCACCAGCGCCAGCCAGACCACGACGGTCATGAGCATGGCCTGGCGGGTGGAGAGGCTGCGCGACATGCCGCGCGTCGCCGCGTAGAAGGTCACGCCGACAAGCGTGGTCGCCGCCGAGGACCCCGCGAAGATCTGCCAGTCGGAGTTTCCGGCCACCGCGTCGACCAGCGCGGGGATGAGCATCGCCCCGCCGAGCGTCGTCAGCAAGATGCCGGTGACCAGGATGACCGGCCGAAGATCGAGAACCGCGCTCAATTCAGCGTCCGGGCGATATCGGGAATGTCGAGGGAGAATGGCGGAATTCGCACCTCGAAGCAGATGCCGTCGTCGCGACGCATCACATAGTGCCCGACCATCGTGCCCGACGGCGTGTTGAGGGGGCAGCCCGACGTGTACTGATAGCTGTCGCCCGGCGTCAGCACGGGCTGCTCGCCGACCACGCCTGGCCCCTCGACCTCCTCGACCTGGCCGATTGCATTGGTGATGCGCCAGTGGCGCGTTTCCAGTTGCACGGTGTGGTCGGATCCGTTGGCGATCACGATCGTATAGGCCCAGACGTGGCGATGGGCCTCGGGCTCCGACTGCTCGTCCAGATATTGCGGCTCGACGGTGATCTCGATGCCGCCTGTCGTTTCGCGATACATGGCGCGAGATTTACCCGATGTTCCCGGTCGTGAGAAGGCGCCCAGATGCGGCAAACACGCTCCCGTGAACGGAAATGAGCGTTTGTGGCATGACAGCATCGGCCGGACGGCCTAATCCCGTCGCTCAAACGCCGCATCGGGAGGCCGACATGCTGGATGGCGCAGTGCGCGCGAGAATAGAACCGGCGATAGACGCCATGGGGAGCGGGATCGCGCGGGCCGGTATTCCGGCCAACGCCGTGACCCTGTTCGCCTTCGGGCTCGGCCTGGCCGCCGCCGGGCTGGTCGCGCTCGAAAGCTATCTTGTCGGGCTCGTTCTTCTGCTTGTCAGCCGACTGTGCGACGGGCTCGACGGGGCCGTCGCGCGCGTCAGGGGCAAGACCGACTTCGGCGGGTTTCTCGACATCGTTCTGGATTTCGGCGTCTACGGCGCGATACCCGTCGGTTTCGTGCTCGCCGATCCGTCCGCGAACGCTGTTGCCGGCGCTGTCCTGGTGTTCTCCTTCTATGTCAACGGGGCGAGCTTTCTCGCCTTCGCGGTGATGGCCGAAAAGAATGGCCTGACGACCGACAAGCGCGGCGAGAAATCCTTCTTCTTCACGACCGGCCTCGCCGAGGCGACCGAGACGATCGCCGTCTTCGTCCTTGCCTGCGTTTTCCCGTCGATTTTTCCGGTACTTGCATGGATTTTCGCTGTGATATGCTTCTACACGGCCATGTCGCGAATCGTCATGACCGCAAGAGTGCTGCGACAGGCAGGGTGACTTATTGGACTACAACAGGGTTTTCATCGCGAGGTTGACGGCGCTGCGCCGCGATCTCCATCGCATGCCGGAGGTCTCAGGCAAGGAGATGGCGACGGCGGCGCGGATCGCCGGCTGGCTTGAGGGGTGCGGCGCCGACGACGTGTTGACCGATCTGGGCGGGCACGGCGTCGCCTGCGTCTTCGACAGCGGACAGCCGGGGCCGACGGTTCTGTTCCGCAGCGAACTCGACGGGTTGCCGATCCACGAAACCGGTCAGCCGGATTGGCGCTCGATCATCCCCGGGGTCGGCCACATGTGCGGCCATGACGGGCACATGGTGATCCTGTGCGGCCTCGCCAAGCGCATGCAGGAGCGACGACCCGCCCGTGGCCGCGTCGTGCTGCTGTTCCAGCCGGCGGAGGAAACGGGCGCCGGCGCGCGGGCCGTCATCAGCGACGCGCAGTTCGAGCGCATTCGCCCGGATTTCGCCTTCGGGCTGCACAACCTGCCGGGCATGCCGCTCGGGCGTGCAGCCACACGCGACGACTCGTTCTGCTTCGCGTCGGAAGGCATGACGATCAAGCTGACCGGCTGGACTTCGCATGCCGCCCATCCGGAGGACGGCCGCAGCCCGGCCGACGCGATGGTCGATCTGGTAATGAAGCTGCCACGCCTGCCCAAGCATCTCGGTTTCGCGGCGGGCGAGGCGCTGGTGACACTGTCCCACGTTCAGATGGGCGAGGCGGCCTTCGGCATTTCGCCCGGCGAGGCGCGCATCATGGCGACGATCCGAGCGCGCACCGACGACATGCAGGCGGCCCTGATGGACGCCGCTCGCAAACAGGCCAACGAAGTCGCCGAGGAGGCCGGGCTTCAGGTCGGCATCGAGACCGCGGAGCGCTTCATGGCCTGCTACAACGACCGTGCGGCGACCGCGATCCTGCGCGATGCGATGGGCGCCACGGGTGTGGAGAGCGCCGAACTCGGCGGGCCGTTCCGCTGGTCTGAGGATTTCGGCGTCTTCTCCAGCGTGGCGCCCTCGGCCTTCTTCGTGCTCGGCGCGGGCAAGGATCACCCGCAGTTGCACAATCCCGACTACGATTTTCCCGACGAGATCATCCCGACCGGCCTGGCGATCTTCGAGGCGATCGCAAGGGCGCAATGCGGGGCGCTGGAATCTTCGGGCGGTGCCTGATCTCTGCTCATTCAGGGAATTCCTGAAGACAGGGTGCCTTGGCGCTTTGACGCCAGAACAGAACCTGATGGATGTGGCGAGGCTTCTGGGTACGCCACAATACTGGATGATCGAAGAGAGCGATGCGCCGTTTCCCCTCTACTGGGGGTATGACGACAGGCACAGCCGGGGCGGGCCGAGCCTGGAAATATCCTTCGACAAGAAGCCCCCGCACGCCATGAACTGGTTTCAGCTTGAGCATGCTGATTACATAGCGGATGAAGTGCATTCCTTTGGTCAGAGGCTTGCAGTTGCGATGGACGGTTTTGTTGCAGAGACCCGAGCCTCGGAATTGCTTCAGAGTGGTGTTTGGGAGCCGCGCGCAGCCACAGTGCAATACAATGCAGAAATTGACATGCTTCTGGTGACCTTCGGACGCGTTGAGGTCGCATATATGCTAGAAGAGACAGAGGCCGAAAAGCTCGACAAAGCACGCAGAGCGGCGATGCAGGCCGCATTCGGTCAGACCGCTGTCTTTGCCGAGATGGATGCAAGATTCATCCTGAACAGCATCTACTCTCGACCCGCACCAGTGGACGCCGAGCCTCCGAACGTGAGCGTGTGTTCCGGAGAACAATACCTCATGTCTCTTCTTGCTTGATCGCACACGCTGCCGCGATCCGTTCCGTGCTCAGCGCGCCTTCGCCAATGCCTGATCGAGATCGTTGAGCAGGTCGTCGGCGTCTTCCAGCCCGACCGACAGGCGCAGCGTGCCGTCGGAGATGCCGAGTTCGGCGCGCGCTTCGGGCGTCAGGTTCTTGTGCGTCGTCGTCGCCGGATGGGTGATCAGGCTCTTTGCGTCGCCGAGATTGTTGGAGATCTTGACGAGCTGAAGCGCGTTCTCGAACGCGAAGGTCTCGCTCTTGCCGCCCTTCAGTTCGAAGCAGACCAGCGTCGAGCCGCCCTTCATCTGGTTGGGAATGATGTTGGCCTGCGGATGGTCCGGCCGGCCCGGATAGATGACGCGCTTGACTTCGGACCGCTCGGCCAGGAAGTCGGCGACCCGGCCGGCGGCCTCGGTCTGCGCCTTGACGCGCAGGGGCAGCGTCTCCAGCCCCTTGAGCATCACCCAGGCGTTGAACGGGCTCATGGACGGACCGGTGTGACGGTAGAAATCGTGCAGGTTCTCGTCGACCCATTCCTCGCTCGCCAGCACGACGCCGCCGAGACAGCGGCCCTGTCCGTCGACATGCTTGGTCGTGGAATAGACGACGACATCGACGCCGAGTTCCATCGGCTTCTGCAGGATCGGTGTCGCGAAGACATTGTCGATCACGACCTTCGCGCCGACGGAACGCGCGACCGAGACCACATGGGCGATGTCGATCACCTCGAGCGTCGGATTGGTCGGGCTCTCGAAGAAGAACACCTTGGTGTTCGCACGGGTCGCCTGTTCCCAGGCGGTCGGATCGGTGCCGTCGACCAGCGTCGTCTCGACGCCGTAGCGCGGCAGGAGCGTCTCGACGATCCAGCGACACGAGCCGAACAGGGCGCGCGCGGCGACGACGTGATCGCCCGCGCTGACCTGGCACAACAGCGCGGCGGCGACGGCGGCCATGCCCGAAGCGGTCGAGCGAGCCGCTTCCGCACCCTCCAGGAGGCGCATCCGCTGTTCGAAGATCTCGTTGGTCGGGTTGGCGTAGCGCGAATAGATGAAGCCGTCTTCATCGCCCTTGAACCGGGCCTCGGCCGCCTCGGCGGTGTCATAGACGAAGCCCTGCGTGAGGAACATCGCCTCCGACGTCTCGCCGAATTGCGAACGAAGCGTGCCGCCGTGCACCATCTGGGTTGCGGCAGAGAATTTCGACCAGTCCGAGGCCATGTTGCGTCTCCAAAAACAAAAAAACCGGCATGCGTCGCCGCAAAACCGGTTGCTCCACGCCCCATGACGTGCCGCGCGGCCTTTTAGCGACTTTTTTTACGTGGCTGCAAGCCGACCGGCCAAATCACCACGGATGAAACCTGTCCATAAGGCTTCTCGGCGCTTGCGTCAACGAAACGCCTCGTCAAAGGTGCCGGCCATGTTGGGGAATGACTTGTGACGAGCGGCGGGATCCTGCCGGACAGCGCCATTCGCGCGCTGTTCGAGGGCGCGGCGCTGTCGTCCGGCCGCGCGCTCGACGCCGACCAGATCCAGCCGGCGAGCCTCGATCTGCGCCTCGGCGAGAAGGCGTTTCGCGTGCGCGCGAGCTTCATGCCGGGCAAGGGCTGCACGGTCACCGACAAGCTTGAACAGTTGAAGCTCCACGAGATCGACCTGGCGGCCGGCGCGGTGCTGGAGACGGGCTGCGTCTACATCGTGCCGCTCCTCGAGACCTTGGCCCTGCCGGCGGATATCGCCGCCTCGGCCAATCCGAAGAGTTCCACCGGCCGGCTCGACATCTTCACCCGCGTGATGACCGACCACGGGGTAGAATTCGACAAGATCCCCGCCGGCTATCGCGGGCCGCTCTATCTTGAGGTCAGCCCGCGCACGTTCCCGATCGTGGTCCGCACCGGGTCGCGCCTCTCCCAGGTGCGGTTCCGCTCCGCCGTCACGGTGCTTGGCGCCGTGGAGCTCGCGGCTCTGCATGAGGCCGAGACGCTGGTCGCGGGCGACGAGCCGATCATCAACCAGGCCGGCATTGCGGTTTCCGTGGACCTTTCCGGAGACGCCGACGGCCTCGTCGGCTATCGCGGCAAGCACCACACCGCCGTCATCGACGTCGACAGACGCGACGCGCTCGACGTCCTCGATTTCTGGGAACCGCTGCATGTGCGCGACCGCAAGGAACTGATCCTCGATCCCGACGAGTTCTACATTCTGGTGAGCCGTGAGGCCGTGCATGTCCCGCCGCTCTATGCCGCAGAGATGACGCCTTTCGATCCGCTGGTCGGAGAGTTCCGCGTTCACTACGCCGGTTTCTTCGACCCGGGCTTCGGCCACAGTGCCGCCGGCGGTTCGGGCAGCCGTGCCGTGCTCGAGGTGCGCAGCCACGAGGTGCCCTTCGTTCTGGAGGACGGGCAGACCGTGGGCCGTCTCGTCTACGAGCGCATGCAGGCGCGGCCCGAACATCTCTATGGCGCCGATCTCAAATCCAACTACCAGGCGCAGGGTCTGAAACTGTCGAAGCACTTCCGCTCACAGTGAATCGCGCCGCGCCCCGAGCGCGCGGACTTCCTCGCGCAGGAGCGTGATCTCCTGAAGGATGGCGGCCTGGTCGTCATGCAGCGTCGCCCGATCGGTCGCGGCTTCTTCCTCGTGTTCCTTCTGCATGGCGGAAACGACCACGCCGATGAACAGGTTGAGGACCGTGAAGGTAGTGCAGAGGATGAACGGGATGAAGAAGGCCCACGCCCAGGGAAAGACCTCCATCACCGGCCGGACGATGCCCATCGACCAGCTTTCCAGCGTCATGACCTGGAACAGCGTGTAGGCGGAAGCCGCGATCGAGCCGAACCATTCGGGAAAGCGCTCGCCGAAGAGCTTCGTCGCCATCACGGAGAAGACATAGAAGAACAGGCCGAGCAGCAGCAGGATCGAGCCCATGCCGGGCAGGGCGTTGAGCAGCCCGCCGATCACCCGCCGCAGCGACGGCACCACGCTGACGAGGCGCAACACGCGCAGGATGCGCAACGCGCGCAGGACGGCGAATGCGCCGGCCGAGGGGATCAGCGCGATGCCGACGACGGTCAGGTCGAAGATGCGCCACGGGCTGCGGAAGAAATCGAACCGGTAGACGCCCAGCTTGAGCGCCAATTCGACAACGAAGACCGCGAGGATCGCATGGTCGAATGCGGTGATCAGCGCCCCGTAATCCCGCATCACCGCCGGCATGGTTTCAAGGCCGAGGGTTATTGCGTTCACGATGATGATTGCGACGATCACCTGCTCGAAGCGCGGCGATTCGACGAGGGCCTTGAGGCGGTGCATGGAATGCGCTCCAGGGTCCGGGTGGCGGGACGGTACGAGTGCAATATGGGGGGCGCAGACGGTTTTGCGAGGCCTCAGGCGCTATGGCTTTCGCCGCTTGGATCATGCGGCCCGTGCGGCGTCTTCTCCCACAGGAAGGGGCGCGTGAAATACTGCCGCATCGCCCGCCAGCCAGCGACCGAACCCAAGAGCCAATAGGCCGGCAGCGCCGGCAGCATCCGCAATGCGAGCAGGCGCCGGCGCCGGTCGACGGCGCGCAACGCCAGAAGCGCCTGGGCGGCGAAGGCCAGTGCGATATTCGTCCAGCAGATCAGGGACAGCCAGTCCAGACCGACCGGCACCTGTCCGGTCGCAAGGCCCCAGCCGGAAACGACCGCGATGACGAAAAGCGTGAGCGGGAAGAACAGCGAGCAGACCACCGTGCCGGCGAGCAGCGTGTGCATCACCGCGGCACCGCTCCACCGATGGCTGTGGGGCAGCGATCCGCCGGGGCGCGTGTTGACGAGCCAGGTCTGGAACCAGCCCTTGATCCAGCGTGTGCGCTGCCGCAGCCAGACATCGGCGGTATGCGGCGCGTCTTCCAGCGTGGGACGTTTCAAAACGCCGATGCGATATCCCGCGCGCCACAGGCGAAAACCGAGATCGGCGTCCTCGGTGACGTTGTGCGGATCCCACAGGCCGCACCGCTCGATCGCGTGCCGGCGGAAATGGGTCGAGGTGCCGCCCAGCGGGACGGGCATGCCGAGCCGCGTCAGGAACGGCAGCAGGCCGCGGAATTGAGCGGCATATTCCAGATGGAAGAGCGCGGAAATCCAGCTTCGGCGCGGATTGGCCATGACCAGCGGCGCCTGCAGCGCGGCGATCCGGCCCGACGAACGCCGGAAGGTCTGCCAGGCTTCCTCCAGTTGGTCGGGATGCGGCCGGTCCTCCGCGTCGTAGAGCGTGACGAGCGAGCCGCTGCAGAAGGGCAGGGCGAAATTCAGGGCCTTGGGCTTGGTTCTCAGCGCGGCCCGAGGAACCGTGATGATCTCGAAGCGGGGATCGAGCCGCTGGGCAGCCAGTGCGGCGAGGGTTTCCGCGTCGTCCTCCTCGCAGACCAGCTTGATTTCGAGCTTCGTCCGGGGCCAGTTCAGGAGCTTCAGCGCGGCCACAAGATCCGCCACGACCGGCGCTTCCTGATAGAGCGCGACGATGACCGAATAGACCGGCCGCTCGGTGTTCGGGTAGCGGCGCAGCGGCGCGGGAGACTGCTTGCGATAGTCGATCGCTGCGGCGAGCCGCAACCCGGCATTGGCCAGGAAGAAAAGCGCGACGAAAGCCTGGATGGCATGGAACGTCGTGACCGGGGCGCTGACGATCCCGATCAGGCTCGCGGAAGCCACGACCGCCAGGGCGAAGCCGTGCCAGGCGCTGGCGCCGTGCTTGGCGGAAAGCCGGGGCATGTCATTGGCGAGCCGGTTGGCCGCCTCCGCGCCGAGCCGTTCGCGCAGGCGGCGCATCTCCATCTTTCGCAGGGCGGACGGGGTGGTCAGGGCAAGCCCCTCGGGCACGGCCGCCCGGCCCTTGTGCAGCAGGTCGCGGGTCAGTGACGATCCGGGCGAGGGCGCGGCCACGGCCCGGATTGCGCCGTTCTCCAGGCGGCACCACGCCGCCGTGCTCAACACGGGATGCCCGTCATCCTGCCGCTCGCCGCCCAGCGTTTCGGCGATACTGTCCGGCGCGACGAAGGCGAGACGGGCATGCGCGGCGAGCAGGCGGTAATAGGTTTCCTCGCTGACAAGGTCATGGGCAAGCAACTCGTCTGCGCCGGTCGTGCCGTTGCGCTCGGCCTGCCGGCTGGCGCGCCGGAGCAGGAGATCGGGAATCCGGTGGCCGGACAGGAAGGCGACGGTCTCGCACAGGACTTTCTTGCCGGCTCGCGGCGCGACATCCGCTTCGCGATGCGGCTTGGGCATGCGCCGGGTGCGGGGCTCATGGCGCAGTGGTTCGTCCGGCCGGCTTGGCGCCGAATCCGGTCGTTGAACGACGATGGTCGCACCCGCGGTACTCACACGGCCCCCAAACTCAACAACCCACCCGCGTCAAGCTTATCGGCGATCGGGCGATTTGCAAGTCTGGGTTGTCGCGCGCGGCGCGACAAATCTCTCTGGCATGGCGCGCCGGCATGGTCTAATCGAAGCCATGCGCTTGTTGGCACGCCCCACCGACCTGTTGATGCTTCTGGCCCTCGTTGCGAGCCTCGTTGTGCCGGCCGGTTCTGCGATGGCGGGCGATCCGCCGCGCCTGTCCGATCCCAACAACCGGATCGCGCGCAGCGATCTGACGGGCCTCCTGCGCCTGCGTTTCCTGACCTCGCTCGATTTTCCGCCGTTCAATTTCGCGGACAAGTGGAACCGGCCCGCCGGCTTCAATGTGGAGATCGCGCGTGCGATCTGCGCCGAATTGAAGATCGAGGCCAAATGCGAGATCCAGGCGATGCCCTGGGAGGAACTTGATCCCGCGCTTGACGGATTGCGCGGCGAGGCGATCATCGCGGGCCACGGCATCACCAAGGAGTTGCGCTCGACCCGGGCCGTCTCCCGGCCCTATTTCAAGTTTCCGGCGCGTTTCGTCGCGCGGTCGGGCTTCGCGGCCAGAAGCACCGACATGGACACGCTCGCACGCGGACGCAAGGTCGCCGTGGTGGAGGGCAGCGCGCACGCGCAATTGCTGAAGGTCTGGTTTCCGGAGGCCGAGGCGGTGGCGCTGGACGACGAGGCCGCGACTTATTCTGCGCTCCTGAAGGGCGAGGCCGATCTGATCTTCGGCGACGGGGTGGCGCTTTCGTTCTGGCTTGCCTCTCCGAACGCCGACAATTGCTGCGGCTTCGTGTCCGGGCCGTTCCTGTCGGATCATTTCCTGGGCGACGGCATGGTGATCGTCATGCGCCAGGACAGCGCGCAGATCGTGAAGGCCCTGAACGCTGCGCTGAACGCGCTGGAGGAAAAGGGCGTCTACCGCGAGATCTATCTGCGCTACTTCCCGCTCGATCCCTTCGCCGACGGGATCGGCATGCCGAAGTCAGAGCCGCGTGAACGGCAGGCGGAGCGCCCACAGCAATCCGGCTGAGACCGGACCGCGAAACTCCTTCAGGCCGATCTGCATGCCCTCATGGCCGAGTTTCGGCTGGGCGACATAGGTGCCGAAGAGGCGATCCCAGAAGGCAAAGTTGAAGCCGTAATTGGAATCCGTCTCGCGCGGGGTCGAGGAGTGATGCACCCGGTGCATGTCCGGCGTCACGATCAGCCGCCGCAGGACACGGTCGACCGGCTGCGGCAATGCGATGTTGGAATGGTTGAACATCGCGCTGCCGTTCAGCACGATCTCGAAGACCAGCACCGCGATGACCGGCGCGCCGAGCGCCACCACGATCGCCGCCTTCCAGACCATGGAGAGCACGATCTCGACCGGGTGGAACCGCAGCGCCGTCGTCACGTCGAAACCGTTGTCGGCATGGTGCATGCGGTGAAAGCGCCAGAGGATCGGGAATTTGTGGCTGGCGACATGCTCCAGCCAGACTGCGAAATCGAGGATCACGAAAGCGAGCACGCCTGCGACCGCGCCCGGCAGGCCGATCGCGCGGAACAGGCCCAGGCCCTGCGCCTCCGCCCAGATCGCGGAGCCGACCGCGGCGGCGGGAAAGACGATGCGCAGCGCGACCGACGACAGGATCACGATCGACAGGTTGGTGAACCAGCGCCTGGATTTCCAGGCGCCGCGCATTTCCTCACGCTCCAGCCGTGGAGACCATAATTCATAGAGCGCCATCGCGAAAAAGATCGCGAGGAAGGCCAGCAGTCGGATTGTCGCTTCGGAAAATTGCATCGTGGTCAGCGCGCGAAGCGCGGGTCGGTCCGTGTCAGATCTGCCAACTACATGGCGGCCGCGGTCGTCACGGACAACTCACATTCCCGTCAGGCCAGCCGGAAGCGGGCCCGTGCCGAGCGCTCGATCGCGGCGGAGACGAGCGCGTCGATCTCCAATTCGTCGCGCAGCATCTGCAGGAAGCGCAGTTCCTCCTGCTCGATGCGCAGGTCGGCGGCCGCGACTTCCGTGCCGACGGCATAGGCCGTGTCGTAGAAGCGTTCCGGCAGGTTCTCCTTCACCATGGCGAGGATGTGGTCGATGCCGGCCGGCTCGTTGAGCAGCGCGGTGCAGCGATTGGCGGCGTCCACCAGCTGGTCGCGGGTGAAGTCCTTGAAGACCGGCAGCGTGTCGACCACATGGCCGATCCGCTCGAGTTCGCGTTCCGCCAATGCCGCGTCGGCGGCCGCCGTCGTGACCATGACGAAAGCCAGCGCTTCCTGCGGGGTAAGCGTTCTCATTGGCGCCCTCTTCGATCCATTTTGCCGTTTCGGCAGCACAGGTAGTGCTCCCCGCTTGGCTTCGCAAGCGCGAAGCGTTAAAGGCAGGCGGTTATGCGGCCGCTGCGACAATGCGCGTCGCGACGGACATCCAACGAACAGGACAGGAACCAATGAGCGCCAACCCGGCCTTGCCCCAACTCGAACTGACACCGGAGCTTCTCGAGGCTGCGGCGAAATCGAAAGCATGGCCGTTCGAGGAAGCCCGCAAGATCGTCAAGCGCTACGAGAAGACCGGCTTTCCCGAGGTGGTTCTGTTCGAGACCGGCTACGGCCCGTCGGGGCTGCCGCACATCGGCACCTTCGGCGAGGTGGCCCGCACGACCATGGTGCGCACCGCTTTCCGCGTGCTGACCGAAGACAAGGTCGCCACCAAGCTCCTGTGCTTTTCCGACGACATGGACGGCATGCGCAAGATCCCGGACAACGTCCCTGACAAGGCGTTCCTGGAACCGCATCTGCACAAGCCGCTGACCTCGGTGCCGAACCCGTTCGGCGGGGATTACGAGAGCTTCGGCCATCACAACAACGCGATGCTGCGACGCTTCCTCGACACGTTCGGCTTCGACTACGAATTCGCCAGCGCGACGGAGTATTACAAGTCCGGCGCCTTCGACGAGATCCTGCTGCGCGTCGCCGAACGCTACGACGCGATCATGGACATCATGCTTCCGACGCTGGGCGAGGAGCGCCGCGCGACCTATTCGCCGTTCCTGCCGATCTCGCAGGAGACCGGACGGGTGCTCTACGTCCCGATGAAGGCGGTCGACGCGAAGGCGGGCACGATCACCTATGTCGGCGAGGACGGCCAGGAGGTGACGCAAGGCATCACCGGCGGCAAGGTCAAGATGCAATGGAAGCCGGATTTCGGCGCCCGCTGGGCCGCGCTCGGCGTGGACTTCGAGATGTTCGGCAAGGATCACGGACCCAACATGCCGGTCTATGACCGCATCTGTTCGGCGCTGGGCGGCCGGCCGCCGGAGCACTACGTGTACGAGCTGTTCCTCGACCAGAACGGCGAGAAGATCTCCAAGTCGAAGGGCAACGGGCTGACCATCGACGAGTGGCTGACCTATGCGCCGACGGAGAGCCTCGCGCTCTACATGTTCCAGAAGCCGCGCACGGCCAAGCGCCTCTATTTCGACGTGATCCCCAAGGCCGTGGACGAGTATTCCACCTTCCTTGCGGCCTATCCGAGGCAGGACTGGGCGGCGCGGCTGAACAATCCGGTCTGGCACATCCATTCCGGCAAGCCGCCGGTCTCCAACGTCGCGTCGGTGCCGTTCTCGATGCTCCTCAACCTGGTCAGCGCCTCCAACGCGCATGACAAGGCGGTGCTGTGGGGCTTCATCTCGCGCTATGCGCCGGGGGTGACCGCCGAGAGCAATCCGAAGCTCGACGAACTCGTCGGCTACGCGATCCGCTACTTCGACGATTTCGTGAAGCCGGGCAAGACGTTCCGCGCCCCCGACGAGGTCGAGCGCGCCGCGCTGGAGAAGCTCGCCGCGGTCTTCGAGGCTCTGCCGGAGGACGCCGATGGCGCGGCGATCCAGGATGCCGCCCTCGATGTCGCGCGCGGCTTCGAACGCTACCAGGACACCTCGAAGACGGGGCCGGACGGCGGTCCGGCGGTCACCGGCGAGTGGTTCCAGATGCTCTACCAGGTGCTGCTCGGACAGGATCGCGGCCCGCGCTTCGGGTCATTCGCGGCCCTCTACGGCATCGCCGAGACGGTTGCGCTGATCCGCGCCGGGCTCGCCGGCGAACTCGTCGCCGAGAACGCCTGACCCCGACCTACTGGCTGGCCCAGATGATCCGGGCCATCCACTCCACATCCGCCGCCGGCATGCTGCGCGGCGGATGCTCGGGATTGACCGATTCCAGTTCCACCCGCAGCGCCGAACTGCGCAGCAGCGTCTTGGCCATCACCTCGCCGTCGCGCGTCTTGACCACGACGCGGTCGCCGCGCCTGATCTGCGCGGTCGGCGAGACGATGATCGTGTCGCCCTCGCGGTAGAGCGGCAGCATGCTGTCGCCGGTGATCTTCAGCGCATAGGCGCCGTCTTCCAGGCTGGCCCCGGGCACCGCGACCATGTCCCAGCCCTGACCGGCCGGAAAGCCGGCATCGTCGAAGAAGCCGCCGGCGCCGGCCTGCGCCATGCCGATGATCGGGACTTCGCCAAGCGCGATCGCGGCCGGATGCGGCATGGCCGGTGAGGCGGACGGGGCCGCATCCTCGCCGCGCACCAGCACCATGAACTCGTCCACCGAAGAGCCGGTCGCCTCCATGATCTTGGCGAGCGATTCCGTCGAGGGCCAGCGCGGCCGGCCGTCGGCGGCGATGCGCTTGGACTTGTTGAAGGTGGTGGAATCCAGGCCGGCGCGCTTCGCCAGCCCCGAGGCGGAGAGGTCGTGGCGCGCGGCGAGCGCGTCGATCGCATCCCAGATGCGTTTGTGGGAGAGCATGGCGCGTCCTGACATTTCAGGAATAAATACCTGTTTGGCGACCGCTCCGCAAGGTCCGCCTTAAGCCTCCGGCACCGTGAAGGGCGCGCGGCCGCTGGTCAGCATGCGGTCGATCATCTCGATGCGGTCCTGGCCCCAGAAGGGTTCGCCGTCGATCACATAGGCGGGCGCGCCCATGGCGTCGGCGGCGACCGAGTCTTCCGTGTTCTTCGCCCGGATGGCCGCCACGGCCTCGGACTTCGCCGCTTCCAGGATGGCGGAAGCATCGTGCCCGGCCCCTGCGAGAAGTTCGGCGAGAACCTCTTCCTCGGTGATGTTCATGTCCTCGACCCAGATCGCCCGGAACACCGCGTCCAGATAGTCGGCGGGATCGCCGCCGGCCTCGATGATCGCGATGACCGTGTGGTCGGGCAGGGTGGCGTCGACGGGGAAATGAGCCGGGATGAGGGTGAGCGGAAGTCCGCGCCAGTCGGCGGCGCGCTGCAACTCGATCAGCCGGTAGCGCTGGCGCATCGGCGAGCGTTTCGGCAGCGGCAGGCCGCCGGATTCGGCCCACAGCCCGCCGAGATTGATCGGCTTGACCGCCAGCGTCGCGCCGTGTTTCGCGGCGAGATCGATGATCGCCCGATGGCCGAGATAGCTGTACGGAGAGATGGTCGTGAAATAGTAGTCGATCGTGCGCGCCATGTGCGAGGTCCCCCATTGAATGCCGTGCGGGGAACAGAGGGCGGGGGAGGCTTCGCGTCAAGGTTCAAACGGCAAACGCACGCAACCGTGACCGCGAAGCCCCGTCCCGGGTCGATCGTCAGCCGAACGCCGTCGCCAGCGTGTCGAGGATCGCCGTCCAGCCGCCCTTGTGATTGTCGCGCGACTCTTCGCTCGGAAATTTCACATGGGTGAGCGCGATGTCGGTCGCATCGTCGCCGGCCGCGGTGAAGTCCAGCGTGACGGTGGAATCGTCCGTCGAATAGGGCGATTCCCAGGTGAAGACGATCCGGCTGTGCGGCGTCACCTCCAGATAGGTGCCGGCATGCGGGATCTCCTTGTCGCCCGCCAGCATGAGGATGCTGAAACGGCCTCCCTCGCGCGCGTCCGTCTCGGCTTTCGGAACGCTGACATCGGTTCCGGGCCGCATGAATTTCGCCAGCATGCGGGCGTCGAGCCAGGCGTCGAAGACTTTCTCTTGCGGGGCGGGGATCGTCCTTTTGACGGTCAGGGTCAGCTCACTCATCGTTCTCGTGTCCTTCCTCGAACAACTCACCAAGGCGTTCCAGCCGCAGGTCCCAGATCGAGCGGAGTTGCCCGAACCAGGCGTCCACCGCATGCACCGGATCGAGATTGGCCTCGATCAGATGCACCCGTCCGTGCGTCTTGCGCGTCACCAGTCCCGCCGCCTCCAGCACCTTGATGTGCTTGGACACGGCGTTCAGCGACATGTCGTAACGCCCGGCCAGTTCGGTGACCCGAAGCGGGCCCTCCTGCACCAGCGTGGTCAGAAGGGAGCGCCGGGTCTGGTCGCTGACGGCCTTCAGGATCTCCGAAAGCCGATGCTCCTGCAGATGTTCACCCATTTGGTTGAATAATACTCCGGCCCCTAATTGTCAACTATATGGTTGAATATAGGATTCGCCGAATGGCGGCAAGCCGGACGCTTGCGCTTGACATTGCACTGCACAAGGCAGATATGCGGGCTGTGAAAGCGCTTCGGCTGCCGCGTGAGCAGCCTGCGGGTGATCAAGACGATCCGAGGATCGCTGCTCCGCATGACGCGTTTCTTCCGGCCGGTTCAAGCGCCGGACACTCCAACAGGTTCCCAATTCACGCGGGGTGCTGACGATCCGCCGATCCGCGAGGCAATGAGGTCCCGGAGAGCGGCTGGGTCGCAACCGCATGACGCGCCGGTCCCGACGAACGGGCCGGGCGCGTTCGTTTTGGCATGCGCGATCGCAACATCGCCGCGCGTGCCTCGAAAGGCATGACTTTGACCGAATTTTCATCCCTCGGGCTCTCCGAACGCATTCTCCATTCCGTCGCGGCCGCCGGCTACACCTCGGCGACGCCGATCCAGGCGGCGGCGATCCCGGCGGTGCTCGAAGGCCACGACATCATGGGCCTCGCCCAGACCGGCACCGGCAAGACCGCCGCTTTCGGCCTTCCGCTGATCGAGAAACTGCTCGCCAATCCGCAACGTCCTTTCCCCAAGAGCGTCCGCGCGCTGATCCTCGCGCCGACGCGTGAACTGGCCAACCAGATCACGACCAACCTCAAGGGCTACGTGAAACGCTCCAAGCTGCAGATCGCTACCGTCGTCGGCGGTCAGTCGATCAATGTGCAGATGCGCGATCTCGGCCCCGGCAAGGACATTCTAGTCGCGACGCCGGGCCGGTTGATCGATTTGATGGAGCGCGGCGCGATCATTCTCGCGCAGACCCATTTCCTCGTGCTCGACGAGGCCGACCAGATGCTCGACCTGGGCTTTATCCATTCGCTGAAGCGCATCGCCAAGGCACTGCCGAAGGAGCGCCAGACGCTGCTCTTCTCCGCGACCATGCCGGCCGAGATCGAGAGCCTGTCGAAGACCTATCTGAACGATCCCGTCCGCATCGAGGTTTCGCCCGCCGGCAAGACCGCCGACAAGATCGACCAGTCGGTGCATTTCGTCTCGCAGCGCGCCAAGGCCGACCTTCTGAAGAAGCACCTGTCCGAGCGCGACAACGACCTGTCGCTGGTCTTCGCCCGCACCAAGCACGGCGCCGAGAAGCTGATGAAGCATCTCGTCTCGCATGGCTTCGAGGCGGCTTCGATCCACGGCAACAAGAGCCAGGGCCAGCGCGACCGCGCCATCCGCGAATTCCGCGCCGGCAATGTCCGCATCCTCGTGGCGACCGACGTCGCGGCGCGCGGCATCGACATTCCGGGCGTCAGCCACGTCTACAATTTCGACCTGCCGCAGGTGCCTGAGAGCTACGTCCACCGCATCGGCCGCACGGCGCGCGCCGGGGCGGAAGGCCGCGCCATCAGCTTCTGCTCCGAGGAAGAGACGAAGATGCTGCGCGACATCGAGAAGCTGACCGGCGTGTCGCTGACCATCGCCAGCGGCGAGCATCCGGGCTTCGGCGCCGGCGCACGCAAGGACAATCGCGGCAAGCGCGGCCAGTCCTCGGGCCGGCCGCAGGGCGAGAAGCGCAGCGATCCGTCCGCCGACAACCAGAACCGCACGAAGCGCCCGCATCGCGGCAAGCGCCCGCAGAGCGCGGCGCAGCCGTCCCGTTCGCGCGACGAGGGCGCCTCGGCTGCACCGGGCCGTTCCGCCAAGCCGAAATGGCGGCGCAACCGCAAGAGCCGCGCCGCCTGATCCTCAGTCGCGCGTTTCGGCGATCACCGCCACGCAATCCCCGGCCTTGACCAGGCCGGGGAAATGCCGCGCCGCCAGGACGCCGGAGCGTTTGGCGTGGCAATCCACCGGCGCCGCGCCGGTGCGGTCCACCGGCCAGACCCGCGCCAGCCGGGCTCCCTTTTCCACCGTGTCGCCGAGATCCAGGCACGGTTCGATCATCCCGTCATGCATCGCAAAGACGAAGCAATCGTCATCCGGCATGTCGAGATGGACGCTTCTAGCGGTCTCGGGCTCGCCCTGCAGGATGCCGGCATGGATCAAGAGGTTGCGGGCGCCCTTGCGCGCGATCGCGATCGAGCGCGCCGTCGCCGTGCCGCCGCCGCCGAGTTCGGTCGTCACGAACACCTTGCCCTGTTCCTCCACGGCCGTATCGAACATCCCGACGCTGTCGATCTCCCGCATCATCATCGAATAGGGCGCGTTG
The DNA here is from genome assembly GCF_022763245.1 of Oricola sp. Lineage (GTDB taxonomy): Bacteria > Pseudomonadota > Alphaproteobacteria > Rhizobiales > Rhizobiaceae > Oricola. The sequence continues at coordinate 779,675 of NZ_JALEGV010000041.1, forward strand.
AACGCCTCCATCGCCGCGACGCAGGCGTGCTGCTGCATGGAATCGTCAAGGATGTGCGCCGCCGCGAAGGGCAGGAAATCGAGCGTCTTGCCGCCCGAATGGAAGTCGAGAATGAAATCGGCGCGCGGCACCAGCACGGTCGCGAAATAGTCCGCGATCTTCTCGGTCACCGTGCCGTCCGGCCGGCCCGGAAAGATGCGGTTGAGATTGCCCTTGTCGATGGGCGAGGTGCGCGTGCCCGCCCGGAACGCCGGATAGTTGAAGAAGGGCACGATGATGACCCGGCCGGAGACGTCTTCGGCCGACAGCGTCGCGGCCAGCTCCTGCAGCGCGACCGGTCCCTCATACTCGTCGCCGTGATTGGCGCCGGTCAGCAGCGCCGTCGGCCCGTCGCCGTTCTTGACGACGGTGATCGGGATCATCACCGAGCCCCAGGCGGAATCGTCGCGGCTGTAGGGCAGCCGCAGGAAGCCGTGATGCACGCCGTCGTCGTCGAGCGGGATGGTCGGCTGGATCGGGTTGGTCGCCACGGCCTCAGTCCTTCACGAAGAGCTGGCGCGGCGTCGTGCAGAAGCATTCCGCCCCGGTCTCGGTGATCAGGATCGGCTCGGTGATCTCCAGCCCGCCGTCGTCCAGCCACAGCGCCGGCATGAAGTGGAAGGTCATGCCGGGCTTCAGCACCGACATGTCGCCGCGGCGGAAGCTCATCGTCCGCTCGCCCCAGTCCGGCGGATAGGACATGCCGATCGAATAGCCGCAGCGATTGTCCTTGATGAAGCCGAACTTGTTGAGCGTCGCGTTGAAGGCATTGGCAATGTCCTCGCAGCGATTGCCCGGCTTCGCCTTCTCAAGGCCGGCCTCGACCGATTCCAGCACGGCCTTCTCGGCGTCGAGATAATTCTGCGGCGGCTTGCCGATGAACAGCGTCCGTGATTGCGGGCAGTGGTAGCGCCGATGCGCCCCGGCGATCTCGAAGAAGGTGCTCTCGTTTTTCTGCAGGGGCTGGTCGTCCCAGGTCAGATGCGGCGCGGTCGCGTCCATCCCGGACGGAGCCATCGGCACGATCGCGGTGTAGTCGCCCCAGTGCCCGTCCGCGCCCGCGACGCTGGTCCGGTAGATCTCAGCGACGAGGGCGTTCTTGGGGAGGCCCGGCTCCGCCTTTTCGAGGATTGTCGCGTGCATCGCTTCGACGATGCGCGCGGCCCGGCGCATATATTCGATCTCGGTGGCGCTCTTGATGGCGCGCTGCCAGTTCACCAGCCCCGTGGCGTCCTCGAACCGCGCGTCCGGCAGCTGTTCCGTCAGCGCGAGATGCGCCTTGGCCGAGTAATAATAGTTGTCCAGCTCGACGCCGATGCGCGCCGTCTCCCAGCCGCGCTCGCGGATCAGCTCCGCCAGCGTCTCCATCGGGTGCTTCAGCGGGTTCTGGACGTAGGAATCCTCGTAGCCGACGATGTTGTCGTCCGCCATCGACACGGTCCGCCGCGCCCCCAGCGCATCGATCCCGCGGCCCCACCAGACCGGCTCGCCCTCCATGCCGAGAAGGGCGGCCTGGTGCGTGTAGAAGGACCAGCCGTCATAGCCGGTCACGTAATGCATGTTGGACGGATCGGAGATGATCAGCAGGTCGATGCCCTTCTCGGCCATCACGGCGCGAATCCGGCCGAGCCGCTCCTGATATTCCTCGGGCGTGAAATCGCGTCTCGGTTCGACCATGCCCTGACTCCCTGGACGTTGGCGCTATGATGGGTCACAGGCTGATTTCGCAGACGGCATTTCGTCAAGCGGAATGTTTGCGCCGCAACATGCCCCCATTGTTGACGAAACCGGCGCCGGCGCTTGTCGGCGCGCGCCATCCCCGCGTATGAATTCCGACGCCGGCGGGTCGCCGGTCGGAAAGGTTGGACCGGGAAGCGAACATGCTGAAGCTCGACGAAAGGGACATCAGGATCCTCTCGATCCTGTCGCGCGACGGCCGCATCTCCAAGACCGAGCTGGCGCGCCGCATCAACCTCTCGCCGACGCCCTGCTGGGAGCGCCTGAAGCGGCTGGAGGAAGCGGGCGTGATCCAGGGCTATCGCGCCGAGATCTCCTTGAAATCCCTGGCTTCGCACGTCGTGGTCTTCGTGGTCGTGGAGCTGGAAAACCACCGCGCCGAGGCCTTCCAGGCCTTCGAGAAGGCGGTCGGCCAGCATGACGAGATCACGGCCTGCTGGGCGCTGGGCGGGGGCTACGACTACCTCCTGCAGGTGGTCGCGCGCGACATTGATTCCTACCAGCGGCTGATGGATGCGCTTCTGGAGAAGAAGGCCGCCATGGCCCGCTATTTCACCTATATCGTGACCAAGGAGGTCAAGGCGCCGACAGGCCTCCCGCTGGCCCTGCTCGCCGGCACGCCGGAGTAGGATCGTCTGTTTCCGCGCCGATAAAAAGAGAGTTCCTCTCCCTGCGGGCGGGCCTTCGGAGGCTCTCTCGCCGGGCCGGCTGATAGGCTTGCGCCATCCGTCACTCCGTGGAGCCCAGCCATGGCCGAAGCCGCGCTGCATCTTGATTCGCCCATCGACCTCGCCGACCCCCGGCTGCTGCGCCAGCTCGCCTATATCGGCGGGCGCTGGACGATGGCCGACGACGCCCGTTTCGTGCCGGTGACAGATCCGTCCGACTGCAGCCCGATCGGCGAGGTCGCGCGGATCGGCAGGGCCGGAGCCGAGGCGGCCGTCGGCGCGGCGCATGAGGCGTTTGCCGCCTGGTCCGGCCTGCTGCCGCAGGAGCGCTCCGCCATCCTGCGCCGCTGGTTCGACCTGATCGTCGCCAACCGCGAGGACCTCGCCACCGTCATGACCCGCGAGCAGGGCAAGCCGATTTCGGAGGCGCGCGGCGAAATCGACTACGGCGCCTCCTTCATCGAGTTCTATGCCGAAGAGACCAAGCGTCCGAACATCGAGAGCGTCACCTCGCATCTGGGCGACGCCGAGGTGGAGGTCTGGCGCGAACCGGTCGGCGTCGCCGCTTTGGTCACGCCGTGGAACTTCCCCTCCGCCATGATCACCCGCAAGACCGCGGCCGCGCTGGCGGCCGGCTGCACGGTGGTCGTGCATCCCTCGGTCGAAACGCCGTTCTCCGCCCTGGCGCTGGCCGAACTCGGCGAGCGGGCAGGCCTGCCGGCGGGCGTCTTCAACGTCGTCACCGGCGACGCGCCCGAGATCGTCGGCGCCTGGATGGCGGACCAGCGGGTGCGGGCGCTCTCCTTCACCGGCTCCACCGAAACCGGCAAGCTGCTTTACCGCCAGGGCGCCGACACGGTGAAGCGGCTGGTGCTGGAACTGGGTGGCCACGCGCCGTTCCTTGTCTTCGACGACGCGGATCTGGACCGGGCCGTCGACGAGGCCGTGAAGGCAAAGTTCGCGACATCGGGCCAGGATTGCCTCGGCGCGAACCGCTTCCTCGTCGCCCGTCCGGTCTATGACGCCTTCTGCAAGGCCTTTGCCGAGCGGACGAAAGCGCTGACGATCGGGCCGGGCATGGACGATCCCGACATCGGCCCGCTGATGAACGAGAAAGCCGTCGCCAAGCAGGTCGAGCATGTGGGCGACGCCATGGCGAAGGGCGCGACGCTGCTGGCCGGCGGCGCGCGGCATGCGGCGGGGCGGCTCTTCTTCTTGCCGACCGTGCTGGCCGACGTGCCCGCCGACGCGCTGATCATGCGCGAGGAGACCTTCGGCCCGGTTGCCGCCATCGCCCCCTTCGACACCGAGGCGGAAGCCTTCGCGCGCGCCAACGACACCGAATACGGCCTCGTCGCCTATCTGCACACGCAAGACCCGCGCCGCATCTACCGGGCCTCGCGGGCGCTTGCCTTCGGCATGGTCGCGGTCAACCGCACCAAGGTCACCGGCGCGCCGATCCCCTTCGGGGGCATGAAACAGTCCGGGCTCGGCCGCGAAGGGTCGCGTCTGGGGCTCGAGGCCTTTACGGAGGTCAAATATGTCTGCCGGGACTGGAGCTGACGCTTTGGACCGGAAAACCGAAACCACGAAAACGGGACACCAGGTAACATGCTGAGAAACGATCCGCTGGAGCAGTGGGACCGCGAACACTTCATCCATCCCTCCACCCACCTCGCGCAATTCGCCCGCGGCGAGATGCCCGAGCGGATCGTCACAGGCGCGTCGGGCGTCTATATCGAGGACCGCGACGGCAACCGCCTGCTCGACGGCTTCGCCGGGCTCTATTGCGTCAATATCGGCTACGGCCGCCAGGAGGTAGCCGAGGCGATCGCCGCCCAGGCGAAGGAACTGGCTTACTACCATTCCTATGTCGGCCACGGCACGGAAGCCTCGATCACGCTCTCCAAGATGATCGCCGACCGCGCGCCGGAAGGGCTGAACCGGGTCTATTACGGCCTCGGCGGATCCGACGCCAACGAGACCAACGTCAAGCTGGTCTGGTACTACAACAACGTTCTCGGCCGGCCCGAGAAAAAGAAGATCATCTCGCGCTGGCGCGGCTATCACGGCTCGGGCCTGATGACCGGTTCGCTGACCGGGCTCGGCCTGTTCCACAAGCAGTTCGACCTGCCGCTGAGCCAGGTGATCCACACCGAGGCGCCCTATTATTTCCGCCGCAGGGAGGCGAGCTGGAGCGAGGAGGAATTCTCCGCCCATTGCGCCGCCGAGCTGGAAGCGCTGATCGCGCGCGAGGGCGCCGAGACGATCGCCGCCTTCATCGGCGAGCCGGTGCTCGGCACCGGCGGCATCGTGCCGCCGCCGGCCGGCTACTGGGAGAAGATCCAGGCCGTGCTGAAGAAGCACGACATCCTTCTGATCGCCGACGAGGTGGTGACCGGGTTCGGCCGTCTCGGCACCATGTTCGGCTCCGTCCATTGCGGCATCGAGCCGGACATCATCACCATCGCCAAGGGCCTGACCTCGGCCTATGCGCCGCTCTCCGGATCGATCATTTCCGACAAGGTCTGGAGCGTGCTGGAGCAGGGCACCGACATGTTCGGCGCGATCGGCCATGGCTGGACCTATTCCGCCCACCCGATCGGGGCCGCCGCCGGCGTCGCCAACCTCAAGCTGATCGACGAACTCGGCCTGGTCCAAAATGCCGGCACGGTGGGCGCCTATCTGAAAGCGAAGATGACCGAGGCGCTGGGCGATCATCCCAATGTCGGCGAGGTGCGCGGCGAGGGCATGCTCTGCGCCGTGGAACTGGTCGCCGACAAGGCGGGTCGCACCCTGTTCGAGCCCGGCAAGACGGTCGGCGCCAAGGCCGTCGCCGGCATGCTGAGGCGCGGCGTCATCGGCCGGGCCATGCCGGAGGGCGACATCATCGGTCTCGCCCCGCCGCTTTGCCTGACGCAGGACGAGGCCGACACGATCGTCAAGGCGACGAAAGAGGCCGTCGAGGAGACCTGCGCCGCGCTCTGAGGCGGCCGCCGACGAAGGAAGGGCGCGTCAGCCGCGCCTTTCCGCCACCGCGAAATAGGCGAGCGCCGTCAGCGGCAGCAACCCGCCGAGCAGGCAGATGCCGGTCCAGCCGAACAGCGTCAGCACCGGGCTGGTCAGCGCCGAGGCGACGGCGCCGCCGAGGAAGAACGTCGTCATGTAGGCCGCCGTCAGCCGGCTGCGGATCGCCTCGTCGAGCTGATAGAGTTCGCGCTGGCTGAGCACCATGTTGCCCTGCACGCCGAAATCGATGAGCACGCCGGCGACCATCAGCGCCCAGAAATTCGCCTGGCTGATCCACGCGATCAGGAAGGTGATGAGGCCGAGGCCGATGGCGACGGCGGTGCCTGGACGGGCGAACCCCCGGTCGGCCATGCGGCCCGCGACCGGCGCGGCGAAGACGCCGGAGACGCCGGCCAGCGCGAAGAGCGCGATCTCGCTCGGCGTGTATCCCTGCCGCAAGAGCACGATCGGCGAGGCCGTCCAGAAGACAGTGAAGGCGCTGAACATCGCCGTCTGGTAGGCGGTGCGCCGGCGCAGCACCGGTTCCGTCGCCATCAGATGGGCCAGCGAGCCGATCAGCCGCAGATAGGCATGCCGGGCCTGCGGCACGCGGCGCGGAATGGCGAAGGCGCCCCAGATCGTGAGCCCCGTCACCAGCACCGCCGACAGGGCGAAGACGCCGCGCCAGCCGAGATGGTCGGCGATGAAGCTTGAGGCCGGTCGCGCCAGGAGGATGCCGACGAAAAGCCCGGTCATGACGTTGCCGACCACCGCGCCGCGCCGCGCGGCGGGCGCCAGGCTGGCGGCCAGCGGCACGATCACCTGCGCCGCGGTGGAGGTGAAGCCGACGACGAGGATCATCGCAAACAGCGTCGACAGGCCCGGCGCCAGCGCCAGCCCGGCGAGGCTGGCGACATTCATCACCATCACGGCGAGGATGAGCCTGCGGTTCTCGAACAGGTCGCCGAGCGGCACCAGGAACAGGAGGCCGATGGCGTAGCCGAACTGCGCGGCCGTGAAGATCAGGCTTTCCGCCGTGGTGGACAGCCCCATGGACTGCGCGATCAGCGCGACCAGCGGCTGGGCGTAATAGAGATTGCCGGCAAGCGCGCCGCAGGCGACGGCGAACAGCATCGTGGTGGCGAAACCGATCGGCGCGGGCGCGTCGTCACGGGGCGTCGCTGCGGGAGCGGAACTGTCATTCATGGTGCGCATGTCGGTTGGATCGGAGCCCGTCGGAAAAAGAAATCGGCCTCCCGCGGCGCAACATAAACCCCGCGCCGGAAAAGGGAAGGGTGTGTGAGGACGGGAAGGTGCCTTCTCCCATCGCGGGGGCCTCCAGATCGAGCGCCCCGCATCCACCTGCCCGGGGTCGAGCCGCGGGTCTCGACCCCTTCGTCGGGCCTCACAAGCAGAGAAGGAAGGCGGGCGTGCTTGGGCGGCCGGTGCCTCGTTGCCGAAGCCGGCTGCGGTTCGATGGAACGGACAAGGGCCGTCACGACGAATTCCACGCGTCGAGGGCGAGGAAGTGGCATTCCTTGAGCACCTCCGCGACGCCGGTCTTCGGCTTTTTCACCCAGCCGGGCGGCCGGCCGGGGCGGATGGGATTCCAGCGCTTCGGCCAGGCGCGTCCGGCGTCGCGGCGCGCGCGCCAGCGGGCAAGACGCTGCGCCTGGCCTTCGAGGTCGGAGAGTGCCGCCGCCAGTGCGCGGATGCGCCGGCCGAGCGCGCGGGCATCGACCGGCTCGCCCGGCGGCAGGTCGAAGTCCAGGTCGTAGCGCAGGTCGTCGAAATCGAAGCCGGCGGACGCGCCGGGATCGAGAAACGGGTCGCCATGCTGCTTGAACGGGTCGAAGAGCTGGAAGGCGGGGATGCGCGGCTCGGGCTTCGCGTCGGCGGGCTTCTCCGGCGCGGGCGCCGCCTTCCGATTTGCCGCCGGCGACGCAGCGGCCGCTTTCGGCGGGGGCATGCGAAACGGGAGCTCCAGCGTGCAGGCGGCCATGACGATCAGCCGACGCGCGGCATATTCGGCGGGACGCAGCAGGGCGAGGACGCGCCGGTAGAGCCGGCGCGGCAGGGTCTCGACGTCGTGGCCGGCCTGCAGGCCCGCCATGAGGATCAGCCGCGCGGCGATGGCGCACAGCGCCTCGCAATTGCAGTCGATCGCCTTGCGCCAGTCGAATTCCATGCCGTGCCTGTCTCCGTTGCGGCCGTGACGTGTCGCAAAGTGTGCGGGCGGTGGCGGGGCGGGGGACAGGAAACGGGGAGAAAACCGGGAAAAGCCAGGCGGGGCAGGGCTTTGGGCGGCCTGGGGCGGCGGCTGTGTCCACCGCCGGAACGGCGGCGCCCGGGCCCGGGGCGCCCGGATGCGCCCTCGGACAATCGCGCGGGTCGGGGCGTCAGTTCCAGCCCGACATGATGCCGTCGAGCACCGTGCGGATGCAGACCGCGTGATACTTGCCGTTCTGGTCGCGGGTGACGCAGGCGCGGCGGCTGTTGCAGACGTCGAACTTGTGCACGCCGCCGCCGAGCTTGCGGCATTCGGCCGAGCTGAGTTCGGCGACGCCGACGATGGGCGACATCGGCCCGGTGTTGTTGGCGGGGGTGCGGTGGTCGCGAATGACGCTCGCCGCGTTCGAAGGCACGATCGCCGTGCCGAGCAGGATGACTGCCATGATGATCTGCGTTTTCATGATCGCCTCTAGTTCTTTTCCGGTTCGTCGCCGATGAGGGTGTCCTGCGCGACCTTCTCGTCGATGCAGGCGACGTTGATGACGCCGTCGCTGTTGACCGTCGCGCAGGTTTCCTGGCCGAGCTTGGAGCATTTCACCGTGGTGGTGACCTTGCCGCCGAGCCCCTTGCATTCGGGCTTGGTGAGCGTGGAGGTCCAGGTGAGCCGGCGCTGAAGCCGCGACGCCGTCGGGGCGTTGGACTGCAATCCGCCGCGGTGGTCGCGTATCGTCGTGCCGCCTTCAGCCGCAATGGGCGCGGCCACCATGAACAGCGTGGCGACGAGACCGATTTTCCTGATCGATATGGTTTTCATTACGCTCTCTCCTTCTCGTTAACCAAAGACTAGGTGCGGCTTTCATCTGCCCCTGTGTGATCGATCACAGGGCGGGAAGCCGATGACTTTTGGGGAAGGTGACGGAGAAGACTGGAGATGCGGCTGCGATTGCTTGGGGAGGTCAGTCGGCCCGGCTTGGAAAGGCAGGCACGCTGGTGACGCAGAGGGGGGCGCCACCAGCGACCTGGGGCCGGCATCCGGGGGGAGAGATGCCGGGGCCTGGAGGCCGCGGGCGAAGGGGGGAGGGCTTCGCGCGGCATGCGTCCAGGATCGGTCGATGCGGATGGTGCGAACCTGTCAGGTCGCATCCTGCATCAAAGGCCGTTCACGTCCTCCACGGTGCGGTGTTCCATGCCGGGCCAGTTGGCTTCGGCCTTGGCGATCGTGCCGGCCTTGTCCTTCTTGTAGGCCTCGAAGACATCGGCGTTGAGGAAGAGGTAGAGCTTGCCGTCGACCACGTCTGCGAAGCGCGGGCTGCCGTCCAGTTTCAGGCCCTTGGCGACGCCGAAGGCGCAGAAGCCGCCATATTGCGGGATGAAGGCGGCCGGGTCGGCCGAGAACTGCTTCATCGTCTCCCTGGAGGAGAAGTAGTAGGCGACATTGTCGTGCACGACGGTGAACTTGGCATGGCCGGGGGTCACGTCCAGGCCGGTGAACAGGGCGACGGAATCATTGCCGCGCAGCGCGACGCCGTGGCCGTCGACGGTGGTGCCCGTCGAGACGTTGTATTCGTCGGCGGCAAAGGCGGCGGAAGCGCCGGAGATCGTGCCGATGACGCAGGCGATGGCCATGATGGCGTTGAGGTTCTTCATGTCAGTCTTCCTTTCAAGTCGGCGCCGCGCAGGCGCCGGGTTGGAGCCGCAGGCCCCATGCCGGCGGCTGCGACGTGCAATCGAAGCGCCCCGATGGGCGATTGCGACGTCGACCTGTCTGGATCGGCCGGAAATCGGCACGATCGATCCCATGACCGCGAGCAAGGGCTCGCGGATCGAGGCGGCCTTGAAGGCCGCGAAACGAGTGATGTCCGGGTGGCCCTAGAGGCCGAGTTCGCTCAGGCCCGGGTGCTCTTGCGGCCTCGGTCCGAGCGGCCAGTGAAACTTGCGGTCGGCAGCGCCGATCGGCGCGTCGTTGATGCTGGCGACGCGGCGGCGCATCAGGCCGTGGGCGTCGAACTCCCACAATTCGTTGCCGTAGGAGCGGAACCAGTGTCCGCTGTCGTCGCGCCACTCATAGGCGAAGCGGACCGCGATGCGGTTCTCGCGAAACCCCCAGATCTCCTTGATCAGCCGGTAGTCGAGCTCGCGGTCCCACTTGCGCGTCAGGAAGGCGACGATGGCGTCGCGGCCCTCGAAGAATTCCGCGCGATTGCGCCACCGGCTGTCCGGCGTGTAGGCCAGCGCGACACGCTCGGGGTCGCGCGTGTTCCAGGCGTTTTCCGCGAGCCGGACCTTGGCGACGGCGTCCTCCATCCCGGTGAAGGGCGGCAGCGGCGGGCGTTCGGTTTCCATCGTCAGTCTCCTTTGCTGCTGGCAAGCTTGGCTCGCAGCTGTTCGTTTTCCGCTTCGAGAACGGCGAGCCGGTCTCGCAGCGGCGTGACCGCAGCGGCGACGTCCGCCTCGGTGAAACGGGGGGTGATGTGTTGTGCGCAGTTCCAGTCGAAGGCCGCGAGGCGGAGCACGAAGACGCGCTCAAGCCTTGCCTCGTAGGCCGGCTCGGCGACGAGCGCGGCGAGGTCGTCGTCGATCGCAACCGCCTCGACACGCGCATAGATCTTCAGGCGGGCGCGGGCCGGATAGTCGACGAGGATCAGCGCGGCGCGGGCCTCGGCGGCGAGGTTGCCGACGCTGATGTACTGGCGGTTTCCGCGGTAGTCGGCAAAGGCCAGCGTCTGGTCGTCCACCAGCTTCAGGAACCCTTTCGGACCGCCGCGGTGCTGGACATAGGGCCAGCCGGTCTCCGAAACGGAGGCCATGTAGAAGCTGTCGCGCGCCGCGATGAAGGCGGCTTCGTTCGGCGTGAACCTGTCGAAGGCGCGGTCGCCCCTGAAGTTGCGGTAGGCCCGGTCGCTGCCCATGGCCCGTTGCGCCGCGCGGACGCTTGGCGTCGATGCGATGTCGAGAAATCCGTAGGCCATGGCTTGGGTTCCTGGCGGGGTCCTGGTGGGTGTCGAGCGGGCCGGGCGAGCCCGCCCGTCTTGCGTGTCAGGCGGCGCGGTTGGCCTGGACGACGGGGAAGTCGATGTCCGTCTGCGCGACCACGTTGAGCAGGTTGGTGAAGATGTTCTCGGCGACGACGGCGACGATCTCGACGATTTGGCCGTCGGAGAAGCCGGCGTCGCGAAGCGCCGCGATGTCGAGGTCGGTCACGCGGCCACGGTCGCGAACCACGCCGGTGGCGAACCGGACCGCCGCGTCGGCCTTCGGATCGCCCGAACGGCCCATGCGGTTGAGCGCGATCTCCTCGCCGCTGATCTTCGCCATGTTCATGCCGAGATAGCTGTGCGCGGACAGGCAGTAGTCGCAGCCATTCACCTCGGCGACGGCAAGCGCGATGCGCTCGCGCGTCTTGACGTCCAGCGTCTTGGCGAGGGCGGCGTTGTTGGCGGTGTAGCCCTGAAGGGCCGCGGGGCTCGAGGCGATCAGCCGAAACATGTTCGGCACGACGCCGAGCTGCTTTTCGACGGCGTCGAGGATCGGCTTGGAGCCGGCGGGGACGTCGTCACGGGCGGGGATGGCGAGGCGGGGCATGATGTCTTCTCCTGTGCGGTTTCGAACCCGGTGCGGTTCGTTCGCAGGGAGGAGTATTCCATTCCACATCGAGAGATAATTCTGTAAGATTGGAAATCAGTATCTCGAATTTTGGAATAATGATGGACCGGCTCGAAGCGATGAGACTGCTGCTGAAAGTGGCCGAGAGGGGCAGTTTCTCGGCCGCCGGCCGCGACCTTGGCGTGCCGCTCGCGACCGTCAGCCGCAAGGTGAACGAGCTGGAGGGGCATCTGGGCGCGAAGCTCCTGATCCGCACCACGCGCAAGGTCGCGCTGACCGACACCGGCGCCGCCTACCTGGCGTCGGCCAGACGGATCCTGGAGGATGTCGAAGAGGCCGAACGCATCGCGGCGGGCGAGTTCCACGCGCCGCGCGGCGAACTGACGCTGACGGCGCCCGTGCTGTTCGGCCGGCTGCACATCCTGCCGGTCGTCACGCAATTCCTCGCCATCCAGCCGGACATCAACGTTCGCCTCGTCCTGTCGGACAGCAATCTCCATTTGCTCGACGAGCATGTGGACATGGCGGCGCGGATCGGCCGGCTGCCGGACAGCACGATGATCGCCACCACGATCGGCGCGATGCGAACCGTCGTCTGCGCAAGCCCGAAGCTGATCGAGCGATGCGGCACGCCGGAAAGGCCGGAGCGGCTGGCCGCGCTGCCAGGCGTCAATTTCGAGTTCCTGTCGCCGGCTTCGAGCTGGTTCTTCCGGTCGCCCGACACCGGCGAGGCGATCGACGTGCCGATATCGCCGCGCCTTGCCGTCTCGACCGCGGAAGCCGCCGTCGAGGCCGCCGTGCAGGGTGTCGGCGCGACGCGCGTGCTTCACTATCAATGCGCCGAGCGGGTGCGCGACGGCGCGCTCAGGATCGTGCTGGAGGAATTCGAGGTGGATCCGCTTCCCGTCCACCTGATCCATGCGGCGCGCGGTGCGCTGCCGTCGAAGATGCGGGTCTTCCTCGATTTCGCGGTTCCCATGCTGAGGGCGAGACTGAAATCGCTGTGAGACGGCTGCACCGGCCGCGCGGTCTCGTGGTAAGTTGCGGCTTTCACAGGCCATCGCGATGAGTGGGGCGTTCGATCCGTGACTGACACCGGCAGGGGACTGATCGCGCTGGAAATGCGCCTCTTGTGCGACCTCGCGGATCCGCAGGCGGCGCCGGTGGGCATCGAGGCGTTCGACGGGGCCGATGTCGGCGTGCTTCTCGACGCGGCGCGCGATCACAATGTCGAGCCGGTCGTGCTGCGCAAACTGAAGGGGCTGCGCTTTCCCGAGGCCGAGGGGTTCGAGGACGCGCGGCGCGCGGCGTCACGCGACCGGATGTATCTCGCCGCCGTCGCGCTGGCGCTGAGCGACCAGGCCGCGCGGGTGATGGCGGCGTTCCGCAAGGCCGGCGTGCCGCACGCGCTGGTCAAGGGCCAGGCCTTCGCCCGCGACCTCTATGACGAGGCCTCGGACCGGCCGTTCACCGATATCGACCTTATTCTGCCGGCAAGCGCCGCGGCGCGGGCGGGGGAGGTCATGGCCGAACTCGGCTATGTCCAGTTCAAGCGGGAGCGCTTCGACAAGTCCGAGCAGAACGAGGAGCAGAAATGGGGCCTGCAGGGCGACCGGCTGATGCTGGTCGAATTGCACGGAAACCTGGTGCATGTGCCCGCGCTGAGGCGCCGGATCTCCTTCGGCTACGCGGAGCATGCCGACGCCTGCGCCGGCGGTGACCGGCCGGTGGCCGGGCATTTCGTGACGGCGGTGATCCACGCCGCCGCCGGCCACAAGTTTCACCAGTTGCGGCTGCTGGTCGACGTGATGCAGGCGATGCGACGGCTGACCGGCGACGATCTCGACCATCTGGCCGGCGTGGTCGCGCGGCTGCGGATCCAGCCGGAGGTCGCCATGTCGCTCCAGCTGGTCGACGCGCTGTTTCCGGCGGTCCGGGCGACGGGCCGCGCGGGCGACATTCGCGAGAGGCTGCGGCTCAGGCCGGTCCCGCCGATCGTCGACGCGCGGTCGGTGCTCGACGCGCCGGGCGGAGCGTTCTGGCGCTCGAAGGTCAGGCGCCACGCCTTCCGGCTCTACCAGATGTCGCTGGCGCGCCGCAGAAGCCTGCCGCGGGCCTAGGCGCTTGCGGCAGTTGCCGCCTGGAGCCTGACCGCACCGGAGCGCGCGAAAAAGCGGTCGAGGCCGCCTTCGGCATCAAGCCATTGCGCCATCGCCTCGGGCGTCGCAGGAAGCGCCGCCAGCAGCCTGCCGAAATGCGGGCTGTTATGCGCGACGGCGGTGCCGCTGCCCCCAGGTGACAGCATGTCCCAGTCGTCGGCGTCGATGCGGCCGGCGAGGCGTTCGATCTCCTGCAGCGCATCGCCGTCGAAGACCGTGTCGTCTTCGAGGACGAGGACGTTCTTCAGGCCGCGCCGCTGCGCGTCGAGGATCGCGGCGCGGTGGGAGAGCGCGCGGCCGGTCTGGGTGTCGTCCGGCGTCGGGATCGCCGACAGCCGGCTGACGAGCTGGCCGATCCCCAGCGCCGCGAAACGCTCTTCCATGGTCTTCAGCCGGTCCGGCCTGGTGTCGAGATTGATCAGGCGGATCGCGTCGAAGCGGTTGAACGGGTTCGCCAGTTCGGCGTGCACCTCGGCGAGGATCTTCGCCGCCGGTTCCGCGCCGAGCAATTCCTCGAAATGCGCCGCGATCGGCGCCTCGTCGAGGCCGAGCTCGCGAAAGCCGATGACGTAGTTGCGCACGCGGTCTTCCCAGCTCACCTGGTAGGGCACGCCCATCGGCCGCGCGAAGCGGTGCAGCCAGCGCAGGAAGGGCAGGCACAGCGTGCGGCCGCCGCGCTGGCGGAACTTCTCGTGGATGTAGCCTTCTTCGCCGCCGAAACCGCGGAATTTCAGGTTGAAGCCGGGCCAGGCGTCGCGCCGGCAGGCAAACAGTCCCATGCCCTGCATCGGGATGTCGAAGGGCTCGGCGTCCGGATCGTCGGCCCGCGTGTCGGTGCCCCAGACGCCGTACATCCCGCCCTTCCAGACGGGCTCGAAATGGGTCGAGCGCTGGTCGAGCTGGTCATAGACTAGCGGCCCTTGCAGGAGGTCCGGCGTCTCCGGGTTGTCCTCGAAATAGCGCATCAGGCGCGGAAGGGCGCCTGGCGCGAGCAGGACGTGGCTGTCGAGGCACAGCACGAATTCGCCGCGCGCCTCGGTAAACAGCATGTCCTTGGCGATCGCCGTGCCGCGATTTCCGAAGAAGGGCACGTAGCGATAGGTCGGGCAGGCGTTCTCCAGCGCCTTCAGCGCCTCGGCGCAGCGGCCGGTCGGGTTGTTGTCGATGACGACGAACTCGATCTCGCCGGCCAGGTCCGGATTGTTGAGCCGCAGCGACTGCAGGGTGAAATAGGCGCCGTCGAAATCGTCATAGGTCGCCATGCCGACGGTGAGCTTGAAATCTCCGCGCGACGGCGTCGGCGCCTTGATGTCGACGGGCTGCGCCGCTGCCGCCGGCGCCGGTGAGGCCGGCGTGTGGCCGGGCGGCATGTCGGCCGTCCCGCCGCCGAAGGCGTCGTGGATCCGGTGCCAGGCCGTGGCGGACAGCCTGGAGGCGAGCACGTCGTCGACGACCTCGTCCAGGAAACCGTCGAGCTGGTCGAAAGTGGCGTAGGTGAGCCGGAAGGCGGGCAGGCTGCCGGCATAGCGCGCGAGCGTCGACAGGCCGCCATCGGCGAAATTGGCCGCGTTGAGATTGTTCTCCAGGAGCCCCCGGGCGGACCGGCCGCTGGTGAGCGGCTGGATGCGGAATTCGGCGTCCGGCATCCAGTTGGGAAACAGGATCATCCCGGCCGCGACCGGCGCCGCCTCTGGCGCCGGAATGGGCGCGAAGACCACCTTGTCGCCGCAGGTCAGGCGCTCGCTGTCGGGCGCGATGACGCCATGCGCCTCGAGCGCCGCCACCGCGTCGGTCCGAAGGGTCAGGGGGCGCCGGAAGGGCACGACGTCGAGCGACGCCTCGCCGGGCAGGATCACCAGCTCGTCGGTCAGGTGGCGGAAACCGTTGCGGGCCATCCAGGCGGTCAGCGTCGATTTGCCCGCGCCGGACACGCCGGCGACGAGGATCGCCTTGTCGCCGCGCGCCAGCGCCGCCGCGTGGATCGCCACGCCGGACGCCTGGTCCGTGACGAGGGCGCGGATGACCGCATCCATCAGGAAGTCGGCGAGGTCGGCGGATTTCAGCTTTTCGACCGGCGGGGCGACCGGCGAGACCAGCCGGAATTCGTCCTCGCCGGTCTGGGTGACCGTGATGGCGCGGCGGGGCCGCTCGGCGGGCGCGACGAGGCCCGCAAACAGGAAGGTGACGATCTGATCGATCGCCGGCGGATAGGTAAGGGACGCCGTCTGGCCGGCATATTCAAGGATCAGGCTGGGCATCGGGCGTCTGGTCGTTGGGGGGCAAGCCGACTCTGGCGCCATGCCGAGCCCATGCTTGCCGAAAGGCGCATCGGCGTGGCTTTCGTCCGTGCCGGAGATTCTGCGTCGGGCCGATCAGGCCGGACCGCTCGGTGCCAGGGTGGTCGTCGTCGTTGTCGTGGTCGTGGTCGGCTGCGCTGTCGTCGTAGTCGTGGTGGTGGTCGTCGTCGTAGTGGTCGTTGTCGTCGTGGTGGGCTCGGACGTCGTCGTGGTGGTCGGCGTGGACGTCGTGCCGGTGGTGGTGGGCGAGGACGTGGTCGCCGGTGCGGAGGACGCGGCATGCGCCGGGGTGACGACCAGTTCGACCACGGGCTTCGTCCATTTTCCGGGAAGCATGATCCCGGTCGCGACGCCGCCGATGACGACGGTCTTCATCATTCGCCGGCGTGTGGTCTTGTTCTGATCGTTACTCGACATGAAAAGTCCCCCGACTTGAACAGTGCCTGTGCAGGCTGTCTTTTAGCATTATTTGCTTTTTCGCACCAGCAGTTCACACCGGTGTGGGGCGATATTCTGCCCTAGCGGAAGCATAGAGCTGCCCGGCTTGCGGGTTTGCCGCCACAGTGCCCGGACGGCGGTGCGATCCGTGTGACGCCCCGTGACGCGAGCCGGCTCAGGTCGGCGTCGTCGGAACGGATGTCGTCGTGGTGGTCGTGCCGGTGGTTGTGGGCGAGGATGTCGTCGCCGGCGCGGAGGACGCGGCATGCGCCGGGGTGACGACCAGATCGACCACTGGCTTCGTCCATCTTCCGGGAAGCATGATCACGGTCGCGACTCCGCCGATGACGACGGTCTTCATCATCCGCCGGCGTGTGGTGGTGTGCTGATCCTTGTCCGACACAGTGAACCCCCCGGGTTGAACCGCCTCTCTGGTCGCTGTCTCCTAGCATTTTTCGCCCGTCCGCGCCAGTCGCGGCGGAAAATCCTGACGCAGCGTAATCGATCGCGCCGCCGTTCCGCTGCCATGCTCGCAAACTGCCGCCCGCCCGTCCGTCGCCGGACAGGCGCCGCACCTCACGCCGACCTATCCCGGGATGACCGTCGTCGTGGGAATCGGCGGCAGCGGCGGGGTGGGCGACGGCGAAGGCGTTGGCGTCGGAGTGGGCGCGGAGGTGGTCGTTGGCGGCGCGGAAGACGCGGCGTGCGCCGGAGTGACCACCAGATCGACCAGAGGCTTCGTCCACTTGCCCGGAAGCATGACCGTCGTGGCGACGCCGCCGATGACGATCGTCTTCATCATCTGCCGCCGCGTAATGCTGTGCTGCGTGTTGTCCGACACGGAAAATCCCCCAATTTGAACCATCCCGCTGCTAGCATCGTTCAAGGGTGCAGGCCAGCGTTTTCAGCAACCGCAGGTCGAAATGCTGGAACCGCGACGTCAAACGCTGTAGTGAGGGGACCGGATTCGGCGCCGCGCGCGCCGAGGGGGTCGGGATGGCCGTCAATGCGGGCCGCGTGTCGCGCGCCATCCCCTGTCAGACGGTTGCTTGGCTCATGATGAACAGGTCGCGGACGCTTCGGCAAAACAGCGCGTATTTCTCCGTCGAGGTGGATGGCGAGCGGCTGCTCTATCGGCCGGGCTCGCAGAACGCGATGCATCTCGACACGATCGCCGCGCTGATCTGGCAGATGTGCGACGGCACCCGCACCGCCGACGACATCGCCGCCGAATTGTCGTCCTTCTATCCGGACGACGCCGGCACGGTGCAGGGCGAGGTTCTGGCGGCGATCGAGAACCTGTTCGACGGTGACGCGCTCGTCCACGAGGCGGTCGGCGGCTGAACGCCGGTCTCCGGCCTGCCGCTCGGCGGCCTCAGAAGAGGCCGCGATAGCCGACGAGGGCGGCGGCGATCTCCTGGCTGAGCCGTGCCGCCGGCGCGTCATCCGGAGCGAGCGCGAGGCAGCGCTCGATCGCCCTCTGCGCGCCCTTGGCCATGCCGGCCTCCAGCAATGCCTTCGCCTCGCGGAAATGCGGCCGCGGCGACTGCGGCGCGCGCCGGGCGGCCAGATGATATTGCTCGATCGCCTCGCCGGTGCGCCCGGTCATGGCCAGCGCGTCGCCCTTGCGCAGATAGCCGATCAGCCTGTCGGGCCGCTTCTGCACATAGATGTCGAAATCGCGGATGGCGGTGTTGAATTTCTCCAGCGCCATGTGGATGTCGCCGCGCAGCGCATAGGCGCCTGACACGGCGGGGTCGCGGGCGATGGCGGCCTCGACGTCCGCCAGGGCGGCCTCGGCCTCGTCGAGCGACAGTTTCGCCTCCGCGCGCCACAGATAGAGCGAGGCGACGGTCCGGCCCAGCGCCTCGGCCCGGTCGAGCGCCGCGACGGCGCGTTCCGGCCGTTCGGCGCGCACCAGCGCCTCGCCCAGCACCGCCAGGTAGCCGGCATTGTCGGGTTCGCTGCGCACCGCCTGCTCCAGGTCGACGGCGGCGTCGTCGGGCTGGCCGCATTCCAGCCGGCAGATGCCGCGCCGGAAATGGACGGAAGCCGACCGGTCGCCGGCCTCGATCGCCCTGGTGAAGCTGAGGAGGGCGGCGGTGTATCGGCGCGCGCGCATCTGCGCGACACCGGCGAAGAAGCGCGCGTCGGCGGCCGGGGCGCCGTGCAGGCGTGCCTTGTCGAAATCCTCCTCGGCGGCGTCGAATGCGTCGCGGCGCAGGTGGCAATGGCCGCGCATTTCGAGCGCGCGCCAGTTGCGCGGCTGCAGGGCGATGACGCCGTCGAGCGCCTGAAGGGCCGCGAAATGGTCGCCCGCCTCGAACGCCGCCTTCGCCTTGCGCAAGCCCTGCCGGGCGCGGCTCTCGTCGAGGGCGACCGACGATGCCGCCGCCCGGTCGCGGGCGATCTCGATCGCCAGGTCGTGCATCCCCAGATGCGCCGCGCCCCACGCCGTGTCGCCGCGCCGGATGGCGGCCCCGGCCGCCGCCGCTTCGCGCTGATAGGCCTTCTGCGCCTGCTTGCGGTCCCAGTCCTGGTTGTCCCAGCGGATATGGTCGTTGCGCGCGCGCAGCTGATAATCGTCCATGGCCCTCGCCCCTGTTTCGCTTTGCCCCGACCCTATCGGCGCGCGGAAAGGCGGGGTGTGCGATATCGCTCATGGGGGTTGGGGCGGCTCGCGGGGCGAATGGTCGCCCCGCACCGCTATCTTGCCCGCCGTGCCTTCTCTGTGTCGTCAAACGGGTCTATAGCGTGCGGCGAAATCCGTGAATGTGTACATCTGGCATGAGGAGTTGAGGGCATGAACGTGGCGGCGGCACCGGTGGATCCGGACGGGCTGATGGAATTTTCGGTGGTCTTCACCGATCGGTCCCTCAATCACATGTCGAAGGTGTTCCAGGGCGTCATGAACGACCTCTACGCCATGCTGACCGAGGTCTATGGCGCCGAGGCGGCCGTGATCGTGCCCGGCGGCGGCACCTATGCGATGGAGGCGGTCGCCCGCCAGTTCGCCACCGACGCCAAGGCGATGGTCATCCGCAACGGCTGGTTCTCCTATCGCTGGACGCAGATCTTCGAGATGGGCGCCATCCCGTCGGAGACGGTGGTGGTCAAGGCGAGGCAGGTCGGCAACGAGAGCACCTCGGCCTTTGCGCCGGACGCCGCCGACGCGCTCGCCGCGCGCATCCGCGAGGAGCGGCCGGGCGTCGTCTTCGCGCCGCATGTGGAGACGGCGTCGGGCGTCATCCTGCCGGACGGCCACATCAAGGCGATCGCCGACGCGGCGCACGAGGTCGGCGCGCTGTTCGTGCTCGACTGCGTCGCCTCCGGGTCGATCTGGGTCGACATGGCGTCGACCGGCGTCGACGTGCTGATCTCCGCGCCCCAGAAGGGCTGGAGCGCCTCGCCGGCGGCCGGCCTCGTCATGCTGAGCCCGCGCGCGCTGGAGCGGCTGGGCGAGACGACGAGCACGAGCTTCGCGATCGACCTGCGCAAGTGGCACGACATCATGCAGGCCTATGTGAATGGCGGCCATGCCTACCACGCGACCATGCCGACGGACGCCCTGAAGGTGCTGCGCGACCGTATGGTCGAGACTCGCGATTTCGGCTTCGAACTGGCCCGCGAGCGGCAGTGGGAGCTCGGCCGCAAGGTGCGCGCGCTGCTCGCCGCAAACGGCTACGCCTCGGTCGCCGCCCCCGGCTTCGAGGCGCCGGGCGTCGTCGTCAGCTACACCAAGGACCCCGACATCCAGAACGGCAAGAAGTTCGTCGCCGAAGGCATGCAGATCGCCGCCGGCGTGCCGCTGATGTGCGACGAACCCGCCGATTTCCGCACCTTCCGCGTCGGTCTTTTCGGCCTCGACAAGCTGGCGGATGTGGACGGGACCGTGGCACGGCTGGAAGCGGTGCTGGAGACGATCGCGGAGGGGTGACCTGAGGGGGACGAACCTTCCTTCTCCCTTGATGGGAGAAGGTGGCGCGCGCAGCGCGTCGGATGAGGGTGATGGCTCGATTTCGGAGAACCCCTCATCCGTTTTCGCCCGTTCACGGAACGGACTAAAACACCTTCTCCCACAAGGGGAGAAGGGAGGAGCCTAGACGGAAAGCCCCGAAGCCCGCGTTCCCCCCCAAACAATTGCTGCCCAAAATGCGCGCAACATGATACTCGGCGTCTTTCACAGACAGGACCAAGACGCTGAGTACCGAGCCCACATCCCCCGCCATCCATCCGGCCCTCGCTTCCGCCCTCGAGGCGAAGGGCTATAGCCAGCTGACGCCAGTTCAGCTGGCGATGACGAACGCGGAGCATGGCGAGGCCGACCTCCTGGTCTCGGCGCAGACCGGTTCGGGCAAGACGGTCGCCTTCGGCATCGCGGTCGCGCCGACGCTCCTGGGAGAGGGCGAGCGCTTCGAGGCGGCCGGCGCGCCGCTCGGCCTGATCATCGCCCCGACGCGCGAACTCGCCATCCAGGTGAAGCGGGAGCTCGACTGGCTCTACGCGGCGGCCGAGGTGAAGATCGCCACCTGCGTGGGCGGCATGGACATGCGCACCGAGCGCCGCGCGCTGGAACGCGGCGCGCACCTGGTGGTCGGCACGCCCGGGCGCCTGCGCGACCACATCACGCGCGGCGCGCTGGACCTTGGCGCCCTGCGCGCGGTGGTGCTCGACGAGGCCGACGAGATGCTGGACCTCGGCTTTCGCGAGGACCTGGAATTCATCCTCGGCGCGGCGCCGGAGGAACGCCGGACCCTGCTGTTCTCGGCGACCGTGCGGCGCGGCATCGCCGAACTGGCCAAGACGGTGCAGAAGGACGCGGTGCGCATCGAGACGACCGCGCAGACCGAGCAGCACGCCGACATCGAGTACCAGCTGATGCTGGTGCGCCGCGACGAGCGCGAACACGCCATCATCAACGCGCTGCTGGACACCGACTCGACCAGCGCGCTGGTGTTCTGCCACACGCGCGAGGCGGTGCGCCATCTCACGGCGCGGCTTGCCAATCGCGGCTTTTCGGTGGTGGCGCTGTCGGGCGAGATGGCGCAGTCGGAGCGCTCGAACGCGCTGCAATCCATGCGCGACGGGCGCGCCCATGTCTGCGTGGCGACCGACGTGGCGGCGCGCGGCATCGACCTGCCGAACCTCGACCTGGTGGTCCACGCCGACGTGCCGAGCAACCCGGAGACGCTGCTGCACCGCTCCGGGCGCACCGGCCGCGCCGGCCGCAAGGGCGTCTGCGTGCTGATCGTGCCGGAACATCGGCGCGGCGCGGCGCATCGGGTGCTGAACATGGCCAAGTTGACGGCGACCATGCGCGCCGCGCCTGGCATCGCCGACATCGAGTCGCGCTATCGCCGGCGCATGCTCGACGCCGCCGTCTCGGCCGCCGCGCCCGACGAGCAGGAGGCGGAGATCGTCGCCGAGATGCTGGAGAAGGCGGGGCCCGAGCGCATCGCCGCGGCGTTCCTTCGCCTGCAACGCGCCGCCCACCCCGTGCCCGAGGAACTGTGGCCGCTGCCCGCCGAGGCCCTGCAGGACAAGCGTGGCGCGCGCGACCGCCGGTCGGCAAAGGACGGCGCGCCGACGCGCGAGCCGCGCCCGGAGATGCAGGGCGGCGTCTGGTTCACCATCTCGATCGGGCGCAAGCAACGCGCGGATCCGAAATTCCTGCTGCCGATGATCTGCAACGCCGGCGGCGTGACGAAACGCGATGTCGGCGCGATCCGGATCGACGACACCGAAACCCGCTTCGAGATCTCCGCCGACAAGGCCGACGCCTATGCCGAGCGCATCCGCCAGCCCGGCAGCGTCGAAAAAGGCATCACCATCACCCCGGCCGGCGCGCCGGGCGCACGGCCGAAGCCGGGCAAGCCAAGGGACGGGAAACCAAGGGACGGCAAACCGAGGGACGGGAAGCCGAAATTCCGCGACGGCGCCAAGCCGGGCCGCAAGCCCAAGGGCCCGCCGGCAGAACGCGGCCCGAAGCCGAAACACAAGGGCAAGAAGCCGAAGCGGCAGGGGTGAGCGGGGGAAGGGCCAGGATGTTAAAACGATACGCTGTCGTCCTCGCCAAGAAGGGCAAACGGCTCGCCGAAAGTGACGCCGCTCGGCACCGATTTGGCCTAGACGGTATTGCTCAAGATCGTTGACCGGACGGGCGAAAGCCACAACGATACCCACCGGGGCAAAGACGGGCATCGAGTTATGCAGGGAATCCCAAATTCGGTAATCGGCGCGGTGTCATCGGTGCTTGGCGCCTACTATTACAGCCACAGTCGGCTCAATGGCCTTTTCATGGAAAGCGGCGCTCCTGGAGATGTGCCGGATGGAAACTGCGAGGACAAATGTGTTCGGTGGTTGAAACGCTGTAATGATGACCCGGCTACTGACGCATTGGCGGTTCTCGGTCACATTATTGAGCCTTTCATGGATGAAGACCACTCGAATGACGAACACCGTCGCGGGCAAGATCGCATTACGAAAGCACTCGCCCGAAACCAGCTTGCCTACCACATGAATGGAGTCATCACGCGCGCGGGCGCTACTTCGGCGTCAAAAACCTTGGCAGATTTTTTCAAGATAGGCGATTTCGCCTCGATCGAGGCGGAATTTAGCAGGGCGATTTCCAATGTAGAAAGTGATCCACATGCCGCGATCACTGCCGCATCGTCGATCGTAGAAGCTTTCTGCAAGACCTACATCGACGTGCATGGACTGGAAATGCCTATGACACAGACAATAGGTCCGCTTTGGAAGACTGTCCAAAGGACGCTTGGCCTTAACCCAGATAGGCTTCTTGGTGATGACGAAAATCGAATACTAAGCGGATTGACATCGATAGTAGATGGAATCGGCACTTTACGGACGCATATAGGATCAGCGCACGGTAGGGGCATTGCACCACCACCAATTACGTCATCTGATGCCCGACTTGCTGTGAACGCAGCACACACGTTGGTTACGTTCGCGATGGAGAGATGGCACTCGAAATGATTCTGGCATTCTTATCGCGCCGGCCGGCGAGATACACGGCAAGCTGAGGCAAGCGAAACCGAGGGATGCGAAACCGAAATTCAAGAAGGGCTGCAAGCCGGGCGGCAGATTCAAGGGCCAGGAAAGCGATCGCGGCCCCAAGTTGAACACAGGGGGCGGAAGTCGAAGCGGCAGCGGTGATCGGGGCGCGAGGCTGGACCTGCCTTCTCACCTCGTGGGAGAAGAGAGGAGCCTGAAACGAAATCTCCGAGATTAGCCAAGGGCTCTAACCCAACCTCCGTCATCCTCGGGCTTGACCCGAGGACCCATTCCGTGAAGCTCGAACGATGGGTGGCTATGTCTACATGCTGGCGAGCAAGAAGGGCGGCACGATCCATATCGGCGTGACCGACGACCTGTCGCAGCGCGTCTACGATCACAAGGAACGCATCAACAAGAAGAGCTTTACCTCGACCTACGGTGCGGTCCGTCTCGTCTGGTACGAGGAACATGACGACATAACCGACGCGAGAAATCGCTGAAGCGTTGGCGGCGTCAATGGAAGATCGACCTGATCGAGTCGATGAATCCCGAGTGGAATGAGCTTTTTCGCGGCATTGGGTGGTCATTGTTCTGCATCACCACACCAAGTGGCGGCTTCACGGAATGGGTCCTCGGGTCAAGCCCGAGGATGACGGAGGTTGGAATTGGCCTCGGCGGATAGTCTTCGACATCAAGCCCAATCAAGAAACCCCGGAGCTCTCACCCCGGGGTCTCTCTAACTCAGTCAGGCGCCTCGCTTACGCCGCCTCGTCCATCTGCGCGTACGGATCGAACCGCGTGTAGAAGGTCTCGCTGTTTTCGGCCATTTCCTTCAAGAGCTTCGGCACCTTGAACTGCGCGCCGTATTTCTTGCGGAGTTTCTCGGCCAGCTTGACGAAATTGGCGACGCCCATGCCGTCGATGTAGGAGAGCGTGCCTCCCGTGTAGGGGGCGAAGCCGAAGGCGAGGATGGAGCCGACATCGGCTTCGCGCGGGTCGGTGACGATGCCTTCTTCCATGACGCGGGCCGCTTCCAGCGCGATCACCACGAGCAGGCGCTGCTTCAGCTCCTCGAAATCGACGCTGTCTGCGTCCTGCTGGGCGTAGAGCGTCTTCAGCTCGGGCCACAGGTGCTTCTTCGCGGGCTTCGCCGGGTAGTCGTAGAAGCCCTTGCCGTTCTTGCGGCCGTGGCGGCCATGCGTGTCGACCATGGTGTCGATCAGCTCCATGTGGCGCGGATCGACGGCCTTGTCGCCGAGGTCGCGGATCGTCTGGCGCATGATCTTCTGGGCGAGGTCGATGGCGGTCTCGTCGGTCAGCGCCAGCGGGCCGACCGGCATGCCGGCGAGCTTGGCGGCGTTCTCGATCATCGCCGGCGGCACGCCCTCGATCAGCATCGAGAAGGCCTCCTGCATGTAGCGCAGCACGCAGCGGTTGACGTAGAAGCCGCGCGTGTCGTTGACGACGATCGGCGTCTTCTTGATGGCGCGCACATAGTCCATCGCGACCGCCAGCGCCTTGTCGCCGGTGCGCTTGCCCAGGATGATCTCGACCAGCATCATCCGGTCGACCGGCGAGAAGAAGTGGATGCCGATGAAGTTCTTCGGCCGCTTGGAGTTCTTGGCCAGCGCCGTGATCGGGATGGTCGAGGTGTTGGACGCGAAGACGGCCGACGGCTTCAACTGCGCCTCGCCCTGCTCGGTCGCGGTCTTCTTGACTTCCGAATCCTCGAACACCGCCTCGATGATCAGGTCGGCGCCTTCCAGATCGGCGTAATCCGTGGTCGGCGTGATCAGCGACAGGAGCTGGTCCTTTTCCTCGGTGGTGGCGCGGCCCTTCTGCATCGCCTTGGCGACGAGGCCCTCGGAATGTGCCTTGCCCTTTTCGGCGGCTTCCATCGTGCGGTCGAGGAGAACGACCGGGATGCCGGCCTTGGCCGTCACATAGGCGATGCCGGCGCCCATGAAACCGGCGCCGAGGACGCCGATCTTCTTGAACTTCGTCGGCCGAACGCCGTCGGGACGGCGCGCGCCCTTGTTGAGCTCCTGCAGCGAGACGAAGAGCGAGCGGATCATCGAGCCGGCTTCCGTCGTCTGCAGCACATGGGCGAAATAGCGCTGCTCGACCTTGAGCGCCGTGTCGAAGGGCAATTGCAGGCCCTCATAGACGGCCTTCAGGATCGCGGCGGCGCCCGGATAGTTCATGTGGGTCTCGCGGCGCAGGATGGCCGAGGCCGCCGGCCACAGATTGGCGCCGGCCGGCGTGTAGATCTTGCCGCCGGGCAGCTTGAAGCCCTTCTCGTCCCAGGGCTGCACCGGCTTCAGGCCGGCCGCGATCATCGCCTTGGCGGCGGCGATCAGCTTCTTCGGCGGCACGACGTCGTGGATGAGCCCCATCGCCCTGGCGCGCGACGGCGTCAGCGACGAGCCCTGCGTCATCATCTGCAACGCGTCCTGCTGGTTGGTGAGCCGCGGCACGCGCTGGGTGCCGCCGGCGCCGGGGAAGATGCCGATCTTGACTTCCGGCAGGGCCATCTTGACGGCCGGGGAGTCGGCGGCGATGCGGCCGTGGCAGGCGAGCGACAGTTCGAACGCGCCGCCCATGCAGGTGCCGTTGATCGCCGAAACCCAGGGCTTGCCGCAGGTCTCGAGCTTGCGCCAGAGCCAGCTCATCCGGCCGGCGCCGTCGAACAGCATCTGCGTCGCCTTTTTCGGGTCCTTGGCCCTCTCGTTCTGGATGATGTCGAACATCTTCTTGAGCATGGTGATGTCGGCACCGCCGGAAAACGAGTCCTTCTTGCCCGACGTGAACACCGCGCCCTTGATGGCGTCGTCGGCCACCACGGCGTCGATGATGGCGTCGATCTCGTCCATCACCTCTTCGGTGAAGACGTTCATCGACTTGTCCGGCATGTCCCAGGTGACGAGCGCGATGCCGTCGGCGTCGGTTTCGACGGTGAAGTTCTTGTAGGTCACTTCTGTTCTCCCAAGTTCTGTCTGGTGCGGTCCATGCGATCGGCGACGCGCGAAGCGAGGGGGCCGGAACCCCGCAAGCCGTCGATCACGCCGTCCTGGTCCGCGTCATTCTTGTGCTGGTTCAGTTTCAGCGCGCCCTCGGCCCGTTCGACATGCAGTCGCAGGCCGACGATCGCGTTCATCATGCGTTCGGTGTAGGGGCGCGGCGCGTCGGACATCGCCCAGGGCTGCGGCTGCGCCTGTTCGTGCAGATCCGTCAGGTCGGCGAGAAGGCGTTCCAGCTCCCGCGGATCGGAGATCCGTTCCAGACGGCCATGCATGTGCACCGTGACATAGGTCCATGTCGGCACGACCTTGCCGGTTTCCGCCTTGGTCGCATACCAGCCCGGATGGATGTAGGCGTGGTCGCCCTGGAAGATCGCGACGGTCGGCGCCGCCGGGTCGATCTGCCAGTGCCGGTTGGCCTTGGCGACGTGGAACTCCACCAGATAGCGGCCGCCATCCTCGCGGATCAGGCAGGGCGCATGCGTCGCGTAGAGCGCGTCGCCTTCGCCCGTGACGATGCAGCCGAACTGGATCTCGCGCGCCAGCGCCGCCAGTTTCGCCGGATCGTTCTCCTGAAAGGCTGCGGGCTGGTACATGAGGGTCAGACCCGCTCGATGATCGTCGCGGTGCCCATGCCGGCGCCGATGCACAGCGTGACGAGCGCGGTGTTCAGATCGCGGCGTTCCAGCTCGTCGAGCACAGTGCCGAGGATCATCGCGCCGGTGGCGCCCAGCGGGTGGCCCATCGCGATCGCGCCGCCGGCGACGTTCATCTTCGCATGGTCGACCTCGAAGGCCTGCATGTAGCGCAGCACGACGGCGGCGAACGCCTCGTTCAGTTCGAAGAGGTCGATGTCGCCGATCGACATCTTCGCCTTCTTCAGGAGCTTCTCGGTCACGTCGACCGGGCCGGTGAGCATCAGCGTCGGGTCGGAGCCGATATTGGCGAAGGCCCTGATCTTCGCGCGCGGCGTCAGGCCCATCGCCTTGCCGCCGCGCTTGGAGCCGAGCAGCACGCCGGCCGCGCCGTCGACGATGCCGGACGAGTTGCCGGCATGGTGGACATAGTTGATCGCCTCGACCTCCGGATGGCCGGCGATGCCGACGGCCTCGAAACCGCCCATCTGGCCGGGCATGACGAAGGAGGGGTTGAGGCTGGCGAGCCCCTGCATGTCGGTGCCGGGACGCATGTGCTCGTCACGGTCGAGGATCGTCAGGCCGTTCTGGTCCTTCACCGGAATGACCGATTTGGCGAAATGGCCCTTGTCCCAGCTTTCCGCCGAGCGCTTCTGGCTTTCGACCGCATAGGCGTCGACGTCGTCGCGCGAAAAGCCGTATTTGGTGGCGATCAGGTCGGCCGAGACGCCCTGCGGCATGAAATAGGCCGGGATGTTGACCGAGGGGTCCATGTACCAGGCGCCGCCGGACGCGCCCATGCCGATGCGCGACATGGATTCCACGCCGCCCGCGATGACGATGTCGTCGGCGCCCTGGGCGATCTTCGCCGCGCCGAAATTCACCGCGTCGAGGCCGGACGCGCAGAAGCGGTTGATCTGCATGCCGGGCGCCTCGGTGGCATAGCCCGCCTCGAAGACGGAGGCGCGCGCGATGTCGCCGCCGGCCTCGTAGACCGGATCGACGCAGCCGAAGATCACGTCGTCGACCTTGGACGTGTCGAGACCGTTGCGGTCGCGCAGCGCTTCCAGCACCTTGGCGCCGAGGCGCGGCGTCGGAACCTCGTGCAGGCTCCCGTCCTTCTTGCCGCGCCCGCGCGGCGTGCGCACGGCGTCATAGATGAATGCGTCAGCCATCGTGTGTCTCCTTGATCTTTTCTAAAGGCGCTTTTTCAGCGCTTCGATTTCATTCTTGAACTGCTCGAGAGCCTCGGCATCGGCCTCCTCCCAAAGCTCCAGGAGTTCGGAATTCCCGGACATGATCCGGTCAAGTGCCGAAACCGCTTCCGGCTTGAGGGAGGCGAGTGTCGCGGTCTCACCGTCAAAGCCCTGCCACGCATCCGCTGCGACCTCATCGAGGGCGGAACTGTCTCCAATCGCCGCCGCGACAAACGCGCACGCCGCGATGGCGCGTTGCGCTTCAGGTCCTTCCAGGTAGTCCTCGGAACCCGAGGTCACGGTACGGATGGCATCAACGATTGCGTCCGCGCCCATTTCTCCGAACTCATCGACGAAATCGGCCGCATCGTCGTTCTCGAAAGGTTTCGGTCCCCAGGTGCCCATGTCGCGCTCCTACGCCGTCGCCGTGTCCGGCTCGCGGCCGGAGGGCATCAGGTCTTCGGCGCGGCTGTAGCCGGGCAGGGCGGCGATGCGGGCGAGCCAGGCCGACACGTTGGGCAAGTCGTCAAAGGTGATGCCGATCTGGTCGGGCCAGAAGAGGTAGCCGCACAGCGCCAGGTCGGCGATGGTCGGCCGGTCGGCGGCGATCCAGTCGCGGCCCTCCAGCCGGGCTTCGAGGATGTTGAGCGCGGTCAGCAACCGGGCATGCAGGAACTGCACCTCGTCGGTCTCGCCTTTCTTCATGAAGAAGCGCAGGAAGCGCAGCGGCCCGGCATAGCCCGACAATTTCTGGCTGTCGAAGAGGAGCCAGCGCATGACCTCGAATTCCTCCGCCTCGGTCTCGGGGCCGAAGCGGCCGAGCTTGCGGGCGAGATAGGTCAGGATCGCGCCGGACTGGGTGACCGTGAAGTCGCCGTCGTCGCGGTGATGTTCCAGCACCGGCACCTCGCCCATGACGTTGAGGTCGCGAAACGGCTCGCGGCGCGTCTCGCCTGTGAAGAAGGCGACGCGGCGCACCTCCCAGTCGGCGTCGCACAATTCCAGCAGCAGCGCCGCCTTGTAGGCGTTGCCGGATTCCCAGAAGCAGTGAAGCGTGTATTCGGCCATTTCAAAGGCTCCTTGCGATCAGAAGCTTCATGATCTCGTTGGTGCCGCCATAGATGCGCTGCACCCGCGCGTCGCGAAACATTCGTGCGATCGGATACTCGTTCATGTAACCGTAACCGCCATGCAACTGCAGGCATTCGTCGACGATCTTGCCCTGCAGGTCCGACAGCCAGTATTTCGCCATGGAGGCGAGTTCGGGCGTCAGCCGCCCCTCGACGTGCTCGCCGACGCAGAAATTGTAGAAGGTGCGGCCGACGGTCGCCTCCGTCTTCAGTTCCGCCAGCTTGAACTGGGTGTTCTGGAACTCGATCACCGCCTTGCCGAAGGCCTTGCGCTCCTTGACGTAGTCGATGGTGACCGCCAGCGCCCGCTCGATCATGGCGATCGCCGCGCCGCCGATCTGCAGGCGTTCCTGCGGCAATTGCTGCATGAGCTGGACGAAGCCGAGTCCTTCCTCGTGGCCGAGCAGGTTGGCCGTCGGCACCCGCACCTCGTTGAAGAACAGTTCCGAGGTGTCGTTCGATTTCAGCCCGACCTTGTCGAGGTTGCGGCCGCGCTCGAAGCCGTCCGCGTCGTCGGTCTCGACCACGATCAGCGAGGTGCCCTTCGCGCCGGCCGACGGGTCGGTCTTGGTGACGACGACGATCAGGTTGGCGAGCTGGCCGTTGGTGATGAAGGTCTTGGAACCGTTGAGGACGTAGTGGTTGCCGTCCTTCCTGGCCGACGTCTTGACGCCCTGCAGGTCGGAGCCGGCGCCGGGTTCCGTCATCGCGATGGCGCCGATCAGTTCGCCGCTCGCCAGTTTCGGCAGCCAGCGCTGCTTCTGTTCTTCGGAGCCGTAATGCTGGATGTAGGGCGCGACGATGGAGTTGTGCAGCGGGATGCCGAAGCCGTCGACGCCGACATGGCCGATCGCCTCGATGATCGCGCTTTCATGGGCGTAGGTGCCGCCCGAGCCGCCATATTCCTCCGGCATGGAGGCGCAGAGCAGCCCGGCCGCGCCTGCCTTTTCCCATGTCGAGCGGTCGAAGATCTCCGCCTTCTCGAAGTCCTCGTAATGCGGCAGGATCTCCTCGGTCATGAACCGCGTCGCCATGTCCTGCAGCATGACGACGTCGTCCGTCGCCCAGGCCGGTCTCGGAACGCCGAGAATAGTCGCCGGATTGCTCGCCATGTCGTCCTCCTAGACCGATTTCAAGGTCCACTTGCCGCGCCGGTCTTCTTCTGCTGGAACCATAATTCCGCGGCGCCTCAATTCAGTCGCAGCCCAGCGCATGTCATATTGCCAAGTGTAGAAAAGATCGTTTTCTCTCAGTTGGGTCTCGTAGTTATTCCAGATGAACTGCGCGACATAGAGAAGGCTCGCGGAGCCTCCCGCTGACTTCAGCGCCATCTGAACCCAATCAATGAGATTACCTTTCGTTGCCATGAAGCTCCTCCCGAGTTCTGCGCGCACCAAGCAGGCGCTTCAAGGCTAGGGCCGATTCTCTAGTTTAGCGAATCAAAACGGCTCTTCGGGCAGCGCCATCATGGAGTCCGCGCCGGTGGAGATGCGTGCCAGATGCGCCGAGGTTTCAGGCATGACGCGCTCCATGAAGTAGCGCGCGGTGGTCAGCTTGGCCTCCAGGAACGCCCTGCGGCCCTCGTCGCCTTCCGCCAGCTTCGCCTGCGCGGTCTTCGCCTGCAGCGCCCACATGTAACCGAGCGCGACGAGGCCGAAGAGATGCATGTAGTCATGGCTGCCGGCGCCGGCATTGTCGGGCTTGGCCATGGCGTTCTGCACGAACCACATGGTCGCCGCCTGCAGGTCGTTGAGGCCTTTCTTCAGGTGCTTGGTGAAGAAGCTGAGATTGTCGTCGCCGCGATTGTCCTCGCAGAACTCGCCAACCTCCTTGAAGAAGGCCTGGATGGCGCGGCCGCCATTGGCCGGCAGCTTGCGGCCGACGAGATCGAGCGCCTGGATGCCGTTGGCGCCCTCGTAGATCATGGCGATGCGCGCGTCGCGCACATACTGGCTCATGCCGTGTTCTTCGATGTAGCCGTGGCCGCCGAAGACCTGCTGCGCCATCACCGCGTGGTCGAAGCCCTTGTCGGTGAGCACGCCCTTGATGACCGGGGTCAGGAGACCCATCATCTCCTCCGACAATTCGCGCTCGGTCGCGTCCTCGGAGCGGTGGGCGACGTCGGATTTCAGCGCCGCCCAGAGCAGGAAGGCGCGGCCGGCCTCGTTGAAGGCGCGGATCGTCATGAGGTTCCGGCGCACATCCGGGTGGACGATGATCGGGTCGGCCTTCTTGTCGGGCGCGGCCGGGCCTGTGAGGGCGCGGCCCTGGATGCGCTCCTTCGCATAGGCGACGGCGTTCTGATAAGCGGTCTCCGCGATCGACAGGCCCTGCAGGCCGACGCCGAGCCGGGCCTCGTTCATCATCGTGAACATGGCCCGCAGGCCCTTGTTGGCCTCGCCGATCAGGTAACCGGTCGCCTCGTCGTAATTCATGACGCAGGTGGCGTTGCCGTGGATGCCCATCTTCTCTTCGAGCGAGCCGCAGACGACGCCGTTGCGCGCGCCGAGCGAGCCGTCCTCGCCGACCATGAATTTCGGCACGATGAACAGCGAGATGCCCTTGGTGCCCTCCGGCGCGCCCTCGATTCGGGCCAGCACCAGGTGGATGATGTTCTCCGCCATGTCGTGCTCGCCGGCCGAGATGAAGATCTTCTGGCCGGAAATCCTGTAGCTGCCGTCGTCCTGCGGCACGGCTTTCGAGCGCAGCAGGCCGAGATCGGTGCCGCAATGCGGTTCGGTCAGGTTCATCGTGCCGGTCCAGCGGCCCTCGACCATGGAGGGCAGGTAGGTCGCCTTCTGGTCGTCGGACCCGTGCACCTGGATCGCCGCCATCGCGCCCTGGGTGAGGCCCGGATACATGGCGAAGGCCATGTTGGCCGACGAGAAATATTCGCCGATCGCCGAATGCAGCACATAGGGGAGGCCCTGGCCGCCATAGTCCGGATCGAAGGCGAGCCCCATCCAGCCGGCTTCCTTGTACTGCTCGAACGCCTCGCCGAAGCCCTTCGGCGTCGTCACCGAGCCGTCGTCGGCGCGCGTGCAGCCCTGCTGGTCGCCGATCTGGTTGATCGGGAAGAAGACTTCCTCGGCCATCCGGCCGGCTTCGCGCAGCACGGCTTCGACGATGTCCGGCGTCGCGTCGGCGAAGCCCGGCAGGTTGTTGAAGCGCTGATAGTTGAGAACGTCGTTCAGCACGAAGAGCGTGTCTTCGACCGGGGCGCGATAGGCGGGCATGGGATCCTCCGAAAGCGATCGGCGCGCGCGGGAAATCCGCGAGAGCCGGGTTCGGCGCGTGGCTATCAAATTTTGACGTTTCCGTAAACGTCAAAATTTTGAAAAATCGCATCATGAAGCGGCAAGAGCGGGCCGGAGCACGCATGCTGAGGACGAAAAGCGGTGATTTCGGGCCTGTTTCGGGCGAGCGAACGAAAAAAACCCCGGCGATCCTTTCGGATGCCGGGGTCCGGGAAACCGGTCCCCATTACCGATTTCCTTGTCGGTGTCCCGTGGTCGGGCCGCCGCCGGTGCCGGCGCGGCCCGCGCGGTCAGCCGGAAATGCTGGCGATCATGCCGCGCACGGTGGCGAGGCTGCGGTCGAGCTCGGCGATCGAGGTCTCGACTTCCTCGCGCTCCTTCTTGAGGATGATCATCTGCTCCTCGCCCTTCTCCAGAGCGGTTTCGAGCTGGCGGCGGTTGTCGCCCTTCGGGTCGTAGAGATCGAGGATCGCCTTGACGTCGAGCAGGGACATGCCCACGCGCTTGCCGAGCAGGATCAGCTTCAGGCGGGCGCGGTCGGCGCGCGAGTAAAGCCGGGTGTTGCCGATCCGGCGCGGCGACAGCAGACCCTTGTCCTCGTAGAAACGAAGCGTGCGCAACGTTACGTCAAATTCCTTGGAAAGTTCACCGATCCGGTAGACGACTTCAGAATTCTGGAATGTGTCCTGGCTGGTGGCGCTGTTCATCTACAGGCTCTCCTTAATCGCGCTGTGCATCGCGGGCGGAACGTTGCTTGGTCTTGAAGACAGTTAACGTCAACGTCGGTCGTAACGGCATGCCGCCCCCAGCCGCCGTTACACTGCATCCGAAATAGACCTCTTAATTGACGTAACGTGAAGGTAACGCATGGTTACCTTGCGGTTACACAGGCCTCCGAAGGCCCGGTGTTCCGCGAATCCCGGGCGTCGGTCGCCGGATCGCGTCAACCGGAGTCAATTGGTCGCAAATTGCGGGAAATCAAGCTTGGTTAACCGGTTGTTTACCAGGATTTGAAAAATCTTAACCATGAAAGGTCGTGGCGTGGTTTGGTGTGCGGAGTGCGCGCTCGGTTTTCTGAAACAATTCGTTTCGTGACGCCTGTTGCCTGAATGGTCCCGACCTTCCCGGCGACGCTGCAGGCATCGCGAGAAATGGGCGAGACATGCACGACAGGCAACTGCATCCCGGTCAGGACGCCGTTTCGCGGCGCTCCGCGAACATGACCCTGGACAAGCTCGACGAAGCCCTCTCCAATCTCGAACGGCGCATGGGCATCCATTCCGCCGCGCGCTCTGCCGCCGCCGCTCATCCCGTTCACCGTGAAGAAGACATCGCCGCCATCCGCGCGCGCCAGGAAGCGCTGGCCCGCCGCGAGGAGCCGGCGCCGCGCTACCAGCCCGCGCCGCCGCCGCCCGCGATGGGCTTTGACGTCTCCGCGTTGCGCGCCGAACTGGGCGGCCTGCGCGAGGAACTCAACCGCGAGATGTCGTCGACGATCGCGGCGCAGTTCGCCGACATCCGCAACGACCTGCGGGCGCTCGACCGGCCGGGTGAAACGGTATCGGCGGCCGATCTGGCCGACGGTTTCAGCCGCGTCACGCGCGAACTGGGCCTTGTCGCCTCGCGCGTCGAAAACAGCGACATGGGCGCGCTGCGCGCCGAGGTCGAGGACCTGAAGAACCACGTCTCCGCCCTGGCCCGCGAGGATACGCTGCGCGACATGGCCGACCGCTGGGCCGTGATCGAGCGCGAGATCGGCGCACTGCCGCAGACGCTTGGCACGCGCGAAGACCTGAACGTCATTCTCGACCGCATCGCCGATCTCGGCGGCGCGCTGCGCGGCCTGCCCGGCAGCGACTCCATGAACGCCATGGAACACCAGATGCGCCAGCTCGCCGAGGCGGTCGAAAGCCTGGCCGGACAGAGCGCGTCTCTCGCGCCGGGCCATCTGGGCTCGATCGAGGAACGCCTCGACGAGATCACCCGCGCCATCGTCTCGGTCTCCGTGTCGGCACCGCCGGAAATGGACACCGCGCCCTTCGAGCGCATCGAGGCGCGCCTGGCGACGCTTGCGCGCCAGTTCGAGGAAGGCGCCGCGCCGCAGGGCGGTGGCGTCGAGGACCGGCTGGTGGAAATCGCCGACCGCCTGGAAAGCCTGCACCAGTCGACGGCCGCCGGCGCCGCGCAGAACCAGGCGATCGCCGCCGTCGCCGACCGTCTCGACGAACTGACGCGCCGCCTCGACGAGGCGCGTGGCTCGGCCGACCTGCCGGCGGGCATGGTCGAGAGCATCGAGGCCCGTTTCGCCGAGATCGCCCAGCGGCTCGACACGCATCACCAGTCGGCCGAGGAAAAGGGCCGGCACATGTTCCAGTCCCTCGATCAGCGCATGGAGGACCTAGCCCGGCGCATCGAGGAAAACGAGCGCGAGCCGGCCGAGGCGCCGACCTTCGACCACATGGAACGGCGCATCGAGGAAATCGCCCAGATGCTGACCGCGGGCGACGGCCTGTCGGTCGCGGGTTCGGCGCAGCCCGACATGCGCGGGTTCGAGAACCTGGAAGCCCAGATCGAGGCGCTGTCGCAGAAGCTCTCCTCCGTCGCCCTGCCGACCGCCGACAACGGGCCGCTCGCCGATCTCGCGCCGCGCCTGACCGCGATCAGCGACCAGCTGGCCATGGGCCGCGAGGACATGATCGTCGCCGCGCGCGAGGCCGCCGAGGAGGTGGTGTCGAAATTCTCCACCGGCGCGTCGACCGAACAGAAGCAGATGCTGGGCCAGCTGGCCGGCGACCTGCGGGCGCTGGAGGACCTGGCGCGCAATTCCGACGACCGCAACTCGCGCACCTTCGAGGCGATCCACGACACGCTGGTCAAGGTGGCCGACCGCATCGCCGGGCTCGAAGCGAGCCTGCAGCCGGCAGGGGCCGCCGCCCCGCAGGCGCAAGCCCCGGCCTTCGACCCGGCGCCCGCGCCGCAGTCGCCGCCCGCCGCATCCAAACCCGCAGCGCCCAAAACCGCAGCGCCCGCACCGCATGACCTCGGGCGGTCCTACTCGCCCGCCTATCCGCCCGCGCCGGAAACGGACGCCGGGATCATGGCGCATGTGGACGACGCGCCGCCGGTCGATTTCGCCGCCGGCGAGGAGCCGTTCCCGACGCAGCGTCCCGGACGCGTGATCCGCCAGGGCCTGGGCCCGGCCGAGGCCGCGGCCATGGCCGCCCGCGCGGCGCTGAAGGACGCGCTCGACGAAGACGAGGACGACGCCGAAGACGACGCGCCGCAGGCCGATGCCGGCAAGAAGAGCCTGCTGCGCGGGCTGCGCGGCAAGATGCGCCGCGGCGGCAAGGACAAGGCTGCCAAGGCGAAGGACAAGAAAAAGGCGCCGCAGGCTGCGGCGGGACCGATGCGCCGCGAGCCGGTCGCCTACCAGGCGCCGCATGCGGACGCCGACGGACCGCTGGCGCCGGCCGCCGGAGGCGTGCGGCCCGAAGCCTCGACGCTTTCCGACGAACCGATCGAGCCGGGCGCGGGCGGGGCGGACCTCGCGGAGATCATGCGCCGCGTGCGCGCCGCCAGGGGCGGCCCTGAAGGCGAACGAGCCGCCGTCGAGGCCGTCGACGAGACCGGCAAGTCCGACTTCATCGCCGCCGCCCGCCGCGCCGCCCGCGCTGCCGCCGACGACGTGTCGCATGCCGACAAGGCCACCGGCCCCGATGCCGCCGCCAAGACGGGCCTGGGCGGCGTCTTCGCCGCGCGCCGCCGTCCGCTGATGGTCGCCGCCGCCGCGATCCTGCTCGCGCTGCTCGCCTTCCCGCTCGGCCGCGGTTACATCCTCGACCGCGGCGGCGTCCCCGCCGAGGTCGCCGACATCTCCACCGACGACGTGACCGTTACCGACGCCGAACCGGCGCCCGCGGATGTCGATGCCGGTGCCGAAACCGGCACGGATGCCGGGACCGAGGCCGAACCGGCCGCCCGCGCCATGCGCATCGTCGACACCTCGCCGTCCGCCTCGATGCTGCCCACGGCCGAGAACGCGATGACGGCGTCCGCCTCCGGCATGACGGCCGGACAGTCCTTCGAGCCGACGGATGGCGACATGGTTGCCTCGTTCGACGAGCCGACGCTCGACGAACCGGCAATGGAGGAGAGCTTTTCCGAGGGCGGCTACGCGCCGGTCACGCTGGCCGACATTCCGGGTGAAATCGGCCCGATCGCGCTGCGCGAGGCCGCCGTCGCCGGCGACGCCAAGGCGCTGTTCGTCATCGGCGACCGGCTGATGGGCGACGGTCCCGGCGCGCCGAACAGCGACATGGCCGCGGCCGCGACATGGTACGAGCGTTCTGCCGAGCACGGCTACGCCCCGGCCCAGTACCGGATCGGCAACGCCTATGAGAAGGGCCTGGGCGTCGAGCGCGACATCGCCGCCGCCAAGCGCTGGTACGAACTGGCCGCCGAGCAAGGCAATGTCAGCGCCATGCACAATCTGGCCGTGCTCTACGCGACCGACATCGACGGCGACCGCGACATGGCGGAAGCCGCGCGCTGGTTCGTCGAGGCCGCCGAACGTGGCGTCAAGGACAGCCAGGTCAATCTCGGCATCCTGTCGGCGCGCGGCGAGGGCGTGCAGCAGGATCTCGCCGAATCCTACAAATGGCTGTCGCTCGCCGCCCAGGCCGGCGACAAGGACGCCGCCGCCAAGCGCGACGAAGTGGCCGGCTACATGCGCCCGGACCAGCTGAAGACGGCCGAAGCCGCCGTCGAATTGTGGAAGGTCCGGCAGGTGGACGTCGCCGCCAACACGATGAACGTGCCCGACGTTTGGACGACCGGCAAGGAAATGACGGCGGCGGCCCCGATGTCCAACGACGACATGAGGAAGGCCGTCCGCAACATCCAGGCGATCCTCAACAACAACGGTTACGACGCCGGCCCGGCCGACGGGATCATGGGCGCGCGCACCCGCGAGGCGATCATCTCGTTCCAGACGGACAACGGCATGGTGCCGACCGGCGAAGTGGATCGCGCGCTCGTGGACAAGCTGTTGGAAGTCAACCAGCAATCCTGATCGAAGGCTCCCGCGGGCGCCGATGTGAGCGGGCCGGAGACGCATTGTCGGCCACTGGACAATCTGACAGGAAAATTTCCTCTCCCCGGTGTTTGACACTGCGCTTTCGGGGGCGCATGAACAGTCCATTCTGAATTCTGGATGAGAGGAGTTTCGGGTGGCGCTTTACCTGCCGATCGCGGAAATGTCGGTGAACATTTTCGTGTTGCTCGGTATGGGCGCCGCCGTGGGATTCCTGTCGGGCATGTTCGGCGTCGGCGGCGGCTTCCTGATCACGCCGCTGCTGATCTTCTACAACATCCCGCCCGCCGTCGCGGTGGC
Source organism: Oricola sp. (assembly GCF_022763245.1). Classification (GTDB taxonomy): domain Bacteria; phylum Pseudomonadota; class Alphaproteobacteria; order Rhizobiales; family Rhizobiaceae; genus Oricola. The sequence goes on from NZ_JALEGV010000041.1 coordinate 817,504, forward strand.
CACCGGCGCCAACCAGGTCGTCGCCTCCTCGGTGTCGGGCGTGCTGTCGCATTTCAAGCGCGGCACGGTCGACGTGAAGCTCGGCGTCGTGCTGCTGATCGGCGGTATCGGCGGGTCCAGCATCGGTGTCTGGATCTTCTCGCTCCTGCGGTCGCTCGGCCAGCTCGACCTGATCGTCTCCGTCCTCTACGTCGTCTTCCTCGGCACGGTCGGCGGGCTGATGATGGTGGAGAGCGTGCGCGCCATCGCCCGCTCGCGCGGCGGCGGCACGGTGAGCTTGAGGCGGCCCGGCGCGCATAACTGGGTCCACAAGCTGCCCTTCAAGATGCGCTTCAAGGCCTCCAAGCTCTATGTCAGCGTGATCCCCGTCCTCGGGCTCGGCCTGATGATCGGCATCCTCTCGGCGATCATGGGCGTCGGCGGCGGCTTCATCATGGTGCCGGCCATGATCTATCTCCTGAAGGTGCCGACCAACGTCGTCATCGGCACCTCGCTGTTCCAGATCATCTTCGTCAGCGCCTACACGACCGTCGTCCAGGCGATGACCAACCATTCCGTCGACGTGATCCTGGCCCTGCTCCTGATGCTCGGCAGCGTCATCGGCGCGCAATATGGCGCCAAGGCGGGTCAGCGCCTGCGCGGCGAACAGCTGCGCGCGCTGCTGGCGGCGCTCGTCCTTCTCGTCGCGCTGCGCCTCGGCTACGCGCTCTTCGTCGTGCCCGACGAGATCTATTCGATCGCAAGGGGGCTGGCGCTGTGAGGGCTTCCGGCGCATGGCTGATCCTGCTGGCCGCCTTCGCGACATCCGCGAGCGCGCAGGAGGCGGCCGCGCCGGAACCGGCGGGACTGGAAGCGCCCGCGCAGGACACGACTGTTCCCGAAACGCCCGCACTGGACGCGCCGGACATAGAGACCGCCGAGCCGCAGCCGCTGACGACGCAGGCCGAATTGCTGCCGGAGCGCATCGAGATCGGCCTGTCGACGGAAACCATCGCCATCACCTCCGACTTCGCCGGCGCCGACCTGACCATCTTCGGCGCGGTGGACAATGTCGATCCGCTGATCCAGCGCCAGTCGCGCTACGACGTCTTCGTGGTGCTTGAGGGGCCGCACGCCAACCTCGTGACGCGGCGCAAGGCGCGCGTGCTCGGCGTCTGGGCGAATGTCGATTCCCAGGGCTTCATCGACGTGCCGGAATCCTTCCTGATCGCGTCGACCCGCCCGCCGCAGGACGTCACCGACAGCGACAACCTCGCCCGGCTTTCGCTTAATGTCAGCCAGATGCGACTGCGCCCGATGAGCGACGGGATGATCGATGTCGACGAGATCGACGAGTTCTCGCGCGAACTGCGCCGGCTGAAGCAGGAGGGCGGGCTCTACCAGGAGTTCCCGACGGGGGTGCGCTTCATCTCGCAATCGCTGTTCCGCGCGACGCTGCGCCTGCCCGCCAACGTGCCGCTCGGCCGCCACTTCGCGAAGGCCTATCTGTTCCGCCAGGGCGTTCTCGTCGCGCAGACCCAGGCGCCGCTGGAGATCAAGAAGGCCGGCGCGGAGTTCCAGATCTACAAGGCGGCGCAAGACCAGTCGCTGCTCTACGGGCTGGCCGCGGTGCTGCTCGCCTTCGTGGTCGGCTGGCTCGGCCGGGTGATCTTCCGCCGCGACTGAGGCGCGGCGCGCGCTATTTCCCGTAGATCGCCTCCAGGCCGGCCATGAGCGCCAGCGCGGGCGCGCGCGGCGGCATCGGCTGCAGCCCGAGATTGGGGCTCTTGTCCCAACGCACCTCGTGGCTGGCGCAGCTCATCGGAACGAAGGCGCTGAACGGATAGCCGTACCAGCGCGGCTGGTTCATGAAAAAGACGACGGTGGCCTGCAGGTCCCGCCTCTTGGTGTCGAAGGCCTTGGCGATGAAGCCGATCCGGCCCGCTCTCGCCGAATCCACCTCGGTGACCGTGTAGCGCATGCCGTGGAGCAGAAGCTCCTGTTCGGCATCCGACAGGCAATGCTGGTTGTCGGCAAGACCCGGCACGCCGCGGTGGCGCTGCTCGGCGGTGCCGTAAAGCACGCCCTCGGATTCGGCCACGTAGACGCAGTCGGGGTGGGCGGTCGCGTCGGTTCCGTCGATGCCGAAGAAGGAAACGCGCTTGCGCACGTGAAGGACCTTCGCATAGCGGCCGGTGGCCTGCGGATGGGTTCCGCTGGTGCGGTCTTCGATCAGTTCGGAGCCGGGGTCGATGCGCTGGATGCGGGTGTCCTCATGCGGCTGCGGCGGCGACATCACGACATGCGTCACCCGGAACGGATCGATCGAGCCCGGATCGGCCGCGATCGCCGCCAGGCGCTGGCAGGGGCGCGGCACGAAGGTCACCGCGGCCGCCGTGGCGACGAACAATGCCGACAGGCCGATGACGACCGCCAGCGTGCGCAGCCAGCTCGCGACGCGCAGCGCCACGCAGATCGCGACGCTCAGCCCCAGAACGATGACGAGGCTCGCCGGATTGAACGCCAGCGCGGCCATCAGATACATCGGCTCGGTCGCCAGCAGGACGCCGACGAGCACGATCCCCGCAAGGACGATCAGCAGGATCAGTTTGAAGATCGGCAGCATCGCTCAACTCCGGCTTGCAGTGGTGCGCCGGTGAACGTTAGGGGCGAATGCGGCCGGTGGCCAGTGCGATGGCGTCAGCCGGCGGCCAGTTGCCGCGCGCCGACGGCGTGGACCCTGTCGGTGCCCAGCATGTAGGCGCGCAGCCGCGACAGGTCGAACAGCCCGGCAAAGGCCTCGTCGCGCAGGTTGAGCCCGCCGGTGAACACGCCGAAGCTCGGCATGACGAGGCGCACCGCGTCGCTCGCAAAGCACGGCCGGCGAACGGCGCGGCCCTGTCGCACGAGCCGCGCGCTCGGATGCAGGTGGCCGCTGATTTCGTGGCCGGTTTCGGTCGCTTCGGGAATGTGGCGGAAGACGACGCGGCCGAGCGCCAGCATCTCGACCGTCTCGCCCGGCACGCCCTCGGGCGGCGAGGGATCGTGATTGCCGGCGACCCAGATCATCTCGCGGCCGCGCGCGATCGCGTTGATCGTGGCGATCGCGTCGCCGCCGAGCCGTTCGCTCGCCTCGTCGTCGTGGAAGGCGTCGCCGAGGCTGACGATCACCGCCGGATCGTATTTCGCCACCATCGCCGCCAGCCGCGCCAGCGTCGCCGCCGTGTCGTAGGGCGGCAGGAAGACCCGGCGCCGGGCGAACGAGGAGGCTTTTTCCAGGTGCATGTCGGAGACGACGAGCACGCGATCGGCGGAAAAACAGGCGACGCCGGCCGGATCGAGCAGCAACTCGGCGCCCGCAAAGTCGATCGCCAGCGCCTCGCCCGCCTTCGCCTGTTCCACCGTCTTCAGCGCCGCGCGCATGATTCTCCGCTTCTCGTCTGTGCCGCTGCATAGAGCGAGAGTCGGTCCAACGGGTCAAGTCGCAAGGCGGGCTGGATCAATCCAATGATGGCAATTTCTCGCGATGGTGCTATCTTATGCGCATGGCTGAGAAAGCGAAGACGGCCGAAAAGCATCCCGACTGGCCGAACACGATCCGTACTCGTGACGAGTTGGACGCGGCGCTTGAGGCCGGCCTGAAAAGCGGCGAATCTGATCGAAACATAGATGAGATCTTCAAGGCGACCATCGTGCGCCTGAAGAATGGCTGAAGCGCGTTTTTCACGGCTGGCCGATCTCGATCTTGAAGGCATCGCCGAATATACGTTCCTGACCTACGGTGAGGGGCAGGCGGACGCCTATCGTGCCTTGCTCGTGCAGGCCGCGCGCTCAGCTGCCATTTTCCCGCTGATTGGAAGGCCGTATCTGACGAAAGGCGGGCAACTCCTTCACAAGCACAATGCGGGCCGTCATGCCCTGTTCTATCAACCAACCGAATACGGGATCTTCGTCGTTCGGGTGCTCCACCTGATGATGGATTTTGACCGTCATTTGGATTGATCTGGCGGATAGGACTCTTTCCATGCCCGCTTGAGAAAGAGCCAAACTCCGTAGAGGCTGCCGACGAATACGCAAATGCTTGCTGGACGAGTGAGAAGTTCGCCCAGATTGATCGTGAGTCCATTCTTTCGCTCGCCGCTGAAGAGGTTAACGAATGGCAAAGGTCGTGACGAAATTTTGACTTAACGCCCTTTTCGATCTCTGCACTGCATCCCGATAAGAATTCCAGTTCCACGGCTCAGATATCCGCCCCAATCGCGTCGCGGATCAGGTCTTCGGCGGCTTCGGCCATCAGGGCTTCGCTGGCGTCGGCGCCATGCACCGGCTCCTTGCCGATTTCCAGCATGACGGGCACGGCGAGCGGCGAGATCATCTCCAGGTCCTTGTGCACGATGCGGCCCTTGATGCGTGACAGCATGTCGCCGAGCCGGCCGATGTCGAGCAGGCCGGTGCGCGCGTCGTTGCGGGTCGCCTGCAGGAGGATGTGGTCGGGCTCGTGTGAGCGCAGGACGTCGTAGATGAGATCGGCCGACACCGTCATCTGCCGGCCGGACTTCTCCTTGCCGGGATGCCGCTTCTCGATCAGTCCGGCGATGATGGCGCAATTCCGGAAGGTGCGCTTGAGCAGGTAGGATTCGTCCAGCCAGGCCTCCAGGTCGTCGCCCAGCATGTCCTCGTCGAACAGGCCCGCAAGCGACAATTCGCCCGTCTTCAGCATGCGGCCCATGTCGCGCAGGCCCCAGATGGCGACGGCGTAATCCGAGGCGACGAAGCCGAGCGGGCGGGCCTTGGCGCGCTCCAGCCGACGGGTCAGCAGCATGCAGAGCGTCTGGTGGGCGAGCCGCCCCTCGAAGGGGTAGGCGACCATGTAGAAGCGCGCGCCGCGCGGGAAGGTCTCGACCAGAAGATCCTTCGGTCCGGGCACCACGGATTTCGCCTTCTGGATCGCCAGCCAGTCGGAGACCTGTTTCGGCAGCCGGTCCCAGCCGGACGGGTCGGACAGCATCTTGCGCACCTGTTCCGACAGATAGGTCGTGGTCGGGAACTTGCCGCCGGCATAGGCGGGCACCTTGGCGTCGAGGTCGCTCGCCTTCGACACGATGCAGTCGTTCTCGTGGATGCCCTCGAAACACAGGACCTTGCCGGCGAAGAGGAAACTGTCGCCCGGCGTCAGCGCCTCGACGAAGCCCTCCTCGATCTTGCCGAGCACCGGGCCGCCGCGCACGGCCGTTCCCTTGCCGCGATGCCGGGTCAGCCGGATGTTGAGCATCGGCGCCTCGATGATCGTGCCGGCATTGAGGCGGTATTGCTGCGCGACGGAGGGATGCGAGACGCGCCAGGTGCCGTCCTTGGTCAGCCGGATGCGGGCGTAGCGCTCGTAGCTTTGCAGCGCATAGCCGCCATGGGCGACGAATTGCACCGCCTGGTCGAAGATGCCGCGCGGCAGGCCGGCATAGGGCGCGGCGGTAGTGATCTCGGCATAGAGATCGTCGGCATGGAACGGTTCGGCGCAGGCGGTTCCGAGAATGTGCTGGCACAACACGTCGAGCGCGCCGTCGACGAGCGGCGGCGTGTCCTGGGCGCCGAGATAATTGGCGTCGAGCGCGGCCTGGCACTCCATCACCTCGAAGCGGTTGGCCGGCACGAGGATCGCCTTCGACGCCTCGTCCATGCGGTGGTTTGCCCGGCCGATGCGCTGCGCCAGCCGCGACGCGCCCTTGGGCGAGCCGACATGGACGACGAGATCGACGTCGCCCCAGTCGATGCCGAGATCGAGCGTCGAGGTGGCGACGATGGCGCGCAGCGAATTCGACTGCATCGCCTGTTCCACCTTGCGCCGCTGGCTGACGTCGAGCGAGCCGTGATGCAGGGCGATCGGCAGGTTGTCGTCGTTGATCTTCCAGAGTTCCTGGAACAGCAATTCGGACTGCGAGCGCGTGTTGACGAAGAGCAGGGTCGTCTTGTGGGCGCGGATCGCCTCATAGACCTCCGGCATGGCGTAGCGCGCCGAATGGCCGGACCACGGAACCCGCTCCTTCGATTTCAAGATGGCGATGTCGGGCTTGGCGCCGCCGGCCACCGTGACCAGTTCCGCCATCTCGCCGCCGGCGCGCTGCGGCACCAGCCACTGGCGCAGGAGGTCGGGCTCCGACACGGTCGCCGACAGGCCGATGGTCTTCAGTTGCGGGCACAGACGGTGCAGCCGGGCGAGGCCGAGCGACAGCATGTGGCCGCGCTTCGATGTCACCAGCGAGTGCAACTCGTCCAGCACCACATGGCGCAGGTCCGAAAAGAAGCGTTCGGCGTCCTTGTGCGACAGGAGCAGCGCCAGCTGTTCCGGCGTCGTCAGCAGGATGTCGGGCGGATTGAGCTTCTGGCGCTGGCGGCGCGCCTGCGGCGTGTCGCCGGTACGCGTCTCGATCTCGACCGGCAGGCCCATCTCCTCCACTGGCGTGGAGAGATTGCGGTGGATGTCGACCGCGAGCGCCTTCAGGGGCGAGATGTAGAGCGTGTGGACGCCGGGCTTCTTCGTGCCCGGTTTCGGCCGGCCGCGCCGCGCGAGATCGACGAGCGCCGGCAGGAAACCGGCGAGCGTCTTGCCGGCCCCGGTCGGCGCGATCAGCAGCGTGGAGAGGCCGGCCTCGGCCTTGGCCAGCAATTCGAGCTGATGCGCGCGCGGCTGCCAGCCCTTGCCGGCGAACCAGTCGAGGAAGGGCTTCGGCAGGTCGATGCCGCCTGATGACGGCCGGGGCGGGGGCGTCGCGATGCTCACGGGACGACCTTAGGGCGGCGCCGGCCTCGCGCCAAGCGCAATGTTCACGTTTTCTTCCGGTAGGCAGGGCGATGTGCGACAACTACTACTCAGCCGCGAATCACAAGAGAGCGCCGTGACCCTGCCCGAACCGATCCAGTCCTTTTGGACGCTGATCCTCGCCCATCCGGGCGCCTTTGCCGCGCTCGGACTTCTGGCGCTCGCGCTTGGCCTCGGCATCGGCCTTGCGGCGGGGCGGACCATCGGCGGCCGTCGCATCCGGCACCTGTCGGCGCTGCTCGACCAGCGCGGCAAGGACTATTCCAAGCTGAACGCCCGCGCGATCGCCTTTGCGCGGCTGGCGAAGGATCCCGACGGGCTGCGCCAGAACGGCGAGACGGTGGGCAAGGCGCGCGCCTTCGTGACGAAGCCGGAGGAGGGCGTCCTCGTCTTCGACCGGATCGAGGGCAATGGCGATTTCAAGCCGACCGAGACCTTCGTCTTCCGTGGCAAGTCATACCGCATCGATTCGGTCGAACAGCTGGCCGCCGGCCAGATGAACGGCGTGCGCACGCAGGTCTACGGCAAGGTGACGGCCAGGCCGGTGACCTGACCGCGATCGCCGTCTCCTACGGTTCGATGTCCTCGTCGCGCAGGTCGAGGTCGATGCGGTTCGGCATGTCCGCCACGGGCGCGTCGAGCGCAGGCGACAGGGTCGTCAGCGCGATCGCGGCGTCGGCCTTGCGCGCCACGACCAGATGCCCTTCGATGCGCGCCGTGCCGTCCATGCGCAGGAAGACACGTTTCAGCGTCAGCACGTCGAACCCGGTTTCGGCGAGCGCCCGGCGCAGATAGGCCGCGCCATGGGCGTAGCGCAGTGACGACCGCAGGGCGTAATCCTCCGGCCCGTCATGCGCCTCCACCGTGAAGGCGTAGAGCCCGCCGGGCTGCAGAAGCCGGGCGGCGGTCCGCATCGCCGGCGCGAGGTCGCCGAGATAGATGTAGACGTCGGCCGCCACCGCGAGGTCGGCCCTTCCCGGTTCGCTGTCGGGCGCCGGTACGGCGACGTCACCCTTCTCGAGGCGGTCATAAATCTTCTTGGCGGCGGCCCGGCGCAGCATGCCGGCCGACAGGTCGAGGCCTTCCAGAAAGCTCGTGCGACTGCGCAGGTGCTCGCCCATCAGCCCGGTGCCGCAGCCGAGATCGACCGCATGGCGGATCGCCTGGGCGTCGGGCCCGAGCGCAGCGAAGACGGCCGCGGCGACCTGTTGCGGCGCGTGATAGTCGAGGCGCTGCACCAGCGACCGATCGAAGGTCGGCGCGAAATCGTCGAACAGGCTTTCCACGTAGGCGGCGGGCGGGGCGTCCGGCGTTTCGGTCAGGCCGAGGCTGGCGAGCTTGAGCTGCGCGCCGAACCGGTCGGCGGCGTCGAGCCGCAGCATGGCGCGCCATACCTCGGCTGCGTCCGCGGCGCGTCCGGCCTTCGTCAGCCAGTCGCCCTTCAGTGCGAGGAAGGGCAGGTGGTCGGGCGCGAGGTCGAGCGCCTGGCCGATCAGGTCGGCGGCGGCCTCGAAATCGCCGGCCTTGGCGTAATGGCGTGCGAACTCGGCGCGGCGGTCCGCCGTCAGGTCGCCCGAGCTTTGATTGGCTGCGGTCATGGGATGTCCGAAAAGGAATGCGTTGGCGGCATATGTTGCGCCGCGCGGATTTTTTCAATCGGAAAGTGAAGGCGCGTCGATCACGGTGGAATCCGGTAGGAACTGTTCCTACCTTGTGGCATGATGCGCTGAACGAAGGATGGAAGCGCGATGTCCGGAACGAACACCAAGAAATCCTACGTTGTCGGCGACCGCTACGAGGCGTTCATCGCCCGGCAGGTCGAGGAAGGGCGTTACAACAACGCCAGCGAGGTCGTCCGCGCCGGCCTGCGGATGCTCGAGGATTACGAGACCCGCCTGAACGGCCTGAGGAAGGAGATCGCCAGGGGCGACGCCGATGTCGAGGCCGGCCGCGTCGTCGCCTATCCCAGCGCCGAAGCGCTGATCGACGACATCATGGACGACGGCGCATAGGGTGGGGCCGAAACGGCTCGAACTGACCGAGGCCGCCCGCGACGATCTGCGCGACATCCGCCGGCACATCGAGAAAGACAGCCCCGGCAACTCCCGCGCCTTCGTTGCCGAACTCGCAGAGAAGATGGCGTTCATCGCCCGGACCGGCTTCACCGGGTCGCCGCGGGACCATGTCGCGCAAGGCTTGCGGGCTTTTCCCTACAAGCGCCGCTGCATCTATTTCAGGCTCTACCCGGACCGCGTCGTCATTGTGCGTGTCCTGCATGGTGCGCAGGACGTCGCCCGGCAGAGTTTCGATGAAAGCGGCGATACGCCGCCCGAACCGTGATAGACGGGGGCGTGGAGAAAACGGCAAACTGACACACGCCATGCGCTTCGAGGACCTGCTTCGCCCGACGCCCAAGGGGCTCTATTGCCCGCCGGGCGACTTCTACATCGATCCCGTGCGCCCGGTGGAGCGGGCGCTGATCACGCATGGCCATGCCGATCACGCAAGGCCGGGCCACGCCCATGTGATGGCGACGCCAGAGACGCTGGACATCATGGGCATCCGCTATGGCGAGACCTTTGCCGGCGCCACGCAGGCGGCCGCCTATGGCGAGACGGTCGCGGTCAACGGCGTGACGGTGAGCTGGCATCCGGCCGGCCATGTGCTGGGCGCGGCGCAGATCGCAGTGGAAATGGACGGCACGCGCATCGTCGCGTCGGGCGACTACAAGCGCCGCCGCGACCCGACCTGCGCCTCCTTCGAGCCGGTCGACTGCGACGTGTTCATCACCGAGGCGACGTTCGCTCTGCCGGTGTTCCACCACCCCGACGATCGCGGCGAGATCGCCAAGCTGCTGGCGAGCGCCGCGCAGTTTCCCGAGCGCACGCATCTCGTCGGGGCCTATTCGCTCGGCAAGGCTCAGCGCGTCATCGCGCTTCTGCGCGAGGCCGGTTACGCCGAGACGATCTACATCCATGGCGCGATGCAAAAGCTCTGCGACTATTATGTCAGCCGCGGCGTCGAACTCGGCCCGCTGGCGCCCGCAACCGACGACGACGCCGACCGCGACCGGTTTGCCGGCGCGATCGTCATCGGCCCGTCGGCGGCCTTCGCTGACCGCTGGGCACGGCGCTTTCCCGACCCCATATCCTGCTACGCCTCCGGCTGGATGCGGGTGCGCCAGCGCGTGCGCCAGATGGGCGTCGAACTGCCGCTGATCCTGTCGGACCATTGCGACTGGGACGAGCTGACGGACACGATCCGCGAGATCGGGCCGCAGGAGGTCTGGGTCACCCATGGCCGCGAGGAGGCGCTTGTGCGCTGGTGCGAACTGAACCAGATTCGCGCCCGGCCGCTGAACATTGTCGGATATGAGGACGAAGCGGAATGACATCGCCTAACCGGATCGCGCGCTTCGCCGCGCTCTTCTGCCTCGTGGCGCTCGCCATGTCGGGCGGCCATGCGGTCGGGGCCGACGGCGCGCCCGAGGGCGACATGGCCGCGACGCTGCGCAATGCCTGCCTGGCGCTCGCCGCGCCGCGCATGAGCGTCGGCGCCCTGCGCGTCGATCCCGCCGGCACGCGCGATTTCGCCTTCGCGCTGGTCACCGACGCCCGAACCGGGGCCGAGCATGTCTGCGCCCATGAAAAGGCGAGCGGCCGGACCGTGCTGGGCGGCCCCCTGGAGGCGATCGTCGATCCCCAGAAGCCGTTCTCGCCGCAGGACGCGACGCAACTGTCGGAACTGCGGGCGCAGGTTGCCGCGACGCTCGCCGACCTCGACGCCCGGAACCTGAAGTCCAATGGCGAGGCCTCCACGGTGGCGGCGCTTCTGTCGGGCAGGGTGAAGCCGGACGATCTGGCGAGCTTCCCGCCGGGCCCGTATCGCTGCACGGTCTACTGGTACGGCTTCCTGGAGGAGGGGGCGCAGCGCGTCGGCGCGCATCGCTGCACGGTCTCGCCCGCGCCCGATGGCGGCCTGATCATCGACAAGGCGACGGGCGACCGTTTCCACGGCCAGACGACGGAATGGGAGAACGGCCTCAGCGCCTTTTACGGCCGCACCTGGCTGGAGGGCCAGTCGGAGCGCCGCTACGACCCGGCCCGCCCCGACAATGCCGACAACGACAATTTCGGCAACAAGGTCGGGCTTGCGCTGCGCTCCGGCGAGCGGCTGTTCCTCGTCTCCATCGACGAGCGCGGCATGACGGAGCCGGACCCGACCTTCTTCGAGATCCTGGAACTGGTGCCGCAGCTTTGAAGGGCTTCGCCGACCTCCTCGACCGTCTCGTCCTGACGCCGTCGCGTAACGCCAAGCTGACGCTTCTGACCGGCTATCTCGCCGCGACGCCGGATCCCGACCGCGGCTACGCCATCGCGGCGATCACGCGCGATCTGGACATCCTGTCGGTCAAGCCGGCGATGGTGCGCGCGCTGGTCGCCGAGCGGGTGGACGAGGTGCTGTTCGCCTATTCCTACGATTTCGTCGGCGACCTCGCCGAGACGGTGTCGCTGATCTGGCCGGCGACAGAGGGGCGCGCGTCGGATCTGCCGACGCTTTCGCAGATCGTCGAAACGCTGCAATCCGCCTCGCGTTCCGACGGGCCGAGATTGGTGGAGCGCTGGCTCGACGAGCTCGATCCGTCCGGCCGCTATGCGCTGTTGAAGCTGATCACCGGCGGCATGCGCGTCGGCGTGTCGGCGCGGCTGATGAAACAGGCGCTCGCCGATTACGGCGGCGAGGACGTCGCCGAGATCGAGGAGCTCTGGCACGGGCTGACGCCGCCCTATCAGCCGCTGTTCGACTGGCTCGACGGCCGCGCCGACAAGCCGGCCAATCTCGCCGCCGCGCCCTTCCGGCCGGCCATGCTGGCAAATCCGGTCGATCTGGACGAACTCGCCCGCTACGACCCGGCCGACTATTCTGCCGAATGGAAATGGGACGGCATCCGCGTCCAGGCGACCGGCGAGCGCGGCGAGCGGCGCATCTATTCGCGCACCGGCGACGACATTTCGGGCGCGTTTCCCGATCTCCTGGCGGCGATGGAGTTCGACGGCGCGATCGACGGCGAGTTGCTGGTCGGCCATGTCGAGGACGGCGCGATCCGAACCGGCACGTTTTCCGACCTGCAGCAGCGGCTGAACCGCAAGACCGTGCCGGCGAAGCTGCAGAAGCAGTATCCCGCGATCCTGCGCGCCTACGACCTGTTGCAGGAGGGCGGCGAGGATCTGCGGCCGCTGCCCTTCGAGGAACGCCGCGCCCGGCTGGAGCGCTTCGTCGCCGACCTGCCGTCCGACCGCTTCGACCTGTCGCCGCTGGTCGCCTTCGAAAGCTGGGAGGAGGTCGCGCAGATGCGCAACGCGGCGCCCGACCCGGTGATCGAGGGGCTGATGCTGAAGCGCCGCGATTCCGCCTATGTGCCGGGCCGGCCGAAGGGGCCGTGGTTCAAGTGGAAGCGCGATCCGTTCCTCGTCGATGCCGTGCTGATGTATGCCCAGCGCGGCCACGGCAAGCGCTCCAGCTTCTATTCCGACTACACGTTCGGCGTCTGGACCGGCCCGGCCGACGATCCCCTGCTGGTGCCGGTCGGCAAGGCCTATTTCGGCTTCACCGACGAGGAACTGAAGCAGATCGACAAATTCGTCCGCGACAACACGATCGAGCGTTTCGGCCCGGTCCGCTCCGTGCGCGCCGAGCCGGACAAGGGCCTCGTGCTGGAAGTGGCCTTCGAGGGGCTGAACCGTTCGAGCCGGCACAAATCCGGCATCGCGATGCGCTTTCCCCGCATTTCGAGGCTGCGGTGGGACAAGCCGCCTGGCGAGGCGGACCGCCTGGAGACGCTGGAGGCGATGCTCGAGTGACCGCGCGCGACACGTGCAGGGCGGTCGAACGACCGGCCCGCCGGGCAGCTCTAGGGCTCGAGCGCCACGTATCGGGCCGGTCGCCGGGAGGTCGGACCACGCCTCCGGACGGATGCGTCGGACCGGCGCGTCCGTGGTCATTGAACATCGCCGCGCGCCGTTGCGCATGACCCAATTGGGCCATGCGACACGCGTCCGGGCCTATTGCGTCAGCACGTCGCCGAGCAATTCGTCGAAGCGCTCGTACTGGAACAGGTGGCCGACGCCGGCCACCTCGGTCTTCGGCGGCGCGCCGGCGAGCGCATGCAGGCGCCGCATGTCCTTCGGCGGGTGGATGGTGTCCTGGTCCCCATGCACGAAACGCACCGGCGTCTGCAGCGCCTTGACCTGTTCCCAGTCGAAATGGACCTGGTTGAAATAGTCCTGCCGCAGGCTGGTCTCCGAATTGAGCACGGCCTCCATGATGCGCGCGCCCTGGTGCGGGGCGTCGAATTCGCGGTCCAGCACGGCCATGTCGGGCGCGCTGCCGGCGAAGATGCGCTTGATGGTCGGCTCGAAGCGCTCGCGCGGGGCGAACTGCCGCTTGAGCATCGCCATCGTCTTGGTCAGCAGCGTTTCGTTGCGCAGCGCCAACTCGGCCACGCTGGCGCCGAAATAAGCCGCGCTCGGCCGGTAGTGGCCGGCGGAAAAGCAGGTCGCCGCATAGGTGACGGAACTGGTCTTTTCGGGGTGCTTGCGGGCGAAGGCCGTCGCCAGCGCGCCGCTGGAGACCATGGCGACGAGCGGCGTCGGCACGCCGCACATCTGCGTCCACGCGGTCTCGACGCCGGCCAGCGCCTCGCTGTGGTGGGACATGTGGTCCTGGCGCGGCGCCTCCAGTTCCAGGACGCCGGGGCGCAGCGGGAAGATCACCCGGGCGTTGTTCTCGACCGCGAAGGCGAGGTTCTGCGCCGTGATGTCCGGAAAGATCATCGGATGCAGCACGATTACCGGCCGTCCGGCCAGCGGACCGTAATCGAGGATCCGCACCGGCGGCCCCTTGCGCTGGTTGAGGATGGAGACGCGCACGCCCTCCGGCAGGAAACGGTCGGCATAATCGTGCAGGAAATCGTCCTCGCGCGACGAGGCGATGGCGGGCATCAGGGCGAGCAGTATGTCCTGCAGCAGCACGCGCACCACGTCCTGCTGGCGCGACAGGCGCATCCGGTTGGACAGCGACTTGAACTGGTTGCGGCGCGTCTCGTAGGCGACGCCGTCGATCTCGGCGGCCTCCGACAGCGAGTGCCCGGCGAGCAGCAGGGCCGCGAGGCGGGTTTCGGCCGGGCTGGGCGTGTCGAGGCCGGCATTGCGCATCGTCGCGCCGATGATGTCGACGGGCGCGACCACGACCATCGCGCGGCCGCCCGCGCGGCAGCACACGCCGATATGGCCGGCCGACACGATGATGTGGTTGGCCTCCAGCGCGGGTGTCATGTCGGCGGCCGGGAAGGGCGAGATGTCTGCCGGCGTGTCGGCGTCCAGCATGTAGCGCCAGATCGGGACGCCCTCGTAGTCGGTCGAGGGAGCCGGCTCTTGCCGGTCGATGCTGTCGAGGAAGCCGAACAGGTGCTCGGAATCAAGGTCGGGCACCGTGCGCACCGCCTCGACGGCTATCGCTCTCGCCTTGAAGTCCTGCACCGCGTCTGCCTCCTGATCCCCACTCACGGTTGCAATTGCCGCCCGCGATGGCAAGGTTTTCGCGACCCGTACGTCCCGTCCGGGCCCGCATTGCGAGGATAGCGCGAAAACCGCCGCGCCGAATGACCCGTTTGGATCAAGACGGTGTCATCGGCCGGTTCCGGTTATTCGCGCCTTGCATTGCGCCTGAATTCGGCCGATGTCAGAAGAAACCCCGGTTTCACGAAAGAGCGAAATGAAACAGGATCGCAGGGATTCCTTTCTGGCGCGGGTGCGCAGCGCCTTGCCCGATCTGCATCCGGCGGAACGCCGGCTCGGCGAATTCGTCTGCGACTTCCCCGGCGAACTGGCGAGCTACGACGCGCAGGAACTGGCCCGGCTGGCCAACGTCTCCAAGGCGACCGTGTCGCGCTTCGTGCGGCGGCTGGACTACGCCAATTACGACGAGGCGCGCAAACACGCCCGCGAGGAGCAGATGACGGGCTCGCGCCTGTTTCTGACCCTGCCGAGCGAGGACAATCCGGACGGCACGCTCGCCGCCAACCTCACCCAGGGCAAGGCCAATCTCGACCGCACCTTCGGCGCCATCCCCCAGGCGGAGATCGACGCGGTGGCGCAGGCGCTGCTCGACGCGCGCAAGGCGTGGGTGATCGGCTTTCGCGCGGCCCATCCTCTGGCCGATTACCTGCGCTGGCAGCTGATCCAGGTGATCGAGAACATCATAGCCATTCCCGGCAGCGGCGAGACGCTGGGCGAGTCGCTCGCCAGCATCCGGCCCGACGATTGCGTGGTGCTGTTCGGCCTGCGCCGGCGCATCGCCCAGACCGACACTATCCTCGACCAGATCGCGGCGAGCGGGGCGAAACTGCTCTACGTCACCGACGAAGGGGTGGAGCCGGACCGGCGGCCGCGCTGGCATTTTCGCTGCCACACGGCGGCGAGCGGGCCGCTGTTCAGCCATGTCTCGGTGATGGCCGTCTGCCACCTGATCGCCATGCGCGCGATCGAGCTTGCCGGCGGCAAGGCACGAGCCCGTCTGCGCGCCATCGAGACGATGAACGACCAGCTCGGCGAGCTGTAACTGACGCGCAATCCATCACCACGCAGCAAGCGCTGCTTAATTCATATGCAGAATCACCGGCGCGCGACGCGGGGCGATTTTGCGTTGATTTCGGTCAACATCATGATATCAATGTGAAATCACAGTTTCATATAAGTTTGGCATGAAATCTGTATCGTCAAATGCGTCGGCGAAAGCCGCTCACGTCACGCAAGACAAGTGTATCTCGCGCTGATATGGCGCAAACGGAAGGCGAAGCAGATGACCAAAACGTTCCTGATTGCATCCCTCACGGCGGTTCTTGCCGCTTCCGCCGCGCATGCGGAAACCATGAGCCTGAAAGTGCTCGGCCAGCCGGCCGGCTCGGGCCTCATCGCCCAGAACAAGGAAAAGCCCTTCTTCGAGAGCTTCTCCGAGAGCACCGGCATCGACGCAACGGCCGAATACCTGCCGGTCGACGTCGCGGGCGTTCCCGATTCCGACGGTCTGCGCGTGCTGAAATCCGGCCTCTTCGACATCGTCTCGATCCGCGGCCCGCAGGTCAGCCGCGACGAACCCTCGATCCTGGGTCTCGATCTCGTCGGCCTCAACACAAGCTATTCGGCCGGCCGCGCCCATATGGACGCCTTCGTCGATACGGTCGGCGCGCGCATCGAGGAGAAGTTCAACGCCAAGCTGCTCGGCGTCTGGCCGGCCGGCCCGCAGGTCGTGTTCTGCAAGCCCGAGATCTCCGGCCTCGCCGACCTGAAGGGCCTGAAGGTGCGCGTCGGCGACCAGAGCGCGGCCAATTTCGTCTCCGGCCTCGGCGCGACCGGCGTTCCGATGCCCTTCGGCGAAGTCCAGCAATCGCTGGCGCGCGGCGTCGTCGATTGCGCCATCACCGGCCCGGCTTCGGCCAATTCCGCCGGCTGGCCGGAAGCCACCACCACGGTGCTGCCGATCGCCCTGCAGCTCGCCGTCAACGGCTATGCCGTCAATCTCGACACCTGGAACAAGCTGTCGGCGGAGGACCAGGAAAAGCTGAGCGCCTCCATCACCGAACTGACCGATGACATCTGGGCCTATTCCGAAGAGCTCTATGAAGACGCGATGAACTGCAACACCGGCAAGGAGTGCAAGCTCGGCAAGCCTTACAGCCTGAAGAGCGCGCCCGTCTCCGACGCCGACATCGCCATGGTCGCCGAAGCGGTCGGCAAGGTGTCGCTGCCGGTCTGGGCCGAACAGTGCAACGCCGTCTTCCCCGAATGCGAGGCGACCTGGAAGGCGACGGTCGGCGCGCAGCTCGGCCTGTAAGAACGCCGCCGCGCCGGGGAGAAGCGAAATGAACCATGTGACCCGAATTTCGGGGGTCATCTTCGGAACGATCATGATCGCGCTGTCGGTCACGATCGTGGCGGAGATCCTCTTGCGGAAGTTCTTTTCGGTCTCGCTCGGCGGGGTGGACGAACTGGGCGGCTATGCGGTCGCCGTCGTCGCGCCGCTGGCCTTTCTGGTCGCCGCCGCCGACAGCGCCCATATCCGCATCAACCTGCTGCACGCCCGCCTGCCCATGCGGCTGCGGGCGGTGCTCAACCTGGCGGCGGCGCTGGCGCTGGCGCTGCTTGCCCTCTTCCTCTTCTATTTCACCGTCCAGACCGTGCGCGAGACTTTGGAATACCGCTCCATCGCGCAGACACCCTGGGCGACGCCGCTGATCTATCCGCAAGCGCTGTGGCTGGTCGCCATGGGCGTCTTCGCCCTCGGCATGCTGGTCATCGCCGGCGGCGCGGTCGGCGCGCTGGCGAGGGGCGAGTGGCGCACGCTCGATCTGCGCTACGGGCCGGAATCGGTGTCCGACGAGGTGCTGGCGGAGCTTGAGGATCTCAAGAAGCGCCAGGAGGCGGCGTCGTGAACATCACCGTCGTCGCCATCGGTTTCGTCTCCATGCTCGCCCTGATGTTTCTCGGCATCCCGGTCGCCGTCGCGATCGTCGCCGTGGGCGCCTTCGGCGGCTATCTGTTCTTCGGCTTCCCGCTTGTCGACATGATGGGCGGCGTCATCTGGTCGAGCCTCAACAGCCCGTCCATCCTCGCGATTCCACTGTTCATGCTGCTCGGCGAATTGCTGCTGCGCGGCGGCATCGCCGACCGCATGTATGACGCGCTCGCCGTCTGGCTCAACCGGCTGCCCGGCGGGCTGCTGCACACCAACATCGCCACCTGCGCGCTGTTTTCCGCGACCTCCGGCTCGTCGGTCGCCACCGCGGCGACGGTCGGCACCATCGCGCTGCCGGCGCTGGAGGAGCGCGGCTACAGGCCGGGGCCCTCTCTCGGCTCGCTGGCGGCCGGCGGCACGCTCGGCATCCTCATTCCGCCGAGCATCAACCTGCTGGTCTACGGCTCGCTCGCCAACACCTCCGTCGGCCAGCTCTTCGCCGCCGGGCTCGTGCCGGGCATCCTGCTGGCGGCGCTGTTTTCGGTCTACATCTTCCTGTTCGAGGGCAGGGGACAGGCCGCCGCGACGCCGGTTCCGCTCTCCGTCAAGCTCGCCCATCTGCGCTTCCTGGTGCCGCCGATGATCATCTTCGGAGTGGTGATGGGCTCGATATACGGCGGCTTCGCCACGCCGACGGAATCGGCGGCCATGGGCGTCGTCGTCGCGCTGATCCTCGTGGCCGCCAATGGCCGGCTGAACCGCGAATTGCTGGTCAACTGCTCCATCCAGGCGGCGCGTACCACGGGCATGACGGTGATCGTGCTGGCCTGCGCGCTGCTCTTGAACGTCACGATCTCGATGCTCGGCGTCACCCAGGCCGTCACCAAATGGGTGGCGACCTTCGGGCTCGACCAGATCGGCCTGATCCTCGTGCTGATCGTCTTCTATCTGATCCTCGGCATGTTCATGGACGCCATGTCGATGCTGGTCCTCACCGTGCCGATCACGGTGCCCCTCGTGGTGGCGGTCGGCATCGATCCGATCTGGTTCGGCATCTTCATCGTCCTGATGTGCGAACTGGCGCTGATCACGCCTCCGGTCGGCATGAACCTCTTCGTGGTGCAGGGGATCAGGCGCGACGGCGGATCTTTCTCCGACGTCATCCGCGGCGCGGCGCCCTATGCGGCGATAATGATCGGCTTCACGGTTCTGCTGCTCTTCGTGCCGGGCATCGCCATGTGGCTGCCGGACACGCTCTCGGCCCGGATGTGATCATGCTGGAGAGCGCGAAGACGCGGGATTGCCGCCTTCTGGTGATCAATCCCAACACGAACCCGGGCGTGACCCGCCGCATCGCCGAGCACATGGCGCAGCACGCGGCCGACGCCACGGTCGAAGTGGTCAATCCGGCAAGCGGCCCGTTCTCGATCGAGACCGCCGCCGACCGGGACTGCGCGGTACCCGCCGTGCTCGACCTGATCCGCGCCAACCCCGGCCATGACGGCTACATTCTCGCCTGTTTCGACGACATCGCCGTCGACGAGGCGCGCGCCCTTGTCGACGCGCCGGTGATCAGCATGGCACAGGCGGCGATCGAGGCGGCGGCCGCGACCGGCGGACCCTACACGATCGTGACGACCGTCGAGGACCAGGTGCCGACCATCGAGGCGCTGATGCGCAGATACGATCCCGGCCAGGCGGGCACGGTCCGCGCCTGCCGCGTGGGCGTCGCGGCGGCATCGGCGCGCAGCGCGGAGGCCGAGAGCCTGCTCGACCGCCACATCCGCGCCGCCATCGCCGACGACGGGGCAGGCACGGTGGTGCTCGGCTCGGGCGCCTATGTCGGCCGCGCCGGTGACCTGGAGAAGCGCTACGGCATCCGCTTCATCGAGGGGCTGATGGCCGCCGCGGAGCGACTTGCGCGGCAGCGATAGCCGGCGGATTGTGCCTGCGCGGCGAGATGACGCGGTTCGCGGGGCGGAGCGCGCCGCGCCACCGGTTGCCTCGAACCCTCTTCTGTGGGCATCGTGAACCGGAGGGGGCAATCTCGATTGAAGGTTCGGCGGCGACACCTGTTTTCCGGCTTCGTGCGCGCGTTCTGCGTGCTGTCGCTGATTCTGGCCGCCTTCTCTCATCGCCCGGCCCTTGCCCGGGATACTGACGCGGCCGCGCAGGCCTTCGTCTTCCCGGACGGCTCCGTCGCGACCAACTGTCTGACGGGCGGCGGGGACGATGGCGGGCATGGCGGTGCTCCCGAAAGCTGCGAGTTCTGCCGCATCGCCGGCTCCGTCGCGGTGCCGGCTCCGCCGGCCGAATTCGAATATTGCACCGCGCTCGCCCGTGACTGGCTGCCGCTGCCGACGCGCAGGCCGCATGCCCGCCAGGCGCTGCGAGTCGTCGCTGCGCCGCGCGGCCCGCCCGTTTCACGCAGCTGAACATCCTGAACGCGCGGGTCTGAACCCGACCGCGCCTGCCCGGACAATCGCATGGTCTGTCGCTCGACGTGACGAAGGCCGCGCGTACCGCTGCAGGCGGTCGCGCCCGTGCCGATCCACCCTTTCAAGCGTCAGAGGCGCCCCGCGACGCGGGGCCGTCCTCGATCCATCCCTCCATTCGGAGACAATTGGGACCCCCGATATGAAAACCTTTCGCACTGCAATCTATCTCGTGCCGGTGTTCGGCTGGCTGCTTCGCAGCGCCGCGCACGGCGATGTCCGGGAGAAAGTGTTCTTTCTCCTCAACCTCATCATGATCTGGGCCTTCGCCATCACGCAGCTCGGCTACCCGGCGCTGATCGTACCGGCTCTGGCCTTCGCCGGAACCTATCTTGCCTTTCTCGTGGTCTTCACCGCCGGCGACCTGCGCGCCGGCGTCGAGATTCCGGCCCGCGCGTGATCGTGAAAGGACATTCAGATGCGTAATCTCAGGATCTGGCTCTATGCGGGCCTTGCCGTCTGCCTGGTGGTGGTGGGAACCGTGCTGGCCTATCAGGCCGTCAACCGCGGCACCGAGAACTCGTTTGCGTCCGGCACCCGGCTCGGTGCGCCGTTTGAGCTGATCGACCACAACGGAAACCCCATCACCGAGGCCGCGTTCGCGGGACGGCCGACGCTGCTCTATTTCGGCTTCACCCGCTGTCCGGAAGTCTGTCCGACCACGCTCTACGAGATGGCCGGTTGGTTCGAGGCGCTGGGCGAGCAGGGCGAGGCGCTGCAGGCCTTCTTCATCACGGTCGATCCGGAGCGCGACACGCCCGAGATCATGAAGGGATACGCGGAAGCGTTCTCCGATCGGGTGACCGGCATCACCGGCGATCCGGCCGAGGTCGAGAAACTGCTCGCCGCCTGGCATGTCTACTACGCGAAGATCTACGACGCCGACGACGACACCGACTACACCATGGACCACACCGCGTCGGTGTTCCTGCTCGATCGCGACGGCGATTTCAAAGGCACGATCAGCTATGGCGAGAACACGGCCACCGCGATCGAGAAGCTGAAGCGCCTGGCCGAATGAAAGACGCGGCGGGCGCGCAGGGCCGCCGCTTCGCCGGCGCCCTTGCGCCCGCCGCATTTTGCCCCTAGCTGACAGGCTCCCTGTTGCCGGAGCGCGCGCCATGTCGGTCAATCGTTTCCTGGGCGATTCTGTCGCCCGGACCATCATCAAGCTTATCGTCGTCTCGATCCTGGTCGGGATGGTGATGAACGTCTTCGACATCTATCCGCTCGACATCTTCTATGCCTTCCGCAATTTCGTGGTGAACCTGTGGGAGAAGGGCTGGGCGGCGCTCGGCCGTTTCGGCGACTGGCTGATCCTCGGCGGCATGGTCGTCGTGCCGGTCTTCATCCTGTTGCGCATTCTTAATTACAGGCGGTGACGGCAATGGACCGGCGTTTCTTCGTGATCGGCGGCGTGGCCGCGCTGGGCCTCGGCGTCTCCGGTTGCAGCACGGCGGGGCTTCTGGACCTTTCCGTGTCGGGCGGCGACAGCGAGATCGTCACCGGCAAGGTGCTGGCGAGCGTCAACCGGCTGCGCGCCGCCGAAGGCAAGCCGCGGCTTTCCTCCGACCGCAATCTCGGCCGCCAGGCGCGCGAGCACGCGGAATACATGGCTCGCAAGGGGCGCATGTCGCATGACAATTTCGCCCGCCGCATGAAGCGGTGGAATATCGACCTGCCGGCCGCCGAAAACGTGGCCGAGGGCCAGAAGGACGCCGCCGGCATGTTCGAGGCCTTCCGGCGCTCGCCGAAACATTTCGACAACATGCTGGTCGGCGACTTCCGCAAGCTCGGCGTCGGCGTCGCGCGCGACCGCAACGGCCGCAATTACTGGGTCATGGGGCTCAGCGGCTGATCAAAAGACGAACTCGCTCGCCACGCGGTGCAGGATGACGTGCCGGCGCGCGATGGCCGCGGCGTCCTTCGAATAGCCGCCGCCGATGACCCCGCAGACCGGGATGCCGCGCTGGCGGAAATGGGCAAGCACCATGCGCTCCCGCTGCTCGATGCCGCGATCGGTGAGCGACAGCCGGCCGAGCCGGTCCTCGGCATGGACGTCCACGCCGGCATTGTAGAAGACGAGGTCGGGCGTCACCCGGCCGCGCAAGTCTTCCAGGACCAGCGCCAGCGTCTTCAGATAGGCGAGATCCTCCATGCCGTCCGGCAGGCCGAGATCGTAATCCGAAACGGCCTTCACCGTCGGATAGTTGCGTTCGGCATGGACCGAGGCGGTGAAGACGCGCGGGTCGTCTTGAAAGATCTCCGCCGTGCCGTCGCCCTGGTGCACGTCGAGATCGAGCACCAGCGCCTGGCCGATCTCGTGATCGGCGAGGAGCAGCCGCGCCGCGACTGCGACGTCGTTGAAGGTGCAGAAGCCCGCCCCCTGGCGCGAATTGGCGTGATGGCTGCCGCCGGCCGTGTTGCAGGCGACGCCGTGTTCGAGCGCCAGCCGCGCCGCCATCACCGTGCCGGCCGTTGCGCATTGCGCGCGCAGCGCGGTGCGCTCGGTTACCGGAAAGCCGATGTCCTTCTCGATCGCCGCCGGCACCGCGACCGAATAGACCTGGTCGACATAGGCCGGGTCATGCGCGAGCTTCACCCAGGAAGCCGGTGCCGGCGCCGGCACATGGAAATCGCCCGGTCCGGCCAGCCCCTCCTGCATGATGGCCTCGGCCAGGAGCTGGTATTTCGACATCGGAAAGCGGTGATCCGGCGAGAATTTTGCGTCATAGGCCGGATTGTGGACGATGGGCAGGCGCATGGTCTTTTTGACCTATTGTATTCCTGACAAAAAGCAATCAAGCCAATTCCGCAGAAAACAGGGGAGGATTGTATACATGAAGGTTCTGATCACGGGCGCCAGCGGCGGTATCGGCTTTGCGACGGCGTGTGAACTGGCCCGCCGCGGACATCATGTCGTGGCCGGCGTGCTGAACGCAAGCGAACTCGACGCCTATGAGGGCGTCTCCGGCGTCGAGACCATGCTGATCGACATCACGAAGGCAGAGGATCGCGCCGCCGCCGCCGCGCATGCGCCCGACGTGCTGATCAACAATGCCGCCGTCGGCATGATCGGCCCGCTGGCGCTCTTCCCGATGGATCGCGTCCGTGCACTCTTCGAGGTGAACGTTTTCGCCACGCTCGAAATGACGCAGGCGGTCGTTCCCGCGATGCTGGCGCGGGGCTCCGGCCGCATCGTCATCGTGTCCTCCGTCGCCGGCGTGCGCGCCTCGGCGATGGCCGGGCCTTACGCGATGAGCAAGCACGCGCTGCAGGCGATGGGCTCCAGCCTGCGCGCCGAACTCGAGCCGCAGGGCATCGACGTCGTCCTGGCCAATCCGGGCGCCTACGGCACCGGCTTCAACGATCGCATGGTCGCCTCCGTGCGCGAATGGCTGAAGCCGGAAGACGCCGCACCCTACGAGCCCTTCATAGAGCGCATGTCCGGGATCATCACCATCGACCAGATGGACCCTGCCGGCGCCGGGCCGCACATGGCCGATCTGTGCGAGGCGAAGGAAACGAAACTCGTCAATCCGATTCCGCCCGGCCTGTTCTGATCCGCCGGCGGCGGGATTGCGAAGCCGGCGGTTCGGGGATAACCAGCAAGTCTCCGCCGATCCTTCCCGCCACCCCGCATCTTTCCGGGTTCCCGCATGTCCGATGCACTTTCCCCGTCGCGCCCGTTCGAGGTGACCAACCGCATGGTCTTCGCGATCGCGGCGCCGATGACGCTGGCCTTCCTGACGACGCCGATCCTCGGCATCGTCGACACCACGGTGATCGGCCAGTTCGGCGACGCGGCGCTGATCGGCGGCCTCGCGGTCGGCGCGCTGATCTTCGACATCGTGTTCGCGACCGTGAATTTCCTGCGCTCCGGCACGACCGGCTTCGTCGCCCAGGCCGTCGGTCGCGGCGACGAGGCGGAACAGCAGGCGGTGTTCTGGCGGGCCGTCATCCTGGCCGCCGGCCTCGGCGTCGCCTTCCTGGCGCTCGCCTGGCCGATCCGCGAAATCGGCATCCTTCTGATCGATCCCGGGCCAGGCGTCACCGAGGCGACGCGGGCCTATGTGACGATCCGCATGTTCTCCGCGCCCTTCGCGCTGGTCAATTACGCCATTCTCGGCCTGTTGCTGGGGCAGGGCCGGGCGATGGCGAGCCTCGGCCTGCAGACGCTTCTGAACGGCATCAACATCGTCGCGTCGGTCTATCTCGGCCTCGTTCTGGGCTGGGCGATCGAGGGCGTGGCGCTGGGCACGATCCTCGGCGAGGCCACGGCGGCCGTGGTCGGGTTCTGGTGGCTCCTGCGCGGCTTCGACCCCGCTCATCGACCGTCATGGCGCCGTGTCTTCGAGCGCGCCGCCTTCCTGCACCTCGCCTCGGTCAATCGCGACATCATGATCCGGTCCTTCGCGCTTCTGGCGGGCTACACGCTGTTTACCCGCATCGGGGCGCATTTCGGCGCGGTGACGCTGGCGGCCAATGCCATCCTGATGAACTTCTTCATGATCGCCGGCTACTATCTCGACGGTTTCGCCACCGCCGCCGAACAGATCGTCGGCCGCGCCGTCGGCGCCCGCCACGCGCCGGCCTTCTGGCGCGCGGTCAAGCTGACTTGCCTGTGGGGCTTCGTGCTTGCCGGCTTCACCACCGTGGTTTTGCTGGCCGCCGGCGGCGCGGTGATCGATTTCATGACCACGGCCGAGGGCGTGCGCGAGATCGCCCGGACCTATCTGCCCTGGGCAGCGCTGACGCCGGTTGTCGGCGTCCTCGCCTTCCAGATGGACGGCGTCTATATCGGCGCGACCTGGTCGCGCGACATGCGCAACATGATGGTGTCCTCGCTGGCGCTGATGGTCTTGCTGATCCTGGCGCTGACCCCGTATTTCGGCAATCACGGCCTTTGGTTCGCACTCCTCGCCTTCCTGGGCGCCCGAGGCCTGAGCCTGCTGGCCAAACTGCCGCGCCGCGCGGGCACGGTGTTTGTATAGGGTCCGCGCGGTCTTCCCGATGTGGCGCAGGCTCGCTCGAAGGCAGGGTTTTTGACACAACAGCGTTTTGCCAATATGAATTGGAAATTCAACGTGAATTGGCAAAAATGAGTGATATCAAGCTTTTGGATGGCGAGAGCATACGCGATTCCGTGGATGCACGGGATCGCTATGAACTCTTGCGTGCCGCCCGGATCGAAGCGCGCCACAGTTTTGGCGGATCGATGAAGTTCGAAAGCCGGGGGGAGGCCGAATACCTCATTCGCAGGCCATATGGCAGCTCCACTCGAAAGTCCCTCGGCCGGCGCAGCCGCGAGACCGAGGCGATCCTGGCGAAATTCACGGAAGGAAAGGCGCGTGTCGATGAGCGGATCGAGGGTCTGCGCAAGCAACTGGAGGATCGCGCGCCGATCTTGCGGGCGCGCGGTCTCGGGCGTGTGCCGCTTCTGGCCGCCCGCGTGATGCGCAAGCTCGACGATCTGGGCTGGCTCGGGATCTCTCTGATCGTCGTGGGAACGAATGCGCTCTACGCCTATGAGGCAAGGGCCGGGGTCAGGATCGAAACGGGGATGCTTGCGACCGGCGACGTGGACGTACTCTACGACGCCAGGCGGAAACTGGTCATGTCCGGCGAAATCCGGGAGAACGGCCTGATCGGCGCGCTGCAGGCTGTCGACAGATCCTTCAGCCGTTCCGACGCCAAGACCTACACTGCCGCCAACAAGGACGGTTACATGGTCGATTTGATCGAGCCGCAGGACCATGACAGGTTGATGCGCGGCGGCCCGTCGAAATTGTCCGATCATCCCGATGACCTGGTCGCAATCAGCACGGACAGCAGCAAATGGCTGCTCAACGTGCCGAAATTCGAGGGAACGGCCTTCGATGAACGCGGGCTACCGGTCCGTATCGTCACGCTGGATCCGCGGGTCTATGCATTGCAGAAGCAGTGGATCGTCGAGAACGACTGGAGCCGCGATCCGGCCAAGCGTACTCGTGACTGGCAGCAGGCCCAACTCGTCGCGCTGATGGCGACCCGGCATCTGGGATTGAGTTTCGATGACGACGCGCTTTCAGGCCTGCCGAAATCCTTCCGCGACCTGGCGCAGGGATTTGACGATTCCGCCGGCTCCGGGACGGCAGAATGGTAGGCGCCAGCGCCCTGAATGTCAGGCCGGAATAGCCTTTGCCGCCCAGTCGGCGACGCGGCTGCCGCGCAGGTCGAGCAGGGACGCGGCGGCGCGGTCATCGAGCAGGGCCGAGAGTTCGCGGTTGATCGCGTTGGCGATGTCCGGGCCGCGAAAGATCATGCCGGTGTAGAGCTGCACGAGGTCGGCGCCGGCCTCGATCTTGGCGAGCGCGGTCGCGCCCGAATCGACGCCGCCGACGCCGATCAGCGTCTTCGACGGACCGAGCCGCTCGCGCGTCTTGGCGAGCACGATGGTGGAGCGTTCGAAGACGGGACGGCCGGAGAGGCCCCCGGCCTCGCCGGGATCGCGCGAAATTCCCTTGCGTGACAGCGTCGTGTTGGAGACGATCATACCGTCGAGCCGCTTGTCGGTCACCTCGGCGACGATGTCGTCGAGATCGGCTTCGGCGATGTCGGGCGCGATCTTCAGGAGCACCGGCACGGCGCGCTTGTGGATTTCCTCCTCCGCCCGGCGTGCCTCGTCGAGCCGGCCCAGCAACTCGGCGAGTTGCGCCCGGCCCTGCAGGTCGCGCAGGCCCGGTGTGTTGGGCGAGGAGATGTTGACCGTGAAATAGCTGGCGAGCGTGTAGAAGCGCTTCAGCCCGGTCACATAGTCGGCGATGCGGTCTTCGGCATCCTTGTTGGCGCCGATATTGACGCCGACGATGCCCCGCCCGTGCCGCGCGACGAGGCGCTCGAACGCCGCGTCATGGCCCTCATTGTTGAAGCCCAGCCGGTTGATCACCGCATGGTCGGCAGGCAGGCGGAAG
Source organism: Oricola sp. (assembly GCF_022763245.1). Classification (GTDB taxonomy): domain Bacteria; phylum Pseudomonadota; class Alphaproteobacteria; order Rhizobiales; family Rhizobiaceae; genus Oricola. Next base: position 844,257 of record NZ_JALEGV010000041.1, read on the forward strand.
ATGCGCGGGCGCGGATTGCCCGATTGCGGCTTCGGCGTGGTCGTGCCGATTTCCGCAAAGCCGAAGCCGATACGCAGCAGCGCGTCGGGAACCTTGGCGTCCTTGTCGAAACCGGCGGCCACGCCGACCGGGTTGGGAAAGGCGAGCCCCGCCGTCACCACTTCCAGCCGCGGATCAGGCTTTTCCGTGCAGGCCGGCAGCAGCCCGCTCTTCAGCGCGTTCAGCGCCATGGCATGCGCCGTTTCCGGTTCGAAGCGGAAGCTGAGCCAGCGCCCGGCACGGTCCCACAGGCGGTCCCTCATCGGCCCATGTCCGGAAAGACATGCGCGCCGTCGTCGCCGATCGGCAATGCGCGCACCCATAAGACGGCGTCGAGCGCGAGCGGCGCGTAGAGATGCGGAAACAGGTCGCCGCCGCGCGAGACCTCGTATTTCAGCGCGTCGCCCAAATGTGCGGTATCGACCGCGACGAGCCGCAGGCCGGTCTGCCCGGCGAAATGCTTCGCCGCCGTTTCCTTCACCTGGCTCGCCGTGGAGAAATGGATGAAGCCGTCGGCATGGTCGATCGGCGCGCCGTCGAAACGCCCCGCCGCCTCGGCCTCGGCCCATTGTTCGGCTGTCGCGATCTTGTAGATGATGGGATCCATGCCGATTGCATAATCCGCGCGCGCGCATTGGAAAAGGGCAGGCCGCCGAAACGGACAGCTTTGTTGGCCGGTTTGACGCGCCTGTCGCATTTCCCCCGGATTTCGCGGCTAGGCTTTGCGGCGAAACACAATCGAAACCGAAAAAGGGATCGACGAGATGAAATTGTCTGAACGCGGCCTGTTTGCCGCCGCCACGCTGGCGATCGCCGCAAGCGCCGTGCAACCGGCGGCGGCCGACGCCGGCCGCTACGTGATGGAGACGACCGAGGACGGCTATGTCCGCATGGACACAGCCACCGGCGAGATGTCGATCTGCGCCGAGAAGAACGGCCAGCTGATCTGCAAGCTCGCCGCCGACGAGCGCGCCGCGTTCCAGGACGCGCTCGACCGGCTGGAGGAGCGCGTGTCGCGGCTGGAGGACAAGGCCGCCCGTTCGCTCGCCGTGCCGAGCGAGGAGGAGTTCGACCGCGGCCTCGACAATATGGAGCAGTTCTTCCGCCGCTTCCTCGGCATCGTGGAGGAGTTCGACAGGAAGCGCGAGGACGAGCCCGCCGGGTCCGAGGAGCCGCCCGCCGACCGAACCTGAACACGGCGCGGGTCACACTGCGCGCAAATGCCGAAATTGGCGCTTGCCTGCGCCAAATCACATGCTATAAACCGCGCACTTTCCGGCGGCTCGCCTCCGGAAGTGCCTTCACCCAATGTTGTGAAGTGATTGCCCGGGTAGCTCAGGGGTAGAGCAGCGGATTGAAAATCCGCGTGTCGGTGGTTCAAATCCGCCCCCGGGCACCAGCCCATCCTATTGAAACCGTTAGGTTTTTCGTCGTTCATCGGTCGTCGCTTTCGGTCCGGTTTGACACTTTTTCACTCGGGTTTGACAATTTTCGTTCCCCGCCTGTTCATCTCGGCGGTGAAATCGACCATCACACCCTCCAATTTCCGGCTCTTGTCGGCATCGCGCGAATAATGGCGCGCCATCGCCGTGGTCTTCTGCTGGAGCATGTCGGCGATGGTTCTCTCGTCGAAGCCAAGCTCCGCCAAGACGGTCGCCACGGTGTGCCGCAGGCCCTTCAACGTCAGCCCCTTGCCAATCGCGCCGGCTTCCTCCAGCGCGATCCGCACCGGCGCCCAGGAGGCCCGGAAGCCGGAAACGGTCCACGGCTTGCCCCGCGAGTTCGCGCAAAGGGTAATGGCGTCGTGCTGGGGCGCTGCCTCGATCGCCTCGGCGACCGGCGCGGGCAGGGAGATCAGGCCGCCGGTTCCGGTCTTCCCGCGCCGGGTATCGATCTTGCCGTCGCGCACGGCGGTGCGGGGCAGCGACAACGCGTCCTGCGGATCGAGGGCGCAATACATCATGAGGGCCACGGGAACGCGCATGTGCGCCGGCAGCGCCTGCCAGACGGCGTGGCGTTCCTCGTCGCTCCACGGCCGATTCGCGCGCGCCAGGGACTTCGGCCGCTTGATCGCCTTGAGGCGGAAAGCCGGGTTCGTCGTCATGTGGCCACGCTCGCGACACCATTCGAACAGGAGCGACATCACGGTCCGGGTGTAGTTCCCCCAGCGCCAACCGTGCTTCGCCGCGATCCGGTCGCGGATCCTGACGACGAGCGGCGTGTCGAATTTGACGAGCGCCGTGTCGCCGATCGGCTGGAGGAAGTCGAACACGCGCTGGTAGTCGTGCCGGGTCCGATCGGCGAGGTCGGTGAAGGCGTTGCTTTCGCGAAACAGCTTGATCGCCATGCCGAGCGTGCCCGGCTTTTCCGAGGCCGTCTTCTCGACCAGGGCGGCGACGCGCGCGCATTCGGCATACCACTCCATCGTGTACGGTTCGAACTTGCGGCAATTGACCGTCTGCCCGCTCGCGCGGTGACGGGTGCGCCAGGCATAGGGCAGCTTCTTGTCGCGCCAAACTTGGAAGCCCGGCGGGTTTGGCCCTTGCTTGCGCCTGTCCACGATCATTAGAGCCGATCCACGATCTCGTCGGCTTCCGTCCCACCGCCGGCCTTCAGACTGTCGATCCAGCGATCCAGATCCTGCAAATCCCACCGATGCGATCCGTCCGGCATGGCCACGGGCGAGACACCGCACAGCGCCTTGAAGCGCTTTTCAGCCATCCCGCAATAGTGCGCGGCCTCGCCGATCTTCATCATGCGGCGAGGCGACAGGTTGAGGTTCAACGTCGCCGACTGCATTGCCTATGCCTTTGCATACTTTGCTGGTTCGTCCCGCTCGGAGAGTTCAAGCGCGATCTGATGCAAGAGTCCTCCGCCGATGACAAAGCAACGCCTCGCCGAGCTATCAAACTGCCGTGAGTAGGCGTCCGGGTTTTGAGTGACCCAATCGCGAACAGCAGTGTTGGAGGTGAAGAGAATGTCGAGCCCCGACATCCGCAACCACGCAAATTCGCCGTTTTCTTCGACTTCCACCCGGTCTACGGCCAGCCCATCAGTCCAATTGTCCGGTGTGCTGATGATCGAGGCGAGAACGCCGCCAAGCTTTGCGCCGTTCAGGAAATCCCGACCACCCGCCTTGCGAGAGATCGCCTCCAATGAGTTCGCGCGAACGAAAACGGTTTCGGAGTCGGCCGCTCGACGGGACACCATCACCATCAACATGCAGGCAGCCTCAAGAGGGGTGATATTCGGTGCACCATGGCCGCGCGGGCCTGTTTGGAGAACTCCAATCTCTCGAAGAAAACGTGTCCGTTGGTCGACTTCGCCAAGCGTTGCTCCGGTTGCCATGGATAGCACTTGGTGAAATTCGCGAGCTCGCATGTCTGATTCCTTTATGGTGATTTTCACCGTATATCGGGCCGCGGCAGATCGCAACGGTGACTTTCACCGAAAGGCGTGGAAAAGGCGAGTGACCCCGCCTCAACCGTCTCTATTGCTGGTCTCCCCGAATGCGGACGAAGCTCGCCAACAGCGCCTGACCATCCTCGGCACCGAACTCGTCGCCGGTCTCTGCGATCGAGCGCAGCCAGGCGGCTTTGGCGGCGACGTCTTCGGCCGTCAGAGCCGGGTACGCCATCGCCGCCTGGCGGGCCGTTCTCCACGCCGCCAGGGCATTCCTGTGGCCGTCCTCGGCCGCGTCTATCCCGAAGGCGGCGCGCTTGGCTGCAATCCGCATGTGCAGCATGTTCCATGCGGCACAGTCGGCGGCGCAGTCCTCGTCCAGCGTTCGTTTCGCTATGTCCAGCGCACGACCCTTGACGAGGGCCGTCTCGATCCGGTCGAAGGCACTCGCGCGTGCCGCCATCAACTGGTCCACACCCTCGGCGCGGTCGGTGAAGAACGGATTCAGGAATTTCCCGATCCGGCTTTGGAACGTGACCCCGCGCGATCGGCGCTTCCAAGCTTCGAAGCGGCGCATGCGCACGTCAAGCAGGTCCGACGTCGCGTCGAGGAAGGCGGCGGCCTCGCGCTCGGCGGCGATCAGGCGCGCCAATTCGGGCGACGGCTCGGCGGGCGCTGCCTTCACACGGCAGGTGCCCCCAGCTGCGAAGCCTGTGACAAGCGCGCCTTTAAGGACAGAGCGACGGTGGATTGCGGGCAAACCTTCGGCGGCTGCCGGAAGAGATGTCTTCGGCATCGAAAAATCCTTGTTCGGTTTTCGTAACAGGGGTACGATAACCGGAAATTTTCCGGATTGTCAAACGATATCGTAACAGGGTTCTGATATGCAGGCGATTCAATGCAAGATGGCGCGCGCGGCGACTGGCATGGGAGTGCGTGAACTTGCAGAGCGCGCCAAGGTGTCACCTGACACCATAGCCCGCCTCGAACGCGGGGAGGAACTGCGCGAGCGGACCGTCGAGGCCATTCAATCCGCCTTGGAAGAAGCCGGCGTTGAGTTCATCGCCGAAAACGGCGGCGGCCCGGGCGTGCGACTTCGCAAAGACTGAAGCGCATGGGACGCCCGCTTTCTCCCGACCCGATCGCCTATCCGCCGCGCGGCATGAACCGCGACGAGGCAGCACGGTGGATCGGGGTTTCGACGACCAAGTTCGACGAACTGATCGCACGTAATTTGATGCCCCGCCCCAAGCGCATCGACGGCCGCGTGATCTGGGACCGCTATGCCCTCGACGCTGCGTTCACGGATCTGCCCGACCAGCGCGTCAACGCAATCGACGCCGCGATCGAAAATGCAAGAGCCCGTTGATAACGCGGGCTATTCGTTAGTCCAAAGAAGACTGAAGATGTGCGCGCGGAGATTTGAAGAATCCCGCCTCGGCTGCATCTGGATCATTTGTTAAGCTAGTAGGTAGTGTGTCGAACACGAGAGCGTTTAGCCAAGGATGGGGTGAAGGATGGAGCTGAGGGAATTCATTTCAGAAACACTTGGTCAGATTATTGACGGAGTAAGATCCGCACAGGCAAACGAGGGCGGTGAAGCTATCAATGCCAAAGCATGGTCTGATAACCCGGGCGGCAACTTAGTGTTCACTGGCAAATACGGTCTTTTTACACGAGTGGATTTCGACGTCGCTGTCTCTGCTGAGACGAGTGGAGGGGGTGCCGCGAAGCTCACGGTGTTCGGTGTTGGGTTCGAGGGTGAAGGTCAGAAGACCGCCTCGTCTGCTAATCGTGTGACGTTCAGCGTTCCAGTCCGCCTTCCCGACGGAGACACAAGTGTGGCTGAGGCCGTCGCGGAACAGATACGTGAGAATAGGGAACAGCTTGCTGAGGCGCGGAAGAAGCGCTTCCGCGGGTCTTAAGTCGGGCACGCGCCATGCGGGGAGATTGCGCATGAGTGAGACGGAGCAGGAGCGGGTGATCAGGGTTCGTGCGGCAGAGCGCGCTCACGATGATTACTATAAGGGCACACTGACCCTGTTTGATTCGATAATGACATTTTCAATTGCTGCGATGCGCACGCCCGGCTTGGCTGCCGCTGGTGGTATCGCTGCCACGTTGGGGTTCTACAGCGCAAACTACGCTCGGCTTAGAGCTGTTCCTGAAGCATTGTTGGAATTCAACGCGGTTCTCTTTTGGATGTTTCTGAGTCTGCTCGCCACCATTTGCGCGCCTGGATTGGCGTACTTCTCGCAGAGCTTCTTTCTCTGGGGTGAAGGGGCGAAAAAACTGTCTTGGGAATGGCCATATGTGGGTACAAATCGCCGATCAAAGATTCTCATTCGTGTCGGGATAGGTTTTCAAGTCGCGACAGTTCTGTGCGTTTTGGCATCGATCGTATTGATGATCGTAGGAGGTGTACGGTTTCTACATCTCGTTGCGGTGTTGCCAACATAACGAGTGATAGTCTCGCAGACGGTTCCTCATTCGATCGGCGAAGATCGTCTGATATTTCAGCCGCCGACCCCGGTCTTTGCGCGCCTGACGCCGTAACGTGCGTTCATCACCTCGTCCGCCTCGCCACGCGCTATCTTGGAGATCGCCCTGCTCGCGCCCGCCTCGACGGTGGCAGGCTGGCTAGCCCGCACGATCTCGAAGGTCTGGCCGGCGCTCTTCTCCAGCATGCGCGCCTCAAGCCCTTCGCCAAGCTCGATGCGGACGGTCGAGTTGCCGCCGCGACCCGACATCATCGCCTCCGACACGTCGTTCGGGTACACCTGTGCGCCGCGCGGCAAGTTCACAAGTTCCGGCCCCCGTTCGCCGACCCATGACAGCCCGCCCCGCCAGTTTTTCGTGCCGTTGGCGTTGGCGCCGATTCGCAGCCCCGCCCATGGATCGCCCCCGCCGCCACCGCCACTGAAATTGAGAAGCCCCGCCAGCGCGCCGAACAGGCCGCCGCCCTTGCCGTTTCCGTTTCCGTTGAACAGGTTGTCCAGCGCCATCTCCTGAAGGCGGTCGATCAACTTGTCGAGCGCGTTCGACATGATGTCGGCCGCCGACTTGCCGTCCCGAAGATCGGAGATCACGCCGGAGAGCGCATCACGACCGACATCGCGCAATTCCTCGGCGCTGCGACGCACCTGGTCCTGCGCTTCCGCCGCCTTGTTCGCCTCGGCCTCGGTCACGCCATAGGCATCGGCGAGTGCGCGGATCTGCGCCTCAAGTTCCGGCGTAATCTCTACTCCAGCCTGCATGGCGGCGCTCAACAAGTCCTGCTCGGCCTGCGCAGTGGCGACCGCGCGTCCGTAATCCTCGACAAGCGGATTGAGATTAGCGAGCGCCACGGCCTCGGCTGCGATCGCTGCCGTGCGGTCTTTGATCGACTGAACTTCGCGCTCATATGAGTTCGCGGTGTCAGAACCAGGGGGAGATAGCGGTGTGAAGCTCTGCGAAGTGTCGGTTTCCTTGGTGGACCCGGTGTCGTCACGGTCCTTCAAGATCGCCATGATCCGCTTTTCTTCGGCGGCGATGGCCGCCATGCGTGCTTCAAGTTTGCGAATTTGCGTTTCTCGGCGCTTCGCGCTGCGATCCGTCATCTGGGTCTCGCGGTTGCGCAATTCGAGGATCTCGTTTTCGACCTCCAACCGTTCCAGTCCGAGGGATTGCAGTCTCTTTTCGAGAACGCCGGCACTCTTGTTGTCGATCTCGCGGAACTTGTCGATGAGCGCTTGCAGTTCGCCAGCCACAGTGACGATCGCGGTCTTCATCCCAGTTCCGATCTGCTGGGTAATGAGCTGGAATTGCCGGTCGATATCCGCCGCCTTCTCTGCGATATCATCCGACAGCACCAACCCGAAGTCGCGGGCCTCCTGGCGCCCGCGGCGTATCGACTCGACGCCCTCGTCGAGCAGCTTCACAAACTGCTCGCCACCCGTTCCACCGAAGATCTCGTCGGAGATCCGGATTTGTGATGCCCTATCGAGCTGCTCCAGCCGCCCGATGATAGTCTCGAACAGTTCGTCCGGCTTCGACAGCCCCTCCTTCAGATCTGTGGCGGCGATCCCTAGCCGAGCGAAAGCCTCCGCTGCCGGGCCCTTGCCCGTCTCGATGAACTCGTCGGCCCGCAAGTTCATTTCCTTCAGACCGTCGGTGAGAGCATCCACGCTCACCTTGGATTTCTCGGTCGAGTACCGAAGCTCCTGGAACGCCTCGAAAGACACGCCCGCCATCTCTGCTTCGCCGGACATCTCGGCGATGCTGCTCGTCACCTGCCGGATGGTCTCCACGATGGCCGCAGGCGCCAACGCGGCAGTCAACGCACCGGAAAACCGCGCTCCGGCCGCCGCGCCGATCTTCGACAACCGGCGCTCCATCTCCCTGCCACGCTTCTCGATCCGCGTGAACTGATGATCGGTGTTCCGCGACGCCTTTTCGAGCGTCTTGAGATAGCCGTCGATTTTCGCTTCAAGCGTCGCGACGAGGCGTTCGACTTTGACGGTCATGCTAGTTCCCCTTTTCGCCACTCGCGCGCTGAAGGATAGTCACCAACCCCGTGCACATGGCGACAAAGTCGTCGCGGCGCGCGCTGCGCATTGCATGCGCGTGAAAGGCGGTCAGCAAGGCCACCGCCACGTCGTCGTTTGTCGCGCCACCCCGCTTGGCGGCGAGGGAAATCTCGGCCAGCTCTTCGAGAACGATCTCCGCCGCTGGTGTGAGAGGTACAGCTTCGAACAACTGATCTTTTGCCATCGGGCATCTCCTTCAGGTTGCAGTTGGCCGGCAGCTTACACTAGTGCTGCCGGCCATTCGCGCATGCCGATTAGGACGTCGCGACCTTGAGAAGCTTAATGGCTTCGGAGTTCGCGATGTCGCCGCCAACGCGCTTGGTCGTGTAGAAAATTACGTTCGGTTTGTTGGTGAACGGGTCGCGGAGCACCTGGATCGAGGCGAGCTCCACGATCACGTAGCCCAGGGCGAAGTTGCCGAACGCGATCGGGAATTCGCCTGCGCCGACGTCGGGCATGTTCTCATCGAACTCGACCGGATAGCCGAGAAGCGACGGCGGCGCGCCGGCCGTCATGCCCATCCGCCAGATATAATTTCCGTCACCATCCTTGAACTTGTCGATCTTGGAGGCGGTGTTGGAGTTCATCAGCCACACCGCGCCGCGCCGGTAGGGCGCCCGCAGCCCCCAGACCATATCGCGCAAGGCGTCGGCCGGGCTCGACGACGCGAAGCCAGCCGCCGCGCCGGTCGCGAAGTATTGCAGCGTCCCCCACGCGCGAGTGGCGTCGCCGGTGGTCACGGGCGTGCCCGAGAGCACTCCATTCGGCTTCAAGATCCCGTCACCGGAGATGTAGGCCACGCCTTCCGATCGGCCGAACTTGTCGGTGATCTTGGCTTCGAGCCACTCGCCAATATTGAAGAACGAAGTGTCCAGCAATTTCTGGGTGGTCTTCGGAGAGGCATGAAGCTCATGCAACGGCACGATCAGCTTGCCGAGCCGAGGCGTGTCCGTCGCGTTGCGTGCTGCGGTCTCACCGACCCATTCCGCGCCGGCTTCGTCATGGTCGATCACCTCCTCCCACGCGTCGCCGCTCTCGATCGTGACGATGCGCGCCAGGCGCCGCATGGCCGACTGGTCCCAGATCTTCGTGGTCATCGAATCCGACATGGCGGGCAGAACGAGAAAGCCGCCATTCGCGTCCTCGCCGGTCGACATGGCATTCACATTGATCAGCGCCGACGGATCGCCTGCCTTGATGAACTGACCGATCGCCTCACGCTCGAGGCGCAGATTGACGGCGTTCGGGCCGGAAGGCATGGAGCCGCCTCCGATCTGAGCAGCGGCGAGGCGGGACGCCATATCGTCCATGCTTGCGTTGACCTGATCCATCTCGCGGCGCTGGGCACTGATGAAGTCGGCGAATGTGGTCTGCAGCTCGGCGAGTACGGCCGAGGGGTTGCCATTTGCGCTGACCGTTATCGGTCCGCGGATACGGGAGTGCATGGTCATGACGATGACCCTTTCCAGATGGTCCGGTAGGCGCTGGCTGTCGCTCGACATACCTTCGGCGCCTCCTGGGAGGTGAATTTTCGGAAATTGTGCGGCAGCGTCCTGCAATGCCGGTTCCGGCAGCGTTGTGCATGCCGGCTGTTCGCCTGATCCCGTGATCGTGCCTGACAGCGCGAAGCATGAAAGGCGATCCGACTCGGTTCGGAGAAATCACACTTACTGTACGACATGAAGATTCGGTCTGGCAAGGTCGCGAAAGCTGTGAGCGATGTTCTCCAGAAGGTCCGCGACATCTGCGGCTGTTGCGTCGGTGTGCGCCATGATCGTTGCGGCCGCGCCCTTGATGGCACCTTCGAACACAGCTTCTGGCCGACAGGGATGTGGCGCGGCCGGCGTGGTGAGCTTGGCCAATGCTGACATCACCGCGCGGACTTCGCGATCGTGTCGCTCGATGTCGTCAGATTGGGGCTTCGTTTTCTCGTTCATCGCCTTGTTCTCCTTCAACTGAGGCTCATCGTGATTGCTTTGGTCCGCGCCGCCGGCGGGCGCGATAGGTCGCTTCGCGGGCTCGGGTTCCGGCGCGGCGGCATGCGTGCGAGCAGAAATGCGGCACGCGGCCGGCAGCGGGCTTTTCGACCGCAAACGCAGAGCCGCAGGCTCGACATCTGAGCACGGTGCGGTCAACGCTTGCCGCATCGGAGGCGAGCCAAGCGCTGCGCTGCGCGGCAGCATGGGCCTTCCGGCAAGCATCCGTGCAAAACCGCGCGGGCCGACCACGCGTGACCACGGCCGGCACATCGCTTCCGCACTCCAGGCACGGCCGCGCCGGCTCTGGCAGGCCCGGCAGATCGGCTTGCTCCGGAGTGCAAGAAAATCGGGAGAATTTCCCCGAATTCGGCCCCGGAGTTTCGGTCAAGATAGATAACGGATTGTTTTTACATTGCTTTTTCATTTGCCACCTGCCTTGAGCCGGAAAAAGGCCGCTGCGGAGGACGAAAACGCCCCGGGGAGAGAAAAAATCCCTGAATGAGGGGGGCGGCGGCACGCGGCGGGAGGGGGTGTAGAGATTTGACCCACCCCCCTAACGCCCGTCACTCTGGGGCAGGGGCTCGCCCCGCTTGAACGCGTCCACCATCGCCTGCACACGCGCTCGTGCCTCTGGCGACGGGCGCGGGATCTCGCGGTAGCGGTGCGCCTCATCGCGCCAGCGCTGCTCTGCAGCGTGCCGGGCACGTTGCTCGGCCTCTGCCTTCGCCGCCCGGTCCGTTTCGATGCGCAGCTCGGGAGGGGAGGGCAGGAAGCCGTGGCCGAGCGAGCCTCGTACGATCGCCGTGATGGCAAGCTGCAGGTGGTCTAGCCGCGCGCCCTGCAGCGCGGTGATGTACATCTCTAGGTCGCCGGCCGCGTCCTCGCTCGCCCTCGTCGGCAGTGATCCGAGCCGCACAAGCGCGGCGGTCACGTCCTGCCTGGTCACCGTGCGCTGTTCGCTATTCGACATCCGCCGCTCCTTTCGCCAACTCTGCCCGTGCGGCCTCGACGACATTGCGCGGCTTCCGATCGACAGATCGCTTTCCGCGCGCCCGTCGGTCCGCGTTAGCGGACGGTCGTTCAGAGAAAGGGTCGTTCTTATTAAGGGTGCACGTGGGCGTGGGGGTCCCCTGCATCTGTGCGTGGGGGTCCCCCCCATCTCCACGTGTAGGGGGGGCATCCGAAATCGCGTCTTCCAGAAGCTGTTCGGATGGCTCTCGATCCATCACGACCTGGTAGAAATTCGCGAGGCGCGCCCCGTTGCTGCCGCGCCGCTCGCGACGGCGAATGTAGCCACGCCTGTCCAGTTCACGGAGCGCGTTGCGAATGCTCTCCTTGGTCGAATCGAGTTTCTCGGCCAACGTGGTGTGCCTGACGATGCACCAACCGTTGTTGTCCGCATGGGTGCCAAGCGCCGCGAGAACGTGCAAAGCAAGACGCGAGAGCTTCTTGTCGACCACTGCGTCGGCGGGGATGATGCTATAGCGAGGGCCGCTCATCACGCGCCCCCGCCGTTGGCGATCCGAATGGCCTCGATCGCCTGGCGCGCCGTCAGCGAGAACATATCGCGCAGCATCGCCACGGCCGGCCGCGTCAGGGTGTTCCTGTTCGCCTCATACCAGCGCGCTGCCATCTCAATTTCGGGGGAAAAACCTTCCCGCCGGGAATGTTTTCTCTCAACCCGCGAGTTTGACAGCTCGTCCGTAAGTGCTTGTTTTCCAGAACCCAGTTTGACAGCGGATTTTTCGTAAGTGCTTGAATTTACGTCTTCAACACTGGATTGAAAATCCGCGTGTCGGTGGTTCAAATCCGCCCCCGGGCACCATTTGCTCTTCTCATAGATCAACATTCGAAAACAAAAAACCTTGTTTTTCAATGGATTGACGCAAGCAAGGTGAGCGTTGCTGCTCATAGCTGCCCCCTGCTTTGCGGCCAAAGGCGGGTAACGCCTCGCGGGTAATTCTCCATTACCCGAAGCGTTACCCGCCTTTGGCTCTTTCGGAATTCGCAATCAAGAACGCTAATCCACGCGAAAAGGCATTCAGGCTTTCTGATGGAGACGGGCTGCACCTGCCTGTGCAATCGAGCGGGTCAAAGCTGTGGCAACTGCGGTACAAGCACCAGAAGAAGGAGAACATCCTCTCCTTCGGTCGCTATCCGATCGTGTCTCTTGCTGAAGCCATGCCGCGATACTTGGAACGCCATTTGTAGAAGGTCGCATCGCTTACGCCGTATTTGCGGCACAGATCGGTGGCCGACATGCCCGCTTGGCGCTCCTTCAAAATGCCGATGATCTGCTCATCAGAACATCTGGATCGTTTCATTGCCTGTCTCCTTCTTCAGAGAGCAAGCTAACCTCAAAGCGGGGACAATTCAGGGGAGCAGGTCACGAGCTCTCGTGCTTTATGAGAAGGCTTGGAAATCGCATGTCGAGTTCGAAGTCGAACTAGTACAGCCGCGCGCCAACGCCGATAGCGTGTCGGTTCCCATCCTTCAATTGCTGGCGACCACGGATCTGTGCTTGAAGAAGACCACGGACGCCGACCTGCGGGTCATCGTCAACGCGGGCGGGGCCGATTGATGTAGTCCGAGCCGCTTCAAGCGAACACAACGCCGGCTCACCCACAGCTCGTAAGACCCGTGCCGCAGTTGCGGTGGGCGAGTTCTTACGCGCACCCCGGCGCTCACGGGCTTTTTTCAACTTGGCCGTCTGATGAATGGTAGTTTTACCGGTTTTCTCCCTAGAACCGGACAGTCAGCAGACGGCCCCTCTTTTGACGGTCCGAAATGCGCCCTCGAAGCGGACTCATCGACACCGGCCGCGAAATGTCTGCTTTTGACCCGAAGTAGCAATGACGTTAACGCGCCAGAGGGCCGAAATGCAAAAGAAGCTGAGAGCGATCGCGCAGTCCGACGACATTGGATTACTGGATTAATCCCACACTTTTGACACAAGAGAATACTCGAACATCCGCGCGCGCCTACAGGCAACCCAATGCCGCGCTGCGAGATCCGTGCCATGCTTATTTGGCATATCTGAAAGGTCGGTAGTCCTTCTGGTGATATCAATGCGCCCTCGATAGTCTCACTTCGTCGGGTGCGGATGAGCGCGTCCCCAAGAGTAAACGAAGGCGGGATGCGGGGGAGGACCACGCAAGTGCCGGTGCCGATGAAGCCGCCAGCCCCGTCCCCAGAGGAGAATGCCAAGAATGAAGCATAAGGGTGAATGGCGGGTGTCTCTCGCTGGTGAGTGCATGGTGACGCGCCCGTTTTCGATGCATGACGAGCCTGAATTTCTCGGCATGTGGGACCTGATCAGGGACTCCGATGTCGCTTACGGCCACCTCGAGATGAACTTCGCCGAACCCGAGGAATTGAAATGGCCTGCGCGCGGCCAGGGCATCGGCTCGTTCATGATTTCGGAACCGGCGGTCGCCGGCGACCTCAAATGGGCCGGATTCGACATCATGTCCGCGGCACACAATCACAGCTTCGACTTCGGCGCAGAGGGAATAGCCGCCACCAGGAAGCACATGAAGGTGGCGGGGATCGCCACCGCGGGGACAGGAACCGATCTCGAACGCGCCTCCGAACCCGCCTATGTGGAAAAGAAGAACGGGCGTGTGGCGCTCGTCGCCGCATCGTCCGGCAACCAGCATTTCATGTGGGCCAACCACGCCAAGGGCGCCTTCATGGCGCGGCCCGGCGTCAATCCGCTTCGGCTGAAATACGAGTTCGTCGTCGATCCGCAGACCATGGCGAACCTGAAGGACTTCGCCGCCAAGCTGAACATCGCCAAGCCTCCCAAGCACGGACCCGAAGGCGCATTCGGGTTCCTGATTCCTGCCGCGCAGCAATGGGGCGATCCCGAGTGTTTCGTCGAGGGCGAGAAATGCGAGATCGTCTCCAAATGCGACCGGCGCGATCTGGAGCGCAACCTGCGTTCGATCGAGGAAGCGCGGTGCATGTCCGACCTCGTGATCGTCGCGCATCACTTCTCGGTGTCCGACGGACCGCGCGGCGACACGCCGCCGCGTTTCGTCGAGGAATTCGCACGCGCGTCGATCGACGGCGGCGCCGATATTTATGTCGGCCATGGCTGGCACCGCACGCTTGGAATCGAAATTTACAAGGGCAAGCCGATCATCTACGGGATCGGGAATTTCTTCGCCCATTCCGAGTTCCTGCAGCATGTGCCCTATGACAGCTACGACGCTTGGGGGCACGACGTCGACAGGCTGCAGACGCTGCACCCGGCGCTGCACCCGCTGCATCCGGGTCTCGACCATTCCGCCGAGACTTGGTGGGGCTCCTGCATCATCAAGCTGGAAATGAAGGACGACAGGCTGACCAGGCTGTATCTGCACCCGGTTGAAATGGGTCGCGATTCGACGCCCGAAGCGCCGCTTCACAGGCGTACCGGAAGCGGCGAGCACCCGTTGACCGAAGGCAGGCCCATATTGGCGAAGGGCGATAATGCCGCCCGGATTCTCGAGCGCTACAAGCGGCTTTCCGCGCCATTCGGGACGCAGGTCGAAATTCGCGACGGGGTCGGAATCGTCGATCTCGAAGCCTGAAAACCAGGAACAGCGTCTGGCCCGGCGGAGGAGCGGGGCCAGGTGAACGGCCGGACCGAACCGGTCCGGAATTCGGAGGAGAGCATGGGGCTCGATGTAGCCGGGATTGATACGCGCAAGGCGACGCGCTCTGCCGACAGCGGCGGTGGCGCGGCCGATCCCGCAAGGATCCGGGCGACGGAGCCGTTGCTTGCCGTCCGGGACCTGCGGGTCGCATTTCCCGGAAATGGGCGGGAAGCGAGTCCGGTGGTCACCGGACTCGGATTCGAGATTGCGCAGGGCGAAACGCTGGGCATCGTCGGCGAATCCGGCTGCGGCAAGACGATGACATCGCTGTCGCTGCTGGGTCTGGTCCCCGGCCGCGGCCGTGTCACCGGCCAGATCCTGTTCGACGGACGCGACCTGCTGACCCAGAGCGACCGCGCGTGGCGTGACATGCGCGGGCGCGACATCGCCATGATCTTCCAGGAACCGATGACCGCCATGAACCCGGTGATGACTGTCGGTGCGCAGATCGCCGAGGTGCTGAGCGTACACGAGGGGCTCGGCAAGCGCGCCGGATTCGACCGCGCTGTGGAATTGCTCGAAGCCGTCGGTATCCCTTCGGCGCGCCACCGGGCCGGGGATTTTCCCCATCAGCTTTCCGGCGGCATGCGGCAGCGCGCGATGATCGCGATGGCGCTGGCCTGCCGCCCGAAACTCCTGGTCGCCGACGAGCCGACCACCGCGCTCGACGTGACCATTCAGGCGCAAATCCTCGACCTGATCCTCGAACTCCAGGAAGACACTGGCATGGCGGTGCAGTTCATCACGCACAACCTGGCGGTGGTCTCGGAGCTCGCGCATCGGATCCTGGTGATGTACGCCGGCAGGGGCGTTGAACTTGCTCCCTCCGAAAAGCTCTTCGACAATCCGCAGCATCCCTACACGCGCGGACTGATCCAGACGCTTCCCGATCCAGACCGTAAGGTCGATCGGCTGCATGTGATCAGGGGCAGCCTGCGAGTCCAGCCGGATCGGGGATGCCGCTTCGCGCCGCGCTGTCCGCTGGTCAGCGACAAGTGCCGCGCGGCCGAGCCACAATTGCGCGAGGTCGATCCCGGCCATTTCGTCGCTTGCGTCGAGGTGACGGCATGACCTCGCTGCTCCAAATCGAGAATGTCTCCGTTCACTTCCCGACACGGGGCTCGCTGCTCCGTCCCGGCCCGGTGCTGCGTGCCGTCGACAATGTCTCGCTGAACCTCAGCCGCGGCGAGACGCTCGCCATCGTCGGCGAAAGCGGGTCGGGCAAGAGCACGCTCGGCTACGCTGTGGCCGGGCTGAGGGCGCCGACGTCTGGCAGCATCCAGGTAAATGCCCAGCGCCGGCATCGGGACGGACGCCATCCGGTGCAGATCATCTTCCAGGACCCGTTCTCCGCGCTCGATCCGCGCATGACGGTGGAAGACATCGTCGGCGAACCGCTGCGGTTGAGCGACACGCCTGTAGCGCGCCGCCAGCGGCGCGAGCGGGTGGCTGATGTGCTTGAGCAGGTGGGTATGCCCGCCGACGCGGCCAACCGCTATCCGCACCAGTTTTCCGGCGGCCAGCGCCAGCGCATCGCCATCGCCCGCGCGTTGATCGGCGATCCCGAGTTGATCGTCGCCGATGAACCGCTCTCCGCGCTCGATGTGTCGATCCAGTCCAAGATACTGAACCTGATGGACGAGATCCGTGAAAAGCACGGATTGAGCTATTTCTTCATCAGCCACGATTTCGGCGTCGTCCGACATCTCGCCGACCGCGTGGCGGTCCTCTATCTCGGCAACATCATGGAGGTGGCGTCCGCCGACGACATCTTCTCGACGCCCAGCCATCCCTATACACGGGCTCTCTTCGAGGCTGTGCCCCGCATCGGGCGAGGGCGGCGTAAGCGCGGCACGCTCCTCAAGGGCGAAATACCAACCCCGCTCGATCCGCCTTCCGGTTGCGTCTTCCACACGAGATGCCCGCGCGCCACGGCGATCTGCACCACCACCAGGCCGGCGCTGGAAAGCGCCGCCGGACGGCCCGGCCATCTTGCCGCGTGCCATCACAAGGACTGACAGGATGCTCAGATATTCCCTCTCGCGTCTCTCCCAAGCCGTTCTCGTGATTGCCATCATGTCCTTCATGCTGTTCGCGGTGATCGGCCTGATGCCGGGCGATCCGCTGGAGAACATGTTCGAGGGCAATCCCTCCCTGACACCGGAACTCATGGCGCAGATGCGGGAACTCTATGGCGTCGATCAGCCCATCACCACGCGCTACTGGAACTGGTTGACCGCTGCGCTGCAGGGCGACCTGGGCTATTCGAGCCTGTATTTCCGGCCCGTGCTGGACGTCCTCGTGCCGGCGATGTTCCAGACTGCCAAGCTCCTGGTCCTGACGCTCATGGTATCGGTGCCGCTGGCGATGATCCTCGGCACCCTCGCCTCCCGCAAGCCGAACGGGATGATCGATACCTTGGTGGGGCTGTTCTCCTTCGCGGCCATCTCGCTGCCGAATTTCTGGGTGTCGCTGCTGCTGATTATCCTGTTCTCGGTCAAGCTCGGCATCCTCCCGGCATCCGGTTCCCCGATGAGCGACGACGCCGGCTTCTGGATCCATGTAAGGCATCTGGTTCTGCCGGTCGGTGTGCTGGCGATGTTCCATGTCGGTCCGCTGATCCGCTACGTGCGTGCGGCGATGATCGAGACGCTGTCCGCCGATTTTGTCCGAACGGCCCGCGCAAAGGGGCTGAACGAACGCACCGTGATCGTTCGGCACGCCCTGCGCAACGCGCTTATTCCGATGGTGACGGTGCTCGCGCTCAGCTTCGGACATTTGTTCTCGGGCGCGCTGGTGATCGAGACGATCTTCGGCATGCTCGGCATGGGCAAGCTCATCTACGACGCGATTTCCAATGTGGATTTCAACCTCGCCCTCGTCGGTCTGCTGATGGCGACGATCGTGGTGCTGGTCGCCAATCTGCTCGCGGATCTGGCCTACGCGGTTCTCGATCCGAGGATCACGCTATGACGGATGCGATCGATATCCGCTACGAGCGCGCGCCTCTGCCGCCGGCGCAGTCGATCTGGCGCCTGCGCTACGAAAAATTCCGCAGCCACCGGGTGGCCACCTATTCACTGCTCTGCCTCGCATTGCTGATCCTGGTCTGCCTGAGCGCATGGCCGCTCGGCCAGATGCTGGATATCGATCCAAACAAGACCAATCTGCTCGCACGCTTCCGGCCGCCTTCCGCCCAGCACTGGCTTGGCACGGACGATCTGGGCCGCGACGTGCTGCTCCGGTTGCTCTACGGGGGCCAGGTTTCGATCGCGGTCGGTGTGTTGGCGACCGGATTGATGTCCATCGTCGGGATCGCCATCGGCGTTTCTGCGGGTTTCCTCGGCGGGCGCGTCGACAGCGTGCTGATGCGCATTACGGACGTCTTGATCGCACTGCCGCTTATCCCGTTGCTGATCGTGCTGGGATCGATCGACCTGACCAAGCTCGGGCTCAGCGCCTCGGCGGCGAACTCCCCTCTTTTCATCTTTCTGCGCATCGTGATCATCATTGCGCTGGTCGACTGGACGACCATGGCGCGGATCGCCCGTGCCGGCACGATCCAGATGCGCAGCCGCGACTACGTGCGCGCTGCCACCGTCAGCGGCGCCGGCCGCATCTACAACGTGTTCATCCACGTGCTGCCCAATATCTCGACACCGTTGATCGTCGCCGCGACGCTGACGGTCGGACGCGTCATCCTGCTTGAATCGACGCTGAGCTTCCTCGGCTTCGGAATCGTTCCGCCGACCCCGACCTGGGGGAACATGCTGACCAATGCGCAGCAGCTCATCATCTCTGCTCCGCACCTGGCGATATATCCGGGGATTTTGATCTTCGTCACCGTCATGGCCGTCAACTTTGTCGGCGACGGCGTGCGTTACGCATTTGACCCTCGCGCGGAAAACGAGGGCGGATCTCAGTGAGCCGTATCCAAAAGGGAGGATAACATGAGGATAACCAAATCGATGATGGCCAGCGTTGCGATCGGGCTTACGCTCTCGCTCGCCGGCAGCGCCATGGCGCAACCCGACAAGTCGCAGCTTGTCGTCGGGCAGTTGCAGTTCCTGAAGAACTTCCATCCGCTCATCCAGGTGAACAATACCAAGCGCCTGCAGATCAATTACGGACTGCTTCCGCTCACGGCGTACAACTGGGACGCCGAGAATGAATGCATCCTGTGCGAAGAGGTGCCGACACTGGACAACGGGCTCGCGGAGATCGTCGACAATGCGGACGGATCCAAGGGCATGCGGGTCACCTTCAAGCTGAAGGAAGGGCTGTCGTGGGGCGACGGCGAACCGGTGACGAGCAACGATGTCGCTTTCACGCTCAAGATGGCCAACGATCCCGACATCGGCTTTTCGGAGTTCAACCCGTGGACCCGGGCGAGCGAGATCGAGATCGTCGATGACCGTACCTTCACGCTCGTCCTGCCGGAGCTGACGCCCAGCTTCGCTTCGTGGGACCAGGTTCTGCCCGAGCATATCGAAGGGCCGGTCTATGCCGAAAACGGCGACAACGAGAGTTACGTCAAGCAGACCCACTACAACACCGAACCGACCAATCCGGGCCTGTGGAATGCGCCGTTCATGCTGTCGGAATACCAGATCGGCACGCGCCTGACCTGGGTGCCCAATCCGCACTGGCCCGGCAAGAAGCCGGGCTTCGAGAAGGTCACCTTGAGCTACCGCGACAACTCGTCCGCATTGGTGCAGAACCTGCTCGCTGGCGAGATCGACGCTGTGCCCGTCAGCCCCGGCGGCATCAGCTTCAGCCAGATGCTCGACGTGAAGAAACAGCGCGCCAACGACCTGAAGTTCCACGTCATCGATGGCACGAATCTTGAGCGGATCGCCGTCAATCTCGACAATCCGATCCTCGCCGACATCAAGGTGCGTCGCGCGCTGCTGATGGGTATCGACCGGGAAGCGATCACCGAGGCCCTGTTCGAGGGCCAGCAGAAGGTCGCCAACGGGCTTCTGTCCGACTCCAACGCGCTGTTCAATCCGGACATCGCCAAATATTCCTTCGATCCCGAGGCGGCGAAGGCGCTTCTGGCGGAGGCCGGTTGGACGCCCGGTAGTGACGGGATTTGCACCAACAGCGCCGGCGACCGGTTGTCGCTCGATCTGGCGACGACAGCGGGAAACCAGACGCGTGAACAGATCGCGCTGGTGATCCAGGACCTGCTCAAACAGGTCTGCGTCGAGATCAACCCGCAATTCGTGCCGCTGCAGGAATATAACGGCACGCTGTCGCGCCGCCGGGAGTTCTCCGGCCTGATCATGTCCTCGATCCGTTTCTCGCCGTCGACGTCGCCTCGCATCGCCGTGGGCTCGGACCGGATTCCCACCGAGGCGAACAACTGGGTCGGCAACAACTTCTCGGGCTATACCTCGGAGAGGATGGACGCGGCGCTGGACGATTTCCAGTCGTCGCTGTCGTCCGCGCAAACCCGTGCGGCATGGGCCGACATCCAAGAGATCTTCGCCGAGGATCTGCCGATGCTGCCGCTGTATTTCTATGCGGAATCCTACGTGACTGTTCCGGATATGCAGGACTTCCACCTCAACACCTTTGACCCGCTGATGATCTGGGCGGTCGATTGGCACCGGCAATAGCGGCGAAACACAACCAGGCGGACCCCATCGGGGCCCGCCTTTTTTTGAATGCGGGACCGTCCGAATGAATATTGCGCTGCTCGATGACTATCTGCGACTTGCACCAACCCTGACCGACTGGTCGGCAATCGAGGCACGCGCGACGATCGACGTGATCGATCATCCCCTGCACGATATCGACACGGCTGTCCGTGAACTGGCCAGATACGACATCCTCTGCACCTTGCGTGAACGCACGCCGTTTCCCCGGGCACTGATCGAACGGCTGTCGCGTTTGCGGTACCTCTGCGTGACGGGCAAACGATACGACACGGTGGATTTGGATGCCTGCGCCGAGCGTGGCATCGTGGTCTCCAACACGCCGGTGTCGGGCGCGGGCTCTGGCGCCGTCGCCGAATTGACCTGGGGGCTGATTCTTTCGCTTGTTCGGCACATCGCCTTCGAGGACCGGCACATGCGCGACGGCGGTTGGCAGCATTTCGCGGGCAACACGCTGCGCGGCAAGACCCTGGGCATTGTCGGGCTCGGCGGGCTTGGGCGCGACGTGGCGCGGATCGGTCTGGCGTTCGGCATGCGGGTGCAGGCGTGGTCGCCCAACCTGACCGAAAAACGTGCGGCCGACGCCGGCGTGAGCCGTGTCACCAAGCACGAGCTATTCTCCGGTTCGGACGTGGTCTCGTTACATCTCGCGCTGGCCGAGACGACGAGAGGCATCATCGACGCGTTGGCCATCGACGCCATGAAGCCGACCGCATCCCTCGTCAATACGGCCCGCGCCGGACTGCTTGACGAGAACGCGCTGATTGCGGCCCTACGCGGAAACCGTATCCGCGGAGCCGGACTGGATGTCTACTCGGTGGAGCCGCTGCCCGCCGATCACGAATTGCGTCGTCTGCCCAATGTCGTTCTGACGCCGCATCTCGGCTATTTCACCGTCGAGATGCTGGCCGCCTATTATTCCTATGCGGTCGAGAACATCGCGGCCTTCCTGGACGGGAGCCCAATCCGAGTCGTGTCATGACATGAATTCGCGCAAACTTCCCGCATCGATTCGGGTCCTTCTTGAAGGCCAGTACGGGCTATTTTTCGCGGGAAACGGGCTATCACTTGTCGGTACCTGGATGCAGCGCATCGCGTGCAGCTGGCTGGTGTGGGACTGGACCGGGTCGGCGTTCTGGCTGGGTGTCCTGGCGGCCGGCGATCTGCTGCCCGTGATGGTCGTGGGACCTGTTGCGGGCGTCGCCGCGGATCGATGGGACAGGTTGTTGCAGAACCGGATCGCGCAGGCCATTTCGGCCTGTCTCGCCATCTCGCTTGCGGTCCTTTTGTGGCTCGACTGGCTGACGCTTTTCGTGCTGGTGGTTTTCGTGACCCTGCAGGGCACGGTTGTGGCGGCCGTGCAGCCGGCCCGACTGGCCATGGTTCAGCAGATGGTTCCGCGCGAGGACATGAGAGTCGCGGTCGGGCTCAACTCGGTCAACGTCAACCTGGCGCGGCTGTTGGGACCGGCGGCGGCCGGGCTGATTATCCTGCATCTTGATATCGTCTGGATTTTCCTTCTCAATGCCGTGGTCACGTTCGTTTTCGTCCTCATACTGGGTCGTCTGAGACTGGCGCCGCGCGATCGCATGCCCGAGCGCCGTCCGTTTCTGTCGCTGATGGGCGAAGGCTTTGGCTTCGTCTTGCGCACGCCGGCCCTGCTTCTGATCCTCGGCGTTTTGCTGGCGGGCGGGATTGCGGTGCGGTCAATGCTGGAGCTGGTGCCCGCGATCGCTGCCGAAACCTTCTCCGACACGGCGGCGGGCCTCGCCATTCTGACCGGCGCGTCGGCGGTGGGGGCGGTTGTTTCCGGTCTGACTGTCGGATCGGTGCCGGTCGGGCGCCAGATATTGTCTGTCCTCTTGTATTGGGGTGTTGGGGCCTGCGCGGTGCTGGTCCTGACGAATGCGCCGACATCGGTGGTTGCCGTCATCTCATCCGCCGTCATGGGGGCGGCGATAACCCGGGGGCTCGTGGGGACGCAGACCTATGTTCAGCTGACCACGCCCGATGCGCTGCGCGGCCGCACGCTGTCGGTGCATGGCCTGATCGCCCGCGGCAGCCCCGCGCTCGGCGCGCTTGCCATCGGCTACGCCGCGGACCGGGTCGGCCTTGCCGCGGCCGTGGCTGTTTCGTCGGTCGTGCTGGTGGTGCTTGTTGGCGTTCTCGTGCTCTTCCCCACTGTCCGCCGCCTCTGAAACGCCCGAGCGACCGATCAAGGCGTGAGGATTTCGAGGCAGAGATCCCGAAGCAGCCGGAAGGCCGCATCATGCAACTGGTTGTTGAGACGGCGTGCCCTCAGAACGATCTGCACCTTGAGACCCAGTTCCGGTTTCACGATCTTGCGGGCGCGAACGCCTCTTGCGGTGTTGACCGTCCGGTGGGCGCGCAGCGTGGCAACCGTTTTTCCTGATCCGTCCGACACCAGAGCGAATGTCGTGTCCAGCGCATCCACTTCGCATTCCACCAGCAGTTTTCGCCCGTCACGTGCCAGCGCGTTCTCAAGGGTTTCTCTGACGCGGTTGGGGCGGCTGTTGATGATGATCGGCTGGTCCACCAGTTCGGATAGCGGGATGTCGGGTCCCATCCGGATGCTTTCGCTGCCGGGCTCGGGTTCGTAGAAATGGAGCTTCTCGTCGAGTAGCTCGTGTATCTCCAGCATGGGCGAATTCGGAGCATCGAACAGCACCGCCATATCGAGCCGCCCGGCAAGCAGCCATTCCTGCAATTGCGTGGATCGGCCGGTCAGAACATGAACCTTGGCGTCGGGCAACTCGGAATGGAGCTTGCGCACCAGTGCGGTGGCGATCGCCGTCGACAGGGTTCCCGGCATTCCGATCGCGACGGATCCCGTGCGGCCGAGTCGCGCATTCTCCATGTCTTCATAGGTGCGTTCGAGCAACTGAAGAATTGATCGTGCATGCCCCAGCAGACGCTCACCGGCCTCCGTCGGCGTTACGCCGCGTCCGTTGCGGATCAGGAGCCGTTCCTTGAGTTCGACTTCGAGGCCGTTGACCTGGCGGCTCAACGCCGGTTGGGCGATGTGCAGATAGGCGGCAGCGCGACTGAAGCTCCCCATTTCGACGACTTTTACAAAGTAGGTGAGTTGCCGGATGTCCATCTGCAGATTCTCGATTATATTATGCCGGAATGGTATATCTGATACGTCGCTATGAAGAATAGTAATGGGTTTTCGGCGTCTGTAAAGTTCAAGAAAGCAGGCGGAAAAAGGCGGGAAATGCCCCGAAGCGACGGTTCGACGATGAGAATTTGGGAATGCGTGCTGTGCGGCTGGCGTTACGATGAAGCCGAGGGTGATCCCGATGGCGGGATTGCTCCGGGCACGCGCTGGGAAGACATCCCCGACGATTGGGTTTGCCCGGATTGCGGCGCCGCCAAGTCGGAATTCGATATGGTTGTGGTGGCCTGATCGTGTCGGCGACAGATCGAGCACCAGTCGTCATCGTTGGCGCCTCCCACGCGGGTGTTTCAGCGGCGTCGGAGTTGCGCGCCGCCGGCTACGCTGGGCCGCTTATGCTTGTCGGCGCGGAGTCGATTCTGCCATATCACAGACCGCAATTGTCGAAGGAATGCCTGGTTGGCGAGATGCGCGAGCCGGCCCCGATAAGGCCTGAAACCTTCTATTCCGATCGCGACATCGCCTTGCGCCTCGGGGTCGAGATCGATTCCATAGACCGGGCAACCGGCGAGTTGACCTGTGTCGGTGGAGAACGGATCGGCTACCGTTCTCTCATCCTCGCTACCGGCGCCCGCGCCCGCGCGCTGCCTTCGGCCATCGACGGCGCCGAAAGGGCGCACTTGCTGCGGAATAGCGGTGACCGGAGGCGTTTCGCTCATGCGTTAAGACATGCGACTTCGCTCGTGGTTGTCGGCGGCGGGCTGATCGGCCTGGAGGTTGCCGCGACCGCACGGGCCAGAGGCTTGGCCGTCACTGTGGTCGAGGCCGGACCTCGGCTGATGGCGCGTAGCCTGTATCCAGAAATCGCCCAGCGTGTGCTCGAGCATCATCGCGCTGCGGGAGTTGATGTTCGGCTGAATTCCCAGGTCCATGCAATTCGTGACGACCGCGTCGAACTGTCCGACCGAAACGCTGTCGCGGCCGATGTCGTGCTCGCATCGGTCGGAAGCGCGCCGCGTGTGGCGTTGGCGAGCGACGCCGGACTTGCCTGTGACGATGGCATCGTCGTCGACGCGTTCGGCCGTACATCGGCCGGCGATATCCTCGCGCTGGGCGATTGCGCGCGATGGCCGGAAGTCGGCGGAACGAGGCGTCACGAGAGCATCGCTGCGACGGCCGCGCAGGCCAAGGCCGTAGCCGCGGGCCTGCTTGGATCGGCGGCACCCGAAATCGGGCCGCTGAAGCTATGGTCCAACCAGGGCGATCTGCGCGTTCAGATGTGCGGGCCTGTTATCGAGAGCGTCTCCACGAGGATAGAGGAAGTGGAAGGCGACGGTTGCGTTATGCGCGCCTATGCCGGCAATCGTTTGGCTGCCGTGCAGGCTCTGAACGCCCCGTGGCCCTTCAATGCAGCAATTGGCGAGATTACGCGGGACATTGGCACATTCGCGGATGCCTGACCCGTACCTGTAAAATCGAATTATCGGAGGAAGCCATGCAGAGGGTGCGCTACAGCGAAAAGGAACCGGATCGCTTCAAGCGGGGGCGGGGCTGGAAGGTCAATCTCTTCGGACAGAATTCTGACGTTCCGGCAAAGGACCTCCAGGCGTTCCGCATTGACATGAGCGCGAACATGCAGCTCGACAGCCACTTCCATATCGTCGACCAGTTCCAGATCTTCATCGCCGGCAGCGGCACGATCGGACGCGACACGGCCAACATGATCACCGCTCACTATGCCGACCACCATACAGGTTATGGGCCTCTGATCGCCGGGGAGCAGGGCATGTCCTATCTCACCCTGCGATCGAAGACCGATGCGGGGCTTGTAAAGCTTTCCACGCCCAACGTGCGTGAACAGCTCAGGCCGACCAAGCGCCGCCATCGGGTTTCGTCCCAGGTCACGCTCTCTATCCCGCCGGTCCTGCAGCACTTGGAGGAGCCCGCCGTCGAAACCGTGATGGAGGAAAAGCTCGGCGACGACGGGATGACGGTCAAGGTCTTCCGCCTCGGTGGCGGAATGACTGTTTCCGCTCCAACGACCGAGGGGACTGGCGGCTACTATATTGTCGTGATGAACGGCTCCCTTATTCACGACGGGCATGAATTCGAACCCTGGTCGCTGATCTGGGTCAGCCACGAGGAGGCCGCGCCGGTGCTGGCGGCAGGTTCTTGCGGGCTTGAGGCGATGGTCGCGGTGTTTCCTGCTTGGGACGACTGGATGAGCGAGCTGGGAGAAGAATGAAGCCCGTGACCGATGAGCTGCGCCGGACCTTCGCACCGACCGAAATCCTGCGGGCGGCCCTGAATCATGGGAACCGGGTGTTGGTTTCGCGCAATGCTTCCGGTCAGGCAGAGGGGATAACGGTCGACCTGGCGAGGATAGTGGCCGAACGACTCGAGCTTCCGCTGGAGTTCGTCCATTACGAACGGGCGATCGATGTGTCCTCCTCCGCAACGGACGGCTCGTGGGATATCTGTTTTCTTGCCGTCGATCCCGGGCGCGCGGAAGTGATCCATTTCACGGATCCATATGTCCGGATCGAGGGCAACTACCTCGCGTCTCCCCTATGCAAGATGTCGGATGCTGTAACTCTTGTGCGCGATGGAGCGAAAGTCGGCACCGTCGATGGAAGCGCCTACACGCTTCATCTGAAGCGACAGGAGGGAGCGGAAAACCTCGTTGTCTACCGTGATATCGTTAGGGCGCTTGCGGCGATGGATTGTGGCGATGTGGAAGCGATTGCCGGCATCAGTGCGGCAATGGAGATCGAAGCTGCAACTCGGCCTGGAGCGCGCGTGCTGCAGCCGCCATTCATGGCGATCCTCCAAGCCATGGGGACGCCCAAGGCGCATACAGCAGCAGGTGCTTGGCTAACGGAATTTGTCGCAGAACTAGCGCGGTCCGGTTCAATAGGGGAAATCCTTGACAGACACGGGGTTGCCTCCGATTGTGCGGTCGTTCCGCAATGAATCCGGCGCGATTGAGGTGTGGCATCCCCAACTCTGGGGATTTATCTTGGCTTGAATTTCTGCTGTTCTGATCGTCCGCTTCGGGATAACTGCGCAGGTCATGGGAATGTCTGCTTCTGGCACGTCGTGAACTGGGACACAGGAAACCGCTTCTGCTTCAACAAGGGTACCTAATCGCCCCTGTTCTACGGCGGCATATGAAGAGTGGCCGTGTTTCCAAGGTCGCGCGCACCGCGTCAGAAGCAATGTTGCTGTAATTCCCAAACGCGGATGGAAGAGCCGGTAGGAAACGAGGGGCTGCTTTTGATACTTCGACCCCGTAGGCAGACAGTCCGCACCTGGCCACTTTTCTTGACGGTCCGAAATGCGCTCTCAATTCAGACGTTCGTCCGCGGATCGTGAGATGTCTGCTTTTGACCCGAAGCGGAAGTTGATGCCTCCTTTTGGGCAGAATATTATGGGCCCAAGTGTCTTGGAAGTTGGTGCCACCTGTCTTCACACCGCGCTGTGTTCACGCGGGAATTGGTGCAAACCTCGCTGGCTTCGATAGCCAAGTTCTCGCGAGAAGTTCGTTCTTATCGCCGAGGTGTTTGTTGCCCGCTCTGCTGAAGCACCACCGAGTCCTCCGTTAGGGAGCCGATTTCGCGGCTGTCGATACCGAGCACCCTAGACAAGATCTCGGTAGTCTGTTCGCCGAGTAGCGGCGGCGGGCTCGATGCGTCCAGCGGGTGGCCGTCGAGGCGAATCGGTGTGCGCAGCACTTTTATCTCGCCGGCCGCCGGATGGCAGGTGGTGTCGATCAGGTCGCGTTCGCGGGTGTGGGCCTGTTCGAGCGCCTGGCCGACATCGAGGATCGGAGCGCTCGGTACGTCGTATTCCTGCAGCCGGGCGAGCCAGTAGTCGGTGTCGTCGCGCCGCATGCGTTCCTCGATTATGGCTTCGAGCGTGTCGCGGTTTTCCAGTCGCCGCGAATATTCGCAAAACCTCTCATCGGAGACGAGATCGGGCAGGTCGAGTGCCTTCGCGAAATTGCACCAGAACTGCTCGGTCAGGCAGGCGACGATCACATGACCGTCGCTGGTTGGATAGGCGCCATAGGGCACGATGCTCGGGTGTTTCGTTCCAACCGGTTCGGGCGCTTTGCCGGTGACGAAATAGATCTGGGCCAGATAGCCGAGCATGCCGATCAGCCCGTCCAGCATGGATATGTCGATGCGCTGGCCCTTGCCGGTCGTCTGGCGCTGGACCATTGCGGCGAGAATGCCGAAAAGGGCGTAGATGCCGCCGGCCATGTCGCCCATCGGGATGCCGAGGCGATTGGGCGTTCCGCCGGCCTCGCGGTTGACGCTCATGATGCCGGACAGCGCCTGCGCGACAATGTCGAAGGCAGGCTTGTCGCGCAGCGGGCTGTCGTCGCCAAACCCGGTGATCGAGCAGTAGACGAGGCCGGGATTGTCTGCCGAAAGCGTCTCGTAACCGAGCCCGAGCTTGTCCATGACGCCCGGCCGGAAGTTCTCCACGACGATATCGCAGTTCTTTGCGAGATCCCTGGCGATTGCCGCGCCTTTTTCCGATTTCAGGTCGAGAGCGATGCTCAGTTTGCCGCGGTTCAGGGCGATGAAATAGTGGCTGAACGGTCCCTTGAAGGGCGGGAAGCTTCGAGTCTCGTCGCCCTTGCCGACGGTTTCAATCTTGATCACCTCGGCGCCCAGATCGGCGAGGATCTGGGTGCAATAGGGGCCGGACAGGATCCGGGAGAAATCGAGGACGCGGAGGCCGGAAAGCGGCCCGGGCCTGCGGCCCGCGGTCTTGTCATCATCCATGCCGTTCCTCCCGTTGGCGCGGTTTGACTGTCTTCATGATGCAGCTTGCCCGGATCACCTCCTCGCCCGCGCGGGTTACGATGGTTTCGACGAACAGCATCGATCCTTTTCGGGCGGTGATCCGCGCTTCGGCCTCGAGGAAATCCCCCGGCGACGCGGTGCTCATGAAACTCGTGGCCATATGAATGGTCACGACTGGCTGGCGTTCGGACGCCTCCCAGGCGACCATCGACATGACCTGGTCGGAGAAGGCGGACAGTGTGCCGCCATGAATGACGCCGATCGCATTGGCGTGGCGCGCATCCGTGGCAAGCCCGTATATCCAGCGGTCGCCGTTGCGTCTCGCGAGCACGGGGCCGATGGCCTCCATCAGTCCGGCGCCCTTGAGCGTTTTCCATTCGGACGCGGTCGCTGTCTCGTTCATCGCGCACTCGCCCGGTTTCCTGCGCTGGCAACGCCATCGCTGCCGATCAAGAGCGACGACACTTCGTCGCGAAGCGCAAGCATTTCGGCTGCAATCGTGTCGATGCCGATCGCATCGATCTTTTCGGAGATGCCGATCGTGACGACGCTGCGGATCATGCGGCCGGACTGGTCGAAAAAGGGCGCCGCCACGATGGTTACGCCGCCGATATAGGTTCCCTTGTCGACTGCGTATCCGCGCTGCCGCGTCTCGTCGACCTGCGCCTTCCAGTCTTCATAGGCAGGGGGGTGCTCCCAATGCAGCCGGGCGAAGCTCTTCTTCAGTTCGGCTTCCGGGATGGCGCTGAATGCCGCGAAGCACCGGCCCGTCGCGCTGATCAGCGCGGGAAAGCGGCTGCCGAGATCGACCTGGAGCCTGAACGGCAACGGTGCCTGCGAGAGCGCCACCACGACCATGTGGTCGGCGTCGCTCATCTGTGTCGCGATGCCGGTCACGCCGAAATTCATCGAAAGGTCGGTCAGCCGCCGCTCGACGATATTGGCGAAATTGTTCTTTTGGATGGCGCTTCGTGCTATCGGCAGGATGCCCACATCGATCGAATAGCGTTTCGAGACGGGATCGAATTCGACAAGGCCCTCGTCCACGAGCACGCGCAAGATGTGCAGGCAGGTGCTCGGGATCAGTTCGAGCTCGCGTGCGATCTGGTTGACGCCGACCGGCTCATTGGCCTTGCCAAGCTGCCTGAGGATGCAGATCGCGCGGGTAACCGCCGGCACCTGACGCCGCCGCATTTCCCGGTCGCCCGTTTCCGTCATTCGTGAACCTCCCATGTTGTATATGTACAACAGCCTGCGCTGCTGGACAACAACGCTGAACGGATTATCCGCTTTCGGATTTCAATGCAACCGCGGCGTTGTTGCACATATACAAGAACTCGCGAGCGGCCCGATTTCGCTTTGTGTCCGGCTCATTTCAGTCCTAGAGGGGGGTAAAATAATACATTAATATCAATCGTTTGCGTCTTTATTCGGCAGGGCTTTCCAAACAGGCGCGCTTGCGCCGGGGTATTTTGCTCATGTTGTATATAGACAATAAAAAAGCGTATTGACAACAAATTGCGCCGATCACTAATGTCTGCCCGACCGACGATGAGAGTGGAGGAGAACCGTCGTGAAGCTGACCGACTACACGTCGTATGCGGATGCGCACACGCACTATTCGAAGGAGGCTCTCTGGGCGCTCTTCGACGGGACGCGCGAACGGTTCAACATCGCCCATGAATGCATCGACCGGCATGTGGATGGCGGCAATGTCGCGCTGCGCATCGCGCATGCGGACGGTCGCGACGAGATCGTCACCTTTGCCGAGCTCGGCCGGCGCTCCTCGCAATTCGCGCATTATCTGACCGGCGGTGGCGTCGGGAAGGGCGATCGCGTCGCGGTCATGCTCGAGCCGTCTCTCGGCTATTATTGCGCCTTGTTCGGGGCCATCAAGGCGGGCGCCGTCGCCGTGCCGATGTTCACGCTGTTCGGGCCCGAAGGCATTCGCCTGCGCGCCGAAGACTGCAAGCCGAAGCTGATGTTCACTAATGGCGAGAAGGCCGCTGATGCGCGTGAGGCCGGCAATCTGGACGTGGTGGTGGTCGACGACGCCTTTCTGGCCTCGATCGACGATCTGCCCTCGACCTTTGAGTGGGACACCGCCGGCAACGACCTCGCGGTACTCCAATATACTTCCGGCACGACGCGGCAATTGCCGGCCGCGGTCAGGCACACCCATCGTTCGATCGTGACGCTGATGGTCGCAGCGCTCTATGCGACCGGCATCCGCCCCGGCGACCGCTTTTTCTGTCCGTCGTCGCCGGCCTGGGGGCACGGGCTATGGCACGGCACGCTGGCGCCGCTCGCGCTCGGCGTCTCGACGGGAACCTTCTCCGGCAAGTTCGATCCGGTGCGCCTTTTGAAAGCGCTGCAGGATTTCGAGATCACCAATCTCACGGCCGCGGCAACCCACTACCGGATGATGCGCAACAGCGGTCGCGCCGAGGATTTCACCTATCGCTTCGAGAAGCTGACCTTTACCGGCGAGCCGATCGACAGCGAGACCGCCGCCTATGTCGAACGGGTCTTCGGCGTGAAGGTG
This sequence comes from Oricola sp., assembly GCF_022763245.1. Lineage (GTDB taxonomy): Bacteria > Pseudomonadota > Alphaproteobacteria > Rhizobiales > Rhizobiaceae > Oricola. The sequence continues at coordinate 875,052 of NZ_JALEGV010000041.1, forward strand.
CGTTCCATGTACGGCACGACCGAGATCGGGGTGATCATCGCCAACTATCCCGGCGCGGACGATCTCGAAGTGCGCGACGGCGCGATGGGCAAGGCGGTGCCGGGCGTCGAGGTCGAGGTCCAGGACGCCGACGGCAGGCCCGCGAAGCCCGGCGAGATCGGCGAACTGATGGTCAGGAAGGGCGACGAGTGGTTCCCGACCAAGGATCTCGGGCGCGTCGACGAGGACGGCTATTTCTATCATGGCGGCCGCGCCGACGATGTCATCATCTCGGCGGGCTGGACCATCGGCGCCATCGAGATCGAGGACGCGATCCTGAGGCATCCCGACGTCGCCGAGGCGGCCGCGATCGGGGTGCCCGACGAGGTTCGCGGCCAGGTGGTCAAGGCCTATGTCGTCCTTCGCGGGGCGGAGCGTTCGGGGCTGGTCGAGGAGATCCAGGACCTCGTCCGCCAGAATCTGAGCCGCCACGAATATCCGCGGCAGGTCGAGTTCGTCGACAGCCTGCCGAAGACGCCGGCCGGAAAGGTCAATCGAAAAATCCTGCGCGACGAGGTCGCGCAAGCAATAGCCGGCGCGGCCTGACCGCCGCGCCTCGCGAGTTCCTGAACGAGAGGGTCACATGAACGAGATCGTACACAAGCAATTTCCGAAAATCAGCGAGGAGGGCCTCGCCGATCTGCGCCAGCGCATCGGGGTGAAGATCGAAAAGACGGTCGAGCCGTGGTGCTATGAGGCGACGCGCGACAACATCCGCCATTACGCCCATGGCATCGGCGACGACAATCCGCTGTGGTGCGATCCCGACTATGCGAAGACCACGAAATTCGGCGATGTCATCGCGCTTCCGAGCTTCCTGTTTGCGACCAGCCGCATCATTTCCGGCTATGTCGGCGGGCTGCCCGGCGTGCATGCGATGTGGTCCGGCGCGGACTGGACCTGGCACAAGCCGATTGCGCGCAACACGGAGATCCGCACCGAGGCCTATCTGAAGGATCTCGTCGAGCACGACACCCGTTTCGCCGGGCGCGCGATCCAGCAGATCTATCATGTCGATTTCTTCGATGCGAGGACCGGTGACATGCTCGCCGAGGCCGACAGCTGGTGCTTCCGCACCGACCGCGACCAGGCACGCGAGAAGGGCACCAAATACAAGGAAGTGCGCGAGCGTGCGCCGCGCGTCTACACGCAGGAAGAACTGGACGCCTATTACAAATATTACGAGCAGGAGAAGATCCGCGGAGCCGACACGCTCTACTGGGAGGACGTCGCCGAGGGCGAGGACCTGCCGACCATGGTCAAGGGCCCGATGACGGTCACCGGCTTCATTGCTTACGCGCAGGGCTGGGGCGGTCTCTATATCCGCGCCAACAAGCTGGCCTGGCAGTTGCAGCAGAAACATCCGGGCGCCGGCATCAAGAACCGTTTCGGGATTCCCGATTGCCCCGAGCGGGTGCATTGGGAAGAGGAATTCGCGCTGATGGTCGGCGCGCCTGGTGCCTATGATTACGGTCCGGAACGCTGCTCGTGGCTGACTCACCAGATCACTAACTGGATGGGCGACGACGGCTTCCTGCGCAAGGCGAAAAGCCAGGTGCGTCGTCACAATCCGGAGGGCGACGTCGTGCTCATCAATGGCCAGGTGACGCGCAAATTCGTCGAGAACGGCAAGCATCTCGTCGAGATCTCGCAGCGCGCCGTCAACCAGGACGATGAACTTTCGGCGATCGGCACGGCCATCGTCGAACTGCCGAGCCGCTAGGCGAATGCATTGCGGGCGTCATCAGGCGTCCGCCATGGCTTCGCTGACCCGGGAATGACTTTGGGAGGAGGTCCCGTGCAAAGACTGGACGGACTATTGAGCAGGATCGAGGACGCGCTGCATCTGCTCGGCTGCGCCTCGCTGGTGCTGATCGCTGTCCTGATCAACGGGGACATCTTCGGCCGGCTGCTATTCAGCACGCCGCTGCAGTTCCAGTTCGAAATGGTCGAATTCTATCTGATGCCGGCGGTCGCGACGCTGTCGCTGTCGCGGGTCTTCCGCGATGGGGGCCATCTCGCGCTGGAATTCATAACGCCCGAAATATTCGGTTCGTTCTGGCCGGCAGTGCGTATCTTCATGCTGGTTGCGGCCGCCATCTTCTTCGTCGCCGTCACGATCATGTCCGGCCAATTGGCCGCGCACGCCCTTTCCGAGAACCTGGTCTATTTCGGCATCGTCGATTGGCCTCTCGGTTGGGCCTATCTCTCCGTTCCCGTCGGCTGCGCCGTGCTCACGGCGCGCCTGCTGTTCGAAACCACAACCACAAGAAGCGTGCAAAGCGCCACCGCTCATCATTAGTTATCGAGGAGGAATACCAATGAAGAACCTTGCTTTCGGCCTTCTGGCGGCGGTTGCCGGCTTGGCCCTGATACCGGCGAATGCCGCAGAACTTCGCCTCGGCGATTTCCAGTCGACCACCCATATCGTCTCCAAGGAGGGAACGCAGAAATGGATGGCCGAAGTCAATGAAATGACTGGCGGGGAGGTGGCCTTCCAGCATTTCCCGGCCGAGCAGGCGGCGAAGTCGAAGGAAATGCTCGACGCGGTCAAGAACGGGATCCTCGATGCCGGCCTGATCGGGCCGATCTATCATGCCGAGGAACTGCCGCTGAACTCGGTGGTCGGCCTGCCCGGCTTCTATACGTCGGCGGTGCAGGGCACCGAAGCGCTACAGACCATGATGGCCGACGGTCCGTTGCGCGGGGAAATGCTCGCAGCCGGCGTGGTGCCGATCTTCGCTTTCGTGCTGCCGCCCTACCAGATCCTCTCCAAGGACGTCCGGCTGGGCATGCCGGACGAGTGGAAGGGCCTGCATATCCGCACCAGCGGCGCGACCCAGGCGATGATCGCACGCGATCTCGGCGCTGCCGGCGTCAGTATCGGTGGGCCGGAAGTCTATTCGGCGGTCGAGACCGGACGTCTCGATGGCGTGCTGTTCCCGCTCGCATCCGTGCCGGGCTACAACCTTCAGGAAGTGGTCAAGCACATTTCGACCAACGGCTCCTTCGGCGGCTACAGCTTCGTGATGGTGGTCAACAAGGACAGCTATGACGGTCTTTCGCAGGAGGCAAAGGACGCCATGGCGAAGGCCGGCGCCGATGCGGCCGCGCATGTCGCCAAGGTGCAGGACGAGTCCGTGTCGAAGCTGACCGCGGAATGGGCGGCCAATGGCATCGACATCTACAGCTTCACCGACGAGGAACGCGCCGCCATCAATGAAGCGATTGCCGGCGCGCAGCAGGAGTGGCTGGAAAGGATCGGTGGACGCAATCCCAAGGCCGCCGATGTCGTCGCGCAGTACAAGACGCTGACGAGCGACTGACGCCAATCGCGGACAAGGCGCCGTAACCCGCCATCGGCCGGTTGCGGCGCCTTCGCCCAATCCACGGGATCGACGATGCTCTCTTTGCTGCTTGTCATGCTCTTCATGATCGCGCTCATGCTGATCCGCATGCCGATCGCCTTTGCGGTCGGGCTGGCCGGGATCGTCGGGCTCATCGTTCAGCTCGGCCCAAAACCGGCGCTGTCGGTGCTCGCGCGCACCTATTACACCTCGTCGTCGGGCTTCATCCTGGTGGCCATTCCGCTGTTCATCCTGATGGCACATCTGCTGACGGCCGGAGACGTAACACGGCGCGCCATTACCGCCTGCCAGGCCTGGATCGGGCATCTCAGGGGCGGTCTTGCCATGGCAGCGATCGCGGCTTCGGTGCTGCTCGCGGCGCTAGTCGGCAGCAGTACGGCGTCCGCTGCCGCCATGGGCGCGACGGCGTTCCCCGAAATGCGCCGGCACGGCTATAGCGATCAGCTCGCGGCGGCCGTGGTCAGCGTGGGCGGGACGCTTGCCGTCATGGTTCCGCCGAGCATCGTGCTCGTCGTCTACGGGGTTCTCACCGAGACCTCGATCGGCAGCCTGTTCATCGCCGGGCTCGTGCCGGGCCTGCTGACTGCGCTCGGGCTCGCGGCGGTCGTCAAGTTCATCGCCGTCACGACGGATCAGGCGCCGAAGGGGCCGCCGCTCCAGCTGCGCCGGGCGATCGGTGAATCTCGCCACATCTGGCCCATTTCAGTGCTGATCGTCTTGGTCATCGGGGCGATTTATGGCGGGCTTGCCTCGCCGACCGAGGCCGCGGCCTTCGGCGTGTTCGGGGCGCTGCTGCTCGGGGTCGCCCAGCGCAGCATCAGCTTCAAGGGGTTCAGTTCAGCGGTCAGCGCAGCCATCGCCTCGACGGTGATGATCATCGCCATCGTTGCCTGCTCGGCGATCTTTTCCAACTATCTCGCCTTCACCCGCATCACCCATACGGTTCTGGAAGCGGTCAACGGCTCCGGCTTGCCGCCCTACGCGATCCTTATGCTGGTCGTCCTCGCTCTGCTGCTGCTGGGCATGGTCATGGACCAGCTCGCCATCCTGTCGCTGACCATGCCGCTGGCCTTCCCGGCGATCATGGCGCTCGACTTCGACCCGATCTGGTTCGGGATCATCGTGACGAAGACGGTCGAGATCGGACTGCTGACGCCGCCGCTCGGCCTCAACGCCTATGTGACGGCCGGGCAGACCAAGGTCCCGCTGGGAACCGTGTTCAGAGGGATCGTTCCCTTCATCGTCGTCGATCTGGCGATCCTCGGTATCCTGATCGCATTTCCCGAAATCACCCTCTTTCTGCCGAGCTTGATGAAGCATTGAACGGCCCGGTACGGAATTTACGATCATGAGCAAGCTGGAAAGCGCGATGGCGCATGGGTCTTCGAATTTCGCGGCGAATGCGGCTTCGATGGAGGAGCAGTGTTCGGCGATCGCTACGGAAGCGGCGCGCGTCATGGCGGGCGGCTCGCCGGCCTCGCGCGAGCGCCATGTCGCGCGCGGCAAGCTTCTGCCGCGCGACCGGATCGCCGGCCTGCTCGATCCCGGCTCGCCGTTTCTGGAGATCGGCCTGTTCGCCGCCTCGGGCGTCTATGAGGACGACATTCCGTCGGCCGGCGCGATCGCCGGCATCGGCCGCGTCGAGGGGCGCGACTGCATGGTGCTCGTCAACGACGCGACGGTGAAGGGCGGCACCTATTATCCGCTCACCGTCAAGAAGCACCTGCGTGCCCAGGAGATCGCCGAGGAGAATCGGCTGCCCTGCATCTATCTGGTGGATTCGGGCGGGGCGAACCTGCCCAACCAGGACGAGGTGTTTCCCGACAAGGAACATTTCGGCCGCATCTTCTTCAATCAGGCGAACATGTCGGCCAAGGGCATCGCGCAGATCGCGGTTGTGATGGGCTCGTGCACGGCGGGCGGGGCCTATGTGCCGGCGATGAGCGACCAGACGATCATCGTCAAGAAACAGGGCACGATCTTCCTCGCCGGTCCGCCGCTGGTGAAGGAGGCGACGGGCG
>NZ_JALEGV010000042.1 GCF_022763245.1 Oricola sp.
GAGACCAGAGGTCGCAGAGCGCGGAGGCCAGATGGTCGATGTCGGCCTGCGTGTGCAGCGGCGTCGGCGTGATGCGCAGCCGCTCCGTCTTCACCGGCACCGTCGGATAGTTGATCGGCTGCACATAGATCCCGTACTGGTCCAGGAGGATGTCGGAGATCCATTTGCACTTCTTCGCGTCGCCCACCATCACCGGAACGATGTGCGATGGGTTCGGCATGTGCGGGATGCCGCGCGCATCCAGCGCCGCGCGCACCTGCGCCACATTGGCCTTGTGCATCTCGCGCTCGGCACGGCTTTCCTTCAGATGCCGGATCGAGGCCGTCGCGCCGGCGGCGAGCGCCGGCGGCAGCGCCGTCGTGAAGATGAAGCCGGACGCGAACGACCGCACGAAGTCGATCAGGTTCGACGATCCGGTGATGTAGCCGCCCATCACGCCGAAGGCCTTGCCGAGCGTCCCCTCGATCACCGTCACCCGGTCCATCAGGCCCTCGCGCTCGGCAACACCGCCGCCGCGCGGGCCGTACATGCCGACCGCATGAACCTCGTCCAGATAGGTCATCGCATTGTGCTTGTCGGCGATGTCGCAGATCTCGGCGATCGGCGCGATGTCGCCATCCATCGAATAGACGCTCTCGAAGGCCACCAGCTTCGGCGCCGCCGGATCGTCCTGGCTCATCAGCCGGTCGAGATCGCGCCAGTCATTGTGCTTGAAGATGCGCTTCTCGCAACGGGAATGGCGGATGCCCTCGATCATCGAGGCGTGGTTCAGCGCATCCGAATAGACGATGACGCCGGGAATCTTAGAGGCCAGCGTGCCGAGCGCGGCCCAGTTGGAGACATAGCCCGAGGTGAAGATCAGCGCGGCTTCCTTGCCATGCAGGTCGGCCAGCTCGCGCTCCAGCATGACATGATAGTGGTTGGTGCCGGAAATGTTGCGCGTGCCGCCTGCCCCGGTGCCGCATTTGTCGATCGCCTCGTGCATCGCGGCGACGACCTTCTCGTTCTGGCCCATGCCCAGATAGTCGTTCGAGCACCACACCGTGACGTCCTGCGTCGAGCCGTCGGCGCGGTAGCGCGTCGCCTTCGGGAACTGACCCGCATGGCGCTCGAGATCCGCAAACACGCGATAGTTCCCGTCATCGCGCAATGTCGACAAACGATCGGAGAAGAAATTCTCGAAATGCATAGCGATTTCCCTATGTGTTGAAGGAAAATGCGACACGCCTCCCGGCACGTCAACCGGGATTCGTTGCTGCACCGCACCCATAGCCAGCACGCCCGCGAGGGTCCAGACCGGAATCAATCTTTCAGGATTGACAGGCAAGCTCTTGATTTGACGGGCGCGCGAACCCGGCAGGAAAATCAGCCCGGACGATAATCAAACCGCGAAAAGCGGGCCTCCCGGCCCTGTCCGGTGATATCGAAAGCGAGCATGCCGACGAAGGCGCCCGTGAACGAGCCATGCTCGCCGCGTCCGCCTTCGTCGGAAATCACCGAGGCGTCGAGCACGGGGCCAACCGCCTGCCAGTCATCGCCACCCTGCCGCCAGAAGAATTGCTGGCTCGCGTGGTCGACCTCCACACGCAGTTCCACCGCCCCTTCGCCAATCGGCACGGGCGTCTGCAGCGGTTGCGTCAACGCGCCATCCGGCCAGTCGCCACTGCAAGACAGGATCGTCAGCGCTCGACCGACATCCGGCTCGCTGGTCACCAGCAAGGCGTGGAACTTGTGCCGATTGTAATAGGTCGTCAGGCCGGCCGCCTGCTGGTAGGTCTCGGGTTCGAAGGTCACATCGGTCTCGGCTGCGTAGACGAGATGCTCCTGGCGACGGGCCACCAGCGCCTGCTCGAACCAGCTCCCGACGCTCTCCCGGCCGATCAGCGTCAATGCGCCACCGTCAAGCCTGAAGATGCGATCGGTGTCGGGCGTGCGTAGCCACTGGAACTCCATCGGAAGGCTGTCGCCGTCGAAAACACGGCAGATCGGCTGCGGCGGCTCAGGCTGAGTAACGGTCGGCGACGGCACGTCGAGCCGCGGCAGCAATCCGCCCTCTCCCAGATAGAGCCAGTCGTCTTCGCCCCAGACACATCGCTCGATCCCCGTTTCACGCCCCAACGGACAGAAGCGCCCTGTCCCGTCCGGCCCGGCAATCGGACGTCCCATCAGGAAGGTGTGATAGATTTCGCCCCAATGGGTCTCCACATACTGGCCGTGACCGGTGCGCTGGATCGGATGTTCAGGGTCTGCGGCCGTGCAGATCAGATGCTTGTGCGGATGATCCTCGTAAGGTCCGTCGATGCTGCGCGACCGCGCCATCGTGACCGCATGGCCGTAGCCCGTGCCGCCCTCGGCGGTCGTCAGGTAATACCAACCCTTGCGCTTGAAGAGATGCGGCGCTTCCGTCAGCCCGCGGTCAGTGCCCGCATAGATGTTCTTCACAGGCCCCATGAGCCCCTGCTGCGGGCTCCATTCCTGCAAGAGGATGCCGTCGAAGGAGGCGTGCTTCGGGTTACCGCCGGTCCCGGGACCGCGATGGTTCCACTGCATGTTGACGAACCATTTGCGCCCGTCCTCGTCGTGAAACAGCGACGGGTCGAAGCCCGACGAATTCACATACCAGGGATCGGACCACCGGCCGTCGATCGTCTCGCAACTCGTGATGTAATTGTGCGCATCCTTGAAGTTGCCGTCGAGCCGCTTGACGTCCGTGTAGACCAGCCAGAACCGGCCGTCGGCATGGGAGAGGCATGGCGCCCAGATTCCGCAACTGTCGGGATTGCCGCGCATGTCGAGCAACGCCGCGCGGTCGAGCGGCCGCGAGACCAGCGTCCAGTTCACAAGATCGCGCGAATGATGGATCGGCACGCCCGGATACCACTCGAAGGTCGATGTCGCGATGTAGTAGTCCTCTCCGACCCGGCAAAAGGACGGATCGGGGTTGAAGCCGGGCAGGATCGGATTGCGGATCATCGCGCTCTCGCCCCTTTCACGAACATGCAAACCATCTGCGCCTCCTCCCCCATGACGTCTTGAAACCTAGTCAGGCCATCAGCGCGCGAGCCTCGTCCGGCGACAGGGCCGCCGGCCGTTCGCAACGCGTCGACAACTCCACGAACGCGCCCGTCTCGCCAGATTTCAGGATCGAGGTCATCACGTCGACGGCGTGGATCGCGAGATCGAGCGAGCAGCGGTGGTCGCGCCCTTCGACGATCGCCTGCGCCATGTCGGCAAGCCCGGCCGCGCGATAGTTCGCCCTCGCTCCGGCCGGGTGATCCTCGTTGGCGCGGGCAAAGGGGTGGTCCCACTTGGGCAACGGCGCAATCTTGCCGTCGCGGCCGGCATGTTCGACATCGCCGCCGAAGAAATTCGGGTCGGGCAGGAAGAGAGAGCCGTCCACGCCGTAGAGCTCCATATTGGCATGGCGATGCGCCCAGACATCCCAGCTCGCCGACAAGGTGATCGTCGCGCCCGTTTCGAATTCCAGCAGCGCGTGGATGTTCGTGGGCGTCTCGACGGTGATGATCTCTCCCTTGCGCGGCGGCGACAGGATGGTGCGGGTCGGCGTGGCCGATGACGTCAGCGCGGCAACCCGCTTCACCGGGCCGATCAGCTGGATGAGGTTGGTGACGTAGTACGGCCCGATATCGAGCACCGGACCGGCCCCGGGCTTGAAGAAGAAGTCCGGGTTGGGATGCCAGTGCTCCATGCCATGCGACATGACGTGGCAGGTGCCGGCCACGACGTCGCCAATGAGGCCTTCGTCGAGCTCTGCCCGGGCGAGCTGGTGTGCGCCGCCGAGGAACGTGTCCGGCGCCGAGCCGACCCGCAGCCCCTTTGCCTGCGCCAGCGCGCGCAAAGCCTCGCCGTCCTCCAGGCTCAGCACCAGCGGCTTTTCGGAATAGGCGTGCTTGCCGGCTTCCAGGATGGAGCGGGTGACTGCGAAATGCGCGTCGGGAACCGTCAGATTGACGACGACGTCGATGTCCTTGGCCGCAAGCAATTCGTCGACAGAGGCCGCCTTGACCCCGAACTCGTCCCCCCTCGCCTTCGCGGCGCCCATGTTGACGTCGGCGACGGCACGAACCTCCAGCGCCTTGAACAGAGGCGCCAGGCGCAGATACGCGGTCGAGATGTTACCGCATCCGATGATGCCGACGCCGAGCTTTTCCATCGCAGTCATCCTCACAGCGTCCGGGCGGATTCGATCGAGCGACGCGCGAAGCGGGCATGATCGGTGGGATTGTCATGCTCCATGACGAACCAGCGCGCTTGAGTCTTGCGCAGCGCCGCCATGATCGTCGGCCAATCCATGACGCCATGGCCGACATCGGCCCAGCCATCCTCGTCGACGCACTCGCCTTCCGCGGCGATGTCCTTGACATGGGCGGCCACGATGCGATCCGCGTATTTCTCGATCCAGACCAGCGGATCCTGCCCGCCCTTCACCGACCAGGCGACGTCGAACTCCAGCACCAGACGGGGATCGCCGGCGAGGATCAGATCGAGCGGCATTTCCCCGGTTTCCGTTTCGACGAATTCAAAGGCGTGATTGTGCCAGCCGAAAGACAGGCCGGCCTCCCAGTAGGGCTTCGCCGCTGCGGCGAGATCCGCGCCCAGCGCCCGCCAGCCGGCGGCATCCTTCTCACGCTCTTCGGCAGGCACGGCCGGCACGAACACGGCCTCGATCCCGAGAGCCTCCGCGATCGCGAGCACCCGATCCGGCTGGTCACGCACCATGTCGAGGCCGAAATGTCCGGTCGGCATGGCAAGGCCGTTAGCGCCGAGATCGCGCTTCAGCTCGTCCAGCGCTTCCAGATCGGCAAACAGCCCGCCGAACCCCTCGACCTGGGCGTATCCGAGCGCGCCCAGCATGCGAAGCGTATCCGCAAGCGGCGGGAAGTTGCGGGAACTGTAGAGCTGGTAGGAAAACGCGGTCATGAAGACATCCTTCGATGCGGCTCATCGGAGCCAAGTGTCGTAATCGGAAACGAGCAGATGCAACGGGTCGGCGTCTTCCTCGATCTGCGAGAAACGGCCGATGGGTTCGCGGAAAATGTTGTCCGTCAGGTCGTCATTGACGTTGGAGACCTCGCCGATCAGGACCTTGCCGCCCTCGCCCCAAAAGGCGTGCCAGGTATCCGGTTCGAGCGTCACGCTCTCCCCCGGCGCGAGCTTCAGATGCCCGCCCGCCGGCAGGCTGCGAAGCGAGCCGTCGGTCAGGACACGGACTTCGGCATCGTCGCTGATGGAACCGTCCGGATTGGCCTTGAACAGCTCCAGCACCAGGGTCCCGCCACCGCGGTTGATGATGTCCTCGGTCTTCAGAACGTGCCGATGCATCGGCGAGATCTGGTTCTCGCCGGAGATCATGATCTTCTCGGCATAGAGCATACCCCGGCCTCGCTCGACATTGGAATTGTTGCCGTTGCGCACGGTGAAGAGGAACAGGCCGAGTTCGTCGAACCGGCCCTGGCCGTAATCGGTGATGTCCCAGCCGAGCCGGTGCTCGAGAATGCGGGCACTGTCGCTCGCCGTCTTTGCCTTCATCTCCTGCGGAGACCAGTAGGCAAAAGGCGGCATGACATAGCCGAATGAGCGGATGAAGGCGTCGCTTTCGTGTATAATGTCGTTGATGATGGAGCGTTTCATGGCGAACCGTATGTTGCAGAGTACAGATCGCGGACGGTGAAGCGGGGTGGCCTGCCGCCGTCGCGCGGCGCGAAGGTGATCTCGGCATCCCTGCCCGCCAGAAGCGGGAAGGCGTTGTCGGAGAATCGACCCGGTATATCGGCTTCCAGCGCGACAAAGAAGGCGGGCGTTTCCGTACGTAACGTCAAATGCCGCAAAGGCCCGTCCTCGCGGACATCCAGCGAGATCGAGGGCGCCTGCAGATCGTAGGACTTGAACGGCTTCGGCGCATGCAGATCCATGCCCGCGCCGCCGTCGGAAGACCGCCACGTCCAGACGAGCACCTCGTCCCCGGCAAGCGCGGGGACGGACAGCAGCGCCTGCGCCGCATCCGGCGAGACGACCGCCTCCGTCGAACCGAGCGTGCGCTCATCACCGGCCGGCGTGACGGCGATGGCCTCGAGCGACAGGGAAACCGGCGCGCCCGTGTCGTTGACGCCCTTCAGCACGAAACCTTCCGCCTCCGGCACGACGCAGACCGTCACCGGGGCGAAGAACCGGCGCGCCATGTGATGCAGGAGCTTCCAGCCGCCGCCATGGTCGAGCGACGACCAGCTCGCCACCGGCCAGGTGTCGTTCAATTGCCAGTAGAGCGTGCCCATGCAATGCGGCTTGAGGCTGCGCCAGTGGGTGACGGCGGTCTTGATCGCCAGCCCCTGCTGCACCTGGGACAGGTAGACGAAATTCTCGAAATCATGCGGAAAGCGGAAATAGCGGAACATCGTCTCGGCGATGCGCGCATTGCCGCCGGCGTTCTTCTGGTGGCTTTCCAGAACCGGTGCCGCGATGTTGAAGTCCTTCGGCTCGGCGAACGACCGGATGACCTCCATCGACGGATAGGACTGGAAACCGAATTCCGAGCAGAAGCGCGGGGAAACGTCGCGGTAATGCTCGAAATCCCTGCCCTCGTGCCAGACGGACCAGAAATGCATGTCGCCGGACGTGTCGTCATGCCAGGCGTCGCCGAAATTCAGATATCCCGGCGACGGCGATGACGGCCACCAATTGGCGTCCGGCGCCGTCTCCTTCAACGCCGTCTCGACCGTGCGATTGAGGCGGTCATAGGCGACGAGATACCGGTCGCGGTTGTTGCGGCTTTCCTCGAACCAGTTGAGCGCGCCGAGAAGCTCGTTGTCGCCGCACCAGAGCGCCAGGCAGGCATGGTGCGCGATGCGCAGCACGGCCTCGCGGACCTCGGCATCGACCTCGGCCAGGAATTCCGGCGTGGCGGGGTAGAGATTGCAGGCGAACATGAAATCCTGCCAGACCAACAGGCCAAGTTCGTCGCATATGTCGTAGAACCAGTCCGGCTCGTAGCGCCCCCCGCCCCACACGCGGATCATGTTCATGTTGGCATCGACGGCCGATTGCAGGAGGTCGCGCGTCGCCTCCGGCGTGATCCGGCCGGGCAGCGCGTCGGCGGGGATCCAGTTGGCCCCGCGCGCAAAGACATCGCGCCCGTTGACGCGGAAGCCGAAGGCGGTTCCCGCAGCGTCGTCCTGCACGACAAGGTCGATCGCCCGCAGCCCGACTCGGCGACGCAAGATCTGATCGTCCATGCGCACGACAAGGTCGTGCAGGGTCTGCGCCCCGACCCCCGCCGGCCACCAGAGATCCGGCGCCTCGATCACCATCTCGGCGACGGCCCGATCGCCGTCCACCGTCGTGCTGACGGACTGGCCGCCGATCGCGAATTCGATTCCGTTTCCAGACGCTTCGCCCTCGATCCTCGCAGTCAGGGTGAGCGTGACGCGACCCTCGCCATGCGCCTGCGCGACCGTCACCCCGGCGAGCCGCGCCTGACGCGTCGGCTCCAGGCGGATGGCACCGTGAACGCCGAGCGGCGCCAGGGCGATGTTCCAGTCCCAGCCGAAATCGCATTGCGGTTTGCGCAGCATGTTGCCGTTCGGGATCGGGCAATTGCCCTTGTGCCAGGGGACGTAGAAGGGCTGCGCGGCCTGCCGCTCCTCAGCCGCGGCGACGCTTGACCGGATGACGATCTCGATCCGGTTGGTCCCGACGACGGCGGCACGAGAGAGGTCGGCCCGCCATGTCCGGAACGCGTTGGCGGCTTCCAGAACGCGTTCCCCGTTGACGCGAATCTCCGCCACGGTGTCGAGACTGTCGATCACCAGCGTGACAGCCGGATCCGCCAGTTCGAATTCGCGCGACAGCACCCAGTCGCGCTCAGCGACCCAGCGCACGTCGTATTCGTTGCGCCCGACATAGGGATCGGGGATCAAATCCGCCGCGAGAAGCGCCGAATGCACGTCGCCGGGAAGCGCGATCGTCGTCGCATGACCGCCCTGCCCGTCGGCGAGCGCCCACGATCCGGCGAGATCGAGCGATCCCGGTGCCTGCTGCGACACGGCCGCGACTGATGAGGTCCCTGCATTCATGATCGGCGCAATGCCCTACATGCGGTCTTCGGTTTGCCTGTCGAAAACCGAAGTCATCGGCAGATTGAATGCGACGCGCACCTCGTCTCCGCGACGGAACCGGCGTGACGCCTCCACGCGGGCCGAGAGCTGCTGGCCTTCGAGCGTCATCCAGACCAGGCTGTCCGCGCCCATCGGCTCCTCCAGATCGACGACCGCCGGAAAGGTCGGCTTGGAGCCGTCGGCATCGCCCTGGAAGACTTCGACATGTTCCGGCCTGACGCCGAACACGGCGTTCGCCGCCGGCCGCAGGTCGATATCGGCAACATAGTCCTGCAACGGCACCTCGTGCGACCCCAGGCGGAACACGAGCCCGCCATCCTGCGCCACGATCTCTCCGTCAAGGAAGTTCATCGAGGGAGAGCCGATGAATCCGGCCACATAGAGGTTGCGCGGCCGGTTGTAGATCGTGTGCGGCACGTCGAGTTGCTGGATGACGCCGCCCTTCATGACCGCGATGCGGTCGGCCAGCGTCAGCGCCTCGATCTGGTCATGCGTCACGTAGATCATCGTGTTGGTGAGCTTCTGGTGCAGGCGCTTGATCTCGACGCGCAGTTCGGAGCGCAGCTTCGCGTCCAGGTTGGACAACGGCTCGTCGAACAGGAACACCTCGGCATCGCGCACCAGCGCCCGGCCGATCGCGACACGCTGACGCTGTCCGCCCGAGAGTTGCGCCGGCTTGCGCGCCAGCAGGTTTTCGATCTGCAGCATCTTCGCCGCCCGGTCGACGCGTTCGCGCACCTTGTCGCGCGCCATGCCCTGGTTGCGCAGACCGAAGCTGAGGTTCCCCTCAACCGACATCTGCGGATAGAGCGCGTAGGACTGGAACACCATGCCGATGCCGCGGTCCTTCGGCTCCTGCCAGGTGACGTTGCGGCCCTTGATGAAGATCTGGCCGTCGGAGACGTCGAGCAGACCGGCAATGCAGTTGAGAAGCGTGGACTTGCCGCAGCCGGACGGGCCGAGCAGCACCAGGAACTCGCCCTCCTCCACTTCGAGATTGAGATCCTGCAGCACGCGGATGGCGCCAAAATTCAGGGAAATGTCACGGACGGACACACTGGACATGGGGTCAACCTTTCACCGCGCCGGCTGCGATGCCGCGCACGAAGAGCTTGCCGGAAACGAAATAGATGACGAGGGGAACGAGGCCGGTCAGGAGCGTCGCGGCCATGTTCACATTGTATTCTTTCACGCCCTGCACCGAGTTGACGATGTTGTTGAGCTGCACCGTCATCGGATAGTTTTCGGGCTTGGTGTAGACGACGCCGAACAGGAAGTCGTTCCAGATGCCCGTCACCTGCAGGATGATCGCAACCACGAAGATCGGCAGGCTCATCGGCAGCATGATCCGGAAATAGATGCCCCAGAAACCGGCGCCATCCACCCGGGCGGCCTTGAACAGGTCCTCCGGCACGGTCGTGAAGTAGTTGCGAAACAGGAGCGTCAGGATCGGCATGCCGAAGATCGTGTGGACGATCACCAGGCCGAACAGGTCGGTGTAGAGCCCGACCTCCCTCAGGAGGATGACGATCGGGTAGATCATCACCTGATAGGGGATGAAGGCGCCGAAGATCAGGATCGTGAAGAACAGGTCTGCACCGCGGAACCGCCAGTTCGCCAGCGCATAGCCGTTCACCGATGCGATCGCGATGGACATCACCACGGACGGAACAAGGATGCGCACCGAGTTCCAGAAGCCGCGGCTGAGCCCGTCGCAGTTGAGACCCGTGCAGGCCGACGACCACGCCTTCACCCAAGGCTCGAACGTCACCTCCACCGGCGGCGAGAAGATGTTGCCGAGGCGGATTTCGGGCATGCCCTTCAACGAGGTGACGATCATCACGTAAAGCGGCAGCAGGTAATAGACCGAGACCACCAGCAGCGTGCCGTACAGAAAGACGTTTCGGCGTGAGAGGGCGGGTCGGGGCTTCGGCCCGCGCGGAGCGTCAAGCGCGGCGTCAGTCACGGCGTTTTCCTCCGAATTCGAGATAGGCCCAGGGGATCAGCACGATCAGCACCGACAGGAGCATCATGGTCGAGGCGGCGAAGCCCTGGCCGAGATTGGTCCGGCCGAACATGAAGTCGTAGACATATTTGGCGGGCACTTCGGAAGCGATGCCCGGCCCGCCGGAGGTCTGCGCGACCACGAGGTCGTAGACCTTGATGATGCCGCTCGCGATGAGCACGAGCGTGGTGATGAACACCGCCCGCATCATCGGAATGATGACGAAGACATAGGTCTTCCATTTCGGAATGCCGTCGATGCGCGCGGCGTTCCAGATGTCCTCGTCGATCCCGCGCATGCCGGCGAGCATCAGGCACATGATCAGGCCCGTTCCCTGCCAGAGCCCTGCGATCAGGACGCCGTAGATCACCGTTTCGGCATTGTTGAGCGGATTGAAGACGAAGCCCTCCCAGCCGAGATCGCGCACCACTTTCTGGATGCCGAAATCGGGATTGAGGATCCACTGCCAGACAAGGCCGGTGACGATGAAGCTCAGCGCGAACGGATAGAGCAGGATCGTGCGGAAGGTGTTTTCGAAACGGATCTTCTGGTCGAGCAGCGCGGCGAGCACGAAGCCGATCACCAGCGAGAAGATCGCCGAGAGGATGCCGTAGATCGCCAGGTTCTCGATCGAGATGAGCCAGCGATTGGTGGACCACAGGCGCTCATACTGGTCGAAGCCGACGAATTTCAGCCGCGGTATCGAGCGCGTGGATGTGAATGAATAGACGACCGTCCATATGGTGCAGCCGACGAAGATGACCGATGCGGTCAGGACCATCGGAATGGCCGCGATCTTGGCCGTCAGGTTGCGCGTCAGCGGGTTGGGACGGCCCTTCGTGCGCGCGGACGACGCTGACGACACGGCGGTAACTTCAGCCAAGAAACGATCTCCTCACACAGCATGCTGTCCGCCGCAGCCGTGGCGCCCCCGAAGGGCGACGCCACGGCGCGGGCAAGGTGGCCGGGGACCAGGGTCCGGCCGCCCTGCGTACGGCGCCCTCGCCTATTCGGCTTCGGACATGATCTGCACGAACTGCTTGTGTGCCTCTTCCGGCGTGATCGACTTGTCGAACCAGAACTCGACCCAGAGATCCTCCAGACGACCTTCGGTGTCCGGATTGTTCAACTGTTCGGTGTTCGGCATGACGTTGCCGGCCTTGAGGATTTCGAGACCTTTCTTCATGCAGGCGTTGGCCGCCTCCAGGTCGACGTCGTTGCGCACCGGCAGCGACCCCTTCTTCAGGTTGAACGCAACCTGGACTTCCGGCGAGATCAGCAGCGCCGCGAGTTCCTTCTGCGCGGCCTCGACCTCGGCGTCCTTGCTGACGGGGAAGTAGAAGCTGTCGCCGCCCGTATCGAGGATCTCGTGCAGGCCGAGACCCGGAAGGCAGTCATAGTCCTTGCCGGCGACTTCACCCGCCACCGAGAACTCGCCCTGCGCCCAGTCGCCCATGATCTGCGCGGCAGCCTGGTCCGTGATGACGAGATTGGTCGCCTGGTTCCAGTCCTGCACGGCGCTGTCGGCCGCGAATTCGCGCGCCGCGCCGAAGGCCTCGATGATCTTGCCCATCTCTTCGCCGGCCGCGGCATCCATGTCGCGGTCGCGATAGATCTTCATCTTCAGATCGACGCCGCCCAGGCCGGTTTCCAGCACGCCGAACGCGCCCGACGACTGCCAGGACTGCTGCCCCATCGCCAGCGGGATGATCCCGGCTTCCTTGAGCTTCGGCACCGCCGCGACGAACTCGTACCAATCCTTCGGCGGCTCCACGCCGGCCTTCTCGAAGGCGGTGCGCGACGTCCACATCCACTGCCAGGAATGGATGTTCACCGGAACGCAGTAATAGCGCCCCTCGAACTTGCAGTTCTCGAACAGGCCCGGGGCCGATTCCACGTCGAGAACGCCGCTTGCCTCGACGACGTCCGTGATGTCGAGCATCAGGCCGGCTTCGACCATTTCCTCGGCGTCGCGGCCGGTGTTCATCATCGTCGCGCCCATCGGCTCACCGCCGAGAATGCGGTTGGCGATGACCGGGTTGGCCGCGCCCGAACCGCCGGCGATCGCGCCGTCGACCCAGTTGTGCTCGGTCTTCTCGTTGAACGCCTTGGCGAATTCGGCGACCGCGGCAGCCTCGCCGCCGGACGTCCACCAGTGGGTGACCTCCAGATCGACCGCACCCGCATTGGCGACCGGCAGCACGGCCGAAGCGGCCAGCGCCGCAATCATTCCACGTAAACGCATGTTCTCCTCCCTGAAAACTGTAACGTTGCAGTAAAACTGTATGCCAAGCGATTTCGCCGCGCAACCAGCTTTGGAAAAAATTCTTCGAGCCTCGAATAAATTGAAATTTTCGGCAGGAAAGCCTTTTAAAATCATGTTTTTGATAGGAATTTCGGCCTCGATGCCCGCCTCATACATACCCGGCTTCGGCATCGCAGCACGGCGCTTCGCAATGCAACATACTTTAACGTTTGTGCAGACGCGGCGCGAAGGTGTTGAATCAGGCCCGCCGGGCGGCCTATAGTCCGCCGCAGGCTAAGGGGCCGCACTGCAATGGCAAGAAAAACACAGAAAAAAGAGGCAGATGCGGCGGATCTCGTTGCGGGCCCACCCACCCTCAAATCGATCGCCTTCATCACCGGCTACTCGATCACCACCGTCTCGCGCGCCCTGAAGGACGCCCCCGACATCGGGCAGGAGGCGAAAGACCGCGTGCGGCTGGTCGCCAAGCAGATCGGCTACCGCCCCAACCGCGCCGGCGTGCGCCTGCGCACGGGCAAGACGAATGTCATCAGCCTCGTCCTCAACACCGAGGAGGAGGTCATGGGCCTGACGTCGCAGATGGTCTTCGGCATCTCCGAAGTGCTGCGCGACACGCCCTATCACCTCGTCGTCACCCCCTACTCCCTGCAGAACGACCCGATGGACCCCGTCCGATATGTCGTCGAGACCGGCTCGGCCGACGGCATCATCCTGTCGCGCATGGAGTTGCAGGACCGGCGCGTGCGCTACCTCACCGAACACGGCATGCCGTTCGCGACGCACGGGCGCACCGACATGGGCATCGAACACCCGTGGCACGACTTCGACAATGAGCGCTTCGGCCGCGACGCGGTCGCCAGGCTCGCCCGCCACGGCGTCAGGCGCGCCGCCCTCATCGCCCCGCCCGACATCCTCACCTATGCCCGCCACATCAAGACCGGCTTCGCCGCCGGCCTGCGCGAACACCGCATCCAGCAGACGCTCATCGACACCATCACGGTCGACGACAATCTCGACACGATGCAATCCGGCGTCTGCGAGATGATGCGGTCGCCCGAACGCCCCGACGGCATCGTCTGCAGCAGCGGCAGCGCCGCCATCGCCGCCACCGCCGGTATCGAAGAGGCCGGTTTCGTCGTCGGGCGCGACGTGCACATCGTGTCCAAGCAGCACACCAACATCCTGAAGCGGTTCCGCCAGGACATCGAAGTCATCAACGAGGACGTGCGCCAGGGCGGCCGGGATCTCGCGACCTGCGTGATCCGCTCGATCGAGGGCGTGCCCGCGAGCGATCTGCACTACCTGTCCTATCCCGACGCGCCGGCCGACGATCTCGAGGCGGCGACGCCCACCGCCCGCGCGGCGGTCTAGAAGCCGCGCATCCTGCGTTCGACGCGAGCGAGGAAATCCGCGCGCGACTGCGGGGTCGAGACGTCCATGAGGTAGTGGGCGAGGAAGAGCGTCTTGCAGCGGCGGGCAAACAGGGCACGCATGCCGCGCATGATGGTGCGCTTGCCGGGATGTCCGACCATGTAGGACCACCAGCGCGGCGCGCCGCAGGTCGTGACGATGGCGAGCTTGCGGATATGCTGCATCATCGGCCGGATGCGTTTCGTGTCCGGCGCGATGGAAAACGTGATGTCCGGCGTCCAGACCCGGTCGAGCCACCCCTTCAGCATGGCGGGCAGCCCGTACCACCATGTCGGATAGACGAAGACGATCCCTTCGGCCCACTCCAGATGAGCCGCATGCTCCGGAACCGGATGCTGGCCGCGATCCATCTCGTTGTAGATCCGTCGCTCGTCGCAGCCCATCACCGGATCGAACCCCTCGGCATAGAGGTCGAGCAGACGGATGTCGTTGCCGGCTTCCGTCAGCGCCTTGACGACGACATCCCGCAGGGCCGCACCGAAGCTCTCGGGAACCGGATGGCAGTAGACCACGAGGAGGCGCATCAAAAGGCGTCCATCGCCTCTCCGACCTTCGTGATGAAGCGCTGGCGCGTCTCATCGGTCGAGCGGTTCATGTCGTAATGCGCCAGATAGGTGAACGGCGCGGCCGGCTTGACGATCGCCCGCAGCACGCGATTGACCGACTTGCGCGGCGGATCGCCGACAAGCACCGCGCGCAGGCGCGACCCGCCATAGGTCGTCACGACGCCCACCTTGCGAATGTTGTGCAGGCAGGGCTTCACCTTGCCGTCGGCCATCTTGAACGACACGCCCGGCAGGAAAACCCGGTCGAAGAAGCCTTTCAGGATCGCCGGATAGCCGAAGTTCCACACCGGATAGCTCATCACCAAGGCCTCGGCCGCCTGCACCCTTTCCACGTAGCCCTTCACCGGTTCGATGTTCGGGCCGATATCGTGATAAGCGAGACGTTCCTCGCGCGTCAGCCGAGGGTCGAAATCCTCCGCATAGAGGTTGCAGTCATCGACGTCGTGACCCTTGGCCTTCAGCCGCTCGACGATCAATCCGTGCAGGAAGCCGTTGTAGCTTTCAGCGACCGGATGGGCATGCAGCACCAGAACGCGCATCGCTTCAACCCGCTTTCTGGAGACCCTTGAACAGCCACACGCCGCCCGTGTCGTAATCGTATTCCGGGTTCTCCCAGGCGATCATCTTGCCGGGGTTCAAGAGGCCCTTCGGATCGGCCTCGCGCTTGAAGGCCAACTGGATGTCGTCGGTCTGCTTCATGCCGCCCTCTTCAAGCGTGTAACGGTGCGGATTGAAGATCGGCGCGCCCTCGGCGTTGAAGGTCGCCATGATTTCCTCCAGCCGTTCCTCGGTCGAATAGCGCACCATCGGCAGGCCGAAACAGGTGATGTCGCCGTCGAAGCGCACGAACTCCAGATGGTCGATGATCTCGCCCTCGAACATGCCGTGCAGCTTCTCGACAAGCGCCAGCTGGTTCGGGAACGGGTAGAGCACCTGCAAGTAGGTGATCGCCGGATCGATGCGCAGCCCGCGCAGCGTCGTGTGGTTCCACGCAAGCTCGTAGGCGATCGGCAGACCCCGAAGCTCCTCCTCGGTCATGGCCGCCTTGTTGAACGCGACCCGGCCGCCCTCGCGCGCCGTGAAGGCGAGGAATGCGTCCAGCGACTGTGGCGCGACCATGCAGATGACGACGCTTTCGCCTTCCTTCAGGAACTTCTGGTGGCGCTTGAAATAATCGAACGGCGCCGGCGCCGAGACCACGGTGTTGAGTTTCAGCAGGACGCCGTCGAGGCGGCCGAGCGTGTTCGCATAGGTGGCCGCTTCCATGAAATCGTCGAAGGCCACGATCACGTCGACCCAGTCATAGGCCGACGTCAGGGGCAGCTCGACCTCGCTGATGATGCCGTTCGTGCCGTAGGCATGCGTGACCTTGTGCAGGTCCGCGCCCGTCAGTTCGAGGACGCGCGGCTCCTCCTCCATCGTCACGACGCGCAGCCGGATGACATTGCCGAAATCGCGCAGGCCGCCCCAGCGCGTCGACCCGATCCCGCCCGAACCGCCGGCGATGAAGCCGCCGACGGTCGCGGTATGCGCGGTCGACGGGTGCATGCGCATCTCCTGGCCGGAGTGCTCGCGCGCCGCCTTGTCGAGGTCGGAGCAGATGACGCCCGGACCGACGACCGCCCGACCGGGAGCGATCTCCTTGATCTCGTTCATGTCGGCCAGCGACAGCACGACACCGCCCGAAAGCGGCATGGCCTGGCCGTAATTGCCGGTGCCCGTGCCGCGCGGCGTCACCGGAACGCCGTGCCTGTAGCAGGCCTTCAGCACGCGGATCAGCTCTTCCTCGGTCTTCGGCGAAACGATCAGGTCGCCGGTGACATGATCGAGGCGCTCCTTGAGAACCGGGGAGTACCAGTAGAAATCGCGGCTCTTCTGCTGGACGATCTTGTCGTTGTCTTCGACCTTGATCCCGTCGATATCCGCCTTGAGTGCCTGCAAGTCAGCCATTCATCACTCCATCAAATGATCCAGTTCCTCATAGGCGGGCAGCGTGCGGTCGATCACCGCGCCTCCACGCACCACGATGCGCCCGCTCTCCGGGCGTGACAGCACCTCGGTCCAGGAGCGTCCCTCGCAGATCACGAAATCCGCGGGCCCGCCCGTCACAAGTTTGCCGTAGCTCTCGTCCAATCCCATCGCCCCGGCCGGATTGGCCAGCACCGTCTTCGGCCAGTCCGCGACGGGGTGATCGAAATGGATCGTCCGCGTCGCCATGCGATACACCTCGATCATGTCGAGATCGCCATAGGCATAGAAGGGGTCGCGGGTGTTGTCGGAGGCGACGCAGACGTTGATGCCGCGCGCCTTCATCTCGTGCAACAGCGTGACGCCGCGCCAGCGCGGCGTCGTCCCGTCGAAGCGACGGTCCTGCAGGTACATGTTGCACATCGGCAGAGAGACGACGGAAATGTTGCAGTCGGCAACGGCGTCCAGCGTGCGCAGCACCTCGTCGTCGGGCTGACGGGCGAGCGCACAGCAATGGCCGATCAGGATGCGACCTTCATAGCCGTGCCGCTTCGCCGCCTCTGCGATCTTGCGCAGCGAGACCGCTTCAAGGGCGTCCGTTTCGTCGGCGTGAAAATCGAGATGCAGATCATGCTCGATTGCGGCGCGGAAGATCATGTCGAGCAACTCGTCCATGTCCGGCACCATGTAGGTCACCGCGCCGAGCACGCCGCCGGCCTTGCGGACACGGTCGACCAGCGTGTTGAACCAGGCCTCGTCGCGCCCCGTGTCGATGCCGAAAAGGCACGCGCCCTGCAGATCGATCCGCCCCGCCCAGCGCTCGCGCATCATTTCGAAGACCGGCCAGGAAATCGTCTCCTGCGGCGGCAGGGAGTCCAGATGGGTGCGGATCGCCTTCGTGCCGTACGCCCAGGCGCATTTCAGCGCGAATTCCATGCGCGCCTCGATGTCCTCGGCCGTCCACTTGGCGGGACGGTCGGCGCCGACCGCCTCCAGCGCCCCGTTGAACGAGCCGTCGCGATTGGGACGGCGCGGCCAGATGTGCCCCTTGTCGAGATGGGTGTGGCAATCGACGAAAGCGGGCATGACGACACGGCGACGCATATCGTTCTCTGCGCCTTCGCTCTGTATGCCCGAAGGCGTGATCGCCGCGATGCGGCCGTTCTCGACGGTCAGGTCGTAAACCGCGAAGCCGTCGCGATCATGTTCGCCGCCCGCATCGTCGATCCAGGATTCGTGCAGGTTCGCCCGATGCAGCGTGAAACCCGTATCGGTTCGAAGGATGGTACCGCCAGACATCAATGCTCCTGTTTCAGCGCGCTCTCGTGCCAGCGATGCAGGATCCGGTTCGCGAACCAGCTCAGTACGAGGAAGATGAGAATGCCCGTGAACGAGATCAGGATCAGCGCGGCGAAGAGCCGCGGCGCGTTCAGGCGATAACCGGCCTCGATGATGCGGCTGGCAAGCCCCGAGGACTGGCCCGACGCGCCCGCGACGAATTCGGCGACGACAGCGCCGATCAGCGACAGACCGCCCGCGATCTTCAATCCGCCGAGGAAATAGGGCATCGAAGCGGGCAGCCGCAGATGCCACAGCGTTTGCCAGCGCGACGCGCCGTTGAGCTTGAACAGGTCCAGCAGGTTGCGATCGACCGAGTTCAGGCCAAGCGTCGTGTTCGACAGGATCGGGAAGAAGGCGACGATCCAGGCGCACAGCAGGAGCTTGGCGGTCTGGTTGTCCACATAGATGTTGATCAGCGGGAAGATCGCCACGATCGGCGTCACCTGCAGCACGACCGCGAACGGAAAGAAGCTCATCTCGATCCACTTCGACTGCGTGAACAGCACCGAGAGCCCGACGCCGCCGATCACGGCGAGCGCCAGCGACAGGAAGGTGATCTTGAGCGTGGTCACCAGCGAGGAAAACAGCAGCCCGCTATCCGCGATGAGCGTCGCAAGCACCTCGCCCGGGCGCGGCAGGATGTAGCGCGGGATCTCGTTCCAGACGCAGATCCGGTCCCACATGACGATCGCCAGCACCATGATCAGGATCGGCAGCACCCATTTGCCCGTCTTCTCGAGCTTGCGCTGACGCGCGCGGCGCGCCTCTTCGGCATCGACCATGACGGTCAGGTCACCGCCCTGCGGTGTGGCTTCAGTGGAGGACATGATCGCCCCCTCCCTCGCCTTCCAGACCCATTGCCGTGCGCAGGAGCGAGGACGCCTTGCGCGTCAGATGCGCATAGGCCTCCGACGTCCGGAACTTCTCGTCGCGCGGATAAGGCGCGTCCACCACCATCTCGCCGAACACGCGGCCGGGATGGGCGGCCATGACGACGATGCGGTTCGACAGGAAGACGCTCTCGAACACGCTGTGGGTCACGAAGATCACGGTGAAGCGCTCGCGTTCCCACAGCGCCAGAAGGTCGCTGTTCAGCTGGAAGCGGGTGATCTCGTCGAGCGCGGCGAAGGGTTCGTCCATGAGCAGGACGCGCGGCCGCGTCACCAGCCCGCGCGCGATCGACACGCGCATCTTCATGCCGCCGGAAAGTTCGCGCGGCACCGCGTCCTCGAAGCCCGTCAGGTTCACCTGCGCGAGGACTTTCTTCACCTGCGGCTCGGCCTGGGCGCGCGACACGCCCTGCAGGCGCAGCGGCAGCCAGACATTGTCGAAGACGCTCGCCCAGGGCATCAGCGTCGGCTCCTGGAAGACGAAACCGATATCGGCCTTGCCCATCGGCGCGCCGTGCCAGTCGAGCAACCCGGAGGTCGGCGACGACAGGCCCGCGATCAGCCGGAGCGCGGTGGATTTGCCGCAGCCCGACGGACCCAGAAGGCTGAGGAAATCGCCGTGATTGATGGTCATGTTGACGTCGCTCAGAGCGACGACATCATTTCCGAAGGTCTTGCCGACGGACCGCAGGATAAGCTGCGCCCCGCCGGTTTGAGGCTTTTCGGCCAGTTGCATGTCCACGAGGAAATGCCTTTTCGCAGTTACTTCTTCAGGTCGAGCCCGACGCCCTTGTTGACGAAGTCCAGCGTGTAGGCCTTCTCGATGTCGATGCCCGCAGCCATGACGCCGGCATCGACCATCTTGCCGTAGAACTCGGCGATATGCTCGGCGGTCATCGCGCCGATGCCCATGGTCTCGGTGTCACCGGAATCGACGATGCCGAATTCCTTCATCTTCTCGATGGAGAAGGCGATCTGCTCGTCCGTGATGTCCGGATTGTCCTTCTTGATCATCTCGTTGGCGGCGGCGTTGTCGCCGTAGAGATAGTTGTACCAGCCCTTGGCGGAGCCATCGACGAAGCAGGCCACGACTTCCGGACGCTCGTCGATCGTCTTCTGCATGGTTTCCACGGTGGTCGCGTAGGTGGTGAAGCCGTAGTCGGCCAGGAGGAAGAGGTTCGGCTTGAAACCGCCCTCACGCTCGACCGCATAGGGCTCGGAGGTCACGTAGCCCTGCTGCACCGACTTCGGGTTGGCGATGAAGGGCGCCGGGTTGAAGGTGTAGGGAATGCGCTTCGAGGCGTCGAAGCCGAAATCCTTGATCATCCACTGGAAGTAGGTCTGGAAGCCCTCGTCGCCGAGGATGTACTGCTCGGCATCCTTCAGCTCTTCCCAGGTGTCCAACCCTTCGCCGGGATGGCTCATGAGCACCTGCGGCTCCTTCTGGAAATGCGCCGCGACGACCTTGAGCGGGATCTCCTGCTCGACGGCCGAGAAGGCCTGCAGGAGGTTGCCGCCCATGTAGAAGTCGATCTTGCCGGCCAGCATCAGCGGACGACCGGAAACCTGCGGTCCGCCCGGCATGATTTCGACCTCGAGGCCGCACGCTTCATAGGTGCCGTCGGCAACCGCCTGGTAGTAGCCGCCATGCTCGGCCTGAGCGAGCCAGTTGGTGCCGAAGGTCACCTTCTCGGCAGCGCCAGCCTGCGTTGAAAGAACCGCGAAAACGGCCGTGCTTGCCAGAAGAATCCGTTTCATGTTCACACCTCTCTGCTGATGCATGGTCGTGAGCGCCATGCGTTTGATCCTCGGTCCCGAATGCAAGTGATATGCCACCCGCAGCAACGCCCGGGAGGCATCAAATCCACTGTGCGCCCCACAATGCCCCCTTCCGGGCCAGCCCAGTATTAGCGCAAGATGCTCAAAAAAACAGCACGCTTGTGTTTGCCTTTGCGCTTTGCATTATGGGCCCGCAATCGAGCGGAGAAGCCCTTGTTCACGCACCTCACCCCGGCCGACATCCGGCCGCCTTTCGCCAAATACAGCCATGGAATCGAAGTGCCGGAAGGCATGCGCCTCGTGTTTTGCTCGGGCCAGCTCGGCATCGACACCGACGACGGCATTCCTGCCGAAACGGAAGCCCAGACGCGGCTCTGCTTCGCCAATGTCGAATCGATCCTGAAGGATGCCGGGCTCGGGCTTGGCGACATCGTGCGCATCAACGCCTATGTCACCGGGCGCGAACATCTGAAGCCCTACATGGCGGTGCGCGACGAACTGTTCGCCGATCCGGCCCCCGCCTCGACGCTGATGATCGTCTCCGGCTTTGCGAGACCCGAATTCACGGTCGAGATCGAGGTGATCGCGGCCGGACCCGCAACGACTGGCGAAGGGAGCGGCAAATGACCCGGCGTTTCTGGTGGGGCGACTTCACGTCGCGCGAATTCGACAAT
Organism: Oricola sp.; assembly: GCF_022763245.1. Classification (GTDB taxonomy): domain Bacteria; phylum Pseudomonadota; class Alphaproteobacteria; order Rhizobiales; family Rhizobiaceae; genus Oricola. Next base: position 21,053 of record NZ_JALEGV010000042.1, read on the forward strand.
CTCGACGCGGATGCCGTCATTGCCGTCCTGCCCATCGCGGCGACCGAACAGCACGGCCCGCATCTGCCGGTCTCGACCGACCACTCGATCATGGCCGGCATGCTGGAAACCGTCTTCCCGCTGATGCCGGACGGGGTCGACATGCGCGTTCTGCCGATCCAGTCGGTCGGCAAGTCGAACGAGCACATCCGCTCGCCCGGCACGCTCACCATCTCGGCGACGACGCTGATCGACCATTGGTGCGATCTCGGCGCCTCGGTCGCCCGTGCCGGAATCCGAAAGCTCGTCATCGTGAATTCGCATGGCGGCAACGAGGAGGTCATGGGGATCGTCGCGCGCGAATTGCGCGTGCGCCACGACATGATGGTCGCCAAGACCTCCTGGATGCGCTTCGGCCTGCCGGAGAACCTCTATGGCGATTACGAGCGCAAATACGGCATCCATGGCGGCGACGTCGAGACGTCGCTGATGCTGCATTTCACCGCCGACACGGTGAAGATGGACAAGGCCGAGGACTTCACCTCCCGTGTCGCCGCGGCCCAGCAGCAGTTCACCCACATCGCCCATACCGGCCCGAACGCCTTCGCCTGGATCGCCCCCGACGTCAATCCGGCCGGCGCCATCGGCGAGGCGGCCAAGGCCACGGCCGAGAAGGGCCGCCTGACCGCCGAACACCAGGCGAAAGGCTTCGTCGAACTGATCGGCGACATGGCCCAGGCCAAACTCGCCGACTGGATCGTCGCGAAGAGCTAGGCGGAAACGCCCTCCCCGGCCAGATCGTCGATGATCGGACAATCCGGCCGGCCGTCGCCGTGGCAATGGCGCGCGAGCGTCGAGAGCGTGTCGCGCAGCGATTGCAGGTCCGCGATTTTGCGCTCGATCTCGGCGACCTTCTCCAGCGCCATCGCCTTCACGTCGGCGCTGGCGCGCTGCTTGTCGTCATAGAGCGACAACAAGAGCCGGCATTCGTCGATCGTGAAGCCGAGGCTGCGCGAGCGCTGCAGGAAACGCAGCCGGTGCACGTCGTTGTCGGAGTAGTCGCGATAGCCGTTTTCCGCCCGTCCCGGCGTGATCAGGCCGATCTCCTCGTAATAGCGGATCGTCTTGGCCGGCAGGCTGGCCTTCTCGGCCGCGTTTCCGATATTCATCGCCACCTCCCCTAGAGCTTCAGCGACCGCAGCCGCAGCGCGTTCGAAATCACCGAGACCGACGACAGGCTCATCGCCGCAGCCGCGATCATCGGCGACAGGAGCGTGCCCGTCAGCGGATAGAGAATGCCGGCCGCCACCGGAACGCCGATCGTGTTGTAGGCGAAGGCGAAGAACAGGTTCTGCCGGATGTTGGCGAGCGTCGCCTGCGCCAGCTTGCGCGCCTTGGCCACGCCCTGCAGGTCGCCCTTCAGGAGCGTGATGCCCGCGCTCTCCATCGCCACGTCGGCTCCGGTGCCCATGGCGATGCCGACATCGGCCGCGGCCAGCGCCGGCGCGTCATTGACGCCGTCTCCGGCCATGGCGACGCTGCGCCCCTGGGCTTGCAGTTCCGCGACAAGCGCCTGCTTGTCCTCGGGAAGGACGCCGGCGCGCACCTCGTCGATGCCGAGTGCGGCCGCCACGGCGTTGGCCGTGCGCTCATTGTCGCCGGTCGCCATGATGACGCGCAATCCCGCCTCGTGGAGCGCCTTGATGGCGCCGGCCGTCGTCTGCTTGACCGGATCGGCGACCGCCACGAGACCGGCGATCTCGCCGTCGACGGCGATGAGCATCACGGTCTTGCCCTCGCCGCGCAACGCATCGGCCTTCTGCGCAGCCGCGCCGGACTGGACGCCTTCGGCCTCCATCATCGCCGCATTGCCGAGCGCAACCGCCCTGCCGCCGACAGAGCCCTTCACGCCCTTGCCGGTGAGCGCCTCGAAGCCCGAAGCCGAACCGGCGGCGATGCCGCGCTCCGACGCGCCAGAGACGATCGCCTCCGCCAGCGGGTGTTCGGACCCCTTCTCAAGCGCCGCGGCGAGAGCGAGCACGTCGTCCTCGGAAACTGAGCCGAGCGCGACGACATCAGTCAGCTTCGGTTTGCCTTCGGTCAGCGTGCCGGTCTTGTCGACGATCACCGTGTCGACGGCCGCCATGCGTTCCAGCGCACCGGCCTCGCGCACCAGGACGCCGGCCTGCGCGCCGCGTCCGGTGGCGGTCATGATCGACATCGGCGTCGCCAGACCGAGCGCACAGGGACAGGCGATGATCAGCACCGAAACGGCCGACACGATGGCGAAGACGAACGCCGGCTGCGGGCCCCAGACCAGCCAGGCGACGAAGGCTAGGACCGCGACGCTGACGACCGCCGGCACGAAATAGGAGGCCACGCGGTCGGCGAGACCCTGGATCGGCGCACGCGAGCGCTGCGCCGACGCGACCATCTCGACGATATGCGAGAGCATCGTGTCCGAACCGACCTTCGTCGCCTCGATCACCAGCGTGCCGTTCTTGTTGATCGTGCCGCCGGTGACCGTGTCGCCTTCGGACTTCTCCACGGGCACCGGTTCGCCGGTGATCATGCTCTCGTCGACCGCCGTGTGGCCGTCCAGCACGACCGCATCGACAGGGATGCTGTCGCCGGGCCGCACGCGCATCCGGTCGCCTTCGATGATGTTGTCCAGCGGCGCGTCATATTCGTCGCCGTCGGGCGTGATGCGCCGCGCCGTCTTCGGCGCAAGGTCGAGCAGCGCCTTGATGGCGTCGCCGGTGCGTTCGCGGGCACGCAGTTCAAGCACCTGACCGACGAAGACCAGTGCGATGATCACCACCGCGGCCTCGAAATAGACCGGCACATGACCGCCGGCCATGCGCATGGTGTCGGGAAACAGTCCCGGCACGAAGGTCGCCACCACGCTGTAGGCATAGGCCGCCGCCACGCCGAGCATGATCAGCGTCCACATGTTGAAGTTGCGCGTCACGATCGACATCCAGCCGCGCTGGAAGAACGGCCGTGCCGCCCACAGCACCACCGGCGTCGCCAGCACGAATTCGGCATAGAGGGCGACGCGCTCGCCGATCCATTCGCGCACCGGCAGGCCGACCATCGCGCCCATGGTCAGGATCAGGAGCGGGATCGCCGCGCCGGCGCTGACCCAGAGACGCCGGGTGAAGTCGATCAGCTCTTCGTTCGGCCCTTCCGAAACGCCGCTCATCGGCTCCAGCGCCATGCCGCAGATCGGACAGGTGCCGGGCCCTTCCTTGACGATCTCCGGATCCATCGGACAGGTGTAGAGGGCGTTGGCGGGCGCGGTCTTCTTCTTCTTTTTGTTGTTGCCCGACAGGAAGAAATAGGGATCGGCCTCGAAGCGGTCGTAGCACTTCGGATTGCAGAAATGATACTCCTCGCCCTTGTATTTCAACGAGGGCTTGCCGGCGTTCAGCTTCACCGTCATTCCGCAGACGGGATCGATGGCGGTCGCTCCATCCGGCGGCGGGGTCTCCGTCTTGGCGGAACCGCAGCAGCCGCCGTCATGCTTGTGCTCGTGATGAGCGTGATCGTGATGGTCCATCGTCAAACCTTCCAGTCTTGGCAACCCTGAGATAGGGCTTCCAGTAACTGGAAGGTCAAGCGCCTTTATTTCGATGCCCTTTTTCTGCGCCTGAGCGTCGCGCAGCTGGACCAGATGCCCTGCCGAGGTCAGACCTGAAGGCGCTCCAGCGCCTCCCGGCACGTCGCATCGAGCGGCGCCGGCCGGCGTGTCTTCGCATCCACATAGACATGCACGAAGAAGCCCTCGGCAGCGGCCGTTTCCTCGTCATTGCGGAAGAGGCCGACCTCGTATCGCACCGAGCTCGTGCCGAGCCGGGTCACCTTGATGCCTGCGTGGACGGTGTCGGGAAACGCCATCTCGGCATGGTAGCGGCAGCCCGTCTCGACAACGAGACCGATCGTTTCGCTGCTGGTCGGGTCAAGCAGGCCGTTCTCGATCAGCCAGCCATTCACGGCCGTGTCGAAGAGCGAATAATGCACGACATTGTTCATGTGGCCGTAGACGTCATTGTCCATCCACCGGGTCGTGATGACCCGGAAGACGGCATAGTCCGCGCGCATTGTCGGTTTCGGCCGATCACCCATCACAACGCCGCCCTGTCATTCGCAAATACATCCTGTTGCGCCGGACGCAGGCGCGCCCGGCCTCCCTCCCCGAGACATTCCACCGCCGCCCGAAGCAGCGATGAATCGCGCCATTGTGGTCCGGCGTCAGCGACGTGGCAAGAACGCGCCTGCGGCCATTTTCAGAGAGAAAGGGGCCCGGACGCCCCGGGAATCAGACCGTCAAATGACGCCGCACCGCCGGGTCGTCCAGGCTCTCGGCGGCGCCTTCGTGCACGATCTCGCCGCGGTCCATGATGTAGACCTTGTCGGCAAGCTCCCGGCAGAAATCGAGATATTGCTCGACCAGCAGGATCGAGATGCCCTTCTCGTCGCGCAGATAGGTGAGCGCCCGGCCGATATCCTTGATGATCGACGGCTGGATGCCTTCCGTCGGCTCGTCGAGGACGAGCACCTTCGGTCGCGTCACCAGCGCCCGGCCGATCGCCAATTGCTGTTGCTGACCACCCGACAGGTCACCGCCGCGCCGCGACAGCATGCTCTTGAGGACGGGAAACAATTCGAACACCTCGGCCGGCACGGTGCGTTCGCCGCGCGGCAGCCGCGCATAGCCGGTTTCCAGGTTTTCCTTCACCGTGAGCAGCGGGAAGATCTCGCGGCCCTGCGGCACATAGGCGAGCCCCCTGCCCGCCCGCGCATGCGGCGCGCCGGCGAGTTTCTCCTCGTCGAGCGAGATATCGCCCTTGCGGATCGGCTGGTGCCCCATGATCGCGCGCAGGAGCGATGACTTGCCGACGCCGTTGCGCCCGAGGATGCAGGTGATCTTGCCCGACTCGGCCTTTGCCGAGACGCCGCGAAGCGCCTGCGCCGCGCCATAGAACAGATCGATGTTGTTTACGGACAAAGCGGTCATCAGCGCCCCAGATAGCTTTCGATCACGCGCTCGTCGGCGCTGACATGGTCGAGCGACCCTTCGGCCAGGACCGACCCTTCGGCCAGAACCGTGACCTTGACGTCGAGGTCGCGAATGAAGGTCATGTCGTGCTCGACCACGATGACGGCCTTCTCGCCGGCGATGCGGCGCAACAGCTTGGCCGTCTCCACCGTCTCCGCGTCGGTCATGCCGGCGACCGGCTCGTCGACCAGCAGCAGCTTCGGATCCTGCGCCAGCAGCATGCCGATCTCCAGCCACTGCTTCTGACCATGCGACAGGTCGGCGGCCAGGTGGCTGCGCCGCTCCGTCAGGCGGATCTCGTCGAGGATCTCGTCGATCCGGTCCTTCTGTTCCTTCGAGGTGTCGTGGAACAGCGTCGCGATGATGCCGTGGTCGCGTTTCAGAGCCAGTTCCAGATTGTCCTGAACCGTGTGGCTCTCGAACACGGTCGGCTTCTGGAACTTGCGGCCGATCCCGAGCAGCGCGATGGCCGACTCGTCATGCCGCGTCAGGTCGATCTCGCCCTCGAACAGCACCGTGCCCTTGTCGGGCCTGGTCTTGCCCGTGATGATGTCCATCATCGTCGTCTTGCCGGCACCGTTCGGGCCGATGATGGCCCGCATCTCGCCATGCTCGACGGTGAGCGACAGGTCGTTGATCGCCTTGAACCCGTCGAAGGCGACGGAGACACCATCGAGATAGAGCAGCGCGTCGGTGAGCTTCTCGGTCATTGCGCCGCCTCCGTTCCGGGTTGCAGGGTTTCCTCGACCCGGTCGGCCTCACGCGGACCGCGCAGCTTGGCAAACCCGCTCGAAACCAGGCCGACGATGCCCTTGGGCAGGAACAGCGTGGTCGCGACGAACAGCCCGCCCAGCGCGAACAGCCAGAACTCGGGGAACGCCGCGGTGAAATAGCTCTTGCCGCCATTGACCGCGATGGCGCCGATGATCGGCCCGATCAGCGATCCGCGTCCGCCGACCGCCGTCCAGATGACGACCTCGATGGAGTTGGCCGGCGCGAATTCGCCCGGATTGATGATGCCGACCTGCGGCACGTAGAGCGCGCCGGCGACACCGGCCATCATGGCCGAGACCACGAAGGCGAAGAGCTTGATGTGCTCCACCCGGTAGCCGATGAAGCGCGTCCGGCTCTCGGCGTCGCGCACGCAGACCAGCACCTTGCCGAAGCGCGAATTGACGATGCCCGAACAGATCACGAAAGCGATGGCGAGCGCGATCGCGGTCGCGGCGAACAGCGACGCGCGAGTCGTCTGCGCCTGCACGGAATAGCCGAGAATGTCCTTGAAGTCGGTCAGGCCGTTATTGCCGCCGAAGCCCATCTCGTTGCGGAAGAAGGCCAGAAGCAGGGCGTAGGTCAGGGCCTGGGTGATGATCGACAGATAGACGCCGGACACGCGGCTTCTGAAGGCGAACCAGCCGAACACGAAGGCGAGCGCGCCGGGCACCAGCAGGATCATCAGCGCGGCAAACCAGAACTGGTCGAAGCCGTACCAGTACCAGGGCAGTTCCTTCCAGTTCAGGAAGACCATGAAATCCGGGAGGATCGGATGGCCGTAGACGCCCCGCGTGCCGATCTGGCGCATCAGATACATGCCCATCGCGTAGCCGCCGAGCGCGAAGAACGCGCCATGGCCGAGCGAGAGGATGCCGCAATAGCCCCAGACCAGGTCCAGCGCCAGCGCAAGCAGCGCATAGGTCAGATACTTGCCGAACAGCGCCATGATGTGCGTCGGCACATGCAGCGGATGGCTGACCGGCAGCATGAGGTTGGACACAGGCACGGCGACGGCGATCGCCAGCAGGATGAGCGCGACGAGAATGGCCTTGCGGTCAAGCGCGCGGAACAGAAATCCGGTGATCATGCCTCGACGGACCTTCCCTTGAGCGCGAACAGCCCGCGCGGACGTTTCTGGATGAAGAGGATGATCAGGACGAGGATGAAGATCTTGGCAAGCACGGCACCGGCATAGGGTTCGAGGAACTTGTTGGCCACGCCGAGCGTCATCGCGCCGACGAGAGTGCCCCAGAGATTGCCGACCCCGCCGAACACCACGACCATGAACGAGTCGATGATGTAGCCCTGGCCGAGATTCGGCGAGACGTTGTCGATCTGGCTGAGCGCCACACCGGCGATGCCGGCGATGCCCGAACCGAGCGCGAAGGTGAAGGCGTCGACCCAGGGCGTCGCGATGCCCATCGACGAGGCCATCGGCCGGTTCTGGGTGACCGCGCGCATCTGCAGGCCGAAGCGGGTGCGTTTCAGCACCAGAAGCAGGACCGCGAAGACGAACAGCGAGAAGACGACGATCCACAACCGGTTGGTCGTGATCAGCAATTCGCCGACCTCGAACGAGCCGGACATCCAGGACGGATTGCCGACCTCCCGGTTGGTCGGGCCGAACACGGTGCGCACCGCCTGTTGAAGGACCAGCGACACGCCCCATGTGGCGAGCAGCGTTTCCAGCGGGCGTCCGTAGAGGAAGCGGATGATGCCGCGCTCGAGCACGAGCCCGACCGAGCCGGAGACGAGGAAGGCGAGCGGCAACGCGATCGCCAGCGAATAGTCGAACAGGCCGGGCGCGGAGTTGCGGATGAACTCCTGCACCACGAAGGTCGTGTAGGCGCCGAGCATCACCATTTCGCCATGCGCCATGTTGATGACGCCCATCACGCCGAAGGTGATGGCAAGGCCGATGGCGGCGAGGAGAAGAACGGAGCCGAGCGAGATGCCGTACCAGATGTTCTGCCCGGCGGCCCAGAACATCAGGTTTTCCTCGACGGCGGAGATGGCGTTGAGCGCCGCGCCGGCGACCGCCTCGTCTTCCGAGGTGCTGACGGAGGTCAGGATCGGCAGGACGTCGCGTCCGCCGCGGGCGCGGAGCACGGCGACGGCCTCGACCTTTTCTTCGGAACTCAGGTCGGAGTCGAGCACCGCGGCGGCGCGCGCCTCGATGAAGGCCTGCTTGACGCGCGGATCGGCCTCGTCGGCGATCACGGCGTCCAGCGTTTCGATGATTTCGGGATCGGGCCGCGAGAAGATCGTCGCCGCGGCCTGCAGCCGGACCTTCGGATCGCTGGCGCGCAGAGTCAGGCCGGAGACGACGTCGGCGATCTGGCGGCGAATGGAGTTCTTGACCTTGACCTTGCTCAGTTCATCTTCGGGAGCCGAACCGACGGCTTCGAGCGTGACGGGGTCGAGCAGTTCGAGCGGGTCCTTGGTGCCGCGAATGATGAAGACCGCGCCGTCGCTCTCGCGCACCATAAGCACGCCTTCGGACAGGGCGTTGAGCGCAGGCGCGGCAGCCGGATCGCCCAGTGCGGCGATCTCCTCGATGACGGCTTCGGTCTGCGAAAACTTCTTTGCTTCGGAAAACTTGGCGATGGCGGCCCGCAATTCGGCTTCATCGGCCGTGGCCGGCAGGGCTGCTGAAAAGAGCGTGGCGAGCAAGCCGAGAAGAATGACGATCAGCCGCATGGTTCGATCATATGCGCCTTAAGGGACAAAGGGAAAAACGGGACGGGGAAGCCGGCAGACCGGCCTCCCCTGATCGGCAGTCGCCTTACATGGCGCCGAGGCACTTCTCGGTTTCGGTGTTGTAGTTGCCGCACTTCAGCTCGACCCAGTCGGACTTGAGCGGCTTGGACTCCGGCAGGAAGTCCGACCATGCGTCGCCCGGAACGAGGTCTTCGGTCTCGGACACGACTTCGAACTGGCCGTCGGCCTGGATTTCACCGATCAGCACCGGCTTGGTGATGTGGTGGTTCGGCAGCATGGTGGAGATGCCACCGGTCAGGTTCGGCGTTTCGATGCCCGGCAGGGCGTCGATGACGGCGTCGGCATCGGTGGTGCCGGCGGCCTCGACGGCCTTAACCCACATGTTGAAGCCGATATAATGGGCTTCCATCGGGTCGTTGGTCACGCGCTCTTCGCCCATGCGCTCTTTCCAGGCAGCGATGAACGCCTCGTTTTCCGGCGTGTCGACGGACTGGAAGTAGTTCCAGGCGGCAAGGTGGCCGACCAGCGGAGCGGTGTCGAGACCGGCGAGCTCTTCTTCGCCGACCGAGAAGGCGACGACCGGGATGTCGGAAGCTTCGATGCCCTGGTTGCCGAGTTCCTTGTAGAACGGAACGTTGGCATCGCCGTTGATGGTGGAGACCACGGCGGTCTTCTTGCCGGCCGAACCGAAGGCCTTGATGTCAGCCACGATCGTCTGCCAGTCGGAATGACCGAACGGCGTGTAGTTGATCATGATGTCTTCTTCGGCAACGCCCTTGTCCTTGAGGTAGGCCTCGAGGATCTTGTTGGTCGTGCGCGGATAGACGTAGTCGGTGCCGGCGAGAACCCAGCGCTCGACGCTTTCCTCTTCCATCAGGTAATCGACGGCCGGAATGGCCTGCTGGTTCGGAGCGGCACCGGTGTAGAACACGTTGCGCTGCGACTCTTCACCCTCGTACTGGACGGGGTAGAACAGGATCGAGTTCAGTTCCTCGAAGACCGGCAGAACGGATTTGCGCGAGACCGAGGTCCAGCAGCCGAACACGGCGGCGACGCCGTTGCCCGTGATCAGTTCGCGAGCCTTTTCGGCGAACAGCGGCCAATCGGAAGCCGGATCGACGACGACGGCTTCAAGCTTCTTGCCGAGAAGCCCGCCCTTGGCGTTCTGCTCGTCGATGAGCATTTCCATGACGTCCTTGAGGGTCGTCTCGGAAATCGCCATCGTGCCCGACAGCGAGTGGAGAATACCGACCTTGATGGTGTCTTCCTGCGCGCTGGCCGCCGGCACAAGGGCCGACGCGGCGATCGCTGCGCTGGCAAGCACACCGGTCAGAGTTTTACGGATGAATCTCATGGAAAGCTCCTGACAATTGACAACAGCCGGTAAACAGCAATCGCCATGCCAACCACTGAACAACCTGCGGCAAAAGGTACTTTACCTTACGTTTTCAATGCGTTGCAGAAGAAACCGGACTCAAGCTTCAAGGAATTGTCACATTGCGGCCGCTGCTTTGGAATTCAGCAGAACAGAGTCGGCTGCACAATATTTGATCACTGAATCATACATGCAATAATTTTCAACTGTTGCAGGCCGATGGCATGCCGCCCAATTGGGCAATCATTTGGCCCCGGCGCGCGCCGTCGCCAACGCGGTGGTCAGCAGGTCGCGGTCGCCGATGCGGCTCGCGAGGATGAGGATCAGCCGCACGTCCATGCGCACGCACTGCTCGAGCGTCAGGCCCTCATGCGCCGCCAGAAGCGCTTCGTGGAACGCCTCCGCATCGGCCTCCCGACGCTCTTTCGCCATGTCGCGCTTGTCGCTCATAGGCCTCCCCGCCACTGCAATCGCGCATAAGCCTAACACTGCCGGCCGGTGCCCGCCACTCAATGGAAAAGCGGGCCGCATCGCAGCCCGCTTCTCGTGCCTTTCGCGGCTCAGAAAGCCGGACTACCAGCTGCGCGTTCCGTGGATCACCCTCCCGGCCGGGCCCGTGCGCGTGACGGTGCAGTTCCTGTCCTGCGGGCTGCAATTGCGCGTCCGGCTCGCCGTGGCGCCGGCGGGGCCGACGGTCTGCCGCGTGGCCGTGCAGCTGCCATCGGCGCATGTCCGCGTCTGGCTGGCGGAACCGCCATAAATTCCCGTCGCGTTGCGGGTCGCCGTGCAGCTGCCGTCGGCGCAATCCACCGTCCGGCTGTGCGAGGTCACGCGCGGCGCGACATAGGCCGGATAGGCCGCCCAGCGCGCATGCCAGGGATAGCCGACATAGTAGGTGTCCCAGTAGGCCTTGCTGTAACCGACCACGACGATGCCGGCCTGCGTCGCGACCGGCGCCGTGACGATCACCGGCGCGCCGTTGTAGATGACCTGCATGTATCCGGCGGAAAGCCAGCCGCGATAGCCGGCGAATCCGACGTCGCACCAGCGGTAGTCGGCGACACAGCCATACGTGACGATCCGCGCGCCATGCGGCACGACGGTCACCACCGGATAGGCCGTCGACGGGCCGGCCCGCAGATTGACATCGGCCGTGGCGACGGCCTGCGTGGCCGCCGCGGCGGAGTTGACGGCGAAACCGAGAAACAAGAGCCCGGAAGCGACCAGGAGGAGGAAGCGTGTCATGTTCAGTCCTTTCGGTGGGGCGCACGGACAAGACGTCCGCATCTGCCCCTGACACGCAGGCAAACGGCACCTCCTACGCAGGCGGCGCAACATTTCTTCAGCCCCCGAGCGACAAGCCCACGCCACCGTTTACTGCGAGGCCTGCGCCTCCGGCATGACGTCGCTCTCTCGGCCCGCCATGCGCATGAACCGGCCGGGCGGCAGGCCCACATGGCGGCTGAACGCGGTGCTGAAGGTGCTGGCCGAGCCATAGCCGATCCGCCTGGCCACTTCGTCGAGCGCCAGGTTGCCGCCCCGCAGCAGGTCCTTCGCCACCGCCATGCGCCAGTTCAGGAGATATTCCATAGGCCTGACGCCGACGGCGCGGGCAAACCGGCCGAAGAAGGCCGAACGGGACATTCCCGCGGCGAGCGCGAGATCCGGCACGGTCCAGGGCCGCTCCACATCCGCGTGCATCTTCCGCAGCGCTGCCGATATCCGGGCATCCGCGAGCCCCCGCAACAGCCCCGGCTCGGCGGTGTCGCCCGGAACGGAGCGCAAGGCCTCGATCAGCAGGATCTCCACCAGGCGGGTGAGAATGAGGTCGCGGCCGATGTCCTCCGTCGCACTCTCCTCCCCGACCAGCCGCACGAGCTGCGCCAGCCTCGGCACACCCCGGATGTGGACCATGCGCGGCAGCAGCGAGACGAGAAGCGCCGCATCGGGCGTGTCGAAAACGAAGTATCCGCCGAACTGCCGGACGTCCGCCGGGCCGGCCTGTCGGCCGTAGCGCGCCTCCCCGGCCGGTGCCGGTGCCCGATTGGGATCGATCAGCGTCGGCGTCGCCGGCTCGAAGCCGGACATGGTGAAAGCCGGCGTCGCCGGCAGGAGCACGAAGTCGCCCTCCTCCAGAACGACCGGCTCTTCTCCGTCGACGGCGAGCCGGCAGCGCCCGTCGATCATGGCGCAAAAGCCGGGTTGGCCGAATTCGGTGTAGCGCACAGCCCAGCGACCGGCGCCGCTGATCCCCTTGGAAAACACCGCGCGCGGTCGCAGGAGCTCGATCACTTCGGACAATGGGTCGCTCATCAGGACTATCTCAAACGAAATATGGATCTTGGATCGATGATAGTCCTGATCATGCCGGTTATCTCTGGTTCGTCAACATTGAAAACAGGAGACCCGACATGAACACCGTCCTGATCACCGGCTGCTCTTCCGGCTACGGGCTGGAAACCGCCCGCCACTTCCACGCTCAAGGATGGAGCGTGATCGCCACCATGCGCGCGCCCCGCCAGGGCCTGCTTCCCGCGTCCGTCCGCATCCTGCCGCTGGACGTCACCGTGCCCGAGAGCGTCGCCGCCGCGCTTGAAGCGGCGGGACCGGTCGACGCCCTCGTCAACAATGCCGGCATCGGCGTCGTCGGCGCCTTCGAGGCGACGCCGATGACCCACATCCGCAAGGTCTTCGAGACCAACACATTCGGCACCATGGCAATGACCCAGGCGGTGATCCCACAGATGCGGGCGCGCAGGTCAGGCGTGATCGTCAACGTCACCTCCAGCGTGACGCTGGCCGCGCATCCCCTGGCTGCCGCCTACACCGCCAGCAAGCAGGCGATCGAGGGCTTCACGGGATCGCTGGCCCACGAGCTCGGCGCGTTCGGCGTGCGCGCGAAGCTGGTCGAACCCGGCTACGCGCCAACGACGCGCTTCGCCGCAAACACCGACATCGCGGTCGCCGACCTCATTCCCGAGGCCTATGCCGCCTATGCGGGACCGATCTTCGAAGGTTTTGCCAATCCGCCGCTGCTGACCAGGGAAAGCGACGTGGCCGAGGCGGTGTGGCGGGCCGCCAACGACACCTCCGACAGGCTCAGATACCCGGCGGGCGCCGACGCGGTCGCCCTGGCTGCGGCAAGCTGACCCGCGAACGAGAAAGGGCGGAACCGCTCCCGCGGTCCCGCCCCTTTTCGGTGGCCGAAGAAGCGATGCCTATTTCAGCGCTTCGTCGGTGATCTCATGCGTCCAGGCGCCTTCCGGCTGCTTCTCGATGATGCCCTGGTCGAGGAGCGCCTGAGCGGTACGCTCATAGACGTCTTCCTTGAGCACGCCGTCGCCGTCGCCGATCAGCTTGGCGACTTCGCCCATCATGCGCTTCTGGTGGTTCTCGTCCTGGCCGCCATTGTCCATGACGATCTCGGCGGCTTCGTCCGGGTTCTCAAGCGCGTATTTCCAGCCCTTCATGGAGGCGCGCACGAAGCGGACCATCTTGTCCTTGAAGGCCGGATCGGCAAGGTCGGTCTCCAGCGCGTAGAGGCCGTCCTCGAGCAGGTCGTTGCCCATTTCCGAGTAGTTGAAGACAATCAGGTCATCGGCGGAATAGCCGGCGTCGATCAGCTGCCAATACTCGTTGTAGGTCATGACCGAGATGCAGTCGGCCTGCTTCTGGATCAGCGGCTGCACGTCGAAGGACTGCTTCAGCACCGTGACGCCGTCATCGCCGCCCTCGGTGGAGTAGCCGAGCTTGTTCATCCACGCGAAGAACGGATACTCGTTGCCATAGAACCAGACGCCGAGCGTGTGGCCCGGGAAATCGTCGGTCGTCTGCACCGGGCCGTCCTTCGGGCAGACCATTTCCATTCCGGCCTTCTCGTAGGGCTGGGCGATGTTGACGAGCGGAACGCCCTTTTCGCGAGCGACGAGCGCGCCACCCATCCAGTCGACGATCACGTCGGCGCCGCCGCCGGCGATCACCTGTTCCGGCGCGATGTCGGGACCGCCCGGCTTGATGGTGACGTCAAGGCCTTCCTCTTCGTAGAAGCCCTTGTCGAGGGCCACGAAATAGCCGCCGAACTGACCCTGGGCGACCCATTTCAGCTGCAGCGTCACCGCGTCGGCGGCCATGGCCTGCGCTGCCGCGAGCGACATCGCGCCCGCCATCAGAGATACCATCAGTTTCTTCATTGTTCTTCCTTTCGCCTTTCCCTCAAGAGTTGGCGCGCCCGCCCGCGGACGGACACCGGTTTGCGTCTATCCACCCCGGACAGACGGATGCCAGAATGTCGTCGCCCGCTCCGCAAGTGCGATGACACCATAGAAGACCGAGCCGGCCAGCGCCGCAACCGCGATCTCGGCCCAGACCATGTCGAGGTTCAAACGGCCGATCTCGGTGGAGATGCGGAAGCCCATGCCGACGATCGGCGTGCCGAAGAACTCAGCGACGATCGCGCCGATCAGCGCCAGGGTCGAGTTGATCTTCAGCGCGTTGAAGATGAACGGCATCGCCGCCGGCAGCCGGAGCTTGAACAGCGTCTGCCAGTAGTCCGATGCGTAGGTGCGCATCAGGTCGCGCTCCATGTGGCCGGCGGCACCCAGCCCTGCCACCGTGTTCACCAGCATCGGGAAGAAGGTCATGATGATGACGACGGCCGCCTTGGAATGCCAGTCGAAGCCGAACCAGATCACCATGATCGGCGCGATGCCGATGATCGGCAGCGCCGACACGAAATTGCCGATCGGCAGCAGCCCGCGGCGCAGGAAATCGACACGGTCGGCCAGGATGGCGACCGCGAAGCCGGCGCCGGAACCGACGACATAGCCGAACAGGACGGCCTTGAAGATCGTCTGCTGCACGTCGGCGGCCAGCGTCGGCAATGACGATGCGATGCGGGCGCCGATGGCCGAAGGCGGCGGCAACAGGATGAAGGGAATGCCGAAGCCGCGTGTCGCGGCCTCCCAGATGATCAGGATCCAGGCGCCGAAGATCGCCGGAATGAGCAGCCGCAGGAACGTCGCCACCGGGCGGGAACGTGGGCTGAGCGCCGAAAGATGCGTGACGCACGCCCAGGCCAGCAGCCAGTTCGCCGCAACCAGCAGGAAGAACGGCGCGCGCGCCTGCGCCTCGTTGCCCGAAAGCGAGGACAGCAACAGCCACGCGCCCGCATGGGCGGCAATGAGCAGCACGAAGGCCAGAACCGCCCGGCCGATCGGCAGAAACGCGGCCACCGAGCCGGCGACGGCGAGGAGCACGATGACGGATACGGTTGCCGTCTCCGGTGCATTGGCGGCGGTTTCGGCGAAGAGCGGCATCTTGATCAGCGCGATCGCGGTCAGAAGCAGCGCGACGGCCGATTGCCATGAGCGAAGCAACGCCGTCATGCCGGCCTCCCGCCCATCAGGCGATTGACGACCCGCGAGACGATGTCGACGGAAAAGACCAGCAGGGCGGCCAGCACGGACCCGGCGAACAACGCCGCCCACATGTCGATGGTCTGGCTGTAATAAGAACCGGCGAGCAGTTTGGCTCCGATGCCGGCGACGGCCCCGGTCGGCAGTTCGCCGACGATGGCGCCGACAAGGCTGGCGGCGATGCCGATCTTCATCGAGGTGAAGAGATAGGGCACGGACGCCGGCACACGCAGCTTCCAGAAGGTCTGGCCGATGGAGGCGTTGTAGGTGCGCATCAGGTCGAGATGCATGGCCTCCGGCGAGCGAAGCCCCTTCACCATGCCGACGGTCACGGGGAAGAAGGACAGGTAGGTCGAGATCAGCGCCTTCGGAACGAGGCCGGTGATGTTGATCGCCCCGAGCACGACGATCACCATCGGCGCGATCGCCAGGATCGGCACGGTCTGGGACGCGATGATCCAGGGCATGAGGCTGCGTTCGAGCGATTTCAGATGCACGATGCCGACCGCGATCGCGATACCCAGAACGGTGCCGAACCCGAACCCGGCGAGCGTCGAGGCCAGCGTCACCCAGGAGTGATAGACGAGGCTGCGCTTGGAGGTGAGCTTCCGCTTCACCGTGTTCTCGTAGAAATTCACCGCGATCTGGTGCGGCGCGGGCAGCGTCGGCTTGGCCTGGCTCATGGTCTTCTCGACCAGTTCCCAGGTCGTCGAGGTGACGCCGGCGCGCTTGTCCATGTCACGCTGCACCGGCGCATTCATGAACACGGCGGCGACATACCAGATGGCGACGATGACCGCGACGACGGTCAGGACGGGAACGATGCGCCTCATGCCAGAGACCTCGCCTTGCCGAGCCGGCGGCGAACCGCGGCGACCACGACGTCCGCGTCCTCGCGCGTGATGCCGCTGACAAGCCTGAACGAGCCCGTGGTCGCGCGCACCGTCAGCGCCGACTGCGGAATGCGCCTGCCATTGACCTTCACCCGTCTGGACGGATCGTCCGGCAGGAAGCTCAGCCCGGAAAACGCCGATGCGGGCACCGTCGAGCGCGGACCGAAGAAGAGGATCTTGCGCGCCACCGACAGGCCGGTCGCCCGCGCCTCGACGACGATGCGCCCGAACAGCCGCCAGGCGATCGTGAGAAGAAAGACGATCTCGGCAACGACCCAGGCCACCAGCCAGATCCGGAAGAAGGCGCCCGAGTCGCCGTTGCGGTTGGCCACCTCGAGCATCAGCATGGCGAACAGGCCGCCGAAGGACCAGAACGCGAAGACCGCGAGCATCGCCACGAAGGAGACCACGCCTGTCCGCGGAACGATGACCACGGTCGTGACCCCCTGCCCGGGAATGACGCGCACGCGCGGACTGGAAGACGTAAGCGCCAGCGCCATTCAGACGTCCTCATAGCTGTGTCCCGCCCTGAGGCCGTCGCGCACACGATGCGCGATTTTGAGGAATTCCGGCGTTTCGCGGATGTCGAGCGGCCGCTCGTCGCCGAGGTCGCAATCGATGACGTCGTGGATCCGGCCCGGCCGCGGGCTCATCACCACGATCTTCGTCGACAGGAACACCGCTTCGGGAATCGAGTGGGTAACGAAGACCACCGTCTTCTTGGTCGCCGCCCACAGTTTCAGAAGCTGTTCGTTGAGGTGGTCGCGCACGATCTCGTCCAGCGCGCCGAAAGGCTCGTCCATCAGGAGCATGTCGGGCTGGACCGCCAGAGCGCGCGCGATGGAGGCGCGCTGCTGCATGCCGCCCGACAATTGCCACGGATATTTCTTGCCGAACCCGGCCAGGTCGACCAGTTCGAGGTTCTCGGCGATGCGCTTGTCGCGCTCCGCCTTGTGGACGCCCATCACCTCCAGCGGCAGGGCGATGTTGTCGGAAATGGTGCGCCAGGGAAACAGCGCGGCCGCCTGGAAGACATAGCCATAGGCGCGCTTCAGCCGCGCCTCCTCCGGCGTCATGCCGTTGACGGTGATCGAGCCGCCGGTCGGCTGCTCAAGGTCGGCGATGACGCGCAGAAGCGTGGTCTTGCCGCAGCCCGACGGCCCGATCAGCGAGACGAATTCGCCCCTTTCGATGTCGAGATCGATATTCGACAACGCATGCACCGGACCATCATTGGTCTGGAAGGTCAGGTTGAGTTTGTCGGCTGATATGACCGTATTCATCGCGCCGCCGAACTCTTTTTTCTTGTCATATTCACTTCACTCTGCGTTGAAATACTTCTCAAGCCAATTGAGGAGGATTGAAAATGGCAAAAAAGGCGACCCAATGCAGCATACCAACCGTCACGTTGCAGTTTACGGGTGAAAAAGCCCAACAACTCGCCGATCATTTTTGGATCGATTGGCTTGATGGCGGGCTCGATCAGACGTGGGAAAGCAACCTCAGCCTTCAGGGCATTGCGGAGGCTATTGAATACGACTGGGATCCAGACACCCGTACGATCGTCATTCGCGCCGACGACAGCTAGCGTAGCCTCCGCTGACATCAATTACACCCCGCTCGCCGGAATGCCGGTGCGCTCGACGGGGCGCGGGGCGACAAGTTCCTTCCAGGTCGACAGCGCCTTGTTGACCGCCTGGAACGGCTCGCGCGAAACGAACTTGCCGTGGCCTTCCTCGGTGCGGATCTCGCCGTCATGGACGACCACCTTGCCGCGCGAGAGCGTGAAGCGCGGCAGGCCCTTCACATGCTTGCCCTCGAAGACGTTGTAGTCGATCGCCGACTGCTGGGTCGAAGCCGAGATCGTCTTCTCCTTGTTCGGGTCGAGCACGACGATGTCGGCATCGGCCCCGACCAGGATCGCGCCCTTTTTCGGGTACATGTTCAGGATCTTTGCGATGTTCGTTGACGTGACCGCGACGAACTCGTTCGGGGTCAGCCGGCCGGTCGAGACGCCATAGGTCCACAGCATCGGCAACCGGTCTTCGAGGCCGCCCGTGCCGTTCGGGATCTTGGTGAAATCGCCGACGCCGTAGCGCTTCTGGTCGGTGGTGAAGGCGCAGTGGTCGGTTGCGACCACGCTGAGCGAGCCGGCCTGCAGGCCCGCCCACAGCGAATCCTGGTGCTTCTTGTTGCGGAAGGGCGGGCTCATGACGCGGCGCGCCGAATGATCCCAGTCCTTGTCGAAATATTCGCTCTCATCGAGCGTCAGGTGCTGGATCAGCGGCTCGCCATAGGCCCGGATGCCGTTCTGGCGGGCCCGGCGGATCGCCTCATGCGCCTGCTCGCAGGAGGTGTGCACGATATAGACCGGCACACCGGCCATGTCGGCGATCATGATGGCGCGGTTGGTCGCCTCGCCCTCCACCTCGGCGGGACGCGAATAGGCGTGGCCCTCCGGCCCGTTATTGCCCTCGGCCAGCAGCTTCTGCTGCATGGTGGCGACAACGTCGCCATTCTCGGCGTGGACGAGCGGCAGCGCGCCCAGTTCGGCGCAGCGCGAGAACGACGCGAACATCTCGTCGTCATTGACCATCAGCGCGCCCTTGTAGGCCATGAAGTGCTTGAAGGTGTTGATGCCCTTCTCGCGGACGACCGTCTCCATCTCGTTGAAGACCTGCTCGCCCCACCAGGTGATCGCCATGTGGAAGGAATAATCGCAATTGGCGCGCGTCGACTTGTTGTCCCAGCGCTTCAGCGCGTCAAGCAGCGACTGGCCCGGGTCGGGCAGGCAGAAATCGACTACCATCGTGGTGCCGCCAGCAAGGCCCGCACGCGTGCCGCTCTCGAAATCATCGGCCGAATAGGTGCCCATGAACGGCATTTCGAGATGCACATGCGGATCGATGCCGCCCGGCATGACATAGCAGCCCGTCGCGTCCAGTTCCTCGCCACCCGACAGGTTCGGCCCGATCTCGGTGATCACGCCGTCCTCGATCTTCACGTCCGCCTTGTAGGTCAGGTCGGCGGTGACGACGGTTCCGTTCTTGATGACCTTGCTCATATCGCGTTCTCCCGTAATTCTTCATCAATCTGCATGATCGGCCCGACTGCGTTCGCAAACTCAGTTTGCGGCTTCAGGAATAGGGCTCTTATGCCAGCATCCATCTTCCAATCGTTCGGCCTGCCACCCATCGAATAGTTCCCCGATTTCCAGGATATCCGGCTGCCGTTTGATCAGATGCGCAAGCCCGACAACCTTGTAGTCTCTGGCTGACTCCTCATGATCGTAGCATCCACACAGGAGGCTCAAATCCCCGTCTTCGACCACGACATAGGCAACAGGTCTGTCGGTGTTGAAGACATGTTTGCAAATATACGTCTTATGGTTGGATGGGAGCTTTTCCAGATCCAACGTCTCCGATCCTGCGACACTACTCCGCATAGGACGGGTCCTCGCGATCCAGAATGCGCTTCATTTCGGCGAAGTGAGCGTGCTCGGCGTCCTTGTAGACGTCCCACTCACGCGCCGTCGCCTCCGCCAGTTCGTCGCTCATGATGTTGAGCGGCTGGCCGGTCTGGTAGGCCAGCACCAATTGCCGGGCGGCGCGTTCGAGATGGTACATGGCGTCGAAGGCTTCGGCGACAGTCGGCGCGACGGTGGTCACGCCGTGATTACCCATCATGACCGCGGAGTGATTGCCGATGGACGCCGCGATGCGCTCGCCCTCGGCCTCCTCGGTCGCAATGCCGCCGAAACTCAGATCATAGGCGATGCGCCGGAAAAACCGTGCCGTCACCTGGTCAATCGGGTAGATCGCCGGGTCCTTCAACGTCGCCAGCGTGGTCGCATAGGGCGGATGCAGATGCAGCGCCACGCGGGCATGCGGCAGGTTGCGGTGAATGGCCGAATGGATCGACCACGCCGACGGATCGGGCGCATCGGGACGATTCATCGTCTCCGGATCGTCGGCATCGACCAGCAGCAGTTCCGACGCCGTCGCCATGGAGAAATGCTTCCAGCGCGGATTGACGAGGAACGTCCTTCCATCCGGCGAGACGGCGGCCGAGAAATGGTTCGCCACGCCCTCGTGCCAGTCATTGCGCGCAGAAAGCCGCAGGGCGGCTGCGAGGTCGATGCGAAGCTGCATCTCGTTCGTGTGGATGGGTGCGTGGGCGTTCATTCGTTCCTGAAGTCCTCGCCCAAATCCGAATCAGTTACGCGCATCGCTGCATTGCTCAAGTTTGACGAGGTCATTATTGGAAACCATCAGAAGATCGTGCCCGCCATTCGAGTTGGATGTGAAGACGAACATCGCCCTGTAGACGCTGCTTCCCCAATCGCCTTTACATTCGACATCATACAAGCTGGCGTTCATACCTCGAACTTTGACGGGGGCACTGATTTCGCAAGAGCTTTCACACTCGTTCCACGAGTTCCCTGCAATCGGCTTCTGCTCACCCATGCACGCGTCGGATGGCAAACACCAACCATTGGGATCGGCCGCGATCGCAAGACTGGGCGCAACCCCAGCGAACGATGACGCAAGCGCGATCACCGCGAATGGTCGTACTTCATTCACTCCACGATCTCCGCGGTCTCGACCACCGCATGGAACAGCACGTCGCAACCGGCCCGCGCCCATTCGAGCGAGATGTCCTCGGCCTCGTTGTGGCTCAATCCGTCGACGCAGGGGCACATGACCATGGCCGTCGGCGCGACGCGGTTGATCCAGCAGGCGTCATGGCCGGCGCCTGAGATGATGTTGCGGTGCGAGTAGCCGAGCCGTTCGGCGGCGTCGCGGATCGCCTTGACGCAGTCATGGTCGAACTCGACCGGATCGAAGCCGCCGACCTTCTCGAACTCGATGCCGAGGCCCATCTCGTCGCAGATTTCCTTCGCGCCGATCTTCAGCCGCTGCTCCATGTCCTGGATCACGGCGAGGTCCGGCGAGCGGAAATCGACGGTGAAGACGACCTTGCCGGGGATGACGTTGCGCGAATTCGGATAGACGTCGATGTGGCCGGCCGCGCCGACGGCGTGCGGCGCGTGGCTCCACGCGATCTCGTCGACCAGCTGCAGCACCTTGGCCATGCCGAGCCCGGCATTCTTGCGCATCGGCATCGGCGTGGAGCCGGTATGGGCGTCCTTGCCGGTGATCGTCACCTGCGTCCAGGACAGCCCCTGCCCGTGCGTGACGACGCCGATGTCCTTGCCCTCGGCCTCCAGGATCGGACCCTGCTCGATATGCAGTTCGAAGAAGGCCTTCATCTTGTCCTTGCGCGCGCCGACCTCCTCGTCGCCCTTCCAGCCGATGCGCTCCAGCTCGTCGCCGAATTTCAGGCCCTTGGCGTCCTCGCGGTCATAAGCCCAGTCCTGTTCGTGGATGCCGGCGAAGACGCCGGAGGCGAGCATGGCCGGCGCGAAGCGCGTGCCTTCCTCGTTGGTCCAGTTGGTGACGACGATCGGGTGCTTCGTCTTGATGCCGAGATCGTTGAGCGTGCGCACGACCTCGAGACCGGCCAGCACGCCGAGCACGCCGTCATACTTGCCGCCGGTCGGCTGCGTGTCGAGATGCGAACCGACATAGACCGGCAGCGCGTCCGGGTCCGCACCTTCACGCCGCATGAACATGTTTCCCATGGTGTCGACGCCCATGGTGCAGCCGGCGTCCTCGCACCATTTCTGGAACAACTTGCGGCCTTCGCCGTCCTCGTCGGTCACGGTCTGGCGGTTGTTGCCGCCGGCGACGCCGGGGCCAATCTTCGCCATGTCCATCAGGGAGTCCCAGAGCCGGTCCCCGTTGATCCTGAGGTTTTCGCCCGGTGCAGCCATGATGAAGTATCCTCTCGTCTGTGCCTATTTCATGCTCGGGAACGTGAAGACCGCGCCCTCGTGAATGTCGTCCGGCCAGCGCGTCGTCACCGTCTTCAGACGGGTGTAGAAGCGCACGCCCTCCGAACCGTAGATCGAATGGTCGCCGAAGAGCGACCGTTTCCAGCCGCCGAAGGAATGATAGGCCACCGGCACGGGGATCGGCACGTTGACGCCGACCATGCCGACCTCAATGCGGTCGGCGAAATCGCGCGCGGCGTCGCCGTTGCGGGTGAAGATCGCGGTGCCGTTGCCGTACTCGTGCTTGTCGATCATCGCCACGGCTTCCTCGTAGGACTCCGTGCGCACCACCGACAGGACCGGCCCGAAGATCTCTTCCTTGTAGATGGTCATGTCCGTCGTGACGCGGTCGAACAGCGTGCCGCCGACGAAATAGCCGTCCTCGTAGCCCTGCAGCGAGAAGCCGCGCCCGTCGACGACGAGATCGGCGCCTTCCTCGACACCCCTGTCGATATAGCCGAGCACCCGCTCCTGGGCCTGCTTGGTCACCAGCGGCCCCATTTCCGCGTCGGGATCGCTGGAAGGCCCGATCTTCAGCGCCTCCACCTTGGGCTTCAGCGCCGAAACCAGCCGGTCCGCCGTTTCCTCGCCCACGGGAACCGCGACCGAGATCGCCATGCAGCGCTCGCCGGCGGACCCGTATCCGGCGCCCATCAGCGCGTCGGCGGCCTTGTCCATGTCGGCGTCGGGCATGACCACCATGTGGTTCTTGGCCCCGCCCAGTGCCTGGACGCGCTTTCCGGCGGCCGTGCCGCGCGAATAGACATATTCGGCGATCGGCGTGGAGCCGACGAAGGACACGGCCTTGATGTCCGGGTGATCGAGGATCGCGTCCACAATTTCCTTGTCGCCATGCACGACGTTCAGGACGCCGTCCGGGAAGCCGGCCTGCTTGAACAGTTCGTAGACCAGCATCGGCGCCGACGGGTCGCGCTCGGAAGGCTTGAGGATGAAGGTGTTTCCGCAGGCGACCGCGATCGGATACATCCAAAGTGGCACCATTGCCGGGAAGTTGAACGGCGTGATGCCCGCGACGACGCCGAGCGGCTGGCGGTCGGCATGCGAATCGATCGACGGGCCGACATTGCGCGAGAACTCGCCCTTCAGGAGATGCGGGATGCCGCAGGCGAACTCGACGACCTCCACCCCGCGCGCGACCTCGCCCAGCGCGTCGTCATGGGTCTTGCCGTGTTCCTTGGAGATCGCGCGCGCGATGTCGTCGACATGCGCGTCGAGCAGTTCCTTGAACTTGAACATGTAGCGCGCGCGCTTCAGCGGCGGCATGTCGCGCCAGGCCGGCAGCGCCGCCTTGGCAGCAGCCACCGCCTCGTCGAGTTCCGCCGCCGTCGACAGCGGCAGCACCGCGCTTTCCTCGCCCGTCGCGGGGTTGAAGACGGGCTGTGAGCGTGTCGAGGACGAGAGGGCGAGTTTGCCGTTGATGGCGTTGCGGATCGTTTCCATGGTCTCCCCCTTTGTCGTTCCTCAGTCGATGGCGTTGAGGACGCCGCGCAGCGTGTCGAACAACTCGTCGATCTGCGCCTTCGTGATGATCAGCGGCGGCGACAGGGCGATGATGTCGCCCGTCGTGCGGATCAGCAGCCCCCGCTCATAGGCCTCCAGGAAGGCCGAGAAGGCGCGCTTGGTCGGCGCGCCGGCGATCGGCTCCAGCTCGATCGCGCCGATCAGACCGAGATTGCGGATGTCGATGACATGCGGGCAGTCCTTCAGCGAATGCACCGCATCCTCCCAGTAGGAGGCGAGCTCGGCCGCGCGGGTCAGAAGGCCCTCTTCCTCGTAGGTGTCGAGCGTGCCGAGCGCCGCGGCGCAGGCGATCGGATGCGCCGAATAGGTGTAGCCGTGGAACAGTTCGATCATGTTCTCCGGGCCGGTCATGAAGGCGTCGTAGATGTCCGACGTGCAGAACACCGCGCCCATCGGTATCGTGCCCGAAGTGATCCCCTTGGCGGTCGTGATCAGGTCCGGCACGACGTCGAAATATCCGGTAGCGAACGGCGCGCCGAGACGGCCGAACCCGGTGATGACCTCGTCGAAGATCAAAAGGATGCCGTGCTGGTCGCAGATCTCACGCAGCTTCTTCAGATAGCCCTTCGGCGGGATCAGCACGCCGGTCGAACCCGCGACGGGCTCAACGATCACGGCGGCGATGGTCGACGGGTCGTGCAGGGTGATGACGGAGATCAGGTCGTCGGCGAATTCCACGCCGTGCTCCGGCACGCCGCGCGTGAACGCGTTGCGGGCGATATCATGGGTGTGGCGGATGTGATCGACGCCGGTCAGCATGGTGCCGAAGGTACGGCGGTTGGAGACGATGCCGCCGACGGAGATGCCGCCGAAGCCGACGCCGTGGTAGCCGCGCTCGCGGCCGATCAGGCGGGTGCGCGTGCCCTGCCCGATCTGGCGCTGATAGGCGAGCGCGATCTTCAGTGCGGTGTCGACGCTTTCGGAGCCGGAATTGGTGAAGAAGACATGGTCGAGCGGCTTGGGCAGCATCGCCGCCAGCCGGGCGGCCAGTTCGAAGGCCTTGGGATGGCCCATCTGGAAGGCCGGCGCATAGTCGAGCTCGGCCACCTGCTTCTGGATCGCCTCGACGATCTTCGGACGGCCGTGACCGGCATTGCAGCACCAGAGGCCGGCCGTGCCGTCGAGCACCTGGCGGCCGTCGGACGTGGTGTAATGCATGTCCTTCGCGGCCGTGAACATGCGCGGATTGGCCTTGAATTGCCGGTTGGCCGTAAACGGCATCCAGAATGCATCAAGATTATTCGGCGCCACTGCTCGATCGGACATCACTGCACCACCCCTGCCTGTACGGCTCTACGGCCCTGTTCGGTTTCTTGCTTTTCTTCCGCGGCGCGTCTACGGCTACGCGGAAAACCTAACCGGTGTCGGAAAGTTTTCCACATCCGCTTGACCGTTTGGTCAAAACAGACGCTAAAAGAGCTTTCGAAGCCGGTCAAGTGGCTTTACCATCGCACAAAAAGGCCTCCACGAGGAAGAACAAGAAGGCGCCCTTGTCCCGATCGAAAAGCGACGAAGCGCAGCAGGCAAAACCGCTCTCGCGCATCCAGGAAACCAACCGGAAAGCCATCCTGGAAGCGGCGCTCGACGTCTTCGCCATCTCCGGTTTCCGCGGCGCGACCATCGACGAGATCGCCACCAAGGCGGGCATGTCGAAGCCCAACCTGCTTTACTATTTCAAGAGCAAGCGCGCGATCTACCAGCAGGTGCTGGAACAGACCCTTTCCGACTGGCTGGCGCCCTTCGCCGAGCTCGATCCGACGGGCGACCCGGTGGAGGAACTGCGGCGTTACATCACAGCCAAGCTGAAGATGTCGGAGAAGAATCCGAACGCCTCCAAGCTCTTCGCCAACGAGATCATTCATGGCGCGCCGGTGATCGGCGATTTCCTGAAGACGTCGCTGAAGACGCTGGTGGACGAGAAGGCCAAGGTGATCCGCTATTGGGTCGGCGAAGGCAAGCTCGCGCCGGTGGATCCCTACCACCTCATCTTCATGATCTGGGCGACGACCCAGCATTACGCCGATTTCGACGTGCAGATCCGCGCCGTGGTCGGCTCCCAGGCCGGCCGCCCCGGCTTTGCGGACCAGGCGGCACAGGCCGTGCTGACGATTATCCTGAACGGCATCCGGCCGCGCCAATAGGGCAGCCGGACAGGCGCGCGCCGACGCTGCGGTTACGCTGCCTTGGCAGCGTCTCGCACAGGATGAACCACATGGAAACTCACGCAGATGCGGTTCCAGGTGTTGATCATGCCGAGCGCGATCGTGAGCTTCGACAGTTCGTCTTCCGAGAATTGCTGCCGGGCAGCGGCGAAGACGTCGTCTCCGACACCGCCCTCCGCGATACGGGTCACGGCCTCCGTCCAGGCGAAGGCGGCCCGCTCGCGTTCCGAGAAGAGCGGCGATTCCTTCCACGCCGCGACCATGTAGAGGCGCTGTTCCGTCTCCCCGTCAGCGCGCGCTTCGTGGGAATGCATATCGACGCAGAAGGAGCAGCCGTTGATCTGCGAGGCCCTCAGCTTGATCAGGTGCAGCAGGCTCCTTTCGAGACCGCAAGTATCGACCGCCGTATTGAGCGCGTAGAGCGCCTGGAGGAGCGGGCGGTCGGTTTTGGTGTAGTCGAGACGCGGTTGCATGGAATGTCCTTTCGTTCGGGTTATCGGGATGAGGGCTGCCGCCGCTGGTTGGCCTCCAGATAGGCGCAGCCCCGCGCCACCGAGCGCGGATCGCCGGTGGCCTGGAAGTCGGCGACGATGTCGGCCAGCGTGGTGCCCGAGAGCGCGTCGCGCCATGCGGCCTCCGCACGCAGCATCGCGCTTGCGATGCCGCAGGGCCTGACAAAGGCCGACGCGTCGGGCGCGCCCGGCCCGCGCTGGCGGATCTCGCCGCACCGGAACGCCGGCTGGCGGCCCTCCACCGCGAAAACGATGTCCAGCAATGTGACCTGGTCGGGCCGGCGCGCCAGCCGATAGCCCCCGGCGGGACCGGGAACGGACTGAAGAACGCCCGCACCGACGAGCGCCTTCAGGTGCTTGAGCAGATAGGTCGGCGAAACGCCGTGAAATTCGGCAAGCGCCGCACCGGGCAGCACGGCGCCCTCCTCCAGTCCCGCCAGAAAGGCCGTGCAATGAATCGACGCCTCGACACCGTCACCGAGTTTCATGCCTTCCTCCTATTCATCGATATTTCTTATCATGGATATCTTATATCCACAATAGGTGGACAAGTGTCTGGAAGCGCTCGGCGGGTGTGGCCGTCACTCAGTCGTCGAGTTCGGGATAGTGGCGGAAGATGCCGGTCTCGTTGAAGGGCAGCCGCCGGTCGCTCTCGAGATAGGCGGACAATTCCGGCTGGTCGGCGACATATTCGCCAAGCTCCTGCACGCAGGGATATTCCCCGATCAGCGACGCGAAGGCCCGTGGAAAGGCATAGTCCAGCCCGGCGAGTATGTGGAACAGCGACAGGTCCGCATAGGTCAGGCTGTCGCCGACCAGGAAGGTCGGGCCATGGGGATTGCGGCGCAGCACCCGCTCGAACCAGCCGAGATATTTCGGCATCCGGTGCTCGCGGAACGAGGCCGAGCGCCTTTCCGCCTCCCGTTTCTGGTCCTCGTAATAGAGTTCCGGGCCGATCGGATGATGCGTGTCGTGGACCTCGCCCACGAAATCGCCCATCGTCATCTGCACCTGGTGCAGCCAGAGACGCTCCGCCTCGTCCTGCGGCGCCAGCCAGAGCTTCGGCCCGAGATAGTGCAGGATCAGCGCGGTCTGACCGATGACGATGTCGCCGTCGCGCAGATAGGGCGGCGCGAAGGCCGGCGTCTTGATCTCCAGGTCGGTGAGGAAATAGGCGACCGCCTCCGGGTCGATCAGCGCGATGTCCTCGTAGTCCACGCCGGCATATTCCAGCGCGAGACGCACGAATTCTCCGCGCCCGGGAAGGCCGGGCCAGTAATAGAGCGCGTAGACGCGCCTTACCACCGATGCGGGGCGGCGGTCATTCCGCCGCCTCCTTGGCCCAGACGGCCGGGTTGTTCGGATGCGTCGTCCAGTTGGCGTAGTCCGGATCGATCGGCTTCTTGGTGCGCGGATCGACGCCGGCGATCTGCTCCATGGAGATGCAGTTCTCGACCGGGCAGACATTGACGCAGAGATTGCAGCCGACGCATTCCTCCTCGATCACCTCGAAGTGGCGCACGCCGTCGACCATGTTGGTGATCGCCTGGTGCGAGGTGTCCTCGCAGGCGATGTGGCAACGGCCGCACTTGATGCACTTGTCCTGGTCGATCTTCGCCTTGGTGACGTAATTGAGGTTCAGATACTGCCAGTCGGTGACGTTCGGCACGGCGCGGCCGCGGAAATCCTCGATCGTCGCATAGCCCTTCTCGTCCATGTAATTCTCAAGCCCGGCAATCATTTCCTGCACGACCTTGAATCCATATGTCATCGCCGCGGTGCAGACCTGGACGGTGCCGCAGCCAAGCGCGATGAACTCCGCGGCGTCACGCCAGGTGGTCACGCCGCCGATGCCGGAGATCGGCATGCCGGCGGTCTCGGGATTGCGCGCGATCTCGGAGACCATCGACAGCGCGATCGGCTTGACCGCCGGTCCGCAATAGCCGCCATGCGATCCCTTGCCGTCGATCGTCGGCTCGGGCGCGAAACTGTCGAGATCGACCGAGGTGATCGAGTTGATCGTGTTGATCAGGCTGACCGCGTCCGCCCCGCCGCGCTTGGCGGCTTCCGCCGGTCGGCGGATGTCGGTGATGTTCGGCGTCAGCTTGACGATCACCGGCATGTCGGTGTGCTGCTTGCACCATTCGGCGACCATCTGGATATATTCGGGCACCTGCCCCACGGCCGATCCCATGCCGCGCTCGCTCATGCCGTGCGGGCAGCCGAAATTCAGTTCCACCCCGTCGGCGCCGGTCTCGGCGACGCGGCCGAGGATCTTCTTCCAGGGATCCTCCTCGCAGGGCACCATCAGCGAGACGACGACGGCGCGGTCGGGCCAGTTCTTCTTGGTCGCCTTGATCTCCTGCAGATTGATCTCCAGGTCGCGGTCGGTGATCAGCTCGATATTGTTCAGGCCGAGCAGGCGCCGGTCGGCGCCCCAGACCGCGCCGTAGCGCGGACCATTGACGTTGACGACGGGCGGACCCGCCTCGCCCAGCGTCTTCCAGACGACACCGCCCCAGCCGACCTCGAAGGCACGCTCGACATTGTACTGCTTGTCGGTCGGCGGCGCGGATGCGAGCCAGAACGGGTTGGGCGACGTGATGCCGACGAAATTCGTGGAAAGATCAGCCATGTCGTGTCCTCCTCATCAGGCGCTCAGGGCGCGATGAATGCTTTCGGCTGCGTCGCGCCCCTGCGACACGGCCGTGACGGTCAGGTCGTCGCCGGCATTGACGCAGTCGCCGCCCGCCCAGACCTTCGCCATGGTCGTCTTGCCGTCAGCATCCACCTTGATCCGCCCGCCGTCCAGCGCAATCGTTTCGCCCGATCCGTTCAGGCTGTCGGCCGCGAAGCTCTGCCCGATCGCTTTCATCACCTGGTCGCAGCGAACCATCACGGTCTCGCCGTCGCGGTCGAATTCCACGCCGGCCACTTCGCCGTCAGCGGCCACCACCCGTATCGGCGTCATGTGATAGCGGATCGCCACCCCGCGCACCTGGGCGATTTCCTGCTCGTATTTGGAGGCCTTCATCCGCTCCTTCGGTCCACGGTAGCAGATCGTCACCTCGTCGGCGCCGAGTGCCTTGGCCTGCACGGCGGCGTCCACGGCGGTCATGCCGCCGCCGATCACGACGACGCGGCGCCCGACCGGAACGGAGGCGACGTCGTCGGCCTGACGAAGACCCTCGATCCACTCGACCGCGTCGATGCTGCCTGCCGCGTCGGCTTCGGGCACGCTGAGCGCGTTCACGCCTGCAAGCCCCATGCCGAGGAACACTGCGTCATGGTCCGCCGCCAGCGCGTCGAGCGACAGGTCGGCGCCAAGCGCCTTCTCGTAATGCACGGTGATGCCGCCGATGGCGGTGATGTAGTCCACCTCGCGCTGGGCGAACCCGCCCGGCGTCTTGTAGGAGGCGATGCCGTATTCGTTCAGCCCGCCGGCCTTCGCATGCGCTTCGTAGACATCGACATCGTGGCCGTGCATGGCGAGGCGATGCGCGCAGGCCAGCCCCGCCGGCCCTGCCCCGATCACGGCGACCTTCTTTCCGGTCGAGGCGGCACGGGTGTAATACTGCTTGTCCGCCGCCATCGCCGCGTCGGTCGCGTAACGCTGCAGAAGACCGATCTTGACCGGCTTGCCTTCCGCCGTCTCGCGCACGCACACCTCTTCACAAAGCGTCTCCGTCGGGCAGACGCGGGCACACATGCCGCCGAAGATGTTCTGGTTGAAGATCGTCTTGGCCGCCGCCAGCGGGTTACCGGTCGAGATCTCGCGAATGAAGAGCGGGATGTCGATGGAAGTCGGACAGGCCGTCATGCACGGCGCGTCGTAGCAGAAGTAGCAGCGATCGGCCTCGACATGGGCCTCATGCGCATCCAGCGGCGGATGGAGATCGGAGAACAGATCCACGTAGGCTTCAGCTTCGAGCCGCCCCGCCTGGACGTCCCGGACATATCGATCGGCATTCATGCGGCACTCCCTCCACATTGCGTTGCCTGCGGTGAATTTGCACCGCATGCAGGGAGGATGACTGAATTTGATCAAAAGGTCAAATTTATCGACGCCCGGCGTAAAACACCTGTCATGGTGGCGATCTACGCTGCGCCATTGAAGGAACGCGCCGTCACCAGTCCCCACGCCAGGGCTCAGACAAACGTATCGACCCGGGAACCGTCTCTATCGATGGACAGCGGCGCTCCTGCCCTTATGATCCATGGGCGAACACTGATCTCCCATGCCGAACCGGACCTCTCAATGATGACATCGCCCCCGCTGCCGACGTCGCCCGCCGACGGGACAGCGGCTCTCGGACCCATGAAGGACATCGTCGGCGACCTCGCCGCAATCTAACCGCGCAGGAAGCCACCGAATGACCCTCTACATCAACACGCCCTATGACGAACTCGCAGTCGGCATGCAGGCGGAAATCAAGCGCCTCTGCCGGGCGGAGGATTTCTTCGTCTTCGCCAACTCGTCGGGCAACCATAATCCGGTGCACCTGCCGCACGAGGACCATGACGGCGACGGCCTCGACGACGAGCCGATGGCTCCGTCCATGTGGGTGGCGTCGCTGTTCTCGGCCGTGCTCGGCAACATGCTGCCCGGACCGGGCTCGCTCTACAGGCAGCAGACCCTGCGCTTCCTCGGCCGCGCCAAGGCCGGCGACGAACTGACCGTCAAGGTGCACCTGACCGAACTCAAGCCGGACCGGATCGCCTGTTTCGACACCTGGGTCGAGGGCCCCGACGGCAACCGCATCGTCGAGGGCGAGGCCGAGGTGATCGCGCCGGCAAAGACGGTCATGTTCAACGACGAGGACCTGCCGGGCCTGACCGTGCGCCGCCACGTGCATTTCGACCACCTCTTGGGCCTGGCCGAACCTCTGGACCCGATCCCCACCGCGGTCGTCGCGCCGGAGGAGGAACAGGCGCTCGGCGGCGCGGTCCTCGCGGCCCAGCACACGCTGATCCGCCCGATCCTGATCGGCGACCGCGAGAAGATCGCCGACATCGCGCGGTCCATCGGCGCCGACCTCACCGGGATCGAACTCATCGACGAGCCGGACCATGACGCGGCCGCGGCGATGGGCGTCCAGCTCATCCACGAGGGACGCGCCAAGGCGCTGATGAAGGGCCACCTTCACACCAACGTGCTGCTCCGCCACGTCGTCAAGCGCACCGGCGGCCTGCGCACCACGCGCCGCCTGAGCCATGTCTTCGTCATGGACACGCCCGGCCTCGACCATCTGCTCCTCGTCACCGACGCGGCGATCAACATCGCGCCGACGCTGGAGGAGAAGGTCGACATCACCCAGAACGCGATCGACCTCGCATTGGCGCTCGGCATCGAGGAACCGAAGGTCGGCGTTCTCTCGGCGGTCGAAACGGTCAACCCGGCCATCCCCTCGACGCTCGATGCGGCCGTCCTGTCCAAGATGGCCGAGCGCGGCCAGATCAAGGGCGGCATCGTCGACGGGCCTCTCGCCATGGACAATGCGGTCGATGTCGAGGCGGCGAAGACCAAGGGCATCCACTCGCTGGTCGCCGGCCATGCCGACATCCTCGTCGTGCCGAACATGGAAGCCGGCAACATGCTGGCCAAGGAACTGACCTTCGTCGCCCACGCCGAAGCCGGCGGCCTGGTCATGGGCGCGCTCTGCCCGATCATCCTGACCAGCCGCGCCGACGACGACAAGGCGCGCCTCGCCTCCTGCGCGATCGCCGCCCTCTATCACGAATGGAGAAAGCGGCCATGACGTCCGGCGTGATCCTCACCCTCAACGCCGGCTCCTCCTCCATCAAGTTCTCCCTCTACGCCGCCGGCGACGAGCCGGAAGAGCAGTTGCGCGGCGAAGTGGAGGATATCGGCGACGCTCAGGCCTATCTGATCATCGAGCCGGATCACGGCAACAAGACGCGCATCGCGATCGGCCCCGCCGACCACGCGGCAGCGCTGGCCGCGATCCTGGACCATGCCGGCGACGCGCTCGGCGGACGCCCTGTCGCCGGCATCGGCCACCGGGTCGTCCATGGCGGCACGGACTATGCCGCGCCGGTGCGCCTCGACGACGCGACGATCGACTATCTGACGACGCTGGAGCCGCTGGCGCCGCTGCACCAGCCGCACAATCTCGCCGCCGTGCGCGCCGCCCGCGCCGCCTTTCCCGACGCCATTCAGGTCGCCTGCTTCGACACGGCCTTCCACCGGGCCCACCCCTGGGTGAACGACACCTTCGCCCTGCCACGCGAATGGTATGATCGCGGCGTGCGGCGCTACGGGTTCCACGGCCTCTCCTACGAATTCATCTCCGGCGAACTCGCACGCATCGCGCCGGACCTGCGCCATGGCCGCGTCGTGATCGCCCATCTCGGCAATGGTGCGTCGATGTGCGCGGTGCGCGACGGCAGAAGCGTCGCCTCGACCATGGGCTTCACCGCGCTGGACGGCCTGCCGATGGGCACGCGCAGCGGCCAGCTCGATCCCGGCGTCCTGCTCTACATGATGGACCACGAGAAGATGACGTCGGCCGAGATCGCCAATCTCCTCTACAAGCAAAGCGGGCTGAAGGGGCTGTCCGGCATATCGAACGACATGCGCGAACTGGAAGCCTCCGACAGGCCGGAGGCCGCCGAGGCGATCGAGTATTTCGTGTTCCGCATCCGCCGCGAACTGGGCGCGCTCGCCGCCGTCCTCGGCGGCCTCGACGGGCTCGTCTTCACCGGCGGAATCGGCGAGCACTCGGCCCATATCCGCCGCAAGGTCTGCGAAGGCATGGAATGGCTGGGCATCGAGATCGACGACGCCGGCAATGCCGGCAACGCGACCGATCTCGGCACGGCCGCCACCCGCGTGATGGTGATCCCGACGGACGAGGAACGCGTGATCGCGAGGGCTGTGAACGCCGCGTTGAACGGCTAGACTGCCCGGATGGCCAAATACGAACTGACCGCGTCGTCGATCATTCACCTGACGCACACGCTCTACCGCATCCGGGCACTCGCCGATTTCGGCAGCGTCCGCATAGGCCAGCTCGGCGGCTTCGTCCACTCGACGGACAACCTCGCCCAGGACGGCGAAGCGTGGATCGCCGACGACGCGAAGGTCTTCATGGACGCCCGGATATCGGACAACGCCCGGATCTCCGGCGACGCGCAGGTCCATGGCGAAGCCGCGATCCGCGGCAACGCCATGATCGCGGACGACGCACGGGTGTCCGGCAACGCGGTCGTCGATCGCAAGGCCCGCATTCTCGGACAGGCGGAGGTGACCGGCCACGCCAGGGTCCGTGGCGACGTCGAAATCTCCGGCAAGGCCAGCGTCTCCGGCCAGGCGCATGTCACGGACAACGCTTGCGTGACGGACGACGCCCGCCTCTACGAGCATGGCTGGGCCTTCGGCGATTGCCGCATTTCCGGAAGCGCCCGCATCCACGGCCACGCGAAGATTTCCGGCAGCGCCCGGATTTCCGGCAACGCAGACATCCATGGCGATGCCGCCGTCTATGGCGACGCCCGGGCCGACAGCTCCGCCCGCATCTTCGGCCATGCCGCGATCTTCGGCGACGCGCGTGTCGGCAAGCCGCTCGTCACGGCGACCCGCAGCGACGGCGAGACATTCTCCCTGGTCGCGACGCCCCGGGGCCCGCGCGTCATCGCCGCCTATGAGTATCTCGATTTCGCCGCGGCCCGGGACCACTGGACCGCCTCCGACGAAGACGCCGCCGTGATCGCGGAGAGCCTCGCGATCATCGACCACTTCGCCCGCATCGCCCCGATCACGGGACTGGACCGCCCCATGCCGGACTGATTGCGGACCTCAAGCGTTCGCGGCCAGAAGCGCCGCGTTGCCGCCCGCCGCCGTCGTGTCGATGCAAACATGGCGCTCCAGGATCAGCCGATCGGCCGGATCGGCCTCCATGATCAGCGGAATGATCGGCCCCTGCCTCCTGGCGAGCGCGACACGCGCCGCGCGCAGGTCGGCCTCGTCGCTCCACAGCATCACCGCATCGAAGCCCTCGAGCGTCGCCAGCGCGTCGCGTTCGAGGAAGAAGGGAATGGCGTCGCTGCCGCTCGCCTCCGGCGCGACGATCAGCGGCGCGCAGCCGGCCGCCCTGGCCAGCCGCGCCTGTTCGTCGGCCTGCGCGGCGTCCGGCCCGAGGCAAAGCACGACGCCGCGGCCGAAGGCCGAGAGCCGGTTCGATTCCCCCGTGACACCCGGCATCGCCGTCGTCGCCTGAACCGCAGCGCGGGCGAAACGCAACGGGTCGAGCCGCGCCTGAACCGCCGTCAAATCGGCCCCGATCGCCTCCTGCGGGGTCCCGCTCCTTGTTTCGGCGCGCATGAAGCGGGAGAGATAATGCGGCCCGCCGGCCTTCGGGCCCGTCCCGGACAGCCCCTCTCCCCCAAACGGCTGCGACGCGACGACCGCGCCGATCTGGTTGCGGTTGATGTAGACATTGCCGACCCGGATCCGCGACGTGATCTGCTCGACCCGATCGTCGATGCGGCTGTGCAGGCCGAAGGTGAGCCCGTATCCCGACGCGTTGATGTCGGCGACCACGCGGCCGATTTTCGAGGCCTTGAAGGTCGCCACATGCAGCACCGGGCCGAAGATCTCGCGCTCCAGGTCGCCGATGCCCTTGACGCGGATCACGGTCGGCGCGACGAACGTGCCTTCACCCGGCACGTCAAGTTCCTTGATCAAGCGATTCTGCGCGCGTGCCTTTTCGACATGATCGGCAATGGTCCGACGCGCATCCTCGTCGATGACAGGCCCGATGTCGGTCGCCAGATCCCAGGGGTTGCCGGCACGCAACGCGTCCATCGCTCCGGAGAGCATTTCGAGAATGCCGTCAGCCACGTCTTCCTGCACGTAGAGCACGCGCAACGCCGAGCATCGCTGCCCGGCCGACTGGAAGGCCGACGACACGATGTCCCGCACCGCCTGTTCCGGCAGCGCGGTGGAATCGACGATCATCGCGTTCAATCCGCCGGTCTCGGCGATCAGCGGCGCGTCGGGCGCGAGGGTCTGCGCCATCGCCTGGTTGATCGCCTGCGCGGTTTCGGTCGAGCCCGTGAAGCAGACCCCGTCGATGCGCGGATCGGATGTCAGTGCCGCGCCCACCGTCGCGCCGTCGCCGGGCAGCAATTGCAGGACATTGCGAGGCACGCCGGCCTCATGCATCAGCCGGACCGCCAGCGCGGCGATCAGCGGCGTCTGCTCGGCGGGTTTGGCCAGCACGCCGTTGCCGGCGGCAAGCGCCGCGGCGAACTGGCCGGTGAAGATCGCCAGCGGAAAGTTCCATGGCGAGATACAGGCAAATCGCCCGCGCGGTCTGGTCTCGCCCGCCCGCTCGGCCTCGCCGGCATAGTAGCGCAGGAAGTCCGCGGCCTCGCGCAACTCGCCGACGGCGTCGAGCTGCGTCTTGCCCGCCTCGCGCGCCAGAATGGCGAAGATCGGGCCGAAATTCTCCTCATAGAGATCGGCGGCATGGCGCAGGATGCGCGCGCGCTCTTCTGTCGGGCAATCCGCCCAGTCCTGCGCCGCGTCGAGCGCCGTGCGCACGTCCTGCGGGCTCGCCTCGACGACCGTTCCGACGATGTCCGACGGGTCGGCCGGGTTGACCACCGGCCTCGCCTTGCCCTTGCCCCGCCCGCCCGCAAGCATGGGTGCGGCTTCGAACGCCTCTGCGCGCAGCGGCGATCGCGCCGCTTCGATGCGCTCCAGATCGTCCCGGCTGCGCAGGTCGAAGCCCTTCGAATTGCCGCGCAGCGGAAGAAACACCTCGGCCGGCTTGCGGATGCGCGGATTGGCGCCCGGCTCGGCTTCCCATTCGGAGACGGGATCGGCGACGATATCGCCGACAGGCACGGACGTGTCGACGATCTGGTTGACGAAGGAGGAGTTCGCGCCGTTTTCCAGCAGGCGGCGCACCAGATAGGCGAGCAGGTCCCGATGCGCGCCGACCGGCGCATAGATTCGGCACCGCGTTCCCTCGCCCTCCAGCACCAGCCGATGCAACGCCTCGCCCATGCCGTGCAGGCGCTGGAACTCGAACGTGTCGCGATTGTCCGCCATTTCCAGGATCGAGGCCACGCTGTGCGCATTGTGCGTGGCGAATTGCGGATAGATCCGGTCGGTCAGGCCGAGCAGCTTCTTTGCGCACGCGATGTAGGAGACGTCGCTCGCCGTCTTGCGGGTGAAGACGGGAAAATCCTCTACACCGTCGATCTGCGCCCGCTTGATCTCCGTGTCCCAATAGGCGCCCTTGACGAGCCGGACCATGATGCGCCGGTCATGCTTCTCGGCCAGGGCGTGCAGCCAGTCGATCACCGGCGCCGCCCGCTTGCCATAGGCCTGCACGACGACACCGAAACCGTCCCAGCCCGCAAGACGCGGGTCCGCCAGCACCGCCTCGATCACGTCGAGCGAAAGATCGAGCCGATCCGCCTCCTCCGCGTCGATGTTGAAGCCCATGCGTGCCTCGGCCGCCATCGCCGCGAGTTCGGCGACGCGCGGCACGAGTTCGGCCATCACGCGGTCATGTTGCGCCACCTCGTAGCGCGGATGCAGCGCCGACAGCTTGACCGAGATGCCGGGGTTGCAGCGGATGTCGTCGAAGCGGCACCGCGCCGCGATCGCCTTGATCGCCGCGGCATAGGCGTCGAAATACGCCTTGGCGTCGTCGCCGGTCAGCGCCGCCTCGCCCAGCATGTCGTAGGAATAGCTGTAGCCCTTCGCCTCCATCGCCGCGCCGCGCTGCATCGCCGCCTGGATGGTCTCGCCCAGCACGAACTGGCTGCCCAGTTCCTTCATCGCCTGGCGCACGGCCGTGCGGATCACCGGTTCGCCCAGCCGCTTGACGGCGCCCCGCAAGACGCCCGCCACGCCGCGCGAGCGGTCGGCGTCGAGCACCTTGCCCGTCAGCATCAGCGCCCAGGTCGAGGCATTGACCAGCGAGGAGTTGGAATGGCCGAGATGCCGGCCCCATTGCGACGGCGCGATCTTGTCCTCGATCAGCTCGTCGATCGTGTCCGCGTCCGGCACCCGCAGCAGCGCCTCCGCCAGGCACATCAGCGCAACGCCCTCCTCGGTCGACAGGCCGTATTCGGCGAGGAACACCTCCATCAGCCCGGGACGCTTGTCGGCACGGATCGCCTTCACCAACGCCGCCGCCCTCGCAACGGCCCGCTCACGCGTCGCGTCGTCGAGGCTCGCGCCCGCTATCAGATCCCTGACGATACCCGCTTCATCGGCGCGATGCGCCGCGCGCATGGCGGAACGGGCAGAAACAAGAGCATCCATTGGGCGATCTCCATCGACGGACAGTCCATGGCTCATGATAGCATTGACCGAGAAGGCGGTTTTCCCTACCTCGGCAGATTGAAGGGAAGGTTTCCCGCATTTTCGACCAATACAGGGCAGATCAATGGAATCGAAAGCCGACAGCGAAACACTCGACCGCCACGACCGGCGGATGATCGCGATCCTGGAGACCGAGGGTCGGCTGCCGGTCACGGAGCTCGCCCGCCGCGTCGGCCTGTCCAAGAGCCCCTGCCAGGTCCGGCTGAAGCGCCTTGTCGAGGACGGCTACATACTCGGCTTCCGCGCCGTGCTGGACATGGCCAAGATCGGCCGCGAGCATGTCGCCTTCACCGAGGTCAAACTCTCCGACACCACGGAAAAGGCGCTGGCCGCCTTCAACGCGGCGGTCAAGCGGATCGCGGAAGTGGAGCAGTGCCACATGATCGCCGGTCCGTTCGACTTCCTCCTGAAGGTGCGCACCCGCGACATCGCTGCCTATCGGCGCGTCCTCGGCGAGTCGATTTCCGCCCTGCCCCACGTCGCCAACACCTCCACCTACGTGTCGATGCAAGCCGTCAAGGACGGGCCTCTGGACGCCCTTGATTGAGTGACCACGCGCCTGCGATAGAGGGAGCCGGACGGCAGGGGGAATCATGCGCACACAGGTTTGCATCATCGGCGGCGGCCCGGCCGGGCTCTTTCTCTCGCATGTTCTGCATGAAGCCGGGATCGCGTCCATCGTCATCGAGAGGCAGACCAAGGCGCATGTCCTCGGCCGCATCCGCGCCGGCGTGCTGGAGGCGGGCACGGTCGAGTTGCTGCGCCGATACGGGCTGGCCGAGCGGATGGATCGCGACGGCATGCCCAAGGACGGCACGCGCATCTTCTGGGAAGGCAAGGACGACTTCTTCATCGACGTCATCCGCTGGACCGGTCGCCAGATGATGGTCTGGGGCCAGACGCAGATCACCGAGGACCTCTACGCCGCACGCGAGCGCGATGGCGCCGCCATGCTCTTCGAGGTCGAGAACGTCGCATTGCACGACGTCGAGGCGTCTCCCTTCGTCACCTTCGAACAAGATGGCGAAACGAAGCGCATCGATTGCGACTTCATCGCCGGCTGCGACGGCTTCCACGGCCCGAGCCGCATGGCGATACCGGCCGACATCCGCCGTGAATATGAGCGCGTCTACCCGTTCGGCTGGCTCGGCATCATGGTCGAGCGCCCGCCCATGAAGGAACTGGCCTACGCCTACCACTCCGAGGGCTTCGCGATGGCCTCGCGCCGCAATCCGATGCTCAGCCGCTACTATGTGCAGGTGCCCGCCACGGACCGCGTCGAGGACTGGTCGGACGACCGGTTCTGGGAAGCGCTCCACCGCAGGCTGCCCGAACACGTCCATGGCGAGATCGAGACCGGCCCGTCGATCGAGAAATCGATCGCGCCGCTGCGCTCCTTCGTCGCCGAGCCGATGCGATGGGGAAAGCTGTTCCTCGCCGGCGACGCCGCCCATATCGTGCCGCCGACGGGCGCCAAGGGCCTCAACCTGGCCTTTTCGGACGTGTTCTACCTCAGCCGCGCGCTGATCACCCATTATGCCGAGGGCAGCGATCACTATCTCGACAGCTATTCGGCGATGGCGTTGCGCCGGGTGTGGGCGGCCGAGAACATCTCCTGGCGCATGACCAGGCTGCTGCATGTCTTTCCGGGCGAGGATCCCTTCGACCAGAAGATCCGCCAGAACGATTTCGACCTGCTGGTCGGGTCGCAAGACGTCCAGCGGGCGTTCGCCTTCGAATATATGGGCTTGCCCTTCGAGGACTGAGGAACGCCCGGCGCTAGGCCCGCAACGCGGCGCCGGGTTTCTCGATCGCGCCGAAATGGTCGCGCAGAAGCGCAAGAAATGCCTGTCCCGCCGCTTCGATCCGGCCGGAATTGTCGATTTCGACGACTTGGGCGCAGTGCGGCAACGGTTCGTCGCTTCGCGCCAGCCGCCGCTCGATCTCGGCGGCCGTCTCGCGCCCGCGTCCCGCAAGCCTCTCGGCCAGGACGTGCCGGTCGACCGTCAGCCTGACGACGAGCAGGTCGCCGAAAACCCGCTCGATCTCGCCCAACGCGCGGCGCGACCCGTTGGCGATCGCGATGCCGCCGTTTTCGACATGATGCAATGCGGCCGCGGGAATGCCGTAGCGCAGCCCGTGCGCCTCCCAGCAGACGGCGAAGCGCCCGGCTTCTTCTTCATTTGCAAAGGCCTCGCGGTCGAGCGTGGCATGATCCTCGGTCGACCCGTCGGCGTCGCGCGTCACCGTCCGGCGCACGAACATCACGCCGGGCTGCCCCGCGAGCCGGGGCTTCAGCCATTCGATCAGCGTGTCCTTGCCCGAGCCGCTCGGCCCGACCACGGCGATGAAACAGCCCCGACGCGCCTGCATCACGGATCAGGCCACGCGATGGCCGGCGCGCCAGACGCCGCGCACCACGGGCACGTGCTCCGGATGCTCGGGATCGTGATGGACGCGCACGAGATCGGCCCGCTTGCCGACCGCGATTTCGCCGCGATCGGCCAGGCCCACCGTTTCCGCGGGCGTCTTCGTGACCATGCGCATCGCCTGCGGCAGAGACATCGTGTCGATGTCGCGCGCGATGACGAACACCGAGTGCAGCAGGCTGAACGGGATGTAGTCCGACGACAGAACGTCGAGAATGCCGAGCCGGGCCAGATCGATCGCCGCGACATTGCCGGAATGCGACCCGCCGCGCACGATGTTCGGCGCCCCCATCAAGACGCTCATGCCCGCTTCGTGCGACGCCTTGGCGGCCTCGATCGAGGTCGGAAATTCGGCGAGCTTGACGCCCAGCCGGATCGCGTCGTCGACATGCTCCAGCGTCGCGTCGTCATGGGAAGCGATCGTGATGCCCATGTCGTGGCAATGTTCGGCGATCTCGGCGCGGTGCTTGTCGGAATAGCGCGCCGACTCGTCCTGCCGCCGCTTCACGAACTCGTCGAACTCGGCATCGGTCAGACCGCGCTTCTTCTTGTAGTAGAGGATGTATTTGTCCATCGTCTGGAACTGCCGCTGGCCCGGCGCGTGGTCCATCAGCGAGGCGATGCCGACAAGGCCCTCGTCGCGGAACTCTTCCAGCTCCTCGATCACGTTGTGCGCCGACACTTCGCAGCGCAGGTGGATGCGGTGTTCGGCGCGCAGGCGGCCCTTCGCCTGCGCCGCCTTGAGCGCGTCGGCCAGGCCGCGCATCTCGCCCGGCCCGTAGCCATTGTCCTCGTCGCTGCCCATGCGGAAACAGTCGAACACGGTGGTGATGCCGGATGTCGCGATCTGCGCGTCATAGGCCTGCACCGACGCCATCAGGCTCCACACCACGCCCGGGCGCGGGCT
Organism: Oricola sp.; assembly: GCF_022763245.1. Taxonomy (GTDB): domain Bacteria; phylum Pseudomonadota; class Alphaproteobacteria; order Rhizobiales; family Rhizobiaceae; genus Oricola. The sequence goes on from NZ_JALEGV010000042.1 coordinate 62,087, forward strand.
GTAATGGGTCTCCAGATGGTCCGTGTGCAGTTCGACCAGTCCGGGCGTCAGGTAGTCGCCCTCCATGTCATGCGCCGGCACGGCGGTGTGGCCGGCCTGCACGTCGGCGATCAATCCGTCGCGCACGAGGACGGCGCCCTCGACGACCTCGTCGGCGAGAACGACGCGGGCGTTGGAAAACACGTCCTCCCGCCCGGACGTGGCAAAGGCTGAGGCTGCCCGTATCTCGTTCATGAAAAAGGCTTTCTGCTTGTATTGATATTACCGGCCGGCCGCCGGCTCCACCAGCCGGCTGCGAAGCGCATTCGAAATATTGTCGAAAACAAAGACGACAATGAGGATGAGAATCACCATGTAGGCGACGTTTTCCCAGTCCGCATTGGTGCGCATTGCTTCCCAGAGTTTCAAGCCGATGCCGCCCGCACCGACGGCGCCGATGATGGTCGCGGAGCGGGTGTTCGACTCCCAGAAATAGAGCGCCTGCGAGATGAAGACCGGCAGAACCTGCGGCACCACGCCGAAGCGCTGAACCGCCATCGGCGACGCGCCGACCGATCGCACGCCCTCGCGCTGCTTGTCATCCACATTCTCCAGCGCCTCGGCATAGAGCTTTCCGAACGTGCCGGTGTCGGTGAAGAAGATCGCCGAAATGCCGGCCAGCGGCCCCGGACCGAAGGCCCGCGTGAAGAACAGCGCCCAGATCAGCATGTCGACGGAGCGCTGGAAATCGAACCAGCGCTTCAGCACCTGGTTCAGGAACGGATTGGGCGTGATGTTGCGCGCCGCAAGGAACGACAGCGGAAAGGCGATCATCACGGCAAACAGCGTGCCGACGAAGGCCATGACGATCGTCTGCAACAGCTTGATCCAGACATCGCCATGCTGCCACTCGGCGTTGTTGACGATGTTGTCCCACATGACTGCGAGGTTCGACCGATCGGGATCGATCCGCTCGCCGGAAAAGGCGAGCGCCATGACCTCCCCGAAGGACTTGCCCCAATAGGGAGACATCGTGTCGAACCAGAAATTCTCCCAGCCGAGGAACCGGCGCCAGACCTTCACCTCGTACCAGCGCACCTCGGCGCGGCCGGCAAAGCCGAAATCGAGCAGGACCTTTTCGCCGTGCGCCTTCTGCGCGACCCAGCCGGGCAGCGCGCCGACCGGGGTCACCGTCTCGTTTTCCCGGTCGATCGTCAGGACGAGCGCTTCGCTTCCGCGGGTCACCCGAATCTCGTCGGCGGTGACATCGACCTTCGCCGTCGAGGAAATCTCCACGGTCGCCTCGGCGATCCCTTCACGGGTCTCGGTAACAGTGGTCGTTTCCGTGTTCGCGTCCGCGCTGCCGCCCATGCTCGACGCGTCCGAACTCGGCGACATGAAACTGTTCATGAGACCGCTGCCGCCGGTGTTGGTGGCGTCCGATGTCGGCGACATGAAGCTGCCGCCGACCCCTGCCCCTCCGGTGCTCGCCGGCTTGGAGTCGGTGTTGTCGGCCCCTTCGACCGAGACCGTCACAAGGCCGCGTTCCGTCGTGATCCACGACGGATCGGGATTTTCGCCGAGCGGCGAGAAGCGCGGATAGGTGATCTCGATGTCGCCGGTCTTGTATTCGACGTCCGGGCGGACCTCGTAGGACACCCAGTCGGCCAGATAGGCGCCGGCGATGTTCCAGTTGCCGTTCGAAATGACCGAGCCGATGGAGAAGAACCACCACGCATAGACGGTGTAGAGCGCCAGTACGACGATGGCGATCGGATAGGCGAAGCGCTTCAGGAACGGTTGGCGGAAGGCGTCCGGGTGGCGTCGTTCGATGTCGTCGATCTGTTCTGCTGTCAGCGTGGCCATGGTCAGCGTCCGAATTCGAAGGCCTGCTTGCCGACGAGCTTCTTGCGCAGCCAGGCCGAGAGCTGGTCGACGCAGATGATCGTCACGAACAGGAGAAGGATGATGGCGAGCGTCTTGGCCTCGTGGCCGCGGCTGATCGAGAGCCGCAGCGCCTCGCCGATGCCGCCTGCCCCGACCGCGCCCAGGATGGTGGACGCCCGGACGTTGATCTCCAGGCGCAGCAGGAAATAGCTGATGAAGTTCGGCATGACCTGCGGAACGATGCCGAACCACACGCGCTCCAGCCAGTTGGCGCCGACCGCGCGCAGGCCCTCGTCGGGCTTCATGTCGGCGTTCTCGACGACCTCGAAGAACATCTTGCCGAGCGCCCCGATCGAATGGATCGACACCGCGATCATCGCCGGGATCGGTCCGAGCGAGAAGATCGCCAGGAAGAAGCCGGCGATGACGATTTCGGGAAAGGCGCGCAGGATTTCCATGAAGCGCCGAACCGCAAAGCGCAGCCAGCGCGACGCGGTCAGGTTCTTCGCCGCCACGAAGCACAGCAAGAAGCCGAAGGTGAAGCCGATGAAGGTCGCGAGCAGCGCGATGTTCAGCGTCTCCAGCATCTTGTAGAAATATTCCGGCACGTAGAGCGTGTCGGTCAGATAGACCCGTCCGACCGGATAATTGTATTGCAGGCTGCCCGTGTCATAGGGGCTCGGCAGGTCGAACAGCGCCCGCCAGACCTCCCAGCCGTCGCGCGGGATGAGATCGCCGACGAAATCGAAGAAATGCGGCAGGCGGTCGAGAAACTTGCCCGCATTGGTCTCGTTGGCGAACCACAGCGAGGCGACCAGCGCCAGCGCCAGGGCGACGACCCCGCCGATCGTGTAGAGCCGGCGCGTGCCGTTCAGTTCGCGCCAGTGCCGTTCGACGTCGTAGCGCCCGTCTTCGGTCACATAGGCTTCATGCGCGGATAGGTCTGTGACGGCCATCGATCTGATCTCGAAGAGGTGTAGAGACGCCGCGGCCCGAAGGCCGCGGCGCAGAGAAAGGTCTCGGACCTTACGAGCCGATCTTCGCCTTGCGAGCGGCGACGATGGTCTCGTAGAAGGAATGGTCGACGTCCACGAAGCCCTTGTAGTCGCCGCCCTGGATGGCGGAGAAGCAGTCCGGATCGGACGCCGGCAGGGCCTTCATGAAGGACACGAACTTGGCGCGAACGTCCTGGTCCAGCTTGTTGGAGACGACGATCGGGCCGTTCGGGATCAGCGGAGACTTCCAGACTTCGACGACTTCATCCATGTCGAGAAGGCCCTTGTCGACCATCTTGCGGATGTTGCCCGAGGTGTAACCGTCGGCATATGCGCCAACGCCGGAAGACCAGGTGACGGCGCCGTCGAAATTGCCCTTCAGCATTTCGAGAACGACGTTCTCATGACCGCCGCCGAAACCCGTTTCACCGAAATAGTCCTCGACCTTGGCGCCGAGCTGCGCCGGCAGGGCGACCGACGGCACGAGGTAGCCGGAGGTGGAATCCGGATCGGCGAAGCCCAGCTTCTTGCCCTTCATGTCTTCCAGCGACGTGATGCCGGAATCCTTGCGGGAGAGCATGATGGAGTAATAGCCGGTCGCGCCGTCGGTCTGGACGGTGGTCAGAACCGGGTCAACGGCTTCGGGATCGGTCAGGTAGACCTTGGCGTAGCCGGAGGCGCCGAGCTCGGCATAGTCGAGCGTGCCGCCGAGCAGGCCCTGGATCGTGCCGTCATAGTCGGCCGCCGGGAACAGCTTGACTTCCTTGACGCCGATGGCTTCCGGAAGCTGGTCGACCATGCACTGGAAGTTGCGCAGACGGTCGGCTTCGTTTTCGCCACCGAGAATGCCGATGCGGAACACGTCCTGGGCCTGGGCGGAAACCGAGCCGGCTGCGATGGCGGCAACGGCGGCGGTTGCGAGAAGGAGTTTCTTGAACATTGCGTCTCTCCGTTTTGGGGGCGGTTCCCCGATGGGTGGTCGTTGGGAAACTTCATCCACGCAACGCGACCGACATCGCGCGGAATTCCTGATGCGAGGTCAGCTCCGCGCGGCGGCGACTTCGGGCTCGTGGCGCGGCTCCACCTTCTCGCGGCCAGCGCCGAAGCTGGTCGAGGTGACGGCCTCCGAGAACGCCTCTTCCAAGGCGTCGGCGCCATAGATGCGGCGCGCGGCCGCTTCGGTGAGGTCGTCCGGCGTGCCGTCGAACACCACCTCGCCGCCCGACATGCCGATGATGCGCTCGCAATAGACGCGCGCGGTGTCGAGCGTGTGCAGGTTGGTGATGACGGTGATGCCGTCTTTCCGGTTGATGTCCTTCAGCGACTGCATGACGACCTGCGCGTTGCGCGGATCGAGCGAGGCGATCGGCTCGTCGGCGAGGATCACCTTCGGCTCCTGCATCAGCGCGCGCGCGATCGCCACGCGCTGCTGCTGGCCGCCCGACAGCGTGCCGGCCCGCTGCAGCGCCGTCTTGGCGATGTCGAGCCGCTCCAGGGCAGCGACCGCCATGGCGCGTTCCTCGCGGGTGAACATGTTGAGAAGGCTCGACACGGTGGAGCGATGGTTCAGCCGTCCGAGCAGCACGTTGGTCAGGACGTCGAGGCGCGGCACCAGGTTGAACTGCTGGAAGATCATCGCGCAATCGCGCTGCCAGTCCCGCAGGGCCTGTCCGCCGAGCGACGAGACTTCCCTCGCATGGAAATCGATCCGCCCCTCGGAGGGATCGATCAGCCGGTTGATCATGCGCAGCAGCGTGGATTTGCCGGCGCCCGAAGCGCCGATGACGCCGACCATCTGACCCGTGGGAATCGTCAGATCGACAGACTTGACCGCCACATTGGAACCAAAGCGACGGCTCACATTCCGGATTACGAGCATCAAGCACCCCGGTTTCTCTTAAGTCAGAGCGGGGTCTATGCGGCTTCGATAACCGGAAAATGTCAGTTGCATATCAGTTCGGTGACACCTTCCGTAACGTTGTGGACGAGCCGTCGGCTGCCCTTTTTCCCGGCATTCCGGGCATTTCGCGGGCACGCCTGAGCGGCCCGGCGACCCCATGTCACCGAACTGTCAACAATGGCGGGGCGATGCACCGCCGGACCGTCACAAAGATGTCAGGCGGATTCGTGTTTTTCGAGGAAGGCGGCGATGTCGAGGCCGCGAAAATCGTCCAGCGCGGCGCGCAGGCGGGCATGGTCCCAGTCCCACCAGGCCAGCGCCTGCAGCCTCTCGGCGATCTCCGCCGGGAACCGCTCGCGGATCGGTTTGGCCGGCACGCCGCCGACGATCGTGTAGGGCGCGACGTCCCTGGAGACGACGGCGCCCGCGCCCACGACCGCCCCGTCACCGACGGTCACGCCCGGCAGGACGGTCGAGCCATGGCCGAACCAGGTGTCATGGCCGACCGTGACCATGTTCTCGCGACGCCACTCGAAGAACGTCTCCTCGTTGGAGGCGTCGTCCCAGTAGTCGCCCGCGCGATAGGTGAAATGATGCAGCGTTGGCCGCCAGGTCGGGTGATTGGTGGCGTTGAAGCGGACGTTGGAGGCGATGTTGGCGAACTTGCCGATCCGCGCGCACCAGGCACTGCCGTCCTGCATCATGTAGGAATAGTCGCCGAGCACGGTCTCGTGCACGCGGCAGCGCTCCGAGATCTCCGTGTAGCGTCCGAGCGTGGAGTTGGAGACCTCGGCCGTCGGATGAACGAGCGGCTCCTCGGAGAGCTTGGTCACGCCGCCTGCTCCGCCGCGAACCGGGTCACGTCGATCACAGCGTCGGCCACCTCGTCGCGCACGTCCTGGTCATGGAAGATGCCGAGCAGCGCGACGCCGGCCGCCTTTTTCTCGGCGATCATGTCGATGACCACCTGGCGGTTGCGTGCATCCAGCGAGGCGGTCGGCTCGTCGAGCAGCAACACGGGATGCTCGGTGATGAAGCCGCGCGCGATGTTGACGCGCTGCTGCTCGCCGCCGGAAAAGGTCGCCGGCGGCAGCGCCCACAGCGTCTCCGGCAAATTCAGCCGCGAGAACAGCGCTGCCGCCTTTTCCCTCGCTTCTTCCGGCGGGGTCCCGTGTTGGACGAGCGGTTCGGCGGCGACGTCGAGCGCGGAGACGCGCGGCACGACCCGCAGGAACTGGCTGACATAGCCGATCGTGTCGCGCCGGATCGCGATCACCATGCGCGGATCGGCCTTGACCAGATCGACATAGGCGCCGCCGTGGCAGACGAGGATCTGCCCGTTCTCGACGCCGTAATTGCCGTAGAGCATCTTCAGGATCGTGCTCTTGCCCGCCCCGGACGGCCCGCCGAGCACGGCGCATTCGCCCGCCTTCAGCGCGAAATCCACATGCGCGACGACCGGAATGACGATTCCGCCGCGCAGATGCATGGTGAAGCTCTTGGCGACATCGGAGACGACGATGGGCGTGGGCATGGTCACACCTGCAGGATCGAGGAAACGAGAAGCTGGGTATAGGGCGCGCGCGGATCGTCGAGCACGCGGTCGGTCAGACCGGTCTCGATCACCTCGCCGTCCTTCATCACCATCATCCGGTGCGACAGCAGGCGCGCCACGGCGAGATCATGCGTCACCACCACGACGGCGAGACCGAGATCGTTGACGAGGCCGCGCAGCAGATCGAGCAGCCGCGCCTGCACCGAGACGTCGAGACCGCCGGTCGGTTCGTCCATGAAGACGAGGCGCGGGCCGGTGACGAGGTTGCGCGCGATCTGCAATCGCTGGCGCATGCCGCCAGAAAAGGAGCGCGGTTGATCGTCGATCCGGTCGACGCCGATCTCGACACGGCCCAGCCAGTCCGTCGCCGTCTCGCGGATCTGGCCGTAATGGCGCTCGCCGACGGCCATCAGCCGCTCGCCGACATTCGCGCCGGCCGAAACGCTCATACGCAGCCCGTCGGCCGGGTTCTGGTGCACGAAGCCCCAGTCGGTGCGCATCAGGAACCGCCGCTCCGCCTCGCCCATGCGGTAGAGGTCGCGGAACTGGCCGTCGCGCATGCGATAGCTGACCGTGCCGGCCGTCGGCAGCAGCCGCGTCGAAATGCAGTTCAACAGCGTCGTCTTGCCCGACCCGGATTCGCCGACGACCGCCAGCACCTCGCCCGGCCACAATTCGAAGCTGACATCCCGGCAGCCAATGCGATTGCCGTAGAATTTCGACACGCCCGAGACGCGCAGAAGCGGTTGATCTGTCATGGCCTGCACCCCGGCATGAAATCGGTGTTGTGAGCTGTGCTGGTGATCCTGCCGTGAATGAGATCGAGAAACGCTTCGCCGATTTCGATGAATCGCGAGGTTTTCACGGGCACCGACCAGCCGTGGACCCCCAGGAGATTCTGTGTCTCGACGCTGATCTCCGCACCCAACGCCCGCATGCATGTCATGACCCGCCGGATCGCATCGCAGAGCTCATCCTCCGCAACGTCATTGCCGGCGATGGTTTCGAGATCCACGCTTACCAGACCGTTCAGCTCAATCTGCGATTGATACATCCACTCGTTCCGAAGCCTGGTCAGCGGATCGTCGCCATTGGCTCCGCATCGAATCTGGACGGCGACCAGTCGCAGCCACATGCACAGAAGGCCGTCCCGCATCCAGAAACCCTTTTCATCGATTCCGACGAACGACGTTCCCACTGGTTCAATTCCCGTCTGTCTGTCTGCAGCTTGAGACCATCATTCCGCGGCCTCCATCGCCTCGCCGGACAGATGGCCGCGATGGCCCTCCGCTCGGCGCTTTTCGCAATAATCGGTGTCGGAACAGACGAACATCCGCCCGCCCCGGTCGTCGAGGATCACCTCGTCGAGATAGACGCCATGCGCCCCGCAAAGCGCACAGGGTTCCTCGAAACTCTGGATCTCGAAGGGGTAGTCCTCGAAGTCGAGGCTGACGACCTGCGTGTGCGGCGGAACGGCGTAGATGCGCTTCTCGCGCCCCGCGCCGAAGAGCTGCAGCGCGTCCGACATGTGCATCTTCGGATTGTCGAATTTCGGCGTCGGCGACGGGTCCATCACATAGCGGTCCTCCACCTTCACCGGATAGGCGTAGGTCGTCGCGATATGGCCGTTCCTGGCGATGTCCTCGTAGAGCTTCACATGCATCAGCCCGTATTCGGCGAGCGCATGCATCTTGCGCGTCTCGGTCTCGCGCGGCTCGAGGAAGCGCAGCGGCTCCGGGATCGGCACCTGGTAGACGAGCACCTGACCCTCGGCGAGCTTTTCCTCGGGAATGCGGTGGCGCGTCTGGATGATCGTCGCCTTGCCCGTCTCCGTCGTGGTCTCCACATCGGCGACCTTGGCGAAGAAGGCGCGGATGGAGACCGCGTTGGTCGTGTCGTCGGCACCCTGGTCGATCACCTTGAGCGTGTCGTCCGGCCCGATGATCGACGCCGTCACCTGCACGCCGCCGGTGCCCCAGCCGTAGGGCATGGGCATCTCGCGGCTGGCGAACGGAACCTGATAGCCCGGAATGGCGATCCCCTTCAGGATCGCGCGGCGGATCATCCGCTTGGTCTGCTCGTCCAGATAGGCGAAATTGTAGGTCGCCAGCCCGTCATCGGTTCCGATCGTCATGCCGCCGCCTCCGCGCCGATCCGCTCATAGGCGGCGAGCCGCTGTTCCAGCGTCCCGGAGTGAATTTCGAAGAGGTGATTGTCCTCGTCGTGGAAATAGATGGACCGCCCCTCGCCCTCGACACGGGGCCGTGGTGGCTTCACGTCGAGACCGAGCGAGCGGATGCGCTCCAGGCAGGGCTCGATCTCGTCGTCTGCGACCTTGAAGGCGACGTGGTTGTAGCTGCGCTCCGGCAGGCTCTCGCCCTCCATCACCGCGATCCACAATCCGCCCGCAACGAAGAATTTCTCGCGCGAGACGGAGAAGGTGCGCTCGCCGCTCGCGTAGACCTCGCGCGCGCCGATCACGGTGGAGAGGATCTCGCCCATGCGGTCGATGTCCCCGCAAATGAACGTCATGTGCGACAGGCCTTCGATCATTCCGCCGCCTCCGGCATGCTGTCCTCGCCGTCCCGGCGCCTTGCATGTTCGCCGCGCATCCGGCGCACCAGGTCCAGCTCGGCCTGGAAGTCGACGTAATGCGGCAGTTTCAGGTGCTCGACGAAGCCGGTCGCCTGGACGTTGTCGGAATGCGAAATGACGAATTCCTCGTCCTGCGCCGGCGCGACCTTGTCCTCGCCCAGTTCGTCGGCGCGCAGCGCCCGATCGCAGAGCGCCATCGCCATGGCCTTCCTCTCCGACTGTCCGAAGACGAGGCCGTAGCCCCGCGTGAATTGCGGCGGCGCCTTGGCCGAGCCCTTGAACTGGTTCACCATCTGGCACTCGGTCACGCGAATGCGGCCGAGCGTGACCGCAAACCCCAGTTCCGGCACATCGAGCTTCACCTCGACTTCGCCGATGCGGATTTCGCCGACAAAGGGATGCGAACGCCCGAAGCCGCGCTGGGTCGAATAGCCGAGCGCCAGCAGGAAGCCTTCGTCGCCGCGCGACAGCGCCTGCAGGCGCGTGTCCCGGTCCATCGGGAACTCCATCGGCGTGCGTGTCAGGTCGCCGATTTCCTCGCCCGCGACATCGCCGTCGGCCTCGATCAGGTCCTCCTGGGCGAGGATGTCGGAAACGCGCATCACCGGCGTGTCGTCGCCTTCGCGCCGGTCGCCTTCCTCCACCGCCTCGTCGCGCGCCAGCGACGGGTCGAGCAGACGGTGCGTATAATCGAAGGTCGGCCCCAGCATCTGCCCGCCGGGCAGGTCCTTGTAGGTCGCCGAAATGCGGCGCTCGATCTGCATGCTGCCGGTGTCGATCGGCTGCGAATAGCCAAACCGCGGCAGCGTCGTGCGATAGGCACGCAACAGGAAGATCGCCTCGATCAGGTCTCCCCGCGCCTGCTTGATCGCGAGGGCCGCGAGTTCGCGGTCATAGACCGAGCCCTCGGCCATCACCCGGTCGCAGGCGAGCGCCAGTTGCTCCGCGATCTGCTCCAGCGTCAGAGACGGCACCGACCGGTCGCCGCGCCGGCGGTCGGCCAGCAGCTTGTGCGCGTTGCGAATGGCGGCCTCGCCGCCCTTGACCGCGACATACATGGCTCAGACCTCCCCTTCGACGATCCGCGTCGTGCGCGGCAGGCAGGCCACCGCATCGGGCGCAGCCAGGATGATGTCGAGACCGCGCGGATAGAGCCCGTTGATCTCGCGCCACTGCAGGTCGAAATGGCCGGGCATGGGCCGCGGCGCGATCGTCTGCGTGCCCTTGATGCCCGGCCCCGCGAGCGTCAGGTTCGGACCGCCGGTCAGCGCGTCCACCTGCAGGACGAGCGTGGTCGAGCGATCCGGATATTCCTGCGTCCCGAGCGCGAAGCCTGTAAGGGGCGGCACCGCGCCCGCATCGACCATCAGCGCGAAGGCCGCCTCCGAGGCGAATTCCGCCATCGGCGCGCCCGTGTGAAAGGAGAGCCAGCCGCGCACCGCGTCGTTGCGGGCAAGCGCCGGCCCGAGCCAGACCGGCGTGTCGGCGTCGGCCAGTGTCAGCATCACCGCGGCAGCCGTCGCGTTGAGCGGCGGCGGCGGGTTGGTGCCGGCATCGATCGGCTGCACGGTGCCGGGCCGCGCCATGGCGTCCATCACCGCGCGGAAAACCGCCTGGGAAGCGAAGACCGGTTCGGCGAAGCCGCCTTCGACAATGCTGCCGCCTGTCTGCATCAATCCTCTCCGCGAACCATGGTGAAGAAATCGACCTTCGTCGCTGCGGTCTCCTCGCGGCGAAGCGCGTCACGATCGGCCTGGGACTTGAGCAGCGGGCGAATGATGCCGGCGTCGATTTTCGACTCCATTTCAGCGTCTTGCGCCAAGGCGTCGAGAATCGCGATGAGCTTGGCCTTGCGGCGGTCACGGCCGAGCGCGACCGAATGGCCGACCGCGCCGCTTTCCAGCCGCACCGTGGCGCGCGTGACCGTCGCCTCGCCGAAATTGAAGGGCGCGCCGCCGCCGCCGATGCGGCCGCGCAACGCGATCAGCCCGATCTCGGGCCCGCGCACCATCTCGCAGGCCGGGTCGATCCCGAGTCCTTCCCACAGGTGCAGCAGCTCCGCGCCGTCGGCGGAGGCGAGCGTCGAGAGACGCGCCTGCCGCGCATCGCGCACCTTTGTGTCCGTTGTGGCATCCATCAGCAAGGTCCGAGGTAAATTTGTCTATTGTTATAGACAACTGAACATATTATGTGTCTAGCCCTGTGCAATGACAAGAGTGTGACATTCGGCCGAGGGGGCTAGATTTGACGGGTGCCGTGCTTGAACGAAAATCCGGCGTCGCGCTGTGGCGCCAGATCGCGGACCTGATCCGCTCCGACATCGCCAGCGGCGTCGCCGGCCAGGACGGGCGCCTGCCGCCGGAAATGCAGCTGGCCAAGCGCTATGGCGTCAACCGCCACACCGTGCGCGCGGCCATCGGCGCGCTCGAGCAGGAAGGCGTGCTGCGGTCGGAACAGGGTCGCGGCACCTTCGTGCGCCGCCGCAAGCGCCTCACCTATCCGATCCGCAAGCGCACACGTTTTTCTGCCGGCCTCGGCAGCCAGGCCGCCTCCACGCGCACCCGCCTGCTTGAGAGCGGGCCGGAAGCCGCGCCGGAACCCGTCGCAGAGGCGCTCGGTCTTGCGGCAGGAAGCCAGGTCATCCGGCTGGAAACGGTAAGCGAGGCAGACGGCGTCCCGGTCTCGCGCGCCACCTCCTGGTTCGACGCGCAGCGCTTCGCCGGCATCGACCGCGCATTCGAGGAGCACGCCTCGATCACAAGGGCGCTGGCGAGTTGCGGCGTGGAGGACTATGTGCGCGCGTCGACGATCATCGAGGCGCGGCACGCTTCGGCCGAGGACATCGAGTTGCTGCGGCTGTCGGCCGGCGCGATCGTGCTCGTCACCCGTGCCGTCAACACGGCCGCCGAGGGGCGGCCGATCCAGTATTCAGAGACCCGTTTCGCCGCCGACCGCGTCGAACTGCGCATCGAGAACGAGGACGCCTGAAGCGGGCCGCGATCCGCTTCAGGACGCGACTTCCTCCAGGCGCAGCAGCACCGCGCCGCCCTCCACCGTTTCCCCGCTCGAGCAGAAGATCGCTTCCACCCGCCCGGCGCGCGGCGCGGTCAGGCTCGTCTCCATCTTCATCGCTTCCATGACGACCAGCTTGTCGCCCTTCTCGACCGTGGCGCCCCTGCGCGCATGCACGGCGCGCACGATGCCCGTCATCGGCGCCAGGACGGCGTCGCCATGGTCGCCGTGATGCGCGGCGACGGCCATCGGATCGGGCATCAGCAAAACATGCGTCGCGGCGTCGATCATCACCGAGGCCGACTGACCGTCGACGCCCGCCCAGGTGACGACATCGGCGGCGATCCGCTCGCCCGTCTCGCCGATGCGCGCCGACATGTGGTGGCCGTCCCGCGCGATCTCGCGCAGGCGCAGCGGGCGTTCGCCGCCTTCCACGATGCAGGACCCGTCGCCCGGCAGAACCAGCCGCCGCTCCAGGGTCTCGCCGCCATGGACCAGCCGCACCCGCCGGCTCGCCTCGCCCCACAACCGCCAGCCCGCGTAGGGCGCCTCCAGATCGACGCCGACCAGGGCGGCAACCGCCAGCGCGACCACCTCTTCCGTCATCGGCAACGGCACGGTCAGCGCGGCGATCTCGCGGTCGATCAGGCCGGTATCCACCTCACCGCTGGCGAACCCCTCATGCGTGGCCAGCGCGGCGAGAAACGGCGCGTTGGTGACGGTGCCTGCGACATGCGTCGATCGCAGCGCCGAGGCGAGCGTCTCCAGCGCCTCCGACCGGTCCGCGCCATGGGCGATCAGCTTCGCGATCATCGGATCGTAGAACGGCGTGATCGCGTCGCCGGAGCGAACGCCGGCATCCACCCGCGCCTCGCCGCCGAAGGCGATGTGATGCAGCGTTCCGGTCGCCGGCAGGAAGCCTTTCGCGGGGTCCTCGGCATAGAGCCGCGCCTCGACCGCGTGGCCGTTCATCGTGATCTCGTCCTGCGTCAGCGGCAGCGGCTCGCCGGACGCGACGCGCAACTGCCACTCGACCAGGTCGAGCCCCGTGATCGCCTCGGTGACGGGATGCTCGACCTGAAGCCGCGTGTTCATCTCCATGAACCAGAAGCCGTCCGGGCTCAGCGGGCCGGACCCGTCGACGATGAACTCGACCGTGCCCGCGCCCGAATAGTCGATCGCCCTGGCAGCCTTCACGGCGGCCTCCGTCATCGCCGCGCGCACCTCGTCGCTCATGCCCGGCGCCGGCGCTTCCTCGATCACCTTCTGGTGCCGGCGCTGCAACGAGCAGTCGCGCTCGAACAGGTGAACGACATTGCCGTGATTGTCGCCGAACACCTGCACCTCGATATGGCGCGGCGCGGCGATGTATTTCTCCACCAGCACGTGATCGTCGCCGAAGGCCGAGCGCGCCTCGCTCTTGGCCGCCGCGAGCGCATCCTTGAAGCGCGCCGGATCGTCGACCTTGCGCATGCCCTTGCCGCCACCGCCGGAGCGCGCCTTGATCAGCACGGGGAACCCGATCTCGTTGGCCTTGGAGGCGAGCACGACGACCGCCTGCGCCTCGCCGTGATAGCCCGGCACCACCGGCACGCCGGCGCGTTCCATCAACTGCTTGGCCGCGTCCTTCAGCCCCATGGCGCGGATCGCGGACGCCGACGGGCCGACAAACGTCAGGCCGGCCGCTTCCACGGCCTCGACGAAGCCCGGGTTTTCCGACAGGAAGCCGTAGCCCGGATGCACGGCATCCGCGCCCGTCTTCAGCGCCGCCTCGACGATCCTGCCGGTGTTCAGATAGCTCTCGGCCGGCGTCGCCGGACCGATATGCACCGCCTCGTCGGCGAGCTCGACATGCAGCGCCCGCGCGTCGACGTCGGAATAGACGGCCACGGTCTTCACGCCCATGCGCCGCGCGGTGCGGATGATCCGGCAGGCGATTTCGCCGCGATTGGCGATCAGGAGCTTTGCGATCATGGTTCCTCTCCGAGCGCGGCGACAGCCTGGCGATGCAGTTCCGCCGATCTACTATTGAAACAGCACAGCGTCACGCATGCGATGCCGGGAAATTGTGGAAGCGCCTCGGCGACGGCGCGCACCGCGATCTGCACGGCCTGGTCCGCCGGATAGCCGTAGACGCCGGTCGAAATCGCCGGAAAAGCGATTGTGTTGCAGTCGTTTGCGGCGGCAAGTTGAATCGAATTGCGATAACAGGCGGCCAGCAAGTCGGCCTCTCCCTTGTCCCCGCCATGCCAGACCGGCCCGACCGTGTGGATCACGAAGCGGGCCGGCAGATCGTAACCGCCGGTGATCTTCGCCTGCCCGGTCTCGCAGCCGCCCAGCGTGCGGCATTCCGCCAGCAGGTCCGGTCCCGCCGCGCGATGGATCGCCCCGTCCACCCCGCCGCCGCCCAGCAGCGACCCATTCGCCGCATTGACGATGGCATCGACCGCAAGCGTCGTGATGTCGGCTTCGATGACGGTCAAGCGGTCTGTCAATACTCGTGCTCCACGCGACAGATCACGAAGTCGTCCGTCCTGCGCAGGACATCGAAGGCGTTCCTGTGCTTCAGCAATTCCAGCAACTCATCCATCGCGATGCCGTATTCCGTCTCACGCAATGCGGGACTGTCCGCGTCATGGAATCCGATGTCATAGTGCTTTGCGTAAAGCTCGTCGTCGAAGCCGTTCTCGCGGTCCATCCGGGCAAATCCCTGATAGGCCCAATCGCCTGTGCTCATGCGAAGCTTTTCCACGATCGCCGGCTGGTGATACCGGTTGGGATACCATTCCTGATAGGCCTTGAGGCACTGCTCAAAACTCTCCAACGTATTGAGACACAACAGGTCCGCATCGATGGCGAACGCGTAGAACCTCTCGTCGGGCGCGCCGAAGACGAGGGACTTGGAGATTTCGTGCTTACGCGTCTGCGCAGCAAAACCGCGAATCTCCGCGGCGGCGAAGTCGGCCAGTCTGGGAAGGTCGAAAGCCATGATCGAAGACCGCGCCCTCACATCCTGAACACGCCGAACTTGGTTTCCTCGACGGGCGCATTGAGCGCCGCCTTCAGGCTCAGCGCCACCACGTCGCGGGTCTTGCGCGGGTCGATGATGCCGTCGTCCCATAGCCGTGCAGAGGCGTAGAGCGGATGCGACTGGCGCTCGAACATGTCGAGCGTCGGCTGCTTGAACGCGGCCTCCTCCTCCGCCGACCACGTGCCGCCCTTCGCCTCTATGCCGGCGCGCTTGACGTTCGCCAGAACGCCCGCCGCCTGCGGGCCGCCCATCACCGAGATGCGCGCATTCGGCCACATCCACAGGAACCGCGGCGAATAGGCCCGCCCGCACATGCCGTAATTGCCCGCCCCGTAGGAGCCGCCGATGATCACCGTGACCTTCGGGACGGCAGCCGTCGAGACGGCGGCGACCAGCTTCGCCCCGTCGCGCGCGATGCCGCCCGCCTCGTATTTGGAGCCGACCATGAAGCCGGTGATGTTCTGCAGGAACAGAAGCGGGATCTTCCGCTGGCAGCACAATTCGATGAAATGCGCGCCCTTCAGCGAGCTTTCGGAGAACAGCACCCCGTTGTTGGCGAGGATGCCCACCGGCACGCCGTCGACA
>NZ_JALEGV010000043.1 GCF_022763245.1 Oricola sp.
ACCGAGCCAAGTTCGCCAAAGAAGGGGATCGGCTCGGGACGCGCGGCGCAGAGGTCGAACAGCGCGCGGCCGCCGGCCAGCGAGCCGGTGAAGCCGATGGCGCGGATCAGCGGATGGGTGACAAGCGCCTGGCCGGTCTCGCGCGTGCCGCCCTGGACGAGCGAGAAGACGCCCGGATGGATGCCGCATGCCTTGATCGCCGCGTCGATCGCCTGCGCGACGATCTCGCCGGTGCCGGGATGGGCCGAGTGTCCCTTCACCACGACGGGGCATCCGGCAGCGAGCGCGGCGGCGGTGTCGCCGCCAGCGGTCGAAAAGGCGAGCGGGAAATTCGACGCGCCGAAGACGGCAACAGGCCCGATCGGGCGCTGGACCATGCGCAGGTCCGGGCGCGGCAGCGGCTGACGGTCGGGCAGGGCTTCGTCATGGCGCCGGTCGAGATAGTTGCCGGCGCGGATGTGGCTGGCGAAGAGGCGCAACTGGCCCGTGGTGCGGCCGCGCTCGCCCTGCAGCCGGGCCTCCGGCAGGCCGGTTTCCGACGTGCCGATGGCGGTGATCGCATCGCCGCGCGCCTCGATCTCGTCGGCGATGGCTTCGAGAAAGGCCGCACGCTCCTCGCGGCTGGAATAGCCATAGGACCAGAAGGCCTCCTCGGCGGCAGTCACCGCGGCATCCACATGGGCCGGCATGCCGACCGCGAAGTCATGCGCCTCGCCAAAGGCCGGTTCCGATGAAAACGTGGCGTCGCCGGCGACCCAGTCGCCGCCAATCAGATGCTTTCCTGTCAGCATGTCGTGTCCTTCATGTCGTCTGTGCGGTTTCGGGCGAAAGGCGGAAGTCCGGATCGGCCCGGCCCTTGAAGTCGCCGTCGATGACGTAGGTGAAGCCGGCACCGGGATCGCATGCCCGCGCGGCGTCGTCGTAGCCCTGCCAGGCGGTGGTGACGAGCAGTCGGTCGAGCCTAGGGCCGACGAAGGCGGGGCAACTCGTCTGGGCGGCGTGAATTTCGAAGGTGCGGATCGGCCGTCCGTCCGGCGCGTATCCGGACACCGTCCCGCTTCCCCAGGCCGCGTTCCACAGATTGCCGTCGGCGTCGGTCACCGAGCCGTCGAAATGCCCGCCGAGCGGCAGGTCCTTTTCGGTGAGGAAGACCTCCGGCTCTCCGACGGGGCGCCCGGTCTCCACATCGACGCCGACGCGCCACACGGTGTTGACGGCGGTGTCGGCGAAATAGGCGGTGCGGCCGTCCGGCGAAAAGCAGATCGAATTCGGGATGGTGACCTTGCGGAACAGGGGCGTCACGGTGGTCCCGTCGAAGAGATAGATCGCGCCCGCCTGCCATTCGGCGTTCCTGCCCATCGTCCCGATCCACAGATTGCCCGATGGGTGGACGCGCCCGTCATTGGAGCGCGTGGCCGGATTGTCGGCTTCCAGCGGCGACAGCAGGGCGAGGCCGCCGTTCGATCTGGTCCGCAGGTAAAGCCCGTCCTCCATCGCCAGCAATTGGCGTTCATCGTCGATGCGGGCGACGACCGACGCCATGCGGGGCAGGCGATGCTCGATCGTTTCGGCAGACCCGAAGCGATGCTCCAGCAGCGTCCCGCCGACGATGTCGAACCACCATGCGGTGTCGGTGCCGGCATCGTAATGCGGCCCTTCGCCGAGTTCGCAGCATCCGGCGGGAAGCTTCTGTGTCGTCGCCCTCGTCATGGTCACGGCGCGGTCACCTGCTACTTGCCCCAGTTCAGTGCGAGCACGTCGAGATCGCGGGCAAGCGCCAGCAGGCGATCGCGCGTGCGCTGCGACATCGGTTTCAACGGGTGGCGGACATAGTCGCTGCCGATCACGCCGCCCTCCATGAAGACGGTCTTGGCCGCGCGCAGGCCGCATTGCCGGTTCTCGTGGTTGATCAGCGGAAGGCAGAGCTTCCACTGCGCCAGCGCAGCGTCGAGATCGCCGGCGCGGTAGTCCGTCACGATCGGCCGGATCTTGTCCGGGAACATCGCGGACGTCATGGTTCCGGTCGCGCCCGCGTCGAGGTCGGCCAGCAGCGTGACCGCCTCCTCGCCGTCGAAGGGACCGGCGATGTGGTCGCCCGCAACCTCGATCAGCGCCGCGAGCTTGTCGGCGGCAAAGGGGCACTCGATCTTGAAGTAGCTGACATTGTCCAGTTCGCGCGCCAGCCGCGCCAGCAGATCGACGGGCAGCGTCACGCCGGAGAGCGGCGCGTCCTGCACCATGATCGGAATGGAGATCGCGTCGCTGACCGCCTGGAAATGCTCGAAGATGCCCTGCGGCGCGGGAAACAGGCCCGACCCGTGATAGGGCGGCATCATCATCACCATCGAGGCGCCCATCGCCTCGGCATCCCTGGCGCGGGCGACGACGATGTCGGTCGAGAAATGGCTGATCGTAACGATGACCGGCACGCGGCCCGACGCATGTTCGAGGCTGAGGCGCATCAGGAGCGCGCGCTCGGCGTCGGAGAGCAGGAACTGCTCCGAATAGTTGGCGAGAATGCAGATTGCATCGACGCCCTGGTCGATCATGCAGTCGATGACCCGGCGCATGCCGTCCTCGTCGACCCGGCCGTCTTCGTGGAACGGCGTCGGCGCGACCGGCAGAATGCCTGCGAGTGCTTCTTTCATGTCATCCTCCTGCAATGCCTTCGAATGCCGCGTCATGGGCGGCGACCATGTCCCGTGCCCGGGCTGCAACCGTGGGGGCGTCGTCGCCGGGCTTGTAGAGCGCTCCGCCGATGCCGAATCCCGCCGCGCCCGCTCTTGCCCATTCGGCGCAATTGCCGGCCGAAATGCCGCCGACCGCATAGATCCCGACATCCTTCGGCAGGACGGCCTTGATCGCCTTCAGCCCGGCGGGCCCGGCGATCTCCGCCGGGAAGAGCTTGATGGCGCGCGCGCCGGCCTCGATGGCGGTGAAGCACTCGGTCGGCGTGAAGACGCCCGGCATGGAGACAAGGCCAAGCGAGAGCGTGCGTGAGATGACGTCCGTGTTGCAGTTCGGCGAGACGATCAGCCTGCCGCCGGCGGAGGACACGTCGTCCACCTGCTGCGGCGTCAGCACCGTACCGGCGCCGATCAGCGCGGCGTCGCCGAGATCGCGCGCCAGGATCTCGATGCTGGCGAGCGGCTGCGGGGAATTGAGCGGCACCTCGATCATGGTGATCCCGGCTTCCACCAGGGCGGCGCCGACCGCTGCGGCTTCGTCCGGCCGGATGCCACGCAGGATGGCGACGATCTTTCTCGTCATGACACGGCCTCGCCGATCAGTTTGCGGGCGACGGCAAGGCCCGCCAGCGTGATTTCTTCGGAATGCTCGCGAAAGCAGGTGCCGCCCAGCGCTTCGATCGCCGATGCATAGGCGTCGGCGAGACGGTCCGATCCGACGAGATGCACCGGATTGACGCGCCAGAGATCCTTCGTTGCCGCGAGTTCAGCGCCGATCAGCAGGCCTGACAGACGCGACCGCGCGGCCGCCGCGCCAAGCCCTTCGATGAGGGAGGACGCGCGGATGGAAAACAGTGCCGCGGTGAGGTCGAGCGGTCTGTCCTGGATGTCGCGCACCGCGCTTCGAAAGGCGTCGCGGTCCTCGTCCCGCGTGTCTGCCGAGAGGCGCAGGATGGAATGCTCGGCCATCACCGCGAAGAGTTCGCCGGTCATGAACGTCTTGAAGGAGGCGATCCGGCCTTTGCCGAGGCGCACCCACTTGCTGTGCGTTCCGGGCAGGCAGGCGACCGCCGTTTCGGCGCCGATGCGCGACGTCAGGCCGGCAAGCTGGGTTTCCTCTCCACGCATGACGTCGGCCGGCGACATCTGGCTGATGCCGGAAAGGATGCGCACGTCGAGGCGCTTGTCGCGCGTTTCGACGCGGATCATGCCGTCGCGGGCGAGCGGCGTGCAGGGTGCCTGCCTGTAGCCGGCTTCGGCCCATCCGGTCTTCGCGCCGGCCATGCCGCAGATCACGACCGGAATAGGCGCGCCTGAGCCGTGCGGCAGGAATTCGCCGACCAGGCGCAAGAGCGCGTCCTCGTAGCTGTCACGCGCCAGCGACCCCATGCCGTCCTGGGCGCTGCGCCGCGCCAAGATCGAGCCGTCGGCCGCGATCGCCCAGACGCGCAGCGACGAGGTGCCCCAGTCGACGGCGATCCAGTCGGGTCCGAGAATGGATGTCTGTGCGGTCACGTCCGGCTCAATCGTCGAACGGTTCGACCGTGACGCGCCGGCCCAGCAGGAACGCGTCGGCGACATGGGTCATGGGGGCGAGGTCCATGTCGATCTCGCCCGAGCGCACCAAAGCGGCCATCCGGGCATAGAGGCGCGGATATTCGCCCTGCAGCGGAGACCCGTCCTCGTCCGTCTCCGCCTGGATGGCGCCGTTGATGGAAAGCCGCGCCCCGCCGTCGGTGAGCGTCAGGGAGCCCGCGTCGGTCTCGACGTCGATCGTCCAGGTCTGGTCGCCCTCCTGGCGCCAGTCGAAGATCGCCGACATGTCGGCGCCGTGCGGATGCTTGAAGGTCAGCGACGCGGCGATCGGCGTGTCGCGGTTTTCCGGAAATTCCAGCGTCGCCGCGGTCAGGTGGACGGGGTCCGGCAGGATTTCGGTGACGATAGAAAGCGCGTTGATGCCGGGATCGAAGACGCCGAGCCCGCCGGCCTGCCAGATCCATTCCTGTCCCGGATGCCAGCGGCGCACGTCCTCCTTCCATGTCACTGCCAGCGAATGCAGGCGCTTGTCGCTTAGCCAGGCCTTCGCCTTGCCGACCTGGGCCGCCTCGCGCGAATGCCAGGTGGCGTAGATCGAGACGCCGGTCTCGCGCGCCATGGCTTCCAGCGCATGGCATTCGGCAAGCGTCGCGCCGGGCGGTTTCTCCAGCATCACATGCCGGCCTGCCTTCAAGGCCGCCGCCGCATAGTCGAAGCGCGGCACGGGCGGCAGGCAGAGCGACACCACGCCGATGTCCGGCCGCGCGTCGAGCAGCGACTGAAGATCGTCGAACGCCTCCACGCCGTCGACGCCGCCATGGCGCGAGACGGTGGCGGCCAGCTCCCACTCCGATGACGCGGCGAGCGACGGAACGTGCTGGTCCCGCGCGATCTTTCCGATGCCGACAAGGGCGATTTTCATGCTCATCAGTGCGAGTCCCGTCCTACCGGCGCTCCGCGGCAGCCTTTCAGAAAATCGAGGTCCGCGCCGGTGTCGGCGCCCTGCACATGCGCATGGTGGAGCCAGGCATATCCGGAGCCGGGCGTCTCGATCGGCGGGGACCATTGCCGCAGGCGTTCCGCCAGCTCCGCCTCGGAAATGTCGATGTGGAGCCGGCGTCCTGGAACGTCGAGCTCGATCATGTCGCCGTCCCGGACGACCGCGAGCGGGCCGCCGGTGGCGGCTTCGGGCGAGGTGTGCAGCACGACCGTGCCGTAGGCGGTGCCCGACATGCGCGCGTCGGAGATGCGGACCATGTCGGTGACGCCTGTCCTGAGCACCTTCGGCGGCAGGCCCATGTTTCCGACTTCCGCCATGCCCGGATAGCCCTTCGGGCCGCAATTCTTCAAGACGAGAACGCAGGTTTCGTCGACGTCGAGCGCGTCGTCGCCGATGCGCGCCTTGTAGTCGTCGATATCCTCGAAGACGACTGCGCGGCCGCGATGCTGCAACAGGTGCGCCGACGCCGCCGAGGGTTTGATCACCGCGCCGTTGGGCGCCAGATTGCCCTTCAGCACCGCGATGCCGCCCTGTTGCGTCAGCGCCTTGTCGACCGGCAGGATCACGTCCTCGTTGTGGTTGACGGCCTCCTTGACCTCGTCCCAGATCTTCTCGCCGGAGACCGTGATGGCATCCTTGTGCAGGAGCCCGGCGTCACCCAGCCGCTTCAGCACCACCGGCAGGCCGCCCGCATAGAAGAACTCTTCCATCAGATATTCGCCGGACGGCATCAGATTGACGATGGTGGCCACGTCGCGGCCGCAGCGGTCCCAGTCGTCGAGCGTCAGGTCGATGCCGACACGGCCGGCGATCGCCAGGAGATGGATGACCGCGTTGGTCGAGCCGCCGATCGCGCCATTGGTGCGGATGGCGTTCTCGAACGCCTCCTTCGACAGGATGTCGGAGGGTTTCAGGTCGTCCTTGACCATCTGCACGATGCGCCGTCCCGAGAGCTGCGCCATCATCCTGCGCCGGCTGTCGACGGCCGGGATGGCGGCGTTGCCCGAAAGCGCCATGCCGAGCGCCTCGGCCATCGAGGCCATGGAGGAGGCGGTGCCCATCGTGTTGCAGGTGCCCGAGGACCGCGACATCGAGGCTTCCGCCTCTAGGAACTCGTCGGGCGTCATCTCGCCGGCCTTCACCGCTTCGGAGAACTTCCAGAGATGGGTGCCCGAGCCGACGCGCTCGCCGCGGAAATAGCCGTTCAGCATCGGTCCGCCGGTCACCACGATCGACGGCAGGTCGGTGGAGGCCGCAGCCATCAACAGGCTCGGCGTGGTCTTGTCGCAGCCGACGAGCAGCACCGCGCCGTCGATCGGTTGGCCGCGCATCTGTTCCTCGATTGCGAGCGCGGCGAGATTGCGGAACATCATCGCCGTCGGGCGGAAGGTGTTTTCGGATGCCGAGAAGACCGGCACCTCGACGGGAAAGCCGCCGGCTTCCCAGATCCCGGCCTTCACCTTCTCGGCCAGTTCGCGCAGATGGCCGTTGCAGGGCGTCAGGTCGGACCAGGTGTTGAGGATGCCGATGATCGGCCGGCCGTCGAAAAGGTCGTGCGGATAGCCCTGGTTCTTCATCCAGCCGCGATGGTAGATCGCGTCGCGCCCGGTGCCGCCGTACCATTCCTGCGAACGCAGTCTGCGGGGCCATTTTGCAGGCTTGAAACTCATGACAATTCCTCGGGGGATGACGGGGTCTTCGGCCCGTCAGCCCTGTTTCTGCTTGTTGTAGACGTCGAAGATCACGGCAGCGAGCAGCACCAGGCCCTTGATCATCTGCTGATAGTCGATGCCGATGCCCATGATGGACATGCCGTTGTTGAGGACGCCCATCAGGAACGCGCCCACCACAGCGCCGACGATCGTGCCGACGCCGCCCGACATCGAGGCGCCGCCGATGAAGACGGCCGCGATGACGTCGAGCTCCAGCGCGAAGCCTGCCTTCGGCGTCGCCGTGTTGAGGCGCGCGGCGAAGACGAGACCGGCGGCCGCCGCCAGCAGCCCCATGTTCATGAAGGCGAGGAAAGTCAGCCGCTCGGTCTTGATGCCGGAGAGCTTGGCCGCCTTGGCATTGCCGCCGAGCGCGTAGACCCGGCGCCCGATGATCGTGTTCTGCGTCAGGAAGGCGTAGATGACCGTCAGCACGCCCATGGTGAGCAGCACGTTGGGCAGGCCGCGGAAGGTCGACAGCTTGTAGGTGATGAAGATGATCGCCGCCGCGACGATGGCGTTGCGGGCGATGAAGAAGCTGCGCGGCTCGTCGACGATCCCGTAGGCGCGGTTGCGGGCGCGCTGGCGCAGGCCGATCCAGACCAGTGCCCCTGCCGCGACCACGCCGGTGGCGAGCGCCAGCACGTTCACCTTCCGGACGTCGAAGATAGCGGCCAGGGTCGTGCCGATCCCCGACGGGAAGATGTCCGGCACGAAGCCGTTGGCGATGAGCTGAAATTCGCGCGGGAAGGGGCCGACCGACTGACCTTCGAGCAGCCACAGCGAGAGGCCGCGGAAGACCAGCATGCCGGCCAGCGTCACGATGAAGGACGGGATTTTCCAGTAGGCGATCCAGTAGCCCTGCGCCGCGCCGATCGCCGCGCCTGCGATCAGGCAGACGATCACTGTCACGATCATCGACTGGTCGAAATTGACGATCATCACCGCCGCCAAAGCGCCGATGAAGCCCATCACCGAGCCGACCGACAGGTCGATATTGCCGGAGACGATGACGACGAGCATGCCCAGCGCCATGATGATGATGTAGCTGTTCTGCAGCAAGAGGTTGGTGACGTTGACCGCGCGCAACAGCGTGCCGTCGGTCACCAGCTGGAAGAACACCATGATCGCGATCAGCGCGAACAGCAGCCCGTATTCGCGCAAATGGGAGGTGAGGTATTCGCGAATGCCCTTGCCCGATTGCGGGGCGGGTTCGGCGATGTCCTCGCTGTGCACCGTTGCCATGTCTGCCTCCCTATTTATTCACTATGAGCGACATGATCCGCTCCTGGCTCGCTTCCGCGGCGGTGAGTTCGCCCACGAGCGCGCCCTCGTTCATCACGTAGATCCGGTCGCACATGCCGATGAGTTCCGGCATCTCCGACGAGATCATGAGGACGGCTTTGCCCTGGTCGGCGAGCTCGTTGATGATCGTGTAGATTTCGTATTTCGCGCCGACGTCGATGCCCCGTGTCGGTTCGTCGAGGATCAGCACTTCCGGCATGGTGTTCAGCCACTTCGCCAGCACCACCTTCTGCTGGTTGCCGCCCGAAAGATTGACGACCTTCTGGAAGACGGACGGCGTGCGGATGGCGAGCGTGTCGCGGAATTTCTCGGCGACGCGCGTCTCCTCGTTGCGGTTGAGGACGCCGCCCGAGGACACCTCGTCGAGATTGGCCAATGTGGTGTTGAAGCGGATCGTCTCGTCCAGGACGAGCCCGAGCGACTTGCGGTCCTCGGTGACGTAGGAAATCCCGGCACCGATGGCGCGGTCGACGGTGCTGACATCGACAGGCTTTCCGTCCATGCGCACCTGGCCTGAAATGTTGCGCCCGTAGCTGCGGCCGAAGAGCGACATGGCGAGTTCGGTGCGGCCCGAGCCCATCAGGCCCGCGATGCCGACCACCTCGCCGCGCCGCACGGTGAAGGACGCGTCCTTGATCACCCGGCGCTCGGCATGTTCGGGGTGCCAGACGCTCCAGTCCTCGACCTCAAGCAGCGTTTCGCCGGGCTTGCGGTCATGGTCGGGGAAGCGGTGGGTCATGTCGCGGCCCACCATGTCGCGCACGATCCGGTCCTCGCTCAGCCCCTGCGACGCGTCGAGCGTCGAGACGGTGGTTCCGTCGCGGATCACGGTGACGGTGTCGGCCACGTAGCGGACTTCGCCGAGCTTGTGCGAGATGATGATGCAGGTGACGCCCTGCGCCTTCAGCTCTAGCATCAGGTCGAGCAGCTTGCGGCTGTCGTTTTCCTGCAGCGCGGCGGTCGGTTCGTCGAGGATCAGGAGCTTGACCTCCTTCGACAGCGCCTTGGCGATTTCCACCAGCTGCTGCTTGCCGACGCCGATGCTGTCGACCTTGGTGGTCGGTGGTTCCTTCAGCCCGACCTTGGCGAGGAGCGCCTCGGTGCGCCTGTTGGTCTCGTGCCAGTCGATCACGCCGCGATTGGCGCGCTCGTTGCCGAGAAAGATGTTCTCGGCGATGGAGAGCTGGGGCACGAGCGCCAGTTCCTGGTGAATGATGATGATGCCGCAAGCCTCGCTGTCGCGGATGTCGCGGAATGCGATCGGCTTGCCTTCGAAGACGATTTCGCCGTCATAGCTGCCGGCGGGATAGACGCCCGACAGGACCTTCATGAGGGTCGACTTGCCGGCGCCGTTCTCGCCGCAGACGGCGTGGATTTCACCCTGGCGGACGCTGATGCTGACCCGGTCGAGCGCCCGGACGCCGGGAAACTCCTTGGTGATCTCGCGCATTTCAAGAAGGGTGGTCATGTCGGCACGGGCCTTGTCTCGCACGGGGTTGGCTCCCCCCGCCGCCAGCGGCGGGAAGAGCCTGTTTTCGGCGAGGTTCCTACTTGATCTGGTCCATCGTGTAGTAACCGCTTCCGATCAGGATATCTTCCCAGTTGGAAGCGTCGACGGACACCGGCTCCAGCAGGTAGGAGGGCACCACCTTGACGCCATTGTCGTAGGTGGAGGTGTCGTTGATCTCGGGCTCGCCGCCCTGCAGCAGGGCGTCGACCATGCCCACGGTGACGCGTGCCAGTTCGCGGGTGTCCTTGAAGACGGTCGAATACTGCTCGCCGGCAAGGATCGACTTGACGGAGGGCACCTCGGCGTCCTGGCCGGTGACGATCGGCATCTTCAGGTCGCCGGACCCGTAGCCCACGCCCTTCAGCGAGGAGAGGATGCCGATGGACAGGCCGTCATAGGGCGAAAGCACGCCGTGGACCTGCTTGTCGGTGTAGTGAGCCGACAGGAGGTTATCCATGCGCGCCTGCGCGACCGCGCCGTCCCAGCGCAGCGTGCCGACCGTGTCCATGCCCATCTGGCCGGACACGATATTGACCGTGCCCGCGTCGATCAGCGGCTGCAGCACGCTCATCGCGCCGTTGTAGAAGAAGTAGGCGTTGTTGTCGTCCGGCGAGCCGCCGAAGAGCTCGACATTGTAGGGGCCGTCGCCGAAACGCGCCTTCAGGCCGTCGACCAGCGAGGTCGCCTGCTGAACGCCGACCTTGAAGTTGTCGAAGGTCGCGTAATAGTCGACGTCGCCGCTGTCGCGGATCAGCCGGTCATAGGCGATGATCTTGATGCCGGACGCGGCGGCGTTTTCCAGCGCGTTGGACAGCGTGGTGCCGTCGATGGCGGCGATCACGAGGACGTCGACGCCCTTGGTGATCATGTTCTCGATCTGCGCCAGCTGGTTGGGGATGTCGTCTTCGGCATATTGCAGGTCGGTCGTGTAACCCGACGCCTCGAACTGCTCCACCATGGAATTGCCGTCGGAGATCCAGCGCGCCGACGATTTCGTCGGCATCGCGATGCCGACAGTGCCCTTGTCCTGTGCAGCAGCCGGCATGGCCGCGATACCAACGCCAAAGGCAAGCGCGGTCGCCAGGGAAATCAGTTTCCTCATGAGGTCCTCCCAGAGATTTCAAACAGTCGCCGCCGGTTCCTCCAAACGGCGACACTTGATGAGCCTTTGCAGGCCGACGCGAACGGTAGGGGCTTCCCGTGTTGCACTTCAATTAATTAGATTGACAATCTGCATGCCATTTTTGATATGCAGATCATGATCAATCTGGCCAACCGGTTGCAGTTGAAGGATTTCCGCCTGATCCAGGCGATCGCGGAAACCGGCCAGCTCGCGCTTGCGGCCGAGCGCATGTCGATGACCCAGCCCGCCGCCTCGCGCATTCTCTCCAATGTGGAGCGCGAGATCGGCGTTCCGCTGTTCGCCCGCCATCCCAAGGGCATGACGCCGACGCCGATCGGCGAGACACTGGCGCGCAACGCAAACAGCCTGCTGCGCTGCCTGGAACAGACGGTTCAGGAGACCGAGTCGGCGATTTCCGGCCGCGCCGGTTCGGTGCGCGTCGGTTCGGTCACCGGCGGCGCGGTCGGCTTCGTCGTTCCGGCCGTCCGCAAGCTGAAGGAAACCGCGGTCGGCGCCGACATCCATGTCGATGTCGCGCCCAGCGACGTGCTGATCGCCGGCCTGTTGCGCGGCGACTATGACTTCGTGCTGTCGCGCATTCCGCCGGGCATGGATGCGCGCCAGTTCGCCGTGCGCCGCGGACGCGTCGAGGTCGTGCGGTTCCTGGTGCGCCGCGAACATCCGCTGGTCGGGCGCACGCCGCTCGAGCCGGAGGATCTCGTCGGCTTCGAATGGGTCATCCAGGCGCCCCACACGCCGATGCGCCAGGCCGTCGAAGAGGCGTTCCTGTCCCAAGGCATCCAGCTGCCGAGCGAAACCGTCAACACGACGTCCCTGCTTGTGATGATCGCCTATCTCGCCTCGACCGACGCCATCGCCCCGGCGTCGCGCGAGGTCGCGGGGCTGGTCGCCTCGGAGGACGGGCGGGACCGGCTCGTGGCGCTCGAACTCGACGAGCCGATCATCATCAATCCCTATCACCTGATCACGCTGCGCAACCAGGTCATGAGCCCGCTGGCGATCCGCCTTCGCGACCTCGTCTATGAGGGCCTTTCAAACCCCAAATAGCGTGCGCCCTATCCGCGTCGCCCGCTCCGCGCGTTCTGCCGGGTCCGTGCCCTGCGCGGCAGCACCGCCGACCTGTCGAGTCGCGGATCTCGCGACTGATCTTCACGTTTTCGGCAGGGCGACCGTCCGTCGCCTTTCGCACCAAACCAAAAGGGCCGGAAAATTCCGGCCCCAGAGGTTTGCGATTCGGTGACGTGAGCGCTGGCTATCGCGTCACGATCTCCGGTCCCATCAGCGCATAGGGCAGGGCGGTCGACAGCACCGGCACATAGGTGACCAGCACCAGGAAGACGAGCAGCACGGCCACGAAGGGCGCCGCGGCCCGCACGACCTGCACCAGGCTCATCCCCGTAATGCCGGACGTGACGAACAGGTTCAGCCCGATCGGCGGCGTGATCATGCCGATCTCCATGTTGACGACCATGATGATGCCGAGATGGATCGGATCGACGCCCAGCTCCATGGCGATCGGGAAGACGACCGGCGCGACGATCAGCAACAGGCCCGACGGCTCCATGAACTGGCCGCCCAGGAGAAGCAGGATGTTGACCGCGATCAGGAAGGTGAACCAGGTGAAGCCCGCATCGACCATCAGCGCGGTGATCGCCTGCGGAATGCGTTCCGCCGTCAGCACATGCGCGAACAGGAGCGCGTTCACGATGATGAACATCAGCATGATGATCGTCTTGGAGGAATCGACCATCACCTTGCGCGTGTCGGCATGCACGAAGGCCGGCAGGAAATTGCGGCCGATCATCGCGATGTTGCGGCCCCAGACCGGCAGCCCGGCCGCCAGGAAGCGCGGCAGGTTCGCCGGATTGGAGGCCGGATCGCGCCAGATCGCATAGGCGATCATGACGGCGACCGACAGCGCCAGGCCGACCCAGGCACGTCCCGACGCGGTGACGTTCTCCCAGTCCGCCGTGACGAAGAAGGACAGCACCATCCACACGAAGAAGAAGGCCAGCGCATAGACCGTCGCGGAAAAGCCGATATGGGCCGGCGTGCCGCGCGCGTCTTCCTCGCGCAGCCAGCGGCGGCCGGCCATCGGGCCCATGTCGCGATAGACGAAGACGGCGATGAAGAAGGCGTAGACGGCGGCCACGGCGGCGGCCTCCGTCGGCGTGAAGACGCCGCCATAGATGCCGCCGATGATGATGACGATGAGGAAGAGGCCCCAGCCGGCTTCCTTGCCGCCGTTCAGCAGTTCGCCGACGCCCTTCCACTCTTCGGCCGGCAGGTTGCGCCGGCGCGCGATGACATAGATGGCCGCCATCAGCATCAGGCCCGCGACCGCGCCGGGGATCACGCCGGCCAGGAACATCCGCCCGACGGACACGTTCGTCGCCGCCGCATAGACCACCATGACGATGGAGGGCGGGATCAGGATGCCGAGCGTGCCGGCATTGGCGATCACGCCGGCCGCGAATTCCTTGGTGTAGCCGACCTGGCGCATGCCGGCGATGGCGATGGTGCCGATCGCAACGACGGTGGCCGGCGAGGAGCCGGAGAGCGCCGCGAACATCATGCAGGCCAGCACCGAGGCCATGGCGAGGCCGCCGCGGAAATGGCCGACCGTGGCGATGGAAAAGCGGATGATGCGCTTCGCCACGCCGCCCGTCGACATGAAGGCCGAGGCGAGCACGAAGAAGGGAATGGCCAGCAGCGTGTAGTTCTGCGAGGCGGTGAACAGCTGCTGCGCCACCGACGACATGGAATCGTTGGAGAAGAACGCGATCGTGATGATCGACGACAATCCGAGCGACACCGCGACGGGAACGCCGAGGAACAGGAGCGCGAGGACGAGAACGAACAGAATGACGGTTTCCATGGCCTCAGTCCCGCAAGATGTCTTTGTTTTCGGCGACGAGCTCTTCGGCCTCGTGACCGGCGATGATCAGTTCGCGCTCGCCGCGGGCGATCGCGATAACCGCCTGCAGGCTGCGGAAGGCCAGCAGCGCGAGACCGATCGGCAGCATCAGATACGCCACCCAGCGCTGCACGCGCTCCTGCAGGCCGAACGTGTCCTGCATCCAGACCGGGTAGCGCAGATCGTCGAGGCCGATCCCCGCGCCATACATCAGCGTCCAGTAGCCGAGCGCGCCGGACTGCCGGTAGCTGGTGATGTCCTTGCCGCCGAAGAAGGCGAGCCAGCCTGCGTGCAGCAGGATCATCGCGTAGAGGAAGCAGCAGATCGCGCCGAACAGGGCGGCGGCGTGAAAGAGCGGCTTCGGAAAGGTGCGGATGAGCGCGTCGACGCCCAGATGCATGCCGTGCTTCACGCCGTAGGACATGCCGAACAGGATCAGCCACGCGAACAGGATGCGGGTCAGTTCGAGCGCGCCGCCCCACCCCGTGTTGAAGCCGTAACGCGCGATCACCTGGGTGAACGACACGAAGGTGATCGCGGCCAGAAGGATCGCGATGAAGTTCTCTTCGAGCGCGTTGATCAGGGCGCTGTTCCAGCGCTCCGCGAGAAACAAGATGACAACGAGCGCCACAAGCAGAACTGCGGGCCAGAAAACTTCCATGATATCTCCCCCTTAACCCCCGCGGCGGTGACGGCCCGCCGTTAGCGTGGGGCCGGCGAACATGGTCCGCCGGCCCGCAAAGTCGTGATCAGGAACCGTTGGACGCTACGGCCGCGTCGATCAGGTCGGTGCCGATGTCGCCTTCGAACTGCTCCCAGACGGGCTTCATGACGGCAACCCACTCGGCGCGCTGCTCGGCCGTCAGCTCGCGCACGGTCGCGCCGGCGTCGATGATGTTCTGACGGTTGGCGGCTTCCTTCTCGGCGACCTGGGCGTTGGCGGTCCGGGTCACGTCTTCGACGATCGACAGGAACTGGTCGCGCACGCCGTCATCGAGACCGGCAAGCCAGTCGGTCGAGGTGACGAGCAGGTAAGCCAGAAGCTGGTGGTTGGTCTCGGTGATGCCGTCCTGCACCTCGAAGAACTTCTGGGTGTAGATGTTGGACCAGGAGTTTTCCTGACCGTCGACGACGCCGGTCTGCAGCGCGCCGTAGACTTCCTTGAAGGCCAGCTTCTGGGCCGAACCGCCCATCGCCTCGATCATCGCCTCGGCGACGTCGGAGGTCTGGATGCGGAACTTCAGGCCGTTGGCGTCGGCGGGAACGAGCAGCGGCTTGTTGGCCGAGAACTGCTTGAGGCCGGACGACCAGTAGCCGAGGCCGGTGTAGCCGTTCGGCTCGGTGACCTTGAGCAGGCCCTTGCCGGCGTCGGAATCGGCGAAGGCCGCGACCGCGTCGAGCGACGAGAACAGGAACGGCAGGTCGAAGAGGCGGTATTTCTTGGTGTAGGCCTCGAACTTCGACAGCGACGGCGCGGCGAGCTGGACGTCGCCGAGCAGCAGGGCTTCCATCACCTTGTCGTCGTCATAGAGCGTGGAGTTCGCGAAGACCTCCATGCAGGCGGTGCCGTTCATCTCGTCGTTGACGCGTTCCGCCAGCATCGTCGCGGCGTCGCCCTTCGGGTGGCCGGTGGCCGCCACGACGTGGCTGAACTTGATGACCATTTCGCCGTCGTCGCAATTGGCGAGCGCCTGGGATGCGGTCAGCGAAATGGCGAGCGCCGAAACGGCGCCGAGAAGCTTCTTCATGAGTGTACCTCCACTTTGGGGCTTATTCCCCGTTTCTCACGACACAGGGAGATCGCGGCCGCGAACCGGCTCGATGCGGCGGGGCCGCGCTCCTCCCTCAAAAGGCGTCGATACCTTTCGCTCGCAACGGTTGCACGCCGCGTGCCACATTGCGAATGTCAGGAATTCCGGGGCTTTTTGCGTCTCAAGCGGGGCGCGATGGGTAGAAACGTACCCATTGCGGCAGGTCGATGTTACGATTCCTACCCGTCGTCGCCGTCCACGACGATGCCGTGTTTCTGCATCTTGTCGTAGAGGCCTTTGCGCGAGATGCCGAGCGACGTGTAGACGTCCTTCAGCCGCCCGCCGGCCTTGCGGATTTCCGCCTCGATGACGGCTCTCTCGAAAGCGGCCAGGCGATCGGACAACGGCCCCGCGAAGTCCTCGCCGGAGCGCGACGTGCCGCTGTCGAACCCGTTCCACAGGCCGAGCACCCAGCGGTCGGCGATGTTGCGCAATTCGCGCACATTGCCGGGCCAGTGGTGATCGACGAGCTGCCGCTCGAGAAGCGGCGTGAATTCGGGAATGTCGCGCCGGTAGCGGGCGCGGGCCTGGCGGGCGAGATATTCGAACAGCAGCGGAATGTCCTCGCGCCGCTCCCGCAGCGGCGGGATGGTCAGCGTCACGACGTTCAGGCGGTAATAGAGATCGGCCCTGAACCGTCCGGCCTTCGCTTCGTCGGAGAGGTCGGACTTGGTTGCCGCGACGAAGCGCACGTCGAGCGGAATGCGCTTGTTGGAGCCGAGCCGCTCGATGGCGCGCTCCTCGATCGCGCGCAAGAGCTTGGCCTGCAGGTCGAGCGGCATGGATTCGATCTCGTCGAGAAAGACCGTGCCGCCATTGGCATGCTCGAGCTTGCCGATGCGCTGCTTCGACGCGCCGGTGAAGGCCCCCGCCTCGTGGCCGAAGAGTTCGGACTCGAAGATGTCTGGCGGCAGCGCGGCGCAATTGAGCGCGACGAAGCCGGCCGATGCGCGCGGCGAGAAATCATGCAGCGCCCGGGCCGCGACCTCCTTGCCGGCGCCGGTTTCGCCGATCACGATGACGTCGGCGCCGGTGCCGGCGACCAGCTCGATCTCGCTGCGCAGCGCGCCGATGGCCGGCGAACGGCCGACGATGCGCTCGGCGATCCCGCTGACGGAATCGAGTTCCGAACGCAGGATGCGGTTTTCAAGGACGAGGCGGCGTTTCTCCAGCGCGCGTCGCGTGACGGCGCCGAGGTCCTGCACGCTGAACGGTTTGGGGATGAAGTCGTAGGCGCCCTCCCGCATGGCGTCGACGGCAAGCTGGATGTCGCCATGGCCGGTCACCAGGATCACCGGAATGGCGGCGTCGATGTCGAGGACCTTGGCCATGAACTGCATGCCGTCCATGCCCGGCATGCGGATGTCGCTGACGATGGCGCCGGCGAAATCGCGGCCGATCGCCTCCAGCGCGTCCGGCGGACGCTTGAAGTCGACGACGTCGAGATCGTCCAGTTCCAGGCCCTGCTTCAGGGCGTGACGCAGGTCGTCATCGTCGTCGATCAGGATGATGTCGGGTCCGGTTGCGGTCACGATATCCGTTCTTACTCTGCGGCCCGGGCCTGATAGCCCTCGGCCGGAAGGTCGATGATGAAGCAGGCGCCCGACGGCCCGTCCTTGTCGTCCAGGCGGATCGAGCCTTCCAGATCGCGCACGACGCTGTCAACGATCGACAGGCCGAGGCCGAGGCCGGCGCCGACCGGCTTGGTGGTGAAGAACGGGTCGAACACCTTCTCGCGCAGCTCCGGTCCGATGCCCGGCCCGTTGTCGGCGATCCTGATCTTGATCCGGCCGTCGTCGTCCCACGCCGCGATCTCGATGCGCGCGCCGTCGGGCGCATGGCCGTTCTCGCCGGACAGCGCGTCGACCGCGTTGCTGACGAGGTTGACGATCACCTGCGAAAGCCGGATCGGGCCGGTATGGGCGATCAGGCCGCTCGGGACGTCCACCGCGATCGCGACGCCCGCCTTCTTCGCCTTGCGGCCGACGAGGAGCAGCGCCTCCGACACGACGGTGTCGATCGCGGCCGGCGCGAGCTGCGTTCCGGGCTTGCGCGAGAAGGCGAGCAGCGTCTTGGAGAGCTGGCTCATCCGGTCGACCATCTGGGCGATGCGCGCCAGCACGTCCGGCACGCGGTCCGTCTTGCCGCGCTCCAGCATCCGGGCGGCGTTGTCGGCATAGGTGCGGATGGCGGCGAGCGGCTGGTTGTATTCATGGCTCAGCGTCGCCGACATCTGGCCGATCACGGCGAGCTTGGCCGCATGCACGAGTTCGCCCTGCGTCTCGCGCAATTGCGTCTCGGTCAGGCGGCGCGCCTCGTTTTCCTGGCGAAGGGCGGCGTTGACCTCGGAGAGTTCGGCGGTCCGGTCGCGCACCAGCCGTTCCAGCCGGATGCTCTGCGCCTTCTCGCGGCGCGTCCGCGTCACCGCCATCTCGCGGCGCCAGACGAAGAGCAGCGAAATCAGCCCGACGAGAAGCACCGTCGAGGCGGCGATCCAGGTCGCGTTGCGCCGCGCGGTCGCCACGGGCCTGGCGTCGATCAGGGTGTGGATCGTCCATCCCAGATTCGGAAGCGTTCGCGCCGCCTCCACGAACAGCGTGTTGCCGCGCTCGGGCACGCGAATGAGCTCGCGCGCCGGAAACGAAAGAGGTTCGACACCATTCGCCGCCGACGACACCACCCAAGCCCTCCCCACCCAATCGGGCTGGTTGGAGAGGAATACGAACTGCTGCGCGTCGGTGACGAAGATTGGATGGCTCGACAGCGACCAGTTGGCTTCGATCGCCCAGAAGGGGACTAGTACGATGATCATGCCGATATTGGCGTCGGTGGTCGCGCCGGAGATGAAGGAGGCGAACGCATAGGCGCGCGTTCCGTCGGGAAGCATCAGGGCGGCGCGGCCGAGGCGGCGCTGCGAGACCGTTTCGGGCAATCTGGATGCGACGATGGCATCGGTCTCGATGAGACCGCGGGCCGAGACCAGAACCCGGCCGGACATGTCGGCGATCGCGATGTCGCGCGCGCCCGACGAGGCGGCAACGCTTGGCAGCAGGTCACGCATGGCGTCGGCCTGTTGGCGGAGCGATCCGCCGTCGAACGCGGCGCGGCTCTCCACGTGGCGGCCGAGCAGGGCCGGGATAAGTCGATATTTCTCCATGACGCCGGTCAGCGCCTCGGCCTGCAGGACGAGGCTCTCATGTGCCGTGGCTTCAAGTTCGGCGCGGGCGCGGGCCGTCGACCACGTCCAGGCAAGCCAGACCG
Source organism: Oricola sp. (assembly GCF_022763245.1). Classification (GTDB taxonomy): domain Bacteria; phylum Pseudomonadota; class Alphaproteobacteria; order Rhizobiales; family Rhizobiaceae; genus Oricola. The sequence goes on from NZ_JALEGV010000043.1 coordinate 18,881, forward strand.
CGCCGACAAGACTTGCCGCGGTGACGGCGATCACCACCACCGTCGCCAGCCGAAAACGTCTCCTGATCTGCGTGCCGCTCGTCGTCGCCATTTCGAATTACTACAGGTGTCGGGTATTTCCGGACAAGTCTGCGGCGAGAGGTTGGTGAAACGGCCGGGAAGCAAACACCGGCTTCGGATCAGTCGAGCGCACGAGCGCTGACCCTGAAACCCGGCAAGTCCGCCGCGTCGGGCATCTTTTTCCGGTCGAGGGCGATGACTTCCAGCATGCCGTCGCGGGTGGCGGTTCGAGATTGCGGGATGCGATAGGAGATGACGGCGCTCCAGCTTCGGTGCGGAGCGAATTTGAGCACTTCGGTCATGCGAAGCCTGACCCGGCCGATCCAGACCCCGTCCAGCACGAGATCGAAGGAGCGGTTGTCCAGCGACCGGTTCGGACCGGCCAGCGAGATTTGGAGCCGGCCCGAAATGCCGGATCGCGGCATCAGTCCCGGGAGCCTTGCCATGCCATGGCGAAACGCCGCCCAGTCGGCTGACGGGGCTCGGAGGGAGGGCCGAAAGAGCCAGCTCGTGTTCCATGACCGCGTCACGCGCTCGCGGCCGGAGACGCGGTCGCGTTCGGCGATCTCTGCAAACAGCCGGTCGATGGGCGAGCGCCGCCGCGAAAGTTTCAGCAGACCCTTCATCTCGAGCCGGTAGGAAAGCCGAGAGACGTCACGCGAACAGGCCTCGAAGATCTCGGCCGGGACCGACACGTCGAGTTGTCGCTCCAGGATGAGCGAGCCGAGTGCGATGGCGACACCGATCCTGCGCCTTTCGCTTTCTTCCGCGACGACGCGCGGCTCGAAATCCGGATCGTCCAGCGCGACCATGGCATCGACGATCCAGTCGACGGGCGCGTCGGCGTCGGCCACGAGACCATGGGCGATTGCGTGCACGAAGCGGTCGGCGGGCGCCGGGACGGTCACGGGAACGCCGCCGAGAATGCCCTGCATAGAGCGCCGCCACATCGCGTCCTCGTTGCTGGCCCGCTCGCCCAGCCGCAGCGGCACCGAATGGACGTCGATCTCCAGATAGTCGAGCCCCTGCCGGCCCGGCGGATGGAGCCGGGCGAATGCTTGCGACTTGACCATCCCCGGCAGCCTGCCGCTCACCGAGCGCAGCCCCATCCCGATCAGCGCGTCGAGCCCGTCGACCAGGCGGTCGGGTGGAAACAAGAGGTCGATATCGCGCGCATGGCGGATCTCCATGGCGCCCGCTTGCGTTGCCATGCGTGCGCCGCCCTTCAGGATCATGAAGGGAATTCCCGCGTCATTCAGCGAGTACAGGATCGGCGCGTGATTGCGGATGCGAAGCTGGTTGTCGCGCCAGATTTCCCGTTTGATCGCGGCGAGGGCGTTGCGGTCTTCGGGCGTGATGTCGCGGTCAATCAGTTTGCGGCCGACGGCGCCGAGCAGCCGCCATTGCCGTGCCGACGCACCGGCGATCGCGTGGTCCTTGCGCCACTCGGCCCAAGCCTTTTCGGCCTCGCCTTTCGGCGCTGCAATCACCCGCAAGAGGGCTTCCACGTCTGGGCCGGCCCGGGCCGTTGCCAGCAAGGTTCCGAGCCGGCGCTCGATATCGGATGTCAATGCGGACATGCCGATCACGCCTCCGGATGGGCCGGCATGGCGAGCAGACTTTCGAAAGCGTCCCGATAGGTTTCTCCGACGGCATTGGCGGATGTCCAGCGCCGCAGCTTCGGCGCAAACGTCCGGGTCTCATCGAAATAGTCGCGTGAAAACAGTCGGTCGGGATCCTGCACGTCCGCGACGTCGAAACCCCGCCATGTCAGGTAATCCGCGATGGAACTGTCGGCATTGCACGCGAACGGAATGCCCGACGCGATGAATTGCTGCGCCTTCGTCGGCGGTTTCGTCGCCTGGTTGAAGTCGGTTCCCTTGATGTCGATCGCCGCCCTGCAAGACCGCATCAGCCGCTCCTGCGCCTCCTCGCTCCAGGTCGCCAGGCGATGCCCGTTGACCGTTCCGTCACCGAATTCCAGCCGGAGGCCCAACGCGTGGGCGCGCAGATGGGCCTGCACGCGGGCGGTCTTGCTGCGGTCATTCGTCAGCAGCGTGACCTCCGCGCCGATGTCGTTCGCCTGAAGCCACGCGACGACATGTGGCAGGTGTTCGCATCCGCCGACCCAGAGGACGAAACCCTCCAGCCTATAGTCCGCCAACGGCTCAAGCGCATGGATCGCTTCATGCTCGATGAACCCGACGTGCCGCGCATGCGGCTCAAGCCAGGGCAGCAGCGCCCGGCTGTGCGACAGGACGAGACTGCAGGCCCCCAGCAACCAGGCGTCGGCAGCGATGTCTTCGGCGCCGTGATAACGATCGATCGGCAGATAGACGAGCTTGATGCCCCGAGCGAGGGCGGCTTCGACGAATGCGCGCGGCGGCTGCGTCTTGACCATGACTATGATCGAAGCATCCGGTATGGAGGCGAAATCGTCGAACAGGGTGACGTTGAAAGTGCCTTCCAGCGCCCGCGCGGTCCGTACGCCCACCCAATCCCAGGACGGCGCGTCGCTGGAGGGGCCGAAGGCGATAGTCGGGCGACCGCTCATTGAAGTGTCAGCCATTGACCGATCGCTTCATCCGCAATCGTGCAAGCTGAAGAAATTCGGCCTGCGCCCGGTCGGCGCTGCTCTCCGACAGGTTTTCGCCATGGCTGCGGTGATAGGTGAGTACGTCCTCGAGCAGTCGCACCTTCAACCCGTGTTCACGGGCTCGCAGGAACCATTCGGCGGAATCGGAATATTTGAGCGACGTGTCTAGCGGGCCGACAGCCTGGAAGCGTGCCTGCCGTGCCAGCAACGTGACGGTCAGATATCCGGGGACGGGCTGGCCGAGGAACTCGATCGCACCGGACGGGTGCGGTTGCCGAAAGCGCTGGATCCCTGTCACGCAGACATCCAGGGAGGGATCGTCGCGAAAGGCCTGCATCTGCAGTGCGAGCTTGTCCTCGTGCCAGAGGTCGTCATGGTCGATGAAGGCGATGAACGCGCCCCGCGCCTCCGCGACGCCGCGATTTCGGGCGCCCGCGGGCCCGCCGCGCGAATTGCGCAAGAGGCGCACGCGCGGAGAGAAGCCGGCGACTATTTCCGGCGTGGCGTCGGTGGAGCCGTCATCGACGACGATGATCTCATCCGGGAGAAGCGTCTGGGCGAGAACGCTTCGCAACGTATCAGCAATGAAGCGCTCGCCATCGAAGGCTGGAATGATGACGCTGATGCCGGATGGCGGCACGGTCGCGTCCGTCAGGCCGGCGGAGGTCACGTCGTCACCTCGCGAAGGATGTCGGCGACACCGGCGGCGACGGCCGCGGGCTCGGCGTCGAGGTCGCAAAGGAAGCAGGGCGTTTCCCGCGTAAGCCTCGCAAACCGATGGAATTCGGCCGGGCTCATCTGGAAACGACGGGTCTCTTCGCTGTCATGGACGAGGGCGGAAAACGATGCGCGAGGCGATGTCATTATGGCCCGAAAGACGCCGTCGGTGATGCGCGGGACGAGGATCGCGCGGATCTCGCATTGGCGCGCCATTCGCCCGGCAGCGATTGTTCCGGGCAGGAGCAGGGCCTTGTCGTCCCCGGGCGCCGGCATGCGCCAGTCGTCAAGGATTTCCGGCCAGCGTGCGACCTGATGCGGATGCACCCGTGTCGATCCGTAAAGGCTGTAGCCTGAGAAACTGCCATGCTCGGTTTCCCGAATGGCGACGGAATCGTCGCCGAGGAAATCAAGGCCATTCAGCAGGCAATCGATGGAGGTGGTCGTCTTCCCGCGCCCGCTGCCGCCCACGATCAGGGCGCCGACACCGTCTCGGGCGACAAGCCCGCCATGGATGTTCTGGGCGCCGCAAGACAGGCAGATCTGGCTCATCATGCGCTGCAGGGGCCGTGCCCGGTCGGCGAGAGAAAGCCCCTCCGCCGCCTCGAAGAGCGCCGCGACCGACCCCGTCGCGCGATCGAGACAGATCAGGCTGCCGTCGCGAACCTCCGACAGATAGCGTCCGTTTCCATGTGTCGAGACTTGCCAACCGTCGCCTTGAAGAACCCACTCGCCGTCGGTCGAAGCGGGCAAGGCTGCACCGCCGGCCGCGCGGGCATCCAGAAACGTCACGGTCCTTTCGGCGGTGACGTTCGGACTGTCCGGCTCGGCCAGATGGGCGAAGACGGGCATGACATGCGCGGCAAGGTCATCCCCCGCTACGACCAGTTCCACGCGCTCGCCGGCGAGCCGGATATCCAGCCGGTGTGTCGCGATCCGCTGCGATGCGATTGCGGCCGCATCCATGATGGCGCCGAACCCGCCGTCGGCGCGCGCATCGGACGTGGCTTCGTGCCAGTGTCGCACGGTCGCGCCCGCTATTTGCCGGAAACGGGATCGTAGGCCGGCAGGGGCGGATCGAACGCCAGAAGATCCTTCATGTCGCTATAGACCGTCAGTTCGGGGGCATTGTATTGGCCCGCGGTCATTTCGGGTGCGGTGTCCGTACTGTTCGGTGCGGGGGACTCGACCGGCACGACGAGCCCATGCTCCAGCGTCTTGGCGATCAGGGTGGCGATGTCGGCGCGAACGTGGTCCGCATCGGCACCGAAATGGGCGACGATGCGATCAGCGATCTGCGCGCCGTTGTCTCCTGACATCATCATCCGCCAGACATCGGCGCCGACGGCGTCGAGACCGTAATAGCTGCCGCGTTCCAGGTTCATGATGACGATCTCGCCATCGATGTCGTCGGCGATGACGGCCGGTTCGTTGAGGCGAAACGATCCTGCCATCGCTCCCTCGGACTCGATACTCTGCATTCCCATGTCCTGTTGCTCGACCGGTCACACACCTAGGGCAGCGGCCGTCTGAATTTCACGAACAGCCCGTTTTGTATAACCAGAGACAGCGGGAATGTCGCGTAGGGTAAGCCGGTTTTCCATATGACATAGTTGAAACTGAGCTGGTCACGCCAGGATCCTGCGGCGATCTCTTCCCACCAGGCCTCGTCGAACGCTTCGACGGCTCTTGAATGGCGGCGCAGGATGATCGGCAACTCGGCAAGCCCCGTATCGTCGGGTAGGCCCTCGCGGCGATAGCGATCCACCTGGCGGTCGATCGTGTCCGGTGCGTCCAGTCCCAGAGCCTTGCACGCTTCCGCCTCTTCGCGGATCGACTGGCGGGCGTGATGACGAAACACGCACAGGTCGCAATCCGCCAGGAACATGTCCGCGAGTTGCGCCATGTCGAAGGGCGCGACCAGCGAGACGGAGGCGTCGATCCACAGGCTGTATCGGCTCTCCGGCAGGGCCAGATGGGCGTTGGCCTTGAAAAAGCGAGACGCGCGCCGGGCGCCGATCTCGGGAAATTGCGCGGTCTTCGGCTGCCAACCCCGGAACTGGCCGTTGTGTCGGAGGGTCGTCGCCTGATCCAGAAATGCAACCAGCGGCGAGCCGCCGACGGCGCTTGGAAGCTGTGGCTTCAGACTGTCATAGCCGTCAGTGATCGCCGTGTAGACGGTCAATCGATCCGGCCGGACAGGTGGCGTGGCTTGAGGGCGTTTCGCACCGGACCGGTCGGGCGCAAGCTGCGCGTGGCTCTGGAAAAGATCGCGGTCGGCTTCCAAGTCCGGGTGCGGCTCGAACGGCTCTGCGTATTCGATCGGTGGCGTCGCAAAGCCGATCGTCCGGGCGCGCAGGAGAAAATCCTCGAACGCCCATTCGACCGTTTCAAACGCGTCGTCCAGTCCGTCGAACGCCATCCACAGATCGCCGCGAACAGCGACGCCGGTGCTGAACGGGCCCATAGGAGGCACCGGCTCTTTGTCACGGATAACGCCCAGCCAAGGATCGTTCGAAAAGCGGTCTATCGCTGCTGCGATCGACTTGGGCGCGGAAGGGCCGAAAACAATCAACCGGCCGATCGCCGCTCCGCCCGCCTTGTTGATCGCTGCGACAGGCGAGTCTTCAAGGCCTACGCTGACGAAGAGCAATGAAAGCGACCGATTTCGAGTGGCGACCGGTTCCGAAGTCTTCGCGCCGCCAAATCTCACGACTTGAAGATGAAGCCCCTGGTCGAGAGCGAAGGCGTCGAGCATGTCGATACGGGCTTGTGGCGTGTCGGTCGCCGGTAACACGATCGACACGTCAGGCCTGGTGAAGCCCGGGCGTTCCAGAAGATGGCGGCGGGATAGGGTGCGTGGGTCGAGCTGCATCTTATGAGGGATCAATTTGCAGCGCCTCGCGCATTGCCAGAACCAGGGCGCGATCGACGCGATATCTGACCGGATCGTGGCGCTTGATGCGGCGTCTTTTGGCCGCGTCCTTCGTCGTCAACTGGCGGAAATGACGATAGAGGAACCGCTTCGAAAGCGTCGGCTTGGAAACAGTGCCGGTCGCCTGATCAGGCGGGGCGAGCGCATGCACGGTCCAGTCGATCCGGTCGTCGCACTGCGCGGGCACGGCCACCCATTTGGTGCGAAGAAGCCTGTCGTATCGTCCGAGCCAGCGCCACAGAGACTGCTTTCGTGGTGAGAAGCGGAAGTCGAGATGGCGTGTCGCGCCCGGTGCGTCGCTCGTCTCTCGCGGTTCGCCGACCAGTTCGGCCCATTGTCCATGGATGTGCAGCCCCGGACCTTGCTGGGCTTCGGCTTCGTCGAACACCGAAACGCCTTTCGGGCCGACGACCAATTCGTCGATGTCGCAGTTCAGGACGGAACGTGACTGCGCGCAGAATCGGCGTCGCGCATGGTCGAGACCGCCGGGCTGGCAGTAGAAGGAATCCTGGACGTTGCGCGGGCCGACCCCTGGGCCGTAGGGGAAGTCCCAGTCGATCACGAGATGAGGCCCGCGCGCGTCGAGGTCGTCCAGCATGCGCTGCAACGCGCCGGGCGCATAGGTCGAGGAACCGTTGTCATACAGGATGACGGACTCGGCGCCGTGGATGCGGATGTTGAACTGCGCCCAGTCCCGAATCCATTGCATCGGCGTGTTCTTGACCATGGTGAGCACAACGCGCCGGTCCCGGAAGATCCCGCAGCCGGAACCGCGCACCGGAACGGTGACCGATCGGCCGCAGGCCTCGATCGTCAGGCTGCGCGGATCGATGCCAATGGGAACGGACAGTTCGTAGCGTCCGTTGGGCTGAAGGTGCATTTGCGACGGCCGGTAGACGGCTTCCAGCGGGTGGAAGTCTTCGTTCAGCCGAAACCGCATGTCCGCCAAGAACGGTTCGCAATTGAGCTGCGGCGGGCCGGGGCAGAGAATCTTCCGGCCGTCGCAACTGCGAAAGACGTCGTAGAACAAGGTGTCGTAGTCGAAGAGGGCTTCATAGCCGGGCTGACGGTCGTTGAGCGGTCGCGGCGGCTCCCGGCGCAGGCCGAAATCCGACAGGCGGACCGTCGAAAGGATCGAACCGGATCGTTCCTGCCGCACTACCGAAGGTCCTCGCCCTTGGCGGTGTTGCGCGCCGTTCCATTCGGCGGGAACGCCTGCATCGACAGGCGTCGCAGCGGCCGCAGCGCATACCAGGCGGGCGACCAGCGCAGTCCCTTTTCCCTGCACCAGCTCTGCAGATAGGCGCTTGTTGGGACCGTCATCCACCGGATGACGTCCAGGCGCGACCGCCAGCCGCTCGCCTTCATGATTTGGCTGGCGCTGACCAGCGGGTTCTGGCGCAGCCGCCAAAGTATCCTGTCGCGCGCTTCAGGTCCCATGCCGGCGGCCTCGCGCAAGCGGGCAAGTGCGGGCGTGGGAATTGCCGTCCCGAATTCGATGTCGAGATAGGTCGTCATTGCGAGCAGTACGAGCGCAAGGTCGCGTTCGCCGGCTTTATCGACAAGGTACGGCCAGTCGATCTCTGCCGCCGGTGTGGCCCGGAGCATCAGCACTATGTCCATCACCCAACTGGTCCGGTCGCGCACCCGGCTGGCGAGCAACTGTGCCGCAAGGAAGAGGAGCAGGTCCTCGGGGCCGACAATGCGCGTCGAAACGCCCGCAATTTCGGTTCTGACGAAACGGGATGGAGTGACGCCGGCCAGGTCGCTGTGGATGCTGACTGGCAACCCGTCCGTGTGCACCAGCACCAGCCTGCCGTCTTCCGGTGTCTTCGCTCCCCGGCCGCTGAAGCCGAGGCGGCACATGGCGTCCGCCGCCATCTCGCGCTGGTGTACTGGAATGAGCAGATCGATGTCGTGGCAATGGCGCAGCGCCGGTTTCGGATAGGCGCCATGCGCAAGTGCGACGCCTTTCACAAGCACCGGCTCGATCGTACAATCCGCAAGCGCGCCGATGATGTCGCGGAGCAACTCGTCGATACGCGCGGCCCGCCGTTCCTCCCAGGCACTGGCGAGCCGCAACACGGCGAGATCGGATGGCGCGACGGTGATGCCGTCCCGCGTCAGCGTGTGAAACAGAAGCGGTAGCAGGCGCTTGAAAGCCGGCGCGCCCGCAATCATCGCCTTCAGATCCGGTAAGTCAGCTCGGAGCTTTGTCCAGCTTGCGTTCGTCTCGACGCCCAGGCACGCCTTGAGGAAAAGCGTTTCCGTTCGGTCGGGCAGGAGAACGGCGGTGGTATCCAGAAGCAGGGGCTCGGTGTGGCGGCTCATGGGCGGGCCAGTCTGCGATACAGGTCTTCGAATGCCGAAACATAGTCGGTCCAGGCAAAGCTGTTAAGCGCTCGCGCTCGCGCCTTCCGGCCCAGCCGGATTGCTTGGGAAGGGTCTTCGATCAGCCGTCGGATTGCCCCCGTCAGCGCATCGATGTCGTCGGGAGGAATCAGGAGGCCTGTTTGCCCGTCGAGGACGACTTCGGGCAATCCGTCCACCCGCGCGGCGACAAGCGGACAGCCGAGCTGGGCCGCCTCCAGCGCGACGAGGCCGAAGGGTTCGATCCGTGACGGCACCACGACCATGCTGCATCTCGACATGGCCTCGAAGACAGCAGCACGATCGAGGCTTCCGGCGAAGGTCACGCGGGGAGCGATGCCGAGATCCTCGCTCAGCCGTTTCAGCGCCGCCGCGTCGTCGCCCCATCCGATAATCGTCAGCAAGGGCGGGTTCGGCCTGTCACCGAGGCGATGGACGGCGCGCAGAAGTAGATCAACGCCCTTCTTCTCCACCAGGCGACCGACATAAAGGAGTTCGGGTCGATCGGGTGGAGCCTTCCATCCCGCGATGCCGGGCGCGGGCAGGGCGTTCAGGATCACCGAGGAGCGGTCGGTGATCGCCGGCACATGGCGGCGGGCGTTGTCCAGAACAAAGCTGGAACAGGCCGTCACCCAGGACGCCGCGCGGACATCGCGGCCGACGATCGCCTCCGGCGTGAAGCTGTCTGCACGGAAACTGTCATGCAGTGTCACCACGAGTGGCGGCCCGTCGTCCGTCTGGGTGAGGTGGTGGAAGAGCTCGCTGTAGCCGGGAGAAAAGATGTGCACCAGATCCGGCTCGAATTCCCGCCTGATCTGTGCAACCTCGCGACGCAGGTTCAGGAAGAGCCGGCTGTCGCCGCCCAGCGCACTTCGGAAGGGAAGTCGCAAAACGCGCACGCCGTCGCGTTGCTCTTCCGCTGGCAGCGTGAGCGGGCGACGATCCGTCAGCACGATGATATCGTGGCCGCGGGCAGCGAGGGCCTCGAACAGCAGCGGACCCAGAACCGGACCGCCACCAATCGTGTGTCCGAACGAACTGGCCCAGACGAGTATTTTCATGGCTCAGTCATCAGCGACACGGCGCACGACCGCATCCGCAAACGCGCAGGGCCGGGTACGGTCCACCGCACTCAGGTCGCTTTCGAGCTTTCCTGCAGCGAGCCGACCTGCCGGCCCGCGTCGGATGCAGGGCATTCCACGATGATCTGCGCAAGGGCATTGGAAAGCCGTTCGGCAAAGGCGTTCCGGTTGGCGAGGAAGTGCTGCCGGGCATCCTGGCCGCGGGCGGCGAGCAGATCGGGGTCGGTTTCCAGCGCGGTGGTGATCGCGGCTTCGAGCGCGGCCGGATCGATGAAATAGTCAGTCCCCAGATGTCGCGGCTGCTGCCGTCCCGCCGGCACGAGAAAGCCCACGCGCGGATCCACGAACTCGTTCATCGGCGGGGCATCGGTGGTGATCACGACGGCCCCGCAGCCAAGCGCCTCGTGGATGTAGTGTCCCCAACCCTCCGAACGTGACGGGCACAAGTGAATGCCGCAGCGGTTCATCAGGGCGCGCAATTCGTCCTCAGCGAGAAAGCCCTGCAATGTCCGCACATTGGGCGGCATGTCCGCCGGCAACTTCTTTTCCTTCTGCACAAGCAGGAGTTCCGGCCATTCGGGATGTCGCGCCCAAAGGGCCACAATGTCTTCCGTGCCCTTGACCGTGCTGCCGCCCGCGACGTGCAGGAACCCGCGCCAGTCCTTGGCGACGGACGCGTCATAGAGGTCGCGCGAGCTGAAACCGACGGGAAGGACGGGCGCGCCCAGAGCCGAGAAGATGGACTGCGCGTGCGCGGTCTTGGTCAGCACAGCATCCATGCTGCGAAGCCTGCCGATGTGCCTGCGGGGAAAGCGCTCCTGATTCGGGATCAGCACGTTCTTGCGGGCGGCGTTGCGCCACTCGGGAAAGGCGCGCTCGATATGGAACGCAACATCGTAGTCTGCCTTCTTGCGCAGGCGCTCCAGCAAGCCGCGCGTGCCCTGCCGGGCGAACTCGACCGCAAAGCCGATCTCCTCGAGCGTTTCCCCGACAAGCGCGGCGTCCATGGTCAGCCCGTAACCATTGTCTTTCGCAACGACCAGCGCACTGGTTTTCTGAGGCATCGTGTTTTCCCGATTTCCCGAACTTCTGCGTTGCCACGTCGTCAGCGTCAAGTGTCGTAGCCACATGCCGTTGCGGGAAAAATACGAAACAAAGGTCAGGCCGCGCGGCAGCACGCTTTGAATCGCTCGGCCGCGTTGGCGCCTTGCGGAGAACGTCTTGAATTACTTCGCAATGTCTTAAGAGTATTGGAGGATGCGGGCGCTATTCTGGCGGCGGGCGGAGCGGTCGAACAGGACAATTTCGGTGACAGATTGAACCAATTCGCCATCTGGTTCGGCCGCGGTGCGTTCCTCTCAAGGCCTTGGCCGCTGGGTGATGACGTCATCCCATGGTCTCGCCGCCGTCATCGGCGTCACGACGGCCATCGCATGACGCCTCCCGGACAGGATCAGGTAGGCACGCCCGCATGCTGGCGAACCCAGCCGGTGATCTGCCCCGCGGTCATCGCGCCGGATTGGCGAGCGATCTCGCGTCCGTTCCGGTAGAGCAACAACGTCGGGATGCCGCGAATGCCGAGACGGGCGGACACGGCCTGTTCCTCGTCTGAATTGAGCTTCAGGAAACGCACCTGCGGTTCCATAGCCTTCGCCGCGGCTTCGAAGGCGGGCGCCATCATCCGGCAGGGGCCGCACCATGGCGCCCAGACATCGACGACCACCGGCACCGAACTGCGAGCGATCTGCTTGTCGAACATCGCCGTGCTCGCATTTGCCGGTTTGCCGTGGAACAGGGGCTCGTGGCAAACGCCGCATTTCGCCTTGCTGGCGGGCTTGTCGGCGGGCAGCCGGTTGACGGCCGCACAGGCGGGACAGACAACTTCCATGCGCTCGGACATGTGGATGCTCCGGAAAATATCTCTTTTCCGGTATATATGAACGTACTCCGCCGCATTCCAGTTCGCTTCGGCGGAAATGCCGACGGTGGAAAAGGCAAGCCGGCCAATGCAGCGCGGGCATTGACCAGCTTCAACCGTTTGTCGCTGTCTATTGGGCGGTCAGGCACGTCTTGAAGGACGTCGCCATGCCGCGCAGCAGCTCGAAATAGAGGTCCGGGCCGTCCTTGATGCCCGCGCCCAGCGGGTCGAGCGTTCCGGACTTAGCATCGGTGCCTTCCGTGATCACCGAAATCAGCTTCGGCTCGAATTGCGGTTCGGCGAAGACACAGGTCGCGCCGAGTTCGGTGACCTTGGCGCGGATTTCGTGCAGCCGCTCGGCACCCGGCATGATGTCCGGCGTCACGGTGATCGAACCCGCCGGCGTCAGGCCGAAGCGGTGTTCGAAATACTGATAGGCGTCGTGGAAGACGATGTAGCCCTTGTCGTGCACCGGCTCCAGGTCAACCGTCAGTTCGGCCGCAAGCGCGTCCAGCCGGTCGGAGACGTCCGCGGCATTGGCCTCGTAGAGATCGGCGTTGTCGGGATCGATCGCCGCAAGCGTTTCGGCGATCTCATGCACCATCGCCTTGCCGTTCATCGGATCGAGCCAGAGATGCATGTCGACCGACCCATGATCGTGATGCTCGTCATGATCGTGGTCGTCCTCGTGATCATGGTCCTCGTGATGGTCATGATCGTCGTCGTGCTCGTGCTCGTGCTCGTGCTCGTGGTCTTCGGCCTCGGCGTGCTCCTCATGCTCGTCATGGTCGCCATCGGCATGCGAGTGCTTCTCGAAGGTTCCGCCCTCGCGGAAGCCGAGCGTCTCCAGCCCGTGCGAATGCACCAGCTCGATGGCCGTGGTCCCGGCACCGATTGTGCTGATCGGCTTTTCCAGGAAGTTTTCGAGACCGTCGCCGATCCAGAAGATCACGTCGGCGTCCTGCAGCGCGGCGGCCTGCGACGGCTTCAGGCTGTAGGTGTGCGGCGAAGCGGCGCCTTCGACGATCAGCGTCGGCGCGCCGGCGCCCTTCATCACGGCCGAAACAAGCGAATGGACGGGCTTGATGGAGGTGACGACATTGACCTCCGCCTGGGCGGAGGCGGCGAGCGCGGGCAGGGCGCAGGCGGCGAGCAGGGCTGTGCGGCGATGCATCATTGGGGGATCCGTTCGATGGCTTGTGGTTTGCGAGTGGAGTGCTACATACGTGATGTTATATCATAACACTGGATTGCGAATAACCCGAGATTGACGTGACCGTCAAGTCGCGCCAAACGGTTTCATCGAGAAGGAAAGCCCCGTGCTGCAATCACCGCAACCGCTTGTGCGCCTCGAAAAGGCCGGCATCTCGCGTTCCGGCCGCTGGCTGGTGCGCGATATCGACCTGGAAGTGCGCTCCGGCGAGATCGTCACGCTGATCGGCCCGAACGGGTCCGGCAAGTCGACGACGGCGCGCATGGCGCTGGGCGTCATCGCCCCGAGCGAGGGGCGCGCGACGCGCCGCGACGGCCTGCGGGTCGGCTATGTGCCGCAGAAGGTCGCCATCGACTGGACCCTGCCGCTCACCGTCGATAGGTTCCTGACGCTCACCAATCCGCTGTCGCGGGCCGAGAAGGACGAGGCGCTTGCCGCGACCGGGATCAGCCATCTGGCCGCAGCCGAGGTCCGCAACCTGTCCGGTGGCGAATTCCAGCGCGCGCTTCTCGCCCGCGCGATCGCCCGGCGACCCGACCTGCTGGTCCTTGACGAGCCGGTCCAGGGCGTCGATTTCAGCGGCGAAATCGCGCTTTACGAACTGGTGTCGGCCATCCGCGACCGCCTGCATTGCGGCATCCTGATGATTTCGCACGATCTGCACGTCGTGATGGCTGCCACCGACCGGGTCCTGTGCCTCAACGGCCATGTCTGCTGCCACGGCACGCCGCAGGTGGTGGCAGAGAGCGAGGAATACCGATCGCTGTTCGGATCGCGTGGCGCGGCGCAACTGGCCGTCTACCAGCATCATCACGATCACACCCACCTGCCGGATGGTCGTGTCCGGCATGCCGACGGAACGGTCACCGCGCATTGTTTCCCGGGCGACGGGCACCACCACCACCATTATCACGACGACGATGATCATCATGATCATCACGGCGACGCGCCGGAAGCGGGCGAGGGAAAAGCCGATGCTGAATGACTTCTTCATTCGCGCCCTGGTCGCCGGCGCGGGCGTCGCGCTCGTCACCGGGCCGCTGGGCTGTTTCATCGTCTGGCGCCGCATGGCCTATTTCGGCGACACGCTGTCGCATGCCGCCCTGCTGGGCGTCGCGCTTGCCTTCCTGCTCGAGGTCGACGTCACGCTCGCCGTCTTCGCCGTTTCGGTCGTCATAGCGCTGCTGTTGTTGGCGTTGCAGCGGCGCGCCAGCCTGTCGGCGGATTCGCTCCTCGGCCTCCTGTCGCATTCGGCGCTCGCGCTCGGCCTGGTCGCGCTTGCCTTCATGACCTGGGTCCGCATCGACTTGATGGGCCTGCTGTTCGGAGACATCCTCGCCGTCTCGAAGACCGACATCGCCGTCGTCTATGCCGGCGGCGGACTGGTCCTCGCGGTTCTCGCCTTCATCTGGAAGCCTCTCTTCGCCGCGACCGTCAATCCGGAGCTCGCGGCCGCAGAAGGCATGCGGCCGGCCCGCGCCAACCTGATCTTCATGCTGCTGCTGGCCGTGGTGGTGGCTATCGCGATGAAGATCGTCGGCGTGTTGCTGATCACCGCGCTATTGATCATCCCCGCGGCCACCGCCCGCCGGTTTGCAGCCGGACCGGAGCACATGGCTGTGTTCGCCGCCGTCGCGGGCGTGCTGGCCGTGGTGGCGGGCCTCTTCGCCTCGCTTGAATGGGACACGCCGTCCGGCCCCAGCATCGTCGTCGCCGCGCTTGCCTTTTTCATCGTCAGCCTGTTGCATCTGGGCGACCGCCGAAAGGCCGGAGGACCGTCATGAACACTATCCATCACCACGCCGAGAAACCCGATCTGACACGCAACCAATCCCTCGTCTTCGAGGCTTTGGAAGACGCCGATACGCCGCTGACGGCCTACAACATCCTCGAAAGGCTGACGGGCGAGGGGCTGCGCGCCCCGCTGCAGGTCTATCGCGCCCTCGACAAGCTGCTCGATCTCGGCATGGTCCACCGGCTGGAAAGCCTGAACGCCTTCGTCGCCTGCCGCCACCCGGATTGCGACACCCACGCCACGGTCGCTTTCGCCATTTGCGACGAATGCGGCACGGTCGCCGAAATCTCCGACACATCGCTGGTGAGCGCCCTGGAGGCGATCACTGGGCGGACCGGCTTCGCGCCGCGCAAGACGACGGTGGAAATGCGTGGCCTTTGCAGCGCCTGCCGGGCGGCGTGATCCGGTTCGCAGGTTCGGACCTTATTCGCCGCCATCGACAGGCGGGTACTCGGTCACCGCATCGGCGTCGTTGTCGATGATCATGAACAGGTCGAAATAGGCGATGTCGGGCGCTGCGCCGGTGCGTTTCTCGCAGGCAGCGCGCCACGCCGCGTCATGGGCGTTTTCGGCAGCCGTGCGCGACTTCCAGAAATAGATGCCCTTCAGCGTCGAGCGATCGTCGCTCCAGACGAAATGCTTGCGCACGAGATCGTGCTCGCCCTGCCAACGTTCAACCACATGTCTGGCGTCCTCGACGATGTCCGTGCGGCTGGCGCCGGGCGGGGCGGGGAAGGTGACGATTTCGCAAATCACGAAGGGCTCCTCTTTCGTCCTGGTTTGCCTGCGTAGCATGATCCGCCGACTGCCGCGCCGGCGCAATGCCGGGCGTGGAATCGCAGTGTCGCGCGTGGCGCATCACGGAGCAGAATGCCGCGAAAATGCACGTCAAAAGAGCGGGTTGCCGATATTTTGCGCAACATTTTGAAGGTCTTGCCGAACGCCCGGGCAGCTAGCCACTTGCGTATTTCACACAATCACATAGAGTTTGCGCTATGCAGCAGGCCGATGGGTTCTTCGACGAAATGCTTGCCGGTGAAGACCGGGCCAGGCTGCCATACCGTGATTATCACGAGTGGTTCTGCGACGAGGACATCGCCAGGCTGAGCCAGAAATCGAAGGAGGCCGAGACCTTCTTCCGGCGGATCGGCATCACCTTCAACGTCTATGGCCAGCAGGAAGCAGCGGAACGGCTGATCCCCTTCGACATCGTTCCGCGAATCATCTCCGGCCGGGAATGGGCGCGCCTGTCGCGCGGCATCGAGCAGCGCGTGCGCGCCATCAACGCCTTCCTCTACGATATTTATCACCGCCAGGAGATCCTGCGCGCCGGCCGCATCCCGGTCGAACTGATCGCCGCCAACGAGGCCTTCCTGCCGAAGATGATCGGCGTCGCGCCGCCCGGCAACATCTACACCCACATCGTCGGCACCGACATCGTGCGCACCGGCGAGGACCAGTTCTACGTGCTGGAGGACAATGCACGCACGCCGTCCGGCGTCTCCTACATGCTGGAGAACCGGGAAACGATGCTGCAGATGTTCCCGGAACTGTTCTCGCGTGTCCGCGTGCAGCCGGTCAGCGACTATCCAAAGAACCTGCGCCGCTCGCTCGCCGCGAGCGCGCCGCTCGCCTGCACCGACAAGCCGGTGGTTGCCGTGCTGACCCCGGGCATCCACAATTCGGCCTATTTCGAACACGCCTTCCTGGCCGACCAGATGGGCGCCGAACTGGTCGAGGGTCACGATCTGCGCGTCATCGAGGGGCGCATCGCGATGCGCACCACCCGCGGTTACACGCCCATCGACGTGATCTACCGCCGCATCGACGACGATTACCTAGACCCGCTGAATTTCAACCCGGATTCGCTGCTCGGCGTTCCCGGCATCTTCGACGTCTACCGGTCCGGCGGCATCACAATCGCCAACGCGCCCGGCACCGGTATCGCCGACGACAAGGCGATCTATTCCTACATGCCGGACATCGTCGAGTTCTACACCGGCGAAACCGCGATCCTGAAGAACGTGCCGACATGGCGCTGCTCGGAACCCGATTCGCTTGCCTATGTGCTGGACAATCTGCACGAGCTTGTCGTCAAGGAAGTGCATGGCTCGGGCGGCTACGGCATGCTGGTGGGACCGGCCGCCTCCAAGCGCGAAATCTCCAATTTCCGCGACAAGCTGAAGGCCAAGCCCGGCAACTACATTGCCCAGCCGACCCTGTCGCTGTCCACGGTGCCGATCCTGACGAAGACCGGCCTCGCGCCGCGCCATGTCGATTTGCGCCCCTTCGTGCTGGTCTCGCCGCGCGGCATCAACATCACCCCCGGCGGTCTGACGCGCGTGGCGCTGAAGAAAGGCTCCCTGGTCGTCAATTCCAGCCAGGGCGGCGGCACCAAGGACACCTGGGTGCTGGAGGAGTAGCAGGATCATGCTCGGCAAGACGGCAGGCGGCCTGTTCTGGATGTTCCGCTACCTTGAGCGCAGCGAAAACAACGCGCGACTGCTCGAGGCGGGCTTCCATATCGCGCTGACGCGGTCCGCCGCCGCCGAGGAAGAATGGATGTCCATCATCCAGACGGCCGACGTGCAGGCGGGCTTCCTCGAACGCCACGACCGCGCCGAGGCGAGCACGGTGATCGACTATGTCCTGCGCGACAAGTCCAATCCGTCGAGCGTTCTCTCCGTCGTCGAATCGGCGCGCAACAACGCCCGTCTTGTGCGCACGGCGCTCACCCGCGAGGTCTGGGAAGCCACGAACGAATGCTGGCTGACCCTGAAGGACGCGCTGGCGCGGCCCGTGCGCGAACGCGACCTGCCGCAGACGCTTGGCCTCATCCGCCAGCAAAGCGCCCTAGTGCGCGCGGCGCTGCATGGCACCATGCTGCGCAACGACATCTATGATTTCGCCCGTCTCGGCACCTTCCTGGAGCGCGCCGACAACACCGCCCGCATCCTTGATGTGAAATATTACGTCCTGCTGCCCTCGGTGATGCATGTCGGCTCGTCGCTCGACAATGTGCAATGGGAGACGATCCTGCGGTCAGTCTCCGCGCAGCGCGCCTATCGCTGGCTGAACGGCGGCGACGTCAATCCGAAGGGCATCGCCGAATTCCTGATCCAGGACCGGCGCTTGCCGCGGTCTCTGGCCTTCTGCTACACCAAGATCGTCGACAATCTGGCCTATCTCGCGGAGGACTATGGCGAGAAGGGCGGGAGCCATGAAATTGCCGACAAGGTGCTGACCCGGTTGCGCAACAACACGATTGACGCGATCTTCGACCAGGGGCTGCACGAATTTCTGGAGGAGTTCCTTCGTGACAACAACGGGCTCGGGATGCAGATCGAACAGGACTACCGGTTCTACGGGTAGGTCATGCGGCTGACGATCTCGCATACGACACATTACCGCTACGAGGAGCCGGTCCATTACGGCTTGCAGCAACTGCGCCTGACACCGAAATCGCGCGCGGGCCAGAAGGTCGTGTCCTGGGAAACGCAGGTCGAGGGCGGCACACGGCAGCTCGAATATGACGACCAGCACAACAATCACGTGGCGCTCGTCAGCTTCGACGACGGTCGCTCGGAGGTGACGATCCGTTGCCACGGCGTCGTCGAAACGTCCGACACCTCAGGCGTCGTCGGCGTCCATGGCGGCTTTGCGCCGCTCTGGCTGTTCCTGCGCCCCACGCCGTTGACGCGCGCCGGCAACAATGTGCGTAAGCTGGTCAAAGCGGCCGGTGGCGACTATCCCGACGAGATCGCCCGCCTGCATGGCCTGTCGGAGGAGATCGCCCGCGCGGTCACCTACGAGGCCGGAAAGTCGCACACCGCGACCACCGCCGAGGAAACGCTGGATGCCGGCCATGGCGTCTGCCAGGACCACGCCCATGTCTTCATCGCCGCGGCACGTTCCATGGGCATTCCGGCCCGCTATGTCAGCGGCTACCTGATGATGGACGACCGTGTCGATCAGGATGCCAGCCATGCCTGGGCGGAAGCCCATGTGGACGGCATCGGCTGGATCGGCTTCGACGTCTCGAACGAAATCTGCCCGGATGAACGCTATGTGCGCGTCGCCACCGGCCTGGACTACACGGAAGCCGCTCCGGTCTCCGGCATGCGTCTCGGCGAAGGCGAGGAACACATGGTTGTAACACTGCAGGTCCAGCAATAGATTGTAGCGAATCGGGCTGGAACCTTTCCCATGACGTATTGTGTCGGCTTGCGCCTCGACAAGGGCCTCGTCTTCATGTCGGACACGCGCACGAATGCGGGTGTCGACAATGTTTCCGTGTTTCGCAAGATGTTCTCCTGGACCGTTCCGGGCGAGCGCGTGCTGATGTTGATGACCGCGGGCAACCTCGCGACCACGCAATCCGTCGTCAGCCTGATCGACGAGCGCTCCAAGGCGCCGCATGAGCGCAATCCGTCGATCCTCGAGACGCCGTCCATGTTCCAGGCCGCCCGCCAGATCGGCGAGACGCTGCGCGAGGTCATCCAGTCCAACGCGATGAGCGGGCAGACCGCGGATTCGACCTTCAACGCGACGCTCATCCTCGGCGGCCAGATCCGCGGCAGCGAGCCGCGCCTGTTCCTGATCTATCCGGAAGGCAATTTCATCGAGGCCAATGGCGACACGCCCTTCTTCCAGATCGGCGAGACCAAATATGGCCGGCCGATCCTGGTGCGCGCCTATGATTCGGCGATGCGTTTCGAGGATGCGGTCAAGCTGATGATGGTGTCCTTCGATTCCACCATCAAGGCCAACCTGTCCGTCGGACTGCCGCTGGATCTGCAGACCTACGAGGTCGACAGTTTCCGGCTCGGCGCGCATCAGCGCATCGCTGCCGACGACCCCTATTACCAGACGATTTCGACCAGCTGGGGCGAAGCGCTGACCCAGGCGCTGAAGTCCCTGCCGGATTTCGAATTCGCCGCCGGGGCCGCCAGGCGCTGACGCGAGGCGCTTCGCGCACCGGCTCCAGTCGCAACCTCCCAAACCGCTTGCGCCCGTCGAAGGACTAGGTTTTAACTTCGGTCTGCTTTCCCGGCGGCAGGCGCGCAACAGACGCGCCGGCAGGGGAACGCGTTACGAAAAGGGAGAATTCGGATTATGAAAAAAGCACTTCTTGCAGCGGCCAGCGTTCTGGCGCTCTCTGTCGCCGCACAGGCCGAAGTGAAGATCGGCGTGATCCTCGGCTTCACCGGCCCCACTGAATCACTGTCACCGGACTGGGCCGCCGCCGGCGAGCTCGCCATGAAGGAAGCATCGGAATCCGGCAAGTTCCTCGGCGGCGAAACCGTCACGCCGGTGCGTGCCGATTCCACCTGCGTCGACAACGCCGCAGCGACGACCGCCGCCGAGCGCCTCGTCACCTCCGACAACGTGCTGGCCATCTTCGGTGCGGATTGTTCGGGCGTGACCGCGGCGGTGGCGAACAATGTGGCGGTCCCGAATGGCGTCACGATTATTTCGCCGACCGCGACCTCGCCCGCGCTGACGACGATCGAGGACAATGGCCTGTTCTTCCGCACCGCGCCGTCCGACGCCCGCCAGGGCCAGGTTCTGGCCGACGTCGCCGTCGAGCGCGGCATCAAGTCGATCGCCGTGACCTACACCAACAACGACTACGGCAAGGGTCTGGCCGATTCCTTCGCGGCCGCCTTCGAGGCTGCCGGCGGTGAAGTCACCATCTCCGCCGGTCACGAGGACGGCAAGGGCGATTATTCGGCCGAAGTGGGCGCGCTGGCAGCTGCCGGTGGCGACGCGCTGGCCGTGTTCGGCTATATCGACCGCGGCGGCCGCGGCATCATGCAGGGTGCCATAGACACCGGCGCTTTCGAGAGCTTCCTCGTCGGCGACGGCATGATCGGCGATTCGATCCTCGACCTGCCGGGCCTGGCCGATGTCAGCCTGATCGGCACGGCGCCGGGTTCCGACGCCGACAATGCCAGCAACTTCGACACCTTCGCCAAGGAGATGGGCGTCGAAAGTGAGCAGCCCTATCGCGGCGAAAGCTATGACGCCGTGGCGCTGATCCTTCTGGCCATCCAGAAGGCCGGTGTCGCCGACCGCGCCGCCATCGCCGGCAACGTCATGGAAATCGCCAACGCACCGGGCGAGCCGATCGGCCCCGGCGAACTGGGCAAGGCGCTCGAGCTGGTCGCCGCCGGCACCGACATCGACTATCAGGGCGCGACGAGCGTCGAGTTCACCGATGTCGGCGAGGCTGTCGGCTCCTACAAGGAGTGGGAAGTCAAGGACGGCGCCTGGGCGACCGTGAAGGTGCGCTAAGCGCCTGACCGCCTGACCCGCGAATACGGCCCCGGATCGCACCCGCGATCCGGGGCTTTTCGTTTGAGGTCAGTCGAGGTCCCGGGCCGCGTCCTCGATCAGGCCGACGACCCTGTCCGGGTCGCCCAGCGCTTCGGCGAGCAGCAGTGCCAGCTTGGCGAGAAGAAGCGTCTCCTTCTCCGACCCAGTGGCGTCGATCGCCTCGGCCAGGCGCTCATAGACGGTTTCCAGTGTGGTGGCGCTCATTGTCCCGCTCCCTGTCCGCTGAGAATGGCCGCGAGCACAGCCGCGACGTCGCCTCCCGTCGCCCGTTTCCATCGCGCCGCGACATGCTCGTCCGGCCGCACGAGATAGACGGTCCCGGCCTCCGCGTCATAGGCGCGCGCAGTTTCGCCTTGCGGATCCAGCGTGACGATCGTCGCATCGGGATCGACCGTCGCGATCCGCTCCTCTTCGTCGAGTGCGCCAAAGGCGAGGACCGTAAACCCCGGCCCGAGCCGGTCGCTGAGAAACCCGTCGTCGAGCCGGGCATTCGTGATCACAGCACCCGGCGTCGGCCCGCACGCGAAGCCGTCCCGGTCGGCCAGCGTGATCGGGCTGTCGGCATAGGTGTAGGGTGTCATCTGGCGCGGATTGGCGAAGGCGCCGGCAAAGGGATGGTTGAGCGCCAGCGACAGCGCCGCATCGCGCATCACCTGCCAGCCGCGTGTCGGCGGCGTCATGAAACGCGTCGATTTCGACGCGTTGGCGAAGACGTCGAGCGTCGCGCCGCGCCGTTCCGGGCTGTAGCTGTCGAGCAGCGTCTCCGCGGCCGTGCGCTTGATCACGCGCGCCAGCTTCCAGCCGATATTCTGCGCGTCCGCCAGGCCGTTGTTGAGACCGCGCACGCCGAAGATCGGCACGATATGCGCGCTGTCGCCGATGAAGAAGATGCGGCCGTCGCGGTAATCGTCGAGCGCCAGCGTGTTGGCGGAATAGACGCTCCACCACTCCAGTTCCCACTGCCCCTCATGCCCGATCTCGGAAAGAACTCCGGCGACGCTGGCGCGCACTGCGTCCTCGCGTGTCGCCGCCTCGGCGCTCTCGCCGTCGCGCAGCTGGTAGTCGATGCGCCAGATGTCGTCCGGCTGGCGGTGGATCAGCACCGTGCCGCCGGGCCGGCAGGCCGGGTCGAAGAGGGCGCGCCGGATGGTCGGATAGTCATGGTGCATGCGCACGTCGGCGATGACATAGCGGCCTTCGTAATTCTGACCGGAGAACCGCAATCCGCGCATGCCGCGAATGGCGCTGCGCGCGCCGTCGGCGGCCAGCACCCAGTCGGCGGGCAGGGCATAAGTGCCGTTCGCATCGCGCACCTGCAGGGTGACGCCGCCGTCCTCATCGCCGATTCCGGTCACCTCGGATTGCCAGCGCATGTCGATCAGCGGGTTCGCGCGCACCGCCTCATGCAGGAACTGCTCGATATATTGCTGTTCGAGATTGTACATCGGGCGGTATTTTTCATGCGGGCCGTCCGGCATCTCGAATTCGAGGATCTGCCGGCCGCGATAGAAGGTGCGCCCGGTCGTCCAGCCAAGCGCCTTGTCGACGAACGGGGCGACGACGCCCAGCGTCTCGAAGATGTGGTAGCTCTGGCGTGCGATGCAGATCGCCCGGCTGCCGTCATTGTAGGTCGATTTGGCTTCCAGCAGCACGCTCGGCACGCCGCAACGCGCAAGCGTCAACGCCGCCGTCAGTCCGACCGGCCCGCCGCCGACGATAACGACCGCGGCGCGGTCGGTCAGGTGGTCGCGCCGTTCTGGCGCGTCGAAGGTCGGATAGGTAAAGTAGAGCGAGTCGAGTTCGCCGCGGCCTTCAGGTCTCATATGTCTTTCCTCCCGCAACCGGCCCGTTTTCTACCCTCCCGCCGCCGTGGGCGCATGTCCCCTTTTCGGGGGGACAGGTGAGCGCCGTCTGGCCTGCGCTCGATGCCTGTCTTGAGGCGGCGGGCAGCGATCGCTTTGCAGCACCGTATCTCGACCTGTTGCGCGAACTCGGCGCCGATCAGGTGATGGTCTTTGCCTATGACGAGGACCGGGCCGCCTGCCTCCTGTCTTGGAATTTCAGCCATGCGCGCCTCGGCGCGAAACTGGCGGAGGACTATCTCGACGGCTGGTTCAAGACTGATCCGCTCTATCGGCAGGTCCTGGCGGCGAAGCCGGGAACGGTGCTGCTGCGGCGCCTGGAAGAAGTCCTGCCCGGCATGCAGCCGGATTATCGGGATCGCTTCTTCACGCGTCCGGGGATCGCACGAAAGGATGCCGTGCTTGCTGTCGGTCCGGCGCTTCGCCTCATCCTCAACGTGTATCGCCATGCACCGAATTCCGAGGCGCCGCCGGCCGAGGCCCTGCGTTTCGCGGCGCGGCTGGCGCTCCTGCATTTCGGGCAGGCCGGGGCCGCCGACTATCCGCCGCCGCTCGCCGCCTTGTCGGAGCGCGAACGCGAGGTGTGCCTGGGCGTTCTGTCCGGCAAGAAGGCCGAGACGATCGCCGGCGAGATCGGCGTCTCACCGAACACGGTGACGACCTATCGCCGCCGGGCCTATGAGAAGCTCGGCATCTCCTCGCGCGCCGCTCTGTTCGCCATCTGCCGGGCTTGAAGGCCGCGATCACACGGCGCTGATTCGTCGTTTTTCGTCTGTCATATTGGTTTTACATTTCTCCGGGTCGCTTGGAGGTGACGGTTTCTTTGGCGGATATCAGGCCGTTGATCTGACGTCTTTTCGCATCCGTCCAGCGCGTCGAAGGTGTCGCTCGCCGATTTCCAAGCTATTGATTTAAAAAGATAAAAGTTCGACAGATGCTCGCCGCTTTCCGTCTCGGCGGCGTGCGTCAGCCAAAGGCTGTTTCCATTCACAACGATGACGCCGTCATCACATTTTATCCACAGAGCGCGTGGAAAATCTTGACATTTTCGTTAGGCGGCTATGGAATTCCCGTCCAGAGTTCGCGTGCCGGCATCCGACGATCCGCACCGGACGGGCGGACAACAGCCCATCTCCGGAACCCCTCCTCGGGGCGCGTTTTGCCGGGTCGGTCCATCTCTGTTTCACGCGCGGTCACGCGCACAGGACAGGAGGTACACCGCAGAAAATGAAGAACACGGCAGCAATGATCAGCGCCGCGGTCCTCGCGTTCGGCGTGCCATGCGGCGGGGCCGCCGCCGGCGACAGTTACATGGTGGTCGCCCATGCCAAGGCGATCGACGGCGGCAGCTTCGCCGACCGCTCCGGCAATCGTTATCGGCTGCATGCGGTCGAGACGCCGGAACTGGGCCAGCAATGCCAAGGTGCCAACGGCGACGACTATGCCTGTGGCGAGGAAGCCCGCAAGGCGCTGGAAGACCTCATCGGCGGCATCATGACCTGCAACCCGGTCGAGGCGGGGATGCAGGAGCTTCGCATCGTGCGCTGTTACGACTTCGCCGGCCGCGACATTGGCGCGCGCCTGATCGCCACCGGATGGGCGCTCCCCGATCGCTCGACTGGCGTCGCCATGGACTATGTCTGGGGCGAGATGGAGGCCGAGGCGCGGTCGCTCGGCCTGTGGCAGGGACGCTTCGTGCTGCGGTAAGGCGCTGCGGTAAGGCGAGGATGCCTGGCAGGTGCGCTTAGCTGTGGCGCACCTTTTCCGGCAGCAGGCCGCGCGGTGAGAAGCGCAAGACGATCAGCAGCACCAGCCCCATCACGAACAGCCGGAACGGCGCCGCGATGTCCTGCAGGTGCTTGTAGAGCGCCGTGTCCGGATCCATGTTGGCGCTGACCACCTCGACGATCCAGCGTCCGGCCGGCTCCGCCTCCACCCAGACGAACCAGATCAGGAAGCCGCCGAGCACGGCGCCCAGATTGTTGCCCGAGCCGCCGACGATCACCATCACCCAGATCAGGAAGGTGAAGCGCAGCGGATTGTAGGTGCCGGGCGTGAACTGCCCGTCCAGCGTGGTCATCATCGCGCCGGCGATGCCGATGATCGCCGAGCCGAGCACGAAGATCTGCAGGTGTCGCGCCGTGATGTCCTTGCCCATGGCGGCCGCCGCTTCCTCATTGTCGCGGATCGCCCGCATCATCCGCCCCCAGGGCGAATTGAGGGCGCGCACGCACAACGCAAGCAGGATCAAGAGGACGACGGTGAACAGGCCGGCATAGGCGAGTTTCACGAAGGCGCTGGACGCGTCGATCAGCATCTGCCGCAACATCGCCTCGCGCGCCACCGCGTCGGCGGCCGCGTCGAGCGCTGTCGCGTTGAAGCGCGTCACCGCGTCGATGAACCACGGCGTCTGCTGCAGGTCGATCTCGTAGGGAACGGGACGTTCCAGGCCGGTGACGTTCTTCACGCCGCGCGCCAGCCAGTCCTCGTTCTTCAAGACCGCGATGACGATTTCGGAAATGCCGAGCGTGGCGATGGCGAGATAGTCGGACCTGAGGCCGAGCGCCACCTTGCCGATCAGCCATGCGACGGCCGCCGCGAACACGCCGCCGACGATCCAGGAGAACATGATCGGCAGGCCGAGACCGCCGATGAAGCCGGTGCGCGCCGGATCCACCGATTCGATCGCCGTCACGGCCTCGCCGAAGATCGGGCGCAGCACCGCGTAGCCGCCGATCACCAGCACGAACACGATGAAGGAGCGCAGCCGGCCGCGCAATTGCGTGCCGACGAAGGCGATCGTCGCGATCAGGCCGATCACGATGACGGCCGACAGCACCAGGCCGCGACCGCCGGCGGAAAGCGCGTCCATGACGGGCGGATGCGACACGACCACGGCAGCCAGCCCGCCAAGCGCGGTGAACGCCATGACGCCGGCATTGAACAGCCCGGCATAGCCCCATTGCAGGTTCAGCCCCATCGCCATGATCGCCGAGACCAGGCCCATGTTGAGAATGGCGAGCGCCACCGCCCAGGACTGGTACATGCCGACCAGCACCAGCGCCGCGCCCATGGCGGCGAAGGCCACCGGCGCGCGCCACGGGCTGTCGGGCTTGCGCACGATGGCGGCCGGGGCCGGCGGCGGGGTCGCGCCGGCCTGCTTCGCGCCGTTTTCCGCGCCGGTCTGGCTCATAGGACTTTCCCCCTGAAGATGCCGGTCGGCCGGATCAGCAGCACGACCACCAGGATGATGAAGGAGACGGCGAACTTGTAGTCGGTCGACAACAGCTGCATCAGATGCGACGGCGCGAGGTCCTCGGGCAGCAGATAGGTGGCGAACCGCTTGTAGGCGTAGGTCAGCATCACCTCGGAGAAGGCGACGACATAGCCGCCGACCACCGCGCCGACCGGGTGGCCGATGCCGCCGACGATCGCCGAGGCGAAGATCGGCAGCAGCAGTTGCAGATAGGTGAATGGCGAGAAGCTCTTGTCGAGGCCGTAGAGCGAGCCGGCGATCGTCGCCAGCGCCGCCGCGATGACCCAGGTCACCATGACGATGCGGTCCGGATTGATGCCCGACAGGAGCGCCAGGTCCTCATTGTCGGAAAAGGCACGCATCGCCTTGCCGGTGCGCGTCCGGTTCAGGAACCAGAACAGCGCCGCCACCACGATCAGCGTCACCACGACGGTGATGACCTGCGTCGTCTGGATCGCCAGCCCTTCGTCGAGGCCGCTCCATTTCTTGAAATCGAGTGCGCGCACCACGAAGCGCGTGCCGTCGCTGAAGCGGCGCTCCTCCGTGCCCATGATGAAGCGCACGATGGCGCTCAGCATGAACATCACGCCGACCGAGGCGATCACCAGCACCACGGGTGCCGCCTTGCGCTTGCGGTAGAAGCCGAACACCGCCTTGTCGATGCCGATCGCGACGATGGCGGTGACGACGATCGCAGGGACCATCGCCAGAAGCGCGGTCGGCAGCGGGCCGAGCGACACGCCGGCGGCCTGCAGCGCCCAGGTGATCAGGATCGTGATCGTCGCGCCGAAGGCCATCAGGTCGCCATGGGCGAAGTTGGCGAAGCGCAGAATGCCGAAGACGAGGGTGACGCCGAGCGCGCCGAGCGCCAGCTGCGACCCGTAGGCGAGCGCCGGCACGAAGACGAAATTCGTCATCAGCACCAGTGCGTTGAGGATTTCGGTCGTCTCCGGCATGTCACCCGCCCAGGAATGATTTGCGCACTTCCGGATTGGCCAGCAATTCGTGGCCGGTGCCGGTGCGCCAGTTCTCGCCGCCGACCAGCACATAGCCGCGATCGGCGATGTTGAGCGCCTGCCGGGCGTTCTGTTCCACCATCAGGATGGCCAGACCCGTATTGCGCACTTCCAGAATGCGGTCGAACAATTCGTCCATGACGATCGGCGAAACGCCGGCCGTCGGTTCGTCGAGCATCAGGACGCTCGGCTGCGTCATCAGCGCGCGCCCGACGGCGACCTGCTGGCGCTGCCCGCCGGAGAGTTCGCCGGCCGCCTGGCGGCGCTTTTCCTTCAGGATCGGAAACAGGGTGAAGACCTGTTCCATCGTGCCGGCGATGTCGTCGCGGCGCAGATAGGCGCCCATCTCGAGATTTTCCTCGACGCTCATCGTGGCGAAGACATTGTGCGTCTGCGGCACGAAGGCGATGCCTTCGGCGACGCGGGCCTGCGGCGTCAGCGCGGTGATGTCCTTGCCGCCGAGCGTCACCCGTCCGAGCCGCAGCTTCAGCATGCCCAGCATCGCCTTCATCGCGGTCGACTTGCCGGCCCCGTTCGGCCCGACGATCACCGCGATCTCGCCCTTCTCCACGCCGACGCTGCAATCGCGAAGGATGTCCGCGCCGCCGT
This sequence comes from Oricola sp., assembly GCF_022763245.1. Taxonomy (GTDB): domain Bacteria; phylum Pseudomonadota; class Alphaproteobacteria; order Rhizobiales; family Rhizobiaceae; genus Oricola. The sequence continues at coordinate 46,649 of NZ_JALEGV010000043.1, forward strand.
AACCGCCAGTCATGCTCTCGCCGCTCAGATACATCAGGCGTCGGCCTCCGGATTGTCGGTGACCAGCGAGAGCATCTCGCGCGGCGTCTTGTTCTTCAGGCCGCGGCCGAGATAGGCCTCGATCACCGCCTCGTTGTTGCGCACCTCGTCGGCGGTGCCCTGCGCCAGCACCGTGCCCTCGGCCATGACGATCACCGGGTCGCACAGCTTGCCAATGAAATCCATGTCGTGCTCGATCATGCAGAAGGTGTAACCGCGCTCGCGATTGAGCCGGATGATCGCGTCGCCGATCTCGCCGAGCAGGGTGCGGTTGACGCCGGCGCCGACCTCGTCGAGCAGCACCACCTTGGCGTCCACCATCATGGTGCGGCCGAGCTCGATAAGCTTCTTCTGGCCGCCGGACAGGTTGCCCGCCAGTTCCTGCGCCACATGGCCCAGATTGAGGAAGCCGATCACCTCCATCGCGCGTTCGCGAATTTCCGCTTCCTGCCGCTTCACGTCGCCGAACGAGAACCAGCTCGACATCAGGCTCTCGCCAAGCTGGTTGTCGGGCACCATCATCAGGTTTTCCAGAACCGTCAGGGAGGAGAACTCATGCGCGAGCTGGAAGGTGCGCAACAGGCCCTTCTTGAACAAAACATGCGGCGGCAGGCCGGACACGTCCTCGCCGTCGAGCAGGATCTGCCCGCTGCTCGGCGCCAGATTGCCGGCGATGATGTTGAAGAGGGTGGTTTTTCCCGCGCCGTTCGGACCGATCAGGCCGGTGATCGACCCTTGCTCGATCTTCAAACTGGCGTTGTCGACGGCACGCACGCCGCCGAACTGCTTGGAAACGGATCTGACTTCGATCATGGAGGCCCGAACGATGTTTCGAGCGTGTCAAGCACGCCCATTCGTCAAACGCAACTGCGTCATGCGTCGAAGCCGGGTTTTGCCCGAAAACTTCGGCAGGGAGACGGGCGTTGCCGGCGTTTTGACGCTCAGGCGGCGCGGGCGCGCAGCGCGACTGCATGGCGGACGAGGTCGGCATTGTCCGACGCCAGCGTGCCGTCGGGCAGATGCCTTCCGTCCTCCAGCCCGATCCGCGTCGACCAACCGCGCTCGAAGGCGCGCTCCACGAAGGGCCACGCCATCGCGTCGAAACCGTGCAGCAGGATCGGTCTCCGAAGGCCGGCGTCGGCCAGGACGTCCGAAATCGCGTCGGCGGCGGCGAAGGCCGCTTCCGGCTCCTGCTCCTCGATCTCGATCAGGATGCGCAGCGGGGACGGGCGGTCGGGCAGGGCGACGAAACGCGCCGCGTCACCGGCCGTCGCCAACCCGGCCTCGATGCCGATCCCGCGACGCGTCAGGGTGGCCATGACGTCCGGTGCGTCGGTCTCCGACAGGTTGACGGAGGCATAGTCGGGCCGTTCGGACCAGCTCTCGATGGCCGCGCATGTGCGGTCGCGATCCTGTTCGATCCATTCTCCCGTCGAAACGCCGATAAGCGTGCCGGGGCAGGCGGTGCGCAGCGCGGTGACGGTGTCGTCCACCGCAAACAGGCTCTCGAGTCCCGCCTCATCGCGCGGATGGACGTGGAGTTCGTTCGCGCCGGCGGCAACGCACAGGACGGCGTCCTGCGCGACCGCGGCCGCCGCGAACGGCAGCTTCGGATGGAAACCGGCCGGGCGGGCGCCGTTGAGGCAGGCCTGGACGATCATCGTCAGCCGGCCAGTTCGACTGAGCGCACCCGCGCCGCCTCGACGGCCTCGGTCATCAGCTTTGTCAGCCGCTCCTCGCCCATCAGAACGGAGAGGGCGGCCGCCGTGGTGCCGTTCGGGCTGGTGACCTGCTCGCGCAGCGTGCCCGGCGCGACGCCGCTTTGCCTGGCGTAGACCGCGGCACCATAGATCGTCTGGCCCGCCAGCAGGCCGGCGAGATCGTCGGGCAGGCCCGCCGCCTTCGCTGCCTCGGTCAGCGCCTCGATCATGTGGAACAGATAGGCCGGGCCGGAGCCGGACACGGCGGTGACGGCATCCATCAGCGCCTCGTCCTCGATGATCGCGGTCTCGCCGCTCGCCGCCATCAGCGTGCGGGCGAAGTCCAGTTGATCGGCGCTGGTCGCCGGATTGGCGCAGATCACCATCATGCCCGCGCCGACGGCCGCCGGCGTGTTCGGCATGACCCGGATCACGGCGGTCCCGTCGCCGAAAGCCTGTTCGAACCGATCGATGCGGATGCCCGCCGCGACGCTGACCATGGCCGCGCCCTTGGCGGCGAGCGCCGCATAGGCCGGCAGCACGGCGTCCATCACCTGCGGCTTGACGGCCAGCACGACCATCGCCGGTGAGAGCGTTTCCGGCAGTTCTTCTGCCGCGGCCACTGTGGTGACGCCCAGCGCGGCGGCGCGCGTGCGCAGCGTCTCGTTCGGTTCGACGACGAAGGCGTCCGACGCCGCAAGCGCCTTGCTGGCGAGCCAGCCCTCCAGCATGGCGAACCCCATATTTCCGCAGCCGGCGAGCACGACCGATCCGTTCATTGCCATGGCGTTCTCCTTTTCCTGTTGCACCTGCGATAGCGGCGCGGCAGCCAGGACGCAAGGGAGGCGCAAAGGCCTTGTTCGCATGCTCCGGACGGCCGCGATTAACCTTTTGTTACCCGTGTTTCTTTAACCTGCATTTACCAAACCGCGCGCGCCTGCGCGCAAAACGCGATCCCTTGCGGTGGCCGATGTTCGACTCCGACGATACAGGTTCCGGGCGTGCCGAAAGGGCGTCTCCGCTTCCGCGCGGCGGCGCTGCCGGCACGCATGCCGAACCGTCGCCCGGACATGGCGCGACATCGGCCCTGTCGGCCAGCGAACGCCATCGCCGCGCGCGTCTTGCGCGCGAGGGCCGCAAGCAAAATCCGCTCCTGCAACGTCTCGCCGCCGACGGTCGCGTCGAACCGCACGGTCTCGACGACGAGCCGGCGGACGAGGTGATGCAGGACCCATGGGCGCAAGACGACGCTTTCGCGCATGACGACGCCTTTCCCGCCGGTGACGCGGCGGCTGAACCCCGCGAGGCGCCGGCCGCCCATGACGAGCCGCAGTTCGCCGAGCGCGAAATCTTCATCGGCCGGGCCCGTCGGGCCGCGGTCGAGGACGATGCGCCGGCCTCGGACGGAGCGGGCGGCATCGTCGCTACCCTGCGCGACTGGCGGTTGCCGATTGCGGCGCTGACCGGTATCGGGCTTGCGGCGGGTCTCGCCGTCGCGCTGTCGGCGCCGCAGCGCTACACCGCCCACGCAAGGCTTCTCCTCGACCCGCGCCAGGTCGAACTGCTCGGTGGCGGCGTCGCGCCGGCCAATCCCGACGGCGAACTGGCCCGCGCTATCGTCGACAGCCAGCTCGGGCTCATCCGCTCCCCCGCGCTTCTCGGCAAGGTGGTGCAGCGCGCCAACCTGCAGGACGATCCGGAATTCAACGGCGTCAACGATACGCTGGGCGGAGTGTTCGGCTCGGTGCGCGCCTTCTGGTCGATCGTCACGGGCGACGACACGGTGGATGAGCGCGGCCGCAGCGCCATGCAGGCGCTGGACGATCGCCTCGCCGCCGAACGGGCAAGAGACACCTTCATCGTCGATATCGGCGTCACCACGCTGGATGCGCAGAAATCGGCGCGGATCGCCGACGAAGTGACGACCGCCTTCATCGAGGAACGCGAGACCCTGCGCGCGAAGAGCGCCGGCGCCGTCTCGACGGCCCTGGGCGGGCGGCTGGAATCCCTGCGCGCCGATGTCGAGGCCGCCGAACGGGCGCTGCAGCGCTACCGCGCCGAAAACGGCCTGCTCGGGCCGGAAGGCCGTCTGGTCACGGACGACGAGTTGACGGTGGTCACCGGCCAGCTCGCCGCGGCGAAGGCTGCGACAATCGCCGCGCAGGCCCGTGCCGACACGGCCGGCTCGGCGGATGTGGTCTCGATCCTGTCGGGCGGCCTGCCGCAGGAACTGGTGACCGACACGCTGTCGGCGCTCCGCGCCCAGCATGCCGCCGAACGCCGCGAAATCGCCAGCCTGAGAAACGCGCTCGGGCCCCGCCATCCCAAGCTGGGCGAGGCCGAGGCGGCACTGCGCTCGGTGGAAGCGGACATCGCGGCGGAGTTGCGCCGCATCGTCGAAGGCGCGCAGGCGGATCTGCGTCGCGCGACCCAGGCCGAACAGACGCTCGCGGCTTCGCTTGCCGAATTGAAGGCCGCCTCCGTCCACACAAGCGAGGCCGGCATCGGCCTGCGCGAATTGCAGCGTAAGGTGGACGCCGCCCGCCAGCTCTACGAGGCCGCCCTGTTGCGCGCCCGTGAAGCCGGCGAAATCGAAACGCTGGGCACGGCCGACATTCAGGTGATCGCGCCCGCGGAGGCGCCGCAGCAGCCGTCGTCGCTGTCGCGCATGTCCGTCATTGCCGGTTTCGGCGGCGCCGGGCTCGCGCTCGGGCTGACGCTTGCCCTTCTCGCCGGATTGCGCCGCGCGTTGTCGACCCCGGCGAACCGCGCACAGGCTCTTGAGATCGCCGACGCCGCCTCCGGTTTCGACGCGCGTCAAGACGAGCTTGAATATGACCGGTCAGGCATCGATGCCGCCGACGCGGGCCAGGCAGACGAAGGCATCGAATTCGACGACAACGCCAGCGAGGCTGACATGTATCCCTATCCGCCGCATTATTACGCCTATCCGCCGCAGGCCGATCCCGCCCAGCAGCCGGTCGCGCAGCCCGCGCCCTGGCCCGCGCAGCCCATGCCGGTCGCCTATGCGCCGCCGCAGCCCGTCTATGCCTGGCCGATGCCCGCGCAGCCCATGCCGCCCCAGCCCTATGCCGGCGCATATCCGCCCTATGGCTGGCCGGTTCCGCCGCAGCCCATGCCGGCCCAACAGATGCCGACACATCAGATGCCGCAGCACGCCATGCCGGCCCAGCCTGCGCCCGCCTATGCGCCGCCGCCGCAGGCCCCGGCGCCACGGGCAACGGCTCCCCGCGCGCCGCAACCGCCGGCGCCCAACGAGGAACTGGAGGATCTGCGCCAGTCCGTGCGTGACCTGCGCGACACGGTCGAGACGCTGATGCGCCGCCGCTCCGAACGCAGCAGCCGCGCCGCCTGACGGTCCGAAACCGGACAAGAACGGCCCGCCGTCTCGAAAGAGCCGGCGGGCTTTGCCGTCACAATCGCCTTTCTGTTCCCAATGCGGCAGTTTTCGCCGTTCGGGGTGTTTTCTTTCGGCGCCAAGCCGTGCAATTGTCCGGCAAAAATCTCATCATGGGAGAGGATGGCATGGCTGAACGTATTGATGGCAAGATCATCGCGGCGCAGGTGCTCGAGAAGGTGAAGGCCGAAACGGCGAAGCTCGTCGGCGAAACCGGCCTGCAGCCGGGCATCGCGGTCGTCATCGTCGGCGAGGATTCCGCGAGCCAGTTCTATGTGCGCTCCAAGGGCAAACGCGCCGAGGAATGCGGCTTCAAGTCGGTCACCCACCGGCTGCCCGCCGAGACGTCGGAGGCCGATCTCCTGAAGCTGATCGGCGAACTGAACGACGACGACACGATCCACGGCATCCTGGTGCAGTTGCCGGTGCCTGATCACATCGACGACGGCAAGGTCATCCAGGCGATCTCGCCCGACAAGGACGTCGACGGCTTCTCCTTCGTCAATGTGGGCAGGCTGACGACCGGCCAGCTTGGCTCCGCCTTCGTGCCCTGCACGCCGGCCGGTTCCATGGTGATGATCCGCCAGGCGCTGGGTACCGACGACCTGTCCGGTCTCAGCGCCGTCGTGGTCGGCCGCTCCAACATCGTCGGCAAGCCGATGGCCAACCTGCTGCTCGCCGCCAACGCCACCGTCACCATCGCACATTCGCGCACGAAGGATTTGCCGGCGGTCTGCCGCGAGGCCGACATCCTGGTCGCCGCCGTCGGCCGGCCGGAAATGATCAAGGGCGACTGGGTCAAGCCCGGCGCCTGCGTCATCGATGTCGGCATCAACCGCGTCGATGCGCCGGACACCGAGAAGGGCTACCGCGTCGTCGGCGATGTCGATTACGAGGCTGCTGAAAAGGTCGCCGGCTCGATCACGCCGGTGCCGGGCGGCGTCGGCCTGATGACGGTCGCCATGCTGATGGCCTCGACGCTGATTTCGGCCTGCCGCGCCGCCGGCAAGGAAGCGCCGACCTTCTGACATGACCCGTGCGACGCTGCGCCACAGCGTCGCCCCCGGGATTGACGGCGCCGCGCGCAATTGCCAGTTGGGAGCGATGAGGAGATCGATCGCCGCAAGACGAGCCGCTCCGGCGGTCTGGCTCCGCGTCCTTCTGGTCGCGGCGGTGGTCATGTCTGCCTTCGCCCACCGGGCAGCGGTCGCCGCGCCGCAGGCGCCTTCGCCGCTCGAACTGGCCTTCTACGCCTTTCCCGACGGCTCCGTCCCGGACATCTGCGACACCGATGGCGGCGGCGAAGCCGACCATGCGTCGCACATCGTCTGCGATTTCTGCCTGATCGCCGGCGGTTCCGCGCCCTCGACGCCGGCCACGCCGGATCTGGCGCGGCCGATACCGGTCGCGCTTGGCCTGATCGTCGCCCTCGTCGCCGGGCCGCCGGTCGCCACCGTCGATCTCGTCACCGCGTCGAAACGCGGTCCTCCCTCCGTTTCCGCCTGAGCCTTCGGGCTCGTTCTTCGAGATACACCATCGAACATTTGTCGGCCGTGCGCGCAGCGCCGGCCCTGAAGACGGAATCAGCTCCAATGAAAAACACACTCATCGCACTCGCCACCGCCGTAACCCTGCTCGGCGGTACTGCCGCATCCTTCGCGGAAACCTACACGCTCGGCGACCTCGTCATCGACAATCCGCGCGCCCGCACCACCCCGCCCGGCGCGCCGGTCTCCGGCGGCTACATGGTGATCCACAACAACGGCGCCGAGGCCGACCGCCTGATCGGCGGGTCTGCCGAGTTCGCCGGCAAGGTCGAGATCCACGAGATGAAGATGGATGGCGACGTCATGAAGATGCGCGAGATCGAGGGCGGTCTCGAAATCCCGCCCGGCGGCGAAGTGATGCTGATGCCCGGCGGCTTCCACGTCATGTTCATGCAGATGAAGCGCCAGCTTCAGGAAGGCCAGTCCGAAAAGGTCACTCTGCAGTTCCAGAACGCCGGCGAGATCGAGATGGACTTCGACATCCTCAACGCCGCCGAGGTGAAGAGGCAGATGGAGATGAACATGAACCACGGCCAGATGAAGATGAACGCCAACTGACCGGCCGGTTCCCGCGAAGTCGGAGAGGCGCCTGCGGGCGCCTCTTTTCGTTGGTTCACTCCGCAAGCCTGCCGAACAGGATCGGCAGGGTCGAGGCGAGCAGCAGCACCGCCATGACGATGTTGAAGGCGCGCGCGCGGCCCGGCTCGTGCAGGAAGCGGCTGATCAGCAGCCCGAATGTGAGCCAGGTCGTCGTCGCGAACAGCGCCGCGAGCGCGATGATGGCCGCGCCGGCCGCGATGGTCGTCGCGCCGGCACCGTCCGGCAGATAGGTCGAGGCGGCCGTCATCGCCGCCGCCCAGGCCTTCGGATTGATCCACTGGAAGGCGACGCCGGTCGGAAAGCCGAGCACCTTCAATTCGTCCTGGTCGCGCCTCAGCGGTCCGGCGGTGGCGATCTTCCAGGCGAGCCAGAACAGGAACGCCGCCGACAGCAGCCGCAAGCCCGTGCCCAGCGCGGGCAGCGCGTCGAAGGCCGCCCCGAGGCCCGATCCGGTCGCCCCGAACAGCACCGCCATGCCGACCGCGATGCCCAATGCCAGCGGCAGCGTGCGCCGCGTGCCGAAGCGCACGCCCGACGCCAGCACCATCATGTTGTTGGGGCCCGGCGTGGTCGCCATGATCAGGCAGAATGTCGTGTAGGAGAGCAGCAGGTCCGGTCCGTGCATCGCATCTGTCCGTGGCTGGAGGCCGCCATAGTGCAGACGAACAGGCGTGGGGTCATGGCGAAAAGTGCTATGGTGACAAAACTCGCCGATCCGCCGCCGCCTGAAATCCTCTCGACGCGCCCTCGATCCGGCGCTATTGCACCGCCCACCCGCAGGGCTGAAAGGCATCGACGCATGGCAACTCCGGACATCACGCCCGTGCAGGCGATCCGCAGCCTGGCCAACAATGACCGCCTGATCGGCTGGCGCGAATATGTCGGCCTGCCCGACATGCAGGTCTCCCGCCTGAAGGCCAAGGTCGATACCGGCGCGCTCACATCGGCGCTGCATGTCAACAATCTGGAGTTCTTCGAAAAGGCCGGCCGGCCCTGGGTCCGCTTCCATCCGCCGCGCGACGATTCCTCCGACGCCGAGCAATTCGCCGAGGCGCGGGTCCGCGATCAGCGCGAGGTCAAGAATTCCGGCGGCCAGACCGAGCGCCGCTGCGTGATCGCCACCCAGCTTGTCATCGGGCCGCAATCCTTTACCATTGAAGTCACGCTGACCAATCGCGACGACATGGTCTTCGCAATGCTTCTCGGCAGAACGGCGATGCGCATCGGCAAGCTTCTTGTCGATCCGCGCAAATCCTGGCTCGCCGGCGAACCGCGCTTCTGATCCGTTCACCGGGAGATATCGATGAAGATCCTCATGCTGGCCCGCAATCCCGGCCTCTACTCGCATCAGCGCCTGAAAGAGGCCGCCGAGCAGCGCGGCCACACGCTCGACATCATCAACACGCTGCGCTGCTACATGAACATCACCTCGCGCCGGCCAGAGGTCTATTACAATGGCGAGAAGGTGCAGGGCTATGACGCGGTCATCCCGCGCATCGGCGCGTCCGTGACCTTCTACGGCACCGCCGTGCTGCGCCAGTTCGAGATGATGGGCGTCTATCCGCTCAACGAATCCGTCGCCATCGGCCGCTCGCGCGACAAGCTGCGCTGCATGCAGCTCCTGGCGCGCGAGGGCATAGGCCTGCCGGTCACCGCGTTTGCCCACGATCCCAAGCAGGCCGAGGACATCGTCAAGATCGCCGGCGGCGAGCCGGTCGTCATCAAGCTGCTGGAAGGCACGCAGGGCATCGGCGTCGTGCTCGCCGACACGATGCGCTCGGCGAAATCCGTGATCGAGGCGTTTCGCGGCGCCAAGGTGCACATCATGGCGCAGGAATATATCCGCGAGGCCCAAGGCTCCGACATCCGCGCCTTCGTCATCGGCAACAAGGTCGTTGCGGCGATGAAACGCTCCGGCGCCGAAGGCGAGTTCCGCTCCAACCTGCATCGTGGTGGCTCGGCGGCGCCGGTCCGGATCACCCCGGAGGAGAGGGCGACCGCGATCCGCGCCGCGCGCACAATGGGGCTCAACGTCTCCGGCGTCGACATGTTGCGCTCCAATCACGGCCCGGTCGTGATGGAGGTCAATTCCTCGCCCGGCCTGGAAGGCGTGGAGAAGGCGACCGGCAAGGACGTCGCCGGCATGATCATCGAATTCATCGAATCCAACGCCAAGCCCGGCAAGACCAGGACCAAGGGCCAGGGGTGACGACCAACCGGGTGAAAAAGCAGAAGCCGTTCGAATTCGCCGGCGTCTCGATCGAGCCCGGCAGCCGCCGGACGGTGGACATCCCGCTCGGCGTCCTGTCCAACCACACGCCGGTCAGCCTGCCCGTTCACGTCATCAATGGCCGCAAACGCGGACCGGTCATCTTCGTCAGCGCCGCCATCCATGGCGACGAGATCAACGGCGTCGAGATCGTGCGCCGGTTGCTGCACGCCAAGCCGGTGGACCGCATCGCCGGCACGCTGCTCGCCGTGCCGATCGTCAACGCCATCGGCTTTCTCAACCACTCGCGCTATCTGAGCGACCGGCGCGACCTGAACCGCTCCTTTCCGGGCAGCGAGACCGGGTCGATGGCGGCGCGCCTTGCCCACACCTTCCTGAACATGGTCGTGGCGCGCTGCGACGCGGGCATCGACCTGCATTCCGCCGCCATCCACCGCACCAACCTGCCGCAGATCCGCATCTCGGCCGACGATCCCGGCACCATACGCCTCGCCGAGGCCTTCGGCGCGCCGCTGATCCTGAAATCCGGGCTGCGCGAGGGCTCGTTGCGCCAGGCGGCGATATCGCGCGGCGTCGAGATCATGGTCTATGAGGCGGGCGAGGGCCTGCGCTTCGACGAACTGGCCATTCGCGCCGGCGTCACCGGCATATTGCGCGTCATGCAGTCGCTCGGAATGCTGGGCCCGAAGGCCGTTCGCAGCGCCCGCACGCAGCCGCTGTTCTCGCATTCCAGCAAATGGGTGCGCGCGCCGGCCGGCGGCATCCTGCGCGCCTACAAGGGAACCGGCGAATGGGTCACCGGCGGCGACCTGCTTGGCATCGTCAGCGATCCCTTCGGCGTCAACGAGACCGAGGTGCGCGCCGCGACCGCCGGGCTCGTCATCGGGCGCACCAACCTGCCGGTCGTCAACGAGGGCGAGGCCCTGTTCCACATCGCCTCCGTCGATGAGGCCGGATTGCCGGCCGAAACCCGCATCGGCCGGATCGAGGCGCAACTGCAGTCCGATCCGCTGTTCGACGAAGACGAAATCATCTGACCCCGCCTTCGATCGGCGAAATCACGATCCACGGGCTTGACCCGTCGCAAGAAATATAACACGTTATATAACGTGGTATATGATGGAGTGCGACATGGTTCGGGACGTCACCCGCGAACTCGGCTACCTGCCGCTCGGCAGCCGGTTGAAGCGCGTCGGCGAGCGCCTGCAGGGCGAGACCGCGCGGTTTCTGCAGCAGGCGGGCGTCGACATGCCGCCAGGCGTCTGGCCGCTTCTGGTGACGTTGAGCGATGACGGACCGCTGACCATCGGCGAACTCGCTTCCGCGCTCGGCGTCTCGCAGCCCGGCGTCACCCGCAGCGTTCGACAGCTCGAAGCGGCGGGGATCGTCGAGGCGGTGCGCGTCAAGGGCGACCAGCGGCGCAAGCCGGTGGCGATCACGCCGAAGGGGGCCGCACTTCTGCACCGCGCGCAAACCGAGTTGTGGCCGCATGTCGAGGCAGCGGTGCGTGCGATGTGCGCCGGTCTCGACGGTCCGATCCTGAGCCAACTCGATCGCATTGAGGACGAGCTCGACCGCATGTCGCTCGACCGTCGCGCGGACGAACTGCGTGAAAGCGAGCGTGACGATGGCTGACCATGTTCTCGACCGGCCGATCTGGGCCGCGCTCAGCACCGGCCAGTCCGGCCTTGCGGTCGGAGGCCCCAACGCGCTGCGCTTTCCCGCCGACATCTCGCCCTTGTCGGCCCTTCGCGACGACAGCGAGGACAGCCTCCGCGATCTGGCCGCACTCGTCGGCCCGGGCGAGACCGTCATCCTGGCGCGAGACCGGCCGAGCCCGGTCCCGCCCGGTCTTGTGGAGGATAGTCGCGGTGACCTCACCCAGATGATCGCCACGCACCTTGTGACCGCAGAGGCGACCGACGACATCCTGCCGCTGGGCGACGCCGACGCGCCCGAGATGCTGGAACTGGCGACGATGACGAAGCCCGGCCCGTTCCTCGCCCGCACCCACACGCTGGGCGATTTCATCGGCATGCGAAAGGGCGGCCGGCTGGTCGCGATGGCAGGCGAGCGCATGCATCCGGCCGGCTATTGCGAGGTGAGCGGCGTCTGCACGCATCCCGATTGTCGCGGTCACGGCTATGCCGGACTTCTGACGCGGATCGTCGCCACGCGAATCCTCGAACGCGGCGAAACGCCGTTCCTGCACGCCTACGCGGCCAACGAAACCGCGATCCGCCTTTACGAGAAACTCGGCTTCTCGCGCCGGCGCGTCCTGACCTTGCAGGCGCTCAGACGCCCTTGAAGCCTCAGCAGCGCGCCGCCGACGCGCCGCGCCAGGGCATGTCCATATAGACGTCGCCCTCGCGCAATTCGTCCAGCATCTGGGCGAGCCGCTTGTGCTTGGTCGCGTCGCGCTTGGCCTTGTTGATCCAGCCGAGATAGTCGTTGCGCTGGTAATCCGGCCGCGCGTCATAGGCCGGCCGCAGCCCGCTGCGGGTGAGGGCGTCCGTGACGAAATCCGGCATCGGCTGGATCGGGCGCTTCAGTCCGTTCATGCGAACACGCTCGCGCCCTCGTCGGCCCGGCCCGCCACGCGGCGGAAGGTCTCGAACAGCTCGCGACCGGTGCCGAAGCCGTTGTCGGCCAGATCCTCGGTGGCCGCTGTGCGTGCCGCGAACTCCGCCGACGGGACGAGCACTTCCAGCGTCCCGGCCGTCGCATCGACGCGCACCACGTCGCCGTCCCGCACCTTGGCGATAGGCCCGCCGTCGAGCGCTTCTGGTGTCACATGGATTGCCGCCGGCACCTTGCCCGACGCGCCCGACATGCGGCCGTCGGTCACCAGCGCCACCTTGTATCCGCGATCCTGCAGCACGCCGAGCGACGGCGTCAGCTTGTGCAGTTCCGGCATGCCATTGGCCTTCGGCCCCTGGAAGCGGATCACGGCGACGAAATCCTTCTCCAGTTCGCCCTTGCGGAAGGCCTCCTGCAGCGCGTCCTGCGAATGGAACACCACCGCGGGCGCCTCGATCACATGCCGCTCCGGCTTCACCGCGGAGATCTTGATCACCGCCTTGCCGAGATTGCCGGTCAGCATCTTCAGCCCGCCATTGGTCTGGAACGGCGTCTCGATCGGGGCCAGCACGTTCTCGTCGCCGGAGATCTCCGGCGCGGGCTCGCGCACCACGGTTTCGCCGTCGAGCTTCGCCTCGACCATGTAGGGCTCCAGCCCCTCGCCGAAGACGGTGCGCACGTCGCGGTGCAAAAGGCCGCCCTTGGCGAGTTCTCGGATCATGAAGCCGAGCCCGCCGGCCGCCTGGAAGTGGTTCACGTCGGCAAGCCCGTTCGGATAGACGCGGGCGAGAAGCGGTGTCGCGTCGGACAGGTCGGAAATGTCCTGCCATGTCAGCTTGATGCCGGCCGCTGCCGCCATCGCGATCAGGTGGATCGTGTGGTTGGTCGAACCGCCGGTGGCATGCAGGCCGACGACGCCGTTGACGACCGAGCGCTCGTCGATCATCTCGCCGACCGGCGTGAACTCATTGCCGAGCGCCGTGATGGCGAGCGCGCGCTTCGCCGCCTCCTTGGTGAGCGCGTCGCGCAGCGGCGTGCCCGGATTGACGAAGCTCGCGCCCGGCATGTGCAGGCCCATGATCTCCATCAGCATCTGGTTGGAATTGGCCGTGCCGTAGAAGGTGCAGGTACCCGGTCCGTGATAGGAGGCGCTTTCGGACGCCAGCAATTCGGCGCGGCCGACCTTGCCCTCCGCATAGAGCTGCCGGGTCTTCGCCTTCTCGTCATTCGAGATGCCGGTGGTCATCGGGCCGGCCGGAACGAAGATCGCCGGAAGATGCCCGAAGGTGAGCGCCGCGATCAGCAGGCCCGGCACGATCTTGTCGCAGACGCCCAGATAGACGGCGGCGTCGAACATGTCGTGCGACAGGCCGATGCCGGCGGCCATGGCGATCACGTCACGCGAGAACAGCGACAATTCCATGCCGGCCTGGCCCTGGGTGACGCCGTCGCACATCGCCGGAACGCCGCCGGCCACCTGCGCGACGCCGCCGGCCTCGCGCGCCGCCTGCTTGATCAGGGCGGGGAAGGTCTCGAAGGGCTGATGCGCCGACAGCATGTCGTTATAGGCGGTGATGATGCCGAGATTGGGCACTGTGTCGCCCATCAGGTCGGCCTTGTCGGCCGGTCCGCAGGCGGCGAAGCCGTGGGCGAGGTTGCCGCAGGAAAGCTTTGACCGTTTCGGCCCCTGTTCGGCGCGGGCGCGCAGCCGCTCAAGATAGGTTTCGCGCGTCGGCTTGGAACGTTCGCGGATGCGGTCGGTGACCTCGGCGATCTGTTTCTGCACGTCACTCATGGGTCAGGACTCCCTGTGATGTGGATCGGGTCGGCGGGCGTCAGGGCGCCCAGAAGACATGCACCGGCGTGCCGCTCTGGTTGAGCACGGCGCGTACCGGCATGGCATGGGTGTCGGCGCCGGCGCAGGCCGTGTCGAACACGCCGCGCTTCTCTTCACCCTCGATATGGAGCGCGAGGAAGCGGGCGTCCAGCAACACGGGCAGCGTCAGCGTCAGGCGCGGTTCGCCCGCCCCGTCGGCCTTCATCGCCACCACCTTGCGCTGACCTTCCATGTCGAGAGCCTCTGACAGTTTGTCGCCATGCGGAAAGAACGAGGCCGTGTGGCCGTCGGTTCCCATGCCCAGGACGGCGACGTCGAGCGGCAAGGGAACGCCGGCGAAGAGCTCCGCGCTGCGCGCCGCATTCTCGTCGGGCGTCGCAAGACCGGTCTCGAACGGTGCGAAATGCGCCGCCGTCGCAGGCCCCTTAAGCAGCGTCTCGCGCACCAGCCTCTGGTTGGCGCGGTCGGAATCCGGCGGACAGATGCGCTCGTCCACCAGCAGCACGGTCACCCGGTCCCACGCGATGTCGGCCTGCGACAGGACGGCGAAAAGCCGCTTCGGCGTCGATCCGCCGGAGACGGCGATCGAGGCCTGGCCGTGCTCGCTGATCGCGCCGGCCAGCTTGGCCGCGATGCCGGCCGCAAGCCCCGTCGCCAGCGCCTCGCGGTCGGGATAGTCGTGGCGGTGAAGGGTGCCGTTGTCAGCTTTCATACCAGGTCCGTCCGTCGCGTTCGATCAGGGCGATGGAGGCCGACGGTCCCCAGGTGCCGGACGTGTACTGACGCACCGGCTGGTCGACCTCTTCCCACGCCTTCAGGATCGGATCGACCCATTTCCAGGCGGCTTCCACCTCGTCGCGGCGCTGGAACAGCGTCTGGTTGCCGCGGATCACGTCGAGGATCAGCCGCTCATAGGCGTCCGGATTGCGCACCCCGAAGGATTCCGCAAAGCTCATGTCCAGCGGCACGTGGCGCAGCCGCATGCCGCCCGGACCGGGGTCCTTGATCATCATCCATTGCTTCACGCCCTCGTCGGGCTGCAGCCGGATGACGAGCTGGTTCGCGATCATCCGCCCGGCGGGGCTGCCGAAGATCGAGTGCGGCACCGGCTTGAAGGAGATGACGATCTCCGAGACGCGTTTCGCCAGCCTCTTGCCGGTGCGCATGTAGAAGGGCACGCCCGCCCAGCGCCAGTTGCCGATCTCCGCCTTCAGGGCGACGAAGGTTTCCGTGTTGCTCGCGCCGCCTTCCAGCTCTTCCAGATAGCCCTTGACCGGGCCGCCATTGGACGCGCCGGACGCATACTGGCCGCGCACGGTCATCTGTTCGACATTGGAGCCGTCGATCGGCGCCAGCGAACGCAGCACTTTCAGCTTCTCGTCGCGCACCGCGTTGGCGTCCATGGAGGAGGGCGGCTCCATCGCGACCAGGCAGAGCAACTGCAAGAGATGGTTCTGCACCATGTCGCGCAGCGCGCCGGCCTTGTCGTAATAGCCTGCCCGGCCTTCCAGCCCGACGGATTCGGCGACCGTGATCTGCACGTGGTCGATATGGGCGGAGTTCCAAAGCGGCTCGTAGAGCGTGTTGGCGAAGCGCAGCGCCATCAGGTTCTGCACCGTCTCCTTGCCGAGATAATGGTCGATGCGGAAGATCTGGTCTTCCGTGAACACCTCGCCCAGCGTGTCGTTGAGGGTCCGCGCCGACGCCAGGTCGCGGCCGATCGGCTTTTCCACGACGATCCGCGTTTCCGGCGTGATAAGCCCGTGGTCGCGCAGCCTGGTGGCGAAATCGCCGAAGAGCGACGGGCCGACGGCGAGGTAGCAGGCGCGCTTGCGCAGCGGATCGTCGCTCAGCCTGGACTTCAACTCGTCCCAGCCCTTGTCGGACTTCGCATCGACGGCGACATAGCGCAGCTTCTCCAGGAACTTGCCGACCTCCTCGTCGTCCAGAGGTTCCTTGACGAAGCGCTTCAGCGCCTCATGCGCGAAATTGCGGTAGTCGTCGTCGCTCATCTCGGTGCGCGAGGCGCCGATGATGCAGGACGTGTCGATGATCTGGCCGTCCACCTGGCGGTGATAGAGCGCGGGCAGAAGCTTGCGCTCGGCAAGGTCGCCCGTCCCTCCGAACACGATGTAGTCGAAGGGGTCGACGGGAATGATCTGAGCGGACATGGAGGCTTCCTGTCTTTCCAGAGGAGACGCCCGACCTATAATCTAATCGATTTAAAAAGGCCAGATCGGATTCCGATTTTTTTCGCACTGCACACAGGCGCCATGTTACATCGCGTCATGTTACATTCGTGCGAACAGGGCGCATGTCGCCATGGCGCGAGGAGCTGGCGTTTCAGGCCGTGCAATCCGCATCCCCGGCAGGCATGATGGCGCCCGGATACGGCTTCGGCCAGAGGGCCGGCCGCCGAAGGGAGGCGAGGACATGCTCGACACGCCAGACACCGCATTGCTGCGAACCGTCGCCGAGGAGCGCGCCGCGCTCAACGTCATCGGCGGCAAGACTGTCGGCGCGCAATCCGGCGCGCGCATCGAGGTCGCCTGTCCCTCCGACGGTCACGTCTTCGCCTCGATCCCGCGAAGCGACGCGGCCGATGTCGATGCCGCCGTGCGCGCCGCGCGTCAGGCCTTCGAGACCGGCGCGTGGAGCCGTATGACGGCCACCGAGCGCGGCCGCGTCCTGACGCGGCTGGGCGACCTGGTCGCCGCCAATCGCGACGAGCTGGCGGCGCTGGAATCGCGCGACACCGGCAAGCCGGCGCGCCAGGGCGTTGCCGACGTCAATGCGGCGATCCGCTACTATGAATTCTACGGCGGTGCGGCCGACAAGGCCCACGGCGACCAGATCCCCTTCCTGCAGGGCTATACGGCCTTCACCACGCGCGAGCCGCACGGCGTCGTCGCCGGCATCATTCCGTGGAACTATCCTCTGCAGATCCTCGCCCGCGTCGCCGGCGCGGCGCTGGCGATGGGCAACACGCTCGTCGTCAAGCCGGCCGAGGATGCCTCGCTCACCAGCCTGCGCATCGCCGAACTGGCGCTCGAGGCCGGTTGCCCGCCCGGCGTCTTCAACGTCCTGACCGGCTACGGCGCCGAAGCCGGCGTCGCATTGTCGGGCCATCCCGGCGTCGATTACGTCACCTTCACCGGCTCGCCGGCCACGGGCACCGCCATCCAGCAGGCCGCCGCATGCAACAATCGCGGCGTGACGATGGAACTCGGCGGCAAGTCCCCGCAGGTGATCTTCGCTGACGCCGATCTGGAAGCGGCGCTGCCGGTTGTCGTCAACGCCATTATCCAGAATGGCGGCCAGACCTGTTCGGCGGGAAGTCGGGTCCTGATCGAAAGGCCGGTCTACGACGCCGTCACGGCCGAACTGGCGCGCCGCTTTTGCGCCCTCGTCGCCGAGCCGCATGATCGCGACGGCGATCTCGGGCCGCTGATCAATGCCAGGCAGGCCCACCGCGTCGCCGCGATGATCGCCGAGGCCGAGGCCGGCGGCACTGAATTGCTGGCCCGCGGCGCCGTCGCCGACGACGCGCCCGCCGGCGGCCATTACCAGGCGCCCGTCCTGTTCGGCGGTGTCGATCCGCTCTCCGTCCTAGCCCAGGAAGAGGTCTTTGGTCCGGTCCTCGCCGCCTTTGCCTTCGACAGCGAGGAGGAGGCCGTCCGGCTCGCCAACGGCACCCAATACGGCCTTGTCGCTGGGGTCTGGACACGCGACGGCGGCCGCCAGCACCGCGTCGCCAAGCGCATTCGCGCCGGCCAGGTCTATGTCAACGCCTATGGCGCGGGCGGCGGGGTCGAACTGCCCTTCGGCGGCTTCGGCAAGTCCGGCCATGGCCGCGAAAAGGGCTTCGAGGCGCTGATGGACATGTCGGCGACCAAGACGATCGTCTTCAACCACGGCTGATCCCTCGGCCGTCGCGCAACCCCTTCGGAGAGTGTTCGATGCCGGACGAGAAATATCTGCTGACCGCCGCCGAGATCGAGGCGATGCCGGGTCTGAGGAAGACCCATTTCCTCAACCCCGATGCCGTGCGGATCAACAAGTCGCTTGGCGACGAGACCGGGCTGACCGGCCTCGGCTTTCACATCATCGAGGTCGAGCCGGGCCACGACACGACCGAGCACCATGTCCACCATTACGAGGATGAATGCGTCTATGTCCTCGCCGGAGAGGCGACGGCCCATATCGGCGACGACACCGTGATCATCCGGGCGGGCGACTTCATCGGCTATCGCAAGGGCGGTCTGGCCCATTCGATCACGAATACCGGCACGACCACGTTGCGCTGCATCGTGGTCGGGGAGCGGCTTGCCCACGATGTCGGCGACTACCCGAAGCTCAAGAAACGAATCTACCGAAATGCCGGTCTCGCGTGGAACCTTGTCGATCACGAGAACATTGACGAACCGGTCGCCGGCGCGAAGAAATAGGCGCGGCGCGGGCCGCGCTGTTGTCGGGCCTCATTCGTCTGCTAGGGAGGCCCCATGACCGGTGAGCAGATCTTCCTCTTCGCCCTGTTCGGGGCGACCTTCGCCTTCTTCGTCTGGGGCAGGGTGCGTTACGACCTCGTCGCCTTCTCCGCGCTGCTGATCGCGGTCGCCGCCGGCCATATCGAGCCGGAATCGGCCTTCGAGGGCTTCGGTCATCCCGCCGTCATCATCATTGCGCTGGTGCTGATCGTCTCGCGCGGACTGGTCAATTCCGGTGCGGTGGAGCGCATCGCGCGCCTCGTTGTCGCGCCGGATCGTGCCGTCCCCGGCCATATCGGCGTCATGGCGGTGGTCGGCGCCGCGCTGTCGGCCGTCATCAACAACGTCGCCGCGCTCGCTCTCCTGATGCCGCTTGATCTCGAGGCCGCCGCCAAGGCCAAGCGCGCCGCCGCGCTGACGCTGATGCCGCTCTCCTTCGCCACGATCCTCGGCGGCATGATCACGCTGATCGGCACGCCGCCCAACATCGTCATCGCCCAGTATCGCGACCGGGCGCTCGGCGAACCCTTCTCCATGTTCGATTTCGCGCCCGTCGGGCTCGCCGTGTCGGTCGCCGGCATCGCCTTTGTCGCGCTGGTCGGCTGGCGTCTCATTCCGTCGCGCGACCGTCCGGCGACGCTCAAGAGCGGCGGCGACGCCGGCCTCTACGTCGCCGAGGCGCGCGTGCAGGAGGGCTCGAAATCGGAGGGCAAGCAGCTCCACGAGCTCTATCCGCTCGCCAATGTGCACGACATCGCCGTCATCGGCCTCATCCGGCGCGGCAAGCGCCTGCCGGGCTTCTCGCGCAACGAGACTCTCGCCAAGGCCGATTTCCTCGTGCTGGAAGGCGACCCGAAATCGATCGAGACCTTCATGGGCGCGGCCGAGCTGGATTTCTCCGGCTCCGAGAAACATGACGGCGGCGCGGCCGGCCCGTCGCTGACGCTGATCGAGGCCATCGTGCCGGACGGCGCGCGCGTCGTCGGCCGCTCGGCGACCGATTTGCGCCTGCAATATCGCCACGGCGTCACGCTGCTCGGCGTGTCGCGCGGCGGCCGCCGCTTTCGCGAGCGGGTGCGCAAGCTGAAGATCATGCCGGGCGACGTGCTGCTGCTGCTGGGCGCGGAAGACCGCATCGTCGAGATCGCCGCCTGGCTGAACGTCCTGCCGCTCGCCGAGGGGCGCACGCAGATGCTCCAGCGCAGCAAGGCGGGCTTCGCCATCGGCGCCTTCGTCGCCGCGATCGCGGCGGCCGTGTTCGGCCTCGTTTCGCTCGACATCGCACTCGGCATGGTCGTCGTGGCCTATGTGCTCGCCGGTCTGCTCGGCGGATCGGAAGTCTACGAGGCGGTCGATTGGCGCGTCATCGTCCTGCTCGGTTCGCTGATCCCGCTCGGTCTGGCATTGGAGGATTCGGGCGGCACGCAACTGATCGCGGAGGCGATCGTCTCGGCGACACAGGGCGCGCCCGCCTGGGTGGTGCTCGCCGTGCTGATGGTCGTCACCATGACGCTGTCGGATTTCCTCAACAACGTCGCCACGACCCTGATCGCCGCGCCGATCGGCGTCGGCGTCGCCAACGCCTTCGAGGTCAATCCCGATCCGTTCCTGATCGGCGTCGCGGTCGCCGCCTCCTGCGCCTTCCTCACGCCGATCGGCCACAAGAACAACACCATCATCATGGGCCCCGGCGGCTACGCCTTCGGCGACTACTGGCGCATGGGCATCTTTCTGGAACTCATCGTGCTGGCCGTCGCGATCCCGACGATCCTCCTGGTCTGGCCGCTCTAGGCCGGCGCTTGCCAATCATGCGGGGCTCCTGAAATATGGGCCCCTCCGGCCGGCATCCGTTCGATGCCGGCCAATTCCGCAAACGGCAGGCTTGACGACATGACCCGTGACCAGATGATCTCGCACCTTCTAGCCGCAGACGCGGTCGCGCGCGGCGCGGGACAGCACGGCCACCATCCGTTCGGCGCGGTGCTTGTCGGCCCCGACGACGAGATCCTCATGCGCCAGGGCAACATCGACACGTTGCATCACGCCGAAACCGAGCTCGCGCGGCGCGCCGGCGCGGCCTATTCGCCGGAGTTCCTGTGGACCTGCACGCTGGTCTCCACCTTCGAGCCGTGTGCGATGTGCGCCGGCACCCTCTATTGGGCGAATATCGGCCGGCTGGTCTATGGCGTGGAGGAGACGAAGCTCCTCGCGCTGACCGGCGACCATGAAGAGAACCCGACCATGAGCCTGTCCTGCCGCGAGGTGCTCGCCACGGGCCAGAAGAAGATAGACGTTCACGGGCCCTTCCCGGAGATCGAGGACAAGCTCGTCGCCCCGCATCGCGACTTCTGGCTTTAGAGCGGGCCTCTGTCGATCCGCCGCGATCCCGCCCGCCTGACGGGAAAATTGCCGCAAAGTCGTCGGAATGCCGCCGCGAGGCTGTTACAATCGCCGCCTATTCCGACGCGAAAAAGGAGAATTCACCATGGCTGCCGCTGAAGCCCTTATCGTGTTGAGCCTGCTCGGCTGCGACGATTCCGGCGCGCAATGCGATTTCGTGCGCGTCGGAACGGAGCGTTACGAGACGGTCGAGGCATGTCGCGCGGCGTCCGAGCCGCTGCTGGCGGCGACGCTGGAGGCCGACTACCCGACGGTCGTCGCGGTCTGCTCGCCGGAAAGCGCCTTGCCGATGGCGTCGGCCGTCGAGGGCGACCAGCCCGATGCCACGGGCGCCGAGGTCGCGGCCGCGGCGCTTCCGCCGGAATCGCCCTTCGAGGGGGAGGCGCCCCTTCCGCCCGAGGGCGAAGCGCAGATCCCCGCCGAGACGCCCGCCGAAATGCCGGCCGAGGAGGAAAAGGCACCGGGCCTGCTCGCCCGTGTCGGCCGGGCGATCGGCGCGCTTACGCCCGACCGCGAAACGCTCACCAAGCCGATCGATCTCGCCGCCGACGGGGCGGCGACGGTCGGCGGCGCCGTCATCGTCGGGGTCCGCCGCGTCGCCGACGCGGTCAACCCGTTCTGACCGCAAAGGCGCTTTTGAATTGAATTGCCGTGGTGGAGCGCCTATGCCGCCCTCCACCACGAATTTCGTTGCGAGTGCCCATGCATTCCGTATCCATCTCCGGCACCGGCGTCTTCACGCCGGCTGAAAAGATTTCCAACGCCGAACTCGTCGTTGCCTTCAACGCCTATGCGGACAGGCAGAACGCGCTGCATGCCGAGGCGATCGCCGCCGGCGAGCGCGAGCCGCTGCCGCAGTCCAACGAGGGCTTCATCGTCAAGGCCTCGGGGATCGAGAGCCGCTTCGTCCTCGACAAGACCGGCGTGCTCGATCCCGACATCATGCATCCGG
This sequence comes from Oricola sp., assembly GCF_022763245.1. Lineage (GTDB taxonomy): Bacteria > Pseudomonadota > Alphaproteobacteria > Rhizobiales > Rhizobiaceae > Oricola. The sequence continues at coordinate 68,439 of NZ_JALEGV010000043.1, forward strand.
TATTGCCGGAACGCGCCGACGACGAACTCTCCGTCATGGCCGAGATGGCGCTGAAGGCGGCAACGGTCGCGCTTGAGCAGGCGGGCCGCACGCCGGCCGACATCGACGCCGTCATCTGCGCCGCGTCGAACCACGAGCGCGCCTATCCGGCCATCGCTATCGAGGTGCAGCAGGCGCTTGGCATCGAGGGCTTCGCCTTCGACATGAACGTCGCCTGCTCGTCCGCCACCTTCGGCATCCAGGCTGCCGCCGACATGATCCGCTCGGGTTCCGCCCGCGCCATCCTGATGGTCAATCCGGAGATCTGCTCGGCGCATCTGGAATGGCGCGACCGCGACTGCCACTTCATCTTCGGCGACGTCTGTACCGCCGTGGTGCTGGAACGCGCCGACCGCGCCGAGGCGCCGGGCCGCTACGACATCCTCTCGACGCGCTGCCTGACGCAGTTCTCCAACAATATTCGCAACAATAACGGCTTCCTGCGCCGCACCCGCGAAGGTCACATGGCCGACCGGCGCGACATGTTGTTTCGCCAGGAGGGCCGCAAGGTCTTCAAGCAGGTCGTGCCGATCGTCTCCGAACTGATCCTCGGCCACCTCGCCGACAACGGCCTTGAACCGAAGGATCTTTCGCGGCTCTGGCTGCATCAGGCCAACAAGGGCATGAACGATCTCATCGGCGCCCGCGTGCTTGGCCGCACGCCTGAGGAGGGCGAGCAGCCCAACATCCTGCAGGACTACGCCAACACCTCGTCGGCGGGCTCGATCATCGCGTTTTCGAAGTTCTCCGACGACCTGAAGCCGGGCGATCTCGGCGTCGTCTGCTCCTTCGGCGCGGGCTATTCCGCCGGCAGCGTCATCCTGCGCAAGGCCTGAGGTCGCCGCTTTCGGCCCGGCCTACAGGTGGTTTTCCACGGCCGACTGCACGGGGTCGCGATAGCCGTTGGTCAGATCCCGCACGACGATGATCGCGCCGGATTCGCTTTCGTCGCTGGCGCGCTGTGACAGCATCCTGCATTCGAGTAGCAACCGCCCGCGGGACTTCGTTTCCAGGAAGTAGCAATAGGTGACGTCTTCGCCCTTGAAGCAGCGCTGCAGATAGGCCCGCGCACGCCCGTTGAAGCGCCTGTCGCCGATAAGGTCCGCGAGATGCTTCTCCCTGAAGGCCTCCACCGGCATGCTGTGAAATTGCCCATTGGCCGGGGAGGTGTAGCGATACCGCCAGTCGCGGCCGATCAGCGCCATGCGCAGATTGGTGCGCTCGATCATCGCCAGAACGTCCGCGCGCGGCTGGTGATTGTCGAGCAGAGCACGCCCGGTCTCGCCGTCCAGCGCGACCTCGCCCTCCGGCGCGGCCACATGCGTCTCGACGTCCGGGCCGAGATTGCGCTGGACGATCCATTCGAGATCGACGAGCGCGGGGACGTCGCGGTCGGCGTCGGTGGCCTGCGACACGACATCCATGAAGAAATCGATCTGCAGCCGCTTTTCATCGGGGCGGGTCGCGGGAAAGGCGCGAATGACCTTGCGCAGCCAGGCCATCTTGACGTCGAGTTCGCGCACCACGTCATCGCATTCGTTTTCGATGGCCCTGGCGAGCGCTGCTTCACATGAACGGTAGTCGTCGACGAGAGACGAAAGCTGCATGATTTCCGAGGCTTCACTCACATAGATGCAGATGTGTTTATATACATCGCATCGCGATTGGCGAGAGAGATTCCAGTCAAAATCCACTACTTTAGGCGCAAATTACTGCGAACTGTCGCATTTTGGCGCATCTTGCAGGAGAAATAGTGGTAACCGCTTACCTACCACTGCGTCAGATTTCCACCAGGAGTCCCCTGACGAAGACCGTCACCAAGAGGTCGATCTGGACGCGGCTTTCCACGGCAAGCGAGGCGTCGCCGCGGCCGACGAAATTGTTGGTGACGATGCCGTGCACCGCCGACCACAGCGCCCGTGCCGCCGTCTGGCGGCGGGTGTCGTCGTTGCGGAGGGGGGTGTCGGCGAGCACGTCGGCGATGATGTCGAACAACATTTCCTGGCGCAGCATGTAGGACTCCGGCATCGCCACGCTCGGCCGGCTGCGGTTGAAGGCCAGCAGCGCGGCCCATTTGACATGGTTGCGCTCGACGAAATCGAGATACGTCTCCGCCAGCGCGATCAGCCGCGTGCGCACGTCGCGCACGCCGTCGCGGCGCAGCCTCTCGGTCGTTTCCGAGCCGGCCATGCCCAGTTCGTCCAGAAGGTCGACATTGACCAGCCGGTGCAGCGCGTCGATGTCGCCGACGATGTTGTAGACCGAGCCCACCGACACGCCGAGCTCGCGCGCGATGGCGCGCATCTGCAACGCCTCGGCGCCGCCTTCGTCGATCAGCCGGCCGGCGATCTCGATCGCCCGGCGTTTCACCGCGTCCTTGTCCAGGGCCAAATTCCGTTCCTCCTCGTCCTGCCTGCGTCCGTGGCTGCGCCACATCCCCGCGCGGCCGCGTTTGCGCAATGGCATTTACCATAAGACGCCCGGAATGAACAATGTTCAAAAAACTTCTTGAACCATGTTCAAAAATCGGTATGGTCACTTTTGAACACGGTTCAAATCCGGTTCACACCACCGGCGAAACACGGGAGAGCATCATGTTCGCTGTTTTGAGGACACTTATCGAGGGCGCTGGCGCCCGCACCGAGGAGACCATCAGGGATCGCTACGCGGTCGACCTGCTCGAACAGAAGATCCGCGAATCCGAGGCCGCCCTGGCGGCCGCCAAGGAAACGCTCGCGGCCCTGATCCTGCGTGAGCGCAACGAGCGCAGCGGCCTGGAGAAGGTCCGCGCGTCGATCGCCGATCTCGAGACGCGCACCCGCAGCGCTCTGGCCGCCGGCGACGAGAACCTGGCCGGCGAGGCGGCCCGTGCGCTCGCCGAACTGGAAAACGAGCGCGAGACCCGCGAGAAGACGGTCGAGCGCCTGTCGCAGAAGGCGGCGCGCATGCGCCTCTCGGTCGAGCGCACCCATCGCCGCGTCACCGATCTGCGCCAGGGCATGATCCAGGCCCGCGCGATCGACGCCGAACAGCGCGCCCAGAAGAAGCTCAACCGCTCGCTCGGCGACAGCAGCTCCATCCGCGAGGCGCAGGCGCTCCTCGACCGCATCCTCGACCGCGACGACCCGTTCGAGGAGGGCCGAGTCCTCGACGAGATCGACGACGACCTGGCCCATCGCACGGTCCGCGACCGACTGGCCGAGGCCGGCCATGGCGCGCGAACCCGTCACAACGCCGAAGACATTCTGCAGCGCCTGAGAGCCGGGTCCTGACGATCCCGGCCAGACACCGAACCACAGACGATCAAGTCACATCCGAAAATCCAAAGGGAGACTTCCAAATGCGCAACAACTCCATCTACATCACCTTCAACGCCGCCGCCGTCGCCGCCGCTTACGTCATGCTCGGCCTGTCGCTGTGGCTCGCGCCGATCAACATCGCCACCAAGGGCTACTGGGCGATGGGCGTCCTGCTCCTCACCGCCAGCCTGGTGAACCTCGTCAAGTTCCGCATGGACCAGCACATCGCCGACGACACGGTGTCGCGCATCGAACAGGCGAAGAACGAGAAGATTCTCAGCGAATACGTCGCGCGCGACTGATCGCCGGCGCAAACGAAAAGGCCCGCCTCGATCGAGGCGGGCCTTTGCTTGTCTGGTGTCCGGCGATCGCCCGACTACTGGTTGGATGCCAGCAGCGAGGTGATGTTGCGGATCGTGGCGCGGCGGTTGGCCGGCTCGGCCGCCTCGGTGTTCACCTTGAGGAACTGCTCGCCATAGCCCTGGACGATCAGGTTCTCGGCCGGCACGCCGTAATAGTCGATGAAGATCCGGGCCACCGTCTCGGCGCGCCGGTCCGACAGCGCCAGGTTGTAGATGTCCGAACCGACGGCGTCGGTGTGGCCCTCGACGAGGATCACGGTCGACGGGTCCTGGTCGATCAGCGCCAGCACGGCACGCGCCATGTCTTCGAGCAGCGGAACCTGGCTTTCGCGAACGATCGCCGAGCCGCTTTCGAAGGTGATCGTGTCGAGATCGACGCGACGCACCTTGGCGCGCAGCCGCTCGCTCTCGCGCACCTCGCGCAGCGTGTAGACCTCCTCGACCTGTTCGACCGGCTGGGCGGCGATGGTGTCGTAGATCTCCTGGCGGCTCGCACGCCGCGCCGGCACGATGTAGCGGTCGCGCGGGATGTCGACGCGCACCGGCGGCAAGCGGCGGTCGTAATCGACGCGGCGCTTGTCGTCCATGTTCAGATTGTCGATCAGCACGATCTCGCGGCCGTTCGGCTGGATGCGCGTGCGCTTGAGGACATAGCCGCCTTCGTCGCGGATGGTCTCGATGCGCACGCCGTTGCGCCGCGTGATGGTTTCGAGCGTCCGTCCGCCGCGCAGGCGCTTCACCGTCACCTCGGAATCGCGGTCGCGCAGCAGGCTGCTTTCGTCCTTGCGGACGTAATACTCGCCGTCGCGCTCGACGATGATGCGGTCGCCCTCGTCCTCGATGACGCGGCCGCCCAGTTCCGGAACGATCGCGCCGATGATCGCGCCGACGGCTGCGGCGCCGATGGTCTCGGCACGGTTGCGGCGAGCTTCCTCGCGACGGTCGCGCTCGGCCTGGCGGGCCTGCTCGCGTTCGGCCTGGCTGGCGTCGTCGGGAATGACCGTCGGCTCGGGCGCGGGGGGCGGAGCGCTGGCCTGGCCGCCGTCCTCGTTCTGGTCGCGCTTGCGGCGCGGCCTGTCGCCCTCTTGCTTGCGCGGCCGGCCTTCCTCGGCCTGCGGCGCGGGCTGCTGCTGGGTCTCCTCGGTCTGGGCCGGCTGCGGCGGCGCCTGCTCGGCCTGCGGCGCGGGCTCAGGCTTCGGCTGCGGTTCCGGTTGAGGTTCGGGCTGGGGCTCCTGCTGCGCCTCCGGCTGGGGAGCGGGCTGCTCCTGCGGCGCGGGCTCGGCGGCGCCCTCGTCCGGCTTCCGGCGGCGTTCGCCGTTCTCGCGTCCCTGCTCGTCGCGGCGGCGCTCACCGCGCTCGCCGTTCGGGCGCTGCTTGCGGCGCTCGACGCAGGCCGGATCGTCGGGATTGGAGAGGCAGTTGACGCGCCTGTTGTCGTTGTCCTGCGCGCGGGCCGCCGGTGCGGAAAGGCCGAGCGTCAAGAGAACCGCCAGCGCGGTCGAACTTTTCAAGAGGTTGAAACGGGTCATGTATGGTGTCCTTTGGTGCGAAGTCCCTTCCGCTCCCGGAGGCGCGCACCGCCGGGTGTGAGGCAATAGAACGCCCGATCGTGGCTTTTGTTGCACCGAAACCCGAAAAACCGCGCGCGGCGCCCGCAATCTGGGCCTCCGCAGGCGCCGAACGCGCGACCCGGCTTGCTTAACCGGCGCGCCCCGCTAGTTTGATCGCAATCGCCATGTCCCTGCCGGAGCCGCCCATGTGGTCTCGCCTGCTCGCCCTAGCCTGCGTCCTTGCCCTGCTTTCCGCTTCGGCGGCGGCCGGCGTCAAGGAGAAGGTCGCGGCCCTTGCACCTTCGGGGCTTGTTCTCGTGCTCGACGCCGAGGGCAAGGAGCTCGTCGCGCAGAACGCCGACGAACCCTTCATCCCCGCCTCCGTCACCAAGATCGTCACCGCGTGGCTGGCGCTGGAAGTCCTGGGCGCCGACTACCGGTTCGAAACCCGTTTCTTCATGGACGACAAGCGCGTGCTCTATGTGCGCGGCGGCGGCGATCCGTTCCTGATTTCGGAGGAACTGGCGCTGCTCGCGCCCGAATTGCTGGCCAAGACCGGCAAGGAGCCGTTCACGGGCCTCGTGCTCGACGCCAGCTATTTCCCCGCCGACCTGCGCATTCCCGGCGTCGTGGATTCAGACGAGCCCTATGACGCGCTCAATTCGGCGCTCGCGGTCAACTTCAACACGATCAACGCGATCCGCAACGGCAAGAGCGTCAAGACGGCGGAAGAGCAGACCCCGATCACGCCGCTGGCGATCAGCCAGTTCCTGGCGCGTGCGCCCAACGGCAAGAGCCGCATCAGCCTCGCCCAGCAGGACCCGAGCGTCTGCGTGCGCTATGCCGGCGAACTTCTCACCGCCTTCATCGAGAAGGCCGGCGGAAAGATCGAGGGCGAGATGACGATCGGCAGGGTGCCAGACGGCCTGAAGCCCGTCTATGTGCACCGCCAGTCGCGACCGCTGTCGGAGATCCTGCGGGGGATGCTCTATGCGTCGAACAATTACATCGCCAACCAGGTCTTCCTGGAGATCGGCACAGACCTTCTCGGCGGGCCGGTGAGCCTGGAGAAATCGGTACGTGTCGCCAACGGCGTCCTCGCCCGCCACAAGCTCGTCGAGGCCATCCATCTGGAGGAGGGTTCGGGCATCAGCCGCGGCAACCATTTCACGGCGAGGGGGCTCGCCCGTCTCCTCGACCAGTTCGCCCCGAATCAAGGTCTGCTGCGCAAGTCCAAGAGCGGTTCGCGCTACAAGACGGGCACGCTCTCCACGGTCAGCACGCTGGCCGGCTACGCCAAGACCACGAGCCATGGCGACGTGCGCTTCGTGATCTCGCTGCCCGGCGGCACCGGCAATCTGCGCTTCCAGCTTCTACGGGCGATCGAGACCGGATTGTAAGGGGAGGGGCGCACCCTCACGCGTCCTATTTCTGCGCGACGTCCTGCAGGTAGCCCGGCGGGATCAGGTGCACGCCGCTCGTCGGCATGGCGAGCGCCGCGGCGCCGGTGCCGTTGCGGCAAAGCGACGTCTGCGGGTCCCGCCCATTGGTCGAGCAGGCCGACTGGCACTGTGCCTCCCAGTCGTCGATCGCGGCGCCCGTGCAATATTGTCCGGGCGGCAAGTCGGCTGCGCCGACCTGCCAGCGCGCCAAGGCGGTGTCGCGCCACGTGTCGAGCGTGCCCTGCGCCTGCCCGAAATTCGGATAGGCCGAGTAGAGGTCGCGCATCTTCCGGTAGTTGGTCTCCACCGTGGCGCGCGCAAACCCGATCAGCTTTTCGTCGCGCCGCATGCCCGCCGCGTTGCGCCGGCAGCTGTCGATGCAGCTTTCGCCCTGCGCCGCCAAGACCGTGCAGCTCTGCGCCGTCGCTTCCGCCTGCGCCTGCAAGCAGGAGGATTGGTACGGGTCGGCGATGTTGCGGCAGAGGCCCGCCGTGGGCACCGCCGCGCAGCTGGCCTTGGCGATCGCCGCGTTCACCGCGTCGGGCAGCGCCACGCCGCTCGTGTCGAGTTCGACCTCCTCATAGTCGATCGTGGCGTCCGGCAACTGGCCCGACGTGTCGTATTCGGGCTCGCTTTCCGCCATCTCCTCGGCGTCGGCCCTGGCCGCTTCTTCGGCCGCCGCGCGCTCGCGTGCCGCCTGCAGCGCCTCCTGCGCCCGGCGCCAGCGTTCGGCTTGTTCGTAACGCGACGGCTGGACCTCGGTGATCTCGCCGTCGGTCCCGTCCGGGTCGTCGTCCCAGTAGCCGTCCACAACCCCCTCGACGATCGCCCGCCGTTCAAGTTCCTCGATGGAAGGCGGCGGTTTCACATTGGCGGTTCCGGCGCTGTTGGAGCCCTCGAGCGCCTCCAGCTTGGCGCGATATTCCGGGTCCAGCAATTGCAGTTCGGGCGGCAGGTTCGCGTCCAGCTCCTGGCGTGGGTGCGGCACAGGCTTGCCGTCGTCGTCAAACTCGAAATCGCGACCCAGGAGACCGCTGGTCAACCGGCCGACGATGGCTTCCCCGGCGCCCAGATCCTTCGAGTTGCGTTCGGCCAGGATCTCGGCGAACAGGTCGGCATAGTTGTTCGGGTCCCCGGCCAGATAGAACCTGCGCTGCTCCAGCAGCCGCTCGGCGAGCGACATCGCATAGGCTTCCTCGGCCTTGCGGGCCTGGTATTGCAGCTCCGACAGCTGGGCGAAGGACAGGCCGAGCCGTTCCAGTTCCATCTCGCGCTCCAGCTCCTCGATGACCTCCCAGCCGGTCCGGCTTTCGCCCGGCTCCTTGTAGACCTCGGCGGGGCCAAGGTCGCCGAGATCGCCGTCCACGTCGTCCTCCAGCGTTTCGTCGGAGAATTCGCCCAGGCTCGGCCCCGAGACGTTCTGCAACTGGTCCTGCCCCTCTGGGCCGGCCTCCAGCGCCTCATGGCCGCCGAAATCGCCCAGATCGCCGTCGGGATCGTCGTCATTGTAGGGATCGTATCCCGGCACGTTGGCCGGCGGCCTGGCATCCGCCCCGGCCGGAGTAGTCAGCGGAGGCAGTCCTGCCGTCTTGCGTCGGTAGTTTTCCGCTTCGAGCATCTTCGCCACGACCAGGACGTCGGCGAGGGTCTGCGCTTGCGCGTTCTCGGGTATGAAGACCCCGCCTCGCATCGCCGCCCCGAGAAGCGGATCGAACACGTCGGCAAGCCGCATGATCCGGTCGGCGAGGCTTCCCGGCAGGACGTATCGTTCCTGCGCCGAGACGGAGGCGGGCGCCAGCGCGACGAGCGCGCCGAGACCGGCGACGAGGGCAAGAGGACGGAATTTCATCGTTGGCTTCTCCCTGATGCGAGCGCTCGTCCCTGCGCCTCTTTCACTTCTTTTGCGGGGTCCAGCCGACGCAGTAGCAGACGGCGGCGGTTGTCTTGCCCTTCATGCAGAGGTCGCCCGACCCCTTCTGCGCGGTCGCGGCGCCGTTGGCGAGGAACCGGCGGCCCGCCCGCGCCTCCACGTCCGAGCGCTGGAAATTCATGTAGTCCGGCTGATATTTCGGAGCGGTCGGCCGGCTCCAGATCGACCCGACCACCATGGACCGGGCCTCCGGATAGGACAGCCGCTTGTATCTCTTCTTCGAGAGGATCTGCTCGCAGGAGATCTTCGCCTTCTTCAGGACGCGCCGATCGAAGAGGCTGACGATGATGTCCGGCCCCTGCCGCGGCATCACCTTCCAGACGGAATCGTGAAGCAGGCCGAATGGCTCCTGCGCGCTGGCCGCCGGTGAAACGAACACCGCGATCAGCAAGGCGGCGGCAGCCGCCGGGAACCGGATTGCGCGTTGTGCGGTCATGCGTCCAGTCTCCTCTTTCGCAGGGCGGCCCGGCGCCCCTATTGCTCGAACGCCAGCTCCACCGTCTTCATCTCGCCCGCCTGGATCGTGACTTCGGTCGACACCACGATCGTGCCGTCGACGGCCTCGACGGTGTAGGTGCCGGCCGGCACGGTGAAATTGGGCGATACGCCCGATCCCGTCGTCGAGAACGTCCGGTTGCCGTCGGCGTCGGTGGCATAGACGCGCCACAGCGGGAACCCGCTGACGATCCGCGTCGTCAGGATGCCGGCATTGAGCACGGCGGTGTAATCGGTGCGCTGGTCCGCCTCCACGACCACCGGCAGTTCGGATTGCATCGTGATGCGGCTCACCGTGACGAGATACTGGCCGACCGGCAGTTCGATCTCGGCGCGGCTGTCCGACGATCGGGCGATTTCCTTGCGTACGCCGTCGGCGTCCGGTTCGGCCTCGCGGACGCTCCAGCTCAGATCGCCGACCAGCGGGTCTCCGCCCTCCGCCAGCACCGCGCGCAGGCCGACGACGCCCGAGGCGAGCCGCAGCGTGACGGTCTTCCTTTCGCCGGGCGCGACGGTGAAGCGGGCCTCGGCGGCCGCCGCGTCGATGCGGGCTGTGGCCACATAGGCGCCGGCCTTCAGCGTGAAGACCGGCTGGCCCTCATAGGCGTTGGCGACGCGGCTGCGCTTCGTTTCGTCGTCGGGATCGACCGCGTAGATGATCCAGTTGACGCCGTTTCCGATCAGTTCCCCGCCTTCCGTCCGGGTCACGCCGAATGTCACGATCCCGGCATCGAGGACCAGGTCGACGTCCTCTGTGTCCGGCTCGATCTGCACGATCGCCTCGCCGGTCACCCCGCCGACCGTCGCGCGCACCAGGTACTGGCCGGGCTCGAGGTCGAATTTCGGGTTGTCGTCAAAGGCGAAATCGATGCGAAGCGGGCTCAGGTCTTCGTTCTCCGCCGGTTCGAAGATCTCCCATGTCAGGTCGATGTCGACCTTCTCTCCGCCTTCCGAATAGAACGCCTCGAATTCGATGCCCTCTTCGGCCGGCGGCGGCGGTGCGGCCACGGCCGTCGCCGTCTGGCTGGTCGCCGCCACCACCGTGCCGAGCGCACTGGCGAGAGATCCGGCGTCGGATGCCGACAGGAACATCCCGCCGGTGTTTTCCGCGACGCAGCGCAGCGCCTGCTGTTCCTCGTCCTTCAGGTCGAAGCCGATCACATGGGCGGTGAAGTCGATGCCTTGCGCCTCCAGTTCCGCGGCGACCGCGCAAGGGTCGGCGGCGCAATTCTCCAGCCCGTCGCTGACAAGGATCACCGTCGCCGGCGCGCGGCTGAAGTTCAATTCCTGCGCGGCCCGGCGCACGGATTCCGACAGTGGCGTTTTTCCTTTGGGATTCAGGCTGTTGACCGCCGAGACAATGGCCTCGGGCGAGGCGCTTCCGACGGGCCTGAGCGTCTCGATGTCGTTGCAGTCGCCCTCGCGGCGGTGGCCGTAGGCGCTCAGGCCGAGCGAGATGGCGGGGTCGAGCGTGCCGACGAGGTTAGCGATGGTCTGCCGGGCGATGACGATCTTCGGCGTGCCGTTGATCTGGCCCCACATGCTGCCGGACGCGTCGAGAACGAGCATCGCTCTCGCCTTCGGGGTTTCATCGGCCGCCTGCGCCAGTGCCGCAAGGCACGATCCGACAAGGACCAGCATCGTGGTTGCAAGACGCGTCAAGCAGCGCATGAAATTCCCCCTGTCTGTCCAATTCCGTCCCTCGAACGGATGTTAACCGCGAGATTACCTAAAGTCATCCCTGCCGTTACTGACGAAAGAATTGGCCGATTTGTTTCGCGTGCCGCGTTCAGGCGTTGAGTTCAAGCCGGATCGGCTTCAGCTTCACCTCTTCCTTGTCGAAGCGTGGCGAGGCGGGTTTGGGACAGGGCTTGCTCTTCCTTTCCTCCGATTTCGGCGGGCAGAGCTTTTCGACCTGCGGGGCAGGGTGAAGCTCCTGCGCCAGCGCAAGCGGGGGGAGCGGCGCCGTCAGGGCTGCGGCCAGCACGATCGCGGTCGATGAACGGGAATACATGTCGCGTCTCCGAAGTTTCTTCGTCGCAGCGCAGGCTTGCACGCGAAGAAGACCCCCGATGTGCGAAGCGTCACACGGAGACGGAGCCTGCCGGATCGGAAGTCGGCCTCAGAGCCGGTCGAGCATGGCGTACCAGGTCAGCGCCAGTGTCAGCATCGGCTTGCGGAAGCTGCGTCCGCCGGGAAAGGCCGGCACCTTGAGATCGCGCAGATGCTGCAGCCGCGCGTTGTCGCCTGTCACCGCCTCGGCATAGAGCCGGCCGGTGAAATGCGACAGCATCACGCCATGGCCGGAAAAGCCGCCCAGCGAGGTGACGCCGGGCATGACCTCTCGCGCGAAGGGCTCGCGCGGCATGGTGATGCCGACCGAGCCGCCCCAGGCGTGTGAAATCTCGACGTCGGACAATTCCGGATAGATCTCCGCGATCTGCTTGCGGATATGCCTGGCGATGTCGCGCGGATTGTCCGCCGTATAGGCCTCGCGCCCGCCGAACAGCAGCCGGTCGTCCCCATATTTGCGGAAATAGCGCACCACGAAGCGCGAATCGTCGATCGACTCGCCGCCGGGGATGAGTTTGTCTTTCATGGCGCCGGTCAGCGGCTCGGTCGCGCCGATGAAGGAGCGGATCGGCATCACATGCGCCGCCGACACGGGCTCCAGCTTCGCGTCGCCATAGGCGTTGACCGCGACAAGCGCCCGGTCGGCGTTGATCACGCCCTTCTCGGTGGCGACCACGACCCGGTCGCCGACCTTGTGGATGCGCGTCGCCTTGGTGTTCTCGAAGATCTGCGCGCCGTTTTCGGCGGCCACCCGCGCCGTTCCGATCACCAGCTTCAGCGGGTTGATGTGCCCCGTGCCGGTGTCGCGGACGCCGCCGTGAAAGAAGCTCGATCCGACCCTTTGCGCGGTCTCGGCGCGATCCATGAAGCTGATATGCGGATAGCCGTAGCGCTCCGCCATCACCTCGGCATGCTTGCGATAGTCCTTCAGGTAGCGCTTCTTGTGCACCACCGAGAGCTGGCCCGGCCTGTAGCCGATGTCGATCCCGTGCGTCTCGGCGAAATCGTGCATGTGGCGCTTGGCGTCCTCGGCGATGGAAAACAGCGCCTGCGCCCGTTCGCGCCCGATCTCCTCTTCCTGGTCCTCGGGCCAGGCGCGCTGGCCGGTGCCCATCTGGCCGCCATTGCGCCCCGACGCGCCGTCGCCGAAGCGGGCCTGCTCGATAAGCACGACATTCACCCCGGCCTTCGCCAGGTGCGCCGCGGCCGACAGGCCGGTGAAGCCCCCGCCGATCACCACGACGTCGCATACGCGGTCGCCGTCGAGCACGGGGTATTCGGGCCGCTCGCCGGCCGTCGCCTCGTACCAGGAATAGCCGGGAGAAATGGGAGATTGGTAGGGCATGGCCGCGTCGGTCGTCGTTGGTGGTCAGTCGGTCGTCATTCGTCTGCAGCCGGTAAGCGCATGGCGACCGACTGCCGACCAACACGACCGACTCTCAGACATTGAGCAACAGGAATTCCCGCTCCCACGGGCTGATCACCCGCATGAAGGTCTCGAACTCGCCGCGCTTGACGCCGGCGAGCGTCGCCGTGAATTCCCGTCCCAGCACGTCGTCGAAGCCGCGTTCGCTTTCCATCAGCGACACGGCCTCGAGCAGGCCGCGCGGCAGGTCGATGGAGCCTTCATTGGCCGTCTCCGCCGTCGGGCTGGTCGGCACGAGCCCGTTGACCATGCCGAGATAGCCGCAGGCGAGCGACGCCGCGATCGCGAGGTAAGGGTTGGCGTCCGACGACGGCAGCCGGTTTTCGACGCGCCGTCCGGCCGCGTTCGAGGTCGGGATGCGGAAGGCCGTGGTGCGGTTGTCGTAGCCCCAGGCCGTGTTGACCGGCGCGGCCATTTCCGGCGTCAGCCGGCGATAGGAGTTCACATAGGGCGCCATCATCACCAGCGCCTTGGGGATGTAGAGCTGCATCCCGCCGATGAAGGCCCGGAACAGTTCCGTCTCCGAGCCGTCCTCGGCGGAGAAGATGTTCTGCCCCGTCTTGCTGTCCACCACCGACTGGTGGATATGCATCGCGCTGCCGGCCTCGCCTTGCATCGGCTTGGCCATGAAGGTGGCGAACATGTCCTGCTTCAGCGCCGCCTCGCGGATCGTGCGCTTCATCAGGAACACCTGGTCGGCAAGCTGCACCGGGTCGCCGTGGCGCAGGTTGATCTCCAGCTGCGAGGGGCCTTCCTCGTGGATCAGCGTGTCGATTTCCAGGCCCTGGGCCTCGCAGAAATGGTAGATGTCGTCGATCAGGTCGTCGAACTCGTTGACGCCCGCGATCGAATAGGCCTGACCGCCGGCGATCGGCCGGCCGGAGCGGCCCACCGGCGGCTGCAGCTGGTAGTCCGGGTCGGTGTTGCGCGCAACGAGATAGAACTCGATTTCCGGCGCGACGACCGGCCGCCAGCCCTTCTTCTCATAGGCCGCCACGACGCGCTTCAGCACGTTGCGCGGCGTGTAGGCGATTTCCTTGCCGTCCGCGCCGACGAGATCGCAGATCACCTGCGCCGTCGGGTCGCTCTCCCACGGCACGGCGGACAGCGTCGACAGGTCCGGCATCAGCTTCAGGTCGCCGTCATGCGGGTCGTAGCGGAAGTCCCCGGTCTCTTCGGGATATTCGCCGGAGATCGTCTGGCGGAACAGCGCCGAGGGCAGCGCCAGCGAGGTCTGCGAGGTGAACTTGCTCGACGGCATCATCTTGCCGCGGGGCACGCCGGCGAGGTCGGGCGTGATGCATTCGATGTCCTCGATGGAGCGCCAGGCGAGCCATTCCTCGACCTGTTTCCAGTCGGCGACGCCGTATTTGTTGTCGAGAAATTTCGGCGGCTTCTTGCGCGGCGTCTTCGCCGCGGCACGCTTTGCGCCGCTGGTCTTGCTGTCTTCCTTGGCCATCAGTCACCGGTTGGTTTCGGATAGGAGGCTTATACGCCCCCGGACACACCCGGGGAAGGGGGGTGAGGAGCGGTCCGCGCGAGCGGACGAAAAGCCAACGATTTGGCTTTTCGAGCGACGAACGCCCGAAGCCATGGCGGAGGGCCGCAGCGGACCGCGCCGGTGCCGATGCGCTCAGACCTGCCTCGCCGTCACTCGCTCTCCCAATCCGTCCCCGCAGGAGGCCGGTCGCGGTTCTTCTCGACGCGCACCACCTCCGAGGCCTCCTCCAGATCCGCTTCGGTCGCGTCTTCGGGCGGCTCGTTGTCGGGCGCCTTGCTGAGCGCGAAGCGGCAATACATCGGGAAATGGTCCGACCCGACGAAAGGCATGCGCTCGATGTCGAGCAGTTCGAAATCGCTGGAGTGGAAAATGTGGTCGAGCGGCCAGCGCAGATACCAGCGGCGGGCGTCGAACGTGTTGTAGACGCCACGCCCCTGGCGCGGGTCGAGCAGGCGCGAAATCCGCATGAAGCGCCGGGTCGTGCGCGACCACGCGACGTCGTTGAGGTCGCCGGTCACGATCATCGGCAGTTCTTCGTCGCGTGCCATCTCGCCGACCAGCAGGATTTCGGCGTCGCGGCCCATCGTGTCGCGGCTCGGCAGCGGCGGCTCGGGATGAAGCGCGACGATCCGCACCGCCTCGCCGCCGGGCAGGGCGACGACGCAGGAGATGCTCGGCACCTCCTCGTTCAGCAGGAACTGGATGTCGCGTTCCTTCAGCGGCAGGCGGCTCGCCAGGATCATTCCGTAGCTGTTGGATTGCGGATAGGCGACGACCTCCTCGAAATCGGAGAGGCAGGGCCGCAGCGCCTCCGCCCATGCCGCGTTCGTCTCCATGAAGATCGCGATGTCGGGCCGGCGCTCGTCAACCAGCGTCGTCACGCGCGCGTAGTCGTCATTGCCCTGCTTCACGTTGCAGACGAGCAGCGAAAGCGAGGCGCCGTCCTCCGGCTCGGTCGCGCAATCGGCGGTCTGCCTGCGCCAGAGCGGGGTGAACGGCAGGACATAGCCCGCCTGGATGGCCAGCGCGCCGGCCGCCATCGCCACGGCCGCAAACGTTGCGGTCGCCGGCGAAACGAGGCTCGCGATGCCGGCGCAGATCAGAACAGCGGTGGACAGCGCGATGACCTGCAGCCGGGCGAAATCGAACACCCGCACCGCCCCGTGTGCCACGGGCACGAGCGGAAGCAGGGTGACCACCAGGCAGACCGCCGCGGCCGCATCGAGGACCACACGTGTCAATCACGCCTCCATGGCATTGTCGGCGACTGCCGCCGCGGTGCGATCAACTGGCGCGCGACGCGGTCGTGCCGGAACGGTTCCCGGCCTTGGATGTCGGCACGCTCCGCCGCCAGCGCGGCGCCAGCTTGGCGGCCTCGCGCCGTGCCGCCAACAGGGCGGCCTCGCGGGAACCGAAGGGTCCGGTGTAGTGGCTGCCATATTTGAAGAACCAGCGGCCTCGCCAGGTCTCGATCTCGAAAAGCGGATCATGCATTGCCTCGCCTCCTTCGTGATTCCCTCGTCAAACGCGCGCGCGGCCGCATCGTTCCGCACACCCCATGGATTTAAGGCGGGAACCACTTGCGCACGTCCACGTTGAAACCGGCGAGCCGCGTCAGGCCAAGGAGGTTGAGGACATGCCGAACACAGTTGCTTGCCGCTCATTCACGGATTTCATTCAAAGCGCCGAATTTCCCTGCGTCGGCGCCAAGTCCGCGCTGGCGCGCGACGCGCTGACCGTCTTCGTCGCGGGCGACATCGACCGCGCCTGCGACGACGTCGACATCCATCGCGCGCTGCGCGAATTCAGCGCCCAGCTCGATCACGAAAGCCCCATCGTGAAATCCTTCGTCGTGGTCTTCGAAGGCCCCGGCGATCTGGACGAGGAGGAGTTCGAAAAGGCGCTGTGGAACCGGCTGCAATGCCTGCACAATCTCGACGTCGTCTCGGGCACGCCCTGGAGCGACGGCGTCGCGGCCGATCCGGACTCGCCGCATTTCTCGCTGTCGGTTGGCAGCGAGCCCTTCTTCGTCATCGGCCTTCATCCGCGCGCCTCGCGCCCGGCCCGCCGCTTCGACAAGCCGGCCCTGGTGTTCAATTCGCACAGGCAGTTCGAGAAGCTGCGCGCCGACGGCCGGTTCGACAAGATGAAGGCCATCATCCGCAAGCGCGACGCCGAACTCGCCGGCGACGTCAACCCGATGCTGAGCGACTATGGCGAGGCCTCGGAAGCGCGCCAATATAGCGGCCGCGTCGTCGGAGACGCGTGGAAATGCCCCTTCGCACACAAGGAGATCGCCTGACATGGCGAAAAGGATCGCGCCGCGCAGCGGCACCGCGTTCGAACTGAAGACAGGCGATCTGCTGACCGTCATCGATCCGGAAGGCGAGCAGGTCTCCGACCTCGTCGCCTTCAACGCCGCGGACCGGGCGGAATACATCTCGTCGGGCCGCTCGATCGACTATGCCAGCCGCCTGTTCCTGACGACGGGCGACATCCTCTATTCCAACCGGTCCAATCCGATGCTCACCATCGTCGAGGACGAGGTCGGCCGGCACGATTTCACGCTGACGCCCTGTTCGCGCGACACGTTCCGCATCATCTATGGCGACAGCGATTCGCACCACGGCTGCCAGGGAAACCTGGAGGCCGCGCTGGCGCCCTACGGCATCGGCCCCGACAACATCCCGATCGCCTTCAACGTGTTCATGCACGTCTCGGTCGATGGCGAGACCGGCGAGATCGCCGTGCTGCCGCCCAAGAGCAAGCCGGGCCAGAAGACCGTCTTCCGCGCGGAAATGGACCTGATCGTCGCGATGACGGCCTGTTCCGCCGGCCAGTCCAACAATTTCCGCTACAAGCCGATCGACTATTCGGTCGAGGCCGGCGCCTGAACGGCCCCCGGTCATTGAGACTGGGCGTCGCCTTCCGACACGAAGGAATGAAGCTGCAGCCAATGGAAATCGAAGCGATGCTCGGCCACGCGGCCCGTGCGGGCATTGATTTCCGTCAGCCAGCGGGATTCCTCCGGGCCGGTCGCCCGCAGCGCGAACCAGACCCGGTGGCCCGGTTCGGATGCCAGCTCCCCGGTTGAGCCGGTCAGCAGCCTCGGCGGCGGATTGCCGCCGCCGCCGTAATAGAGGAAGGCGAGTTGAGCATGGCGCGGATAGATGACGATCGGTTCGTCCGGCCATGCCAACTCGGCGTGCTTGGCCGCAAGCGCCCGCCAGTCGCGATGAAAGCCGGGTTCTGAAATCGCGCGCCATGCCGGGGCGGCGAGGGATATCGCCAGCAGCGCAGTTGCGCCCCATCGTGCGACCGCCGGAACGGACGGTATCGCCAGCACCGCTCCCGTGACGGCGAGCACCGCCGGCACGGCGAAGATGAAATAGCGCGGCGACATCACCGGCATGACCATCAGCGAAATCCCGTAGGAGAGCGCGATCGCCCCGGTGACGGTGATCGCGACGAAAGCGACGCTCTTCGCCCGCTGGCCGCCCTGGCGTGCTCGGAAGATGAGCGCGACGCCCGCCGCCAATACGACGCCACACAGGAGAAGTGCGGGCAGGGGCAGCACCTGCGTGACCATGACGCCGATGCGCTCCGCCGTCGGTTCACGGATCCAGAAGCCGCTGCCGCTCAGCGCCCGGGCGCGGCCGAACAGGATCGCAAGCCAGGGCAGGAACAGGAGGAGGGCGACACCCTGCGCCGACACCCAGCCGATCACGGCACGGCGGTCGGGCGCGCCGGTTGCCAGATGCAGCGCGAGCACGGCCGCGATCGCGCTGGCGAAAACGAAACTGCCATAGAGATGCGCATGCAGCATCGCCAGCGCCGCGATCCCGCCCGCAACAGCATTTGCCGAGGACGGCCGGCGCAGATGCCGCGCGGCGGCCCAGAGGAACAGCGTCGCCGTCAGCGAGAACAGCGTGTACATGCGCGCGTTGCGCGACTGGACGATCTCGATTGGCGCCAGCGCCAGCGCGAATGCGGCGATCAGGCCCGCCCGCGTGCCGCCCAGTTCGCGGCCGAGCGCGAAGACGGCGAGGATGGTCGCCAGCCCGAACAGCGCCGACGGCGCCCGCAGCGCAGCCTCGCCATCGCCGAACAGCTTGATCGTCAGCCACAGGACGACGTTGTGCAGCGGCGGGTAATTGTCCTGCGCCGTCCGCCGCAGCATCTCGAAAAAGCCGTCGCGGGCCTGGAACCACGAGACCGCCTCGTCCATCCAGACGCTGTCGCGGCCGAGCTCGGGCACGCGCAGGGCGGCGGCGAGCACGAGGACGCCGGCGAGAGTGAGGATTGTCCCGCGACCCAGGCGGTTGGCCTCGTCCTGTCGCGTCATGCGCATGCGCGCTTTTCCTTGGGCGCGCGGGGCAGGGCGGGCCGCATGCGTTGGACAGGATTTCCGAGCCGGGCCGGTCCGAGATCGCGAAACGCCACGACCCAGGCGGTCGGCGTCCGGCGCTTGTCCCTGGTTTCACGGCTGAATTCGCGCATCGCCCGTCATCCCTCCGGGGTGAAGCCTAGCGCAAAAGCGCCCATCGGCCACGAATTCTGTCCACCGCCCGCCCGGCGTCCCTAGTCTTTGCGGTGTGTGTCCGGCGAGGATGAGAGGACGGCAATGGATTGGGCTCTGGCGATAGACCGCAACCGCGAGGCGCTTCTGCGCGTCGTCGCGCGGCTGTTCGCCATGGCCGGGCTCGACGAGGCCGAAACCATCACGCACCTGCCGCGCCATTTGCGCGCCGCGCTCATCCGCCTGGCGCGGCCCACCGAGGCCGCCGTCCGGCGTCTGATCGTCGTCCTGGCCGAGCTGGAGCCGGTGCCTCTGCCCGGACCCGCGCGCGCCGCGAAGGTTCAAGCGAGAGGCAAGCCCAAGCGCAATCCCGGTTCCGCCCCAACGCTACTCGCCTTTGCGATCATCGACCCGCTGCCGAATTTCAATTCCGCGCCGCCGCGGTTGCGCCCGCTCAGCTATCCGCGCATCACCGTTCTCGGCCTGTCCGAACCGCGCCCCATCCCGGACGGCTGGATCCCGAGGCCCGGCGATCCCGTCAAAGCGACGGGCCTCTGCCGCCGCCTGCGAGCGCTCAAGCGCGCGCTGGACGACCTGCCGGCCCATGGCCGTCGCCTCGCCCGCTGGCATGCGCGCCGTCTCGCCGGTCGCCGTCGCGGCCGGTTCTCGCCCATGCGGCCCGGCCGCCCGCCCGGCCATCGCAAGCGGCCGACCCGCACCATCGACGAGATCCTGCGGGAATGCCATGCGCTCGCGCTGCATGCGCGAGCGACGTTCGACACGTCGTGACTTCGAACAAGAATGCGGCTTTGGCGACGGCCGAATGCCGGCGAGGGACATGTCTCCCGCCGGCCGAAAATCCGTGTCTTTGACGATGCGACCGGACCGGCGGAGTGGACCGCCGGCCGGTTGTCACACCGGCCGTTCGATCAGCCCGAGGCGCAGCGCCTTGGCGACGGCGTGCATCCGGTTGGTTGCGCCGAGCTTGCGCGCGGCGCTGCCGAGATAGTGGTTCACCGTATGCGGCGAGAGATCGAGAATGATGCCGATCTCCTCCGAGGTCTTGCCTTCCGCCGTCCATGCCAGGCAGGACTGCTCGCGCACCGTGATGCGCGGATGGTCGGGGCCCGCGGCGCGGCCGATCGGCGTTTCGTCGAAGGCCTCCATCATGCAGCGCCCGGCCAGATAGGCTTCGGCGATGGCGGCGAAACTCATCTGCTCGACGGCCAGGATCGCGGTCACCAGCTGCCCGTGGGTGCGGGCGCAGCCCGGAAAGGCGTAGATGAAGGCCGAGGCGCCGCCGACCCGCCAGGCCGGGATCATCATCGGCAGGACTTCGTTGCGTTCGCGGTTGACGATCGCGCCGGTGGCCCGCTCGACGACCGAGTCGCGGAAGCTTTCCTCGATCCCGCTATTGACGAGGACGGTGGTGCGCGGCGGCGTTTCGCCGACGCGGATCCGGAACAGGAGCGCGCCTTCGCCACCAAATCGCCGGCACAGTTCTCCCAGGAGCGCGGACGGTTCGCCGTCATCGCCCGAGGCGACGTTCCATTGCGGGGCGAGTTCCCGCATGGTGATGGGACTGGACATGGGTTTTACCGCGAAAGTCATGCCGCACCGGCCCATGTTGCCCGATGAGCGGCGCTGGCGCTAGACATCCAGGCCGCGTCGCCCATCCCGATAGGGCGTTTGGCACCATCCTTCACATGCAGGCCGGACATGCCGGTCTTCTCGCGCATCCCGTTGATCGTCTTGGTGTTGACCTCGAACAGGCCGCAGCAGACCGGCCGCTTGCCGAAGCCGTCGGCCTTGCCGACTTCCGTCAGCGGCGCGCCGGCGCGATTGTAGATCCGCTTCATGTGCGGCTCGTAATTGGAGATCAGCGTCTGGATGCCGTGATCCAGCGCGCATTCGCCGAGCGCGAGCAGCAGCATGCACATCGCCTGCTGCGGTTCGATCTCCGGCATGGACAGCGCGATTTCCTCGGCGTCGATGCACATGCGCGTCCCTTCCCAGATGGTCGGGTGGCACAGGTCGAGATTGCGCGGATAGGTCTTGCGGAAGACGTCGTTGAGGAGCGTCGGTCCGGTCGTCGGCATCAGCCGCAGCGAACCGTAGAGCGTCCGCTTGGCCTCGTCGGTCCACAGCAGATAGGCCGGGCTCAGATCGTCGTAGGCGTCGCGCTCGATATCCCCGATGACCGGGACGTCCCACTGCAATTCGTCATGGAACACCTGCTTGCGCAGCCGGAACATGCGGTCAAGAAGCTTTCGGTGCTGACCGTAGTCAGACGCTTGTACGATGAAGAACATTGGATCGCCCCCGCTGGGTGGTTTCTGGGTACGATCCAGTATGAGCGTGGGGCTTCCGCGAACAATTCCGCCATCTGGGCCGGCCCATCTGAGGGGGTCGGGACCGTCAAGGTTATCAAATGGTTAGCGGAGTGCCCAAGATCATGGGGTAATGATCTTGAGCGACACGGCCTTGGCGACGGCCTGCGGCAGCGTCGCGCATTCCAGCTTGAAGCGGGCGCTCTTCAGATAGCCGCGCACGGTGTGGCCGGAGAGGCCGAGAATGTCGGCGATGACCGCGTAGTCCTTGCCGCGCGCGGTCCATGTCAGGCATTCGATCTCGCGCGGGCCGAGCGGCGGCATCGGATCGACCTCCCCGAAGATCTCGTGCAATGCGCGCCGGTGAGTGCGATGCGCCACTTCCTGAAGTCGCGGACCCTGCTCTTCCATGAAGTTCTTCCAATCCTGACCGGTGAGTTTAGAGGTGACGGAAAAAAGCGAGCGGCGCGCCTGCCGGTCGATGACCGGAATGGAGTAGCCGCTGTCGCCGATGTCGTGCTTCGCCGCGTCCGCCATCATCTCCATGGCGGATTCGTCGATCTCCAGATCGTGCCAGTCGAACGGCAGGAGGCGAAGGAAGCCTTCCCGCGCGACCGGATCGACATCTACGTAACCTTTGAGCAGGTAACGCGACACCCACGAATCGGGATAAGTGGTTCTCACGAACGGGCGGTCGAGGGTGTCGACCTGCGTCTGTCCGAGATGGAAGACGATGTGATGCAGACCGAAGATGGCCCGGATCTTGTTCAAGACCTCTTGCACATCCTCGGCTTCTTCTACGGCCGCATAGGCGTCCTTAAGCAGATCGTCTTTTTCGTCCATCGAGGTTCGGATAGTCGTTGTGTTGTGTCTTCGGTGGCGATGTCGAACGTCATGCGCAAGCGAGCGATAACCGTCCGACCCCCTCATATGAGGGGATTGTAACGTTTGGCTGACTATTTGGAAGCCCCAAGCGAATCGGAATGCCGCCACACGCAGAAATGGTACGCCGGCGGTTTGTTTCCATTTAGCAATTTCCTGAAAATCTTAGCGTTTTCGGTAACGCATCAGGAAACGCCCCTACGTCAGCAGGGATGCGAACCGGGCTGGCTGAGACGGGCCGCGCGGCATTGTCGCAGATGGCAAAATCCCCCGGCGATTGGCGTCGCCGGGGGATGCGTCATGGCAGCGCTGGAGCAGCGGCTACTCGCTCCTGGTGACGATCACCGGGATCAGCAGGTCGCCCCAGGTGCCGTCGCCGCCGTGATGGCGCGCCGAACGGATCAGTTCGACGGACACGCCCGCCTCGACCGCGCGCATGACGGACTGGTTCAGCCTGTGCAGGTCGTTGGCCAGCATGCGGATCGCCGCCTGCTGGTCGGTGTTCATGGTGGAGGACTGTTCCTCGGCCCGTTCCTTGACGTGGGTCCTGGGGCGTTCATGCGCGGTCATCATGGTCTCCTCGATCGTTCGGGTGACGCGCACCCGGGGTTTTGTAAATGTCTGTCACTCTTGCCCGGTTGGGCTTTTCTTTCTTCTCTCGCAGCCGCCGCTCGTCGGATGAGTAGCGAAGCGCTTGTGAATAACTTGACATTGCGCCGCGCAATTCGCACGGAAATCGCGTCTGAAGGCCCGAAAATTCGCGTTGCCTTGTCATGGGAACGACAATTTCGGCTTGTGAATTTGTAAAAACTGTAAAAGAGTGCCGCGCGCCGCCGTTCCGCGGTTTTGTGAAGATTGCGACAAACATCATGAGCGAGCAGAAGATATTCGCGGGCCCACGCGTGCGCCGGATCCGCAACCAGGCGGGCCTGACCCAGACCGCAATGGCGGCCGAGCTCGGCATCTCGCCGTCCTATCTGAACCTGATCGAGCGCAACCAGCGTCCGCTCACCGTGCAACTGCTGTTGAAGCTCGCATCGGTCTACAAGATCGATCTGGAGGACCTGCAGGCCGGCGGCGATTCGCATCTGCCCCAATTGAAAGAGATGTTCGCGGACCCGCTGCTCGTCGGCGAATTGCCGGGCGACCAGGAACTGGTCGAGGTCGCCGACGCCGCGCCCAACGTCGCGGCCGCGATGCTGAAATTGCACCGCGCCTATCGCGAGAGCCAGGAGCGCCTCACCGACCTGTCCGACCTTCTGGCCCGCGAAGGACACGAAACCCGCCTTTCCGGCGCGCGGCTGCCCGTCGACGAGGCGAGGGAAGCGTTCGAGAAGCGCGCCAACCACTATCCGAACATCGAGGAAGAGGCGGAAGCCTTCATCAAGCTCCTGGCGCCGGGCGACGACCTGCTCGGCGCCCTGAAGACCTGGTTGCGCACCGATCACGGGATCGCCGTGAAGGTGCTGCCCGTGGCCACGATGCCGCAATGGCGCCGCCGCTACGACCGCCATTCCAACCGGCTCTTCATTTCCGAGCGCCTGTCCTCGCATGACCAGCTGCGCGAGGTCGCCATGGAGGCGGTGCTTCTGCGCATGCGCGTCGCGATCGACGCGGAAATCGCGGCCCTGAAGCTCTCCGGCGACGAGGCGCGGCGCATCGCCCGTTTCGAGCTGGCGCGCTACGCCGCACATGCGCTGATGATGCCCTATCAGCCCTTCCTGACGGCCTGCGAGCGCACCCAATATGACGTCGACGTCCTTCGCTCCCGCTTCGGGGTCTCCTTCGAGCAGGCGGCCAATCGCCTCACCATGCTGCAGCGGCCGGGCGCCTCGGGCATTCCGTTCTTCATGCTGGAGGTGGATCACGCGGGCAACCGCTTCCGCCGCGCCGGCGCGACCGGCTATCCGCAGGCGCGTTTCGGCGGCGGTTGCCCCAAGCTGGCCGTCCATTCTGTGTTCTCGCAGCCTGGCTACATCGCGGTCGATGCCGTGGAAATGCCGGACGGCGCCCAGTTCCTGGTGATGGCGCGCACGCTGGAGGGGCCGCAGGGCGCATTCCACGAGCAGCCGCGGCGCACCGCGCTGTTGCTCGGTTGCGACCTCGCCTATCGCGACCGGGTGATCTACGGAACCGCCCTGTCCGGTCCGAAGGAGCAGCCGGTCACGCTGCCGGTCGGTCCGGCCTGCCGTGTCTGCGAACGTGCCGGCTGCCTTGCGCGCGCCGAACCGCCGATCACCAGGCCGCTCGGTCTCGACGAGATGGTCGCCGGCCTCAGCGCCTTCGATTTCGGTTAGCCGTTCGGATCTTCCGTCGCGCCGATCGGCCGGTCTCCGCGGCAGAGCGGGGCATGGTCGCGGAAGAGCGCATGAATGCGCTCGATGACCGTGCGGACTTCCGGCCGGTGCCGGTCGTCATTATGCATCACCAAATGCTGCGTTTCCGCCAGTTCGTCGATCGGCGGTCCGGCGCGCTGCAGACGCGGATCGCGGTCGCCGGCGAAACACGGCATCACGCCCTTGCCCGCGCCGGCGCGCACCAGGTCTCGCAGCGTGGAGGGCGTGTTCGCCCAGGCGCAGATCTCGATGTCGGGCTGCGCGATCAGCCAGCGCGCCGACCGGGTGATCGCCTCGTCCGACCCGATGGAAATCCACTCGCAACCCTGCGGATCCGGATGGTTTCGGGCGACATAGGGCGCGAACGCCACCTCGACGGTCGGTCGCGAGGCGAGATTGCCGCTCTCGGCCGGCCGGTTGCGGATGCCGATCTCGATCTCCCGGTGGGTGATGTCGAGGCGCGCCTCGGTGGTCTTGAAGCAGATGCGGAACGGGTCGTTCGGCGTCCACAGCCGCGAAAAGTTCTCGGCCATGAAATTGGCCGTCCAGGTTCCCGCCGAAATCCTGATGCCGGGCCGCTCCTGGCCGAGGGACAGCCATTCCTCGATCGGCCGGGCGCTGGCTTCCATCGCCTGAACCTTGCGCAGCAGCGTGCGCCCGTCATCGGTCAGCGCGTAGCCGCTGCGTGACCGGTTGAACAGGGCTTTGCCCACGGCCTGTTCCAGCGCCAGCATCCGCCGCCCCACCGTCGGCGCGCTCATCGCAAGAGCGGACGCCGCGCCGGACAGCCCGCCGCTGCGCGCCACATGGGCGAAGATGTGAAGGTCGTCCCAGTTGACGTTTTTCATTTCTGAAAGTCGTGCTGCATTCTTCGGCGTAAACAAGGCGATCGGCGCTCAGTATATTTCATTCGTGAAATGAAAACAGCCCGAGAGCCGTGAAATGACCTATCCGCTTCCCGTGATGATCGTGCCGCCCCGCCCCGTCCGATCCATGAGCCGCCAGGAGGAGGACGCCTATTACGAGCGGCACGCCCGTCCGGTTCCGTCCTGGATCCTGGCGCCCTTCAGGCTGGTCGGCCGCATCCGCTTGCCCCGCCTAGGGAGCGGAAGCGGGCGGCACCACCACCCATGCCCAGCCGAATGAGCCTGCCGGCTTGCAGAAGCAAGATGCCGCGTGAGTTGACAATCGAAGACGGCGCGCGCCAATCTGCCTGCAACGCCAACAGCACTTTGGTGCAAATTTGTCCTCTGCCTCTCCCGCTGAACAAGCGACCTTCGACGCTCTCCCGACAATTGAAGAATATGAAGCCTTCATGGCCGCAAATCCCGATTTGCAGGCGGTGGAGTTCCTGCTGGTCGATCCGAACGGCGTGATGCGCGGCAAATGGGCCCCGGCCGACAGCCTGAAGAAGGCGTTCCAGGAAGGCGTCAATTTCCCGATGTCGATCCACGGCCTCGACATCTGGGGGCGCGAGGTCGCCGAGACCGGATTGCACATCGAGACGGGCGATCGCGACGGTTATTTCCGTGCCGTGCCGGGCACGCTCAGCCGCGTGCCCTGGGCCAACCGCCCGACGGCGCAGGTGCTGCTGCGCGGCTTCACGCCGGAAGGCGAGCCGCTGCGCTTCGATTGCCGCAACGCGCTGGCCCGCATCACCAAGGCGCTGGCCAAGCGCGGCCTCTATCCGGTGACGGCCTTCGAACTCGAATTCTACCTGCTGGAACCCGGCACCGACTGGGACGACGGCATGCCGGCGCCGGTCGGCGCCTCCTCCGGTCCCGACCGCCAGCGCATGTACGGCCTCGACGATCTCGCCGAATATGGCGGCCTCTTCGATGACATCCGCAACGCGGCCGACGCCCAGGGCCTGCCGATCGACACGATCGTCAAGGAAGCGGCCCCCGGCCAGTTCGAGGTCAATCTGAAGCATCGCTGCGATCCGCTGCGCGCCGCCGACGACGTGATCATGCTGCGCCGCATCGTTTTCGGCTGCGCCCGCAAGCACCGCCTGCAGGCCACCTTCATGGCCAAGCCCTTCATCGAATATGCCGGCAACGGCATGCATGTGCACGCCTCGATCCTCGACGAGAGCGGCGCCAACATCTTCGCGGGCGAGGCGGGCCAGACCAATCTCGGCGGCGCCATCGCCGAACTCATCCGCACAATGCCGCAGGGGCTGCTGCTGTTCATCAACAGCTGGAACGGTTTTCGCCGCATCCAGCCCGGCTCCTACGCCCCGACCCGGGCGGTCTGGGCGGAAAACAACCGCTCCGTGGCGCTGCGCATTCCGGCTTCCACGGACGCCAACCGCCGCATCGAACACCGCATCGCCGGCGCCGACGCCAACCCCTATATCGTGCTCTGCGCCATATTGCAGGCGATGATGGAGGGGCTGGAGAAACTGGACACGCCGCCGCCCCCGGTGACGGGCAACGCCTATGACGACAGCGGAGCCAAGATGCTGCCCGACGACATGGACGAGGCGCTGCAGCTCACCCAGTCCGGCCAGTTCTGCGACCGTGCCCTCGGGCCCGAGCTGGCGAAGATCTACAAGGATCTCAAACGCGCGGAAATCCTAGCGTTCTGGGCGGAAATCACGCCGCTCGAACGCACCACATACCTTTGATCGGCGGCAACGGATTGCCACTATTTTCGGCAGGTCGCGAGATTGGAAAATCCTTGTGCGTCCGCAAAATCGTCAATAGTCTTCGGGCCGGACTTGCAGGACGGAACGCTGTGTTTCGCCCGATAACCAAGCCTCAGGGAGTATGCCAAATGAAGTTCACGAAACGGCTCTTCGCGACTGCCGCGGCCCTGGCCACACTGACCGTGTCGGCCGCCGCGCAGGATCGCGTCGTCAACATCTACAACTGGTCCGACTATATCGACGAATCCATCCTCGAGGAGTTCACGGCGGAGACCGGCATCAAGGTCGTCTAC
The DNA here is from genome assembly GCF_022763245.1 of Oricola sp. Taxonomy (GTDB): domain Bacteria; phylum Pseudomonadota; class Alphaproteobacteria; order Rhizobiales; family Rhizobiaceae; genus Oricola. Next base: position 95,566 of record NZ_JALEGV010000043.1, read on the forward strand.
GACGTGTTCGATTCCAACGAGGTTCTGGAGACCAAGCTTCTGGCTGGCTCCACCGGCTACGACATCGTCGTCCCGACCGGCACCTTCCTCGCCAACCAGATCAAGGCCGGCGTCTTCCAGAAGCTGGACAAGTCCAAGCTGCCGAACCTGGCAAACATGGATCCGGCCATCTCCGAGCGCCTGGAAAAATACGATCCGGGCAATGAATACGCGATCAACTACATGTGGGGCACCACCGGCATCGGCATCAATGTCGACATGGTCAAGGAACGCCTCGGCGAGGACGCCGAACTCAACACCTGGGATCTCGTCTTCGACCTCGACACCGTGTCGAAGCTCGAGGATTGCGGCATCTTCATGCTCGACGCGCCGACCGAGATGGTCCCGGCCGCGCTCAACTACCTGGGCATGGATCCGGACCTGAAGGATCAGGAATCGATCGACAAGGCGAAGGACCTGCTGCTGGCGGTCCGGCCCAATGTGCGCAAATACCACTCGTCGGAATACATCAACGCGCTCGCCAATGGCGACATCTGTCTGGCCGTCGGCTGGTCGGGCGACATCCTGCAGGCGCGCGATCGCGCGGCGGAAGCCGATGCCGGCGTGACGGTCGAATACATCATCCCCAAGGAAGGCGCGCTGATGTGGTTCGACAATATGGCGATCCCGTCTGACGCCCAGCATGTCGAGGAAGCGCATGAATTCCTCGATTACATCATGCGTCCCGAGGTCATGGCGAAGGCGTCGAACTACGTCTATTACGCCAACGGAAACGGCGCCTCGAAGGAATTCCTCGAGGAGGACGTGATCGGCGATCCGGCGATCTATCCGGATGACGACACCGTTTCGCGCCTCTACACGGTCTCGCCCGACGATGCCCGTCAGAAGCGGATCCTCAACCGCGCATGGACGGCGGTGAAATCGGGCCAGTAGGACACGATCGACCCCGACGCTTCGAGCGCCGGGGTCGTTTCACATTCGGGGAAGGGTAGGGGACACTCATGCCATCGCTTGGAAGCATCCGACGTTCCTTCGCGCCGTGGAGCGACCCCGACGCCAAGCCCTATATTTCCTTCAGGAACGTCACCAAGCGTTTCGGCGATTTCACCGCCGTCGACAATCTCTCGCTCGATGTCTACGAGCGCGAATTCTTCTCTCTGCTCGGCCCGTCCGGCTGCGGCAAGACCACGCTGCTGCGCATGCTTGCCGGCTTCGAGGAGCCGACCGAGGGCGAACTCTATCTCGATGGCCAGCCGCTGAAGGGCGTGCCGCCGCACAAGCGGCCGGTCAACATGATGTTCCAGTCCTACGCGCTGTTCCCGCATATGAGCGTCGCCGACAACATCGCGTTCGGCCTCAAGCAGGACGGGATGGAAAAGAGCGCGCGCGACGAACGCGTCGCCCAAATGCTCAAGCTCGTGAAGCTGGAGGAATTCGCCAAGCGCAAGCCGCACCAGCTTTCGGGCGGCCAGCGCCAGCGCGTCGCGCTCGCCCGCGCCGTCGCCAAGCGGCCGAAGCTCCTGATCCTCGACGAACCGCTCGGCGCGCTCGACAAGAAGCTGCGCGAGGAAACCCAGTTCGAACTGATGGACCTGCAGCAGGAACTCGGCCTCACCTTCATGATCGTGACCCACGACCAGGAAGAGGCGATGACGATGTCGGATCGCATTGCCGTGATGGACAAGGGTATCATCGCCCAGACCGGCACGCCGGCCGAAATCTACGAGGCGCCCAATTCGCGCTATGTCGCCGATTTCATCGGTTCGGTGAACGTGCTGGAAGGCCAGGTCGTGGCGTCCGACGACGGCCATGTCACCATCGAGGGCCGCGACGGCCGCTTCACCGGAGCCGTCCGCGGCCAGGGCCCGGCGCAGGGCAAGACGGTCTGGTTCGCGATCCGTCCGGAAAAGATGCGCGTCAGCCGCGAGAAGCCGACCGACACCGAAAACGCCGTGCAGGGCGAGGTCTGGGACGTCGCCTATCTCGGCGACATGACCATCATCAACGTCCGCCTCGATTCCGGCAGCGTCGTCCAGGCGGCGATGATCAATCACTCGCGCCTGGTCGATGATCCGATCGGCTACGAGGAACGCATCTGGCTGTCGTTTTCCGCCGATGCCGGCGTCGTCCTGGATCGGTGAGGACCATGCTGCGCGCCGTCACCAACCGCCTCGTCATCCTGATCCCCTATTTCTGGCTGCTGTTCTTCTTCCTGCTGCCCTTCCTGATCGTCCTGCGCATCGCGCTCTCCGATCTCGAATACGGCCAGCCGCCCTATGCGCCACAATTCAGCTTTTCAGATGGCTGGGAGGTGATCAGCGAGAAACTGTCCCGGCTCGATTTCGAGAACTTCGCGTTCCTGGCCGGCGACAAGCTCTACATCAATTCCTACCTCTCCAGCCTCTACATCGCCTTCGTCTCGACCATCCTGACGCTCCTGATCGGCTTTCCCTTGGCCTATGGCATGGCGCGCGCGCCGGAAAACCTGCGTCCGATCCTGCTGATGATGGTCATCCTGCCCTTCTGGACGTCGTTCCTGATCCGCGTCTACGCCTGGATCGGCATCCTCAAGCGGGAGGGGCTGCTCAACCAGTTCCTGCTCTGGCTGGGCGTGATCGACGCGCCGCTGGAGATCCTGTCGACCAACAAGGCGGTCTTCATCGGCATCGTCTATTCCTACCTGCCCTTCATGGTGCTGCCGATCTATTCGACGCTGGAGAAGATGGACGAATCCCTCGTCGAGGCCGCGCGCGACCTCGGCTGCACGCGCATCGCCGCCTTCTGGAAGGTCACCGCGCGCCTTGCGGTCCCGGGCGTCCTCGCGGGCTGCCTGCTCGTCTTCATTCCGGCCGTCGGCGAGTTCGTCATTCCCGACCTGCTCGGCGGTTCGGGCACGCTGATGATCGGCAAGACCTTGTGGATCGAGTTCTTCAACAACAGTGACTGGACCGTCGCTTCGGCGATCGCGATGATCCTCCTGATCGTGCTGGTCGTGCCCATCGTCTGGTTCCAGAACGCCCAGGCGCGGGCGACGGAGGCCGGCCGATGAGTGGGCGCTGGTCCTGGTTCAACATCACCTCGGTCGTCTTCGGCTTCGCGTTCCTCTACCTGCCGATCGTCCTTCTGGTCATCTATTCCTTCAACGAATCGCGTCTGGTCACGGTCTGGGCCGGCTTCTCGACCAAGTGGTATGGCGAACTGTTCCGCAACGAGAGCATTCTCGACGCGGCCTGGGTGACGGTGCGTGTCGCCTTCATCTCTGCCAGCGTCGCGACGGTGCTGGGCACGCTCGCCGCCGTCTCGCTCGTCCGTTTCACGCGGTTTCGCGGCCGAACCCTGTTCACCGGCATGGTCTATGCGCCGCTGGTCATGCCCGAGGTGATCACCGGCCTGTCGCTGCTGCTGCTCTTCGTGGCGATCGACTTCGCGCGCGGATTCTGGACCGTGACGCTCGCGCACATCACCTTCTCGCTGTGCTTCGTCGCGGTCGTCGTCCAGTCGCGGCTCGTCAGCTTCGACAAGTCGCTGGAGGAAGCCGCGCAGGATCTCGGCTGTCCGCCCTTCCAGGCCTTCATGAAGGTGACGCTGCCGGTGATCTTCCCGGCCGTGATCTCCGGCTGGATGCTCGCCTTCACCCTGTCGCTGGACGACCTCGTCATCGCTTCCTTCACCTCCGGGCCGGGCGCGACGACGCTGCCGATGAAGATCTACAGCCAGGTGCGGCTCGGCGTCACGCCGGAGATCAACGCGGTCTGCACCATCCTGATCGGCATCGTGACGACCGGGGTCATCATTGCGGCGCTCCTGAACAAGCGCCGCGCCATGCAAGACGACAGGGTGTGAGGCAGGCCTAGCTGCGCCGAGGCGGCCGCAGCATGTAGGCGATGATCCAGAGCGGCACGATGATCATCGCGCCGAGCACCATGTTGGGCAGCGCCCAGGCAAGCGCCTTTTGCATGAGTTCCAGCACGTGCTCAGGCGTCATCCCCACTTTCGCCAGCACTTCCGCCGCCGACATGTCGAAGGCCGAAAGCAGCGCGCCGCACAGAAGCGACGCCAGCGCAATCTTCACGATCATCGACAAAAAGTGAAACACGAAACCCGGACCCAGCAAACGATGCCGGCAATCTAGGGTCGAAACGCCTAAAAACTCTTTAAAACCCGCACTTTGTTGTTAACCGCCCATTAACGGTCTTCGCCCGCCGGCAAGACGGGGACGGCATAGGGATTGTCCCACGAACCGCCGATGAAATGCTGTACGGCAGGCGCCGGTCCGACGGTCTCCAGCGTCGGCGCCGCCATCGTCGTCAACGCAAGGCTGGCCGTGCCGTAGGGGATGATGCCGCTCAACTGAACGGTGCCCGTCGGATAGCGCAGCGAGCCGTCCTCGATGACGATCACGCCGTCGCGGATCATGGCGGTGACGTCGAGACGGTCGAAGACTTCGCTCGTGCGCGTGGCGTCGCGCAGGCGGAAGAACGACTGGGTTCCGGCGTCGCTTCCGAAACTGCTGAAGGCGACGCCGTCGAATGCGCCGGCGGTGACGCTCATCTGCATCCTGCCGTCGCCGCGCTCGAACAGGTCGCGCCATCGCCCGATCGGCGCGCTGACGTCCAGCGTGCCGGTGGTCGTGCCCCGCGGCATGAGCCCGGTCACCTGCAGCGCGTCGGCGACCGCGCCGCCATTGACGTCGGTGATCGCGAGACGCGCCGCGCCGGAGATCGTCCCGGCCTGCGGCGTCAGTTTCAGATGCGCCTGCCAGCGTCCGCCGTAAGCGGTCGCGTCGGCCAGCTCGAACAGGGCGTCGCCGCCGCGTATCTGCGCGACCGCGGCGATGTCCGTGAAGCGCAGGGCGCCGAACGACGCCGTCGCGGCGGAAAGCCGCAGATCGACATCCATCTGGTTGAGAATGTCGGCGGAAGCCGGTTCGGCGAGGGCCTCCCGCGTGCGAGGCATGCCGGTGAAGGCGGAGAGGAACGCCGAGATGTCCATCGCCTGGAAATCCAGCGTGGCGGTCACCGACGGCTTGAAATCGTCGCGGAAGGCGAGTTCGAGGACACCGGTTCCGGCGCTGTCCTGCAAGGCGACGTTCAGGTTGTCGAACCGCAGTTTCTTCATGTCGCCACGCACATTCGCGCTCAGGCTCAGCTTGCCGGCCGCGCCGCCGGTCCGAATGCCGGTCCCAAGCCAGTCGAGCGCCTGGCGCACGGTCGGCGTGCTCAGCGAAATGCGCCCCTCGGCGAACTGCGTCTCGCCCACGCCGAGCTGGCCATTGAAGGCGTAGGTCAGGACATCGCTCGTAAAATCCTGCCGCACCGTGACGGTCTGGCCGGTGAGGAACTGCAGTGCCCGGTCGATCTCGGTCTTCTGTTCGAACGCCGTGCCGCGCCAGATCCCTTTGAGCGAGGCGCTCAGCTTCTCGTCGAGCCGCGGCCAGGAAATCGCGCCGTTGAGCGCCGTGATGCGCTCGCGCGCCTGTCCGTCCGGGCCGACGAAATCGACCGTCCCGTTCTCGATCGTGACGGTTCCGAACCGCGCGCGGCCGGGTTCGACAGCCGTTTCCTCCGCGGCCGGATCGGCGCTTGAGGCCTCGCCGGTCTGCTTCTCGCGGGCGATCTCGCGCCCGAGACGGCCGCCGATCGCGGCGATGTCGATCCGGCCCTTGTCGTCGACGAGCACGCGCATCGCGGGCCGGATGAGACGGAATTGCGAGAATTCCGGCTGGCGGGCGAGCAGGCTGGAGAAGGGAATGGAGACCACGGCGCTTTCGACGAAGAGCAGGTCGTTCGGCTTCTCGCCTTCGAGGGGCGTCGCGCCGGGCAACCGCAGGTCGTAGAGGCGCGCGACGGGCGTCGGGAAGAGGTCGATGTCCACCCTTCCTTCGATGCGGACCTGCTGGCCGGCGATGTCCTCGAATTCTTTCTCGATCGCCGTGCGCACCAGGTCGCTCGACACGAAGGCGGGCATCAATGCCCAGAGCGCGAGGATCGCGACGACAGCGAGCACAACAAGCGATGCCCCGATACGTGTCACACGTGCCGTCATGTCGTTCGTACTCTTCCCCAGACGCTTCAACGCCCGGTTGCCCCGGTTTTTGGCGCGAGCCTATACGGAAGTGCGGTCAATTCAAGGCTTGCCGCCTGCCGAGCCGCGCTTTACCAAAATGACGCGCCAATTGAGCGCCGCAGCACGTCGAGAAGGGACGAGAATGACGACGCCAGAACCGACAATGCCGAAACCCTTGTGGACACCTGCCGAGACGGCGGCGACGCAATCCGGCATCGCGCAACTCATGCGCAAGGCGGCTGATCAATATGGCGCGTCCGCGGCCGACTATGCGTCCTTCCATCGATGGAGCGTGGAGAACCGCGAGGATTTCTGGTCGCTCGTCTGGGACGATTGCGGCATCGTGGGGACGAGGGGCGAGCGCGGTCTCGTCGATGGCGACCGGATGCCGGGCGCCTCCTTCTTTCCCGACGCGCGATTGAATTTCGCCGAGAACCTGCTGCGGCGCACCGGCGAGGGCGACGCGATCGTCTTTCGCGGCGAGGACAAGGTCGAACGGCGGCTCTCCTGGGATGAACTCCACGCCCTGGTTTCGCGCTTGCAGCAATATTTCGTCGATGTCGGCCTGAAGCCGGGCGACCGTGTCGCGGCCATGATGCCGAACATGCCCGAGACCATCGCCGCGATGCTGGCGGCCACGTCGATCGGCGCGGTCTGGTCCTCCTGCTCGCCGGATTTCGGCGCCCAGGGCGTGCTCGATCGTTTCGGCCAGATCGAACCGACCATCTTCGTTGCCGTCGACGGCTACTGGTACAATGGAAAGCGCATCGAGGTCGGCGACAAGATCGACGCCGTGCTGGAAAGCCTGCCTTCGGTCAAGGCGGCGTTGGTCGTCGATTATCTGGGAACGGCCGACGCGGTTGCCGCCGGCATCGACCGCGCGGTGACCCTGGACGCTGCGGTCCGCCACATCGAGCCGCGCGCGATCGCGTTCACCCGGCTGCCGTTCTCGCACCCGCTCTACATCCTGTTTTCTTCCGGTACGACCGGCATCCCGAAATGCATCGTCCATTCGGCCGGCGGCACCTTGCTGCAACACGTGAAGGAGCATCGCTATCACGCCGGCATCGAGGCCGGCGACCGGGTCTTCTACTTCACGACCTGTGGCTGGATGATGTGGAACTGGCTGGTCTCGGCGCTGGCCAGCGAAGCCACCTTGCTGCTCTTCGACGGATCGCCCTTCGCGCCGGGTCCGACGGTGCTGTTCGATTACGCCCAGGCGGAGGGGATGACTTATTTCGGCACCTCGGCGAAATATATCGACGCCGTGCGCAAGGAGGGCCTGAAACCGATGGAGACGCACGACCTGTCGAAGGTCCGCGTCATCTCGTCGACCGGCTCGCCCCTGTCGCCGGAGTGCTTCTCTTATGTCTATGACGCCATCAAGCAGGACGTCCATCTCGCCTCGATCTCTGGCGGCACCGACATCGTGTCCTGCTTCGTGCTGGGCGTCCCGATCCTTCCGGTCTTTTCCGGAGAGATCCAGGGGGCAGGGCTCGGCATGGCGGTCGAGGTGTGGAACGACGAAGGCCATCCGGTCACCGGCGAAAAGGGCGAGCTCGTATGCGCGAAGGCGTTTCCCTCCATGCCGATCGGTTTCTGGAACGACCCGGACGGCGCCAAGTACCGCGCGGCCTATTTCGAGCGTTTCGACAATGTCTGGTGCCATGGCGATTTCGCCGAATGGACGCCGCGCGGCGGCATGATCATCCATGGCCGCTCCGACGCGACGCTCAATCCGGGTGGCGTGCGCATCGGCACGGCGGAGATCTACAATCAGGTCGAGCAGATGCCGGAAGTGCTGGAAGCGCTGTGCATCGGCCAGGAATGGGACAACGACGTCCGCGTCGTCCTGTTCGTGCGCCTCGCCGACGGCGTGTCGCTGGATGACGATCTGCAAAAGGCCATCCGCACCAAGGTCCGGACCGGCGCCTCGCCCCGTCACGTGCCGGCGCGCATCGTCGCGGTCACCGACATTCCGCGCACCAAATCGGGAAAGATTGTCGAACTGGCCGTGCGCGAGGTCGTGCATGGACGGCCGGTGAAGAACAAGGAGGCGCTGGCCAATCCGCAGGCGCTGGAGCTGTTTCGCGACTTGCCTGAGCTGCAGGGGTGAGCGACGCCCCGCGCGGGTGTTAACCAATCGTAACTTTTGCGTGTCGGATCATGACAGCGCGGGGCCGCGTTAAGGTCTTGTTAAGGGGCGGCCGTTAATCAACTCGTAACAGGTTTTTAAATGGCAACATTTTACGTTTCGAGCCCCTCGTAAGTCCCAGCAAAACATCTCCAAGGCGCCTCATGGCGCCTTTTCTTTTGTCCGCAGGGATTGTGTCCGGTTCGCGTGGCGGGCGGTTGCGCCCTCGCCACGCGAAGGCGCGTCAGCTGGCCAGCACGCGCGACGGCGGGAAGACGATTTCGACCGCCGTGCCTCGTCCCGGCTCGGACTGTATCGCGAACTCGGCCCGGTTCGCTTCCACCAGCGCCTTGGTCAGCGGCAATCCCAGACCCGTTCCGTCGCCACGGGCGCGCCCCAGCGAGGCGACCTGCTGGAATGGCTGCAGCGCCGTCTCGATTTCCTTGGCGGACATGCCGATGCCGGTGTCCTTGATGCGCAGGACGACCTCGCCGCGCGCATTGTAGCTCGAACTGACGATCACCTGCCCGCCGGAATGGGTGAAGCGCACCGAGTTGGACAGAAGGTTCAGCACGATCTGCTTCAGGCTGCGGGCGTCGGCGACGATCTCCGGCAGGTCCTCGTCGAGCGAGGACCGGATGATGATGCGGCTGCGATTGGCCTGTGGCTGGACCATGGTGACCGCTTCCTCGACCGCCTTGTTCAGGGAAACGCTCTCGAATTCGAGTTCCTGCTTGCCGGCCTCGATCTTGGAGATGTCGAGCAGGTCGTTGACGAGGTCGAGCACATATTTGCCGCTCTTGTTGATGTCGGCGAGATAGTCCTTGTAGCGCTCGTTGCCGATCGGCCCGAAGCGTTCCTCCGCCATCAGTTCCGAGAAGCCGATGATCGCATTCAGCGGCGTGCGGATCTCGTGGCTGATCTTCGCAAGGAACTCCGTCTTGTGCGAGGAGGCCCGCTCGGCATTGCGTTGCGCGTCCCGCAGCGCCTGCTCCGTCTGCTTCCAGGAGGTGATGTCGCGCACCACCGCGCAGAACCCGTTCGATGTCTCGAGCCGGCCGATGGTCATGAACAATGGCAGGAACCCGCCATTCTTCTCCCGGCCGAGCACTTCCAGTCCCTCGTTCAGCACGCTCGCCACGCCGTTGTTGGCGAGCCCGGCGAGATAGTCGAGCGCGGCGGCCTGGCTTTCATGGGCGAACAGGATGCCGAAGCTCTTGCCTTCCACGTCGTCATCGGCGTAGCCGAACAGCGCCGAGGCCGACGCGTTGAGCGAGCGGATGACCCCGTCGCGCGACAGGACGACCACGCCGTCGGTCGCCGTGTCGAGAATGGCACGCAATTCGGCGGCTTCCGAGGGGTGTTCCTCGTCCGCTTCATCCTCCATCTCGGCCTGCGGTTCAAAGGCGAACATCAGCGCCGTGCGGCTGTGCCATTGCACGGTCTGCAGGCGGGCGCGCACAGGAACGCTCGACCCGTCGATGGTGCGCAGCGCGAGAACACCGTCTTCCGCCGTCTCGCCGTCGAACAGCGCCTCGATGCCATCGACGGCGTTCAGCGCGTCGGCGTCGCAATAGCCGCTCAGTTCCACGAAGGCCTCGTTGGCATAGAGCGCTTCGTCGTCGCGGTGGATCAGGATCGGCAGCGGCAGCGCGTCGAGAAACGCCGCGTTCAGTCCGCCGTCCGTGCGCGCGTCGTCCTCGTCCAGATCGGTGTCGTCCTCATCGAAGACTTCCGGTTCATCCGCATCGTCGGCGATGGCGTCATCCGTGCCGGGAATTTCGGCCGACGGCGCGTCTTCCATCACGGGCTGCACGGGTTCCGACGTCGGGCGATCTTCCTCCACGACCAGCGCTTCCTCAGGCTCTGCGGAAACCGTCATTTCAGGCGTGGGCGCCTCGTCCGAAATCTCTTCGTGCGGGATCTCCTCGCGAATGACCTCGTCATGGGCCTGTGCCGGCATCTCCCGGTCGGTCTGTTTCGGCTCTTCGCTTTCGCTCTTCACCCGCGCCCAGCCCAGGACGTCGCCGATCTGGCGGAAAGCGGCCTGTTCGCTGGGATTGAGGGCTTCGCCGGACGGACGCGGCCGGCGCTTGACGTTGAACTCGATGATCTTGTCGCTCTCCCGGCGCATCGGCGAGGGCGATGCGGAGGCAAGCGCCGGCACTTCTCCGCCGAACGGATCCTCCTCGGGAGGCTGGTTGTCCTGCACCGGCTCGCTGACCTCCTGAACGACGGTCGGTTGCTCGGGCTCCGCAGACAGGGTCTCGGTCTCTTCGACCACTTGCTGCGCGGGAGGCCGCACGAGAGCGAGGCCGATCTCTTCCGGATCGGGGCTGCGCTCGCCCATGCGAACGATGCCGAACCCGCGATAGCCCTCGAAATCGCGCTGCCGGTTGTAGGAGGGCAGGGCGGCAAGATCGACGGGAACGCGATAGGCGGTTCCCTCGACCGGCCAAACGACGCTCTTGCCGGACCAGGTGTCACGGCGCTTCAGCGACGCGCTGATCTCGCCTGTCGGATCGAGTTCGAACACACGCGCGACCTCGTCGAATGTCCGGCCGACGATGTCGGCCGCATTCGGCCCGACCGCGGCGGCGAATTCCGGCGAGATGTCGGTGAACAGTCCCTCGGCGTCGGTCTTCCAGACGAAGCGAACCGGCCCCTGCGCATTGTCGAAATCGGCGACAAAGGCCGCTTCGGCCTCCGTCGTCGGCTCGGTGACGGTCTCGGCCTGCGGTTCGTCGGTGATCGGCACGGCGGGCTGCGCCGGCGTCGACGTCTCTTCGGCCGGCTCCAACTGTTCGGGCTGCGTTTCCTCCCGCGCGGTCGGTTCGTCGGGCATCACGGGCTCTTCGACAGGGGCCAATGCGGCCGGCGGTGCGCTCGCCGCAGGCGAAGCCACCTGTTCGTCGGCGGGCTCGACCACTGCGACGTCGGCAACCTCGTCCGCTTCGGTCTCAGGTTCCGGCTGGCCTGCCGGTTCTTGGCCTGCCGGTTCTGCGGATTTGACGGCCATGACGAGATGCCGCGGCGGCGTGTCGGTCAGGCGGGCGATCGCGACCGCGACGGGCACGGCCGGCTGCGGCGTCACCAGCCGCTTGACGAGCCGGTCCTTTTCATCGCGCACGTCGCGCACCAGCGTGCCGATCGCATCGACGGGAAAGGAGATCCCGGCGAACAGGGAATCGGCCGCGACAAGGCCCCCATTGTCATCGACGATGGCCGCCCCTGCACCTTCCGTCGCAAGGCCGGCGATCGCGGCGCGGGCGGCCATGTCTTCCGCCATTTCCGTTTCGCCGGTGTCGATGACCACCAGGATGCACCGCGCGCCGCCACGGCCTTCAATGCCGCAGATGTTCGTCGGCATGAGCTTGCTGCCCGTGCCCGAGGTCACCCGCAGATGGGTCGCCGCTTCGCCGCCCCCGGCAACCCGCGCCGCCGCGGTGCCAAGCTGGCGAAGGGCGGTGCGCATGCCTTGCGGGCCGTGGGCCTCGAACTCGCCGATCGAAGCGAAGCCGAACAAGTGCGCCGCGGGACCGTTCGCCCAGAGCAGCGACTGCAAGTCTTCGGAGAACACCATGATCGGCCGACCCGACAGGAAGTTCTCGCGCACGCCGTCCCAAGCGGCAATATCGATGAAGGAATAGTGTGTGCTGGCGTCAGCCATGGGATTGCTCTTGGCGAAAGCTTTGGGATCGAGCCTGTTCAAGGCGGTTAATGAAAGTTTAATTGCCATTTCGCTGTCGGCGCGTCTAGCGGGCCAACGCGGGCTACCATTTCGAGTTCCATGTTTAGTTAATGCCTTATCGCATGGCACCCCTGCATTTTGTGCAGCGCAATATAATGTTGCATTGCACAAAAACTGTGCTATATACGCGTCAGATCCCTAACACCCCAACTTGAAGGAGTTTTTGTGATGGCCAAAGCCGCTGCACCGAAAACCGAAGCCGCCGACGTGTTTGCATTCCCCTCCATGGATGCTGCACCGTTTGCAGACCAGCTCCGCACCTTTGCCGAGCAAGGCCTGTCGTCCTCGAAGGAAGCATATGAAAACATGAAATCCTCGATGGAAGAAGCCCAGAAGACCATCGAAACCACGATGGAAACCGCCCAGTCCGAGAGCTCCAAGCTATCGCTGACCGCCATCAACGCGATGCGCGCCAATGCCGAAGCCAATTTCGCGCATCTCGAAAAGCTCGTCGGCGTCAAGACGCTCGCCGAAGCCTTCGAAATCCAGAGCGCTTTCGTGCGCAAGCAGACCGAGATGGCCGTCGACCAGGCCAAGGAAATGCAGACCGCTTCCAAGGCTGCTTTCGACGCCCTGTCCGCGCCGGTGAAGGCCGCGACCGAAAAGGCGATGGCGTCCGTCAAGGCTGCCTGACACCCCTTGCGATGTCGCGTCCTCCTCCCCGCGGCATGACGCAGACAGGAAAGGCCGGATCCGTCCGGCCTTTTCCTTTTCTCATTCTTGGTCATTGTGCTGCCGATCCGGTCTTGCATTCTGGCCGATGAACGCGTATTTCACGCGCCGGTAACTCGCTTGCCTGTGCGGACGTAGCTCAGTTGGTTAGAGCGCTGGATTGTGGCTCCAGAGGTCGGTGGTTCAAATCCACCCGTTCGTACCATTCGCCACCTTTTCCCGGTTGGTCTTCCCCAATGACAGTGATCGTTTGAGGCGAGCGGTGCGGCGCCGTCGGCGCGATTTGCCCTGAGCCGTCGAATGGTTTCTTCTGCTCCGTCCGGCGGATGGTTGCGAATGGCGATTCGCTTGCCGCAGGGTGGTCCGGTTCGAAGAGGTATGCGTGACGCTTTCGATGTCTCCTGATTATCTGGTTCTGACCGCCGGCGCGATCTACATGCTGGCGCTTCTCATCATCAATCAGGTCGCGTTGCGCCTGATGCTGTTGCTCGGTTCAGCGTTTTACGTCTGGTACTATTATGTCGCGGTTGGCGAACCGCTCTGGGCGGCGATCGTCACCAATCTCGGCATCAGCAGCGCCAATCTCGTCGGCCTCCTCATGCTGTGGCTGCGCAATTCCCGCTTCGCGATCCCGAAGCAGCATGCCGACATCTACCCGATGTTTTCGGTCCTGCCGCCGGGCGATTTTCGCGCCTTGATGGCCCTGTCGAAGCGCACGGTCGTTTCGGACGAACTGGTCATGACGCGCGAGAACGCGCCGGTCGACACGCTCTATTTTGTCCTGAGCGGGCAGGTCATGGCGCAAAAGCGCGGGGAGAGTTTCGCGCTCGCGGCCGGCATCTTCATCGGCGAGGTCGCCTATCTGTCCGGAAAGGGCGCGTCCGCGACCACGAAACTGGCGCCGGGAGGCGAGGTGCTGGAATGGGACGTTGCGGCGCTGCGCAGTAAGGCCCGCCGCCGTCCGCGCTTCAACCTGGCGCTGGACGCCCTGATCTCGATGGACCTGGCGGCGAAGGTCGCCCAGGCCGGCGCGCCGGGGGCGGCATCGGCCGATCCGCGTTTCTCGGAACCGGCGCTCGTCTAGAAAAGGTCGCCCTGGCGCTGCGGTTTTGCCGGCTTGGCGGGTTTGGCTTTGGCCGTGCCGTCGGTGGCGACGACGTTGACGCGTTCGCGGCCGGCGAATTCGATCGACAGCGCTTCGCCCTTCTTGACCTGCGCGGCGTGCTTGACCGGCTGGCCCTTCTCGTCGCGCACCAGCGCGAAGCCCCGCTCCAGCACCGCTTCATAGGACAGGCTCTTCAACAGCCGCGCCTTCTGCTCAAGCCGGTTCTGGGCGTCGCTGACCTGCAGGTCGATCGCCCGGGCAAGCCGCGTGGACAGCGTCTTCAGCTTTTCCTCGCCCTGGCGATGCTGGCGTTCGATGCCGGCAACCGACAAGCGCATCGCGATCGCCTTCAGGGTTTCGCCCTTGCGGCCGGCGACGTCCCTGAGCGCGCGGGGCAGGTCGCGGTCGAAACGGTCGAGCGTCCGGCGGTCGCGGTCGAGAAGGCCGCTCAGCCGGTTGGGGCTGAGCCGGCCCGCCGCGAGCGCATAGGCGCTGCGCTTGGCGGTGACATTCGTGCCGAGCCCCTGGCCCAGCCGGCGTTCCAGCGCGTCGAAACTCTGCCGCGGCATGGCGAGCAGGCCGTCGGGTGCGGGCAGGCCGCGCGAAGCGGCGCGCAGGCTTTCGCGCTTGCGCTCGCCCAGCCGCCCGATGCCGGCCTGAAGCCGCGCGCCGAGCTGGGCGAGCTGCGCCTCAAGTTCCGCTCTGACCGGCACCGCGATCTCGGCGGCGCCCGTCGGCGTCGGTGCGCGGACATCGGCCGCGTGGTCGATGAGGGTCCAGTCGGTCTCGTGGCCGACCGCCGAGATCAGCGGGATCATCGATTCGGCTGCGGCGCGCACCACGACCTCCTCGTTGAACCCCCAGAGATCTTCCAGGCTGCCGCCGCCGCGCGCCACGATCAGCACGTCCGGGCGCGGGATGGCGCCTGTCCCGTCGAGCGCGTTGAAACCGCGCACGGCATTCGCCACTTCGGCGGCCGAGGTCTCGCCCTGAACCCTCACCGGCCAGACCAGCACATGTAGCGGATAGCGGTCGTTGATCCGGTGCATGATGTCGCGGATCACGGCGCCGGTGGGCGAGGTGACAACGCCGATGACGCGCGGCAGGAAGGGCAGGGGCTGCTTGCGCGCCGGATCGAAAAGACCCTCGGCGGCGAGCTTCTTGCGCCGCTCCTCCAGCAGCGCCATCAGGGCGCCGGCGCCGGCGGGTTCGATATTGTCGATGACGATCTGGTATTTGGACGAGCCGGGATAGGTCGTCAGTTTGCCGGTGGCGATGACCTCCAGCCCTTCCTCCGGCAGGAAGGAGAGCTTGGAGAAGGCGCCGCGCCAGATCACCGCGTCGATGCGTGCCTTGTCGTCCTTCAGCGTGAAATAGGCGTGGCCGGAGGAATGCGGTCCGCGATAGCCGGAAATCTCGCCGCGAATGCGCACCCGCTCGAACGCGTCCTCGACGGTGCGCTTCAGGGCGAAGGAGATTTCCGAAACGGAATATTCCGCGACGTTGGAGCGCGGAGAATCGGCGACTGGGCGGGCATCTGTCATGGCGCCAGTAACGCCAAGCCTGCCCGCCGGGTCAAGGCAGGCGCGGCTGCGGAATTTTGCCCGCCGGCACTGGAAACGGCGGTGATGTCTCTATATATAAGCGATTGCAAATATAACAATCGCGGCATCCCTGACGCCGCCCCCGACCCAGACCCACCACGAGGACCCGCATATGCAGACCGAAACGATCGCCAACGGCACGCTTGAAACCTGGACGCCGCAGGAAGTGGCCGACGCCTACGCCAAGGGCGAGATCATTCTGATCGATGTGCGCACGCCGGCCGAGTACATGTTCGAGCATGTCGACGGCGCGATGCTGGCTCCGATGTCGTTCCTTAAGCCGCAGAACATCCCCGACAACGAGAAGCGTCCCGTCGTCTTCTATTGCGGTTCGGGCGTGCGCTCGAAGCGCGTCAGCGGAATGTGCCTGGAAAACGGCTTCACCACCATCGCCCACATGGAAGGCGGCTTCGGCGGCTGGAAGGCAGCGGGCCTGCCCTTCATCGGCACCAACATGGCGACCGGTGCGCCGGAACCGCGCGGCTGATCGATCGACGGGAGCGGCGGCCTCAGCGCTGCCGCTTCATGCCCTGCAGATAGGTGTCGAATATCTGCTCCATGGAGCGCTGATATTGCGCCTGCGTCTTGCGCCCGGTCTCGAACATCTCGCCGAACAGGTCGCCATAGGGATTGGACGTTTTCGGTTCGGGCTCCGGTTCGGGTTCAGGCTGCCGTGTCTGCTGCGCGAAACCGCCGGTCATCATGTCGGCGAAGATGCGCCCGAACGGATTGTCCATCGGGTTCAGCGGATTGGGCGTCGGGCTGCGCTGCGGCGCGGACTTGCGGGTTGACGCGCCGCCGCCGAACATCTGCTCCAGCGCCTTGCCGAACGGATTGTCGAACGGGTTGAACGCCGGTTCGGGCTCCGGCTCCGGCGCGCGCGGCTGCATCTTCCGCGCCATTTCCGCCTGCTGGCGCATCATCTCCTCGATCACTTGGCCGATGACATTGCCCTGCGCCGCGCCGAAACCCGGCATGGCGTTCATCTGCCCGGTCGACTGCTTGTAGAGCCCGCCCATCATGGTCGAGGCCATGATCGGCAGCATCTGCTTGAGGATTTCCTGGCCGATGCCGGTGGCCGCGGCGGCCTGGGCGGCGACGGCCCGCGACACTTCCTTGGAGCCGAACAGGTGGCCGAGAATGCCGTTGCCCTCACTCACGCCCGCCGGCGTGAAGGCCTTCGTCATGTCCTCGAAATATTTCGCGTGATTGCCAGTCGCGAGCGCCTGGAGAAAGTTCCCGACGCCCATCGGGTCCGACGCGTTGCGTTTCAGCCCGGTCGAAAAGGCCGGCATCAGCGCGGCGATCGCCTGTTCCATCTGCGCGTTGTTCATTCCGAACTGCCGCGCCATCTGGGCGACCGCGTCACCATTCTGGGCGTTGGTGAACATGTCGAACAGCGGCATCATGGCGAATCCTCCAATCTGGAACGACGACCATAGCATGCGCGGCGGACGCGGCAATGCGCCGGCGCTTGACCGCCGTCAATGAGGCGGCAGCCGCCCGTTGCTACCCGGGGGCGAACGCAGCACCGGAGATTGTCATGGACATTTCAGACCGCCTCTTCGTCGTTCTCTTCCTGCCCGGCCTGTTTGCCAGCCTCGGCGTCTTCTTCTGGGGCGTCGGCGTGGTGTGGCGCGTCTCGATCGAGGACCGGGAGCTGAAGCGCAAGGCCGGCCGCTGAGAAGGCTTCAAACCCGGGGATGACTGGAGCGGCAGCACCCGCCTGAACCGGCGCCGCAAATTCCGCTTGCGAATCACATAAGTCAATGCTTATCTGATCGTCATGGAAGACGACATCTTCAAGGCGTTGGCCGATCCGACACGCCGTGCTCTCTTTGCCAAGCTCGCGACCGGCGCGCGCAATGCGACGGCGTTGCGGGAGGGGATGGGGATCAGCCAGCCGGCCGTCTCGCAGCATATCGCCGTGTTGCGCGGTGCCGGGCTGATCCGCGAGGAGCGGGCCGGCCGCTTCGTGAACTACTCGGTCGATCCGCGCGGGATCGAGGCGATCGGCCGCTGGTTTGCCAGATACCGCGCCTTCTGGCCGGACCGCATCGACGATCTGCGCAAGCTCCTGGGAGAAATGGACCAATGACGACCGACGACGCCGGCAAGGACGACGTGCTGCAATTCGAGGCCGATCTGGACGCTCCCCCGGAAAAGGTGTGGCGCGCGGTGACCGTGCCGGAACTGCGCGCGCAATGGCTGCCCGACAGCGCGCTCGCCGACGCCGAACCGGTCAGCGAGACGCCGGGCGTCCGCGTGAGCTACCGCATGCGCGATGACGAGGCGCCGCATCTGGAGAGCCTCGCGACATTCGACCTTTCACCCAATGGCGAGGGCGGGACGCGGCTCGTCATCCGGCACCGCCTGACCGACGCGGGGGCGGCGCGGGTGCCGGCCAACGGCAACGGTACGGTGATGCGGCTGGCCGCCTGAGGCCCGATTTCGAACGACAAGGCAGGAAGGGAGGTCGCCATGCGCGACACAATGCAGCTCGTGCCCGTGGTGGTGGAGCAATCGAGCCGGGGCGAACGCTCCTTCGACATCTATTCGCGCCTGCTGCGCGAGCGCATCATCTTCGTCAACGGCGAGGTCAATGACGCGATGGCCGCCCTGGTCTGCGCGCAACTCCTGTTCCTGGAAGCCGACAATCCGAAGAAGCCGATCCACATGTATGTCAATTCGCCCGGCGGCGTCGTGACCAGCGGCCTTGCCATGTATGACACGATGCAATTCATCCAGGCTCCCGTTCACACGCTGTGCATGGGCACGGCGCGCTCAATGGGGTCGTTCCTGCTGATGGGCGGAGAACCCGGCCACCGCGCGGCACTGCCTAATGCGAGCCTGCATGTGCATCAGCCGCTCGGTGGATTTCAGGGCCAGGCCTCCGACATCCTGATCCATGCCGAAGAGACGCGGCGCACCAAGGACCAGATGATCCGCCTCTACGCGCAGCATTGCGGCCGGACCTACGAGGAGGTCGAAAGGACGCTTGACCGCGACCGGTTCATGACGCCCAAAGAGGCGCGTGAATGGGGGCTGATCGACACGATCGTGACGGCGAGGGACCTCGCGGCCTGACGGCTGGCCTCACACGATAACGTCTTCCACCGGCCGTCTCAGCGACCAGGGCATCGGCGGCGCGTAGCCGAAACGCAGGATCAGGTCGGGCGACACGTCGGCACCGATCCAGCGTTCGAAATCGCCGCGCAGGGCGGGCACTTCCAGCGGCTGGTTGATGAAGGCGTGGCGGATGCCGAGCGCGGTCGCGGCCAGCGCGAAACGCTGGCAGGCGCGTCCGGCCTCCACCCAGTGGGCCTTGTCGCTGGCATCCGAGACGACGATGGCGAGCCCCGCCGACGAGCGGACCTGCTCGGCATATCGGTCGTTCTCGCCCTTGGCCGTGAAGACGAGGTCGAAGACCGTTCGGGCCAGCCAGTCGGGCATGGCCGGGTTGCCCGAACACGGCGAATAGAGGCCGTCGCGGGTTGCGACCGAACGTCGGGCGCTGAAGCGCAGCCATTGCTTCAACTCCGTGCGGAAGGCCGGGTCGCCCACCTGCGCGGTGTTGGCGGCGATCACCATCTCCAGAACCTGCTCGATCTCCTGTCGGTCGGTGACGATGCGGAGGCGCGCGCCGCTCATCCGCGCGGTGGCCTCGATGCGCTTCAGGTCCTCGGTCGGGACGGATCGCCCGTCATAGGTCGAACGGGTGCACTGGCGCGCGATGATCGCGTCGAAGAGCGGGTCGCGCGCGGCACCGTCCGCGCCGAGATCGACAGTTACCCGCTCGTCGTCGGCCGCGTAATCGATCGCGGCCGTCCGGCCGGCGGCCATGGCGGCGAGTGCCAGGTTTTCCGACGCGCAGCCGAGGCTGGCGAAGACATGGTGACTGTTGGCGTCGGCGGCCGGCGTGGCGCGCGTCAGGTCGGGCGCGACGGCAATGCCGGTGCCCTGCTGCGAGAAGAGCCAGGGCTGGGTGTTGTGACTGTTGGCGGCGAGCGTCGCGAAGTGAACGAGGCTGGCGATGTCGGCTTCGGGCGCGCGCGGTGCGCGCAGTTCGCCGGCGAGCGCGTCATGCGAGGGATCGGAGGCGAGCGCATAGGCGCCCGCGCCGACGACGGCCGCCGCGCCCGCTCCGGCGAGGACAGTGCGACGATTGAGCATGGGACCGGCTCCGGATCGGGGAAGACAGCCCATCTGACCCGACGCGCCCGGCGCGCGCGTTGACGCCGGTCAAGAATGCGGTGCGAAACGGGCCGAAGGCCTGCTCAATAGGCGTATTCGAGGAAGACCGGATCGATCGATTGGCCCCACACCGAATTGTATTCGGTGACCATCTGCTCGGCGGCGGTGGTGCCGCGCGCGACGATCTCCTCAAGCGGCGCGAGGAAGTGGGTCTCGTCGAAGCCCTCGGAATTCGGCCTGGCACGCGCCTGAAGCCCGGCCCGGGCGATGCCCAGCACGTCATAGCCGATGTCGCGCACGCTGCGCCCGCGGATGGTCGCCTTCAGGCCTTCCTTCGGCACCGCGTTGCGCGCGGCCAGCACGTCCTCGAAGGTCCAGTCGCGGGTCAGCGCGTCGGCGGCTTCCAGCGCGTCGGCGTCATAGGTGAGGCCCACCCACAGCGCCGGCAGCGCGCAGATGCGCCGCCACGGACCGCCGTCGGCGCCGCGCATCTCCATGAATTTCTTCAGCCGCACTTCCGGGAAGACCGTCGACAGGTGGTTGGTCCAGTCGCCGAGATTGGGCCGCGCGTCCGGGATCTCGCCCTCCAGCGCGCCGTCCATGAACTGGCGGAAGGTCACATGGGTGCAGTCGCGATACTTGCCCTCGCGCAGCACGAAATACATCGGCACGTCGAGCACCCACTGGGTGTAGTCCATAAAGCCGAAATCGTCGGCGAAGACGAAGGGCAGAACGCCGGCGCGGTTGTTGTCGGTGTCGCGCCAGATGTCTGCGCGCCAGGACACGAGGCCGTTCGGCTTGCCGTCAGTGAAGGGCGAATTGGCAAACAGCGCCGTGGCGATCGGCTGCAGGCGGTAGGACACCTGCATCTTCTTGCGCATGTCGGCTTCGGACGAGAAATCGAGATTGACCTGGATGGTCGAGGTCCGATGCATCATGTCCAGGCCTTCGCTGCCGACCTTGGGCATGTAGGCCCGCATGATGTCGTAGCGCGATTTCGGCATGCGCGGCGTTTCGGCGAGCGTCCATTTCGGGCTGGCGCCGAGGCCGAGGAACTTGATGCCGAGCGGATCGGCGATCTGGCGCAGCTGCGCCAGATGGGCGTTGGATTCGCGACAGGTCTGGTGGATCGTTTCCAGCGGCGCGCCCGACAGTTCGAACTGGCCGCCCGGTTCGAGCGAGATCGCCCCCATGCCGGTCGGCTCGTAAAGGCCGATGATGCGGCCCTCGTCCATGATCGGCGACCAGCCGAGCGTCTTCTGCATGCCTTCCAGCAGCGCGCGGATCGAGCGCTCGCCCTCATAGGGCACCGGGCTGTTGTCCTCGACGAAGAAGGGGAATTTCTCGTGCTCGGTGCCTATGCGCCACTGTTCGGGCGGCTTGCAGCCCGTCGCGAGATAGGCCGCGAGCTCCTCTATCGAGGAGATCGGGGTTTCGTCTGTGGTGTCACGCGCCATCGGGCCGCCTCGTCCTTCGATTTCGCGAGGTGTGATGGACGAGGGGAGCTATAAGGGCAAGCGTATTTTTCTGGCCGAACTGTCAATTTTCCTGAACCGTCAAAGCGGCTCTCCCACGTCGATCCTGTTGCCGAACGGATCTTCGAAGACGAAGGCGCGCAGGCCGAACTCCTTGTCGCGGATGCCTTTCAGGATCCGGCAGCCATGGGCGGCGATGCGCGCATGCAGTTCATCGACGCCCTCGACGAGCAGATGCGCGACGTTGAAACTGGCCGGCTTGAACGCCCGTTGCAGTGTCAGATGCAGTTCCGCGGCGTCGCGCTTCACGATCATGAAGCCGACCGGATCGCCGTTCTCGAAGCGGATCTCGAACCCCAGGACGTCGATGTAGAAGTCGCGCGCGACCTGCATGTCGGTGACGGCGAGCGTTGGCGCCATGCGGCCGAAGCGGAGCGGAGAAACGGTGGAATCGGTCATGTCAGTCCCTTTGAACCCGGCGGGCGTCACGGGCGGTGCCGTGTCGCGATGCCTGTTTTCGGAAGGGACGGTGCCCACCACGACATAAGCCCGACAGGCACCGCAAGACAAGTCCGGTCTGCCTAATCCCGCGTGGTCGCCAGCCTTGCGGCGTAACCGGCAAGAAGGCCGCCGCCGAGCCAGCGAACGAGCCGCCGGTGAACCGGGTTCAGGTCAAACGCCTCTCCGGCCCTGCCGACAATCATGACGAAGGCGATATCCACCAGCAGGAAGACGAGGTTCGTCAGGCCTCCGAGGACGAGGATCTGGGCGGCGACGGGGAGCGAAGCGCCCTGCGAGATGAACAGCAACGGAAAGCTCGCGAAGAAATACGATGTCCGCGGATTGAGCAGGACGAGCATGAAGCCGCGCCGGAATGCGCCCTGGCGCGCAGCCGGGGAAGGAGCCTCGCCGCCGGGAACGGTGTCGCCGCCCGCGATGGTCTGATACGCGAACCAGAGAAGCATTGCCGCCGCGATCCATTTCAGCACCGTCAGCAATTCGGGCACGAGCTGGAGCAGGGTCACCAGACCTGCGGATGCGAGAATGATATGCGGCCATGCGCCGGCATGAAGGCCGAGCGCCGCTTTCCAACCGCTCGCGCGGCCGCGTCGAAGCGTTTCGTCGCCAAGCAGAACGAAATTCGGTCCGGGCTCGAGCGCGCACAGAAGCGCCGCACCGAGAAAGATCGCGGATAACATCAACTCCTGCATGCATCACTCCATGTCGCCAGGCAGGATGGGTGACCTCGATTTCGACAGGGTATACGGAGCGGTTGCGCTGTTGAAGGTTTCAGGGGTTACCAGTCGCCCGCCGTCGCCTGGATGACGGCCAGTGCCGCGACGGCCGCCGTGTCGGCGCGCAGGATGCGGGGCCCCAGCGGAATGGCGGTGACGAAGGGCAGGGCGTGAAGCTGGCTCCGTTCGGCATCCGAGAACCCGCCTTCCGGGCCGATGATGACGCCGAGCGTCTTGTCCGTGATCGCCTGCAGCGCGGCGAGCGGATTGTTGGTCCCGGCGTCCTCGTCGGCGAAGATCAGCCGCCTGTCCGGCTCCCAGTCGGCGAGCAGCCGGTCGAATTTCACCGCCTCGCGGCATTCCGGCACGGCCAGGACGCCGCATTGCTCGGCGGCCTCGATCGCGTTGGCCGCCATGCGCTCGACATTCAGCTTGGAGACCTGGGTGTGGTGCGTCATCACCGGCTGCAGGACGCCCGCACCCATTTCTACGGCCTTCTGGACCATGTAGTCGAGCCGGCCGGTCTTCAGCGGCGCGAAGCAATAGACGAGGTCGGGGGCGGCCGGCTGCGGCCGTTCGAGGCTGTCGACCTCCAGCGCGGCCTGTTTCCTGCCCGCCGGACGCAGGCGCGCGCGCCATTCCCCGTCGCGACCGTTGAAGACAAGCAGTTCGGCGCCGTCGCTCAGGCGCAGCACGTTCAGGAGATAGTTGGACTGGGCCTTGTCGAGCGCGATCGTCTCGCGGCCGCGAAGCGGCGCGTCGATGAAGAGGCGTTGCATGCGGTAATTGGCGCGCATGGCCAAGCCATGGCCCGGCGGCCGTCAAAGGTCAATCGCCGGAGGCCGTCGGATGCAACACGGGCCGGTATCCGGCGGCAAGCGCGGCGACCGTCGATGGCGGGGTCAGAAGCCGCAGCCCGGCCGGCGGACTTGTGATCGGGCGGTAGCCTTCGAGCGACCATTCCAGAAGCCGACCGCGGCGGACCAGGAACGCCCGTCCGCCGTTGGCGACCATCGCACCGTCGGGAAGGTCTTTTGGCGCGCAGGGCAGGGGATGCAGGCGCTTGGCTCGCCCGTCGAGCCGCTCGGCATGCAGCACGGCGTCCATGGCGGGTGCCTTGGGTGATTCGCCGCCATTGCCGGCCGTCCATGCCGCGCGGAAGGCGCGCGCATCGGCGCGGCGGCATTCGAAACAGGGACGGTGGCCGGCGGCGAGCGCCGTCGCCTCGTCAAGGAAGAACAGTTCCGTCCAACCCGCGCCGCCGTTTCGGCCGTTGCGGCCCATCACCTCGCGGTGGCGGCCCTTGAACGCGCACACGCAGATGATCCAGGCCTTTGTCGTCCAGCGTTTTCGGGGATGCAGCGTGCGGGTTTGCGGATCGTGCAGGATGCCGCGATTGCCCGTGAACAGGCCCCGGGCGGGATGGGCGACGATCTCGCCGAATGCGGTGATGCGGTTTTGCAACGCCATGGGCCGAACTTCGGGTCGCCTTTATGAAATATTTATGGAACCGGACTAACCCTATGGCATTAGCCCAAGGCAGTCTCTATAGGCACCAACCGTGCCGATGTTGCTGTGTGAGGAATGGCACGCCAATCCCTCGTCAGGCATGCTTCCATGCCGTGGTAAACGGAACGACCAGGAGTTCGTCATGTCCATACGCGCGGCTTTTCTGTCGGCTGCCACGCTTCTCGCCATCTCGTTTTGGGGCCTCGCGGTCTACACGGACGGCGCCATGGCGGGGAAAGTGCCGAGCGACGGCTACGGCGTTTCGGCGAGCGACTTCGCCTCGTTCCGCTAAGCCCCCTTTATCATTGCAGATTCATGACTGTCGGGCGCTTCACGCGCCCGCTGCCGTCTTTTCCTCGGCTCGACGAACGGCTATGACCGTCTGACGAAGCGGGCAGAAGAGAGCAGGCGATGAATCTCGACAAGGTCACCGACATTTACGATCTGCAGCGGATCGCGCGCCGGCGCGTGCCGCGCATGTTCTACGATTATTGCGATTCGGGCGCATGGACCGAATCGACCTATCGCGACAACACCGACGCCTTCGAGCGAATCAAGCTGCGCCAGCGCGTCGCCCGCAAGATCGACAATCGTTCGGTCGCCACCACCATGATCGGCCACGACATCTCCATGCCGGTGGCGCTTTCACCGGTCGGCATGACCGGCATGCAGCACCCCGACGGCGAGATCCACGCCGCCCGTGCCGCCGAGAAGTTCGGCGTGCCCTTCACGCTGTCGACCATGAGCATCTGCTCCATGGAGGAGGTCGCCAAGGCGACGACCAAGCCCTTCTGGTTCCAGCTCTACGTCATGCGCGACCGCGGCTTCGCCGCCGACCTCATCGCCCGCGCCAAGGCCGCCGGCTGCTCGGCGCTCGTGCTGACGCTCGACCTGCAGATCCTCGCCCAGCGCCACAAGGACGTGAAGAACGGCCTGTCCGCCCCGCCCAAGCCGACCTTCGCCAACATCGTCAACCTCGCCACCAAACCCGCCTGGTGCCTCGGCATGGCGGGCACCAAGAACCGCTCCTTCGGCAACATCGTCGGCCACGTGAAGGGCGTGGAAGACATGACCTCGTTGTCGGACTGGACCAACAGCCAGTTCGATCCGACGCTCGACTGGGAATCGGTCGAGTGGATCAAGGAGCGCTGGGACGGCAAGCTGATCCTCAAGGGCGTCAACGACGTCGAGGACGCGAAGATCGCAGCCAGGACCGGCGCCGACGCGATCATCGTCTCCAACCATGGCGGCCGCCAGCTCGACGGCGCGGCCGCGACCATCGACATGCTGCCGCCGATCGTCGATGCGGTTGGCGACCAGATCGAGCTCCATCTCGATTCCGGCATCCGGTCCGGCCAGGACATCTTCAAGGCTATCGCGCTCGGCGCGAAATCGACCTTCGTCGGCCGCGCCTTCATCTACGGTCTCGGCGCAGCCGGCGAGGCGGGCGTCACCAAGGCGCTGGAATTGCTGCACAAGGAACTGGACCTGACGATGGCGCTCTCCGGCGAAACCGACATCCGCAATGTCGGCCATCATAACCTGCTGGAACCGCCGGTTTCGAAGGGGTGAGGCGGGGCTGAAGGGGCGCCTACCCTTCGCCCATGATTGCCGCGATGTCGCGCGCGCCGTGGAGGACGCGCTCGATGCGGATCGGGCCGTCTTCGAGTCGGTAGAAAATCAGGTAAGCACGAAAGCGGATTGCGCGAAGCCCCGGCGCGATGTCGGACCTTTCGACGCCGAGTTCCGGGAAGTCGACAAGTTTGGCACAGCGGGCTTCGAGTTCATCGACAAACCGAATCGCCGCAGCAGGATTGTCGGCGTGGATGTAGTCCCCGATCACGATCAGGTCGTGGCGCGCGGCGGGGGAATAGCCCAGCCGCATCAGGTGCGGTCGTTGCCGCCGAATCGGGCGCGCAACTCCGCAAAGACCTTTTCTGCTGGAATGCTGGGGCCGCTGTCGCTACCTTCACGGATCGCCTCCCGCAGTGCTTCGATCCGTGCCTTGCGTTGTTCTTCGCGTTCTTCGAGAAGCCTCAAGGCGTCGCGCACGACCTCGCTCGCACTGGCGTAGCGGCCGCTGCTGATCATCTCGCGCACCAGCGATTCATAGTGCTGGCCGATGTGATAGCTGGACGGCATGGCGATCTCCTTCAATTATCCAATCTTATCCGCTTCTGATAAGCCGGACAAGAAAAGTGATGATGCTGAGACACGACTCTGAACTGAACAGGGTATCGAACCCGAGAGTCGTGTGCGTGTGGACACCCACCCGCAGTCAGCGCAGCCCGCGGATCACACCTCTTCCAGCCTTTGCGCGCGGCGCAGGCGTGACATGGCTTGCCAGGATTTGAGCCGCTCGGCGTCGCGGCTGTATCGCTCCACGAATTCCATATGGGCTTCCGCCGCCCGTTTCGCGCCGGCAGGGTCGCCGGCCATGATCGCGTCGTAGATGGCGCGGTGCTGGTTCAGAAGCGCTTCGCGCGCGCCGGGCAGGCCGTAGACCAGCGCGCGGCTGAAGAACACGCCGTTCTGCAGCAGCCGATAGCAGGAGCGCAGCGCGTGCAGGAGCAGGATGTTGTGGGCGGCCTCGCAGACGGCGTTGTGGAACTCGATGTCGATCTCCGTCTCGGCCTTCACGCTTTCCTCACCATGCGCGGCCTTCATGCGCGTCATGATGTCGGTCAGAAGCGCCTTGTCGTCGTCGGTCGCGCGCTCGGCGGCGTAGGCGGCGGCGATGCCTTCGACGTCGCGGCGATATTCCAGATAGTCGCGCGTCGCCTTGGGATGCTTGGCGATCAGCTCCAGCATGATCGGCGAGAACACGTCGCCGATGACGTCGGCGACGAAGGTGCCGCCGCCATGGCGGGTGACGACGAGGCCGCGGCTTTCCAGATCCTTGATCGCTTCGCGCAGCACCGGCCGCGACACGTCGAACTGGCGCGCCAGTTCGCGTTCGCCGGGGAGCTTGTCGCCGACGCGCAGAACGCCCTCAAGTACCAGCGTCTCGATCTGCGCGCACACCTCGTCGGCCGTGCGCACGTGATCGATCGGCGAAAAGAACTCCTCCGGCATTCTGCACTCCCTGTTTGCGACGAAAGTATCGGTCCGGACAGGGATTGGTCAATTTTATTGTCCATTGTCTGACGCGAATTGGATGGCGTGGCCGGAAAGCCTGTTCCGGCGCCACACGACGGGAGACGGATGGTGGATTTCAGAAGCCGGGTAGCGCTCTGGATGGAGCCCGCATGGGCGCGGCGTGCCCGCGAGGCGTTTGCCGCGTCACCGATCGACGGTTGGGTCGCGATCGACGCGCGCGCGGCGGCGGTCTTTTCCGCAGCGCTGGCCGAGCAATTGCCGCCCGGCCACCATATTGCTGGTACGCGCTGGCGGGCGGTCGGCCGTGTCGGCGGCCAGGACGACGTCCTGTTTGCCGCGCACGACGGCCGCTTCGCCGCCGTTCACCTGACCTGGCAGAAGGAGACTGATCCGCGCTGGCCGCGCGCCGGGCTCTTCGCCTCGCTCGACGCGGCGCGCGACGCGATCGCATGGCGCGACGAGGTTGACGACTGAGGCGATCGAACGAGCAAGTGGCTGAACGGCCTGCGGCAATCCCCGCAGTGGCTTTGCGGCAACGCGAGGGTATAGTCCGGCCAGACCCTCCGCCGAACGATTGACGATGAACGACGCAACCACCCCTTCAGACCCGAAACCCGCCAGCACGCCAGACAGCGTCGAACGGCGCGGCGCTTTCGGCTTTCCATTGCATGCCAACCGGGCGACCGCTCTGGGCGAGATCCATTCCCGTCCGGCGCCGTCGGTGTCCGCGCCGCGCGCGCTCATCAAGCTGTGCTTCATGACCGAGGGCGGATCGACCGTCGATCACGCGGTGCTCAGCGAATTGTCGCGCCGGCACGGTTCGGCCCCGCCGGAGAAACAGGCCCGCCACCACACCATCGTGACCGGCAAGGGCACGCTGCAGTGGGAGCGCCACACGGAGGCCTCGACCTATCTGTGGCAGGGGCCGCTGCCGGCGGAGTTCGGCGCGCCGCTGCTTGGCCATCCCTTCGGCGAGGAGTTTCCGGCTCCCGGCACGCTGATCGCCGGCGTGCGGATGGAAATCCGCGAGCACACGCCGGCTGCGATGGAACTGATCGCCCATTTCGACCCGGCAACCCTGTGCTGTTCGTCGGTGGAAGGGGGGCTTGCGACCATCGTCACCGACTTCCGTCAAGACGCGTCCGGCCTGACGCAGATCCTGGTGCTCGACAAGGGCATGTCGCCACAGCGCACCGGCGCGCTGGCCCAGCGCCTGTTCGACATCGAGATTTATCGCACGCTCGCCATGCTTGGTCTGCCGCTCGCGCAGCGCCTGTCGCCGCGCATGCGCAAGGCCGAGGACCAACTCGCCGCGCTGACCAACCGGATGCGGTCCGCCGACGCCGACATGGCGGAATCGCTGCTCGACGAGATCACGGCGCTGGCCGCCGATCTGGAGGCCGACGCCGCCTCGAGCCTCTATCGTTTCGGCGCGAGCCGGGCCTATGACGAGATCGTGCATGACCGGCTCGACGCGCTGGGCGAGGAACTGGTCACCGGTTACGAGACCTGGCGGGGCTTCCTCGTGCGCCGCACTGCGCCGGCCATGCGAACCTGTCGTTCCGTCGAGGATCGCCTGGCCAACCTGTCGCGCAAGCTCGCCCGCGCGGCGACGCTGTTGCGCACCAAGGTCGACGTCGCGGTGGAAAAGCAGAACCGCGACCTGCTGCATTCCATGAACACCCGCGCCAAGCTGCAATTGCGGCTGCAGCAGACGGTCGAGGGCCTCTCGGTCGCCGCTGTTTCCTATTACGTGGTGGGGCTGATCGCCTATGTGGTGAAGGGATTGGAGCCGAAGCGCTTCGGCATTCCCGACACCGCGGTCACGGCTGTCGCCGTGCCCTTCGTTGTGCTTGCGATCTGGGCTGTGGTGCGCCGTATTCGCCGGTCACACAGCGACGGCGCACACTGAGCCTGTCAGCGGGCGGCTGCCACCGCGGCGGGGGGCGTCCTCGTTCTCGATGCCGGCCTCGCCCGCCAGCCCGGCTTCCCAGTAGGGCACGCCGGCGTAGAGATCGGCCAGGTAGTCGATGAACAGCCGCACCTTGACCGGCAGGAACTGGCGCGAGGGATAGATCGCGTGGACGGCGATGCTGCGCGATCCCTCGTGGTCGGGAAGCACCTGGACGAGCCTGCCTTCGGCGAGTTCCGGCCCGACGTCCCATGTGGAGCGGAGGCCGATGCCGATGCCGGCGAGCACCGCCTCGCGCACCACTTCCGACGAATTCGTGGTCAGGCCGCCATTCGGCCGGAAGGCGACGAGGCCCTGCGGGCCTTCCAGGCGCCAGGCCTCGCCGGCCAGATGCGTCAGGCAGTTGTGCCGCTCGAGGTCGTGCAGGTCGCGCGGCGCGCCGTGTCGTTCGATGTAATGCGGCGATGCACACAGGATGCGGCGCACCGGCGCGATCTTGCGGGCGACCAGGCTGGAGTCCGCCAGTTCCGCGATGCGGATCGCGACGTCATAGCCTTCGCCGACGATGTCGACGAATTCGTCGGACAGGACCAGGTTGATCGAAAGGTCGGCATTGGCCTCCATGAACGCGCCGAGATGCGGCGCGATATGCATGCGGGCAAACGATGTGGGCGCGGCGATCTTCAGCGTGCCGCGCGCGGTCGCCGACCGGCGGGCGACGAAAGCCTCCGCCTCCTCGATGCCGGCGAGGATCGCCACGACCCGCTCATAATAGCCCTGACCGGCCTCCGTCAGCGCGATCTGCCGCGTCGTGCGCTGCAGAAGCCGGGACCCCAGACGGTCCTCGAGGCGGCGTAGCCGCTTGGAGACAACGGCCGGCGACAGGCCGAGCTCGCGCCCTGCCGCTGACATGGAACCGGCCGAAACCACGCGGGAGAAAATTTCGAGATCGCCAAAATTGCTCATTCTTTTTCTTCTTCTTCTTGAATGTTCTTCTTCTTCTTTTTCGAACGCTTGCGATCGCAGTGACCTAGCGTCACTTTAACCGGTAAACCCATCCGGGCGCAAATGGGAAGCTATTTTTTCCCGTTTGTCGAAAACTCCTACGAGATAGCGCCTGACTGGATCAGTCCCAACTGGAAAATCGTCTTCCGGCGATCGCGCTGCGTCCGGCCATGCGCCGGACTGCAACTTTCGGATGATGTGAAGTCTTGTTGCTTTATCGCCCGTATTCATTAGCCTGTCTTCCGTTGAGGAGTATGCGGAACTTACCCAAGGGAGGAAATCTATGCTGAAGAAACTGCTTCTTGCAGGCGCCGCCTGCATGTTGACGGCCGGTCTTGCCGTCGCCGAACCCGTGCGTCTGAAGATGGCTTCGACATATCCGTCGAGCCTGACCCAGCTCGGCACGCTCGGCAAGCTTCTCGAGACGAACATCACCGAAGCGTCTGGAGGAGACGTGCAGGTGAAGTTCTTCGAGCCGGGCGCCCTGGTGCCGGCCCTCGAGGTCTTCGACGCCGTCAAGAACGGCTCGGTGGACGCGGCATGGTCGACGCCGGGCTACTGGCAGGGCAAGGAGCCCGCGCTGGCGCTGTTTGCGGCCGTGCCCTTCGGTCCGTCGGCGGGCGAGTTCCTCGCATGGCTGCTCTATGGCGGCGGCGAGGACCAGGTGCAGGAGATCTATGCCAAGCACAACATCCATTCGATCATCTGCGCCGTCATCGCACCGGAAGCCTCCGGCTGGTTCCGCGAGGAGATCACGTCGCTCGACCAGCTCAAGGGCAAGAAGATGCGCTTCTTCGGGCTCGGCGCGAAGGTCATGCAGAAGATCGGCGTGGACACCCAGCTTCTGGCCGGCGCCGACATCTACCCGGCGCTGGAACGCGGCACGATCGACGCGACCGAGTTCTCCATGCCGGCGATCGATCTCAATCTCGGCTTCTACCAGGTCGCCAAGCATTACTACTTCCCCGGCTGGCACCAGCAATCGACGATGTTCGAGTTGATGATCAACAAGGACAAGTGGGACGCGATGAGCGACGCGCAGCAGAGCCTCGTGACCATGGCTTGCCGCGCCAACATCGCGCTCGGTCTGGCCGAGGGTGAGGCGATCCAGGGCAAGGCGCTAGCCGAGCTGCAGGAGAACGGCGTCCAGATCCACCGCTGGCCGCAGGAGATTCTGGATCAGCTCGAATCCACCTGGAACGAGGTCGCAGCCGAGCAGGCCGCAGCCGACGCCTCGTTCAAGGCCTCTTGGGATTCGCTCCAGGAATTCCGCAAGGAATACAAGGTCTGGGCCGATCTCGGCTACCTTAAGTAAGCCCCTTTCATCAAACGCGGGGTCCGGCGCATGAGCGCCGGGCCCCGGCTTGTCGGCTGCCCGTTCCTGCGTAACGGGCAAGCGTCTTCGCGATCGGGGAGGACCGGGGCAGAAGCCCGGCGGGTCGCGGACGGGGAGGAGAACATCCATGCAATCTTTGCTCGGCGTCAGCGCGGCCATCGACAAGCTGCTCGCCTTTTTCGGCCGGCTTGGCGCCTGGGCCGGTTTCGTCCTGATCATCGCCGTCTGCGTCGATGTCGCGACGCGCTATTTCGGCGTGCCCAAGCCCTTCGGCTGGAACTCCACCCAGCTTCAGGAATCGGAATACTGGCTGCACACCTTCCTGTTCACGCTGATGATCGGCTACGCCTACAAGCGGCAGGCCCATGTGCGCATCGACCTTTTGCGCGACAGCTTCCCCATCAAGGTGAAATATCTCGTCGAGATGGTCGGTATCGCGCTGTTCCTGTTCACCTACGCCCTGCTGGGCGCCTGGTATTGCTACAAATACGCGCTGTCCTCCTTCCTCGAGCACGAGATGTCGAAATCGACGATCGGGCTGTCGCATATCTGGATCGTCAAATCGGCGCTCGTCGCCATGTTCGTGCTGATGGGCTTTGCGGCCGTCTCCCAATTCATCAAGGCGCTGGCCGGTTTCAGGGGCGTCCTGCCCGATGACATGGTCGCCGAGACGCTGGGGAGCGAACAATAATGGAGTGGCTCGGTCCCTATCTGCCGGCGCTGATGTTCGCGTCGCTGGCAATACTTCTGTTTTCGGGGTTCCCGGTCGCCTTCGTCCTCGGTGGCATCGGCCTCGGTTTCGGCTTCATCGCCTATATGGTCGATCCCTGGCTGTTCGACCTCGCCCAGTTCGGGGCGCTGCCGTCGCGCATTTTCGGCGCGATCGCGGAGAACCTGATCCTCACCGCGATTCCGATGTTCATCTTCATGGGCACGATGCTGGAGAAGTCCGGCGTCGCGCGTGATCTGCTGAACTGCCTGCAGGTGCTGCTGCGCCGCGTGCCGGGCGGGCTGGCGCTCGCCGTGACACTGATGGGCACGATCCTCGCCGCGACGACGGGCATCATTGGTGCGTCGGTTGTGATGATGAGCCTGCTGGCGCTGCCGGTGATGATCCAGCGCGGCTATGCGCAGACGCTTTCGACCGGCACGATCGCCGCCTCCGGCACGCTGGGCATTCTGATTCCGCCGTCGATCATGCTGGTGATCATGGCGGACCTCCTGTCGCGGTCGGTCGGCAATCTCTTTGTCGCCGCCGTCATTCCGGGCTTCATGCTGTCGGCCATGTATGTGGTCTACATCATCGTCATCACGATCCTGCGGCCGCATCTCGCGCCCAAGCTGCCGCCCGAACTGGGGCCGCAAACGGCCGGCGCCTACGGGCTCATGCTGGCGCGGTCCTTCCTGCCGCCGGTCTTCCTGATCGTCTGCGTGCTCGGCTCGATCCTCGGCGGGCTGGCGACACCCACCGAAGCGGCCGGCGTCGGCGCGGCGGGCGCCGTCCTGCTCGCCTTCATCAACCTGGTGCTGCTGCCGACCCTCAAGGTCCCCGAATTCCATTTCGAGGGTGAGGCGAAGGCAGATTTCGGCGATCACGCCACCGGCAGGGGCATCGGCGCCGATCTCGCCCATTTCTGGGACGTGTTGAAAGACGTCATCATCCGCACCGGCCTGACCAACGCGATGCTGTTCGGCATCTTCGTCGGCGCAACGCTCTTTTCCTACATGTTCCGGGCGCTGGGCGGCGAGGCGCAGGTCGACAATTTCATCGAGCATCTGGGTTTCGGCCCTTGGGGCCTGCTCCTGATGATCATGGCGATCGTCTTCGTGCTCGGCTTCTTCCTCGACTGGATCGAGATCACGCTGATCGTGTTGCCGGTCTTCGCGCCGGTGATCGCCGGGCTCGATTTCGGCGACCACGTGATGCGCAACGAGGTGACCTACTGGTTTGCGATCCTTCTCGCGGTGAACCTGCAGACGTCGTTCCTGACGCCGCCTTTCGGCTTCGCGCTGTTCTACATGAAGGCGGTGGCGCCACCCGAGATCAAGATCCAGCAGATCTATCTCGGCATCATCCCCTTCGTGCTGATCCAGCTTGCCGCGCTCGGCTTGGTCATCGCCTTCCCGGACATCGCCCTGTGGCTCCCGCGGGTGTTGCTCGACTGACGGGGCATTTTCGCCGTCCGGGCAAAACGCCTTGTCCGGACGGTTGCTCGCCTTTTGATTGCAACGGCTGGTCTGAACTGGTAAGATTTCTTTACCAGTCGTTCCGGCTGGGTGTCAGGGAGGGCCTGCATGACCGCTATTCGCTTTTTGGAGCCGCGCGCCGAGCTGCTCGCCAGGCGTGATGCGATCCGCGCGGGCCTCGCCGACCTCGTCGCGGCCGATTGCTTGGTGACCGATGAGCGTGAACTCGTTCCCTTCGAGACCGACGCCTTCACCGCTTATCGCCGCGTGCCCCTGGCGGTGGTCCTGCCGCAAACGACCGAACAGGTCGCGGCCGTCATGAAATACTGTTCCGACAACGGCGTTCCGATAGTACCGCGCGGGGCAGGCACGTCGCTCGCTGGAGGCGCGATCCCGCAGGAGGATGCCGTGGTGATCGGCGTCTCCAAGATGGCGCATATCCTGGAGGTCGATTACGAGAACCGGACCGCCCGGGTCCAGGCCGGCGTCACCAATCTGCGCATTTCCGACGAGGTCTCAGCCGACGGCTTCTTCTATGCGCCCGACCCGTCCTCGCAGCTCGCCTGCACGATCGGCGGCAATATCGGCATGAATTCCGGCGGCGCCCATTGCCTGAAATACGGAGTGACCACCAACAATCTGCTCGGCGTCACCATGGTGCTGCATGACGGCACGGTGATCGAGCTCGGCGGCAAGGCGCTGGACGCCGAAGGCTACGATCTCCTCGGCCTCGTCTGTGGCTCGGAAGGCCAGCTCGGCATCGTCACCGAGGCCACCGTGCGGCTGATCGCCAAGCCGGAGGGCGCGCGTCCGGTGCTGTTCGGCTTCGATTCCTCCGAAGTCGCAGGCGCCTGCGTCGCCGACATCATCGGCGCGGGCATCATCCCCGTCGCCATCGAATTCATGGACAAGCCGGCCATCGACATCTGCGAGGCCTTCGCCCAGGCCGGCTATCCGATGGATGTCGCCGCGCTGCTGATCGTCGAGGTGGAAGGCTCCGACGACGAGATGGACGCGATGCTCGCCAAGATCATCGAGATCGCGCGGCGCCACAACGTCAAGCGCGTCAAGGAAAGCCAGTCGGCTCTCGAGGCGGCGACGATCTGGAAGGGACGCAAATCCGCCTTCGGCGCCACCGGCCGCGTCGCCGACTACATCTGCATGGACGGCACGGTGCCGCTCGGTCAGCTCTCTCACGTGCTGCGCGAGACGTCCGTCATCGTCGAGAAATATGGCCTCAGGGTCGCCAATGTGTTCCACGCCGGCGACGGCAACATGCATCCGCTGATCCTCTACAACGTCAACGATCCGGTCGAGGCGGAGAAGGCGGAAGCCGCGGGCATGGAGATCCTGAAACTCTGCGTCGATGCCGGCGGTTGCCTGACCGGTGAGCACGGCGTCGGCATCGAGAAGCGCGACCTGATGCTGCACCAGTTCACCGAGACCGATCTGAACCAGCAGATGCGCGTGCGCGCCGCCTTCGACCCGGGGTGGCTGCTCAACCCGTCCAAGGTCTTCCCGCTCGACCTCGAAATGCGCAAGGCGGGGTGATCATGACGACCATGGAAACGATCATGCCCGCCTCGGAGGACGAGGCGGCCGACATCATCCG
The DNA here is from genome assembly GCF_022763245.1 of Oricola sp. Classification (GTDB taxonomy): domain Bacteria; phylum Pseudomonadota; class Alphaproteobacteria; order Rhizobiales; family Rhizobiaceae; genus Oricola. Next base: position 130,462 of record NZ_JALEGV010000043.1, read on the forward strand.
CGACGCGGCATCGGCCGGCACGACGCTGGAGATCGCCGGTGGCGGCACGAAGCGGGGGATCGGTCAGCCCTTAGCGGCCGACCGCGTCCTCTCGACGGCCGCGCTTTCCGGCATCACGGAATACAATCCGGGCGAGCTGGTGCTGACGGCCAGGGCTGGGACGCCGGTCGCCGACATCGCCGCCGCGCTCGACGAGAACAACCAGATGCTGGCCTTCGAGCCGGGCGACTGGCGCGGCCTCTTTGGCGCCAATGGCGTGCCCACCATCGGCGCCATCGCCGCCGCCAACATCGCCGGCCCACGCCGCATCACTGTCGGCGCCGCGCGCGACGCGCTGATCGGCGCGCGCTTCGTCAACGGGGCGGGCGAGGTGATCCGGAATGGCGGCAAGGTGATGAAAAACGTCACCGGCCTCGACCTCGTCAAGCTCATGGCCGGGAGCTGGGGCACGCTCGGATTGCTGACCGAAGTCTCGTTCAAGCTGCTGCCGCGGCCGCAGACCGAGACGACGCTCGTCCTGCGCGGACTGTCCGACGGCGAGGGCGCAAATCTGATGGCCGCCGCGCTTGGCACGAGCGCGGAGGTGTCCGGCGCGGCGCATCTGCCGGAGGGCGTGGCCGCACGGACCGGGCTCGACGGAGGCGCGGCGACGCTTCTGCGGCTGGAGGGATTTGCCGAATCCGTCGACGCTCGGTTGCAGCGCCTGCGTGACACGCTCACCGGCGCCCCGGACATGGAGACGCTCGATGTGTCCGCCTCGCGTGACCTGTGGTCCGGCCTGCGCGACGTCGCTCCCTTCGCCGGGGGCACGCGACCGCTCTGGAAGATCTCGGTCGCGCCGATGGCGGGCCATGACGTCGCGGCGCTGATCCTGCGCGAGACCGCCGGAGAGGCCTTCTACGACTGGCAGGGCGGCCTCGTCTGGCTGCAGCTCGATGACGAAACCGATGCGGCGGCCGAGGCGGTGCGCGCGGCGGTGGCGAAATGCGGCGGCGGTCACGCGACGCTGATCCGGGCCGGCGACGAAATCCGCCGCTCGGTTCCGGTGTTCCAGCCGCAGGCGCCGGCCGTGGCGGCCCTGGCGGAGCGCGTTCGCGCGTCGCTTGACCCCAGGGGAGTTTTCAATCCGGGACGGATGGTGTGGAATGACGGGCGCAAGGCCGCCTGACCCATCCAACGGAGAACCCCCATGACCGATCCCCAGAACACGGCTCCTTCACCCGCTCCGCGTGAGACCGACAAATGGCTTGAAGCGGGCCCGCAAAATGCGCTCGCGATCTACATCCTCTATCTCGTCGGCTTCGTTGTCGGCATCACCGCCATCGTCGGCATCGTGATGGCCTACATCAACCGCGGCAAGGCCGGCGGCTTCGTCGAATCCCACTACACTTGGCAGATCCGGACCTTCTGGATCGGCCTGCTCTACTCCTTCATTTCAGCGCTGCTGTTCATCGTCGGGATCGGTTTCCTGCTGATGCTGGCCGTCGGCGTCTGGGTCATCGTGCGCGTCGTCAAGGGCATGATGGCGCTCAACAAGAACGAACCGATCTCCGATCCGGCCACCTGGTGGATCTGACGGTTCAGAAAAGCGAGTTGCCGTGCAGACCAATTTCACCACCGAGCAGTTGCGCGATCCCGGCGTCGCGGCGGCGGAGAAGATTCTGCGCACCTGCGTGCATTGCGGTTTCTGCACGGCGACCTGCCCGACCTATGTGACGCTCGGCAACGAGCTCGACAGTCCGCGCGGGCGCATCTACCTGATCAAGGACATGCTGGAAAACGACCGGCCCGCCGACAAGCAGGTCGTGACCCATATCGACAGGTGCCTGTCCTGCCTCGCCTGCATGACGACCTGCCCGTCGGGCGTGCACTACATGCATCTGGTCGATCACGCCCGCGCCCATATCGAAAAAACCTACCGCCGGCCGCTCTTCGACCGGATCACCCGCAACGTGCTGGCGCTGGTGTTGCCCTATCCGGGCCGGTTCCGCGCCTCGCTCGCCGCCGCCCGGCTCGGCCGGCCCTTCGCCGGCCTTCTGAAGGCGATCCCGCCGCTGAAACCCTTCGGCGCGATGCTCGACCTCGCGCCGAAGGCGGTCGAAAAGCCGTCGCCCTTCGCCATGCCGGGCAGCCATGCGCCCGCCACGGAGAAACGCGGCCGCGTGGCCATCCTCACCGGCTGCGCCCAGCCGGTGCTGAAGCCCGGCATCAACGAGGCGACGATCCGCCTCCTGACCCGGCTCGGCGTCGAGGTCGTCGTTCCCCAGGGCGAGGGCTGCTGCGGCGCGCTGGTCCATCACATGGGCCGCGAGGAAAAGGCGCTCGACGACGCGCGCCGCAATGTCGACGCCTGGACGCGCGAAATCGACAACGGCGGATTGGACGCCATCATCGTCACCGCTTCTGGCTGCGGCACCACCATCAAGGACTATGGCTGGATGCTGCGCGAAGACCTCGCATATGCCGACAAGGCGGCGCGGGTGTCGCAGCTCGCCAAGGACGTGACGGAGTATCTCGCCTCCATCGAGCGGCCCGAACCGGCGCTCAAGCCGAACCTGACGGTCGCCTACCACTCCGCCTGCTCGATGCAGCACGGCCAGAAGATCACGACCGCGCCGAAAACGCTGCTGAAAGCAGCCGGGTTCAGCGTGAAGGATCCGGCCGAGGGGCATCTGTGCTGCGGGTCGGCGGGCACCTACAACATCATGCAGCCGGAGATCTCGGCGCAGCTGAAGGCGCGCAAGGTGCGCAACATCGAGGCGACGAAGCCGGACATCGTCGCCACGGGCAATATCGGCTGCATCACCCAGATCGCCACCGGCACGGACATCCCGATCCTGCACACGGTCGAACTCCTCGACTGGGCCTATGGAGGCCCGAAGCCCACAGGGGTGCCTGAGCCGCGGCCCTCGCGCCTTGACGCGCTGTTGGCGGTCGAGTAATCGTCGGCGAAATCACCGACCCGACGGTTCAGGCCGGGTGAGCACGAAGAGCGCGGCGACCGACAACACGACGATCTGGACCGACAAGACGGTCGCGTTCGCCCCGATCGCCCAGGTGACGGCCGGTGTTGCGGCCATCGTCGTCACGGCGACGGCCTTGGAGCGGCGCCCGATCGCACCTTCCATCCGCCAATCGACGATCAGCGGGCCGAAACGCGGGTGATTGAGCAGCCACGCCTCCAGCCGGGGCGAACTGCGGGCAAAGGCGAAGGCGGCAAGCAGCAGGAAGGGCGTCGTCGGCACGAGCGGCAGCACGACGCCGGCGACAGCCGCGCCGACGGCGAGAAGACCCAGAATCATCCAGACGAGTTTCATCGCATCTTATCCGTTCACCTCTTACATAGGATCGCCCGGGCGCGATTGCATCGTCGGGCCGCCGGGGTCTCGTCATGACCGGCTCCATCGGCTAGACCACGCCTGTCATCGATTTGGAATTCTGGAGAGGCAGTCATGCAACAACGAAAACTCGGCACGGACGGACCCTCGGTCGGCGCCATCGGGCTCGGCTGCATGAGCTTCGCCGGCGCCTACGGCAAGATCGAGGAGGCCGAGGCCCACAAGACGCTGGCCGCCGCGCTGGATCTCGGCGTCACCCATCTGGACACGGCGCTGATCTATGGCGGCGGCGTCTCGGAAAGCTATATCGGTTCCTTCATCAAGGACCATCCGAACCGTTTCACCATTGCCACCAAGGGCGGGATCATCACCAAGCCGGTGCGTCGTCACGACAACACCGAAGCGAGCCTGCGCGAACAGCTCGAAGGCTCGTTGAAGCGGCTCGGCGTCGAACATGTCGACCTCTACTACATTCACCGCCGTCAGCCTGAGATCCCGATCGAGGACGTGATGGCCACGATGGTGAAGTTCAAGGAAGAGGGAAAGATCGGCGGTATCGGCCTTTCGGAGATCGCGCCCTACACGTTGCGCCGCGCGGTTGCCGTGCATCCCGTCATGGCCGTGCAGAACGAATACTCTTTGTGGACGCGGCTGCCGGAACTGGGTCTCTTGCAGGCCTGCGCCGAGTTGGGCACCACTTTCGTTTCCTTTTCCTCGGTCGGCCGCGGCATCTTCGCCGACACGATGCCGGTCATCGACGAACTCTCGCAAGGCGATTTCCGGCGCTCCAATCCGCGCTTCCAGGAACCGAACTACTCCGCCAACAAGGCGATCGTCGCCAAGTTCAACGCCTACGCCAGGAGCCAGGGCATGTCCCCGGCGACGATGGCCAATGCCTGGGTGTTGCAGAAGGGCGACCACGTCATCGCCATTCCGGGGACGCGCTCGCCCGAGCATCTGGCGGAGAACGCCGCTGCCGCCGACACGGTCTTGAGCCAGGAGCAACTCGCCGAGATCGACCTCCTGCTGCCGGTCGGCTTCGCCTATGGCGACCGCTATTCCGACGAACAGTCGGTCGGTCCGGAGCGCTACTGCTGACGGTTTCCGGCTTGTCCGGCCGTATGATTGACATCAATGTGACGGTTCGCGCGCCGTGCGAAGGTGTGCGGCCAGATAGAACGGGAGAACAGCATGTTTGAGAAGATTGTCGTGGCCACCGACGGGTCCGACCACGCGCGCGAGGCCATCAAGGTCGCCTGCGACCTCGCCAAGAAATACGGTTCCAAGCTGCATATCGTTCACACCCCGCAGGCGGTGGGCGACACGCTGATCGTCGGATACACGGCCGTTCCGGTGCCGCCGACGAAGGAAGAGATCGAAAAGGAAGGCCGCGAAGTCATCGGCGCCGCCGAGGCCGAGGTGCGCGAATGGGGCGTGTCCGATTTCACCAGCGTGCTGGTGTCGGGCGACCCGGCCCACGCCATCGTCGAGGAAGCAAAGAGCCACAAGGCCGACCTGATCGTCATGGGCCGCCGCGGGCTTGGCTCACTGACCGGTCTCTTGGTCGGCTCGACGACGACCAAGGTGTCCCAGCTCGCCCCCTGCGCGGTGCTCACCGTCAAGTAAGCCCCGTTCGCGCGGACGACGAGCCTGGCGGGGCAAGCCCAGCCAGGCCATCGCGCCCGAATGCGGCCCGTCTTTCGGGCCGCCCGGGCCTGCGTCCTCAGACACAGGACGAGGCGGATCGCCTCATCGCAGGAGCCGCCGCAGGCGGGCGACGAATCCGGTGCCTGCGTGCGCTGCTCGGTCGCGCGTTGCTTCGCGAAAACGCCGCCCAGGCGGCTCTGATGACGGCATGCGCATGCCGAGCCCGAGCATGAGGGCGCGATATCTGTCGTGGTCGTGGAGCGGCGTGTCCGCGCGCATGAACGTGTCGCGGCATAGAGGCCGCCCGGTGTTCCGGTTTTGCATGGTGGAATTCCTTCAGGGACGAAAAGAGCGTTCCCGGCGGAAGTCGAAGCGATGCTTGTGATTGTGTCTGAAAACTAAGCGTCGAGCCGCGTCCGCCGTTATGCCGTCAGGCATGGGGCGAGGGAAATGCGATAGCTTTTTATCATCTCGTCCTCGGGCGGTTCGCGTTGCAGATGGCTCGCCTTTACGTCCGGGCCGTCCGCTTGGCCAGTCCGTTTTCGCCGATCGGTTGAATGCCGGGCCGACTGTAGCGCATCGGTAACAGGTGCCGCTTGGGCATGTTGGCAGCCGCTGGGTCACGCCCCATATCGGGGCAAAGGAGACGACCATGAGCGAAGCGATGCGAACAGAGACCGACACGATGGGCGAGGTCACAGTGCCGGCGGAGCGCTATTGGGGTGCGCAGACCGGGCGCTCGCTGATCAATTTTCCGATCGGCACCGAGACGATGCCGGTTCCGCTCATGCATGCGCTGGGCATCGTCAAGAAGGCGGCCGCGCTCGCCAATCGCGATCTCGGCACACTGGACGCGCGGCGCGCCGACGCCATTGCCGAAGCCGCAACCGAGGTGATCGAGGGCCGTCTGGACGATAATTTCCCGCTGTCGGTCTGGCAGACCGGATCCGGCACCCAGTCCAACATGAACGCCAACGAGGTGATCGCCAACCGCGCCATCGAACTGCTCGGCGGCGTCATTGGATCGAAGGATCCCGTCCACCCGAACGATCACGTGAACCGCGGCCAGTCCTCCAACGACACGTTCCCGACCGCCATGCATGTCGCCGTCGCAGTCGAGACGGCCGGGCGATTGGTCCCCGCGCTCAGACACATGATCGAGGCGACGGCGGCGAAGGAGCGCGACTTCGCCGACATCGTGAAGATCGGCCGCACCCACACCCAGGATGCCACGCCGCTGACGCTCGGCCAGGAATTCTCCGGCTACCGCGCCGCACTCGAACTCGCGCTGGCGCGCATCGAGGCCGCGCTTGGCGACGTCCTCGCGCTCGCGCAGGGCGGCACCGCGGTAGGCACCGGCCTCAATGCGCCGGAGGGCTTCGCCGAAGCCTTCGCCGCGAATGTCGCGGGCATCACGGGCCTGCCCTTCCGCACGGCGGGCAACAAGTTCGAGGCGTTGGCGAGCCACGGCGCGCTGGCGGCGTTTCACGGCACTTTGGCGGCGCTCGCCGGCGACCTGTTCAAGATCGCCAATGACATCCGCTTTCTGGGATCAGGCCCGCGCTCGGGCCTTGGCGAACTCATCCTGCCGGAAAACGAGCCTGGTTCTTCCATCATGCCGGGCAAGGTGAACCCGACCCAGGCCGAGGCGCTGACCATGGTCGCCGCCCGCGTCATGGGCAACCAGACGACGGTCAATGTCGCTGCTTCGCAGGGGCATTTCGAACTCAACGTCTTCAAGCCCGTCATCGCCGACGCGGTGCTGCAGTCCGTGCGGCTTCTCTCCGATTCGATGATGTCGTTCACCGATCGTTGCCTCGCGGGCATCGAGGCCGATCGAGCTCGCATCGCCGATCTCGTCAGCCGGTCGCTGATGCTGGTCACGGCGCTCGCCCCGGATATCGGCTACGACAACGCCGCCGCCATCGCCAAGGCCGCCCACAAGAATGGCACCACGCTGCGCGAGGAGGCGATCGCCAGCGGTCATGTCACGGAAGCGGAGTTCGACCGCATCGTGCGGCCCGAGAAAATGGTTTGATGAACGTGCTACGACAAGTCGTTTCATATTGATGAACGAATTGTCGCCGCTTCCCCGGATTGTTGCGCCGCAGCAGACGCTTATGTTGCGCGGCATACAACAACCGAGGAACAGTCAATGTCCAACTCCATCATCCTTCTCGCCGCCCGCGTGCTGCTGGCCTACATCTTCATCGTTTCCGGCTGGGGCAAGTTCTTCGCCATCGAAGGCACCGCCGGCTACATTTCGTCGGTCGGCCTTCCGGCGGCGACGCTGCTCGCCTGGGGCGCGGCGATCTTCGAACTGGTAGCCGGCCTTGCCATCCTGGTCGGCTTCCGCACCCGCGAATCGGCCTGGGCGCTTGCCGCTTTCACCGTGTTCGCCGGTTTCATGTTCCACTATCAGCCGGCCGACCAGATGCAGATGATCATGTTCATGAAGAACATCGCCATCGCCGGCGGCTTCCTGGCGCTCGCCGTCACCGGCGCGGGTTCGCTCTCCGTCGACGAGCGGATCGGCACGGCGAAGCCTGCTCTGGCCTGATCGGCCAATCCATTCGATGTTCAGCGCGGGGCCTCGGTCCCGCGCTTTTCTTTTTGCCATTCCGCAGCGGAATGGCAGGCATGCGGTCAGCGCAGCCTTACGGATTTGTAACGGGACTTGGCGCGGCGGCGTGACTAGCGTTCGGCTGTTTCCTCTGGAGAAAAGCCCGATGCCCACCCTACTTTCACGCTACGCGACACCGCTGACGACAGGCCTCTTCATCGTCTCGCTCGTTTCCGGCGTGGCGCTGTTCTTCCATCTCGGCTCGGCCACCTTCCATTCGATGCATGAATGGCTGTCGATGGTGCTGATCGCGCCCTTCGTGCTGCATCTGTGGAAGAACTGGCGCGCCTTTTCCAACTATTTCAAGCGTCCGGCCATGGCCGTCGCACTGGCTGTGTCGCTGGTCGGCGCGGTGGCCTTCGCCTATCCGGCACTGACCGCGGATCCGGCTGCCGGCCGGGGCGGACGGCCCGAATTCGCCGTGTTGCGCGCCATGCAAGAGGCACCGATCGCGGCGGTCGCCCCGGTCTTCGGCCAGGACGGCGAGGGCCTGGCGGAACGGCTGCGCGCACAGGGCTTTGCGGTGGCGTCGACGGATGAGACGGTCAGCACGATCGCGGCGGCGTCCGGCAAGTCCGCCACCGAGATCCTCGCCGCACTGCCCGCGCAAGCCAATTGAAGGCCGGCTGATCCGATTGGACCAGCATGACGTAGAAAGATCACAGCCGGTCGGTCACCCCTCTCGATCGTCCGGATGGATCGGGCGGAATATCCCCCCTCTTTTCGCCGATCAGGCCGCGCCGTGGAGCCCTCCCGGCGCGGCTTTTTCATGCGCCGAGCGCGGCGGCGAGGCCGTCGACCGTCCGCCTGCGTTCGGCGTCGACCGCACGCGGCGTCGGCGCGAACAGGCAGGCCTGCGACTGAAGGATCACGCCGTCCTTCAGCACTTTCAGATGGTTGGCGCGTAGCGTGGAGCCGGTGGAGGTGATGTCGACGATGATGTCGGCCTGGCCTGCCGCCGGCGCGCCCTCGGTCGCGCCGAGGCTCTCGATGATCCGATAGAGCTGGATGCCGTGCGTCTGCGAGAAATGGCGCTGGGTCAGCCGCCAGTATTTCGTCGCGATGCGCAGCCGCCGGCCGTGGCGATGGCGGAAATCGGCGGCCACGAGGGCGAGATCGGCCATGGTGTCGACGTCGAACCACGCTTCCGGCACGGCGACGATGACGTCGGCATGGCCGAAACCGAGTTGCGCCAGCCGCTCGACGCGGTTCTCGCTGTCCGGCAGTCCCTCGCGCACCAGATCCTCGCCGGTGACGCCCAGATCGATCGAGCCCTTGCCCAGTTCGCGGGCGATCTCGGAGGCCGACAGGAAGGCGACCTCGACATTCGGATGGCTGGGGACGACGGCGCGATAGGTGCGCGCGTCCTTCGGCGGCTCGACGGCATAGCCGGCCGTGTCCATGCGGCTGAGCGCCTCTTCCTTCAGGCGGCCCTTGGAGGGCACCGCGATGGTGATCGTCGCGCTCATGCGTCGCCTCCCGTCAGCGGGCCGATGCGGTCGAGCCAGACGGAAAATCCGACGCCGGGGATCGCGCCTTGGGCGCCGAGCATCGTCAGCAGCCGGTCATAGCGCCCGCCGCCGGCGAGCACGAGCCCGTCGGGCAGGGTGATCTCGTAGACCAGCGCGGTGTAGTAATCGAGAGCTCGGCCGAAAGCCGCGTCGTAGAATATGGCGGTGGTGTCGACGTTGGCGGCGGTCATTTGAGCCTCGCGCGCGGCGAAGGCGGCGACGGCCGCGTCGAGGTCCAGACCGTTGTTGGCGGCGAAATCGCGCAAAGCCGCGGCGGCCGCGTTCAGCGGCGTGCGGATGGCCAGAAACGCGCGCAGCGTGGCGAGCGCGGTCTCGTCGGGCGCGATCTCGACGGCGTCGAACCTGGCGATCAACCGGTCGGCGATCTCGTCGGCGTCGCGGCCGCCGGAATTCTCAAGCCCGGCCTCGCGCAGGCGCAGATTCAGCGCCTCGACCAGCGCGGCCCGGTCGCGGGCTTTCGCCGGTGCGCCGATGTCGTCGGGCAGGTCGGGCAGGGGCGGCGGAACGGCCAGCGCGCTCAGCGTCGCGTCCAGCGTGTCGCGGTCGCCGAAGGCGTGGCTCAGCCGCACGGCCCAGCCCTGCGGCAGGCCGAGGCCGGTGACGACGGCGTTGAACACCGCCTGGTCGCCAAGCGTGGTCACGGTCGGCGCGGTGACACCGAGTTCGTCGAGAAAGGTCAGCGCGTCGGCGAGCGAGCGCGCGTCGGCCGCAGCGCTGTCTTCGTCGCCGATATCCTCGATGCCGGCCTGCAGGAATTCATTGCCGCCCGCGCGCCGCTGCCGGAACACGGTGCCGACATAGCCGTAGCGGCGATGGCCGGCCTGGTCCGCGCTAAGATGGTGCAGGCAGACGGGAATGGTGAATTCCGGCCGCAGGCACAGCGTCTCGCCGGTCTCGCTTTCCGACAGGAAGATGCGCCGGCGCAATTCCTCGCCCGCCGTGTCGAGAAACGGATCGGCCGGCTGCATCACCGGCACGTCCAACCGCTCCGCGCCCAGCCGGGCAAGGATCGTCTCGATGTCGGCGCGCGCCGAAAAGGAGCGGAGTGCGTTCATGCGGCCGTCTCCGGTGCGTGGGAGACCCCCCTCTGTCGCTGCGCGACATCTCCCCCACAAGGGGGGAGAGGGGAGTGTGCGGATCCCTGACGGCAAATGGCGGAAGCCGGCCAATCGCGGCGAAACCCGCGCCCATTCTCCCCCCTTGTGGGGGAGATGTCGGCGCAGCCGACAGAGGGGGGCCTTCGCGCGCCGACGGTCAGCACGTCAGGCACCCTTCGCCCGGTCCTCGGCCTGGGCGGCGAGCATGCGGATGACGGCGGGGACGAGGTCGGACTGGTCGACTTCCTCCTGTGCCGGGCGGCTTTCGCGCCACGTGACATTGTCCTCGATCTCGCCCGACAGGCGCTTGCCCTCGATCAGGTCCTTGATCTGCACGACACCGCGATCACGTTCGTCGGACCCCTGAATGATCGCGAGCGGACAGCCGCGCCGGTCGGCATATTTGAGCTGGTTGCCGAATTTCTTCCAGTTGCCCTGGTACATCTCGGCGCGGATGCCGGCCGCGCGCAGGGTCTGGACCATCTGCTGATAGGCGCCGAGCGCGGCCGTGTCGCCGTCCATGACGGTGACGAGCACCGGCTCGACCACATCGGCCTGGCCGAGCTTGCCGAGGTTCTTCAAGGCCGTCATCAGGCGCGAGACGCCGATGGAGAACCCGGTCGCCGGCACGTCCTGCCCGGTGAAGCGCTTGACGAGGCCGTCATAACGCCCGCCGCCGCCGACCGAGCCGAACTGCACCGTCTCGCCCTTCTCGTTGGTGACGTCGAAGAGCAGTTCTGCCTCGTAGACCGGGCCGGTGTAGTATTCGAGGCCGCGGACGACGGAGGGGTCGAACCAAATTCGATCCTGATCGTAACCCGCAGCCCTTACCATATCCCGGATTTGAACGAGTTCGTTCACTCCCTCGGTAGAGACACCATCGGACGACAGAGCGTCTTCAAGATTGCCGAGAGTCAGGCCATCGGAGACATCGCTGTTCGCACCCGAGCCTTGTTCTTTCCATCCGGTTGCGTTGACGATGCGGGTGATCTGCCAGTCGTCAAGGCCGGCGCCTTTCGTATGGTCGCCGCTCTCGTCGGTTCGTCCGCTTTTGCTCAGAAGCTGGATCACACCTTCGAGGCCGAACTTATCGAACTTGTCCAAAGAGCGGAGTACGGCTAGCCGCTGAAAGCCGCCGTCGTCCTCGGCAACCTTGGCGGACGCCATGATTGCATCCAGCACCTTCCGGTTGTTCACCCGGATCACATAGTCGCCGCGTGCGATGCCGAGAGCTTCCATCGTGTCGGCCATCATCATGCACATCTCGGCATCCGCCTGGACGCCGGGGGCGCCGACCGTGTCGGCGTCGAACTGCATGAACTGGCGGAATCGGCCGGGGCCGGGCTTCTCGTTGCGGAACACCCAGCCGGCGCGATAGGTGCGGTAGGGAAGCTGGATCGTGTTGATGTTCTCGGCGACGTGGCGCGCCAGCGGCGCGGTCAGGTCGTAGCGCAGGCTCATCCACTGCTCGTCGTCGTCCTGCACGGAGAACACGCCCTCGTTGGGGCGGTCCTGGTCGGGCAGGAACTTGCCGAGGCAGTCGGTATATTCGAAGATCGGCGTTTCGACGGGGTCGAAGCCGTAGCGCTCATAGACGGACTTGATCTTGGCGACCATCTCGTCGGTGGCGCGGATGTCGGCCGGCGAACGGTCGACGAAGCCGCGGGGCAGCCGCGCTTTGAGCTTTTGCGGTTTTTTCTTCTTCTTGTCGGACATGAGAGGGCCTGTCGGGCGGGCAAGTGCGAAATCGCGCCTTCCCTACAAGACAGGCCCGCTTGTCGCAAGCGGAGCGAGCCGCTCGCGTCAGCTTGCGCGGTGCATGCCCGAGAGGCACTTCACCGGCGCATGGTAGATCAGCGACTTGCGCTCATGCGACGAGCTCTTCGGATAGGGGCGCTGCGCCATGACGTCGAACTGGAAGAACACCAGCGTGCTGGCGTTCCATTCCTTGGACAGCACCTGCGCCTTGGTCATGCCCTCGCTGGTCTTCTTGGCCATGAGGTTCTTGCAGACCTGCACCGGATCGGCGCCGTACCACCGGATCTGCGAGATCGGGATGACCGGCTCGATGTGCTTCTTGTAGGTGCGGTCGGCGCTCTGGAAGCTGTATTTCCAGCCGGCGACCGGCTGGCCGAAGCGGACGCCGTCATACATGCCGACCACGCCGCCATAGACGATGGCCCGCTTGCGCGCCTGCGCCTCGAGCCTGAGCAGGAAGCGGTGTTTTTCGGATTTGACACCGGTGTAGCCCGAGGCGTTGGCCGAGACCTTGATGGAGACGGCGTCGATGCCGTCGGTCGTGATGGCGACCTTCTCGACCCAGTCCTTGGCGGCGGCCGGCTGGGCGGCGAGCGAAAGCGTGAGCGTGGCCGCGAGAGCGGCCATGATGGATGCGATTTTCATGTTGGTTTCCCGTCGATTGGAGGTTGGGAGGCGGCGGTCGCCGCCGTGTTGGCCTCCGATTATCGACGGGATGCATGCCCTGCTGTGCGCTGGCGCACAGGCCCGGGCAGGCGCGCGCCGCCCGGGTCGTTCGCGCGGTCAGCGCAGATAGGGCGACACGCAAGCCTTGCGCGGCTTGTAGTAGGGCTTGAACGTGTTGTCCCAGCGCCGGTAGCTGACATATTTGTGCTCGCACCAGCGGTAATGCGACTCGGACAGGTGGTAGGTCCGGCCAGTCGCCTGCGACCCGATGATGATGCCGAAGGCAAGCGCCGGGAACCAGTAGCCGTTATGGTAGCGATAGCCCGGCCGTTTGTGCCGATAGCCGCGATGACCCTTGTAGTAGGGGTGCTTCTTCTTCCATCTGATGCCGTCCTTGACCTGGGTCACGAGCGGTGCCGGCGTGTCGATGGCAAGCGGTGCGCCTGGCATGGCCATTCCCGCCTGCGGTGCGGCCGCGACGGTGGCAAGCACCAGAATCGAGGCCGTGAATGCTGTCTTGAGTCCCATCTGGATTCTCCCGAGCAATATGCAGTCCCTTCTGTTAGAAAAATAGGTCAGTTCAGCCCGGAATTCGAGGTCCCTTTGCAGGGTTTTTCGACACGCGGGACAGAAAATAGACGTGACGTCAGGGAAAGAACATGCGCGAAACCTTCGCCATACTGTTCGATACGGCCATCGGCCGCTGCGGCCTGGCCTGGGCCGGCAGCGGCATTCTGGCGGCCAGTTTTCCCGAGGCCGACGACGAGCGGACGCTCGCACGCCTCCGCCGCCGCGCGCCGGACGCCCGGCAGGTGCATCACGCGCCCGCCGACATCGAAAGGACCGTTGCCGTCATCCGGGCGCTGGCGAAGGGCGAGGCGGCAGGGTTCTACGACGCCCGGCTCGACCTGGATGGCGTCGGCGCGTTCGAGCGCGGCGTCTATGCGGCGACCAGCCGGATCGGACCGGGCGAAACGCGCACCTATGGCGAGATCGCGCGCGAACTGGGCGACGTTTCCCTGTCGCGGCGGGTCGGACAGGCGCTCGGCGCCAACCCGATCCCGATCGTCATACCCTGCCACCGCGTCGTCGGCGCAGGCGGCGCCATGACCGGCTTTTCCGCCCCCGGCGGAACCGAAATGAAGCGCCGCCTCCTGAAGATCGAGGGCGCGATCGGCCCGGACCTGTTCGATTTCATGGACGGCTAGCCGTCGATCGCCCAGGAAATACGTCGGCTGCCTAGGCGCGCGCCTCGACCACGTTCGACACATGCGGAAACCGGATCGCCTGACCGTCGAAACAGTCGCCGAGACCTGCAAGGAAATCGTCGATGCATTGCTGCTGCTGGTCTTGCGAAATGCGAGACAGCTTGTCTCCGGTGTGCATGCCGCCCATCGCGCCGGCCGCGAAGCGCCTGCCGTCGGGATGGTGCAGGTCCAGCGACACGGTTTCCACCGCGATGTCACGGAACCCCGCCTCCTCGAACAGGGCCCGGATCTCCTCGGCGTCCGGCAGGCCGCAGATGGCCCGGACGGCCTCGCCGGCTTTGGTGCCGACATGCGCATCGAGCGCCGCGGCCTGCGACCGCAGCAGCGGGTTGATGTCCAGCTCGCGCTGCACGCAGAAGACTGCGCGTCCCGACGGCCTGAGCACCCGGTGAAGTTCCCGCAGGGCGCGCGGGCGGTCGGGGAAGAATTGCAGCGCCTGCTGACAGAATGCGAGGTCGAAACGGTCGTCGGAAAAGGGGAGGTCGCCCGCATCGGCTTCCAGCCACTCGGCCTCGATCCCCGCTTCGGCGGCGCGGTGCCGGGCCACCGCAAGCATATCGGCATTGTGATCGACGCCCGTCAGGCTGCCCGGCGTCACGCCTGACTGCACGACTTGCCGCGTCACCACGCCGGTCCCGCAGGCGAGATCGAGAATGTCTTCGCCGTCAGCCGGCGCTGCCCGTTCGACGATCTCTCGTGCCCAGGGCTGGAAGATCACCGGCAAAAGGACGGATTCATAGCGTTCCGCGAAGTTCGCCGGCGCGGTGTTCTCGACATCGACAGTCATGTCCGCCTCCCGCAATAGCTTCCCCTACGTTACCACGATGCGCGGGAGTTCGCCATCAAGCGGGGGCAGTCGCCGGTCAGCGCTGGAAATAGGTGAGCGCCAGGGCGATGCAGTGTTTCGTCTCCGCGACCGGAACTGCCTCGCCCGGCCGGAAGACGAGCGCGCGGTTGCCTTCGAAGGCGAAGGTGTCGGGATAGAGCTCGCGAAACCGGTCGACGAGGTTCGTATGGCAGATGAACAGCATCGCCACGGTGTCGTCCTTGCGCGTGGCGAGGCGCACCGAACTGCCGATGCGCGGCCGGGCCGGCGTGAAGCTGGGTTCGCCCCATTTGAGGCTCTCGGCCAGTTCGCCGACGCCCTCCGTCTCGCGCGCGGTCTCGAAGATCAGCGCGCGCAATGTCTCGTGGAGCGCCTGGACGGGCGCGCCGGTCACGCGGGCCTCGTGAAGGCGTCGCGGGCGGCCTCGACCTCAGGCCGGCAGCAGCAGCCTTCCACGTGGTCGTTGACGAGCCCCATCGCCTGCATGAAGGCATAGACCGTGGTCGGGCCGACGAAGGACCAGCCGCGCTTCTTCAGATCCTTGGAGATCGCGGTCGACGTGGCCGTCTTCGGCATCGCCCGCAGCGTCGCCCAGTCGAGCGTGGCGGGCCGCTCGGAGGCCGGCGGCTCATGCGCCCAGAAATAGGCGGCAAGCGAGCCGTGGGCGTCCCGCAATTCCAGCGCCCGCTTGGCGTTGTTGATGGTCGATTCGATCTTGCCGCGATGGCGGATGATGCCGGCGTCCTGCACGAGGCGTTCGACGTCGGCGTCGGTGAAGCGCGCCACCTTTTCGAAATCGAAGCCGGCGAAACCGGCGCGGAAATTCTCGCGCTTGCGCAGGATCGTCAGCCAGGACAGGCCCGACTGGAAGCCTTCCAGGCAGATCTTCTCGAACAGGCGGATGTCGTTGTCGACCGGCCGGCCCCACTCATTGTCGTGATAGGCGAGGTAGTCGTCCTGGTTGCCGTGCCAGGCGCAGCGCACCTTGCCGTCCGGTCCCTCGATCAAGCCATCCATCGGATCCGCCTTTCGCCCCCCGATTCACCATTGATTCACCACGCGTCGCAACCGGGGGGTAACCTTGACGACAGATTGCCGCGGCCGAACGCATTTTAGCGGCCCGTGATTCATAATTGGCTGGGACGTCCGAGTCATGCTTGCCGGCGAAACCTGCTGACAATGTCGTGTCAGCAGGCGTTGACGATCGTGTGGAGAGTACGTCGATGAAACCTGCAAGCCTTCGCGCGGCCCTTGTCGCCGCCGCCTGCCTCACCATGGCCGTGTCTGCCGGAGCGCAGGAGCGCTACGCCACCCCGCCGCCGGTCGTGCTCAGCCCCGACCTGGCCGCGCCTTGGGTCATGCAGTTGCAGCCCCGGCCGATCGCCGGCTCGTCGGTGCGTTCCAACGCCCGCAAGGTGATCTTCCGCGACGCGCCGGCGGCGACCGCGCCACGCGCGCAGCCCGTCTCGGTGCAGCGCCCGGCCAATCCCGCCAAGACCCGCGGCATGGACCCGATTTACCTGCCGCAGACGGTCGCATATCACGGGCCGGAAGCGCCCGGCACGATCGTCATCGATACGATCGACCGCTTCCTTTACCTGGTGCTGGGCAACGGTTCCGCGCAGCGCTACGGCGTCGGCGTCGGCAAGCCGGGCTTCGAATGGGCCGGCTCGCACAAGATCACGCGCAAGGCCGAATGGCCGTCCTGGCATCCGCCGGCGGAGATGATCGAGCGCGAGAAGGCCAAGGGCCGCATCCTGCCGATCATGATGGAAGGCGGACCGAACAATCCGCTCGGCGCGCGCGCGCTCTACCTGGGATCCACGCTCTACCGCATCCACGGCACCAACCAGCCCTGGACGATCGGCATGGCGGTGTCGTCGGGCTGCATCCGCATGCGCAACGAGGACGTGATGGACCTCTACGCCCGCGTCGGTGTTGGCACGAAGGTCATCGTGCGCTAATCAGCTTTTTTCCGTGGGGGAGCGGGCAACGGCCGGCGTCATTCGTGACGGCGGCCGTTTTCATTTTCGCGGTCAGTCCGGTCCGAGAGTTGTTTTCTTTGTGCAAGGCCCTGGGGCGGGTTAACGATGTCGAATGGCAGCGCTGAAAACAAGTTGTGATGGTTCGAGTAACTCAGTGGCCATACCAAGAAAAGGCTCTCGCAAGATCACGGTCAAAGGAGAAGAGTATCGCTGGTTGGTGAGAAGGAAGGCGACTCATTCACAAACGGATTACGGGGCCGGGAAGATTCACGTTGCGATTGAACATGCCAGGGAAAAGGGCGCTACCCTGCATGTCGAAACAGACCGCCCACATCCAAAAGACTGGAATACTGTTGAGGTAGCGCCAGTCACCCCCGCCGATATCGCCCTTTGGATAGAAACGGCGATCCAGAAGGGATGGGACTCCAAGAAACCAGGGCCAACCTGTCGAATTTGCGAAGAATGACCTTCTGGGATCGCACTAATGTATGAGCGCAGGGTATGCGGCATCTGAACTCGATCTAGGCTGATCACTCAGTCAAAGCATCAAGAACACCGACGTCCGCATAGCTGAGACTCTACCCGCTGCACCAGCCTCACGAGTGGTTCCGACAGCGCGCAGTAGCTATCCAACGCTCGTGAGCGCACGGCCTGGTGGGGAAACCCTGATCGACAACGCCGAAATGCACGCGCATGCGCCGATCCCGTCTGCAGTTCAGGCGTTATTGACCCTAGCTAGTGTCCCCCGCCAAAGACGCCGGTCTTGACCGAGTAGTTCACGGCCAGCCCGTAATCGGGATCGTCGTCGGAATCGACCATCAGCTGGCCGGCCCGGTTCAGGAGGCGGTGGCAGTCATGTGACAGGTGCCGCAGCACCAGCGTTTTGCCCTGTGCCTCGAACTTGGCGGCCAGGTCCTCGATCGCCTGCAGCGCGGACTGGTCGGCGACGCGACTGTTCATGAAATCGACGATCACGGTCTGCGGGTCGGCGATCGGGTCGAACAGCTCGGCGAAACCGTCGGTCGAGCCGAAGAACAGCGGACCCTCGATCTGGTAGACCTTCGCGCCCTCCGGCGTGATGTGCGACTTGGCGTGGATGCGCGTGGCGTTGTTCCAGGCATAGGCCAGCGCCGAGACGATCACGCCGACGACGACGGCGACGGCAAGGTCGCTCATCACGGTGACGACGGTCACGAGCACGATGACCAGTGCGTCGGTCAGCGGAATGCGCCGCATGATCTTCAGCGTCTGCCAGGCGAACGTGCCGATGACGACCATGAACATCACGCCGACCAGCGCGGCCAGCGGGATCTGCTCGATCAAGGACGAGCCGACAAGGATGAAGACGAGCAGGAACAGCGCCGCCGAAATGCCGGAGAGCCGCGTGCGCCCGCCCGATTTCACATTGATCATCGACTGGCCGATCATGGCGCAGCCGCCCATGCCGCCGAAGAAGCCGGTCACCAGATTGGCCGTGCCCTGGGCGACGCATTCCTTCGACGCGCCGCCACGCTTTCCGGTGATCTCGCCGACGAGGTTCAGCGTCAGCAGGCTTTCGATCAGGCCGATGGCGGCGAGGATGACGGCGTAGGGCACGATCACCTCGAGCGTCTCGAAGGTCAGCGGCACGGTCGGGACGTGGAATTGCGGCAGGCCGCCCTCGATGGAGGCCATGTCGCCGACGCGCGGCACGTCGATGCCGAAGACGATGACGATCGCCGCGACGATCGCGATGCCGGCGAGCGGCGCGGGAAAGGCGCTGGTCAGCTTCGGCATGCCCCAGATGATCGCCATGGTCAGCGCGACGAGGCCGAGCATCACGACGAGCGGCCAGCCGCTCATCCAGTGCATCGCGCCGGTCGCGTCCGGCGTCTTGAACTGGGTGAGCTGGGCCAGGAAGATCACGATCGCCAGCCCGTTGACGAAGCCGAGCATGACCGGATGCGGCACCAGCCGGATGAACTTGCCGAGCCGCAGCACGCCCGCCAGGATCTGCAGGATGCCCATCAGCACCACGGTCGCGAACAGATATTCGACGCCATGCTCCGCCACCAGCGCCACCATGACGACCGCCAAAGCACCCGTCGCGCCGGAAATCATGCCCGGCCGGCCGCCGAACACGGCGGTGATCAGGCCCACCATGAACGCGGCGTAGAGGCCGACCAGCGGATGCACGCCCGCCACGAAGGCGAAGGCCACCGCCTCCGGCACCAGCGCCAAGGCGACCGTCAGGCCGGACAGCAACTCGGTCTTCAGGGTGAGGGGATTGAGGAGGGCAAAGGCGCCCGGCTCGCGGCGGGCAAGAGGTAGCCGCCCTGCGAGCGCGGCGAGCGTCGCTCGTGTCATGTAATCTTGGTCCTGTTGTGGGTGTTTTTCTTTTGAACTGAACTGATGCTGCGATGCAACAGAAAACTCCGCATGGCAGGGGTGAAGATTCGCGGCCGTCTGGACTTCTTCCGCCGCCGCGCGCAAAACTCGCGTCGGGAGGAAATACCGGGATGCAGGGACTGGCGCGAAGGGCGCTGCTCTCGATCATGGCCCTTGCCGGCCTGATCGTCGCAGCCGCCGCGCAGGACGGAATGGTCGTGTCGCGCAGGGTGGGCGTGCTTGCCTATCGTGGTGACGAAGCCGCGCTGACCCGCTGGCAACCCACCTTCGACGCGCTGGGCAAGGCCGTCGACGGTGTCCGCTTCGAGGTGCTGCCGCTTTCCCTGGACGGGGTGCGGTCGGCGCTGTCGCGTGGCGAGATCGACTATCTCTTCACCAATCCCGGCCATCTCCACCGGCTTGCCGAGGACAACCGCCTGTTTCCCATGGTCGGGCTGCGCTCCGACCGTGAGGGCGCGCCGGTGACGGGAAACCGCTTCGGCGCCGTGATCTTCGTGCGTGCCGACAATCCCGACATCGAGACGCTCGCCGACCTGAAGGGGCGGCGCTTCGCGGCCATCGCGCCGGACGCTTTCGGCGGCTTCGAACTTGCCGCCGCGACCCTGGTGCGCAACGGCGTCAACCCGTGGCGGGACCTGGAATCGGTCTCCTTTCTCGGCTTTCCGCACGACGCCGTCATAGAGGCGGTGATGAGCGGCAAGGCCGATGCCGGCACCGTGCGCACCGGCATGCTGGAGGCCGCGGTGATGGCAGGCAAGGTGGAAGCCTACCAGCTGCGCATCCTCAATCCGTTGCGCGTGCCCGGGTTCGAGCCGGCGCTGTCGACCGAGCTCCTGCCGGAATGGACCTTGTGCGCCACCGCCAATGTGCCCGAACCCGAACGCCGGGCCGTGACGGTCGCCATGCTCGCCTTCGAGGACGACCATCCCGCCGTGGTGGCGGGTGGCTATGGCGGCTGGACTACCGTCTCGCCCGACGCGCCGGTGCGCCATCTGCTCGAAACGGTCGATGCCGCGCGGCCGGGCGACGCCTCGCCCGCCATCGCGCTGTCGGGCCTGATGATCGCGGCCGCCGGCGCCGTGCCGATCGGCATCGCCATGCTGATCTATTGGCGCGGCCGTCACGCGGCTCACACGCCGCCGGAGGCGGCAGCAGCGGGGCCTGCGGAAGACACGGCGGATGTGCGCCTGACGCCGCGCGAACTGGAGATCCTGCAACTCGTCGGCAACGGCATGACGACGAAGCAGATCGCCCGCGACCTGGGGATCAGTCCGAAAACGGTCGAGTTTCACCGCGGCCACCTGATGCGTAAATACGAGGCCAGCAACATGGCCGAGCTGGTACGCAAGGCCGGGCCTGCGCTCGCCGGCTGAAGGCGTTCGCGTCCCGATCCCAGGGTATACCCCAGGGTATTCAGATGGTCCGCCCAGCTAGGCAGCAGCGGGGTTTTCCGACGAGCATGACGGCAATGCCGCCAGGAGGGTGCGGCAGAGCCCGACAGGAGGAAAACACATGAAAATCTTCGCAAGACTGGCCGTCATCATGGCCTCGCTCGCCGTCGCCGCCGCATCCCTGACGGGGGCCGCGAGCGCCAATGAGCGCTACGGCCAGCAGAAGGTCGTCTACCATATCAATTACAAGGGCGGCGAAGACGACGCGGCCTATCGCGGCGCGCTGCGCAACATCCAGAACCACATCAACGCGGTCGGCAAGGACCAGATGGAGATCAAGGTCGTCCTGCACGGAAACGGCGTCGGCCTGCTTCAGGACGCCAAGACCAACGAGAAGCTGCAGATGGACGTCACCAGCCTGAAGACGCAGAACGTCGTCTTCAACGTCTGCAACAACACGCTGGTCGGCCGCAAGATCGACTACCAGAACGATCTCTTCGAGGTGTTCGAAGACGAGATCGTGCCCTCCGGCGTCGCGGAACTGAGCCGTCTGCAGATGATGGGATACACCTACATCAAGCCCTGAGCTGAAACGGCAGTCACGGAAGCCGGCCGGTGCGTCTCGCGCCGGCCGTTTTCACGTCTAGAGGCGCTGACCGCTGGCCGCGTCGAACAGGTGAAGCCGCTCGCGGTCGAAGATCAGCCCCAGCCGGTCGGAGAGCGGCCCGCCGGAGTGCAGCGACACGGCAAGCCGCGCCTCGCCGACATGGCCGTGCACGAGACGGCCGGACCCCAGTTCCTCGACATAGCTGACCGTCAGTTCGAGATCCGGCGTCTCGCCCGTTTCGGAGAGGCGGATGTCCTCGGCACGCACGCCGAGCGTCAGCGGACCCTCCGGCGCGCCGTGGCCGTTGGTCAGCGTCACCGTCTGGTCGCCGATGACGAGGTTGCCGTTTTCGCCGCGCGCCGTGATCAGGTTCATGGCCGGCGACCCGATGAAGCCCGCCACGAAGGCGGATTGCGGCATGCGGTAGACGTCCAGCGGGCTGCCGATCTGCTCAATGCGGCCGGCGTTCAGAACGACGATGCGGTCGGCCATGGTCATGGCTTCGAGCTGGTCGTGGGTGACGTAGATCGACGTCGTGCCGAGCCGTTTCTGCAACTGCTTGATCTCGCCGCGCATGTCGACGCGCAGCTTGGCGTCGAGATTGGAGAGCGGTTCGTCGAACAGGAAGGCCGCCGGCTCGCGCACGATGGCGCGGCCCATGGCGACGCGCTGGCGCTGCCCGCCGGAAAGCTGCTTCGGCTTGCGGTCGAGGTATTCTTCCAGCCGCAGGATGGCGGCGGCCTCGGCGACGCGCTCGGCGATCTCGGGCTTGTTCATGCCGCGGTTCTTCAGCCCGTAAGCCATGTTGTTGCGCACCGACATGTGCGGGTAGAGCGCGTAGTTCTGGAACACCATGGCGATGTCGCGGTCGGCGGGATCGACATGGTTGATGATCCGGTCGCCGATGCCGATCTCGCCCTCGGTGATCGTCTCCAGCCCCGCGACCATGCGCAGGAGCGTGGACTTGCCGCAGCCCGACGGTCCGACGAGGACGATGAACTCGCCGGCGCGGATGTTGACGGACACGTCGTTCACGGCGCGCAGGCCGCTCTGGTATTCCTTGCTTACGCTGTCGATGTTCACATGCGCCATGGGTGTCTCACTTGTCGCTTTCGGTCAGGCCCTTGACGAACCAGCTCTGGAAGAAGATCACGATCGCGACCGGCGGCAGCACCGCCAGGATCGCCAGAAGGTTGGAGCGTCCGAATTCGGGGATGTGGTTGCCTTCCAGGCCCTGCGTGATCTGCTTGATGCCCTGAACGAGGGTGAACTTGCCCTCTTCGGTGACGATCATCGTCGGCCACAGATACTGGTTCCAGCCATAGACGAACATGATGATGAAGATCGCCGCGATCATCGTGCGCGAGAGCGGGATCAGGATGTCGATGAAGAACTTCACCGGCCCCGCGCCGTCGATGCGCGCCGCTTCAACCAATTCGTCGGGCACCGACATGAAGAACTGCCGGAAGAAGAAGGTCGCCGTCGCCGACGCGATCAGCGGCACGATCAGGCCGGTATAGGTGTTGAGCAGCCCGAGCTTCTGCGTGACCTCGTAGGAGGGCACGATGCGCACCTCCAGCGGCAGCAGCAGCGTGGTGAAGATCAGCCAGAAGGCGAGCGTCGCGAAGCGCATCCGGAAATAGACGATCGCATAAGCCGCGCACATCGAGATGACGATCTTGCCGATCGCGAAGCCGAGGCCGAGGATCAGCGAATTCATGAACATGGTCAGCCCGGAATTGCTGCCCGAAAAGCTCATCGAGCCGAACAGCGCCTTGTCCAGGTTCGAGCCGAACTGGTCGCCGATCACCAGCGACGGGCCGTGCTTCATGATCTCGGTGTCGGCGATGGTGCTCATCTGCAGCAGCATCGCGATCGGCGCCATCATGAACAGCGCGCCGAGGATCAGGATCGTGTGGTCGAGGACGGCGCCCCAGCGAAAGCGCCTTTGCGCCGGTCTGGCTGCGGCGGCCGGGGCGGCCACGGGGTGTGAGGACGATATCTCTGCCATGGCGTTCGCTCGCTCAGGAATAGTGGATGCGCCGCTCGATCAGGCGGAACTGGAAGATCGTGAGAATGAGGACCAGCACCATCAGCACGACGGATTGCGCCGACGAACCGCCGATGTCCTGGCCGCGGAACCCGTCGAGATAGACCTTGTAGACAAGGGTGATCGGGTTATCGCCGACATTGTTGCGCAGGATCGTGTCGATCATCCCGAACGTGTCGAACAGCGAATAGGTGATGTTGATGATCAGCAGGAAGAAGCCGGTCGGCGCGAGCAGCGGAAACGTGACCGTGAAGAAACGCCGCAGGCCCGACTTGCAGTCGATCAGGGACGCCTCGCGGATGGCGCGCGGAATGCTCTGAAGGCCGGACAGGAAGAAGATGAAATTGACCGGGATCTGCTTCCAGACCGACGCGACCACCATCGCGAAGGCGGTGTCGAAATAGTCGAGCCGCACCCGCAGCGACCAGCCGAACAGCGCGAAGAACTCGGTGAGCGGGCCCCAGCGCTGGTTGAAAACGATCAGCGTGATGAAGCCGGCCACCGGCGGCGCCACGGCATAGACCCACATCAGAAGCGTCCGGTAGCTCCGGGCGCCGCGGATCACGCCGTCGGCCTTGACCGCGAGCAGAAGCGCGATGGCCAGCGAGAAGAAGGTGACGAGCACGGTGAAGATCACCGTGAACCAGGCCGTCTTGAGGTATTCGCTGCTGCGGAAGAGGCGCAGATAGTTCTCCAGGCCGACGAAGGTCGAGCCGAAGCCGAACGGGTCCTCCAGGTAGAAGGACGACCGCAGCGCCTGCAGGGCGGGCCAGTAGAAGAACAGCGTGATGATCGAAAGCTGCGGCAGGAGCAGCAGGACCGGCAGCCACCGTGTCGAGAATGCAGCGCGTTTCAAGGGAGGGCCTCGCTTGGCGGAAGCCGGCGGCCGCGAAGGGCGGCCGCCGGCAGGGGTTCGCGAAAGGCGATCGCTGACGCGGTCGCTTAGTTGAGCGTCTTGGAGAAGCGGCCCAGAAGCTCGTTGCCTTCCTTCTCGATGGCGGCGAGCGCGTCATCGATGGTGGTTTCACCGTTCAGGAAGCGGGCGAGTTCGCGGTTCTCGACGTCGCGGATCTGGACGTAGAAGCCCATGCGGTAGCCGCGGGTGTTCTCGCCGGCGCGCAGCGACAGCTGCTTGACGCCCGTTTCGGCGGCCGGGAAACGCTCGTAGTGACCGTCCTGCTTGGCCAGTTCGTAGGCGGCCTGCGTGATCGGCACATAGCCGGTCTCGCGGTGCCACATGTACTGGACTTCCGGCGAGGTCAGATATTCGAAGAACTTCGCGGTGGCCGCGTTTTCCTCGTCCGGATGACCCGCCATGGCAAACAGCGAAGCGCCGCCGATGAAGGTCTGGTAGCCTTCGCCGCCGGTGATCGAGGACCAGTAGGGCAGCTCGGTGTTCGACCACTCGAACGGCAGGTCGAGAGCGGTCAGGCCGCCGAAGTCACCCGAAGAGCCGATATACATGGCGGCCTTCTGGTCCACGAACTGGGCCTTGTTGTCGTCCCAGCCGGTGCCGAAGAAGCCGAACAGGCCCTCGTCGAGCCAGCCCTTCACCTTGGTGAAGTGCATCTTCATTTCCGGCGAGTTGATGAGGATCTTGGTGCCCTCGGCGCCCTTGTAGCCATTGTCGTTGGAGGCGAACGGCAGGTTGTGGCGCGAATGGAAGTTCTCGACGAATTCCCACGGCAGGTGGGTCTGCACGAGCGGGATGTAGCCGGCTTCCTTCAGCTTCGGCGCGATCTGCTCGAACTCCTCATAGGTCTTCGGAGCTTCGACGCCGGCCTTCTTGAAGGCGTCGACATTGTAGTAGGTGACCGGCGAGGAGGAGTTGAACGGCATGCCGATCATCTTGCCGTCGGCGTCGGCGTAGAAATAGCGCACGCCCGGGATGTAGTCCTCGATGTCGAAGTTCACGCCGTTGGCCAGCAGGAGGTCCTGGACCGGAACGGCCGCGCCCTTGGCGCCGATGACGGTCGCCGCACCGGCGTCGAAGACCTGCACGATGTTCGGCTGTTCGCCGGCACGGAAGGCGGCGATGGCGGCGGTCAGGGTTTCTTCATAGGAGCCCTTGAAGACCGGGGTGATGGTGTATTCGTCCTGGCTTTCGTTGAAGCCTTCGGCGATCTGGTTGACGACGTCACCGAGATGGCCGCCCATGCCGTGCCACCATTCGATCTGGGTCTCGGCAGCGGCAAGCGCGGTCGAGGACAGCAGGATGCCTGCTGCGAGCAATTGACGGATCATGATTCCCTCCTGAAGGACGCCCCGAGGATCGGGACGCTTCGGCGGGGCCTAGGGGCTTCCGTTGAAGCTTTCTTGACCGGTTGGTGAAATTTGTGTGACGCGACGTGAGGACATGTGGATTGTCGCAAATGCGTCATCGACCGCGGCGGGTTCGGAAAGCGTCCGGCCGACCTCCCGTCACGGCGTGTGCCTGAACACGCCGAAACGGTGGCCGGTGGTCATCCGGGCGCGGGCCAGCACCGCGGCGGCCGTTGCCACGGCGAGGATCTCGGCTGCGGGCGCCGCAAGCCAGATGCCGGTCTCGCCCAGCGCGAAGGGAAGCAGCAGGGTCAGCGGCAGCGCGTAGAGATAGGTCCGCGTCAGGCTCAGCACCGCCGCGCGGGCCGGCTCGCCGATCGCCTGGAAATAGGACGAGAGCACGGCGATCGGTCCGGCGGCGAACAGCATCAGCGTCATCAGCGGCAGGATCCGCGCGACCTCAGCGGCCGTCGCGGGATCGTCGACGAAGAGGAAGCCGATCCGGTGCCGGAACGCGAACAGGAGCAGCTGGGCGGCGCTGTTGTAGACGAGGCCGATCACGGCGGCGAGACGCAGGCTCGCATCGGAGCGGTGCCACAGCGACGCGCCGAAATTGTTGCCCGTGATCGTCTGCATCGCCATCGTCAGTCCGAGCAGCGGCAGGTAGATGAAGGTCATGATGCGCGTGACGATGCCATAGGCCGCGACCGTCAGCGCGTAATGATCACCGCTCCAGTGGTGAACCGCCGCGATGATCGCGCCCGAACCGAGCGAGATGCCGAGAAAGGTCAGGCTTTGCGGCGCGCCGAGCGCGAGGAACTCCGGCCAGCGGCGCGTCCAGCCGCGTGCCGGCAGGCCGCGCATGTGAACCGCCGTCTCGCCGAACACGCGGAAGGCGAGCACCGCGATCAGCGCCAGACCCTGCGCGATGACCGTTCCCCACGCCGAACCGGCGACGCCCTGGTCCAGCACCGCGATCAGCACGAAGTTGAAGCCGATATTGGCCAGCGAGGTGGCAAGCGCGATGAGCGCCATCAGGCCCATCCGTCCCTCGCAGCGCAACGCGTCGGAGTTGAGGGACAGGAAGAACATCACCGGCGAGCAGAAGACGAGGATGGAGATGTAGTCGTAGCCCATCTGAGACAGGTCGTCGGAGCCGGCGGCGAGGCCGACCAGCGCCCGGCCGCCCGCAAGGAAGCCCGCGATCATGATCAGGCAGACCAGGAGCGCCAGCATGTGCGCCCCGGCGAAGGCCTCGCGCGCGGTCTCGTGCTCGCCGGCGCCAAGCAGCCGCGCCATGAGGCTGGCCATGCCGCCGGCGACAAGCGTCGCGAGTGCCACCAGCAGCATGTAGGCCGGAAACATCAGCGTGACGGCCGTCAGCGCGTCGGCGCCGACATAGGCGCCGAGGAAGAAGGCGTCGATGACGGTCAGCAGGCCGTTCATGCCCATGATGAAGATGATCGGCGTCGCCGTGCGGGCATAGAGGCCCGGCAAGGGGCGCGTCAGGAACGGATTGCGAGGCTCGTGAGCGGATGTGGGCATCCCGGGTCTCCCGGCGCATCGGAGGCACTGAATGGGGTCCGCTTTGCCATCGTTCCGATGCTGGGTCGGATCGGGAGTGTCAGGGAGGCTTCACCAGAGCTTTCGCTTGCGGACGGCCGGCGCCTCGAACCGATGGCGCAGATATGGCTTTGCGGGGCGGGTGTCAATCTGCCGCGGGGACAAAAGGGCCGAGCGCAATGCCCGGCCCGTTGCGTCAGAGGCCGGATATGCGCGCCGCGACGCGGCGAATGGGCCCCGCGATGAGCATGGCGAGTGCGAAGGCGATCGGCCAGCCGACCGCGAAACTGCCAAGCCACGCCTTCAGCCAATCGGCCGACAGGCCCACATGCAGCGCGGTGAAGAAACCGGACAGCAGCAGCGACATCGAAAGCGACATCAGGAAGACCGTGACGATCTGCATTTTCAGGTGAGGGTTCATTTCACTTTCTCCGAGTTGTCCGCAATCGGCAAAGGGAGAAGCGCGAAAGGATGATGCATATCCAAGCGTCCCCGTTCGCGATTGCGAAAGGTTGACGCCGTGGGATCGCCAGGGGCGATACGGATACGCGGATATGCGGGGCCGGCATTACCGTTCCGGCCAAGTCCTTCTCGGCAGTCGCTTCTTGCGCGAGGCGGCGGCTGCCGTCAAGCGCAACGAAAAAGGCCGGGCGTTTGCCCGGCCTTTCCCAAAGAGTGGCGTGTAAGCGCGTGGCTTACATCATGCCGCCCATTCCGCCCATGCCGCCCATGTCGGGCATGGCCGGAGCGTCTTTTTTCGGCAGCTCGGCGATCATGGCTTCCGTCGTGATCAGCAGGCCGGCGATGGAGGCGGCGTCCTGCAGGGCGGTGCGCACGACCTTCACCGGGTCGACGATGCCCATCTTGATCATGTCGCCATATTCGCCGGACTGGGCATTGAAGCCGAAGGTCAGCGAATCCTGCTCGAGGATCTTGCCGGCGACGATGGAGGCTTCTTCGCCTGCGTTCGTCGCGATCTGGCGGGCCGGAGCCTGCAGGGCGCGCTTCACGATGGCGATACCGGCTTCTTGGTCGGCATTGACGCCGGTCACGGTCAGGGCCTTGGAGGAGAGCAGCAGGGCCGTGCCGCCGCCCGGAACGATGCCTTCTTCAACGGCAGCGCGGGTGGCGTTCAGCGCGTCGTCGACGCGGTCCTTCTTCTCTTTCACTTCGACTTCGGTCGCACCGCCGACGCGGATGACGGCAACGCCGCCTGCGAGCTTGGCGAGGCGCTCCTGCAGCTTCTCACGGTCGTAATCGGAGGAGGTTTCCTCGATCTGGGCCTTGATCTGGGCAACGCGGCCCTGGATGTCGGAAGCTTCACCGGCGCCGTCGACGATGGTGGTTTCTTCCTTCGTGATCGAGACCTTCTTGGCCGTGCCGAGCATGTCGAGCGTGACGTTCTCGAGCTTGATGCCGATGTCTTCGGAGATCACCTGGCCGCCCGTCAGGATGGCGATGTCTTCGAGCATGGCCTTGCGGCGGTCGCCGAAGCCCGGAGCCTTGACGGCGGCGATCTTCAGGCCGCCACGCAGCTTGTTGACGACGAGCGTGGCCAGAGCCTCGCCTTCGACGTCTTCAGCGATGATGAGCAGCGGACGCGAGGACTGAACGACCGACTCGAGGATCGGCAGCATGGCCTGCAGGTTGGAGAGCTTCTTCTCGTGCAGCAGGATGTACGGGTCTTCCAGATCGGCGACCATCTTTTCCGGATTGGTCACGAAGTAGGGAGACAGGTAGCCACGGTCGAACTGCATGCCTTCGACGACTTCCAGCTCGGTCTCGGCGGTCTTGGCTTCCTCGACGGTGATGACACCCTCGTTGCCGACCTTCTGCATCGCTTCGGCGATCATCGAGCCGATTTCGCTTTCGCCATTGGCGGAGATCGTTCCGACCTGAGCAACTTCCTCGGAGGTGTTGATCTTGGTGGCCTTGTTCTGCAGGTCGGCGACGACTTCGGCGACAGCCAGGTCGATGCCGCGCTTCAGGTCCATCGGGTTCATGCCGGCGGCAACGGCCTTGTGGCCTTCCTGAACGATGGACTGGGCGAGAACGGTCGCGGTGGTGGTGCCGTCACCGGCGATGTCGTTGGTCTTGGAAGCGACCTCGCGCAGCATCTGCGCGCCCATGTTCTCGAACTTGTCGTCGAGTTCGATTTCCTTGGCGACGGAAACGCCGTCCTTGGTGATGCGCGGTGCGCCGAAGGACTTGTCGATGACGACGTTGCGGCCTTTCGGGCCCAGCGTCACCTTCACGGCGTCTGCGAGGATGTTGACGCCAGCCAGCATGCGCTCGCGCGCGGTACGGCCGAATTTGACTTCTTTAGCGGACATTCTTCAAAACTCCCGGGCTGAAACGCCCATTGTCTGATTTAGGGGTTTTCGGATGATGGGCGCGGTGTTAGCCGACGATGCCCATGATGTCGGATTCCTTCATGATCAGGAGATCCTGGCCGTTGACCTTGACTTCGGTGCCGGACCACTTGCCGAAAAGGACGCGATCGCCGGCCTTGACGTCGAGCGGCTGAACCTTGCCGTTTTCGTCACGGGCGCCGGGGCCCACGGAAACGACTTCGCCTTCCGACGGCTTTTCCTTGGCGGTGTCGGGGATGATGATGCCGCCTGCGGTCTTCTCCTCGGATTCGACGCGGCGAACGACAACACGGTCGTGCAGCGGACGGAAATTCATCTCTGCCATTGACTTGAACCTTTGAAACGTTGGCTTTGGTTGGGTTAGCACTCACCTCCGACGAGTGCTAGCGGGGCGGACATAGTGATGCCTCCCAGCCGTGTCAAGGCGCGCCGGGCCAATGCCGGAGAGGTCAGGTCGGAAAAATGCGGGTCGCGGAAATCGAGATCGGACCGAATGCGAGGCCGGTGCCGAGATCGATCCGGTAGGACACCTGCGCCTTGACGAAATCCACCCCGCCGGACGAACCGCGCTGCAGCGACAGGGTCAGCTTGTCGGGGTCGTAGGTGGTCAGCCGGGCGCGGATGATCTCCTTGATCTTGGCGTCCGTCTCGTCGTTGATCAGCGCGTAGCGCTCGGCGACCGCGATCGAATTCTCGATGTCGGCCTTGATCACCATGGTGAAACCGACGCCGAAGACGCCGACAAGCACGGCCATGAAGATGCCGCTCACGATGGCGGCCTCGACGGCCGTCGCGCCGGCGCGGCAGCGAAGGAAGGCGAGGATCATGCCCATTGCGAATGCCGTCCCGGTCTCACGGTCAGTCCACCATGACGTCGGCGGTCGTGCTCAGGTCGAACGACTTGCCGAACATGCCGGTGTAGGAGCGGGTGACGGTGATCGTGTACCAGGTCTCGTAGTCCAGGCATTGCACGTCGTCGATGGTGTCGTAGCTCGTCGCGGTCAGGTCGTCGGCGCGGCACAGATAGGACATCGACAGCGAAAGCGTGGCGGGATTGGTCGCGACGTCGTTCTGCCCGTTGAAGGCGGCATTGCCGTCGGCATTGGCGAAGGCGACGACGCTGTCGCTGTCGATGCCGTGGCGCTCGATGCCTTCGATCGCCAGGCGCATTTTCCGCTCCACGTCATATTTCATGTAGACCGCGTTGCCGACGTCGACCATCGAGATCAGCGCCGCGGTGATGAAGGGCAGCAAGATGCCCAGTTCGATCGCGGCCGCGCCGGAGCGGTC
Source organism: Oricola sp. (assembly GCF_022763245.1). Lineage (GTDB taxonomy): Bacteria > Pseudomonadota > Alphaproteobacteria > Rhizobiales > Rhizobiaceae > Oricola. The sequence continues at coordinate 161,125 of NZ_JALEGV010000043.1, forward strand.
GGACCGAAACGAGACCGAAAGGGGACCCAGCCTCCTGCGCGGGGCGGGCGGGCGATTGCGGTGCATGGGGATCATTCCACGATGATGACCGTCTGCGCGGTCGACAGGTCATAGGCGCCGAGTTCGTCGGAGCAGTCGGTTTCGAAACCGGTGTTGCCGGAGAGCGTGATCGTGTCGGCGACGACCCGCGTGCAGGCCGAATCCATGCCCGACGAGCCGGTGAATTCCACCGCGTCGTCCGGCATGTAGATCGCGCCGGCAAACACCGAAGAGGCGTCGCCATTGATCTTGTGCGACGCGTTGTTGGTGTCCGACCCCCAAAACAGGATGCCGGGATAGGGTTCGGCCGATCCGGCTTCGGGCGCGGTGAGATTGATCGTCGCCCCGCCGTTGAAGTTGAGCTCCGCGCCGTTCTTCAGGACGAAGGTCACGTCCGTGCCGGTCACGATGGCGCTGGAATTGATCTTCAGGTCGGCCCCGTCGAGAATGTAGACGCCGCTGCCGAAGGTCACGGTCCCCTTGACGTCGAAATCGTGGTCGTAGCAGCCGGCGCTGACCGAGTAGGTTCCCGTCGGGTTGAAATTCGGCGGGTTGTGGCAGTGGCCGGGTGTCGCGGGTTGCGTCAGGTCCGCGAAGGGGTCGGGCGTCGGTCGCCGGTAGGTCCGGTTCTTCTGGCACTGCGTCGTCGCATGGGCTTCGCCGTTGATGCCGCCCGACGAGATGATGCATTCCGTGGTCAAAGTGGACGAGCCGCCCATGTAGACCGAACTGGTGGATGACGAGTTCGAGGCGACGACGCAACCCGTCAGCGACATGGTCGCCGACCCGCCGACCGTCACGGCGCCGGACGCCGTCGGATTGAGCGCCAGAACGCAGGCCTCGTCCCCCTCCATCACGGCCACGGTCCGTGCCCGGATGACGACCGCTCCGTCCCAGATCGCCTGGGCGAAATATTTGTCCGGACTGTAGGAGATCTCCGCCGTGATCTGATCGGAGGCGGCGTCGGGATAGGTGAGGTTCAGCGCGAGCGACGCGTCCGGATAACCGTCGGCGACGAGCTTGGCGCGCAGGATCGTCGCGATCTGCGCTTCGGTCTTGCCGCGATTGTAGAGCTGTCCGGCCGACAGAACGGTCGCGTCCGCGACGAAACTGAGTTTCGTCTTCTCGACCAGCCAGTCCCCGGCCTCAGTGCCGAAGGCGATGCCGCCGATGAGGATCGGAAGCGCAAGCGCCCCGATGACCGCGACGTGACCGCGATCGTCACGAACGAAATGTCTCAGCAGTCCCAATCCCATGCGCTCCGCTGTGGCGATGCTCCCCTTGTGACCTAGGGTAAGACGCGGGTGCTTATCGTCCCGTTCATGCGGATCGCACAGTTTGAGCATGCGCGGTTACGCATGATTAACGATTGCTTGCGGCAGCCCGCGGGCGGGCTATTTGATGATGCGCAGCTTGGACAGTTCCGCGCCGATGACGCCGAAAATGTTCTCCAGTTCGGTCTTGCTCGGCGCATGGTAGTATTTGCCCGGATCGGACGCGCAATCCTGGAAGATCTGCTTGGTACTGGAACTCGGGCTGGAGCCGAACGTCACCGTGTAGATGATGATGTCCTGGTTCTTGGCGTTCGTGCAAAGCGACTTCAGCCGGTTGTCGACGATGCCCTTGGCGGTGTTCGTGTTGCTGGTGTTGAAGATCGCGTTGGCCTGGCTCTCGCCGAGCCGGCCGTAGCCGGTGTAGTCGGACTTGCCGGGATGCGCCGAGTTGGGGCCGGCATTGCCCGGCAGGTCGTAGAAGACGTTGTCGCCGTCGGTCATCATCATGATCGCCTTACGCCACCGCGGGCTGTCCCACAGTGTCGCGCCGGTCTTGGGGTCGATCTCGGTGCTTTCGTCGAAAGGAAGGCCGGGCGACAGGGTCCGGATGCCCCAGGCCATGCCGATGTCGCCGAGCGTGCCGCCGCGGTTCCACGCCGTCAGGGCGTCGACGGCCGCGTCGACGGCAGCGTAGGACTTGGTCAGCGGCAGGATTGGCGTCGGGCAGCCGATATTCGGCCCGGTGATCGCGTTGGAATCGTAGGCTCCGCCCGGCGCGATCGTTGAGGGATTGTCGAGATCGTAGTCGTTGTCGACGGACGGCTCCCAGAAGAAGGGACGCCATTTGGCCACGTCCGGTCCGGTGTCGGCGATGGAGTCCGCGCCGTCGCGCTCCATCACGCAGCCCTTCCACCGGTCCTTGTGGTCCGACCGCAAGCCGTAGCTGTGCGGGCCGACGAGGCTGTCGGCGACGGAGCCGGGATTGACGGTCGCCGCATAGGGCACGATCGACATGCGCAGGTCCTTCGGTTCCGGGTCGTCGTCGAACAGGGCGTCCACGAGAATGTCGGAAGCGCTGCGCAGGGCCGAGATCTTCGACGGGCTGCCGCTCCACATCGACCCCGTATTGTCGAGCACCAGGCTCACCAGCAGGCCGCCGCCCGCGCGCTTGACCGTCGTGGAGACCGAGACCTTCACCTCGCTGACCTGCAGGATCGACATGAACAGCGTCTGCATCGTTGCCGTCCCGCTCACTTTCACGGTGTCGCCGCTGACCACGGTCGAGACCGAATCGAGCGAGGCGTCCGCCAGCGAGAAATTCTTGGCGACGAAGGTGTCGCCCAGCGAGTCGAGCGTCGCCTGGTCCTCGTAGACCGTGCCGAGCGCCAGCGCGGCCGCGTCCACGGCCGCCTGCAGGTGATAGCGCGTCAGGAGGAAGCGCGAGCCGTCGATGGAAAGCCCGACGGAGGCGAGAAGCGGGATCAGAAGCAGCGCGAAATTGACCGCCATCGCGCCCCGGCGGTTGTCGCGCCATGCGCCCATACGGGCCGCGACCGTTGCGAAGGCGCCGGTGAATTTCTGCGTGATGGATGTCGTCTTTCGGTTGCTCATGGCAATCGCTTCGGATTGGTGCGGTTCATTCGCTCGGGATGTAGTCCCAGTTCTGGTCGTATTCGGAGATCGCGCCGTCCATCGCGATCGCGCGTGTCTCGCGCGGCCGGAACCAGGCCACCGACGAGATCGAGCGGCTTGTCGAGGTCCAGACGAAGTTGAACGGGCTGGTGTAATCCATCCTGGCCGCGAACCGCAGCACAGTGTCGGCCGGAAGGCCCATGCCGGCCGCGCCGGCGGTGTCGGGCGACAGCGCGGATCCGCCCGCCGAGCGCGTCCACAAGAGCACCGGCGTGTTGTCGGCCTTGAAGCCGACGCTGGAGACGTTGATCTGCAGCGAACGGTTCGCGTCGAAGCCGATGACCATCTGGTCGGCCGCCGACAGGATGCTGGAAATCGACGCGCTGGTGAGCTTAGGTTCGCGGGAGAGGAGATCGCCGGCCTGATGCACGTAGCGCAGGAACTGGTCCTCGGTCGCGTGCTCGACATAGACCTCGGCAACGCCGAGCGCGAGCACCAGCATGATCGGCGAGAACAGGATGAATTCCATCGCCGCCACGCCCTGCCGGTCGGCGAGGAGGCGGCGACCCGCGGCAACGATCCGGACTATGGAGGGGGCGTGCGTCCTCATCTCAAAACGGCTCGTTCTTGAAGATGGAAAACCCGACCACGATCACCGGCTTGCCCGTCGGCTGCAGGATGTCGGCGAGGAATGGCGTGACGAAATTGTGGGTCGCGGCGGCCCGCATGGCGGTGATCTTCGCCGATCCGCCGGGCTGGAACACGAAATTGGTCGGCTTGCCCGCCGAATCGAACCGGGCCTTTGGAAAGGACACCGCCGCGATCGTGTCGAAGTTGCGCACATCGATATAGACGTCGGAGCAGTCGAAGATCAGCGCGGCGTCGTCGCAGACGCCGGCGTCGAAACTGGCCTTGGGGTACTGGCTCTTCTGGATCGCGCCGGTCTGCAGGCCGCGGCCGGCCTGGTGCAGCACGAATTTCAGGTGGCTCTGCTTGTAGTAGAAGATCGACGTTTCGACGATCGCGAAGACGAGCAGCAGGAAAACCGGCATGATCAGGCCGAATTCCAGCGCGGTGGCGCCGGACGCACAAGCGCGATACCCGCTCGCGTTACGGCGAGCGACCCCAGACAGGCCTGGACGGCGTGTCATGCTGCAAACCCCAAATTGCATTTTCGGACCAGGAACGAATTCTAACAACCGCTGATTTGCACCCGGTTCACGCATTCGCGCGTATTTTTGCCGGCCGGTTTACCGATCCTTAGCGATGTGACGGCGGGCCATGAGCGTCAGCGTTGCGCGGCACGACTTTTCTTTGTCGCCGAAACCTTCTAGGACCGGCCGGCCGCGATGCAATCGGGAACGCTTACTTGGCCATTCGAGAGATAAACGCGCTGGCGGACATCGCCGCCGACTACGATGCGATCTTCTGCGACGTCTGGGGCGTGCTCCACAACGGCGTCCGCTCCTGGACGCCCGCATGGAAGGCGCTCGCCCGCGAGCGCGAGGCCGGCCGCGCGGTCGTGCTGATCACCAATGCGCCGCGCCCGAAAGGGCCGGTTTGCGAACAGCTTGCGCTGCTCGGCGTGCCTGACGAGGCCTTTGACGATGTTGTCACCTCCGGCGACGTCACCCGCGCGCTGATCAGCCAGAACGCGCGCATGATCTTCCACATCGGCCCGGACCGCGACATGTCGCTCTATGACGGCATCGACGTAGAAATGGCCGAGGAGCGCGAGGCCTCCGCCGTCGTCTGCACCGGCCTCTTCGACGACGACACCGAATCGCCGGCCGACTATCACGAGATACTGCGCCGCCTGCGCGCCCGCGACCTGCCCTTCATCTGCGCCAATCCCGACATAGTCGTCGAGCGCGGCGACAGGCTGGTCTACTGCGCCGGCGCGCTCGCCAAGGATTATGGCCAGCTCGGCGGCCGCACGCTGATCGCCGGCAAGCCGCACGCGCCGATCTATCGCGAGGCGATGGCCCGCGCGGCATCCGTGCTCGGCCGCGAGCCCGACAGTTCCAGGGTGCTGGCGATCGGCGACGGCATGACCACCGACGTCAAGGGCGCGATGGATTTCGGCCTTGATCTCCTGTTCATTTCCGACGGCATCCATTCGCGGGAATACGGCGAGCCGGGCAAGCCCGATCCGCAGCGGCTGGCCGACCACCTCGACGGTTTCGGCGCCCATCCCGTCGCCACGATGACGAAACTGCGCTGAGCGAAGCACGATGGAGCAATTCAGGTTCCAGTCGCTGGAGCAACTTCCCGAAACGCTGCGCGGAGCGGTCGTCGCCATCGGCAATTTCGACGGCGTCCATCGCGGTCACCAGGCGGTGCTGAACACGGCGCTCGGCTACGCCCGCGACCATGACTGCCCGGCGATGGTGCTGACGTTTGAGCCGCATCCGCGCCAGCTGTTCCGTCCCGACGTACCGCTGTTCCGCATCACGCCCGCCGCGATGAAGGCCGACATCCTGCGCTCGATGGGCTTCGACGGCGTCATCGAGATGCCGTTTACCCGCGATTTTGCGCAGCTGACGGCCGATGAGTTCGTCGACCGCGTGCTGGTCGGCGGGCTTGCCGCCCGGCAGGTGGTCACCGGCTTCGACTTTCATTTCGGCAAGAACCGCCAGGGCGGCCCGGCCTTCCTGATGGAGGCGGGCGAGACGCGCGGCTTCCATGTCACGCTGGTCGACGCCTTCCGCGACGCGGATGCCGAGGTCGTCTCCTCGAGCCGCGTGCGCGCAAGGCTGCATGACGGCGATCTCGCCGGCGCCAACGTCCTTCTGGGATATCGCTATCGCGTCGAGGCCGAGGTCGTGCGCGGCAAGCAGCTCGGCCGCACGCTCGGCTTTCCCACCGCCAACATGGCGCTGGCCGACGACGCCGTCCTGCGCCACGGCATCTACGCGGTCCGCTTCATCCGCGCCGACGGGTCGATCCATGACGGGGTCGCCAGCTTCGGCCGCCGCCCCACCGTCGACGAAGACGGCGCGGCGCTTCTGGAAACCTATGTCTTCGGCCTCGACGAGGAAATCTACGGAGAGACCTGCACGGTCGCGATCTGCGCCTTCCTGCGCGGCGAGGAGAAATTCGAGAGCCTGGACGCCCTGACCGCTCAGATGAAGGCCGACGAGGCCGAGGCCCGCGCCATCCTCGCCGATCTCGAGCCGATCGGCGCGCTCGACGCCGCGCTGATCTTCGGCGCCAGGGACGGCTGAGCGTGGCGCGCCGCAAGATCCTCGTGACCGGCGGAACCGACGGCATCGGGCTGGAACTCGTGCGCCGTCTGGCCGACCGCCACGACGTGATCGCCACCGGGCGCCGCCCGCGTGGCCAGGTGGCGGCGTCGCTGCCGGAAGACGTCATCTACCTGCAGGCCGATCAGTCGGCGCCCGAGGAGGCGGCCCAGGCGATCGTGCGCGGGCTGTTGGAACACAATCAGTCGCGGCTCGACCACGCCATCCTGAACGCCGGAACCGGATATGCGGTCGCGCCGCAGACCGAGACCGCCGAGGCGATCCGGCGCACGCTCGACGTCAATGTCGTTTCCGCGATCGCACTGGCGCACGCCCTGTTCCCCTTCCTGGAGCGCGCCGAAGGCCAGCTCACCTTCATCGGATCGGTGGCCGCGCGACGCGGGTCGTCGCGTTTTTCAAGCTACGCCGCGTCCAAGGCGGCGCTCGACGGGCTCGCCCGCGCCCTCGGCGCGGAATGGCGCGGCACGGTGCGCGTGCAGGTCCTGCATCCGGGACCGACCAGGACCGCCATCCACGCCAAGGCGGGACTTGAACTGGGCTGGATTGAACGCTTCTTCCTGCCGCCCGAAACGATGGCCGCGATGCTGGAGACGGCAATCCAGCGCGGGCGCTCGCCGGAAACGCTGTCGCTGCGCCGCTACCTGGCCGGCGGGTCGATGTTCGGGAGCCGGATCCAGTGACGCGGGCGAAACGCGCGCTCGTCACCGGCGGGCATGCCGGCCTCGGCGAGGCGTTCTGCCGCGCGCTGACGGCTGCCGGCTACGAGGTCACGGCGCTCGACCGCTCCGCCCCCGACAGCGCGGTGCCGTGGACACCGCTCATCTGCGATCTTGCGGACCGCTCGCAGCGCGATGCGGCGATCGTCAATTTGTGCGCCGGCGCGCCCTTCGATCTCGTCATCCTGAATGCCGGGGTCTCGGCGACCGGCCGTTTCGAGGCGATCCCGATGGAGGCGCATCGCCGGGTGATCGCGGTCAATCTGGAGGCGCCGATGGTGCTGTGCTCGGCGCTAGCGGCGCGCGGCGCGCTCGCCAAGGGCGGCAATCTCGTCTTCATATCCTCGCTGTCGCACTGGACGGGCTATCCCGGCGCGGCCAGCTACGCCGCCTCCAAGGACGCGATCGCGATCTATGCGCGCTCGATCCGCAAACCCTTCCGCCGCGCCCTCGGCGTCACCGTCTCCTGCGCCTTTCCCGGCCCGATGCGCACCGCCCATGCCGAGCGCCACGCGCCGGAAGGCGCCAAAGCCGGTCGCCGCATGCCGCCCGAAGAGGCGGCAAGGCGCATCATCGCCGGTATGACCGCGGGCAAGTCGGTCATCGTGCCGGGCCTGCGCGCCAAGCTGGTCGCGGCCTACGCCCGGCTTTTCCCGCAACGCGCGACCCGCGCCATGCGCAAGCGGATATTCGACCGGCTCGACGGCGAGGTTTGGTGATCAGGTCAGGAAGCGCGGATCGAGCGGATGCTCGATGGCGCTCGTGATGGTGATTGCTCCGGCGTCCGGATGCCGCGGATTGATCAGATGGTTGAAGGCGTGCGGCATGATCACGCTCGGCACAACCATGACAGGCGAAGCCGCCTCCGCGCAAAATGCGTCGAACAGGTCGCGCATCACCTGCATGTCGTCGCGCCAGGTATCCGGCAGATCGGGTGCGACGGGCGTGATGGCGTGCGGAACCTCGATTTCAAGCAGCTTGTAGCTTTCCGGCATGGTCCACGGGTCGAAATGGACAAGGACTTCCAGCATCGCGGTCGAGGGATGGTCGGTGCAATAGACGATCGGCGTGCCGCGATTGTTCCAACGTCCCGCCATGCTCTCGCCGCCCCGTCCCGAAAGGTCGGCATAGTTGGAAATGCGCCAGATGCGCACGGCTACACGAACATGCCGTAGTCGATGGCATTGAGTTCGTCCTCGACGATCTGCGCACCCGTTTCCGATTCCAGCAGATCGATCGGCACGGCCTTGTCGAGCGCGCGGCTGGGTTCGCGCAGCCAGCGATTGGCCTTCTCCTCGTTGCCGAACACCCGGTGGGCGTGTTTCACGATCCGCTCCAGCCGGTGCACGCGGTCGGACTCGGCGAGGGTCAGCAGTTCCTCGTTCTTCTTGCGCCGGTCGAGCGTTCGACGCGGCGCGACGATGCGGTAGATTTCCTCTGACGAAAAGCCGAGCCCGACGAGGTCGGCTGCGCGCTGCGGCGATACGCGGAACTGTTCGGCAGTCGGGCTGTGAACGCTCATGATGGGCTCCTTCGCCAGATGCCGGCAAATATATGCGCAAATGGCCAAAATCTCAACCGAGGCGATTTGGCGCTTTATTCGCGCCGCCGCCATTGCTAAAAGCCCGGTCATGACTCCGGCCCGTTTCGCCATCATCCGAATTATTGGCCCGGCCTGCCGCTAGCACAGCGCCGCAGGACCGGGAACTCGCGCATATTTTCCGCGCACCCCAACCGATTTTCCGCTAATGACCGCTGCAACTCCTTTCGCAGCCCTTCAACGAATGCAGACGAATGACCGATTCCGCTGACAATTCCGCGCTGGATTATTCCAAGACGCTCTATCTGCCCCAGACCGATTTCCCAATGCGCGCCGGCCTTCCCAAGAAGGAACCGGAGATCGTCGCCCGCTGGCAGGAGATGAACCTCTACAAGAAGCTGCGCGAGGACGCCAAGGACCGTCCGCGCTACGTGCTGCATGACGGTCCGCCCTATGCCAACGGCAACATCCATATCGGCCACGCGCTGAACAAGATCCTCAAGGACGTCATCACGCGCTCCTTCCAGATGCGCGGCCACGATTCCAACTACGTGCCCGGCTGGGACTGCCACGGCCTGCCGATCGAATGGAAGATCGAGGAACAGTACCGCGCCAAGGGCAAGAACAAGGACGAGGTGCCGGTCAACGAGTTCCGCCAGGAATGCCGCGACTTCGCGAGCAACTGGATCAAGGTCCAGTCGGAGGAGTTCAAGCGTCTCGGCATCGAGGGCGATTTCGACAAGCCCTACACGACGATGGATTTCCACGCCGAGGCGCGCATCGCAGGCGAACTCCTGAAATTCGCCATGTCCGGCCAGCTCTATCGCGGCTCCAAGCCGGTCATGTGGTCGGTCGTCGAGCGCACCGCGCTGGCCGAAGCCGAGGTCGAGTACCAGGAATACGAGTCCGACACGATCTGGGTGGAGTTCCCGGTCGTGAACGGCGCGCCGGACCTGCTCGACGCCTTTGTCGTCATCTGGACGACCACGCCCTGGACGATCCCCGGCAACCGCGCGGTCTCCTATTCCTCGCGCATCGCCTACGGCCTCTATGAGGTGACGGCGGCGGAGAACGATTTCGGCCCGCAGCCGGGCGACAAGCTGATCTTCGCGGATGCGTTGGCCGAGGAATCCTTCGCCAAGGCGAAGCTGCAGTTCAAGCGCGCGCGCACCGTCACGCCCGACGAACTCGGCGCGATGATCTGCGCCCATCCGCTGGCCGGCTACGGCGACGGCTACCAGTTCGCCGTGCCGCTGATCGACGGCGACCACGTGACCGACGACGCCGGTACCGGTTTCGTCCACACCGCGCCGGGCCATGGCCGTGAGGACTTTGACGCCTGGATGGACTTCACCGGCGACCTGATGCGCAAATCCGCCTCGGGCAAGGAGCATTTCTTCTTCGACGCGGCGCGCGAATGTTTCGTCGTCGCCGGCAAGGATTTCCACACGGTGATCCCGTTCACGGTCGACGACGCCGGCTTCTTCACCAAGGACGCGCCGGGCTTCGGCCCGGATCGTGACGGCGGGCCGGCGCGCGTCATCGACGACAAGGGCAAGAAGGGCGACGCCAACAAGGCCGTCATCGAGGCGCTGATCGCCGCCGATCGGCTGTTCGCGCGCGGCCGCCTGAAGCATGACTATCCGCATTCCTGGCGCTCCAAGAAGCCGGTCATCTTCCGCAACACGCCGCAATGGTTCGTCCACATGGACATGGATCTCGGCGACGACACGACGCTTCGCTCCCGCGCCCTGAAGGCGATCGAAGAGACCCGCTTTGTGCCGAAGGCCGGCCAGACGCGGCTGCGCTCCATGATCGAGGACCGTCCCGACTGGGTGCTGTCGCGCCAGCGCGCCTGGGGCGTGCCGATCTGCGTCTTCGCCGACGCGGAGGGCAACGTCCTGAAGGACGAGGCGGTCAACAAGCGCATCCTCGACGCCTTCGAGGAAGAGGGGGCCGACGCCTGGTTCGCCGACGGCGCCGCCGAGCGCTTCCTCGGCAACGACCACGATCCGGCGACATGGCGCCAGGTCACCGACATCCTCGACGTCTGGTTCGATTCCGGTTCCACCCACACCTTCACGCTGGAGGACCGCCCGGATCTCAAATGGCCGGCCGACGTCTATCTGGAAGGTTCCGACCAGCATCGCGGTTGGTTCCATTCCTCGCTGCTGGAAAGCTGCGGCACGCGCGGCCGCGCGCCCTACGACACCGTCATCACCCATGGCTTCACCATGGCCGAGGACGGCAAGAAGATGTCGAAGTCGCTCGGCAACCAGGTCTTCCCGCAGGACGTGATGAAGGAATCGGGCGCCGACATCCTGCGCCTGTGGGTGATGAACACCGACTACTGGGAAGACCAGCGCCTCGGCAAGACGATCATCCAGACCAACATCGACGCCTATCGCAAGATGCGCAACACGATACGCTGGATGCTCGGCACGCTCGCCCATGACGAGGGCGACAACGTGGAGCTTTCGGCGATGCCGGAACTGGAGCGGCTGATGCTGCACCGGCTCTGGGAGCTCGATGCGGTGGTCAACAAGGGCTATGACGATTTCGACTTCAAGCGCATCGCCCGCACCCTGCTCGACTTCATGGTGATCGAGCTGTCGGCGTTCTATTTCGACATCCGCAAGGACGCGCTTTACTGCGACGCCCCGTCGAGCCCGCGCCGCAAGGCCGCGCTGCAGGTCGTGCGCCAGATCTTCGACCGGCTCGTCACCTGGCTTGCCCCGATGCTGCCCTTCACCACGGAAGAGGCCTGGCTGTCGCGCCATCCCGAGGCCGTGTCGGTGCATCTCGAGCAGTTCCGCGACTGCCCGGACACGTGGCGCAACGACGCGCTGTCGGAAAAATGGAAGAAGGTGCGCCAGGTGCGCCGCGTCGTCACCGGCGCGCTCGAGATCGAGCGCAAGGAGAAGCGGATCGGCTCGTCGCTGGAGGCGGCGCCCTTCGTGCATGTCACCGACGACGCGTTGCGCGCGGCGATCGAGGATCTCGACATGGCCGAGATCTGCATCACCTCGGCCATCTCGGTCTCGCCGAAGCCGGCGCCGAGCGGTGCCTTCACGCTGCCGGAAGTCGCCGGCGTGGCGGTCGTGCCGGAACTGGCGATGGGCAACAAATGCGCACGCTCCTGGCGGGTGACCGAGGATATCGGCTCCGATGCTGAATTCCCGGAGGTTTCGGCGCGCGATGCGGCGGCCCTGCGTGAATTGCGCGCGCTCGGCCGTCTGTGACGAAGAGGTGGTCGAGCGGCGGCGATGACGTGGTGCATTGCCGATTTCGGTGTTTTTCGCTAGACCATCATGAATTCGCCGGATTTTCCGGTCAGCCCGAAGGCGGAGCGGCGGTGACGCCTTCGACCATGGATATGGCAGAGCAGTGATGACAGACAGCAACCGACCGGCGCGGATCGCCGCTTACGGCACGCTCGCAGCGAGCGCCCTTGTCCTTTCCGGTTGCCTCGGCCCCACCTACGGGACGGACAAGCCGGCCATGACCCAGTTCATGGAAGACATCGGCAGCTCGATGACGCTGGGTGGCGGAAAGCGCACCCGGATCGACTACAAGCCGCGCCCCGGCCTGGTCGAGCCGAGCGACACGAGCGTCCTGCCGCCGCCGCAGCAGAACATCGCCGAAGCGTCGCAGGAATGGCCCGAATCGCCTGAAGAGCGCCTGCAGCGCATCAAGAAGGAGATCGACGAGGGCCGCGAGCTTCCCGCCCTGACCGACATCGACGATCCGGACGTGACTGTGCAGACGACGAGCCGCCAGGTGGCGACCGCCAATCAGCGCGTCTATCTGACCGATCCGCCGACGGAATATCGTCAGCCGGCCCAGACCGCGGCCTATGGCGAACTCGGCGAGACCGAAGCCACCAAGGAACGCCGCCGCAAGAAGGCGGCCGAGGCCGGCGAGAAGCCGGGCGGCTGGCGCCGTTTCGTTCCCTGGCTCTGACGCTTGGCTGACGCCCGGGGCCTATTGGCGCCGTTCTGAGAAAAAGGACTTCAGCAGGCTCGCCGCCGCCGCTTCGCCGATGCCCGGATAGATTTCCGGGGCGTGGTGGCAGGTCGGGCTTGCAAAGAAGCGCACGCCGGACGTGACGGCGCCGCCCTTGGCGTCTTCCGCCGCGAAGTAGAGCCGTCGGATGCGCGCGAAGGATATCGCCGCGGCGCACATGGTGCAGGGCTCCAGCGTGACATAGAGGTCGCATCCCTCCAGGCGTTCCTGCTGCAGGTTGCCGCAGGCTTCCCGGATGGCCAGGATTTCGGCATGGGCCGTGGGGTCGTTGAATTCGCGTGTCCGGTTGCCGGCCGCTCCGACGATCGTCGCGCCGCGCACCACGATCGCGCCGACCGGCACCTCGCCGCGCTGTGCGGCGGCGTGGGCCTCGCTCAGCGCCCGATCCATGAAGTCCGGAAATTTGGCGGTTGCGGCTGGAATTTCGGACAAGGTTTCTCTCGCATGACCGGCCCCTGACTGCTAGGGGAGCCGTCGAATGAAGGCAAACAGCAAATGACGAACGAAGACAAGCCTGGCGGGCGCTCCGGCAAACCCGCGGGCGGCGGACAGAAGGGACGTGGCGGCAAATCCGGCGAGCTGCGCTCCAGGGGATTCAAGGGCAGCCCGGCCGGCGCCCGGGGCGGCAAGGGCGAAGGACGCTCGCGCGGCTTCAAGGACCGGCCTGACGGCGGCGCCCCGCGACGCGAGGGTGACGACAAGCCGCGCCCCTATCGCGAGCGCCCGGCGCGTGACGGCGACAAGCCCCGCGCATTCCGCGAGCGGCCGCAGCGCGACGGCGACGACAAGCCGCGCGCGCCGCGGGACGGCGACAGGTCGCGCGGTTTTCGCGATCGCCCGCAACGCGACGGCGACAGGCCGCGCAGTTTCGGCGGCAGACCGGATCGCGATCGCGATCGGCCTTCGCGCCCGCCCCGGGAAGATCGCCGTGACGATCGCCGGGCCGCACCCGACGCCCGTGACGATGCGCAGGCGGATTCGTCGGCCGAGGCCGAAGGCGAACGCATCTCCAAATATCTGGCGCGCGCCGGCGTCGCCTCGCGCCGCGACGCCGAACGCATGATCGAATCCGGTCGCGTCACGCTCAACGGCGTGAAGCTCGAAACGCCGGCCGTCAACGTCACGGCGTCCGACGTCATCCTGGTCGACGGCGAACCGATCCCCGAGATCGAGCGCACCCGTCTCTGGCTCTATCACAAGCCCGCCGGCCTGGTGACGACGAACCGCGATCCGCAGGGCCGTCCGACCGTGTTCGACAAGCTGCCCGGCGACATGCCGCGCGTGCTCTCCGTCGGCCGTCTCGACATCAACACCGAGGGCCTGCTGCTGCTCACCAACGACGGCGGCGTGGCGCGGATGCTGGAACTGCCGCAGACCGGCTGGCTGCGCCGCTACCGCGTGCGCGCCCACGGCAAGGTGGACCAGAAGCAGCTCGACGGATTGAAGAACGGCATCGCCGTCGACGGCGTCTTCTACGGCGCGGTGGAAGCCGAGCTCGAGCGCGAGCAGGGCTCCAACGTCTGGCTCACCGTCGGCCTGCGCGAAGGCAAGAACCGCGAGGTCAAGAACGTCCTCGGCGCGCTCGGCCTCGAGGTGAACCGCCTCATCCGCATTTCCTTCGGGCCCTTCCAGCTCGGCGAACTGCCGGAGGGCGCTGTTCTGGAAATCCGCGGCAAGACGCTGCGCGACCAGCTCGGCGACCGGCTGATCGCCGAAGCCGGCGCGAATTTCGACGCGCCGGTGCGCAAGCCTTTCTCCAACAAGCCGGTCAGCGGCACGGAAGGCGAGACGCGGCTGGTCAAGGTGAAGAAACACGGCGACTGGGTCAGCGCCTCGCCGGAGAGCGGCGCGCCACGTCGCGGCAAGAAGGGCGTCGAGCGCGACGAGGCGCTGTCGCGCCTGGACACGCGCAAGCCCGAGCGTCGCAAGGCCCCGTCGGCCGCCGGCGGCGAATCCGACAAGCAGCGTCACGGGCGTTCCTCCAATGTCTGGATGGCCCCCGGCGCCCGCCCGATGGGCAAGAAGCCGAAGCCGGCGCCCGAGGGCGCGCCGCGCGGCGGCAAATCCGCCGGTCCCGGCAAAACCGGCGGCCCGCGCAAGCCCGGCGGTCCCGGCAAACCGTCAGGCCCCGGCAAATCCGGCCGGCCCGGATCGTTCTCTCGACCCGGCAAGGGGCCGAAAGGGAAGGGATAGGTCGTGCGCGTCGTCGGCGGGAGTTTTCGCGGGCGAACGCTCGCTTCGCCGAAAGCCGGCTCGTCGGCGATTCGTCCGACGACCGACCGCACGCGCGAGAGCCTGTTCAACATCCTCGCCCATGCCTGGCCGGAGAAGCTCGACGGAAGCCGCGTGCTCGACCTCTTCGCCGGCACCGGCGCCGTCGGCGTCGAGGCGCTGTCGCGCGGCGCGGCGTCCGCCTTGTTCATCGAGCAGTCGGTGGAAGGCCGCGGCCTGATCCGCTCCAATGTCGAGGCCCTGGGTCTGCAGGGGCGCACCAAGCTGTTTCGCCGCGACGCCACGCGCATGGGCGAGGTCGGCACGATGGAGCCCTTCGATCTGGTCTTCGCCGATCCGCCCTATGGTAAGGGACTGGCCGAGCGCGCGCTCGCCTCCCTGCGCGACGGCGGCTGGCTGAAGCCGGACGCGCTCGTCATCGTGGAGGAGGCGGCGTCGGCCGGGTTCACCGTGCCGCAGGGGTTTCACCTTGCCGAAACGCGTGATTTCGGCGAAACCCGTATGTACTTCATGACTGGCGGCGACCATGACCGGACCGAGTGAAACCAGGGTGAAACCGCAACCGTCGCGATCTTCGGATCCGACGGTGGCCGTCGCCTTCGGCGGTGGCGGGGCGCGGGGCCTGGCGCATACCCACATCATTCGCGCGCTCGACGACATGGGCATCCGGCCCGTCGCGATCAGCGGCTCCTCCATCGGCGCCATCATGGGCGCGGCCATGGCCAGCGGCATGACGGGCGAGGAGATCAGCGACTACACGCTCGGTCTCGTCGGCAACACGACCGACATCGTCGCCCGCCTGTTCCGCCGCCCGGCCTCGATTGCCGCCGCGACCGACCGCGGTTTCCGCATCGGCCAGTTCGACGTGCAGCGCATCGTGCAGAACTTCATGCCGGATTCGGTTCCCCATGAGTTCGACCGGCTGCAGATCCCGCTCTCCGTCATCGCCACCGACTATTACGGCCATCACGAGACCGTCTTCGAGGAAGGCGACCTGTGGTCCGCGCTGGCGGCATCGGCGGCCATCCCGGCGCTGTTTCGCCCGGTGCGCCGCGACGGCCGCATCTTCATCGACGGCGGCATTTTCAACCCGGTGCCCTACGACCACATCCTCGGCAAGGCCGACATCGTGCTGGCCATCGACGTCGTCGGCACGCCGCGCGGCGACTCGCGCCGCATCCCCCGGCCGATCGACAGCCTCTACGGCACGTCGCAGCTTATGATGCGCTCGATCCTGAAGCTGAAGCTGAAGGTGCAGCCGCCGGACGTCTTCATCCAGCCGCCGGTCTCCAATTTCCGGGTGATGGATTTCCTCAAGGCGCGGCAGATCGTCGAGGTCACCGCACCCGTCTATGACGAGGTCCGGCGCAAGCTCGAACGCGCGCTCGAGGATCGGGTCCGGGAGCCGGCCGGCTAACCCAGCGTCGCCGCCTTGCCCGTCGAGAAGGGCGATTGCGCCGTCGGCGGCGGGCTCGGCAGGTTGTCGTCATGGTCGCGGCGGTCGCGCTGCTCGATCGAGGCGATGACGCGAAAACACGCAAACACCGCCGCCACGCCGAACACCACCGCTCCCAGCGCCCAGCCGGCGATCACCCCGATCGCGCCGTACCATTGCGCGCCGAGCCAGACGAAGGGGATGACGCCGAGGGTTGAGCGGCCCCAGTTCAGCACAGTCGAATAGAGCGCGAAGCCGAGATTGTTGAAGGCGGCGTTGGCGACGAACAGCGCGCCATTGAACAGGAAGCTTGCGGCGGCGAAGAGGCAGAAGAACACCACCAGCTCGCGCGCCTCGCCCTCGGCGCGGAAGACGTCCGCTACCAGTCCGGAGGAAAGCGCCAGCAGCCCCCAGATGACAAGCACGTAGATCGTCGTGAAGATCAGCGCGTCGCGCATCGTCTCGAACAGGCGGTGATAGAGCTTGGCGCCGTAATTCTGGCCGAGGATCGGCCCGACCGCGCCCGACAGCGAGAAGATCACCCCGAAGGCGACCGGGATCAGCCGGCCGATGATCGCCCATCCGGCCACGGCGCCGTCGCCGAAGGAGGCGATCTGCGCCGTCACATAGGCGTTGCCCACGGGTGTGGCGAGCTGGGTCATCACCGCCGGCCCGCCAATGTTGAAGAACGGCCGCATCGCCTCGCGCAGCACCGCGATGTCCGGCCGGGCGATCAGCTTGTGCACGACCACGGCCCCATGCAGCCCGACCGCCAGCAGGACGATGCGCGACAGCACGGTGGAAATCGCCGCGCCCTGCAGGCCGAGATCGAGGCCGAAGATCAGCAGCGGATCGAGCACCGCGGCCGCCGCGCCGCCGGCCAGCGTCACATACATGGCGCGCCGCGCGTCGCCGACGCCGCGCAGGATGCCCGTCGTGCACATGCCGAGCGCCATCACGGGAATGGAGGGAAACACGATGCGCAGGAAACTGTCGGCCAGCGCCTTCGTCTCGCCCTGCGCGCCGATCAGCCCGAGCAGTTGCGGGATGAGCAGCCAGGCGGAGACCGAGATCACCGTCGTCACCACGGCCATGAACAGCATCGCCGCCCCGCCCCGCCGCGCCGCTTCGGCGCGATTGCCGGCGCCGAGCGCGCGCGACACCATCGCCCCGGTCGCGATCGTCAGTCCGATCGCCGCCGAGATGGTGAAGAACATCAGCGTGCCGGCATAGCCGATCGCCGCGGCCAGCTCGGCCTGGCCGAGCAGCGAGATGTAGAAAAGGTTGAGCGCGTCGACCGCGAAGATCGCCACAAGGCCGATCGAGCCTGTCATCGTCATCACCACCACATGGCGCATGGTCGAGCCGGAGGTGAATTTCGCCTTGTCGCCAGCGGGTGGGGCCATCAATCGATCCTATTGCGCAAAGACTGCGTCGAGCGAGGCGAACCCCTTGAACTCCAGCGCGTTGCCGGAGGGGTCGCGGATGAACAGGGTCGCCTGTTCGCCGGGCTCGCCGGCAAAGCGGACCATCGGCCGGTGGATCCAGTCGATCCCGGGCGCCGCCTCCAGCCGCGCCGCCAGCGCCTTCCAGTCGGCCATCTGCAGGACGACGCCGAAATGCGGAATAGGCACGGCCTTGCCGTCGACCGCGCCGCTGGCCGCCGCCTGGCCCGTCCCGCCGCGCAGATGCGCCGACATCTGGTGTCCGAACAGGCTGAAATCGACCCAGCTTTCCGACGACCGGCCGGGCGCGCAGCCCATCACGTCGCAATAGAAGGCGCGGGTCGTCTCCAGGTCGTCGACCGGGAAGGCGAGGTGGAAGGGTGTGAGCGTCATGAATGGTCCTTTTCGAGGAGCGATTCCGCGCCGGCGCCGTCGGTCGTGTCGATCACCTTGGCTTCGCGCAGCGGCTTGGTCAGGGGTTCGGGCACCACCGGCCGCGTGTGCAGCATGTGCCCGCCGGCATAGATCCCGTCGGCCTGCTGGATGCGCAGCCGCTCGGCGTCGCGCTTCTCGACATCCTCGGCGATGTCGGCGGCGGCGCTTTCGGAGCGGCCGAGCGCTTCCAGCGTCTTCTTGCCGAATTCCAGACCGGACTTGAAGGTTTCGCGGATCTCGTAATCGATGGCGCGCGCCCGCAGTTCCAGCGTGTGGGCGCGGTCATAGGAGCGCGCGAAGACCTTGGCGTCGGGATATTCCGACTGCACGAGGTCGACGATCCGGTCGGTGATCTCCTTCCTCTGGGTGCAGACCGCGACGATCTTGGCCCGCTTGATGCCGGCGGCCTCAAGCACGTCCTTGCGGGTGCCGTCGCCGAAATAGACGCGGAAGCCGAATTTCTGCGCCGCGCGCACACGGTCGGCGGAATGGTCGATCATGGTGATGTCGGACCCGCCGGCCAGCAGCACCTGCGAGGCGATCTGGCCGAAGCGCGAAAAGCCGACCATCAGCACGTCGGCGCCGGCGCCCTCGAAATCCTCGTCCATGTCCTCCGGCTCGTCTTCGCGCACCAGCCGGTTGCCGAGCATGACGCTCAGCGGCGTCAGCGCCATGGAGAGCGTGACCACGGAGACGAGCATCGAGGCGGTGTCGTCGTCGAAGATGCCCATCGCGACGGCCGTCGAGAACAGGACGAAGCCGAACTCGCCGCCCTGCGGCAGGATGAGCGCGGTGCGCACCGACACGTCGTGCTCGGTGCCGAACAGCCGGCACAGCGCATAGATGATCGCCGCCTTCACCGCCATCAGCACCGGCACGGCGAGCAGGATCGTCAGCCAGTTGGCGTAGATCACGGGCAGTTTCAGCGACATGCCGATCGCCATGAAGAACAGGCCGAGCAGCAGGCCGCGGAACGGCTCGATGTCGGCCTCCAGTTCGTGGCGGTAGGAGGATTCGGCCAGCATCACGCCGGCGAGGAACGCGCCCATCGCCATCGACAGGCCGGCGACCTGCATCAGGAGCGCCGATCCGAGCACGACCAGCAGCGCCGCGGCGATCATTGCCTCGCGCGCGCCGGACCTGGCGATCACCTGGAACAGCGGGTTGAGGACGTAGCGCCCGGCGAAGACGAGGACCGCGACCGCGCCGACCGCCTTCGCCAGGTCGATCCAGTGATTGCCGCCGCTTTCGGCCGCCGCCGGAGCGAGGAAGGGCAGCAGCGCCAGGAGCGGCACGATGGCGAGGTCCTGGAACAGCAGGATCGCGAAGGACTTGCGGCCATGCCGGCGGTTGATCTCGCCGCGTTCCTCCAGCACCTGCAGCGCGAACGCGGTCGAGGACAGGGCGAGGCCGAAGCCGATGGCGACGGCCGCTCCGGTGTCGAACATCAGCGTCGCCAGCGCGGTCAGCGCCGCGCCGGTGACGATCACCTGCGCCAGGCCGAGGCCGAAAATGTCGCGTCGAAGCGACCACAGCCGCGCCGGTTTCAGCTCCAGCCCGATGATGAAGAGCAGGAACACGACCCCCAGCTCCGCGACATGCAGGATCTCCTCGCCGTCGCTGATCATCCGGCCGATCGGCCCGATGATCAGGCCCGCCGCCAGATAGCCGAGCACGGTGCCCAGCCCGATGCGCTTGAACAGCGGCGCGGCGATCACCGCACCGCCCAGAAGCATCACGGCTTCGACATAAAGTTCCGGCGTCGTGCCGCCCGCCATGGCCTCATTTCCTTCCCGTCTTGTTGCCGTCGCGGCCGGCGCGACTTGATGCGGCGCCCGGTGGACAATAGATGATTGTCCGAACCCGTTGCGCCAACAGCGTTTCATCAAGTCCGTTTCGCCAAACCCGATCGACCGGGCCCGTCACGGTTCTGCCCTATCTATAGGCATTTTGCCGCCCGGCAAACCGGCCTGACATCGGAGACACAATGCAAGATCAAACTCAAACCCTGATCGACCGCGCCGCCTCTCTCGTCGAGGCCGCAAAGCGCGCCGGCGCGGACGCCGCGGACGCGGTCGTCGTGCGTTCGCGCTCCAAGAGCGTCTCCGTGCGTCTCGGCAAGGTCGAGGGAACCGACGCGTCGGAAAGCGACGATTTCTCGCTTCGGGTCTTCGTCGGCCAGAAGGTCGCCAGCGTGTCGGCCAATCTCGCCGGCGATGTCGGCGCACTGGCCGGCCGCGCCGTCGCCATGGCGAAGGTCTCGCCGGAGGACCGCTTCAACACGCTGGCGCCGGAAGAGAAGCTGGCGCGCGACTTTCCCGATCTCGACCTCTTCGACGACACGGAGATCTCCGCCGAGCAGATGACGGCGGACGCGCTGGCCATGGAAGAGGCGGCGCGCGCGGTTCCGGGCGTCACCAATTCGTCGGGCGCGGGCGTCTCGGCGGGATCCGGCGGGCTGGTCCTCGTCACCTCGCACGGCTTTTCCGGCGCCTATCGCCGGTCGCGCTACTCGCGCTCGGTCAGCGTGATCGCGGGCGAGGGCACCAAGATGGAGCGCGATTACGATTTCTCCTCCAAGCTGTTTTTCGCCGACCTGCGCGCGCCCGAGGAAATCGGCCGCGAGGCGGGCGAACGCGCCGCGCGCCGCGTCAATCCGCGCAAGGTCGGCACGCGCGACGTGACCTGCGTCTTCGACCCGCGCGTCGCGCGCGGCATGCTCGGCCATCTGGCCGGCGCCATCAACGGCGCGTCGGTGGCCCGCAAGACCTCCTTCCTGAAGGATCGGATGGGCGAGCAGGTCGCCCATGCCGGGATCACGGTGATCGACGAACCGATGCGCCGCCGCGGCCAGGGCTCGCGGCCCTTCGACGGCGAGGGCGTGGGCGGCGACACGCTGACCATGGTCGGCGAGGGCGTCCTCAACCACTGGTTCCTGTCGACCTCGATCGCCAACGAACTTGGGCTGGAAACCAACGGCCGCGGCGCGCGCAGCGGCACCTCGGTCTCGGCCTCCTCCACCAATCTCTCGCTCGAGCCGGGCGACAAGACGCCCGAGGAACTGATGCGCGAACTCGGCGACGGCTTCTACGTCACCGAAGTCTTCGGCCAGGGCGTCAACATGGTGACGGGCGAGTATTCCCGCGGCGCTTCCGGCTTCTGGATCGAGAATGGTGAGATCACGCATCCCGTCTCCGAGGTGACCGTCGCGTCCAACCTCAAGGACATGTTCATGCGCATGGTTCCGGCCAGCGATCTCGACCGCGATTTCGGCATGGCCGCGCCGACGCTCGTCATCGAGGGCATGACCCTGGCCGGGCAGTAGGCGCGACCGTGCCGCAGCCCCCCGCCACCGCCGCCGAGCGGACCTCCGTCGAACACGACCTCGCGCTGATCCGCGTCGCCGCCGAGAAGGCCGGGCGCATCGCGCTCGCCTATTTCCGCGGCAAGAAGGACCTGGACGTGCGCATGAAGGGCGGCACCTCGCCGGTGAGCGCCGGCGACATGGCCGCCGACGCCTTCCTGCGCGAATTCCTGATGGCGGCGCGGCCGGACTATGGCTGGCTGTCGGAGGAAAGCATCGACGTCCAGCGCGACAAGCGCCGGACCGCCCCGCGCAGCTTCATCATCGACCCGATCGACGGCACCCGCGCCTTCATCGACGGGCGCAAGGTCTGGTGCGTGTCGGTCGCGGTGGTCGAGGGCGACGCGCCGGTGGCCGGCGTGCTGGAATGCCCGGCGCTCAAGTCGCGCTACTGGGCCTCGGCCGGCGGCGGCGCCTTCAAGGACGGAGAACGGCTGACGGTCGCGCCGCGCCGCGAGACGCCGGTGGTCGCCGGGCCGGCCAAGGCCGTCACGCAGCTCGATCGCGCGTTCCCCGGCGGCTTCAAGCGGCACGGTCACATCCCCTCGCTCGCCTACCGTCTCGCCATGGTCGCCGACGGCTCGCTGGACGCGACCCTGGTCAGGCCGAATTCGCATGACTGGGACATCGCCGCCGCGCTGCTGATCCTGCGCGAGGCGGGCGCCCGCCTGGCCGGGCTCGACGGGTCCGAGGTCGCGCTGAACGGCGCCGACGTCGTCAAGCCGGCGATGCTGGCCGGATCGGATGACACCTTGCAGGCGATGTTCGGTGTTGTGACCGCGAATGCATTCGGTTAAGCGTCGCTTGACTCGCAGGAATCTCATATTTGGAAGGTTGTGCAGCCATGGCTGAGAGCGACGACGACAAGCAACTCTTGCATCTCGTGTTCGGCGGCGAACTGGAATCGCTGAAAGGCATGAAGTTCCGCGACCTGAACGCGCTGGACATCGTCGGGGTCTACCCCAACTACAAGACGGCCCAGGCCGCCTGGAAGGCCAAGGCGCAGCAGACCGTCGACAACGCCCACATGCGGTATTTCGTGGTGCATCTCCACCGGCTGCTGGACCCCGAGAAAGACGAGCAATAAATGAACCCCGAACCGGCGGGAGCCAGGCGGACGAGCGACATGGTCGCTACGATCTCTCCGCCAGGCGAACGCCACGGCGGCGGATATGGAGTCCCGATCCGGCAGCAGATGACAGGCAGCGACAAGACCACGAAGCCGGCAAAACGGCCCAGCCCGCGTCTGACAAAACGGATATGGAGGAAAATCCGAAAGCCGTTGACCGAGTCCGACTTCGCGACGGATTTGGTGTCGCGCCTGTTCGTGGCCTGGGTGCTCTTCGTCCAGCGGACCAACCGCCTTGTTGAATTCGACGAGCAGCGCGCCGACCATATCATGCAGGACGAGGGCCCGGTGATCGTGACCTGCTGGCACGGCCAGCATTTCATGGCGCCCCTGTTCACGCGCAACGGCCAGCCTTCGGTCGCGATGGTGTCGCGCAGCCGCGACGCCGAGCTCAATGCCCGCATCATCGAGCGGCTCGGTTTCAGCACCGTGCGCGCCTCCGGCGGACGCAGTGCCGGCCGGGCGGTCGAGAAGGGCGCCATTCGCGGCGTCCTTGAACTGCGCAAGCACATCAGGGCCGGGCAGTCCGTCTTCATGATGGCCGACATTCCGCATGGCACGCCGCGCAAGGCCGGCATGGGAATCGTCTCGGTCGCCCGCCTGTCCGGCGCGCCGATCGTGCCGGTCGCCTATGCGTCGTCACGCCGCCGTGTTTTTCAGAAATCATGGGACAAGGCGGTTCTCAATCTGCCCTTCGGTCGTGCCGCCTTCTGTTTCGGCGATCCGATCGCGGTGGCCGCCGACGCGGATGACGAAACCATGGAGCGCTGCCGGCTGACCCTGCAGGACGAACTCAACCGGGTCCTCGACGAGGCCCATGCGATCGTGGACGCCGACGCATGAGCGAGCTTTGGGCCAGGACCGCGTTGCAGACCTATCGCTGGCTCGGCGCGGCGATCTATCCCTTCATGGGCACCTATGTCGCCGTGCGCCTGTCGCGCGGCAAGGAGGAGCGCGGCCGCCGGCGCGAGCGCTACGGCCGCAGCACGCTGAGCCGTCCCGACGGTCCGATGATCTGGATCCATGCGGCGAGCGTCGGCGAGACCGGGGCCGTGGCCGCGCTGATCGAGCGCATCCGCGCGCTCGGCATCAACGTGATCCTCACCACCGGCACCGTCACCTCGGCGAATTTCGCGCGTGACCGTCTCGGGCCGGACATGCTGCACCAATATGTGCCGCTCGACCTGAAGCCGGCCGTCAGCCGCTTCCTCGACCACTGGCGTCCGGATCTCGCGATCTTCGCGGAATCCGAACTCTGGCCGATGACGATCCTGGAACTCGGCGCGCGGCGCATCCCGCAGGTGCTCATCAACGGCCGCATGTCGGACCGCTCCTACAAGCGCTGGGCCAAGCGCATGGCGGTCGCCGAATCCCTGTTCGAGCACCTGTCGCATGTGGCGGTGCAGACGGAGATGGACGGCGAGCGCTTCAGCGCGCTCGGCGCGCGACCTGTGACCGTCACCGGCAATCTGAAGGCCGATGTCGACATGCCGCCGGTCGACGAGCGCGAGCTGCGCCGCCTGGCGATCGCGATCGGCAACCGGCCCCGCTGGGCCGCGATCTCCACCCATGAGGGCGAGGAGGTCGTCGCCGCGCGCGTCCACAAGGCACTGCAGAAATTCAGGCCCGACCTGATCACCATCGTCGTCCCGCGCCATCCCAGCAGGGCCACCGCGCTGCGCCGCACGCTGGAGGAACGGGGCCTCACCGTGACATGCCGCAGCCTGCGCGAGCCGGTGACGCCGAAGACGGACATCTATCTCGGCGACACGATCGGCGAGATGGGCCTCTATCTGCGGCTGACCGACATCGCCTTCGTCGGCAAGTCGCTGTTGGGCGAGGGCGGTCAGAACCCGCTGGAGCCGGCCATGCTCGGCACCGCCGTCCTCAGCGGCCCGCACGTCTCCGCCTTCACCGAAGCCTATCAGCGCCTGGTCGACGCCCGCGCCGCGCGCCTCGTCGACGACGAGACGGCGCTGGCCAAGATGGTGCACCATCTCCTGTCGCAGCCCAAGGCCTGCGAGGCGATGGGCCGGGCCGGCGCGCGCGTCGTGGCCGAGATGGGCGGCGCGCTCGACCGGACGTGGCAGGCGCTCGACCCCTACATCCACCCCCTGCGCGTCCAGGCCGCCCTGCGCGGTGAGGGATCGAAGTCGCACCATGCGCTCGGCGCCGCTGGGCCGGGACATCCGGGAAGGAGCGCTCTTGGCTGGAAGTGAGGCGCCGCCTTTCTGGTATCAGCAGCGAAGCTTCGGGCGCTACGCGCTTGCGCCGGTGAGCTGGCTCTACGGCGCGGTGGCGCGCTGGCGCATGGACAGGGCCCGCCCGCCCGCGGTGATGGCGCCGGTCCTGTGCATCGGAAACCTGACAGTCGGCGGCTCCGGCAAGACCCCGACCGCGATCGCCATGGCCAAGGCGGTGCGCGCGGCGGGCTATTCTCCGGGCTTTCTCACACGCGGTTACGGCGGTTCGCATGCCGGGCCGCACATGGTCGATCTGGAGGCCGACACGGCCATGGCGGTCGGCGACGAGCCCCTGCTGCTTGCCCGCGTGGCGCCGACGGTGGTCGCGCACAACCGCGCCGCCGGGGCGCAGTATCTTGTTGATCGCGGCATCGACTTCATGATCATGGATGACGGGTTCCAGAGCCGGCGCGTGCATTTCGACTACGCCCTGATCGCGCTCGACGCCCGCCGCGGCATCGGCAACGGCGCGGTCATCCCCGCCGGGCCGCTACGCGCGCCGTTGATCGACCAGATGCGCCACGCCGACGCCCTGCTCAGGATCGGGGACGGACCGGGCGGCATCGCCGTGGTCCGAGCCGCCTCGCGCGCCGCCAAGCCGATCCTGCGCGCCGACTTCGTGCCCGAGCCGCTGGAAGGGCTGGAGGGCCGGTCCGTGCTGGCCTATTCGGGCATCGCCGACCCGTCGAAATTCTACGAAACGCTGACCGCGGCCGGTTACACGATCGGCGCGAAACGCAGTTTCGGCGACCACCACGTCTTCACCGAAGGGGAAGCCGCGGAACTGCTCGCCATGGCCCGCGCCGAAAACCTTGTGCCCGTGACGACCGAGAAGGACATCGTGCGCCTGACCCGGCTGGAAGGCCCCGTGGCGGAACTGCGCGCGATCAGCAAGGCGCTCCCCGTCGACCTCGTCTTCGAGAACCAGGTGGTGCTCGCCTCTCTGATCGAAGACGTCGCGAAACGCTACCACAAGCGCCGCATCACCGGCTGAAGCGGTTCAGGCCCCGCTCGCCGGCAAGGCACGCAATCGAAAAGTCTGAAAAGGTCGGGTGTCAGCCGCGCTGCATGAATTCGAGCTCGCGCTTCAGCGAGGTCTCGGCGTCGGCATAGGCTTCCTGGCGCGCGACGCTCCAGTATTTCAGTTCGTCGAGCGGGATCGGCTTGCCGGTGACGGCGCAACGCACGAAGGCTCCGGGCGAGAGCACCTGATAGTCGGCGTCCAGATAGCGAAGCTTGGCTTCCGACGCGTTTGCCATGTCGAAAATGTTCATGCGCCCTTAGCGCCACAAAATGACGTAAACGTCAACGCCGTAAGCTTACCGGCGGCCGAAAAGCCGCTCGATATCGGTCAGTTTCAGCTCGATGAAGGTCGGCCGGCCATGGTTGCAGGTGCCCGATCCGGGCGTCGCCTCCATCTGCCGAAGAAGCGCGTTCATCTCCTCGGCGCGCATGCGCCGGCCGGAGCGCACCGACCCGTGGCACGCCATGGTCGAGGCGACCTTCTCGATATTGTCGCGGATGCGCAGCGCGCCGTTGCCGTCGGCAAGGTCGTCGGCGAGATCGCGCATCAGGCCCTGCGCGTCCACCTCGCCGAGCATGGCCGGCGTCGCGCGCACCGCGACCGCACCCGGCCCGAACCGCTCGATCTCCAGCCCGAACCGCGCCAGCGTCTCGTGCTCGGCCACCAGCCGCTCGACATCCTCCACCGGCAGGTCGACGATGTCGGGCACCAGCAGCATCTGCGAGGGCAGGGTGCGCCGCGACAGCGCGTCCTTCAGCGCCTCGAACACCAGCCGCTCATGGGCGGCGTGCTGGTCGACGATCACCAGGCTGTCGGCGGTCTGCGCGACGATGTAGTTCTCGTGGATCTGCGCCCGTGCCGCGCCCAGCGGATGGTCCGCCGCCGGTTCGGTCTCCGGGGCCGCCATGGCCGGCTCCGCGATCGCGGCCGACGGCGTGAAACCGGCGAAATCCGATTGTCGCTTCTCGGCCATGCCGGGCGCGAAATCGAGCGGCCGGTTGACCGACGGGGCCGCTGCGCCGCCGTGGTGTTGCGGCGCGCCGTGCGTCGAATAACCGGGCCGGAAGGCGGCCGTCATCGCCTCGGCCGCCGATGTCGAGGCGCGCACCCCTTCCTCGGCCAGCGCACGGCGGATCGCGGAGATCGTCAGCGCGCGCACCAGGCCCGGATCGCGGAAGCGCACTTCCGCCTTGGCCGGATGGACATTGACATCGACGAGCCGCGGATCGACCTCGATGAAGATCGCGCAGACGGCGTGCCGGTCGCGGGCGAGCATGTCGGAATAGGCGCCGCGCAGCGCGCCGGTCAGTTGCCGGTCACGCACGGGCCGGCCGTTCACATGCACGAACTGGTGGCTCGCCGACGCGCGGTTGAAGGACGGCAGCCCGGCAAAGCCCAGCACGCGCACGCCTTCCTTGTCGCCGGCGATCGCCACGCAATTGTCCTGGAAATCGCGGCCGAGGATCTGCGCGATCCGGGCGATCAGCGCCTGCGGGTCCGTGCCGGTCGCGGGCAGGTCCAGCGTGCTGCGGTCGGAGCCGGCGAGCGTGAACGACACGTCCGGGCGCGCCATCGCGATGCGCCGCACCGTCTCGGAGATCGCGTTTGCCTCGGCGCGGTCGGACTTCAGGAATTTCAGCCGCGCCGGCACGTTGCGAAACAGGCCGGTGACCTCCACCATCGTGCCCGGATTGCCGGGCGCCGGCCGCGGACCGGCGATCGCCCCGCCATCGACGACGATCTCGTTGGACTCGCCGTCCTCGCGCCGCCGCGACCGGATGACGAGCCGCGACACCGAGCCGATCGACGGCAGCGCCTCGCCGCGAAAGCCGAGCGTGGCGATGGCTTCCAGGTCGCGGTCGATCTTGGAGGTGCAGTGGCGCGCGATCGACAGGGGCAGTTCCCCGGCGCTCATGCCCGACCCGTTGTCGGTGACGCGGATCAGCGTCTTGCCGCCGCCGCCGGTCAGGATCTCGATGCGGTCCGCGCCGGCGTCGAGCGCGTTCTCGACCAGTTCCTTGACGACATTGGCCGGGCGTTCGATAACCTCGCCCGCGGCGATCTGGTTGACGATCGTCTCGTCGAGGCGGTGTATCCGGGGGTGGCTCATCGGCAGAATCATAGAGGCTTCGGCTGGCTGGCGAAATGCCGGGCGGCGACTATCAACCGAAGCTTCGGGGGTGAATGACGGACTTGCTCAACACATGCCGAAAAATGTATATTACGAGGAAAAAAGGAGTTCGCAGAGATGAGCAACCTGCCTTACGGCATGCGCCCGGTGGACAACGGCGTCTTCGTCGCCGGCCAGATCAAGCCGGACAACGTCGAGGCCCTCGCTGCGGAGGGCTGCAAGACGATCATCTGCAACCGCCCGGACAACGAGGGGTGGGGCCAGCCTTCCTCCGACCAGATTCGCGCCGAGGCCGAAAAGCACGGCATCGCCTTCCACTACATCCCGGTCGGCCATGGCGGCGTGACCGCCGACATGGTGGCCGCCATGCGCAAGGCCCTGTCGGAATCGGACGGCGTGGTGCTCGCCTATTGCCGTTCCGGCGCCCGCTCGGCGCATATGTGCGCCTTCTCCAAGCCCTGACGCGCGGCGCACATGCGCGCCGGCCTTCGCAGATCCGTTTTGTGAGCATTCCGGGTCGCGCGCGGTAGCGCGAGACGATCTCCCTCTGATAGAGACCGAACATTCACGGTTCGGTTTGGCAGGAAGGAGCGCATGGCGGGTTTCGATTGGCGGCGTACGGCCATCGCGCTTCTGGCCGGTTTCGCCGGCGCGTCGATCGCGCATATCCTCGAATTGCCGGCCGCCGCGCTGCTCGGCAGCACCTTCGCAGTGACGCTGGCCTCCATGGCGCGGCTGCAGCCGGCGCTTCCGGCCCCGTTGCGCGATATCGGCCTGTGCGTCATCGCGGTCACGCTCGGGTCCGGCGTCACGCCCGACATCTGGTCCGAGCTCGCCCACTGGCCGCTGTCCATCGCCATGCTGGCGCTGACCATGCTGATGGTGATGCTGATCTGCGGTTTCCTGTTGAAGCGCCTGTTCCGGGCCGACCTGCCGACCGCGATGATGGCGACCGCGCCGGGCGCCCTGTCCTACGCGCTGGCGCTCGCCAACGATCGCGACGCAGACCTGCGTTTCGTCACCGTCCTGCAGAGCCTCCGTCTCTTCCTGATCACCATGCTGCTGCCGCCCGTGATCGGCTATGCCGAAAACGCCGGCGAGGGGGGCGGCCGCGCCCCGCTGGAGCATCTCACCTATCCCGCGGCCGCTGTCCTGCTGGTCCTCACCTTCGGCCTCGGCCAGCTCTTCACGCGGCTGCGCGTCCCCGCGCCGATCATCATGGCCGGCCTCCTCGTCTCGGGCTTCGCCCATGGTGCGGGCCTCGTCTCCGGCCGCTTCGCCGATCCGCTCACCTTCTTCGGCTTCGCCGTCACCGGCACGATGATCGGGGCGCGCTTCGCCGGCATCACGCTCGCCGAGGTCAAGCGCCTGGGGCTGGCCGGCGTCGTCTCCACCAGCGTCGCAGTGGCGATCGCGATGGCGGGCGCCTGGCTGGTGTCGTTCACGCTCGGCCTGCCCTTCGGCCAGGTCTGGGTGTCGTTCGCGCCCGGCGGCGTCGAGGGGATGTCGTCCATGGCGCTGGCGCTCGGCTACGATCCCGTCTACGTCGCCACGCATCACGTCTTCCGCATCCTGTTCCTGATCGCCATCCTCCCGGTGCTGCTCGGCCTGCTCGCCGCGAAGCGCTGAATGTCGCAGCCGCGAGACGCTTTGCCTCCTCCCGCGGGCAGGCCTCGCCATGCTACGCTTCGTCGGCGATGCCGGTCGCGCATCCGTCCGAAACCGAGAACAGGGCCGTGGTCCGCAGGGGGAGAATATGACGATCTACAAATCCATCATGGTGCCGGTCGATCTGGAGCATGAGAGTTCGTGGGAAAAGGCGTTCCCGGTCGCGCTGAAGATGGCCGAGACCTTCGCTGCGAGCCTGCATGTCGTCACCGTCGAGCAGGACATCCGCAACCCCACGGTGATGCAGTACTTCCCGAAGGACTACGAGGCGAAGCTCGTCGAAAACGCCTCCAAGCGGCTGGCCGAACTCGTCGCGCGCGAGATGCCGGGCGTCGAGGTGACGCGCCATGTCGCCGTCGGGCAGATCTTCCGCGAGATCGTGCGCGCGGCCAAAGAAAACGACTGCGACCTGATCGTCATGGCGTCGCACCGGCCCGAACTGGTCGATCTCCTGATCGGTCCGAATGCCGAGGGCGTGACGCGGCACACCACCGCCTCCGTGATGATCGTCAGGAGCTGATCCGGGCGTGGCCGGCTCGTTCCGGCCACCGCCTCGCGACCCGCATTGACCCGACGTCGACGCTGGTGCAGACCACGCGTGAAAACACCAATTAGGCCGCGCCGCCACCTGGAGGACCAAGGGATGCTCACCAAGACCAGCGCTTTCATGAAAGAGGCCAACCTGATCGGCGGACAGTGGGTCGAAGCCGATTCGGGCAACACGCTGACCGTCACCGATCCGGCCACCGGCGCGGTGATCGGCACGGTGCCCAAATCCGGGCAGGCCGAAACCGCGCGCGCCATCGCCGCGGCCTCCGCCGCCTTCGAGAGCTTCTCCCGCACCACGGCCGCCGAGCGCGCCGCGATCCTGCGGCGCATGCATGACGTGATGATCGAGAATGCCGACGAACTGGCGGAACTCCTGACCCGCGAACAAGGCAAGCCGCTGGCCGAGGCGAAGGGCGAGATCGTCATCGGCGCCAACTACATCCTCTGGTTCGCCGAGGAAGGCCGCCGCGTCTATGGCGACATCGTGCCGTCGCCCTGGGCCGACCGCCGCATCCTGGTGCGCAAGGAGCCGGTCGGCGTGGTCGGCGCGATCACGCCGTGGAATTTCCCGTCCTCCATGCTGGCGCGCAAGATCGGTCCGGCGATCGCCGCCGGCTGCACCGCCGTCATCAAGCCCGCCTCGCAGACGCCCTATTCGGGCCTCGCCTGGGGCGTCATCGCCGAGATGGCGGGCCTGCCGGCCGGCGTGATGAACATCGTCACCGGCTCGGCCTCCGAGATCGGCGGCGAACTCACCTCCAATCCGGCGGTCAAGAAGATCACCTTCACTGGCTCCACCGAGATCGGCAAGCTGCTGCTCAAGCAGTGCGCCGACACGGTCAAGAAGGTGTCGATGGAACTGGGCGGCAACGCGCCCTTCCTGATCTTCGATTCGGCCGACATCGACCGCGCGGTGGAAGGCGCCGTCGCCGCCAAATACCGCAACTCCGGCCAGACCTGCGTCTGCACCAACCGCTTCTACGTGCAGGCCGGCGTCTATGACGAATTCGCCGAGAAACTGGCCCGCAAGTCCGAAGCCCTGAAGGTCGGCCCGGGCACGCAGGAGGGGACGCAGCAGGGTCCGCTCATCGACATGGCGGCTGTGGAAAAGGTCGAGGAACTGATCGCCGACGCCGTCGCCAAGGGCGGCACGGTCTTGTCCGGCGGCAACCGCCACGAACTCGGCCAGACCTTCTTCCAGCCGACCGTCATCTCCAACGCGACCGCCGAGATGCGGTTCTCGCGCGAGGAGATCTTCGGCCCGGTCTCGCCGATCTTCCGCTTCGAGACCGAGGAAGAGGCGATCGCGCTCGCCAACGACACCGAATACGGCCTGGCCTGCTACTTCTACACCCGCGATCTCGGCCAGTCCTTCCGCGTGATGGAGCAGCTGAATTACGGCCTCGTCGGGGTCAACGAGGGCGTCATCACCACGCCGGAAGCGCCCTTCGGCGGTGCCAAGGAATCGGGCCTCGGTTCCGAAGGCGGCAAGGAAGGCATCAACGAATATCTCGACACCAAATATGTCTGCATCGGCGGCCTCGGCCTCTGACCCGCGACGCATTGGGGGACCCATGCTCCGTTTCCACGGCTATTTCCGCTCTTCCTCGTCCTATCGCTGCCGCATCGCCTTCAATCTGAAGGCGGTCGGCTACGAATTCGTGCCCGTGCACCTGCTGAAGGACGGCGGCCAGCAGAAACAGGCGGGCTACCGCGCCCTCAACCCGCAGATGCTGGTGCCGACGCTGGAGGCGGGCGACCTTGCGATCGGCCAGTCCATGGCGATCCTGGAATGGCTCGACGAGAGCTATCCGGACCCCGCCTTCCTGCCTGCCAGCCCCGACGACCGCGCCCGCGTGCGCGCGTTCGCCGACATCATCGCCTGCGACATCCACCCCCTCCAGAACCTCCGCGTCCTGCAATATCTGCGCGAGAATTACGACGAGGACCAGGACGGCGTCGAACGCTGGTGCCAGCGCTGGATCGGCGACGGCCTGGCGGCCTGCGAGGCGATGCTGCGCAAGCAGGAGACGCCGTCGACCTTCTGTTTCGGCGAACAGCCGGGGCTGGCCGACATCTGCCTCGTGCCGCAGGTCTTCTCCGCGCATCGCTTCAAGGTCGATCTGACCGACATGCCCCGCATCCGCGCCATCCACGAGGCCTGCGAGGCGCTCCCCGCCTTCGCCGAGGCGCATCCGTCCAGGCAGCCCGACGCGGAGTGAAGGCCGCCGGGCCCGTCCGGCCCATTTCTTTAGAATCGTTAAAAACTAGAGTGTTTGACACAAGTTTTCGGCTGCGGCATAAACCTGACACCAACTATCAGCTTTGAAAGCCGCGAGCCGATCCGTGTACGACCGCTTCGATTGCCAGAACGGGAACTCCGCCGCCTATTTCGCGCGGCCTCCCGAGCGCCTCGTGCTCGAGGGCTATCGCAACTGGAGTTATGGCGTCGCGACGGCCGATGAAGCGGCCTGGCAGCGCGCGATCGACCTCTATTCCGGCCTTCTCGGCACGCGCGCTTCGGCCGCCGCCGTCCAGGCGCTGTCGGAATTCGTCGGTGCCCTCGGGCGTTGCGCGTCCTGCCCGCTGAAGACCTTCGAAACCGGCTCGCGCCATATCTGCCGCGACGAGGTTCTGGTCATGGGGCTCATCGCCGGCATCCAGAACCAGGACGACGAAGTCGTCGGGCTCTGCCTGACGGAACTGAGCTGCGCGACGCGCTGCGACGAAGTGGCGCTGGCGGCCGGCAGCTTCGCGCTGGTCCTGCGCGGTCTCGACAAGACCCTGCTTCCCATCCCCGCACCGGTGGTGCGGGACATTCTGGAGCGTTCGCGCCGGGCGTGGCGTGACGTGAAACCTGCACCAACCTTGCATTGAAAAGAAAGATCCGGAGAGGAACAATGATCGCATTGCGAACGACCACATTCTTGGCGGGCATGGCGCTCGCCGGCGCGGTTTCGGCGCCGGCCCTGGCCGCCGACGTCACGCCGGAGGCTGTCGTGAAGACATATGCCGACATCGCGCTCGCCAAGTACGAAGACTCGCTGGCCACCGCCAAGGCGCTGGACGAGGCCGTGGACGCCTTCATCGAGGCGCCGTCGGCTGACGCCCTGCAGGCTGCCAAGGACGCCTGGCTCGCCTCGCGCGTGCCCTACCAGCAGACCGAGGCCTACCGTTTCGGCAACGCGATCGTCGATGACTGGGAAGGCCGCGTCAACGCCTGGCCGCTGGACGAGGGCCTGATCGACTATGTCGACGCTTCCTATGGCGTCGAGAGCGACGAGAACAGCCTCTACACCGCCAATGTCATCGCCAACCCGACCATCGTCATCAACGGCGAAGAGGTCGATGCGTCCGCGATCACGCCGGAGTTCCTGTCCGGCACGCTGCAGGAAGCCGGCGACATCGAAGCCAATGTCGCCACCGGCTACCATGCCATCGAATTCCTGCTCTGGGGCCAGGACCTGAACGGCACCGGCGAGGGCGCCGGCAACCGGTCGTGGACGGATTTCTCGACCAGCGAATGCACCAACGGCAATTGCGACCGTCGCGCCGAATATCTCGCCGCCGCGTCCGACCTGCTGGTCTCCGATCTGGAGGAAATGGTCGCCAACTGGAAAGAAGGCGGTGACGCGCGCGCCGAACTGACTGCCGATCCGGCTGCCGGCCTGTCGGCGATGCTGACCGGCATGGGTTCGCTCTCCTACGGCGAACTGGCCGGCGAGCGCATGAAGCTCGGCCTGCTGCTGCACGATCCGGAAGAGGAGCATGACTGCTTCTCCGACAACACCGACAAGTCGCATCTCTACGACGCCGTCGGCATCCAGAACGTCTATCTGGGCTCCTACAAGCGCGTTGACGGCTCGGTCGTCTCCGGTCCGTCGCTCGCCGAGCTCGTCGCCGCCAAGGACGCCGATCTCGACGCCGAGCTGAAGGCCAAGCTGCAGACCACGATCGACGCGATGACCGTCATGTCGCAGCGCGCCGACACGGTGGAGTCCTACGACCAGATGATCGGCGAGGGCAATGAAGAGGGCAACGCCGTCGTTCAGGCCGCCATCGACGGTCTGGTCGATCAGACCCGTTCCATCGAAAGGGCCGTTGCGCTGCTCGAGCTCGATGCGATAGAATTCGAGGGCTCCGACAGCCTCGACGATCCCGGAGCGGTTTTCCAGTAAGGGCTTCACGACCATGATCGTTTGCAGCTGCAACGTCATCATGCGCAAGGACATCGAGGAGGTCATCACCGGCCTCCTCGTCGAGGACGCCTGGCAGTTGATCACGCCGGGCGTCGTCTATCACGCCATGAAGAAGCGCGGCCGCTGCTGCGGCTGTTTTCCGAACGTGATTTCGATCATCGTGGACGTCACCGAGCGCTATCACCGCGAGATCGAGACGCCCGACGACAAGATCATCCCCTTCATCCAGAAGATCCGGGCCGAGCACGAACGCTGCGAGACGGCACGGATGATCGCCCGCCAGGCCAGGTTGCGGCGCACTGCGGCTTGATAGCCGGACCTGTTGCGAGTAGGGCTTGTCCGGCTGCCGCCGGGCCGACCGAATCTGAACAGGAGTGGATAGATGAAGGGCAATCAAAAGGTTATCGAACGTCTGAACGAGGCGCTTTTTCTCGAACTGGGCGCAGTCAACCAGTATTGGCTTCACTACCGTCTGCTGGATGACTGGGGCTACGGGAAGCTCGCCAAGAAGGAACGCGCCGAATCGATCGAGGAGATGCAGCACGCCGACAAGCTGGTCGAGCGCATCATCTTCCTGGAAGGCCATCCCAACCTCCAGACCGTCGCCCCGATGCGCATCGGGCAGACCGTCAAGGAAGTGCTGGAAGCCGACCTTGCCGGCGAATATGACGCCCGCACCTCCTACAAGCTGTCGCGCGAGATCTGCCGCGAAGAGGAAGACTACGTCACGATGCACCTCTTCGAAGAGCTTCTGACGGACGAGGAGGGTCACATCGACTTCCTCGAAACCCAGCTCGAGCTCCTGGAGAAGATCGGCGAGGAGAGATACGGACTGTTGAATGCGACGAGTGCCGACGAGGCCGAATAATGCGGCCCTCGCGATCCTGATTGCGCTCAGCGCGGGTGCGGCGCTTGCGGGCGACGCGCCCGGCGGCGCGTTTCCCGCGGTTCGCGCCGATCTGACGCATGAGGATCTGACCCGCGTCGAGGCCGTCACGGCCCCGACGACGGATTTTTCCAGGGCCGAGCCCTTCGAACTGATGCAGGGCGGCGCGGCGACCTCGCGCAAGAAGGTCAATCGCGACGCCTTTTCCCAGTTCTCCGCCAATCTGACCTTCGAGCAGGAGCGCGATTTCAAGCTCGGCAACGCGCTGTTCCGCAAGCTCTGGGTGTCCTCGCCGTCCTCGACGCAGGCCTCCGACGGGCTCGGTCCGCTGTTCAACGCGCGCTCCTGCCAGAGCTGCCACCTCAAGGACGGCCGCGGCCATCCGCCGGAAGGCGATGCCGACGCCACCTCGATGTTCCTGCGCCTCGCCAGGCCGGCCGAAACCGACGCTGAGCGCCAGGCGCTGATCGACCATCTGGCGCTGAACTTCCCCGACCCGGTCTATGGCGGCCAGCTTCAGGATCTCGCGGTGCCCGGTCTCCTGGCCGAGGGCCACATGCGCATCGCCTACGAGGAAACGCCGGTCACGCTGGGCGACGGCGAGGTCGTGTCGTTGCGCAAGCCCGCCTATTCGGTCGACGATCTCGGCTACGGGCCGCTCCACCCCGCGACCACCCTGTCGCCGCGGGTGACCCCGCAGATGATCGGCCTCGGTCTCGTC
This sequence comes from Oricola sp., assembly GCF_022763245.1. Lineage (GTDB taxonomy): Bacteria > Pseudomonadota > Alphaproteobacteria > Rhizobiales > Rhizobiaceae > Oricola. The sequence goes on from NZ_JALEGV010000043.1 coordinate 197,079, forward strand.
GAGGCGATCGAGCCGGCTGACATCGTTGCACGCGCCGATCCCGACGACGCGGATGGCGACGGCATTTCCGGCCGCCCGCAACTGGTGCGCAGCGCGCCCGACGCCCCCCTGGCGCTCGGCCGCTTCGGCTGGAAGGCGCAGAATCCGACCATCCGCATCCAGAGCGCGCATGCCTTCACCGACGACATCGGCATCTCGACCCCCGACACGCCGGCCGCCCATGGCGACTGCACGGTCGTGCAGACCGATTGCACCCGATTGCCGACGGGCGTCCAGCCGCGCCTGGGCGACACAGAAGCCCCCGATCCGGTGCTCGACCTGGTGACCTTCTATTCGGAAAACCTCGCCGTCCCGGCGCGCCGCGACGTGTCGGACCCGCAGGTCCTGCGCGGCAAGGAAATCTTCTATGCGCTAGGCTGCACGTCGTGCCACCAGCCGAAATTCGTCACCAGCCGCGACGCCGCGATCGAGCAGCTCGCCTTCCAGCTCATCTGGCCCTATTCCGATTTCCTGCTGCACGACATGGGCGAGGGGCTCGCCGACGGCCAGCAGGTCGGCGTCGCGAACGGCCGCGAATGGCGCACCGCGCCCTTGTGGGGCATCGGCCTGACGGAAACCGTCAACGGCCATACCTTCTTTCTGCATGACGGGCGTGCCCGCAACCTGACCGAGGCGATCCTCTGGCATGGCGGCGAGGCACAGTCCTCCCGCGATGCTTTCGCCGCATTGGAAAAGGCGGACCGCGCCGCCCTGATCCGCTTTCTGGAGTCGCTTTGATGCGTAAACTTGCCGCCGCAATCGCCGGTCTCGCCATGCTGGTCGCCAGCCCGGCCGCCGCGCAAACCCTGACGATCGACGAGGCGCAGGCCGCCGCTTCGGTCGAAAATCTCGTCGATGGCTTCATCCGGCCGGGCTTTGCGAATTTCGCCGCCACCGCCGGTAAGACGGCCGGCGCGGTCGGGGCTTTGTGCGAAACGCCCGGCGCGGGCTCGCTGCAGGCCGCGCGCGACGCCTTCCGCGACAGCGCGCTTGCCTTCGCCGGCGTCGAGTTCCTGCGCATCGGTCCGCTCATCCAGGACAACCGCCTCGAGCGGCTCCTGTTCTGGCCGGATCGCCGCGGCATCGCGCTGCGCCAGGTGCAGGGCGCGATCGCGCAGGAAGACGAGACCGTGCTCGACGCCGCCAACCTGCCCGCCAAGAGCGTCGCGTTGCAGGGCTTCACGGCGCTGGAATACCTGCTGTTCGGCACCGGGTCGGACGCGCTGGCCGGAACCGGCGCGGCGCATCGATGCGGCTTTGCCGCCGCGGTCAGCGAGAACATCCACGCCATCGCGCAGGAGCTGGACACGGCCTGGGCCGATCCGCAGGGCTTCGCCGCGGCATGGTCGCATCCCGGCCCGGACAATGCGATGTTCCGCAATGGCGAGGAGGTCGTCAGCGAGCTCCTCTCCATCCCGTCGGAGGCCTTCGAGATCATCCGCGACCAGCGTCTGAAACCCGTCGCGCCAGGCGACGGCGACGCCAATCCCAAGCGGGCGCTGTTCTGGCGTTCCGATCTGAGCGTGCAGTTCGTCGGCGCCGGCCTGGAGGCGCTGCGCGCCTATTTCAACGCCGCCGGCATCGCCGACCTCCTGCCCGAGGACGCGCGCTGGCAGGCGAACTCCATCGCCTTCGAGTTCAACAATGCCGAGGCGACACTGTCGCGCCTGCAGATGCCGGTCGCCGACATCCTGGCCGACGAGGAGCGCGCCGGCGACCTCAATTACGTGATCATCCTGACGCAGAGCCTGCAAAGCCTGTTCGGCCAGCAATTGACCGCCACGCTCGGCCTCTCCGTCGGCTTTTCCTCCCTGGACGGTGACTGATGCGCCTTTTCTCGCGAACCGGACTGATCGACCGCCGCGCGCTGCTCAAGGCGGCGGGCGGCGCCTTTGCGGCAAGCCTCGCCCCCCGCGCGGCCGCCGCACTCGCCAACGCCGACGCGGTCTACGCCTCGGCCTATATGGACGGATACGAGGGGTTCGGCGTCGCGCTTCTGACCGAGGCCGGCGAGGTCGTCCACCGCTACGCCCTGCCGCAGCGCGGCCATGACGCCGAGTTCGATCCGAGCGGCCGCCGTCTGGTGGTCTTCGCCCGCCGCCCGGGCACCTTCGCCGCCGTCATCGATCTCGCCCGCAACGCCGAGCCGCTGATCATCCACGCGCCCGAGGGCCGGCATTTCTACGGCCACGGCTGCTTTTCGGCCGACGGCCGCCTGCTCTATGTCACCGAAAACGACTACGACAACGCCCGCGGCGTGATCAGCGTCTATGACGCCACCGACGGTTTCCGCCGCATCGGCGAGTTCGATTCCGGCGGCATCGGCCCGCACGACATGGTGGTGCTGCCCGGCGGACGGTCCATGCTGATCGCCAATGGCGGCCTGGAAACCCATCCGGACTACGGCCGCACGGTTCTCAACCTGGCGACGATGAAGCCGAACCTGGCGCTGATCGACCTTGCCGACCTTTCCGTGTCGGCCCGGCACGAACTGCCGCAGGCCATGCACAAGCTCTCCATCCGCCATCTGGCGATGACCGCCGACGGCACCGTCTGGTTCGCCACCCAGAACCAGGGCGACATCCACGCGCTGCTGCCGCTGGCAGGGTCCGTGTCGCCGGATGGCGACGTTCGGCTCGTCGACATGCCGGAAGAGGATCTGCGCCTTATGCGCGGCTATATCGGCTCGGTCGCCGCCAACGAGGCGGCCGGCTCCGTGGTCTTCACCTCGCCGCAGGGCAATGTCGCCTTCGAGATCGGCTGCGCGGACGGCGCGGTGATCGCGCGGCACGACCTGGCCGATGTCTGCGGTGCCGCGGCCAAGCCCGGCGGCTTCTTCCTGTCCACCGGCAAGGGCTGGCTCGACGGGCGCACGACGCGCCTGTCCTGGGACAATCACATCGTCCGGCGTCCGACCTGATCAGCCGGAATAGGGGTCCTTCGGGCTCCGGTCGGACGACAGGCTGTCGAAGCTCCTGGCCGTCAGCGCCTCGATCGCGTCGGCGAGGTGGATTCGGTCGATGTGGTGGTCGCCGCGCGCGACCCGCAGCCGGTGCGCCTCCAGCATGACCTGGCCGTGCGACACGCCGAAAGGCGGCTCGAAGCGGTAGGACGCCAGTTCGATCAGGAAGCCGAGCGGGTCGTTGAAATAGATCGAGTCCATGAAGCCGCGATCCTTCGGCCCGCTGTGCTTGATGCCGCGCTCGTCGAGCCGCTCGACGCATTGCCAGAAGGTCGCCTGCGAAATCGACAGCGCCAGATGGTGCACGCAGCCGATGTCCGTTGGCGTGCGGCTCGGTTCGGGCGTGCGGCTCTCGTCGGTGAAGATCGTGATCAGCCGCCCGTCGCCCGGATCGAAATAGAGGTGGCTTTCGCCCTCATTGTCGAGATTGGGCTGCTCGAAGACGAAGGGCATGCCCAGCAGCCCCTCCCAGAAATCGATCGACGTGCGGCGGTCCGCGCCCACGAGGGTGATGTGGTGAACGCCCTGGCTTTGCAGTTTTCGCATCGCTGCCTCCCTTTCGTTGCGTAAGCCGGTTGCCGCCAGCCTACACGCCGGGCCTTTCCATGTCCTTTCCCTCCTTTGTTGCGAATGATTCGCATCTAACTTGACTCTTGCGAATGCTTTGCATAAGCATTAAAAAATGAGAATGGAGACCGCGAGATGATCTCGAAATTCCTGAAATCCATGCTGCTCGGCGGCGCTGTCCTGCTGGCGGCGAGCGGCGTTTCGGCGGCCGCCGACAAGTTCAAGGCCGTGACCACCTTCACCGTGATCGCCGACATGGCGCAGAACGTCGCCGGAGACGCTGCGGTGGTGGAATCGATCACCAAGCCCGGCGCGGAGATCCACGGCTACGATCCGACGCCGCGCGACATCCTGCGCGCCCAGAACGCCGATCTCGTCTTGTGGAACGGAATGAACCTCGAACTGTGGTTCGAGCAGTTCTTCGCCAATCTCAGAAACGTCCCGGCAGCCACGCTCACCGACGGCATCGAGCCGATCTCGATCGCGGAGGGCTCCTACGAGGGCAAGCCCAACCCGCATGCCTGGATGGCGCTGGAAAGCGCGCAGGTCTATGTGGACAACATCCGCGACGCCTTCGTCGAGCACGATCCGGACCACGCGGAGACCTACAAGGCCAATGCGGAGGCCTACAAGCAGCAGATCCGCGAGGCGATCGAGCCGCTGAAGGCGATGATCGCGACCGTGCCTGAGGACAAGCGCTGGCTCGTCACCTGCGAGGGCGCCTTCAGCTATCTGGCCCGCGATTTCGGCCTCAAGGAGCTCTATCTCTGGCCGATGAACGCCGACCAGACCGGCACGCCGCAACAGGTGCGCAAGGTCATCGACGGCGTGAAGCAACACGACATCCCGGTCGTCTTCTGCGAGAGCACGGTCAACAACGATCCGGCCAAGCAGGTCGCCCGCGAGACCGGCGCGAAATATGGCGGCATGCTCTACGTGGACTCTTTGACCGAGGCCGACGGCCCGGTGCCGACCTATCTCGACCTCCTGCGCGTCACGTCGGAGACGGTCGCCAAGAGCCTCGCCGGGACGGTCAACTGATCGCCATGTCCGACGCGGCCCGAAATTCGCACCGCCGCGCGGCGGCCCCCGACAGGAAACGCTAGAGCGACATGCAGCAGGAAACCTCCGCCGGCATCACCGTCCGCGACATCACGGTCACCTATCGCAACGGCCACACCGCGCTGCGCGACGCCTCCTTCGAGATCCCCACCGGCACCATCGCCGCCCTTGTCGGCGTCAACGGGTCGGGCAAGTCCACCCTGTTCAAGGCGATCATGGGCTTCGTGCCGACCGCGCGCGGCGAGATCCGGGTGCTCGACCAGACCGTGCGGGAGGCGCTGAAGCGCAATCTCGTCGCCTATGTGCCGCAGGCCGAGGAGGTCGACTGGAGCTTTCCCGTCCTGGTCGAGGACGTGGTGATGATGGGCCGCTACGGCCACATGAACTTTCTCCGCATCCCGACGGCGAACGACCGCGCCGCGGTCGATCAGGCGCTGGAGCGCGTCGGCATGTCGGAGTTCCGCCACCGCCAGATCGGCGAATTGTCGGGCGGCCAGAAGAAGCGTGTCTTCCTCGCCCGGGCGCTCGCCCAGGACGGCCGCGTCATCCTGCTCGACGAGCCCTTCACCGGCGTCGACGTCAAGACCGAGGACGCGATCGTGACGCTCCTGCGCGACCTGCGCGACGAGGGCCGCGTCATGCTGGTCTCGACCCACAATCTCGGCTCGGTGCCGGAATTCTGCGACCGCACGGTCCTGATCAAGGGCACGGTTCTGGCCTATGGCCCGACGCCCACCACCTTCACCGCCGAAAACCTCGAACGCGCCTTCGGCGGCGTGCTGCGCCACTTCGTCCTCGGCGGACAGGACCTGCACGACGACGACGACCGCCGTCAGGTGAAGATCTTCACCGACGACGAGCGCCCGCTGGTCATCTATGACGAGAAGACGCAGCGCGCCGATCCGAACCCGCTGGACACGGGGGAGCAGTGAGCGTGTCGGTCCTGCTCGAGCCCTTCGCCTATGGCTACATGACCAACGCCATGTGGGTCAGCGCGCTGGTCGGCGGGGTCTGCGCCTTCCTGTCGGCCTATCTCATGCTCAAGGGCTGGTCGCTCATCGGCGACGCGCTCAGCCATTCCATCGTGCCGGGCGTCGCCGGCGCCTACATGCTGGGCCTGCCCTTCGCGCTCGGCGCCTTCATCGCCGGCGGCCTAGCTGCGGGCACCATGCTGTTCCTCAACGAACGCTCCGGCCTGAAGGTGGACACGATCATCGGGCTGATCTTCACCTCCTTTTTCGGCCTCGGCCTGTTCATGGTGTCGGTCTCGCCCACTTCGGTCGACATCAAGACCATCACGCTCGGCAACATCCTGGCGATCACACCCGAGGACACCCTGCAACTGGCGATCATCGGCTTCGTCTCGCTCGCCGTGCTTCTGGCCAAGTGGAAGGACCTGATGGTCACCTTCTTCGACGAGAGCCACGCCCGCTCCATCGGGCTTCGCACCGGCCTGCTCAAGGTGGTCTTCTTCACCCTCCTGTCGGCCTCCTGCGTCGCCGCGCTGCAGACCGTCGGCGCGTTCCTCGTCATCGCCATGGTGGTGACGCCCGGGGCCACGGCCTATCTCCTGACGGATCGCTTCCCGCGGCTGCTGACGCTCAGCGTCGCCATCGGCGCGGGCACCAGCTTCGTCGGCGCCTATCTGAGCTTCTTCCTCGACGGCGCGACGGGCGGGGTCATCATCACGCTGCAGACGCTGATCTTCCTCGCCACCTTCGTCTTCGCGCCCAAGCACGGCATGCTGGCCGCCCGCCGCCGCGCGGCCGAGGCGCTTCTGGAGGAGGCCGACGCATGATCGAGCAGGCCCTCATGCCCTTCCAGTTCGCCTTCATGCAGAACGCCTTCTGGATCTCGCTCATCATCGCCGTGCCGACCGCGCTGCTCTCCTGCTATCTCGTGCTGAAGGGCTGGGCGCTGATGGGCGACGCGATCAGCCACGCGGTCCTGCCCGGCATCGTCATTGCCTATATAGCCAACATCCCGCTCGTCATCGGCGCCTTCGCCGCCGGCATGGTCTGTTCGCTCGGCGCGGGCTTCCTGCAGCAGAACAGCCGCGTCAAGCAGGATACGGTGCTCGGCATCGTCTATTCCGGCATGTTCGGCTTCGGCATGGTGCTCTACACCAAGATCCAGACCGCCGTGCATCTCGACCACATCCTGTTCGGCAACATGCTCGGCGTCGGCCCGGCCGACCTGTGGACCGCCGGGCTGATCTCGCTCTTCGTGTCCGGCGCGATCCTGTTGAAATGGAAGGACCTGCTCCTGCATTCCTTCGATCCGGCGCAGGCCAAAGCCTCCGGCCTGCCGGTCGCCGTCTTCCATTACGGCCTGCTCGCCATCCTCTCGCTGACCATCGTCGCCACGCTCAAGGCGGTCGGCCTGATCCTCGCCATCGGCCTTCTGATCGCGCCCGGCGCGATCGCCTATCTCGTCACCCGCAGCTTCGGTCGCATGCTGGCGGTCGCCGTCGCCGTCACGCTGGTCGCCACCACCGGCGGCGTCTATGCCAGCTTCTGGCTCGACAGCGCGCCCGCGCCCACCATCATCCTGATCCTGACGGGCATCTTCATCGCGGCCTTCGTTTTCCGCACGCTGCGCACCCGAACCGTCACCGCCCGCTTGTCCTGACCGCGCCCGAGCGGGCATGCTGCGGACATACAGCGCGGAGGAGGCGGTTCATGAAGATCCACTGTGAATGCGGCCACGTCATCCATGACGGCACCGACGGTCTCGCCCACAAGGGGCACGTCATCCCGGATCGCCGCTGGAACGAACTCGCCGACGCGATCGACGAAGCGGTCGAGACGAGCGACACGCCGCGCCAGCGCGAGGCGGCCTGCATGCGCCTGCGCGTGCTTCTGAACGACATGGCGCGCACCGCCTGGCAGTGCACCGAATGCGGCCGTCTCTATCTGGACAATGCCGACCATCACTTGCGTTCATTCGAGCCCCGACCGGACGAGGATGTCCGCGATATTCTTGCCGGCGGGTCGAAAGGCCGGGCATGATCGTGAAGGGGAGGGGCGAAGCCTTCCGGCCTCGTCCCAACGCGGTTTGACTTAGCGAAGCTGCTTCAGCAGGCGGCAGAAGCGGACCATGTCGGCCTCGTATCCCGCGCTGCGTGCCAGCACTTGGCGGCAGGTCTTGCGGATGCGGGCCTGGTCGCCTCCCGACATGCTGTTGTAGGCATCGGCGACCTGGGCGCCGCCACCGCCCGCACCACCGCCGCCGCCGGAACCACCGCCACCGCCGGATCCGCCGCCGCCTCCACCGTTGCCGCCGCCAATTCCGACGCCGATATCGACACCGATGCCGTCGCCGCCACCCAGTGAGACGCCCGCCGTCGCGCCGACGCCACCGCCGACGGAAGCATCGACATTCGCATCGACACCGCGTCCGCCGCCGAGTGAGGCTGAAACGTCGGCATTGACCCCGTTGTTGCCGCCCACCGAGGCGGATACTCCGGCATCAAGGCCGCTGCCGCGACCGCCGCCGACCGAAGCGCTGACATTGGTGTCTCCAAGGGAGACGCCGAGATCGATGGCCATGGCCGCGGGAGTGGATGCCGTCAGCAAACCGATGATTGCAGCGGATCCGGCAAGTCTGCTCAGGAAAGTCCTTTTCATTGCTTCCTCCTGTTTCGACACAGGCAGCGCCTTGCCCATCGCGCTGCGAATTCGGCGCCATGTCAGGCGCCGAAGCGAGAGAGGTCTCCCATGTTGCGCAGATTGAGGAGAGCAAAAGAGACATCTCACATGCGCATTATCTCACACGTATCGCGTGTTTAAAACTACACGTTGTAGTAGTCAGATCTTTGCATGCTGTGGTGGTGGAAATTCCTTTCCCGCCAGTGAGGAGGTCCCGGCGAGATGGCAGCCGCACGCGTGCAAACGCCGCACCGGCCGGGAGGCGGGTGCGGCGTTTGGCAGGCTTTGGTCGGACCGGAAGTGTGGTTCCGGGGCGAACCCCGAAAAGGCGTCAGTTGGCGAACTGCGAACCCGGCGGGCAGGAGAAGGCGCCCGTGCCGCCGTTCCAGTTGTAGCAGCCGCGCGAACTCGCGGCGTCGATGTCGTCGGCGATGCCGATCAGGTCGCTGCGGCCCTGCGCATAGTCCTTGGCTTCCTGCATCAGGTCGGCCTTGTCGGGCACGGAACCGGCTTCGGCGAGCGCATCGTTGGTCAGGTTGTTGCGCAGATGCGCGCCGGCAAGGATCAGCAGCGCGTCCTTGCGTTCGCGGCCGAGCGCGATCAACTGGTCGGAAAGTTGCAATTGCTGTTGTGCGCCGGCCGACATCTCTGCACTGTCGTCGGCGGCGAGGCCGGGCATGGCAAGGGAGGCGGTCATGCAGGTCGCGAGCGCGAAAGTCCGTATCGAAATCATGGGTCGTCCTCTTGAAAAAACGATGCGATGAAGATCCTCTTCGTCTTCACCTAACGGAATATTACAGAATGAAATCGTTGCAATTTTGGCTCAATTACGTCGATTTTCGTGCGTTTTCAGGGACGTGGGTCCGATTGTCGTGCGCCCGCGCGGCGGTCTTTTCGGGCGTTCTCTTCGCAAGCGCGGCCGTCGCGCAGGCGGGAACGCAGGCCGGCGCCATCGCCTATTTCGACGCCGCCTTCAACGGCGATTGCCGCCCCTATGCGGAGACGGTGGGCCTGTTGGAGGACGAAGGCGGCCCGATGCCGCGCCGCTACGAATTCACCTACGAGGCCAGTTGGGCGAGTGCGGGCGACCCGCCCGAACAGGCGGTGCTGTTCGAGTTCTTCTGCGACGCCGGCGCCTACAATGTGCGCACGGTCTTCCTGCGCGACCGCGGCGACTATTTCGAACCTGTGAGCTTCGCGCGCCCCTCCGTCGCGGTGGAAAACGAGACCGAGGACTACGATTCGCCGGTCCGTTCCGTCACCGTGACCGGCTACGGCGCCTCGCTCTCCGTCACCAACGGGCGCTTCGACCCGGAAACGAGGCGCCTGACCGCGCATGCCTACTGGCGCGGCCTCGGCGACGCCTATGACGAGGCGGTCTGGATCTTCCGCGACGACGGCTTTGTGCTTGAACGCTTCGAGGTTGACGCCGATTATGACGGCGAGGTCGATCCGCAGCTCCGTCTGGACTTTTCCGGTCAGGAGCCGGGCGCCGCTCCGAATTGAAGCCGCGTCGCCGACGGCGCGCACCAGCGATGGGGGAGAACAGCATGGCTCGAACGAATGGCGTCAACGCCGCACCGGCCTTCGCGCGAATGGCGCTGGCGGGCGCGCTTCTGTGTCTCTCGGCTCCGGCCGGCGGAGCGCTTGCGCTGGAATGCGCGGCCGAGGACGGCATCTACAAGATGGGCTTCGCCGACGACGCCATGCTGCTCATGAACCCGCTGGCCGAGCCGACCGCCCATTCCGATCTCGGCATCGAGATCTCCATCGAGGGTCATGACGGGCCGTTCAACTTCTCCCTGACCGCCTCCAACGGCTACAGCAACGTCTACGCCATTCCCGACGCGGACACCGCGCTGGAGGACGGCCTGATGGTCTTCTTCTTCGAGGAGAAGAGCGGCCGCCTGATGGCCTATCCGGACGACATCCCGTCGGCGGGCAAGCCCGCGCCCGACGCGATCTTCCTGCCCGAACTCGGCAGCGCGCTCTGGTACGGCACCAACGGCACCGACAACCCGGTCATGATCACCACGGGCGTGTGGTATCTCGACGACTGCCGCTGACCGTCAGTTGGTCATCAGCGCGTAGGTGTCGGCGAAATCGCTCTTGTTTTCCAGCGTGACGTCGAACGGTCCGGTCGCGCCCGGCGTCCAGCCGCACTGGTTGACGTTGCTGGGGTCGGTCTGCGAGCACACCAGCGCGCCGTTGTTGTCATAGACGAACATGTCGATGTCGGCCGGGCCGAGGCCTTCCGAGTAGATCTCGGCGAAGGCGCCGCCGACGAAGTTCAGGTCGTAGTGATAGCGCTTGCCGCGCGCGGCGATGGTCGCCTCGGTGTAGATCCCGCCTTCCTCCAGCCCCTTCGGCTTCATGCTGCGGATGTCGTCGGCCAGCCCCGCGATGATCGAGCTGCCGTTCGACAGGCGCACCGCCAGTTGCAGCCATTGTTCCGACGAGAAAACCTGCCCGTCTCCACTGGCATTCGGGCCGTTGCGCGGCGCGAGGTCCGAACCGGACGGCTCCGTCCTGCCGACCTTGCCCGGCTCGGCGTCGGCGTCCATGCGCAGCCGCGCCGCCGCCAGCATCAGGATCGGGTCCGACCGTTCCAGCGCGCGTTCATACAGTGTCCGTGAGAGCTTGATGAGTTCCAGCGACCGTGCCTGCGGGTCGTCTTCGGCCGAGAGGCCGGCGGTTGAATTTGCCGCAACGGCAAGTCCGGTCATGGCAAGAACAGTGATGCTGCGTCCGAGAAGTCTCATGAATGCGCCTCCAGCCGGCTCAAGAATGCCCCGACGGTCGATATTTCGCAATAATCAGGCGTCAAAAGGGCAGTGGGCGCGCTGCTTGGCAGTTCTCGCGCTTTGACCTAGAACATTGTGGGGCAGTCGAAAACGGGAAGCGGCGATGCTGGGGTTTCCAACGAAAATCTGGTCTCGGACCGGGGCCTTGCTGGCCGCCACGGCGCTCGCGGGCTGCGTGTCCGTCAACAGTGCGCTCAACTCCTTTTCCGACCTGCAGCCGACGGCCGAACCGGGCTTCACCACCCAGGCCGACAGCGACGCGCCGGCTTCCGATTTCGTCGCCCTGGCCTTTTCCGGCGGCGGCACCCGCGCCGCGGCCTTCGCGCTGGGCGTGCTGGAGGAAATGAAGGCGACGCCCTTTCCGGGCGAGGAGGGCGTCAGCGCCTTCGACAAGGTCCGCTTCCTGTCGGGCGTCTCCGGCGGTTCGGTCGCCGCAGCCTATTTCGGGCTGAAGGGCGACGCCGCTTTCGCCGACTTCAAGAGCGCCTTCCTGCTGCGCAACGGCGAGGAGTATCTGCGCACCTCCAAGGTCGATCCGGTCAACCTGCTGCGCGCCGCCAATGGCGGCGTCAACAGCCGGCAGGGCTTCGGCCGCTGGCTCGACGAGAACCTGTTCAAGGGCGCGACCTTCGGCGATCTCTATCGCAACGAGAAGACGACGACCTGGATCAACGCCTCCGACATCTACAACCGAACGCCCTTCACCTTCGAGCCGGAGACGTTCCGCGCCCTGTGCAGCGACCTGCGCAAATTGCCGCTCGCCGAGGCCGTGGCGGCGTCGGCGGCGGTGCCGATCGTCTTCAGCCCGATCGTGCTGGAAGCATACGGCCCGCGCTGCCGCTACCAGCAGCCCGCATGGCTGACCACGGCGGCCCACAATGTCGAGGCGTCGGCGTCGCTGCGCGCCTATGCCCGGGCGCTGCGCAATTACCGCGATCCGGAGAAGATGCGCTACGTCAAGCTGCTCGACGGCGCGGTGACGGACAATTTCGGCCTGACGGGCATCTCGATCGCCCGCGCCCGCGCCCAGACCCGGCATGCCCCCTTCACCGAGGAGGAGGCGGTCGCGCTGAAGCGCATGCTGTTCATCGTTTCCAATGCCGGGCGCGAGCTTGACGGCGACTGGGCGACGGAAGTCGCGGGCCCCGGTGGGCTGGAACTCGTCTCCGCCATCGCCGACACCGCCATGGCCTCGGCCACCCGCGAGGGCTTCGACGCCTTCAACGCCGCGATGAAGAAATGGCAGCAGGACCTGATCGCCTATCGCTGCTCGCTGAAACCGGCCGAGGTGCGCAAATATGGCGGCGATCCGAAGACCTGGAATTGTCGCAACCTGAAGCTCTCGGTGGCCGAACTGCGCTTCGACCAGCTCGGCGACAAGATGGAGGCGCGGCTGAACAAGGTGCCGACGCGCCTGAAGCTGCCGCGCGACGAGGTCGACCTGACGATTTCCGCCGGCCGGCAGGCGCTGGCGCAGCACGCGGTCTTCCGCACCTATCTGCGCTCCATCGAGGGCATCGCCCGGCGCGGCAAGCGCCGCGTCCAGCCGGACGGATAGGCCGGCCCCCGGGACAAAAGAAAAGGGCGGCGTTGCCGCCGCCCTTCCGGATGTCGTGAAGCGACAGCCGCTTACTTGTAGCCGAGCTTGGTCAGCACCCAGTCGGCATAGTTGCCGGTGCGCGTATAGGCCGAGAACTTGGCGTCGCGGTTGCAGCCCACGCCGTCGGCCGAGGCCAAGCCCCAGCTCACGATGCCGGCCTGGATGAACTTGCCGTCGCCGACCGGCACGACCAGCGGACCGCCGCTGTCACCGTCGCAGGCGCCGCGCGGACCTTCCGGCGTGCCCGAGCAGATCATGTTTTCCGTCAGCGGCGTCGGCACGTGGCTCATCAGCTCGTCCCACATCGCGTTGGCGTCGTCGCCCGAAAGCGACAGCGCGTTGGCGGCCTGCTGGAAATAGCCGGCGGCGGCCTTCACCGGGCCGGCCATGATCGCCGCGTTGCAGATGTTGCGGTCGATGATCTTGATCTCGCCTTCACGCAGTTCGCGCGACGGGGTGCCCGCCTCGGTGCGGCCCCAGCCGGTGACGATCGTCTTCGTGTCCGGCCGTTCCAGCACGTCGGCATATTCGGCGGTCGGGATCGTGATCGTCTTGAACGACGCGTTCGGCACGCGGCCGAGCTTGATCAGCGCGATGTCGTTGTCGAAGCCGTTCGGATCGTAGCCCTCATGCACGACGATCTGGGACACCTCGACGAAATCGCCCTCGTTGGAGATGCGGTTCGTGCCGACCATGATGCGCGTGGTCGCCGGATCGATGATGTAATAGCCGTCGTCGCGCTTCTCGACGACGCAGTGGGCAGCGGTCAGCACCCAGTCCTTCTGGATCATCGAGCCGCCGCAGAACTGCGACAGGACGCTCTTTTCGACGTCGACGCGCATCAGCGCCACCTGCCACGGCCAGGCTCCGTCCTCGGAGATCTTGCCGTTGAGCACGCGGCCCTGCTCGGCGTCGGTGCTGCCTTCCAGCATCGCTGCCTTTTCCGGGCTGGCGGCGAAGTTGAACGGCATGTCCGGCGAGCCGTCCTTCACGTCCCAGGTCGGGTCGGCCATGGACATCGTCGGAAGCAGGGCCGCCGCGACGGCGATGCCTGCCAGTTTCGTCAGTCGTGATTTCATGTCAGGTCCTTTCGAGGTTTTCGGGTCTCTTGCGATGACGGGGTCAACGGGGCTGGCCATGCGGCGTTCACGGTTCAAAGCCAGTTTCCCATAAGGATGAAGGGCGACCAGTAATAGGGGTGCGAGAACCCGGCCTGGTCGGTCCGTTTGCGTTTCTGTTTCGATTGCGCGGCGCGCTCGTCATCCGCGTCGGCGGCGGCGACCACCGTCTCGCCGGACAGCATGCGCATCTGCGCGGCGCGCAGCGCGTCGGCCTTGGAGAGGTTCTGGCGCACCATGCCGTCGTAGAAATCGCCCATCAGCCGGGCCGTCGCGGCATCGGCCACCGGCCAGAGCGACGCTATGACGGCGGAGGCGCCGCTCAGCTGCGCGGTCGCGCCGAAGCCTTCGATTTCCGACCCGTCCCCGCCTCCGCCACGCGCGGTCTGGCAGGCCGAGAGGGTCACGAGGTCGATGCCCTTGAACGACAGCGCCTGCTCGCTGCGGATGTCCGACAGCGCCAGATGCGTTCCGTCGCCGAGCAGCAGGAAGGAATCGTCCTCGCGCCCGGGGATGAGGCTGAAATGGCTGGCAATGTGCAGGATCGACGGCTGCAGCAGCAGGGTCAGTTGCAGGCTCGTCTCCGAGAAGTCCTCGTCGAGTTCGACCGGACCCTCCAGCACGCCCGCCTTGTCGTCGCCGGCGAAGATTGTCTCGATCTCGCGCTTCACGCCGGGCAGGGGGGAGAACCCCGGATGCGCCGCCGTCACGCCGAAGCCCGCGCTGCGGTTGGCCGCCCGGTCGCCGCGCTTGAACTGGGTCTGCACCGAGGTCGTGTAGAGCGAGACGGCATAGTCCTCGACGAAATAGCGCTTCCCGTCATAGAGCGCCGCGAAGGGCACGTAGCGCAGGAAGCCGTCGAGATTGAGCATCACGACCTTCACCTCGGCTTCCTCGAGCGTGTCGGCCACCGGCCGCACCAGCACGTCATAGAGCGCGGCGAGCTTGTCGTTGGCCGCCGGGTCCAGCGCCTCGATGGACACCAGCGCGTCGAAGGTCATGCGCGACAGGTCCGCCTTCGAGACGTCGGACTTTCGGTGCAGCGTCAGTTCCGGCAGCGTCAGGAAGATATGCGTCGCGTCGTCGATCGCCGCGACCTGCAGGATCGCGGTCTTGTCCTCGAACGTCTCCAAGAGCGCCTGGTAGGAGCCGACGGCGTCCAGCCTCTCCTTGTAGATCTCCTGGTTCTGGTCCGTGACGCTGGCCAGGAACGCGTCGACCTGCGTGTTGAAGTCGTTGACCGCCAGTTGCACGCTCTTTTGCAGGAGCAGCATCCGTCCCTTGTCGTCGTCGGAGGCATCGCCCGCGCGGAACTTGGCGACCAGCCGGTCCAGTTCCTGGGCGGCGCTCAGGGGAAACGCGGCGATCGCGGTGATCTTCTCCTGCTCGCCGAGTTCGGAATCGTTGAGGATCGCCCGCGTGTCGCGCAGGTCGGCGCTGCCGTCGCGGCGCAGGAACTCGAAGACCTCCTGCTCCTTTTCCATGTTGAGCACGGCCTGGGCTTCCGTGAACCGGCCTTCCTCGATCAGCATGTCGGCGAGGTGCTGGTAGAGCCAGCGCCATTCGTCCTGCAATTCCTTGCTCTCGCCGGCGGAAAGAGCGCTGTTGGCCGAGCGGATGGACTGCTGGGCGTTGACGGCGAGCTTGGCGAACGCGATCGCGCGGGTGCGGTCGCCCTTGGCGCGGAAGGCCCGCGCCAGCGTGTCGAAGGCCCATCGCTGGTCGTCGAGGGTGATCTCGCGATTGGCCTGGATGAACGGCATCGCGTCCATCGTCCAGCGGATCGCGGCGTCCTGGTCGCCGAGATAATGCTCGATGATGCCGAGATTGATCGCGACCTTGCTGTGATTGAACGAATAGCGGCCCTCCAGGGTCGCGATGATCGGCTCGGCCTGCAGGAAGGCGGCCTTGGAGGCCTCGAAATTCCCCAGGCGCCGCTGCACCCAGGCGACATTGTTGGTGACCCAGGCGATCTGCACCGCGTCGTCCCCGAGCGCCTCGGAATAGAGCTGCAGCGCCTTGTCATAGGTCTCCAGCGCGGCGTCGTAGTCGGTCAGGCCTTCCAGGCTGATGCCCTCGTTGAGATAGGTGTCGGCCACTTGCGAGCTGACTTCGCCGGTGGTCGGGACGAGGATCTCGCGCGCCTCTTTGAAGAAGCCGATCGCGTCCTGGTATTTCGACAGGCCCTGCAGCGCCATGCCCTTGTCCACGAGGCTTTGCGCCTTGCTCGCCGGATCGCCGATCTCCTGCCAGATCGCGCCGGCGGCGTCGAAGGACTGGATCGCGTCGTTGAACCGGGCCGACGACATGTCGACGTGACCGATCGCGGAGTGGAGCGCGGCCTGCCACTTGAGGTCGTCGCCCTGGGCGCCCGCATAGGCGTCGAGCGCGGCTTTCATGTAGGTGCGGGCGCGGTCGAGATTCTCCGCGCCGCCCCTGCTGCTGTAGATCCAGCCGAGATTGTAGAGGGCCACTCTCAGGCTGCCGAGGTCTTCGCCCTCGGTCTGCGAATAGAGGTCCACGGCCTTCAGATAATAATCTTCGGCAAGCTCCAGATCGGCGGCGTCGCCCGTATTGAGATGAATGCCGGCGAGGCTGGCGAAGGTCTCGGCCTTCCACTTCAGGTCCTCGCCCGCGGCGTCGCCATAGGCGTCGATGGCCTTGCGGAAGGCCTCCGCCGCCGCACTCGTTTCCTCGCGGTCGAGATAGGCCCAGCCGAGATCGTAGAGCGAGGCGGCGTTGCCTTCTTTCGCCGCTTCGACCAGCGCGGGGTCGATCGGCGTGTCTTCCACAACCTCCTGGGCCGATGCGGAAGCGGCGATGAGCGCCGTGCTCGCCACGCCGGCGAGCAGGACGGAAACAGCGACCGTGGTCGTCTTGAAGAACTGCCTCATGAGCTTGTCCTCGTCCCCGCCAATGTCAGTCTTCCAGCGTGCCGGGCGCGACGGTCTCCAGCACGACCTGTGCGATGCCGGAGCTCTTGTCCTCGCGCGACTTGCGCTGAGCGGCACGGGTCGTCTCGCCGAAGCCCGCCTCCGCCAGCATGTCGCCGAAGCCGCCGCCTTCCTCCGCCGCCGCCTCGCGGGTGCGGCCGATCGCCGGCTGCGCCAGCCAGCCGAAATCCGCCAGCGCCGATTGCGGATCGGCCTGCGTGACGATGTTGATCAGCCGCTCGCGCCCGTATTCGCCCTCGACGAAATCCAGCACGCCGTCGCGCAGCGTCTCGTTGGGAAAGATCCGGCCGTTATACATGAAGTCGATCGAGTAGCTGACGCCGACATAGAGGATGTTGAGGTCGAGCGGTCGGTTGCTGGTGTTGCGGGCCTCCACGAACAGTTCGTCGCCCGGTTCCACGCGCGGGATCGCCGGCGGCGCGATCGGCGTCATCTCGCCGGTCCGCGCGGATTTCACCAGATAGGTGACCTCCAGCCCGCCTTCGCCGTTGCCGAAGGAATCGCCGAGCCGGATCAGGTTGGTGACCCGCGCGATCCGCGCCAGCGTGTCGGCCAGGAGGCCGGCGGCCTCGCCCGCGTCGCGCCCGTCGAACTGCACCGAGATCGTCTTGTTGGCGCCGTCCTTGATCCATTCCGAGCCGACCGGAAGCAGCCAGACGGCGCCGTCGGCGGCCTGCAGGTAGATGTCGGCGCGTTCGCCGGGGCCGACCAGTTCGAGGCGAAGGCCCTCGCGGTCCGTCTCCCGCAACGTGTCGATCACCGCCGTGACCGCCTCGCGCTCGGCATCCGTCAGCTTGTCCTGGTCCGGCATGGCCGCGGTGATGGAAAAGCGCAGCTCTTCCGCCGGCTTGCGCGCGTAATAGCCCGGTTCGAGCAGCACGAAGCCGCCGTCGACGATCTCGAATTCCGACTTGAACTCGTCCGTCTTGGTGACGCGGATCGTCGCCAGCTTGGCGTCGTCGCTTGCCGCCGGGCTGTCCAGCAACGCCAGTTCGTCGCCCACCGAGATGCCGTGCAGGCGTCCGGCGGAGAACACTTTCGCCGCGCCGTCCTGCTTGACCGGCCATTGCTGTATCCGGCCGCCTTCGCCGATGTCGCTGCCGAAGACCGGCGTGTCGAGCGACCCTTCGAAGAGCGGCGTCGGCTGGGCGCGATAGCCCGTCGAATAACGGCGCAGCACCTCTTCGCCGAGCTGGCGATAGGTCAGCGCCGGGTTCTGGGCCAGCGTCTCGAACAGCGTGAAGGTGAAGAGCCCGTGCGACACCCGGTCCGGGTCGTCGGCGGGCAGGCGCATCTCCGGCGTCGTCTCGTTGGTTTGCGCCGCGTAGAAATAGACGAACGCGCCGTCGCCGTCGTCGACGGTTTCCAGCGTCGCCGCTTCCGGTTGCGGATTGCCGGAGCGGGTGCGCACCGGCTCGACGGCGTCCAGCACCTCCTGCGGCACGCCCAGCGCCAGCGGGCTGAGCTTGCGGGAGCGTTCGGCGTCCAGCGGATCGCCGGCGGTGATCCCGGCGCGCGTGACGGTGCCGGAATGGCAGCTGTCGAACACCGCCCAGACGCGGGCGCCCTTGTCGATGATCGCGTTGATCATCGCGCCCAGTTCGTCGTCGACGAGCGCGTTGCGGATGGTGCCCGTCTTCTGGTCCCAACCGGCGACGTCGGCCGGCAGGAACAACTCGTCGAGCCCGTCCTGCTCGGTGCCCGGCTGCAGGGCCGGCGCCTGCGAGCCGTGGCCGGAGAAATGCAGCAGCACGAAGTCGCCCGGCTCGGTCTCGCTGGCGAGCGTCGCGAGCGCGGCGCGGATGTTGTCGCCGGTCGGCGCCTTGGAATCGTCCACGCCGTCGGCCAGGACCGCGATGTTGGAATCGAAGAACTCGATCGGCGCGTTGTCGAGCAGGTAGCTGCGCACCAGCCTGGCGTCATTGGCGGGGCCGGTCAGCCACAGCGTCGGGTCGAGCTCCGGATATTCCGAAACCGCCACGATCAGCGCCCGATTGGTCTGCGCCCATGCCGGCGCTGCCGAAAGGACGACCGTCGTCATCCCGGCGAACAAGGCGGCACGTGCCGCGCTGGATGCCCATGTCATCATCCTGATCCCTCGATTGCGCACCGCAGCCTCCCCGGCGCGATGCTCGCCCTGCCGCGTGCCGAACACACGCCCGGCAGGGTTGTGCTGCATAGCATTGCGGCAAGCATGGAAAAATTTTGGCGGTTCTCGCAAAATCTTGCGGACTGTCATCTTTGGTGATCTGCCGAGGTCCGAAATCTGCCTCCGCATTCCGACCCCACCCGTCAAGATTCGCCGTCCCCTCCTTGGAATTTTGGCATTTCGCAGCGTAAGCCAGGTGCAATTTCTTGCAAGCGGCTTACCCTGAAAAAGTAATCGCTTTCTTTCGGCGTGTTGCACTGGCGTGACGGAAAAACCACTGTGCCACGCTGCAATATGGCAAAAAATGGGCCCGTGACAGGCCAAACAAACCACAGATCCGGCCTATGTTGACCGCTTACTTCGATCGTCTCGCCAGCCCCGCGGGTATTCTTCTCCTGCTCGCCGGCGCCTTTTACGTCTTCGCCGGCTGGTTCGCCTGCCGCCACATCCGCACGGAGATGCTGATCGACCGGGCCCTGGACGCGCTCGGCGGGGCGCAGCCCGACGCGGCCGACCGCGCCCGCACGATCTGGCTTCTCGCCGGCACCGTCGTGACATTCGCCTCGGGCGCGAGCCTCGTCGCGCTGTCGTCGCTGGCGATCTGGGCCTTCGTCGCCGGCTTCCTGCAGCAGGTCGTCTACATCCTGGTCGCCGCGCCGCGCTATTTCGACGTCGACGAACCGCCGGATCCGCGCGGGCGCAGACAGACGACCAATGCGGCGATCATCTATGGCGTTGTCGCGGTCGGCGTCATCTTCGCCGGCGCGCGCGGCGCGCTCCTGCCGGTCGCGGGCGCCGGTCTGCCGGCCACCGTGGCCGTGGCGCTCGCCGTCGCGGGTTTCGTCGTCTGGATGGTCTACGGCGTGAAGGCGTCGCGAGACGTCGCCTCGCCATTGGCGGGTCTAGACCTCGACGCCGGCGAGGACGCGGAAGACGATGTCGCGCTGGCGGACCTCGTGGCGCTCCGGCTCTCCGCCGAGCAGGACCAGTGGCCGCTGGAGGCCGTCTTTCACGACGGGCAGGCGCGCCGCGTGTCGCCGCAGAGCCTGTTCGACGCCGCCGACCTCTGCCGCGATCTCCTCGCCTGGCAGGACCGTTTCGACGACATCTTCGAACCGCTCGACCTGTCCCTGGCCCGCGACTGGACGCCGGAGGAGGAGCAGGCGCATTTCCGCGAGGCGCGGGCGCTGGCCGAAAGGCTTCGAGACGAGATCGACGAGATCGGCTTCACCGCCATCGCGGTGTCATACGCGGCAATCGACGGCAGCTGGATCGACGCGCGTCAGCCGGGCTGATCGTCCGCTTCCGGTTCCTTGTCCATGTCCTGCAGCGCCTTGGCGAAGGACTTCACCGGCACCTGCGGCGGCTTGCGCCACGGCGCGTTGCCGATGAGGAGGGCGATGCCCATCAGGAACATCATGCCGAGCGGAACGAGCGCCTCGCCGACCAGCGCGTCGCCCCTTCCGCCGGCGGTCGCCAGCACGGTGATCGTCAGCGCTGCGACCGTCGTGAGCGCGCCGATGGCGAATATCCAGTGCCGCGAGCGGCCATATTCGCCGATCGTCACCGGCAGGTCGGGCGCCAGTTCGGCCAGCCGGTCCGCGACGAGCGCCACCGAGGCGCGAAACCCGATGAATTCGGGATCTGAATGCGCGCTCGCTGCCGGGCTGGTGCAGGACAGCGAGCGCTTCGGCGCCGTCCCGCGCGGCTTGAGGTCGAGCCGGCTCAGCCGCATGCCGCGCATCCTGTGCTGCACATAGGCGAGGCCGTCGATGTCGTGCCAGGCGATGCGCCATTTCTCGGCGCCGTCGGCATCGGTGCAGATCAGGTCGCGCGTCCCCGCCTCGAAGAATTCGCGGCCGCGCAGCAGCGCCGGCTTGTAGCCGGACCGGGTGTCGTCGGTCGGGGGTTTGTCGCTCATGGCGTCTCCATCCTGCGCCGCGCCCACAGCGTCACCAGGCAGGCCGCGACGATGGCGGCCGGCACGGTGACCCAGCCGCTGAAGACGATGGTCATCACGGAGAGATAGAGGATGCCGGGCAGCAGCAGGTGCATCTCCGACTTCTCCGCCAGCATCCCGACCACGGGCTGGAAGGTGAAGGCGATGGTCGGCAGCCACATCAGCATCGACGACGAGATCGCCGACAGCGCGCCGGCGAGTCCCGCCCGCCAATAGCTGAAACCGGTGGGCGTCGGCGTCAGCCACCGCCAGAACAGCGCCATGGTCGCCGTCGCCGCCACCATCGCCGACACCGCCAGGACGAAGGAAAGCTTGGTCTCCATGAAGTCGTCGGCGATGATGGCGACCACGATGGCGCTCGCCACGAAGCCGGCCACGCCGGCCGCATGGGTCCCGATCCGGATCGTCGCCGCGAGGGTCTGCGCGAATGTCATGCCGTCCCTCCCGCAGCTCACACGAAGGCCAGCCGGAAGGCGAAGAGGCCGATCGGCACGCTGATCAGGGCGAGCGGAATGATCATCAGGGCGAGGAAATCGGGGAAGCGCCAGCGCACGACATAAAGGTCGCCATTCGGCGATTGCATCGCCCGCACGGTCTCGCCCGGCAGGTAGCGGTCCTGCCGCAGCGCCTCGGCCTCGGGGATCGGCACCCAGCCATAGGTGACGCCGAGAAGCGGCACGCCGCCATCGGCGAAACCGTCCGGCGCGTCCACGGTGACGTCGAGATAGGCGGCGACGGTGCCGTTGCCGACCTGGTGGCGACGAATGTCGGCGGCAAGGACCGTCACGGCGTGGCGCGGCCATGTGATGGAGTAGGGCGGCGGGTCGCCGAAGGTCCAGAAGACATAGGCCAGAAACAGCGGCGTGCCGGTGAAGATCACGCCGAACAGCAGCGCGAAGGGCCGGAACGCCCCGCCGGCGTTCTTGCGTGCCGCGGGGCCGCCCTGCCGGCGCCAGCGCGCGTCGAAGAACGGCCGCAGGAGGACGTATCCGATCAGCGCCAGGACCACGGTCGCCACCGTCGCCGGCACGAGCATGAAGGGCCGCCAGTCGGACGGGTAGGCGATCCTGCCGTCGGGCGCGATGCGCACCGCCGTCGTCAGGCCCACGGGCCAGCGGCTGACGAGCGTGTCGCGCTCCTCCGTCGCGTCCCGGACGAGGAGCCGGATCGGCGTGCGCACGCGGCTTCCGCTCACGACCTCGACGATCGGGTCGGTGCGTTGGTCGTTGCCCCAGCCGTCGTCCACCTGCCGCGTGTCGTGGCGCATGACGGTGGCTTCGGCCCGGTCCCAGAAGATCGAGATGGCCGGCGGCGAGCCGGTGAGCCACAGGCCGAGGAGGACGATGAGCGCGATGGCGCCCATGAACAGAGTCGAGACGAGCCTCATGCCGCGTCGCCGCCCCGTGTCCGCGGGCCCGTCACGAGGCCAGTCCCGAAAGCAGGACGAAGGGAAAGAAGAGCACCGCGCCCGCAAGTCCCGCCGAGAACAGGAGAACGCCGCGCTTTGCGACGAGCCGGCGGTGTTCCGGCTCGATCGTGTCGAGATAGCGGCTCGACCAGATCAGCCCGGGCCGCTCGTTTCGCGCCCGGCAGTCGGCGGCATGGGCGGGCCAGGACCGCGTCGCCATCACGGCGCCGAGAATGCCGATGGCGAGGCTCAACACGAGGCCGGCGATGCCGGCATAGGCAAGCACGGCAATCATGGATGTCTGCGCCGGATGCGGGGGGAAGGGAAACGCGGTGCCGGTCGTGCGTGTCTGGTCGTCGCCAATGTCTTCTGTCCCTGTGAGCGTCCGGCGTCTATCGGGCGATCGCGCCGAAATCGCGGCACGGCCCCGTCGCCCGCGATGCCCGGATGGTTAGCACAAGGAATTCGTTGGGGAAATCGTGTTGCTGCCCGAGACGGCCGCGCCGCGACCGCATTGCCTTGTGGCGCGAAAGCCTTAAGACGGACTGTCACCGGGGCAACGTGGAGGACGACGGTCATGGGCGAGGGGATCGAATGCTATCGCGGCGTCGTGCATCCGTGGCTGTGCGATTCCATGGGCCACATGACGACGCGCCATTACACCGCGATGTTCGACGACGCCTCCTACCACCTCCTGGCCGCGCTCGGCTTCACGCCGGATCATCTGGCCGCCGGCATCGGCTTTGCCGACGTGAAGATGACGACCACCTTCGTCGCCGAACTGAACGCCGGCGCGCTGACCGTCGTCTTCGGCCGCGTCGTGCGGGTGGGCAACAAGTCCCTGACGACGCATTATCGCATGTGCGACCGCCACACCGGCGAGACCGCCGCGGAACTGGAAGTCGTCACCACGCAGTTCGACCTCAAATCGAGGCGCGCCGTGCCGCTTCTGCCGGAAATCCGCGCCGCGTCCGAGGCCATGCTGGCTGAGGCGGATTGAGGCCGCGTCCGGCACGCGGCGTCGCACACATTCGGAGGAGCCCATGGTTGCCCGCGACATCGAACCTTCAAGCCTCGCGGAAGCGCTGATCGCCCGCGCCGGGGCAGGGCGCCTGATCGTCGCGCTCGCCGGCGCGCCCGGTTCCGGCAAGTCGACGCTCGCCGAGGATCTGGTCGAGCGGATCAACCGCGCCGATCCGGGCGCCGCCGCGATCCTGCCGATGGACGGCTATCACTATGACGACGGCCTGCTCGACGAATTGGGCCGGCGTGCGCGCAAGGGCGCGCCCGACACCTTCGACGTCGGCGGTTTCGCCCACATGCTGCGCAGGCTTCGCGCCAACGAGGAAGACGCGGTCGCCGTGCCGGTCTTCGACCGCGCCATCGAGGTTGCCCGCGCAGGCGCCCGGATGATCGCCCGCGACATCCGCATCGTCGTCGCCGAGGGCAACTACCTGCTGCTCGACGAGGCGCCATGGTCGCAACTGCGCCCGCTCTTCGACGTGACGGTGTCGATCGACGCGACGCTCGACGTCCTGCGCGACAGGCTGGAGGCGCGGTGGCGGGGCTTCAACCTGCCGCCGGAGGTCATCGCCACGAAGGTCGAGGGCAACGATCTCGTCAATGCGCGCCGCGTCATCGAGGGCAGCGTCGAGGCCGATTTCAGGATCCGCACCTGACCCGACGGCAGATTGCCGCACTGCGAAACTTGTCGCGAAATCCGGCATTTGCGGGCTGGCAATTGTCGCCGCCCTTGTGCACCATCGACGCAGCAAGCCGTCCGCGAGACGGCGCGATTTGGAGACGGGACGATGGACGACGCACTTCTGAAACTGCTGGCGACGGTCGACACGCCGACGGTCTGCAACGCCATTGAAACCGCGCTGGGCCGGGGCGGTTTCGCCGCCTTCACCCGCGGCACCCCGTTCGCGACCGCCCCGGACGCGCCGCCCATGGTCGGCTACGCCTCCACCGGCAAGGTCGCCGGCCGCTTCCCGTCGCCGGAAACCCCGGAATCCGTGCGCGAACGCCGCCTCGACTACTACCGCCACATGGCCGCGGCGCGAAATCCGGCGATCGCGGTGGTCGAGGACATCGACTATCCCGACTGCGTCGGCGCGTTCTGGGGCGAGATCAACGCGACCGTGCACAAGGGGCTGGGCCTCTCCGGCGCGGTCACCAACGGCCTTGTGCGCGATCTCGGAAACCTGCCCGACGGCTTTCCCGTCATCGCCGGCTCGGTCGGGCCGAGCCGCGCCTTCGTCCACGTCACCGGCTTCGGCATGCCGGTCGAGGTCTTCGGCCTGACGGTGCGCCAGGGCGATCTCATCCATGCCGACCGGCACGGCGCCGTCGTCATTCCGCCGGAAGTCGTCGGCGGATTGCAGGACGCCGTGCGCCTTGTGCTTGAGTCCGAGAAGGTCGTGCTGGAAACCGCGCGCAGGCCCGACTTCAATGTCGAGATGTTCGAAGCCGTCTGGGCGCGCTTCGAAGAGACCAGAAGCTGAAAGTGACCTAGTAATATTTCTATTATATAATATTTGGCATGTTTGAAAGTCATTACGTGGCGTGATGTAGTTCAGTTTCGGGCAGTGCCAGTATTTGGCAATTGACTCTACCCCGGCCGAGGAACACGATGGCCTCCTCAGCATTCCGTGGGGCGGAAGAGATGAAGATACTGTGCGGAGATTGGCGTTCGGACGCCGACTTGGCGGTCCGGACTTCAGAAGAGGGCATCATACAGGGACTCGTGTTCCCCGTATCGAAATTTGCCTTTGAAAACATACCTTTGGCCAAGGTGAAGCGGATCGAGCCGGTCACGCATGACAATCATGCGTCGATCGGGAGCAGCCTCGACTGGGGCCTGGACGCCGCGGCGATCCTCGGGCCGATCGAGAACATCGTTCCCACCTTCGCCAACGAGGACGTGGGCGACTGCCTGCTCCTGATCGAACTGCATGACGGGCGAAAGGCGCTCGTCGCCGGCTTCGAGCGGGAGTTCCGGGCGGTTCTGGTGCTCGACATCGCCGCCGAAACGGCCATCTCCGGCGCCGGCACGCGGCGCGTGCGTGGCGGATACGCGTCGAGGAGCCGGCAGCGCGAGGAGCGCGAGATGATCAACCGCCTGCCGCGCAGCCCGTTTTCGGACCCGCCCGGCGGCGGCGAGCGCGTCGTGCGCCAGGAAGAGCCGCCGCGTTTCGGCAAGCGGCGCACGCCCACCGTGCGCTGACGCGGCTCGGCCGCGTCAGGCTCGAAGCCTTATCCGATATAGTCCTGCAGGGTCGCGGCCGTGCCCTTGGTCCAAAGGCTGTTCAAGGCCGCGGCGAAGGCGTCGGCGAAGGCCGGATCCTGGCCGAGATCGCCGAAGATGTCGTGCATGGAAAGCCATGCGGAGGGATCCTCGCGCGCCGCCAGCGCCTGTCGCGTCAGCCGTTCGGCGGCGATGTCCTCGATCGTGATCGCGTTGCCCTTGTCGTCCGTTCCGGCGCAGTAGCGGCACCACAGCGCGACTTCCAGCGCCAGCCCGTCCACCGTCTGTCCTGCGGCCAGCCGCGCGGCGACGGTCGGCAGGATGAATTTCGGCTGCCGGTTGGAGCCGTCGAGGCAGAGCCGCGGGATCGTGTCGCCCACCGCGGCGTTGGAGAAGCGCTCGACGATCTTCTCGTAATAGCCCGTCAGGCTGACGCCCGCGATCTCCGGCACGGTCGGGATGATCTCGGAGAATTCGAGCTTGGCCAGGAAGCCCGAGACCAGCGGGTCCGCCATCGCCTCGTGCACGTAATGGATGCCCATCAGCCCGGCCGGATAGGCGATCGTCGCATGGCCGCCATTGAGGATGCGCAGCTTCATCAGTTCGTAGGGCGCGACGTCCTCGACGAATTCCACGCCGACTGTCTCCAGCGCCGGGCGCCCCTGCGGGAAATTGTCTTCCAGCACCCATTGGCGGAACGGTTCGCAGATCACCGGCGCCGCGTCCTCGACGCCGAACTGGTCGCGCACGATGGCGATCTCGCGCGGCCCGGTGGCCGGCGTGATGCAGTCGACCATCCCGCACGGAAAGGCGACGTTCTCGGCGATCCAGTCATGCGATCCGTCGGCGCGGCCCGCCGCCAGCCCGAGCACGGCGTTGCGCGCCACATGGCCGTTTTCCGGCAGGTTGTCGCAGGACATGACGGTAAAGGGCGGGGTGCCGGCCTCGCGCCGGCGCATCAGCGCGGCGATCAGCAGGCCGAACACCGTCTTCGGATGGTCGGGGTCGGCCTGGTCGGCCACGATGTCGGGATGCGAGGCGTCGAACCCGCCGGTCTTGGCATCGACGAAATAGCCGCCCTCGGTCACGGTCAGCGACACGATGCGGATTTCGGGCCGGGTCATCGTCTCGATCAGCGCGTCCGGGTCGACGTCTGCAAAGCCGATCATCGAGCCGCTCACCGTCGCCGAGAAGCCGTTCGGGTCGAGTTCGACCACCGTGGTCAGCCAGTCCTGGCCTTCCAGCTTGGCGCGCATCGCGGCGTCATAGGGCTTCACGCCGCCACCGACGATCGCCCAGTCGCGGTCCTCGCCGGTCTCGAACAGCCGGTGCAGGTAGATCGCCTGGTGGGCGCGGTGGAAATTGCCGACGCCGATATGGACGATGCCGGGGGAGAGGTCCTCGCGGCCATAGGAGGGCTTCGCGACATTTTCGGGAAGCGCGGGCAATGCGGCAAGCGACAGCTTCGTGGCCATGGTCATCAACTCATCCAGTTGCCGCCGTCGACATTGTATGTCTGGGCGACGATGTAATCGGCTTCCTTGGAAGCCAGGAACACGGCCATGCCGGTCAGGTCCTCGGCGCGGCCCATGCGGCCGTAGGGAACGGCAGCGCCGACCTGTTTCATCTTCTCTCCGGGCGCCAGCCCCTCATATTTGGCGAAGAAGGCGTCGACCCCGAGCCAGTGCTCGCCCTCGACCACGCCGGGCGCGATGGCGTTGACGTTGATGCCGTGCCTGATCAGGTCCAGTCCGGCCGACTGGGTCAGCGAGATGACGGCGGCCTTGGTGGCGCAATAGACGGCGACCAGCGCTTCGCCGCGCCGTCCCGCCTGGCTCGCCATGTTGATGATCTTGCCGCCGCCGCCCCGTTCGATCATGTGGCGCGCGACCGCCTGCAGCGTGAACAGCGTGCCGCCGACATTGATGTCGAAGACGCGGGCGTAGTCCTCGCGGGTGATCTCGACGATCGGCGCGGCGGTGAACAGCGCCGCATTGTTGATCAGAATGTCGATCCGGCCCAGCCTGTCGACGGTCTCCGTGACCGCCGCATCGACGCTCTCCTGCCTGGTGACGTCCATTTCGACGGCGATGGCGGCGCTGCCCAGTTCGGCGGCGGTCGCCTGCGCGCCCGCCAGGTTGATGTCGGCGATCGCCACCGACGCGCCCTCGCGCAGATAGGCCTGCGCGAACGCCTTGCCGATGCCGCGCGCGGCTCCGGTGATCAGCGCCGACTTGCCGTCGAGCCGTTTCATCCGATCCGCAATCCCTGCGCGTCGAAGCGGTGGATCTTGTCGGCCTGCGGCGTCATGAAGATCGTGTCGCCGCGATTGAGGCCCACTTCGCCGCTCGCCCGCACCGTCAGCGCGTCGACCAGGCCGGTGCCCTGGATGTGGAAGAAGGTGTCGGAGCCGAGATGCTCGGACACGCCGACGGTGCCGCGCCACGGGCCCTCGGCCTCCGAGACGTCGATGTGCTCGGGCCGGATGCCGATCGTGTGGGCGCCGTATTTCGCCGCTTCCGCGCCCTCGATGAAGTTCATCTTCGGCGAGCCGATGAAGCCGGCGACGAACAGGTTGCGCGGCGCGCGGTAGAGTTCCAGCGGCGATCCCACCTGCTCGATCACGCCGGCATGCAGCACCACGATCTTGTCGGCCATGGTCATGGCCTCCACCTGGTCGTGGGTGACGTAGATCATCGTGGTCTTCAGGCGCTTGTGCAGCTCCGAGATCTCAAGTCGCATGCCGACGCGCAGCGCCGCGTCGAGGTTCGACAGCGGCTCGTCGAACAGGAACGCCGCCGGTTCGCGCACGATGGCGCGGCCGATCGCGACGCGCTGGCGCTGGCCGCCGGACAACTGGCCCGGCCGGCGGTCCAGATAGGGCGTCAGGTTCAGCACCTCGGCCGCGTTGGTGATCCGCCGTTCCTGCTCGTCGGCGGGAACCTTGGCCATGCGCAGCGGGAAGGCGATGTTCTTGCGCACGGTCATGTGCGGATAGAGCGCGTAGGACTGGAACACCATCGCCAGGCCGCGCTTGGCGGGCGGGATGGCCGTGGCGTCGGCGCCGTCGATCTCGATGACGCCGCCGGTCACGTCCTCCAGCCCGGCGATCAGGCGCAGCAGCGTGGACTTGCCGCAGCCCGACGGGCCGACGAAGACGACGAACTCGCCATTGTTGATTTCCAGGTCCAGCGGCGGGATGACGGTGACGTCGCCGAAAGACTTCTTGACCTGCTTGAGTTGAATGCGTCCCATCTTGCGCTCCTCACTTCACCGCGCCGAAGGTCAGGCCCCGGACGAGTTGTTTCTGGCTGAACCAGCCCATGATCAGGATTGGCGCGATGGCCATGGTCGAAGCCGCCGAAAGCTTGGCGTAGAACAGCCCTTCGGGGCTGGAATAGCTGGCGATGAAGGCCGTCAGCGGAGCCGCCTTGGCCGCCGTCAGGTTGAGGGTCCAGAAGGCCTCGTTCCAGGCGAGGATGACGTTCAGGAGGACGGTCGAGGCCATGCCCGGGATCGCCATCGGCGTCAGCACGTAGAGGATCTCCTCGCGCAGGCTCGCCCCGTCCATCCGCGCGGCTTCCAGGATCTCGCCGGGGATTTCCTTGAAGTAGGTGTAGAGCATCCAGACGATGATCGGCAGGTTGATCAGCATCAGCACGATCACCAGGCCCGCACGCGTGTCCAGCAGTCCCAGCCGGATGAAGACGAGGTAGATCGGATAGAGCACCCCGACCGCCGGCAGCATCTTGGTGGACAGCATCCACATCAGGATGTCCTTGGTGCGCTTGGACGGCACGAAGGCCATCGACCAGGCGGCGGGCACGGCGATGATCAGCCCCAGGATCGTCGAGCCGAAGGCCAGGATCACGGAGTTGAAGAAGTGCTTGGAATAGTCCGAGCGCTCCTGCACGACCCCGTAATTCTCGAAGGTCCAGGCCGATGTCAGGACCTCGATCGGCGTCTTGATCGCGTCGCCTTCCGCCTTGAAGGACAGGATCAGGATCCACAGGATCGGGAAGAAGATCAGCAGGCCGATCCCCCAGGCGACGACGGTGTTGATCGTCTTGCGTTGCGTGGTGACTGCGCGGGCCATGGGTCTGTCCTCCTCACGCGTCCAGGTTCTTGCCGACGATGCGCATCAGGAAGATGGCAACGATGTTGGCAAGGATGATTGCGTAGACGCCGCCGGCCGATCCGAGGCCGACATTCTGGCTCTCCAGCACCCGCTGGAAGATCAGGTAGGTGAGCGTCCTTGTGCCGAACGCGCCGCCGGTGGTCACGAAGATTTCCGCGAAGATCGACAGAAGGAAGATCGTCTGGATCAGGATCACGATGGTGATCGCGCGGGCGAGGTGCGGCAGCACGATGTGGACGAAGCGCGAGGTGACCGGCGCGCCGTCCATTTCGGCGGCTTCCAGCTGCTCGCTGTCGAGCGACTGGATGGCGGTCAGGAGGATCAGCGTCGCGAAGGGCAGCCACTGCCAGCTGACGATCATGATGATCGACTGCAGCGAGGCCTGGCTCAGCCATTCGACCGGCGTCGCGCCGAAGAAGCGGAAGACATGCGCCAGGAAGCCGTTGACCGGGTCCATGAAGAGGTTCTTCCAGACCAGCGCGGAAACGGTGGGCATGACGAAGAAGGGCGCGATCACCAGGATGCGCACGATGCCCTGGCCCCACATCGGCTGGTCCAGGAGGATCGCCAGCAGGATGCCGAGGACGACGGTGATGACGAGCACGCCGCCGACGATGAGAAGGGTGGTGAAGACGCTCGGCCAGAAGGAGCTGGCGGACACGAAGCGCACATAGTTCTCGAAGCCGACCCACTCCAGCCCGTTGCCGAGGGAATCGCCCCTGAGCGGCAGGTACTTCTTGAAGGAGAAGAAGAGGGTCATCGTCAGCGGGACGAGCATCCATCCCAGAAGCAGGATCACAGCGGGCGCCATCATCAGGCGGGCTGCGGAGCGGGAATGCTGGGTAGCCATGGACACACCTCCTCTGTTGACGGGAATCGCCGCCGAGAACGGTATTTGTAAGGGACTTGACGAAAGGCCCGAAGGGCGGCCGGTGGCCGCCCCCCGGTGGGAGGATGGCTTACTTGTAGCCTGCGGCTTCCATGGCGTCGTTGGTGATCGCCTGGGCCTTGGCGAGCGCTTCGTCGACGCTCTGCTGGCCTGCATAGACTGCCGAGAACTCCTGGCTGACCTCGGTCGCGATGCCCGCGAATTCCGGGATGGCCGCGAACTGGACGCCCACATACGGGCTCGGCTCGACGGTGGAGTTGTTCGGGTCCGCGGTCAGGATGGAGTCCAGCGTCATCTTGGCGAACGGCACGTCCATGTAGTTCGGGTTCTCATAGAGCGACTTGCGTGCGCCCGGAGGAACGTTGGCCCAGCCTTCCTTCGAAGCGACGAGCTCGATGTAGCCCTTGGACGTCGCCCACTCGATGAACTGCTTGGCCGCGTCGACCTTCTGCGAACCGGCGGGGATCGCCAGCGCCCAGGCCCAGAGCCAGTTGGAGCGCTTGCCGAGGCCGTTGTCCGGAGCGAGCGCGAAACCGACCTTGTCGGCGACGGTCGAGTCGTTCGGGTTGGTCACGAAGGACGCCGCGACGGTCGCGTCGATCCACATGCCGCACTTGCCCTGCTGGAACAGCGACAGGTTCTCGTTGAAGCCGTTGGTGGCGTAGCCGGCGGGGCCGGATTCCGACATCATGCCGACGAAGAACTCGAGCGTGTCCTTCCAGGGCTGGGTGTCGAACTGGGCGTTCCAGTCCATGTCGAACCAGCGGGCGCCGAACGAGTTGGACATCGCGGTGATGAAGGCGCCGCCTTCGCCCCAGCCGGCCTTGCCGCGCAGGCAGATGCCGTTGATGTCGTTGTCGCGGTCGGTCATCGCGGCCGCGGCCTCGCGGATGAACGTCCAGGTCGGCGCGTCCGGCATCTCGAGCCCGGCCTTTTCCATCAGGTCGGTCCGGTACATGATCATCGAGGATTCGCCGTAGAACGGTGCCGCGTAGAGCGTGCCGTCATGGCTCAGGCCGCCTGCCATCGCCGGCAGGATGTCGTCGGCGTCGTATTCGGCGCTCAGGTCGTCCAGCGGGACCAGCCAGCCGTTCGCACCCCAGATCGGGGTCTCGTACATGCCGATGGTCATGATGTCGAAAGCGCCACCCTTGGTGGTGATGTCGGTGGTGACGCGCTGGCGCAGCACGTTTTCTTCCAGCGTGACCCACTCGACGTCATGGCCGGTCTTGGCCGTGAAGTCCTCGGTGAGCCCCTGCATGCGGATCATGTCGCCATTGTTCACGGTAGCGATGGTCAGGGTCTCGGCGGAGACCCCCGTGACGGCGAGTGACAACGCAGACGCGCCCAGGAGGGCGCGAACGAAGATTTTCATGATTTTCCTCCCAATGCCGTTGTCGGGCATTTGCTACGATAACGGGCAGATACTCACATCGACAAGCGCATGAGTCAACCCGCCGACAGCGCAGATTCTTGCGGTCGGCTGGGGAGAAGGCGATTCGTGTTGTTATATCAGATATTTACGGTAGATGAGCAATAGCTCATCTGTTGAGCAAAAGCTCTGCCGTGTGCTCGTTGGTGATCAGGCGGTTGATCAGCCGGCCGGTCATCGCGCCCCGGATCGCCTCCACCTTGGCCTCGCCGGCGGCGATGCCGACGATCGGATTCGGTGAGTCGGCGACCAGCGGCGCGCTGTTCACCCGGTCGTTGACGAGGCCCTTGATGACCTCGCCCTTGCCGTCATAGACCCAGCTGGTGATCTCGCCCGCCGCGCCGGCCCGGTCGAAGGCGCGGATGTCGTCGCGCGTCAGGAAGCCGTCGACCAGCAGCGGCGCCGTCATGTCCATGTTGCCGATCCCGACGAAGGTGACGTCCGCCTGGCGCGCCAGCTCCAGGATGTTGTGCACCGGCTCCTGGTTGTGGAGGATGTGCTTCTCCTCGATCGAGCGCGCATAGACCGGCAGCGGCATCGGATAGTGTTTGGCGTTGACGCGCTCGGCCATGCGGATGACGACGTTGTAGGCGGTCGCCGACCCGTCCGACATCATGTTGCCGAGCAGCGAGACGATGGAATGCTGCGGGCAGTCGAGCGGCGGCAGTTGCTCGACGCAGGCGCGCAGCGCGCGCCCCGTCCCGATGGCGACGATCTTGGGATGCTGCGACTTGAAGTGCCGTTCCATCTCCGCGGCGCCCGCCTGGGCGATGCCGACGATGGAGGAGGGCGCGTCGGGATCGCTCGGCACCACCTCGCACCCGTTCAGGCCGAACGTCTCGGTCAGCCTGACGCTCAGTTCCATGCATTTGGCGATCGGATGGTCGAGGCGGACCTTGATCAGCTTCTCGCTGACGGCGAGCGAGACCAGGCGCTGCGCCGATTGCCGCGACACGCCCAGCTTGCGGGCGATCTCGTCCTGCGTGTTGCCGGCGACGTAATAGAGCCAGCCCGCGCGCGCCGCGTCGTCCAGCCGGCTCGTTTCATTGTCTTGTCTGGCCATGGCCTGTCGTCGCCGCCTTTTCGGATATGCGCAAATGAGGCGCCATTTCGAAGAAATGCTCCCATTTGTCAAAAATCGTGAGCGCGCCGTTCTCGCTGAGCTCAGCCGCGGCGAGGCCCTGCAGGTGGCTGCCGCCGGTGAAGCGCCAGACGTCCATGCCCGCCGCGCGCGCGGCGAAGACGCCCGGCATGCTGTCCTCGACGACGAGGCAGTGCCGCGGATCGACGCCCATCTGGTCGGCAGTGAACAGGAACAGGTCCGGCTCCGGCTTGCCGCGGCTCACCTGCGAGGCGGTGTAGAGCCGGTCGCCGAACCGGTCGGCGAGGCCGGTCAGCGCCAGCGAGCGCCGCGCCCGTGTCGGGCTGGAGCTGGTCGCCACGCACGAGCGCACCGCCAGCGCGTCGATGACGTCGGCCACGCCGGGCACCGCGTCGAGCTCGGTCTCGAAGGCGGCCAGCAATTCGCTGCGGTAGCGCTCCTCGAAGTCGGAATCGAGCGCCAGCCCGTAGGTTATGCGCACCTCCGCGGCGACCTTCGTCCAGGAGCGGCCGAGGAAGTGCTTCTGCACATAGGGAAAATCGACGCGCACGCCGACGCGCCCGAGCTGCTCGATCAGGATGCGCGCGCTGATGACCTCGCTGTCGATCAGCACGCCGTCGCAGTCGAAGATCACCAGCTCGATATGTTCTGACACCATTGCGCGATCCGCGTCCCGTGGGCTTTGAGAGGTCGGAACCTGCCCCGAACCGCGTTTCGCCGCAATGCCGTTTCGGCGGTCCTACTGGATGTCGCCGAACGCCTTGGTGAAGCCGCGCAGCGAAAATTCCAGCAGGATCGGGCGCCGGCCATTGTCGGCGAATTCCACGATCGCCCCGTTTCCGGCCTTCATCGCCGTCAGCATGTCGGCCGTGATCTGGCCGCCGGCATAGCAGCCCTGCGGGTCGCAGGTCTGGAACGGCAATTGCGCGATCGGCTTGCTGTCGACGCTGACCTTCAGCCCCTCGGTCAGGAGGGTGCGCAGCGGAACGTGGATCATGAAGGCCGCGTTGTTGGCGGAGGCGGATTTGCGGATCACCATGCGCGCCAGCACCGCGCCGTTCTGCTTGTTGACGATGCGCTGCTCCATCGCGCATTCCAGCGCCGCGTTGCGGCCTGCGCCGGAGCACTGCACGGCCCAGGGTTCGGGCGGCGGGGTCGCGCCGTCGCCGCCGGATTGCGCCGCTGCCGGATGTGCCGCCGCCGCGATCAACGCGAGCGCGCCCAGTCTCGACAAAACGGGTTTCAGGCTGATCGTCATCTCAAGGTCCCCCTGCTTCTGTGCGATCGGTCTTCCTGGCTGATGTCTTCGTCGCCGAAAGTCTTGCGCCCTCAGGCCTGCCGGCCCCCGGCGACGGTATTGTCGGCGCCTTTGCACTGCCGGATACTGGCCCGGCCGGCGATTTCGATTGCGTCCGGGCCGGCGCGCGTCCGGTTCCTCTACGCCATGGTCGTTCAACTGCTCGTTGCAACAGTCATTGGCACGGCGGACCGTCCAGATCAATTGCAGCGGGGCCTTTTGCCGGCGTCGCGGCGGGTTTTTCGGCTCACGACCAGCCCGTCTCGCGCACCGATCGGGTGTGTTCGCCGAGCCGCGGCGAGGGGCGCTCGGCCACGGGCGCGTCGGCCCCGGCGAAACGGATCGGCGTGCGCAGGCCCGCCACCCCGCCGACGTCGATGCGCATGCCGCGATGGACCACCTGCGGGTCGGCGAAGACGTCGGCCACGGTGTTGATCGGCCCGGCCGGCACCACCGCCGCTTCCATCGCCGCCAGCAGGTCGTCGCGCGTCCGGCGCGTCGTCTTCTCGGTGATCATGCCCGCTAGCGCCTCGCGGTTTTCCACCCGCGCGGCGTTGGTCGCAAACCGCGCGTCGGCGGCGAGTGCCTCCAGCCCGAGGACGCCGCACAGCCGCGCGAACTGCCCTTCATTGCCGACAGCGACGATCAGCCAGCCGTCGGCCGTCTCGAAGGTCTGGTAGGGCGCGATGTTGGGATGCGCGTTGCCCATCCGGTGCGGCGTCGCGCCGGAAGCCAGGAAATTCATCGCCTGGTTGGCGAGAACGCCCGTCATGCAGTCGAGCAGCGCCATGTCGACATGCTTGCCGCGGCCGGTCCGCGCGCGCTCGGCCAGCGCCGCCTGGATGGCGATGACGCCGTAGAGCCCGGTGAAGATGTCGGCGAAGGCGACGCCGACCTTCTGCGGTTCGCCGGCGGGATCGCCGGTCAGGTCCATGATGCCGCCCATCCCCTGGATCAGGAAATCGTAGCCGGCGCGCGCCGCATAGGGCCCGTCCTGGCCGAACCCCGTGACCGAGCAGTAGACGAGGCCCGGATTGTCCGCCGACAGGGTCGCGTAATCGAGCCCGAACTTCGCCAGTCCGCCGAGCTTGAAATTCTCGACCACGACGTCGGCCTCGCCCGCGAGCCGCCGTATGAGCGCGAGGTCGTCCGCGTTTCGATAATCGGCGGTGATCGAGCGCTTGCCCCGGTTGCAGGAATGGAAATAGGCCGCCGCCTTCTCGCCGTCGCGCTCGATGAAGGGCGGCCCCCATGTGCGCGTGTCGTCGCCCTCGGGGCTTTCCACCTTGATCACGTCGGCGCCGAGATCGGCCAGCGTCTGCCCGATCCACGGCCCCGCCAGGATCCGCGCCAGTTCCAGCACCTTGAGGCCGGCGAGGGGAGCCTGCGGCGCGGTTTGGTCATCGCCCATTTGCGGGGCGTCGGCTGTCTTTGCGGATGTCATGGCGTCTCCGGACCTGTCGCGGGCGCGACCGTTCGGGCGCCTTTATCGATGCAAGCCGGCCCGTTGCCAACCCGCTTCTTCGCGGGTCGCCGAACCCGTCAGCCCTCGTTCCACAGGATGCGCACGGCCATGGTCGCCGCCGCGGTGCGGTTCTCGATGCCGAGCTTGTTGAAGATCTGCTCCAGATGCTTGTTCACGGTGCGCGGCGACATCTGCAGGATCTCGGCGATCTCCTTGTTCGACTTGCCATGCGTGATCCACAGAAGCACTTCCGCCTCGCGCAGCGTCAGGCCGAACCCGTCGGCCAGCCGCTCCTCGTCGGAGCCCTGGTCGCAGTCGAACAGCCGCAGCAGGATCTCGCCGTCGGCGGCCCGCTCCAGGAGGCGGAATTCGACGCAGGCGCCGGTCTTGCGGGTGCGCAGCCCGGCCAGCCCGGCCGTCTCGCTCTCCATCTCCGAGCCGAGCCAGTCGATCACCTCCCAGGGCAGCCGGTCGCCCTCGTCGGCGCGCAGGCCGGCGCGCGCCAGCAACTGCGCGGCCTGCGGCGTCGTCCACAGGATCGCGCCGTTCTGGTCGCAGGCGACGATCCGCCGGCCGGTCCGGTCGAGCGCCTTGCGCGCCGAGCGCGCCTTGCGGGCATTGGCCAGATGCACCTTGATGCGCGCCAGCAACTCGTCCAGCGGCACCGGCTTGGCGATGAAATCGACGCCGCCGGACGCGAGCGCCCGCACCACGTGCTCGGTCTCGTCGAAGCCGGTCATGAAGATGATCGGCACGTCCTCCAGCCCCTTTTCGCCCTTCAGGATCTGGCAGGTCTCGAACCCGTCGAGCCCCGGCATCATCGCGTCCATCAGCACGATGTCCGGCAGGCGCCGGTCGACGGAGGTCAGCGCTTCGCGGCCGGAATGGGCGACCTCGACGTTCATGCCCGAAAGGCTCAGCGCGTCGGTCAGCATGGCGAGCGTATCCGGCGAATCGTCGACGAGAAGCACCGATGTCGGATCATGTGTCTCAGACAGCATCGGTCTGCGCCTTTTCTATCGTGGCAAGGAATTCGGGCACCTGGTGGCCGTTGATCAGCTGGCGCAGATGCGCGCAGAAGCGCGCCGTGTCCGGCCGCGTCGTCTGGATCTCCGACAGGACGGCGTTGGCGGAGCGCACCAGTTCGGCCTCGCCGAGCGTGTAGAGCTGGCGCAGATGGCGCGGGCTGGGCAGTTCGGCGGCGGCGAACGAGGCCTGCGGCTCGTCGGCCTCCTCGCCGGGCACGGCATGCAGCCATTCGATCGTCATCAGCGAGCCGAGCTGGTCGAGCATCGCCTCCAGCACGAAGGGCTTGATCAGGTAGCCGTCATGCAGGTCGCGATATTCGGGCCGGTTGCGCTCCGAGCCGGCATCGGCCGAGATCATCAGGATCGGCAGGCCGGGCCCGTGCCTGGAGCGGATGCGCCGCGCGACCTCCCAGCCCGACAGGTCCGGCATGGTGATGTCGAGCATCACCAGGTCCGGCCGGTGCAGCGCCAGCGCCGACAGGCAGCCATGGCCGTTGGACGCCGGGATCACCCGGAAGCCGAGCGGGCGCAGGAAATCCTCCACCAGCCGGCGATGCGCGGCGTTGTCGTCGGTGACGAGCACGGTCCGGCGCGGGCCGCGATAGCCGGTGATCGCGCGCGCCGCCACCTTGCGCTCCTCGCTGCCATGCGCCGACGACAGCATCAGGCGGATGGTGAAGCGCGTGCCGACGCCCGGCTCGCTCTCGGCGACGATGTTGCCGCCCATGATGTCGACCAGCAGGTGGGTGATCGTCAGCCCCAGCCCCGTGCCCGGCTCCTGTTCGGAGCCCGGCGGCATCTCGCCGCGCTCGAAGGGCAGGAAGACGCGGTCCAGGTCGTCGCCGGAGATGCCGATGCCGGTGTCCTCGATGATGAAGGTCGCCACCTGGTTGCGGTAGCCGACCGCAAACGACACCCGCCCCTCGCGGGTGAACTTGATGGCGTTGGACAGGAGGTTGATCAGGATCTGCCGCAGCCGCTTCTCGTCGGTGTGGACATAGTCGGGCAGGGCGGAACTCGCCTCGAAGTCGAAGCGGATGCCCTTCGCCTTGGCCTGCAGCGCGAACATGTCGACGATCTGGTCGAGAAACGGCTTCAGCGCGGTCTTCTGGCGATAGATCTCCAGCTTGCCGGCCTCGATCTTGGAGATGTCGAGCAACCCCTCGATCATGCCGGCCAGGTGCTCGCCGGACCGCTTGATGGTGCGCGCCGCGTTGTGGATGAAGGGCGGCTCCTCCTTCTGGCGTTCCAGCAATTGCGCGTAGCCGAGGATCGCGTTCAGCGGCGTTCGCAATTCGTGGCTCAGCCCGACCATGTATTTGCTCTTCGCCAGGTTGGCGGATTCGGCGGCCTCCTTGGCGCGCTGCAATTGCCGGTCGGTCTCGTTGTGGGCGTCGATTTCCGCCATCAGGAGCTGCGTGTGGCGGCGGGCCTCCTCCTCGGCGAAATTGCGGCTGTCCTGGGTCAGCACGAACAGCCACACCACGATGCCGGTGATCACCAGGATGATGACGAACAGCTTGGTCAGCGTCAGCGCGATCGCCGCCTTGGGGATCGAGCCGTCGATGGTCGACTGCACGAAGATCAGCCCGAACACCATGCCGATCACCGAGACGACCAGCACCATCAGCGCCACGTAGCGCGCCAGGCTGGTGCCGACCCAGCCGGCGACCCGCTGCGGCAGGTAGCGTTCCGAGAACACCCGCAACTGGTCGCCCAGCGTCGCGTCCGTCTTGCACAGGTCGCCGCAGCGCGCGTCGAGCGAGCAGCACAGCGAGCAGATCGGCCCGGAATAGATCGGGCAGCGCGCCATGTCCTCGGAATCGAATTCATACTCGCAGATGCAGCACTCGATCGCCTGCTGCCCGCCCCAGTCGCGCGCCGGATCGCGGGCGATGTAGAAGCGCCCGCCGGTCGCCCAGGCGATCACCGGCACCAGGCCGAAGGCGACGACCAGCGCGACATAGGAATAGAGCGGCGTCAGCGTCTCGCCGAAGGCGCCGAAATAGGCGAACAGCGCGGCGATGATCGCCAGGCTCATCGCGCCGAAGCCGACCGGGTTGATGTCGTAGAGATGCGCGCGCTTGAACTCGATATGGCGCGGCGACAGGCCGAGCGGCTTGTTGATGACCAGGTCGGAGACGATCGCCGCCACCCAGGCCACCGCCATGATCGAGTAGAGGCCGAGAATGTGGTCGAAGGCCTTGTAGATGCCGAACTCCATCAGGAGCAGGCTGATCAGCACGTTGAACACCAGCCACACCACCCGGCCCGGATGGCTGTGTGTCAGCCGCGAGAAGAAGTTCGACCAGGCGATCGACCCGGCATAGGAGTTGGTGACGTTGATCTTGAACTGGCAGATCACCACGAACACGCCGGTCAGGCCGAGCGCCAATTCCGGCGACGAGACCATCTTGGCGAACACCGTCAGATACATGTGCACCGGATCGGAGGCTTCGGCGAATTCCACCCCCTGCTGGAAGGCGTAGAAGGCGAGGAAGGAACCGGCGAAGATCTTCAGCGCGCCGATCACGATCCAGCCCGGCCCCGCGCTGATCATGGCGATCCACCATTGTCGCCGCTGCCCCTTCTGGCGGCGCGGCAGGAAGCGCAGATAGTCCACCTGTTCGCCGATCTGGGCGATCAGCGAGAACAGCACCGCGGACGCCGCGCCGAAATGCGCGATCGAGAACGAGCCGTCCGTCGCGCCGTAGAGGCCGGTATAGCCTGTCCAGGCGCGCACGGAATCGAGGCTCTGCGCCCCGATGAAGATGAACGGCGCCAGCTGCAGCACCACCCAGAAGGGCTGCGTCCAGGCCTGGAAGCGGCTGATGAAGGTGACGCCGTGGGTGACCAGCGGAATGACCACCAGCGCGCTGATCACGTAGCCGACCGGCAGCGGGATGCCGAAGACGAGCTCCAGCGCCGTCGCCACGATCGCCGCCTCGATGGCGAAGAAGATGAAGGTGAAGCTGGCATAGACCAGCGAGGTGATGGTCGAGCCGATATAGCCGAAGCCCGCGCCGCGGGTCAGCAGGTCGATGT
Source organism: Oricola sp. (assembly GCF_022763245.1). Classification (GTDB taxonomy): domain Bacteria; phylum Pseudomonadota; class Alphaproteobacteria; order Rhizobiales; family Rhizobiaceae; genus Oricola. The sequence goes on from NZ_JALEGV010000043.1 coordinate 236,998, forward strand.
CGACCCCGAACTTGGCGGCGTTGTAGGAGATCGGCAGGCCGGCGAAGAAGATCAGCGCCGTCGTCACCAGGATCGCCACCGCCGCGTTGGTGAAGCCGTAATTGAGCGTGATCGCCCCGCCGATCGCCTCCAGCGCGAGGAAGGAGACCGCGCCGATGGCGGTGTTGGCGATGCGCGAGGAGGAGAACCGCCGGACGCCATAGGCGGTGAAGCGGAGCGCGTAGTCCTCCAGCGTCTGGTTGGCGACCCACTTGTTGTAGGTGCGCCGGATACGTGGAATGCGTTCAGTCAGCATGGCTCACGCCCACCATGTCGATGCCGCGGCCGGGGATGTGCCGGCGCCGGCGGCCTTGTTGCATGCGATGCAAAAAACACGCCAACCCGCCTGCGCCACGCCCGGACCGTGGCCTTGCCCTCGCGCGCCTCGTGCCCCTGCAAGATGCGGTTCAAAATCCCTCGCAATTCCAATGCCTTGGCACGGGGAATTGCTCATTTGCACCTATCATATGGAGAGAATGACCGGGGCCATATACGTCAAATACCCCATTGTTGCGTCGCACAATCGGTGACGAAAATTCGGGCAGTTGGCACCAAATTGTCAGCGCTCTCGACCACCACCGCGAGACACGAAGAGGGAAATATGACTGAGAAAACGCGTAGCGAAAACGCATTCTCGTTGCGACGCCGCGAGCTCCTCGCCGGCATGGCTTCGATCCCGATGATGAGCATGCTGGGCGGCCCGGTTCGCGCCCAGGACTATCCGACAGCCGAGGTCAACACGACCGGCCTGGCGGTCACCGACGACACGGTCACGGTTGGCATCCTGCACTCCGTCACCGGCACGATGGCGATCTCCGAGACCGGCTCCGTGCAGGCCGAAAAGCTCGCCATCAAGCAGATCAACGAGATGGGCGGCGTGCTCGGCCGCAAGATCGAGTTCATCCAGGAAGACGGCGCGTCCGACTGGCCGACCTTCGCCGAGAAGGCCAAGAAGCTCCTGGTCAACGACAAGGTCGCCTCCGTGATGGGCTGCTGGACGTCGGCCTCGCGCAAGGCCGTGCTGCCGGTCTTCGAGCAGTATAACGGCATGCTGTTCTACCCGACCTTCTACGAAGGCCTGGAGGAGAGCCCGAACGTCATCTACACCGGCCAGGAAGCCACCCAGCAGATCATCGCCGGTCTTGACTGGGTCGCCAAGGAGAAGGGCGCCAAGTCGTTCTACCTGCTCGGCTCCGACTACATCTGGCCGCGCACCTCAAACAAGATCGCCCGCAAGCACATCGAGGAGCATCTCGGCGCCAAGGTCGTGGGCGAGGAGTACTACCCGCTCGGCCACACCCAGTTCAACTCGGTCATCAACAAGATCAAGCTGAAGAAGCCCGATGTCATCTACGCCATCGTCGTCGGCGGCTCCAACGTCGCCTTCTACAAGCAGCTCAAGGCTGCCGGCATCGACATGACCAAGGAAAAGCCGGTTCTGCTGACCATCTCGGTCACCGAGGACGAAATCCTCGGCATCGGCGGCGAGAACATCGTCGGGGCCTATGCCTGCATGAAGTACTTCCAGTCGCTCGACAATCCCAACAACGAGGCCTTCGTGGCCGCCTTCAAGGAAATGTGGGGCGACGACATCGTCATCGGCGACGTGACCCAGGCGGCCTATCTCGGCCCGTGGCTGTGGAAGCTCGCCGTCGAGAAGGCCGGCTCCTTCGACATCGACAAGATCAAGGCGGCGCTGCCCGGCATCGAGTTCGACAAGGCGCCGGAAGGCTACGTCAAGGTCCACGAGAACCATCACCTGTGGTCCAAGACCCGCGTCGGCCGCGCCCGCGACGACGGCCAGTACGACCTCGTCTACGAGACCGCCGACCTCGTCGAGCCGGATCCGTTCCCCGAGGGCTACCAGTAAGTCCGGCCGGCCCGGCCTCGCGCCGGGCCGTTCGCACGGGCAGCCGCGCCGGACGGCCGTTCCGGCGGGCGCCCTGTCCGACATCCGCATCGCCATTCTCGCCCGTTCGCGGCGCGCGCTTTCTGGAGGCAGCACAATGTTCGCCGACTATTCCTGGTCCGAACTCGGTTCCATCTTCGCCATGCAGGGCTTCGCAGGGCTGATCCTGTTCTCGGTCTTCGTCCTGATGGCGCTCGGCCTTGCGATCATCTTCGGCCAGATGGGCGTCATCAACATGGCCCATGGCGAGTTCATGATCTTGGGCGCCTATGTCACCTATCTGTGCTCCAACTTCTTCTCCACCTACCTGCCGGCGCTGTTCGGCATCTACTTCTTCGTCGCGATGATCCTGGCCTTCTTCGCCTCCGGCGCGCTCGGCGCGCTGGTCGAGTGGGGGCTGATCCGCCACCTCTACAAGCGGCCGCTCGACACGCTGCTGGCGACATGGGGCCTCAGCCTCATCCTGCAGCAGGCCTACCGCTCCATCTTCGGCGCCCGCGAGGTCGGCGTCTCGCTGCCCAGCTGGCTGCTCGGCTCCTGGCCGCTGACCGACCTGATCGAGATCCCGATCAACGGCCTCTTCGTGATGAGCCTGACCTTCCTGATCGCGGTCGGCGTCTACTTCCTGATGTTCCGCTCGCGGCTCGGCATGCAGACCCGCGCCGTCGTGCAGAACCGCGTCATGGCCGGCGCCGTCGGCATCAACACCGAGCGCGTCGACCGCATGACCTTCGCGATCGGCTGCGGCATCGCCGGCGTCGCCGGCTCGGCCTTCACGATGATCGGCTCGACCGGCCCGACCGCCGGCCAGCTCTACATCGTCGACACATTCCTGATCGTCGTCTTCGGCGGCGCAGCAAGCCTGCTTGGAACCATCGCCTCCGCCTTCACCATCTCTCAGGCGCAATCGACGATGGAGTTCTTCCTGTCCGGCTCGATGGCGAAGGTCCTGACGCTCCTGACCGTCGTGGGCATTCTCATGCTGCGCCCCGAAGGCCTGTTCTCGCTGAAAATCCGTCGCTGAGGGAGCCCGACCATGACGTCCGGAAACAGCTTTCTGACCCGCCAGGAACTCCTGGGCCTGGCAGTGGTGTCACTACTGATCCTCGTGGTTCTGCCGGCCTCGGTCGACATCTTCCGCCTCAACCTGATCGGCAAGTACCTGACCTACGCCTTCGTCGCCATCGGCCTCGTCCTGTGCTGGGGCATGGGCGGCATCCTGTCGCTCGGCCAGGGCGTGTTCTTCGGCCTCGGCGGCTACTGCATGGCGATGTTCCTGAAGCTCGAGGCCTCTACGCCGGAAGCCACCAAGATCCAGTCGACGCCGGGCATCCCCGACTTCATGGACTGGAACCAGCTCACCGAACTGCCCTGGTTCTGGGAGCCGTTCCACTCCTTCCCCTTCACGCTGGTCGCCATCGTGGCGCTGCCGTCGCTGTTCGCCTTCGTCATCGGCGCGGCCATGTTCAAGCGGCGGGTCGGCGGCGTCTACTTCGCCATCATCACCCAGGCGATCGCCGCCATCCTGACGATCCTGATCATCGGCCAGCAGGGCTACACCGGCGGCGTCAACGGCATCACAGACCTGCGCACGCTGCTCGGCTGGGACATCCGCACCGACAGCGCCAAATACGTCCTCTATTTCGTCAATGCCGGCCTGCTGATCGCCGTCATCGTCGCCGCCCAGGCGGTGCGCAAGTCCAAGCTCGGCCGCCTGCTCGTCGCCCTGCGCGACAAGGAGGACCGGGTGCGCTTCTCCGGCTACGACGTCGCCAACTTCAAGATCTTCGCCTTCTGCCTGGCGGCGGCCTTCTCGGCGATCGGCGGCGCCATGTTCACCCTGCAGGTCGGCTTCATGTCGCCGTCCTTCGTCGGCATCGTCCCGTCCATCGAGATGGTCATCTACACCGCGGTCGGCGGCCGCCTGTCGATCTTCGGCGCGGTCTACGGAACCCTGCTCGTCAACTGGGCCAAGACCACCTTCTCCGAGACCTTCCCCGAACTCTGGCTGTTCGGCCTCGGCGCGCTGTTCATCGCCGTCGTGCTGGTCTTCCCGAACGGTCTCGCCGGTCTCTACCGCAGCTACCTGCAGCCGCATGTCGACCGCCTGCTCGGCGTGAAGAAGCCGGCTGACGACGACGAACCCGCCAGCGACGCCGTGCCCGAAGCGGCCGCCCGCGCTGCCGAATAGGAGGCCGACCGATGAACACTGTCGCACCCACCAACAACGACTTCCTGCTCTCCATCGAGAAGCTGACGGTCTCCTTCGACGGCTTCAAGGCGGTCAACGACCTCAACCTCTATGTCGACGAGAACGAGATCCACGTCATCATCGGCCCCAACGGCGCCGGCAAGACCACCGTCCTCGACCTGATCTGCGGCCGCACCCGGGCGACCGAGGGCTCCATCCGCTTCCGCGACAAGGAGCTGACGGAGATGAAGGAGCACGAGATCGTGCGCCAGGGCGTCGGCCGCAAGTTCCAGAACCCGTCGATCTACGAGGACCTGACCGTCTTCGAGAACCTGGAGATCTCGTTTCCCCGCGGCCGCGACGTCTTCGGCGCGCTCACCTTCCGCCGCGACGACGAGGTGGTCGAGCGGGTGCGCGAAATCTCCCGCATGGTGTTCCTCGAAAAGCTGCTCGACAAGCAGGCCGCGCTGCTCAGCCACGGCCAGAAGCAGTGGCTGGAGATCGGCATGCTGCTGATCCAGGACCCGGAACTCCTCATGCTCGACGAGCCGGTCGCCGGCATGAGCGTGTCGGAGCGCGTCCAGACCGCCGAACTCCTCAACAAGATCACGGAGGGCCGCTCGGTCATGGTGGTCGAGCACGACATGAAGTTCGTCGAGGACATCGCCCACCGCGTCACCGTCCTGCACCAGGGCAAGATCCTGTCGGAAGGCTCCATGGCCAAGGTCCAGGCCGATCCGAAGGTCATCGACGTCTATCTCGGTCACTAGGAGCCAGACCATGCTCAATGTCGCGAACTACCACGTCGCCTACGGCCAGAGCGAAGTCCTGCACGGCCTGGATTTCACCGTCGCCCCCGGCGAGATCATCGCCATCATGGGCCGCAACGGCATGGGCAAGACGACGCTCATGAAGTCGCTGATGGGCATCGTGCCCACCAGCGGCGGCGCGGCAAGAGTCGGCGACACCGACATCACGGCGATGAAGAGCTACGACCGCGTCGCCAGGGGCATCGCCTATGTGCCGCAGGGCCGCATGATCTTCTCCACCATGACGGTGCGCGAGAACATCGAGACCGGCCTGACCGTCTCCGGCAAGACGAAGGTGCCGGCCGACATCTACGAACTCTTTCCCGTGCTCCTGGAAATGAAGGGCCGGCGCGGCGGCAACCTCTCCGGCGGCCAGCAGCAGCAATTGGCCATCGCAAGGGCGCTCGCCACCGACCCCAAGGTGCTGCTCCTCGACGAGCCGACCGAGGGCATCCAGCCCTCCATCATCCGCGAGATGGCGCGCACGCTCAAACGCATCCGCGACGAGCGCGGCCTGTCCATCGTCGTCTCCGAACAGGTGCTGTCGTTTGCGCTCGACGTCGCCGACCGCGTCCTCGTCCTGGAAAACGGCCGCCTCGTCCATGACGAACCGCGCGCCGGCGTCGACGAGGCCAAGGTCGCCGCCTTCCTGTCCGTCTGATCCTTCAACCCCTTCACACGCGTCCGAAGAACGGCGCCAACCAGAGGAGAAAGCCATGGCTGAAACACTGATCTCCGTTGATCTCTCGGAATCGCCGCACACCAACGAGAAGGTGCACAATCGCTGGCATCCCGACATTCCGATCGCCGTCTGGGTCGAGCCCGGCGACGATTTCAAGATCGAGACCTATGACTGGACCGGCGGCCAGATCAACAACGACGACGACGCCGCCGACGTGCGCGACGTGGAGCTCGAACAGGTCCACTATCTCTCCGGCCCGATCGGCGTGAAAGGTGCGGAACCGGGCGACCTGCTGGTGGTCGACATCCTCGACATCGGCGCCAAGGATGACAGTCTCTGGGGCTTCAACGGCTTCTTCTCCAAGCAGAATGGCGGCGGCTTCCTGACCGAGCATTTCCCCGAGGCCCAGAAATCCATCTGGGACATCGACGGCATGTTCACCAAGTCGCGTCATGTGCCGGGCGTGCGCTATGCCGGTCTCATCCATCCGGGCCTGATCGGCTGCCTGCCGGATCGCGCGATGCTCGACATGTGGAACGAGCGCGAAAAGGCGCTCTTCGACACCGACCCGGACCGCGTGCCGCAGCTCGCCGCCCTGCCGACCACCCAGTCGGCGCATATGGGCCAGTTGAAGGGCGAGGCCCGCGACAAGGCCGCCGCCGAGGGCGCCCGCACCGTGCCCCCGCGCGAACATGGCGGCAACTGCGACATCAAGGACCTGTCGCGCGGCTCCAAGATCTACTTCCCGGTCTATGTCGACGGCGCCGGCCTCTCCATGGGCGACCTGCACTTCAGCCAGGGCGACGGCGAGATCACCTTCTGCGGCGCCATCGAGATGGCGGGCTGGCTGCACATCAAGGTGTCGCTGATCAAGGAAGGCGTCTCGAAATACGGGATCAGGAACCCGATCTTCAAGCCGTCGCCGATCGTGCCGAAATATGACGACTACCTGATCTTCGAGGGCATCTCGGTCGACGAGGCCGGCACGCAGCATTACCTCGACGTGCACATCGCCTACCGCATGGCCTGCCTCAACGCGATCGAGTATCTGAAGAAGTTCGGCTACACGGGCGCCCAGGCCTACGCCATCCTCGGCACCGCGCCGGTGCAGGGCCACATATCGGGCGTCGTCGACATCCCGAATGCCTGCGCGACGCTGTGGCTGCCGACCGACGTGTTCGAGTTCGACATGATGCCGGGCGCCGACGGACCGACGAAATATCTCGACGGCTCCATCGACGTGCCGCTCGCGCCGGATCTCTGAGGAAGGGGCGACGATCATGCCATTCTACGATTACCAATGCGAAGAATGCGGCCCCTTCACCGCGATGCGGCCGATGGCCATGTCGGGCGAGCCCTGCCACTGTCCCGACTGCGGCAGCCAGTCGCCGCGCGCGATCCTGCGGGCGCCGAATTTCGCGCTGATGGATTCGTCGACCCGCATGGCCCACGCCACCAACGAGAAGTCGCGCCACGAGCCGAAGGTTTCCAGCAAGACGGGCCACGGCCCGGGCTGCTCCTGCTGCTCCGGCAAGGGCAAGTCGAAAGCGGTCTACCGCGCCGACGGCTCCAAGACCTTCCCGTCCTCGCGCCCCTGGCAAATCAGCCACTGACCGCCTTCGCCCGAAAGGCGAGGGGAGGAAGCCAACCCGCCGGGAGCCCCGAAAAGGCCCCCGGCGGTGTGCGTTTGGCCCGGTGAAGGAGCGGGGGCGAAGTGAACTGATGTCGGCGATTAGCCGAGCCATATCCCCACCTCCGTCATCCTAGGGCTCGACCCGAGACAAGCGGAGCGCCGTCGTCGCCCCTAGGATCCATTCCGTGAATGCCCCACTTCACTGGAGGTCCAGAACGCCCGCCTTCCCATGCAGGCACAGCTGCCGCCTTGTCGGCTTCACGGAATGGGTCCTCGGCTCAAGGCCGAGGATGACGGCGGGGGAAGAGGCATCGCGGCTAACGTCATGCATTGGCGATTAGCCGAGCCATATCCCCCACTGCCGTCATCCTAGGGCTCGACCCTAGGATCCATTCCGTGAATGCGCCACGTCACTGGAGATGCAGAACAGTCGCCCTCCCGAATAGGCACAGCCGCCGCCTTGTCAGCTTCACGGAATGGATCCTCGGCTCAAGGCCGAGGATGACGCGGTGTGTTTGTCGCCCGCACCCAATCACCCACACCACAAGAAAATCGCCCCCAACTTATCCACCATCCCGCCACCGCCCATACCCTTGCCCGATGACTGACCCGCAAGGCCCCACCTTCGACTGGCAAGCCGCCATCGACCGCAACCGCGAGGCGCTGTTGCGCATCGTCGCGGTGCTGTTCGTGCGCGCCGGGCTGGACGAGGGCGGGGCCGATCTGGTGACGCGGCGCGCCTGGCGGGTGATCCTGCGCGTGCTGCGTCCGGCCGAATCCGCCGCCCGTCGGCTGATCGTCATCGCCGCGCGCAGCATCGGCGTCGGCCTCCTGAAACCGCGCCCCGCGAAGGAGCCAACCGCCCTCGAACAGCTCCAGGCGGCGGGACTTGTCATCACCCACACCGGCCTCAATCTCGGCCTTGCCCGCATGTGGCAGCCACCACCCGAAGTTCAGCAACCCGCACCGCCACGCCCCCCGACCTTCGCGCTCACCGACCCGCCGCGCCGCTTCGACCCGAAGGGCTGGGACGGAAGGCGCCCGTTCCCGCGCGACGGGTTCGATCTTGCCGACGACCACGAGGACGTCAGCGCCGACCACCTCTGCGCCCGCCTCAAGGCGCTGAAGCGCGCTCTGGAGGATATCGACGGACACGCAAGACGGCTCGCCCGACTGCAGGCCCGACGCGCCGCAACCCTTTTCGCGCCAGCAAGCGAAGCGCAGCTTAAGGGCGCGAACAAAGGGCGCGCGAGAGCCAGACCTCCCCTGCGCCACGGCTGGCCCCCGGGCCACCGCAAACTCTCCACCCACACGGTCGACAGCGTCCTGCGCGAATGCCACGGCCTCGCGCTGCAGGCGTTGAGGCCGGACACGTCGTGAAGGGCATCGACCGCTCCGAATCCTGCAATCCGCACTCGAAGACGAGCCGCGGTGTCGTTACCGCGCGCCTGTCTCTGCGTACGGAAGCCGACTCTTCATGCTTTTGGCGATTGGCCGTGAACCCGAAACCTCTCCCCGTCATCCTAGGGCTTGACCCTAGGACCCATTCCGTGAACGTCCCACTTCACAGAACAGGCAGAACAGGTGCCATCACATTCGGACACCGCGGCCCACCCGTCAGCCTCACGGAATGGATCCTCGGGTCAAGCCCGAGGATGACGGGTCAGAGGGGCCGGCCCGTTGCCGCGCGCGCCCCAATCCCCTCCAATTCCGCCCGCCAATACCGTTCCGCGAATGCAGTTTTCGCGAGCGTGAATACAATAGCCGGCGAAAGTTCTGCCGGGTCGAATTTGTGGCCTGTCTTTGCGGTGTCGCCGGTTGACAGCCCGAATCCTTTCGGTCAGTCATGTATACACGAAGCGGCCGGATCGGGCCGCGTCAGGACTTCGGGAGGCTGCCATGGCGGACAAGATCAAGGTGCTCGATCCGCGGGGATACCCGCCGAAAGTGGTCGGCAAACGTCTCGCCAACCGGCCGATGAGTCTCGACGGCAAGGTGCTCTACCTGATCGACGCGCTCTTCGACAATGCCGACGTCTTCATGGAACAGCTGCGCGACTGGTTCGCCACCAACATGCCGTCGGTGGAAACCCGGATCATCAAGCCGCGCGAGAGCTGGAAGGACGATCCGGAGATGAGGGCGACGGTGGTGGCGCAAGGTGACGTCGCCATCATGGGCGTCGGCCTCTGAAGCACCTGCTGTCCCACGGTCGTGGGCTTCGCATTAGCACTGGAAGAAGCGGGGATCCCGACGATCCCGGTCTCCACCCATGCCTTCGCAAGGCTGGCCAAGGCCACCGCGAAGACGGGCGGCATGCCGACCCTGCGCAACTGCTACGTGCCGCAGCCGGTCGTCGGCCGCACGCCGTCGGAACTGCGCGACTATATCGAGGGCATGGACCCGATCGAGAAGCGCCCCTTCATGCAGGGCGTCATTGACGGGCTGACCCAGCCGCTGAGCGACGAGGACCTGAAGGGCGCGACCTTCGAGCGCGAAATGCCGCGCTTCCTGGAGCCGGACACGGAGGACAACCTCCACCAGCTCTTCCTGGAAAACCACTGGACCGACCAGCTTCCGGTCGTGCTGCCGACCGAGGCGCGCGTCGAAGCGATGCTCAAGGGCACCTCGCATGCGCCCGACAAGCATGTCGGCCACATGCGTCCGACCGCCTTCCGCGAGGCCTGGGCCTTCGACGTGGAAAAGGTCGCGGTCAACGCGGTGATGGCCGGCGCGCGGCCGGAATATCTGCCGGTGATCCTGGCGCTGACGGCGAGCGGCGTGTCCGCGCGGTCCTCCAGCACCACCTCCTGGGCGGCGCTGTCGATCGTCAACGGCCCGATCCGCGACGAGATCGGCATGAATAGCGGCATCGGCACGCTCGGACCCTACAACCACGCCAACGCCACGATCGGCCGGGCCTATTGCCTGGCCAGCCAGAACGTGCAGGGCGGCTCGGTGCCGGGCGACACCTATATGGGTTCCGTCGGGTCCAACTGGAACTACACGGCCTGCTTCGCCGAAAACGAGGAGCGCAGCCCGTGGTCGCCCTTCCATGTCGACAACGGTTTCAAGGCGAGCGATTCCACCGTCAGCGTCTTCTTCGGCGGCTGGTACACCCAGTCCGGCTTCGGCCCGCGCGAAACGTGGAAGGAGAAGTTCATCCGCTGCCTGACAGCGACCGACCACTTCAGCCCGCCGTTGATCGTGATGGACCCGATCGTCGCGCGCGCCTTTGACGACATGGGCTATTCCAAGCAGTCGCTGATCGAGTGGTGCGCCGAAAACGCCAAGATGCCGGCGCGCAACTACTGGGACGACCAGTGGACGACGACGCTGGTCAAGCCGCATGCCGTGGCCGGCGTCGAGCCCTTCGCCAGCCGCCTGAGGGCCGCGCCCGACGAGATGATCTCGATCTTCCGGCCGGAAGACATCAACATCGTCGTCATCGGCGGCGAGACGCAGGGCGCCTTCAAGATGATCAGCGGCCGCTATCGCGGTCTCGGGCCCGGCACGATGACCGGCGGCAAATTGCCGACCGTTCGCGTCGATGACTGGCGATGACACCCTCGATCTTTCGCGATCGAGGGTCGGATCGCCGGTGTTTGTCGGCCGATCTTTCGTGAATCGCGAAGATCCTTTTTCAAAGAAACCGAATTCTCTCGCCGCCGATCCTGTGCTTTCTGGCTGGACCAATTGCGGATCGGGGAGGAGACGCGAATGACGGATATTTCATCATGGGCGTGACCGGAGCGCAAAAGGCCGAGCCGGCGCCCTTTCGCCTGACGAGCCTCGCCCATGGCGGCGGCTGCGGCTGCAAATTGTCGCCCGCGGTCCTGCGCGACCTTCTCGCCGGCCAGCCAGCGATGCAGGCCTTTCCCGATCTTCTGGTCGGCACCGAGACCGGCGACGACGCGGCGGCCTATCGCATCAATGACGACACCTGCGTGATCGCGACCACCGATTTCTTCATGCCGGTGGTCGACGACCCGACGGATTTCGGCCGCATCGCCGCGACCAACGCGATTTCCGACGTCTATGCCATGGGCGGCCGGCCGATCATGGCGCTCGCGGTCCTCGGCATGCCGGTGGACAAGATCGCGCCCGAAATGGTGCGCGCCATCCTCGCCGGCGGCGCCTCCGTCTGCGCCGATGCCGGAATTCCGGTCGCCGGCGGCCATTCCATCGACGCGCCGGAGCCGATCTACGGCCTCGCCGTCATCGGCGTCTGCCCGACGGATCGCCTGCGCCGCAATTCCGGCGCGCAGCCCGGCGACGTGCTGATCCTCACCAAAGGCATTGGCGTCGGCATCTATTCCGCCGCCTTCAAGAAGGGCGATCTGGACGAGGCCGGCTATGGCGAGATGATCGCGACGACGACGCTGCTCAACAGCGTCGGCACGACGCTCGCCGAAAACGCGGCCGTCCACGCGATCACCGACGTGACCGGCTTCGGCATTCTCGGCCACGGGCTGGAAATGGCGCGCGGCTCGGCCCTGCATCTGAAGCTTCAGGCCGACGCGGTGCCGCTGCTGTCGCAAGCCGCGGCGCTGGCGCAGGGCGGTTTCATCACCGGCGCGTCGCACCGCAACTGGGCAAGCTATGGCGACGAGGTGACGCTGCCCGAAGGCTTCCCGGACTGGCGGCGGCTGCTGCTGGCCGATCCCCAGACCTCCGGCGGCCTTCTGGTCGCCGTCGCCCCGGACGCGGCCGAAGCCGTGCTCGCCGACATCCGGCAGGCCCGCTATCCGGCGGCTTCGATCGTCGGCGTCGCCGAGGCCGGCACGCCGGAAATCACAATCGTATAGACAGGATGAGACACGCATCATGAGCCAGGAATTCGACGTGGCGATCATCGGTGGCGGACTGGCCGGCCTGAGCGCCGCCCTGACCGCCGGCCGGCTGGGACACAGCGTGGTGCTGCTCACCGACGGGGTGCCCGGCGGCGAGCTGCTCAAGATCGAGAAGATCGACGGCGTGCCGGGCTATGCCGAGGGCGTGCCCGGCTACGATCTCTGCCCGATCACCCAGGAACAGGCCGAGGAACTGGGCGTCGAATTCGTCGACGAGCCGGCGACAGGCATTTCGGCGGAAGGCGAGGGCTGGAAGATCGCCAGCGGCGCCGGCGACATCGTCGCCCGCGGCCTGATCATGGCGACCGGAACGGCGATGGCCAGGCTGGGCTTGCCGGGCGAGGAGCGTCTGCACGGCAAGGGCGTCAGCGAATGCGCCAGCTGTGACGCGCCGCTTCTGCGCGGCAAGGTCGCCGTGGTCGCCGGCGGCGGCGATTCCGCCATGCAGGAGGCGCTGGTGCTTGCCGATCATCTGGAAAAGGTGATCATGGTCATGCGCGGCGACGGTCTGGCCGGTCAGGCGCGCTACCGCGAGGCTGTGGAGGAGAACCCGAAGATCGAACTGCGCTGCAACACGGTGCCGACCGAGATCGTCGGCGAGGACGCCGTCACGGCGGTCAAGGTCAAGGACGAGGCGTCCGGCGTCGAGGATGAAATCGCCGCCGACGCGATCTTCACTTTCATCGGCCTCGTGCCCAACACCGGCCTCGTCGCCGACCTCGTCGCGCTGGACGACACGGGCCGCATCCGCGTCGATGCCGCGATGCGCAGCGACGCCAAGGGCCTCTGCGCCGTCGGCAATGTGCGCGAGGGCTCGCCGCATCGCGCCGTCGGCGCCATGGGCGACGCGGCAGCGGCCGCCGTCGCGCTCGACCGGTATCTGGCGACCGGCGCGTGGCGCGACGCGTGAGGACGGCCGCAATGCAGGGTGGACATGCACGGAGATAGCGCAGAAGGGCGAAAGACGAGACGGCTGCCCTCCGTCGACACGGTTTTGCGCACACCGCTCGGGCAGTCCCTGTCCGGGCGGTTCGGCCATGCCGCGACCGTGTCTGCCATCCGCGACGCGATTGCCGCCGCGCGTCAGGGCGCGGTCCCGCATGTCTCGCCCGACGAAGCGGCGGCGGACGCGCAGCGCCTGCTGGAAAAGGCAAGCGCCCCCCGGCTGAAGCCGGTCTTCAACCTCACCGGCACGATCCTGCACACCAATCTGGGCCGCGCGCTTCTGGCCGAGGCGGCCGTCGCCGCGGCGACCGAAGCGATGCGAAACGCCGTTGCGCTGGAATTCGACGTGGACAAGGGCCAGCGCGGAGAACGCGACGACCTCGTGCGCGACCTGCTGTGCGAACTGACCGGCGCCGAAGCCGCGACCGTCGTCAACAACAACGCCGCCGCGGTCCTCCTAACGCTCAACACCCTGGCGCAGGGGCGCGGCGCGATCGTCTCGCGCGGCGAGCTGATTGAGATCGGCGGCGCCTTTCGCATGCCGGAAATCATGCGCCGCGCCGGCGCGAAACTCGTCGAGGTCGGCACCACCAACCGGACCCACAAGCGCGATTACGCCGCCGCGATCGATGACGAGACGGGCCTGCTCCTGAAGGTCCACACCTCCAATTATCGCATCGAGGGGTTCACTGCGGCCGTGCCGGCGCGAGACCTGGCCGAACTGGCGCGCGAGAACAATGTTCCGCTCGTCGACGATCTCGGATCCGGCACGCTGATCGATCTGACCCGCTTCGGTCTCCCGCACGAGCCGACGGTCGCCGAGGCGGTCGCGGCCGGTGCCGACCTCGTCACCTTCTCCGGCGACAAGCTGCTCGGCGGCCCCCAGGCCGGCTTCATCGTCGGCCGCAGGGCTCTGATCGAGCGCATCAACGCCAATCCGATGAAGCGCGCTTTGCGCGTCGACAAGATCCGCCTCGCCGCCATCGAGGCGACCCTGCGCCTTTACCGCGATCCCGACCGTTTGACCGAGACCGTGCCGACCTACCGGCAGCTGGCGCGCCATGTCGGCGAGATCGAAGCGTCGGCGCGCTACATCGCGCCGCAGGTTGCCGACGCGCTCGGGCCTGACGTGACGGTGGATGTTGTCGCCTGCTCCAGCCAGGTCGGGTCGGGGGCAATGCCGGTGGAAACCCTGCCGAGCGCCGCCCTGGCGCTGACGCCGAAAGCGGGCGGCGGCGGCGCGCTCGATCGTCTCGCCGCGACGCTGCGGGCGCTGCCGCGGCCGGTCATCGGGCGCATCGCCAATGGCGCGCTGCTCCTGGATCTGCGTTGCCTGGACGCGGAAGACGATTTCCTAGCCAATCTTGCCGGCCTCGACCGTGACGGTGCCGCATGATCGTCGGGACGGCAGGCCATATCGATCACGGCAAGACGGCGCTGGTGAAGGCGCTGACCGGCATTGACGCAGACCGGTTGCGCGAGGAAAAGGCGCGCGGCATCACCATCGATCTGGGCTTCGCCTACATGCCGGCGGCAGAGGGCGACATCCTGGGTTTCGTCGACGTCCCCGGCCATGACCGCTTCGTGCGCAACATGCTCGCCGGCGCGACGGGCATCGACTTCGTGCTGCTGACAATCGCCGCCGATGACGGCGTCATGCCGCAGACGCGCGAGCATTTCGATATCGTCCGTCTGCTCGGCCTTGAGCGCGGCGTCGTGGCGCTCACCAAATGCGATCTCGTCGCGCCCGAGCGGCGCGAGGAGGTCATCGGTGAAATCGAGGCGCTGCTTGCCGGCACGCCCTTTGCCGCTGCGCCGGTCTTTCCCGTCTCCGCCGTCACGGGCGAGGGGATCGAGGCCCTGCGCGCCGCGCTGGTCGAAGCCGCGGGCAGCTTCGCGCCGGCCGGGGGGCAGGGGCTCTTCCGCCTTGCCGTCGATCGCAGCTTCAGCCTTCAGGGTGTCGGAACCGTGGTGACGGGCGCCGTGCTTTCCGGCTCGGTCCGGATCGACGATGCCGTCACGGTCAGCCCGTCGGGCCTTCAGGCGCGCGTGCGCTCGATCCACGCCCAGAACCGCCGCGTCCAGACCGGCCGGGTCGGCGAACGCTGCGCGCTCAATCTGGTCGGCGACGGGATCAGCCCGCACGCCGTCGGCCGTGGCGATGTGGCGCTTGCCGCGGCCGCCCATGCGCCGGCATCTCGCATCGACGCGCAACTGCGCCTCCTGGCGAGCGAACCGCGCCCGCTGCAGCACTGGACCCCGGTGCGGTTGCACCACGCCGCCAGCGAGACCGGCGCCCGCATCGCCCTGTTGCAGGAAGCCCCGATCGCGCCCGGCGAGGACGGGCGGGTGCAACTCGTGCTCGACGAACCGATCGCGGCCGCCGTCGGCGACCGCTTCATCATCCGCGACACCTCCGGTTCGCGAACCATGGGCGGCGGCCGGCTCGTCGATCTGCGCGGCCCGCAGCGCCGCCGGCGCACGCCCGAGCGGCGCGCCCAGCTGGACGCGCTGTCGCTTCCCGAGCCCGCATCGGTGCTGGCCGCATTGCTCGATTGCCCGCCTCACGCCGTCGACATCGCCGGTTTCATCCGCGATCGCGCGATGGGCGCGCAAGAGGCAGAGGCGCTGCTTGCCGCGGTCCCGCATGCGCGCGCCGCCCATGGTGGCGACGACCTGCTGTTCTCGCCGGATGTCTGGGCGAAGCTTTCGTCCAGCGCCTGCGCGACGCTGGATGCCTATCATCGCGCGCATCCGCAATTGCTGGGACCCGGCATCGCCTGGCTTGCGGGGCGGCTCGAGCCGCGCCTGCGCGTCAAGACCGGCACGGTGGTGATCCGGGCCCTGATCGCCGACGGCACGCTCCTCTTCCAGGGCGGCGCCGTCCGCCTGCCCGGCCATCGGCTTGCGCTGGACGCGCGCGACCACCGCCTGTGGCAGCGCCTCGCGCCGCATCTGTCGGGCGAAAACCGGTTTCGGCCGCCGCAGGCGAGGGAATGCGCGAAATCGCTGGGCGAGCGCGAAGCGGAGGTCCGGCGTGTGCTCAAGGCGATGGCCCGGCAGGGCAGCGTCATCGAGGTCGCGCCCGACCGCTTCTTCCTGCGACCGGCGCTCGGCGAGATGGCGGGGATCGCCGCCGATGTCGCCGGAAGCGCGGAGGACGGCTGGTTCTCGGCGGCGCAGTTCCGCGACCGGCTCAACAATGGCCGCAAGGTCGCGATCGAGCTTCTGGAACATTTCGACCGGATCGGTCTGACAGTGCGGCGCGGCGATCTGCGCCGCATCGCGGCGAACCGCGTGGACGACTATGTGAGGCAGGAAGACAAGCAGGCAAGGCAGACGGACATGGCCGCTCCGGCGGATCGTGTCGGGGAAGGGAATCGCTCCCGGTGGAGCGTCCGGACTTCAAATCCGGGTGGGGCCGTCAGCCGGTCCTAGGTGGGTTCGACACCCACTCCCTTCCGCCATCGCTTCGATGGGTCTGCAAATCGGGACGGTTCCCGGTATCGCGCGCGGCCGCGCGAGGAGGAGTGAAGGAACAGATGCCCTTACTGATCGACATCAAGGCTTTTCTTTCCAGCGCCCGGCTCGGGGGCTTTTCCAGCGCCGCCCGCGAAATCGGCACGACGCCCTCGGTCGTCTCCAAGCGGGTCGGTCGCCTGGAAGATGAGATCGGGACGCGGCTGTTCAAGCGCACGACCCGGGCCCTGACCCTGACGCCGGACGGCGAGAAGCTGCAGCCGCGCCTGCAGCAACTGGTCGCCGAACTGGAGGACACGCTCTACAACCGCGAGCGCAAGGGCATGCGCGGCACGTTGCGCGTGCGCGCCACCACGACCATCGGGGCGGCCTATGTGGGCGAGTCGGTGAACCGCTTCCAGGCCAGGCACCCCGACATGACGATCGAGCTCCTGTTGATCGACCGCCCGGTCAATCCGCTGGAGGAGGGCTTCGACATCTCGCTCGGCGCGTTGCCGCAATCCTTCGGCGGCGTGGTCGAGATTCCCATCTGCCCCTATCCGCGCCTGCTCGTCGCCGCGCCCGCCTATCTGAAGAAGCGTTATCATCCGCAGACGCCGGCCGACATTGTCGGCCATGACTGCCTGGCCTTCGTGCCGGTCGGCCACACCTGGACCTTCAGCGGCCCGAGCGGCCCGATCTCGCTGGATATCCATGCGCGCTACACGGTCAATGACAGCCGCATCCTCGTCGATGCGGCCACCAAGGGGCTGGGGCTCGCCATCGTGCCGGAATTCCTCGCCCGCCAGCCGCTCAAGGATGGCCGCCTCGTGACGCTGATGCCGGATTTCCCGGTGATCCCGATCTGGTTCAAGGCGATGATCCCGCGCCACAAGGCCTCGCGGCCGGAGCTGGCGGCGTTCATCGAGCACATCCGCAGCGATTTCGACCCGCCGCCCTGGGCCTGAGCGCAAGCGTTGCCGCCAATTCGGCGATCTCATGCCCGGACCCTGCTGACATCCGCCGGCCGGAGTGTTACCCGAACGGAAGCGTCGCCTTTCCGTTTGGGGAGAAGGGCGTCGGATCACGAGCAAGGGGTGACCTGTCATGTCCGCGAAACCGCCCCTGAAGAAGAGACTGCGCAAGACCGGCGACGTTCTGTCCGAACGGATTTCCGAGCGGCTCTATCACCGCAAGCACAGAAAAGAGGCCCTGCGCTATCTCCGGTCCATCGAGCAGGACACCGGACCGCTTTCGCAGGAAATCGTTCGACGCTGCGACGACTACGCGCGCGACGTGTTCGGATCGAAACTCTACGCGCCGTGGCTCTATGTCTATTCGGCGGTCGCGGGGGAGTTCAGGGAAGGCTGGATGCCCGACAACTATTACGGTCGCCACGTGGTGCGCCGGGGCAAGGGCGCCTATGGCGCGATCGCCAACCAGAAGGCTGTCGCGCCCTATCTGTTCGGCGACGTGGACCTGCCGGACCTTGCCTATTGCGTGAACGGCCGCTTCTACGACCGGAACAACCATGTCCTCGACGCGGCCGGCCTTCAGGCATGCCTGTTTTCAGATCGCGACAGGGTGGTCTTCAAGGAAGACGATTCCGCGCGGGGCAAGGGCATTCATTTCTTCGGCCCGGAGGATCTCCGCGCGCCTGATGCCGACAGGCTCGGAAACGGCGTCTTCCAGAAGCTGATCCGCCAACATGCCTTCTTCGAGGACTTCACCGCCAGTTCGGTCGCGACCCTGCGGCTGACCTCCGTCGTCGATCCACGTGGCGTGGCGTCCGTCCGGGCCGCATATCTGCGCTTCGGCCGCACCGGCGACACCCATGTCAAGTTCGGCACAAGTGTCAGCATTCCGGTTGATGTCGCGACAGGCGAACTCGGCGCGTTCGGGTACCTCCCGAATTGGCGGCGAACCGACCGCCATCCGGATTCCGGCGTCGAGTTCGCGAACAGGATGATCCCGGGATATTCGCAATGCGTCGAAATCGCCACCCGGCTGCAGGCGCGATTCCCCTATGCCTATTGCATCGGCTGGGACTTCACGATCGATCAGGCGGGCGAGCCGCAGATTCTGGAATGGAACGGCGGCCATAACGGGGTCAAGTTCACCGAGGCGACGCAGGGCCCCGGCTTCGGTGACCTGCAATGGGAGAACATTCCCCGCTTGTGGTGAGGCCTCGGACCACCGGGCCCTATGCTCGGACCGGTCGTGATCGCCGCAATCGTGACGTGAAATGCGCTTTGCCGGGTTGAAAAACGGCGGGGAACTCTGTCTTTTCCTCAAACCGACGTGAGGAGACGTTTCATGAAGACCATCAAGGGGCCGGCCCTGTTTCTGGCGCAGTTCGCCGGCGACGAGGCGCCGTTCAATTCCTGGCCGGCGATCACCGCCTGGGCGGCCGATTGCGGCTACAAGGGCGTGCAGGTTCCGAGCTGGGACGATCGGCTGTTCGACCTGGAAAAGGCCGCCGCCTCGAAGGACTATTGCGACGAGTTCAAGGGCGTGGCCGCCGAGAACGGCATCGTCGTGACCGAACTCTCGACCCATCTGCAGGGTCAGCTCGTCGCGGTGCATCCGGCCTATGACGAGGCCTTTGATGGGTTCGCGGCCGAAAAGGTGCGCGGCAATCCGGCCGCGAGGCAGGCCTGGGCGGTCGATCAGGTCATGCTCGCGCTTCAGGCCTCCCGCAATCTCGGCCTCGACCGCATGGCGAGCTTCTCGGGCGCGCTCGCCTGGCCCTATGTCTATCCCTGGCCGCAGCGCCCCGCCGGACTGATCGAGACGGCCTTCGACGAACTGGCGAAGCGCTGGCGCCCGATCCTCGATCGCGCCGGCGAATGCGGCGTCGATGTCTGCTACGAGATTCATCCGGGCGAGGACCTGCATGACGGCGTCACCTTCGAGATGTTTCTCGACCGGCTCGACGGTCACGAACGCTGCAACATGCTCTACGACCCGTCGCACTACGTGCTGCAGTGCCTCGACTATCTCGACCACCTCGACATCTATCGCGACCGCATCCGGATGTTTCACGTCAAGGACGCCGAGTTCAATCCGACCGGCCGGCAGGGCGTCTATGGCGGGTATCAGGGCTGGGTCGACAGGGCCGGGCGCTTCCGTTCGCTTGGCGACGGGCAGGTGGATTTCGGCGCGATCTTCTCCAAGCTCTCCGCGTTCGATTTCGACGGCTGGGCGGTCGTCGAATGGGAATGCTGCCTGAAGCACCCCGAAGACGGCGCACGCGAAGGCGCGATGTTCGTCTCCGATCACATCATCCGCGTGACGGACAAGGCGTTCGACGACTTCGCCGATTCCGGCACGGACGACGCCGCCAATCGCCGTATGCTCGGCATATCCTGATCGCGACGAGGGAGGAACATCATGGGAAAGCGAATTCGCCTCGGCATGGTCGGCGGTGGCCGCGACGCCTTCATCGGCGGGGTGCACCGCATCGCCGCGCGCATCGATGACCGCTACGAACTGGTCGCGGGTGCCTTCTCCTCCACGCCGGAGAAATCGAAGGCGTCGGCCGCCGATCTCGGCGTCGCGCCGAACCGCGCCTATGGCGACTACAAGGAGATGGCCAAGCGTGAAGCGCGTCTGAAGGACGGCATTGAGGCCGTCGCCATCGTGACGCCCAACCACATGCATTTCCCCGTGGCGCGCGAGTTCCTGAAGCGCGGCATTCATGTCATCTGCGACAAGCCGCTGACGGCGACGCTGGCTGACGCGCACAGGCTCGCCAAGGCGGCAAGAAGCGCCGACGCCCTGTTCGTGCTGACGCACAATTACACCGGCTATCCGATGGTGCGCCAGGCGCGCGACATGGTCGCCAGGGAAGAACTCGGTGCGATCCGGCTCGTCCAGGTGGAATATGCGCAGGACTGGTTGTCGGAGCGCATCGAGGAAACGGGCCAGAAACAGGCCGGCTGGCGCACCGATCCCGCGCGGTCCGGCCTTGGCGGATCGACCGGCGACATCGGCACCCACGCCTTCAACCTCGCAAGCTTCGTCTCGGGTCTTGAGCTGGAATCGCTCTGCGCCGATCTCGACAGTTTCGTCGAGGGACGCCAGCTGGACGACAACGGCCATGTG
Source organism: Oricola sp. (assembly GCF_022763245.1). GTDB lineage: Bacteria > Pseudomonadota > Alphaproteobacteria > Rhizobiales > Rhizobiaceae > Oricola. The sequence continues at coordinate 257,622 of NZ_JALEGV010000043.1, forward strand.
CTGATGCGCTTTGCCGGCGGCGCCAAGGGCATGCTGTGGTGCAGCCAGGTCGCGCCCGGCAACGAGAATGCGCTGAAGCTGCGCATCTATGGCGAAAAGGGCGGGCTGGAATGGGCTCAGGAAGAGCCGAACCGCCTCTGGCACACATCGTTGGGCGAGCCGAAGCGGCTCCTGACGCGCGGCGGCGCCGGCGCGACGGACGCGGCAGCCCGGGTCAGCCGCATTCCGGGCGGCCATCCCGAAGGCTATTTGGAAGGCTTCGCGAATGTCTACACTGAGGCGGCCGAAGCGATCGCCGCGCGGCGTGACGGTCGGCCGGTGCCGGAGGAGGTCATGTTTCCGGGCATTGAAGATGGGGTCGCGGGCGTCGCCTTTGTCGCGGCCTGCGTGGAGTCCTCCAAACGCGGCGGGCGCTGGGTGAACATCGCTTCCTATTTGAAGACGTGAGCATCCGTCCCGAGATCGGAAGCGTCCTATCCTTTCGTATAGGCGACTATCCTTGATCGTGCGCGTCGCTGGAGTCGAAAGAGGTTACTGAAGGGCAGCCAATCACTCTGCAGAGGTATGCGATCATGCTGAGACAGCATCTTGCCCTCGCCAGCGCGTTCCTGCTGGCGCTCATACTGGGTCTTGGCGGCGCGACCGCCGACGACCTGCCTGCCCCCGAGAGCGACATCGTGCTCACAGTCACCGGCGCGATCGTCGTGACCAACAAGGACGGCGCGGCGGTGTTCGACATGGACATGCTCAAGGCCCTGCCTGCGACCACCTTCGAGACCTCGACGATCTGGACGGACGGCGTCAACGAATACACCGGCGTGGCGCTGGATGATTTCCTGGCAGCGGTTGGCGCCAAAGGTGATAATGTCAACGCGATCGCTTTGAACGACTATGCCGTCGACATCCCGGCAAGCGATGCGGTGAAGGGCGGCCCGATCATCGCCTATGAAATGGATGGCGAAGTCATGTCGGTGCGCGACAAGGGCCCGCTCTGGCTCATCTATCCCTTCGACAGTTCCACCGACTATCGTAAGGAGACGATCTATGCGCGGGCGATCTGGCAGCTTGACCGGTTGAAGATCGAATAAGGACAGGCGCGGCAGGAGGTCCAATGCCTGACAGGCCCAAGAGATTTCGACTGCGTTATGTCGTGCCCGTGCTCACAGTGTTGATCGCGGGCCTTTTCTCTGTTCTCGGCAAGCAGATATACACGGAAGTCTCGGGGCTTCGCTCCGCGCCGCGCGACAACATCCAGTGGACGCTGGCGCAACTCGAGATCGAGTTGCTGACATTCATGAGCGCGGTGCGCGACGCCGAGGAGAAGCCCGAGCCGGACGCGGCACTGCTCAATGAGGCGCGCAAACGCTTCGACATTTTCTACAGCCGCGCCAAGACGATCCGCATCAGCTCCGCGTTCGAGAGCCTGAGAGCGCTCTCGGAAGCCGAAACATATCTCGAGACCATCAGCGAGACGCTGGAGCAGAGCATCCCGATCATCGATGGCGATGACGCGGTTCTCTATGCCGCGCTTCCCGCGCTGCGTGAGACCTACGAAGCGTTGAGACCGACGACCCGCACGTTTTCGCTGGAAGGCGTGCGCGTCTTCGCGGTCCAGTCGGATCTCAACCGAAGCCGCCTGGCCGTCCTCCTGTTTCAGACGGCGTCGATCGGGCTGCTCCTGATCTTCGCCCTCGTCGGGTCTTTTGCGATCGTCTACCGGCAGCATCGCGTGGCCGAGCGGCGCGCGGAGATCATACGCCAGAGCCATGCGCGCTATGCCAGCGCGATCAATTCCTCGCTGGATGCGATCATCGTCGCCGACGCTGACGGCGTGATCCTGGATTTCAGCCCGGCGGCCGAAATGGCGTTCGGCTATTCGCGCGCGACGGCCGTCGGATCGACGGTCGCCGAGATGATGGTGCCGCCGAAACAGCGCCAGGCGCATCGTGACAGCATGGAGCGGTTTCTCAGAACGGGCGAGCCGCACCTGGTCGGCGCCGGGCGCTTCGAGATCGACGCCATGCACGCCAGCGGCATTCTGTTTCCCGTCGAGATGTCGATCGGCGTGTCCGAGGGCGATGATGGGAAGCCGATCTTCATCGCCTTCGTGCGCGACATTTCCGCAAGGCGCGAGGTGCAGCGCGAATTGACGAACGCCCGCGATCAGGCGCTCGCCGCCGACAAGGCGAAATCGCAATTCCTGGCGGTGATGAGCCATGAGATGCGCACGCCGCTTAACGGCGTCATGGCGATCCTCGATCTGCTCTCCGGTTCGAAATTGGACGACCGGCAGCAGCAGCTCGTGGAAACAGCGATCACCTCCGGCGAAATCCTGCAGCATCACATCGACGACGTGCTCGACATCACCCGCATCGAGGCTGGCGCGATTGACATCCATCCCACCCGGTTCGACCTGCCCGACCTTCTGGATGAAGTCCGGCGCAGCCACGAACTCGGGGCCAAGGCGCGCGGCAACGCGATCACGTGTTCGATCGTTCTTGCCAAACCGCGCGTGAAGCTCGATCGAAACCGGCTTCGCCAGATCCTGCTCAACCTCGTCGGCAATGCGGTCAAATTCACCGAGAGCGGCGCCATCACTGTCGCCGTAAGCGAAAGCTACGATCAGGACGGCCGGAGACGCGTCGAAATCAAGGTCAGTGACACCGGTGTCGGAATCTCCGAGGGGAATCTCAGGCGCATTTTCGACGATTTCGTCACGCTCGACTCCTCCTATCAACGCGGCGCGGAAGGCTATGGTCTCGGCTTGGCGATCTGCCGGCGGATCGCCGCGGCGATGGATGGCACGATCACCGTCGAGAGCGAACTCGGGAAGGGCAGCACCTTCACCGTGAGCATTCCGGAAGCGGAGCTGGCGACCTCGTCGGAAGAGGAAGCCGACGCGCCTGAAAAGGAGTCGGGGAGATCCCGGCGCAATTTCAGGGTGCTGGTGGTCGAGGACAATGAGACCAATCGTTTCGTCGCGCAGGCGATGCTGGAAGAGGAAGGGTGCACTGTCACCCAGGCGGTGGACGGAGGCGACGGGATCGCCAAGGCCGACGAGGCCCGCTTCGACATCATCCTGATGGACATCAGCATGCCGAACATCGACGGGCTGGAAGCCACGCGCAGGATCCGCGCGGGACCCGGCCGGTCGCGCAAGAGCCGGATCGTCCTGCTGACGGCCCATGTGATGGACAACGAGGAGGACGTCATGCGCGAACTCGGCGTGCATGACTATCTCCTCAAGCCTTTGCGTCGGCGCAATCTCGTCAAGGTGCTCGAACGCCTGGATGTCGAAACCGAGGAAGAGGATCCGGCCGACGAGGGCGAAGACAATGTCATCCTCGACGAAGAGGTGTTCAGGGAACTCGCCTCGCTGATGCCGAAGGACCGGCTGGAGGTTGCCGTCGGGATCTTCCGGGCGGAATCGGCGCAGATCGGCGACCGCCTGACGGACGCGATCGAGCGCGGGGATTTCGCGGCGGCGCGCGACGTCGCACACAAGCACGCCGGGTCGGCAGCCATGTTCGGCGCGGTTTCGCTCGCAGAGGTGCTGCGCCTGGCGCAGGATCTTGCTGCAGAGGAGCGGGGCGAGGATCTGAAGGAACTGATTGCCGAAATAGGCGCACTCGAGCGCAAATCGGTTCTCGCGATCCGCGACATGCAGAACGCGCCTGCCGCAGACGAGACGAATTGATCGCGCCTCGAGGCGCCGCAGACCTTTTGCAGTTTCATCGGGTGCAAGAAGAGCCGCGTCGGTAGACACCGACGCGGCTCGGTCCAGTCTCCCTAAGGCCTCCTCAGAGCGTCAGCAGCGCCGCCGCTGCGGCGACCGAGCTCATGCCCCTCGCCACATCGAAGACATTGGTGACGCCCGAATCGTAACAGGCGAGCGCGTCGCCCGGCATCATGTAGGGATTGAAGTCGTCGCGGTCGGCGGAGCGAAGCAGTTCCTCCACGCGGCGTTCGATGACGATCGATTCCCCGGTGACCGGATTGCGCGAGATCAGCGCCGCGGTGCGGTTGGCGTTGACGAGTTTCGTCCCGCCCATGCAGTTCATGCCCACGATCGCTTCCAGAAAGCGCGTGCCGTAGCGCAGTTCGCGTGCTTCCTTGCCGATCGCGGAATTCGCGTTGGAGGCCGCCGGCTGCGTCAGGTTCGACATGAACACCTTCACGCCGGGTGTTGTCACCGGTGTCGGCTTGACCAGTTCCTCCTGGAAACAATCGCGGCTGCCGACGTCCACATGGTCGCCCGCAAGCAGGATCAGGTCGTTATAGGGCCGGCCGAGCATGGCGGGGCGCGCATCGACCACGATCGTCTTTTGGCCCCTGCGGATGCGCACCGAGGAAAGGTCGGCGTCCGGCCGAATGCCTCCGGCCGATTGCAACGCACGCGACAACCGCCGGGCTTCGGCCGTGGCGCCGAGCGCTTCCTGGCGGATGCTGTCGCGGTCCGCGCCCGAGACGCCGCCGATCGTGACCGCGCCTGGCTCGAAGACCGAGCCGGAAACGAAGACGCGGGCCGGCGCGAAGTCCTGTAGCCGCACCGAGATGCGCGGCGGTTGATCGTAATAGCCTTGCGAGACGAGGGCTTGACCCAATTCCCGCTCGATGGAGTCCGTCGTCCGGCCGAGGGCGATGATCGGCGCCAGATGCGGCAGCGCAAGCCTGCCGTCCTGCGCGATCTCATGCGTGCCGGTGAAGGTCGCGTCCGATCCAACCATCACCATGACGAGGTCGCCGGCCGACAGGAGCACCGTGTCCGGCGTGAACGCCGTGTTCATCGGCGCATGCGCGAGCGAGGCCGCGCCATTGTCGCTGCACTGGCTGCGGTTCTGGCTCGACGCCGATCGGTCCCAATGCCGGCCGCGGTCCTTCGGCGTACGATATTCCGCCTGGTAGCTCAGGCCTTGTGAAACCGGCTCGCGATTGTCGATGGCGCTCAGCGAAGAACAGCCGGTTGCAGCGAAGCTCGTGGCCAGGATCAGCGCGGTTGTCCGAAGCAGTCCCTTGCGCTTCTTGGGAAGTGACATGCGCATGAAACAGATCCTTTCATCCGTATCACGGGGTTGAATCAGGAAGAACGCACAACTCCAAGGGTGTGCGAAAGCAGTGCGCATGCTCTTACGCGTGTGGAAAACAAGCCGGGCGCGTCATCCGTGCATGACCAGGTTCTTTCGCGTCGAACCCTATACCGACGGATAGCACCCTCTCGCCCTCCTGATCCCCGGCTGACCCAACGCTTCCCCCGGCTCACGACGGCAGCCGCTAGACATATGGTCATCGAAACGACGCCTCCGGGCGTGAGAGAAGGTGCCAAGCATGACCGTCGCAATCGCCAACATGACGCGGATGTTCGCCCGCGGATCCCTGTTGAGCGGGCTTGCCGCCTACAGCGCTTCCGAGGCGGTGACAAAGGTCTCGCGGCTTGTCGCGGTGATCGCGCTGGCCCGTGTGCTCACGCCGGCGCAGGTCGGCGTCGTGGCCGGCGCTCTCGCCATCTCCGAACTGCTGAAGGCCTTCACCGAGAACGGCGTCATCCAGAAGATCATCTCGGCTTCGGCTGACGATCTGGAAGCGACTTGCCACACCGCGCGCCGGATCAACTGGGCCTGGAGCGGCGGTCTGTTCGCCCTTCAGGTTTCGATCGCGGCGGCCTTCCATCTCGCGACCGGGCAGGTCGCAGGACCGCTGCTGATCGCCCTCATGGCGGGCGAGTATCTCTTGATGCCGGCCGGGCTCGTGCAGTGCGGCCTTGCTATGCGCGAAGGCAAGCTCGCCGGCACCGCCACCGTCGCCGGCGCGCAGAACGTCGCCGCGAACCTGATGACTGCGGCCATGGTGCTGATCTGGCCGAGCCCGCTCGCCGTCGCCGCGGCACGGCTGGCCAGCGCGCCGATCTGGCTCTCCGGGATGCGCCGCTTGCGCCCGTGGGCGCCGAAGGCTGGCGTCATTCCGGCGCCGATCCGTCCCTTCGCCCGCTTCGGCGCCGCGATCCTCGGGATCGAATTCCTCAAGGTCCTGCGCATGCAGGCCGACAAGCTGATCATCGGCGTCCTCATGGGCCCGGAAGCGCTCGGCATCTACTTCTTCGCATTCAATGCGGGCCTCGGCATCGCGAACTCCTTCTCGGTCGCCTTCTCGACGGTCCTGTTTCCGCATCTCTGCGGGGCCGCGAACCGCGTCGCGACGCTGCGCAACGCCCTGGCCGTCGCGCTTGTCGCCCTGTTCCCGATCATCGCCGTGCAGGCGCTCGCCGCGCCGATCTACGTGCCGATCATCTTCGGCGAGAAATGGGCTTCCGTCGCGCCGCTTGTTTCCATCCTGTGCTTCGCCGCCCTGCCGGCCATCGTCTGGTCCGCCGCCGCCCAGTGGCTGCGCTCGGCCGGTCGTCCGGATGTGGAACTCGTGTGTTCGGTCTTCATCGCGGCATTCGTGACGCTCGGCATCGTTGTCGCCGCCCCCTTCGGCCTCTCATCCGTCGTCTGGAGCGTTCTCGTCACCTCGGTCTTTTCGCAACTCGTCGCGTCCGTCGCCGTTCTGTTCATCCACGTCCTTCCTCAACGCATCAGAATCGAAAGGTGAAACTCATGCCGCTTTTCTCAGTGATCGTTCCCTGCTGGAACGCTGAAGACACCCTCGAGGCCACCCTGTCGTCTGTCGAGCGCCAGTCTTTCCCGGATTTCGAGGTCGTCGTGATGGACGACGGCTCGACCGACGCGACCGCCGCCATTGCCGCGCGTTTCGCTGCCCGCGACTGCCGCTTCAAGCTCATCACCCTGGAGCAGGGCGGCCCGAGCAATGCGCGCAATGTTGCCGCCTTCTCCTACGCCAAGGGACAGGTTCTCGCCTTCCTGGATGCCGACGACCTCTGGGTCGAGAACAAGCTGCTGCGCATGGCCGAACTCTTCTGCAGGTCCGACGCCCCCGACGCGCTCTACGGCCGCATCGGCTTCTTCCGCGCCGGTTCCGGCACCTTCGAAGAGAGCTCCGTGCGGACCTATTCCACCGTCAAGACCGAGGCGCTGACGCCGGGCGACTTGTTGCGGGAGAATGCTGTTTGCACCATGTCGAATGTCGTCGTACATGCCGATGCCTTCAAGGCGAGCGGCGGGTTCGACACGACGCTGCGCTACGGCGAGGACGTCGAGTGGATGGTGCGGCTTATCGCCGACGGCCGCCGGATCGAGGGGCTCGACGAGGTGCTGGTCTATTACCGCACCAGCGACAGCGGCCTGTCCGCCAATCTGGCGGCCATGCATGAGGGCTGGAGCAAGACGCTGGAGACCGTGCGCCGCGCCGACCCGGCGCTGGGTCCGCGCGAGGTCGCGGCCGCCGAGGCGGTCCACCTGCGCTATCTGGCTCGCCGGGCGCTGCGCGTCCGCGCCTCGCGCCGTGCCGCCTTCGACCTGGTGCTTGCCGCCCTCGCGAAGAGCCCGCGCGGCTTCTTCTCCGATCCCCGCCGCGGCGGGCTGACCCTCCTGGCGGCGATCGCCGACCTGGTCATGCCGCGCAGCCTCCGCAAATTCGCGGCCATGCACTGACCCGTCAGAAAGGACGAACCGATGACCAATTCCGCGCCCGTCGCCACCCTCGTCGTTCCCGCCTACAATGTGCAGGAAACCATCGCCGACACGTTGCAGTCGCTCCTCGACCAGACCTTCCAGGACTTCGAGATCCTCGTCGTCGATGACGGGTCGAGCGACGAGACGCCCACGATCGTGAACTCTTTCGACGATCGCCGCATCCGGCTGATCCGGCAGAAAAACCGCGGCCTCGCCGGCGCGCACAACACCGGCATTCACGAGGCGAAGGGCGAGTTCATCGGCTTTTGCGACGCCGACGACCTGTGGGTGCCGGAGAAGCTGGAAAAGCATGTCGAGCATCTGCGCGCCAATCCCGATGTCGGGATCAGCTTCTCCGGCTCGCGCATGATCGACGCCCAAGGCCGCCCGATCGGCGTCAACCAGACGCCGAAGCTGCGCAACATCACGGTGGCGGACATCTTCAAGCGCAACCCGATCGGCAACGGCTCGGCTGCCGTGATGCGCCGCGAGGCGCTGGAGGGGTTCGCCTATCGCCCGGCAGGCGAGCAGGAGCGCGACTGGTGGTTCGACGAGACCTTCCGCCAGTCCGACGACATCGAGGGCTGGCTGCGTTTCGCCCTGACCCAGGACTGGAAGATCGAGGGCATCCCCGGCCTCCTGACGCTCTATCGCATCCACATGGGCGCCCTGTCGGCCAATGTGAACGTCCAGCTGGAGACCTGGCTGCGCATGCGCGACAAGATCGCCCGCATCGCGCCGGAGGTCGTCGCCCGCCACGGCGCCGCCGCGACGGCCTACCAGCTTCGCTATCTGTGCCGCCGCGCGATCTCGATGCGCAACGGCGCGCTGGCCTTCGACCTCTGCCGGCGCTCGGTAGCGACCTCCTCGCGTCCGCTGATCGAGGAGCCGGTCAAGACCGTGGTCACCATCGGCGCCGCCGTGACGCTTCGCCTTCTCGGCGCGGCATTTTACCTCGTCGCCGAGCGCCGCATGCTGGGCGCACGCGCCGCCTGACACACCTTTGAACAACGGAGCAAGAACAATGATAAGAGCCGTTTCCCACCTCATCGACGACGCGTCCTTCGGCGGCGTGAACCGGATGCTCGATCACATGTCGAGCAGCGAGGCGCTGCAGCGCCACCACCAGCACCGCATCGTCCGCGTCCGGCGCGGCCAGTTCTCGTCGCCCGTCGTGACGGCCGACGTGATCGTGTCGCATCTGTCGGTCAACTGGGCGAACCTGCCCATGCTGACGGCCCTGCGCGCCGCCTATCCCGACACGCCGATCATCCATGTCGAGCACAGCTACTCCCAGCGTTTCGTCGCCGCCCGTGTCGACAACAAGGACCGTTTCGACACGCTCCTGCGCACCGCCTACGCCCTTTTCGACACGGTGGTCGCGGTCAGCGACGCGCAGTATCGGTGGATGCGTCGCCGGCAGTTCTGCCCGGCCGACAAGCTGACGGCCATCCGATCCTGCGCGGATCTCGCGCCCTTCTTCGAGGTCGGTCCTGTCGCGCCGCGTGAGCGCATGGTGATCGGCGCGATCGGCCGCTTCGATGTCCAGAAGGGCTTCGACGTCCTGCTGGAAGGCTTCCTTGCCGCCCAGCGCGACGACATCGAACTTCACTTCCACGGCGACGGGCCGGAGGCCGAGAAACTGGCGTCGATGGCGCGTTCGCATCGAAACGTCGTCTTTCACGGCTACTCGGCCGACACCTCGGCTGCGGTCGCCGAGTGCGACGCGGTCGCCATGCCGTCGCGCTGGGAGCCCTATGGTCTCGTGGCGCTGGAAGCCATGGCCGCCGGCCGCGCCGTGCTCTGCCCGCGCATCGACGGCCTTGCCGACCACATCGAGGCCGGTGCGATCGAGATCGGCGACAACGGCGTCGAGGGCTGGAAGGCCTATTTCGAGACGGTCGATCGTCGCGACATCGCAGCCAAGGGCCTGCGGGGCCGGGCGGTGGCGCAGGATGCGGCGCTGCGCTTCGTCGGAGCCTGGACCGAGCTCCTGATCGACACCCTGGACACCGAACGGGATCTCGCGCTCGCCGCGTGATCCTTCGCGGATCGACACGACCAGCCGCCGGCACAAGTCGGCGGCTTTTTTGTTTGCGTTGGAGCCTCCGCCCAGATCGGGTCCTGCCTCTCCGCAGCGCCCTTGGCCGGGCGCGGCGAGAACCAGGGACCGGCAGGGTTCAGGGCCTCGTCCATTGGAAGCTCTTCTCAGGTTCGTCCGGGTTCTCGCATGCTCGGGCTGGGATGTGGGGTCGCTCTGCAACACTTCTAGGATGAGCGAAGGGGCCGCTGTCAGCGGTCTGGCCGCCGGCAGGCGCCCGGGTCCTGTTCGTTTGGATCAGTGCGGCGAGGCGCAATCCTGCCGGGCGCGGGTTCGCTCAGGCGCGTTCGCCATCCATCTCGCGCAGATGGATGCCCAGCACCAGCAGAGCGGGCCACAGCAGATAGGCTTCGATCTCCAGGTTCTCGCCGAAGGTCAGGATGACCAGGGTGAGCATGATCGAGAGCGGCAGGCGGCCGCGGCTGTGGCGCACGGAATCGGCGATGATCACCGCGAAATGGGTGATCATGGGAACGGCCAGCGCGAACAGGCCGGTCAGGCCCTTCACGAAGAGCAGGCCGTACCAGGTGTGATGGCTTCCGATCGGCATGTATTCGACGATATGCGGCCCGGGCTGCACCGTGCCGTGCCCGAACCAGATCGCTTCGCTCTGCCAGCGTTCATAGGCGATGCGCTGCAGCGTTTCACGCACGCGGGTGCTGTCGGCGCGGGCGGATTTGAAGGCGGAGATGCCGTCGAGCACGAATTGCAGCACCGCCGTGCCCAGCACCGCCATGGAGGCCATGAACACGGCCGCCAGCTGCCAGGCGAAGCCGCGCGCCACGAGCGGCATCATGCGCGGCGTCACGGTGCAGACCACCAGCGCAACGAGGCTCATGCGCGATTTCGACAGGAGGATCATCGCGAGGCCGGCGGCGATGCCGATGACCAGCCATTTGCGGTCCTTCTCCTCCAGCGCGAAGGCGACCGTGACGACCCCGATCAGGCCGGCGAAGGGAGACCAGGGGGCGTAGAACTGCCAGCGCGGCGTCCAGCTGGCGGGGTCGAGCGTGTAGAGATAGACGCTGAAATATTCAGGACCGGGTCCGCCGGCCGCTTTCAGTGGCGATACGAAGATCTTTTCCGGCAGGCCGAGATGGGGAGCGGCGAAGAGGATCGGCAGGAGCGCGAGCGTGCAAAGGGCCACGACGCCTTGCGCGCGCACCACGATCGAACGCCTGATCGGCAGCACCGCACCGGCGAAGATCAAGAGGGCGATCAGCGCCCAGCCCTTCGCCCAGCCGACCGAAGACTTGATCGTCTGCTTCATCCCGAGATCCCAGTCGACATGGCCGAGCCAGAGCGCGACGAGCATCACGGCCATGCCGGCAAACCAGAGCCAGACGAGCCAGGGCACCGGCCCGGTGGCGCGCAGATCCGCGCGCATCGCCGGGCCGAAATAGAGCGACAGGAAGGCCATCCCGGCCAGAAGCCAGGCGACGACCGGGCCAACCAGATAGAGCGCCCCCAAGGCGTAGAAAGCCCAGGTCAGGGCAAGCGCCCAGTAGACGAAGGATTCCGCCGGATTATGCCGCTTCATTCGGCGTCCCGCCCGATTTGCGGCGCGCGCCGGTCAGAAGGTCGATCACCGGCCGGCGAACCCAGATCAGGACGAGGCCGACAAGCGTGCACAGCGTGGCCATCACGCCGGCGGCGATCGCCAGCATCTTGTTCGGAGAGGACGGCGCCCAGGGCAGGCTCGGCGGCTCGGCGATCTGGACCATCGGATATGAGGCGAAGACATCCGTCTTCGACACGTTGAGTCGTGCCAGCGCCGAGGTGAAGACCGCCTCGGCGACCTTGTAGTCGCGGTTGAGCCGTTCCAGCCGTGATGCGGTGTCCGACAATTCGACAAGCCGCGCCTTGTTGACGGCGAGCTTCTCGCCGAGGCTCGCCAGTTGCGCGACGAGACCGTCCCGCTTGGCGACCTCGGAGACGAGTTGCGACAGCAGGACGCCGCGTTCGCCGATGGCGGTGCGGTCGAGGCCACGCTCAAGCGTCTCCGCGTCGAGCCCGGTCACCTGCATCGCGCGGCCGAGCATCTTGGAGCGCAGGCCGTTGACGCGCGTCTGCGCGTCCACGACTTCGGGGTGGCGCGCGCCGTAGAGGTTGCCGAGTTCCGCCAGCTTGGCGCCGGCCTCCGACAGGGCCACCGAATGGGCGCCATATTCGGGATCGGCGTGCAGCTTGATCGTCTTGGAAGCGGCCTCGGGCGCGATCTCCAGAAGGGCGGACAGCGACGATACGGAGTTCTTCACCAGTTCCAACTGCGCCTGGCCGTCGGCGATCGCCGACATCAGTTGCTCGTTGCGCTCGACGATGCCGTCATACTGATCGGTCGAGTTCAGCCCGGTCGTGATCTGCAGCGAGCTGATCTCGTCGCGAATGGTGTCCACCGAATCCTTGTATTTGCGCACGGTCCCGGTCACGGAATCCTCGCGGCGCTGGATCTCGTCGTCCCGCAGGACCTTCAGTTCGGTCAGGAACGCGGCGAGCACGGCCTCAGTCTTGAGGCGCGCCTCTTCCGGCGTGCCGCCCTTCATCTGGATTTCCATCAGGCTGGTCTGGTCGACCAGCTTGACGCGCGGCTGGCCGAACTGCGCCTCGTCGATCTTCGCGTCGCGCGCCGCGATGCTGATCACCCGGCGCGACTGGACGAGCTTTTGATAGGTGACCGTCGGACTGACCGAGGAACTCGCATAGGGCGAGTTCGCCGAGGTCGAGGCCTGGCCGATCTCGGACAGGCTGACCGAGCTGGACACGCCGGTGCCGGGAAGGATCAGGGAAACGCTGGACGTGTAGGACGGCGCGGCGACCTTGAGATAGGTGATGATCGGCACCCAGACCGACGCCAGAACGACGCCGATGACGAGGACGTAGCGGGGGAGCCGGCCCGCGTCGTTGAGCCGGCCGCCACGCAGGAGGCGCCAGAACGACAGGCCGCGAAACGATGTGCGTTTCAGGCGCGTGGCGTCGCGCAGACGCCGAAGAGTCGACCACGCGCCACGGGTCTTGCCCACAGTGTTCCGTCGGCCGTCGCGGCCCGGCGCGCCGGGCGGGAGCGTGTCGAAATTCAGCGGTGCGTTCATGGCGGATCCCCAATGTTGAGGTTTCCTAGCCGATGCGCGCGAAGCGTCCGGGGCGGCGTAAGGCTAAGCGCCCGTCCGGCAGCAGGGCCGGCCTATCCCAAAGGATAGGTCAGGCGTCAAAGCAGGCCTTCTTCCTTGGCGATCATCGCGGCATGGGTTCGATTGCGCGCGTCGAGCTTGCGGCAAAGCGTCTTCACATGCAGCTTGATCGTCACCTCCTGCAGGTCGAGGTCGCGGGCGATTTCCTTGTTGGACTGGCCGTGGGCGAGGCCCTTGAGCACCTGCATTTCCCGCGCCGACAGCTTGTCGGCCAGGGGATGCGTCTGTTCCTCCTCGATCTCGGTGAGAAAGCGCACCGGCGCGTATTGCTCGCCGGCCGCCATGAACCGGATGGCATGGATCAGCGATTTCGCGGCGATGGTCTTGGGCAGGAAGCCGGCGGCGCCCAGCGCCAGCGCCTCTTCCGCATTGGCCCGGTTGATCGTGCCGGAAATGATCGCGACGGGACTGCCGAAATTCAGCTTCATCGCCTTTTTCAGGCCCTCCAGCCCGTCCATACCGGGCATGGTGTAGTCGAGCAGGACGAGATCGAAGGGGCCGGCGCGCGTGATGATGTCTGCGGCTTCGGCAAAATCGGCAGCCACGGACACGTCCATGTCCTTCTCCGACTGGAGAAAGGCGCAGATCGTGTCGCGCACCAGTTCGTGATCATCTGCCAGAAGCACCTTCATGCGGGCTCTCCCCCAAGGTAAATGCGAGCTTTTATGGTCCAAAAGACCTGACACGCGGTAAATGCTTAAGCGCATAACACCTAGCCGAAAGCATATCCGCATTTGTTCCCATGGACCATCATGGCCGGCCTCTGACGGCCGGTCTATCCTTCGGCACGCGTGAAACGAGGCCGCGGCAAGGGCATGCTCCACTCAACGAACAATGGAGACTGCCATGACCGCGATCGAAACCCACCGACTGTTCTCGCTCGACATCCTCAGCGCCGGACAGGACGAGGCGCTGGACCTGCTTCTCGACGGGTCCGAGCCGAAGACCGCCGCCTTCGTCAACGCGCATTGCATCAATGTCGCCGCGAAGTCGCCGGAATATCGCTGGGCGCTCGGCCGGGCGGATCACGTCCTGCCGGACGGGTCCGGCGTCTCGGTCGCGGCGCGGCTGACGGGACGGCGTTTCAAGGAGAACCTGAACGGAACCGACCTGTTCCTGCCGCTCTGCCGCCAGGCGGCGGAGCGCGGCATGTCGGTGTTCCTGCTCGGCAGCCAGGAGGGCGTGGCGGAAAAGGCCGCTCGCAAGGCTTTGGAATGCGTGCCGGGTCTGCGCGTGGCCGGGACGCGGCACGGCTTCTTCGAAGACGGTGAGACGGGTGCGGTCATCGAGCAGATCAACCGGACCGGCGCCGACATCGTTCTCGTGGCGCTCGGCGTGCCGAAGCAGGATGTCTGGATCGCCCGCAACCGCCATCGCCTGAACGCGAAGCTGGTGATGGGCGTCGGCGCCCAGTTCGATTTCTGGTCCGGCCGCGTGTCGCGCGCGCCGTCCTTCCTGCGCCGGCTCGGCGGCGAGTGGATGTGGCGGCTTGCCGTCGAGCCGCGCCGCATGGCCGGCCGCTATCTCGTCGGAAACCTGACATTTCTCGGCCGGGCCCTTGCCGAGGCAACGCGCAACCGGCGCGAGACGGCGAACGGCAACTGGCGGCATCGCGCGCTGGACGTCGCCGTCGCCGGTTCGGCGATGGCCGCGCTCAGCCCGCTCTTTCTGGCGGTGTGGCTGGCCGTGAAACTGACCAGTCCGGGTCCGGTCCTGTTCCGCCAGACGCGCGTCGGCCAGAACGGCAAGACATTCGAGGTCTTGAAGTTCCGCACGATGTATGTGGATGCCGAGGCGCGGCGCGCCGAAGTCCTCAAGCTGACCGATCGCAAGGGCGTGTGCTTCAAGGCGCGCAACGACCCGCGCATCACCCGCGTCGGCCGCATCCTGCGCCGCTATTCCATCGACGAACTGCCGCAGCTCATCAACATCCTGCGCGGCGAGATGAGCGTCGTCGGCCCGCGCCCGGCGCTTCCGGCCGAAGTGGAGGCCTATCCGGCGGCCGCCCTGGGCCGGCTCGCGACCCGTCCGGGCCTGACCGGCATCTGGCAGGTCGCCGGCCGCGCCGAGATCGGCTTCGACAAGATGATCGAAATGGACCTCGCCTATGTGCGCTCGAAGTCGGTGTTCCTCGACCTCGCCATCATGCTCCTGACGGCCCGGGCGGTTCTGGGCGGTCGCGGCGCCTATTGACGCAAAGCGCCGGCCGCCCGGGAGCGGCCGGCGGTCGTCTGCCCGTCAGGCGATC
Organism: Oricola sp.; assembly: GCF_022763245.1. Classification (GTDB taxonomy): domain Bacteria; phylum Pseudomonadota; class Alphaproteobacteria; order Rhizobiales; family Rhizobiaceae; genus Oricola. The sequence goes on from NZ_JALEGV010000043.1 coordinate 272,727, forward strand.
TTGAAGAGCTTGCGGGCGTTGTCCTCGAAGAACGCCTTCTTGGCGTCCTCGGTGATGTCCATCGCATCGAGCGCGCCGACTTCCTCGGGCACGAACTGCCACGGATAGTCCATCGCGTAGAGCATGCGGTCGACACCGACGACGTCCTGCACGAACTTCACCGGCGGCGCCCAGCCCACACCCGAGGAGGTGTAGTAGAAGTTGTCGCACAGATAGTCCCATGCCCGGCGCTTCAGCGGCCGCACGTTCGGATGACGGTCGGTCGACGAGATGCGGGTGTGCATGAAGTCGACGCGGTAGAGCCAGTAGGGCAGGGCCTCGCCGCAATGGCCGAGGATGATCTGCAGCTTCGGGAAGCGGTCGAACAGGCCGGACACCAACAGGCGCAGGGCATGCAGCCCGGTCTCGCAGGCAAAACCGTAGACGGCGGCGTCGAGCGCGCGGTTGAGGAACGGCTCGATCATCTGCGGCGACGGGGTGTTGGGATGCAGGTAGATCGGCACGTCCAGCGCCTCGGCGGCTTCGAAGACCGGCCAGTATTTCTCGTCGTCGAGATAGGTGCCGAGCGTGTGCGAATTCAGGATGCCGCCGCGCAGGCCCAGCTTGCTGACGCCGCGCTCCAGTTCCTTGGCGGCATTGTCCGGATCGAGCGGGCTGAAGGCGGCGAGACCGACATAGCGGTCGGGATGCTTGGCGATCCCCTCGGCGAGCTGGTCGTTGGCGCTGGCCGCCAGCGCGGTCGCCGTGGCCGGATCGAAGAGCTGCACGCCCGGAGAGCTTAGCGACAGCACCTGCATGTCGATGCCCGAACCATCCATGTCGGCGATGCGGTCGTCGCCGAGCGACTGGATGCGGCGGCGATGGTTGCGCGCCAGCTCGGAATCACCGGTGAAGAAGCCCCAGAGCTGGTTGAAGCCAGGCTCGTTGATGTTCTTCTCCTGGATCTCCTTGATGTAGAGATCCATGATTTCCGGCGGCAGCCAGGCCTCCTCCGTCGCGATCCGCTTGTAGGGCGGCGACGGGTTTCTCGGGGGCATTGCCGGATATCGTTCGGTCATGGCGTGGGCTCCTTGGCTGTAGAAAGGACGGGCGCCGAAAGACGCGAAAGCAGGTAGGCAACCGGGATGGAGGCCAGCGCGACGGCGATGGCCGGAATGCTGCCGGGGGCGAGAGCGGCGGTGCTTCCGCCGATGGCAAGCGCCAGCAACATGGCGCCGATGCGGATCGCGCCGCCGCCATAGGCGCGCCGGTTGGCAAGCACCTCGGCCAGGATGTGGCCGGAGGCCGCCACCGTCACGCAGGAGACGGCAATTTCAAGCCAGCTTCCATGCATCAGCAGCGCCGGGTTGAAGGCGAAGATGAACGGCAGGAGATAGGCGACGACGGCCAGCCGAACGCCGGTGACGCCGGTCTGCCACATGTCGCTGCCGGCGATACTGGCCGCGGAATAGGAGGCGACCGCCACCGGCGGCGTCAGCATCGACAGCAGCCCGAAATAGAAGATGAACAGATGCGCCGACATCATCGGGATGCCGTGGCGGACCAGCGCCGGTGCGAGCAGCACCGAGACGATCACATAGACGCCGGTCGTCGGCATGCCGACACCGAGGATGATGGCGATCACCGCCGTGGCGGCGAGCAGCGCGACCACGCCGCCGACGGCCGCGATCTTGCCGAGCGCCAGGGTGAGCGCGAAGCCGAGCCCGGTGATGTTGATCGTGCCGATGACGATGCCGGCAATGGCGCAGACGAGCAGGATCGGGATCAGCGTCGCGCCGCAGTCGCGGGCAATCTGCGGGATCAGCGCGAGCCGCGGCGCGTCCTTGGGCGCTGCCACGAGATGCAAAAGGAAGGTCGCGCCGGCCGAATAGAGGGCCGCCTTGCCCGGCGAGTAGCCGAGAAAGAACAGGAACCAGATCAGGACGCCGAGCGGCACCAATAGCGGCCAGCTCTTCATCAGGCTGCCGCCGAGCGGCGGAAGGTTCTCGCGCGCCTCGCCCTCAAGGCCGTGGGCGACCGCGAAACGGTCCACCTGCCGGTAGAGGAGATAGTAGTAGAAGGCCGCCGGCAGCGCCGCTGCGATCACCACGTCGGTATAGGCGACCTGCAGGAATTCCGCGATGACGAAGGCGGTCGCGCCCATCACCGGCGGCGCGATCTGGCCGCCATTGGAGGCGACCGCTTCGATCGCCGCGGCGTAGCGGGCCGGGAAGCCGGACTTCTTCATCATCGGGATGGTGACCACCCCGGTCGACATCACGTTGGCAACGGTGGAGCCGGACAGCGTGCCGAACAGCGAGGAGGCGAGGATCGCCACTTTCGCCGGGCCGCCGCGACGGTGGCCCATGGTCGCCATGGCCAGATCCGTCATGATCCGGCTGCCTCCGGCCGCCGTCAGCGTGGCGCCGAAAACGATGAAGCCGAGGATCTGCGTGGCACCGACATTCATCACCAGGCCGGGAATGCCGTTGGTGTCGTTGTAGATATAAAGGAGATAGCGGGCGGGCGTCAGATAGGCCGCCTCGAAGATGCCGGGCGCCATCCAGCCGATGAAGCCGTAGAGCATGAAACACGCGGCGAGTGCCGCGAGCACGAGCCCGCACTGGCGCCGCGTCGCCTCAAGTGCCCCGGCGATCGCGAAGATCGCCGGAACCCATTTTTCGGGGCCGCGATTGAGCGGATCGAGGAGCCAGGCCTCGTAGTTGCGCGCCAGCCAGATCCAGCTGAGAAAGGCGGCCAGACCGAGCAGCCAGTCGAGAATGCGCCACCTGCCGGGCAGCGGCGCCGCCACAAGCCCGGCCGGGATCGCAATCCCGATCATGAGCGCGAGATATTGCTCGGTAATCGGCACAAAGCCGATCCATTCCGGCGCATCGATCATCCAGAGGATGCCGAGCACCGGAAGGATTGCGGCTAGAACGGTCTTCGCCATAGGCCGCCCTTCGGACGTTTGGAGTTGTGTTACTGAGCGACCGCGGCGTCGCGGGCGTCATTTTCCTCGGTCCAGAGGCCCTTCTCCTTGAAGAAGGCCACGGCCGCCGGATGGTAGGGCACCGTGTTGGAGGGAACTGCGAACTTGTCGCGGCTGCCGCTGCGGATCGGCGGATAGTCTTCCTGCAACGCGGGGAACGCTTCGTAGAGCGCTTCCAGGATCGCGGTCGCGGTTTCGTCCGACAGCGATGCGCTGGTCGTCAGGAACACGTCGTAACCGACCACGGTCACCGGTTCGGTGACTTCCGGCAGGCGCGCCGAAGGCTCGACCGGCAGGAGATAGGTGCCCGGATAGATCTCGTTGATGAACTCGCTCGTCGCATTGTCGCCGGTGATCGACAGGTAGCGGATGCCGCCCGGGATCGAAGCGTGGGCCTGCTGGGTGAGCGGGATGCCGACCGCGATGCTGGTCGCGTCGAGATCGCCCTCGGTCAGCGCCTCCATGCCCGGTCCGAGACCTGAAACGGTCACGCCGTCGACGTCGTCGAGGCTGAGGCCGCCGGCCTGGATCATGGCCTGATTGACGAGGCCCACGGCCTTGAGCGCGGAGAAGTCGGTGACGACGCGCTTGCCCTTGAGATCCTTGACCTCTTTCAGGTCACTCTCGGCGCGCACGACGAAGGCGACGCGAAGCGGCCAGAGCCGGGCAAGCATGCGCAGGTCCTTTTGCGCGGCATTGCCATGCTCGCCATTGTAGACCGCGCCGGTGTCGACGCTGGAATTGATGCCGACGGTGAGTTCGCCGTTGGCCACGAGCGGAAGATAGACCGTCGATCCCGCATAGGGCTGAACAGTCGCCTGGCGCTGCATCGCCTCCTGCAATGCCGCGGCCATGCCGCCGCCGACGGAATAATAGAGCGATCCCTGCGGATTGGTGCCGATCGTGATCCGGTTCTGCGCCGACGCGCCATGCGCGGCGAGCCCGACGATTGCTGCAGTTGCCGTAGCGGCAACGAGCTTGACTATCTTGAACATGCTGTCCTCCCTGATGAACGGAGCGAATTTACCACCCCGCGTATACAATGAAAGCCTGCGGTCGAAAAAAACCGTGATCTCCGATCGGTCCTTCGAACAGGCCGCGCGGCCGCGCCGGATCCCCGCCGGCGCGCCTCGCGAGATCTCTTGACCCTACAGACCGAGCAGTCGCTCGGCATTGCCGTGATAGATCTTGTGACGCGTCTCGTCCGAGATGTCGGCGTCCTCGAGCATCTTGATCGTCTCGCGGATATACATCGGCCCGCCTTCCGGATCGAAAGGGGCGTCGGATGCGAACAGCACGTGCTCCTCGCCGAAGAACTCGATCGCATGCTCGATCGCCCGGCGGGAGCCGAACGTCGCCGTATCGGCATAGAAATCCTTGAAATATTCAAGGTGCGGCCGTTTCAGATCCGACAGGATCTCCCGGTAGTTCTTGCCGGTGGTGCGTGCCCCAAGCTGGTCCCATCCGGGCCCGACCCGCCCCTCGAAATAAGGGATCATGCCGCCCGCGTGATGGGTGATCACCTTCAGGCCTTCGCACCGGTCGAACAGCTTTGAGAACACCATGCGGGCCATCGCGGCCGAGGTCTCGTAGGGCCAGCCGAAGGTCCACCAGATCTCGTATTGGGACTCGTCCTCGGTCAGGTAATCCGTGAATTTCGCGCTGCGCGCGGGGTGCAGCCAGACCGGCTTGCCGGCCGCCGCCATGTATTCAAAGAAGGGCAGGAATTCCGGCAAATCCAGCGGTTTGCCGCTGACATTGGTGAAAATCTGCATGCCCAGAGCGCCGAGAGTCTCGACCTGGTAGCGGCATTCCTCCACGAGGCGGTCCGGATTGCTCATCGGCGCGGTGCCGATGAAACCGGGGAAGCGGTCGGGATATTGCCGGCACAGATCGGCCATCGAGTCTGCGCCGATCCGGCTGAGTTCCGCAGCGTCGTCCGGCTCGACGAGATATTCGAGCGGAGGAGACGCCAGCGAGAGAACCTGCTGATACTCCGGCCCGAACATGTCCATCACTTCGAAGCGACGGTCGAGATTGGTCATCATCGGCACGGCTTCCGAGCGCCGGGTGATATGGGTCATCTCGCCGATCTTCTCGCGCAATGCGTCATAAAACGGCGTCGGCCAGATGTGATTGAAAATGTCGATCTTGCGCACCGCAATCCTCCTCCTGCGATCCCGGAGACGTTTCGCTCAACCCTCGATCGCGAAAAATCCCCGTCTCCCCGTTGCGCCCGGTTCCCGGCGGCAAGCCGCCTTTTCGATTGGTTCCGGAACCAAGCGCGCGTGCCGTGTTGTATACATGGAAATGCCGAACGCGAAACGCCTCACTGCGATTTTGTGCACCGGAAAGCGATCCGGCGGCGTCCGGGCATGCCCTTGGCCCGGGTTCGGCCATCGCCGGGATGCCCCTTCGTCAGGGCTGCAGGTCGGCGCGGGCCGCGCGAAAGATCTCGGCGAGTTGTGCGAATTCCTCCGATCGCGCCGACGTCTTCCGCCACGCCAGGACGATGCGGCGCGGGCAGGCTCCCTCGAGCGGAGACAGCGCCACACGCGCGCCGCGTGCCACGCCGGCATCGATCGTCAATTGCGGCAGGAGCGTGATCCCGAGACCCTCTTCGACCATGGAGACGAGCGTGATCAGGCTGGTCGCGGCGAAGCTGTCGTCCTGGGTCGCATGCGCGTCCGGAAACGCGGACAGGGCGTGGCGCTGCAGGCAGTGGCCCTTTTCCAGAAGCAGCAGCTTCTCCCCGGCAAGATCGCCGCCGGTGACGGCGTCACGGTCAGCCAGCCGGTGGCCGGTTGGCATGGCGAGTTGGTAGTCGTCGTCGAAAAGGTCGATCATCTCAAGCCCTTCATGATCGAAGGGCAGGGCGAAGACGATCGCGTCGAGGCGGCCGGCCCTGAGGCCGGCCATCAGGGATTCCGTCAGTTCCTCGCGGACATAGAGGCGCAGTTCGGGAAACCGCTCGCGCACCCGTGGCATCAGTTTCGGCATGAGAAAGGGGCCGACGGTGGGAATGGCGCCGAGCCTGAGGTCACCGCGCAGCGTGCCGGAGAAGCGTTTGGCGGTATCGACGAGTTCGGCGGCGTCGGTGAGGAGCCGGCGCGCCCGGTCGGCGATTTCCGCGCCGACCGGTGTCAGCAGCACCGAGCGCTTGGACCGCTCCGCCAGAGACACGCCGAGCGTCGCCTCCAGTTCCTTGATGCCGTTGGACAGCGTCGACTGGGTGACGTGGCACGCTTCCGCCGCGCGGCCGAAATGCAGCTCGTCGGCAAGCGAAACGAGAAAGCGCAACTGTTGCAGGCTTGGCAGGATCATCACTTTAGCATTCAGGTTATCGATCAGTGTGAGTAAAATAATTCGTTTCTAAAATGAATCAAGAGGGCCCATATCCGTCGTGCAAACGCAAAAGACAACCAGATGAACAAAGGAACACGACGATGACCGACACTGTCGAACGCAAGGGCCCCCGGCTCAACGAACCCGCACCGGACTTCAAGGCCCTGACCACGGACGGCGAGAAGTCGCTCGGCGACTACAAGGGCAAATGGATGATCCTGTTCTCGCACCCGGCCGATTTCACGCCGGTCTGCACGACGGAATTCATCGCCTTCGCCAGGCGCCAGGACGACTTCAAGGCGATGGGCGTCGAACTTCTGGGCCTGTCGATCGACAGCCATTACTCGCACATCGCCTGGGTGCTCTCGATCAAGGAGAAGTTCGGCGTCGAGATCGGGTTCCCGATCATCGCCGACCTGAACATGAAGGTCGCTCATGACTACGGCATGATCCAGCCGGGCGCCTCTGACACGGCGGCGGTGCGTGCAACCTTCATCATCGATCCGAACGGCGTGCTGCGCGCCATGGTCTACTACCCGATGAATGCGGGCCGCTCGGTTGACGAGATCCACCGCCTCGTCGTCGCCCTGCAGACCGCCGACGCCAACAAATGCGCGATGCCGGAAAACTGGAAGCCGGGCGATCCGGTGATCGTTCCGACGCCGGGCACCGTGGCTGCGGCCGAGGCCCGCGCCTCGGAGGGCTACGACACCAGGGACTGGTACTTTTCGACCAGGACCTTGTGATCCGGCCGACGACGAGAGCCCGGATCGCGATCGTGATCCGGGCGTTTCGGTCCATGACAATGAAAGGAGACTGACATGAGTGTTTCGCCGATCGTCGAGAGCTTCTGGGACGAACCGACCGGAAGCTGGCAGTATGTGTTCCACGATCCGAAAACCATGAAAGGCGCCATCGTCGATCCGGTGCTCGACTTCGATCCCGGCTCGGCGTCGACCGGCACCGGGAACGCCGACGCAATCCTGGACTATGTGGAACAGGCCGGAATCGAAATCGTCTGGGTGCTCGACACCCACCCGCATGCCGACCATTTCTCCGCCGCTCCCTATCTGAAGGAGAAGCTTGGCGCGCCCGCCGGCATCGGCGAGCATGTCGTCAAGGTGCAGAAGCTCTGGAAGGACATCTACAACCTTCTGGACGGCTTCCCGACCGACGGCAGCCAATGGGACCACCTGTTCAGGGATGGCGAGGTGTTCCTGGTCGGCACCATTCCGGTGCGCGTCATGTTCTCGCCCGGCCACACCATGGCGTCGATCACCTATGTCGCCGGTGACGCGGCTTTCGTGCATGACACGCTGATGATGCCGGACAGCGGCACCAGCCGGGCGGATTTCCCCGGCGGCGATTCGCACGAACTGTATCGAAGCCTGCAGGCGATCCTCGCCCTGCCGGACGAGACGCGGCTCTTCGTCGGCCATGACTATCGGCCGGATGGCCGGGAGGCCCGCTGCGAGGCGACGGTTGGCGAACACAAGGCCGCCAACATCCATCTGAAAGGCGGGGTCGGCGAGGATGCCTATGTTTCGACGCGCGACAAGCGCGACGCCACGCTGCCCTTGCCGAAGCTGATGCTGGCCGCGCTTCAGGTCAACATTCGTGGCGGGCGCCTGCCGGAGCCCGAAGCCAATGGCGCCGCCTATTTGAAAATCCCGCTGAACCGGTTCAACTAGACCGGTTCGCGGCCCGATCGACCCAGAAAAGGAAGGAGATGCGCCATGGCGCACACGAAGACACTAGCAAATCTGCAGAAGGCCCTGAGCATGGAATTGAGCGCAGCGCATCAATATCAGTTGCATGCGCATGTGCTCGACGACTGGGGCATCAACCGCCTCGCCGACAAGATGCGCGAGGAAATGCAGGAAGAGCTCGGCCATTCCGACGGCTATATCGAGCGCATCATGTTCCTGAAGGGCAACCCGGAACTGGCCTTCGCCAAGCCGCCGGCCCGCGCGCAGTCGCTGATCGACATGTTCGAGACCGATCTGGCCGACGAGAAGGAGGCGATCGAGTTCTACACCGAGGCGGCCAGTCAGGCCGCCGAGGAAGGCGACATCGGATCGCGCGTCCTGTTCGAGAAGATCGTGCTCGACGAGGAGGGCCACATGTCATGGCTCGAATTGCAGCTCGACCTGATCGGGCGCATGGGAGAGCCGGCCTATGTCGCCAAGCACATCTCCGCGCCGGGCGAACACGAGGACGATTGACCGCCTCGCCGGGGCGCTTGCCCACGCTTGATGATAGAAAACCCCGGGGGCGTCCGCCCCCGGGGTTTTCATCTGTCCGAAGTCCTTCAGGCGCCGGGTCAGCGATCCGAAGGCGTATCCTCCTCGGTCAGCAGGCGGTCCTGCTGCAACTCCAGCCACATCGCGTTCACGACTGCGAAAAGGGCGGCGACGGGCAGGCCGAGAAGCCAGGCGAAATACCACATGGTGTTTGTCTCCTTGCGATCAGTAGACGCTGTCGCTGTTGGCCGTCACGTCTTCCTCCGTCACCTTGCCCCACAGCACCTTGTAGACCCAGGCGGTGTAGAGAAGGATGATCGGCATGAAGATGACGGTCACGACCAGCATGACGAACAGCGTCAGATGAGAGGATGATGCGTCCCAGACCGTGAGCGACGATCGCGGATCGATCGAGGACGGCAGGATGAACGGGAACATGGTCAGCCCGACGGTCGAGATGACCCCGAGGATGCCGAGCTTCGACCACAGGAGCGCGGAGACCTCGCCGCTGGAGCGCAGGGCGCGAACGGCCATCGCCATGCCGGCGAAGCCGAGCACCGGCGCGATCGCGATCCACGGCCGCGCGCCGTAGGCCGAAAGCCAGCTGCCGCCCTTGATCACTTCCGAATGCAGCGGGTTGGAATGCCCCGCCACATCGGCACCCACAAGCGTGTATCCGTCGATGCCGAAGGCGAGCCAGACGCCGGCGAGCGCGAAGCCGGCCATCGCGACGAGGCCCATCCACGTGCCGATGGCGCGCGCCCGGGCGGCGATCGCGCCGTCGGTCTTGACGACGAGCCAGGCGGCGCCATGCATCAGCAGCATGCCGAAGGAGACCACGCCGGCCAGGATGGCGAAGGGGTTCAGCAGACCGAGGAACTTCGCGTAGAACGCGCCCTCGTAGATCGGGAACAGATCCTCGGTCAGCCGGAACGGCACGCCCTGCAGGACGTTGCCGACCGCGACGCCGAAGATCAGCGCCGGCACGGCGCCGCCGACGAACAGCGCCCAGTCCCAGCCGGACCGCCATGCGGCGCTGGTGCGCTTGGAGCGGTACTTGAACCCGACCGGCCGCAGGATGAGCGCGGCCAGCACGGCGAACATTGCCAGGTAGAAGCCCGAGAAGGACACCGCATAGAGCGGCGGCCATGCGGCGAAGATCGCCCCGCCGCCGAGGATGAACCAGACCTGGTTGCCTTCCCAGACCGGGCCGACGGTGTTGATGGTGACGCGGCGCTCCGTGTCGGTTTTGGCGACGAAGGGCAATAGCGCCCCGACGCCCATGTCGAAACCGTCCGTCAGCGCGAAGCCGATCAGCAGGACGCCGAGCAGCAGCCACCAGATGACGCGAAGCAGTTCGAAACTGATGAGTTCATGAAGGATCATGGGTCTTACTCCGCAGGAAGGGCGCCCGGCACATTGCCGTCATGGGTGCGCAGGCGATGTTCGTGACGGGCCATCCATGCATCCGTTTCGGCGACGTCCATGTAGGGTCCCTTGCGGATGTATTTGATCATCAGCCCCATCTCGATGACGAACAGCACCGAGTAGAAGGTGACGAAACCGGCCAGCGTGATGAGCAGGTCTCCGACGCTCAGATGCGAGACGGACAGCGCGGTCGGCAGGACGCCGTCCACCGTCCAGGGCTGGCGCCCGAATTCGGCGACGAACCAGCCCAGCTCCGCGGCAAGCCACGGCGTCGGGATGATCGCGACCCCGAAGAACAGCGCCCAGCGCGGGAACTGCATCCGCTTGAAGGAGGCGAGGTAGAAGAAATAGGCCATCACCGCGATGAAGGAGAAGCCGAGGCCGACCATGATGCGGAAGGCCCAGAACAGCGGCCAGACCGTCGGGACGGTGTCGTTGGCCGCCATGAGGATCTGTTCCTCGGTGGCCTGGCGCGGGTCGTCCACATAGCGGCGCAAAAGGAAGGCGAAACCGAGATCGGCGCTGTGCTCCTCGAAGGTCTCGCGGATCTCCTGCGGCGCCTCGTCCCGTTCGTTGCGGATGGTGACGAGTGCGTCATAGGCGATCATGCCCGAGCGGATGCGCTCCTCCGCCGTCTCGACGAGTTCGTCGATGCCGGGAATGACCGTAGTCAGCGAGCGCGTTCCGATCAGCCCCATCGCGAAGGGGATGTGGATCGCGTATTTGGTTTCGCGGGCTTCCTGGTCGGGAATGCCGAACAGCGTGAACTGCGCCGGCGCCGGCTCCGTCTCCCACATCGCCTCGATAGCGGCGAGCTTCATCTTCTGCGAGTGGGTGGCCGAATAGCCGGACTCGTCGCCGAGCACGACGACCGAGAGCGCCGAAGCAAGGCCGAAGCTCGCGGCGACCGCGATCGAGCGGCGCGCCAGTTCCTCATGCCGGCCCTTCAGCAGGTACCAGGAGGACACGCCGAGCACGAAGACGGCGGCGGTGACATAGCCCGCCGACACGGTGTGCACGAACTTCGCCTGGGCGACCTCGTTGAAGAGCACCTCGTAGAAGGAGGTCATCTCCATGCGCATCGTCATCGGATTGAATTCCGCGCCGACCGGGTTCTGCATCCAGCCATTGGCGATGAGGATCCACAGCGCCGAGAAGTTGGAGCCGATGGCCACCAGCCAGGCGACGACCATGTGCGACACCTTGGACAATTTGTCCCAGCCGAAGAAGAACAGCCCGACGAAGGTCGCCTCCAGGAAGAAGGCCATCAGGCCCTCGATGGCGAGCGGCGCGCCGAAGATGTCGCCGACATAGTGGCTGTAATAGCTCCAGTTCATGCCGAACTGGAATTCCATCGTGATCCCGGTGGCGACACCCAGCACGAAGTTGATCCCGAACAGGGTGCCCCAGAACTTCGTCATCTGACGCCAGATCGGCCGATCGGTCATGACATAGACCGTCTCCATGATGGCGACGATGATCGACAGTCCGAGGGTCAGCGGGACGAAGAGGAAATGATACATCGCCGTCATCGCGAATTGCAGGCGAGACAGCTCAACGACATCGAGCTCCATCTTGCATTCCTTTCAAAATAAACATGCATCTTCAGTGCATGTTTTCATTTCGTCTGATCGCAGCTGCGCGCGCACGAAACATTGACACAAATCAATCCGACCCGTGGCGCTGGCCTCCGACCGGCGAAAGCGTGTGGATCCGGTCGACGAATTCGCGTTCGGCGGCGCGATGCGAGGCGAGGAGAATGGCCGCGTCGGGCAGATAGCGGCGCATCCCCTCCAGCACCCGCTTCGCCGTCGTGCGGTCCAGACCTTCGGTCGGCTCGTCGAGCAGCAGCAGCGTCGGATGGCGCAGCAACGCCCGTGCGAGGGCGAGGCGTCGGCTTTCACCCCCCGACAGGCCGGCACCGGCCTCGCCGAGCCGGCTGTCGAGCCCGCCACGTTCCGCGATCACCGTGTCGAGGGCGACCGCGGCCAGCACCGCCCAAGCGTCGCGATCCTCAAGGCCGGGCCTCGCCAGCGCCAGCGCCTCGCGGATGCTGCCGCTCAGGAGCGCGCTTCGTTGCGGCAGCAGCGTCACGGCCCCGCGCAGCTCCGGCTCGTTCCAGTTTTCCAGGGGAAACCCGCCGATCGCGATCGATCCGTCGTCGGGCGCGACCATGCGGGTGGCGAGTTGCAGGATCGTCGTCTTGCCGCTGCCGCTCGGCCCGACCAGTGCCACGGCCTCGCCCGGTGCGACCGTAAGAAAGAAATGGTCCACGATCGGCGCGGCGGCGCCATCATGGGTGAAGCAGACGTCATCCATCGACAGAGCGGCATCCGAGGCAGGCGCGGAGGCTGGGACAGACGCCTTGTTCGAAGGTGCGGCGTCGGGAGTTTGCAGCATACGTTCGACGCGCCTGGCGGCGTCCGTCATCCGACCGATCTCCGCCATGCCGCGCCGCAGCGGGGCCAGCGTCTCGGCGAGCGCAAGCGTCGCGAAGAAGCCGAGCGCCGCAAGTGCCGGATCGATGACGCCGCGTTCGGCGAGCAGGGCGCCGACGAGCAGCGCACCGGCCGTCGCGATCGTCTCCGTCACTGAAAGAACGAAGCCGCCGGCGCGCTCCATCCGGTCGATCTGGCCAAGGCTGTCGCGCATCCGCTCTTCGGCCGTCATGACATGCGCGGCGCGCGCTCCAATCTTTCCGAACACGGCAAGCTCGGTGCGCGCCTGCAGGAGATCGACCACGCGCATGCGAAACGCATTGAGCGCGAGACGGCTGCGCCGCGACGGGCGACGCGAGCGCCAGGCCACGAAACCCAGCGCTGCGGCCGCCCCCGGAACGTAGCTCGCGATGAGCCAGACCACGAGCGCGCGATCCACGAGGAACCACAACACGGCCGCCGTCGCCACGAGTGTCGTTACCGCGGCCACGATCGGAATGAACAGGCGCAAGGCGATGCCGTCGAGCGCGTCGACGTCGCGGGTGATGCGATTGAGCTGTTCCGAGGCCCTGAGCGCCGGCAGGCGCGAGAAAGGCGAACGCGCCAGTCCCGCCAGCAGTTGCACCCGAAGCCGGGCAAGGCTGCGCAGCGTCGCGTCGTGAGTGAGGATGCGTTCGCCATAGCGCGCCGCCGTGCGCCCGAGCGCGAGGAACCGCACGCCGGCACTCGGCCGGAACATGTCGAACATCAACCCGGCGCCGGCCAGCCCGGCGATGCCGGCGGCGGTGATGAACCAGCCCGACAGGCCGAGCAGGGCAATGCCGGCGACCAGAACGACGACCGAGAGCGCGGCGCCACGGAGTAGCGACCACCATTCCTGCGCCCAGATGCGCCGGACGATCGGAAACAGCGCCCTCATTGCGGCGTCTCCAGGCTGACGATGCGGTCCATCCGCCGCGCCAGCGCCATGTCGTGCGTCGCCACGATGAGCGTCGCGCCGCGCGCCGCCAGTGCCAGAAGGCCTTCCGTGACCGCCGCCGCCGTTTCGGCATCCAGGTCGGCGGTCGGCTCGTCGGCGAGAACGATGTCGGCGTGCGAATTGAGCGCCCGCGCCACCGTAAGGCGCCGCGCCTCGCCGCCGGACACGCCGTGACCGGTTTCGCCGAGCCGCGTATCGAGCCCGCGTGGCAGCGCCGACACGATGCCGTCGGCCGAAGCCTGCGCCAGCGCGTCATGCAAGCGCTCATCGTCGCGGGTCGTCGCGGACATCAGGAGGTTGGCGCGCAGGCTTTCGGTGAAGAAATGCGGCGTCTGGCCGATCCAGCTCAATCGCGCGCGCCATGCATCGGCGGTTGCGTCGTCGAGCGATTCGCCCGCCACGGTGATCGTGCCGCCTGCGGCCGGCGCCAACCCGGCGAGGAGCGCCAGCAGCGTCGTTTTGCCGCTGCCGCTAGGGCCGGTCAGAGCGACGGTCGCGCCTGCTTCGGCCTCGAAATCGGGAAAGGGGATCTCGCGGCCGCTCGGCGTCGTCCAGCGCAGCGCGGCGACACGCAAGGTGGCCGGCCCGGGCAGCGGTGTGCCGTCCATGCCTTCCCCGACAATGTCGATCTTCGCCTCTGCCTCCAGGTCTGCGATCTCGCCGGCCACGGCGAGGGCCGCGGCCTTGTCGTGCCAGGCGGCGGCGAGGTCCCGCAGCGGCTGGAAGAAATCCGGCGCCAGGAGCAGCAGGAAGATGCCTTCGCTGACGGTCAGCGGCGTCGCCCAGGCTCCGAAACCCAGTTCGCCGATCAGCGCGAAACCGACATAGACGGCGATCAGTGCCACGCCGATTGCCGAGAACAGTTCCAGCACAGTCGAGGACAGGAACGCGATGCGCAACACGTCCATCGTCTGGCGGCGGAGGCTGTCGGCAGACGCCTGGAAATCGGCGACGGTGCGCCCCGTCGCGTCCAGCAGGCGCAGGTCGGTCAGCGCTCGAATGCGCTCCATCAGGAGCGCGTTCATCGAGCCGATTTCCTGCATCTGCTTCTCGCTGGCGTCGCGCGCTGCAAGGCCGACGAGAGCCATGAAGACCGGGATCAGCGGTCCGGCGACGAGCAGGATGAAAGCGGCCGTCCAGGAGAAGGGGAACGACACGGAGAGGATCGCCAGCGGCACGATCCGTGTGCGCGTCATCGCCGGTGCGTAGCGTGTCAGATAAGGCGCGACGAGGTCCAGCTTGTCGGCGGCGAGGCTGGCGATCTCGGCCGAGGAAAAGCGCCCGGTCGCGATCGGAGATCGGCGGCTTTGCGCGGACAGGAGGGCGGCCCGCTCGTGCGCGATCGCGTCCTCGGACGCGAGGAAGGCGAGGCGGCCGGCAACGGAGGAAAGCCCCGCGCGCAGCACGCCGATCGCCAGGAAGGCCGCGCTTTCCGCCCATGGTCCGAGCAAGGCCCGTTCTCCGGCGATCAGGGCACCCAGCAGCATGGCGACGATGCCCGCCTGGGCAATCCACAGCAGGGCCGCAAGCACCGACAGAAACGAGGCCAGCGCGAGCTTTCCGCGCACCGGCGCAAGCATTGCGGCCAGCCGCGCAGCGCCTCTCGCCTTCCGTTCTTCCTCGGTCTCGTTCATTCAGGGTGACGTCTTATTGGTGCATTTCAAATACATCAATAATCCCGTTGCCAACGCGTCCCATGATCTCGATCAAACGAGCGCTTCCAGCCGCGCGCTTGTCATGTGCCCGGCACACGCATGCGTGGCAATGCGGCATGTTCGCCGGTCAGCAAACCGCTTGACAAGCGCGGCCCGAATGCGGGACACAAACTGCGCGATAGGTTGCCGGGCGTTGAACGCCAGGCATTAAAAGGGAACACGGTGAGGCGTACCCATTAGGGACCAAAACCGTGGCTGCCCCCGCAACTGTAAGCGGAGAGCGATCGCCCGAAAGCCACTGGCCTTGCGGCCGGGAAGGTGGGCGAAAGCGTTGACCCGCGAGCCAGGAGACCTGCCCTCGCAACGGATGCTTTGCCGCATCCACAACCGTGACCGGACGCCGGGGTGAGCGTCTGGCGGTAAGACGGGCAGGCGGAATCTCATTTTGCTCAGGCCCGGCTTGGCGCCAACTTTCCCTGTTGTCCTTTCCGAAAACCCCGCTGTGGCGGGAATACTGGAGAGACGACACATGCAACTTCCAAAGAAAATGGCGGCTTCGTTGGCCGCAGTCTGCCTGACGGCCTCGGCCGCACAGGCGCATTTCCAGCTTGTCTACGCGGAGACCCCGCAGATCGAAGCCGCCGGCGACGTGCCGCTGAAGCTGATCTTCTGGCATCCCTTCGAAAACGGCCATGTCATGGACATGGGAACGCCGCTGGAATTCTTCGCCGTGCATCGCGGCGAGAAGATCGACCTGATGGACACGCTGAAGGAGGCGACCTTCACCGGCGCACAGAATGCAGCCGCCGCCTACGACGCCTCTGTCCCGGTCAAGCGGTCCGGCGACTACGTGCTGGTTCTCAATCCCGCGCCCTATTACGAGGAAAGCGAGGACCTCTACATCCAGCAGGTCACGAAGGCCTATCTCAACCGCAACGAACTGCCGACCGACTGGATGGAGCCGCAAGGGCTGGAGACGGAGATCCTGCCGCTCAACAGGCCAACCAACATCATCACTGGTTCCACTTTCACCGGGCGCGTTCTGTCGAATGGCGAACCTGTCGCCGGAGCGGAAATCGAGATCGAGTACATGGCCGCCGAGCCGGACATGGCGGCCAACACGCCGAAGGAGCCGGTCGCCAGCCCGATGCCGGGGGGAACGGTCGTCGCGATGTCGGATGATGACGGCTATTTCACCTTCGGCATTCCGAAGGCCGGCTATTGGGGCTTCGCTGCGCTCGGCACCGGCCCTCGGACGGAATACGAGGGCAAGGAACTCAGCCAGGACGCGGTGATCTGGATCCGCGCCTACGACATCGAATAGGGGCGGGGCCGATGCATATCGTTGACGGCGCGCTTTCAAGCCCGGTGGTCATCGGCGGCACGCTCCTTGCCGTCGGAGGCATCGCCCTGGGGCTGCGCAAGCTCCCGATGGAGAAGATCCCGGCCGCAGGCGTGCTTTCGGCCACCTTCTTCGTCGCCTCGCTGGTTCACGTGCCCATCGGCCCGTCTTCCGTCCATCTCATCATGAACGGCCTTGCCGGGCTCGTCCTCGGCTGGGCCGCCTTTCCCGCATTGTTTGTCGGCCTGCTGCTGCAGGCGGTCTTCTTCGGGTTCGGCGGCCTGACGGTGCTCGGCGTCAACACGCTCAACATCGCGTTGCCCGCCGTCATCGTGCATTTCGTCTGCCGGGCCGGCGTGCGGTCTGTTTCTCCGATGGCGGCCGCAATCTGGGGCGGCATTGGGGGCGGTCTCGCGATCGCGCTGACCACCGGGGCTGTCGCGATCGCGCTCGCCTTGTCTGGCGAGGAGTTCCTGCCGGCGGCCAAGCTCGTCTTCTTCGCCCATATCCCGGTGATGGCCATCGAAGCGCTGCTTACGGCAGCCGCCGTCTATCTGGCCCGCAGGGTCAAGCCGGAACTGTTTGGCGTGCTCGACGCGCCGGGAGGTATGTCATGAAGTCCCGTTTTCCGTTTTTCGCGCTGACGATGCTGCTTCTCGTCACGCCGGCGCATGCCCACAAGGTCATCGCGTCGGTCTTTGCCAGCGGTGACGTGATCGAAGGCGAGATCGGCTTTTCCAACGGCGACATGGCCGTCGATGCGCTGGTCGAGGTGTTCGACGGCGAGGGCAATCGGCTCGGTGAAACGCGCACCGACGAAGACGGGTTCTTCACCTACAGGCCGGCGGCAGACGTGAAGCATGTCTTCAAGGCCAATCTCGGCGCCGGCCATGTCGCGGAGGTGGCGATGGAGGAAGCCGAAGTCGCCAGGATCATGGGCAAGGCCGCGCCGGAGAAGAAACCGGCGAAGGCCGGGGTCGCGGCCGAAGACCCTGCGCCGGATGCGCTCGCCGGCGCCGTCACGGTCGCCTCGCTGACCGACGAGGAGCGCGAGGCCATCGCCGAAGCCGTGCGCGACGAAACGCGGTCGCTGCGTCGCGAGATCGCCGCCTACAAGGAGAAGAACGACTTCCAGACGATCCTGGGCGGGATCGGCTACATCGCCGGGCTGTTCGGGCTGGGTTTCTATCTCGCCGCGCGGCGCAAGGTGCAGGGCTGAGACATGGGCCACGTCCTCACAGGCAGCGAAAAGACACTGGGCGCAAGCGCCGTCTCGACCGCGGCCGGTTTCATGGGCGCGATCGATCCGCGGCTGCGGATCGTCGCCGCAGCGGCCTTCGCGGTCGTTGTTGTCGCCTGCAACTGGATGCCCGTGCTGATCCTCGGGCTCGCCGTTTCCGTCGGCGTGATGCTGGCGATGCAACTGCCGGTCGGCCGGACGCTGAAACGCATGGCGGCGATGGACAGCTTCATCATCTTCATGCTGGTCCTGCTGCCCTTCACCATGCCCGGCGAGCCGGTCTTCACGCTGTGGGGCCTGGAAGCGAGTTGGGAAGGGCTCTTCAAGGCGATCGCGATCGCGCTCAAGGCCAATGCCGTCATCCTGATGCTGATGGTCCTCGTCGGCACGATGGAACCCGTGACGTTGGGCCACGCGCTGCATGCGCTGCGCGTGCCGGCCGCGCTGGTGCACCTGCTCCTGTTCACCATTCGATACATCGAGGTGCTGCACGCGGAATACTCCCGGCTTCGCATGGCGATGAAGGCGCGCGGGTTTCGGCCAACCAGTTCGATGCACACCTATCGCAGCTTCGGCTATCTGGTCGGCATGATGCTGGTTCGCGCGCTTGAGCGTTCCGAGCGCATTCTCGACGCCATGAAATGCCGCGGCTTCACGGGAACGATCCCGCTGCTCGCGAAATTCGAACTGACCGGTCGCGACGCCGCGTTCGCGGTGGCGATGGGCGGCGTGATTGTCATGCTCGCCGCAATGGAGCTCGCGCATGTCCTTGTTTGAACTCTCCGACATCCGCTTCGCCTATCCCGGTCATCCGCCGGTGCTGGACGGTGCTGCCCTGGCCTTGGCTGAGGGTGAGCGGCTCTGCATCACCGGCCATAACGGGGCGGGCAAGTCCACGCTCCTCCGGATCATGGTCGGCTTGCTGGCGCCGTCGGCGGGCCGGATTATCGCCTTCGGGCAGGAGCGTAGGGCGGAAGCGGATTATCACGAGGTGCGCCGGCGCGCCGGCCTCGTGTTCCAGGACGCCGACGATCAACTCTTCTGTCCGACTGTGGCCGAAGACATCGCCTTCGGACCGCTCAATCTCGGCAAGTCACGCGAGGAGGCGTTGGAGATCGTCGAGACGGTGCTGCGTCAACTCGACCTGCTGGCGTTTCGCGACCGGATCACCCACAAGCTCTCCGGCGGCGAAAAGCGCCTGATCGCTCTGGCGTCGGTTCTCGCGATGGAGCCGGATGTCCTGCTCCTCGACGAACCGACCAATGCGCTCGACGAAACCAACGAGCATCGCCTGACGGAAATCCTTCTGGCGCTGCCCCAGGCCATGGTGGTGGTGTCGCACGATCCGCACTTTCGCCGGAAGATCGCGACACGCACCTTGCGCCTGGCCGACGGCAAGCTGGCCGAGCCGGACCCTGTCTGTCGCAACGCCGTCTGACCGGGCGCCGAAAAGGCGGCAGCCTATTCGGCCGCCTGCTTGCGCATGAACGGGCGCGCCCACTCGGCGTCCGGCGTGACGGAAGAGTTCTCGCGTGCCAATTCGGCGAGGATCTTGCGGTATTCCACGGTCATCCGGTCCGCCCGCGTATGCATCTCCGTGCGGGTGTCCAGCGGGAATTCCGGACGAATGTTGTTGAGCAACTCGCGGTCCTCGCTCTGGATCTGCCGGTCGAGCGCGATGATCCCGGCTCTCTTGGACTCGTCGGGATCGTCATTGCGCGCGATGAACTGACAGAACAGCGTGTGCGTGTCGTCGACCGGCGTTGCGGTTTTGAACAACACGTGCCGAAGCCCGTTCTCATATTCCATCACGTCCTTGTAGACGAAGGGCTGGACCAGTTCGTTGTTGGTGACGCGCACCGTGAAGCCTTCGCCGGTCAGGCCGGTATTGGCCTTCAGCGCGTCGGTCAGGCGCGCCTTGTAGCTGACGCGCGACGTCAGCTTGTGGCCGTCGCGCTGGATCTCGTAGCTGAGGAACTTCGAGTTCGACGTGTCGCCGATGGTGTTGCGATGCGTCCAGGCGACATGCGCGAGGTCGAGGGCGTTGTCGATGACGCGCGGCGCGGATGTCGTCCAGACTTCCATCAGTTCGTGCATCAGCGTGAAGGAGGGATCGTCCGCTTCCGGCAGATGCGGAATGTCGGCGCGCGGCATGCCGGCGCAGATCCACACCAGCCCGTAGCGCTCGGCGATCAGAACGGACAGCGTGCGCGCCTTAGGCGGGATCGGCATGTCGTCGTCCTGCTGCGGAATGCGCGTGCATGCGCCCGACGTGTTGAAGGCCCAGCCGTGATAGGGGCAGACGATCTCGCCGTTTTCCAGCCAGCCCTGCGAAAGCCGGGCGGCGCGGTGCGGGCATTCGTCGACCGCGCATCCAAGCGAGCCGTCCGTGCCGCGCCAGACGACGTAGTTGTCGCCGAGCAGACGAACGGCGCGGGGCTTGTCGGCGATGTCCGCCGAGTAGGCGACCGGATACCAGTACTCCTTGAAGGCGGGGACTTCGCTTACCAGCATGGCATGCTCCTGTCTTTGAACGTGTTGGGTCTCATGGGCGACGCCACGTCAGGCTCGCGTGAACGGCTTGCCGACACCCGCGGGTCCCGACGCGCGGCCGACAAAGGTCGCAAGCGCGAAGAGAGCGAGGACATAGGGCAGGGCGATCAGCAATTCATGCGGAATGCCGCGCCAGAGAATTTGCGCGCGCAGGGCGATCGCGTCGGCGAAGCCGAAGGCGATGCAAGCGAGCGCACCCGGCCAGACCCGCCATTTGCCGAACACCATCGCCGCCAGCGCGAGAAAGCCGCGTCCCTGGGTCATGGAAGCCTGGAACATGTCGAGCGTGACGATCGACAGATAGGCACCGCCCAGCGCGCCGAAAACACCGGAGGATACGACCGCGAAGAAGCGCGTCCGCACAACGGCGATGCCCGCGACATCGGCGGATTCGGCGGACTCGCCGCAGGCCCGGATGCGCAGCCCGGCATCGGTGCGGAACAGCACCCACCAGACGAGGAAGACAAGCGCGAAGCAGATGTAATCGACCAGGCTGAGCGACCGGAAGATGCGGCCGACCGCGGGCAGGTCCTCCAGAAAGGGCACATGGATCGAGGGGATCTTCGCGACGCTCGGCGTCAGCCCGTCAATGTCCCAGATCACGGGGATGAGCGCCGCCGTCAGGCCCGCCCCGATCAGGTTGATGGCCGCCGAGGCCACGACCTGGTCGCCGCGCAACGTCACCGTCATCAGCGCCAATGCGCTGCCCGACAGGACGCCGGAGCAAAGTGCGCCGACCAGGCCGAGCCAGGGGCTGCCGGTGAAATAGGTCACCAGCACGGCCGAGAAGGCGCCGATCAGCATCATGCCTTCGAGGCCGATATTCATGACGCCGCTGCGCTCGCTGATCAGGCCGCCCAGCATTGGCATCAGGATCGGCAGTGCGAGATGCAGCGCGCTGATCACGAGCGAAATCGTCAGAAGGTGGCTCATGACGGCATCTCCATGCTTGCGGTCTTTTCAGCGGCCGGCGGCGTCTCGGCCCCGGTTTCGATGGCCCTGTCGTCGACGGCCGGTTTGCGCCAGCCGGACCAGAGCCTGAGCATCGCCGGCTGGGCGGCGACGAAGGCGACGACCAGTCCGGAAACGACACCGACCATCTCGCGGCTGATCCCGGCGATTGCCTGCAATGGCACCGAACCCGCGTGCAGAACGGCGAAGAAGAAGCCCGAAGCGACGACGCCGATCGGCGAGAGTGCGCCGAGAAGGGCGACCGCGATCGCGTCGAAGCCGTAACCCGGCGAGAAGGCCGAGTAAAAGCGGCCATAGACGCCGAGAACCTGAACGGCACCCGCCAGTCCGCCCAGCGCGCCGGAGGCGAGTAGCGCGAGAATGGTCATGCGTTCGATGGAGACCCCGCTGGCGCGCGCCGCGCCCTGGTTGGCGCCCATCAGCCGCAGCCGAAAGCCGATCGGCGTCCGGTACAGAACCCATGTCACGATCGCCACGGCCGCGAGCGCGACGAGAAGGCCGGCATGCAGCCGCGTGCCGTCCCAGATGATCGGCAACTGCGTGCCTTCCGGCACGCGGTCCGTCGCCGAAGGCTGGTCGGACGCCACGAACGGACCGCTCGGGGCCACGGCATATTCGGACACGGCGACCGCGACGAAATTCATCATGATCGTCGTGACGACCTCATGCGCGCCGCGATAGGCCTTCAGCAGCGCCGGGATCAACGCGAACAAGGCGCCGCCAATCATGCCGGCGAGGATGCAGGCGATCATCAGCAGGACAGGCGGCAGATTGACGGTGGCGCCGACAATGCCGGCGACAAGGCCGCCGAAGAGAAGCTGTCCTTCCACGCCGATGTTGAAGAGGCTCGCATGGAAGGCGACGGCCACGGCGAGGCCCGCGATCAGGAGCGGGATCATCTGCACCATCGTTTCCGCGATCGCCGGGCCGCTGCCGAGCGCGCCGCCGAACAAGGCGGTCGTCGTCAGCCAGAGGTCGGAGCCGGCCAGCCAGATCATCGGCACGGAGGCGACCAGCGCCGCAGCGATGGTGAGAATGAAGGTCAGAACCTGGCCGCCGAAATGGCCGGAGGCCCGGTGAAAATGCGCGATCAGGCGCGGCATCACCTGTTGCGGCGCCGGAGACCGGGTCTCATCGCCGGCGGTGCCCATCGCGTCGGCCATGGCGACCGGGTCCATGCGCGTCTGGCGCCTGGAAGCGAGATCGGATGTCGGGGCTGTGGTGTCGATCGTCATGGCTTGCTTTCCTGATCGACGCCGGACATCCAGCGGCCGATCTGGTCGATGTCGGCATTGGCGGTGGTCGTTTCGCCGACGATGCGGCCCTGGCGGAACACGACGATCCGGTCGGCGATGGTGAAGACCTCGTTCAGGTCCAGGCTGAGCAGCAGAACGCCGCCGCCAGCGTCGCGCAGTCCGATCAGCGCCTCGTGGACGGCGGCGGTCGATCCGATGTCGAGACCGCGGGTCGGCTGGGCGGCGATCATCAGTCGGGGCGCGCGCGACAATTCGCGCCCGACCACCAGCTTCTGCTGATTGCCGCCCGAAAGGCTGGCGACAGGCGCTTCGACGGAGGAGGCGCGAACCCGCTGGCGTTTGACGATACCGGTCGCGAAACGACCCCGCCGTTTGCGCGACAGCCAGAAGGGCGTCGGCGCGAAGGGGGCGCCGTCGATGAAGCCGATGGAAGCGTTGTCGATGACGCTCATCGCGTCGGCGACCGCAAGGCGGTGGCGATCCTCCGGAATATGCGCGATGCCGCACTGGAAGCGCTGGAGCGTCGTCATGCCGGTGATGTCGCAATCGTCGAGTGCGATGCCGCCCTGCTTCGCTTTCGTCAGACCGATCAGCAGGTCCACGAATTGCGACTGTCCGTTGCCCTCCACACCGACGACGGCAAGGATCTCTCCGCCATGCACGTCGAGGTCGACCGGCCCGAACCGGTCGCCGTCGGAAAGCTTGCGGACAGAGAGTACAGTCGGCCAGATGTGATGCGAGCGCGAGGGCACTTCGGGCTTGTTGCGGCCGATCATCAGCCGCACCAGCCGCGCCTCGAGCGCTTGTCTCTGTTCCGCATCGGCGAATGCGCGCGGGATCTCGGCCTCGCCGGCGACCGCTCCGTCGCGCAGCACCGTGACGCGGTCGCACAGGCGCATGATCTCAGGCATCTTGTGACTGATCAGCACGATGGTCGTGCCGTCGCGCTGCAGGTTCTGCAAAAGCGCGTAAAGTTCTTCGGCGTCGGGGGGCGAAAGCGCCGCCGTCGGCTCGTCGAGCACCAGCGTCGTCGCGCCGCCCCAAAGGGCCTTCAGGATCTCCACCTTCTGCCGCGCGCCGACGGACAGCGTTTCGCAGCGGGCGGACGGATCGATCCCGAAACCGAGCCGTTCGGAGAGGTCGACGGCCCGGCGGCTCGCCGCCTCCAGGTCGAGCGGACGCAACCATCGCGCCGCGAACCCCTTGCTGCCGCGACCGAGGATCAGGTTTTCGGCGACCGTCAGTTTGCCGATCAGGCTGAAGTGCTGCTGTACCATGCCGATGCCATGCGCCAGCGCATCGGCCGAAGACCTGAGCATGACCTCCTCTCCGGCGATTTGGATCCGCCCTGCGTCGGGGCGGATCATGCCGAAGAGGATCTTCATCAGCGTCGACTTGCCCGCGCCATTCTCGCCGAGCAGGCCGTGGACCGATCCGGGTTGCACCGTCAGGTCGATGGAGCGGTTCGCCTTGACCGGGCCGAAATGCTTGCTCACGCCGGAGAGCCGGATGGCCGCCGGCGTGAGCTCGGACCGCGAGGCGTCGTCTTTTGTCATTATCGCCTCGAAGCCCGCACTCATCAGTCGCCTGCCGGCTGGAAGGATTTCAGCTCTTCCTCGTTCGACGGCACGGTCATCGAACCGTCGAGGATCAATGCGGTCGCGGCTTCGACCTTTGCCATGATGTCGGCCGACAGCGTGTCGATATTGTCCTGGCACAGCCCCACGGCGCCTTCCTTCAAGCCGAGGCTGACGGCGCCACCCTCGAAGCTGCCCTCGGCGGCCTTGGTGTTCTCCAAGACGACCGCGCCGGACACGTCCTTGACCGCGGAGGTAAGGAAGTTGTCGGGCGCGAACTGGCCCTTGCAGGTATCGACGCCGATAACCCAGTAGCCGTCGCCCATGCTCTTGGCGGCGTCGAAGATGCCGCGTCCGCCGCCGCCGGCGACGTCCATGATAAGGTCCGCGCCGAGGTCGTAGATGCCGAGCGCGAGTTCCTTGGCCTTGGCCGGCTCGGTGAAGGAGCCGACATAGGCGACGGAGACCTGGATGTCGGGATTGACGTAGCGCAGGCCCGCCTCGAAGCCGGACAGGAAGCGGACGACCGGCGGCGTTTCGATGCCGCCGATGAAGCCGACGCGGCTGCCCTTGGTGGTCATCGCGGCGGCGATGCCGGAGAGGAACGCGGCCTCATGCTCGCGGAAGGTGACGCTGGCGACGTTCGGCAGCGGGTTCTTGTCCTTGTCGACCGCGACGGCGTCGATCAGCGTGAACTTCGCGTCCGGATTGGCGATGGCGACCTCGGTCAGCGCGTCACGGATGCCAAAGCCGACGCCGGTGGTCACGGTCGAGCCGCTGTCGATGGCCTGCTTCAGGTTCGGGACCAGCTGCGACTTGTTGGCCGACTGGATGACGAGCTCCTTGCCGCCCAGTTTCTCGACGCTCGCCTCGACGCCGATCTTGGCCAGGTCGTTGAAGCCCTGGTCGCCGAGGCCGGCCGTATTGGTGACCATCGACCAGATGTAGTCCTCGGCCGAAGCCGGATTGGACGCGCCGAGGCTCAGCGCGACGAGCGCAGCCGAACCCATCAGGGCTCCGAAGCGCCTGCGTGTCGAGAGTGTCGTTCTTTTCGTAGGTGCAGTCATGGTCATGTGCTCCTGGGCTGGTGAGGGAGAGGGATATGCGAAATCGGATGCCTTGCGGTGCGGCTCATTGTCCGGCCCACCCCGTATGCGCCTCCAGGCGCGTGCCCTGCCGCGGCTCTGTGGCGCGCGCGAGCGCGATCGAGACCGCTTCCTCGGGCGTGGATGCGAAGCTGATGGCGACCACGCGGCGTTCGTCGAGCCACTTGCCGTCCTCGATCGCGCCGCGCAGGCGGTCGGCCCAGCCGAGCGTGCCTTCCAGAACAACGAGCGGTACGCCGGAATCATAGGCAATGGTGACTTCGTTCAGCGTGCCGACGCCTCCGCCGATCATGATGAGGCTGTCGCAGCCGCGCGCGGTCAGGATGTTGCGCACCGTTCCCATGCCGGTTGGAAAGACGAGATCGACATAGGGGTTGGCCTTGCTCTTGTCGGCATAGGGCAGGAACCCGACGGTCAGGCCCCCGCCGTCGCGCGCGCCGCGGCAGGATTCCTCCATGACGCCGCCCGTGCCCCCGCCGACGAGAGCCGCACCGGCCTCCGCGATGCCGCGCCCCACTTCATAGGCGGCCTTCGACACGGCTTCGGGGAGTGTTTCCCCTGGGCGGGCGCTGCGTCCGATCACTCCGATGGTCAGCATCGCGTTCTCGCTTTCTACTCGTTGATCGCGGCAGGGGCGCCGGCCCCGGCGCGCTGCGTCGCCGGCGTTTCGGCATCGATCCGCCGGGCCATGGATTGCAGGTCCAGAGCCCGTTGCCGCACTTCGTCATGATCCACGCCGATCAGGGCGAGCGGATCTTCCGTCGCGATCGCAAAGGATGCCGCGGCTGATCCCAGTGCGGCGGCGTGGAGCATGTCGCCTGTCGCGGCCATTCCGGTCATGAAGCCGCCGCAGAACGCGTCGCCCGCGCCTGTCGGATCGACGACCGTGCCCTCATGCGCGGGCATGTGGAACAACTCACCGCGCCGCTGGATGTAGACGCCATCACCGCCGGCCTTCAGCGCCACGGCACGCGCGCCCTGCGCTTTCAGCCGAAACAGGATCTCGTGCACGCTGACGCCGGGCGCGATCACATCGAAATCCGACGTGCTGGGGAGGAAGAAATCGAGATCGTCGAGCGTCACCGCGAGGCGCGAGAACGCGTCGCCAAGAAGGTCTGACCGCGCTGGACAGTCCGACTGCAGCTTGCCGCGCCCGCCCTTCAGGCGGTGAACGAGGCAGCGATGGCGCTGCAGCGGGAGGAGCGGCATGTGCCAGTGATCGACCTCTTGCAGCCATGCGTCCGGAATGTCGGACTCGATCGGCGCGCCGAGCGGAAGCACGTCGGGCATGGAAGTCGTGTCGACGAAAGCCGCGCGGTCTGCTTCCGGTAGCGCCTGGAGCATCTCCTGCGGCACGGGCTGCAGTCGCGAACCGTCCGGCAGGTGGGCAAAGGTCACGCGGACCGGATGCGACCGCTCGATACGGCGAACGGCGCTCGTGTCGATCCCGGTGTCGCCAAGCGCCCGCAGCACATCCTGCGGATAGTCGTTGCCGACCACCGTGACGATCCTCGGCGCATTGCCGGCGATCATCGCCCCGAGCGCCGACCACAGCGCATTGCCGCCGACCTTGTCGACGACATGCCGCCCGTCCTGGGTCAGCACCGCGTCGATGCTGAAGGAGCCGGCAACGGCAAGCACGGGTTTGGCGGAATGCGGAGGCATCGGGTCTCTTTGGTGCGATGAAAGAGGCTGCACAATCATTGTGCAGTTTCTCGGATGCCCATGATTTAAACACCTGAATTGTCCATTGTCCAACAATAAAACTCGCCGTCCGGATTTTTCGTGCAGGCATCGGAAATCGCTGGGAAAAACCGCTCCTGAGAAGGTGGAAAACACCGACCCGGATACAAAAAAAGCGCGGGTTCCGACCCGCGCTCTTTGAGCATCATCATCTTGTGTCGAGGAGGTCAGCCGCGCTGTGACCGACGTTGGTCCTTCGCCAGTCCCGGCCAGGCCCAGCCGGCATTGCGCGGATCCACATACTCCCCGGGCGCGACCACGGCGTCGATCGCATCAAGCGTTTCAGTGTCCAGCGTGATGCCGTCGGCCGAGAGGAGCTGGTCGAGTTGTTCGGCGGTGCGCGGTCCGAGGAGTGTCGCGGTGACGCCCGGATGCTCGAGCGTCCAGGCCAGGCTCATCTGCATGAGGCTCAGGCCGGCTGTCTCCGCTATGGCCGTCAGGGCCTCCGTCGCGTCCAGCTTGGCCGCGTCATCGGCGCGCACGAACGGGTTGCCGGACGCGGCGCGCGATCCTTCGGGCGCCGGAGCGCCGCGCCGGTACTTGCCCGTCAGCCAGCCCCCGTTGAGCGGGCTCCAGGCAAGCAGTCCCATGCCATATTGCTGGCAGACCGGCAGAACCGAGCGCTCGATGCCCCTGACGAGGATGGAGTAAGGCGACTGTTCGCTCGCGAATGCGGTCGCGCCCAGCTTTTCGGCTGCCCACTGGCTCTGCACCAGAAGTTCCGGCGGAAACACCGACGAACCGGCATGGCGGATCTTGCCGGCGCGGATCAACGCGTCGAAGGCGGCCACTGTCTCCTCGACCGGCGTTCTCGGATCGGGGCGGTGCAACTGGTAGAGGTCGATGTAGTCCGTCTTCAGGCGGCGCAGGCTGTCATCGACCGCCTGCATGATCCAGCGCCGCGATCCGCCGGACTGGTTCAGGTCGCCATGCATCGGAAGTCCGACCTTGGTCGCCAGCACGACCTTGTCGCGCCGTCCCGCGAGTACTTCGCCCAGCGCTTTCTCGACTGCGCCATTGTCGTAGATGTCGGCGGTGTCGATGAGGTTGATGCCGGCGTCGAGTGCCTTGTGCACCAGTTTTGCGGCGTCCGCCGGGCTCTGGGAGGTGAGCAGCGACATGGTGCCGAAGCCGAAACGCGATACCATCGGGCCTGTCGCACCCAGTCTTTTCATTTCCATCGGAAATCCTTGTCCGGTTGGCCGCGCTTGGCGGGTTGAGACTTCGACGAGCAAAGCATATAAGATTTCATTGTTCAACAATGGATAATCGGTTGAAAGCCCCGCTGAAACGATTGTATTCGCGCACGCTCCGCCGTAATTTGGGCTTCCGCACACTGGCGAGGAGGAACCGGCAGGATCAAGGAATGGCGCTGAACCCGCTTCCGTTTCAGTCTGCTCCCCAAGGCAGCCATCGTTCCATTCCGCAACCACCGGCAGCATAGAATGTCCGTCGAGACCCCATTGCGCATGAAACCGCTTCGCGACAGGCGCCCCCTGTCGGTCCAGGTCTACGACCAGCTGGTCGAGGCGCTGCGCAAGCAGGGCAGGCCGGGTGATCTCATTCCGCCGGAAATCGAGCTCGCCAACGAGTTGGGTGTCAGCCGCACGGTTCTGCGCGAGGCGCTTCGGCTTCTGGAGGAAGATGGGTTCATCGAGCGTGGGGTCGATCCGCGCCGCCGCCAGCTTGCGCGCCCGTCTGCCCGTCCGCCGTCCTTCAACGCGCCACTGGAGGACATGCTGCACGCAGCGGTTCCGTTCGACATCCAGATCGTGCGAAGCGACGAACTCAAGCCGACAAGCTGGAGCATGGCCCTGCTCGAACTCACCGACGAGGCCACGCCGCTTCTGTATCGCGAGTGCCTGTTTTCGGTCGGCGGCGAACCGGCGGTCTCGGCGCTGGAAATCATCCCGCGCACCGAAGACGGCATGCCGCCGCAGCTCGCGAACGGCAATGGCGGCGGAGAGGCGCAGACCCTTCTCAACGCACTAGGACCGCAGTTCCGTTCGAAATGCACGGCCACGCTGTGGCGTCTGGCCGCGGCGTCATCGGGCGGCGGGTCGCGCAAGGGCTTCACGCGCACCCGTGCCGATCACCCGGTCACCAGCCTGACCACCGTTCTCAGCCGCCACGGAAAACCGGTCTATCTGGCGAAGCATCTCCTTCGCCTGGACATCGTCGCGCTCTCGGTGGGCGAACCGCCGAACGGCTTCGATCCGGCGTCAGCGGACTCGCCCTGACCCTGTTTCCCGGTCGTCGGCCCGGGAGACTACTCGGCCGATGTCTGGACCGCCTCGTCGGCCGGTGGCGGGGCCAGTTGCACGGTCGTGCAGGCGCGATCGTTCCCGGCGACCAGGTCGCCCGGCGCTTCGGCGTCGAGCAGGCTTTCAAGCAGCGCCGCATCGATTGCGCCGGTGACGGGGAGGCCATTGGCTTCCTGATAGGCGCTGATCGCCGCCCGCGTGCGGCGCCCGGCAATGCCGTCCGCGACGCCGGAATTGAAGCCGGCCTCGTTGAGCGCGCGCTGCACGGCGGCGACATCGCTCTTCACTGCACGGCTGACCGTCGCGCAACTGGTCAGCGTGTCACCGGTTGCGTCTTCGACCAGCCAATCGATCTCCAGTGACCGCGTGTCGTCGGGCAGCAGCGAGAGGCGCGCAGACGTGCAGGAGAAACGGCCATCGGCCGACCCGCACGTCCAGTCCGCCGGATCTGTTTTCGTCAATGTGGCGGTAGCGGGGTCTGCCTCGCCGGCGATCACGATCGAACCGTCATAGATCGCCGGGCCGTTATTCGTCACCGTCAGCGTGAAATGGCAGTCGATCCCGGCGACGCATTCGTCTTCGCTGGCGGCATTGGCGATCGAGAGGTCGATCGCGGGCAGCATGGCCGGATCGATCATGGCGATGGTCGACACATGCCGGTCATTGAGCGGCGACTTGTCACGCACGGCATCGTCCGGCCAGATCATTTCCTTGGTGTGGCTGATGGTCGTCGCGTCCATGTCGGCCGGAACGTCAATGACGAGTTGAATATGGCTCGCATCGCCGGCCGCGATCGACAGCGCGCTGCCAAGGCACTCGTAGGAGCCTTCGCCGGTGGTCTCGCATCGCAGGCCGCGATCTTCGCCGTCCACCGATTCAACGGTCACCGCCGGATCGAACCGGCCCCGCAGGCCGGCCGCGCCGGCAAATGCGGCATCGCCGAGATTCTCGATTCGCACGTCCAGAAGGCAGCTTGCGCCCTGCACGCATTCCGTGTCGGCATTCGGAGCGAGATCGATCACGCCGGGCGTTTCGGCGGTGTCGGTCGTTGTCTCGTCGGCCGGCGCGTTCTGCGCGGCTGCCGGGGCAGCGACCATGGCCGTGAAGAGCGCGGAGGCGAGCAATCGCTTTATTCCCCGCAAGCGTTTCGTTTCGACGAGCCAGTCTCCGCGCATGGTGCCTCCGGGATTGCGATGCAAATCGTTTCAAGCCCCTTGGACATTACTATGCCCGTCTTGACAATCGTCAATGAGGTCAAACGGTCGTGATGACCGAACGATCGGGCGAATTGCACCGTATTCCGGCGGTTCAGTCCGCAAGTGCAAGCAAACTCGTCGGTCCGCGAACCCGTGACTGTATTTCCGGGCGGTTGGGAAGGTCTCCCAATGTGGGGAAGGGGGCTTTGCATTGGGTTGCTTGTTCGAATTCTCTCCATGCGTTAGCGTTCGGAGCAATCCGGCATGTCCTTTGGTCTGGCGTCGGATCAGCCGGGAAACATGGGGGGTCGAGGGGGATGTCCGTAACTTTGTCGCGCGCCAAGGCTGGAGCTTTCGTCCTCTTGGCGGCGATCGTTCTCGCGATGTCGTGCGCAGCGTCCGCGTTTGCGGAACGCCGCGTCGCGCTGGTGATCGGCAATGCGGATTACCGCCAGGAAGCGCGCCTTCAAAACCCGCTCAACGACGCCGACGATGTCGCGGCCGCCCTTTCGCGCCTCCAATTCGACGTCGACAAGCATCACGATCTCACCTTTGCGGGCATGCGCCGCGCCCTGCGTGAATTCAGCCGCAAGGCCGCCGGTGCCGACATGGCGGTCGTCTTCTTCGCCGGTCACGGCATGGAAGTCGGCGGCCGGAACTACCTGATCCCGACGGATGCGCAACTGGCCACCGATCTGGACCTCAGCTACGAGGCCTTCGAGATCGAGAAGGTGATGGACGCGGTTGCCCGCGCGAACGGCGTCAAGCTCGTGATCCTCGACGCCTGCCGCAATAACCCGTTCGCCCAGGCGATGGAACTGACCTCGCCGAGCCGGTCGATCGGGAGGGGTTTCAAGCGGGTCGAACCGGAAGGCGGCGGCATGCTCATCGCCTATTCCGCCGCGGCCGGAACAACGGCCGACGACGGCAACGGCCGCAACAGCCCGTATACGCAGGCCCTGCTCGAGCACATCGAAGAGCCCGGCGTGGAAATCCGCATCCTGTTCGGCAAGGTCCGCGACAGCGTGTTGCAACACACGGGGCGGCAGCAGCGGCCGGCCGAATACGGGTCGCTGCCGGGCACCGCGATCTTCCTCAGTGCGACGCAGTCGCCCACGCCCACGCCGGTGCCCATCGTCCGGACGCCTGCTCCCAGCGTTTCGGTCGAGACGGTCGTCGCGGCCTGGAGCATGGTGGAGAAGAGCGACGACGTCGGATTGCTGCAGGCCTTTCGCAAACAGTTCGGCGAAAGGAACGCCTTCTATGACGCCCTCGCCATGCGGCGGATCGATGCGCTTTCCAAGGATGAGGAGAAAAGCGCGGAAAAGGCCGAGGGCATGGCGGCCCGAGACACCTGCGATCGCCTGGTGGCTTCGCCCGTTGACAAGGGCGCCCGGGCTCCGGGTCGAAACTATGAGGAGTTCGAGCAAGACATCGGTGAGGCGCTGCTGGCGTGTTGGCGCGCCGCGAAGGCTTTTCCGAACGACCTCACCACGCGCTACCAGCTCGGTCGAACCTATCATGCCAAGAAGGACTATTCCGCCGCGCTGCAGGAATACCGTGTCGCTGCCGCGGGTGGATATGCCGCGGCTATGACGAATATCGGGGCGCTGTATGCGGCGGGGCTGGGCGTCGAGAAGGACGACGTGGAAGCGGTGAAATGGTATCGGGTCGCCGCTGCCCTGGGCAACGCGCAGGCACAATTCAATTTCGGCGTCGCCTATGCGAACGGCCAGGGTTTGAGGCGCGACGACGCGCAGGCGGTGATCTGGTACCGCAAGGCAGCCGAACAACGCCATCCCTACGCCCAATTTCATCTGGGCTGGATGTATGAGCAGGGCCACGGCGTCGAGAAGAGCGAGACAGAAGCCGTCAGATGGTACCGCTTGGCTGCCGAGCAGGGCGTTTCGGGCAGCCAGTCCAATCTCGGCACGATGTATCGGGAAGGGCGCGGGGTCGGGCGCAATTACGCGGAGGCCGTTAAATGGTACCGCAAGGCGGCGGCCCAGGGCGACTCGGACGCTCAGGTCAACCTCGGTTACATGTACCGCAAGGGGCTGGGCGTGGAGCAGAGCAACGCGGAAGGCGCCAAGTGGTATCGCAAGTCGGCCGACCAGGGAAACATGTTCGGCCAGGCCAACCTGGCCTCGATGTATGAACAAGGCTTCGGTGTCGCCAAAGACATCGACAAGGCCGTCGAACTCTACAGGAAGGCCGCGGCGCAGGGCAACGAAGCCGCCAAGGAAAGCCTGGCCCGGCTTGGAAAGACCTGACGCGATGAGTGGCGCGCGCTTCCCGTCGACGATCCTGGCCAGCCTCGCGCTCCTGCTTGGCCTGTTCCTGGCGGCGGCCCAGGCGGACCGTCGCGTGGCGCTGGTGATCGGCAATGCGGACTACCGCAGCGAAGCCCGGCTCCGCAACCCGCGCAACGACGCCGACGACGTCGCCGCCGCTTTCGAAAGGCTCGGCTTTGCGGTCGAGAAACACCACGACCTGACCTTTGCCGGCATGCGCCGGGCGCTGCGTTCATTCGCCCGCGATTCGGCCGGTGCCGACATGGCCGTCGTGTTCTTCGCCGGTCATGGCATGGAGGTCGGCGGACGTAACTACCTGATCCCGACCGATGCCGAACTCGCCACGGATCGGGACCTCTCCTATGAAGCGTTCGAGATCGAGAAGGTCACGGAAGCGGTCGCTGATGCGAAAGGGTTGAAGCTCGTGATCCTGGATGCGTGTCGCAACAATCCATTCGCACAGTCCATGGAACTTACTTCCTCAAGCCGCGCGATCGGGCGAGGGTTCAAGCGGGTCGAGCCGGCTGCGGGGGGCATGCTCATCGCCTATTCCGCTGCGGCCGGTACCACGGCGGATGACGGCAATGGTCGCAACAGCCCCTATACGCAAGCCCTGCTCGAACACATCGAGGAGCCAGGGGTGGATATCCGTATCCTGTTCGGCAAGGTTCGGGACAGCATCCTGCAACACTCCGGAGGGCAGCAGCGGCCAGCCGAGTATGGGTCGTTGCCGGGCAACGCGATCTTTCTGAGCGCCCCCCGAGTATCGGCGCCTTCAACTGAGACCGACACTTCGGCTCCAAATGCTTCTTCCGCGACCGTCGCCGTGGCTTGGGACATCGTCGAGAAGAGTGACGAAGTCGGATTGCTCGAGGCGTTTCGCAGTCAGTTCGGAGAAGCGAACCCCTTCTATGACACCTTGGCCATGCAGCGGATCGAGGCGATTGCCAAGAGGGCGTCGTGTGATCGTCTGGCAGCTGACAAGCATGACCGGAAAGCGAGAGGTGCGGGCAAGGATTTCGATGAGCTGCGAGATCATGCACGCGAGGCCATCGAGGCCTGCAGTCTGGCGTCGAAAGCCTTTCCCGACGATCTGACAACCCGGTATCAGCTTGGCCTTTCATATCGCGTGAATTTCGAAGACTCTGAAGCTCTGGAGGAACTCCGTATAGCCGCGGCCGGTGGATACGCTGCGGCACAGGTCGTTCTCGGTGAGTATTTCGAAATGGGGTTCGCCGTCAGTCGGGATCTCTCGGAGGCCGCGAAGCTCTACCGAGAGGCCGCAGAGCAAGGCAATGTGGTCGGCCAGCTCAAACTCGGTCTCATCTATGCGAATGGTGCGGGCGTTGAGCACAATGATGCTGAAGCGTTGAAGTGGATCCGCAGAGCTGCCGTGCAGGGTTACTCGAATGGTCAGGTGGTTCTGGGGAGCCTCTATTCGGACGGCCGTAGTGGTGTGGTGCAAGATCATGCGGAGGCAGTGAAATGGTACCGAAAGGCGGCGGAACAAGGTGACAAGGACGGCCAGATCAGTCTCGGTCTCATGTACGAACAAGGCTTTGGCGTTCCGAAGGATATCGACAAGGCGGAAGCGCTCTACAGACTAGCGGCTTCCCAAGGCGATGCTGCCGCGAAAATGCTCTTGAGACGGCTTGGGAGACCCTGAGCCATGAGTTTTACAGGGTTCCTCTTGAAACAGATCATTGGCCTTGCGCTCCTGCTTGGCCTGTTCCTGGCAGCGGCCCAGGCGGATCGTCGCGTCGCGCTGGTGATCGGCAATGCGGACTACCGCAGCGAAGCCCGGCTCCGGAACCCGCGCAACGATGCCGACGATGTCGCCGCTGCTTTCGAAAGGCTCGGCTTCGCGGTCGAGAAACACCATGACCTGACCTTTGCCGGCATGCGCCGGGCGCTGCGTTCGTTCGCCCGCGACGCGGCCGGTGCCGACATGGCCGTCGTGTTCTTCGCCGGTCACGGCATGGAGGTCGGTGGGCGCAACTACCTGATCCCGACCGATGCCGAACTCGCCACCGATCTGGATCTGGACTACGAGGCGTTCGAGATCGAGACGGTGGTCAACGCCGTGTCCCGCGCCGACGGGCTCAAGCTGGTGATCCTGGACGCCTGCCGGGACAATCCGTTTGCCGTGCAGATGGAATTGACACGGCAGAGCCGGTCGATCGGGCGGGGGTTCAAGCGTGTCGAACCGAACGATGGCGGCACGCTGATCGCCTATTCGGCGGCGGCCGGTACCACGGCGGATGACGGCAATGGTCGCAACAGCCCCTATACGCAAGCCCTGCTCGAGCATCTCGAAGAGCCCGGGCTGGAAATCCGGCTGCTCTTCGGCAAGGTGCGCGATACCGTCTTTGAACGCACGAGCCGGCAGGCGAAACGCCAGAGGCCGGCGGAATACGGCTCTCTGCCAGGCAGGGCGATCTATCTCATTCCGCCGGACTCCGGCGGTGGCAATCCACCCCCGCATTCCGTCGAAACGGTCTGGGCGACGTTGGAAGGGACGGACGACATCCCGCTGCTCGAAGCGTTTCGCCAGCAATACGGCGCCGACAATCCGTACTACGACACCCTTGCCATGCGACGGATCGAGGCGGTGTCCAGAGCGGGGAAAGAGGGGAGCGGCACGGTCGCCATTCATTCGGTGACCGTGGATGCGGGGATGACGGTCGCACAGGCGCTAAAGCGCATCAGGGAGAATGAGTTCCTCACAGGCGCGATGCCAGAAGACACGCCGAAGGAAGGCATGCTCGCAGCGGGCACCCGGAAATTTCCGGGCGCCGCCAGTCGATCAGCGCTGGTCGCCGCCATGCAGGCCGAGCAGCGAGAGATGGTCGAGGAGATCTGGGCCAAACGGCGCGGTGACCTGCCGCTGAAGGACATCAATGCATTCGTGACGCTCGCCTCCATCGTGGAGAAGGAGACGGCCATCGCGGGAGAACGGCCGCGCGTGGCAGGCGTCTTCGTCAACCGCTTGCGCAAGGGCATGAAGCTGCAGTCCGATTCGACGCTCATTTACGGTCTGTTCGGTGGCGAGGGAAGGCCGGCGGACTATGTTCTCAAGCGCTCCGATCTCGAGAAGATCACGCCCTACAACACCTACAAGGTCCAGGGCCTGCCTCCCGGCCCGATCGCCATCCCGAGCCGCGCTTCGCTGGAGGCTGTCGCCAATCCGTCGGCGAATGACGAGTTGTATTTCGTCTCGGACGGCGACGGTGGACATGTCTTTGCGAAGACATTGTCGGATCACAACACGAATGTGCGCCGCTGGCGTGAGATCGAGAGGAATCGCGCTGAAGGTAAGGGGAACTCGGGAGCCTCAAGCGGCGGCGACAGGCTGGCAATGCTGGATAGTGCGGCTCAGAGCCCGGCCGCCGACGCCGGAGTGCCGATCCCGGTCATGCGCCAGAAGGCAATATTCTATCAGGAGCGTTCGGGTTCCGAAGCCGGCACGGCCGTGGCCGGAGCGACCGTCTGGAGCATCGTGCAGGAATCACCCGGTGGGAGCGCGCCTGCGGAGCCTGCGATCCGGGCCGAGACGACCATTCCCGAATACGGCCTGACGATGGAAATGACCATCCGGCGCAATGTCGATGAGAGCCTGCCTGCGAGCCATGTGATCGAGTTGTTCTTTCGCGTGCCGGACACGTTCAACGGCCTCGGAATCGCTGACGTTCAACGGATCACCTTCAAGGAGACCGAGCAGGAACCCGGAAATGCACTGGTCGGTGTTGCCGCGCCGATCGACACCAATGTCTTCCTGATCGCTTTGACCCGTGCGTCGGCAGCGACCACAGCCAATCTCGATCTGATGCGCGGCAGGCAGTGGATCGACATCCCGATGCAATATGTCAGCGGCCGGCGCGCACTGATCGTGCTGGAGAAGGGCGACACGGGCCAGCGGGTTTTTGATGAGGTGCTGGCGGCGTGGAAGGCGTCCTGACGCCGCGACCGGCGCACGCGAAGTTCAAGAGAAGGAGGTGTATCGAGATGCTCCGGACCATTCTTGTGTTGTTCGTCCTCATGACGGCGAGTGCCGCATCGGCATATGCGGCGACAGACAAGCGGGTCGCGCTCGTTGTGGGGGTGAGCTCCTATGAGCACGCCACCACGCTCTCCAACCCGAAGAACGATGCTGAAGCCGTCTCCGATGCGCTGGAGAAACTCGGTTTCACGGTCCTGCTGGAACTCGACGTCGATCAGGCCTCCTTCGGCAAGGCTCTGCTGGAGTTCGAACGTGAACTGGAAGGGGCGGATGTCGGCCTGTTCTATTTTGCCGGCCACGGCATGCAGATCGCGGACCAGAACTACCTGCTCTCCGCCAATGCGACGGTGTCCAACCCCTACCTGATCGATCAGGACGGAATTCGGCTGAACAGCATTCTGGGGATCATCGAGCGCAAGGCCGACGTGTCGATCGCGATCATCGACGCCTGTCGTGACAATCCGCTTGTGGACGCCCTGCTGGACGGCTCGCGCGATGCCGGCCGCTCCTTCGGCCTTGCTCGCGGGCTGGCGCGGGTCACCCCGGGACGCAACGACAGCCTCGTCGCCTTCGCGACCGCGCCCGGCCAGATCGCGCTGGACGGCAGTGAGCCGAACTCGCCGTTCACCCAGGCGCTGCTGGAGCATCTTGATGAGCCCGGGCTCGAAGTCTCGGTCATGCTCAAGCGGGTGACGAACGATGTGATGGGAGCGACGGGCGGCAAGCAGCGGCCCGAGATCGTGGCGTCGATGACGCGCGAGTTCTATTTCGTCAAACAGGAGATCAATGTCGAAGGCGACCTCCACGTCACCACCGAGCGCAGCGACGAGGCGGCCGCGGCCGAATTGATGGCGGTTGCGCGCACCATGCCTGCCGGCGAGGCGCGCATAGCCGCGCTCGAACTCGTGCGCGGACGCTTCCCCG
Source organism: Oricola sp. (assembly GCF_022763245.1). Lineage (GTDB taxonomy): Bacteria > Pseudomonadota > Alphaproteobacteria > Rhizobiales > Rhizobiaceae > Oricola. The sequence goes on from NZ_JALEGV010000043.1 coordinate 310,253, forward strand.
ACACCGGCGTCGCGGAGATGGCGGCTATCCTGATCGGCGCGGAGCGGGCGGCGTTGGCCGCGGCGGAGGCGGCGAAAGAGCCCTCCGGCGATGAGCCCGCGCCGCAGACGGCGGCCACCGACGGCCAGGACAAGGTCGCGTCGATGCCGGAAGCCGCAGTCGAAGAGGAGGATATCACGGTCGAGACCTTCGATCGCGAACTCCTCAGTTCCCTCGATGTGGAGCAGGCGCTCGCAGCGTCTTCCAATGCCGAAGTCCAGGCCGCGGCGACGCCGGAGCAGGTCGAAGCCGGTCTCGGACTGGAAAAAGAGGAAGTCGTCCGCATCCAGACTGCGCTCAACACGCTGGGCTACGGCCTCGGAACCGCCGACGGCGCGTTCGGCCCCAAGTCACGCAAGGCGCTGGCACTGTTTCAGCTTCGCAACCGCATTCCGCAGTCGGGCTATCTCGACGCAAAGACCATCGACGCGCTGCTCAGCGTGCTGGAGAGTGCGCCGAAGACCTATGACGGCGAATGGCGCATGACCATATCGCGGCGATGGCTGGTCAATGACACGCACTCGAGCGACACGATCGGCACCGTCAATCTCATCGCTTCGGTGTTGCTTGAGCACCGCAACGGCCAGTTCTATGTGAAGGACTACCACTACTACACGATCGTGCCGGACGACCCGTTTTCGGACTTTGCGGGCGGCATCACCAATGACGGGGTCCTGCAAGTCTCCGGGCGGGTGAGCTCACATTTCGCGGACGCCAATCACGTGACGGCGAACCTGGTGCGCCTGTCCGCGAAACTTCAGCTGCCGAGAATAGCCTTGCCCCGCACGAGCTTCGAGACCGACGGAACGCGCATCGACGGATCCCTGCGTTTCGTCGTGTCGTTCGCGCGCGTGGCTTCGTGAAGGCAACGACATCGGCGCCATTCGGCCGGCTTCGATCGCGTCAGTAGTTGGCGCGGATCCAGGCCTCGAACTCCGACACGCGCGCATAGACGCCCGGCTGGTTCGGTTCCGCGCAGCCATAGCCCCAGCTGACCACGCCGGCGAGAATGGTGCCCGTGGCGCCGCCCTCAATGATCAGCGGGCCGCCGCTGTCGCCCTGGCAGGAGTCGTAGCCTCCGCCGACATAGCCGGCGCACATCATCGCCCGATTGATGTCGCCGATCGCGGCATTGCACTCCAGGTTCTTCCAGATCGGCACATAGACCGATTCGAGATATTCCGTCGCGCTCCCGCCGGAGGACGTGGTTCCCCAGCCGATCACCTGGGCGCAGTGCCCGGGCTTTGCCCAGTAATCCTTGTTGGCATCGCTCAGGAGGCGCGGCAGGCGCGCCGGCGCGACGGACATCGATGTCGAGAGCTTCAACAGGGCGATGTCGTTGGTCGATCTCTCCGGGTCATAGTCGGGGTGGACCACCACCTCGCGCACCGAACTCGTCTCGCCCTTCCAGAAGCCGTCATCCTGCGTGCGGCGCACGGTGTAGTTGGACGCGGACGGGTCTCGGTTCACGCAGTGGGCGGCGGTCACCACCAGATCCGGGGCGACAAGCGTGCCGCCGCAATTCTTGTAGCCGTCATTGCCGATGTCGAGATTGACGATCCACGGATAGTTGTCGCCACGGACACGCGTGCCGCCGACGATCTTGGCCGTCATGCTCTTGGCCGCGTTGTCGTAGCAGGTGAACTCCTGGGCGCCCGCCCAGCCGGTGCAAAGCGCAGTCATCGCGCCAGCGACAACGAAAGACGCCAAACCCTTGCAAAACCTCATCAGCCCTCTCCTCGATTGCCCCGTTGACGCAGTCACTCGCTCAAATTGTAGTTGATCCGAAAATAGATCAGGGAATCATTGCGCGCCACACCGCCGGCCTTCGGCACGATGTGCTTGGCCGCCTCCAGCGACTGCTGCAGTTCCGGAAGCCCCGCATCGAGGTCGGTGTTGGCGGTGATGCTGACGACGCCTTCGCCCAATTCGCCATTCGACTGGAACTTCAGCGTGACGGGCGATTGCGCGTCGCCAATGCAGTACTCGTAGCCGCCCTTGGCGATCAGGACGTCGGAATCGCCCTTGTGCTCATCCGTGGGGAAGATCGTCTTGGATGCCCCGCTGACGGCGGTCACGTCGATGCGGAAGACGGCCTCTTCGTCCGGCTGAAAACACAAGACGAGGTAATCGCCGCTCTTCACGTCGATCCGCTCGCCGGCCTCGAACCATGCGGGTTCGCTGCTGCCCACGGATCGGCGCACGAGGCCGGAGGGCCCGGCCTTGCGGCGGCTGAGCCCTGAACGGTCCTCCAATCCGATCTGGTCGCTGAAGGCGATCAGCTGGTCGCGATCGCCTGCCACGAAGCCCTTGAACGTCGGATCCGCGACCGCGGGAGCCGGGCCAAGGGCCGCGACAGCGACGAATGCCGCGAGGCAGAATGGGCTGGTCGATTTCAGGATCGACAGGGAACGCGTTTCAAGAGACATGGAAACCCCTCCGTATTGTCCTTCGAATGCCGCCTTGCTCTTCGACCGTGGAACCGGCCGGTTCCGTTCAGCGCAAGGTTAGCTCAAATCCATTGGTGATCTCGTCGCCGGTGAGCGCACTCTGGCCGGACAGGAAGGTGTTTCCGTCCAGGGCCACGGTTGCCGTGATGTCGTAGGTTGCCTGCCGGTCGACCGTGACCACGAGCGAGAACTGGCCGTCATGCCGATAGGCCATCTCGAAATCCGTTCGCGCCGGCAGGCGCCCCGCCAGCCCGTCCTGCCTGCGGAATTCGATCACCAGGACCGCGTTTTCCGGAACCGCGATCTTGGAGAGCGCCTGCACGCTGACCAGCACGTCGCTGACGACATAGGCCTCCTCGGCGGCTTTTTCGGTCGCTTCCTCAGCTATTTCCGCTGGGGCCGGCGGCGTCTCGTCCGCAGATTGTGTTTCCGCAGTGTCCGTGTCCTCGGCCGCGAAACCTTGAGGCGAGGTCGCCAGTGCGACCGCGAGAAGACAGGCCGCACCCAGTGCGGCGGTGAAGGACCATCTGGCAACCATCGTTCAGCCTTCCCTGTGAGGTCGATTGCATCTCTCCGCCATTAAAGCCGGGCTTCCCGAGAAGCTCAATCCATCCCGGCAACGGGAGCGGTTCCCCATCTTGGGGAAGGAGCGCCGAAGCGGCCTATTTCCCGAATGCGGGCTTGCCCTGCTGCGCCTGGGTCTGCCGCAGCAAGGTGAGGATGTCGAGGATCGCCTCCGACTTGCCCTTGCGTTTCGGCACGCCGTCCAGGAGTTCCCAGATGGTCCGCTCAGCGAAAGCGTCGGCCAGCCTGGTGTTGGCGGGCAGCGCGAACGACGCCTTGCAGGCCAATGCGCGATAGAAACGGTCATTGAGGAACGACGCGATCTCCGGCGAATAGCCGTTCTCGGCAAGGCTGTCCCGAAAGGCCATCTCCGTGAGTTCGACGTCCTGCATCGTCACCGTGCCGGGCGTGTCGAAGGCTTCGCATGACATGGCAACCTCCGCCTGCGCCGTCCCTCCGAGAGCCAGACAGGCCAGAAACGCCGTCGCGGCGAGCGTTTGTATTCGCATCTTCATCTTCATGTCTTCCTCGTCAGTGCTTAAGCTGCACGATAAGAAACGGGTGGGTGACAGGTTCAGGCGGCCGCGCTCTCGGTCAGGCCCAGAATTCCCTGCCGGACATTCACGAGATATGTTTCGACGGCCTGTTCCAGGATCCCCTTGGATCGAATGACGATCGAGCCGAAACCGTAATTCACGCGATCGACGAGTTGGGCCTCTTCCAGCGTCTTGACCGTGCGCCGTGTCGTCTCTGGCGCGAGAACGGTGGTCATGAAGCGGCTCAGATCGGACTGGTCGAGCCCGCCTTCGGACAGTTTGAAGTTCGCGAGGCTCTTGCGCAGTGCGCCTTCCGTGAACCGGCCGAACTCGATGCGCTCCCGTGTCAGCCCGAGCCGTGACTTGTACTTTTCTTCGTCGGACGCGAGGTCGACGAGATACGCGTTGTGGTTCTCGACGAAGAGGGAGAAGAACTCTCGATCCGAGAAGTCGAACTGCGAGATCATGTAGAGAAATTCGCTGACATAGAGAACCGGATCCGAGCGCAGCTTGGCGACATCGACGCGATCGGTAAATGACGAGGCCGCGCATATGTCGTCGAAGAAGCCAAGGCGCGACTTCCGTATGATTTCCAGGGTCGATAAATCCAGATTCGACATTACTGTCCCGCAATTCTTGAAGGTCGCGTTGCAAGGTGACGGCTTGACGTGTGGGCGACCGACACGTCATCCTCATATTCCGGGAAATACGGGCGTTTGCATGAATTCAGGCATCGCCGGCCTCGTCCCGCAACGAAGGCTATGCAAGTTCGGGCTTCAAGAAAAGCCCACCCGTCTCCGAATTGTGCGGGAGCTTCCTCATTTTGCGGAGGCGTCCAACGATTAAGCACCCACTCTCTGTTCGTGGAATACTTGCTCACTTCCCAAGGCTCTGACACCTTGCCGATGCATCGCCGATCTTTCGGCCGCTTTTCTCAAGCCGTTCCATTGTGGAGGACGAAATGAATACCAAGCGAACAGGGTACAGACTGGTCGGCGCATTGTTTGCCAGTTCCATCCTCATGACAAGTGCGCTGCCCGTTTATGCGGCTGCTGAAAAGGTGCCGGGCAACGGTCCTGCGCTGCCGATGGAGATCGTGGCCAACAAGGAAAAGCTGATCGTGGTCCCCGATACCGAGACGCCAGCCGCCGAAGACACGGCGCAGGGCGACGGGGCGGCCGCGGACACCCAGGACACGACGGCCGGTGCCGAAGACACCGGCGACAAGGACGCAGCCGGTGCCGCTGCCGCTGCCGAAGGTGTCGTGCCCGAAGAGATGAAGCTTGAAGTGCTGAGCGCGATGTCCCGGATCATCGGATCCGAGAACGGACTGGCGCTCGTCGACCGGGACCGCCCGCTCGCCCAGGCACAGCAGCCTCACGAAGCCAGCAACATCGCCGACCCGAGCAAGGTCCGCGCCGCCTACAGGCTCGTCAGCTTCATCGGGCCCGAATTCGTGCGGTCGGTACCTCTGGTCGGCGACCCCAGGATCGAGGTTCAGCTGACCCTTCTCGGCCTTGTCAGCGAAGGCAATTACGATGAGGAAGGCGAGAAGGTCGCCGAGACCAGGCTGCTCGTCGATCCGGCCGACATCGGCTCGCTGGAAGCTCCGCTTCTGGCCTTCCTGGAAGACCATATGCCGATCCCGGACGGCGAAGCCGGTCCGTTCAACCTGAAGATGTGGCTGGACGTCAAGGACGGCGGCCCGCTCACGAACGGCTCGCAATTCGCGGTCAACTTCAAGGCGACGGCCTCCGGCTATGTCTCGCTCTTCTCCGTCAATTCCGACGGGTCGATCGACCGGCTGTTCCCGACCAAGGGCATGGAAGCCAATTTCGTGCAGGAAGGCGAGATCTATCGCTTCCCGGCGAGCGGCTACCTCGAGCTTTCGCAGGAAACCGAGAGCGTCGATCTGAGGGCGATCATCACGTCGATCCCGTCCAACGTGTCGGAGCCCATCGCGGCGGGACTTTCGTTCCGCGGGGAGCCGGTCCGCATCATTCCGACGACCGAGCCGATGATGTTCGCCAATGGCGACCTGAGCCGGATCTTCGCGCCGCCGAAGAACAACGCGGAAGAGGCCCACATCGTCATCCAGGTCCAGGGGAGCCGCTGATCGGCCGACCGGTGGCGTCACCATCGAAATCAAGCCAACTGACTTCAGATTCACGATTGGAATGATCATGTTCAAGCACCACAACACTCTCCTCGCACTGCTCGGCAGCGCGTCCATCACGGTCCTTTCCGCAGCCGGCGCCCAGGCCGCCGACATCCGCGATGTCGTCGTCACCGTGCCGCACAGCACCTCGTCGCAAGCAGCCCAGCTCGATGTGACGATCAGCAACCAGACGCCGCGGATCGGCGAGAACGTAGCCTTCTGCTTTACCTCGGACCGGGACGGCTTCGTCTCGCTCTACAACCGCGGCACCTCTGGTCGCATCGCCCGCATCTATCCCTTCCAGGGGCCGAACCCCGCATATGTCCGGGCGAACACGCGGCATTGCGTGCCGGGGCCGGATGACGGCTTCAACCTGACCGTCAGCGGTCCGGCCGGCATCGAATCCTCGGCCCTGGTGTGGACGGCCACGCAGGAGCAGCATCCGAAGGTCACGGACGATCCGTTCGCCCTGTCGCGGGACATCTCGGTCGTCCAGACCAACCAGGGCGGCAATGCCTGGCAGACCGCGGCCGTGCAGTACACGATCATCGACAGCAACCAGCCCGCGACGACGACCTATCCGCCGATCAACAACTACATTCAGTCGAGCGGTCAGGTCTATATCGTGGCGATGGCCGCCAATGCCGACGGACTGACCAAGACCGACGACGACGCGCGGCGCTTCGTCAGCACCATGCAGCAGCTCTACAACGTCCCGGGCAGCAACATCCTTCTGGACGAGGATGCCTACAAGAAGGACTTCGAAAACGCCTTCGTCTGGCTGAACCAGCGTGTCACCAGCCAGGACAAGGTTCTGTTCTTCTATTCCGGGCATGGCGCCTACACGGATGACGATGACGGGGACGAGAAGGACGGCGTCGACGAGTTCTTCGTGCCGATGGACATCGAGGCAGGCGGCATCACGGAAGAGACGATCATCCGTGACGACCTGTTCGCCGAATGGGTCAACAGCCTGCCGACCGACAATGTGATGAGCTTCATCGACGCTTGCCACTCCGGCGGACTGAGAAAGGCCGTTGGCCAGACCGTCCTCAGCGCGAAGCCGAAGTCGCTGGGCTACGTCAAGGTGTCGGGCGCAAGGAAGTCCACGGGCAGCCGTGACGTCCTCGTGCAGGAAAACGACATCGGCGGCGGCCTCGACAGCGGCGGGGCGCACGGCATGAAGGGCGTCGTCATCGCCGCCGTGCAGGAGAACCAGTACGCCCTGGAAGGCGAGGATGGCGGCATCTTCACGCTGCAGCTGGTCGAAGCGCTCGCCGACCGCCAGGTCAACAGCCTGATGGACGTGTTCGACATGACCGACCGCCGCGTTCGCGAAGTCACCAAGGGTCAGATGGATCCGGCCCTTGTCGGCCCGTCGGAGATGCTCTCCGCCGTGCAGATCCTGCATCGCTAAGCCGATATGCCGCGACGGCGCCCCGCAAAGAGGGCGCCGTCGCCACCCTCAATCAGGACGTTTGTCTCCGACAAACCCGTAACCGTGAGGATATCACGATGTTTCTCAAACACCTCAATCGGGCGATCGCCGCACTGGCAATCACCGTTGGCGCAACAATCGGAATTCTCGCGCCGTCGGCCCAGGCCCAGGATCTCAACCTCAGAAACGTGCTGACCCCGGCGCAGGCCGCGGTCGCGGAAGCCGGAGCCCTGCAGGAAAAGGGCGGGATCTACGTCTCCACGCCGGCCCGCAACGGCCTTCGGGTCACCGCCTGGGTCGACCAGAAGGATCTGACCTACCGTCCCGGCGAGCCGATCCAGATCTACGTCCAGACCTCCAAGGACGCCTATGTCTGGATGGTCAATGTCGGCACCTCGGGCCGTGTCAGCGAAATCTACCCGAACGCCTATTCCGGCGGCAATTTCGTCCGCGCGGGCCAGGTCGTCGCCATTCCGGCGCCGAATGCGGATTTCCGCTTCGAGGCAAGCGGCCCGGCCGGCGTCGAACTCGTCAAGGTCTTCGCCTCCACGGCCGCCACCCCGCCATACCGGTCGGCCGGCGGCGCCGGCAACGAGCCCTACCGCCTTCTGTCCGACAATGCCGGTTCCTTCGCCAAGGACATTGTCGTGGCGACGGCGCCGATCCCGTCCACCGCGGTGATCGGCCAGGTGCCGAGCCAGAGCGAGTGGGCCGTCTACAACAAGGTGCTGTGGATCGACACCACCCCGCCGCAGGTCTGGTACAACGACGCAGGCATCGAGGCCGCCCTCGGCCTGACCCGCGAGGATCGCCGGCGCGTGCAGGTCGCGCTGCAGAAGCTGAACTTCAACCCCGGCGTCGCCGACGGCATCTTCGGGTCTCGGACCCGCGCCGCGATCCGGGCGTTCCAGGCAGCCTACAATCTCCCGCAGACCGGATATCTGACCTATTATACGCTCGGCCTTCTGAGCGAGGTCGTCTGACGATGACATTCATGCCGGCCTTCCCATGCGAGGGCCGGCAACGGTTCAAGTGACGCTGCCAGGAACGCTGTGGGGGAGGGGACATGTTCTGTCGGATGCGAAATTTCGGAGTGGCCGGCGCGGCCATCGTCGCGTTTTTCTTCGTTCAGCCGCCCGCGCAGGCGGGACTGGCGATCTCGTGCGGGGCCTTCGACACACCCGGCGCCGTGACGCCGCAGGAAATCGAACTCGTCGAGACAGCCTTCAAGGACAGCCTGGCCGAAAGCGGCCTGTCGGTCGAGATCGCGTCTTTCCTGAACGAGCGCTTCTATCATGCTCTGGCCTGCAAGGCCGCCGCCGGACGGCCGTCGAACAAGACCCTCGCCGACACGCTGGGCGAACAGTCTCTCTGGTCCGTTCTCGACCGCGTTCCGATGCGCAAGGGCAAGTCGGAGGCGATCCTGGATATCCTGGCGCTGCTGCGCCAGACCCAGGCGCAGCAATCCAAGCCGGCTCCGTTGAAGCCGGAACCGGTGAAATAGGTCCGCAGCAGGCCGGGTCCGTGTCTTCGAGACGCAAGCCGTCTCGCCACGGCGTCATCAGATGGGAAGGAAGTGATTTCATGAGAAAGAACGTCGCCAGGCTCACAGCCCTGTTCCTCTTTTCCATCGCGTCACTCGCCGCGTCCTTCGCACAGGACATCACCGTCTCCGCACCGTTCGGCCACACCGACACGATCGCGACGATCGCCTTCGACGACAGCGGTCGGCTCGTCGTCACCGCCTCGAAGGACGGCACGGCCAGGATCTGGAACGCGCGGGCGGGGCGCGAAATCAGGACGCTGGCCGGCCATGACGACGCGCTGCGCGACGCCGTGTTCATGCCGGGGTCGAGCAACGTCGCGACGATCTCCTGGGATTCGACGATCCGCATCTGGGAAGGGGAGACGGGCAGGCAACTCGCCAGCGCGAAGTCCGCCGAACAGCCGCAGCGCGTTTTCGCGTCGAAAGACGGAACGCTGCTCGCCGTCCATCTCGAGGGCGGATCGACCCGCGTGTGGACGTCCGACCTGGAACGCATTGTCGGAACGATCGAAAACCTGCTTCCAGCAGGCTTCTCCACCGGTTCCGCGGGCGCGGCGGTTGTCGTCGGTGCGCAGGACAGCCGGGTCGTCGCCTGGTCGGCGTCGGGCGGAACCGGTACGCGTGTGATCGGCGATCATGGGGAAACCATCGCCGACATCGCGGTGAGCGCCGACGGCGAGCATGTCGTCACCCGGTCTTCGAACGTGACGAAGATGTGGCGCGTACGGGACGGCAAGCTCCTCTGGAGCGAGCAGATCGGCATGCCGTTCGACGGCAATTCGGCCTTCTTCGGCGGTGACGCCGTCTTCCTTGTCGATGACAGCTTCTCGCTGTCGGTGACGGCCTTCGAGGTCGAGAGCGGGCGCAGGATCCGCACCGTCGTCAGGGGCGGTGAGATGCCCACGGCGCTTGCCGTGTCGCCTTCTGGCGACCTGTTGCTCGGCGCGGATTTCTATGGAGACGACTTCATGGTCGATCTCGCTGCCGGTTCGCAGGACGTCACGATCTATGGTGACGAGCCCAATCCGTTCCCCTCGGGCATCATCCGCAACGGCGACGTGTCGTTTGCGCCCGATGGCGCGCGGCTGGCGGTCGCCGCCGATGACGGCAACGCCTATGTCTGGACCCTGCAGACCGGCGAGCGCCTGCCGCCGCTGAGCGGTCACAGGAACCTCGTTGACAGCGTCGCCTTCAACTCGGACGGCAGCAAGCTGCTGACCGCGTCCTGGAGCGGTGTCGCGATGCTGTGGGACGTGGACGCGCAAACATCGATCCGCCGTTTCGAAGGCATCGCCGACGAATGGATGACCAACGCTGTGTTCGCCAAGAACGACAGCAGGGTTGTCACATTCCAATCTGCTGCCAACGGCATCATTTTGTGGGATGCCGCAACGGGCCAGAAACTCGCCCAGTCGGCGGGCGAGCCGGGTCTGGGCCCCACCTACGATACGAAGACCGGTGGCTTCGCGACGTATGAAAGGTCGGGGCCTTTTGGCCGCGAGAGCACCACCGTTTGGCTCCACGACACGACCGATCTCGCGAAGGCGATCCGGGATCCGGTGGGAACGCGGACGATCGGCATCTTCGACAAGGAATATACGGCGTATCATCTGGCATTCAGCCCGGATGGCGCCCACGTCGCCGTGCATGGCGACAACGGCACGCATGTCTGGAGCACCGAAGGAAACCTGGGAAAGAACGATCCTCTTTTTGCGAGCGACACCCGCTGGTGGCATCGCGCGGTTAGTTTCAGTCCCGACAGTGCGGATCTGCTGATCGGCGCGGACGATCACTCGATATCCTTGTGGGACTGGGCCGACAATCGGCGAGTAAAGACCTTTGCCGGCCATGGCGGGATCGTCACGTCGCTGGATTATCGCCCCGACGGCGCGGTGTTCGCGAGCACGTCAACCGACGGCACCACCCGCCTGTGGGACGTCGCGACGGGCCGCGAGCGGGCGCAGTTCGTGTCGTTTTCCGACGGCTCCTGGGTGGTCATGACGCCGGAAGGGTTCTTCAACGCCTCCGAAGATGGCGCCAGGCACATTAATGTCGTGCGCGGGCTGGAGGCGATTTCCGTCGACCAGGTCTATGACGCGCTGTTCAGGCCCGATCTTGTGCGCGAGGCGCTGGCCGGCGATCCCGACGGCAAGGTCGCGGCCGCCGCGGCCGAACTCGATCTCGACAAGGTCGTCGAGAGCGGCTTTCCGCCTCGCCTCAGATTGATCTCGCCGTCCGATGGCGCCTCGCTGAAGGGCGATGCGGCGGGGGCCGGCATGCTCGATGTCGAGGTTGGGGCCGAAGCGGGCTCCGGCGGCGTCGGCAAGGTCGAATGGTTCGTGAACGGCGTCCTCCAGGATCTCGACAGCCGCGGTTTCGGCCGCACCGACACCGCCGCGGAGGTCGCCGCAGCGCCTGCCAAGGGGAGCGGCGAGAGCGAGAAACTGTCCGCCAGCCTGCCGCTGGCGCCGGGCGAAAACACGATCCAGGTGATCGCCTACAACGCGGCCGGGCTGATCGCGTCGGAGCCGCTGACCTTCACCGTCACCTATGACGCGCAGGAGATTTCCGATCCGAAGCTCTTCGTGCTGGCCGTCGGCGTGAACGACTACTTCGACAGCCGGCTGGACCTGGCCTATGCCGCGTCCGACGCCCGCGCCATCGGCGCGGCGTTCGAACTGGCCGGCCGCGACATCTATGCCGACATCGTCGTGGAAACGCTTCTGGACGGCCAGGTCACCCGCGACGGGCTGGAGGCTGCTTTCGAGGACCTGTCGGACAAGGTGCGTCCGGGGGACGTCTTCGTCCTGTTCCTCGCCGGACACGGCAAGACCGAAGACGGGCGCTACTACTTCATCCCGCATGATTTCCGGTACCGCGACGAGACCTCCTTCGAGACCGCCGGCATCGGGCAGGCGACCCTGCAGGACTGGCTGTCGCGCATCCGGGCGCAGAAGTCGGTTCTGCTGTTTGACACCTGCGAAAGCGGGTCGCTGACCGGGGACGGGGCCCTTGCCGCGCGCGGTACGGAGCAGCTTGCCGCCATCGGCCGCCTGAACCGGGCGGTCGGGCGCACGACGCTGACCGCATCGACCGCCACGACGCCGGCGCTGGAGGGCTTTCGCGGCCACGGCATCTTCACCTACACGCTGCTCGACGCCATTGCGCATGCCGACGGCAACGCCGACAGCGCCGTCGATGTCACCGAACTGGCCGGCTATCTGGACCGGCGCCTGCCGGAATTGAGCCAGGCGGCCTTCGGCTTCACGCAGGTCCCGCAGATGAAGCTGGTCGGCAACTCCTTCCCGTTGGCCAGGGCCACCGCGGTGCTCGACGAGGCGGCCGCCGCGCCCGTCATCGCCAGTGAGCCGACCCATGTCATCATCCAGCCCGCCGACGTTCTCGCCGAGGCGAAGGAGGGGGGTGCCAGGGTGGTCGCGCTTGCGCCCGGCAGCGCCGTGCGGTTGCTGCGTTCTGAAAACGGCTGGAGCCTCATTGCCCGCGACGGGAAGGAAATCGGATATGTGCATGACGCGGTTCTCGCGAGGATCCAGTAGTTTGCGGCGGGTTCGTCGGGAGAGAGGAAAATGAGACGCATTACAAGCCACATGCGCGCCCTGCCGCTGGTTATCGCGACTTCGATCGTCGCGATGGGCGCGCACGAGGCCTCTGCCGAAGACCGCGCTCTCGTCATAGGCGTCTCGAAATACGCGTTCGGGACCGACGACCGGTTTCTCGAGCCCCAGAAGATCTCGAATCTGCGCGGCCCTGAATTCGATTCCGACGCCGTGACCACGCTGCTCCAGAGCGTCTTTCATCTTCCGGAGAGCCAGATCCGGGTGCTGAAGGACAGCCAGGCGACGCCCGAGGCGATCAGGGAAGGTTTCGAGGACTGGCTCATCGCCGGGACCGAACCGGGCGATCGCGTCTTCGTCTATTTCTCGGGCCACGGTCTGCAGACGAGGGACATCGACGGCGACGAAGCAAACGACGCCTATAATGACGGGCTCGACGAGGCGATCGCCACCTATGAGACACGGCCTGTGCCGACCGGCGGGCGCTACGAGTTCACCGGCATCATTCTGGACGACCAGATTAATGGCTGGCTGGAAGGTCTGGCCGGACGCGACGTGACGTTCTGGGTGGATGCCTGCCATTCCGAGACGATCACCCGAGGGGGTGAGCGGCACGGTGCGCGAAGCGATCTCTACGCCCAGTCGAGGACTGTCGGCCTTCTGGACCAGACGCCGCCGACGCGCTCGAGAGGCGCCCGGCGTTCCATGTCGCTCGACGCCGTTCTTGCCAAAGGCGGCGAGAACGTCGCCGTGTGGACTGCCGCCGCACCCTTTCAGCTCGCATGGGAAACAACCTTCGGCGAGGACAAGTCGAAACCGCGTGGCGTCTTCACCTACGCCTTGCAGAAGGGGCTGGAAGACAGGCTCGCCGATTTCAACGCCGACGGAAAGATCACCCCGGCCGAGCTGATTTCCTATATCGACCAGGTGTCCAAGGAGACCTGCGACTCGCTGGCCGACTGCGAGTCGCTCGCCCCGTCGCTGGAGGCGCCGGAACTCTACAAGACGTCTCGCGACCTGCTGGCGACGCCGGCGGCGGATCAGGCGGAGGAGCCGGAGCCATCGTCGGTCGAGACCATCCTGTCCGGTCCAAACGCCCATGAAGTCGCCATCGAACTGAAGACGACGGAGATATCCCGCTCGGCCAATGCCGGCTTCTTCCGCATCTATGTCAGTGCGAAGAAATCGGGCTTCCTGACCGTGCTGACAAGCCGCCCGGACGGCAGTCTCGCCCGGCTCTTTCCCTGCGGCAATGCCGACGGGGAGATCCAGGCCGGCCAGAAGGTCGCCATGCCGGATCTCGCCTGGGGCTGCGGCTTTCGTGCCGATACGCTGGGGACGGCGAGGCTCTATGCCCTGGTCACGGACCAGCCGCTCAAGGACTTCGGCGACATGCTGTCCGGTGACAGTCGAGACATCGTCGTCGTGGAAAACCCGAAGGACTACACGGCGTTCCTGATCGACCAGTTGACGACCACGCAGCTCGACGAGACCGGCGACGGCAGGCATCGCAACCCGGAGTGGTCGATCGCCTCGCTCGAATACCGGGTCATCGACTGATCATGATGGAAACAATGAGACGGAGTCGCGCAATGCATTGGGTTTCGAAGAGCATTCTCGGACTGGCTCTGGCCGTCCTTCCCGCCTCGGCGGCCTATGCGTCCTCCGAATGCGACGCGCTCGAGCGCACCTATCTCGCGGCACTTGAGGATTTCTCTCCAGACAAGGTGCCTGCCCTGCGCCAGATGCTGGTGCGCGGTGCGACGAAGGAGCGGTGCACGACGATCGACTTCTACGCGGCGTTCCGCAGCCTGGCGCTCGTCTACTACAAATATGCCGTCGCCCAGCAGCAGGCCGGTCTGGACAAGAGCGAGTATCGCCGGCTTCTCAACCAGGCCAACGAACTGGGGGCGTCGCCCTGGCAGTTGCTGATCACGCTCGCGCAGGAAATGCGCGAGGACGGCAAGCTGGAAGAGGCCGCGATCCTGGCGCAGAAGGCCGTCAACGACATCTCGGAGGTATACGGGCTGGACGGGGAGAAGACACTCGACGACCTCGGCGAGACCGAGAAGGGCTATGTCGAGCAGGTGATGGCTATTTCCTATGCCTACACCGCGCTGGCCGGCAAGCACGTCCAGCCTCAGCGCACGCGAAGCGACGGGTTCGGCGGCCTGTTCAATGTCGGCGCGTCGCGCAACGCTTCCGCCGTGCAGATGCCGCTGCCGATCACCTTCGAATATGACAGTGACGTCCTGACCGACGACGGCGACAAATATGTCGAGGATCTCGGCGCCTTCCTGAAATCCACCGGGCTGACCGAGATTACCATTGTCGGTCACACGGATCCGATCGGAAGCGACGGCTACAACTGTGCGCTCGGGCTGAAACGGGCCAGGAAAGTCGCGCAGATCCTGCGGGACGAGAAGGGCTTCAGCGGCACGATTTCGGCGAGGTCGGCGGGCGAGATCGCGCCGATCAACAAGGACAATCCGGATTATTACGACGCCTTTTCGGAAGACGAGATCCATCAGTTGAGCCGGCGCGTCGTGCTCGACCTTTACGGGGATTCGGAAGAATGCGTGGAATAGCCCGCAAGGCCGCCGCCTGCCTGATCGCGCTGACCGGTTTCGTGGCCGCGATCGGCGCCGCGTCGGCCGCCGACATCCGCGCCCTTGTCGTTGGCATCGACGTATATGAGGGCGCGCCGAGGCTCTACGGCGCGGTCGAGGACGCCCATGACGTCCACGGCGTCCTGTCGCAACTGCCGCTCACCGAACTGTCGATGCTGTTGAACGAAGAGGCCTCCAGGGCGCACATTCTCGAAACGCTTGACCGGTATGTCGACGAATCCCGCGAAGGCGACGTCGTCCTGTTCACCTATTCCGGTCACGGCAGCCGCAAACATGTGCGCCGCGACGGCGAGTTCGTCGACTACGAGTTTCTCCACCTGTCGAACTTGGCGCCGCCGCGCGAGCCGACCGAGCTCATTTCCGACACGCGGCTCCGGGAAATCCAGGACCGCGCGTCCGCGGCCGGCGTCGAGTTCGTCTTCATCGCCGACAACTGCCACGCCGGCGGCCTCTCCCGCTCCATCAGCAAGATCTGCGGCGCGACCGGTCAGGTGCGCAGTTTCACGCCGCCGGCGGATGTCGTCGTCGAACTTCCCAAGAAAAAGGAAGTGCAACAGAGCGTCGCTGCCCGCGTGTCGCTGTTCGCCGGGGTCGCTGCCGACAAGCGCGTGCCCGAGGTCGCGATCGGCGGGCGCGATCGCGGTGCCCTGTCCTTCTATTTCGCCCGGGCGCTGGAAGGCGCGGCGGACATCGACGAGGACGGCTTTGTATCCGGTCAGGAGCTCTGGGACTATCTGGCGCCGAACATCATCGCCACCACCCATCGCCGCCAGTTCCCCGTCCGGTCCGTCGGCGCCGACAGCTCGTTTCGCCTGCCGATCATCGGCACAGCCCTTTCAAGCCGCCCGACGCTGCACAAGGCCCGCGTGTTCCTGGCATCCGCCGAGGAGGGCGAGGCAGCCAAGATGGGAGACCTCGGGCGCTGGGCGGAGTTCAGTCTCGATCGCTCCGTCCCGGCGGATCTCATCTGGCATCGCCCCACCGGAACGCTGTGTTCCGGCCTTGGAGACGCGCTCTATGTCGATCCGCGCTCCAAGCGCGAATTCCGCCAGCCTTCAGAGCTTTCCGAAGTGGTGCAGGGCATCCGCCTGTCGAATTTCCTGACGGAGGTCGCGGCATCGAGCAACATGACGCTGCTCGCCGATGACGCCCTCAACACCTCCGAGCGCTGGACGGATGGCCTTCGGGTCCGCTTCAGGCTGGAGAACCGTCACTATCCGCACCTGTTCCTCTTCGGAATATCGAGCCTCGGAACGATCGAGCACATGTTCCCCATGGCGACCTTCGGGGACGACTCTGAATTCCTGCCCCTCGACCGTCTTCCGTCATTCATGACGAACGGCGATGTTGAAGTCGTCGCTCCGTTCGGGGTGTCGAAACTGGTCGCGGTGGCGAGCGACCGCCCCATGCCGCGTCTGGAAACGCTGTTGGCCGACAACCACAAGCGACCGCTCAAGGCCGCGACCGTCGAGGACATCGCCGATGTCATTTCGCAGGTTGACGCCCTTCAGGTCGCCGTGTTCACCGTCGTCACCAGCCAGCGGTGAGCGTCCCGGGTCCCGGCAGGCGCGGGTCTGCGTTGCAGCGATTTTGCATTGCACAATTTCTTCGCATGCGCAAAATGGAGGCATGTCCGGCCGCCTGCCTTCCGTTCTCGTCATTGACGACAATTCCGTTCGCGCCGCCATCATCGAGGCGGGGTTGCGAGAGGCGGGTCATGACCGGGTCACGGTGATCACGGAGATCGCCGGCATTGCCGGAAAGATCGCCGCGCTCGAACCCGACGTCATCGTCATCGATCTGGAAAACCCGAACCGCGACATGCTGGAAAACATGTTCCAGCTGTCGCGCGCGGTGAAGCGGCCGATCGCCATGTTCGTCGACCGTTCCGACAGGGATTCCATCGAACAGGCGATCGAGGCCGGCGTCTCGGCCTATGTCGTCGACGGCCTGCGCCGCGAGCGGGTGAAGCCCATCCTGGACATGGCGATCAGCCGCTTCAACGCCTATTCGCGGCTCGAGCGCGAATTGGAGGATGCACGCAGCGCGCTGCAGTCGCGCAAGGTGATCGATCAGGCCAAGGGCCTTCTGATGCGGTCGCGCGGCATGAGCGAGGAAGACGCCTATGCGCTCCTGCGCAAGACGGCGATGAACCAGAACCGGAAGATCAGTGAGGTCGCGCAAGGCCTCGTCCTTGCGGCCGACATGCTGGGAAAGGGTGGCTCCGATGGCTGAGATCGAGATCGCAGCGGGTTTCATTCCTCTCACCGACAGCGCCATCCTCGTCGCCGCGCGCGAATGCGGCTTCGCCGAGGACGAGGGCATCGCGCTGACGCTTCTGCGCGAGACGTCCTGGGCGAACATCCGAGACCGCATGGCGATTGGCCAGTTCGAGGCCGCACACATGCTCGCGCCGATGCCGATCGCCTTCGAACTGGGGCTGACCCCGCTGTCGCTGGAGGTCGTCGCTCCGATGGCCATGGGGCTTGGCGGCAACGCTGTGACGGTCGGCACGGGCCTCTTCGAGCAGATGAAGGAGCTGGCGCCCTTCGTGTCCCCGGATCCGCAGGGCTCCGGCCTCGCGCTGAGAGCCGTCATCGCCGCCCGGAAGGCCGAGGGAGCCCCGCCGCTGCAATTCGGCGTCGTCCATCCGCATTCGGGGCACAATTTCGAACTGCGCTACTGGTTGGCGGCGTCGGGCATCGATCCGGAAACGGATGTCGACATCGTCATCGTCCCGCCGCCCTTCATGCCGGATGCGCTCGCCTCCGGCCAGATCGACGGCTTCTGTGTCGGCGAACCCTGGAACTCGGTCGCCGTTTCGCAGGGAGCCGGCCGGATCGCCACCGTGAAATCCGCGATCTGGAAATCAAGCCCGGAGAAGGTGCTGGGCGTGCGCGCCGACTGGGTGCGCAACAATCCGCACGGTCTGTCGAAACTGCTGCGCGCCCTTTATCGCTCGGCGCAATGGTGCGGCGATCCGGCCAATCACGCCGCTCTCGCCCATATTCTGGCGCGCCCGGAATATGTCGGGCAGCCCGCATCGCTCATCGCCCGCGGCCTGGATGGCCAGGTCGTGGAGGGGCTTTCGGTCGCCGACAAGGCGTGGTTCTTCGAGCCTTTCGCCCGTGCTGCGACCTTTCCGTGGCAAAGTCACGCGCTCTGGTTCTACAGCCAGATGGTGCGCTGGGGGCAGATCGAACACACGCCCGCCAACGCCGACAAGGCGCGCCGTTGCTACCGCCCGGATCTCTACCGCGCCGCGTTGCGCTCGCTCAGCGTCCCCATCCCCGCGGCCAATGCGAAGGTCGAAGGCGCGCTCACGG
Organism: Oricola sp.; assembly: GCF_022763245.1. GTDB lineage: Bacteria > Pseudomonadota > Alphaproteobacteria > Rhizobiales > Rhizobiaceae > Oricola. The sequence goes on from NZ_JALEGV010000043.1 coordinate 328,515, forward strand.
ACAACGAACCGGTGGGCGCGACAGCCGGCGCGTTGCGGCTCGGCCCGGACGGCTTCTTCGACGGGCGAATCTTCGATCCGGACAGGCTCGACGCCTATCTGTCCGAAGACGCGGATTGACGCGTGGATCCGGCATTTTCGCTCTGCCTACTCGGTGAGCGTATTGCCGAGTTGCTGAAATTTTCGACACGCCATCTGCTCATTTGCACAACAAGCAAACACGCGCCTCCGCGCGTTGAAGGAGACGTCTTTTTCTAAGTAGTTGAATTTCAAAGAAAAGGATGATCGCCATCAAACTGGCACGCTTCGTGCTTCCTCATCGTCAGCCATCGAAGGCTACAGTTTCCGCGTCCAATGTCGGGCGCACTTCCAGGCAAAGCCGCCAGATCCACCGTCCACCTCCCGGGCGCAGGATTTGGCGGCTTTTTTGTTTTCAAGCTCCCGCAAGAAAAGCGGTCATGACAGGAGTGACACAAATGACCTCGACCCTTCTCCGCAGGCACGCCCTCATCGCGCTGGGTGTCGCGATGCTTTCGACGACGACGGCCATCGGCGCCGTGCAGGCCGAAATGCTGGATGTCGAAAAAGACGAACTGAAATTCGGTTTCATCAAGCTGACCGACATGGCGCCGCTCGCGGTCGCCTATGAGCTCGGCTACTTCGAAGACGAGGGCCTCTTCGTCACGCTCGAGCCGCAGGCCAACTGGAAGGTGCTTCTCGACCGCGTCATCACCGGCGAACTCGACGGCGCGCACATGCTGGCCGGCCAGCCGCTCGCCGCGACCATCGGCTTCGGCACCGAGGCCCACATCGTCACTCCGTTCTCCATGGACCTCAATGGCAACGGCATCACCGTTTCCAACGAGATCTGGGAAATGATGAAGGAAAACATCCCGGTCGATGCCGACGGCAAGGTTCAGCACCCGATCAGCGCGGCCGCCCTGAAGCCGGTCGTCGAGAAGTTCAAGTCCGAGGGCAAGCCCTTCAACATGGGCATGGTCTTCCCGGTCTCCACCCACAACTACGAGCTCCGCTACTGGCTCGCCTCCGGCGGCATCCATCCGGGTTTCTATTCGCCGACCGATGTCTCCGGCCAGATCAAGGCCGACGCGCTCCTGTCCGTGACGCCGCCGCCGCAGATGCCGGCGACGCTGGAGGCCGGCACGATCTATGGTTACTGCGTCGGCGAACCCTGGAACCAGCAGGCCGTCTTCAAGGGCATCGGCGTTCCGGTCATCACCGACTACGAGATCTGGAAGAACAATCCGGAGAAGGTGTTCGGCCTGACCAAGGAATTCACCGAAGAAAACCCGAACACCACGCTGGCGCTGACCAAGGCGTTGATCCGCGCGGCCAAGTGGCTTGACGAAAACGACAACGCCAACCGCATGGAAGCCGTCGAGATCCTGTCGCGTTCCGAATATGTCGGCGCCGACGCGGAAGTGATCGCCAACTCGATGACGGGCACCTTCGAATATGAGAAGGGTGACAAGCGCGACGTTCCGGACTTCAACGTCTTCTACCGCTACTACGCGACCTACCCCTACTATTCCGACGCGGTCTGGTACCTGACCCAGATGCGCCGCTGGGGCCAGATCCCGGAGGCCAAGGACGACGCGTGGTATGACGACGTTGCCAAGTCGGTCTACCGCCCGGACATCTATCTGCAGGCCGCGAAGATGCTGGTCGAGGAAGGTCTCGTCGATGAAGCCGACTTCCCCTGGGATACGGACGGCTACCGCGAACCGACCCCAGCGGAAGATATCATCGACGGTGTCGCCTATGACGGCCGCACGCCCAACGCCTATCTCGACTCGCTCGAGATCGGCCTGAAGGGCGAGCAGATCGTCGACAATGGCGAGGTTGTCGGCGGCTGACGCGCGCGACCTCCAGGCCGGCGCCGACCGTGCGCCGGCCATTTCCCAAGACGAATTCAAGCTGATCGAGGATCACCACCATGGCCAACGCCACGGATGTCATCGAAACAGGCGGCATGCCGCGCCGTGAGCGCGTCTTCACCGCCATCAACAAGGCGAGCGGCTGGCTCGACGCGCTGGGCTTTTCCTGGCTCGTTCCGCTCCTGAAAATCGCCGCCGGCGACAATCCGCGCGAGCAATTGGGCGAACTGAAGCGCGTCCTGGTGATCCCGCTCATGGGCATCATCGCGTTCCTGCTCGCCTGGGGCTTCCTCGCTCCCCAGGTTCAGACCTCGCTCGGTGCCGTGCCCGGCCCGGCCCAGGTTTGGGAACAGACCGTCAATCTGTGGGAAGACCATGCCCGCGAACGCGAAAAGGCGGACGCCTTCTACGAGCGGCAGGAAGAGCGCAACGCCAAGCTGGAGGCCGCCGGCAAGTCCGACAAGGTCAAGTGGCGTTCCTACACCGGCAAGCCCACCTATCTCGACCAGATCGGCACGTCGCTGATCACCGTCGGTCTCGGCTTCCTCTTTGCGACCTTCGTCGCGGTGCCGCTCGGCATTGCCTCGGGTCTGTCGCAAACGGTCAACGGCGCGATCAACCCGCTGATCCAGATCTTCAAGCCGGTCTCGCCGCTCGCCTGGCTGCCGATCGTCACGATGGTCGTTTCCGCGACCTATGTGGACGCTTGGGAGGCCCTGCCCAAATCGATGCTGATCTCGGCCATCGTCGTGACGCTCTGCTCGCTCTGGCCGACCCTCATCAACACGGCGCTCGGCGTCGCCTCCGTCGACAAGGACCTGATGAATGTCAGCCGCGTCCTGCAATTGCCGACGCACAAGACGGTCACGCAGATCGTGCTGCCGTCGTCGCTGCCGCTGATCTTCACCGGGCTGCGCCTGTCGCTCGGCGTGGGCTGGATGGTGCTGATCGCCGCCGAAATGCTGGCCCAGAACCCGGGCCTCGGCAAGTTCGTCTGGGACGAGTTCCAGAACGGCTCCTCGCAGTCGCTCGCCAAGATCATGGTCGCGGTTCTGACCATCGGCATCATCGGCTTCATGCTGGATCGTCTGATGTACGCCCTTCAGCGCGCCTTCACCTTCTCGGCCAACCGGTGAGGGACGAACGATGACCAATCCTGTTCTCGAAGTCACCGGCCTCGCCAAGCATTACGGCGAGGGCAAGGACCGCACGGACGTCCTGCGCGACGTCAATCTCAAGGTCGCGGAAGGCGAGTTCATCGCCATCGTCGGGTTTTCCGGCTCCGGCAAGACGACGCTCATCTCGGCGATCGCCGGGCTGATCGAGCCCGATGCGGGCGGCGTCGTCTATTGCGGCAAGGAAATCCGGGGACCCGGGCCGGAACGCGGCGTCGTGTTCCAGTCCTACTCGCTGATGCCGTGGCTGTCGGTCACCGGCAATGTCGCGCTCGCCGTCGACAGCGTCTTCGCCGGCAAGCCGAGGGCGGAGCGCCAGGCCATCGTCGACAAATATATCGACATGGTCGGCCTGTCCCATGCGCGTGACCGCAAGCCGGCGGAACTTTCCGGCGGCATGCGCCAGCGCGTCGCCGTCGCCCGGGCGCTGGCCATGCAGCCGGAAGTGCTGTTGCTCGACGAGCCGCTCTCGGCCCTCGACGCACTGACGCGCGCCAAGCTGCAGGACGAGTTCGCGGCGATCTGCGAGCAGGAAAAGAAGACCATCATCCTGATCACCAACGACGTCGACGAAGCGATCCTGCTCGCCGACCGGATCATCCCGCTCACGCCGGCGCCCAACGCCACGCTGGAGCGTGAATTCACGGTCGACATTCCCCGCCCGCGCAATCGTGCCGAGATGAACCATGACGAGGCGTTCATCGGCCTGCGCGGCGCGGTCACCCAGTACCTGATGAACATCGCGGCCGAGCGCGACGTCGATGTCGAAAACGACATCGTCCTGCCGAACATCGTGCCGATCACGCAGAAGCGCGATCTGCCGGATGCCTATGTCCGCGCGTCGGAAACCGTGACCGAGGAGCGCTACCTCGAATTCAGCCAGTTGAAGAAGATCTATCCGACGCCGAAGGGCCCGCTGACCGTGGTCGACGGCTTCGAGATGATCATGCACAAGGGCGAGTTCGTCACGCTGATCGGTCATTCGGGTTGCGGCAAGTCGACGGTCCTGTCGATGGCAGCCGGGCTCAACCCGATTTCCGAAGGCACGATCATCCTCGACGGCAAGCACATCACGCAGGCCGGTCCCGACCGCGCCGTCGTGTTCCAGGCGCCGTCGTTGATGCCGTGGCTCACGGCCTACGAGAATGTCGCGCTCGGCGTCGACCGAGTCTATCCCGATGCGTCCGCGGCCGAACGCAACGACGTGATCGAATACTATCTGTCACGCGTGGGCCTCGCCGATTCCATGCACAAGGCGGCCGTCGACCTGTCGAACGGCATGAAGCAGCGTGTCGGCATCGCCCGTGCGTTTGCCCTGTCGCCGAAGCTTCTGTTGCTCGACGAGCCCTTCGGCATGCTGGACAGCCTGACGCGCTGGGAACTCCAGGACGTGCTGATGGATGTCTGGGCGCGAAGCGAGGTCACCGCCATCTGCGTCACGCACGACGTCGACGAGGCGATCCTTCTCGCCGACCGGGTGGTCATGATGTCGAACGGGCCCAACGCCCGCATCGGCAAGATCCTCAGCGTCGATCTGCCCCGGCCGCGCAGCCGCAAGGCGCTTCTCGAACACCCCGACTACTACCTCTACCGCGAACAGCTGCTCAACTTCCTGGAGGAATACGAGCAGGGCATGGCCGGCAAGGACAAGGCCCTCGCGAAAGAAGAACCCAAGCCGGCGAAGGAGGCCGCGTGATGGACGTTGCATTGGCGGAACCGATCCGCACATTCATCGAAATCTCCGAAATCTGGGTGCCGGAAGGCGACAGGCTGGTGCAGGCGGGCGGCAACTATGGCGGCTACGGCGAATTCGCCGCCGCCTCCGGCCGCGAGAGCTTCGCCAAGGGCGAGGGCCTGCCCGGCAAGGCGTGGCAGGAAGCCCGCCCGGTCGTGCTCAAGCAGTTCGACGGCTCCTATTTCAAGCGCACCGAGGCGGCCCGTGCCGCCGGCCTGACCAGCGCCGTGGCCATCCCCGTCTTCGCCGCCGAGACGCTCAAGGCGGTCCTCGTCCTGCTGTGCTCGGACGACGACGTGCGCACCGGCGCCATCGAGGTCTGGGCGGAAACCGACGGCCTGCTGATGCTGGAGGACGGCTACTACGGCGCCGCGCGCCACTTCGAATGGGTGTCCCAGCACACGCATTTCCCGCGCGGTCAGGGCCTGCCCGGCGGCGTCTGGGCGGCCAACACGCCGATGCTGATGCGCGACCTCGGATCCGGCTACAAGTTCATCCGCGCCGACAGCGCCGGACGCGCCGGCCTGACGACGGGTCTCGGCCTGCCCGTGCCTGTTCCGGGCGGCCGGACCTACGTCCTGACATTGCTGTCCGCGCGCGGGACGCCGATCGCCCGACGCTTCGAATTGTGGGACGCGCGCGCCTCCAGGGTCGGCGTCAACAAGGAAGCCGTCCTGGCTGACGGCATCTGCGCCAGGGAAGGCCCGCTTTGGGACGAGGACAATCCGAAGCGCATCGCCGCCTGGCAGGGCCATATCGGCAAGGTCCTCGGAACGGGGCTGCCGGTCGTGGAGCAGGGCGGTGCCGGCATCGGACCGGGCTACGACACCGTGGTCGCCCTGCCGATCTATCACGGCGACACGATCGCCCATGTCGTCGCCTGGTATTGCTGAGGGGAATGACCATGAAGAAACTGGTGGTTATCGGTGCGGGCATGGCCTCCGGGCGGGTGCTGGAGCATCTTTTCGAACGCGATCCCGACGCCTTCGAGGTGACGCTGTTCAACGCGGAGCCTCGCGGCAATTACAACCGCATCATGCTGTCGCCCGTCCTGTCGGGCGAGAAGAGCTACGAGGAAATCGTCATCCATGACGATGCCTGGTACGCGCAGCACAACGTCACCTGCCGCTTCGGCGAGAAGGTCGCCGCGATCGACTGCGCCCGCAAGGTTGTCATCGGCGAGAACGGCGAGGTCCCCTACGACAAGCTGATCATCGCGACCGGCTCCGCGCCCTTCATCATCCCCGTCGATGGACATGACCTGCCGGGCGTCATCACCTATCGCGATCTGGAAGACACCAACGCCATGATCGAGACGGCCGGCAAGCCCGGCGCCAGCGCGGTAGTCATCGGCGGCGGCCTGCTCGGCCTCGAAGCCGCCGCGGGCCTGCGCCTGCGCGGCATGGACGTGACGGTGGTTCATCTCGCCGGCCACCTGATGGAGCGCCAGCTCGACGAGTCGGCGGGCTACCTGCTCAGGAAGGACTTCGAACGCCGCGGCATCGATGTGCTGACCTCGGCCTCGACCAAGGCCATCGTCGGCAATGGACGCGTCGAGGGGATCGAGCTTCAGGACGGCACGACGATCAGGGCGGACTTGGTGGTCATGGCCGTCGGCATCCGTCCGGCCGCGCAACTGGCCAGGGAGGCCGGGATCGAGGTCGGCCGCGCCATCGTCGTCGATGCCCAAATGGCGACCTCCGACAAGGACGTCTTCGCGGTCGGCGAATGCGTTGAATTTCAGGGCGCGCTGTTCGGGCTGGTCGCTCCGCTCTACGACCAGGCCGCGGTGCTGGCGGAGAATCTCCTTGGCGGCGAAGCCTCCTTCGTTCCCAAGGAACTGGCGACCAAGCTGAAGGTGACCGGTGTCGACCTCTATTCGGCGGGCGACTTCAACCAGGGCGACGACCGCGAGGAAATCGTGCTGCGCGACGCGACCGCGGGCGTCTATCGCCGCCTCGTCCTGGAGGACAATCGCATCGTCGGCGCTGTCCTGTACGGCGAAACGGCGGACGGCCCGTGGTTCTTCGACATGATCAAGTCGGGCGCGGACATTTCCGACATGCGCGACACGGTGATCTTCGGTCAGGCCTACCAGGGGGGCGAACCGCTGGACCCTATGGCGGCCGTTGCAGCCTTGCCGGATGAGGCAGAGATCTGCGGCTGCAACGGCGTCTGCAAGGGAAAGATCGTCAATGTCATCAACGACAAGGGCCTGACGGCGCTCGACGACGTGCGTGCGCACACCAAGGCGTCGTCATCCTGCGGCACCTGCACCGGGCTGGTCGAGCAGCTCATGGTCCTGACGCTTGGTGACAAATACAACCCCGCCGCCGTCCAGCCCATGTGCGGCTGCACGGATCTCGGCCATGACGACGTGCGCCGGCTGATCGTCGCCAAGGAACTGAAGTCGATCGACGCGGTCATGCAGGAGCTGGAGTGGAAGACCTCCTGCGGCTGCGCCAAATGCCGCCCGGCGCTCAACTACTACCTCGTCTGCGACTGGCCGGACGAATATGCCGACGACTACCAGTCCCGCTTCATCAACGAGCGCGTGCACGCCAACGTCCAGAAGGACGGCACCTATTCGGTCGTGCCGCGCATGTGGGGCGGCGTCACCTCTTCGACCGAACTGCGCGCCATCGCCGACGTCGTCGACAAGTTCGACATCCCGACGGTCAAATGCACCGGCGGCCAGCGCATCGACATGCTGGGCATCAAGAAGGAAGACCTGCCGGCGGTCTGGGCCGATCTCGGCAAGGCCGGCTTCGTGTCCGGCCATGCCTACGCCAAGGGCCTGCGCACGGTGAAAACCTGCGTCGGGACTGACTGGTGCCGCTTCGGCACGCAGGATTCCACCGGCCTCGGCGTTCGGCTGGAGAAGTTCATGTGGGGCTCGTGGACGCCGGCCAAGGTCAAGCTTGCCGTCTCGGGCTGCCCGAGGAACTGCGCCGAGGCGACCTGCAAGGATGTCGGCGTCGTCTGCGTCGATTCCGGCTTCGAGATCCATTTCGCCGGAGCCGCGGGCCTCGAGATCAAGGGAACCGAGGTCCTGTGCCAGGTCCGCACGGAGGACGAGGCGCTCGAATACATCGTGGCTCTGACCCAGATGTATCGCGAGCAGGCCCGCTATCTCGAGCGCATCTACAAATGGGCGAAACGCATCGGCTATGACGAGGTGCGCCGCCAGATCGTCGACGATCCGGAGCGCCGCAAGGCCTATTTCGACCGTTTCGTCTTCTCCCAGAAATTCGCCCAGGTCGATCCGTGGTCGGAGCGCGTCTCCGGCAAGGACAAGCACGAGTTCAAGCCGATGGCGACGCTTTCGCTGGAGGCGGCCGAATGAATGTTCAGGTTCAGGATTGGGTGAAGGTCGGCACGCTGGCCGACATCCCCCGACGCGGGGCGCGCTGCGTCCGCAACGGCGAGATGACGATCGCCATCTTCCGCACCGCCAATGACAAGGTCTTCGCGCTTGAGGACAAGTGCCCGCACCGGCAGGGCCCGCTCAGCCAGGGCATTGTCCATGACGGATGTGTCACATGCCCCCTGCACAACTGGGTGATCTCGCTGGAAACCGGCGAGGCGCAGGGCGCCGACGAAGGATCGACGGCGACCTTTCCGGTGAAGCTAGACGGCGATGCCGTGCTTCTGGCGATCGGAATCCGGTGATGTCGGAGGGGGTGCGCACGACCTGTCCCTATTGCGGCGTCGGCTGCGGCGTCGTCGTCGCCCGCAAGGATGACGGCGCCGTGACCGTGAAGGGCGACAAGGCGCATCCGGCCAATTTCGGCCGGCTCTGCTCCAAGGGCTCGGCGCTCGGCGAGACGGTCGATCTCGACGGCCGCCTGCTGCATCCCGAGATCGGCGGCCGCCAGGCCGGCTGGGACGAGGCGCTCGACCTCGTCGCGTCCCGCTTCTCCGATGCTATTGCCGAATACGGGCCCGACAGCGTCGCCTTCTATGTCTCGGGACAGATCCTGACGGAGGACTATTACGCCGCCAACAAGCTGATGAAGGGCTTCATCGGGTCGGCCAACATCGACACCAACTCCCGACTCTGCATGGCGTCGTCGGTCGCCGGCCACCGCCGCGCCTTCGGCACGGACACGGTGCCCGGCACCTATGAAGATCTGGAGTTGGCCGATCTCATCGTCCTCACCGGCACCAATCTCGCCTGGTGCCACCCGGTTCTCTACCAGCGCATCGCCGCCGCCAAGGCGAAGCGGCCCGAAATGAAGGTGGTGCTGATCGACCCGCGCCGCACCATGACCGCCGACATCGCCGACATGCACCTCGCAATCGCCCCCGACGGCGACATTGCCCTGTTTGCCGGCCTTCTGGCCTATCTGGCCGAAGTCGGCGCGGTCGACATGGACTACATGGTCAAGCACACGACCGGCTTCGTCGATGCTGTGGAACGGACGCTCGACCTGCATGTGCCGGAAGTGGCGGCGCTGACCGGCCTGACCGCCAACGAACTCTATCAGTTCTACGCACTCTTCGCGAAAACGGAGAAGACGGTCACGGTCTACAGCCAGGGCGTCAACCAGTCCTCCATCGGCACGGACAAGGTCAACGCGATCATCAACTGCCACCTCGCGACGGGCCGGATCGGCCGTCCGGGCATGGGGCCGTTCTCCGTCACCGGTCAGCCCAACGCCATGGGCGGGCGCGAGGTCGGCGGCCTCGCCAACATGCTCGCCGCCCATCTCGACATCGAGAACCCCGAACACCGCGCCATCGCGCAGCGCTTCTGGCATGCGCCCGCGATTCCCGAGAAGCCGGGCCTGAAGGCGGTCGACCTGTTCAAGGCCGTCGGCGAGGGCAGGATCAAGGCGCTCTGGATCATGGCGACCAATCCGGTGGATTCCATGCCGGATGCCGATGCGGTGCGCGCCGCGCTTGAAATATGCCCCTTCGTCGTTGTCTCCGACGTCAACGCCGAGACGGACACGACTTGCTACGCCGACGTGTTGCTGCCCTCGGCAGCCTGGGGCGAGAAGGACGGAACCGTCACCAATTCGGAACGCTGCGTCTCGCGCCAGCGTGCCTTTCTGCCGCTGCCGGGCGACGCCCGGCCCGACTGGTGGCAAATGGCGCAGATCGGCCGCCGCATGGGGTTTGAAGAGGCCTTCGACTGGGAGAGCCCCGAACAGCTCTTCGCCGAATATGCGGCGATGACCGGCTTCGAGAATGCCGGCAGTCGGGACCTCGACATCAGCGCCCATGAAGGGATCGGTGCCGAGGACTATGGCAAGCTCGCCCCCTTCCGGTGGCCGCAGCCCGCCGGCGTGACGCCGATTTCGGACCGGTTCTTCGCCAATGGCGGTTTCTTCACGCCCGACCGCAGGGGCCGCTTCGTCGCGACCGACATCGCGATCCCGTCACGTGTCACCAATGCGTATCCGCTGGTCCTCAACACCGGTCGCGTGCGCGATCACTGGCACACCATGACCCGGACCGGGAAAAGCCAGCGGCTCTCCGCCCATATCGGCGAGCCCTATGCCGAGCTTCATCCGGCCGATGCCGGGGCGCTCGGCATCGCCGACGCCGATATCGTCGAGATCGAAAGCCCGCATGGCCGTGTTCTCGTCCGCGCATTGGTGTCGCCCCGCCAGCAGGCGGGATCGGTCTTCGTGCCGATGCACTGGAACGGCCAGTTCGCCGCCAATGCCCGCATCGACGTCGTCGTCGCTCCGGTGACCGATCCGCATTCGGGCCAGCCCGCCTCCAAGCATGTCGCGGTGAGCGCCAGGCGGTTTCCGGCGCGTGTCTTCGGCTTCGCGGTCAGCGCCGAAAAGCCGGTCCCGCCGCAATGGGACTATTGGGCGCTGGCGAAGCTTTCCGCCGGCTGGAAGATCGAACTCGCAAGCGGCACTGCCGTCGAAGACATCGAGGACTTCGCGTGTCAGCTCTTCGGCGTCGCGCCGTCTTCTGCCGTCGAGATCGTCTCCTTCGGCGATACCGCGAGCGGCGCGCATCGCGTCGCCACATTCGACGGTGGGCGGCTGGTCGGTGCCCTGTTCCTCGCGCCACAGCCCGTCGAGGTCTCTCGTAGCTGGGCGGCAGGACAGTTGGCCGCCGACCACTCCGACCCCGCCACGCGCTGGCGGCTGGTCGCCGGTCGGCCTGGCGCCGACATGCCGGACAAGGGTGCGATCGTCTGTTCCTGTTTCGGCGTGGGCTCCAGGGAAATTGCCGCCGCCGTCCGGGACGGCTGCACAAGCGTCGAAGCCGTCGGCAAGCAGACTTGCGCCGGCACCAATTGCGGATCCTGCAAATCGGAAATCAGGGAGATCGTCGATGAACATCGTATCGTCGCCGCGGAATGAGCCGCGCCGCCCAAGGCGCATGGACGATCTCGCGACCCTGCCGGTCTTCTTCAAGCTGCAGGGCAGGCGTGCGATCGTCGCCGGCGGTACGGATGCCGCCGCCTGGAAGGCCGAGCTGCTTGCCGCGGCAGGCGCCTCTGTTCACGTCTACGCTGCCGACCCCCAGGCGACTTTGCTGGCGCTTGCCGAGGAAGGTACGGTCACGCATCACCGCGAAGACTGGACGCCTGCCATCCTGTCCGGCGCGGCGATTGCCATCTGTGACGCCGACACCGACGACGAGGCCGGGGCCTTCTTCGACGCCGCGCGTGGAGCGGGTGTGCCGGTCAACGTGATCGACAAGCCGGCATTCTGCGAATTCCAGTTCGGGTCGATCGTCAACCGGTCGCCCGCCGTGATCGCCATCTCGACCGACGGCGCGGCTCCGATCCTCGGCCAGGCGATCCGTCGGCGCATCGAGACGCTGGTCCCGCCGGGCGTCTCCGAATGGGCTGCGCTCGCCCGCGACATTCGCGAAGCCGTCACCGAGCGCCTGGCGCCCGGCGCGCAGCGCCGTGCCTTCTGGGAGCGCTTCGTCGACCGGGCCTTCGGTCCGGCCCCGGCTACCTCGGCGGCTGACGATCTGACGACCGAAGCCGTTTCGATTGCCGCCGGGCTAGGCGAAAATCAGGGCCGCGTCACGCTGGTCGGGGCGGGGCCGGGCGACGCAGAACTGCTGACCCTGAAGGCCGTGCGCGCCCTTCAGGCCGCCGACGTGATCCTGTTCGACGATCTCGTCTCCGACGACGTGCTGGAACTGGCGCGCCGCGAGGCCAAGCGCATGCTGGTCGGAAAGCGGGGCGGCCGCGAGAGCTGCCGGCAGGAAGACATCAACGACATGATGGTCTCGCTCGCGAAGGCCGGCAAACACGTTGTTCGCCTGAAGGGCGGCGATCCGATGATCTTCGGCCGTGCCGGCGAAGAGATCGCCCGGCTGGAGGCTGAAGGTATTCCCGTCGCGGTCGTGCCCGGCATCACCTCGGCGCTGGCCATGGTGGCGTCCCTCGGCGTCTCGCTGACGCATCGCGATTGCGCACAGTCGGTGCGCTTCGTCACCGGCCACAGTCGCAAGGGCGAACTGCCGTGCGACATCGACTGGAAGGCGATGACCGATCCGAAGACCACGACGATCTTCTACATGGGCGGCCGCACCGCCGGCGAGATCGCATCGACACTGATGCGACAAGGGCTTGCCGCCGATACGCCGGTCGTCGTGGCGAAGGCGGTATCGCGCCCGGGCGAGGCGCAATGGTCCGGAACGCTTTCCGAATTGCCGTTGGCCATGCTGGAGATCGGCCATGACGAACCGGTGCTGATCGGCGTCGGAGCGGTGTTTGCAGCGGCGAGGCGCACGCAGTCAGGCTTTGAAACGCCGTCGGTCTTCCAGAGTGCTGCGCCACGCGCAGCAACCCTTGCGGGATAGGCTGGCGCTATCGCATCTCCGGCGACAGCGGGGGCGGGTTCGGGGCGGCTCTCACTCGCTGGTTATCGGGCTTCATATTGACAGGGAGCCGGCCCACGCCGCACTGTTTGCGGAAAAAGGCAGGGGGCGTTCCGCGGCCCGAGCGCGGACGCGAATAGAGTGATGCGACCGATCAGGACAGCCCTGACGCTGGCTGTGATCCTTGCGGGCTTCTGGCTGGCCATGCCGGCCGCTGTCGCTGGCGAGCGCATCGCGCTGGTGATCGGCAATGGCGCCTATCTCAACACCTCGCCGCTTCCCAACCCGCCTTCCGACGCCGGCTTGATGGCACGCACGCTGCAGGATGCGGGATTTGCGGTCACCACTCTGATCGACGCCGACCAGGCGACCATGAAGAGGGCCTTGCTGGATTTCGGTCGCAGCCTGCGCGGACCGGATATCGAGGCCGGGCTCTTCTTCTATGCCGGCCACGGCGTTCAGGTGGCGGGGCAGAACTATCTGGTCCCGGTCAACGCCAGCATCACCAGCGAAGACGAGATCGACCTTGAGGGCATCAACGTCAACGATTTCCTGCGCGTGATGAACTCCTCCAACAGCGAGATCAACATCGTCATCCTCGACGCTTGCCGCAACAATCCGTTCGCGCGCTCTTTTCGCGCTGTCTCGCGCGGTCTGGCGCCAGTCGATGCGCCCAAGGGCACGCTGATCGCCTATGCAACGGCGCCGGGCGATGTCGCACTCGACGGCAGGGGCAACAACTCGCCCTACACGCTGGCATTGAGCGAGGCGATCTCGACAGGCGGCGGCGAGACGATCGAGTCCGTCTTCAAGACCACCCGCCGCAATGTCCTGGAGGCCACCGGCGACCAGCAGGTTCCCTGGGAGACAAGTTCGGTCACCGGCGATTTCTTCTTCCACGGAGACCGCGGCGGCGCGCAGGTCACGCCGCCTCCGGCGCAGCCGGCACCAGTGGTGGCGGATCCGGAAGCCGAGATGGCTCGCAAGTTCGAGATGGCCCGGCAGATCGGGACCCAGGCCGCGTGGGAAGCCTTCCTCGGCGAGTACGGTTCGCAGGAGGGGAATTTCTACGTCGCCCTGGCGCGCGAGGCGCTGGAGAAGACGAAGTCGCCGGCGACGGTGCACAGGTCCCCGCCCGGCGGCATGGCGGCGTGCTACGGTCCGTATGGCGGTCTCGCCGGCGCGGAACTGTGCGTGTCGTCTATCCTCGATCCCCAATATGGCAATCGTTATGGCGGGTCCAACCTGACCGACGGCGACATGAGCACGGCCTGGGTGGAAGGCGTCGCGGGCGACGGGGAAGGCCAGTCCATCGTCCTGAAATTCGGCGGAGAACGCGCGCTTTCGATCCTCAGGTTCGCCAATGGCTATAACAAGAGCAATGCGCTCTTTGAGAAGAACGGCCGCGTGCGCGAGGTCGTGATCGCCGGTTCCAACGGTCGGCAATTGACGGCCGCACTGCGGGACACGGGGCAGTGGCAGGCCGTCGACATCTCCGCGCTTGGCCCCGTGACGTGGCTCTCGCTCACCATCCGGTCGGCCTATCCAGGCACCGCCTATCGGGATACGGCGATCAGCGAATTGCGGGTGGAGTGACGCCTGTTCCGCCGCGATCAGTTGAGAACGCGGCGCAGGCCCTCCTGGGTTTTCAACAAGGCCGGCAGATAGGTGTGCACGATGCTGTCCGGCTCGCCATGAACGGCGGACATGCCGGTGTTGAGCGCCGCGACCACCTTGCCATGGGCGTCGAACACCGGAACCGCGAGCGATCGCAAGCCGAGTTCCACTTCCTGGTCGTTCACCGCGTAGCCCTGCGCGCGCGTCTTGGCGATCGCTGCCATGATGTCCGCCGGGTCGGACAGCGAATGCGGCGTGCGCGGCGTCAGGTCCGACGCGTCGATCACGTCGCGGGCCGCATCCTCGTCCATCGCGGCCAGCAGCACGCGACCCATCGAGGTGCAATGCGCCGGCAGCCGCGAGCCGGGCATCAGGCCGATCGACATGACCCTGCGCTGCGCTGCGCGCGCGACATAGACGATCTCGGTCTCGTCGAGGATCGAGACGGAGACCGATTGGCCGATCTGTTCGGAAAGCTGGTCCAGCCAGGGCTGGACGATCTGCGGCAGGGGCAGGGCGGCCAGCGCGCCCATGCCCAGCCTCAGCACGCGCGGCGTCAGGGTGAAGAACTTGCCGTCATAGTCGGCGTAGCCGAGACCGTGCAGCGTCAGCAGGCAGCGCCGCGCCGTCGCGCGATCCAACCCGGTCGCCGTGGCCACGTCGGCAATCGAGAGGCGCGGATGCTCGGCGCCGAAACACTCCAAAACGCGCAAGCCCTTGGCCAGCGACGCGATCATGTCGGTTTTGTTCAACATGCGCACATCATTTTTCACGATATGAACAAATGTCAACATGCGCACGAATTGCCTTGCCAGCCGCAGCGGCCGCGTGGATGACACGCTCTGTCGTCATCCCCGGTCGGGAGTAAGCCATGGACAAGTCGGTAAGTTCACTCGCAGCGGCGGTCGCCGGCATCGATGACGGCGCGACCGTCATGATCGGCGGCTTCGGCGGGTCCGGCGCGCCGATCGAGCTGATCCACGCGCTGATCGACGCCGGACCGAAACACCTGACGGTCGTCAACAACAACGCCGGCAACGGCCATGTCGGCCTCGCGGCGCTGATCGAACAGGGCCAAGTGGACAAGCTGATCTGCTCCTTCCCGCGCTCCGCAGACCCGAGGGTGTTCACCGAACTGTATCTGGCCGGAAAGATCGAGCTGGAGATCGTGCCGCAGGGAACGCTCGCCGAGCGCATCCGCGCGGGCGGCGCGGGCATTCCCGCCTTCTACACGCCGACGAGCTACGGCACGGAACTGGCGGAGGGCAAGCCGGTCGCCGAATTCGACGGCAGATCCTATGTCCAGGAGCGCTGGCTGAAGGCCGATGTCGCCCTGATCAAGGCCGAACTGGGCGATCCGCTCGGCAATCTCACCTATCGGATGGCCGCGCGTAATTTCAATCCGCTGATGGCGATGGCCGCGACGAAGACCATCGCCCAGGTCTCGCGGATCGTGCCCGCCGGCGGCATCGATCCGGAAATGGTCGTCACCCCGGGGATCTTCGTCGACAGTGTCGTCGAAGTGACAGACCCGCGGCAGGAAGAAGCGCTCAACCGCGAGGGAGCGGTCTACCCATGAACGAACAACTCGACGCCATGAAGCTTTCCAACGCGCAGATCGCCTGGCGTGCGGCGCAGGACATCGAGGACGGCGCCTATGTCAATCTCGGCATCGGCTTCCCCGAGATGATCGCGAAGTTCCAGCCTGAAGGCCGCGATGTCATCTACCACACCGAAAACGGCGTGCTCGGTTTCGGCGAGGCGCCGCCCGAAGGTGAAGAGGATTGGGACCTGATCAATGCTGGCAAGAAGGCGATCACGCTGAAGCCCGGCTCGGCCTTCTTCCACCATGCCGACAGCTTCGCCATGGTGCGCGGCGGCCATCTCGACCTTGCGGTGCTCGGCGCCTACCAGGTCGCCGAGACCGGCGATCTCGCCAACTGGTCCACGGGCAAGGGCGGCGTGCCGGCCGTCGGCGGCGCGATGGACCTGGTGCATGGCGCCAGGCGGGTCGCCGTCATCACAGACCATGTCACCAAGAAGGGCGAGCCGAAGCTGCTGGAGCGCTGCACCATGCCTTTGACCGGCGTCGGTTGCGTGACGCGCGTCTACACCTCGCTTGCCGTGATCGACATCCAGGACGGGCATTTCGTCCTGCGTGAGAAGCGGCCGCAAATGACATTCGACGCGCTTCAGGCGGTGACCGGCGCGAAACTCCATGTGGACGGTGAGGTCGCCGACCTCGTCGTTCCGGATCTCTGAGGAACCTTTTGATGACCGACGCCTACATCTGCGACTACATCCGCACGCCGATCGGCCGCTTTGGCGGCGTTTTGTCCTCGGTGCGTCCCGACGATCTGGGGGCGATCC
>NZ_JALEGV010000044.1 GCF_022763245.1 Oricola sp.
CGCCCGCATTGGCATCGAAGTCCCGCACCGTGATGCCGTCAGAGCGAAGTCCGTTCGTTGTGATCGAACCATTATTGATCACGGTGATGTGATTGGCATCATCATACCCGTCAACACCGTCATTGTCGTTACCCGTAACAGCGATCGATCCGCTCGACGTGATCGTCAGGCTGTCGTGATCGCCGATCACATAGGTCGAAGATGTCGGCCCCGTAATTTCGGCAGACACCACGGGCGACGCCACAAGACCCAGAACGGTCGAGGCCATAAGGGCCTTCAGGATACGGTGATTCATAAAATTGTCCCCTCGCAGACATCAAAAAGCCAATTTCGGAGCTACCACAGGACCGACGCCAGTCAAACCCCCAAATGCCCCTTCAAAAAAGTTTCATTGATGGTTGCATGAGCGCAACACGGGCGATGAGGTTCGCTTCGCTCCGGCAGTCGATGCGCATGCACGCGCCCCACCGCCCCAAGAAGGCGCGCGGCCACGGCCAGGCGCACGAACTTTGATGGAGAACAGGGTCGAAGCTCTTGCCCCCCACTTGGCCGCCAATGGCAATCGTCCTATACCGGGGCCTCAATGCGAGCGAGGTTCAGCCGCTTCGGCATCAGCCTCGATGATCAAAAAGGCGCCCTCACCCCACTCTTCAGGCCTCGCGGCCCGGCAATGACATGTCGGTGCACAAAGATCACCGCTCAGAAATGCCTATTGGCCGGAGTTCACAAGAAGCGCGGCCTCGAAATCAAGAATCGCGTCTTCCAGACGGCCAATGATCGCTTGCCTGGTCTTTTCATCAAAAGCCCCCCTGTCCAACTGCCGCTGGATCGCCTGTCGGGCACGAACATAAGCCGTAGCCCTCGCAATGGCGGTGTTTTCAGGTATCGCTTCGACAGCGATTCGCACGAAGTTGCCGTAATCTTCCATTCAACTGGCCTTCTGATCCATGGGCAGATCGTGCAAGCAATCCCTGCCCACCGCTCGGCGAGCATTGAATTTGACGCCGGATCGAAGCGACACAATCGATCCGGCGAGCCCCGACATCATAAGGCATGGGGGACCGAGGCCGGGACGAGCCGAAACTCGTTCGCAATTCAACGCAGGTCAAGGACCAAAATCAATCTGATTTGGAGCCTGTTGCAGAATCGGCGCCTTTCGGTCGGAATTCCGGTCCGGCTCGCCGCCAATCGGTTGACGGGGCTGTGAGCGGCATGATTCGCTGAGCATCAGCAGCCGTTGAGGGGATCGCCATGGCCCATTTCTTCCGCCAACCGGACCGTCGCCAACGCTTCCTGCTCCCGGTCGACATGATGGACTGGTTGCCCGAGGGAGACATCGTCCACGTCGTAGTGGATGCTGTCGGGCTTATGGACCTCAGCGACTTCGAGGCGACCTGCAAGGTCGGTCGCGCAGGCCAGCCGCCTTTTGCGCCGTCGATGCTGCTGGCGTTGTTGATCTACGCTTACAGCCACGGGGTTCGGTCGAGCCGGGCGATCGAGCGGCTGTGCCGGCGCGATGCCGGCTACCGGTTCATCGTCGGCGATGCCGGCTACCGGTTCATCGTCGGCGACGACGTTCCCGACCACAGCGTCATCGTACGCTTTCGCCAGCGCCATGCCGAGCGGATGAAGGGCGTCTTCCTCCATGTGCTGGAATTGTGCCGGGAGGCGGGACTGATCCGTCTTTGGCTGGGAGCGCTGGACGGCACCAAGGTGAAAGCCAACGCGTCGCTCGACGCCAACCATACGGCCAGCACGATCGAGGAGCAGATCAACCGGGTTTTGGCGGAGGTCGAGGCGACGGATGCCCGCGAGGATCGACAGTTCGGTCCCGAGGCCAGCGATCCGACCCTGCCTGGCGATTTGAAGCGGCGCGGAGACCGTCTGGCCCGGCTGAAGGCCAGCCAGGAGAAGCTCCAGGCTCAGGCTGCCGCTGCTGCCACCCGCCAGGAGAAGAAGATCGCGCAACGGGAGGCCGAGGAGAAGGCCACCGGCAGGCGCAAGCGCGAACGCAAGCCCAAGGAGCCCGACCCGAGCGTCGATCCCGACACGGAGGCCAACACCACGGATCCGCAGAGCGGCATCCTGAAGACACGGCGCGGCTGGGTGCAGGGCTACAACGCGCAGGCGGTTGTGACGACGGGACAGATCATCCTGGCCGCTGACGTCACCACCGAGGCCAATGATGTGCGCCAACTTACCGGGATGATCGACTAGGCGCAGGCGAATGCCGAAGCAGTGCTGGGCGAGGAAGCGGTTCTCGGGGCGGCGGTTGCGGATGCCGGGTACTGGTCGGAGGCGAATGCCGAAAGCCAGACCGAGGAATGCGAATTGTTCATCGCAACCCAGAAAGACCACAAGCAGCGAGCTGCCTTGCGAGAGGCTCCGCCGCCGCGTGGGCGGATGCCCAAGTCCATGACCGCGCGCGATCGCATGGATCGCAAGCTGCGCACCAAGCGTGGCCGGGCGCTCTACCGTCTACAGGGGGCCAGCGTCGAACCGGTGTTCGGCCAGATGAAGGATCGCCAGGATGCCGGTCGCTTCAGCATGCGCGGGCTTGAGCTCTGTCGCGGCGAGTGGCAGCTGCAGGCCGCCGTTCACAACCTTCGAAAACTGCACCGGGAGTCCGTCCGCCGAACAGAAAAAGACGGGTAGAACCAACAAAACGGCCGAAAAACGGCCTCAATGAACCGCCAGAACGCGGCTCTCTACGCCGCCATGGCGCGCTGGAGCGCGGAGAACCTGAAAACACGCCTATTGGCCGACAGGCTCTCAACTACTTTTAAATCCGGCTCTCAAGCTTGCTCTCGCCGCACATCAGGACAATAATTGAAATTGGAATCCAAATTCGGAATCCGATTTTTATCGGAAGTTGTCCACTCGGAAAAGGAAATAGGAAATGAAATTCCTCGCCCTCGACGACATTGCGACCAACTGCGCGGTGCTTAAGCAGCTTGCCCGCAAGGTCTTCGATACGGAAACGGTCATGACGACCAGTCCGTACGATGCGCTGGATTTATGTGCCCGCGAGCGGTTTGACGCTCTGATTGTCGACTATTTCATGCCAAAAATGGACGGCATTGAGTTCACGCGTTCCGTCCGCCTCCTCAAAGATTACGACAGCGTACCGATCATCATGGTGACGATAGCCAAGGAAAAACGATTGCGTTCCCGTGCGATCGACGCCGGCGTCACGGATTTTTTGACCAAGCCGGTCTGTGCGCTGGAATTCCGCAAGCGCCTCCTTGAAAGCATCATCGACCGCGATGCGGCCTGAGTTTCGCTAACGAAAGTATATGGCATGAAATCTTTCATATTGCGCTGCGCCGCCGCTGCCGGCACGCTTTGTCTTTGCGCCAATGCCGCGACCGCGCTCGAACAGCCGACTGGCAGTGTCATACTGACTGTGAAGGGTGCTATCACGCAGACAAATTCCGACGGTGTCGCCAAGTTCGATCAGGCCATGCTTGCGGCATTGCCAGGCCGCGAGGCGATGATGAAGACGCCCTGGATCGAGGACGAAACCCGGTTTTCCGGACCCTATCTGCGCGCGGTACTTGATGAAGTCGGCTCAAAGGGATCTAAGCTGATCGTGCGCGCGCTCAACGATTACGCTGCCGAGGTTCCGGCTAGCGACGCCATCGAGTTTGACACGATCCTGGCAATAAAAATGAACGGCAAACCGATGTCCGTGCGTGAAAAAGGACCGCTGTTTTTGATATATCCTTTCGACACGAATCCGAATCTCTACAACGAGAAATATTTCACCCGATCGGTCTGGCAGATCATGGAGATCGAAGTCGTCGAATGAGACCGTTTGACACCCGTGATCACCGTTCTGTTATCAGGATCAAACGTATTGCGTGGATCCTGCAGGTAGTCTCGGCTGTTGTACTCGTGGCTCTGATCGCGCTCTATGTATCGATCTCTCGTACCCAGGACTCACTACGAAGTTCCGTCCGAGAGGACGCGATCTGGGCCGTGTACCAACTTGACCGCGAGACCAGAAAACTCGCCATCGCGTTGGAGCGCTACGTCCATTCATCCGACGAAATAGACACTGATTTGCAGGAACTCAGCTTGCGCTATGACATCCTTTACTCACGGCTGACCATCCTAGAGAACTCCATATACCAGGACTATTTCACGAAAAACTCGGAGGTACGGCTCCGGATAGGCGAAGCCAAGAACGAGATCCGGGATTTCGAACCTATTTTCAACGCCATCGCTGAGGGAAACGAGCCATCGAAGGAACTGCTCGAAGGCGTCGAGGACCGGTTCAAGGAACTCGCCAATGCGACCGAGGATTTCCTGAGTTTCACCAACAGCACGATCTCGACGCAACGCGCCGAAAACCGCAATTTGATGATTCGTTTGGGAAACGTGGCGGCGGCTATCGTGGTAATCCTTGTGTTTTCTCTCCTCGCGCTGATCCTGACTATGCGCCGCCAGGTGTCGAGTGCCCTCGCATTTGCCGAGCGATCAGACGAAATATCGCGAGAACTGTCGCGCTCCTGGGAAGCGGCGGAAGCGGGAAACCGGGCCAAGTCCCAGTTCATAGCCACGATGAGTCACGAGATCCGGACCCCGTTGAACGCCATTCTCGGGATGGCCGAATTGATCGATACCGAAGACTTACCGCGCGACACCGCCGAGTGCGTTCATGTGATCCGCGCGTCCGGTCATGCGTTGCTGGAAATGCTAACGGACATTCTCGACTATTCAAAGATCGAACACGGTAAATTGGAAATCGAGTACAAGCCCACCGCAGTCTGCCAACTCATCGAAGAGTCGTTCAACATCGTGCGCGGGCGCGCCCTGGAAAAGGGATTGGCTTTGCACACCGAAGTCGTAGACACCGTTTGCGAAATTGCCTTTCGAACCGATCCAACACGTTTGCGCCAAGTTCTCATCAACCTTCTCGGCAATGCTGTAAAGTTCACTAACGAGGGGGACATTATACTTTCCGCTGACCTGATGGATCGCGGTGGAAAGCCTTATCTCCAGTTTCGGGTAAGCGACAGTGGTATCGGAATCGACGCTGCCGGCCGCAAGAAGTTGTTCGAGCCGTTCAGCCAAATCGATTCGTCGATTAGCCGTCGTTTCGGCGGCACCGGTCTGGGGCTGACGATCTGCAAGCATATTGTCGAGGCGTTGGGCGGAACGATCGGTATGCGCCCTAACCGCGATGGTGGCTCGACCTTCTGGTTCGAGATCCCGGTAGAGGTGGCCGAAAATGCGCATACACCGGCACCTGCCGAAACGCTTTCCGCCACCGATATCGCGCTGAATACAGTACGCACACTTCTGGTTGAGGACAACGCCGTTAACAGCCGGGTCGCTGTGCGGTTTCTCGCCAAGCTCGGACAAACCGCTGTTATCGTCGAAAATGGCATCGAGGCAGTCGAGATCGCTTCGCGCAAAAAATTCGATCTCATACTGATGGATATCCAGATGCCATTGATGGACGGCATCGAGGCAGTTCGAGCGATCCGCGCCGGCAACGGGCCGAACGCTCAGACCATGATTATCGCCATGACAGCGAATTCGTCGGAGGAGGATCGCGAACGCTGCATCGCCGCCGGCTTCGACGGATTTGAATCTAAGCCGGTGACGCTGGATCGCCTGCGCGCGCTCTTCGAACGCGTGACTTTGAGGCAAGTGACGCCTCAGGACGGGCCGGCGCCGTGGGCGATTTCGGACCGCCAGGCCGAGATGATCGAATTGTTCGGCGCGGCACAGTTCCGCGAACTGCTGTCCGCCTTTCTCGGCGAAGCCAGTGATCTACTGAGGGTACTCGAGACCGATGGGGCGAGCGACGAGCATTTGCGCGACCGATTGCTGCATACGTTGAAGGGTGCCGCGCTGAATTTAGGCCTCGATGGCGTCGCCGAGGTGGCGACCACCCTGCGTACTGCCCGGCCGCGGGCCGATGACGTAGCCAGATTGCGCGAGCAATTCGAAGGACTTGAAATACCGGAGAAGGCGGCATGACAGACGTTGAACGCCCCATACGAATCCTTTTGGTCGAGGACAGCCGTTCGACTCTGCAGACCTTTTTGAAACGAGTCGAGCGTATCCGCGGCTGCGAATCGGTTCCCTATACCGATCCGGCGGAATTGTTCGCCGATTTTCCCGGCGTCGAATTCGACATAGCCATTATCGACTACATGCTGCCCAACCATAACGGGCTCGAGGTCATCGAACGCCTGTCAAGCTCCCCCGAACATGCCGACAAGCTTTTCGTCATCATCACGGCCGCCAGCGAGCGGGAATTGCATCTGTCAGCCTTGGAGGCCGGTGCTATCGACTTCCTGCGGAAGCCGGTAGACCTAGTCGAGTTCACCGCCCGTATTAGGAATATGATCCGTCTGCGCAAGGCACAGATCGCCATGGCGGAACGCGAGGCCTTGCTCCGCCAGGAAGTCGACAAGGCGACTGCGGAACTGCGCGAACGCGAAGAGGAGATCATCCAGCGGTTGACGCTCGCCGCCGGCTACAGGGACGATGATACCGCGCGCCACACTAAGCGCGTCGCGTTGTACAGCGGCGTCATTGCCCGCCGGATGGGATTACCGGAAGAATTTTGCCGGGATCTCGAACTCGCGGCGCCAATGCACGACATCGGAAAAGTCGGCATTCGGGAGGCGGTGCTGGAGAAACCAGGACAGCTCGACACTGAAGAGGTTGTAGAGATGCGCCGTCATACGGTGATAGGAGCCGAGATATTCCAGGGAGCGAAGTCGGCATTGATGCGTATGGCGAAGGAAGTCGCCGAGTTTCATCACGAACGCTATGATGGTTCCGGCTATCCGGCCGGCCTGTCAGGAACGGATATCCCGCTTTCGGCGCGTATCGTCGCTATCGCCGACACCTTCGATGCGCTGACGACCGAACGTCCCTACAAGACGGCTTGGCCGATCGACGAGGCTGCGGCCTATATCGGCTCCCGCGCAGCTAGCCAGTTTGATCCGGACTGCGTCGACGCTTTCACCGAGGCCTCGCCCGAGATATTCAGCATATGTCGCGACCACGTCGATTTCGACGGTCGCGAATAGCGAACGGCGTTCGCCTGACTGCGTTGTTCGGTAAGATAGTTGTAGCCTGTATTCGATTTCGCGTTGCGCGATTTGCGGGACCAGGCCATGGGGTCGCCGCCGCCAGCTTCATGGGGTGGCCGTCGTCAGAAGTTTTGAGCGTATGCGTCCGGTCTGACCGCGATTGCGTTACTGCGGCTTGAAGTTACAGGGCATGAGATCATTGTTCGTCGTCAGATAATTTGGGACATTTGAGCGTCCTTTCGTTTGGAGGCTCTGGCTCATCCTTGATTGAGGTTATGCGTTTTCCGTTTGGTGGCGCAAGCGCCGCTTGAGCATGGTTTTGCGTTTGATCTACTCTCGTTGTTTCAGGATCTGCACGGCAAGCCCGAAGTACACATCGGCGGGCGTCAGGTTGCCGAGGCTCTCGTGGTAGCACACGTTGTTTTAGAGCGTTTTTCGAGCGTCCTGAATCTTTAGAGCGTTTCACGTTTAGGTGGAAGCGTATCCAGCGTTTTGCATGTAATTGGCGCATTCGTCGGGTTCGATTGTTGTGACCAGGTGTCCGATGTGTCGCCATGTGTCTTCGATTGTTCGCTTTTGGGCGGCGCGCATCCAATGTTTGATCTTGGCGAATGCCTGCTCGATGGGGTTCAGGTCGGGTGAGTATGGCGGCAGGAACCAGATCCGCGCACCGGCGGCGCGGATCATTCGCCGCACCTCGACCGACTTGTGCGATCCCAGATTGTCCATGACGACGATGTCGCCGGGTTCGAGCACAGGCACGAGTTGTTGCTCGACCCAGGCCCGGAAGCATTCGCCATTGATCGGGCCGTCGAAGACGCACGGTGCGACAAGGCCATCATGACGCAGCGCACCGAGGAAGGTCAGGGTGCGCCAGTGGCCATGCGGGGCAAAGCCACGCAGGCGTTTGCCCTTTTGCCCCCAACCGCGCAGCGGGGCCATGTTGGTCTTGATCCAGGTTTCATCGATGAAGACCAGCCGCCGTGGATCGAGACGCCCTTGAAAGGATCGCCACCGCCGTCGCCTGCGGGCGATGTCGGCGCGCGCCTGCTCAAGGGCGAACAATGTTTTTTTTGAACCGCAGGCCCTCGCGCCGCAGGAACAGCCAGACCGCGTTGTGCGACACCTTCACGCCCCGTGCCGCAAGCTCGCCCTTCAGACCCTGCAGGGTCAGATGCGGCGTCTGCCCGAGCCGCTCGATGATGAAGTCACGATGCGGTTCAAGAACCGACTTGCGATGTCCGCCTATCTGGCCCGGCGCTACTGATCCGGTCGCTCGGTAACGTTGTGACCACTTCACGACCGAAGAGACCGCAACGCCAAACCGGACAGCGACTGATCGACAGCTTTCGCCAGCAAGAACCGCAGCGACCACACGCTCACGCAAATCATTGGAAAGAGGTGCCGTCATTCGATGCTGGCCTCCTGTCCCAGCCAGCATCTTGAATCACAAATCCCGACCAGAGGGAATCCATTCCGATTCACTCAAAACGTGAAACGCTCTAGGGATTCCCAAATCAGAGGGTTTCTGATTCATGCTTCCTGCCGGGTGCAGGAGGTCGGCATGGATGGGACAGCCTCTTTCAATGGATTTGCGGGCGCGCTTGATCGCCGCGATTGATGACGGGATGAGCTGCTGTCAACGTCGGAGGAAAATTGGGCCACGGGGCGGCGCAAAACTGGGCCACTTTGGATTTGAGCGAGACGTAGGAGATGGGCGATGGCCCGTCATCGTCGTTTCCGGGCTCAACCACCGCGCACCCAGTATGCGCCCATGCCGACGGCAGCGGTGATGGCGATCCAGAAGACCCGGTCCACGAGCGCGAAGGTGACGCCGCGCGTATCGCTGGTCTTTTCGAGGTCGGCCACGCGTTTCGACAGGCTGTTCATGCGCTCGTCGGTGGCGTCGAGCCGCTTGAACAGCGTGCTGGTGCGTTCCTCGATGCGCACCAGCGAGACGAGCGCCTCGGCCATTTTGTCGAGTTTCTGCTCGATGCGGTCGAGGCGGGCATCATCGGCGTCGCCCATCATTGGCCCTCCAGTTTGCGGCGCAGGCCGATCAGGCCGAGACCGAGCACGATCAGCGTGGCGGGCGTCGGCGCGGAGCCGGCGCCGTTGGCCAGCGAGAGGACCTCGCCCACCTGCCCGATTGCTTTTGCGTCCGGGGCGGCAATCTGGGCCGCACCGGTGACAATCGAAGCGACACCGGTCCACCATGTCAGCGATTTGGGCAGAATGTATTTCAGCATGCTCAACCTCCGATCAGCCATTTCCAGATCACCGCACCGGCCGCGATGACGGATGCGGCCAGCCCACCCGCGACGGCGCCATCGGCGATGCGCTTGCGCTTGAAGTCCTCGTCAGCCTTGATGGCCTCGACGGCCGCGCCGACATCCTCGATGCCATTGACAGTCGCCCTGGCGATTGCCGTGTCGGCGGCATCGAGAAAGGCGTCGCGCTTCACCTCGCTCACGCGGCGCTCCCAGCCCCTGCCGAATGTCGGCCACGTCTCCAGCCGCTTGAGCCACGCCAGCCGGGCATCGCAAAGTTTGGAGACCACGTCCTGCGGATCATCTTTTGCCAAGGCGGCAAGCGTAATCGGCCCGATGCGCCCGTCTTGCGTGACGCCAACCACACGCTGAAGGAATTTGACCGAGCGCGAAGGGCCGCTGTTAACGGCAAAATCAAACACAGCGTAATCAACGCCGGAGGGCAGTTCAGCGCCGAGAACAGCGTCCCAGTAGTGACGCCTGTAAACCGTGGTGATTTGCGCATCCGTGATGGCGCGCAGGTCCGCCTTTGTCGCTTTCGGCTTCACGTAGCGGCGAAAGGTGGCGAGGGTGATGCCCCTGTTTGTCGCGCCACCGGGGTCTTTGGGGTGGTCGACATAGCCGCCCTCATGTTTCAGGACGCGCGAAAGCGCCCGCTGGAAGTTTGCGTCCACGGGAAAACCTCTTTGGTCATTTGGAAGGGTTGATAGCTTCGGTCCGTTGCTTTGCTCAGCACTGCGGGCCGAGGAATATGGGCGGGACAGGACCGTCTTTTGCGCTGCGGCGAAAGCAGGCGGGAATTCACATCCCGATAAACGCACGAACCGATAAAATTGTACCCTTGTGCGAAACTCGCCGATGACACGGACCTGTCAGATGCACCACGCACGCTTTTGCATTCGACAAGGAGAGGTCTGACGGTGCCGCGCTACTATTTTCATCTGAAGTCATCACAAACCCTTTACATGGATGCAGACGGCGTGGATCTGGCTGACGAGGCGCATGCGCTGGACTATGCCAGAGAACTCATGGCTGAGGTCGTCGCGCAGGCCGGCGGGGCCTATGAGCAGGATTTGCGGATGGTGGTCACGCTGACGCCGAATGCCATGAATGTGACGATCCACAAGTTGATCCTCCCCTTCCCACGACCGGGCCAAAGCTCGCCGAACCGGTCCGTCACCTACGGCCAGTAGCGGTCGTCTCGATAGTCTGTCGGGATCGGGTCCATGGCTTCAAGCGCGTTGGACGCGGTGCGCATGGCGTCGATCCGGTCCCAGATCGTCTTGCCGGCATCCCATGCGGCCAGATCTTGCGCCGTCCAGTTGGCTCGGCCCTTGTCGGCGAGGATCACGGCCTGCGCCGTCAGATTGCGCTGTTTCCATTCGGGGCAGATGGCGAGGATGCGGCGCATGGCCTCAGCCTTCACCTTTTCCGGCGTGGGCCGGGGGATGGGCGCAGCCACAAAGGCTGCCTCTTCTTGCGGCGTCATTTCGACAAGGACGCCGTCAATGGTCTTCATTCGCGCCATGATGGTCACCCCGCATAATGAGAATATTGACCGCCAGCGATGCTGTCGCCCGGATAATAGAACCGGAACACGTCCACCGAGGTCGGAGCGCCCGGGTGGATCGCCGTGCCGAAGGAAAGCTTCTCGGAACTGTTGTAGACATAAAACATCCATTTCAGAACGACCGGCCCACCCGCACAGCCGAACAGTTCAAGGATGCCTTCCAGGGGCTCGTTGGCCTGACTGAGGCCCAGTTCGATCGTGTAATCCAAGCTGCCCGTCGTGATCGCGCCGCCGTCGGCGCGGGAATACAGAAACGGCAGGTTTGACGCGCTGCCGCCGGTGCCCTTTTGAACCTGCGCCGTTGGCGTCTTGTAGTTGCCAAGCGGATCGAGGTCGTAGACAAGGATCTGGTGATAAGCATAGCCGCTCACCGTGAGTTCGAAGGTCGATCCCGCCGTCGATCCCGTCGACAGGAGCGTCAATCCGCCAGCCCCGGCATTGGCGGCAATGGCCTGCCTGACCAGAAGGGGCGACATGGACCGCAGGGCGGCTTCAGTCCCGGCCTCCATCTCGGCCTGCGAAGCGGCGAGCGTGGCGATATCGACGTCATGGGCCTGCACGGTCGAGCCGATATTGGCTGCCTTGAGGATCGAGGCGTCCGCTGGCTCGTAGATGCCATCATGGTCGTGGCCGACCTTCGAGAATTCGACGATGGCCTCGGCGCCGTCATCCTTCTTGGTGAAGAGGCGGCCGTCATGGGTGTTGACGGCCAACTCGCCGAGGTCGAGATCGGTGGTCTGCGGCGCCTTGTCGGCGACCGCGGAGCGTTTCAGTCTGATCGGCATGTGCCGGCCCTCTCGTGGCTATATGGCGGGGTGGTGGTGCTTCGACCTGCTCAGTAGGAGCCGCCGTCGATCGTGTCTGTCGGGGCGTGATCGTGGGCCTGTCTTGCCAGCGGGTGGCCGCCGGCCGTGGCGCCGTCATGGACGACGGCGGTCTTTTTCGTGGTGTCGACGGTGATCTCGCCGGAAGCGCCGGTGAAGGTGGAATGCTCGGCGGTCGAGCCCCGTCGCAACTGAACCTGTTGCGCCATCAGGCGATGCTCCCGTAATCTGTGGCGCTCGTTGGCAGGCCGGAGATCAGCCCGTAATCGAGATCGCCTGTTTCGCCCCCGGCCTCGGCGAGTTTGGCGAAGACCTCGTATGAGGATCCCGACAGACCGACAGCGATGCGGCCCTCGTCGGTGACGAGATAGGGCTCACCGGCGACAAGAGCGCCGTTCGACGCCGCCGCCTCGATCTGCGCGCGCGATCCGCGCTTGATGGTCAGGGCTATGGCCATGGGTGTCGGTTTGCGTCCGTGATCAGAATGTGCCGCAGTCAAAGGCGATGTTGTCGATCGCGCCGCCGGTGATGGCGACATTGCCTGCGGCCTGGAGGGCCATGGAGCCGAGGCCGAGATTGGTGCGCGCGGCAGCCGCGTCATCGAGGTCCGACAGGTTGGAGGCAATGGCGAGCTTGCCGGCGATGCTGGCGGTGATCGTGGTTGCGAAGTTCGGATCGTCGCCAAGAGCCGCGGCCAGTTCGTTGAGCGTGTCGAGCGTGCCCGGCGCGGCATCGACCAGGGCGGCCACGGCGGAGGCGACGAAGGCGGTGGTGGCGATCTGGGTGGTGTTGGCGCCTCCTGGCGCCGTCGGCGCCGTGGGGGTGCCGGTCAGCGCCGGCGAGGCCAGCGGCGCCCTGGCGTCGAGGCTCGTCTGGAGATTGGTCACATCAGAGATGGCATGGGCGTGGCTTGCAGCCGCGATGCCGGCCTCGGCCAGCGTGCGGTTGATCCAGGCGGCGCCGTTCCATGCGACCACTTCGCCGGAGACCATGTCGGTGATGGTCACATCGCCAATATCGCCAAGGGTAGAGATGGCCACGCCGGCAATGGCGCTGTCGAGTTGCGCCTTGCGCACAAGGTCGCTGCCTGCCGAAGCGTCCTGCGAGGAGGCCGGCACGCTCGAGAAGGTCTTCTTGCCGGCGACCGTCTGGGCGGTCGACAGATCGGCAAAGCCGCCCTTGCCGGCGACGGGCACAATGGAGGTGGCATTGCCGGAGCCGTCATCGCCCTTGCCGATATAGAGGGTGTCGTCGACCTCGTTATGGGCGACCTCGCCGGATTTGAGGGCTGCCGGTGCGCCGGCATTGCCCGAGACGCGACGCTTGAACTGGATCGTGTTGGCCATCAGAAGAAGCCTCCATTTATGGGTGCATCGGTTGGAAGAAGGGTGATGCCGGGATCGCCCTTGTCACCCTTGAGGCCTTGTTGGCCGGTGTCGCCCTTCGGGCCCGGTGTTCCAAGCGCGCGGATCGTGACGGGCGCCGCCAGCACGCGTGCCTTGACCGGCTCGCTCGATGTGACGCTGACGCGGATCGGGCCGCCGAGGGCTGTGACCGCGATCGCCTCCGCCATCAAAGCCCCCGCGTGACAGGCAGGATGACCGGGATTTCGAGAGTGAACTGGAGATGCCGGTCGGGATCGAGATCGGTGCGCACCATGTCGAGCACGACCGTGCCGACCGCCATGGCCCCTGTTTGCATCGGCGCCATGACGATCTCGACGATTGCATCGGCCTTGCGCACAAGCCCGCCATTCTCGGTCGTCAACGTGGCCAGGATGATGGCGTCGCTCACCCTGGAGCGGACCTGTGCTGCGAGCGTGCAGCCCTCGGGAAAGACATCGCGGTTCGCCTCCACCTGCAGGCGGTATTCATAACCGACGACGATCGCCGGGCCGTCGCTGACGTCGACTGTCATGGCGCCTCCGATCAGCCTGTCTGCGGCTGCTTGAGCGAGAGTTGGGAGACGAAGCCGCCGCCGCGGCCATAGGTGTGGGTGACGCTGTCGATGCGGTATGCGCCATCGACGCCAGGCCGCGCGCCGACGATGAAGCAGAGCCCGTCGGGGATGGCGCCGATATTGCCCTCGATGGTGACGGCCCCGCCGCCCTTGTCGCGATTGGTGGTCGCCTTGTCGGAGGCGTTGTGCTGGCCGGCCTCGGCCTCGTTGGCGCGCGGCATGCGGTCGGCATAGGCGGCATCCACGTCGAGGCCGGTGGCGTTCTCGGTCGCCCTCCACTGCGCCTTGTCGAGATCGTACCAGCGAGTTCGGATGGCCGAGAAGCGGGTGCGGCCCAGTTGCGGGGCGATGTCCCAGGAATGCAGGTTGACGCCCCATGTGGCGGTGACGGCGGCGACGTAGTTGGCGTCGCGTTTCGACATTGTTGCCTTCATGCCCTGGATGCGGAAATTGCCTCCGATTTCGCGGGCAAGGCGCTCACCCATGGCGATGTAGCTCTCATCGCGCATCTCGAAGTAGGTGCGGGTGATGGAGGCGAGATCGGGATCGACATCGACGCTGGTGATGCCGGCGGCCTGTCCCGCCTCGGTCAGGATGTCCTTTATCGTCTTGTCGTCGAAATGGCGCTGCTGGCCCTGTTTGGGCGGCGCGGTCGTATCGACGCCCTTGGCGGCGATGGTGAGGATGCGGCCAGCCCCGCGACTGCCGGAGGACTTCACCTCGTCGACCGTGCCGTCGAAGACGACGCGCACCCCGCCGCCCGCCCAGCCGAGCGCTACCGTGAGGGGCGCGCCGATCTGCGGCAGGATGATGCGGCCATTGCTGTCGTCGATCGTCAGCGTGGCGGTGTCGGCATGGGTGCCGACCTTGTCGTCGACCCGCAGCCCCAGCAGGACCGGGGACAGCGCGGTGGTGATATCGGTCCCGGCAACCGTGACGTTGAACACCGCTTGTTTCGACAAGGTGGAGGCCTCCTTACCAGAGCCGGATCGGGTCCAGGAATTGCTGTTTGCGCGGGATCGGGATCGGCATGTCGAACGCGAGCCCGACAGGCAGGGTCTGGCCGTGGTCGGCCAGCCCCGGGTTCAGGTCGAGTATCTGCTCGACGAGCCCCGGCATCGGTCGATGGAACCGGCGCCAGACGATCAGTGAGAGCGTGAGGCCGTCCCCGCCGACCGTTACCCTTTCGATCACCGGTTCCACAGCAGGACGTCCGCGAGCAGAGAAAAGAACGAACCGGCGCCTGGAGACCCGCACCGCTTCACCGAGATGTCGACGTCGATGACCTTGCCGACGCCGTTCCTGTCGAGATACGAGGCCCGCTCGCTGACCGAGAGGATCACCACCCAGCCCATGAGCGCGCCGTCGCCCCGCATCATGTATTGCGGGCGGCCCGAAGCCCGGGCCTGATAGAGCAGTTCGAGCTGGCCCATGCCCCCGAATGTCGCGGGGAAGAGCTTCGCGCGGATCGTCCAGCTCTCCGGGCCTTCGCCCACGAACTCGAGCACTGGCCGGGTCCCGAGGACCGGCTTCTCCGCAAAGCCCGCCTCATGACCGTGGCCATAGCCGTCGGTGTTGAAGGGCATGACCTCGAACTGGACGGGGCCGAGCATCATCAGCATCACGCAATCCTCATGCCGGTGTCCGCGAAGACGCCGCGCAGGGTCTGACACACAGCTTCCTGGAGGCGGTGGGTAACCTCCGCCGCAATGCGCTCGGGGTCGCAACCAGCGCCGTTGATGGTGATCGGCGCGTTGATCGAGACCTCGATCGGGCCACCTGCCCCGCCCTTGCCTGTCGGGTGGACGTATCCGGAGCGCGACGCGGTGATCAGCTCGGGGCCGCGCTCGCCGACCATATATGTTGCGCCCCGGCTGATCGGGCCGCCTTTGGCGCGCTGACCGTCGACGTTATCCGGGTCGCTTTGGGCATCATTGCCCCCGCCGGTGATCCGGCTCAACCATGCCGGCGGTGACGGCCACCGGATGATGCTCGACAGGTCGATATTGCCGATCGCCTCGACAATCCGCCCGGGGATGCCGGTCAGCCACGCGACGAACTCGTCGAACTTCTCGACCGCGCCGTCCCGGAGAGACTGGATCAGCCTCCGGCCGGCCGCGACCAGGTCGCCCGCAGCCTCGCCGATCCGCGCTGGCATGCCCGTGAAGAAGCCGATGATGTTCTGCGTCACCTCGTGCGCTCGCGCTGTGATGCTGGTCATCTCTTCCTCGGACAGGGTCTCGCGCGTGAACAGGCCGGATAGCAGTTCGCCGAGCCCGGAAAGCCGGTTACGGACCGCACCCCATGCCACCCCGAAGGCGTCCACTGCCGGGTTCAGGAAGGCCAGCTTCTCGCCGACCCATTCCAAGCCGGGCTGCAACGCTTCCCCGATGGCCTGGCCGACGCCCCGGAACACGGCAGTGATCCGGTCCCAGTAGCGGTAGATCGTGAAGCCAGCCGCGGCGACCGCGGCCACGATGGCCGCGAAGGTGCCCCAGACAGGAGCGGAGATCGTCGCCACGGCCGCGCCAATGGCGGCGATGCCGGACGTGAGAGCGCTCACCCCTGGCACCGCCAGCGCGATGCCCGTGAGGCCCGCCCGCAGGCGCCCCAGCGTGCCGAGCGGTTGCCCCGCCATGGCCGCCAGAGCCGATTGCAGGCCGATCATCTGAGTGGCGGCCGTGCGCGCGCCGATGGCGGCTCGGCCGATGGTGTTGTAGCCCAAGGCGATCATCGAGAGCACACCGCCACGGCCCAAGAGCCCGGCAAACTGCAGCGCCGACATCGCGCCTTTGAAAGCGATGACCGCCGCGGTGGCGCCCACGACCGCCAGGGTCACCTCCGGATAGGCTGCCGCCAGTTCAGAAATCCGCAGGATCAGCGGCGTGATCGCCTCCGCCAGGGACGTGATCGCCGGCGTCAGCGCATTGCCAATATTGACCTGCAGTTCGCTCAGCACGTTCTGGAACCGCTGCATGTTGGCCTGGAAGGTGCTGTTGCGCGCCTCGAACTCGGCAAAGGCGGAGCCGGCGTAATTGGCGCGATCGCCCACCATGCCAAGGGTGTCTTCGACGAGACCAAGGTTGGTCAAAAGCGGCCCCAATGCCCTCGCCTCGTTGCCGAAGAGCTGGCTCGAGACGGCCGCCTGCATCTCGCGCGGCAGTTCACCGATCCGGCGCAGGACGTCGATCGTCGTCTCGACCGCGTTCTCCTGCATCGAGCGCGTCACCGCTTCGGCATCGAGACCGAGCTGCTGAAACGCCTCTTGTTGCGTCTTCGTGGCCGCCGCGCCCCTGGTCAGGGCCGCGCCCATGTTGCGAAAGGAGGTGGCCGCGACCTCGCTCTGCGCGCCGGCGGCCAGCATGGCCGATGCGAAGGCCGAGGTCTGCTCGGCCGTGAAGCCGAACATGGTCGCCTGTGCACCCACACGCTGGACCACGTCGAGAATGTCGGCCGCGGTGGAGGCCTGGTTGTTGGAGAGGTGGTTCATCGCATCCGCAAGGGACACAGTGTCGTCGATCGTCAGGTTCAGCGCGGTCATCAGGTTCGCCATGGAGGCGCCGGCCTGATCGGCGCTGATGTCGAAGGCGACACCGATCCGTGCGGCCGCGTCGGTGAAGCGGACCAGGTCTTGCCCGGCGATACCTGCCTGACCGGCCGCCGCGGCGATCTCGGCCAGCCCGTTCACCGCGATCGGGATGTCGCGCGAGAGCGCGAAGATGTCCCTCTGGAACTGCTGGAAGGCCTCCGGCGTCGGAAGGTCCACAACCTTGACCACATCGGCCATGGCGCTCTCGAACGCGGCGGCCGCTTCGATCGGCGCGCCGATGGCCTGCCGAAGAGCGTAGAAGCTGGCCGCTGCATCCACCAGGCCGCCTCGCGCAGTGGCGAGCGCACGATTGTTGCGCGTGATCGCCGCGTTCAGCCGGTCGCCGAAGGTCATCGGCAGGCCGTTGTTTTCCCGGATGCGGGTTGAGATGCCAGCCAGCGCGCTGGCGGCCTGGCGCGCAGGGCTTGTGACGCGATCGAGCAACTCGATCACCAGCTGGGAGGTCAGCGTTGCCATGGGGTCAGGCTCACTTGAGTATTGTGGCGCGGACCAAACGACGGGCCTCGGCGTGCCAGAGCACCAGCTCCGGCCAGTCCAGGTCCATCAAGTCCGTGATGGGCGTGTTCAGCCAGTGGGCGGTTTCGGCTGTGACGGCGCGCCAGTCGCGGATGCCGTGCCCTTTGGGAAAAAACCGGAGATCACCTCGGAGATCGCGGTAAAATCATCCGTGTCCATCTCCTCGATCGCCTCGCGCGGCAGATCGGTCAAAACGGCGGCCATCTCGATGCCCTGTTCCAGCTGATCCTCGATCCCCGCCAAAGCGTCCTGCAGGGTCTTGAGGTCCTTGACCTTGGGCTTCTTGACGCTGACCTCGGTCAGGATCTGATCGCCCATGGTGATGGGTGCCGCGAGCGGCAGTCGTTTATTGCGATGCTGCACCATGGGCTCAAAAACCGTTGGGGATGCGAAGGATCGACCGCTCATCCGCGTTCTGCGAAGCGCCATCGACGCGCCAGTCGGTGGTGAAGAAGTCCCAGTAGAATTTCTCCTCGCCCTCGAAATGCAGCTCGTAATGCATGATCTCGTTGATCGCGTAGTCGTAGCCCTGCATCTCGCCGCGCTGGAAGGCTTCGGGGTTGGCGCGGCCGAGGCGGCCTTCGAGAACCGCCTTGGCCTCGATCGCGGTGCCGGTGCGCTTGTTGCGGACCACGCCATAGGCCGTGAACCTCTTCAAGGCCCTGGCGCCAAGGCCGAACTGGGTGAGCAGATCGGGGTCCCAGCCCGCGAGCTTGAAGGAGGCCTCCAGTTTCTGAATGCCGACGGCCACTTCGATCTGCACGCGCGAGCCACCGGGATGGTGATCCTGATACATCTCCTGCAGGTTCGGCAGTTGCAGCTCGGTCAGCGTCAGGTGTTTTGAGGCCGTCGGGTCGTCGTCGCCGCAAAACAGGTTCGCGGCCTCCATGATGTAGATGTTGCTCATGTGGTTCTCCCTCAGCCGGTGATCGTGCCGACCTGTGCCAGCAGGTCATCGAGCAGCGCATCGAGCGCCGGGCGGTAGCGCGCCGACTGCACGCCCAGATACCGCAGCACCGGGGCCTCCTCGGCGGCGAAGTTGACGGTGAAGCGGCCCTGGCGCAGCTCTTGCGAAGTGTTCTGGTCCCGGGTGAACTTGATCTCGAAGCCGAGGATGTCGCCGTCGGCCTTGAGGTTGCGAAGGCCGGTCTCCATCGTGTTCAGGACCGCCTGGATGGCCTGGCCGGTGATATTGAAGCGGCCCAGATAAAACCGCAGCGTCCGGAGCAGCATCAGGTGGATGTAATCTCGGCCACGGGTGACGTTGTAGAAGCGCCAGAGGTCATCCTCGCCCGCATTGTCGCTGCCGACGAAGACGAAACCGCCCTGCGCGATGGCGCTTTCGACGCCCATCTCGCCACGCAGGATGACGCCGATGTTGGCCGACAAGAGCCGCTGGCCCTCGGTCGCGCCGTCGGTGAGCGAGAAACTGACCGGCCGGCTCGGGCCGACGATGCCCTGGATCGGCTGATTCGCCCACGAATGGAACGGTCGTCCCTGCTTCTCGTGGTCACGGCGAAGCGCGATGCCGACGACCGCCGGGGATGCGGGCTGCACCACGGTCACGCCGCCCGAGAGCACCTTGACCGCGGGATCGACCGGGATCAGGCGCGACGAGCTCATCGTCTCGCGCCAGTCGATCGCATCCTGCTCGGTCGTTGCCGGGCCATCGACCACCGCGTGAGCGAGCAGCTTTTCGCAAATCGCCGGAAGCGCCGCGCAGACCGCGTTGGCATCCGGTGCGGTGCGCTGGCTGGTGAAGCCAGGGGCGCAAAGCAGGCGCGGTATGACGCCGATCTCGGGGCCGGCATTGATGAACGCCTGAAGGCCGGTCGAGATGCCGTCGCCGACGATGTTCGAGATCGTCGCCGTGGCATCAGCGCCTTCGGCGACTCGGACCACGACCACCTTGGCCGCGACCTGGAATTCTCCGAGCTGTGCGTTCATAAGCGTGATCGCGTCGCGCAGCGTGCCGGTCGCGCCCAGCGCGGTCAGCTTCGTGTCGTCATCCGAATAGACAAACACCGGCGTATCGGCGGGGAACACCGAGGCATCCGCGTCTGGGGCGGTGCCGATGATGCCCACCACGGACATGTCGCTCCACACCGGGGGACGCGGCTCGTTGTCGATCCGCGTGATAGAAATGCCGAAGGTCGGGTCAGACATGGCAGTCTCCTTGAAAGCAAAACGCCGCGCTTGTGGCGCGGCGCGGCATGCGATGGGTGGTGGTGCCCGGCGTCAGAAGGACAGCGCGGGCGTGATGATGTCGAGGTCCGCCTCGGTGCTTGACCGAATTTGCACCTCGAGGATGAGCGCCGCCCCCGCCGCCGCCGAAGGCTCCCCCAAGAAACGGATCGCCCGAATGTATCCCCCTTCGCCGTCGTCCACCGCATCCGTGACCTGCACGTCCCGGACTTGGGTGATTTCCAGCTTTGTGGTGATCGTGTTGACCGCAGAGCGCATCGCGCCTCCTCAGTATGTCCCGCCGTCTACGTTATCGAGCGCCGCCTGAAGGCCACTGACCTCGGCGATGGTGTGCCCGTGAGAGCTTGCCGCCTTCGTCGCGAGCTGCGCGGTCAGGTTCGGAATGTCCGCGATGCCGATCGCCACGATGCCGGTCTGGCCGTTCACCGACGCCACCGGGCCGCTGGCCAGAACCTGCTCAGCCGTGGCTGCCGCAGCCGTTGCATCCATGGCGGCTTGCTGCGCCAACGCCAGCGCGTTCGACACTTCGGTCGCAGCGGTCAGGATCGACGTGGCCAAGCCCGCGCTGCAGGACACAACCCAGTCGTCGTGCTCAGCAGCTCCGATGTTGCCGTTGACCGCCAACACCTCGCCCGCGAGGCCGCCGTTGTCCCGATTGTAGCTGCTCACCCGGAACGCGGCCCAGTCGTCAGGATCGTTTGATCCCATGCGGGTCAGGATCACGATGGGCGTCGGCGAGAACAAGGCCCGACCGCTGCCTTCATCAAGCGCCAACGTGGTCGCAAGTCCCACCGTCAGGGTCAGCGCGGTCGAGGAGGTCGCCACGAGGAACCCGTTCTCGGCCGCCGCCTGTGCCGTCGCCAGGGCCGGGCCCAGCACTTCATTGAGCCGGACCAGCCCGAGCTCGACCAGCTGGTCGGTTGCCGAACTCACCGATGCCAGGCCCGCATCGAGCGCCGCAAGGCTCTCGGCGATCAGGCGGTAGCGCCGGTTCAGGAAGTCGCGGTCGATGCGGTCGCTGTCGCGAGCACGAATGTCCTCGAAGCGCAGCATGCCGTCACTGCATCTTCAGCGGATCGGCGCTGGCTATCGCCTCGGGATGGTCCGTCTTGAGGCTGCCATGGACCGCAGCCGTCACGGTGTAGCGCGCGCCGGGCCGAAACTTTGCGCCAGCATGCTCGAACGGGCGATTGACCGTCACCCGGTAATGCGTGGGCTTCGATGCCATGGGAGGCTCTCCTGTTCATCAGCTCTGTGCGTATTCGATCATCTCGGAGACGTGGAACACCGATGCGGCGCTGACCGTCGAGCCGACGATCTTGACCGCGTAGTCGCTGACCGCCGTCACGTTGAAGACCGATGTCCGGCGAAGCGTGCCGTCGGGCAGCGTGACGTCCTCGACGACATCCGCCGCCTCGGTTCCGTCCAGCGCCACGCCCGTCAGCAGCGACACCGTGCAATCGTGATCGGCCTCCAGGTAGAACTGGAGGTCGGTCACCACCTTGATGCTGGTGGTCGCAGACCCCAGCGCCCGGGCGTCGGACACCCAGATGAAGGCCGTCTTCGGGCGCGTCACCACCGCCTGCGAGCCCGCGGTGCCGAAGCCCGGCATGAGGTCCGTCGTCCCGGTCAGCGTCAGGCGGGCCGGCAGCAGCGCCGGGAGACCGGTCAGATCGGGGCCGTTGGGCGCCACGTCCAGCGCCACCCAGGCGCCGTTCACCTGCACCTCGATGTCCGAGCGGCAGGCCGGGGGCGTGATGCCCGGAAAGGTCACGTCCAGATCGAGGATGCCGCCTGCGAGCTGGAAGGAGGTCAGCTCGACCGACACCCGCGGGCGCTCGAACTTCGCGAAGTAGAGCCGCAGCTTCATGTCATCGACGAGGTTGCCCGCAAAGAAGGCGCCGTCGGTCGAGACGAAGAACGTGCCCTGCACCACGCCGTTGTCGGTGTTCGTCATGGCGACGTAGTGGTCGCCCGTCGTCACCAGAACCAGCGCATGGCGCCGGCCTGCCCGCAGATAGGTCGGCGTGATCGGCACGCGCGTTTCCACGAGCGACGGCAGGCCCGCCTCCGTCGAGATTGCGCCGACCTGAATGTCGGCCACTGGCAGCGTGGTCCGAGAGATGACGCGGCTCAGATCCGGCATGCCGTAGGCCGTCTCGGTGACCAGCACGGTCACGTCGCCGGATGCCGCCTTGCGCGAGAAGTAGAGACCCACCTGGCTGAGCCAGCCGTCCTGGGAATTGAGGAAGGTCTGGGCGACCTGTTGGCCGTTGATCGTGTCGCTGGTGGTCACGTGCTCCCAATAGGGCTCGTCATAGGTATCGACCCAGAAGCGGGTCACCCGGATCCAGCGGTGGTTGATGAGCGCGTTGCGACGGTCATCGGCCGCGACCTCCCAGGTCTCGGCGCCGATGCGGAACACGTTGGCGACCGGATCGTAGCTGCCCTGCCGCCACCAGCGGCTGTTCGTGCAGACGGTCCTGGAACTGCCGTAGCGCAGGCGCGTCCGCGCCCGCGAGAGCTGCCGGATCGATGTGGTCTCATAGGTGTATTGCGCGAGCCGGGCCTCGGAGGCATAGCCCGTCAGGTCGAGCCGGATGGCGTGCGAATACTTCGGCAGAATGAAGCCGGAGGCGGAGTTGACATAGACGTTGTTCGGGTTGAGCAGCGCGAGCTCTGCCGTCTGCGAGCCGGTATGCGGGAAGCGGATGCCCTCTTCGACAACCGCATCATAGTCGGGGTGCGCGGTGTTGCTGCCGTCCTCGGTCAGGAAGTGCTCCGTGCCATAGTAGACATAGGCCGCAGGCGCGTAGACCTCCTGCCGAATCACCTCGAGTTCCTCGGTCAGTTCGGCGATCTCCGCCTTGGTGGCGAAGCCCTGCATGCGATCGGCCAGAGCCGAGAGGTCCGTGCGCAGCGTGTCCACCTGGCCGCTGATCTGCCCGCGCCAGCTTTCGAGCGCCGTGGTGCGGTTGGCCACATCGCGCAGGTTCGGCAGTTGCGTCGGCTTCCACTGCTCGATCGAGACCACCCCGGTCGTGTCCAGCAGGACGTAGGCGATCACGGTGACATTCGCGTCGGTCGCGGGGTAGCTCGGGTCAGGGCCTTCGGTCCCGGCCACCGTGCTGACCTCGGCCCGGCGGAGGCTCTCCATCGCCACGGATTGCGGCTCGGTCGTGCCGGTCTGCGCGTCGATCAGGAAGTCGCGCGGCTGGACGTCGGTTTCGACCTCCTGCCCGTAGGCGACGATCGCGACCCGCTTCTTCGTGATGAGCGGCAGGACGTTGAACAGGTCGACGACGATATCCTCGCCCCGCGCGTAGACCGCGCCCCCCGCATAGAGCCGGCCAGGCGAGAGCGTGACCTCGGTCGCCGAGGTCTTGGAAGCGGAGAACCCGGCATAGGCCTTGCCCCCCTCGATACTGTCCCTGACGACATGATCGAGAGACGCGCGGGCGAACTCCTGCGCGGCGTTCAGATCCGCCGACTGGAGTTCCTGCCGGTCGCGATAGATGACGATGCTTTCCATGGCGTCAGACCTCGATATATGCGCCGATGTCGATGCTGCCGACTGGCAGGCGGTCACCCACGCGGGGCAATCGGTAGGTGGTGGTGTTGATCAGGACCTTGTCGCGCAGTGCCTTCGACGCATTGACGGCGGCACGGGCGTCCTCGATGGGGCGGCGGCTTGCCGCCACGAAGAATCCGTTGACGTGTCGCCCCGCCGTGCGCGGCCAGCGCCGCCCCTTGATCCGGGTCAGCACCTCGGCGTGATATGCGGGCATGCCAAGCCGCGTGTGCCCGATATGCGTGGATCGG
The DNA here is from genome assembly GCF_022763245.1 of Oricola sp. Lineage (GTDB taxonomy): Bacteria > Pseudomonadota > Alphaproteobacteria > Rhizobiales > Rhizobiaceae > Oricola. Next base: position 23,838 of record NZ_JALEGV010000044.1, read on the forward strand.
CGGCGCTCCTCGATCACCCGAGCCGGATCGTGGATGTGCCACCGCTCGTAGACGTGCTGCCAGGCGATCGAGGGCGGCAAATGCCCGCCGACGATCCGCTGACGGTCTCCGCCCGGAAAAACCGAACCCACCTGCGCGGCGTGCTCCTCAGCCACGAACTGCGGGCGTACGTCCACCAGTCCGCCGTCCGGCATGTGCGTGGTGTACTGCTCTCGCCCGAGCCGGTAGCTGTAGTACACGGCGCGGGGGATGCGCACGATGCGCTGCCGGACTCCTGCGTCGTCGATCAGATGCGCGGCGCCTGCGTAGCCCGCGCCGAGATGCACGGCCTTCGTCGGTTTGGCGGCGATCACCGCCTCGTCATATTCGACCGCCTCGCAGCTGCCCACGTCCTCCGGCGTCACCGTGCGAACCGTGATGCTCCGCTCCTCGCCGCGGTCGTAGACCGTGCCGGTGCGCAGGTATCTGCTCGCAACCGCGCTGACCGGGTTGACGGGGCCGAGGCAGGCCTCACCCGCGCCGCGGTTCTGTCCGAGGAAGAGCCCGAACCGGCCTGTCACACCGCGCTGGACGAACGGGTAGATGCGGAGCTGCGCGAAACGGTCCAGATAGGCCGACCGTTCTTCATCGGAGAAGGCCTTCGACATGAAAGTCCTGGCCGGCGGCACGATAAAGCGCCGCGCCTCGGCCCCCATGACCGCAAGCGTCTCCGCGATCGCGGTCTGTGTCCCCTTGATTGCGTGGAATGGCAGCGAGCGCGCCGTGCGCGCGCGCTTCTTCTCCTGCGGCCAGCCCTTGTCCCAGAGATCGACCGAAAGCCCCCAGGCGAGCCACGGCAGATGCGCGGGCGCAACCTCGAAGGGTCGGACCAGATCGCGCAGATCCACCGGCAACTCGCCGATGCGTGCGCCCGTCAGGTCGGCGGCCTCTTCGAAGGCGCCCCGGTTATCGGGCAGCACGGTCTCGCGGGCCATGGCCGGGGTTCCTATTCATCGCGCAGGCTGGCGATCGTCACCGTGATGGCGTCGATCGCGTAGACCTCGGTCGGGCCGAGAACGAGGTCCTCGGCTGGGGCGGTCAGGTCCACCGAATGCACCCCCTCCTGATGCAGCTTGGAGAAGATTGCGGAACGGCGCAGGTTCATGCCCAACATCCGGTTGGCCTCGACCCACTGCGTGAGCGCGGCGACCGCCAGGCTCTGCACCACGTTGCCGTCCGGGCCGGGGTAGAGCGTCAAGGTCGCGTCGATCGCGATCCGGTGCACGCGCGGCGCCAGCACCTCGACCATGTCGGTCAGGGGTCGCACGTCGTTGTCGATGAGCGACATCCGCACCGCCTCGCGCTCGGCGATGCTCGGAACCGGGTCGGCCCCTTCGCGCAGCATGGCAACCCGGACCCTCCCAGGACTCGTCATGATGGCAGTGGCATCACGGGCCCACGAGGCCACGGTGAGCGCATGATAGACATAGGCTCCTTCTGGCCCGGCCACCGAGAACGCCTCCGGGGCCAGCTGGACACGGCGGCGGAGCCGGTCATCATCTTCGGGCACAAGCGCGCCGGTCTCATCCTCGACCCGCATGCGCTGCGTCGCGAAGAGCGCAGCCAGATGGTCGAGGTTCGATCCGTAGGCTGAGGCCAGCATGACCGAACGGGCGGCATCATTGATCCGGCCGCGCAGGATCAGTTCGCGATAGGCGAAGGCCTCGATCAGCTTGCGCGCGGGCTCACTCTCCAAGTCGATCACCCCGGCAATGGCAGGGAACCGCGCAACCAGGTCGTCGCGCATCTCCGTCACGATCGCCTCGTAGTCGAGCGTCTCGATGATGTCTGGCGGCGTGAGGCCCGACAGGTTGATGGCGGCAAAGCGGCTCATGTCCCGGCCTCGCGCTCCTCGATCAGAACCCCGTCCGGGGTCGCATAGGCATCGATGCGTCGCGCCCCCTCGACGGTGAAATCCCCATAGGTCGCACGGGGCCGATATTCCCCTTCGAGGAAAACATGCAGCTGCCCGTCGCGCGTGACCTCGAGGATCTGGATGCGGGTCACGCGGTAGCGCGGCTCCCACTGCTCGATCGCGGACGTGACGGCGGCGAACCACGGGGTGACCTCGTTGGGCGTGATGTTGCGGCCCATCAGGCTCGGCACGAAGGAGCCATACCATTCGCGCATCACCCGGCTACCGAACCGCGTGGAAAAGATGTCGTGAAGGCTCTGGACCACATGCGGCCAGCCCTGGATGACGCCGCCCGTTGCCGCGTTCAGGCCGACCGAGGGGCTGGTGTAACGCGTGGCCATCGGTCCGTCCTGCCCTCGTCATCACGCCCCGGCGGAAGCGTTGTCCTCGCCTGAAACGTTAATGTCCATCGTCTTTGCATCCGCCTTCGCGACGCGTTTTCCCTTTGAGGTCGGCGCATTCTGTGTTTCGGCACCACCAGCCTTGGCCACCGGTGTATCGAGCGGTCGCAGGCTGCCGAGGCGAACCTCGTGCTCTGCCTGCTTCTCAGTCAGCGTCAGCACGCTGCCGACGCCGGTGTTCGTCTGTCCGGCGACAAAGCGCCCGGCCTTCTCGGTGATCGCGTAACAGGGCATTTTTGCGTTCCATGACAGGTTGGACTTGAATTTGACGCGTCATTTCGGCTTTGACGGTAGTGCCAAGAGAAAGGAGGCGCCATGTCGCAGCGCAGCGAACTCGAAGAGCGATTGCGCAAGGTCGAGGCCTTGTTCGAGCGCGCCGGTTCAGCCGGTGAAGCAGCTGCCGCGGCTGCCGCCGTCGACAGGCTTCAGGCGAAACTCGGCAAGCTGCCGCCACGTCGCGAAGACCCGGAGATCGAACTGCAATATTCCTTGCCCGATCTGTGGGCGGTCAGACTGTTTTATGCCGTCTGCCGAAAGCATGGCGTCACGCCCTATCGCTATTCGCGCCAAAGGCGCACCACGGTGGTCGTCAAGGTCAGGCGGTCCCACTTCATGAAGGTCGTGGACGGCGAGTTCCAGCTGCTCCACCGCGAGATGATGGATTATTTCAACGAAACGGCAGAGCACCTGATCCGAAACGTGATGAAGTCGGACGGCAATGATTATGACGACCATGTACCGCAATTGACAGACTGAGCGGCAGTGTGCGCTTGCGCACATTGTTGGGCATACCGCTTGTCTATCGAGGAGCGAGAGGCGGTACAGATTGCCCGGCTGGCATCCCCCGCCGCAACAAGTTTTGAACTTTCGATTATTCGAGGAGAGGAAGAATGAACAATTCCATCAAACGCGTCGCGAGCATCGTGCTCGCTGTCTTGGGGCTCGCCGCGCTCGTGCCGACAGCTCAAGCCGATACGATTTCCTGCCCGCATACCAAGATCCGGCGTGAGGTCACCACGCCTTTGCCCAGCGGATGGTGGAATACACCCTATGTCAATTCGCTGCAAAACACCCGGGTCGTCACGATCGGTGGCCGTACCGCCCTGCAATGCCAATATGGCGAAGCCGGCAACATCCAGCGTTACGCGCCGGACAACCAAAACTGTGAAGCCGTCGCAGGTGGTTTTCGCTGCACGCGCGCTTCCGCCGGTTTGCGCACCTTTTCGACCGGGTTGATCGATATTCCCCAGACCTATCTTGCCGATCTCGATCGTGGCCGCGTCACGCAACCGGGCGCCGATATCTGGTTCCAGGCGGAAACGCGCAATCTTCTTTATATCGTGCCAAAGAACGGCGCGCGTATCGGGATCAGCGGAACGCGCAACCGCGGCTATGAGGGGTGCCGGTCTGCGCGCATGTCCACCAATCGCATCTCGCTGCGCGATATCCCGGTCGGCACCTATGTGTGCGTGCGCACCAATGAAGGGCGCATCAGCGAATTCCGCGTGAATGCGGTATCGCCCGGCAGTCCGAAGACCCTGACTATCGGTTACACGACCTGGGCCGAAAATTGAGTCCAATAGCCCAGAACAAGAACAACCAGCGGCGCCGGGATCAAACCGGCGCCGTTTTCGGTCTCAGTTCGCGGGAACGTCGCTCACGGACGGCCCCGATGCGACTCCACCGTGGACATGGCTGTCGCCGATGTTGGCGCCGTTATGGCGAACCTCGCCGCCCGTGATTTCAACGTTGTCGCCGTCAACCTTGAACCGCACAGCCCCCACGGCGATTTCGAGGCGGTCTTCGGCCAGGGTCAATGTGACATCGCCAAAGCTCAGGACATTCTGGTCTGCCGCCGTTGAAGGCGATGGGTTGGCGGTCGAATGGGTCAGCGGCACCGCCACGGCCTGTTGAAAGTCGCCCGTGGGCGACATGGCCGTGAATTGCTGCCCGACGGTGGGCGGGGTATGGACACGCAGCGCGCCGGAGAATTGGGCATAGGGCACCCAGGGCGACAGGAAGCGTCCCTCTGCGCCATGCGCGGGCCCGAAGTCCAGCCGGATGCGTTGCCTGGCCGGATCGACCTCGGCCACCGTGCCATGCCGCATCATCCCGGCAAAGCGACGCTCGAGCTCGGCCACGCGGGCGACGAGCTCCACGAGTTCCCGAAAGGCCATGTCAGAGCCCCTGCCCGTCTGCGGTCGGCTCATCGATCGTCATTGTGCGGCCTTCTTCGAGGAGGCGGATGTCGCCGAGCACGACCGGGTCGCCTGCAAGATCGAGGGTCGGCATGACCCCAAGCTGGTCCACGACCTCGAGCGGGATGCCGAGCATCCGCGCTGCCTGCTCCCAGTCGGGCACCGACGCACCCGCAATCTCCGCACGGAGCATACCGGCGATCGGCGCCAGTTCAGGGTCGGCCTCCATCGCGCAGAGAGCATAGGCCCAAGCGGTCCCTGCTTCGATCTCCGCTCCAAACGGCGGTGTGTCGACCAGATCGCAGGTCAGCACCAGCTGACGCGCCGCGAAGCGCACGCCGTTCTCGGCCGAGGCCCCGCGCCGCGACAGACGCCGCTGGATACGGGGTACGAGTTTCATCCAGACCCGCGACCATTCATTGTCGTCCCGCGTCAGCGCGGCCACGACCTGGTGTTCCATCAGGTCGAGGGTCAGTTCCATGCCCTCGTCGGTGTGCGGGATTGCGATGGTGATCTGTCCTCCCTGCCCGTCGCTGGCCGGAACCTCGACGCGCGCGGCAATGGCGACCTCGATCACGAGGTCGCAGCGATGACTTCCGCTGCCGAGGTCGCGCCCCGTGACCTCGAGCTCGTGCTCGTCGGTGGTGAGCACGATCAGCGGCTGGCGCTGCTCGGCGATGGTCTGGTCGATCGGATCGACCGCGCTGTCGAACACTCGCGGCCCGGCCAATGTCGCCCCCTTGAGCGCACGGGCCGTTGCGATCCGCATGACAAGGCGGGCGAGGCTCATTGTGGCTGGTCCTCGCGCACGAGTATGAGGTTGAGATCGCCCATGTCGGATGGCGCGACCATGGTGATGGCGTAAACGGGCTGGCCGGCACGTGCCGTCAAGACGAGTGTGTCGCCCTTGCGAGGCCGGTCAGCCAGGGCCGCAACCATATCGGCTGCGATCCAGAACTCGGCTGACAGGCCGGCAAGGCGCGTCGTGCCGGAAAAGTCGCCGGAGCGCGCCGAGCCCTTCAACCGTGTATCGGCGGGACCGGCGGAGAAGATGCCGGTCATCGCCTGTGCATGACGATCCTGGTCGGCGCGCCTCTCGGCATATTGCTCCAAAACGCGCGGCCGGTGCACCGCGACCTCGCCGAACCGATCCGCCATTGCCCCGCAAAGCAGCGTATCGAACGCATCGAAGGGCGAAGTCATGGCGCTGCCTGCAACGGGTCGTCAGCGCCATTCGGCCATGCCAGACCGAAACGCGGTTTGGTCAGCCATGCGCGGTGAGGTCGACGGCCACGTAGGTGTCGACCATGTAGTTCACATTGGCCTTGGCGAGGTGAACGGCCGTCCCGACGGCCACGATCGACGAAAACATCAAAACCAGCATTCCCCGGATCAGCATCTGCGCCATGACGTCTCTCTCCTGCATCTTGCGGCGTCGTTGCGCCAGCTTTCGATGCCCGCAAGATGCCGCGTCCCTGGCGCGGGCGATGTGCATTCGCACACAGTTTGTTAACCATCCCCATCGACCGGTGATCTTCGACCTCGGGCCGGCGCAAGGTGGCGGGCGTCACCATCACGTCCGCTTGCCGGGGATGAGCACGCGCGGTCGGGTGCAGTAGTGGAGAGCGTTCAACTGGAACTCCAGGTTCACGCCCTTTCCGTTCTGCATCTCCCACTGCTTGCCATAGAGGCGCTGGCCTGGCGTGTTGACCGTCTCGATGTAATCGGCAGGCCCGTAAACCGTGCGAAACAGGCCCGGCACGCCGAGCGGGAACAGGTGGCACTTGTCGGCGCCGATGCCGACATTGTCGCCGCCGCGGTAGTTCATCCAGGTGATGCCGCCGAACTCGAAGGCCCCGTAGATCCCGGAGTTGCCCGAGTTGATATAGGCGTTCCGCAACGAGGCCGCGTCCGCATACCCCTTGTAGGTCTCGCGCACCTCCTGGTGAGCGATCAGATCATCGAAGAAGGCGTCGCCGCAGAGCGCCATGATGCCCGTGTAGGGAAGTCCGTCGAGGATACCGGCCATCTGGCGGATGACCCCGGCGCATTTCTTGCGGAGTGCCCCCTCGGCGGCGCTGGCATTGTCGAGATCGAAGTCGATTTCGGCCTGCTGGCTTTCGCCGAACTCGGTGAAATAGTCGAAGAGCACCGAGCCGTCGGCGTCGAGCAACTGGCCGGTCTTGAGGATGTTCAGCCGGTGGTATTCCTCGGTCAGTGCAAAGAACTGGCTCGCTTCCGCGGCACGGTCCGCGATCTTGGTCTGCAGCCGCTCGACAGCCACCTCCTGGCCGAAGGCACGCACCTGCTGCACCTCGTCGGCATAGATGGCGTCGTCCACCTGGAAATGCGGCACCTTCAGCATGCGCACGGCGCGCTTCGACTTGTCGAAGGTCTGGCCCGGCCCGCCGCGGGGGGTGGCGGCGACCAGCATGCGGTTGTGCTGCTTGTCCTTCTCGATGGCGATGTCGAGCGTGTCGATGCTGGTGGTCTGGAACAGACCCATCTGCCCGATGCGCGACGGGGTATACTTGATCTCACGCAGCGCGTCCGTGAGGCGCATGACGCTGAAGGCGTCCTGACTGAAGATATTGAGGATCGACATGGAGGGGTCCTTCTCAGTGTTTGGCGGCGCGCGACCATGCCAGCGCCAATAGCGCTTGCGGTTTTTGCTAGCATAACTATGTTTCGGTGATGAACAGCCGGCACCGCAAAACCTTGACCGCCGTTTTTACGGAGCCAATCTCGGGTACCGTTGAGTGGATGGCGATTGAAGGATTGCTGCTTGCTGCGGGAGCACAGCGGATCGAAGGGCGTGGTTCACGCGTGAGGTTTGAAAAAGATGGTGAAATCGCCACGTTCCACCGTCCGCATCCTGGCAAGGAAGCGAAACGGTATCAGGTTCGGGACGCCCGTGATTTTCTGAAGCGCATTAAGGTGACGCCATGAACAAGACGATGACGTACAAGGGCTATGCTGCCCGGATCGATTACGACGACGAGGATGCCCTCTTCGTTGGACATGTCGCGGGGATCAGGGACCGCATCGGCTTTCATGCCGAGACGGTTGGTGGCCTGCGTACTGCATTTCATGAGGCCGTCGAGGATTATCTGGCCACCTGCGCCACGATCGGAAAAGAGCCGCAAAAAGCTTATTCAGGAAAGATGATGTTTCGTGTCAGCCCGGAATTACATCGCAAAGCCGTGATCGCAGCCGAGCTTGAGGGCAAAAGCCTGAACCAGTGGGCGGAAGACGTTCTGTCACGGGCAACAGCTTGACTACCGCACGATGATGCCGACGGCGGCGAGATCGGCGTTGGCGGCGGCCTTCTCGGCGCCCTGATCGCGGTCGGGGTGGTAGGTCAGGATCTTGCCGTTGACCTCGGCGTCCCGAGTGATGCCGGCGACCTCAACATCACTTGCGGTGGCGTCACAGCCATAGAGCGCGATGGCCGCGGCGGTCTGGCTGCCGTCGGTCGCGCCCACGGCGCTGGCGAGGTATTTGCCGCTGGCGGTGATCTTGCCGAGCACTGTGCCCGGCGCGATGACGCCTGCGCCGCTTGCGATGGTGATGGCCTCCCGCGAGCGCTGGCCATTGGCCTCGGTCATCAGGAATTCGCCGGGATGCCGGCCTTCGATGAGAACGGTCATGGACTGTCTCTCCTATTCAGCTGAAGCGCGCATTGGCTTGGGTGATGGCTTTCGCCCACCCGGCCGCATTGCGTTCAGACCGGTTGCGGTGATCGGCCGGGGTTTCGGCGCCGAGTTCGGCCTCGTGTGCGGCACGATCAGCGATAGAGGCGCAGGTGTTGGCCTTCGGCGATGCTGCCAGCACTTTAGCCGCGTCGGCTGCCGTCATCTCGGTCTCGAGCGCCAGCACCAACGCCTGCGCCTCGCAGCCTTCCGCCTCGGGTGCTGTCAGGATGGATTTGATCCGTGCGGTGGCCTCGGCCTTGCCGGCACTGACACCGGCAGCATGGGCTTCGGTGCGGGCGGCTTCGACAGCGGCTTGCATGTCAGCCGGCGGAACCGCCGCCACCTCACCCTGCGGCGGCTCGCCTTCAATCGTCTTGGTCATGGGTCCTCCCTTTCTCTGGGGGCTTGCCCCGGAGGGCGGTTGTGCGAGCGCGGCGATCACCTCGTCGAGGCCCGCCATGCGATCGGCGAGGCCCTGGGCGATGGCGTCGGCGCCCAGATAGGTGCGGGCTTCCGTGGCACGGATGGACTCGGCACTGATCCGACCCGCGCGCCCTTCGGCAACGAGACCGACGAACTGGTCGTAGATCTTCATCACCTCGGCCTGCAGATCGGCGCGCACGGCGTCGGACAGCGGGCCGAACGGGTGGGCGTCGACCTTGTGCGCGCCCGCGTGAATGAGCGTCGGCTTGACGCCGCGGTCCTCCAACTCACCCGAGCGGTCGAAATGCGTCAGCACGACGCCGATGGAGCCCACCATCGAGGTGGGCGATACGACGATATCCGTTGCCGCGCAGGCGATGCCGTAAGCAGCCGAGGCCGCCACATCGTTGACGAATGCCACGACCGTCTTCACCTCGTTTACAGCGCGAACGAGGTTACAAGTCGCAAACATGCCCGTGGCCTCGCCGCCAGGACTGTCGATGTCGAGCAGGATCGCCCGGACTTCCGGGTCCGAAGCCGCCTCCCGCAGCTGCGCGGCGATGCCTTCATAGGACACGAGGCCGGAACTTGCCCCGATCCAGGCGCCCCGGTTCACCAGGCTACCCACGATCGGCAGGATCGCGACGCCGTGTTCCACGCGCATGGAACCGACGCTGCCATTGTCGCGGCGATAGCTGCCAACAAAACGGTTGGTCTCCGGCGTGATGGCTTCATGAGGCTCGATCCCGATCCGGCCCTGCAGCACATGCAAGATCAGATCGGCCTTGTCCGGATGCAGGAGCAGCGGCCGGTTCAGCACCCGCCCCGCGATCTGCGCAAGCGACGGGCCGGCCTGCACGACGGCCGCCTGAGTATTGTCGGACGGCTCAGTCACCGCACCCCTCCCGTTGCGAGCGCAAAGCGCCGGGGGCGCTGCCCCTGCTGGCGCGCACATTGTTCTTCGAAGCCGCGAATGACCGCGAGCAATCTGTCCGGATGCGCCCGCTGATAGGTCACCGCGCGTTCCACCCCGTTCGAGCCCGCCCGGAACCGCACCTCCATGGCGCCCTCGCCCGCTACGAGGCGCAGATAGACCTGCCGCAGGCTGGCAGCGGCGGCGCAAGGATCCGCTTCATCCACGCCGATCGTCATGCCTCAGCCTCAATGCCTGTGTCGTCTGCCCCGGCAGGACCACCGCCCTGCGCCCCCATCATCTGAGGCTCGGGCAGCCCGTATTCGGCCCGCAGCGCCTGTTCCTGCGCCAGCTGCTGGTAGACATCGTCCACATCCGCGCCGAGATCGGTGCAGATCATCGCATCCGACATGACGCCGAGCCGCTTCCACACTTCGTGCGCCTTGGCTTTTTTCAGATCATCGGCCTGCGGTCGTGGATCGCCGCGCCATTGCGCCCGACAGGCGGCGGTGCGGTTGGCGAGGAAGGCGGCGATGCCGCCGGGGAATGGCAGGCTGCCCGCCTCGATCTCTTCCTCGAGCCAGGCCTCGTAGATCGGCTGGCAGAAGGGCGCCATGATGTTGCGCCGCCGCGCCTTTGTAATCGCAAAGATCTCCGTCGTGGCCGCCTGCAGCGACGAATAGGTCGCCCCCACATTGTCGCCTGTGGCGCTTTCATAGGTGAGCCCGAGGCACCGCGCGAGTTCGCGCAAGAGATGCATCGAGAAGGCGGCATAGTCCGAGGACGGATGGTTCGAGGTGTGGAATTTCAGTTCCTGCCCCGGAAAGAGATGCGCCAGCCGCCCGTTGATCCCCACATCCAGCGTGGTGTCGTCATAATAGCCGGCGACCATCTCGATATAGGCCTCCATCGGCGAGATGCCCTGCGCCAGCATCTGCGCCTGTTCCTGTGGCGTCAGCAGCCCTTGCAGCACCTGTTCCGTCGGCTCGGCCGAGGTGATCGTCACCGCAAACAAGGTTTGAACGATCGCCGCCATCAACGTGGCATCGGCAAGCTGGTCGAACTGACGCGCCACCTGCAGGGCCGGCACCAGCGGCGAGATGCCCCGGTGTGTTCCCGGCGCCCCCTCGAAGACATGGATGACCCGCGGTCGTCCCGCGCCGTCGCGGGCGCGAACGTCATATTCCACATCGTGGCGGAAGAGGTCCTTGCGGATCGCGCGGTAGCCCACCGGCATGCCATCGGCATCCGTGTAGACCCCGTTGATCAGCCGCTTCATGCTCTCGGTCTTGCGCGACAGACGCTGAGGCGGCAGCAGGCGCACCTTGGTGCCGTAGCGGTTCCACGGCCGTTTGCGCCAGGGCAGTTCGGCGAGGATCTCGCCCGTCACCAGCCAGGACCGGAAAGCCGCAGCCTGCATCTGGCTGAAGGACCGCAAGCCCTGGATATCGCATTCCTGCGCGTTGCGCGCCCAGAGTTCGAAGCGGCGCTCAACCGTCTTGGCCCAATCCGACGCCTCCACCGGCGTCATGCCGAAGGTCTCGTTTTCCGGCAGCGCCTTCAGCTGCAGGCCCGTGCCCACGGTATTGGCCACGCACTGCTCCAGCGCGCCGGCCAGCCAGCCGCTATTGTGAAGCAGATCGTTGACACGGGCCGCAGCAGCATCCCAGGCGTCACCGATGTCGTCCTGCGCCTCTCGCAAGGCCGGGCGCCAACCGGCGAAAGTCACGCCACGGCCGCCACGCATAAACTGCGCATCCAGGCGCGGACGCACGGTATCGCTGTCGCGCGCAGGCGCAATGGACGTCACGAGCGCCTTCAGCTTTGACATCAGTCGCATGGTGATGTTCGATCCATGACGGTTTCGTGATGCTTCGCAGTTGATCCGGGCTTTGGCCTTGAACACGGGCGTGCCGATCGCACGCCCTTTGCGCCGCCGCCGCCATGATCTCGGGAGGGGGACATGACGCCGGCGGCGGCGCGGTCTCTGCGCGGTGCGATACGATCCTCGGCGCGTCGAAGGCCAGGCCTAACGGTTCAGTCTGGCTCCGATCCTGGCGAAGCGGTCGCGCATCAAAGGTCCCCCGCCACCTGGTATGGGGTTTGGGGGTGGTGACGGGGGAGGATCCGGAAGGCCGGCGACGGGGCGACATGGGGATGTAGGGGCCAATCGCTCGATTCCCTCGGGGATCCGTTGCACATTAAAGGCGTAGCCGATCGCCGCGCACAAGGCCTCGCAGTCGAGAAAGTGGTTGTTTCGCGACCGTTTCACCCAGACCGGCTTGCCCTCGACCACGACCCGCGCCTCCGAGGTCAGTTGCTTGCAGTAATCCTCGCTCACCGCCTCATGGACATGGAACGCCCCAGGCTGATCGGCAGGCGTGCGGATCCGCGACATCACCAGAGACTTGAAGAAGTCCGACGACAGCGTCACCAGATCGATCGAATAGAGCGCCTTTTTGCCGTCGGGTTTCACCTCGATCTTGGAGACCTTGTAGGGCGGGCTCTGGACATCCCTGCCCTTTGTCGGGGCGCAGAGCCAGCTGTAGCGGCGGCAGAACTCGTAGACCTTGTGCTCGTTGCCGAGCTCCGGCTTGTCCGGCCGGAAGCCTGAGTCCACAAACACCTTCTCGATCTGCATGCCGCCCACCGGCGTCAGCATCAGGTCCGCCAGCGCCGACCAGACATCGTCATCCTCCGTCGGCCCGTAAAGCTGGCCGCTATCGATCAGCCAGGACGTGCCCCGCGCCCCGAAGGCCCGGATCACGTAGACGAGGCTGAACTTCTGCACATCGACGCCCATGACCAGACGCAGGCCCCCCGCGGGCACATCACCCGGCCGGTAGGGCTGGCGGCGCTGCATGATTTCCTGCCAGTCCGGCACATCGCCCGAGGCCGTCATGGCGTAGCATTCGCCAAAGCCCGCATTCATCGCCGTCTGGATCCGGTCGTGATCGCCCGACCCAAGCGCGGTGAGGTAGGTTTCCGCCCGCTGGCCCCAGTTCACGAAGGGCGAGCACAGCCCCGAGGTCCACATCGACAGGGTCGAGCTTTCGGCAGGCGCGCCGGTGACATGAGGGACGTCGCCTCTCAATTCCACCCGCTGCCCCGGCGCCACCATCGTGCCGCGCGCGTTCATCCAGGGCTTGTCATCATCGCTGTGCTGGCCACCGCAGCGGGGGCATTCCAGTGTCGCGGCCTGTTTGGCCTGCGCAGGCGTCGCGCGTTCCGGCCAGCGCAGTTGCTGGAAGCGCGGGATGAAGTATTCGTGGCAGTGTCGGCACGGCCAGGCCCAGTGGTGCCGTGTCCCCTCCTGCCAGAGCTTCCAGATCGGACTCTCCAGGTCGTCAGCGGCCGAACGCGCCCAGAACTCCAGGCCACTCGCCTCATCCGGTTCGATTTCCACGAGGCCGCGCGCCGGTGTGCTGGTGATGGCCGTGACGAAATCCGCGTAGGTCTCGCCGCGGGCCTCCACGAGACCCAGCACGTCGCCCTGGCCGTTCACATTGGCCATCATCTCGTCGTATTCGTCGATCAGCGCCAGCGCGGCAGGATCGGACTTCAACGCCGTGGAGGAGCCGGCATGGGCAAGGCGAACGCGCACGCCCGCGACATGCTTCAGCGTCTTCTTCATGCGCCGGCCACGGATCACCTTGTTTGCCAGCGTGTCCGCCTCATCCAGAAGCGCCATCAGCCGCGGTTCGAACTGGTCGGTGAGGAACTCCTTCGTCGGCCCCACATAGAGGATCGGCGCCGGTCGCTGGTCGAGCCGCGCCCCGATGACGTCGAGCATGCTGTCGGTCTTGCCCGACTGCGCCGAGGTCACCGCCACCACCCGGCGATAGCCGCCACGGTGCACCGCTGCAGACCATGGCACCATGTACGGCGTCAGCCCCGGGTCCCGGGGACCGGGAATGCCGGCGGTTTCGGGATAGATGCGATGCGCCGCAGCCCAAGGCGCCGGATCACGCTTCTCGCTCGGCCTGCAGATCGCCGCTGCCAGCGACCAGAGCTGCGCCTGCTTTGTCGGCCGCCCCTGCAATACGTCCCAGCGCGCCATCGATCACCTCTTCGAGCGCGCGCCGTGCCTCCATGTCACGTGTGTAGCGCGCCGCGAGCCCCGCAAGCTCCGCCCGCACCAGCGCCGCCATCTCGCCCACCACGGCCCTGGCATCCTCCATCGGGATCAGTTCCCGGCTGCGTTCCTGGATCCTGAGTTCGATCTCGCGCGTGCGCGCTTCCGTGGCCCGGCTGGCAACCGCCGCCTTGTTGTTCTTCGACAGCTGGTCCTCGTAATAGGCCAGCGCCCCGCGGATCACGCCGACCAGCGTGTATTCCCCGCGCTGCGCGCGATCCATGTAACCCGCCTTCACAAGACCCTGGACCCAGCGGTCCGAGCGCCCCAGCAAGGCCGCTGCTTGCGCCACCGTGATCGTCTGGCCGCGTGGTTTGCCGTCGGACATGGGTTACCGCCTCTGACAGGAGGGCGCGCGGGTTGATGCGGCCGACCGCGCCGAATGATCGATAGCAATGATATTGCTCCGATTTTACTACGATAATCGCCCCTGCCGAGCGAAGGTCATTGCACGAACACGTTGCAACTCACCGAGGGACGCCACCAGGATGACCATCCGCCCGAACCCGATCACCACCCCGCGCCACCAGCTCCGCGCCGAGAAGGCGCGCCGGAACCGCGAAGCCGCGCTGAACACCTTCATCGCGAGGAAGGCCCAAATCGACGAGATGCTCGCCCGGCTGCAGGCGCTCAGCGACGACCACTTCAACTGCCATCCCGACGAGATCGGTTGGGCGACGGTTGGCACCCTCGAACACTACGCCAGCCTGCTGAAGCGCATCACCGACAGCGCGTTCGGCGAGGGCGAGCACGCCCGTTGATCTCCGGCGCTGTTGGAAATCCCGCCGCGCCCTGCGCGGCTCGGGGTCGTAGAAGGTCCAGCATGACGCGGGCCTCGAGCAAGGAGACAACCCCATGACCCAGATTCAACTTTCCGACGCCCAGGCCGTCATCCTGTCAACCGCCTGCGCGCGCGAGGACGGAGCCGTCTTCCCCGTCACCGCCAACCTCAAGGGCGGCGCTGTCGGCAATGTCTGCAAGAGCCTTCTCAAGCAGGGCCTTATCGAGGAAATCCCCGCCACCGATCTCAACACCGTTTACCGGCATGACGAGGAGCGGGGGCCAGTCACGCTGCGCGCCACTCCGCTCGCCTACGGCACCCTCGGGATAACGGACACGCCTGACGACGACGACGCTGCCGAGACGCCGCCCGCGCCACCGGCCGAGCGCCGGAGCGGCACCAAGCAGGAGGCGCTGATCGCCATGCTACGCGCCGAGGGTGGCGCGACCATCGAGGAAATCGCCACCGCCTTGTCGTGGAAGTCACATACGGTCCGAGGGGCAATCGCCGGCGCTCTGAAAAAGAAACTGGGCCTGACGATCACCTCCGAGAAGGAAGATCAGCGTGGGCGGGTGTATCGGACGGATGACGGTCCGTCCCCAAACGCACGGTGAGCGATACCGGCCCCGAACGAAAATCTCGCCTGATTTTCGCATTCCCTTTGCGCATTTGCCAACCAGTCAAGCGTCGCGCGGCGTGGATCGAGCCCGATGCCGATAATGCCGTAATACTGGATCTCGACGACATGAGGTAATTTGCTTTCAATCTGCGTCGGCCATGCGCCGCCGTCGCGCACAATCATCTGCCGCAACAAGACCTCCGCCTCGTCGCAAGCTTCCAGTTCTGCAATGATAGCGTTCAAGGATGTCTTCATACCCACGATCCCGATCCCACATCGCAGATCTGGGAGGCCTACGGAACCGTTTCAAGCGCTATCACGGCGGGCGGACGCTATGCGCAGTGGCTACCGGCCAGTTGGACAGAGGGCACGATCCCCATGCCAAGGTCATGATACATTGTGTGTGAAAAGGAAGTGGCCAAGACCCTGCAGAACCGTGCCGAAATGCTCAGTCTCTTCATCGATCCGCTCATGGACAAGCCACTTTTGGCCACAAAGCCGTAATCGAACCTCCGGCACCCAAAACCGGACAAAGCAGACCGACCACGTCACAAACCAGCCGCATCAGCCCAAAAGAAAACCCGCCAAAAGGCGGGTATGAAGGTGTTTGGGCTGTGATGTTCGCGCGAATTGTTGGAGGTCGGCGTACGCGCAACTTGATCGCCGACGGCGCATCAATTGTATGCAAACTGTTAATGCTTCGTTAGCTTCACGGAATTTCCCGGAGATAACTGAAGTGCAACAACCGGTCAGGCTGCGGACCAACGACTGACCATGGTCGAAACGACGATCACGCCTGCACATGTGATGCTGGCGATCAGCACATATTCAACGATTGAAACGCACTCGTTTCTGGTCGGCCACCTCACGTATCAGCCCCTCCGTAATCTTGCTGCGACGGCCTCATGGCCACGATGCGAACCTTTAGACCGAAGAGGCTTCCGTTGCGTTATCGAACATGGTTTCCATTGCACGAACAGACAGGGAATTATCCCGCCCGGCCGGCGCTCAGATCCTCGAACGAGCGATCGTCTCCGGCGAGTATGGCAGCCTCGCCGGTGAACTCCTGCCAGCGTTGGACGATCACATCGACATATTTCGGATCGAGTTCGATCAGCGCGGCGTGGCGACCGGCCTTTTCCGCCGCGATCAGCGTGGTCCCGCTGCCAGCGAAAGGATCGAACACCAGATCACCCTTGCGGCTCGAGTTCCGGATCGCGCGTTCGACCAGGGACACCGGCTTCATCGTCGGGTGCAGATCGTTCTTGTGCGGCCGCTCGATGTTCCACACATCGCCCTGGTCGCGGTCGCCGCACCAATGGCGTTTCACGCCCTCCGGCCAGCCATAGAGGATCGGCTCGTACTGCCGCTGGTAGTCCGCGCGGCCCAGCGTGAAGCGGTCCTTCGCCCAGATGATGAAGGTCGACCAGTGCCCGCCGGCTGACTTGAACGCCGCCTGCAGCGTCTGCAATTCGCTCGATGACATGCAGATGTAAACGGCGCCGTCGGTGTGCGCGTTGATCAGCACGCAGGCGTCGTAGAGGAACGGACCGAAACCATCGCCAAGCGCGTCGTTCTTGATCCGCCGACCCTTGCCAGCCTTCTCCGCGCCGACGCCGCCGGCGTAGTCCACGTTGTAGGGCGGATCGCAGAAGCAGAGATCGGCTTTCACATCGCCCAGCACCTTCTGCACGTCCGTGGCGACCGTGCTGTCGCCGCAGAGCAGACGGTGCTTGCCCATGACCCAGAGATCTCCGGGCCGCGTCACCGGCACCGCCGGAACCTCGGGCACATCATCGGGATCCGTCATCCCGCCGCTGGTGTCGATCAGCGCGTCAGGCAGGATCTCGGCCAGGTCCTCGGCGCTGAAGCCGATCAGCGACATGTCCTCGATCCCGAAATCCTCCCGCAGTTCCCCGATCTCGATGCGCAGCATCTCCGGGTCCCACTCGGCGATTTCCGCCAGGCGATTGTCGGCCAGCGTGTAGAGACGCCGGTCTTCCTCGGACCAGCCGCGGGCGACCATCACCGGCACCTCGGCCAGCCCCAGTTGCGCCGCCGCCATCAACCGGCCATGGCCCGCAATGATCGTGCCGTCCTCGGCCACCAGCATCGGGATCGTGAAGCCGAACCGCTCCATCGAGGCCGCGATCTGGTCGATCTGTTCCGGCGGATGCTGGCGAGCGTTTTTCGCGTAGGGGACCAGGTCGGCCACCTGCCAGATCTCGACCTGCTCCGCGGGCCAGGCCTGCGGCGTGAGTTTGGGCTGCGCGGTCATCGGATACCTGTCGGGTACGGGTCATCACCCTGCTGAAACGAAACGAACCGCAGGGGGTCATTTCGGTTCGCGCGAAGCGAAACGCCCATGTTTTCTGGGGGGTTGGCACGGTTTCGCGTGTCGAAACCTGCGCGAAACGAAATGGATTTCAGGGGGGTGCATTTCGCCAATTCGGGACCTAAGCCCCTGATTTCATTGAGGCGGACCCCGTTTGAAACGAAGCGAAATGGGTTTTTCGATCGGGAAAAAACGCTCAAATCCTGCGAGGCGGCGGCCCCGCGTAACACAGCGCGTCAGAAGGGACCCAAGGGGGGGCCGGTCGGTTTCTGCGCAGGCCCCTCAGCGTGCTGATTTGGCCCGTTGCAAGTGTTTTATCGCGGCCAAGACTCGCGGTCCAACAAAAAAATGTCCCGCTGTTTTCTTTTTTGCTTGCCATTGAAAACATTATCTTTTTCGCCTCGCTCGGCCGTCACGCGCCAAATATATGCTCAATCTGACGCGTCGCCTCGGCCAGCACCTCGGGTTGCGCGGCCTCGAAGGCATCGCGTGTCGCGTCCTGCACCATCTCCCTGGGGATGGCGGGGCCGAACATCTTCCGGATCGGCAGGCGCGCCCTGCCCTCGCGAACGAAGGCGTTGCCCGCCAGCGACCCCACGAGGAAAGCGCTGTCGAACCGCTGCCAGCGCCCCCAGGGCCTGGCCCGCACGCCGTAGGCGAACTGCCGTGGGCTGAAATGCGACAGGCCCAGATAGTCGCCACGGGCCTCGATCGTGTAGGCCAGGTTGGCGAACGTCGATCGGATCGAACGTGTCTCGCGGTTGATCAGCGCGGCCTTTGCGCCGGTCTGCTCACGCAAGGCGCGGCGCACCTGGGTGCGGACCTTGTTGCCCTCGCTGTTCAGCGCGCGATTGAAAGCCCGCGTGGCCGCCTGTTCGCCGAGGCGCGCGATGGCTGCCTCGAAGTGCACGCGGGTCTGGTCGAGATCGCGGATGATGACATTCACGGACCCAGCCTCCTGCGCGCACGACACCGAGCATATCGTTCATTTAGCCTGCTGGACCGGATCTGTCTCGCCTTGCGATGTCCCGCTGAAAACTGTCCCGCCGGAACGAAAGGGGTTGACGGGGCGGCCACAACGCGACCGCCCCACGAGTGTCACACCGTCTGCTGGATCACGAACTCCATCGACCGCTTGCGCGGCACGGTCCGGCCGTTGAGCTTCCAGACGATGACGGCCAGTCCGTATTCGTGCCGCCGGTTGGCAGCAGACCGGCTGATGCCCTGGCTCCACGTGATCCATTTCCACGGCTTGCGGTTGGCGCGCGCCCAGAGGATCTGGCCGATGTCCCTGTCCATCCACCGCAGCCAGAGCATCGCCTCATCGGCCTGGGTAATCATCCGTGGTGATGGCAGTGGCTTTTTCATCCGAGGCTCCTGCTCGACGTGATCGGCGAAGGTGGAAACGTACTCCGGCCAGGCGCTGAAATAGCCCTGCGGCCGGACCGGCGGCATGGAACGCATGACGTTCGCCGCGAGGTCGAGCCGGTCGGCCACCATTGCCCGTGTCCATTCATCGGCCATTGCGAACCTCCCTTACGGCTGGCAGCTTCCCATAGAGTTTCTCGCCCAACTGGCGAACCAGTTCCCGTTCCGGCCAGGTGAGCCGATGATCGTCGAGCGAGACCGCGAGCATGTGCTGCTCATGCCAGCCATCGCGCTTGACCTGTTCAGGGTCACGGCGCGTGCCGCCGTAGCCCTTGGGAGTGAAGCGCATACCCATCAGGCCAGCCCTCCCTGCGTCTCGATCGCCCAGAGCAGGATGGCGATGGCGTCGGCCTCGTTATCGTCGACGGGGCTGAAGCCGCGCGCACAAGCCGCATCGATCATGGCCTGCTTGTTGGCGTTGCCGTGGCCCGTGGCGTAGCGCTTGATGGTTCCCACCGCGACGCCCGCATAGGCCACGCCGCGCAGCTCAGCCCAGCTGGTGAGAACACCGAGCAGACCTCCGTAGACATGGGCCGCATCGGTTCCGGCGTGGCGACGCACCTCCTCGAACCAGATGGCCCCGATCGGCCCGGACAGCCGGTCGATCTCAGTCAGCCAGTTGGTGAAGCGCAGGTAGCGCATGCCCCCACCGTCAAAGCGGCCGGGGCGAAAGCTGGCGGTGCCGCTGGTGATCAGGCCATCGAATCCACGAATGGCCCAGCCGGTGGTGGTGCCGAGATCGAGGGCCAGGAGGCTGCCGGTCGGCCTCGGTGACGGTGTCATTTTCGGGGTTGCGCCGATCGCGGCGCTGGCGAGAGTCAGGTCAGCCATGGGTGGTCTCCTCTTCAGGTGGGCTGCTTGGGGCTGGAAGACGACGGCGGTTGATGCTTGGCGGTACCGGCCGCCGTCGTCGGATGGATCTCGTGCCAGAACTTCGGCCCGAGAAGATTGCCCAGGGGTAGGTGGTGGCCTCCCCCGCCTACAGCGGGGAGGTCACCTACCCCTTTAGGGGGGATTTTTCTGAAATCTGAAA
>NZ_JALEGV010000045.1 GCF_022763245.1 Oricola sp.
CGCGAGGGATTCGGTCGTGGCGATTTCGACCCGTCGATGCGCGGCTTCAATACGCGTCCGGCCCGGGCAAAGCGCTAACAGGAGCGTCCTGAAATGGCGATAGCGACATGGCCGGCGAGTTTGCCGGTCCCGTTACTGGATTTATATTCCGAGTCGCCGGTGTTTGCGAAGCGTTCGTTCAAACCGGAAGTCGGGCCGGAGATCGAAAGCCGACGCGGGACAGTCAAGATCAGTCGCGACAATTGGGTGCTGCATTGCACAGCGGAGCAAGTCGAAGTCTTTGAGGAGTTCGTCGAGATTGATCTCCAGAGCGCAGTCGAACCATTTCTGATCACACATCCGAGACGGGATGAGCAGGTGAGGGTTCGACTGGTGGGGGAAACTCCATGCCGAGTTGATCGGGCTGGCATTGACTACCGTATTTCACTCTCGGTCACGATCATCGGCTGATGCGCTCTATCGATACGGTCACCCGGTACGAGCTGAACCGGTCGCAGACTGGCGAGGACTTCGTCGGTTTGCTGACGATTTCACATGACGAGCTGGCTGACGTCATCCCTTTGGCGCTCGACGCGGAAGCCTATGTGCTCGACGGGGTAACCTACGCCGCCGCTCCGATGACGTTGACCGTGGCCAGCGACAACGAGGACCAGACGCCGGAAATGACGATGTCGTTCCCGAATGTCGATCGTCGGGCGGGCGCGCTTCTGGCCAAGGTGCCCGGCGCGTGTCGCGTGTCGCTGTCCATCTACCGCACGCGGTTCTTCGATCTCACGGTCGCGCCGCGGGTCGTCAAGCCGGCGACGACGCCGCTGACCGTCTACCGGGTTATCCGATGGTTCCTAACCGACACATCGACCACGGACCGCACGGTTTCCGGCCGTGTCCGGTCCTACGATTATCGAATGGAGGGAGCCTTGCGCCGTCGCGCCACCAAGGATCTGTTCCCGGGGCTGTATGCGCGTTGAGCTTCATTGGCATCCCTTTTCGCGAGCGTGACGGCGGGCGCGCGGGCACGCATTGCTGGGGGCTCGTGAGGCTGGTCTATCGCGAGAACCACCGGATCGAGCTGCCGGAGCATGCGGAGATCGGCGCGCACGAGGTGCTGTCCATCGCGCGCGAGACGAAACGGCAGATGACGTCGCGGACATGGCTGCGCGTCGACGAGCCGCGCTATCCCGATGTCGCGGTGATGTCCGCATTGGGCGGCGATCATCCGGTCCATGTCGGCGTTGTCTTCCCCGAACTCCGGCTTCTGCATCTCGAGGAGCGTACGGCGTCGGTCTGCGTGCCGCTGGCGCACCCCGTGATCGAGCCGAGGCTGTTGGGCTTCTTCCGTCACGAGGCGTTTCGATGAGCGAGATCAATGCCGTGTGGCGGCCGCCGTTCGGCCTCGGCGCGACGGAGATCAGGACGTTTCCCGCCGGTGCGCGACTTGCCGAGATCGCCGACGCCATGTCCGTGCCGGAGGGCTTCCACGGGCGCGGGGTGGTCACGGTGTCCTCGCCGGGCCATTGCGGGGCGGCAGTCTCCGACGAGATCGACTGGCGCTGCCTGCGCATTCACGGCGGCTGCACGGTCGTGTTTCAGGACGGGCTTCGCGATGGCGGCGGCGGTGGGTCGTCGCGCGGCAAGAACGTGCTCGCCACCGTGCTGTCAGTCGGCGCTTTGCTTGCTGCGACGGCGATTTCCGGCGGCGTTCTCGGCGGCGTCTTCAAGGCCGGAAGCCTCGCCGCACGCCTGCTTGGCGGCGCGGTCGCTGTTGCCGGTCAACTCGCGGCAGCCGGCATTTCAGCGACACCCGTTCAGGACGAGAGCGATCAGGAGAGCCCCGTCGGTGCGGCGTCACTCAGTGGCAATGCGCTGGAACGTGGCGGCTACATCCCGCGCGTCATGGGCGGTCGCCGGATATTCCCGAAACTGGCGTGCGAACCCCTGATCGAACGAGACGGGCAAAACGAGTTTGTCGAAGGCGTCTATGTCGCCGAGGGGCCGCACGACCTGTCGGAAATCCGCATCGGAGACAGCGATGTCGCCAGCGCCGAAGACGTCCAGGTCGAAACTCGCGAGGGTTGGGCGGCCGACACTCCGATCTCGCTTGTCCAGCGCTACGGCAAGACCCGGACGCCGAACATTGAACTGTCGCAACATGCGATCGATCCAGACAACACGAACCTGCTCGAAGATCAGGTTGTGCCGGAGAACTCGCTGCCTGTCTGGCATGGCACCGCAGTATCCAAGGGCGCCGACGAATTGTGGCTGCACTTCTCCTGTCCGTCCGGCTTGCAAGATCAGCAGAACACCGATCGGCAGCAAACGCTTGGCTTTCGCGTTCGGCTGATCGCGTCCGACGGCACGATCTACAACCTGCCGGAAGTGTGGTTCGGTGCGGAGACATCGCGTGATCCGCGTCCGACGATCGAGATCAAATGGGCCGACGCGCCGGAGACAACGCCCGCACCTCCGAGCGAGAACGGTTGGCTGGCCGCGCTCACCAGTGTTCAGAATTCCGCGTGGGAGGCCGACGAGAGTTTCTATGCCGGCAGTGGCAACACTTATCTGGTGAGCGGAAGCGTCGCCGCGTCGGGCGTGGAGCGGGTTCGCCTCACCGACAAGAAGTGCGAGTTCTTCCTCGATGAAACGGCGATCCCGAACGACTATTACCGGGTCGAGGTCAAGCGATCGGCAACCTTGCAACTGAGTGTCTGGGATTTTGCCGATTACGCCACCAGCGACGTCGGAGACCAGTACGGTTATGAAACTGCCGGTTCGTCCTATCAGCCGCCGCGCGACACCAAATCGATTTCCGACCGCTGCTATCTTCTCCGTGCGGCGAGCGTGTGGAACACGCATCCGGTGGCCGGCGGGGCACAGGGGCCGGGCGTCGCGATCATCGCGGTGCGCGGCAAGAACCGGTCGATCGCTGATCTCTCCGTTTTCGCCTCCGGCTATGTCCAGGACTGGGACGGAAGCGGGTGGAACGACTGGGTCGTCACTTCCAATCCGGCGCCGCACTACCGCAGCCTGTTCCGGTCGGATTGGGCTGCCGACCCGTTGCCCGAGGATGCTATCGACGATGTCAGTCTCGTGGCGTGGCGCGCGGACTGCATCGCCCGCACGCTGACATCCGACCTCGTGGTCGAGTCTCAGGGCTTGATCGACGCGGCCAACCAGATCGCCGGGGCTGGTTATGCCCGCTTCCGGGCGTCGGACAAATGGGGCGTGGTGCGCGACTACAACCGGTCCAACGAGGATCCGGTGCAGATATTCGGCTCGCGCAACATGAACAACCTGACGATGGACAAGGCGCTGCCCCGGCTGCCGGACGGGTTCCGCGTGTCCTGGGGCAATCCGACCGGCGAGGAAGACGACCCGGAGACCATCGTCTACAGGACAGGCAGGGAAGGCGTCTCCAACCCGAGACTGGAGGCGGTGAGCTATCCGGCCATCGTGCTGGAGGCCCGGGCCGTCGAGCGCGCCAGGTTCGATCTCGCGCAGCTTGAGATGCGCTCCGCATTCTACACCTTCGATGCGCCGCCCGAGGCGATCGTTTGCGAGCGCGGCGACCTGATCGGCATCAATCACTGGATTTTCGAGGAGTATGCCGGCTCCGCTCGGGTCGAGGCTGTCGACGTGTCGGGTGGAATGATCCAGGGGGTTTGGCTGGATCAGACCATCCCGGTCGTCAAGGAGCCGCTGATCAACGACGTCGCGGACCTCACGACGATCGAGGACATGACGCTGCTCGGCCTGACGACGGCGGTGATGATCCGCAACGCTGACGGCACGATGACGACGCATGTGGTCGCCAACGACACCGGAGATGCCGACTATCTTGCCTTCGAGACGCCGATCGCGGTGGACACCGACGCGGATGTTGGCGATCTGATCCAGGAGGATTGCCTTGTGGTCGGTGGCGCGAGAGCCGCAGTGACCCGCCATGTCGTTCAGGGCATGAAGCCCGATTCGGACATGTTCTTCTCCGTCACGGCTGTCGATGAAGCGCCAGGGCTGCCCTATCCCCCGCGCGCATTGACGCTTGAAGCCGGTGTCGGATCGTATGCCATGACTGGCCAGGACGTTGGCTTCTCGCGCAGCCTTGCCCTGGTTGCCGAGGCGGGAGGCTTCGTCGTCGGCGGACAAGACGCAGAACTCGTTGCGACGCAGCTCCTGACCGCGGAATATGGAGCATTTACCCTCTCGGGCCAGGATGCGGATCTCTTCCCTGGCTACAGTGTGGTCGCCGAAACGGGATCATTCGCTCTGAGCGGTCAGGACGCGGGACTGAACGCGGCGTACTTGTTGGAGGCAGAGGCCGGTTCGCTTGCCTTGTCGGGGCAGGACGTGGCGTTTTCGTCCAGCCTGTCACTCGATCTCGTCGGGTCGAGCACCGGGACGAATTCCTGCACCATGCCGACGGTCGAGAGCGGCGACGTCGCGATATGGATCGGGGCTGTCTACTTCAGTTCCACGAACAAGGTTGCGGTGTATCCCGATGCCCCGAGCGGCTTCACGTCTCTCGACACGGACGTTTTCCTTCCCGGCAACCGGATAGGGTGGCGGGTTGCGTATCGAATTCTCGACGGAACGGAAGACGGCAGCTCTATCCCCACATCCGACGAGGGCGATCAGGGCAGATCGGGCGCCGTGGTGGTCTACCGGCCGAGCGTCGGTGTCACGACTGTCGCGCTCGCCGGGGAACATGTTGTCGATCCGGAGGGGGGCGATCCGGCCGCGCAGGCAATCCTCGGCACTGATCCGAGCACGGATCTCGCGATCGCGTTCTGTGCGTTCTTCGGCGCGCCAAGCGGCGTGACGAGTGCAAGTTCTTCGCCCGCTCTGGCGCAACAGACCGATCCGTTCGGCGCCAACAGCATGTGCGAAGTCCATAGCGATGGCTACGTGGCCGCGGACTTCGAAGACGTCACCTTCGACTGCGGCGACGGTGGCGCCGTTAACGGGATGATCTGCACATGGATAGAGCTGTCATGAACCGGGAAGAGGCAATCGCAGCAGTCCGTGCTTCGGCCGCGATGTGGGTGGAACGCGCGAGCGGTCCGAAGGCGCACAAGATGCGGGTCACGATCGAGGATTGCGGCCTGTGCAATCTGTTCCGCGTGGGGCGCGAACCTGACCGGGAATGCGAGGGCTGTCCCGTCTTCCTGGCGACGGGCCGAAAGCTCTGCGCGGGAACGCCGATTTCCGATGCCGTCGACATCGTGCGTCGCGTGAAGCGCGCCCGACCGCAAAGCGCCGAGTTCGACGCCGCAATGGCGGACCTGCGGGCGGCGGTTCCCGCCATCAAGGCATTCGAGCAAACCGTTCTGGCCAACTACGAGAGAACCTAGACCATGGCGACGTACAACAAGATCAACGACTTCGTGGAGCATCTCGCCGAAGGCGTGCATAACCTTGGCGCCGACACGCTGACGGTGGCCCTGTCGAACACTGCGCCGGGGTCGGAGTCGAGCAATCCCGCGACCGACGGCAATGGCGTCCTCGCGAACGTCACCCAGGTGGCATACACCTACTGCTCGGCGCGTGCGATCACGATCTCCACCTCCGCGCAGGCGAGCGGCACCTACAAGCTCACCCTGGCCGACCTGACACTGACCGCGAGCGGCGGATCGGTCGGGCCGTTCCGCTACATCTACATCTACAACGACACCCCGACGTCGCCGGCCGATGCGTTGATCGGATACTACGACTACGGCTCCGCGATCACTCTCGCGGACGGCGAAAGCCTGACGATCGATTTCAGTGCGGTCAATGGCGTCCTGCAGATCGCCTGACCCGCTTCCGGGCATATCCACGAAAGGTTCGACTACATGGCCAAGACACCGAATGAGAACGAGATGCGTGCGCGCTTCAAGGTGCTGCGCAAGAAGCGCGAGGACATCATCTCCGGCAACGCCGACCTTCAGGCCAGCTATGACGCCAAACGCTCCGCGATCGCCGAGATCAATGCGGAGATCGCGCCGATCGCGGAAGCCTTGCGCGACGCGAAGGCCCCGCTGGTGGAGATCGACAGGGAGCTGGCGATGATCTCCCGGGCGCTCGGCGGCAAGACGGGCGACCCTGCCTGACCTTCCAGGCAACCTCCTATCGCGCAGGTGAAACATGGCAAATGACGGACTTGTTCCGGATGGCGAGACATCGACCTCCGGTGCCGACTATATGGACGACGTCAAGGGCGAGCTCGAGGAGGGGCTGAAGCGTGCGCCCTTCGAACTCACCAGTGTAGGTGGCACCGCCAATGCAGTGACGTGCGACAAGCCCGTCCAGATGGGTGCGTCCCTGGTGCGCGGCATGTGCGGCTTCATCACGTGGGACGCCGCCAATACCGGCGCCGTCACGCTCACCATTTCCGGACTGTCCGGCGTCGATGTCGTTTCCTCTGCCGGCGCCGCGCTTGCCGGAGGGGAGCTCGCTTCGGGGCGCACGGACATGTGGTTCTTCGACGGAACGGACATTCTCGTGTTCCCCTCCAACATCGCCACACCGGCATCGGTGAACCGGCAGGAATTCACGGCAAACGGAACCTGGACGAAGCCGACCGGGTATGACGGGTCGGCATCAGTCCTGATGTTCGGCTGGGCCGGAGGCGGCGGCGGCGGATCAGACAATGATGGCGGCGGCGGCGGCGGCGGCGCATACAACCGTCGGGACGACCTCACGCTCGATGACTTGCCGTCATCGTTGTCGGTGACGATCGGATCCGGTGGCGGCCAGGACACGGCCGGCGGCAATACGATCGTCTACAATGGCGCGACCAACTATCTCGTCGCCTATGGCGGCGGCGCGGGCGGCGGCGCAACCGAATCCCAGAATGGCGGCGGCGGCGGCGCAGGAGAATTCGCCAAGGGTGGCAATGGCAGTTTCGGCGGCTTCGGCGCTGGCGGTGATCTTGGCGGTGGAGATGGCGGCGATCCCGGCACCAATAGCGGGTTGGACGCATCGACTCCCTTTGCCGGCGGCGGCGGCGGCGCAGGTGGGTCCAACTCCACGCGTGACGGCGGCCGGGCTATCTTCGGCGGCGGTGGCGGCGCAGGTGTCAATGATGGCGGAAGCGGCACGCCCGGCACCTCGATCCATGGCGGCGACGGCGGGGCGGCGGGCGAAAACGGGGTGATCCCGGGCGGCGGCGGCGGCGCTGAGGCGTCGGGCGCGCGCGGCGAGGCCGTGATCATCGTCTTCCCGTAATCGGCGGCATTTCTCAGAGGTAAATCATGACCGGACTTTCACTCGGGCTTGGGCTTGGCCTTAACACCCCTGGAGCGGGCGGTGGGTCTCTATTTGGCACTGAATATGTCGGGCAGGTGATGGGGCAGTGCCACATCCCGTTTCAGGTGACTACAGACACTTATTTCAACTCACAGTCCGTACACTACGCGATGGACAGCGGAAGCCGGCTCAAGATCGGCATCCCGAACTGGTATGTAAATATAGGTTCGGGGGAAACAAACGGTCCGGGTAATGTGACCTATTCTGCGGCCCTGTTGGATGCCAGTGAAACCGTCCTCGGCCAGTTCAAATTTTCCGGCAGCGCTACAGCAGTCGCTGCCCCCGGCGCTGTATTGGAAACCGACTGGCTCAGCGTCAACTACACGGCAGGTACGAGATATCTCATTCGGATTTGGGGTAATGGAGCGTCAGGAGTTATCTATCTACAGCCACAAAGCCGCAATCCATCCACAAATCGCCGAACCAATTTTGACGATGGGAACCGCTGGGAGTCGAGCGCCAGCGCGCTGGCCGACAAGACGCTTGGAGGAACCATAAGCAACGTATTCTCGATCTATAACGAGTTCACACCGATTTACATTGTCGGCGACACCCGCCGGTCATCCGTGTTGATGGTCGGGGATAGCCTGATGCATCGTGGAGCGGCAAATCTGGGTGATTACTATGACGGCACGTCGCCAAACGTAGGGTACGCTGAGCGCGCTCTAGGTGAGCTTGGGGTCGCGTATATCAATCTTGGTGTCCCGGCAGAGACCGCTCAGCAATTTATCGCCAGCCATACCATCCGCGCCGCCATGAAATCGTATGTGTCGCACGTTTGGTGCGGCTACGGCTTCAACGATATATCCAATGGTCGAACCTCCGCTCAACTTCTTGCTGATTTGGCGACGATCTATGGGTACTTCCCCGATAACCGGATTGTGCAGGCAATCATGCCGTACCGCAGTTCCGGAGCGTGGACTCTTGCTGACGGCTCCGACCAGACAGTTCCAACGGTATTCACTCCCGGCAATGTTGTAGGCACCGTAAACGCCGCCGTTGAGGCGTCTTCAGTGGACGGGGTGACGGACTATCGTTCCGCAGCATTTGACCTGACAACACACAAGTGGTTGGCCGATGGGACAGTCGGGAAATACACCCCGGACGGCATTCACAGCAGTCAGTTTGCCTGCCAGGCGATTGCAAGCAGTGGGTTAATCACCTCAACGCCGTTCTTCCGCTGACCCCACCGCCCCAACCACAACTGTGGGGGGTGCAGCCTATCCCGCGCCGGGCGGGTTTTCCCGGTAAGTCCCAAGACTGAAAGGTGAGACTGATGAGCAAGAACGAAGCTGAGATTGAAGCCGAAATCCAGGCGAAGGGCTTGAACGCTCCGCGCCTCAACCCGGCGATGATCGACAACACGATCGTCTCCGAGCAGTACCATGTCTTTCCCGGCACAACGATGACCGTCTGCGCGCTGACGCTGCGCAATGGGTTCATCGTGACGGGTGAAAGCGCGGCGGCGTCGCCCGAGAACTTCGACAAGGAGATCGGCCGGAAAATCGCCCGCGAGAATGCCAGGAACAAGATCTGGTCGCTTGAAGGCTATCTGCTGCGCAGCAAGCTCGCAGCCTGACTGACAATCCGGGGCCGGCTGAACCGGCCCCGTCTTCACTCACATCGCCATGATCTGCAGGCCGTTGAACCGATCGGCGACCAGGCGGCCCGACGATTTGCGCGGGTGGACGTAGGTCTGCAGGAACACGCTGGCGCTGCGCCAGCCGCCAGCCTCCATCGCCGTGCGGATGTCCGCGCCGAGTTCGATCGCCGTCGTCGCGA
>NZ_JALEGV010000002.1 GCF_022763245.1 Oricola sp.
GACCGTAAGAGCGAAGCAGTTTGCCGCCAGCAGCGGTGCCGCCCTCGTTGGTGAGCGGTATATAGGCCCCCACCCAACAAACTGTCAATCAGGTTTTCGAGATTCTTTTCATTTTTTTGACAGCCCTCGAAAAAAGCCCGGAGGCCCGGGATTTTGTCCCTGTGAACCGCAGCCTGGCCCTCTCCGACGGGCGACGCGGGGGAAGAAAATTGCCGCCTCACCGGGCCTTCCCGACGCACCTGAAATCCGCCCGCCACTCGGACCCGCCCTTCGGCCTCCGCATGAGCCCTATATAACAAAGTCGGCGCGGCCGGGCTCCACAGGCGATTTCGACGCCCCCGTCGCGTTGACACATTGCCGTCCAAAAGGCATGCACAACGGTCAAGGGAAAACGGCGCCAGACGAACGAGCATATGCCAAGCACGCATCACGCCGGTGGTTCGCCCCGGAATATCGAGATCGGCAACGAACCGCCCCTGGTCGGCGCAGGCCGCAGACGCGCGCCCGACCGGCGCGAGGTCTCGCTGCGCTGGCTGAGCGGCACCGCCCTGACCGGACTGACCTCCACCCTTCTGATGGGCGCCGCCTTGTTTGCGGCACTCGACGGACGCGAGCTGCTTGCGACGCCCGCCGAGGTCGCGACGTCGGAGGAACTGGGAACGCTCGGCAACAAGGGGCTGGCCGTCAAGGGCGCCCGTGTGGTCAAGCCGCGCGCCCTGCGCACCGAACCCAGCGACCGCCGCCGCATGAGCCTGTCGACGCTCACCCATGTCGGCGACAGCGACGTCATCCGCACCAAGCCCTTCGAATATCTGAAGATGGCGCTGGCGGCCAACATCAAGACCGACAAGGCCTATCCGGCCTTTGATCCGCTCAACATCTTCACGGACGGGTCCGCGCCGAAGGTCGAGGAAACCGATTCCGAGAGCATCATCTACGAGGCCTCGGTGGAGACCGAGGTCAGCGTCAAGGTCGCCGATTTCGATTTCCAGACCGACATCCCGACCGGCGCGCTGGCGCTGAACGACGAGGAAGCCGAGGAGATCGTGCGCTCCACCGCGCTGATCCTCACCGATGACGGCTCCGTGCAGGTCGCAGCACTGCACTATGTCGATCCGCTGCGCTTCGGCGTCGACGATCCGACGCTGGCGACCGGTCTCGGTCTCGCATCCGCCGCCCGCATCGTGCCGGAGAACATGTCGGTGGCGCCGCGCATGAAGGACGAGGCCGGCGAATTTCCGGTGTTCGAGGAGGACCTGATCGAGGTCTCCGCCGCCGGCAAGATCGACGAGATCCTCGAATCGACCGGCTACGGCCTCGCGCCCTCGATGGCCGAGGCCATCGGCACGCTGCTGCGGACGGATTCGCTGAAGTCGGGCCATGCCATCCGCCTCGGCCTGCAGGAGACCGAAGAGGGCCGCGACATCGTCCGCGCCTCGGTCTATTCCGGTTCCAATCACGAACTGACCATCGCGCTCAACGACCGCGGCCAGTATGTTCCGGCCCAGGAGCCCGTCGATCCCGGCATCATGGACACCCGCGACGACGAGGTCGCCTCCGCGCCGGTGATCGCAAGCCACGACCTGCCGACGGCCTATGACGCGATCTACAATTCCGTCCTGTCCCACGACCTGCCCGACACGATGGCCGCGCAGATCGTGCGCATGGTCGCCGCCGACGTCGATTTCCAGAAGCCGGTCAAGCCGACCGACAGTCTCGAACTGTTCTTCTCCCTGCCCGAGGAAGGCGACGGGGGCGACAGCGGACACGAATTGCTGTTCGTGGAGGCGAGCTTCGGCAAGTCGACGCGCGCCTTCTACCGTTTCCATTCCTCCGACGGCTCCGTCGACTATTACGACGACGAGGGCCGCAGCGCGCAGCAGTTCCTGTTGCGAAACCCGGTTCCGGCCGGGCGCTTCACGTCGTCCTTCGGCATGCGCCGCCACCCGATCCTCGGCTATTCGCGCATGCACTGGGGCGTCGACTGGGCCGCGCCGCGCGGCACGCCGATCATCGCGCCGGGCAACGGCACCGTCGTCAAGGCGGGCTGGTCGAGCGGCTACGGCAAGCAGACGATCATCCGCCACGCCAATGGCTACGAGACCTCCTATTCGCACCAGTCGAAATTCGGCAAGGGCATCAAGGCCGGCGCCAGCGTGCGCCAGGGCCAGGTCATCGGCTATATCGGCACCACGGGCCTCTCCACCGGCCCGCACCTGCACTACGAAATGCGCGTCAACGGCACCCGCGTCGACCCGATGCGCGTGAGGCTGCCGAAGGGCAACGTGCTCAAGGGGCCGGATCTCGAAGCCTTCAAGCGCGAGCGCGACCGCATCAAGACGCTTCTCCAGAAAGACGAGACCGTGGTGGCACAGGCGGCGGGCTGACCTCGGCCGGACGCGCGACGGATCAAGTGACAGAGAAAGGCCGGCAAGCCGGCACGAAAAAGCCCGCCATGGCTGCCATGGCGGGCTTGATTGTTTCTATGCGTGGAACCCGCGCTTACAGCGCCTTTTCGAGCTCTGGCAGGACCTCGAAGAGGTCTGCGACGAGGCCGTAATCGGCGACCTGGAAGATCGGCGCTTCCTCGTCCTTGTTGA
>NZ_JALEGV010000003.1 GCF_022763245.1 Oricola sp.
AGCCGCGCCGTTCGGCCATGGCGCGTTACGTCTATTCGGACGAGGGGAGCCGGTCGCAGACCTATGCCGACGGCGTACTCAATGCCTTCCAGACCTCGATCCGGGAGGTCGAGCAATATCTGGGCAATGTCCTGTTGATCCGCCGCATGGTCACGCGGACGGTCGTTCATCCGGAGAGCGGTGACGAGGCGCGCTACGACGAGCTCTTCCAGTTCATCCGGTTCTGCATTCTCGGCGAGAACCACCCCGTCAGGCTGCCGGCGATCCCGATGTATCTCGACTGGCTGGTGACGGCCGAATTCCATCACGGGCTCTCGCCCATGGTCGACGGCAGCTATCTCGCAATTGTCGGGATCGACGGGTTTCCGGCCGAGAGCTGGCCCGGCATCCTCAATTCGCTCGATTTGATGCCGCTGACCTATCGCTGGTCGAGCCGCTTCATCTTCCTCGACGACCAGGAAGCGCGGCAAAAGCTCGAACGCACCCGCAAGAAGTGGCAGCAGAAAGTGCGGCCGTTCTTCGATCAGCTCTTTCAGACCCAGAGCCGCTCGGTCGACCAGGACGCCATGACCATGGTTGCCGAAACCGAGGACGCGATCGCTGAGGCGTCATCCCAGCTCGTCGCCTACGGCTATTACACGCCCGTCATCGTGATGTTCGACACCGATGAAGCCCGCCTGCGCGATCAGGCAGAGGCCGTCCGGAGGCTGATCCAGGCCGAAGGGTTTGGCGCCCGCATCGAAAGCCTCAATGCCACCGAGGCCTATCTCGGCAGCCTGCCGGGCAACACTTACGCCAATGTCCGCGAACCGCTGATCAATACGCGCAACCTTGCCGATCTCATTCCGGTCAATTCCGTCTGGGCCGGCAGCGCCGTGGCGCCTTGCCCGTTTTACCCGCCCAACGCTCCGCCGCTGATGCAGGTCGCCAGCGGCTCGTCTCCCTTCCGGTTGAACCTTCACGTCGACGATGTCGGCCACACGCTGATCTTCGGCCCGACGGGATCGGGCAAGTCGACACTATTGGCGCTTATCGCCGCCCAGTTCCGACGCTACGAACATTCGCAGATCTTCGCCTTCGACAAGGGGAAGTCGCTTTATCCGCTGACCAGGGCCGCGGGCGGAGATCACTACGAGATCGGAGCAGGGGAGGGGACAGCGCTCGCTTTCTGCCCGCTGGCGGAGCTGTCGACGGATGGTGACCGGGCGTGGGCCGCCGAATGGGTCGAGACGCTCGTCGCCATGCAGGGCGTGACGATCACTCCGGATCACCGCAACGCCATCGCTCGCCAGATCGGTCTTCTTGCCGACGCCCGCGGGCGCTCGCTGTCCGATTTCGTTAGTGGCGTCCAGATGCGCGAAATCAAGACTGCCCTGCAACACTACACGGTCGACGGGCCGATGGGGCAGCTTCTCGACGCGGAAGAGGATGGTCTGACGCTCGGATCGTTCCAGACCTTCGAGGTCGAGGAACTGATGAATATGGGTGAGCGCAATCTCGTGCCCGTATTGCTCTATCTCTTCCGCCGGATCGAAAAGCGCCTCACCGGGGCGCCGAGCCTGATCATCCTCGACGAGGCCTGGTTGATGCTCGGCCATCCGATGTTCCGCGACAAGATCCGGGAATGGCTGAAGGTGTTGCGCAAGGCCAATTGCGCGGTCGTGCTTGCCACGCAGTCGATCTCGGATGCGGAGCAATCCGGCATCATCGACGTGCTCAAGGAAAGCTGCCCGACCAAGATCTGCCTGCCCAATGGTGCTGCTCGGGAATCGGGCACGCGCGAGTTCTACGAACGCATCGGGTTCAACGACCGGCAGATCGAGATCGTCGCGACGGCGATCCCCAAGCGCGAATATTACGTCGCCTCGCCCGAAGGCCGGCGGCTCTTCGACATGGCGCTCGGACCCGTGGCGCTCGCCTTCGTCGGCGCATCCGGCAAGGACAATCTCAAACGCATTGATCAGCTCAGCGAGGCGCATGGCGAGGAATGGCCGGCGGCCTGGCTGGAGGAAAGGGGAGTGGATGATGCCAAGCGCATTCTCACGCACAGCTAGCATTGCCGTTGCCGCAATCCTGTCGGTCTCGAGCGTATCGAGAACGGAGGCAGGCGGCGGCGGGTTCTTCGGAGCGACGGAGTTCACGCAGATCCTCAACAATGGCGAGCTGGTCGGCCTCGTCGGCCAGTCGGCCGAGCAAATCCAGAACCAGGTCACCCAAATCACGCAGCTGGCCGAGCAGATCCAGAACCAGCTCAGGATCTACGAGAACATGCTGCAGAACACGCTGACTCTGCCGGGCCATGTCTGGGGCCAGGTCGAAAGCGATTTGATGCAGTTGCAGAGCCTCGTGCAACAGGGTCAGTCAATCGCATTCTCTATGGGCAATGCCGATGACGTGCTGCGGCAGCGGTTCGAGAGCTTTGCCGACTTCAAGTCGGGCCTCGCCAATGGCCAGACCTTCTCCTCGAGCTATCAGGACTGGTCCGACACGAACCGCGACACGATCGGAGCGACACTGAGGGCGGCGGGACTGACCGCGGATCAGTTCAGCTCGGAGGAATCGACGATGGACCAACTCCGCTCGATGTCGCAGTCGTCGGTCGGCCAGATGCAGGCGCTGCAAGTTGGCCATGAGATCGCTGCGCAGCAGGTCGCCCAGGCGCAGAAGCTGCGCGGGCTTGTCTCGCAGCAGGTGACGATGATGGGCACCTGGTACCAGTCCGAACAGGCTGCAAAGGATCTCGCGCAGAACCGCCGCGAGGAATTCTTCAACTCAACCACCCCCTCGACATCCGGCGGACAGACGATGGAGCCACGCTGGTGATCAGGCTCTTCATCATCGCGATCTGCGCGGTCGTCGTTGTCGTCATCGGCATCGTCGTCTGGAACGTAACCACCCAACCGGAAGCGCCGACGGCGACCGTCGCCCCGGAACGGCAACATTACGATCTTGAGGGCGGCCAGGAGATGCGACCGCGTTTGCGCAGTAACGAAGGCGGGGCCGATGGCACGTCAGGCAACTAGGCTCGCACTCCTCCTGATCGGAGGCGTCTCTCTCTGGGCCAATTCCGCACTGGCCCAGGAAGGCAGCCTGCTGACCAATCTCGAGAACGAGATCGCGACGGCTGCTCAGGGGTGGGAAACGACAATCCTTGACGCGGCCAGATCGCTTTTCTGGATCCTCGCCGGCATCGAGGTCGGTATCGCCGCGGTGTGGCTGGCGATCTCGGCTGCGTCCCTCGACACCTGGTTCGCGGAGCTTGTCCGGCGCATCATGTTCATCGGCCTCTTCGTCTTCATTCTCGAACAGGGTCCGGATTTCACAAAAGCGGTTGTCGACAGCCTGTTCCAGATCGGCGCCGGCGGCGGGTCCGCGTCGCCGGCCAATGTCTTCAATGCCGGTCTCGAGGTCGCAAGCGCCATGTCGGCCAAGGCGCAGTTCGGCCTGTTCGAGGACAATGCGCTGGCGATCGCCGCCGTCTTCGCCATGGTCATCACGGTCATCTGCTTCAGCCTGGTCGCCGCAATCTTCGTCTCGGTCATGGTGGAGATGTATGTCGGGCTTCTGGCCGGCATGATCATGCTCGGCCTCGGCGGTTCAAGCTTCACCAAGGATTTCTCGGTCCGCTATCTGATCTACGCTTTTTCGGTCGGCATGAAGCTGATGGCGCTGGTGATGATCGCGCGGATCGGGTCTGAGGTTCTGATCAACCTCGCCAATTCGCCAACGACGGGTGATGAGTTCCTGGCGACGCTGGCGATCGCCGGCATCTCGGTCGTGGTGTTCGTCATCGCCATGTACGTCCCCAACATCGTGCAGGGCATGGTCCAGGGCGTCTCCGTCACGGGCGGAATGGAAACCATCCGTCACGGAGCGCAGGCGGCAAGCTTCGCGGCAGGCGGCGCGGCGCTTGCCGTCGGCGGGGCGAGGGCAGGGGCCGCGGCCTATTCCGATGCCCGCGCCGCCGGCAGTTCGTTCGGCGGGGCTGCACTCAAGGGCATGGCGAGTGGCATGGGCGCCGCCGGCGGTGCGGCCGCCTCGGCCGCACGCGACAAGGCGATCGGTGTTCCGGGCACGTGGGGCGCTTCGACCCTTGGACTTGCCAACGCCAAGCTTGACCAGTCCCAAGGCCGTCCCGCCTCCCGACCGAACCGTGACGAGAGAGCGTGACAGAAACCATGGCCAGAACCACTATTCCGGAGAATCCCTATCTCGCCGCACGCCAGGAATGGAACGAGCGCTACGGGTCATATGTGAAGGCAGCCGCAGCTTGGCGGATCGTCGGCATCACCGGCATGCTCATGGCGGTCATCGGGTTTTCCTACGCGCTTTATCAAAGCACGCAGGTCAAGCTCGTCCCCTACATCGTCGAGGTCGACAAGCTCGGCACGGCGGCGACGACGGGGTTTCCGCAGCAGATCGAATATGCGGATCCCCGTGTGGTGCGCGCGACGCTTGGGAGCTTTGTGTCGAACTTCCGCTCGGTGACGCCCGACACGGTCGTTCAGAAGCAATATATCGATCGGGCCTATGCGCATCTCAGATCGTCGGACCCGGCGACCGAGAAGGTCAATGCGTGGTTCCGGAGCAACTCACCCTTCGATCGCGCGCGCGAAAAGACAGTCGCGATCGAGGTCACAAACATCGTGCCGCTTTCCAACCAGAGCTATCAGATCGACTGGACCGAGTATGAGCGGGACCGCCAGGGCAAGGAACTCGCCACGAGGCGGTTCCGCGGTGTTGCGGCCGTGACCCTGACCCCGCCACAAGACGAGGCGGTGATCCGCCTCAACCCCATCGGACTTTATTTGAAGGATTTTGACTGGACGGCGCAGCTCTGAGCCGCGTTCGCCCGAGACGATAACGTCTGGGGCGAAGACACGCGGCCCTATTGAATGTGCCCGGGAGGACAGGTGAATGAACAAACAGACACACCGCGGCATCGCGCTTTGCGCCGGCGTGATGATCGCGGTCGCTACGCTGCCCGTCAACGCACAGCAGCTCACCGGCAACGAAGCGCGAGCAACGCAAATCTCTGGCGAGTGGCAGCATCGCCAAGGCGTCGTAACGCACGGCGCGGATGGCAAGGTGATCTTCCTTTATGGCGAGGTCCAGCCATCGGTCGTTTGCTCGCCACTGCAGGTCTGCGACATCGAGCTTCAGGCCGGCGAGGTCGTTCGCGACGTCCTTCTTGGCGACACGGTGCGCTGGAAGGTCGAACCGGCAACGTCCGGAGCACCGAGCGGGCAGGCGATCCATCTGATCGTCAAACCGTCCGAAGCGGGACTGGTCACCTCGATGGTCGTGACCACTTCGCGGCGGACCTATCATATTCAGCTGAAATCGCATCACAGCCAGTACATGGCCCGCGTCGGCTTCGACTATCCCGAAGACATCAATGCGCGCTTTGCCGAGATCAACGCACGCATCGAAGCGAGCGTTGTACCTGGCGCCGGCGTTCCGGCCGATCAGCTGGACTTCGCATTCCACATGAGCGGCGCGGCGCGCTGGCGGCCGACACGAATCTACAGCGACGGCATGAAGACCTACATCCAGTTTCCGTCATCTTTGTCGGGGCAGGAGGCGCCGGTCCTGTTCGTGGTCTCAGGTGGTGAAAACCGGATCGTCAATTACCGCATGAATGGCACGATGATGGTCGTCGACTACAACATCGACCGGGCCATTCTGGTCTCAGGCGTCGGCCGCCAGCAGCTGAAGATTACCATCCGGCGGGGAGGGTAGGGCGATGCGCGCGATCAGAACCTTTTTCCGTTTGCCCGCGGCCCTGCTGCTTTTGGCGATGCTCGCCGCGTGCCAGACCTTGAGCGGACCGGGATTGATTAGAAGCGAAGTCACGGCCGAACTCACACCGGAATCGGCGAATGTCATTGCCGGCGACATGGTTGGACGGCTGGCGGAGAAGGTCGGACCGGGCACGACCACGATCGAGCTGCGCGGAAGTGACCCCCTGTTCGGCCCGGCCCTAGAGGCAGCGCTTCGCGAATGGGGCTATGCCGTTATCACCGATCAGGTGACCGAGGGGGCCGCGGTGACGCCGCTCGCCTATTCGATCGACCCCTTCGAGGGCGGCGTACTGGTCCGGCTCTCGACGCTCCGGGTCGAGCTGACCCGCATGTATACGCTGAACGTCACGGGCGCGACTCCGGCCAGTCCGCTGTCTGTCATGCAGCGTGGATCGGAGGCCGCATCGTGACCCAGTCCCTGAAACTTGGCGGCGCCAGTCCGCAGGACGGACCGCGCATCAGGCGCCTCAATCGCGTTCCGGTCATCGTCGCGATCCTGCTGGTCCTTATCTTCCTGGCGGTGATCTTTTACGGCCTGTCGTCGAGAGGATTGCATTTTGGGGGCGATCCGCAGATCGAGCCCTCGTCAGCGCGGCCCGCTTCCAATGACGCCGAGCGCTTGAAGCAAGGTGTGCCGGACGGGATCATCGGCGAGCCGCAGCCCGTCGTGGTCCAACCGACACCAAGTCCGGAGCCCGAGCGACCGAGGAACCCGTTTCAGCGGGAGCCTGAACCGACGCCGACCATCGTCACGGCTCCGCAGCCGACGCTTGAGCCGGAAGAGGTGTGGCGGGGGCGCCTGCAGCGCGAACAGGACGAACAGGTGCTCAGAGAATACCAGCGGCAGCAGATGGCGAGCATCCAGGCGGAGGGCGCCGCTTTCGA
The DNA here is from genome assembly GCF_022763245.1 of Oricola sp. GTDB lineage: Bacteria > Pseudomonadota > Alphaproteobacteria > Rhizobiales > Rhizobiaceae > Oricola. Next base: position 6,690 of record NZ_JALEGV010000003.1, read on the forward strand.
TTCTCCGATCGCGGTCAATCTGAAGGATCTCGAAAACACGAGCGCCGCGACGACACCGACGTCTCAGCAAATCGGACTGATCACTGCGAACCGGCCGGCAAGCGCGCTCGATCTTTACAGCGCAGCGCTCCAGTCCGGCATCGGCCAGAATGCCGATCCGAATGGGCAAGCCTCAAAACGGGAATTCTTCAATCAGGATATCGCCGGCCTCGGCTATCTGCCGAACTCCGTTGTGCCGCAAATGTCGCCGTTCGAGCTGAAGCGCGGCTCGGTCATCCCAGCCACGCTGATCACCGGCATCAATTCCGATCTTCCCGGCCGGATCACCGCGCAGGTGTCGCAGAATGTCTATGACAGCGCGACGGGTCGGCGCCTGTTGATCCCGCAGGGCGCTAAACTGTTCGGTCGCTACGATTCAGAGGTGACGTACGGGCAGAACCGGGTGCTTGTCGTTTGGACCGACATCATCCTCCCGGACGGTTCGACCCTGCAGATCGGAGGCATGGCCGGAACGGACGGCGCCGGCTATGGCGGTTTCCACGATCAGGTCGACAACCACTATCTGCGCACGTTCGGGTCGGCGATCCTTGTGGCGCTGATCGGCGCCGGAACCGAAATGCTGCTCCCCGGCGACAATAGCACATCGACCACAGTGGACAGCGCCAGCGACGCCGCGCGTCGTTCATTCGCCGAAACCTTCGGCCAAATCTCGGAGCAAACCGTGTCGAAGAATCTCGATGTGCAACCAACTTTGGAGATCCGCCCCGGCTACCGGTTTAATATTCTGGTCGATCAAGACATAATTTTTCCTCGCGCTTATCGATGATTTTGGTACTTGTCAGCAATCTTAATTCGAATATGTATATCTGAATTACATACACAAGATATAATAACAAGAAAACGTCATATTGAACGATATCCTTCTAGGTTTGATCGATAAACTCGCGCTGCCCCTCGGCGAGGACGCGACACGTCGTGCATTGCGCGATTTTACCGGGAATGCCGGGTTCGACTACTATGCCTATGTCCACCTATGCGGGAAAGAGAGTTTCGCAGTCTCGAACTATCCTCGAGAGTGGCAGAACCGCTACGTTGAGGACGGCTATCTGCAAATCGATCCGGTCGTGACCAAGGCCAAACACGGCCCGCCGATTTTCACGTGGTCGGCCAAAGAGGCAAAATGCATGGGCCGCCGCGAGGTTTCGCGCATGTTCTCCGCCGCAGAAGACTTCGGCATCCGATCCGGTCTCTCCATTTCTGTTCCGGTGGGCTTCAGGAACCGCATGATATTCACGCTGGCGACGAGTAGCGCGGACCCGTATGTGCGCGATGACATCGATCCGGTGACAGCCGCGGTTTCCGTCGCTTTTGTTCACGCGCGGCTCAGCAATGCAAACCAGGATGTATCCCTCGCGACCGATATTCGTCTTTCTCCCAGAGAAGCGGAGTGCCTGAGATGGTTTGCCGAAGGCATGACCATGCCCGATATAGCTCTCAACGTCGGCGTTTCTTACCGGTCGGTACGCTCATACCTCGATGAGGCGACGCGAAAGCTTGGAGCAGCAAACAATCGCCAAGCCGCCTCCACTGCGATACGCCTCGGGCTAATCTGAAAGAACGAGCACCGCTATCGCTCAACGTCGAGAATGAGTAGGAATCATCGCTCTATGGATGCCGATCAGAAACGTCGCATAAGTTTCGTTATGGAACCGAAATCGGTCAGTGGGGCCCGGAGTCCGGCGGTACCTCCGGCACATGGCCAAGCGTATCGACAACGATCCG
>NZ_JALEGV010000004.1 GCF_022763245.1 Oricola sp.
AGATGAGGGAGGCCTGGGCGCTGTCGGGGCAGGCGAGCCGGACCATTTCGAGGGAAGCGCCCTTGCGGAGCTGGACGATCTTGCCGGATTGACGGGACGGACGAGCGTTGGTGGTCATGTGAGGTCCTTTCCTTTACGGTTTGACCGAAGGCTCGAGCCGGCCCCTGCCGGCCCTCCCTTCGGGCGCGGGCAAAAGAAACCGGCGGAAAGACGGGGGCTTCAGGGTCCGCACGGACCAAGACGAGCGAACCTGTCCTGCGGGCCAGCAGGGCTTATCAAGCCCTCGCGCAGTCCCGCGGGGCCGGTTTGGCGAGGATGGTGCGTGCGGCCGCTCCGCGGCGCGTCAGCGGCCTTGAAGGCTCTGGCCGCCGGTTTACGACCGCGACCAGAACCGAAGGGAGGCCGGCAGGGGTGGCTTTCCACCGGCGCCCAATGTGAAGGAAATGACCGTGGCCCGGGGCATACGCTCCTGCCGTCACAATAGGGCTTGCGCATCCGCTTTGGCAGTCGGCCCGTTGCGGGTGGTCTTTGCCCTGACGGCGCAAGTCGCGCGCTCCTGTCGCATGAGCTTTCGACTAAGGGCATCGATTTCACCGCGCCGCTCGAAGCTCAACTGGTCGACGCAGGCCCTGAACATGGTTTCATCCGACCGCGTCCAGCGCGATCCCCCGCGGGGATGTCTTCGGGCCTTCGCCTTGGCTGTCGTGGTCATGCGTTCCGCCCTGGCCGATATCTGGCGTTCGATCAGTTCGAGATGCGCCTTCGTCTGGCGGTGCGCTGCTTCCATCCGAGAGAGTAGGGCTATTCTCCCGGAGACACTCACGCCGCCCTCCCTGCATCGGGTGCCGGCGAAGTGACATCCTGCAGTTCGGCTTCGGGATAGCCGTGCCTGGTGAGCCAGTCTTCGGCGGCGCTAGGGTTTGCGGCGAGATGAACGAGCTCACCCAGCTCGCCCGGCCGGCTCATGACAAGGACCGAACCGGGTTCAGGCAGCTTCCGCACGGTGAATGTGCGCGGCGAATTCACATCGAAGGTCTTGTGGACGCGCATGACGATCGTCCCATTCGACCCGTAATCGCCCTCATGCAGGGTGAAGGAAGCGGGGATCGTGTGCGTGCCGCGCTCGACGGCGGCACGTTTGCAAATCAGCCGACCGGCCCCATTGCGGTTTTTCCAGTCGGCAAGTTTCCTGCGGTGACGCTCTGGCGGGCGCGGCGTTCCGTCCGAATAGGCGATGATCGCGCCGATCGGCGCATGGTGGAAGATGAGTTTGGCGGACATGGTGTCCTCCTGTTCTGTTGCGTGGAAACGAAAACGCCGCCGGACGAAGCCGGCGGCGTGAAATGCGTTCGGAAAGAAGAAGACCGCTATTCGGCGGCTTCGCGGAAACCTTCGGAGACGGCATCCGGGTCGATGTCGCCCTCCTCCGGATCCTCGACGGAGCCATCGGGGTCTCCGGCGTCTTCGTCCTCGACGATCTCGTTGTGGGCCTTCCAGTCGGCGAGTTCGTTGGCGTCTGGCGCGAACAGCGCCGACCCATGGACGAAGCGTTCCTCCTGGAAGTGTTCGACGAGCGCTGCGCGGGTGTCGCGAACCTTGTTACGCGGCAGGACCGACGTGTCCGTGCAAGCAGCCTCGAGAGCCTGCCGGGACAGGCACAGAAGGAACTCCTCTGTCCCCATATTGGGCAGGAAGCTGTCGGCTCCGACGACGCTGCCGGCGATCCGCGAGACGATGCCGCTGTTCGACATGTTGCGGCGGCACGACAGCACTTCGATCAGCACCGAGCGGACCGCGACGCGGAGCGTGTCCTGGTCGAAGGCGAGATTGCCGGTTTCATCGACGAGCATCGCGGCATGGGGCGCGATCTGGCTGCGGAACGACCCCGTATTGCCTGACCCGCTATCGACGCGGACATTCTGACCGGCAAAGGCAATGACGAGCAGCGCCATCAGCGTGTCGTCCTCGATCGGTGCGCGTTGAAGCGCTTCGTGCAGCGCGTCGGTGCGGAAATCGCCGATCATGTCCTGCCCCTTCTGGGTGACATCGGGGCGCTGCGCCGGCGCGACAGCGCCGCCGTCCGACGCCTTGCCCTTGGCGGCTTTCGGCTCGGGCATCCGGTAAACGACCGACTGCACCTTGCCCTCACGGTCGAGATACATGGCCGTATGGTCGGACTTCTTGGGCTTGCCGTAGACGCGCTCTGCCTTCTTCGGCAATTCCGGCTGACCCCAATTGTTGGACTCGGTGATCATGCCGTTCTTCGGCAGATTGTTGGTCATCCACTCCTGCTGGGCGCCGAGGAAAGCCTCGACATCGGTCGTGTAGCGGCTGTCCTCATCGGCGGGCGCGAAGAGGTCCTCGACCCAGGCGATCCCGTAGGCTTGCGCCAGCTCGTCGTCGAAACTGGCGTCACGCGCATACATGCGGGTCTTCGAGAGGCCATTGGCGACCGACCACCAGGTCGTGGTCTCGTTCTTTTTCGGCTTGTGGGCCTTCCAAACCTCCTTCTGCTCGGCAATCGAGGCGGCCGCGATCGTCCTGAGCTGCCGCTCGTCCGGCATGTCGCCCCTGGCCATCTGGTCGAGCATGGCGGGAAGCACATTGGCGAGTAGCCGCAGCTTCTTGATCTGGCGGACCGATAGGGACAGCGCCGCGGCGATGCCTTCCTCGGTCCAGCCGAGCGCGACCAGCCGCTCGATGGCGCGCCACTGATCGACCGGATTGAGCGGTTCGCGGGCGATGTTCTCGACCATGGAGCGCATGGCGCCGCCGTCATCGGCCGGATCGGTCACGATGACCTCGATCTCCTCGAGCTCGGCGGCGATGGCACCCCTGGTGCGGCGATGGCCGGCCTGGATGATGAAGCCGTTGCCGCCATCGGCCTCGGGGGAGACGACGGGCGGCTGGATGATGCCAACGGCCTTGATGGTCGCGGCAAGCAGCGCATCGCCCTGCGGCGTGGATTTGGACTTGCGGGCGTCGTCGGGATTGTCCTTCAGCGCGCGCGGGTCGATCTTGATGATATGCATGGGAA
>NZ_JALEGV010000005.1 GCF_022763245.1 Oricola sp.
CCGAGGCCGTGGCAGCGCCCCGAGTGCCCGAGGCCGTGGCAGCGCCCTGATAGCCCGAGGCCGTGGCAGCGCCCTGATCGCCCGAGGCCGTGGCAGCTTCGTTGTCACCAGTCGCCACCGGCCCGTCGATCCACTTCGCGCGATCGAAGACATATTTTACAGCCGCCTGGATCAATTCGGGCAGCTTTAACTCTGCCTTGATTGTGATCTCGGCGGCCGCGATCTTCGTGTCGCTACCATGCTTGGCAGTACTGCCGGCCATCTCAACAATGGCGAATCGGCTCAACGCAGGCGGATAATACTGGAAGAGGTCCAGAGGATGCTCGCAGGCATGGAAGCCCGATGCACATGCTTCGACCTTGCCGTCATGCGTGTATGTCTTACCGATCTCGTATTGAAAATCGCGACACGTCAGATCGGCGTTGAAGCCCTTGTAGGCGACGATCTTCGGCGTCTCAGCAGCTTTCGATTTTTTGGTTTTCGCAGCCATCGCTCACACCTCCTCGACCACGCGCCGCTCGGTGCGGATCGTGAAGACGGTCGTGTCGGGCTTGCGGAACCGGTCGGGATCGAGGCCGGCGGCTTCCATCGCCTTGGCGTCGATCGCGCCCTTGCGGCTCGATACGGACTGGCTGGCGATGAACTCGTCGCCGCCGAGGCTGTCAGCGTCGCCCATAGCCTCGCTGATTTCGTCGCGGAGTTCCTTCTCGCGGCCTTGCAGATGCTTGATGGTTTCGCGGATCTGGCCAAGCTGGTCGACCGGGTGCCTGTTGCTAGGCAAATCGATAGCGTTCATTGTCACGCTCCTCGCGTTCAATGTCGAAAGACGTTGGTTGTGAGATGCCGGGCGGGTCGGTTTACGAGGCCTTTGCCCGTCCGGCGGCTACATCACGCGGTTTTCTTCCACGGCAGCGAACCGTTCGAAGCGCTCGAATTGGCTGGCGCGACATTCGACTGCTGTACGGTCGGCGAATTGCCACCAAAGCCGCCCGTCGCGGGCTTGGAGCCGTCTGCGGCCTTGATGCCCTTGACCTCGTTCTGCGGATTGTATCCCTCCGGCGTGCGCAGCGAGATGCGAACGAGGCAAGGCAGGTGATGCAGTTCTTCGCTGTCCTGCACGTTGAGCTTTCCAACCGCATGGCAGATCGAGGACAGCTCGCGCTGCGCGATCTCAGCCGCCTTAGGGCTGGAGTTCCACAGGTTGAGGTTCTGCCAGACCAGGCGCCCATCATACTCGCCGCCGTCGATCTTCCACGTCAGCTTGAGCATGTTGTCGCCGGCCTTCGACGGCTTGATCTCGCTGTCGACGATCATGGCGCGATATTCGCCGGCCGGGACGGGATCGAAGTCGCCGTTCGGCTCGACCTGGGTTGCATCGAATGTTCCACCGAGATTAGCCACTATGCGGCCTCCTTCATGTTCGTCATGCCAAGCGCCTCGAGATAGAGGTCGAGAATGGCTTCAAGCTCCTGCCGCTCGTTCGGGTCCATCTTGCGCAGACGGATGATTTCGCGGATGACCTTGGTATCGTAGCCGCGCCCCTTGGCCTCGGCGTAGACCTCCTTGATGTCATCGGAGATGTTTTTCTTTTCCTCTTCCAAGCGCTCGATGCGCTCGATGAGTTGGCGCAGTTCGGCGCGCGCTACCGGTTCTTCGGACATCACGCGGCCTCCTTCTTCTCTTCTGCATGCGCCGGCGCGTCATATCCGGGCAGATACGGCGCGAGGGCCGCGAAGCCGTTGCCCCGGTCAAACCGAATAGCGTTCGGAATGCCGTAGCGGTTCTTGGCCGTGTAGGCCGGCTTGCCGATCGCATGGATCAGCGTGACGCCGCCGCCGTCGGCACGGGCCCGGGTCTTGTTGAACCCCTGCTCTTCCGACTTCACGGTCACCGGCTGCTTGAGCAGGAGAATGGCGTCCATCTCGCGCTCGATCATGCCGACCGTCTTCTTGTGCAGGTCGATCTCGTACCGGTCATAGGAGACCGTCTCCGGATCGTCGAAGCGCTGGACCTCGGAATGTGCGATCAGGATGACACCCATGCCTTTGTCGGTGCGGATGGCGTTGACCGCCTCGAGGAAGTCGGCCCAGACGCGCGTGGCATAGACGTAGCCCTTACCGTAACCGAAGTCCTCGATATTGGCCTTGGCATTGCCCTTGTCGTCACCGCGACGGCACGTCTCGGCAAAGACGAGCTTCTCGAGCTCGGTGATCGAGTCGATGACCACGGTCTTGTAATCGTGATCCTCCTGGTAGAGCGCGGCGAGCGCACTGATCACGTCGTCGAACGCGTTGAGCTTGCCGAAGCTGGTCAGCTCGACGTCGCCGGGCGTTCCGTCCTCGACCTGCAGGAAGACCGCGTTAGGGAATTCGCTTGCCAGCGTCGTTTTGCCGATGCCGGGCGGGCCATAGATAAGCAGACGCGGCGGCTTGTCCGCCCTCACCTGCTTGAGATCAGAGAGGCTGATAGCCATCGTCATCTCCTTCGTGTTGGGGCGCGGAAACGATCACCGCGGCACTCGCGCCGTCTTGTGCCGGGTGAATTGTCAGCGTCAGCGGATGCCGACACTCGAAAATCTGGACATGAGCCATTGCGTTCGCCTTCGGCAGCCACACGGGCAGCGCGGCGGTGACGAGGCTGTCGTCAGAAAGGACGCCTGCCTTGACGATGGCGTCCAGCGTGGCTTTCAGGCGGTTGTCGATGTCAGACTGCAGCGAGTTGCGCTCGACGCCGACAACGACGATGCAGCGGCAATCAACGTTCTTGATGTTCTGCATCCGCATGGCCGTGATCGCGCACATCAGCCAGTCCTGATAATGCGATGACCGGACCCGACCGACGCCCTTGACGTTCTTGAACAGGTTGTTCGTCGATGGCGGTTCGGGCAGCGTGAATGTTGCGACGGGCACCGAGTGGGAGGCCCCGGCCCCGTCGCTAATCGGAGTACCCGCCAAGGTCTCCGTTTTGATCGCGGTCGCGGCGGTCATTTCTGCCCCCGCTTCGCCAGAACGCGCGCCAGCAGAGCCTCAGCCTCGCGCTCAATATCTGCATCAATGTCATCGTTGTGGAGCGCTTTCTCGACAGAGATTTCGTGTTGAAGTTTTGCGATCTGCCGTTCGCACAAGTCGAGGTAAGCGGCACGGATGCGCCCGAAAACCGTCGCCTCGACTGTCTTCGCCCGCCCCGAACGAAGATGGTTTAATGTCCAGAACGGAATGCCGTATCGCTGCTCGATCCGGTTCAAGGCATTCGATTGATCACCCCATCCCCGCGTCTCGGCCTCGACCATCCGCCGCACATAGTCGGATGCCACATCGGCGCTACTCATAACTTTCTGCTCCGTTTGCTGAGAAATTCTGCACATGCTGCTCAGTCCCTTCGCTTACGTTCCGATCAGCGAGACCAACGCGATCAAGGAACAGCGGAGAGAAAACGAAAATGGACAGCGCACGTGGGCCACCAAGGCGAGATGGGAGAAGGATAATCATGCGGCTGCTCCCTTCTCGAACTCGGACATGGCCGCCGAAATCTTCTGCCGGGTCGCGGTACGCGGCTCTCGGCCATCACGAAGCTGAAAGACAAAAAGAGGATCGCCGGCAAAGGTCTTGCCGAACTGCGTCGGATTGAGATTGTGGGTCTCAATGAACCGCTCGACTTCTGCCTTGAATGCTTCGATTTCACTCATCTCGATTGGCCTGATAGTCCTTTTCCTATCGTGATAGGTATATTCCTATTGGACGCCTGTCAACGGGCGTGCTGATAAAAAATCATGGACGCCGTTCGAAAAAGAATTCTGCGCGAGATCGAGGCGCGTGGACTGGACCTAAAAAAGGTCTCCGAAATTCTAGGCAGAAACCCTGCCTACATGCAGCAGTTCATTCATCGGAACATCCCCCAGCAACTTAAGGAGCGCGATCGCGCGAGGCTCGCTGAAATCCTCGATATCGATGAAACGGAATTGGGCGCGACGCGTGCAAGTTCTGGCACAGCTAGATCCGCTTACAAAGTCGTGCCTGAATACGATGTTCGCGTTTCGGCTGGCGCCGGAGCCCTCGCGGTTGCAGAGGCGAGAAAGGGCGACTGGCCCTTCAATCCAGAGTACCTCCGCAACTATCTCGGTCTGTCCGGTAATAACCTGGCAATCGTCGAGGTGCGCGGCGACAGCATGGAACCGACGCTGTCCAGCGGCGATCGCGTCATGGTCGATATGGGCGACGTGCAGGTTTCGCAGCCCGGCATATTCGTCATCTATGACGGTGGCGGTACGGTCATCAAGCGCGTGGAGAAGATCCCCGGCCAAAACAGGATTGTGCTGATCAGCGACAACCATCTCCATTCTCGGTACGAAGTTGACGACACCGATTTGCAGGTCATTGGCCGCGTGATCTGGGCCGCTCGCCGCCTCTAAAAAATTTTGCCGGTACGATAGGCTAATTCCTATTGACATAAGATAGGACTATTCCTATTTTCCTCTCATCAAACGAGAGGAACACGAGATGGACAAGGTGAAGATCACCCAGAAATCAGGGGTTGATGACGAGTGGACGGAATTCTCCACACGCGCTTGCCGTGGCCGGTCTGGTGAAGCGACTTGGCGCATCGAAATGCACGTTGAGAATTACCGTCATCGCTACGGCAACAAACGCGATACGACGCACCTCAACTACCTGACTATGTCGATTGAGGAAGCTACCGCACTTAGAGACAATCTCACCAAGGCGATTGAAGCCGCTAAGATCGCGCAGGTGGCGGCATGACGGACGCCCTCACCCGCGCAACCGACTCGATCTTGACGAAGATGCAGGCCTTGAACGCCGAGCTTCGCCAGCAGGATCGCGCACGCTTCCGCCGCATCGTCGCGGAATACGTCAACCGGCCGGATCTGTTCCTGATGAAGTCGGCATGCGCCCTGCGTCGGCCGAGCGTTGCCACGGTTGATGACGCCATTGCTCTGCACAAGCGGGCCGTCATTTCGCAGATCAACCGCAAGCGCGAGAACCACTGGACGTTCGATGCGAACCGGCTGATCGCCAATCGCGATCTTCTGGTCATCGCCCGGTTCATTCGTCGCTACGGCGCGCGGATCGAGGCGGGACGGCATCGGGAGGCGGCGTGATGGGCGATGCCGCAGATGACCTCTACGAGGCCGAACAGCAGGCCATGGAGGACAAGGCCGCTATGCGTCGAATCTGTCGCGACAGAGGGTGCAAGCGCCCCGACTGGCAGTACGACTCAGAGTACGTAGCCGCTTTTCGTTGCCGCACATGCGACGCGACATACGACCCCGTTTGACCGGAGACCAATCATGACCGACCAGCCATACAGTCTCAACATCACCACGAGCGACGGAAAATACACCGTCCAGCAGCTCGTGGAGGGACGGGCAATAGTGCTGCGTTACGGCGAGCCATGGGCCGCTTATGAAGGCAAGATGCTGTCCAATCTCGAATTGGCATTGGCCTTCGATTTGGAAGAGTCGCGCGAAAAGCTGGACAGTCAGCGAATAGAATTCATGGCCGCCATCAAGTTCGCAACTTCTGCCGAGTGCGAGGACGCTTTCACCTTTCTTGATTGCTGGCGCGAAGGCCGCGCGGATGTCGATAGCGAGTGGGCCGACTGGCAGCAATTCAGGGCCGGATATCTCACTGAAATCAGAGCGACGAGGACATCGTCATGACCGTCCAGACCAAGCCAAAGAAACATCGTGGCGGGTGGCTGAAAAACCCGAAGATGGCACGCAACAACGAGACGATTGGCGGAGGCTATTGGGTATTCCGTCGCGGCGACGACACCGGCCGGATCAGGCCGTCTATGTGGCCGTTCGAATATGACAGCCAGGGTGCCGCAGCCGAGCAGGCCGCGAAGCTGGCGAAGGAACATCCGACAGAACAGTTCATCGTCGTCGGCGAGCTTGGCCAGTTCTATGGCGAAGCATTCGCGAGCCGGGATGATGCGGCATGAGCAGGTTCACGCCAGACGCCGCAACCATTCGGACGCTGATGCAGTCGCAATGTATCGGCATGATCGAAGCGAAAGCCATCCTGCGCCGCGAGAGCATCCTTCGCGCCGTGGACGAGGCAAAGACGATTGATGACGTGAAAGACATCCTTCGATCTCTGATCGAGGACGCAACATGACCCCGACCGATCGCTTCATCATTCGCCAGCAAGAAGACCGGCGCCTGTTTTCCGTCCTGATCGTTCTAGCTCTCGTTGGCGTTCTCGGCATGGGCCTCGCCGCACTCAAAGTGGCGAGCGACGGATACGACCACGAGCAGCTTGTCGCAGCGGAGAATGCGCGTTGAGTGCGCCGGTTCTGGACAAGGCGATTTCCCCCGCTGACGTTGTGGATATCCTGTTAGCGAAGGGTGTGGAAATCAGCGAGCGCGAATTGCGGCGGCGGGCGCGGGAGATCGGGGCTTATCGTCAGATCGGGAGGGCGATGTTCTTCCTTCCCGAAGATCTGGAACGCATCATGGAGCCGCCGGCATGCTCAAACTCGTCAAGCGCCCGAAAAGCCCGTACTGGATCGCGCGCGGCACAATCAACGGTCACCGCGTTGAGCGAAGCACGGGAGAAACTGGCAAGGCAAGGGCACGGGACGCGCTCCCGGCGATCATAGCGGAGTACTCCGATCCTGCGCCGGCAGATTGGCGCGAGATGAATTTTGCGGTTGCCGTCAACGCTTATCTCAGCAGCGGCAAGGATGGACGGTTCCTGCCGCGGCTTCTCGACCGCTTCGCCGAAACGCAGCTTGGACAGATCGACAACGCAGCCATGGCGCGCGCCGCCAACGCTCTCTATCCCGGAGCTGCGCCAGCCACCGTTCGTCGGCAGCTCTACGTTCCGGTCTCCGCGATCATCAATTTCGTGAAGGACGACAAGCTCCGCGCTCCCAAGGGAGGCGGACAGCGGACGGTTTTTCTAACCCCGGAGCAGGCGGAATCTCTCATACGCGTCGCCACAGGCCAGCCAAGCCCGTATCTTGCGCCGCTCATGACGTTCCTGCTTGGTCAAGGCTGCCGCATGGGCGAGACAATCCGCCTCGACGGGGCTGACGTGAACCTGTCCGCCAGGTATGCCGTACTGCGCGACACGAAGAACAGCGAGGATCGAACCATTACACTGATCCCGCGCGTTGTTGCCGCCCTCTCTCGCATTCCAACCATAGGCAGGCCAGGTCCGGTCTTCCGCCGTGTTGACGGAAAGCCATTCAAGGAGAAAATCGGCCGGGGCGGCCAAGTGCGCAATCCTTTCGCCTATGCCGTCGAGACGGCCGGGCTCGATGTGAAGGTCACACCGCACGTCCTGCGTCACACGTGGGCGACGTGGCACTATGCGGTCAACAAAGACCCGCTTTCGCTCAAAGCCGAAGGCGGATGGAAGTCGAACGAATACCAGCGATATGTGAAGTCTGCGCCGTCCGGTCTAGCGGATGCGGTGAGACGTTTTGGATGGGAATTGGGGGAAAATTGGGGGACTGCGGAGCCGTTTCGAGATATTTCAACGGCTTAGATGGCAGTTTCCATCCCTTAGCAGGGGAGCGCCTTCGACCACTCGGCCACCTCTCCAAGCCGTTGCGGCCTGTCGGCCTTTTCGGCGTCGAGGACGGTCAGTCGCAGTCTGGTGGTCGCAGCTGTCGTAACCGTCTCGAATGAGCGCTCTTTGCCATGTCCGAGGGCTTCCTGCAACACCTCTGTGTCCTTTCGATGTGTGCAGGTGTTCTTCGGCGCGCGCCCGCCTCGGCAGCCACGATCACGCGGGGTCGGCGGCGGAGTTCCCTTCAGTGACAACCGACCATGGCTCGACCTCCCGATGCGGCAGCCAGCGCCCCCCTCCCGCGTTCGTCGACGACTTCTGACCTGAGGGCTTGCGCAGCAGCGCGCTTGTGCGCACAGGTCACCCCATACGTGCGATGATGTCTGGCGCGGGATCTCAAGACGAGGGAGCGATGAATATCGAGAACATGATCCTCGTCGGTTTCGCCTTCGCATTGGGCGGCATACTCAAAGGGGCGACCGGAGCGGGAACGCCGCTTCTGGCGGTTCCGATCGTCGCGCTGCTCTACGATGTGCCGACCGCCGTCGCCCTTCTCATCTTTCCGAACATCGCATCGAATGCGGTCCAGCTCTGGCAGAACCGGAGCGAGCCCGTGAATCGCTACTTTCTCTACACGTTCGCAGGGGCGTCGGCGCTCGGAGCGGCGATCGGAACCGTCGCGCTCGCGAAGATCAGCGGAGACGCGCTATTGCTCTATGTCGCGATCGTCGTCCTGTTCTTCGTCGCCTTCCGGCTGCTCAGGCCCACTTGGCGCCTGTCGCCCAAGGCGGCGAACCGACTTGTCCTCCCGATCGGCTGCCTTGCCGGCGGACTGCAGGGAGCGGTGGGCATTTCCGGTCCAGTGAGCATCTCGTTTCTCAATGCGCTGCGCCTGGAACGGCCGAAATTCGTCCTGATCATATCGCTGTCCTTCATCGCCATCGCGCTCGTGCAGCTTCCGATGCAGGTCCATTTCGGGATCATGACGTGGGAACGGGCTCAATTGAGCGTGCTTGCGCTCGTGCCGATGGGGGTCGGAATGCCGATCGGCAGCGCGATCGGGCGACGGTTCTCCGCGAAGACTTTCGACCGGATCATTCTGTTCATCCTCTTCACCTTGTCGGTCAAGATGATTTTCGAATTCCTGTTCTAGCGCGCGAGCCGAGAGCGCTTGACAGCGCGTCTCATTGGCGCTTGCTGTCAGCCCCACTGTTGGAGACGCCCATGCCCAAGCCCAACCCGCTTGTCGCCTCGCTGCCCGCAACGATCCCGTTCGTCGGGCCGGAACAGCTCGAACGGGAGAACGGGCGTCGCTTCAAGGCCAGGCTCGGCGCCAACGAGGGCAATTTCGGTTGTTCGCCTGCCGCGATCGCCGCGATGGAAGCGTCGGCGCGTGAAGAGGTCTGGAAATACTGCGATTCGGAGATCCGGGCGCTGCGCCTGGCCCTGGCGGCCCATCTCGGCGTCGCGATGGACGAGGTCGTCGTGGGATCGGGCATCGACAATCTGCTCGGGTTGACCGTGCGAATCTTTGCAGATGCCGGCGATCCGATCGTTACCTCGGCCGGCGCCTACCCGACCTTCAACTACCACGTCGCCGGCTATGGCCGCCGCCTCGTGACCGTGCCCTATCGTGATGACAAGGAGGATCTCGACGCGCTGGCCGTCGCTGCCGCGCGCGAAGAGGCCCGGATCGTCTATCTGTCCAATCCGGATAACCCCATGGGCACATGGTGGAGTGCTGCCGCCGTGGAAGCCTTCATCGACACCCTGCCTGAAGACACGCTTCTGATCCTCGACGAAGCCTATGGCGAACTCGCTCCGCCGGACGCGCTCCCGCCGGTGCTGCCGATGCGGCCCAACGTGCTGCGCATGCGCACATTCTCCAAGGTCTACGGGCTTGCCGGGCTGCGTGTCGGTTACCTGTTCGGACCGGCGGAACTTTGCGCCCAGTTCCACAAGGTGCGCGACCATTTCGGCGTCAACATCATGGCGCAAAACGCCGCCCTCGCCGCGCTGGCGGATCAGGCCTGGCTCGGTCAGGTGACGATGCAGATCGAAGCGGCACGAAAACATATCGCCGCGATCGGCACGGCCAACGGCCTCGCGCCCCTGCCCTCGGCGACCAATTTCGTCACGCTCGACTGCGGCCGCGACGGCGACTACGCGATGCGTGTCCTGCGCGAACTGAACGCCCGCGAGGTCTTCATCCGCAAACCGATGGCGCCCGGGCTCGACCGCTGCATCCGGGTCAGTTGCGGCCTGCCGCACGAGTTGGACTGCTTCGCGGCCGCCCTGCCGGAGGCACTGAAAGCCGCCGGATAACGGGCACTGGCCGCATTGCGCGGCCGGCGGCTCCGGTCTATTTTGCTGCAATGCAAAAAGAGCTGACAGAAGAGACGGATCGCAAAGAGGTGACGGGGCTCGACCCGACCCGAACCCGCCACAGCCTGGCGGAGGACGTGTTCGCGATCGCCATCGGCACCGCCCTCGTCTCCTTCGGCGTGTTCCTCTACCAGCAGGCATCGCTCGTGCTGGGCGGGCTTGCCGGAGTCGCGCTGATCCTCGACTATCTGACCCCGTTCGGCTTCGGCGCGCTCTTTTTCGCGATCAACCTGCCCTTTTACCTCTTCGGCGTCGGCAGTCTCGGCTGGGGCTACATCCTGCGTACCTTCGCGGCCGTCACGGCAATGTCGCTGATGGTGCGAGTGCTTCCCTATGGCGTGGACGTGTCATTCGTGCATCCGCTGGTCGCCTCGATGATGGGCGGCGCGATGATCGGCTTCGGTCTGCTCGCACTTTTCCGCCACGGCGCCGGTCTCGGCGGCGTGAACATCCTTGTCGCCTTCCTGCAGGAGCGCTTCAAGCTGCGCGCAGGCTATGTGCAACTCGGTGTCGATCTGGTGATCTTGTGTGCCGGCGCGCTCGTCGTCTCGCTGGAGCAACTGGCATGGTCGGTGGCCGGAGCGGTCGTTTTCAACCTGATCCTCGGCGTCAATCACAAGCCGGGCCGCTACATGGCCTTCAGCTAGGTTTGGCGCAGGCCGTGTGACATACGTGCATCAATCAGCGCGCGCAGATCGCAGTCTTGAGACGGAGCGGCGGCGATCCATCCCCGCCTCGCCACCGCTCCGCCCGGGCGCATCCCCGAAGGGAAGCGGTATCCCCGAAATCCGATCAGTGGCAGGTCATCCATTCGCGCGCTTCGCGCAGCGCCTGGGCGAGTTCCACCTTGGACATCGTCTCGGCCACTTCGGCGCGCAGTGTCGCCGCGCGACCGCATCCCTTGATGGCGGCGATGTTGAACCATTTGTGCGCCGCGACCATGTCGACGTCGCATTCGCGACCGGTCGCATACATCATGCCCATCTCAAACAGGATGTCGGCATTGTTGGCCGCGCCCAGGGCGGCCATTTCGGCATTTTCCATTTCGATGCGTGCCATCGTCTTAATCCCTGTTTCAATCCTGGAGCCGGTCTTTTCCGGCCCGCAGCTTGCTTGCTGCGTTGGGATCAGGATGGCCCCGCCCACTGAATCCCTCGCTAAGAAGCGTGCTTAATTTCGGGCAAACAAAACTCAAATGCTTCGTAAATTTCACATCGCGTTAACCGAACAACTAACTGATTTTCATAGCTTTTGAGCCGAATTTGCGTTCAATTTGAAGGCTCGCGCTAAAGGCTTTGTTCACCTTGGCCCACAAACCGAAAGGAAAACCCGGACGCTTCACGGCCCGCTCGCGACGGCAGGATCGGCGCGCTCGCTTGAATTTGTGATTACTTTTACGTAATGGTCAAAATGTACTGGCGCGGCATCAGGCCGACCAGTCATCGGGAGGAAAAGATGATCCGACAGTTCGTACTCGCCGGCGCGGTGGCCGGCATGATCGCCACGCCTGCGCTTTCGGCAGAGCCGATCGTTGGCACTTGGCTGCGCCCCAGCACCGGGACGCTCGTCAAGTTCGCCCCCTGCGGCGGCGGCAATTTCTGCGGCACCGTGCTCAATGGCAGCTACAAGGGGAAGTCCATCGGCAAGCTCGCCGGCTCAGGCGCCAACTACAAGGGCAAGATCACCGACCTGGCCGCGGGCAAGACCTATACCGGCAAGGCCAAGGTCGACGGCAACTCCATGGACCTGAAGGGTTGCGTGCTTGCCTTCTGCAAGGGCGAGACCTGGAACCGCAAATAGCGCCAAAATCCATCGTTCGTGAAATGGGCGGCTTTCCGAACCGGAGAACCGCCCTTTTTCGTGGCATTGCCGAAGACCGGCAGCGATCAGAACGGGATCTTGAGGCCCAGCCGACCGTCCGCGGTCAGCGTGCCGTTGCTGTCCGTTCCGACCGCGACGCGGGCGTCGAAGGTCGAGCCGCCCTCCGAAACCTGGTTGATCTTCAGGCCGGCGAAGATGCCTGCACCCGTTGTCAGATCGTCGGCGGCCAGATCGACGCTCTGGGCCATGTAGGAAGCCGTCAGGCCACTGTCGGTGGAAGCGTCGGCCTCCAGACGCAGGAATGGCGTCACCGTCGCGCGGCCAAAAGCAAATGGTGCACCCGCCTCAAGGCTCGCATGGAAATGATGCGAGGCAACGCCCGAGACCGCGACACCCAGGCCGTTCAGATCCATCGTGTCACCGAAGAAGCCGTTGTAGCCGGCCGTTCCTTCCAGCAAGAAGGGAATGCCGGTCGGCGCGAAGACGAAGCCGCCATCGATTCCGGCGATCAATCCCGTGGCCGATCCGTCGCCGCTCGCCAATTGCGAACTGTCGACCCGCGCTTCGGCACCACCGAGCCAGATATCGGCGTTGAGGGAAAGTTCCGGCGAGATCGCGCGACCGGCACGCAGGCCCGCGAAGCCGGCGACGAACTGCGTGTCGTGAATGCCGTCATCCAGCGATGCGCCATAGACGGCAACGCCGCCAAACAAGCCAAACGTCTGGCCGCCGTGGTCCCAGTCGCGTCCCGCCACGAGGCCGCCGCCCGTCAGATCAAAGCCCTGGTTCATCGCGGTGGACTCGAAATCAGACCAGCCGCCAAACGCACGCGCCCAGAGCATGTCGCCCGCCGACGGAACGGTCGCGATCGTCTGAGAGAGGTCCATGCCGAATTCCGAGACCGATGCGTCGATCGCCACGAAGGGCGATGAATCGACCGCGATGATCGTGAGCGCATTGGAGGGAGCGTAGACGACCGGCCCCTGTGGATTCACCGCAGGAACACCCTCGATGACGATGGCGTTGAACCCGTTCAGTTGCACCTTGTCCGGCGCAGTGACGAAAGAGTAGACGCCGGCGACAGGGCCGATGATTTCGAAGGTGTCGGCCTCGCCCTCGCCGAGGTCGATGTCGCCGTCGATCAGAGAGCCTGTGCCAACCTGCAGCGTGTCGTCGCCCGAGCCGAGGAAGATCGCCGTGCCGCTGCGGCCGATGATGGTGCCGTAATTAGTGATGGCCTGGCCCTGCCCGTCGATGCCGTCGCCGTCATCGGGATCATTGTCGACATAGATGCCATGATAGCCTTCGATGTGGCCGGTATTCGTCACGGTCGAGGAGGCCGCACCGTCGAAATCGAAGTCGATGCCGTCTTCCGACCCCAGGGCCATGATCGTGCCGGTGTTGATCACCGTGCCGTCGTCGAGATCGATGCCGTCCTGATCGCCGGTGACCGTGATCGTTCCGTTGTTGACGATATAGGCGTTTCTGGCGGCGTTGATGCCGTCATCGACCGACAGGATGGACCCGTTATTGGTCACCGTCGCCCCGTCTGCATTGGCATTGACGCCCTCGGCGTCTGCTTCGATGGAGCCGTTGTTCACGACGATGGAATCGATCTCGACCTGAATGCCGTCGTCTCCGGCCTCGATATGACCGTTGTTGACGACGAAGCCTTCATCATCGACATTGACGCCGTCCTGCTCCCCGTAAAGCGAACCGTTGTTGGTGACCGTGACGCCATTGTCGCCCTGGATGGCATGATCTCCGGTGGACGTAACCGTGCCGTCATTGATCACCGTCGCATCGTCATCGACATTGATGCCGACCTTCGTCGCCTCGATGACGCCGGTCGCCATGTTCGTCACCACGCTGCCGTCGCCAACGCGAACGCCGTGACCGTCCTGCGCGGTGATCGAGCCGGCGTTGTCCACCGTGATGTCTTCCAGCAGATCCTCGTCATCATCCTCCGCGTCGATGCCGGTCTTTCCGGCGACGATGGAACCGCCCTCGCCGATGGTGACCGTTCCACCCTCGCCGATGCGGATGCCGTCCTTGCCGGCCTCGATCGAACCGTTGTTGACAACCGTCACATCGGCTTCCTCGAAGGCCTCGATGCCGTGGTCGTGCGCGTCGACGGACCCGTTGTTGGTGACGGTGGAACCGTCCTTGACGCGAATGCCGTCATTGTCCTCGGACGTGACCGATCCGTCATTGAGCACCGTGACGTTCTCGCCGACGCGGATCCCTTCGTCGTCCTCGACGATTTCGACGCCGTCCTCGACGGTGACGGAGCCATTGTCGAAATCGGAATCGTTGAACCCGCCACCCGACACGTCACAGACCACGGCATTGCCGTTCTGTACGCAATCCGCCTGTGCGCTGCCTGCGGTCAGACCCACGAGCGCTACCGCCGAGACGCCGCACAGAAGTTGAAACGCGCTCGTGCGGTTGCGCTTCGATGCCATTTTGAGCCCCATCATCGTCCCCATTGAAAATCCCAAAACAATGGAGACCGCCTAGCATCCGGCGCATGCAGGTTATGTGACAGGAGGATGACCAGCGGGATTGCAGCCGGGCATGTGGCCGTGATGCAACAGGCGCCCACGACGCATGGCCGGCCGCGTCGTCAACCATTTTGAACGCCAGATGAACGGCGACATCAGGCAGCATTCAGCAGTCACGAGCGATCATGGCGCGGGGAATACCAATGGGGACACATTCATGCTCGCACGCCGTTTCACACTCGTCTGCCTTGCCGCCGCTTTCGCAGGCGGCAGTCTCGCCATGCTGATCCAGGAGACCAGCCGCGCACCTTATTCCTGGAAGACGGAAACCGCCCGCGCCTGCCCGTTCGGCCTGACGCGCGACTGCCTGCGCCTCCTCAACTGACGGACGAGCGGGCTATCCAACTGCGACACCGGCGGCCTCGTTCTGGTCGATCATCGCTGCCCCTCGACCTCGACACAGAAGCGAGATGACGCAGAAGATGCAATTCTTCAAACTCGCGCCGACGGGTCTCCAGCGTGTTTGCAGGAAATGATGAGATCGCCATTTTCCTGTAGTCATTTCGCCTTTATAAGGTGCCATGACGATACAGACGCTTGAAACTCTTCCGCAAAACCCCGCCTCCAATGCCGGCTGCGACCTGCCGCCCGCCTACGAGCCGCAATCCTTCACCGATGCCGGCGCCGCCGTTGCAGCGCTGAAGGCGCTCTACATGCGCAACACGCAGTTTCTGCGTTCGCGCTTCGAGGCGATCCATCGCGGCGACGCGCCGGGCAACCGGGTGCGCGCCTTTTATCCGCAGCTCGAATTCACGACTGAAAGCTATGCCAATGTGGATTCGCGGCTGGCCTATGGCCATGTCGTCGCGCCGGGCCGCTATGTCGGCACCGTCACGCGGCCGGATCTTTTCGAGGATTACCTCAAGACGCAGATCGGCCTGATCATGCGCAATCACGACGTGCCGGTGACGGTGACCGAGTCCGACACGCCGATTCCGCTGCATTTCGCCTTCCTGGAAGGCACCTATGTCGAACAGAGCGACGCGGCGAGCATGGAACGTCCGCTGCGCGACATGTTCGACGTGCCGGACCTCAACACCACCAACGACGAAATCGTCAATGGCGATTTCGAGCCGGTCGTGGGCCAGCCGCTGCCGCTCGCCCCGTTCACGGCGCAGCGCGTCGATTATTCGCTGCACAGGCTGGCGCATTACACCGCGACGAGCCCAGGGCATTTCCAGAATTTCGTGCTGTTCACCAACTACCAGTTCTACATGGACGAGTTCTGCCAATATGCGCGCGACATCGTGGCGCGACGCGAGGGCGGCTACACGGAATTCGTCGAGCCCGGCAATCTCGTGACGCGCGCAGGCGAAAAGGAGCCGATTTCCGGCATTCATCCGGCACGCCTGCCGCAGATGCCCGCCTATCACCTGAAGCGCGGCGACCGCACCGGCATCACCATGGTCAATATCGGTGTCGGCCCGTCCAACGCCAAGACGATCACGGACCACATCGCCGTGCTGCGCCCGCATGCCTGGCTGATGCTCGGCCACTGCGCCGGGCTACGCAATTCGCAGGCGCTCGGCGACTATGTCCTCGCCCATGCCTATGTGCGCGAGGACAATGTGCTGAACGAGGACATCCCGCTTTCCGTGCCGATCCCGCCGCTTGCGGAGGTTCAGGTCGCGCTCGAGGACGCTGTCGAGGAAGTCACCGGCTACACCGGCTACGACCTGAAGCGGATCATGCGCACCGGCACGGTCGCCACGATCGACAACCGCAACTGGGAACTGCGCGACCAGCGTGGCCCGGTGCGTCGCCTCTCCCAGTCGCGGGCGATCGCGCTCGACATGGAATCGGCGACGATCGCCGCCAACGGCTTCCGCTTCCGTGTCCCCTACGGCACGCTGCTCTGCGTCTCCGACAAGCCTCTGCATGGCGAATTGAAGCTGCCCGGCATGGCGACCGACTTCTACAAGCGCCAGGTCGCGCAGCATCTGATCATCGGCATCAAGGCGATGGAGAAACTGGCCCAGATGCCGCCTGAACGGCTGCATTCAAGAAAGCTGCGCAGCTTCAACGAGACGGCGTTCCAGTAGCAGCCACCCTGCCCGGCCGGTCAGATCCAGCCAAGCAGCTTCCACCACAGGAAGTCGACGGGCACGAGCGCGAACAGCGTCACCAGCGCGAGCGGAAGGGTCAGCCGGAGGACGCTGCCGAGCTTCTCGCCGGAGAGCTGCATCGCAACGATGAGCGGCGCAACCTGGTAGGGAAAGACGGCTGTCGAAAAGCCGATCACCTGGATCATCAGCACCGCCGGCACGCTGAAGCCGGAACTCTCAGCCAGGCCCGACGCAAGCGGAGTAAGAACGGTCGGCACACCGGCGACGGTCGTGACCAGTCCCGTCGCGGCCGACATCACGGACAGTGAAACGAAGTTGATGAAGTCGTGGCCCGGCGCGAGCGGCAGGACGCGCGTCAATTCCTCGCCGAGGATCGTGCCGAGTCCCGTGACGTTGACCAGCGCGCCGAGCGCGAGCGCGGCTGCGACGAACAGGACCGAGCCGAAATCGACCGACCCATTGAAACTCTTCGGATCGACCGCGCCGATCCGAGGCAGCATCAGCACCACCGCCGCCGCCATGCCGATCCAGGCCGGATTGATACCGTGCAGGCTGTCGGTCATCCACAATGCCAGCGTCGCCAGAAGGATCGCTGCGACACGGCCCTGCGTTGCGCGGTCGGCCAGGACCTCTTCCCCCGCCGTTGCCGGCGCGGACGCCTCGCGCACCCGGTCGGGAAACAGAACCAGCGCCAGAGCCACCGCAACTGCCGATTTGAGAATGCCCAAAACCGGGAAATGCAAGGCCAGATACTGCGTGTAGCCGAAGCTGACATCGTGGATCGTCTCGGCGGCGCCCGACAGGATCATGTTGGGTATGTTCGACGGCAGGATGGCGAAGCCAGGCATGTTGCAGGCCGCTGCCAGAGTGACGGCGACACCGATGCGGCCTTTCGATCCCTTCGCGAAGCCAGCGCGGTCGGCGAGCGCCAGACCGACGGGAAACAGCACCACCGCGCGGCCGATCGACGAGGGCATGACGAAAGCAAGCGCCATGCCCGCCAACGTCAACCCGATCAGCAGCCGGGCGTAACTTCCGGCAAGCAGTGGGGCCAAGTTCGCGGCAAGACGCTTGCCCAGCCCCGACGTGCCGATGGCCGACCCGATCACCGCGCCGGAGACGATCAGCCACACAGCCGCCGAACTGAACCCGCCGAAGACGAGGTCCGGCGTGGCGATGCCCGCGATCAGAACGAGGGCGAAGAAAATCAGGCTGACCAGAAAGGGCGGCACGATGCCGGTGCTCCACAGCACCAGCGTCACCAGCACGACGCCGGCGGTCTGGCCCTGCATGGCGTCCAATCCGGCGGGCGGCGCGATCGCAAGCCAAACCGACACGGGAAAGGCAATCAGGATCACGAGATTGCGGACGGACCGGGCAGAATTCATGACTAAAATACTCCGAAATTAGGATCGCCGCATAGGTGGACCGTTTTGCGGAGTTGCGCTAGATCGCTATCATGACAATGGATGTCGAAAACCCGCCATTCTTCGAACCGGGCGAGACGGCCTATATCGAGGATCCGGACCGGCCCGTTCTCGCCTTCGGACGCGACCTTGCAGCCGGCGCCGCCAACGCGCCGCACAGCCATCCCCGCGGGCAACTGCTCTGGGCGATGAAGGGCGTGATGCGCGTGGTCTCCGGAAATTCGGTCTGGATAGTGCCCCCGAGCCACGCAGTGTGGATTCCGGGTGGAACGTGGCACAACGTCGTGACCGAAACCGCGGCGCAGACCCGCAATCTCTATGTCGATCCGTCTCGACCGATCCGCACCGGAACCGCCGGCTGCACCGTGCTCCTGCTCACGCCGCTCATGCGCGAGATCATTCTGAGGCTGTCGGCGTACGCCGATGCAATCGCCACCGATCCGCGCGCTCAGAGGCTTGGTGACGTCGCGCTGGACGAGATCGAGACCTTGCGGGAGGCCCCGCTCAGCCTGCCCGGCGGGCACGATCCCAGGCTGCAGCGCCTGATCGCCCATCTGGGCCGCTATCCCGGTGACCGGCGGTCACTGGCCGAGCTTGCCGCGGTTGCCGGCGCCAGCCCGCGAACGCTGGAGCGCCTGTTCAGCCGCGAGACCGGCTTCACCTTCCGCCAGTGGCGCAGCCGGCTGCGGCTGCTGACCGCCGTGGAGATGCTGCATCGCGGCGAGAGCTCGACCGCGATCGGCTATGCGCTCGGCTATCGCAGCCCGAGCGCCTTCGTCGCCGCGTTTCACCAGCATTTCGGATGCCCGCCCCAGAGCTTCCTCGCCCATCGCGCAGGTCAGCGACGCGACCAGGCCATGCACGGCCGGCAGGCCGATTGACCCGTTTCCATCCCTTCCGTTGGGGCAGAATCGCTGTTTAAATGCGCAGGGCAATGCAACACTCTCCGCCGCCACAAGGGAGCCGGGACGGATGACGCTGAGCATGCAGTTTCTCGGAAGCTTCAAGGCCGAGGCCCGCGGCGAGGCTTTGCATGTCCCGTCGAAACGCGGACGTGCCCTGCTCGCGGCGCTCATGCTGGCGCCGGACATGCGGCTGTCGCGCCAGGCGGCAGCAGCCCTTCTCTGGCCGGACCGCGACGAGACCCAGGCGAGGGCCTCGCTGCGCCAGGAACTGTCCGCCCTGAAGAAGGCGCTCGGTCCCGCCGCCGACGGTCTCCTCGCCTCCGACACGGACGCGATCTCGATCGCGCCGGACGCATCGCTTAATTGCGATCTCTGGTCGATCCTGAAGGACGACGCCATCCCAGAAGAAGCGATGGCACTTTACCGGGGCGATCTCCTCGACGATGTCGATCTCGCGCTCGAAAGCTTCGAGGAATGGCTCGCCGCCCAGCGCAGGGTGCTGCGCGCCCGTCTTGTCACGCTTGCCGAAAGGCATTTGCGGACGGCGACGGAGAAGCAGGATTGGCCGGCGGTCGACAGCTGCGCCGCGCGGCTGCAGGACCTCGACGCTTTCAACGAGACCGCCATCGAAGCGCTGATGCGCGCCGCAGCGGCCAATGGCCGGCGGGCGCAGGCGATCTCCCTTTTCGACGCATTCGCAGCACGTCTGGACGCCGAATTGCAGGCGAAACCCGGCGTGACCCTTGAAGCGTTGCGTGCCGAGATCGCCGGCGGAGCTGCGCCCGTTTCGCCCCGCCGCCACGATGCACCGGCGAGCCCGGTCCCTTTCGTCGACAGGCCCGCAGTGCTGGTCATGGCCGTGGACAGCCTGTCCACGAGCGAAGACGACCGGATGCTCGCCGACGGCCTTGCCGAGGAATTGCGCACCACGCTCAGCTATTGGCGGTGGTTTCCGGTGATCGGCCCGGAGAGCGTCGGCTGGAAAACGGCCCGCGACATCGACATCCGCGAGGCCGCGCGCACGGTCGCCGCCTCCTATGCGGTCACCGGCAGCCTGCGTCGCCACGGCGATCGCGCCCGGATCACGGTCAGCCTCGTCAACACCACCACCGGCCAGTCGATCTGGTCGCAGAATTTCGACGGAAATCTTGAGGACGTGTTCACCTTTCAGGAGGATGTCTGCCGGTCGATCGTCGCGCAGGTCGAACCGCAAATCGCCCATGCCGAGGCCGAACGCATCACGCGGGCGCAGCCGACCAGGCTTGCCGCATGGCACCTCGTCGCCAAGGCGGACGAGATCGACCGCCTCGGCGGCGCCGGCTACGGCACGCCGGAGAGCAACACCGCACAATTTCCCCTGCTTGAGGAAGCGGCAAGGCTCGATCCGGGCAATGCGAGGGCATGGACGCGCATCGCCCGCATTCACTGGCGCTTCTTCATCATGGGCTGGGACAGGGATCCCGATACCCACACACGCAAATCTTCGGAAGCGTCGCGCAAGGCTCTTGCGGTCGATCCCGACGACTGGCAGGCGCATGCCTATCAGGCACTCATCCGGGTCTTCGCCGATCGCGACTACGAAGCGGCAGAATACCACAGCATGGAGGCCGTCCGCCTCAACCCCTCGGCCGTGCTCGCGCGCCAGGTGGCCGGCTGCACTACCGAATTGCTCGGCCGTCCGGGAGAAGCGCTCGACCATTTCCGGGTGATCTTCCGCCTCGATCCCGATCCGGGTCCCAAGGCGGCGATCATGGCCGACATGTCGACCTGTCACATGCTTTTGAAGGAGTTCGACGAAGCGGTGGAGATCGGGCGGCGCCTGATGGCGTCCGCGCCCGGCTATGCGCGCGGTCTGCAGCGCTCAGCCGCCTCCTTCGGCCATGCGGGCCGCGCCGATCTGGCAGCGGAAGCCGCTTCGCGGCTGCAAGGGCTGCAGCCGGATTTCTCGGAGGACTACGTTCGCGCCACCTATCCTTTCAGGCGCGCGGAGGACCTCGATTTCCTCATCGAGGGCCTCCGCAAGGCGGGGTGTCTGGACTGACGGTTCAGCGGTCGTTGCGCGGCGCGAACTGGCTCAGGAACGCGTCATCCTGCTGGCGCTTGGTGATGCCCATGTCGCGAAGCCGGTCCTCGTCCAGGTCCTTGAACCGGAAATAGGCGATGAAGGTGGCGTTCAGATCGCGCAGCCATGAAAAGGGCGACGGGATCGTCGGGAAGGTGGTGGTGCGGGGTGCGGTGCCGGTGGTGTTGATGATCTGGGTCTGCATGGTCTTTCTCCTCGTTTGAACTGGACCCAGTCTCGCCGCTGCCCGCAAAAGCCGCGCAAAAACTCCTGGTCGCCAAACCGCCGGCGCCGTCAAAAAAGCGCAAAAAAACGCTGCGATTGGTTTGACGTTGCCGATTCACGCTTTCAGGCGGCCCGGATCCCGGGTTGTGCCTTGGGTCTGGATCGTCGCGCCATTCCGCAATAGGGTTCCACCCGAAAACCGATTCAGCCCCTGACTGCCATGCCGTTTCTGCCTCGCGCCGTTTATCCCTTGATGATTGGCTCCGCCCTGTTGATGTTCGCAGGCGGCGTCAATGGCCTCATCCTGCCCGTGCGCGGCAGCCAGGAAGGCTTTTCATCGTTCTCTCTGGGCCTGCTCGGCACCGGCTGGGCGGCGGGTTACATTCTCGGCTGCCTCGTCATGCCGCGAACGGTCGCGCGCGTCGGCCACATCCGTGCCTTCGGCGCAATGACGGCGCTCGCGGTCGTGTCGGTCCTGGCCACCCTGCTGATCGTCCAGCCCTGGGCCTGGATTCCCTTGCGCGGCCTCACCGGCTTTGCCTTCGCCGGCGCGGCGATGATCGTGGAGAGTTGGCTGAACGAACGCGCCGAGGCGGCTTCGCGCGGCCGGGTGTTCGGGCTCTACACCATGGTCAATCTCGCCGCCACGACGCTCGGCCAGATGTCGCTGACGCTCGGCGACACGGCGACCCATCTCTTCTTCGTTCTGGCGGCGATCTTCTATGCGCTGGCGCTCCTGCCAAGCGGGCTCTATGCCTCACACCAGCCCAATC
The DNA here is from genome assembly GCF_022763245.1 of Oricola sp. Classification (GTDB taxonomy): domain Bacteria; phylum Pseudomonadota; class Alphaproteobacteria; order Rhizobiales; family Rhizobiaceae; genus Oricola. The sequence goes on from NZ_JALEGV010000005.1 coordinate 21,767, forward strand.
CGCTGGTCGGCGCCTCGCTCGACCTGAAGACGCTGTGGCGCAATTCGCCCGTCGCGGTCGTCTCCGTGATCCTGATCGGCATCTCCAACTCCGCCTTCGGCACGCTCGGCGCGGTCTATGCCGACCAGATCGACCTGAACGTCGCGGCGATCGCGCTCTTCATGAGCATCGCGATTCTTGCCGGGGCCGGAGCGCAGGTGCCGATCGGCTATTTCTCCGACCGCATGGACCGCCGCCTCGTGCTGGTCGGCATCGCGGGCATGGCGTTCCTCGTCGACCTGTTCCTGATTCTCGTGCAGCCGCTGCCGGTCCCGGTGGCGCTCTTCGCCTCCGCCCTGTTCGGCGCGTGTATCTTCTCGATGTATCCGGTGATCGTTGCGCATGCGAACGACCATGCGCCGGAGAACTACTTCCTTCGCACCTCCGGCGGCCTGCTGCTGCTTTTCGGCGTCGGCTCCATCGCCGGGCCGCTGATCGCCGGTGTCATCATGTCGGCCAGCGGGCCGTCCGGCCTGTTCATGACGACGGCGCTGACCCACCTGTCGCTGATTGGCTATGCGTTGTGGCGCATTCGCCAGCGTGCCGCCCCGACGCAGGCAGAAAAGACCGACTTCGTGCCCGTCAGCCCGGCGCGCTTCTCGACCATCGAGACCGCGACGCTCGATCCCCGCGCAGAAGAAGAAGAGATCGAGCAGGAGCGCGTCGAAGAACCCCAGGAAGAGCCCGGCGGCTGATCCCGTTCCCGCGGATTGCTGAAAGTCGGCGCCCTATTTGCGCTGCGGCCGGAAGCTGAGCCTCAACTGCTTCTCGACCTCGATGATCGCGAAGAGCAGGACGCCGATGCCAATGACCAGCATGCCATCCAGCAGCGGCACCGCCTCGGTGGCGAAGACGCGCTGAAGCGGCGGCAGATAGGTGATGGCGAACTGCGCCGCCGTGACGATCAGGATCGTCGCCCAGACGATCGGCGTCGCCCGCACCGCCACCCAGTTCAGCGACGTTCCGTAGATGTTTCGGATGAAGAAGAGATAGGCGATCTCCATGACCACCAGCGTGTTCATCGCCATGGTGCGCGCGAGTTCGAGCGAATAGCCGCGATCGACAGCGTAGGAGTAGACGCCGAACACGCCGCCGAAGAACAGGCCGGAGACGAGAGCGATCTGCCAGACCAGATGGCTGGACAGGATCGGTTCGTCGCGCCTTCGCGGCGGCCGCCGCATCGTGTTCTCCTCGGTCGGCTCGAAGGCCAGCGCGATGCCGAGCGTGACCGCCGTGATGAGATTGACCCACAGGATCTGCACCGGTGTGATCGGAAGGGTCATGCCGAAGAGAAGCGCGACGATCACCGTCATGGCCTCGCCGGCATTGGTCGGCAGCGTCCAGCTGATCACCTTCTTGATGTTGTCATAGACGGTCCGCCCCTCGCGCACCGCCGCGACGATCGAAGCGAAATTGTCGTCGGCCAGCACGAATTCCGCCGCCTCCTTGGCGGCCTCGCTGCCCTTGCGCCCCATCGCGATGCCGGCATCGGCGCGTTTCAGCGCCGGCGCGTCATTGACGCCGTCTCCGGTCATCGCAGCGACGATGCCTTGCGACTGCAGGGCCATGACCAGCCGCAATTTGTGCTCGGGCGTCGTGCGCGCGAAGATGTCGGTCACGGCAATCTCCGCGGCCAGTTGCGCGTCATCCATGCCGTCCAGATCCCGCCCTGTCAGCACGCGGTCCGGATTTTCGAGACCGATCAGCCGGCCGATCTCGGCTGCCGTGCGGGCGTGGTCGCCGGTGATCATCTTGACGCGGATGCCCGCGTCCCGGCACTCCGCCACGGCCTCGATCGCCTCAGAGCGCGGCGGATCGATCAGCCCGACGAGCCCCACCAGGACAAGGCCACCCTCGACGTCGGCGAAATTGACGACGGACTGCGTGCGGTCCACTTCGCGGGTCGCAATGGCGAGCACGCGCTGTCCCTGCGCGGCCATGTCCTCGGCGCAATCGACCCAATAGGTCTCGTCGAGCGCCTCGCTTTCGCCTGACGGCGCGCGCTGCTCGGCGCACATCGCCAGGACATGTTCCGGAGCGCCCTTGACGAAGATGTCGGCATGGTCGGGGTGATCGTGATGCAGCGTCGCCATGAATTTGTGGCGGGAATCGAAGGGGATCTCGTCGGTACGCGTGCGCGCCGACAGTTCCTGGCTGACATCGACGCCGACCTTGCCCGCCAGCGCCAGGAGCGCGCCCTCCATCGGATCGCCCTCGACGGCCCAGAACCCGTCGCGATGATGCAGCGACGCGTCGTTGCAGGATGCCGCCGCCTTCGCCAGTTCGGCCAGATGCAGATGATCGAGCGCGTTGACCCTGTTGTCGGCGAGATAGACCGCGCCGTCGGGTTCATAGCCATTGCCTTCGAACGAGAAGCGGTGACCCGTGAGCCCGACCGAGGCGACCATCATTTCGTTTCGCGTCAGCGTTCCCGTCTTGTCGGTGCAGATCACCGATACCGAGCCAAGGGTCTCGATCGCCGGCAAACGGCGCACGATCGCGTTGCGCCGCGCCATCGCCTGTACGCCGACGGCCAACGTGATCGTCAGCACGGCCGGCAGGCCCTCCGGGATCGCCGCCACGGACAGGCCGACGACGGCCAGAAACAGCTCGTCGAACGGCTGGTGCTGCACGAAATAGCCGAATGCCAGCAGGATGACGGCGATCAGAAGGATCATCACCGTCAGCCATTTCGCGAAGATGTTCATCTGCCGGACAAGCGGGGTCGACAGAACGTCGACATTTGCCAGAAGGCCGCTGATCTGCCCGATCTGCGTGTCCTTTCCGGTCGCCACCACGAGGCCCCTGCCCTGCCCGCTCGTGACCAGCGTGCCGCTATAGGCCATGCAGGAGCGGTCGCCGAGCGCGGCATCCTCGTCCACAGTGGCGGTCGCCTTGTCGCTGGGGACGGATTCCCCGGTGAGAATCGCCTCCTGGATCTGCAGCCCGTGCGAGCGGATGAGCCGCAGATCGGCCGGAACCTTGTCGCCGGCCTCCAGCAGCACGATGTCGCCTGGAACGAGGGTTTCGCCTTCGACCGTGTGGCGCTCGCCATCGCGCAGGACGGCGGCTTGCGGCGCCAGCATCTTACGAATGGAGTCCATCGCCTTCTCGGCCCTGCCCTCCTGGATGAATCCGACGATCGCGTTGACGATCACCACCGTGAAGATGACGGCTGAATCGATGAGATGCTGCATCGCCAGCGTAATGACGCCGGAAACCAGCAGGACGTAGATCAGGATGTTGTGGAAGTGCGACAGGAATCGCAGGATCACGTTCGGCCTCGGCGGTTGCGGCAGCCGGTTGAACCCGTGGATTTCCAAGCGATGCGTCGCGTTGTCCGAAGAGAGTCCGCCGGCCGTCGCCTCGAGCGTTTCCAGGCAGTCATCGATTTCGCATGAATGAAAGTCGCGCATGGTCCTGGCGGTTTCCCGGTTCGAGGGCGTTGTCATGACACGCGACGGATCTCATCCGGGAACAGCACCCGAAACAGGCGCCCTGCGGACAAGGTCTCGCCACGAGCATGTCTGTCGGGACGGCATCCTAACCGGCCCATTCGCGTGCGCACAAGAACCGTGCTGCAGCGCAATCGTCGCACATCGACGTTCTTGCGGCCTGCAACCTTGACGCGGCAGGACGGTCCTGACATCAGGTCCGCCCGTGGCGACGGGCTGGACATCGTCCGCCCCCTGCGCCAAGTGAACACGGCAGACCGTCTGGAGAACGACACGGCCATGCTGCAGACCCCCTACTACCTGATCGACAAGACGCGCCTCCTTCCCAACATGGAGAAGATCGCCTGGCTGCGAGAGGCCAGCGGCGCCAAATCGCTCCTGGCGCTCAAATGCTTCGCCACATGGTCGGTGTTCGATTTCATGGCGCAATACATGGACGGCACGACCTCGTCCTCCCTCTACGAGGTCAAGCTCGGCTACGAGAAATTCGGCGGCGAGACGCATGCCTATTCGGTCGCCTATGCCGATCACGAGATCGGCGAGGTGCTCGCCAATTGCGACAAGATCCTCTTCAACACGATCGGCCAGTTGAGCCGGTTCGAAGAGGTCAGCCGCGACAAGACACGCGGTCTGCGCGTCAATCCGGGCGTTTCGACCTCGGAATTCGACCTTGCCGATCCGGCCCGGCCCTTCTCGCGGCTGGGCGAGCATGATCCGAAGGAGATCGAAACCGTCGTCGATCAGATCTCGGGCTTCATGTTCCACTGCAATTGCGAGAACGATGATTTCGACCGTTTCGACGCCATGCTCGGCCATATCGAGCAGCGCTTCGGCTACCTGATCCGGACCATGGAGTGGATCAGCCTGGGCGGCGGCATCCATTTCACCGGCGAGAACTATCCGCTCGACCGTTTCGCCGAGCGGCTGAAGCGTTTTGCCGGCGAGAACGGCGTCCAGGTCTATCTGGAGCCCGGCGAAGCGGCGATCACCAAGGCAGCGACACTGGAGGTCACGGTGCTCGACACGATGTTCAACGGCAAGCATCTGGCGATCGTCGACTCCTCCATCGAGGCGCACATGCTCGACCTGCTGGTCTACCGCGAGACCGCGAAGATCGCGCCGAACGAAGGTCCGCACGAATGGATGGTGTGCGGGAAATCCTGCCTGGCGGGCGACATTTTCGGCGAGTTCCGCTTCGGCGAGCCGCTCAAGCCGGGCGACCGGTTGAGCTTCCAGGACGCGGCGGGTTACACCATGGTCAAGAAGAACTGGTTCAACGGCGTCAAGATGCCGGCCATCGCCGTCAGGGAGCTCGACGGCTCCGAGCGGCTGGTGCGCGACTTCGGCTACGAGGATTTCGCCGCCGCATTGTCGTGAAACCATAACCGGACACACCGATTATCCATCAGGGCGGAGAAACAAGGAGGCCTTACAGGCTCATGAAACGCAACGTATTGATCATCGGCGCCGGTGGCGTCGCCCAGGTCGTCGCGCACAAATGCGCGCAGAACAATGACGTTCTCGGCGACATCCATATCGCCAGCCGCACGCTCGCGAAGTGCGAAGGCATCATCGAGAGCGTGCGCGACAAGGGCGCGATGAAGACCGACGGCGTACTGAAGGCCCATCAGGTCGACGCGATGGACACGGCTGCCGTGGCCGCCCTGATCCGCGAGACCGGCGTTCAGATCGTGATCAATGTCGGCAGCGCCTTCGTCAACATGTATGTCCTGGAAGCAAGCTTGGAGACGGGCGTCGCCTATATCGACACGGCCATCCACGAGGAGCCGGACAAGATCTGCGAAACGCCGCCGTGGTACGCGAACTACGAGTGGAAGCGCCGTGACCGCTGCGCCGAAAAGGGTGTGACCGCCATCCTCGGCGCCGGCTTCGATCCCGGTGTCGTCAACGCATTCGCCCGCTTCGCCATCGACGGCATGGACGAGGTCAAATCCATCGACATCGTCGACATCAACGCCGGCTCCCACGGCAAATGGTTCGCGACGAATTTCGATCCGGAGATCAATTTCCGCGAATTCACCGGCACGGTCTACAGCTGGCAGGAAGGCGAGTGGAAGTCGAACAAGATGTTCGAGGTCGGCCACGAATGGGATCTGCCCGTCGTCGGCAAGCAGAAGGCCTACATGTCGGGGCATGACGAGGTGCAGTCGCTCGCGGTCAACTATCCGCATGCCGATGTGCGCTTCTGGATGGGATTCGGCGACCACTACATCAACGTCTTCACCGTTCTGCAAAATCTCGGCCTGCTCTCCGAGCAGCCGGTCACAACCGCCGAGGGCCAGGAAGTCGTTCCGCTGAAGGTCGTCAAGGCCGTCCTGCCGGACCCGGCGTCGCTCGCACCGAACTACACGGGCAAGACCTGCATCGGCGACCTCGTCAAAGGCGTGAAGGACGGCAAGGACGTGGAAGTCTTCGTCTACAACGTCGCCGACCACAAGGACGCCTACAACGAAGTCGGCAGCCAGGGCATTTCCTACACCGCCGGCGTGCCGCCGGTCGCCGCCGCGATGCTGATCGCCGACGGAACCTGGGACACCGGCACGATGGTCAATGTCGAAGAACTCGACCCGAAGCCGTTCTTCACGATCCTCGATCGCATCGGCCTGCCGACACGCGTCAATGACGAGAATGGTGACCGGCCCTGGACCGAGGCGGTCTGAGCCACACCGACAGGCAATCCAGAAAAAGGCGCGACAAAATGGTTCGCGCCTTTTTCGGTATTTGATGGGCATGCTTCACAAAAAAGCAGCTTTTCAGCGCGATGTTGCGGCGCAGCATACGCCGGCCCTGCGCTGATACAGGGCCGTTTGTGTCAACGCGACAAGCGAGACGATCGTGCCCATGGCGACCAAAGAAACCACCGCGCCGGAATCATCGGTTGCGAAGATCTCCGACGCACCTGCCCTTCCCGTGCCGGCCTCCGCCATCGCATGGGCGGCGTCTCTCGCCAGCATGATGGCCGACGGACAATCGGGCGGTCACGGCAAATATGACACGATCGACCGGGCCCTGCGTGCCTCCATGGCGCGGCTGACGGCGGGTGTCTCGATCCATTCCGCCGGCTCGGCCTGGATGGACTGGATGACGCATCTGGCACGCGCACCCGGCCGACAGGCCGAATTGCGGGAAAAGGCGGTCGCAGACGCCTGGAAATTCGCCTTCGACGTCATGGGCCCCTACGGCCCGCTTGGTCCTGACGGCGGTTTCAAGGCCGACGCCGACGATCATCGCTTCGACCACCCCGCATGGGATCACGCGCCGTTCCGCGCCTGGAAGCAATCATTCCTCGCGATCGAGGACTGGTGGCAGGAGGCAACCAGTGAAGTGCGCGGCATGCATCACGCCAATGCCGATCGCGTGTCCTTCATGGCGCGGCAGATGCTCGACATGGCGTCGCCCTCGAACTCGCCCTTCCTCAATCCGAAGATCATCGAGCGTACCGTCCGCACAGGCGGGATGAACCTTGTCGAGGGCGCACAGAACCTGATGGAGGACGTCGCCCGTGAAATCACCAACGCGCCGCGCCCACCCTCGCCCGAGTTCCGGGTTGGGGAGACCATCGCCTGCACGCCCGGAACTGTCGTCTATCGCAACGAACTCTTCGAGCTGATCCAGTATGCGCCGCAGACGGAAACCGTGCATGCCGAGCCGGTCCTCATCGTGCCGGCCTGGATCATGAGATACTACATTCTCGACCTGTCGCCGCACAATTCGCTGATCAACTACCTTGTCGGCCAGGGCTTCACGGTGTTCGCCATTTCCTGGCGCAATCCCGGGCCGGAGCAGCGCGACATGTCGCTGGACGACTATCGCCGCCTCGGCGTGATGGCAGCGCTTGACGGCATCACGAATATCGTGCCGGAGACGAAGATCCACGCCTGCGGATACTGCCTCGGCGGCACGATCCTCTCGATTGCGGCTGCCACGATGGCCGGTGAAGGTGACCAGAGGCTTGCTACGGTCACATTGCTCGCGGCGCAGACCGACTTCACCGAAGCCGGCGAACTCATGATGTTCCTCGACGAGAGCGAGATCGCCTATCTGGAAGACATGATGTGGGACCAGGGCTATCTGGACCAGCGCCAGATGGACGGCGCGTTCCGGGCGCTGCGCGCCCGCGACCTGATCTGGTCGCGCGCCATCAACCGCTATTTCCTGGGCGAAGAGGAAGAGCAGTTCGACATCTCTGCCTGGAACGCGGATTCCACGCGCATGCCCTACCGGATGCATTCGGACTATCTGCGCGGCCTGTTCCTGGAGAACCGGCTGACGGCCGGACGCTTCGCCGTCAATGGACGCGTCATCGCCCTGAAGGACATCGACGCGCCGATGTTCGTCATCGGCACGGAGAAGGATCACATCGCTCCCTGGCGGTCGGTCTACAAGATCAATCTCTTCACCGAGAACGACCTGACCTTCGTGCTGACCAGCGGCGGCCACAATGGCGGCATCGTCAGCGAGCCCGGGCACCGGCACCGCCACTACCGCATCGGCCACCGCACGCCCGAGAAGAAATATCTCGATCCGGCCACCTGGTTCGAGAGCCACAATCCGATGGAGGGATCCTGGTGGGTCGAATGGCGCGAATGGCTGGGCCGGCAGAGCGCGGCCGACCTTGTGCCGCCGCCGGCAACCGGTGCGACGAAGGAGGGCTTGCCGCCCCTTTGTCCCGCCCCTGGGACGTATGTCTACGAGCGCTAGAAGGCTCCGATTGCCCACCCAGACAGTCCGGCGAGAAAAAGGGCGGCGAGAATCGCTCTCGCCGCCCATCTGATTGCATGTTCGGACGTCCGGATACCCGGCGACCGAACCGTTGTCCCTAGAAACCGAACGTCAATCCGGCCTGAATGACATGCGAGCCCACATGGGCGGGCACGCCGATGGTGCCTTCGCCGGTGATGTCCGCACCCGAGATACCCTTGAACCGGTATCCCAGATCGACGCCGACGTTTTCGGACACATCGAAATTGACGCCCGCGCCCACCTGATAGCCGAGACCGATGCCGTCGGCGTCCAGCAACGTCGAAGACGGCGTCGGGTTGGCTTCGATGTGAAGATAGCCCGCGCCAAGACCGCCACCGAGATAGGGCGTAAAGCCTGCGCCGGTATCGAGGTCGAACCACATGTTGCCGAGCAGGTAGCCTGTCGTCAGGTTGCCGCCGACGTCAGTGCCGAGGCTGCCCTCGCTGGCGTGTTCAAGGCCGGTCCGCGTCGTCGAGAGCTCGACCTCGCCACGCATGGTGTCGGACATGCGAAAGCCCGCGGCGAGACCGAGTGTCCAGCCGAATTCGGTATCCACTTCCACGTCGTCCGTGTTGCTGTCGTACGGATCGTCGTCGGCATACGCAAAAGCGTCAGAAACACCCCCGCCGAAAACACTCACATACCAATTCGCGTCGCCGGCAACAGCCAACGCCGGAGATCCGGCGATGAGCGCAAGCGATGCGGTTCCGATCAGTAGTTTCGAAAGTCTCAAAATCACTTCCCCATTAAAAACAGTTTGAGTCTTGGCGGATCGGCGCATCATCCGACCGAAAGTAAAATGTCAAACAATATGCCGAGTAACACCGCCTTCCGGACTATTGCCGATAGGGGATCCGAATCAAGCGCAGGTTTGCCGAAATCTCGCGTTCGTTCACAGGCCGCATGAAAGGGTGGACGACTTCGGAAGGCAGACCGTCGCTCTGAGCATGCTTTCAGCGCCTCGCGCGGTGCGATTTCGAACGCATCGGCGCTCCAATTGTATTCCGGCAGCGCGGCGGTGCGCCACTCGCCAAGAGATTCAGGCGATCGAGGTCGGGCAACCGAGCGGCGCAGCCGCCCCGACAGGCGTGTGAGCAACTGCACAGACCGGCCACAAAACCGCCGCAAGCCCTGTCTTTCGTACCTATACTGGGATATATGCGCGATATTTTCCAAGAGTGGGTTTGACGCGGGCGAATTGGCGGTTGAAGACCGGGCCGGCGGTCGGGAGGCATTTGATGGGTATGACTGGTGCGGCTGGCGGAGCACTGAACTGGATGATGAGCACAGGGTTCGATGTCGTGCTGCTCCTCCTTGCTCTCATCGCAGGCATCGGCCTGATCGCCTGGATCGTCATGCAAACGCGCCGCGCCACCTATGGCGTCGATGAAGCCGCCGCCGTCATACAGACTGCCGCCGAGGAAGGCGTTTCCCCGCGCGAGGCTTTTGCGGCCCGCTTCGACGGGATCAGCGAAACACTGAGCGCCCATCGCGTCGTCGGACGCGCCTGGCGCCGCTTCTCCTCGACAATCGTGCCGCTGGAGGCGAAGGACGGCGTCGAGGCGGAGACCACCCTCGTTTCGCGCTCGGTGACGCCGACGCAGTACTTCACGCCGGAAAATCTCGACCTTGAATCGCCCATGGCGGCGATCGTCCCGCCTGCCTTTCTCGCGGTGTTCTCGTTCCTCGCGGGTATCGGCCTTGCGGCCTCCATCGGCGGCCTCGCGGCGGCCTACGGCCCCACGGTGACGGACGGTGCCGCTGCCAGCACGGCCATCGCGAGCACCGGCGGAAAGCTGATCGTGCTCGCCGTGACGATCGGCCTGTTCCTTGCCCTGCGCACGACGACGCTCTGGTCCCGCCGCCTGGCGGCGGACGCGGTGCGGCGCTTCAACGACGTGCTGGTCGACCGCGTCTATTTCGAGAATGTCGAATCGGCCGGGGTCCGCCGCCAGGACGCGATGCATTTCCAGGCCAAGAGCCTGCAGCGCCTCGGCGAGAAGCTCGCCAATTCGATCGGCGGCGCGACCCGCGACGCGATCCTGGACGGCTATTCCGACATCGTTACGCGCATGGAGACGCTGACGACGCGTTACGACGACCTCGTCGCCAACGCCCAGCAGGGCGCACGCGAAGCGGTGTCCGAAGCCTTCACCGACACGGTGCAGACCAGCGCCGACACGATCGTCCAGCGCATGGAAGCCGCCGCGGTCCAGCTGGGATCGCTGCCCGAGCATATCGAGCGCACGTCGAAGGCGCTGGAAAGCGCCGGCGCGACGATCGCCGGCGAGCAGCATCGCTTCGCAACGGAAATGCAGACGGCCGCCACCCAGGCCATTGCCACCAGCACCCAAACGCTGGTGCAGGATCTGGAAAGGTCCATCCGCGGCATCATGGACGAATCGCGCGAAGTCTCGGCGGCCGTCTCCGATCGCCTTGCGCAACTGCCCAATCGTGTCGAGGAGGCCGCACGCACCTTCGACACGGCGCTGAACCAGATGATCACGGTGCAGACCGTTGTCGCCGAGGAGACCCAGGCACGCACCCAGCACGCCGTCACGGAGGTTTCCGGCCTCATCACGCAGGCTGTCGGCAAGATGGCGCGGTCCGTGGACGAGACGATCTCCGTTTCGCTCCTGCAGACGACCCAGACGCTGCAGTCCGTCAGCACCGAGATGGCGCAGTTGCCCGACCGCCTCGCCAGCATCGCCGGCTCTTTGGAGCAGGCCGGCGCGGGCCTCACGGAGGCCAACATTCAGGCACTGGCGGAGCTGAAGGCCAGCACGCGCGAAATGACCGTGACGACCGCAGCGACCATCGCCGAACGCGTCAACGAGAACACGTCGAGCTTCCTTTCCCGGCTGCAGGATTCAAACGAGGTGCTGGAAGCCCGGACCCGGTCGCTCACCAACCTCCTGGAGACCTTTGGCCAGACCAGCGACCGCATCGCCGACACCCATGCCCGCTTCACCGAGCGGATGCGCCAGAGCGCCGAGGAGATGACCACCGCGACCGCGGACGCGATCGCCACGCGTGTGAACGAGACCACCGCCAGCTTCGTTGCCAAGCTGCACGAATCCAACGACGCGCTGGAAACACGGGCGCAGTCGATGGCCGCCGTGCTCCAGTCCTTCGAACAGACCAGCCAGCACCTGTCGCAGAACCACGCGCATTTCATGGCCGAGATGCAGCAGGGCGTCCGCGAACTGACGGCCAACACGGCGGAGGCGATCGCCGCCAAGGTCGACGAGAATTCGATCGGCTTCATCGCCAAGCTGACGGAATCGAACGACGCGCTCGAACAGCGCGCGCAGTCCATGGCCGGCGTTCTCACCGCCTTCGAACAGACCGGCGAGCGGATCGCGCAGACGCACACGCATTTCATGGCCGAGCTGCAGCAAAGCGCGCGCGACATGACGACCGCGACAGCCGATGCGGTGGCCGAGCGGATCAACGAAAACACAACGACCTTCATGACGAAGCTGGAGGAATCCAACGAGGCCCTCGACGGGCGCACGCGGGCACTCGCGACGTTGCTTGCCTCCATCGAACAGACCGGCGACCGGATGGCGGAGACGCATATCGGCGTGCTGGCCGACCTGAAGATCGGAGCCCGGGATCTGGCGAAGGCGACCTCCGAGGCCATCACCGAGAAGGTGAACGAAAACGCCGTCAGCTTCATGGACCAGTTGAATCAGGCCAACGCGGCGTTCCAGGAACGGACCGAGGCGCTCTCCCGGCTTCTCGGCACGCTGGAAGAGACCGGCGACCGCATTTCCGAATCGCACACGCATTTCATGACGCGCGTGCAGCAGAACACCCGCGACCTCACCGCGACGACGGTGCAGTCCATCGCACAGGCGGTCAACGAACACACTACGACCTTCCTGGACAAGCTGGGCGACGCCAATACCGGCTTCGAGGAACGCGCCGCGGCGCTGGGCGGGCTCTTTTCCACGCTGCAGAAAGCCAGCGATCGCATCGCCGAAACCCATACCCAGTTCATCGACCAGATGGAGGACAGGACGCGCGAGCTGACCGCCTCGACGGCCGAGAGCCTGGCGGAAAGCTTCAACGAGCACACCGCCCTTTTCATCGAGAAGCTGAACGAGTCGAACGCGGCCTTCGAGGAGCGCGCAGGCGCGCTGGGCGGGCTCTTCGCCACGCTGCAGAAGGCAAGCGACCGCATCGCCGAGACGCATACGCGCTTCATCGGGGAGATCCAGACGGGCAGCCGCGACGTGATCGTCCAGACGACGCAGGCCGTGGCCGAGGAAATCAAGCAGAACGCCGTCGACATCATTTCGCGCCTCAAGGAAACCGACGAATATTTCGCCTCGCGTGTCGAGGGGCTTTCCTCGCTGCTCCCGCAGATCGACCAGACCAGCCGCGGGCTGGCGGAGATTATGGAGCGAATCTCGGTGGAGAACGGCCGGGTCGGCAGCGAATTCGTGCAGCTGTCGGAAATGCTGCATGGCGCGACCAGCAACATCAAGAACTCCGCCGACAGCTTCGCGAACAATTTGCTCGCCATCCAGCAATCGCTCGGGGCCTTCCAGCAGATTTCGCAGGAGACGATCGCGACGGTCGGCAATTCGCAGCGCACGCTGAAGGATTCGGTCGGCATGCAGGCCGAGCTTTGGCAGCGCCACGTGGAGCGCTTCGACGACGTCGATCGCAAACTCGGCGACGTGTTCGCGGAAATGTCCAGCCAGATCGACACCCAGACCCGACTGATGCGCGACCAGGTGGCCGAAATGGACGCGGCGCTGGCAACGGCGGTCAACCATCTGGGCGAACTGGTCGAAGAACTGAATGAATCGCGGGCGGGTGTGCGTAAGGTGGAGGCTTACGGTTGAGCGCCACCAACCGGACGAGCCTTGCCGGCCGCATAGAGCAGCGCCTCTCCGCGAACACCCGCGGCACGCAGCCTACCTTGAAACTGGACCAGGTCCAGCAGGCAGCCGAACGCTGGCAAGCGCGGCGCGCCGCAGAGCCCTCCGAGATCAGCCGCCGCCGCATGCGCGAAATCGCGCAGCTTCTGAAGGACGGGCTCGGCGCAGAGCTGCCGCTGAGCGACATCCGCAAGGCCCTCCTCAACATGCGCGAGGACGACGCTTTCAGGACGAGCACCATCGCCCGCCACAGGCTGATCAGCGAGGCCATCGAGCGGCCGGGCAAGACGCCCGTCAACATCCTCTTCAGCGCGTTCTTTCACAGTTTCGAGAAGGGCAGCCCGGAGACCGATCGGATCTACGAGCATCTGCGCAGGAACGAGCCGTTGTTGCGGATCAGTTCGCGCGAGTTCGCCCACAAGTCGAAGTTCTTCCAAGGCGATTACGGGCTCGACACGATCATCGACAGCGTCGACCTGCTGAACCCCGTCCGCTCGCTGGCGCGTCTCGGCATGAAGGAGGAAGTGCAGGATTCCCTCTACGGCGTCGTCATCAAATGCGCCCTGATCGAACGCACCCTCACGCATGTGGACCTGGACCCGATGCCGCTGAAGACGATCCTCGGCTGGATCGAACTGGGCGACAAGAAGAGGGCGTTCCTTGAGAGCGCCTATTACGAGATCCTGCTCGCCCGCTTCGTCGCGAAAGACCCCTCCCCGGACGTGAAGCGCACGATCGCGCGTTTCCTGCTCGGCCATTTCGGCGATCCGCGATCGACCAACTGGCCGAAACTGCGCGAGGATACCGGCCGCCTGAAGCGCGATGTCTGCATCGCGGTCATGGAACGTTGGCTCGACAGCGGCCTGCTGCAGCAGGAATAGCGGAGCGGCGGCGGATCACCGCGCCGCGCGTCACATCGCCTCTGAAATCAATCCCGAAGAGAGTTTACGGCCGGTCCGGCGGAATGGGCACGGTGTCCGGCACCACGGGCCTGCCGGGCGCGACGGTTGGCGCGTCCTGCGTCTCGGTGCGAGCCGTCGATGCCGGCGCCTGCTGAGCGGGCTCCTCTGCCGGGCGCACGGTCGGTGCCGGCGTCGGTGCGGGCGCTTGCTCACGAGCGGCGGGCGGCGGCACCTGCGGTGCAGGCGGCGTTTCGGCCGGGACGGAAGCCTCCGACTGAGGTGCTGCGGCCTCGCGGACGCCGTTCTCCCAGACATCGATCGCGTCTGCGAAGACCTCGCCGCCTGTCTTGCCCGTGACGAGACGCAAGGCGGAGCGGCGGCCGCTGAAATAGGTGAACTGGATCTCGATCAGATCGGGATTGCGGAACAGGGTCTCATGCAGGCGCCGGGCTTCGGGAATGTCGGCCAGGGCGACCACGAAGATGTTGTCGGCGATCTTGACAATCGTGCCGACGAGCGCGTCGCCGCGGCTCTCCGTGCTCTGCAGGAAGGTGACTCGTTCGACCGACGCCACGGCCGAGCTGCCGCCGGCCTCGTCAGGAACGAAAAGCAGCTCCAGGAGATGCGTCGCCGGCAGCGTCTTGTCGAGGTTGCGCCTCAACGTCACGGTCGCGCGGAATCGTTCCGTCGGGATCACCACGTCGCCGCGAATGGCCGGCTCGGCGGGAGCGCCGGGCTGGGGCGAGGATTCGATCTCGTTCCAGGCGACATTGCCCGCGACGATCGGCTGCTGTCCGCCGGTCGTCGCATACAAGAACGCCTTTTCACCCGGGATCGCGGTCAGCGCCGGCAGTTTGCCCGGCTGTTCTCCGCCTGACGGCTGCACGGCGGCGGTCTCGACCTCGCCGGCGCTCTCGGCCTCGTTCGTGTTCGCGCCTCCGGCGGGCTCGGGATTGACACCGGCCGACCCGGCGTCGTTCTGCGTCGTCTCGGGGACCGGGTTCCGGGTCGCTGCCTCGTCTATCGCCGCGGTTGCGGCACCACCGCCTTCCACGTCCGGCACGGGCGTCGAGCCGCCAAGACCGGCGACCAGGTCGACGACTTCACCGCCAAGCACGCGGATCTTGCCGACATAATTCGACGTCGTGTCCGGAAACGCGAGCGCACCGCCTCCTGCGATCAGGATCAGAAGGATCACGGTAATCATCGCGCCCATGCCTCTGCGGCGACGGCGCGGGGGACGAGCCGTGACGGCACGCGAAGGACGTGGGGGCAATTGTTCGGGCGGGCCGCGATCGTCGAAGTCCTGGTCGAACAGCTCGTCCGACAGGTCGAACGCGCCCTCGTCGTCCCAGCGGCCGCTCTCGGCAGCTTCGGCCGGCAGGTCGTCATCCCCGATCGATGCGAATTCCTCGCCGAAGAAATCGTCGTCCAATTCGGCGCCGAAATCCGGCGCAACACTCGCAGCCGGCATCGCTTTCGGCTGAGGCTGCGGCTGCGGTTTCGGCTCGGGTTTTCTCGCGGGCTGCTGGCGCGACACGTCGGCGGCGATCAGCTCCTGCACCGCATCCTCGACCTCGTCGTCGATGGAACGACCGTCCGGCAGGTCCGCTTCGAGCGATGCCATGAACGCCGCGTCACCCGACTCGTTGTCGGAGAGCCCCTGAACCGCGGCCTCCACCTCGTCTGCGATGTCACGCGGCGGCGCCACGGGCTCTTCGCGCGGAGGCGTCACTTCGCGAACTGGAGCGGGCTCCGGCTGCATGTCGATCACCGTGACGTCCTCGAGGTCCGCCTGGAGATCGGTCGACCAGATGTCCTCCAGCTCGACCATGAAATCATTGGCGTCGACGGCGACGTCCATCACCTCCTCGGAGGCATAGAGCTCGGATTGCTCTGTCTCCGATTCGCGGATCACGGCGTTCAGCTCCTCGATATGGGAGTGAACGGTGTCGAAATCGGGCTGCGGCGAGAGGTTCTTGAGATGCTTGATCAGCGCCGTGCGCGCGCGCCGATAGACGATCTCGCGGGTGGCGGGATCGCGCATGTCTTCTTCTTCGATGGCGCGATTGAGGATCTGCCTGACGTCGAAGCCGGCCTTGACCGGCTCCGGCCGGGGCTCCGGCTGCGGGGCGACGGCCGGCTCGCTTCGAACAGGCTGCGGGGCCGGCTGTGCGACGATCGGTTCCTGGGGACGCGGCGTTGCGGCGGGTGCCAAGTTCGCGGGCGCCGGTTCTGCTGCCGGCGCCGGGGTCTGGACGGGCGCGGGCGTAACCTGCACGACCGGTTCCGGAGACGCCTTCTTCGCCGTCTCGACGGGTCGTTCGAGCTGCGCGGTCAGCGCCGACTGGAATTCGGTCAGTTCGTCGGGCTGAACGGTCTCCAGCTTCAACGCCTGGCTGGCCGATCCGCGAACCGAAACGGCCGGGTTCTGGACGAATTGCGGCATCGCCGTCGCCGACGGTTCGGGCGAACGAGCCGCCAGTTCGGAGACAGTGCCTCCGCCTGACGCCGGAACGTCGGCCGTTTCCGCCTTCGCCGCGGGGGCGACCGATTCGGCCTCTTGCGGTGTAACGACGACGACGGCGGGGGCCGCCTCTTCGACCGCAGCGTCCTTCACCACGATGACGGGTTCCCCGGGCAGCCCCTCCGGCAGCGGCACCGGCTTGCCGCCCGGCTGCGTCGGGTGCATCAGCTGTTCCGCCTCCATGTCGAGGATGGCGTTCTCCAGGTCCTCCAGTTTCTTGCTGACTTCTTTCTCGCTCGCCGTTCCAGCCTCAAGCTGACGCCTGATGACCTTTCTCACCTTCGCGTAAGCGGTCGCGCGCGAAAGCGGCGTGTTGTGAGAAAGCCCCTGGATAGCTACGCGGAGATAATTTGCGAAATCCGACACGGAAACCCGATCCCCGTTTCATGCCTGAACAAACAATGGCTTATCCGGATACTTTCCGAATCCTGCAGACCCAATGACGCCCCGGCATACCCGTCATGAACCTGCCTAGGCGATCTTGATGTGTTGATCAAGAAAAGCTCATGACATCAAACCACAAGAAATCGCGCCCGGAATCTACCCGAGACCCGACTCCAACCGTCGGGACACTAGAACGTTTCTGTGGCCACAACAAGATTTCACAGTTTCTCGTTTCCTTTCCACAAACAGCGCCTGCAGCCCCCGCCCCCTCTTGAAAACCGCGGCGACGGTGTATATTGAAGATCGCAAATATACGAAGTCCGGAATGTCTTACTGCCGGTTTCGTGGCCGAAACACAGGATACAGGATCTGATCATGCGCGCTTCCCTTGCCGCCATCGCTTCCGCATTGGCTCTGGCCACGGCGCTCGCCCGTCCGGCGGTCGCCGAAACAATCACCCTTGAACCGCAGCGCATCACCGAGTGGAAGGCGGTCTATGCCCGCATCGAGGCGCGCGACACGATCCCGGCGCGCGCGCGGCTCGGCGGCACGCTCGTCGAACTCAACGTGACCGAGGGCGACGGCGTCGAAGCCGGCCAGCCCCTGGCGCGCATCGTCGACGAGAAGCTCGACTTCCAGATGAACGCGCTCGACGCGCAATTGCAGGCGCTGAATTCGCAGCTCGCCAACGCCGAGTCGGAACTGGCCCGTGGCGAAGAGCTCCTGCAGCGCGGCGTCACCACGGCGCAGCGTCTCGACAGCCTGCGCACCCAGGTCGAGGTCTATCTCAACCAGATCGAGGCGACCAAGGCCGAGCGCAGCGTGCTCGTGCAGCAGATCGCCGAGGGCAACGTGCTGGCGCCTTTGGCCGGCCGCGCGCTTGACGTTCCGGTCGCGGCGGGCGCTGTCGTCGCCGCGGGCGAAACGATCGCCACGATCGGCGGCGGCGGGTTCTTCCTGCGCCTGGCCGTGCCGGAACGGCACGCAGGCTCCTTCAAGGAAGGCGACGCGATCCAGATTGAAACCGATCAAGCCGCCGAAGGCACGCTGGCGCGTGTCTATCCGCAGATCGAGAACGGCCGCGTGATCGCCGATGTCGAGGTCAAGGGCCTCGATGACGCCTTCGTCGACGCGCGCGTCCTCGTACGGCTTCCGATCGGCGAGCGCACCGCCCTGCTGGTGCCGAGCGCGGCGGTCGAAACCGTCTCGGGCCTCGATTTCGTGACGCTCGCCCATGGCGGCGAGACCATCAAACGCACGGTCGTGACCGGCGGACATCACGTCATCGACGGCGAGGACATGATCGAGATCGTCACCGGTCTCGAAGGCGGCGAAGAGGTGGTGACCGATCATGAGTGACGGACAATTCGACGGCCGGCTCGGCATTGCCGGCCACCTCACACGCTCCTTCATCGTTTCGCCGCTGACGCCGCTCTTCATCATCGCCGCGCTGGCAGTCGGCCTGGTGGCGCTGATCTCGCTTCCGCGCGAGGAGGAACCGCAGATTTCCGTGCCGCTGGTGGACATTCACCTGCAAGCGCCGGGCCTCAAGGCGGAGGACGCCGTCAAGCTCGTCACCGAGCCGATGGAAACCATCGTCAAGGGCATCAACGGGGTCGAACACGTCTACAGCCAGACGAGCGACGACTATGCGATGGTCACCGCCCGCTTCCTGGTCGGCACCTCCTCGGACGCCGCGATCCTGCGCGTGCATGAGAAACTGCGCGCCAACATGGACCGCATCCCCGTCGGCATCGGCGAACCGCTGATCATCGGGCGCGGCATCGACGACGTCGCGATCGTGTCCCTGACGCTGGCCGCAGAGCCCGATTCGGGCATCGGCGCCAACGACCTGACCCGCGTCGCGCGCGAATTGCGCACCGAGGTCGCCAAGATCGAGAATGTCGGCCTGACCTATCTCGTCGGCGAAGCGCCGGAGGCGATCCGAATCGCACCCGACCCGGAGCGCCTGGCGCTCTACGGCGTCACCCTGCAGCAGCTTTCCGGCAAGGTGCAGGCGGCGAACCAGACCTTCTCCACCGGCAAGCTGCGCGACAACGGCCAGCAGATCGACCTCGTCGCTGGCGAGACGCTGACCGCACCCGCCGAGATCGCCAATCTGCTTCTGACCTCGCGTGACGAACGCCCCGTCTATGTGCGCGACGTCGCAACGGTGGAATATGTCTCCGACACGTCCGATCAGATCGTCGCCAATGTCGTGCGCGGCGAAGACGGCGAGATCGAGCGCACACCTGCGGTGACACTCGCTGTCGCCAAGCGTGCCGGCGCCAATGCCGTGGTCGTGGCCGAGGAGATCCTGCACAAGGTCGAGGAACTCGAAGGCCACCTGATCCCCGAGGGCGTCAAGGTCGAGGTCACGCGCGACTATGGCGAGACCGCGAACGAGAAGGCCAACGAACTGCTGTTCCACCTCGGCCTCGCCACGGTGTCCATCATCGCGCTTGTCCTGTTCGCCATCGGCTGGCGCGAGGCGATCGTGGTCGCCATCGTCATCCCGGTGACCATCCTGCTGACGCTGTTTGCCGCCTGGATCATGGGCTACACGCTCAACCGCGTGTCGCTGTTCGCGCTGATCTTCTCCATCGGCATCCTGGTGGACGACGCGATCGTCGTGATCGAGAACATCGCCCGCCACTGGGGGATGAGTGGCGGCAAGCATCGCGTGGCGCGCGCGATCGAGGCGGTGGCGGAGGTCGGCAACCCGACCATCGTCGCGACGCTGACCGTGGTGGCCGCGCTGTTGCCGATGCTGTTCGTGTCCGGCCTGATGGGCCCCTATATGAGCCCGATCCCGGCGAACGCCTCCGCCGCGATGATCTTCTCCTTCTTCGTGGCCGTGATCGTCACGCCGTGGCTGATGGCGAAGATCGCCGGCGGCGCGCCGGTGCATGACCACGAGAGCGGCGCTCATGCGCATGGCGGCAGGCTTGGCTCTCTCTATATGAGCTTCGCCCGGCCGATCCTGGCGACGAAGGGCGGCGCGCTCGCGTTCCTCCTGATCACCGCCGTCCTGTCCTTCGGGTCGCTCGGCCTGCTCTACACCAAGGACGTCACCGTCAAACTGCTGCCCTTCGACAACAAATCGGAACTGGCCGTGGTCATCGACATGCCCGAAGGCTCGTCGGTCGAGGCGACGGATGCCGTGGCGCAGGCCGTCGCGCGCACCGTCACGGAAATGCCCGAGGTGATCTCGGCGCAGACCCATGCCGGCACCGCCGCGCCGTTCAACTTCAACGGCCTGGTGCGCCACTATTATGTCCGCGCCTATCCGCATATGGGCGACGTGCAGATCAACCTGACGCCGAAGACCGAGCGTGATCGCGAAAGCCATGAGATCGCGCTGGAGATCCGCGAGCGCATCAACCAGCTTGACGTGCCCGAAGGCACCAGCCTGAAGACCGTCGAGCCGCCGCCCGGACCGCCCGTCATCTCGACGCTCCTGGCCGAGGTCTACGGTCCGGATGCGGAAACGCGCCGCGCCGCGGCCGCCGGCATCCGCCAGGCCTTCGAGGCGGTGCCCTTCGTGGTCGATGTCGACGACAGCTTCGGCACCCAGGCGCGTCGCCTGCGCGCCACGATCAACACCGACGACCTGGAGTTCTTCCAGGTGTCCGAAAGCGACGTCTTCGACACGCTTGCCATGCTGAATGGCGGCTCGACGGTCGGCTATTCGCATCGCGGCGAAGGCCGCCATCCGATCCCGATCGTCGTCGAACGCGCCAAGGGCGACAAGGTGCTGGACGAGCGCTTCCTGTCGACGCCGATCCCGGCCAACCTTCTGCCGGGCGCGCGCGGCGTGGTCGAACTCGGCGATGTCATCGACATCGAGGAGGAGCACGCCTCCTATCCGATCTTCCGCCACAACGGGCGCGACGCGGAGATGGTGACCGCGGAACTCGCCGGCGATTACGAGGCGCCGCTCTACGGCATGATGTCGGTCGCCGACGAGCTTGAGAAGATCGACTGGCCGGAAGGCACCAAGCCGACGATCAAGCTGCACGGCCAGCCGGATGACGAGAGCGCCGTCACCCTTCTGTGGGACGGCGAATGGGAGGTGACCTGGGTCACGTTCCGCGACATGGGCGCAGCCTTCATGGTCGCCCTGCTCGGCATCTACATCCTCGTCGTCGCACAGTTCGGTTCGTTCAAGCTGCCGCTGGTCATCCTGACGCCGATCCCGCTGACCTTCCTCGGCATCATGGGCGGTCACTGGCTGTGGGGCGCGCCGTTCTCGGCAACGTCGATGATCGGCTTCATCGCGCTTGCCGGCATCATCGTGCGCAACTCGATCCTGCTGGTCGACTTCATCCGCAACGCCGACACCGAGGGCAAGACGAAGCTCGACATCCTGCTGGAAGCCGGCGCGATCCGCTTCAAGCCGATCCTGCTGACTGCGATCGCGGCGATGATCGGCGCGGTGGTGATCCTGGCCGACCCGATCTTCCAGGGCCTGGCGCTGTCGCTGCTCTTCGGCCTGTTGTCGTCGACGCTGCTGACCGTGCTGGTGATCCCGGCGATCTACCGCGTGCTGCGCACCTGACCGCACGCCGCTCGAATCAAAAAGCCGCCCGTTTTCACGCGGGCGGCTTTTTTCGTGCCGAATTGACGAACGGTCAGCGCTGCAGCGGCTCGACCTGCCCGTAAAGCGGCACAGTGGAGATCGCCATCTTGGCCGAGCCGTCCTGCACCTGGCGCGAATGCGACAGGTAGATCAGCGTGTTGTTCTCGCGGTCGTAGATCCGCTTGACGACCAGCTTCTTCCAGATCAGCGACCGCGAACTCTTGAAGATCTCCTCGCCGTCCTTGTCGAGGTCGATGTCGCCGATCTCGATCGGGCCGGTCTGGCGGCAGGCGATGGACGAGTTGGAGGGATCCTCGAACCAGTTGCCTTTCTGCAGGCGGTCGATCAGACCGCGTTCGAAATAGGACACGTGGCAGGTGACGCCCTTCACCTCGGGATCGGCGACCGCCTCGATGACGATGTCGTTTCCGAGCCAGTCGACGCCGACCTTGCCGACTTCCTCGGACTGGGCGGCGGCCGGGGCGAGGCACGCGCCGGCGGCAAGAGCGATTATTGTGTTGCGCAATGATTTCGGCATGGGCGGTCTCCGGAGAATTGGCGTTGGGCTCTATGTTTGTACGCCCGGCCGCCATCGCAAGCCCCGCCCGCCCCTTCCCCGCCGAAGGCCGAACTTGTTGCATCGCACATGATCGGCTTAATCTCATGTCGTGACGATGAGGGAGCGGTCCGACGATGAGCAAGAAGAAGCAGGCAAAGACACCCCGGCTGGACGATGCGGACCTCTCCATGAGCCTGGGTCGGACGCCTTACGAAGCCAAGCTCGCCAAGCAGCAGCGCCTGCTCACGCAAATCCAGCAGGCCTATCTGTTTTCCGGCGAGTCGGCCGTGCTGCTCTTCGAGGGCTGGGACGCGGCCGGCAAGGGAGGCACGATCCGGCGCATTTCGGCGGCCCTCGATCCGCGCAGCTTCAAGGTCTGGCCGATCGGCGCGCCGCGCCGCTACTACCTGGAGCGCCACTTCCTGCTGCGGTTCATGGAGCGCATGCCGCCACGCGGCGCGATCACCGTCTTCGACCGCTCATGGTACGGACGCGTTCTCGTCGAGCGGGTCGAGGAACTCACCCCGGAGAAGCGCTGGCGCAAGGCCTATCAGGAGATCAACGATTTCGAGCGCATGATCACGGATGACGGCACGCGTCTGGTCAAATTGTTCTTTCACATCTCGCCCGACGAGCAGCTCGCCCGCTTCGAGGAAAGGCTGCGCAATCCGCTGAAGCGCTGGAAGCTCTCCTACGAGGATTTCCGCAACCGGTCGCGCTGGGAGGACTACGCCACCGCGATCGACGAGATGTTCGAGCGCACCTCCACCGACTACGCGCCGTGGCACGTCATTCCCGCCAACGACAAGAAACACGCGCGCATCACCGCGATGAAGACCATCACCGACTGCCTGAAGCGCGACGTGGACCTTTCGCCGCCGGTGCTCGACGACACCGTGCTCGACGCCGCGAAGGAGCATATCGAGATGACGCCGTCGCTGATCGACAGCCTCGCCGGCCGGACGGAGTGACGCTCGTCGCCGCGCCGGTCAGCCGTGACCGGCGCTGCCGATGCGGGCCGCGCCGTTGCAGGCGTGCAGGCTGCATTCCATCTCCAGCGTGGATTGGCCGATCCCGAATTCTTCCGACAGGACCTTCTTCACCCGCGCCTTGATGGCGTCGGCATGGTCCCACGCGCCGCGATCGATCACGAGATGCGCGTCGAGCGCGTTGTCGTGCTCGTTCATCTGCCAGAGATGGGCGAGATGGATGTCGGCGACGCCGTCGATCGCTTCCATGCGCGCAATCACCGTATCGGTCTGCAGTCCGGGCGGGCTGCCGAGCATCAGAATGCGGATCACGCCGCCGATCTCGGCCCAGGCCTGCCAGAGGATGTAGCCGGCGATCAGCAGCGTCACCAGCGGGTCGATCAGGCGCCAGTCATAGAGCAGGATCAGCGATCCGGCGATGATCACGGCGACCGACCCGAGGGCATCGGCGACATTGTGCAGGAAGGCGGCGCGGATGTTCACGCTTTCCTTCGACAGGGCGAAGGTCAGCCCCGCCGTGATCACGTCGATCACGAGCGCGATCGCCGCGATGATCACCACGATCCAGCCATCGACGCCCTGCGGTTCGATGAAACGCATCACCGCTTCGTAGATCAGATAGAAGCCGATCACGATCAGGGTCGTGTAGTTGACCAGCGCAGCGACGATCTCCACGCGGCCGTAGCCGAAGGTCATCGAGGCGTCGGACGGGCGCCGTGCGATCTTTCGCGCCGCAAAGGCGATGATCAGCGAGATCGCGTCGGAGAAATTGTGAAGCGCGTCGGCGATCAGCGCCAGGCTTCCGGAAAAGATCCCGCCGATGACCTGCGCCACCGTCAGCAGCAAGTTCACCAACACCGCCATCGCCACCCGCGCGTCCCCCGCATCCGGGTCGACATGGTGGTGGTGATGATGGCCATGGTGGGTGTGATTATGATTGTGCGCCATGCGGGCTCCCTGGCGTGCGTGCCGTGGAGATAGTGTCTATAACCATCCGGGATTCAAGCGCAAATCACGCATGGGTCGCATGCGCTTCGGCGCTGCGGAACCGTGCGGAAAGACGGAGGTTTCGATGACGAGCAAAAAACGCATCCTGTTTACCGGCGGCTCCGGCAAGGCGGGCAAGCATGTCGTGCCCTATCTTCTCGACCGGGGCCACAGGGTGGTCAATGTCGACCTGAAGCCGCTCGACCATCCGGACGTCGACAATCTAACCGCGGACATCACCGATTCCGGCCAGATGTTCAACGTCATGAGTTCCTATGCCAATTTCGACGAGTTGGAACCCGGCACCGGCGTCCCCGCCTTCGACGCGGTCGTGCATTTCGCCGCTGTTCCGCGCATCCTCATCCATCCCGACAACGAGACCTTCCGGGTCAATGCGATCGGCACCTACAACGTCATCGAGGCGGCCGTGAAACTCGGCATCCGCAAGATCGTGATCGCGTCGTCGGAGACGACATACGGCATCTGCTTCGCCGACGGGCGCGCGGATCCGAAATGCCTGCCGCTGGACGAGGATTACGACATCGATCCGATGGATTCCTACGGCCTGTCGAAGGTGGTCAACGAGAAGACGGCACGGGCCTTCGCGTTGCGCTCGGGTTTCGACATCTATGCGCTGCGCATCGGCAACGTGGTGGAGCCGCATGAGTATGAGCGCGATTTCCCGACCTATTTCGCCAATCCAGACATGCGCCGCCGCAACGCCTTCTGCTATATCGACGCGCGCGATCTCGGCCAGATCGTCGACCGCTGCCTTGCCACCGACGGGCTCGGCTTCCAGGTCTTCAATGCCGGCAACGACACCAACGGCATGAACATTCCGACGGCGGAGCTGATCGAGCGCTTCTTCCCGGGCGTGCTGGTCACGCGCGCGATGGGCGAGAACGAAGCGCTGTTCTCGAACCGCAAGATCCGCGAGGTGCTGGGTTTCTCCGAAGAGCACGATTGGCGCAAATACGTCGGCGGTTAGGCCGACGCGCCATCATTCCGCCGAATATGGTCGCTCAAAGGCCTTCGAAACGAAATTATCCGGCGAACTCCACATGCCACTACGATCGCTCCTGAGACGCGGCGTATCGATGCTCGTGATCGCATGCGCACTGGCGCTTCTCGCGACGCTGTTCAACCGCCTGCATCCGTTCTTCGATTCCCTGTCGCAGTTTCGGATGCATTTCGCCGTCCTATTGGCCGCTCTATTCGCGATCGCCCTCCTTGTCGGCGCCAGACGCGCGGCGATTGTTGAGGCGGCATGTCTGTTGGTGGCGATGGTGGCCACTTACCCGTTCATTCCGGGCTTTGCGAGCGGAGCCGCGTTCGCGCAAGACGGCGGTCCCGTGCTGCGTGTCGTCCAGTTCAACACGCGCTACGACAACAGCCAGACGGAGCGCGCCGCGCAGGTGATCCGCGACGCCGATGCCGATGTCATCCTGCTGCAGGAGGTGACCGACGGTCCGAGATCGCTCGTGAACCTGTTGCGGGACGCCTACCCGGTGCAAAGGCGCTGCGGCAACGCGCGCATCGGCGGCGCGACGGTGATATCGCGGCTTCCGGTCAGTCCCGACAACACGATCAAATGCGTGAGAAGCTCGGCGCTGTCGGCGATCCAGCTCGATGTCGGCGGCAAGGCCGTCACCTTCGCCGCCTATCACGGCCGCTGGCCCTGGCCCTATGAACAGTCCTGGGTCATCGACCGCATGTCGAAGAGCCTCGAGGCCCTGCCCCACCCGCTCGTCTTCGCCGGTGATTTCAACGCCGCCCCTTGGAGCGAGGGCGTGCAGCGTGTCGCCCGGCTCACCGGAACGCAGCCGGAAAGCGGCTACCGTCCCACATGGCTGAGCCAGCGCGTCTCAGACACGCTGCGTCCGTGGTTCGGCCTTCCGATCGACCACGTGATGGTGTCCGACGAATTGCGCATCATCAGCGTGCGGCGCCTGCCCTTCGCGGGCAGCGACCACCTGCCGATGGTCGCCGACATCGCTCTCTAGACCGCGCGTCGTGCCCGATCACATGTTCGGGTAGACCGGCCCCTCGCCGCCCTGCGGCACCGTCCAGTTGATGTTCTGGTTCGGGTCCTTGATGTCGCAAGTCTTGCAGTGCACGCAGTTCTGCGCGTTGATCTGGAAGCGCACCTGATCGCCCGGCTTGCGGTCGGCGTCGGCCGGCACCGAATTGCCGTCGGCGTCGATCCACTCATACACGCCGGCCGGGCAATAGCGGGCGGAAAGCCCCGCGAATTCAGCATATTCCGAGGTTTTCTGAAGAGACTCGTCCTTCAGCTTCAGATGGACCGGCTGGTCTTCCTCGTGGTTCGTGTTCGACAGGAACACCGACGACAGGCGGTCGAAGGTGAGCACGCCGTCGGGCTTCGGATAGGCGATCGGCTTGTGCCTGGAGGCCTTTTCGGTGGCCAGATAGTCCGGCTTGCCGTGCTTCAGCGTGCCGAGCGGCGACCAGCCGCCGGTGATCTGGTTGATCCACATGTCGATGCCGCCGATGCCGACGCCCAGCGCCGTGCCGAAGCGCGACCAGAGCGGCTTGACGTTGCGCACGCGCTTCAGGTCCTTGCCGATCTCGCTGCCGCGCCATGCCGCCTCGTAGGCGTCGAGCGCGTCGTCATTCGCCCTGCCGGCGGAAAGCGCCTCGGCCACGTGGTCAGCGGCGAGAATGCCGGACAGCACCGCGTTGTGGGAACCCTTGATGCGCGGCACGTTGAGGAACCCGGCGGAACAGCCGATCAGCGCGCCGCCCTTGAAGGAGACCTTGGGCACCGACTGCCAGCCGCCCTCGGTGATGGCGCGCGCGCCATAGGCGATGCGCTTGGCACCTTCGAAGGTGTCGCGGATCGCCGGATGCGTCTTGAAGCGCTGGAATTCCTCGAACGGGTAGAGATAGGGGTTCTTGTAATTGAGATGGACGACGAAGCCGACGGCAACCAGATTGTCCTCGAGGTGGTAGAGGAAGGAACCGCCGCCGGTCTTCATGTCGAGCGGCCAGCCGAAGGAGTGCTGCACGAGACCCGGGCGATGTTTCTCCGGCTTGACCTCCCAGAGTTCCTTGATGCCGATGCCGAACTTGGAGAAGTCGCTCTCGGCGTCGAGGCCGAATTTCGCGATCAGCTGCTTGGCGAGAGAACCGCGCACGCCCTCGCCGATCAGCGTGAATTTGCCGTGCAGTTCCATGCCGCGCGCGAACATCGGGCCCGGCGTTCCGTCGCGCTGCACGCCCATGTCGCCGGTCGCCACGCCCTTGACCGAGCCGTCCTCGTTGTAGAGCACCTCGGCGGCGGCGAAGCCCGGATAGATCTCGACGCCCAGCGCCTCGGCGCGCCCGGCCAGCCAGCGACAGACATTGCCGAGCGAGACGATGTAGTTGCCGTGATTGCTCATCAGCGGCGGCATGGCGAAATTCGGCAGGCGGATCGACCCGGCGGGGCCGAGGAACAGGAACTGGTCGTCCTTCACCTCGGTCTTGAAGGGATGGTCGGGGTCGTCGCGCCAGTCGGGGATCAGCTTGTCGATGCCGACCGGATCGACCACGGCGCCGGAAAGGATGTGCGCGCCGACTTCGGCGCCTTTTTCCAGAACGACGACCGACATCTCGGGATCGGCCTGTTTCAGCCGGATGGCCGCCGCCAGGCCTGCCGGGCCGGCGCCGACGATCACCACGTCGAATTCCATGCTTTCGCGCGGTTCGTTCATCGGATTGCCATCCCCGTTTCCGTCACTCATCATCTGTCTCCATCGGCCGCCCTTCGTCGCGACAAGGGCTCGTTTTGCATCTGTTCCGGCTCGGCGCCGAATGTATCCAGCAATTTGCGCTTCGCAAGGGTCGAATGCGCGACATTCCCATCGCCTTATTGAAGTGCACGTCGATGCAAGGCAAGCCGCGGCCGACGGTTCCGCTTGAAGCCGGCGGCGGCGTCTGCGAAATGTGACCGATGGTGAATGCCGCGGACATGACGAGAGGCGAACTGGAAAGCCTGCTGCGCTTCTATGCGGAGAGCGGGCTGGACTATCCGCTTGCCGACGAAGCGCCGGACCGCTTCGAGACGGCGGCGCCCGCGCAGGCCAAGCCCGCCGAAAGCCCGAAACAGGCTCCGCCGCCGGTCGCCCCGGCCCGCGCGCCGGCGATGCCGGATTCCGAGGCCATCGCGCTCGCCACCAAATGCGCAGCCCAGGTCGAAACGCTCGACGACCTGCGCCGGGCGGTGGAGACCTTCGACGCCTGCAACCTAAAACTGACGGCCCGCCACACCGTCTTCGAAGGCGGATTGCGCGGCGCGGCGATGATGATGGTGTCCGACGCGCCGGGCCGCGACGACGACGCTTCCGGCGAGGCGCTGACCGGACCGGAAGGCCAGCTGTTCGACCGGATGCTCGCCGCGATCGGCCGATCGCGCGACGATTGCTATCTCGGCTTCACCGTTCCCTGGCGGGTGCCCGGCAATGCGGGGCCGTCGAAACTCCAGGCGGCGATCTGCAAGCCCTTCATCGAACGCCAGATCGAACTGGCGCGGCCGCAGTTCCTGGTGCTGCTCGGCAATGGCGCGGCGCGCATCCTGCTCGACACGTCCGACAACATCCTGCAGCTGCGTGGACACTGGAAGACGGTGCGCACGAAGAGCGGCTTCGAGGTTCCGGCAATCGCCACGCTGCAACCCCGTTTCCTGCTGGAGCAGCCGGCGCAGAAGCGCTTCGCATGGGCCGATCTCTTGCAGATTCGCGACAGGCTCGGCACGCCTCAAACGCAAGGCTGACGGCGTAATCAAGGCAGGATTGGTCGCCTCTCTTTCATGCGTTCGCAAAGTCTTCGCGCTACCCCTGCGCTCAAGCGCACAGGAGTCCTCCGCGATGTTACAACTGATCCTTCCCGTCGCGGGGCTGCTCGCATCCACATTTCTGCTGCTGGTCGGCAACGGACTGACCGGCGTGCTCCTGCCGATTCGCGCCTCGATGGAAGGCTGGAGCCCGATCACCATCGGCTGGATCGGCTTCGGCTACGCGCTTGCCTTCACGGCTGGCTGCGTCGTCATTCCGCGCATGGTGCTGCGCGTCGGCCATGTCCGCGTCTATGCGGTGCTGGCGGCGGCACTGGCCATGTCGGTGCTGCTGCAGGCGCTGATCATCCATCCGGTCGCGTGGATCGCCACGCGCGGGCTTGGCGGGTTCGCTCTCGCCGGCACATACATGGTCGTGGAGAGCTGGCTCAACGAGCGGGCGGCCAACGAGGACCGCGGCAAGATCTTCTCCATCTACATGGTCGTCTCGATGATCGGCCTGATGAGCGGCCAGTTCCTGCTGGTGGCGGCCGACCCCGCGCTGACGACGCTGTTCATGATCGCCGCGCTGCTGTTCGCCGCGGCCGTGATCCCGACCGGGCTCTCCAACGCGTCGTCGCCGCGGCCGCTGACGCAGGTCTCGCTCAATCTGCGCAAGCTCTACGCCAACTCCCCACTCGCCTTCGTCGGCGTGGCGGTGACCGGCTTCGCCTTCGGCGCCTACAGCTTCCAGACACCGGTCTACCTCCAGTTCACCGGTCTGTCGGAAGTCCAGATCGCGACCACCATGGCGCTCGTCATGGTCGGCGGAATGGTCTTCCAGTTCCCGATCGGGCGCTATTCGGACCGCACCGACCGTCGCTTCGTCATCATCGCGTCGGCCTTTGCGGGCGTGGTGCTGACGATCCTGCTCGCCACGATGGCCGGCGTCTCGCTCAACATGCTGTTTGCGCTGATGTTCCTGTTCGGCGGCGTGCTGATGCCGCTCTATTCGATCATCGTCGCGCATGCCAACGACCATGCCGATCCGGATGATTTCGTCGAGGTGTCGTCGGGCCTGCTGATCATCTACGGCGCCGGCTCGATGGCCGGTCCGGTGGTCGCCGGCGGCTTCATGGCGTTGCTCGGGCCGAGCGGCATCTTCTCCATGATGGCCGCCATGTATCTCGCATTCGGCTTCTACGCCGTCTGGCGCCTGACCCGCCGCGAAGCGGTGCCGCAGGAGGAGATGACGGACTTCACCTATGCGCCGCCGGTCGCGCCCGCCCAGACGCCGGAGGCCATCCAGCTCGACCCGCGCGCCGACGAAAACGCAAGCTGACGGTCAGCCCTGCGGCGTCACGCTGCGCCGTGCGGCGCCGCGCCGCTCCAGCCCGAGCTGGCGTTCGCGATAGATGATGTAGATGCCCGACACGGTGACGATCGCCGAGCCGATGATCGTCGCGACGCCCGGCACCTCCGCGAAGACGAAGAAGCCGATGGCGATGGAGAGCACCACGGAGGTGTATTCGAACGGGGCGACCACCGAGACCTCGCCATGGCGGTAGCTCTCGGTCAGGAGGATCTGCCCCAGCCCGCCGAAGAAACCCGACAGGATCAGCGACACGGCCTGGGTGACGCTCAGCGCCTCCCAGCCGAACGGGATCGTGACCAGAGAGAAGACCGTCGCCGTGACGGAGAAATAAAGGACGATCGTCGAGGTTCGTTCTGTGACCAGCAGCCGCCGCACGAGCACCATCGCAAGGCCGGCGATGCATGCGCCGACGAATGTCGTGATCACGCCAAGCGCCTCGTCGCCGCCGAAACCGCCGCCGCCGCGAAACAGCTGCAGCTTCGGCCAGGAGATGATGATGACGCCGAGCAGGCCGACCGTCACCGCGCTCCAGCGATAACGCCTCACGGTTTCCCCGAGCAGCACCGCGCCGAAGATGACGGTGACGAGCGGCCGGGCGTAGCCGATGGCGGTCGCGTCGGGCAGCGGCAGGCGCGTCAGGCCGAAGAAGCCGAGCGCCATGGCCGCGACGCCGACGATGCCGCGCATCACGTGGCCGACCGGGTGGCTGGTGCGCCACGCGCCCGACAGTTCGCCGACGACGAGCAGATAGGCGCAGATCGGCAGGATCGCGAAGAAGGACCGGAAGAAGACGATCTGGCCCGCCGGCAGCTGGCCGGCATATTTGATCGCGGTCGCCATGCCCATGAAGGCGACGACCGATCCGACCTTCAGGCCAATGGCGAGCAACGGACGGGACTGGCTTGAGGGGGAGGCTTCGGAAGGAGACATCACGGACTACCCGTAGCGCCATCGGCGCGGCAGGGAAAGCGCCGACACGTCCACTCGTCTCTCCGGGTCAGCCGTTCAGCTCGTCAGGATGCTTCTCGCTCAGGAGGTCGTCCTTGGCGGCGTGGGTGCGCTCTTCCTCGATCTTGCGCGTCACCGCCAGGTCCGGACGGGTGTCGTTGACGACGGTCGATTCCTCCGGCACGGGCGGCTCGCCCACCGGCGCGGCAGGTCCCGGAGCCGGCGCGCCGGCCTTGGCCGGGATCGGCAGAGCACTGCCTTCGGCAAAGCGCAGCCGGTAGGTCGGTTCGGGCAGCGTGATGCCGTGACGCTCGAGTTCGACCTTGACGAGGCGCATTGCCTCGGAGCGCGCCTTCAGGAAGCTCGTCTTGTTCTGGTCGATCCAGGCGGTCAGGGTCAGGGTGACGGTGGAATCGCCGATCTCCTCGATCCAGCCATCGACGCCCGGATCAGGAAGCACGAAATCCAGCGTGCGGATCTTCCTCAGGGCGTGTTCCAGCGCCATGTCGAGATTGCTCTCCGGCGCCACGCCGATCCGAAACAGGAAGCGACGCTGCGGATTGCGGCTGTAATTGGTGATGTTGCTCTTGAAGACGGTCGCGTTGGGGATGCGAATGTGGTTACCGTCGGCGTCCATGAGGATCGTGGCGCGCGAGGTCAGGCTGATGACGAAGCCCTCGAAATTCTCGATGCTGACATAGTCGCGCGGGCTGAAGGGCTGGCGGACCGACAGCAGGATACTGGCGATGTAGTTTTCCACCGTGTCGCGCACTGCAAAGCCGATCGCCAGGCCGACGATACCGGCCGCGCCGAGAATGGTTCCGAGCAGCGCCGTCGCGCCGAGGATGTCGAGCGCCATCACCGCGCCGGCGATGAAGAAGGACAGGCGCAGCAACTGCCGCAGCAGGCTGGCGATGAAGCCGTTCGGTGCGATGCGGTTCCAGGGCCATTCGCGACCGGCGATCATCCAGCCGATGGCGTAGATCAGCGCCCAGACCGTCACGGCAACCGCGAGCAGCGGGATGTAGCCGATCGCCTGCGCCCCCCGGCGCAGGAGGCGGTCATAGACCGGCTCGAGGCGCAGCGACAGCGACGTCACCTCTCCGATCTCGTTCTTCACCGCGACGACGCCCTTGACCCGGCCGGCGATCTCTTCGGCCTGTTCGGCCAGCGTCGCCTCGCGCACCTTGCCGCGCAAAGTGACGACGCCGGCGCGCACGGTGACGAAGACCGCCTGCAATCCGTCCATCTCGTCGAAGATCGCCTCGATGCGGGCGTCGATCTCGCGATCGTCGATCACGTCATTGGCGTCGATCGTTCCGTTTTCCTGGGCATGGGCGATCACGCCGAAGGAGAGGAGAAGAACGGCGAAGAGAGGCGCGAGCAGTCTTTTCAAGTCGGAATCTCGTCATTGGGCGGGTCGATTCCCGTCAGACTATTCGCAACCTCGCCGCTTGTCAGCCATCAGACGCCTTGCCGGTGGCCGCGAGTTCGGCGCGGATCTGCGCGTCGTGCTCGCCGCGCGCCGGGCTGGGCGGCGGCGTCCATGCGGGCGCGTCCGAGAAGCGCGGCGCCGGCGCGGCCTGCAGACGGCCGTCATCAGCATGCCAGACGGCGCGGGCGGCCATGTGTCCGTCCTGCGCGGCTTCCTGCGGATCGAGCACGGGAGCGACGCAGCAATCCGTGCCGTCGAACAGCGCCGCCCAATGGTCGCGCGGCTTCGCGGCAAAGAGCGCGGCCAGCCTCTCGCCCAATCCGGGCCACAGCGCGGGATCGAACTGGCGGGCGAAATCTCCGTCCTCGGCCAGCCCCATGATCTCGATGAAGAGGCGGTAGAATTTCGGTTCCAGGCACTGCACCGAGACGAACCCGTCGTCCGACGTGCGGTAGGTCCGGCTCCAATGCGGGCCGTCGAGCAGGCTCTGGCCGCGGCGCATGGAGGCGAGGCCGCTGTCCGGCAGCGACATCAGGAGGTTCATCATGTGCGCCGACCCGTCGACGATCGCCGCATCGACCACGGTCCCCTCGCCCGTCGCCCGGGCGCGCAGCAGACCGGCCAGCATGCCGACGACCAGATAGAGCGCGCCGCCGCCGATGTCGCCGACGAGGGTCGGCGGCGTGACGGGCGGTTCGCCGGGCGGCGAGGCGTACCAGAGCGCGCCGGAGGTGGCGATGTAGTTGAGGTCGTGTCCGGCGACCTGCGCCCTCGGCCCCTCCTGCCCCCAGCCGGTCATGCGGCCGTAGACGAGGCGCGGATTGGCGGCGCGGCATTCCCGCGGTCCGAGGCCGAGCCGTTCCATCACGCCCGGCCGGAAGCCTTCGATCAGCCCGTCAGCGGTCGCGATCAACTGGCGGGCCGTCTCGATGTCCTCCGGCTGCTTCAGGTCCAGCGCGATGGACCGCTTGCCGCGGTCCAGCAGGTTGCGCTCGGCATGAACCGGCGCGCCCGCCGGCTCCCTGCGATGGATGGTGACGACATCCGCGCCGAGGTCGGCGAGCATCATGGCCGCGAAGGGCGCCGGCCCCAGCCCCTCGATCTCGACGATCCGTATCCCCTCCAGCATCCGGCCCTCCCTGCCATCAACACTCATTCGGTATAGGACGTTTCCGCCACAGCGTCATGGCCGGCCGGGAATATGCCGCAGCGGCGGCGGTTGATGCCCCGGGCGGGGCGTGGGACATGTGACGCCTGTCTGCCGCAAGCACCCGAGAGCGACCGCGCATGGAGACCGTTTCATCGACACCGCGAGCGATCCGCTTCGACGCCGGCCGGCATCCCCGCGCCAAGATCGGCTATGTGCTGCTGGCGACCGAACAGACGATCCAGGACGACGTGTTCGCCCTTCGGCCGGACGGCGTCGGCGTCCATTTCGCGCGCGCCGCCATTCCCGACTCGATCACCCGCGAAACGCTGGCGCGCCAGGCCGGCCTGCTCGCCGACAGCGCCGCGACCCTGCTGCCGGACGGCTCGCTCGACGTCGTCTGCTATGCCTGCACCTCCGGTTCGCTGGTCATAGGCGAGGAACGCGTGATCGCGGAATTGAACAGGGGCGCGCCCAAGGCCCACGCCACGACGCTGATCACCGGCGTGATCCGCGGCCTGCGCGCGGTCGGCGCGACCCGCATCGCCGTCGCCACGCCCTATCTCGACGAGGTCAACGCGCTGGAGAAGACCTATCTGGAACGCGCCGGGTTCGAAGTCTTGGACATCCAGGGGCTGAACCTCGAGAAGGACAGCGACATGGTGCGCGTAGCGCCTGATTTCATTGAGGACTTCGCCCTTTCCCTCGAGCATGCGCGAGCCGACGCAATCTTCATCTCCTGCGGAGCCCTGCGCGCGCTGGACGTGGTGGCGCGGATCGAGGCCAAGGCCGGCAAGCCGGTGATCACGAGCAACCAGGCGATGATCTGGGACACGCTGCGCCTGGCCGGCATCGAGGACCGGTTCGAAGGCCATGGCCGCCTCGTTGCCGAGCACTGAGCGGAATTTGACGGCGGCGCGAAGCGCGCGCAGACTGAAGAACCGTCGCAGTCACCAGCCGGGCGGATTTTCATGACACGGATATCGGGCTTCCTGATCGATCTCGGGGGCGTGGTCTATCAGGGCGACCACCTGATCGAGGGGTCGGCGCAGGCGATCGAGGCGCTGCGCGCCGGAGGTATCCGGTTCCGGTTTCTGACCAACACGACCAGCGCGCCGAGACGGTCGATCGTGGCGAAATTGGCCGCGATGGGCATGGACATCGAGCCGCAGCATGTGTTCACGCCGGCCATGGCCGCGCGGCACCTGATCACGGCCCGCGGACTGAAGCCCCATTTCCTCGTCGCGCCGGCGCTGATGGAGGATTTCGCCGATCTGCCCGCCGGCGACCGGCCGGCCGTCGTGCTGGGCGACGCCGGCGACGACTTCACCTATGCCGCTCTCAACGCGGCCTTCCGGCTCTTGGAGGACGGTGCGGATTTCATCGCGCTGGCGAAGAACCGCAAATTCGCGGGTCCCGACGGGAAGCCCTGCCTCGACACGGGAGCCTTCGTGGCAGCACTCGAATATGCAAGCGGCCGCGAGGCGGAGGTGATCGGCAAGCCCGCGCCCGATTTCTTCCATGCCGCCTGCGCCGATATGGGACTCGACGCCGCCGAGACCGCGATGATCGGCGACGACGCGGAGTTCGACGCTTCGGCGGCCGTCGCCTGCGGCCTGACCGGCGTGCTGGTGCACACCGGCAAATGGGCGCCCGGCGCGGCGGACGGGCTGACGCCCGCGCCGAGCATGGAGGTCAAGGATCTGCGGGCGGCGGTGGACCGCCTCGCTTTGACTTTGAGTCAGGAAGGCGGTTCAACTAATTGATCTAACAGTGATTGTCGAAGCGGCGCGTCACCGGGTTTCGCTGTCCACCCAGATCGTCACCGGTCCGTCATTGACCAGCGCGACCTTCATGTCGGCGCCGAAGATGCCGTTTTCGACGGTGACGCCGTAGCTGCGGATCTGGTCGGAGAAATGCTCGTAGAGCCGCCTGCCCTCGTCGGGCGGGGCGGCCGTGGAAAAGCCCGGGCGGTTGCCCTTCGTCTCGGCGGCGAGCGTGAACTGGCTGACGACCAGCGCCTTTCCGCCGACATCCAGCAGTGAGCGATTCATCCGGTCCGCGTCGTCACGGAAGATGCGCAGATTGACGAGCTTGCGCGCCAGCCATTCCGACTGCGCCTCGGCGTCCTCGCGCATGGCGCAGACGAGGATCAGGAGACCCTCGCCTATCTGCCCGGTCACCGCGCCATCGACGGTGACGCTCGCTTCCGAGACGCGTTGGACCAGTGCCCGCATGTGACTGCCCTTCGACTGGCCAGCGTCAGTCGTTCAGCGCCGCCCAGAGCTTGAGCGGCGTCGCCGGCATGTCGATATGCGGGACGCCCTTGGCGCGCCACAGCGCGTCGCAGACCGCGTTCATCACCGCCGGCGTCGCGCCGATCGTCGCCGCCTCGCCCGCGCCCTTGATGCCGAGCGCGTTGGTGGTGGACGGCACGTTGTGCGTGTCGAAGGCGAAGTTCGGGAAATAGTCGGCGCGCGGCATGGCGTAATCCATGAAGCTCGCGGTCAACAGCTGGCCGCTCTCGTCATAGACGGCGTCCTCGTAGAGCGCCTGGCCGATGCCCTGCACCACCCCGCCATGCACCTGGCCGAGCAGCAGCATCGGGTTCACCGTCAGGCCGTAGTCGTCGACCATGGTGTAGCGCTCGACCCTGCCGACGCCGGTCGTGGGGTCGATCTCGACCTCGCAGATGTGGCAGCCGTTCGGATAGGTCGCTTCCGCCTGCTTGAACTCGGCGTCGGCCTTCAGGTCGGCCGGGTCCTGCGCGTTCTTCGCGATCTCGATCAGCGAGACCGAGCGGTCGGTGCCGGCAACGACGGCCTGGCCGTCGACCAGTTCGATGTCGTCGGCGGCCGCTTCCAGTTCGTCGGCGGCCAGCTTCCTGATCTTCTGCGCCAGCGCCTCGCCGGCGTAATAGGCCGAGACGCCGCCCAGCGGGATCGAGCGGGAGCCGCCCGTGCCGCCGCCCGTCGGGATGCGGTCGGAATCGCCCTGGATGACCTTGATCTTGTCGACGTCGAGGCCGAGCGTGCCGGCTACGAACTGGGCGTAGGCGGTCGCATGGCCCTGCCCGTTGGATTGGGTGCCGATGTCCATCGTCACCGTGCCGTCGTCGAGCAACTGCACATAAGCCGGCTCGGAACCGGCGAAGGCGCAGGCCTCGATGTAATAGGACATGCCGATGCCGCGGACCTTGCCTTCGGCCTTCGAGGCTTCAAGCCGCGCGTCGAAACCGGCCCAGTCGGCGTTTGCGAGCGCCTTTTCCATGCAGTTCTCGAACTCGCCGACATCGTAGAGGCGGCCGCCCTGCGTCTTGTAGGGCATCTGTTCGGGCTTGATGAAATTGCGGCGGCGAATCTCGTCCGGGCCGAGCTTCATGTCGCGGGCGCACTGGTCGACCAGCTTCTCCACGAGGAAGGCCGCCTCGGGACGGCCGGCACCGCGATAGGCGTCCACCGGCGTGGTGTTGGTGAAGACGCCCGTCAGGTGGAAGTCGAGCACCGGAATGTCGTAGACGCCGGTCGCCATCTGCGCGCCAAAGAAGGGAATGGCGACGCCGAACTGGTGCGTATAGGCGCCCATGTCGGCGATCAGCTTGATGCGCATCGCCAGGAACCGGCCGTTCTCGTCCATCGCCATCTCGGCATGGGCGGTGTTGGCGCGGCCGTGATTGTCGACCAGGAAGTGTTCCGTGCGCTCGCCGACCCAGCGAACCGGCTGGCCAAGGCGCTTCGCGGCTTCGAGAACCAGCGGGTATTCGCGGTAGACGAAGCCCTTCGGCCCGAAGCCGCCGCCGACATCCGGCGTGATCACATGCAGGTCGATGTCGCCGCCGAACACCTTGTCGCGGATGATGTTGCGCTGGCCGTGCACGCCCTGCGAGCCGCAGGTCAGCGTGAACCGGTTCTTCTCGGCGTCATATTCGCCGATCGCCGCGCGCGTCTCCATGTAATTGGAGACGAGGCGGTTCTGGACGAAGTCGATCGTCGTCACATGGGCGGCGCCCGCGAACACCTCGGCCGCCTTGTCGGCGTCGCCATGGACGTTGACATAGGCCTTGTTGGATCCGGCTTCCGGCCAGACCAGCGGCGCGCCGTCTTCCAGCGCGGCGGTCATGGAGGTGACCGCGTCTTCCATGTCGTAGTCGATCTCGATCAGCTCGGCGGCGTCCTTGGCGCGCTCCAGCGTGTCGGCGACGATGAAGGCGACGGCGTCGCCGACATGGCGCACGCGATCCTTCGCCAGAACGGGGATCGGCCGGTAGGGCGCGGTTTCGCCATCCGGGCCGGGGCGCATGCCGACGGCAGCCAGCGTGCCGAGATGGGCGACGTCGTCCGGCGTCAGGACCAGCTGCACGCCGGGCGCGGCGCGGGCCTCGTCGACCGAGGTGATGGTGAAGGACGCGTTCGCGACGGGCGAGCGCACGACATAGCCCTGCAGCATCCCGTCCATGCGAATATCGGAGGTGTAGCGCCCCTTGCCGCGGATGAAGGCCTCATCCTCGGTGCGGCGGACGGATGCTCCGATCAGGGATTTGGAACCGAATTTGGGCGGTGCGACATTCATCTTGATTTCATCTCCTCCATCCGCCATGTCCAACGTCACGCACATGCGTGGCGGGCGAAACGACGACTGCGAACATATGCGATGTTGCCCGAATGTCGAGCGCCGCGGCCGTCATGTATACATTTTTCCCTTGAATGCGGGCGACACCGGGCTCGCGCCAACAGGATCTTGCCATGCGCACCGAAACCGGAACCGTCATCCGCCTCGAAGACTACAGGCCGAGCGACTACCAGATCGAGACGACCGAGCTGCATTTCACGCTCGAGCCGGAGGCGACGATCGTGCGCGCGACGCTCGCCATGCGCCGCCGCGAGGGCGTGCCGGCGGACACCCCGCTGACCCTGGACGGCGACGAACTGGCGCTTGAAGGCCTGCGCATCAATGGCGAGACGCCGGCGGAAAACGGATACACCGCCACGCCCGAGAAGCTCGTGATCGGCGAACTGCCGGCGGACGACACGTTCACCGTCGAGATCGAAACCCGGCTGAACCCGTCCGCCAACAAGCAGTTGATGGGGCTTTACCGCTCGTCGGGCACCTATTGCACCCAGTGCGAGGCTGAAGGCTTTCGCCGCATCACCTATTTCCTCGACCGGCCGGACGTCCTGTCCGTGTACACGGTGCGCATGGAGGCGCGCGCCGAAGACGCGCCGCTCCTGCTGTCCAACGGCAACCGGGTCGAGGACGGGATGCTGGACAATGGCTGGCATTACGCGGTCTGGCACGATCCCTTCCCCAAGCCGTCCTATCTGTTCGCGCTGGTCGCCGGCAATCTGGGCGTCGTGCGCGACAGCTTCACGACGATGTCGGGCCGCGAGGTGGCGCTCGAAATCTTTGTCGAGCACGGCAAGGAACCGCGCGCGGCTTACGCGATGGACGCGCTGAAGCGCTCGATGAAGTGGGACGAAGAGGCGTTCGGGCGCGAATACGACCTCGACATCTTCATGATCGTCGCCGTCTCCGACTTCAACATGGGCGCGATGGAGAACAAGGGCCTGAACGTCTTCAACGACAAGTATGTCCTCGCCGACGAGCGCACCGCGACCGATGCCGACTACGCCAATATCGAGGCGATCATCGCGCATGAGTATTTCCACAACTGGACCGGCAACCGCATCACCTGCCGCGACTGGTTCCAGCTTTGCCTGAAGGAAGGGCTGACGGTCTTCCGCGACCACGAATTCTCCGCCGACATGCGGTCGCGCACGGTCAAGCGCATCTCGGAAGTGAAGCTCCTGAAGGCGCATCAGTTTCCCGAGGACGCCGGCCCCCTCGCCCATCCTGTGCGGCCGCGGCGCTATTCGGAGATCAACAATTTCTACACGGCGACCGTCTACGAGAAGGGGTCTGAAGTCGTGCGGATGATCCGGACCATCCTCGGGCCGGAGCAATTCCGCGCCGGGCTCGACCTCTATTTCGACCGCCACGACGGCGAGGCCGCGACGATCGAGCAGTTCCTCAAGGCATTCGAGGATGCGAGCGGCCGCGACCTGTCGCAATTCGCGCTGTGGTACGAACAGCCGGGCACGCCGAACCTGACCGCAGACACGCGCTACGACGCCGATCAGAAGCGCTTCACGCTGAAGATCGAGCAGAGGCTGAGGCCGCCGGTCGATGGCGCGCCGCATCAGCCCATGCACATTCCCGTGCAGTTCGGCCTGGTGTCGGCCGGCTCCGGCGACATGGGCTGGAGCGACGTGACGGGCGCGGAAGTCACCGGCGACGTCATCCATGTGACGAAGCCGCGCCACGAGATCGTGTTCGAAGGCATCGGCGAGCGCCCGGTCGCATCCCTCCTGCGCGGCTTTTCCGCGCCGGTGACGCTCTATCCCGAGCCGGAAGACGACGACCTCGCCTTCCTGGCGCGCAATGACAGCGACGAGCACGGCCGCTGGCAGGCGCTGTCGACGCTGATCATGCGGCAGATGAAGCAGGCGGTCGCGAAGCCCGCCGAAGAGCTCACGGACGTGTTCGATCCGGCCACCTGCATGATCCTGACCGACATCGCGGGCGACCCGGATTACGAGCACGCCTTCCGGGCGCTCTGCCTGACGCTGCCCGGCGAGAACGACATCGCCCGCGAGATCGGCTCCGACATCGATCCCGACGCGATCCATCGCGTCCATGTCGCGGCCTCGCGGCAGGTGGGACGGGCCGGCGAACGCGTTTTCGCCCGGCTGTTCCACGGGCTGGCGCCGAACGGCCCCTACTCGCCCGACGCGACGAGCGCCGGCAAGCGGTCGCTGCGCAATCTCGCCCTGTCCTATCTGTGCCACGCCAAGGGCGACATCACGCTGGCGGCGCAGGTCTATGGCGAAGCCGACAACATGACCGACCGGGCGCATGCGCTGACGCTGATGGCGCATCTCAAACCGCTCGCCGACGAGACGCTCGACGCGCTGAAGGCGTTCCAGCTGGAATTCCGTTCCGAGCCGATCGTTCTCGACAAGTGGTTCATGATCCAGGCGACCGCCCCCGGCGCAAGGACGCTGGACACGGTGAAGACGCTCACCAGCAATCCCGCCTTCTCCTGGGACAATCCGAACCGGGTGCGCTCTCTCATCGGCGCAGTCTCCACAGGCAACCCGACCGCCTTCAACCGGACCGACGGCGAAGGCTACCGCTTCCTGTGCCAGGCGATCGGCCGGCTCGACGGGGTCAATCCGCAGGTGGCCGCCCGGCTGCTGACGGCGATGCGTTCCTGGAAGAACCTGGAGCCGCGCCGCCGCGAAGAGGCCCGCGCCGCGCTGGCGATGCTGGCGTCGCGGCAGCATTTGTCGCGCGACGTGCGCGACATCGTCGACCGGATGCTCGCCTGACGGCCAATTCGGCCGCCGACACCACACGAGTATACACTCAGATCGCGTTTTTCGCGATTTGTGAGCCGGATTCTCATTATATAAGACTTGAAACCGATTTCCGTGCGGATTATAGGGATATCATGTATACATCAAACTCGAACAACATCGTGAAGAGCGCGTCATGACCACGCTCGTCCTCATTCCGGGCCTCATCTCCGACGCCATCGTCTGGGAACCGCTCGCCAGGGCGGCGGAAGGACGGTTCGCGCTGCATCGCGCCGATGTCACGACCCAGGCCTCGATCACCGAAATGGCCGAGAGCCTTCTGGACGCCGTCGACGGCCCGCTCATCGCGGTCGGCCACTCGATGGGCGGTCGCGTTGCGATGGAGATGGCGCGTATCGCGCCGGAGCGCGTGAAGGGGCTGGTGCTTGCCAATACCGGGCACCACCCGAAGCGCGACGGCGAGGAAATCAAGCGCCAGGCAATGATCGATCTCGGCCATGAGAGCATGGAGACGCTCGCCGACCAGTGGCTGCCGCCGATGCTCGATCCGGCGCGCGTCACGGACGCCGAGCTGATCGCCGAATTGCGCGCCATGGTGCTTCGCGCCGGAGCCGACGTGCATGAACGCCAGATCCGCGCCCTCGTCGGGCGCCCGAATGCGAGCGCCTATTTGGGCGAGATCGCCTGCCCCGTGCTTCTGGTCGCGGCCCGCCAGGACGGCTGGAGCCCCATCGCCCAGCACGAGGAGATCGGCGCCGCTGTCGGCGACTCGGAACTGGCGATCATCGAGAATGCCGGGCACTTCGCCCCGGCGGAGCGGCCGGAAGAAACGACCGCCGCAATCATGGACTGGCTGACACGCAGATTCGGAGACGACAATGTCTGACGCCGCAATGCAGATTCCCGAAACGCCGCTTTTCGACCGCGCACGTTCGATCAAGGGCTACAAGCTCAACAAGATGGCCATGGATCTCGGCCGTCCGGAAAACCGCGAGGCCTTCAAGGCCGACGAGAACGCCTATCTCGACCGCTACGGCCTGAGCGACGAGGAAAAGGCGGCGGTCAATGCGCGCGACTGGCACGAAATGGTGCGGCTCGGCGGCAATCTCTTCTTCATCCTGAAGATCTCGGCGATCGACCCCACCCCGATGACGCGCATCGGCGCGGCGCAGGCGGGCATGGATCACGACGACTTCCTGAAACAGCGCCTGGGAAAACACTGATGGCCAAGATCATCGGCGGCATCGGAACGAGCCACGTTCCTTCCATCGGCGTCGCGCTCGACAAGGGGCTTGACGGCACGCCGGACTGGAAACCCTTCTTCGACGGCTACATTCCCGGCAAGGAATGGATGCGCGAGGCGAAGCCCGACATCGCCGTCGTGATCTTCAACGACCACGGCAACACCTTCTTCCTGGACAGGGTGCCGACCTTCGCCGTCGGCGTGGCCGAAAGCTACACCCCGGTCGACGAGGGCTGGGGCGCGCGCCAGATCCCGACCTTCGAGGGTGCCGCCGAACTGTCCTGGCATTTCGTCGACAGACTGGTGGAGAAGCATTTCGACCCCCTCGTCTGCCGCGAGATCGAAGTCGATCACGGGCTGCAGGTGCCGATGGAGCTGTTCTTCGGCCGTCCCGAGCACTGGCCGGTCAAGATCGTGCCGATCTGGGTGAACACGATCCAGTACCCGATCCCCACGCCGCAGCGCTGCTGGGAAATGGGCAAGGTGCTGCGCGAGGCGATCGAGAGCTTCCCGGGCGACGACCGCGTCGTGATCATGGGCACCGGCGGCCTGTCGCACCAGCTGCAGGGCAGCCGCGCCGGCTTCATCAACCGCGAGGCCGACGAAGCCTGGCTCGACGGCATCGCCAATGACTACGAGAAGTACCGTGGCATGAGCCGCGAGGACTATGTCGAGCAGTTCGGCTCCGAAGGCGCGGAACTGATCATGTGGCTGGTCATGCGCGCTGCGATGGACCCGAAGGTCGAGCTGAAGCACCGTCATTACTACGCGCCGGCCTCGCTGACGGGCGCCGGCATGGTTGTTCTCGAAAACGCGGCATGACCAATGTTTTTCCTCATGCGATGCCTTCACCATTCGCAGATGGGCGCGAAGCGCGACACCCACCGAGCGGAACACCGAATCTGGGTGCAATCGGGCGGCGACGGCCTCGCCACGGTACTGATCGGCTCCGCGCTGACTGACACGGACGGCGAGGCGAACGGCCATTTCGGCATCCTGGAAGCCGAGAGCGAGGACAAGGCGCGCGGCTTCGCCGAAGGCGACCCGTTCGCGCGCTCCGGCATCGTGAAAACGATCGAACTGACCCGCCTGCCCGACACCTTCCAGGCACATCGCATCAGCGATCCCATGACGCCGCGCTGACGGCGCCGCGCCGGCTCTGCGCCGGCGCCATGACCTAGCGTCAGCCCCGCATTCCGAAAAACTTTCCTAAAAGTTAACAGACCGTCTGGACAGCCAGAATCACAAGTGATTCATTAAGGACGATTCGGAAGTGCGGTAGCCGAATCCGGTTTCAAGACAAGTGTTTTTTGGAACGCCTCACAGAAAGAGGCGGAACGGTCGCTTCTGGCGCCGAGGGGACAGAACTTGCCAATTGCAGGGACAAACGGCTCAACACAAACCGCGATGACGGGTCACGCGCGGTTTCTGGCCGGGCCGGCCTATGCACGGCTGGAGGCGATCGAGCCCGTCCTCAAGCGCTCCATCCCCATCCTGATCACGATCTTCCTCGCCGTCGTCTTCCTCGCCCGCGCGATGTCGCTTGCCACCGAACGCTCGCAGACCGCCCATGACGGGCAGCTCTACCTGTCGCTGATCGCCGGCGTCGCCCAATCGGCTGTCGAGACTGTCCGCGACACGGGTTTCGCGCCGCGCAACGGCGCGCAGTTCGAGCAGGTGCTGGCACGCGCCCTGCCCGAGGAAACCACTTTCGACGGCCGCTTCCTGCTCGTCACCGACGCCGACGGCGCGGTCATCGCGGCGCGCGGCCAGCATGGCGAACTTGTCGGCGAAAATCTCCAGCAGCGGCTCAACGGCGAGCAGGCGCTGTTCATGTTCGGCGCCGACGCGGGCGTGCAGCCCGTGACGCTCGACGGCGAAGCCTTCCTCGCCGCCTTCTCCAAGATCGGCGACGGCAACGCGGTGATCGCCGTGATGCAGAAGGAGCGCGACCTGTTCGCGCGCTGGCGCAAGCGGGTTTCGCTGAACGTCACGCTGTTCGTCGCCAGTTCGTCGATCCTGATCATCCTGCTTTACGCCTATTTCGGACAGGCCGCGCGGGCCGCCGAGGCCGACGAGGCCTATGGCGAGACGCAGAAGCGCGTCGATCTGGCGCTGACCCGCGGCCATTGCGGCTTGTGGGATTGGGATCTGGCGCGCGGGCGCATCTACTGGTCGCGCTCCATGTTCGACCTGCTCGGCTATGCGGCGAGCGAGGAGATCCTGTCCTTCGGCGAGGTCAAGGACCTGATCCATCCCGACGACATCGACCTGTTCGACCTCGCCCAGCGCGCCGCGGCCCAGGAAATCCGCCGCGTCGACCAGCTCTTCCGGATGCGGCACGCCGGCGGCTACTA
The DNA here is from genome assembly GCF_022763245.1 of Oricola sp. Lineage (GTDB taxonomy): Bacteria > Pseudomonadota > Alphaproteobacteria > Rhizobiales > Rhizobiaceae > Oricola. The sequence continues at coordinate 66,505 of NZ_JALEGV010000005.1, forward strand.
CCGCTGGATGCGCATTCGCACCGAACTGGTGGAAAAGGGCGGCAGTGGCATCCACCTGATCGGCATCGCCGTCGACGTGACCGAGCAACAGCGCCTCGCCGACGAGAACGCCATCGCCAGCGAGAACCTGCGCGCGGCGATCGAGAGCACGTCGGAATCCTTCGCGCTCTGGGACGCCGACGACCGGCTGGTCATGTGCAACACCAAGTTCCAGGAATATAACGGCCTGCCCGCCAACGCGGTCACCGCCGGCACGCCGCGCCACGACATCAACGCGATGATGCGCCGGCCGGTCAGCGAGCGCCGCATCCCCAATCCGAAGACGAAGCAGGAAGCCCAGACCTACGAGCGCCAGATCGCCGACGGGCGGTGGCTGCAGGTCAACGAACGGCGCACCTCGAGCGGCGGCACGATTTCCGTCGGAACAGATATCACGCAGCTGAAGCTGCACCAGGAACGGCTGATGGAGAGCGAGCGCCGGCTGATGGCGACGATCGACGACCTGTCGGTCGCCCGCAAGGCGTCGCAGCAGAAGGCCGGCGAACTGGAAGACCTGAACGCCAAATATCTCGAGGCGCGCGACAAGGCCGAGGCCGCCAACCGGGCGAAATCCGGCTTCCTCGCAAACATGTCGCACGAATTGCGCACGCCGCTGAACGCCGTGATCGGGTTCTCCGAGATCCTGCAGTCGGGCATGTTCGGTCCGCTCGGCTCGGAACGCTACCAGGAATATGTCAACGACATCCACGCCTCCGGCACGTTCCTGCTCGGCGTGATCAACGACATACTGGACATGTCGAAGATCGAGGCCGGCCGGCTGCAACTGGAGCCGACGGTCATCGACCTCGCTCCGCTGGTCGACGAGACGCTGCACATGGTGGCGATCCAGGCGCAGGCCAAGAACATCGCCGTCGAGCAGAGCGTCGATGCGACCATGCGCCTGCACGCCGACAAGCGCGCCATGAAGCAGATCGTCATCAACCTCTTGTCGAACGCCGTGAAATTCACCGACAAGGGCGGGCGCATCCGCATCCGCGCCAAGGCGGTGGGCGGCGCGATCCAGGTCACCATCGGCGATTCCGGCTGCGGCATCCCGCCGGCGGCGCTGAAGCGGCTCGGGCGGCCCTTCGAGCAGGTTCAAAACCAGCTGACGAAGAACCATTCCGGTTCCGGGCTCGGGCTGGCGATCGCCAAGTCATTGACGGAACTGCATGGCGGATCGCTGAAGATCCGCTCCAAGCCGAACGTCGGCACGATCGTCGCGGTGCGCATTCCCTGCAATGCCGAGCCTGTCCCGTGCGAACAGCACGCATCGCAGGACGACGAAAAACAGGGGCCGCCGGAAGCGACCCCTGTCTGACTGCTACTGACTGGAGATCAGTGATCTGATCAATTGCGGCCCTAGTGGAAGCGGCGGAATTCGCCCCGGCCTTCGCCGTGCTTGCCGCCACGCAGCTTGAGCTCGTCCTGCTCGATCGCGCCGGAGCCGTCGACATCGAGGCGAGCGAACGCGTCCTGCTGGTGCTTCTCGATCTCGGCGGCCGACACCTGGCCGTCATTGTCCGTGTCGAAGCGCTCGATCATGCGCTCCGCGCGGCGGCGCAGCGCTTCGCGGGCCAGCTGATCCGTCAGCTCTTCCACGGTGATGGTGCCGTCGCCATTGGCGTCGGCGTCGGTGATGGAATTCGGCATCGCGGCGGCGAATTCCTCGACCGTGACGGTGCCGGAATTATCGACGTCGGCCTTCTGGAAGAGCAGTTCGAAGTTCGGGCCTTCGCCGCGCTCTCCGCCACGGCGCTCACCGCGCGGTCCGAAACCGTCATGGCCGCGACGGCCCTCGTCGTTGGAAGCCATCTGGCGGCCCCACTTGCCGTGGTGGCCCTGGCCTTCCATGCCCTGGCGGCCCATGCCTTCATGACCCATGCCGCGCTTGCCCATGCCGCGGGGACCCATGCCCGGCTCGCCCATGCCCTGCTGCCCCATGGCCTGCTGGCCCTGCGGACCCGGCTGGCCCGTCATGCCCTGCTGACCCATCATGCCCGGCTGGCCCATGCCCGGCGGGCACGGCGTGCCGTCCTGCTGGACCTGGCAATCCTGCTGCATGTTGCGCGGCGCGGGCTGGTTGCCGCCCTGGTTCTGCGCATATGCGGAAGCGACGGCGGTTGCGGAAATGGCGGCGCCTGCCAGAAGCAGAACGAATTTCGACTTGGTCTTCATCACACTCATCCTTTGCATCGTTGTGTCACCCCCGATGCGGGTTGTCCTCGCCGCGCTTCCCTCACGGTTCGGAGTGCGGATCCCCAAGAACGGTGCGGAAGATCTCCGCGACCTGGCCTTCGGTTTCCTCCAGATGCGCCTGCAGGGTTTCCAGTGTCGGGAACCCCGCAGCCGCACACAGACGATCGATCAATCCCTTCGGCGCGGTGTCCGGGTCGAAGCCCTTCTCCGTGCACAAGCGGACCATCTGCATGATCGCCGTATAATCGGAAAACGCGCGGACCAGCGTGTCTCTGGCGGTTTCGTCAGATCCGAACGTTTCCGATGACTGCAAGATATGAGCGGCGTCGCGGGCGTTCAAATTACCATTTGGTAATTCCGACAGGACCAGAAATTGTGCAATGAAATCAATGTCAGTAAGACCTCCTTCAACCAATTTCAGATCCCAGGCGGAAGCCGCCGGCTTGTCTCGAAGAAGGCGGCGGCGCATCGAGACGATGTCGTCCTTCAGCTTGGAGACATCGCGGGGAAGTTGCAGGATGTCGCGGAGTTCGGTCTCGGTCTTCTCGCGCAATCCGGCATCGCCCGCCACCGTGCGCGCGCGGCACAGCGCCTGGTGTTCCCAGGTCCAGGCGTCGTTGCGCTGATACTTGGAGAACGAGCGATAGGAGGTGGCGAGCGGCCCCTTGTTGCCGGAGGGGCGCAGGCGGAAATCCACCTCGTAGAGCACCCCTTCGGCGGTCGGCGCGGAGAGCGCCGCCGTCAGGCGTTGCGTCAGGCGCATGAAATAGAGCGAGGCGGCAATCGGCTTGGGGCCGTTGCTTTCCGCGTCGTCCGGCGCGTCATAGAGCAGGATCAGGTCGAGATCGCTGCCCGCCGTCATCTCGCGCGAGCCGAGCCGCCCGAGCCCGATCAGGCAGACCTGCGCCCCGTCGACCACGCCGTGCTTGTCGGCGAGCTCGAGCCGCGCCTCCATCAGGGCGTTTTCGAGGATCAGGTCGGCGAGGTCGGAATAGGCGTGGCCGGCGCGGATCGGTTCCAGATTGCCGGTGAGCAGGCGCACACCGATCAGGAAGCGCTGCTCCGAGGCGAAGATGCGCAGCCTGTCGAGCGTCTCCTCATAGGCCCGCGCCTCGCCGAGGAACGCGTCGAGACGCACCCGCAGTTCCTCCTTGGTCGGCACGCCGGTGAAGAAGGCGGGATCCAGCATGCCGTCGAAGACCAGCGGTTTGGCGGTGATGATCGCGCCGAGCCGCGGCGCGACCGACAGGATCAGCGCCAGCAGGTGGATCAGGCGCGGATTGGAATGCAGCATGGAGAAAAGCTGGATGCCGGCAGGCAGGCCGGAGAGGAAGCGGTCGAAGCCGATCACGCCCTCGTCGGCATGGCCGCTCTCCGCGAAGCTCCTGAGCAGGACCGGCGTAAGCTCGGTCAGGCGCGCCCGGGCACGCTCGGACTGCAGGGCGCGATAGCGGCCCATGTGCCAGTGGCTGACCACGCGCCAGATGTCGGCCGGGCGCGCATAGCCCATGCGCGACAGGGTCTCGACCGTTTCCGGATCCGGCTCGCCACCGGTGAAGACCAGGTTTCCGTCCGAGCCCAGTCCCTCCTCGTGTTCGAACAGCGCGGCATAGTGGGTCTCCACCGTGTGCAGCGTGTCGAGCAGATCGGCGCGAAAGCCCGCGTCGCCGTCATAGCCAAGCATCCTTGCGACCCGTTCGACGCCGGCGGCGTCGTCGGGCAGCTTGTGCGTCTGCTCGTCGCCGATCATCTGGATGGCATGCTCGACGCGGCGCAGGAAGCCGTAGCATCGCTCCAGCGTGTCGGCGGCGTCCGGTTCGATCGAGCCGTGTTCGGCCAGGGCGTGCAGCATGGGGATCGTGCCGCGACCGCGCAGTTCCGGCGTTCGGCCGCCGAAGATGAGCTGCTGGGTCTGGACGAAGAACTCGATCTCGCGAATGCCGCCCCGCCCGAGCTTGACGTTGTGACCCTCGATGGCGACGACGCCATGGCCCTTGTGGGCGTGGATCTGACGCTTGATGGAATGCACGTCGGCGATCGCCGCGTAATCGAGATGCTTGCGCCAGATGAAGGGCCGCAACTCGTAGCGGAAGCGCTCGCCGGCCTCGATGTCGCCCGCCGCCGGCTTCGCCTTGATCATCGCGGCGCGTTCCCAGTTCTGGCCGCGCGCCTCGTAATAGACAAGCGCCCCCTCCACCGCGACCGCCAGCGGCGTCGAGCCCGGATCGGGCCGCAGCCGCAGATCGGTGCGGAACACGTAACCGTCGCCGGTGCGTTCCTGCATGATGCGCACCAGGCGGCGCGTCAGCCGCGCCATGGTCTCGCCGATCACCGAGCGCTCCGGCCAGGTGACGCCCGGCGCGTCGGGATCGAACAGGACGATCAGGTCGATGTCGGAGGAATAGTTGAGCTCATGAGCGCCAAGCTTGCCCATGGACAGGAGGATCCAGCCGGAGCCCCTTTCCGGCTCCGCCGGGTCGGCCAGCGTGAGCTTGCCATGGGCGTGGGTGTCGCGCAGCAGGAAGGCGGCGGAAGCGCCGAGCGCGGCTTCGGCGAAGCGCGACAGCCAGGCCGTCGTCTCGTGCACGCTGAGCGCGCCCGACAGGTCGCCCAGCGCGACGAACAGGTGCAGCGCCGCCTTTTCCCGGCGAAGCGCCGTCATCACCGCCGCCTCGGTCTCGGCAATGCCCTCGCCGTGGCGCATCGCCTCCGTGCGGGCGAGGATCGCGTCGAGCTGATCGGCAAGCGGGGCGTCGAAGAGCTGTTCCAGAACCGCCGCCTGGCGCTCGATCTGGTGGCCGAGGAAGGGCGACAGCACCATCACCGCGACGAGGAAATCGGCGAGCGGCCCACCCTCCTGCGCGATGGCCTCAAGGCGGGGCGCCTGCGCCTTTGCCGCCGCCGCGACGAGCGTTGCGCGCGCCTTGTCCTGCGCCTCCGCGTCGCCCGCATGCAGTTCGTTTGCCGCCGTGCCGAACCAGGCCGTACCGTCTTCAGCCACACTCCCCTCCGCATTTTTCGGAATCGTTTCCGTGGCTTGTCCGAAACAGCCGCGAAACCGATTCAACTGTCTGGAGTGTGGTCTAAGCCGTCGAAAGCGGAAAGGACAGCACGACTTTCAGTCCGGGATCGCCGTCTTCCAGCGTCAGTTCGCCGCCATGCAGGCCCATGATCGCGGAGACGAGGCTGAGGCCGAGGCCGGAGCCGGGCTTGGAGCGACTTTCGTCGAGGCGCACGAAGCGACCCTTGACGCGCTCCTTGTCGGCGTCCGGCACGCCCGGCCCGTCATCGGCGACGGCGAGGCGCACGGTCCTGCGGGCTGCGTCGCGCTCGGCGGACAGCACGATGCGGCCCTCCGGCTTGGCGCCATATTTGATCGCGTTGTCGATCAGATTGGTGACGGCCTGGCCGATCAGCTCGCGATTGCCGGCGATCGGCAGCGGCCCCTCCACCGCGTTGACGAGCGTCATGCCGGCGTCTTCCACCAGCGGCTCGTAGAGTTCGGAGACTTCGCCGGCGATCGCGGCCAGGTCGACCTGGTCCAGAGTCTGCTTGGAGAAGCCCGCCTCGACGCGGCTGATCAGCAGCAGCGCGTTGAACACCTTGATGAGCTGGTCGGCCTCGCCGATCATGTCTTCCAGCACGGCGCGGTAGTCGGTGCCCTCCGCGCTGCCGCTCAACGCCGCCTCGGCGCGGTTGCGCAGCCGGGTCAGCGGCGTCTTCAGGTCGTGGGCAATGGAATCGGACACGTCGCGCAACCCGTCATTGAGCTTGGAAATGCGCTCGATCATCGTGTTGAGGCTGGCCGACAAGCGGTCGAATTCGTCATTGGCGTCGGTGACCGGCAGGCGGCCCGAGAGATCGCCTGCGACGATGCGGGCGCTCGCCGCCGACACGCGGTCGATGCGCTGCAGCGCGCGCCGTCCGACGAAGAACCAGATCAGGAAGCCGCCGGCCGCCATGACGCCCAGCGCCGTGATCAGCGCCTGCCGCACGATCTCGCGGAACCGCTGCGGCTCGCCCAGGTCGCGGCCGACGAGGATGCGCATGCCGTTGTTGACGACGATCACCTGCGCCAGCGCGTGCGGCGCCTTTTCGGGATCGTCGATGACGTCCACCTCGTCGCCGAAACGGGCATAGACGAAGGGCGTCGTCGTCCAGCCTTCATTGTCGAGAACGCCGGGCTGCAAGGCGATGACGTTGCCGGACAGGATGCGGCCGGTGTTGTCGGCGATCATGTAGAGATTGGCGCCCGGCCGGCGCGAGCGACGGTCGATCTCGCGCACCAGCACGCGCAGCCCGTTGCGGCGATAGACCTGGCCGAGATCGAGCACTTCCTCGGCCACCGCGTTGCGCGTCTCGCGCACCAGCAGGCGCTCGGCCGAGCCCGTCATGTAGAAGACGAGAAACACCGCGCAGGCGGTGAACAGGATCAGGTAGAGCGACGACAGGCGCGCCGCCGTGGTGTTGAAGACTGCGAGGAAGCGTTTCATGACACGGGACCGCCTAGTCGCGCATCATGTAGCCGGCGCCGCGGATCGTGTGCAGCAGCGGCCGGTCGAAGCCCTTCTCGATCTTCGAGCGCAGCCGCGAGATGTGCACGTCGATGACATTGGTCTGCGGATCGAAGTGATAGTCCCAGACATTCTCCAGCAGCATGGTGCGGGTCACCACCTGCCCGGAATGGCGCATCAGATATTCCAGCAGCCGGTATTCGCGCGGCTGCAGCACGATCGCCTGGTCGGCGCGCTTGACCTCGTGGGACAGGCGGTTGAGCACCAGGTCGCCGACCTGGTAGCGCGTCTCCTGCTCGCCGCCGTTCTGCCGGCGCAAGAGCACTTCGAGGCGCGCCAGCAATTCGGAAAAGGCGTAGGGCTTGGTGAGGTAATCGTCGCCGCCGGCGCGCAGACCCGTGACCCGGTCGTCGACCTCGCCCAGGGCGGACAGCACCAGGGCGGGCGTCATGTCGCCCTTGGCGCGCAGCGCCGAGATGACAGAGAGACCGTCGCGTTTCGGCAGCATGCGGTCGACGACGAGCGCGTCATAGACGCCGGTGTCGGCCATGGCGAAACCGTCATCGCCATTGTGGGCGACATCCGCCGTGTGGCCGGCCTCGTCCATCGCTTTGCGCAGATAGGCGGCGGCCTCCACATCGTCTTCTATGATCAGGACTTTCATCGGACCGGTTATCGCGCGGCGCGGCGGGAAAGGAAAGTCGCCGCGAAGAAAGGGAAGCGGCGACGGCAGGCTGAGGGGGAAGGCCTGCCGCCGCCTGTGTTGCCTGTCCGGGGGGATGACATGGTTCGGTCCGGACAGCCAAACAGATCAGGATCAGCCGCGGCCGATCGGCAACGCCACGAAGCGGCTCGTGTCGCCGCGTTCCAGCAGCATCAGCGCTGCCTTGCGGCCGGTTTCGGCAACCGAGTCGAGAGCCTTCTCGATGTCGTCCGCCGAAGCCACGGCTTCGTTGTTGACCTCGACGATCTTCTCGCCGGCGCGGATGCCGGCCTCGCCTGCAGCGCTGTCCGGATCGACGTCGGTGACGACGACGCCGACGCCGTCTTCAGCCGGGGCGACCGTCAGGCCGAAATCGGCAAGCGCGGTCTCGGGCGCCTCGTCGGTCGCGGCCGGAGCGGCGGCCTGGTCGCCGGAGGGCAGTTCGCCCAGCTCGACCGTGATCGTGCGTTCCTTGCCGCGACGGATGACCGTCACCTCGATCTTGGTGCCCGGATCGAAGCCGGCAATCTCGCGGGCCAGTTCACGCGGGCCCTTGACGTCGTTGCCGTTGATCGCGGTGATGATGTCGCCGGAGCGGATGCCCGCCTTGGCGGCCGGCGCGTCTTCCTGCGGATCTGCGACCAGCGCGCCCTCGGTGCGCTCCAGGCCGAGCGATTCCGCGATGTCGGCGGTCACCGGCTGGATGGCGACGCCGAGCCAGCCGCGCTCGACCGTGCCGTCGTCCATCAGTTCGGCGATCACGCCCTTGGCGACCGAGGCCGGAACGGCAAACGCGATGCCGACATTGCCGCCCGACGGCGAATAGATCGCGGTGTTGATGCCGACGACTTCGCCGTTGAGGTTGAAGGTCGGGCCACCGGAGTTGCCGCGGTTCACCGCCGCGTCGATCTGGATGAAGTCGTCATAGGGGCCGGCGCCGATGTCACGGCCGCGGGCCGAGACGATGCCGGCGGTCACGGTGCCGCCGAGGCCGAACGGGTTGCCGACGGCCACCACCCAGTCGCCGACGCGCACCTTCGTGTCGTCCGCGAAGGCGACATAGGTGAAGGTGCGTTCTTCCTCGACCTTCAGGAGCGCGAGGTCGGTGCGCGGGTCGGCGCCGATCAGCTCGGCGTCGAGTTCGGTGCCGTCATCCATGACGACCGTGAACTCGGTGCCGCCCTCGACCACGTGGTTGTTGGTCACCAGGAAGCCGTCTTCGGAGATGAAGAAGCCGGAGCCCTGGGAAACCGGGCGGGCGCGGCGCGGACGGTCGGAACGGCGCTGGTTGTTGCCGTCGGGGCCGCGGAACTGCGGGCCGAATTCCTTGAAGAACTTCTTCAGCGGATGATTGTCCGGCAGGTCGTCGAACCCGCCGCCAAAGCCGCCGCCACCGAAATCGGAGGCCGGCTGGATGTTGGATTTAACGCGCACCGACACGACGGCGGGCGAAACCTTTTCGATGATGTCTGCAAATCCCGGCGCGGCCGCAGGCGTCTCGACGCGGACGGCCTCGGCATTGGCAATGCCGGTGGTCGCGCTGGAGAAGCCGGCGATCCCGACGCCAAGCACGGTCGAGGCCACGAGTGCGGCGGCGATCTTGTTAACGACGGTTTTGCGGGAAGAGGTATTGGGGGTCTTCATCAATTCACGTCCTCACGTTTGAATTGGCAGGCCGGGGGACCTCCCGGTCTTGAGGACAGATATAGGAAAGCGAAAATTACATGCGGCTTTCCGGAAGATGAAAATTTCGTAATGTTGGGGCGGGAAGCCGCATGGGGCGGGCCAGCAGATGGCGAGGCTTCTCCGGAAACAGGCAATGTCGATAAAGAAAAAGACCATCCTCGCCGTGATCGGCGTCCTTCTCGCGTTCGTCGTGGTCGCGGGTTCGTTCTTCGCCGTGCAGGCCGCGAAGGTCGGCGCGATCTTCGCGGCCAATGACGCGCTGAAGAGCGAGGGCTACTACCTGTCGGAGTTCGAGTTCGAGATGCTGAGCGTCTCCTACTATCTCGACAAGGGCCGATATCGCGACGGGCTGCGCCGGCTGAACGAGATGCACAGGAAGCTCGTCCGGCGCGAGGGGCTCATCAAGGTGCCCGAATTCGCGGACGCCAGGGCGCGGCTGGAGTTCTATCTCGACCGGCAGAACCCGGAGACCGGGGCCTTCTATCCCAATGGCGACGACCCGGTCCTGGCCTATGCCGGCGTGACGGCGAACATGATCAACCTGATCGAGGACCTGTCGCGCCAGGCGGGCGAACCCTTCCGGCTGAAGCATCCGCTGCGCTTCCTGGAACGCGTCGACACGCCCGAGGAGATGACCGCGACGCTGGACGACGCGGGCCGGGTCGGTTTCGTCGGCACCAAATTGAAACCGCTCTTCGTCAGCGCGATCGAATTGAACGACCTGCTCGAACAGTGCGAGCAACTCGCGATCTATCCGTTTCCCGCCGACGCGCGCACGGCCTTCCTGCGCTGGTTCTACGACAATCAGGACGCGGAGACCGGGCTCTGGGGTCCGCGCGACCGATCGACCGGCGCGATGATCGACGGGGGCGACATCGGCGACAGCGGCAAGGTCATCAAGCTCTTCGTGGACGGCAACGGCGACGACCTGCGCCCGGAATTCCCGCTTCGCTACGCCGACCGGATCTTCGCCTCGGCGATCGAGCGGCTGTCGGCGCCTCTGCCCTCGCGCCTCGACGAGATGCATCGCTGGATCATCGACCGCGACCGCGGCTTCCGCTTCCTGACCAAATATGTCTGGAGCCACGGGCGCGAAGACGACCACGAAACGGTGCGGGCGCTGCTGCGGGATTTCGTCACGCTGCGCTTCGAGCGTTTCTTCGTTCCGGCCGACGGCGCGTTCAGCCTCTATCCGGATTCAGGTGGAGCCAATCTCGACGGCACCAGCGAGGCCGCCGGCATGCTCGACTATATCGGCGCGCTCTCGGCGGACCGGCAGTCAGCGCTCTGGGGCGATCCGGCCGATCTCGGCACCGTCCGTGTCGCCGCTCTAAATGCCACGGCGATCGAGCCGCTTGCCGGCAAGGCCGACATCAACGCGATCCGCTTCTACGCGGCCGATCCGCAGAGCGACTACCTCGGCAAGGTCGCGGCAATCCATTATCCGCGACCGACGCCCGTCCTCGACATGGTCGAACTGGTGCCGGCAATGGAACACTGGCTCGACACGACGGACCAGATGATGGGCAATTGGGGATCGAAGGACGGTATCGGCGAGCGGCTCTCGGCGGTGACGGTCGATCCGGCGCCGGTGATCGAGGCCGGCGGGCTCGATCAGCTGCTGCGCGAAAACGGCCGTCTTGTCGCGGTCGGCTTCGACGTGTTGCAGGCCCCGCGCTACAGGCTGGCGATCGAGCCGGAATAGGCTCGCCTACTTGCTCCCGGCCTCGACCACGGTGACCACCTTGGCATTGCCTTCGAGCGTGCGGTGCACCGGGCACTTGTTGGCGATTTCCTCCAGCTTGTCGGCCAGTTCCGGCGCGACGTCGCCCTTCACCGAGATGTGTCGCTCGAAACGGTCGATCTTGCCGCCATGGGCGCGTTCCTCGTCGGTGCATTCGGCGCAGTCGGCGGCATGCACCTTCGCGTGGCTGACATCGACCGTGACCGCGCCGAGGCTCAGCTTCTTGAAGTCGGCATACATGCGCAACGTCATCGCCGTGCAGGCGCCCAGCGCCGCACCCAGCAGGTCATAGGGCGACGGCCCGCTGTCCGTGCCGCCGGCCGACACCGGCTCGTCGGCGAAGAAGCGATGCAGTCCGGCCTGCACGGTGTTCTGGAATTTCGACTGCCGGGTCTCGGAGACGCGGACATTCTCGATCGGCTTCTCGCCCTGCGGCTCGTCGGCGGGAAGGAAGCGCGTCGCCCAGCCGGAAATCACATGGGCGGCGAAATCGGCGTCTTCCGGCTTGGTCAGCAGGTGGTCTGCATGGTCGAGCGAGACGTAGCTCTTCGGATGCCGCGCCGCCAGGAAGATGCGTTCCGCATTGTCGATGCCGACGACCTCGTCGAGCGGCGAATGCATGATCAGCAGCGAGGCCTTCAGCTTCGGCAGCCGGTCGAGGAGATTGGTCTTGCGGGCGGCTTCGAGGAACTGCCTGCCAACGCGGAAATGCCGGCCGCCAAGCGTCACCTCCGCCTCGCCGTCGCGCTCGATATCCACCAGCTCGTCGCCGAACATGCGCAGCACGTGCTCGGTGTCGGCCGGCGCGCCGATGGTGACGACGCCCTTGACCTCGGGGATTTCGTGGGCGGCGGCCAGCACCGCCGCGCCGCCGAGCGAATGGCCGATCAGCATGACCGGCGCTTCAAGCGTCTCGCGCATGTGGTCGGCGGCGGCCACCAGATCGGCGACATTGGAGCGAAACGAGGTGTTGGCGAACTCGCCCTCGGACGATCCCAGCCCGGTGAAATCGAAGCGCAGCACCGCGATTCCCAGCCGCGACAGGTTGGAGGCGATGCGGCGCGCGGCGAGGATGTCCTTGGTGCAGGTGAAGCAGTGGGCAAACAGCGCGCAACCGCGCAGCGGGCCGTCCGGCAGGTCCAGCCTCGCGGCCAGCGTTTCGCCCGATGCGGAGGCAAATTCCCGCTTTTCCGTGGCCATCACAGTCTCCGGTTCAATCGGGCGCCCGGCGACTACCGGTCGCCGGTGTCGCTGTCCGACATGATCTTGGCGAGGCGTTCCTGCTCGTCCGACGTGAGCCTGGCCGGCGCGAGGTTGCGGCGCGACCGGAAGAGAAAGATCATCGTGATACCGCCCAGGAGGAGGCCGATCGCCGGCGTCGCCCAGAGGAGCAGGTTGCGGGCCGAAAAACGCGGCTGCAGCAGCACGAATTCGCCGTAGCGCGAGACGACGTAGTCCATCACCTGCTCGTTGGTGTCGCCCTGCACGATGCGCTCGCGCACGATGACGCGCAGGTCATGGGCCAGCTCGGCGTCGGAATCGTCGATCGACTGGTTCTGGCAGACGAGGCAGCGCAGCTTCGCCGAGATGTCGCGCGCGCGCTGCTCCAGCGCCGGATCCTGAAGGATCTCGTCCGGCGTGACGGCATGGGCGCCGCCGACCGTGGCGAAGACCAGCGTCAGCGCAAGCAGGAGACGTCGCATCACATCCATCCCCCTACTCCGCCGCCGCCAGCGTTTCGCGGCGCTTGGCCGACGGGGTCGGCGCGCCGATGCGCAGCCGGCGGTCGGACAGCGAGAACAGGCCGCCGATCATCATCAGCACCGGCCCGAGCCAGATCAGAGTCACCTGCGGCTTCCACCACAGCCGCACCACGATCTGGTCGGTGCCTTCGACCGGATCCCCCAGCGCGACATAGACCTGCGAGAAACCGGTCGTGTGGATGCCGGCCTCGGTGGTCGGCATGCCGCGCGCCGTGTAGAGCCGCTTGGCCGGGGCGATCGTCGCGATCGGATCGCTGTCGCGGTAGACGACGAAGGTCGCCACGTCCTCGGTGAAGTTCGGCCCCTCGCGCGCTTCCACGTTGTCGAAGGAGATGACGTAGCCGGCCAGTTCCGTGCTGTCGCCCGGAGACATGCGCAGCACGCGCTCCTGCTGGAAGGCGGAGACAGAGACGATGCCGAGAACCGCGACGCCAAGCCCCGCATGGGCAAACGCCGTGCCCCAGACCGAGCGCGGCATGCCGGACAGGCGGGCCGCCGCCTTGGACAGCCCCGCTTTCGGGAGACCGGATTTCTGCCAGACCTCGGCGAAGGAGCCGAACAGGAGCCAGAAGCCGATGGCGATGCCGAAGGCCGCGAGCACCGGCGCACCGGTCGCGAACCATAGCGTGACGAGCCCCGCCACCAGCGCTATGCCGGCGAAGACATAGAGCCGCTGCGCCGCGCCGTAGATGTCGCCGCGCTTCCAGGCCAGAAGCGGACCGAACGGCACCGCCAGCAGAAGCGGGACCATCAGCGGCACGAAGGTCGCGTCGAAATAGGGCGCGCCGACGGAAATCTTCTCGCCGGTCACCGCCTCGACGGCCAGCGGATAGAGCGTCCCGACGAAGACGGTCGCCGTGGCGGTCGTCAGCACGAGGTTGTTGAGGACGAGGCCGCCCTCGCGCGAGATCGGGTGGAACATGCCGCCGTTCGAGAGCGACGACGACCGCAGCGCGAACAGGATCAGCGCGCCGCCGATGAAGAACACCAGGATGCCCAGGATGACGACGCCGCGCGTCGGGTCGGTCGCGAAGGCATGCACCGAGGTCAGCACGCCGGACCGCACCAGGAAGGTGCCGAGCAGCGACAGCGAGAAGGCCAGAATGGCGAGCAGCACGGTCCAGACCTTCAGCGCCTCGCGCTTTTCCATCACGAGGGCCGAATGCAGCAGCGCGGTGCCGGCCAGCCACGGCATGAAGGAGGCGTTTTCCACCGGGTCCCAGAACCACCAGCCGCCCCAGCCGAGTTCGTAATAGGCCCAGTAGGAGCCCATCGCGATGCCGGCGGTCAGGAAGATCCAGGCCGCGAGCGTCCACGGCCGCACCCAGCGCGCCCAGGCCGCGTCGATGCGCCCTTCGATCAGGGCGGCAATGGCGAAGGAGAAGCAGATCGAGAAGCCGACATAGCCGAGATAGAGGAGCGGCGGATGGATCGCGAGGCCGACATCCTGGAGGATCGGGTTCAGGTCATTGCCCTCGAACGGCGCCGGCGACAGGCGTTCGAAAGGGTTGGAGGTGAACAGGATGAAGCCGGTGAAGGCGGTCGCGATCAGACCCTGCACGGAAATCACCATGGCCCGCAGGCTCGGCGGCAGGTTGGAGCCGAACAGCGCCACCAGCGCGCCGAACAGCGCCAGGATCAGCACCCACAGCATCATGGAGCCTTCGTGGTTCCCCCACACGCCGGTGATCTTGTAGAGCATCGGCTTTTGCGAGTGCGAATTCTCGACGACGTTGAGCAGCGAGAAATCGGACGTCACATAGGCCCAGGTCAGGACGGTGAAGGAGAACGCGAGCGCCGCGAACACGGCGAAGGCGAGATTGGGCGCCATGGCCACCTGGCGGTCGTCGCCGGTCTTCACGCCGACGAACGGCACCACCGTCTGCAGGATCGCCAGGATCAGCGCGAGTACGAGGGAATAGTGTCCGAGTTCGACGATCATTGGGTCGCGCTCACTTCCTCGCCCTGCCAGTAGCCCTGCTCTTTCAGCCTGTCGGCGACTTCCTTGGGCATGTAGGTCTCGTCATGCTTGGCGAGCACGGTGTCGGCGAGAAAGCTGCCGTCCGTCTGCAGGGTGCCTTCGGCGATCACGCCCTGCCCTTCGCGGAACAGGTCCGGCAGGATGCCGGCATAGCGCACCAGCACGCGCTCGTTTGCATCCTCGATGGCGAATTCGACGCCGGAGGTCTCGGCGTTCTTCACCGAGCCGGTCTCGACAAGGCCGCCCAAGCGGATGCGGCCGCTGTTTTCCTGCGGCGCGGCCAGAAGCTCGGTCGGCGTGCGGAAAAAGGTGACCTGGTCGCTGAGCGCCGTCAGCACCAGCGCGACCGCCAGGCCGAGCATGGCGAGCGCGCCGAAGATCACGGTGGTGCGTTTCTGTTTGCGGGTCATTGTCCTTCTCCTCCGGAGGCCAGACCGAGCGTGGCGGCGAATTGCGCGACCGCGTCACGCTTGGCCTCGTCCTGCGCGAAGGCCGCCAGGGCGCGCTCGAGGGCTTCCCTTGCGTCCGTTTCGCGACCAAGCACAAGATAAGAGCGGATCAGCCTTTGCCAACCGGCCAGGTCGTCCGGATTGTCGCGAAGCTTCGCGTCGAGCTGGGCGACCATGCCGGCGATCATCTCCGACCGGTCCTCCGCGCTCATTTCCTCGGCGTCGCGCATGGTCTCGGCATCGAGCTGCGGCGCCGGCGAACCCGGCGTGGCGGCCGTCGCCGGCGCGCCGAAACGGCGCAGGCCCTCGGCCGCGGCGGCCTGC
The DNA here is from genome assembly GCF_022763245.1 of Oricola sp. Classification (GTDB taxonomy): domain Bacteria; phylum Pseudomonadota; class Alphaproteobacteria; order Rhizobiales; family Rhizobiaceae; genus Oricola. The sequence continues at coordinate 81,907 of NZ_JALEGV010000005.1, forward strand.
CATTCCGGCGCGGCGTTCGGATCGCCGACCAGCGCTTGCCAGGCCCGCAGCGCGCCGGCCTCGTCGCCGGACTGTGCGGCGGCGAGCGCCATGAAGAAGCGTGCCCGGCTCTCGCCGGCGTCGATTTCCAGCGCCCGGACGAATTCGACCCGCGCATTGGCGTCCACGAGGCCGCCGGCCAGCATGTAATAGGCCTGGCCGAGGCCGGAGCGGCGCGCGGCGCTTTCGCCCTGGATGGCGATGGAGCGCTCAAACGCGTTGCGCGCGTCGGCCGCGCGGCCCAGCCGCAGATACATCGGCGCAAGCACGTCCCAGCCGCGCCCGTCATCGGGGTTCTGGTTCAGATGCGCCTCGGCGCGCGCGACGAGTTCGGTGATCTGCATGTCCTGCAGGTCCCGCGCCGCGACCTGCTCGCGCATCTCGGCGACGCGCGTGGCCAGGGGCTGCGAATCCATGCCGGGCGAGCCGGTCATCGTGTAGACGAGGATCGTGGCAAGCGGCGCGAAGACCGCGGCGGCGGCCAGCACCGGAGCGCCCGCCTGGCGCGCCTTGCCGGCGGCATTTTGCGACGCGTCGACGGCGTCCTGCGCGGCCAGCAGGCGGCGACCCATCTCGGCGCGCGCATAGTCGGCTTCGGCCGCGGGGATCGCGCCGCGCTCGATGTCGGCTTCCAGTTCGCGGAGCTGCTGCTTGTAGACCGTCAGGTCGAAGGCGTGCTCATCGGCGACGGCCTCGGCCTTCCTGCCGCGCAGCGCGGGCAGAAACACGAAGCCCATCAACAGGATGGTGAGCGAGGCGGCGGCAAGGACAAACAACATGGCGGTGAAATAAAGATGCAGGCCAGACTTGCCAATGGATTTCGGCGTGACGCGACATTTTCACGCTCACGCCGAAGGCGCCTTGATCCTGATCAGGTCAGCGGCGTCCAGCTGCCGTCCGAATTGCGGCACGCCGTGCCACGGCCGGTGACGGGAGCCCCGCCGGTGAGGACCGTGTGCGAATATTGGCGGCAATTCTGCGAGCCGACGCGGTAGGGCTGCGACGCCACGACCTCGCCGGTGAAGCTCGCGCCCGCCTCGCCCCAGGCGACCGATTCGCCTGCCGGGGTGTATTCCAGCGCCTGGTATTCCGCCTGAAGGGCCGCGGTGCGGGTCGTCGGGCCCATCCTGGCCGCAAGGTCGTCGGAGAGCAGACCACCATTGAGCGCCGAGACGAGCGCGGCGCCGGCCAGCTTGTTGTCGGAATCGAGAACGCCCGAAATCGGCCTGAAGGACAGGCTCGGAACCGACGAACCTGCCGTCGTGCAGCCAGCGGCCGCACCGGCCAGGGCCAGCGCCAGGATCTTCGTTACAATTCGCATCGCCGTTCCGTTCAGGTCGAAGTCCATACGATCATGCGGACAAAAGATGAATAAAACTATGACCGCAATTTGTTTCAATTGGAAATATTGACAGTTTCGTCAGGTTCAAGCCCCGACGGCGGGCAGAGTAACGCAAACACGCAGTCCGGACGCGTCGCTTTGCCCCAATTCGATGTTGCCGCCATAGGCCGACGCGGTCTCCGCCACGATGGCGAGACCCAGCCCGGTGCCCGGCACCGCCTCGTCCAGCCGCTTGCCGCGCTTCAGCGCCTCCTCGCGCTGGCCGGCCGGAATGCCCGGCCCGTCATCGTCGACGACCAGTTCGATCCAGCGCTTGCCGTCGTCGCCCGATACGGGCGCGATCGTGAGCTCGAATGCGCTTTGCGCCCATTTGCCGGCGTTTTCCAGGAGGTTGCCGAGGATCTCTTCCACGTCTTCCTTTTCGCCCATGAAAACAAGCGGTTCGGGCGACATGTTCAAAGTTATCGTCTTGTCTGGGTTGAGCTTGCGCATCACCGAGACGAGCTTCTCGGCCACCGGGCGGATGTCGGTGCGGAAGACCACGCTTTCGCGCTGCGCGGCGATTCGCGCGCGCTTCAGATAGTGCTGGATCTGGTAGTCCATGGCGCGCGCCTGTTCCTCGACCACCTTGGCCGAGGGGCCGGTCCTGGCGCCCGCCTCGTTGACGATCACCGACAGCGGCGTCTTCAGCGAATGCGCCAGGTTGCCGACCTGGGTGCGCGCGCGCTCGACGATGCGCTTGTTGTTGTCGATCAGCGCGTTCATCTCGTCGACCAGCGGCTGGATCTCGCTCGGAAACCTTCCCTCCAGCGCGCTCGCGTCACCGCTGCGGATCGCCGACAGCGCCCGGCGCGCGCGGTCGAGCGGCCGCAGGCCGACGAGCAGGATGGCGACATTGATCAGCACGACGCCGAGGCCGAAGGCGGCCAGCAGCAGGCCCACGCGCCGCGCGAAACTGCCGACGGTCGCCTCGAACTCGTCCTCGTTGCTGGCGACCTGCAGCCGGGCGATGCGTCCGCCGCCGACGTCGATCTCCGATTCCAGCACGCGGATGCGGCCGCCTTGCGGGCCGTCGCCGGTCCAGCGCCGCCGGAACTGGCTGTCGAACGGCACCTCGGACAGGGTCGGCCGGCCGAATTCGCCCTCCCCGAGTGACGGCGAGGCCAGTGCCTCGCCCTGCACGCCGTCGACGGGGGCGATGCGCCAGTACCAGCCGGATTCCGGTTGCAGGAACCTGGCGTCGCCGAGATTGGGGCTGCCCTGCAGCACGCCCGCGTCGTTCACCGAAGCGGCGCCGACCAGGATGAACAGTTGCGCTTCCTGCAGGCTCGCCCGGGAGCGCAGCGCGTCGATGCGGTAGAGCCCGATCAGCAGCGAGCCCAGAAGCGCGATCGCGGCGACGGACCAGAGGCTGGATATGAGGATGACGCGGACCGCGAGGGAATCGAGTCTCAGCCGCAAGACGTCAGCCGGCCTTCTCGTCGGGCGCCGTCATGCGGTAGCCGAGGCCGCGCACCGTCTCGATGACATCGTGCCCGATCTTGCGGCGCAGGCGGCCGACGAAAACCTCGATGGTGTTGGAATCGCGGTCGAAATCCTGGTCGTAGAGGTGCTCGACCAGTTCGGTGCGCGAAATCACCTCGCCGAGGTGGTGGCCGAGATAGGAGAGAAGGCGGAATTCGTGCGACGTCAGCTTCAGCGTGATGCCGTCGACCACGGCCTTCGAGGCCTTGGTGTCGATCGTCAGCGGGCCGCAGCGGATCTCGGAGGTCGCGTGGCCGGCCGCCCGGCGAATCAGCGCACGCACGCGCGCCAGCACTTCCTCCACATGGAAGGGCTTGGTCACGTAGTCGTCGGCGCCCGCGTCGATGCCGGAGACCTTGTCGCTCCAGCGGTCGCGCGCGGTGAGAATCAGCACCGGCATCTTGCGGCCGTCCTCGCGCCAGCGCTGCAGCACGGATATGCCGTCCATCACCGGAAGGCCGATATCCAGGATGATGCAGTCATAGGGCTCGGTGTCGCCGAGAAAGTGCCCTTCCTCGCCGTCCGTCGCGGCGTCGACCACATAGCCGGCGTCTTCCAACGCGGACTTCAGTTGCGCGTTCAGCGCGGCGTCATCTTCAACGACGAGAATTCGCATGGAATCGTCCCTCCCGCGGCGAAATCGTGCCGAAGGCTACATCAGGGGCGCGTGAACGCCAACGCAGCCTTCGGCGGAAAGTCAGGCAAGTGCCGGCCCGCTCCAGGCCGGCCTATTCATTGACGACGATTTCCTTGCGCTTCGGGCGTTGTCCGTTCGAACCGGGGACGAGAAGCACGACCTTGCACTTCCCGCCACCGACGGATTCGGCGCTGGCGAGCTGTGCGCCGTTCTGCGCGGCGACCTGCTGGCCGACGGCGTAGCAATTGTCGGCGGCTGCAGGCGTCACGCCCGCGACGCTCCATGCAACCAGCCCTGTGATGATCAAGCGAAACATTGTTCTTGTTCTCCAACTTGGCCGCACCCTAATCGCACGAGGCTGAACGGGACATGAATGCTGTCGTAGAGTTACATGCCCCGAACGGCGGACGGATTTCAAGCGATGCGGGCGCCAGCCTTGAGAACGCCGGAAAAGGTCAGAAAAGCTTGCCCAGCCCCGCGTCCTTCGCGATCGCATTCGCGGTGTGCCGGCTCTTCAGATTGCGCGGAACGAGGAGGAGTTTGCCGGTCTCCGCATGCTGCCATTTTTCATGCGAGCCCTTGGCGTTGCCGACATATTCGAAGCCGGCCTTCACCAGCGCCTGACGAATCGCGGTGTAGTAGCCGTCGACCACGATCAGGTCCGGGCGAACTCTTGCGGAGGCTGCCAGACGATCGTCGGAACGAGATCCTTGATCGGAAGGGACGCCAGTTCCGGCACGGTCATGTGATTGGCGATGACGAGTTCGGCGGCCGTGTCACGCATGATCTCTTCGAATTCCGCGATCGTCTTCGCTTCGATGTGCAGACCGACAATGTCACTCTCGGAGTAGAAGACCTTGGCCTCCTCGTCCCAGCGAGCCGTAACGGAAAATGTGCGCTTCATTCTCGGGTCATCCGTGCGATGCGAGGTGCGGAACGCCTTCAACGTTCCCGCTGCGCATTATATGGCACCAAATTCCGGCAATTTACAGGGAGCGCTCAAGGGAGTTGCTGGCCGCGCACCCCGCAAGGCGCGCGGCGAAGGCATCCGCAGGTTTCAAGCGATCCGGCTGGTCGCCCCGACGCGCCCGAGAATCGCGATGATCCCGGCCACGGCGGAGACCGTCTGCAGGATCGCTTCCGTCAGCGCGGCCTGTCCCGCGGCGTCCACGCCGAGGCCGAACATCGCACCGAGCGTCGCGGCGACGCTGACCAGCGCCCCCCAGATGGTTTTCGACAAATACCAGGGTTTTTCGTCACTCATGCGTTCTTCCTTTCGTTTCAGGGGAGAGTGATGGATGTGCGCGCGGGCGCGCCCTCGCCGACGGCGAGACTGATCTGCGCGACCTCGAGATCGAGAAGCGCGCCGGGCAGGTCGAGGCCGAGCGTCGCCGCCGTCACGGCGTCGAGCGCCAGGGCCGGCTCGGTCGTTTCATTCGACAGGACGACGCTCCCGCCGTCGAAGAGGCGGACCGCGTAGCGCTCCTCGTCTTCGCCGAGCGGCACCTCCAGACCGAGCCAGGAATCGCCGTCGATGCGGGTGCGCCGGATCCAGGAGAGCGCGACGCCGCCCTCGTCCGTCCGCACCGCTTTCAGATGCACCGGCGACAGCGGCGTCAGCGCTTTCAGGCCGCCAATCGCCTCGACCGTCTCGAAGTAACGGTCGGTGAAGGCACGGCCGGCGACGCCGATGCGCCATTGCATGGCAAGGCCGATCTCCTCGGCGCGCAGCCCCGCGGGCACGACGGCTTCGTTCAGCAGCACGACGCGGGCGCCGACGAGCGCGCCGGCGAGCATCGCGGCTTCCGTACCGCCCTGCCCGCGCAACAGTCCGGTCAGGCGCCAGCGGTTCGCCTCGGTCTCCTCGGCGTCGAGAAACTGGGCGACTTCCCACGCCCCGTTCGCCGCCTCCACCGCCAGCAGGTTGCGCCCCGCGAGCAGCGCCGTCTCGCCGACGCTTGCAAACGCGCCGGACGGCACGGCGACGTCGATCGCGTTGGCGCGGTCGAACCGTCCCGAGAACGCGCCGGCCAGCGGCGTGACGAGTTCGCCGATCACCGCATTCGATAGCGCCTGCGTCCGGTATTCGAACCCCGAGCTTTCCGGCGAAACATGGACCGCCTGAACGCACGGCGGCGACGACCATGTCGCCAGCATGAACTGGTCCTGCGGATCGCGGCCCGGCCGCATCGGCAGGTCCATGAGCACGATGTCCGGCGCGCCGGCCGTGTCGCCCAGCGCCTGCGGCCGCTGCGCCGGCAGGTGCGGCCTGCGCGCATTGGCGGGCCGGCCCGCGACCGGCACCGCCTCCAGCCTGACGCTGTCGCCAAGATCGGCGCGGGTCACCAGCCAGCGTTCCTTCGGCTTGGAGGCGAAGGCGAAGACGGTGCCCGGCGCCAGCTCGGCATGGCGCCACGGCAGGGCGAAGCGCAACAGGCGGCCATGCGCCCAGGCGCGGGCCAGCATCCGGTCGGCGAGCGCGTCGATGGTGCTCGCGTCGCCGATCACCGGCAGGTCTACGGTCTCCTGCCGCCGCCCTCCGGTTTCCAGCCGGCGCGAATAGCTCGTCGCCGCGCGGTAGTCGCCGAGCCCGTCGCGATAGCCGGCGACGATCTCGACCGGCAATTCGCTCTTCTGCGTCTCGGTCAGATCCCGCAGTGCCTCGCCCTCGATATCGACCACGTCGCCGTCGTCGATCAGCCGCGTCAGCGCCGCCCCTTCGGAAGAGAGCGCGACACCGCCGCTGTCGGAGGCAACCCAGCCGAAGGCGTCGGCCAGCGGTTCCAGCACGTCGCGCATGGACGCGGGCTGCGACACGACCACCCCCTGCACGCAATCGGCCACCGCCGCGTCGATCGTCTCGCCGATGCCCTGCCCGGCCAGCAGGCTCTCGACCGTCTCGCGCAGCGGCGCGGTGCCGAGCCGTCCGTTCAGCCAGTGGCCGCGCAGCCAGTTCTCGCCGTCGCCCCAGACATCCGTCGCCATGGGAAACGCCGGAAACGGCCGCGCGTCCCACGCCCACAGGAACAGGCGCGATACGTCCACCATCGGCTCGCCGGTCACCGGCGACAGCGGATTGGCCGCGACGCCGCTCGTCCAGTGGTCGAGATGCGCTTCCAGGAAGGCGCGCTGCTCGGCGTCGTCGCGCCCGCCATTGGAAAACCACGGCACCGCGCTTTCGGAGGATTTTGCGTCGGTGAAGACATTGGGCTGCGTCGCGCCCTTGTCGATCGCCGGGCAGCCCAGTTCCATGAACCAGATCGGCTTGGAGCCCGGCACCCAGCCGGTCGGTCCCGGCAGTTCGGCACCGCCGATACGGTCGTGATGCGCGTTCGACCACCAGGAGACGAGGTCCTTGTAACGGAACACCCAGGGCTTTCCCGCCAGCCCGTCGGTGATCGCCGTGCGCAGCCGCGCCGCGCGATCCTCGGCCGACGCATAGTACCAGTCGAAGCCCTCGCCGCCGGCGATCGCCGCGCGAAACGCGTCCCGGTCGGAAGCCTGCATCTGCCCGTCCGGATTGTCGCCCGGATCGGCGACGTCGCCGTCGCGCCAGTCGGAGAGCGGCATGTAATTGTCGATGCCGACCGCGTCGATGTCGGCGTCCGCCCAGAGCGGGTCGAGATGGAACAGCACGGCGCCCGAACCGTCCTGCGGATGGTAGCCGAAATATTCCGACCAATCGGCCGCATAGGTGATGGCGCACCCGCCGCCTACCGTCGCGCGCACCTCTGCCGCAAGCGCCTTCAGGGCATCGACGAAGACGAAGGCGCCGGTGTCGTCGCGCACCTGCGTCAGCCCGCGCATTTCCGATCCGATCACGATCGCGTCCACCCCGCCGGCCGCCACCGCGAGGCTCGCATAGTGATTCACCATGCGGCGGTAACCTTCCGGATTATCGGCGAAATCCGCGATCTGGCTTGCGGCCGCCGCCGTCCGGTCGGCCGTTCCGGGCCGGCCGATGGCGGGGTCGCAGCCAATGCGTCCGCGCCACGGATAGGCCGGCTGCGTGCCGTCCGACCACGGGTCCGGGAGCGCGGTGTCCGCCGGCACGTCCATCAGGATGAAGGGGCAGAGCGTCACCTTCAGCCCGCGCGCCTTCAGGTCGGCGATCGCCGCCGTGACGCTCGCGTCGGACGGCGTGCCGCCGAAGGCCGGGCTTCCGTCCGACAGCGACACAACATGCACGCCGGCATCGTCGCGCGCCATGCCGGCGACGCTCCAGGCCTCGCTCTCGCCGCCGCCCGCCGCCGACACCACGCCCGGCCTCAGCCGGCATGTCGCGGCGCGCAGATCGTCCCCGAACCAGGCGACGATCAGCGAGACGTGCTCGAGGTTCGGGCAGATCGCCTGCAGCTCGTCGATGGAGGCCTCCCAGTCGGACCCGGCATGCAGCACATGCCGGTTCAGTTCCTCCGTCTCGCCCCGGCGCGGCCTCGCCGTCACCAGCTGCGGCGCATAGCCGTGCTCGGTCGAGCCGGGGATGACGCAGACCGCGCGGACCTGCCCTTCCAGCGCCCCGACCGGGCGCACGACCTCGACCTGGAATTGCGGAATGCGATTGCCGAAGCGCTCCAGCGGCAGCCGCTCGAAGACGATGCAGGCCGTGCCGCGAAAGGCCGGCGCGAACCCCGCGCCCTGCTTCGCCTCGATCAGCGGATCGGGCGCCTGCGTCTCGTCGCCGGGATAGACCCGCATCTCGATGTCGGAGAGATCGAGTTCCTTCCCGTCGGCCCAGACGCGCCGCACCGCCGCCACCGGTCCCTCGCAGAGGCCGATCGCCAGGTTGGCGAAATAGGAATAGGTGGTGACCTTCGGCCCGCCCTTGCCGCCCCGGCGCTCCGTCGTCGCCGTTTCCTCGAACCGCGTCGCCCAGATGACCGTGCCGGCGATGCGCGCCTGGCCGCAGACGCGCGCCATGGGCGCGCCTTCCTCCGCCGTCAGCGGCCGGCCGCCGGACAGCCGCGCGCCCTCGATGCGGCGGGTGGAATTGATCAGCGCGGTGTCGAGCGCATAGCCGGCCAGCGCGCCGGCAGCCGTGCCGATCGCAGCACCGGTCGCGCCGAAAACGCCGCCGAGCAGCCCGCCCGCGGCCTGCAGCAACAGGGTCGCCATGGAAAGTCTCCGTCAGTGATGAGGAAAGGCGAAGACGCCCGCCAGCCGCCTTCGCCAGCCGGGCACGAAGGCGGACGCCATGACGGCGTGGCCTTCATAGGCGTGGATGATGCGGTCAGGCGCGGCGAGGATCGCCAGATGCTTCGCCGCCGCGCCCGCCTGCCAGCGAAAGGCGAGGATGTCGCCCGGGCGCATCTCTCCGGGCACGACGGGGTCGCACCGGTCGCGCAGCGCGTCGAGGAGCGGCTCGCCCGGCGCGGTCTCCGCCCAGTCCGGCGCATAGGCGCAACGCACCGCGATCCGCTCTCCATAGAGCGCGCGCCAGATCCCGATCACGAGGCCGAGGCAGTCGCAGCCCACCTGCCGGCGGCTCGCCTGGTGGCGATAGGGCGTACCGATCCAGTCCTCGGCGATGGCGAGCGCCCGTGCCCGCGTCGCCTCACGGGACAAGCGGGCCGCCGTCGAATTCGGTCTCGTCATCGGCATAGTTCAGCGCCACGTCGTTGCCCGGAACATGCGGGAAGCCGCGGAAATTGATCCCGTTGGAAAACTTCGCCCGGCAGGTCTCGAAACGCTTGTCGCAGCCGGCGGCCAGCGTGAAGGCGTCGCCGGCCCCGATCCCGGCCATGCCCGGCTCGAACAGCGACAGCACGTGCCGGCCGTCCACCGCGTCCGCCCGCATGGCCGCGACCGTGGCCGCACGCCCCTGCCGCGCGCCGGACGTCCAGGTCAGCTGCCCGTGCAGGAACCAGCCGTCGTCGAACCCGGCGAGACCGGTCACGGTCAGTTCGCCGCCGGCGACCGCCACGACGCTGCCCGACGCCGAAAAGCCCGGCGCGCCCGTGTCGAAGCCGCAGCGGCCGTCGCCCAGATCGGCGTCGCAGCGCCGCAGGAACAGCCGCCCGCGCCGCTCGTCGAAGCGCGCCGACAGGCTGCGCAGCTCGACGCGGAACGCGCCGTCGGTCCGCCTTATCTCGCCGATCACATGGCGCTTCAGGAGCCCGGCCTGATCCGGCGCGCTCCAGTTGACCAGATATTGCTCGACCGCCGCGCCGTCATAGCGGCCGGCCTCGATGTCGGCGTCGGTGATCGCCTCCGAAGACAGGGCGCCCGCGACTTCCGCCGTGTCGCCGGCAAGGCCGAGGCCGGATTCGATCGCGCCCGCGACGAACCCCGTCGCCGGCTCGCAGGCGACGCCGTCGACGGTCAGGGCGCGGTCGTGATCGGTGAAGCCAAGCACGACGCCGTCGGTCCTGCGCAGGATCCAGCAGAAGCAGACCGTGGTGACCGCCTGCGCCAGATGATCGCGCAGGGCCTGCGGCAGGGCCGTCATTCGAACACCTCCACCAGCCGGATGTCGGGGATCTCGCCCGCTTCATGCGCCGTCTGCGTCACGGCGAGTTGCGCATTGTCGAAGCGCACCGGCACGTGAAACTGGAACCCCGCGGTCACCGCCGCGCCTTCGGCCGGCGCGACCGCCAGCGTCACGATGCCGGTCAGGAGATCGACGGTGAAATCGTCCGGCTGGGCCAGTTCGCCCCCGTCAACGGCGACGCGCACCGTCTCTTCCACCGGCTTGGTGACCGGCCGGTCCGTGCCCAACGCCAGTTGGAAATCGACCGTCGCGCCGTCGCCCGTGCCGATCGCCCTGTCGGTCGGCGCGATCGTTTCGCCGGGTGCGCAGGAGCGGTGATCGACCGGATCGAGGAAGCGGAACGCATGCAGCGGCCCGCCGCGATCCTCGAAGAATTGCAAGAGCTTGCGCAGATCGGCGAAGGATTTGATTCCGGTCGAGATCGCGTAGGTCCTGCGCGCCCGCGACCAGCGCGCATTGCGCTGCTCGAGCCCGGATGCCAGCCGCACGATCTCCACCTGCCGCTCCGGCCCGCCGCTCGCGCCGAAGGCGAGGCGCGACTGGAAAATGACGTCGTCAAAGCTCATGGGATTGTCCTCAATTGGCCCGGCGGCCGCGCGCAACGGCGCGCGCCAACGCCGCCGAGATCTGCGCTTCGGATTTACGGAACGAGTTGGCGTCCTGCGCCTGGATGGTGACGTGGACGGTGGTCGCCCCGCCGCCCTCCGAGGCGACGCCGAGGCGACCGTCCGCGCCGCGTCTGAGCGGCAGGATCGCCTCCGGCCCGGCCTCGCCCGCCAGCCCCGTCCGGCCGCCGCCCATCGGGAAATAGGTCGGCGCGGCCAGCACGCTGCCGCCGGCGAACATCGCGTCCGCGCCGACCACCCCGCCACGGGCGAAGGGCAGAGCGCTCGCGAAGCCGGAAAACGCCTGCCCCGCGACCCCGTTCAGCAGGCCCTGCAGCGGCGCGAGCCCCGCCTGCAGCGCCGTCGTCGCCAGGCTCTGGCCGATCGCGCGCAGCGTGTCCTCCAGCGACTTGCCGGACACCACCGCGCCCTTCAGCGCGCCGGTCAGCGTCGACCCGAAGGACGACGCCTGCCGCTCCAGCGCCTTCAGCGCGGTCTCGAAACCGGTCGTGTCGGCCTCGATGGCAATGGTGAGTTGTTCGTCCAAGGTGATTGCCTTTCATCTCTTCGTGAGGGCCCCTCTCCGTCTCGCTGCGCTCGACACCTCTCCCCGCAGGCGGGGCGAGGAAGCGGAGGCGATATCGAACCCGATCCAGTCGGCGCCGGCGACGAGGCGCAGACTCCGATGCAGGGGTTCCTCGCCCCGCCTGCGGGGAGAGGTGGCCTCGCGCAGCGAGGTCGGAGAGGGGCCGGCGCCGATGCCGAAACCGCTTCATCGCGGCCAAGCCGAACGCCGCCGCTCGTGCTATTTTCGCGCCATGACCAAGCCCGCACCGATTCGCATCGCGGCCGCCATCCTCACGCGGCGCGACACCACAATGCTCGTCGTCCGCAAGCGCGGCACGCACGCCTTCATGCAGCCGGGCGGCAAGATCGAGCCGGGTGAAGAGCCCGCCGTCGCGCTCTGCCGGGAACTGGCCGAGGAGCTTGGCCTCACGGTCACGCCGGACGAATTGTTCCATGTCGGCCGGTTCGACGCGCCGGCCGCCAACGAACCGGGCCATGTCGTCGACGCCGAGGTCTTCAGCCTGCGCACAGACGCGTCCATCGAGCCCCGGGCGGAGATCGACGAGGCAGTCTGGATCGACCCGGCAAGCCCCGCCGACCTGCATTACGCGCCGCTGACGCGCGACCACCTGATCAGGCTCGTCGCCAAGCCGGCCTGAAGCGGCGCTTTCCTTGCATCGCCGAACCGGCTATCGGTCGGCGCGTTCCGTTCGTTTCCCTCAATCCGGCCCGACACCCATGCGCTCGACGCCCGACCGAATTCGCCATGCCGTCAGTTTCGAGATCATCGCCATCACGATGGTCACGTTTCTCGGCAGCCACCTCTTCGGCCTGCCGCCCGCCAGCATGGGGGCGGTGGGCATCGCCAGTTCGGTGGTCGCGACGACATGGACCTATCTCTACAATCTCGGCTTCGACCACGCGCTCCTGCGCCTGAACGGAAGCCCGGTGAAAGGCTGGCGGGTGCGCGTCCTGCACGCGGTCCTGTTCGAGATCACGCTGTCGCTTCTGCTCCTGCCGCTCATCGCGGCGATGCTGGGCGTGACCCTGCTGGAGGCGTTCCTGATGGACGTCTCGCTGATGGCCTTCTTCCTGGTCTACACCTTCGCCTTCAACCTCGCTTACGACCGCCTGTTCCCGGTCCCGGAGTGATCCGAGGCGGGCTGTCCGGAAAGGCGCCCATCAGCCGCTCCATGTCGCCCCTGCCCGGCGGCGCATGGTCGCCGATGCCGAACGCGCGCATCGCGGCTGCCAGTTCCCTCGGCGTCATCGCCCAGAACTCGGCCGGCGACAGCCGCATCACCGCGAAGCCGAACGCCATCGCCGCCTCCCAGGGAAACTTCTCAGCCATCGCCGCCGAAGGTCGCCTGCAGCAGGTCGGAGACGATGCGCGCGTAGCCGGCCGCGCCGCCCTGCGCCTGCATTTCGGCCACCTCGTCGCGGGTGAAGGTGTGGCCGGCGCCCTTCAGCCCCGCATGGATGATGGTCAGAAGGTCGTCCGCCGACAGCCGCCCGGTGGAAAAGCGCTGGGTCAGCGCCGTCAGGTCGTCGGCCCCGAAATGGGCTTCCAGTTCGGCGAGCGCGCCCAGCGTCAGGCAGAGCGCGCGCTCCTTGCCGCCGAGATCGGCGGCGATCTCGCCGCGTTTGCGATTGATCAGCATCAGGCCGCTCCGAAGGTGAGCGCGGAGCCGGATTCCAGCGCGATGTCGAAGGTCACCTCGCCGTCATGGTTGCCGGCATAGTCGAGCGAGGCGATCTGGAAGCCGCCCTCGATCGTGCCGAAATCCGGGATCACCAGTTGGCAGTCGGTCACCGCCCCGGCGAAGAAGGCGGCGCGCACCAGTTCGTCCGAGGCGGCATCCTTGAAGATGCCAGAGGCCGACACCGAGGCGCGCTGGATGCCCGCCCCGGCGAGCAGTTCGCGCCACCGACCCGCCGATTGCGAATCCGTGATGTCGACGGTCTGCGCGTTGAAGCCGATGCGCTTGGTGCGCAGGCCGGCGACGGTCACATAGGCGGCGCCGCCGCCGTCCCAGAATTTCAACAACATGTCCTTGCCGCGTTGCGATGCCATCGCCGCAGTCTCCTTTCGTGAAATGGGTGTGGGGTCAGTCCGCCGGCTCGCTCAGCGCCCGGAAGCGCTGCACCGCGCGCCAGGCGCGGTCCGCCGGCTCGTAGCCATGGTCGGCGGAGACCGGTTCCAGCGACACGATGCGGGTCGCGCCCCGGACGCTGCCGGCAAGGCCGGCCAGCGCCGCCGTGACGCGGTCCGCCATCGCCAAAACCTGCGCACGGCCCGTCTGCGCCGACCAGCAGCGGATCGTGACGAGCTGTTCCTCGCCGGCGCGGTCGTCCGTGCTCCAGTCCTGCGCGCTCGTGCGGCCGAGGACGACATACGGAAAGGACCGGTCCGGCGGCACGCGATCGAAGATCCGGTCCTCGCCGCCGGTGAGCGCCTGAAGCGCCGCATCGGCGCGCAAGGCGGCGACGATCGCCTCCTGCACATCATGGGCGACGCTCATCGCGGTCCTCCTCGTCGGGTTTCGGTGGGGCCTGGCGCGCCGCCTCGACACCGTCTTCGGCGGCGATCGCGGCGCGCGTCCTGAGCGCCCGGATCAGCCCGGCCAGCGTCAGTTTCATCGTCAGTCTCACGGCAGCGCCTCCTCGCGCGTCAGGCAGAGAAGATACCGGCCGGTCTCGTCGAGATCGCGCACCGCCCGGATGGCGAAGGCCCGCGTGCCGGTCACCAGGCGCATGCCGCGCACGACGCGGGCGTCCGCGCGCAGCGTCACGCGGTGGGTGATGTCGGCGTCGTCGGCATCGGCGCGGCGTACGGGATCGGCCCTGGCCGGCTCCAGATGCGCCCACACCGTCGCCACCGTCTCCCAGGCCTCGTCGCGGCCGCCGAGCGCGTCGGGCGTGCGGGTCGCCGCCTGCAGCGCCATCGCGTGGCGCAGCCGGCCGGGATCGAAGAAGCGTCCGCGCATGGTCACAGCGACAGGAACCGGAAATGACGCGTCAGCCGGCCATAGAGCGCCGGCACCGACACCGGCTGGTCGGCCGCGTCGAACACGCCGCGAAATTCGTACCAATGCGCCACCAGCACCAGCACCGCGCGTTTCAGCATGTCGGGCACGTCGATGCCGGTCTCGCCATATCCGACGTCGAAATCGACCTCGACGCCATTGGCCCGCATCGCCGCCGCGACAGCGTCCCTCAGGCGAAGCCGCGCCGGCCGGGCGACGAGGTTGACGCGGTAGTCGCCCCCGTCGAGCACGGTCGCCGCGCCGTCGGCGTCATAGACCGTCACCTGGACGATGCCGCGCACCGGCGAGCGCATCAGTTCGAGAACGCCGTCGGCCGGCAGGCCATCGAAAAAGGCGCGCCATCGCTGGTTGATCAGTGCCTGTCCGGTATCGCGCTCCAGATATTGCGTCGCGGCGGCGATCAGCGCCGCGATCGTGTCGTCCTCGGTGTCGGAGGTGACGCGCAGATGCGCCTTCGCCTCGGCAAGCGTCACCGGCATCGCCGCAGGCGCGGCAATCTGGGCATAGGTCATGGCGTTTCCTTGTTTGGAAGAGTGAATAAATGTATATACAAAATTCATGATCGTCTGGGACGAACGCAAGCGGCTCGCCAACCTCGCGAAACATGGCTACGACTTCGCGGAGCTGACCGAGGACTTCTTCCTGTCGGCCGTTGTCCTGCCCGCCCGCGACCGCCGGATGAAGGCGATCGGCCGGTTCGAGGACGGGACGATCGTGGTGATCTATTTCACGCTCGGCACGGAGGCCGTTTCGCTCGTCTCGATGCGCCCCGCCAGCACAAGGGAACGGGAGTTTTTGTGATGCCCACCAAGCGCAAGACGCAGACGGACTTCACGCCGGGACACGGCTACTCCCGCGAGGATTGGGATGCGGTGTCGGACAGTCCCGAGATCACTGCGGACGAAATGGCCAGCGCCGTTCCCTTCGCGGAGGCGCACCCCGAACTGGCCGAGAAGATGCGCAAGAAGGTCGCCGGCCGGCCCCGAAGCGACAACCCGAAACAGGCCATCAGCATCCGCCTCGACAGGGAGGTCGTCGAGAAGTTCAAGGCGACCGGACCCGGCTGGCAGTCCCGCATCAACGAGGTCCTGCGCAAGGCGAGGGTCTGACCGGCCGGCGGCCCCGGTCGGGAGGAGATCTCCGGGGCCGCCGTTTCGGGGCTTCTTACGAAACCCCGAACTTCAACAGCTTGATCGCGTCGAAATCCTGCACCCCGCCGCCGACGCGTTTGGTCGTGTAGAACAGCACGTAGGGCTTGGCGGAATACGGGTCGCGCAGCACCGAGACGCCGGTGCGGTCGACGACCAGATAGCCGCGGCGGAAGTCGCCGAAGGCGATGGCGAACTCGTCGGAGGCGATGTCCGGCATGTCTTCGGCCTCCACCAGCGGGAAGCCCATCAGCATGGCGCGCTGGCCGGCGCCCGCGGGCGGCTGCCAGATGTAGTTGCCGTCGGCGTCCTTGAACTTGCGGATCGCTGCCTGCGTCTTGCGGTTCATCACCCAGTTGGCGTTCTGGCGATAGCCGGCCTTCAGCGCGTAGACCGTGTCGATCAGCGTGTCGGAGGGATCGGACGCGGCCCAGGCGCCGTCGACGCCGGTCGCCACATAGCCGATCTTCTCCCAGGCCCAGCTCGCCTCGGCGATGGTGGTGTAGTCGAGGAAGCCGCGCGGCTTGGTCCCGCCCGTGCCGGTCACGAAGGCGGCGCCTTCCTGTTCGGCGAAGGCAGCCTCCACCTCCGAGGCGATCCACTGGTCGATGTCGACCACCGAATCCTCCAGGAGCGCGGCGGTCGCCGCCGGCATGGCGTAGAGCTCCATCGTCGGGAACTGCAATTCCGACAGCGTCGAGGCGTCCGTCTGCGGCCGCGCGTCGGTCTCGCCGACCCAGCCGACCGCAGGCCCGCCGATGGCGAAGGGCTTCTTCAGGACAGAGCCGGAGACCTGGCGCACGGAGGCGATGGAGCGGATTGGCGAGATGTCGCGCAGGCGCGCGCCGATCGCCGCCTCCGTTTCCGGCGGCACGAGATAGCCGCCGTCCGGGCCGGAGCCGATCGACATCGCCTTGCCTTCCAGCGCCTGCAGCCGCCTTTCGTCGCCGCGCCGCACATAGGTGTCGAAGGCGCTCCTGTGCTCGCTCGGCTCGGCGGTTTCGCCGCCGCCCAGCGGCGGGCGCGCCTGCTTGCGCTGCAGCGCGTCGAGCGCCCGTTTCTGTTCGTCGAGCGCGGTGGAGATGCGCTCGACCTTGTCATTGGTCACGCCGTCCGCGCCGAAGCGGCTTTCGAGCTGCGCCAGGCGCTCGTCATTGGCCTGCTTGAACTCGTCGAAGGCGTGCATGAAGTCGTCGAAGGCCGCGGCGACGTCGCCCGATGCGGCGGACTTCGCTTCCGGCGCGGCCAGCTTTGCGTGTGTCATTGTCTCCCTCGTGTCGATTGGAGTGTGCGGGCCGCGTCGCGGATCGTCTCAGCCAGGCCCGTGTCGGCCGACGCGCCGTCCCGGCGGCGTCGAAGCGATGCGAAGCCGCCGGCGATCACCGCCTTGGCCTCGCTTCTGGTCAGCCCGGCATCCCGCACGAGCCAGCGTTCGAATTCGCGTTCCGTCGGCAGCCGCCCGGCCTTCACGGCGGTGACGCGCGCCTCGGGCAGCATCGGAAAGGTCACGACGGAGATCTCCCAGAGATCCGCCTCGAGGATGCGGCGCACGCCCGTCCGCGCCTCCTTGCGCGCCCTCACCGTGCGAAAGCCAATCGACAGCCCGTCGAGGCCGCCATTCTTCAGAAGCGCCAGCACCTCGCGGCCCTTGGCCACCTCGGTGGAAATGCGTCCCTCCACATAGAGCCCGCGCGCGTCCTCGCGGATCGCGGTCCAGGTGCCGATCGGCTGGGCCGGATCATGCTGGAACAGCATGCGGATACCGGTCACGCCGCGCGCGGCCAGCGACTTGGCGAAAGCGCCGCGCTCGACGGCATCCTTGCCGAGATCGACCGCGCCGAAGACGGAGGCATAGCCGGCGATCGCGCCGTCGGCGGCGTCGGCCGCCAGGTCCACCCGGTTTAGCTTGTGTTCGAGCCGTGCCGTGTCAGCGTCCATCGTCCGTCCTCCCCGTGGTCCTGCCGCCGGTCATCCGCTCGCCGAAGCGCACGGCAAAGCCGATCGCCCACCAGATCGACAGGCTCGCCAGCGCCGCGCCGGTCAGCGCGATCTCGTGCGGCGACAACGCTGCGGCGATGCCGAGTTTCTTGGCGACCGCCAGGCCCGCCGCGCCGCCGAAGGCGAAGCCGGCCGACATGGAGGACAGAAAGCGCAAACCCGCCTCGCGCCGGCTCTTGGGCAACAGCCAGGCCAGCGAAATCGCCGCCCCGGCCAGCGCGCCCGCGCATTTCGCCAGCCACAGCGAAGCGGCCGGCGACAAGTCCGTCATGGTCATGAACATCTCCTGGTCAGGTTTCTGGCGCGCGGTTGCGAGCACCGCTTCCTCGCCCCCTTCAGGGGGAGAGGTGGGCGCGCGCAGCGCGGTCGGAGAGGGAGCCGTGCGAAGCCTATCGCTTCGCCCCGTAGCCCACCGCTTCCCGCTTCTCGTCCTCGGTGATGAAGCTTGCCCCCTCCAGCCGCGCCCAAAAGGCGTCGCGTTCGCTCGACAGGCCGGGAATGGCGTCGATGTCGGGGGTGAGCCGCACGCGTCCGGCGCCGAAGGCCCGGGCGAAGGCGTCGGCCGTGCGCGTCACCATCGGCAGCACGGTCAGGCGGTAGAAGGCGCGGTTGGCCTCCGCGTAATTGGCATAGGTGGCGTCGCCCGGAATGCCGAGCAGCATCGGCGGCACGCCGAAGGCGAGCGCGATGTCGCGGCTGGCGGCGTGCTTGGCCTCGACGAAATCCATGTCCTTCGGGGTCATCCCGATCGCCCGCCAGTCGAGCCCGCCCTCCAGCACCAGCGGCCGGCCGGCATTGGCGGCGCCGGCATAGTCGGCCTCCAGGTCGCGCTTCAGCCGCTCGAACTGTTCCGGCGCCATGTTGCCGCCCTCGGCGGGCGCATAGACCAGCGCGCCGGAGGGCCGTGCCGCATTGTCGAGCAGCGCCTTGTTCCAGGCGCCGGCGGCGTTGTGGATGTCGAGCGCCATCAGCGCCGCTTCCAGCGGGGCGAGGCCGCGCAGGTCGTCGAGCGGGTGGAACCGGCTCAATTGCAGCAGCCGCGTCACCCCGTCCTCGCCCTCGAAGGGAATGCGCCGCTTCGCCGTCCCGGCGCGATGCTCGACCGCCGCAGGCCATCCCTGATCGTCGGTGACGACCGACACCCGGTCGGGCCGCAGCAGATAGAGCGCCGCGCCGCCGCCCTCGCCCGCCCGTTCCACGAAGGCGTCGCCCGACAGCAGCAACTGGCCGTAGAGCGCTTCGAGAAACGCCGCGCGGCTGTCGCGCTGGTTGGGCCTGTCGATCAGCGCCAGCAACTCGTGCTCGGGCACTTCCCGGGCGCCCTCATGGGCGAGCCACGGCACCGCGGCGGCCGCCTCGGCGGTCAGCGTGACGCAGCGATGAACGACCGGATTGCGCATGAACCCTTCGCGCGACAGCGCCGCGTAGGAGGCCGACGTCCAGGCGGCCGGGCCGGCGCCATGCATGGCGACGAAGCCGTAGGACGCGGCTTTCGATTCCGCGGGACCGGCCGCGCGGCCGCGCTTCAGCCAGCGGATGAGGCGGTTGGAGGATTGATTCATGGAATGGGTCCAACTCGTTGATTGTCGAATCAAAAAGGGGCCCGAAGGCCCCTCGTTCATCGCGGTGCGTCGCGCCGTGTCAGGCCGCCACGCCCTCGCGCTCGTCATAGGCTTCGCGCGCGGCGCGGATCTCGTCGTGCTTCTGGCCGGCCCAGCCGATCAGGCCGGCGAGCGGCGTCAGCACCGAGCGGCCGAGGCCGGTCAGGCGGTAATCCACCGAAGGCGGCTTGGTCGGATAGACGGTGCGCGTCACCAGCCCGTCGCGCTCCAGCGTGCGCAGCGTCTGGGTGAGCATGCGCTTGGAAATGTCGCCGACCTCGCGCTGCAGGGCGCTGAAGCGGCGCGGCTCGTCCGACATGGCGACGAGGATCAGAAGCGTCCACTTCTCGCCCACCCGGTCGAGCACGTCGCGCACCGGGCAATTGGCCGTGTCCACGCCCTCGCCCGACATGCGCGCGAACTCGCGGAGCACCTCCGCCGCGGTGTCGGGCAGGTTACCTTCCTGTTCCCTGGTCATCAAAAACTGCCTCCTTCCGGAGCCTTTTCGTTGGTGGTATCGAAAAGAGACCATACCTCCAATCGAGACCAAAGAAAAGGAAATCCCATGTCAAACCAGACCGCCAAACTTCTCGTCACCGGCGCATCCGGCCAGCTCGGCGCACTTGTCGTCGCCGATCTCCTGAAACGCGTTCCGGCCGCCAACATCGTCGCGCTCGTGCGCCGGCCGGAAGCCGCGGCCGCGCTCGCGGCCAAGGGCGTCGAGACCCGCATCGGCGACTACACCGATCCGGCCGCGCTGACGGAAGCCTTCAAGGGCGTCGACCGCCTGCTGCTGATCTCGTCCTCCGAGGTCGGCCAGCGCGCCGTGCAGCACAAGAACGCCATCGACGCGGCCAAGGCGGCCGGCGTCGGCTTCATCGCCTACACCTCGATCCTCAAGGCCGACACGTCGCCGCTCGGGCTCGCCACCGAACATCGCGAGACCGAAGCCGATATCAAGGCCTCGGGCACCGCCTACGCGCTTCTGCGCAACGGCTGGTACACCGAGAACAAGACCGGCTCCGTCGCCCCGGCGATCGAGCACGGCGCCTATCCGGGCGCTGCCGGCGACGGCCGCATCTCCAGCGCCAGCCGGCAGGATTTCGCCGAGGCCGCGGCCGCCGTCCTGTCGGCCGACGAGGTGTCGGAGAATGTCGTCTACGAGCTCGCCGGCGACGAGAGCTATTCCATGGCCGAATTCACCGCCGAGATCGCCCGCGCGTCTGGCAAGCCGGTCATCTATGCCGACATGAGCGAGGCCGAATACGCCTCCACGCTGGAAACCGTCGGCCTGCCCGCCCCCCTCGCCGCCATGCTCGCCGACAGCGACGCCGGCACGGCCAAGGGCGCGCTGGAGGACAACAGCCACACGCTGCAGCGCCTCATCGGCCGCGCCACCACCCCGTGGACCCGCACCCTCGGCGAAGCCGTCACCCAGCAAAAGGCCGCGTAGGGCCCCACGTCTCCCGCCCGCGCTTCGCCGCGGCGCTGGCTGCCGACCGCCTCCCCAAAAAGGGGAGGCCCTGGGCGTCCGTTTTCGCAGCGGCAGGTCCGGGAGATGCTTGATCCGACGAGAAGATTGGGCTTTCCTGACAAGTCTTGACGGGCTTGGGGGAGCAATTCGGATGCAACGCAGGCAGGTGCTTGGTCTTCTCGGCGGTGCCGGGGCAACGTTTTCGACTTCGTCCACACGTGTTCTGGCAGCCGGCCAGCCCGACTGCGAAGCAAAACGAATACTGTCCTCCACCCGTTTCACCCGGAGTTACGTTCGCCAGCGCGAGGGCGCGATGACCGGCAGCTGGAACTGCGTCGTCGTCGCCTCCCGGCAGTGGATCCAGGGGCGGGACTACCCGCGCAAGACGACCAACCTGATCCACTATGACGACGGCCGCCTGAGCTTCGAGGGAACCGGCCAGTCCCCGTCGACAATCACGTTCCACTTCCCCAGGCCGAGAAACCATCCGAATGCGCAGCCCAGCACCGACGGCTTCTATTTCGACCATTATTCGTTTGCGCATGCCCGCCTGAGTTTCGACCTCGGGAAACCGGCCAACATCAAGCGCTTCAACAAGATCAACTATCACCAGATCAGCCACATCCCCGACTGGTTCATCGACAGGATCTTCAATGCCAGGAAGATGCGCGTCGACATCATCACCAATCACGGCGAGGATTTCGGCGGCATGGAATTCGACATCACCTATCTGCGTTCGCATATCGGGCAGCTGTGGACCGACACCCGCGAACGCCTTCAGGCCGCGAAGGTCGCCGGCGGATGCCGCGACGCCGACGCCGATTCGATGCAATGCGTGATGACGACCGCCACGGTCGACATGCTCGGCCGACCCGACGACGGCTTCGAACTGACCGCGATGCGGCGCCTGCGCGCGCATTTCGGCCATCAGACGGACGTGCTCGCCGATTATGTGACAACCAGCCGCGCCCTGCTCGCCCGGCCGCGCACGCTCGGTTTCCGGCTTGCGCTCCTCGCCTTCTACGCGACCACCATCCTGCCGACCACGGCGCTGGTGCGCATCGGCGCGCTCGGCGCCGCCCGCGCGACCTACCTCACCGGCTTCGCGGCCCTGAAGACGGTGCTTCGCCACCGTGGACACCTCCAAGGCCGCGGCACAGCCGCCCGGCGCGTTCCGACCGCGCCGATCTGATCCCCGGACACCAACGACGCCCCGTCGCCGCCTTCCCGCCAAGACCCTCAAAGCCCCCTCACCCGCGGTTCGCCGCGGCGCGCGAGCAGCAATTCGCTCAGCGCCCAGACCAGCGCGTCGAGGCGGTCGGGCGAGCGGCCGGAGGCGAGGCCTTCGGGGCTGAAGGCGCACATCTCGTCTTCCAGCGCGCCGAGGCCCGCCGCGTGCGTCACGCGCCCCTGTTCGTAGAGCGCGGCGACCGGTTCGGCGCGCAGCCACTTGGCGCGCCGGGCATGCACCTTGCGCAGCGCCACGCGCGGATCGACCTGGCGGATCACGGCTTCCACCATGTCGCCGCCCTGGTTCACCTCGGCGATGATCACGTCCGCGCCGAGCTTCTCGTAGAGCGCCACCGCCTCCGCCGCCCAGCGCGTCGGCTTGGCGGCACGCAGGCTCGCGTCGGCGATCACATGGGCGCGGCCGTCACTCCACAGTCCCGCCGCGACGATGCCGCAGGCGTCCGAGGTCGCCTTGGAACCGGCCGGCGGATCGACCGCGACGACGATGCGCAGGAAGTCGCCCGGCGTCGGGCCGCGCACCGCGTCGAGCTGGCGGCGCGACCACAGCGCGCCGTCGGTCTCCTCCAGGATCTCGGCATGCAGTTCCTGCCGGCCGAGGCTGGTGCCCTCGTATTTCGCGCGCACCGTCTCCAGGAAGCCCGGTGCGAGATTGGCGGCGTTGTCATAGGTGGAGCCGCGCGTCACCGCCGTCGCCCGGTCGGCCGCCAGCTCGCGCAGCAGGTCCACCGGCTTCGGCGTCGTCGTCACGCAGGCGCGCGGATCGCGGCCGAGCCGCAGGCCGAGCATCGCCATGTCCCAGGTCTGGCGGGCATAGCGCCAGGCGGCCAGTTCGTCGGCCCACAGCAGGTCGTGCTGCGGCCCGCGCAGGCGCTCCGGCTCCTCGGCCGAAAACAGCACGGCGTAAGCGCCGTTCGCCCAGGTCACGCGGCGCAGCGTCGGCTGGAAGACCGGCCGGCCCAGCAGCCGCCCCTGCGCGGTCACGTCGCCCTGCCAGCACACCGACAGAAGCCCGCTCTCGCCGCGCACCATGATGTCGCGCGCGTCGCCCAGCGTCGGCGCGATCAGCGCCACGCGGCCGGCGCCGCGCTTGATGCGGGCGCGCACCCATTCGGCGCCGCTGCGCGTCTTGCCGAAGCCGCGCCCGGCCAGGATCAGCCAGGTGCGCCAGTCGCCCGGCGGCGGCAATTGCGCGTCGCGGGCGAAGACGCGCCAGGTCCGGCGCAACAGCATCCGCAGCGCGACGTCGTCACCGTCGCGGATCCCCGCCAGCGCCGCCGGCGGCAAGATGTCGATCAATGAGCTCATCGAGGGTCCTTTGCGCCTCGGCGATGTCCGCCGGCGTCAGGGTGACGTGGGCGTCGCCCTCGCCGATCAGGCCGCCGCAGGTCGGGCAGGTGCCGCCGGTCTTCAGGGCGGCGCTCGCGTTTCGCGCGGCGCGCGGCGCGGCCTGGCGCGCCAGGCGGTCGGCCGCCCGCCATTCCTGCAGCCCCTCCTCGTAAGCCGTGCCGGCGCGGTGCGCCCGGTCGAGGAAACTCGCCGGCGTGTGGCGGTGCACGCCGAGCACCCGGGCGATGCCCGTCTTGCCCAGCCCCTGCCGCCCGAACTCGCGAAACCGCGCGACCGTCTCCTCGTCCTCGACCAGGATCGGCGGCGCACCGCCCCGTCGCGACGACCCGGCCCGTCTCGGCATGTCCGCTTGCATGGCTCACCCTTCCCGCAAACAAAAAGGCCGCAACGGTCCCCCGTCCGGCCTTCGAGCCTCTCACCGGCCCATTTCTGCGATTGTGCCTGCACCCTACCCGACCACCGTGACGGCGTCAAGGATTTTTTTCCTATTCTTTTGACGATGCTGTTCGCCATTCGCTGGCGTTAGCTTCCTGCGACGTCACCTACAGGTAACGGCACTTCCTCCGCGGCATCTTAGAATCTGAGCATTTCGGCGCGAATTGAATTCCAGAAATGCGATTTCCTTTGAAAAATCCGCAATTCGAAAAATCTAATCGCCTCACGCTATGAAGCATGAACTATTGCTTCAAAACAAAATAACATTAATTGATATCACAATGTATACATGGAAATTTGATAATTATAAGATAATCAAATTCATCTTCATGATTTAAATTATAAATCACGCTCCAATTGCACTTTCGTTCATTCTCAATCTTCCGCAACTAATCAGAACTCTTCAACCTAGAAGCATCCCATTGCGCAAGCGCATGGTCCACGTCCACAGTTGATCTGGCCTCAATCACTCTCCGCATTGCTGCGACGTAGCGATCCATGTTCCGCTCGTCATAATGGCGGAAAAAGAACCTATTCTCACCCTCTAACGTCAGTCCAAGATCACCTTTGATCGTACGATTATTGCCGACAAGCGTCGAAAGTGATCTACGCATCGCCTTGCCTTCCGAGTGTCTTTCAACATGCCTTCCCCACTCCCAAGCGATAAAATCAGCGGCGTGGAAAATTCCTTCCATTTCGTGTTTTTGTACTGTGAAAAGACGACCATACGAATATCGGTCTCGCAAGACATCCGCCTCTTGGGTGCCCTCAATATATCGCATGAAGCGTATCAGCCCCTTCTGCCCCTCATCACCAGATTCCAATATGAAAGAGATTGAGTCCTTCGCGGACCGCCGCTGCGAGGCGAAGCGCCCCAAACCATACATGCACATATGACACATGAAACCGTAAGGGGAGCGAAGCAGGTTTAGCATTTCTTCGCTCACTCTTCCCCGGTTCGCTTCTTTGGGCATTGGCTCGGTTATCAAATCATCAGCGCATGAAACCGTGACGATATAAGAAGCATAGCTTCTAATGATCTCCACCATACCCTTCATGACGACACTTACTTCATCGTCAGAAATTCCAGAAAAGTCCCGTTTTCTCGCGTTTAGGTCGGTCATGTGAAATACGCGACCATCCATTAGGCGCTCCCATTTGCGGTTCGCCTTCAGCGCGTTGTCATAGCCGAACGCAACTCCGGCTACAGCAAACACGCCTTTTGAAGATCTCCCAGCATCAATACCGGCACGCAACACGGAAACGTCTCCCCTTGCTTTCGGCGCTAACGCTGCCGAAACATCGAATCCTTGTACAAATCCCACATACTCACTGGATCACTAACATTCCTTCGGTTGGGTGGCACAAGTCGTATGCTCTTAAGCATTCGTTGCGCATTCTTGCTGCCGACCTCATCCACGAACGTCCTTGCCGGCGTATCCCCCCAATTGCCCCGCCCGCGTTTCGCGCGTAGTCTCCGCCTGTCGCAGTGGAAATTCGCCATGCCTGTTGTCCTCGGGCGTCAGCAGAACGCCCCGCATGCCAAGGCCCACAAATGGTGGCCGCCGCCCCGGTGAGCGGCGCGCCCGCTGGCGCGAGCCGACCCTCCGACACCTCTTCAAAAGGACGACACCATGACCGCGGTCGAACATCTGCGCGATGCGCGCGTTCTGCGCGTGACCTTCGAAAACGGCGCGCAGGCCGATTACCCCTTCCTCTGGCTCCGGGACAATTGCCCGAGCGGCTTTCACCCGCAGACCCAGGAACGCATGCAGGACCTGCTGGCGCTGCCGGCCGGGATCGGCGTCGACAGCGCCGCGATCGAGGACGGCGCGCTCGCCGTCGCCTGGGAGGCGAGCGTCCACCGCAGCCGCTTCCCGCTCGACTGGCTCGCCCGGCACAGGCCCGGCACGCCGCTCGACGATCCGGCCGACATCGCGCCGCGACTCTGGCGCGCCAAAACCGGCCTGGCCGGCATGCCGCGCGGCGACGCGGCCGCGCTCCTCGCCGACGACGTGGCGCTGTCGCACTGGATGCGCGAGACGCGCGCCCACGGGCTGGCGCTGGTCGAGGGGCTGCCCGCCGACCAGAAGGCCGGCATGAAGGTCGCGCGGCGGATCAGCTTCCTGCGCGAGACGAATTTCGGCACGGTCTTCGAGGTGAAGTCGAAGCCCAATCCGAACAATCTCGCCTACACCGCCGTGGCGCTGCCGCTGCACACCGACCTGCCGAACCAGGAATTGCCGCCCGGCTACCAGTTCCTGCACTGCCTCGCCAACGAGGCGCTGGGCGGCGGCTCGGTCTTCGCCGACGGCTTCGCGATCGCCGACAGCCTGCGCGCGCAGGAACCGGCGCTGTTCGACCTCCTGTCGACCCGCTCGATCCCCTTCCGCTTCCATGACGGCGAATACGACATCCGCCGCCGGCAGAAGGTGATCACGCTCGACGAGGCCGGCGCGGTGACCGAGATCTGCTGGAACGCGCACCTGGCCGAGACCTTCGACATGCCGGCCGGCGAGATGGCCGCCTATTACGAGGCCTATCGCGCCTTCATGGCGACGCTGCGCCATCCGAAATGGGCGGTGGAATTCGCGCTGAAGCCCGGCCAGATGGTGGTGTTCGACAATCGCCGCGTGCTGCATGGCCGCGCCGCCTTCAACCCGACCACGGGCCGCCGCCACCTGCGCGGCTTCTATGTCGATCGCGGCGAGTTCGACAGCCGGCTGCGGGTGCTCGCGCGCCCGCCGGGCGCCTAGCTCACCCGTCCGCCTCGGCCGGGACCAGCGTGCCGGTCGCGCCCGGCACGGTCTGGCCGATCCAGCGTTCCAGCGTCCGGGCCGAACTCTCGGTCGCGTTCCAGGCCCGGGCCGCCTCCACCGCCGCCTGCCGCAGATCGTCGAAATGCGAGACGGCGAAACGGATCGCCGCGCCGACATCCGCCGGCTCCAGCGTGTCGAACACGGCGGGCCGCGCGCCGAGCGAGCGCGCCAGCTCCACCATCCAGCCGCTCGACGGCATGACCAGCACCTTGCCGAGCATCAGCGCCTCGATGAAGATGCCCGAGCCGTGCACCGCGTAGCGCTGTCCGTAGGGCAGCACCACGATGTCGAGCCCGGAGAGAAACTCGTAATACGCCCGCGCGCTCAGGTCTCCCGACACGAGGGTGACATGGTCGTGGGCGGAAAGCGCCCGCTCATGTGCTTCGGCCAGGGCGCCGATCAGCTTTTCCAGCCGCCCTCATTGCTCGTTTTCGCTGCGTTTCCGTTCGACCGGCGACGATGTCCCGTCGTGGACGGCTCATCTGTGGAATGTCGGATCGCCTCTATGCCATCGGGCACACACTGCGCGGCTTGTTTCCCGGCATGCGCGCCTTACGGCCTGCCGCCCGAATAGAATCGCGTCGCGGCCTCCAGGAACGCGTCGATGTTCCCGTCCAGGACGTCGAGAGGCGCCCGCGACAGGTGGCCGGTGCGGGTGTCGCGCACGATGTCCTTGTCGGGCACGTAGCGGCGGACGACGCCGAAGCCGCCGGCATGAGCGGGCGCGCGTTCGGGTTCGCGCGCCTTCAGGTCGAGTTCGTAGAGGCGCGAGCGCAGCATGGTCCGCGCGTGCGCGATCTTTTCGTCCCGCGTCGCGCCGACATTGCACGTCCCCGCCAGCCCCGTCGGACCGTGGATAATGCGGATTCCTGCTTCGTCGGCCGCGCCCCGACGCCTGCCTGCCTCCGTGGCCGGACAGTCCTCGACGCGGCAATCGGCTTCGGCGAGCGCGACCGCGCCGTCATCGGCGAGTTGCGGATAGACATGCACGAGGGCGCCCGACGTCTCCCGCATTCCGCGCGTGTCGAATGGCGAGACGCGCAGCATACCGTGCCAGCCGCTGTCCGTCTTCAGCCAGCCATAGGCATTGTGCCCCTTGATCAGCAGCACCGCGTGCTCGATTCCCGCTGTTTGCGCCGTCCGGCGCTCGACAATGTCGACATCAAAGCCGCGCTGTTCGGCCCACCGGCCATACATGCGCTGCACCATGGCAGCGAGATTGGTCGATTCCACGCCGGAATGGGCGGGGCGAATGTCCACATAGGCATCGTTGATGTCCGCCTCGCCCTGAAGCAACGCCTCGACCGAGGCACGATCCGGCATGTCGTCTTGTCCAGCCATCGCATCCAATCCGGTTGGCAACGGAGGCACGCGACGCAACGCCTCGACTGCACCGGCTCCGGTCGGTTTCGCCCTGTCGAAGGCTAGGGCATGGCCGCCTGAGGGTCCATCCCAACGCCGGCTGCGGCTGCCGCGCCTTCAGCTTCTCGTTGTGGCCGCGAAGTCTCACGCGATCCTTTGTGCCAGGCCGTGAACCCATAAATTGAACGCTTGCGATCGTCAGCTCAGGCGTCATTGCGCCACACCATCGATCCTGCAATCACTGCGGTATGAGCAATCTGATTATCGAACCCGGCGGTGGATTGAGGGGCCTCCCACTCGGCTCATCCAGGAGTAGGGTGCGCATCTTCTTCGGAAATGGCCATCAGCCGTTCAAGCGCACGTTGGATAGTGACGAGGCAGACTTTTGGCCCAACGATGGCGTATTTGCTTACTATGATAGTGGGCAAATGCTCGAAGCTTTAGAGATTTCAAGTCTCTGCGAGGCTACCTTGCAGGGAATTTCCCTCACGACCGTGACGATGGGCGAAGCCATCGATTGGTTGCGTGCGCTTGATCCCGAACTTCGTCTCGAACCCGACGGAGCGACATCGATCAAGTTAGGCGTTGGCGTTTGGTCATCGACGGGAGAGCCTGATGAGCCAGTCATGTCGGTGATCACGTTTGGCCCTGGATATTACGGCCAAGCGTGAAGTCGCGGTTGAATGAATGTTGGCTGGCACTTTCGTATCGCGCCGAACTTTGATTCAAGCTCACCATGGGCCATATGATCTGACTGACTTCGAATGGCGCGTGATCGAACAGCTGCTGCCCGACAAGCCGCGAGGCGTGCCCCGCGTTGATGACCGCCGCGTGTTGAGAGGATTTCCTGGCCATGATCCAACTCGCCTCAATGCGCCTGTGGCTCCGCGTTTATGAGTCTACGGCCTAGGGTCAGGACCCATTGATTTCAACGATGCCGAATGACCGGTTCGAGCCCTTAGTAGTCATTCACCTCGGCAATGCGGTCGGCAGCTTCGCCCCTCCAATCAGTCGTTCACCGCCAGCACCCTGCGAAACCCCCACCAAGCGATTTTCAAAACAGCCTCTTGGAAAGAAGGAGGAATTTGTGAAATGGTTTAATCGAAGACAGAATGTCCGCTACGAAGCGTAAAACGATGATGCCGCACCAAGTACAACCAAGAAGAGCGCAGTGATGATTGAAATTACAGTCGATGTCAGGAGGTAGCTTCGAAAGCGGACAACCATCCGCAGTCTTTCACCATTGCCTTCGATCCTGAAGCTATGCGCCAAGTTTGGAGATAGACAGCCACGCAAATACACAAATGGAATGAAGAATATAAGGCTTGGAAGACAGACCGCCATAAGGAAGTCTGGAGACCGCCTCTTATGCTCAATAATTTTTGTGCCATGTACAATGCTACTCGCAACACTATCTAAATTCTTTTGACGCTCATCAAGTGAGGGATACATTTCCTCATACATTTCGTAGTCCTCGAACAGCGCTAGGATTCGGGCTTTTGCGGCGAGAGGATCATTTTTGTGATTGATCCAAAGTCTGTATAGAATTAAATCAACATCTTTCATGTCTTTATACACATCGACATCTCCGTTAGCGATGGACCTGACAAATATCATTTCAGCACGAAGATAAATTCCACACAACCCTGTCCAGAGTATTACTATGTCTTTTGCGTAGTCTGGCATTGAAATTTCTATTCCAATTATCCATCTTAGGACAGTCAAAACAAAATTAATAGCGCTGTAAAATATATACTGATAGCTCGCTATTATCTTCATCATATATTCATGAATATCTATAGTGAATACATTAAAAATAAGCGTTGCGAGCGAGATAGCGAAAATGAAGTTGGATAGCATTGACATGACATCGCGCACCAATGTTTGCGTAAGCTTCCAATAAAAGGCTCGGTATGGTCGCATGTTAACAATCTTCAGCTATTCGACGGTGGCTTGAGTGTAGTTAGTGATGGAATGGAGCGATAGTGTTTGGGAACATTGTTCATCCTATGGCTATGGTGCTGGAAGTCGGTGTGATGATGTGGAGGAAATCCGTATTTGGTCAGCAACTTGCTCAGTTGCCGGTCGCGGCGTCTTCACCAGCTCGCGCACGTCATTGAGCGCACCTGTCGGCCGTGACACTTCGTACCAGAGAGCAGCGATCCGCGAGGTAGAGGTGCGGCCCGTTCGTACGGATGAACTGCTTGCCGTCGCCTACACAGTATTTGTCCCATCGTCGCGGAAGCCGACGTTCGTCAAACGGCCGCTTCGTCCGCGACTCGGTCATTCGCATCTACCGGGATTCAAACCTTGTGAACTGTATGATTCAAATGGGCAGGAGGAATTGCCCCATGTCTGATCAATATTGGCTCACCGAAACCCAACTTGAGCGTATCCGACAATACTTCCCACGATCTCGTGGAGGGCCGCGTGTCGATGACCGTCGTGCCGTTAGCGGGATTATCCACGTCATTCTCAACGGTCTGAGATGGCGGGACGCGCCTGAGGTCGATGGACCCCACAAGACACTCTACAACCGCTTCGTTCGATGATCACGAAAGGGCGTCTTTGACCGCATATTCAGCGGCTTGGTAACTGGCTCCCCAGAACCAGATATTTTCATGATTGACGCCACGCATCTGAAAGCGCACCGGACTGCCTGTAGCCTGGAAAAAAGGCTGTTGCTCGCCGTATCGGGCGAACAAAGGGCAGACCGATTGTACTCTGCTTGAGCGAAGGCCAGCTGTCAGATCATGTGGGAGCTAAATTGATCTATCCGGCAATGCCGAATGCCAACGTGCTGATCGGCGATACGGGCTATGACAGCGATGAGTTCCGCGATGCATTGAAAGCCCGTAATGTTAGAGTCTGTATCCCGCCCCGATCAAACCGGAGCGCGCCGAGCGTCTACTCAAAGACCCTGTACAAGAAACGTCACAAAATCGAAAACATGTTCGCCAAGTTGAAGGACTGGCGGCGCATCGCAACCAGATACGACCGTTGCGCACATACATTCATGTCGTCGATCTGTATCGCAGCGACCGTCATCTTCTGGATCAATCAATGAGTCCTGAGCCTAGTCCTGTCAGTCCACGGGTGAAGCAAAACCCCGCTGCGTCCGCCTCGCCCTGAAGCAACGCCTCGACCGAGGCACGATCCGGCATGTCGTCTTGTCCAGCCATCGCATCCAATCCGGTTGGCAACGGCGGCACGCGACGCACCTCCCCGGAGACCCTTTCCCCCAACGCCCTCCGCCCGTTACCGCGCCTTCAGCTTCTCGTAGTAGCGGCGGAACTTGTCGCGGTCCTTCGCGCTCTTGTCGCTGATCGGCAGGATGCGCGCCTCGTAGATCGCCAGCGCCTCGTCGCGCAGCGACAGGTCGGCCAGCGCCTGGGCGGCGGTGTCGAGGTAGCCGATCTCGTCGGTGGCGGCGGCGAGCTTGCGGGTGAGCTTTTCGTAGGTCCGGCGATCCTGGCCATAGGTCCGGCTCTCATGCATCTCCCAGACCTGCGCGTTCAGCGAGGACAGGGTCAGAAGCATGTAGCGGCGCGTCACCGGCCCCGAATTTCCGTCGGTGCGCACCGTCATGACGAAGCCGGCGCGGGAAATGAAGTGCTGCGCGTTGGCGCTGGGCGTGACGCCGCGCCCCAGGCCGACGCCGGTGATCTCGACATGCCCCTCGGGGATCGTCGTCACCTGCATCTTGTCGAGCTTGGCCGTGCCGCGTGTCGTCACGAGGTCGTGCGTGTGGTAGCCGCCCTGCCGCTCGCCCTTGTAATCCCGGCCGAGATACGGACCGACGGTCGCCAGGCTGCGCGCTTCCACCAGCTTCACGCTTCTCGTGCTGCCGTCCTTGCGCACGAAGAGGCCCGCAAGGGTCTTGTCATCGAGCACCGGGTGGTCGGCGATCGTGTCGAGCGGCAGATAGGCGACCGAATGGGCCTTGCCGTTCATGCTCGTCGGCCTGACCTTCAGCACCGGGCCGGACAGGGCCCGGTCGATGCTCTGCAGCCGCACGGTCCCGCCCTTCTCCTTGTAGGCATAGACGCGCGGCCAGTATGTCGACGAGGCCGGCGTGCTGACGGGCGACCGGCCCAGGCGCTTCCTCAGCGCGTTGTAGAGGCCGCGATAGGATTTGCGGGTCTTCTCGTTGTAATCCGGGAGCCGCGGCAGGATGCGCGTCTCGTAGAGCCCGAGCGCGGCCTGCGCGTCGCCCCCGTCGGCGTAGAGCTGCGCGACGGTGTCCAGATTGCCCACATAGTCGCTCGCGTCCGCGAGCTTGCGGGCCAGCGTCTCGTAGACGCGGTCCGGTCCGGGATAGAACCGGTTCTTGTGCGCGGTCCACAGAAGGTTGTTGGCCGATTCGGTCGCCACGAAGGGGTAATAGCGGGGAAGCGGCGATTCCTGCCATTTGCCGTTGAAGCGGCGGTACTCCGAGATCATGAGGATCTGGCCGACGATCTGGATTTTCTGCTTGCTTTCGTGATCGCGTATCCAGTTGTTCGACATGAACACGGTCTGCCGCGGCACGTAGCCGTAGGTCAGGGAGTCGATCTCCGTTTCGCGCAGACGGTCGATCTCGTCCTCGCGCGACTCTGCCATGATGGCATGGGCGAAGTCCGCGTCGCTGAAGGACGAGAACATGTCCTTGGAGGCCGTGTAGATGTCGGTCGCATACTCCTTGACCCGCGTCAGGTAGCTCACATGCCCGATCCTCAGGCGCGGGCCGTCGGGGCTGCTCCGGACGATGAACGAGGCGATGTCCGACATCGCGAACACCGGCAGTTGCGCGGCCTCGTCCGGCCTGAACGCGTAGGCGGAGAATTCGCCAGGGCGGCCGTCGCGCCGCCTGAACTTCACGTCGTAGGCACTGCCGGGCAGGAACTCTTCGCGCAGCCGGATCAGTTCGCCGGTCTTGAGCTGCACATAGACGCCCGGTTCGGCGGCCCGCGCCAGTGTCGGCGTCGCCAATACTGCCGCCATGAGCGCCATCAGCGCGTATAGACGGATGAGCGCGGCGCCCGGCGCCCGCATGAACTCGGCCTTGCTCATGAAATCCCCCATTTTATCCCGGCATCCTAGGGGCGGATTTCCGTTGAGGAAAGTGCAGCCGGCCGTTTTGTCTGGAGAAAGACCATGCGGCGGGCGCGGCTGTTCTGGCGCGCTCCCGGACCGTTCGCGGGCCGCGCGGGCGCCGCGTCGGATTTGGCCCGCGGGTCGTCGCGAATACGGGATGACCGGCCGGTGAAACTGGCCTATAGGCGCGGCATACGCTTCGGACCGGACAGGGAGATCGGCATGCACGGCGAAAGCAACGCGCTTGTGCGCGGCCTCGGGCTCGCCTTTCTGGGCTTTGCGCTGTTTGCCACCCACGACGCCATCATCAAGGCCGTGGGGCAGCATTATTCGATCTTCCAGATCATCTTCTTCGCCATGTTGTTCGCCTTCGTGCCGATGTCGATCGCCATGCTGGCCGACCAGAAGCCGGCGAATTTCCGGCCGCGCCATCCCTGGCTCGTGATGCTGCGCGCGATCCTGGCGCTGATCGCGATGAGCGCGGGGTTCTTCGCCTTCGTGCGGCTGCCGCTGGCGGAGGTCTACGCGCTGCTGTTCGCGACGCCGCTGCTGATCACGGTCCTGTCCGTGCCGCTCCTCGGCGAGACCGTGCGGGCGCGGCGCTGGGCGGCCGTCGTCGTCGGGCTCGTCGGCGTGATGATCGTGCTGCGGCCGGGCGTCACCAGCCTGTCGGTCGGGCATCTGGCGGCGCTGTGCTCCGCCTTCGCCGCCGCCTCGGCCGCGATCATCGTGCGCAAGATCGGCGCGCAGGAGCGCTCCGCCGTGCTGATCCTCTACCCGATGCTGTCGTCGATCGTGCTGATGGGCGCGACGCTGCCCTGGGTCTACAAGCCCGTCGACCTCACCTCGCTCGCCCTGATGGCCGCCGTCGGCCTGATGTCGGTCACCGCCCAGTTGTGCACCATCACCGCCTACCGACACGCCCCCGCCGCCGTTATCGCCCCGACTCAGTATAGCCAAATCTTATGGGCAACGGTGTTCGGCATGGCCTTCTTCTCTGAGCGGCCCGACGCGATGGTGGCGCTCGGGGCGAGTATTGTTATAGCTTCAGGTATCTTCATCGTATGGCGGGAAAGCCGGCCGGACGTCTCGGAGCGCAATCCGGTGCTCAAGACGCCCAATCCGCGTTTCGACGCGGGTCCCTCGCCGCGGCCGACGGACTGGCGCGATCGCGACATCGGCTGACGGTCGCCACCAAAGTCGAATACACGGGGCGAATTCTTCAAGAAATCGCCGAGAAACCGCCCTATTCGAGCCATCTTTCTGCATTTTTCAGCAGCGAGATGAAGCTCAGCACTGCAGCACGTCTGCGATACGACTTGCATGACGCCGTTATGCGGCGCCTCCGCTCAACAAAAAAGAAGAAAACATGTCGATCAACTGGCTCGCCTTCGCGGGACCTTCAAACCTGCGCTCTATTCTCGCTCTCACATTCTGCACGACTGCCATCGCATCTGTCGCTACGCCCTTGCGGACGCCACAGCCCGTCATTGCCTTGCCGTATGTCCGGTTCGTGATCGAAAGCGCCGTCTTCCTCAATCCACCACTGACCGCGATCGAGCAGGCGACCTTGGAGTCTAAGATCGAGATTCCCCTACCCGATCCGCTTCTGACATTCGCCGTCCACAAACCGCTACTCGAACAACCTCCTGCGGTTCCTATCATGCCGGTCGTCTCAAAGGCAGAGAAAGCCTGCCTCGCAACCGCGATCTATTTCGAGGCACGGGGCGAGTCGGCACGGGGCCAGATGGCTGTGGCGCAGGTCATCTTGAACAGGATGGAAAGCCGACGCTATCCGGACACGATCTGCGGCGTGGTCTATCAGAACAGCAATCGCCGCAATGCCTGCCAGTTCTCCTTCACGTGCGACGGGCACCCCGACGTGACCCGCGAGAAGAGCGCATGGAAGCGGGCGCAAACTATCGCCGCTGATGTCCTGTCCGGACGTGGGGATGTCGGGGCTGTCGCCAGCGCCACCCATTATCATGCCGATTCCGTACAACCGCGCTGGGCACGCAAATTGAAACGGCTGTCAAAGATCGGCCGGCATGTCTTCTATCAGGGCTGACGAGGCGCCAGACACCGTCTCCTCGCGACCATCCGCCACTCCCCCGGCTCGAGAATTTGGAGTATGTGGTCGGGACAATGGAGATGACGAATGACCGATGACCAGTATCCGCCGCTGCCGCCCATGACGACCGGCCCCGCCGGAAAATGCCCGCATTGCGGCGAAGGCTCGATCTTCAACGGGTTCATCACGTTGAAGGAACGTTGCGACGTGTGCGGGCTCGACCTGTCTTTCGCCGATGCGGCTGACGGCCCCGCTTTTTTCGTGATGCTGATCGCCTCGGTCCCGGTTCTGGGTTTTGCCTTGTGGATGACCTTGTCGGTCGGCGCTGCCTATTGGCTGACCGCGCTCCTGACGCTGCCGCTTCTCGTTCTTTTCTGCGTCCTTCCTCTGCGCCCGATCAAGGGCTGGCTGGTCTCGAGCCAATACTTTCACAAGGCCGAACAGGGCCGACTCGACCACGAGCACTGACTTCTGTTCTTGAGATCAACGCGCAAATGCGGCATGAGACGTCATGGGGCATGCATTGCGTTGCGAGCCGGTTTGCGTCTGATTCGAACCGACCGGCCCGAAGGTAGTACGGGGTCGCCGGCAGCCAGATGTGGAATCCTTTCAAGTTCAGGACCCGATCCGAAAGGACGCAGGAAGGTGACGAACCGCGCCTGAAGAAGCGCTCCTTCCTGCTTGAGATCGACGCCTGGATCGATTCCAGCCTGTATGAGTCCCGCTTCGCGGCCGGCGAGACCTGGGAGGAGATATTCCTCTTCTTCCGGCGCTTCCGCGTGCGCGGCGTCAAGCGCGTTTTCTTCGAACTCATGAGCGAGGGCATGACCCTTGGCGCCGGTGGCGCCGTGGTCATGCTGGCGCTCGCCCTGCCCGCCTCCGAAGAAGTCGCCGGCAACTGGCGCGAGCAGGACGAATTCGCCGTCGTCTTCCTCGACCGCTATGGAGCGGAAATCGGCCGGCGCGGTATCTTGCACTCCGACGCCGTTCCGATCGAGGAACTGCCCGACCACCTTGTCAAATCCGTACTCGCCACGGAAGACCGCCGCTTCTTCGACCATATCGGGCTCGATTTCATCGGCCTCGCCCGCGCGATGACGGAAAACGTGCGCGCCAACTCTGTGGTCCAGGGCGGATCGACGATCACCCAGCAGCTCGCCAAGAACCTCTTCCTGTCCAACGAACGAACGCTGGACCGCAAGATCAAGGAGGCCTTCCTCTCGATCTGGCTCGAAGCCAATCTGTCGAAAGAGGAGATCCTCAAGCTCTATCTCGACCGCGCCTATATGGGTGGCGGCACCTTCGGTGTCGCGGCCGCTGCAGAGTTCTATTTCGGCAAGGACGTGCGCGACATCAACCTGGCCGAAGCAGCGATGCTCGCCGGGCTGTTCAAGGCACCGGCGAAATACGCGCCGCACATCAATTTGCCGGCCGCCCGCGCACGCGCGAACGAGGTCCTGACAAACCTCGTGCAAAGCGGGTTCATGACCGAAGGTCAGGTGACCGGCGCGCGCCGCCATCCTGCCGATGTCGTGCTGCGCGCGGCCATCGACAGCCCCGACCACTTCCTCGACTGGGCCTTCGCGGAAGTGAAGGAGTACATGATCACCGAGCACCTGCCGAGCCGTTCGATCACGGTGCGCACGACGCTCGACCGCGACCTGCAGCGCGCGTCTGAAGAAGCCACCGAATTCTTCCTGCGCCAACAGGGCGCACGCTACAATGTTTCGGAATCGGCCGTCGTCTTGATCGAGAACAACGGCGCGGTTCGCGCCATGGTAGGCGGCCGGGACTACGGCGAGAGCCAGTTCAACCGTGCGACTGTCGCTGAACGCCAAGCTGGCTCCTCCTTCAAACCCTATGTCTATGCTGCGGCGCTGGAAAACAGCGACCTGACGCCGAACAGCGTGGTGCGCGACGGACCCGTGACATGGCGCGGATGGTCGCCGAAGAACTACGGGCGCTCCTTCTCCGGACGCGTCACGCTTGCCACGGCGCTGGCCAAGTCGATCAACACCGTGCCCGTACTGCTGGCCCGCGACTATCTGAAGGGCACGGACCAGATCGTCGATCTGACGCGTCGCATGGGCATCGTCTCGCCAATCATCAAGCACCACACGATGGTGCTCGGCACGTCAGGCATGACGGTGCTCGATCAGGCGACGGGCTACCTCACCTTTGCAAGCGGCGGCTATGCGCATCGCCGCCATGCCTTCACCAAGATCGTGAATTCTGCCGGCGACGTGCTCTACCAGCACGACGATGCCGAATTCGTGGGAGACCGCGTGCTATCGGAGAAGACGGCGATCGAGATGAACCAGATGCTCGCCAACGTGCCGGTCTGGGGAACAGGTCGGCGCGCCGCCTTGGAGATGACCACCGCTGCCGGCAAGACGGGGACGACCCAGTCCTATCGCGATGCCTGGTTCGTCGGATACACCGGCAATTTCACCGCTGCGGTCTGGTACGGCAACGACAATTACAAGCCGACAAACCGGCTGACGGGCGGCAGCCTCCCTGCGATGACCTGGCAGCGCATCATGACCTTCGCCCATACCGGCATCGAATTGCTGCCCATTCCCGGCGTCGATCCGCCCAAAGCCGAGCCGCAACCGAAGCCCGACGACGAGCAGATCGCAGACGCGAATGCGGAGCGGCCGCGGGTCCTGTCGCAGTCGCTGGCCGACTTCCTGCGCCAATTGGGCGATCGATTCGAAGACGCGACGCCACTCAATGCCGACGACATGACCGTTGCAAGCACACGGGTTGAATAATCCGTGCTACACGGCCAAACCGGTTGAGTTGCAGGCAGGGTTCCGCACGGCGCAGGCATGATTCGCGATCTGTCCACCTTTCTTTACGGCGTTGCCCTGGCCCTCGTGCTCGGGATCGGTTCGGCCACGTGGGCGACCGGGAACCTGCCCTTCCTGGGCACGCTCGCGATCAATGACTGGCACGCCAATCCGGCGATCGGCACCAACAATCCGGACCCCTATTCCCAGGCCTATTTCTCACGATCGGGCGGCCTTCCGCTCGCAGCTGCCGAAGGGCTGGCCTTCGTACGCCGCATCGATGACGACGGAGAGACCCTGAACGCCCGTTGCACCTATGTGATAGAGGGTGACACGCCGGGGGCAAGGCTATGGACACTTTACGTCTTGCGTGACGACGCGCCCTTGGCCTCTCCGCGCGAAGGGGTTCCGGTCGCGCTGCATTCCGGCTCCATACTCCGGTTTCGCGACGGGGATTTCGACATTCGCATCGCGCCGCTGCCGCAGCCGCGCAATTGGCTCTTCGCCGGCGCGAGCGGGCCATTCGCATTGGCGCTTTCACTGTACGACACCGCGATCGGCAGCGACACGGGCCTCGCTGATCTGCGCATGCCCGCCGTGAGAAAGCTCGGATGCGTCAATGATTAGATTCGTCTACACGAGCTTCGTCGGCCTGGTCGGTGCAGCGCTGGTGCATGTCGCCATCGTGCTGCTGCTGCCGCAATTGTCAGAGAATGACGTCTGGCGCCAAATCGAGGCGAATTCCGCACTCAACGACCCCGTGCGTCTCGACCGCTATGGTGTGGACCTCGTCGCGGCAAGGACCCTCGACCCGATGTTCGGCGTGATCGCCTGCCGTTACGATCTCGACAACGGGGTCTTCTCGATGACCGCGCCCGCGAGCGGGGACTTCTGGTCAGTCGCGGTGTTCGACGATCTCGGCCATATCGTGTTTTCCGCCAACGACCGCATCGTGGCTTCGGAAAATCTCAGCCTCGTCGTGGCCGCACCTCTGCAGATACGCGTCATGCAGGAAGCGCCGCGCGAGGTCTTCGCCGATTCAGTGATGGTAGAAGCAAAGCGCGACCAGGGCTTCGCCGTCCTTCGGATCTTCCGTCCGGACGAGACCTATGATCCTGTCGTGGCCGACTTCATCGAGCGTATCGACTGCAGTTCCACCGAGCTCTGAAACGCTCACGGCGCGAACCGGAAGCTGTTCCAGTCGGTTCAAACGCAGCCTGACTACTGTCTCGGCTCGCCGGCCTCGTCCTGCCCTTCGGCCGCATCCTTGCGCCCGGTCTGTTCATGCCAAACGCCGGTGAAAACAATCACCTTGCCGAATCGGCCGTCTCCATCCTTCCGGCTTGCCTTTCGGGCCGCCGGATCGGTACGCGGAACGAAGGCCGGGAACGCGACAACCTGTGCCATGTTCTTTTCCTCGCTCATTTTGCGACATCAAAAGACGTGACAGCTCATGGTTAACAACTTGCTAACGTTTTCGTCGTTACGGTCGTGGCTGTGTCGAAACGGAGCGACGATTGGCCATGACGCAGATGACCCGAACTTCCGAACCGTCCGCTGGTGACGCCATCGCGGTCACCGCCTGCCGCGAGTTCTGCGCGGCGCCGCGCCCCTCCAAGACGGACGCGACACGGCTCTCCGATCTGGTGCTCCCGCTCCTTCAGGCGATCGCGGACAAGAGCCGGCGCGAGATTGCCGCGCTGCTTGCCACCAATGAGAGCGCTCCGAAGCCGCTCCTGCTCGCGCTATGTGATTTCCCGGTCGCCATCTGTTCGCCGATCCTGACGCGCAGCAAGCGTCTCTCCGACGCCGAGCTCATGGCCATTCTCTCCCAGCATGGCGCCGAACACGCCCGCGCCATCGCACGGCGCAGCGACCTCGCCACTCCGATCGTCAACGCCCTTCGCATGATCGCGAACGAAGGCGTGGACCGCGCGCTGGACCTTCGCCAGCGCCTCGACAAGGCATTGCCGCCCGAGGAGGCCGAGGCCTTCGATCGTTTTCGACACGAGCTTCACGGCGAGATCGCCGCCCACGCCCGCGGCTTCAACGACATCTCCGTGGATGACCTCGTCATCGCGGCCCAAGATCCGAACCCTGGCGTGCTGCGCACGGCGGTCGCCGACGCGATTGCCATCACGCTCGTGAGCGCGAAGGGGCTCTGCGACAACCCGACCTCGCGCAACCTGATCTACATGCTGAAATTCCTGGGCGCGACGGCTGAACAGGGCGTGAAGTTGTTCTCCGCGCTCGCCCCAAAACTGGCGGAAGACCCCGCCGTGATCGCTCGTTTCAAGACTGTGTTCGATGAGGTCACCATCGAGCAATGCGTTCACAAGGTCTGGGACTGGCGCAGCGACGATTTGCTGGCGCTCGCAAGGGAGGCCCTGCCCGCCAACGACCGAGGCGTCGCTGGAGGCGAGAAACCGGGGCCGATGGCGAAGGTCGCCTGAGGCGATCACGCCACATCGAAGTATTCCGTCGGCTGCCGGCCGAAGAGTTCCAGTTCGACAACCCAGAAATCCGGATCAAATCGTGCCTCGCGCGCGAAGCGTTCGCTCAACTGCTCTTCGGTCAATGCTTCACCGATGCGCTCGAAGAGGCGGCCTCCGATGGCCGGGTGGTCACGCTCGGCCGCGATGCTCTGCGGCGCCTGCGCGTAGAGCGTAGTGCCGCCTGCAGCGCCCGCCGGCACGCAGATGAAGATCGCGCCCGCCGCCTCCGCGCCGCGGCGCAGAATCGCGGAAAAGCCGCCCTCGCCATTGACCCTGCGGATCAGGGCCGAGACGAACACGGCCGATGTCAATCGGCTGGTCACGATAACTTGCCGTCCGCTACTGGATCAGGCCAACGGTGCGCATCTTGTCGAGCAGCGTGCCGTCGATTTCGCCGTTCACCGGCAGTTGGAAAAGCGCCTGGAACTCGCGGATGGCGAGTTCGGTTTGCTCGCCGGCGATACCGTCCACGACGATGTCCGTGTTTCCGAAGGCGCGCAACGCTGCCTGCACCTTGACGACGTCGGCAGACGGGATGCGGTCCGGAAGCGGAACCGCACCGTCTCCGCTGGCAGCGCTCTCGATCAGTTCCGCCACGAGCTGCGACACGTCCGCCTCCTCGGCAGTTGATCGCTTCTCGGGGATGGCCGCCGTCACGCCGAGATTGTTGCGTAGCGACGTCATCAGGTCGGCTTCGCTCAGTTCGATGCCCCGCAGCCCGACCTTCTGCTTGTAAGTCTCGATCGCCGAATCCGTCACCGGTCCGCGCAATCCGTCGATCGTGCCCTGATAATATCCGAGCTTCGCCAGGAGCTCCTGAATCCCCGCGACTGTCGTGTCGGTCTCGGGAGCGGCAAGGTTGGCAGCCACTTCGCGCTCCGGTCGGATTTCCGGCACGGGGGCAACGGCGGGGATGATCGGACGCGTATCAGCCGACGGCGCCGGCTCGCTCGTTGCGAAACGCGTCACCGAAGGCTGAGGGGCCGGTGCCGCGGCCCTCGGTGCAGGAGCCTGTGCCACCAGAGCGGGCCTGGTCGCGAAGAAGGCCGAGGGATGCTGCTGTTCCTGGAAATAGACGGCGTTGGCCGTGAAGAACGTCATGGCAACGCAGAGCGCCGTAGCACCGCCCGCAACCGTCGGGTTGGCCGCGATGACACCGCCAAGGTTTTCTGCCGTTTCGCGCAACACCAAAAGAACCGTCATTTCCCTATCCTGCCAGTCGGACGATGCTTCCGTTCGTCCCGTTCTGCTTCCCGACGCGCGCCACCGAAGCGGTGCTGGCCCCGGTTTCGAGAGCGGTGGTGTCACCATCCTCGCCCTTGGGGATGAACGCTCGCACTTCGGTGCCCTCGCCGGGCTTGCTTTTCACATCAAGCGACCCGCCATGCAACTGAACCAAACCGCTGACAACCGTAAGACCAAGCCCGGTGCCTTCGCAACGGCGCGTATAGGCGTTGTCGACCTGGGCGAATGGCGCGCCGATAATCCCCAGTTCCGCGTCGGACATTCCGATGCCCGTATCGCAGACGGAAAGCACAAAGCCATCGTCGCACCGCTCGGTCGTCAGCGAGACGAGGCCACCTGAATCCGTAAATTTGATGGCGTTCGACAAGAGGTTGATCGCGATCTGCTTGATCGCGCGTCGATCCGCATCGGCCTGCTCGATCGGCGCGGTGGAGACCAATTCCAGCCTGACACCCTTCGCACCGGCCTGCGGCTGCAGCATCGAGACGCATTCCTGCGCCACAGTGTCCAGGTCGAAGGGCTCGCGATGGATCGCATAGGTGCCGGCATTGATCTTCGACACGTCGAGGATCGTGTTCACCACGTTCAGGAGGTGCACGCCGGAACTGTGGATCAGGTTCACATATTCGCGCTGGCGGTCATTGGCGAGCGATCCGAAGATGTCACGGCGCAGAATGTCCGAAAAGCCGATGATCGAATTGAGCGGTGTACGCAATTCATGGCTGACCGTGGCGAGAAACCGTTTCTGCATGTCGGACGGGCCGACCTCCACCTGCTCCTGCTGTGGCGCGGCCTTCTTCAGGGTCAGGGTGACGCCCTCGCCGCTCGGTGCGATATCGACGGCGAGCGACTGGAAGGATTGCGGTTCGCCCGGTGCCGCCAGATCGAGGCGCAATTCGAGATCCGCGCACGTCCTGCGCGTCTTCGACACGTCGGCGAGCGTCTCGAGAAAGGCGATCCGGTCGGCCAGATGAACATGATCGATGAAGGGACGGCGCGACCGTATCTGGCTCGCCATTTCCCCAATCGCACGCGCGACCGTGCCATCGCGCGTCAATTCAATACGCGTGTCTGTTTCGACGGTCTCCGAATCCACCTCACCGGTCGGCTCGTTCGCCAACAGCATACGGATACGAGTCGTGGTATCGCCTCGCGCAACGACCAGGAAGAGGATGAGTCCGCTCAACAGCGCGAGCGAGGGCGAAACGGCGACCAAGGCGCCGGCAAGTGCGCTCCAACTGGCGACGGCAAACAATCCGGCTTTCCACGGGGTCTGACTGATGCTGAGCCAGCCGAGGGCGAGGAACGGGATAGCGACATGCGTCAGTGCGATCGCAGTCGCGGCGCCATAGCTGCCCGGCAGACCGAGACCGCTGAGCGCGATGGTCGCGGGTGCGAGAACCAGCGCCGCGCCGGCGGCAAGGGCGATCAGCTTCTCAGCGATGACTACGGACATGGCGTCACCGTCGATGGCCGGATTTCGGACGGCAGCAACCGACCGTCGCGCCAGATCCTGGAGCGCCTTTTCATATCGGTCTTGGATGTTACGCAGAAAC
Source organism: Oricola sp. (assembly GCF_022763245.1). Taxonomy (GTDB): domain Bacteria; phylum Pseudomonadota; class Alphaproteobacteria; order Rhizobiales; family Rhizobiaceae; genus Oricola. The sequence continues at coordinate 124,828 of NZ_JALEGV010000005.1, forward strand.
GCCAACTCATACACTCGCGAAGCGGTCTGAACGGCATACGACGCCGCAGATCCAGAATCGCACCTCACCTTTAATGAATGGATAAGCGAACCGCCCGGCGACGCAGGATTGCCTTCACAATCGCCCGAAGGAGGCTGCAGGAGGCCCAGATTTGACGTTATGGTTAACGGACGGTTCAGCCACCAACCGCTTGATCCAACGTCACTTTTCGCACTTGTGTGCAATTTGAGCAAAATCCGGCTCAAATCCCCCGCAATTGCCACTCAAACTCCCAATCACCACTATCGTATCGATGCACAGGGATTGCTGTCCAAAGACAGGGTTTGGTGGAAAACAATGCGTTTTCTCTTCAGGATGTTCATACTCGGCTTCATCGGCCTGGCGGTTTTGCCCGCCTTCGTTCCGGCTGCCTACCGGGATGCGGCCGCCGACAGGTCGCCCGACGCCGCGCCCGCCCCCTCCCCGTTCAAGGTCGCTGCGGTCGTTGGCGAAGCGGTCTCCGACATAAGGGGCATTTGCGATCGACGCCCGGATGTGTGCGAGACCGGCGGAGAGCTCTTCTCATACGCCGGCTCAAGGGCACGCGAGGGTCTCGTCATCGCCTATTCCATGTTCCGCCATGGTCATCCATCGATGAAGCAGGAAACGGCGACCGACGAACTCACACCCCGGCCGGCGGCCCTTGTCCCGAATGAAGGCTCCAACTAAGTAGCGTGCCATGTTCCGGCTCTCGTCGCCGGTGTTGCCAACGCTAGCCATCAGGCGCCAGCCATGCTCCCGAACCTGGAAACGATCCAAGACGATTTCGCCTTTCTGGACGATTGGGAGGACAAGTATCGTTACGTGATCGAACTCGGGCGCAGCCTGCCTGACATGCCGGATGCAGAGAAGACGGCAGAGAACAAGGTGCATGGCTGCGTCAGCCAGGTGTGGCTCGCCTCCACCGTGGAAGGCGCCGACGATCCGGTCGTGTCGTTTCGCGGGGATTCCGACGCCCATATCGTTCGCGGCCTCGTCGCCATCATGATCGCGGCGATGTCGGGTCGCAAAGCCTCGGAAATCGCCGGGTTCGACGCCGCGGCCCTCTTGAAGACGCTGGGACTTGAGGACAATCTCACGCCACAGCGCTCCAACGGACTGCGTGCGATGGTCGCCCGGATGAAGGATGAAGCCCGCGCTGCTGCCGAGGCCGCCTGACCTCAGCTCACGATGTTCGGCCGATAGCCCTCGCCTCCCCAATGCAGGATCCTGCCTGAACGACGCCGATGCGTCGCTTGCGGGTGATAGTGCCTGTCGAGCATGCCGAGCGCCGTCTTCAGCATCAGTTTCGCCGAACGACGCGGCCATGCTCGCTCCCGCTCGACCTGTTCCAAGCCCTTGAGAAAGCAGCAGATGTCAACAAGGGCCCCGCCCAGGTCAGGACCGACCGCCTCGATCGCCGCGTTCACCCGTTGCCGCGCTGCGAGCGCCCGATCCGTTAGATCGTTTGCAGCGCCTCCCGAACTCGAGCCGGACCGGGCGACCCGCGACATATCCCACGAAGCCGTGACGCGCGGCTGAAGCATGGCCTGCTCGAAATCCACCCGCAGCCTCTCCCCCGCCGCCAATTCCGCGCGGTCGAGCCAGGATTGGCCCTTCGCATGCCGCAGTCGCGCAAGTGCTGCGAGCGGTGATTCAGCGATGTTGATCACGACGCTTTCGCTGTGACCTTCAATCTCCAGATGCGCTTGCCGTAGAACGCGGTGCTGATCAGCAAGATCTACGGCGCCGGCCCGCCGAGCGGCCGAACGTCCGGACGCGGTCAGCCAGATCCATCGATCATCGCCCCGAGTCGAGATTGCAACGCTATCCATCCGCGCCATGGCTTCGATATCGGCGCTTCGGCACCGCACGGACCGCTCGCCCGGGAATTCGAGCAACTTGACTACCGGATCGCCCGTTTCACGCAACCTGGCGGGCGCCTTCGCCAACAACCGTAGGAAACGAAAGACGCGCTTTTCTGCCTTTCGGTCAGTCATCGGCGCGCACCGCGTGGTGGTCCAGCGAGAACGCCACGCTGATGAGCCTCTCGACGCGCGAGACAATCACATCGAAATCCTCGTCGTCACGCATGTCTTCGATCGTGTGACAGGCATGCACCACCGTGCTCTTGTCACGCCCGAAACCCGTTCCGACGGCCGTCATCTTCATTCCGAGCGTGACGTGAGCGACATACATGCCAATCTGGCGAACCCGAGAGACCGGCCTGGACGTCCTGTGAGGCGAACGCAGCTGGCGGCCGCTCACATTGAAGAAGATCGCAATCAGATCGATGATGCCGTCGCACATGGCGCTGGCTGTCGCCGGATCGCTGACGGTGGCGACAGGCGCGGCCCTCCGCGTCCTGCCGGTCTCGTCGAAGTCTCGGCACGTCGACTCGCGCATGACCGCGCAATCGACGCCCAGTGGAATATCAGCGAGTGCATCTGGCATTCATCTTCTCCGTAATAGGATTTTATTCCTACAACGGAAAAGACGTTGTTGAATAGATTTTCTCAATTCGGGGCCAGCATCCCCGGAATTCCGGGCCTCTTTGGATGCAAGAGGTGCGATGTGGCCGAGCGCTTATCCAACAGGTCGCGACCGCCCCTAGGCTCAGACGCAAGAGCCGCACAGGAGAGAAAGCGTCATGGACAGTGCGTCATCAAACGTCCCGTCGAACCGCAAGGTTGCAGCCTGCCGGCTGGCGAGCCGGCCTGCAGACTTGTTGGTGCTGGCCCGCGCTACGCGCGCTCAGCTCGCACACGCAACACCCCAGGATCTCGGCACATGGATCGACGGATTTGACATTGCGTTACGCCGCGAACACAGCAAGAGCCTATTACGCCACTGGTCCTACGACCTGAACCGGCACATCGCCCTGAAAGTGGCTCGCGACTGCCTCGTCACTGAACTCTCGTCACGCGCGAACAAGACAAAAGGGCAAAGAAAAAGCCGCGATTGAGGCCGCGGCTTTTGGAATCTTTCCGCGAGAGAAAGACGATCACTTGCCGCGCTTGCGGCCGAGGCCCATTTCACGAGCGAGTTTCGACCGCTGCGCCGCGTAGGACGGAGCGACCATCGGATAGTCGGCCGGCAGGCCCCACTTCTCGCGATATTCTTCCGGCGTCATGCCATAATGGCTCATGAGGTGACGCTTCAGCGACTTGAACTTCTGCCCGTCTTCCAGACAGATGATATAGTCGTCAGTGACCGAACGCTTCGGATTGACCGCCGGGCGCGGTTTCTCCTGCACTTCCTCGACGACGCCGCCAAGCGTCTTGCCGAGAGCCACATGGATTTCGGAGATGAGCCCGGGCAAATCCGCCGCCTGAACCGGATTGTTGCTCACATAAGCAGAGACAACATCCGCTGTCAGCTCGGCCAAAAGATCATTTTGCCCTGCATTCTCTGTCATATGGTATAGTCCTTTTTTTGTTGTTTTTGACGGCGCCTACTTAGTCGCGCCGAATCTGGTTATTCAACCCAAACCATATGTGACATCTATCACAACAAGTTGGAAACAAACAATAAAAAACATCACCCTTTTCAGCAACCAAAGGTTGCAATTGCTAGGAATTTCTAATGAACTAACGCTTAGGATGTATAAACGCACTCATACATTGCGTTTTGATTCGTTCATTTCATCCAATACAGAAGACTTCGCCAGCTCATAACCTACGACGTAAGCTGCCTTGGCAAGCAGATGCGCCGAAATCGGGGCGGTCAAAAGAAAAAAGGTGATCCCGGCCAGTGCACGGCTCACTGTGGCGGTGTCACCGGCGTGAACAGCGAGCGCAAGCAAAACGAGTCCCGAGCCAAGTGTACCGGCCTTGGAAGCTGCATGCATCCTCGAATAAATGTCAGGAAAACGCCATAAACCGACCGCGGCGACAAATGCAAAGAAAGTTCCGGCCAGTATTAACAGGCCTGCGATCACATTGATTGCGGTTTCCATGCCCTGCGCCTCCTATGTGCGCCCTGCGTCAGTTGTCTTCTCAGAAGCGTCGCTGCGGGCGCCACCTTCCGGCGACAGCGAGATTCCCGCACGCGGGTTGGACACCAGCCTCGGACGCCCCTCTTCCGCCTCCTCGATGCGGCCACGCGCCAGGATGAAGCGCGCGAAAGCGACAGTGGCGAGGAAGCCGACGAGGCCGAGCGCGATGGCGATGTCGAGGTAGAGCGTGTAGCCCGTCTTGATGCCCAGAACGGCAATAAAGCCGATCGCGACGGCCACCAGCATGTCGAGCGCCAGGATCCGGTCGGGCAGCGTCGGCCCGTATATCACCTTGACGACGGTGACGAGGAAGGTGACCGACAGAAAGGCCAGCGCGACGTGAACGGCGATATAGAGAAAGTCCGCAGACGACATCAGCGAAATGCCTCCAATATCTTGCGTTCGAAGCCGTCGGCGATGTCCTCACGGGCCTGATCGGGGTCAGAACAGTCCAGCGCGTGGACGTAGAGATAACGGCGGTCGTCGGACACATCGACCGACAGCGTACCGGGCGTCAGCGTGATCAGGTTCGCCAGAAGCGTGATCTCGAAATCGCGATCCACCTTGAGCGGGTAGGCGAAGATGCCGGGCTTGAGGTTCATGTTCGGCTTGAGCACAAGCTTCGCGACGCGCCAGGCGGACAGGACCAGTTCGTAGATGAACAGAGCAATCAGCGATCCCACGCGCCAGGCACGCGAGAAATAGCCCATCGAGCCAACCTGTTCGCGTATGAGCGAAAGCGCCAGCGCGCCGAGCGCAAAACCGAAGATCACGTTGATCAGGCTGAAGGAGCCAGTCACTGCGGCCCAAACCAAGGCCATCAGGACATTGACAAGGTAGAGGTTCATGGCTGCACCTCGCTCTCGATTGCGCCCGTCGGGAAGACCGAGTCGACATAGGCCTGCGGCGACAGGAGTTCACCCGCGATGCGGTCCGTGACCTGAACGAAAGGCTCGGGGTAGAAACCCACGGCGATCGTGAGGAAGGTCAGGCCAAGCAGCGAGCCAACCACAGCCTTGCTGCTTGCAGGTGCTGGCGTCTCGTCATCCGGGACCTGGCGTTCGCGCCAGAAGGCGAAGGCGAAAGTCCGGCCCACAGCGATCGTGGTCAGCAATCCTGTCACAAGGATGGCCAGGGCGAGCCACCAGGCCCCGACGTCGAGCGATGCCTTGACGAGAAACGCCTTCGGCCAGAGGCCAGAGAAGGGCGGCAGGCCCGAGACCGCCAGGAAAAGGACCAGGCCAACGCCCGCCAGCCACGGCGCCTGTGAATAAAGCCCGCCCGCTTCCCTTAGTGAGAAGCCCCTCATCCGCTCCCCCATGATCCCGGCGAGGAAATAGAGCGCTGTCATCACGACCATCGAATGGGCTGCGTAGAACACCGCGCCCGAGAGACCCGTGCGACTGCCCAGTGCGAGACCGGCCAGCATCATGCCAATGCCCGAAATGACCAGATAGCCGAGCATGCGCCGAATGTCGTTTTGGGCCAGTGCACCCATCGCGCCAAGCACCATGGTCGCGGCCGCCACCACCGCGATCGTGCCGGCGAGCAGGTCGCGCTCGACTTCGAACAGCATCAGGAAGATGCGAAGCAACGCGTAGATGCCCACCTTGGTCAGGAGGCCGGCGAACAGGCCGGACACGACGATCCGCGGGGTGTGATAGGAGGCCGGCAACCAGAAATTGACCGGGAAAGCCGCCGCCTTCATGGCGAATGCGAAGAGGAACATCGCTGCGATCGTGAAAAGCGGCCCGGCGTCACGTCGCTCCGCCACCTTTCGGGCAATGTCCGCCATGTTAAGCGTGCCGAGCGTACCGTAGAGATAGGCGACGGCGAGCAGAAACAGCGTGGTGGCGACGAGGTTCAGAAGCGCATATTTCGTCGCTCCGTCGAGCTGCTCACGCTCCGAGCCGAGAACCAAAAGCCCGAAGGAGCCGATCAACAGCACCTCGAACCAGACATAGAGGTTGAAGATGTCGCCGGTCAGAAACGCCGCGGTAACGCCCGCCATCATCAAGAGCAGGAAGGGATAGAAACCGTAGCGCCTCCCGGTCTGGTTCACGTCCTCCAGCGCATAGACGCCACCCGCCAGGCCGACGATCCCCGCGACGAGGGCGAAGGTTGCTCCGAGCATGTCGGCGGCGAAGGTGATGCCGAATGGCGGCAGCCAGCGTCCCATGGTCATCGCCACGGTGCCATTCTGCCAGACATGCCAGAACAGGCCGATATCGGCGGCGAGCATCAGGGCCAGTCCGGTGATGGCGATGGCCGGCTGGCGGCCCGTGTCCTTGCGCATCATCAGGCACAAAGCGCCGAAGACGAAGCCGATCACCAGCGGCGCGACCACAAGCCAATCGGCGAGCGGCGGCGCAGTCGTCACCATCGCTTCGGCAAGATCGACATTGATTTGGGTTTGTCCGGCCATGGGGTCTCAGTCTTGCGTCTCAGTAGCCAAGCGGCGGCGCCGGCTCGTCGCGCGGTTCGGCATCGCGCATCTCGTCGGTGTCGTCGGTTCCAAGCTCCTGGTAGCTGCGGAAAACGAGCACCAGCAGGAAAGCGAAGAAGGAAAAGGAAATCACGATGGCCGTCAGGACCAGCGCCTGCGGCAGAGGATTGGCGATGGCCACCTCCGGCATGGCCGCATGATCGGGAATGATCGGCGGCACTTCGCGCGTGATCCGACCCGTCGTGAAAATGGTCAGGTTGACCGCGTTTCCGAGGATCGCCACGCCGAGCAGAATGCGGATGATGTGGCGTGACAGCATCAGGTAGAATGCCGTGGCGAAGAAGACGCCCGTCATGATGGCGATCGCTGTCTCCATCAGTCGCGCTCCCTTTCCTCAAGCGCCAGCGCGGTCGAGGTGATCGATCCGAACACGACGAAGTAGACGCCGATGTCGAACAACATCGGTGTCGAAAGGGCGATCGGGACGCCGAAGAATGTCGGGGTCACCCACAGACCGGTCAGGAACGGCACGCCGGAGAAGATCGACAGCATGCCCGCGATGGCGGCCAACAACAGGCCAAAACCCGACAGCGCCATCGGGTGAAACCGGATGGCACGCCGCACCGGCGAGACGCCGAACGCGATACCGTAGATCGCCAGCGCGGAGGCGGCGATCAGGCCGCCGATGAAACCTCCGCCAGGCTGGTTGTGGCCGCGCAACAGAACGAAGACCGAAAACAGGATCATCAGGCTCGACAGGAACGGCGCGATGGTGCGGAAAATCAGCGTGCGCATGTCAGGCCATCTTTCCCGCTGCTTCGCCGGCCGGCGCCGGCGGCTCGCTCGACGACGAGCGCGAGCGCCGCGGCAGGACGCGGATCAGGGCCAGAATGGCGAGACCCGACGTCATCACCACGGCGATCTCGCCGAACGTGTCGATCCCGCGGAAGTCGACCAGGATCACGTTGACGATGTTTCGGCCATGCGCGATCTGGTAGGAATAGGTGTTGAAGAACTCCGTCAGCGACGCATCGAAATCGGTCTCAAGAACGCGCAGCAGCAGAAGCGTCAGCGCCCCGCCCGTCGCGGTGGCGATCGTTCCGTCGAGCACCATCTGGAACGGCGAACGATGGTCTTGCGGCGACAGGCGCAGTCGCGTCATCGCCAGGGCGAGGATGACCACCGACAGTGTTTCGACCATGAATTGAGTGAAGGACAGGTCCGGCGCGCCCATCAGCATGAAGAAGACCGCCACGGCGAAGCCCTGGATGCCGAGCGAGACGATCGCAGTCAGGCGGTTCTTCGCCCAGATCACCGCAAATTGGCCAAGCACGGCGATGAGGACGAGCAGCCATTCGTAGAAATAGAGCTTCGGGAACGCGAGGGCGTCCGGCCAGTCGCCAGCGATACCCATCGGAATGAGGATGGCGGCGGCGAGCATCACGAAGGTGGCGGTGATGTAGAACTCGAGCCGGCCGTTCTGGATCGTCTTCGTCACGGCGACGGAGAACTTCACGATGCCGACAATCGCCTGGTCAAAGCCCCGGTCCGGACCCCAGCCGATCGCCTCCAGCAACCCGGCCATGGCCGCGCGAAGGCGCGCAAGCGAGAGATAGAGCAGGACGCCAAGCACGATCGTCAGCAGTGACAGGTAGAAGGCGAGGCCCAGATGCGGAACGATCGTGATCGTGATGTGCGCCTCATGTCCCATGACCGCGCTTGCCATCGGGCCTGAGAAATACTCGTGGAACCATCCGGAAAACAGCGCGGCGAACAGGCTGCAAAGCGCCAGGATCGCGGGCCCGGCCAGGAGCAGGACCGGCCCTTCATGGGCGTGTTTCGGCGTTTCCACCTTCGGTCCCAGGAACGGTTTCAGCGCAACGGCAAACCCGATGACGAACATCAGGGCGTTGCCGGCGATCGCGACGATCGTGATCATGATCGACCAGGTGTCGCCATGGGCGAGGCCGGCATAGATCTCTTCCTTGGCGAGGAAGCCGACGAAGGGCGGCAGACCGCCCATGGAGATCGCGGCAAACAATGCGGCGAGGAAGGTGACCGGCATGGCGCGGGCGAGCCCGCCGAGCTTGGTGACGTCGCGCGTTCCGGCCTCGTGATCGACATTGCCGGCGACCATGAACAGGCCGCCCTTGAACATGGAATGAGCGATCAGATAGAGCACCGCGCCTTCGGCGGCCTTTTCCGAGCCGAAGCCGGTCAGCATCACCAGCAGACCAAGCGAAGCCATGGTGGTGTAAGCGAGCATCAGCTTCAGGTCGGTCTGGCGCGCGGCCAGCAGCGTGCCGGCGATCAGCGTGAAACCGCCGAAGATCGGCAGCACGGTCTCCCATGCCGCGGTCTCGCCCATCACCGGGTTGAGCCGCATCAGCAGGAACACGCCGGCCTTCACCATGGTGGCGGAATGAAGGTAGGCGGAAACCGGCGTCGGCGCCTCCATGGCGTTCGGCAACCAGAAATGGAACGGAAACTGCGCCGACTTCGTGAACGCGCCGCCAAGCACGAGAACGAATGCGGCGATGAAGAACGGGCTGTCGCGCAGCAGATCGCCGGTCGACAGCAGAAGCGACATCTCGCTGACGCCGGTGATGTTCCAGATGATCAGCAAGCCTGCCAGCAGGGACAAACCGCCCAGCCCTGTCACCACCAGCGCCTGGATCGCGGAGCGGCGCGAGCGCTCCTCGGCATGGTTGAAGCCGATTAGCAGGAAAGAGGTGATGGAGGTCAGTTCCCAAAAGACGAACAGCATCAGGAAGCTGTCCGACAGGACAAGCCCCTGCATCGCGCCCATGAACATCAGGATGAAGGAGAAGAACCGGCCCTGATGGCGATGGCCTTTCAGATAGCCGCCGGCATAAAGCACGATCAACGTGCCGATGCCGGTTATCAGCAGCACGAATGTCAGAGACAGCCCGTCAATCAGCCAGGAGAAATTGACATTGAACGACGGGATCCACGGATAGCCGCCGGTGAAGCGCTCACCGTGGGCCACGCCGTCGGCGAAGCCGAGGAAATGCACGAAGAGCAGCGCCGGAGCGGCGGCCAGCACCCATGCTGCGTTGTGTTTCAGATAACGGGTCAGGATCGGCGCGAACAACGCGGCGATGAAGGGAAGAAAGAGCGCGTAAAACGTCATAACAAGGGACGCACCCTCTCAGTCTGGAAAGAAAACAGGCAGCGCTGAGCTCATGAGATGCGGACCTAGGTCGGATTGTTGCGAAGCACAAGAGGTCGGCAGGTGAAACAAACCGGTTTTCAAGCACTTTTCTCGCCTTTCAAGCCGGTCGGCCCGAAAAGATGCATGACAGAAGCGTCAATTCGCCACACGGCACCCGGCGATTCGCAAACCGCTCCCTCGCCCCGCTTCGGCAACATCGCCTGACCGCCGGTCGCCGCTACTCGTCGAGCAGGTGCTCGTATCGCGCGTCGGTCAGGGTCTTCAAAAACGCGACAAGGGCATCGACGCGCTTGTCGTCAAGGGCGGGACCGTGGGTCAGTTCCTTCACCGCGAGCGTGTCAGGTACAGGCGGCGGCGCAAATGTTTCGCCTGTCTCCGGGTTGATCCGACGCGTCTCGGACTTGGTGTTGTACTGATTGTAGAACAGGATCACCGTGCGCAGGTCTTCGAACACGCCATTGTGCATGTAAGGCCCTGTCACCGCGACATTGCGCAGCGTCGGCGTGCGGAACTTGCCGCGTTCGCCCGGGTCGTCGATCGCCGGATTGGCCAGGAGACCGTCGTCCACCGTTCCCGGTTCGACGCCGTTCGTCTCACGCAACGCCAGGTTTTCCGGCGTGCCGATGTTGTGAAAGCGGTAATCCGAGAAGGTTTCCTGTCGGTCAATCGCGCTTGTTGCGAGCTGATGGCACAGGTTGCAGTTCGTGAACTGTTGCGAGAAGAACAGGACCCGCCCTAGTTCCTCCTGATCCGTCAGTTTCGCCTCCCCGCGCAGGAAGCGGTCGTATTTGGAATCGAACGGCGCGAAGCTTTCCGTACGCTCGAATGCCGCGATCGCGCGGGTCATCGCGTCATAGCCCGCCTCCGGGTCGTCGAGAACGCCATTGTCGAAGAACGCGTCGAAGGCGGCCGGATAGAGGGGGTTCTCGCGCAGCCGGTCAACCACTGCCGCCTTGTCCGGCATTCCCATCTCGATCGGGTTCAGGGGCGGACCGCCGGCCTGCTCCTCCAGGGTCGCGGCACGGCCGTCGAGAAACTGGCCGCCGACCCAGTCGCCATCGTCGTTGCGGTGGAATTCGGGGGAGAAGGCCGCATAGGCCGCCGTCGGCGCGTTCCGGTCGCCCAGCGAGACGCCGTCGTCGCCCGGAGACGCCATGCCGCGCGGATCGGTGAACGCGAATTCCGGGTCGTGGCAACTGGCACAAGCCTGGGTGCGGTTGGCCGAGAGGTTGGTGTCGAAGAAAAGGGCCTCGCCAAGCGCCTCAAGCGTCGCCGGCGGCACGTTTTCCGTCTGGCTCGCCGCCGCAATGGCGAGAAAGCAGGCCATGGCCGGCGCAAGAGCAGTTGCGATCGCGATGCGCCTCACGGCACGCCCCCTTTTATGACTGGATTTGTCATGTTTACGCCGGGCATTGTCCGGCAGAATTGATCCAAGTCAATCCTGCCGACGCCGGGAGGGCAGCGTGTGCGATCGGGTCAATGCGGACGCATGTAGCGCATATAGACCCAGCCGGTCTGCCACTGGCCGCTATTGGCCGGATCGTGCCAGACTTCGCACCATTTGTAGCGAACCACCTGGCGCTTCTGCCAGTCGGTCAGATGGGCGATGTCATCGAGCATCAGGCCGCCCTTGCAGCGGCCGGTCAGCGACAGGACGGTGCCGTTGGGATAAGCGCTTTCGATCTGCGAATAGGAGGCAGGCCAGCGGCGGACGTTGAGGACATCGCCCCACGGCACGTTGGTGACTTCCCAAGCGTGAAAGACGGATGCCTTCGACGGAAGGCTGGTGGCAAGGGCTGCAACCGTGACGGCCAGCGCGATCGGGATGGATTTCAGTTTCATGGTTTCCTCCGGACTTGGACGAGGGGCTTCTATCGTTGCCTTCGATCTATCAGCCCCTTGCTGAACCGGCCCCGATCATGCCGTTCAGTCCGCGTTCATGCCGTGACGCCGCGCACATGCCGGGCGACGCCACGGCGTCGGCGCGCCTATTTCGCCGCGTACATCCTGGCGGCATGGGCGTCATCGATCGCTCTCGCCGCCTTGTAGGCGTCGCGGCCCCGCAATCGCTCGGCATAGGCGGCCAGTTCATCGCGCTTCGGCAGCAGCCCGAAGGCCAGCCCCCAGACGACCTGTGAGCCGACATAGATGTCGGCGGCCGTGAACCGGTCGCCGCAGACATAGGCCCGGTCCCTCAGAAAGCCCGACAGCACCTCGACCGTGAGGTCGTAATTGCCGAAGCCCAGCCGACCGTATGACTGCGGATCGAGCCCCTCGTCCCATTTGAAGGCGTGGGTGGTGACTGCCTGTTCGACAGGTCCGGCCGCAAAGAAGCTCCAGCGCAGATAGTCCGCCTTTTCAGACAGGCCTTGGGGCAGCAGCCCTGCATCCGGGAACGCTTCCGCCAGATAGAGGCAGATCGCGGCGGCCTCGGTGACCGTGCGGCCGTCATGGACGATCGCCGGCACCTTGCCCATCGGATTGATGTCGCGATACGCCTGTTTCATGTCGGGTCCGTAACCGAGAATGTGCTCGTCGTAATCGGCGCCAGCCTCGTGCAGCGCCCAGCGCGCGATCTGCCCGCGACTCATCGGATTGGTGTAGAACTGGATCTTCTCGGTCATGCAGGATCTCCTGGAACGGTTCGCCGCATACAACCGAAGCGGGCGCCAGCGCGCAACGGCGATTTCGTGCCGCTGGAACCCCTCCTGACACGACTGTCAGGAGCGCGCCCGTCATCGTCATTTCGCACCCGGTCGCGCGGCGGGGTTGAAGTCGGCCCGTCAATCGATACATCTGCGGAAAGCCTTTTGCGCCGACCACCGCCTTGCCCGGCCCTCGGCTCCCGATCAATCCGCAAAGCCGCATACCGGAGGCCCGATGCCCAGCCCGTTCAAGACCCAGCAAACGGCGCCCCTCGCCGACAAACGTCCCGTGTCCGACACCCGCCACGGCATCACCCGCACGGACGATTACGCTTGGCTGCGTGCCGACAACTGGCAGGAGGTCTTCAAGGACACGAGCGTTCTCGACGCGGACATCCGCGCGCATCTGGAGGCCGAGAACGCCTATCAGGACGCCCTGATGGCGGATACGAAGGACCTGCAGAAGGTCCTGTTCGAGGAGATGAAGGGCCGCATCAAGGAAGACGATTCCGCCGTCCCCTCGCCCGACGGGCCATGGGCCTACGGATCGTCCTACAAGAAGGGCGGCCAGCAGCCGCGCTTCGAGCGCATGCCGCGGGACAAGACCGCAGAGGCGCTACGCGACCAGCGGACGATCATCCTCGACGGCGACGAGGAAGCCGAGGGCAAGGCCTATTTCCGCATCTCGGCGGCGGATCATTCGCCGGACCATTCCAAGCTGCTATGGGGCTATGACGACAAGGGCTCGGAGTTCTTCCGCCTGCGTGTGCGCGACCTCGAGACGCTGGCCGACAGCGACGACGACATCGCGGACACGGTCGGCGGCGGTGTCTGGGACGCGGCCTGCGAAGGCGTGTTCTACGCCAAGCTCGACGCCAATCACCGCCCGTCGAAGCTCTATTACCACAAGCTCGGCACGCAGCAGTCCGAGGACCGCCTGATCTTCGAGGAGCCCGATGCCGGTTTCTTCATGGGCGCGGGCGGCAGCCGGCTGAACGACTTCGTCTACATCAACATCCACGACCACGAGACCAGCGAATATCTGCTGCTGCGCGCCGACGATCCGCTGGCCGCGCCGGTCCTGGTCGCGAAACGCGAGACCGGCGTGGAATATGAGATGGACTCGGGCGGCGACGTCTTCTTCATCCTGACCAATGCCGACGGCGCCAAGGACTTCAAGATCATGACCGCGCCGGTCGACGCGCCGCAGAAGGAGAACTGGACCGAACTCGTCGCCCACAAGCCGGGCCGGCTGATCCTCTCGGTGCAGGCCTACGCGAATTTCGTCGTCTGGCTGGAGCGCGAGAACGGATTGCCGCGCATCGTCGTGAAGGATCGGGCAAGCGGCGAGGAACATGCCATCGCCTTCGAGGAGGAAGCCTATTCGCTCGGGCTGGCAGGGTCCTACGAATACGACACCGACGTCATCCGCTTCTCCTACTCCTCCATGACGACGCCCTCTCAGGTCTTTGACTACGACATGCGGACGCGCGAGCGCGCGCTGTTGAAGACGCAGGAAGTGCCGTCGGGCCACGATCCCGACGACTATGTCACGCGGCGCATCCTCGCACCGTCGCACGACGGCGCCCAAGTGCCCGTCACGCTGCTGCATCGCAAGGACACACCGCTCGACGGATCGGCGCCATGCCTGCTCTATGGTTACGGTTCCTACGGCATTTCGATCCCCGCCTCGTTCAACACGAACTGCCTGTCGCTTGCCGATCGCGGCTTCGTCTACGCGATCGCGCATATTCGCGGCGGCAAGGACAAGGGGTTCGCCTGGTACGAAGACGGCAAGCGCGCCGCCAAGCAGAACACCTTCAAGGATTTCGTCGCCGTGGCCCGCCATCTGGCCGCGGAAAAATACACATCTGCGGACCGCATCGTCGCGCAGGGCGGTTCGGCCGGCGGAATGCTGATGGGCGCGGTCGCCAACATGGCGCCGGACGCCTTCGGCGGGATCATCGCCGAGGTGGCTTTCGTCGACGTGCTGAACACGATGCTCGACGACACGCTGCCGCTGACTCCACCGGAATGGCCCGAATGGGGCAACCCGATCGCCTCGCCGGACGATTACAGGACCATCGCGGCCTATTCGCCCTATGACAACGTCACCAAGGCCGCCTATCCGTCCATCCTCGCCGTTGCCGGCCTGACCGATCCGCGCGTCACCTATTGGGAGCCGGCGAAGTGGATCGCCAAGCTGCGTGCGCTGAACCCCGAGGCGGGGCCGTTCCTGCTCCAGACGCACATGGATTCAGGCCATGGCGGCGCGTCGGGCCGCTTCTCGCGGCTCGAGGAGATCGCGTTCGGCTATGCATTCGCGCTGAAGGTGACCGGATCAGCCGGGCAATGACCTGTCCGGCTCACGTCCGGTACCGGTCGTGGCGGTGCGGCGAAAGCGTTGACGGTAGCGCGCGAGCGTGGTGCCGGTCTTCCGCTTGAACAATCGGCGGAAGAAGGCCGGTTCCTCGTAGCCGACCTCACGGCCGATCTGGTCCGTCGGCATGTCGCTCGTCTCCAGGAGATGCTTGGCCTCCTCGACACGCAGTGACTGCACGTAATCGATCGGCGCGAAGCCCGTCGCCGCCTTGAAGCGCCGCTTGAAGGTCCGCTCGTTCAGGCCGGACAGCGCCGCCATCCGGGCGACTGGGGCAGGATCGTCGTAGTGGGCACCGACCCATTCCTGGCACTTGCCGATCACCGCGTCCTCGTGCTGGCGCGGCAACATCGCAGCAAAGGGCAGTTGCCCCTCGCTGCGGTCGCCGAGCAGATAGACCTTCGCCGCGCGGCGCGCCTCCTCCTCGCCGGCATAGCGGGCGATCAAGTAGAGGAGAAGGTCCTGCCAAGCCGACATGCCGCCGGCCGTGATGATCCGGTGCTCCTTGCCCGCCGGCTGCAGTATCCTCTCCGGCCTCAGCAGCACGCCCGGGAAACACTGAGTCATGATGCCGACCGCCATCCAGTGCGTCGTCGCCTCGATGCCGTCGAGCAATCCCGCTCTCGCCAAGAGCACCGCGCCCGTGCAGACGGAGCAGATCGTCGCTCCCGCCGCGTATTGGCGGGACAGCCATTCGGCGACCTCCGGCCAGGCCTCGCGCGGATCGCAGTCCGGGCGGATGTCTATGTCGGTGACGATGACGAGATCGAACACGTCATCCGACACGACCGATCGCCCCGGCGTTACCGGCACGCCCACCAGCGTGCAGAAGGGCTGATCGTCGACCGCCACGAGTTCGACCTCGAAACGCGGGAACACCTGCCCGTCGCCCATCACCTGCTGCCAGACGACTCCGACCGAGGACAGGATTTCGAACATCCCGTACATCGCCGTGGGGGTCGTTTCCGGCAGTGCGAGGATCGCGGTGCGGATCCGTGCCTTCGTGTTTTCGTCGGCCATGGGGCCATCGTTGTCACAAACGGACCGTTTCTGTCCAGATTCGATCTCACGCCCCGAGCCGTCCTTCTCCAAACAGAGCGCACACCGCCTAGGCGGCAGCAACCACCCCTGTTGGAGAACTCGAATGAACACACCGCCAACCATCGGCACTCATGATGCCGTCATCGTGGGCGCCGGACTGTCCGGCCTCAGTCTCGCCTGGGAACTGAAGCGCAAGGGCATCCGCGCAGTCATCCTGGAGAAGGAAACCGAAATCGCCGCACCGTGGCAACGCCGGCATCCGCAACTGCGCCTGAACACGCACCGCAGGCTGTCGAGCCTGCCCGGTTACGCCCTGCCCAGGCACGGGCCGGCCTTTCCCTCTCGCGATGAGATCATTGCCTATCTGGAACGCTACGCGGCGCAGACAGACGCGGACATCCGGTTCGGCACCGCCGTGAAACGGCTGGACCGATGCGGGGACGATTGGGAACTGACCACCGACGCGGGCCCGGTGCGGGCGCGCAATGTGATCTTCGCCACCGGCAAGGAAAACACCCCTCGTATTCCCGACTGGCCCGGCAGGGCACGCTGGCGCGGCGAACTGATTCACTCGGCCGCACTCGGTGACGTGTCGCGCTACGCCGGCTTGGACGTGCTCGTCGTCGGCGCGGGCAATTCGGGCTCCGACGTCCTCAATCACCTCGCCGGCGTCGACACCCGCTCGCTCTCGGTTGCAGTCAGGCAAGGATCGGTGGTCGTGCCCTCGCGCCTGCTCGGTTTCCCGATGCAGCTTGCCGCGCCGATCATGGACGCGCTGCCGAATTGGCTCGTGGACCGGCTGCTATTCGACACCGAGCGGCTCGCCTTCGGCAGGTTGGAGCGTTTCGGCTTCCCGGTCCGCAAAGGTGGCGCCAGCCGTTTGCTCGCCGAAGGTGTCTCGCCGGCGATCGACAACGGTTTCATAGCCTCGCTCAAGGCGGGCAAGGCGTCCATCGTGCCTGCGATCGACCGCTTCGAGGAGGACGCCGTCATCCTCTCCGACGGGCGGAGACTGAAACCCGACATCTTGATCGCGGCGACCGGATACCGAACAGGGCTGCACGGCCTGCTCGACCACCTCGGCGTCCTGTCGGACCACGGCTATCCGCAGGCCGGTACCGACGGCGCGGCGATCGGCCAGCCCGGGCTCTGGTTCGCCGGCATGGCGCCTCGCATGAGCGGCTATTTCCGCGCCGCCAGCAAGAACAGCCCTGTGATGGCGGAGGCGATCTCGCAATGCCTGGCCGCGTCCCCGCGGCACGAACTCCTCAACCTTCGCGGGCCGGCGCCCGTTCTCAACCCCGCCGAATGATCGGCGACCAACCCGACCATGGAAAGGATCAAACCCATGTCACTCCCGCTTGAAACGCAATCCACACCCGACATGACCGAGGCGGCGGCGTTCGCCGAAACCGTCGGAAGCATCATCAATTCCGGGGCCATCTCGATCATGGTGTCGATCGGTCATCGCACTGGCTTGTTCGACCTGCTGGCCGACATGCCCCCGGCCACGTCACAGGACATCGCCGATCATGCCGCGCTGGCCGAGCGCTATGTGCGTGAATGGCTCGCCGTCATGGTGACAGGCGGCATTGTCGTTTATGACCCGGCGCGGCGGACCTATCAGCTACCCGCCGAACATGCCGCCTGCCTCACCCGCGCTGCCCCGCTCGGCAATCTTGCCGTCTATGCGCAGTTCGTCTCGATGGCCGGCTCGGTTCAGGAGAAGATCCTCGAGTGCTTCGAGACCGGCGACGGGCTTTGCTATCACGACTATCCGTGTTTTCACCGCATCATGTCGGAAGACAGCGAGATGACCGTGATCGCCGGTCTCTTCGACGCGATCCTGCCGCTGGTGCCGGGTCTGACCGAACGTCTCGAGGCGGGTATCGACGTGCTCGACGCCGGTTGCGGCTCCGGGATCGCCCTGGTCGAAATGGCGAAGCGCTTTCCGGCCAGCCGCTTTACTGGCTACGATTTGTGCGAGGACGCGCTTGCGACCGGTCGCAAGGCCGCAGCCGGGCTGGACAACGTCCGCTTCGAGGTTCGCGACCTGACAGGATTCGACGAACCGGAAAGCTACGATTTCATCACTTCGTTCGACGCGATCCATGACCAGAAGGATCCGCAGGGGCTGCTGAACGGCATCCATGGCGCGTTGCGCGCCGGCGGCACCTATCTCGTCCAGGATATCGGCGGATCGGCCAGTCTGGAGAACAATCTGGACTTTCCGTTCGCAGCCTTCCTCTACACGGCCTCATGCCTGCACTGCACGCCCGTCTCGCTCGGCCAGGGCGGTGAAGGTCTCGGCACGATGTGGGGATGGGAGACGGCGAAGCGGATGCTCGCCCAGTCCGGCTTCAAGGACGCGGCGATGCATCGCTTCGAACACGACCCGCTCAATGTCTGGTACGTTTGCCGGAAATCGCCCTGACGACAGATGCGCGATGGCCGGAGGCAACGCTTCCGGCCGTCTGCCTCTCCAGAGTGGTCCCCTTGGAGAGGACAGGAGAAGCTGCGTCAAAATAACATGACAAAAAATATCATGTTCGAACTTGACAATCTAACTCATGTTTTCTTGATAGGCTCGCATCCATAGGACAACGGAGCCTTTCAAATGTCCCTCTCAACCCTCCGGGCAGCGCTGCTCGCTGCCGGCGCGGTTTTCGCCGGCGCGTCAGCCGTCCAGGCCGACCCCGTCACCACGACCGACCTCAACGGCCGAACCGTGACACTGGACAAACCCGCCGAACGCATCGTCATGATCCCGATCCCGTCATCATCGACGGTCATCGCCCTCGACGGCACCACAGACCATCTTGTCGGCATGCACCCGTTGTCGAAGTCGGCGATCGAGGAAGCGATCCTCGGCGAGTTCTTCCCGGATGCGAAGGACATCGCTTCCGACATCATCGCGTCGGGCGGCAGTTCCGGCTTTTCGCCGAATGTGGAGGCCATCGCCGCGCTTCGGCCGGATCTCGTGGTGCAATGGGGCCATCAGGGCGAAGACATCGTCGCGCCGCTGACCAATGCGGGGCTGACGACCGCCCTGATCCAGTATGGCACCGAGGAGAAGGCGCGCGACATCATCAAGCTGCTCGGCACGCTGATCGGCAAGCCGGAGAAGCTCGACGAGATCATCGCCTGGCGCGACGACACCACGGCCAAGATCGAAGCCGGCCTCGAAGGCCTGTCCGACGAGGACAAGCCGAGCGTGCTCTATCTGCTGCGCGCACAGACTGAACTGCGTGCCTCCGGCACCGGCTCCTACAACGACTTTTACATCAATCTCGCCGGCGGGAAGAACGCGGCGGCGGAACTCCAGGGGCTGAAGCCGGTCAATGCGGAGCAGGTCGCGGCCTGGAACCCGGACGTGATCCTGCTCAACGGTTTCGAATCGGAACTCGATGTCAGCCGCATCTATGACGACCCGATTCTCGGCGCGACCAACGCCGCGATCAGCAAGCGCGTCTACAAGATGCCGATCGGCGGCTATCGGTGGGATCCCCCGAGCCAGGAATCGCCGCTCACTTGGCAGTGGCTGGCAACGCTGCTGCACCCCGACCTCTTCGACTTCGACATTCGCGGCGAAATCACCGGCTGGTACGCCAAGCTTTACGGCCAGACGCCGACGGCGGAGCAGATCGACGGAATCCTGCGTGTTTCGATGAATGGCGGCGGCGCCAATTACGACCGCTTCCTGGCGGACTGAGGCACGATGTCCGATACGGCCATCCATGCGCGCGGGCAGTCGCTGCCCGCGCGCGGCAGCGGCGCTGTCTGGCTTGCGGCCTTCGGCGGCCTTCTGATTGTCGCCATGCTGGTCAGCCTCGGGCTGGGACGGCTGTCGATCCCCCTGCCCACGGTCGCCGCGATCGTCGGCCACCTCGCGCTGCCGGTTCCAGAGAGCTGGACGGTGCTGGAAGAACGGGTCGTCCTCCTGGTCCGCGAGCCGCGCGTGCTGCTGGCGGCCCTCTCAGGTGCGGGGCTGGCGATGTGCGGTGCGGCTCTTCAAGGCATTTTCCGCAACCCCCTCGTCTCGCCGCAGATCCTCGGCATTTCGCCGGGTGCGGCCTTCGGCGGGGCGCTCGCCATCCTGCTCGGCCATGCCGGCGTCGTGCTGATCGGCTCGTCCTTCGTCTTTGGTGTCGCGGCGCTGGTGACCGTCGGTCTGATCGCGCGTATCGACGGGCGCACCGAGACGGCGACCATCGTTCTGGCCGGCATCATCGTCGGCGCGCTTTTCTCGGCGCTCGTCTCGCTTCTTCAATTCGTCGCCGATCCCGATTCGTCGCTGCCGGCGATCGTGGGCTGGCTGATGGGGTCTTTCGCCTCCGCCACTTGGCCCCGTCTTGCGCTCGCCGCCCCGGCCATCCTGATCGGCGTGATCGGCCTCTTCTTCCTGCGGTTTCGCGTCAACGTTCTGTCGCTGGGCGATGACGAGGCCCGCTCGTTCGGCGTTTCCGTGGAACGCGACCGCTGGATCTTCTTCATACTGGTGGCGCTGACCACTGGCGCCGTCGTTTCGGTTGCCGGGGTGATCGGCTGGGTCGGCCTCGTTGTGCCGCATGCCGCGCGCCTGCTGGTCGGTGAAGACCATCGCATTCTCGTCCCGGCCTCCGGGCTGCTCGGCGGCGCCTATCTCGTGACCGTCGACACGATTTCGCGCACCGCTACCGCAGCCGAAATCCCGCTCAGCGTTCTGACGGCGATCATCGGCGCGCCGGTCTTCGCGATCCTGTTGCGCCACTCCTGGCGAAAGGAGCATGCACGATGACCACACTGACCGGCGCCGGCGTGCGCTTCGGATCGCGGTGGATCTTCCGCAATCTCGACCTTCACGCGCCGGTGGGCCGCAGCCTCGCCATCCTCGGCCCGAACGGGCGCGGCAAGACCACGCTCCTGCGCTCGCTTCTCGGCTTCCAACCGCTGACCGAGGGCCAGCGCGACGCGCCGTCCGTGATCGGCTATGTGCCGCAATATGCGAGCCACGAGGTCGGCTATTCCGTTCGCCAGGTTGTCGCCACCGGCCGCGTCGCCCAGCGCGGCCTCTTCGCCCAGCCGACCGCGGGCGACATGGAGGCTGCCGATGACGCGCTCGCGCGTGTCGGCATGGTCGGTTTCGCGGAAAACCGTTTCGACTGGCTTTCCGGCGGCGAGCGCCAGTTGGTGCTGCTGGCCCGGGCTATTGCCACGGGCGCCACGACCCTCGTCCTCGACGAACCGGCCTCGGCGCTCGACCTGCGCAACCAGGACCGCTTTCTCGCGGTCGTCGATTCGCTTCGGGAGGACGGGGACCACGCGATCCTGTTCACCACCCACCTGCCCCAGCATGCTGCCGCGGTCGCAGACGACGCGCTGCTGCTCTACGGGCCGGAAGACCGCCTTCTCGGCCCGGTGGAGGACACGGTAACCGAGGACGCCATCGCCCGGCTCTACGGCATCCCTGTTCGGATCGTCGATTGCGACCTGCCGGGCGGCGCGCGCCCGGCCCGTGGCGTCATTCCCCTATTCGGTCAAGCCGGGAGCCAGGCATGAGCAGACACGCCATTTTCATCGTCTCGACCGACGCCCCCATGCCGGCGCAGTTCGTCGAGTTGCAGAGCCAAGGTCTCGTCCTCCCGGTGCGCCAGGACAGGCTGACGCCCGAAATCATCGCCAGCGCGGCGGGGCTGATCGCGACGGCCAGCGTCGACCAGATCGACCTGCTGTCCAAACGCGACGCCATCATGAAGCTGCTCGACACGGGTGGCCGGATGGTCGTCAACGGCCACGTCATGCGCCCGTTCATCGACGGATTGGAGACATTCGTGCCGCTGCAACATCCGGGCCGGGCGAGCTACACGTTGACCCGGCTTGCCGCGCATCCGGTGTTCGACGACATTCCCGCCAAGACGCTCGAGACCAATCGCGGCGTCGCCGGTTTCTACGGACGCGGCTACAACCCGCCGCCGCCGGGCGCGATCGCGATCACCGGGATCGGCCCGGATCAATTGCCGGTCGACTGGGTCTGGCAGCGCCCGGCCGGCGGGTCGCTGTTCGTCCATTCAGGCAATGATCTGTGGGGCGTCGGCGACGATGCACAGATCAAGAAGAAGATTGCGGAACGGCTGGTTGGCTGGTGCCGCGCCGCATCGCGCACGGAGGCGTTCGCATGAGCATCCTGGCAATCAATGGCGGCTCTGCCTACCAGATCGAGGCGGTCGAAGGGCGTCATGCCGGCTTCTTCGACGCCGCGATCAGGCCGGAGGAAATCGCCCGGACCGCCCTTGCCGCCTTCGACTGCGTCATCGTCCTGTGTCGCACGCCGGCCTGGCGCATGGAGCCCGTTGCAGACCGATTGCTCGCCTATCTGGATCGCGGCGGCACGATGGTTGCCATGGGCGAATGCCACAGCGAGCGCTGGCTGCCCGGCATCTCGTTCGAGCCGTGCGAGACGAATTTCTGGTGGTGGCTCACACCGGGCGCCGACCTCGGCACGCAGGTCGTCAAGCCGCAGCACGCCCTGTTCTCACACATCGGCGAGAACGACATTCGCTGGCACCTGCACGGCTCCTTCGACGCGCCCGAGGGCGCCGAGGTACTTGCGACGAACAAGGAAGGGCGCGCGATCCTCTATGTCGACGAGGTGACGACGCGCGGGCGGATGATCGTCACCAGCCTCGATCCCTTCTTCCATCACGGACACCATTTCATGCCGGCCACGACCCGTTTTCTGGACGGGTTTCTGCCGTGGCTTCAAGAAGACATCAAACGAAAGGCGGCCGCATGACGCGGGACACGATCACCGTTCTCGAGAACGAAAAGCCCCTCACCTACGACATCGACGCGCTGACGCTCTATCACGGCTACGGCTTTCCCGGCGGCGTGGCGCATGGCTTCCGCGTGATGCAGCGCGCCTTCGCCCTGCTGAGCTCGGACAATCCTCCCGAACGACGGTCGATCTCAGTGCGCACGGCCTTTCGTGGCCCCGGCGCGCGCGACGCATTCGAGATGGTTACGCGCTCGACGAGCGAGGAGCGCTACGTGATCGATGACGCGCTGGCGGAACCCGAGCGCGGCGAGACGCTCATGCGCTATGTCTTCCATGTTTCCTGTGGCGACGAGACTGTTCGCCTGCATATCCGCGACGGCATCGTGCGCGACGACTTCATCGCGCTAGGCCGCAAGCCGGATCGCACCGCGCAGGAGGAGGAACGCCTTGTCGACCTGAAGCGCGACATGGCCGAGCGGCTGTTCGCCCTGCCCGCCCACCAGATCTACGAGCAGTATTGACCGTCGGTCAGGCGAAGCCGCTTATCGCCCGCGGCCGGTAGGGTGCCTCGATCTCGGCGACATCTTCGTCGTCGAGAGAGAATTCGAGCGCCGCGAAGGCGTCGGTGACGTGGCTTTCCTTCGACACGCCGACGATGGGCGACGTCACGCCCTTCAGTTGGAGAACCCAAGCCATGGCGACGCGCGCCATCGGCACGCCGCGCCGCTCGGCAACGCGCTGCACGGCTTCGACCACCGCACGATCGACGGTGTTCGCGTCGGCATAGGCGTCCGTGAGACGCTGATCGGTGGTCGAACGCCCGGTCTCTTCGCCCCACGGCCGTGCGAGGCGGCCCGACGCCAGCGGCGACCAGGGCATGACAGCGATGCCGTCGTGGCGGCAGAGCGGCAGCATCTCGCGCTCCTCCTCGCGGTAGATCAGGTTCACCTGGTTCTGCATGGAAACGAATTTCGTGCCGCCGATTCGCTCTGCTGCATGCTGATATTTCAGGAACTGCCATGTATGCATGGAGGACGCGCCGATGTAGCGGACCTTTCCGGCTTTGACGACATCGTGCAGCGCCTCCATCGTCTCCTCGAAGGGCGTTGTCGGGTCGGCGCGGTGGATCTGGTAGAGATCGACATGGTCGGTCCCGAGCCGCGTCAGGCTTGCGTCGATTTCGTGCAGGATTGCCTTGCGGGACAGCCCGCGTCCGTTCGGCCCCGGCCGCATGGGCGCCCAGACCTTCGTGGCAAGAACGATCTCGTCGCGCGGCGCAATCTCCCAGAGTGCCTTGCCCGTGATCTCCTCTGAGGTTCCGCCGGAATAGGCGTTCGCCGTGTCGTAGAAGTTGATACCGCCCTCCCAGGCGGCACGGAACATGGTGCGGGCCGCGTCGAGATCGAGCGTCCAGGGTCTGAGTTCCGTCGGCGCGCCGAAGGACATGGAGCCGAAACACAGGCGACTGACGTCCAGTCCGGTCTTTCCGAATTTCACGTAGTCCATGGCATCCTCCCCCGATCAACGCTCAATCATCCCATAGATGATTTCGCGCCATCGTTGAAGTCATGTATACATATTGGAGTGCCGACGACGCCCTGCCCTCACGGCGTATCGTCGAGTTCTTCCTGGATCGAGGCGATGATGTCGGTGCGTTGAAGCGCCGTGTCGCCGGCGCGCGCGAGAAATGCGACGGCCAGCAGCCGCAGCGCACTGAACAGGCCGGTATGGGAGGGCGCGAGCCCGAAGCCGGCGACATGACAGGGCAGGACGACGCTTGAGAAGCGCTGCACCGTGGCAAGCGAACCATGGTCGGTAACCGTAATGACATTGGCCCGCGTCGTCTTGGCATAGGACAGCACCGAGCGCACTGTGCGCGCCAGCGGCTCGAGCGTGAGCACCACCACCGCGTCGCGCGGGCCCATCATGGCGAGATCCACCGACAGCGCGCCGTCCGAGAGGTTGAGCAACGACACGTTCGGCCGCAGGCGCGAGAACTGATGCTGGCCGTGGCGGGCAAGACTGTCCTCGGCGCCAGCCCCGCAAAACCACAGCCTCGGCGCATTGGCGATCAGCTCGGCTGCAGCCGTCAGGCGGTCGGAGCGCATCTCCTCGAAGGTGCGGGTCAGGTTGGAGATTTCGAGCGCGAGGTGGTCGCCGATGGCGCGCCCCAGCACCACCTTCTCGGACGCCGCCACCGAATAGGAATAGGGCTGCGTGCGATTGCGCTCCTCGCGCGCCTGGGCCTTCACCTCCTCGAAATCGGCATAGCCAAGCGACCGGAAGAAGCGCGCCGCGGTCGCCTTGGAGACCCCTGCCATACGCGCCAACTCGGTGGCCGAATGGGTTTCCACCACGCCTTGGCGCTTCAGGATTTCCTGGCCGAGCTTCTGCTCACTCGCGGTGAGGCGAGACATGCGTTCCTGAATTCTCAGAGCTAGACGTTGCGACATGATGCGGTTTCGATGCCCGAAAAAATACCGAATGCCAACTCTTGCATTTCTGAAACACTTGTTTCAATCTTATGAAACACTGAAACACCAAAGGGGATCGCAGTGTCGAAATCGAAACTGGTGCGCCAGCAGATCTGGGCCGGGCTGAAGGACGTCGCGAAACCCGATACGCGCTTTCACCTCAACTTCGCCGAGGTCATCCCGGACTTCGAAGGCTCGGAGCTCGCCACCGATCGTCTCGTCGAGATGGACGCCTACGGATCCTGCACAAACGCCTTCATCACGCCGGACAATTGCCTCGTCGATCTGCGTCGCAGGATGATCGAAGCCGAAATTCCCTTCGTCATGTCGACCTACGGCATCTATCGCGGCTTCCTCTTGATGGAGCCCGGCATGGTGCCGAAAGGCGCGGAACTCTACGCCGCATGGCTCGACGGCATGGAGCATTTCGGCCGGCCGATCTCGCTTGAGGAAATCGCCGGGCGCGGCCGCTTCGACCTGATGGTCACAGGCGCGTCCGCCGTCTCCGTCGATGGTGTGCGCTTCGGCAAGGGACACGGCTTCTTCGACCTCGAATGGGGCATGTTCACCGATCTCGGCATCGTCGACGAGGCCACGCCGGTGGTCGCCGTCGTCCATGACTGTCAGGTCGTCGAAGAGAAGCTGCAGCCGAGCGAAACCGACATCCTGGTCGACACGATCGCGACACCGACGCGCCTCCACACAGTGGAACGGCGCGCCAGGCGCCCAAAGGGTGTGCGCTGGGAACTGCTCGACCCCGAACAGATCAGCGTCACGCCGCCGCTTCAGGAACTGCAACGCATCAGGGGCCTCGCCTGATTTCCTTCCCAGACCGCCACCGCAACCAAATGGAGACCGCAATGAGACTTTCCATGGACAGACGCCACTTCATGGGCCTGATGGCCGGAACCGCAACCTTGCCTTTCCTGCCACGCGCCGCTTCGGCAGCAACACCGCTCACCATGCAGGCCGCCTGGATCAATGACGCCGAATTCTCCGGCTATTTCGCCGCGATCGACAGCGGTTTCTACGGAGAAGAAGGGCTAGACCTGACCTATTTGTCCGGCGGCCCGGATGTCATCCCGGAAAGCTCGATCATCGCCGGAAAGGCCGATCTTGCGCTGACGACGCCGGACACCACCATCAAGGCGATCGTCGAACAGGGCGCTCCTTTCAAGATCATCGGCGCGCAGTATCAGAAGAACCCGATCGGCATCGTCTCGCTGACGTCGAACCCGATCGCGACGCCGCAGGACCTCGTCGGCAAGACGCTCGCCGTTCCGCCGGTGAATGTGATTTCGGTGGAGGCGATGTTGAAGATGAACAACATCGATCCCGCCGACGTGAAGATCGTGCCCTACGCCTACGATCCGACGCCGCTGATCAAGGGCGAGATCGACGCCTCGCTCGATTTCACCACCAACGTGCCCTACACGATCAGCCTGCAGGGCGTGGAGGCGACGTCGTTCCTGCTCTATGATTTCGGCTACACGATCTACAACGACACTGTCGTCGTGACCGAAGACGTCCTCGCCTCCAAGCGCGCCGAACTCGTGTCCTGGCTGCGGGCGAGCCGCAAGGGCTGGGAAGCGAACTTCACGGATCCGGAAGCCTGGCCGCCGAAGTTCGCCGACAGCTGGTTCAAGGGCACGGGGCGCACCATCGACAACGAGATCTTCTTCAACAAGGCGCAACAGCCCCTCATGGAAGCGCCGGGCGGCATCTTCTCCATGACCGAAGAGGACATCCAGAAGAACATCGACGCGCTGGGCGCGGTCGGCATCACCGCAACGCGCGAGATGTTCGACACCACGCTGCTCGAAGAAGTCTGATGAACGACACGGCGGGCATCGCACTGACGGGGGTCTCCAAGACCTTCGTCGGGCGCGGCCGGACTGTCGAGGCGCTGAAAGACGCCTCGCTGTCCTGCCCGCCGGGGTCCTTCACCGCCCTGATCGGACCGTCAGGCTGCGGCAAGTCGACCATATTGCGGCTTGCCCTCGGGCTCGACAGCGCCGACACGGGCACGATCGCCATCGACGGCCTGACGCCGGAGAAGGCCACGAAAGGCGGCGTGACCGGCGTCGCCTTCCAGGACGCGGCGCTGATGCCGTGGCGAACCGTCCGGCGCAACGTCGCCCTGCCGCTGGAGGTGCTGGGCCGAGACGTGAAGGCTGCGCAAGACAGCATCGAAGCGCTCATCTCGATGGTCGGCCTCGGCGGCTACGAGGAATCCCTGCCGGGAGAACTCTCCGGCGGCATGCGGCAGCGCGTCGCCATCGCGCGTGCACTCGTCACGCATCCCAAGGTCCTGTTTCTGGATGAACCCTTCGGCGCCCTCGACCAGATCCTGCGGCGCCAGATGAACATCGAGCTGCAGCGCATCTGGCGCGAAACGGGATCGACCGCGCTGCTCGTGACGCACGGTATCGATGAAGCCGTGTTCCTGGCCGACCGGGTCGCGGTCATGCATGCCGGGCCCGGCCGCATCGTCGAGGTTGTCGATATTCCATTCGAACGCCCCCGCTCACCGGATCTCTTCACCTCACCGGATTTCCATGCGCTGACAGACCGCATCGAGGGCATCCTGCATGGCAAGTGAGGGCGCCGGTTTCCTGCACCGCCACACCGGTCTGCGCAACGCGCTCCTGATCCTGGTGGCCTGGGAACTGGTCGGACGGCTCGATCTGGTGGCCGGCGGCGCCCTTCCCGGCTTCACCGAGATCCTGGTGCGCTTCTGGCAGGATCGCGCCGACTACCCGCCGCATATCGCGGCGACGCTCTACGGCGCAGGCGCAGGCTTTCTGATCGGCAATCTGATCGCGGTCGCGGCCGGCGCGCTGTTCGTCCTGTCGCCGCTGGCGGCGCGGTTGGCGCGCGGCGTCAACATAGCCATCTTCGCCCTGCCGCCCATCGCCATCGCTCCGATCCTGACGCTGACCCTGTCCGGGATGGCGCCACGGATCGTGCTCGCAGCGCTCGGCTGCTATTTCGTCACGATGACGGCAACCGTGATCGGCCTGACACAGCACGATGCGCGTTCCGCCGATGTCATCCGCGCCTATGGTGGCGGCCGCTGGGACATCTTGCGCTTCGTGCAGGTTCGGGGCGCGCTGCCGGTGATCATGAGCGGATTGCGCGTCGCCGCGCCAAATGCGGTCCTCGGCGCCATCCTCGCCGAATTCGGCGGCGGAGGCCGCTGGGGGCTCGGCGCCTATCTGCTGGGCTCTCTCGGGCGTGGCGAACCCGCGCGCCTTTGGGGCATCGGCCTCGTCGCAACCATCATCGCCGGCCTCGGCTACCTCGTCTTCGCCGCCCTGTCGGCCCGCGTCCTGGGCGCGACGCGCGCCGTCAGCCTGAACACGGCCGTTCCGTCCGAGACCCCGGCATCGCTCGCTTTCGGCGAGACGCTCCTGGTCGGGGCGAGCGCCGTCGCCCTTCCGCTTCTCGCCTGGTGGGCCTTCATCAAGCTGACTGGCGTTCCCTCCCTCATCGCCAAGACACCGGTCGGCGTCATCGACTACCTGTTCTTCTCGCCCGCCTCCGGCAAGGCGCAGGCGCGCCTGCTGGCCGCCCTCGCAGAAACACTGCCGATCACCTTCGTGGGCATGGCGGCGGGTATCGGCGGAGCTTTCCTGCTCGCGATCTCGTCGCGGCTCTTCCCGAATTTCGTACGGGCGTTCATGCCGGTCGCGCTCGTGACCCAGACGATGCCGCTGGTCGCGCTCACTCCCCTGCTCGTGCTGGTGTTCGGACGCGGCATTTCCGTGACGCTCTGGATCACCGTCTCGGTGACGTTCTTTCCGGCCTTCGTGACGATCGCGCAGGGGCTGGCGCTGGTGCCGCGCACCGCCCTCGACGTGCCGCGCGCCTATGGCGCCTCGGCGTGGCGGGAGATGCGGCTGGTGTCCATTCCCGCCTCGATGCCGTTCGTCTTCGCGGCCACTCGGTTGACCGTGCCGCGCGCGCTGCTGGGCGTGATGATCGCCGAATGGCTCGCCACAGGCACCGGTCTCGGCAACCTGCTCAACCAGTCACGCGGTTATCTCGACTACGGCATGATCTGGACGGTCGCCGCAATCTCGGTGATCCTGTCGGTCGTATTCCATGAAATCGTCGCCCTGATCGAGCGGCGAACATTGGCCAGAATGGGTATGA
Organism: Oricola sp.; assembly: GCF_022763245.1. GTDB lineage: Bacteria > Pseudomonadota > Alphaproteobacteria > Rhizobiales > Rhizobiaceae > Oricola. Next base: position 153,937 of record NZ_JALEGV010000005.1, read on the forward strand.
AGTCCGAACAGTGATCGGGGCCACCGGTCATCCGGTGCCGCTCGATGCTCACTGTCCCTGATGCGCGGGGATCGCCTTCAGATAAGCGGCGATGGCGTCGCGGTCGGATGCCGGAAGCTTCGCCATGTTCTCCTGGACATCGGCCATCGAACCACCAACCGAATTGAAGTCCGGCGTGAAGCCGCTTTCCAGGTAGTAGGCGATGTCGGACTCGCTCCAGTCGGCGATCGTGCCGCCGGGCGTGATGTTGGGAATCCGGCCGCGACCGTCCGGGTTCGGCGCTCCAGCCAGCCAGGAGCCTTTCTTGAGGCCGCCGGCGAAATCGCGCGGCGTGTGGCACTCGCCGCAATGGCCGAGCCCTTCGACCAGATACTGTCCGCGCGCGAGCACCGCGTCATCGGCGCCGAGATCGACCACCGGACCGTCGTCACCGGCATAGAGCAACTTCCAAAGGCCCACGCCGCGGCGAACCGAGAACGGGAAACCGAGCCGATGCGGGCCCGGGTCGTTGTCCACCGCGGGCAGCGTCTGCATGAAGGCCCAAAGATCGGAAACATCCTGCGGCGCCATGCGCGCGTAGGAGGCGTAGGGGAAGGACGGGTAAAGATGGGAGCCGTCCGGGGCGACACCACGCTGCATGGCGTTGGCGAAGTCCTCCCGGCTCCATCCTCCGATGCCGTTGTCGGCATCCATCGAGATGTTCGGCACGACGAAATCGCCGAAATCGCTGGCCAGCACATGGCCGCCGCCGAGTTTCAGCTTGTCGTCGCCCTGCGCATCGTCTGCCGCGTGGCAGGAGGCGCATCCTCCGGCCCAGAAGACAAGTTCACCGCGCTTCGCGTCGCCGTCGGGCAATGCCGCCAGCGTTTCAGGCGACAGGGTCTTCGGCGACGTCAGCAGATAGAAGGCAAGCCCGCCCGCAATCGCGGCCAGAATGACAATCAGGGCGAGCTTGCGAATCATGGGTACCGTCAGCGTGTCTGGTAGCCTTCATGGCAGCTTCTGCAGCTGCCGAGAACGGGGCCGACCGCGGCCTTGAAGGCGTCAAGGTCGGCCGGGCCGGACCGGCCCGAAGCCTCAACAGCGGCAGCGGAGGCGGAGGCGAACTTGTCGAGTTCGGCCTGCCAGCCGGCAGCGTCTTCCCAGATCTTCGACGACGCCTTCGTGTCGGCGGCCATGTCGCTGCCGTCGGGGAAATAGTCTCCGAAGGTCTGCGAAACGGCATAGAGCGCGGTGATCGCGTTCTTGCCGACCGCCGGATTGTACTCGATGTCGCCCTTCATCAGGCCTGCGGCGACGCCCGCAGCGCCGCCATTGGCCTGCATCAGCGCCTTGCGCGTTGCGACCGGGTCATCTGCCGCAAAGGCGCTCATTGTGGCCGCCGCGACCAGAGAAAGGGTCAGAACTGTTTTCTTCACGGGGGATTACCTCCTGGAACTCGTTGCACTCCTACGAGAACCGCAATCTGCGACAAATGTTCGATCACAGGGGATCACGCTTGCGTGAGTACCCGCGACAGTTTGTCAACAAATAGGAAACGCGGCCCCGCATCGCTGCGAGGCCGCGTCGAAAGAAGAGCCGCGAGACGGATCAGGCGGTCGCCGCCTCGTACATTTCGAGCACATAGTCCCAGTTGACCATGTTGTCGACGAAGGCCTCGAGATACTTCGGACGCGCGTTGCGGTAGTCGATGTAGTAGGAATGCTCCCACACGTCGACGCCGAGGATCGGCTTCGCGCCATGCACCAGCGGGTTTTCACCGTTCGGCGTCTTCATGATCTCCAGCTTGCCGTCCTTGACCGCGATCCAGGCCCAGCCGGAACCGAACTGCGTCACGCCGGCATTGATGAAGTCGGCGCGGAACTGGTCGTAGCCGCCGAGGTCGCTGTCGACCGCCGAGGCAAGCTTGCCGGGAAGCGAGCGGCCGCCGCCGTCCTTCTTCATCCATTTCCAGAAATGAATGTGGTTGTAGTGCTGGCCGGCATTGTTGAAGAGGCCCGGGTTCTTTCCATAGGACTGCGTCACGATCTCTTCGAGCGACAGGCCGTCCATGCCGGCTTCAGCAGCAAGCTTGCTGCCGTTGTCGACATAGGCCTTGTGGTGCTTGTCGTGGTGGAATTCCAGCGTCTCCTTCGACATGTACGGCGCGAGCGCCTCGTAGTCGTAGGGAAGTTCGGGGAGCGTAAAGGCCATTGGGGATCTCCTTTGAAACGTATCCTGTCAAAAACAGATGCGGCGGCAATTGGTTCCGCCCGTGCGAGAGACACATAGAAGTCCCGCCCCGGTACGGCAACAAAGGCCGCAGACTTTTTCTCCACGCCTCAGGCGTGCGCCCACTCCCAATAGAGTTCGCGCGCCTTGGCCGCGACCGGTCCCGGCTGCAGATCGCGATCCTCGATCCTGACGATCGGCACGACCTTCGAGTGATTGCCGGTCGAGAAGATCTCGTCCGCCTCCATGAAATCACGGATGCTCAGCGTCTTTTCCACGGTCGAGAAGCCATATTGCGCCAGCAGGTCGATCGTCCGCGACCGGGTGATGCCGGACAGGAACGTGCCGTTGGGCGCGGGCGTGAAGACCTGCGAATCCTTGACCATGAAGACGTTGGACGCGCCGGTCTCGGCGACGTTGCCCAGCATGTCGAGGACGAGGCAGTTGTCGAAGCCGCGGCTCTTGGCCTCCAGGATCGCACGACCGTTGTTGGGATAGAGGCAGCCGGCCTTGGCGTTGGTCGGCATCGTCTCCAGCGTCGGACGGCGGAACGGCGACACCGTCACCGAGAAACCCTGCGGCGCCAGCATGGGCGCCTCGTAGAGGCACAGGCAGAACCGCGTCGAATCCGGATCGGCCGGCACCGACATGTAGCCGCCATGCTCGGCCCAGTACATCGGCCGCACATAGACGGCCGTCTTGCCGTCGAATTTCTTGAAGCCCTCCAGGCTCAATGCGACGATCTCCTCGACCGTCATGGTCGGCTTCAGGCCAAGTGCGACCGCCGAGGCGTTCACACGCTCTGCGTGGCGGTCGAGATCGGGAGCGACACCCTCGAACCAGCGCGCGCCGTCAAAGACCGACGAGCCGAGCCACATCGCGTGGGTGCGCGGGCCGACGATCGGGACATTGCCCTCGAACCAGTCGCCATCGACATAGGTCCATGTCGCGGTTTGCGCCTTGGTATCGACCGCCATCTTTTCCTCCGGTTGCGTGACCAGCGAAAGGCAAACCGGATTTCCGTCAAAACGTCAATGAGTCGGGCTGCCGCAGCCGCGACATACAGCTATTGACCGTCCCGCCTTCTTTCATCAAAGTCTGCGCGAGCGAGATATCGGATGCAGTTCAAGACCTTCGTTTTCGACGCCTACGGCACATTGTTCGACGTACATGCGGCCGTTCGCAGGCATGCCGACACCCTGGGGCCGGACGGTCAGCGCCTGTCGGAATTGTGGCGCACCAAGCAGCTGGAATATTCCTGGGTGCGCACGATGATGGGTTCCTACACGGACTTCTGGCGGCTGACCGAGGAAGCGCTGGATTTCGCACTCGCCGTCATGCCGCAGATCGACCCCTCGTGCCGCGACACGCTGCTGGAAGCGTATTGGCGGCTCGACTGCTATCCCGAAGTGCCGGAGGTTCTGGCGCGCCTGCGGGATCGCGGCGCGCGGACCGCCATCCTGTCCAACGGCTCGTCCGACATGATCGCGGCGGCAGTCGATTCGGCGGGCATCGGCGACCTGTTCGACGCCGTGCTCTCCGTCGACGCGGTGAAGATCTTCAAGACGGCGCCGGAGGTCTACCAGATGGTCACCGACACGTTCGACATCCAGCCGGCCGAAGTTTCCTTCCAGTCGTCGAACCGGTGGGACATCGCAGGCGCGCACAGATTCGGTTTTCACACGGTCTGGATCAACCGCGCCGGCCTGCCGAACGAGTATCTGAACTACGGCCCGGCAAGCGAAGTAAGTGACCTAACGGCACTCTAACCGTGTTGCGCGTGTGTTGCGGCACTGCAACGGTGAGGCGGCTTCTGACGCCTGTCGTCGCGTTGGACGGTGCCGTCATGAAATTCCGCTCTATCTTTTTTTCGAAACCGGCTATGTGCTTTGTGCCAATCAAAAGAGCTGCGCACCGCGCCCACGCAGCGTTATCGCCACGGAACGATGATGAACGACATTTCACGCCGCAGCTTTCTTTCTGTTTCCGCCTCGCTGACCGCCGGCCTTGCCGTCACCGCCTGCACGACGACGCCGAGCGACGAGAACACGGAGCCCCGGTTCACCGGACGCGCGCCGGTGTTCCCGGATTTCGCCACCATGTACGCCTCGGTGACCGATGGCGGTTTCACCATTCCGGCGGTGCCCTACACGAAGATCCCGTCGAAGTTCCTGCGCCAGGTCGTGCCGTCGCCGGCCGGTGAGGCGCGCGGGACGATCGTCGTGGATACGAGCGCCCACTTCCTCTATCTCGTGCTCGGCGGCGGCCGCGCCATTCGCTATGGCGTCGGCCTGGGCCGCGCCGGTTTCGCCTGGTCCGGCCGGGCCGAGGTCGGTGCGCGGCGGGTGTGGCCGAAATGGTTCCCGCCAGACGAGATGATCGACCGTGATCCGAAGCTCGAGAAATACCGGATGAGCTACGACCGCGCGAACGACGAGTATCTCGGCGGCATGGAGCCCGGCATCCGCAACCCGCTCGGCGCACGCGCGCTGTATCTCTACCAGAACGGCAAGGACACGCTTTACCGCCTGCACGGCTCGCCGGAATGGAATTCGATCGGCAAGTCAGTCTCGTCGGGCTGCGTGCGCCTGATGAACCAGGACATCATCGATCTGTACAGCCGGGTTCCCAAGGGCACGCCCGTCCTGGTGCGCTGACCGCTGCCAGTTCGACGCCGGCCATGCGCCGGCGTCCTTCTATCGCAGGTTCTTCTTCAGGCTTCCCAGGATGCCGCGCACCAGAGCGCGGCCGAGTTGCGTGGACACCGACCGCGCGAGAGACTTCATCGCCGCTTCCGTGACCGTCTGGCGACTGGACGAACGCTTCGTCGTCGTGCGGCTGCGCGATGTGGATGTCTTGCGCCGATCGTCCGACCCGTCGAAATCAGGCAGCGTCCAGCGCGAATCGCGCTCGTCGCGGGTCTCGGCACTCTGCTTCTCGCGCTCGGCGGCTTCCGCTGCCTTTTCGGCGCGCGCCTTCAGCATCTCGGCGGCCGATTCGCGGTCGATCGTCTCGTCATACTGGCCTGCGACCGGGCTGAGCTTCATCAGGTCGCGGCGCTCGTCGTCTTCCAGCGGCCCGAGCCGGGAGGACGGCGGACGCATCAATGTCCGCTGCACCACGCCCGGAATGCCTTTCGCTTCCAGCGTGGACACCAGCGCCTCGCCGACGCCGAGTTGCGTGATCGCTTCGTAAGAGTCGAAATCGGGATTGGGCCGGAAGGTTTCGGCGGCGACCTTCACCGCCTTCTGCTCGCGCGGCGTATAGGCGCGCAGCGCATGCTGGACTCGGTTGCCGAGCTGCGACAGGACGGAATCGGGCACGTCGAGCGGGTTCTGCGTCACGAAGAACACGCCGACGCCCTTGGAACGGATGAGCCGGACGACCTGCTCGACACGCTCCAGAAGCACCTTCGGCGCCTCGTCGAACAGCAGATGGGCCTCGTCGAAGAAGAAGACCAGACGGGGCTTTTCCGGATCGCCGACCTCGGGCAGTTCCTCGAACAGTTCCGACAGGAGCCACAGCAGGAAGGTGGCGTAGAGGCGCGGGTTCATCATCAGCTTGTCGGCGGCCAGCACGTTGATGGCGCCGAGACCGTCGCGCGTGGTGCGCATCAGGTCCTTGATGCGCAGCGCGGGCTCCCCGAAGAAATGCTCGGCCCCTTCCCTCTCCAGCACCAGCAGCGAACGCTGGATCGCGCCGAGCGAAGAGACATGGACATTGCCGTATTCCAGCGAGATTTCCTTGCGGTTCTCGCCGATATGCACGAGCAGCGACCGCAGGTCTTCCAGGTCGAGCAGCAGCAGGCCTTCCCTGTCGGCGATCTCGAAGGCGATGTTGAGAATGCCCTCCTGAGCGTCGGAGAGATCCATCAGCCGCGACAGAAGCAGAGGCCCCATTTCGGAGATCGTCGCACGGATCGGGTGGCCCTTCTCGCCGAACAGGTCCCAGAAGATGACGGGGAAATCCTGAAACTCGTAGGGATCGAGCTGAACGGCCTCGGCTCGCTTCAGGAGGAAGTCCTTCGCCTCGCCCTTCGTAGCGATGCCGGACAGGTCACCCTTCACGTCGGCGCAAAAGACGGGAACTCCGGCATTGGAGAAGGCTTCGGCGAGGATCTGAAGGGAGACGGTCTTGCCCGTGCCGGTGGCGCCGGTGATCAGGCCATGCCGGTTGGCATAGCGCAGCGCCATGAATTCCTGCTTCTGGAAACTGTCGTCCGGCGTGCGGCTGGCGCCGAGAAAGATCCGGTCAGTCACGTCCCACATGATCGCCTCGTTCCTCTGGATCGGTGTCATCGCGTATAGTCGTGGCGGCCGGCAACGGCAATGCCGCGGGAAACTTCGCCGGACATCAACAATCGGCTTTACGGCGCCCGGCATTCTGCATATTACGTAAACGTCAAAATCCGGAGGACGACATGGACGAACTCATCTCCCGCATCAGCGCCTCGGTCGGCATCGATGCCGACGTCGCGAAAAAGGCCGTCGGCATGATCCTGGGCTTCCTGCAGAAGGAAGGCCCGGCCGACAAGATCAACGAAATGCTGTCGGCGATGCCGGACATGCAGTCCCTTATCGACGACGCGCCTGAAGTCGGCGGCGGCATGTTCGGCGGCGGCGTGATGGGTCTCGGCTCGGCACTCATGGGAATGGGTCTCGGGATGGGCGAAATCTCCGGTGTGTCGAAAGAGACCATCGCCTTCGCCAAGGAAAAAGCCGGCGAAGGCCCTGTCGATGATGTCATCGCGTCCATTCCGGGCCTCAGCCAGTTCGTCTGACGCCTTCCGCATGTGATTGAAGCGCCCGGCCGGTCCGCCCGCCGGGCTTTTCTATGCGCTCAAGCCGAATTGCTTCATCCTGCGGCTGGAGCGAATCAATGAAGCGACGCCAGTTCATCACCCGCGCAAGCGCCACCGTCGTTGCGGCAGCGACACCGTTCGCAGCGCTCACGCAGACACGCCCCCTTCTCGGAACCGGCCTTCGCGGAACGCGAAACGCGCTCGATTTCGGCATCGCGCCGGACGTAGCGACCGATCAGTCCGCCCTGTTCCAGGCCATGGTCGACACCGCTGCAACAGAAGGAACCGCCATTTTCGTGCCCGGCGGCATGTACGTCTTGTCAGGTGTGCTCCTGCCTTCAGGCATCGTCATCGAAGGCGTTCCGGGCGCCACGCGGCTGGTCCACACCGGCGACGGCCCCCTGCTTCGCGCCGCCGGCGCGAACGGCATCACGATTCGAGGGCTCGCTCTGGACGGCGTGCTGCGTCCCGCCGATGAACGGCAAGGCCTGATCGATCTGCGCGACGTCGCGGGCTTTTCGATCGAGGATTGCGCTCTCGACCGCGCCGGCGCCAACGCCGTCTACCTGCAGGGCTCAACAGGCGAGGTCAGAGGCACCACGATCTCGAGTGCTGGTCAGTTCGCGGTCTTCGCCATGGACTGCGCCGGCGTCACCGTCACGGGGAACCGGATCGACGGCTGCCTGAACGGCGGCGTGATCGTCCACCGCAGCGAACCGGGGCACGACGGCGCCATCATCACCGAAAACCACATCGCGAATACCGGCGCGTCGAAGGGCGGCACCGGGCAATGGGGCAACGCCATCAACCTGTTTCGCGCCGATGACGCGATTGTCGCCAACAACGTCATCTCCGGCAGCGCCTTTTCGGCCATCCGCGGCAACACCGTGCGTCGCATGCAGGTGATCGGCAATGTCTGTCGAGACAATGGCGAGACGGCAATCTACGCAGAGTTCGCCTTCGGGGACGCCGTGATCGCCAACAATATCATCGACGGCGCCGCCAACGGGATCTCGGCGCCCAATCTCGACCATGGCGGACATGGGGCGACGATTTCCGGCAACATCATTCGCAATCTGCGCACGGCCGGCCCCTATGTGCCGGAGTTTCCGGGATTTGGAACCGGCATCGCCGTGGAGGCCGATGCGGTCGTGACCGGCAACCTGATCGACGGCGCGCCGCTCTACGGCATCAACGCGGGATGGGGCCCCTATCTGCGCGAAGTGGTGGTTTCGGCCAACACGGTTCGCAATGCGCGCATCGGCATCGGGGTATCCGATGTCCAAGGCGCGGGGCGCGCGCTGATCCGGGGTAATTTGATCGATGCGCACGAGGCCGGCATACAGCCCCACGCCTGGGGCAAGGCGACCGGCCCCGACCTCCTCGCCGACCCGCAAGCGGCGCCGGACCATGTCCTGGTGTCCGGCAACGTCCCAACCTGATCCGGGCGGGCAGCCTCGCCTTCAGCCCTGAAGGGCGACGGAGCGCATCGCTCCGACCTCGATTCCGTTCCAGTTGGTGATCACCCTGTGTACGAGTGGCTCGAGCCGGGCGCGTAGATTGTCATCATCGCCCCCGAGCAACCGCAGAAGGACGGCTGCAAGCATGAGTTCCGACGCGGCCGTCGAACCGTCGTCGCATTTGAGCGCCACGCCGAGCCCGATCGTGGGAAGCGCGGCCACGTAGACGCCATCGGCGCCTGTCTTGGCGTAGATCGCCCCCTCGCCCGCCTCAATGATGCGCGTGCAGAAGCGGTTCGTCCCCGCCGTGAACCAGGGATGGGCAATGCAAGCCGACATCAGCCGCCTTGTCGCTGCAGCGCGCCCGCTTTCCAGCCCCTCGCCCGTCGCGACGCGGGCAAAGCCGAGCGCCAGCGCCCGCAGGGGAAACGCGTGGGTCGGGATCGAACATCCGTCGACGGCCCCGACCTCCCCCCACAACCGAAAGCCCGTCATCGCTTCCTGGGCAGCCTTCACCTGGCTCTGTATTTCATGTGCCGCATCGACATAGCCGACCAGATCGATGTCCTGATGGCACGCGGCGCAGAGGAATCCGGCATGTTTGCCGGAGCAGTTGTTGTGCAGTTGTGTGGGCGTCTTGCCCCGGCCCGCGAACTCGATCAGCTGCTCCTGGCCGAAGATCGGCCAATGCGCGCCGCAGGCAAGATCGGCTTCGCCGAGGCCGACGGTCTCCAGCATCGCACGCGCCGTTGCGACATGGCCGTCTTCGCCCGAGTGGGAGGAGCAGGCCAGTGCCAGTTGCCGGTCCGACAAGCCGTAATGATCCGCCGCGCCGCTTTCGACCAGCGGCAATGCCTGGAACAGTTTCGCCGCCGAGCGCGGATAAACCGGCCGCTCCACATCGCCCGTGGACCAGACAAGCCGGCCTCTTGCATCCGACACCGCGATCGCGCCGCGGTGCCGCAGATCGACCGCGCTGCCGCGAAGGGTTTCCACCAGGACCGGATTGCTCAATTTCGTCTCCATTCATGGCAGTCGCGCAATCGCCATATTGGGCCGTCAGTCTCGGTGCCGAACATGGCGCGCCTGCTTCCGTGACGGCCATTACACGAAAAGCGAGGAGAATCGGATGCGTTTCGTGAAGTTCTTCCTGCTTTTCGTGGCGCTCGCCTTCGTTGCGCCGATGGCCGCTGCAGCCGGATGGTGGGCGACGGTGGACCGGCCCGGTTCGTGGCGATCGGCCAACTGGTCCGCGACCGGGCTTCTGCCCGCACCTGCCGAAAACACTGATGCCGCAATCTATGTCCTCTCGGCGCGAACGGGCGGCTTCAAGGGCGCCTTCTCCGTACACTCCTGGATCGTGGTCAAGGATAGCGGCGCAAGCCACTATGAGCGCTACGAAAAGGTCGGCTGGGGCAGCCCGATCCGGCAGGATGCCTATGCTGCCGACGCCGCGTGGTACTCCAACCGCCCTTGGATCGTCGCCAAGCTGAATGGCCAAAGCGCGGAAGCTGCGTTGTCGCAGGTGCGCAAAGCCATCGCGACCTACCCCTTCAACCATCGCGGCGACTACCGCATCTGGCCCGGACCGAACTCCAACAGCTTCATCGCCCATGTGCTGCGCGAAGCACCGGCACTTGACGCCGTGCTTCCTCCGAATGCCGTCGGGCGGGACTATCTGGCTTCAGGCGACTGGTTCTCGGTCGATCCGGACGGACGGGACCTGCATGTCTCGCTCGCCGGACTGATCGGCCTGTCGGCCGGGCTGCGCAGCGGGCTGGAATTCCACCTGCTCGGACAGACCGCCGGCTTCGACATCCGCCGCCCTGCCCTGAAGATCCCGGCCGTCGGCCGCGTCGGCGTCGATCTCTAGATCGACTGGTTGTAGGCGCCGACTTCCTCATTTTCCCGCAGGATCGCGTCAACGGCGCGGAACATGGCGAGCTTGCGCTCCTCCGACACCGGGCTCTCCACCACGACGACGAGCTCCGGCTTGTTGGACGAGGCACGCACGAGGCCCCAGGTGCCGTCATCGGTCACGACACGTATTCCGTTGACCGTCACCAGATCGGTGATCGCGTGGCCGGCAACCGGTTCGCCCGCGTCGCGCATCGTCGTGAACCGGTTCACGACGCGCTCGATGACGCCGTATTTCACCTCGTCGTCGCAATGCGGCGACATGGTCGGCGAACCGAATGTCAGCGGCAGGGCACGATAGAGGTCCGCCATCGACTTGTTCGGATTGCGGTCGAGCATCTGGCACACCGCGATCGCCGTGACGAGCCCGTCATCGTAGCCGCGGCCGATCGGCGGGTTGAAGAAGAAGTGGCCCGACTTCTCAAAGCCGGCAATCGCGCCGAGTTCGGCCACGCGGCGCTTGATATAGGAATGCCCCGTCTTCCAGTAATCGGTCGTCGCGCTATTGGCCTGCAGCACGGGGTCTGTCGCGAACAGGCCGGTGGACTTCACATCCACGACGAATTTCGCGTCTTCGTGCAATGCGGAAATGTCACGCGCCAGCATGACGCCGACCTTGTCGGCGAAGATTTCGCTGCCCTCGTTATCGACGACGCCGCAACGGTCTCCGTCCCCGTCGAAGCCGAGGCCGACATCGGCCCCCGTCTCCAGGACCTTGTCCCGGATCGCGTGCAGCATCTCCATGTCTTCCGGGTTGGGATTGTAGCGCGGAAAGGTGAAATCGAGATCGGTGTCGAGCGGGATCACCTCGCATCCGATCCGCTCCAGAACCTCTGGCGCGAACGCACCCGCAGTGCCGTTGCCGCAGGCCGCCACCACCTTCAGCTTGCGCTTGATTTGCACACCGTCGATCAGGTCGCTGACATAGCGGTCACGGAAATCCTCGACGATCTCGTAGGATCCGCCGCCGGCGAGATCGAAATCGCCGTTCAGCACGATGTCGCGCAACTGCGCCATCTCGTCCGGCCCGAAGGTGAGCGGGCGCTGGCAGCCCATCTTCACGCCCGTCCATCCGTTTTCGTTGTGCGATGCGGTCACCATCGCCACGGAGGGGGCGTCCAGCGCGAATTGCGCGAAATAGGCCATGGGCGACAGTGCCAGGCCGATATCCTTGACGTCTGCGCCGGCCGCCATGAGGCCCTGGGCCAGCGCAAGCTTGATCGACAGCGAATAGCCGCGAAAATCGTGGCCGACCACGATCTTCGGACCGACGCCGCGCCGGCGGATCAATGTCGCCAGCCCCATGCCGAGGGCCTGCACGCCGAGAAGGTTGAGTTCCGGGGGCTTCGTCGAGGCGGGGTGACCGAACCACCAGCGCGCGTCGTATTCGCGAAACCCGGTCGGCTTGACCAGCGGCCGGGTTTCGAAGGCAAAGCTGTTCGGCTGGAGTTCCGCAAGAGGCTTCATCGCAAACTACCCTCGGTCGTGTCGAAGAATCGGTTCCACTTGGCCGACAGCACTACGGCCCGCGACCGCCGCTGTACAGGCTTGGACACCATCGCGCAGGGCAAGGTGGACGAAACCTCAAGGAATTCGAAATCACGGTCTTGCGGGAACGAGGATCGGGCGCTATAGACCGCATCCGTTCGGTCGCGGAGTGTAGCGCAGCTTGGTAGCGCACCTCGTTCGGGACGAGGGGGTCGCAGGTTCAAATCCTGCCACTCCGACCAACATCCCTTCTGCCCATGGCGATCATGCGGCAGATGCGGGCTTCAGTGCCCTGGAGTTGGACCGCGACCTTCGGATTTCTCAAAGCCGGAAGCGAAGCGTCGTTTTCTTAACGACTTCTTTCCCGCATGCAGGCGAAATCTCTCTACCAGGATCGCTTCATCATCAGACCAGCCTGATGGCATCGGAGTGAGAGCCGCGTCCGTCAGTTCCTTGGAAACCGGCGACGAAACATCGTTGGGTTAACGACGTGTTTCCAGCGGCCAGGCCAAATCTCTCTACCAAGATCGCTTCATCGTCACATACGGCAATCTAAACATCGGCCGGTGGATAAGAAGCCTACGGTCGCGGAAGGTGTGCGGCCGCTACGCATGTCCGGTGAGGAGACGGTCGCCTGACCTTGGGCAAGACGAACAGGAGAGAGACGCGTTCGATGGAATCCTTCCGATTGCCGGTCGAAAGGCGAGCGGCGCAACGCAACCGATGCGCGCATCTCGCCGAAATCAGACTCGGGTCGAGCGTCGTCCTTCAGGCCATCGTCAAAGATCTTTCGCCGCACGGTGCCAAGCTTCAGGTTCTGCGCGATTCATGGCTTCCCCGGTCGTTCGAACTCGCGATCCCGGCGCTGGACCTGCGGCAACCGGCGACCTGCCGCTGGAGACGCGGCGACTTCGCCGGCCTTGAATTCGACACAATGGAGAGATAACGCCGCCCGCTTACAGGTTGCAGCGCGGCCATCCAGCAGACATTGTCGCTTCCGTCGACAGGCTGAACTTGCCTTCAGTCCCCGTTGGCCCGTATCCTTTGCCGCATACGACAACCCTTTGCCAAACGAAGCCAATTTTCGACGCGGGATTGCCGCATCGTCAATGAGACAATGGAATAATCTATTATGTCGCAGAACGTCGTTCCGCTGCCCGCGGACACCGAATCAGGATTTGCAGAGCGCATATCGGCCTGCAATACGAGCTACGACATCCTTCGCCTGACCCGCGAAATCGCGAAGTCCCACGGATTTGACTATTTCTCGATCATTCGCCTGCCGCATAGCGGCGAAACCACACTCTCGTCCCTCTCGATCATCAGCAACTGGCCGCCGGAACTCGTCAGCGCCTACGACCAGCTCGGCCTCCTGGAAAACAGCCCAGTGATGAAGGCGCTCAGGCAGAGCACCAAGCCATTTCTCTGGCGGCTGGAGGACGTCAATCGCGGACGTCCGGACGGGCGAGACGACGAGGTGACGACGCTCTTCGCCGCCCACGGGTTTCATCGCGGCATCTATGTGGCCACGCAGGACCCGTCCGGAGACCGCGGCGCCGTCTCCTTCAGCGGCTCTCGCGACACGCCGTCGGAGGCGGAACTGATGGAGCTCAGCTACATCTCCAACCTGATCTACGAGAAGGTCTGCGAGATCAAGAAGTCCCGGCCGACCGAAGACCAGCGCCTGAGCGCGCGCGAACGCGAATGTCTGCACTGGACGGCGAGCGGAAAGACGAGCAACGAAATCGCGGTCATCCTCAATCTGTCCGAGCACACCGTGAACCATTATCTGAGCGCCGCCAGCCAGAAGCTCGGCGCTGCCAACCGCGCCCACGCGGTCGCCAAGGCCTTCCGCGCCGGCTTGCTGGATTAGGCGTCATGAGGAAATCGGCCGACTCGCAGCTCTACCTGGAAATCCGCGAACACACGCGTCCTGCCCAGTCGCTGGCGGCGATCGGCCTTGACGACGCCTCGCTTCTCGACGCGCTCGCCCAGTTCGACCTCTACGGAGCATGGCGGCTCGATCTGGAGACCGGCATGGTCTTCTGGACGCCCGACGTTTTCGAAATCCACGGTCTCCCCTACCGCGAAGGACCGGTCGATCTCGGTCAGGCCATCGCGCGCTACCATCCCGAAGACCGTGAAATGGTCGCGAACTGCATCGAGGAAGCCGCGACGCGCAAGTCGGGCTTCCGCTTCGTCCTGCGGCTGACCACGCCGGACGGCCGCAGCAAGCTGGTCAAGTCCAGCGGCCGCTACCGCGTCAACAAGCAGGGCGGTGAAGAGATCTACGGCACCTTCTCGCAGTTTCAGGAACGCATCCGCACAGTCGCCGTCAACTCCTGACCGCGATCACGTTTGCCCTGCGTCTTTGTCACGAATTTGAATCGTGCTTTAACCATTTGCTGTCAGACTCGGCGCCGTCCGGGTTGCGGCAAAGGCTTGGCGGTTTCGCAAAATTGCCGCATTGGGCCTGGCGAAGTCCGGGCTATATGTCCGTGTGGTGTAAGCGTTTTGAGCGTCAAGGCAGCGATGTGAAGATTCCAGGCAAATCGACCGTGAGACTGCACGCGACGCCGCCTTTGCGCGGCGCTGTCGCGAAGCTCGCTTTGCCTGTCGTTCTCGCAGCGGCCCTTTCGGCGCCGCCCCCCGCGGCGCAAGCCTTCGAACTCTTCGGCAAATGCCTGTTCGGCACATGCAAAGCGGATGACGAAGACGGCCCGATCGACCCGAAGAACTATCAGGTCGCTCTTACGGTCCTTTCCGAGGGCGAACCGGATCGCGACCTTCGAAAGGCGGTGGCGAGTGCGTCGCTGCTCTGGCAACAGCGCGGCGAGGCCGCAGCCGGATCCGCCGGACTGCTGACGCGTGCCAAGGCGGATTACAAGCGCATTCTCGCCTCGCTCTACAATGACGGGCGCTATGCCGTCGAGATTTCGATCAGTTGGAATGGCCGCGAGGTGTCGAACATCCCTGCGGGCACGGAACTGCCCGACGGCATCGAACTCGCGGTCACCGTCGATGCGCAGCGCCGCTTCCAATTCGGCACCGCGGAAATCGAGAACAGCGCACCGCCGCCGACCGACCGACACGATCGCGTCGATCTCCCGAAAGATGAAGGTTTCGTGAGCGGCGCTCCGGCCTATGCGACGGCGGTGAAACGCGCCGAAGCCCTGGCGCTGGAGGCCTGGCGCCAGCAGGGCTACGCGCATGCCGAGATATCCGACCGACGGGTGACCGCCAATCACCAGACGCAGGAACTGAACGTCCGTCTGACGGTCGAGCCCGGGCCGCGCGCCGTCTATGGGCCGGTCGAGGTCACCGGCACGGATCGCATGCGTGCGCAATTCGTCGCCCGCCAGACCGGGCTCATTCCCGGCGCGGAGTATGATCCCGACGATCTCAAACGCGCTGAACAGCGCCTGCAACGCCTCGGCGTCTTTCAAGCCGTCTCCCTGAAGGAGGCCGGCCCGATCGGGCGCGACGGCGCGCTGCCGATGATGCTGACCGTGCAGGAACGCAAATTGCGGCGGATCGGGGTCGGGGCCAGTGTCTCGTCTGTCGACGGTGTTGGTGTCGAAGGTTACTGGCTGCACCGCAATCTGTTCGGGCGTGCCGAGAGGCTGCGCGTGGACGGGAGGGTGTCGGGTATCGGCACGACGATGGACTTCCAGAAACTCGACTACTTCCTCGGCGCCGAATTGACGCTGCCCGGGCGTTTCACGCCGGACACGGACATCGTCATCGGCGGATATTTCGAGCGCGAGGTGCTGGACCTCTACACGAAGGATCTCGGCTCGGCGTCGGTCTACGCGACGCATTTCTACAGCGACGAGATCACGCTGAAGGGTGGCACCTATGTCACCTATGGCGAATATGACGACGTGTTCGGCCAGCGCCGCTTCGGCGTGATCGGGGCCGAGGCGAGCGTGGAATACGACACGCGCGACAACGAACTCGACGCGAAGAGCGGCGTCTACGCGCGCGCCGCCGTCGAACCCTTCTACGAATGGGAATACGGCAACGTGGTCGGCAAGGCGGAAGCCGAGGCGCGCGTCTTCCGTGCCCTCGACGCAGACGAGCGCACGATCCTGGCCGCCCGTCTGAAGGTCGGGGCGATCGTCGGCGCGCCGATTTCCGAGATTCCACACGACGAGTTGTTCCTGGCGGGCGGCGGCGCGTCGGTGCGCGGCTACCCCTATCGCAGCATCGGCGTCGACGTTCCCGGTGGCACATCCGGCGGCCGCGCCCTCTTCGAGGCGTCGGCCGAAGTGCGTCGCGACATCACCGATTCGATCGGCGTGGTCGGCTTCGTCGATCTGGGTCACGTCAGTTCCGGATCGTTCCCCGACTTCTCGGACGACCTCAAGATCGGCGCGGGCGCCGGATTGCGCTACGACACCGGTCTCGGACCGATCCGCCTCGACGTGGCGGTGCCGGTCAATCACCAGTCGGGCGACCCGAGTTTCGCCATCTATGCCGGAATTGGACAGGCGTTCTGATGACCAGGAAGCAAATCGCACTCTGGCTCTCCGCCTCGGCCGCGCTCTGTGCCGTCCCGGCCGGCTTCGTGCTGGCGCAGAGCGACGACGCGCAGGAGAAATCCAGCCTGATTCGCTACGTCGAAGAGCAACTCTCGACACCGAACCGCCAGATCCGACTGAACGGGATCGAGGGTACGCTGTCGTCGAATGTGCGGTTCGACAGCATCACGATCTCGGACGAGAACGGCGTCTGGCTGACGATCGAGCAGCCGAGCCTGCAATGGCGGCGCACGGCGCTCCTGACGGGCAAGCTCGACATCGAGAGCCTGACCGCCGAACGCATCGACTGGCCGCGCAATCCCGTTCCCGACGAAACCCTGCCCGCGCCCGAAGCCTCCGGCTTCGCCCTGCCCGAGCTTCCGGTGTCGGTCGCGATCGACCAGATCGCGATCACCGAAGCGCAGTTCGGCGCGCCGGTGTTCGGCCTCGCCTCCAGCCTGTCGCTGAATGGCGCCGTGTCGCTCGAGGACGGAGCCCTGAACGCCAATCTCGACATCGAGCGGCTCGACGGACCGGGCGGACAACTGACGCTCGCGACCGCGTATTCCAACGACACGACGCAGCTCGACCTCGACTTCTCGCTCCGGGAGCCAGCCAACGGCGTGGTCGCCAACTTGGCGAACATTCCGGATCGGCCACCCGTCGCGCTGGCGATCACAGGCTCAGGCCAACTCGACGATTTCAACGCGGAACTCGCCTTCGATGTCGAGGGTGAACGCACTGCGACAGGCACGCTGCGCATCGCGGACGACCGATCGGGGGATCGTGCGATCGCGCTCGACATCTCCGGCCCGATCGCGCGGATTCTCCCGGCGGAGCATCGGGCGTTCTTCGGCGACGAGACGGCGCTCACGGCCGAAACGATTCTGCGCGCCGATGGCGGCATGGACATTCGCAGCCTTGCCGTGGACAGCGGCGCGCTCGACATCTCGGCCGCCGGCTCGACACTCGCCGACGGGTTCCTGCGCGATCTGACCGTCGACCTGACCTTGCGCTCCATCGACGCCCGCCCCGTACGGTTGCCCGTCTCCGGCGACGCGATCACTATCGACAACGGCGCGCTGGCTCTGCGCTACGGCGTCAACGGGGCCGACAGCTGGTCGCTCTCGGGCTCGCTCAACGGCATGGCCCTGCCCGACGCCCGCATCGACGCGGTGGAAATCGAAGGCGGAGGCCAGATTCGCGACATGAACACAGCCGCAAGCCGGTCGATCGACTACACGATCAACGGCACCGCGCGCGGCATCGCGCCTGACGACGCCGGGATCGCAGCCGCCGTCGGCGACGAGATCACCTTCACGGCGGAGGGCGGCTGGAACGCCGGCGAGCCGGTGCGCATCGCCAGAACCGCCCTGTCGGGCGACACGCTGCGCGTCGCGGCGCAAGGCCTGATCGAGGAACTGACATTCAAGGGCCAGGCGCGCGTGGACGCCACGAACCTCCAGGCGTTCTCGCTCGTCGCCGACCGTGACCTTGCCGGTCGCGCGGCGCTTGCCATCGATGGCGACATCGCCCTTGCCGGCGGCGGCTTCGACCTTGTTCTGGACGGCACACTCACCGATGCGCGCGTTGGAAGCCCGGTCGCCGACAAGCTGCTCAATGGCCAGACGCGGCTGACCGGCGGCGCGGCACGCACGCCCGACGGCCTGCGCTTCACTGATCTCGTCCTTGCCAACCCGCAGGCTCAAACCCGCGTCAACGGTACCTACGCCACCCGCAGCGCCGATCTGCGCGTAACGGCCGAAATCGCTGAGATCGCTCGGATCGTCGACAACGGGTCCGGACGGCTGTCGCTGGAAGCGTCCATCGACAAGCCGGAAGGCTCCGAACGCGAGACGCCGTTCGACGTCGCCGCACGCCTGGCCCTGTCTTCCGGACGACTGGCGGGCCGTGCCGTGCCGAACGCCACATTCGCCTTTGACGGCAGGATCGCCGGCGACGACCTCTCCGGCACGATTTCCGGGAACGGTCTTGTCGACGGCGAGACGCTGGAACTGTCCGGCGCTCTGGCGCGGGCGGGCGAGCGGTTCTCGCTGTCCGGCCTTGCCGCGCGCATCGGATCCGCCCAGCTTGCCGGCGACCTGTCGGTCGACAACACCAGACTTGGCGGGCGTCTCGACATCGCAGCCGACGAAATCGCCCCGCTGACCGCGCTCGCCCTCGTCGAAGCGTCCGGCGCCGTCAACGGCACGGTCGACGTCTCCGGCACGACTTCCGACCCGCAACTGGCGTTCAGCCTGCGTGGCGCCAATCTGACCGCGCCGCAATTGCGCGAGGCATCGATCTCGCCGGTCACGCTGAGTGCCGACGGCCGCTTCGGCGGCAACGCCGTCCGGCTGTCGCAACTGTCGGTGCAGAACGCGCAGGACCTGAACTTCACCGGCTCCGGCACGATACCGCTTTCGGGCAGCGGCCTGTCCGTGAAGGTCAACGGCGCCGTGCCGCTCGGGCTTGCAGAGCGCTATCTCCTCGAGCGCGGCACGCGGGTTTCCGGCACGCTTCGCGTCGATGCGAGCATGAGCGGTTCGCTCTCCGCGCCGCAGGCCGACGGTCTGTTCTCCATCTCCAACGCGTCCGTGGTCGATCCCCAGTCGAACCTTCGCTTGAATGGGATCGGCCTTGTAGCGGGCCTGCGCGGCGACACGCTGTCGATCAGCCAGATGAGCGGCCAGCTCGCGGATGGCGGATCCATCGCCGTCAGCGGCACGGTCGGCCTCGCCGCCCCCCTGCCCGCCAACATCTCGATCCGGCTCTCCAACGCGGTCTATTCCGACGGGGCGACCGTGCGGACGAAACTCTCCGGCGATCTCTCGGTCACTGGCGGCCTGATGGCCGGGCCGCTGCTCTCCGGCCAGATCAACCTGCTCGGGACCGAAATCACCGTGCCGGAAACGCTGACCGGCGAAGTCGATCTGCTGGATGTGAAGCATGTGGCCGCGGACAGCGACACGCTGCGCACCTTGAGCCGCATGCAGGCCGTCCTGCCGAAAGAGTCCGGCGGCGCTCCGCAAGCGCCGATCCGGCTCGACCTGACGATCAATTCTCCCAACCAGATCTTCCTGCGCGGCCGCGGCATCGACGCCGAACTTGGCGGGCGGCTGCGCGTCGTCGGTCCGCTCGACGACCTGGAGCCGATCGGCGCGTTCAACCTCATCCGCGGGCGCCTTTCGATCCTCAACAAGCGGCTGGAATTCACCGAGGGGCGGATCACGCTGACCGGATCGCTCGATCCGACGATCGACCTCACGGCGCAGGTCGAGGCCAACGACATCGTCGCCAGCATGCGGCTGAGCGGCCGCGCCTCCGACCTGTCGCTGACGCTGTCCTCCTCGCCGGAACTGCCGCAGGACGAGATCCTCGCCAGCATCCTGTTCGGCAAGAGCATTTCCAACCTGTCGCCGCTGCAGATCGCGAGCCTTGCGACCGCCGCGGCTTCGCTTGCCAGCGGCGGCGGAGGCGGCGGCCTGTCCGAGCAGATCCGCGGCGGGATCGGCGTGGACGATCTGGACCTCACCCGCGACACCGAGGGCAATGTCGCGGTGCGCGCCGGAAAATACATCCAGGACAATGTCTATCTGGACGTGCAGGCGGGCCAGTCGGGCGGCGAAGCGTCCATCAATCTCGACATCACCGACGCGCTGACCGCCAAGGGCACGGTCACGTCGGAAGGCGATTCGCGCCTCGGCATCTTCTTCGAAAAGGACTATTGAGGCCGGTCAGGCGCGCAGGTTGAGCGGCTTGGCCTGATCGAGGCCGAGCGCCGCCAGGGCGGTGTTGGCGATGCCGGCGCGGTCGAGGCCGACCCGCTGGTACATCCGCTCGGGGCTGGCGTGATCGAGGAACACGTCCGGCAGGATCAGCGAGCGAACCTTCAGGCCGCCGTCGAGCAGACCGTTCTCGGCGATGAACTGCAGCACATGGCTGCCGAAGCCGCCGACGGACCCTTCCTCAACGGTGATCAGCACCTCGTGCTCGCGGGCAAGGCGGCCGACCAGCTCATGGTCGAGCGGCTTGACGAAGCGCGCGTCGGCTACCGTGGTCGAGAGGCCGAAGCTCTCCAGGTCCTCGGCGGCCAGCAACGCCTCTTTCAGCCGCGTGCCGAGCGACAGGATGGCGATCTTCGTGCCCTCGCGGACGATCCGGCCCTTGCCGATCTGCAACAGTTCTCCGCGCTCCGGCATTTCCACGCCGACACCTTCGCCGCGCGGATAACGAAAGGCGACCGGCCCCTCGTCATAGGCGGCCGAGGTGCGCACCATGTGCTTGAGTTCCGCCTCGTCGGCGGCCGCCATGACCACCATGCCCGGAAGGCATGCGAGATAGGCTATGTCGAAGGCGCCGGCATGGGTCGCCCCGTCGGCGCCGACGAAGCCCGCCCTGTCGATCGGAAACCGCACCGGGAGCTTCTGGATCGCCACGTCGTGGACGACCTGGTCATAGGC
The DNA here is from genome assembly GCF_022763245.1 of Oricola sp. Taxonomy (GTDB): domain Bacteria; phylum Pseudomonadota; class Alphaproteobacteria; order Rhizobiales; family Rhizobiaceae; genus Oricola. The sequence goes on from NZ_JALEGV010000005.1 coordinate 174,800, forward strand.
GCGCTGCAGGAACGTCGAATAGATCGCCGCATAGGGCTTCATGCCGTCCGCGGCGAGACCCGCGGCAAACGTCACCGCATGCTGCTCGGCGATGCCGACATCATAGGTGCGGGCCGGGAATTCCTTCTCGAAGATATCGACGCCAGTGCCCGACGGCATGGCAGCCGTGATCGCGACGATACGGTCGTCCTCGCGCGCTTCCTGCACCAGCGACTGGCCGAACACCTTGGTGTAGGCGGGCGCGTTGGGCTTGGGCTTCGCCTGCGCGCCGGTGATCACGTCGAACTTGGCAACGCCGTGATACTTGTCGGCGGCCTGTTCGGCCGGCGCGTAGCCCTTGCCCTTCTGCGTGACGCAGTGGATCAGCACGGGCCCGGAGATGTTGTCGCGCACGTTGCGCAGCACGGCGAGCAGCGTCGGCAGATCGTGACCGTCGATCGGGCCGATATGATAGAAGCCCAGTTCCTCGAACAGCGTGCCGCCAGTGACGTAGCCCCGGGCATGCTCGACAGCGCGCGTGATGGCGCGATCGATGCGGTGGCCGAGATAGGCGGTCAGCTTCTTGCCGAAATCGCGGAAGTTCAGATAGGTCGCGCCGGAGGCGAGCCGCGCCAGATAGGCGCTCATCGCACCGGTCGGCGGCGCGATCGACATGTCGTTGTCGTTCAGGATGACGATCTGGCGCGCGTCCAGCGCCCCTGCATTGTTCAGCGCCTCATAGGCCATGCCCGCCGACAGCGCGCCGTCGCCGATCACCGAAATGACATGCCGGTCCTTGCCCTGAAGCCGTGCCGCCTCGGCCATGCCGAGGCCGGCCGAGATGGATGTCGAGGAATGTCCCGCGCCGAACGCGTCGAATTCGCTTTCCGAGCGCTTGGTGAAGCCGGACAGGCCGCCTTCCTGGCGCAGCGTGCGGATGCGGTCGCGGCGCCCGGTCAGGATCTTGTGCGGATAGCACTGGTGGCCGACATCCCAGATCAGGCGGTCGTCGGGCGTGTTGAACACGTGGTGGATGGCGATCGTCAGTTCGACCACGCCCAGCCCGGCGCCCAGATGCCCGCCGGTCTTCGACACCGCGTCGATCATCTCCGCGCGCAATTCGCCGGCGAGCTGCGGCAGCAGTTTCTCGTCGATCTCACGCAGACGCGAAATGTCGGTTATGCCGTCAAGAAGCGGCGTGTCGGGGCCGTTGGTCGTCAATTGTCCGATCCGTATATCCGCACAGGCATAGCCGAAAATGCCGGTCCGTCACAAGCGGGAGAGCTGAGTTGCAGTCAAACATGGCGGAAGGAAGGAGGAATTCAATGCGGCGTCGGCTCAGGCGAGAAGCCGGTCCTGGCGCGCGCGCAGTTCGGCGATCAGCGAATTCTCGAAGGGCCGCGCATTGTCCCAGGTGAGCAGTTCGCCCTTGGCGACGGGCTTCAGCGCCGTTGCGCGCTCGAGCAGTCCGCAGGGAATGGCGTTGGTGCGCTTGGCTTCCTCGGCAGTCATCGTCCACGACCGGTAGCAATACTGGCCGACCGCGTCGAGCGTCTCGCCGGCGGCGATGTCGCGCTTAGCAACCGCGCAGACCTCGGCGACGCGCCGCGGCAGCGGAACCATGTCGCGCTTTCCGTGCAGAACGACGCGCGCCGCCGTCAACGGCACTTCCAGCGACGTCAGGTGATAGGGCCGGTGGAACGTGAAATAGGGTCCGTCGCCCATCTTCAGGTCGGCCATGCGCTCATGGATGCGCGGGTGTTCCGCCTTGACGATGACGAACACCCCGGGCGAAACGCCCTTGCCGATCGAATAGTCCACGCAGCCCGGTTTCGACAGCACGCCGCCATCGGATTGCGGGATCAGCACCTCGGCGAGCTCGCCAACCGTGGCGCGCGGGCCGTGCATGCCGGGAATGTCGGGCACAAGGCCGGTCGCATTGGCGATCGCCGCCATCTCGACCATGGTCTTCGACCCGTCGACGAACTCGACGAGCATGCGCACATTCATGTTCCGGCGGTCGGCTTCTTCCTGATAGTCGTCCGGCACGGCGTCGAATTTGAGCGGATTGTTCTTGCCCTTGCCCGCGCACACGACCGAATGGCCCATGGCGGTGACGAACTCGATGATCTCCATGCATGACGACGGTTCGTCGCCCGCGCCGAGCGTGTAGATTACCCCGGCCTTGTCCGCCTCGTGCTTCAGATAGGGGCCGATGCACACGTCGCACTCGACATTCATCATGATCAGGTGCTTGCCGTGCCCGATGGCGCGCATGCCGATGTCCGCACCGGCCTCGGGCACGCCGGTGGCGTCGATCACGACATCGATCAGGCCGTGCGAAAGCGCCAGATCCAGATCCTGGGTCACGGCGATGCGGCCGGCTTCCATGGCCGCCGACATCTGGTCGTGCGTGGAGACATCCTGCGTGTGTCCGGCTTCGCCATAGGCGAGTTCCGCCCCGAGCGCAGCCCGCCCCGGCGTGCGTTCCACGACCGCCCCCACCCGGATGCCCTGCATCTGGGCGACCTGGGTGAAGATGTCGGTGCCCATTTCTCCGGTTCCGACAAGGCCGATCCGGATCGGCGCGCCCGTCCGGGCGCGTTCACGCAATTCGGCGGCAAGCCCGGTCAGGGCGACATTTGGCGGCGGTATCGGCATCAAGTCTCTGGCACAATGAGGCCGCAATCCAGCGGCGTGCAATCGGAGCCTTGTTCACCATCGCGATAGCGAAAGCAACCGCGAAGGCGCAAATGTCGCATGCCGTCAGAGGTCGAGCGACTTGATCAGTTCCGAAACCTCGTCACGCACGTCGTCGTTCTTCAACGCCAGCATGATGTTGGCTTCCAGGAAGCCGAATTTCGACCCGCAATCGTAGGTCCGGCCGTCGAACGAAACGCCGTAGAAGGGGTCCGTCTCCATCATGGCCAGCATGGAATCGGTCAATTGGATCTCGCCGCCGGCACCCGTCGACTGGCTGGACAGGAGGTCCATGATCTTCGGCTGCAGGATGTAGCGGCCGTTGATGTAGAGGTTCGACGGCGCCGTCCCCTGGGCCGGTTTTTCGACCATGCCGGTGATCTCGAACGCCTTGCCCTTCTCGGCGCCCGTTTCCACGATGCCGTATTTGTGGGTCAGTTCCGGCAGGGTCTCCTGCACCGCGATGATGTTGCCGCCGACCTCGTCATAGGCGTCGATCATCTGCTTCAAGCAGCCCGGCTTTCCGTCCATGACCATGTCGGGCAGCAGGACCGCGAACGGCTCGTCGCCGACGATGTCGCGCGCGCACCAGACGGCGTGACCGAGGCCGAGCGGCCGCTGCTGGCGAGTGAAGCTGATCTGTCCGGCGCCGGGCGTCTGGGCGTCGAGTTGATCGGCCACCGGCACCTTGCCGCGCTGGCGCAGCGTCGCGTCCAGTTCGAACTGGTAGTCGAAGTGATCCTCGATCAGGCCTTTTCCGCGCCCGGTGACGAAGATGATGTGCTCGATGCCGGCCTCGAAGGCTTCATCGACGCAGTATTGCACGACCGGGCGATCGACCACCGTCAGCATCTCCTTCGGCAGCGCCTTGGTGGCGGGCAGGAATCGGGTTCCCAGACCAGCGACGGGTACAACGGCTTTGCGAACGGGTTTGGTCATGATGGTTTCTTGTCTCCCAAATCTATTTCAGGGTTGCTTGGCGGGTGACTGCATGTGCGCCGCAACATACTGACATTTCAGCCGAACGGAACCTCTCTGTCGAGGTAAGGACGTTTCGAAAGGGTATGTCATCCGCGCCAAACGTATCTTGAAAGGCTAAATTCTTTCCTCCATCACCGGCACAACGACGCCGAAATACAAGGAAATGACAGACCATGGCCGAATTCCGCATCGACGATCTCATCGAGGTCACGCGTCAGGCCGGAGACGTGGCGATGGCGATCTACGGACGCGACCACGACGTCGCCTTCAAGGACGACAAGAGCCCGGTGACCGAAGCCGATCTCGCGGTCGACAACCTTCTCTTCCCTTTCCTCACCGAGCACTTCCCGGACACGCCGGTGGTGACGGAGGAACGCGCGTCCACGCATGTCTCATTGCCGGCCGACGGGCGCTTCTTCCTTGTCGATCCGATCGACGGAACGAAGGAATTCATCAAGCGCACCGGCGAGTTCACGATCAATGTCGCGCTGATCGAGAACGGCCAGCCGATTGCGGGCATCGTCCATGCCCCGGCGATCGGCCGCATGTTCGTCGGCGAACTCGCGACCGGAGCCCGCGAGATCGACGCCGACGGTGCATCGCGCAGAATCGCGGTTCGCGGCTGCGATGCGACGCCGACAGCGGTCGCCAGCCGCTCGCACATGACGAAAGAGACCGAAACCTTCATTTCGGAAAATAAAATCGGCCATTGCGTCAATGCGGGATCGTCGCTGAAATTTTGCCTTGTCGCCGCCGGCGAAGCGGACATCTATCCACGGTTCGGACCGACAATGGAATGGGATACCGCAGCCGGTCACGCGGTTCTGGCCGCTGCGGGCGGTCGGGTTTTGACATGCGATGGCGCGCCGCTTAGCTACGGCAAACCGCAGTTCAGGAACCCCTATTTCATCGCCGCGTCACCCACCGCGCACTACACAGTCCCAGCGCTGGTCGCCTGAACCGGACCCCTTCAAGAGCCGCGCGAGACCACGGAGCCCTTCCCGCATGCCCACCCTGACCCATCTTGAGCGCCTCGAAGCCGAGAGCATTCACATCATGCGCGAGGTGGTGGCCGAGGCCGAGAACCCGGTGATGCTGTATTCGGTCGGCAAGGATTCGGCCGTGATGCTGCATCTGGCGCTCAAGGCCTTCTATCCAGCCAGACCGCCCTTCCCCCTGCTGCATGTCGATACGACCTGGAAGTTTCGCGAGATGATCACTTTCCGCGACGAGGTGGCGGCGAAATACGGGCTCGACCTGATCGTGCATATCAACGAAGACGGCGTGCGCCAGGGGATCGGGCCGTTCTCCCACGGTTCGGCGCTGCACACCGACATCATGAAAACCCAGGCGCTGAAACAGGCGCTGGAGATCTACAAGTTCGACGCCGCCTTCGGAGGCGCCCGGCGCGACGAGGAAAAATCGCGCGCCAAGGAGCGCATCTTCTCCTTCCGCACCGCCGATCATCGCTGGGATCCCAAGAACCAGCGCCCCGAACTCTGGCGGCTCTACAATGCCCGCAAGGCGAAGGGCGAATCCATCCGCGTCTTCCCGCTCTCCAACTGGACCGAGCTCGACATCTGGCAATACATCCATCTGCAGAAGATCGACATCGTGCCGCTCTATTACGCCGCCAGGCGGCCCGTCGTGGAGCGCGACGGCACGTTGATCATGGTCGATGACGAGCGCATGCCGCTTCAGCCGGGCGAGACGCCGCAGGAGAAGATGGTGCGCTTCCGCACGCTCGGCTGCTACCCGCTGACCGGGGCCATAGAGAGCGAGGCCGCAACACTCACCGAAATCATCCAGGAAATGCTCCTGACCACCACCTCCGAACGGCAGGGCCGCGTGATCGATCACGACCAGTCCGCATCGATGGAGAAGAAGAAGCAGGAGGGGTACTTCTGATGGCGCACAAATCAGATCTCATCGCCTCCGACATCGAGGGCTACCTGAAGCAGCAGGAAGAAAAATCGCTTCTGCGCTTCATCACCTGCGGCAGCGTGGACGACGGCAAATCGACGCTGATCGGCCGGCTGCTGTATGAGTCCAAGCTTATCTTCGAGGACCAGCTTTCCGCTCTGGAAGCCGATTCCAGGAAGATGGGCACCCAGGGCGACAAGCTCGATTTCGCTTTGCTCGTCGACGGTCTCGCCTCGGAGCGCGAACAGGGCATCACCATCGATGTCGCCTATCGCTTCTTCTCGACGGAAAAGCGCAAGTTCATCGTCGCGGACACGCCCGGCCACGAGCAATACACGCGCAACATGGCGACCGGCGCCTCGACCGCCGATCTGGCGATTATCCTGATCGACGCGCGTAAGGGCATCCTGACGCAGACGAGACGGCACTCCTTCATCGTGTCGCGGCTCGGCATCGCCAATGTGGTTCTGGCGATCAACAAGATGGACCTGGTCGACTACTCGCAGCAGGTGTTTTCCGATATCGAGATCGCCTATCGCGCCTTTGCGCAGGAACTGGGCGGCATCGAGCACATCACCGCCATTCCGATGTCGGCGCTGGAGGGCGACAACATCGTCGAGCGCAGCGCCAACATGGACTGGTACACCGGCCCCGTGCTGCTCGACCATCTGGAGACCGTGGGCTTGCGCGACACGGCGCAGACCAAGGCCTTCCGCCTGCCGGTGCAATGGGTCAACCGGCCGGATCTCGACTTTCGCGGCTTCGCCGGCTTCATTCCGTCGGGCGCGGTGAAGCCGGGCGACCGGATCAAGGTCCTGCCCTCGGCCAAGGAAAGCACGGTCAAGCGCATCGTCACCATGGATGGCGATCTCGACGAAGCGGTCGCCGGCCAGTCGGTGACCCTGACGCTCGAAGACGAGATCGACATCTCGCGCGGCGACATGATCTGCGCAGCCGGCGATCCGGCCGAAGTCGCCAACCAGTTCGAAACCACGATCCTGTGGATGGCCGACGAGCCGATGTATCCGGGCCGGCCCTATCTCCTGAAGATCGGCGCGGCGACGGTCAACGCCACCATCACCCGGCCGAAATACCGCGTCGACGTCAACACGCTCGCCCACGAGGCGGCCCACGAGTTGCATCTCAACGAGGTCGGCGTCTGCAACATCTCGCTCGACCGCACGATCGCGTTCGACGCCTACGACGACAACCGCGAAACCGGCGGCTTCATCCTGATCGACAAGATCACCAACGCCACCGTCGGCATGGGCATGATCCATTTCGCGCTGCGCCGCTCGGCCAACGTGCACTGGCAGGCGCTCGACGTCGATCGTAACACACGCGCCGCGATCAAGGGTCAGAAGCCCGTCGTCCTGTGGTTCACCGGCCTGTCCGGTTCCGGCAAGTCGACAATCGCCAACATCGTCGACCGCAAACTGACAGCCTTGGGCGCGCACACCATGCTGCTCGACGGCGACAATGTGCGCCACGGGTTGAACAAGGACCTCGGCTTCACCGATGCCGACCGGGTCGAGAACATCCGCCGCGTCGCCGAAGTGTCCAAACTGATGACGGATGCCGGCCTGATCACGCTGGTCTCGTTCATCTCGCCCTTCCGCGCCGAACGCCGCCTGGCGCGCGAACTCATCGGCGAGGACGAGTACAAGGTGATCCACGTCGACACGCCGCTCGAAGTGGCCGAAGCACGCGACGTCAAAGGCCTCTACAAGAAGGCCCGCGCCGGCCAGATCAAGAACTTCACCGGTATCGATTCGCCCTACGAACTTCCTGAAAACGCCGCCATGACGATCGACACAACGAGCACTTCACCCGAAGAGTCTGCGGAAGCCGTCCTCAAGAAGCTCGTTGAATGGGGCAAGATCCCGGGCTGACCGGGACCGCCGACCCCCGCGGTCGGCGGCGCTCAGCGCGACTGGTCGAGGCATGTCATCGAATCGTGTCGCCGCGATTCGCGCGACATGAAGTTACGCAGCCTCACCCCTGACTCTACGTCATCGATCGAAAGTCGTTCATTTGCGTTCGCCGAGCGCGATTTCGGCAAGAACTTACAATACCCAACACTGCAACCATGTGTTGAAGATGAGCCAGACCTGCCACGGCAACCAGCCTTCTCCATTCTCGACGAAGGGGACTGCGATGCACCTGACCATTCCGCTGGTCGTTGGGAAGCTGAAGATCAAATCGTATCGCTATCTCCGCAGCCGGGAGCGTGAAGGCCACGTTCCCATGTGGAAACTCGGCGGGCTGTATTTCGTGTTCCGACGCGACTGACCTGCAGGCGACATCCCCGCTTGCGCGTTTTCTACGTCGAATGGGCTGAAGACTATTGTCAGTGAGAATCACTACTGGCGATGGGGAAAGGCGACCACTCGCGGTTCACTGCGGTCGCCATTGAGCCCTGATATCAGGTCGAAGACGAGGTCGCGCAGCGCGCCCTCGTCCAGTTCGTCCAATGCCGTTTCCAGCGTGTCCAAGGCTTCGCTGATGTGCCGGCCGGCGTCGGTGCGACGCTTCACCATCATGATCTTCGGATGTCCGGTCTTCTCGATCGCGTTGATATCGTACCAAAGTTGCTCGCTGAGCTTCTCGCCCGGCCGCAGATCGGTGAACTTGATCTCGATGTCGCCATCGGGATGCTTCTCGTCCCTGACCGCCAATCCTGCCAGCCTGACCATGTCACGAGCCAGTTGGTGGATCTTCACCGGCTCCCCCATGTCCAGTACGAAGGTTTCGCCCCCTTGCGAGAGGGCCGCTGACTGGACGATCAACTCCACTGCCTCCGAGGCGGCCATGAAGTAGCGACTGACGTCCCTGTGGGTGACGGTTACCGGCCCACCGCGCGCGATCTGCTCGCGAAACAGGGGCACGACCGACCCGCTCGATCCGATCACGTTGCCGAAGCGCACCGTGAGGAACTTCTGGCCGGTCCGCTCGAGCTCCGCCCGATCGGCGTAGGATCGCAACGACAACTCGCTCAGACGCTTCGTCGCTCCCATCACGCTAGTCGGGTTGACGGCCTTGTCCGTCGAGATGAGCACGACCGATTTCACCCCCGTCTCAAAGGCGGCGTCCAACACGTTGCGCGTTCCGTAGACATTGTTGCGGACCGCTTCGCGTGTGTTCTGTTCGACCAGATCGACATGCTTGAAGGCCGCGGCATGGAAGATGACGTCGATCGTATGCGTCGCCATCAGCCGCATCATGAACCCTTTCTCGGCGACCGAGCCGAGGATCGTGTGGGCCGGATAGAACTGGCGCGCGTTGTGGAGCGAATTCCAGACGCGGTAGAGCGCATATTCGCTGTTGTCCAAGAGGATGAGTTCGCTGGGAGCGTGCTGATCGATCAGCCGAGCGAGATGGGCGCCGATCGACCCGCCCGCGCCCGTGATCAGAATGCGCTTGCCGCGCACCACCTTGTCGAGCAGCTCACGGTCTGGCGGAACGGCCGAACGCCCGATCAACTGGGCGATGTCGAGCTTCTCCAGCATCTGGACATCGAAGCGGCCGCTGGACAATCCCGAAGACGCCGGCAGGATACGAACGGAAACCGGCAGATCCGCGACCAAGGCGCCGACACGAAGTTTCTCCTCCGTGGATGCGGAAGGGATGCTCAGGACGATCTCGTCGATGCCCAGAATGTCGACCAACTGTTTCAGGTTCGTCGGATCGTAAACGCGGATTCCGCCGAGGTTTCTGGCGTGGAGTTTCGCGTCGTCGTCGAGAAAGCCCAACACCTCGGCCACCCCGGCCTCCTGCATGGCGTGTGCAAGAGCGTTGCCGCTGCGCCCGGCGCCATAGATCAGTATCCGGCGCGTACCGGCGTTCCTGGCCGAATTGAGAAGGATCCACTTGGCCGCAAAGCGCGAGATTCCAATTCCAAACAGTGCCAGGATTCCGAAGATGAAGGGTACCGTGCGCGGCACGCCGGACCCGCCATAGCTGCCGGAGAAGAACGCCAGGGCGGTCCAGATGAGCGCGGAAATCACCACCGCCCTGAAGATCGTTAGAAACGCCTTTTCGGGCAGGAAGCGCAGAACCATCCGGTACAGGCCAGACCGAATGAAAACCGGGACAGCGACGCATGGAGCGACCACGATCATCGCCAATTGCGCGCTATTGAGCGGACTTTGAAGACCTAAACGAAGAACAAAAGCACCGTATGCGGCGATCCAAAGGATGCCGGCATCCACCACAATCTGGATGATCTGCTTTTCGCGACGCGATAGTCTTTGCGTGTACTCTATCAGTCTCGTTTGTAGAGATACGCCAATCATGACAATCGTTTCCGCCCCGAAGAACAGGTCTATCAGAGCAAGGCCAGCGGGTCGACTCTCTTCGGCCCCTTCCGGGCGGCTTTCCGGCGTCGGGATCGAGTTCACGTTTTTCGACAAACGGTTAGATCTCGCGCGGCGAAGGCTTCACACGCACGTCGGTGCTGTGATTGCCGTTCGGACAAGCCAACACAATTCTGCGACAAAGTTGCCTTAACCGGGCACGAGTATCGTGGTCGATCTGGATCATGGAGATTCAAGTTCGGACGGGCGCATGACGATGAAGAGAACTTGCAGTCTCGCAGCAGCTTTGATGCTGTTTGCAGCGGAAGAAAGTGGAGCGCAGTCGATGGATTTCGTTTTCTGCCGTTTTGTCGACAAGACTGGCGGCCTGGCCATCGGATCGGATGAATTCTGCGACCGCATTGCGGACGCGATCGACGCACGTCTCATTGACCCCGCAGATCTTGGCTCCGTCGTTGCCGGCAAGACGTCGTTTGAACCGGCCAGCCGATTGCACAAGGTCGAGGCGACCGCCGTGTCCCCGCACGCTATCACGATGCGTTACGCCGTCGGCACAGTCGAAGCATGGGGCCGAGACAGCGAGCGCGTCTACGACGAGCAGCGCTTCGACATCATGGATGCATCCGTCAATGAGGCGCTTGTCTCGATGGTTGTCGAGACCGTCGTCGAACTGGCTGAAGACGCCGAGATGAACCGTTAACAAAGCACTTCCGACATAGGGCGAATCGTGTTGCCGCGTTAACGCATTCTACGACAGTGAAACGCTAGAACCGGGCGTGAAGACGCCTTCTTCTGGAAGCCTTTTGGAATAGACATCATGTGCCAGCTTTGTAGCGCGCTAAAGACATTTTCGAGCGAGTGCGTCCTGACCGGCGAGGTCAACACGCAGAGCGGCGCGAATGCGGAAGTGAGCCTTGCCGACATTCCCGGCACCAGCGCCACAGGCGCCACCATCACCGTCGGCGGCACATATGTCGGCGAGTTGGAAACCGTTGGCGACAACGACTGGATCGCAGTCAACCTCGTTGCTGGTGAAACCTACCTGATCACGCTTGAGGGCTACGGCAGTTCGGAGGTGAGCGACCCTTATCTTCGGCTGTTCGAACCGGGTTCGACTGATCGCGCAACCGGAACACTTGCAGCATCCAACGATGACGTGGACTGGCCATCCGACCTTGATTCCGCGCTCTACTACACAGCCACGTCGAGCGGCACCTATTATATCGACGCCGGGTCTTTCAGCGACAACTATGCCGGTGATTACATCATCGAGATCGTCACATCCGAGCCGCCGCCCAATGCTCAGGTCTGGACACTTCAGCAGATCGCCGACCAGCTGACTACCGGTTACTGGACGAATCAATCAGCACAGCAGCGTTCCTTCAACGTCGGTACGGACAACTCGATCACCGTCAATCTGACGGCGCTCAGTTCGACATATGCCGATATCGCACGGGATGCCCTGCAGACCTGGACCGACGTCATTGGCGTGACCTTCGTCGAAACGACGGGGACTGCGGAAATCACCTTCACCGAGACGGGCGAACGCGAAGCCTGGTCAAGTTCACGCACAAGCGGCACGACCATCACCAGTTCAAAGGTGAACGTTTCCACGGACTGGCTTACCAGCCAAGGCAGTCAATACACCTATCAGACGTTTATCCATGAAATCGGTCACGCGCTCGGGCTGGGACATGCAGGAAATTACAACGGCAGCGCGAATTACGGGACCGACAATCTCTACGCTAACGATTCCTGGCAAGCGACGATCATGTCGTATTTCAGCCAGAGCGAGAACACCTCAATCAACGCCTCCTTCGCGTATCTGCTCACCCCGATGCTCGCCGACATCGTCGCGATCCGTGACCTCTATGGCACCGCTGCAACGACGCGGACGGGAGACACGGTCTACGGTTACAGCAACAACACGGGCAACAGCAGTTTCGGCGAAAGTGTGATCGACTTTCTGGGCAGCAGCGCGTTCTCGCTGACGATCGTTGACGACGGTGGAACGGACACGCTCGACCTTTCGGGGTCGAGCAAGAACAACCGTATCGATCTCACGCCTGGTTCTATTTCAGATACAGGCGGGCTGATCGGCAATCTTTCGATAGGCCCGAACACCGTCATTGAGAACGCTTATGGCGGAACGGGCAACGACACCATCACCGGCAATGACGCCAACAATGTTCTTGCAGGCGGCGATGGCGACGACACGCTCTATGGCAAGGACGGGGACGATGTGCTCCACGGAGAGGCCGGCGCGGACGCGCTCGACGGCGGCATCGGTATTGACTGGGCAAGTTACGCCGACGCCCCGGCCGGCGTGAAGGTCGACCTGGTCAATCCGGGTGACAATACCGGGGTCGCCGCCGGCGACACATTCGTCTCGATCGAGGCCCTTGAAGGCAGCGCCTACAATGACATTCTGTACGGCGACTCCGGCGACAACATACTTGTTGGCAATTGGGGAAATGACCAATTGGCCGGCCGGTCCGGCGCGGACAGCTATGTCGGCGGCATCGGTGCGGATGATTTCTACATCGACGCCCAGGACGTCTCCTTCGATGGCGGCAGCGGCTATGACCGCATCATTGTCTTCGATACCAACGGCGTGAATGTCGCGCTCTCGGGCACCAACATCGAACGCGTCATCGGCGGCAGCGGTGACGACACCTTCGATGGCACCGGGGTCACGACGTCGCTTGTCATCAGCGGGCTCGGCGGCAACGACACGCTCACCGGCGGTTCGGCGGTAGACCAGATCTCGGGTGGCGACGATGACGACACGCTGGACGGTGGCGATGGCAACGACTTCCTTTTCGGCGATGGCGGGTCGGACAACTTCATCGGCGGCAAGGGCGACGATCGCTTCTTCGCCGATTCCGGCGACGCCTCCTTCGACGGCGGCGAGGGCTATGACCGGATCTACATCCAGGACACCGGAAGCTTCGTCTTTTCGTTGGCCGGCACGGATGTCGAGCGGGTCAACGGCAATGACGGCAATGACGTTCTCGACGCGACCGGCGTGACGACCAGTGTCACGCTGGCGGGCGGTGGCGGGTCCGACACGCTCACCGGCGGCGACGGCAATGACGTGATTGCGGGCCAGGCCGGCGCCGACATCATCGAAGGCGGGGCCGGAACGGATTCGCTGTTCGGCGGTGCGGATGCGGACACCTTCGTGTTCAATGCCGGCAGTGGCGTCGACTACATCGCCGACTGGGAAGACGGCTCCGACAAGATCGACTTCTCCGGCTATGCGGCTGTCGACGAGTTCTCGGACCTGACGATCATCGACAATGGCGGGATGACCCGCATCGAGTTCGACGGCAACGCGATCCTCGTTCTCGGCTCGACGGGGGAGATCGAACAGTCAGATTTCGTGTTCGTTTGATTGACGACGTCAGTTCGGAATGTCTCTGGATCATGTGGAGCAACACCGCCACGCCACGACATCCTGCCGGCGAGCATATCCTCTCCAGATGTAGTTGACGTTTGAGAGCCCTCCAACGGCTATGCGCATCTCATCAAGCCAATCACGCCTTATGAAGGCGCGCCCGTACCCGCTCGGAAAATCCAGGATGCGGCTGAACTCCTCGCGGGGCGCGACCGCCTTGATACAGTCGAGAGCGGTCTTTCCCATCCAATATTAGAGATCTGTTCGCCCCATCGCGACCATGTTGTCGTTCGGATGTATTTCCGCGACGAACCGATCGCTGTCGAGATAGCCGGCCAGAGAGTCAGTCGGGGAAGTGAACGATGTCCCATCGATTTGCATTGCGACCTGCCCAGTGAATGTCCGCGACAAGCTCCTGTTCAGGTCGACCCCGCACGCAAAGCTTCGAGCCGTTGTGTCCATGGCAGTTTCGCACAACAATAGCTTGAGATCACGGGATTCCAACCGAGCCGGGGCTAGGCTGCTGGCCGCCGTAGCAAAGAAACCCCGTCGAGCTGCTCATGGCCGCCCCAGAAAATCTCCTTCGAAGCAACAACCTCAAGGCCGGCGTCACGCGCGAAGCCGTTGAATATCGTCCGCGTCATCCTGTGGCGGGCATGCGGCCCCAGGCCGTCCTGTTGATCGACGGGGGGATCGTAATTCGAATGGTGAAAAAGCGCCTGCCCGCCGGGTGCGAGGACCCGCGCTGCATCCTCCAAATAACTGCGGACAAGCTCTGGCGGGAAATGCACCATGGCGTCGTAGCAGAAGATGGCCGTCAGATGCCCGTCCTCGACGGGCTGGAAGGTGAACCCGTCATTTACGCGGAAAGCAACATTCGAGAAGCGCCCCAAACGCCTCCTGCAAAATGCGATGTTGGCGGGAAGAATATCCATCAGGATCAATTGTTCTGCCATCGGTTGAACGATTTCTGCGTGCCGACCATGGCCACAGGCCAGCTCAAGGGTTCTTGAGAGGTCCATTTCCCCGAACATTCGCCTGAATACCCTACCCTCTCCCCAAAACATATCCGTGTGAGTCTCGGCAAAGTCATAGTAGGTGCTGTCGATCCATGGCTTCGCCGCGTCTGCGGCAATCTGCTTCAAATCCGGCACCAAAAACTTCCCCTAGGATGCCTCACATGACAATTTGAGGCGAATCTACTTCGATTTCTAAATATGTATCGAACAAGATGAATTGTTTCAATCTCGGAAAATCTATTGCCGGACGCACCATTAGAGTGCGAAATATTGTTCGCCATGACGTAAAAATATTGCCAACAAGGGAATCAATAGGCAGGCCTGCCCCGAGACTTTTTGATCCGGGGCAGGAGAAGGCAGCTGCTTGGAGCGTCATCAGACAAAGATGAAGTCGGACGCCTCGATCTCGCCTGTTGATCCGAGCACCAGGACCGTGTTGCCGTCGAATTCGATGCGGGTCATTCCGCCATTGTCGATGATCGTCAGGTCGGAGAACTCGTCGACTTCCGCATAGCCGGAGAAGTCGATCATGTCCGTGCCATCTTCCCAGCCGACCAGATAGTCGAAGCCGCTGCCGGCGTTGAACACGAAGGTGTCCGCACCGGCACCGCCGAAGAGCGAGTCCGTGCCGGCCCCACCCTCGATGATGTCGGCGCCGTCCTGGCCCGCAACGACGTCATTGCCGTCGCCGCCAGTCAGCGTGTCCGCCCCCCCGCCGCCGGCCAGCGTGACATTGGAGGTCACGCCGGTCGCGTCGAGAACGTCATTGCCGTCATTGCCGTTGACCCGCTCGACATCCGTGCCGGCCAGCGAGAAGGTGAAATTGCCCGTGTCCAGAATGAACACACGGTCATAACCTTCGCCGCCATCGAAGGAGGCGTCGCCGGAGTCGGCGAAAAACTGGTCGTCGCCCTTGCCGCCGATGAACGTGTCCGATCCGGCGTCGCCGAACAGGAAGTCGTCGCCGTCGCCGCCATCCAGCGTGTCGTCATCGTCGCCACCGGAAATCTGATCCGTGACAGATCCCCCGGTGAGAATGTCATCGCCGCCGAGGCCGCTGATGACCAGCGAGGTGGTGACCCCGGTGCCATCAAAGGTGTCGTTGCCGCTGCCGCCGATGACGCGCTCGATATTGGTGCCGGCAAGCGCCACGTTCACGCCATTGGTGTCGGCGACGATGATGCGGTCGTAGCCACCGCCGCCATCGAACGAGACATCCAGGGCGTCGATGTAGAAATCGTCCGCACCGGTACCGCCGACGAAGCTGTCCGCCCCGCTGTTGCCCTGAAGCTGGTCATTGCCGAAGCCTCCGATGAGCGTGTCGTTGCCGAGCCCGCCCCGCAGCACATTGCCGCTGCCGCCATTGGCATTGAGCGTATCGTCACCTCCGAACCCTTCGATCAGGTTGGCGGACCCGTTGCCGGTGATGACATCGGCCCCCGAACCGCCCTTCACGTTCTCAATGTTGGAGACCGTGTCGCTGCCGATCTCCGACCCGGACGCCGTTCCGGCATAGAGCGTCACCGTCACGCCGAGCGTCGTGCTTTCGTAGTTGAGCGTGTCCGTGTCGGCACCGCCGTCGATCGTGTCGTTGCCCTCGGCGCCATAGATCTCGTCGTCGCCGGCGCCGGTATCGATGGTGTCATCGCCGCCCAGTCCCCAGACCTCGTTGGCATCCGAATTGCCGGTCAGGACGTCACCAAACGAAGAGCCCTCAATATTCTCGATCGAAGTGAGCGTGTCGGTGTTCCCGTGCCCATCCGTCGCCGTTCCGGTTCCGAGATTGACGGAGACGGCGGCGACGGCGTTCCAATAGGACACGCCATCATTGCCGCCGCGTCCGTCGATGACGTCGCTCCCGCCGACGGTGTAGTTCGGCGTGAATTCATCGCCTTCCTGATCGGGAATGAACCAGTTGTCCCCGTCATCGCCCGAGAGCGTGTCAGAGAAGTTCGAACCGCCGATCGACTCGATGTTCGAAAGCGTGTCATTGCCTTCGCCGCCGGTTACGACGCCGGTGCTCAGATCGACCGACACCGCTGAAGCGGCGCGCCCGTACCAGACGAAATCCTCGCCGTCCCCGCCGTCGATCGTGTCGTCTCCCAGTTCGCCGCTGAAGGAATTGTCGCCGCTGTCACCGGTCAGAACATCGTTGAAATCGGATCCGATGACACGCTCGATGCTGGTGAGAGTGTCCGTCCCCGACATCCCGTCATCGGCTGTTCCCGTTGCGAGATTGACCGTCACCGCGGCGGTACTCGTGCCGTAATCGACCCGGTCCCAACCGTCACCGCCATTCAGCGTGTCATCCCCCTCGCCGCCGATGAGCCAATCATTGTCGGCGCCACCATTCAGGGTGTCGTTGCCTGCGCCACCCTCGAGCCGGTCGGCACCCGAACCGCCGCCGAGAATGTCGACTTCAGCCCCGCCATAGAGGAAATCGTTCCCGTCATTGCCCTCCAGCGTGTCCTGGCCGTCATCACCGTGCAATTCGTCGCTGCCGTCGCCGCCATACATTTCGTCATTGCCATCACCACCTTCGAGGGTGTCGTCGCCGCCGCGGCCGTCGAGGTAGTTGTCCTGATCGTCACCAATCAGCGTGTCGGACAGATCAGTCCCGTGCACGGCTTCGATGTCCACGAGCGTGTCGGTATCGCCGAACGTGTCCGTCGCCGTGCCCGTCGACAGATCAACCGAGACGCCAGCGCCGCCATTTTCCAGGTAATAGGCGACAGAATCCCAGCCGCCATTGCCGTCGATCAGATCATCGCCGCCCTCACCGACCCAGCTTTCCGACGCGTTGTTCGGACCGCTGCCAAAATCGGAACCGATCAGCGTGTCGGCATCCTGCGTGCCTTCGAAGTGGTCGGCGTAGGTGAAGGTGTCGTTGATGCCCGTCCCGGTGACGGTGCCGCTGCCTGAGCTGCCGGAAACAGTCAGCGTGATGCCACCGATGCCGCTGAGTTCCTCGTAGATCAGATCGAGGCCGCCACCGGCTCGATCGGCGAAAGCGGCGGCATGGCCCGTGATCGTGTCGCTGCCCAGGCCCGCCTGGATGATGTCGCCGAATCCTTGCGATTCCGACGTACCGCCCGAAGCATCGATGATATCGTCGCCCGCACCGGCAAAGATCTTGTCCCGACCGTTTCCGCCGTCGATCGTGTCGTCGCCGTCACCCCCGATAATCTCGTCATCGCCATCGCCGCCGCTGATGGTGTCGTTGTCGCCGTGCCCGTTGAGGTAGTTGTTTTCCGCGTCGCCAGTCAGAGTGTCGGACTGGCCAGTGCCATTGACGGCCTCGATGTCCTGGAGCGTGTCCGTGTCGCCGAAGGTGTCGGTGGCCGTACCGGTCGCGAGGTTGACGATCACGCCCGCACCGCCGTCCTCGAGGTTGTAATCAACCGTGTCCCAGCCGCCATTGCCGTCGATCAGGTCGTCGCCGGCTTCACCCACCCAGCTTTCATTCGCATTGTTGGGGCCGCTGCCATAATCCGAGCCGATGAGCGTATCGGCGTCCTGCGTGCCCTCGAAATGATCGGCGTAGGTGAAGGTGTCGTTGACACCCGTTCCGGTGACCGTGCCGCTGCCCGTGGTCCCAGAAACGGTGAGCGTGATACCGCCAATGCCGGACAGCTCCTCGTAGATCAGGTCGATGCCGCCGCCGGAACGGTCGGCGAAAGCCGCCGCATGGCCGGTGATCGTGTCACTGCCCAGACCCGCCTGAATGACGTCGCCGAAGCCCTGAGACTCCGACGAACCGCCAGAGGAATCGATGACGTCGTTGCCAGAGCCGGCATTGATGTTGTCGCGGCCGCCACCGCCGATGATCGTGTCGTCGCCGTCGCGGCCCTCGAAGTAGTTGTCGTGGCCGTCGCCAGTCAGCGCATCGGCGAAGTCGGTCCCGATCACCGCCTCGAAACCGGACAGGGTATCGGTGTCACCGAAACCGTCGGTCGCCGTCCCGGTCGACAGGTTGACCGTGACGCCACTGCCGCCGCCATAGCGTTCGTCGCGGTCATAGCGCAGCGTGTCCCAGCCGTCGCCGCCGGCAAGCGTGTCGTCGCCCTCAAGGCCATTGATGTGATTGTCGGCGGCGTCGCCGGTGATCGTGTCAGAGAAGGCCGAACCGCGGACATGCTCGACATTGCTCAGCGTGTCCGTTCCGCCATCGCCATCGTCGGCAGTCCCCGTGGAGAGGTTGACGGTCACCCCGCTGCCCGCCTCCGTGTAGACAACGACGTCGTACCCGGCGCCGCCGTCGATGCTGTCATCGCCGGTTCCGCCCCTGATGAAGTCGTCGTCGTCGCCGCCGTCGATCGTGTCGTTGCCTGCCCCGCCGGCGATCTCGTCATAGCCTCCGCCGCCATTGATCGTGTCGTCGCCGTCCAGGCCCTCCAGGACGTTGTCCTGGCCGTCACCGGTCAACGTGTCGGCACTGTCGGTTCCGATCACCTCCTCAAAGCCGGAGATCGTGTCCGTGTCACCGAAGCCATCCGTTGCAGTGCCCGTGGCAAGGTTGACGACGACGCCGGCCGTCCCGCCGTAATTGGCGTCGCGGCTGTAGCGAAGCGTGTCGCGCCCGTCGCCTCCGACCAGCGTGTCATCGCCTTCCAGGCCGGCGATACGATTGTTGCCTGAATCGCCCGTGATCGTGTCGGCGAAGGCCGAACCCCGCACGTGCTCGATCGAGGTGAGCGTATCCGTTCCACCGTCACCGTCGCTGGCGGTACCGGTGGACAGATTGACGTTCACTCCACTTGCGGCATTCGCATAGGAAGCGGTGTCGTTGTCGGCGCCGCCATCGATCGTATCGTCGCCAGGGCCGCCGACGATGTAGTCATAGCCATCACCGCCGTTGAGCGTGTCGTTGCCGCTCCCGCCGTCGATCGAATCATCGCCGCCATTTCCGTTGACGGTGTCGTCACCGTCACCGACGCTGATGTCGTTGCCGTCATCCGTGTCCTCGACGACGTCCACATTGCTGGCCGACCCGTTCGGCAAGCTCGCAAAGGCGATGAACTCTCCAGGGCCAAATCCCGTTCCGGTATTCGCCGGACCGAGCCCGGTGACGGTCGAAAAGAACGAATTCACATCGGAAAGGCTCGACGGGTTGGGAATGTCATCGCCACCGAGTTCAAGGACGTAGAGATCGTTCGTCGTGACGTCCTCGACCGTGAGAATGTAGGAAACGTTTCCGCTGCCCCAGTTGATGACGCCGAGATAGCTGATCAGATCCGGATCATTCGTGTCGAACACGCTCCCGTTCAGGGTTGCGTCGTTCACGTCCACGTCGAGATCGACCTCGGGAAGATCATCCGGAACGAGCTCGGCAATGCTGTAGGTGAAGCCCGTCACGTCGTCACTGACGCTGAGCACGAGGGTCGCGGAATCGAACGACGTGAAGTTGTCGTTGATGTCACGACCGAGCTTGAAACCTTCGAAAGTGTAAGTCGTCATGGTTGCCCCATCCTTCATGTGCAGATGTTTTCGGGCCCGCTTGGACCAGCCCGACGGATCGACGCGAGGTTAAGAAACAGTGAATCAGAGCGCATGACCCATTTGGTCTACGGATGTCTTTCCCTTGGTGCGCCATGAATTATTAATTCAGATAAGAGTTTTCTTTCTAATTTTTCTAAATCAAAAAATAGCATCACGCTAAAATGACTACTCTCAATATTGAAGCAATATTCATATTAAAATGTTTATTCGAGTCAATTTCCGATAATGTGTTTATCATGATGATACTATTATTCCATATTGCGACATCAAACTCTGACCCCCATGATGTATATTAGAACACGGAACGCAACTTCCCTTTTGCAGCACGGGCGCTCAAATTGAGGAGCCTTCCTCGCCGAGACCGCGCAGGAATTTCGACTGGCGTCCCCGAAGGCCGATATGCCAAAAGGGCTCCGGGCTGCTCATCCGCTCAAAGTTGACTGGGGATTTGAAACGAATGACGCCAATCGGCACTTTCGGCACTTGTCGATACGGCGCGCTGCCCGTTGCGGCGGACGAAGCCGGCAGCCGCCGCACGGTCCGGCATGTCGCTCTTCAGAGTTCCGCAATCGTGATCCATTTTCCGGCGGGCTCGGGACTGTAGAGGCCGACGTCCGAGATGCCCGACCAAACAGAGCAAGCGACCCGCACATGCATCCTGGTGCTTGGCATGCACCGGTCGGGCACCAGCGCGCTCACCCGCGTCCTGGCTTTGCTCGGCGCAGCGTTGCCGCAGGAAATCCTGCCGGCCAACCAGACCAACGAGGCGGGCCATTGGGAGCCTGAGAGGCTGGTCGCCCTCAATGATCGCCTGCTCGCCGAATTGGGATCGAGCTGGCACGACTGGCGGCCGATCGACATGTCGGACCTGCCGGAGGCGCGACGCGCGGAAATCGCCGCCGAAATTCGCACGACCATCGAGGCCGACTACGCCGACAAGCCGCTCTTCGTGGTCAAGGACCCCCGCATCTGCCGCTTCGCCGACTTTTTCATCCGCGCTGTCGAGGATGCCGGCATCAGGGTCGTTCCGGTCATTCCGTTTCGAAACCCGCTGGACGTGTCCGCATCGCTGCAGATACGCACCGGCGCATGGTCGCCGGACTTGTCGGATGCCGACGCCGCGCTGATGTGGCTGACCCATGTCCTCGGGGCCTATTTCGACACCGCCGGACGCGACCGCCCGATCGTCAGTTACGAGGAACTGATGAACGACTGGCGCAAGACGATTGCGACGATCGTGGAGCGGACCGGGATCGACTTTCCCGTGCCAGTCGACGAAGCCGCAGAGACCATCGATGCGTTCCTCTCGCAACGCCTGCGCCACCATGCCCACAACCGAGACGAGATCGCGGCCGACGCGCTTCTGAACGGCTGGGTGACCGATGCCCATGACGCCCTGACCACGCTGGCCGCCAATCCGAGTTCGAATACCGCGCCCGTGGTGCTCGAACGGGTCCGCTCCGAATTGCGCCGGTCGCTGCCGGTGTTCAACCGCCTCATGGCCAAGGGCGAGGAAAACCTCGAACGCCGCGACGCCGCATTGAAGAGCGTCGAACGCGATCTGGGCCACTTCAAGAAACGAGAGCGCGACCTTTACAAGCTGATCGCGAAAGAGCGCGCCGAGCATGCCACGCTCTTGACGGATGCCAGGGACAACGCGGCCATTTTGTCGGATGCACGGCAGTCGCTCCTTGAGGCGGTCGGTCCAGGTGAAGGCGTCATCGACCAGATCCGGGCCATGCGGCAAACGCTCGACGGCCATCGAACCGAAATCGTGGAACTGCGCTCCGTCCGCGACGCGACGCAAAGACGCGCCATCGAAATGTCCGCGACGTTGGAAGCAAGGCTGAGCGAGATCGCAAGCCTCTCGGAGGCGCTCGAGCAGAGGCAACAGGACCTCGTTCGACTGGAGGAGCAGCGACAACTCGATCTTGAGCAGCTGCAGCGAGAGCGCGCGGAGGACCAGGCGCGTTTCGATGAGGCGCGACGACTGGACCACGAGACGCTCGCGCAGGAACGGCAGCTGCGCGCCGACCTCCTGGCGCAAACGCGTCGGCTTCGCGAGGAACTGACAGGGCAGGTGCAGCGCCTGCAGGACGATGCGAACGGGCTGAAGTCGAAGCTGGATACGGCGCAATCCGCGGCCGCCCGGCTGCAAGCCGAACTCGCGCATACGCACGAGGAGTATCGCTCCTCGACGTCATGGAAACTTTCCGCGCCGCTGAGGGCGGTCAAGACCGGGACAAAAGGGGCGACCAGCCTGGTCTCCGCCTTTCCCGCCATCGTCACTTTCGGCGGCGGTGTCTTTCCCACCACGAAAAAGGTGATCGGCCTGCTGCGGCGCGAAGGATTGAAGGGCATCCGAACGCGTTTCACGGCGGCAGAGAGAAACCGCGAAGAGTTGCGCGCATGGTATCAACGCAAGGGACAATCGGGCGCCTCGTCCGCTGTCGTGCTTCAGTCGGATGCCGGCGTGACCGCCGAGAAGCCTGCATACGTGCCATTGCTGGAGGCAGCGCCGCTCGCCTCCAAACCGGCCAAGGTCATCGCCTTCTATCTCCCACAGTTCCATCCGATCCCGGAGAACGACGAGTGGTGGGGCGAAGGCTTCACCGAGTGGACGAATGTCAGGTCGGCCGAGCCCACCTTCGAGGGTCATGAACAGCCGAAAGTGCCGGGTGAACTCGGCTATTATGACTTGCGGGATACCGAGGTTCAGCGACGCCAGATCGAACTGGCCCAGCTCTACGGCATCGAGGGGTTCTGCTTCTATTTCTACTGGTTCGGCGGCAAGCGCCTCCTGGAAAAGCCGCTTGAGAACTGGCTCGCCGACACGAGCCTCGATCTCCCGTTCTGCCTGTGCTGGGCGAACGAGAACTGGACACGGCGCTGGGACGGACTCGACCGCGAAATCCTGATCGCGCAAGACCATTCGGATGAGGACGACCTGGCCTTCATTCGGGAGGTCGCGCCCTACCTGAAAGATCCTCGCTACATCCGTATCGACGGCAAGCCGTTGCTTCTCGTCTACAGGCCGAGCGAGTTGCCCTCCGTGAAGGACACGGCGCGGCGGTGGCGGGAGTGGTGCCGGGAGAACGGCGTCGGCGAGATCTTTCTCGCCTACACGCAGTCCTTCGAACGTCAGCATCCGGCAGAGTACGGGTTCGATGCGGCAATCGAGTTTCCGCCGAACAACTCCAGCCCGCCGGACGTCACGAAAGACGTTACGCCACTTGACGGCGACTTCAAGACGGTCGTCTACGACTGGAACATCTTCCCCATGCGCAGTGAGCGCTACGTGGATCGCGATTATCCGCTGTTTCGGTCCGTGTGCCCGGGATGGGACAACACCGCGCGGCGCAAGCATGGCGGCACCGCCTTCGTCAACAACACGCCGGACGCGTATCGCCACTGGCTCGAAAACGCGATCAACGACACGGTCGGCCACTCGAACGATCCGAGCGACCGGCTCGTCTTCGTCAACGCCTGGAACGAATGGGCCGAGGGCGCCTATCTGGAACCGGACGCCCGGCATGGCTATGCCTATCTCCAGGCGACGCGCGAAGCGCTGGAGAACGCGTCGAAGCCCGACCGTCGCGGCCGGGTGATCGTCGTCTCGCACGACGCCCATCCGCATGGCGCACAGATGCTCGCGCTCAATCTCTGCCGCGTCTTCTCGCAGACATTCGACCTGAGCGTCGATCTCGTCCTGCTGGGTGACGGCCCCTTGGCGCCGCGCTTTTCCGAATATGCGACGGTACACAGCCTGGCTGGCCGAGACCCCGCCGGCGATGCAGCGAGAAGCCTGTGCCGGAGCCTTCGGGAGAAAGGCGCAGGCCTTGCGATCTGCAA
The DNA here is from genome assembly GCF_022763245.1 of Oricola sp. Taxonomy (GTDB): domain Bacteria; phylum Pseudomonadota; class Alphaproteobacteria; order Rhizobiales; family Rhizobiaceae; genus Oricola. The sequence continues at coordinate 198,469 of NZ_JALEGV010000005.1, forward strand.
CACGACGGTTTCCGGCCCCTTCGCGGAGACGCTGGCGCGCGACGGCCTTCGGATCGTCAGCCTGATCCACGAACTGCCAGACCTGATCAGGAATTTCGGCATTGAGGACGCCGCGCGCAAGTCTGCGGAATCGTCCAACCATGTCGTCTTTCCCGCCGAGGTCGTGGTCGAGGGGTTCTCGCAATTTGCGGAGCTGGACAGCGAGCGGACGATCATACGGCCCCAAGGGTCCTACAAGAGGAACAGGTTCAGAAACCTGCCCGGTGACGCGGCGGCGCGGGAAGCCCTGAGAAGCGAACTCGACCTTCCTTCGAACAAGAAGCTCGTCCTTGGCGTCGGGTATGCGGACCACAGGAAGGGGTTCGACATCTTCATCGCGCTCGCCGAAAGGCTCGCGGCGCGCAGCGACAGCACATGCGTCTGGTTGGGTCATCACGACACGACCCTCATCAGCGAGCACGCGGAGAAGATTGGCGCGCTGGAAGAACGCGGCGCGCTGCTCCTGCCGGGCATCATCGAAGACACCGACGCCTATTACGCAGCCGCGAACGTCTTCGTCCTGACCTCCCGGGAAGACCCCTACCCGTCCACCGTCCTGGAGGCGCTCGATGTCGGCCTTCCCGTCGTCGGCTTCGAGGGCGTCACCGGCACCAGCGATCTGATCGCCAAGTCCGACGGATATCTGGTCGCCCCGTTCGATCTGGATGCATTGACAGCCACCGTCGAGACCGCCCTGCAGGGCGAGACGCCGGAACGTCGCCGTCAGCGGGCGCGCGACTTCTGGCTGCGGCCGGAGACGTCGTTCCAGGCCTATGCAGCCGACCTACTGGCTCTTGGCGGGATGGCGCCGAAATCGATCTCGGTGGTGCTGCCCAACTTCAACTACGCGCAGTTCCTGCCCGAGCGGATAAATTCGATCCTGAACCAGTCCTTCCCGCTCCACGAGCTCATCATCCTGGACGACGCCTCCACCGATGCCAGTTCGGAGGTGATCGAGGCGCAATTGGCCCGGATCGACATCCCCGTTCGCATCGTCAGGAACGTGACGAATTCCGGCTCGGTGTTTCGGCAGTGGCTGAAGGGAGCCGAACTGGCGACCGGCGATTTCGTCTGGATCGCGGAGGCCGACGACATCGCCGAGCCCGGCTTCCTCCAGGAGGTCATGCAGGGCTTCGGAAGAGACGATGAAGATGTCGTGCTAAGCTATTGTCAATCGAAACAGATGGCGCCCGACGGCAAGATTCTCTGCGACGACTACCTCGACTATGTGAGCGACGTTTCCCCGACGCAGTGGCTATCAGCCTATCGGCGCGGCGGCGTCGAGGAGATCGTCCATGGCCTGAGCGTGAAGAACACGATCCCCAATGTCAGCGCCGTCGTGTTCCGGCGGCGGGACCTTGTCGAGACCATGCGAGCGCATCTGGGAGACATCATGCGCTATCGCGTGGCGGGAGACTGGTGCACCTATGTCCGCCTGCTGCAGCGCGGAAGCTGCGCTTACTCACCCAAGCCGCTGAACCTGCACCGGCGCCACAGCGAAAGCGTGACCCTGTCGAGGTTCGGGAACGACGACCTGCGAGAAATTGAACGAATGCAGCAACTGGTCTTGGACCTCTATGTCGATGCCTGCTTCTATCGCGAGCCGGCACTGTCCTATCTTGACCAGTTGCGGGCGCAGTTCGGCCTGAAAGAGACGTCGCGCGAAGCGGCAAATCCCTGATATCAATTCCTGAAGAAACCTGACGAGGCCGCCATCCATGAACGACGATCAGGATCCTTCATCGAATCGCGACGACGAGGCGGCCAGGAAATTCGCCGGTCAACTGGACGTCTCCCCGGCACTGCATCAGCAGGATTTCATTCTGACGTTCCTGCTGGAAAACGCCGCGTTCTCTTCGCCCGCTCTCGCCTACCGGTATTATTTCTACAATGGCCGGGAGTCAGCCACGAGCCTGAGGAACATCATCGCGGGCGAAGGTCTCGACCCCGATCAGGAGTTCTCTCTTCTGGAATTCGCATGCGGCTACGGATGCGTCTCCCGGCACATGGCAAACATCTTTCCGCAGGTGAACCTGGCGTGCTGCGACATCCACGACGAGGCAATCGAGTTTCTTGGCAACGAGCTTGGGTGTCGATCCATCCTGTCGAGCCACAGTCCCGAAACGCTTGAGATCGACGAGCAATTCGAGGTCGTCTTCGCCCTCTCCTTCTTCTCGCACATGCCGAGGACGACCTGGTTGCGCTGGCTTCGCGCCCTGCTCGCCCGGGTCAAGCCGGGGGGCATTCTCGTTTTCACCACGCAGGGCCTGGAGAGCGCACGCGTGTTCCTGGGAAATCCGGCCATTCCTGATGACGGCTTCTGGTTCAGGGCCGACAGCGAGCAGAAGGACCTGGATACCGCGGAATACGGGCAGACCGTGGTTTCAGAGACATTCGTGCGGTTCCACATCGAGCAACTGCCCGGCGCCGAACTGAGCGCGATCAGACCAAAATTCTGGTGGAAGCACCAGGATACGTGGATCGTGCGCCGAACCGAATAGCCGTTTCACACCTTCAACCGCAGCCTCGTCCATGAAACTCTTCTTCCATATCGGCATCGGCAAGACCGGCACGACGACGATCCAGCATCAGTTGCTGACGTATGAGGCCGACTTGGCGCGCCGGTCGATTCTAGTTCCCCGGTCGGGGCGCAGCGAGCATGGCGACCACCACCGCCTGGCCACCTATCAATTGCCGGAAATGTCGGAGGCGCTTCAGGGCCTCTATCGCAAACTCATCGCGGAACTCGACGGAAGTGACTGCGAGACCGCCATCTTCAGTTCAGAGCAATTCTGCTTTCTTCGAAAGCCCTATGTCCACAAGCTGCGGGAGCTGCTCTCGCATCACGAGATCAAGGTGGTCTTCTATATCAGGAACCAGTTCGACCTGATCGAAAGCACCTATCTGGAAATGCTGAAATGGCCGCGCGACTTCGGCGGTTTCAAGGGCTCGATCACGGATCTCATCCGCAAGGGGCATGCCGCGTTCAGCTTTCAGGATCGCCTCAATCCCTGGGAGGAGGCGTTCGGCAAGGGCAGCATTATCGTGAGGGTCTATGACAGCCCGGCGGTGAAGAAGGACATCACACGGGACCTGTTTTCCGTCATCGGCGCCAGCGATCTGGACGTGGTCGCCGGCGCGCGGAAGAACGAGTCGCTCATCCCCGAGTTTCACGGCCTGATTGAGCTCATGGACGAAACAGGCATCGAGGCCGACACCCGCCGCAAACTGATCGCGGAACTGGTTTCGCTGTCGAGCAAATTTCGGCCAATTGCGCAGGAAACGCTGCTTGATGCCTCATTGAGGGGTGAAGTCCTCGCCGCTTATCTCGAGGCCAACCAGCGGTTTGCGGCGAAGTATCTGTCCCAGTCCGATCAGGCGACCTTCATCGAGGCGTTTCTCTCCCGCGCCGAGCAAGGCTGATTCCGCAGCGACAACCGCTCGCCCTGAATATGGTGGGCAACAATGGCGCACTCGCGTGAGAACCGCGCTTCCGCCGCGGTTAGAACAGGCGATTTTTCAGGTCCTTATCGTGAGAAGTTGAAACGCCTCGGGCGCTTTCGGGAAAGCGTTCAATCCACCAACTTGAACCCCATGGAATGCTTTCGCGACAAACGCGGAGACGTCCATGGAACGCAGCAGCAATCTCGACATGCCCTTCATCCTGCCGTCGCAGGCGCAGAAGCATGTGACGCACAATGAAGCCCTCCTGAGGATCGACGCCCTGGTTCAGCTTGCGGTCGTCGGCAGCGATAGCGGTGTGCCGCCCGCGGAGCCGGCAGAAGGCGAGCGCCACATCGTCGGCGCCGCTGCGACTGGCGATTGGGCGGGGCACGAGACCGAGATTGCCGCGTTCCAGGACGGTGCCTGGACCTTTCATGTCCCGCAGAGCGGCTGGTGCGCATGGAGCATCTCCGACGCCGCGCTGCTGGTCTGGACGGGAACGGAATGGAGCAATCTGGTGGCAGGGCTCGTCAATCCCGTGGCGCTGCTGGGGGTCAACACCGTTGCCGACGAGACCAACCGGCTCGCCGTCAAGGCCGACGCCGTGCTCCACAGCCATGACGACGTGACGCCCGGCAGCGGGTCGGCGCAGCATGTGATCAACAAGAACGCCGAAGCCGATACCGCCTCGATCGTGTTTCAGACCGGATGGAGCGGACGGGCGGAATTCGGGCTCGCGGGTGACGACAAGCTGCATGCCAAGGTCTCCACCGACGGTGCGAGCTGGCGCGAAGCCATGGTCATCGACCCTGCGAACGGCTTTGCCGGGTTCGGCACCGCGAGCCCGATCGCGGGCGTTTCGGTCGAGCGCACAACCGGACTGCTGGCGGCCTTCGTCTCGGACAACGCGTCCATCGCCAATCTCGGCGGGGCGGGCATGGTGGGTTACATCAAGGAAACGCCGACGCTGGCCGATGCGCGACTGGGCTATCTGCTGTTCGGGTCGCGCGGCGGCGGCGGCGTCGGCCTTCACCCCTGCGGCATCCAGGGCCTGGCCGATGCCGCTTGGATCGCCGACACCTCCTATCCGGCCTATGTCAACGTGCTCACCACGCAGAGCGGCTCCACAGGTCGGGTGGCACGATGGCGGTGGGAAGCCGGCGGGCATTACCGGCCGGAAACGGACAACAGCTACACGATCGGCGACGCGTCGCACCGCGTCTCGGCCGTCTGGGCGGCGAACGGCACCATCCAGACGTCAGACGCCCGCGACAAGACCGTCACCGGCGGACTGGACTTCGCCGGCGCCATGGTCGATGCCGTCGATCCGAAGCTCTTCACCTGGATCGTCGGCGGCAATGTCGTGGTGCCGAGTGCCGAAGAGACGCAGGAGGTCGAGGGCGGGGAAGTCGTCCCGCAGACGGAGGTCGTCGCGCAGCCCGGCACGCGCGTTCACGCGGGCTTCATCGCGCAGGACCTGAAGGCGGCCATGGACGCCGCCGGCGTCGATTTCGGCGCCTGGGGGCTGGAAGACAAAGGCGATCCCGACAGCCGCCAATGGACTCGGCCCGACCAGCTGATCGCGGTGCTTTGGGCCGCTCTGAAGAAAACGCGCGCGGAGGTCGCGGCCTTGCAGGAGTATCTTGATAGCGAATGAAACGAACGGCCTTCCGCGGCGAACAGTGTCGGATATCCTCACAAGGTGGACATTCAACAATGGCCTTGGTTTGACTTCCCGGCGTATGTATTGCCGATATCTCCGTTGGTTCCGGAGGCGATCGATCGTCATGACTTGAGAGGGCCGTAGCAAGTGACACCCCGGATTATCTGGACCCTCTGGTTTCAAGGGTGGGAGAACGCGCCTGAGCTGGTCAAGCAATGTGCTCGCTCGTGGGAGATCAAGAATCCCGGGTGGTGCGTTCGTCGGCTCACGCGTGACGATTTGCCGGAATTGCTGCCAAACCAGGCCCAGCCGTTGGAGAACCTGCTGGACAGCAACGCGCCGTTGGAAGCGGTCAGCGACATCATCCGAATCGAACTGCTGGCACGCTATGGCGGCGTGTGGGTCGATAGCACCACATACTGCGTTCGACCGTTGGAAGGCTGGATAGACGAAGCCTCGTGCGAGGGCTTTTTTGCCTTTGACAGGCCAGTCCCCGATCGAATGCTGTCAAGTTGGTTCCTTGCAGCAAACACCGGCTCCTACATCACAAGGAAATGGCGCGATGCGACCCGCATATATTGGGCAGATCGAAAGGAACCGGATCACTATTTTTGGTTTCATCGGCTTTTCGCAGAGACGTACCAGGCCGATACGCATTTCAAAGCGATATGGGACAAGGTGCCAACATTGTCCGCTCGCGGCCCGCATGCCGTTCCTCAGTCCAACGAAGCCCTGCGAGCGCCGGTGAATTCAACTGCAAGGCTGATCGTCGAAACCGCTCAGACCCCGCTCCTGAAACTGACGCACAAAATGAATCATCAGGGCGTACCGGGGAATTCCATCTACCGATATTTGTGCGATGAGATCGACAGGCTCGAAACGATGAAAGGCCTGACGAAAAAGGACGAAGAAGGACCCGCGACGACCCCGCCGAACATATTGCTCACTTGGTTCGGAACCTTGGAGAAACACGGGACAATCGGCGATCTTCTCGCGGTCCAAAGTGTTGCGGCCCGGCTTCGCGCTCAAGGAGTCAAGTTCAAACATTCAAGCGCGACCAGCCCCGCCGGCATCCTCGGCGAACATGTCGGCTGGCACGAAATCGATCCATCGTCCGTGGATATCCTCCTGTTTGTCTGCGGACCGATAATAGATGGCCACCCGATCGTCACAGAGGTCATTCGCCGCTTTCCAAATGCCCTCAAGGTCGGGGTTGGCGTGTCACTCTTCCCACCGGATCACGAGAGCTTCGTGGATCCGTTCGATGTCGTTCTTGCGCGAGAAGGGCGTTCCACACGTTACGAAGATGTTGCGGTCATCGCGCCGAGTGAACCCGTCGACGGGCCATCAGGGGATCGCGGCACATTGCGCGTGGGCGTTTCGCTCAGCCGGCCTCAATCGGAATTCGGCGCTGAACTCTGCGACACAGATCAGGTTCGCAAATGCATCGATACGGCTCTCGCCAAACTGCGCATGGCATACGGGGTCGATGTCGTCGAAATCGAGCATCGGCTTTCGGAGAGCGACCTATGCCCAGCCCAATATGACAGCATCTATGCGGACTGTGATCTTGTTCTGACCTCCAGATTTCATGGCGCCATGATGGCGATGCGCAACGCCGTACCGTTCATCGCACTTGATCAGATATATGGTGGCGCGAAGTTGATTTCGCTGCTGGGCGACCGCGACTGGCCACATGTCTACAGTGTGCCTTTGGATGCAGAAAAGATCGCAAATGCAGCCATGACCATTGTTGGAGCGCGTGATTCATGGCGCGACGCTCTCCTGGAGTGCGCGGACAGCATCAAGGCAGAGGCCAATGAGACGCTCAGCGCTTTCGATGATCTTCTTGCTCAATATCGCAAAACGTGAGCGCTTGAATGTTCGAAAGGCCAATTGCAGTCGAACCAGGTTCCGGCGCGACGCGAAAGGCTATGCACTCCACCAATTTGTGAAGCCACCCCTTGTCGGAGCCAATGCGCCCATACACGCCGCAGCTCGCAAGATAAAAGCCCGGAGTGAGGCTACAGTCGAATTCGGTTCGGACAAGCACCGAAGATCCCATCGGAACTTGTTCCATCATTCTGGTTGCCGCACGCTCAGTTGAATTCCCGGCAACGACGATTCCGCTGACATTCTTGAACAGCATCTCGAAATCGATCTGAGATGCCTCTGTCTGGAATTCGACATGGAATTCGAAAGCATACCGTCTTCCCATCCGGAGAACGTTGACCTGGTCTCCGTTCAACGTCGCTATGCGCGGATTGCGGATACGAGCGCCGCGTTCTTCACGCGCCACCATCGATTTCGAGATCATCCCGGGTTCAAACAGATCTGCACCATCATCGGCATCCCGCGGGCCATCCAACAGTTCGTCTGAGGTACTTGCCTGTAAGGTCACCGGCACGGCCTTGGCATGGGTGTCTTCCGAAGGCGGCATGTTATCCGACATCGCGGCAATTTGAGCACGAATGGCGCGAGCTGAATGTTCGCTCGCATTGATCAATCGCTGATACTGACCGACCACCGCTTTCGGCCTGCCCTCCAGGATCTTCTCGCCGCGATCGAACAGAACGGCGCGGTCGCACAATTGCAGGACCATCTCCGCGGCGTGAGAGACGAAGAGGATCGTTCCGCCCATGTCCTTGATGTCCTCAATGCGTACGAAACACTTACGCCGAAACGCCTCGTCGCCGACCGCCAGCGCTTCATCGACGACGAGGATCTCCGGATCGGCATTGACCGCCACGGCAAAGGCCAACCGGACGTACATGCCGGAGGAGTAGGTCTTGACCGGCTGGTCGATGAACTCGCCGATATCGGCGAAACGGGCGATGTCGTCGAAGCGGGCCTCGACCTCCGCACGCGTCAGGCCGAGGATCGCGGCATTGAGACGGACATTCTCGCGACCGGTGAATTCCGGGTTGAACCCGGCGCCAAGCTCAAGCAATGCCGCCACGCGCCCGTCCACCTCGACCGAGCCGGAGGACGGCTGCAGCGTGCCGCAGACGATCTGCAGCAGGGTCGACTTGCCGGAGCCGTTGCGCCCGATGATCCCGACCGTCTCGCCGCGCGCGATGTCGAGCGAGACGCCGTTGAGCGCGGCGAAATCCCTGTAGTAGCGACGCGGCGCGCGCCCGATCAGACGTTCGAAACGCGGCACCACCATCTGCTTGAGGCGGTCCTCGGGGCGATCGAACATCAGGTAGTGTTTCGAAACGTCCCTGACACGAATTGCGATGTCAGACGACATCGGCGAAGCCCTTCCGCGTCTTCTGGAAAAACAGATATCCCAGGGCGGCTACCAGCAAACCGACGATCGCGTAAAGTGCGAGCGTCGCAAAATCCGGCAGTTCCCCGAACAAGGCGACCTTGCGCAGTTGTTCCACCGGCACCGCGATGGGGTTCAGATAGACGAAGGGACGGAGCCATTCCGGCAGAACCGCGACCGGGAAGAACACCGGCGAGAGAAACAGCATGGCCGTCGACAGCGGCCCTGTCACCTGGCTGATATCGCGCAGATACGTACCGAGGCTCGACAGGATCCAGGCGATCCCCAGCAAGACGAAGCCGTAAGGCACGATCACCAGCGGCAGCAGCAGCGCCGTGAAGTGAATGCCGCCCTGGACAGGCAGCATGAAGGCGAACAGCACCAGCAGGCTGACCAGCATGTGAAACAGGGCGGACCCGAGAAGGACTGGCGGGAAGATTTCGAGCGGAAAGACGACCTTCTTGACGTAGTTCTTGTTGGCGATGACGAGGCCGGGCGCCTGATTGATCACCTCCGAAAACGACTGGAACACGATCAGGCCCGCAAACAGCGTGATCGCGAACGCGCCCATAGAGGCATCCTCGCCCTCATCGCCCCAGCGCGACTGGAACACCATGCCGAAGACGAAGGTGTAGACGGCGAGCATGAAGAGGGGCGTCAGCATCGACCACAGCATGCCAAGCGCCGAGCCGCGATAGCGGCCCGCGATCTCGCGGCGCACGAGCGAATAGGTCAGCCACAGGCGACCCGATCCGAGCCCCGTCGGAAACCTGCCTTGCGCCGAACGTGCCGGACTCTTCTGGCTCATCACCCCCCATTTCCGCTCGCGCCAACGTGCCGCGAACCTGGCCTTGAATGCTTCTGGACCGATGCAGGGGCCGTTTCAAGCCGTCACGTGGAACGCGGAGAGGCAAACCGCCTGTCCCGGTCCGCGTGATCTTCAGCCGCTGAACATGGCGCTGGTTCGAATCTCCACCGCGCGCGGCAAAGCGCCTCCAGAGGCGTCGCTGGCGCTGATCAGGCGGTCGGCGACGGCAAACAGGTTGTGCTCCGTCATCACGCGTCGGCGCTGCGCGCGAATGCCGTCGTGCAGATCGTCGAAATCCGCGGTCTCGATCAGATGCTCGATCGCCTGCAAGGCCTCATCGACCCTGAAGAGATCGATGTCGAGGCGCGCGCGCGCGTCGAAATCCTCGGCCGGGACCTTGCCGCCGGCATAGATCGGAAAGCAGTCGCCGAGATAGGCGTCGCCGAGTTTCTCCGTCCAGAACCCGTCGATCGTGTTGTTTTCCAGAACGACCGTGAAACGGTAAGGTGCGAGGCCGTCGGCCTTCTCCTCGATCGCGCTGAACCCGTTTCCGAAATGGTCGATCTGCGCGCCGAACCGCGTCTTCAGCGCTTCGACGAACCGAATGCGCAGCATTTGCTGCATGGTGAAGGTCTTGGCCGAGCAAACCACCGAAATCAGTTGCGATTTCTTCTTGTCGGCAGCCAGCTCGCGCCATGAGAAGGGCCGCGACTTGCCGTAATGCCAGGGAAGCGAAGAGTGGCTGCGGATATGGTGTCCGGCATATCGCGGAAGCGCGATCGGACCGACGACTGTGCCGAACTGGTCGAGATAGTTCGTCGGATATGTCTTGATTGAGGGCGGTTCGCCCAGGAACAGGATACGCCGTTCGACCGGCACAACGCTGCGCAGGCCGGCCGGCGGCTCATCGCAGACGACGAGCCATTCAGAGCCCCACCCCGAGGGCTCGGCAGAAAAGGCGGTGCGGCCGAACACGCCGTCGCGGCCGGGTGTCTGGCGAAACCAGGTCTCGACGGGACCGTGCTCGGTGGCGAAATGCGCCCGGCTGGCGATCTCCGCGGGGTCGAAGTAAATGTTGGACCAATCTGATCGACTGTCGAGCATGGGAGTGTGTGGTTGAGCCGTCGAAGTCCCGGACGTGTCACTGTCCTCATGCCGATGCGCAACGCCGAGACCTTCCTGGCCAGCGCGATCAACAGCATCCTAAACCAAAGCGAAGCCGACTTCACCTTCCTTGTCGTCGATGATGGTTCATCCGACGCGAGCCTGTCGATCGCCGAAGAACTGGCCGACGAACGCGTGAAGATCGTTCAGGACGGGCGTCATCTCGGGCTCGGCGCCCGGCTGAACTGGGGTCTCGACCATGCGGAAACCAGGTTCGTCGCCCGCATGGACGCCGACGACATGGCGGCTCCGCACCGCCTGTCGCGACAACTGGCGTTCATGGAAGATCATCCCGAGGTGGGCATTTGCGGTTCCTGGTACCGGATCATGCAAGCAGGCTCACCACCGACGAATGTCACGCTGCCGCTGGATCACGCTCCATTGCGCGCCAAGACACTGTTCGACAGCCCCTTTGCGCACCCCACGGTCATGTTCAACATGCAGCACCTGGATGCGGCCGGCCTCTGATATTCGCCAGATGCCTCACATGCGGAAGACTACGATCTCTGGGAGCGCGCCTGCACGAAGACCGTGTTCGCGAATGTGCCGGATTTCCTCCTCTTCTACCGCGTTCACGGCGCACAGGTCAGCGCGGTGCACGGCGATCTGCAACGCGAGGTCGCCAACAGCGTTCGCCGTCGCGCGCTGCAGCGTCTCGGCATGGAGCCCTCACCGGCGGAGACGGCACTTCATTGCGACTATGCTTCCGACATCGACATGGAGAGCGCCGGCCGTATCAAGGCCACGAGGCGCTGGCTCGGCAAGATCGAGGGAACCGCGAAACGGCGCGGCGAGCCAGCAATCGCGACCGAATGCGCGCAGCGCTCTAGGCAATTGAACCGACGGTTGAGACGGTACAATCAATTGCTGCTCGCGGACACCGCCGGGAAGCTCGGAACTATGCTTCGCAAGAGAATATGAGGTCGGGTCAGGAGCGCCAGGGCCATTGCCAGCGCCGCACCTGCTCAGCGGATCGTGCGGCCACGATTTCGCAAAGGTGCCAGAACGGTTCCTTTTCGGCGTCGGACAAGAGCTGCCTGAATTGCGGCGACAATCCCCTTTCCCGCCATCGGAAATACTGCCGATAGGCCTCGTCGTCGCTGTCGAGCCAAGTGAGATATTCCGCCAGTTCGGCCGGGCCGGCGAATTTCGACGCGTTGATGAATGAATCGCTGGCGGGTGCGAAACTGTCGGCATTAGGGGCGCCGAGATAGACGGGCACGGACCCTGCCAGAAGCGGGTCGAAGAGCTTCTCGGTGACGTAATCGACGGCGATCGAATTCTCGAAGGCGATGCAGAACTTGTAGCTGCCGATCAGCGCGCGTTTCGTCTCACTGCCGCGGTCTTCGAGGGGAAACTGCCTGTTGTTCATGAACCGGCCATAGGAATGGACCGGTATCCGGTTCATCAGTTCGCGCGCGAGAGGAATGCGCCCGCTGCGATCGATTGAAGCGGACTGCAGCATGACGACCGGCGCGTCCGCGGTCTTGTCCGGCAGAGGGGCCGACACGGCATCCTCGAACGCCGAGGCCCACGGCAGATACGAACACCACACGTCGGACGAGCGGCGATAAGTCATGGTCAGATCGAAGGCGCCCATGAAGTCCCGGTCGCGAAGCAGCGGGTAGTTGACATCGCTTTCCATGGACCAGGCGACCCATAACTGGCCGCGGCGCTTGCGGAGGCGGGGCAGCTTGCGCATCGACGGCACGTGAAAGACCACTGCAGCCGCCTTGGAATAGGCCCGCCGATCCGTCGTGAAGATGCAACCGTCGCAACGGGCAAGCGACCGGGTGTCGGGTGGGCGGCCGAAGAAGTCGTTGTAGAAGAGGATGACCGGCCTCTCTCGGCTGTCTCCGCTGCGCGCACCGGGGCCTAGTGCTCGCATCACTGTTCGCCCCATTTCAGGAGCTTGCGCAAGCGCGTGATCCGCGGCCCTCGCTCCGGCCACAGGAATTGCGACTGGCGCGACATCATGTCGTTCAGTGTCTCCGCCATGAACCGCGCCTGGTCTTCAGTTTCGATGACGAAGTCGCGGCCATAGTCGATATGGCCGAAGACGCCGTTGTTGGTGCCCATGAACCCCAGATGCTGGGCATAGGAGCGCCGCGAGACGAGCACGCGCTTCCCCATCGCGACCAGTGCGGCGACTGCCGGCGCATCCCAACCCGACGCGCCTTCATCGCTCGATTGCGCAAGCGCTCGGTCCAGCAGGCCCGCATCCCAACATGTCGCGGTGCCGCCAGCGCTCGATTTCTCGACCAATTCACCGTCCATCTCGCGCTTCACCGCGTGCATGGTGGAATTGTAAAGGCCGAGAAAACCATCCGTGCGATCGAACACCCGTTCGGTGAATTCCAGGAATGACGGCGAGAGAAGCATGTCGCTGTCGAGGATGATGATCCGTCGCGCACCGGCTTCAATGCAGTCGCGAAACAGCCGCACCTGGCTGGCGTCGGGGCCGAGGTTGCGGTCATTCCGCACGACGCTGTCGGCTTGAGGAAACAGGGACGCGATCTCGCGGGCGTCGAATTCGCAGCTGGCGTCATCGCGAATGAAGATCCGGTAGCGATTAACACCACTCAGCTCGCGCAGGCTCTTCGAGAACGCCAGCAGATGACGCACACGGTTGAATGTCGGGATCGCTATGATGTCCCTTCGATCCCGAAACACGAAAATCCACTCCCTCAACGGAACCAACTTGATGCCGGTTGTTGCAAGCAACCGCAAGTTCGGTATCCATTCACGGCCGCACATGCCTTCATTCGTCTCCGCAGATCACGAACCCCGCTGAATGCTGAACCCCCTCATCCGTCGCCACCGCCTCCAACGCCGCCTGACCCGCCAGCTCCGCAAGGCCGGTGTTCGGATTGACAGCCTTCGGATCGCCGATTCCGGGGGCGGGCCGCGCCACCGACTGGTCTTGGGCAAGAGCGGGGGACGGCTCGACATCGGCGTCAATTATCAAGCCATGTTTTCCAAGCCGGGACTGGCAGACACGCTTCGACATCGCGCAGGGGCCATTATCGAGCCCTTCATGGGTTCGAGCCTCCACGAAGCGATCGGGGATATTTCCGACGGCGAGGAAAGCGGCGGCGGCATCATCAGCTTCTCGTCGTCGAATCCCGACGCCATCCTCGTTCCCGACGCGATTTTCCACGCGTCTCAGGGCTATGCCTCATTGCGTGCCGCTTCCGCGTCGTGGGTCACCGGCTGGCAGGCACGCAAGGAAACGATCGTCTGGCGCGGATCCACGACGGGGGTCGGGACGATATCGAATGCGGAGATGAACCCTGCGGATGCCAGTCTGCTGCCGCGCACACGCATGTGCCTGATGCTGCGCGGATCGCCCGGGGTCGATGCCAGGATCGTCGGCATCGCGCAAAGCGACGACCTCGAAGGCGACCGATCGCGGCTCGATCACGCAGGCGTCCTCGGAAACCACATCGATCCCATGACCTGGCTCGCGCGCAAATTCGCGATCGACATCGACGGCAACACGAACGCCTGGTCCAACCTCTTTACCCGGTTGCTCGCCGGATGTTGCGTCATCAAGATCGCGTCACCCCACGGCTATCGGCAATGGTACTACAATGCTCTGGAGCCCTGGCGCCATTTCGTTCCCGTCAATGCCGACTTCTCCGACCTTCACGAGAAAATCGACTGGTGTCGCGCCCATGATTCGCGTTGCGAGGAGATTGCGGAGGCCGGGCGGGCCTTCGCCTTGCAGCGGGAGTTCGCCTCGGAAATGAAAGGGGCGGTCAGAACGCTCGAGCGTCATTCGGCGGGAAAGGGAGTTGGAGCGTGAAGATGCGAGACGCCCCGACGTCTGCACCCCGGACTGCGTCGGTTGACATTGCTATCTGGCAAAAAGCACCGTTCCGGGAGGCAACACCTCACTGCAACCAATGGCATCACGAGAGCCTGGAGACCGCGCATTGAATACCGGCCCTGACGCGAGCCTTCCCTCGGTGGTGATACTGACGCCAGTGAAGGACGCCACGCCCTTTTTGGAGACCTACCTGAGCGGTCTCGAAGGGCTGTCATATCCGCGCGAGCGCCTGTCGCTTGGCATGCTGGAGGGCGACAGCGTCGATGACACGTTTCAGGAGATCGAAAGACTGAAACCGCGCCTTGAGCGACGGTTCGACCGGGTCACGCTTCGCAAACGGGATTTCGGCTTCAAGATGCCGAATGGCGTCGTCCGCTGGGCCCCGGCCTATCAATTGCAGCGCCGTGCAGTGCTCGCGCGCAGCCGCAATCACCTTCTGATGCATGCGCTCGGCGATGCGGAATGGGTGCTTTGGCTGGACGTTGACGTGATCGAATACCCCAAGGACCTCATTGAAGCGCTGCTTTCGGCGGAACGGGACATTCTCCATGCACACTGCGTCAAGCAATATGGGGGTGCGACCTTCGACCTGAACGCCTGGCGCGACAAGGGCAAGCTCGTCATGAACGACCTGCGCGGCGCCGACACGCCGGTGCGGCTCGACGCCGTCGGCGGTACCGTGCTTCTGGTGCGTGCCGATCTGCACAGGGATGGCCTGATTTTCCCCCCGTTTCGCTACGGATGCGAGAGCCCGAAGATCCGCGACAGCCACCCGGTCTGGGGCAAGGGCGAGGTCGAGACGGAGGGTTTCGGCATCATGGCGCACGACATGGGCGCCCAGTGCTGGGGTCTGCCCGACTACGAAGTGCTGCATCACGAATGACAACTGACGCAATGACCGAAAGACCTGACGACCGCAGCCGGACCGATCGCAACTGGCGGGACAAGGAAGACCTTCCAGGCTCGGGACGCGGAATCGTGATCTGCGCGGGCGGACTGCAGATATTCACCAATGCCTGGGTGCTGGTCCGGCACCTGCGCAAGGTTCTCAGATGCGAGCTGCCCATCGAAGTCTGGCATCTCGGCCGTGAGGAGATGTCGAGCGGCATGCGCGGCATGCTTGAGGACGAATGCGCCCAGGTTGTCGATGCGTTTTCGCTCCTCTCTCGATTTCCGGCGCGGATTTCCGACGGGTGGCAATTGAAGCCGTACGCGCTGATGACATCCGGCTTCCGCGAGGTGCTGATGCTGGATGCCGACAACATCCCTGCCCGCGACCCGACATTCCTTTTCGATCATCCCGCGTTCGCCGAGTACGGGGCAATCTTTTGGCCCGACGTCATCGATCTGTCCGAGCACAACCCCATCTGGCAGGAACTCGGTCTGCCTGCTGCCCGGCGAACATCTTTCGAGACGGGCCAGATCGTCATCGACAAAAGCAGGCACCGTACTGCTCTCAAAGCCACACTTGAATTGAATGAGGATGCACAGCGCTTCTATCGCCTCGTCTACGGCGACAAGGACACGTTTCTCGCGGCGTGGCTCAAGACCAGGTCTCCGTATCTGCTCATACCGCACCGCCCGTTCACCGACCGGTATGTCAGCTACCAGCGTGACTTCGACGGCGAAGCCCTCTTCCAGCACCGGTCGAACGGCAAGTTTCAATATGACGACAAGCAGCCGTCCTCGCAGGCCTTCGCGTATGAAGCGGAATGCAGCGAGAGCCTCGGCGAGTTGCGACGGATCTGGAACGGGCGCTACTTCGAACCGCCAACACGATCGCCGTCGGCGATCAGGATTGAAGAGAACCTCGCAGGGCAGTCGTTCATTGTTTCGCGCTCGGGAGAGGAAGACCGGACGATCGAATTGCTCGCCTACTGGCAGATCGGCACGGGTCGCGACCACGACCACGAGAACTGGTACGTCGCGGAGACGGAGGCAGGCGATCCCATGTTGCGGATCATGGATCGCCACCGCGTCAGGCACGAATTGCGCCTTCGGGAGGACGGCCAGTGGGTGGAGACAGACGACGCGGCGTCGGCTTTGTGCTTTTCACCGATGACTCCTGACGCCGGCGGCGAGATTCGACGCCACACGACGGGTTTCTTGCGGGCGGTCGTGGCGGCGGTGGTTGTCGGTGATGAATTGACGCCGGAAGCGGAAGAGGAGTTGCGCGTTACCCTCACGGTCCTCTGCAAGGCCGACCCGATCGTCATCGAGGATCTGGCGGCCTACGCCGAGCGTGCGACTGATCTCAGTGAACCCACCCAGCAGGGGCTGCAGAGGCTTGCGGTCGAGTTGAAGCGCGTCGTCGACGAGCGGCCGCGCCGCACGCCGCTGGACAGGCATGCCGAGATCCTGTTCGACCGTCGGCACTACGTCCGGCCCTGAGCCGGATGGCAACTGTCGGATGAAGACGCTCTTCATAGCCCCCATGCTGCCGGATGACGCGGGCAACGGCCTTGCCATGCGTATGGGGACGTTCCTCGAAGCGCTGAGCGAACTCGGCGAAACCGACTTGCTGGCGGTGCCGGTATTCGGGTCAGGAACCGGCGAGAGCACGCTTTGCCGCCGTCTCGGCATCGAACCGCGAATCATCGACGTCGCGGGGCGCCTCGAAACGCATTTCGCCCTGCTTCGAAACCTGCCCGATCCGGAGGCACGCCTTGCGGCGTTCCGGGATTACGGCAAACCGTCGACCACGGCCGGCCTGTCGGTTCCCGTCATGCAGGACATCCGTCAGTTCGCTGCCGAGCGAAGCTACGACCTGATCCACGTAGCGCGCTCCTATCTCCTTCCCGTCATCGATGCATGGCCGAAAGGAGAGAGGCCGACAATCTCTGTCGATCTGGACGAAGACGACGCCGAGACGCATCGCCGGATCGCCAGCCTGCACTCGCTTCGCGGCGACGCCTACACCGCGCGATGGCTTGAAGCCGAAGCGCAGGCTTACGAGCGGGTGACCGCCCAGTGGCTACCCGCGGCGGACATCGCCCAGATCGCATCCGAAGGCGAAAGCGGCACGACTGCCAACCGCCACGGCATTCGACCGACAGTCGCTGTCAACACCGTGTCGGTGCCGCCCGAAGTTAGGCGCGATCCTGTAGAACGCACCCTGCTCTTCGTCGGCGGCTTCGGGTATTTTCCCAATCTGGACGCCGCGTTTTGGCTGCTTGAGGCGGTGCTGTCACGGACCCGTGATCTCTGCGGAGACACGGTGTCCATGACGATCGTCGGGCGGAACCCGCCGAAGCGGCTCCGCACGCTGGCAGAACAGTCGGGCGTCGAATTGCTCGCTCCAGAGGGCGATCTCGCTCACCTCTATGCCCGCGCCAGCATTGCCTTGGTTCCGCTTCGCGCGGGCGGCGGATCAAGAATCAAGCTGCTGGAGGCCGCCGCGCATCTGGTACCGATCGTCGCCACCTCTGCGGGCGCCGAGAATTCGGGTTTCGTCGACGGCGAGGACATCCGCATCGCCGACACCGCCGAGGCGATCGCCGAGGCATGCCAAGCGATCTGGAACAATCCCGGCCAGACCGCGCAGATGGCGGCCGCCGCGAGACGCCGCGTTGAGGCCACGCATTCGCGCCAGGCGATGATATCGACACTCAAAAGCTATTTTGCTAGTCAGCTTGGCGTTCCGGTTTGAGCATCGAGGAGACGCGTCTTGAATCTTGATATGTCGGCGCGCTACGTGCAGACCCCCAATCTGGAGATCAACGAGGCCCCCGACGGCTACGTGATCTATCAGTCCGATCCGGATCGCGTCCATTTCCTCAACACGACGGCTGCCGTCATGCTCGAACTCTGCAATGGCGAGCATTCGTTGCAGGACATCGCCGACATACTCCAATCCGCGTATGAACTCGACGCCGCGCCGATGGAGGAACTCTCTGCCTCGGCCTCGAACTTGATCGCCGAGGGCCTCATCCAGCCGTGCACAGGATAATCGTCCGCACGCTGACGCGCGAACTCAGACTGCATACAAATAGCGAGGAAGCCGCAGTCGACCTCGCTTATGTCGGCGCGGACCCGGTGATGCCCGGGCGCGACTTGCAACCAATCGATCTGACGGTCGAGGCGACAGGCCCCTTCTTCCGGGTCGACCTACCCGGTTTCAAGCTCATCGAAGGATCGATCGAAGAGGTTGTGGGCGGCGTGTTCCGCCTGCTGGCCGCCTGGCTTCTGGATGACACGCGAGGTTTGCCCCTCATGCATGCGGGTCTGGCCGTGATCGAAGGCCGGCGATTCGTCTTCCTCGGCGACAAGGGGTTCGGCAAGACCACGTTGATTCTCAGCCTGATCGAACGGGGAATCACGGTGGAGGGCGACGAGCACATCGTGCTGACGGCTGACAGCGCTATCACGAGACCGCGCCGGCTTCACGTCAAGGAGACCTCGGTCGACCTTGTTCCCGCGTTGCGCGACGCGATCCTCGCCTCTCCCTCCATGGCCGAATGGACGGGCAATCGAGTGTTCGCCTGCCCGCCGTCGATGCACGGCGCATCCTGGGAGATCGCGGAAGCCCCGATCGACCATGTCGTCTTCGTTACGCCGAATTTCGGCGGCTCATCGATTCTCTCTCCTCTATCAAGGGATGAAGCCTTTGCGCGCCTGATGGAAACCGCATTCCTGCCATCCGAAGGCCGAGGCAAGGCCGTCGCCCGACTGCGAAAACTCTGTATCGACGCGAAAAACTGGAATCTGCAGTCGGGAAATCTGGATCAGGCCCTCAAACACTTGCGAGCTGTGGCCAATTGAGTTACCCCAACCAGTATCAACACTGAAGAAACGGACGGTATGCAATGAGTGATGAGCGCCTTGACAAACTCCTTCTCAAGGTTCCGGCTTCGCGTCGTAAGGTCGTGAAGGGACTTCTGATCGGCGCATTTGCCGCTCCGATGGTGACCTCGTTCCCGATGGACGGACGTCTGGCTGTCGATCAGGCCATGGCTGCTCCCAACGGCACGACGTCCTGACGCCGTTTTCGGTTTCTACGCCTGACATTTGAAGATTTCCGCCGCCCTTATCGTGCGAAACGAGGCCGCCATGCTTGGTGGCTGCCTCGAATCGCTGAAAGGGCAGGTGGATGAGGTTGTGATCGTCGATACGGGTTCGACGGACGCAACATGCGAGATCGCACAATCCCACGGCGCCCGGCTCATGCATCACGCATGGACCGGCGACTTTTCCGAGGCGCGCAATCGCGGTCTCGACGCAGTCAGTGGCGATTGGGTTCTCTACATCGACGCCGACGAACGGCTCGTTCCCCTGCCCGGTTCCTCGCTGCAGGATATCGCCTCCGCATCAGGGCATGCCGCCTTCCGGATGAAATTCAGGCCGCGGGTCGGCTATTCGCCCTATAGCGAATTGCGCCTGTTCCGCGCCGATCCGAGGATTCGCTTCGAAATGCGCATCCACGAGCGCATCCTGCCCAGCGTCATCCGGGTTTGCGAAAGCGACGGTCTTTCCATAGGCGAGACCGAGGCGGAACTCCAGCATCTGGGCTATGAAGGCGACCAATCGCACAAGCACGAGCGCAACCTGCCCCTGCTGGCACGCGCCGTCGAGGACGATCCCGACCGGGTCTATTACTGGTGGCATCTCGGCGAGACGCTGGCGGCGATCGGAAACACGGATCAAGCCGAGGCGAAGCTGCGCGAAGGGGTCGAGACCGCCAGGCGAACCGAAACGCATCATGCGCTCATCGAGGCCGTCCTCGCCGTTCACGCACTGGCGCGCGTGTACCAACAGACCGGCAAGGCCGACAAGGCGCTGAGCGTTCTTGACGAGGGCCTCGCAATCCGCCCGGGCGACCCTGCGCTTCGTCTTCTCAAGGCTCGGTCACTGATCGATCTCGGACGCCATGCCGAAGCACTGCCGCTGCTAGCAGACCTGCCACTCGACGATCCCGAGACCTTTCATGATCCGGATGCGGCCTATGACCTGCGCATCTTCGGCGAATGGGCCAACGACCTGATCGGCCTCGCCCAGTTTCGCCTCGGTCGCTTCGCAGAGGCGCGGGACGCCTATCTGGCGGCTGCGGAACGCTCCAGCGACCCCGACCAGCATCGCGTGAAGGCGGCTCTTGCCGCCGCCCGCGCCGTCAGAAGCGCCTGATCTTCGGAAGCATCGAAGCGATCACCCTGGCGCGAAGCACCTGGCGGCGAACCAAGTTGCCACCCCCGTCGATCCGGCGCAGTCGGTCGCCTGCCCAGGCCAGGCGTATCTCTTCTCCATATCCCGGATATTTCCAGATTGCCTCGCTGCGGACGGACAGGACGGTCCGCGCCTGCTCCGCAGCATCCTTCCTGACCGCGAACGGCGCATTAACAGGCATGGAGTAGAACAGCGCCGCTGCCGCGACCCAGAGATCGAGCACCGCGGCGAGCCACGGATGAGCCGACGCGCGCGCGACAAGCCTGTGCCGCTGTTCCTCAGTCAGTTCGCCGGCGGCCCAGGCGAATTCGTGAAGTCCCTTGAGACTGATGGTGCCCCGCGCGAAGGCGCTGTGGCCGATATGGTGATGGATGAGGGCGTGGAGCAGATGGGTGGCCGGGTCGAGCAGGCCAACCGACAGCCCCCCATCGGACGACACAGTCGTGGCGCGGGCCAGTTCTTCGGTCGGCAGCAGGCGCTCCGCATAGCGGTTGCCACCGCGCCTGTGGATTTCCATCCAGCCGCTCAGCCTGGCATTGTAAAGCGGCGTCAGATGATGACGGTGCGGACGGTGCGGCAAATCCGGGTCTGGATGATACCCCTCCGCAACCAATGCCTTCTGGGCCGCATGCGCGGCATCGGAGGGCACCAGCAGATCGATATCACGCATGTAGCGCCAGGCCGGTTGGCCCGTCCACAAGGACTGAGCCCCCTTCAGCAGGATCGGCTCGATCCCCTGCCCGTTCAGGACCGACACGATCTCGCGGAGGAGTTGCGCCATCTCCTCCCGCCGGGCGTGGTGCGAAGAAAGATATTGCTGCAGCGTGTCGGCCGGGCCCGGACGCCCCGGGCTAGACGGCGGCACCAGCACGTTCTCCAGAAGCCGCTCCGCCAGGACGGAGAGCAGCATGTCCTCCCCGGCAAAAGCCGTCAGATCCCGCAGCACACCAGGAACAAACAACCGCGCGCGCAGAGGCGCGAGCTGATCTGGGCGAAGATCCAGGGACAGACATTCGCCCAGCAACCATGGTCGAACGGGATCAGGCGTCATGAACAGAGTGCCCGAGCGGAGACGTCACAAGCGATCACGTCGTGCTGCATTGATGTCTCACCCCCGGACCAAGGTTGGCTTTGGCCCGAACAACTCTTCCGCCGTGGGTGTCGGGCCGAATATCGGTCTACATTGATCGTCAAAGCGGGGAGGTCAGGCATTTGAACCATTCGGCCGGCGGCACCGGATCATGCGGAGGCGCGAACGCAAAGTGATCGTGGCTGGGGCGGCTGGATTCGAACCAGCGCATGGCGGTACCAAAAACCGCTGCCTTACCGCTTGGCTACGCCCCAACGTGATGTTCGCGCAGCGTTGCCCCGCAAACATGTTCCGCCGGTATATTCGAGCGGAACCGGCTGTCAACCGTCCTTGCAGGTGACACTGGCATATTGGGAACGCCTTCGGCGTGACCAACTCGCGACGGTCACACCGCACAAGCCAATTTTCCGACGGGCTGACCGTGGCACTCCATCTCTTGACCGTTCCAAGACCGGCGACCGGCCACGTCCCTGCCGTATTTGCCTGAAATTTGGGTGTTTATCTCGCCTATGGTGCGATGGTAGAGACTGCGAAAAGCACAGACCTGTATTGGGGAACGGTTTGCTGAAGGCCATTGATTCTGCGAACGGAGGGCAAATGCTGCGGCTGGTGATTGCCGGGCTCGCGACGCTTGTCCTGTGTGCCTGCAGCAGCACTGGTGCGTCATTGGAAGACGCAGCCAATTCATATGCAGGGAACGGGTCATCAGGCGAATTAAGACTCGTCCCGGTGCTGCCCGCTCCGGCCAACACCAACAACGGGCTCGAACAGCGGCTCGCGGCGAACGACCTCATCAAGGTCGATGTGTTTCAGGTCGACGAATTGGACAGACAGGTCCGAATCGACCCGCAGGGCCGCATCAACCTGGCACTGATCGGAATGGTGGAAGCCGGCGGCAAAACCATTCAGGAGCTGGAAACAGGGATCGAGCAGGCCTACGGCGCAAAGTATCTACAGAACCCAGAGGTCTCGGTCTTCGTCGAGGAGTCCGCCGGCCAGCAGATCACGGTCGACGGGGCCGTGCGCAAACCAGGCGTCTACACCGCATCCAGCACGTCCACCCTTTTGGAGGTCGTCGCAAAGGCTGGCGGTTTCACCGAAACCGCGGATGACCAGAAGCTCTATGTTTTCCGCGACGTCGGCGGACGCAAACTTGTGGCCAACTACAACGTGAAGAACATCCGGAGCGGCAAGGCACGAGACCCGCGCATTTTCGGTGGTGACGTGATTGTGTCGTTCCGATCCGGGTCGAAAGTTGCTATGCAGAACCTGCGTCAGGCCTTGGGAGTTGCGACGAGCGCGTCGTCACTCGCTGTTCTTCCGCTTTAATTTGTCGGTCGCTGACCAGTAACGACATCGACCGGCTCAGAACAAAGACAGAGTGCTGTGAACAAGTTCGAACCAGACAGGCGCGCCTATGACCTGCCCGCTCCGACGCAGCGGGGCGTGGCGTATTATCAGGAGCCGCCAGTCGGATACGGGCATTTTGCCGAAGAGGAAGAAGACAGCCTCGATCCGCTCAAGCTGATCTGGTTTGTCGTCCAGTATCGGTGGCTGATTGCGGCCTTCGCTCTCGCGGGCTTGGCCATCGGCGTCTTCGCCACCTATCTCCAGACACCACTTTATCAGGCAACGACGAAGGTCGAGGTGATCACCCCAAGTGCCAAGGTGATTCAGGATCTCGAGCTCGTCGCCCAAGCATCGGATCTGCGTGCATTCGAGACCGCCCGCGAGAAGATGCTCAGCCGAGACCTCGCCCGGCGTGTCGTCTTCGCGCTCAATCTGACCGAAGACGAGAAATTTCTGGCGCCGACACCGAGCTTCTCGCTGACCAATCTTTTCAATCGGATTCTTGACCGGTCTCCATCGGCGGACCTTGAAGATCTGAGTGCGGAGACGCGCGAGGCGATGGCTGTGGCAAGGGTGCGAGGCGGATTGTCCGTCTCGTTGCTCCGCAACACCTCGATCCTCTCGGTAACCTACAGCCACGCCGACCCGAAATATGCAGCGGAGGTGTCTCGTCAGGTCGTTCGCAGCTTTATCGACCAGAATGTCGACAAGACAAGCGAGACTTCTGACCTCGCCCGCCAATTCATCGAACAGCAGGTGCGTGAGACAAAAGAGAAGCTGCAGGAATCGGAGCGCGCGCTTGTTGCCTATGCCAAGGATGCCGGGATCACGCTGACCGGCAATGACGCCTCGCTGATCTCGGAGAACATCTCGAAGCTCAACGCTGCCCTGGCCGAGGCTCTGCAGGACCGACTGAAATCAGAGGCGTATGTTGACCAGGTCAAAGAGGGAAATGCAGCAACCCTTCCCGAGGTTTTCGAGAGCGACTCGATCCAGAGCACAAAACAGAAGATCGCGGAACTGAGGGCCAGTTATCAGGAGAAGCTGACGACGTTGAAGCCGGGGTTTCCGGAAATGCAGCGCATTCAGTCCCAGATCACGGAACTCCAGAATCAGATCGACGCGGAAATCGGAGCGATCGCACGTGCGGCGGAAATCCGGCTCGCACAGGCTGAGGAACGAGTGTCCGGGCTTCGCAACGAGATCACGAAGCTCGAAGCCGAACAGTCGGAATTTCAGGACAAGAACATTCAGTACACGATCCTGCGCCGGGAGGTTGAATCCAACCGGTC
This sequence comes from Oricola sp., assembly GCF_022763245.1. Taxonomy (GTDB): domain Bacteria; phylum Pseudomonadota; class Alphaproteobacteria; order Rhizobiales; family Rhizobiaceae; genus Oricola. The sequence goes on from NZ_JALEGV010000005.1 coordinate 222,581, forward strand.
GCAATATGACAGCTTGATTTCCAAACTGAACGAAGTCGGCGTCGGTTCCGATCTGAAGACCAACAACGCCTCGATCATCGATCTCGCAACGGTCCCTGGGATTCCTTACTCGCCGAGCCTGAAGCGGAATGTGGCGCTGACGCTTGCCCTGTTCCTCGCTCTGGCCGCCGGGCTCGTTTATTTGCTAGAACTGATGCGCAACACGTTCACCGTCCCGGACCAGGTTGAAAACGAACTGAAGATCCCGGTGCTCGGAATTCTTCCACGCAAGACGGAGGACGAGATCCAAGTCGAGATGAAGGATCCGAAGTCAGGTCTTTCCGAAGCCTACCGGTCGCTGCGCACATCTCTGCAGTTCACCGGCGTCGGCGACTCCATGCATACCTTGCTGGTGACCTCGCCGGATCAGTCGGAGGGCAAGAGCACGACCGCCTTCAGGCTTGCGCATGACTTCTCAGCGCTCGGCAAGAAGGTGCTGGTGGTCGATGCCGACATGCGCAACCCCCGCATGCACCGTCTCTTCCAGACCGAGAATTCGGCCGGTCTCAGCAATGTTCTGTCGAACGTCCTGCGTAAGGGCGACGTCAGTTCGATCCTGCACAAGACCGCCGATCCACGGATTACGCTCCTGCCGGCCGGTACCATTCCGCCGAACCCTGTCGAACTGTTGATGTCGCAGAAGATGGCGGCGGCGCTGGGACACATGTCCAAGGCCTATGACATCGTCATCGTCGATTCTCCACCGGTGCTCGGTCTCGCGGATGCCCCGGTGCTGAGCCGATTGGCGGATGCGACGCTGCTCGTCGTGTCTTCCAAACAGGTGACCCGCAAGGCCGCCAAGCACGCCTTGGATCGACTGCGGAATGCATCGGGTAATGTTGTCGGCGCTGCGTTGACGAAATTCGCTATCGACAAGTTCGACTACAGCTATGCTTATCGCTACACATATTACAACTATTACAATTACGACAACGCATCGGTAGAGATCGAGGACCATGCAACACGAGGCGCCAAGGGCGATATCGCCGGCAAGCTGGCTCGCGGCGGGTCTGGTCTCGTTGGTCGTTTCAAGCGCCGTTTTGATTAACGGCGCAGCGAACCTCCTTTCGCCGACGAACCCATTACTGTCATTGCGACTGAACCCGCTGCGCTCCGACGAACGGATTGCGATCGCACTCGCGGACCTCGAAGGCGACGGCGTCAGGCCCTTGGTCGAGACCGGCCTCGCCCTTTCGCCGATCGATGCACGTTTCTACAGTTTGATGGGCATCGAAACCGAGCTCGGCGATGATGTCGAAGGAGCGTCTCGCTTCTATCGGTATTCGCTGTCGCTTCTGCCGACGGAAATCCAGGCGCTCATTCGGCAGTTGGCCATCGACGTCAATGAGACGCGGTACGAAGATGCGGCGCTGAAGCTGGAGCTCCTGTCGCGGCGCTGGCCGGACAAATGGAACGCGATCGAACCTGTCCTGCCCTATGTGCTCTCGGACGCGGATGCCTATGCGACGATCATGCAGCGCTTCGGCGACTACCCGCCTGCGCGCACGCTGCTGATAAACAGCCTGACTCGACGGACCGAGTGGGTTCCGCTTGCCTATCAACTCGTCGTGGACTGGCAGGCGCGCGATCCGGAAGGATTGGAAGGCGCGATCGGGCAGGTCTCGAGGGCGTTCCTGCGCGACAAGCAATATGCGCAAGCCTACCTGCTGTTCCAAATGACACGTCCCGAGGGGGCTTCCCCCGGCTTTGTCTACAATGGGGATTTCGCGCGAGACTTCTCTGCCTCGCCATTCGATTGGCAGGTGCGCAGGCAGTCCGGCGTCAGTCTCGAGCGAAAAGGCCAGGGCGATGTCGCTTCGCTTTCGGTCCGGTTTCTCGACAACCCCATCCAGTTCAACAACATACGTCAGGTGATCCGCCTGATACCGGGCGCCTATGAACTGACGCTTGCCTATTCCGGGCGCGACCTCGTCATGCCGAAGCCGATCCAGATCGCGCTGCGGTGCGTGCAGGGCAATGCGACGATCGCCGCCGCCCCCCTGGCCGCCGGAACGTTCGAAAGGCGTGACACGCTCGCTTTCGATGTTCCGCCGACAGGCTGCCCGTTGCAGGAAATCTTTTTTTTCAACGAGAAGCTTCCGATGAGCTGGCAGAACCGGTATCGCGGAACGCTGATGCTCGATTCCGTTTGGATCTCCCGGAGAAGCTGAGCGTGTCTGCCGCCATCACCCCCTCGCCCCGCTATGCCGGTCTCATGATCGTGCTCGCGCTGGTGCTGGGCGGCGGCACCGCCCAAGGATTGTGGACCGATCACCTCATCGAACTGGCGATGATGCCGGCGCTGTTCCTCGGCCTGGCCAATCTCAGAGGTTCCCGGCTCGACGGCGCGGCCCAGCTTCTTGTGCTGCTCGTCATCGGCGTCGTGTTCCTCCAGTTCCTGCCGGCCTGGCGGTCGATTCCCCTGCTGGGAGAGGGAGCAATGGGATTCTGGTCGCCTGCCCCGCAAAAGGCGCTGGAAGCCGGTCTCTTCACTTTCGCGACACTGGGCTTCTTTCTCTATGTGTCCGGGATGGGAGACCGCGAGCGGGAGCGCTGCATCCCGTATTTCTATATTGGCCTCTTCATCAACGCCACGATTGCGATCGTGCAACTGTCCTACGGGCGTTCCGCAACCATCGCCGGCATCCTTCCGTTTGCGATGACGACGGGTCTCTTCGCCAATGAGAACCATTTCTCGAGCCTTTTCTTCGCGATGATCCCGCTTCTCGCCTACAGCCTGATCGTCCGCCGGGAGAGCGTCTTGATGTTCCTCTGTGTGAGCATACTGCTGGTCGGCATCCTGTTTGCCGTCGGTTCGCGCGCCGGGATGGGGATATCGACAGCCATCGCCGTCATTTCCCTGCTCTGGTTCATGCCGGTGAGGAACCGCAAATTGGCTCGGCTCCTCGCGACGGTCGTCGGCGTGCTTATGGTCATCGCGACCATCGTCCTGTTCGGATCGGGCAGTTCCATCGAAAGCGACGCGCGCTGGATCATGTTCTCAACCACGTCCAAGGCGATCGCCGGTCACTGGCTGTTCGGCTCAGGTCTCGGCACATTCACCTTTGTCTATCCAACCTATGAGACATTGGAGAACGTCATTCGGACCTATGCCAACCACGCGCATAACGACTATCTGGAGATCATTCTCGAACTGGGCCTCGCCGGCATCGTTCTCATTGCAGCCTATGTCGTGCTCGTCGCGCGCGGTCTGTTTCGATCAGAGCAATCGGAGACTGCGTTCCTGGCACTTCTCGCGCTGGGCCTGCATTCGCTCGTGGACTATCCGCTTCGCACACTGGCAATGGCGACGACATTCGCGTTCTTCTCGGCTCTGATCCTCACACGCGCAGAAGCGCAGCCCAAGAAGAGATCGCCGAAGCGGTCATCGCGCCGTCGTCGCAGCCGTTCGACGGTCATCGAGCACACACCGGTTCCGGAAGCAGGGTGAAACGAGCCGGCTCATATTGCGAGCCGCCCCGACGATGACCTTCGACGCCACGGCAGGAAGACGTCATCCCCATCCGGACGCGGACTTGACGACCATGAATTCCTCAAGCCCCCACGCGCCGCCTTCTCTGGCGCCGCCCGAATGGCCGACGCCGCCGAAGGGGGATCCCGCGCCGCGCGGCTGTCCGTTCATCTCCACCATGCCCGACTGAAGGCGCCGCGCCATGCGGTTGCGCCGCTCGCCATCGGTGCTCTGCACGTAATTGGTCAGGCCGTAAGGCGTGTCGTTCGCGATCGCGATCGCCTGCTCCTCGTTATCGAAGGGGATGATGGACAGGACCGGCCCGAACACCTCATCGCGCGCGATCGTCATGTCATTGGCGACATCAGCGAACACCGTCGGCTGGACGAAATAGCCACGATTGAAACCCGCGGGACGCCCTGCCCCGCCGGCGACGAGACGCGCGCCCTCCCGCATGCCTGCCTCGATCAGCGACTGCACATGATCATACTGGCGTTGCGAGATCACCGGACCGATATGGTCTCCGGTCTCGCGCGAGGGGCCGACTTCGATGGCGGAGGCCACGCTGCGCGCCTTCTCGACAGCCTTGTCATAGACGGAACGCTCCACCAGCATGCGCGACGGTGCGTTGCAATTCTGGCCGCTGTTGATGAAGCACTGGCGCACGCCGCGCTCGACCGCGCCTTCATCGGCGTCGGCGAAGACGACGTTCGCTCCTTTGCCACCAAGTTCAAGGGCGACGCGCTTGAAGGTGTCGGCCGCTCCCCGCAGCACGCTGGCGCCGGCGCGAGTCGATCCCGTGAAGCTGATCATCGCCACATCCGGATGCTCGACCAGGCGCGCACCAGCGGTCTGACCGTCCCCCTGGATCAGGTTGAAAACGCCGGGAGGGGCGCCGGCGTCGTGAATGATCTGCGCCAGCAGCGCCGACGAGAGCGGCGAGAATTCGGAGGGCTTGAGAACCATCGTGCATCCGGCGAGCAGCGCTGGAATGACCTTGAGCGCGACCTGGCTCATCGGCCAGTTCCAGGGCGTGATCAGGCCGACAACGCCGATGGGTTCCATCAGGATACGATCGTCCGGCGCGTGCGGTCCCAGCGGCCGGGTGAAATCGAAGTGCGCCATGACGTCGAGAAAGACCGACATGTGCCGCAAGGCTGCGGGAGCCTGGCGCGTTCTCGCCAGATCGATCGGCGCGCCCATTTCGGCGGAAATGGCTTGCGCCATGTCTTCCAGCCGCTCCTGATACAGATCCCTGATGCGCTCGATCAGCGCGATGCGCTGAGCCGGGTCGCCCATCGCCCACGCCGGAAACGCCCTGCGCGCGGCGGCAACCGCCGCGTCTACCTCTTCGGCGCTCGCGAGAACGACCGATCCGCTTGGCTGCTCGGACGATGGATCGACCAGGCCATGGCTGAACCCGGATTCTGCCGGCATCCAGCCGCCATCCACATAGTGCTCCCGAAGCTCGTGCACTTCTCAAACTCCCTGTTGTGTTCGTGAACGGTCGCTTTGTGGCATTGGCCTCGTCAGGCGACGTCCTCCATCTCCGCAACTTCGGGCACCGGGGCCGCGTCGAAGAAATGGAGATTTCGCTCATCGAAGGTGAGATGGATCGTTTCGTCGGGCCGGACCGACGTGCGGCCACGCATGATCACACGGATCAGATGTCCGGCAAACCGCGCCGTGATCTGTGTTTCAGACCCGGTCGGCTCCACCACCGAAACCGTCGCCGGCCAACCCGACTGCGCCACGGTCAGGTGTTCCGGCCGGATGCCGATCGTGACCCTCGGACGCCCTTTCCGGTCGCCGACGGGAAGGTTCAGGCGGGTTCCGTCTTGGAGTTGCAGCACCGTCGGCTGGACGAGATCGCCTTCGAGGAAGTTCATCGGCGGCGATCCTATGAAGGCGGCGACGAAGAGGCTTGCCGGATTGTCATAGAGTTCGAGCGGCGGCCCTTCCTGCTCGATGACGCCGCCATTCATGACGACGACGCGGTCGGCGAGCGTCATGGCCTCGATCTGGTCATGCGTCACATAGATGGTCGTCGTCTTCAGACGCTGGTGCAGTTCCTTGATCTCCGATCGCATCTGCACGCGCAGCTTGGCGTCCAGGTTCGACAAGGGTTCGTCGAAGAGAAACACGTTCGGATCACGCACGATCGCCCGCCCCATAGCCACGCGCTGGCGTTGCCCGCCGGAGAGCTGCCGCGGCTTGCGATCCAGCAATGGCTCAAGGCCGAGGATGCGCGCGGCATTGTCGACCCGTTCCGCGATCTCGCTTTTCGCGACACGGCGCTGGCGCAGGGCGAAGCCCATGTTCTCGCGGACATTCTTGTGCGGATAGAGGGCGTAGTTCTGAAACACCATTGCGATGTCGCGATCCTTCGGCGCCACGCCGTTCACCACGCGATCGCCGATGAGGATTTCCCCGCCAGTGATGTCCTCGAGCCCCGCGATCATCCGCAGCAATGTCGACTTGCCGCAACCGGACGGTCCGACGAGCGCGACGAACTCACCGTCCTCGATGTCGATCGACACGCCGTGCAGCACTTCGACAGCACCGTATGACTTGCGAACGTCGCGTATGTGCACGGTTCCCATGCAGTATCCTCCTCGTCATGCCCGCCAGTCGCGAGCGATGGGCGAGCCACGTGGGCGCGCCGCTATTTCTCCACGTCCGGCATCTCGCTGATCACCTTGATCAGGAAGTCGCCGGTATTCTTTTCGTGTTGCTTGGCCAGGACGGCCGCGGCCGCGAAATCGCCCGTCTTCAGCATGTCGCGTATGCTCTTGTGCTCCCGTAGTGCGGCAGCGAGCCGATCGTGCTGCGGTGGAATTCCATGGCGTTGCGCCGACATCAGCCCGTGCATGTTCTCCAGGAGCCGGTGGCACCATGGCGAGCGCGGATTATCGCAAAGCAGCTCGTGAAAATCGTGGTTGAGCTGCGCGACGCGATCATAATCCTTCTCGTCGAGCGCCTCGTCATAGGCGTCGATATTCCGGTCGATCTCGGCAAGCCGCTCCTTGTCGAAAGAGGACGCGCCAAGCTCGATCGCCAATCCGCAGATCAGGCCTCGCAAGGCACTGATCTCGATGATTTGCTCGGTCTTCAGCCCCTGCACGACCGCGCCGATATGGCTCTGAACGTCGAGCCATCCCTCGGATGCGAGACCGCGGATCGCTTCACGGATCGGCGTCTCGCTGATGCCGAGCGCATCGGACACCTCGCGCGTGGTGATCCGGTCTCCGGGACCGACCTCGCCGGTGAGGATCATCGACTGAACGTGGCGGCGCGCGATCTCCGCCTTGGTCATGTAGTTGTTCTTCTTTTCCATCCGCTTCATCCCAGTTCCGAGCGACGTCAGATCCGCGATTATCCCTTAGTCGCCCCTTCCGCCAAACCCTTGATCAGCCATTTCTGGACCATCAGAGCGAAGATCACGACGGGTACGACGGTGATCGTGCCGACGGCGGTGAGAGCGCCCCAATTGGCGCCGTTGACGGTGTCCCCGGCGATGCCGGCAATGGCGACGGGAATGGTGGTTGCGTGCCTGTTCGTCAGGACCAGTGCGAAGAGCAGTTCCTCCCATGCCAGGATCATCGAGAAGATCAGGGTCGACAGCAGGCCCGGAAGGGAAATCGGCACGATAATCTTGAAGAAGGCGCCATATCTCGAGCAGCCGTCGATCATCGCGGATTCTTCCAGTTCGCGCGGCAGCGACAGGAAGAAGCTGCGCATCAGCCACATGACATAAGGGATGAGGAAGGTGCTGTAGGCGAGGATCAGCGTGATGTGCTTGTCCGTCAGGCCGAGCTTGCGCGCCACGAGGAACATCGGCACCGCAAGCGCGATAGGCGGCACGCCGCGAGACAGCAAGATCAGAAGCCCGAAGGTCGCTGCCCCCCGGATCCGGACCCGCGCCAGCGCATAGCCGGCCATCGAGCCGACCACGATCGACAGCAGGCCCGCGCCGGTGGCGACGATCACGGTGTTCGCCAGCCTTCGCATCACGTCGGCGCGCGACATGTACTCGATGTAGGTTTCCAGCGTCGGGGTGAACAGGAAGGTCGGCGGATTGGTGAAGATGTCGACCTGGTTCTTGAAGGAGGTCAGCACCATCCAGTAGACCGGAAACAGGAAGACGACGCTCACAAGGACTCCGGCGATGATGCGGATCCTGTGTCCGAGCTGGCTGCGCACGCGTTGCGGCGCGACGGTTGCGGCGGCGGTCAAAACAGTTCCTCCAGCTTCCGGCTGGCGCGCAGGAAGAGCCCCGTCAGCACCATGGTCAGGATCAGGACGATGACGGCCATGGCCGCCGATTCCGCGAAGCGCAGCGACCGGAACGCTTCTTCGTAGATGAAGAGGTTGACGACGTTTGTCGCCTTGCCCGGGCCGCCATAGGTGGCGGCGAGCACGATGTCGAACATCTTCACCGCGCCCAGCCAGCGGATGACGAAGGTGGCCGCGATGACCGGGACCAGGAGCGGCACCGCAACGGACCAGAGTGTCGACCACCAGTTGCAGCCGTCGATGCGGGCGGCCTCGAAGACGTCCTTGGGCAGGGCGAGCATCGCCGCGGTCGCGATGAGTACGATGAAGGGGGTCCAGCGCCAAGTGTCGATGATGATGACGGCGGCCATAGCGAGGTTCGGATCGCCGAACCAGTCGAGCGGGCCGATGCCGATGAAGCCGAGCCAGTAATTCATCAAGCCCCAGAGCGGGTCGAGGATCATGCGCCACATACCGCCGGCGACGACCGGAGCGACGACCATCGGGATGATGAACAGCGCGCGTATGATGCCGCGTCCCGCCCACTCAGCGTTGATCAGATAGGCGATGCCGAAGCCGACCACGACCTGGATGGGCAGCGCGAAGGCGAGATAGATCATCGTCACCTTCAACGACTCCCAGAACCGGTAGTCGCTCATCACCTCGCGATAATTGTCCCAACCGACCCAGGCGCCTGCGCCGAACGTGGCGATGTCGAAGCGCGAGAAGCTGATGTCGATCGTGTAGAAGATCGGATAGGCAAGCAGCACAAGCAGCAGCACGATCGCGGGCGCCATGAACGACCAGCGCACGAGCAGATCGCCCAATTGCCTTTCCCGCGCGACGCGGACGGAGCCGTTGCCGGACGGTTTTCCGGGTTCCATGTTGCTTCCTCCCACCTAGTCGGCTTGTCTGTATATGCGCCCGCGCGCGCGAACCGGGTCCAGCAGCGCGTAATCGCCCTGCTCCACCTCATAGCCCTGCGGAAAAGGCGGACGAAGCGGCATGCCGATCGCCGCCAGCACCCGGTCGTCGCGATAGTAGCAGCGCGCGGTCAGTGCTTCGATCACGCCTGCGAGTTCAGGATGCCTCGCCCGAAACGTCGACAGTCGCGCGACCTGTTCGTCGCTCGCGAGATCGGACAACCGGCCACCGGCAATGTCATTCACCATGTTCAACGCCTGTTCGAGCATGGGGGCGTCTCTATGGATAGTGGCGATGATGTCGGCGAAGATCGCGGGATCGTCCGCGCCGGGCATGCCGGCTTGAGCGCTGGCCGGGATCATGTGGCCGACGATGCAGGCCAGCGTCTCGCGCTCGGCGTCCGAAAGGGTGAATGTGTCTGCTGTCTGTCGCGGCGTCATCGGAACCTCAATCGAACAGCGTGTAGATGCGGGACTTGATCTGGTCGGCGACGTAGAGGGCGAAGGCCTGGATCGTCGATGTCGGATTCACGCCGCCGGAGGTCACGAAGACGCTTCCGTCGACGATGAACAGGTTCTTCACGTCGTGGCTGCGGCCCCATTCGTTGACGACGGAGCGCTCGGGATCGAGGCCCATGCGCGCGGTGCCCATCAGGTGCCAGCCGGCATAGGGCAAGGGCGCCCTCGTGGTGATGTCATGCGCGCCGGCTTCCTTCAGGATTTCCACGCCGCGGGCGACGGAATGGTCGAGCATCCTGCGGGAATTCTCCGACAGGACATAGTCGATCTTCGGCGCCGGGATCCCGTCGGCGTCGGCCAATTCGGGATCCAGCGTCACGGTGTTGGTTTCCTCGGGCAGGTCCTCGCAGATCGAGACCATGCCCGCGCTGTGGCCGAACACCTTGCGGAAGGCGGCGTGATGGCCTTCGCCCCATGGGATCAGGCCGTCGGCCATTCCGGTCATCGCGGTGCGCGCCGGCCCGATCCCCCGGGAGAACTGGTAGCTGTAGCCGCGCAGGAAGTCGCGCGCCTCGTCCGTCTCGTAGAACTGCATGCTCCAGGCGCAGATCGGCGGACCGCGATGGCCGTCGAGCGGCGCGTCGAAATGCCCGCGAATCTGCGCATAGGGATGCAGCATGAGGTTCCGGCCCACCAATCCGCTCGAATTGGCCAGGCCGCCGGGGGAGCGCCCCGAGGCGGAATTGAGCAGCAGGCGCGGCGTGCCGATCCCGTTGCCGGCCATGATCACGATCTCGGCCGGCTGAAAGCGCTCCACGCCGTCCTCGTCGAAATAGACGGCGCCCGTGGCCATGCCGCTGTCGTCGGTCTCGATGCGGCTGACACGGCAATTGGTGCGCAGTTCGACGCGGGCGCGCATCGCTTCCTGCCAATAGGTCACGTCGGTGCTGGCCTTGGCGCCTTGAGCGCATCCGGCGCCGCACAGACCCAGATTGATGCAGGGCGCCCTGCCCTCATATGTCTCGGTGGCGATGGCCGCATCGGACGGCCACCAATGCCATCCGAGCCGGTTCATCGCCGCGCCCAGCGTCTCGCCGGTCTTTCCGAGCGGGATGGGTGGCATCACCGCCTCCTTGGGCGGATAGGCCGGATCGCCCGCAAGGCCCGACACGCCGCTCATGCGGTCGTTCAGCGCATAGAAGGGTTCCAGCGTGCGATAGTCGATCGGCCAGTCATCGGCGACGCCATCGAGGCTGCGCACACGGAAATCCGACGGAAGCAGGCGCGGAAAATGCGCCGCGTAGAAGACGGTGCCGCCGCCGACGCCGTTGTAATTGGCGATCTTGATCGGCGAGTTGTCGTCATTGATCGGATAGTCGGCCCTGGACCCGCGCCTGTTGGGACTGAGCGCATAGTCCTCCAGCATCCGTGCTTCCCAATCCCGGCCATTGGCGGGAAAATCGGTCGATTTCGGCCAATCCCCCTGCTCCAGACAGAGAATGCGCATCCTGGTGTCGGCAAGACTCCAGGCGACCGCGGCGCCAGAGGCGCCGGCGCCGATGATGAGAACGTCGACAGGTTCGCTCATGAGAGTGTGACCAGATGCGGCATGGGTTGCGCTTGTTCGATCCTAAACCGAAAGCCGGGGAATGGGCGTCCGTTTCGGCATGTCGACTTCCGGCAAGGGCGGATGCTTGGCAAGTGCGGCCTCGATCGGCTCGGTGCCCCAGCCCGGACGGTCCGGAACGGTGAGATGACCGTCCTTGATGTCGGGCGCATGGGTGAAAATCTCGCTGTCCCACGCGATCCGGTCGATATCGGTTTCCATGATGCGCATGTTCGGCACGACCGCGCTGAAATGGGCGTTCATCATCGTGCACAAATGACCATAGAAATTGTGGCTGGCGACATTGATCTCGTGCGCCTCGGCGGCAGCCGCGATCTTCAGCGATTGCCAAACGCCATTCCACGGCGTGTCGATGATCGCAACGTCGATCGCCTGTTCCCGGAAGAAGGGCAGGAACTGCTGGAGCCCGATCAATGTCTCGCACGAGGAAATCGGATGACGGCTCTGCGACCGGATGTAGGCCAGCGCCTTCGGATCGAGCGTGTCGATCTCGACCCAGAACAAGTCCAGATCCTCGACCTCGCGGAGCATGTTGAGGTAGCCCTCGGTCTTTCCGTTGAAATTGAGGTCGAGCAGGATATCGACGTCCGGCCCGGCTTCCTCGCGCATGATCTGCAGATGCTTGCGGAGGTCCCGGCGCGTCTTGCGTTCCACGTTGCGGCCGGGTTCGTGCGGCCGGCTGAAGCCCGGCGACCACCCCTCGATCCGCCCTTCGGCGTCATAGTGGAAGATGTTGGTCTTCAACGCGGTGAAGCCTCGCTCGCCGACTTCGCGGGCGATCTGCCGAACGCCGCTCTCATCGACGATGCCCGGCGTGAAATGCTGGGTGCGGGTGCGGTAGGAGACGCAATGCGACCAGTAGACCCTGATCCTGTCGCGAACCTTGCCGCCGAGCAGCACATGGCACGGAACGTCGAGGGCCTTGGCCTTGACGTCGAGCAGCGCGTTTTCGATCGCACCGAGCGCCTGGCCGATGACCCCGCCGGACCCCGGCCGGGTCACATTGCGCAGATCTTCGCGGATATGCTCGTGCTGCATGGCGCTCTGGCCGATGAGGCGATGCGACAGCTCGTTGATGATGAAGGACACGCCCGGCGAGCCGAAATTCTCGTCGAATTCGCTCCAGCCGACGATGCCATCCTCGGTGGTGATCTTGAGGAAGTAATAGTTGCGCCAGGAGTTGCTGCAAGACAGCGTCTTGACCTCACTCACAATTGCTTTCGACGACATCGCGTTCCCAATCCTGTCCGGCCAGGCAAAAGCCGGCCACTCTGCGCGATGCGCCAGGCATCGCCGCGGTTTCGCACCGGTGTCGGCGCAGTCAATTTCTTCTTGAGACAATCCCGGCCGCTCGGTCCGGTGGGACATGGGCGCTTGCGCCCATGTCCGGATGGATCGATGCCCGCGCTACTTCAGGGCGCGCTCGATCTTCTTGGCGGCGACACCCAGCGCCTCGTCCGGCGAAGCCTGGCCGGCCAGACCGCGCGCGATCTCGTCGGCGAGGATCTGCTGGGCAGCGTCGGATTTCGGGCTGCGAATGCGCCACATATGCCCCTCGCCCGCCACTTCGTAGGCGTTCTGCAGGGTCTCGTAGACCGGTCCGAGCCAAGGCTCGGCAGGCTCGCCGCTCAAAGTGGACTTGCGTGCCGGGAAGGACCCGACGAGCGAGGCGTTGATGCTCTCGCCTTCCTTGGACGTCAGCCATTGCAGGAAGGCCCAGGAGGCGTTCAGCTCGTCGGTCTTGCTGCTGATGCCGGCGATCCAGATGCCACGGTGCGCGCCCGCCTGGACATCACCGACCGGCAGGACCTGGATGCCGACCTCGTCGACCGTCAGGGTCGTCGACTTCGGATCGACGGCCGTCGACTTGTAGACGCTGCCCCAGTTGAACATGTTGGCGACAAGGCCCTGACGGAACGCCTGCAGCGATTCCGAGAAGCCATGCCCCAGCGCGCCGGGCGGTGCGTAGTCCAGCATGCGCTTGTGGGTTTCGAGCGACTTCGCGCCGATCTCGTTGGCGAAGGCCGGCACGCCGCTGTCGTCGAGCAGGCTGCCGCCATTCGCATTGAGGATCGACTGCCAGATGGTGGGCGTCAGAGGCTCGCGAACGAAATAGGTGTCGATCGCCCAGACGTCGTCCTTGCCGTCGCCGTCCGTGTCACGAACGAGCTTCTCGGCATCGCTGAAGAACTCGTCCCAGGTCTGCGCCGGGGTCGGCTCGGGCAGGCCCGCCTGTTCGTAGAGCGTGCGGTTGTAGAAGCGCAGCAGCATGTTGGAGCGAACCGGCACCGCATACTGCACGCCCTGCCACTCGCCGGCCGCGAGCGGCGCGGCGTTGAAGTCGGCCCAGTCATAGCCCTCGTCCGTGATCGCCGAGACTTCCGGCCCCTTCAGGTCCACCAGCGCGCCGATGCCGGCGAGCTGCGGAACCCAGGGATCGTCGACGAGCAGAACGTCATATTCCGGGTCCGGGCTGGTGGCGTCGAGCATCATCTTCGCCAGCAGCTCGGTGTAGGGAACGCCGTCGAAGACGACATTGACGTTCGGGTAAGGCAAGTCATCACGGTGAACAGCGAGCAAGGCAGCACATCGGATTTTTGCCTCCTCGTCATTCGCGCCGTCACGAACCGCCGCCTCATATTCGTCCAGGACATCAAATAACAGCGCATCGAATGTTTCCCACTTCATGAGGGAGCACCTAAAATATACTGATATTCATGACTGTATATTATTTGTCACATGATAACAAATTGTGACGTTTTTTGATTTCTTGGTTAATCCATTTATATGTAAGTTCCATACCCTGCCGCAAAGATCGTGTTGGCCGCCAACCGAGTTCTGATTCTATAAGCCGATTGTCAGAATTTCGACCGCGGACACCCTGTGGGCCGGGAATGTTATTCACACCGATATTTTTTCCGGAGATCTCAATCACCATCCTGGCGAGATCATTGATGGTGATCATCTCATCAGATCCAACGTTGACCGGCCCTTCGAAAGAGGAGCGCATCAATCGGGTCGTTCCCTCGAGACACTCGTCTATATAGAGAAATGATCGGGTTTGCAGGCCATCGCCCCACACTTCTATCTCGGACCCCTCTTCGGCCATCGCGACCTTTCTACAAAGAGCCGCAGGCGCTTTCTCCTTTCCGCCCTCCCAGGTTCCCGCTGGCCCAAAGATATTGTGATAGCGGGCTACTCTGCACTCCATCCCATAGTTGCGATTGTAACTCAAATACAATCTTTCCGAGAACAACTTCTCCCAGCCATACTCACTGTCAGGGTTGGCGGGATACGCGCTGTCCTCTGCGCAATTTGGATTTTCGGGATCAAGCTGATTGAATTCCGGATACATGCAGGCTGAAGATGAATAAAAAACGCGCCTGATATTTCTCTTGTGGCAGGCGTCGAGGACATTTAGATTGATAGTCGCTGAATTGTGCATGATTTGTGCATCGTTTTCGCCAGTAAAGATGTATCCGGCCCCGCCCATATCCGCCGCCAGTTGGTAAACCTCATCAAAACGGCGGTCGACGATCGATTTAACAAAATCCATGTCGCGCAGGTCGCCAATCGCGAAGTCGTCCGCGGCCGTTTGTTCGTGTTCGTTGAACTTGAGATCGACTCCTCGGACCCAGAACCCTTCACGTTTGAGTCGTTGCACAAGGTGGCCGCCGATGAATCCACCGGCGCCGCAGACGAGAGCGGTCTTGGTCATGTTGTAACCTCAGAAATAGATGTTTCAGTAGTGTGTAGTGATCGGACTTTGCCAAACACGCGCGCGACAAAGGCGTGCTCGCGTTATTGGCCCGAGCCGGCTGGGCGCTTCAAGAACTGATCCAGTTTTCGAAGATTCTTAGACGCGAGCGTCCTGAGCCCGCCAATTTCATGGCGACGGATGGCTATCAGATCCTGACGGCTTTTCTCGATAAGCTGTTTTACGGAGCCATTGCTGGCTCCGCCAACCCGCATCTTTATTAGCACCTCAGGAATGTAGGCGAGGCGAATTTCATGCTTGTAAAGCCATCGCATCATTGCCTCATAGTCTGCAGAGATAAAGAGCTCGGTATCGTAAAGACCATATCGCTCAAAGACCTCGCGCTTGAGATAAAGCGTCGGATGGGGAGGCATCCAGCCATTTCGTAATTTGGATCGCGTGTAGGTTCCCGATGACCAGTGGCGGATCACTTTTCGTTCGCTACTGGCTGAGACGTACTGAAGGTCGCCATATACGCCATCTACGTCCTGCGTCGTCATGACATCTGCGACACGCTTGAGAACATCATCGTCCGCAAAAAAATCGTCGGAGTGCATGAGACCGACAACATTCCCGCGGCATCGAGCGATGCCCTTGTTGATGGCATCGTAAATCCCGCCATCGGGCGCGCTTTCTATTCGTGTTTTCTCGTTCGCAACGGATTCGATTATCTCGAGCGTTCCATCAGTTGAGCCGCCATCCTGTATGACATGTTCGTAGTCGCGATAGCTCTGCCGCTGAACGCTCTCCAAAGCGTCCTTAATGACGTTGGCACGATTGAAAACCACCGTTACGACCGAGATCATCATTTTTTTGCAACCAAATTCATCAGTTCACTAGTGCTCGGCGGACGAGCGATCAGATGCCGCGTTCGCCGGTATTTGCAAATTGCAGCAGATGGGCAACACCCCCAAACGCCCGATAACGCAAACTCTTTTCCTCTTGTTCGCAAGCGGCAAGCCGCTGTCCGGAGATTTCGCAGGCGACAATCGAGCCAAGACATTTCACCCGACAGCACGAACACCCTCATGCGGCTCCAACAACCACTCATAGGTGCTCGCCAGCCCCTCGTCCAAGCCAATGCGGTGCTGCCAGCCCATCTTGTGCAGCTTCGTTACGTCCGACAGCTTCCTTGGTGTGCCATCCGGCTTCGTCGCGTCGAACTCAAGCGTGCCGCCGAACCCGACCGTCTCGCAGATTGCTTCGGCTAACTCCCGGATCGAAACTTCTTCGCCCGTTCCACAATTGACGTGCATTTCGCCGGAGTAGTGCAGCATCAGGAACACCAGCGCGTCGGCGAGGTCATCGACATGCATGAATTCGCGCAGTGGCGTGCCGGTGCCCCAGACCGTCATGGATTTCGCGCCCGACAGCTTCGCCTCATGCGCTTTGCGCATCAGCGCCGGCAGGACGTGGCTTGTCTCCAGGTCGAAATTGTCGCCGGGGCCGTAGAGATTGGTCGGCTGGGCGGCGATGAAATCGCTGCCGTGCTGTTTGCGATAGGCCTGGCAGAGCTTGATGCCGGCGATCTTGGCGATGGCGTACCACTCGTTGGTGGGCTCCAGCGGGCCAGTTAGCAGCGCGCTCTCGGGGATCGGCTGGGGCGCCAGCTTCGGATAGATGCAGGTGGAGCCGAGGAGCAGCAGCTTTTCCACGCCGACGGCGTGCGCGGCATGGATGACATTCGCCTCGATCATCAGGTTGTCGTAGAGAAAATCCGCCGGAAACCGGTCATTGGCAGCGATCCCGCCGACCTTGGCGGCGGCCAGGAAGACGGCCTGCGGCTTTTCCGCCTGCATCCAGCGATTGACGGCGGCCTGGTCGCGCAGATCGACATCGCCGCGACCGACCGTCAGCAACTCCACATTCTCGCGTTCCAGCCGGCGCGTCAGGGCGGAACCGACCATGCCGCGATGGCCGGCGACGAAGACGCGCTTGCCGCCCAGATCATAAAGCATGCCGGTCATGCCTCGGCCCTTGCGCCGACGCCGATGAACTGGCGCGATTTTGCGCGCCGGCTTGGCGACCAGCGCATAATCGACGATGCCCGCGTTCAGCCAGCGCCGCCGGGCGCGCAGCGCCTCCAGATTGTGTGCCACATGCGACCCCAGGCCGGCCGTGCTCTTGCCGCCCTGCTGCATGTCGATCAGCACATGGTCGATATGGCCGACCGAATGGTCGTGCAATTCCACCGCGCGCAGCATCCAGTCATAGTCGGAAGCGGTCTTCAGCGTCAGATCGAAGGGCCCGACGCTCTCGGCGACGGCACGGCGGACATAGAAGGTGGGATGCGCCGGCATCCAGCCGGTGCGAAAGCCCCTGCCCGGCTTCGCGTCGGCGCGCCAGCGGCGCACGGGGCGTTTCGAGATGTGATCCTCGACGAAATCGAGATGGCCGTGGACGATGTCCGACGCCTCCAGAGCGTCCGCGATCCGCGAGAGCGCCGACGCGTCATGATAGGTGTCGTCGGAATTCAACACGCCGACCGCGTCTCCGGCAAAGAGCCCGAGCCCCTTGTTGAGGGCGTCATACATGCCGTCATCCGGTTCGCTGACGATCCTGATGCTTTCGCTTCCGAAGGTCCGGACAATGTCGACCGTCTCGTCGCGCGAGGCGCCGTCGATCAGGATCATCTCCTTGTCGGCATGATCCTGCGCCAGGAAGCTCTCGACCGTATGAGCGATCGTCGCGGCCGAATTGTAGGACACCGTCAGGACGGAAATCTTCATCGTTCACTCGGCCGCGTGGCGGCCAAGCTCCTCGTCGAGGCGACGCCATTCGGCTTCGCGCTTCACCGCGTCGATGTCGGCCTCGACCATCTCCCGGACCATCTCATCGAGCGAGGTCGTCGCCTCCCATCCAAGCGCCTGCTTCGCCTTGGAAGGGTCACCGAGCAAAAGATCGACTTCGGTCGGCCGGAAATAGCGCGGGTCGACCGAGACCAGCACCTTGCCCGTCCTGGCACAGACGCCGGTTTCGTCCACGCCCTTGCCGCTCCAGTCGAGCGTCACGCCCACTTCTGCAAAGGCCGCCTCCACGAAGGCACGCACGGTCGTCTTCCTGCCGGTCGCCAGCACGTAGTCGTCGGGCACGTCCTGTTGCAGCATGCGCCACATGCCCTCGACATAGTCTCGCGCATGGCCCCAGTCGCGCTCGGCGTCGAGATTGCCGAGATAGAGCCGCTCCTGAAGCCTCAGCGAGATCGACGCTGCGGCGCGGGTGATCTTGCGGGTCACGAAGGTTTCGCCGCGCAGCGGGCTCTCGTGGTTGAACAGAATGCCGTTGGAGGCGTGCAGACCGTAGGCCTCGCGGTAATTCACCGTGATCCAGTAGGCATAGAGCTTGGCGGCGGCATAGGGCGACCGCGGATAGAAGGGCGTCGTCTCGCTTTGCGGCACGGCCTGCACCTTGCCGTAGAGCTCGGAGGTCGAGGCCTGGTAGAAACGCGTCTTGTCCTTCAGGCCGAGCAGGCGGATCGCCTCCAGCAGGCGCAACGTGCCGAGCGCGTCGGCATTGGCGGTGTATTCCGCCGTCTCGAAGCTGACCTGCACATGCGACTGGGCGGCAAGATTGTAGATCTCGTCGGGCTGCACTTCCTGGACGATGCGGATGAGATTGGTCGCGTCGGTCAGATCGCCATAATGCAGCGATAGGCGCACGTCGCGCTCATGCGGGTCCTGGTAGAGATGGTCGATCCGGCCAGTGTTGAAGGAGGACGACCGGCGCTTGATGCCATGGACGTGATAGCCCTTGTCGAGCAGCAGCTCCGCCAGATAGGCCCCGTCCTGGCCCGTGATCCCGGTAATCAGCGCTGTCTTCGTCATCGGCTGCCTAGTCTCTTATCTTGAGGTCCAACAGGATGTCGGCATCGTCCTGATGCTCGTCCCGCAGCGCCTCGATCTCCGCCTTCAGCGCCTCGAATTCACGCAGTTTCCGCTTCAGGAACCGCGCCGTCAGCGCGGCCTTTTCCGAGGCACCCTTCGGGGTCAGCAGGTAAGCATAGCGCAGCTTGTTGTCGGCGGCACGGAAGTTCTTGACCTTCACGTGCCCCTTTTCCGCCAGCGCATTCAGGCAGAAATTCACCGCGCCGAGGCTGACGCCCAGCGCCTGGGCAATGTCGCGCTGCGAATATTCCGGATTGTCCTGCAGGAGCCGCAGGACACGGAAGCGTACGTCTTCGCGCTGATCTTGGATCCGGCTCGCCGTCACGAGGAAAGCAAGCCCGTCAGAAAGCCAAAGCTACCGCAGCGAGGGTCACTTCGTGGACCGCCCGGGAGTGCGTTTCCGGCAAATGTCGCGACAGTCAATCATGCCTGTTCACGCATGAACGCTTACCCGTTCTTCCCGCAGATACAACCCCTGATTATTGGGGGTGTTCGTTTTCGGGGTCATGGAGAGTGTGCCAGAAGAGACCCGGGCAAGCCTTCGACGAGCAACAGATAGCGGCCAAATGTGACAGCCGCGCGACCCGCGGCCTACAGGCCGTGATATCCGCGGTACCAGTCGACGAAGCGGGCGACGCCCTGCCTGACGGACACTTTTGGCGTGTAGCCCACGGCGCTCTTCAGGCTCGACACGTCCGCCCAGGTGGCATGGGTGTCGCCCGGCTGCGGCGGCAGCATGACACGCTGAGCGGGCCGGCCGATCGCCTCTTCCAGCGCACCCACGAAATCCATAAGCTGAACCGGCGTCGAATTGCCGATATTGTAGATGCGGAACGGCGCCTGTGAAGTCGCGGGATCGGGCGCGTCGCCCGACCAGTCGGGGTCCGGCTCGGCCGGCTGGTCGCTGGCCGCCACGATGCCGCTGACGATGTCGTCGATGAAGGTGAAATCGCGGCTGTGATCGCCGTTGTTGTAGAGTTCGATCGGTTCGCCGGCGAAGATCGCCCTGGCGAATTTCATCGGCGCCATGTCCGGTCGCCCCCAGGGACCGTAGACGGTGAAGAAGCGCAGCCCGGTGGTCGGGAGGCGGAAGAGATGGCTGTAGGAATGGGCCATCAACTCGTTGGAACGCTTGGTCGCGGCGTAGAGCTGCAGCGGATGGCCGACGCAATGATGCTCGCTATAGGGCATCTGCGTGTTCGCGCCATAGACCGACGAAGTGGAGGCGTAGGTCAGATGCGCGACACCGCTGTGGCGGCACGCCTCCAGCATGTTGGCGAAACCGACGACATTCGTCTGGACGTAGCTCATCGGATTCTCGAGCGAATACCTCACCCCCGCCTGGGCGGCCAGATGGATGACCCGGTCCGGTGCGTGCTCGGCAAAGCAGGCGTTCACCAGCGCCGTATCGACGATGTCGCCCCGGATGAATCCGTAGCCGGCATTGGTGGAGCGAGCGACCTTGTCGAGCTCGGCTAGCCGCGCTTCCTTCAGCGCTTGATCGTAATAGTCGTTGACGGAATCGATGCCGACAACCGTGTCGCCGCGTTCCAGCAGGCGCCTGGCGACGTGGAAACCGATGAAGCCGGCCGTGCCGGTGACGAGGATCTTCATCGGGTCGCGACCCGTTGCAAACGCAGAGACACTGTCACTCGGCTGCCTGGCTCGCCGCGTCGGCCAACCAGCCAGTGGATGCGCGGCCGACGCCTTCATAGGCAAATCCGGCGCTCTCGACCTGGCTCGCATCGTAAATGTTGCGCAGATCGACGAGGACCGCTTCGGCCATCGTTCCGCGCAGGCGCGCAAAATCGAGCGAGCGGAAGGCGTCCCATTCGGTGACGATCACCAGGGCGTGGCACCCCTCCGCCACCTCGTAAGTGTCGGCGCAGAACGCCACGTCCTTCAACAACGGCGCAGCCTGCTCCATGCCTTCCGGATCATAGGCGCGAATGTTGGCGCCATGGTCCTGCAGCGCCTGGATGATGCTGAGCGACGGCGCCTCGCGCATGTCGTCCGTGTTGGGCTTGAACGTCAGGCCCAGAACGCCGATTGTCTTGCCGCGGACGGCGCCGCCGCATGCACGCACCACCTTGCGCGCCATGGCACGCTTCCGCTGGTCGTTGATGGCGACGGTGGTCTCGATCAGGCGCATCGGGCTTTCGGCGTCCTGCGCCGTCTTGACCAGCGCCAGCGTGTCCTTCGGGAAGCACGAGCCGCCGTAGCCAGGACCGGCATGCAGGAATTTCGGGCCGATGCGGCCGTCCATGCCGATGCCGCGCGCCACGTCCTGCACATTCGCGCCGACGCGCTCGCACAGATCGGCGATCTCGTTGATGAAGGTCACCTTCATCGCCAGGAAGGCGTTGCCCGCATATTTGGTCAGTTCCGCGGTGCGGCGTTCCATGAACAGCACCGGCGCGGCGTTGAGGAAGAGCGGGCGATAGAGCTCCTGCATGACCGCCTTGGCACGCTCTTCGGTCGTGCCGATGACGATCCGGTCCGGCCGCTTGAAATCGTCGATCGCCGACCCTTCGCGCAGGAATTCCGGATTGGAGACGACGGCGAAATCCGCCTCGGGATTTTCCCGCCGGATGATCCGCTCGACCTCGTCGCCGGTGCCGACCGGAACCGTCGATTTCGTCACGACGACGGTGAAGCCCGACATGGCGTTGGCGATCTCGCGGGCGGCCTGTTCGACATAGGACAGGTCCGCATAGCCGTCGCCGCGGCGCGAGGGTGTGCCGACGGCGATGAACACGACATCCGCATCGGCCACGGCGGAAGCCAGATCGCCGCTGAAGCGCAACCGGCCCTGCCTGGCATTGGCCGCCACAAGCGTGTCGAGACCCGGTTCGTAGATCGGAATGCGGCCGGCGCTCAACGCCTCCAGCTTGGCCGGATCGTGATCGATGCAGGTCACCGCGTGGCCGAAATCGGCAAAACAGGCGCCTGAAACAAGGCCGACATAGCCGGCGCCGATCATCGTGACTTTCATGGTCGTTCCTCGCACTTTCCGAGCGTGCCGCGCACCCGCGCGGCAACCGTCAAAACGCAATCCTGCTTATGAACGCCCCGAGGCCTGCCCGCAACAGTTCGATGGCCGGCCCGAAACGCGTCTCATCGACGCTCCCCGCAAACCGAGACCAATCGACGAGCTGTCGCCTATTTGGAGCCTTGACCTCTGAACATGGTCTCGATCGTGCGCATGAAGATCAGCACGTCGAGCCAGGGCGACAGGTACTTGATGTAGAAGAAGTCGAATTGCAGCTTTTCCAGCACGTCGCCGGATTCCACCACATGGCCCTGATTGACCTGCGCCCAACCGGAAATGCCGGGCCTGACGACGTGGCGGTACCGGTAGAAGGGCAGTTCTTCTTCGTACCATTGGGAGAGCGGCACCGCCTCGGGACGCGGACCGATCCAGCTCATCTCGCCCTTCAGGATGTTGAGGATCTGCGGCAACTCGTCGATGCGGTATTTGCGCAGGAAGCGGCCGACCGGCGTGATCCGCTGGTCGTCATTCTTGGTCTTGGCCGCCTCGCGGTCGCTCGCATCCGTCGGCCCGTCCGCCATCGTGCGGAACTTGTAGACAGTGAACTCCTCGCCGCGATAGCCGATGCGCGACTGGCAGAAGAAGATCGGGCCGTCGGAGGTCATCTTGATGATCGGGCCGACGATGGCGACGATCAGGCCGAAGAACGGCAAGGCGATCAGCGCGGCGGTCCAGTCGATGACCTGCTTGGCGTTGATATAGAGCATGTTCGGCAGGAGCGACCCGAAGGTGTTTTCCGACAGATGTTCGATCTGGACGCGACCGGTCAGCGATTCCGCCACCTGCTTGGTGTGATAGACGGGAATGCCCGCCAGGGTGGTGTCGGCGAGATATTTTTCCCACTCGTCGCACAGGTCCGACCGCAAGTCGGCAACGACACCGCCGACATAGGGCAGTTCCTGCGACGGGTCGGAAAGCCGGATCCAGTTCACGTTGCCCAACGCCATCAAGGCGTCGGCGTTGCCCCCCGGCACGACGGCAAGCTTGGGCGCGATGAAGCGTTCGTTGACCAGCTGGATGAACGTGAACCAGACGAGCGAGAACCCGTAGCTCGTCAGCAGGACGAAGCGGCTGTAATCGAAGCGGAAGACCAGGAGAACGGCGGCAAGGGCTGCAAACGGCATACTCACCGTCACGAAGGTGTAGATGCCCGTCTGCACGCCTGGAAAATTGTAGAGGCGGCGGAGCAGGACGAAGGTGGCCAGCACCGCCAGACCGGATCCGAGCGTCGCATAGAAGATCGTGTCGGGTACGCGGCCATTCGGCCAATACTGGCCACGCAACATGACCGGAACGATGACACAGAACAGCAGCGCCATCGGAAGCTGGAAACGGATGCGCGTGACGAAGCGGGGCACGGACGACGTGCGGTCGCGCGCCGTTTCCGACCTGGCATTGTGCAGCGAAAACGCGACGTTCATCGGTCTTTCTCTCGCCGTTGCATCGGGTTGCGCATAGGCCTAGCTCACGCCGGAATGAGGTTGTCTTGCGACGTCTTGACCGCGATTGACGAAACGAAACGCATCAGCACCTCGACCCGCCCCCTGTCGTCCATGGAGATCAGTTCGCCGACCTGTTTGGCAAACGGGCCTGACATCAGTGTGACGGTGTCACCGACCTTCAGTTGCGGCGCATAGCTGACGAAACCCTCCGCGTCGGAGAAACCCTGAAGCGACTCCACGAAGCCCTTGGGCAACGCGATGGGGCGTTCGTCCTGCATCAAAATGAATTTGACGCCCATCGTTCCGTTGATGGACTGCCAGCGCACAGTATCGACGCACATGCGCACGAAGACATAGCCCGGAAACAGCGGCGCGGTCTTCGTGATCAGCTTGCGGGCATGGCGGATCGTCGCCTTGCGCTTCGGCAGGAAGACCTCGAAAGACTGGTTCTCGAGTTGCTGGGCGGCCAGAGCCTCGCGTGCCGGTCGCGTCGCGACGACATACCAACGAGCATCTGTTTTTCCTGTTTCGAACGGCATATGCCCCACAACCAAACGTCGCCAACCGGAAATATCAAATTTCTAACCGATGCCCTGTCGGTCAGTACCACACGCATGCACACAAATGGAATTCAAGGACACGCCTCTCATCCAATCAAAACCAAAAGACCGTCAATTCTAAGGCGTTCAAATCTCTGTGATGAATTCTGAAACAGCCTAAATATGCCTATACCGGAATGTATTTCGCGACCGAATAGGCGATCGACACTTCCCTCCCCGCAGACATTTCCGGACCGTTTCTGCTCGATTCAGGCGAAAAAAGACTACCGGCCCGTAAAGATCAACCGCAACATCTTGCCGTGCGCATGAGATCACCCCAAAGGCAAGCATCTAGGCTCCGAGTCACAGACTCGAACCCCGTAAAATTCGTACTCTTGAAGCCTATGGAGAAGCGGAACCTTGCAGACCCTGCAAGACTCAGTTGCTCGACGCGCTGTCGCCACCACTCAGCCCGAACGCGATCCCGGCGATGCCGGCAATCCCGCCAAGAGCGAGAAGGGCAGCCGCGCCCGATCCGCCTCCGGCAGAACCAGCGCCCGCGGCGGCTGCAGTGCCGGAATCAGGGGCCGGCGCCGGTGCAGGCTCAACACGGGTCAGCATGGCACAGAGCTTTTCGCTCGTGGCGAACAGGGCCAGTTCCGAACTTGCGCCCATATTCACCTTGCAACCGGTCCCGCCGGCGCTGGAAGAGGCGAAAATGCTGATCTTTGCAGAGGCGTTGGCGCCCGTCAGGACTTGCGACCCGAGAAACAGGGGCTGGCCTTCCTTGGCCTGGGCCAGACCGTCCTCGACCGAGGCGAGAACCTGGCCCGATCCGGCATCGATCCGGCCGATCGCTTCGGTCACATCGCCGAGAGGTACGGTGCAGGTGCAGGACACATCCTGAGCTGCGACGGGAACAGTCACCGTCGCAAGGAAGGAGAGTGCAAGGGCTGCCTTGAATATTCTCATTGATCGAAGCCTCGGACCTTGGCTTGGCACATGAACACCATATTGATCGTTAACATCATGACAAACCGTGAATCAATCCGAAAGGATTGCCATTTCTTGCCATTACTCGATGCAAGTGCACACTATTGAAGAAGTGTGACATGCACGCAACGAGCGTTCCGTGCGCCGAAACGCCACATGCAGCGATCTTGATGTGTTTTTGTTTGTACATGCCGCAGCGCGAAACCACAATGGCAGACGCGTCAATGGCTTGCCCTGATCCAGACGTTTCAGCCGCCGCTGCAATCAAGAATTGTAACAACCGCCGCCATACGCCGTTTCGCACGCGATCAGCTTCCCCGGTAGGTGGAATAGCTCCAGGGCGTGACGAGCAGGGGCACGTGATAGCCGGCCTGCGGGTCCGAAATGGCGAATCGGAGCGGCACGACATCCAGGAAGGGCGGGTCGGATTGCTCGGGCTCGCCTTTTTCCGTGAAATAGACGGACACCTCGAAATGCAGTTCGTAGACGCCCTTCTCCATCTCGTCGGGCCCGAGCAGCAACTCGTCGGTGCGCCCGTCCGCATTGGTGATGGCCTGTTTGACCAGATCGAGCTTCCCGCTGCCGGGCGGCGCCTTGTAGAGGGTCAGCCGCATGCCCTGTGCGGGCTTGCCGGTGGCCGTGTCGAGGACGTGGGTGGAGAGTTTTCCGGGCATGTCAGGCCTCTATCAGATCGTTCAGACGAAACGCGCCGATCCTGGCGATCTGCGCTAGCGCTTCCGTCATCTCCTCTTCCGGCGCGTGATTCAACCGTGCTTCGAACGACGCCAGGATCGACTGCTTGTCGTGGCCGCGCACGGCAAGGATGAAGGGGAAACCGAAGCGCGCCTTGTAGGCGTCGTTCAGCGCGTGAAACCGGGTGAACTCGTCGCTGCTTAACCGATCCAGGCCGGCGCCCTTCTGTTCGGAGGTCGATTCGGCCGTCAACTCGCCGGCCAGCGCCGCCTTGCCGGCGAGATCCGGATGCGCCTTGATCAGCGCCAGTTGCGGCTCGCGGCCGGCACGATCGATCGCGACGACCATTGCCGCATGCAAGGCCTCGATCGAGGCGAAGGGACGTTCGCCGCTCACCGCCTCCGCCACCCAGGGCGAATGCTCGAAGACCGCGCCGAGCGCATCGACGAACTCGGCTTCCGAGCACGTGTTGAGATCGTCGAGCGCAATCGTCACGTGGCCGCCCCGCTTCGGGCGCGCATGTCGTCGATGGCGGCCAGGATGTTTTCCGGCGTCGCCGGCGCCTTGAGATTCGGCGACAGGCCGGCCGCGCCGCAAGAGGCGACCGCGTCGCGGATGGCAAGCCAGACGGCGACGGCCAGCATCAGCGGCGGTTCGCCCACCGCCTTGGAGCGATAGACCGTCTCCTCGCCATTCGCTGCGTTGTCGAGCAGCGCCACGTTGAACTCCGGCGGCACGTCGCGCGAACCGGGGATCTTGTAGGTGGACGGACCGACCGTGCGCAGGCGGCCCTTGTCGTCCCACCACAATTCCTCGCAGGTCAGCCAGCCCATGCCCTGAACGAAGGCGCCCTCGATCTGGCCGAGGTCGATCGCCGGATTGAGCGAGGCGCCGCAATCCTGCAGCAGGTCGGCGCGCAGGCAGCGGCTTTCGCCGGTCAGCGTATCGACGGCCACTTCGGCCACCGCCGCGCCGTAGGTATAGTAGAAGAAGGGCCGGCCCTTCAGCGTCTTGGGGTCCCAGTGGATTTTCGGCGTCGCGTAATAGCCTGCCTCCGACAGCTGCACGCGCGCCGCCCATGTCAGCTTTGCCAGTTCGCCGAAGGACACCGAGCGGTTACCCGCGTGGACGCGCTCCTCGCGGAAGACAATTTCCTCTGCCGCCACGTCGAAATGTCCGGCGGCGACATTGGCCATGCGGCCGCGGATCGCGGTGGCCGCGTTGTAGGCCGCCATGCCGTTCAGGTCCGAGCCGGTCGAAGCGGCGGTGGCGGAGGTGTTCGGCACCTTGCCGGTCGTCGTCGCGGTGATCTTCACCTGGTCGATGCCGATCTGGAACACCTCGGCGACCACCTGCGCGACTTTCATGAACAGGCCCTGGCCCATCTCCGTGCCGCCGTGGTTCAGGTGAACCGAGCCGTCCTGGTAGACATGGACGAGCGCGCCGGCCTGGTTGAGCGAGGTCAGATTGAAGGAGATGCCGAACTTGACCGGCATGAAGGCAAGCCCGCGCCGCAACAGCGGGTCGGCGGCGTTGTGCGCGTCGATCTCGGCGCGGCGGCGTTCCCATTCCGATGAGCCGAGCAGCGATTCGGTCACCCAGGTCAGGCGGTTCTGGCTGGTTTCGACCGGCTGACCGTAGGGCGTCACCTCACCGGTTTCCGGGCCGTAATAGTTGCGCATGCGCACCGCGGTCGGGTCGAGCTGCAGTTCGCGGGCGATCTGGTCCATGATCGCCTCGATGCCGATGATGCCCTGCGGCCCGCCGAACCCGCGAAAAGCGGTGTTGGAGACGGTGTTGGTCTTGCAGGCATGGCCGACCAGGCGCGCCGCCGGGACGAAATAGGAATTGTCTGAGTGGGTGAGCGTGCGGGTGATCACCGGACCGGTCAGGTCCGGCGTGTTGCCGGCGCGCGCCAGGTATTCGATGTCGAGCCCTCTGATGCGCCCGTCTGCGTCGACGCCCACCTTCCAGGACGCGACCATGTCGTGGCGCTTGCCGGTCGCGGACATGTCGGTGGAGCGCTTCAGTCGCATCTTGACCGGCTTGCCGGCCTTTCTGGCGAGCAGCGCGGCGGCCGACGCGATGATCGTCGGCTGGCTTTCCTTGCCGCCGAACCCGCCGCCCATGCGGCGCGTGAACACGTCGACGGAATTGGCGAGCCCGCCCAGAACATGGGCGACGTGATGCTGCACCTCGGTCGGGTGCTGGGTGGAGGAATGGATGACCATGTCGCCGTCCTCGCCGGGGACGGCGTAGGCGATGTGGGTTTCCAGGTAGAAATGGTCCTGGCCGCCGATCTCGAGCCGGCCCTCGATGACGCGCTCGGCTTCAGCCAGCGCCGCGTCGATGTCGCCCTCGAGCAAGATCTGCGGCGCCATGACGTAGGAGCCGCGCGCATGCGCCGTCTCCACGTCGAGCACGGGTTCGAGTTCCTCGATGTCAAGCGCGACCTCTCGGGCGGCCTTGACCGCCTGCTCGTAGGTCGTGGCCGCGATCGCGCCGATCGGCATGCCGGCATAGTCGACGACGTCTTCGGCAAACAGCGGCTCGCCGGACAGGATCGGGCCGATGTCGTTGTCGCCGGGAATGTCGCCGGCGGCGACGAAGGCGACGACACCCGGCATCGCCAGCGCCCTGGCCGGATCGACGCCCTTCAGACGGCCATGGGCGACGGGGGAGACGACGAGGGCCGCGTGCAACGTGCCCGGCAGTTCCACCATGTCGTCGATATAGGACGCCTCGCCGGCGATCTGCTTGGCCGCGCTGTCATGGGCGAGGCCGTGGCCGACGACCGTGCGCTGGACGGATTTCACGTCGATCGTCATAGCGCCATCACCTCCACGGTTTCGCCGGCCAGGTCGCGCGCGAGCCGCTGCACCAGCGCGCCGGCGGTTCGCATGCGGTAATCGGCGCTGCCGCGCCAGTCGCTCAGCGGGGCGAAATCTTCGGACAAGGCCGCGACGGCTTCGGCCTGCGCACTCACGTCGAGCGGCTGGCCCAGGAGCTTGTCCTCCGACGCCCTCGCCCGCTTGGGGATCGCCGCCATGCCGCCATAGGCGAAGCGGCAGGCGGTCACCTTGCCGTCTTCCATGGCGAGCCAGAACGCCCCGCACACCGTGGAGATGTCCTGGTCGTAGCGTTTCGACAGCTTGTAGACGCGGAAGGCCTCGCCCGGCTTCGGGCGCGGCACGGTGACGGAGACGATCACCTCGTCGGATTTCAGCTCCGTCTTGCGGTAATCGAGGAAGAAATCCTCCAGCGGCAGGCTGCGGCTTCCCCGCGCCTGCGAGGCCAGCGTGATGGTCGCGCCCAGCGCGATCAAGGCCGGCGGGCCGTC
The DNA here is from genome assembly GCF_022763245.1 of Oricola sp. Taxonomy (GTDB): domain Bacteria; phylum Pseudomonadota; class Alphaproteobacteria; order Rhizobiales; family Rhizobiaceae; genus Oricola. Next base: position 251,076 of record NZ_JALEGV010000005.1, read on the forward strand.
GCCGATCGGGCTTGCCGTGCCGATATTGCCGCCGACCGTGCCCATGGCGCGGATCTGCGTCGAGCCGAAACGCCGGATCAGGGTGGCCCAGCTCGGATAGTCCTCGCGCACGGCCTCCAGAATCTCGCCCCATGTCACCGCGGCGCCGAAGGTCCAGGCGTCGGCCGTCTCGTCGATCGCACGCAGTTCGCGCGTCCGGCGCGTCGAGACGATGCGGTCCCAGTCGGAGTGATAATCCGCCCGCGCGACGCCGAGATCTGTGCCGCCGGCGAGGATGACCGCGTCGGGATGCGCGGCGCGCAGCGCGGTCAGTTCGTCCAGCGTCGCCGGCTGGTGCAGCACGGAGCCGTCCGACGACACCTCGCTGTGCCAGTCCGGCAGGTCCGCCGCCATTGCCGGTTCGAGGCCTGCCGCCGCCGCGGTCCGGGCCGCCTCGACGATCGGCTTGTAGCCGGTGCAGCGGCACAGATTGCCGGCGAGCGCGTCGTGGATCGCCTCTTCTTCCGGCTGCGGCGTGTTCTCGATCAGCCCGGTCAGCGACATCACGATGCCCGGCGTGCAGAAGCCGCATTGCGATGAGCCGTTGGAGGCCATCGCCTCCTGCAGCGGGGTCATCACACCGTCACGCTTCAGGCCCTCGACGGTGGTCAGTTCCACGCCGTCGAGCTGCGCCGCGGTCATGATGCAGGCATTCGCCGCCTGACGGGCGGCGCCGTCGCGGCGAAGCAGCACGGTGCAGGCGCCGCAATCGCCCTCGGCGCAGCCTTCCTTGGTGCCCTTCAGGCCGAAATGGTTGCGGATCACGTCCAGCGCGGTCGTGTCCGGCCGCCCGGCGAAACTGACCGCCTTGCCGTTCAGGACGAAACGGATGCCGTCTTCAGATGCGTGTTGCGATGTCATGCTCGGCTCGCCTTTCAACTGGAAAGGACGTCGATGCGATAGCGGACGCCCTCATAGTCGTGCTCCTCCAGATTGTTTCCCGCGCCATCCCGGTCGACGACCAGGAAATCGCTCGCCTCTTCGAGCGACAGCAGCGGGTGATGCCAGGTGTTCCTGGCGTAGTTGACGCCCTTCCCCGGCGGGCAGATGAAGACCTGCGGCACCCCCGGCGCGCCGTCCTCGTCCACCGCCACCACGGCGAGGAACGGCCGTGGCGAGAGCGGGAAGAACAGCTGGCTGCCAAGCGGATGGCGTTCCATCATCTTGATGTCGATCGGCGGCGCGAAGGCCTGTCCGCGGAAGACGCTGACGATGGCGCGCCCGCCCCCGTCGGTCACGTCGATGCCGGCCAGGTCGTGGAAGCGCTCGGTCGAGCCCTGGTTGATGAGCCGCAGTTCCGCGCCCTCGGTCTCGACGACGTCGCCGAAAGGCGCGAACGCGTCCTTCGACAGGGGACGGACGGTAAGCGGGACGACCGTCATGCGTTCTCCGGCTTCGGCGGGTGAGTGTCCCACCAGTGCCGCGCGATCTCGATGCGCCTGGCGACCCAGACGTCGTCATGGCTCTTCACGTAATCGAGGAACCGCGCCAGCGCCGCCGCACGGCCGGGTTTGCCGACAAGGCGGCAATGAAGGCCGACGGAGAGCATTTTCGGCGCCCCGGCACGGCCTTCCTCCAGCAGCAGGTCGAAGGAGTCCTTCAGATAGGTGAAGAACTGGTCGCCGGAATTGAAGCCCTGCGGCGTCGCGAATCGCATGTCGTTGACGTCGAGCGTATAGGGCACGATCAGATGCGGCCCGTTCGGCCCGTCCACGTAATAGGGCAGTTCGTCGGCGTAGGAATCGGCCGAATAGACGAAACCGCCCTCCTCCATCACGATGTTCAGCGTGTTGTCGGAGGGCTTGCCCTGGTAGATGCCGAGCGGCCGCTCGCCGGTGATCTCGGTGTGCAGGCGCACCGCCGCGTGGATGTGGGCGCGTTCCGTCGCCTCGTCGAAATCCTTGTATTCCAGCCAGCGCAGGCCGTGGCTCGCGATTTCCCAGCCGGCCTCCTTCATGGCGGCGACCGCGTCGGGATTTCGCATCATGGCAACCGTCACGCCATAGACCGTGACCGGCATGGAGCGCTCGGTAAACAGCCGCCACAGGCGCCAGAACCCGGCGCGCGAGCCGTATTCGTAGAGCGATTCCATGTTGAGATTGCGCTGGTCCGGCCATGCGTCGGCGCCGACGATTTCCGACAGCAGCTTTTCGGAGGCGGGGTCGCCGTCGAGGATGCTGCTCTCGCCGCCCTCCTCGTAATTGACGACGAACTGGACCGCCAGCTTGGCGCCGCCCGGCCATTTGGGATCGGGCGGCGTGCGGCCGTATCCGACGAGATCTCTTGGATAATCGGTTTTTGAATACATGGTCTAATTTTGACCCCGGATTCGCGTTGTTCGCAAGCGCAAAAAAAAGCCGCGGACGATGCCGCGGCTTCGATTCGCCCGATGGCGGAATATTATTTTCGCCCGAAGAGGCTCCAGAGCGCGGGAACCAGCGCGCCGGCGAGAACCGCCTTGATCATGTCGCTGATGATGAAGGGCCCGACGCCCCATGCCCAGGCCTTCTCGACGCCGTAGGCCGGGTGGAACGCGATCCACAGCGCGCCGATCACGAGGATCATCAGGGCGCCGACGACGTTGGTGGCGGCCAGCGCGAAGGGGTTGCGCGACAGGCCGCGATCGGCGGCCCAGCCGGTCAGGCCGGCGGCCAGCACGAAGGCGATCAGGTAGCCGGTGGTCGCGCTCGTCGCGAAATAGGCCAGACCGCCGCCATTGGTGAAGACCGGAAGGCCCGCAGCGCCCTCGGCGAGATAGGCGAGCAGGGTGGCAACCGCGAGCTTGCGGCCGTAGACGGCGGCGATCGTGAAGATCGCAAGGCTCTGCATCGTGGTCGGAACCGGCCACATCGGCACCTTCACCTGCCCCGCGACCGCGATCAGCAGCGAGCCGGCGATGGCCAGGAACGCATACATGGCATAGCGCGTCAGCGTCTCGCGCGGCAGCGCCTGGTGAATCAACGGTCTGGATGCATGGGAGATTGCCATATCGGATGCCCTGTTGAGTGTCTGTTTCCCGGCCCGTCGGAAAAATGGGCCTTCCTTGCCTATATCGGTGAAGCTGATAATCAGCAAGGCGGCCGGCAGCCCGGCCTGTGAAAAGGGATCCCCAGACACGCATGTCCGACATCGAATTCGACCGCCGCTTCGAGCCGGCACATGGCCAGGCCGTGCCCGTGGCCGACAATATCGTCCGCGTCACCGTCAACAATCCGAGCCCGTTCACCTTTCACGGCACCAACAGCTACATCATCGGGCGCGACACGCTGGCCGTCATCGATCCGGGACCGGTCGACGACGCGCATCTCGCCGCGCTGATCGACGCGATCGGCGGTCGACCGGTCAGCCACATCTTCGTCAGTCACACCCATGCCGACCATTCGCCGCTCGCCGAGCGGCTGAAGCAGGAATCCGGCGCCGTCACGGCGGCCGAAGGCCCGCACCGCGCCGCACGGCCGCTGCATATCGGCGAGGTCCATCCGCTCGACGCCTCCTCCGACACCGCGTTTCGCCCCGACATCCGCCTGGCCGACGGCGACATCATCGACACCGGCGAATGGGCCATCGAGGCGGTGGCCACGCCGGGCCATGCCGCCAATCACATGGCCTTCGCGGTCAAGGGCACCGGCATCGTCTTTTCGGCCGACCACGTGATGGCCTGGGCGACCTCCATCGTCGCGCCGCCCGACGGCGCGATGTCCGATTACATGGCCTCGCTGGAGAAGCTCGCGGCACGCGACGACCGCCTCTATCTGCCGGGTCATGGCGGCCCCGTCACGAAGCCCGGGCCTTTCGTCCGCGCGCTCAGGACGCACCGCAAGATGCGCGAGGCGGCGATCCTCGACCGCGTCCGCAAGGGCAGCCGGACGATCGCCGAGATGGTGCGCGAGATCTATCGCGACACCGATCCGCGCCTGCACGGCGCAGCCGGCCTTTCGGTGCTGGCGCATCTGGAGGATCTCGTCGCCCGGGGCGTGGTGCAGACCGACGGCCCGCCGGCCATCGAAGGCATCTTCTACCCAGCCTGAGCGGAACTCACGCTTCGACGATGCCGATCAGCTGGAAGTCCAGCGTGTCGAGATAGCGCGCGATCAGGCGGGCGTTCCAGCCGAGGTCGTGGGACACGAAATCGGTGCGTGCGCGCATGTCGATGAAGCTGGTGTCGCCCTCGTCCGTCAGCCGCAGCACCACCGAACCGGGGATCGCCAGCACGGGGATCGTGTAGGTGAATTCGAAGATCAGCTCGTCATCGGCGCCGATGCGGCCGCGCCGCGACGCCAGCGTCCAGCCCTGGTTGGCGGCCGCCGTCAGGATCGTCTCCTCGATCGCCTCCGGCGGCGCCTTGAAGCGCCGGCCGGCCAGATGCGGGTAGCCGTCCCGCATCCGCGAGGCGACGATGGCTGCCGGGTTGTCGTCCGTCACCCGCACCTCCGCCTCCAGAAGCGGCGGGTCGATCAGGTCGGTCGAGACATCCGCCTGGTGCGGCCGCAACACCCAGCCGACGCCGGCGAGCACGAAGGGGGCCAGCGTGAAGGCGGTCAGGAACAGCGCCAGGATCGCCCGGCGTCCGCCCATCGTTCCGCGCATCCACAGGCTGTGCAGCGCCATGATGATCAGCACCAGTCCGACCAGCGCGATCGTCACCGCGCTGGCGACGAGGTTGAAGAAGGTCGGCGTGTCGACCCATCCCTGGTAGTGGGCGAGCAGCGAAATCAGCGCCAGGACGGGCGCGAAAATGGCGAAACGCAGCGACCAGCCGGCGGACACGGAGCGCCTGCGCTCCGGCAGGGGGCGCAGGGTCAGAGGCTTCCGCTTTCGTCCCGCTCTCAAAGTGGCCATGGCAGCGGCGTTACCGCGAAAACACGCTTTGTGTAAAGCTGATCGAAAAAGTGCCCCATGAAATGTCGGCCCGCCCAATTGCGGCCAAACCGTCAGGCGAGTTAGAGACCGCTGGCGGGCCCAAGAAGAAGAAAAGGAAAACGCGCTCATGCAGCCTTCAAACACGCTGGAGACGATCATGATCGAGCGAGCCGGAACGCAAATCGCCACTGGCGAGAAGAACTTCGTCGATCTGGATTCCGTCGAACTGGAACTGGCGATCGATCCGAACATCCTGCGCGACGCCGGTTTCGAGGACTGTCTCAAGGCGGCCGCACGCGCCACCGGGTTCGACTTCCTGTTCCAGCTTCCGGCCTTCGACCAGGTGCCGGGACAGCGCATCGCGGTTCTGTCGACCGACAGCGGCCGTGACCTTCTCTATGCGGTCTTGGGCGATTCCGGCGCCGAGATCGAAATCATCCCCGAAGAAGCCATGCGCGCCGAGATCCGCGATTTCGCGGAATCCTTCATGGACGTGTTCCTGCGGATCGGCGACAAGCAGAGCTGACCGCGCTTTCTCAGGGGCGCTCGCCGGTTCCGTTGGCGAGCGTCGCCTGCGCGGCGGCAAGGCGTGCGACCGGCACGCGATAGGGCGAGCACGACACGTAGTGCAGCCCGACCGTCTCACAGAAATGGATCGACGCGGGTTCGCCGCCATGCTCGCCGCAAATGCCGAGCGTGATGTCCGGCCGCGTGCGCTGGCCGCGTTCGGCCGCCATCTGGATGAATTCGCCGACACCTTCGACGTCGATGGTGATGAACGGGTCGCGATCGATGACGCCCTTGCGCAGATATTCGTTCAGATAGAGGCCCGCGTCGTCGCGCGAGATGCCGAAGGTGGACTGCGTCAGGTCGTTGGTGCCGAATGAGAAGAATTCGGAGCTTTCGGCGATCTTGTCGGCGCGGATCGCCGCGCGCGGCAATTCGATCATCGTGCCGACCAGATACTCGATCTTGCCGCCCCATTCCTTCATCACCGCGTCGGCGACGACGTCGATGCGGTCCTTGACGAATTTGAGTTCGCGCTCATAGGCGACCAGCGGCACCATGATTTCCGGCACGACCTTTTCGCCGGTCTTCTCGCCCGCTTCCATCACCGCCTTGAAGATCGCGCGCGCCTGCATCTCGATCATCTCGGGATAGCAGATCGCCAGGCGCACGCCACGATTGCCGAGCATCGGGTTGATCTCGTGCAGGTCCTCGACCTTCTGGCGGATGCGTTCCGCGTCGATGCCGAGCGCCTCGGCGACGTGGTCCAGTTCGCGGCCCGGGCGCGGCAGGAATTCGTGCAGCGGCGGGTCGAACAGGCGGATGGTCACCGGCAGGCCGCGCATGATCTCGAAGAGTTCGAGGAAATCGGCCTCCTGCGCCGTCTGCATGGCGGCCAGCGCCTCTTCGCGCGCGCCTTCGTCGTCGGCGAGGATGAAGCTCTGGACCGCGCGGATGCGGTCCTCGTCGTTGAACATGCGCTCCGTACGGCACAGGCCGATGCCCTCCGCGCCGAAGCCGCGCGCCGTCTTGGCGTCTTCCGGGGTCTCGGCATTGGCGCGCACGGTCATGCGGCGGATTTCGTCGGCCCATTTCATCAGCGTGGCGAAATCGCCGGACAGTTCCGGCTGCACGGTCGGCAGGGCGCCGAGCAGCACCTGGCCCTCGGTGCCGTCGATGGTGATGATGTCGCCGGCCTTCAGCGTGCGGCCGCCGGTCAGCATCACGCCGCGTTCGGTGTTGATGCGGATGGCGCCGGCGCCCGAGATGCAGGGCTTGCCCATGCCGCGCGCGACCACCGCCGCATGACTGGTCGTGCCGCCATGGGTCGTCAGGATGCCCTGGGCGGCATGCATGCCGTGGATGTCCTCCGGGCTCGTTTCCGGCCGCACGAGGATGGTCTTGCGCCCCTGGCTCGCCGCCTCGACTGCGTCCTCGGAGGTGAACACGATCTCGCCCGTCGCCGCCCCCGGCGAAGCCGCCAGCCCGCGCCCGATGACGGTCCGCTCGACATCCGGGCTGATCGCCGGGTGCAGGAACTGCTCCAGCGACGCCGGATCGATCCGCCTGAGCGCCTCGGTCTTGGAGATCAACCCGTTGTTCGCCATCGCCACCGCTATACAAACCCCAGCCCGAGCCCCCCTCTTTCCGTCGCGGGTCTGGAGGAGCCATAGTTTGCCGGCTTCGACGGTGAATTCGATGTCCTGCATCTCGCGGAAATGGTTTTCCAGCCGCAGGGCTACCTCTTTCAGCTCCTGGAACGTGACCGGCATGGCGTCGTCCATGGCGACCAGGCCAGTGCCGGCCGCTTGCGCCTTGGTCAAGGGATGCGGCGTGCGCAATCCGGCGACGACGTCCTCGCCCTGCGCATTCGGCAGGTACTCGCCGTAGAGATGGTTCTCTCCGGTCGAAGGATCGCGCGTGAAGGCCACGCCGGTCGCCGACCCCTCACCCAGATTGCCGAACACCATGGATTGGACTGTCACGGCTGTGCCCCAGCCTTCCGGGATGTTGTGCAACGTCCGGTACGTCACCGCGCGCGGGTTCATCCAGCTGCGCATGACGGCGCCGATCGCGGCCCAGAGCTGGTCGCGAGGATCTTGCGGGAATTCCTCGTCCAGTTCACGAGCGATCGCGCTCTTGTACTCCCCGATCACCCGCTTCCAGTCCGCTGCGTCGAGATCGCCGTCGCGGCTGACGCCGCGTTTCTCTTTCGCCGCGTCGAGCACGTCCTCGAACACAGAAACATCGAGACCCATGACGACATTGGCGTACATCTGGATGAAACGGCGATAGGAATCGTAGGCGAAAGCCGAATTGCCGCTCGCTTCCGCCAGCGCCTCGACGGTTTCATCGTTGAGGCCTAGATTGAGGACGGTGTCGAGCATGCCGGGCATGGACTCGCGGGATCCGGAACGCACCGAGACCAGAAGCGGATTGCGTTGGCCGCCGAACGCCTTTCCGGTCAGCCGTTCCAACACCTCGAGCGCGCGATCGGCGTCCCGCCGCAATTCGTCGGGAAGGGTGTGGGTGTGGGCGTAGTAGTGTCGGCAGGCGTCGGTGGCGATGGTGAACCCGGGGGGCACGGGCAGGCCCAATCGCGCCATCTCCGCGAGGCTGGCGCCTTTTCCGCCCAGCCGATCGCGATCGCGCGCGCTGCCGTCCGCCTTTCCTCCTCCGAAAGCACAAATCCAGTTCGTCATGCGGCCTCGGCCATTCCTCTCCCGGTCTTCACGCGCGGCATCCTCCATGCCGCCTCACCGAAGCCCCTTGCATAGCGTATTCGGGGTGAACCGCGCGAGAACTTTTTTGCAGTGCAGCATTCGCGGTTAACCGATGCGCGGCGATCAGACCGCCTCGCGCAGTTCCTCGGCCTGTTGGAGATCGACCGACACGAGCTGCGAGACACCCTGCTCGGCCATGGTGACGCCGAACAGACGGTCCATGCGCGCCATGGTGATCGGGTTGTGCGTGATGATGACGAAGCGCGTGTCGGTATCCTTGGACATCTGGTCCATCAGATTGCAGTACCGCTCGACATTGTGGTCGTCGAGCGGGGCGTCGACCTCGTCGAGCACGCAGATCGGCGCCGGATTGGTCAGGAAGACGGCGAAGATCAGCGCCATGGCGGTCAGCGCCTGCTCGCCGCCGGATAGCAGCGTCATGGTCTGCGGCTTCTTGCCGGGCGGACGGGCGATGATTTCAAGACCTGCCTCGAGCGGATCGTCGCTTTCGATGAGCTGCAATTCCGCCGTGCCGCCGCCGAACAGATGGGTGAACAGCCGACGGAAATGCTCATCGACCACGCCGAACGCGTCCAGAAGCCGCTCGCGGCCCTCGCGGTTCAAGCTGCCGATGGCAGCACGCAATTCGCGGATCGCCTCGATCACGTCGTCGCGCTCGCGCACGAGTGTCTCCAGACGTTCGATCAGTTCGGCCTGCTCTTCCTCTGCGCGCAAATTGACCGCGCCGAGCCGTTCGCGCTCGATCTTGAGGCGTTCGAGCCGACGCTCGACGTTGTCGACATCGGGCGGCGGCGCGTCGGGCGCGAGGCCTGAGAGCTTCACGGCTTCATGCGGGGCGCAGTTCAGCGCCTCATGGATGCGGCCCTCGATTTCCTTGCGACGATCCACGGATGCGGTCAGGCGCTCCTCGGCACGGGCGCGTTCCTCGCGGCCGCCCGACAGCGCGGTAATGGCGTCGGTCGCCGCCTTGTCGGCCTCGCGCGACGCCGTTTCTGCGAGCGCCAGCTTGTCGCCTGCTTCCTTGCGTGCCTGTTCGGCCGTCTCGATCTCGCGCACCAACTGGCGTCGGCGCAACGGCATCTCGTCAGGCGCATCTTCCAGCGCGGCCAATTCCTTGCCGGTTTCGTCTCGTCGTGCAGCAAGGACACCCATCTGCTTGTCGGCATTGGCGCCGCGCGATCGCCAGTTCTCGCGCTCGGACCGCAAGGCGGTCAGTCGGCGCTGGCGCGACTCGCGCTCACGGGCGAAAGACTGGTGATTGGCACGCGCCTCCGTCAAGGCCGCGCGCTCGGTCGTCACGATGACGGACTGCTTCTCGACGGCCGTGTCGAGGGCTGACAGGTCCGGCTCGGCGGCCAACGCCGTTTCGGCCTCCGCCTGGACTCCGGCCGCTTCCTCGATGTCGGCTTTGGCGCGCGTGAGGCTCTCCTCGAGCACGGCCTTGCGCTTCGACAATTCGCCGGTGGCGCGTTCGGCGGCCGTCAATGCTTCCCGGGCGTCTCGCGCCCCCTTCTGGGCACCGCGCAATGCCTCGCGTGCGTTCTTCTCCGCCTCGACAGCAGCAGCGGTCGCCTGTTTGCGTTCGGCGACGTCGGCCTCGCAGGACCGCAAGGCCTTCGTAGCCTCGACGATCTCGGCGTCCAGCTCGGCCAAGCGGTTCTTCTGCGCGAGCCGCTGGGCAGCCGGTGTCGGCGCATCGGCACGGGCGGTGTAACCATCCCAACGCCACAGGGCGCCGTCCCTGGTCACCAACCGCTGCCCCGCCTTCAGGGTCGCGTGGAGCGCCTCGCCCTGCTCGACGCTGTCGACGATGCCGATCTGGTTCAAGGCACGGTGCAATGCCGGTGGCGCATCGACACGGGCGGCGAGCGATGTCACGCCCGACGGCAAGTCAGGATCGTCCTCAAGCGGAGCGATCCCTGCCCAAAAGGCCGGCGCGCTGGAATCGAGAGGAAGATCAAGATCGTCGCCCAGCGCGGCACCGAGCGCGGCCTCGAAGCCCTTGGCGACCTTCATCTGTTCGACGACGGCAGGAAAGAGACTGCTGCCGCCCGCATTGAGCATTTTCGCCAGGGTCTGCGCTTCGGCTTCCAGCCGGTTGAGAGCCGCCTTTGCGTCCTGCAGGGCAGGCTGGCGGGCGCTCTCGGCCTCGCGGGCGGCGGATACGGCTTGCTCCGCCTCGACAGCGACCCGCTCGGCAGTCACCACGGCGGCTTCGGCAGCTTCCAGCAACACACGCTTTTCGGCCGGATCGGCCAACGTCTTGATGCGGCCCTCGATATCTGCCAACTCGCCTGCAAGCCGGTTCTGCTGCGCGACCAGCCGGTCGGAGCGCTCGCGCGTCTCGCGAATGCGGCGTTCCAGCTGCGTTCGAAGCGCTCCGGCTTCCGCCCGTTCACCAGTCAGTCGGGCAAGTTCGGCCTCGGAGCGACCGAGAGCGGCTTCCGCCTGTTCGAACAGCCGCTTGAGTTCCGTCTCGCGCTCGCCGGTGGATTCCTCCAGACCTGAGAGTTCTGACTCTTCAGCGTCGAGACGGCCGATCGCCGTGGCGTTCTCCTGCTTCATCGCCTCCTCGCGGGCGATGTCTGCGGAGAGCTGCGACAGCCGGCTCTGCAATTCCGTGCGGCGCGCCTCCTGCCGGCGCGCGTCCTCGTCGAGCTGACTGAGCGCGATTGTCAGCCGCTGGAGCGCGGCGGCGGACGCCGCTTCGGCTTCCCGCAATTCCGGCAGTTTGCGCTGCGCGATAGCCTGGACCTTGGCAGCCTCCATCTGAAGCTGTGCCCGTTCGCCGACCAGCGACGTGGCCTTGGCGAGGGTCGACTGGGCGTCCGCTTCCTGGGCCTTCGCAAGGGTCCATTTTAGATGCAGGAGCGTCGCTTCGGCTTCGCGAATGTCGCGAGACAGCCCCTTGAAACGGTTGGCCTGACGGGCCTGTCGCTTCAAGCTCTCGATTTGGCTTTCCAGTTCGCCGACCACGTCTTCGAGACGTTCGAGATTGGTTTCGGCGGCACGCAAGCGCAGTTCTGCATCATGGCGGCGAGAATGAAGGCCGGAGATACCGGCTGCCTCTTCCAGAAGCGCGCGGCGCGCCTGGGGCTTTGCCTGGATCAGTTCGCCAATGCGGCCCTGTCCGACCATGGAGGGCGATCGGGCGCCGGTGGACTGGTCGGCGAACAGAAGCTGGACGTCCTTTGCCCGCGCATCCTTGCCGTTGATCTTGTAGGCGGATCCCGCCTCGCGCTCGATGCGCCGGGTGACCTGCAGCAGGTCGTCATGATTGAAGGCCGCCGGTGCCGTGCGGTCGGTGTTGTCGAGGAACAGCGAGACTTCGGCCGTGTTGCGCGACGGACGCGTGCCCGAGCCAGAGAAGATCACGTCGTCCATGCCGGACGCGCGCATGTTCTTGTAGGAGTTCTCCCCCATCACCCAGCGCAGTGCTTCGACAAGATTGGACTTGCCGCAGCCATTCGGCCCGACCACGCCGGTCAGGCCGCTCTCGATGATGAACTCCGTCGGTTCGACGAAGGACTTGAACCCCAGAAGGCGGAGCTTCTCAAAGCGCATCAGCGCCCCCGCCCGTCATGCCGGACCCGCGCGACCATGACGCGCGGGCATCCATTCCCGTCGTCAGGCAAGTGCGTCGAGAATGGCCGACATCTGGTCAACAGTCAGGGCTCCGGAATACTTGGTTCCGTTGATGAAGAACGTCGGGGTCGCATTGACGCCAAACTCGTCGGAAGCGCGATCCCGCGTGGCATTGATGTCATCCAGAAGCTTCTGGTTGGTCAAGCAGGCCTCGAAGCTCTCCTGTGTAAAACCGGCGAGCTTGGCGATGTTCTCCAGCGGCGGGCGGGCGTTCTGCACGAAAGCCCATTGCGCCTGCTGCTTGAACAGCACGTCAACCATCGCGAAATACTTGCCTTCCGGTGCGCAGCGGGCCAGCATGAAACCGGCCGCGGCGCGCGGATCGAGCGGGAATTCGCGCAGGATGAACCGCACCTTGCCGGTGTCGATGTAGTTTTCCTTGATCGTCGGAAACGTCGTCGCGTGGAAATGAGCGCAGTGGCTGCAGGTCATCGACGCGTATTCCACGACAGTGATCGGCGCATCCTCGGCGCCTTCCACCTGATCCTCGAGCACGCCCGGCTTCAGGAGATCGTCCATATCGACGGTGCCCTTGGCCTCCGGCGCTTTCTGGGCAAGGGCGAGGCTCGGGGCAGCGAGGGTCGCGCCAGCCGCGGCGGCAGTCAGCAATACGGTGCGGCGGGTCGGGAAGATGTCAGCCATCGGGGTCAGTCTCCGAAATCGTTTGGTTTGAGCCGATATATGGCAAGGATTGGGTCAGGACCATGGCCTTTTTCTGCTGAACCCGACCTGAACGTCTCGTTTCGGTCAACGCTGCGTCAACAAAGCGTTATCCTGACAGATGCAGCACCACCTGCCGGCGGTGCGGACGGTCGCGATGTTCGAACAGGTAGATGCCCTGCCAGGAGCCGAGCGCGAGGCGGCCGTCAGCCACCGGAATGCCGATAGAGACCTGCGTCAGGGCCGCCTTGATGTGGGCCGGCATGTCGTCCGGCCCCTCGGTGGTGTGAGTGATCCAGCGCATCGACGGGTCGTTCGACGGCGGCACGAGTCGGCGGAAGAAGGCATCCAGGTCACGCTGGACATCGGGATCGGCGTTCTCCTGGATGAGCAGCGAGCAGGAGGTGTGACGCACGAAGACGGTCAGAAGTCCCTCCCGCACGCCGCATTCGGCAACGAAACCGGCCACCCGGCCGGTGAACTCGTAAAGGCCGGGGCCCTCCGTCGTGACCGTAATCGTCGTCTGCGTCATCGTGCCGTGAACGCCAGCTTGGCGCCGAGCGCCACGAAGGCCGCGGCAAAGCTGCGACGCATCCAGGCCATGATGCGGGTGCTTGCCAGCACACGCGCGCGCACGGCTGCGGCCGCAAACCCGTATCCGACGAAGACGACGAATGTCATCGCCATGAAGACCGCCGAGAGTTCGATCATCACGGCGAGCGCGTTGGCGGCGGCCGGATCGACGAATTGCGGCAGGAAGGCGAGGAAGAAGATCGAGAGCTTCGGGTTGAGGACGTTGATCAAGGTTCCCGTGACCGCGATGCGCGGCAGGCCGGCCGGCTCATTGCCGGGCTCGATCTTCAGGGCGCCGCGATCGCGCACGGTCTGCCAGGCGAGCCAGAGCAGATAGGCGACGCCGGCGAATTTCACCACTTGGAACGCAAGGGCGCTGGCATGCAGCAGCGCTGCGACGCCGAGAATGGCGGCAAGCATGTGCGGGAGGATGCCAATGGTGCAGCCGAAGGCTGCGGCGACGCTGGCCATGCGCCCCCGCGCCAGCGCCACCGCCAGCGTGTAGACCACACCGGTTCCGGGCGCGACGACGACGATCAGGGCGGTCAGAAGGAATTCCGGGCTCATGGGCTTGCCTCGTGGTTGAATGGCCGGACGCTAGCGATGCCGCGCAGCCTGTCAACCACACGCCGCACCCTTGATGCGCGACAGCCGTCGGCAATTTCGGCGCGACGCTGACAATCGTCAACGACATCGCCGCTGCATCCTTCACAGTTGCGGGACGCGAGGAAAAGTGGAGCGCCGCAATGCCCGATTTCAAGCTGATCGAGGTCCAGGAACGGCCCTATGTTTATGTGGATTGTTCATGCGCGATGGATCCTCCGGCCATTAGCGAGACCATGGGCAAGGCCTTCCAGACCGTCTTCGGCTTCATGCAGGAGAACGGCCTGACCGCAACGGACGGCGCGCTGTCGGTCTATTACACCTACAATCCCGAGACGGTGGATTTCCGCGTCGGGTTCTTCGTCTCGGCCGAAGACGCGAAGAAAGCCTCCGGCGCAGTCAAGGGCGACGTGACGCCGGCCGGCCGCGTGGTCCATTTCACCCACCACGGCTCCTATGCGAAGCTCTCGGAAAGCTATGGCGCGTTGATGGTCTGGCTGGAACAGGAGGGCCTGCCGCTTGGATCGCCGACCTGGGAGGTCTACACCAACGGCCCGGAAACCGTGCCTGAAGACCAGCTTGTCACCGAGATCTATGTCGGCCTCGCCTGACTGAAGGAGATCGCCCGCCATGCCCAAATGCCTCGTGGTCTATTACAGCCGCACCGGACACACCGAAGGCGTCGCCAAGGCGCTCGCCGACAAGCTCGGGGCCGACATCGACCCAATCCGCGAACCGCGCAAGAGACGCGGTTTCTGGGAATACTGGAAATCGGGCCGCGAGGCCTTTCTCGGCATCCTGCCCGCCATCGAGCCTGTCAGCCACGACCCGGCGGACTACGACATCGTCGTGCTCGGGTCGCCGGTCTGGGCGTCGCGCCCGTCAACGCCAATGCTTGCCTTCCTTGCCGCTCACAAGAACGAACTCAAGGCGATCGCCTGTTTCGTGACGCTGGGCGGATCGGGCGCGCAGAAGACGCTGCAGCGCATGGCCGACGCCGCCGGCACGCCCGCCTTCGCCACCTTCTCGGCCACCGAAGGGGAGTTGCGCTCCGGCGCCTGGAAGGATGAGTTCGAGCGCTTCGCCGGGGAAATCGTCCGGCGGGCCTGACAAAGCCGTGCCGTGTCGGTTAGCCTGCCGGCACCGACGACCGGGGCAACAGGCACGAGGCATCGCCAGGCGCATGATCAAGCTGAACTCGAGCTGGCTGACGCCGCTCCAAGGCGAATTCGACAGCCTCTATATGGGCGAGCTGAGACGCTTCCTCGTCGCCGAGAAGGCGGCCGGCAAGCAGATCTTTCCGCCCGGTGGCGAATGGTTCCACGCGCTCGACGCAACGCCACTCGACCAGGTGCGCGTGGTGATCCTCGGCCAAGACCCCTATCACGGGCCTGGTCAGGCGCATGGCCTGTGCTTCTCGGTGCGGCCCGGCGTTCGCATCCCGCCCTCCCTCGTCAACATCTACAAGGAGTTGCGCGACGATCTGGGCATCGCGCCGGCCACACACGGCAATCTGGAGGCCTGGGCGAACCAGGGCGTGCTGCTCTTGAACGCGGTGCTGACTGTGGAAGCTCACCGCGCCGCCTCGCATCAGGGCAAGGGCTGGGAGCGTTTCACGGACGCCGTCATCCGGCTCGTCAACGACCGCGACCAGCCGGCCGTCTTCATCCTGTGGGGCTCCTATGCGCAAAGGAAGGCCGCCTTCGTCGACCGCACCCGCCATCTGGTGCTGAAATCGCCGCACCCCTCGCCACTGTCGGCGCATAACGGGTTCTTCGGTTCGAAGCCCTTCTCGCAGACCAACCGCTTCCTGGAAGACCACGGGATGGCGCCGATCGACTGGCAATTGCCGGCAGCGGCGGAGTAAGCGGACGGGGAACGGTGCACCCGCAAGACAGTTCAACGATTGGCAAGCTCCTCGGCAAGTGCCCCGTTCATCTCTTGCATCCGCTATCGATCCAGCCCTTCGCGATCCCCGCGGCGAGCGCGATGCTTTGGCGCGCCTGGCGGGAGCGGAAACGTTCGAGGTGGTGGCGGGGGCTGTCCCAATAGTTGACACGCACGGGTACGGCGGCCGCATCCGCCTGTTCGGCGAGCCGCACGGCGTCGTCGAAATGCATGTCGTGGCGGCTACAGTGGACCGCGATCGGCGGGAAGCCCTGCAGTTCGGCATAGGCCGGCGAGGCCGCCGGGTCAGTCGGCAAGGTCTCGCCCAGATAGAGCCGCGCGGCGAAGGCGGCGGTTTCCATGCGGAACGGACTGTCGCTGGACACGCCCTTGGTGACATAGGACCAGCCACGCATGGCCAGATCCGTCCAGGGCGAGAACAGGAGCGCGCCGGCGGGCATCGGTGCGCCGCGTCCGCGCAGTTCGACGAGCATCGACAGGAGCAGGGTCGCGCCAGCGGAATCACCGCCGACGACGATACGCGATGGCGCATGCCCCTCCCCGACCAGCGACAGGTAGTGGTCGCACAAATCCTCTACCGGAAGCGGGAACGGGTTTTCGGGCGCAAGGCGGTGCTCGCCCATCACGGCGACCGCGTCGAAACCGGCGGCGATGTCGTCGGCGATCGCCTTCTGGCGGGGCGTCGGCGGAAGCATGAACCCGCCACCAGCGACATAGAAGAAGAGCGGCTGCGCAGGATCTCGTGCGCCTTGAACAAGGGCCGCGGCCGATGTCGCCGGACGCAACCGGGCGGGCCACATGTGGCTTGCCATGTACAGGATGCCGTCGCCTTCCGGCAGGATGGACCAGGCGCCGTCCGCGGTGGCCGTGCGCAGGCGCTCAAGCCATGCGAGCGCTGCGGCATCGTTCTCGATCGCCACGGCGCGGCGGATCAGCCGGGCGAGCCACCATTTTGTGATCAGATTCTCGCCGCGCGCCATCAGCGTGTCGGCCGCCTTCAAAGCCGGACCGGTCGCCCGGCCGACGCGAAAGGCGATTTCGCGGGCCTCCAGCGCCCTCAATGTGTTATCAGCGTCGTGAGGTAAGGCAATCTGACCCGCAACAGCCACGGCACCATTCTCCTATCGGCTTCATGGCAGGAATAGCACGGGGGTGACATTGGGCAAAAAAGACGACGACGACCGGACCAGCGGCGGAAAGTTGGTAGAGACCGACCAACTGGGTGCATTTTTCGCGAAGCTGCACTTCAATGGCACGCCGCTGCGCTCGGAGCCCCTGTGGGAAGAGCGCGTCCGCGAGATCATCACCTGGTTGCCGGACCCCATGCGCAAGGAAATGCTGGACACCGTCTCGCGGGTCGGGACCAGCGGCGCGGCGCCCGATCTGGAAACCTTCGCCGCCGATCACGGGCTGACGCCGGCAGAAACACGGCTGGTCGAAAGCCTGCTTGCAGGCGCCAGTGTCGCCGAACACGCCGAATCGCTCGGCATTTCCAACAATACGGCGCGTGTGCACATGCAGCGCGTGCTGGAAAAGACCGGCGCACGCCGCCAGGCCGAACTCGTGCGCATGTTGCTTGCCTGACACACCGGCGCAAACCCGCCGCCGGACGGCAACAAATTGACCATGCGTAATGCATATGCATGACGCAGCACCCCGCCAAATCCGCTTGTCTCCCAATCGGCAACCATCAGCGGCGGGGGACCTCGATGAGACACTACGCATTGGCTGCGGCGATTCCGGCTGCAGCGCTGGGGATCACGGTATCGAGCGCGGCGCTGGCCGAGGAAGTCGTCGATCGCGATTTCGGCATTCTGGCGCGCATCTTGGCGGGTCAAGACGGGCCGCCGCCGGACGCCGCCACAACTGCGGAATATGTCCGCATCTGCGAGACCTATAGCGGCGGCTTTTTCTATATCCCGGGAACGGAAACCTGCCTGAGGATCACCGGCGGCGTCGACTACCAGTACTCGAGAATAGAAAACACCCATTCCGTGGGCGGCGGCACGAAGGTGCTTTCGGGCGGGGGACCGGGCTTGGAAGTCTTCGGCGCGCGCTTCGGCAGTTGGATCGAACGTGACGGCATGAAGCTGGATTTCCGCGCCAGCGTCCGGGACGCCACCCGCAAGGACAGCTATGGCGGCTTCGACATCTATGGCGGCTATGAGGGCGCCTGGGGCAAGGAAAGCTATTCCGACAATCCGATGGTGGGCTATGACGACGTCACCGCCGTCGGCTTCACCTATCTTCAACCGCTCCCCGGGCCGAACACGGGCGTCATCGCCGACGATCCGGGCTTCGGCCTGCAATCCGATGGCGAATTGAACAACAGCTGGCATCGCGTCAATCTCGGGTTGAAGATCGCAAGCCCGTTCGGTGCCGCGCCGTCGGACGACGGCAGCGGCTATGCGGGCTTCAAGATCAAGCACCGCATCGGCGCCTTCATCGAGACGCTGGACACCGAGGCCTCCGGGCGCACCGACCTCACCTATGGCGGATCGGTCTATTCCGGCTACAACCAGAGCTACGAGCTGGACGCCAAGGACCGCTATGTCGGCATGCGCCTCGGCACGCGGGTGAGCCTGCCCTCGCAGTTGGACGGCAAGCTGCGGTTCGCCGTGTCGGGCGATCTCTATCTGGGCTACCACACCGGCGAAGGCTATTACTCGCAATACACCGAGGTGAGCGGCTCGCCGCTGACCCAGACCGACAGCTATTCGAAGGACGGGTTCACCGTCGGCGCAGGTCTGTCGGCCTCAGCGACCTACAAATTCGCCTCGGGATGGAAAATCGGTGCGAATGCGGAGTGGTCCTGCCTGCCGGACGTGACCAGCTTCAAGGCGCCGCAGAACCCTGACGAGCAGGACTATGCCGGCTTCTCCTCCGAGCGTGCGACGCGCATCTTCACCGGCATCCGGCTGACGCGCTCGTTCTGACCGGACGGGGCCTTCGCGCCCCGTCTTTTCCGGCGCGTGCCGGCGTGATAGCGGTCAGGTCTCACTCGGAGCCCCTCCATGAGCCTCGACACGCTGCTTGTCTTCATTCCCGCCTGTTTCGCCCTGAACATGACCTTCGGGCCGAGCAACCTGCTGGCGCTGACCAATGGCGTGCGCGAGGGCGTCGGGCGAGCGGCGACCGCGGCGCTGGGCCGCATGGTCGCCTATGCGACCCTGATCGCGATCACCGGCGTCGGGCTCGGTGCGCTGCTGGCGACCTCGGCGGCGGCGTTCTCCGTCGTGAAATGGGCAGGCGCGGCCTATCTCGTCTGGCTCGGCGTGAAAATCATGCGCTCGAAGTCGACCTTGACCGGTGCCGATCCGGCCGCGACGCCGCGCCGACCTCTCGCCAGCCTCGCCCGGCAGGAATTCCTCGTCGGGATCAGCAATCCCAAGGCGATCGTCATCTTCACCGCCTTCTTTCCGCAATTCGTCGATGCGGAGCGCTACATGGCAAGCTTCGCGCTGCTTGGCGGGCTGTTCCTCCTGTTCGAAATGTGCGCTGTCGCCGCGTATGCCTATGCCGGTCGGCATCTTGGCCGCTTCGCCCGGCACCCGCGTGCCGGCGACTGGCTGAACCGGACGAGCGGCGGCATGATGATCGGCTTCGGCCTGCTGCTGGCCCTGGCGCGCCGGCCGGCTGTCTAGGCCGGTCGAAAACTGCACTGCCGGTACAGTAATTCGGCGGCTCGCCGCAGACCGCCGGGCGCCGCTCTAGGCAACTAACTGATTTAGAAGGATAATTCTTTTCGCAGTTGCTGGACCACGGGCTTTCTATCGCCCGATGGCGTGTCGTTGCATGGTTGGCGCATCAAAACGAAGCGTTCAGACGAGACACGACATGACAATGCATTCCCATCCCCTCATCCGCGCGGCGACGCCGCAGGACGCGCCGATCCTGGCGCGGCTCATCGACATCGCCGGCGAAGGCATTCCCAACTGGCTCTGGTCTGGCATGGCCGAAGACGGCCAATCAGCGCTCGAACTCGGCACGGAACGCGCGCGGCGCGACACCGGCGGGTTTTCCTGGCGCAACGCGCTCGTCGCCGAACGCGACGGCGACATCGCAGCGATGATGCTCGGCTACGAGATCACCGCCCCCTCCGACGCCAACCTGGCCGCAACGCCTGACATGCCGGAGGCCTTCCGCCCGTTCATCGAACTGGAGCACCGCTCCGTCGGCAGCTTTTATGTGAACGCACTCGCCACCTTGCCCGGCCGACGCGGATACGGCCTCGGAAGCAAGCTCCTGCGAGCCGCCGAGGATAAAGCGGCGGCGGCCGGCATTCGGCAAATGAGCATCCAGGCCTATGAGCAGAATACGGGCGCGGTGCGGCTCTACGAACGGCTCGGATATGCGATCGCCGACGCCCGACCGGTGCTGCTGCACCCTTGCCAGCCCTATTATGACGGGCGGATCGTGCTGATGCTGAAGGACATCTGAGGCATGGACGGTGCCGTGAGCCCTATTTCGCGGCGACCAGCGGCGCCGCCAGCTTCAGACCGGCGATGATGAAGGGTGTCGCATGCATGAGCAGGTCGAAGATGTCGATCGGCTTTGCCAGCGTCCCGGCTGCCAGCATCTTGAGCTTCTCCCAGATATGCGGCTCCGGCACGAAGGGTGCGAGGCCGAGCGTCAGGCAGGCGATGATGACGATGCTCCAGGGAAGCTGGTCGAGCAGATTGGCAAGCGATTGCATCGGGCGGCGAAACTCCGGTTTGCGAACGGGCGAAGTGGTCGATCGCGATATCGGGCCGGTCGGTTCCGATTACCATGGCGGTCAGTGACGCTGGGCCATTTTGCCGCAAGTGCGGAGGCCTCTATCGGCCATCGCATGCTGAAGACTTCAAACGCCCTCGCCCGGCTGGGCGTCGCGCAGGATGCGCTCGACGAGTTCGACCGCGTCGGAGCGTGTGCTCATCAGAAAGACGACGCCGCCAGGCTCACCGAGCGCGATGGCGCGCGCCATAGCCTGCTCCGTGTCGTCGGCCTGTTCCCAGGCGTTGCGCGGAAAGCCCGATCGGTCAAGACCTTCGGCGAGCAAGCCCGCGATCTCGCCCGCGGCCCGGCCGCGACGATAGGTCGGTTCCTCATAGAGGATGACGTGATCGAAATTCTCGCGCGCGACGTCGCCGATCCTGCGCAGATGCTCGTCAGGACGATTGCCGACGCAGGACAGGGCGGCGACGCGCCGGCCGCCTCCAGAGAAACGGGCCACGGTGCCCGCGGCATTAGCGATGATGGAGGCTTCGAAGCCGCGATCGACCGCCAGCGTAAACGGATGGCCGTTGAAGAAGGTCAACCGACCGGGATTGTGCTCGCGGCCGCCCTGGAAGCCGACGAGGCCGTCCCGTACTGCGGCAGGTTCTACGCCAATCGACAGGGTTAGGGCGGCGGCGGCGTGTACGTCGTCGATGAACATGTCGGACATCGCGGAAAGGGTGACCGGCATGTCGGCGAGCGGCGCGATGACGACGGGCTCATGTCCCGCCTGGCGCCAGACGACGACATCCGCGTCGTCGGCGCCGACGATGTGGCCGCCGGCGGCGGCGTGCGCGGCCAGCGCGGGGTGGGTGATCCGGCGGGCGAACAGGGTGACGCGCTGCGGCCGGTAGCGGGCGGCAAGCGCAAGGCAACGCGCGTCCTCGGCGTTGAGAACGACATGGCGGCCATTGTCCGCGACCCGCGCCTTGAGGCGGGCCATCGCGTCCTGGGTGGCGATGCCGTCGGCGCCGACGTGATCATAGCCGACATTGAGCAGCGCCGCCGCTCGGACAGGACGCATCGACAGGCCGTTGCGCTTCAGCCCGCCGCGCGCCGTCTCCAGCACGGCGGCGGTGACGCGGTCGTCACGCAGCACGATCCTGTGGCCGCGAACGCCGGCCTGATCGCCCGTCGCGACGACCTTTCCGGCAACCGACACGCCGTCGGTCGTCACCAGACCGACCGTATGGCCGGCTTCCGTCAGGATCGCTGCGACAAGGCGTGAGGTGGTCGTCTTGCCCTTGGTGCCGGTGATCATGAAGGTGGGCAGATGGGCGAAGCGCAGGCCGCGCAGGCGCGACATGACCTGATTGCGGATACGAAGCCGGAAGAACCGTTCGGCC
Organism: Oricola sp.; assembly: GCF_022763245.1. Classification (GTDB taxonomy): domain Bacteria; phylum Pseudomonadota; class Alphaproteobacteria; order Rhizobiales; family Rhizobiaceae; genus Oricola. The sequence goes on from NZ_JALEGV010000005.1 coordinate 272,719, forward strand.
GCCTGCAAGCCCAATTGGAACCTATTGCGCCGCTTCACCTGGGAAAACCTCCCCGTCTCTGCGCATCCTGCCCCGGATCATCCCCATACAGCGAGGAACCGTTCAGCGCCAAGCGTGTTCGTGCGATGCGCACAGTTCAATAGGCCGGGAAACCGCGGCTCTCCCATTGGCTGCGCGGGATCGGCGCGCCGACATGCAGCGCGAAGGAGACGACCCGCGTGACGTCCTCGTCGACCTCGCAGAGGAAGCTCAGATCGTACCATTGCCCGGTCGCCCGGAAGGCGCCGCGGCGCACCTCCATCACCGTGCCCTCCGGCAGGCGGTAGGTCGGCAGGATGTCGGGCCAGAGCGGCGGCGTGGCGTGGCGCAACTGTTCGCGCAGCTCGCTGGCGCACAATTCGCCGGCCCGCAGGCCGCGCGGCAGGCCGGCCATCGCCGTGGTCGCGACGACGCTGCCGGTCGCCGCCTCCGAATAGAGCGTGCGCGCCTCCTCCAGTTCGGGCAGCGGCTCGACCAGCGTGATCTCGGCTTCTCCGGCATCCTCGGTCTGGGGCTCTTCCGGAGCGGGTTCGTCGGGCGGCGTCTCCGGCTCGCGCGCCGTGCCGCCATCCTCGGTGGCGCGGGGCCCGGAATCCTGCTCGCCGAACTCGAAGACCGGACGCAGGGTGGGGATGGGCACCTGTTGGTCTTCCTCCCCCGCGCTGGCCTGTTGCTGAGCGGGCTCTTCCTGGGGTTGCTCTTCCTGGGGCTGCTCTTCTTCCGTCTGCTCCTCCTCGGCCGGCGTCTCTTCCGGCGGAGGCTCCTCTTCCTGCTGTTCCTCCTCGGGCGCCGCCTCTGGTTCCGGCGGCGGGACCAGCGCGACGGCTATGGCCTGCGGCTGTTGCGGTTCCACCTGCGGCAGCGGCAGGCCGAAAACGAGGATCAGGGCGATGAGCGCATGCACGCCGACGGAGACGGGAACGCCCCAGCCGCCGCGGCGGCGCGAAGCTGCCGGCGACGGCTCGTCACGATCCGGGCCGGCCATCTCGATCGACAGCGCAGGCGCATCCGCCGGGTCTGCCGCCTGCGGGGCGGGCACGACATCCGGAATGGCGTCCTTGGAGCGGATGTCTTCAGACATGGCCGATCATTACCGTTTCGTGGACCGTATGCATCGAAGGCCTGCATATCGGGATGAGGTCGGGTCGTCGACGGGCGTGGGCGACACGATCGCGTTGACGGCGTCTTTGCGGCCCATTTGTGGCCTGCCCGTGACCCCGGCAAGAGGTGGCGCCAAAGAACGGCAAAAGCGCCGACCATCTCCGGTGAACACAGCGTCTCCCCTGCGCTGCCGCCTCGGGCAGGAATCGGGTGTCGGCAGCCATGGTTCCGGGTTCCCTGTGCGCCCGTGCAGTCACGCAAGGGAGACATGCGATGCAACTGGAAGACAAGACGATCATCATCACCGGCGCCAGCAGCGGCATCGGCGCGGCGGCGGCCGCGATCTTCGCCGCCAAGGGAGCCCGGCTCGTGATCGCGGCGCGGCGCAGGGACCGGCTGGAAGCGGTCGCCGCCGACATCGCCCGCAAGGGCGGCAAGGCGATCGCGCTTGACGGCGACGTGCGCGACGAGGCCTTCGCGGCCAGGCTCGTGGACACCGCACGCCGTGAGTTCGGCGGGCTGGACGGCGCGTTCAACAATGCGGGAACCACGGGCCGTCTCGGCCCGGTCGCGCAGATGGACCGCGACAATTGGCGCTCCGTACTGGCGGTCAATCTCGACAGCGCCTTCTTCGCCGCCAAGCATCAGATCCCCGCACTGAAGCAACAGGGCGGCGGCTCGATCGTCTTCACCTCCTCCTTCGTCGGTCACACGATCGGCCTGCCCGGCATGGGGGCCTATGCCGCGGCCAAGGCGGGGCTCGTCGGCCTCGCCCAGGTGCTCGCGACCGAGCACGGCGCGGACGGCATTCGCGTCAACGCGTTGCTGCCGGGCGGCACAATGACCGAGATGGCCGGCGACGACGCGCAGTTCCATGACGCCGTACGGCAGATGCACGCGCTGAAGCGCATGGCCGACCCCGAGGAGATCGCGCGCGCGGCGATGTTCCTTCTGTCCGACCAATCGAGCTTCGTGACCGGGACGGCCATGCTCGCCGACGGCGGCAACTCCATCACCAAGCTCTGACCGTCAGGCAGGCTTGCCGTAGACGGAGGTGAAGCGGCGCGGGCTCATCAGCCGTAAAAGGCGCTTCCTGTTGCCGCGAAGCATGGCGAAGGCAGCGGCGAAATCGTCGCCGACCTCGCGCCATGCCGCCGTCAGGGCGCGTTCCCCGGCTGCGCTCCTCATTCCGGCGCGGCGATGGGCCAGCCATTCCCGAATGCCGCGCCGCCTGCCCTTGAACACGACGCCGCAGCCATAATCGGTATCGACGGTGACATAGAAGAGATCGTCATTGTCGCGCACGAAATCGAGGAAGGCCTTGTAGGTGACGCCGCACCAGGGGCCCTCGACGAAATCCGGCCGGGCAAGATCCGCATCCGGCGGGTCGCAATCATGCACCACCAGCGCGCCGCCGTCGCGGACAAGCGCGAATGACGCCGCGATGTCGCGGATCGCGCAGGCATAGGTGTGATGCGCGTCGACCATGATGACGTCGAAGGTCGGACCGTCGGCGCGAATGCGCGCGATCGCATCGGCGATGTCCTCTCCACCCACGGGATAATCGACCGGCTCACCGTCATCGGCCGGCTTGACGTCCTGGCGATAGACAATGCGGCGGCAGGTCTCGAACCCGGACCGGCGCGCAGCCGGGTAGATGCCACCCGTCAATCCGGTGGTGATCTCCAGATAGGTGCGGTAGCCGAAGCGACGCGCCAGGATCTTCACAATATCGAGCTTGCCAAGCTGCGGCGGCCTTCCTGCAGTCATCGCGCGATCCTCTCGCTGCACGGCCCCTAGGACGGTTTTGCCTCGATCTTGAGACGATAGTCCAGCGTCGATGAAATGTCGGAACCCCAGAACCCGCCTTCGACCGGCATGGTCGAGGCCTGGTCAGGGGCGGCGGCGAGCCCGACATGGCCGTCGCCGACGGGCGTGCCATGGGTCGGATCGTAGCCGCGCCACCCCGCCCCCGGCAGAAAGACTTCCGGCCAGGCATGCATGTGGCGGCGACCATCGAGCCGCTCGGAAAATGCCTGGTAGCCGCTGACGAAGCGCGCCGGGATGCCGAGCGAGCGGCAGGCCTCCATGAACAGCACGGCGAGATCGCGACACGCCCCGCGGCCCAGCCGCAAGGTCTCGGCTGCCCCGTGGGCGTCGCCGTCCGGCCGGATGTGCCGGTCGATGCGTTCGTGCAGCGCCTCGTTCAGACCGTCGAGAAACGGCATGACCCGCCAGCCGCATGCCGCGGCGAGATCACTGGCAAAGGCCTCGACGGAGGGCGCATCCTCGCGAGCCAGAAAGCCGGCCATCGACGGCTGCGACCATGGCAAAGGCGGCAGGTCCTGCACGATGGCTGGTGGCGCGGACGTCTCGCAGTCGAACCGGCTCACGATCTTCAGGATCGAGGTTTCGCCGGCAAAGCCCAGTCGAGTGACCGGCGTGCCGAAGCCGTCGATCCCCTCCTCCCGCCACACCGGCGCGGGCTCGATCTCGATGGACTGGGACAGCGTGACGACATCATCTGCGCGCGGTGTAAGCCGCAGCAGATGATCTCCGAGCCGCACCGGCGCGGAATAGCGGTAGGCGGTTTCGTGATGGACGGAGAGGTGCATTGCTTCGCTTGCCCAGTTCCGTTCGAAACTCAGCAGGATGCAGTGTCTTTGGCAACGAACAAGGCAAATTTTCCCGCGGACTCAACCGTCGGACAAGAGCGGAAATACGCCTATGCGGCCGATCTGCGGAGGCGGCCCTGTTCCTTCATTTCCCTGTGCAGATTGATCGAATCCACATCGAAGCCGTTGGGCCAGGTCAGAACGCCGTTCGACAGGAAAACACGGGCGAATTCAGATGTATCGGCGAGCGGCTCGACCATCGCGCCCTGAGCATCGAGCAGCCACCCGAAATCCGCCTCTCCCGCATCGCCGTTCGAAAAACGCACGTCGATCCGGTGGTCGGCAATGGGCTTTGCTTCGACGATCTTGACGATATCAATCATTCGACGTCGGCTCCGGGCACCTGGTTGAAAGGCTGGTGAAGTCTGCCACGTTCCCAATTGTCCAACAAGGCAGGCCGACGCGCGTCGATCCACTCGGACACGATGCGTTCGGCCTTTCTCGGCAACGCCCCGCCAATGACCTCGCCCGTGGCGAGGTCGAAAAGCGCTTCCTGTCCCTGGTAGATCGCATGCAGATGCGGCGGATTGTGATCGCGCCAATACATCTGGATGACGATGCCGAAGAAGATCGAAATCGTCGGCATCGTTCGGGATCAGCTATCCAGGAAGCTCCGCAGCTTCCTCGACCGGCTCGGGTGCTTGAGTTTCCTCAGCGCCTTGGCCTCGATCTGGCGGATACGTTCGCGGGTGACCGAGAATTGCTGGCCGACTTCCTCGAGCGTGTGATCGGTGTTCATGCCGATGCCGAAGCGCATGCGCAAGACGCGTTCCTCGCGCGGAGTGAGCGAGGCGAGGACGCGGGTCGTCGTCTCGCGCAGGTTCGCCTGGATGGCGGCGTCGATCGGCAGAACGGCGTTCTTGTCCTCGATGAAATCGCCGAGATGCGAATCCTCCTCGTCGCCGACCGGCGTTTCGAGCGAGATCGGCTCCTTGGCGATCTTCAGGACCTTGCGCACCTTTTCCAGCGGCATGGCCAGCTTCTCGGCCAGTTCCTCCGGGGTCGGCTCGCGGCCGATCTCGTGAAGCATCTGGCGCGAGGTGCGGACGATTTTGTTGATCGTCTCGATCATGTGCACCGGAATGCGGATCGTGCGGGCCTGGTCGGCGATCGAGCGGGTGATCGCCTGCCGGATCCACCACGTCGCGTAGGTGGAGAACTTGTAGCCGCGACGATACTCGAACTTGTCGACGGCCTTCATCAGGCCGATATTGCCTTCCTGGATCAGGTCGAGGAACTGCAGGCCGCGGTTCGTGTATTTCTTGGCGATCGAAATCACGAGGCGCAAGTTGGCCTCGACCATTTCCTTCTTGGCGACACGCGCCTCGCGCTCGCCCTTCTGGACCTGGTTGACGATCTTGCGGAATTCCGAGATCGAGATGCCGGTCTCGGTCGCCAGTTCCTGGATCTCGGAGCGCAGCTCGTCGATGGTCGCCAGTTCCTTGGCGAATTCACGCCAGCCGCGCGCGGTCAGGCCGGAAACGTTGTCGACCCAGTTGGGGTCCAGTTCCGAGCCCTGGTAGCGCAGCAGGAACTCGTCGCGCGACACGCCGTAGCTTTCGGCGAGCCGCAGCAGGCGGCCCTCGTTCTGCACCAGGCGCTTGTTGATCGAATAGAGCTGCTCGACCAGCGCCTCGATGCGCTGGTTGTTGAGCGACAGGCTCTTCACGTCGGAAATGAGCTCGTCCTTCAGCTCCTTCAGGCGCTTCTGCTGGCTGGGCGACAGGGCGTCGGTGTCCGACAGCGAGGATTCGACGTGCTGGTCCTGCAGCTTGCGCAGCTTGCCATAGGTCGAGGCGATGACGTCGAGCGTCTCCATGACGGAGGGACGCAGTTCGGCTTCCATCGCGGCCAGCGACAGATTGACCTCGTCCTCGTCGTCTTCCTCTTCCTCGGCCTGGCCCTCGCCGCCGACATTGGTGATGTCGTCGGACTGGCGGCGCGGCTGGCGCAGGGCGCGTTCCTTTTCCTCGCGCTCCTTCTTGGCCTGCTCGATCTCCTCGGGCGTCGGCACCTTGGGCGCCTGCTTGGCCTCGGGGCCGGCATAGGTCGCTTCCAGATCGATGATATCGCGCAGGAGGATGTTGCCCTCGTTGAGCTCCTCGCGCCAGATGATGATGGCCTGGAAGGTCAGCGGGCTTTCGCACAGGCCTGCGATCATGGTCTCGCGGCCGGCCTCGATGCGCTTGGCGATGGCGATCTCGCCTTCGCGCGACAGCAGCTCCACCGTGCCCATCTCGCGCAGGTACATGCGCACCGGATCGTCGGTCCGGTCCGTGGGTTCCTTCTTCTTGGCGGTGGTGGTGACGGCGCTGCCGGTCGACGTGGCGAGCTCGGTCGAGCCCTCGTTGTCGTCATCGTTGGAGTCGTTGGAGTTGTCGTTGTCGCCTTCGACCTCGTCGTCCTCGACGACGTTGATGCCCATCTCCGACAGAGTGGACATCGTGTCCTCGATCTGCTCGGAGGTCACCTCTTCGGAAGGCAACACCGCGTTCAGCTCGTCCATGGTGACGTAGCCGCGCTTCTTGGCGACGCGCAGCATCTTCTTGACGCTGTCGGCGCTCAGATCGAGCAGCGGGCCGTCCGGCGCCTGCTCGCTGGTGTTTTCCGCTTCGGTTTTTTCTTTTGCTTTTGTTGCCATATAAGTCTCGTCTCCGACGAAGGCGATTAAGGGCCGCAGTCCCGCCCGGTTCCATCCAACGTTTCGATGAACGCCACATCCCGATCCCGGAAAGCCGGGACCAGCCATACGTGAAGGTCGTTAACTGCCAATTACCCCTAATCTAGGAGCGCTTCGCGCCAATCCAAGCTGGCGCGACCGAATCTGATCCCCAAAACCACGCTTTTTCCCGGGGGCCGGCCCGGACCCTTGTTGATTCCCGCGATTCGTCCGGGCGTCAACACCTGTGCGAGTGATTCGTGCAAAAAACTCGCCTGACGCGGAAAAGCCGATCAAAAGGACCGCATTGGACGTCCCGACGAGATGCCGAAGCCCTCGATCAGGGCCTCAAGCGATTCGCTTTCGTCGATTTCCTTGCGCAGGTCTGCAAGGCGGCCGAAATTGAAGTCGGTCGCGTCGCTGGCGAGCGCCGCCTCGGCGGCACGCAGTTCGCGGCGCAACGCACGCGCGCGGCGATGCAGGCGCAGCGCCTGGCGGAAGCCTTCCAGCGCGTCCTCGTCGGCGGCAGCCTCGGTGGCCGTCCACAGCCGGGCCCGGCGGACAAGCGCATCCATCGCGGCGACCGTTTCGGCCTGGCGCTGCAGCGCGGGATGCTGCTGCAGTTCCTCGCGGCTGCGCCGCCGGCCGGTGGCGCACGCCTCCAGAATGGCGCTGCGCAACTGTTCGAGGCCGGCGTGGGCGAGTTCGAGGCCCGTGAAATCGTCGAAATGGCCGGCCAGGATGTCGGGATGGCTGAGCACGGCGGAGACGAGTGCGGCCTCGCGCAATGGCATTTCGCCGCCGCCGGCCGACAGCAGGCGCGAGCGGGTCAGGCTTTCGGAAATCGCCAGCCGGCCGCCCGCAGCGCCGCCGCGACCCCGGCCATAGCGCGCATCGCCCTTGGAACCGCCACGGCGGCTCTCGCGCGGGGCGCCGAAATGGGCGTTGATGCGCTCGCGCATCGCCTGGCCGTAATGGCGACGCACGCTCTCGTCCTGGATCTGCGCCGTCGCCTCGCGCAGCATCTTCTCCAGTTCGGCGCGGCGCTCCGGCGTGTCGAACACACGACCGGCGGTCTCGCGCGACCATAGCATGTCGGCCAGCGGCTTGGCAGCCTTCAGCACGGCATCGAAGGCCTCTCGCCCACCGGCCTTGACCAGATCGTCGGGATCCTTGCCCTCGGGCAGCAGGGCGTAGCGCACCGAACGGCCGGGTTTGATGCCGGGCAGTGCCAGATCGAGCGAGCGGAAGGCGGCGCGCAGGCCGGCCTTGTCGCCGTCGAAACAGAGGACCGGCTCCGACGTCACCCGCCAGAGCAGGGCCAGTTGATCCTCCGTCAGCGCCGTGCCGAGCGGCGCGACGGCATTGGTGATGCCGGCCTGATCGAGGGCGATGACATCCATGTAGCCTTCGACGGCGACGATGGTTCCGGCATCACGAACCGCTTCGCGGGCGCGGCGGAAATTGTAGAGGACCCGGCCCTTGTGGAAGAGTTCGGTCTCCGGCGAGTTCAGATATTTCGCCGGCACGTCGGGCGACAGCGCCCTGCCCCCGAAGGCGATGGTGCGTCCGCGCGCATCCTCGATCGGAAACATGATGCGGTCGCGGAACCGGTCAAAGGAAACCGGGATGTCGTCGCCAAAGACGACGAGCCCGCAGGCTTCAATCTGTTCCTTCGTCGCGCCGCGGCCCGCGAGATGCTCCTTCAGCGCGTTGCGGCTGTCCGGCGCGTAGCCGAGGCGGAACTTCTTCTGCGTCTGGCCGGTCAGGCCGCGATCGCGCAGATAGGCGCGGGCCTTGGCGCCGGGCTGGTCCTGCAGCTTCGCCTCGAAGAAGGCCACGGCCATCTCCATGACGTCGTTGAGCGTGGCGCGCACCTGCTCGCGACGCTCGGCCTCCGGATCGGGCTGCGGCATCGGCACGCCGGCCATGTCGGCGATCTGCTGGACGGCATCCGGGAAGGAAACGCCGTCGAGTTCGGTGATGAAGCGGAAATGGTCGCCCGACACGCCGCAGCCGAAGCAGTGATAGCGACCCTTCTTGTCCTCGCAGTGGAAGCTCGGCGTCTTCTCGCCATGGAAGGGGCAGCAGGCCCAGTAATCGCCGCGGCTGGTGTTCGTCTTGCGCTTGTCCCACGCCACACGCCGCGCGATCACGTCGGAAATCGGCACGCGATCGCGGATCTCGTCGAGGAAGGATTGGGAAAAGCGCATCGGCGTCCTTTGTGGGAATCGGTTCTTCTATACAGGGCGGCCCGGATGCGAACCAGCGGCGCGGCGCGCGTGCCCGCTATTCACAGGCGAGACACGAAAGCGCGTCGCCTCTTTGCAGGGGACAAGGCGTTGCGGCAGCGGCATTATGCCCCGAACGGAGGTGCGCGATGCTGAACTATCTCACCCTGATCTTCCTGTGCCAACTGATCGGCGAGGCTTTCGTCGCGGCGACCGGGCTGCCCGTGCCGGGGCCGGTGGTCGGCATGGCGCTGCTGTTTGCCGGGCTCGTGTTCAAGGGCGCGATCCCGAAGGATCTCGACACGGTGTCGGGCGCGCTTCTGGCCAATCTGTCGCTGCTGTTCGTGCCGGCGGGAACCGGCATCATGGTGCATCTGGCGCTGCTCGGCAGCGACGGCGTCGCGGTGTCGGTGGCCCTGATCGTCTCGACCGTTGCGACGATCGCGGTGACCGGCCTGGTGATGCAGGCGCTGACGGCCCGCCAGCGGAAGGGCGAGAGCGATGCCGGGTGATCTGCAAACCGAATTGCAGGGCGTCTGGGTCTACCTGTCAGCGAGCCCGCTTCTGCACCTGACGCTGACGCTTGCCGCCTACCAGGCCGGCATGTGGCTCTACAGGCGTGCGGGCATGAACCCGCTGGTCAATCCGGTGCTGTTCGCCGTGGTGGTCCTGGTGGGCATCCTGATGGCCACCGGCACATCCTACGAGACCTATTTCGAGGGCGCGCAGTTCGTGCATTTCCTGCTCGGGCCGGCGACGGTGGCGCTCGCCATACCGCTCTATCGGCAGTTTCACCGGGTGCGCGAATCGGCGCTCGCCATCGCGGTGAGCCTGCTTGTCGGCTCGACCTTTGCCGCGATCAGCGCAATGGGGATCGCCTGGGCGCTCGGCGCCGGCGAGGAGACCATCCTCTCCATCGGACCCAAATCGGTGACCGCTGCGGTCGCGATGGGCATTTCGGAACGGCTTGGCGGACTGCCGTCGCTGACGGCGGTGCTGGTGATCGCCACCGGCATTCTCGGCGCCGCGCTCGGACCGCTGGCGCTCAATCTGGCCGGGGTGAAGGACTGGGCGTCGCGCGGCTTCGCCATGGGCACCGGCGCCCATGGCATCGGCACCGCGCGGGCGTTGCAGGTCAACGAGATCGCCGGCGCATTCGCCGGCCTCGCCATGGGCCTCAACGCGCTGGCGACAGCCATATTGCTGCCGCTCGCCTGGGCATTCTTTCAACGATAAGGCCACGGCCGGGAGCCGCCATGCTCGAACTGCCACACACGTCACATGTCGAGGGCAACGCCATCCGATGGGGCAAAATCGGTCGCGGGGCGCCGCTGATCGCGCTGCATGGCACGCCGTTTTCCTCGCAGGTCTGGCGACGGATCGTCCCGCTCCTCGCCGACCACTGGACCGTGCATTACTTCGACATGGCCGGGTATGGGCAATCGGAAATGCGGCCCGGACAAGACGTGTCGCTGGGGGTTCAGAACCGGATCCTGGCGGCGCTCACCGCCGAATGGGGACTGTCGAGACCGCATGTGCTGGCACATGATTTCGGCGGAGCGACCGCGCTTCGCGGATATTTTCTCGACGGGCTGCGCTACGCGTCGCTCACCATTTTCGACGCCGTCGCGCTTCGGCCCTGGGGATCGCCCTTCGTGCAGCATGTGCGCCAGCACGAAGCCGCCTTCGCCGGCATGCCGGACTACATGCACCGGGCGCTTCTGAAAGCCTATCTGGAGACCGCCGCCTATCGCCCACTGTCCGCAGAGGCGCTGGAGGTCTACTCGGCGCCATGGCTTGGAGAGATCGGGCAACCGGCCTTCTACCGGCAAATCGCGCAAATGGACCAGGCCTTCACCGACGAGGTCCAGTCACACTATCGGCCGCTCGATTGTCCGGTCACGGTTCTTTGGGGCGAAGAGGACGCATGGATCCCCTCCGCGAAGGGACAGGAACTGGCCGGCCTCATCTCCGACGGCAACGTCATTGCGATCGCCGATGCCGGCCACCTGGTTCAGGAGGACCGGCCGGAGGCCATCGTTGCGGCCATGCTGCGGCAGGTTCGCGACATGTGAGAGACAAAGCGGACCGAATGGTGGCCGCCGGGGCCCGCGCCTATTGCGACAGGATGCCCTTCACCACGCCGGAGGCCTTGGAGAAATCCATCTGGCCGGCGAAACGCTCCTTCAGCGTCGACATGCATTTGCCCACGTCGCGCAGACCTTCGGCGCCGGTTTCCCGAACGACGTTCTGGCAGGCCTGCTCGACCTCGGCTTCGCACATCTGCTTGGGCAGGAACTCGAGGATGACCGCCGATTCCCGGCGCTCCTGATCGGCCAGTTCCAGCCGGCCGGCCTCCTCGTAGGTATGCGCCGACTCGCGACGCTGCTTGATCATCTTGACCAGGATCTCGCTGATTTCCTCGTCGGAGACCGGGTCCTTGCCCGCCGACCGGTTCGCGATGTCACGATCCTTCACCGCCGCTGAAATCAGCCGCAATGTGGAAACACGACATTTGTCCTGGGATTTTTGAGCATCTTTGAGCGCAGCCTGAATCGCTTCGCGCATCGTAAAAACTCCCCGATGGTCGCCGGACCATAGCGCCGTTCAAAACGCAAAGCAAGGGCGAGATACATCGATAACTTGTTGATATCTAAGTGCTTTTTTATCCACAGCCATATTGTGAACACGGCTGTAACATAAAAAAGCCGTAAACCGCTGCGATCCAAAAATCACTTGACAGAAGCGTGTTTCCGGTCGTCCCGCGGTGTTTCCAGCGCGTGCATATGGTGATACACGCCCGTCACGGCAAGATGCCACCCAATCAAACATTCGAGAACCCGCATGACCGAGCCCTCCGCAGCCGCAGAACAGCACACGACCCCAGCCTGGACGATCGAGACCCCGACCGCCCTGCTCGTCCTCGCCGACGGGACGGTTCTTGAGGGCAAGGGCTTCGGCGCGACGGGCGCCGTGGAAGCGGAAGTCTGCTTCAACACCGCGATCACCGGTTACCAGGAAATCCTGACTGACCCGTCCTATGCCGGCCAGATCGTCACCTTCACCTTCCCGCATATCGGCAATATCGGCGCCAATGGCGAGGACATCGAGGATCTGACCCCGGCCCGGCGCGCCGGCGCGGTCGGCGCCGTGTTCAAGGCCGACATCACGGACCCGTCCAACTATCGCGCCGCCGAGCATCTCGACGCGTGGCTGAAGGCGCGCGGCATCATCGCGCTCGCCGGCATCGACACGCGGGCGCTCACCGCCCACATCCGCGAGCATGGCGTGCCGAACGCGGTCATCGCGCATGAACCCTCCGGCCAGTTCGACATCGACGCGCTGAAGGCCCGGGCGAAAGCCTGGTGCGGCCTCGTCGGCCTCGACCTCGCAAAGGAGGTGACCTCCGGCCAGTCATCGACCTGGGACGAGGCGCCCTGGGTCTGGGACGAGGGTTACGGCCATCACACAGTCGGCGACGGCGACATCCACATCGTCGCGCTCGACTATGGGGTGAAGCGCAACATCCTGCGTCTGTTCTCCGGTCTCGGCGCAAAGGTCACCATCCTGCCCGGCACGGCGAGTGCCGACGAGGTGCTGGCGCAGAAGCCGGACGGCATCTTCCTGTCCAACGGTCCGGGCGACCCGGCGGCGACGGGCGAATACGCTGTGCCGACCATCCAGAAGCTGCTGGAAACCGGCATTCCGGTCTTCGGCATCTGCCTCGGCCACCAGATGCTGGCGCTGGCGCTGGGCGGCAAGACCGTGAAGATGCACCAGGGCCATCACGGCGCAAACCACCCGGTCAAGGATCACACCACCGGCAAGGTGGAGATCGTGTCGATGAACCATGGCTTCGCGGTCGATGCGGCCTCGCTGCCGGACGGCGTTACCGAGACCCACGTCTCGCTGTTCGACGGGTCCAATTGCGGCCTTGCCGTCGCCGGCAAGCCGGTGTTCTCGGTGCAGCACCATCCCGAGGCCTCGCCCGGCCCGCAGGACAGCCACTACCTGTTCCGCCGCTTCGTCAACCTGATCCGCGCGAAGCGCGGCGAAGAGGCGCTTGCGGAACGTTAGGACCGCCGGCGCTCAGCCGTCCGCCGCGGCGAAATGCGCGATCTGATCGTCATACGCCTTGACGAAAGCCGGGCGGGCAGTGGCCCGTTCGACATAGGCGCGGCAGACCGGATACTCGCCCAGCCCGCCGGCCCTCTCGACGGAACGAAGCACGTCGGACATGAGGATGTCGGCGATTGAGAAATCGCCGGCGATCCACTCCCGGCCCGCCAGCGCGGTCTCCATGCGGCTGAGGCGGCCGTCGAGGAACTTCTCGAGCCCCTTGCGGCCGGGCGTCTCGGTCGTGTCGCCGGAAAATCTGAAGATCATCAGAGGCAGGCTTGCCATCTCGACGGAATTCAGCGCCGCGAAGACCCATTGGGTGACACGGGCTCGACCGGCCGGATCCTCGGGCATCAGCGCCGGACTCATGGCGCCGAGATGCAGGAGGATCGCGCCGCTTTCGAAGATCGAGACGTCCCGGTCCTGCAGCCACGGTACCTGACCGAAGGGCTGGTGCGCGAAATGCTCCGCGCTCCGCTCGGCGAAGGACACGCTTTCCACCCGATACGGCAGGCCGGCCTCTTCGAGGGCCCAGCGCACCCGCAGGTCGCGGACGAAACCGCGCGGTGCGTCCGGAACCCAGTCATAGGTGAAAAGAACAAGTTCGCTCATGCGTGTCTCCAGGGTTCGCGTGCGTGAACACCCGCCGCAACCTCCATATCGCGGCAAGCGCAGGTTGAGTTGATATCAACACAAAATACGCAAGTCAAAGGCGGTTCGGGACGTCGGCAGCCCTGCTTCGGGCGCGAAGGCACCGCCTTGCTTCCCTAATTCGCGCGATCGGCTAATCTGACAGCATGGAGAGCTACGACATTACGGACTGGGGGCAGCGGCTGGGAGATTTCGTCCGCTTTCTGCAAGGCTATGTCGCGCAGCCCTGGACGCTCTACCAGTTCGCCATCATCGTCGCCTCCTTCGGCGTCGCATATCTGCTGTCGCTTCGCATCGAACCGGCGCTGGAGGAGCGCGCGCGCCGCATCAAGGGCAATCCGGGCCTGCTTCGGATCATCATCGCCTTCATGCGCCGCACCGAATGGGCGATGTTCCTCATCTTCGTGGCGCTGGCCCGCGAGCTGATCCTGCAGACGACATGGCCGAGCCGCAGCTACATGCTGTCGCTGGCGCTGGTGCTCGGCTTCACCTGGTTTGCCGCGTCGGTGGCGACGCGCATCATCCGAAGCCGTGCGTTGGCGCGGTTCGTGGCGCTGTGCATTTTCCTCTATGTCGCCGCCGGCGTTCTGGACATCCGCGATTCGACCGCTGCGATCCTCGACGGGCTGGCCATCAATCTCGGCGAGTTCCGCCTGTCCGTGCTGTTCGTCATCAAGGCCGTGGCGGTGGTGGTCGTGCTGTTGTGGGCGGCGAGCATCCTCGGCGGATTCATCGACACAAGAATCTCGAAGACCACCGACCTGTCGCCCTCCTTCAAGGTGCTGGCCGGCAAGATGATCCGCATCGCGCTGACCGTGCTTGCCGGGATGGTCGCGCTCAACACGATCGGCATCGACCTGACCGCGCTCACCGTGTTTTCCGGCGCGGTCGGCGTCGGCATCGGCTTCGGCCTGCAGAAGGTCGTCTCCAACTTCATCTCCGGCGTGATCATCCTCGCCGACCGGTCGATCAAGCCGGGCGACACGATCGAACTCGGCGACACGTTCGGCTGGATCCGCGAGCTGCACGCCCGGTTCGTCTCCGTCATCACGCGAGACGGGCGCGAATATCTGATCCCGAACGAGGACCTGATCACCCATCAGGTCGTCAACTGGTCGTTCTCCGACATGTTCATCCGCGTGGACGTCGATTTCGGCGTTTCCTACGACAGCGACCCGCACGAGGTGACGCGCATCGCCATCGAGGCGGCCAGCACCGTGGAGCGCGTCGCCAATCACAAGAAGCCCGTTTGCTGGATGACAGCCTTCGGCTCCTCGTCGCTCGACTTCAAGCTGAGATTCTGGATCTCCGATCCGCAGAACGGCCTGACCAACATTCGCGGCCAGGTGCTGCTGGCGTTGTGGGACGCCTTCAAGGAGGCCGGCATTGCCATCCCCTTCCCGCATCGCGAGATCATCATGCGCACGCCGGTGGAGGTGGTCGACAAGTCGGGGCGGGACGATTAGCCGACGCTCAGCAGAAGCCTGACAAGGGCGGTCTGCGAACTGACGCCGGTTTTCTCGTAGAGCCGGGCCAGGTGCGTTCGCGCCGTGTTGACGCTGATCCCCAAGGCTTCTGCAGCACTCTTCAAACCCATGCCATTGGCAATGTGAAACGCCACGCGCCGCTGACCGTCGGACAGCCCGAAAACCATCTGGGCGACCGAGAGCCGATGATCCAGCGAGCCGTCGCTGTCGAATGTGAGGTATGTCGTGCAGTCGCGGACCGAGACATGCACGACCGCGACGCCGCCATCATCCGTGTCGCCCAGCACGGCCGGGTATCGGAAGGGCCCGCCTGTTTGGTCGCCGAAGCGGCGAAGCTCGAAGAAACCGTGATAACGGCCCGCCTGCGCGATGGCCGCCTGCAGCGTCCGGTCCCACTCCCTGCGACGTGCCCGCACCCGCCCCGTAGACACGGTCAGAAGCGGGTGGTCCTTCAGTTTCTCCAGCGTCTCCGGACTTGCCCACAAGACACGACCATTCGCGTCAACGGACAGCGTGTCCTTCTCGGCCTTGTCGTGACGCAATTCGACGAATGAGGAATAGGCGATCTTCCAGCTCCCCTTGTCGCGTTCGAGGATGCGCGTTTCGAAACACTCCCACGTGGCGCCGGCCCGGTTCTCCGCCCATTGATCGTAGACGACCCACGCCGTGTTGCCGTCGATCGATATCTGGAGATTGTCCTTGCGAAACCGGACCATGTCGCAGCCGAGGTCGTTCTCGAGAACATGCTTCATGTCGGCCGCGATTGCCGGCCAGCCGCTTTCGACGCTCAGCCCCGTGCGGGCGTTGACGCACATGGAGTGCGCCCGGTCGTCCTGGACCCAGCATTTCGCCCAGGCTTCGAAGTCGCCGTCGACGAATGCCTGCGTCTCGGCGTGAATCACCGCGGCGATCGCGGTCTCCTCATCAGCGGCGCCGGATGTCGAAACAGGGAAGGCAACGGCTTCGGCCATGCGGTTCATGCTAGCCCCGTTGCGCTTCCGGCGCAAAGACGACCGCTCGGTGCCGCCGGGTGCGAAGCCCGATCCACGCCTCGGTCAAACGGGCGCGCAGCCGAGAGAGACGCCAGAACACGTTCGGGCCATGCAGGTCGTAAAAGGCATCTACTTCGGATTGGCCGGTCTTGCTGGCGTGATGTTCCTGGAATGCCTGACCTGAAAGGAAAAGCGTCGGGTCCATTGTCGGCTCCTGGGTTCGGTGAAGTTTCCGAACACAGGATGCGCCAGCCAACGCGGTTCGTTCGTCATGCGAAACGACCACAGAAGGCATTTTCTCTCGAACAGCCGTTCCGACCGGCAGAGCACGATGGCGGGAGTGCCGCTAAGGCCCTCCTGACCGCGTTTGCAAGGACACCCGCTAGCGACGCGGGTGACGATGCCCTTCAGCCACCGGATCGTCCGGATCGACGGCGATCTCCGGCGCGTCGCCGGCAGCCACGGCCATGGGCGCGGCATCGCCCTGACGGGTCGCGGCAACACCGCGCCTGCGCGACGAACCGGCGAGCCCCCTGCCCGCCTTGCGTCCGCCCTGCGCCAGCAACAAGGCGATCACGAAGCCGATGCCGGCCCAGATGAAGCCGGTCGCCGTCACCGGGACGCCCGGGCGGAAATCCTGCCACGCGCCCTTCACCAGTTCGGCGTCGCTCTCGCCGAACATCGCGATCGGCAGGGCCGGCTCCGGCCAGCTCTCAAAACGGTCGGCCTGACGCTCCAGCGTGTCGAAGCGATGGATCGTCTTGGTCATCGACGCGCCGCGGTCCCGCAGGAAATCATCCGAGGAGGCGCGGTAGGAAGACAGCGCCTGCGCCCGGGAGAGGCCGTTGCGCGCGGCGTCGGCCTCGAAATCGGCGACGATGGCGCGCAGTTCCTGCAGGGCGCCACCGAGGCGCTGTCGATATTGCTGCGTGAACTCCGGCGCCTGGGACGTCACCACGCCGCCGGCGACGCCGACGGCGACCACCAAGGTTCGAGCAAACCAGACCATGCATCCATCCCCATCCAATCCGCAGCTTTCCTTCTACAGGCGGCCGAGAAAAATTGCACGACAAGGTTGCGGGTCGCGCCGCCCGGCGCGATGATCGGCGCCGTTGGAGGCACTCACATGAAAACCATACGTTTGGGAAAGGACGGCCCCGCCGTCTCGCGACTGGGGCTCGGCTGCATGGCCATGGCCGGCACCTACGGTCCGCCGGACCATTCCGAAAGCATCGCCACGATCCAGGCCGCGCTCGACGCGGGCGTCACGCTGATCGACACCGGCGATTTCTACGGCATGGGCTCCAACGAGATGCTGATCGGCGAGGCCGTGAAGGGGCGCCCCCGCGACAGTTTCAAGGTCAGCGTCAAGTTCGGCGCGCTACGCAGTCCGGACGGCGCCTGGAACGGCTATGACGCGCGCCCGGCGGCCGTGAAGAACTTCCTCGCCTACACGCTGACGCGCCTCGGCCTCGACCATATCGACATCTACCGTCCGGCCCGTCTGGACCCCAACGTGCCGATCGAGGAGACGGTCGGCGCGATCAGAGATCTCATCGACGCCGGTTACGTGCGGCATGTGGGACTGTCGGAAGTCGGGCCGGAGACGATCCGCCGGGCCGCGGCCGAGGCGCCGATCAGCGACCTGCAGATCGAGTATTCGCTGGTGTCGCGCGGGATCGAGGACGCGATCCTGCCGATCTGCCGGGAACTCGGCATCGGCGTCACCGCCTACGGCATCCTCTCGCGCGGCATGTTCGGCGGGGCCTGGACACCGGGTTCGGCGGGCGCGCGCAAGGGCGACATCCGCTCGCGCATGCCGCGCTACGAGGCCGACAACGCCGAACGCAACTTCGCGCTGGTGGAGGCACTGCGCGGGGTCGCGCAGGCCCGCGGTTTGACGGTCGCGCAAGCCGCTATCGCCTGGGTCGCGGCGCAGGGCGACGACATCGTGCCGCTGATGGGGCCACGCACCATGGCGCAACTGACGGATTCGCTCGGCGCGGCGGACGCTGAACTGACGCCCGCCGATCTCGCCGAGATCGAGGCGGCAGTGCCGAAGGGCGCCATCGCCGGCGCGCGCTACAATGCCCCGCAGATGGCGATGCTCGACAGCGAGAGCTGACGCCGCCTATTGCGGCACAGCGTCGGAAGCAACGGCTTCCCGGCCCTTCGGCGTGAGCTGGTAGATGCCGCGATCGACGCGTTCGAACCAGCCATAGTGATCGTCGGCCATGATCGGTCGGGCGCGGGCGACACCGGTCGCCTTCGCCACCTCCGAGGCCTTGGCGGGGCCCGCGGCGAGCAGGAAGACGGCGATGCGCATCGCGTCCTGCCGATAGGCCGTGACGATGGTGGTGCGCGTCGAGCCGCCCTGGTTGGGATCGCCGATACGGCGGGCGAATTCGCGCAGCAGCCTGTCCGACTTCGGCCTCGACTTGCGCGGCGCGTAGGGCCCGGGATCGAGGTGGATCTCGCAGAACCCGTCCTCCATGCGCACGCTGATCAGGCCGAGACCGAGACGGCGGCAGAGTTTCATGTTGGATTTCAGCGCCGACAGGAAGGCGCGGCCCTTGCCGCGCGGGGCCGCGACATAGACCGCGTCGCTGATCGCCAGCCGGTCGATCGCCTGGTGGAACAGCGACAGGGTGAAGCCGGTCTTCAGTTCGACGATCACAGGCGGCTCGTCGCCGCGCACCGCCATGACGTCGCAGGCGCCGATCTCGGATTTGACCTCGTAACCCTGGGCCTCCAGCAGCGCCTTGACCGGGGGATAGAGGTCGGTCTCCTTCAGCTTCGCCACGCCGCCGGCGTCACACCGGGTTGTTGAAGGTGTCGCAGTCGGTCAGCTTGCCGGACTGGAAGCCGCGATTGAACCATTCGCGCCGCTGTGCGGAGGTGCCGTGGTTGAAGCTCTCGGGCACGACATAGCCCTGAGTGCGGCGCTGGATCGCGTCGTCGCCGATCTGGGTCGCGGCGTTCAGCGCCTCCTCCAGGTCGCCTTGCTCGAGCAGGCCCTCCTTGGCGTAATAGTGGCCCCAGATGCCGGCGAAACAGTCGGCCTGCAATTCCACGCGCACCGACATGGCGTTGGCCTCGGCGGCGCTCATGGTGCGGCGCAGCCGGTTGAACTCGGGCAGCACGCCGATGATGTTCTGGACATGGTGGCCGACCTCGTGGGCGACGACATAGGCCTGCGCGAAATCGCCCGACGCCTTGAAGCGCCGCGCCAGTTCGTCGAAAAAGTCCAGGTCAAGATAGAGCTTGTTGTCGCCCGGGCAGTAGAACGGGCCCGACGCCGCGCTGGCGAAACCGCAGGCCGAGCGGACCTGGCCCTCGAACAGGACGAGGATCGGCTCGGGATATTTCTTGCCATTGGCCTCGAAAACGCCGCCCCAGACATCCTCGGTTTCGGCGAGCACGGTGGCGACGAATTGCGTCATCTCGTCATTGCGCGTGGTGCCGGTCGGGGCCTGCGTGGTCTGGGTCCGCGGCAGCATCTGGTCGAGAGAGCCGGACCCGCCGCCCGCCAGGATAGCCAGCGGGTCGATACCGAGGAAGCGAAGGCCGAAGAACAGGATGACGAGGATCACGATCCCGCCGATGCCACCCCCGCCGGTGCGCACCGTGCGGCCGGTCGACGGGATGCGGACGCGCGGGCGCGCGGAGGTGCGACGCGTGCGGGTGCCGCGCATGTCCTGAATATTGGTGCTCTGGCGGCGGCCTTCCCAACGCATGATCTTCTCCCGACACGATTGCTGCATCTTTGGCGCATCGAGGTGCAAGCATCAAGACACGGCCCGTCGGAGAGACAACCTCCGAACCGCCACAATCGTTCCCGGCGCGCCGGAAGGCCGTCGGCAGCGGAGGCCGAACCCAGGCTCTGTGCGCCTCACCCTCAGGCGGGATGCGAACGCCGGCGCAGGACGTCGGCGGCGAGGGTCGCCAGCGTGACGAGCAGGACGCAGACGCTGACGACGGGCAGCCATTTCGCCTCGGCCACGGCGAGGAGCTGGGCGCCGATCAGGCCGCCGGACGCGATCCCCAGATAGATCACCGAGGCGTGCAGCGGCATCGTCAGGTGCAGCAGTTGCGGGGCGGCCGCGACCAGCCGGCTGGTCTGGGCCGACGGGAAGCTCCAGCCGACCAGCCCCCAGGGAAACATCAGGATCGTGAGCATGATGGCCGCCATGCGCGACGGCAGAAGACCGAGGGTCAGCGCGATGGCGGTCGCCAGTGTCAGCGCGCCGAGAATGGCGATCACCACCGTCCTGGTGGCGCCCAGCCGGTCGCCCAGCCAGCCGGCAAGCGCGTTTCCGGTGACCGCGCCGACACCGAAGACGAGCAACAGCAGGGGCACGGTGTCGCGCGACATGCCCGCGCCCTCCATGGCCAGCGGTGCCATGTAGGCGATCAGGGTGAAGTTGGCCGACACGTAGAGCCAGCTGACGGCGAGCGCAGGCAGGACGCCCGGATGGCCGATAGCAAGCACGCGCTCGCCCAGCGACAGGCGCATGCCGGCAATGTCGTGCGGCAGGCGGAACCAGAGGATGACGAGGCAGGTCATCGCCAGCGCCGCGACGAACAGGAAAGTGAAGCGCCAGCCGACCAGGTTTCCGATCAGCGCGCCGAGCGGCGCGCCGAAGGCGACGGCGAAAGTGGTCCCGGCGATGACGATCGAGACCGCCCTCGCCCGGCGCTGCGGGTCCGACAGCGCAACGGCCGTGGCCTGTGCGGTGGAGGCGAAGAGCCCGGTGAAGGCGCCCATGACGATCTGTGCGAGCATCAGCATCGTGTAGGACCCGGCGGAGGCCGCGGCGAGATTGGCGACCATGAACGCGATCAGCGCCATGCCGATGACGCGGCGCCGGTCGATCGTGCCCGTCACGGTCGCCAGAACCGGCGTGCCGATGGCGTAGGACAACGAGAAGGCTGTCATCAGGAGGCCCGCCTGCGAGACGCTGACGCCGACGCTGTCGGCGATCAGCGGCAGCAGCCCGGCGAAGACAAAAGCGACCGTGGAGGTGGCGAAAGCGCCGACCGCCAGCCAGATGAGGCGAGGATCCATTGGGGGTCTCTTGGAATGAGGTGTCTTGGGAAGACTTGTTCAAGAATTCTTGAACCATTGAACATTCTGAGGCAGGATGTCAATCACCATGGGAACGCCGTCAGCGAAGGGAGGCGCTGCACGCATGCATATTGCCCATCCCGCAAGGGACCAGATCGAACTCGCCGCCGTGCTGGCCGCGCTCGGCGACCCGACACGGCTCGCCATCCTCGTCGAACTGGCGCGCAGCGGCGCCCGCTCGCTGCCCTGCGGCGCCTTTTGCCATCTCGGCTCCAAGACGCGGCTGAGCTACCATTTTGCGCGTTTGCGCGAGGCGGGCATCACCCACACCGAAATCTGCGGCACCAACCGTCTGGTAAGCCTGCGGCGCGGCGACCTCGACGCGCTGTTTCCGGGACTGATCGACGCGGTGCTGGCGGCAGCGTCCGAGCCTGAGCTGCGTATCGCAACCATCCACAGCTGAGCGCAATCAGCGAAGGGTTTGCGTTGAATTTTCCGCCGCAGGGGGTTCCGCCATCGGGCGCTTTACCCTATAGGCCCGGTCTAGCCTGAAAAACGAGAATCTGAGCACCGGATGAGCCAAGTTCATCCGGTCATTTTGCACGAACCGGACTGACCCATGCCCAAACGTACTGACATCGACACCGTCCTCATCATCGGCGCGGGGCCGATCGTCATCGGGCAGGCCTGCGAATTCGACTATTCCGGCACCCAGGCCTGCAAGGCGCTGAAGGAGGAAGGCTACCGGATCGTCCTGGTCAATTCGAACCCGGCGACGATCATGACCGATCCGGACCTCGCCGACGCCACCTATATCGAGCCGATCACGCCGGAAGTCGTCGCCAAGATCATCGCCAAGGAACGCTCCGAGCGGCCGGACGAGACCATGGTGCTGCTGCCGACCATGGGCGGCCAGACCGCGCTCAACACGGCGCTGTCGCTGCAGCAGATGGGCGTTCTGGAAAAATACGATGTCGAGATGATCGGCGCCAAGCCGGAAGCCATCGACAAGGCGGAAGACCGCAAGCTGTTCCGCGAGGCGATGGAGCATATCGGGCTGGAATGCCCGCGCTCGGTGCTGGTCAACGCCTCCGGCATCAAGGACGCCGACCGCAAGGCGCATGAGACACGGCGCGCCGAATTGAAGGCCGCGCTCTCCGGCGCGGAACTGGACGCGGCGCTCGACGCGCTGGAACAGGAATGGCGCGACGGCACCTCCGACCGCAAGCAGCGCTACATGAACCACGCCATGGGCCTCGCGGCCCAGGCGCTGGACGAGGTCGGCCTGCCGGCGATCATCCGCCCGTCTTTCACGCTGGGCGGCACCGGCGGCGGCATCGCCTACAATCGCAGCGAATTCTTCGAGATTGTCGAAAGCGGCCTCGATGCCTCGCCGACGACCGAAGTACTGATCGACGAGAGCGTGCTCGGCTGGAAGGAGTACGAGATGGAGGTCGTCCGCGACAAGGCGGACAACTGCATCATCATCTGCTCGATCGAGAACGTCGATCCGATGGGCGTGCACACCGGCGATTCCATCACCATCGCCCCTGCCCTGACGCTGACCGACAAGGAATACCAGGTCATGCGCAACGCCTCGATCGCGGTGCTGCGCGAGATCGGCGTGGAGACGGGCGGCTCGAACGTGCAGTTCGCGGTGAGCCCTGAGACGGGCCGCCTCGTCGTCATCGAGATGAACCCGCGCGTGTCGCGGTCTTCCGCGCTGGCGTCGAAGGCGACAGGCTTCCCGATCGCCAAGGTCGCCGCCAAGCTCGCCATCGGCTACACGCTGGACGAACTCGACAACGACATCACCGGCGGTGCGACACCGGCCTCCTTCGAGCCGTCGATCGACTACATCGTCACCAAGATCCCGCGCTTCGCCTTCGAGAAATTTCCAGGCGCTGAGCCCACCCTGACGACCGCCATGAAATCCGTCGGCGAAGTGATGGCGATCGGCCGGACCTTCCCCGAATCGCTGCAAAAGGCGCTGCGCGGGCTTGAAACGGGCCTGACCGGCCTCGACGAGATCGAGATCCCCGGGCTCGGCGAAGGTGACGACAAGAACGCCATTCGCGCGGCCATCGGAACGCCGACGCCGGACCGGCTGCGCATGGTGGCGCAGGCCTTCCGCCTCGGCTTCACCATCGACGAGGTGCATGCAGGCTGCCAGATCGACCCGTGGTTCCTCGCCCAGATCAAGGCGATCGTCGACATGGAGGCGCGCATCCGCGCCCATGGCCTGCCGAGTGACGCCATCAATCTGCGCATGCTGAAGGCGATGGGCTTTTCCGACCAGCGGCTGGCGACGCTCGGCGGCAAGTCGGAGAAGGACGTCGCGCAGCTTCGCCACGCACTGGAAGTGCGGCCGGTGTTCAAGCGCATCGACACCTGCGCGGCCGAATTCGCTTCGCCGACAGCCTACATGTACTCCACCTACGAGACGCCCTTCGCCGGCCAGCCGGCCAATGAGGCGCAGATCTCCGACCGTCGGAAGGTCGTCATCCTCGGCGGCGGGCCGAACCGGATCGGCCAGGGCATCGAGTTCGACTATTGCTGCTGTCACGCGGCCTTCGCCCTCAGGGACGCCGGCTTCGAAGCGATCATGATCAACTGCAACCCGGAGACGGTGTCGACCGATTACGACACCTCGGACCGGCTCTATTTCGAGCCACTGACCGCCGAGGACGTGATGGAGATCCTGAAGCTGGAACAGCAGAAGGGCGAACTGCTCGGCGTGATCGTGCAGTTCGGCGGCCAGACGCCGCTGAAGCTCGCCAACGCGCTGGAAAAGGCCGGCATTCCGATCCTCGGCACTTCGCCGGACATGATCGATCTCGCTGAGGACCGCGACCGGTTCCAGAAGCTCCTGATCAAGCTGGACCTGACGCAGCCGAAGAACGGCATCGCCTATTCGGTGGAACAGTCGCGCATGGTCGCCGCCTCGCTCGGCTATCCGCTGGTGGTGCGCCCGTCCTACGTGCTGGGCGGCCGGGCGATGCAGATCATCCGCGACGACGAGGGCCTGAGCTCCTACCTGCTCGGCACCGTCCCGGAGCTCATCCCCGAGGACATCAAGGCACGCTATCCCAACGACAAGACGGGTCAGATCAACACGCTGCTCGGCTCCAATCCGCTGCTGTTCGACACCTATCTGACCGACGCGATCGAGGTGGATGTCGACTGCCTGTGCGACGGCACCGATGTCTATGTCTCCGGCATCATGGAGCATATCGAGGAAGCCGGCATCCATTCCGGCGATTCGGCCTGTTCGCTGCCGGTGCACACGCTCGGCGCGGAGATCGTCGCCGAATTGGAACGCCAGACGAAGGCGCTGGCCAAGGCGCTCAATGTCGGCGGCCTGATGAACGTCCAATACGCCATCAAGGATGGCGAGGTTTACGTGCTGGAGGTCAATCCGCGCGCCTCGCGCACCGTGCCCTTCGTCGCCAAGACGATCGGGCTTCCGATCGCCAAGATCGCCGCGCGCGTGATGGCCGGCGAGATGCTCGATCCGGCGATCGGCAATTACGGCGCTCGGCGCGAGGTGAATTCGCTGAACCACATCGCCGTGAAGGAAGCGGTCTTCCCCTTCTCCAAATTCCCGGGCGTCGACACGCTGCTCGGCCCGGAGATGCGGTCGACCGGCGAGGTGATGGGGCTCGACCACGATTATGCGGTCGCCTTCGCCAAGGCGCAGCTCGGCGCAGGTGCGGAACTGCCGAAATCGGGCGCGGTGTTCATCTCCGTCAAGGACAGCGACAAGGAACGCATCCTGCCGACGGCGAAGCTGTTCGTGGAACTCGGCTTCACCATCGTCGCGACCGGCGGGACCCAGCGCTATCTGGCGGACATGGGCGTGCCGGCGACCAAGATCAACAAGGTGCTGGAAGGCCGCCCGCATATCGAGGACGCGATCCGCAACCGGCAGGTGCAGCTCGTGATCAACACGACGGAAGGCAAGAAGGCGTTCGCCGATTCCAAGCCGCTGCGCCGCGCCGCGCTGATGAACAAGGTCCCCTATTTCACCACCATGGCCGGCTCGATCGCCTGCGGCGAAGCCATCCAGGCGCTCACGAAGGGCGAATTGCAGGTACGGCCGCTGCAGAGCTATTTCGAGTAATTTGACCAGGATTATTCATGCGCATATCTTATGCGCATGAACGAGAGCAAACCGATCAAGCGCAGCAGCGCGAACCTGTCGGTGTCTTCCGACCTCATCGCCGAGGCGAAGGCGCTCGACATCAACCTGTCGCGCGCGGCGGAAGACGGGATCTCGAAGGCGGTTCGGGAAGAAAAAACCCGCCGCTGGAAGGAAGACAACGCCGAGGCGATCGCGGACTGGAACCGCTGGGTCGCCGAACACGGTTTGCCGCTCGCCAAATACCGCATGTTCTGATGGCGCGCTACGACGTCCATCCCTTCGATGGCGCCTACGCGCTGGATGTCCAGTCCGAAATCGTGGACATGTTCGAGACGCGCACGGTGGTACCGCTGTTGCCGAGAGGCGTCGTGCCCACCGCGCTGCCCCGCCTCCATCCCGTGTTCAAGATCGAGAACGTGGAATACACGATGGCGACACACTTCGTCGCGGCGGTTCCCAAGACAGCGCTGAAACCTCGAGTCGCCAATCTCGCGCACGAACACGACCGGATCGTCGCCGCGCTCGACATGCTGTTCCATGGCTTTTGACGATCCTGCCACGCGCGACGATTTCGGCTATCATGATCCGGGCCTGGGCACGCTGCGGGACGACTGGAACATCGAGGCGTGGTGCGGACGGCTCGACTACGACGGCGATCACTGCGACCTGACCCTCTACGAGACCGAGGCGGACGGATTTCCCGATGCCGATCCGAGGCCGTCGGGCCTTGGCCGGCTGCGCGATGTGCAGGCGCGGATGACGACGCATTTCCTGCCGCGCGCCATCGAGGCCGTGATCGCCGCGCGCACGGCCCGGCTGAACTGGCGGGACGGGCCGCCGGCGGATCGCTGGGGGCCGGTCGAAGTGGCGGTGGAAACCGACAATTCGCTCTGGCTTTCGGTCTATGAGGGCGAGACGGACGAGTATTCCCTGTGGATCGTCGCCTTCGACGATTCCGATCTGCCAAGAGAGGTCCGGCGGACATCCTATGTGGCCGCGCAGACGCGTCTGTCACAGGCCGGCAGAATGGTGTGAAACGCGGCGCTCGGCACAACTTCGCCCCCATGATCGCCCCTTTGCAAGCGTTGCGATTTGGGCCTATAGTCGCCCGCTGAAGACGTGGCGGTTCCTGAGCGTTCGCTCCGGGGGCCGTTTTGTTTTGTGCTCCGGCGGAACGCGCGCCGGGCCGCACTTGGGGCCAAGAAGAAGGAACGGGCCAAATGGATAAAGCGCCGATGACCGCGAACGGATTCGCGTCCCTCAAGGAGGAGTTGCGCTGGCGCCAGCAGGAAGAACGCCCACGGATCATCGAGGCGATCTCGGAAGCGCGTGCGCATGGCGACCTCTCCGAAAACGCGGAATACCATGCCGCCAAGGAAGCGCAGTCCCACAACGAGGGCCGCATCGCCGAGTTGGAAGACCTGATCAGCCGCGCCGAGGTGATCGACATCTCCAAACTGTCGGGCTCACGCGTGAAGTTCGGCGCCACCGTGACGCTGGCCGACGAGGACACCGACGAGGAGAAGGTCTACCAGATCGTCGGCGACCAGGAAGCCGACGTGAAGGCCGGGCGCATCTCGATCTCTTCGCCGATCGCGCGCGCGCTGATCGGCAAGGACGAAGGCGATTCCGTCGAGGTGCAGGCGCCGGGCGGCGCGCACAGCTACGAAATCGTCAAGGTCACATGGATCTGACGCATCCGCGTACGCATCGCTGAAAACCCGTCTTGGTGAAAAACCGGCCCCATGGCTCCCCGTTACGTCCCGGTGTCGGACACTGAAGTGATCGCAACGAATTTCGCCAGGCGCAATTCGGGCGGCACGACGGCGGTCATCCAGCTGGTGCCTGAGCAGGCCAAGACGCTCAAGATCGCCGTGCTCGGCCAGTTGCTGACCGACAAGGTTCCGCGGCTGCGGCTTCGCCTTCGTGACCTGCCGGCGCTGTGGCGCCGGCCGAAGGCCAGGCCGTTTCGCATCTATCACTGCCGCCGCAACAACGAGATGATCTTCGGCATGATCCTGCGCGACGTGCTGCGCATGCCGATCCGGCTGATCTTCAACTCCGCCGCGCAGCGCGATCACAAGCCGGCGACCAAGTGGATGATCCGCCGCATGGACGCTGTGATCGCCACGAGCCGGGAATCCGGCAGTTACCTCAAGGTGCCCCACACCGTGGTCATGCACGGCACCGACATCGAGCGCTTCCATCCGCCCGTGTCGCCCGAGGACGATTTCGCCGCTGCCGGTCTGCCGGGCAAATACTGCGTCGGCTGCACCGGCCGGATCCGCCACCAGAAAGGCACCGACCTTTTCGTCGACGCGATGATCGCGCTGCTGCCGCGCCATCCCAACTGGACAGCGGTCATCACCGGGCAGATCACCTCCGACAACACGGCGTTTGCGGACGAGCTCAAGCAGCGCATCCGCGCGGCGGGGCTCTCCGAGCGCATCGTCTTTCTGGGCGAAGTGCCGGATATCGCCCGCTGGTATCGCCGCATGCATCTCTTCGTCGCTCCGTCGCGCAACGAAGGTTTCGGCCTCACGCCGCTGGAAGCGATGGCATCACAGACCCCGGTCGTCGCCAGCACCGCCGGCTCCTATCGCGCGATGATCCGCGAGGGCGTCAACGGATCGATCTTCCCGGCCGGTGATCTCGAAGCGCTGACCGCCAGGCTGGAGCCGTATTTCGCCGACCCGGACATGGCCGCGCGCCACGGTGACGCTGCGCTCGACGTCGTGCGCGCGGACTTCTCGCTCGCCGCCGAGGCAAGCGGCATCCGCGAGGTCTATTACGCCTTGTGGGCGAGCGCGGCGCCGGGCCTTGCAAAGTAGACGCGGCGCAAAGCCCTCGATACGGCTCGCGCGGGCCGGCAAGACACCTTTCTATCCGGAATTCCACGGTATATGAGGGGCGGGTCCGGCGGCGTTCAGCATTGCCGCCGGCATCTTGAACCTCAGAGCCGGACGCTGTTGATCCCGATGTCACCACCTTCAGTCTCAATCGTCATTCCGTGCCGAAACGAAGCCGAGAACCTGCCGATCCTGCTGGACGAAATCCGTACCGCGATGCAGGGCCGCGACTACGAGGTGATCGTGGTCAATGACGGCTCGACCGACGGCACCGCCGACGTCCTTGCGCAGGAAGCGGCACGGCCCGACTTCACGCTCCGCCATCTGCGCCACGACCGTTCGAGCGGTCAGAGCCTGGCGCTTCGATCCGGGGCGTTTGCGGCACGCGGCGAGATCGTGGCGACCATCGACGGCGATTGCCAGAACGACCCGCAATACATTCCCGTGCTGATCGACGCGCTGGTCGGAGCTGGCGCGGAAACCGGCATTGCCGCAGGGCAGCGTCTCAAGCGCCGCGATTCGAAGGCCAAGCAGTTGGCCTCGCGCTTCGCCAACTGGCTGCGCGGCTCGATCCTGAAGGACAATACGCGCGATTCAGGCTGCGGGCTGAAGGCCGTGCGCAGCGACATCATGCGACGCCTGCCCTTCTTCAACGGCACGCATCGCTTCCTGCCGGCGCTGGTCATCCAGGAAGGCTACGGCGTCGTTCACTGCGACGTCGTCGACCGGTCGCGGCGGCACGGACAATCGAATTACGGGATCATGGACCGGGGCCTGCGCGGCGCGCTCGACCTCGCCGGCGTCTGGTGGCTGGGACGGCGACGCAAGGTCGTGCCGCGCGTGGAGGAAATCACCCATGGCTGAGTTCGTGCACGCGCTTCTGGCCTGGTTGAACGACGTCTTCGTCCAATCCTTCGACGCCTGGGTGGCGCTCGGTTTCATCGCGCAGATCTGCTTCACCATGCGGTTCGTGGTCCAGTGGATCGCGTCTGAACGTGCGAAGCGCTCTGTCATGCCGATCGCGTTCTGGTTCTTCTCGCTGGCCGGCGGAAGCCTGCTCCTGATCTACGCCATCCAGCGCAAGGATCCGGTCTTCATCGCCGGACAGGGGTTCGGCCTGATCGTCTATGTCCGCAATCTCTGGCTCATCGCCAACGAGTACAAGGCCGCCCTGCCCAATCCGGATTGAGGCCGCTCAGGCCGCACCCGCATTCGACGCGTCTTCGGCGTCGAAGGCGATCAGCCCTTCATCCTTGACCTTGCGAATCGTCAGCGCGGAACGCACCGTGTCGACATTGTCGCTGGCGGTCAGTTCCTCCAGCACGAAACGCTGGAAGGTGCTGAAATCGGGCGCGACGCAATGCAGCAGGAAGTCGCTCTCGCCGGACACCATCCAGGCCTCGCGCACCAGCGGCCAATGCTCGGTCAGGGCGGCGAAGGCCTTCAGTTCGGCGTCTGACTGGTGGTGCAGGCCGACCAGACAGAAGGCGACGATCTCGCGGCCCAGCTTCGCTGCATCCAGGACGGCGCGGTAGCGCGCGATGACGCCCGCCTCTTCCAGGCGGCGCACGCGGCGCAGACAGGGCGGCGCCGACACGCCGACCCGGCTTGCGAGCTCGACATTGGTCATGCGCCCGTCATCCTGCAACTCGCGCAGGATGGCGAGATCGATGGAATCGAGTTCGAGGGCGTCCTTCATGGCAAGAGGAATATGGCCTGCCGCCGAAAGCCGCAACAGGAATGGACGGCTTTGCGCCTTTCGCGCCGCCCGAACGCTCTCTTCGCGCGCGACGGACTTGCGCCACGGAGGCCACGCACCTTAATAACGCTTGGAAATCACGGATACGCGGACAGGCGTCCGCATGCTATAAGGTGGACCCATGACGACTACGAAACACAGCCCGGTGCTGATCATCGGATCGGGACCGGCCGGCTATACCGCCGGCATCTACACCGCGCGCGCCATGCTGAGCCCCGTCCTCGTCGCCGGCATGGAACAGGGCGGCCAGCTGATGATCACCACCGATGTGGAGAACTATCCCGGCTACGCCGAACCCGTCATGGGCCCGTGGATGATGGAACAGATGCTGGAGCAGGCGAAGAACGTCGGCACCGAGGTCATCAACGACGTCATCACCGAGGTCGATCTGGACGCGCGCCCGTTCCGGGCCGTCGGTGACAGCGGCACGATCTACACCGCCGACGCACTGATCATCGCCACCGGCGCACAGGCCAAGTGGCTCGGCATCGACAGCGAGAAGACCTACATGGGCTACGGCGTTTCGGCCTGCGCCACCTGCGACGGCTTCTTCTATCGCGGCAAGGACGTCATCGTCGTCGGCGGCGGCAACTCGGCGGTGGAGGAATCGCTCTATCTCGCCAATCTCGCCAAGTCTGTGACGCTGGTGCATCGCCGCAACGAATTGCGCTCGGAAAAGATCCTGCAGGAGCGCCTCTTCGCCAAGGAGAACGTGACCATCCTGTGGGACACGGTGATCGACGAGATTCTCGGCGCGAAGACCAACCCTGCCCTGCCCGCCGCCGTCAACGGCGCGCGGCTGAAGAACGTCAAGACGGGCGAGACGACCGAGATGGCGGTCGACGGCGTGTTCGTGGCCATCGGTCACGCGCCTGCGGTCTCGCTCTTCGAGGGCAAGCTGAAGACGAAGCCGAACGGCTATCTGTGGACCGCGCCTGATTCGACGGCGACCAATGTGCCCGGCGTGTTCGCCGCCGGCGACGTGACCGACGACATCTATCGCCAGGCCGTCACCGCCGCGGGCATGGGCTGCATGGCGGCGCTTGAAGTGGAACGCTATCTCGCGGCGCAGGACGCGGAACTGCAGGCGGCCGAATAGGCCGCCCGCATCGGGGGAGACGGGGATGCCGCTCGACTGGGACAAATTGCGCGTGTTTCATGCCGCCGCCGAGGCCGGGTCGTTCACCCATGCCGGCGAGACGCTGCACATGTCGCAATCGGCCGTCAGCCGCCAGGTCTCCGCACTCGAGCACGAGGTCGGCGTCGCGCTGTTCAACCGCCACGCGCGCGGGCTGGTGCTGACGGAACAGGGCGAATTGCTGTTCCGCACGGCCAACGAGGTCTTCGTCAAGCTGGAGACGGTGCGCGCGCAACTGTCCGAATCGACCGAGCGCCCCTCCGGCCAGTTGCGGGTGACGACGACGGTCGGTCTCGGCTCCGGCTGGCTGACCTATCGCGTGCAGGATTTCCTGGAGCTCTATCCTGAAATTCAGCTGCACCTGATGCTGTCGAACGAGGAACTCGACCTCAACATGCGGCAGGCGGATTGCGCGATCCGGCTGCGCGCGCCGTCACAGCCCGACCTGATCCAGCGCAAGCTGTTCACGGTGCATTTCCACGTCTATGCCTCGCCGGCCTATGTGAACAAGCATGGCCGACCGGAGAAGCCCGAGGATCTCGACAACCACCGGATCATCGGCTTCGCCGAGCCCGCACCTGCCTATCTGATGGAAATGCGCTCGTTCCTGACGCTCGGGCGCCCTGACGGCAAGCCGCGGGTTCCGGTTCTCGACATCAACTCGATCATGTCGATCAAGCGGGCCGTTCAGCGCGGCATCGGCATCGCCATGTTGCCGGACTACGCCGTTGAGCGAGACGCAGGGCTCGTGCAGTTGCTCGTCGATACCGAACTGCCGGCCTTCGACACCTACTTCGTGTACCCGGAAGCCTTGCGCAACAGCGCCAAACTGCAGGCTTTCCGTGATTTCCTGATTTCCAAGGCGCGTAGCTGGGCCTACTGAGCGCCGTCACGAATCTCGCATTGTGCGACGAACCGCTCTCCGAGCTATGCACTCAATGCATAGGTGCAATGCACAAGAGTACATTGTGTTCATGCGGCTCCGCCAGCATATTGGTCTTGTCAAGAACGAGCCGTATCCTCCTCCCACGGACGTTCGAGATTTCGAATGAGAAGGCTATCCTCCTCCCAGCCTTCCCATGACCA
>NZ_JALEGV010000006.1 GCF_022763245.1 Oricola sp.
AGAGCTCCACCAATATCGAGCGCAACGAGGTCTCGCGGCAGATCAACGCCGTCCTCTCGCGGCTCGGGTCCGGCTGGATGATCCAGGTCGAGGCGGTTCGCGTGCCCACAACGGCCTATCCGGCGCGCGAGGATTGCCACTTTCCCGACCCGGTGACGCGTGCGATCGACGAACAGCGGCGCGACCATTTCATGGCCGAGCGCGGCCACTATGAAAGCCAGCATGCGCTGATCCTGACCTATCGGCCGCCGGAGCCGCGCCGTTCGGCCATGGCCCGTTATGTCTATTCCGACGAGGGAAGCCGCTCGCAAACCTATGCCGACGGGGTGCTCACTTCCTTCCAGACCTCGATCCGGGAGGTCGAGCAATATCTCGGCAACGTTCTGATGATCCGCCGCATGGTCACGCGGACGGTCGTTCGTCCGGAGAGCGGCGACGAGGCGCGATACGACGAGCTCTTCCAGTTCATCCGGTTCTGCATTCTCGGCGAGAACCATCCGGTCAGACTGCCGGCGATCCCGATGTATCTCGACTGGCTGGTGACGGCCGAGTTTCACCATGGGCTCTCGCCGATGGTCGACGGCAGCTATCTCGCAATTGTCGGGATCGACGGGTTTCCGGCCGAGAGCTGGCCCGGCATCCTCAATTCGCTCGACCTGATGCCGCTCACCTATCGCTGGTCTTCCCGCTTCATATTCCTCGACGATCAGGAAGCGCGGCAAAAACTCGAGCGGACCCGCAAGAAGTGGCAGCAGAAGGTGCGGCCGTTTTTCGATCAGCTTTTCCAGACCCAGAGCCGCTCGGTCGACCAGGACGCCATGACCATGGTCGCCGAGACCGAGGACGCGATCGCCGAGGCCTCATCCCAGCTTGTTGCCTATGGCTATTACACGCCTGTCATCGTGATGTTCAACACGGATGAAGCCCGCCTGCGCGATCAGGCAGAAGCCGTCCGGAGGCTGATCCAGGCCGAAGGTTTCGGCGCCCGCATCGAAACTCTCAACGCCACCGAGGCCTATCTCGGCAGCCTGCCGGGCAACGCTCAAGCCAATGTCCGCGAACCGCTGATCAACACCCGCAATCTTGCCGATCTCATTCCGGTCAATTCCGTCTGGGCCGGCAGCGCCGTCGCCCCATGCCCGTTCTACCCGCCGAACGCCCCGCCACTGATGCAGGTCGCCAGCGGCTCGTCTCCCTTCCGGTTGAACCTCCATGTCGACGATGTCGGCCACACGCTGATCTTCGGCCCGACGGGATCGGGCAAGTCGACACTGTTGGCGCTAATCGCCGCCCAGTTCCGGCGCTATGAGCATGCGCAGATCTTCGCATTCGACAAGGGGAAGTCTCTTTATCCGCTGACCAGGGCCGCCGGCGGGGATCACTACGAGATCGGAGCCGGGGAGGGGACAGCGCTTGCCTTCTGCCCGCTGGCCGAGCTCTCGACAGGCGGTGACCGCGCGTGGGCGGCCGAGTGGGTCGAAACGCTCGTCGCCATGCAGGGCGTGACCATTACACCGGACCACCGCAACGCAATCGCGCGGCAGATCGGTCTGCTTGCCGACGCCCGCGGGCGCTCGCTGTCGGATTTCGTCAGCGGCGTGCAGATGCGTGAGATCAAGACCGCCCTGCAGCACTACACGGTCGACGGGCCGATGGGGCAACTCCTCGACGCGGAAGAGGATGGTCTGACGCTCGGATCGTTCCAGACCTTCGAGGTCGAAGAGCTGATGAACATGGGCGAGCGCAATCTCGTGCCCGTTCTGCTCTATCTCTTCAGACGCATCGAAAAGCGCCTCACCGGCGCACCGAGCCTCATTATCCTCGACGAGGCCTGGCTGATGCTCGGGCATCCGATGTTCCGCGACAAGATCAGGGAATGGCTCAAGGTGCTGCGCAAGGCCAATTGCGCGGTCGTGCTGGCCACGCAGTCGATCTCGGATGCGGAGCAGTCCGGCATCATCGACGTGCTGAAGGAAAGTTGCCCGACGAAAATCTGCCTGCCCAATGGCGCTGCGCGGGAGTCGGGAACGCGCGAGTTCTACGAGCGGATCGGGTTCAACGATCGGCAGATCGAGATCGTCGCGACGGCGATTCCCAAGCGCGAATATTACGTCGCCTCACCCGAAGGCCGACGGCTCTTCGATATGTCGCTCGGGCCCGTGGCGCTCGCCTTCGTCGGCGCGTCCGGCAAGGACAATCTCAAACGCATTGATCAGCTCAGCGAGACGCATGGCGAGGAATGGCCGGCGGCCTGGCTGGAGGAAAGGGGAGTGGATGATGCCAAGCGCATTCTCACGCACAGCTAGGATTGCGATAGCCGCAATCCTCTCAGCCTCGTCGGCCACAAGCACCCATGCCGGCGGCGGCGGGTTCTTCGGAGCGACGGAATTCACGCAGATCCTCAACAATGGCGAGCTCGTCGGGCTTGTCGGTCAGTCGGCCGAGCAGATCCAGAACCAGGTCACCCAGATCACGCAGCTGGCCGAGCAGATCCAGAACCAGCTGAGGATCTACGAGAACATGCTGCAGAACACGCTGACACTGCCGAGCCACGTCTGGGGCCAGGTCGAAAGCGATCTGATGCAGCTGCAGAGCCTCGTCCAGCAGGGGCAATCGATCGCCTTCTCGATGGGCAATGCCGATGACGTGCTGCGGCAGCGGTTCGAGAGCTTTGCCGATTTCAAGTCGGGCCTCGCCAATGGCCAGACCTTCTCCTCGAGCTATCAGGACTGGTCCGACACCAACCGCGACACGATTGGAGCGACACTGAGAGCAGCGGGACTGACGGCCGACCAGTTCAGCTCAGAGGAATCGACGATGAGCCAGCTCCGGTCGATGTCGCAGTCGTCGGTCGGTCAGATGCAGGCGCTGCAGGTTGGACATGAGATCGCCGCCCAGCAGGTCGCCCAGGCCCAGAAGCTGCGCGGGCTCGTCTCACAGCAGGTGACGATGATGGGCACCTGGTATCAGTCCGAACAGGCTGCAAAGGACCTCGCGCAGAACCGCCGGGAAGAATTTTTCAATTCGACCGCACCCTCGACATCGGGCGGTCAGACGATGGAGCCACGCTGGTGATCAGGCTCTTCATCATTGCGGTCTGCGTGGTCGTCGTCGTCGTCGGCATCGTTGTCTGGAACGCAACGACAGAACCGGAAGCGCCAGCGGCGGCTGCCGCCCCGGAGCGGCAGCATTTCGATCTCGAAGGCGGCCAGGAGATGCGACCGCGCTGGGGCAAAACGGAAGGCGGGGCCGATGGCACGTCCGGAAACTAGGCTCGTTCTTCTCCTGATCGGAGGCGTCATCCTCTGGGCCAATCCTGCGTTGGCCCAGGAAGGCAGCTTGCTGACGACGCTTGAAAACGAGATCGCGACGGCCGCTCAGGGATGGGAAACGACGATCCTCGACGCGGCCAGATCGCTTTTCTGGATTCTCGCCGGCATCGAGGTCGGGATCGCCGCCGTCTGGCTGGCGATCGCGGCGGCCTCCCTCGACACCTGGTTCGCCGAGCTTGTCCGGCGCATCATGTTCATTGGCCTGTTCGTCTTTATTCTCGAACAGGGTCCGGATTTCACAAAAGCGGTTGTCGACAGCCTGTTCCAGATCGGCGCCGGCGGCGGGTCGGCTTCCCCGGCCAACGTCTTCAATGCCGGTCTCGAGGTTGCGAGCGCCATGTCGGCCAAGGCGCAGTTCGGCCTCTTCGAGGACAATGCGCTGGCGATCGCCGCCGTCTTCGCCATGGTCATCACGGTGATCTGCTTCAGCCTGGTCGCGGCGATCTTCGTCTCGGTCATGGTCGAGATGTATGTCGGGCTCCTCGCCGGCATGATCATGCTCGGCCTCGGCGGTTCGAGCTTCACCAAGGATTTCTCGGTCCGCTATCTGATCTACGCGTTCTCCGTCGGCATGAAGCTGATGGCGCTGGTGATGATTGCGCGGATCGGGTCTGAGGTTCTGATCAACCTCGCCAATTCGCCGACAACGGGCGACGAGTTCCTGGCGACGCTGGCGATCGCCGGCATCTCCGTCGTTGTCTTCGTCATCGCCATGTACGTCCCCAACATCGTGCAGGGCATGGTCCAGGGCGTCTCGGTCACCGGCGGGATGGAAACCATCCGTCACGGCGCGCAGGCGGCAAGCTTCGCGGCGGGCGGAGCTGCGCTTGCCGTCGGCGGGGCGAGGGCGGGGGCCGCGGCCTATTCCGATGCCCGCGCCGCCGGTAGTTCCTTTGGCGGGGCAGCGCTCAAGGGCATGGCGAGCGGCATGGGCGCCGCAGGCGGTGCGGCCGCGTCTGCCGCCCGAGACAAGGCGATCGGTGTTCCGGGCACATGGGGCGCATCCACGTTGGGCCTCGCCAACGCCAAGCTTGACCAGTCCCAGGGCCGTCCCGCCTCCCGACCGAACCGTGACGAGAAAGCGTGACAAAGACCATGGCCAGAACCAGTATCCCTGAAAATCCCTATCTCGCCGCACGCCAGGAATGGAACGAGCGCTATGGCTCCTATGTGAAAGCGGCGGCCGCTTGGCGCATTGTTGGTATCACCGGCATGCTCATGGCGGTCATCGGATTTTCCTACGCGCTTTATCAGAGCACGCAGGTCAAGCTGGTCCCCTATATCGTCGAGGT
This sequence comes from Oricola sp., assembly GCF_022763245.1. GTDB lineage: Bacteria > Pseudomonadota > Alphaproteobacteria > Rhizobiales > Rhizobiaceae > Oricola. The sequence goes on from NZ_JALEGV010000006.1 coordinate 4,625, forward strand.
CGACAAGCTAGGCACGGCGGCGACCACAGGGTTCCCGCAGCAGATCGAATATGCGGATCCGCGTGTGGTGCGCGCGACGCTCGGCAGTTTCATCTCGAACTTCCGCTCGGTCACGCCCGACACGGTCGTCCAGAAGCAATATATCGATCGGGCCTATGCGCTGCTGAGATCGTCCGACCCGGCGACCGAGAAGATCAATGCCTGGTTTCGCAGCAACTCGCCGTTTGACCGCGCGCGCGAAAAGACAGTCGCGATCGAGGTGACCAATATCGTGCCGCTCTCCAACCAGAGCTACCAGATCGACTGGACCGAGTACGAGCGGGACCGGCAAGGCAAGGAACTCGCAACGAGGCGGTTCCGCGGTGTCGCCACGGTGACCCTCACCCCGCCGCAAGACGAGGCGGTGATCCGCCTCAACCCCATCGGACTTTATTTGAAGGATTTTGACTGGACGGCGCAGCTCTAGGTGCCCCGGAGGATAGGTGAATGAAGAAAGAGAATATCCGCGGCATCGCGCTTTGCGCCGGCGTGATGATCGCGGCGGCGACTCTGCCCGCACAGGGACAGCAGCTGACCAGCAACGAGGCGCGCGGCACGCAGCTCTCCGGCCAGTGGCAGCACCGGCAGGGCGTCGTGACGCGCGGCGCCGACGGCAAGGTGATTTTCCTCTATGGCGAGGTTCAGCCGTCCGTCGTCTGCTCGCCGCTGCAGGTCTGCGATATCGAGCTTCAGGCCGGGGAGGTGGTACGCGACGTCCTTCTTGGCGACACCGTTCGCTGGAAGGTCGAACCCGCAACCTCCGGTGCGCCGAGCGGGCAGGCGATCCACCTGATCGTCAAACCGTCCGAAGCCGGTCTGGTCACCTCGATGGTCGTGACCACGTCGCGGCGCACCTATCATATTCAGCTCAAATCGCATCACAGCCAGTACATGGCGCGCGTCGGCTTCGACTATCCCGAAGACATCAACGCACGGTTCGCCGAGATCAATGCGCGCATCGAGGCGAGCGTTGTGCCAGGGGCCGGCGTGCCGGCCGATCAGCTCGATTTTGCATTCCACATCAGCGGGGCGGCGCGCTGGCGGCCGACCCGGATCTACAGCGACGGCATGAAGACCTACATCCAGTTTCCCTCCTCCTTGTCAGGGCAGGAGGCCCCGGTCCTGTTCGTCGTCTCCGGCGGTGAGAACCGGATCGTCAACTACCGGATGAACGGCGCGATGATGGTCGTCGACTACAACATCGATCGCGCCATCCTGGTTTCGGGCGTCGGCCGCCAGCAGCAGAAAATCACCATCCGGCGGGGAGGGTAGGGTGATGCGCAAGATCAGAACCTTTCTCCTTTTGCCCGCGGCCCTGCTGCTTTTTGCGATGCTCGCTGCGTGCCAGACGATGAGTGGACCCGGCCTCATCCGGAGCGAGGTCACGGCCGAACTCACGCCGGAATCGGCAACTGCCATTGCCGGCGACATGGTGGGGCGATTGGCGGAGCATGTGGGCCCAGGCACGACCACGATCGAACTGCGCGGCAGTGATGGCCTGTTTGGCCCGGCCCTCGAGGCGGCGCTTCGCGAATGGGGCTATGCCGTCGTCACCGATCAGGCGACCGAGGGGGCCGCCGTCACGCCGTTGGCCTATTCGATCGATCCCTTCGAAGGCGGCGTGCTTGTCCGGCTCTCGATGCTGCAGGTCGAGCTGACCCGCATGTACACGCTCAGCGCCACGGGCGCGACGCCGGCCAGCCCCTTGTCGGTCATGCAGCGTGGATCGGAGGGCGCATCGTGAGCGAGTCCCTGAAACTTGGCGGCGCAGGTCCGCAGGACGGACCGCGCATCAGGCGCCTCAATCGCGTTCCGGTGATCGTCGCCATCCTGCTGGTCGTCATCTTTCTGGGTGTGATCTTTTACGGCCTGTCGTCGAGAGGGCTGCATTTCGGCGGAGACCCGCAGATCGAGCCGTCATCGGCGCGGCCCGCGTCCAACGACGCCGAGCGCCTGAAGCAAGGTGTGCCGGACGGGATCATCGGCGAGCCGCAGCCCGTCGTGGTCCAGCCGACACCAACCGAGGAGCCTGAGCGACCGAGAAACCCGTTTCAGCGGGAACCTGAACCGACGCCGACCGTCGTCACTGCCCCTGAGCCGACGCTTGAACCGGAAGCGGTGTGGCGGGCGCGCCTGCAGCGCGAACAGGACGAACAGGTCCTAAGGGAATACCAGCGTCAGCAGATGGCAAGCATACAGGCAGCGGGCGCGGCCTTCGACTCTCCGATCGCAGTCAACCTGAAGGACCTTGAGAACGCGAATGCTGCGGCGACGCCGACGTCTGAGCAAACAGGGCTGACGACCGCGAATCGGCCGGCAAGCGCGCTCGATCTCTATAGCGCTGCTCTCCAATCCGGCATCGGGCAGAACGCCGATCCGAACGGGCAGGCGTCGAAACAGCAATTCTTCAACCAGGACATCGCGGACCTCGGCTATCTGCCGAACTCCGTGGTGCCGCAAATGTCGCCGTTCGAGCTGAAGCGCGGCTCGGTCATTCCGGCGACACTGATCACCGGCATCAACTCCGATCTTCCCGGCCGCATCACCGCGCAGGTGTCGCAGAATGTCTATGACAGCGCGACGGGAAGGCGGCTCTTGATCCCGCAGGGCGCGAAGCTGTTCGGCCGCTACGATTCCGAGGTGACGTTCGGCCAGAACCGGGTTCTGGTTGTTTGGACCGACATCATTTTCCCGAACGGTTCGACCCTGCAGATCGGCGGCATGGCCGGGACGGACGGAGCCGGCTATGGCGGTTTCCACGATCAGGTCGACAACCACTATCTGCGCACGTTCGGATCGGCGATCCTGGTGGCGCTCATCGGCGCCGGCACCGACATGCTGCTCCCCAACGATAACAGCACGACAACAACGGTGGACAGCGCCAGCGATGCGGCGCGGCGATCCTTCGCCGAGACCTTCAGTCAGATTTCGGAGCAGACCGTTTCGAAGAACCTCAATGTGCAGCCGACCCTGGAGATTCGGCCTGGCTATCGCTTTAATATTTTGGTCGATCAAGACATAATTTTCCCAAAGGCTTACCGATAACCTTGGCTTTCGCCTCCTGCCTGCCCAACTATCGCCTACAAATCCGTCGAATGAACCTTATACTTTCATCTGGCCAAGCATTTGAACGATATTCTGATAGGTCTGATCGACAAACTCTCACTGCCGCTGGATGATACTGCGGCGCGGCGTACCCTCCGGGATTTCGCCTCCGGCGCTGGTTTCGATTATTACGCCTATGTCCATCTGTGCGGAAAGGAGAGCTTTGCGGTCTCGAATTATCCCCAGAAGTGGCAGGAGCAGTATGTCCGCGCCGGTTATCTCCATGTCGATCCCGTCGTCACCCGCGCAAAACATGGCCCCCCGGTCTTCACGTGGTCCGCTTCGGAAGCAAGGCGCATGGGCCGGCGCGATATCTCGCAAATGTTCGCGGCTGCGGCCGAGTTCGGCATTCGGTCCGGTCTCTCAATATCGGTGCCTGTCGGCTTCAAGAATCGGATGATTTTTACGTTGGTTACAGACCGCGCGGACCCACTCGACGTGCGGAAGGTAGACCCTGTGACCGCGGCCGTTTGTGTTGCATTTGTTCACGCGCGTCTCGCCGGCGCGAAACAGGATGTGTCTCTGGCAACCGATATTCGTCTTTCGCCAAGAGAGGCAGAATGCCTTAGATGGTTTGCGGAAGGCGTAACAATGCCAGATATCGCTCTGACTGTGGGCGTCTCCTATTCGTCAGTGCGCTCATATCTCGATGCGGCAACGCAGAAGCTCGGAGCCGCCAATACCCGCCAGGCCGCGTCCATGGCGATACGTATTGGGCTTATTTGAGAAGGGCGTTCCGCTACAGAACAAAGTCAGAATCGCACAATGGAAGTGTCGCATCTCTAACTGGCCCAACTGTTGCATTACTAAATGGCTGCTATATGCGCATGTCGCATAATATAGCTTATGGAACCAACCGCCGTTTTTTCGGCGTGATTCCCGTGCCTTACGAAGGTGCCCGATCGATCCAGCAGTGGCTCAGTGACTGGTTTCGTCCTCGGGCAAACGCGGCACACGGCCCAGCTTGTCGATGACCGCCGACGTGATCTGATGATGGGCGCGCATCATCAGTAACGCCAGCCGGTAGTCGTGGCGGATTTCCTCGGTTCTTTCGTCGAGCGGTGCCTTGGCTTCCAGCGTGGACAATTTCTCGTACAAGGTCTGCGCGTGTTCGAGGTGGCGCCTTTGCTCGCGAATGACGTCCAGAGCGAGGCGCTCGAGCGCGGATTCGTTCAACCCGGCCAGAATCGCGGCAATGGAATGTTTCGGTAATGATGGTTCGAGATTAAGAATGATCGGTTGTGGCAATAGTGACAGTATCCCGCGGCTTGGCACGCGGTGCGCCCCCGCGTTGATTAAGACCTCGACCCCAAGCCGGGGGTTAGAAACCGCCCTAGACGGCCCTGCGACCTTTAGCACCGAGGCACCTGGACATACGTCACAGGCCCCCGGCCGTAAGCCGAAGGATCCTGGCACCGGGTCGGCCGGTGCCAAACCGCTAGGGAGGGTTTCTAAGCCCCGAGGCGGCGCGTAACGCCTCGGGGCAGAGCATATTTGATCAGGTTAACCAACGCCAGACGCCAACCTGCGTGTTTTCATAGGAATTATTCGGCATTTACCATATGTCCGGTTGCCGACCGCAACGGCAGTGCAACATCGACGAGAACCGGTTCGCGGAAACTGCCCGCGGCACCCAGCCGGGACCGCATGTCCTGGCTCATATCGAACAGGCCGGCATAGGTCATGGTCTTACCGATTCGCGCCGGCGCCCCGATTTGCTCAAAGCAGCAATCGATCGATCTGAAAATCCGCGCCATTCTGGCGTCGAAGACGGACACGATGTGCTCGATGCCGGCCCGTTGGGCGGTTTCAACCATCCCGCACAGGAGTTCCACAGTTGTCCGGTTCACCGTGTGATTTGCGTCGGCCCGGTCCTTCGCTTCGAAGACGCGCGGATTGATAGCAAAGCGAGAGCTCTCCCAGATCAACGGGCTCTCGACCGCGCCACCCGGCATGAGCACAGAAGACACATCCCTGAGCATGTTGGGACCGGTCGTAGGCAGGAGGCGAACCGCTCCGCGCAACTGCCCGGAATGCTCGTCAAGCGACAGAAGGTAGAGCGGATCCTCCGCATCGAACCGGTCGATCTCGCGGCCGTTTTTAACGTGGACCTCCCAGCCGAGACGTCCGGAAAAGACTTCCGCACGCATGCGGAACATTTGATCGATCAGTTCGGCATGCTTGTCCTGATCGACGCTTTCGATTGCAAAAATCATGATGGTGATCTCCGTTCGTTTGTTGACGACGGAGACACCAGTTATCGGTCATGTCTCGGCTCTGAAATCCGGCTCATCGGCCGGGTTTACAAGGTATCGACAAGCAACCGCGCTCGATATGCGATTGATACTGCGTGAGTGTTGCTAGTAGCCTTGAGCTTGTGGCGGGCGCTCTCTAAATAGCAGCGGACGGTGTGCTGCGAGAGCCCCAGGATTGTGGCGCACTCCCAAGCCGTTTTACCTTCCGCGATCCATTGCAGGCATTCGAGCTCGCGCGGGGAGAGATGTGAGTTCGGCGGTCGGGTCCCCTCCAGGTGCAGAACCTTGTCATGGATATGTGTGGCCAAGACCTGGAAATCGCGCAGATAGAGGAGCTTATCATGCGCCCAGTCGCGATCAGTCCGGTTGCAAGTAATTGAGAACAGCGCACGATCTCCATGCGGGCCATGGACTGGTATCGAGAGACCCTTCTTCCCGAGACCGAATTCGGACGCTTCGCCAAACAGAGTTTTGACCCTCTCGTCGCTTCGAGCGAACCCGTCCCAATCGAGTGGCAGGAGGCTGCCGGAAACCGGTCTGGATGACCGGGTCAATCTCCACGAAGCAGCGCTCTCTGTAGTGCTCCACCCATTCCGACGAGTAAGTCACTGCAAGAAACGGATCGTTGTTCGATCGGCCAGACAGGCGGACCCCGAAATATGCTGCGGATTTGAGTCCGTAGCCCGTGGCGAGTTCATTCAGGACGGCATCAAGGCTCTCGCGATGCGAAACTTCGGCGATGCGTGAAAGTATGGTGTTGAAGCTTGAGCCGGCGATATCTGACATGTTTGGGCCTGTTCTGGATTGATTTCGCGCGTATTTGTTGTTTCCTGTCAATCCACGTCGGACTGCACGCCGAGGTTTGGACTGTTCATCCCAGCGGCCTGAAGGCAGTGGACTATTACTTCGAATCTAGCCGACTTCTGGAACGTTGATCCAATGGGAGGGTGGCGTGATCGGGTCAATTGTTGGTGGGGCGACACAACACGGAAGGATCGATCCGAATTCCGGCGAGATTGGGGTCTGATTGTACAGCGGAGTCGCGCGCCGCGTCCGCACACGCCGGCGACACCTCCGCTTGAACCGGCACCGCTTCGCTAGCACGGGTTGGCTCCGGTTTCTCCGCGTAGAACACCTGCTCTCCCTCGAACCACCCGGTGAAATAAGCCTTCACCGCCATCTCAAACCCCGAGGCCTCGCCCTCCTCACCCCGCTCGCCAGCGATCCTTAGAACCTTTCCGAACAGCTCCGTACCGAGCCGAAGGTTTTCGCAGGTATCGAAGAGTTCGAGGCCGATCTCCGATGGATCTGCAATTCCGAGCCCGGCCGGATATTGGGTCAGCCCAACTCTGACATTTGCTTTGTCGACCCATTGCTTGGTGGTTTCAACCGCCTCCTCGACCGATTTCGGAGCCGGGACAAGGATCATCTTCTCACCCTGGAACACGCGGATCGTAAGATGGTCTGGCGCATTCATCTCGGCCACAAATTGCTGCACCACGGCGACCTCGAGGCGCGGATCGGCGCATTGCTGAATGAGGTCGACGTCGATCATCTCGCAGCTCCCATCAGGTGTTGAACGCGATGACGAGTGGCAGCCCGAACAGCGACGCCCACGCCCTGGCCGTCGCTTTCTGGATCGGGACAATGTTAGTGTCGCCGGTCCACCAGCCATTGCCTGTCGCCACGATGATGTCCGGCCCTAAGAGCATGGACTGAAGGATTGGCCAGACAATGAGCTGCTCATAGCAGATCAAGGGCGCGATCGACGTCCCGGCAAATCTGCCGGTGGGATTGCCGAAGAACTGCGCCGACGCGCCCCCGGATGCCCCAGGCCGCCACATCGAAACCGGCACCGGCATCCGCTCCCTATAGAAGATCCTTGCCCCCTCACCTGTCAGCTCGATCATGACATTGTCATAGCCGCTCTCGTTTATGACAACAGCTCCGCCGGCGACGACGACATCGAGGTCAGCGAGGTTTCGGGTCCAGAGACGCTCGGTGGTCGGCGTCCAGATCCCGAGCGCGCTTTCTGGCAGAACAATCTTGGTGGCACCGTCCCCTACTGCTCGCCTGACGAGGGCGATTGTCGTCATATGCTGAGCGTAATCGGCATGTTCGCCGGCGACCTGATAATCGAACGTCGTGTCAATTCCGACCCATCCCTCCGGCGGTTCGGGATCGGTCCAGGTGACTGCGGAAAGCGCAAAGGCCGTGCCCATTGCGACACCGGCCAGCGGCCAGGCTCGTGTGGTCATCGCCGAGAGGCCGGCGGCGGTGGCCGCCAATCCTGTCCAGCCCCAACCGGGGAAGAGCACGCCGGCCGCGGTGATCGGACTGGCCCACCCGACGATGCCGAATGGCGGCACGCTCATCAGCGTCGCCGCGCCCAGATATCGCAGCGGCCGATGCCACCCGGGCTTCGGCGACCAAAGGACCGTGTGCACCGCAACGAACATCGTTGACGCGGCGATCCAGAGACCAAGCCCCACCCAGATATCGCTCGCGTAGAAAATCGATACGCCAACGGGCAAGCCACGCGACGCCGCCGTGAAATATGCCATCGAAACCAGACCTGCGACCAGCCGCGTCGGGGCGAACGCCCAGAGCGCGGGAAAGAGGCACGCGACCGGGAGGAGTAGCACCTCGCCGCTCCATCCGATGGCACCGACCGCGGCGGCAGCGACGATGAACATTGCAGCGGTGACCATGCTACGGTGTGAAGGTGAAAACCGGTTTCGCCAACCCGAGAACGCCGGCGGCCGGGATCGGCCCAAAATATCGTGAGTCATACGAACCTCTGAATGTCGAAAAAAGAAACAGCGTGTCGGGGGGCACGACGCCGCCGGGATCGGGCGTCAGAGCCCGGCCCGATCCGTCACGCGGCTGAATCGCGGATTGCGGCAGAGCGAGACCATCGATTGCGACGGATGCGCCGATTTCGACCGTCTGCCCGGGCAGCGCCACGACGGTCTTGATCAGCGGGCTGAGCCAGCCGGGGCAGAGGCCGCGCCGTACATAGCCGCGCTCACGTGCCTGACGAAACACGTCGGTCAGCGGCGGGCAAATGAATATCCGATCCCCGACCCGGACATCGCGGTTCAGCGTTTCGATCCGCCAGAGTCCGAGCGGATAGCTCGGTGTCAGATTGACCCGAAAGCCGGCACCATATCCCAAGCCGAACAGCGCAAGCAGGACGCAAGCGAGAGCGGCAACCACGACGATCCGGCGCCGCCGGCTCACTGCCTGAGCCCCTGGCTCTTGGTCTGGGTTTGCCGCATCGCCTCGGACTCCTTCAGGGCCTGCTGGGTGCGCTCGTGAGCGGCCAGTTGCTGGCCGGCCCGCATGGTCGGCCAGGCGGTGCTGAGTTTTTCCCGGTCGCCGAGCGACATGCCTTGCGCCGCCTTGTCGAAGGTCGATCCGGACGGGTCCTTGGCTGCATTGCCGAGCAATGTCCGCTCCCCGAACCTCTCAGAGACCGCCTTGTTGAAGGTGTCGAGTTCGGCCTTCACCATGCGGTCGGCCAGCGCAAATCCGAGCGCGGCCGGCAGATCGTTGCGGTCGATGGCGTCGCGGACCTTTTCCATTGCCCGCGCCGCCGCCGGCGACAGGGACGGAATGTCGATCGAGGTGCGTTTGCGATGCCCTTCCTCTTCCAGCCTGTACTTGGCCGTCGCCCTCTCCCTCATGTCGAGATAGCGTTCGAGGTCCTTGCGCAGTGCTGGCACGTTGACTTCCGCCACATGACGATCCTCCCGATCCGAGCGGCTCGCCAGTAACCCTTCCCGACCCTTGAGCGCGCCGAAGCTCGCCGCATTCCGCTCGATCTCGCCGAGGCGCTGCCTGGCAACGTTCGGATCTTCGACAACCGCCTCCATGCGCATGGCCTTGAAGGCGCTTTCGGGATCCGCATAGACGAGATGAATACGATCAGAGAAATTGTCCCACTGCTTCTGCAAGGCCGGATCGGCCTGCAGCTTTTCGTCCGCAGCGTCGGTGACCGACATGGTGAAACTGGAAATGCCCTTGACCATCGGCGAAGCCTTTCTGACTGATTGCGGAGATTGATGAAGCGGCTCATCGACCACGCCCAGACGCGCGCCGACGGCCCGAAGTCGTGCACCGAGATCGACGAGTTTCTGTTTCTGCCGGATCGTCCATTGAACCCGGTCGCGCATTAGCGTCCGTGCAACCCGGACGAGATGGAGACCGCGATTGTTGGCGAAGCGCAGCGCTTGGGCGTAGAAGCGGCCGCCCGCGTAATCGAGCGTGACTTCCTTGGCGTTCTTGCGGGAGAGGAGCTTCTCGAGACCGCCGGCGAGATGGAAGGACCGGTTGCCATAATAGAGCGCCATATCCTCCCGATGCCGGGTCATCGCGACATAGGTCAGGTGCCGGTCGAGCGAGAGCGAGGCCAGGACCTTCACAAGGTCGACGGTCGCGCCCTGCGACTTGTGGATCGTCGTGGCATAGCCGTGATCGAGATTGCGATAGAAGCGCTGATCGACGGTTACGCGGGTGGCCCCCTCCCCGTCTCCGATCGTCGCAACGATACGTCCGGGTGCGGCCTCGGCGACCTTGCCGATCATGCCGTTCTTGACACCGAGTGAACCTTCGTTCTTGAGGAAAACGATCTGGTCGCCGGCGGCGAACTGCCTGGTTCCATCCTCGGTCCTGAAGGCGTGGCCGGCTTCGATCAAGCCGCGCTCGACGAGCTTCTCGCGCGCCATCGTGTTCAACTGGCGGACATCGCGCCGGAGATGCGCGAGGATCAAAGTCGACTTTGCCGGGTCGTAGTCCCGGTTCCAGTCGGCGATCAACCTATCGATCGCATCGGCCTTCAGCGTCTGCGCGATCAATTTGCCATTGGCGCGATAGGCAGAAAGCGCTTCCTTGACGCGGCCGCGGGCCAGATCGAGGGATGCCGCCCGCATCCAATCTTCGTTCTGGCGATAGATGGTTTCGAGCTCGGCATAGCCGGTGCGTTCGACGATCGCGCGGAACGCCGCACCCGCCTCGATCGGCTGCAGTTGCTCGGCGTCACCGACCAGGACCAGTTTGGCGCCGGACCTGGTGACCGCTTCAACGAAGGTCGCCATCTGCCGGGACGAGACCATGCCAGCCTCGTCGAGAACGAATATTGTCTTGTCATCGAGACGCCGGCGGCCCTGTTGCCAACCAAGCTCCCAGGAGGCGAGCGTGCGCGACGGGATGCCGGCTTCCTTTTCCAGACCCTCGGCCGCCTTGCCCGCAAGCGCGCCACCGACGACGTTGTACCCGGCCAGTTCCCATGCTTCCCGGGCGGCCTTCATCATCGTGGTCTTGCCGGCCCCTGCCCGGCCGACGACGGTCGCGATCCGCTCGCCGCCCACCACATGCTCGATGGCCGTCCGCTGCTCTTCCGACAGCCGCTCATGCCGGCCGAACACGGCTTCCAAAACCTTCCCCCGGACTTCGAACCCGCTCTTTCCCGAAAGCCAGTCCGCGCGGCTGACCATCTCGGCCTCGAGCCGGATCATCGCCCTCGTCGTCAGCCGCGCCGGGACACGCGCGCCTGTCGCGAAGTCAATGGTCTCATCGGCGAGCTTCAGGCATTCCGGGCTTTCCGCAATACGCGCCAGGAGACGCTGGAAGCTTTCGGGATCGTCGATATAGCGGTGCAGGACCTTTGCGATGTCGCGCTGATCGAAGACGCTCTTCTCCGAGGTGAGAATGTCGAGCACCAGCTCGGGCCGGTTCTCGATTCGCACGGCGTTCTTTTGCCGTTGCGCCTCATGAAGGGCGAGCCGTTCGAGGTCGATGGCGCTCGCCCTGATCTCGGCCTTGCGCTGCAGCGCCTTCGCCGCGACACCGATATGAGTGGTCGGCTCGATGTCGATGCCGCGCTCGGCGTAGGACCGGCCATCGACACGGATTTCCAATCCGGCCAGAGCCAGGTGGTGGTTTTGGAGGTCGAGCCATCTTTGCCGTTGCTCAAGGAATTCCGGCTTCTCACCGGACCAGAGCTTGTACTGGATTTTTCCGGTCTTGGTCCGAACCGGTTGCCCGTCCGGTCCGAGCACGGCGACCTTCTTGGATCCGAACCCGTGCTCGGTCAGGGGGCGTAGCGTGGTCATCAGGTGGATATGCGGATTGCCCGGATCGTCGTGGAAGACCCAATCGGCAACCTGACCACGAGCTAGAACTTGCTCGACGACGAACTGCCGAACGAGCGCGATGTTCTGGTCCCGGCTGAGCTCGACCGGCAGAGCGATGATGAATTCCTTGGCGAGCTGGGCATCACTGCGTTTCTCGAAGGCCTCGACCGCATTCCAGAAGGATTCCGCCGCGCTTGCCACTGAGCGGTCCGCGATCATGTCGCGGGCCCATTTTGGGGCATCAGGCGGCAGCAAGAACTCCTCGTGGGCGAGGTTCTTCTTGTTCGAATAGTCGACCGTGCGCGCTTCCGCCTCGTGGCTCATCTTCGCGCAATGGCGATAGGCGGCGGACAGGACCGCGCTGCGGCCATTTCCGCGCGAAATGAGCTGAGGTGTGAAATGCGTGATCGCCACGGGCCATCAAGCTCCTGAGAAACAAGTCCAACCTTGTTCCGAGAAGACGGCGGCCTACCCATCAGGGGCCGCCAGCAGCACGTCGCGTTTCGCGACGTATTACTGCGCCCTTGGACGCGTTCCTTCGGAACGCTGGGATGATCTCTGAAAGTGGCGGGTCTCTCGACCCGGCATTTCTGCCGGGATGCGCTGAACGCGCACCCGGGCGATTCTGCTCACGGCTTTCAGCCATTCGCCAGAACCGGGAGCTAACGGAATGAAAAAGTCCTCATCGAAGATCAAAGAAGACATTGCCAGACTGCAGGAGCAGCTCAAGGCCGCAGAAGCACGCGAGGCCGAACGGATCGGACGACTCGCGCTCAAGGCCGGTCTCGGAGAAATCGAGATCGACGATGCCAAGCTCGTCGAAGCCTTCGAGGATTTGGCAAAACGGTTTCGTGGCGGCGGCGGCGAGACCCGGAAATCCCCGCCCGCGCAAAACCCGGCTGGCGCGCCTTCGGGCGCGAATAGCGAGGCTTGAGCGCATGCGGCAGGCAAGCCAGTCCGACGCGCGCAAGAAGGACACGCGCGAGAAAATCCAGCTCGGTGGTCTGATCGCCAAGGCGGGCCTGCGCTACGAGAAGCGGGCGCTGCTCCTCGGACTGCTGATCGACGGCGCCAGCCGGATCAGGGCGGACGAAGCGGAGCGGGAACGGCTGACGGCGATCGGAGCGGAGGCGTTTTCCAATGACCCTGAATAAGCTCCTCCTTCTGATTGCACCGGTCGGCTTGATGATGGCCGTGTCTCTCGGGCTCACCGGCTCGGAAACCTGGTTGGCGCGGTTCGGCAATTCGCCGGAGGCACAACTGACGCTGGGGCGGATCGGCATTGCCCTGCCCTATGTTGTCGCTGCAGCCATCGGGATTGTCTTCCTCTTCGCCGCGCGTGGTGCCATGGCTATCAAATCCGCCGGACTTGGTGTCCTTGCGGGCGCACTCTGCGTGGTCGCCATCGCGGGGATGCGCGAGTTGACGCGCCTCCGCGGTTTCGCGGACGCGGTTCCCGACGGCCACCGGCTGATCGAATATGCTGATCCTTCGACGGGCATCGGGGCGATGGTCTGCTTCATCGCCAGCATGTTCGCGCTACGGGTTGCGCTGCGCGGCGATGCCGCTTTCGCAAGCATGAAGCCACGCCGTCTGACGGGCAAGCGCGCGATCCACGGATCGGCGGACTGGATGTCTCTCGGCGAGGCGAAACGGATGTTTGGCGGAGACGGCGGCATCGTCGTCGGCGAGGCCTATCGCGTCGACAAGGACAGCGTTGCGAGCCACGCGTTCCGCGCCGATGACAAACAGTCCTGGGGGGCCGGCGGCAAGTCGCCGCTCCTGTGCTTCGACGCATCTTTCGGATCGACCCACGGTCTGGTCTTCGCCGGATCGGGCGGTTTCAAGACGACGTCGGTCACGATCCCCACAGCGCTCAAATGGGGTGGCGGGCTGGTGGCGCTCGATCCGTCTAATGAAGTCGCGCCCATGGTCGTCGATCACCGGCGCAAGGCCGGACGCGAGGTCTTTGTGCTCAGCCCGAAGGATGCGTCGGTCGGCTTCAATGTCCTCGACTGGATCGGCCGCTATGGCGGGACAAAGGAAGAGGATGTCGTTGCCGTGGCGAGTTGGGTGGTCACCGATGTCGGCAGGCAGACGTCCATGCGCGACGATTTCTTCCGGGCCTCCGCCTTGCAGCTCATCACGGCGCTGATCGCCGATGTCTGCCTCTCGGGGCATACGGAAAAGGAAAAGCAGACGCTGCGCCAGGTGCGCATGAACCTGTCCGAACCGGAACCGAAATTGCGCGAGCGGCTGCAGTCAATTCACGATAATTCCAAGTCCGAGTTCGTACGGGAGAACGTCGCCGCCTTCGTCAACATGACGCCGGAAACCTTCTCCGGCGTCTACGCCAACGCCATCAAGGAAACCCACTGGCTGAGCTATCCGAACTATGCGGCGCTGGTGTCCGGATCGAGCCTGTCGACCGACGATTTGGCGAAAGGAAAGACGGACATCTTCGTCAATCTCGATCTAAAAACACTCGAGGCGCATCCGGGCCTGGCGCGTACCATTATAGGCGCACTGCTCAACGCGATCTACAATCGGAATGGAGAAACGAAGAGCCGGACGTTGTTCCTGCTCGATGAGGTGGCACGGTTCGGCTATTTGCGCATTCTCGAGACGGCGCGGGACGCCGGTCGCAAATATGGCATCAGCCTGCTCCTCCTCTTCCAGTCGATCGGGCAGATGCGCGAAACCTATGGCGGGCGGGACGCCACATCGAAATGGTTCGAGAGCGCGTCCTGGGTCTCATTCGCCGCGATCAACGATCCTGAAACCGCCGAATACATCTCGCGGCGATGCGGCAATACCACGGTCGAGGTCGATCAGTTGAGCCGGACATCGCAGATGTCGGGATCGTCGCGGACGCGGTCAAAGCAGTTGGCGGGACGGCCTCTGATCCTGCCAGAGGAAGTGCTGCGCATGCGCGGTGACGAACAGATCGTCTTCACTTCGGGCAATGCGCCGCTTCGCTGCGGGCGCGCGATCTGGTTCCGGCGCGATGACATGAAATCGGTCGTGGCGACGAACCGGCTTCATCAGGAAGACCGAAGATGAGATGATGGGTTATCGATTCATAGAACTGATTGGGCATGGGAATCGCTGTCGGCGAGACTCTTCCCATGACTTTTCGCGAACCCGAGCCCGTCCATCTTCGCCGCATCGACCCGGCACAGAATATGCGGCGCTTTTATTCCCTCTCCGTTCAGCCAACGCTGTTCGGGGGCGCTACGCTCATTCGCGATTGGGGAAGGATCGGAACGCGCGGCCAGACAATGATGGAGACATTCGACACGGCCGATGATGCCGATCTGGCATTCGACCGTCTGCTGCGAAGTAAGAGACGCCGTGGGTATCGCGATGCGTTCGGGGATCAAGCCGCATCAGTGAGTGCGACCGATAAGCGCTGACATGCGAAAGGCCCCGCCTTGCGGCGAGGCCCTTGTCTTCCGGGGAGATCAGTCGCGCTTGCTGTTCGGGCGCGACCAGATCAGCTGCATGCCGTCTTGGCCTTCAACCTCGACCAGGGTGGCGTAGATCGGAGCCGCGAAGCTCGGGTCGTCCAGCTTGACCGAGAGATAGTCGCGTTCGGTTCCCTTGGCCTGCTTCTGCCAGGCGGCGCCCAGTTCGACGGCGCCGGAGAAGATGCGGAACTGCGGGCCATTGTCGGAGGGGTTCTCGACGTGCTCGAAGCGGGCCTTGACGTTGAGGGCGAGGGTGTTGATCTGACCGGTGAAGCCGTTCTTGGTGGTGGTGAAAGTGCCGATGTTTGCCATTGTCCTATTCCTTTTCGATGTTTCGGGCCGCG
>NZ_JALEGV010000007.1 GCF_022763245.1 Oricola sp.
AGCTCGAGGAGATCGAGGTCATCGTGACCGATGCGGCCGAGGATGGCGGCGCCATGCGCTCCATGGTCGAGAACATCGCCCGCGAACCGCTCAACCCGGTCGATCAGTGGCGGGCCATCGAGCGGCTTGTCGCGCTCGGTTGGACCGAGGAAGGCATCGCCGCGGCGCTGTCGCTTTCGGTGCGCCAGATCAAGAAGCTGCGGCTTCTCGCCAATGTGCTTCCGGCTATGCTGGACCAGATGGCCAAGGGCGACATGCCCGACGAGCGGCAGCTACGGACGATCGCCGCCGCCTCGATTGCCGAACAGAAGGAGGTCTGGAAGGCCCACAAGCCCAAGAAGAACGAGACCACGACCTGGTGGTCGGTCGCCAACGGCCTCTCGAAGACCCGCATGTATGCGCGCGACGCCAGTTTCGACGACGAGCTGGCGCAAGCTTACGGCATTGCCTGGGTCGAAGATCTCTTTGCGCCTGCCGATGAAGACAGCCGCTATACGACCGATGTCGAGGCCTTCCTGGGCGCCCAGCAGGAGTGGATGACCAACAACCTGCCGAAGAATGGCATGATCACCGAGTCCAACAATTGGGGCCAGCCGGAATTGCCGAAGAAGGCCGAGCGGGTCTACGGCAAGCCCAAGAAGTCCGATTGCACGGCCATGTATCTCGACCGTGAGGGCAAGGTGCAATCCGTCGTCTACCGGATGCCCGAGCCGAAGGCGGCGAAAGGCAAGGGTGGGGATGGCGGCGCCGTCGCGCCGGCGCAGCGCCCGGACGTCACCCAAAAGGGCCAGGACATGATCGGGGACTTCCGCACCGATGCGCTTCACGAGGCGCTACAGCGTGCGCCGATCGAGGACGACACGCTGATGGCGCTGCTCGTCATCGCCTTTGCCGGTCAGAACGTCCGCGTCGACACTGGATCGGGCAATACAGGGTCGTTCCGCAGCCAGATCGCGCCCCATGCCGCCACCCTCGTCGGTGAGACCGGTAATCTCACCTTCGACAAGGACACGCTCCGCGTCGCGGTCCGCTCGGTGCTGATTGAGGTGCTGTCGTGCCGCCGCAACATGTCGAACAGCGGCATTGTCTCGCGGATCGCCGGCGCCGTCGTCGGGGCCGACACCTTCCTGCCCAATATGGGCACAGAGGACTTCCTTCTGTGCCTCCCCCGGCAGGCGCTTGAGGCCGCATGTGCAGACACGTCGGTGCTGCCGCGCAACAAGGTCCGCGACACCCGCGCCGCCCTCGTCGAGTATTTCCAGGAAGAACGCTTCGTCCACGTGTCGGCGCTGTTCGCGCCCGACGCGAACGAACTTGCCGACTGGAAGGCCCACAACGAGATCGTCGAGGACGAAGACGAGGGGGCTG
Source organism: Oricola sp. (assembly GCF_022763245.1). Classification (GTDB taxonomy): domain Bacteria; phylum Pseudomonadota; class Alphaproteobacteria; order Rhizobiales; family Rhizobiaceae; genus Oricola. The sequence continues at coordinate 1,369 of NZ_JALEGV010000007.1, forward strand.
CCGACGGCTCCGTCGACGAACCGGATGAGGGCGACATCGACCCGGATGCCGTCTCCGAAGGTTTCCGCGAAGCCGCCGAATAGCGGCCTTCATCCTTCCGAACGCTTTTCACGCCGCCGGCATCGTCCGGCGGCGTTTCCGCTTCCATACATCAGACAAGGAGGACATCACCTATGTCCGCGCAACTGATCTTCGACACCGCTCCGCTCGGTGCGATCATCCGCTATTCTGACGGCACGCCGCGCCCACCCGAACGGCACCGCCGCAAGCTCCAAGCCTGGGAGCGCCACAACAATACGGGCCGGCTCGTCAAGAAACAGGCCGCCACCGTCGTTGGCCAGACCACCATCCCGGCCAGCTTCACGCTTCATGAGGGGGACTTCGGCAGCAAGGCCGTCATCGTACGTCGGCTCTTCAGGACCTTCTCGGTCGATAGCGGGCTCGCGTTCTCGGTCGTCGAGCGGCCGACGGTCGGCGCGTTCCTCGTGCTCGATCGTCCCGGTGACGCCGGCGAGCTGGTCCATGTCGCCCAGAACCGGCAGGCGGCCGACGAGTGGCTGTCGCGTCACGGCTATCCCAATGCCGTTCTGCAGGAAGTGACCGCCGATGAAACCGCCACCGATGGCGGCGAGGGGAGGGCGGCATGACCTCCGATCAAGAAGGGCCAGATTTGACGCCGGGGCCGGAGGTTCGTTTCGCCATCAGTCTCGAAGGGTTTCCGGTTGCACAGTTCGGCGACACAGCTTTCGCCATGCTGCCCGGTCGCGCCGAAACGTTCTTTCTTGGGCATGCCTGGCGAATACGCCGCCCGCTTGAGGAGCTCCTCCGCAAGGACTTCTACGGGCATGGCGGTGTGCTCGTCGATCAAGAGGCGTTCCGCGCCCAGGTGCTCGAACAGGCAGAGCATGCCCGCGAAAAGCGTGCCCTCGGACGGCGCGAGATCCGCTCCCGCATATACACGCCATGGGGACCGTCGCAAGGTGCGACAGTGTTTGCCGAGGGTGTCGTCTGCCATTCCACCGCTGGCCATGGCGGGTTCCATCTTGCGACCGACCGCAATGCGAAGGTCGATCGGCGACTTCGCCGGCCTGCCGGCTGGTACGAGGAAGACGCGGAATGGGCGATCGTTGCGCTCACCTTTCCGCATCTCTTCACGAGCTTCGAACGGCGTTGCGCCGAGCAGACCGTGAAAGACAGCTGGCCAGATGCCTGGGAAGCGATCTTCGCAATCGTGCTCGCGCCCGGCCAGTCTCATGAAAAGGATCGGCGTGCGTTTCATGCGCGGCACGCCAGCGACTGGATTGTGATCTCCGCCATCAGGTCCGAGCATCACGGCCGTCATGTGGAGGTCATCGCGACCCTTGGCGGCCACCGGGACCGAGAGGCCGAGCAACGCCGGTTCCTCGTTCCGTCCGGCGAATACGAGATCGGCCGTTTCGGTTTCGTCGTCGATCCCGACCGGCACGAAATCTACGACGGCCCGTCGAGCTTTGTCGGATGGCGGCGGTGATGCCAGGTCCCCTGGAAACTCATCGCCACAGCCTTTGGCTGGCGCGTCGGCTTCCGGCTTGAAGGCGCCCGTCCCCGCCTTGTCATCCAACACTGGCGCCATAGCGCCCGATTTACGGGCGCCGACGCATGGAAACGCGCCGTTCTCATCTCGATCCGCGCCCCCGAATTCGTCCATCCAAAAGGAAGACCCTCCTCATGAGCACCTTTCTCGTTGCCATCCACCTTGTCGTCGATACGAACGGCCCCAATCCCCGCGCAGAAATCACTGCCGCTCTCGAGGCACAACTCGACCGCCCCGCGACACTTGTGCCTGCGGCAGGCAGCATTCTCGACTGGGCCGTCGCTGGCGAAGACCTGGCCGCGTCCATGGCTCCGGTTGCCATCCCGTCCGACTACGGGCCCGGAACCACGCCGTTTCCGCAATGGCCAACGCTGGTGCAAAAGTGTGCGACATGATGATGGCCAGAACGCGATCGAACCTTCTCTGCCGGAAGGAATCGGCGCACCGGCAGACGAGGGCGATATTGAACGGATCGAACGGCAGATTTCCGCCAGGGCAGAACGCATGACCACGACAGCCAAGGCGAAGATCCGAAGACATCCCCGCGGGGGATCGCGGTGGACGCGGTCGGATGAGGCTGCGTTCCGGGCCTATGTCGAACAGCTCAGCTTCCAGCGGCGCGGCGAAATCGATGCCCTCAGCCGAAAGCTCTCACGACAGGAGCGGGCGATCCTCTCCGTCAGGGCAAAGACCATCAGCAACGGGCCGACCAGCAAAGCGGATGCGCAAGCCGTATTGTGACGGCAGGAGCATATACCAACCTGCCACGGTCATTTCCTTCACATTGGGCGCCGGTGGAATGCCAACTCTTCCGGCCTCCCTTCGGTTCTGGTCGCGGTCGTAAACCGGCGGCCGGAGCCTTCAAGGCCGCTGACGCGCCGCGGTGCGGCCGCACGCACCATCCTCGCCAAACCGGTCCCGCGGAACTGCGCCAGGGCTTGATAAGCCCTGCTGGCCCGCAGGATAGGTTCGCTCGGCTCGGTCCGTGCGGACCCTGAAGCCCCCGTCTTTCCGCCGGTTTCTTTTGCCCGCGCCCGAAGGGAGGGCCGGCAGGGGTCGGCTCGAGCCTTCGGTCAAATCGTGAAGGAAAGGACCTCACATGACCAGCAACGCTCGTCCCTCCCGTCAATCCGGCAAGATCGTCCAGCTCCGCAAGGGCGCTTCCCTCGAAATGGTCCGGCTCGCCTGCCCCGACAGCGCCCAGGCCTCCCTCAT
>NZ_JALEGV010000008.1 GCF_022763245.1 Oricola sp.
CCCCGGCCAGCCCGCGCCGATGCAACCGACGCCCGCCGCGCCGAGCCAGGGCCAATCCGGCCAGATCCAGCCCATGCAGCCGCCGCAGCCGATGCAGCCGCCTGCCCAGGGCACGCAGGCCGGTGCGGGAGACGTCTTCGGCGTCGCGCCCGGCGAGGTCCACACGCCGCCGAACGCGAATGGCGAGCTCTGGTTCACGGCCACCTACACGCAGGGGCTCGATGTGACGCGGTCGCTCACCTACGGCATCCCCGAAACGGACGCCATCGCCGCCGTGGCCAGCTGCAATCCGTCGCTCAGCCGCAACTTCCAGCTCAACCTGCTGCTCGCCGCACCCGCCGGCGCCGCGCTGGGTCAGGACGTCGTGGTCAATCTCGTCTTCGACGGACAGGCGGCCACGCGCCTGGGCAAGGTCGCCGGCCTCTTCGAAGGCAGCGTCGATGTCCAACTGCATCTCGGCGTCGACGATCCGGTCTGGAAGGTGCTGCAGACGGCAACCACCGTCACCTTCGGCATCGCGGATTCGCCGGTCGTGACGGTGCCGGGCGCCGCCAATGCGGCGGCTTACTTTACCAGCCTATGTGCGCGCTTGGTTGGGCAATAGAAGGGATTTTCTCGCAGGGGCGCCGGCCGGACGAGCCTGTCCGCGGCGCGTCGTGCTGACCGGGACGACGTCGGGACGGGTCGTCTTGTGAGGCTGGACAGAAAGGAGCCGAACGAAAGGCAACAGGCAGAACGACCGGCGATTTCTCCGGTCTCGCAGGGGCAAGCACGATCAAACACGACTTAAATTTGTGAGGATAGGTCCGATGATGAAAAGAGATGCGAAACCCGAGACCGGGAAGATGTCCCGAAGTTGGCGTGGTTGCCTCATGGCAGGCCTGCTGCTTGCCGGCGCGGCGACGACCGGACTCGTGTCGGCGACGGACGGGGCGCAGGCGCAGTCGATCGTCAATTACTGCGTCATGGCCAAGACCGGCGACGTCACCCGTGGCGGAACCGACAACACGTTCGACATCACGCTCTACGGCCGAACCGGTAAGTCGCGTCCCTACCGCCTGCAGGGTGATTCCGAGCGAAACGAATACGAACCCACGCCGATCGCGACATCCGATATCGGCGTCATCACCCGCATCGCGATCGACGGCACGTCCGGCCTCGCCGATGACTGGTATGTCGCGTTCGTGCGCGTCTACCGGGATGCGACCTGCGACAACGTCACCGTCGCCGACGGCTGGTCCGAATTCATCATCAATGACTGGGTCGAGGGCGGAGGCGACGTGAAATACGCCAACGCGACGAAGATCGTCGAGCCGCGCGTCGAGCTGCTGCCGTCGGGCGAGGTCAGCTACAACCCGGAATATCTGACCATCGTCAACTACGCCGACGTCCGCGGCCCCACCCAGCAGACCGTGATGAACTTCCAGGAAACCTGGTCCACCGTGAAGGAGGTTCAGGTCTCCAAGGAGGACGTGCAGAGCGTCGGCATGGGCGCTTCCGTCACCTGGGAAAGCCCGGAAACGGTCGCTGGCACGTTCGGCGCCGAAGTGTCGACCTCCTGGGAGAACATCGTCGCGAAGGCGCGCAGCGAATCCACCCAGAACATGAGCGAGTCGACTTATGACTGGAGCTACACCGCGCCCGGCAACACCTTCGTCTTCCGCAAGACGACCTTCGAGGTCCCCTATCGCGACGAACTGATCAAGGCGTCTGACGGAAGCCGGCAGTTCCTGGTCCGCAAGATCGGCGGCCGGATCACGCCCGTCTCCAATGCCGGGTCGTTTCTGGAAATCCCGCTGAGGCGGGGCGAGGAGATCATCCAGGTCGGCACGCAGGAACTGGAAACCGAATGGTTCGCCTATCTGCGCCAGCAGGATGCGAACCAGCTGCGCACCAGCTACCTGCCCTACTGGAAGAGCCAGGGCTGGGTTGTCGAAGGCGCCGGCGGCGGCCGCTTCGGCGTGGTCGCTCCGGCCGCACCGTCGGCGCCCGCCGCACCGGCGCAGCCGAACGCGCCCATGACGGCCGCCTGCCGGGACTCCGTCGATGGCAAGGTCGCCTACGACTACAACGGCAACAATGTCTGGAACCCGGCCAACATCGACGCGCTCTGCGGCGCGAGCCCCAATGTCGAACCCGTCACCTGCTTCCAGCAGGTCATGTTCGGCGGCGTCGACTGGGGTGGCGGCACGCAGTGGGCCTGGGCCAATGCGCTCAACCTGTGTGCCGGAACGTCAAACGCCGCCGGACGCGTCAACTGCTTCAAGCAGAATGTCGGCGCCCAGGGTTGGGCCGAGGCGATCAACAACTGTTCTCGCCAGCCCTGACGACAAGGGGCGCCGTCGGTTCGACGGCGCCTGCCTTCGTCGCCGATCGCGATCGGCCGTGACCGAAAAGAGACCCGAGCCCTTCACGCGCTCGGGTCTTTTTCATTGATCAAGCTCGCAAGACATTCCCCGGGTGCGTCAGTCTCGCCGCGGCCGCGGCCGCTGAACAGCAGTGCGCGAGATCTGCCTCAGTTCCCGAAAAGGTAGGGGTTTTCGAGCGGCAGGGGTTGGCAGAACGGCTGCCGGTTGATCTGTTTCAAGGCCGCGCACGCCACGTGAGACGGGCATGGCTTGATCCATCCCTTGGCTCCGTAAACCTCGTATTTGTAGCAGCCCTCGAACAGCCAGTAGCGGACACTCTCCTGGTTCAAGGCGAGCGCGTTCACGGCATCGTTGCACAGCCCGTACGAACCGGGATGACGCACATAGAGATCGTTGCATATCTCCGCGACCTGCATGTTGGTGCCCTTCTTGATCCGCTCCATCACGTAGATGCAGGTGTGACACGGCCCGAATTCCGAAGCGCTGGCGCCCGCCTGCGGCGAACTCTGATTGTCGTACGGGCTGGCCCCGGGGTTGTTGTTCTGCGTCTGCGCCGTCTGCGGAGGCGCGGGCGGCGTTGGCGCAGGTGCAGGTGCAGGAGGCGTGGGCGCAGGCGGAGTTGGAGCGGGCGGGTTCGGCGCTGGCGGCGTCTGCTGTTGGGCGACTTCGGTGCCGACGCCCTTGCAATCTTCCAGCGCCTGCATCCATTCGCCGTGCTGCGCGATGCCCGCCTGGAAACAGCTGATCCGCGCCTGGACCTGCTTCACGCCCTGACAGAGGTTTCGGATATTCTGCGGGTTCCAGATGACCGCGCCGGACCGGTTCCAGGCGACCTTCCCGTCGATCGCATAGAAACACTGCTCCTCCTCGGCCGTCTGCGCGGCCGCGGTCAAGATGAGCGAACAAAGGCAAAGCTGCGTCACGAGAGCGGCAAGAACGCCTGCTCCCAAATATTCCCGAACAGACATGCCGGCCCACCCCCGATGAAATCCCCAGACCGCGATCACTGTTGGAGGGTTACGTTGGGTTGTCAAGGAATACGCAAAGTCGATCGCGCCCCTGTCCTTTGAGCTTCCCAGGCACAAATCGGCCGGCCGGCCTGCTTCATCTGTTCAACGGGGCTTGCGACCAGTCCCCGTTCAGGAAGGCGCGCCGCCGGATGTTACCGCTCATGCGCCCAGGTGACGGGCATGTCGGCCCGTTCCGGCTCGAGCAGGACCACGACGACCCCGTCTTGGACGAAGACGGAACTCGGGTCCGGCCAGGGCTTGCGCCCTTCCAGTCCGGCCCGCGCCGCCTGCAGCTCCTTCGGTGTTGGCGCGACGAACGCCTCGCGCCCGAGGAAGAAGTTCAGGATCTCGACCTGCCGGTACTCGACGAACATCTCGGAAGCGATATGCGGCCTGAAATATTCGTTCGGGAACTGCCGATAGCGGCCCCCGCCGCTGCGAGGCATGTGGCCGAACACCGCGATCGGCATAATCTCGTCGGACAACAGCGGCTCGACCCGGGCGACGATGCGATTGACGCGGTTGACGTCGTAGATGCTCTTCAAGGCCGCTGCGTTGTTCTCCTGCGCCCCCACCAGCGCGAAGAAATACGTCATCAGCGCGAGCGAAATCGCCACCGGAATGCGCAGCACGGACGACTTCAGGAGCAAGATCCCCGCAAAGAAGAGCACGTAATAGGCCTGGGGCGTGTTGACCCGCCCGGCGGCCGTCCAGGTGTTGTCGTTCAGCACGCTCGACAGGAAGACGAGCGGCGGCAGCACCGCCAGCACGAGGACGACAAGGCCCGCCATGGCGGCGCCGTTCCGGACAGCCGCAGCAGGGACGAAGAGCGCGCCAGCGATCACCAGAACCCCGGGCAGCCACGCCAGCGCCGCCGGCATGTAGTCCACGTGAACGGTCAGCGCCGCATAGAGCCTCGGATAGGACATCACCGCCTGCGCCCAGATCTCCGGAAGGCCGTTCACGTCGGTCCGGCCGAGGCTGTCTGCTCCGATCACATGCGCCGACGTCGCCAGGTAAAACCCGACACCGAGCAGGAAGGCCGCCGCGGCCTTGGCGACAATCTCGACCATCGAGGCGAACGACCGGTCCTTCTCGCTTGCCGCCAGCAGCACCGAGAATGCCAGCAGCAGCGCCACCAGGGCGATCTTCGGCTGGTAGGCGGCCAGACCGAGCATGAACAGCAGTCCGGCCACGACGACCGGCATCACCCGCCCGCTGCGGCGCAGGACGACGACGCCCAGGAGCGCCATCGTGTCGCCGGCCGTGAAATGGATGTGGTCGCCCGTGAACGAATAATAATCGAGGAAGGCCGGATGCAGGCACAGGAAGGCGGTGACCAGGAACGTGTCGCGGCGGCTCTTGATGCCCAGCAAATGCGCGAAGACGATGCCGTTTGCCGCCTGGATGGCCGCCCCCAGCAGCATCGCGAGAGGTTGGATGCCGGCGCCGCCGAACACGCGGATCAGGATGTCGGCGAACCACCGCCCCTCGAACGTCGTCTTCACCGAGGGATAGTCGTAGATCCAGGCGTTCGGCAGCGTGTGGTTGGCGAACAGCACGTCGGTGACGAAGTAGCTGTAGATGACGAGCGTCAGCAGATAGCAGGCAAGGAAAACGGCCCGGTCGCGCACCCAGATGCCACGGATAGCTTCGAAGTCCGGGAAGCGAGAATTCATGAAGCGGCCTTTTGTGGCGAGCAAGTCATGGCGCGGGGCCAGCCTGCCGTCGTCGGTTGGGCAGTCCGGAATACCTTCGATGTGAACGAAACCGATACTTGCTCGCCTTGCGAATGTCACGCCTCGGCCGCCGGGCGCGGCGTCGTTTCCGTTCGGACACGCGGGCAGGCGCATCCCGCGACAGCCGGCATCGCGCCGCGTAAATTCCCCTGTGCTTTCCGTCCATTTGGCGTAGAACGAGTGTCGGCCTGACTCGACGGGCCTCAGGAGGAGGACACCATGCCGAAGGCGGATTCCCTCACGGGAGTGCTCCGCAACCAGACGTTCCGCATGCTCTGGACGGCGACCCTGGCGTCGAATTTCGGCACGCTGGTCCAGTCGGTCGGCGCCGCCTGGATGATGACGGAACTCACCGCCTCGGAAAGCATGGTCGCCCTGGTACAGACCTCGGTGACGCTGCCGATCATGGTCTTCTCGCTGATCGCCGGCGTCTTCGCCGACAATTTCGACCGCCGCACCGTGATGCTCGTCGCCCAGGGCTTCATGTTCCTCGTCTCGATCGTGCTCACTTTCCTCGCCTTCGAGACGCTCCTGTCGCCCTGGCTGCTGCTCGGCCTGACCTTCCTGCTCGGCTGCGGCACCGCGCTTCACAACCCGTCCTGGCAGGCCTCCGTCGGCGACATCGTCAGCCGCGAGGAGGTGCCGGCCGCCGTCTCGCTGAACGGCATGGGCTTCAACGCCATGCGCAGCGTCGGGCCGGCCATCGGCGGCGCCATCGTCGCCATCGCCGGCGCGGCCGCCGCCTTCGCCGTCAACATGGCGAGCTACGTCGCCATCATCGCCGCGCTCTATCGCTGGCAGCCGGCGCAGACGCCGCGAAACCTGCCGCGCGAGCCCTTCGGCATCGCCTTCCAGGCGGGCCTGCGCTACGTCGCCATGTCGCCGAACCTCGCCAAGGTGATCATGCGCGGCTTCATCTTCGGCGTCGCCGCCGTCGCCCTGCAGGCGCTGCTTCCGATCGTCGTGCGCGACAACCTCCAGGGCAACGCCTTCGTCTTCGGCACCCTGCTCGGCTGTTTCGGCATCGGCGCGGTCGTCGGCGCCTTCGCCAACGCCGAGTTGCGCGCCCGCCTCCACAACGAGACCATCACCCGCATCGGCTTCCTCGGCTTCGCGGTGAGCAGCTTCATCCTGGCGGTCAGCCCCTGGGCGGTCCTGTCGGCGGCCGCGCTCGTGCTGGCGGGCGTCTGCTGGATCGTCACCCTGTCGCTCTTCAACGTCACCATGCAGATGTCGACGCCGCGCTGGGTCGTCGGGCGCACGCTGGCGCTCTACCAGACCGGCATCTTCGGCGGCATGGCGGCGGGAAGCTGGCTGTGGGGCGCCATGTCGGAATCGATCGGCACGAACGGCGCGCTCACCGGCGCCGCACTCACCCTGCTCTTGGGCGCCGCCATCGGCCTGCGCCTGCCGCTGCCCGATTTCGCCCAGCTCAATCTCGATCCGCTCAACCGCTTCGCCGCGCCGCCGCTGCGCCTCGACCTCACCCAGCGAAGCGGCCCGATCATGATCATGGTCGATTACGAGGTCGCCCAGAAGGACGTGCAGGAGTTCCTCGGACTGATGACGCTGCGCCGCCGCATCCGCATCCGCGACGGCGCCCAGCAATGGACGCTGCTGCGCGATCTGGAAAACCCGGACGTCTGGACCGAGACCTATCACGTGCCGACATGGGTCGAGTACATCCGCCACAACCAGCGCCGCACCAAGTCCGACGCCGAGGTGACGGAACGGCTTCTGGCGCTGCACAAGGGCCCGACGCCGTTGCGCGTGCATCGCATGATCGAACGCCAGACCGTCACCCCGCATGACGACATGCCGCGCGTCGCCGACGAACCCGATTGATCGCCGCCGATCCCGGCCGAACCCCGGTTTCCGGCCGCCCTCCGATGCAACGACGCCAGGAAAACGGGCTTGCCTCCGGCGGCGTTCTGGTGTGTGAGTGCACTCATGACGGGCCTCCTTGTGCGTGCCGCCATATTCGTCGTCGTGGCGCTTGCGGCTTTGAACGAAAACCGGATCTCCTCCGCCCTCTTCGCGGAGACGTCGCAGGGCACCGCGGCGGCATTCGCGCTCATCCTTCAAAGCCTTGTCTGGATCGCCGGGGCGTTCCTGGTCATCTCGGCGCTGGAGAAGTTCTTCTGGAACGGCGTCGTCGCTCGCCTGGCGCGCCATCCCGTGCCGCAGCTTCTCAAGACCACCGTCGCGCTGATCATCCTGGTCATCGCCGTGACCTGCGTGATCTCCTTCGTCTTCCAGAAGGACGTCACCGCCATCTGGGCGACGTCGGGCGCGGTCGGCATCGTCCTCGGCCTGGCGCTGCGCAACATGATCCAGGACGTCTTCACCGGCATCGCCCTCAATCTCGACGGCTCGATCCGCGAGGGCGACTGGATCTCGCTGCATCACAGGGACTTCGCCACCGAGCAATATGGCAAGATGCTCGGCATCGGCTGGCGCGTCTGCCGCGTGCAGCTCGAAAACAACAATGTCGTCGTCGTGCCCAACGGCATGCTCGGCATGATGGCGGTCACCAATTTCGCCCATTCCGATCACATCTCCCGCCTGCAGGTGGAAATCGTGCTCGATTTCGACGTCTCCGCCGACCGCGCGCGCCGGATCCTTCTGGCCGGTGCCCGGGCCGCGGCCTCGGAAAAGGGCATCCTGGAGCAGCCCGCGCCGACCGTCCTCGTCGGCGAGCCGGAGGAACGCGGCATCTGCTACCTCGTGCGCTTCTGGGGCAAGGTCGACGAGCGCTCGCCGTCCGCCCTGCGCGACGCGGTGATGACGCATCTCCTCAAGCAGCTTCATCTGGCCGGCCTGACACCCGCCCTGCCGAAGGAGGACATCTTCCTCGACCGGCGGCCCAAGCGGCAGCTCGACCATGACGGCACGGACGACCGGCTGGAGATCCTGTCGCGCATCGAGCTCTTCGCCGGGACGTTGAAGAAGCCCGAGCTCGCCGAAATGGCGCAGAACGCCCGCATCCGCCAGTACGCGCCGGACGAGGCGCTGGTGCGCCAGGGCGAAGCCGGCAGCTCGCTCTTCGTCGTCGCGGAAGGCGTGCTCGACGTGCATGTCGAGGGACAAGACCAGAAACCGCTGAAGGTCGGCCACATCAGCGCCGGCGAGATCTTCGGCGAAATGTCGCTTCTGACCGGCGCGCCGCGCTCCGCCACGGTCTCCGCCTCCACCGGCGTCGTCGCCTACGAGATCACCCATGCGCAGTTCGAGGCGCTTCTGAAGGAGCGGCCCGAGATCGCCGAAGCGATCAGCCGCCTCGTCGCAAGGCGCCAGGCCGCGACGGCGGGCGCTGCCGCAACCGGCCTGCCGGCCGACATGGAGAAGGAGGAGCGCCTGCTCAAGCAACGCATCCTCGACGGCATGTCGAAGGTCTTTTCAAGCATTCTCGGCCCGTCGGCCCCGGCGCAGTCCGCCATGGTCCGACAGGCCTGACCGCCCGCCCCGATTTCGCCGCGGACGCGGCGCAAGGCGACCACAAGCAGCATTCCGAGGACGAGCCGACCCATGCCATCCAAGACGATCGACCACGCATTCACCGCCCGCGGCCTCATCGGCGCGGCCTCAGACCCGACCCATGCCGGCGCGCTGTCCTTCATGCGCCGCAAATACACCAAGACGCTGCGCGGCGCCGACGCTGTCGTCTGGGGCATCCCCTTCGACGCGGCCGTCTCCAACCGGCCGGGCGCGCGTTTCGGCCCGCAGGCGATCCGCCGCGCCTCCGCGATCATGGACAATGATCCGCAATACCCCTTCGAGCGCGACCTGTTCGAGCATCTCGCCGTCATCGATTACGGCGACTGCCTGCTCGACTACGGCAACCACCAGAAGACGCCGGCGACGATCGAGCGCGAGGCGGCGAAGATCCTGCGTTCCGGCGCCTTCCTCGTCACGCTGGGCGGCGACCATTTCGTCACCTGGCCGCTCCTGAAGGCCCATGCGGCGCGCCACGGCAAGCTGGCGCTGATCCAGTTCGACGCCCATCAGGACACCTGGTTCGACGACGGCCGGCGCATCGACCACGGCTCCTTCGTCATCCGGGCCGTGCGCGACGACGTCATCGACCCGGCGCATTCGATCCAGATCGGCATCCGCACCCACGCGCCGGAGGATTGCGGCATCGAGATGCTGCACGGCCACCAGATCGACGAGATGGCGGCGACCGCGATCGCCAATGACATCCGCAAGCGCGTCGGCGACAAGCCCTGCTACGTCACCTTCGACATCGATTGCCTCGACCCGGCTTACGCGCCCGGCACTGGCACCCCGGTCGCCGGCGGCCCGTCATCGGCGAAGATGCTCTCCGTCCTGCGCCAGCTCGGCGACCTGAACATCGTCGGCGCCGACATCGTGGAGGTTGCGCCGGCCTACGATCACGCCGATATAACGGCGATTGCAGGCGCGGCCGTGGCGCAGCATTACCTGGGCCTGCTGGCGGAGAAACGCGCCCGACGATAAGACGATGGCGAGAATACCGGAACAACCAGCCCGGCCTCCAACAGGCCGCGACCGCGGCCCGGGCTTTCGCCCGCAGCCGCATAGCCGGCGAGCACCGGCGTGAGCGAAAACAAAGAAGCGAAGCGACAATGAAACCGAAACTCTTCATCGACGGCGAACACGGAACCACCGGCCTGCAGATCCGGCAGCGGATCGCGGGACGCGACGACATCGAGGTCCTGTCGATCCCCGAGGCCGAACGGCGCAACCAGTCGCTGCGCGAAGAGCTTCTGAAAGAGGCCGACATCGCCATTCTGTGCCTGCCGGACGACGCGGCGCGTGAATCGGTCGCCATGATCGGCGACGCCGGCACGCGCGTCATCGACGCCTCGACGGCGCATCGGACGGCCGAGGGCTGGACCTACGGCATGGCCGAACTCGACGGCGACCAGGCAGCCAGCATCCGCGCCGCGCAATTCGTCGCCAATCCCGGCTGCTGGCCGCAGGGCCCGATCGCGACGCTGCGCCCGCTGGTCAAGGCGGGCCTCGTGCCGGCGGATTTCCCCGTGACCTTCACCGGCATCACCGGCTATTCCGGCGGCGGCAAGGCGATGATCGCCGACTACGAGGCGATGGGCGAAACCGCGCCCGAATTCCTGCCCTACGGGCTGACGCTGTCGCACAAGCACCTGCCGGAACTGAAGCGCTACGCCCTCCTGTCGCGCGACCCGCTCATGGTCCCGGTCGTCGGCGATTTCGCGCAGGGCATGGTCACCATGGTTCCGCTGCAGCTCGGCGCGCTGCCGACCGTCCCGACCGGCAAGCAGCTCCACGAGGCCATCGCCGACCACTACGCGTCGCTTGACGCGAGCGTCATCGAGGTCGCCCCCTTCGAGAAGGTCGAGCGCGTGCCCGGCCTGCAGCCCGAGGCGCTCAACGACACGGACGGCATGAATCTCTACGTCTTCGCCAACGACGACCGCGCCCAGGCCGTCCTGATCGCCGTCTACGACAATCTCGGCAAAGGCGCCTCCGGCGCGGCGGTTCAGAACCTGGATTTGATGATCGGGGCCTAGGAAAGCCAAGGTCGCGGCCCGCCACGGGCCGCGCCACATCTGTGTCGCTCACCCGCGATACCGCATCGCCTCGACGAAGCGGGCGAAGGCCGGCGAGGCCAGGCGGCGGTTCGGGTAGTAGAGATGATAGCCCTGGATCGGCGGGCACCAGTCGTCGAGCACGATGAGCAACTGCCCCGCCTCGATATGCGGGCGCGCCAGGTCTTCGGGCACGAAGGCCAGACCCAACCCGTCGACGGCGGCGTGCAGCACCGACACGATGCTGTCGAAGGTCGCCTGCCCCGTGACGCGGACATCAAGCGCGCGGCCCTCCTTCTCGAATTCCCATGCATAGAGCCCGCCGGCCGAGGCCAGGCGCAGGTTGACGCATCGATGGTTCGTCAGTTCGCCCGGATGCACGGGCACTGAGTGCCGGGTGAAATAGTTCGGCGCACCCACCACGACGAAGCGCCAGTCGGGCCCGATCCGCACCGCGATCATGTCCTTGCTGACCGATTCCCCCAGCCGGACGCCGGCGTCGAAACGTTCTCCGACGATGTCGACGAAACCGTTGTCGATCGACACCTCAACATGGATGTCGGGAAACTTCGGCAGGAACGCCGCCAGCCGAGGGCGCAGGATCGTCTCCATCGCATGCACCGCCGTCGTCACCCGCACGGTCCCCGCCGGCTTGTCGCGCAATTCGCTCAGGGCGTCGATCTCGCTTCGGATCTGCTCGAAATGCGGCGCGATGGACTGATACAGGCGCTCGCCCGCCTCGGTGGTCGCCACGCTGCGCGTCGTCCGGGTCAGGAGGCGCAGGCCGAGCCGCTCCTCCAGCCCGCGTATGGTGTGGCTGAGCGCCGACGCCGAAACCGCCAGCTTCGCCGCCGCCCTGGTGAAGCTGCGCTCCTCGGCCACGCAGATGAAGGCTCTCAACTCACTCAGCTCGTCACGCGCCATTCCTGAACACCACTCAACAGTTCATGCAAATTATGCCCACTAATCGAATAGCGCATTGCCCCATAGATCTCCAGCACACGCAATCGAGAAGAAAGGCAATCGCCATGGACATTGTCCGCGCAGACGATCACCCCAAAGGCCCGGGACCGGACGACTGGTTCACCGGCTCGGTGCAGGTCGAAATGCTCTTCAACCGCGCCGACCGGGACCGGGTCCAGGGCGCCAATGTCACCTTCGAGCCGGGCGCCAGGACCGCTTGGCACACCCACCCGCTTGGCCAGACCCTGATCGTCACCGCTGGCCTCGGCCGTGCGCAGCGCTGGGGCGGGCCGATCGAGGAGATCCGGCCCGGAGACATCGTCTGGTTCCCGCCCGGCGAGAAGCACTGGCACGGCGCCGCGCCCGGCACGGCCATGACCCACACCGCCATCCAGGAAGTCCGTGACGGCAAGGCCGTCGACTGGATGGAGAAGGTCTCCGACGCCCAATACGGCGCCTGACGCCGCCCCTCACCACAGACAACAGGAAAGCAGAACATCATGATCGACAACAAGACCGTCATCATCACCGGCGCCTCGTCCGGCATCGGCGAAGCCACCGCCAGACGCCTTGCCGCCCGGGGCGCCAACGTCGTCCTCGGCGCGCGTCGCGAAGACAGGCTGAAGGCGATCGTCGACGCCATCCGGGCCGAAGGCGGCAAGGCCGTCTGTCAGGCGCTGGACGTCACCGATCCCTCCGACAACGACGCCATAGTCAAGCTCGCCACGGACACCTATGGCAGCGTAGACGCCATCCTCCTCAATGCCGGCCTGATGCCGAGCAGCCCGGTCTCCGCGTTGAAGACCGACGAATGGAACCGCATGATCGACGTCAACATCAAGGGCGTGTTGAACGGCGTCGCGGCCGTCATGCCCGCCTTCACCGAGCAGAAGTCGGGCTACGTCCTGGCGGTGTCGTCGGTCGCCGGCCTGAAGAACTATCCGGGCGCGTCGGTCTATGGCGGCACCAAGTGGTTCGTGCGCAACTTCATGGAGGTCCTGCGCATGGAATCGGCCATGGAGGGCACGAACATCCGCACCGCGACCCTCTATCCGGCCGCCATCTCCACCGAGTTGCTCGACACGATCACCGACCAGCAGACGGCGGCAGGCATGCAGGGCCTCTATGACGCGATGGCCATTTCGCCGGAACGCATCGCCGACGTCGTCGCCTTCGCCCTCGACCTGCCGGAAGACACCGCCGTCAGCGAATTCACCGTCGGTCCGGCCAGACAGCCCTGGTGACGGCCGCAGCCGGGTCGTTCACACGCGGCACGAAGCCTGTAGGATGCCCGCCGACAGAAAGCGCGACGATCCCGACGCCGGCCCGCCGGTGCCGGGATCGAACGCATCGAAGAACCACGGAAAAAGGAAACACACAGTGCCGCACATCGTCGTCAAGCTCTGGCCCGGAAAGACCGACGCCCAGAAGAAGGAACTCGCCGAGGCCATCGCCAGACAGGTGATGGAGACGCTCGACTACCAGGAGAAATCCGTCTCGGTGGCCGTCGAGGAGGTCGAACAGGCGCGCTGGCGCGAGGACGTCCACATCCCCGACATCGTTGAGCAGCCCGAGCGCATCTACAAGAAGCCCGGCTACACGATGTAGGACGCCGGAAGGCACAACGGGACGAACTTTAGGTAAGCGTCGCGCAATTATGAGTTGATCGGAGGAGATTTCCATTTAGTTTGGTGCGCGAAAAGCAGCTCGACGTGGATTTGCCATGCCCCGCCCATTTTCATCACCAGCTTTCGTTGCGTCCTTGCGCGGCACGTTTCAACCGGCCGCGATATAGGCCCAACTTCATAGATTTTCCCACATGGTCCGTTTTGTCTTCCGCTGCGTCGCAGCCATCGTCCTTGCTCTGTCTTTCGCCGCCCCCGCCGCCGCCCAGTCCGACAAATCCCGCGTCATGATGGTGCTCGACGGCTCCAACTCCATGTGGGGCCAGATCGACGGCGTGGCCAAGATCGCCATCGCCAAGGAGGTCATGACCGACCTGATCACCACCTGGGACGACGACGTCGACATGGGGCTGATGGTCTACGGCCACCGCCGCAAGGACGATTGCAGCGACATCGAGGTGGTCGCCCTGCCCGGCCCGGTCAACCGCGCGAGCCTGATCGAGAAGGTCCGGTCCATCTCGCCCAAGGGCAAGACGCCGATCTCCGATTCCCTGCTGCTCGCCGCGGCCACCGTCGGCTACTATGCCGGCGACAACGCCTCCGTCGTGCTCGTCAGCGACGGGCTGGAAACCTGCGAGGCCGACCCTTGCGCCCAGGCGCGCTCCTTCGAGGTCGTCAATCCCGGTTTCGACGTGCATGTCATCGGCTTCGACGTGACCGACGAGGAGCTTGCCGCCCTGCAATGCATCGCCACCGAGACGGGCGGCCAGTTCTACCGGGCGAACTCCGCCAGCGAATTGCTGACGGCCCTGCGCGCCACCGTCGCCGCCGCGCCCGCGCCGGTCCCGGCCACGCCGCAACCGGACCCGAAGGTGCCGACCCTCATCCTCGACACGCAGCTCTGCGCGACCTGCGAGGCGACGAGCGGCGGCAGCCACTGGATCGTCAGGCAGGGCGACACCGTCCTCCATGACGGCCTCGGCATCTTCTACCAGGCCGACGCCCAGCTCGCGCCGGGCAGCTACGACGTCACCGTGCGCTACCGTTCCAGCGCCCTGGTGCGCACCGGCACGCTGACGATCGGCGCCGACGGCAAGCAGGCCGAACCCTTCAACCTCGACGGCGGCAGCGCCCGCATGTTCGCCTATGCCTCCGACGACAAGACGGTCGCGGCCGATCCGATCCACTATGAATTCTTCGCAATCGGCGAAAACGGACCGGCGGGCGAAGCGCTCGCGGTTCAGGCGAGCTCCGATGCCGACACCTATCTGCCCTCCGGGCGCTACCAGGTCCGCGCCACGCATCAGGACATCGCAGAGACCGCCGATATCGAGATCGTCGCCGGTCAGGTCACGCGGTACGAATTCGACATGCGCGTCGGCTTCCTGCTGCCCACGGCCGTCCTGAGCGCCGGCGGCGCGCCCGCCAGGGGCATCGATTACGAAGTCTACCGCACGCAGGCCGACGCCGACGCCCGCAAGGGTCGGCTGGCCTTCATGGTCGGCGGGCAGAACAACCCCGAAGCCTTGCGCGCCGGCGACTACGTGATCCGCGCCCTGCTCGACTACAACAACCGGCCGCCCATTTCTGTCGTGCGAACCTTCCCGGTGACGGTCAGGGGCAACGAAACCGCCACGCCGACGCTCGACATGCAGGCCGGCCTGCTGGCCCACGAAATCGCCAACGAGACGGGCAAGAGCCTGCTCAACATCGACTATGTCCGCGAAAGCGACGGCAAGCGCGCGGCCAATTACAATCTCGGCGGCACCCACACGCTCGCGCTGGCCGAGGGGCGCTACCACCTGCGCATCCTGATCAGCGGCGGCGAGACCTTCGACACCGACATGTTCGACATCACCGCCGGCCAGACGACCAACGTGAAGGTGACCATCAGGTGACCGCTTCGGGCGCCCGGGCACCAAGGCCCGGCGCCGGCTCGTCACACAGGGCGTGCGTGACACTCGACGGATCCTGTCCTCGAAAACGTTGAATCAATTCGTCATGCATTCCCGCCAACCCCTTGTTTTTCCGCCCTCTCCCTCAACCGTCCATCCACCGCCGGCGCGCAGCCCGGTACCCTGATCCCCGGCGCAACAACGGGAAGCGGCGATGGACTGGCCACGCGCGATCGACAGGAACCGGGAAGACTTGCTCGTCATTGTCGGGCGGTTGTTCATGCTGGCGGGGCTGCGCACCGGGCGCGTCGTCACCATGCTGCCGCGCGGCCTGTATCGCCGCATCCTCGGCATCCTGCGGCCGGCCGAATTCGCGGTCCGGCGGCTGATCGTCATGGCCGCGTGCCGGCTGTCCGTCACGCCCGCCCGGGAGCGCGAAGCAAACCCGACACGCAAGGAAACCGCCGCGGCGAAGCCCGAGACGCGCAAAGCGCCCCTGCCCGCCTTCCCCCTCTTCGATCCGCTCAGGCAGTTCGGCGCGCCATGGCTGGAGCCCGGCGACGACGGCGCCTGGACGATCGACAAGGACGAATTGTGGCCCGGCCAGCCGGTCAATGCCGCCGGCCTCGTTCGCCGCATCAGGGCGCTGGAACGGGTCCTGCAGGATATGGAGGCCCAGGCGGCCCGCCTCGCCCGCTGGCAGGCGCGCCGGGATCGCGCAACCCGCCGGCCGAAACGCTGGCGCCCCATCCGCCCCGGCCGTCCGCCCGGCTGGCAGGCCCGGCCGAAGAACGCGGTGGAAGAGGTGCTGAAAGAGTGCCACGCCCTCGCGCTCTACGCTTGGCAACCCCACGACACGTCATGAGCGCGACGCAGAACCGGGCTTGCCCCGCCCGCCCTTCACCGAGGCGCGGCAACGCTCACCCATGCCCGCGCCCCATGGGCGCCACTCCGGACAAGAGAAGAACTCAGTTCCGCTCGCCCACCAGGGTCAGCCGGTGCGGCGTGCCGTCGGACAGCGGCATCGGCCCGACGAGGCCGCGCCAGTGGGCGACCGCGAAGCCGAGCACCACGAGCGCCGTCGCCTGATGCAACAGCGCCCAGCCGAGCGGCACATAGGTCAGGAGCGTGATGATGCCGAACACCGCCTGCAGCGTGACGAGGCCGAACAGGATCGCCGCGCGGCGCGCATGGGTCGAACCGGGCGCCCAGCGCCAGCAGGCGATCGCATGCGCCAGCACCGCGACCCAGACGACATAGGCGAAGGTGCGATGCACGAACTGCACGATCGCCGGCGTGTCGAAGACATTGCGCCAGCCCAGCGCCGGCTCCCACATGGAGGACGGGAAGAAGCCGCGATCCATGGTCGGCCATTCGTTGAACACCAGCCCGGCATCGAGCCCCGCCACCAGCGCGCCCAGATAGATCTGGAACAGCACGATCAGCACGAGGATCGCGGCGTATCGGTCGGAGTGCGCGGTCGGCTTCAGGTCGCCCGCATGCGGCGCGATCCCGCGCGCCACCCACATGACGCTGGCGAAGATCAGGCTCGCCGTGATCAAGTGGACGGCCAGCCGGTAGTGGCTGACATCGACCCGCTCGACCAGGCCGGACGACACCATCCACCAGCCGATGAAACCCTGGAACCCGCCCAGCGCCAGAATGCCGAGAAGCGGCAGTTTCAACCGCCTGTCGATCCGTCCCGTCGCCCAGAAGAAGGCGAGCGGCAGCGCGAAGACGAGGCCGACGCCCCGCGCCAGCAGCCGGTGCGCCCATTCCCACCAGAAGATGCCCTTGAACTCGGCCAGCGTCATGCCGTGATTGACCTGCTCATATTCCGGGATTTGCTGGTACTTCTCGAACTCCTCGGCCCATTCGGCCGCGTTCAGCGGCGGGATCGCGCCGTGGATCGGCTTCCATTCGGTGATCGAAAGGCCGGAATCGGTCAGCCGCGTCGCCCCGCCGACGACCACCAGCGCGATCAGAACGAGCAGCATCGCATAGAGCCAGACGCGCAATTGCGCGCGGTGGCGCATCTCGCGCATCTCGGTGTCGAGGGCGACCGGCCGGTCGGGTGCCGCCGGGTCGAGTGTGGTGTCCGTCATCAGTGCCGCCTGTTTTCGGGAGACATAAAGCCGCGCGCGCTTCGTGAAAAGCGGCCGAATGCCGCATCCGCGGCCTTGGCTTGTCGCGTCGTGATGCTAAATAGCCGGCCTGTCGAAAAAGAGAACCCCGATGCCCTACCGTCTGAGAAAATTCATCGGCATGGTGATCCTCGTCGCGCTGGTCGTGTTCTACGCCCTGATCGCGACCACGGTCGCCAGCTATCGCCTGGCCGAAAGCCCCTGGTACGTGCACCTGGCCTTCTTCGCCATTTCGGGCCTGGTCTGGGTGCTGCCGGCCATGGCCGTGATCAGCTGGATGGAGCGCCGGCCCAAGCAGCCGCGCTGATCGCATCAGACCGTGACGAAGGTGCGGCCGCCATTGGCGACCGGCACGGTGATCCCGCTCAGCATGGTCTCGATATAGCCGACCTGCTGATAGTGGCCGTTGACCGAAACCCGCGGCAGCGCCTGCATCGCCTCGGCATGGCCGGGCATCAGCAGGCCGTGGCGCGTGGTCACCGCCGTCTCGAAACCGAGATCGCGCACGATCCCCACCTCCTCGGCCCCGACGGCGCAATCGTCGCCATAGGGATAGGCGAAATGCCGCGGCCGCTCGCCCAGCTTCTCGGCCAGCATGTCGCGCGAGCGGGCCACCTCGTCGCGGGCGCGCTCGGCCGGCAGACGGCGCAGCTGGTAGTGGCCCACCGTGTGCGCGCCGACGCTCGCCAGCGGGTCGGCCCGAAGGCTGCGCAACTCGTCCCAGTCCATCAGCGACGCGCGGCCATGGGCCGCCCGGTCGATGCCGTAGGTCGCGCAAAGGTTGCGGGTAAGCTCGCGCTGCCGGTCCTCGTCGATCTGCAGGCGGGTGTATTCCATCAGGGCGGCGTAGGTCGCATGCTTCTCGCGATCCGAGCCGCAGTCGAACACCCGGCGCCCCTCGCCCGTGTCGAAAGCCAATTCGTCATTGGCCTCGACGATCTGCTCCAGCAATTCCCACCACAGATCCGCCTCGCCGTCGACGAGCCCCGGGCTGACATAGATCATGTAGGGAACGTCATGGGCGCGAAACACCGGCGCGGCATGCTCCAGATTGTCCCGGTAGCCGTCGTCGAGCGTCACCGCCACGAAGCGTTCGTCGAAATGGCCGCGGCGCAGCCGGTCGGCCGCCTCGTCCATGCTGACGAAGCGCATCTCCGATTTCAGGTCGTCGAGAAGCCGGTCGAGAAAGTCGGGATCGACATGCAGCAGCTTGTTCAGCCCGATGCCGTCTTCGTCCGGGCGAACGTGGTGCAGCATCAGGATCGCCCCAACCCCGCGCAGGACCGGGCTCAGCAAGGTCGAAAGTCCGCTGTAGCGGGCGCCTTGCATGTAGGCCTTGCGCATTAAGGTTTTGATAACCGACATCCATCCAATCCTGAACTCAGAGCCTGACAAATCGGGGCAACGAAGTGATTTCGAAACCTATGCGTGCAATCCCTGCCACCAAAGGATTGAAACATGGTTGAGATGGCGGCATCGGCCGAAACCCTGTCTGCAGTTTCCGAGCGTCACGCCGAGACCGTCGATGTCAAGGTGACGACCGATCGCGACTCCGCGCTGGCCGAAATCGACGGGTTGCCCGCCGATGTCCTGTGCTCGGGCTACCAGCATCCGGACTTCCTGCGCGCATGGCTCCGTCACACCCCGCACATGCCGGTCTTCGTGACGCTGCGCGCGGCCGGATGCGGCCCGGTCCTGCTGCCGCTGGAACTCGTCAAGGGCCATGGCCTGGCCTATGTCGGCGAGCGCCATGCGAACGGCAATTTCCCGGTCGGCCGCGCCGCCGACATCCAGGCGCTGGCCCTTGCCGGCGAACAGGCGATTCTCAGGGCGCTTCGGCCCCTGAAAGCGCATGGCGACGCGATCGTGCTGGAGCGCCAGCTGCCCGACTATGGCGGCATCGCCAATCCCTTCGTCTTCGAACATTCGCGCATCAGCCCCAATCCGGCGCTGTCCCTGTCGCTGGAAGGCGGCTTCGAGGCCGTGCTGTCACGCCATTCCGGCAAGCGCCGCCGCAAGCGGTTCCGCAGCCAGGAGCGCGAACTGGCGCGGCTCGGCGGCTATCGCTTCGTCGGCGCCGTTCCGGCCGACGAGGTTCCCGAAACGCTCGCCCGTTGCCTCGACCTGAAGTCCCGCCACTTCAAGGCCGCCGGCATTCACGACGTTTTCGCCGACGCCCATGTGAAGACCTTCTTCGCGGAGCTGTTCTCGCAAGGCACCCGCCGCGAACCGCCGACCCATGTGCTCAAGAGCCTGGAGGCCGACGGCAAGGTCATCGCGATCAATGCCTGCACCATTCACGACGACCGGATCACGGTCGAATTCAGCAGCTACGATCCGGAATACCGCCATCTCAGCCCGGGCGACATGCTGTTTCACCTGTCGATCTGCGACGCGACGGAATCCGGGATCGGCATTTTCGATTTCGGCGTCGGTGACGAGCCCTTCAAGCGCGCCTGGTGCGAAATCGAGACCTTGCACCACGACACCGTCATACCGCTCACCCCGCGCGGCCGCCTCATCGCAGCCGCCATGAGCATCCGCTGCGCCCTGGTCCGCGCGGTCAAGCACAACAAGCGGATCTGGAAAGCCGTCAAGCAGCTGCGCCGGCAGATCCCGATCCTGCGCTGAGGTAAGTGTATGACTCAGGCAGCCGCGAGGTCGGCCGCGTGCCGGCGGGCGTTCTGGCGCATCATCTCAAGATAGATCGCCCGCAAAAGCGCCAGCACGTCGTCATTGTCGTGATGCGGCCGTGCCAGCGTCTCCGCCTCGAAGGCCTCCATCACCATGCGGGTGACTTCCTGCGCCCCGATCTGCAGCCGGCCGTTGGCGACGTCGCGCCAGATCCTGATCGCCGAGGAAAACATCGCATGCACCGTCCGCGCGATCCCGGCCGCGTCCAGAAGCGCGAGCAACTGGTTTTCCCGCTCGGCCACAAGAATGGCGGTCACGCGGGCATAGGACTGGCCGGAAAGGTCCGCCAGAACCCGGGCGACGAAATCGATCTTGCCGGCACAGACGGCCCGGATCAGCAACCGCGTCGTCAGCGCCCCGCTCGCCCGCAACTCGCCGATCAGCTCATGCACGCCGTCGTCGATCCGGCCGGACGCCAAGAGAACAAGCGCGTTCGCCGCGGCGTCCCCGCCGACCCGTTGCGCCCCCGCCTCGCCCAGAAGCCGCGCCACAAAGGGCGAAGCCGCGAGCGCCTGCCTGGAAGCCTCGAGCACCTTGAAGCGATGCACCGGCGACAGGTCCGGATCGCGCAGCAAAGCGCCCCGAACACCCGCGTCGCCCAGATGCGTTTCCACGATCCGCGCACGAACCGCCTCGGTCACCTCGGCATTGTGATTGTCGAGAAGCGCCGCCACGGCTCCCGCATGTCCGTGCTCGACGATAGCGAGCGCCAGGTTTGAAGAAATCTCCGGTCGGTTCGCGATGAGCGTCTGGATCCGCGGTTCCGCGATCGCCACGCGGGCGATCAGGTCCCCGTCGCGAAGGAGCGGCGACCGCGCGATGATGAGGCTTGCGATTTCGTACTGGTCGCCCGCCAGGGCCGTGACGATCTGCACCGGCGCGAACCGGCTCGTCGCGACCGCCTCTGCCAGCGCGAGCCTCACTTTCGGCGACGGATCGTCGAGCATCACCGTGAGCGCGGCATCGGCTGCGCAGCGCTCGTCGAATTCCATCTCGGTGGAAAGATAGGCCCGCGCCAATGCCGCCGCCGCCGACGCCCGTTTGGACACGTCGGCTGCCTGGCTCCATTTCAGAAAATGCTGAACGATCATGGCGCGCGACTCCGGTACGACTTGCCCGAAACACGCTATTGGGAAATGGTTTACGATCCGTTCACCATGTTTGTTGGCACTTCGCGGCCTACCCGTTGGTGGGCCGCGCCAACGCGATGATGGGCGGCGTCAGACCGTAATCCAGATAGCCGAGACGCGTGACCGGCTTCGCCTTTTCCAGATCGAATCGCCCGTCGGTCAGCATCGCGTCGTCAATGTGAACGCCGATGACCTCGCCGAAGACCAGCCAGTTCCCGGTCACCCCACCGGCGCGGTCCTGTACCCGCCGAATATCGGTCACCACGCATTCGAGCGCCGCCGGAGCGTCGGCGACCCGGGGCGGCTTCACGAGATTGCATCCGGCCGCCTCGAGTCCCGCCTTCTCGAATTCCGAGATGTCGCTGTCATAGGCAAACGACGTCTGGCTCATCCCCTGGACCTGCGCCTCGCCGACGAAATTGCAGACGAATTCCCCCGTCGCCTCGGCGTTGCGCACACTGTCCTTGTAGCCGGAAGAGGAAAACATGACGATCGGCGGCTGGTCGCACACCGCATTGAAGAACGAATAGGGAGCCAGATTGGCCGTTCCGTCCGCCGCCAGCGTCGAAATCCAGCCGATCGGCCGCGGTGCCACGATCGCCTTGAACGGGTTGTGCGGCAGGCCGTGGCCTTCGCCCGGTTCATAGAACATAAGATTATCCCTCGAACTCGCCGGCATATTCCGATGTCAGCGACGCGACGTCCGGGCGCGGACGCTCGGGGATCGTGCGGTCGCAATTGCCGATGTGAACGATGCCGGCCATTCGCTCGTCCGGGGCAAGCCCGAGGATCGCCCGGCCCCGCTCGTCGTCGCTGTACCAGCCGGTCACCCAATTGGCGGCAAAGCCGTACGCGTTCGCTGCATGGACGAGGTTCATCGCGACCGCGCCTGCGCTCAGAAACTGCTCCCAGCCGGGGATCTTGTCATGCGCCTTGGTGACCGAAACCACGCCGATCGCGACCGGCGCCCGCAACAGACGTCCGCGCTCGCGCTCGACCTGCTCCTCCGGCATCTCGCCGTTCATCTCGAGAGCACGGGCGACGAGCTTCTCGCCGATCGCCCGGCCGGCCACCTCGCGATAGACGATGAAGCGCCATGGCTCGAGCCGCCCGTGATCGGGCGAGCGCGCCGCGATCTCCAGGATCGCGCCCAGCTCCTCCTCGTTCGGTCCCGGTCCCTGCATCATGGTCAGGGGAATGGACTGGCGGGTCTTCAAATACTCAACGACGGGATTGGCAGTGGTCATGAAAATGCTCGATTTTTCGATAATGTTCGCACGCGATATGGCGCATGAGGGTTGAATTATCCAGCGCCTTCGGGTTCATCGCTGGGCAGGAAACACACGATCGACATGATGCGCCGCCCATTTCTCCGACAGGGTCTCCTTTCCGCAGTCCTCGCGGCTTGCTCCGCGGCCGGCGTCCAGGCCCAGGAAACGCCGTTCTCCGGTATCATCGACATGCCCGGCGTCATCAATTACGCGCCGGCGGCCTTGCGATCGAGCCTCAGCGGCGACGGTCCGCCGATCGATCTCTTCCTCGACGCGCTTCTGACCGAAGAATCACAAGCCATCACGACCGGGCTGGTCTGGCGCATCTTCGGCTCCGAACCTGACGCCGAGGGCAAGCTGCCGCTGCTCGCCTCTTCCAAGGGAGGCTCGACGCGCCTTCAGCTCCCGCCCGGCAGCTATCTCGTCCATGCAGCATTCGGCCGCGCCGGCGCGACGACGCGGATCACGCTCGGCGACGAACCCCGCCATGAGACCATGGTGCTCAATGCCGGCGGGCTGCGGCTGGAAGGCGTGTTGCCCGGCGGCATTCCGATGCGCGACGAGAAGCTGCGCTTCAACATCTACGAAGCCGACCAGAACGACGAAGGCGAGCGCCGCCTGATCCTGCCCGACGTCAGCCCGGGCCGCACCGTGCGGCTGAACGCCGGCACCTATCACATCGTCTCCAACTACGGCGAAGTGAACGCCACGATCCGCGCCGACATCCAGGTTGAAGCCGGCAAGACGACAACGGCCAAGGTCGAGCATCGCGCCGCCCAGGTGACCCTCAACCTCGTTCGTGGCCAGGGCGGCTACCCGCTCGCCGACACCGCCTGGTCGGTGCTCGGCGCCTCCGGCGACATCATCACTGAAAATGTCGGCGCGTTCCCGACCATGATTCTCGCGGCCGGCGACTACACGGTGATCGCAAAGAACAAGAGCCGGGTCTTCCAGCGCGAGATCAACATCCAGGCCGGCAACGACATCGTGGTCAAACTCGATACCGAGACGGCCGAGCAGCTCAATCAGTAACGGTCGGTCACGTAACCGGGCGTCCGCCGTCGCCGCGGCGACGGATCCAGCGAAAACACCGCCCTGTGGATCTGTTCCAGCAACACTTTGCGGTCGTCGATCGCCGCCAGTTGCTCCCAGGTCATGGTCTCACCGATCCAGGCCCGGATCCGCTTTCCGTAAAGGCGCTGGAATTCGCGAATCAGCAGTGACGTGCGCAGCGTCAGCGAAAACTGGCTGACCAGATGGAAGAGCCGCCCGTTCTGCCCGTCGAAATAGACCGGAATCACCGAAGCCTGGGCCGACTGGATCAGCCGCGCCGTGAACATTTTCCAGGGCAGGTCCTCCGCCCGGCCAAGCCCCTTGCGCGCAGTCGCGACACCGCCAGCCGGAAAGATCACGATCGTGACCCCTTCCTTCAAGAGCCGAACGGCCTCCTTGCGCGTCTGCAGGTTGAGCGCGACGGCCTCCTTCGTCTCCTCGAACGAGATGGGAAGCGAATAGGGCCGGATTTCCGGGACCTTCAGGAGATCGTTGTTGATGACGACACGAAAGGGCCGTCCGAGCCTCTCGGCCAGCGCCAGAAACGCGATCCCGTCGCCGATCCCGTAGGGGTGGTTGGCGACCATGACGATGGGCGTATCGGGCACGGACTCCGGCGGCCATCGCCCGTCGGCTTCGAGCTGCACTTCGATCAGGTTCAGCATCTCGGTGAAGACGCTGTCGCTCTTTCCGAAGATCTCGTGACGCCAATAATCATAGAGGTCCGCTAGGCGCTCGCGCCCCGAAAGACTCTCGATCGTGCGTATGACCCACCGCTTGAAAGGCGGATCATCCGGACGCGCATATGACAGTTCGGCAAACCGGACGGTTCTCATCATCCGCAGGATTTCTCCACCCGCATTCCTTCTACAAAGCTGGTATCTGGAAGTCGAGTTGCAAGCAAAAACCGGCGGCTTGCGCCGCCGGTCCTGGTTCATTTCGTCACCGAACCGTCACACTGTGCGTTTGCGCCGGATGTCCGGCGCCGTCGCCTCGTCGACCAGCGACGTGGTGATCTCGTCCAGCGTCTTCGATTCCTGGTCGCGGGAGCCTAGACGCCGCACATTGACGGTGCCCTCCTCCGCTTCGCGACGGCCGCAAACAAGAATCACCGGAACCTTGGCAAGGCTGTGCTCGCGCACCTTGTAGTTGATCTTCTCGTTGCGCAGGTCCGTCTCGACACGCAGTCCAGCATCCTTGAGATGCCGGGCCACCTGCTGGGCGTACTCGTCGGCATCCTGCGTGATCGTTGCCACCACGACCTGCAGCGGCGCGAACCAGAGCGGGAAATGCCCGGCCTGGCTCTCGATCAGGATGCCGAGGAAACGCTCGAGCGAACCGACAATGGCGCGGTGCACCATAACCGGCTGCTTCTTCTCTGAATCCTTGTCGATGTAGAACGCGCCGAAACGCTCCGGCAGGTTGAAATCGACCTGGGTCGTTCCGCACTGCCAGTCACGGCCGATGGCGTCCTTCAGCGTGTATTCGAACTTCGGACCGTAGAACGTGCCCTCGCCTTCGTTGATACCGGCCTTGATGCGACCGCCCGATTCGGCCTCCATCTTGATAAGCGCCTTTTTCAGGATCTCCTCGGCGTGGTCCCACATCGCGTCGGTGCCGACGCGCTTTTCCGGACGCGTCGCCAGCTTGACCACGACTTCCTGGAACCCGAAATCCTCATAGACCGACATCATCAGATCGTTGATCTTCAGGATTTCCGCCTCCAGCTGGTCCTCGGTGCAGAACACATGCGCGTCGTCCTGGGTGAAGCCGCGCACGCGCATCAGCCCGTGCAGCGCGCCCGACGGCTCGTAGCGATGCACCGAACCGAACTCGGCAAGACGGATCGGCAGTTCGCGGTACGACTTCAGGCCATGCTTGAAGATCTGCACGTGTCCGGGGCAATTCATTGGCTTCAGCGCGAAGACGCGCGAATCCTCCGCCTCGTCATCGGCGCAGGTCACCGCGAACATGTTCTCGCGGTACCAGCCCCAATGGCCCGACGTCTGCCACAGCGCATTGTCGAGCACCTGCGGCGCGTTCACCTCGTCATAATCTTCCTCGATGCGGCGACGCATATAGGCGAGCAGCGTCTGGAACATGCGCCAGCCCTTGGCGTGCCAGAACACGACGCCCGGCCCCTCTTCCTGGAAATGGAACAGGTCCATCTCGCGGCCGAGGCGGCGGTGGTCGCGCTTCTCGGCCTCTTCCAGCATGTGCAGATAGGCGTCGAGTTCCTTCTGGTTTGCCCAGGCGGTGCCGTAGATGCGCGTCAGCATCGGCTTGGTCGCGTCACCGCGCCAATAGGCCCCGGCCACCTTCATGAGCTTGAACGCGCTGCCGATCCGGCCGGTCGCGTCCATGTGCGGTCCGCGGCACAGATCGAACCAGTCGCCCTGCTTGTAGATGCGGATGTCCTGGTCCTCGGGGATCGCGTCCACCAGCTCGACCTTGTAGGCCTCGCCCATGTCGGCAAAGACGTCCTTGGTCTTGTCGCGGCTCCAAAGTTCCTTGGTGAAGGGCGCGTTGCGGGCGATGATCTCGCGCATCTTCTTCTCGATCACCGGCAGGTCGTCCGGCGTGAACGGCCAGTCTTCGCGGGTGTCGGGATGAATGCGCTTGAAGTCGTAATAGAACCCGTTCTCGATCACCGGACCGATGGTGACCTGCGTGCCGGGCCAGAGATCCTGCACGGCCTCGGCCATCACATGGGCCGCATCGTGGCGGATCAGTTCGAGCGCGCGCGGATCGTCACGCGTGACGATCTCGATCGCACCGTCGGTCACCGGGTCGGCGAGATCGCGCAGACTTCCGTCGAGCGCGATGGCGACAGCCTTCTTGGCGAGCGATTTGGAAATCGATTCCGCGACGTCGCGGCCGGTCGTGCCAGCGTCGAACTGTTTTACGGAACCATCGGGAAATGTCAGGGAAACGGCCGCAGCCATGGTCAGGTCTCCTTTTCCAGTCCCGCCTACGAATGCGGGTGGTTGAACAACGCGCGCTATGTAGGCGGAGAGCCTTGCCAAGTAAACCCGCTTGTCCTGCGCGACCTCAATCGGCGGAGGGTCTGCCCCTAGCGATGAAATCGAGGATGTGACCGGCGATCAGCGGCGCCTGCCCCGGTTCCATGTGAACATGGTGGTGTCCGTCCACGGTGACGCTGGTGAGATCGGCCACCACGGATGCAGCCAGCGCCTTGAGTTCGATCATCCAGTCCTGCTTGCCCAGCCCCTCGCTCGCCCAGACGTTCAGGACCGGAACGGACAGCGCGCGAAGCACGGTCTCGACCTGGGCGGCATTCAGCTTGACGGCAGACGGGCTGAACAGCCGCTGATCACTGCGCAGCCGAAATCCGTCCCCGGTCTTTTCGAGCGCCCGCGCTGCGAGGCGCTCGGCGATCTGCGCGCTGACGCCATAGAGCCGGCGGCGCGCGATAAAGTCTTCGACCGAGGAGAAATGCCTCTGCGCCCGCGCCGCGATGCGCCCCTTGTAGCGCAGGCTGTCGCGCATCTGGTGCACGAACGCCGCATCCGCCTTCGGTCCCGGCATGAACCCGTCAAGCGTAACGAGCGACCGCACGCGTTCCGGCATCGTGGCCGTCAGCAATGTCGCGATCGTCGCGCCACGCGAATGACCGATGACGGTGCAGTCGGCCCAACCGAGCTCGTCGATCACGCCAAGGATTTGGGGAACGTCATCCCAGATGAGATAGGTCGCGTCCTCGGAACGCCGATCGCTCAGGCCATGGCCGGTCAGATCGAGCGCAACGACCCGGCATCCCGTCAGCAAGGGCGCAAGCACCTCGAAACTCGCCGCATTGTCGAGCCACCCATGCAACGTCAGCACCGGATGCCCGTCGCGAGGCCCCCACGCCAACCCGGCAATGGTCAGGCCGTCAATGGTCCATCGGAGCTGTTCGGGGGATGTCGACTGAGTCATGCAGCCGCGATATCCGATGCGACAAACATGCGCAACGAACGCGACATATTCCAATCCAAGGGAGGAGTGCTTTGGTGCGATCTAGACGCGCCACCGTTCCAATCAACGGTTTGATACAATCACGAATGAGCGTCAGGGGTGCTTTCACCGCTCGACTGCTGGTGTTGCGGGTGACGCTCCGATTGACCGGGGTTTATCCCTTCCAACCTCATCCCAAGCCCGGAAGCCCGGCACGCCCGGTCGCAAGTCCATGCAGATTCAGACGAAGAGGTTGGGCGAATCTCTCCCACCACCGGAGTTCCGTGCTATTGAACGCCTCGCCACGATGCCTGGCCCATGGGTGTCGCAAACTGCGTCGCCGAACGAAGGCTTGAACATGTCGAATTATGAAACGCTTTTGATCTGCCTCGGCGCACAGAAGGCGGGCACGACCTGGCTGTGGCGCTATCTGCGTGAACATCCGCAATGCGCGGCGACCCCGCTGAAGGAAGTGCATTTCTTCGACGGCAGGCCCGAGCGCCTGCCGCGTTTGCTGATGGAAAACAGGCAGGAAGCAGCGGCGGCAGAATCGCCGGAGGACATCGGGTTTCTGGAAGAGAAGCGCATTTTCATCGAGCGCGCGATCGGATTTGTCGGCCAGGAAGAGCGGACTGCCGAGGCGTTCGAGACCCTCGTTTCCTCGATCGCGACACCCGGCACAAAGGTCGTGGCGGAATTCACGCCAGCGAACGGAAAACTGGCGGCCCCCAAACTGAAAAAGCTTGCGGACCTTCCAATACAGCCGAAATTCGTGCTGACCTTGCGTGACCCGGTCGACCGGCTCTGGTCGCAAATCCGGATGCTGGCGAGACGGCAGGCGACGGATAGCAACGACGCGCATTCTGTCGCCCTGGATATCCTGGCGCGCTTCGAAGCGGGTCTGAACGATGCTTTGCCGAAGCGGTCTGATTATGCCGCCATGTTGAGGCGGGCCAAGAAGGCGATTCCACCAGAGCGCTTGTTCGTGGATTTCTTCGAATCATTCATCAGTCAGCCCCGCATTGACGCGTTCTGCGATTTTCTCGGGATCGACCATCATCCAGCGCGCCTGGACGAACCCCGCGCCGTCGGCATCGACATCCCACTCGCACCTGAGGTTCGAATTCGGCTACGCGACAGACTCATGGAGCAATATGAGGCCGTGGAAAAAGAACTGGGCACATTGCCGGAAAGATGGCGCGAAACGCTGCGGCTCTGATCTCAATCGGCCTTGTGTCCGAACTCGGCCTGGGCTTGCCCTGTTCCCGTCAGGACTCCTTGAACAGCTTGCGAATTTCCGGCCGGGTCGGTTCGTAACTGTGCGGCGCCGCCATGACGATGTCGAGGTCACCAGGCCGGTACGGCGCACCGAGGAACTCGAACAGCAATCTCAGGCGATCGGAGCGGGAAACGATATCCTCGTAGGTAATCTGGAAGCAATTCGATCGGCCATTCGCGAACCCTGCAAACCGGCCCTCCGTCTCCTCTAGCCTGCGACGCACCTCCTCGGGATCACGCTCCTTCCACCAGGCGCTGTTGAGAACGTCGTCGAGACGGCGCGTGAGGAAGACGAAGCCCGCTTGAGGAAACAACGTTTCGAGGAACCGCAGATAGTCCTCGAACCGGTCGCCAACCTCATCATACCTGATTTCCTTGAAGCCGAAGCAGGTCACGGTGCCGTCATCAGCGCGGTCAGACAAGACGATGGTGCGGGCAACGTCTCTCAGCTCGTTCAAGACCCGTTCAAGGTCAACCAGACCTATGCCGAACCAGGGCGAATTGGGGCTTCGCGCATTCGTGTATTTCTCGGAGGCTCTGGACAGAGTGTCGTAGGCCTCGAAAAGGGAGAAAAACGCATTGCCGTTTTCGCCGCGCAGCAGCATCCCGTCGATACTGTTCAGCACACCTTGCAGGAGAGTGGAGCCGCTGCGGCCGTAAGTCACCACAAGAACAGACTGGAAGTTCAATGCGCTCGGACGGGTTCGTTCCCCGTCGTCGGCCCGGGACATGAGACGGAAATAGGCCTTTGCGGCTTCGCTGCGGGCCGTTTCCTCGCTCAAGGGAGGCGAAGTCCTTTCGCCCCGCGCCATGCTCTTGCAGCGCTCCAGGGCCTTCGACCAGGACGGGTTGGCCCGGTCGGCATGGTCAACAAGGCATCGTTCCCAAAGCCTGACCGCCTCGTCCCAGCGCCTGGACTTTTCGGCGACCCGTGCGAGGCCCGCAATGCCCCACGGCACGTCCGGCCGGGCCTCAAGCAAGTGCTCAAACACAGTACTCGCTTGGTCGAAGGCCTCGGATCTCAAAAGGGCCTGCCCATGTTTGCGCTGTTCGTCTTCGGTGTAGCAGGAAGAAAAGCGTCGCCGAACCGTGCCCCATAGTTTCGCAGCCTCTTGAGGATTGTCCGAGAGCAGCAGCGCGTTTGCCGCGGCGATGTGGGTTGCCGCATCGTCCGGGTGTGCCGATATGGCGGCCATGAATGCCTCTGCCGCCTCCTCGTGGCGCCCGGCCTCGGAAAGCTCTTCGCCGAGGACCTTGTAGAGGACCGCGGGATCGCCCCCCAGTTTCGAGAATGTCTTGCGCAACTTTCCGGCAGCCCGATCGAAGGCGGTCGCTTTTTCCCGCCCCGGCTTCCGCGCAAAGATATCCTTGAGGCGCTTCATGACTGTGCGGCGCATGTGCGTCTCGAACCGACAACCCCGCACATGGTCCGGATCCTCATGCCTCCCTGAGCCTCAACGCTGCGCAGAGACCGCAGCGGGCAACGCTCCGGAGTTGCTGTTCGGGAAGGGTTTCCCAGGATCGGAAACGCCGAGAAAGGGGCAGAGCTTCTCGTAGCCGTCGCCATCGACGATGTTCATCTCCAGAAAGCGTTCTTTCGGCTTGTCCCGGAAAAAGTCGTGAACCCTGCGATAATAGGCCTCCCTGGCATCCAGCCAATTGTCGAAGGCGCCGTAGACGCCGTGATGAACGAAGCTGGCCTTGTTGCGAAATTTCCAGCGCGACGCCGACCGTGCAACGCCATCGATGGAGTCTTCGCCTGCATTGCGAAGATAATGCCGGGTTATCGAGGTCTCCCAACTCTCGGCGTCGCGCGTCGTGAAAACGAACTTCGAGTTGGGAAACGCGTGGTAGAGCGATTCGAACTGACTGCTCACAGATATGTCGGTGAACGCGTCGTAGAGAACGAAATCCGACTGCCCGATCAGATCCATCGTCATCGGATTGCTCCAATGAATGGAATGGAAGCCGAGACGGTTGAGGGCTGTATTCAAGGACGTCGTCCCGGTTCGGCTCAGTCCGATACCGAAGACCTTCTCGCGTTCGAAGTCCGGAAAGTTCGGCGAGACGATCTTGTCGCGGACCCTGAGCAAATCGCGAAGTTGCCTTTTCCCGCCAGCCCCCGATGGCAGGGACGCGACGCTTCTGCAAAACGCGTCGTGATCGCCGAGCGCGAGGTAGATCTCGCACAGCAGGATCTGCAACGGCGAATGCGCCGAATCGGAACTGTCAGCTGTGTCTGCATCGTTCCCCGGCAAGCTTGCATCTGTCCCGCAAATAGCGGCCTCCGCCGAACACTCGATCACGCGATCGCGCAATCGGATCATGGCTTCCGACCACTGGCTGCCCCTGAAGCAAAACTGGATCAGATGGAGCAACCTTTGGCCGGTCACCCGGTTGAAATGCACGCGCTCAGCGAGCGCCAACAAACTTGGCAATTCGGATTCGGCTCGTTTCTGATCACCTCTTCTGGCTATGACCTGAACAAGGTTGGCTTTTTCGTCCAGTGAATCCGGGCACAAGCAAAGAAAGCGTTCAAGCCTTGCGCGCAGTTCCTCCATGTCCTTGCGCTTTCGCCCCACGCGAACCAGACCGGCAAGCGGTTCGGGGTCATTTGGGCGCGCCGACGCTGCCGCCTCGAAGTGCTGGTCCGCTTCGTCGTACCGGTTTTGCTCCAGCAGGCGATCGCCTGTTTCCACGGACAAATCCACGCGTCTCATCCTCTTTCGAAGGAGTAGCCGAAGCGCTTGATGTCATCCCGGTAGAACTGTCCGATCAAGTCACGAACCCGGGGCGTGAAGTAATCCTGATAGGAACCCTCGCGCTTCGAGCGGTTCCGATGGGGGAACGTGTCCGGCAAAGTCAGATGAAGCCTGCCGAAGATCGCCCTGACATCGGCCTCAAAGCTTTCAAACCGACCAAGATAGTCGACCGCATCGGGTTCGATCAGCGCGCTCTGGCTGCGGAAGTGCGAATTGCAGGTTTGCGGATCGAGCGTAGCGAGATGTTCGGCAAACTTGCCGATGTCCTGAAACGTGTCGATCTGCTCCGCCGAGAGCTTCATGAAGCCGACCTTGCGCGGATTGATCTTGTTCTTCCATCCGGAAACGAACCGGTCCCAAGGATTGCGCACGAATGCAAACTTGAAATACGCGCCATATTGCTCAGGATCGAACGGAACCTTGAATTCGTGTTCGATCTCGAAGGAGACAGACGCGTCCTTCAGCAGGTGGTAAAGAGTGCGCGTCCCCACTTTTGCATTGCGAAACCAAACGAGCCTCGGTGAAGAGCAGACCGTGAGCGAATACCTGCCCAACAGGTTCTTCGAACCGGCCCGCTCTCGTGGTCCGCTCAGGGAGGCCGTGTCCATCATGTGACGACCCCATCAGCCTCGACCAACGTCGAAAGATAGTGGTCGGGCGCATCGATCAGTCCGAGTTGAAGCAGTTGATCGCTCCCCGAATAGCGCTTGGTATGGGCATTCGAGAACCGGACCCCCTCCCCTTGAGCCTCCAGATATCTCTCATAGGTCAGGTACCGGCGACGGCAGGCAGGCATGCGCGCGTTGTCGGCAAGATCCGCCCTGAACGTCTCCCGGAGTTTCCCCGACAGTTTGAAGTGAAGCAGCGCCGCGGAAACGTCCGAGACCCGGGCCGGCGAGATGACATGGCTACTCATCAAAAAACTGATGTCGCGCCCGCCCCGTATCAGGGGTGTCTTGGTCAGGTTCTCCCCACACCCGAACGCTTGCCGGGCACCGCCGCGAAAAACGGAATACGGACAGAGAACGCTTGGGTGCCGGTCGATCCGACTGTCGAATAAAGGGTAGCTTTCCGGAAAATCGACGAACGCCCCTTCCCCATGCACGGGTTGCTCCTCGGCAAACATGTCAAGCATGAACGCAGGAAGCGCTTCCTCATTCCTGGCGCTCATGTAGTCGGTCAGATGACGCAGACTCTTCATCTCCATGCCGGGAAAAACCAGAGCTTCGTCCACATCGACATAACTCACCCAACCGTCAGCGCCATGTTCCCGCGCCAGTTGGTTGATCCACTGCATGCCCGATTTGGCGACGGCATAGCTCTCGTCGGTCCAAAAGACATGAACGTCGGATTGGTCCAGCAGGTATTCGCCGCTCCCGTCGTTCGAAGCGTTGTCGACAAAGAAGAACCTGTTCACGCCGAGCGAGCGGTAATAGTCGAGGAACCAGGGCAAACGCCATTTCTCGTTTCGAATGGCGGTAAACACCCTTATTTCGTCCTCGACCGGCGCGATCGGGTTCTCGTCACGGCGCTGCAGCGCTTCGGGGTGGCAAGGTTGGATGTGGGGGACGAAGTGAATTTGTTTTCTGAGATTCCACTTTGCCTTGGCGGTTTCATCATCGCCAAGGCGGCTCGCGCGCCACATCTCCAATTCAACGATCTTGGGATGCAACGTGCGGGGCATGTCCTCGATGATCTGCGCCGCCTCGTCTTCCATGTGCATGGCGACGAGCAGTCTGCACAACTGGTTCTTTGCGGCCACGTCCCATGGCTGGCTGGCGACGAGATCTTCAAGGATCTCCCTGATCTTCACAAATGTTGACGGATCTCCGACGTCGAGGCTCTTGCGCAGAAGGATATGTGCCTTCTTGTGAAGAAGTGCCGCACGCAGCCTCAGTGGAGCCTCTCCGGGCCGAAGCCGTTCGAGATAGGCCTCCACCAGCGATTCCACACCTTCCAGATCATTGCTCGCATGAAGGATCTTGATCAGCTGATTATAGCGAAACGGTTCCTTGTCGATCGAGTCGCAGACAGAGTCGTAATGCGCACGCGCCTGCTCGAAATCGGGAAGGCTCAACAACGCGTCGATATAGCCGGAATGCATCGCCGCGTTGCGGGGATGCGCTTCGCAAAGCGCGCGCCAGCGCTCTGCCGCAACCTCGTATTGCTTGGACGCCGAGGCCGTTTTCGCCAGCTCCGAAGCCAGCAATTCGTCTGAAGGCTCGCGCCGATTCAATGCCTGGAATAGCTCTTCCGCTTCGTCGTAGCGGCCCTCGCCCCGCAGGCACACGCCGCGCTTGATCGAAATCTCGGGAACCTCACCCCGGTCGCGGGCGATTTCGTCCAGAGCCGAAAGGGCTTCGCGAAATCGCTCCTGCGCCTCAAGGATCTCCACCCGCAGCAACTGGAACTCGGTGGTGTCGAACGCGTCTGCAACAGCTCTGAAGTGAGCCATGGCCTGCTCGGTTTCGAGGATCTTGCACAGGTTCCTGATATGGCCCCTGTGAAAGTCGCCCCGGTCAGGCGCTCGCTCGCACAAAGCCTTCCAGCGGCCCACGGCGATTCCAAAGCGTTGTTCCTCGACGGCGGAACGCGCCATGCTCGTCAGATCGTCGAGCGCATCCGGCTCTTCCTGCAACACTCTTGCAAACAATGCTTCCGCTGGGGCGAACTGACCGGTTTGCAGGAGCGCGACATCATATTCCACGCACAGAACCGGATCCGGACCATGGCGTTCGAAGAGATCACCTAGATGTGTGACGACATCGTTCAGTCTGCGTTCAGCGCGTAACAGTCTGGCCTGCACCAGCCCGGTGGACAGTTTTCCATCAGGAAGCTGCGCGACAAGCTGTCGTGCGGCTTCGAGATCACCCGCCCTTATCAGCTTTCGAACCCGCCTTTCGCGATGATCCGGCGTATGCCGTGCCATTCCGCGTAGCTTGCTCCAGAGCTTCCCTGCGACGCCATTCTTTTCTCGCGCGGCGATCGGCATGACTGAAACGTTCGGTCCCTCACATTGCCGGCGAATTCTTCTTGGTTTGACGTCGCGCCGGTCAAAGTCACCACTAGCATAGCGAAACGAGGAAAATTGACCATGCCTGGTGAGCATTGAGCCGCACCAACCACAGATTTTCGGCGTTGCGCCGGCCGTTCGGCTGCTTCGCCGGGAGGCTTGCGGTCCCCTTAACGCCCACACCAACAAAAAAATCGTCTGGGACGTCGTCTTTGAGCAGCCCTTGACCGTGATGCAGCTGACCGAGCTATCCCGCATTGACGATGCGCTGTCCCAAATCTCGATCCGGTGCGTCCGTCAGTTCGTCCAGATAGAGCAGCGTGGAGAAGATGGCCTCGTTTCGCGTCCGGTATCTTTGCTTTTGCGCCGACTTTCGCTCCAGCCCGTGCTGACCGGATGAGAGTCTGAAAATCTTGGCGTCCGACAGCTTGAAATCCCCAAGGCAGGACTGCGGATGCTCTTGCGGTAACCAGCGGATCGTCGGCCAATCATGCCAGGCACCCGGAACGCCGAGCCGGATCAGCAGTTCGGCCTTGTCACGCAGGCCATAAGGAAATCGTTCATCGAACTCCAAAGGCGAACG
Source organism: Oricola sp. (assembly GCF_022763245.1). GTDB lineage: Bacteria > Pseudomonadota > Alphaproteobacteria > Rhizobiales > Rhizobiaceae > Oricola. The sequence goes on from NZ_JALEGV010000008.1 coordinate 35,039, forward strand.
GTGATGAAAGGCGATTTGCGGCTCTTCGTCACTTCGACCGATCGGATCCCTTTGATGAAACTGGCTGTTGTGCTCCAGGCGTTCGAAAGGCAGGACGACATGGGAGGCGAGCGGTTCAGACCGAACCTGTTCGGCCAGACGTGAAAACGCTTCTTCGGTCAATATGCAGTTGCCATCGAGCGGCAAAGTCCATCGCGCCAAGGGTTTGCCAATGCTCAGGGCCAGATTCCTGGCGCCGTTTACGTTCATCGCGTAGCGAATCTTGCTCGCGCCGGAAAGCAGTCTGACCTGAAGCACTTCCTGCCGAGACAGCCCCCTGCCGGCGATCAACCCAAGTGCGGTCTCACCGCCAGGACCGTCTTCGTCCCATCGCTTGGCCCGATATTCAGAAGGCTCGAAGGGAAGATGAACATATTCCGCGCCAGCCCGCGAAAGCGCATCGAGAACTGCACTTTCAGAGTCCGGATTGAAAATCCTGTTGACGATGAACAGCTTCTTCGCACCAGGGAATTCAGCCTCGGTGTCGAGAATGAAGCGAAGATTCTCGATGGTTTGACGCGCGTCGTGCCGAGGGTGCAGATCATTCCCGAGGATCCGTGTGATCAGGAATTCATGCTTGCGCGTGTCACCAAAAAGCTCGTGCGCCGACGGCCGATCGCGCACGGAGGCGGACAGATCGGCATCGCCCTTACCGTCCCGGCTTTCTTCGAACGCTTCTCGCTGCCGGCGCATCCTTCTCCAGAGTGAACTCAGTGGCAATTGACTGCCCTCGGTTGCTGCTGTGGCGCTCGCCCTCCTAAACGCATTTCAGAAACGCCGAGACGCTCCCCATGCGAAGGAAAACAGCGATCGTCTGCATCTGCGAGGGACGAGGCTTTCAAGACGCCGCAGATATTCCGCCGTGACGCCAGACAATCGGTCTTCGAGTAGATCGTAGTCGGTCCGCTCCGGGTAATCCGAAAAATCTTCACCGAACAGGCGATCCTCTTGCGGGAAGTACCTCTCGCGCACCCACTCGTTTGAGGCACGAAAGCGATCGAAGAATTCTTCAGCCTCGCCGCGGGGCACACGTCTCGGTTTTCCTTTCAGTTCGGCCTCGACCGCAGTGTGAATCTCTTTGACAACCTTGTCGCGCAATCCATTGGGCATCCAGGGTTTTCTGACGCCGTTGACCCGGCTCAGCACATATTGCGCATCCGCGCTCAAGGAAGGGTTCAGCGCGACATCGGGTACGTTGATGGTCCCGAGCGGAAGACCCGCCAACTGGAAGAAGCGTTCGATGTTTTCCCGGCGGTCGCCCGTGTAGGTCGCGATCCTGATGTCCGCTCGATCGAGATGAGGCGTGAACCGATCTATCAACGCCCGATAGTCGTAGTAGTTGCCCATATCGTCCAGCACGCGATCCGGAGGCGCCGCGAGGAAGCAGTGCGACGCCAAATCCTGAAAGACGCCATCGAAGTGTGCGTACCCAGCACGCAACACGCTGCTGAAACGGCTGACCGCCAGGCGATCCTGACGCCGAAGGCACATGACCACGGTGATCTCATCGACCAGTGGGGCGAAGAAACCGAGCAACCGCTCGATCTCGCTGGAGGTAGTCAGGCGGCTGTGTACCAGTTCGCTGCTGACAACCAGCACCCGCCAGTTGGGGTTGCGTTCCAGTTCCCTGCGGAAGCGCCTCCTGATTGCGCGTCGGTATCTGAGCTCATTCGTTCTCTTCGACGCGAGCACATGTGCTTTGACATTGTCGAACACGCCGTCGTCCAGACTGGCAGCAACCAGCCAGGTGTGATTGACCGGACCGAGGGATTTCGGAAACAGGATGCCCGCGCGGGCGAGGTCTTCGCGACTGTCGGCGAGTGCAGTTTGAATGCTTGTTGTCCCGGTCTTCTCCGTGCCGACATGCAGCACGAGCCGCCGCGCAGTGCCGCCGTTCATGGCCTCGATGATCCGCCAGATCCTGAGCCGCATTGAACAAAGTGATCTTGCATCAATGCACGGAGCGCCTCATCCGGGCTGGCTCCGCCGCACATCGCATCGCGCGCGCCGAGCCGCCGCTCGTGCGAACCCCAATTCATGCGACTTCCCACTGGGTTCTCAATCGCTCCGTCCGCTCGTCATTTCCGAACAGCGTTGTGTAGGCACCGTTCCGCTGAATGAGTTCTTCATGTGTGCCGCTCTCGGCGACAGTTCCCTTGTCCATCAAGTAAATGCGGTCCGCCGCCATGATCGTGGACAGGCGATGGGCGATGACCAGTGTCGTCCTGTTCTTCATCAGTTCGGTAATCGCCTGCTGCACCTTGCGTTCGGACTTGTTGTCGAGAGCGGATGTCGCTTCGTCCAGCAACAGGATTGGGGCATCCTTGAGCATGGCCCGGGCGATGGCGATCCGTTGACGCTGTCCACCCGAGAGCAGAATGCCGTTTTCCCCCACCATCGAGTCGAGCCCGTCCGGCAGTTCCCGGGCAAAATCACTCACCAATGCGGCGTCCGCGGCCGCAAGGACAGCGTCGTCGTCTGCACGAAGGTTGCCCAGACCGATGTTTTCCAGAATCGAGCCCGTGAACAGGAAGGTGTCCTGGTTCACAACCGCGATGTTCGCGCGAAGGCTGGCATTGTCGATCTCGCGAATATCCATGCCATCGATTGTGATACGCCCGGACCAAGGGTCATAGAGACGCTGTATCAGGTTGGAAATCGTGGACTTGCCAACACCGGAAGGTCCGATCAGGGCGACCACCGTTCCAGGGGCAGCAGTCAGCGAAACGTCGTGAAGGATCTGTCGCTTGTCGCGATAACCGAAATCGACGCCTTCGAGTGCAAGATGACCGGCAATACGGTCGAGACGCCGGGTTCCGCTGCGCGCCTCCTCGGTATCCGGCTCGTCCAGCACCTCATAGATCATCCTGACCCGGTTGAGACTGCGCTGCAGGCTGACGTTCAATCGCGCGAGACGCTTGGCTGGCTCGTAGGCCAAGAGAAACGCCGTCAGAAACGCCATGTATTCGCCCGGCGTCTTGCCCATCGATGTCGTTTGCCACCCCGCGTAGAGGATGACGATGGCAATCGCGATGCCGCCCAGCGTTTCCATGACGGGACTGGTCGTCGCCTGGATCGCCGTGATCGCATTGCCGCGCTTCTCGGCACCCCGCGCGGCTTCGGCGACCTTGTCCCGCATCGTATCTTCCAGCGAGAATGCCTTGACCACGCGGATACCCTGGCTGGCCTCGTGCGTCGCGGCGACAACGGCAGCCGTTGTCGCGAATTCCTCGGAATCCAGAGCGCGGATCTTGCGCACCAGCCTGATGACAGCAAAAACCACGATCGGCGCGAAGACAGAGACGACCAGCGCCATCAGCGGCTCCTGATAGAGCATGACGCAGAACAAGGCGACGACCGTCAGAAAATCGCGCCCAAGCGAGGCCGCACACAGGAGGATCGCCTCTTTCGGCGCCGCGGCCGCTTTGGCGATGCGCATGATGAGCGTGCTGGAATGGTTCTGCGCGAAGTAGTCCAGACGCAGCGACGTGATCTTGCCGATCAAACGGATCTGGAAATCCGCCGTGATCGCATTGCCGATCCGCTCGAGTGTCAGTGCCTGGCCGTAGGCGGCGAACCCCTTGGCCATCGAAATCGCAACCACCGCGAACACGAGCCCCGCGATCCTGGCGGCATTCTGATCCACGAAAATGTCGTTTACGACATATCGCATCAATGCTGCGCTCGACGCAGTGGTGAGTGCGACAATGACCATGCATGCGAAGGCCAGGGCGTAGGTTCCCGCCCTGTCCTTGCTGAGACTGTCGCGGAAGAGCCTCTTGAGAAGCACGAACGCACCGTCCGGCATGGAGAGTTTCTCCCGGAGACCTGCCAGCGTCATCCCTCGCACCGGGGTGCCTCGCTTGCCGCCAAATCAACGAACGTCTCCGAGGAACCGTGTCCGCCTTCACTCCACTTGTAGAGTTCCGACTCTCGCCCGAGCAGTGCCTGGATGCGTCCCGTCGACCAGCCGAGCGACCGGATGGCGACAACAGGCGAAGCAATCCCGAAGACCGGCACCAAAACGAGCATCACGCCCAAGACGACCCTGACCGAAGCGATGGTTACTGTCCGCAGCACAACCGTGGAGGAAACTTTCCTGTTCTTGATCCGGAAATTCGTGATCGACTGGGCCGCCGCCCGGCGAAATTGATAGGGAAAGGACAATCTGCATGGCGCCATCGTCTCGTGAACTCTGGCAGTCGGACACCAGGCAATTCTCCCGCCTGCGGCCTTCACGTCGCGGTGGAACGCGGTATCCGAACCGCCAGAGAAAAGCAGCTTCTCGTCGAAGCGTACTCCATTTCTACGCTGCCATCCGAGGTCGCAGAGCCAGTTGTTGGTCACCACCGTAAACGGCCGTCCGCACTCCGCCGCGCGCGCCGTTCTTCGGTTCTTGCGACGCATGCGCCCAACAAGGCTTGCATTGACAAAACGCGCCCAGGTTCCCGCTCTATCGGACAAGGGCGTAACCTCCACCGGTCCCCCGATCAGATGGGCTTCAGTCTTTTTCCAGCAATCCACGAGATTTGTCAGCCATTGACTGTCTGGATACTCGTCATCATCAATGAAACAGAGGACGTCCGCCCCCATGGCCTGGGCTTCATCAAGGGCGCGGTTGCGTGCCACGGGTATTCCGCGACGCGGTTCGCAAACGTAATGAATTTTGGCGAAGCCAGTCCTCCTCGCCAAGGAAACGTCTCGAGCGCTTTCGTTCAGGTCGTTGTCGACCACCAGAATGGCCAACCGTCCACAATCTGGCCTGGTCAGGGTGTCGAAACTGGATAGCAGCCGGTCAAGACCCTTGGGTCGCCGATGTGTCAGCACAGCCACGACGACAGAAGGGAAAGGTGCCTCCGGATGATGCCCCTCTAACGTGTTCAGCCCTCTGGCTCCCTTGTTCTTATTATTGGCGCCCGAAACCAGACAACCGAGCGCGGAGGCGTCGTATGAACTACGACGTTTCGAGTCTAGCCTAGCCCAACGACCCGAGAAATCCCAAATCTCTCACATTCCCCTGGGAAAAGGCCCTTCAAGCGCCGCACAAGCGACTGCTCAGCCCACCTGAGTGAACCACCCCGATGATTGGTGCATCTACGGCCTTCGGCCTGCTCAATGCATGTCCATGCTCGGCGCAAGCAGCCCATGGCCTCACCATTGAGCTACTCGACTCCGAGCCAGGGAGTGACGGTTACGCATGGTGTGTGTTGAGGACGCAAAAGTTGTCTCGAGACGCAGCTCGACCAACGCCAGTCGCCCGAAAAGCGCAAGCCATGAAGGTTTCAATGAATCTAGGGGAAAGAACCCGCTCAAGAGAGCTGATCTTTGGTGCGGTCGAGAAGACTCGAACTTCCACGGGTTGCCCCACAGCGACCTCAACGCTGCGCGTCTACCAATTCCGCCACGACCGCAAGCCAAAGACGAAAGGCCGGCAAAACCGGCTCGGCGCGTTTAGCAAATCGAATATCGGCGCACAAGCCTGTGCGAGAGAAATTTGATGCGGGCGGCACGGTCTTTCCACACGGCCTTGCAACGCAGTTGCCGATGGACCAAATCTGCAACATGTCAGCCGATCCCTCCAACGCACGCGATCAGCTCGCCGCGACGAACCTCTTCCTGCCGGCCGGCGGATCGCCACCGGTCGAGTGGCGGATCGCCGACGGGCTCACAGACTATGACATAGCGGTCGCCGCGATGGAGGCGCGCGCCGCAGCGATTCGCGACGGCACCGCGCCCGAACTGGTCTGGCTCGTCGAACACCCTCCGCTCTACACGGCCGGCACCAGTGCCGATCCCCAGGATCTCGTCGCGCCGGACCGGTTTCCTGTCTTCAAGACCGGGCGCGGCGGCGAATACACCTATCACGGCCCCGGCCAGAGGGTCGCCTATGTCATGCTCGACCTGAAACGCCGCCGCGAGGATGTGCGCGCCTTCGTCGCCGCGCTTGAAGAATGGATCATCCAGACGCTCGACCGTTTCAATGTGATGGGCGAACGGCGCGAGGACCGCGTCGGCGTCTGGGTCGTTCGACCGGAAAAACCCTCGACGGTTCCGGGCCAGCCCGCCGAGGACAAGATCGCGGCCATCGGCATTCGCTTGCGCAAATGGGTGTCCTTCCACGGCATCGCGATCAATCACGAGCCTGACCTCTCCCATTACGGCGGCATCGTGCCCTGCGGCATCGCCGAACACGGTGTCACCAGCCTGGTCGATCTCGGACTGCCCGTGACCATGCACGATCTCGACCTGGCCCTGCTGGACGCCTTTCGAGACGTATTCGGCCCCGCGGACGCCACTCAGCTATAGAACAGCCGGCGGATGCTCCAGGACAGGGCGATGGCGTGAACCGCCAGGACGGCGATGAAGGCCATGCCAAGCGCGATCCGTTCCTTCTCGGTCATCGGCGTCAGCGCGGTCTTCGGCGCCACTCCGCTTCGCGACGTCATGACCGAAAGCATGGCGATGACCGCCCCGCAAATGACGAGGACGCCGAGCGGCAATCCGGCCGCGACGCCGGCGGCTGCCATGATCATGAGCGTGGCGAAGGCCGCGCCGGCCATACCCCAGGTCGTCCTGAAGATCTGCCGCAGCACCTGGCCGCCGTCGAACTTCCAAACCGGCATCAGATTGCCGAGATTGAAGAGCGACATGATCATGAGAAGCACCGCCAGCGCGCCTGTCGCGATCGGCCGCATGTGAAGCGTGAAGGCAAGCCAGGTCAGCGCGGCAACCGGAAAGGCTGAGAACCCCGCCCCCATCAGCGCCGCGAAACCGACCTCGAAATGCCGATCATAGGGCCGCCCGCCGATCGCGATGCCGCCGAGTAGCGGCAGGAAGATCACGCGGGCCGTCTTGTGCCCCATCATCTTGAACGCGACCATGTGGCCGATCTCGTGCATGCCGACCACGATGGTCAATGTCGTGGCAAGAACCGCGCCCTTGAGATCCAGCCCGAACAGCGGCCAGAGGATCAGGGCCGAAACCCCGGCCATCGCGAATTGGGTCGCCGGGCGTTCGAACAGCCCGCCGGGCTTGTAGACGCCTGTTTCCGCCCAACGCTTGAGCTTGCCCGCTGACCGGCGCAGGGCGAAGAACCGGAACAGCAGGAAAGCCGCCCCGTGATAGCGGTCGGTCTCCGTGATTTCCGCATGGGTGCTGCCATCCGGCGTCTCTTCCAGCCGCACGGTCATCACGTAATGGTCCCAGAAGCTCTGTGCCAGCGCGGTGTCATTGGTGTAACGCATCGTGAAGCGCTCGCCGGGCTCGAGGTCGCTGACGACGAAATCCTTCTCGACGGGAAGTCCGTCGCGGCCGAGATAGGTGGTCACCTCGCGGCCGCTCTCCGGCCCCGTTTCGATCACCTGGGTCACACCCTGATCCCAGTCGTAATCGGTTCCGAACGGGTAGAGCGCGTTCCACACGCGCGTCGGATCGGCGCTTGTCCTGACGGTCCTGCGGACGGTTCTCGTCCCGATCGGCGCGGACATGATGAACCACAGCAGGAATACGACAAAAAACAACAGTCCAAGAATGCCGGCCACGTGTGTCTCCAGTCTCGATGCGCCCCAGCATGACAGGAACCGGTTTCGATATGCTGAACCGCGACCGATGAAATCGGGTGGCCCGCCATGCTCGACCTGCGTGCCGCCCGCGTCATCAACGACGCCGGTATCGACCCCCAGGCGTCCCATGCGGGTTGAATCCCGCGCCAAATCCTGAGACTGTCCCCCCGGTCAAACGGGAGAGGCTCCGCAATGAAAACACGCGCCGCCGTCGCATTCGAAGCAGGTAAACCGCTGGAGATCGTCGAAGTCGATCTCGAAGGCCCGAAAGCCGGCGAGGTTCTGGTCGAGATCAAGGCCACAGGCATTTGTCATACCGACGAATTCACCCTGTCGGGCGCTGATCCCGAGGGGCTGTTTCCCGCGATTCTCGGCCATGAAGGCGCAGGCGTCGTGGTCGATGTCGGCCCGGGCGTGACCACCGTGAAGAAGGGCGACCACGTCATCCCGCTCTACACGCCGGAATGCCGCGAATGCCCGTCCTGCCTGTCGCGCAAGACCAATCTGTGCACCGCCATCCGCGCGACCCAAGGCCAGGGGCTGATGCCGGACGGCACCAGCCGCTTCTCGCTCGATGGCAAGCCGATCCACCACTACATGGGCTGCTCGACCTTCTCCAACTTCACGGTTCTGCCTGAAATCGCTGTGGCGAAGGTCAATCCCGACGCCCCCTTCGACACGATCTGCTACATCGGCTGCGGCGTGACCACCGGCATCGGCGCGGTCATCAACACGGCGAAGGTCGAGATCGGCGCGACGGCTGCCGTCTTCGGCCTCGGCGGCATCGGCCTCAACGTCATCCAGGGCCTGAAGATGGCCGGAGCCGACATGATCATCGGCGTGGACATCAACGATTCCAAGAAGGAATGGGGCGAACGCTTTGGAATGACTCACTTTGTCAATCCGAAGGAAGTCGACAACGTCGTCACCGAGATCGTCAACATGACCAAGCGCGGCGCCGACCAGATCGGCGGCGCCGACTACACATTCGACTGCACCGGCAACACGACAGTCATGCGCCAGGCGCTGGAATGTTCGCATCGCGGCTGGGGCGAATCGATCATCATCGGCGTCGCCGGCGCCGGCCAGGAAATCTCCACTCGTCCGTTCCAGCTTGTCACCGGCCGCTCCTGGAGAGGCACCGCCTTCGGCGGCGCGCGCGGCCGCACGGACGTGCCGAAGATTGTCGACTGGTATGTCGACGGCAAGATCGAGATCGACCCGATGATCACCCACAAGCTGAAGCTTGAGGAGATCAACAAGGGTTTCGATCTCATGCATGAGGGCAAATCGATCCGGGCCGTCGTGGAATTCTGATGCTCTTCCGCCCGACAGTCGCCGGCAGCCTGCCGAAACCGTCCTGGTTGGCGGAGACTGAAAAGCTTTGGCCGAAATGGAAGCTCGAAGCTGCCGAGCTCGATCAGGCGAAGCGGGATGCAGCGCTCGTCTGGGTCAAGCTGCAGGAGGATGCCGGCATCGAGATCGTCTCCGACGGCGAGCAGTTTAGAACCCATTTCGTGCACGGCTTCCTCGAAACGGTCGAAGGGATCGACTGGGACCTAAAGACGAAGATGGGCATCCGCAACAACCGCTATGTCGTGGATGTCCCGACCGTGACAGGGCCGGTGAAGCGCAGCCGTCCGGTCCACCGGGACGAGGCCGCCTTCTGCCGGGCGCATACGAAGAAGGGCCTGAAATGGACCCTGCCCGGCCCGATGACGATCTGCGACACGCTGGCTGACGGCCATTACGGCAAGCGCGCCGACATGGCGATGGCCTTTGCCGACATCCTCAATGAGGAAGCGCTTGAACTGGAAGCCGCCGGCGTCGACACGATCCAGTTCGACGAGCCCGCCTTCAACGTCTTCATGGAGGATGTGAAGGAATGGGGCGTCGAGGCGCTGGATCGCGCCGCGCGCGGCCTGAAATGCACGACGGCGGTCCACATCTGCTACGGCTACGGCATCGAGGCCAATATCGAGTGGAAGAAGACGCTCGGCGGCGAATGGCGGCAATATGAGGAAACCTTCCCGGCGATCAACGCGTCGTCGATCAGCCAGGTCTCGCTCGAATGCGCCAATTCGCATGTGCCGATCTCGCTGATCGGCCTGCTGCCGGACAAGGATGTCCTTGTCGGCTGCATCGACGTTGCCTCCACCGACATCGAAACGCCGGAGGCCGTCGCCACCGTCATCGACGAGGCCCTGAAATACGCCGATGCGGAACGCATCTACCCTTGCACCAATTGCGGCCTGGCGCCGCTCTCGCGCGATGTCGCGGTTGGCAAGCTGCAGGCCCTCGGCGCCGGCGCGGCGCTGGCCCGCCAGCGCCATTCCTGACCGAACCGCCCAAGCCTCGCACCATGACCGACACTTCGGACCCGATCATCTATGTCGATGCCGACGCCTGCCCGGTCAAGGCGGAGATCATACGGGTCGCAGAGCGCCACGACCTTGTTGTCACACTGGTTTCGAATGGCGGGCTTAGACCTTCACGCGATCCCATGATACGCCATGTCGTCGTGCCTAAATCCGCCGACGCGGCCGATGACTGGATTGCGGAACAAGCCGGCCCCGGCGACATCGTCGTCACGCAGGACATTCCGCTCGCCGCGCGCTGCGTGGAAAAGGGCGTCCATGTCCTCGGCAACACCGGCCGCGAACACACGCCGGAAACCATCGGCATGGCGGTGGCGATGCGCGACCTGAAGCAACATCTTCGCGAGACCGGCGAGGATCGCGGTTTCAACCGGTCCTTCTCGCGCGAGGACCGTTCGACCTTCCTTCAGGCGCTCGACCGCGTCTGCCGCCGCGCCCTGCGCGCATGACGACAATAGATTGGACCGACCGAGAATGAAAACCGTTTCCCAATCCAAGGCCCATGGGGGCGTCCAGGGCGTCTACAGCCACGACGCCACCTCAACTCAGTGCGAGATGACCTTCGCGGTCTTCACGCCTCCGCAGGCCGCTGAAGGCCCCTGCCCGGTCGTGTGGTACCTCTCGGGCCTCACATGCACCCATCAAAACGTGATGGACAAGGGCGAATACCGCCGCATGGCCGCGGAGTTGGGCCTCGTCGTCATCTGCCCCGACACCAGCCCCCGTGGTGATCAAATTCATGACGAGAAGGACAACTGGCAGATCGGAACAGGCGCCGGCTTCTATGTCGATGCGACGCAGGATCCATGGGCGCCGAACTACCAGATGTACTCCTACATCACGGAGGAGTTGCCCCAGCTCGTCGCCGGCCAGTTTCCCGTCGATATGGATCACCAGGGAATCTTCGGCCACTCGATGGGCGGCCACGGTGCGCTGACCATCGCGCTCAACCATCCAGACCGTTTCCGGTCCTGCTCGGCCTTCGCGCCAATCGTCTCTCCCTCGACGGCCGATTGGGCCAAGAACGCGCTGACCACCTATCTGGGATCGGATCAGTCAGCCTGGCGCGCGCATGACGCCTGCGCCCTCGTCGAGAACGGCAAGCGGTTCGACGAATTCCTGATCGACCAGGGCGACGCCGACCAGTTCCTCGACGAAGGCCTGAAACCCTGGCTGTTCGAGGACGCATGCCGCAAATCGGGCATCCCTCTGACGCTCCGCATGCAGCCCGGCTACGATCATTCCTATAATTTCATCTCCACATTCATGGAGGATCACCTGCGCTGGCATGCCGCGAGGCTCGGCGCTCCAAAGACATGACGGGAAAAACATGACCGAAGCAACGATCTTCACCGCAACGCCTGATTCCGACACGCTCGGCGGACGGCTGTCGCGCGCCCGCGACGCCAGCGGCATGTCCGCCGCGCAGTTCGCGCGCCGGCTCGGCGTCAAGACCGCCACCGTTCAGGCCTGGGAAAGCGACCGCTCGGAGCCTCGCGCCAACCGGCTGTCGATGATCGCCGGCATTCTCAATGTCAGCATGCCCTGGCTGCTCCACGGCGTCGGCGAAGCGCCGCCGGACGATCCGCGCAACGACGCGATCACCATTCTGCGCGGTCAGGTGGACAAGTTGCGCCAGCTCCACGAGGACACTGGCGCGACCTTGAGCCGTATCGAGGACGAGTTGCTGCGGCTGCAGCGCCGCAGCGACATCTGACGATCAGGCAACCTTGTCGAGGAGCGGCTGCAGCGCCGGATGAATGTCCGGCGATTCCCGCTTCAGGTAACCCAGCAATGCCTTTTCGTTGTCATGCAGCACGCCATCGCGGCCGATGCGTTCCACCAGCCATGCGACTTCGCCCTCGTCGATCCGCTCGCTTGAGGTGCGCAGGCCGCTCTGTTCGGCATTGCGTTGCCCGTAATAGGCTTCCGACCCGGTCTCGAGCCGCACTGCGTCCATGTGAGCGCTGAGGCTGCCGGAGAACATCCGCGAGAAGAAGCCGCCGAGATTGACCGACGTGTCGTTCAGCCAGTCCTCGCGCCGCAGCGCTTCTTCCCGGCTCGGCGGCGCGTAGCCCGACGCCACCATCAGCGAACAGGCGATCGCCTTGGTGAAGAGCTCCGTCCAGGAGTGATGATTGTCGGCTTCGCTGGTCCGGTCGTTGATGCGAAACAGCACCTCCGCTTCGTCGCGCGTGATCGCGATACTGCCGTCTCCGCCGGCCGCATAGAGAATGCGCCGAAGAAGCTCCACCTCGTCCTCGCCGACCATGCCGGGCGTCAGCACACGGCCCCGCGCCAGAACGCCCTTGCCGTCTACGACTGCGAGCGCAACCTGGTCGAGCGCGAAACCGGCGAGCGGCGGCGGCACGCGGGTCGCCTTCTCCATCGCCTTGACCAGCAGTTCCAGTTCGGTGCGATGATCGACCACGCCGTCATGGGCGATCCAGTCGATCAACCAGGACGCGTTCTCCGCAGAGATGTAGCCACGCGGCGCTTCCCGATTGACGAGGAAATCCGCCAGCGCCTCGACATAGAATTCACGCCAGCTCTCCGGCTTCTCGTCGACCGCGTGGTCCAGCGCGAAAACGTCATGCGCCTCGTCGCGGCTGACGATGCCGTCGCGATAGACCTCGCGCCGCAGACGCAGCACATCCTCGTCGGTGATGCGTTTGCGCGCCATCAATTCGGCGATCGGCTGTGCGTTGTCCTGGGTGTTCATATGCGTCTCCGCGGATTGAAAGGCAGGCCTTTTCAGTCGCACACTACCGCTTGCGCTTTGACATTTGGCTAAGCGCCATGGTTAAGCAGCGCTTCCCGAAACGGCGCAGGCAAGCCCCGGCGATGATCTCCGAAGAACAGATGGAACGGCTCTCTGAGGCCTATGACGCGGCACTCGAGATGGAAAAGGCCGGCGAGAGCGAAAAGGCCGCCACACTGTACCGCACCTGCCTGGAGATCGACCCGGCCGACACCTGCGGCGCCTCCGTGCGACTGGCCGCCATGGGGCTGGGAGACGCGCCCGACAAGGCGCCCGACGCCTATGTCGCCACGTTGTTCGACCAGCACGCCGAGGTCTTCGACGACATCCTGACGGGCGATCTCGGCTACGCGGTCCCGATGCAGCTCGCCGGGATATTCGGCCAAGAGCCTGACCTGCATTTCGCGCGCATGCTTGATCTCGGCTGTGGCACGGGCCTGTCCGGCATGACGCTCGGCCCGTTCTGCGAACACGCCACCGGCGTCGACATTTCGGAGAACATGGTCGATATGGCCGACGAACGCGCCGTCTACGACGCGCTCTTCGTCAACGAGGCCGTGCACTTCCTCGAAGAGTGGGAAAAGGCCCGGAGCACCGATGATGGCGCGGACTACGCGCCCTTCGATCTCGTCGTGGCGACTGACGTTCTGCCCTATGTCGGCGCGCTGGAACCGCTCTTCGCGGGCGTTGCGGCCAACACCGGCCCGGGCGCGTGTTTCGCCTTTTCGTCAGAGACACTGCCCGGCGACGCGTTCGCCGGCAAGAGCTGGCGGGTCACGCCCAACCAGCGATTCGCACACAGCGCCGACTATCTGAAGGCGTGCCTGGAACGCTTTGGTTTTGCGCGCATTTCCGCCTTCGATCCGATCACTGTCCGCAGTGAACAAGGCGAACCCATTCCCGGATGGCTGGTCATCGCCTGGAAGGACTAGCCGGCCTTCACGCCGCAGATCATCTCGCGCTTGCCGGCGTGGCCCGGCCGTTTTTCGACAGCGAAACCCGCCGCCTGGAGGTTGCGACGCACCCAGCCGGCCGCCGTATAGCTCGCGAAGGTTCCGCCCGGCTTGGTTGCATCCACGACGGCGCGCATGAGCTCCTCCGACCACATGTCCGGGTTTTTCGCGGGGGCGAACCCGTCGAGATACCAGGCATTCGCCGCACCTTCCCAGCCGCGCACCCCGTCCAGCGCCTCGCCGACGATGACCGTCAGCGTCGTCTGCTCGTCCATCCGCCATGCCGCCGGCGCGTCCGACAAGGTCGGCCAGTGATCCAGCATCACCTGCATCTGATCCCCAAGGTCTGGCCAGGCGGTCAGCGCCCGGGCGATCTGGTCGGCCGTCATCGGAAAGGCCTCGAAGGACACGAAGGTTAGCGAGCGGCCCGGTTCGCGGCAATTCCGCCATAGTCTCCAGGTCTCAAGGAAGTTCAATCCGGTGCCGAAACCCAGTTCCCCGATGACGAAGTCTTCGGCCTCCGCCCAGCGTTCCGGCAAGCCGTTGCCGCCCATGAACACGTGCCCGCATTCGGCCCGGCCGTCGGCACGGGAGTAAAAATGGTCGCCAAAGCTCTGCGAAAACGGCATATCGCCGTCAAACCATGTCACCTCGTCGCGTTTCAGATCAGCCATCGCCCATGCCGCCATCGATCACCACCCGCTCTCCCGATTTCGTCGTCGTCGGCGGTGGCATTGTCGGCCTATGGACGGCATTCGAGGCCGCGCGGCAAGGCCTTTCGGCCACGCTTCTGGAACAACGCACCATCGGTGCCGGCGCAAGCGGCGGGTTGCTGGGCGCGTTGATGCCGCATCAGCCAACCGGATGGACGGACAAGAAGCAGTTTCAGTTGGACGGTCTCCTTTCGCTCGAGACGGAAATCGCCGAACTTGAAGCGCTGACCGGCATCTCCACCGGATACCGACGATGCGGCCGGATCATGCCGATCCGAAACGCCGAAAAGCGCCGCCAGAGCGGCGATTGGGCGCAAGCCTCGCGGGAACGCTGGCCGGCGCCGTTTCGCTGGGACGTCTCCGACGAGACGCCGGATGCAACCTGGCTTCCGCCCGCCGAAATGCCCTTCGGCATCAACGCCGACACGCTTTCGGCCCGGGTGAGCCCGCGAGGGTTGCTTTCCGCCCTGCGTCAGGCAGCGGAGATGTCCGGCGTGACGATCCGTGAAGGCGTCGCCGTCGAGCAGATCGAAGCGGATGGTAAGCTAAGGACAACCGATGATGAAATCGCTGCAGGCCATGTCGTACTTGCCGCCGGTTGGCAGACCTTTGGCCTCATCGAAGCCCTTCTCGCTGCCCCGGCCGGAACCGGCGTCAAAGGCCAGGCTGCGCTTCTGCGGCCCGCGATACCGGTCGATCCGGCACTGCCGATCCTCTACGACAACGGCACCTATGTGATTGCCCATGCGGATGGCCACGTCGCGATCGGCTCGACATCGGAGAACACTTTCGGCGACCCGCTGACCACTGACGAGCGGCTGGAGGCCGTTATCAAGCACGCGACCTCCCTGTGCCCGGCGCTGAAGGACGCGGAGGTCATCGAACGCTGGGCCGGCGTCCGGCCGAAGGCAGCGGGTCGTGAACCGCTTGTCGGGCCCCTGCCCGGTTTGAGTGGCGTGTCCGTCGCCACCGGCGGGTTCAAGATCAGCTTCGCGATCGCACATCTGATGGCGAAAGCCGTTGTGTCTCTGTCGCGCGGGGAAACCCCGGACACGCTGCCGCAAGCCTTCCTGCCGGAAAACCGCGTCAGACCTCTCCCTTGCTGAGCGCCCGGAAAAAGCGCGCCGCATCGTCTCGAATCGCGTCACGCTTGTCGTCGCTCATCCGCTGAAGCGTCCGGTCGATCATGCCCATTCGCCGATTGCCGGCGAACCGCTCGCGGTTGCGGCCGATGAAATCCCAATAGAGGTAGTTGAAGGGGCAAGCCTTCGGCCCGTTCTTCTTCGTCACGGCAAAACGGCAGTTCTCGCAGTAATCCGACATCCGATGAATATAGGCGCCAGATGCCGCATAGGGCTTGGAGGCGACGAGACCGGCATCGGCGTAGAGGATCATGCCCACCACATTGGGCATTTCGACCCACTCGTAGGCGTCGTGATAGATCGCGAGATACCAATCCTGCACCTGCTTGGGGTCGAGTCCCGCCAGAAGCGCGAAATTGCCGATCACCATCAGCCGCTGGATGTGGTGCGCATAGGCGTTCTCCAGCGTCTCCGTAATCGACTGGCGCAGGCAATTCATCTGCGTGTCGCCGGTCCAGAAGAAATCCGGCAGGTCGCGCTTCGCCTCCAGCGCGTTGCGCGCGCCATAACCCGGCATTTGATGCCAGTAGATCCCGCGAATGAATTCCCGCCAGCCGATGATCTGACGGATGAACCCCTCGACGGCGTTGAGCGGCGCCTCGCCGTCCCGGTACGCGGCCTCCGCTCTCTCGCAGCACTCACGCGCACCAAGAAGGCCGCAATTGATCAGGGCTGAGAGGTGCGAATGGAAAAGCAACGCCTCGCCCTGTCGCATGGCGTCCTGGTAGGTTCCGAAACAGGGCAAAGCCTCGTCGACGAACCAGTTGAGATAATGCAGCGCCTGGCGCCGCGTGACCGGGTAGGTGAACCGCTCCAGGTCGCCAGGATGGTCCGCAAAGCGCGCTTCCACGAGATCCAGCACCTCCCGGGTCGTGTCATCGACCGTGTAGGTCGGCCGCTCCGGTATGGCGATGTTGTCCGGCAGCGCCTCGCGATTGTCCTTGTCGAAATTCCAATCCCCGCCCTCCGGGCCTCCGTCGGCGGCGATGAGATGTCCGGTCTTGCGGCGCATCTCGCGGTAGAAGAACTCCATGCGAAGTTCCTTGCGACCGTCCGCCCAGTCCGCAAACTCCCTCTGCGTAGCGATGAAGCGGTCATCCGGCCGCAGCTCGACCTCGACACAAAGATCTCGTGCCCAGTCCTTCTGCATCTCCAGGACCCGATACTCGGCCGCCTCAGTCACGACCACCCGGTCAGCTCCATGCCGTTCCACGGCATCGCGCAAGGCCTCGGTGAATGAGGCCAGGCTCTCATCGTAGTCGCGGTAATCGACACGGATGTCGGAGCGCCGCAGTTCCTCGGCGAAATGCCGCATCGCCGAGAAGACCAGCGCGATCTTCTTCTTGTGATGCGGGACGTAGCCCGCCTCCTCGGCCACCTCGCACATCAGCACGACGTCATCCCCGCCGATATCGGCAAGGCTGCTGATGTCACGCGAAAGCTGATCGCCCAGTATGAAGCGGATCGTTGTCGTCATGTCCGAACCCTGTCCATGCCCTGCTTACGCATGGCGGGCCGGTTGGTTCACCGCGGCGCATGTCACGACTGCGCACATGAAAAAACCGCCGGGAGCGTGTGCTCGCCGGCGGTTTCTTGTCGGATCGGCTGGAGGCGATTACTCGCTGGCTTCCTCGTCCTTCTTTTTCTTCGGAGCGGCCTTTTTCTTTTTCGGCGCAGCCTTCTTCTTCTCGGCCGGCGCGGCTTCCTTGGCCGTCTCTTCCTCGTCATCGGCCATCAGCTCTTCCTTGCTGACGGTCTTGTCGGTGACCGAGATCTGCTCGAGCAGGTGATCGACGGTCTTCTCCTCGAAGATCGGCGCGCGCAGATTGGCGACCGCATCGGGGTTGTTCTTGAAGAACTCGAAAACCTGCTGCTCCTGGCCCGGATACTGGCGGACATGGTTCATGACCGACTGCTGCAGTTCTTGCTCGCTGACGGTCACGCCGGCCTTTTCGCCGATCTCCGACAGGACCAGGCCGAGCCGCACGCGGCGTTCGGCGAGGCGCATATACTCCTCGCGTGCCTCGTCTTCGGTCGTCTCTTCGTCTTCGAAAGTTTTGCCCGCCTGCTCCAGCTCGGTCGTGATCTGGTTCCAGATGTTGTTGAACTCGGCGTCGACGAGCTGCGACGGCGTTTCGATCTTGTACTGCTCGTCCAGCGCGTCGAGAAGCTGGCGCTTCACCTTTTGGCGCGTCATCGAGCCGTACTGGCTCTCGATCTGCTGACGCACGACCTCGCGCAGGCGCTCCGCGTTCTCGACGCCGAGCTTGCTCGCCAGTTCGTCGTCGATCGTGATTTCGCCGGCGCTGGCGACTTCCTTGACGGTGACGTCGAAGGTCGCTTCCTTGCCCGCAAGATGCTCTGCGCCGTAATCGGCCGGGAAGGTCACGGTGATCTGCTTCTCATCGCCAGCCTTGAGGCCGACGAGCTGATCCTCGAAGCCCGGGATGAACTGGCCGGAACCGAGAACCAGGTTGGCGTCGGTGTCGGCGCCGCCCTCGAAGGCCTCGCCATCGACCTTGCCGAGATAGTCCATGGTCACGCGATCGCCGTTCTCGGCCGCGCCGTCCTTGGTCTCGTACTCAACCGCCGACTGGGCGATGCGCAGCACCTGCTCCTCGACTTCCGAATCCGGAATGTCGACCACTTCGCGGGTGACCGAGATCGAGGAGAAGTCCTTGATCTCGATCGGCGGGATGACTTCGTATTTCATCGAGAATTCGAAATCAGCGTCGCCGGCGAGCACCTTCTGTGCCTCGGCTTCGTCTTCCGTCATGTCGATTTCCGGCTGGGTGGCGGATTTCTCGCCACGTTCGGCCAGCAGGGAGCGCGGCGTCTCGTTCAGGATCTCGTTGACGATCTCGGCCATGAAGGACTTGCCGTACATCTTGCGCAGATGATTGACCGGCACCTTGCCCGGCCGGAAGCCCTTGAGCTGCACCTTGCCCTTGGCGTCTTCCAGGCGCGCGCCCAGTCTGGACTGAAGGTCGGCCTTCGGCACAACGACCTTGATTTCCCGTTTCAGCCCTTCATTGAGGGTTTCGCTTACCTGCATAGTTCAACCTTCGTCTTCCTGCCGCCTGAGACCGTCGGTGCGATCCGCATGCGTTGTTGCCTTTTCGGGCGGGTTGGTGGTGCGGATAGAGGGAGTCGAACCCCCACGCCTTGCGGCGCTGGAACCTAAATCCAGTGCGTCTACCAGTTCCGCCATATCCGCATTGTCCGAGGACATGACGAGCATGCCGCTTGAACGCGCGTCTATACCACCGCTTGCACGCCGATCAATGAAAAAATGCCCGGATTCGCGCCATCCGGGCCGGGCGGGACCTCAATAGAGGCGCTCGGTGAAGATCGTCTCGCCCGCCTGCCGAAGCGCCTTGATCTGCGCCCGGCCGTCCTCGGCGATCGCCACGACGATCTCGGTGACGTCGCCGCTGCGCATCCGCCGCTCGATTTCAGGCGCCGCCGTTTCCGGCGCGTAGAAGCGCTCGATGCCGTATTTCACATTCGCGGGATTGTCGGTCGAGGACATCCGGAACTGCGTCTCGCCGCGAATCCACACCGCATCCGCGGGGCTGTCGTCCGGGATCGTTTCCACGGCGGCGGCTGTCGCCTCCCAGAACCCGTCATCGCCTTCTTCCAGCCGCACGAAGATCGTCGTGCCGCTGTCGAAATAGTCGATCGCGCCGGGCGCGAACAGCATCGGCGGAACGCGAGAGATGCCGTAGTCCAGCCGCACATAGCGTCCGCGCAGAAGGTCGCGCGGGTCGATGGGTCTTGTCTTGAGCACGACCTCGCGCCCGTCGCGCAGGATGGTCGCGCGGTCGGCGATCATCCAGAACAGGACCGCGCTCAGGCAGGCGACGCTGAGGATCGCGGCGAGGATGACGAACGGCTTCTTATGCATCGCCTGCCTCCCGCGCCTTGCGCGCCTTCCACAACCGTTCGAGGCGATAGACCGCAAACGCGATCACCGCCAGCACCAGACCGAGCGCCAGGAAGAAGCCCGAGGTGCCGAGCATGGAATAGACCGTGGAGCCGTAGACCACGAAGATCTCGCCGACAAAGATCACATAGGAAATGTAACGGATGACCCGCCTGTCGCGCCCATGCGCAAACAGCGCCACAAGAACGAAGACGACAGCGAGGCTTGAGGCGAGGATCAACCCGCCATCGCTCTGCAACTCCCCATGCAGGAAGGCGAGCGCGATCAGTCCGAGGGCGAAGGTGGCGCCCGCGCCCCGTCCGGACACCAGGGGCGCCCCACCGGCGGAAGCCGGCTTCAGGCGCGCGAACAGCATGGCGAGCGACATCAGCGCCAGCAGCGCGAGCCATCCAAGGACGCGGATCGTCTCCGGGATCGATTCGTAGACGTCGACGAGGAACTCCAGAACGTCGTCGAGGAACTGGCCGACGAAGGGCAGCAGCCCGACGATGCCGACGATGTAGAGGAACCGGCGCAACCAGACAGCCTTCATGATGGTCGCAAAGGCGATTCCCACCACGACTGCGGCCGCGAAGATGACGAATTGCAGGGACAGGAGATTGTCGGCGTCCGGCCCGTCCAGATGCCAATAGAGCATCCATCCGGCCGCGACCGCGACGAGCGCCCTTGAGCGCATCGCAAATCCGCTCAGTCCCAGCCCCGCCGCATAGAGCAGCGCCGCTTCGCGCGCGTCGCCGGAGATATGGTACATCTGGCCGATCAGCGCGACGCCGCCGACAAAGGCCGCACCGCCCACCAGATAGCACGCCTCCTCCACCAGCCCGCGTCGCACGCCGTAACGCCGGTTGACGAGCGCGCCGCCGACATAGCCGACCGCCATGATCACCATGACGCCGATGGCCCGCACCAGGCGCGGCACATATTCCCAGTTTGCGGCGATAAAGATGAGCACCGCCGCCGCAAGCGAGATCGCGGCGAAGAACGCGACCACCTGGAAGAAGGAAAACCGGCGCGCCGATTTCGCCGCACTCGTCCCGTTCGCGCGAGACAGGCCCGCACCGACGTCCTCGCGCAGCTTCAAAGCGGTTTGCGCGTCGATCACGCCCCGCTTTTCCCAGTCGTCGATCTGTCTGTCGATGAACGTCGCCACGGCGCCCGAAGTCCCCCTGCTCCAACCTCTTAGCATCGGAACGCGACGCTGACCAAACGTCAAGAAATACGGCAACAGTGTGCAATGCACAAAACGCATGGCACCCATGCGCAAAGATCGCTTAAAAAAGCGCCAGATACTGCCTATCTACGCGTCACAACAAGACAACGTAATACCAGTCACCTCAAGGACGAGACAATGAACATCGTACGCTCTCTCACGGAGTGGCGCCGCTACCGCGCGACCTGCAACGAACTGAACAAGCTCACCGCACGTGAGCTGGATGACCTTGGAATCAACCGCGGCGACATTCCTTTCGTCGCACGCCGCGTTTCCCGCGCCTGATCCGAAGCTCTTCGTCGGAGCGCTCCTCCCCTCTTGGCTCCGACGACGTAGGGAGCGCGGCCTTCACTCCCTTTGGCCGCTGCTCCGCCCTTCAAGACGCCTGCCGCTTTTTTGAGCGGCGGGCGTTTTTGCATCAGATGCAGACATACACCAGGCGCACAAACCGACGATTTGTGCGTTGCACAATGCGCATGGCTGCAATGCAGCATCGAGACTTATCAATCGGGTTCAATCGATTATCTTCAGGTCACGACAACGACAACAGAACATCGCAGACCCCAAGAGCCACGAAGTGGATAAGTCAATGAGCATCGCACGCACCCTCGCCGAATGGCGCCGCTACCGCGAAACCAGCATCGAGCTGAGCCGCCTGACCAATCGCGAACTCGCAGATATCGGTTTCACCCGCGGCGACATCCCGTTTGTTGCCCGTAAGGCCGCCCGCGCCTGATCAGACACAGTTTCCGTCGGGAATCATCCTCCTCCCGGTTTCCGGCGGCATGTGGAGCGCGGTCCGCTCCTCCTCCCAGGACCCGCTCCGACAGAAAGACACCCGTCGCACCTCCTCCCGCGGCGGGTGTTTTCGTTTCTTGAAGCCCTGCGCGCGACGCGGTATTTCCCCCAAATGAACACGCGCCCCATTCACGTCATCGGCGGTGGTCTCGCCGGGTCCGAAGCCGCCTGGCAGATCGCCGATCGCGGTATTCCCGTCATCTTGCACGAGATGCGAGGCGTGCGCGGCACCGACGCGCACAAGACCGACGGGCTCGCCGAGCTCGTCTGCTCCAATTCCTTCCGTTCCGACGATTCCGAGCAGAACGCCGTCGGGCTGATCCATGCGGAGATGCGCATGGCCGGCTCGCTGATCATGCGGTCTGCCGACTCGCACCAGGTGCCTGCCGGCGGGGCACTCGCCGTCGATCGCGACGGCTTCTCCGACGCGGTCACCGCGGCGATCGCGGCCCACCCGCTGATCGAGGTCCGGCGTGAGGAAATCACCGGCCTGCCGCCCGCGGACTGGGATATCGCAATCATCGCGACCGGCCCGCTCACCGCACCGGCTCTGGCGAATGCGATCGCGCGCGAAACCGGCACCGATGCGCTCGCCTTCTTCGACGCCATCGCACCGATCGTGCATTTCGACACGATCGACATGGACGTGGCCTGGTTCCAGTCGCGCTACGACAAGCCCGGTCCGGGCGGCACCGGCAAGGACTATGTCAACTGCCCGATGAACCGCGACCAGTACGAGGCCTTCATCGACGCGCTGATCGCCGGCGACAAGACCGAGTTCAAGGAATGGGAAGGCACGCCCTATTTCGACGGCTGCCTGCCGATCGAGATCATGGCCGAGCGCGGCCGCGAGACCTTGCGCCACGGGCCGATGAAGCCGATGGGCCTGACCAACGCCCACAAGCCGGACGAGAAGCCCCATGCCGTGGTGCAGCTTCGCCAGGACAACGCGCTTGGCACGCTCTACAACATGGTCGGCTTCCAGACGAAGCTTCGTTACGGCGCGCAGACAGACATATTCCGCCTGATTCCCGGGCTTGAGAACGCCGAATTCGCCCGGCTCGGCGGGCTGCACCGCAACACCTATCTCAACTCGCCCGTCCTGCTCGGGGAAGACCTCCAATTGAAGAGCCGTCCCGGGCTGCGCTTCGCGGGCCAGATCACCGGCTGCGAAGGCTATGTCGAATCCGCGGCGATCGGACTGCTTGCCGGTCGTTTCGCCGCCGCCGAGCGCCTTGGCGAGCCGGTATCCCTGCCACCGAAAACGACGGCGTTCGGCGCGCTCCTGAATCACATCACCGGCGGGCACATCGTTTCTCAAGACGAGGCGAAGCGCTCGTTCCAGCCGATGAATGTGAACTTCGGCCTGTTCCCGCCGCTCGAAGACGGCGCCTTGAAAAAGCCCGAGGGGCATCAGGGCCGCTGGCGCGGCAAGGAAAAGACGATCGCGAAGAAGCGCGCCGTGACACAGCGCGCAAAGGATGACGTGGCGAAATGGCTGTCGTCCGCGCATTCGACACTGGCCGCCGAGTAGTTTTCCCCACTTAATCGCGAATATTGCAGTTTTCGGGGGTTTCGCCCGAGTGCCAGCGATTCCAATATTTGCGGATGAGCGGAAATGGCGGACATCGCGTTCGTCGACGTCAGCGCCAGCACTTCCAGATCGCAAAGGCATTGAGCACGGCCCCCAAGGTCCAGCACGGTGCCCTCCCTTGGCGATGGGTCGACGGAACGCTTGAGATCATGCTGGTCACCAGTCGCGAGACCGGGCGCTGGGTGATTCCGAAAGGCTGGCCACATGACAACATGTCACCAGCCCGCTCGGCAGCGCAGGAGGCCTTCGAGGAAGCCGGCATCACAGGCGCCATCACCAAGAAGCCCGTCGGCCGCTTTCATTATCTGAAATTTTACGGCGACAATGACGCGGTGGAATGTGTCGTCCACGTCCATGCGATGGAGGTGGAGGAGGAGCTTGCGCGCTGGCCGGAAAAGAACCAGCGCACGCGGCGGTGGTTCCTCCGCCCGGAAGCCGCCGAACAGGTCGATGAACCGGAATTGCGCGCCATCATGTTGGAATTTACGCCCTGAACCGCCGATTTCGTTGAAAGCCGCGGCAATTCACTTCGTAATCGCGCCGAATCGCCCCATATCCGCCTGATGCTGGCTGATCGGAAAAAGCTTCTGCTGCTGAAGCGCGCGAGCGGAATGCTCAATCTTCCCGGGCTCATGGCCCGGCCTCCGCGCGTGCAATATGGCGCGCTGCCCTGGCGCATCGCCGACGGCACGCTTGAGGTTCTGCTGCTGACGAGCCGCGGAACCGGGCGCTGGGTCATTCCCAAGGGCTGGCCGCATCATTCGATGAGCGCAGCGCAATCGGCCGCGCAGGAAGCCTTCGAAGAGGCCGGCATCAAGGGACGGGTCACCCGCGATGCGATCGGCACCTATCGCTACGACAAGCTCCGGGACGGAGGCGCCGCGGTCGAATGCGTGGTCTATGTCCACGCCCTCCACGTCACGCGGCAACTCGATGACTGGCCGGAGAAGGGCCAGCGCGACATGCAATGGTTTGCGCGCGCAACCGCCGCCGAGCATGTGCAAGAGCCGGAACTGCGCGACCTGATTGTCTCCTACGCGCCGTCCCTGCCCTACGCCTGACGCCGTTTTGCGGGAACGGCGGCAAAAGCAGTGGAGCTTTTCCCGACAGCCGATTGTGGAAACTGTCATCAAACTGTTACAGGGAAGCCCATGAAAGCTTCTCGCGCATGACAGACACCAGCGGATCGCAGAAGAAGGCGACCCTCGACAAGGATCTCGACAAGATCGTCCGCTTCGAGGAAGCCGCCGGCCATGTGTCGCGCGGTTTCGCGCGGCCGGGCTTCGGCATCCTGTTCATCGCGGCTGCCGCGCTGTTTGCCGCCTTCTATGTCAGCGACGCGCAGAACAGCGCCTTCATCGTCATCGCCGCCATGCTGGGCGGCTATATGGCCCTGAATATCGGCGCCAACGACGTCGCCAACAATGTCGGCCCCGCCGTGGGCTCCAAGGCGCTGTCCATGGTCGGCGCGCTGGCCATTGCCGCGATCTTCGAAAGCGCCGGCGCACTCATCGCCGGCGGCGATGTCGTCAGCACGATCTCCAAGGGGATCATCGACCCCGCAACCGTCGCCGAAGCCGATGTCTTCATCTGGGCGATGATGGCCGCGCTGATCTCGTCGGCGCTCTGGGTCAATCTGGCGACCGTCCTCGGCGCGCCGGTATCGACCACCCACTCCGTCGTCGGCGGCGTGATGGGCGCCGGCATCGCCGCGGCCGGCATGTCCGCCGTCAACTGGCCGGTCATGGGCGCGATCGCCGCCAGCTGGATCATCTCGCCGATCCTGGGCGGCGTGATCGGCGCCGCCTTCCTCGCCTTCATCAAGATCAACATCATCTATCAGGACGACAAGATCGCCGCCGCGCGGCGCTGGGTTCCCGTTCTGCTGGCCGTGATGGCGACCGCCTTTTCGGCCTATCTGGCCATGAAGGGGCTGAAGAAGGTCGTTCACCTGCATGGCAGCGTCATTCTGCTGATCGGTATCGGTGCCGGCATCCTCACCTATCTGGTCTCCCGGCCGATGATCCGACGCCAGTCCGAGGGGATGGAGAACCGCAACCAGTCGGTGCGCAAGCTGTTCAACATCCCGCTCATCTGCTCGGCGGCGCTTCTGTCCTTCGCGCACGGCGCCAACGATGTCGCCAACGCAGTCGGGCCGCTGGCCGCCGTTGTCCACACCGCGGCCGCCGGCGAGGTGACGGCGAAGGTGACGATCCCCTTCTGGGTGATGCTGATCGGCGCGGCTGGCATTTCCTTCGGCCTGCTGCTCTTCGGCCCGAAGCTCATCCGCATGGTCGGCGAACAGATCACCAAGCTCAACCCGATGCGCGCCTATTGCGTCGCCCTGTCGGCGGCCGTGACGGTCATCATCGCGTCCTGGCTCGGCCTTCCGGTCTCCTCCACCCATATCGCCGTCGGCGCGGTCTTCGGCGTCGGTTTCTTCAGGGAGTGGTACACCTCCCGGTCGCAGCGCCGCCGCGACTATATGAGCCGCAAATACGACAAGCGTCGCGGCAAGGAAGCGCGAGAGCCTGCGCCCGCGCGCTCCGCTCCGCCGGAGGAAGCCCGCCGCCGCATGCTGGTGCGCCGCGCCCACTTCACCACCATCGTCGCCGCCTGGATCATCACCGTCCCCGCCGCCGCAATCCTTTCGGCCGTCACCTTCGTTCTGCTGGATGCCACGTTCTGACGGCGCTATACCGCATCCCATGCGCCAGTTGACCACCATCGCCTTCGACGCCGACGACACCCTCTGGCACAACGAACGCTTTTTCCAGGAGAGCCAGCAGCGCTTCGCCGCCCTGCTGGAACCTTTCGCCGACGCCGAGACGATCGACGGCGAACTCCTCGCCGCGGAACGGCGCAACATCGGATTCTACGGCTTCGGAGTGAAGGGCTTCACGCTCTCCATGCTGGAGACGGCAACGGCGCTTGCAGGCAACGCCCTGCCGGCTTCCGTCGTGCGCGACATCCTCGCCCTCGGAAAGGCGATGCTCGAGCACCCCGTCGAGCTGCTGCCGGGCGTCGTGGAGACCCTGCAGGCGCTGCAGGACGACTTCACCCTGCTGGTCATCACAAAGGGCGACCTCTTCGACCAGGAACGCAAGCTGGTCCAGTCCGGCCTCGCCGACCATTTCGACCATGTGGAAATCGTCTCCGACAAGACGCCGGACGTCTATCGCCGCATCTTCGACCGCCACGGCCACGGATCCGCCCGCGCCATGATGATCGGCAATTCACTGAAGTCGGACGTGCTGCCCGCGCTGGAAGCCGGAAGCTGGGCCGTGCATGTGCCGCACGACCTCACCTGGGCACTCGAACATGCCGTGGAGCCAGCCGATCATCCGCGCTATCGCCGCGCCGGCGCGCTCGATCGCGTACCTGCGCTCATCGCGCAACTTGCTGACGGCTGACGCTCACTCACCAGGCGCCAGCGCCTTCTCCGGCGCCGTCAGGACGTCGCGCCCCGGCAGGCCCGGCATGCCCGCCTGGTCCGGATGCAGCCGGACGTAATCTGCTTTCAGATCCTCAGAACCCTTGCGGCTGCCGTCATGGCTCCAGCCCGGCGGCATGAAGAGGTAGCCGAGTCTCGCCCGCAACGTCAGCCCGGGACGCGAGGCGTCGCGCAGCATGTTCACCCACTCATGGAACGCCACCTTGAACGGATTGAACGTGCCGATGTTCTTCACGATGCCGTAGCGCGGCATGTCCTCCTCGCGCTCCTCAACGAACGAACCGAACATGCGATCCCAGACGATCAGCGTGCCGGCATAATTGGCATCGAGATAACGCGGATTGGTCGCGTGATGGACGCGGTGATGCGACGGCGTGTTGAAGATCAGTTCGATCGGCTTCCACATCTTGCCGATCGCCTCGGTGTGGATCCAGAACTGGTAGACGAGGTTGAGGCCGCCGACAAAGGCGATCATCACGGGATGAAAGCCGATCAGCACCAGCGGTATGCGCAACACGAACATGCCCGTGAAGGTGCTCGTCCAGCTCTGCCGAAGCGCCGTCGACAGATTGTAATGCTGCGAGGAATGATGATTGACGTGCTCGGCCCAGACCCAGCGCGAGCGATGCGCGATGCGGTGATACCAGTAGTAGCGCAAATCATCGAGCAGGAAGCACAGGGCCACCGCCCACCACGAAAACCCGAAATCATGGATCCGGAACTGCCACGCCCACATCAGGACGCCGAAGGCGACGAAGCCGAGCAGCAGGCCGGACACGACATTGCCCGTCCCCATCAGCAGGGAGGTGAGCGTGTCGCGCGTCTCGAACCCGGCCTTGCGCTCGGCATGAGTGAGTTTCAGATAGGCCAGTTCGGCCAGGATCGCGATGATGAAGAACGGAATTGCGATCTGCGTCACGTCGGGATAGTTCGGAATGATCTGGCTCAGATCCATCACGCGGCCCTTTCGTTTGTCATCGGCCCGATCTCGTCGGCAAACAGCCCGGCCACCGTCACCGCGGTCTCGTCATCGGCGAAATGCAGCCGGGCGCGCGGCCATGTGATGTCGCCAGTATTCAGTTCCACCGCGCCGGCCTCGCTCGAACTGGTCGTCGCCGACATCTCGCCGCGATTGACGAAGCGCGTCAGATACTTGCTGCCGATCGCATGGACGAGGCCGACATGGCCGTCATCCAGTTCGAGAACGGCGTCGCACCGATCCTGCGACAGGATGCAACGCGTGACATCGACGTCCGGATAATCGATCGCGAAACGTTCCAGCGCGGCGCGTTCATCGGCGATCTCGGCAACGCGCGAACCGCCGGTCAGATGCACAACCAGAACGATCACGGCGATGCCGCTCGCCACGACGGCGACAAGTACGGGTAACGGCAAAGGCGGCTCCTCCCCCTGGCTCCCGCAGCGATCCTAGCGCGTATGACTTTGACGTCAACGTCAATGACGCGCCTTGCCTGGGCGTTATCCGCGCAGAGCCTCGCGAAGAAAGCGCCACTGCACGGCAAGCGGCGAAAGCGAGATGGGCGAGGATGCCGCATCCGGTCCCGCGCGCTCCGCTTTGGCCAACAATGGCCCCACCGTGGAGAGCGGCAAAAAAGCGGGCCGCACCGATGAGTCGAGCGCCGAAAGCGCGGTTTCGGCCTTGCCGAGGTGCTCACGGCCGAGTTCGACCATGATCGCGACGGCACGGCCCATGCCCGCACGGTCTTCACCCGCCACCCAGCCCGCCCCATCGAGCCCCGCAGCCGACAGGATGTCGGCCGGAACCATCACCCGGCCGCGCGAACGGTCCAGCGGCAACCCGCGCAGGATCCGTGCGATCCCGAGCGCCACGCCACCATGCCCCGCGGCATCCGCCGAGCGGGGATCGTCGCCGTTTGCCAGCACTTGCGCCGACATCTGGATCAGCACGGAAACCGTTTCGCCCAGATAACCCTCCAGCGTCACGCGGTCCGGCATCGGGTCGTCATAGAGGTCGAAAACACGCGCATCGAGCAGGCCGGTCAACGCCTGCCTGGACAGGGAATAACGTCCGATCGCGTCGACCAGAGCCGCAGCGACCGGGTTCTGCCGCGCCTCGCCATCGCGCGACCCATCGACGACCTCGCGCCACCATTGCAACCGTATTTCGCCGGGCATCGGTTCGGAAACGAGATCACGAATTCGCGCGGTCTCCAGGTCGAAGGCCTGCAGCGCGGCAAGCGCCGGACGTTTGTCCTGCGGCGCGAACAGCACGGCCGTGTAGCGCTCGCGGTCGCCGGCACGCAAGAGATCCATGCAGTGATCAAAGGTGTCGTTCATGGGCGGCAATATAGGCCGCTCAGGCCCGGTGTCCCGCGTCGTCCACGGCGATGAGCGCGGCGGCCACGGCCCGGTCCTCGGCCAGAAGGACGTTGTAGGTCCGAACCGCAGATCCGGTGCTCATGGAATCCGTGACTATCCCGTGCTCGCGCAACAGCGCCTGAAGCTCCTTGGGCACCCGGCGAAAATCGTGGCCCATGCCGACGAGAAGCACCTCGATCCCCGACGCCTCGGCCAGCACCGGCGCAAGCGCCTCGCTGGTCAGCCCTTCAGGCTCGGTGACATCCCAACCATGCACACCAGTCGGCAGGCACAGGATCGAGCCGCGATGCGACATGTCCGCGAAGCGGAACCCGCCGGCGCCATAGGCGTCGATCGGCGGGCGTCCGGGATAGTGCGCCTCACGAAACTCGATTCCCTTCGCCATTGGCGATCAGGACGCTTCTAGGTCGACGGCCTGCGTGTTCGCTGTGGCCTGTTTCTCCGTGTCGTCCTTCTCGAACGCCCCCGGCCGCAACCTGAACAGGATCAGCAGAGGCGCCGCGATGAAGATGGACGAATAGGTGCCGACGACCACGCCGAAGATCATCGCCGCGACGAAGGACTGCAGTACCTCGCCACCGAAGAAGAACAGCGCCAGGAGCGCCAGAAGCGTCGTCAGCGACGTCTGGATCGTCCGCGGCAGCGTCTGGTTCATCGACAGGTCGAGCAACTCGGGCAGCGACAGCTTCTTGTAGCGCCTGAGGTTCTCGCGCACTCGGTCGTACACGACGACGGTGTCGTTCAGCGAGTAACCCACGATGGTCAGGATCGCCGCGATACTCGACAGGTTGAACTCCAGCCCAGTCACCACGAACATGCCGATGGTCAACAGCACGTCATGCGTTGTGGCAACGATCGCGCCGATGGCAAACTGCCACTCGAAGCGCAGCCAGATATAGACGAGGATCGCGAACAGCGCCGCCACGACGGCGATGGTGCCGGCCCGCGCCAGTTCGCCGGAGACGGTCGGTCCGACCACTTCCACGCGCCGGAAGTCGTAATCGGCCTCCAGCTCGCTGCGCACCTTGGTGATGACGCTCTGCTCGGCATTCTCGCCGCCGCCCTGCGCCTCGACGCGGATCAGCACGTCCTTCTCGGTGCCGAAGCCCTGAACCTGCACGTCGCCGAGATTGAGCGCCGACAGACGGCTGCGGATGTCGCCGGTATCAGCTTGGTCGCCCTTGGCCTGAACTTCGATGAGCGAACCGCCCTTGAAGTCGATGCCGAGGTTCATGTTGACCGTGCCGAACAACACCATGGATGCGATCACAGTCGCCGCCGAAGCAGAGAACGTGATGCGGCGCAGCCACATAAAGCCGATCTTTGTGCCCTCGGGAACGAAGGTGACGGGACCGCGCGGCAACTGCTTCGGCTTGGCGCGGCGCACCCAGAAGGCGATCAGCCAGCGCGTCAGCACGAAGGCGGTGAAGACCGTCGTCACGATACCGATGGCGAGCGTGACCGCGAAGCCGCGGATCGGGCCGGAGCCGAGATAGAACAGGATCACGGCAGCAATCAGCGTCGTGAGGTTGGCATCGACGATCGTCGCTAATGCCTTCTGGAAGCCGGTGTCGATCGCCTGGATCACGGATCGTCCGCCCGCCCTTTCCTCGCGTATTCGCTCGAAGATCAGAACGTTGGAGTCCACCGCCATGCCGACGGTCAGCACGATGCCGGCGATACCCGGCAGGGTCAGCGTCGCGCCGAGGCCGGACAGCGCCGCCAGGATCAGCACAACGTTGATGAAGAGCGCGATATTGGCGACGACCCCGAACAGCCCGTAGGCCAACACCATGAAGACGATGACGAGCGCCGAGCCGATGAGACCGGCCACTTCGCCCGCCTCGACCGAGTCCGCACCGAGGCTCGGGCCGACAGTCCGTTCCTCGACGAAGGTGGGCGTCAGCGGCAGCGCGCCGGCCCGCAACAGGATGGCGAGGTCGTTTGCGCCTTCGACGGTGAAATTGCCGGAAATCTGGCCAGACCCGCCGAGGATCGGCTCGCGGATGACCGGAGCGGAAATCACCTGGTTGTCGAGGACGATGGCGAAGGGACGCCCGACATTCTCCTGCGTCGCACGTCCGAAGCGCTGCGCTCCGGTGCCGTCGAAGCGGAAGGAAACGATCGGCTCGTTGGTACGCTGGTCGAATCCGGCCTGCGCGTCCTCGAGATTCTCGCCCGTGACGATTTCACGGGTCTCGATGAGGTAGGGCACCGGCGGATCGTCGGTGGAATAGAGAACCTCGGTTCCTGCCGGCGGCCGGGTGTTGAGCGCGTCCTCCACCGGGGTGCTCACATCCACCATCTGGAAGGTCAGCCGCGCCGTGGTGCCGATCAGGTCCTTCAGGCGCTGCGGATCGTCGAGACCCGGCACCTGCACGATGATGCGGTCCGTGCCCTGACGTTGGATCACCGGTTCGGTAGTGCCCAGTTCGTCGATACGGCCGCGGATCACTTCCACCGTCTGCGACACGGCCTGCGCCATGCGGAAATCGAGGCCCTGGTCGGTGATGGTGAACTGGAAGAGCCCGGTCTCGGGTTCCTCAAGTGTCACTTCCTGCACGATGCCGCCGCCCAGGAGACCGGCCGATTCCACCGCCGTCAGGGTCGACACGGCTTCCTTTGCCTTCTCCACATCCGCATCGTCGCGAATGCGCACGGTCACCGTCTGGTCACGGCCGCTCAGGCCGGTATAGCCGATGCCTTCGGCACGCAGCAGGCGACGCACTTCGTCGCGAACCGATTCGAGCCGATTCTCGGCCAGTTCCTTGCGGTCGAGCTTGAGCTGCAGATGCACGCCGCCCTGCAGGTCGAGACCGAGGGCGAGCTTGCTCTGCGGCAGGAAGCCCGGAAGGCTGCCGGCCGAAAACATGTTGGGAAGCGCGAACAGGATACCGGCCAGCACCGCCAGCCAGATAAGCGCCGTCTTCCAGGGTGAAAAATAGAGCATGTCGCCTGTGTCTCGCCTTAGCTGATCGCCGGACCGGCCGATCGAATTACGCTATCTGCCGCCTGCAATACGCCCTGGGCAAGGCGCGACGCATGAGACGGCTTATTTCTTCGTCGTGTCGTTCGCGGCGACGGGCTCACCCTTCACCCGCACTTCGGCGATCATGGCGCGTGCCACCCGGATCTTCACGTTCTGTGCTATCTCGACCTCGACTTCGGCGTCGTCGACGACTTTCGTCACCTTGCCGATGATGCCGCCGCCGGTGACGATCGTGTCGTTGCGGCGAACGGACTTCAGCATTTCCTCGCGCTTTTTCATCTGGCTGCGCTGCGGGCGGATGATGAGGAAATACATCACCACGAAAATGAGCAGGAACGGCAGGATGCTCATGATGACATCGGCGCCGCCGGCCGAGCCACCGGCAGCCTGCGCATAAGCGGGGGTTACGAACATGAAAAACTCCGTGGACGCGTGCCGAAGCACGCCTTGAAAATTTGTCGCGAATATAGTCAGCAAAAACCCCATTGCAACCATCCACGGGTGCGGTCCAAAGCCGGATCGCAAAAGGCCCGCCAAGGGAGCCCGCCATGTCCGACGCAATCGACGCGCTGAATGCGAAACTCGACCGCCTGATCGCCGCGATGGAGCGCCTCGCGCCGCCCGCGCCGCCCACGCCCGACTTCGCCGCCGCCGACTGCTTCGTGTGGGACGCCGCCATCGGTGCGCTCGCTCCGGTCCCGGTCGTCAACCGCGTTGAAATCGCGCTGATCCGTGGCGTTGATCGCGTGCGCGACATCCTGCTCGACAACACGCGCCGCTTCGCCGAGGGGCTGCCCGCCAACAACGTGCTCCTGTGGGGCGCGCGCGGCATGGGCAAGTCGTCGCTCATCAAGGCGTCGCACGCCACGATCGGGGCCGAAACAGGCACGCCGCTGAAGCTCATCGAGATCCACCGCGAGGATATCGACGCCCTGCCCCGGCTCATGCATCTGCTCAAGCCGGCGGCCTCGCGCTTCATCGTCTTTTGCGACGACCTCTCCTTCGACCAGGACGACACGTCCTACAAGTCGCTCAAGGCCGCCCTCGACGGCGGCGTGGAGGGGCGGCCCGACAACGTCATCTTCTACGCCACCTCCAACCGCCGCCACCTCCTCCCCCGAGACATGATCGAGAACGAACGCTCGACGGCGATCAATCCGTCGGAGGCGGTCGAGGAGAAAGTGTCACTGTCGGATCGGTTCGGGCTGTGGCTTGGTTTCCACAAGTGCAGCCAAGACGATTATCTGGAGATGGTGCGCGGCTATGCCGCGCATTTCGGCTTGGAAATCGATCCCGAGGAACTGCGCCGCGATTGCCTGGAATGGGCGACGACGCGCGGCAGCCGCTCTGGCCGCGTCGCCTGGCAATATGTCAACGACCTCGCCGGCCGTCTCGGCGCGCAACTGTCACGCGCCGAATAATCTGCATCACTACTGCAGATAGGTCGCCGGATTGACCGGCTTGGAGTTCTTGCGCACCTCGAAGTGCAGTTGCGGCTGCTTGGCGGCCCCGGACATGCCCGAAGACGCGATCTGCTGGCCGCGCTTGACCTCCTGACCGCGTTTCACGTCGATCGCAGAGACATGGCCGTAGACGGTCACGACGCCGTCGCTGTGGCGCACGAGGATCGTCTTGCCGAGTTCCTTCAGCCCGTCGCCGGCATAGATCACGACGCCGTTTTCCGCGGCCTTGATCGGCGTTCCCTTCGGCGCGGAGATGTCGATGCCGTCATTCGGCTTGCCGCCATTGTTGGAACCGAAGGCGCTGATGACACGCCCCTGCACCGGCCACCGCATGGTGCTGACGCCCGTCGCTTCCGGCGCCTTGGCCGTCTCTTGGGTCTCGATCTTCTGGATCGAGCCGCTTTCCGTCGAGGCGGACTGTTTCGGCGGCGTGTAGCCGGCAACATCGACCTTGCGCACCGGCGCCTTTTCCACCGAGCTCGTCTTGATCGGATCCACGGGCTTCACCGCGGCCTGCGCCACGCCCTGCGACGAGAGACCCGGAATGATCAGCGTCTGGCCGAGGCGAACCGTGTCGCTCGTCATGCTGTTGACGCGCTTGATCGAGGAGATGCTCGCACCTGTCCGTCGCGAAATCGCCGACAGCGTGTCACCAGCCACGACGGTGTATTGGCCGCCATCGCTGATCGCCTGCTGCCGGGCCGGCGCGGATTCCTGCGGCTTCTGCAGCGTCGCGACCTGTGCCGCGGGACGCGAAGCCGGTGTCGGTGCAGCGGTCGGCAGACGGCTTCCCGCCGTGGCGCTCGCCTTGGCGACGGACGGGTTCTTGTCGGGCGCCGAGACACCGACATTGCGCGAATAGACATAGGTCGGGATCAGGATGCGCTGGCCGACATGCACGGTCTTGGCGTCGGAGATGCCGTTGGCCTGCATGATCGATTCGACCGGCACGCCGTAGCGCCGCGACAGATTGTAGAGCGTTTCGTTCTCGCCGATCGTCACCTGGGTCGCACCGGCCGTGGACCAGCCGTTCTTCCCTGCTGCGGCTGCAGGGGCGGTCGAAGCGCTCGCGGGCGGAATGGAGGCGGTGGTCTCCGACGAGACGCCAGCGGGCGGCGTATAGGCAGGCGCAGTGTAGGTCGCTGCCGCAGTCTGCGGCGCCGCTAGCGGTGCGCCATTCGCGCCGACGACGTTGGTCGGCTGCGGAACCGGCGACGAGGCATCGGACGGACGCGGCAGCGCCGTGCGCTGAACGGTCTGCGTCGCGACGCTTCCGGTCGTCGATCGGTCGATATCGGGATTGTAGTTGGGCTGGCCGTAGCCGGCTGCCGGGGCGGCCCCCGTCTGCTGCGGCACCGCGCCTGTGTAGAAGCCGTCATTGAAGCGGAGCACATCCGAACTGCAACCGGCGGCAAGCCCGCCGATGGACAATATGGTCGCCGCCTTCAGAAGGCGCAGCATTTCCGGAGCTGAGAAAATCTTACGCATCACGCCACTCATAACCCTGCCGTTCACGGCATGATTAAAGCGGGTTAATGTTACTGTCCGGTTAAGCCTATGTTCGGGTTTTGGAGTCCGCCGGCCGATTCCGGCACGCCATCCTCACAGAACGGCCGGCAAACCGCGCTGTATCGGCTGGAAACGCACCGTACCGATGTCCTCGCGTTCGAACCGGCTCCCGATCTTGGACATGCGCACGAGGATCTGCGCCTGCTCGCCACCGCCGATCGCGCAAATCATCACACCGGCCGAGACGAGGTGGTCGGCAAAGCTGCGCGGCGGTGAATCGAAGGCCGACCAGCAGACGATCCGATCGAACGGCCCAGCGTCGTCGCCCGCCGATCCGTCACCATGCGTGGCGACGACATTGGTGATGCCCAGCTGCCGCAGCCGTTGCACCGCCTCCCCATGCAGCGTCTTGTAGCGCTCCACCGTGTGCACCCGCTTGGCGAGCCGCGACATGACGGCGGCCGTGTAGCCTGTGCCCGTTCCGATCTCCAGAACCCGCTGGGATCCGTCGAGCTGCAGCGCATGGATGATCCGGGCCTGCAGGTCCAGCCCTTCGATCGCCTCTCCGCAGGCAATCGGGATCGTGCCCGGCCCGAGGGCGACATGGTGGTATTCGGCGGCGACGAAGTTCCGCCGCGGCACCGATTCCATCGCCGCCATCAGCGTCTTGTCGTCGACACCGGCGGAGCGCATGCGCAGGACGAAAGCGGCGAACCCTTCGCGCTCGGCTTCCGAAACCTGCCGCGTGTCGCTCATGCCAGCGCCTCCTCCAGCCGCGCGGAAAGCTCACGCGCGGTCAGATCGAGCTTCAGCGGCGTGACGGAGATGTGATTGGTCCGCAACGCGGTGATGTCGCTCTCCTCCGGCGCCTCGACCGGGGAGCGGCCAAACCGGATCCAGAAATAGGGAAAACCGCGCCCGTCCTTGCGCTCCTCCACGAACAATCCGTGCAGGAGCTTGCCCTGATGGGTGACGAGCGTGCCCTCCACCTCCGACGGCGCGCAATTGGGGAAATTGACGTTCAGGAACGTGCCGGAATCCATTTCCACGGCGATGAGCTTCTTCAGAAGCGCCGGAGCATGGGTCTCCACGACCTCCCAGGGCACCAACCGGCGCTGGTTCTCGAAATTGTAGGCCTGCGAAAGCGCGATGGAGCGGATGCCCAGCAGCGTGCCTTCCATGGCACCGGCGACGGTGCCCGAATAGGTCACGTCGTCGGCGAGGTTCTGGCCGGAATTCACCCCGGACAGGACAAGGTCCGGCTTTTCCGGCATCACATGCGTCACGGCCATGATCACGCAGTCGGTCGGCGTGCCTCGCAACGCGAAGCGCCGTTCGCCGATCTCGCGCAGCCTGAGCGGATCGTTGATCGTCAGCGAATGTGCCAACCCGCTCTGATCGGTTTCGGGCGCGACCACCCAAACCTCGTCGGACAGCGTCGCCGCGATGCGCTCGAGGGCCGCGAGGCCCTCGGCATGGATGCCGTCGTCATTGGTGATCAGAATGCGCATGGTCAGCCCCTTCCGCCCGCGCCGTTCAGGCGCCGATGACCTCGATCCCGCCCATATACGGCTTTAGCGCCTCCGGCACCCGAATCGATCCGTCGGCATTCTGATAGTTTTCCATGACGGCGATGAGCGCGCGTCCGACCGCGACGCCCGATCCGTTGAGCGTGTGGACGAAACGCGTCTCCTTCTCGCCCTCGGCGCGATAGCGCGCATTCATGCGCCGCGCCTGGAAATCGCCGCAGACCGAGCAGGACGAGATCTCGCGATAGGCGTTCTGGCCCGGCAGCCAGACCTCGATGTCGTAGGTCTTGCGCGCGCCGAACCCCATGTCGCCCGTGCACAGCACCACCGTGCGGAAATGCAGGCCGAGCTTGTCGAGGATCGTCTCCGCGCATTTCGTCATGCGCTCATGTTCGTCGATCGAGCTCTCGGCATCGGTGACGGACACGAGTTCGACCTTGTAGAACTGGTGCTGGCGCAGATAGCCCTTGGTGTCGCGCCCGGCGGACCCGGCTTCCGAGCGGAAGCAAGGCGTCAGCGCCGTGTAGCGGCGCGGCAAGGTCGCGGCATCGACGATCTCCTCGCGCACGAGATTGGTCAACGACACCTCGGCGGTGGGGATCAGCCAGAAGCCCTCGCGGGTCTGGAACAGGTCTTCGGAGAATTTCGGCAGCTGGCCGGTGCCGTACATCGCGTCGTCACGCACCAGCAGCGGCGGGTTGACCTCGGTGTAGCCATGCTCCTGCGTGTGCATGTCGAGCATGAACTGGCCGAGCGCACGCTCCAGCCGCGCCAGGCCGCCCTGGACGACCGCGAAACGCGACCCCGACAGTTTCGCAGCCGTCGCGAAGTCCATCTGGCCGAGCGCCTCGCCGAGTTCGTAATGCTCCTTCGGCGCGAAATCGAACGCCGGCTTCTGCCCGGTCAGGCGGACTTCGACATTGTCGTCTTCATCCGCGCCGACTGGCACGTCGTCCAGCGGCACGTTGGGCAGCCGCGACAGCGCGTCCTGCAGCTTTGCGGTCAGTTCGCGGTCGGTCTCCTCGCCGGATTGCAGGAACGACTTGATCTCGGCGACCTCGGCCTTCAGCGCCTCCGCCTTTTCCATGTCCTTGGCGGCCATGGCCGCGCCGATCTCCTTGGAGGCGGCGTTGCGGCGCATCTGCGCTTCCTGAACCTTGGTGGTGTGCGCCCGGCGCATTTCGTCGAGTTCGATCAGCGCGGCGCTCTCGGGCGCGGCGCCACGTTTCTTCAGCGCCGCGTCCAGCGCCTGCGGATTGTCACGGATCCAGCGGATGTCGAGCATGGCTCAAGTCCTGTGCGAAAGGATTATCGGGAATCGGGTGGGGTGTCGCCTGAAAGCCGGCGACGGTCAAGAGCAGCGCGCGCCGCGCCGCCCTCAGGACGACGCGCTATCGTCGCCTTCGCCCCCGGCGCCTTCGTCCGCCGTCTCTTCCCCGGCCTTGCGCCGCTGCTTTTCGATCTGGCGCGCCGACAGGATCGACAACTCGTAGAGAAGGATCGTCGGAACGGCGAGCCCGATCTGGGTCAGCGGGTCGGGCGGCGTGAGAATAGCCGCCGCGACGAAGGCGAACACGATCGCATATTTGCGCTTGTCGACCAGACCCTGAACCGAGACGATCCCGGCCCGCGCCAGAAGCGTGATCGCCACCGGAAGCTGGAACACCAGCCCGAAGGCGAAGATCAGCGTCATGATCAGGCCGAGATATTCGGACACCTTCGGAAGGTGCTGGATCGAGGCCATCCCGTCGCCGCCGGTCTGCTCCATGGACAGGAAGAACCACATGGCCATGGGAATGACCATCAAATAGACCATCGCGGCGCCAAGCAGGAAGAGAACCGGCGTGGCGACCAGATAGGGCACAAAGGCCTGGCGCTCGTTCTTGTAGAGACCGGGCGCGATGAAGCGATAGAGCTGGCCGGCGATCACCGGGAACGCGAGCACGAGACCGCCGAACGCGGCGATCTTGATGCGCGTGAAGAAGAATTCCTGCGGCGCGGTGTAGATGAACCGCACTTCGTCATTGCCGAGACCATGCCAATCGACGGCCCACTGGAACGGCACGACCAGCAGGTTGAAGATATGCGCGGAGAGCGCGTAGCACAGGATGAAGGCGACGAAGAACGCCGCCACCGCCCACATCAGCCTCTGCCGCAACTCGATGAGATGCGACATCAGCGGAGCGGCCGATGCTTCCATCTCCGCTTCTTCATCGGACCTGCTGCTCACGATTCGTCCTTGCCAGTCGTTTCGGCTGCCTTCGCCGCGGTCTTCGTTCGGGTCGCCCGCGCCTTCGGTTTGGCCGCACCGGCGTCACCATCCTTTGCGGGCGCGGCACTCTTGCTCGCCGTGCTCTTCGCAGCGGGCTTCTTCGCACTGGTCGTCTTGGCGGCGGTTGCTTTGGATGCGGCAGCCTTGGGCGCGGAGGCCTTGGCCGTCGTGCTCTTGGCCGCAGCGGGCTTCGAAGCGGCCGGCTTGGCGGCAGCGGATTTGCTCGCGGCCGACTTGGCCGGAGCCTTCTTCGTCGTGGTGGCTGGTTTCGCGGCAGGCTCCGCGGCCGGTTTGGCCGCGAGGTTCACCGGCTCGGGCTCTCCCGGGCCCACCGCGGCGGGCGTCTGGGCCGGTTTGGCGGCCTTCGCCGTCGAAGCCTTGTCGGACTTCTCGATGTCGCTGGCCGCCTTCTTGAGTTCCTTGTTGATGTCCTTGCCGACATCGCCAAGGGGGCCAAGCGCCTCCTTGATCGTTCCGCGCGGATCCAGCCCCTTCATGTCGCTCGCAAGCTGCCGGACATCGTCCAGCTCCGCTTCCTTGAGCGCATCGTCGAATTGGCGGCGGAAATCGCCCGCCATCTTGCGCAGGCTGGCCGTCGTCTTGCCGAAGGTGCGCAGCATCTTCGGCAAATCCTTCGGGCCGACGATCACGATCAGGATGATCGCGATGACCAGCAGTTCACTCCAGCCGAAATCCGGCAACATGGCAGCTATCCATCTGCGTCACGGCACGGCCGAACAACCCGGCAGCGCCGCGACTTTCAAAGGCTGATCAGCTTTGTTTCTTGGCGGCCGTGGTCGTGTCGACGCCTTCTTCGGACTTGTGCTCGACCGTCTTGGCAGAGTCGGCTTTCTCGTCCGGGGCATCGTCGGCAAGGCCCTTGCGGAAGTTCTTGATGCCCTTGGCAACGTCACCCATCAGATCCGGAATCTTGCCGCGGCCGAACAGCAGCAACACGATAACCAGCACGATGACCCACTGCCACCAGCCAAACATACCCATTGAAACGAACTCCTAGTCCAATCTTGTCACGTGACACTTATGCGTTTTCGACACCAGTTTCAAACAGCATTGTGTCGGTTGGGCGCACATAAATCGTCACATCACGCACGCCGGAGGGAAGTTCGTCGGCACGGATGCGCGCACGCACCGGCTGATCGGTTCCCGGCACCGCCAGCACGAGGCTTTCGGTGACGCCGAGGAACCGCCGGCTGACGATGCGTCCGGGTACGCCGCCCGGCTCGCCGTCGCCCGATCCCGCCTCCACGCGCAGCCCCGCGGTGCGAACGGCAACCGTCACGTCGGCACCCTCCCCGCCAGTGCTGCAGGCGAAGGTCCCGAGCGGCGTTTCCGCCTGACCCGCCCGGCACACCGACGCGAACACGTTCAGTTCCGAGAAGAAGCCCGCGACGAAGAGGTTGTGCGGCGCGTGATAGATCTGCTGCGCCGTGCCCGCCTGCACGATCTCGCCACTGTCGAGCAGCGCGATGCGGTCGCCCATGCGCATCGCCTCCTCGGCGTCATGCGTCACCACGATCGCGGTCGCCCGCGTCTCGCGCAGGATCGCCAGCGTCTCGGCACGCACGCTGTCCTTCAGCCGCGTGTCGAGGCCGGAAAACGGTTCGTCCATCAAGATCACCGATGGCCTCGGCGCCAAAGCGCGCGCCAGCGCGACGCGCTGCTGCTCGCCCCCCGACAGGACATGCGGAAAGCTCATGAGGTGGTGCTCGAGTCCCACCCGGCGGATTGCCGCCAGCGCTTCGCGATTGGTGTCGGCCGCGCTCATGTTGCGCAGGCCGAACCGCACATTGTCGAAGATGGTCATGTGCGGAAACAGAGCGAAGTCCTGGAACATCAGGCCGACCGACCGTTTCTCCGGCGGCAGGAACACCTTCTCGCCGGCGATCTCGCGCCCGTTCATCAGCACCCGGCCGGAACTCTGCGCCTCCAGCCCCGCGGCAAGCCGCAGAAGCGAGGTCTTGCCCGAGCCTGACGGACCGAGAAGGCAGAGGATTTCGCCCGGACTGGCGACCAGAGAGATGCCCTTCAGCGTGTGAACGTCGCCGTAATGAAGGTGGATGTCTTCGAAGGCGAGTTCAGCCGCAAAGGTGACGCCGGTGCGTGGAAGCGATTTGTGCGGGCTTTGAACCATCAAGGCGATCGGGAATGAAACGGACGGACGTCAGGCGCCCTGCCTGTCTCAATCATCGCCACCCTTGGGTGTCAACAGACCAAGCTCTTCCAGATCGATGTCTGTCAGTTCGTCCTCGTCCTCGGTCAGTTCGTCCGGATCGGCCGCCGGCATCGGCATCGAGAAGCTCGCCGGCATGCGCGTCGACAGAAGGCCGGCCCCCTTCAGCTCTTCCATGCCCGGCAGGTCGCGGATCTCCGCAAGGCCGAAATGGTCGAGGAATTCCAGCGTCGTCCCGTAGGTCACCGGGCGCCCCGGCGTCCGTCGACGGCCGCGCATTTTCACCCAGCCGGTCTCCATCAAAACGTCCAGCGTGCCCTTCGACGTCTCGACGCCGCGGATGTCTTCCATCTCGGCGCGGGTCACCGGCTGGTGGTAGGCAATGATCGACAGCACTTCGAGAGCGGCGCGCGAGAGCTTCTTCTGGCGCACCTCTTCGCGCTGCATCAGGAAGCCGAGATCGCCCGCCGTGCGAAACGCCCAGCTGTCCTCGATGCGCACGAGATTGACGCCCCGCTTGTCGTAGAAGTCCTGCAGTTCCGTCATGAGCGCGCGAATGTCGACCCCGTCGGGAAGCCGCGCCGCAAGCGCCTTCTCGCTCACCGGCTCGCTGGAGGCGAACACAAGCGCTTCGGCCATGCGCATCGCTTCGGCCTCCATCAGCCGCCGCGCCGGATTGTCGGCCTCGATCACGGATTGGCCTTGATCGTCGCCGCCGAACTCCTCGAAATAGCCGTCCAGCGCCTCGGCGCCGTCCACGTCGTCGATCGTATCGGTCATTGCTTCGATCCCGTGCGGGCCACGTCCCGCATGTAGAGCTTCGAGAAATGCGCGTCCTGGCGGATTTCCACGACCCGCTCGCGCACCAGTTCAAGACTTGCAGCAAAAGCGCTCGCCAGTGCCGTACGGCGCATCTGCGGCGTCGGCGCATAGGCGATGATGAAACTGTCCAGCTCGGTCCACTCGCCCATGTCGCCGACCAGCTTGCGCAGGATCTCGCGCGCTTCGGTCAGTGACCAGACGGCCCGCCTGGCGATCTCGACATGGTCGATGGCGACGCGCTGGCGCTGCTGGGCGTAGGCCGTCAGCAGGTCGTAGAGCGATGCGTGATATTCGGAGGTCTTCTCCACCACCACCGTTTCCGGCATGCCGCGCGCGAACACGTCCCGGCCCAGCCGGTTGCGATTGATCAGCCGCGCCGCCGCGTCGCGCATGGCTTCCAGCCGCTTCAGCCGGAATTGCAGCAGCGCCGCCATTTCCTCGCCCGATTGCTCGCCCTCGACCTTCGGCTCGGGGATCAGCAGCTTCGATTTCAGGAAGGCAAGCCAGGCGGCCATGACCAGGTAGTCGGCCGCCAGTTCCAGCCGCAAGGCGCGGGCCTGCTCGATAAAGGCGAGATATTGCCGCGCCAGTTCGAGAACCGAGATCCGCGTCAGGTCCACCTTCTGGTTGCGCGCAAGATGCAGAAGGAGGTCGAGCGGCCCCTCGAACCCGGCGACATCGACGACGAGCGCGGGCTCAGCCGCGGCGCGTTCGGCGGTATTGTCTTGCCAGACGGCGTCCATCGGCGCCGGCTTCGCGGCACCGCCCTTTCCGCCCGTCACATGCGTTCCCGTCGCGCCCAAGGGCGTTGTCTCCCGTTGCGCGGCGAAACCGCCGCTCCCGCCCCGTCGAGGTCAGGCGACGGGCGTGAAATATCCGTTCAATTCGTCCCGCAATCCGGCGATATGCGCCGTGTCGTCGAGCCGGCCGTCATGGTCCGAGAGACGTGCCAGTGTCCGGCTTGCCCGTTCCAGCGCCTTGCCCTGCAAGGCCGGTGTCCGGGCGGCGACAGCCAGCATCTCGTCCATCACGCCGTTGCAATGTAGGACAACATCGCAGCCCGCGCCAAAGATGCTTTCGGTCCGATCGCCGAAATCCCCAGAAAGTGCTTTCATCGAGACGTCGTCGCTCATCAGCAGGCCGTCAAAACCGATTTCGCCGCGGATGATCTCCTCGATGACAATCGGCGACGTGGTCGCGGGCCGCTGCGGATCGATTGCCGAATAGACGACATGCGCGGTCATCGCCATCGGCATGTCGGCCAGCGCCACGAAGGGCGGAAAGTCGTGCCGGCGCAATTCCTCCAGAGGGGTGTCTACGACCGGCAGCGCCAGGTGACTGTCCGAGAAGGCGCGCCCATGCCCCGGAATATGCTTGATGACCGGCGCGACGCCGCCCTCCAGGAGCCCCTCGGCAGCTGCTCGTCCGAGCACCGAGACCGCTTCCGGATCAGTGCCGTAGGCCCGATCGCCGATCACGTCATGCGCGCCCGCCACGGGCACGTCCAGCACCGGCAGGCAATCGGCATTGATGCCGAGCGGCAGCAGGTCGGCGGCATGCAGGCGCGACATGGCGCGCGCCGCGCGCAGCCCCGCCTCCGTATCGCGCGCATGAACCGTGCCGATCGAAGCACCGGGCGGATAGGACTGCGTGATCGGCTCGCGAATGCGCTGCACCCGTCCGCCTTCCTGGTCGATGAAGACCGGAGCGTCTCCTCGCCCGACGATCTCGCGGAACCGCGACGTCAGCGCACGGATCTCGTCCGCCGTTCCGATGTTGCGGGCAAACAGGATCAGCCCCCAGGGCAATTCCCGCTCAAGAAAGGCTGCCTCCTCCGGCGAAAGGCTCTTGCCGGCGCAACCCACGATCATGGCTTTCGAATCGGTCATTGCGAATCATAGTCACAATCCGCCGAAACGAAAAAGGGCGGCCTCGCGCCGCCCTGATCCGGTGTGCTGTTGAGCCGTCGCCGTTAGCGGGCCACGAAGCAATTCCCCCCAGCCTGCTTGAGCGACTCGCAAAGCGCGACCGCGTCTTCCTTGCTCGACGCAGACACCCTGACCCGGTGGAAGGTTCCCCGACCCTCGATCTCGGCCTGCTGGATCGTGATGGCACGTCCGCCGAGGATGCTCCCGAAGCGGCGCGACAGATCGACGACGGCCGACCGGGCGAGTTCCCGCGACGGCTGCGAGGAAATCTGCACCGAATAGGCGCTCGCCTGGACCGTCGGTTCCGGCGCGGTCGCAGGCGCCGGCACGGGCGCGGAGGCTTCCACCGTCGCCGGTTCGGGCCGCTGCGGAATGGCGGCGGGCGTCGGCACGTTGCCGGTGCCGA
The DNA here is from genome assembly GCF_022763245.1 of Oricola sp. GTDB lineage: Bacteria > Pseudomonadota > Alphaproteobacteria > Rhizobiales > Rhizobiaceae > Oricola. Next base: position 79,059 of record NZ_JALEGV010000008.1, read on the forward strand.
TCTGCACGCCCTGCGAGGGTGTCGTGTCCGTCGATGCGTTCGGAGCGGGCACAGCGGCCATTTCCTGCAGCGCTTCCGTTTCCTGTTGCGAGATGGTCGTCGAAGGTGCCGTCAGGCCTGGTTCGGTCGATGCGGCCGCAGCCGGCTCGGTTCTGGCCTGCAGCGACGGCGCGCGCGGGTCTTCCGTTGCCTGTTCGGACACGTCTGCCGGCGTGCTCACGATCGTGCCGTCCGGCTTGACCGTCACTGTGCGCACCTTGCGCGGCGGCAGCAGCACCTGGGCGCTGGACTGGCCGGTCAGCGTGCTGGTGTCCCCACTGGCATCCGGCGCAAGGCGATCCTCGCCCTTGGCGGTTTCCGTGACGCCGTTCGGCAGGATCTGCGAGCCGGTTCCGGTCAGGTCGATCGGTTCCTCGGCCGTGGTGACGAGCGTTTCCTGCGTCGGCGCGGTCTCGCCATTGCCATCGACCTCGCCATAGACGACGCGGTTCTGGTTCGGCACCTGCTTGCCGCCCGGATCCTCCGGAACGACCTTCACCGGATCCGAATCCGCCTGCACGAGCACCGGACCACTTTCGCCACCAACATCGCCACCCGACAGCATGAACGCCCCAACTGCCCCAAGGATCGCGATCCCGCCGACCACGGCGGCGATGATCAACCCTCGGGAAGCGGGCGCACGGTCGTCGTCCAAGGCGCCATCGTCGTAATAATGGCCGAGATCGTCCTCTTCGCCATGAAGGTCCGAATCATGGGTGGAATATTCGAGATCCCGTGCGAGATCGTCTTCCATGTCACGGGCGAGGTCGTCCTCGAACACGTCGAAGTCGTCCTCTTCCGCGAACATCTCCTCGGCGCTGTCCTCGATGACAGGCTCCGGCACGCCCGGCTCGTCATAGTGATTGTAGTCCGAGAGCGCGACGTCGAGCTCACGCTCGATGTCCGGCGCCGGCGGCCTGCGCACCTCCTCGGCGGCCGGCATGTCCGGCAGGCTGAGCGGGCGCATGGCCTCGATCTCGGCAACGGAAAGATCGGCAGTGTCGATCGCCGGCGGTTCCATCCGCGCCACGACCGCCGGGGCTTCCTCTTCCACCGGCTCCAAGCCTACATCATCGTCCGCAGGCTCTTCATAGGCATGATCGAGATTGAGCTCGTCCTCGATCGAGACGTCTTCATCCGCCTCTTCTGAAGCGCGCGAGATCTCGCCCGTCATCTCATCGAAGGTCGCAGAGAGACCCGCATTGAACTCGCTCTCGAAGGCGTCGAGCAGGGCGTTGTCCTCCGGGGCCGCCATCGGCGCCTCCGGCTCACTGTCGTCGTCTTCGAGCCAGAACGGCTTCGGCGCCGTCGCGGGCGCTTCAGCGGCGGGGGATGACGACTGCGCTTCCTCGGGGCGGCCGAACAGCATTGCGAGATCGTTGAGATCCTCTGCCACGGACGCCTCGGCGGATGATTGCGCACCCTCCCAGGATTCGCCCGCCTGCGCACCGATGCTACCGAGGAGATCGAGCAGTTCGTCTTCCAGGGTTTCGGTGTCCACCTGCTGCGTCGGCGTGGCCTGCCGCGACTGAACCGCCGGCTCGGGCGCAGGCGCTGCCACCGTCCGCGCAGCCGGAGCGGGCGCCGGTGCAGGCTCGGCTTCAAAATCGGACTGGAACAGTTCGGCTTCCATCGCGTCGGCGTCGAACGCGTCGTCGGGAGCCGGCTCTGCGGCTTCCGGTTCGGCGAACATGTCGCTTAGCTCGCGCTCGAGATCGACATCGCGCGACGCCCTCTCATCGAACTGCCGCGCGGAAGGAGTGGACACCGGCTCGGGGGCGAAACTCTTCTGAAGATCGACAGGCTCGCGCTCGAACGAAGGCTCCGGCTCGACCTGCTCGTCGAGCTCGCGGATCAGATCGCTCTCGAAATCGATCTCGTCCTCCGGTTCGGCATGCCGGTGCGACATATCGTCCGAACTCGAATAGCCGATGATCTGGGACAGCTCGAACAGCGGGTCGTCCCGCGAGATCTCGTCCCGATCGCTATTCTTGACGTCCGGCTTGCGATTGGTTGCGTCCGCCATGCCACTTCCCTGTACTCTTCACCCCGAAGACTTCATGCCTTCGACACGCTCCATGCCAGCGCATTATGGGCAAAAGGTGACAGGGTATTACCGCATTTCCGTCGGGGAATCAGCCCCGACGATGGCAAGGCCCGACCGAAGTACATGGAGCACACCCTGCACCAGACCCAATCTGGCACGGGTCAATTGTGGATTGTTAACCTTAACAAAGCGTAAGTCGTCATTGTCCGTGCCGCGATTCCACTGGCTGTGGAACACGCTGGCGAGATCGTAGAGGTAGAACGCGATGCGATGCGGCTCGTGCGCCTGCGCCGCCGCCTCGATGACGCGAGGGTACTCGGCGAGCTTCCTGATCAGTGCGATCTCGCCCTCGTCGGACAAGAGGTCCAGCGCATCCGGATCGGGCTCCACCGGCGCGCCGAACTGTTCGGCCGCCTGCCGGAAGGCCGAATGGCAGCGCGCGCTCGCATATTGCACGTAGAAGACCGGATTGTCCTTGGAGCGCTCAGTGACCTTGGCGAAATCGAAATCGAGCGGCTCCATGTTCTTGCGATACAGCATCATGAAACGCACCGGATCGCGTCCGACTTCGTCGACCACGTCCCGCAGCGTCACGAACTGGCCGGCCCGTTTCGACATGCGCACCGGCTCGCCGTCGCGGTAGAGCTTGACCAGCTGGCACAGAAGCACCGTCAGCTTCGCATTGCCGCCGGTCACCGCGCGCGCCAGCGCCTCAAGGCGCTTCACATAGCCGCCGTGGTCGGCGCCCAGCACATAGATCATCTCGGAGAAGCCGCGCTTGTACTTGTCCATGAAGTAGGCGACGTCGGCGGCGAAATAGGTGTAGGAGCCGTCCGACTTCACCAGCGGGCGGTCGATGTCGTCGCCGACGGCTGTCGAGCGGAACAGCGTCTGCTCGCGGTCTTCCCAGTCCTCCGGCAACTGCCCCTTCGGCGGCGGCAGCTTGCCCTTGTAGACATGCCCGTTGATCGTCAGCTCGTTTATCGCGGTGCGAATCCGCCGTGCGCCGTCGGCATGCAGATCCCGCTCCGAGAAGAAGACGTCGTGATGGACGTTCAGCGCGTCGAGATCCTCGCGGATCATCGTCATCATCGCGTCGATGGCCCGGTTCTTGACGATGGCCAGCGACTCGTCGTCCGGCATCTGCAAGAGATCGCGGCCATATTCCTCCGCGAGCGCCTCGCCCACGGGAACGAGATAGTCACCCGGATAAAGCCCTTCGGGAATCTCGCCGATCTCGTCGCCGAGCGCCTCGCGGTAACGCAACATCACCGACCGGGCCAGCACGTCGATCTGTGCGCCGGCGTCGTTGATGTAATATTCCTTGGTCACCTCGTAGCCCGCACAAGCCAGAAGATTGGCAAGCGCGTCGCCGACCACGGCGCCACGGCAATGGCCGACATGCATCGGGCCGGTCGGATTGGCCGAGACATATTCGACATTGATCTTGGCGCCATCGCCAAGCGTCGAGCGGCCGTAGTCGTCTTGGCGTTCGAGGATCGTCGCGAGCTGCTTGCGCCAGAACCCGTCCGACAGCTTCAGATTGACGAAGCCCGGCCCTGCAACACCGGAGGATTCGACGTCGGCGTCTTCGCCCAGCTTCGCGGCGATCTTTTCGGCGAGTTCGCGCGGCGGCATGCCGGCCTGCTTCGCCAGAACCAGGGCGGCATTCGTGGCGATGTCGCCATGCGACGCATCGCGCGGCGGCTCGATGCCCAGCTTGGCGAAATCGAGCGCGCCGCCGTCTTTCGCCTCCACGCCGAGTGCGTCCACGGCCTTGACGACCCGATGCCTGAACTCGGTGAAAATGTTCATGAGCGCTGTCCTGGATAATCTGTAAGAACCGGTGTCCGGTCTGCGGAGGCGTCGCTAACGCAAATCGGGAGTGCGGTCAAACAGCCGTCTGTGTTCCGACAGGGCGAACGTGTCGGTCATGCCGGCGAGATAGTCGGCGACGCGGCGCGCCAGGGCATGGTCGTCCAGTTGCGATAGCTGCTCCGACCAGTGGCCGCCCATCCGCTCCGGTGCGGCGAGAAAAGCACCGAACAGGTCGCGCACGACCTCTTCCGCCTGCGCCCGAACGCGCATCACGTCGGGATGGCGGTACATGTTGGCGAACATGAACGCCTTCAGTTCCTTTTCGAGCGCCGCCATCTCCGGCGAGAATTCGGCCATGGTCCGGCCCGCGCCGTATATGTCCGCCACGGTGCCGGGCCGAAGCGCGTCGAGATTGGCGGCGGTGCGCCCGATCACGTCCTCGACCATCCGCGTGATTAGACGTCGCGTCATTTCATGGCCACGTCGGCTGTCGTCGAGGCCTGGATAACGGCTGTCGACTTCGGCCAGGATGTCGCGCGGCAACGCCACCTCGCGCAGCATGTCGAAGGTCAGCAGGCCCGCGCGGAGGCCGTCGTCGATGTCGTGTGTGTTGTAGGCGATGTCGTCGGATATCGCCGCGAGCTGCGCCTCGAGCCCGGCGTGCCGGTCGATTTCCAGGTCGAAGGCCTCGCAGATATTGAGAATGGTCACCGGCACGGGCCCGTCCAGCCCCTCGCCCGTCACGGGGTCGCGCAATGGCCCGTTGTGCTTGACGAGACCTTCGAGCGTCTCCCATGTCAGGTTGAGGCCGTCGAACTCGGCGTAGCGGCGCTCCAGCTTCGTCACCACACGCAACGCCTGGGCGTTGTGGTCGAAGCCGCCATGCTCGGCCATGCAGGCGTCGAGCACGTCCTCGCCGGTGTGACCGAAGGGCGTGTGGCCGAAATCATGCACCAGCGCCACGGCCTCGGCGAGATCCTCGTCCAGCCGGAACGCGCGCGCCAGGGCACGGGCGATCTGCGAGACCTCGATCGTGTGGGTCAGCCGCGTGCGAAAATGATCGCCCTCATGGCTGAAGAACACCTGCGTCTTGTGCTTCAGCCGGCGAAACGCCGTGGAATGCACGATCCGGTCGCGGTCGCGCTGGTATTCCGTTCGCGTCCGGCTGCGCGGCTCCTCGACCAGCCGACCGCGGCTGCGCTCTGACACCGTCGCATAGGGCGCGCGCTCGCCCAGGCCGAAGCCAATGCCCTGCAATGTCGCATCCGAAACCGGCTGCATCGTTCAAGTCCCCTGCCGCGCATCCACACCGCCATATTGACGCGCTCCGCACCGCTTCATACCTATGAAGCAAAGCATTGAACACCGTGTGAACCGAAGCCGGCGAGGACGCGAACCATGACCGCCCATGCACCGATGGCAGACAAGACCGTGACCATGACCGACGCCTGCGCCGCCCGCGTGACGAAGATCGTCGAGGGCGAAGCCGACAACAAGGCGTTGCGCATCACGGTGGAAGGCGGCGGCTGCTCCGGATTTTCCTACAAGTTCGACCTCGTGCCCGGCCCCGCGGAAGCCGACGACATCGTCATCGAGAAAAACGGCGCCACCGTCCTGATCGACGAGTTGTCGATGGTCTACATGGCCGGATCGGAGATCGATTTCGTCGACGACCTGATCGGCCAGTCCTTCCAGATCAGGAACCCGAACGCGGTGGCGAGCTGCGGCTGCGGCACCTCGTTCAGCATCTGAGGCAGCCCGCCCGGGGGCGGACCGCCGGATTTCATCTCATGCGGGCGCCTATTCAGCCGCCTCGGCAGTCTTGCCGACGCTGTCGGGGATGATCAGCGACAGGATGATCGCGGTCAGGCCGCTCAGCGTGATCGGCGTCGCGAACACCTTCTGCATGATGTCCGGCAACTGCTTGATCGCGTCAGGCACCAGCGTCACGCCGAGCCCCAGCCCGAACGACACCGCCATGATGTAGATCTTGCGGCGATCGATCTCCTGTGACGCCAGGATGCGGATGCCGGCGACCGCAATCGAGCCGAACAGCACCAGCGTGGCCCCGCCAAGCACCGATTTAGGCACCAGCAGGAAGATGCCGCCGATGATCGGGAAGAAGCCGAGCACCACCAGGATGCCGGCGATGTAGTAGCCGACATGACGGCTCGCGACGCCGGTCATCTGGATGACGCCGTTGTTCTGGCTGAAGGTCGTGTTCGGGAAGGTGTTGAAGATCGCGGCGATGCCCGAATTGACGCCGTCAGCGAGAACGCCGCCCTTGATGCGTCCCATATAGACGTCACCTTCCACCGGCTCGCCCGAGATCACGGAGTTCGCCGTCAGGTCGCCCGTCGTCTCGATCGCGGTGATCAGATAGACGAAGGCGATCGGGATGAAGAGCGCGATATCGAAGGAAAACCCGAACTTGAACGGCACCGGGATCGCGAAGACCGGCTGCGAGCCGAAGGCCGAGAAATTCACCTGCCCGAGAATGGCCGCCACGATGAACCCAGCGACAAGGCCGATCATGATCGCCGAGATGCGGATCATCGGGTTCTTCTGGAAGGTCATGACCAGAATGACCGCGACCACGAGAATGCCGAGCGCCAGATTGACCGGGCTGCCGAAGGACTCACCGGCGCCGACACCGCCGGCAAAATCGGTGAAGCCGACCTTGACGAGGCTGAGGCCGATGACCGTGATCACGACACCCGTCACGGTCGGAGTGATGATCCGGTCCATCCTGTCGATGAACTGGCTGAGAATGACCTCGACCAGGCAGCCGACAAGACAAAGGCCGAAGATCATCGCCAGGATGTCCTCCGGCGTGCCGCCCCTGCCCTTCACCGCGAAGCCCGCCGCCAGGATGGAGCCCAGAAATGCAAAGCTCGTGCCCTGAAGGCTCAAAAGACCGGACCCCACCGGCCCGATGCGACGACACTGGATGAACGTCGCGACGCCGGACACGAAGAGCGACATCGCGATCAGATAGGGCACGTGCTCGCCCAGCCCCAGAACCCCGCCGATCACGAGGGTCGGCGTGACGATGCCGACAATACTCGCCAGGATATGCTGTGCGGCCGCCAGAAAAGCCGGCCCCGGCGGCGGTGTATCGTTAAGTGTATAGACCAGCGAACTATCCGCAGGTGCCTGATTATTAGCCATTTTTGAAACCTCTCATCACTTCAAACGTGCTTGTTGACGCGATTCCCCTCGCCACAGACAGGCAACGCATGATCCGTGCCAGATGCCGCGCAGACGCTTGCCGGCTTTACGCGCCCGCCGCATGGCGATACCAACGAGGTCCCCGTACGGGCAGAATCTGGAGACCCTTCTTCGTGAAAATCGCGACCTGGAACATCAACGGCGTCAAGGCACGGCTCGACACGGTGAAGAGCTGGCTGGAACAGGCCTCCCCCGACATCGCCTGCCTGCAGGAGATCAAGTCGGTCGACGAAAATTTCCCGCGCGGCGAGTTCGAGGCGCTCGGCTATCAGGTCGAGACCCACGGGCAGAAGGGGTTCAACGGCGTCGCCATCCTGTCGAAGCTGCCCTTCGACGAGGTCAATCGCGGCCTGCCCGGCGACGACGAGGATGTGCAGGCGCGTTTCATCGAAGGCGTCTTCTCGGTTGAGAGCGGCGTGCTGCGGGTGGTCTCGCTCTACCTGCCGAACGGAAATCCGGTCGACAGCCCGAAATTTCCCTACAAGCTCGGCTGGATGGAACGGCTGCACGCCTGGACCGAGGAACGCCTCGCGCTGGAGGAACCGTTCATTCTCGCGGGCGACTACAACGTGATCCCGCAGGCTGAGGACTGCCACGACCCGAAGGTGTGGGAGGGCGATGCGCTGTTCAGGCCGGAGACCCGCGCCGCGTTCCGCCGGCTCGTCAATCTCGGCCTGACGGAAGCGATCCGCTCGGTCACCGACGCACCCGAAACCTACACCTTCTGGGATTACCAAGCCGGTGCCTGGCAGAAGAACAACGGCATCCGCATCGACCACCTGCTTCTTTCCCCAGAAGCCGCCGTCCATCTGCGCGCCGCCGAGATCGACAAGCATGTGCGGGCCTGGGAAAAGCCCTCAGACCATGTACCCGTGGTGATCGATTACGCTGCGTGACGCGACGCCTTTTGCCGGAACGCCGGACCCGTGATACGCTTCACGGCGGAGGGACCGGCCATGACCCAACGCCTCGCATGCATCTCACTGACATTTGCCTTGGGCGTCTTCGCGCAATCCGCGACGGCGGCTTCGAACTGCACCTGTCGCGGCAACGGCAGTGACGTTCCGGAAGGCCAGACGATTTGCCTGAAGACGTCGGCGGGCGCGAAGCTGGCGCGCTGCGAGCGGGTGCTCAACAACACGTCCTGGACCATTCTCGAAGAAGACTGCCCGACAGCCGCGCTGCCGCAGCTCTCCACTTGGCTCCCCGTCAAGAGCTGATCGAGGTCAGTTCCGTCCGGCCAACGCGATCGCGGTGCGACGGTCGCTTTCCGAGGCAACGGCGAAGGCTGCTTCCTGCAATGTGCGGATCCAGAGGCTGTCCGCTTCCGACGCCTTGTTGAGTGCACTCGTCAGGTAGGAGAGCCCTCGCGCGGTCTTGCCGGAATCGAACAGGATCTTGCCGAGCAGCGCTTCCGACCCGACATGGCCCTTGCGCATTGCCAGATTGAACCAGCGCGCCGCCTGGACCAGGTCCACCGGACCGCCCTCGCCGGACATGTACATGCGTCCGAGCTCGAATTGGGCGCCGGCGTCGCCGAACTGGCTCGCCGCCTGTAAATAGAGTTGGCGCGCGCGCCACGGGTCGGCCGAGATCGGTGAATTGGGAATGCCACGGCGCAGATAGCTCGCCAGCGACGTCAGCGAATTGGCGATGAAGGTCTCGTCGCGCGTGCCCGGCGCCGCACCTTCGTTGACGACGCCCTCATACAGCCGGAAGGCCTCGTAATCGTCTTCCTTGACCCCGTCGCCGGAGGCATACATCGTCGCCAGCTTCCAACGGGCGCCCGCATGGCCATGCTCGGCGGCGTCGCGATAGGCCTTCAACGCCTCGTCCTTGCGCCCGTCCTTGTAGGCAAAGAAACCGAAGCGGAACATTGCCCACGGCCCCTTGCGCTCCCCGTCCGAAGACTGGGCGGCACAGGACGCTGGCTGAAAGACGGCAAGAGCGAGCGCGAGGCCCCCGATCGCCGCCATCGAGGCGGCGCGCATGCCGGAAGTGCTTGATTTGTCAGACCAGATCGCGGTCATGATACTCGTTTACATCCTAGATATCGGCGTAGCAGAGCGTCTCCACAGCTCCGCCGGGGTGTGTCACGGCGCCGCGGCGGGCATCGCCCACCGTCTGCGCATATTTCCAGAGAACGCCCGAGGTGTAGGCGGTCTCGCGCGGCGCCCATTCGGCCTGGCGCGCCGCCAACTCCTCCTCGCTCAGATCGACGTCCAGCGTTCCCGCCACCGCGTCGATCGTGATGGTGTCGCCGTCCCGCAATAATGCGATCGGGCCGCCGACCGCCGCTTCCGGACCGACATGACCGATGCAGAAGCCGCGCGTCGCGCCGGAAAACCGGCCGTCGGTGATCAGCGCGACCTTGTCGCCCATGCCCTGCCCGTAAAGCGCTGCCGTCGTGGCCAGCATTTCGCGCATGCCGGGACCGCCTTTCGGTCCCTCATAGCGAATGACCAGCACCTCGCCTTCCTTGTAGGTCCGGTTGGTCACCGCCTCGAAGCACTCTTCTTCCGAATCGAAGCATCGCGCCGGGCCGGAGAACTTCTGGTTCGCCATGCCGGCCACCTTCACGATGGCCCCGTCGGGCGCCAGATTGCCCTTGAGCCCGACAACCCCGCCGGTGGTGGTGATCGGCTTGTCGGCCGGGTAGACCACGTCCTGATCCGGGTTCCACTGCACGTAATCCATGTTTTCGGCCAAAGTGCGACCGGTCACGGTCAGGCAGTCGCCATGCAGGAAGCCGTGCTCGAACAGCGTCTTCATGAGAAGCGGGATGCCGCCGGCCTCGAACATGTCCTTGGCCACATACTTCCCGCCCGGCTTCAGGTCGGCGATGTAGGGCGTCTTGCGGAAGATCTCGGCGACGTCGAACAAGTCGAACTCGATGCCCGCCTCATGCGCGATCGCCGGCAGGTGCAGCGCGCCGTTGCTCGACCCACCGGTCGCGGCGACCACCGCTGCGGCGTTTTCCAGCGCCTTGCGCGTAACGATGTCGCGTGGGCGGATGTTGCGCGCGACGAGTTCCATCACCTTCTCGCCGGACGCGAAACAGAAACGGTCGCGCAGCTCGTAGGGAGCCGGCGCGCCGCAGGAATAGGGCAAGGCAAGGCCGATCGCCTCGGCCACGGTCGCCATGGTGTTGGCGGTGAACTGCGCCCCGCAGGAGCCGGCCGACGGACACGCCGCCTGCTCGATCTCGAAGAGGTCGTCGTCGGACATGCCGCCGACAGAATGCTGGCCGACCGCCTCGAACACGTCCTGGACGGTGATCTCGCGGCCGCGAAAGGAGCCCGGCAGGATGGAGCCGCCATAGACGAAGACGGAAGGCACGTTGAGGCGAACCATCGCCATCATCATGCCCGGCAAGGACTTGTCGCAGCCGGCGAGCCCGACAAGCGCGTCATAGCAGTGCCCGCGCATCGTCAGCTCGACAGAATCGGCGATGACGTCGCGCGACACCAGCGACGCCTTCATGCCCTGGTGGCCCATGGCGATGCCGTCGGTCACGGTGATGGTGCAGAACTCGCGCGGCGTGCCGTTGGCGGCCGCAACGCCCTTCTTGACCACCTGGGCCTGGCGCATCAGTGCGATGTTGCAGGGTGCGGCCTCGTTCCAGCAGGACGCCACGCCGACCAGAGGCTGCGCGATTTCCTTCTCGGACAGCCCCATCGCATAGAGGAACGAGCGATGCGGCGCGCGCGCCGGGCCGACCGTCGTATGACGGCTCGGCAGCTTGTCCTTCGAGATGACCTTGGCGTCCATGAATTCCTGTCCCTTGCCTGCCGTGAGCATGCGCCCCGCGGCGAGACACCGCTGCGATGCGCCCGGTTTATGGCGGCAAATGGGCATCTCGCCCGGCAGGGCTTCTAGAGGAAATCTTAGAACGAAGGTGTTGCCAAATCGTCACAAAGACCGCGGTTTCAGGAGATTTGGCGGCCTTGCGGTGTCTGGCAGGGCCTCAAAGAAGAACCCCGCCGCATGAACGTGCGGCGGGGTCGAAAAGGATCGGCGTGGCCGATATCAGAACTTCAGGCTGCCGGACAGCGACAGGGCGTAGCCCCACTCACCCGGCGAGTAGGCGGTGTAGTCGCCCTCGGTCTTCTGGCCTTCGGACAGGTAGATGGCGGCGCCGCCGGCGCTCAAGGTCATGTTGTCCTTGGCGTAACGCACACCGCTCGCGACCGTCCAGGTGTCGGTCAGCGTGTCGTAGCCGCCCGAAACGCCCTTGTCCCATGTGACGGAGAAGGATCCTGCCAGTGTTTCGTTAAACTGGTGAGCCAGACCGCCGGTGACCGTCCAGCCATCCTTGAAGAAGAAGCTCGAGCTGGAGAAATCCTGGCCCGCGATCCCCTCGACAACCTGGATCTGCTGCAGCACGCTCCAGTCGGTCCACTTGACGGAAGCGAAAGCCAGCCAGCCCGGACGAATGCCAGAACGCAGGGCGAATTCGACGCTCTGCGGCAGGGACGCCGACGCGCTTGCGGTGGTCGAAAGCTGCGACTGGTAGAGGTTGCCCTGAACATAACCCAGCGCGCCGGCATAGTTGCCGTAGAACGGGCTGTCCGGATCGCCGGCGATCTGGTGCGCGGCGATGGTCGCGAACGGCGTGCTGCTGTACATGCCCGTCGCGTCGTAATCCGTCTGCGAGCGGTACATCAGGCTGCCGCGCAGCGCGATCTCGGGGATTTCGAAGCCGACGCCGATCCGGTAGCCCCAGGACTCGCCGGTCAGGTTGAGGCTGCTGACGTCGCCGGCATTGGGGCCGTAGACGCCGTCGTCGAAGAACGGGTTCGGCAGCGGGATGCCGTCGTAGAGCTGGAAGTCCTGCGCCTCGTTGTAATCGAGGCTCTCATGGAACACGCCACCGATGAGATAGGCGCGGCCGGGACCGGCGTCGAAACCGACCGAACAGGTCAGGCCGAGCTCGTCCACGACGAAATTCTGATAGGCCGTGTCGAACTGGATGGCACCCGAATATTCCGAGTCGCCGCCATAGGGCTGCGTGTAGGAACCGACGCAATTCAGGTTCCCGGCGAGCTTTCCGCCCACGGACACGTAAGGGATGAAATAGTCATTGGAGAAGGTCTGGTCGGGTGCGTCCAGGAAACCCTCCAGGCTGTAGCCCGAGATGTTCTCGTAGGACCGCCCCGGCGAGACGAACGTCACGCCGCTGTAGAACTCGAAGCCGTCGCCATACAGCCCGTCGAGATTGGCGCTGCCGCGGCTGAATCCCCCCGCCAGCGCAGCGCTGCTCAGCACCGTCGCGCCAAAGAGACCGATCGTTATTGTTTTTGTGCCCCTACGCATTCTTGTCCTCCAAACCATGCTTTTCCATAGTTCTGACGGAGGATGCGCTCAAATTTCAAGCAGATTTTAGCCAAATAAACGCCACATTTCGGACCGCCCTCGACCCCGAAAACGGCAATCTGCGTCGAACTGACGCTTTTTACGTTTACGTTAAGGGCAGAAGGGGCCGAAAAGGCATTTTTTCGGCAACTTCCGCGTCGTCTGCCTGATAAAATTGCGCGAAATGCGCGTTGTTGCAAAATCGACACAACCGACGGCTTTCTGCGCACAACCGTCGGCCATGCGACAAACCGCCGGCCGTTGCGTCAGCCAATCTGCTCGATGCGGCCGAGTGCCGCCTTCAGCGAATCGCGTTCGCTCAAGGCGTCTTCCAGCTTGTCGCGTTCGCCTGCGACGATTTCGGGCTTGGCGTTGGCGAGGAACTTCTCGTTGCCGAGCTTGCCCTGCAACTTGCCGATATCCGCCTCGACCTTGCCGATCGCCTTCGCAAGCCGGGCGCGTTCCGCATCCACGTCGATCAGGCCACCGAGCGGCAGGCACGCCGTCGCCTCGCCGATGATGATCTGCGCCGAGCCCTTCGGCACCTCGCTCTCGGCCAGGATGTCCTCGGCGCGGGCGAGCCGCTTGATCGCGGAATCGTGGCGCAGCAGGCGCTCGCAGGTTTCGGTGCTCGCGCCGACCATGACCAGCGGCGCGCTGGCCGATGCCGGAACGTTCATTTCGGCGCGCACTGAGCGGATGCCGCTGACGAGTTCGATCAGCCAGTTGATCTCGCTGGCCGCCTCGTCGTCCGCGAATTCCGGACGCGGCCATTCGGCGTGGCACAGAAGCGTGTCGCGACGATCGGCGGTCAGCGCCCACAATTCCTCGGTCATGAACGGCATGAACGGATGCAGCAATTTGTAGACGCCGTCGAGCACATAGGCCGCGCAGGCCTGCGCCTCGGTCTTCGCCGCCTCGTCGTCGCCGTTGAAGATCGGCTTCAGCAGTTCCAGGTACCAGTCGCAGAATGTGTGCCAGACGAAGCTGTAGGCCGCGCCCGCCGCTTCGTTGAAGCGGTACTGGTCGATCCCCGTCGCGACATTCGCCGCCGTGCGGGCGAACTCGGTCAGGATCCAGCGATTGACCTGCAGCGTCGCGCCCGCCGGATCGAAATCGGGATCCTGCTTGACGCCGTTCATCTGCGCGAACCGCGTCGCGTTCCAGAGCTTCGTGCCGAAATTGCGATAGCCGGCGATGCGCGCCGGGTCGAGCTTCACGTCGCGCCCCTGCGCGGCCATGATCGCCAGCGTGAAGCGCAGCGCATCGGCGCCGTATTCGTCGATCAGCTCCAGCGGGTCGATGACGTTGCCCTTCGACTTCGACATCTTGGCACCGTGCTTGTCGCGCACCAGCGCGTGCACATAGACGGTGTGGAAAGGCTCGACCGGAACCTCCTTCTCGTCCTTCATGAAGTGCAGGCCCATCATCATCATACGGGCGACCCAGAAGAAGATGATGTCGAAGCCGGTCACCAGAACGCTGGTCGGATACCAGGTCTCGAGCGCCTTGGTCTGCTCCGGCCATCCAAGCGTCGAGAACGGCCACAGGGCAGAAGAGAACCACGTGTCGAGAACATCCTCGTCGCGCGTCAGGTCAACCGCTTCGCCATAATGCCGGCTGGCGGCAGCGACTGCGTCCTCCTCGCTCTTCTCGACGAACACGGTCCCGTCCGGCCCGTACCAGGCCGGGATCTGGTGGCCCCACCAGAGCTGGCGCGAGACGCACCAGGGCTGGATGTTCTCCATCCAGTTGAAATAGGTGTTCTCCCAGCTTTTCGGCACGAACTCGGTGCGCCCCTCGCGCACCGATGCGATCGCCGGCTTGGCCAGCGTCGCCGCATCGACATACCACTGGTCGGTCAGGAACGGCTCGATCGGCACTCCGCCGCGGTCGCCATGCGGGACCTGGTGCTTGTGCGGCTCGATCCGGTCGACCAGGCCCCTCGCCTCCAGCATCGCGACGATGCGATCGCGCGCCTCGAAACGGTCGAGCCCGTCGAGTTCGCTCATCGTGGACGCCAGCTCTTCCGTCTGCTCGACGCCGTAATGGAAATCGGCGTTGCCCTTCAGGACCACGCGCGCTTCCCCGTCGAGAACGCTCACGGCGGCGAGGTTCTGCCGCTTGCCGACCTCGAAATCGTTGAAGTCGTGCGCCGGCGTCATCTTCACCGCGCCGGTGCCCGCTTCCGGATCGGGATATTCGTCGGCGACGATCGGAATGTGCCGGCCGACCAGCGGCAGGATCACGTGCTTTCCGACAATGCCCTGGTAGCGCGGATCGTCCGGATGCACCGCGACGCCGGTGTCGCCGAGCATCGTTTCGGGACGCGTCGTCGCCACGACGAGATAGTCGCGCGTCTCGTATCCGGCGGGCTCGCCGTCGGACGGCTTCCAGGCGATCCGGTTGCCCTCGTCGTCGAGATTGTAGGGGTGCTCATAGGTCGCCCCGTCGGCCAACGGATAGCGGAAATGCCACAGATGGCCGTCCACTTCCTTCGGCTCGACCTCGAGATCGGAGATCGCCGTGTGCAGCTTCGGATCCCAGTTGACCAGCCGCTTGTCCTTGTAGATCAGACCTTCCTTGTAGAGCCGCACGAAGACTTCCAGCACAGCCTCGGACAGGCCGTCATCCATGGTGAAGCGCTCGCGCGACCAGTCGCAGGAGGCGCCGAGGCGCTTCAGCTGGTTGAAGATCATCCCGCCGGATTCGTTCTTCCACTGCCACACGCGCTCGATGAACTTCTCTCGGCCCATCTGGCGGCGCGACATGTTCTCGCCGCTCTCGGCAAGCTGCCGCTCCACGACCATCTGCGTCGCGATGCCGGCATGGTCCATGCCCGGCTGCCACAGCACGTTGTTGCCGTTCATCCGCTGGTAGCGGATCATGATGTCCTGCAGCGTGTTGTTGAGCGCGTGGCCCATATGCAGCGAGCCGGTCACGTTCGGCGGCGGAATCACGATGCAATAGGGATCGGCGCCTTCGCGCGAGCCTGCGCCGGCGGCGAAAGCGTCGGCCTCCTCCCAGATTTTGGCAATTCTCGGTTCGACGCTGGTCGCGTCAAAGGTCTTGTCGAGCATGTGGAAACGTCCGCGAGCGATGTCGGTCAATCAGCGCCCGTGTAAATCCGAAGCACGGTGGCCTGTCAACAAAGGCGCGGTTGGGACCGGCGATCAGGCCGGGCGCGGCTCGCCGCGTGCGATGCGCTCGATCTCCGCGCGAACCAGCCGCTCGACCAGCGACGGCAGGTTGTTGTCGAGCCATTCCTGCAGCATCGGCCGCAGCATCTCTTCCGCCATGGCGTCGAGGTCCGGTGCGGCGCGCTGCGGCAGGGCTTCGGCCAGGCTGGAGAGGCTGGACAGGGATTGCGAGACGCTGTTCGAAACCGCCTCGGAAACCAGCGACGTCTGCTTGTCGCGACCGGCCGGCGGCGCCTTGGCCTCGACCTCGAACGTGCCGCGCAAGAGATCGCCAACCTTCTGGAATGTCCCGTTGTCGGCCTCGCTGAACCGGGCGTCGTATTTCGCCCGCTTCTCGGCAAGCAGGTCGCGGTCGACATCGGAGAAGTCGCCGAGCAGCACGGCCTCGGCCTCCGACATGTCCGGCTCCGCCGGCGTCGGATCGATATCCATCGCGGGAGAGGAATAATCGTCGTCCACGCGCCCGTTCAGCGACGCCGACAGCCGCAGCCCCGAATCGCGCAACGGCGTTTCAAACGCGCTGAAATCGGGCAGCTCAGGCTCGATGCGCGCCGGCTTGCGGCTCAGGCTTTCCTCGGCGAGATAGGCGCTGACCGCCGCCTCGATGTCGTCGTCCAGCCCGTCAGCGGTGTTCGAACGCGGCGTGACGCGCTCCGGCGCACGACGTGTCTGGGGCTGTTGCGGCGACATGGATTGCGGCGCGCGCATCCGGGTGAAGCCCGGATCGTTGGCCGGCGGCGGAACCGCCGTCGAAGCGGGCTCGACACGTTCCTCGACCGGCTTCACCGGCGGCTTGGAACGGGCATCCCCGGCGTCGATGATCCTGCGGATCGACGCGAGAATCTCGTCCATCGAGGGTTGTTCGCGAAGCGCGCTGCCGTGTGCCATTCGAGACTACCATAACCCTTGGAACGCCGAATCATCCGGCGAATCATCCTGCAAGGGTAGCCGATGATCCGGACGATGAGAATCGGCTCGGCGGAAGCCGCCGAGCCAACTCACAGGAATCGCAATTGCTTATGGTTAACGGCCGTCCGGCGTCCGCAGTCCGAACCACTTGTCCTGGACGGCGTCGAAATGCTCCTTGGGGTCGTGCAGCGCGACACGAAGCCCGAGGCTCCTGGCGGTCAGGCGACCGGTGGCGGATCTCAGCGCATAGCTGGAGACCACGACGTCGCGCTCGGCCTGCACCATGGCGATCTGGGCGCTCAGCACGTCGGCCTGGGCGTTCAGAACGTCGAGCGTCGTGCGCTGGCCGACATCGCGCTCCTGCACTACCCCGTCAAGCGCCAGGCGGGAGGCACGCAGCGTCTCCTGGTTGGCGGAGACCGCGGCGCGGGAGGCCTGAAGCTGCGTCCATGCAGAGGCGACGGCGGCGCGCACCTGATCGCGCGCGACATCGACATTGATGCGTGCCTGGCCCAGCTGTTCCTTCTTCTGGCGCACATTCGCACTGGCCTGACCGCCCTGATAGATCGGCACGGTGACCTGGGCGCCGATCGAAGCGGAGTTGCCCGTGAACGAGCCGCCGCCGGCGGTGCGGCTGGTGTAGCTGCGACCCACAGAGGCCGAAAGCCCGACCTGAGGCAGGAACGCGCCCTCGGCGGCCTTGACGCTGAACAGGCCGGAATCGACCAGGTGATTGTTGACCATGATGGCCGGATGCTCGGCGAAGGCGACCGACTGGGCCGACTGCAGCGACCCGGGCATGCCCTTGCTCAGCGCCGACGCGGCCTGAAGATTGTCCGGCTCCGAGCCGGTGAGCTGGCGGTAGACCGCCGCGCTGGAAAGCGCCGCGGCGCGGGCCGCCTCGAGCTGCGCCTGGGCGGCCGCACGGGTCGCCTTGGCCTGCTCGACATCGGTGCGCGTGCCCTCGCCCACGTCGAAGCGCGCCTGCGCGGCACGCACCTGCTCGTCGAGGAAGGCCAGGTTGCGCTGGCGCAGCACCGCGATCTGGCGGTTCTGCAGCACGTCCATATAGGCCTGCGCGGTGTCGAAGAGGACGTTCTGTTCGGTGTTGCGCAGATTCTCGCGCTGGGCGAGCACGCCCGACGTCGCCGCCCGCACATTGTTGCCGGTCTGGAAGCCGTCGAAGATCGACTGGCTGATCTCCACGCCGAAGCTGGCGCTCGTCACGCCGACGCCGACCGCCGACGATTCGCTCCAGGAATTCGTGATGCCCGCAGTGCTCTGGATGCGCGGGCGGTAGCCCGAGCGCGCCAGCGCGACGTTTTCATCCTGCACCCGCACCCCGGCTCGCGCCGAGTTCAACTCCGAATTGTTTTCGTAGGCTTTGGCGAGCGCACCGAAGATGGTCTCGGCTTGCGTGGCCTGCGGCGCCATGGAAACGGAAACGGCGAGGGCCGCGGCTACAAGGAAATAACGCATCCGAACTATCCTGACTGAAATGACCAACCTGTCGTCGGTCCAAACGTTTTATTAACCGCCTTGTGTGTCGGCAATACCAAGCCCTGACAAGCGCCCGAACAAAAAGCGAGGTGTTGCCGAGCGGCAACCCTTCGGCGCTAGAGCGAGAATTCCGGCTTCCGCGCGAAACCAGGCAATGCCTTGACGCTCAGGTTAAAGGCTTTTCGTCCGGAAACGTAATCGCCTTCCTTGAGATAAAATGTCGCAAAGCCGCTCAGGCCCTGCCCTTCGACCACGACCAGCCGGCCGCCGTCCTTCAACTGGTCGAAAAGCGCCTCGGGCACGGCATCGACGGAGCCGCCGACGAAAATCACGTCATAGGGACCCTCGGCCGCATAGCCTTCGGTCAGCGGGCCGGTGACGACCGCGACATTGTCGAAGCCGTTTTCAAGAAGCAGGTCGGTCGCCCGGTCGCTCAGCTCCGAATCGCTCTCAAGCGCGATGACCGCATTGGCCAGCCGCGAGAGCACCGCAGAGGAGTAACCCGTGCCGCATCCGACATCGAGAACGAGGTCGCCTGCGCGCACGTCGGCGAGCTGCACCAGCTTGGCGAAGGGCGACGGCTTCATCACGAAGCGCCGCGTGTCCGCCATCGGGCCGGTAACCTCGATGTCGTCATCAATGTAAGCGAAGGGCTTGCGCTGATCGGGAACGAACGCCTCGCGCGGCACGGAGAGCAGCGCGTCGATGACCCGCAGGTCGGTCACGTCTGTTGTACGAACCTGACTGTCGACCATCGCCTGGCGCAGTTCGTCGAATTTGTGCCCCATGATTATAGCCCGCCTTCGTCGTATCGCCGGTCACCCGAACGCTGGAGGCCTCGCCCGGAATCGAACCGGGGTGCAAGGATTTGCAGTCCTCTGCGTAACCACTCCGCCACGAGGCCGTCCGGGTGCGTTGTCGTTGATCGGATAGGGATTTTCCGAAAGCGGGTCAAGCGGCATTCTGAGAAGTTCGCGGCACTATCCTCAACGATCGCTTTATCGATCCGTTCGTCTTTGCCCGCGGCGCGCGAATCGCACGATCAATCTGCGCCGCCAGCGCCGCACGCGGGCGACGTCATGGGCCAGCACCAGAAGGCCAAGCGGCAGCATCCAGAAGCCCACCACCGGCAGGAATCCCAGCGCTCCGCCGACGACCAGCGCCGAGCCGAGCGCGATCCGCCCGGCCCTTGAGGCAGGCAGCGGCATTGTCCTGTTGAGAACCCTGATCGTGCTGCGCGTCGGCCGGTCGCTCGCGCGGCCGGTCTCGCCGGATGCATTCGCCATGATGTCGGTTACCGGTTTCGCCCCGCAGATAGGCATCGCGGGCCCCTCTTTCCACAGGCGGAGCCACCGCCGGCGACGCCCGCGAAAAATAGGCTCAAAAAAGTTTGATTCCCGCCTTGGCAAATCGGAAGCACCTTTGATATACGCTCCGCTCAGCCTGAGCGCTATTCCCCGGTAGCTCAGTGGTAGAGCAACCGGCTGTTAACCGGTTGGTCGCTGGTTCGAATCCGGCCCGGGGAGCCAGTTTCAAAAGGGTCAGCAGTTTCACTGCTGGCCCTTTATGGTTTCCGGCGCCGCCGCTCCCCGCTTTCCTGCCTTTAACGTTACGTCAAACTCGTCGGGCAGAATGGCTCTTCAGAAATGCTGAACCGAGGAGCTGCCATGAAATCCGCGACGACGACATTCGCCGTTTTCACCGCCCTGTCGCTTTCCGGCCTGTCGCCGGCCCATGCGGCGGACTATCCGCCGCTCTACCTCGAGATGGCGCTGCCGGAATATCCGGGCGCGACCGTCACGGAGATCGGGCGTTCGAACGACACTCTGGAAGACGGCATCAGCGTGACGCTGGAAACCGGCGCCTCCTATGGCGAACTGCGCGCCTTCTACGAGCAGGCGCTTCAGGATGCCGGATGGGCCCTCCAGGAAACGCCGGCCATGGCCGCGATGCGGCAGGCGGGCATGCTGGATAATTTTCCGTTCAACGCGCTCTTTTGCAAGGGCGACGGCACCGGCTTCGCGACCAACACGACCGATTTCGGCACGGTCCGCCAGATGAACATTTCCGTCACCCGCGGCGCCAACGGCTGCTAGGCGCCGGGGCGCTATTCCTGGCGCACGCGCTCATAGGCTATTTCGTCGAGAATCAGGCGGACACGGTCCTGCACGCTGCCGGTGCGCGTCGATCCGTCGTCGCAGGCAAATGTCGGCCACGCGGTGATGCGGCAGCCCTGCCAGCGACAGAAGCCGTCGAGGCACTCCTCCTCGCGCAGCCTGTAGTTTCCGTCGAGCGTGCGGTTGATGAACGCGCCGCCCTCGTTGCGCCAGACCCAGAAGGAATGCTGAACTTCCTTCTCCGCCGGCACCAGATCGCAGGCGATCTCCCGGCTCGCCAGCATCCTGGCCGCACAATCGATCATCGCGTCGCCGTAGCGCACATCCTCCAGCGGCTGGTCGAGACTGTCCAGGTAGAGGCTCGCGCCGTCGCTCGCCCGCGCCTCCACGGCCAGAAGCCCGGACGCGACCGCCGTCGCCGCGATCCCGTAAAGGATGCCGCGCAGACACGCTCGCTTGGACCCTGTGCCAATCGTCATCGCTGTCCCATGCCCCCTGCGTTTGCATCATCGCAGATACATCAACCCGCTTCCGCGACCAAGACCGCCCCTCCTCTTTCCCGCGCCGATCGCCCCGCGAGGGCCGGATCCGGCGGTCCGAATTTCGGCTGATCCGAATGCGCGCATGCCGCGTATCGATCACCATGACCGGAACCACGCTCCCAAGACAGACATGACCAGCACGAAAAAATCCGACAAGGCCACCGCACCGGTCATCGTCTGGTTCCGCAACGATCTGCGCGTGGCCGACAACCGGGCACTCGACGCCGCAGCAGAATCGGGGCGTCCCGTCGTTCCGCTATTCGTGCTGGAAGACGCCGAGGATGCGATCCCGCTTGGCGGCGCGCAGCGCTGGTGGCTGCATCATTCCCTTGCCGCACTTTCCAAGTCGCTCGAAGAACTTGGCGCACCGCTCATTCTTCGCCGGGGCGATCCGCTGGCGATCCTCAAGGAGATCGCGGACGAAACCGGCGCCGACACCGTCTTCTGGAATCGTCGCTACACGCCGACCCTGACGAAGCGCGACGCCGAGATCAAATCCGACCTGCGCGCCGCCGGCTGGACGGTGGAAAGCCATGAAGGGCCGTTGCTGCACGAACCGACGCGCCTGAAGACTGGCTCCGGCGGCCCCTATCGCGTCTACACGCCCTTCTGGCGCGCCTTTTCCGAGACGCCGCCCCCGCGCCCGCCTCTCGACGCGCCCGACAGCCTGATCGCGCATGACGGCGACACCGCCTCTGACGAACTTGTCGACTGGTCGCTGCTGCCGACGAAGCCGGACTGGTCGGGCGGCATCGCCGACGAATGGACGCCCGGCGAGGATGGCGCGGCCGAGAGGCTCGAGCGGTTTCTCGACGAGGCGATCGACGGCTACGGCGACGCGCGCGACTGCCCGGACGGCGAGACCACGTCGAAACTCTCGCCGCATCTCGCCTTCGGCGAAATCACCCCGTTCCAGATCTGGGAGGCGACGGAGGAACGGCGCGGCGACGCTCCCTCGTCCGATATGACCAAATTTCGAAAGGAACTCGTCTGGCGCGAATTCTCCTGGCACCTGCTGGTCAACTTCCCCGACCTGCCGACCGCCAACTTCAACGAGGATTTCGACGCCTTTCCCTGGCGCGAACCGGGCGAGGACCTGACCGCCTGGCAGAAGGGCCGCACCGGATATCCGATCGTCGACGCCGGCATGCGTCAGCTTTGGCAAACCGGCTGGATGCACAATCGCGTCCGCATGATCGTCGCCTCCTTCCTGATCAAGCATCTGCTGATCGACTGGCGGCACGGCGAGAGCTGGTTCCGCGACACGCTGGTCGACGCCGATCCGGCCTCCAACGCGGCGAGCTGGCAATGGGTCGCCGGCTCCGGCGCGGACGCCGCCCCCTATTTCCGCATCTTCAACCCGATCCTGCAGGGCGAGAAATTCGATCCCGACGGTGCCTATGTCCGCCACTTCGTGCCCGAGCTCGAGGCCCTGCCCGACAAATACCTGCACAAGCCCTGGGACGCGCCGGAATCGGTTCTGTCCAAGGCCGGCGTGAAACTCGGCGACACTTATCCTCGTCCCCTTGTTGAACACGCCGGTGCGCGCGAGCGCGCCATGGTCGCCTATAAAGACATGAAAGGGAAAGCCGCGTGACCGTCAATGTCGTCCCGCCCGCTACAGCCATGCGCCTGCCGGGCAGAAGAAGGATCGCCGTCATCGGCAGCGGCATTTCCGGCGTCTCGGCGGCCTGGGCGCTGTCCAAGCGCCACGACGTCACGCTCTACGAGGCCGAAACCCGGCCGGGCGGCCACACCTGCACGGTCGACGTGGATTACGACGGCAAGCAGATGGCCGTCGATGTCGGCTTCATCGTCTTCAACGAGCGCAACTATCCGAACCTGACCGCACTCTTCGATCATCTGGGCGTGAAGAGCGAAGTCTCGAACATGAGCTTCGCCCTGTCGCTCGACGGCGGCGCGCGCGAATGGTGCGGCGAGACCCTGCTCTCGCTCTTCGCGCAGCGCAGCAACCTCGTCTCTCCCTCCTTCTGGTGGATGCTGAAGGACATCCTGCGCTTCAACCGCCAGTGCCTGGCCGACCGGCAGGCGGGCCTGCTCGACCGCGTCACCATCGGCGACTATCTGGCGCTGCGCAGCTTTTCCATGCGCTTTCGCGACGACTACCTTATCCCCATGGCGGCGGCCATTTGGTCGACGCCGCGCGTCCGCATGCTGGATTTCCCGGCGCGCGCCTTCGTCAGCTTCTTCGAAAACCACCGCCTTCTGGAGATCGCACCGCCGCTCTGGCAGACCGTGTCGGGCGGATCGCGAAACTATCTCGACCGCATGATCGCGGATTTCGACGGACGCCTCCTGACGGGCGCCGCGGTGCGCGACGTCACGCGTGTCGCCGGCGGGGTCGCCGTGACCAGAACCTCGGGCGAAACGGCGCTCTATGACGACGTGGTCATGGCCGCGCACAGCGACCAGATACTGGCCATGCGCCGGGCCGAGGCCTCGGCCGAGGAGCGCTCCATCCTGGAAGCGATCCCCTACAAGCCGAACCGCGTGGTCCTGCACCGCGATCCCGGTTTCATGCCGAAGCGTCGCCCGGCCTGGGCCGCATGGAACTATCTGCGCGACGCCAATCGCGGCGAAGAGAGCGAAATCTGCGTGACCTACTGGATGAACCGGTTGCAGAACCTCGACCCGGCCCGGCCGCTCTTCGTGACGCTTAACCCGGTTCGCGAACCCGCGCCCGGCACGATCTTCGGCGAATGGACCTTCGATCATCCGCAATATGATGCGGCCGCCTTCGCCGCGCAGGCCCGCCTCGCCCGCATCCAGGGCCATGGCGGCCTCTGGTACGCCGGCGCGTGGACAGGCTACGGCTTCCACGAAGACGGCCTGCGCTCCGGCCTGTCGGTGGCGGAGGCGCTCGGCGGCGTCATCCCCTGGCGATCCCGCCACGACACCGCGCCCGCCAATGAGTCATGGCCGGCATTCGTCGAAGCCGCAGAATAGCCCTAGCGCTTCTCACGCCTGGCGCGATCGTGGATCTCTCTTGGAAAATGCTGATTGAAGAACGGCGTCCAGGCCCATGCGGGACATGAAGTAGAGATGACCCGAGATCGGCGGAGCTTAGGAGTCCGGGACGCTTCGACCATCTGGCCCACGCAAGAGCGCCGCACCCGATCTACGATTACAGCATCGGCGCGGCGCAAGCTGAAATGCCACGTATGGCCGAAGCGGACGCTCCGGCCATACGCACAGTCCGAATCAGAGGTATTTCTGCAGCAGCCTGCAGAAGGCGACGAGGTCGCGGTCGTATCCGCGGCCGTTCACGCCGAGGGCCTGCCGGCAGGTCTTTTTGACTCGCGCCTGGCTCGATCCGGACATTGCGTTGAACCCGCGGACGAGCTGAACGACACCGTCTCCGCCGCCGCCACCGGCACCACCGCCGCCGCCAGCACCGCCGCCACCGCCACCGGTGCCGCCACCGCCTCCGATGCCGATATCGACGCCCACGCCGGCGCCCGAACCACCCGAGCCGCCGATCGAAGCGTTGACCGAGGCTCCGAGCCCGCCGCCGC
The DNA here is from genome assembly GCF_022763245.1 of Oricola sp. Classification (GTDB taxonomy): domain Bacteria; phylum Pseudomonadota; class Alphaproteobacteria; order Rhizobiales; family Rhizobiaceae; genus Oricola. The sequence continues at coordinate 103,353 of NZ_JALEGV010000008.1, forward strand.
CCGATCCGCCGAGCGAGGCGCTCGCCGACGCGCTGCCGCCACCGCCGCCGGACACGCCGACACTGGCGCTCACACCGCCGCCGCTGCGGCCACCGCCTCCAACGGACGCGCTGACGCTCGTTCCGCCGACCGAGGCACCGAGATCAATGGCATAGGCGTTCCCGCTGGCCAGGCAAAACAGCGCCGCTGCCGTGATCCGGAAAGGCGCCTGGATCTGAAACGATTTCATGTCAAAACTCCGCTGGTTACTGCTTTCGTCATTGCTCGACGTCCTCCTCCCGGAGTGTCTGCAATGTAAAAATCGTCCCCGCGGCGCTTTAAGGAAAGCCTCTCAAATCTGTAAAATTCTAAACTGTAAAACTATCTACGATAAGGGGCATCTCAAATACCTGTTTTGAATGAGAATTCAAAAACTAGCTAGAAACTTTACTAGGCGATCACATTTTCGTGTACGCGATGCCGAAATCCATTATCCCCATGTTTCTGAAGAAAAAATCGCTCTGAAGTGATCCGGAAAACGCCGAAACGCGTAGGATAAATGACGAATAATGCGAGCGCGAATACTCAAGCCAGCATGACGACCCTGCACGCCGAATCGAACCCCCGAGAATCCTTCCCGCCCGTGGCCGAAGCCGCGCGGCTCTACCCGGGCCAGGTGATGCATGCGCGGCTCAATCCGTTCGGTCACCGCTTCACCTATCGCGTCTTCTCGCTGCTGATCGATCTCGACCGGCTTGACGACGCCGATCGGCTGTCCGCGGCGTTCTCGGTCAATCGCGCCAACCTCGTCGCCTTCCACGAGATGGATCACCTCCCCGGCGAGACGCCGCAGGCCAGCCTGCGCGCCGCCGTCGACGCGCTCGTCGCCGACGCCGGCCTCGACCGTCCCGCCAAGGTCCATCTCCTCGCCTATCCGCGCATCCTGGGCTACGTCTTCAATCCGCTGTCGGTCTATTACTGCTACGGTGCGGACGGCGCCCTGACGGCGGTGATCTACGCGGTGCGCAACACCTTCGGAGAGCGGCACAGCTATGTCTGCCCGGTCGAGGACGGCCAGATGAGCGCCGCCGGCCTGCGCCAGGAACGCACCAAGATCTTCTACGTCTCACCCTTCATCGATCTCGGCGCGCGCTACCATTTCCGCGTCCTGCCGCCGGGCGACGCGGTACGATTGCGCATCCTCGAAACCGAACACGGAACGCCGTTGCTGTCGGCCGCCTTCGCCGGCGAGGCCCGGCCCCTGACCTCCGCGACGCTCCTTGCCCTGGTGACGCGCCTGCCCTTCATGACGCTCAAGGTCATGGCCGGCATCCACCTCGAAGCGGCGAAGCTGTGGCTGAAGGGCGCGAAGTTCCATACGCGCGGCGCACCGCCGCAAGCGGTCAGTTACCGTGATGGCGACGCCCCTCTGGCACCGGTGAAACAATCCGGCTAGTGTCGCGCCATGAGCGCAGATTACGAATTGACGAGCGGATCCGCCTCACAAGGGGGATTCGCGGAAACATTGAAGACGGATGCGGTGCGGCTAACGCCGGACAACATCCGCCGGACCCTTCAGGGCATTCCGCTGAAGGCGAAGCTGGCCTTGCGCGCCGCGATGCAGCTTCCGCACGGCACATTGACCGTGCAACTGCCGGACGGGCGGGGAATCAGCGTCGGCGGCAACGCGCCCGGACCGGACGCCGAACTGATCCTGCACAACTGGAACCTGCCCCGCCGCGCCCTGTCCGAAGCGACCGTCGGCGTCGGCGAGAGCTACATGGACGGCGACTGGGACAGCCCGGACGTGACCGCCTTCCTCGAACTCTTCGTCGCCAACGAGACGCTCGGGTACCAGATCGCCCGCGCCAACCGCCTGTTCCGCGCCTTCAACACGTTCCGCCACTGGCTGAACCGCAACACCAAGACCAATTCCAAGCGCAACATCTCGGCCCATTACGATCTCGGCAACGACTTCTATTCGCGCTGGCTCGACAGCAGCATGACCTACTCCTCCGCCCTCTATGGCGAAGGCGCCAATGACCTGCCGTCGGCCCAGGCCGCCAAGTACCGGGCGCTCGCCCGCGCGACCGGCATCGGCCCGGACGACCATGTGCTGGAGATCGGCTGCGGCTGGGGCGGTTTCGCCGAATTCGCGGCCACCGAGATCGGTTGCCGCGTCACCGGCCTAACGATCAGCCAGGAGCAGCTCGATTTCGCCCGCAAGCGCATCCGCCGCGCCGGCCTCGACGACAAGGTGACGCTGAAGTTCCAGGATTACCGCGACGAGACCGAGACCTATGACCGGGTCGTGTCGATCGAGATGTTCGAGGCGGTCGGCGAGCAGTACTGGCCGACCTATTTCGACAAGCTGCGCGACGTGCTGAAGGCGGGCGGCCGCGCAGGCCTCCAGATCATCACGATCAACGAGCGCGCCTTTCCCGAATACAAGGCCAATCCGGATTTCATCCAGCGCTACATCTTCCCGGGCGGCATGCTGCCGACGCCGCAGATCCTCGACGCGCTAACCGCCGAGCGCGGCCTCTCCCGCGTCGCCGAACGCGTCTTCGCTCAGGACTACGCCCGCACCCTCGCCGCATGGCGCGAACGCTTCCAGCACGCCTGGGAAGACATCGCCAATCTCGGCTTCGACACCCGCTTCAAGCGCATGTGGGAATTCTATCTCCACTATTGCGAGGCGGGTTTCCGCGACGAGTTCATCGACGTCCGCCAGATCGTCTACGCGCGGTAGGCGTGAAGCGGGATCATCGCTTGGGCCAGTTCCACGGCGGCGGATCGCAATCGACCACGGTTTCGCCGAGCTCCTTGCGCAACTCGTAGCAGGCCGTGTCCGGCTGGCCCTGCAGCGGCTCGATCAGCAGCGCCGAATGCGACACCACGATCACCTGCGACCGGCGGGCGGCCTTCGCCATCAGCCGAGACAGCGCCGGCAGGAGGCTCGGATGCAGGCTGGATTCCGGCTCGTTGAGCACCAGGAGCGGCGGCGGGCGCGGCGTCAGCAGCGCGACGACCAGCAAGAGGTAGCGCAGCGTGCCTTCCGAAAGCTCCGCCATGCGCAGCGGCCGCAGGAGCCCCGGCTGCCGCATCTCCAGTTCGAACATCCCGTCGGTGACGCGCACGTCGAGCGCACTGCCCGGAAACGCATCCTCGATCGCCTCTTCGAGCCCGCTCTCGTCGCCGATCTCGCGTATCGTCTGGAACGCCGCGGCGAGATCGGCCCCGTCGGCCGAAAGCGTCGTCGTGCGCGTGCCCGTCTGCGGAACGCGCGAGGGCGCGTCACGGTCGGTGCGCAAATGATCGTAGAACCGCCAGGCGCGCATGCGCTCGCGCGCCGCCAGCAATTCGGGCGCGCCACGCGGGTCGGCGGCATGGGTCATCATGCTGTCGAAGCCCGGCAGGTCCGTGAAGGCCGTCTTGCGCCGCCCCTCCTCGGTCAGCAGTTGGACATGCGGACCCGACCGGTTGGCGACCTCGTTCGACCGCCGCAGGCAATCGCCCAACCACAGCGATTCGGCCTTGATCTCCGGGTCCGAATTGAATTGCGAGGCCGGCGCGGGCACTGGCATGCCGAGATCGATCGCATAGCCGAAATCCTCTTCGGCGAAACCGAGCTTCAGGCTGACCGGCCCGTCGCGGACCGTGCCCTGAACCGGGTGTTCCCCGGTCTTCATCGCCCGCGAGATGGTTTCCGGCCCCGCCCAAAGCGTCGATGTCAGCCCGCCTTCGCGCGCCAGCGCCCCGATGAGGCCGCCCTGCGCGACATCGGCCAGCAAGTGGATGGAGCGATAGAGCGACGACTTCCCGCTGCCATTCGCGCCGGTGATCAGCGTCAGCCGATCCAGCGGAAGGACCAGGTTCCGGAGCGAGCGATAGCCCGAAACGGCCAGTGTGATGATCATGCTCGCCCTCCCGGCGCATCGCGGTCAGGCGGACTATAGGCGAACGCCCTGCCGTCGCAATCGCGGCGGACCGTCGACGCCTATCGCGACCGGTTCGCCGCGGGCGTCGTGTCGCGGAAATCGAGCGGCCGCGTGCTCCATCCGGTCGCGCGGTTCATGATCGCGAAATAGAGCGGATGCGGCAGCATGCGCAGGAGCTTCAACTGCCATGTGAAGCGGCGCGGAAAAGTGATTTCGAAACCACCGTTTTCGATACCCGCCAGCATGCGCGCGGCCGCCTTTTCCACCGGCATCAGATACGGCATCTCGTAGGCGTTCTGCTCGGTCGCCGGCGTGTCGACGAAGCCGGGATTCACCACCTGGATGCGGATGTTCATCTTGGAGAAGTCGAACGACAGCGATTCCGCCATGTTGATCAGCGCCGCCTTGGTCGCGCCATAGGCCGAGGCCGACGGCAGGCCCGAATAGCCGCTCACCGAGGCGACGATCACCACCTGCCCGCACCCATGCGCCTTCATCCGCTCCACGACCGGCGCGAGCCCGTTGAGAACGCCGGTCAGGTTCACGGCGAAGGTCTTGTCGAAATCGTCGGGCGCCAGCGCCTCGCCATGCGTCGGGATGTAGATGCCGGCATTGAAAACCGCGAGCCGGACCGGCCCCGCCTGCGCCTCGATCGTGCCGACGGTCTCGGCCATCGCGGCCCGGTCGGTCACGTCGCAGGCAAATGCCCGAACGGTTCCCTCCAGCGCGGCGCTGTCACGCTCCAGCGCGCTGAGCGCGTCTTCGCCGCGCGCCGTCGCCGCGACGTCATAGCCCAGCGCCGCCATCTGCAGCGCCAGTTCGCGGCCGAGCCCGGTGCTCGCACCGGTGATCCAGGCAACGCCGTCACCCGGCGTCGCACGATAAAGCGACATGGTCTTCATTCCGATTGCTGTGTCTGGCCGGTCTACGCAGACCCGCCTCGCCCGGTTTGCCTTTTCCGCAAAGAAATCGGCGACTTGGGCTCAGGTCGTGCCGAGAATGTCGGAGATCCGCTGATACAGCGGGCCCGTCAGCCGCAGCGGCGCGTCGGTGACGGCAAAGGCGATGCAGGCCCGCCCCTTCTCTGCGACCGGACGATGGTCCAGCGATTCGTCGGCAAACGAGATGTCGCCGCGGCCGAACCGCCCGTTCACATCGGTGAAAGCGCCGTCGAGCACGAGCGTCAACTCCGCGCCTTCATGGGTGTGCGCCGGCATGGTCCGCCCGGGCTTGATCCACATCAGCGTGGCATGGCAGCCATCCGCCTCACCGAGGTCGTATTCGCGGTATCCCGGCAGCTTCGTCTTCCAGGGAATGGTCTCGATCGTGTGGCCGACGAAGTCGTGCAGCGCGTGCGGAAGCACTGCGCCCGGCTCGCGCGGTCTCGTCGTCATTCCGGAAATTTCGTCCTTGGAGGCGAAGATCGCCTCCAGGCGCGCATCACGCGATGTCAGCGGCACGGGTGTTTCGGCCTCGAGCAGGTCGCCGGCCGAAGCCTCCATGGCTCGCACAAGCGCGCGGCTTCCCGCTGACAATTCCAGATGCGCGGCCACCATGACCGCCACCGGCCTTGGCAGCGTCCCGGCCACAAAGCCGGCCATCAGGGCATCCATGTTTTCGAATCTGCTGTCGCTCATGGTTGAATGTCGTCACGCCCGTTCCAGGCGCTTCAATGCCATTGCTACGCGCGTTGCCGCAATGCGGATCACAAGAATTATGCCACGTGACCGGTTTTTTCGAGAAGCTGAATCCGCGATCACGCCTTCCAGCCGAAATAGTTGTGCCTTGAAGCACGCGAGTCGAGGACATACTGTCGCGCGAAAATATGCAAGGAACGGGATATGCTCACATCGGTGCTCGAGGCCATCGGCAACACGCCGCTCATCAAGCTCAAGCGCGCGTCGGAGGAGACCGGCTGCACCATTCTGGGCAAGGCCGAATTTCTCAATCCCGGCCAGTCGGTGAAGGACCGCGCGGCGCTGTTCATCGTCCGCGACGCTGAGGAAAAAGGCCTGCTCAAGCCGGGCGGCGTCATCGTCGAGGGCACGGCCGGAAACACCGGCATCGGCCTGTCCCTGGTCGCGCGTGCCTCCGGCTATCGTTCCGTGATCGTCATCCCGGAAACCCAGTCGCAGGAAAAGAAGGACGCCATCCGGCTCTACGGCGCGGAACTGGTCGAGGTCCCGGCGGTGCCCTACCGCAATCCCAACAACTATGTCCGCGTCTCCGGCCGCCTGGCCGAACAGATCGCCGCAACCGCCGACGAGGGCGCGATCTGGGCCAACCAGTTCGACAACGTCGCCAACCGTCAGGCCCATGTGGAGACGACCGCGCCTGAGATCTGGCGCGACACGGGCGGCATGGTCGACGGCTTCATCTGCGCCGTCGGCTCCGGCGGCACGCTGGCCGGCGTCGCCGAGGGGCTGCGCTCCAAGCACGCCAGCGTCAAGATCGGCCTCGCCGACCCGATGGGCGCCGCGCTCTATTCCTATTACACCTCCGGCGAGTTCAAATCCGAAGGCTCCTCCATCACCGAGGGCATCGGACAGGGTCGCGTCACCGCCAATCTCGAAGGCTTCAAGCCCGATTTCGCCTACCAGATCCCCGACGAGGAGGCGCTGAAGATCATCTTCGCGCTGGCCGAGGAAGAAGGCCTGGTCATGGGCGGCTCGACCGGCATCAACATCGCCGGCGCGATCCGCATGGCCAGGGAAATGGGCCCCGGGCACACCATCGTCACCGTGCTCTGCGATTACGGCAACCGCTACCAGTCGAAGCTCTTCAACCCCGAATTCCTGCGCGGCAAGGACCTGCCCGTGCCTGAATGGATGGACAAGACCACCGACATCGACGTCCCGTTCGAGGAGACCGAGTGATGGCGCATTCGGTCAAGGCGCTGTTCCGCGACGACGCCTATCTGTCCGTCGCCGAGGGCAAGGTCGTCGCGATCAACGATCGCGGCGGCATCATCCTCGACCAGACCTGCTTCTACGCCACGTCCGGCGGCCAGCCCGGCGACACCGGCTTCTTCGAGCGCGCCGACGGCACCAGGATCGCCATCGCGGCCACGGTCTGCGGCGAGACCAAGGACGAGATCATCCACGTCCCCGCGCCCGACCAGCCGGTCCCCGGCATCGGCGAGACGCTGACCCTGCATATCGACTGGGACCGGCGCTACAATCTGATGCGCATGCACACGGCCTGTCACCTGCTCACGGTCGTCTGCCCCTACCCCATCACCGGCGCGTCCGTCGGCGAAACGGAAAGCCGGGTCGATTTCGACATCCCCGAACTCGACGGCGACAAGGCCTCGATCAGCGAGAAGCTGATGGAGCTGGTCGCGGCCAACCACCCGATCTACACCGAAACGATCACCGACGCCGAACTGGCCGCCAATTCCGGTCTGGTCAAATCCAAGAACGTCCGCCCGCCGACCGGCACCGGCGAAATCCGCCTCGTCTGCATCGGCAAGGACGCCTCCGTCGACAGCCAGCCCTGCGGCGGCACGCATGTGACCGAGACGCAAGAGGTCGGCGAGATCCATATCGGCAAGATCGAGAAAAAGGGCCGCGAGAACCGCCGCTTCCGCATTCGCTTCGGCCCGCAGCCCTGATCGGCGTGGCCGCCTACCGGCCTTCCGCGTCCAGCGCCTCGAGAAGCGCGCGCTTGTAGACTTCGATCAGCGGCCCGTGCCGCACGGTGAAGAAGTGGCTGAGCCGCAAGTTCCAGCGTGAGGCGATCGTCCGCGTCAGCCCGTCCGGCTTGCGGTCGTTCGCCGACAGCCCGGCCGTCGGATAGACGGTGATTTCGCCGCCATAGAGCTCGCCGCCGAGGTCGAAGAAATCGGCGCGCACATAGTCCAGACCGCCGCCGAGCGCCGCGCATTGGCGAATGACCTCGCGATAGGATGCCGGGACCTCGAAACCGTCATCCTCCCAGCCATCCTCGCCGATTTCCATCTCCCGGCGGCGATTGCCGTCGAGGTCGAAATAGGCGATCCGCTCGTTCTCGGTCTTCTGGTTGGTGGTCGAGGACAGGAGGAAGGGCTCCCCATCGACGACGCGCGCCTGGATCTCGGTCATACGCGCGCCCGGCTTGCTCAGGAATTCCTCGATGAACAGCGTCCGCCGCGCCTTGGAATAGAGATATTCGTAGTTGCGGCGGTTGTAGTGCCGGCGCATCCATTTGCGCGCCAGCCGCTCCACGGCAGCCCGCTCGAGCCTGTCGCGCGCCGGGATGTAGTTGAAGTTGCAGCCGTGATTGGCCTTCAGCACCGCGCCCTGCTCCAGCAGCGCATGCGCCTCGTCATCCAGCCGGTCGCCGACCCACAGCGTCTTCGCCAGCTTGAGGTCGGGCGCCTTCTCGCGGATGTAGTCCTTCGTCGCCAGCTTGTCGCAGAAACGGGCGTAGACCGGGTTGCGGTCGAACACCTTGCGCCAGAAGATCAGCTCCTGGTACTCGCCCGGATGCGCCACATTGGGGAAATGCCCGACCCTCTTGCGAAACCGCACGACCAGATGCGCATGCCGGATATAGATGAGGACGTTGGCGACGAAGAGAACGACGCGTCTGCGCGCCGTCCGGGGCGCATGGGCCGCCACTTCTCGATTCACTGCCACGACTGCTCCAATTGCTGACGATTTCCCTAGTGGCATGCACTTCGAACCGGCGCAACCCGCTGCTCCTGGGGGTGTTTTCGGCAGAGCACTTGGCTATAGCTGGTGGCGGTTTCCATCTTTCACGAGGACACGGTCTGTGAGCGAAAAAAGCCCCTTCGTCGTATCGCCCGAGTGGCTGGTCGCCCACCTGAAGGATCCCGGCCTGTCGATCGTCGACGCGTCCTGGTATCTGCCGGCCCACGGTCGCGACGCCCGCGCCGAATACGAGGCCGCGCATATCCCGGGCGCCGTCTTCTTCGACCAGGACGCGGTGGTCGATCCCGACAGCGACCTGCCGCACGCCCTGCCCTCGCCGCTCGTCTTCGAACAGCATGCCAGCGGCATGGGCATCGCGCGCGACGACACCATCGTCGTCTATGACGGGCTCGGCATGTTTTCCGCGCCGCGCGTCTGGTGGCTGTTCCGGGTCATGGGCGCCGAGAAGGTGTTCGTGCTCGACGGCGGCTTCGACAACTGGAAGAAGGACGGCCACATCGTCACCGACCGGCCGACCAAGATCGCCTCGGCCGCCTTCCTGCCGAAATTCGACGCCTCCAAGGTGGCCGCCTTCGACGACATGCTGAAGATCGCCGGCGACGGCTCGCGCCAGATCGCCGATGCGAGGCCTGCCGGGCGCTTCACCGGCAAGGACGCCGAACCGCGCCCCGGCATGCGTTCCGGCCACATGCCCGGCGCACGCAACGTTCCGGTGACGACCCTGTCGCAGGACGGCTGGCTGAAGGACCTCGACGGCCTGCGCGCCGCGCTCGACGAAGGCGGCATCGATCCGGACGGCCCCGTCGTCACCACCTGCGGCTCCGGCGTCACCGCCGCCGTCATCGTGCTCGCGCTGCAGTCCATCGGCGCAAACGACGTGCAACTCTATGATGGTTCGTGGTCCGAATGGGGCGCCCGCGACGACACGCCGGTGGAGACCGGCCCAGCGCAAGGGTGAATCAGATCATGAGCAAAGACGCCGAAACCATTGATGTCACGGTCACTTATCTCGAGATGACGACCCCGCCGGCCCGGCGCTGGTCGCTGCCGCTCGGCGTCAATGCGGCGATCCTGCACGCCGAAAAGCCGCAACTTGCCTTCTACCGCTTCCTGCAATTGCAGGTCGGCTATCCGTGGAAATGGGAATATCGGCTGCGCATGGACGACGAGACGCTGGCCGGCATCATCCATGCCGACACGAGCGAGATCTACGTCCTCTATATCGACGGCGCACCGGCCGGCTTCTACGAGGTCAACCGCGCCGACGACGAGACCACCGATCTCGCCTATTTCGGCCTGATGCCGCATGCGGCGGGCCGCGGGCTGGGTCGCTGGTTCCTCGGCCAGGCGATCGAATCCTGCTGGGCCGGCGAGCCGGAGCGCATCACGGTCAACACCTGCACCGCCGACCACCCGGCGGCGCTGCCGCTCTACCAGAAGCTCGGCTTCGAACCCCTCCGGCGCGAAGAGGCAACGCTGACGCCGCTGACCGTCGACGACCTGCACCGGCTGGGCGCTGCGAGCGTCGGCGCGACAGGCTGAACGGCACGTTCAGGCACCGTTCAGGCGCCGCCCGCTATCTCTGGCACACGACAACGACCTCCAAAGGAGTGTGCCATGAACCGCCGCAACTTCGTGAAATCCCTCGCCGCCGTCGGCGCGACCGCCCTCGTCCCGGCTCTCGTCACCGAGGCCGCCGCTCAGGCAACGCCCGACGCCCAGACCATCACGCGCCAGTTGAAGCGCGCGCCCTCGCGCACCATCGCGCCGAAGGCCCGTGTCACGATCGACCAGATCAAGCGCAACCATCACCTGCGCAGCCAGGCCCCGTCGATCGACATCCAGTCGATCAACTTCGCCTTCGGCTCGTCGGCCATCGACCAGAGCCAGTACTGGAAGGTCCAGCAGATCGCCATTGCGATCAACCAGATGCTCGGCAACGGCCATCGCGAGCTGTTCCTGATCGAAGGCCACACCGACGCCGTCGGGTCGCGCTACGCCAACCAGGCCCTGTCGGAAGCCCGCGCCGCGTCGCTGGCCGGTGTTCTCGCCCAGCGCTTCGGCGTGCCCTACCGGGCGCTGAACACGATCGGTTACGGCGAGGACTATCTGCTCGTCCCGACGCCGGCCGCCGAATGGCGCAACCGCCGCGTCACGCTGCGCCGGGTCACGGACTTCGTGTCCGCCTATTGATCCTGGCCTGAATCGGGTGGCGGCCGCCCGCCGCCCGGCCTACCGCTCTGTCGATCGTCCCACGAGCCGATGGAGCTGGACATGACCGAAATCGGATTTCGCGCCCTGGAAACCGACGCCGTCCGTGCTCTGCAGCGCGGCGGCGACGATGCCTACGGCAACCCGCCGCAAAGGCTCGTCTCCGACGGAAGCGGCATCCCCTGCCGCCACTGCCTGCAGCCGGTGCGGGACGGCGATCCTTTTCTCGTGCTTGCCCACCGCCCCTTCGACGCGCCGCAGCCCTATGCGGAGACGGGCCCGATCTTCCTGCATGCCGAGGAATGCGAAAGAGCCTCGGACACGGACGACCTCGCGCCGATGTTCCGGTTCGGCGGCAGCTACATCCTGCGCGGTTATCGCAGCGACGACTGGATCGACTATGCGACCGCCGAGGTCGTCGAGGCTGCCAACATCGTGAAAACGGCGCGGGCCATGCTGGACCGCGCCGAAGTCGCCTATCTGCACATGCGCTCGTCGCGCTTCAACTGCTACCAGGCGCGCATCGAGCGCGCCTGATACGGCAAGGCGGCAAGGCTTTAGTCCTCTTTCGGCTCCAGCCGGTCGGCGGCGTCGAGCAGCAGCTTGACGATCTCGCCCGAGCGCTTCTCGTCCGCAGCGATGGCGCGGGCGACCGTTTCGCGCAGATGCAGCAGTGCGGTGTCCAGGCTGCGCGGCAGCTCCGGCCCGTCATCCCTGCCGTGGCCCTCGCGCTTCGACTTGCGCCGCTCCATGCGCCCGCCGATGGCGGACAGGCGCTCGAAGATCGCATCGACCATCTCGCGATTTTCCTCCAGATAGGCTCGCCCGTCCTCGGTGATGCTGTAGGACTTCTTGTTGCCGTCCTCTTCAGCCTGCACATGGCCGGCTTCTTCCAGATAGGTCAGCGTCGGATAGACGACGCCCGGGCTCGGCGCATAGGAACCGCCCGACATCTCCTCGATCTGCTTGATGAGGTCGTAGCCGTGACGGGACTCGTCGCCGATCAGCGCCAGGATGACGAGGCGAAGGTCGCCCCGGATCAGCCGCCGGCCGAACCGGCCGCCGTCCCCGTCGCCGAAGCCGCGCCCCCTGCGCCCGCCCCGGCCGCGATGACCGCCGGAATCCTCGCCGCCCATCGCATGAAATGCCTTGCCGCGACACTGGCCGCGACCGTGCCTGTGCAGCCCGTCTTCGGGGCCTTCCATCGATCCAAACATGGTTTTCTCCGTTTCGATTGTTTTCGATATATCGGCAAATAGGCAATACCGACATGATCGTCAAGATACAGATATATCGAAAAAAGAACGAACGACGATATGTCGATACCATGAATGAGCATTTTCAATGCCTTAAACGGCACACGAACGATCGGAAAAATGTACGATAAAGATACATATCGAAAGAAGCACAAAAAAACGGGCGAAGCCTTCTGCTCCGCCCGTCGCCCCATCGAAAGGGTTCGGTCATGTGTGAGAACGGCCGGCCACGGCAATCGTGACCGGCCTTGTCACGCTTTCAGGTCTGTCAGGCGACCTTCAGCGCGTCCTGCGGTGCGGCCATCTCGTAGCCGAGCGCGTCGGCCACCGCCTTGTTGGTGATGCGGCCGCGATGCACGTTGAGGCCGTTGCGCAGATGCGGCTCGTCGACCAGCGCCTTCAGCCCCTTGTTGGCGAGCATCAGCCCGTATTGCAGCGTCGCGTTGTTGAGCGCCTTGGCCGAGGTGACCGGCACGGCGCCCGGCATGTTGGCGACGCAGTAATGGATGACGCCGTCGATCTCGTAGGTCGGTTCCGAATGCGTGGTCGCCTTGGAGGTCTCGAAGCAGCCGCCCTGGTCGATGGCGACGTCGCACAGCACCGAGCCCTTCTTCATGCCGCCCAGCATTTCGCGGGTGACGAGCTTCGGCGCGGCGGCGCCCGGGATCAGCACGGCGCCGATCACGGCGTCGGCCGAGAAGACTTCCTCTTCCAGCGCTTCCACGGTCGAGTAGCGGGTGTGGACGCGGCCGTTGAAGATGTTGTCGAGTTCGCGCAACCGCGGGATCGAGCGGTCGATGATCGTGACGTCCGCGCCGAGGCCGACGGCCATCTTGGCCGAGTTCAGGCCGACGACGCCGCCGCCGAGCACCACGACCTTCGCGGGCAGCACGCCCGGCACGCCGCCGAGCAGGATGCCGTGGCCGCCATGCGCCTTCTGCAGCGCGGTCGCGGAGGCCTGGATGGCCAGACGACCGGCCACTTCGGACATCGGCGCGAGCAGCGGCAGGCCGCCGCGATCGTCGGTCACGGTCTCGTAGGCGACCGCCGTGCAGCCGCTGGCGAGCAGGCCCTTGGTCTGCTCCGGATCGGGAGCCAGGTGCAGATAGGTGTAGAGGATCTGGTCCTCGCGCAGCATCGCCCATTCGACCGGCTGCGGTTCCTTCACCTTCACGATCATGTCCGACTGCGCGAACACCTCTTCGGCGGTCTTCACGACCTTCGCGCCGGCGGCGACATAGGACGCGTCATCGGCGTCGATGCCGAGGCCCGCGCCGCTTTCCACGATCACCGTGTGGCCATTGGCGACATACTCGCGCGCCGAACCCGGGGTCAGGCCGACGCGATATTCGTGGTTCTTGATTTCCTTCGGACAACCGACGCGCATTGATGTCTCCCTTGAGCCCGGCGTTGTGCATGGGAAGGATGATCGTCGAAATCGCGGTCAATGTCCTTGCAAAGTGGGGCTGCGACATCCTGTCTTTTCGCGTATTGTTGCGTCAGAAATGCCAAAAGAAGGGAAAGATTGCGCGCATGGAACTCGATTCGATCGATCTCTCGATACTCGCCACGCTTCAGGCCGATGGCCGCATCTCCAACGTGGCGCTCGCCGAAGCCGTCGGCCTGTCGCCCTCGGCCTGCTCGCGCCGGCTCGACGCGCTGGAGAAATCCGGCGCGATCCGCGGCTATCACGCCCGCGTCTCAAACAAGGCACTTGGCTACACGCTGACCGTGATCGTCCACATCTCGCTGTCCGGCCAGTTCCAGAAAACGCTGCGCGAATTCGAGGACGCCATCAAGCGCTGCCCCAATGTGCTGGTGTGCTACCTGATGAGCGGCGAATACGACTACATCCTGCGCATCGCCGCCAAGGACCTGGCCGATTACGAGCGCATCCACCGCGACTGGCTGTCGTCGCTGCCGCATGTGGTCAAGATCAACTCGTCCTTCGCGCTGCGCGAGATCATCGACCGCCCGAATGTCGGCATCGACCCCGCGATGGTCTGAGCGCGGGCTCGCTCACGGCGCGATCCGGGCCTGGCCTCCTCCTGTCACCAGGAGAACAGCGCTCCCGCGCGCCCGGCGACCTGTCCGCCCGCCACCGCGATGCCGCCCGTCAGATGGACGTTTTCCGAGACCTTGCCGCCGAAATTGCCGCCAAAGGCCGAGATCCCGTCAAACGAGCTGACGTTGAACCCCATGGCGAACTGCTTGCCGTAAGGCACCCAGAAGTTGGAGAGCGCCATCGCCATGGCGACGCCTTCCTTGTTCTCGCCGATCTGCACATAGAGCTCCCGGTCGGCGGCCAGATTGCCGAACTGGTCCGTGGTCGCCAGCGACAGCGGCCCGACCTGCGATGCCGTGCTGTTCAGCGAAGCGATGCCGGGCATGGTGTAGGTGTTGGCGGCGACGCCGAAGACCTGCTGGTTCGCCCGCGTCGCCGTGGCGCCCGCGCCGAAGGCCGCCGAGCCCGAATAGGCCGCGCTGCTCTCCGCACCCATCGCGGTCGCATACGGCCCGGTCGCCTGCGCCGACATGCCGGTCGCGGTGGCGTTGGCCTGCGTTGCCGCCGCGCCTTGTCCGAGGGCCGTCGTGCCCGTCCCCGTCGCCGAGGCGAGCTGGCCGAGCGCCGTGGCGTTCTCCTGGCTTGCGGTCGCCGTCTGGCCGAATGCCGTCGCATAATCGCCGGTGGCGAGCGCCCCCTGGCCCGTTGCCGTGGCGTTCAGGCCCGAGGCTTCCGAATTCTGGCCGACCGCCGTCGTCAGCAGGTTGCTCGCAAGCGCGCTCTGCCCGATCGAGGTCGACTGCGAGCCGACCGCGATCGCGGATTCGCCGACCGCCGTGGAGGCTTCCACGCCGGCGAAGGTGTCGTTACCGATCGCGGTGGACGATGCGCCCAGAGCCACGGCGAACTGACCGAAGGCGCTCGCGCCCTCCTCGAAGGCGAGCGCGTTCTGCCCGACCGCCGAGCCGTTCGCAGCGGCGACTTCGGCGCTCTGACCGATCGCGGTGCCGTTGGCCCCGCCGGAATAGACCCGGGAGCCCTGCCCCAGCGCTGTCGCGCCGTCGGCAAACGCCCAGGCGCCCTGGCCGACCGCCGTCATGTTCTGGCCGTTGAGGAAATTGCCGGTCGTCGGATCGAAGGCCTGCGCGCCGTCGCCGATGGCGGTGTTGCCGGTGCCCGCCGCGATCGCCTCGGTCCCGACGGAGGTCGAGTCGGCCCCGATGGCCTGCGCCTGCGTGCCGACCGCGGTCACGTCCGTTCCGGCGGCAAAGGCGGTCTCGCCAAGCGACGTCGCGCGTGTGCCAAGCGCCTGCGCGCCGGCACCGAACGCCGCCACACTCTCCCCGTCGGCGATGGCCCCCGCACCGAACGCGATCGCCCCGACCCCGCTCGCATAGGCGCCGTCACCGAACGCGATGGCGTATTCGGAGAGCGCCTGCGAGCCGTTGCCGATCGCGATGGCCGTGACATCCGCCGTGTAGGCGTAGTCCCCGCCGAAGCCGGCACCGCCCACGCCGCCGCCGCCGATCGTGATACCCTCGAAATAGTATTCGACCGCGACATCGGCCGTCCCGTCGAAATCCGGATTGCCGAGATAGCCGAGCGTGATGCGGCCGTTATGCGCCGACACGCCCATGTTGGCGATGACGTTGGCGTCCGTCATGACGCTGCCGGTGAAGACGCCCTCGCAATTCGGCAGGCCGAATGTCTGGACGCCCTCGATGATCAGGCTGCCGGTCTGCAGACCGACGCCGACGGCCTGCACCGCGTTGGAGGCGGACTCGGTCAGGCCGGTGAAATCGAGCGCAGTGGCGATCTCCGATCCCACGCCGACGGCCTCCGTCGCAAGCCCGGCGACGTCGAGCGCATAGGCGAAGGGATCGAGCTGCTCGGCGCAGGAAGCGGTCGCGGTGACGGCGTTCGGATCGATGGTGTTGGCGGCGTCCTGCAGCGCCGTCAGGGCCGCGTCGCGCGCCGCGGCGGCATCCTGAACATCCTGTGGATAATCCGGATCCCAGAGGCATGTCGGCGCGTCCGGGTCGCACGGGCTGCCGCCGCTCCCGTCGTCGGGCGGGTTCTGCCGCAGAAGCGCTTCCGCCGCGGCCGCCGCTTCATAGGCGGCGATTTCGTCGTCGAGATCGATGGTGCCGGCGCCGCCCAGGATCGATGTCTCGACGAAGGCCGGCCCGGTCGTGTTGGGCGCGTCCACCGTGGAAACGTCGGGCGAACCCGGCGTGGACGGCAAGTACTGGGCCTGCGCCGCCGAAACGCCCGCAAGAACGAGGGCAGATCCGAGACACGCGCTGCTGAACCGATGGAGCGTCCCAAGAACAGGCATGATGTACTCCCCCAGCACGATGTCAAACGCCAAACTCGTTGCCATCGCACAACCCAACACACCAGCAGATCAGGCAAAAAGAACGCCATGCCCCCGCGTTCCCGATACGATCTACTGAGCTGATTATGCAGCGTAGTCAGGAAATTAACGGTTTGGCAACCCTTGCGCGACGCAAGGGAAGCTCCAGTGACCCAACGTCACCGGATCGGGCGGGACAATGGCACGGGTATCGCGACGGGCTCGGTGCGCGTTTCGGCCAGCGGTTCCGGATCCGGCTCCGCCGCAGTCTCCGCCTCTGCCGCAGGTATAGGCTCAGGGTCCGCCGCGGGCACCGGCAACGCCTCGGCGGCGGGCTCGGGCTGCGGCTCCGGTTCCGGTTGCACCTCCGGCTCGATCGTCGGCAGCGTGCTTCGTGTCGGCACGATGCTTCGTGTCGGCTCCACGCTTCGGGTCGGCTCGGGGCTTGTCGCGGGCGCAGCCTGCGGCGCCGGCGCAGGTGCGGGATTCGGCGCCTGCGCGGTGTTCGCGGCGGGCGCGGTATTTGCGGCGGGCGCGGTATTTGCGGCGGGCGCGGCATTCGCCGGCTGCACGGCGGCGGTGGAGACGGAGAGCCCGAAGATGCGCCACCGGTCCTCCACCGGTTCGAAGATCGCGTAGAAGTTCACGCGCCTCGGACGGCTGTCGAAGAACCCGCGCACCTGCAGCCGCTTGCCGTTGTCGATCATGTCGGCCTGCGTGAAGGTCGGCGGCAGCACCAACACGGGCGCGAGATTGACCTTCTCCTCCCTCAGCGCCTGGAAGATCTGCGCCAGCCTGGCGGGATCGTTGACGGCGGCGAAGTTGGGAGACGCATAGTCGCGCAGCACGGTGTAGTTGCCCGTCCAGTTGGCCTGGTTGAGTGCTGCGATCGCGTCGCGCACAAGAATGACCACGAGGTCCGTGTCCGGCCGCGGCGGCTCCGCCCGGGCAGGCGAACTCATTCCAACGGCGAGAAAAACAGCGAGGAAGAGGTGTGCTGCACGCTCACGGATCAGGCCTGGAATTCGCATCTGTCGCTGCTCTTGGCTTCGTTCGCTTCCTTCGGTCGGCCAACGCTATATCGCGAATAGCAAGATTTTGGGACTCCTTCGTGACGCGGCGGCGTCCATGCCAGCTCGGTCCTCAAGGGAAAGCGTTTGCTTACGCGCGTCCGCACCCAACGATCACTCCGGGCCGGTCTCCCGCAGACCCACCCCGAGCGACTTGAGGGCTTCCCAATAGGCCGGAAAAGTCTTCGACACGCAGCCGGGATCGAGGATGGTCACGCCGGCCGTCTTCAGGCCGGCAAGTGCGAAGCTCATCGCGATGCGGTGGTCGGCGAAACTGTCGATATTCGCGTCGACGGTCGCCCCGGCCAGCGTCGGCCGGGCATGGACGATCAGGTCGTCCTCCTCCTCTTCGGCCAGCCCCTGGCTGATGTTGTTCAGCCCCTTGCGAAGCGCCGAAATCCGGTCGCATTCCTTGACGCGCAGATTGGCGATGCCGGTGAAACGCACCGTCGTATTGTTGTAGGCGGCCAGCACCGCCAGCGTCGGCACGGCGTCCTGCATCTGCGATCCCTCGATCACGGAGGGCATGTCGGGAAACTGCGCGATGATGGCGCGCGCCCGCGCATCGGGCTGGGTGAAGGCGTCGGTGGCGACGCCCAGGTCGATGTTCCCGCCGGTCAGCTGTTCCGCCGCCCACAGATAGGTGGCGGCCGACGCGTCCGGCTCGACGAAGAAATTGACAGCCTTGTAGGGCTGCGGCTCGACCCGCCATTCCGCCGCGCCCCGCCGCTCGACGGAAACGCCGAACGCGCGCATGGCCGTCAACGTCAGGTCGACATAGCCGCGCGCGCCGATCTGCGGCCCGACAAGCGCCACCTCGACCGGACCGTCGGCCAGCGGCGCGAGCATCAGGATGGCGGAGACGTACTGGCTGGACAGCCCGCCGTCGATCTCGACGCGGCCGCCGGCGAAGCGGCCATGCCCGCGCACCGTGACGGGCGGATAGCCGCCGACCGATTCCGCGTCGATGCCCATGTCGCGCAGCGCTGTGACCAGCGGGCCGATCGGCCGCTTGCGCATGTGCTTGTCGCCATCGACGGTCACCGTGCCCTGGACCATCGAGGCCGCCGCGGTCAGAAACCGCGTCGCGGTCCCCGCATTGCCCAGGAAGAGAGGTTCGGCCGGTTCGCAAAGCGCCCCGGTTCCGGCGACGACGAAGGTGGTCGGGTTCGGCTCTTCCACCGTCACGCCCATGGCGCGGATCGCCTTCGCCATATGCGCGGTGTCGTCGCTCTTCAGCGCGCCGGTGATCCGGCTCTCGCCCCGCGCCAGCGCGGCCAGCAGCAGGGCGCGGTTGGTGATCGACTTCGATCCCGGCGGCGTCGCCTTTCCGGTCAGCGGCTTGTCCACCGGCGTGATCGTCAGCGCGGGTGCCGCAAGATACTCGTATGCCGGCATGGCTCTCTCGGTCCTCGGTGAGCGGGTGTTCCGCCTAAGGCCGGCCCGGCCTTACGTCAAGCCGAGCGGCGTCATCCGTCGTCACACCGCGCGGTCCTCGCCGCGCCACAGCCCGTCGCCATTCTGGTCGACGATCAGCCGCGCCTTGCCGAGCGCCGCGCTTCTGGCCGTCTCTTCGTCCGGCAAGAGGTCGGCGCGCATGAACTTGCGCTCCACCGCCTCTCCGTCGACCTGCTTGCGCAGGAGGCCGGCGACGCGCCACTGCCCCCCTTCCTTCACGGGACGCGCGAACACCTCGACATCCTTGTAGACCTCGTCCGGATCGCCGGACGGCGGGGCCGCTTCGCCCCCCTCCGAGGAACCGCCGAAGAGCCGCTTGAGAAAACCAGCCATGACCTCACTCCTGTCGCGGCAGCATGGGACCCGGCCCCGCCGCCTGTCAATTATCGCAGGGTGTCACAGTCTTGACACCGAAATGCAATGCGTATGCCATCGAAAGCGGATTGTTTCCGATATCCATCCGTCGTCTTCCAAAGGGAGTGAATCATGTCTTCAAACCAATCGACGCTCGCATTGCATCCGATCACGCGGCGTTCGCTGCTCGCCGGCGCGGCCGCCACGGGAGCGATGATCGCGCTGCACCCCTATTCGGCGCGCGCGCAGGCGAACCAGGCGCATCTGCGCATCATGGAGACGACGGACATCCACGTCGCCGTTCTGCCCTACGACTATTATGCCGACCGCCCGAACGACACGATGGGCCTCGCCCGCACCGCCTCGATCATCGACGGGTTCCGCAAGGAAGCCACCAACACGATGCTGATCGACAATGGCGACTACCTGCAGGGCAACCCGATGGGCGACTGGGTCGCCTATGAGCGCGGCATGAATGACGGCGACGTCCATCCCGTCATCGAGGCGATGAACGTGCTCGGCTACGATTGCGGCACGCTCGGCAACCACGAGTTCAACTACGGCCTGTCCTTCATGGACAAGGTCAATGCCGGCGCGAATTACCCGATCGTCTGCGCCAACCTCGTCAACGGCACCCAGCTCGCTGCCAATCCGCGCGACGACAAGCTCTACATGGAGCCCTACGTCATTCTCGAGAAGGCCATCGAGGACGGCGCCGGCAACGCGCAGCGCGTGCGTGTCGGCATCATCGGCTTCGTGCCGCCGCAGATCATGACCTGGGATTCCCGCCACCTCGTCGGCAACGTCATGACGCGTGACATCGTCGAGACCGCGAAGGCCTGGGTGCCGCAGATGAAGGAGGAAGGCGCCGACATCGTCATCGCGCTGTCGCACTCCGGCATCGACGGCGTGCAGACCGAGATGATGGAGAACGCCTCGCTCTTCCTGGCGGGCGTCGAAGGCATCGACGCCGTCTTCACCGGTCACCAGCACCGCGTCTTCCCGGGCGATTTCGACGGCATCGAGGGCGTCGACAACGTCAAGGGCACGCTGATGGGCAAGCAGGCGGTCCAGGGCGGCTTCTGGGGCTCGCATATGGGCCTGATCGATCTCCTGATCGAGCGTGACGGCAACAGCTGGAAGGTCATCGACGGCATGTCGGAGGCGCGTCCGATCTATGTCCGCGACGAGAACCGCAAGGTCGTCCCGCAGGTCGAGAACCTGGCCGCCGTCGAGGAGGCCGTTTCCGACGAGCACGAGGCGACGCTCGCCTATGTCCGCACGCCGGTCGGCGAGACCTCGGCGCCGCTCTACTCCTATTTCGCCCTCGTCGCCGACGATCCGTCCGTGCAGATCGTCAGCCAGGCGCAGATCTGGTACGTCTCCCACCTGCTGAAGGACGGCGAATACAAGGACCTTCCGGTTCTCTCCGCCGCCGCCCCCTTCAAGGCCGGCGGCCGTGGCGGTCCGGACTACTACACCGACGTCGCTGCCGGCGCCGTCGCCATCAAGAACGTCGCCGACCTCTACCTCTATCCCAACACCGTGCGCGCGGTCGCCATCGACGGCGCGACGGTCAAGGAATGGCTGGAAATGTCGGCCGGCATCTTCAACCAGGTCGAGCCCGGCAAGGCCGACCAGCCGCTGATCAACCCGGATTTCCCGTCCTACAATTTCGACGTGATCGACGGCGTCACCTACAAGATCGACCTCTCCCAGCCGGCGAAATACACGCCCAAGGGCGAGATCGCCAATGCCGACGCCAGCCGCATCACCGACTTGATGTTTGACGGAAAACCCGTTGATCCGACTCAGAAATTCGTCGTCGCGACCAACAACTACCGCGCCGGCGGCGGCGGCAATTTCCCGGGCATCAACAACGACGTCGTCATCCTGTCGGCGCCCGACACCAACCGCGACGTCATCGTGCGCTACATCGTCGACCAGGGCACCATCAACCCGTCGGCCGACGCCAACTGGACCTTCGCCCCGGTCGAGGGCGCGACCGTGCTCTTCGAGACCGGTCCGAAGGGCGCGCAATATGCCGGCGACGTGAAGGGCGTGACCATCGAGCCCGCCGGCGAAGGCGCCGACGGCTTCGCCAGCTTCCGCATCACGCTGTAAGCGCGAACAGCCCCACCCGCATGCGGATCGCCGTCCTTCGGGGCGGCGATCCTCGTTTGCGGCCTGCCGTCAGGGCATGAATTGCCAAGCTTCCGGACCGCCTTTACGGTTACGTAAACGCCTCATCGCGGCCATCATCGGCCGCGCACATGACCGAGTGGCCGAATGACCGCAGACAGACCCCGAAGACGCTTTGCCTGGTTCAGGACCGTGATCGCCCTTCTCCTCGTCCTCATCGTCGCCGGCGCGCTTGCCTGGGTCTTCGCCCCCCGCGAGCCCGTCGACCTCAGCCTCGCCTTCGACCCGGCCGCGCTCGGCGAGGATCTCGACGCCTATCTGCGCGACGAGGAGGCGAAATTCGACGACGTGCGCCCGACCGCCGCCAAGGAGATCGTCTGGGCCTATCCCGCCTCGCACGCCAAGACGCCCGTCGCCCTCGCCTATCTGCACGGCTTCTCCGCCGCCAAGGCCGAAATCCGGCCGGTGCCCGACATGGCTGCCTCGCAACTGGGCGCCAACCTGTTCTATTCCCGCCTCGCCGGCCACGGCCGCGACGGCGAGGCGATGGCCGAGGCGACCGTCAACGCCTGGGTGCAGGACGCCGCCGAGGCCGTCGCGATCGCCGAGCGCATCGGCGAGAAGGTCGTCCTGATCGGCACCTCGACGGGCGGCACGCTCACCACGCTGGCGGCCAGCATGCCGGACCTGAAGGACCGCATCGACGGCGTCGTCCTGATCTCGCCGAACTTCGCCATCCGCGCGTCCGGCTCGCAGATGCTCACCTGGCCCTTCGCCGAAACCCTCGTCCGGCTCGTCGTCGGCAAGGAACGCGGTTTCAAGCCGCAAAACGAGGCGCACGGCCAAAACTGGACGACGCGCTATCCTTCCCGCGCGGTCCTGCCCATGGCCGCCCTCGTCAAATACACCGCCGCCCTGCCCGTCGAGGACATCGCCATTCCGGCGCTTTTCGTCTTCCACCCGGACGACACCGTTGTCGACCAGTCGGTCACCGCGGCGATCGCCAAGCGCTGGGGCGGCCCGGTCACCGTGTCGCCGGTCGAAACCACCGACAATCCCTCCAACCACGTCATCGCCGGAGACATCCTGTCGCCCTCCAACAACGAGACGGTCGCCGCCGCCATCCGGCAGTTCGTCGAGGGGCTTTAGCGCTGTCACGCACAAACGATGTTGAAGACGCAGTTGAAAACGGCGCGGCAATCTCCACAATGGAGAGGTGACTGAACCGAAATGCGGGACATGATGCAGGCCCACGATCGATTCCGGAATCTCGTCTACGGCATGGCGCTCGCGCTCATGATCGGCTGGATCTTGTATATCGGGCAGAACGTCTTCGTCCCGGTCATCGCCAGCGTCATCGTCGCCTATATCGTCGCCGCGCTCGCCCGCCGCATGGAGCTCCTGCCGGTCGTCGGCCCGCTGATGCCGGGTCCGATCCGCTTCCTGATCTCCATCCTGATCATCGCCTTCATCATCACCGCCTTCGTCCTGCTGATCATCCAGAACATCAACCAGGTCATCGCGCTGATCCCGCAATACCAGGCCTCGCTTCTGCGCATCATCCAGGGCCTTGCGGTGCAGTTCGGCTTCGAAACCGAGCCCACCTGGGCGACGATCCGGCGCGACGTATTCGGCGAGATCCGCCTGCAATCGGTCATCGGCTCGACGGTCACCTCGATCTCGGTCCTCGTCGGCACCGTGTTCGTCATCACCGTCTACACCGCGTTCGCCCTCGGTGAACGCCGCGTCTTCGCCCGCAAGCTCGCCCGCATGGGCCGCACGCCGGCCGACAGCACGCTGATCAGCCAGATCGTCGACACGATCAACGACCGCGTCGGCGACTATCTGATCGCCAAGACCTTCATCAACCTCGTGCTCGGCATGATCTCCTACATCGTCATGATCGTGATCGGGCTCGACTTCGCGGCCTTCTGGGGCGTGCTGATCGCGCTGCTGAACTACATCCCCTATATCGGCTCCATGGCCGGCGTGCTGGCGCCGACGACCATCGCCATCGTCCAGTTCGAGGGCGACTGGTCGATGATCGCCACCTGCTTCTTCGGCCTGACCTTCTGCCAGATCTTCGTCGGCAGCTATCTGGAGCCGAGCCTGATGGGCCGCTCGCTCAATCTCAGCCCCTTCGTCATCCTGGTCTCGGTAACCGCCTGGGGGTCGATCTGGGGCATTTCCGGCGCGCTCCTGGCCGTGCCGGTCACCGCGATCCTCGTCATCATCTTTTCGGAATTCGAAGGCACCCGCCCGGTCGCCATCCTGCTGTCGCGATCCGGCAAGATCCCGCCTCAGCGCCACCAGGCGATCAGACGGGAGCGATCGCTCATCCCGACCGGACCGGACGCCGCGCTCGACGACGACATCGTCTGACCGTCAGACCAGCATCCCGGCCATCAGGTCGTTGTCGGTGATGTCCTGCCAGGCGATGCCGCTGTCGTTCATCCGCGCCATCAGCGCGGCGAAACCGCCCGGGTTCTTCGTCTCGATCCCGATCAGCACCGAGCCGAAATTGCGCGCCGATTTCTTCAGATATTCGAACCGCGTGATGTCGTCCTCCGGGCCAAGCAGGTTGAGGAAGTCCTTCAGCGCGCCCGGCCGCTGCGGCATGCGCAGCACGAAATATTTCTTCCGCCCTTCCGCCTTCAGCGCCCGCTCCTTCACCTCGGCCAGCCGCTCGAAATCGAAATTGCCGCCCGACGCGACGCACAGGATCGCGCGCGGCGCGCCCGTGGACTTGGGCAGATCCTTCAGCGCGTCGATCGCCAGCGCGCCGGCCGGCTCCAGCACGACACCCTCGATGTTCAGCATCTCGATGATCGTCGTGCACAGCCGGTCCTCCGGCACGAGGTCGACGTCGTTGGGCGAAAACGCCTTCAGCCGGTCCCAAGTCTTCGCCCCGATCTGGCCGACGGCGGCCCCGTCGACGAAATTGTCGAACCGCTCCAGCCGCACCCGCTCGCCCTTCTCCAGGCTCCTGCGCAGGCTCGGCGCGCCGGCCGGCTCGACCATGGTGAACGAGGCCGCTTCGCCGGCCTCGCCGAAATAGCGCGTCAGCCCGCTCGCCAGCCCACCGCCGCCGACGGCGACGATCACCCGGTCGAAGCGCAGGCCGTCCGGCGCCTGCGCCAGCACTTCCTGCGCCACCGACGCCTGCCCCTCGATGATGTCGTCGTGATCGAAGGGCGGCACCATCACCGCGCCATGCTCCTGCGCGTAGTCTAGGGCAGCTCGGTTGCAGTCGTCGAAATAGTCGCCCACCAGCCGGATCTCGACATTGTCGCCGCCGAAGGCGCGCGTCTTGTCGATCTTCTGCTGCGGCGTCGTCACCGGCATGAACACCACGCCCCGCTTGCCGAAATGCCGGCACACATAGGCCAGCCCCTGGGCGTGATTGCCGGCCGACGCGCAGACGAAGGGCCCGTCCACGCCTTCGGCAAGCCGCTTGCGGATGAAGTTGAACGCGCCGCGGATCTTGTAGGAGCGCACCGGCGACAGGTCCTCGCGCTTGAGGAATATCCGGTGCCCGTATTTCTGCGACAGGAAGACGTTTTCCTGCAGCGGCGTTTCGGGAAACAGGCTCCGCATGGCGGTCGTCGCATCCGCGACAGAAGTCAGGAATTCGCTCATCATCGACAGTCCGTGTTGCACCGGCGCCCACAAACCTGTGGTTTTCGCCTTCACGCGGGTCTATAGGCCCGCTACCGGTTTGGCCAGCATCGCTCGTCGCGCCATCATGGCCGCGTATCGGCAGGAGAGGCTATGAAAGGCAGAAATCTGCGCGCGGCGATCCACGTCAGCGCCGTCTTCGCGACCTGGCTCGCCGCCCTGATGCTCATTCCGGCGTTGACCGACCTCTATTTCGGCAATCCCGACTGGCTCGTCTTCGCGATCTCGTCCGCCGTCATCGTGACGCTGTCCACCATCATCGCAGCGGCGACGCGCGGCATCCGCCCGGCCTATTCGACACGTTTCGCCTTTCTCCTCGTCAACATGCTGTGGCTGACCTTCGCGGTCGCCGGCGCGGTGCCCTTCATCGAGTCCTCGCTGCAGATGTCCTGGGCGGACGCCTTCTTCGAATCCATGTCCGGCATCACCACCACCGGCTCCACCGTGATCAGCGGGCTCGACGGCCTGCCGCCGGGGCTCCTCCTGTGGCGCTCGATCCTGCAATGGGTCGGCGGGCTCGGCGTGATCGCGCTCGGCCTGTTCATCCTGCCCTATCTGAAGATCAGCGGCAGCTCCGTGTTCCGCCTGGAATCCTCGGACCGCTACGACCGCCCCTTCTCGCGCATGTCCACCTTCGCCACCTCGATCATCGGCATCTACATCGCGTCGACGATCGTCTGCGCCATGCTCTACAAGCTCACCGGCATGACGGTGTTCGACGCGGTCAACCACGCCATGACGACGCTGTCGACAGGCGGCTATTCCACCCACGACGCCTCCTTCGGCTATTTCCCGAACCTGTCCACCCAGTGGGTCGCGATCGTCTTCATGCTGGTCGGCGCGACGCCGTTCACCGCGCTGATCGTGCTGATGCTGAAGGGCCGCCTCGACATGTTCCGCGATAACCAGGTCGTGATCATGCTGGCCTACACGCTGGGTCTCGCGATCATCCTCGCCGTCTATCTCGACCTCACCCATGCCGAGGAACTGGCGCTGGGTTTCGAACACGCGGTCTTCAACATCGTCTCGCTGGTGACGACGACGGGCTACGCCAATTTCGACTATCTGCAATGGGGGCCGTTCGCCATCGCGCTGGTGTTCATGGCGACGTTTCTCGGCGGCTGTTCCGGCTCCACCTCCGGCGGCGTGAAGGCCTATCGCTGGATCGCGCTCTACGGCATTCTGCGCCGCGCGCTCGACCGCTTCATCTATCCGAGCGCGGTGGCGAGCGTCCGATCGGGGCGCGACTCGGTCGACGAACAGACGTTGGGCGTCATCCTGCTCTTCTTCACGGCCTTCATCCTGCTGTGGAGCCTGTTGAGCGTCGCGCTGACGCTGACGGGCACGGATTTCCTGACGTCGCTGTCCGGCATTCTCACGGCGCTCGCCAATGTCGGCCCGGGTCTCGGCTCGATCATTGGACCGGCCGGCAATTTCGGCCCGCTGCCGGATTCGGCGAAATGGATCCTGTCCTTCGCCATGCTGCTCGGCCGCCTGGAGATCTTCACCGTGCTGGTGCTGCTCTCCCCCGCCTTCTGGCGGGAATGACGGATGGAAATGTCGGGGAGGTCTCGATTTGAACGGCTCGAGGGGCCGGGAGATGAGGCTGGCGCGGGCTCCCGACGCTTGAAGCATCGGGAGCGGCCAGTTCTAGCGGGAGCGCCGAGCGGGTGGAGGTCAGACCCCGGCGCCCCCGCTGATCACACACCGCCGGCCTGGGCCGTGACGGTGGAAGCGTCGGCTGTCATCTGGCCGGTGTCGCGGACACGAGCCTCGGCAATCAGGCCGCCCGTGGCGTCGAAGCGCCAATCGACGACGACGTTCTGCCCGGAGGCCAGCTCCGGCATCTTGATGCATTCGACGACAGCCATCGGGTAGTCGTCGATCATCCGGACGCGGATGCCCATTTCTTCTTCGCAGCTCTCGACAGAGGCGTATTGTACAATCGGCTCGGGAGCCTGGCGGCAGACCATCATCGAGTGGTCACATCCCAGAACCAGCATAACAGCAACGATCGGTTCCATTGTTTCTCTCCAATCAGGATTTGAAACGAACCTACCGGCGAAAAGGTTCCATCGCTGTGCATTGCGTCACAAGGTCAAATTCGCAGAAATATCCTTGGCGTTGCTTTCGGGCGGCTCACTCATAACGGCGCTCCGCCGATGCCGATCGGTCGCGAACGCCCCCGCTTCCGGTGGACGGACGTCTGACGCGCACTTCCCTCGCGCAGCGGATTTTCCCAAGGAGGTCAGCCGTTTGCGCGTGTCCGCAGGCCGGCCAGCCCCGGCAGTCGGTCCACCGGCCTCCGCGCCCCCCATACGCTGTCGCCCGGCAAGTGACTTATGCCGCCACCGGCCCGCGGGCCGCGGGTTTCAAACGACGGAGACGAAGGCGAGTGGACTGGGCCCTGGCGATCGACCGCAACCGCGAAGCGCTTCTGCGCATCGTCGCGCGCATGTTCGCCATGGCCGGAATGGACGAGGCCGGCATCGTCGAGACGCTGCCGCGCTACCTGCGCACCGCCGTCTTCCGCATCCTTCGCCCGGCGGAAGCCGCCGCCCGTCGGCTGGTGCTGATCGCCGCGCATGACATCGTGGTGGTCCTGCCGCCGCGCCGGACCGTTGTCGCATCGAAGGGGTCAAGACGCGGCAGCACCGCCGCAAACGAGCCGACCTGCGCGCTGGCGATCGTCGATCCGCTACCGGACCCGGTGCCCCGGCCCTTCTACCGCCGCCCTGTGAGCTACCCGCGCATCACCTGTCTCGGCCTGTCCGAGCCGAGGCCGATACCGGAGAACTGGATTGCCAGGCCTGGCGATGAAGTCGATGCGAAAGGTCTCTGCCGCCGGCTGGCGGCGCTGAAGCGGGCGCTCGACGACCTGCCCGGTCACGCGAAGCGTCTGGCCCGCTGGCGGGCGCGGCGCGATCGGCACGAGGGACCCTGTCGATTTCACGAGATGCGGCCGGGCCGTCCGCCAGGCCATCGCCGACGCGCCGGTGGCGCCGTCGACGAGGTGCTGCGCGAGTGCCATGCGCTCGCGATCCACGCCCTGAAAGAGGCCGATACCTCCTAGGAGTTCGAAGCAGGCGCCTTGGCGCCTACTCCACATCCTCCACTTCGACATCGCCGCCATGGACCCGGTGCGCGAGCGCAGCTTCCATGAATTCGTCGAGCTCGCCGTCGAGCACGTCGGAGGGCGACGTCGATTCCACGCCGGTGCGCAGGTCCTTGACCAGCTGATAGGGCTGCAGGACGTAGGACCGGATCTGGTGGCCCCAGCCGATCTCCGTCTTGGTGGCTTCCGTCGCGTTGGCTTCCGCCTCGCGCTTCTTCAGCTCTTCCTCGTACAGACGGGCGCGCAGCATGTCCCACGCCCGCGCGCGGTTCTTGTGCTGCGAGCGTTCCGCCTGGCACTGCACGACGATGCCGGTCGGGATGTGCGTGATGCGCACGGCCGAGTCGGTCGTGTTGACGTGCTGGCCGCCGGCGCCCGACGCGCGATAGGTGTCGATGCGGCAATCGCTCTCGGCAACCTCGATGTCGATGGAATCGTCGATCACCGGATAGACCCAGGCAGATGCGAACGAGGTGTGCCGCCGCGCGTTGGAATCGTAGGGCGAGATGCGCACGAGGCGATGCACGCCCGATTCCGTCTTCATCCAGCCATAGGCGTTGTGGCCCTTGACCAGGATGGTCGCCGACTTGATGCCCGCTTCTTCACCGGCCTGCAGTTCCACGACCTCGACCTTGAAGCCGCGCCGTTCCGCCCAGCGGGTGTACATGCGCAGCAGCATCGACGCCCAGTCCTGGCTCTCGGTGCCGCCGGCGCCGGAGTGGATTTCCATATAGGTGTCGTTGCTGTCGGCCTCGCCCGAAAGGAGCGCTTCCACCGACCGCTTGTCGATGGCGGCCTGGATGTCGCGGATCGCCTGTTCGGCCTCGCCGACGGTCTCGCTG
Source organism: Oricola sp. (assembly GCF_022763245.1). GTDB lineage: Bacteria > Pseudomonadota > Alphaproteobacteria > Rhizobiales > Rhizobiaceae > Oricola. The sequence continues at coordinate 132,415 of NZ_JALEGV010000008.1, forward strand.
TCGCCCTCTTCCTCGCCGAGCGCGATCAGCTCGACATTGTCTTCAAGCGACTGGTCGAAACCGCGGATGGCGCCGATCATGTCCTCGAGGCGCTGCCGCTCCTGCATGAGCTTCTGCGCTTCCTCGGCATTGTTCCAGAGATCGGGATCTTCGGCGCGGGAATTCAGATATTCTAGGCGTTTGACGGACTGATCCCAGTCAAAGATGCCTCCTCAGCAGGCTGATTGCCTGCTTGATGTCGTCGACGAGCGTCGAGGTTTCGGCGCGCATGGGTCTTCCTTCGGACTCGCGTGAAAGTGTCAGGCGCCGGATTTAGGCGTGCCGGGCGGCCGTGTAAAGAGAGGAAGCCGGGCGGCCTAGAACAAACCGCCCTGCCCGCTCTGGATCGCCTCCTGGGCGCGCGGCGAAATCGCCTGCTGCTCCTCGATTTCCACCGCGACCGTCTCGATGCCGATGACCTGGTAGGAATCGGCCGGTCCGGTGCCGGGCTTGAAGGCCTCGAGGATCGTGTCCTCGCCGCCGGAAGCGCGCATGCCCGTCTTGCGGTCGATCTCGATCACGTTCATGCCCGCCGGAAGCCGGAAGTCGGCGATCGGCGAATCCGCCAGCGCGGCCGACATGTATTCCTTGAACACCGGCGCGGCGAGATGCCCGCCCGTCGCGTTGCGGCCCATCGGCTGCGGCTGGTCGAAGCCCATATAGACGCCCGTGACGACATTCGGCGTGAAGCCGATGAACCAGGCGTCCTTTTCCTCGTTGGTCGTGCCGGTCTTGCCGGCCAGCGGCCGTCCGAGGTCGCGCAGCAGCGTCGCCGTGCCCCGCTGCACCACGCCTTCCATCATCGAGGTGATCTGGTAGGCGGTCATCGGGTCGAGCACCTGCTCGCGATTGTCGATCAGCTGCGGCTCGTCCTGCCCGGCCCAGCGCTCCACGTTGCACGCCTCGCAGATGCGCTGGTCGTGCTTGTAGATCGTGCGGCCGTAGCGGTCCTGCACACGGTCGATGAAGGACGGTTCGATCGAGCGCCCGCCATTGGCCATGACCGAATAGGCCGAAACCATGCGCAGCGCCGTCGTCTCGCCCGCGCCCAGCGCCATGGCCAGAACCCGCTGCATGTTGTCGTAGACGCCGAACCGCTCGGCATATTCGGCGATCAGCTCGATGCCCATGTCCTTGGCAAGCCGCACGGTCATCAGGTTACGCGAGCGCTCGATGCCGAGGCGCAGGGTCGACGGACCGGCGTAGCCGCCGCCATAGTTCTTCGGCTGCCAGACCTCGCCGCCCGAAACGAGCTGGATCGGCGCGTCGAGCACCACCGAGGCGGGCGTGTAGCCATTGTCGAGCGCCGCCGAATAGACGATCGGCTTGAAGGACGAACCCGGCTGGCGATAGGCCTGCGTCGCGCGGTTGAACTGCGACTGCGAATAGGAGAAGCCGCCCACCATCGCGAGCACGCGGCCGGTGTTCGGGTCCATCGAGATCAGCGCGCCGGAAATCCCCGGCACCTGCTGCAACTCGTAGGCGTCGCCCGTCTTCTCGACATAGACCACGTCGCCGACCGAAAGCACGTCGGTGATGCTCTTCACCTTGGAGGTGCGGCCGTCGGCGCGGCGCGTCTTGGCCCATTCGATGCCGGCGGCCGGAAGCGCCACGGTCTGGCGTTCCGCCGACAGGTCGCCGGTCGTTTCGCGCTCGGGCCGCAAGCCGATCTCGGCGCCGTTCTGGCCCATGTTCAGGACCACGGCAAGCTTCCACTCCGGCACGTCGGACATGTCCTTCATGTCGGCCAGCGCCGCGCCCCAGTCTCCGGCCGTGTCGATCGTGTCGACCGCCCCGCGATAGCCGCGCTCGCGGTCATACTGGATCAGCCCGTGCTGCAGCGCCTTGCGCGCAAGCTCCTGGAGATGCGGATCGAGCGTGGTGCGCACCGACAGGCCGCCTTCGTAGAGAGCGTCCTCGCCGTAGCGGTCGATGATGCGCTTGCGCACTTCCTCGGTGAAATATTCCGACGCGAAGACATAGGAGCCCGAACGGCGGAAATTGACGCCGAGCGGCGCCTGCTTGGCGGCGGTCGCCTCTTCGGCCGTGATGTAGCCGTTCTCGTTCATCCGGTCGAGAATCCAGTTGCGGCGCGTCGTCGCCGCTTCCGTGTCGTCGAAGGGATGGTAGTTGGACGGAGCCTTGGGCAGCACCGCGAGATAGGCCGCCTCCTGCAGGTTCAGCTCGTTGACCGACTTGCCGAAATAGGTAAGCGCCGCGCCCGCGATGCCGTAGGCGCCCGCGCCGAAGAAGATCTCGTTGAGATACAGTTCGAGGATGCGGTCCTTCGAATAGGCCTGCTCGATGCGGAAGGCCAGAACCGCTTCCTTGATCTTGCGGTCGATCGTGCGGTCGTTGGTCAGGAGGAAGTTCTTGGCGACCTGCTGGGTGATCGTCGATGCGCCGACGAGCCGGCGCCCCTTCTGGATGTTCTCCAGGTTGGTGACGATCATCGCGCGGGCAAGCGCCAGGAAATCGACGCCGGGATGGGTGTAGAAGTTCTTGTCTTCCGCCGACAGGAAGGCCGCCTTGACGCGGTCGGGAACCGCCTGGATCGGAACGTAGAGGCGCCGCTCGCGGGCGAACTCGCCCATCAGCTGGCCGTCGGCGGAATGCACGCGCGTCGTCACCGGCGGTTCGTAATTGGCGAGGACCTCGTAATCCGGCAGGTCCTTGGTCAGGTCACCGATATAGATGATGACCCCGGCCGCGACCGCAAGCGCCATGACCGTCCCGATTCCGAAGAAATATCCAAGCAAGCGAAGCATGTGATCTCTTTCAGTCGCCTCCGCATGCGGCGGGCGACTCTACCCCGTGTCCGGCGCGAGGCATACAGGAGTCGCGCCATGCATGAAACCATGCCTTTCTACCGAAATGGGACGGCACAATGGCATGTGCGCAAAAAAGACGGGTTCTACCCGCCGGACGCGACCGACGCGCCGATCTGACGCGACGACAGGGCGGCGAATTTCTCGATCGCGTTGGCGAGCCTGTCGGCAAGCCCGGCGCGCCATTCCTTCTCGTTGAGAAGCGCCTCGTCTTCCTTGTTGGACAGGTAGCCCAGTTCGATCAGGACCGACGGCACGTCCGGCGCCTTGAGCACGCGGAAGCCGGCATAGCGGTGCGGGTTCTTGATCAGCCGCGCGAAGCCCTTCATGTCGGAGATCGCGAGCCGGGCGAACTGTACGGAGAAGCCCAGTGTCTCGCGCCGGGCGAGATCGACGAGGATGTCGGAGACGCTGTCGTCACCCTCGGGCCGCTCCACGCCGGCCATCGAGTCGGCCAGGTTCTCGTTGGCCGCGACCGAAGCCGCCACCTGGTCCGACGCCTTTTCGGAGATCGTGTAGATCGTCGCCCCGCGCACCCCGTGCTGGCGCAGCGAGTCCGCATGGATGGAGACGAACAGGTCCGCCTCGTGCTGGCGGGCGAAGCCGGTCCGGTCGGACAGCGTGATGAAGACGTCGGTCTCGCGCGTCATGTAGACCCGCGCGCCCGGGAACTTCGCCAGACGGTCCCTGAGCGTCTTGGCGAAGGCCAGCGTGATGTCCTTTTCCTGCGTGCCGCCCACGCCCTTGGCGCCGTTGTCGATGCCGCCATGGCCGGGATCGATCACGATCGTGAACGGCCTGTCATGGTCGCGCACGGCCCCGAGGCGATCCTGCTTCTGCGCGGTGTTGATCACGGCGCTTGTCGTGATGGACCGGTCGAGCGCGTCGGTGAAGGCCTCCTCGCCCGTCACCTGGAGATCGATCACGACATTGTGACGACCGGTCTCCCGGTCCTGGCGGCCGCGCACGTCCATGACCTTGAAGGGCCGGTGGGTGCGGAAGATCAGCCGCGAATGATTGCCGCCCATGTCGCCGTAGCGCACCGCGGAGACGAGGCCGGACGTGTTGATCGCCTCCCCGTCGAACCCGTAGCCGATCTTGTTGAAATCGAGGACGAGACGCCACGGCTTGGCGAGCAGCAGATGCGACACCTCGACCGGCCGGTCGAACTCGATGACGATGCGCGTCACGGTGTCGTCGCCGGCAATCCGCATGTCCAGCGCGATCGGCACATGCGACGCGGCCGCGGCGGGAGAGGAAACGGGAGACAGAAGAAGAGAGGAAACCAGCAGGGCCAGGACGAGCCATGCGCCGGCGACCGCTCGCGGGAATCCGGCCGATGGCCGCAACCGGCCCCTCGCGCCACTCACCCGCAAGACATCCTCCCGCACGACATCGGACCGGTTTTGCTCGCACAGCCTCATGATGCGCCTTGATATGCCATCATGGTTAACCGGTTCTTTACCGGGCGCCCTGATGTCAAGTGTTTTCAAGCGGCAAGGTGTCGCTGTTCCAAATTAAAACGCTTGCAGCGCTGTTGCCAAAATCATAGATTGACCCGACGGAGGAGCGTAAATCGCACCCCGACCGTTTCGAAGATTTCGCCTGCCAGTTCGGTTGTAAGCTGGCGGCACAATCCAACGGGCTCCGATTGCGAGGAGCCCGGCTCTGCGAAGAGCAAATGAACCGGCTTCCGTAGCGGAGCCCTAGTGCAGTCGTTTTGTTGGCCCTTTTCATGGCGTTTTTTTCAACCAGTACCGTTGTTGAAACACGGCAGGACCGAGAGTCTCCATTTCTCGCCGTGCCGTCGCACGAGCCGACAAGACTCCCAATGAGCAGCACATGCCCGGCGCAGAGACGCCGGATCACGCGCCACCGGTTGCAACCTCCGGGTGAATGCGCGGCTGCCGGAACAAGAATCAATGTCAAACAAAATGCTGATCGACTCCTCCCATCGGGAGGAAACACGAGTTGTTGTAGTCAAAGGTAACCGCCTCGAAGACTTCGATTTCGAATCGGAACACAAGAAACAGATCCGCGGCAACATCTACCTGGCCAAGGTAACGCGGGTCGAACCGTCCTTGCAGGCGGCCTTCGTCGATTACGGCGGCAATCGCCACGGCTTCCTCGCCTTCTCCGAAATCCATCCGGACTACTACCAGATCCCGCTGGCCGACCGGCAGGCGCTGCTGGCCGAAGAGGCGCGGCTGGCCGAGGAAGAGGACGAGGATCAGGAGCCCGCTGCGGACAACCGCCGCTCCTCGCGCCGCAAGCGCGGCCGCAAGAACCGCCCCGGCCGTCGCGACGAGAAGACCGTGCAGGCCGTCCCCGAGGCGGAACCGGTCGCCCTCGACGCGATCCTCGCCGCATGGGAAGAGCGCCAGGCTGAAGAAGCCGCCGCAAGCGCCGACCAGGCCGACGACGAGGCGGACGCCGATGCCGACGAGACCACCGCGTCCGAAGGCGGCTCCGAGACCATCGCGGCCCGCACGGAGCAGGACGACAACGTCATCTCCGAAGCGCCCGAGACCGATGCCGACGACGAAGGCGACGGCGACGACGATTCCTCTGACGACGAGGACGACGGCGAAGAGGACAACGGACGCCGCTCGCGCGGTCGCCGCCGGCGCAATCGCGGCCGGCGTGGCGGCGGACAGCAGGACGCCTCCGACGATGACGACGACGACAGCGATGACGACGAGGTCGACACGGTCGGCAGCGACGACGCGATGGAAGAGGCCCGGCCCCGCCAGCGCGCCCTGCGCCGCCAGTACAAGATCCAGGAAGTCATCAAGCGTCGCCAGATCATCCTGGTGCAGGTCGTCAAGGAAGAGCGCGGCAACAAGGGCGCCGCTCTGACCACCTACATGTCGCTGGCCGGGCGCTACTCGGTGCTCATGCCGAACACGGCGCGCGGCGGCGGCATCTCCCGCAAGATCACCAATTCGGCCGACCGCAAGCGCCTGAAGGAAGTCGTCAAGGAACTCGAAGTGCCGAAGGGCATGGGCGTGATCCTGCGCACCGCGGGCGCCAATCGCACCAAGGCGGAAATCCGCCGCGACTACGAATACCTGATGCGCATGTGGGACAGCGTGCGCGAACTGACGCTCGCCTCCACGGCGCCGACCCTCGTCTACGAGGAAGGCAGCCTGATCAAGCGCTCGATCCGCGACCTCTACAACAAGGACATCAGCGAGATCCTGGTGTCCGGCGAGGACGGCTATCGAGAGGCCAAGGACTTCATGCGCATGCTCATGCCGAGCCATGCCAAGATGGTCCAGCCCTGGCGCGAGGCGCAGCCGATCTTTGCCAAGACGGGGATCGAGGCACAGCTCGACGGGCTGATCCAGCCGAGCGTGCGGCTGAAATCCGGCGGCTACATCATCATCAACCAGACCGAGGCGCTGGTCGCCATCGACGTGAACTCCGGCAAGTCGACGCGCGAGCATTCCATCGAGGACACCGCGCTTCAGACCAACCTGGAGGCGGCCGAGGAGGTCGCGCGCCAGCTTCGCCTGCGCGACCTTGCGGGTCTCATCGTGATCGATTTCATCGACATGGAGGAGAACCGCAACAACCGCGCCGTCGAGAAGAAGCTCAAGGAATGCCTGAAGAACGACCGCGCCCGCATCCAGGTCGGCCGGATCTCGCATTTCGGCCTTCTGGAAATGAGCCGCCAGCGCATGCGCGCCAGCGTTCTGGAAAGCACCATGCAGCCCTGCCCGCATTGCGGCGGCACCGGCCATGTGCGTTCGCAGCAATCCGTCGCCCTGCATCTGATCCGCTCTCTGGAAGAGTATCTGATGCGCAACGGCAAGCACCACGTCACGGTGCGCACCACCGCGGAGACGGCGCTCTACATTCTCAACCACAAGCGCGAGACGATCACCGAGATGGAGGGCCGCTTCGGCCTGCACATCGCGATCGAGGCCGATCCGGCCGTCAGCGCGGAAATGTTCGCGATCGACCGGGGCGAGATCTCCGACCTGCCCCGCATCGAGCCGATCCGGCCGGATTACGGCGACATGGACGACGACTTCGAGGTTCCCGAGGAACCGGCGGAGGAAGAAGAGACCGTCACGAGCTCCGACGACGAGGACGAAAACGATCAGGACGGCCGTCGCAAGAAGCGCCGCCGGCGCCCGCGGCGCCCGGACCGCGAGGATGGCGAGGGCGAGGGCCAGGACGAAGCCCACGCAACCGATGACGGCGATGACGATTACGACGGCGCTCGCGGCAAGAAGGGCAAGCGCCGCCGGGCGCGCGGCCGGCC
>NZ_JALEGV010000009.1 GCF_022763245.1 Oricola sp.
AGCACGTCAATCCGAATGGCGGCGCGATCGCGCTGGGCCATCCGCTCGGCATGTCGGGCGCGCGCATCACCGGCACGGCGGCGCTGGAGCTGCAGGCTCGCGGCGCCAAGCGCGCGCTCGCCACCATGTGCATCGGCGTCGGCCAGGGCATCGCCATCGCCATCGAGGCGGTGTGAGCTAACGCACCTCGTGCGACCAGGCCTCGCTGGTGCGGCGGAGGCGGTCGATCAGGATGGCGGCGGACGGGGTCAGGAGGCCTTTCTTGCGCCGGTAGATGCGGAAGGTGCGGCGCCATTCCAGTTCCGGGGCGCAGACCTGGGCGATCTCGCCACGCTCCATCTCGGAGCGCATCAGGGGCAGGGGCATCCAGCACAGGAGATCGCCGGCCAGGACGGCGGATTTGACCACCTGGACCGAGCGCGAGACCACCACCGGAGCCTTGGGATCTATCGAGCGGGCGTGGAAGCGTCGCTGCCACTCGCGCACCGTCGGGGTGGCGTCCGGCGGCAACACCCAATCGAGGCGGGCTGCGTCCAGAAGCGTCAGTTCGGGCCTGTCGAGAACGGGATGGCCGGCGCGGCAGAACACGGCGACGAGGTCGTGCATCGGTTCCGGTGTCGCCAGCGTGATCTCGTCGTCGATATAGGGTTCGGGCGAGATGGCGATGTCGATCCGGCCGTCCTTCAGCGCGTCCAGCACGCGGTCTTCCAGATCCTCGACGACACTGAACTGCACCTCAGGGTGCTCCTCGCGCATCATGCCGACGGCCGCCATGACGAAGCCGCCGACCACGCTGCCGACGCCGCCGATGCGAACGACGCCGCGGCTCGCGCCGCGCATCTGGCGGATGACGTCGTCGGCGTTGCCGATCTCCGAGACGATCAGCTTGGCATAGGGCAGCAGCGCCTCGCCGAAGACCGTCGGCTCGACGCCGCGCGTGGTGCGGTGGAACAGGGCCACGCCATAGCTTTCCTCAAGCCGCTTGAGCATGCGTGTGACCGCGGGCTGCGTCATGTTCAGCGCGGCCGCTGCCCCGCCGAGACTGCCGCGGCGGGCGCATTCGAGGATCACGGCGGCGGATCTTACTCCCAAAGTCATGCGATTTTGTAATGGCTTTGCGAATCTTCTTCAATTCCATGTCAGGACTTTATTTGCGAAGATCGCGTATCGTTCCGCTCAGTTCGGGGCGTGTGCCCAGGGAGGATACATGAACACCATGTCAACGGACTTCGGGTCCGGAACCCGGCTTGGCGCCCTGACGGTGGCCGAGGCCGTGTTTGAATACTTGCGCGAGCAGGGGATCGACCGCGTCTTCGGCAATCCCGGCTCCACCGAATTGCCGATGTTCGTCGATCTGCCCGACGGGTTCTCCTATGTGCTCGGGCTGCAGGAATCCATCGTCGTCGCGATGGCAGACGCCTATGCGCAGGTGACCGGCAACGCAGCATTCGTCAATCTGCATTCAGCGGCCGGGCTCGGCCATGCGATGGGCAATCTCTATACCGCGTTCAGAAACCGCGCGCCGCTGATCGTGACGACCGGCCAGCAGACACGCGACCTGCTGCCGCATGATCCGTTCCTTTTCAACGAGAGCCCGATCGAACTGCCGAAGCCCTATGTAAAATGGGCGATCGAGCCGGCGAGGGCCGAAGACGTTCCCGCCGCGATCGCACGCGCCTATCACATGGCGATGCAGGCGCCGCGCGGGCCTGTCCTCGTTTCCGTTCCGCTCAGCGACTGGGACAAGCCGGCCGGCGAGATCGCGCAGCGCTCGGTGCATACCGTACTCGGTTGCGATGCGGGCGCGCTGGACGCCGTAGCGTCGAAACTCGATGCGGCGCGCGCACCGGTGATCGTCGTCGGTCCCGGCGTCGATATCGATGACGCCTGGGACGAGACCGTGCGTCTTGCCGAGCGCCTGCAGGCGAAGGTGTGGGTTGCGCCGCTGTCTGCCCGGTGCAGCTTTCCGGAGCGGCATCCGTTGTTCGCCGGTTTCCTTCCGGCGCGCCAGCCGGACGTATGCCGGGCGCTGGAAGGCGCGGACTACATCCTGGTGCTGGGCGGCCCGGTCTTCACCTATCATTTCCCGGGCAGCGGCCGGCACATCCCGGAGGGTTCCGAACTCTGCCTGATCACCGACGATCCGCAGCAGATCGCCGGCGCGATCGTCGGATCGGCCGTCCGTTCCAACATTCGCGTGGCCGCGAAGGGTCTGGTTCAGCGGATCGCGGCGCGCGACAAGCGCGCGGACCTGCCCGCACGCAGGATTAAGCGCCTGCCGGTGACCAGGAACATCACGCCCGGCTTGCTGTATCAGGTGCTCGCCGATCTGCGGTCGCCCGACAGCATCATCGTCGAGGAAGCGCCGACCGCGCGCGGAGCCTTGCACGATCATTTCCCGATCGAGCGCCCGCGAGGATTTCTCGCCACGGCGAGCGGCGGTCTCGGCTACGCGCTTCCGGCATCGGTCGGAGCCGCGCTCACGGGACCGAGCGAGCCGGTGATCGCGATTCTCGGCGACGGCTCCAGCCTCTACGCCATCCAGGCGCTGTGGTCGGCTGTCGAACACGACGCCGATCTTCTGGTCATCATTCTCAACAATGGCGGCTATGCCGCTTTGAAAGGTATGGCCGCGCAAGGCAGTCGCGTCGATGGGGTGGAGATCGGCCACATGGATTTCGTGGCGGTCGCCGAGGCGCAGGGCTGCCGCGCGGAGCGCTGCGACGACGGCACCAAACTTTCGTCCAGCCTGGAAACTATGCTGCGGCAAAAGGGGCCGCGTTTGCTTGAGGTCATTCTGTCAGAGGAGGAATCTGCAATGAATGTCATGGTTCAAAACGAAACCGCGTCGGTCGGACCGGCGAAATTCTTCATCGGTGGCGAGTGGGTCGATCCGCTTTCCAACTCGACGCTCGAGGTGATTTCGCCTGTGACCGAAGAGCTGGTGATGCGCTATCCCGAGGCGAGCACCGCCGACATGGATCGCGCGGTCGCGGCTGCCCGCGACGCCTTCGACTACGGTCCCTGGCCGCGCATGTCGCCGGCCGAGCGCGCCGGATATCTGCGCAAGGTCGCTGCGCTGCTGACGGAGCGGCTCGACGACATCGCCCACGCCTGGACCCTGCAGGTCGGTGCGCCGATCATGCTGACCAAGAAGCTGGTGGGCCAGAACCCGACGCTGTTCAACTACTACGCCGACCTGATCGAGACCTATCCCTTCGTCGACGATCGTAGCCGCGACGACGGCGGCAAGGTGAAGGTGGTGAAGGAGCCGGTCGGCGTCTGCGCGGCGATCACGCCGTGGAACGCGCCGCTGGTGCTGCTGTCCTACAAGATCGCCGCCGGCCTCGCCGCAGGCTGCACGATGGTCGCCAAGCCGTCTCCGGAGACGCCGCTGGAAGCCTACATGCTGGCCGAATGCATCGAGAAGGCCGGCCTTCCCAAGGGCGTCTTCAACCTCGTTCCGGCGGGACGTGAAAGCGGCGACTACCTGGTGCGTCACACCGATGTCGACAAGGTCGCCTTCACCGGCTCCACCATCGCCGGCAAGAAGATTGCCGCGGCCTGTTCCGACAGGCTGGCCCGTGTCAGCCTGGAACTGGGCGGCAAGTCGGCTGCCGTGCTTCTCGACGATGCGGATTTCTCCGCCGCGATGATGCCGCTGATGATGTATTCGATGCCGATCACTGGTCAGGTCTGCTTCTCGCTGACCCGCATCCTGGTGCCGGAATCGCGCAAGCAGGAATTCGTCGACATGTATGTCGGCGCGGTGAAGAACATCAAGGTCGGCGACCCGTTCGACCCGGCAACCCAGATGGGGCCGCTGACGATGGCGCGCCAGCTCGAGCGGGTGCAGGGCTACATCGCCGCCGGCCGCGAAGAGGGCGCGACGATCGCCTGTGGCGGTGGCCGGCCGGCAGGTCTGGACAAGGGCTATTTCGTCGAGCCGACCGTGTTCGTCGATGTGGATCCGTCCATGAAGATCGCGCAGGAAGAGATCTTCGGCCCGGTTGTCTCCATCATCAGCTACACGGACGAGGAAGATGCGGCGCGCAAGGCCAATGATTCCGCCTACGGCCTGAGCGGCGCGGTGTTCACGTCCAATCCGGAGCGTGGTTACGCGATGGCGCGGCGCATGCGCACCGGCAGCGTGACGGTCAACGGCATGATCGTCGATCCGAAGCATCCCTTCGGCGGGTTCAAGCAATCCGGCATGGGACGTGAAGGCGGTCCTGAAGGCCTCGACAACTACATCGAGACCAAGACGATTCATTTCGGCTGACGCGAAAGCCTTCGTGAGTGAATGTGAAAACCGCCGGATTTTCCGGCGGTTTTTCGTTGTGGCTGATTAGAGAACTTCGAACAGTCCGATGCGCACGGAACTGGCGTGGCGTTCGCCGGTGCCGACGAACACGGTGCGATTGAGCCAGGCATAACGCGGATCGCCCGTCTGCAGGCGCGGTTGGGTGCGCATGTAGTAGAGGGCGGGATCGACGTCCTCGCCGGCCGCGAGGCGGGCCAGAACGTCTGCCGGGCCGTGGCGGAAGCCGAAATTGCGCACGTCGATCAAGGCGCCGTCATGGGTCTCGATCGCATAGCGGGTGTCGAGTTCGGCATAGCCCTCATCGAAGACCGTCTGCCAGTCGGCGCCCAGGTTGAGCACCTTGCCGCTTAGGCGCTCGCCTTCCACGGTGCCGCCGATGATCGGGATGATGCGCCCGAACCCGCCGGGCGCCGCGCCTTTTTCCATAGGCGGGGCGAGTTCGGCGGTGATGACGCAGAGCGGGCGCAGTGCGGGTGGTTGCATCGCCCCCTCCTATCTCATGGTCATCGGCAGCAGCAGAACGATGCCGGGGAACATCACCAGGATCGCCAGCCGGAACAGGTCGGAGACGATGAATGGGATGACGCCCTTGAAGATCGTCGTCAGTTTCACGTCCTTCGCGATCGTGTTGATGACGAAGACGTTGATGCCGACCGGCGGCGTGATCAGGCCGAGTTCCGCGGTCATGACGATGATGATGCCGAACCAGATCGGATCGAAGCCAAGCTGGATGATGACCGGATAGACGATCGGCACAAGCAGGATGATCATCGCCATGGAATCGAGGATGCAGCCGGCGACGACGAACAATCCCAGGATCAGCGCCAGCGTCCCGTAGGGGCCGAGATCGAACGCGATGAGCACGTTGGTCAGCTTCTGCGGGGACTGGGTGATGGCGAGGAAGTAGCCGAAGAGAACCGCACCGATTAGGATCGTGTAGACCGCCACGGAGGTGCGCAGGGCCTCGGTCAGGCTCTCGATGATCGTGCGCACGTTGAGCCGTCCGCGCACTATGCCGATCACCATGGTCAGGAAAGCGCCGACGGCAGCGGCTTCGGTGGGCGTGGTGACGCCGAGATAGATGGCGCCGATCACCGCGATGAACAGCAGCATCACCGCCCAGATGCCGGACAGCGAGGCGAAGCCTTCACGAATGTCGAACGGCTTGCCTTCCGGAAGGCCCTTGCGGTGGCCGATCAGCACGGTCGCCATGTACATGACCATGGCAAGGATGCCGGGCAGGATGCCCGCCATGAACAATTGGCCGACGTCGTTTTCGGTGATGTAGGCGTAAACCACCAGCACGACCGAAGGCGGGATCAGGATTCCGAGCGTGCCGCCGGCCGCGATCACACCCGATGCGGTCTCGTCGCGGTATCCGAAGCGGCGCATTTCGGGCAGGGCGACCTTCGTCATGGTGGCCGCCGTCGCGACCGTCGATCCGCAGATCGCGGCAAAGCCCGCGCAAGCGGCGATGGTCGACAGCGCCAGGCCGCCGCGGAAAGAGCCGAGCCAGGCGTTGCCGGCCCTGAAGAGTTCGCGCGACATGCCCGAATTGGTGGCGAAGATCCCCATCAAGATGAAGAAGGGCACCAGCGTCAGATTGAAGTCACCCACCACGCGGATCGGCGAGGAGGCAAGCAGGTTGAGCGCGGGGTTGATGCCGCGAATTGAGGCGAAACCGAAGACGCCGACAAGACCCATGGCCACGCCGATCGGCACGCGCAGTGCGATCATCGTGAAAAGGGCGACAAAGCCCGCCAGGGCGATCCAATCACCATGCGCCATTTCACTCGTCCCCGAATTCGCTGTTTTCAGCGTGTTCCAACTCACCGCGTCCCGTCGCGATCAGGTAGAGCCGCATGACGACGGTCACCATGGTTGCCGCCGTTCCGGCCCAGATGATGCTCATCAGGGGCCATACGGAAATACGCAGGTCGAAGGTCGCCTCGTTGCTGCGCATCGCACTTTCCACGCGGTCGAACATCTTCCAGGTCAAGAGGGTGACGAAGAAGAGGAGCATGGCCCAGGCGAAAACGTCGACGATACGGCGGACCGTGGGCGACATCATTTCGGCGAAGAGATCGACCTTGATGTGGCCGCCGCGATAGCCGACGGATGCGAAGCCCCACATGATGCAGGCCCCGATCAGCAGGCGCGAGATGTCGAAGGCGTCGGGAATGGGCCAGGCAAACAGATACCGTCCGACCGCGGAGGCGCAGACGAGGATCGTGCATATCCCCAGGAGGAGGCCAGCAAGGACTTCAACCCACTGGCAGAATGTTTCGAGAGCGCGGATCATTGTGTCTTGGTTCTTGTTTGAGAAGGGAGAGGCAGGCGCTCGTGCGCCTGCCTCCAAGTTGGCTTGCGCCGCCGCTTACTCCACGTAGGCGTCGTACTTCTTCAGCGTCTCGACGAGACTGTCATAGGCGGCATCGGCGTCGATGCCCGCTTCGGCCGCGGACGCTTTCCACTCGCCGGTCAGCGGCGCCATCGTCTCTTTCCAGAGAGCGAGCTGAGCGTCGTCGGGCGCGTAGAGCGTGTGGCCTTCCATGTCGGCGATCTTCTGGCGGCCACTCGCTTCGGCGTCGGCCCATCCGGATGCCATCTTCTCGGACCATTCCGGCGTGCAGTGATCGTCGATGACCTTGCGGTCTTCCGGCGCCAGGCCGTCGATCTTGGCCTTGTTCATGACGAAGGCGAAGCTCGTGACATAGAGCGGGATGTCGAGGTGATGGGTCACCAGATCCTGTGCGCCGAAGACGAACAGCGAGCCCCAGGGCGAGGCCGTCACGTCGGCCGTTCCCTTGGCGAGCGCTTCGCGCATCGCCGGGGCCGGCACCTGCACGGACGCGCCGCCCATCAGGTTCACCGCGCGGGCGAGGGTGCCGTGGGCGGGACGGATGTTCTTGCCGGCGAAGTCGGCCGGCACGGCGAGCGGGCCGGTCTTGCCGTGCAGCGTGCCCGGATCGTGGAGGTGCACGAGGCAGACATAGACGTCGCTCATCTCCTGCTCGGCATATTGCTGGTACCACTCATGCACTGCGCGCGAGCCGCCCTTGGCGTTGGAGATGTGGAACGGCAGTTCCGCGGCCGCGATGATCGGGAAACGGCCCGGCTGGTAGCCCGGATTGATGAAGCCGATGTCGACGATGCCGTCGCGCGCCATGTCGTAGTGGTCCGGTGCGGCGCCGAGCTGCTGGGACGGATAGATCGTGATTTCGATCCGTCCGCCCGAGGCTTCCTTGATCGATTCAGCCCAGGGCTCCATGCCGGAAGGCTGAAGCGGGTGCGTGGCGGGAACCCAGTGCGACAGCGCCAGTTCCACTTCCGCGGCCTGTGTCGCGCCTGTCATCAGAGCGCAGCTCGCCACGGCAGCCATCAGAATACGTTTCATGTGATTTCCTCCTCACTCGTCTCCGGTTCGTCCGGAGTCCATTCACTCAAGGCCCAACGCATCGGATCGACGCGTTGGGCCGTGTCTTCAGGCAGGCGGGTGATCGCCTTAATTACCCACCGTAATAGGAATCGTATTTCTTGAGCGCGTCAATCAGCCCGTTGAGGATCGGATCGGGATCCTTGCCCATGTCGGAGATGGTCTTCTTCCACTCATCCGTCAGCGGTGCCGCAGCGTCCTGCCACATCTTCACCTGCTCGGCGTTCGGGGTGTGCAGCGTGTGCTCCGGATCGGCGGCGATCTTGTCGCGGCCGGCCGCTTCGACGTCAGCCCAGCCCGAAGACATCTTCTCAGCCCATTCCGGGGTGCAGTGATCCTCGATGACCTGCCGGTCCTCGGTCGCCATGCCTTCCAGAACGCCCTTGTTGATCACGAAGACGTTGATCGAGGCGTAGAACGGCATGTCGAGGTGATGCTTGACCAGCGAATCGGCTCCGAAAATGTAGAGCGATTCCCAGGGCGATTGGGTAATGTCCGCAGTGCCCTTGGCGAGCGCCTCGCGCATGGCGGGGGCGGGGACCTGCACCGACGCGCCGCCCAGCAGGTTCACGAAGCGGGCCTCGGTCGCGTTGGCCGGACGAACGGTCTTGCCCTTGATGTCCTCGGGAACAAGGATCTTGTCCTTGCCGTGCATCGTGCCCGGGTCGTGCGAGATCGCCATGCAGAAGTAGACGTCGCTCATCTCCTCTTCGGCGTATTGCTTGTACCACTCAGTCAGGCCACGCACGCCGCCCTTGGCGTTGGCGAAATTGAACGGCAGCTCTGCGGCGGACATGATCGGGAAACGGCCCGGCTGATAGCCGGGGTTGATGAAGCTGATGTCGGAAATGCCGTCGCGCGCCATGTCGTAGTGGTCGGCGGCGGCGCCGAGCTGCTGGGCCGGATAGATCGTGACATTGATTCGTCCGCCGGACGCCTCTTTCATCGATTCGATCCACGGCTCCATGCCGAGCGTTTGAAGCGGATGGGTGCCGGGCACCCAATGGGCGAGGCTCAACTCCACTTCGGCTGCGGAAACCGAACTTGCCATTCCCAGGGCGAAGGCAACGGCTGTCAACGTCTTTGTATACATGATCTCTCCCTTGCGTGCCTTGGCGCTCGCGTTTTCGCGGCGGCCTCCTCCTGGCAGCGCTTGTTAAGTATCATCATAGAAAACTCCGCACGACAAGGGTTCATTAGGCTGATCATTGTAGAGATGGCGATCGGACGCCAGATCCGTTGCGATTGTCTCCCCACGCTTGTGAAGAACGTCGTCAAATGGTGATGGACCTGGAAATGCATACATCGTATGCAGTCCCGGGATTTGAGGGAAAGCGGCGAGGGGGAGCCGCCCCAGGGGAGGAGAAGCGAATGTCGGCGGATGCCGCGCGATTGGCGGAATGGAGAACGCGTTACCCGGTTCTCGGTGAACTCGAGGCGAAGGCACGCGGCCGGATTCCGGCCTTTCTCTTCGACTATCTGCAAGGCGGCACGGGCGAGGAGCTGTCGTGCCGGCGCAATATCGACGCCTTGAGGTCGGTCGAGATCGTGCCGCGCTACGGCATCGACCTCTCCACGACCGACACCGCCGCCGAGCTGTTCGGCCGACGGTACGCCGCACCGCTTGCCATCAGTCCGATCGGGATGGACGGAGCCATCTGGCCCGGCGCGTCGCAATTGCTTGCCGCAGCGGCACGCGAGGCCGGCATCGGCTACATGATGAGTTCGATGGCCGCCGATTCAATCGAGCGCGTCTCGACGGTCGCGGGCGAGAGGTTCTGGTTCCAGCTCTACGGCTTCGCCGCCAACGATCACGCGACCAGCTTCGATCTGATCGACCGTGCGCGTGAGGCGGGAGCGCGCGTGCTTGCCGTGACGCTTGACATCCCGGCGCCCGCGCGCCGCGTGCGTGACATGCGCAACGGCATCGCCATGCCCATGCGGATCACGCCGGCCATGGCCGTTGCCGCAGTGATGCGGCCGCAGTGGCTGGCGGCGGTCGCGCGGGCCGGGATGCCGAGATTCGGCAATTTCGCTCACTATTGTCGCCAGGGCGCTGGCAAGGCCGAGGTCGATGCTTTCGTCGCCGCCGGCCGGCCCGGCGCCGGCGTCACATGGGAGGTGCTTGCACGGTTTCGCGACGCCTGGCCGCACGCGATGGTGGTCAAGGGCGTCATGCATCCGGGCGACGCCGAAAAGGCGGTCGCGCTCGGACTGGACGGGGTGATCGTCTCCAACCATGGCGGCCGGCAGTTCGATCCGGCGCCGGCGCCGATCGACGTGCTGCCGGCGATCCGGTCCGCCGTCGGCGCCGAGCCGACGATCCTCATCGATGGCGGGTTCATGTCGGGAACGGACGTGCTGAAAGCTCTCGCGCTGGGAGCCAACGGCGTGATGGCGGGGCGCGCCTTCATGCTCGGCCTTGCCGCGCTCGGCGAGGACGGCGCCCGCCATGTCATCGCGACCTTGATGGAGGAATTGCGGATCGGACTCGCCCAGACCGGTGCGAGGACGGTCGCCGGTGCCCGCGAACTCGCGGTCCGCCATCCCGGCGCATGGAAATCGGAAGATTTCCGCGCGGCGGAAACCGGATCGAAAGACGCATCCGGTAAGTAGGACAAAAATACAAAAGTGTACGCGTAACAGGGACGAGTTGGATGAAGTTTGGAGATGCGATTGCCGAGATCCTGAAAAGGGAAGGGATCGAGGTGGTGATTGGCTATCCCGTCAATCATGTTCTGGAACATGCGGCCGTCGCCGACATTCGCACGATCATCGTGCGTCAGGAGCGAACCGGGCTGCACATGGCGGACGCGATTTCGCGCATGACGTCGGGCAAGAAGATCGGCGTGTTCGTCTGCCAGTCCGGGCCGGGAGTGGAAAACTCCTACGGTGCGGTCGCGCAGGCTTACGCGGAATCGGTGCCTGTTCTCGTCATGCCGGGTGGCTATGCGCGTCGCCAGGCGCATATCGATCCGAATTTCAATTCGACTGTTTCGATGCGCGACGTCACAAAATCGGCCGAGCCGGTCAACGACGCGCGCGAACTGGTCAACATCATGCGCCGGGCTTTCTCGCGCCTGCGCAACGGTCGCGGCGGCCCCGTGCTGGTCGAGATTCCCAATGACATCTGGGACGAGGAAGTGCCGGAGCCGCTGGATTACCGCCCCGTCGTTTCGACGCGTAGCGGACCCGATCCGGAGGCGGTGAAGAAGGCCGTGGACCTTCTGCTGGCCGCCAAGCGCCCGGTGATCTATGCGGGCCAGGGCATCCATTATGCGCAGGCCTGGCCGCAGCTGAAGGAGCTCGCCGAACACCTCGGCATTCCGGTCTCGACCAGCCTTGAGGGCAAGAGCGCGTTTCCCGAGGACCACGCGCTGGCGCTGGGGTCTGGCGGCGCGGCGATCCCGATGACGATCCGGCACTTCCTCGACGAGGCCGACGTGATCTTCGGCATCGGCTGCTCCTTCACCGAGACCGCCTTCGGCGTGCAGATGCCGAAGGCGCCGAAGCGTGTAATCCATGCCACGCTCGACGCGGACCATATCAACAAGGATTACGGCTGCGAGATCGGCCTGGTCGGCGACGCCGCGCTCACGCTGGACGCGATGCTGGCGGAAATCCGGGCGCGAGGCGTCCAGCGCCGCTCGTGGACCTATTTCAGCGACGAGATCGCCCAGGTTCGCGCGGAATGGCTGAAGATCTGGATGCCGAAGCTGACGTCGAACCAGGCGCCGCTCTCGCCGTATCGCGTGCTGTGGGACCTGCAGAAGACCGTGGATGTGGCCAATACGATCATCACCCACGACGCGGGCAGCCCGCGCGACCAGCTCTCGCCATTCTGGAAGTCGGTGACGCCGCTCTCCTATATCGGGTGGGGCAAGTCCACCCAGCTCGGCTACGGGCTTGGTCTCGCTATGGGCGCGAAGCTCGCTTGCCCCGACAAGCTCTGCATCAATGTGTGGGGCGATGCGGCGATCGGCTTCACCGGCATGGATTTCGAGACCGCTGCGCGCGATCGCATTCCCATCCTGTCGATCCTGCTCAACAATTTCTCGATGGCGATGGAATTGCCCATCATGAAGGTGTCGACTGAGAAATACCGTGCAACCGACATCTCCGGTCACTATGCCGATTTCGCAACGGCGCTTGGCGGCTATGGCGAGCGCGTGACCGATCCCGCCGAAATCGGCGCCGCGATCCGGCGCGGCATCGCCAAGACCGAGGAGGGCGTTCCGGCGCTTCTCGAATTCATCACCTGCAAGGAAATCGACGCCTCGCGCATCATGCCGAAGGGATACCCATGAGCGACACGCAGACCGCCGCCGCCGTCATCGACACATTGAAGCCGATCCTCGGCGACCGCCTGGTGACGTCGGGGGCCGTGCGCGAGCACCATAGCCATGACACGTCGTGGATGGCGCCGAGCATGCCTGACGCGGTGGCGTTTCCGCGCGACGAGGACGAGGTGGTGGCGATCGTTCGGGCCTGCGCGACGCATGGCCTGCCGGTCGTGCCGTTCGGTGCGGGATCCTCGATGGAAGGGCACACCATACCGGTGCGCGGCGGGATCACCATCAACACACGCGAGATGAACCGGATTGTCGAAATCCGCCCCGAGGACGGGCTGGCTATCGTGCAGTCCGGCGTGACCCGCAAGCAGTTGAACGAGGAATTGCGGGCGACCGGCCTGATGTTCTCAGTCGATCCGGGCGCCGACGCCTCGCTCGGCGGCATGGCGTCGACGCGCGGCAGCGGCACGACGGCGGTGCGCTACGGCACGATGCGCGACAATGTCATGGCGCTGAGGGTCGTGACGCCGGACGGTACGGCGATCCATACGGGCAGCCAGGCGCGCAAATCCTCGACCGGCTACGACCTGACGCATCTCTTCGTCGGCGCGGAGGGCACGCTCGGCGTGATCACCGAACTGACGGTCAGGCTGCATCCGATCCCGGAGGCGGTGTCGTCGGCGGTTTGCGCCTTTCCCGACGTCGCCAGCGCCGTGAACTCGGTGATCGAGACCGTGCAATACGGGGTGCCGGTGGCGCGCGTGGAATTCCTTGACCCGGTGGCGATCGCCGGGGTCAACGCCTATTCCGGTCTCGACATGAAGGTCGCGCCGACGCTCTTCTACGAGTTCCACGGCACTCCGAATTGGGTCGCGGAACAGGCCGAAATCGTGCGCGGGATCGTTGACGGTCATGGCGGCGAGGACTTCCAGTGGACCGACAATGCCGACGAGCGGGCGAAGCTGTGGCAGGCCCGCCACGACCTCTACTGGGCCACGAAGGCGCAGCGGCCCGGCTGCGAACTCTACACGGGCGACATCTGCGTGCCGATCTCGCGACTGGCAGAGAGCATCGCGGCAGCGCGCGAGGATATCGACGCTTCCTTCCTGAAAGGGCAGATCATCGGCCATGTCGGCGACGGCAATTATCACACCGCCTATCTGATCCACCCGGAATCCAAAGAGGAACTGGCCGAGGCCGAACGGCTCGGCGATCGCCTTGTCGAACGGGCGCTCGCCATCGGCGGCACGGCGAGCGGCGAGCATGGAATCGGCGTCGGCAAGCTGAAGTTCCTGCGCCGTGAACATGGCGACGCGGTCGATGTGATGAAGCGCATCAAGGCGGCGCTGGATCCCGCCGGGATCATGAATCCCGGCAAGATGGGGCAGGAGGGCTGAGCGGCGCTCAGCCGCGGCCGAGGAACGGGTTCTTCACCGGCAGGATGACCGTGTCGAGCATGGTGAGCTCGGGCGGCAAGCTGCACATATAGACGACCAGTTCGCCCAGCATTTCCGGCTCGAGGCAGTTTTCCGTCAGCTTGTCGGTGCTGCCCGGGGCGAGCATGGAGCGGGTCGCGCCGGGATGCAGCGTCGAGGCGGTGATGTTGTCGTCGCGTCCGTCCAGGCAAATCTGGCGCGTCAGGCCTTCGATGGCGAATTTCGTCATGGTGTAGGCCGGCGAATGGTGGCGCGGGATCTTGGCCGACAGCGAGCCCATGTTGATGATCCGCCCGCCGCGGCCCTTCATCGAGCGCATCGCTTCGCGCGCGCAGATCACCGCCGAGGTGAGGTTGGTGGCCAGCATCTGCTGCCAGCGTTCCGTGGACAGGTCGGGCAGGGGCGTCGCGTCGGCCATGCCGGCATTGTTGACAAGGATGTCGACCGGACCGGCAAGCCGCTCGGTCTCGGAAAACAGGCGCAGCAGGTCATCCTCGTTGGTGACATCCGTCGGCACGACGAAAGCCGTTCCACCCTCGGCGGCAATTTCGGCAGCCAGCTCCTGAAGCTTGTCGGCGCTGCGGGCTGCCAGGACCGTGACCACACCGGCCTTCGCCAATTCCTCGGCCACGCCACGTCCGATGCCGCTGCTCGCCCCGGTGACGATCGCCACCTTGCCTTTGATCGATTGCATGCTTTCCTCCCATCTTGCGTACATCCCGGACCTCCGGGACATGCGATCTCCACCTGTTTTCAACGCTGCGACCGGTGAAAGCAAGGGAGTTGCGGCGCGAATGTATACACCTTTGATCTCACGCGTCTGATGCGCACAAAAAACACCGGCTGCGGGGCAGCCGGTGTTTTCAAAGTCAGGCGGGTTAGGATCAGGAGGCGACGCCGCCCCAGATGGCTTCGGCCGTGTTGACCACCAGTTCCAGCTTGCGGCGCTGGTCGTCATAGGTGATCGCATTGCCTTCCTCGGTGGAGGCGAAGCCGCATTGCGGCGCGATGCCGAGCTGGTCGATGTCGCAATACTGCGACGCTTCCTCGAACTTCGCCTTCAGCCAGTCGATGCTCTCCAGTTCCGCGGTCTTTGTCGTGATGAAGCCGGGCAGCACCCGCTGCTTGCCTTTCGGCAGAAGCTTCAGTGCCTCGAGCCCGCCGGCACGGTCGGTGTCGTACTCCATGAAGAAGATATCGACGCCGGTCGAGAAGATGGCTTCGGCGGCAAGGTCGTAGGCGCCTTCGGCGGCGTGGGTCGAGCGGAAGTTGCCGCGGCACATATGCATGCCGATCGTCATGTCGTCGGGCCGGTCCTTGATCGCCTCGCGCATCATCCATGCGTAGCGGTCGATCAGCCAG
This sequence comes from Oricola sp., assembly GCF_022763245.1. GTDB lineage: Bacteria > Pseudomonadota > Alphaproteobacteria > Rhizobiales > Rhizobiaceae > Oricola. Next base: position 14,851 of record NZ_JALEGV010000009.1, read on the forward strand.
TCAGGATCCTGGCCCGCGGCGGCCTTCGCTTCGCGATGCTTCGGATCGCAGAGATAGGCGAAGAAGATGTCGTCCATCTGCAGGTAGCGGCAGCCGGCGTCGTAGAACGCCTGGACGGCCTTGGCATAAGTGGCGGCAAGGTCTGCAAACAGGGTCTGCGGGTCCTTGTACTCGGCCGGATGGATGTCTTCGACCGCAGTGCGGAAGTGGCAGCAGGACGGGCCGGGGATCGAGATCTTCGGCATGACCTTGGTGTTGTCAGCGACAAACTTGAAGTGCTCGATCATCGGGTGATCGGACGGGAAGTCGAGCTTCGCGTTGATCGTCGGGAAGATCGGACGCAGCTTGACGCCCGCGAACTGCACGCCTTCGTCGCGCTCTTCGAGGTCGAGGCCGGTCAGCATGCCCATGAAGTCATAGTGCCAGAAGGAGCGGCGCGCTTCGCCGTCGGTGACGACCGGCAGGCCGATTTCTTCCTGCATCTTGATGAGGTCAACGATTGCCGCGTCCTCGACGGCTTTCAGCTCGTCCGCGGAAATGGACTTGTCTTCGTAGAAGCTCTTGCGGGCCTGCTTGACCGGTTCGGGACGCAGCAGGCTGCCAACGTGGTCGGCGCGATATGGCGGTTTTGCAACGGTCATCGGAATCTCCCCATGCAAGACATTTGTTGTGGTTGGCGTGCTTGTACCGGCGCTTGTCGCGGCCTGCAACAGCGTTCGCGTGCGCGTCTTCGAAGCTCAGGGCCAGTCGGCGAAGCTCGGCGGCGAAAAGCCGTCGGTCTCCGGGGCCGCGGCGGCCATCATCTTTCGAAAACGGCCGGGCGTCAGCCCGGTCATCCGGCGAAAGAAGTTGGAGAAATGGGCCGGGTCGCGAAAACCGAGCGAATAGCTCAACTGCTTGATCGATAGCGTCGAGCGCTCCAGCCCGAGCGCCGCCTCGCGCGCGAGCCGCTCGGCGATCAGCGACTTCGGCGTCTTGTTGAGTTCGCGCACGCAGATGGCGTGGAGCCGGTCGTGGGTGATGCCGAGTTCCTGTGCATAGTGTCCGACCGGGTGGTGGGCGCGAAACCCGGCCTCCAGAAGCTGCCGGAAGCGCTGCAGGTAGTGGGCGCTGTTGCCGTGCGTGACGCTGGCGATTTCCTCCTCGCCGGTCGCCCGCAGGATCGTGACGAGGACGATGCGCAGATGCGCCACGATCATCATGCCGGTGGCCGCCTGTTGGGTGCGCACCTCGTCGAGGATGCTTTCGATGTGTTGGCGGATGGCGACCAGGGGAGCGCTGCTATCCTCAAGCGGGCGGGTCCAGTTGCCGTCGAACAGTCGCTTGAGGGCAGCGGATTCGAAGAAGTCGCCGATGGAACGGGCCAGCGTCTCTTCCGTGATCTCTGCGAGATAGCCGGCCGAACCGGCCTCCAGGATGAGCTTGAAGTCGCCGGCGGTCTGACGCCAGGCGATCGACGGCCCGCTGAGGACCGCTTCGGAGCCGCGGCCCTCGATGCGCGCGTCGCCGTCGCTCAGGAGGAAAAGGATGTGCGCCTTCTCGCCCGCGCCGCGCTTCAAGGTCTCGATGCGGCGCTGCAATCCGCTCTCCAAATGGCTGACATAGATCGGCAGCTTGGTGAAGAGCGGGAGATCAGAGACCATTTACCAGTTTCCTCGAATGCGCGGCGCTGCACCGTTTATCCGTATTTTCCGCAATATTCGACCAAGAAATTGCATTTTCTTTCAAGGTGTATACGCTATCTTTGATTGCAGGATGGAAACGGCCCGCAGAGGCTGTGGGATGTACACATCCCTGGACGGTACAAAGGTCCGGGGAGCAGGGAGGAGGAATGCTGGAAACGGCGCTCCTGATAGACAGTGCGATGGTTTCGGCCACGCGGGGTGAGACGTTTGATCGGCTCGATCCCGTGTCGCTGGAGGTTTCGACGCGCGCCTCGGCCGCGAGCACCGAGGATGCGGTACGCGCCGCCAATGCTGCCGCGCGCGCCTTTCCGGGCTGGTCCTCGACGGTTCCGAGCGAACGCCGCGAAATCCTCAATGATGCCGCCAGTCTCCTGCTTCAACGCGCCGACGATTTCGTCGAGGCGATGATCAGCGAGACGGGCAGCACGGCTTCGTGGGGCCAGTTCAATTGCCGATTGGCGGCGAGCATGTTGCTAGAAGCCGGGGCGATGGCCGGCCAGGCGACGGGCGAGGTGATCCCCGCCGAGCGGCCAGGCGCATTCGCCATGGCGATCCGGCAGCCATGTGGCGTTGTGTTCTCGATGGCGCCATGGAACGCGCCCGTGATCCTGTCGACGCGTAGTGTCGCCATGCCGCTTGCCTGTGGCAACACGGTCGTGATGAAGGCGTCCGAACTGTGTCCTCGGACGCACGGGCTCTTGGGTGAGGTGCTCAACGAAGCCGGCCTGCCGAAAGGCTGCGTAAACGTCATTCATTCCGCTCCGGAGACTGCGCCCGAGGTCGTCGAGGCGCTGATTGCGCATCCGGCCGTTCGCCGGGTGAACTTCACCGGCTCGACGCGCGTCGGCCGGATGATCGCCGAGAAGGCGGCTCGCTATCTGAAGCGTTGCCTCCTCGAACTTGGCGGCAAGGCGCCGGTGATCGTTCTGGACGACGCGGACATCGATGCCGCCGTCGACGCCGCGGTGTTCGGCGCGTTCTTCAACCAGGGCCAGATCTGCATGTCGACCGAACGCATCGTCGTTGACGAGAGCGTGGCCGACGAGTTCGTGGACAAATTCAAGACGCGCGCCAACGCCATTCGCGCCACCGACCCGCGCGATCCGGATTGCGTGCTCGGCGCGATGATCACCGAACAGGCCGCCCAGCGGGTCAAGGGGCTCATCGATGATGCCGCGATGAAGGGTGCAAAGCTGGTAACCGGCGGACGTCAGGAAGGCGTCTTCGTCGATCCGGCGATCCTCGACAATGTCTCGCCGGCGATGCGCATCTATCACGAGGAAAGTTTCGGGCCTGTCGCCTCGATCATTCGGGTCAGTGGAGAGGACGAGGCGGTGTCTGTCGCCAACGATACGGAATACGGGCTCGCGGCGGCAGTGTTCAGCCGCGACGTCAGCCGCGCGCTCGCCGTGGCCCAGCGGCTGGAAACGGGGATTTGTCACGTCAATTCGGCGACGATCTATGACGAGCCGCAGATGCCGTTCGGCGGGGTGAAAGCCTCGGGCTACGGCCGTTTCGGCGGACGGGCCGGCATCGACGAATTCACGGAGCTGCGCTGGATCACGATCCAGAACGGCAAACACGAGTACCCGATCTGACCGATCGGGATCCATGCAACCAACGTTCTCAAAGGGAGGAAGCCAATGGAACGTAGAACTGTGATCAAAACTCTCGCCGCATCGCTTCTGGCAAGCGCGGTCCTCGCCGGACCGGCCGTCGCCGAAGATGTGATCAAGATCGGCGCAAGCGCCCCGAAGACCGGCCCGCTGGCCGGTGGTGCGGCGGTCACCTACTGGCCGGCCGTGCAGCTCTGGGTCCATGACGTCAACGAGCGCGGCGGCATCGACGTCGGCGGCACGAAGATGAAGGTCGAGCTGATCGAATATGATGACCGCACCTCCAACGAGGAAGCGATCAAGAACGTTCAGCGCATGGCCACCGTCGACAAGGTCGATTTCATCGTTCCGCCCTATGGCACCGGCATCAACCTCGCCGTGGCGCCGCTGATCGCCAAGAACGGCTATCCGCACATCGCCGTCACGGCTGTCGCGGATGGGGTCGATGATTTCGCCAGCCGCTGGCCGAATTCCTTCTGGACGCTCGGCACCTCGGAAGGCATGGCCTCGTCGCTCGTCGATCTGCTCAAGGACATGCGCGAAGCCGGCCAGATCAACGACAAGGTCGCTGTCGTCAACGTCGCCGACGCGTTCGGCATCGAACTGGCCAACACCGGCAAGCCGGCGCTGAAGGAAGCGGGCTTCGACATCGTCTACGAGACGTCCTACCCGCTGCAGCAGCAGGATTTCGCACCGATCATCTCGGCGGCGAAGAATGCCGGTCCGGACACGTTCATCGCGTTTTCCTATCCGGGCGACACGTTCGGTCTGACCAAGCAGGCTGCGATCGCGGATCTGCCGGTCAAGGCCTACTATGTGGGCGTTGCGACCGCGTTTCCGGCCTTCGCAGGTGCCAATGGCGCAGCAGCCAACGGCGTCATGGGCGTCGGCGGCGTGAATGCGGAAAGCCCCGCCTATCAGGACTTCGCCAAGCGTCAGGAAGAAGTGACCGGCGTCGCGCCCGACTATTGGGCGAGCCCGGTGCAGTATGCGAGCCTTGAAGTCCTCGAACAGGCCATCACGGCAGTCGGTTCGCTGGACAAGGCCGCGGTGATCGAGCAGCTCAAGAGCGGCACCTTCGAGACGATCATGGGCGAGTGGACGTTCGACAACAACGTCATCCGCAAGTTCTGGACGGTTGGCCAGTGGCAGGACGGCGTCTTCCACGGCATCGCTTCGACCGGGGTTGGCGGCGAGACCGCACCGATCCTGAAGTCCGGCTGGAACTGATCACTAACCACAAAAACCGGTGCGGCTTTTGCCGCACCGGCGAAAATCGTAGAATTGATCCATGGACATTTTGGTGACGGGGACGGTGCTGGGGGGCACCTATGCGCTGATCGCGCTCGGGCTGACGCTGCAATACGGCGTGGCGCGAATCATGAATCTCGCCAACGGGGAAAACCTCGTTCTGGCGTGCTTCTGCGCGTTCTGGCTGCACACGGCCGCCTCCATCAATCCGATCATCGGCATCGCGCTGATCGCGCCCGGCGCCTTCGTGCTCAACTGGCTGATCTACGCCTACGGGATGCGGCCGCTGGTCGACCGGGCGAAGAACCGGGGACAGCTTGAGATCGACAGCATTCTGGCGACGTTCGGTCTGATGTTCATCATGCAGGGCGTGATGCTGCTCGTCTTCGGCGGCGGCTATTTCTCCTACAATTTCCTGTCCGAGCCGGTGCGCATCATGGGCGAGAATTACGGGCTCAACCGTATCGTCGCGCTGATCGCCGCGGTCGTCATCGCGGCCGCACTCTACGGCTTTCTCTATCGTACGCGTTACGGCACGGCCGTGCGCGCGGTCGCTGTCAATCCGGCGTCGGCCAGCCTGGTGGCGATCGACGTGCCGCGCATGTCGGCCTTCGCCTTCGCGCTCGGCGGCGGCCTGACAGCGGCGGGCGGCGCGCTGCTCTCGACCTTCTACACGTTCAACGCCTCCATGGGCGTGATCTTCACCATGAAGGCGCTGATCATTGTGATCATGGGCGGCGTCGGCGATGTCCGCGGCGCGGTGCTGGCCGCACTGCTGCTCGGCCTCGCCGAGACGGCCGTGGCGACGCTGATCGACCCGGGCCTCACGCTGGCGGCCACCTACACGCTCTTCATCCTGGTGCTGTTGTTCCGGCCGCAGGGCATTTTCGGAAGGCAAACGGCATGAGCCTCATCAAGGAAACGGAACAGCGCACGGGCGGGATCGCGCTCCTGCTGTTCGGCGCGGCGGCGCTCATTCCGCTGGCCGACGACGGCTACTACCTGTCGATGGCCGTCAATATCGCCATGTATGCGGTGCTCTGCACGGCCTGGACGCTGTTCTCCGGCCCGACCCATTACGTCTCGCTGGCGACGGCGGCCTTCTTCGGGGTCGGCACCTATTCGGTGGGCCTTGGCATCGACACGCTGCCATTTCCGCTCCTGATCGCAATCGCCGCGGTGGCAAGCAGCATCCTTGCAGGCCTCGTCGGCCTGGCGACGCTGCGCCTGTCGGGCGTCTATTTCGTGATCTTCACGCTGGGCCTTGCCGAACTGGTGCGCCAGGTCGTGACATGGCTTCAGGTCAATTTCGTCGGTTCGGTGGGCCTTTATGTCTTCACCGACCTGACCGAGGCGCACATCTTCTGGATGCTGCTGGCGCTGGCCGCGCTGGTCTATGTCACGGGCTGGCTGGTCAACCGGTCGCGGCTCGGATTTGCCATGCGCATCATCGGCAATGACGAAACGGTGGCGCGTCATGTCGGCATCGACGTCGCACGCTCCAAGGTGATCCTGTTCATGATCTCCGGCGCGTTCATCGGCATCACGGGCGCGATCCTGGCGCCGCGTTTCGCCTATGTGGAACCGCCGTCTGCCTTCAATCCGGTGATCTCGTTCCAGGTGGTCATCATGGCGCTGCTCGGCGGCACGGGACGGCTGTGGGCGCCCTTGCTCGGCGTCATCCCGTTCACGATCCTGTTCGATCAGATCTCGGCCAATTTCCCGAACTACACGAGCCTGCTGATCGGCATCGCCTTCATGGCCATCGTCTACTACCTGCCGCGCGGCGTCATCGGGCTCGTCGATGACATCCGGATGCGTCAGACGAAGCGGCACGAACATGCGGCGGGTGTTCCGGAGGCTGCGGAATGACCGGGTCTTCGCTTCTTTCCGTCGACACCGTGCTCAAGGCCTTCGGCGGGCTCGTCGCCGTCAACGACGTCAGCTTCACTGTCAAGCAGAGCGAACTGATCGGGCTCATCGGCCCGAACGGATCGGGCAAGACGACGATGATGAACCTGATCTCGGGCGCGCTGAAGCCGACCTCGGGCACGATCCGTCTTAATGGCGAGGCCATTTCCGGCCTGCCGGCGCATGAGATCTCGCGTCGCGGCGTCGCGCGCACGTTCCAACTCGTGCGCATCCTGCCGTCGCTCTCGGCGATCGAGAACGTCATCGCGGGGGCGGTGTTCGGTCATGTGCGCGCCTGGGGCGACGACGCCTATCGCGAGGCCGAGGTCCTGCTCGATCGCGTCGGCCTGGGTGGCCGCGGCGGCGCGCCGACCGGCTCAATGACCTATATCGACCAGAAGCGCCTGGAACTCGCCCGCGCGCTCGCCTCCAACCCGCGCCTGCTGCTGCTCGACGAGTGGCTGGCCGGGCTCAATCCGAGTGAATTGAAGATCGGTATCGAACTGATCCGCGACCTGCGTGAAGATGGACGTACGATCATCATGGTGGAGCATGTGATGGACGCTATCCGGTCGCTTTGCGACCGATGCGTGGTCATGTCGAGCGGAGTGAAGATCGCCGACGGGTCCGTGCACGACGTGCTGGCGCAACCGGAAGTCATCAGCGCCTATCTGGGAGCCGACGATGCTTGAGGTCAGCAATCTTTCCGTTTCCTACGGCGCACACAGGGCGCTGGAGGATGTTTCGATCCATGTGGCGACAGGCGAGATCTGCGTGATCCTCGGCGCCAACGGGGCGGGCAAGAGCTCGCTCCTCAAGACGATCGGCGGCATGGTGCGTGCGGCGTCGGGTGCGCGGATCCGTATCGACGGCCGGGACATCACGCAGGCCAAGCCGCACAAGGTCGTGGAGGCCGGACTGGCACTGGTGCCGGAAGGGCGAGGCATTTTCGGCGACTTGACGGTGGCGGAGAATCTTCAGCTCGGCGCCTACGGGCCGCAGGCACGCTCCAGCGAAGCGAAGCGCCGCGAGGACGTGTTGAAGCTGTTCCCCAAGCTGGAGGAACGCCGCAACCAGATCGCGCGCACGATGAGCGGCGGCGAACAGCAGATGGTCGCGATCGGCCGCGCACTGATGTCCAATCCGAAGATCCTGATGCTCGACGAGCCGTCACTCGGCCTGTCGCCCTTGCTGACCAAGGATCTGTTCAAGTCGCTCAAGGCAGTGCGCGAGACCGGTGTCGGCATTCTTCTGGTCGAGCAGAACGCCAAGCAGAGCCTGGCGATCGCGGATCGCGGCTATCTTATCGAAAACGGCCACATCACGGGCGAGGGAACGGGCGCTGAACTGGCTCACGACCCCGCCGTGCAGGCGGCCTATCTGGGCGGGGCCGCTGCGGCACCACAACACAAACGGGAGGCGAACATGCGCGAGGAACATCGGCACTATTACGTGCCTGCTGCCGCTGGCGGACAGCGTGCAACCGCGGCCGCGATGCCGGCAACACCGCAACCTTCGACGGCCGTCGCTGACGCCGCGATGCGGACTGACGGGGCGGTCAGGGCGGAGCACAGGCGTTTCTATGTTCCGGCCGGCGCGATGGTCGGCGGCAGGACGGTTGAAAGCCAGCCGGGCACCGTGGCAGCTCAGTCCGGGCCTGCCGCCAGCCGGGAATCGCAGGGCTTCTATGTTCCGGCGGGCGCGAATGGCGCCGTCAACGGCCATGCCAACGGGCACGGCACTGGTCCGGCCAAGCAGGTGAGCACGCAGGAAGACGCGATCATCGTGTCGAACCAGGCGCATGATCTCAGCCGGAAAGCCGCGGAATTCGCCAAGAGGGCGGCACAGATACAGCGCCACCATGTCGAGGCGCAGCGCGTCGATCACCACTTCAGCACTGCCTCGGCGCTGGTTGCGCAGGCTCCGCTGAAGGCCGGCCCGACGGCGTTGCCGTCTGCCCTCGATCTCAGCCGCCGCGCCGCGGAAATGGCCGAACGTGCCTCGCGCATCGGACGCGATCACGTCACGTCTGGACGCGGGAAATAATCGGCCGGGACCACCCGGCACCACAACCATTCGACAACAGGCCCAAGAGGCCGAACACCTCGGCCGGCAAACGCAGCCGGAGCGGGGCATTCAAGGGAGAACCAGAAATGGCACGCGTATTGGACGGCATGTATATCGGCGGCGGCTGGACCGCCAAGTCACAGACCTTTGCGGACTACAACCCGTCGGACGGGTCGATCTGGGCGAATGTTCCCGATGCCTCCGTCGAGGACACCCGCCGCGCGATCGAAGCCGCGCATGAGGCGTTCGGCGAGTGGTCCGAGATGCCCTTCACCAAGCGCTCGCATCTTCTGATCAAGGCTGGCGAGATCTTCGAGAAGCGCCGCCAGGAAATCGCCGAGGCGGTGATGGCCGAGGGCGGCGGCTGGTTCGGCAAGGCGATGTTCGAGACCGGATACACCGCTGAACTCTTCCCGGCTGCGGCTGCCGCGAACTACGGCTCGATCGGCGACGTGCTGCCGTCGGAATACGGCAAGATGTCGATGGCTGTGCGCCGGCCGATGGGTGTCGTTTCGGTCATCAGCCCGTGGAACTTCCCGCTGATCCTGACCGGCCGCGGCTTCCTGTTCCCGCTGGTCGCCGGCAACACGATCGTGCTCAAGCCGTCGGAAGACACGCCCTATATCGGCGGCCTTCTCTGGGCGGAGATCTTCGAGGAAGCGGGCCTGCCGAAGGGCGTCCTCAATGTCGTGACCTGCTCGCGTGAAAGCGTTGCCGCTGTCGGCGACGAACTGATCGAAAACCCGCTGGTCAAGGGCGTCTCCTTCACCGGGTCCACCGCCGTCGGTCGGCTGATCGCGGCCAAGGCCGGCGCCCATCTGAAGAAATGCTGCGTGGAGCTCGGCGGCAAGAACTCAATGATCGTCTGCGATGACGCCGACATGGAACGCGCCGTCCAGGCCGCCAATTTTGGCGCCTTCATGCATCAGGGCCAGATCTGCATGTCGGTCGAACGGGTGATCGTGCACGAGAAGGTCTATGACAAGTTTGTCGAGAACTTCATTCCGCGCGTGAAGAAACTGACGGTCGGCGAGACCGGCAACAAGGACAACATCCTCGGCCCGGTGATCAACGATCGTGCGGCCGAGCGAATTGCGCGCCATTTCGACGACGCCAAGGCCAAGGGTGCGACGGTCCTCGCCGGTGGCGACGTCAACGGCCGCTTCATCACGCCGACGGTGTTCGCCAACGTCACGCCCGACATGCTGCTCTATCAGGAGGAAAGCTTCGGACCGGTCTGCTCCGTGTTCAAGGTTTCCAGCGACGAGGAAGCCGTGCGTCTGGCCAATGACAGCGAATACGGCCTGACGGCCGGCGTCATGTCGGAAGACGAGGGCAGGGCGCTTGCCATCGTCAACAAGCTGGACACGGGCAATTGCCACGTCAACTGCTCGCCGGTGAATGACGAGCCGCATGTGCCGTTCGGCGGCTTCAAGGCTTCCGGCCTGGGCAAGCATGGCGGAAAATGGTCGATGGAGACATTCACTGAGACGCGCTGGATCACGCTCGATCGCGGTGGCCGGCCGTTCCCGCCGGTCTTCTGATCCGGCACACACTCAAAGAAAAAGCGCGCTGGCGTCATGCCAGCGCGCTTTTTTGTTGCCTCGTTTTCCGCCTCAGTTCGGCAGGACGCGAACATCCAACAGGGCCGTACGGCGGTTCTCGCGCACGACGCGCAAAGCCTGCTCGATCACTTTCGGCAACTCTGCCGGATCGGTCACTTTTCTGGCCCAGGCGCGGCTGGCGGCGGCGATGTTGGTGAAGTCGGGTGACGGCTTCAGCGCGGTCAGCGGCATCTCGTTGGCGCGCGAGGCGAAGCCGCTCGGATAGAGGTCCGTCACCGAGGCGCGCACCGCGCCCCATTCCTCGTTGTTGAGGATGATGATCAGCACCGGCAGTTCCAGCGCCTCGGCGATCTGGTGGCAGGCCGTCGGGTTGGAAAACATGTAGGAGCCGTCGCCCATCGTCGCGACGCAGACGCGGTCCGGTTCTGCCAGTTGCGCGCCCAGCGCGGTCGGGAAGCTCCAGCCGAGGCCGCCGGAATGCGGCTCCTGGAACCAGGACTTGTGATCCTCTCGCGCAATGAAGCCGAGCATCGTCCCGAGCTCGGAGAAGACGCTGGACTTGATGCCCTTGAGCGCCTCGCCAAGGCAGCGGCTGACATGAGCCTTGGTGATCCCGCGCGACGTGTCGGCGGCGGCTTCGGCGAGCGTCGCGCGATTTTCCGCCGAGGCTTTGGCGAGTTGCGCGCGCCGGGCGGCGAGGGCGTTCTCGTCCCGGTACAAAGGCCGCATCGCCTCGATGAGCGCCGGCACCGTCAACGCCGTTTCGCCGGCGATCGTGATGTCGGAGCGGAAATTGCGCACCGGGTAACGGCTGAAGACCGGGTCGGGGCCGATATTGATGACCTTCGCACCGTCGGCGAGATGGTGTTTGTCCGGCCACCAGGGAGCGAGGCAGTTGAGGACGACGACGACATCGGCCTTTTCCATCCACGGGCCAGGGTTGCCTCCGACATGGCAGGGATGCTCGGTGGAAATCGAGAGATGCGTCGCCCACCAAGAGGAGACGGCAATACCCCACGACTCGGCCCAGTTCGCGAAAGCGGCGAAGCTCGCCTCGTCGCCGGTGCCGCGCTGGGCGATGACCAGCGGGTTCTTCGCCTCCGCCAGCCAGCGTGCAGCGGTTTCGATGTCACGCGGATTGGGCGCGCCGGTGACCGGCTGGATTGTCGAGGGGGCTTCCAGCCCTTCGCGCGGCGTCGCCTCGCACAGCACTTCACGCGGCAGCGACAGGTAGACGGGGCCTTTCGGCGTGGAATTGGCGATCGCATATGCGCGATCCATCAGGCCGGCGATCTGCTCGGGGAACTTCAACTCGTAGTCCCATTTGCACGCTTCGCGCACGAGCGCGGTCTGGTCGCGCATCTCCTGGCCCCAGCCGATCGGCACGGTGCGCGCGCCGAAGCGGTCGCCTTCCATGACCGGGGTACGCCCCGACATCAGAAACATCGGAATCTGCTCGCAGGCGGCGTTGATCGCGCCCGTCGCGCCGTTGGAGAGGCCGACATTGGTGTGCAGCATGACCGCCTGGGCCTTGCCGCTCATCAGGTAGTAGCCATGCGCCATGCCGAGCGCGGCATGCTCATGCGGGATGACTATCGGCGTCGGCAGGTCGATATTCTTGGCGGCGGCCTCCGCCAGACCCTCGATGATCGGCGGAAAGTCGGTACCGGAATTGGCGAAGACATAGTCCACCCCCAGCGCCTTCAGTCGCGTGAAGATGGCGCCGCCTGCGGTGATGTCATCGGAAGCGGTGTGTTTCATTGCTTGTCTCCCCCATTTTCTTGTCAGCCGCTCAAGAGTCTTGGCAGCCAGAGCGTGATTGCCGGGAATGCCACGAGAACGGCCACCCGGATAAGTTCCGCCAGGAAGAATGGCATGACACCCTTAAAAGTTTCACTCATGGGCGTGTCTTTTGCCAAAGCGGAGATGACAAAAACATTCATGCCGACCGGTGGCGTGATCAGCCCCAGTTCGACGACGATCAACGCCAGAATGCCGAACCAGACCTTGAGCTCTTCCGTGCTCATGCCGAAGCCGGCGCCTTCCGCACCCTGATAGATGCCGCCGTTGAGCTCCATCAGCACGGGCCAGAAGAAGGGGATGACCAGCAGTATCATCGACAGGCTGTCCATCAGGCAGCCGAGCAGGATCAGCGCGAACAGCAGCAGGATGAGGACGATCATGGGCTCGAAGCCGGACGACACCATCCATTCGGCCGCGACCTGCGGCACGCCGGCGCGCGACATGAAGATCTTAAGCATCTCCGCGCCAAGCAGGATCAGGTAGATCATGCCTGTCGTCTGTGCGGTCTCGAAGAGCGAGTCCTTCATTCCGCGCAGGTCGAGCCTGCCGCGCACGACCGCGTAGAGCCAGACGAGGAACACGCCGACGGCGGCCGCCGGGGTGGGGTTATAGAGGCCCGCATAGATGCCGCCGATCACCATCAGAAAGATGAGGAGAACGGGGATGACGCCAACGGTCGCGGCGACGAATTCCTCGCGGTTGCTCGTCCCGCCACGCGGTCCCGCATTCGGCCAGATGCTCACATAGATCGCGATCGTCAACAGGAAGAGCAGCACGGCCAGGATGCCGGGGATCAGCGCCGCCATGAACATGGTGACGATGTTGGCTTCCACGATGATGGCGTAGATGATCAGGACGACGGAGGGCGGGATCAGGATGCCCAGCACGCCGCCCGCGGCAAGCGTGCCCGTAGCGAGCGAGCCGGCATAGTTGTAGCGCTTGAGCTCGGGCAGGGCGACCTTGCCCATCGTTGACGCGGTCGCCAGTGACGAGCCACAGACGGCGCCGAAGATCGCGCAGGCGGAAATCGCGGCCATCGCCGTGCCGCCCCGCAGCCAACCGAGCCAGGCATTGGCGGCGCGGAACATGTCCTGACTGAGCCCGGCGCGCGTCGCCAGCGCGCCCATGAAGACGAACATCGGCACTACGGACAGGTCGAAGATGGAGAACTGGCCGTAGGCCAGCGTCTTCAGCTGGCTCATGAAGATGGCGCTGCCGTTGAGCAGCGTCACGCCGACGCCGCCGACCAGGATCATCGCATAGGCGATCGGCATGCGGATGGCGATCAGAACGATCAGGACGGCGAGACCGGCCAGACCTATCAGAAGCGCGTCGGCCATGGCTCAGGCTTTCCTCAGCGAATTGGTGTTCTCGATCAGGGTGATCAGCGCCGCGACCGCGAGGAGGGCGAGCGAGATCAGGATCGGGACGAAGGCAATCCAGTGCGGGAACTGCAGGATCGCGGTCGTGTAGCCATAAGCCTTCTGGTCAAGCATGCCGTAATACATGCGCCACAGAAGCAGCAGGCTGAAAAGGAGCGCGACGAGCGACGCGAGGACGCCGAAGAAGGCGACCAGGCGGACGGGCGCGCGGCTGGTGAAGATGTCGGCGGTCACGTTGGCGCCGACCAACTGGCAATAGGGCAGGAACGCGAAGGCTGCGACGGCGACGCCGACCTCCGTCATTTCGAAGTCGCCCGGGAAAGGCTTCCAGACGACGCCGCCGATCACCGAGGCGACGTTGATCAGGACGACGAGCGACAGCGCCAGGCCTCCGAAGAAGGCCCATAGCGTGATCGCAGTGCGGGCGAGGCCGTCAAGCCCCGCCCGCTCTTGTGACGTTGTCGCAGTCATTACATGCTGCTGTGCTTGGCGATGCCGGCGCGCGCCTTCTCGACGAGGCCAGCGCCGTCAATGCCCTGGCTGGTAACTTCGTCGACCCAGCGCTGCACGACCGGTTCGAGAGCGGCGTCGAAGGCAGCGGTTTCTTCCTCGGTGAGCGTGATGTGCTCATTGCCGGAATCGACGGCCATCTTGATGCCGAACTCGTCGGATGCGCGCCAGATGTCGCCGACCTGCGCCCACCAATCCGGACCGGAAGCGTCCTTGAAGGCCTTCTTGATGTCGTCCGGCAGGCCGTCCCAGCGCGCCTTGTTCATCGAGACCTGGAAGGTGGTGGTGCCAAGGCGAGCCTTGTCATAGCCTTCGATCTGATACTTGGTCTGCTCATGGATCTTCAGCGGCGGGATGATTTCCCACGGGATCAGAGCGCCGTCGACCACACCCTTGGACAGGGCCTGCGGCAGCTCCGGAACCGGCATGGCGGTCGGCGCGGCGCCAAGCGCCTCGATGACCCAGGCGCCGGTGCGCGTCGGGATGCGGAGCTTGGTTCCGGCGACGTCTTCCGGCGTGCGGACGAGCTTGTCGCGCATGTGGAGAGCCTGACCGGCGTGAACGTGGAGGAACATGACCTCGACGCCCTTGTACTCTTCCTTCAGGTCGTCCTCGAACATGTCGTAGAGGGCGAGGTTGGCTGCCTTCGGGTCGTTCTTGAAGACGGTCGGAAGTTCGAAGACCTCCGTGCGCGGGAACAGGCCCGGCGTGTAGCCGTTCACCGTCCAGATCAGATCAACGACGCCGTCACGAACTTGCTGGACCAGCTCCGGCGGGCGGCCGCCGAGCGACATGGCCGGATAGATCTCGATCTTGACGCGGCCGCCGGAGTTTTCCTCGACCTGCTTCGCCCAGGGCTCGAGCATCTGGGTCTGCGCAGGCGCCTTGGCGCCGAGCAGGTGATGGAGCTTGAAGGTGAATTCCTGCGCCGACGCCAGCGACGTGCCGGCGAGCGCCATGGCCGCGCCGAGAACGGCCGCGCCCGCGAATTTCAATGCTTTCATGGTTACCTCCTCATGACAATTTCTGTGACATGGCCTCCAGGCCCGATGGACACGACCGCACACGATCGTGCCGCTCTCGCCTCCCAACGGAGCCTCTCCGTCTATTTCAAACGCTTTTTCGGCCGGTTGTCACCACATTCGCCGCCCGACTAAACCAAAGTCTGCGGTCAGAGCCTTCTAGCGCATATCGACCTGCAAAAACTTGGGAAAAGAATGCAAAAAAATCCGTGGCGCCTGTGCGAATTGTCGTGCATTTCTCTCATAATGTGAGAATGTTGCGGAATTGCGTGAATGCTGACAATGATGCATGTCCGGCGTGGCATCCGTCGGGGAATGCATTATGAGGAATGCGCGCGTCGAGCGCGAGCCAAACCGGGAAGGTTAAGCCATGAATGAGCGCCAATTTGTCGTCACGCTGACTTGCGAGGACCGTCCGGGCATCGTCGCGGCGGTCACGACCGAACTTGCCGCCATCGGCGCGAACATCGCCGAATCCAACCAGTTCTGGGACCGCCAGACCAACCGTTTCTTCCTGCGCATCGCGTTCACCGCGCCGGACGGCGTGGACCGAGACGCCGTCGAGCGGGCTCTCAAGCCGGCGTCGGACCGGTTCTCCATCAAGATGACGATCGCCGATCTCGAGCGGCGGCCGAAGATCATCATCATGGTCTCCAAGTTCGACCACGCGATGCTGCACCTGCTGTACCAGATCCGTGTCGGCTGGCTTCCGGCGGAGGTGGTCGCGATCGTCTCAAACCACGAGGACTCGCGCCGTACCGCCGAGATCGAGGGCATTCCGTATCACTGCTGGAAGGTGACGAAGGACAACAAGGCGGAGCAGGAGGAGCAACTCCTGGCGCTGGTCAAGGAGACCGGCGCGGAGCTCGTCATCCTGGCGCGTTACATGCAGGTGCTGTCGAACGAGCTGTCGAACCGGCTGTTTGGTGCGGTGATCAACATCCACCACTCCTTCCTGCCGAGCTTCAAGGGCGCCAAGCCCTATCATCAGGCGTTCGAGCGCGGCGTCAAGCTGATCGGCGCGACGGCCCATTACGTAACGCCGGATCTCGACGAGGGGCCGATCATCGAGCAGGAGACGGAGCGCGTCGGCCACGCGATGACGGCGGACGATTTCGTCGCCGCCGGCCGTGACATCGAGAGCCGCGTCCTGGCTCGCGCGGTGAAGATGCATCTGGAGCGCCGTGTCATGCTGAACGGCCACAAGACGGTCGTCTTCGCGAAGTGACCGGCGGCGTCAGCGGTCGGATGTCCGCCAGCGCGGATTGATCCAGGGCTCGGCGTTCTCGGGCGCGAGCGGCGTGCGGCCGAGGATGTGGTCGGACGCCTTTTCCCCGACGAGGATCGAAGGCCCGTTCAGATTGCCGTTGGTGATGCGCGGGAAGATCGAGGAGTCTGCGACGCGCAGGCCCTCAACGCCGATCACGCGGCATTCCGGATCGACGACGGCAAGCGGATCGTCCGCCCGGCCCATGCGGGCGCTGCCGCAGGGGTGGTAGGCGCTCTCGACATGTTCGCGAATGAAATCGTCGAGTTCGGCGTTGCTCTGAACGGATACGCCGGGCTGGATTTCCTTGCCGCGGTAGGGTTCGAAGGCGGCCTGGCCGAAGATCTCGCGAGTCAGCCGGATGCAGTGGCGGAAATCGGCCCAGTCCTGTTCGTGACTCATATAGTTGAACAGGATCTTCGGCGCCGCCTTCGGGTCCGACGAACTGAGCGTGACACTACCGCGCGATGGCGAGCGCATCGGGCCGACATGCGCCTGGAAACCGTGGCCCTCGGCCGCCGCCTTGCCGTCGTAACGCACCGCGATCGGCAGGAAATGATACTGTATGTCCGGGTAGTCCACGCCGGGTTTCGACCGCAGGAAGGCGGCGCTCTCGAACTGGTTGGAGGCGCCGACGCCGGTCTTCGTGAAGAGCCACTGCGCGCCGACGAAGGCCTTCCCGAAAAGGTTCCAGTATGAGTAGAGCGTGATCGGCTGGGTGCAGGCCTGCTGGATGTAGAGTTCCAGATGGTCCTGCAGGTTCTGGCCGACACCGGGCCGGTCGGCGACAAGGCCGATCCCATGCTCGCCAAGATGGGCGGCCGGGCCGACGCCCGACAGCATCAGGATCTTGGGCGTGTTGATCGAGGAGGCGGCCAGGATCACTTCGCGCCGGGCGAAGAGCGTCTCGACGTGGCCGCCGCGGTCGATCTCGACGCCGGTCGCGCGGTTTCCCTCGAAGGTGACGCGGCGGGCGAAGCCGCGCACGAGGGTGCAGTTCTCCCGCTTCAGCGCCGGCTTCAGATAGGCATTGGCGGTCGACCAGCGGCGGCCCTGCCAGACCGTCTGCTCCATCGGGCCGAAGCCTTCCTGCTTTTCGCCATTGTAGTCGTCGGTAAGTTCGAAGCCTGCCTGCTTGCCCGCCTCGACAAAGGCCGCGTGGAGGGGGTTGTCGCGCTTGCCGCGCGTCACATGCAGCGGGCCGGACGTCCCGCGCCAGGCCGGATCGCCGCCATGGCCGCCATCGTGCCAGTTCTCCAGTCGCTTGAAATAGGGCAGCACGTCCGCATAGGCCCATCCTGTCGCGCCGGTTTCGGCCCAGTGGTCGTAGTCGCGGGCGTGGCCGCGCACATAGACCATGCCGTTGATGGAGGACGAGCCGCCGATGACATGGCCGCGCGGGGTCGCCAGGCGCCGGCCGCCCAGATGCGGCTCGGGTTCGGACTGGAAGCCCCAGTCATAGCGTTTCATGTTCATCGGATAGGACAGGGCGCCCGGCATCTGGATGAAGGGCCCGACATCGGTGCCGCCGGCCTCCACGACGATGACGGAATGCCTGCCGTCCTCGGAAAGGCGGTGCGCCATGGCCGATCCGGCCGAGCCGGAACCGATGATGATGAAATCCGCTTGCATGGCCGTCTCGTTCAATAGGGGCTTTCGACGGGGCCGAGGCCGACATAGACGCTCTTGACCTGGCTGTAGGCTTCGATCGCCGCCGCCGCGTTCTCGCGGCCGAAACCGGAGGCCTTCACGCCGCCGAAGGGCATGCCTGCGGGGGTGAGGTTGTAGGCGTTGATCCAACAGGTGCCGGCCTGCAGCCGGGCGACGGCGCGGTGGGCGCGGGTGATGTCTGCGGTGAAGACACCGGCAGCCAAGCCGAATTCGGTGGCGTTGGCGCGGGCGATTACTTCGTCCTCGTCGTCGAAATCGAGGACCGACATGACCGGCCCGAAGATCTCCTCGCGCGCGATCGTCATGTCGTCCGTGACGCCGGTGAACACCGCCGGCTCGAGGAAGAAGCCGTTGTCGAAGCCCTGGATCGAGGGAATGCCGCCGCCGATCTCCAGCGTCGCGCCTTCCTGTCGGCCGCGTTCGACATAGCCCATGACCTTGTCGCGCTGCGCCGCCGAAACGAGCGGCCCCATCTGCACGGCCTCGTCCATCGGATCGCCGATGACGATGGAGCGGGTGCGCTCGACCAGCCGTTCGACGAAGCGGTCGCGAATGGCGCGGTGCACGAAGACACGGGTGCCGTTGGAGCAGATCTGGCCGGTTGAATAGAAATTGCCGAGCATGGCGCCGCCGATGGCGCTTTCGATGTCGGCGTCCTCGAAGACGATGAGGGGCGATTTGCCGCCGAGTTCCATCGTCACGTGGCGCAGGCCTTCCGCCGCGCTGGAATAGACCTTGCGGCCGGTCGGCACGGAGCCCGTCAGAGACACCTTGGCGACGCGCGGATCGGTGGTCAGCTTCGCGCCGACGTCGCCATAGCCCTGCACGACGTTGAAGAGGCCCGCAGGCGCGCCGGCCTCGATGAGGATTTCCGCCAATTTCAGCGCGGAGAGGGGCGTCATCTCCGACGGCTTGAAGATCATCGCATTGCCGCAGGCCAGCGCCGGCGCGGCCTTCCAGCAGGCGATCTGGATCGGGTAGTTCCACGCGCCGATGCCCAGGCAGACGCCCAGCGGCTCGCGGCGCGTATAGGCGAAGTCGCCGCCAAGCTCGACGGTCTGGCCGCCGATCGTCGGTGCGAGGCCGCCGAAATACTCCAATGCGTCGGCGCCTGACATCGCGTCGGCGACGAGCGTCTCCTGGAGCGGCTTGCCGGTGTCGTGGGTTTCGAGTTCGGAGAGCGCGCGGTTGCGATCGCGGATGATGTCGGCGGCGCGACGCAGGACGCGGCCGCGCTCGGTCGGAGACAGGGCGGCCCATTCGCCCTGCGCGCGCTGGGCCGTCTGGAGTGCCTTTTCGACTGCGGCGTCGGTGGCCGAGTGAAGCGTGGCGATCGTTTCGCCTGTCGCCGGATAGATGACCTCGATCGGCTTGCCGGCGGCATCCTCGACCGGCGCACCGTCGATGAAGTGGCTGGCGGCGGGTTGTGTTTGCATCTACGAGACCCTCAATTCTTCATATGACACCATGACATGCTCCTGGAAGGCAGGCCGGGCTGTCAGTTTGACATAGTAGCGATCGAGCGCCGGTCGCGGCGTCCGATCGATATCGATGTCGAAATAGCGATACAGCACGTGGCCGAACTGGATGTCGGCCAGCGTGAAATCGTCCCCGGCAAGGAAGGGGTGGGAGGCAAGGCGCGTTTCGGCGATGTCGAGGAACCTGCCGAGTTCGCGAAGGGCCCTGACGATCGCGGCAGGGTCGCGGTCCTTCGGTGCGGTTCTGACGACGCGCCAGAAGACCGGTCCGGTGAACTTGATCGCGACGTTGATCTTCGACCACTCGGTCCATTTGTCGATATGCGCGCGCGCCGCCAGATCGTCGGGCCAGAAGGGCGGGGCGCCGTAGCGGTTGGCGACGTATCGAAGGATCGCGCCGGTCTCCCACAGAAAGTCGCCGTCGCCGTCCTTCAGAACGGGCACGGTGCCGTTCGGGTTCATGGCCAGGAATTCCGGAGTGTCGTTGCCGCCGTAGGTGTGCCCCACGTCATGGCGCTCATAGGCGAGACCAAGCTCGCCGATGGCCCACATCAGCGCCTGCACGTTTGAGGAGGATTTGCGGCCCCAAACGGTCAGCATCTCAATCTCCCCTCGGGAAGCGCTGGCTCTCCTCCAGCACGTTCAGATCCATGTGGTTGCGCATGTAGCGTTCGGACGCCTTCTGCAGCGGCTGGTAGTCCCATGGATAGTAGCTGCCGTTGCGCAGCGCCTCGTAGACGACCCAGCGCCGTGCCTGGCTCTGGCGTATCTCGGCGTCATAGGCCGTCATGTCCCAGAACTGGCCGGCCAGCCGCGCAAATTCCGAAGCCGTTTCAAGATGTTCCGGCGCATGGGCGAGGTTGTTCATCTCGTGCGGGTCGGCCGAAAGGTCAAAGAGCTGCGGATCGTCCAATTCGCAATGGGTGTATTTCCAGTTGCCGCGGCGGATGCAGACGAGCGGCGCGTAGGATCCTTCGGCGGCATATTCGATGCGCACCGGTTCCGTGCGCTTCTCGCCGGCCATGGCAGGGACGAGCGACTGGCCATCCGTCCAGGGCGCGATTTCGGTGATGTCGATGCCCGCGAGGTCGCAGAGTGTCGGCGTGACGTCCATCGTGCTCACCGGTTCGATGACGCGGGACGGGACGACGTTCGGCGCGGCGATCATCAGCGGGACGCGCGCCGAGCCCTCGAAGAAGCTCATCTTGAACCAGAGGCCGCGTTCGCCGAGCATGTCGCCGTGGTCTGACACGAACAGGACGATCGTGTTGTCGGCCTGCCGCGAGGATTCCAGCGCTTCCAGGATCTCGCCGATCTTGTCGTCGATGTAGGAGATGTTGGCGAAATAGGCGCGGCGGGAGCGGCGGATGTTATCCGTGGTGATGTCGAAGTTGCGCCAGTCATTGGCGTCGAAAAGCCGCTTGGAATGGGAGTCCTGCTCCTCGTAGGGGATGGCCGGCACGACCGGTTCCAGGTGCTCGCAATCCTCGTAGAGGTCCCAGTATTTCTTCCGCGCGACATAGGGGTCGTGCGGGTGGGTGAAGGACACCGTCAGCATCCAGGGCCGCTCGTCCTTGCCGCGCGACAGGTCATAGACCTTGCGGACGGCGTGGTAGGCGACCTCGTCGTCATACTCGAGCTGGTTGGTGATCTCGGCGACGCCGGCGCCCGTGACGGACCCCATGTTGTGATACCACCAGTCGATGCGCTCGCCGGGCTTGCGGTAGTCCGGCGTCCAGCCGAAATCGGCCGGATAGACGTCCGTGGTCAGGCGCTCCTCGAAACCATGCAACTGGTCGGGGCCGACGAAATGCATCTTGCCGGACAGGCATGTCTGGTAGCCGGCGCGGCGCAAATGATGCGCATAGGTCGGGATGTCGGAGGCGAATTCCGCTGCGTTGTCATAGACCCGCGTGCGGCGCGGCAACTGGCCGGCCATGAAGCTCGCCCGTCCCGGCGCGCAGAGCGGTGAGCCCGTGTAGGCGTTGGCGAAGCGAACGGAGCGTTCTGCCAGTCTGCGCAGGTTCGGGACGTGCAGCCAGTCGGCGGGGCCGTCGGGAAACAGCGTCCCGTTCAACTGGTCGACCATCAGGATCAGGATGTTGGGCGCGGTCGTCACGACTGACTTTCTTTCTCCAGGCACATTTCGAGATATTCGCAGACGAGCTTCTTCATGTCCTCGCGGTCGGGCACATGCTCCTGCAGGGCATGGCGGATGTAGAAGCCGTCGATCATCGAGGAGAGGCCTTGCGCGATGCGCCGGGCCGCGGTCTCGCCGACGAGTTGGCGCAGGTTGAAGACGAGGTTGCTGTCCAGGCGGCGCGCATAGACCCTCAGCAGGCGGCCGGCTTCGGGCGATTTCTGCGCCAGAACGTAGAAGGCGAGCCAGGCCGCGACGATCTCGCGGTCGAACTGGTCCGGACCGAAACTGGCCGCGATGATCGCCTGGACCCGTTCCACCGGACCGCCGGCGGTCGACAGGCGGGCGCGCACGTCATTGCCGAAATCGCTCAGGATGCGTCGCATCGCCGCCAGGAAGATCTGGTCCTTGGAGCCGAAATAGTGGTGAGCGAGGGCGGAGGACACTCCGGCGCGTCGTGCGATCGCGCTGACGGTGACTTCCAGCGATCCCGTCGAGCCGATCTCCTGGATGGCCGCATCGACAAGGGCGCTTCTTCGGACAGCTTCCATGCCGATCCTGGGCATAGCATTCTCCAATCGTCGCTTGCCAATTATCCCTAGTTGTTTTTTAATTGATCCGTCAATCAAGAAAATCCGCATCCGCCGGATAAGCCAACAGGAGAGACTATATGACCCTCTGCAAGTCCACCCTGACGACGATCGCCGCGCTTGCGGCGAGCACGAGCCTAGCCTTTGCCCAGTGCGATGAAGTGGTGTTTTCGGATGTGGGCTGGACCGACATTACCGCCACGACCGCTGCGACCAAAACGGTTTTGGAAGCGCTCGGATATGACGTGGACGTCAAGGTTCTGTCGGTGCCGGTCACCTACGCCTCGATGAAATCGGGCGACATCGACATCTTCCTCGGCAACTGGATGCCGACCATGGAAGGCGACATCGCGCCTTATCGCGAGGACGGAAGCGTGGAGACGGTTCGCGAGAACCTCGAAGGCGCGAAATACACGCTGGCGGTCAACAAGGCCGCTGCGGACATGGGCATCGCCGACTTCGCCGACATTGCCGCCCACAAGGACGAACTGGAAGGCAAGATCTACGGGATCGAGCCGGGCAATGACGGCAACCGCCTGATCATGGACATGATCTCGTCTGACGCCTTCGGTCTCGACGGTTTCGAGGTCGTGGAGAGCTCCGAGCAGGGCATGCTCGCCCAGGTGGGCCGCGCCAGCAAGCGCGACGAGCCGATCGTCTTCCTGGGATGGGAGCCGCATCCGATGAACGCCAATTTCGAGATGTCCTACCTGACGGGTGGCGACGAGTATTTCGGTCCCGATCTCGGCGGTGCGACGGTCTATACCAACACCCGTGCCGGCTATTCCGAGGAGTGCCCGAACATCGGTGCGCTGCTGTCGAACCTGAAGTTCTCGTTGCAGATGGAAAACGAGATCATGGGCGCCATCCTCAATGACGGCGAGGATCCCGACGATGCAGCCGCGGCGTGGCTGAAGGCCAATCCCACCGTTCTCGACGGCTGGCTCGACGGCGTGACGACCGAGGACGGTGGAGACGCCATGGCCGCCGTCAAGGCCGAACTCGGCCTTTGATCGATAGAGGCGGCCGCGCCTTGTCTTCGCGGCCGCCCCGCTGCATCCTGCGGCGATTGACCTCCAGGCAGAGGGGACGGGCGCGTTGGAGTGGTTGACCGAGACCAAGATACCCGTGGGCAAGACCGCGAAAGCGGTGTTCGACTGGCTTCAGGATCATGCCGGCTGGTTCTTCGACGGGCTGGCGCAGGCGATGGAGGTGCTGATCGAGGCGCTGCTCTGGATCCTGCAAACGCCGCCACCCATCGTCGTCGTACTGGTCATCGTCGCCGGAACGTTCGCGTTGCGGCGTAGCTGGAAGACGCCGCTCTTCGTCCTGCTCGGCTTCCTGTTCATCCTGAACCAGGGCTACTGGGAAGAGACGACGGAGAGCCTGACGCTGGTGCTGTCGGCCTGCGTCGTCTGCATGGCGGTCGGCGTGCCGATCGGCATCGCCGCGGCGCACAGGCCGCGCCTCTACCAGGTCATGCGCCCGATCCTGGACCTGATGCAGACCCTGCCAACCTTCGTCTATCTGATCCCCGCCATCGTGTTCTTCGGCATCGGCATGGTGCCGGGGCTGATCGCCACCGTCATCTTCGTCGTGCCCGCGCCCATTCGCCTGACGCATCTCGGCGTCTCGTCCACGCCCGGCTCCCTGCTGGAGGCCGCGGACGCCTTTGGCGCGACGCCTTCGCAGAGACTGTGGAAGGTGGAGTTGCCCTATGCCTTGCCGCAGATCATGACCGGCCTCAACCAGACGATCATGCTGTCGCTTTCGATGGTGGTCATCGCGGCGCTGGTGGGCGCGGACGGACTGGGGGTGCCCGTGGTGCGCGCGCTCAACTCGGTCAACACCGCGCTTGGCTTCGAAAGCGGCTTCATCATCGTGGTTCTGGCGATCATGCTCGACCGGATGCTCCGCATCGACGGGGAGGACGGGTGATCCGATGAAACACGCCGTCGTTTTCGAGAACGTCTCCATCGTCTTCGGAGATCTGCCGCATGTCGCATTGCCGATGATGGATGCGGGCAAGGATCGCGCGGAAATCCAGCAGGAAACGGGCCAGGTGCTCGGCGTCCACGATTGCCAGTTGTCCGTCGAAGCCGGCGAGATACTCGTTCTCATGGGGCTTTCGGGTTCCGGCAAGTCCACCCTGCTGCGCGCCGTCAACGGGCTGAACCCCGTGGTTCGGGGACGGGTTGTGGTGGATGGTGGGGGCGGTCCGGTGGACGTCACCCATGCGGGCGGGGCGGCGCTCAGGCGCGTCCGGCGCGAATGCATCTCCATGGTGTTCCAGCAGTTCGGCCTGCTGCCGTGGCGCAACGTGCTCGACAATGTCGCCTTCGGGCTCGAACTGTCGGGCCTGTCGCGGGACGAGCGCGAAAAGCGGGCGCGCGAGCAGTTGAAGCTTGTCGGGCTGACGGACTGGGCCGAGCGCAAGGTGGGCGAACTTTCAGGCGGCATGCAGCAGCGTGTCGGCCTGGCGCGGGCTTTCGCCACCGAAGCACCGATCCTCTTGATGGACGAACCGTTCTCGGCGCTCGATCCGCTGATCCGCACGCGGCTGCAGGACGAACTGCTGGAGCTACAGTCCAACCTCAAGCGCACGATCATCTTCGTCAGCCACGACCTCGACGAGGCCTTCAAGATCGGCGGGCGGATCGCGATTATGGAGGGCGGGCGCATCGTCCAGTGCGGGACGCCGCAGGAGATCATCCGCAAGCCCGCGAACGATTATGTCGCCGATTTCGTTGCGCACATGAACCCGCTCGGCGTGCTGTGCGCCGAGGACGTCATGACCGAAGGGGCCGCGCCGGACGGCGCACAGGCCGTCGCGCATGACATGGGCGTCGGCGCGATCATGGACATCTTCCTGTCCAATGACGCGCCGTTGCGGGTGGAAAAGGCCGGAAAGCCGGTCGGCGTGATCACGCCGCAAAGCATGCTCGCCGGTTTCTCGGGCAAGCCTTCGGCCAACGGAAACGCGTCCGCCGATTGAGAAATTGAGTCCGCTTTCGGCGCCACCCCATTGGACTGGCAGGACAAATCACCTATCTGGCGTATCGAAACGCCAGACAGAAGGGGAATGACGTGGCCATCAAGGACCTTGTTCTGGAGCAGCTGAAGCGGGTGAAGGGCCCCGACCTGACCGGCAATATCGTCGATCTCGGGCTCGTCTCGGAAATCGTCGAGGCGGGATCGAAGGTGTTCTTCTCCGTGACCGTTCCGGCCGAACGCGCCGAGGAGCTGGAGCCGTTGCGCGAGGCGGCCGAGCGGGCCGCGCTTGGCGTGCCGGGCGTGGAGAAGGCCGGTGTCGTCCTGACCGCCGCCAAGACGGCGGGAAGCCCGTCGTCCCAGCCAAGGCCCGCGCCGCAGCCAGCACGGCAGGTTCCGCCCCAGGGTGGCGGGCCGCGCAAGCCGGCCGGCATTCCGGGCATCGCCTCGATCGTCGCGGTCGCGTCCGGCAAGGGCGGGGTGGGCAAGTCGACCACCGCCGTCAATCTGGCGCTGGCGCTCAAGGGGCTCGGCCTCAAGGTCGGCATCCTGGACGCGGACATCTACGGGCCCTCCATGCCGCGCCTGATGGGCATCACCGGCAAGCCGACGACTATCGACGGACGGACGCTGAAGCCGATGGAGAATTACGGCGTCAAGGTGATGTCGATGGGCTTCCTCGTGGAAGAGGACACGCCGATGATCTGGCGCGGCCCGATGGTGATTTCGGCGCTCAACCAGATGCTCAAGGAAGTGGCCTGGGGCGAACTGGACGTGCTCGTCGTCGACATGCCGCCGGGCACGGGCGACGCGCAATTGACGATGGCCCAGAACGTGCCGCTCGCCGGCGCGGTGATCGTCTCGACGCCCCAGGACCTGGCGCTCATCGACGCGCGCAAGGGGCTGAACATGTTCCGCAAGGTAGAGGTTCCGGTTCTCGGGATCATTGAGAACATGAGCTATTTCATCTGTCCCGATTGTGGCTCGCGGCACGACATCTTCAGCCATGGCGGCGCGGAGAAGGAAGCTGAAAAGCTGGGCGTGCCGTTCCTCGGTGGGGTGCCGTTGACGATGGATATTCGCGAGAAATCGGACGCCGGGACGCCGATCGTGGTCTTCGATCCCGACAGCCCCAACGCGGAAGTCTACCGGAAGATCGCCCGCCAGGTTCAACAGCGCATCGGTGCGGCCCAGCAGGCGGCGCCTTCGATCGTTTTCGACTAGGCCGCAGCTTCCGGGCGGTGCGTTACGGGATCGCGGCGGGGGCGTTTGGTCTTGATCTCGAACGCATTTTCTTTAGGAGATGGGGCAGTGGCCTCGGGCCTTTTCCGGACGTGATGGTGAGGAACCTTCGATGAATTGCGTGTTTGTTCAGCTGCGTTGCCATCCGGGACAGGCCTACAAGGTGGCCGACAAGGTCTATGAGCGCGAGATCGCCTCGGAGCTCTACTCGACGAGCGGCGACTACGACCTCTTGATGAAGCTTTACGTGCCGGCCGGCGAGGACATCGGCAAATATGTCAACGACCACATCCTCGACATCGAGGGCATCTCGCGGTCGCTGACCACGCTGACCTTCAAGGCGTTCTGAGAGAAGCCTTCGGCGCCGGTCTCGTCAGCGCTTCAGCGGCGTGTCGGCATAGCTACTGATCATTTCGGCGGGGTAGGTCTTCGGCGTGATCGGCAGGTGCCGTGCGCCGTCGCGGATGAGGTAATCGCGGAAGATGCGCATGGCCGGCGACGCCGTCCGGTCGGAGCGGCTGACCGAGAACCATTGCCGGCGGATGGGCATGCCGGAGACGTCGAGAATGGCAAGGCGTCCGAGCTGCAATTCCTGTTCGATCGTGTGGGCGGATATGAACGCGACGCCGAGCCCGGCCATGACGGCCTGCTTGATCGTCTCGTTGGATCCCATCTCGGTGCCGAGGTTTTCCAGCTTGCCCGGGATGTCGGCGAAGAAGATCTCCAATGATATGCGGGTGCCCGAGCCTCGCTCGCGCACGAGGAACTTCTCAGCGGCGATCTCCTCCTTGGTGATGTCGCGCTTGCCGACCAGCCTATGATCGGCGGGTGCGATGATGACCAGCGGGTGATCTCCGAAGAGCGCGGCCTCGACCTCAAGGTCGCGCGGCGGGCGTCCCATCAAGGCGATGTCGATCGTCTGGCGGCGGAGGGCCTCGATCGTCTCTGCGCGGTTGCCGATGAAGAGCTCGATGTCGATGTCGGGATGCGTTTTCTGAAACGCGGCGATGAGGCGTGGCGCGAAATATTTCGCTGTCGACACCGCGCCAAGCTTCAGGGTCCCGCGCTTGCCGCCCTTGAAGGCGATGATCTCCTCTTCCAGCGCCCGCAGCCGCTCCTGAATAGCATGCGCCGCTTCCAGGACGGCCTGTCCTGCGGCAGTGGGACGCATGCCGTCCGGCGTTCGGTCGAAAAGCGGCATGCCGATTTCTTCCTCCGCCTGTTTGAGCTGCAAGGTCACGGCCGGGCCGGTCAGGCCCAACCCATTGGCGGCGATGGATATTTTTCCGCTTTGTTCGATCGCGGTCAGGGAGCGGAGCTGGCGCATGGTGAGATTGAGCATGTGTGTAGTTAGATTTTCTTATCTCGAAAATAAAGAAAATAAAATTTACTGATCTCAGACCTTCCCGCATCTCATCACGGCACGGCGCTCGGCCAGTCCGCGTCGCCGACGGGAGGTTTCGACATGACACCAGCGACGCTCGACGCGTATCTCAACACGTTCACCGCATCCAACGATCCGGTGAAGGGGCAGATCGCCGAGGTCATCCGCGCTTTCGCGGCGGCGGCCGTCCTGGTCCGCAAGTCGATCAACGAGGGCGCGCTCGGCGCGGCCTTCGCCGACTCTCGCGGCAACGCCAATGCAGGCGGCGACACGCAAAAGGAACTCGACGTTCACGCCGACAATCTGTTTCTCGACGGCGCGCGCAAGGCGAGCATCGGCTACTACGCCTCGGAGGAACTGGCCAATCCGGTGACCATCAACCCGGATTCGGACATCGCCGTCGCGATTGATCCGCTCGACGGTTCCTCCAACATCGACACGAACGTCTCCATCGGCACGATCTTCTCCATCCTGCCGCGCAGGGAAGACGCAGCCACGACATTCTCGCAGCCCGGTTCGGAGCAACTCGCGGCGGGCTTCTTCATCTACGGACCGCAGATGGCGCTGGTGCTGACCAAGCGAAACGGCACGCGCATCTACGTCTTTTCCAGCCGCCTCGGCACCTTCGTCGAAGCCTATCCGGCGCTGACCATTCCGGCGATGGCGACCGAGTTCGCCATCAACATGTCGAACTACCGCCACTGGGACGAGACGACCCGTCTTTACATCGACGATTGCCTCGCGGGGACCGAAGGCCCGCGCGAGAAGGACTTCAACATGCGGTGGATCGCCTCGCTGGTGGCCGACACCTATCGCATCCTCATTCGCGGCGGCGTGTTCCTCTATCCGCGCGACAGCCGCAAGGGCTACGCGCAGGGCCGGTTGCGGCTGATCTACGAGGCGAGCCCCATCGCGCTTCTGGTGGAGCAGGCCGGAGGCATGGCGACCGACGGCGTCACCCGCATCCTCGATCTCGTGCCGGGCGACGTGCACCAGCGCACTCCGCTCGTCTTCGGATCGAAGAAGGAGGTCGACAAGATCGCGCGCTATCACAGCGACCCCTCGGCGATCGGCACGCGTCATCCCCTTTTCGCAAAACGCGGCCTGTTCCGCGCCTGACACCGAAAGAACGAAGAACCCATGTCCCACAAGCATCCCATTATCGCGATCACCGGTTCGTCGGGCGCCGGCACCACGACGATCAAGGACACGTTCAAGAAGATTTTCGACCGGGAGGGCGTGACCGCCTCCTACATCGAGGGCGACGCGTTCCATCGCTACGACCGCGTCGGCATGAAGGAGAAGGTGGCCGAGGAGGAGGCGAGAGGGAACACGAACTTCTCGCATTTCAGCCCCGAGGCGAACGAGCTGGAAATCCTGGAATCCGTGTTCGAGGAATACGGGCGCAAGGGCACCGGCAAGACCCGTCATTATGTCCATGACGACAAGGAAGCCGATCTCTACGGAGCGCCGCCCGGCACCTTCACAGACTGGGCCGACCTGCAGCCGAGCGACCTCCTGTTCTACGAGGGTCTGCATGGCTGCGTGAAGACGGACGCGATCGACCTGCCCAGGCACATCGACCTGAAGATCGGCGTCGTGCCGGTCATCAATCTGGAGTGGATCCAGAAGATCCATCGCGACAAGGCCTCGCGCGGCTATTCCACCGAGGCGGTGACGGACACGATCCTGCGACGTATGCCGGATTACGCGCGCTACATCTGCCCGCAATTCTCCGAGACCAACATCAACTTTCAGCGCATTCCGACGGTCGATACGTCCAATCCGTTCGTGGCGCGCTGGATTCCCACACCGGCGGAATCGATGCTCGTGATCCGCTTCGCCAATCCGCGCGGCATCGACTTTCCCTATCTGCTCTCGATGCTCGACGGCAGCTTCATGTCGCGCGCCAATTCCATCGTGTGTTCGGGCGAGAAGCTCGATCTCGCCATGCAGCTCATTTTCACGCCGCTGATCCACAAGCTGATGGATCTGAAGCGCCGCGCGTCCTGATCGCGCGACTGGAGGAGGACACAATGAACATCCAGGCAACGGCAGATCTGACATCCGGCGTCGGTGAACGCGACATGGCCAACGCCATTCGCGCGCTGGCGATGGATGCGGTGCAGAAGGCGAAATCCGGCCATCCCGGCATGCCGATGGGCATGGCCGACGTGGCGACGGTTCTGTTCAACCGCTTCATCAAGCTCGATCCGTCGAAGTCGGACTGGCCCGACCGCGACCGCTTCGTCCTCTCGGCGGGCCACGGCTCCATGCTGCAATATGCGATCCATCATCTCCTCGGTTACGAGGACATGCCGATCGAGCAGTTGCAGCAGTTCCGCCAGTTGGGCAGCCACACGGCCGGCCATCCGGAATATGGCCATACGCTCGGCGTGGAGACGACGACGGGGCCGCTCGGGCAGGGGCTTGCGACCGCCGTCGGCATGGCAATCGGCGAGCGGATGATGGCCTCGCGTTTCGGCACCAGGCTGGTCGATCATTTCACCTATGTCATCGCGGGAGACGGCTGCCTTCAGGAGGGCATCAGCCACGAGGCGATTGACCTCGCCGGGCATCTGAAGCTCTCGCGGCTCATCGTGCTGTGGGACGACAATCACATCTCCATCGACGGGCCGACCTCGCTTTCGACCTCGATGAACCAGCAAGCGCGGTTCAAGGCGGCGGGCTGGGACGTCCAGAGCGTCGATGGTCACGACATGAGCGCGGTTGGGGAAGCCATTGAAAAGGCGCGAAAATCGCGCAAGCCATCGCTGATCGCCTGCCGCACGCTCATCGGCAAGGGCGCGCCGAACATGCAGGGCTCCGAAAAGACCCATGGCGCGCCGCTGGGCGACGACGAGATCGCCGCGACGCGTGCCAATATCGGCTGGGCGCACGAACCGTTCGTCGTACCGGACGACATCGCCGCAGCATGGCGCGCGATCGCCGCGCGCGGCAAGGAGAGCCGCATGGCCTGGGAGGAACGGTTGGCAGCGAGCGCGCGGCAGAAATCCTTCCTGGCGACGATATCCGGTGAGGTGCCGGCGCGGGTGAAGCGGGACCTTGCGGCCTTCCGCAAGACCCATGTGGAGCAGGCCACCAAGGTCGCCAGCCGCAAGGCCTCGGAGATGGCGCTGGGTGTCATCAATGCTGCCACCAACCTCACGGTCGGCGGCTCCGCGGACCTGACCCATTCGAACCTGACGATCACCAAGGGACTGGACCCGATCACGCCGGCCAACTTCAAGGGGCGCTACATCCATTACGGCATCCGCGAACACGGGATGGCTGCGGCCATGAACGGGATCGCTCTGCATGGGGGCTTCGTGCCCTATGGCGGAACGTTCCTGGTCTTCTCCGACTATGCGCGCGGCGCGATGCGACTGTCGGCCCTGATGGGGCAGCGCGTGATCTACGTGATGACGCATGACTCCATCGGGCTCGGCGAGGACGGGCCGACGCATCAGCCGGTCGAGCATCTCGCCATGCTGCGGGCAACGCCGAACATCAATCTCTTCCGCCCGGCCGACATCATCGAAACCGCGGAAGCCTGGGAACTGGCGCTGGAGACGGCGGATCGACCGACGGTGCTGGTACTGTCCCGGCAGGGGCTGCCGATGCTCAGGTCCGCTCATTCGAAGGACAACCGCTCGGCGCGCGGTGCCTATGTGCTGCACGAACCCGAGGGGCGGCGCGATGTCACCATCCTGTCGACGGGGTCGGAGGTCGAGATTGCGAAGGCGGCAGCAGACAGGTTGCTGGCCGAGAAGAACATCAGCGCGGCGGTGGTTTCCATGCCCTGCTGGGAGCTGTTCGAGGCCCAGGACGAAGCCTACCGCCGCGACGTGCTGGGCACAGCGCCCCGTATCGCCATCGAAGCGGCCGCGCGGCTCGGCTGGGACCGCTGGATCGGCGAGGACGGTGCCTTTGTCGGCATGACCTCCTTCGGCGCCAGTGCGCCGGCCGGCGATCTATTCAAGCATTTCGGCATCACTGCGGACGCGGTTGTCGAGGAAGCGGTCCGGCTGGCGGGCGGAGGACGGGCGTGATGCTGGCGATGAAAGCGCGAGCCCGGCCGCTCGAGGGTGAGACGGCGATCATCAGGATCAGCCTGGACGAGGGCATCAGCCATACGGCCATTCCGCTGATCGACCGGCTGGCAGACGCCGGCGCCCGGGTGGTGGTGGTCGCCGGACTCGGCAATCCCGCCGGAGACATCAATCCGGCGCTCAGCCTGGAGCCTTTCCGTCCGATCCTGGAGACCCTCACCGGCAAGGCTGTGGCCTTCGTCAAGGAAAGCGTGGGCATCGGGGCGGAAGCCGGTCTGGCGCGGGTGCCCTATGGCGAGATCGCGCTGATGGAGAACCTGCGTTTCCACGCCGACGAGCGGCGTCGGGAAAAGGTCTTCGCGATGCGCCTGTCCGTGCTGGGCGACTACTTCATCGACGCCGGCGATCCGCCGCTCAATCCCGAGGGCTGGCAGGCGGCGCTGAAGACGATGCTGCCGGAGCCGGACCTCGGCCCGTCAGAGACCATCACCAAAGAGGAGGCTTGAGAATGGCCCGCATCACCCTTCGCCAGTTGCTCGACCACGCCGCCGACCATGCCTATGGCGTGCCGGCCTTCAACATCAACAATATGGAGCAGGGGCTTGCCATCATGGAGGCGGCCAAGGCTTGCGACGCGCCGGTGATCATCCAGGCGTCGCGCGGCGCGCGCTCCTACGCCAACGACATCATGCTGGCCAAGATGATCGACGCGCTGGCGGAAATCTATCCGGATATCCCCGTGTGCATGCACCAGGATCACGGTAACAACGAAGCGACCTGCCTGACCGCGATCCGGCACGGCTTCACCTCGGTGATGATGGACGGCTCGCTGGAAGCCGACGCCAAGACGCCGGCCTCCTACGAATACAATGTCGAGATCACCGAACATGTCGCCAGAATGGCCCACTGGGTCGGCGCCTCGGTCGAGGGCGAGCTCGGCGTGCTCGGCTCGCTCGAAACCGGCGAGTCGGAGGCGGAAGACGGACACGGCGCCGAGGGCAAGCTGTCGCACGACCAGCTCCTGACCGATCCGGACCAGGCGGTCGATTTCGTCACCCGCACCGGGGTCGACGCGCTGGCGATCGCCTGCGGCACCTCCCATGGCGCCTACAAATTCACCCGCAAGCCGACCGGCGACATCCTCGCCATGCGCGTAATTGAAGAGATCCACGCCAAGCTGCCGAACACACATCTGGTCATGCATGGATCGTCGTCCGTGCCGCAGGAACTGCAGGACATCATCAACGCCTATGGCGGGGAGATGCCGCAGACCTTCGGCGTGCCGGTGGAGGAGATCGTCCGCGGCATCCGGCATGGCGTGCGCAAGGTCAATATCGACACCGACTGCCGCATGGCGATGACCGGCCAGTTCCGGAAGATCGCAAAGGACAATCCGTCGGAATTCGATCCGCGCAAGTTCCTGAAGCCGGCGATGGACGCGATGCGCGATCTTTGCCGCGATCGCTTCGAGGCCTTCGGCACGGCGGGCAATGCCTCGAAGATCAAGGTGATCCCGATGGACGAGATGGCAAAGCGCTATGCGGCCGGAAAACTCGATCCGCAGACCGCTACCGCCAAGGCCGCATAAGGCAAGCGATCGAAGCCCCCACACTTCCCTGCACAAAACAGATCAGAGGAACGAACCCATGAACACGCACACGTCTCCCGGCAAATATTCCGCGGGCGTCAAGGAATATCGCGAAACCTATTGGGAGCCGAACTACACACCGAAGGAGAGCGACATTCTCGCCTGTTTCAAGATCACGCCGCAGCCGGGCGTGCCGCGCGAGGAAGCGGCCGCCGCCGTCGCCGCCGAGTCCTCCACCGGTACCTGGACGACGGTCTGGACCGACCTTCTGACCGACCTCGAATATTACAAGGGCCGCGCTTACGCGATCGAGGACGTGCCGGGCGACGATGAAAGCTATTACGCCTTCATCGCCTATCCGATGGGGCTCTTCGAGGAAGGCTCGGTGGTCAACGTCTTTACCTCGCTAGTCGGGAACGTGTTCGGCTTCAAGGCCGTCCGCGCGCTGCGTCTCGAGGATGTGCGCTTTCCGCTCTGGTTCGTCGCGACCTGCGACGGCCCGCCCCACGGCATCCAGGTCGAGCGCGACAAGATGGACAAATATGGCCGTCCGTTCCTCGGCTGCACGATCAAGCCGAAGCTCGGCCTGTCGGCCAAGAATTACGGCCGCGCCGTCTACGAAGCGCTGCGCGGCGGCCTCGACTTCACCAAGGACGACGAGAACGTCAACTCGCAGCCCTTCATGCGCTGGCGTGACCGCTTCCAGTTCTGCCAGGAAGCCATCGAGAAGGCCGAGGCCGAGACCGGCGAACGCAAGGGCCACTATCTGAACGTCACCGCGCCGAATATCGAGGAGATGTACAAGCGCGCCGAATTCGCCAAGGAGATCGGCACCCCGATCATCATGAGCGACTATCTCACGCTTGGCTGGGCGGCGCAGGCCAGCCTGTCGCGCTGGTGCCGCGATAACGGCATGCTGCTGCATGTCCACCGGGCCATGCATGGCGTGATCGACCGCCATCCGAAGCACGGCATCAATTTCCGGGTACTGGCGAAGATGCTGCGCCTGCTCGGCGGAGACCACCTGCATTCGGGCACGGTTGTCGGCAAGCTTGAGGGCGACCGCGCGGCGACGCTCGGCTGGATCGACCTGTTGCGCGACAAGTTCGTCGCAGAAGACCGGTCGCGCGGCATCTTCTTCGACCAGGATTGGGGACAGATGCCCGGCGTCCTGCCGGTCGCCTCGGGCGGCATCCATGTCTGGCACATGCCCGCACTCGTTGCGATCTTCGGCGACGATGCCTGCCTGCAATTCGGCGGCGGCACGCTCGGCCACCCGTGGGGCAATGCAGCCGGCGCTGCGGCGAACCGCGTCGCTGTCGAGGCTTGCGTCAAGGCGCGCAACGAAGGGCGCGAGCTGGAAAAGGAAGGCAAGGACATCCTGACCGCGGCCGCCAAGCACAGCCCCGAACTGAAGATCGCCATGGAAACATGGAAAGAGATCAAGTTCGAATTCGACACCGTCGACAAGCTGGATGTCGCTCACCGGTAATCCGCCCCCGGATCACCACGAACGAAAATTTATCGAAGGAATGAAACTATGAGCGAAGTTCAAGATTATGGCTCCCGCCTGTCGGACCCGAACAGCCGGAAAATGGGTACCTTCTCCTATCTTCCGGAACTAACGGAAGAGGAACTGCGCAGCCAGGTGGAATATATCGTCTCGAAGGGCTGGAACCCGGCCATCGAGCATACCGAACCGGAAAACGCGTCCTCGCATTACTGGTACATGTGGAAGCTGCCGATGTTCGGCGAGACGGATGTCGACGCCATCTTCCAGGAAATCGAGATGTGCAAGAAGGCCAATCCGGACAATCATGTCCGCCTCGTCGGCTACGACAACTTCAAGCAGACACAGGGCACCGCGCTGGTCGTGCACCGCGCCTCGATCAAGCTCTGAAGCGCGGCTGCCGGGGCCGCACTATGCGGCCCCGGTTCACCCTGTTCAAACGAGTTCCCCGCTCCGACAGGAGACGACGATGACCGATATCGACCCGAAGCAGTTCTGCATCGAGACCGAACCCTATTACCGGCCCGTCGGCGACGAGATCGAGAAATACTCGGCCGCCTATGACGTACGCATGCCGGTCATGCTCAAGGGACCGACCGGCTGCGGCAAGTCGCGTTTCGTCGAACATATGGCGTGGAAGCTCGGCAAGCCGCTGATCTCGGTCGCCTGCAACGAGGACATGACCGCCTCCGACCTGATCGGCCGTTTCCTGCTCGATATCAACGGCACGAAATGGCAGGACGGGCCGTTGACGATCGCGGCGCGGATTGGCGCGATTTGCTATCTCGACGAGGTCGTGGAAGCACGTCAGGATACGACGGTGGTGATCCACCCGCTGACCGACCATCGCCGCCAGCTTCCGCTGGAGAAGAAGGGCGAGGTGGTGGACGCCCACCCCGATTTCCAGGTCGTGATCTCCTACAATCCCGGCTACCAGTCGATGATGAAGGACCTGAAACAGTCGACGAAGCAGCGCTTCGGCGCGATGTCGTTCGATTTTCCGACCGCCGAGGTGGAATCCGAGATTGTGGCCCATGAGGCGGGCGTCGACCGCAAGACCGCGGAGCGGCTCGTGCAGGTGGCGCAACGTTCCCGAAACCTGAAGGGCCACGGGCTCGACGAGGGCATGTCGACGCGCCTGCTGGTCTATGCGGGCCAGCTGATCGCCAAGGACATTCCGGCGCAGGCGGCCTGCCAGATGGCGCTGGTCGAGCCGCTGACCGACGATCCGGACATCCGCGACACGCTGCAGGCCGCGGTCAGCACCTTCTTTCCCGAAATCACCGACAGCAGCAAAGATCGGGCGGCATGACGGTCAATCTTGACGATTATCGTGAAGAGCTGACCAAGGCCGCGCCGGAACTGGTGGATACGCTGGAAGGCCTGTTCCATGAATCCGCGCGGCTCATGTCGCCCGCCGGCCTGAAGGACTATCTCGACGGCGCGCGGGCGCTGATTTCGCTCGGCAAGGGCCCGAACCTGCTGACGAGCTATCTCGACGAGATGCCGCAGGTGGTCAAGGAATGCGGCGAAGACATTATACGCGATGTCGTCGGCGCGACGCTCAAGCTGGCCTCGATGGTCTCCGGCGAAGTGCTGACCCTGATGATCTCGACGTTGCCCGGTGCGGCGCATCGTTTCGGCGATCCGGATCTGCTCCGGGACTATCTGCAGCTCCTGCATCGTCTTGCAGCGCGCGCCCCGCGCGGACTTCGACCGATGTTCGGCGTGTTGGAAGAACTCCTCTCCAAGCTGACCCTGTCGGGCCTGCGGCGCTGGGTCGATTTCGGCGCCGAGGCCTATCGGCGCGACCTGCCGAAACAGGCCGACTATTTTGGCCTCGTCAGCGAGGATTCGCGCGCGGTTCTGAAACAGGAACGCCGAGGTACGCTTTTCGTCAACTCTCAGCGCCGGTTGAACTTCTATCTCAGAGCATTTTGGGGCCGCGATTTCTTCCTGCGCCCGAGCGCCGCCGACCATGCCGGTTTTCGTCCGTTCATCGAGGACGGCGCGATGCACTTGCCTGACGCGGTCGATCAAATAGGCACTGTTGGCGGCCTCGACCTCTATCGCGCCATGTGCGCCCACATGGCGGCGCATATCGCCAGCTCGGACCGAGGATTGAGCCAGCAGGCGCTGAGTCCGGCGCAGATGTTCTTCGTCGGCATGCTTGACGACGCGCGGGTCGAGTATGCGGCCACGCGGCAGTTCCCGGGACTGCGCGGGCTGTTCAGGTCGCTGATGGCGCAATCGCCTGCCGGCTATTACGAACACGACACGATGTATCTATTGGAGAGGATCGCGCGGGCGCTGCTGGAGCCGGGGCCTCCGCTCGGAGATCGTGCGATCGACTCGCTGGTCGAGCAGTTCCACATCAACATCGCGGCGAACGAGCGCGAGACGATGTTCTCCTGGGGGCTCGGCATTGAGCTCTACAACCTGCTGGCTGAGCGCCGCGCGGTCCCCAGCCTGCGCATTCTTGAGACGTTGAATACTCCCTATCGCGACGACAACCGCTTTGTCTGGTCGATGGATGATTATGACTGGGGGGAGAGCAATACCTACCGCCCGGAGTTGGAGCGACAGGTTCGCCGGAATGTCGGGCTGATGGAATTCATCAATGAGGTGGACGTCGAAACCGCCGGCGACGACGCGCAGGAGGTCTGGGTCCTGTCGAGCGAACTCTTTCC
Organism: Oricola sp.; assembly: GCF_022763245.1. Classification (GTDB taxonomy): domain Bacteria; phylum Pseudomonadota; class Alphaproteobacteria; order Rhizobiales; family Rhizobiaceae; genus Oricola. Next base: position 52,266 of record NZ_JALEGV010000009.1, read on the forward strand.
CTATGAGGACGAGGGCGTCTCCTACAACGATAGGGAGGGCAGGGAGCCGGTCTCCGGTCCCTTCCACTATGCCGAATGGGACTACAAGGTTCAGCTGCATCGCCCGAGCTGGGCGACGGTTTATGAGCGCCGGCAGGGCAGGGGCGATCCCGAGACCATCGACACGATGTTGACCGCGCACAAGGGCGTCAGTCACCGGATCAGGCAGATCGTCGACCGCCTGCGTCCGCAGGGTATCTCCCGGCAAAGGCGGCTGGAGGATGGCGACGAGCTCGATATCAACGCAGCCGTCGACGCCATCGTCATGACGCGGCTCGGCATGCCGCCGGATCCGCGCATCACCATGCGCAATGTCATCAATCGTCGCGATCTGGCGGTGGTGATCCTGCTGGACCTGTCCGAATCCACCAATGAAATTGTCCGGGGCACGGAGAAGACGGTACTGGAACTGACGCGCGAGGCTTCCGCGCTCGTCGCCAGCGCCATCAATGGCATCGGCGATCCCTTCGCCATTCACGGTTTCGCCTCGGACGGCCGCCACGACGTGCAGTATTATCGGTTCAAGGATTTCGAACAGCGCCTCGACGCCGATGTGAAAGGAAGGCTCGCCGGCATGAAGGGCGGGCTTTCAACGCGGATGGGCGCGGCCATGCGGCATGCGGGCCATCATCTCGGCCAGCGCAGCGAGCGTCACAAGCTGCTGTTGATCGTCACGGACGGCGAGCCGGCTGATATCGACGAGCGCGATCCGCAATATCTGAGGATGGATGCAAAAAAGGCGGCAGTTGAGTTACAGCAGGCGGGTGTCTCAAGCTATTGCCTGACCCTGGATCCCGAGGCGGATCGATATGTCGAGCGCATCTTCGGATCCAACAACTATACGATCATCGACCAGGTCGAACGCCTGCCGGAAAAACTGCCAAGCCTGTTTGCCAATCTGACCAAATAGGCCGTTCAAGCGGAGAACAATCGCCATGGCATCCAATACCATCATCGCCCCGTCCGTGCTTTCGTCGGATTTCTCCAGGCTCGGTGACGAGATCGAGGCCGTCGTCCGCGCCGGCGCCGACTGGATTCACCTCGATGTCATGGACGGTCACTATGTTCCGAACATCACCTTCGGCCCGCCGATCATCAAGGCCGTGCGCGACCGGACCGACAAGGTGTTCGACTGCCATCTGATGATCGAGCCGTGCGATCCCTTCCTGGAAGCCTTCGCCGATGCCGGGTGCGACATCATCACCGTGCATGCGGAAGCGACGACGCATCTGGACCGCTCGCTGCAGGCGATCCGCAATCTCGGCAAGAAGGCCGGTGTCTCGCTCAATCCGTCGACGCCGGAAAACGTGATCGAATATGTACTCGACCGGCTCGACCTGGTGCTGCTTATGACCGTCAACCCGGGCTTCGGCGGTCAGGCCTTCATTCCCTCGGTCGTTGAGAAGGTCAAGCGGATCAAGGCCATGATCGGCGAGCGGCCGATCGACATCGAAATCGACGGCGGCGTGACGCCGCAGACGGCACCGCTCGTCGCGGCCGCCGGCGCCAATGTGCTTGTCGCCGGTTCCGCTGTGTTCAAGGGTGGCGAGGAAGCGGCATACAGAGCCAATATCGAGGCCATCCGAAATGCCGCCGACGCGGCGGCCGCCTGATTTCAAGGGAGAAGTGTGATGGGAGCTGCGCCCCCGATCTGCGATTTCGGCTGGAAGGCCATCGACGCGCGACTGACGAGCACGGAGGGCAGGGCCCATTCGATCTTCGATTGCGCCGGCCCGAACGGGCTGGTCGTCGCCTTCATCTGCAACCACTGCCCCTATGTGAAAGCGGTGATCGACCGCATGGTGCGCGACGCGCGTGACTTGGAGGCGCTGGGCATCGGCTTCGTCGCGATCAACGCGAACGACGCCGCCGCCTATCCGGAGGATTCGTTCGCCGCGATGAAGGCGTTCGCGGCCGCGCACGCCTTCCCGTTTCCCTACCTGCATGACGAGGACCAGTCGGTCGCGCGCGCCTATGACGCGGTGTGCACGCCGGATTTCTTCGGTTTCAACCGGGACCTTGAACTCCAGTATCGGGGGCGGCTCGACGCGTCGCGGGCGGCGCCGGCCGAAGGCGACGTCCCGCGCGAGCTTTTCGAGGCGATGCGGAGTGTCGCGGAGACCGGCGAGGGGCCGCGCGAGCAGATCCCGTCCATGGGGTGCTCGATCAAGTGGAAGGATGCGGCATGAGCACGCGTTTCGCGCAGGACGGTGACCGGTGCGGCTGGCCGCAGGTGGTGCTCTTCGACCTGGACGGAACCCTGATCGATTCCGTTCCCGACATCGCCGCCGCCGTCAACGAGTTGCTTGCATCCGAGGACAAGCCCGCGCTGGTGGTCGACGACGTCCGCAAGATGATCGGCAACGGCGTGCGCAAGCTGGTTGAACGGGCCTTCGCGGCGCGCGGGATCGTGCTCGAGGGCGACGCGCTGAGCGCGATGACCGACCGGATGATGGGCATCTATGCACGGCATCTGACCGGCGAAACCACGCTGATGCCCGGCGCGGAGACGATGGTGACGGCCTATGCGCGCGCCGGGGTGAAGATCGGCGTCGTCACCAACAAGCCGGAGGCGTTCTCGCGCGAAATCATCGCGCATTTCGGGCTGACCGCTTCCGTCCACGCCGTAGTGGGCGGCGACACCGGGCCGACGCGCAAACCCGCGCCCGACATGCTGCTCCATGCGCTCGAACAACTGGGCTACGGCGCCCACCGAGCGTTGATGGTCGGCGACAGCCCGGCCGATATCGAGGCGGCGAAGGCCGTGCCGATGCCCTCGATCGCGGTGCGCGGCGGTTACACGACCATGCCCGTCGATGAGCTCGGCGCCGACGTCGTCATCGACAGCCTCACCGAGGTTCCCCAGGCGATAGAGCGGTTGAAGGAACCGGCATGACATGGCGGTGCGCGCGCTGATCCTCGATGTGGACGGCACGCTCGCCGAAACCGAAGAACTGCACCGTATCGCCTTCAACCGGACCTTCGAGGAAGCCGGGCTCGACTGGGTCTGGGACCGGGAGCTCTACCGAGAGCTTCTTGCCGTAACAGGCGGCCGCGAACGCATCCGGTTCCATGCCGAGCGGATCGGCGCGCAGGACATCGATGTTGGCGCACTGCATCGGCGCAAGACGGACATCTACGGCGCGTCGATGCGGCCGGGAAACGTGACGTTGCGGCCGGGCGTCGAAGCGCTTCTGCGTCGGGCACGCGCGGCAGGCCTGGATCTGGCAATCGGGACGACGACAAGTCGCACCAATGTTGGCGCATTGATGCAGGCGACGCTGGGAGCTGACGCGCTGTCCTGGTTTCGCTCGGTGCGCACCGGCGAGGACACGCCGCGCAAGAAGCCCGATCCCGAAGTTTACCGGCTGGTCCTTGCCGATCTCGGTTTTCCTCCGGAGGACTGCCTGGTCTTCGAGGATTCCGCCAACGGTTTGCGCGCGGCCAAGGCGGCAGGCGCCCCGACCGTCATCACGCCGAGCATCTATACGGCGGAAGATGATTTCGCTGGCGCGGACTACATCTTCAAGAACCTGGACGAGCCCTTCTCGATGCTGACCTTCGCGCCGGGTTTCGCCTTCCATGACGTCCCGCCCGACGTGCGCGATTTGCTGTTTCACGGACAGTGAAGGCGCTCTCAAGCGTGCTTGCCAAGATTTGATGGCGCGTTGATGGACGTCATTTTCTTGGTTCTCCCGTCCTCCTAGTCTTTCAGCCGGAGGAAATTCTATTCAGCCGGCTCGCCGGCCGGGAGGGCACATTGACCGAAGACTTGATCGGGAAGTCCGCCGACGACAAGGCGCGGGCGAACATGCAGGACTATGATGTGGAACGCGCATCATTTTCCTGGGACAAGGCGCGGGCGTTTCTGGACGGTCTGCCCGGCGGAAGGCTCAACATCGCCTATGAGGCCGTGGATCGCCATGTCGTGCATGGGCGCGGCGAGAAGACCGCGCTTCGGCTGATCGCCAAGGACGAGAGTGCCACCGACATCAGCTACAGCGACCTGATGCGCACGACGAACCGGTTCGCCAATGTTCTGCGCGGCCTCGGCGTGGAGAAGGGGGATCGGGTCTATTCGCTTCTCGGGCGCGTGCCGCAGCTCTATGTCGCGGTGCTGGGAACGCTGAAATCGGGCTGCGTGTTCTCGCCGCTTTTCTCCGCCTTCGGACCAGAGCCGGTGAAGGCGCGCATGGAGATCGGCGGCGCCAATGTGCTGGTGACGACGCGGCTCCTCTACAAGCGCAAGGTCGCGCCGATCCGCGACCAGCTGCCCGAGCTCAAGCACATTCTGCTGATCGACGGCGAGGGCCCGGAGCTTGGACTGCTCGACCTCGCGAGGCTCATGGACGCGGCTTCCACGGAATTCGATGTCGTCGCCACCGAGCCGGAAGACCTGTCGCTGTTGCATTTCACCTCGGGAACGACGGGCAAGCCGAAGGGGGCGATGCACGTCCATCAGGCCGTGGTTGCCCACAACTACACCGGCCGCACAGCCCTCGACCTGCATCCCGACGACGTCTTCTGGTGCACGGCCGATCCCGGCTGGGTGACCGGTACCTCCTACGGGATCATCGCGCCGCTGACCAACGGCGTTACGATGATCGTCGACGAGGCGGAGTTCGACGCCGAGCGCTGGTATCGCATCCTGGCCCGGAACAAGGTCAATGTCTGGTACACCGCGCCGACGGCGATCCGCATGCTGATGAAAGCCGGGGCGGAGCTTGCAGGAAAGGAGGACCTTTCCAGCCTGCGCTTCATGGCCAGCGTCGGCGAGCCGCTCAATCCCGAAGCGGTGCTCTGGGGCGTCGAGGTTCTCGGGAAGCCGTTCCACGACAATTGGTGGCAGACCGAGACCGGCGGCATCATGATCGCCAACTACGCCTGCGCCGATGTCAAGCCGGGCTCGATGGGACGGCCGATGCCGGGCATCGAGGCCGGGATCGTGGAGCGCACGGAGGCCGGCGCGCAGGAAGTCACCAAGCCCATGGCGCTCGGGGAACTGGCGCTTCGCACCGGATGGCCGTCCATGATGAGGGGATACCTGCATGAGGAGGCGCGCTACGACAAAGCCTTCTCCAACGGCTGGTACTTGTCCGGCGACCTCGCGATGCGTGACAGCGACGGCTATTTCTGGTTCGTCGGCCGCAGCGACGACGTCATCAAGAGCGCCGGCCACCTGATCGGCCCGTTCGAGGTCGAGAGCGCGCTGATCGAGCATGACGCGGTCGCGGAAGCGGCCGTGATCGGCGTACCGGACGAGACCGCCGGCGAGATCGTCAAGGCCTTCGTCGCGCTCAAGCCGGGCTTTTCCGCGGACGAGGAGTTGCAGCTCTCCATCCAGGGGCACGCGCGCAAGCGGCTCGGCCCGGCCGTCGCTCCGAAGGTGATCGAATTCCGCGAGAACCTGCCCAAGACGCGAAGCGGCAAGATCATGCGCCGTCTGCTCAAGGCGCGTGAACTGGGCCTGCCCGAAGGTGACATCTCGACTCTCGAAAGTGACGAAAAATGACCGGTGTCGATCTCAGACCGCATCTCAACCGGGCCCATGTGCTCGATCTGCTGACCCGGATGATCCGGGTCCGGCGCTTCGAGGACAAATGCGCCGAACTCTACACGCAGCAGAAGATCCGTGGCTTCCTGCATCTCTATGACGGCGAGGAGGCCGTGGCGGCCGGCGTGATTCCGCTCCTCGGTCCGGACGACCGGCTGGTGGCCACCTATCGCGAGCACGGGCACGCGCTGGTGCGCGGCGTGCCGATGAATTCGATCATGGCCGAGATGTTCGGCAAGGCAAACGGGTGTGCCGGCGGCAGAGGCGGTTCGATGCACCTGTTTTCCGCCGAGCACAATTTTTATGGCGGCAACGCCATTGTCGGCGGCGGGCTTCCGCTGGCGGTCGGGCTCGGGCTTGGTGACAAAATGGGTCGGGAAAACCGCGTAACCGCTTGTTTTTTCGGTGACGGTGCGGTGGCCGAAGGCGAGTTTCACGAGAGCCTCAATCTCGCGGCCCTGTGGGACTTGCCCGTCCTCTTCGTTTGCGAAAACAACGGCTATGCCATGGGAACGGCGCTGCAATTCACCGAAGCGCAGATGGACATCCACGAGAAGGCGGCCGGCTACAACATCGCCAGCGAAGCCGTGGACGGCATGGACGTCGTCGCCGTGGAGGCGGCGACACGGCGCGCGCTGAAGGCGATCCGCGAAACCGGCAAGCCCTATTTCCTGGAGTGCCGCACCTATCGTTTCCGCGCCCACTCCATGTTCGACGCCCAGCTCTACCGCACCAAGGACGAAATCGCCGCCTGGCGCGAGAAGGGGCCGATCGTGCTCTTCCAGAACTGGCTGGAGAAGAACGGCCTGATCGATCATGGCGATGTGGAGGCCATCATCGCCAACACCGACGCCGAGATCGCAGAAGCGGTCTCTTTCGCTGAAGCCGGCGAATGGGAGCCGGTTGAGAACCTGACGCGCGACGTCATGGCGGCGGAGCGACCCGCGCGGCCGGCCATGCCGGTGCCTTCCACCGAAACGCGTGAGGTCACCTATCGCGAGGCAGTCAAGATGGCCATCACGGAGGCGATGGAACAGGATGATCGCGTCTTCCTGATGGGCGAGGACGTGGGGCATTATGGCGGCTGCTATGCCGTTTCCAAGGGACTGCTCGACAGGTTCGGTCCGGATCGCATCCGCGACACGCCGCTTTCGGAATCGGGCTTCACCGGGGCCGGCATCGGCGCGTCGATGACCGGGCTGAGGCCGATCGTCGAGGTGATGACGGTCAATTTCTCGCTGCTGGCGCTCGACCAGATCATGAATACCGCGGCGACCTTCCGGCACATGTCGAACGGCCAGTTCGGCGTTCCTGTGGTCATCCGCATGGCGACGGGGGCCGGCAAGCAGTTGGCCGCGCAGCACTCGCACAGCCTGGAGGGCTGGTACGGGCACATTCCGGGCCTGCGGGTGCTGACGCCGGCGACGCTGGAAGATGCGCGCGGCATGCTGCAGACCGCGCTCGATGACCCGGATCCTGTGCTGATTTTCGAAAACGTCATGCTCTACAACATGACGGGACAGCTCGCGGCAAATGCCGGGCCGGTCGACATTGACAAGGCCGCCGTGCGGCGCGAGGGCGCAGACGTGACGCTGATCACATATGGCGGGTCACTGTTCAAGACGCTCGATGCGGCTGCGCAATTGGCGAAGGAAGGCATCGAGGCGGAGGTGATCGACCTGCGTACCCTGCGCCCGCTCGACATGGATACGGTGATCGCCTCCGTATCGAAGACCCATCGCGCGGTCTTCATCGACGAAGGCTGGAAAACCGGCAGCATATCGGCCGAGATCGGTGTGCAACTGGCCGAAAAGGCGTTCTTCGAACTCGATGCGCCGCTCGAGCGGGTGTGCAGCGTGGAAGTGCCGATCCCCTATGCCGCGCATCTGGAGCAGGCGGCCATCCCGCAGGTCCCGGCGATCGTTGCGGCCGCGAAAAAAGCCTGCAACAGGAGCTGACGCCATGGCCGAATTCGTCATGCCGTCGCTCGGCGCGGACATGGAGGCCGGAACGCTCGTCGAATGGCTGAAAAAGCCAGGCGATGCGGTGAAGCGCGGCGACATCATCGCGGTGGTGGAAACCCAGAAAGGCGCGATTGAGATCGAGGTCTTCGAGGACGGCGTACTCGACGCGTATCTCGTCGAACTTGGGGCGAAGGTGCCTGTCGGCACGGCTCTGGCGGTGATCCGCGGGGACGGGGACGTTCCTGCAGCACCCAAGGCGGCCACACCGGAACCGGTCGCACCAGCCAAGCCGGACGTCGAGACAGTCGTGCCCGAGGCCGCATCCGCACCGGTGACGCTGCCGCCGGTGGGCGCCCCGGTCGCGCCGTCCGGACGGCTCAGGATCACGCCTGCCGCCCGCCGGCTCGTTGCCGAGAAGGGGATCGACCCCGCGACGCTGACCGGCACCGGGCCTGACGGCGCCATCTGTCTGGCCGATGTGGAGGGGGCGAAATCCGGGGTGCCTGCCAAGCCCGCATCCGAGCAGCCACGGACCGGCGGCTTCGACATGGGCGCCATGCGCGACGCCATTGCCGCGGCGATGGCGCGCTCGAAACGCGAGATTCCCCATTATTACCTCTCGCACCGCAGCGATCTGACCGCCGCCGAGGCTTTCGTCGCGGGCCGCAATGCGGGCAAGCCGCCGGAAGATCGCATCCTGATCGCCGCCCTTTTCGTCAAGGCCGTGGCGAAGGCATTGAAGAAATACAAGGAATTCAACGGCCACTATGAGAACGGCGCGTTTCGGCCGGGCGAGTCCGTGCATATTGGCATGGCGATCAACATTCGGGGCGGGGGGCTGGTCGCGCCTGCGATCCATGACGCGCAGGATCTCGATCTCGACACGGTGATGGACAAGACTCGCGATCTTGTCGCCCGCGTGCGTGCCGGTCGCTTTCGGGCAAAGGAATTGTCCGATCCGACGATCACCGTGTCTAGCCTCGGAGAGCGGGGCGTCGAGGCGTTGTTCGGAGTGATCTATCCGCCGCAGGTCGCAATCGTTGGCATCGGCGCGCCGGTCGTTCGGCCTTGGGTAGTCGAGGGGCAAGTCGTCCCGCGCAGCACCGTGACATTGACCCTGGCCGCCGACCATCGCGTCAGCGACGGCCATCGCGGCGGGCTGTTCCTTTCCTCCATCGATAAGCATCTGCAGGAGCCAGAGAAACTATGAGCGAAGACAGAACAGAAGCGGCGCTGCGCCAGGAGCTTCACCGGATCGCCCCCGACATGGAGATCGAGGATATCGACCGGGAAGGCGATCTGCGCGAGGAGTTCGATATCGACTCGATGGATTTCCTCAACCTGGTGAGCGCGCTTTCGAAGAGCCTCGGCATCACAATGCCGGAGGAGGACTACGATCAGATGGGGTCGTACGACGCCATGCTGGCCTATCTGAAGGCGCATACCAGCTGAGCCAGGCGCCCGCTGCTCGCGGGCGCCTTTCGCGTTTTCCGAAATCTGCCTTGCTCGTCGCCGCGCTTGCACGGGCGGGCGCATTCTGCTTTTCATCCGGTCTGGCTTGAAGGAGGACGCGCCGGCTGCGTGTCCCCACTGTCGCGACCGAGGACCTAATCCATGGAAATGAATGACGAAATCCGCATCGAAGCGCCGCGCGCCCGCGTCTATGACGCGCTCAACGATCCGGAAATCCTGAAAGAGTGCATCCCCGGCTGTGAGGAACTCACGAAGAATTCCGACACGGAGCTGGAAGCCAAGGTCACGCTGAAGATCGGTCCCGTGAAGGCGAAGTTCGGCGGCAAGGTCACGCTCGACAAGTCCAAGGCACCGGAGCAGTTCTCGCTGGCCGGCGAGGGAAGCGGCGGTGTCGCCGGTTTTGCCAAGGGCGGGGCGGATGTCGAGCTGGAAGAAGACGGCGACGCGACGATCCTGCGCTACACCGCCAAGGCCGATGTCGGCGGAAAGATCGCGCAGCTTGGCAGCCGGCTGATCGTTTCGACGTCGAACCGGCTTGCCGGCCAGTTCTTCACGAAGTTCAAGGAAACCGTCGAAGCCGGCGATTGATCGTCAGGGCGAAGTCGCCGGCCCTTCAAAGGCCGGCGCCTAGATGTCGATGTCCTTGGCGAAGGCTGCGTTTTCCTGGATGAAGCGGAAACGCGTCTCGGCCTTCGTGCCCATCAGGTCTTCGACGGCGGTCCGGGTTTCCTCCGCGTGCGCGTCGTCGATATCGACGCGCAGCAGCGTGCGCACGGTCGGCGCCATCGTCGTTTCCTTCAACTGTTGCGCCGACATTTCGCCGAGACCCTTGAACCGGCTGATCTCGATCTTTCCGCGGCCGGTGAACTCGGCTTCGATCAATTCGCTCTTGTGGGCGTCGTCGCGCGCATAGGCCGTCTTGCCGCCTTGCGAGATGCGATAGAGCGGCGGCACGGCCAGGAAGAGGTGCTGATTGCGGATCAGTTCCGGCATTTCCGCATAGAAGAAAGTGATCAACAGCGAGGCGATATGGGCGCCGTCGACGTCGGCGTCCGTCATGATGATCACGCGCTCGTAGCGCAGATCGCTGTCACGGTATTTCGAGCGCGTGCCGCAGCCGAGCGCCTGGATCAGATCGGCGATCTGCTGGTTGGCCAGGAGCTTGTCGCGACCGGCGCTGGCGACGTTGAGGATCTTGCCGCGCAGGGGCAGGATCGCCTGGGTCTTGCGGTCGCGCGCCTGCTTGGCGGAGCCGCCGGCGGAATCACCCTCGACGATGAACAGTTCGGCGCCGGCCGCTGAATTCTGGCTGCAGTCTGCGAGCTTGCCGGGCAGGCGCAGCTTGCGCACGGCGGTCTTGCGATTGACCTCGCGTTCCTGGCGCCGCTTCAGCCGCTCCTCGGCGCGGTCGACCACCCAGTCGAGCAGCGCGTTGGCCTCCTGCGGGGAGGCGGCGAGCCAATGGTCGAAGGCGTCGCGCATCGCCTGGTCGACGATCCTTTGCGCTTCGGCCGTCGCGAGCTTGTCCTTGGTCTGGCCCACGAATTCCGGTTCGCGCACGAACACCGAGAGCATCGCCGCCGCCGAGATCATCACGTCGTCCGTGGTGATCAGCGAGCCGCGCTTGTTGCCGACGAGATCGGCATAGGCTTTCAGTCCGCGCGTCAGGAGAATGCGCAGGCCCGCTTCGTGGGTGCCGCCCTCGGGTGTCGGGATCGTGTTGCAGTAGCTGTTCACGAAGCCGTCGCCGCCATGCCAGGTGACGGCCCATTCGACGGCGCCATGGCCGCCGGATTTTTCGGTCTTGCCGGCGAAGATGTTGGCGGTGACCTTCTGCTCGCCGCCGAGGCTGGCTTCCAGATAGTCCTTCAGGCCGCCCGGAAAGTGGAAGACCGCCTTTGTCGGCGTCTGGTCCTTTTCACCGATCTGTTCCGGGGCGCATTGCCAGCGGATTTCCACGCCGCCGAACAGATAGGCCTTGGAGCGCGCCATCTTGTAGAGCCGCGCCGGCTCGAACTTGGCGCTTTTGCCGAAGATGTCGGCGTCCGGATGGAAGCGGACGCGGGTGCCGCGCCGATTCTGGACCTCGCCGAGATCCTCCAGTCCGCCGACCGGATGGCCGCGCGAGAAACGCTGACGGTAGAGCCGGCGTCCGCGCGCCACTTCGACTTCCAGATCGTCCGACAGCGCGTTGACGACCGACACGCCGACGCCGTGCAGGCCGCCGGAGGTCTCGTAGACCTTGGAATCGAATTTGCCGCCCGCATGCAGCGTCGTCATGATCACTTCGAGTGCGGACTTGTCCTTGTGCTTGGGATGCGGATCGACCGGGATGCCGCGGCCGTTGTCGGTCACGGAAATGTAGCCCTCGGCGTCGAGCGACACTTCGATGAAGGTCGCATGGCCGGCGACCGCCTCGTCCATGGAATTGTCGATGACTTCCGCGAACAGGTGATGCAGCGCCTTGTCGTCCGTGCCGCCGATATACATGCCCGGACGCCGCCGGACGGGCTCCAGCCCTTCGAGGATCTCGATGGCGGAGGCGTCATAGTCGCCGCTCGACTTGTCAGGCGCCGGCACATCGCTCTTGCGGGCGGCACGCGGCTGCGCGGGAGCGCTGCGGCCGGGCTTTGCCGGTTCCGGGAAAGTGGAGAAAAGGTCGCTGTTGTCGTCCATTGCCATTCGTCGATCGTGGGGGCGAATCACTTCCAAATATTGCATGCGCCTGCGCCAAAGGCGAACGGGAGCCGTCTCACGGCAGGCGTTTACGACGGTTTAACCACATAAGCGAAAGCCGGGCGATCCAGCAGATCCGTTACACTAATGTTCACGCATACGCGCCATCGTCGCCGTCACGAGAAAAAGAACGCAGACCCGCAAGCGTGGGTCGAGGCTGGACACCGGTGAACAAGAAATTCCTGATCATGGGCGGCATCGCCATCGTCTTCGGCGGGGTTTCCATCATCGTCGCAGACTACTGGCTGAAGAACAACATACAGACGGCTGTGGAAACCGTGGAAGTTGTCGAGACGGCCACGCCGGCGGCCGAATTCTCCTCGCTCGTCGTCGCGGCGGAACCGATGCGCTACGGCGCGCGCATCGACGCCGGCATGCTCAAGGAAATTCCCTGGCCGAAGGAAGACCTGCCGAAAGGCGCCTTCGACACGGTCGAGGGGCTGCTCGAAGGCGGTGAGCGTTTCGCCCTGGCCGCGATCGAGACCAACGAACCGATCCTCCTGACCAAGGTGACCGATCCCAACGAACTGGCGACCTTGTCGCGACGCATCGAGGACGGCATGCGCGCGGTCACGATCCGCGTCGACGACATTTCGGGCGTTGCCGGTTTTGTCGTTCCGGGCGACCGTGTGGACGTGGCGCTGACGCGGACCTTCGTCATCGACAAGAAGGCGGGCGAGGGCGGCGGAGACGTGGCGCCGCTCGAGGTCTCGCCCGCGGGCGACCGCACCTTTACCGGCGAGCCGGACAGCTTCGTCGCCACCACCGTCGTCCTGTCCGGCGTCAAGGTCCTGTCGATCGACCAGATCGCCGACGAGCGGCAGTCCGATCCGGTGATCGTGCGCGCCGTCACGCTGGAGGTGGATGCGCTCGGTGCCAAGGCGCTGACCGCGGCCCAGTCCGCCGGCAGCCTGTCGCTGCAACTGCGGCGCGCCGGCGACGTTCCCGACCCGGTCGCCCAGGTGCCCGCCGTCGGCATCGACCCGGAGATCACGTCGTCCTTCACCGACGGCGCAGTGATAGCGGGATCCATGGCGAAGGTGACGGTACGCCGCAAGAACGAGATGGAGACCTATGACGTGCGCGACGAAGGAGCCAGCCGATGAGACATCATCTCCGTAACGCCGCGCTGGCAGCGATCCTCGGCTTCCTGGCGTTCGCCGCGATGCCGGTCGCTTCGACGCTGGCGGACGCGAACGTGCTGACGATCACGCCCGGCCGGACCAGCCTGATCACGGTTGAGAAGGGCAAGCCGAAGACGATCCGCACGGGTGCTTCCTTCTTTGAAATCGTCGTCGGCGATCCGGAGATCGCCAATGTCCAGCCTCTGACGAACCGGACCTTCTACGTGCTCGGCATCACCGCTGGCACGACCGGGATCGCGCTGTTCGACGAGCAGAAGCGTCTGATCGGTTCGGTCGACGTGGAGGTTTCCGTCGATACGACGCGGCTGAAATCGGCCATTCGCGAGAACGTGCCGGACGCCAACATCAAGGTCACGACCACCAACGGTCAGGTCGTGCTCTCCGGCTCGGCCCCGGACCAGGTTTCCGCCGACCGCGCCAAGAAGATCGCCGAGAAGTTCGCCGGCACGGAAGACGAGATCATCAACTCCGTCAGCGTGACCTCTTCGCAGCAGGTGCAGCTCAATGTCCGCTTCGTCGAGCTGAACCGCAATGCGGGTCAGGAGCTGGGCGTCAAGATCAACAAGTTGAGCTACGAGTTCGGCGGCGGCAGCGTCGGCTATTCGAGCCCGGGCTTCTTCGATGACACGACCGGCTTCTTCGGCAGCATGGTGTCGGGCGGCCTGAACATCGATGTCGCGATCCGTGCTCTCGAAGAACGCGGCGTGGCGCGCCGGCTTGCCGAGCCGAACCTGGTCGCTCGCTCGGGCGAGAAGGCAAGCTTCCTTGCAGGCGGCGAGTTTCCGATCGCGGTCACCGACGCGGACGGGCGCGTGACGGTCGATTACAAGAATTTCGGCGTCGGGCTGGAATTCACGCCGACGGTGCTGAAGGACGGGCTGATTTCGCTGGAGATCGAACCCGAGGTCTCAAGTCTCGACCAGACGCTCGCCAATGGCTTTCCCATCCTGTCGGTTCGCCGGGCCAAGACGTCGGTCGACCTGAAGAGCGGCCAGAGCTTCATGATGGCGGGCCTCTACCAGGCCAGCAATGACAATTCGGGCGCCAACCTGCCGGGCGCACGCAAATTGCCGGTGATCGGTGCGCTGTTCTCCAGCAAGAAGTTCCAGCGCCGCGAGACCGATCTCGTGATGATCGTGACGCCGCATCTCGTCCGGCCCGTCCAGCCGGGAACGCCGATGGCGACGCCGGCCGACGGCACACGGCCTGCGACCGATGCCGAAGTCGCGATCCTGGGCGTTGACGAGGTGCGCACCGCCGCGACCGGCGGCGGCGCGGGCGCGGTCATCGTGCCCACCCGCACCTCCGGCCACATCCTCACGCTCGACATCGGCGGATAGGGGGCAATCATGCGGACTTTCAGAACCTGTCTCGTCGCAACGCTCGCAGCGCTTCCGCTGGCCGGGTGCTACAGCCCGCCGGAGACGATCTACGAGGGCGTGACGCTCGGGGCCGGCGACGCGATCGCCCATAACAGCGCGCTCCAGATCATCGATCCGTGGCCGCCCGGCGTGCAGGACACCGATCTGGCCGTGCCTGCCGAACGCGGCGAAGAAGCGGACACGACCGAGGCCGAAGACGTCGCATTGTGACGCCGCCCGAACCGACAAACACGAACCTGATTTGATGACGCGAAGACATGGCTGACGAGAAGGAAAACAACAATCGCATTGTGCTCGTGTCGACCGACAGGGACTTCCTGGCGACGACGCGAACGGCCTTTTCGGTGTCCGACGCGATCCAGCTCCTCACCATCGAAAAGCCGGTGACCGAGTTGCATGGCGAGGTCCAGGATGCCGACGCCGGCGCCGTGATCATCGATCTCGACGAACCCGATCTGGAACGCCTTGAGGCCTTGCAGCGCATCACGCGCCGGCTTACCGATCGCGTGCCGGTGATCGTCGTCGCCAAGGGATGCGATGCCGCGATGGTGCGCATCATCGTGCAATTGCATGTCGCCGATTTCCTGGTGAAGCCGGTCACGACGGCGGATCTCGTCCGTTCCTGCATCCGCGCCCTGAAAGGGGTCGAGAAGAACGATTCCGGCGAGGCCTATATCAGCGCCTTCATGCCGGCCGCGGGCGGCGTGGGCAACACGACGCTCGCGCTGCAGACCGCGTTTCTCCTGCACCGCTCGGCGACGCGTGCCGCATCCACCTGCGTGGTGGATCTGAACTTCCAGAACGGGTCCTGCGCCGAATATCTCGACCTGGAAACGCGCTTCGACATCACCGAAGTGGAAAACCAGGTCGAACGCCTCGACCGGCAGCTCCTGGACGCGCTTCTGTCGAAGCATGAATCGGGTCTTGCGGTGCTGGCCGCGCCGAACATGCCGACCGAAATGCGTTCCTTCGACACCGACGTCGTCGTCAAGGTTCTCGATCTCGTCTCGGCCTATTTCGACAATGTGGTGATCGACTTGCCGCGCACGTGGTTCCCCTGGACGGAAACGGTGCTGCGCGGTTCCAACCACGTCTACATCACCGCCGAACAGACGGTGCCCTGCCTGCGTCACGCCCAGCGCCTGATCAACTCGATCGAGACCGAGGTCGGCAAGGACATCCGCCCGCGCGTGATCATCAACCGCTATCTGCCGAGCGGAATGGATGGCGGCATCCGGGCGGCCGATATCGAGGAACTGTTCGGCGACCGCTTCGCCGGCGGCATCTCCAACAATTACAAGCTCGTGCGCGAGGCCGTCGATCGCGGGATTCCGCTGCATGAGGTCGACCCGAACGCCAATGTGGTCCGCGACCTGAAGCGCATCATCCTGCCCGAGGAAATGCAGCTGGAGAGCGGGCGCAAGCGCAGCCTCTTCGGTCTCGGCAAGGGCATCCTCAAGAAGGCCGGATGATCTCTCCCCTTGCGGGCTGAGATCGGGTTTGTGCCGGAAGTGACAGGGAAATCGGTGCGATGCTGACATCCAGATTCACGCAGTTGAACAGCCGCGACGCGGCGGTGAAATCGACGCCGGCACCTGTTCACGAAGAACGGCCGATCGTCATTCCCAACAAGCGGGCCGCGAAACCCGCGCATGGCCGCACCGCCTCCAAGGCGCAGGACCGCACGCTCGACGCCCGCGTGAAGCTGCATCGCAAGCTGATCGAGGAGATCAACCTCGTCGCGCTGGAAGCGATGCCGCGGGACCGCATGCGCCAGGAAGTGCAGGCCTTCGTGGGCGAATATGTGCGCAACGAGCGGCTGGCCCTCAACGCCGCGGAGGTCGAAACGCTGATCGACGATCTCGTCGACGAGATGGTCGGGCTCGGGCCGCTGGAACCGTTGCTGAAGGATCCGACGGTCAGCGACATCCTCATCAACGGCCACGAGAACTGCTTCGTGGAACGGGGCGGCAAGCTCGTCCAGGAGACGATTCCGTTCAAGGACGAGGCGCATCTGCTTCGCGTGATCAACAAGATCGTCGCGGCGGTCGGGCGGCGGATCGACGAATCTCAGCCGATGTGCGACGCGCGCATGCTGGACGGATCGCGTTTCAATGCGGCGATCCGGCCGATCGGCGTCGACGGCCCGCTGGTCTCGATCCGAAAGTTCTCCAAGAACAAGCTCGGCCTGCACAAGCTCGTGGAATTCGGCGCCCTGACGCAGCCGATGGCCGAGGTGCTTGCGGCGGCGGTGTTCGCGCGCGTCACGACGATCATCTCCGGCGGCACCGGCACCGGCAAGACGACCATGCTGAACGCGCTCTCGGCATTCATTTCCGAAGACGAGCGGCTGATCACCATCGAGGACGCCGCCGAACTTCAGCTGCAGCAGCCGCATGTCGCGCGCATGGAAACCCGGCCGGCGAATTCGGAAGGCGTCGGCGAGGTGAAGCAGCGCGATCTGGTCAAGAACGCGCTTCGCATGCGTCCCGACCGCGTGATCCTCGGCGAGTGCCGCGGCGAGGAGGCCTTCGACATGCTGCAGGCCATGAACACCGGCCATGAAGGCTCGATGGCAACCATCCACGCCAACACGCCGCGCGACGCGATTTCGCGCCTCGAACAGATGCTCGGCATGACCGGCATGCCGATGACGGTCGCCTCGATCCGCAGCCAGATATCGAGCGCGATCGGCCTGATCGTGCAGCTGACGCGCCTGTCGGACGGCAAGCGCAAGGTGACGAGCGTCGCCGAGGTGACCGGCATGGAAGGCGACGTCATCCAGATGCAGGAGATCTTCACTTTCCGCCGCACGGGCATGGACGCCGACGGCGGGGTGATCGGGCATTTCGAGGCGACCGGCATCCGTCCGCGCTTCCTTGAGGAACTGCATGCGATGGGCGTCGAGTTTCCGGGCGACTACTTCGATCCGACCAACAAGCAGGGGTGACGATGGAGCTCGACGACGTCACCATCTACATCGTCTACGCTTTCGCCGCCGGTGCCGGGATCATGTTCGCGGAGGCGGCCTATGTGCTGCTGTCCTCGGGCGCCGAGACCCGCAAGGCGGTCAACCGGCGCATGCGGCTGCAGCAGCACAACGTCAACCAGAAGGAAGTGCTCGTCCAGTTGCGCAAGGAGCGCGGGCTGGACGGCGAGGGCGCCCGGTTCTCGCCGCTCGCAGCATTGCGGGCGTTGCGCATCCAGTCCGGCATGGTCATGCCGCTGACGACCTTCCTTGTAATCACGTCGCTGATCGCGCTGGCGATCGGCCTCGGCGGTGGCTTCTTCATCAACCGGATGCAATATGGCATCATGGTCGGCGTGGCGCTCATTCCGGTCGTGCCGGTCATGCTGCTTCGGTGGCTGCGCAAGAAGCGCCACAAGCGCTTCGGACTGCAACTGCCCGAGGCGCTGGACCTGATCACGCGCGGCCTGAAGGCGGGGCACCCGGTGCCGGTCGCGGTATCGATGGTTTCGCGCGAGATGCCGGATCCGATCGGCACGGAGTTCGGCATCGTCACCGACGAGATCACCTATGGGTCCGACATGGTGAGCGCATTGCGCAATCTCTATGAGCGCGTCGGGCACGAGGACCTGCCGCTCTTCGTGACGGCGGTTTCGATCCAATCCACGACCGGCGGCAATTTGCGCGAGATCCTGGAGGGTCTGTCCGGCGTGATCCGCGAACGCGGCAAGCTGCGCCGCAAGGTCAAGGCGATCTCGGTAGAGGGGCGCATGTCAGCCTATATCCTGACCGCCGTTCCCGTGTTGCTGGTGCTCGCCGTCATGGTCCTGATGCCGAGCTACTATCGCGAGGTCGCCGGCGAAGGGCTGACCTGGTACCTGGCGGGCGGCTCGTTCGGCTGGCTGGTGCTCGGCAACGCGATCATGTTCAAGATGGCAAACTTCCGGTTCTAGGGCGCGTCGCATGGATCTGTCCTCCCTTCTTCTGCCCTCCGGCGTCTTCATCATCATCCTGGGCCTGGCCGGTCTGGTCTGGTCGTTCATGCAGAGCAACCGGCGCCAGAGCCATGTCCGCAGCCGGCTGCGGGTCGATTTCGACACCGGACCCGGCACCGTCATCGTGGATGACGAGAAGAAGCGCCGGGATGCCGAGCTTGCCGAGAAGGCGGCTCGGCGCGCGGCGGAATTCTACGCTTCGGCCGATCCCGAGAAGGTGGTGCGGCTGCGCCAGACGCTGATGCGCGCCGGCTATCTCGATCCGAACGCGGTGGGCCGCTTCTTCCTGATCCGCTTCGTCGCGATGGGCGGCGGCTTCGTGCTGGCCGGGCTGCTGCTGCTCGTGATGCATGTCGCGCCGCTTTCCCAGCGCGGCATCGTCATCCTCGCCGGGCTCGCCGTCGGCGGCTATTTCGCGCCGGCCTTCATGCTGAAGCAGAAGGTCAACCAGCGGGTGCTGGAATATCGCAACGGCTTTCCCGACTTCATGGACCTGATGATCGTCTGCGCCGATGCCGGCATGAGCCTCGAAGCGTCGATCGAGCGCGTCTCCAAGGAAATCCGGGTGACCTATCCGATGCTAAGCCAGAACCTGGTCCTGGTGTCGCTGGAACTGAGGGCGGGCCGCAGCATCAACGAAGCCCTGAAGGCGCTGGCCGAGCGGCTGGGCGTCGAGGAAGTGCGTGCGTTCGCGACGCTGCTGCAGCAATCGAAGGAACTGGGCACCAGCCTCTCGGGCGCCTTGAAGGTGTTCTCCGACGAGATGCGGCACAAGCGGATGTCGCAGGCGGAGGAAAAGGCGCATGCCCTTCCAGCCAAGATGTCGATCCCGGTCACGGTCTGCATCCTGCCGGTCGTCGTGATGATCGCGATCATCCCGATCATCGTTCGCTTCAACATGTAGGCGTCGTGTTGGGATTTCGTTTACCGGCCCTCTTTGCCAATCGTTAGGCGCGTTTGCCGACGTCATCTTTACCGTTTTCGCCTAGGCTTCTCCCCAACAGACCCGGTCAACCGGGCACAGAGGGGTTGCGTCATGAAACATCGGATCCTGCGGGTCCTCGCGGTCGGCCTTGTCGCGGTTGCGCTTGCCGGCTGCCAGACCAGCGTGCTGGATACGAGCTCCGACCCGGCGTTCCACGGTTCCGGGCAGGGCGGACTGGCGGCGCGCAAGATCGCATTTGCGCAAAAGCAGTTCGCGGCCGGCAATTACGGGCTGGCGGAAGAGAATTTCCGGCTCGCCGTCGAGGCGACGCCCGACAACGGAACGGCGTGGCTCGGCCTTGCCGCCGCCTATGACCAGCTCGGCCGCTTCGACCTCGCGGACCGCGCCTATGCCCAGTTGCTGAAGCTGGAAGGGCGCAAGGCGTCGATCCTCAACAACCAGGGCTATTCCTTCATTTTGCGCGGCGACATGAAGAACGCCCGCAAGGTCTTGGCCGACGCGCGGGCGCTCGCCCCCGGCAACACGATCATAGAGGGCAACTGGAAGCTCGCTTCCGCCGGCTGAGCCGCCTGGCGCCGCCTTGCATTGGCCCGATTGACGTGGTCTATCCGCTGCGAGACAAACGAGCCGGATAGTCCAACCGTGCGTGACATTCTTTCCCTGTCCGATCCGCAAGACGGCGAGCCGCGCGACCCGATGGTCAGCGCGCAGGCCAACATGCGCGCAGCCCTGCCGAAACGGTTCTACACCACCGTCGAAACCGGCGAGCGCGACGGGCTGCACCATGTTCTCCTCGACGGCCGGGCGGTCAAGACGCCGGGCAAGGCGCCGCTGGCGCTGGCCTCGGCGGACGCCGCCGCGCTGATCGCCGCCGAATTCGAACGTCAGGTCGACGTGATCGATCCCTCGACCATGCCCTGCTATCGACTGGCCAACACCGCGGTGGACGGCGTGGCGACCGACATGCAGGCGGTGCTGGAAGACGTGCTGCGCTATTGCGGCACCGACCTCCTGTTCTACCGCGCCGACAGCCCGCAGGCGCTGGCCGACCGGCAGCGCGAGATCTGGGATCCGGTCGTCGACTGGGCCGAAGGGCTTTCCGGCTCGCGCTTCCATCTGGCGGAAGGCGTCATCCATGTTGCCCAGCCGCGCGAGACGATCGCCGCTCTCGGCGTGCATCTGAAGACCGTGACGGACCCGCTGGAACTGGCCGCGATCCATTCGATGACGACGCTGACCGGTTCCGCGCTTCTGGCGCTGGCGGTCTGGAAGGGCGAGATCGGCGCCGCCGAGGCCTGGACCGCCGCCCATGTGGACGAGGACTGGAACATCGCCCAATGGGGCGAGGACGCCGAAGCCAGGGCGCGCCGCGACAAGCGCTGGGCCGAAATGGACGCAGCGGACCGGCTGATCAAATCCCTTTAAGAGCGCTTTTCGGCGTCAGGACGTGTCCGGCGCAAGCGCGCGGCGGGCGAGCCAGTGGCATTCGCGCAGGATCTCGTCCACCGCGTGGCCGGGCCGCGCGCGATGGCCGGGCGGCCGCCCGGGACGCATCGGCGAGAAGCGTCTCGTGCGGTTGAGCCCCAGGTCGCGCCGCGCCCGCCAGCGGGCCACCCGCGCCGCGTGGCGGTCGATTTCGTTGAGAACACGCAGAAGCGCCGACAGCCGGCGTGACAGGCCGGCCGCGCTGAGAAGATCGTCGGGCCGGGCGATCCACCCGTCCGGAATGGGCGTCGGTTCGCGGCCGAGGAGGGTGATGCGCGGAAAGGACATCGGCCGGCGCTGAAACGGCCGGTGGTCGAAGCGCGGCAGCGGATCGACGACGGGAAAGGACGCGGCAGGGTGCGCGCGCGACGGCGCCGCCGGGTCTTTGCCGCGTGGGCCGGGACTGGCGGATGGTGCCGGGCCGCGATCCTTGGCAATGCGAAGCGTGACGGTCATGCCCATCGCGGCGACAATGATCAGCCGACGCGTCGCGGCTTCCGCCGGGCGCAGGATCCGCAGCAGCCGGGCGCGCAACTGACGCGGCAGCGTGCCGGCATCGCCGCCCGGCTCCAGCCCCGCCATGGCGAGCAACATCGCCACGATGCGAAGGAGCGCCTCGCGGTTCCTCTCGATTGCCAGGCTCCAGTCCATCGTCTCCAGCGTCCGGTCTCCTTTCCCTGAACAGGCCCGGCAAGGGTAAGGCGCGTGGCGGGGCGGTGGATAAGTTTGGTGTTTCTGACGAGGCTTGTCGTGTCTGTCCACCGGCGGGCGGGCGTCGTGTAAGCTTGCGGAACGGATGCGTGTGACAGGCACGGGGATGGCGGCGGTGGGCCATTCCGTGACGGTGCCGGCTTCTACGCCATGATCGACGCCACCATACAATTTGCCGCTGTTCCGCGGATGCCGTGGTGTCGAATATGTCGGTCTACGTTCGAGCTTCACGGGATGGATCCTTTGCCTTCGGTCAGGCATTTGGGTGACGGAGGGGGCTCTGGCGCCTGAGTTGCGCGCGATCGTTCGGCGATTGGCCGGGGCCTCACACACCGCTCGTCATCCTCGGCCTTGAGCCGAGGATCCATTCCGTGAAGGTGCCGGCTATTCGCCATGATAGGCGCCGCGGTTCATCCTGACCCCCTTGAGTTGGCCAACCAGTCGAGACAGCATCCTCTGGATTGAGCCTCACGGAATGGATCCTAGGCGACGACGGCGCTTCGCTTGTCTTGGGGTCAAGCCCTAGGATGACGGAGGGAGGAGTGGGCTTTGGCGCCTCGATCCGGCCGAGATGCCCTGCCAGACTTTGCAATCATGATGCAGACGACAAAACCAACGCGCTCATTTGAACGCCGTCGAGGAGAGGTTCCCCGAGAACCCGCACCTCAATGGTTTGTCAGGTCACGGCCTAGAACAGGTCCAGCCCCTTCAGGCTGGCGTGGCCGGATTTTCCGATGATGACATGGTCGTGCACGATGACGTTGAGGGTCTTGCCGACCTCGGCGATCTTGTGGGTCATCTCGATGTCGGCGCGTGACGGGGTCGGGTCGCCGGACGGGTGGTTGTGGACGAGGATGATCGCGGTCGCCGAGAGCTCCAGCGCGCGGCGCATCACCTCGCGCGGATAGACCGGGGTGTGATCGATCGTGCCGACCTGCTGCACCTCGTCGGCGATCAGCACGTTCTTCTTGTCGAGGAACAGGATGCGGAACTGTTCGCGCGTTTCGTGCGCCATCGCCGCCTTGCAATAGTCGATCACCGCGCTCCAGGAGGACAGCACCTCGCGCGCGGCGATCTCGCCCTTGAGCATGCGCTGCGCGGCCGCGGCGATCGTCTTCAGGTCGGTGGCGACGGCCTCCTTGACGCCGGGCACCTCCATCAGGCGGTCGCGGTCGGCGCCGAGCACGCCGCCGAAGGAGCCGAAGCGGGCGATCAGGGATTTGGCGAGCGGCTTGGTGTCGCGCCGCGGGATCGAGCGGAACAGGAGGAGTTCCAGCAACTCGTAATCGGCCAGCGCGTCGGGGCCGGCATCGGTGAAACGGGCGCGCAGGCGGTCGCGATGGCCTGAATGGGGCGAGGGGGGCTGGTCCGGCTTTTGCGGCGCGTCCGACTTTGCAACCTTGCCGGAGAACAGATCGACGGGGCGCGCAAATTCGCCGAGAAAGATCTGCCGCTCGTCAGGTTCGTCCGCCACATCCGCCCCCAATTGCGGCCTGGCGCCGCAACCGGAGGTTATATCTTCAGGCGGTTCGGGTCGAGACCCCGCGGCCGGTCAGCCGGGCAGGCCGGGCTTGTCGAGGCCGGCAAGCGACAGGGTGAAGATCTCGCAGCCGTCGTCGGTGACGCCGACCGTGTGCTCGTATTGGGCCGAGAGGCTGCGGTCGCGGGTGACCGCGGTCCATCCGTCGGACAGCACCTTCACATGCGCCCGGCCGAGATTGATCATCGGCTCGATGGTGAAGATCATGCCCTTGCGCATCTCGGCGCCCTCGTCGGCGCGCCCGTAATGCAGCACGTTCGGCGCGTCGTGGAACAGCTGGCCGACGCCGTGGCCGCAGAAATCGCGCACCACCGAGCAGCGCTCGGCCTCGGCGTGTTTCTGGATGGCCTCGCCGATTGCGCCCATGCGCGCGCCGGGCTTCACCGCCGCGATGCCAAGCATCAGGCATTCATGGGTGACTTCGAGCAGGCGCTCGGCGGCGCGCTTGATCTCGCCGACGGGATACATGCGCGAGGAATCGCCGTGCCAGCCGTCGATCACATAGGTGACGTCGATGTTGACGATCTCGCCTTCGCGCAGCGGCTTGTCGTTGGGGATGCCGTGGCAGACGACGTGGTTGATGGAGGTGCAGCTCGACTTGGTGTAGCCGCGATAGTTCAGCGTCGCGGGAACGGCGCCGTGATCCATGCCGAATTCGAAGACGAAGCGGTCGATCTCGTTGGTGGTGACGCCCGGCTTGACGATGCCGGCGAGCTCGTCGAGCGCCGTGGCGGTCAGCCGGCAGGCCTTGCGCATGGCTTCGAAGCCTTCCTCGCCATAGAGGCGGATCTGGCCTGTGTTCTTGAGCGGCGCCAGTTCGGCATCGAGATAGGTGACCATGGTCGGTGCTCCCTTCCGCGTCCCGGATCACGTCACAATGGGGATCGTGCGGGCGGGAATGATTTCTTTTTCGGAGATTTGGCACTGAATGGCGACGGCTTCAACCCCGCGGGCCGCCGCGCGGTCGAATGCGGCGGTGTAGACGGGGTCGAGGTCGCGGCACAGCCTGAACGCGTCGCAGTCGCCGCGCTGGACCAGATAGACCATCATCGCGCGGTGCCCGGCATCGACCATGGCGGCGAGTTCGTCGAGGTGGCGGGCGCCGCGGGCGGTGGCGGTGTCGGGGAATTCGGCCAGTTGCGGGGTGCGCATCAGGTGGACGTTCTTGACCTCGACATAGGCGCGGCCTCTTGCCGGATCGTCGAGCAGGATGTCGATGCGCGACCGCTGGCCGTATTTCTGCTCGCGGCGCATTTGCGCATAGTCGGCGAGGTCGGCGATCATGCCGGCGCGGATCGCTTCCTCGGTGATCCTGTTGGGCAGGCCGGTGTTGACGCCGACCATGGTGCCGTCGGCCTCCACGATCTCCAGCGTGTGGGCGTATTTGCGCTTGGGATTGTCCGACGTGGACAGCCAGACGCGCATGCCGGGGTCGTGCAGCCCCATCATCGAGCCGGTGTTGGGCACGGCGCAGGTGATCTCGCCTCCGTCGTCGAGCACGACATCGGCGAGAAAGCGCTTGTAGCGCCGGACCAGCGTGGCCGGGATGAGCGGGGTCCGGAATTTCACGAACGGTCGCGGACGTAGGATCCCGGCGCGTCCTCCAGCGGCTTGAGCTTTCCGCCGAGCTTCTTGCGCGCCGCAACGCGCTCGCCTTCCATCTCCTCGATCCAGGCCTGCCAATGCGGCCACCACGAGCCTTCGGTGACCGTCGCCTTCTCGACCCATTTGCCGAAGTCGCCGGCGACCCTGGGGCCGGACCAGAACTGGTACTTGTTGCGATGCGGCGGGTTGATCACGCCGGCGATGTGGCCGGAGCCGCCCATGACATAGGTGACGTCGCCGCCGAAGCATTTGGAGCCCTCGAAGACGGAGAGCGCCGGGGCGATGTGGTCTTCCTTGGTGGCGAGGTTGTAGATCGGGATCTTGACGTCGGCGAGCGACACCGGTCCGCCGCGCAATTCCATCTTGGCGCGCGCGAGGCGGTTCTCGTGGTAGCAATTGCGCAGATAGAACATGTGGTTGGCCGCCGGCATTCGCGTGGAATCGGCGTTCCAGTAGAGCAGGTCGAAGGGCATCGGATCCTTGCCCTTCATGTAGTTGTTGACGACGTATGGCCAGATCAGGTCGCCCGAGCGCAGCAGGTTGAAGGCGGTCGCCATCTTCGAGCCGTCGAGATAGCCGTTGCGCTGCAGATAGCGCTCGAGGGCCTGCAACTGGTCCTCGTCGACGAAGACCTTGAGGTCGCCGGCATTGACGAAATCGACCTGCGTCGTGAACAGCGTCGCGGACGCGATGCGATCGTCCTTCTCGCGGGCGAAGAGCGCGAGCGCGGCCGAGAGAAGCGTGCCGCCGACGCAGTAGCCGATCGCGTTGACCTGCTTTTCGCCGGTCGCCTTCTTCACAGCGTCGAGGGCAAAGGAGATGCCTTTCTCGATGTAGTCGTTCCAGTCGAAGGCGGCGTGGCGCTGGTCGGGATTGACCCAGGACATCACGAACACGGTGTGACCCTGCTCGACGGCCCATTTGACGAAGGATTTGTCGGGGTTGAGGTCGAGGATGTAGAACTTGTTGATCCAGGGCGGGCAGATCAGAAGCGGGCGCTTCAGCACCTTGTCGGTCGCCGGCGCGTACTGGATGAGTTCCACCAGCTCGTTGCGGGCGATGACCTTGCCGGGGGTGACGGCGATGTTCTCGCCGAGGCGGAACTTGGAGCCGTCCACCTGGCGCAGCTTGAGGTCGCCGCGGCCGGCCTCGATGTCCTCGGCCAGCATCTTCATGCCGGAGACCAGATTGGCGCCGTTGGTGGCGATCGTCTCCTTGAAGATCTCCGGGTTGGAGACCATGAAATTCGACGGCGAGGCGGCGTTGCTGAGCTGCCTGACGTAGAAGCTCGCCTTGTGGCGGGTGTGCTCGTCCAGCGTCTCGGCGTTCTCGACCAGCTCGACGGCCCATTTCGAGGTGACGAGATAGGTCTGTTTCAGGAAGGAGAAGAAGGCGTTGTCCGTCCAGTCCGTGTCGGAGAAGCGGCGGTCGCCGCGTTCCGGCTCGACGCTTTCGCCCAGTTCGGCGTCGCTCAGGCGCTGGACCGAATTGGACCAGATGTCGAAATAGGCGGAGAAGAGCCGGGTCTGCGCCTCCACGGCGCGCTGCGGCTCGGCCAGCCAGTATTCCGAAACCTTGGACAGCGTCTTGACCACGTCGGTCATCGGTTCGGCGATGCTGTCGGTGCGCTCGCCGGATTCGCGCGGGCCGATCCATGCGGACGCGGCGTGACCCGCTTCCTCGATCATGCGGGCCAGATTGCGAGCGAAGGCTTCCGGATCCTTGATGACGTAAGCATCGATAGACTTCCGGTGGTCCCCCGCCTCCTTCGAGGAGCCTGCCTTCTTGTCAGCCATTGTCGTCCGGTCCGTTCCTTTTATTTGTCATTCTCTGTGCTGCCATATTATTGAGCGTTGATGACATAGGGCAAGCCGCATGTCATTGCCCCATTGGTTGCGGTCCACGGTTTGGTGGCCGCGACGCGCCGTGTTTCGATCGAAATGGCTTACTGAAGGTAACATGAAAAGATTAAGCGCAGCGGCATTGATTTTCAGCGGGCTCATCGTCGCGGGTTGCGCCGGCGGCAATGTCATCGACGAGGCGGTGCCGCAGGCGGCGTTCGGCGACGTGGGGCCGGACCAGCAGCAGGCGAACGGGCAGGGCGCCGTCCAAACGGGCGCGGACCCGTTCGGCCAGGCGGCAGCCGGCACGAACGCGGAGGCCGCGGCCTATTCGGGTTCTCAGCCACCGGCGGGCGACGGACGCTCCTATCCGAACATCAACA
Organism: Oricola sp.; assembly: GCF_022763245.1. Lineage (GTDB taxonomy): Bacteria > Pseudomonadota > Alphaproteobacteria > Rhizobiales > Rhizobiaceae > Oricola. The sequence continues at coordinate 79,033 of NZ_JALEGV010000009.1, forward strand.
GCGAACCGTCGCCGTCGCTGATGCAGATGAGCGACGAGCAGCGCGCCGCCCTTCTGAGCGAGATGCAGGCCCTGGCCGACGCGCATGCGCGCGGCGTGGTGTCCTCTGCGGAATACAATCGGCGCCTGGCGGAATTGCGCCGGCTGGCGGCGACCCATTCCGACGAGGCCATCAAGATCATCGAGGACTAGCGATCCGGGAATCTTGTCGCGCGGCCGCGCGCGCTATCTCGATTTCCCCACGCGAACAGGCTATAGCGGCCTGAATTGCCGAGGTAACACCCATGGAAGAATTCCACAAAGTCCGCCGACTGCCCCCTTACGTCTTCGAACAGGTCAATCGCCTGAAGGCCAGCGCGCGAGCGGAAGGCCGCGACATCATCGATCTCGGCATGGGAAATCCGGACCTGCCGACGCCGACCGCGATCGTCGACAAGCTGGTCGAGACCGTGCGCGATCCGAGGACGCATCGCTATTCGTCGTCGAAGGGCATTCCGGGGCTGCGCCGCGCGCAGGCCAACTACTATGCCCGCCGTTTCGGCGTGAAGCTCGATCCCGACACGCAGGTGATCGCGACGCTCGGCTCCAAGGAAGGCTTCGCCAACATGGCGCAGGCGATCACCGCGCCGGGCGACGTGGTGCTGTGCCCCGATCCGACCTATCCGATCCACGCCTTCGGCTTCATCATGTCGGGCGGCGTCATCCGCTCGATGCCGGTGGCGCCGGACGAGGGGTTCATCCCGGCGCTGGAGCGCGCGGTCAAGCATTCGATCCCCAAGCCGCTCTGCCTGATCCTGAACTACCCGTCGAACCCGACCGCCTTCGTGGCGTCGCTCGATTTCTACAAGGACGTGATCGCCTACGCCCGCAAGCACGACATCATCGTGCTCTCCGATCTCGCCTATGCCGAGATCTATTTCGGCGACACCCCGCCGCCCTCGGTGCTTCAGGTGCCGGGCGCGATGGATGTCTGCGTCGAGTTCACCTCGATGTCGAAGACCTTCTCCATGCCGGGCTGGCGGATGGGCTTCGCGGTCGGCAACGAACGGCTGATCGCGGCGCTCGGCCGGGTCAAGTCCTATCTCGATTACGGCGCCTTCACGCCGATCCAGGTCGCGGCCACCGCCGCGCTGAACGGCGACGGTTCCGAAATCCAGGAAGTGCGCGACATCTACCGCAAGCGTCGCGACGTGCTGGTGGACAGCTTCTGCCAGGCCGGTTTCCACGTGCCGGCGCCGGAAGCCACCATGTTCGCATGGGCGCCGGTTCCCGAGCCGTTCCGCGAACTGGGATCGCTGGAATTCTCCAAGCTGTTGATCGAAAAGGCGGATGTGGCGGTCGCGCCGGGCATCGGTTTCGGCGAGCACGGTGACGACTACGTGCGCATCGCGCTGGTGGAAAACGAGCACCGCATTCGCCAGGCCGCGAGAAACATCAGACGGTTCCTTGCATCGGCGAGCGGAAATCTGCACAACGTCGTCGCACTCAACGCCCGCCGCTAAGGCGGGCCTTCCACAGACAACACCTCTCCTGAAAGGTGGTTTCATGAACGAGCCGCTGCGCATCGGCATCGCGGGACTCGGAACCGTCGGCGCTTCCGTCGCCCGCATCCTGAAGAACAAGTCGAACTCCCTGTCGCACAAATGCGGCCGGCCGATCGTCGTGACGGGCGTCAGCGCCCGCAGCCGCAACAAGGATCGCGGCTTCGACATGACCGGCATCGAGTGGTTCGACACGCCGACAGAGCTTGCCGCATCCGCCAATATCGACGTGTTCGTGGAACTGGTCGGCGGCGAGAACGGGGCGGCGCTGGAAAGCATGCATGCCGCGATCGAGGCCGGCCGCCATGTCGTCACCGCCAACAAGGCGCTTCTGGCGCGCCACGGCGTGGAACTGGCGCTGCGGGCCGAGGAAAAGGGCCTGATCCTCAACTACGAGGCCGCCGTCGCGGGCGGCATCCCGATCATCAAGACGATGCGCGAATCGCTGGCCGCCAACGAGCCGAGCCGCGTCTACGGCATCCTCAACGGCACCGCCAACTACATCCTGACCCGGATGGAGCATGACCGCATGTCGTTTGCGGACTGCCTCGCCGAGGCACAGCGTCTCGGTTATGCCGAGGCCGATCCGACCTTCGACATCGAGGGCTACGACACCGCCCACAAGCTCGCCATCCTGACGAGCATCGCGTTCGGAACCCAGGTCGCGGCCGACGAGATCTATATCGAAGGCATCAGCAACATCTCGCTGTCCGACATCGAGGCGGCGCGCGAGCTCGGCTACCGCATCAAGCTCCTGGGCGTCGCCCAGCGCACCGCGACGGGCATCGAACAGCGGGTCCATCCGACCATGGTGCCGCTCGGCTCGATGATCGGCCAGGTGGACAGCGTCACCAACGCCGTCGGCATCGAGGCCGACACGGTCGGCTCGCTGCTCCTGTCCGGTCCGGGCGCCGGCGGCGACGCCACGGCCTCCGCCGTGATCGGCGACATCGCCGACATCGCGAAATCGCTTCCCGGCCACCAGGAAGCGCCGGTCTTCGGCCGTCCGGCGACCGAGCTGGAGCCGTATCGCCGCGCCGAGATCTCCAGCCATGCCGGCGGCTATTTCATCCGGCTGACCGTGCATGACCGCATCGGCGTCTTCGCCTCGCTCGCCGGCCGCATGGCCGAGAACAGCATTTCGCTCGCCTCCATCGTCCAGCACGGCGCGGTGAAGGGCGGCGAGAGCGAGACCAAGACGGTCGTTCTCGTGACGCACGAGACCACCGAGTCGGAGATTCGCGCCGCTCTGGAGGCCGTCACGGGCGACGGACATCTCGTCTCCAGGCCGCAAGTTATTCGCATCGAACCTGCCGGCTGACGACGGACTGTCATCAAAATCGATTAGATCGGCCTTGCCCCCAAGAAACCAGATCGCGCACCGGTTGCGCTGTCGGGGCGAAGCCGTCTAAACGATAGCCCATGCACACAGAGGCGAGGATAACCTTATGAACGCCAAGGCGGAATCCGTCGGCAAGCCGGCCGGTCTGACACGCGAATTGTCGCTGGAACTGGCCCGCGTCACCGAACGCGCGGCGGTCGCGGCAGCGCGGTTGCGCGGACGCGGAGACGAAAAGGCGGCCGACCAGGCCGCGGTCGACGCGATGCGCTCGGAACTCAACCGGCTCGCCATTCGCGGCACCGTGGTGATCGGCGAGGGCGAGCGCGACGAGGCGCCGATGCTCTATATCGGCGAGAAGGTCGGCAACGGCACCGGTCCGGAAGTCGACATCGCGCTGGATCCGCTCGAAGGCACGACGCTCTGCGCCAAGAACCTGCCGAATTCGCTCGCCGTCATCTCGATCGCCGAGAAGGGCGCGCTGCTCTACGCGCCGGACGTCTACATGGACAAGATCGCGATCGGGCCGGGTTACGCGCATGGCGTGGTCGACATCGACGCGTCGCCGGAAGACAACATCCACGCGCTGGCCAAGGCCAAGGGCGTGCCGGTGACCGAGATCGCGGCCTGCATCCTCGACCGTCCGCGCCATGGCGCGCTGATCGAGGCGGTGCGCAAGACGGGCGCCGCCATCCGCCTGATCGGCGACGGCGACGTTGCCGGCGTGATCGACACCACGGCGCCGGAAGAAACCGGCATCGACATCTACATGGGATCCGGCGGCGCGCCGGAGGGCGTGCTTGCGGCTTCGGCGCTGCGCTGCGTCGGCGGGCAGATGCAGGGACGTCTCATCCTCGACACCGAGGAGAAGGTGGCGCGCGCGGCGAAGATGGGCGTGTCCGACCCGAAGAAGATCTACACCCACATGGAAATGGCGCATGGCGAGGTGATCTTCGCGGCGACCGGCGTGACCGACGGCAACATGCTGGGCGGCGTGCGGTTCCTGAAGAACTACCTGCAGACGGAAACCATCGTCATGCGCTCGTCCTCGCAGACCGTGCGCGAGATCAAGGCCCGCCACCAGGACATGGACAAGTTCTGACCGTTCTCGCCCGGCGGCTTGACCCGGTCGGGCCGCGGGGCGACAAACCGGCATGACGCAGGCTTCATCCTTCCTCGGTATCGATCGTTCCGCGAAGGGGCGCCGATGGGTCGATCGGATGTCGCCGGCGCAGGCGCAGGTCGCCCTCGACATCGCCCAGCGGCACGGGATCGTGGACCTGCTCGCCCGGGTGCTGGCGGGGCGGGGCGTGACCGCCGACAAGGCGCCGGGGTTCCTCGATCCGACCATCAAGGCGCTGATGCCCGATCCGCGCTCGATCACCGATGTCGAGGCGGCGGCGGAGCGCATCGCCTCGGCCATCCACAATCGCGAGCGCGTGGCGATCTTCGGCGACTACGACGTCGACGGGGCGTCATCTTCGGCGCTTCTGGCGCGCTACCTGCGCCATTTCGACATCGAAGCGCAGATCTACATTCCCGATCGCATCCACGAGGGCTACGGCCCCAACCCGGAAGCCATGCGCGAACTGGCCGCGGCCGCCTCGCTGATCGTCACCGTCGACTGCGGCACGAACAGCGCGGAGGCGTTTTCGGCGATCGCCGGCACGGGCGTGGACATCGTGGTGCTGGACCATCACCAGGTCGGCGGGCCGCTGCCAGAGGTCGCGGCGGTGGTCAATCCCAACCGCGACGACGATCTTTCCGGGCTCGGCCATCTGTGCGCGGCGGGCATCGTCTTCATGACGCTGGTCGAGGTGTCACGCCAGTTGCGCGGCCGCGGCGTCTCGCGCCTGCCGGACCTCCTGTCGATGCTCGATCTCGTGGCGCTCGGGACGGTGTGCGACGTGGTTCCGCTCGTCGGGCTCAACCGGGCGCTGGTGGCCAAGGGGCTGGTCGCGGCGCGCCATCTGGGCAATCCGGGCCTGAGCGCGCTGGCGCGCGTCTCCGCCATCGGCGAGCCGCTCAACCCGTTTCACCTGGGCTTCCTGATCGGCCCGCGCATCAATGCGGGCGGGCGGATCGGCAATGCCGCGCTCGGCTCCATGGCGCTGGTCGAGGACGACGCCAACCGGGCCGGCGAGATCGCCGCCGAACTCGACCGGCTGAACCGGGAACGCCAGGCGATCGAGACCGAGATGGTGGCCGAGGCGCGCGCGGAGGCCGACCGCGACATGGCGGGAAGCGCGCCGCCGGCGGTCGTGCTGACGTCGAGCACGCGTTGGCATCCGGGCATTGTCGGGCTGATCGCGGCGCGGCTGAAGGAACACACGCGTCGTCCGGCGTTTGCCGTTTCGTTCAACGCGTCGGGCAAGGGGACGGGGTCCGGGCGCTCGATCCCGGGCTTCGACCTCGGCCGGCTGGTGCGTGCCGCCGTGGACGAGGGCATCCTGGTCAAGGGCGGCGGGCACGCGATGGCGGCCGGCATCACCGTGGACCGCTCACGGCTCGGCGACCTGCGCGACTTCTTCGACGAGAGGGCGTCCGGCGCGGTGACGTCGCTCATCGACAGCGAGACGCAAGCGATCGACGGGGCGCTGACGGCGCGCGGGGTCAACACCGGCCTGATCGAGGAGATCGGCAAGGCGGGGCCGTTCGGCTCCGGCAATCCCGAGCCGGTCTTCGTGCTGCCGAACCACCGCGTCGCATCGAGCGCGGTCGTCGGAAACGGACATCTGAAACTGCGGCTGCAGGCCGAGGACCGCTCGGCGGTGGACGCGATCGCGTTTCGCGCGGTGGATTCCGATCTCGGCCAGTTCCTGTCCGGCCTCGGCGGCCGACCCGCCCATGTCGCCGGCACGCTGTCGGTCAATCACTGGAACGGACGGCAGACGCCGCAAATGCGGATCGTCGACGCCGCGGCGCCGGTCTGACCGCTAGAGATACTTGCTGAGGCGGCGGCCGGCGCGGATGTAGGTGGCGGGGTTGACCGCCTTGTCGTTCTCGCGGACCTCGTAGTGAAGATGCGGCCCCGTGGAGCGGCCCGTGCTGCCGGACTTGCCGATGATGGTCCCGGCGGCGACCTTCTGCCCCGACTTCACCAGGATGCGGCTCAGATGCGCGTAGCGCGTCTTGAGGCCGTTGGCGTGGCGGATCTCCACCATCTTGCCGTAGCCGCCGTTTCGGCCGGCGTGGACGACCGTGCCGGAGCCGGTCGCGCGAACATTCGTTCCCGACGGCGTGGCGAGGTCGATGCCGGCATGGAAGGCGGAGCGGTTGAGGATCGGGTCGCGGCGGTTGCCGAAGCTGCTGCTGATGCGGTTGCCCGGCGCCGGGTTGGCGATCGGGAAGGTCAGGATCGCGCCGCGCACCTTGTCGAGCGCGTCGAGTTCCTCGTTCAGCGTTTCCAGCTCCTGGTCGAAGGCGTCTTCGGTGGCGCTCGGATCGGCGGGGATGAAGGGGCCGCCGGTGCCGGTCTGCGAGACGGCCGGGGTCTTCAGCGGCAGTCCGGCGTTGCGGGCGTCCGCGACGATCTGTTCGCGCATCGCACGCGTGGAATCGGCAAGCGCGCTGATCCGGTTGATCTGGTCTGCCTCGAGGTCGTTCAGCGACGCGCCGAGCTTGGACAGCGTGACGATCGGCATGACGCGCAGGTCGTCCTTCAGCGTCTCGGGATCGGCCGACGCGCGCTGCATCGAGGCGGCGATCGGCTTCTGCGGGCGGAAGATCGTGCGCGCCGGGTCCTTGCCGGTCGCGCCCGCCGCCGCCGGCACGGGGATGTCGCTGTCGTCGAGATGCTTCGCCATCGGCGCGATGCCGTGCAGCTGCGCCTTTTCGAGGAGCGGCGCGAGGCGGCCGCTGCGGTCGGCGAGCATGGACTGGCGGTCGAGCAGTTCGGCGACCTTGGTCTCCATGAGCTGCTGGTCGAGCAGGCGATAGGAGGTGATGCGGTCGACCTGCGAGCGCAGCGCCGCGATCCTGTCCTCATAGGCGTGCTGCATGCGCGCCTGGCGGGCGATCGCCGCGTTCAGGATGTCGTCGCGCAACATCAGGTATGAGGTCGCAAGCAGATATCCCACGGCCATCGCCGCGACGAGGGACGCGCCGATCGCAGCCATCCAGGGGCGGATGGTGAAATGGGAGATGCGATTTCCCTGCGCGATGATAATCGTGTGGGGTTCTTTGCGTTTTCCGAAGACCGCTGCGTTACTCAAGGCAGATCACCACCGACGATAAAATTACGCTCGCGGCGATTACACTTCATTAGGGTTAACAAAGCCCTTCGGCAGCGCGTTAACGCGACATCGAGGCCGAACTCATGGCGCGGTAGAAGAGCGGCGTCAGGCCGGCGGCGGAGCGGGCGCGGTCGTTGAAGGGCGGCTTGACCTGGCCGTGGAAATGCTCCGACACCAGCGCCTGGAAACGGCTTGCGGCGTCGATGCCATGGCGTGCGCAGAAGAAGCGGAACCACTTGGCGCCGACGGCGACATGGGTTTTCTCGTCATGATAGATCACGTCGAGGATCGCCGCCGTCTCCGTGTCGCCGAATTCGCGCAGCTTGGCGGCGAGGCCCGGCGTGACGTCAAGGCCGCGTGCCTCGAGCACGAGCGGAACGATGGCGAGGCGGGCGATCAGGTCGCCGCGCGTGTCGGTCGCGGCCTGCCAGAGCCCGTCATGGGCGGGCAGGTCGCCGTAATCGGCGCCGAGGGAGCGCAGCCGGTCGCGCAGAAGGGTGAAATGGCGGGCCTCGTCGTCGGCGACCTGCATCCAGTTGTCGAAGAAGCTCGGCGGGATCGGCATCTGGGCGAAGCGCGCGACGATGTCGAGCGCGAGATCGATGGCGTTGAGCTCGATATGGGCCAGCGCATGCATCAGGGCGATGCGGCCGTTCACGGTGTTCAGGGCGCGCTTCTTGAGGAGACGCGGCGCGACGAGTTCCGGCCGGTCGGGGCGTCCCGGCCGGTCGGGGATGGCCGGATCGGCCGGCGCGCGCAGCGACAGGCTCCGGCCCCGCCACTGCGCCGCGGTCTGCCGGGTGACGCGGACCTTCTCGTCGAGATCGGCGGCCGACAGGGCGGCGACCGCTCCGGCGCGCAGCGAGGGCATCATCGATCTTGGGCCCTTCAGCCCAGCGAGCGGGCGGCTTCGAGGACGGCCTCGGCGTGGCCCTTGACCTTCACCTTGCGCCAGACGCTGGCGATCTTGCCGTCGCGGTCGATCAGGAAGGTGGAGCGCTCGACGCCCATGTATTTGCGGCCATACATGCTCTTTTCCACCCAGACGCCATAGGCCTGGAGCGCGGCCAGGTCCTCGTCGGCGACGAGCGTGACGGAGAGATCGTGCTTGGCCTTGAACTTGTCGTGCTTGGTCGCGCTGTCGGGCGACATGCCGACGACGGTGGCGCCCAGCGCCTCGAATTCCGGCAGCAGGCGCGTGAAGTCGATCGCCTCCGTCGTGCAGCCGCTGGTGTCGTCCTTCGGGTAGAAATAGAGCACCACAATCTTGCCTTTGAGCTCTGATAGCGTGAACGCTGCCCCGCCGTCGGCAGGCAGGGTGAAGTCAGGCGCGTCTGTTCCTTCGACAGGGTTGCTCATTGCAGGTTCCTTTGTATTTGCGGCATTGGACAGGACAGCCTGCGATATATGGTGCAAAATGAGTCTGTCCAAGCGGCGGGTGCAAGAATCGCACGCGCGGCCTTGGGGTGAGGGGATCGACGACAGAATTGGGAATGCGACGCATCGAAAGACTGAATTTCGGTTCCCGTGCGCAACGCGTCTTGCGCCGCAAACCCGCCGGTGAGGATGGTTCTCCCCCGGCCGACAGGCCGACGCGTGCCCGTTCGCGCAAGAGGCTCCGCAGGATCGCCGTCGCCGTCATCGTCCTGATCCTCGTTTCGCCCATTCTCCTGGCCGTCTTCGTCAAATCCGGTCTGATGGCTCCGCTGATCGAGCGCGAGGCGGTCGCGGCCCTGAACCGGGCGCTGCCGGACGATTTGCGCGCCGACATCGGCGACACCGACGTGATCGTCGAGGGCGTCCAGGACATCTCGGTTTCACTCGGCAAGTTCGCGCTGACGGATCGCGCGTCGGGACGCGACGTGCTGCATGTGGACGAGACGCATATCGGGGTCAGGACCAGAAGCGTGCTGCGCGGTGCGCCCCAGGTCGACGAGCTTGTCATGTCCGGCGTGCGGCTCGACCTGTCGGGAAGCGGAAGCGCCGGCGGCGAGGGCGAGGCAGGCGGCTCGGATCTTCCGACGGTGGCGTCGATCGAGCCCGCGCTGACGCGTCTCCTGGATCGCGCCGAACTGCTGTTCAAGCGGACCTCCCTCAACGGGTCGCTGATCGGCATCAGCATCTCCGACATGACCATTGTCGGGCCGGTCGGCGAAATCCTCGTGAAGAAGGCGACGGTCAGCGCGCGGACGGCCCAGCGCACCATCGAGGCGCAGATCGAGGTCGCCGGCCACGAAAGCACCTTCCTGGCGGTGTTGAGCCGGGGCAAGGGCGGGCGGATCAACGCGCGGGTGAAGCTCGACGATGTCGCCCTGCCGATCGGGCGGGCACGGACGCTGTTCTCGGCCCTGTCGCAGGACCACGAGCCGGGCGCGAGCAACCAGCCCGTTCGCGCCAATGTCGCGGTGACCGCGCGCCGGATGAGCGACGGAGATCCCGACCAGCTTTCGGTGTCGGTCGAACCCGTCGACCTGTCGTTCAAGCTCGACGAGGGCGATTTCGTCCCCTTTTCGGGCAAGCTGAATTTCTACTGGGCCCCGGCGACCAAGGTGTTCAGGCTGCGCAAGTCGCAGGTCAGGGTGGGCCGGTCTTCTGCGGAATTGACCGGCGGGTTTCGCGACGCCGATCCCGAGGCAGACGCGCCGCCCGGCACCTACCAGTTCGAACTGATCGCCAATGACGGCATCAGCGATCCGGCGGATTCGCCCGAACGCGGCGTTCGCTACGCGGCGCGCGTGCTCGGGCTCTGGATGGCGCGGGACCGGCTGGTGGACTTCAGCCAGCTCGAGCTCAGGTCCGAAGCGGGTCAGGCGGACGGCGTCGGCAGCTTCGATTTCGCCTCGGACACGCCGACGGCGGTCTTCGCCTTTTCGGTTCAGGATTTCGCGCTGGAGGGCGTCAAGCAGTTCTGGCCGTCGCCCGTCGCAAGGTCGGCGCGGCAATGGGTTCTCTCCAACCTTGCCGGCGGCAGCGTGACGGACGGCGAGTTCCTGATCGCCGAGCCGCTTCGCCGCCGCATTCCCGGTTCGGATCAGTTGCTGGACGGCGCCACCGAACTGTCGCTCCGCGTGGAAGGCGTGCGCTTCGACGTGGCCGGCAACATCCCGCCGGTGCGCGACGCCAATGGCCGCGTGGAGGTGAAGGACGGCGAGACCACGATCACGCTTGAGACCGGGACCGCCTATCTGCCGAGCGGGCGGACGGCGGCCGCGACGGACGGGACGCTGGTCATCCACAAGCCGGACGCCGACGATCTTGTGCATGCCGACCTGAATGTCGCCGTTTCCGGCGAGGCGGATGCGCTGGGCGAACTGATCGCCTATCGGCCGATCAACGCCAAGCAGTTCCGCGACTATGACGCGAACGACCTGTCGGGGCAGGTCGATGCGCGGGTGACGATGCAGTTCGTTTTGAACCCGCACGAGGACACGCCGCCGCCGGACTGGGCGGTCGAGCTCGACCTTCACGGCGCCTCGATCGCGACGCCGTTCGAGGGGCGGATGCTGTCGGACATGACCGGGCGCATCGAGATCGATCCGACGCGCGCCGACATCGATCTCGCCGGCAAGATCGACGGCATTCCGGCGAACATCGCCATGACCCAGCCCTTCGACGAGACGCAGTGGGAGTCGCTGCGCGACATCGTCGTTCGTCTGTCGGACGAGGACCGGCGCAAGATCGCGCCCGGCCTGGAAACGCTCGTGTCCGGCACGACGCCGGTCAATCTGAAATCGGGGGCCGAGGGCGAGGCGATGGAGGTGGTGGCCGACCTGTCGCAGGCGCGGCTTTCGCTGCCGTGGATCGGCTGGGCCAAGGGCAGCGGCATTTCGGCCAAGTCCGTCTTCGATCTGGTCTTGTCGGACGGCGAGACGCGGATCAGCAATTTCGAGATCGACGGCGGTTCGTTCTTCGCCAATGGCGACATCACGGTGTCCGACGAGGGCCTGCGCAAAGCGAGCTTTCCCAAGGTGCGGCTGAACCAGTCGGATGACATCTCCGTATCCGTGCAGGCCAAGGGGCGCGGGTTCGTGGTCAACGTGACCGGCAAGTCCTTCGACGCGCGGGCCCTGATCCGGCACATTCGCGAGCAGTTGAAGGCGACGGACGAGGGCGACGGGGTGCCCGTCACGCTCAACGCCAAGGTGTCGCGGGTGTCGGGCTTCGGCGGCGAGATCCTGCGCGATCTCGACCTTTCCATGGAATATGACGGCAAGGACGTCGTCGCGCTGACGGCGACCGGTGGGACGAAGAGCGGGTTTCCTGTGTCATTCCGCCTGCAGGGGGCGGGGGCGAAGCGCACGCTGCGCCTGGAATCGCTCGACGCGGGCGAGATCCTGCGCTTCCTCGACATTTACGGCCAGGTGCGCGGCGGGGTGCTGACGGTGGCGCTGAAGGCGATCGACGCCAAGACGCTGTCGGGCACTGCCGAGGTCACGGATTATCGCATCTTCGACGAGCCGAAGCTGAATTCGCTCGTCTCGTCGAAATCCAACGGGTCGGCGAGCCTGAACGAGGCGATCCGGCGCGAGATCGACACGCGCGAGGTCAAGTTCGACCGGGCGTCGGTGAAGCTGTCGATCTCGCCGGTCCGGCTGCAGGTCCAGGAAGGCATCGTGCGCGGCCCGGAGGTCGGCGCGACGTTCCGCGGCACGCTCTACGACCAGAACAACCGGATGCGCGTCACGGGCACATTCATGCCGGCCTATTCGGTGAACACGCTTCTGACAGGCATTCCGATCGTCGGCCTGGTGCTGGGCAACGGGCGCGACCGCGGCCTGATCGGCGTGACCTTCCTGCTGGAAGGCGACGTGAAGAAGCCGAAGATCACGGTCAATCCGCTGTCGGCGATCGCGCCGGGCGTCTTCCGCCAGATCTTCCAGTTCCGGTGAAGGCCGGCCGGATCAGACCGGCCGCACCAGCACGTGCTTCTTCTTGCCGAGCGACAGTTTGACGACGCCGTCGCGCAGATTGGCGTCGGTCAGCGTCATGCGCTCGTCGGAGACCGGCTCGTCATTGACCCGCACGGCGCCGCCCTTGACGTGGCGACGCATCTCGCCATTCGACCCGGCAAGGCCGGCCTCGACGAACAGCGCGAGCACGCCCATGCCGGCCTTCAGGTCGCCGGAGGCGACCTCGATCGACGGCAGGTTTTCCGACAGGCTGCCTTCCTCGAAGGTCTTGCGGGCGGTTTCCGCCGCCTCTTCGGCCGCGTCGCGGCCATGCAGGATCGCCGTGACCTCGGTGGCGAGGATCTTCTTGACCTCGTTGATCTCCGCGCCGCCAAGGGCGGACAGCCGTGCGATCTCGTCCATCGGCAGGGTGGTGTAGAGCTTCAGGAAGCGGGAAACGTCGGCGTCTTCGGTGTTGCGCCAGTATTGCCAGAAATCATAGGCCGACAGCATCTCCGGATTGAGCCAGATGGCGCCGGTGGCGGATTTGCCCATCTTGGCGCCCGAGGCGGTCGTCAGCAGCGGCGAGGTCAGCGCGTAGAGCTGCGGCGTGCCGAGCCTGTGGCCGAGATCGATGCCGTTGATGATGTTGCCCCACTGGTCCGACCCGCCCATCTGCAGGCGGCAGCCGTAGCGCTCGTTGAGGACCGTGAAGTCGTAGGCCTGGAGGATCATGTAGTTGAATTCCAGGAAGGACAGCGACTGCTCGCGGTCGAGGCGCATCTTGACGCTCTCGAAGGACAGCATGCGGTTGACCGAGAAGTGCCGGCCCACGTCGCGCAGGAATTCCAGGTAATTGATCGAACGCAGCCAATCGGCGTTGTTGATCATCATCGCGGCGTCTTCGCCGCGATCGTAGTCGAGGTAGTTTGAGAAGACGCGCTTCAGCGAGGCGATGTTCTCCTCGATCTTGTCGACCGTCATCAGCTGGCGCGCCTCGTCCTTGAAAGACGGGTCGCCGACCATGCCGGTGCCGCCGCCCATCAGCGAGATCGGCCGGTGGCCGGTCTGCTGGAACCAGTGCAGCATCATGATCTGGATGAGCGAGCCCGCGTGCAGGCTGGGCGCGGTCGGGTCGAAGCCGATATAGGCCGTGACGGTTTCCTTGGCGAGAAGGTCGTCGAGGCCGGATTCATCGGAGATCTGGTGGATGAATCCGCGCTCGGTCAGGATGCGAAGGAAATCGGACTTGAAACCGGACATGGTGCTTGCCTGCGAAACTGGGAGGAGTGCCGTGGTATTCGGCGCGGCGCGGCTTTAGCACTAAAAGGCGAAGATGGACAAGGAGAGGCATGCATGCGGCTGATGCGCGCGATCGGGCTGATGAGCGGCACATCGATGGACGGGATCGACGTCGCGATGATCGAGACGGACGGCATTCGCGTCGCCGCGGCGGGGCCGTCGATGAGCGTTTCCTACGATCCGTCGTTCCGGCGCGACCTGGAAGCGGGCCTGGAGGACGCCAAGGCGATCCGCAATCGCGACGAGCGCCCCGGCGGATTGCGGGCGCTGGAGGAGGCGCTGACCGGGCGCCATGCCGAGGCGGTTAGGCGGTTTCTCGACGCGTCGGGTCTCGGCGCCGGCGACGTCGACGTCATCGGGTTTCACGGCCAGACGGTGCTGCACCGGCCGCAGGACGCGCTGACCGTGCAACTGGGCGACGGCGCGGCGCTGGCGCGTGCCACCGGCATTTGCACGGTCCATGACATGCGGGCGCGCGACATGGAGCATGGCGGGCAGGGCGCGCCGCTGGTGCCGGCCTATCACGCGGCCCTGGCGACAGCGCTTCCGGCCGCGCTGGAGCCGGGGTTCGGGTCGGTCGCCTTCGTCAATGTCGGCGGCATTTCCAATGTCACCTTCGTCGCTCCCGGCAGCCCGCCGATCGCCTTCGATTGCGGACCGGGCAACGCGCTGATCGACCAGTGGGTGCAGGCGCATGCGGGCATTCCCTATGACGCGGGCGGACGCATCGCCAGCGAGGGATCGGCCAATACTGTGGTGGTCGGCCGCTACATGGCGCATCCGTTCTTCGAGCGACAGGGGCCGAAATCGCTCGACCGCGGCGATTTCACGCTCGACGGCGTTGCCGGGCTGGAGCTGTCCGACGGCGCGGCGACGCTTGCCGCGGTGAGCGCGGCGGCGATCGCGCGCGCAAGCGAATACCTGCCGGCCAGGCCGACGCTCTGGATCGTGTCGGGCGGCGGCGCGCACAACCGCGCGATCATGGATCGCCTCGACGCGCTGACCGGCCCGCAGGCGAAGGTCGTCACGGCCGCCGAGGCCGGGTTGCGTTCCGACATGATGGAGGCGGAGGCCTGGGCCTATCTCGCCGTGCGCTCGCTTTGCGGCCTGCCGCTGACTTTCCCGACGACGACGGGCTGCGACCGGCCGGTTTCAGGCGGGATATTGACGATGCCCGGCTGACGCGAAAGGGTCGGTGACGATCGGGGCTCGGGACCGCGGCTTGCCAAGGTCTGCCGGCTCGCTTAGGAGCGGTTGGCACCCGGAACGACGAGATTGAGACGCGCCGAATGCCGGCGTCTGCGAGCCGCCTGCTCCGCATATGGGACCGACTGCATGACGCGCTATCTGATCCTCATCGTGGTCACGCTTCTGGCGACACTGCCGGGCATTTCCACGATGCCGCCGCTCGATCGCGACGAGAGCCGCTACCTGCAGGCCTCCAAGCAGATGGTGGAAACCCGCGATTTCGTCGACATCCGGTTCCAGGAAACGCCGCGCTACAAGAAGCCGATCGGGATCTACTGGCTGCAATCGGCCGCCGTCGCCGTCAGCGGGCAGGGGGCGGACGCGCCGGTCTGGGTCTATCGCCTCGTGTCGGTGCTCGGTGCCCTGCTGGCCGTGTTGGCGGTGTGCTGGACGGGGACCGGGCTGTTCGGGCCGCAGGCGGGGCTCGTCGGCGGACTTGCCCTGGCGGGCGCCTTCGGTCTCGTCTTTGAGGGGCATGTCGCCAAGACGGACGCGATGCTGCTCGCCTTCGCCGTGATCGCGCAGGGGGCGCTGGCGCAGATCCATGCGAGCGCAAGATCGGGCGACACGCCGCGCCATCTGCCTTGGGTGTTCTGGATCGCGCAGGGGCTGGGCATCCTGATCAAGGGGCCGATCGTGCCGCTGTTCAGCATCCTGACGATCGCCGGCCTCTGGGTGTTCGAGCGCGACACGCAATGGCTGAAGAGGCTGCGGACCCTGCCCGGGCTCGGGCTTGTCGCCTTGATCGTGCTGCCATGGCCGATCCTGATCACCTGGAAGAGCGGCTGGGCGTTCTGGCAGGAATCGATCGGCAAGGACCTGTTCGGCAAGGTCGCCTCCGGGCAGGAGAGCCATGGCGCGATGCCGGGCTACTACATCCTGACCTACGGGCTCTATCTGTGGCCGTTCGGGACGCTGATGCTGGCGGCCGCGCTGATGGCGCTGCGCAAGGCGCGCAACGATCCGCGGCTGATGTTCCTCCTGTGCTGGTATATCCCGGCCTGGATCCTGTTCGAATTGCTGCCGACGAAACTGCCGCACTACCTGCTGCCGGCCTATCCGGCGCTCGCGCTTCTGGCGGGCTGGGTCGCGGCGGAGCGGGCCGATTTCACCACGATCACCCTGTGGCGCTGGCAGCGATGGGCATACGGGTTCGCGCTTCTGGGCCAGCTGGTCGTGAGCATCGGCTTTGCCGCCTTCGCCTTTGTCGGTCCGGTCTATCTGGGAAGCGGCGGCAGCGGCGCGGGCATCGCGGCGGGCACGGCGCTGCTGGCGGCCGGCTATTTCGCCGTGCCGCAGGAAGGGCGCATCGACCTGCGGCGCATGGGCTACACGCTGGCTGCGACCATCGTCGGCTTCGGCCTGCTGTTCGCGGTCGTCGCGCCGTCCTTCCAGCGCATCTGGATCTCGCCGCGCATCGCCACCGCGTTCGAGGCCAACCGGCCCTGTGCGCGATCGGTCCTGGCGGCCGTGGAATATCACGAGCCGAGCCTGGTGGTGCTGACCGCCACCGAAACCGTGCTGACGAATGTGGAAGGCGCCGCGGCGCATCTTCTCGCCGATCCCGCCTGCGCGGTCGCGGTCTTGCCGGTGGAGGATGCGAGGGCGCTGAGAGCCCAAGTCGCCGCCGGAGGAAAGAGCATCAGCCTTCTCGCCGAGATCGGCGGGCTGAACTATTCCAACGGCAAGGACCTGCAGATGCGGATGTTCAAGATCGCGCAGTGACGCGCGATCAGGCTACTTGATGCGCTTCACCGTCTCGGGAACGAGTTCGCCGCGCAGGCGCGCGTCGAGATAATCCTCGCACTCCGCCATCAGCGTCTCGTTCTGATCGGTGTAGAAGTGGTTGGCGCCCTCGATCGTCTTCTGGGTGATGAGGATGCCCTTTTGCGTGTGGAGCTTGTCCACGAGGCCCTGGACGTCCTTCGGCGGCGCCACCTTGTCTTCCGAACCGTGGATGATCAGGCCGGAAGAGGGGCAGGGCGCGAGGAAGGAGAAGTCGTAGGTGTTGGGTTGCGGCGAGACCGAAATGAAGCCTTCGATCTCCGGCCGACGCATCAGCAACTGCATGCCGATCCATGCGCCGAAGGAATAGCCGGCGATCCAGCAGGACTTGGAATCGGGATGCAGCGACTGCACCCAGTCAAGCGCCGCGGCCGCGTCCGACAATTCGCCCGCACCGTGATCGAACTCGCCCTGGCTGCGGCCGATGCTGCGGAAATTGAAACGCAGCGTCGTGAAGCCGCGCTTCTGGAACATGTAGAACAGGTTGTAGACGATCTGGTTGTTCATCGTGCCGCCGAATTGCGGATGCGGATGAAGAACCATGGCGATCGGGGCGTTCTTTTCGGAAGACGGTTGGTAGCGGCCTTCAAGCCGGCCCGCGGGGCCGGCGAAAATCACCTCAGGCATGGGTGCTCCGTGGTAGCGTGTGCCGTGACGCCAGGTCTGCGTGCAGGGCTGTTTCCGGTCTGTTGACGGTGAAGAACGGCATCACTATGAAACAGTCAATACGGTCTCAAACGTCAGCGTCATCCAACGCAAGGTCGCTGTCATAAGGGGTTTGGACCGACAAATTCAAGGAAATTGATTGTCTTCGGGCTCCATGGTGACTGGTGAACGCGCCCATTATCTCGATTACAACGCTTCCGCCCCGCTTCTGGCGGACGCGCGGGACGCGATGCTGGGCGCGCTCGAGGTGGACGCCAACCCGTCGTCGGTGCATCGCGCCGGGCGCGCGGCGCGCGGGATGGTCAACAAGGCGCGCCGCCAGCTTGCCGCGCTGGTGAACACCCGGCCGGACCACGTGGTCTTCACTTCAGGGGCCACGGAGGCCGCGGCCACGCTGCTGACGCCGCACTACACGTTCGGTCGGTCGCCGCTTACGTTCTCCAGGCTCTATGTCTGCGCGGCGGATCATCCCTGCGTGCTCGCCGGCGGCCGGTTCGCGCGCAACGACGTGATTGCGCTGCCCGTGCTCGCATCCGGGCTCGTGGACCTCGAGGCGCTGGACGAAGCGCTGTCGGGCCATGACAACGGGGCAGGCCTGCCGCTTGTCGCCATTCACTGGGCGAACAACGAGACGGGCGTGATCCAGCCGGTCACCGAGATCGCGGCCATCGTCAAGGCAAAGGGCGGCGTGCTGGTGGTCGACGCCGTCCAGGCGCTGGGCCGCGTTCCCGTCGATCTTTCAGCCAATTGCGGCGACTATCTCATCCTGTCTTCCCACAAGATCGGCGGTCCGCGCGGGGCCGGCGCGCTGGTCGCGCAGTCGGACCTGATGATGCCGCTGCCGCTGATTTCCGGCGGCGGACAGGAGCGCGGGCATCGCGCCGGAACGGAGGCGGTCGCCAACATCGCCGGGTTCGGCGCGGCCGCGGAGACGGCCGATCCGGCGCGCTTCGCGGAATGCGTGGCGATGCGCGACGCCTTCGAGGCGGGAATCCTCGAGATTGCGCCGGACGCCGTCATCCACGGCCGCGACGTGCCGCGCCTGTCCAACACGCTGTTCTTCTCCGTTCCGGGGGTGAAGGCGGAAACGGCGCAGATCGCGTTTGATCTCGCGGGGCTCGCGGTCTCGGCCGGTTCGGCGTGCTCGTCCGGCAAGGTGGGCAAGAGCCACGTTCTGACAGCGATGGGCGTGGAGGCGGAGGAGGGGGCGATCCGGGTGTCGTTCGCGCCCGATACGAGCGCGGCCGCGGTCGGGCGGTTTCATGACGAACTCGGCAAGATCGTCGCCCGCGCCAGGCCGAAAAACAGCCTCGCGGGGGCTTGAGAAACGCCACCCGCGAAAACATATGTCAGAAAGTCATATTTTTCACTTTAGAACTTTTCAAAACTGCACTATCACATGGTTCCGGTGACGAAGCCGGGAGCCGGCCTATGGCCGGGACAAGGACGACAGAACGGAGACGGCAATGCCCGCTGTACAGGAAACGATAGATCAGGTCCGCAAGATTGACGTCGACCAGTACAAATACGGCTTCGAGACCGTCATCGAAACCGACAAGGCGCCCAAGGGGCTGTCCGAGGAGATCATCCGCTTCATTTCGGCCAAGAAACAGGAGCCGGAGTGGATGCTGCAGTGGCGTCTCGACGCCTATCAGCGCTGGCTCTCCATGGAAGAGCCGACATGGGCGCGGGTCGAATATCCGAAGATCGATTTCAACGACGTCTACTACTACGCGGCGCCCAAGAGCATGTCCGGTCCGCGGTCGCTCGACGAGGTCGATCCGGAGCTGCTGCGCACCTATGAGAAGCTCGGCATTCCGCTGGCCGAACAGGAAATCCTGGCCGGTGTGAAGGAACGCAAGGTTGCCGTCGACGCCGTGTTCGATTCGGTCTCGGTGGTGACGACCTTCAAGGAGGAGCTCTCCAAGGCCGGCGTGATCTTCATGTCGATCTCGGAGGCGATCCGCGAATATCCGGACCTCGTGCGCAAATATCTCGCATCGGTCGTGCCGGTGTCCGACAACTATTATGCGGCGCTGAATTCGGCTGTCTTCACCGACGGCTCCTTCGTCTATGTGCCGAAGGGCGTTCGCTGCCCGATGGAGCTGTCGACCTATTTCCGCATCAACGAGAAGAACACCGGCCAGTTCGAGCGCACGCTGATCGTCGCCGAGGAGGGGGCCTACGTCTCCTATCTGGAAGGCTGCACCGCGCCGCAGCGCGACGAGAACCAGTTGCACGCCGCCGTGGTCGAACTGGTCGCGATGGACGATGCCGAGATCAAATACTCGACCGTCCAGAACTGGTATCCGGGCGATTCCGAGGGCAAGGGCGGCATCTACAATTTCGTCACCAAGCGCGGCGACTGCAGGGGCAAGAACTCGAAGATCTCCTGGACCCAGGTGGAAACCGGTTCGGCGATCACCTGGAAATATCCGTCCTGCATCCTGCGCGGCGACAATTCGCGCGGCGAGTTCTACTCGATCGCCGTCTCCAACGGCGCGCAGCAGATCGACTCGGGCACCAAGATGATCCATCTCGGCAAGAACACGTCGAGCCGCATCATCTCCAAGGGCATTTCGGCGGGCAAGTCGAACAACACCTATCGCGGCCGCGTCTCGGCGCATCGCAAGGCGGAGAACGCGCGCAACTTCACGCAGTGCGACTCGCTTCTGATCGGCAATGACTGCGGCGCGCACACCGTGCCTTATATCGAGGCCAACAACGCGACGGCGCAGTTCGAGCACGAGGCCACAACCTCGAAGATCTCCGAGGACCAGCTGTTCTACTGCATGCAGCGCGGCATCCCGGAAGAGGAGGCGATCGCGCTGATCGTCAACGGCTTCGTCAAGGAAGTGATCCAGGAACTGCCGATGGAATTCGCCGTCGAGGCGCAGAAGCTGATCGGGATCTCGCTGGAAGGCAGCGTGGGGTGACGCGCGGCGAGTTCGAGCGTCAGGTTGAAGATGCGGCGGAATTTGCACGCAATACCGAGGAAGATCGAAAGAAGCCGGAGCGATATCGGTTTCTGAGGGAACGGGTCGAAAACAGCTGGTTCGTGCGCTTGGTTGCGTTTCTGGAAAGTATTTTCTTCTGGCGCTAGGACGCGACCCGCACTGAGTTGGGAAATGAAACATGCTTGAAATCAAGAATCTGCACGCTCGCATCGCCGAAGACGGCACCGAGATCATCAAGGGCCTGGACCTGACCGTGAAGCCGGGCGAGGTGGCCGCGATCATGGGGCCGAACGGGTCGGGCAAGTCGACCCTGTCCTACATTCTCGCCGGGCGTGACGATTACGCGGTCACCGAGGGCGACATCCTCTACAATGGCGAGAGCATTCTCGAGATGGATCCGGCCGAGCGCGCCGCCGCCGGCATCTTCCTCGCCTTCCAGTATCCGATGGAAATCCCGGGCGTCGCCACCATGCAGTTCCTGAAGGTCGCGATGAACGAGCAGCGCAAGGCGCGCGGCGAGGCCGAACTGACGACGCCGGACTTCATCCGCCACGTGAAGGAAGCCGCCGGCGACCTCGAGATCTCGATGGAAATGCTGAAGCGTCCGCTCAATGTCGGCTTTTCCGGCGGCGAGAAGAAGCGTGCCGAAATCCTGCAGATGAAGCTCTTGCAGCCGAAGCTCTGCGTGCTCGACGAGACCGATTCCGGCCTCGACATCGACGCTCTGAAGATCGTCTCCGACGGCGTGAACTCGCTGCGTTCGCCGGATCGCGCGACGATCGTGATCACCCACTACCAGCGCCTGCTCGACTATATCGTGCCGGACACCGTCCACGTCCTGTCGAAGGGCCGCATCGTGAAGACGGGCGACAAGACGCTCGCCCACGAGTTGGAGGCGCATGGCTACGCCGACATCATCAACGCGGCGGCCTGAGCGGGCGGAAGGAGACGAGGGCATGACAGTCCAGTCGAAACTGCCGCTGACGGCGGCTGAAACGGCCTTGGTCGACCAGTTCGGCACGCGTGTCGGCTCGCTGCCGGGCAATGCCAATGTGGTGCAGATCCGCGATCGCGCCATCCAGGCGATCAAGGAGAACGGCCTGCCGACGCGCCGCGTCGAGGCCTGGCACTACACCGATCTGCGCCGTTTGCTGGCGGGCGTGCCTGCGGACGATCCCGCTGCGGACGCCGCGGACCTCGAGCCCGTCTTGTCGGATGCCGTGCGGTTCACCTTGAAGAACGGCCGCATCGCCGCGACCGGCCGGGTGGAGTCCGTCACCGTCCAGTCGATGGCGGACGCGCTTCGCGCCGACGTGTCGGGCGTGTCGCTCGCCGATCACGGGATCATCGACGCGACGGGCCTGATCAACGCCGCCTTCGTGACCGACGGTTTCGTGGTGCAGGTGGAAGACGGCGCCGAGCCGGCACATCCGGTCGAATTGCAGTCGCTGCATGACGGCGGGCAGGCGCATGTGCGCAATGTCGTGACGGTGGGCGAAGGGTCCAGGGCGACGTTCTTCGACCGCCAGGCCGGCAGCGACGCGGCCGTGCTCGACACGGCCGTCACCGAGCTGAAGTTGCGCAAGAACGCCGAAGCGACCTGGATCACCGTTCAGGAAACGGGCGAGGCGGCGACGCATCTGGCGCAGATGAACATCACGCTCGACGAGAACGCGAAGCTGACGCTGTTCGTCGTCAATCTGTCCGGCAAGATCGTGCGCCAGGAGATCAATGCCGACGTGCTGGGCGAGGGCGCCGACCTGACGTTCCGGGCGGTCAACCTGATCGGCGACGACGCCCATTGCGACATCACCCTGTCGCTCGGCCATCTCGTGCCGAACACGACCTCGACGGAGACCGTGCGCAATGTCGTGACCGGCAGGGCGCAGGGCGTGTTCCAGGGGCAGATCCGGGTCGACCAGATCGCCCAGAAGACCGATGCGCAGATGGCGTGCAACACGCTGCTGCTTTCCGACGACGCCGGCTTCTCCACCAAGCCGGAACTGGAGATCTTCGCCGATGACGTGGTCTGCGCGCATGGCGCGACGGTCGCGGAGATCGACCACAATCATCTGTTCTACCTGATGGCCCGCGGCATCTCCGAGAAGACGGCGCGCGGCCTTCTGATCAAGGCCTTCGTTGCCGAGATCGTCGAGGAACTGGCGGACGAGCGGCTGATCGAGGCGCTTGAAACCCGCATCGACCGCTGGCTGGAGGCGCATGGCTGACCATGGATGTCGCAAAGCCGGGATATGACGTCGAGGCGATCCGCGCCGATTTTCCGATCCTCGCGCGCGAGGTGCACGGCAAGCCGCTTGTCTATCTGGACAACGGCGCGTCGGCACAGAAACCGCGTCCGGTGATCGACGCGATCAAATTCGCCTATGAAAACGAATACGCCAACGTGCATCGCGGCCTGCATTTCCTCTCCAATGCGGCCACGGACGCCTATGAGCGCGCGCGCGAGAAGGTGCGGGCGTTTCTGAACGCGCCGTCGAGCGAGCAGATCGTCTTCACCAAGTCCGCGACCGAAGCGATCAACACGGTCGCCTATGGCTGGGGCATGCCGAATGTCGGCGAGGGCGACGAGATCGTCACCTCGATCATGGAGCACCACTCCAACATCGTGCCGTGGCACTTCATCCGCGAGCGCCAGGGCGCCAAGCTCGTCTTCGCGCCGGTCGACGACCAAGGTGTGTTCGATCTGGCCGCGTTCGAGGCGTGCCTGAACGAGCGCACGAAGCTGGTCGCGATCGCTCACATGTCGAACGTGCTCGGCACGGTCGTTCCGATCAAGGAGATCTGCCGCATCGCCCATGCGCGCGGCATCCCGGTTCTCGTCGACGGCAGCCAGGCCGCCGTGCACATGCCGGTCGACGTGCAGGACCTCGATTGCGACTGGTACGTCTTCACCGGCCACAAGGTCTACGGACCGACGGGCATCGGCGTGCTCTACGGCAAGAAGGAGCGGCTGGAGGCCATGCGGCCGTTCCAGGGGGGCGGCGAGATGATCGGCGAGGTGACGGTCGACGCGATCACCTACAACGAGCCGCCGCACCGTTTCGAGGCCGGCACGCCGCCGATCGTCCAGGCGATCGGGCTCGGCCATGCGCTGGACTACATGGAGACGATCGGCCGGGCGGCGATCGCCGCGCATGAGGCCGACCTGAAGGACTACGCGCATGAGCAGCTCGGGCGCATCAATTCACTGCGCATCCTCGGCAATGCGCCGGGCAAGGGAGCGATCGTCTCCTTCGAGATGGAAGGCATCCATGCCCATGACGTGTCGATGCTGATCGACCGCGCGGGCGTGGCCGTGCGCGCGGGCACGCATTGCGCGCAACCATTGCTGCAACGTTTCGGCGTGACCTCGACATGCAGGGCTTCCTTCGCCATGTATAACACCAGGGCCGAGATCGACACTCTGGCCGAAGCGCTCGAGAAGGCGCGATCCTTCTTCGGCTGACGGGAACCTGACTATGGACGAACAGCACAAGACGGACGAGCAGGCGGCGACGACGGCCGAGACCGAGGTCGTCCAAGAGGACGCCGCGCAGGCCTCCGCGCTGCCGCGTGAGGAACTGGCGCGCATGACCGACGACATCGTCGCGGCGCTCAAGACCGTCTACGACCCCGAAATCCCGGCCGACATCTACGAACTCGGCCTGATCTACAAGGTCGACATCGAGGACGACCGCTCGGTCAAGATCGACATGACGCTGACGGCGCCCGGTTGTCCGGTCGCCGGCGAGATGCCAGGCTGGGTCGAGAACGCCGTTCGCACGGTCGAGGGCGTGATGGATGTCGAGGTCGCGATGGTGTTCGACCCGCCCTGGACGCCGGATCGCATGTCGGAAGAAGCGCAGGTCGCTGTCGGCTGGTACTGACGCCGCCGCGATCGGCTTGTGAGAGGGAGAGGCCGATGTTTCGCCTGACCATCCACAACCCGGACAATGACGCCCATTTCATGCGGGTGAAGCCCGTGAAGGCGACGGTGCGCGTGCGTCGCGACGGCGTGCTTCTGGCCGAGACGCGCGCGGCGCTGCGCGTGCTGGAGACCGGGCGCGACGTCTACGACCCCGTCATCTACATTCCCGCGACCGACCTGACGGCGCAGTTGCAGACGGTCGAGGGCAAATCGACCCATTGTCCGCTGAAGGGCGACGCGTCCTATCTCACGCTCGACGGCACGGAGATTGCATGGATCTACGACCGGCCGCTTCCCTTCGCGGATCTGATCGCAGGCCATGTCGCCTTTTACCGCGAGAAGGTCGCGATCGAGGAGATCGGCCCGGATGCGTAGTTTCGACGAGATCTTCGCGATCGCCGCCGAGCGGAAGGGCGGCCGCGACCAGCTCGAGGCGCTGCTGGAACCGCCGTCGGGCGAGACCGACCTCGCCGCGATCCCGGATGACCGCTGGCTGTCATGCGCGACCAAATGCATCTTCAACGCCGGCTTCAACTGGAAGGTGGTCGAGGCGATGTGGCCCGGCTTTGAGGAGGTGTTTCACGGCTTCGACATCGGCTGGTGCTCGATGCTCAATGACGAGGAGATCGCCGGGCTTGCCTCCGACACGCGCATCGTGCGCC
Source organism: Oricola sp. (assembly GCF_022763245.1). Lineage (GTDB taxonomy): Bacteria > Pseudomonadota > Alphaproteobacteria > Rhizobiales > Rhizobiaceae > Oricola. The sequence goes on from NZ_JALEGV010000009.1 coordinate 103,584, forward strand.
ACGGCGGGAAGATCCGGGCGGTGCAGGAGAACGCTGTCTTCCTGCGCGATCTGGCGGCCGAGCACGGCAGCGCCGCGCGGTTCTTCGCCGACTGGCCGGTCTCGGACCAGGCCGGGCTGCTCGAACTTCTGAAGAAGCGCGGCTCGCGCCTCGGCGGCAATACCGGGCAGTATTTCCTGCGTTTCATGGGCAAGGACAGCTACGTGCTGTCGCGCGACGTGATCGCGAGGCTCGTCGCCGAAGGCGTGGTCGACAAGGCCCCGACGTCGCGCGGGGCGATGGCCAAGGTTCAGGCGGCCTTCAACACATGGCAGGAGCAATCCGGGCGTTCGGTGAAGGAGATCAGCCGGACGCTTGCGATGAGCGTCGGCTAGGCGGGACAATGAACGACAATCCGGTTATTCGCGAGGCGGTGGAAGCCGACCTTCCTGCGCTCGCGGCGATCTATTCCGGCGACGACAAGGGCGGCCACGGCGACACGACCGATCCGGCGGCGTTGCCCCACTATCGGGCTGCCTTTCGTCGCATCGAAGCCAATCCGGGGATCCGGTTGCTGGTGGTGGAAAAGGAGGGCGAGGTGGTCGGCACGGCGCAGGTCGTCCTCGTGCCGGCACTGACGGGCAGAGGAGCGTCTCGCATGATCGTCGAGGCGGTTCACGTTCGTGCCGACATGCGCGGCATGCGGCTCGGCGAGGCGCTGATGCGCCATTGCGTCGAACTCGGGCGCGAGGCCGGCGTCCGGCTGGTCGAACTGACCTCAAACGCCCGGCGCACCGACGCGCATCGCTTCTACGAGCGGCTCGGTTTCAAGCAGTCGCATCTGGGTTTCAAGATGACCCTGTATTGACGGTGCGCGGGCGGCTGCACCCTTGCAATCGCCTTGTTGCAACGCCATAAGCGGAGTCGAGAGACATGCGCCGGACGTGGATGCGATGAAAGACTTCCTGATACAGTTCTTCACCTGGTGGAACGGCCAGACCATGGGCACCCGTTTCCATACGTGGCGCAATGGCGAACGGGTCGGCGAGGACGAGTTCGGCAATGTCTATTACCAGGGCGGCAAGGACGCCGAGGGGCGCACGCGCCGCTGGGTGATCTACAACGGCTATGCCGAGGCGACGAGCATTCCGGCCGGCTGGCACGGCTGGATGCATCACCGCGTCGACACGCCGCCTTCCAAGGAAGAGTACACGCCGCGCGAATGGCAGAAGGCGCACCGCCCGAACATGACGGGCACGCCGGGCGCCTACCGTCCGCACGGCTCGATGTTCACGCCGGAGAACCGGCCTGTCGTGACCGGCGACTACGACGCCTGGACGCCCGGCGAATAGGCTGGAAAACCAGCGCCTCAGGTCGCAATTCCACCGCGCTTCTGCCACAACCGGGCGTTAGTGAGTCGCATGACTCGCCAAACGGGAACCGAAACGGGATTCATGATGCGTGCATTCTGGACGAAACCGGCGGCGATCGCGGCTCTTGCGATCGCCATGATGGCCGCCCCGGCATGGGCGGAGCGCTCGGCCAATCCCGTCGCCCAATTCTCCGGCATCGACAAGATCACCGGCCGCATCATCACCTTCGACGTCTATATCGACGAGACGGTGCAGTTCGGCGCCCTGCAGGTGACCCCGCGCGTCTGCTACTCGCGTTCGGACAACGAGGCGCCGGGATCGACGGCCTTCGTCGAGGTCGACGAGATCACGCTCGACCGCAAGATTCGCCGCATCTTCACGGGCTGGATGTATGCCGACAGCCCGGGCCTGAACGCCGTCGAGCACGCCGTCTACGACGTGTGGCTGAAGGGCTGCAAGGTCGAGTCCGACGTTCCGCCGCCTGACCGTTCGTCCTGATCAGTCGAAGACCGCTTCGCCGGTGATAGCCTCGGCCAGCATCGCTTCGTAGTCTTCCTGCGGCACGTCGATTGCGCCGAAGCGCTTCAGGTGCCCCGTCGTAAACTGCGTGTCGAGCAGCACGAAGCCGCGTTCGCGCAGGCGTTCGACCAGGTGCACCAGGCAGATCTTGGAGGCGTCGGTCTTGCGCGAGAACATGCTCTCGCCGAAGAAGGCCCTCCCCAGAGACACGCCGTAGAGACCGCCGACGAGCTGGTCGTCCTCCCAGGCTTCCACCGAATGGGCGTGGCCCATGGCGTGCAGCTGCACGTAGAGTTCGCGGATCGTCCGGTTGATCCAGGTGCGCTCGCGATCCGGCGTCGCCTCCGCGCAGGCCATGATCACGGCGCGGAAGGCGGTGTTGAAGCGGATGTCGAAGGGCGCCTGGCGAACCTTCTTGGCGAGGCTGCGCGGCACGTGGAAAGCGTCCAGCGGAATGACGCCGCGCATTTCGGGCTGCACCCAGAAGACGTTCGGATCGTCGGCATCGTCCGCCATGGGAAAGATGCCGGCCGCATAGGCGCGCAGCAGGATTTGCGGCGTCAGCCCATGCTTGCCGCGGCGGTCGTCGTCGCCACGCGTCATGGGGCCGACACCCTAATGGCCGGTCGAGGCCGCCAGATGCTTCTCGAGCCAGTGGATATCGTAGTCTCCATTGGCGATGTCCTGATTTTGCACCAGTTCCTGGAACAGCGGCAGGGTCGAGTTGATGCCGTCGACCACGAATTCGTCAAGGCAGCGGCGCAGCCGCATCATGCATTCGACGCGGTTGCGTCCGTGCACGATCAGCTTGCCGATCAGGCTGTCGTAATAGGGCGGGATCTTGTAGCCCGCATAGACGCCGGAATCGACGCGCACGCCCAGGCCGCCCGGCGTGTGATAGTGGGTGATCGTGCCGGGAGAGGGCACGAAGGTGCGGGCGTCCTCGGCATTGATGCGGCATTCGATGGCGTGGCCCTCGAAGGTGATCTCGCTTTGATGCACGGACAGGCCTGCGCCGGAGGCGACGCGCAGCTGCTCGTGAACGAGGTCGATGCCGGTGATTGCCTCGGTGACCGGATGCTCCACCTGCAGGCGGGTGTTCATCTCGATGAAATAGAACTCGCCGTTCTCGTAGAGGAACTCGACCGTCCCGGCGCCGCGATAGCCCATCTCGGCGACCGCGTTGGCGCAGATCTCGCCGATTTCCTTGCGCTGCTTGGCGTTGAGCGCGGGGGAATTCGCCTCTTCCCAGACCTTCTGGTGGCGGCGCTGCAACGAGCAGTCGCGCTCGCCCAGATGGACGCCGGCACCCTTGCCGTCGCCGACGACCTGGACCTCGATGTGGCGTGGCTGGCCGAGGAATTTCTCGATATAGACGGCGTCGTTGCCGAAGGCCGCGCCGGCTTCCGAGCGGGCGGTGTGCAGGGCGACGACCAGTTCCGATTCGGAGCGTGCCACCTTCATGCCGCGTCCGCCGCCGCCGGCAGTCGCCTTGATGATGACCGGATAGCCGATCTCGGCGGCAACGCGCCGGGCCTCGGTCTCGTCGCTGACGCCGCCTTCGGAGCCGGGCACCACCGGAATGCCGAGCTTGGCGGCGGTGCGCTTGGCCTCGATCTTGTCGCCCATCACGGAGATGTGCTGGGCGGTCGGACCGATGAAGGTGATGTTGTGGGCTTCCAGGATCTCGGCGAAGCGGGCGTTTTCCGACAGGAAGCCGTAGCCCGGATGCACCGCGTCGGCGCCGGTGATTTCGCAGGCGGCGACGATCTGGTGGATGTTGAGATAGCTGTCGCGCGAGGGCGGCGGGCCGATGCAGACGCTTTCGTCGGCGAGGCGGACATGCATGGCCGATTCATCGGCGGTCGAATGGACCGCCACGGTCGCGATGCCGAGTTCCTTGCAGGCGCGCAGCACGCGCAAGGCGATTTCCCCGCGATTGGCGATGAGAACCTTGTTGAACATGTCCGGTCCCGACTGACTTACGCGATGACGACGAGCGGCTGGCCGAATTCCACCGGCTGGGAGTCGACCACGAGGATTTCCGTCACCGTGCCGGAGCGCGGGGCGGGAATCTGGTTCATCGTCTTCATCGCCTCGATGATCACCAGCGTGTCGCCTTCCTTCACCGTCTTGCCGACCTCGATGAACGCCTCGGCGCCGGGTGCCGGCGCGAGATAGGCGGTGCCGACCATGGGCGAGGGCACTTCATGGCCGCTGCGTTTGGGGGCGGCATCGGCCGCGGCGGTTGCCTCTGCAGGCGCGAGCGGCGCGGAAGGCGCAGCCGGGGCCATGGGGGCCGGAACGACCGCATGGGCGGGCGCGGCGTAGAGTTCGCGCGAGACCCTGATGCGCAGGTCACCCTGCTCGATTTCGATCTCGGTGAGATCGGTTTCCGTCAGAATGGAGGCGAGTTCCTTCACCAGCCCCGTGTTCATCGCCGGCTTGCGTTCACCCATGTCGTTTCCAACCCTGTGAGTCTGTCATTGTTCTTTCATATGATTGGCCAGCGCTTGGATCGCAAGCAGATAGCCTTGCGTTCCCAGGCCGCAAATCATCCCTTTTGCCACGGCGGTGACGTAGGAATGATGGCGAAACCGCTCGCGGGCATGAATGTTGGAGATGTGCACCTCCACGACCAGCGTGCTGGCGCCCGCGATGGCGTCGCGCAGTGCGATCGAGGTGTGCGAATAGGCGCCGGGATTGAACACGACGCCGACGCCCTCGCGACCGGCTTGCTGCAGCTTGTCGACCAGTTCGCCCTCGTGGTTCGACTGGAAGGTCGCGACCTCAAGGCCGAGCTCGGCGCCGAAGCGTTCGCACTCGGCATTCACATCGTCCAATGTCTGGGCACCGTAAACCGCCGGCTCGCGCAAGCCAAGCAGGTTGAGGTTGGGGCCGTTGAGGATGAGGATGCGATCGGTCATTGCGTGCTTCGCCGCTGCTTCGCTTTGTCGCGTGTTGTTCTTGGCGCTTCGGTAGAGGCTGCGGCGGTCGCGGGCAAGGGGCGAGGACGGAAATTCCCCGTCCGCCCCGCTGTCCGCACATGATTTTTGCCGGTTTTGCCCGCAGTTAGGCTGGCCGGACGGTCAGCAGACGGTGGAACCGCACTCGCGCACATTCGCGACCTTCTGCGACAGGACGCTCTCGCCCAGCGCGCCGGAGACGACTTCGTCGCCGATCACATAGGCCGGCGTGCCGGTGATGCCGAGTTCGTTGGCGAGCGCATAGGTGGCGCGCACGCGTTCCGCGATGCTCGGGTCGCCCATCTGGGTGCGCAGTTCGGCCTCGTCGGCGCCGAGATCGGTGGCGATGCGGATGGCCGACTCCTCGCCGGCGCGGCCGTCGAAGCCGAGCAGGCGCAGGTGGAACTCGGGATAGGCTTCCGGCTTCAGATCGAAGAACGCCAGCGCGACGCGGTGCGCGGCTTCCGAATCGGGGCCGAGGATCGGGAATTCCTTGAGGACGAATTTCAGTTCCGTGTCGTCCTCCATCATGGAGATCATGTCGCTCATGGCGCGCTTGCAGAAGCCGCAATTGTAATCGAAGAACTCGACCACGGTGACGGAGCCCTTGGGATTGCCGAGGACCGGGTCGGCGAGGCTCTCGAAGATGTTGGCCTTCTGCGACTCGATCGCCTCGGCCTGCTGCTCGCGCTGGGCGCTCTGCTGCTTTTCCTGCAGGGCGTCCTGGACGTCGAGCATGAATTCCGGGTTTTCGAGCAGGTATTCGCGCATCGTCGTGATGATGAAATCCTTGTCGCCGGCGGACGCCGTTTCGACCGCGGGCGCCTGCGTTTCGACTGCCGGCGTTTCAGCGACTTCGACTTCGGCCGCGTTCGTCGCGATCGGCGACGGCTGGCCGGCGAAATAGGTGGCAAAGCCCAGCCCGCCGACGAAGGCGATGGCGACGGGGGCTACGAGTTTCCAATCCAGGCTGGGCATGCAGTTTCCTCTCAGGCAGTGCGGGCCGGTCTAGCGGCCTCGTTTAGGCGGTTTGAAGCGTTGAATGTCATCGGCGCGCAGCCATTGCGGCGACCGGGGCGGGAAGCGGCGCTTGGCGCGCGCGGCGAACACCGCGGCCTCCTTGTAGAGGCCGGAATGGAAATGCTGCTCTGCGGTCGCCAGATCGGCCTCGCCGACCTCGCCGAGACGGCCATAGGCCATGGCGAGATAGCGGTAGCCCTGCGGATTGACCGGGTCGAGCGACAGGGCGACCTCCAGCTCGCCGACGGCGCGGCGCAGGCTCTGCGGATCGCCCTGCAGCACCAGCGCGTGGCCGAGTTCGCTCTGGATCAGGCTGGAACCTTGCTTGTCGAGGCGCGCGGCCTTGGAGAACGCGTCCGCCGCGGCACGGGCATCGCCGGCCTTGAGCTGGATCTCCCCCTTCATCTCGTGGAGATAGGGGTTGGAGGGATCGCCGGCAATGAGCTTGTCGATCATCGGGAGGGCTTCGCGGGGCGAGCCGTAGAGGAACTTGGCGATGGCGCGCGCATATTGCGCGGCCTTCTTGCTTTTGGTCGACTGCGCGAAGCTTTCGGCGGCGCCCGGGCCGCTGACATAGGCGATGATCTTGGCGCGCGCCATCTCGTGACGCTCCTGCAAGGCGGCCGGATCGGTCTTGTTGAAGAAGCGGCTCTTGCGCGCGGTGTCCTGCAGCGCGGAAATGCGTTCCCGGGGCAGGGGATGGCTGACCTTGTAGGGATTGATGCGGTCGCTGACGAGCGACAGGTCGCGCTGCAGCCTTTCGAAGGTGACGAGCATGCCCTTGGGCGACTGGCCGGTCTTTTCCAGGTAGCCGATCGCGGCACGGTCGGCGGTCAGTTCCTCGCTGCGCTGATAGGTGAGGAGGCCGCGGCGGGCCGCTTCCGCGCCGCCCATCGCCAGGCCGCCGCCCGCGCTGACACCGGCGCTGTTGCCGGCCGATCCGGCGGCGACGGCCGCCGTCGCGCCGAGGATCGCGCTGACCGTCGCGATGGTCTGCGCGCGATCGAGCTGCTGGCGCAAGCGGTCCTGGTGACCGCCCGCCAGATGGCCGATCTCATGGGCGAGGACGCCGATCACCTCGTTGGGCGTTTCCGACCGGACGATGGTGCCGGTGTGGATGAAGATCTTGGTGCCGGAGACGAAAGCGTTGAAGGCGGACGAGTTGACCAGGATGATGTCGGTCCGATCGGCGCGCAGCCCCGCTGCCTTGTAGAGGGGGCGCGCATAATCGACGAGCAGCTCCTCGATCTCGGCATCGCGCACGATCGGCGGGCGGGATTGCGCACGCGCCGGCATCGCCGTCGCGATTGCGAACGCCACCAGCGCAAACGATGTCGCGATTTTTCGCACCAATTGGCAAATCTCCGTCGACTGTGCTTTTAGAGTGCTTCCCTTGCGGTTGGCTATTGCGAATTGACCGCCAATCATAGCGAAAACAAGGCTCGTACACCGGATCGTGATGCGGGTGGATTTCGGGAGCATTGCTCGATGACCAGATTGTCCGCGCGCGGCGCGGTTGAGCCGTTCTATGCCATGGATGTGCTGCGCGAGGCGAATGCGCTGGCAAGCGCGGGGCATGACGTATTGTCGCTGGCGGTCGGGCAGCCTTCCCATTCCGCTCCGCAAGGGGTGCTGGACGCCGCCGCGACGGCGCTGCGCGAGGCGAAGCTCGGCTATTCCGACGCGCTGGGGCGGATGCAGACGCGAAAGGCGATCGCGGCGCATTATGCCGACCGCTACGGGATCGAGGTTCCGGTGGAGCGGATCGCGGTGACGACCGGATCGTCGGCGGGCTTCTCGCTCGCCTTCCTGGCTGTGAGCGATCCGGGCGGCCGCGTCGCGATCACCGCGCCGGGCTATCCGGCCTATCGCAACATCATCAAGGCGCTGTCGCTGGAGGCGGTCGAGATCGAGACCGATCCGGCCGAAAACCACATGCTGACGGTGGCCGCCGTGGAGGCGGCGCATCGCGCAAAGCCTCTCGACATCCTCCTGATCGCGAGCCCGGCCAACCCGACCGGTGCGGTGACGGATCGCGAGCACATGGCCGCGTTGATGGATTTCTGCCGAGACGAGGGCATCGCCTTCATCTCCGACGAGATCTATCACGGGCTGCGCTACACCGGCGACGACCGCACGGCCTTGGCGCATTCCGACGACGTGATCGTCATCAACTCCTTCTCCAAATATTACTGCATGACCGGCTGGCGGATCGGCTGGATGGTGTTGCCGGAGGACATGGTGCGGCCCGTCGAGCGGCTGGCGCAGAGCCTCTACATTTCCGCGCCCGACCTGTCGCAGATCGCCGCGCCGGCCGCCTTCGGCTGCACGGACGAACTCGAGGCGATCAAGGACGGCTACCGGGCCAATCGCGCCCTGCTGGTGGAGCGCCTGCCGAAGCTCGGCATTTCATTTGCCGCGCCGCCGGACGGGGCGTTCTACGCCTGGTGCGACGTGAGCGCTCATACCAATGATTCGATGGAGTTCGCGCGGCGCATGCTCTCGGAGATCCATGTCGCCGCCGCGCCCGGCCTGGACTTCGACCCTGAGAACGGTCCGCGCTTCATGCGCTTTTCCTATGCCGGCTCCACCGACACCATCGCCCGGTCGCTCGACCGGATGGAAGGCTGGCTGACGAAGTAGGGCTCTCAGGCGCCCGGCGCATCGGCCGCCAATTCGGCGATCTTGCGCACCGATCCGATGTTGCGAGCGGTCATGTCTGCCTTGACGAACTGGCCGAGCTTCTGGGCGAGGGGGGAGCGGCCCGCGCCGTGCGGCAGATAGAGATAGAGCACCTCGCCGACCAAGGCGCAGTCCTCTCCCGGCTGGGCGATCTCGCGCAGCCCGTCGAGATCGGCTTTCTTCGGCGGCCCGTCGAGGAAATGCAGGTGCACGGCCTTGGGTTCGTCGGCGGGAAAGGGATTTGCGTCGAGTGCCGCCTGCAGTTCCTGCGGCGAGAGCACGAAGGTCGAGGGCCGGAAGCCGAACTCGCCCTCGATCAGCCCGGAGACCGTTGCTGCGACCGACCCGCGATCCTTCGACGGCGCGACAAAGACGCAATTGCCGCTCTGGATGTAGGTTCGGACGTCGGAAAATCCCGCGCCCTCAAGGAGTTCGCGCAGTCTCTTCATCGGCACGATGTGCTTGCCGCCGACATTGATGCCGCGCAGAAGCGCGATCCAGACCGTCATCGCGTCCCTCCCTGCAAGAAAAAGGCGGGATCGACCCGCCTTTTTCCCTTTGCTTAGAAGAAGCCCTTGCGCGACCACCAACCGGTTCGCTTCGGCTTCGCTTCCGCCTCGGCGGTCTCGCCCTCGGAGGTCACCACGGGCTCGGCGTCGAGATTGAGCGTGTCGGCGGTCGCGCGCCGACGTGCCGGCCGCTCTTCCTCCACCTCTTCTTCAGGCGCTTCTTCCGCGTTGTCGTTTGCGACAGCGACATCGTCCTGCGCTGCCTCGGGCTCGGCCTCGACGGCGGCCTCAGGCTCGACCTGCGCTGCCTCGGGCGCTGCTTCGGGTTCCGCTTCCGGCGTTTCCACGGCTGCGGCGGGTTCCTGCTCGGTCGCGAAGGCGACGGGCTCGGCGTCCGCCTTGTCCGTCTCGGCCTCTTCGGCTTCCTTCGCCAGTCGTGCCGCCTGGGCCTCTGCCGCAATCAGTTCGGCCAGCGGGCCGACGGGCTCGGCGTCGGGCAGGCGGAACGGACGACGGTCGCGACCGCCGCGCCGGCCGCGCGACCGGCGGCGCTTGCCCTTCTTGCCGCGATCGCCGTCGGAATCGTCATCGCCGTCATCGGATGCCTGGGCTTCGTCCTGGCCCTCGCCCTCGCCATCCTCGCGGTCCCGGCGCCGCCGGCGCCGGCGGCGCTTGTTGCGACCGCCGTCCTGATCGGTTTCGTCCTCGTCGGCGGAGCTCGGGACGGTCTCTTCTTCCTCCGCCGGTTCCACGGGAACCTCGAAGTCGTCGGACATGTCGCCGTAAACCG
>NZ_JALEGV010000010.1 GCF_022763245.1 Oricola sp.
AATCGAGGCCATCGAAAGCGGTACCGAACACATCACCGACAGCGCGGTCGAGGCCTGGGTGCCTGCATTTGATACTGAGGCGGCCTTCGCATGACGGTAAGCGTCCGGTGAGCGGCTGAGGATCAATTGAGGCCACAGCATTTCTTGTATTTTTTGCCGGACCCGCACGGACAGGGGTCATTTCGACCAACCCTGCCGAAGTTGCCTCGCTGCGGAGGCGGAGTCGTGGACTGGCGCAGCCGCCATGCGTTGAGTGTATCGACCCAGTGAACGATCAGGTCCGGCGCCAGGTCGGTGAGTTCGTCGATCTCGGTTTCGGACAGATCGCTCTCGCGACGGCCGATGGCGCCGAGCGTGATGAGGCCGGAAAGCGCGGCGCGAGTGTCGTCGTCGCTGCTTGCGGCGATCGTCATCCAACTGTCGGGACGCAGCGCCATGGCCGTGGCGAAGCCATCGATCCAGAACTCCCACAAAACCTCGTCGTGTCGCGGGTCGACATCGAAGACGGGGGCGTAGCGACCTTCGGTCAGGTCACCAATGGTCGCGTTGTAGTGTTCCATGATCAGACCGGCGATCTTTTCCGCTTGGGCGAGGTCTTCGAAGACGGGCGCGCTGTCCTCGTCACCTCCACCCCAGACCAGGGGCAGCCATTCGCCCGGCATGATCAGGTCGGGACAGACGATGATGCCGGCGAGATACCCGTCCAATTCACTGACGAGCATCGGGTCGATGTCGTCGGGCAGGCCGGCGAGCATCTTGTCAAGCTGCTTCAGGCGTCGCGGAATGCTCGGCATATGGCGTCCAGTTCCAGGGCACAAGCTCGCCGATGCGGTTGACGGGATGATCGGCGATGCGGGCCAGAACGTCGCGCAGCCAGGCTTCGGGATCAAGCCCGTTCAGCTTCGCCGTTCCGATCAGCGTCAGGATCGCGCCCGCGCGTTCTCCACCCCGGTCGGATCCGGCAAACAGCCAGTTCTTCCTGCCGATGGCGACAGGGCGAATGGCGCGTTCGGCCGAGTTGTTGTCGATCTCGATCGTGCCGTCGTCCAGATAGCGGCCAAGCGCCGTCCAGCGCGAGAGCGCATAGCGGATCGCCTGCGCCGCCCCGCTCTTGCCCGGCAGCCGCGCCAGTTCCGTCTCGAGATATCGTCGCAAGGCATCGACCTTCGGCCTGGCCTCATCCTGGCGAATCTCGCGACGCCTGTCGGGCGGCGAACCGCGTATGGCCGCTTCGATGTCGTAGAGTTCGCCAACGCGTCGCAGCACCGCCTCGGCGATCGGCGACGGGCCGGAGACCGTCAGGTCGAAGAACTTCCGGCGCGCATGCGCCCAGCACGCCGCCTCCACGATACCGCGGTCGCCACGGTCCGGCCGGTACAGTTCCTTGAACCCGGCATAGCCGTCGGCATGAAGGATGCCGTTGAAGCCGGCCAGATGGCCCTGCGGATGCGCCCCCTTGCGGTCCGGGCTGTAATGGTAGCACACGGCAGGCGGCGCATCGTCATTCCACGGTCGTCCATCGCGGACATAGGTCCACAGCCGCCCCTGCTTCGTCTTGCCCCGGCCCGGATCGAGAACTGGAACCGGCGTGTCGTCGCCGTGGAGGCGATCGCCGGCAACGACATGGGCGCGCACCGCCTCGATCAGCGGCTCCATCAATGCCGCCGCGCGACCGACCCAATCGGCCATGGTGGAGCGGGCAATCTCCACGCCTTCGCGGGCATAGATCTCCGACTGGCGATAGAGCGGAAGATGGTCGCAGAACTTGGCGACGAGCACATGCGCCACAAGCCCCGGACCCGGTTTGCCGCGTTCGATCGGCAGAGAAGGCATGGCGGCCGTCATCACCGCATCGCAGTCGAGGCAGCGGTAACGCGGTTGAACATGTCGAACGACACGGAAGGAGGCCGGGACATAGTCCAGAACCTCCGTGACGGTCTCGCCAGCCTTGCGAAGCCGATTGCCGCCGCAATCACGGCAAGCACAGCATGCTTCATGGTGCATGTCTTCGCGCGGAAGATGGTCCGGCAGGGGCTGACGCGACGGCTTCTCGCCGGCCCGGGGCCGTACTTGCGCGACTGCCGCATCGGCATCCTAGGCTTCTGCCGCCTCGAGATCTTCAAGCGCCAGTTCGAGTTGTTCGATGACACGGTCGATCTTCTCCGAGGAGGCGCCGAAGCGCGCCCGGCGCAGCAACGCCAGTTGCGCGTTCAGCTTCTCGATCAGCGTCGCCTGGGAGCGCAACGCCGCATCCCGGACCGCCAGTTCTTCGCGCTGCGCCGCGATGATGGCGCGCAGCGCATTGGGATCGGAGGACAGCGAATCAGGGATGGCAACCATGCTCCGAGGCTAAGCGATCCAGACCAGGCAAGACAGGCTTATCTTGCTGGAATCGCATCACAATCATGCCGCCCGCGATGGCGGCGACGACCAGACCGGGCGACGCCAATCGATGCATTCCCACAGCATCGCCAATTGCGCCGAGGTCAGCCGCACCGCCCCGTCCGCCGCCGAGGGCCAGGCAAAGCGGCCGCGCTCAAGCACCTTGTAATAGAGGCAGAAGCCCTGACCGTCCCAGAACAGGAGCTTGATCCGGTCCCCGCGCCGTCCCCGGAAGGCGAAGACCGCTCCCGAACAGGGATCTCGCCGCAGAACCTCCTGAGCCAGCGCCGACAGACCGGCGATTCCCTTGCGCATGTCCGTCACGCCCGAAGCCAGATAGACGCGCACGCCGCTGCCCGGAGCGATCATGCCTCTTCCACCACCCGGATCAGCCGGCTAAGAATGTCGTCGTCGATATCGGCATCGATACAGAGTGCCCGCCCGTTGACGAGCTTGACCTCGATCCGACCGCTTCGCCTGCCTCGCGCCTTCCGGCGACGCGCGATGTCCTCTTCCTCGATCAACCCGACCGGCAGAAACGATACGCTCTCATCGCCAGCCTGCTCGATGACGCGGAACTGCCGACGCCACGTGTAGATCTGTTGCGGCAGAAGATCATGCCGGCGCGCAACCGCCGCCGCGCTCGTCTGCGGCGCAGACGCCTCTTCCAATATCCGAAGCTTGTCCTCATCCGACCACCGACGCCGCCGCTCGCGCCCCGTGATGATCTCCATTCGCCCCATCGCTTCGTCGCTAATTCCAAAATCAATTGCGAAATCAGATGCGAAACTTGGACCAAAACCCGCCCGTCACAAACCCCACCTCACCGGACGCTTACGCATGACGGGCCGCCTGCCCGTCACCTTGCCGCCTTTGCCCGGCGAACTCCTGTCATCCTGGATCAGTCGCCACGCGGACTTCTATGGGGTCACACCATTGACCATGCTGCGTC
>NZ_JALEGV010000011.1 GCF_022763245.1 Oricola sp.
CAATGGCGCCTAGAAATCCGCCACCAGAGCCGGCGGTGTTGACTTTGAACATGGCGTCGAGCACGTCGTTGAGGAGCGCGTCAACCAGTCGATCGATCGCCTTCATCGCGGCCGAGCCGAACGATTTCCAGAACCCTTCACCGGCTTCCAGGCCTGACCTCATGTCCGACACAAAAGAGTCGACAGCATACCGGACACCGTTCACGGCGCTGGAGGCCGCTTCCGCCGCCTGTCTGAGCCCCTTCCAGGCGTCTGTCTTCGTAACGGTGTCGCCGACCGTCTTCGATGCTTCCGCGAACCTGGCGACGAAGCTGGCGCCCGCCGACGCCCCGGACTGACCGAATGCGTCGTCAATTCGCCGCTGGATTTGCCCTTGGCTGAAAACTTCGCCTGAGAAAATGCCATCAATCTGCTTGCGCAGATCCTCGGACATCTTGACGGACTGTTCCTGTCCGGCGAGCCATGCCGACCATGCGCCGCGGAAATCACCTGATTTGAGTCGTCCGAAGGCCTCGGAGATGCCGGCGAATTCCGCGCTCAGGCGGTTCCCAATGATCGCCAGTTGCGCGATCTCATTCGAGACGAAGGCGAAGGCTCGGGTGAGACCAGATGCGATCGCCTGAACCTTTTCGCCGTCGTTCGCGATCGCGAGGAAGGCCTCGGACGCCTTCTCGAGCGCCGGCAGCATCGCCGCGGTCAGCTTGAGCGTGAAACCGTCGGTGATCTTGCCGAGACGCGTCAGATTGTCGTTGAACCGTTCGGCCGCCTGGCCGGTGTTGCGGTCCAGTGTTATGCCGAGCGCATCGGCCTCGGCGAGCATCGCGGCAAGCCCGTCGCGTCCCGCGTTGAGCATCGGAATCAGGTCGGCGCCAGATCGACCGAAGATCGCCATCGCGGCCGCCGTTTTGGCAGCGCCGTCCTGCATTTGGGAGAGTTTTCCGGCGATATCGGTCATGACATCGGAAGATGAGCGCAACGAACCGTCCGAGTTCTGGACGGTGACGTCGAGAGCTTCCAGCGCCCGTGTCGCGCTCGTGCTCGCGCCGGCCGAAACCTGAAGCATGGTATCGGAAAGCCGCCGCAATCCGGTACCCAAGGTATCGATCGACACGCCGGAGAGGTCGGCGGCATGCTTCAAGCGACTCAGCTGGTCCACCGGCACGCCGAATTTTTGAGCCGATTTCGTCATCTCATCGGCGGTCGATATCGTCTTTCCGATTGCGACAGAGACACCCGCGAGCGCGGCGGATGCGGCGACGGCAATGCCGGCCATGCTGTTCGCGACGGTCTTGCCGAATCCGGCGAGGCGGTTCTCCGACTTCTTCAAGCCGGACGTGAATTGTGCGCTGTCCAGGCCGAGGCCTACGCGAAGACTTCCAATTACGGCTGACCCGGCCATTACAGGGCTCTCCCTTTCTTGAGGTGGCCGCGCTCCAGAGCGAGCGCTGTCAATTTCGCGACGAACCCGTCCGGGTCGCCCATCTCGTCGGCGATCATGAACGCGGTCGAAAGCGCGGCGACCGCGATATCGCGGTCAGTGCAGCCGAGTTCGCGCGATAGGTTCAGCGCGTGGATCTGCACGATTTCTGCCGGCTTCAGAGGTTTGGCCATATTGACAACCTCAGAACGTTAATCTGGTTTTTCGCTTTTTGTCGGTCACCCGCCGGTCCCAAATCGGTGGCCCTGGCATCTGAAGATGCCCCCCCCTCACAGACTGCCGGTGCTTTGCATCGACGAGTTCACACGATCGAGGTTTAAGCTTTTGGAGCGATCGCTCTTCATTTCCTCCACCTGCTTTTCCAGCGCCTCGATGCGTGAAGCGTAATGATCGAGGGACCGGTCGACGTAGCCCTTTAGGATGTCTCCGAAGGCGTCGAAGGCGGTCTGCAAATCCGTGATTTTGTCGTCTGCCATCTTGATCCATTCTTTAGTCAGTCGAGAAACAGGCCGGCGCCATGTTGCCGGACGCGGCGGCGCCGACCTGCCACGCGCGCGTTACTTGCCCTTCGGGAGGGACGATCGCGGGACCGAAATGCTTTGCGTCGAGACCACGCCATCGGCATGCCGACGCAGTGGCACGTTGACGACAACGAAATCCCGGCGCCGCATTTCGCGCTCCTTCTGACGATCGTCGAGGCGTTTCAGGAGTGCGTCACCCTCTGCCATGACGTCACTCATTCGCCTTCTCCTTCCGCTTCGCCTTCTTCGCCGGACCATCCGACTGTCATCGTCGCCGCCGCATTGTCGGTGTATCGCTCTGCGCCGAAGAATGCCGTCGCGAGCAAAGCCGAGCTGTTCGTCTGATACATCGACACCATTTCGGTCGCGGTCGGCGCCGCGGAGGATCCGGTCGGCGTGGTTTCCATCTGGATCGACGTTTCGTCCGAAGCCGCAAGCGTGATCAGTTCCGAGTCGCCCGCGATGCCGGTCGCGTCGATCAGCATGAGTGTCCCGGGATCGAGGGCTTCGGACACCACAACATCGATGCCCTTGATCTGGCCTCCGGTCGGGGTCAGGTCCGGGAAGAGCCATCCGCCATCGAGGATCATCATCGAGCCGGCGATCGCGACATCCTTTGCCATGCCGAAGATCAGGCGGGACTCGACCGTCGGCGCGACGGCCTCGATCAGCGCCTTCACGTCAACAACTGCCGCCTCGGCGTCGGACCCTGCCGAGACAAGCGGCGTCAATCCGTCGATGATGGTGGCGATGAATTTTGAATCCACGGCCGGCGCGATCGAGCGGCGCAGTTCGCGACTGATCATCTGCTCGCCTGCCGACCCTGCCATCCGCAGCAACGGCTTCGTCACGATGACCAAGGCGTTAGCGACTTGCCTATCGATACCCCCCTGGCCGACTTCCATGCGGCTCATAGGGATTGCTGCGCCTTCAGCAGCCACAAAGGCTGTTGCCGTCGCCGTGATGATCGAGGCTTGCGTCATCAGCGGGACGCGCGCCATGCCGAGCGAGAAGGCGCTGTAAAACAGGGATGAGGTGCGCAGGAACGGCAGGAACGCGGTCGTGATATTCCGCGCGTCTTGCAAACCATCGACGTCGGGATCGCCGGACCAATGTGCCGGGACCGGAGCCTTGACCAAGTTTGACACGCGCGGCGGCGCATTGAGCATTTCCGCCGCGGCGATCGCATCACCTTGCCGACCGCCGCCGAGCATGAGCGACTTTGCGAGCAAAGCCATTTGGCCGGTTTCGGCATTCTGCGGGGATACGGCAAATACGCCCTTCATGTTCGGTCTCCCGGTTCTTGATTTGCGACTCATAGCAAATCGAAAATCCGGAACGCGTTACGGCGTAACGCTGTCATCGAACCTATGCAGGCTTTCCAGCAGCAGCAGGATCGCGTTTGCTACAGCCTCCGGGTTTTCCTCGTCCCAAGATTTCAGGAAACCGCCTGCGACCAGGTTCTCGACGGCGGACGGTGGAACGGCTAGCGGCGGCGTGACGATCGAGCCAGACTTACGCCGCTCACGACACCTGCGCATGCGTGCCGCCGCTGTTCGGTTTGCTGGTTCTCGAGATTTCATTTTCTCACCCGAAAAACCGAATTCTTACGGTTTTGCGATTTTTTGGGCCATCCGCCGGTCCCAGATCGGACTGGTTTTGAACCTCGTATGCCCGCCCCCTGTCATCCGCCCGCAATCCTTCGGAGCTCGTGCACGATCTCGGATTTCTCGACATGGAAGCGCTCGGGATCGCGTCTGTCCGGCACCAGTTGTTCGATCCGATCGGCCAAGTCTTGGAGCGCGCGCGCGTCGTCCGATCTTTTCGGGATGGCCGGCGAGACAATCATCGATCGTCAGTGTCCATTAGGCCGCGCCCGCCAAGGGGCGGCGGCCATATACCTTTAGGTATAGTGTGTGTCTCGCCCACCCTTGGAAGGCCGGAAACACTCGGTTGGAAGCAGTCGGAAAATGTCTTGGAAATCCGGTTGGAAATCCGGTTGGAAGGCCTATTCATGGTCGGCATCACCAGCCCGGACAATGTGATTTCGCGGCTTCGATGGTGGCCCGTGGCGATCAATTTCTATCTGGCCATGCTCGAACAGGGTTTCCATTGCTCGCTCAAATTGGCGCGCCTTGACGCCCTCGCATTGCCCATGGCGGGCAAACACCGTCGGCGCATATCGATTGCTCTTGTTCGGGGAGACGTGCAGCCCCTTTCGCGAATGCCAGTCGAGTAGATGGAGGAACACGCGCTCCGCCTTGGTCGCCTGCGCAATCGGATCGCCATTGTCCTGCCGAGTTTCCTCCACCGCGACGAAGCGGCCATCCTCCCACCGCAACCGCGTCTCGTCGCCAGCACGGGCATAGTTCGTTTTCTTGGTCTCCAGAATGCGAGCGTCGGCGTCCGCTTCCGATCCGTCATCCGACACGTCTCGTCGAAGGTAGAGCCGCGAGCGCACGGAATTGTTCCATGCCGTCGAGCCAGATGATCCTGTGCCGCTGTTCATGCCAGCCACAGACGGGTGCGAAAGCAAAACCACGGCGCAATCATGCTTGAGGGCGAGCCCGCGCATCATGCCGATGAACTGGCGCGCCTGGACGCGAGAAACCTCGTTGCCGGCGAACACATCGGCCAAGTTGTCGAGGATAAGCAGGACAGGACTGTTCTCGCCCATTGCGGCCTCTAGCGCGCCCATGAGTGGCGTTCTCTGCAAGACCGCGGATCGCGGCACTTCGACCGCTAGCGCAGCTTCCTTGCCTGCTCGGAAGTCGAAGCCGAGCGCATTGAAGCTGGAGGGGTGGAGACCCTCGGCCGCGCAGATTTCCTTGAAGCGGATATGCGTCTCGTCCTCGTCGTCTTCCGCCGAGAAATAGAGAACGCTGCCCTCTCGAACGCGCCTGCCAAGCCATATGCCGCCAGCCGCGACACCCATGCCGAGCTGCAGGGCGAGAAGCGATTTGCCGGTCCCGCCATCGCCTGAAATGATCGTGACGTTTCGCAGCGGGATCAGCCGTCGCTCGTCCAGAAACTGGCGTTGCGGCGTCTCTCGTGCGGCGAATTCCGATGCCGGAACAATCGAGAGATGCATGTCTCGAACATGCGGCGCGCGCTCGATTTCAGGCGCCGGCGTTCGACGTTTCTTCGCCTCTGCAGCCGCCTCGGCAGTCGGGTAAAGAAAGCTGGATAGAATTGACAGACTGGCACCGCCCTCAAAATTGACGAGATAGCCATTGCCAGCACTACTGGCGCGGACAATCGTGCCCGCACCATGATCAGGATGGAAAACGACTTGCTCGCTCACAGGCACTCGCCGTTTTCAGAACGCCACTCGCCGCACCATTCTCCATCTGATACGCGCGGCCATCTGTCCTGGCCCAAAAGATCGCCGGAAACTACGCGCGGAGACCTGCACCGGCAATCTCCATTGCCAGGCGAGTAGAGACCATTGCCAAGACACTCTTCGGTCTCCCATTGATGATAGAAGAAGCAGGTCCGGCAACAAACTTGCGGCCGCTTTGTCGAAGCGGTATCTTGCGAGCCATTCGCATGTGGGCCTTGGTGGGGTTCATGATTTTGACCCGGCGTTCCAGCGCCGGGTCGTTTCGTTCCGAAGGTCAATCCTCTGCCTCCATGAGGGTTTCCAGCGCTTTTGTCAGCTTGTTCGCCGTCGACCACGCCTCGTTTGCCAGCCAAATAGTCGCGTCAATGCTGGCCTCGGTGAACACGAGCGTCACGACATCACCGTCCCGGCGGGTCGCCCGCTTCGGGGTGAGTGCATGCTCCAGATCGTTGGAAAGGTAGTGGAGCCGATGCAGCAGACCCTGCGCCTGAGACCAGCAGTCGGTTATGTCCGGAGTCTTGGTGCCACCGGCGCTTGCGCTCTGCGGCAGTTTTGCGATATTCGTGTGCGCGTTCATTCTTTCCTCCAACGGGTTGTTTGAACCATGGCCCGAGCCGGTTGCAGCCGGTGTCGGGCCTTTTCTTCGAGTTGCCGTCATGACCGATCTCCAAGGCGAGTGCGCCAGTGGTCGAGATCGGCGAGAACGGCCAACGCGCCATCGCAGTATCTGCCACCGCGAAGATCGGCCGCGGCATCCTCAAGGATCTCGCGCGTGCCGCCCGGCATCTGCCGGTCATCGTCGCGCAGGGCATCACAGATGCGCTCAAGAAGCGCTTGACGTTCCGTCGCGTCCGCCCCGGCGATTTCATCCTCGCCTGGCCATCCGACCAGCGCCCGGAATGCATCTTCGAGGTCGGACACGATGCCGCGCTCGATGGCGGCCCTGATGTCGGAGAGATCCATCATGCGGCCTCTCCAATCAGTGCTTCGAGAAGCTTCTTGCGTGAAGCAACCCAGCGGTCGCCGACCTTCTTCGCGGGAAGCTGGCCGGATGTCAGAAGGTGGAAGGTCTGCCTGTCGGTGCGCCCGATCACCTTCGCGATCTCGCTGGCGCCCCAAACGATGTCATCTGCATTGGTTTCCGTCATTTCGATCTCCTTATAGCGGCGATAACTACAATCTGTAGCCATCTGTTAAGGATAACAACAGAATGTAGCTATGGCGTCAATGGCAAATAGCTGCAATATGAAGCCATGAGTACAGATGACCGAGAATTGCTGGCAAATATCACACCGTTCGGGCTGCGCATGCAGCCGGGGCTGAAGGAACAGGTCGCCGAATCGGCACGCAGGAACAATCGATCGATGAACGCGGAGATCGTCGCTCGATTGCAGAACAGCGGGCTGGATCGGTCTGACGACGGATCGTTCCGGATATGGCTTCCACCGGAACTGTTGGCGCGCGTGCTCGATGAGGCGAGCCGGCGGGAGACTGACCCGAACGACATCTTTCACGAGGTAATCGAGAAGGCGTTCCCGCCACCGCCTACACTGGAAGGCGAGTTGATCGCGATGGCGGATAAGCTCGCCTTCGAAAATCGGGAAAAGACCGAACGCGAAAAGCTCTTCATCACGTTCGTTGATGAATACGTGAGAGACGCCGCCAAGGGGGAGCCTACGCTCCCATGGAGGAAGAAATGAGCGTCCGGAAGCGAACATGGACCACCGGCAAGGGCGACGAGCGCACGGCCTGGGTGGTCGATTACGTCGATACCAAAGGCCGGCGGCGACTCAAGACCTTCAAGCTGAAGAAGCTTGCAGACGAGTTCGCCGCAACGGCCAACGTCGAGGTCCGCGAGGGTGTCCATGTAGCGGATCGGGAAACCGTGACGGTCAAGGAGGCGGGCGACCTGTGGATGAAAAGCTGCGGCGCGGCCGGCCTCGAGCGGGCCACCCTCGACCAGTACAGGCAGCACCTCGACCTGCATATCGCCCCCATGATCGGCGACGTGAAGCTCAGCAAGGTCACCGTGCCGGCGGTTCGCGGGTTTCAGGAAGAGTTGCGGGAGAACGGCCGCTCGGCGGCGATGATCAAGCGCGTGACGGTGAGCCTCGGCAGCATCCTGTCAGACGCTCAGGAGCGCGGCCTCGTGGTCCGCAATGCCGTCCAGGAGATGAGCAAGCGCCGCGGTAGCGGAAACGCCGCAGAGAAGCGCCAGAAAGCCCGTCTGCGCTACGGGGTGGACATTCCGACCATGGGAGAGGTCCGCGCCATTCTGGAGGCAGCACAGGGCCGATATCGCCCGTTTATCGTCACTGCCGTCTTCACCGGAATGCGCGCCTCGGAATTGCGAGGCCTCTCATGGCCCGATGTGGATCTCGCCAAGGGCCTGATCCATGTCCGGCAGCGCGCCGATAAATACCACACGGTGGGGATGCCGAAATCGGACGCCGGGCAGCGTACGATCCCGCTGACGCCGATGGTGATCAACACCCTCCGGGAATGGCGCCTCGCCTGCCCGAAGGGCGAATTGAACCTGGTCTTCCCGAACGGCGAGGGTCACATCGAATGGCATCAGAACATCATCAAGCGAGGCCTGCACCCGACGATGATCAGGGCTGGCGTCACCGTGCCGGGCAGCCAGCAGGATGAGGCCGGTAACCCCCTGCCCGCTCCGAAATACACCGGCCTCCACGCCCTGCGGCACTGGTACGCGTCTTGGTGCATCAACAGCAAGACCGATGGAGGGCTCGAGCTATCCCCTAAGGCGGTTCAGGCGCGCATGGGTCACTCGTCGATTCAGGTGACCTTCGACACCTACGGCCACCTGTTTCCGGCCACCGACGAAGCACAGGCTTTGGCCGATGCCGAGAGCCGTTTGATGACGGTCAGGCCAGTAGCGGGGTAGCGGGCAGGCCCCGCACTAGCAGTTCCGTAGGCACAGACCAAAGCCTGATCAGAAGGCGGCGTTCCTTTGCCGGAATGCGGCGCACCAAGCATTCGCTGATCTGCGTATCATCGAAATAGGCCACCCCGCTCAGGGCATCGAGAACCGGCTTCAAAAGGTTGTCGACGTCCGCGACGGCAATGGCGGGCGGCACTTCGGCAAAGACGTGGATGGCGATCGTGCTGGTAGTGGGCGCACGGTCGGGGAATGCCGCTCGGAAAGCGTCGGCGATAGCGACCCTTCCCGGTTCTCGCCTGCCTTTGGGAAGCGGAGCAATAAACTCCATCGCGCCTGTTCGACTCAATGGCTCGGGCGCATGGCCGTGGACTGTGTTGAGCGCGCGCGCGAAATTGTCTGCGGATTTCTTCGTGGGACACGTCTTGATCCGGCGCTTTCCGGTCACGTCCCGATAGTCGACGATCCATGCTTCCTTCGCAACGCCGTTGGTTTCCCAGGTTCTCTTTCGGACGCTCGGCATAGGGTCTCCTTGCAACACAAATGCAACATGGTTTTTCCATGTCGCATCAAAACCCTTACAAATCAACGCAATATTGCGGCCATGTCGCATGATTTAACAAACTCTGACTCCGTTAGTCCTGGTTCGAATCCAGGTTCCCCAGCCAACCACCCTTCCCAAAATAGCGTTTCCAGTTTCGCGGTCGGATAACCGCGTAGTTTCCGCGGGTTAGCGTTTGCACCCACAAACAGAGACTGCATTTCGAGCCACAAATCGCCGCTGAATCGCGGAAAGTCTCAGTCGGCCATTTCGGGACTGACAGTTTGCGGAAAGCGCATCGGCGGACGATCGGCCTCTGATGCACTTCTTCGAAAAATTTGCAGGTGATTTCAGAGTGCGGCGACGATGCGGCGCTGGGCCTGCCAGTCGGATGGCTGCGGATTCTGGCCAAGCCACTTTGCGGTCAGGCAGATGGGCTGATCGCCTTGCATGATCAACTTGACGATGTCGGGCGCAAGGAATGCGAGGTCGATCACCTGGAGGATGCGGCGCTTCGAGAGGTTTTCCGATGCGGCGATCTCTTCGAAGGTTTGACCCTGCTTGATCGCATCGTAGTACTGCTGCGCCTTGGCAATATTGCGGATCAGGACCTCGTCGACGGCTCGGCTATGACCGTTCCCGATGATCAGCTTGGTCTCGACACCGCGCTTGCGGAACTGGAACGGGATCGAGAATGACAGGGCATCGGAGTTCATCGCGCCTGACGAGACACACAGCCACGCAGCGACGGTCTCGCAGTCAAGAGCGATCTCGATCTTTCCGGGAGTGATCGTTGCTGGTTGGATGCAAGCCAGCACAGCTTCTTGGCTGCGCGTCACATTAACTGCTCCGGCATCGTCAAGGAGATCATGGATACGCCCAATCTCATCTGCCGAGGGATCGATGAGCAGATCGACGGGCAATCGATTGCGGAGATGAGTCAGGACCGCAGAAGCCAGCTGCTGTTCCAGCGACTTTGCCGGGAGCCGCCATCCACTCGCAGCCTTTGATTTGTCGGCGTTGCCATCGCCGACGATCATGCGGTTCGAGACATAGTATTGATACCGCCTGCCCTTCTTGTTGGCATGGGTCGGCGTCAGACGATCTCCGGTCTCGTCAAACAGCCTGCCCGCAAGCGGCGAAGTTTTCGAACCCGATGCTGATCGCCCCCTCCCCCGCCCAGCGGTTTCCTTCAGGTGTTGCTGGACATCACCGAAGACCGCGGGATCGATGATTGCTGGATGCTGGCCCTCATAGACCTGGGTACGATGGCGGACACGACCGGCGTAGATCGGGTTGGTCAGGATGTAATACACATGGCCCCGTTCGAAGGCGGCTTCGCCAGCAGCCTGGCCTCCCGATCCGCCTCTCGCACTTGCCTTTGTTCTCAGCCCCATTCGGTTGGCCCGCTGTTTGACCGCGTTAATCGAACGATGTTCCAGATAGAGGTCGAACAGGGTTCGGACCGTCCTGGCTTCGTCTTCGACGATCTTCAGCGTCCGCCCATCCGGCTCGTAACCGAGAGGAACGTTGCCACCCATCCAGAGCCCCTTCTTCTTCGAGGCCGCGATCTTGTCGCGGATGCGCTCGGCAGTGACCTCACGCTCGAACTGGGCAAAGGACAGAAGGACATTCAGCGTCAGTCGCCCCATGCTGGTTGCCGTGTTGAAGGACTGTGTCACCGAGACGAAGGAGGCATCTGCCGCATCCAGCCGCTCTACAAGCTTGGCGAAGTCGGCCAGCGATCGCGTCAGCCGATCGATCTTGTAGACGACGATCTGGTCGACCAGGCCTTCATCGACATTGCGCAGCAGCCTTTGCAGCCCTGCCCGCTCCAGTGTCCCACCGGATATTCCGCCATCGTCATAGTGATCCGGCAACAGCACCCAGCCTTCATGCTTCTGGCTGGCGATATAGGAGACACAGGCTTCGCGCTGGGCATGCAGTGAGTTGAACTCCTGCTCCAGGCCCTCCTCCGACGACTTGCGCGTATAGATAGCGCAGCGGATCTTCTTCATGACGCATCCAGTCCGAAGAAGCGCGGCCCCGACCAGTGCGCGCCCGTTATCTTACGGGCGATGGAGCTCAGTGATCGGTACTGTTTGCCATCCATCCGGAAGCCGGCCTCCAGAACCTCGACCTGGTAGGATCGACCATTCCACTCGCGGACAAGGTGGGTGCCCGGCCGCAGCGCCACGGACGAGGCCGGCAGCGCCGGCCTTACTTTGCCATTCGGCTTGCGATCGTCCTTCAAGGACCGTTCGAGTGCCCTTCGAACCGCAGGCGAATGCCCACCATGGGCTTTTACCTGCGCTTCATAGGCCAATGCCCGGCGCATGAACTGCGCCGAGACGTATTTGGGAGGTTCGCGATCAAACTGCTTTCGCCAGGCTTCGATGCAAGCGTCGCGACCCATCTCCTCGAAGGCGGCAACATCGCCTCCGATCATGGATGCCAAGGCCGTGGTCACGACGCCGCCCCATCGCCCGCTTGCCCGCCCTCCTCGATTGGCGCCGCAACGATCGTGTAAACCGTCTCGCCCGTCTTCGGCGACTTCGACATGGCGACTTCGACGCCCTGCTTGCGCAGGCCCGACAACGCGGCCCGTACCGTGTGCGCCTGCCAACCCAGGCGCTCAACGATCACCGAGATGCGCGCGCCATTCGGCTTCGACAGCAGAGCGACGAGTTGGTCCTTCTTGCTCTTTGCAGCCGACCTCCCGGTGCCGGCCGACTTCGGTTTGATGGCTGCGCGCGGTTTACGCTTGGTGGCAGGCTTGTCGATCGCCTGGGATTCGGCCTCAATGGCCGCGCCGCCGTCGCCGTCGCCGATATTGTCAACAATTTGGGTGTTCATGCTGTTCTCCACTCAGTTTTCGAGGCCGGATTATCCAGCTTCCCACTGAGTGAAGCCCGCGTTGCGGGCACCGTCTGGCACGACGTGCCAACACTAACGCTTCCTTCGCCAAAGAAGTCGAGCGGGAAAACGCTCAGAAGATAACTTTCTTGGCAAGTCGGAATATGCCGGCGAATCACAACCGCGTTTGGGACGATCGGTGTACTCGGAATTGCTCGCAATATGCCCAACGCAGTGACAGTGGCGTTTCCATCCATGACAGCTTTAGCGCGCCCATTTTGGTCATTCGTATAACTGCGTCCGTTGCCCGGAAGCAGCCGTTCAACTCCCACTGCTTTGATACTACCTTGGGATGGCAAGCGGTGTTTCTGCCCTACAGCAGGCGCATTGCCAACCTCGCACATCGTCGATGACTCCGCGGATTAAACAGGTTGTTAGCCTCGGTACGAATCTGCTGAAATCGGAAAATGCCTAGCAATATAGCGCCGCGCCGGCACCACTACATTCCTCGCATGATCTTGAGGAACTTCACCAACGAAAAGGGAGGGCTGCATTTCTGGCGCCGAACTTTCCCTGTTGGTAAGGTCAGGGTCACCACGCCGGAAAACCTTTTCTTGAAAACCGATCTCTACACTATTGTCGGCGACGAGGGCGAACGCGACGTCTCAATGGAGCATGGCTTTTCGAAACTTGAGTCAGCGGGGGCTGCATTTCTCCGTCAACTTCTTGGCATAGTCAGGGTTGGCAAGACACCTCGTATGGCGGACGAGGCTTGGGAATTTCTCCACCATTTCCGGTACTATTCCGACAAACGATCCGCAGCCTGGCACTCCCGCTTCGTTAGTGAACAGGAGTTAGATGCCGTCTTGGCAGAGGTTGCGAGCCAGGAGCGCTGGAGCGATGCCGACCGGGCCTGGATGGATGACCCCGCAGACGTCGATAGGATCAAGCAGAATGCTCGCATTGCGGCTCAGGCATCCGGTCCTCCTGAGGAGCTCTTAGTGGAGATGCGACGCAAAGGCCTAGCCGTATACATGGCACCGCGAAACGCTGCCTTCGTGCTTGGAGACCATCCGACGGCAATGGCCAAGGTCGGGTCCGTCGCTAAAGATGCACCTGGCGGCAAGATCTCCTTCATGCCGATCGCGAGTGACGTCGCGATCGGTTATTGCTCTCAAGCAAAGACAATTCACCTTGAGCAGATCACTAGGGCGCAGCTCCGCACAATGAACGAGGCAATGGCAAGGCAGTCAGTGATGATCGCAGGGCGATCTCAGGCGCTGGTCGCCTCGCTATCCCGAGTGAATTACGAAACGCCTGAATATTTCACGACCTCGGAATACCTGTCTGGATGAGGCTTGCTTGTAATGAACATTGAGTAGGAGCAATGCGCCCCATCTCTGCCATTCTCGATCAAACCTAAACTTCCCAAAGCGGCCGTTCGCTGCGGCTTACTCAAGGGACTCGAGTGGCCTCAAGCGGAAATCGGCAGGGCTTTCGTATCACTTACGGTTTATTCTACACGCCGCTGGGATAAAACTCCGAACGTGGTAGACAGCTTGTTATGAATATTGGTCTTACTAAATCCAGCAATAGGATCGCCGACAGGTTCACCGCTATGGCGGGAGCGCTGCGCCTGCGATCCGTTTCGCCCGAGGGGCCAGCGAAATTCGTCGATCTCGCCCCAACCGATGAGGCCGACCAAGGAGGGGTATATGCGGCTGCATTGAAGTTCGCGACAGACAGTCCGGACGTGTCCAACATCGCGCTCACCGGGCCCTATGGCTCTGGCAAAAGCAGCATCATCCGATCGTTCTTAAAGTCCTATCCCCGTAAAGCCCTACACATCTCTCTCGCCGCCTTCTTACCGGAAGCAGGCGATGAGCGACGCACAGTTACTAAACAGGAGATCGAGCGGAGTATCCTTCAGCAACTGCTGTATGGCGCAGATGCAAACAAACTGCCACTCTCGCGTTTCAAGCGAATCCAATCGCCAGGATTCTGGTCGATCTTCCGATCACTTTACATTCTTACCGGACTGCTCGCTCTCTGGCATGTGTTCCATAATCGCGCAGCGATTTTTGAGGGGTCGTATTTCGAACCCTTTGATTTCTCGAACTGGCTCGATATCTCCGTAGCTGCTTTCGCGCTGATCTATCTTTGGTCTGCGATCCATCACTTCTACGTCGCCAGCTTCGGCGTTTCGCTCAAAAGCATTTCGCTGAAGGACATTGAGATACGGCCGTCTTCCGACGACCAGGATTCGATCCTCAATCGTCACCTAGACGAGATCGTCTACTTCTTCCAGTCGACCCCTTATGACCTCGTCATCGTGGAGGATCTCGATCGCTTCGAGGATTCCGACATCTTCGTCACCCTTCGCGAGATCAATAGTCTCGTGAACGGCAATGTGGGTGTGAGACGTCAAGTCAGGTTCCTCTACGCGCTGCGCGACGACATGTTCGTCAACACCGACCGGACAAAGTTTTTCGAATTCATCATTCCGGTCATTCCAATTATCAATAGCTCGAACTCGATCGACATGGTGCTTGCGCAGGGCAAGCGGCTAGAGTTGGACGGAAGGCTCGATCAGCAGTTCCTACGCGAAGTATCTCGCTACCTAAGCGATCTCCGGCTGATTCATAACATCTTTAACGAGTATGCGATCTATGTTGCGAACTTGGAAACTGATGGCGAGAACGTACTGGACGCCACTAAGCTTCTCGCCGTGCTGATCTATAAAAATGTCTATCCGAGGGATTTCGAACGACTCCACCGCGGTGAAGGGCATCTCGCAGGAATTTTGGGGCGTAAAGATGAACTCATCGCCACACGCGAACGTAACTATCGATCCGAGATCGCCGAACTCGAACGCGATATCGAGAGGGCAGAAAAGCAGATCCCTAAGGATTTGCGAGAGCTCAGACGCATTTACGCGATGGCCCTGCTTGAAACGTTGCCGGCCAATATCGCTGGGTTAAGCTCGGACGGACAGGCGTATATCACGCCCGCTAAATTATCCGGGCACGAAGATTTCGAACAATTTATCACTGCGCCAATCATTTACTTCAACATTTTTAATAATGGTCGGCGTCAGCAGAATAATGCTGCCTTCCAAGACAGCGTCGACCCCGAAGAAGGTTATGCCGAACGGGTGCAAAGGATCGAACACAAGGCAGACGCCTATAAGAAGGCTGCGCTTCGGCGGATCGCCCATTTGAGAAGTGAGATTAAGTCGATCCGGACAAGTAAGTTTAACGTCCTGCTGCGGTCTAGCATGCAAGAAACCGAAGGCGTCTTCGAGAAGCTCGGCGACGGCGGTGAACTCGCGCGGTTCCTGCTCTTAGAGGGCTATCTCGATGACAGTTACTACCAATATACGTCTTTGTTTCACTCCGGACGGCTTTCGCCAAACGACAACAAGTTCCTGATACAAATAAGGGCTTTCCAAACACCTGAGCCCCTTTTCCCGATAGACAACCCGAGTGAAGTCATCGCGGGAATGAGGGAGGACGATTTCGGCCTCGATTATGCGCTGAACGTTCGGCTCATCGACGCGCTTCTGGAAAGCAAGAAGCATACGGAACGGCTTAGGAAGGTTTTCGCATACGTTTCGAACGAGTTTCCGAACCAGCAGGAATTCTTCGAAGCCTATTACGCGACGGGAACGCAGGTTGGCGAATTCATAAGGCAGCTCGTCGGCGCTTGGCGCGGTTTCGTACCCGCGGCCATTGAGGGCTCCTCCGCGGTCTTGCATATCGCTAGGCTCATCGAACATCTTCATCCAGCCATGCTGGCTCGCGAACGCGAAGAGCACCCCGAGCTACGAGCATTCGTGGCCGACAATCTCCGAGACATTCTCAAACTCTTGGAGGGGGTTGATCCGGTCAAGCTTGAAGAGTTGTGTATCGAGACAAAGGACCTTGCTGCGATCGATGGATATCCGAACGTCGTTCGTAAACTATACGAGCTCGGCCATTATCGCCTGAGCGAAGCGAACTTAGGCTACATCTTCGGCTCAATCCTCGGGGAAGATACCGGCCTGGCCTTGACTAAGCGAAATTATTCGAGGGTGCGAAACTCCGGAGCCGAACCCCTACTCGATCGGGTGGAAAGCGATTTCGAAGCGTACTTCGCGAACGTACTACTGGATATGGACGATAACGATGAGGAGGATATCGACGCGATACTGGCTGTGATGTCCCACGATGAGCTTGATGCCAAAGAGGTAGAAACCTTCGTGCTGCGCCAAACGAAGCTATTCCCCACGCTCGAAGAAATACCCGATGTTCATCAGACCATGGTGGTTCGCAGGGGGCGGATCGCTCCCACTTGGTCTAATTGCCTCGCTTATCTCCGATCAGAGGCTTTCGAGAGCGACGCTCTTATCACCTTCCTTGATGATGACGAGGTTCGCGCCACTCTTTTGGAAACGCCGATTCCGGTAACAAAAGAAACTTTTCCTCTCCGTCAATTCCTGATCGAAGCAGATGATCTTCAAGATGAGGCGTATCGCGCATACGTGCGAGCCCTACCCAACCAATTCGAGAAATTTCCCGAATCTTTAAGCGTCCAAAAGCGTCGGATACTTATCAATGAGCGGCGTGTCACCTTCGGTGCCGGGAATTTGGCCGCACTCAACGATGAGGAAGATCTTCAAACAGAATTTGTCGCCCAGAACATCGCCTTCTATCTTCGCGACCCCAGCTCTTTCTCGATCGGCGATGATTTCCGCGAGCGATTGCTTGCCACCGATATCTCAGACGACGAGAAGCGGGCGGTCATTGGTTTGATGGACCTAAGCGGTCTACCCAGCCTTCCCGAGCGTGCCGGCATTGTCGGGCCAATTCTATTGCGGACAAATGGCATGCTGCCTTCGCTCACGCCCGAAATCGTCAAGGCAATTGTCCTGAACGCTAAGCCAGTAGGCACACAGGTTGAGTTGCTCAATCTCCTCCACGAAACACTGGATAAGAACGAGATTCGAGAAGTCTTAGGACAGCTTCCTTACCCATACTCGAAAATTCAGACCGGATACGCACGTCCGACGCTCAAGAGGACAAATGAAAACAGCGAACTGGTCAAATGGCTGGATGAGCGCGACATCATCTCTTCTATAGGGAAGCCTTTCTGGTCAGACGATATATTGATTAATCTATATCGCTCTTAGGGTGGTCACTTTTGCCTTCAACTATTTCCCGCGCTTCATTGCACGCGCGTTTCAACACGAGGCGGACGCATGTGCTAGGCCTGATAGCTGATCGTCCGCATCTGAGTCTTCACAACGATAGCCAGAACTTCTGAATGCAGTGAGAGCGGACTAATGCTTCGCTGCCGAACGAAAGACTACTTTGGGCCGTGAGCAACGACAAGCTTGATTACGACGGGCGTCCGATGTCACCTGTTCGAATTCCGAAAGCTGCCCGTTCGAAGACGTCCCCTAATTGGACATTACGGTTCCGCTGCATGCGGTCTTACACAACGCTTTTTCTGACTAGTATTCGGTCACCTGCCACGACTTGCGCACAGACATTCTCAACAAAGACACAGCGGACTACCGACCCGGCTTGAGGTGGGTTGTGCATTAACTTCACCTCCTTGAAAAAGGTCTCTTAGTGACCCCGAATGTCGCCTGCGCCAGACGTGCTATGGATTGGCAGTTGGGAGGGAACGCCAAGTGGAACGACCCCTTCTAATCGGTCAATTCCATCATCCTCAAGCGCCATTAGAAAGGCAACGAGATAGTCAATCTCCCGCCGAGCCAACTCCACGCGAATAAGAAGAATGGGCGAAACGGAATCAATCTCATCGATCTGCAACAGAGGTTCTCCGCTTTCGGCGTACTTGTCCGCATACTGGAGCGGATCGGCGTGCTGGCGAATTGCTTCATCAAGCGTCTTCGCGCTTCCGTTGTGGAAATAAGGTGCCGTGAGAGTGACATTCCGCAATGGAGGTGTCCGAAACTTGAATTTGTCAGCGGGACGGCGCGTAACTCTGAAACGACCCGTATCGTGGCCTTGGCCGTCGTACCCGGCACCAAATGGCCTGGCTCCTATGCTATGGAACTCAAAGTCGCTGAAAAGGGGGCCGCCGTGGCATACTGCGCAGCGGCCCCTTCCGAAGAACAGGAAAGCGCCGCGCTTGGCTTCCAAGCCGATCGCCGTCATATCCCCTTCCAGGTACCGATCCCACGGCGTGTCGCGGGTGGCGAAGGCGATCTCCTCAAAATGCGCTAATGCGTTCCCCACGTGAACGATGGATACTTCCTCCGGTGAGGTACCGGGAAATGCTTTTTCGAATAATCGCCGATATTCCAACTCCCAATGAGACGGCGGTGTGTCCGGTGTACCGATCAGCCTTGACACCACATGATCGAGGACAGCTGCAGTTCGATAGGGTTCTTCCAGGTCGACTACGGAAGCCGCGATTTCATTGACCAAGCCTGCATGTGCGGGTGGATTGCCACCAGGCGAAGCGTCACCAGGCAGCCCCAGCATTTCGTCGGCCTGCGTTAGAGGAAAGATTGCTTGCACGGCCATGAGATTTTCGAACCCTTCCGGAAGAAGATCTCCGAGTGGTGTCCGGAACTTCCGGTTGACCGGATCGAGAACCTCTGCGCGGCCGTCCCAGAACATTGATTTCACCGAATTGTTGTCACGGTTCCAGAGATCGAGCGAATTGCGAGGCTGAGCGGGGCGGTCGCGGGGACGCTCGCGCGACGTTCCCAAGCCGACCCCGCCGGATCCGATGGAAGCCGGCAAGCCGTCGGAAAGCCCGGCACCAACCAAGTGGCACGTCGCGCAGGAGATGTCGCGGTTCCCCGACAGGATAGGATCGAAAAATAGCGCCTGTCCCAGTTTGAACTTCGGCGTTTCCTCGTATGGTTTCGTTGGCAAGGGCCGCAGGTTGTTAGCCGCGATAATGCGTTCGAGATAGCGGTCATAGGTCGCCTCATCCTCGGAAGGCCCAGAGCATGCGGACAACGCGATAGCGCCGAGGACAGCGATCCATTTCATTGATCAATCGCTTCGACAGTGTATGGCAAGGCTGTACGCGAAGCGCGCAGGGCCGCGACGTCCAACGCGTGCAAAGAGTGCTCCTTCACTCCGGCCGCCAGCAATCTGCTGCGCATGATCTGGTAGGTTTGGCAGTCCAACATCGATACAGCCGCGCTTCGCAGCAACGGGCTACGCACGCCATCGTCGACCTCGTTCGCGAGTGCGGTAACCTGCTGCAGATACGAGCGCGCTTCGTGGCATGCACGGGAAGCTTCGGAGTAAGCGCTACGCTGAAACGCGAGCGACAAGCCGGGAACGGAATGGTTTAAGAAAAGATCGATCCCAAGGGTTCCTGCTATCAGCCAAAGTGCGAACGATTGGCCGAGTCTCATTCCGCGCCCCCTGCCACGTTGCCACTTCGCGAGCCCTGGAAATTCGCATCATCAAAGCTCAGAGTTCCGAGGAACGCGACCAGATTATCGATATCGTCCTCATCAAGCTCGACGCCCCAAATCGGCTCCTTGGCCCACTGTCCGAGCCGCCGGTAGAATTCGGCACGTTGTTGCCGATCCAAAGGCAGAGTCATAGCCCGGAAGGGGTCAACGTGCGCAAGGATCGCATCGCGCAGATCGGCCACAGCGCCAGAATGGGAATACGGCCCTGTCGATGCGACGTTGTAGAGAGGCGGAGTCCTGAACTTGTAAAGATCGTCGGGATCCATCGTAACATTGAACCGACCGTAATCGATGCCGAATCCATTCCGGCCATACCCGAACTGCGAAAAAGGAATGGCATGAAACGAAAGGTCGCTGAAGAACGGGCCGTTGTGGCAGGCGACGCACCGGCCCCTTCCGTAGAACAACAGCCCTCCGGCGAGTTCTTCGTCGCTTATGTCGCCTTCGTCGAAAACGAAGCGGTGGAAGCCGGTCGGCTGCAGTCGAAATCGGTCTCGGATGAACGCCGCAATGCTTTCAGCGACGTGCAAGAAGCGGATGTCGCCTCGCTCAAAGTCATATGCATCTACCAGCGCTGCGGCAAGCATCGGATCAGCCTGCACCCGCCCCTCGATCGTCGTATAGATCGATTGTGCCGAAGAGACCGACTCCGTTCGCAGCGCCTCCGCAGCTTCATCGTCCCGGAGCATTTCCCTGATTTCCACTGGCGGCAAATGCGCGGCCACGACGAGTGGGTCATCCGACGGCACCAGGTCACCGAACTGGCTTGCGACCTCGCCGGAAGAGCTGTCGACCTTCCCGTCCCAGAAGAAGACGTCGAAGCCCAGAGAGCCCCGCCCCCAGAACGGCAATGTATTGCGTGGAAGCATGTCTCCGCCACGCTGCATACGCTGTATGCCTTCCCCAGATCCGCGAGTTCCAATGCCAAGCGGGATCCCGTCGGACGAGCTAAAACGGTCGAGGTGACATGATTGGCAGGCGATTTCGCGCGTGAGCGATAGCTCTTTGCTCTCGAAAAGAAGTTTTCCGGCGGCGGCTTGCTTCGGTGAAACGGATGGCCAAAGTGACACGACTTGCACGATTCCTGCTTTGAGTGCCTGATCGCGCAAAACGCTTTCACGAAGATCGTCTGCGACGCTGCCGTGCCCAATTTGCAGAAAGAGCAAGCAGGCAAGTGCGCTAGTAGCGTATCTCATGGATCTCGATGACCTGCCCAAGGTCCTCCGCTTTCGCCTCGATCGCTTTCAGGCCCATCAGGCTAAGATCGTTTTCGTCCAAGCCCCACTGAATGAGCCGCTTCCGTAGGAGGTCATAGTCCTGACAATCGAGTAGCCCGACTTCCGCCGCACGCAGGCTGGCCACTGTCTCCTTGCCGGGACTGTGAACGACTTGCTGCTTGGCGATCAGGTGCTCGCGCATCGCGCGGTCGCAGCGGTACGTCGCTTCCTGATAGCGCTCCTCACTGACGAGAATGACAACGTTCTTCCGCAGCGGCGTAGCAAGCAGGCCTGTGGCGACGCCGGCCGAAAACAGCAACGCCGCGCCCGCGATCCTACTTCGCTGCGATGCCACAAGCATCGAGTACCTCCGGAGTGATCGTGCCGGTGATCCTGAATCCCCATTGCTCCTGGAATTTGGCGATCGCAGCGGCTGTTTCCGGACCGACGCGACCGTCGATCGCGCCAAGATCGTACCCGAAAAGCATCAGGCAGGTCTGCACCTGCAGCACTATTTGCATGAATTTCGGGGAGTTGCCGGGCAAAGTTCTTGGAGCGGACGGTACTTTCGGGAGTACCTGTTGCGGTGGCGTCGAATCGTACAAACGAGGTGAAGGCGACGGGGCGGGCGAAGGTGCAGGTCTTACGTAAGAGCCGCCGGACGACGACCGATGGCTGCTGTGGGAACCGTGGGATCCATGGCTGGAGTGCGATCTATGCGCCGCCAAGGTGTACTTATGCTCGAGCTTGAAAACGTCGAACAATGAAGGACCCTTCACCTCCTTGTCCTTGCGTGCCGAAATCGGCAACGCGTGGCTGTTTGCAGGAATAAATCCCGCTGCCATGAGTGACGGGATTAGGAACTTAAGCTTCAATCTGTTCTAGCCCCAGCCTAGAAAAACCTCTTGCTTCAGGATACCACGTAAAGAATCCTCCACAATCCTTACGCGATACACATCCATCGCATTCGCGCAGATAGCGTTGCTTCCAGTCCGAAATCGATGGCGCCGCGAATGCACGATAGCTTTCGGGTACCGTGCAGAGCGGGAAATTGTAGAGCGCGACGTTCACGCCTCGGCCTCGGGCCACGTCTATGGCCGCTCCGATCGGAGCGAAACACTCGCTGTTGTCAAAGAATAGCTTGTCCCAGTTCATCCGGCCGAAGCCGATGTTCTCGAGCTGCATGATCGCCCATTTGGAGATGAAGGGCAGCTGGACGGAGACATATTCAGCCAAGGACTCGAGCGCTGGCGCATTCGTTTTCAAGACGACTGTGCGCAGTTCGATCAAGGCGCCGCCACGCGCCAGCACGCCAAGCGAATTCATCAGTTTGTCGAATGCGCCGGGCTTTCTGACGATCGCGTCGTGGAGACTAGATTCCCTTGCATACAACGGCACGCCCCACAGTACCTTTCCGTTGGATAGCTCCCTGAGTATGCCGACGTCGGTCTCGTCAAAGTGTTGAGCGTTGGTTAGCACGTGAAAGCTGAGATCGGGTCGGGCGGCCAATGTGCGGCGGAGCAGTTCAAATACCTGATCCTTGAACAGCATGGGTTCTCCGCCCGTGATCCCGATGGTCATGCCCTTGGGAGCAAGAACGGCTGCTTGTTGGAACAGAGGAAAGAGATCGACGTGATACCTCTTCGGAGGCTGCGAGCACATGGTGCAGATCTGATCGCAACGTTCGGTAACGAGAAAGGCATTGTGCGGAGACTCGGCTCGCAGAAGGCGGTGGCCGACCTTCCTGGTGGGATCAACCAGCAGCACGTCGCCCGCCAGATCGGACGAGCGGATTCCTGAAAGACGCAATTCGCCATGGCGGGTCTGATATGCGCATTTCTCATCCTCCGAATGCACTAACAGCGCGTCCCAAAGCCCGCTTATCGTCGTGTCCGCTGTTGCGCCGGACAGCCGGACCACAAAAGGATCCTCACGGGTCGCGCCTTCAACTTGTATGCGCAGAGGTATCATGATGTTCCGGAGCGAGGGAGTTCGGCCAGGTTGCAAGGCCGGCCCATTTTCTGAGTGAGTAGAGCACCCGTTCGTCGCTGCTGTAGATCAGACTCATGGCCTTGTCGAAGACCGCTAGTTGTCGGCCGCAAAACCACGTGTCCTGTCGCGGGATGTCGACGCGACGGTATCGCGAAACGTCATCAATAGGGTCTGTGCCGCAGAACGGCTGGTAGGGGCAATGAATGCAGTCGGGATCGAAATTGTTAAATGCAGAGGGTACTCGCGCCGCGATCGCCTCTTGGTCGATACCATCGTGAGCGGTCCCGATCGACAGGTCGATCTGGCCAATACGCGACAGCATTCGAGCCTCATCGCTTGGATACAGTCGACCATCGAAGTCGATAAGCACGTAATCCGAAGCCGGAAGGCTCGGATTGCGCAAGTCGACGTGGCCGTCGTGGCCTGGTTGGAGCATCCGGCGTAGGCAGAGGGATAGATAGAATTCCTCCATGACGTGTCCGGTTTGGAAATTCCGGTCGATGAGGAAATCGATGAACTCGTCATAGAATGCGTTCCATCGCGAAAGGTCATCACGCTGCGCTCGGCGCCGTCGCGCGAAGCCGTGATAATTGACTGGCCTTAGATAGATCGACGAGAATCCGTAGGATTCAAATGCAGTGACCAAGGTTTCAATTTCGGGCGGGTCGTCGATATCGACAGTAGGTAGGGCAGAAACTCTCTGACCAAACCTCTGGACGACGGTATCGAGGTTCTCGAAGAATTCCTCGGTCAGCGCGCGGTTCCGTGTCCGATAGCGTTCATGATGGAGCAACCCTCCGTCGAGCGACGTGCTCGTATAAGTATCCACGGCATCCAGAAAACCGATCTCGTCCGGACCGAGCCGCTGCAAATTGGTGCAAACCACGAACTCCGACCGGCTGAAGCGCTTCCGGCAGTGGTCGCGCACGCGCCGAAGGAGGTCGGATCGCAACAGCGGTTCTCCTCCCTGAAACTCGACCTTGATCTCGTCCGTTTCCAGCCGATCAAGAAAGCCCAGAACGGCTTCAAGCGTATCGGTGTCCCAGTCGTATCCTTTCGCGTTCTCGGCCGCCCTGGACACTTGGCAATAGGTGCACGTCAGATTGCATCGCAGCGTGGGAACGAGAATGACATAGGCTATCTTCTCACGTGCAGACTGCCTTGCCGTCCAACGCCAGGTAAATGACGTGTGTTGGAGATCCCCAACCCGGTTGAACGCGTGCCCGTGTTCATACAGGAACTTACGGTCGGTGTCCGAGAGCGCACTATCCACATAGCGTTGTAGGAAGGCCGGATCAGAAACGAAGTATCCTCCGGCATCATCTGCGAAGAGGACGCGGCTAGGACCCAATTCCCGAAATCGGAGTGGCCATATCTTCATCGGCGCGTCACAGCGCTGATCAGGTCCTGGCGCATCGAGAGTGTTTCGGCAAAGATTCTTTCTCGATAGAGAGCATAGTTGATCTCTTTGGCGATGGTCTCTTCGGCTACATCGAATTCGCCCGAAACCTCGATGCAATTGTCGCACAAGGTAAAGCGGGCGGCCGGATACAGATACCCCAACCGTGCAATTGCCAATTCCGCGTATTTTTTGAGCAGTGCTGGAATTACAACCCTGATTCTCGCCTCCCCAAGTCGCCGAATACGAATGCTACGAATTGCGGCGGAACTGTACAACTATTTGATGTGCCGTACGCCGCTCATGTTTTCGTGCATCCGCTCCGAGCCGGACTGTTAGCTCAATGCCCATGCTGGATAGTCACCCACTGATCGATCCGATGTCGCTCGAAGCACGTTCGGAAAAAACACTCATTAAATGCGAATGCGAATTGACCGCTTGCGCCAACTTGGGATGAGCGTCGAGCGCTCCGAATAGTGATCCCTATGCTGCTTTTTGCAGGTCCGCTATCTTCTGGAATTCAGAAAGGATGTCCCCATAGTGCTGGGCCAGGTAACGCACGACTTGGGCATTTCCCAAGAGCCTGGACACATAGCCGACCGCCAGAACCAGATCCAGGTTATCGGCACTGTATCGCTCTTCCACTGCCCGCAATTCGCGATCAAGGTTCTCGGATTCCCTATGCATGATGGCAATCTGATCCTCGGTGAGCCCCCGAGGCTGGCGCCGCTTACCCTCAACCAGCTGATCTGCCGGCGTCGCTGCCACCAGCGATTTCGCGTAGCTGATCGAAAACCGGTTCATGGTGATCATGGCCTGCGCAGCCTCGATCTGTCGCATAGGCTTGAGGAAGCGCAGTTCCGTGAACACCGCGAGCGGCACATGACGATCCTTCAGAAGATCTACCGCCTCGGGGCAAATTCCGACCAGCAGGTTCCGCTTCATCCGGATGTTGGCGATATTGACGTTTAGCGCGCGCGCTAGCCGTTCCTCCGGAACGCCTTTCTTTATCGCATTCAAGATCATCTTGTGTTCCTGAATAATCGCGATCCTACTTATCCTCTTGTTGTAGGTGAACGCTTCATCATCGGTCGCAACCAGGCAGACGACCTCTTTCTCGCCTCGGTCACGGAGGATGTCTACGCGAAGATGCCCGTCGAGTAGGTGGTAGATATTTTGGTCGAGCGCATCCCGAGCAACAACCGGTGGCTCGATAATGCCGACTTCGGAGATCGATGCGGCTATCTGCGCGTATTTCACCGATTTTCGGACGGCAGCAGAAACCTCTCGAAGCGGTGATATTGCATCAATGGCAATACGTAAACTCGACTCTTCGAAACCAAGCTTGAGCGGCGGATTCCGTCGGCTTGTCATGGACGTCGCTCCGCCGCACCGTAGATCCGGCGGGATATCGCCTCCGGCATCGTCCCGAGCCCTTCGGTCTCGAGCAGTTCGGAGAAGCCAGCGTCACGAGACAGGCGTTTCAAGGCCTCCGAGATCAGCGCTAGACGATCCCTCGTCGCGTTTGCTCGCCGAATGAGATCTCGTTTGTGTTCGGCGTCCTCCTCATATGCACGAAGAAGCGCCTTCGAGGAGATCCGTTCGGGTGCGGGCTTGTCATAGTTTGGCAGGCCCGGTCCGCGGCGTCGTCGTCGCTCAACAAGCTTCTTCGCAACAAGGAGTTTCTTGCCGCGCAAGATTCCCTTCTCGTAAGCATCTTGCAGTGCGCGCTGAACCCCATGGTCATCCGCCTCGGCTATCTCTACCGCCACGCTGAGCGGAATTGTACGTGCCTCCACCGATTGCAGGAGCCGATGCTCGCCCTGTTCGAGGAGGCGCGAAACCCCATAGACATACTCGGCCGACAGTCCGGTCTTGCTGGCGATTGCGGGAACTGAGTAGCCTTCCTTGCGCATACGACCGATGTCCTGAAGAAGGTCCATCGCTTTGTGCTGCCTGCGAGCGCAGTTTTCGACGAGGCTGGAAATCATGCAGTCCTCTACGTCTGCGTTTACTACCAAGGCAGGCACCTCCATCTGGCCGAGCTCTTGATAGGCCTCCAAGCGACCCTGCCCGCAGACGAGGTCATAGAAGGGCCCATCAGCCTCGGCCCGTCGAGTAACGGTAATTGGCCTCTTCAAACCAATCTGCGCGATGTTCTCGACGATCTCTTTGAACACACGTTTGTTTCGAAGCCTCGGATTAACAACTGATATACGGTCGATCGGTATCCATTCGACCCGTTGGGCTGGTCGTGCTGTCATTAAGCCGCCCTCCTGAAAGGTGTACGCTGCGCAAGTCGAAAAAATCGGTCGAGCGTCTCGAAGCGATATGCGTCCAATGAGAGCCCATTGTATTCGCACAGGCGAAACACGGCTTCGCGCATATCCAACCGCGGCAGCAGGTAGTAGTCGAGCGGTGACTCGTTCCCCGCGCTCATCCGAACGACAACGGTAATGTCTGGCTTTAGAGCCGTATCGAGCCTGACCTTCCATCTTGGTGAGCCGCTTACTGTCTGGAAGCATCGGGCCACAATGATCGTCGCCGTGAACTCCTGATTGATAGTCAGAAGATCAGTTTCCGGGTCGGCCGCAACCACTCCACCATGGTTTCGAATGCCACGGACGGCACTCTCCATGATTGACGGATGCAACCGCCGCAAAGCCCTATTGATCTCCAGATATCGATAGTCGTGCGGAGGTGTGAACCCGACCAACGCGTAAGCACGAAGGAGGCCGCCGAAGCGGGATCGGTATGCGCTGCTGGATGGGCAATCGTCCTGCTCGTCGATGATGAGGCCGGATAATTCACCGTGCGCTTCAAGGACCGAACGCAGGAGTTCCAGCATCTGATCATCGGAGAGGCGGGTCGATCTGGCAGCTATGATCGCCGCTGCCTTTTCGAATTGGGAGCGCTCGACGATTGCCGGAAACGCCCCTTCGGCCATAATCCAGTCTGCTCGTGGATTCTGCCTGTGATGTTGTTTGAGTTTGAAGGACGTTCGCCCCCAAACGTTGTCGCCGACATATTTCTCATTGATCAGAATCTGGTGAACTGTGCCCCTCGTCCACGACCGGCCGAGGTCGGTTTGCGTCCCACGCTCGTTCAAGGTCGCGGCGATTTCGCTCTCGGAACGACCGTCTTTGTTGAACATTGCATAGATTTCCCGAACCGTCCGAACCTCCTCGGGAGGCCCGTGCACGAGAACAACGCGGTCGGTGGCGATGCTTTTGCGCTCCCCCACGGTGAGCTCACCTTTGGGGTTTCCCGCTTGGTCGACCAGAAGGCGCCGCAGCCCGAAGCCCGCTGCGCCACCTTGGCGGTAGCCCAGCCGGATTAGGTTGGCTTGCCCTGCGAAAACCTTGACCGACAGCTCGCGGCTATACTCACCTGCCATTGCGCGCTTCACGGTCTTGATAATTGAAGAGCCTATGCTG
The DNA here is from genome assembly GCF_022763245.1 of Oricola sp. Lineage (GTDB taxonomy): Bacteria > Pseudomonadota > Alphaproteobacteria > Rhizobiales > Rhizobiaceae > Oricola. The sequence continues at coordinate 27,100 of NZ_JALEGV010000011.1, forward strand.
CCATCGTTCTCGAATTGCTCGGCGCAATAGTGCACGTCCACCCCGGCGCGACGGCAGCGAAGCTCATAGGTGGCCGCTTCATCCGGGTCTTGGAACCTGCCCCAGCGACTGACGTCGTAAACAAGAACTGCACGAAAGTGGGCCTGGCCCGCCTCGACATCCTGGAGAAGTTCCTGAAGGGCTAATCGTCCGCCGAGGTTCAGTCCGCTCTTTCCCTCGTCCGCGTAGGTCCTGACGATCTCGTATCCCCGACGCTCGGCATAGCTACGTATGGCGGTTCTCTGGTTGTCGGTGGAATAGCGCTGATGTTCGGTGGACATGCGGACATATTCCGCAGCGGGAATTCTTTGATTGTCACCCCGCGGACCGTTTGTTTCAGCTTCGCTCCAGTCGATAACCATCTTGCAGGCCCCGCACTCAGAGAAAACGAGGAGAAAGACCCTCTATCATCCCACTAGGGCAATTTAGGCGGTAGAAAACTTCCAAAAACCGGCAGAGGACTTCCGAAATGCGGCTTTCACCTACTGATGAGGAATACGCCGATCGAATTGGCGCGGCTCTTCGTTCGCAACTCGGCGGATCACACAGAGCAGCGAAGACGGTAATGAACTGGACTGGCGCCAGCGATAGAACCGCCAGAACGTGGCTCCACGGTACCGGCGGCCCGAGCGGGGCACACTTGATCTGCTTGGCCAGAGAATCTCCGCCGGTCTGGGAGGTGGTCTGTGACTGGACGGGACATCCAGAGGCGATACTGGCGCTGGATATCCACGCATCCGAGGTCGCGTTGGCACAGGCAATTGGCGCGCTTGAGAGGCTGAAACGCCGGAGCGGCGGAGTCCAAGTCCCACGGTGAGAAGCCCACCTACTCTAAATTGGTCGATCACCTGAATTCTATAAAGAAGCATAGTTATGGGCGAGTATCGATTAGCTTTACCGCGCCGCATAAGAGGATTTTGGGAATAGGTGAATAATCTCGAGTTTTGCAGACCTCCGTGGTTCCCTTTTCCGTTGCCGTTCGAACGCGGCGGGTGACAATATCCTTTATGTGCCGGCTTGTGGTTCAGGTTGTTGAAGGTCTCGATGAAGTCGATACGTCCTGCTTGCGTCGACAAGATTCTTATGAATTCGGCGCCGTATCCGCTCACGGTTGAGCAGAAGCAGCTGACTGCAACAGCCTTGCCGAGCAATTCCCACGCCAACTCATCGAGCGGTCCAGACTATGAGCCCTGATCCGAATGGATTAGCGCTTTGTGTTTTGGCTTCCGCCAGCAGCAACGCCTGCAGAACTACATCCGTCGTCTGCGGGCTCTGCATTGACCAGCCAAATGTGGCGGGAGTAGAGTTTGATCACGAATGCCAGATAAGTAAAGCCTCCCAGCGTACCGATAGACCGCGATGTACAGGGCATAGCGGTGTAAGGTCCAAAGACGATATGATACTTGCTGCACTCAAAATCCCGCCGGACTGTTGGATTTGGAGTACTAGCGAACCGCCATGTAGGCATATCTTAAACTAAACAGCGCGAACGCCAATATCCAGAGCGAACCACTAGCGACCAGTAACATTGAATTCGGCACCGTAGCGTACCCAAAACGAAGGATGACGCTCATCGTCAACGCCGCGTAGATTGCTAGGATCGAGCCGTCGGCATGCAGCTTCTGGCCAGTGTGACCTAGACTGGCGCGGGTCATGACCGCGAGCGTCATCATTCCGATCGCTCCTGCCGTCAGAAGATGCAGTGCCCCGGCTGGCGGAATGCGATCAGGAATAACGATAGACAACGCCAACGCGATCATCCCCGCTGGAATGAAGGCGTATGCGACGTGCAGTATCACCACGAGGCTTTCGGAGAAGGTCTGCCAGCCCTTCCAACGGGCCATGCGGACAAGGTTGAGCAATCCCGTCAGACCGAGGCCGATGGCCGCAAGGATGCTCTGCGGGGCAGCTATCCAGGTCAGAAAGGCGGCGGCGGACGCCAGGATGGTCAGTCCGTCGTAACGGCCAAACGGAACCGGCAGCAAATTCGATCCCTTCTGCACGAGCCAGTTGCGCGTGAAGCTCGGGATGATCCGCCCGCCGATCAGCATGATCAGAAGCAGGATGACGGCGATTCCCGCGCGACGGCTGTAATCACCCGTTCCGTATGCCGCGATTTCGTAGTGATATCCAGCATTTGCGGAGGCGAAGAGCATCACCAGCGCCAGCACACGCAGGTTCTTGTAGTTGCGTCCTGCAATGAGTTCGCGCGCGATCACGAAGATCAGCCAGGCCGGAAACGCAAGATCGACCGCGGCGACGAGCAAGGCGCCTGAATTCGCCGAAAAGGCGAGAGCGACGCGACCGGCGATCCAGAGGGCGAACAGGAACAGCAGTCGCCCGCCCGAGACCGGGAGCCGTCTTGTCCAGTTCGGCACCGCGGTCAGCAGGAAGCCCGCGATCACCGCGCCCGTATAGCCGAACAGGAACTCGTGGACATGCCAGTCGACCGCCCCGAGAGCCGGGGAAATGATTTCGACGCCCGACAGCGAGGCGACAAAGATCGCCATGGCGAGCGCCGCCCAGGCGGCCGCCCCGAGAAAGAACAGGCGAAAGCCCTGCCGCAACAATGGCGGCATGGGCGTTGCATCGCGATTCACTGGACGTCCCTCGGCTAGCTGGCTGACCGATAGGCGTTCAGTACGGCCGGATTTGTGTCCATATGTCCGGCGCCGATCACCTTCAGGCAGTGCGGTACGCTCGGAAAGACCGTTTCCAGGCAAACGCGTATCGACGCGAGATGGGCCGGAATATTGATAATGAGTGTGTGCCCACGTATTCCGGCGGAGTCCCGGGACAACATCGCGATCGGACTTTGATCCAGACTGACGCGCCGCAAGAGTTCGCCAAATCCCGGCAATTCCTTCGAAATAATCGCACGCATGGCGAGAGGCGTGTTGTCATGCGCCGACGGGCCCGTTCCGCCGGTGGTCAGAACCAGATCGAACCTGTCCTGATCGCATAGTTCGATGAGAGCATCGTTGACGATCTCGAAATCATTCCCGATGACTTTTCGCGTCAGTGAATAGGGTGATGTCACGACCTTGCTCAGCCATTCCTCGATCATCGTCCCCGATAGATCCTCGTATTCTCCGCGCACGGCGCGATCGGAGATGGTCAAGACAGCGATTTTCATTTTCAGCCTCCTAAAACTGATATGTGACGATTGATCCCGGAGAGCCCGGTTCTTTCCATGTTGAATAGATGATCTTTCGGTCTGGCGTTCGGCACGGAGGTACGCGACGGCAGTGTGCGTTCGACGGGTCCCGCGTGTCAGGCCGCATCGCGCGCCCTGCCCCGCCGGGCAATCGCCTCCAGCGCCCAATGCGTGGCGGCTTCAGCATCAGGTTCGAGGAACACGTCCGTTCCGGCGGCAAACTCGCTCCAGAATGGTTCGTAGGTCGCCCGGACGGCGGTCAGCACAGGCACGCCAAGACCGCAGGCGTTTTCGATCACCGATCGGAAACCCTGCCCGTCCGACTCCCCCTTGCCGAAACGGTTGAGGACGAGAAGGTCTGTGGCAGAATCCAGAACTGTGAGGAGCCGCCCGGACACATCGGCCAGCGCTTGCTGGTCGAGCCGGCAGCCCCGCGATCCCGCTCCAAGCGCCTGGGTGATACGCAGTTGCTCTCCGCTCGAAACATCCTCCAGGAAAGTCGCGGGGCAGCAGCCCGGCCCGTCTGGCGTCTCGCGCTGAAGATAGCCGGCGGCGCGATAGCCACGCGACCGAACCGCGCGCACAACGGTTTCGAGAATTTCGTCGATGCGGTCCCCGTCGCCGAAACGTATGGCGGCGACGGCCAGCGGATGATCGGTCATGTGAAGTCTCCATTCGTTGTTCCCGCCAGTTGCTGGCAGAAAGGCAGGAAGCCCAGCGCGTCGCCGGGCGCGATCTGTTGCGTGTCTGCCGAAATGACTGCGAGCCCGTCGGCGAGACCGAGCGCATAAAGCGTGCCGGAACTGCCGTTGCCGAGCGCCTCGACGACCGGCAGGCCCTCCGGCGAGTGGGAAACGATCCGGGCCGGCACATATTCGGTGCGGCCGGTCTTGCGACGGGCGGCATATCCGGCTCGCGCCGGCATTTCGCCACCGCGCGGATCGCTGACGCCGCCGAGGCGCAGGATCTGTTCGCGCACGAAGAGTTCAAACCCCACGAACGCCGCCAGGGGATTGCCCGGCAGGCCGAAATAGGCGGTCCGGCCGAGCGTGCCGAACAAGGCGGGCTTGCCCGGCTTCAGCGCCACCTTCCAGGCGCGGATCTCGCCGCCGGCTCTGGCGAAGGCCGAACGAACAAAGTCGCGCCCGCCGGCCGAGACGGCGCCTGAGGACAGCAGCATGTCGAATTTATCCGCATGGCGGGAGAAGAAACGAACCGTCGCTTCGTGGTCGTCATCGACGATACCCAGATCGACGACCTCGGCCCCCGCGGCTTCGGCCAGAGCGATCAGCACGGGCCGGTTCGCGTCGAAGATGCGGCCTTCTTCCGGCGCTGCCGGCGAAACCAGTTCGCTGCCAGTGGAAAAGATGCCGACACGCGGGCGCCGATACACGTTCAAGTCGCCAAACCCGTTCGCGGCGAGCAGCCCGATATGCCGCGGTTCTATCCATGTCCCCGCCACGGCAAGCAGCGCATCGCGTTCGATGTCGCTGCCGAGCGGTCGAATGTTCTCGCCGGAATGCGGACGGCGGCCGAGCGTGACGCACGCACCCTCATCCGTGCAATCCTCGATCACGACGACAGCGTCTGCGCCTGCGGGAACCGGAGCGCCAGTATAGATCCTTTTCGCGGTGCCCTTCTTCCATGAGTCGACCCCGGAACGATCTCCGGCCGCTACTGTTTGGTTGACGGTCAGGCGCCAGGGCCCCTGCCCTTCCAGATCGGCAACGCGGACGGCAAACCCGTCCATTGCCGACTGGTCGAAGAACGGCATCGGACGCGGCGCGGTGATATTTTCGGCGACGACCCTTCCGCTGGCCTTGCCAAGCCGGACGACTTCCGTCTCCCTGACCGGAGAGACGAGCGAGCGGGCAGTGGCGGCTGCCTGCGCGACTGTCAGCATGTTTTCGAGATGACGCGGGTCATCGCAGCCGCAGCGCGATGTGCCGATTGCGCTATGAATGGTCATGGCATTTCTCCAACTGGCCTCCGCCACAGCCGCATTCGAGATCGCGGATCAGGCCGTCATTGAGGCCGTAGACCCAGCCGTGAATGGCCAGTTCCTTGCCGCGCTTCCAGGCCGACTGGATGATCGGAGTGCGCGACAGGCCCTCCACCTGTGCCGCTATGGACAGCTCGCAGAGGCGGTTGAGGCGGGTGTCCGGATCGAGGACCGCGTTCAGCGCCTGATCATGCGTGTCAGCGACATCGCGGATCGGCTGCAGCCAGTGGTCGATGATGCCGTGGCGATGGCCGTCCATGGCGGCGCGGACGCCGCCACAGCCATAGTGGCCGCAGACGATGATGTGCTTCACTTCGAGTGTCTCGACCGCGAATTCGAGCACCGACAACAGGTTGAGGTCGGCGCGATGAACGAGATTTGCGACATTGCGGTGGACGAAGACCTCGCCGGGCTCCAATCCGGTGATGACATTCGCGGGAACACGGCTGTCAGAACATCCGATCCAGAGATAGTCCGGGCGCTGCAGTGCCGAAAGCCGCCGGAAATAGTCCGGATCCTCGCGAACCTTGTCCGTCGCCCAGCGGATATTGTGGTCGAGCAGATCAGACAGCATGGGAAAATCCCCGGAAATCGATACCACGGCGCGCCGCCATGCGACGACCGAGATTGTGCAGGTCGTCGACGGTCAGCCGAACCCGCGCCAGCGGCAGGACGATCGCGTTTTCCACGACCAAGTGACGTCTTTCGTTGGCGGCAAAGCGGTGCAGCAGGGCGCGAAACGTTTTAGTGAAGCGCTTGCCGGCTTTCGCCCCGTCCAGGTCCTCAAGTATCGCGTTCGCATCGAACTTGTCGGCAGCATGTTCCTGACTCAGCGCGCCCAGAACCTCGTCGATCCGGTCCTCCGGTTCCGCGCGGCGGCGCAAAAGCGGAAACAGGTCTTCCTCCTCATCGATGACATGCGGGCCGAATTCCTCGCGCAGGAAACGCAACACCGCGGCTATGCATTCCTCGTCGCGCGCGCGGTCATCGGCTATACGGTCGATCGTCCAGCAGAGTGTGCGCTGCCGAAAATGCTCGGCGAGGATGTATTCGAGCGGAGACGCAAGCTGTTCGGCTGGCGTCGGCGTCGCCAGCGTCGCCAGGGCCATGTGCCGTGCCTCTTCCTGCTTGTTCACCGTCTGCCTCCTACTGGACGAGCGGACCGTCCGCGCCGTTCAGCGAAATGCCTTTGATTTCGGCCTGACCGGCAAGCACGGAAATGTATTGCGAGACCGCTTTCGACCATGCGGATGCCTCCAGCCAGGCGGCGATGCGTTGGGCCACCATCTCGAAAGGGAGCTGCCGTCCTTCGATCCGCCGGTCGAGCGCGATCACGTGGAAGCCGAAGCGGCTCCCGACCGGGACGGCGGAGACATCGCCTTCCCCCATCTCGGCCAGCGCTTCCTCGAATTCGCTGACCGTGCTTCCGCGCGTCAGCTGACCGAGATTGCCGCCCTGCTCACGCGATGGACACGCGGAATATTCCTTCGCCAGCTCCGAAAAGCGTCCGCGCCGCTGAGCGAGCACGTTGCACAGGTCGGCGGCGGTTCGGCGTGCCGCATCGCGGGCCTCACGATCCGATTCGGGCGCGGCGATCAGGATATGCCGCGCTTCGTAAAGCGGCTCCGTGCGAAATTTGTCCGGATGGCGATCGTAATAACGGCGGCATTCTTCATCGGTCGCCAGCGGCGCCTGCACTTCGCGTTCCATCAGCAGGCGGATGGCGGCGTCGCGCTCCGTCTCCACGCGTCCCGCCTCGTCGCGGGCAGACGAGACGTCGATATTGAGGAGTTTGGCCTCCTGCCAAAGCAATTCCCGGATCACGAGTGCCTCCGCCGCGGCACGCAACGCACCGCCGGGATTTTTAGCCGGATGGTTCTGGGCTTCGGCCAGCACGTCAGCCTCCGGAATCGAGACACCGTTGACGGAAATTTCCCGGATTACCGGCGCGGCCTTCGGCGGGATCCGCGTGTCCGGTTCCTGGTATGTCGTGTAGCCCTCCCCCTCCGACGCCGCAGGGGTTTTCAGGGTTGGATTTTGATAGATCGTCGCCATCGGATCACTCCGCAGGAACGCGGGTCTGCGCCGCGCGACGGTTGCGTTCGCGCACAACCTGATATCCCGGCCGCCACATGTAGCGGACCGGAACGCTCAGCATGTGCACGAGCCGGGTGAACGGGAACAGCAGCAGGATTGTCAGGCCGAGCGTCAGGTGAAGCTTGAAGACGATCGAGGCGTCCGCCACGTAGCTCGACGCCGCACCGTTGAAGGTGAAGATGCCCTGCGCCCAGGTCATGAATTTCACCATCTCGTGGCCGTCGAGATGCTGCAGCGAGATCGGGATTGTCAACAGGCCGAGGGCCAGCTGGATCCACAGCAGCACGATGATCAGCGTGTCCGTTGCGCTCGAAGCAGCGCGTACGCGGGCATCGAACAGGCGCCGGTGAATGAGCAATGTCGCGCCGATGATCGCCATGATCCCGGCGATGCCGCCCGCGATGACCGCCAGGAGCTGCTTCGCGCCATGGCTGATGCCAATCGCGTCGAAGATGGCGATCGGCGTCAGCAATCCGATCAGGTGACCAAAGAAGATCACCAGGACGCCGACATGGAACAGAACCGACCCCCAGATCAGCTGCTTGCGACGCAACAGCTGCGAGGAGCCGGATTTCCAGGTGTAGGGCTCGCGGTCGTAGCGGGCGGCGGTGCCGAGTATCAGCACCGCGAGCGCGATGTAGGGATAGATCCCGAAGAGAAGCGTGTTGATGAATTCAGACATTTTTCCTGTCCTCTCAGGCGTTCGGCGCTTGCGCCATGTCGGCGGGCTTGCGATGAGAAGCGCGGATCTGGCGCTGGAGACGGTCCGGTCCACAGGCGTTTTCGCCGGCATTGCCGCCGAAGGTCACCGCCTCTTCCTCCCAGACGCGGTCAAGCGCTTCGAGGTCGTCCGGATTGTCTTCCTGCATGTCGAGCAGTTCAGCCAGGAGAGCTGCGTCCGGCTTTCCCAGCGCGAGCGCCTCAAGCACCCCGAAAGCGTTGACGTAGACGGATTTGCGTTTCTTCAGCCGCTCGCGAAGCGCGGCGAATATATGCGCGGTCTGGCCGAGCAGTTCACCGGCTTCGTCCGCAGGCTTCATCGACAGATATTCGAGGAACATGGGAAGGTAGTCCGGCAGCTCCTTCGCATCGATCTCGAAGCCGTCCTTCTCATACATCGCCATCAGGTCGACCATCGCCTGACCGCGGTCGCGGCCTTCGCCGTGAACATGTTCGAAGAGATGCAACGACAGCGAACGGGTGCGGTCGAACAGGAAGACGTAGCGTTCCTGCGCGTCGTAGAGATCGAGGCCGGCGATATCGTCGGCGAGCCGCTTCAGCGCCTCTGCCTCGCGTTCTCCGATGGCGGCACTGTCCAGCGCCGCCTTCAGTTCAGGGATCGCCGCACGGATATCCTCGGAAGGATAGGTCAGTAGCAGCGATATGACCTTGAGAGCCGTATTCATCACACTCGCTCCTTGAAGATGTCGGTCGGCGTCTGCACTGTGCGCGTACGCTTTGCCCCGAACAGGTTGGTTTCAGATTCACCGCCGGAGCAGCCATTGCCGAAGGAGAAGCCGCAGGAACCGCGGACGTCATAGGCGTCCTCGGAAATCTCGCGATGCGAAGTCGGGATGACGAAGCGGTCCTCGTAGTTGGCGATCGCCATTACGTGATACATGTCCTCGATCATCTGACCGGTCATGCCGACCTTCTCGGCGACCACCTCGTCGATGACGCCGTCGATCGTCTTGGCCCGCATATAGGCGCGCATGGCGAGCATGCGTTCGAGCGCGGAGACGACCGGGGCTTCTTTGCCCGCCGTGAGCAGGTTCGCGAGGTAACGGACTGGGATCCGGAGAGAGCGGACGTCCGGCATCGCGCCGTCCATTCCGATCTTCCCGGCCTCGGCCGCCGCCTGCAGAGGGGACAATGGCGGGATATACCAGACCATCGGCAGGGTCCGGTATTCAGGATGGAGCGGGAACGCGACCTTCCAGTCCATCGCCATCTTGTAGACCGGCGACTTCTTGGCGGCCTCAAGCCAGGCGTCCGGCACGCCGTCCTTTTTCGCCTGCGCGATCACCGCCGGGTCATTGGGATCGAGGAAAACCTTGAGCTGCTCCTCGTAGAGATCCTTCTCGTCGGCCGTGGACGCCGCATCGGAGATGCGATCGGCATCATAAAGGACAACGCCAAGATAGCGGATACGGCCGACGCAGGTTTCAGAGCAGACCGTCGGCTGCCCGGATTCGATGCGCGGATAGCAGAAGGTGCATTTCTCCGATTTACCGGACGACCAGTTGTAGTAAATCTTCTTGTAGGGACAGCCCGAGACGCACATGCGCCAGCCACGGCATTTCTCCTGGTCGATCAGGACGATGCCGTCATCCTCGCGCTTGTATATCGCGCCCGACGGGCACGCGGCGACGCAGGTCGGATTGAGGCAGTGCTCGCACAGCCTCGGCAGGTACATCATGAAAGTGTTTTCGAACTCGCCGTAGATCTCCTTTTCGACGCCTTCGAAGTTGTAGTCCACCGACCGCTTGGAGAACTCGCCGCCCAGGATTTCCTCCCAGTTCGGCCCCCATTCGATCTTCTCCATCCGCTCGCCGGTGATCTGCGAGCGCGGACGCGCCGTCGGCGAAGCCTGGCTTTCGCCGGCGGTCTGAAGGTGGCCATAGTCGAAATCGAACGGTTCGTAATAGTCGTCGATCTCCGGCAGGTCCGGGTTGGCGAAGATCTTGGCGAGGATGCGCCACTTGGCACCCATCTTCGGCTCGATCTTGCCGTTGGACTTGCGGGTCCAGCCGCCGTTCCATTTCTTCTGGTTTTCCCATTCCTTGGGATAACCAATGCCCGGTTTTGTCTCGACGTTGTTGAACCAGGCGTATTCGACGCCTTCGCGGTTCGTCCAGACGTTCTTGCAGGTCACCGAGCAGGTGTGACACCCGATGCACTTGTCGAGGTTCAGCACCATTCCGATTTGAGCGCGGATTTTCATTCTGCCGCCTCCTTGTGTGCAGCGGTTTCACGGTACGGGCCTTCCAGCCAGTCGACCTTGTCGAGCTTGTGCACCACGACGAACTCGTCGCGATTGGAACCGACGGTGCCGTAGTAGTTGAAGCCGTAGGATTGCTGGGCGTAGCCGCCGATCATGTGGGTCGGCTTGGTGATCGCGCGCGTGACGGAGTTGTGAATGCCGCCGCGCTGGCCGGTGATCTGCGATCCCGGCGTGTTCACGATCTTCTCCTGCGCGTGATACATGAAGATCGTGCCTTCCTTCATGCGCTGAGAAACAACCACGCGTGCAACGATGGCACCGTTCGCGTTGAACACTTCGACCCAGTCGTTATCGACAAGACCGGCCTTCTTCGCATCGACTTCCGATATCCAGACAACCGGACCGCCGCGGTTCAGGGTCAGCATCAGCAGATTGTCAGAATAGGTGGAGTGGATGCCCCATTTCTGGTGCGGCGTGATGAAGTTCAGCACGACCTGCGGCTTGCCGTTCGATTTGGACTCGATAGCCGGGTTGATCGACTTGGTGTCGATCGGCGGACGATAGACGCAGAACGCCTCGCCGAATGCCCGCATCCACAGGTGATCCTGGTAGAGCTGCTGGCGACCGGACAGCGTGCGCCACGGGATCAGTTCGTGGACGTTGGTGTAGCCGGCATTGTAGCAGACATGCTCGCTTTCCAGCCCTGACCATGTCGGCGACGAAATGATCTTGCGCGGCTGCGCGACGATGTCGCGAAACCGGATCTTCTCATCCTCCTTGGGGACGGCTAGATGGGCGTGGTCGCGGCCGGTAAAATTCGACAGCGCATCCCATGCCTTGACCGCAACCTCGCCATTGGTTTCGGGCGCAAGCGAGAGGATCACCTCGGTGGCGTCGATATCGCTTTCGATCCGGGGGCGGCCCTTGGTCGCGCCTTCCTCGGTAACGACACCGTTCAGGCGGCCGAGAAGCTCGACCTCGTGCTCTGTGTTCCACGAGATGCCCTTGCCGCCGTTTCCGAGCTTGTCCATCAGAGGACCGAGCGCCGTAAAGCGCTTGTAGAGGTTCGGATAGTCGCGTTCGACGACGGCGACCGCAGGCATCGTCTTGCCGGGGATCGGGTCGACCTCGCCCTTCTTCCAATCCTCGACATCGAATGGCTGGGCGAGTTCGCCCGGCGTGTCGTGCAGGATCGGCACGAGGACAACGTCCTTTTCCACGCCGAGCACTTCCGGCGCGACGTCCGAGAACTTCTTTGCGATGCCCTTGAAGATATCCCAGTCGCTCCTTGCCTCCCAGGCGGGGTCCGCCGCGCTGGTCAGCGGGTGGATGAAGGGATGCATGTCCGACGTATTCAGATCGTTCTTTTCGTACCAGGTGGCCGTGGGAAGGACGATGTCGGAGTAGACGCAGGTGGTCGACATGCGGAAGTCGAGCGTGACCAGCAGGTCGAGCTTTCCTTCCGGCGCCTCGTCGTGCCAGACGGCTTCCCTGGCCTGCACGCGCCCTTCCTCGCCGAGATCCTTGCCCATCAGCCCGTGCGACGTGCCAAGCAGGTGCTTGAGGAAATACTCGTGTCCCTTGCCGGACGAACCGAGCAGGTTGGATCGCCAGACGAACAGGTTGCGCGGCCAATTGGCCTCGTCGTCCGGATCCTCGCACGACATGTGCAGCTTGCCGGACTTGAGCTGTTCGGCAACGTAATCCTTCGGCTCCTGCTTGGACTTGGCAGCCGCGGCGGCGATTTCCAGCGGATTTGTCTTGAGCTGTGGCGCCGACGGCAGCCAGCCCATACGCTCGGCACGGATGTTGTAGTCGATCAGCGTGCCGTCCCACGGGCCTTCGGGCGCTGTCGGCGACAGGATTTCATCGACCTTCAGCGTCTCGTAGCGCCACTGATCGGTGTGCGCGTAGAAGAAGGACGTCGAGTTCATCTGCCGCGGCGGACGGCCCCAGTCGAGACCGAAGGCAAGTGGCAACCATCCAGTCTGCGGACGCAGCTTCTCCTGACCAACATAGTGGCTCCAGCCGCCGCCGGACTGGCCGATACAGCCGCACATGACCAGGAGATTGATGATCCCCCGGTAGTTCATGTCCATGTGGTACCAGTGATTGAGACCGGCGCCGAGAATGACCATGGAACGACCCTTGGTCTTTTCCGCGTTGGCCGCAAATTCGCGGGCCACCGTGATGATGTTTTCACGCGGAACGCCGGTGATCTTTTCGGCCCATGCCGGTGTGTAGGGCTGGTTCTCGTCGTAGGACGAGGCGCAGCTACCGTCCTTCAGACCGCGGTCGAGGCCATAATTGGCGACGAACAGGTCGAACACGGTGGCGACCAGCGTGTCGCCATTGGCGAGCTTGACCTTTTTGGCCGGAACCGAGCGCAGCAACACGCTGTCATGGTCGGTGCCCTCGAAATGATCATGCTCGCGATTGCCGAAATACGGGAAAGCGACGGAGGCGACCTGGTCGTGGTCGTCGTCCATGATCAGGCTCATGTCGAGTTCGACATCCCTGCCCTTGCCGTCCTTGGCTTCGAGGTTCCATTTGCCCTGTTCGCCCCAACGGTAGCCGATGGACCCGTTCGGCGCTACGATCTTCTTCGTCTTGCCGTCGATAGCGACCGTCTTCCAGTCCGGGTTGTTGTTTTCGCCAAGACCGTCCTTGAAGTCGGAGGCGCGAAGCATACGCTCGGGAATGTAGTGGCCGTCCTTCTTCACCAGGCGAACCAACATAGGCATGTCGGTATAGCGGCGGCAGTAATCCTCGAAATACTCCGCCTGCCGGTCGAGATGGAACTCGCGCAGGATGACGTGGCCCATCGCCATTGCCAGCGCCGCGTCGGTCCCCTGCTTGGGATGCAGCCACATGTCGGAGAACTTCGCCGCCTCCGAATAGTCCGGAGACACGACGACGGACTTCGCGCCCTTGTAGCGGACTTCCGTGTAGAAATGGGCGTCCGGCGTGCGCGTCTGCGGCACGTTGGAGCCCCACAGCATCAGGAACCCCGAATTGTACCAGTCGGCCGACTCCGGAACGTCGGTCTGCTCGCCCCACGTCATCGGCGAAGCCGGCGGCAGGTCGCAATACCAGTCGTAGAACGACATGCAGGTGCCGCCGAGCAGCGACAGATAGCGCGATCCGGCCGCATAGGAGACCATCGACATGGCCGGGATCGGCGAGAAGCCGATCACCCGGTCCGGCCCCCACTTCTTCGCGGTGTAGGCATTGGCCGCCGCGATGATCTCGTTGACCTCGTCCCAGGTGGCGCGGACAAAGCCGCCGAGACCGCGCATCTTGACATAGTCGGCACGCTTTGCCGGATCCTCCTGGATCGCGGCCCATGCGCCGACGGGCGTCTTGACCGTCCTCTCCTTGCGCCATAGCTTCAGAAGCCGCGAACGGATCAGCGGGTATTTCACGCGGTTTGCCGAATACATGTACCAGCTGTAGCTGGCGCCGCGGGAACATCCGCGCGGCTCGTGGTTCGGCAGGTCCGGCCGCGTACGCGGATAGTCGGTCTGCTGGGTTTCCCAGGTGACGATTCCGCCCTTTACGTAGATTTTCCAGGAACACGAGCCGGTGCAGTTCACGCCGTGGGTCGAACGCACGATCTTGTCATGCTGCCAACGCTTCCGATAGGCGTCCTCCCAGTCGCGGTTTTCGTTTGTCGTGACGCCATGGCCCTCGGAAAAAGTGCCGGTGTTTTTTCGCGCCAGGAAGTTCAGGCGGTCAAGAAGATGTGACATCGCATTTTGTCCTTTCTTGTCGGCCGTTCAGCAGGGAACGGCCGCGTTCTTGCGCGTGTAGAAGAACCAGGTGACGAGCACGCAGGAGACGTAGAAGATCAGGAATGCCCAGAGCGCGGCTGCCGGGCCGCCGGTCAGGACGATCGAGGTGCCGTAGGCCTTAGGAATGAAGAAGGCGCCATAAGCCGCGATTGCGGAGGTGAAGGCGACGATAGCGGCACTTTCGCGTTCGGCCTGTTTCAGCCTCGCGCCTTCATCGAGTTGCGGCATCAGCCGCGGCACTTCCCGGCGCATGATCGTCGGGATCATCTGGAAGGTCGACGCATTACCGACCCCCGTCAGGAAGAACAGCGCCATGAAGCAGGCGAAGAAGCCCCAGAACGCGCCGGGCTGTTCCTTGATGCCGAGGAAGTAGAGAACGCCGCCGACCGCGACGATCATGCCGGTGAAGGTCCAGAAGGTGACCCGGCCGCCACCGAACCGGTCGGAAACCCAACCGGTCGCCGCGCGGCTGAGCGCCCCGACGAGCGGACCGAGGAAGGCGTAGGACAGCGCGTTCACTTCGGGGAACTGCGTCTTCATCAGCAGCGGGAAGCCCGCCGAATAGCCGATGAAGGAGCCGAAGGTGCCGGTATAGAGCCAGCACATCACCCAGTTGTGGAACCGCCTGAAGATGATCGACTGTTCGGCGAAGGAAGCCTTGGCCGAGGCGATATCATCCATGCCGAACCATGCGGCGATGGTGGAGACAATCAGGAACGGAACCCAGACGAAGCCCGCATTCTGCAACCAAAGGGTCGCGCCGTCACTGGTAACCTGGCCATCGCCGACGACCGCGGCGAACGTGCCCGTGGTGATGACGATCGGGACGAGGAATTGCATCACCGAGACGCCGAGATTGCCGAGGCCGGCGTTCAGCGCGAGAGCGTTGCCCTTCTCCTTCTTGGGAAAGAAGTAGGAGATGTTGGCCATAGAGGAGGCGAAGTTGCCTCCGCCGAAGCCGCAGAGCAGCGCCAGGATCAGAAAGACCGTATAGGGTGTTTCCGGGTTCTGCACCGCGAAGCCGATGCCGATCGCCGGCAACAGCAGCGAGGCGGTCGACAATGTCGTCCATAGTCGGCCGCCGAAAATCGGCACCATGAAGGAGTAGAAAATACGCAACGTCGCGCCGGAGAGACCCGGCAGGGCCGCCAGCCAGAACAGCTGGTCGGTCGAATATGCGAAGCCGATCGCCGGCAGCTTGGCGACGACCACGCTCCACACCATCCAGACCGAAAAGGCCAGAAGCAGCGCGGGGATCGAGATCCAGAGATTGCGTTTGGCGATCGAGCGGCCACTGCCTTGCCAGAAGGATTCTTCATCGGGCCGCCAGTCGGTCAGTATGTGAGCCTTTCCGGCCACTGCTGCAGTAGAATGTGCCATTTCGTGCACTCCTGAGTGATATGGGAGGGCGGAAGGCGGTCAGCCGCCTCCCGTTTGATTTCATTCGGCCGGGTGGAGATGTCCGTCCGTGGATGCCGATGAGGATTTCGAGCCGGGTTTGGCGACGGGCTTCTCGGGAACGTCGGAGAGATATTTCTCTTCGCCGAGCGCCGGGTGCCGCGCTTTCTCCATGCGGCGGATGGCGACGTGCATCCAGATCGTCGACACCGCGACGAGAACGAACATCAGCATGTATGGAGCGGTCCAGACGCCGGTCCAGTCGAGCAGGATGCCGAAGGAAATTGGCAAGAAGAAACCGCCGAGTCCGCCGATCATACCGACCAGGCCGCCGACAGCGCCGACATGGTGCGGATAATAGACCGGGATATGCTTGTAGACGGCAGCCTTGCCCAAGCTCATGACGAACCCGAGAACGACAGTCATGGCGACGAAGGCGGTCACATTCAGTCCGAACTGGAAGCTGATCGGTTCCTTGATGCCGCTGACGACGTAGCTAGTCTGCGGATAGCTCATCACGAACAGGCAGCCGAGCGACACGATGAACGTCAGGTACATCACGAAGCGCGCGCCCCACTTGTCCGACATCCAGCCGCCAAGCGCGCGGAAAACCGAACCGGGCATCGAATAAAGGCCGGCGAAGACGCCCGCTGTCGTCAGCGGAAGCCCGTAAGCACCGACATAGTAGCGCGGAAGGAACGAGGCGAGCGCCACGAAGCCGCCGAAGACGAAGAAGTAATAAGTTGCGAAACGCCAGACCTGGATGTTCTTCAGCGGTGCCAGTTGCTCCGCGGCCGAAACCGGCCGATGGCCGGACCGTTTGCGTGCGGCCTGCGCCGGGTCGTCCTTCGACAGCAGGTAGAACAGAACCGCTGTCGCGGCGAGCACGATCGCATAAACCCGTGCAGTGCCTTCCCATCCTAGCGCGACGACCAGGAACGGCGCCGCGAAATTCGTCACAGCCGCTCCGACGTTACCGGCACCGAAAATGCCGAGCGCCGTTCCCTGGCGTTCCTTCTCGAACCACTGCGAGACATAGGCGACGCCAACGATGAACGAACCGCCCGCAAGGCCGAGGCCAAGTGCGGCGAGAAGAAAGATCTCGTAGCTGTGGACCGAGGTCAGCAGCCAGACGGCAACCGACGTGATCAACATCTGCAGCGGGAACATGATCCTGCCGCCGAACTGTTCGGTCCAGACGCCGAGAAAGATGCGGCTGACCGATCCGGTCAGAACTGGCGTCGCGACAAGTAGCCCGAACTCCGTGTCGCTCAGTCCGAGTTCCTGTTTGATCCGGACACCAATGATGGAAAAGATCGTCCACACGGCAAAGCAGACCGTGAAGGCGAATGTGCTGAGCCCCAGCGCCCGGTATTGGTCCGAGCGGGTAACTCCTTCGAGCGAATGCATCGATCCGACCCCCTTCTACAGACGGAAAATCCCGCCGATTTCGAAACTGACCGGGACACTAGCGGATCAAATAGGGGTAGCAGGGTTGATCCAGATCAACGTTTGCGGGTAGCGAGGAAGAAACAAGTTTCGGCGGGGAGAACGGCAAATCCGGCCGCGTTCGAGATCAAGTCGGCTGGTTGAAACGGCGAAATCGGCTTGCTACCAATTTCAATTCAACGCTTGATAATTATCAAGGATCGAGATCGTGCGAACAACTGATCTTCCTCAGGTACGGTCTCTTCGGCTGTTTGAGAGCATGAGCGAGCAAAACTTCGAAACGCTCATGCAGACCGCCTATCTGCAAACCTTCCCTACGCAACTCGACCTGATTACCGAGGGCGACCCGGCAGATTTCCTCTACGTCGTCATCGAAGGATGCGTGGAACTCTACGCGCGCTCGAACAGCAGGGAAGCGACGATGGGAATGGTCCAGCCGGTCGGCACCTTTATCCTGGCGGCCGTCCTGAAAGACGCCGTTTATCTGATGTCGGCACGGACCTGCCAGAAATCGAAGATCCTGCTGATACCTTCCGATAACGTGCGGGAAGCATTCCAAGCAGACGCATCCTTCACCCGAGCCATCGTCCAGGAGCTTGCCAGTTGTTATCGCGGGGTCGTCAAAGAGCACAAGAACCTAAAGCTGCGCACGGCCGTGGAACGGTTGGCAAACAGGCTGCTGCGGTATCATCGGGACCAAGGCGCGAACGGTTCGCTCGACTTGCCATATGACAAGCGCACCTTAGCCTCGCTGCTCGGCATGACGCCCGAAAACCTGTCTCGTGCCTTTAACACGCTGAAACCCTACGGCGTCGACGTAGACGGTTCGTTCGTCAGGCTGAACGACACGAAGGCTCTCGAAACCTTGGCAAAGCCGAATCCGCTAATCGACGGACGGGATCAGTAACGACTCGATCCACTTCGGCTTTACATCGCTAATCCAAATATTCCGGGAGGGCGCGTGCACTTGGGCCGTTTTTACCGTCTCCAAGCAATGCGGCCAACGCCGATTCGTTTCGAACAAGATCGGCAAGGGTGTAGCTGTCGAACACGCGCAGATAGGCTTCCAGCGCCTCGGCCGCGATGGCTTTCAGGCGGCATGCCGGCGAGATCAGGCAAGCCCCGCCGTCGCGCTGCAGGCACTCGACCACACTGAAGTCCTCCTCCATCCGGCGGATGACGCTGCCGATGTTGATGTCCGTCGCCGGGATCGCGAGACTGATCCCTCCCGAGCGACCGCGCACGGCGTGAACCAGCTCCATTTTTCGGAGATTGTAAGCGACTTTGAGAAGGTGGTTGCGTGAGAGGCCGAAGGTTTCGGCGACGTCATTGACCGTATGAGGGCGTCCCTTGAAGACCGCAAGATGAATCAACATTCGAAGCGCGTAATCGGTGTGCGCCGTCATCCGCATCCAGGTCGCCTCCCTGGATCGTCGAAACCTATTTCGGCTTGGCGTTTCACATTACGCAAACCGGCTGCCTTGTTGATTAGAAGGCAAGCGATAGAACATTGCGTATTGTAGGCTTCTGGCAATCGTTTCAGCCTTTTCGTTGAACACGGCTGCGACGTTCTCCGTGCACAGGTCACTGGTCGTCTGCGCGAAGATGCCGAGCCACGTGCGGAAATCCTCTTCGGTTACGTCGGCGAGTTTCAGATGGGCGGGCACGGGTCGTCCCTGATAGTTGGACGTCTTAAGGATGACCGAACTCCAGAACTCCGTCATCTTTTCCAGATGCGGCTCCCAGTCACCCGTAATCTCGCGCGCGAAAATCGGGCCAAGACGGGGATTCGCACGCACGCGGCGGTAGAATTCCCTGACAAGGCCGCTGATGAACTCGCGGTCTACGCCCTCACACTCGGGCTGCTTGTCTTGCGCCGGACGAACCCGGTCGATTTCCGCACTCATGGATGCAATCCTTAAAGTAGCATTCTAAATACCACTTAGATCAGACCGCGCTTAATGGCAATGGTATTCGCCGGGATTAGGAAACAGCCCGTCTCAGGCCATCAACCATCGGATCGACCAGCGACTTGCTACGATCTTCCCTGACAAGCACCCATGCCGGCAATTCGAAGACAGGCGCGTCCGGCAGGACAAACAACCTCCCTTCGGCGATGCGGCTTCGCGCCAGGCGCTCGGGGAAATAGCCGCATCCGCCGTTTTTCTCCAGGCACTGCAAGCCGAGCCAACCGATATTGACCGTGACAGCAGGCCCGGGGAACTCGGGAAAGCTCGCGCTGAACTGGTTGTCGAACTCGGGACCCCAATCCACGTGAATATAGGCCTCCGGCCGCATATCGAGATCGCGATCGGAAGTGACCATCACAAGCCGCTCGGTGAGAAACGGAACAACGGAGAGATTCGGGCGGCGCTGCGGCGTGAACATAATGCCGACGTCGATCCGGCCCTCGACCAGCCCCTGCATCAGTTCCGCTTCGAAACCGATCTCGGCGCGAAAGGACACCTCCGGATAGGCGCGCGACAGGGACGCGAACCAGTCCACCATCGCTCCGTCCCACAGCCCCATCCTCGCACCGATAACGACCCTGCCGCGGAACTGTTTCGGAAGTCCTATATCCTGACGCGCCCGCTCCATCGTCCGGACGAGTTGTCCGGCGTATCTCAAGAATCGACCACCCGAATTGGTCAGGACGGCGCCAGACCTGTTGCGCACGAAAAGTCGGGCTCCAAGCGTCTTCTCCAGCGCGCCGACGCGGGCACTGACGGTCGACTGCGTGACGTGCAGCCGTTCCGCGGCAGCGACGAAACTCCCGGTATCGGCCACCGCAAGGAAGGTTCTGGCATGTTCAACGTTCATCGGCCCATCCATCGTATTACCCGATATTATATCGCATTAAAATTCGCTTTTCCAATTGTTGTATGAGCGGAAGAATGGATGGCGGGAAATCCATTTCAGGAATCTTCTGGCCAACGGAGCGAGGAAGACCATGAGCCATACCACCTACTCGTCGCCCCCCTGCTTCGCCCACGAGATCGATGACGGATGGAACGGCTTCGAAGCGGTCGATCCACAAACAACGATCGACGTCGCCCGTTGGCGAAAATCGGAAAGGGAGCGGCTTATTGCAGCGCGGCTTGCCGTTCCGGCCGATCACCGCGCTGCAATAGCCCGTAAAGTCATAGATCTGCTGGACGATCTCTTAGCGGAGTTTTGCAGCCCGGTGATCAGCCTCTACTGGCCTTTCCGGGGCGAACTGGATTTTCGCGACTGGATGGCGGCGCTTTACAAGCGCGGCGCCCGCGTGGCGCTACCCGTCGTGGTCGCGAAGGGACAACCCCTCGTGTTTCGGGAATGGCACCCCGGATGTAGAATGGAGCGCGGAGTGTGGAACATCCCGGTTCCGGCCGACGATCGCAGGCTCACTCCCGAGATCGTGGTCTCGCCAGTTGTCGGTGCCGACCGCGCGGGATATCGCCTGGGATATGGCGGCGGCTTTTATGACCGCACACTGGCTTCGATGCCAGACTGGGTCATGACGATCGGTGTCGGCCACCCTGTCGCGGAAGTCGATACCATCTTCCCTCAACCGCACGATATCCCGATGGACTGGATAGTCCTTGGAGACAGACGCTGGAAGAAACCGGGATGAACGGATTACGCATAAAGCGCGCCTATCGCGCCGCACGCGTCTCGGACGGGTCACGAATCCCTGTCGACCGCGTATGGCCCCGCGGGATGACGCGCGACCGTTTGCGGATTGCCAGGTGGCCGAAAGATATCGCGCCGAGCGCAGACCTTCGGCGGTGGTTCGACCATGATCCCGCGAAATGGGACGGCTTTCGCGCAGCCTATTTCCGGGAACTGGACAACAAGCATTCCGAGGTCACGAGAATCCTCCGCCTGCTCGAAGATGGACCGGTGACACTCATATACGGAGCAAAGGACGAAGCCCTGAACAATGCTGCGGCGCTCAAGGAGTATCTCGAGGGTGAATTGAGCGAGCATGACCGTGCCGCGTCGAAGCGTTCCGGACATCCCGAATATTTTCTGCGTCCCGGAGCGAATGGAGGCGGCAAATGAGACAGGCCCCAAAAGCGCTGAGCCAAGGCGAGATGACACTCACAACGGGCTTGGCTGCTACGATAATCGGAATTGTTTTCTACTGTATTGGTCAGGCGTTCGGCGCGGACGGCAATTCCGTTATCCTGGCGCCCGAAACCGGCGCCGGCATCATGGCGACAGGGATTCTGATCTCGCTGAAGGGTGCCGTGACGCTATCGCTGGAAATATAGAGGTCACTAAACGACATCACCTCCGACAAACGCATGAGCCTCATCAAGGACTCTCATGGGAACTGTCGAGGCTCCTCTGTCGATTATTGCCCTCAAGTTTATTGGCTATGCTGGGGTTGTTTTCAGCTGCCGAAAACAGATCGGGTCGGAGCGTTCTGTTTTGGGTACTCCGGACCTGTCGCCTATTTCTTCGAGTCCAAATTGGCACCGATCGACAGGTGTTTGGCAGGCGTTATCGATCCGACACAGATACAGAAATCTACCCCCACGTCACCTTAATCTCCGTGGCCGGCAAATGACGAAGATGGTCCCGCACCCAACGCAGAAACTGCGACACGCTATCGACCTGATCATCGTGCTTGCTATGGGGAAATGCCATCAGTTCGTTGATAAAATCCGCCAGCCAAGGCGCTTCCTTCGGGAGGAACACCTGGCCATTTTCGAGCAACGGCGTGACGGTCGACATGCGCGTTTCCTTATCGCCCTCGGGCTCGATCGGGATCGGGTAAACCCCGGCGCCCGCATCCTGTAAGTCCTGGATCAGGCTCGTACCGGAACCCTTGTCTTCGATGAGGACGTGATCGGCCTTATGAAGTTTCGCCAGTTCAATCGCGCGGGCGCGGAGCGCATGATACTCCAATTTTTCGCGGTAGACATTGGAGAGATAAAAGCGGTCTCCCTTCACGAGCCAAGTGGTGCAGACGGAATAGTCGTTGTGATCACCGGCTTTGAGCGCCGTATCCCAGCTTTGGACGATGCGGTCGCCATCCTCGTAGGTCAGCACACCATTATAGGTCTGCAGCCATTTACGCTTGATCATGTTGCCGTCGGACGGAACAGGCCGTTGAAGATAGACAGCCGAAAATGCCTGGCTGCCGTGTTCACGCTTCAAGCGTTCGAGGTCTTCCAGCGTCCAAAGGCCAGGATGCAGGATTTCACCGGCTTTCCAGTGATAGGTCTGGTTGGGAGCGATTGGCACGACTTGATCGGCCTGAGCGATTGCCGGGAGATCGAGATGCGGCCACTGGGCCTGATCAAGCAGGAACCCCGCCAGATCGTCCTCATGCAGGCGCTGCATGGCGAGGATGATTGTTCCCTTGGATTGGACGTCAAGGCGCGAAGGCAGCGACTCCCGATACCAGGCGATGACCGAATTTCGCACGGATTCCGACGCCGCATCGGATGCTTTCATCGGATCATCGATGATGATCACGTCACCACCGCGTCCGGTTAGAGTGCCGCCGATCGAGGTCGCAAATCGCCCTCCTCCTTTGGTCGTCACCAGTTCGAACTTGGTATCGGATTGGATCTTCATTTTCGGGAAGAGGAAACGGTACCAGGAAGACGTGACGACCTTGCGGAATTGACGCGAGAGAAGTTCCGCGAGTTCGGCGGAATAGCTCACGCAGACGAAACGCTGCCCCGGATCCCGGCCAAGCCGCCAAGCGACATAGGCGACTGATATGGTGATGGACTTCAGGCTTCGCGGCGGAAGGGTCACGATCAGCCGGTTCAACCGGCCGGCCGCGCTTTCCTCCAAATAATGGACGATGGCGCGCATGTGCCAATTGTCGAGATACTCCCGCCCCGGATTGATTTCCTTAAAAGCACAGATCGTGAAGGCCAGGAGATCTTCGCGCAGGAAGTGATTCAGAAGCTTCTTGTCGGTGATCTGCTCGTTCATTTTCGATTCCTAAGCTTGTCGAGGACAGAGGGCTGCTGCGGTTGCTTCACGACCGGCTCATCGCGTTGGATCACGGGCTCCGCGGGCGGAGCCGGTTCCGCCGACGGCGGGGCAGTGACCGTATTCGGCTCGGAAGGTTCTTCGCGCTCATCCGGTGCCGTGTGGCGCTGTACGAAGCGCTCAAGCGCGATATTCAAAATATCGGCTTCCTCCAGATCCAGCTCGCCATTCTCCTGAACGCCGACCTCGTCGGCGAGGTATTTGCCGATCGCCTGGAGCATCAGACCGACAGATTTCGTGTCTCCCCCAGCCGCTTTTCCGGCTAGGTTCTCCAGCATGATTTCTTGTGTCGACAGGGCGACGACCTTGTCGCCGCGTTTGACCTTGCGACGCGTCATCAGCGTTCTTTCCAGATCGGTTCGAAAGTCGCGTCGGCCTTTCGGACGGCCTTTCCGGTTGCCCGAATTGCCTTTCTGGAAGCGGGTTTGTACCGGCGGCTTCTTGTAGCCGACCTCGTATACGGGGCCCTCGCCGCCGCCACCGGCGTCCGTATCGGCGACACCGTCATCATCTTCTATTCCGCGATTAGCGTCGTCACCAGACATCGGCCTGCTCCAGCGTTGCTTCGATTTGCTGTCGTTTGGTTTCTCGCCGTGCTCGTACTTCCGCGAATGTCTCGCCCGTGTCGGAGAGCACGGCGTCGAGGCCGCAGACTTTCTTGAGCCGGGTCAGAATGACGTCGCAGTAGAGCGGATCGATTTCGATGCCGTAGCCGCGTCGGCCGGTGCGCTCAGCTGCGATCAGAGTCGTGCCAGACCCAGCAAAGGGATCGAGGATGATCCCACCCCGGTTTGAGCAATCGAGGATTGCGTCGGCGATCATCGCGACCGGCTTGACTGTCGGGTGCATGGCCAATGCGTCATCACGGCCATGGCCGAACGAATTTACGCCGGCATAGTCCCACAGATTTGTCCGATTTCGGCCGTTGCGCCCCAACTGCACATTATTGATGTGTTTGGCCTTGCCCGCCTTGTAGACAAAGATCAGTTCGTGACGGGAACGATAGAGGGAGCCCATCCCGCCATTTGTCTTCGCCCAAACGCACATGTTCTTGAGTTCGGTATAGACGTCTTTGCCGGCGGTCATGATGTCGAAGGCATGCCGCCAATCCATGCAGATGAAATGGATCGCGCCATCGACCGAGGCTCGGACCATCTGCCTCATGACAAGGCCGAGGAAGGCAATGAATGCCTCCGCTGTCATCTCGCCAGAGGCTTCATAGAACTCGCGGTGTTTGACCTTGCCCTTGCCACTAACATGACCGTCGACGGAGACATTATAGGGCGGGTCGGTGAACACCGCCTGGGCGGCCTCTCCGTCCATTAGATCATCATACGTTTCGGGTTGCTTGGAATCACCGCATATCAGCCGATGGCGGCCCACGATCCAAACATCACCAAGCCGCGTCACCGGCTCTGTATCCGTCAAATCAGGAACCGCATCGGCTTCATCCGGGCCGGCCGTGGCTATTTCGGCGTCGGCTGCCTCCTGCAGAATGAGATCGACTTCGACGAGCTGGAAACCGGTATCCGTGACCTCCAGATCGAAGTCGTCAGCAAGTTCGATGATTTCCTGCAGCTCGATCGCCAATTGCGCGCGGTCCCAACCGGCATTTTCGGCAAGGCGATTATCGGTGAGCATGTAGAGCTTGATCTGCGCGTCGTTCATATCGGTCCGACGCAATATCGGGACGGTCTCGAGGCCAAGGCGTTTTGCTGCCTCATACCGACAGTGTCCGGCGATGATCTGATTGCTTCCATCCACCAGGATCGGGAACGTCATCCCGAATTTGCGAATGCTTTCCGCCACCGCGTCGATATCCGCATTCGTATGGGTTCGCGCGTTATTGGCGCGCGGGTTCAAATCGCAAAGCATCGCCTCTTCAAGCGTCGGCCAACGGTTCGACAGTGCCATGGTCTATACTCCTTCACAGACTGACTTGGGTCTGTATTTAATCCATCGAGAAATCCCATACAGGACGCAGATGCATATTACAAACCCTTTTCAGTCTGTATTTATTTTTCTGTTGCGGTGGCTGTAAGCCAGTCAGCGAAGCCCCGGCCCTTCGCGGATAGATCGAATGCAAAAGCTTCGTTTAAGGAATTTCACGAGGCAGTCGCCTAAACTGCCGGCTATTGAATAGGGACAGCGCAGTGGTCCAAAGCCCCGAAACGCTCATTGTTGTTCTCGTCCTCGGCGCAATCATCGGTATGGCGATCGAGCGCTTCCGTTCGAAGTTGCGCCGCCAAGCCTGGCGCGAGAAGAACAACTGGCGTCCGCGTTACAATCGCGGTCACCGGCAACGTGACATGCAACCACAGGCCCCGGCCCCGGATGCAGCACTTCCAAAAGCAGTCGATGCTGCAGATCAGTTGCGGATTGTCATGGGCGCCGACTTCGAGCCCCAGGCTATTCTCAACAAGAGCGAAGCGCGGGTCTTCAAGGAACTCGACCTGATGGTCATCGGCCGCAATCCTGGATGGCAGGTCATGGCGCAGGTGTCTTTGGGAGAGATACTCTATTGCAATGACCCAAAGGCCTATAGCTGCGTCAACTCGAAGCGGGTCGACCTGCTCCTAATGGACGAAGACTGCCAGCCGCGTCATGCCATCGAATACCAGGGCGGTGCGCACAACCAGGGAACCGCTGCCGCGCGAGACGCAATCAAGAAGGAAGCGCTCCGGCGCGCGGGTATCGGCTACCATGAGGTGATCGGAGGCCAAACCACACCGTCGGAACTCAAGCGTCTCGTCGAGCGGCTCGTCCCTAGCACGGATCAGCCGCAGGACATCATCGCGCAACTCTCCGGTCAGGGCGGATGAGCCCGATTAGGTCGCAGCGGCTTTCTTGCGCCCGCGACGGATCGGTTGGGAATTTTGCAGCGTGGATGTAACCCGCTGCGCGAGATAGGCCAGTTCGACAACTGTCATCGAGCGGAACGTTCGCAGGCTCAGTCCACCAATCGTCTCCTGAAGCGCCGAAATACCATCCACCATCATGAATACCGGCGCCCGCTTTTTCTTCGCGGTCTTACCTTTGAACTCGAAATCGATCTCCTCGAGTTCGGCCGACTTGATCAAAAGATAGATCCGAGGGTCTCGATAAACGATATCGTCGACTATGATCTTCGGTAGGCGGGGATATTGATCCGGCAATAGGGGATTGTCTGGATCGATTACATAGGAAAAGAAACTGCGCTTCAGCAGCGTGTCGAGGTCACTGCGAAGGTAATAGACGAGCTCCACTGCCTCGCGCTGCTTGAACCCGAGCGCCAGAAATTCCAGCGCGACCGCCATGCGGAAAACGTCCTTCGTTTCGAAAGCAAGTGCGCCGCCTTCGGTTTCCGGAGCGGGCGCGAAAGCGTACTCCGCTATCGTTGCACCGTTTGCAGCTTCGAAGCCTCCCGTGCGATCGATTTCCAGGAGCCGCCTGATCCGCGTCCGGAACGCGGACCCGCCTTCGCCCGACAGATCTTTTACATTCTTGTCGAACGGCGCAAACGTTCGCCACAGAGCGTTTTCGATTTGCCCTCGCCCATATGTTTGGTTGGTCATAGCCGAGTACCGTTTGTCCAGACCCACTCGGGTTTATGATCGGAAGCCAGGCAGATCAAGTTACCAATTCAGGCGATCGACCAGCTTCCCTGATCAATCGATTCCGTTCCCGTTGAGTTTGAGAAAATTCCCTGTTTTGATTCCACGGGAATTTCATTGGCAAGCCACTGAGATTTCGCGGAGAAAAGCCCGCTCGAACACCTCAAACCGCTCGAAATCGCGATTATTCCCTGTTCTTTCCCATTAAACAGGGAAATTTCGACCAGAGACTGGTTCGCCCAGGACTGCGTCCACAGCCAACCACCCTTCCCAAAATACCGTTTCCAGTTTCGTCGCCAGATAGCTGCGTGGTTTCCGCGGGTTAGCGGGTGCGCCTCGAAACAGAGACTGCATTTCGAGCCACAAATCGCCGCTGAATCGCGGAAAGTCTCAGTCGGCCATTTCGGGGCTGACAGTTTGCGGAAAGTGCATCGGCGGACCATCGGGTACTGATGCAAGTCTTCGACAAATTCGTGTGAGGTTTCAGAGCGTGGCCACGATGCGCCGCTGGGCCTGCCAGTCGGATGGCAACGGATTCTGGCCGAGCCGTTTTGCGGTCAGTCCGATCGGTTGATCGCCCTGCATGATCGATTTGACAATGTCGGGCGCTAGGAATGCCAGATCGATCACCTGCAGGATGCGGCGCTTCGAGAGGCTTTCGGACGCAGCGATCTCCTCGAAGGTCTGACCGTGCTTGATGGCATTGTAATACTGATGCGCTTTGGCGATGTTGCGGATCAGCGTTTCGTCGATGGATTGGCCTTGATCGTTTCCGATGATGAGCTTGGTTTCGACACCGCGCTTGCGGAACTGGAATGGGACCGAGAACGACATCGCATCGGAGTTGATCGCTTTTGACTGAACAGATAGCCAGGCAGCGACGGGCTCGCCATCAAGAGCGATCTCAATCTTTCCCGGGGTAATCGTTGCTTGCTGGATGCAGGATAGGACAGCTTCCGGCTTCCTGGCCGATTTGCCTGACGCGGCTCCATCGAGCAAATCCCGGATGCGGCCGATATCATCGACTGAAGAATCGATCAGGAGATCGACGGGCAAACGATTGCGAAAATGGGTTTGGATCGCGGAAGACAACTGCTGTTCCAGCGACCTTGCCGGCAGCCGCCATCCGCTCGCAGCCTTCGATTTGTCGGCGTTCCCATCGCCGACGATCATGCGGTTGGAGGCATAGTATCGATATCGCCTGCCCTTCTTGTTGGCGTGGGTCGGAGTCAGACGATCTCCGGTCTCGTCGAATAGCTTGCCAGTGAGCGACGACCCCATGGATCCTGATGCCGACTGTCCCCTCCCTCTTCCTGCTGTTGCCATCAGGCGCTGCTGGACATCATCGAAGATCGCGGGATCGATGATCGCTGCGTGCTGGCCGTCATAGACCTGGCCCCGATGACGAATGCGACCGGCATAGATCGGATTGGCCAGAATGTGATGGATGTGGCTTCGGCAGAAGGGAAGATTGCCAGCGGCGTTGCGAGTTCCCTTTGCTGATTGATTGGCAAGCTGTCCGTCGCTGCAATCCGCGATCACAATCTCATCAGAGCCTAATACCGGTGTCGCACCATCAATGCTGACCGGCTCGTTGCGGGCACTCTCGGCTGCTTTCGATGGTTTGACCTCGGTCCCTCCCCTGGCCTTTGTTCGCAGCCCGATTCGGTCTGCCTGCTGTTTGACCGCCTTGACCGAACCATGTTCCAGATAGAGGTCGAACAACGTTCGAACCGTTCTGGCTTCGTCTTCCACTATCTTCAGCGTGCGCCCATCTGGCTCGTAGCCGAGTGGCACATTGCCACCCATCCAGAGCCCCTTCTTCTTCGAGGCGGCGATTTTGTCGCGGATGCGCTCGGCCGTGACCTCGCGCTCGAACTGGGCGAATGACAGGAGGACATTCAGCGTCAATCGACCCATGCTGGTGGCGGTGTTGAAGGACTGCGTCACCGACACGAAGGAAGCCTCGGCCGCATCCAGCCGTTCGACCAGTTTGGCGAAGTCCGCCAGCGATCGTGTTAGCCGGTCGATCTTGTAGACGACGATCTGATCGACCAGGCCTTCATCGACATCACGGAGGAGGCGCTGCAGCCCTGCCCGTTCCAGAGTTCCGCCGGATATGCCGCCGTCGTCATAGTGATCCGGCAGCAGCACCCAGCCTTCATGCTTCTGGCTGGTAATGTAGGAGACGCAGGCTTCTCGTTGGGCATGGAGCGAGTTGAACTCCTGTTCGAGCCCCTCCTCGGAGGACTTCCTCGTATAGATGGCGCAGCGGATCTTCTTCATGACGCGTCCAGTCCAAAGAAGCGCGGTCCCGACCAATGGGCTCCGGTGATCTTGCGGGCGATGGCACTCAGCGACCGGTACCGTTTGCCGTCCATCTGGAAGCCGTCGTCCAGCACCTCGACCTGATAGGACCGGCCGTTCCACTCGCGCACGAGGTGCGTGCCCGGCCGTAGAGACATGGACGAGGCCGGCAGAGCCGATCTCGGCCTTCGAACGTCCTTCAAGGACCGTACGAGCGCCTTTCGAACCGCAGGCGAGTGCCGGCCATGAGCTTTCACCTGTGCCTCATAGGCCAGTGCCCGGCGCATGAATTGCACCGAGACGAATTTGGGAGGTTTCCGGCCGAACTGCTTCCCCCAAGCCTCGATGCAAGCGTCGCGATCCAGTTCGTCGAAGGCGGCAACATCGCTTCCGATCATGGATGACAACGCCGAGGTCACGATACCGCCTCATCGGCGGCCTGCCCGCCCTCCTCGATTGGCGCCGAAACGATTGCGTAGACGGTCTCGCCGGTCTTCGGCGACTTCGAGGTCGTGACCTCGATGCCCTGTTTGCGCAGGCCCGATATTGTCGCGCGCACCGTGTGCGCCTGCCAGCCCAGGCGCTCGACGATCACCGAAATGCGCGCGCCATTCGGCTTCGACAGCAGGGCGACAAGCTGGTCCTTCTTGCTCTTCGCAGCCGATTTGCCGGTGCCGGCTAACTTCGGTTTGATGGCTGCACGCGGTGTACGCTTGGTGGCAGGCTTTTTGATTGCGTGGGTCTCGGTATTGATGGCCTTGCCGCTGTCGCCGCCATTCTCGATGATTTGGGTGTTCATGCTGTTCTCCACTCAATTTTCGAGGCCGGATTATCCGGCTTCGCACTGAGTGAAGCCCGCGGCGCGGGCACGGTCAGCCGATAAGCGCAGCTTGACCTGCCAACACTACCGCTTCCTTTGCCGACGAAGTCGAGCGGGAAAACGCTCAAAAGGAGACTTTCTTTGCGGATCGAATATGTCGGCGAATTGCGAGCGGATTCGCAATGGTCAGGTATGCCCAGGAAGACGCCGCAATCTGCCTAGCGCCGCAACAGCGGCCTTTCTGTCAATGACAGTTCTGCGCCCTCGTATCGGTCATTTAGAAACCCGGCGCATTGTCCCGAAAGCTCCCATTGCGATGGCCGGCCGACGATCACTCAGGTGTCGACTCCGGCTCGCTCCAAGTGCATCCTACCTAGATAATAGTGAGAAGGTATTTGTTTATTCTGGCCCGCTGGCGCACGGGCATCATGTTCAGAACCCTTCGCGCCCTCTGCAATAAAGTATTTGATCATGACCACGAGCATCTCCAGCACGAAATCCAAGGTCACCTTCCTGGAAACCGTCTATCCGCCGATTTCCAATCAGGAGGCCATCTGGCTTCAGAATGACCCGGAGGTGGAGGCGCTGCTCAGGCAGAGTGACTTCTATATGATTGGAGGTCGCGCCGAGGCGAAATACTTGAACCTCGTCATCGATCCTGAGACCTACGTCATCACCTTCGACTTCGCGATAGGCGACGATTTTCGCGACCCCGTCGTGATCCGCATCCGCGACCTGCCAGCCGTCGAGGAATCGGACGCCGAGTCCTATTGGATTGAGGCTGGCGACAAAAATATCCGGGTATGGGACGGGCCGATCGGCGAGCCCGGCTCGGACGTTCTGGAGTGGTTCACGACCGAGAAGCTGATCTGGGATCGGTCGCGCGGCCGTGCCGGTCTCGAGCGCTTCGATCGTTACCGCGAGGCCGCGACCTATGATCTCCTTTATGTCGGCATCGCCAAGGTCGGAGACAGCTTCGATCGCCTCATCAGCAATGGGCACAAGGCCCGCATGGAGATTCTCGGCAACGAGCCCCAGCGCTATCCCGGAGCGCGGGTGACCGACGAAATCTATCTGTTCCTGTTTAACGTCCAGCCGCTGATCATGACGACCTTTGAACCGGAGCATGACTTCGAGAACGAGGATTTCAGCGGTGCCTACGACCGGAAGCGTATCGTCGCCGACGCCGAGAAGGCTTTCGTCAGCCTCCTGAAGCCCGAATACAACGTGGTGAAGTTCGCGAGCTACCCGAAGGGCGCGGACGGCCTCTACGGCTCCGACTTCGTTCGCTACGGCTACGCGATCTGCGAGGCCATTTCCTTCAACACGGCGCATAGCCGGATCAGGGGAAGCCGGGACGCGGCCACCGGCTTCATTACCAATGATGCCGACAGCATCTTCGTCGAAGGAAACACCGTGAAGTTGTTCGTCTCGGGCGTCGACTTCCCGGCCGTGCCGCCGCCAGCCGCGGCGAATGCGGCTCCCCGAGGCAACCATAAGGAAGAAAACCAGGGGGGTGTATGATCAATCGCGGTTCCGAATGGCATCGATGGGAGCCGCATATCCATGCGCCCGGCACCCTGTTCAACAACCAATTCAAAGGCCCGAACGCCTGGAGCGACTATCTCACCAGCCTCGAACAGGCGACCCCGGTTATCTGCGCGATTGCGGTGACCGACTATTATTGCACCGACACCTATCAGGACGTTGTCCGAGAGATGAATGAAAACGGCCGCCTGCCACAGGTCGCGCTTGTTTTCCCTAATGTCGAGCTGCGGCTCGACGTGGCGACGGTGAAAGAGCGCTGGACCAACATCCACCTGCTCGTCTGCCCCGACGATCCGAAACATGGGGCGGAGGTCGAACGATTTCTCAGCCGGCTGAGATTTGAAGCCTTTGGCGACAACTTCGCCTGCACGCGAGAAGACCTAGCCAAGCTGGGCCGGAAGTCCAAGCCGGAGCTGAGCGAAGAGCGGGCCGCGTTCCGCCACGGGGCTTCGCAGTTCAAGGTCAACTTCGGAAAGTTGCGCGAAGAATATGGCAAGAGCGATTGGGCGAAGGAGAACATCCTGATTGCCGTCGCAGGGGCCGAAACCGATGGAACGTCCGGCATCCGCGATGCAAATGACGCAACCTTGCGACAGGAAATCGAGAAGTTCGCGCATGTCATTTTTGCCAGCAGTCCGGCGCAGCGCGATTTCTGGCTGGGGCGAAAAAACGGCGTCGGAGAGGACGTGCTTCGCGAGCGATACGACGGCTGCAAGCCCTGCCTGCACGGCAGCGACTCGCATGAGCAAGCTACCGTCGCCAAGCCCGATGGCGACCGCTATTCCTGGATCAAGGGCGCGTTGGAGTTCGACGCGCTGCGCCAAGCCTATATCGATCCCGCCGGGCGGGCCTATGTCGGCCCCCATCCCCCGTTTCGGGCTACCCCCGCGCGTGTCATTGCGGAGATAGAGTTGACGGGAGCGGACTGGGCACAGACACCTAGGCTCGCACTCAATCCCGGATTGGTCGCCATCATTGGCGCGCGGGGCTCGGGCAAGACCGCGCTCGCCGATGCGATCGCCGCGGGCTGCGACGCCACGGACGGCCGCTTGAGCAACGCGTCGTTTATCGTGCGGGCCCGTGAGCATCTCGACGGTGCCGGCGTCCGATTGACCTGGGAGACCGGCGACCCGTCGGTGCGCCCTTTGCTCGACGATTCCTTTGATCCTTCGCTCTATCCGCGGGCGCGCTATCTCTCACAGAAATTCGTCGAAGAGCTGTGCTCGGCCGACGGCGTCAAGGACGAATTGCTGAGCGAGATCGAGCGGGTCATTTTCGAAGCCCACAGCACGCTCGAACGCGACGGCGCGACAGATTTCGGCGAACTGCTTGACCTTCGAACGACGGTGTTACGCGACAATCGCAGCCGCGACGAGGACGCCATCGCGACCCTGTCCGATCAGGTCGGGCTCGAACGCGAGAAACAAAGCCAGATCACCGGCCTCAAGTCGCAAATCACTCAGAAAGAAGCGCTGATCGCCGGCTATATCAAAAGCCGAGATACATTGGTGACCACAGGCAGCGCGGAGCGGATCGAGCGGCTGAATGCGCTGACCGAAGCGGCCGATCTCGCCCGGACACAGATTCGGTTGTGGTCGCAGGAAACCCAAGCCCTCCGGTCTTTGCAGAACGACGTGTCGGATTTCCGAACCAACCGCGCGCCGATGGCGCTGCGCACGACCAAGCAGAACTTTGTCGGCGCGCATCTGGATGACAATGCTTGGGAGGTTTTCCGGCAGACCTACGCCGGCAACGTCGACGGGACATTGACCGAGCGCCTTGCCAAGGCCGAGAAGGCAACGGCCGGGTGGCGGGGTAAAGAACTGCCCCGTAAGGCAAACGACCAAGAGCCCTATGTGGCCGACGACGCTGAGTTGAAGCGATTGTCGCTGGGCGAACTTGAGGCCGAGATCGGCCGCATTCAGCGCCTCATCAACATCGATACGGACACCGCCAATCGCCTGCGAGCGATAACCACCAAAATCGGGGACGAGAACGCTACGCTGAAGCGCCTGAAGGAAGCGCTGACCGATTGCGAAGGCGCCGCGGCGCGGACCGCCCAACTCCAAAAAGATCGCGAGCAGGCCTATTTGCGCGGGTCTTCGAATCCATCGTCGCGGAAGAGCAAGTGCTGCATGCGCTGTATCGCCCGCTCATGGATCGGCTCGCGCAGGCGTCCGGCACGCTGCGCAAATTATCGTTCTCGGTGTCCCGTCATGCAGACGTGCATCGCTGGGCGGCTGAGGGCGAAGGCTTGTTCGACAAGCGGCGCACTGGCCCGTTCAAGGGCGTTGGCACATTGGAGATTTGGGCAGACGCGCTGCTGAAGCCAGCGTGGGAGTCGGGCAATCCGAAAGCCGTCGCCGAGGCGATGGCGGGATTTCGCCAGGCCCACCAAGCCGAGCTTCTCGATCTCTCCGAGGTGCCGCGATCACAGCAAGCGGATTATCGCTCCTGGTTAAAGCGGTTCGCCAAATGGCTCTATGGCACCAGCCATATCGAGATCAGCTACAGCATCGACTATGAAGCCGTTGATATTCGCAAGCTCTCTCCGGGCACGCGCGGCATTGTCCTGTTGCTGCTCTATCTCGCCCTGGATGACAGCGATGACCGCCCGCTAATCATCGACCAGCCGGAGGAAAACCTCGATCCGAAGTCGATCTTCGACGAACTGGTCGAGTTGTTCATCGCCGCGAAGAATGTGCGCCAGGTCATTATGGTGACGCACAACGCAAACCTCGTCGTCAATACGGACGCCGATCAGGTCATCGTCGCGTTTTCCGGCACGCATACGCCCGGCAGCCTGCCGCCCATCCGCTACCTATCGGGTGGCCTCGAAAGCGTGGAGATGCGCAAGCATGTCTGCGACATCCTCGAAGGTGGCGACCGCGCCTTCAAGGAGCGCGCACGGCGGCTTCGCGTCCGTCTCGATCGATGAGGACGGACGACGACATGGAAAGCGAACTAGGTCCTGATCGCATTGGCCGCATTGGCGAACGGCAGTTCGAAGTGCTCTGCGAGCGCGCAGGCCTTTATTGCAACAAGAGCGCCGTCGACGTCATGGGGTGGGACTTCATCGTAGAGTTCCCGATGGGGCCGGCCGGCCAGGCGCTACCTCTCGATCAACGCCCCACCAACGCCGCACGGGTACAATTGAAGTCGACACTCGGCCGAGCCGGCAATCGCATCCGCCTCAGCCTGTCCGCCATTGATCGCCTCGCCAAGGACCCTCGGCCGGCGCTCATCGTCGTGTTTCGGCTGCGAGCCGACGGCGAACTCCAATCCGCTTATCTCGTCCACCTTATCGGGAATGAGCTCGCGCGCGTTCTCAGGCGTTTGAGACTGGCGGAGGCCCGCAAGGCTCACGACATCAACCACACCGATATCAGCTACGACTACGAGAAAGTCGGGGTACGCTTCGAGCCGACCCCCGCCGGCTTGTTGGCAGCCCTGACTGCTGCCTGCGGTCAAAATCCCGGTGCCTATACAATCGAGAAGCAACGACAGCTCGCCGAACTTGGCTATGAAAACGGCCAGTTCGAGGCCGAGGCACTTATCCAGATCGAGGGTCCGGAGCATTTCAGCAATCTGTTGCTCGGCCTCGCGCCCTTGAAGCCGCATCGGCTTCGCGTGTTCGACAACCGGTTCGGCATACGTCTGCCCTACCATGGCACGCTTTTCGACGATATCGAAGAGCTGCGCATTACGCCTCCTACTCTGGGTTCCTGTGATATTTCGATCCGCGGACCCAACTTCGGACAAGCGGCGCGGTTCGACGGCGAAATGTTCATCGGGCCGCCGATGGCGGAGCCTCATGGAGCAGAGCTCCTCATCCGCACCCCGGACTTCATCATCCGGCTGACACCGCCGGCGCTCAAGTTCGAGAGCGTCGGCTCGATCGATGAAATGGAGCATTCTCTGGAGGAGTGGGCGGAGCTGCTTCGCGCTCTCACGCTCATGGCGATGGGGCGAGCGACCCTGACGATTGCCGGAAATGACCGCATCTCCTCGATTTCCTTCCCGGTCGATCAACCCATCACCGGACCGTACCTCGAGGAGATTCCGCTGATTTCCACATTCTTGGACGGGTGGCTTCAGCTTCTCACGAATGCGGGCCTTCGGTCGACCGCTAGATTCAAGTTCGATGCGTTCTGGGAGGCCAATGAAGCACGCATGGCCGTGGACATCCTGCTCCAGCCGCAATCCGAGGCCCGCTTCGAATTCCAGACCCTTGAGATTGAAGAGTCGTCGCCGCCGCCCGAAGGCCTGTATTTCAACAGCACGTCCTTCGCCGACACCAGCATAACCTTCAGCGCGAAGGTCTTCTTCGAGCAGTCGGGTGATCCAGAATGGCGGTTTCGGTCAACCCGTTTCGAGGCTCTCGACGTTCGACCGAAGGTCGATGATCTTGAAGAATACGGAATAGACCAGGCGACAGCCTGCAACCTGAAACTCCTCATCGACCCGAGGAACATCACATTGGCG
This sequence comes from Oricola sp., assembly GCF_022763245.1. Classification (GTDB taxonomy): domain Bacteria; phylum Pseudomonadota; class Alphaproteobacteria; order Rhizobiales; family Rhizobiaceae; genus Oricola. Next base: position 62,733 of record NZ_JALEGV010000011.1, read on the forward strand.
CCTCGGAGGGACATCCCTGAAGCGCCCATCACATCCGATCTTCAGGAGAAAAGCCGGCAACCGTCGCACACGCGCCTTGTTTAAGAAATAGTTAGTCCGCCAGCAGCGCGCGAGAATGTCTGTCTTTGCAGCAAGTAGGTGATGGCGAGTATCCGCTTGGGAGATACATTCCCTTATGGCCGCTATCAGCCGATTACTCCTGAAAAGCGGTTGGTCTGCTTGCGGCCCCTAATTGGACATTCAACCATCGCCGAATCCGATGTCGCATAACGCGCGTTCTGGAAGTCGGCGCTGTGTCTGAGAGTGCCCCGAAAGCGGACGTGGGGATATTCAATCGAATAGACCGCTTTTGACCCACAACGGTCATCGGCCCTAGCCGCGCCGTTCGGCGATCGCGTCCAGTTCGCGAGCGACACGTTCTCCCGAGATCGAGTTGTCGACCATCGTCGCTAGGCATTCCCGGCTGAAGTCGTCGATGACGCACAGGATGCGGAAGCGGCGTCCGTCGATCAGCGTGTCCGACACAAAGTCGAGTGACCATCCCTGGTTCGAATCCTGCGAGATCGCCATCGGCGCCCTTGTGCCCAAGGCTCGTTTGCGGCCGCCACGTTTGCGAACCGTGAGCCGTTCCTCCCTGTAGAGGCGGTAGAGCTTCTTCCAGTTCACCGCGACGCCTTCGCGCTTCAATAGCAGATGCAGGCGACGATAGCCTAACCGCCGTCGTTCCGACGACAGCTCCCACAAGCGCTGTCGAAGGCCAGCATCGTCCGGCCTGCTCGACTGGTAGCGGAAGACGCGCGGCTCAATGCCGACGATCTACTCGTCTGCGAGACTCGTTCGCTTCATTGTCCGCCCTCAAGTTGGGCCGGACTCTGATCGACAGTGGAGAAAAAATTCAGTGGCAGGTCAAGAGCAGCGCGATAAGCAGGCCAAATCCTCGAGTGGCTTCGCTTACTGCAGCGATCTTTCCGTCACTACGGTTCATGTGGCAACTTCGTAGCCGGCCGCGGCCATGACCCGCAGTAATTCCGCGTGTCCCTTCTTCGCCATCTCCAGCGGAGGATTGGCGACCGGGTCCTGCTCAGCCTCGACGACGAACCAGCCCTCGTAGCCCTTGGCTGCGAGCGCCTTGACGATGGTCTCGAAATCGAGGCTTCCGTCTCCCGGCACCGTGAAGGCGCCCTTGATGACCGCATCGAGAAAGCTGTCGCGGCTGCGGTCGAGCCCGTCGATCACCCCTTGCCGCACGTCCTTGGTATGGACGTGCGTGATGCGAGCATGGTGGTTGTCGATCACGCGCAGATTGTCGCCCCCGGCAAACGCCATGTGGCCAGCGTCGAACAGCAGCGGGACCGAGGAATGCTTCATGAAGAGGTCAAGTTCGGCTTCCGTCTCCACCGCGGCCGCCATGTGGTGATGGTAGGCGATCGGTATCCTCTGCCCGGCGCACCAGTCGGCGAAATCGGAAACCTTGCGGCCATAGGTGGCCATCTCGGCCTCGGTCAGCTTCGGTTTGCGGGCAAGCGGCGTGTGACGCTCGCCCTGCACTGAGCGGGCAGTTTCACCATAGACGATGCAAGGCGCGCCCGCCGCCTTGAAGAAGGCCATCTGTGCGGCAATGCGTTCCCTTTCCGCCCCGATGTCGCCGTCGAGCAGGAGTCCGGAGAACCAGCCACCGCAGACGCTGATGCCATATTGGGCGAGGATCGGCCCGAGCTCACCCATGTCCATAGGAAAGCGCCGGCCGGTCTCCATGCCCGTGAACCCCGTGACAGAGGCCTGTCGCAGGCACTCCTCCAAACTTACATCGTCGCTCAGTTCCGCGAGATCGTCGTTCCACCACGCAATCGGCGCGATTCCCAATTTTGCCTTGAGCATGGATCAGACCCCCACGCGCTGTTTGGAGCGGATTTCGTCCTGTGCCTTTCGCGCCTCTCTGACGGTGTCGCGGGTCGAGACTTCCGGCACGCCGACATCCCAGTCCGCGTCGCCGGGCACCCATGCGTAAGCATCCGTGACAATCGACAGGACCGTGGTCCGGTCGTTGCCCTTGGCCCATTCCAGCGCGGCCTCAAGATCGGCCAGGCTTTCGCAGCTTCGCGCATAGGCGCCTATCGACTCCGCGTGTCTGACGAAGTCGACATGAAGCGGCGCTTGCGGGTTTTCGATGCGGCAATCCTTGAGCAGGCAGTTGAAGCCGGGCGTGCCCTTGAACTCCTGCAGGCGATTGATCACGGCGTAGCCGCCATTGTCGCACACGATGACGATCATCTTGTGCCCGCTCAGGACGGTCGAATAGATGTCGGAGTTCATCATCATGTAGGTACCGTCGCCCAGCATGACGATCGGGGTCGACTTGCCATGGTTTGCCATGGCGTTACCCCAGCCGGCGGCGATCTCGTAGCCCATGCAGGAAAAGCCGAACTCCAGATCGAACGTGTTGGGGTTCTTCACCCGCCAGCCCTTGGCGACCTCCCCCGGAATACCCCCCGCCGCAGCGATGAGGTTATCGTCCTCGCCCGCAGCCCGGTTCACGACATTGACGACCTGCGCATACGTGGGAACCGGCGCATTGGTCGGCTTCTGATGATCGTCCAGAAGCGCGTCCCACTCCCTGAACAAAGCTTGCGCCCTCTCCAGACGGGACGGCTTCGCCTTCCAGTCTCCGAGGGTCGCGTCGAGTTCGTTGACCGTCTCCAGCGCGTCGCCGACCACCGCCACCGACCGATGCTTGGTCGCGTCGAAGCGTGCCGCGTTGATGGAGATGAACCGCGCGTCGCGCGAGAACGCCGTCCACGAGCCGGTGGTGAAATCCTGCAGGCGCGTGCCGATGGCGACGATGACGTCTGCCTCCTCGGCAAGCGCGTTCGCCGAGGTCGAGCCGACGATGCCGATCGGGCCGGCATGGACAGGATCGTAGTGGGTCAGCCCCCCCTTGCCCGCGATGGTTTCGACAACAGGGATTCCGCGCTTCTGCGCGAACGCCTGCACCGCCCGCTCGGCGCCGGAATAGCGAACGCCGCCACCGGATATGATCAACGGTCTTTCGGCCGACGCCAGCACTTCGGCCGCACGCGTCACGCTGTCCCGGTCAGGGCGGGGACGCGGAATGGTGCAGACTCGTTCCTCGAAGAACTCTTGCGGATAGTCGAAGGCGATTTCCTGCGTGTCCTGCGGCAGGGCGATGAATGCCGGCCCGCAATCGGCTGGATCCAGCATGGTCGCGATGGCCTGCGGCATGGAGGAAATGATCTGGGCCGGATGGGTGATGCGATCCCAGTAACGGCTTACCGCCTTGAAGGCATCGTTCACCGTCGTGGTCGGATTCCCGAAATGCTCGACCTGCTGTAACACTGGGTCCGGCAGGCGGTTGGTGAAGGTGTCGCCCGCCAGTAGAAGCAGCGGCAGGCGGTTCGCATGGGCGGTCCCGGCGGCAGTCACCATGTTCAGCGCGCCCGGACCGATCGACGAGGCGGCGATCATGATCTGCCGTCGACGCCTAGCCTTGGCAAAACCGACGGCGGCAAGGGCCATGGACTGTTCGTTTTGGCCGCGCCACGTGGGCAGCCGATCCTGCACGGCCTCAAGCGCTTCGGAAAGACAAGTCACGTTGCCGTGCCCGAAAATACCGAACAGGCCCGCAAACAACGGGACACGTTCACCGTCAACCATGGTGTACTGACTGCACAGATAGCGCACCAGCGCCTGAGCCATCGTCAGACGAACGGTGTTGTCGGTCATTCCTTCCTCCCCCCGCGGACGTTTGAGCTTCCTTGTTGAAATGTATATTGACACACCATGTCATTTGCAATGATTATTGCAGAAACAAATCGGGAGGACAAATTGGTCCGAATTGCAGTCCTTGGCTGCGGTCGCATCGGCCGCATGCACGCAGACAATATCGCAGCCCATCCCCGCGCCAGGCTTGCCGGCGTCTTCGATGTGCACGACCCCTCGGCCACCGAAGTCGCGACCAGGCATGATGTCCGGAAGTTCGCTTCCGCCGACGACGTGTTCTCCTCGGCGGAGGTCGACGCCGTCCTCATCGCGACGTCGACCCCTACCCATGTGGATTTCATCGAACAAGGCGTTAGGGCGCGAAAGGCGATCTTTTGCGAAAAGCCGATCGATCTGTCTCTGGATCGGGTCAACGCATTGAGGGAGCGCATCGCCGGAGCCGATGTGCCCATCATGCTCGGCTTCGTTCGTCGTTTCGACGAAGGTCACGCAGCCGCCCGCCAGGCGATGCTCGACGGCGAAATCGGCAATCTCCATCAGGTTGTCATCACGTCTCGAGACCCGGGCCTTGCGCCGGAAGCGTATATCGAGGTCTCCGGAGGGATTTTCCGCGACATGACGATCCACGACCTCGACCTCGCCCGCTTCATGCTCGGCGAGGAGGTCGCGGCGGTTTCCGCGCAAGGATCGCGGTTGGTCAATCCGGAACTGATGGAGCGATGCGACGACTACGACACCGTCGTGGTCACGTTGATGACGGATAGCGGCAAGCAGGCGATCATCACCAATTCACGTGAGGCCGCCTACGGATATGATCAGCGCCTCGAGCTCTTCGGCTCGAAGGGCATGGTCATCTCCGAAAACCACCGCCAGAACCTCGTCACGAAGCACCTGGCGTCGGCAACAGGCATTTCGGCCCCGCTGCAGTTCTTCTTCATCGAGCGCTACATGCCGGCGTTCATGACGGAAATCGGGCTCTTCGTGGACGCGATCGAAAACCACAGACCGGTTCCGGTGGGCTTCGAGGACGGACGCATCGCGCTCATGCTCGCCAATGCCTGCTTCAAATCCGTCGCCGAGGGCCGCGTCGTCAAAATCAGCGAGATCGGATGAGGCATGTACGAGAGGTTCGGGCTCTTCGTTGACGGCGAATGGCGAAAGGGAAGCGGCGCCGCGACGGTCTTTTCGCCCGTAACGGAAAAGGTCCTCGGCGAAATCGCGACCGCCTCCGCAACCGATACGCAAGCGGCGCTCGATGCGGCCGCGGCGGCGCTCCCCGCGTTGCGAGTGCTCGGCGGCTTCGCCCGCGCCGACGCGCTTCACAGGGTCGCCGACGAAATGATCGCCCGCGGCGAGGAAGCCGCGAAGATGCTCTCCACCGAGACGGGAAAGCCGATCGCCCAGTCGCGACGAGAATGGACCCTCGCCGTCGACCAGTTCCGCTGGTACGCCGAGGAGGCCAGACGCATCTATGGACGCGTGGTGGAGAGCCGGGCTCCGGGCGGGCGCTTCGAGATATCCAAGGAGGCCGTCGGTGTCGTCGGCGCCTTCACCGCTTGGAACTTCCCCGCCTCGCTGCCGGCGCGCAAGCTCGCCCCGGCGCTCGCTGCCGGCTGTCCCGTCGTTCTGCGGCCGTCGTCGCAGACGCCAGGAACGGCGATGATCATGGTCGATTGCATTCGCACCGGCGGGCTGCCGCGCGGCGCGATCAATCTGGTCGTCGGCCAAACCTCGCAAACCTATGCGCCGATCATGGCCGACCCGCGCGTGCGCAAGGTGTCGCTCACCGGCTCGACCCGTGTCGGACAGCAGATGATCCGCGACGCCGCTGACACGGTGAAGAAGGTGTCGATGGGGCTTGGCGGAAACGCGCCGCTGATCGTCTATCACGATGCCGATCTGGACGCGGCTATCGACATCTCGGTTGCGGCCAAATTCGCCAATGCCGGCCAAGTCTGCGTGACGCCGGACCGCTTCTTCGTTCACGAGAGCCTGCACGACCGCTTCGTCGAGGGCTTCGTGAAACGCACCAGGGCGATCAAGCTGGGCAACGGCCTCGATCCCGATACCGCGATGGGGCCGCTTATCAATGCGAAACGCCTTTCGGAGATCGACGACATCGTGCGCGATGCCGTCCGCGCCGGCGCGAAGGTCGAGACAGGCGGCCAGCGGTCGGCGGACTTCAACGAAGGTCACTTTTACGAACCGACCGCGCTGACCGGCGTCACTGACGACATGAAGGTGTTCGCGCGGGAGAACTTCGGGCCGATCGCCGCGATCACCGGCTTTACCGAGGAAGACGAGGTTCTCGCCCGCGCCAACTCCTGCGAGATGGCACTCTCGGCCTATGCCTTCACGCGCTCACCCGAGCGCGCGCGCCGCACGGTCTCCGCCCTGAAATCCGGCATGGTCGGCATCAACAGCTTCGCGCTGGCCGCCTCGGAGGTGCCCTTCGGCGGCACCAATCATTCGGGCCTTGGCCGCGAGGGCGGGCCGGAAGGCATGGAAGACTATCTCGAAACCAAGCTCGCGCAGATCGTGATGTAAGGAAGACCCATGCTGAAAAACAGGCTCAAGCAAATCTGGGCGGCGGGCCAACCGGTCCTGAACGGCTGGTGCTCGATCGGCAATGCCTTCACTGCCGAGATCATGGCCGCGCAGGGATACGATTCAGTGACCATCGACATCCAGCATGGCGCGCTCGACTATTCCTCGGCCCTGGCCATGTTTCAGGCCATGAGCGGCTCCGGTATCGTGCCGATGGCACGGGTTCCCTGGCTCGACCCGGCAGCCATCATGAAGGTACTCGATGCCGGTGCGATGGGCATCATCTGCCCCATGATCAACTCGCGCGCCGAAGCCGAGGAGTTCGTCTCCTACATGCGCTATCCGCCGCTCGGCCAGCGCAGCTTCGGGCCGACCCGCGCCGCGATCGCCATGCCCGGTTACGGCACGCAGATGAACGAGGAAGTTCTCGCATTCGCCATGATCGAGACCGCCGATGGCGTGAAAAATCTTGCCGAGATCGCGGCAACTCCAGGTCTGGACGGGATCTATGTCGGTCCGGCTGACCTGACGCTCGGTACACAGGAAGGCCGCCTGCCTCCAGGCTTCGACCGGGAGGAAGACGAAATGGTCGCGCTGATCAGGCGTATCGCCAACATCTGCCGGGACAACGAAATCAAGGCGGCCCTCCATTGCGGCACGCCCGAATACGCGGCCAAGGCGATTGGCTGGGGCTACCGGATGACGACCGTCTCGGGCGATAGCCGGCTGCTTGCTTCCGCCGCCAGCGCGTCTGTCACCGCCTGGAAGTATCTGACGGGCCGCGAAGAGATAGCCGCCGCAGACGACAAGGGAAGCTATTGATGCCGCATCTGCTCGTCGCGGGGAAATTGCATCCGGCCGGCGTCGCCTTGCTCGACGAGCTGAAAGCCCGGGGCGTCACCTTCGACTATGTGGAGGAAATCTCGGAGCCATCCTACGCGCCGCTCATCGACAAGGCAGACGCCCTGGTGATCCGCACCCAGCCCCTGTCGGCGGCAACCATCGCTAAGGCGGCAAGGCTCAAGGTCGTTTCACGCCACGGTGTCGGCTACGATGCCGTCGATCTCGACGCACTCAACGCGCGCGGCATTGCGCTGACGATCGTTGGCGACGTCAACTCGGTGTCGGTCGCCGAACACGCAATGATGCAACTCCTCGCCGCCGCCAAGCAGATCCTGCGCGCCGACCGTGCCGTTCGCGACCCGTCGCACTGGAACTGGCGCAACAGGCTCGAGCAGCGCGAAATCCACGGCAAGAATCTCTTGATCGTCGGCTATGGCCGATCCGGCCGCCATCTCGCACGGATGGCTTCGGGTTTCGACATGAAGGTTCGGGCACATGATCCGTTCCTGAAGAAAGCCGGCTGGCCGGAAGGCGACGTTGCCAGCTTCGACGACCTGTCGGAGGGGCTCGCATGGGCCGACTGCCTGTCGGTGCATGTACCGAAAAGCGACAGGCCGGTCATCGGCGAGAAGGAACTCCGCGCGGTTAAGCCCGGCATCATTATCGCCAACACCGCGCGCGGCGGCGTGATCGATGAACGGGCCCTGGCTCAGGCGCTTGCCGACGGACGCGTTAACGCCGCCGGCATCGACGTGTTCGAACAGGAACCGCCGACCGACGAGTCTCCCTTTCTTTCGCAGGACAACGCCATCCTGTCCCCCCACATCGCCGGGGTCACCGAGGAAGCCGCCATGCGAATGGCGATATCCTCCATCGAGAACGCCATCGGGTTTCTCGAAGGCAACATCGATCCCGCGCTGATCGTCAATCGGAAATCAGCAAATGCCTGAAAAACCCAGACTGCGCGTCGGCTTGATCGGTTCCGGCTTTATGGGCAAGGCCCACGCCTTCGCATTTACAACGGCATCGCGCGTTTTCGATCTTCCGTTCGAACTCGAACTGCACACGCTCGCCGACGCGACCGCGGAACTGGCGGCAAACGCCGGGCGGGCGCTCGGCTTCGCGCATTCGACATCGGACTGGCGGCAGCTCGTCGACGATCCGCAAATCGACATTGTCTCCATCACCGCGCCGAACGCCCTGCACAAGGAGATGTCTCTGGCCGCGATCGCGGCGGGCAAGCACGTCTATTGCGAAAAGCCGCTCGCCCCGACCGTTGCAGACGCCCGCGAAATGACCGAGGCGGCAGAAGCTAAGGGGGTCAAGACACAGGTCGGCTTCAACTATCTCTGTAATCCGATGATCCATCTCGCATGGGAGATGATCTCCGGGGGAGAACTCGGCGACATCCTCGGCTATCGCGGCATCCATTGCGAAGACTACATGGCCGATCCGGACAGCCCGTTCACCTTCCGCCACGATCCGACCGGAGGCGGCGCGCTTGCCGATATCGGCAGCCATGCCTTGGCGACGGCGGAATATCTGCTCGGGCCCATATCGCAGGTGATGGGCGACTGCGTCACCATGATCCCGAAACGCCCCAACGGCCAGGTCGCCGTTCGCCGCGTAGAGGTCGACGACATCGGCCGGGCCCTGATCCGCTTTGCCAGCGGCGCGACAGGCTCCGTCGAGGGGAACTGGATCGCCACCGGCCGCAAGATGCAGCATGACTTCGAAATCCACGGCACCAAAGGCGCGCTCGCATTCACGCAGGAACGCTTCAACGAGTTGCACTTCTATTCGGTCGGGGATCCGGCTGGCCGGCGTGGATTCCGCCGCATCGAGGCTGCGCCCGACCATCCGCCCTACGGCTCTTTCTGCGTCGCACCAGGCCACCAACTGGGCTTCAACGACCTCAAGGCCATCGAGGCAGCCGGCTTTGTCGACGCCATAGCCGGACGAACGGCGGAGCCGTTCAACTTCAAGGCGGGGCAGCGTATTCAGACCTTGGTGGAAACGATCCAGGAGTCGTCGCGAACCGGGCGCTGGCTGGTGGTCTGACCGATGCGGCCGGGACCGGCCCGGCAACAGGAGTATTGCAACAGGCAATCCGGATTGTGCAATAGATATTGCAGGACAACACTGCGACTGGAGAACCGATGGAAACCGGCACGCCGCCCGGGGATTACGAGGCACTGATACGGCTCATTCACGAGCGGTACGATCAGATGAGCAAGACGTATCAGAAGATATCGGTCTACCTCACGCAGAATCCGAACGAAGTGGCGGTCCAGCCGGTGAGCACGATTGCCGAGAAGGTCGGGATCCACGCGTCCAGCTTCGTCCGTTTCGCCCAGGCGCTTGGCTATAACGGCTTCAAGGAACTGCAGGTGCTCTTCCAGAAGCGGCTTTCAACGGCCGCGCCTGGATTCGAGGCACGCTCCAAGGCGCTCCGCGAGGAGCTTGCCAGCCGCGGAGACGTGTCGGAGATCGGTTTCCTGCACGAATTGGTCATTCAGGACGTTTCGGCCCTGCAGGCGCTGCTGGAAGACATCAGCCAGGACGATCTGGCGCTTGCGTCCGACCTCATTCACAACGCCGACACCGTCTTTATCGTCGGCCAGCTGCGCGCCGAACCCATCGCGTTGCTGATCCGCTACATGCTGACCATGCTGGGCAAGCGCTGCATCCTGCTCGACGCCGGGGGAGGGCTGGCCACGCATATGGCGCGCACGATCCGCGGTTCCGACGTCATGATTGCCATATCGTTCCGCTTCTATGCCAACGAGGTTGTGTCCATTGTCGAAAACGCCGGCGCCGAGGGCATGCCGATCGTCGCGATCACGGACAGCACGCTCTCGCCTTTGGCCAAGTCCGCTCGGGTTCTGTTCGCCGTACCCGAGCGCGAGCACAAATACACGCGCTCTCTCACAGCGCCGATCTGCCTGGCACAGGCACTCGTCGTCGCCGTGGCAGCCCGGGTGCAAGACAACAAGACCACTCCGCACATTCCGATCGCCACGGAAAAATAGGAGCGCTGGGGTGCAACAGGCGACGGCCTCCGCGGACGTACACGACGCCCGCAGAGGCCGTTGCGTTTCAGACTGTGCCGCCGAGGCTACCTTCGAGTTCGGCAAGCTCCTGGCCGCCGGCCATCAGGTCCTGCAACTGCTCTGCGGTGATCTCGCCGCGAACTGCTGTGCCCAGCGTCTTGCCCCGGTTCAACACGGTGAACCTGTCGCCCACAGCCATCGAATGGCGCACATTGTGGGTGATGAAGACGACCCCGATACCCTGGCTGCGCACCTTGTCGATCGTCGCCAGCACCTTGGCGGTCTGGCGTACCCCGAGCGCCGAGGTCGGCTCATCAAGGATCAGCACCTTGGCGCCGAAATAGACGGCCCTCGCAATGGCGACGGTCTGGCGTTCGCCGCCCGAAAGGGTGCCGACAGCCTGGTCCGGGCCGCGAAGATTGATGCCCATCTTGCGCATCTCCTCCACGGTCACTTCGTTTGCATGCTTGAAGTCGATCGACTTGAACGGACCGCGGCGACGTTCCGGTTCGCGCCCCATCCAGAAATTGCGGGTCACCGACATCAGCGGAATCATGGCCAGATCCTGATAGACCGTGGCGATTCCGGCTTCCATCGCATCGCGCGGAGAGTCGAATTTCATCTCCTTGCCCTCGAACCGGATCGACCCGTGAGTCGGCTTGTGCACGCCGGCCATTGTCTTGATGAATGTCGACTTGCCCGCGCCGTTGTCCCCCAAGAGGCAGTGGCACTCGCCCGGATGGATATCGAAACTCACTCCGGCCAGCGCGATAACGGGCCCAAAATGCTTTTCAATATCCTTCATTTCGAGGAGCGCTCGCCTGTTCGTCGCATCGCCGTGATGGAACTTCGTATCTTGGCTCATTTTAGCGCTCCCCCGTGATCATGCGGCGGATATAGGTGTTCAGGATCACCGCAAGGATGAGGATGGTTCCGAGAAACACTCGAAACAGCGAACTCTCAGCGCCGGAGAAAAACAGTCCCTGCTGCACAACGCCGAAGATCAGCGCGCCAAGCGCCGCACCGATGACGGACCCGTAACCGCCCGTGAGCAGCGCACCGCCGATAACGACGCAGATGATCGCCTCGAACTCCTTCAGAATGCCGCGATCAGCAGCGGCGGAGCCAAATTCCATCACCTGGCTGGTCGCCAACACCGTTGCGCAAAAGGCCGAGAAGATGAACATGGTTATTTTCACGCGATTGACTGGAACGCCCACATAGCGTGCCGCAACCGGGTCGCCGCCAGCGGCGAAAATCCAATTGCCGAACTTGGTTCTCGACAGAAGCCAGTGCCCGAAGATGATCAGCGCGATGGCCCAGACCATCAGCATGGGCAGTCCCTCGACAACCGGCTGCCCCATCTTGGTCCCTCGCACATAGGTGTCAATCAAGCCGATATCGGCAAGAAATTGAAATGCTGGCTTCAGGATCACACCGCCGAAGAGGGGCGCGAGCCAGTCTCCCTGGCTTACATCGCGGACGCCACCAATGATCGTCTGGCGGGTGGTAGCGACCGCGAGGAAGATCGTCATACCACGCAGGATGTAGAGAAACGCCAGCGTCACAATGAACGATGGCAACCCCGTCTTGATGACGAGGAAGCCGTTGAGCGCGCCTATCGACATGCAGACGACGAAGGCGGCGATGATTGATAGCCACATGGGCCAGTCGAGTTGGACCGACAGGATCGCGATCACGATCCCGGCAAAGCCGATCATGGAACCGACTGAGAGGTCGAATTCCCCGGCGATCATAAGCAAACACGCACCGACTGCGATGATCGCAAACTGGGCGGAAACAACGCCCCAATTCATGACGCCGTCGGCGGCGAACATGCCGCTGTCTCCGGCAACGATCAGGAAAAAGGCGAAAACCAAGACCACGCCGGCAAGTGCGCCAAGCTCCGGCCGTATCATGAGTTTCCGTAACGCCGAGGTCTCTTTGAGCCGTTCGTCGGTCATAAAAATTGCATCTCCAACGCGAGGGATCCGGGGCAACGGAACTCGTTGTCCCGGACAGCCATAATTAGCGGTACTTACCCGCGAATTGGGCAATCTGGTCGATATTGTCCTTGGTGATAAACCCTGGGCCAGAGTTCACGTTATGCGGAATCCTGACGCCATAGCGAACGTAGTCGGCGAGGGCGATGACCGAAAGCTGGCCCTGAAGGAAGGGCTGCTGATCGATCGCGTAGTTGATCGTCCCGCTCTTGATTGCGCCAGCGATTGCTTCCGAGTTGTCAAACGTACCGAAATTGATTTCACCGGCTAGACCCATTTCTTCCAGCGCGAGAATGGTCGGCTCTGCCGCATTTGGGCCGACGGCGAGGATGGCGTCGATGTCCTGGTTGACGCGCAGATAGGCTTCGACGCGACTCTTCACCTCGGCCGGGTCGGCGCCCACATCGATCATCTGATCCTCGAAATCCTGGCCCATGCCCTCGGCAAAGCCACGGCAGCGCTCGGTCAGGGGAGCATTGTTGATCTGGTGGTTCACGCAGACAAATCTTGTCGCGCCTTCACCGGCGGAGCGCTTTCCGGCCGCGAACCCCGCGTCATATTCAGGCTGGCCGATATGCATGAGCGCGCCGAGCTGCGCCGATTGCTCAGCAGTGCCTGAGTTCACGGTGACGACCGGAATACCCTTCCCGATTGCATCCTTGATCGGACCGGAAACCACATCATAGTCCGGGATGGTGACGATGATGCCATCGGGATTCGATGCCGCGCTCTGTTCTATGATGCGGGCCATGTCGCCAAGGTCACCGTTCGGGGGATTGCGAATATCGACCGTCACACCGATCTGGGTCTCGGTGTCGGTGATCGCGTTCTTGATTACGTTCCACCACGAATCCGAGTCCGGCGAGTGATAGATGAACACGAAGTGTTCGTCCTGGGCGGATGCCGACGCCGAGCCCAGCGTGAGAGCCGCCGCGGCAGCCAATGCGATTGTCTTCAGATTCAGCTTCAAGGTTCTCTCCTCCTTTTTCATCCCCGATTACATGCCGCCGGGGAAATGCGGCAGATCTCCACCCGAAATTCGGACAAAGAAGACACCTGGCCTGCACACGCAGAGTGTTGCGCAAGCCATCATTGCTGTTTCGGCAGCGCGAAATTGAACCCTAAGGGTAAGGCGTCCAGGCAACAGCTTGGTGCGAAACCCGGACCGCCGCCCCCCACACGACCTGCCCGTCAGTACAGCTGTGCCATGTCGTCGGACTGCTGCGGCATGCTATAAGTCTCCTCCACCTCGTGCGGTCCCGGACAGGCTGCGCAACAGATATTGCAGTACTTTCGAGCATGTCCAATTCCATTGCAATTGCCCGACCGGGCGCACGCTTTGCTTTTTTCGGCCTGCGGCCACAGCCGTGGGCATATGATTCAGCGTCCTCAAAGCGGCGCCAACACGAAACCGAAGGTCGAACGCCACGCAATATCCCCACCGTCGACGCGCTTGTAGTTGGCAATCAGAGTCTCCTTGACACCGAACACGGCATCGGACTCCAAATACGGGTCGTCTTCGACGAAAGTGTGCGTCACCAGCCGCTGATATCCCGGCGCGGTTACGAGGAAATGCATGTGGGCGGGCCGGTAGGGATGGCGCCCGAGCGCTTCAAGCATCTTGCCGACAGGACCATCATCAGGGATCGGATAGGAGATGGGCTTGATGCCCTTGAAAACATACCGCCCATCCTCGCCCGTCAGAAATCGGCCACGATTGTTCCATTTCGGCTGTATCCCGGGCTGCTGAACATCATAGTAACCCTCGGCATTGTCCGACCAGACATCAACGCACGCGCCGGTGATGGCATTTCCGTCGAGATCGACGACACTCCCCTCAAACAGGCAAGGCTCGCCCTTGCCGTCGAGGCAGATATTGTCACCCATCTCGCGAAACGGGGCATTCGCTACATGGAAAGGACCAAAAACCGTGTTCTCGGTCGCCGCCGCCGGACGACGATTGTTGATCGCGTCGACCAGCATCGACAGCCCGAGCACGTCCGAAAGCAGGATGAATTCCTGGCGCTCGTCCGAGCAGATCTGCCCGGTCTTGGTAAGAAAATCGATACCGAGTTCCCATTCCTCCTGCGTGAGCCTCGTTTCCTTGGCGAAGGCATGCAGATGACGCACAAGAGAGGACACCACCTCGACTAGTCGGGGCGGCGCGTCGGCGCTGATCCGTTCGATAGCAATGTCGGCCGAGCGGGCCTCAGAGAAATGGGCGTTCATTTCACCGTCTCCGTGTCTTCGTTGAACATGGCTCGCGCGGGGCGCTCTCCGGTCAGCGCGCCTGATAAGAGCACGCTCAAGCCCTCCCGCGTGATCGCGCGCGGGTTCCAGTATGGCCGGGCCAGCGCGACATCGACGGCGCGCGGTATATCCGCCTCGGTGAAACCGAAGGCCTCCAGCGCCGTTGGGGCACCGATTGCGCGCGCAAATTCGTGGAGCCCGTCGGCCGCCGTCTCCGCACCGAAAATCCGGGCGACGGGCGCGAGCAATTCCGGCACGGCCGCCTCATTATATGCAATCGCATGAGGCAGGACGACCGCGTGCACCTCGGCATGGGGAAGGTCAAAAGTCCCGCCTAGCACATGGCAGAGCTTGTGATGAAGCGCCATGCCGACCTGTCCGAGGACCGTGCCGCACAGCCAGGCGCCGTATTGCGCCATCGACCACGCTTCGAGATCGGCCCGGTCGGCGTCGACACGGGGCACTGCGGCCGCGAATGCGCGAATGCCCTCGGCCGCCATCAAGCTTCCGACCGGGTTGCGATCCCGCGCATATAGGCCCTCGACCGCATGAGCGATCGCGTTCATAGCGCTTGACGCGACAAGACGCGGCGGAAGCGAGGAAACCAACAACGGATCGTAAACGATCGTGTCCGGGCGCACTCTCAAATCGGTCAGAGTTGTCTTCTCCCCACCCTTCGTTTCGCCGAGAATGGGCGTAGCCTCCGAGCCGGCGAAGGTCGACGGCACCGCGATCTGCGGCAACCCGCTGCGTAGCGCCAGCGCCTTGGCAAGACCGATCGCCGAGCCCCCGCCGACAGCGACGAGGCCATCGGCATCGCCGAGCCGCGCCATCCTCGCCTCGGTCACGGAAACGGGCGTGTGCATCGCCGCCCCAACGAACAATCCGGCCGCGCGCGGACCAAGCGCCCCGGCAATCTCCCCGGCCACACCTTCCAACTCCGGAGTCGCGATCACGAGGACGCGTTCAAGACCAAGACGAACGAGTTCTTCGCCAACCCGGAGGCGGCTGGACGGGCCGAACACGACGCGGGCCGGCGAACCCTGGCAATCAAAGCGGGACTGAAAGAACATGTTGGCCCCTCGGGTCTCCTCCGGAAAGCGCGCCTCGCTCAAGAACGAAAGCCTCGCAGTCGCGTCAGGCGCGATTGTCGACGCGCTTGTTAAACGGATGAATGTTGACCGACTTCCACAGGCCGGCCTTGTAGAAGGGATCGGCCCGATTGAAGGCGACCACCGCCTCCGCGTTGTCTGCATCGAAGACGAACAGCGAGCCGATCATGGTTTCATTGTCATCGGCGAGCAACGGACCAGAGATCACCGTCTTGACCGCTGCATCGGCGAGATAGGCCTTGTGTGCATCGTACTGAGCAAGACGCTTGTCGACAGAGTTTTCGTGATCAAGGCAATGCACGACGAAATACATATCGCTACGTCCCTTTGCTGTCGCCCGCCACACAGAGTGTCCGGTGCGAGGCGAGCACCCACCTGCCCCATTCGGAGACCCGTCGGCTGCCGCTTCGTTAATTTCCAAACAAATAGATCACGGAAATGTTTTTGGAAAGTCAGAATCTCGAAAATTCGAGTTTTTTTGGAAAATCGGCTGAAGCCGTGCGGCGGCACCGCGGCGCGAGCTCACACAAGCGGAGCAGGCATTGCCCTCCGCCTCCACGCAAAACGACAATCTAAAACAAGAATTGAGCGCCGTCGCGGGCGGTCAGCGGCGGCCCTGGTCGAACCCGTTCTCAAGAATGCGGTCGACAGTCACCTGATAGTGGGCCGCCAGAAGATCTGTGGTTCGCGCCGCGTCGCCGGCGACGAAGGCATTGAGGATCTCGGCATGCTCTTCGCGCTCGTTGCGCTCCGGATAGGTCGAGGCACAAAGGATCCGGTAGCGCTCCGCCCGATCGAAAAGCTGCGAACAGAAAGCCGTGACGGGCGCCAGCCCCGCAGCGTCCACCAGCGCTATATGGAAATCCTTGTGCAGCTTTTCCCAAAGGGTCGAGCGCCGCCCGTCAACAAGGCGTCTTTCCTTACTAAGCCTATGATAAGCTAATACGATCTTCTCTTCAGCTTCGACATCTCGACGTTCGATTCCGGCAGCGATCGCCGCCCCTTCGATCATGATCCGGGACTCCACGATCTGGCGTAATTCGGCTTCGGAGATCGGCGCCGCGCGAAACCCCTTGCGCTCCTCGCGCACGACCCAACCTTCCGAATCGAGCCGGTTCAGCGCCTCTCTCAGCGGACTGATGCCGATGTCGTATTTCGATCGCAACGCGTCGAACAAGAGCTTTCCGCCAGGCGGAATCTCTCCATTCATGATGTCGCGACGGATCGTTTCATATACCGAACTCGCTCGCGTCAGAACTGTTTCGCTGTCTTTCAATCGTCCTACCCCGAAAACCGGAACCGCACGCGCCGCCAACAGACGGTCAAGTCCGCACGATCTCCTCGCGTCCAAGCCGGTGAACCTCTCACACGGCCCGAAGCGCGAACGCACAGAATACGGACAAGTCCGCCAACAAGCAAATATCTTGGAAAATCCGGTGTGATTTCTGCCGGAAAGGCGGTTGATAGGGACATCCGCACCTCGACCGGACTAGATCATCTCCGTGGCCAACGCTCGCAAGTCTGGGACGTCCGATAGCGCGGAAGCCAGAATCGCTTCCATCTTTACTAGGATATTTTGTGGAAAATATGTTGACTAGGTACTTTTTCTGGAAAATAAATCTCTTCGAGACATGTTCACCGATACGGTGCACCTGTCCGCCTGGCGTCGCGACGCGGGAGGAATGGGAAGCCGTTGCGCGGATGCGGGAATGCCCGCGTCTGCGCGCATCTGACAACCTCGCTCCGGGCGAACGATGGCGTATTGCTGAAACCTGACTGCATCTTGAGGAAAAGACATGAATTCTGACAATCTTGGCGGCGTGATAGTGACGGGAGCTGCGCGCGGAATCGGCCGGGCCATCGCGGGCGAGCTGTCCAGCACCGGCTACGGTGTCGTCATTGCCGATCTTGACGAGAAGGCCGGATCCGAGGCCGTCGCCGAGATCGACAAGGCGGGCGGCAAGGCACTCTTCCACAAGGTCGACGTGTCGGATCGCGCTTCCTTGGCGGCCGCGGTCAAGGCATGCGAGGCGGCGTTCGGCTTCATCCACGCCATCGTCAACAATGCAGGTTTCAACCGGCCACAGCACTTCCTCGAGACGACGGAGGAGAATTGGGACCGGATCATGACGATCAACGGTCTCGGCGTGCTCATCGGGATGCAGGAAGCGGCCAAGGCCATGATCGCGGCCGGCCACAAGGGCAAGATCGTCAACACCGCCTCCATCGCCAGCCGCGGCGGCGATGCGGAATGGGTGCCCTATTGCGCCAGCAAGGCCGCCGTCGTCAGTATGACCCAGGCCGGTGCCAAGGCGCTGGCCCAGCACGGCATCAACGTCAACGCCTTCGCCCCGGGTGTCGTGCAGACGGACCTGTGGACCCAGCTCGACAAGGACCTGATGGAGATGGGCATTTCTTCGGTACCCGGCGAGGCGATGGACAATTTCTCAAAGAGCATCCCGCTCGGCCGCACCTCCACTCCGCAGGACGTGGTGGGAACGGTCGCATTCCTGATCTCGCCTGCGTCGGACTACATGACCGGCCAGTGCCTGATGATCGATGGCGGGATGATCATGCAATGACCGGGACCAGGCTTGGTATTTTGACGGGCGCCGCCGGCCATATCGGCCGCGCCACCGTCGACAAGTTCGCAGCGAATGGCTGGTCCCTTGTCATCACGGACGTTTCCGACGCCGTAGAGGAAGTTGCGCGCAATGCGGCGCGCGAACATGGAACCACGGTCATCGGCGTGCAAGCCGACATCGCACGCGAGGACGACGCGGTGCGGGTGGCGGCAGTTGCCGCCAACTCAGGCCAACCCATGACGTTCCTGGGCCTAATCGCTGGCATCAACCACGAGGCCGCCCCCGTCGACCAGATCGATATGGACATTTGGGACAGGGTCTTTTCGATCAATCTCAGGGCGAACGTCCTGATGATGAAGCATTGCGTAACGCTACTTCGCCAGTCGGGCGGCGGGGCCATTGCCACGACCTCGAGTTGGTGGGGCCGTGCCGCGCATCCCTATTTCAGCGCCTACTGCGCCTCGAAAGCCGGCGTTATCGCGCTGACCCAGAGTGCGGCGGGCGAACTCGCACCGGAGATCCGGGTCAACTCGGTCGCTCCGGGCAATGTCGGCACGCCGATGCATTTCGATGCGCTCGAGGTCGAAGCCAGGGAACGCAACATCTCCCTGAAGGAGATGCAGGAGATCGAATGGGCGAAGATCCCGCTCGGTCGCCCAGCCGAACCTACTGAAATTGCGGCGGCGTTTCATTTTCTCGCCTCGCCGGAATCCTCCTATCTCACCGGCGCGGTGCTCGACGTGAACGGAGGATGCGGGTTCTACTAGAAACGCAATAAAACCATTCAATTCAACAATTTGAAAAGACACTGGCAGGCGCCAACAGCGGCCTGAGCGTGGAAAAGCGACCCATTCGCCATGTTCCAAGCCAGCAACAGGGAGAGAAATCGATGAACCAGGAAACAACCCGCGATCCCCGGATAGCATTCCTCGGAACCGGTGCGCAGGGAGCGTCGATCGCGGCCGACTTCGCCCTAGCCGGGCTCGATGTCACCCTCATCGATCAATGGCCCGCCCATGTCGAGGCCATTCGTGAGAACGGGATCACGGTCAACCTTCCCACTCGCACGATCAACGCGAAGGCACCGGCTCTCCACCTGTGCGAGGTCGCAGAGGTCAAGGAACCCTTCGATATCGTGTTCCTCGTCGTCAAGGCCTATGACACGCGTTGGGCGTGCGAGTTGATCAAGCCCGTGCTAGCGCCCGATGGCCTCGTCGTCGGTCTTCAAAACGGAATGAGCCACAAGGACATCGCCGCCGTCGTCGGGCGCGAACGCACTGTCGGAGCCGTGATCCAGATCGCGTCGAACATGTGGACGCCGGGGGTCACAACCCGTCAGAACGATCACGACGACTCCTGGTTCGCGCTGGGCGCGCTTGACCCGGAGACGCAGCAACGCGTCCAGGGAGTGGCCGAGCTGCTGCGACATTCGGGAACCGTCGAGGTTCACGAGGACATCCATTCCGCAAAGTGGATGAAACTAGTGGTGAACGCAGCCGAACTTATCCCCTCCGCCATCATCAATACAGAACTGCGGGGTGCAACCCGCGTACCCGGCATGTTTGAAGTCATGCGGGCGGCCGGCTACGAAGCCATGCAGGCCGCCTTGGCAGACGGCGCCACCATCATGCCGATCATCGGCATGCCCCCAGTGATGAGCAATCACCCCGACCGCTATGTCGATGAAATCTTTGAAAAGGTTCTGACGACCTATTCCGAAGAAGACACGCTCACCACCTCCCTTCAGGACTGGCGCAAGGGACGCCGCGCCGAAGTCGACGACGTCAATGGCTGGGTCGTTGAGACCTTGCGCGCGCAAGGGCGCAAGGCGCCTGTCAACCAGCGCGTTGTAGAGATCGCGATTGAGATCGAGGCAGGGAAACTGGACCTGAAGACCGAAAATGCCGCGCTTATGATTGAAGCGTATAAGGCCGCGGCGAAAGACGGCTAGAGCAACGAAAGTTGTTGCACGCGGCACCCCAGAACATCGCTTTGCCGGACCTCGTAGAAAGCCGAGCTGGAAAAGCGAGCCTGCGAAACATCTCATCAAAGCTGGATGCCGACGCGGCTACCAGTCTGTTGGGATCAACAAACGTCAGGCCAGATAAGAGTCTGACCGGACGCAATGAAGTGTTATCACACATATCGGTCGGCCCGTCATCCAGCGTTGAATTCGATTGGCCGCGAGCGCTCTCGGTCCGGCTAGTCGCGCAGAAGGCCCGTCGAGTCCTAGAATCACTCCGGATCATTGAAACCCAACACACTCGCCCGACGATGACAGGAATTGTCTCAGTGCGGAGCGACTTCCGAACGTATGATTGCCAATCGATCCTGGCGATGAAACCAACTTGAAACCAAGAACGTCGACCAGAAGGTCGAACTCGGTTGCGCCCGCTCGCTGTGCCAGTGTTCAATACCCGAGGAGAGGTGAAAGCCGCCCTCAACACCTGAATTACCGCGGTGCAGCATGGTCCGAACGTATTTGCAATTCTACGCCCACCAAGCATACATAGAGCGCAAAACGAGCCAATTTCGGCACTGCACTAAGTACCCGCTACTTTCTTTTTCGACATGGGGAGGCGAGATGAAAAACAAAGGACAAAGGATACGAAATCATACACACTTCGGTTTTATCAAGCGGGTATTTAGAATATTATGTTGGCCGATTTGTATATATTGGCATTGCTTACGAGAAAGCGCCGCAGTCGCCGCAAGAGAGTTTAGCTCAAGATATTCGGAGTAAATTCAGTTTAATCATGCCGTCTTGACGAATTCATACTGCTTGACCTCTAATTGAAGGCATATGCAATGGTTTTCACGCCCCGGCAAGCCGGCGGGCAATACCCACGACGAGTCATTCAGCAGAAAGTACCGGCCGGTAGAGTACCCCGCTTTGATGGACACTTTACCGATTGTGAAAGAGAGTGTTTCTCATGCCGAGAACCAGGAACCCGTACCCTGCGGAAACCAGGTAGTAGATCATTGCCTTGATGCGAGACGGGCGCAATGTTGAATTCCTTGGCCGAGAGTTCGAACCGAATGTCGCAACGATCCATGGCTCAGCCAAGCAGGCCGGGATCGACGGCGGGACACGAGAAGACGATTGCCGAGCTCCGGCTGCCGTGCAAGTAGAACCGTCAGCTTCGCACGAGCGCGACACCTTCTTGAGTGCCTCGGCCCGGTTTGCAGCGAACGACGTGACGTCGTCCCGGTCTGCGAATTCATGATCGCCAACCCATTGGCCGCGGGCGAATGCTACGCATTCGCCTAGAGGAGGGCCTGTTACCCGATTGGGACGATCGCGAGTATTCTGAGGGTTTCGCGTAACTGTTTATATGCGTGGCGCTGTGGATCACCATCAGCCTGCGGGTTGGCCGATGGTGATCTGACCGGACGCATCAAGACCATCCATCAAGCCTCCAGGCAGATCGATGACGCACCGCGCGCCCTGGCTGAAGCCGGCATTCATCTCGGTCGCAAGCGTGTCGGGTGGTTGATGAAATCCACAGACCCGAAGGGAGTTAGCCATCGCAAGTACAGGCGGACCTCGATTCGTGACGAACGGCTGCGGCGACCAATGACTTGGTTGACGGGAACTTCTATGCACATGAGCCGAAGATGCTCTGGTTCACTGACTTCAACTACGTAACCACTCGGGTCGGCTGCCTGTATCTGGCAACTGTCTTTGACCCCTGTAGACGCAAGATCGTCGACTCGGTCATGGGGGCCAACCTTGAGGCTCAGTCAGTTATGGGCGCGATGAACATAGCGATCGGACAGCACAAGCCGACAAACGTCATTCATCACAGCTATCAGAGCCCGCAACATGCGTCAGAGGCCTATGGACTGAAATGCGAGGAAGCCGGCATCCGACCATCCATGGGTTCGGTTGCGCACTGCTTGATGCGGAAGAGTCCGACGGCCGCGCGAACGGGATCGCGGCCACGCCGTTGCGTGCACGGCAATGGGTGCTTAAAGTGGTATTTACAGTACCACTTTATTGAGGTTAGGAAATGGGACTTTCCCGAATTGCGAATTCAGCTCCCATGGAAGAACGGCCCCTGGAGCGTGAGGGTGTGGACAGGGCGTTCACCGGACGCCTTGTCCGGGAATTCTATCGCCGGGTTCGCCAAGACGACCGGTTAGGCCCTATCTTCGCTCGCGAAATCACCGGCGATTGGGAGCCGCATCTTGAGAAGATGACGGATTTCTGGTGCTCGGTAATCCTGAAGACGCGAAGCTATCAGGGTCGCCCTGTGCCCGCGCACATCAAGCTGGAGGGCGTGACGGAAAGCGATTTCGACATCTGGCTTTCGATATTCGCCGGAACGGCGAAGGATCTCTGTGACCCGGACGCAGCCAAGGTCTTCGTTGAACGGGCTGAGAGGATCGCGCAGAGCCTCAAGCTTGCGATGTTCTTCCGGCTGCCTGCCGCAACCAGCGGGCCGGTGCCGGCATGAGGATGACTCTTCACACCGACTACGCGCTTCGCATGCTGATCTTTCTCGCGGTCCGCAATGGCAGGCCGTGCACGGTCAACGATGTCGCGACCGCCTATGGCCTGTCCCGCAATCACCTTATCAAGGTGGCGCAGGGGCTTTCGGAACTCGGATTGGTGGAGACACTGCGCGGACGTGCGGGCGGAATCAGGCTCGCAAGACCGCCCGAAGAAATCAATATCGGATTCGTCGTTCGGGCGATGGAAGACGACAAGGCCATGGTCGAGTGCCTGAAAGCCGATGGCGGGGCCTGTGCGATCACGCCGTCATGCCGTCTTATCGGAGTCGTCCGTGAGGCGCTCGCCGCCTACCTCTCCGTATTCGATAAGTATCACTTACGCGACCTCGTCAGGAACCGTGAAGCGCTGGCCGCGCTGCTAGGCATCGCAAGTCCGCCTGAAGGCGACCTGGCGGGTCAACCTGGCGCCACCGCGCATGGAGGAGGATGACACTTGGCAGACTACGACCATCCGCAATTCGCCTCGCCGCCCTGCTTCATGCATGAACTCGATCCCGCGTTTCGTGCCGAGACAGAAGACCGCCAAGCCGCATATGACGTTAGCCACTGGCGAAAGACGCAGCGTGAGCGGCTCATAGCCGAACGGCGCGCAATCCCCGCGGAGGAACGGACCCGTCTCGCCGGTTTGATCGCGGACCGCCTGGACAAGGAGGCCGGGGATCCGAACGGGCGTATCGTCTCGCTCTATTGGCCGTTTCGGGGAGAACCTGACCTGCGTCCATGGATGCAACGCGTGATCGACCGGGGTGGTCGGATCACGCTTCCTGTGGTCGTCGCAAAAGGCGAACCGCTTGAATTCCGCCTATGGTCACCCGGAGAAAAGCTCGAGCGCGGAATCTGGAATATTCCCGTTCCCGCGGCAGGCGAACCGGTCTCGCCCGATATCGTCATATCGCCTCTGGTCGGCGTTGACGCCGAGCGTTATCGCCTGGGTTATGGCGGAGGCTTCTATGACCGGACGCTTACCGCGATGGCAACAGGACCTCTCGTCCTCGGTGTCGGTTACGCATGTGCACGCCTCGCGACGATCTATCCACAGTGGCATGACGTGCGCATGGACCGGATCATTCTCGCCTAAGCAGCCACCGGCGTTTCAAGTACACTTTCTCAGGGGCCGGATACATCTACCGGCCGCATGTGTCATCTCGGGTAGGAGTCGCGGGTTCGAAGCGACGACCTGGAGCAAATACTATCGAGTCAGCCTCGATAACGCAAAAAAGTCAGTGCTAACTGTTGGCTGGCTGGAGGCCCTCCCCCAACCAACTTCTTGGGCTCTACGCTTTCTCGGCCCCCCGAGGCCGAAGCAGGTCTTGAAGACTTAGAGCAATCTGATGGCCGCTAACAAGGTCGTCCGCTCGAATTTCATCCAACACTCTGCGTAAGACGGCAGCCAGCCGCTCCACCCGCGGCTCGACCTCACACCAAGGCGGCAGGGTTGTGCCACGCGGCTTGGGCTGACCGATTGCCGCCCAGGCGCGGTAGGTGGTCTTCAACAGTTCCCGCTTGGTCAGGCGATGGTGCCGATCGGTGACAAACACCATCTCCAGTGTCGACATGCGGAACCTCTCGGGCATGCTGTCGTTGAGCATCATGGCAAATGCCGTCGAGGCACTGCCCGCCTGCTCCGCCATCGGGACGTCGGAGGCGCTGCCCCCGTCCCCGTCACCATGACCACTCCGCTCGTCGAGTACCGATTGGAGCAGCAGGACATCTCGCATCCCGACGCGTTCCTGGATTGGTTTAAGGCCGTCCTCGTCAACCGGGCCTGTCAGCGCCCAGCCTTCGCCCTCGGTGATCACAATGTCGTCGGGATGCGGAACAACCCAGATCGGGTCGGCGCCATTCCTGACTGCTCGCGCGAGGTGCTCCTCCAGGGACTTCCTGATATTGCGACCTCTCTCAACTTCCTCACGAACAAGTGCCTGATTCAGTTTCTGCGCTTCGTTGATGCTGCGCAGGACATGACCGAGCGCGTGCGGCGAACCCTGGGCGGCTACAGCGAACAGCTTGCTGGTGACGACTTGCGCCAGATCCGCCTCCACCGCCTTGCCATCAACACGGACCGTGACCTTGCGCCCGGCCTCCTTGAGCAACCCCTTCTCGAACTGCGTCAGCTCGCGAAGTCCGGTCTTGGCGCCGGCGTCCGTGCGGTTGTCTTTTCCGCGCGCCATGGTCAGAACCCTCCCGCATTTGCGTCTTGCAATGCTGCGGCCCTGTCGGTGAAGACCACCCCGGAGTGCCCCAACCGTGCTGGCTCACCAGTCACCCGCTCGAACCTGCGGATTATGGTGTCGCAATAGAGCGGGTCGATCTCGATCAGGCGGGCACGTCGGCCGCACTTGTCGGCGGCAATCAGTGTCGAGCCTGAACCGCCGAACACGTCGAGAATGATGTCGTTGCGCTTGCTACAGTCCTTGATCGCATCGGCGATCAGCGCCACCGGCTTGACCGTCGGGTGCATGGCCAGCTCCTCGTCGCGCGAGGCGCCCAGAGAACTGATGCCGGGATAATCCCAGACATTGGTCCGGTACCGCCCTCCATCGCCAAGGCCAAAATTGTTGATGTGCGACGCCTTGCCCTTCTTGAAGACGAAGACCAACTCATGCTTGGAGCGATAGAAGGAGCCCATGCCACCATTGGTCTTGTTCCAGACGCACAGGTTCTTCAGTTCATCGAACACCGCCCCGCCGGCATCCAGCACCTCGCGCATGTGGCGCCAGTCCATGCAGACATAGGCGATGGCGCCATCTCTCAGGCACGACGCCGCGGCACCGAGCGTCTCTCGCAGGAAGACCGTGAAGGACGCGGCATCCATCTCGCCCGAGGCCAGCGCGAACTCGCGATGCCTGATGCGACCGAGACCGCTGACATGCCCGTCGATAGGGACATTGTAAGGCGGGTCGGTGAACAACAGATCGACGGCGTCACCTCCGCACAGCCGCGTGACGTCCTCAACGGAGCGTGCGTCGCCGCACAACAGGCGGTGCGGGCCGAGCAGCCACAGGTCGCCTGGCTGCGTGACTGCCGGCCCGGATGCAACCGGCTCGAACGCATCACGCAGCGGATCAACTCCGGGATTGCCCGAAGCCTCGCCGTCGATGACGATGTCAATCTCGGTGGTCGTGAAGCCAAGCAGTTCGACATCAAAGTCCAGATCGATCAGGCCCTGCATCTCGATGGCGAGAAGGTCGCGGTCCCAGCCGGCATTCTCGGCGAGCTTGTTGTCGGCCAGGATGTAGGCGCGAACCTCCTCCCGGTTGAGATGCGACAGTCTCCTGATCGGCACCTCGGCCATGCCGATCAGCTTCGCGGCCTCGACGCGACCGTGGCCGGCGATGATCGTTCCGTCATCAGCGACGAGAACCGGATTGGTGAAGCCGAAGCGCCTGATGCTCTCGGCAATCTGTCGAACCTGCTTCTTCGAATGCGTCCGAGCATTGTTGGCATATGGTGTGAGCCTGTCGACAGGACACAGTTCTTCCTTTGGCGAATGCATGTGCATCTCCATTCTGTCCGCCTGAAGTGCGGAGGTTGGTTTGTCAGAGGTGATCGCCCGCTGGCGATGACATGAACATTACCGGAACACCGACAAGCGTCGCAACGGGGGGCCATGCAGAAAGCAAAACTGTTTCCGATCGTTTCGCTTTCGAAACGGTATCTCTCGAAAGGCCCTTTAGAGCCCCTTTAGAAGCCCTCGAAGACCCCTCAAATCGAAAACCGGCTTCAAAAAACCGGGAGGAGGCAAAACCGGCATTTTTCTAGAATTGGATTCCATTCAACGTGCCACAGCGAGCCAAACAAGGAATTTCATTTCTGCGCCATTTGCTCACCCGGAAGCAATTCCGGCCTGGCATTCACGCGAACGGGCCTCAGAGAGGCATGCCGCTGGCTGTTTCGGGTCGGTTCGCGAGGTCATCCTTGAAACGTTGGCGCAAAATCTGCCGGGAGTCCTCGGCGCAGACATCCGGGTCCAGCGCTTCGTCTAGAAGCTCGCGAAAGAACGCTGCAATATCATTGCGCGCAACCCGCAACCTGACGGCAGGACCAGTGTCACCCAGCGCCTGGCCATGCCAGTTTCCACCCGAATAGATGATTGCGAGCACATCGAAGTCGTCGGTGTCGGACGTTACCTTGTCGGCCGCATCGAGCGCGTCCGGCGCGATGATCAGGCGAAACAGCGGTTCGACGAAATCCTCGAAGTCGAAGCGCTTGTTTGCGACCAGCAGGTCTCGAAGCCCGGTGAGCAAGTCGCAATTGTCGTCATAGACCTTGAAGTAGCCCTTCGAAGTGGAGGCGCTGACTTCATCATCGACGTCCGGGTAGACGGCTTCATTGAAAAGCGGTTGGTCACCAAGGAAGAGACCAATCGAGAAATAGGCACACGCCTCATCGGGAAACATGAAGAGGGTGCGTATCGACCGCCACCGGATCGAGAGCCGCAATCGCCGCTCGACCGGCAGATCGTCGGCGCCAATGTCAATCAGGTCCGCCATCGCAATATCTCGCAAGTCCCTATCGCGATCGGCACTTCACTCATCGCTGTGTCGTCATTGCGTCCAGGCTTGTCAGCAGCCCGCGCTCCGAAAACGATGCGCACGGAAAGGCAATTGATATTGCTGGCCGCCAATCTGTCCGGCCCCGCGATCGCCTCGCGGAACGACGGTCCCGCACAATCGCGCTCCAATTGCCCGAAACTGCGATCCGTTCCCAAGTAACTGCAATGCGTTCCCACCTAACGGCAATTGCATCCCGGCTAACGACAATACGAACCCGCCAGGGGGCACCACAAGAGCGGGGTTTCAGGCGAGAAATCCCCGATCGCGCGCAACCTTTCCCTGCAGGGGCCGAATGATTTCCCTACTCTGCGCATCAGGGAAGTTGCACCAAACCCATTGAAATCACCCGCAAATTTCCGTCACCGTCACGCGCCTTGTGGCCCGGATTCCCTGTATTTTCCCTGCAAACCAGGCAATTGCGACCAGAGACTGGTTCGCCGAAAAATAAATTCACAGCCAACCACTCCTCCAAAATTGCTATTCATGCTTCGTCGCCGGATAACTGCGTAGTTTCCGCAGGTTACCCGACGTGGCTTCGACAAACATATCGCAAATGCGCCGAATGTCTTCGGCCGAAGGATCGTTCACGCGATCGACAGGTACACGACGCATCATTTCCCTCGAATGCTCGCGCACAGCTGTAAGCGCAAGCCTTGGCGAGTTCGCCGGCGCGCCAGTGACGTGATTCATTAAAAGTGGACAATAATATTCATATTAAATAACGTACGCTTGCGCAGCCGCCGTGAGCCGGGTTCCGGATTTGCAAGGCATTCAAGGTTTTCGCGAGTTCTTGAGGCTCGGACACTGTTTTGAGACGGTCTAATGGCGTCGCCGATGAGTTTGACATTCGACAACCGAGAGGATTTGCTTTCCGCCTATCTCCGTCACTGGAATACGTTGCGCATTGCGTTGAAGCGGCGCACCGGTTCGCATGAACTGGCGGAAGACGCGCTACAAGAAACCTGGCTTCGCCTCGCCGCGCTGAAGGAAACCCCGGACACGGTTCGTGACAGCCAGGCATTCATTCTGCGCATCGCAGGCAATATCGCCATCGACCTTCTGCGCAAGGAAAACCGGCACTCGTCGCGTTGCATCAGTGACGATGACCTTATGCAGGCGATCGCCGACAGCCGGCCCTCTCCGGAAACATGCGTCATCGATCGGGACCGGTTGCGCTGCCTCGTGATCGCGCTCTCGCAATTGCCTTCCAAACCGCGGACTGCACTGCTTCTAAGCCGCTGCGACGGCCTGTCATATGCGATGATCGCCGACAGGCTGAAGGTCTCGGAGAGCATGGTCGCGAAATACCTTGCGCAGGCGCTGCGCCATTGCAGAGATCATTTTCGCGCGCTGGATTGAACCCGCGCGATCGGGAAGAATCTTCTCCTTGCCTGTGCAGGAAGCCGGCGGCTGTTTCGTCCTTGTTATGGCTGACGAGGCGATTTCCGGCCGTGCGTGGCCGGAAACGCTTTTCGAGGGAGATCTGCCTGGCGGATGATGACCGGCGACGAAAACCAAACGGAGAACGCCGATATCCAGTTGAGCGATGAAGCCATCGACTGGCTGGTTCGGTTGCATTCCGGCTCGGCGAGCGACGAGGATCACGCCGCATTCGACGCATGGCGTAGTCTAAGCGATGCGCATGAGAGCGCGGCCGTGGAGGCCGAGACGATCTGGTACGGCGTCGGTATGGCCAGCGACGAACAGCGCGCTTCAGAGCGGCAGGTGGCGCGGCGGCGTCTCACCCGACGCGCCGCGCTCGGGGGTGGCGTGATCGCGGCGGGCGGCCTGGCGGCCCATCAGGCGGGATTGATCGGCCCCGGCCTTTTCGCCGACCATATCACGGGAACGGGAGAGCGGCGTGAGATTGCGCTTGCGGACGGTTCCGTCGTTCGGATGAACGCGGAAACCGCGATGTCGGTCGACTTCGGCTCCGCGGAACGCCGTCTGACGCTGCATCGCGGGCAGGCGATCTTCGAAGTCGCGCACGATCCGGCACGTCCTTTCATAGTGGAGGCGAAAAGCGGACGAACGCGCGCGATCGGCACGGCTTTCGACATCGACATCCGGCGCGACGAAGTGGTCGTCACCGTGATCGAGGGGGTGGTCGATGTTGCGTCTCCTGGGGCGCCGGCGGAAGTGGCCCGGGCGCAAGCCGACCAGCGCGTCCGTTATGGCGCTACCGGCGCGCCGTCCACGACGCAGGGCGTCAATGCGGATGTCGAAACGGCATGGCGCAGAGGCAAGCTGGTCTTCGACCGCCGGCCGCTCTCTGAAGTCGTCGGTGAAGTCGACCGTCAGTATCGCGGCCGTATTGTCATAGCGAACCGGCGGACGGCGGAGCTCGAAGTCACCGGCGTGTTCGACCTCGACAATCCGGACGCCGTACTCTCCGCGATCGAGATGAGCCTTCCCGTACGCATCGTGCGGCTGCCGCTAGTGACGCTGCTGCGATAGGCGAATCTAAAAACTAGACAAAAAATATCCACTTATTTCGATTTCCGGTGCAGGGATCGTTTCCCCGCTTCGTCCTGAGGAAAGGACGCCCGAAAAACCGAAGAACTCATTCGGCGTCCCGGTGTGAACAACAGGCATGGGAGCGGCGTATGAGACGCGCAAATCCGGAAATAACGAGGCAAGCACGGCGCACTTCGCTGCGGATCGTCCTGCTGGCGACAACAGCTGTTTGCGTGACGGGCTGGATCTTCGCCCCGCTGATGGCTTCGGCACAAGCGCAGGCGGACGTGACCAGCCGGTTCGACATTGCCGCCCAGCCACTTGGTTCGGCGCTGACCCAATTCGCCGATCGCGCCGGGATGCGGTTGATCTTCGCCTCGCAGCTCACTGCCGGGCGGATCAGTGCCGGTGTATCCGGTTCGCTCACGCACGAGGCTGCGTTGGAGCGGTTGCTCGAGGGCACCGGTCTCGGATTCCGGTTCAGCGGCGTGAACACCGTCACGATCATCGATCCGGCCGCCGAAGCTTCCGCCGGTGTCGCCGCCGACGGATCGACCATGCTGGACGCCATCGACGTGACGGCGGGCGCCGACCGCACGGCCAAATCGGGCCGCGGCTTCCAGGGCACGCCCGATTGGGTCTACGAGACACCGGAGGCGGTCAGCGTCGTGTCCACCGACAGTCTGGATGCCAATCCCGCGCGACACGGCAACGATCTGCTCGATGACGTCTCGGGCACCTACACTGCGGACAATCCGCAGGACCCGGGGATCAACGTCAATGTCCGCGGCTTGCAGGACCAGGCGCGCGTGAACACGATGATCGACGGCGTGCGCCAGAATTTCCAGCTCTCCGGCCACGGGTCGACTGGCTACACCTATCTGGACCCGGCAATGATCCGTGCGGTCGAGGTCGAGAAGACGGTTGCAGCAGGCGCCGGCGGTGCGGCAACGCTTGGCGGCCAGGTCGATTTCCGGACCGTCACGGCGGACGATCTGCTGGATCCGGGCGACAGCATCGGCGGCGAGGTCGAGGGGACGACGGGCACCAACGCCTATGAATTCTCCGGATCGATCCTGGCTGCAGCCAGGGCGTCCGATACGCTCTCGTTTGTCGGCGGCGTAAGCCACAAGAAGCTCGGCGACTACGATATCGGACACAATGGAGAAATCGCAGGCTATTTCGGTCCGGTCACCGAACCGGCGGACTACACCGGTTCCGATATCTGGTCGGGTCTGTTCAAGGCGGAGATCGTGCCCGACGACGAACAGTCGCTCGTCCTGAGCTGGCTCGGCTTCCAGGGCGATTATGCCACGGGAACCGGGCAATATATCGATACCAACACCACGACGAACCACACTTTGCGGACCGGCTACGAATATGATCCGCTGTCGCCCTTCGTCGATCTGAAGGCCAATCTCTGGTACAACGACACGCATGTCTCCCAGTACCGGCCGGCGCGCACCAATTACGGCGCCTTCGACGTCGATTACCGCATGCGTTCCGTCGGGGTGACGCTGGAAAACACCAGCGATTTCCAACTGGCGGACCGCATGCTCTCGGTCAATTACGGTCTGGAAGCGTTTCGCGACGACACCACGAGCGCGTCGGCCGGGTCCGATCCGACGGACGATCCCGACGGCGCCTGGTTTGCCGGTGCGATGCCGGAAGGAACCCGCAGTGTCGCCAGCCTGTTTTCCAGCGCGGACTACGCGGTGACCGACTGGCTGAGCGTCGGCGCCGGCCTGCGCTACGACGCCTATGACCTCTCCGCCACGGCGCTGATGTGGGACGGCACGACCAGCAGCTACTACGAGGAGAACGTCGCGAGTTCCGGCGGCCGGCTCCTGCCGTCGGCCTCGGTGACCATATCGCCGACCGGCTGGCTCGATGTCTTCGCGTCCTATTCCGAAGGCTATCGCCCGCCGGCAATCATGGAGAACGCCGCCAGCGGCACCCATATCGGAAGTGCCGGGCAGTTCTATGCACCCAACCCCGATCTCGAGGCGGAGCATTCGACGACGTGGGAAGTGGGCGCCAATCTGAGGCTCGACGACCTGCTGGCACCAGGAGATTCGTTGCGGATGAAGCTCGCCGGTTTCGACCGGCGTGTCGAGAACTACATCTCGCTGGCCGTCGTCACGCCCAATCCGCTTGTTTACACCAACATCAATGCCGCAAACGACAGCCGGTTCAAGGGCGTCGAACTCGAGGCGAACTACGAGTCCGACCGGTTCTTCGTCGGCGGATCCTACAGCTATCTCGATGCCGATCTCGACACCAGCTACACCTACCATTACGTGGTCATCCCCGGCGTCATCGAGGGCGATGCCGAGTCCGAAGGCGGCCTTTTCATATACGTGCCGCCGAAGCACAAGGCGACGGCGCAGGCCGGGATGCGCTTTCTCGACGAGCGCCTCACGCTCGGCGGGCGGGTCACCTATTCGGGCCCCTCGGTCTATCGCGGGTCGGCGGGTCACCAGTCGGATATCGACGGCTTCACTGTTTATGACATCTTCGGTTCCTACGATTTCAACGAAACCGCGACACTCAACTTCGCTGTCAGCAACATCACGGACGTGGCTTATGCCGACACGCTCGGCAATCCGAATTTCGGCGCGCCCGGACGGACGGCGACGATGTCTCTGAAGGTAAGGTTCTAACGACGTCCCTTCAGGCCGGCCCGGCATTCGCCGGGCCGGCCTCCGACAAGGGGTCAGGGAGGACCTGCCGTTCTAGGTTGAGAGCTGCGCCACTGCAAATATTGATAGACCGACAAGTTCGTTCTATGAGTTTCAGGGTACGCGGCCCGACGGAACTCACGAGGCGTCGGAAATTTGCAATGCATTACGGGGCTCTTATCCAGCCGGTGACGGGAGAGTTTTCTCCGAACCGGATGTCAGCTATTCGCGCTCCCGGCAGGTGCTGACCGTGTCTGCCACGCTAACCGAGATATTCTCTTCGAACCGGCATTCGTTGATCGGGCTCGTCCTGAGAATCGTCAAGGATCGCCAGGTTGCCGAAGACCTGACCCAGGAAGCCTATATTCGCGCATACCGGGCGTCCGAGGGTGGCCCGATCGTCAATGTCGCGGCCTTCTTGCGCCAGACAGCTCGCAATCTCGCAATCGACTACCGAAGGCGCCAACGCAGCCGTGAGCGCTTCGAGGACCGCAACGCCGGTGAAGCGACGATCGAAGCGGTTGCGGCCGATACCGTCAGCGCTGAGGATGCGTTGATCGAGAAGGAGCGCTTTCGCCGTTTTGCCGAAGCGCTCGATTCACTGCCCGAGCGGGCGAAGAAGGCTTGGAAACTGTCGCAGATCGACGGCTGGACCTATGATCGCGTGGCCAGGCACCTGGGGGTATCGCGCAACACGGTCTACAATGACGTAAAACTCGTGATGGGCCACTGCCATGACGTGTTGAAGCGCCTGGAAAACGGTTGAGGGGCGTATTCCATCTGCCGACATTGGCCAAAGCGCGGCAGACGGACGCCGGTTGGGGTGTCCCGGGAGGATTGTTTGTGACTTGCCGGTCGGCGAAACGTCTCTTCTGTGAGGCATTCGGACACCCGGACCATCCATTGGTCCCGAATACCCCGGGGGATCCGGAATTCGGATGAAGACCGTGCGAGAGTACAAGAGCGCAGAGCTCGAAGCGGACGAGCCCCATCGCCATCCGGACGCGATCACGGATGAGGCGCTCGACTGGTTCATGCGCCTTCAGGACAGCACGCCCGATGCGGCCATCCTGCGGGACTTCGAGCGATGGCGACGCAGCGACGACAGACACCTTGAAGCTTTCGACAGGCTTGAGCGAATGCACGGGATGGCGTCCATGCGTCTGGCGGTGGAGGCGGATGACCGAAAGCGCGGCGCCCTGTCGATGAATTCGCATCGGGCGCATGCGGGCACGGTCCCCGCGCGCGTTCGAACCATGGTCGCTGCCGCGGCCGCTATTATTGTTCTCGCGGTCGGCGTCTTACAGGGGCCCGATCTGTGGCTGGACTGGCAGGCGGATCATGTCACCGCCGTCGGCGAGCGCAAGACGATCGATCTGCCGGACGGGTCGGTCATGAGACTGAACACTGCATCAGCGGCCGCGCTCGACTTCGAGGACGGGCGACGGAGCGTCAGGCTCCTCAAAGGGGAGGCCTATTTCGACGTCCGGCACGACGATGCGCATCCCTTCACCGTCACGGCGCAATTCAGCGAGACGGTGGATATCGGAACCGCCTTTGCGGTAAGGCGCGGCGATACCGGGGACTCCATCGTTTTGGAAGAAGGACTGGTCGATGTGAGCCGTTTTTCGTGGCCCGAAGACCGGGTGCGGCTCGATCCCGGCCAGATGATCGTTGCGGACGAAGACTCGCTGTCCCCGGTCGGGGAGGTGGATCTGGCGCGCGCGCTCGCCTGGCTGGATGGCCGCATCATCTTTCGCGAGCAGAGTTTTGCGACGGCGCTTGCGACCTTGCGGCGCTACTACGACGGTCGCGTGATCGTCGCCGACAACAGGCTGAAAGATCTTCTGGTCAGCGGCAACTACGATCTGGACCAGCCGGAGGCGGCGATCCGCACGCTGGCAGA
Source organism: Oricola sp. (assembly GCF_022763245.1). Lineage (GTDB taxonomy): Bacteria > Pseudomonadota > Alphaproteobacteria > Rhizobiales > Rhizobiaceae > Oricola. The sequence continues at coordinate 96,982 of NZ_JALEGV010000011.1, forward strand.
GGCCGCAGGCGTTTCCGTCACCCGGCTTCCGGGCAGAATACTGATCCTGAGATAGAGTATCCCCTTTCTTTTTGACGACCCGAACGCCTGCGCGACTTCTCGGGCGAGTACGGACCCGTAGTGTGAGCGCGACGGCCCATCGCCAAAGGACGGGTCAGCTGCTCCCAGGCTATGGGCGGGAGTTCGTTGAACCGAACATTAATTTGACAAAATTTATCATGTTTTATAGTCAGGGTACGGAAATCGCGCATCTGAACATAGCGGAACAGGCAAGACGACACTCCCACGGCTGGCGAATCAGGGCCGCGACGAGCCAGTTGTGCGTTCTTGCCCTATCGACGGGGTCGGAAATTCGCAGGAACTTCCGACCCCGTTAGATTATCTGGTGGCCATCTGCGTCGACGACCTGAATGACCCGTCGGTCGCAGGCCTGTCCAAAATCCGCAAATCTCCTATTTCAGCCTGAACCTGACCGGCACGGTTATCGTCCTGCCGACGCCCGGCGGCGGGGCGGGGACGGGCGAAGCGCGCCGGACCATGGCGACAACCTCGCGGTCGAGTTCCGGAAAGCCCGACGAGCGCGCGAGCCTGGCCGATTTCACGTTGCCGGCGGCGTCGATGGTGAAGCGGACATAGGCGACGCCCTGCTCGCGACGGCGCTTCGCGCCTGAGGGATAGCGCTTTCGGCGTTCCAGATGCGCCAACAGGCGCGATTGCCAGCGGGCCGGCGAGATCGTGCGCGCTGCACCGCGGCTCGTCTGCTTGGCGGCGGCGACAGGCGCCTTCTTCGCCTTCACCTTCGCCTTCGCCGACGCGTGGGACGCCGCGTTCTTCGTCTTCGGCGTTGCGGCGACCTTCTTCTTCGGTTTGGGCTTCTCCACCATCTTGGGTGGCGTGTAGGCCGGACGCGGCGTGGGGATCGGGACGTTCGTCGCCTCGAGCAGCGATTCGGGCTCTTCCTCCGTCATCTCCTCGGCTTGCTCGGGTTCGGGCGTTTCGAGCCGTGACGTCTCGACGATCTCCTCAGGCTTTTCAGGCTCCGGATCCTCGACGATTTCTTCCGGTTCGGGCTCCTCGACGACGTCCGGGAGCGTGTCTGGATCGGGCTCGACCTCCTCCTCCGGTTGCTCGGCCAGCTCGACAGGCTGGGCTGCCATGGCTTCCGCGGATTCTGTCTCCTGCGGTGCGATCTCCTCTTCATCCGATTCCGGCGCGGCCGGCTCGGCGGCCATCTCGATCATGATCGCTGCCGGCGCGGCCTCCTGGACGGTCTCAGCCGTCGGCGTGCGCATCGACCAGATCGCCGTACCCACATGCGCCGACAATATCATCACGGCAGCGAGCGACCATAGCCCGACCCGGCTCCACGAGAACCGGCTAAGCGCTTCGGGAGGAAGGATGTCCGCATATGCTCTCACGGGTTACGGCCGGCTCCGCGTTCGCCGTCCGCGCCGATCGGGTGTTCGGCCTGCCCCGCCGGCCCGGACGCCCCCTCCGCGTCCCGCGCCGCAGCGCCGCCATCATTCGCATCCACGGAGGCGGCGTGGCCCCCGATCGACCCGCCGGTCGCGGGGACGCCCTCCAGCCCGACCAGCGCGATCGACAGATAACCTGCATCGCGCAGCAGGTTCATCACACCCATCAGTTCGCCATAGGGCACCACCTTGTCGGCGCGCAGAAAGATGCGTGTCTGCCGGTCTCCTTCGGTCTGCCGGTCAAGCGCCGCCTGAAGCGCGTCGGCAGGTACCGCCACCTCGCCGAGCACCAGCGTCAGATCGGCCTTCAGCGTCAAATAGAGCGGCTCGTCCGGCCGTTCCTTCGGCTCCGCCGTCAATGCCGGCAAATCAACGTCCACATCGACGGTGGCCAGCGGCGCGGCCACCATGAAGACGATGAGCAGCACCAACATGACGTCGATGAACGGCGTCACGTTGATCTCATGATTTTCCGTCAGATCGTCGTTTTCGGCGCTGACATTCAGACTGCCTGCCATGGACCGCTACTCCGCAGCCTGCTGCAAGGCGGGCTGCGGCGTCTTGCGATAGTCGAGATCCCGGCTCACCAGCCGCTCCACGGCGGCGGATGCGTCGGCGAGAAGCTGGCGATAGCCGGCGGTCGCGCGCGCGAAGACGTTGTAGAAGACCACCGCCGGAATCGCCGCGACCAGCCCCAAAGCCGTCGCCAGAAGCGCTTCGGCGATACCAGGCGCGACGACGGCGAGATTGGTCGTCTGGGCTTCCGAGATGCCGATGAAGGCGTTCATGATCCCCCAGACCGTGCCGAACAGGCCGACAAAGGGGGCAGTCGAACCGATCGTCGCCAGCACGCCGGTCCCGCGCGTCATCCGCCGTCCAGCCTGTGCCTCGATGCGCGAAAGGGACGAGGTCACGCGCTGCAAGAGCCCTTGCCCGCCCGCATGGTCGAGCGCGCCCTGGGAGCGCTGAAACTCGTATTGCGCGGCCTGGACCAGGAGCGCGGCCGGGCTGCGGCGCCCGCCGAGCGCATGGCCGGCCTCCGCCAGATCGTTCGCGCGCGTCACGATCCTCAGCACGCCGCGCGCACGCATGTTCGCACCCATCAGTTCCAGCGATTTTGCGAGCCACACTGTCCATGTAACAACGGAAGCGACCGCAAGCCCGATCATCACGCCCTTGACCACGTTGTCCGCCGCCAAGAACATGCCCCAGGGCGACAGGTTGTGCGGCAGGGTCGACGCTTCCGGCGAAGGCAGGGCGGCCACCTGTGTGTGTTCCTCCGTCTCCGACGCCTGGTTGCCCAATGGCGCGGCATCGTCGTCCGCGGACTGCCCTTCCTCGGGCGCCAGCTCGGCGTCTTCATCGGTCATCCCCGGCGCGGGCGAGGCTTGCTGCGCGGCTTCCGATGGCGATGATGCGCCCGGTCCGACCGGCTCCGCCTGTGCGGCGGGCTCGGCCGTCTCCTGCGCCGAGACCGGTCCGCAGAACGTCAGCATGAACGCAAGCAGAGCCTGTGCCCATGTCGGGCGCCCTCGCAAACAAGGACGGAGATGTGATGAGGCAGGCTTCGTGCCGGGCATGGTCGATCCTTTTTGGTTGGCGCTTTGCTGTCTGGCTGGTGGGCGCCGAAGGCGCACTCGGCCGCTGGATGGCTAGCTGACTGTCCTTCGGGGCAGCGGACGGCGCGCCATCGCCGCCCAGAGCGCGCAATCGAGGCAGGCGAGACGGCTACGCCCCTCCCCTTCCATCAGATCGGCAAGGGTGAAACTGTCCAAAGTCGAAAGAAAGGAGACGGTCGCCGCCCTCAAGACGCTTTCGAACGCATGTGAGGGCGATGCCCTCGCGCCCCGCTTGTCATGCCCGATTCCGGATTGCGTCAGGCAGAGCAACGCGCCGAGCGGAATGTCTTCCGCCGGCATGGCAAGGCTGAGTCCGCCATATCGTCCGCGCCGGCTCTCCAGATATCCGGCATGGACGAGCATGGCGACGACCTGGGCGGCGAAGTCCTTGCTCGTTCCCGCCCGCTCGGCGGCCTCCTGTGTCCGGGTCAATTCTTCACCGTCCTCTGCGCAGGCCATCAGGATGGTGATCGCGATCTCCGATTGACGTGTCAGATGCATGATCGATTCCCTTCCGGCTTGCCGCGATCACCCGCGTTTTCGAAGGTTCCAGGAACGGCCGGACGAGTGACGAGATAGAGAGCCGCCACCAACATGAAGGCCGCGACCAGACCTGCCAGCCCCGGCCCGGGAGAGGCGAGGGCCAGCAAGACCACAAAGCCGAAAGTCATGCCGGCGCAGGCCATGAGCTTGGCGCGGCGCGAGATCGCGCCGTGCTCTCGCCAGTCCCGGATGGCGGGTCCGAAACGAGGATGGTCGAGCATCCAGGCCTCAAACCGCGGTGACGAGCGGCCGAAGAACAGGGCAGCGAGAATGAGGAACCCCGTGGTCGGCATCACCGGCAGAAAAGCGCCGATCACGCCGAGCGCCAGCATCAGACAGCCGAGCGCACAACAGGCCGCGCGGATCACCGGGCCGCCGATCCGGTGACCGGCAACCGGTTTGCCCACGGACCGAACCCCGTCAGTCTCGGCCGCAATGCGGTCAGCCATCGTAGGCGAGACGCACATAGTCCGAGACGCGGGCGAAAGCGGCGACGGCGCCTGCGACGGCGCGCTCGTCTCCGTCCGGATCGAGCGGATATTCGTCCAGCGCCGAAGTGAAGGTGCGCCAGTGAAGCCCCCTGCCCTCCGGCGCGCCGGCGAGATGCCTTGCGCCGAAGGTTTCCGACAGTCCCAGTTTCGCGGCCGCTTTCAACAAGAACGCCGCGCCGAGATTCGACCCTTCCGCCACATAGAGCCAGCCGAGGGCCGTGGGAATGTCGGCGGGCTCGTCCAGGTCGAACGCCGGCCGCGCTGGCGACACGGGGACAGCAGCGCCAAGATCGGTCAGATCCTGCGCGACAAGCGACATCCGCCGGCGTCCGTCGAGGTCAGGCAGCACCGATTTGAGGACAGGATGGCGGTAGAGCGCGTCGATATCGCGGTGAAACAGATACTGCACCCGGAGAAACCCGGCATAGCGCTCCCGGCTCGAAAACGGCTCGCGCGCCATGATCGCATTGTCCAGACGTTCATGCGCGGAATGCGTTTCCGCCTTGAAACGCTTCACACGCGTAAGGTCGGCGGATTGCCGATCGACCTCGATTGCTTCCATTGTGGTACTCCTGATTGCTCGGCTGCCGATCGGCCCCTTACTGGTAAAGACGATTCAGGCCGCCCGATCCTTCAAAGAAAGTTGAGTATTTTTCACATGTTTGACGTCGGCATCCGCGAGGACGCAGTCACCCGACATCCGACGCATCAAGAGCTGGTGGTGAAAACGGCACGAGTGGCGCGGAGTTGTCCGCCGGCCACCCATGTTCAATGGCGACAGATTCAGAACTTCGTCTTCAATCTCGCCATGTAGGTCCTGCCCGGCGCGAGATACACGCCTGTCGCCGGCACGTATCGCTCGTCGGTCACGTTGGTGACGGAGGCGTGCAGGGTCGTATTCTCGTTGAACCTGTAGGATCCGCGAAGATCGAGCGTCGTGTAAGGACCGGAGTGCTCGACGACGTCGCCTTCATTGTCGATATAGGCGGTATTGGTCGGCGTGACGTGGTTCACCGTGGCGCCGAGCGTAAGCTTCCGCTCGAACAGCCGCACACCGCCGTCGAAGACCAGCTTCATACGCGGCGGAACGTTGTTGCTCCACGCAAACACCTCTCCGTTCGTCGTGGTCGTGCCGTTGCTGAACACTTCGGTTTTCTGCGGCCAATCGACGTCAAGGAAGGACGCTGCCGTACCCAGCCAGAACTGTCCGGCATCATAATTCGCCTCGATTTCGAGACCGCGCATATAGGCGGTGCCGTCGAGATTGACGAAGCCCTGATAGGTCCGCCCGGGTCCATCGTCAGGGAGTATCTGGCCGAATACGATGTAGTCGTCGACCTCGCGGTAGAAGGCGACGACCTTCGCAGCAAAGGCGTCGTCCGGGGCGATCAGGCCTTCAGCGCGGATGTTCGCGCCGATCTCGAACGTGCGGGCTTGTTCCGGTCGCAGGTAAGCGTTCGGCGCGACGCTTTGACCCAAATAGTCGCCCGGTGCGAAGCTGCCGGTCATGAAGGCTTCAGTCAGCGTCGGGGGCCGGAAGCTTTCGGAATAGCTTGCGAACAAGTCGACCCCGTCGAGCGGCCTGACCTCCACCGTCGCGCTCGGCAGCCACGCCCCGTCGGAACGGTCAATTTCAAGCAGATTCTCGTGAATGTCCTCGATGTAGACCGTATCGCCCGTATTGGTCCCCGGCATACAAAACGAGGGGAATAAGATGTTCTCGTAGACCGGATAGTTCGTCCAGGTAGGGTTTTGAACGAGAAAAACTTCACTGTAGTAATCCGCAGCAGAATAGTGGTTGCTCACGGGGTCGCACGGAATGAACACATAGTCCGAGTAAGACAGATCATTATAGTACACTGGCTTCCCTTGAAGCCGATGCCAATCGTAGCGCAGGCCCCCGTTCAGGGTCATCCAAGAAACCGGGTCAAATTCCGCGTTGAGAAAACCGCTGGCGACATCGCGTGTGCCGGGCGGACTGAACGTCCCGTAGGAGGTCGCGTAATGCGGATTCTCCGCAATCGTCTCGCTGGTCGCAGACTTCGCACCGTCATCCCGGAACGCCTCGACACCGTAGTTCAGGGTCAGCGGCCCGGCTGCTGTTTCGAGCACCGAGGTGTTCTCCAGAATTCCGCCGAACGAGGTCAGCCGCTTGTCGATATAGGTTTCGGGAACGCTGATGATTTCGCGCGCGTCGCGAATCTCATCGGTGGCCGAATTGTTGAACCACAGCTTCGCCTTGACGTCGAAGCGCGGATCGTCGGGAGACCATTCCAGGTCTCCGATCACCGAATCCGTGCGCGTGTCGAAGCGGCTACCATAGGTGCCGTCGCCGCCGGTCGTGTAAGCGTAGCGGTTCTCCTGATGCAGCCAAGCCAGCGACGTCCGAAGGTCTCCATAGTCGCCCTCCAGCTTCACCAGCGAGGACCGGTTGTCGCGGTCCGTAAGATCGAACCGGGCGTCTGCATCGCCATTGTGTCCCGGCTCGTATGCGCCGAGTTGCTGCGCGCTCAGGCCGACGATCAGCGACACCTCGTCGCTCAGCCTCAAGCCGCCGAGGATCGAGCCGGCGAATTCATAGGCGTTGGTGCCGGTGGCCCCGTCCATCTCGACGCCCCATTGCTTGTCCGGCGAGATGATGTCGTCGGCCTTGACCAGCCGGAAATCCACCGCGCCGCCCAACGAACCGGCATTGTTCGCCGAGGCGTCGGTCTTCTTGTCGATGTCAATAGTGCGAACGAACGCCGTATCGACCATCGCCGTGCCGTACAAGCCGGTTGTCGCCGCGCCGTACCGCCCGCCGTCCTGGGCGTTCTGTCGGGCGCCGTCGATGGAGACGACAACCCTGCCTGAATCCTGCAGGCCACGGATGTTCGGCGATACGCCGGGCGCACTGCCGAGACCGTCACCCGAGTAGACGCCGGAGACCGAGTTGAACAGTTCCCGCGTGTCACGCGCACCGGACTGGTCGATCGCTTCCTGCGAAATGACACTGACACTGTCGGACGTCTCGTAGACCCAGTCCGGCGTGCCCTTGAACCCGGAGCCTGCCGGCGCGCCGCGTCCGCCGGCGTCGATGGTGATCGTGTCGAGCAACAGCGAGCCGTCATCCTCAAGATCGACGGCCGTGGCGGACGGATCGACAAGAGCGGCGCTGCTGGTGCCCGTGATCCTGATGGAGATTCCGGTTCCGGCGAGCATCGACTGCAGCGCCTGCCGGGGTGTCATGTTGCCCGACACCGCACGCGTCCGAAGGGTTCCGTCGATCGGCGAGGAATAGCCGATTTGCCAGCCGGTGGTCCGGCTGAAGGCGTCGATCGCCGAGCTCAACGGCTGCGCCGGTATCGAAATTCTCAGCGTTTCGGCCTGCTGGGCTCGCGCCGCCGGCATCGACAGCACCCCGGAAAAACCAAGCACGGTCGAACACAGCAACATGCCGGCAATCCGCGCAATCCCCCTGGATCTCACGGCTTTCGCTTGCACATCCCCGACTAGGTGACTCTTACTCATTCCAACGCCCTTCTGTCCTTTGATGACGGGCCTCCGCGCTCACACCGCAGAACCGCCCCCTCACCCCAAGAGACGCGCGGGCATTCGGGTCGTCACAAAAAAAGTGGATAATTTATCTCAGGATTAATGACGGGTCGGGAGGCAATCGAGGACCAGTCCGGCCGGCCCCGCGCCCAGATGGAAGAGGTGGCCACGACAAGCGTGAACCCGTCCTGCAACCGTCGGGCGCGGATCATCTCATCGTTGCTGAACCTGGTCGGCTATGATGCTTCCACCGCCGCCGCCACGCGATAGAGTGTGTCTTCCTCGCCGTGGCGGCCGACCAGCATGAGACCGACGGGCAACCCGGCGACGGACCCGCATGGCACAGAAAGCGCAGGATGATGCGTCAGATTGAACGCGACCGTGTTCGCAGCCATCGAACTCGCGGCGAAATTGCTCGCCGCCAGTGAAGTGTCGCCCGGCAGCCGCGCGGCAGCGTGCGGCGTCGTGGGCATGGCCAGCACATCCACAGAATTCAGAACGTCATCGTAACAGCTGCGAAGCCTCTCCGCGGCCTGGCGGCTGAACGCATAGGGCGCACCGCCTCGTTCTTCGTGAACCAGTTGCGCCGCGAGGAAAAACTGGAGCGTTCGCAAGGACGCCCGAACCCCGTGCTCAGCGCGCTGCGCGTGCAGATGGCGGGTCACTCCGAGCGGCCAGCCGCCGGTGGCGGAATCACCCGCGCCTTCGCCGTCCAGCAGAATGCGCCGCATGCCATCAAGGCCGATGGCCGTCCAGATGGGCGACGCGTGACGATGTTGCGGCACAGAGACCGGGGCTACGGAGATGCCGGTTCTCCCGAGCGCGGCCAGGCACTCGCGTACGGCACGCTCCACCGCCGCATCGGCATTCGGCTGTCCGAACCCTTCTTCCAGCACGCCAAGACGCAGTCCCTCCATGCCGGCCAACGGCGCATCGCGCATCGCCTTGTCTCCGGCCAACACCGAAAAGAACAGGCGGTTGTCGGCGACATTCCGCGTGATCGGCCCCAAATGGTCGATGAAGGGCTCCATCGCCATCGCGCCCGCATATGGAATGCGGCCCCAGGTCGGTTTCAGTCCGACAACGCCGCAAAACGAGGCCGGGATGCGCACCGACCCGCCCTGGTCCCCGCCGATGGCCATGTCCACGGCACCCGAGGCGACAAGCGCCGCGCAACCCGAGGACGAACCGCCGGTCGTTCGTTCGGGATCATGCGGGTTCCGCACCGGCCCGCCATATCCGGTATGGCTTCCGCCCGAGAGGCAGTAATTCTCGCAGCGCGCCTTGCCGACAATCGTGCCGCCAGCGTCCAGCACGCGGCATACCACTTCCGCATCCGCCTCGGCGATGTAACCTTCCAGTTCGACCGAACCGTTCTGCATGGGCAGTCCGGCAACCTGGATATTGTCCTTGACCGCGACCGTCTTGCCCGCGAGCGGCCCGGTTGAGGCGCCTTCGATATGGCAGAGCGTCGCCCAGGCGTTGTACGGATCCTCTTCTGGCAAAGGAGCCGAATGGGAGCGCCCGGCGTTCGCGGGTGCTTGCGTGACAGCGTCCGACCAGTGCGCAAAAGTCGCGTCGATATCGTTCAGGAGATCGGGGATGGCGTCACCGATCTGCGCGAGCTGGTCCGGCGTGCAGGCGATGCCGAGGCGATCAGCCAGTACGGCGAGCCTCTTCGCATCCACGGACTGACCTGCCTCCCGCTTCACGCCGCGTTCGCCTTCGGGAGACTGTAGCGCCGTGACAGCCATTGCAGCCCTCGATCAGTCGCCAGCGCCATCAGCACGATCATGCCCTTGATCAGTCCGATCGCGGCGGGATCGACACCGAAGACCTGCGTCGCCGCCGTGATAAGGCTGATCGCGAGCGCGCCGCAAAACACGCCGAGGACCGTGCCGCGGCCACCGAAGATCGATACGCCACCCAAAACGGCGGCCGAGAAGCCGTCGAGCAGAAGGGATGTGCCCCCCATCGTCGCGGTCACGATCGGCACCCGCCCGATAAGCGCGATGGAACACAGGAACGCGAAGACCGAAGCGAGCAGATAGGTGAAGAAGCGGATGCGCGCCACCGGCACGCCGGACAACGCCACTGCGTCGGCGTCAGAACCGACAGCGTAGATCCTCAATCCGAATGGCGTGTGTCGCATGACCAGCATCGCAACGACGCCGGCGGCAAGCGCGTAGACGATCAGCATCGGCACGCCGAGGAATGCGCCCTGCCCGAGCACCCGCAGAACCGGTTCCTTGACGATCAGAACCCCGGCCTGCGCGAAATAGAGCGTCGCCCCCTGCAGCGCGATCATGGTCGCCAGCGTTGCGATGAAGGGTGGAATTCGCAGCAGTCCGACCAGCGCGCCGTTGACCGCGCCCACGGCGAGCGCCGTCAACAGCCCGGCGGCGAGCGCCAGCGGCAGCGACGTCGTCGCCGTCAATACGGTCGCCAGCGTGATGCACAGGAAGGTCACCAGATTGCCGACCGACAGATCGATGCCGCCCGAGACCAGCGTCACCATCGTCGCCAACGCCACAAGCACGATGGGAACGGCGGCGATGGAGATCGTCAGCAGATTGCCGGGCGACAGGATGCGCGGATCGGTCAGGCCCAAGACCGCCGCCAGCAGCAGCAGGATCAGCACCGGCGCGAAGGTCGGGTTGAGGAGGCTGGTGAGGGGATTGTTCGGCTTCATCGGTTCAACCCCGCCAATGCCATTGCCATGATCGTCTCGGGCGTCGTACCGCGCGGCACCGGACCGTAACTCCGGCCGGCCGACATGACCAGGATACGGTCCGCCACACCCAAGACTTCCGGCAGCTCGCTCGACACGATGACGATCGCGGCACCCGTCTTCTTCAGTTCGCCGATCAGGCGGTGAATCTCGGACTTCGCACCGACATCGACCCCCTGCGTGGGTTCATCGAGCAGCAACACGGTCGGAGACATGGCGAGATAGCGCCCCAGCACCACCTTCTGCTGGTTGCCGCCGGAGAGGTCGCCCACGCGCATCAAGGGATTGCGCGGCCGCACATCCAGCCGATCGATCCAGTCCGAGGCGATGCTCCGGAGCATTGCCGGCCGTGGGGCGACCCCAAGGTTCGAGAGCCGGCATAGCGTGAGATTGGCGCCGATGGAAAGGTCGGCAAAGATGCCGTCCTTCAATCGGTCTTCCGGGACGTATCCGATGCCTGCGGCCCGGCCGCCGAGCGGATCTGCGGGGGCAATGTGCTGGCCGCCCGCCGTTACAGAACCTGCTGTTCTGCCGGACAGGCCGGCTATGCATCGCAGCAGTTCGGTGCGCCCGCTCCCCATCAGGCCAACAATGCCCAGGATTTCGCCCTTTTTCACGTCGAAGGATGCGGACGCCAAAATGTTTCCGTCGCAGAGATCCTCGACGAGCAGCGCTACATCCGACGTGGCGGCCTCCACATGCGGGAAGACGGCGTCGATCTGCCGGCCGACCATCATGCGGATCAGTTCGGCGGCGTCGGTCTCCGCGGTGGTGACTTCGCCAACCAGCTTGCCGTCGCGCAAGACCGCGATGTGCTCGGCGACCTCGAAGATTTCGTCGAGTTTGTGGCTGATATAGATCACGGCCTTGCCGCGCGACTTGAGCTCGGCGATCACCTTGAACAGCGCCTCGCGCTCGGCAACCGTCAGCGCGCTGGTCGGCTCGTCCATGATGATCAGCCACTTGTCCTCGATGATCGCCTTGATGATCTCGGCGATCTGGCGTTGCCCGACAGTCAGTTCGCGAACGGGAACCGAAGCATCGACATCAAGGCCGAACTCGGAACGGATTTCATTCAGCTTCTCGCGAAGGCGCTTCCTCTGACCGAAAGCGGAAAACCCGGCGCCGCGAACCGCGACGAGGTTGTCGACGAGGGACAAGTCCGGCACGAGGCTGAAATGTTGATGCACGATGGCGCAGTCGGCGCCGTCGGAACGGTCGCGAAGGCTGGAGGCGCCGCCGCGCCCCAGCAACTCGCCCGCATCGCAGCGAACCGTGCCGCCGAGGCATTTGACCAGCGTGGATTTTCCGGCACCGTTTTCGCCCAGCAAAGCCAGCACCTTCCCGGGCCTTATGTTCAGATCGACCTTGCTGAGCGCCTGGATCGCGCCGTAGCTCTTCGACAGTCCCCGCACACGCACGACTGCGTCGAGCTTGCCCTCGACAACCGGGTCCTGCGAGCCCGATCGTTGAGCGATGCCCGGTGAAGCAGCGGCCTCGCCATGGCCTGCCCGGTCGCGTCCGGCCAGTGGGCCTGCAACACGCAGCAACCGGTTTCGGAAGGCGGGATCGGCGATCAGCACAGCAAGGATGACCATCGTGCCTGTCACGACATAGGTCATCTGCTGCGAGATCTGCATGAAGGACAGGCCCGTGCCGAGCAATCCGAGCAGTATCGCCCCGAGGAACGTGCCGATTATGGAGCCGCGTCCGCCGTTGAGACGCGCGCCGCCGATAATCGCGGCGGTCAGCGCGGCGAACTCGATCCCTGCCCCGGCGAGCGGCTGCGCCGATCCAAGACGGCCGACGGTCACGACCGCACCGATGCCCGCAGACAGACCACTCAGCACATAGGTCGACATGATGATGGTGGGAACCGGCAGCAACGAGGCGACGGCCGCAGAGGGCGAATTGCCGACGGCGAAGATCCACCGGCCGAGGCGCATTCGCCCCAGCAGGAAGATCCAGAGGGCGCACATGAACGCCATCACCACGATGCTGACCGGAACTCCCAAAAGCTCGCCCTGACCCGTCCACAGAACGAAGGGCCCCTGCACCCGAATGCTGCTCGACTCGTTGACCATCAGCGCGCCGGCGCGCATCACGGCAAGCATGGCAAAGGTCGACAGGAAGGCATTGATCCCGAAGACGCCGGTGATCACGCCATTGACGAGACCGACCGCGCATCCCGTCGCGATAGCCCCCAGGATGGCGAGGACCTCCGAGCCCGTGGCGCTGAGGATGATGCCAAGGACCATGCCGGACAGCGCCAGGATGCCGCCCATCGACATGTCGATACCCCTGGCGGCGATCACGGCGGTCATGGCGAAGGCGAGGATTGCAATGACCGCGGTTTGCCGGACGATGTCGATGAGATTGCCGGGCAGAAGATAACGCGGTTCGATCAGGCCGAAGACGATCACGGCGATGAATGCGATCCCGGCGATGGCCAGTTCGTGCGACCATCTTTCGATGAGCGATCTCATGCGTCCGGCTTTCTGAAATGCAGCCGGCGCTTGGTGCGCCGGCTTCGAGATGCTCGCAGTGGGTTCCATGCTCTTTTACTGAGAGGTCATCGCGCTGTCGGGCTGCTGGGGACCGAGCGGCTCCTTCACATTGTCTGCTTCGACCAACGCCTCTTCCGGCGTGATGTAGTCGATGTCGAGCCCCTTTTCCTTCAGCGCAGCGGCTGTCGCATCCGACATGATATAATAGGTTTTCATGTACAGCGCCTCGGGAAATTCCGAGCCATTGGCCAGCCGCGCGCCGACCGACATGTTCCAGTAGCCGACATATTGCGGGCTGGTCAGCACGGTGATGATCATCTTGCCGCTTTCGACCAGCGGCATCATTTCCGCGTCACCATTGTCGCCCGCGAACACGATGTCGCGGCCCAGCGCTTCGGCGACAGTATTGGCGGCAAGGCACATGGAATCGGAGATGCAGGCGATGGCCTTGAGATCGGGATAGGTCGACAGCCAGGTTTCGGCGGCCGTCGCGGCCTTCGTGGTGTTCCAGTCGGTGGGCTGCACGCCGACCAGTTCGATATCCGGAAACTCCTCGGCCAGCGTTTCCTTGAACGCCTTTTCGCGCGTGTCGGACACGAAATTTCCGCGCGTGCCGACCAGCAGCGCCACCTGGCCCTTGCCGTCGAGCGATTTGCCGAGCGCCTTTGCGACGACGCGCAGATCGGCATCGTCGGGATAGAGGGTCGAATGGTTCCAGTCGCCCTTCACGTGGTTCCCCATCGTGACGACCGGAATGCCGGCGTCCTTGGCCTTGGTGATGACAGGCAGCAGGGCGTTCTTGTCGAGCGGATCGATCAGGATCGCATCGACCTTCTGGTTGATGAAGCTTTCGACGATGGAAATCTGCTTCTCCAGATTTGCTTCCGCGCTCTGCCAGGTGGTGGTCACGCCATAGTCGCCGGCGGCGACGTCGGCGGATTCCTTCATCCGCACGAACCACGGGTTCTGCAGGTCGATGGCGGCCACGCCGATCACCTTGTCCTGTGCAAGCGCCGGCACGGCAGTCAGTAGACTTGCTGAAATGGCCAGGCCGACGAGGTTACCAAAGACTTTCATTCGCGCTCTCCTTGTTTATCGGCAACCCGCCCGACGGCGTCGGCCCCTGGGTGCTATATGACCATTGCATATCGGCCCGGGCAGACAAGCTGGTCAGGCCGTCGTGTCCAATATACTTGACACCCCGGAAGTAGCCGGAACACCACCGTCCCGAGAGGCCGCGTGCAACCTTCCGGTTCGCGAAAACTGGCGAAGCGCGTTGTCGGAGCAGAAGCCGACTTGCCTGCAGTGAGGATGCACGAAGAGGGGTTCGCCCGATCGATGGTCGATAAAGCGAACGTCCCCGGTCTACCGCTTGGAATCATAGGCGGGAATGGGCACTCTGACGCGTTCTGGAACCGAGAGATCGAAACATGGCACGCGTCCTCGTCGGGCTGCTCTGGCACGAAGGCAATTCCTTCAACCCACTCGAAACGCTTGAAGCGGATTTCTCGCTCAGCGAGGGCGAAACGCTGCTTCGGGACTATCGCGGCTCCGAAACCGCGCTGGGCGGCATCCTGCGCGGGTTGGAACGGCAAGGCTTCGATCCACTCCCCGCGACCGCGGCAAGGGCGCGGCCGGGTGGCCCCGTCGAGCGCGCCTTCATCGAGCGCTATGTGGACAGTCTGGTCGAATGCGTCCGGCGGGAGCGGCCGGATGCAATCTGCCTTGACCTCCATGGCGCGACGACGGCTACCGGTCTGCCCGATGTCGAGGGCCATCTTCTGACGCGGCTCCGGCAGGAGGCCGGACCCGACACTCCGATCGCCGTCGCCGCGGATCTGCACGGATACATCACGCCCGCAATGACAGCCGCTGCGGACATCATCACCGGTTATCGCACCAATCCGCATGCGGACATGGGCGATACGGGCGAGCGGGCGGTCCGGCTGCTCGCACGTCTGCTTGACGGCGAACGTCCGAAACTCACCAGCCTGCGGGTTCCGATGCTGGCGCCGGGCAACGACTGGACCTCAAAGGGCCCGCTCGCCGACATCTGCGCAAGAGCGGGCGCAATGCGCGCCGATCCACGCATCGCCGATCTGTCTGTCTTCAACACCCAGCCGCAGCTCGATGTCGCCGATACCGGACAGACCGTCCTCGTCTATTCGCAGGACGAAAATCTGGCCGCGCATTGCGCGCGCGAACTCGGCGCCATGCTCTGGCGGCACCGGACGGAATTCACGACCGTGCTGGCCGATCTCGACACCACGCTGGCCGGCAAGAAGCCGGGTCTGCTGGCGCTCGGCGATTTCGGTGATCGCGTGCTGGGTGGCGCACCCGGCGATTCACTCTACGTCGCAGAAACCACGCGCCGGGATTTCCCGCACCTCCGAACTCTGAGTTTCGTCCACGACCCGAGGGCCGTGGATACGGCTGTTCAGGTCGGTCTCGGCAACACCGCCGAATTCGCAATCGGCGCCGCGGTCTCGTCACACGCTTTTCCGGCGATCCGGCCGGTCGCGGCACATTGGACCGCAAAGGCACTCGGACGCGCGCAATACGTGAACCGTGGCCCCTACATGGCTGGCATGAAGTCCGATTTCGGCGAACACGCCGTGTTGACCGACGGCAATATGACGGTGGTGGCGACAACGCGCGCACCGAACGCGCACGATCCCGCCGCGCTCGGTCTCGCCTTGCTCGATCTGGACGAGATCGACGTCGTCGTCCTCAAATCGGGAATGCACTTTCACCTCAGCTTTTCAGCTATTTGCCCCTGCGTGTCTGTCGCGACGCCGGGGTTTGCGACGGACCGGCTCGACACGCTTCCCTATGACAGCGCCCGTCCCGTCTACCCCCTGGACGACATCGAATGGAGCAGTGAGGCGCCATAGGACATCGATCCTCCGGCGCACCTCCCTTGTCCGGTTTCCTTCCTTTCCAGTCAGCCGAACTCCGCCAACACCGATGCTCGATCGAATCGCAGTTGCGCGGCGCGACGGTGACCATCGAGCCCCTCGCTCGCACTTTGCCGGATTGCATGCGGTGCGACGGTGTCCACGGCGCGCTGGTCCAGCGACTGAAACGTACAAGTCTTGACGAACGATCCGACCCACAGCCCGCCGGTGTAGCGCCCAGCGGCCATGGTCGGAAGCGTGTGATTGGTTCCGCAGCACTTGTCCGAATAGACGACGCTCGCCATTTCACCGATGAACAACGAACCGAAATTGCGCAGCCTGGCAGCCAAAGCGTCGGGTGCGCGCGTGTGCACCTGAAGGTGCTCGGCTGCAATCCAGTCCGAATAGGCGATCATGTCCTCCTCGGTCTCGCAGAGCGCGATCTCGCCATTGTCGAGCCAGGCCTGTCTGGCCACCGCGGCCGTCGGCAGGGTCTCAAGTTGCCGCTCGACCTCCCGCATGGTGGCCTCGCCGAGTGCCGCGCTGGTGGTGATCAGCCCGACGCGCGCGCGAATGTCGTGCTCCGCCTGCGCCAGCAGATCCACGGCCAGCGTCGTCGCATTCGCGGTCTCGTCGGCGACGATGAAAATCTCGCTCGGTCCGGCAAGCTGATCGATGCCGACGGGACCGAAAACCTGGCGCTTCGCCTCGTTCACGAAGGCGTTGCCCGGACCGACGATCTTGTTCACCGCGGGCACAGTCTCGGTGCCGAACGCCATTGCGGCGATCGCCTGCGCCCCGCCGATGCGGAAAATGCGATCCGCCCCGGACATGTGACACCCCGCGATCATGGCGGGATGGGCCGTGGGCGGAAGGCAGGCGATGACCTCCTCGCAACCCGCGACCTTTGCCGGCACGATGGTCATGACCGGCGCCGACAGAAGCGGATAGCGGCCACCGGGCACATAGGCGCCGATGCGCTGGATCGGGATGACGCGATGGCCAAGCCTGAGCCCCGGAAGCGCCTCCATGTCCAGGTCTCCGATCGTGGCCAGCTGGGCCTCGGCGAAGGCACGCACACGCTCGATGGCAAATTCGGTGTCGGCCCGCGTCTGCGGATCGAGCCCGGCAAGCGCCGCCTCGCGCTCCGCCTTGCCAACTTCCACATCGGCCAGATCGACCTTGTCGAACTGGCGCGAGAAGTCCCTCACCGCCGCATCGCCCTCCGTCCGAACGCGCTCCAAAATGCCTTCCACCCGCGTCCGTATGGCCGCTTCGTCCGAGGCCGCGCTCCCGGCCGGAGCCTTGATGTAGACGACGCGATTTCCGTCTGCGAAGGCACTGCTGCTCATGTCCCTGGCATCTCCTGTTGATGGGATTATGGATGTGCCAAGCGTCGACGGTCCGCAATAGCACCGGCGCCTGCCGTCAAATATACTTGCCAGCGAACGGAGGACTGAAAACCTTGGCCAAAGTCGGAAAAAGACTGCGCGAACTACGCCTGCGCCGCGCCATCTCCATTCGCGAGCTCGCGGCGCGTTCGGGTGTCTCCCACTCGACCATCTCCCTGATCGAGCAGGACGGGATCAGCCCCACGGTGAACACGCTCCAGGCGGTCATGGATGCGCTCGGCACGACCTTGAGCGGGTTTTTCACGGGCATCGAGACCAATCTGCACTATTCGCCGTTCTATCGAAGTGCGGACCTTCCCGAGATCGGCAGCGCCGATTCCATTTCGTACCAGGTGATCGGCGCCGATCATCCCGACCGCACGATCCTGATGCTGCGCGAGAACTACGCCCGGGGTGCCGATACGGGTACGCCCTTCGCGCACCCGGCGCAGGAGGCGGGCGTTGTGGTGACAGGCTCCATCGAACTGACCGTGGGAACGCAGACAGCCGTCCTGGAGCCCGGCGACGGCTATTATTTCGACAGCCGCCAGCCGCATCGCTTCCGCAATGTCTTCGATGGAGAAAGCCAGATCGTCAGCGCGGTGAACCCGCCGACCTATTGACCGACAACCGCCGCGGTTCCATGCGCCGGAGGCGACAACCCGCAACCGGTCAGCGGGCAGACCTTTCGCCGGCGCGGACGCCGATCCGTGCGGAAGGCCGGCCGGAAAGCGACACGATGCGTTCGCCGGAGACGATGGTGTAGGGTTCTTCGCCGCTCACGTGCCCCAGAAGCGCCTCGCCTGGCCCGTAGACGGGTGTGCCGAGAAAGAACAGCGCACCTTCAAGGTAACCGTCGCGCATCTGATTTGGCTCCACGACGATGCGCTCCGCATGCAGGTCTTGACCGAGACTGACGGCGGACGCGGCTCCGCAAACGACTTTCGTGTTCGTGTCGACCGTCATCATGAAATCCGCCCGGTCGGGCTCTCGGGCGGTGTCGATGATCATGCCAGCCACGATTTCGGTGATGCCCCGCACCGGAAAGATGGAATTGTGAAGCACACCGCCTGTCACGCCGGCTTGCTCGTCGCTGAAAAGCAGCCCTCCGCGATCCCCGCGTCGTTCGACCAACGCCGTGTCGCCAAGCGCAATCTCGCCGGCCGGGGTCAAGGCGATGACACCGGCATCCGCGTCGGCATTCGCCTGCAGGACTTGCCGGACGGCCGCCTGTGCCGACAGCCCCGTCTCGATCGCGTCGAGCAGCATTTCGTTGGGCGGCGTCGCCCCGACGGCGACCACGTTGGGCAGGCGATGGCCGGTTATCAGCGCGACATCGGGCCGAACGGGCGTGAATTGTGCCAAGGGCTCGGGCCTGTTCGGGCCGCTGGACATCAGCACGGCAAGCCGGGCTTCAGCGATTTCGAGAGGCGGCCCGTCGCCTCCGAAGAGCGTCGTCGTGCCGCCCGTCTGGGTGGATGCGCGCAAGATCTCTCCATCCGACGTCAGCACCGCCAGGCTGACGAAGCCGCCTATGGCGCCGCGTCCCACACGCTCCACTGCCCGCAATGCGTGGAAGATGCCGAGGCCCGCCCTCGGGCCCGCAGCCGCGATCCCGATCGTCATGAGGCGGCCATGTGGTCTTGACCAACCGCAACAAGCGGCCCTCGCGAAAAGGTCGAACGGTCGCGCACGACAAGCTTGCCGCGCTGGCGCGTTGGGTCGGCAATCGGGATCGCCTCGAGCAGCGACCTCGTATAGTCGTGCGCGGGATTGCGAAGCACATCGTCACGGGCGCCGAGCTCGACGATGCGTCCCTGCAGCATCACGGCGATCCGGTGGCTGACTTCCTCCACCACGGCGAGATCGTGACTGATGAACAGGTAGGAGAGGCCCAGCCGCTCCTGCAGATCCTTCATCAGGTCGATCACCTGCGCCTGGATCGAGACGTCGAGCGCCGATGTCGGCTCGTCGGCGACGATAAGCTTCGGTTCGACGCCGAGCGCGCGGGCAATGCAGAGACGCTGGCGCTGGCCGCCGGAGAATTCATGCGGATAGCGTTTCATGTGTTCGGGACCGAGCCCGACCTGCCGGAACAAAGCTTCGGTCCGGTCCTTCAACTCGCTGCCCCGGGCGATGCCGTGGATATGCATGGGTTCGGCGACAAGCTTGTCGACGCGCATGCGCGGATCGAGCGCGCCATAGGGATCCTGAAAGATCATCTGCATCTGGCGGCGCGCCCGGCGCATCATCTGCGGCCCGTATTCGCGAATGTTCGCGCCGTCCTGCAGGATCTCGCCGGAATCGACCTCGATCAGGCGCAGGATCGCCCGCGCGGCCGTCGACTTCCCGGAGCCGGACTCGCCGACCAGCGCCAGCGTTTCACCGGGCGCGATCGCGAAACTCACCTCGTCGAGCGCCCGGACGTCGCGTCCCTTGTCGGAGAATGTCTTGTTGAGCGAGACCGCCTCGACGATCGGCACGGGTCGTTTCGGTCCCGCTTCCCTCGTCGCAGCCGGGCCGGCGTTGCCCAGCTTCGGCACCGCCGCCAGAAGGCGTTGCGTGTAGGCGTGTCGAGGGTCGGCGAAGACCGGACGAACCTCTCCCTCTTCCACCTTCTCGCCGCTTCGCATGACGATCATCCGGTCCGCGGTCTCGGCGACGACACCCATATCGTGGGTGATCAGCAGCATCGACGTGCCGAACTGGTCCTTCAATTCGCGCATCAGGTCGAGAACCTGCGCCTGGACCGTAACGTCCAGTGCGGTGGTCGGTTCGTCGGCGATCAGGATCTCGGGCTTGTTGATGAGCGCGATGGCGATCATGACCCGCTGGCGCATGCCGCCCGACAATTGATGCGGATAGCGGGTCATCATCGATTTCGGATCGGGAAGCTTGACGCGATCCAGCATCGCAACGGAGCGATCCACGGCGTCGCGCGCCTTCGGCTCATGCGCCAGCACCATCTCTGTCATCTGCCGGCCGATGGTCAGAACCGGATTGAGCGAGGTCATCGGCTCCTGGAAGATCATCGAGATCCGCCTGCCGCGGATCAGCCTCAGCGCTTCGTCATCGAGGGTGAGCAGGTCGGTGCCGCCGAGTTTCGCGGTCCCGCCCAGTATGCGCGCTGTCTGCGGGGGCAGAAGCCCCATCAGCGCCATGCTCGACACGCTCTTGCCCGAGCCGGATTCGCCGACAATGGCCAAGGTCTCGTTGCGGTAGAGCGTATAGGACAGGTCACGCACCGCCGGGTTGTCGGCGGCGTTCTCGCCGAACCCGATCGTCAGGTCTTGGACTTCGAGAAGCGTCTCGGTCATCGGTCAGCGCCTCGCCGTCTGTCGCGGGTCGAGCACTTCGCGAATGCCGTCTCCGAGAAGGTTGAAGCCGAGCACGGTCGCGGCAATGGCAACGCCCGGCGCGATCATCATCCACGGCGCGCGCGAGAAATAGTCGCGGCCTGCCGACAACATCCAGCCCCACTCGGGCGATGGCGGCTGCGCGCCCAGCCCGAGGAAGCTGAGACCCGCCGCAGCGAGGATCGCGGTTGACACACCCAGCGTCGCGACGACGACCATGGTCGGCAGGATGTTGGGCAGGATATGCAGGAGGACGATGCGAAAGTGCCCCGCCCCCGCCGCGACGCTCGCCTCGAAATAGGGCTTGTTCTTTTCGACCAGCACGGTCGCGTAGCAGATGCGGGCATAGAACGGCATCGTCGCAATGCCGACCGCGATCATGGCGTTCTGCAGAGATGGCCCGAGCACCGCCACCGCGGCCAGCGCGATCAGCGTCTCGGTGAAGGAAAACACCACGTCGACGAGCCGCATGACGATGCGCTCGATCCATCCTCCGGCATAGCCGCCGATCAGGCCGATGGTCAGGCCGACGGCCAGCGCAATCCCGACCGCGATCGCCGCGATCATCAGCGTCAGGCGCGATCCGTACACCACTCGGGAGAAGAGATCGCGGCCGAATTCGTCGGTCCCGAAGAGGTGCGAAAAGGACGGTGCGGTCAGCCGCGGACCGGCGCCCATCATCTGCGGGTCGTAGGGTGCGATCCAGGGCGCGAAGGCGGCGGTGACGACGAGGACCGCGACGATCACCAGGCCGACTGTCGCGCCGCGGTTTCCGAGGAACTGCCTGAACTTCGCCGAAGCGGCGCTGGCTGCGGGCACAGGCGCGGTGACGGTCTGGTCGGACATCAGCTCAACCTCACGCGCGGATCGAGGACCGCATAGAGCAGGTCCATCAGCAGCGAGACAGTGACGACAAGGACCGCGAAGACCAGGATGAAACCCTGGATCAGTGGATAGTCACGCTGGAAGATGGCCTGGATGGCGAGACGCCCGATGCCGTTCCAGGCAAAGACGTTCTCCACCACGATCGCGCCGCCCAGCATGTAGGTGAACTGCAGGCCGAGCATGGTCACGACGGGGATCAACCCGGCGAGCAGCACATGCCGGTAAAGGATCGTACCGCGCTTGAGGCCTTTGGCGCGCGCTGTGCGCACGAAATCCTGGTCAAGAATGTCGATCATCGAAGACCGCGTCAGCCGCGCGATAATGCCGGCATTGGCGACACCCAGCGTAATCGCCGGCAACACCAGCGAGCGCCAATCCGTGCCGGCGACCGGCAGCCAGGCAAGGTTCACGGCGA
This sequence comes from Oricola sp., assembly GCF_022763245.1. GTDB lineage: Bacteria > Pseudomonadota > Alphaproteobacteria > Rhizobiales > Rhizobiaceae > Oricola. Next base: position 118,826 of record NZ_JALEGV010000011.1, read on the forward strand.
AGACGAACAGCAGGATCAGGCCGAGCCAGAAATGCGGCATCGACACACCGACAAGGGCGATGATCATAAGGCTCGTGTCGACCGCGGTGCCGCGCCTATAGGCAGCGATGAAGCCGAAGACGATACCGATCACGGCCGCGATGACCAGACTGACGGAAGCCAGCAGCAGGGTGTTCGGCAGCCGCCCGATCAACAGGTCCAGCACCGGCTGCTTGCCGCGAATTGTCTGGCCGAAATCACCTTGCAGGATGCGCCCCATGAACATGGCGTACTGCTTCCAGACCGGTTCGTTGAGGCCGAGGCGGGTGCGGATTTCCTCGAGCTGTTCGGGGGTGGTGCCCTGCGACTGGGCATACATGATCTGCACGGGATCGCCGGGCACGATATGGATCAGCATGGCGACGGCAATGGTCGTGACCCAGACGGTCAGCAAGGCGGCGGCAATTCTCTGGACAAGATAGCGGCGCATCGACCGGTCCCATGCATGCTTCGAACGTAACGGGGCAGCGGCGGCCAGAGCTGGCCGCCGCGATGGCTTGAGCCGATCAGTCGGTGATCTTGACGTCCATCAGCAACGGCTGGTCGAAGGCGCCGATCACGAAGCCGTCGACATCCTGCGCGGTGACGTAGAGCCACATCCAGCCCGGCGTGTAGAGCGGCACGTGGATCGCCTTTTCGAGCAGATAGGCGTTGACCTGCTTGACGATCTCCAGGCGAGCGTCCGGATCGACGGTCGAACGCATGTCCTCGAGCATGGCGTCGAGTTCCGGCGTGTTGTAACCGCTGTAAGCGCCGGGCGAATGCCAGAGCTGGTAGAGGATGTCGGGGTCGTACCAGGACCAGCCCATCATGTCGAAGGTGGACTTGCCTTCCGTCTTCTCGTTTTCCTGCTTCACCCGTGCGTTCAGCGTACCGATATCCATGATCTCGATATTGGTCTTCACCCCGATCTGCGCGAGCTGGTTCTGGAAGATCTGCAGCATGCGCTCGCGGCCGCCACCGGTCCAGGTCATCATCGTGACATCGACCGGATTGTCCGGGCCGTAGCCGGCCTCCGCGAGAAGCGCCTTCGCCTTTTCGGGATCGTAGGACGCAAGATGCTCGGCGCAGAACTCCTGGTCGTTGCCGAAGACGCCCTGTGCGATCGGGCATTTTTCGCGCTGGACGAGGCCCTGGAACGCGATGTCGAGCGCCATATCGACGTCGACGCCATGAGCGATGGCCTGACGGACGCGCTCGTCATTGAAAGGCGGGCGCGAAATGGTGAATTCGAAGAACACGTCCTGGCCCGTCGCCTCGGCGATATGCAGGTCCATGGAACTGTCTTCCTTGATCGCCGCGACCTCTTCGAGCGGCGGCTCGACGATGTGCAGTTCGCCGGTGCGCAGTCCGGCGAGACGGGTCTGCGCCTCCGGCACGGTACGAATGATCAGCCGGTCCGAATAGGGCTTGCCCTTGTTCTCCACCGGATGGCCGAAATTCTTGTAGTCCGGATTGGCCGAGAGCACGATGCGGTCGCCCTTGACCCATTCGTCCAGCTTCCACGGGCCCGTGCCGATGGCCGCCGTCGATCCGAAGGCATCGCCAAGCGCCTCGTTGGTGTCGCAGAGCATCGACGAGAACGGATCGGCCATGAACGGCACGAAGGCGCCGAAGGGCGTGTCGAACTTCACGACGATGGTGGATGCATCCGGCGCGTCGACCGAGGAGATCGGGCCCCAGGCCGACTTGGTGATGCTCGGGCTGTCGTCGGACAGGGCGCGGTCGAACGTGTATTTGACGTCCGTGGAATCGAACGGCGTGCCGTCATGGCACATCAGGCCGTCCTGCAGCGAGAACGTCACGGTCATGCCGTCATCGCTCACCTCGTAGCTCTTCGCCATGTTTGGGCGGGGAGCGCCGTTTTCGTCGAAGGCGAGCAACGTGTCGTAGATCTGCCGCCAGGACTGCATCGACAATGTCGTCGTGCTGGCATGCGGATCCAGCGTATCGCTGTCTCCGTATCGGGCCCAGATGATATCGGAAGCGAATGCCGGAGCGACCAGCACCGCCGCGGTGGTCGCGGTCAGGGCTGCCGTCGCCATGCGGCGAAGAGATTTGCGCATTGCCAGGTCCTCACAGGTTCGGGGGGACGCGGCCACGCAAACCCCCTCGGTTTGAGCCGCCAGCGGCGGCATTCAGCGTGATTGCAGGCACATGCTGTGACGCGGTCGGAACCGCGGTCAACAGAATTTTAAAAATGAAACGATTTTTTTCATAACTGCGCATTTATATGAAACAGGGAACAAGAATTCATTCAAAAACTGAAACCGCTACAGATTGTCGGACAGCAGATCGTTCCATTCTGCATGGATGTCGTCGATCATGTTCAGGCGCTCCATCGCCGGCTCGCCGATATGAATGGCGAGTGCCGAGCAGAGGTAGTTGATCATGCTGAGGGCCGGCACGATGGAATCGAATATTCCCGCCCCTCGCGTCCGGCAGCGCAACGTCACGGTGGCGATATCGTCGCTCGATCGTCCGACCTGGTCGGTGATGTAGACCACCTTGGAACCGGCGCCGATCGCCGAGCGAAGCACGCTCCGGAACTGGTGGATCCGCTTCTGCACCCCGAACGCGAGAAAGGCGTCGCTGGACGAGATCGACGCGAATTCCTCCGCGACCGAGAAGCTGCCGAGCGGGATCAGCCGGATGTCCGGCCGAACCCGGATCAGTTGGGCCCGGGCGATGTGCGCGAGCGGATAATTGTCCGCAAACCCCACAACCCAAAGCTTTTCTCCGCGTGCGAGGATCTGGATCGCCTGCTCGATATGATCGGATCTTTGCTGCTCGATGGTGCGGACGAGGTTCTGCACCTCGCTCTGCAGATGGATGCTCATGTCGGGCCGATGACTGCGCATCTCGCTCATGCGTTCGCCCATGCGCGACTGGCCGGACTGAATGCCTTCGGCGCGCGCGGTCGCCTGCGCCGACTTGTAGCTCGGATAGCCCAGCCTGCGGATGAACCGGGCTGTCGTCGCCTTGGAGACGCCGGCGCGCTCGGAGAGCTGCGTGGCCGTCTGGTCGAGGATGGAAAGCGGGTTTTCCAGGAGGACATCCGCAAGGTATCGCTCGCCGCGCGACATCTGATTGTAGGTTTCGAGGATACGTTGCGAAAAGAGTCGTGACTGGTCGCTATCAGGCATTACCGAACCCTGCTTGTTTCATTTATGAAAAAATGCGCCTCAAATCTGGCCAAGTCAATTCCATCGGCTCATAAGTCGTCTCCGCGCGTCCATTTGGCGCGGAAGGAGCGTCCGGATGTTCATAGAGAAGATCGATCTTTTCCACGTGGCGATGCCGCTCAAGGAGCCATGGCGCACGGCGGCGAGCGACGAGACGGCGATCGAATCCCTGATCGTGCGGATGGAGGCCGACGGCGTGGCGGGATGGGGCGAGACCGCTCCGCACAGCGGCCCCAACTATTGCCCGGAATGGGCGTTCGGCGCGTTCCACGTCCTGGCTCGGGTGCTGGCCCCGTCGGTCGTCGGCCATGATGTCGAGAGCGGCGCCGAAATCCAGCGCCTGATGGCACGGGTCAAGGGCAACACATTCGCCAAGGCCGGCCTCGACATCGCCCTCCACGACCTGCTGGCGCGCAGAGCGGGGAGCCCGTTGTGGAGAATGCTGGGCGGCACCGATCCCGAGGTGCTCGTCGGCGCGGACATCGCCGTGGGCGCCACGATCGACGACTTGCTCGCCAACATTGAAACCGCCGCCAACACCGGCATGGCCAGGGTGAAACTCAAATATCGTCCCGGCTGGGACCTCGACATGATCGCTGCCGTGCGATCCGCTTTCCCGGATCTCGTCATTCATATCGACTGCAACAGCAGCTATTCGCTCGACGATCTGGACATGTTTCGAAAGCTCGACGCTTTCGATCTCGCCATGATCGAGCAGCCGCTGGCCCATGATGACATACTCGACCATGCCGAGCTCCGCTCGAAGATCGGCACGCCAATTTGCCTCGACGAGACGATCGTCTCGATCAACCGCGTCAGGCAGGCTATCGCGCTGCAGGCGTGCGATATCGTCAATATCAAGCTCGGACGGCTCGGCGGCATCACGCCCGCACTGGCGGCCCGCGTGATGTGCGAGGAGGCCGGCATCGGCAACTGGATGGGCAGCATGTTGGAATCGGCCGTCGCACAAGGCGCCACCCTGGCCTTCGCGACGCTCCCGAACATGACCTATCCCGCCGATATCTTCCCGACGTCACGCTTCTATTCCGAAGATCTCGCCGACCGCGACATCGACTTTTCCAGTCTCTCGCGCGTGACGGCCCCCGATCGGCCTGGTGCCGGTTGGGTGCCCGATCCCGACAGGCTGAAGGCGCTGACTGTTCAGCACGCGTCGGTCGGAGCGCCTTGTTAGGCCGCATCAACTCGGAGCGGCTGCAACGCGCATCGAGGCGGTCGCCGCGACTATGGCGCCGCAGAGCCGTTGTGCCACGCGCCTGACTTTCACATCGGAGTTTGCGAAGCCCGCAAATTATCTGAAGGACGCCACCCGAAACGGGTTCTCACTTATGCAGGACCAGCGGGTGAATGTCTTCGCCATGAACCCTGGACAGCGAACAAGACGAGACCGCCCAATCACAATCTCTCTGGCGCCACGCGATAGAAGCGTCGCATGACGATCGGCGTCAGATACATCGGTATCTGGTAGCAGCCGATGAACAGCAGCAACGGATCCGTGACGTTTGCCGGCAATGCGATGAGGAAGAGTGCGATGTTGCGGTTTCCGGCAACGACCGCATAGGCGACATGGTCGTCTCTCAGACGCGTATGCCTGATCAGGTGCGCCGCGACAAACTGCAGGCCGAAATCGGCGAGGCAGGCCACCAGCAGCCACCCGGCGAAACGAACCGGCGTCTCAACGATTGCGGGACCGACCGCCGACATCAACCCGACGACCACAACGGCCATTGCGATGGCGGAGAGCCCATCGATCGCCCGAACCGCTTCGACGGACAGCTCGCGCAGAATGAAGCCCCGGATCAGGAAGCCTGTCGCGCCGGCCAATGCGATCACCGCGAGAAGCCGGCCGGCGGCGCCGAACACCTCGCGCGCGGAACCGAGCTCCGGAAGCAGCCAGAACGGGCCCAGCACCGTCAGCGGCAGCAGGCAAGTGCCGAGCACGAGGAGGCGCAAGGCCGCGGTCGGATCATGACCGGTCATCACGGTCAGGTTCGGGCTGCCGGAAATCGAGGGGGCCGACAGCATCAGCACAAGAGAGATTGCGATCGGGCTGACGATCCAGCCTCCCGCAATGGCGACCAGGATCAGGACGACCGGCAGGAACAGCTGAAACAGCAGGACAGCTCCGATTGTTGCCGGCAGATCGCCTATCGCGCCCACTGCCGCTCGCGGACCGATGCGCAGCGCGGCCAAAAACAGCAATGTGCCCACCAGTTCCGGCAGCCAGGGCTTCATGGCCAAGGCCAGGTCCGGCAGCATGACGCCGGCCACCAGTCCGGCGACGAGGAAAACGCGGCCGTATCGCGCCGTCAGCCCAAGCAGCGCAAGGATCGCGGTCACGCCTTGCCCCCGATACTCGGGACATGGAGATTCGAACCTGAATGGGTCAACTGGCCTGATACCTCGATCCTTCGGTGCGGATGACCGCCCGCCGGAGACACTAACGCGACAACATCAGATTGGGCAGGAAAGTTGCCAGGCCGGGAACCAGCGCGAGCAGCGCAACACCAAGCGCAAGAATGCCGAAAAACGGCGCCGACGCCTTGGTCACCGTCCACATGTCCCGCCCGCTCATCCCATGAAGGACAAAGAGGTTGAAGCCGACAGGTGGTGTCAGTTGGGCCATCTCCACGACGATGATCAGGTAGATGCCGAACCAGATCGGGTCGAAACCGGCGCCGACCACCATCGGCAGGGCGACCGACGTGGTCAGGACGATCATCGAGGCGCCTTCGAGAAAACAGCCCAGCACGATGTAGATCAGCGTCAGCAGTATCAGCAGGAGCGCCGGCGACAGTCCCAGCCCGGAGACCCAGGCCGCCAGCATCGCGGGGATCCCCAGAAATGCCATGCCGACCGACAGAAAGGCGGCGCCGAGAATGATCGCGGTGATCATGCAGCTCGTACGGGTCGCCGCCATCAGGCTGTCTATGAAGCTCTGCCAACTGAGCGCGCCCGTCACCCAGGCAAGCCCCAGAGCGCCGAAGACGCCGAGCGTCGCGGCCTCCGTCGGCGTGGCATAGCCGCCATAGATCGAGCCGATGACGACTGCGATGAGGATGACAATCGGAAAGAGCCTGCGAGACCGCCGCAATTTCTCGCGAAACGGCAGCGCCACATCCGCGGGGGGCACTGCTTCCTTGTTGAAGGCCGACCAGATCATCACATAGCCCATGAAAAGGGCCATGATCAGAATGCCCGGGATGATGCCGGCGATGAACAGACGCGAAATCGACTGCTGTGCGGAGATGCCGTAGACGATCATCATGATCGACGGCGGGATCAACAGACCGAGCGTACCAGACCCCGCCAGCGTGCCGATCGCCATGCTCTCGCTGTAGCCCCTGCGCTGCAATTCCGGCAGGCTCATGCGCCCGACGGTGGCACAGGTTACGGCGGAGGAACCGGCCACCGCAGCCATCACGCCGCAGCCCACGATGTTCACGTGCAGCAGGCGCCCGGGCAGGCGATCAAGCCAGGGAGCCAGCCCTGAGAACATGTCTTCGGAAAGCCGCGAGCGAAACAGGATCTCGCCCATCCAGACGAAAAGCGGCAGGGCCGTCAGGGCCCAGTTCCAGCTATTGTCCCACAAGGTGGTGGCCATCAAGGAACCGGCGGGCGCAGGAGAGAAAGCCCCGATGGCCAGATAGCCGACCGCCGTCAACGTCACCCCGATCCACAGGCCTCCGGCAAGCAGGATCAGCAGGGACAGGCCAAGAATGCCGGTGATCGTCAGAATTTCCATGCCGGCCGCCCCTCGTGCTTGCTCATTCGCCTTCCTCTATGCCCTCGAGCGCTGTTTCGTGCGGGGTGGCGTAGCCCGGCACCCGGTTGCGCAACACCAGCACGAGCTCGTCCGCGAAGGCGATGGTCAGGATGGCGAGACCGATCAGCATGACCGATTGCGGAATCCAGAACGGTACCGCGAGGAGGCCGGGACTGAGATCGCCGAACCGCCAGGAATCGCGAACCATCCGCATCGTCTGCCATGTCAGAAACGCGGAACCGAAAGTGGCGAAGGCGCATATCCAGACATCGGAAAGAAACGCCGCCCGGCCCTTCAGCTTGGCGACCAGCAAGGTCACGCGAACATGGCCGCCGCTCTTCAGCGTGTAGGCCATCCCCATGAAGGTGCTTCCCGCCAGGAAAAAGCCGCCGCTTTCGGTAGAATCGATAGTCAGCCCGAAGAACCGTCCGGCGATCTGCGCGACGATGGTCACCGCGATCATGAACAGGCATAGCGCGGCGAAGCCGCCGCTCGCCTTGTAGAGAAGGTCCAGACCTTTTCGCATCATCCCGCTCCGAAAGCCGCCCCGGCCCTTCAGACTAACCGCCCCCGGCCAGAGCCGGAAGCGGATGGTGTTCAGTCCCTCGTGCTCACATGCTCGACTGGTAGGTGGTGAGCACGGCGATCGCATCCTCGGACGCGGACGCCTTCCATTCCTCCATCATCGTGCCGCCGATTTCCTTCAGCTTGTCCATGATTTCGGCCGGCGCGTCGGTCACGGTCATGCCGTTCGACTTGAGGATATCGAGCTGCTCGCCATAGACCGCCTCGCTCATTTCCCAGCCGCGTTTGGTCGCGGCTTCGCCCGCGGCGATCACCGCGGCCTGGGCGTCTTCCGGCAGCGCCTCGAACGCGTCCTTGTTCACGATGATGGCGTTCTTCGTGTAGATGGCGCCGGCTGCCGTGAAGTAGTCGGTGTTATCCCAGGCCTGGATGTCGATGCCGGTCTGCGGGCTTGTGAAAAGGGCGTCGATCAGTCCGGTTGCGAAAGCCTGCGGAATTTCCGCGAAGGGCAGGATCGTCGCCTCGAAACCGAGCGCGTTGCCCATGTCCTGGGTCGCCTTCGAGTAGATCCTCAGCTTCTGGCCGGCGAAATCGGCCAGTCCGTTGACCGGCTTCTTCGTATAGAAGCCCTGCCCCGGCCAGGGCTGGTAAGCCAGCGCCTTGAAGCCGAGCTTGTCGAACATGGCGTCGAAATAGGGCTTCTGCGCCTCCATCAGCTTCCATGCGCTCTCATAGTCGCCGGCGACGAAGGGCAGGCCGGCCAGATTGTACATCGGATCCTCGTTCGAATAGGAGCCGAGGCGGATTTCGCCGATCTGGACCTGGTTGGTTTGCACGGCGCGGCGAATGCCGTCGAGCTTGATCAGAGTGCCGTTGGAGTGGAGCGTGATCGCGAGTTCGCCACCCGTCGCCGCACTCACATCCTCGATGAACTTCTGGATGTTCTGCGTCATGAAATTGGTGTCGGCGTAACCGCTCGCCATGATCCATTTGGTTTCGGCGGACGCCGTTGAAGCAGTCGCGGCGAAGGCCGCCGCGGCGAGGAAATACCTGATGGTACGCTTGAAGTTCATTGATCCGACTCCCGGCTGATTGATGTGCGGTCCGACCCGTGCTGCGGGCGTAACGAAGGCGAGTGCACCATCATCGGATATCAATTGCAACAGAAATCGGATACGATTTAAAGAATCAGGCCGTAAAATTATGCGCCCCCGACTATTTGCACAAAAAATCATCAAAGCCGCACGAATTCAGTGAAATTATGATCAAACTCGATGGACAACGGGCCTGCCCGCTCGATATAGGAGGAGCCGGAAGCGCATGACAGGCGGATGTCAAAGCTCCTCTTGAGTGAGAATATCGATGAAAATCGGATACGATATGAATGCGGAATTGGATCGCGAAAAGAAGCCGCTGAGCGATGGCCAGATTCTGCGCGAGATCACGGACGCGATCATCGAGGGCCGGCTGTCGCCTGGCGACAAGCTCGGTCAGGACGAACTCGGAAAGGTGTTCGGGGTCTCGAAGACGCGGATCCGGCCAATCCTGCACCGGCTGAACGAACAGAAGATCGTCGTCATCGAGCCCATGCGCGGGGCCTTTGTCGCGCGCCCCTCGGTCGAGGAGGCCCGCGCCGTCAACGCGGCGCGCCAGATCATCGAAGAAGGCGTCATCCGCGCCGCCACGCGCGTCGCCCGCGTGAAGGATTTGAAAGCGCTGCGCGAGATCGTGGCGGAAGAACACAATGCGCGACTGACGCGGAACGGCGGACAGGCGCACCGGTTGACCGGGGAGTTCCATTGCGAACTCGCCCGCATTACCGGCAACGAGGTGGTCGCCGACGTCGTCCGCGATCTCGTTTCGCGCGACAACCTCGTCGTGGCGCTCTACCAGCGGCCCAACGCCGCGGCCTGCTCGCTCGACGGCCACGCCGCGCTGATCGACCGCATCGCCGAAGGAAACGAGGATGCCGCCGCCCACGCCATGCGCCATCACCTTCAGGATGTGATGGACAGCCTCAATCTGGGCCCGAAGACGGGCCCGTCAAAATCCCTGGCGACGGCGTTCGCACATCTGAGGCAGGATTGAATGACGTACGCAGCACAGGCGCAAAGGGATTTCCTCGGATACGGGGACGAGATGCCGGTCGTGACCTGGCCCGGCAATGCCCGCATAGCCGTGTCGTTCGTTCTCAATTTCGAGGAAGGAGCCGAGCGTTCCGTCGCGGACGGCGACGAGCGCAACGAGGCCGTCTATGAGGTCGTGGACGAAGTGGTGGGCGCCGCGGACCCCTGCATGGCTTCCCATTACGAATACGGGCCACGCGCCGGATTTCGACGCATTCTCGGGGTTCTGGAGTCATTCGGCGTCAAGGCCACCGTCAGCACGTGTGCCCGGGCGGCGGAGCGCGCGCCGGAGCTGATCGCGAGCGCCGCCGCCAGAGGGCATGAGATCGCCTGCCACGGCTATCGGTGGGAAAGCCACGCGCATATGGAGGCCGACCGCGAAGCGGAGGTGATCGCCCGGACCGCCAAGGCCCTGACGGACATCGCCGGCGTCGCGCCGGTCGGCTGGCACACCCGCTCAGCCGCTTCGGTCAACACGCGCCGGCTGCTCTGCGAACACGGCGGATTTCTCTACGATTCCGACGCCTATAATGACGACCTGCCCTATGTGGTGACGCAATCGGGCCGCCCCCATGTGGTCCTTCCCTACAGTTTCGATACCAACGACATGCGCTTCAGTCCGGGTGGCGGCTTTGTCTTCGGCGAGGATTTCGCGCGCTACTGCGGCGATGCCTTCGACTGGCTTTGGGAAGAAGGCGAAACGACGCCGAAGATGATGTCCGTCGGCCTGCACCAGCGCATCATCGGCCGGCCGGGAAGGATCGCGGGGCTGCAGGCTCTTCTCCGGCACATGTCGGAGCGCGGCGACGTCTGGTTCGCCACGCGCGCCGAGATCGCCCGTTTCTGGCGCGATCGGTCGGCATTGCCCGAATGGATGCCGCAAGCGCCGATGGCCGGAAGAGCCCTCCCCTGAAGCGATGGACCTTCTCGTCGTCAACTCCAACAGTTCCACCTCCATCACCGAACTGGTGCGCATCGGGGCGGAGAACGCCGCCGGCCCTGACACGAAAATCACCGCGCTGACGGCGCGTGACGGCCCGCCGGCCATCGAAACCGCGGCGGATGCCGCCATCGCCGCCGAGGCAACCAGCAGGGAGATCCTGCAGCATGCCGCCACCGTGGATGCGGCGATCGTCGCCTGCTTCAGCGATCCCGGCCTGATGGAAATCAGGAAACGAGCCCCTTTCCCGGTCATCGGCATTGCCGAGGCGGCCCTTTACACCGCCGCGATGCGGGGCATTCGGTTTTCAATCGTGACCGTGGCGCCGACCTCGGTGCCCGGCATAGAACGTCTCGTCGCGGATTACGGGCTGGCCCACAGGCTGGGCGGCGTGCATGCGCTCGACCGGGGCGTGATCGCCAGCCATCTCGACCCGCAAGGGACGGCCCATGCCCTGGCCGAACTGGCGAATTCGGCCGTCCGAACCGATGCGGCCGATGTGATCATTCTCGGTGGTGCGATCGCCGCCGGCGGAATGGCGGATATCGTCGCGCCCCTCGTTTCCGTTCCCGTGATCGAAGGCGTGAGTTGCGCCGTGCGCAAGGCCGAATTGATCTGCCGATAGGAACCGGCCGGTTCAAGTCAGATCTCTGCACTTAATTCCGTGCAGTTGCGAAAGCGGATCCATGCTGGCGGGCTCCCCTGAGTGGCCATCGGCGTGAGGTCAGCCTGCGCCCTTACGAAGGGAACATGCGATGAAACGATCCAGATCTTCCGATGAGCAGATCATCGGCCCTTCGAAGGCGCACCGGGCGGCGATGGCCGCCGCCGATCTGTGCCGCAAAACGGATATGTTTGACGATCGCCTGGCTTCCCGAAAGCCATGCTCGGCCCGCCTACAGGCCGAGCTCCGTCAAGCCGGGATGATCGTCCGGGCGCGGACCGAAGGACCAGTGAAACAGCCGCTCTTGCTCCGCGATCGGCACGTCGTTTATCGAGGCATGGCGCTCCGCCATGTAGCCCTCCGCATCGAACTTCCAGTTCTCGTTTCCGTATGACCGGAACCAGTCGCCTTGCGCGTCATGCCACTCATAGGCGAAGCGAACGGCAATCCTGTCTTCCCCGTGCGCCCAGATTTCCTTGATCAGCCGGTAATCGCGTTCCTTCTCCCATTTTCGGGTCAGAAACGCTTCCACCGCGGCGCGTCCGCTGATGAATTCCGAGCGATTGCGCCATTTCGTGTCCGGCGTGTAGGCCAGCGCGACCTTCGCGGGGTCCCTTGTGTTCCAGGCGTTCTCGGCCATGCGAACCTTCGTAACGACGTCTTCCCACGAGAATGGCGGCACGGGCGCGCGGGTCATCTTGCATCTCCCATTCAGACATCAGCAGCATGAAGGCCGCACATTGCGCCAGCGCGGCCTTCATCGATGGCGGTTGCGTCCAGCCTTACCAGCTGTTGTAGCTCAGATATTTCCCGGACATCTCGACCTTCACGCGGTCGCCTTTCGGGTTCGGCACACGCGTGACATTCATGTCGAAATCGATGGCCGACATGATGCCGTCGCCGAATTCCTCGTGGATCAGCGCCTTCAGGGTCGGCCCGTAGACGCCGACGATCTCGTAGAAGCGATAGATGCAGGGATCGGTCGGCACGGCTTGTTCCCAGACCTTGGTCGGGCTTTCCGCGAGCACCTCGACGACCTCCTGCGGCAGGCCGAGCACCTGGACAAGCGACTGCGCCTTCTCCTTGGGCATGGCGTTCATGCCGACGCAGGCGGAGTGCGTCCAGACGGCCGACATGCTTATCTTGTCGGCGATTTCCTCCCAGGTCATGCCGGATTTCTTCTTGGCCGCCAGGATGATCAGGGCGACGTCGTCCTTGGTCAGCATCTGCGGAATTTCGATGGTCATGGCAGTGTGGTTCCTCTTTTCGCTTATTCGTTTACGGCACGCAGATGCGACGCCGGTCGCGGATCGTCGCTGTCATCGCCCTTTGCCTCCTCCAGGCGATCGATGCGCACGGTCTGCGGGGTGTTGCTCTCGCTGCCCGTCTGCTGGCCCGCCAGTTCCTTGGAACGTGTCGCCAGGAAATGGACCAGATGATTGCGGATCGCGTAGTAGTTCGGATGATCGATGATCTGGTCGCGCTTGCGCGGACGGGGAATGGTGATTTCCACCGATTCCGCCACCCTCGCGAACGGACCGTTGGTCATCAGCAGGATGCGGTCGGCCAGCAGGATCGCCTCGTCGATGTCATGAGTGATCATGAACACGGTCTGGGAAGTGCCGCTCCAGATCTTCAGGAGTTCGTCCTGGATGGTGCCGCGGGTCAGCGCGTCGAGCGCGCCGAACGGCTCGTCCAGAAGCAGCAGTTTCGGGTGATTGGCGAAAGCGCGCGCGATCGACACGCGCTGCCGCATGCCGCCGGACAGTTGCGACGGCTTGCGGTGGATTGCATCGCCATCGAGGCCGACCATGGAAAGATACTTGGTCGAATGTTCGACGACCTTCGCCTTCGACCATTCCGGGTATCGGGCGGCGACACCGAAGGTGACGTTCTTCAGCGCCGAAAGCCAGGGCAGAAGCGAATAGTTCTGGAACACCACGCCACGGTCAAGGCTCGGGCCCGAGACCTCCTTGCCATCCATCAGGACGGCGCCGGAGGTGGGGTCGGCCAGTCCGGCGAGAATGTTCATGATCGTCGATTTGCCGCAGCCCGAATGGCCGAGAATGCAGACGAACTCGCCTTTCTCGATCCCGAAACTGGCATTCTCGAAGACCGTCATCTGCTCCCCCTTGCCGGAGGGAAAGCGCTGGGTCAGGTTTTCGATCGAAAGGAATGCTTTGGACACTGGCTTCTCCTATTCGACGTAGGCGACGGCGCGCTGCAGCCGGCCGAAGGCGGCATCGAGCGCCATGCCGACCACGCCGATCATGAGGATCGAGAAAATGACTGAGGTGAGATCGAGGTTGTTCCACTCGTTCCAGACGTAGTAGCCAATCCCGGTTCCGCCGACGAGCATCTCCGCGGCCACGATGACGAGCCAGGCGATGCCGATCGAAATCCGCATGCCCGTCACGATGGTCGGCGCGGCGGCTGGCAGGATCACCGTCAGTGCCGTCTTGATCGGGCCCAGCTCATGGGTGCGCGCCACGTTCACCCAGTCCGAGCGGACGCCGGCCACGCCGAAAGCGGTGTTGATCAGCATTGGCCAGATCGAGCAGATGAAGATCACGAAGATGGCCGAGGCGTTGGAATCCTGAATGATGAAGAGCGCGAGCGGCATCCAGGCAAGCGGCGATATGGGCCTCAGCACCTGGATGAAGGGATTGAGCGCCTTGTAGGCGACCGGGCTCATGCCGATGAGGAAACCGATCGGGATGGCGACGAGAGCGGCGAGGAAGTAGCCCGACAGCACGCGGTAAAGCGAATAGGCGATCTGGATACCGATGCCCTTGTCGTTGGGCCCGGCGTCGTAGAACGGATTGGACAGCTCTTGCCAGGCCTTTTCGATAACCTGGCTCGGCGGCGGAACGCCCGCCTTTGGCGCGCCGCCGCCAGTCAGGCGTTCGTATTCGGTCAGTTCCGACGCTGCCTTCTGCGCCGGAATCGAGGCCTCCCATACCAGGAGGCCTCCGATCAGCAGGACGAAGGACAGGATGACGGCCCGCTGGTTGATCGACAGTCGATCCATCCGTCAGGCCCGCTTGATCGCGAAGGAGTCGACATAGGCATCCGGCTCGGCCGGATCGAAGGTCTTGCCCATGATCGTGTAGCTCTCATAGGTGACTTCGGGCGCCTCGTAACCGAGGTCCTGCATGATCTTCGCGCAGTCGGCCGCCAGATAGACCTCTTCGGCCACCGTCTTGTAATCGACGTCGCCCTCGATATAGCCCCAGCGCTTCATCTGGGTGAGGATCCACACGCCCATCGAGTGCCACGGGAACGGATCGAAATCGATGCGGTCGGGCACCTGCTTCACCTCGCCCAGGCCGTCGGCATAGGTGCCGGTCAGAACCTGCTCGATCACCGGAACCGGCTGGTTCAGATAGTTGGTGGGCGCGATTGCCTCGGAGATCTCCTTGCGGTTCTCCGGATTGGAGGCGTACTGCGTCGCATCGACGATCGACTTCAAAAGGGCGCCGTAGGTGTTCGGCAGCTCTTCCGCGAACGACAGCGGGCAGGCGAACGCGCAGCACGGATGGCCTTCCCAGATGTCCTTCGTCAGCGTGTGGATGAAGCCGATGCCTTCCCAGACCGCGCGCTGGTTGAACGGATCGGGCGACAGGTAACCGTCGAGGTTGCCGGCGCGCAGGTTGGCGACCATCTCCGGCGGCGGAACGACGCGGATCTGGATGTCGGTGTCGGGATCTATACCGTGCTCGGCCACATAGTAGCGCAACAGGAAATTGTGCATCGAATATTCGAACGGGACGCCGAAGGTGAAGCCCTTCCAGTCCTTCGGATCGCGCTTGTCCTTGTGTTCGTTTGAAAGGACGATCGCCTGGCCATTGATGTTCTCGACGGCCGGCATGATGTAGGGCTCGGCAACGCTGCCGGCGCCGAGCGTCATGGCCAGCGGCATCGGGGTCAGCATGTGCGAGGCGTCGTATTCGCCATTCAGCGACTTGTCGCGCGCCACGGCCCAGCCGGCGGTTTTGATGACCTGCGCGTTCAGGCCGTGCTTCTCGTAGAAGCCCATCGGCTGCGCCATGATGATCGGCGTCGCGCAGGTGATCGGCACAAAGCCAATGTTGAGATCCGTCTTCTCCGGCGTGCCGAGCGTGTCGAGGATCGCTGCCTTGGCCTTGTCCATCGGGAAGACCGACGCGAGCGCCGCGGCAAAGGTGCCGCCTCCGACCAGGCCCATGAAGGAGCGCCGGGAGAAGTCGTTCTGACCGAACATCGAGCGGACGATGGCGTTCTCGACTGCACGCTCCATCATGTCGTCGGACGACATCGACTGTCCGTCATCGGCGCGAAAGCCCTGACCGCTCGAACAGGTTTCGCAGCCGCAACCGGCGCCATGGCGCAGATCGGTCTTGTGTGAAAAAGGATTTCCGAGGCTCTTGGTCATTGGCTCCCTCAATCGTGGTGCGTTCAACAGGTTCGCCAAGGAGCGTATCCCAGGAGTTCTCGCGCCGGGAAAAGCCGAACGGCGAAAGAGCCAGAATTTTTTGGCCTTGTTTTTCAACAGGTTGAGCGTTTATTGCGCGGTGCAATAATTACGATATTTCATAATTCACGAAACTTCGTAATATCGACATCTGCAACGGATGAGGCCACCGCATGAACGAGATACGCCCCCTGACGATGGCCCGAAACGCGGTCGACGCAACGGCACTGGCGCTGCTTCCGGAGGCGGCCATCGTCATCGAGACGATCGACGACCGGATCGTTCATTCCAATCCGAAGGCGCGCCATCTGTTGGCGGGAAGCGCGACCGATGGCGGCCGCTTTTCCGAATATGTCGAAAGCGATCTGGCCGAGTTCATCGTCTTCCTCGACGAGCTCGCCTATCGCGGCGAGGCCTGGACCCGCAAAGTCGCGATCGAACGGCAGAACGGCGATACGGTCGGCGTCGAGATCAGGGGGCGGCGCCTCGCACCCGATTCAAGCCTTGTCCTGCTGCTGTTCCTGAATCTGGAGGAGTTGCGCCGTCACGAACGGGCGATGGAAGCCGAGCAGCTTCAGCGCGAGGGGCTCATGGGCTGGCGGCGCGCCCAGGAGTTCTTTTCCGAACTGGAATTCCAGAACCAGCTCATCTTGAACGCCGCCGGCGAAGGCATCTACGGCGTCAACACGAAGGGACAGGCGACCTTCGTCAATCGCGCGGCCCAGGAAATGCTCGGCTGGGATACGGACGACCTCCTGGGCAAGTCCATTCACGACATCATCCACCACCATCACTCGGACGGCAGCGCCTATCACGCGCATGACTGCCCGATCTATCGATCGTTCCGGTTCGAGCAGGTCGCCCGTGTCGAGGACGAACTCTTCTGGCGCAAGGACGGCAAGCCGATCCAGGTCGAGTATGTCTCGACGCCGATCTACAACCAGAAAGTCCTGGCCGGCGCCGTCGTCATCTTTCGCGATGTCACCGAGCGCAAGCTGAGCGAACGCAAGCTGCATGACGCGCTGATCGAGGTCGCGGAACTGCGCGACCGGCTCGAGCAGGAGAACGCCTATCTGCAGGAAGCGATCACCAATGAGCGCGCCCATCACGACGTCATCGGGCGGTCGCCGGCGATCCGGCAATTGCTTGCCAAGATCGAACTCGTCGCGCCCACCGACGCGCCGGTCTTCATCACCGGGGAGACGGGTGCCGGCAAGGCGATCGTCGCCAGCGCGATCCACAAGGACAGCAGCCGCAAGCGACGCCCGCTGATCCAGTTCCGCTGCGGATCCATCAGCCGGCGCTCGATCGAGGCGGAACTGTTCGGCCAGCTCGGTGGAGCGGACGGGACCGCCGGCGACAATTCCGGCGCGCTGGAACTGGCGCATGGCGGAACGCTGTTTCTGGAGGATGTGTGCGAATTGCCGCTCGATCTTCAGGGCGACCTGCTGCGGGCGCTGCAGGACAGGAAATTCAAGCGCATCGGCGACACGCATTCCCGCAACCTGAACCTCCGCGTCATCGCGTCATCCGCGAAGGATATCGAGCAGGAGGTGGCCGTCGGGCATTTTCGCGAGGACCTGCTTCTCTTTCTCGGCGTCTTTCCCATCCACTGCACGCCGCTGCGCGACCGTCGCGAGGATATTCCGGACCTTGCCGCGCACATCCTCGCGATCGCCTGCGAACGGCTGAACCGCAAGCCGCCGATCATCACGGAGCGCACCATGAACGCCCTGATGAACTATCACTGGCCGGGCAATGTGCGGGAACTGCGAAACGTCATCGAGCGCGCGGCGATCGTCTCCACCGGCAGCAAGCTCATCGTCGAAATCGGCGGAGAGCGCTCCAACGGCGACACCGGCCGGACGGTGCGCACCGAGCGCGAGATGCAGCAGGAAATCAGGGCCAATCTCGTGGCCGCGCTGCGCGAGACGAACGGGCGTGTCGCCGGCAAGGAAGGCGCGGCAACCCTTCTCGGCATGAAACCGACGACGGTCTACTCACGCATGGAGAAATTCCGGATCGAACAGCATGAGTGGAACGCGTGACGGTCAGGCCAGCGGTCCAGCCTGTGTTCCGGTGACAGGCGCACGGCCCGGCGCGATGACCTGATTGTGCCCGTCTTGCCCGGCACCTTTGCCGAGGCCAACGCGACCGAGTTCAACGGCCTCGCTATTCGGCGTCCCGATGCGGGTTCAAAGCGTCGTTCAGTCCATCGCCGAGAAGATTGAAACCCAGCACGATCGCCACGATCGCCAGCCCCGGCCAAACCGCCATCCAGGGCGCCTCTATCAGGAACTGGCGAGCGACATCGAGCATGCTGCCCCACGACGGCGCCGGCGGACGCTGCCCGAGACCGAGGAAAGCAAGGCTGGCCTCGGCAAGGATGGCCACGGCCATGGTGATCGTGCCCTGCACGACGATCGGAGCGAGGACGTTGGGAAACACATGCGACACGATGATGTTGCGATCGCGCACGCCGACCGCGCGCGCGGCGGTGATGTAGTCCTCCCCCTTGACCACCAGAACCTGCCCTCGGGTGAGCCGGATGAAGATGGGCACGGCGGACACGCCGATGGCGATCATGGCATTCTGCAGGCTCGCACCGAGAAAGGCGGCAAGCGCAATCGCTAGAACAAGAAAGGGCACGGCCATGAGGGCGTCGGTGCAGCGCGATATCACCGCGTCGAGCAGGCCGCCGAAATAGCCGGCAATCAGTCCCAGCGGCACGCCGATCGCGATGGCAATCGCCACCGCGATCACGCCGGCAAGGAGCGAGGCACGGGCACCGAACACGATCCGTGAGAGAATGTCGCGCCCCAGATCGTCGGTACCGAACCAGTGCGCGGCGTTCGGTGCCTGGCGGATCGCCAGCCAGTCCGACGCATTCGGATCGAAAGGCGCCAGGACAGGGGCGAAGACAGCGACCAGTATGAAGAAGACCACGATCGAGCCGCCGATGACGGCGCTCGGCTGCGAGAGGATCTGCCGGATCGCGGACTTGCGGCGTCCACCGTCGACCGCGGGTTCAGACGGGAGCGACAGATCGGTCATGAGCGCAACCTCGGGCTCAGGATGACATAGGCGATATCGGCAATCAGGCTCATCAGCAGGAACATGACCGCCGCGCACAGGACCACGGCCTGCACCACCGCATAGTCGCGACTGAACACGCCGTCGACGATCATCTTTCCGAAGCCGGGAATGCCGAAGACCTGCTCGGTCAGGACGGCGCCGGACAGCAACTCGCCGAGATGAAGCGTCGCGGTGGTGACGACCGGGATGAGACCGTTTCGAAGGGCATGGCGGGTGACCACAACATATTCACGCAGCCCCTTGGCACGCGCGGTGCGGATGTAATCCTGCTGCAGCGTGGCGATCATCGAGGAGCGTGTGTGTCGCATGACGATCGCCGCCGCCGCCGTACCGAGAACGAGGCTGGGCATCAGCGTGTAGCGGAGATTGGCCAGCGGAGATTCCAGGAAGCCGACATAGCCGCCACTTGGAAGCCATCCGAGCGAGACCGCGAACAGCAGGATCAGCATGATGCCGAGCCAGAAGCTGGGGATCGACAATCCGCCCAGGCCGAGCGTCGATACCAGGTAGTCTATCGGCGTGCCGCGCTTGAAGGCGGCAAGGACGCCGGCGGGGATGCCTATGATGAGCGCGATGATCATCGCCTGCAGCGAGAGCTGCAGCGTGACCGGAAGCTTCTCCACGATCATCTCGCCGATCGGCAGCCGGGTGCGGATCGACACGCCGAAGTCGCCCTGCAGCACGCCGCCCAGCCAGCGGACATACTGGACCGGCAGGGGCTGATCGAGCCCGTATTTCGCGCGGATGGTTTCGATGACCTGGGGGTCCCGCTCCTCGCCGGCCAGCGCCAGCGCCGGGTCTCCCGGCAAGAGCTTGAGCAGTAGAAAGACGAACACCGACACGATGAGAAGGGTCGGGATCGCGACAAGCAGCCGCCGGAATACGAAGTTCAACATGTTCGCGTGTCTTCCGAAGGGTGGCCGCACCCGCGGAGCAACGGGTGCGGCCTGGTCTGTTGGCTTATTCGCCGGCGGGCTTCACGCCGGTGACGCGAAGGAGGCCGTCCGGGAAGATCTTGATCCCGTCGATATTCGACTGAGCCGCGTAGAACCACGTCGGGTGGTAGAGCGGGATGGTCGATAGATCGGCGAGGTAGATGTCCGCAGCCTCGTCATAAAGCTTCTTGCGGGCATCCATGTCCAGCTCCTTGCGGGCCGCGATCAGGACTTCGTCGAGCTTCGGATTGCTGTAGCCGTTGAGGTTCTGGCTGCCGTCGCTTCCGAAGAAGGTGTAGAGCGTCGGATCCGGGTCGGCACGGCCGCTCCAGTTGCCGATATAGAGCTCGAAATTGCCTGCCAGGTAGCGCTCGATCGCCGAGGAGGTCTCGAGCGGCAACAGGTTCACGGTGAAGCCGGCCTCGTTCGCCATCGACTGGATGATCTGGGCGACGCGGCCGTCGGTCAGCGAGTTCTCATAGGTGATCTCGATGGTCGGGTTCTCGACGCCCGACTTGGCGATCAGCTCACGCGCCGCGTCCAGATCGCGAGCCGGCATCGGATGCGACTTGCTGTAGAAGGCGCTTGACGGCGGGATCATCTGGTTGTCGGCCGTGAACTCGCCGTTGAACGCGACCTGGTTGATGATGTTGCGATCGATGGAAAGCTCCAGCGCATGGCGCAGGTCGGGATTGGTCGCGAGAACGCCCGAATCCGGCTTCTGGCTGATGAAGAGGTGCGAGACCGCCAGACCCGGAGCGGTGTGAAGCGCGAGGCCGTCGTCGGACCGCACAGTCGTGAGGTCGGTCGGCGCGATGCGCTCCGCGGCCTCGAGATCGCCGGCCTGCAGGCGCGACAGACGCACCGTGGAGTCCGGGATGATCTCGTAGACGATCTTGTCGTAGCCGATCTCGGCGGCGTTCCAGTAGCCGTCATATTTCTCGAGCGTGATGGTGTCGCGCGCCTTGCGGTCGACCAGCTTGTAGGGCCCCGAGCAGACCGGATTGGCGGCGAATTCGTCACCGGAACCGGCGACGGCCGGGGAGACCATCATGCCTGCGCGGTCGGTCAGGATCGAAAGCAGCGGTGCGAAAGGCGCATCGAGCTTCAGCACGACGGTGTGATCGTCGACGACCTCGACCTCGGTGATCGGCGCCAGCTGCGACTTGCGACGCGACTCGTCGATCGTCTTCATGCGCTCGATGTTCACCTTGACGGCTTCCGCGTTGAACGGCGCGCCATCCTGGAACGTCACGCCTTCGCGCAGCGCCATGGTCAATTCGGTGTTGTCGTCATTCCACTCCCAGCTCGTGGCGAGCTGCGGTACGATCTCGAGATTCTCGTCGATGTCAACAAGCTTGTCGCACATCGCGTCGAACACGATACGGCCGGCATAGGTTCCGCCAATTGCCGGGTCCAGGGCGTCCGGATCGTCCTGCATACCGACGCGCAAGGTCTGCGCGCTGACGCTGGAGGTACCCATCGCCATGACACAAGCCAGAAGCATGAATTTCGTTGAAGCTTTCATTGTGCACTCCCTTTCGGCACGGAGACCTCTTCGCCTTCCGCTTGACCTCTCCACCGAGCGAACCACAGGATTTTGCATTTGTAAAGTTTCCGAACCAATAAAAGTTCCGGAGCTTGAAAACATGCAGAAATCTCCGATAATTCGCCGTCAATCCGCTTGACCAGGCCGCTTCCTCCACCTATTCGTTCTGAAAACTGACCAATTAGGCGCTACCGCACATGATCGATTTTTCATCCGTTCCGATGTCCCGCCAGATCACGCTTCGCACCGTGATGCGGACGGTCATGGACAGGGGACCGATCTCGCGTGCCGAACTCGCGCGCATCACCGGCCTGTCCAAGCAGACCATGTCCGAGGTCTTCCGCTTCCTGGAGGATGACGGCTGGCTCGAAGTGACCGGCCGCACGCAGGGCACGGTCGGTCGCAGCGCGGCGGCCTACGAGATCACGCCAAGCCGCGCCCTCGTCTTCGGCGCGGATGTCGGCGGCACCAAGATCCAGGCCGCGCTTGCGGACATGAACGGCAAGATCGTCGCCGAGAGCGTGGAACCGACGGATTCCCGCGGCGGCGAGCATGTGATGTCTCAGCTCGTCTCGCTGAACAATTCATTGGCCGAGAAGGCGGGCCTCCCACTGGAGCGCGTCATGGTCGGGACCGTCGGCATTCCCGGCGCCTACAACCGGAAGACGGGCAAGCTGATCATGGTGCCCAACATTCCGGACCTCGAAGGCGCGCCGCTGCAGACGATCCTGACCCAGCGGATGGGCTGCACGGTGCATATCGGGAACGATGTGAACATGGCGGCCAAGGGCGAGCAGTGGCTCGGCGAAGGCAAGGGCATCAGCAATTTCGTCTTCATCGCCCTCGGAACGGGCATCGGCATGGGGATCATCAACGAACGCCAGATCCTCAACGGTTCGCGCGGCGCGGCAGGCGAAATCTCGACATTGCCGATCGGCGCCGATCCGTTCGACAGCCGCACCTTTCACGCGGGCGCTCTCGAGACGATGGTCGGCAGTGCGGCGATCCGTGACCGGTATGAAAACTATGGCGGGATGCCCGGCCGAAGCGTCCGCGACATCATGGACGCCATCGAAGCCGGCGACGAGAAGGCCAAGGCAACGATCAACGAAGTCGCGCGCACCATCGCCGAGGCGATCCTTGCGGTGTCGGCCATCGTCGATCCCGAACGCGTCATTCTCGGCGGCAGCATCGGCGCACGCCCGGAACTGCTGGAACGGGTCTGCGCGGCGCTGCCGCTCTGCATGCCCGCCCCGCCGGAATGCACCATCAGCCAGCTCGGAAGCCGCGCCGGCCTGTACGGCACGCTCGCCAACAGCCTCGACCACATGCGCGAGAACCTCTTCGAATTGCCGCGCTACACACCTGCGGAAACGCCGGACATTGCAGAGGCCGTGAAATGATGGCCGCACAGAAATACGAAACTCCCGCCCTCGCGGTTCTTCCCGAACGGCACGCCGCAGAGATGGACCTCGCGGCACGGTTGGCCGCGCAATTGCGCGGTAAGCCAGACTCGGTGCTGGGGCTGGCGACCGGCAATTCGATGGTCGGCGTCTACCGGGCGCTCGTCGAAATGCACCGCAACGAGGGCCTCTCCTTTGCCCGGGCGACGAGCTTCAACCTCGACGAATATTGCGGCCTGCCCAACGGTCATCCGTCGAGCTTCGCGTCCTACATGCAGGATCATCTCTTCGCGCATGTGGACATGCCGCGGAACTCGGCTCATCTGCCCGACGAGAACAGCTGTGCGGAATACGAAGCCGCGATCGCAAAAAAGGGTATCGACCTCCAGATCCTCGGCATCGGCCGCAACGGCCATATCGGTTTCAACGAACCCGGCGCTGCGGTCACCAGCCGCACCCGCGTGGTGGAACTCGCAGCGGCGACGCGCGCCGCGAACCAGCGCGACTTTCCCGACGGCGAGACCGTACCCACCCATGCGGTCACGATGGGGATCGCAACCATCCTGTCGGCGCGGAGCATCCTTCTGCTGGCGACCGGAGAGGCCAAGGCCGATGCGCTCGCCCGTGCCCTGGAGGGCCCCATAACGCCGGATAATCCCGCCTGCTTCCTGCGCCTGCACTCCGATGTCACGGTCATTTCCGACCGCGACGCAGCGCGTTTCCTCTCCTCTACGCGGACGAACACCGATGCTTGAGCGCGATTTCATGAAACCCGGCAAATCCGTGGCCCTGGCCGAGAACGCCATGGTCGCGACCTCGCATCCGCAGGCGACGCTTGCGGCGCTGGACGTCCTGCGCGCCGGCGGCAATGCGGTCGATGCGGCCATCGCGGCCGTGGCGCTGCAAGGCGTCATCGATCCGCACATGACCGGGATCGGCGGCGATTGTTTCGCGCTCTACACGCCCGCAGGCGGCACGCCGATCGCCGTCAACGGATCGGGCCGCGCTCCGGCCGCCGCGACGGCCGATCATTTCCGCGACAAGGGATGGTCCCGCATCGATGACGGAACCGTGGATGCGGTGACGATCCCCGGAGCGGTCGACGCGTGGTGTCACCTGAGCGAGACCTGGGGTCGCGCCGGGCTCGACCGGATCCTCCAGCCCGCCATCGCGGCGGCAGAGAACGGCTTCACAATCACGCCGAGGGTGGCCCTCGACTGGGCGCGGTACGCCGATCGGCTCCGCCCCTACCCGGCCTCCGTCAGGCAGTTCCTTCCCGGAGGCCGCGCCCCGGTGACCGGCGACCGGCTCGACAATCCCTCCCTCGCCGCGACCTTGCGCGACATCGCGCAAAGGGGCCGCGCGGCATTCTACGAAGGCGAAGCCGTCGAGGACATGCTCGCCACGCTGAATGCGCTGGGCGGACTGCATACGGCGGAAGACTTCGCGGCGACTGCGACCACCGTCTCCGACACCATTTCGGCGAACTATCGCGGCCACACGCTGCACGAATGCCCGCCCAACGGCCAGGGCCTGGCCGCGCTCATCATGGCCCGCCTTCTCGACGGGTTCGATCTCTGCGACCCGGCGATGTCCGCGGCGGACAGCATCCACATTCTCGCCGAGGCGACCAAGACCGCCTACCGGCAGCGCGACGCCTGGATCGCCGACCCGGACGCGATGACCGTCACGGTGGACGAAATCCTCGCCGAGCAGCGCATCGCGGCGCTTCGCGACCGCATCTCGATGGACAGGGCGTCCGATCCCGCGGATCTCGACATGCCGATCCACCGCGACACGGTCTATGTCAGCGTGGCGGATCGCGACGGGAACGTCATTTCGCTGATCAACTCGATCTTCTTCGCCTTCGGCAGCGGCATCTACGCGCCGAAGGCCGGCGTTCTGTTGCAGAACCGTGGCTGCGGTTTCTCGCTGGAGCCGGGCCACCCGAACGAGATCGGCCCGTCGAAGCGGCCGTTCCACACGATCATCCCGGCCATGTTGTTCGACAAGGACAAGCCGGTCCTGTCCTTCGGCGTCATGGGCGGCCAGTATCAGGCAACCGGACACGCCCATTTCGTCTCGCAGGTGATCGATCGCGACTTCGACATCCAGATGGCCTCCGACCAGCCGCGTTCCTTCTTCACGGACGGCGCGATTTCGCTCGAACCGACCATCGACGACACGGTCCGCGCCGACCTGGAAGCCCGCGGCCACAAGACCCGCTGGGCCGACGAACCGCTCGGCGGTTGCCAGGCGGTCCGGATCGATCACGAGCGCGGCGTGCTGTGGGGCGCGTCCGACCATCGCAAGGACGGCATCGCGCTGGGGTACTGACGATGAACACACAATCCGCCTCGACACCTTCGCCCGCGGTCTCGGTCCGGCATCTGGCCCTTCGGCTGCCCGGCGGAGCGGACCGCGCCTATGCGCTCAACGACCTCAGTTTCGATCTGCCCGAGAGCGAGATCCTGTGCATTGTCGGGGAGTCGGGCTCCGGCAAGTCGCTGTGCGCCCAGACGCTGATGGGCCTGCTGCCCTCCGTCATCCATGTCGAACGCGGCGAAGCGCTGTTCGACGGCCGCGACCTTCTCAAGGTCGACCAGAAGACCATGCGCGGCATGCGCGGCCGCGCCATCGGCATGATCTTCCAGGAACCGATGACCGCGCTGAACCCGTCGATGCGCATCGGCGACCAGATCGCCGAAGTGTTCGAGGCGCACGGCTTGCTGACCCGGGCCGAACGGCAGCGCAAGGTTCTCGAACTGGCCAAAGAGGTGCGCTTGCCCGATCCGGAACGCATCGTGCGTGCCTTTCCCCACCAGCTCTCGGGCGGGCAGCGGCAAAGGGCGATGATCGCGATGGCGCTCGCGCTGGAGCCGAAACTGCTCATCGCCGACGAACCGACGACCGCGCTTGATGTCACGACCCAGGCGCAGATCCTGCGGCTGATCCGCGACATCCAGCAGCGGCGCGGCACCTCGGTGATCTTCATCACCCATGATTTCGGCGTCGTCGCCGACATCGCGGACCGTGTCCTTGTGCTGCAAAAGGGTGACGTGGTGGAGACCGGGACCGCCGAGGAAGTTCTCAAGAATCCGCGCCATCCCTACACGAAGGCGCTCCTCGCCGCCGTGCCGACCGGCGCGCCGCCGAAACGCGAGACTGTCGACGCCAACCCGGTCGCCTGCTCGGTCGTCGGTCTCAACAAGTCCTACCGGTCGAAGGCCGGCATGCTGGGCGACCACCGCGTCGTGCAGGCCGTGGACGACGTCAGCTTCCAGATCCACAAGGGCGAGACGCTCGGCCTTGTCGGGGAATCGGGCTCCGGCAAGTCGACGGTGGCACGGTTGGTGACGCGTATCATCGAGCCGGATACCGGCCAGATCCGCCTCGGCAACGACGATTTCGGCGCGATGAAGGGCGAGGAACTGCGCCGGCGGCGAAGCCGCATCCAGATGGTGTTCCAGGATCCCTTCGCCTCGCTCAATCCGCGCCGCAAGATCGGGCTCGCCATCGCCGACGGGCCGATGTCGAACGGGGTTCCACGCACCAAGGCTTTGAGCGACGCCAGGGACCTGCTGGCGCTTGTCGGGCTCGACCCGAAGGCTGCCGACCGGTTGCCGCACGAATTCTCCGGCGGACAGCGCCAGCGGATCGGCATCGCCCGCGCTCTTGCGCTCGAACCCGACGTGCTGGTCGCCGACGAGGCGGTCTCCGCGCTCGACGTCACGGTTCAGGCGCAGGTGCTCGACCTGCTCGAGGAACTCAAGAAACGCCTCGACCTCGCCATGCTGTTCATCACGCACGACCTGCATGTCGCGGCGCAGATCTGCGACCGGCTGGCGGTGATGCGGCAGGGAAAGATCGTCGAGACCGGCCCCACCGCGGACCTTTTCACCAATCCCCGGCACGCCTACACGCGCCAGTTGCTTGCCGCCATTCCGGGGAACGGCAGCGCCCACGCCAAGGACGGACAAGGCTGATGCAGGAGTTTTTCGCCGATTACGGCATGTGGATCGCCGCGATGATCTTCGCGGGCGTCGTCGGCGGCTTCGTCGCAGGGCTTCTCGGCGTCGGCGGCGGCATCGTGATCGTGCCTGTGCTCTACTTCGTGCTCGGCGGCGTCGGCGTGCCGGACACGATCCGCATGAAGGTCGCCGTCGCCACCTCGCTGGCGACGATCATCTTCACGTCGCTGTCATCCGCGCGCAGCCACTACAAGCGCGGCGCGGTGGATTTCACACTGCTCAAATCATGGGGCCTGCCAATCTTCATCGGGGTTGTCTGCGGCACGGCCATCGGTGGCCATGTCGATGGCCTGGTGCTGACGACGGTGTTCGCCGTCGTGGCGCTGCTCGTCGCCCTCAACATGGTCGTGCGCGCCAACAATTCGGCCCTGACGGACAATTTTCCCAATGTCGGCGTCAAATCGGCGGCCGGTGTCTTCGTCGGCCTGTTCTCCGCGATGATGGGGATCGGCGGCGGAACGCTGAGCGTCCCGATCCTGACCGCCTTCGGCTTCGACATCCGCAAGGCCGTCGGCACCGCGGCGGCGATCGGCTTCATCATCGCGATCCCCGGCACCGTCGGCTACACGCTGGCCGGATGGGGCGAGGCCGATCTGCCGGCCGGATCGATCGGCTATGTGAACCTTATCGCGCTGGTCGCGCTGATCCCGCTCACCATGCTGATCGCGCCGCTCGGAGCGAAGGCCGCGCATGTCATCCCGCGCCGGATGTTGAGCTACGCCTTCGCCGCCTTCCTGGGCGTGACCGCCCTCCGGATGTTCATCGACATCTTCCAGACCCTCTGGGCGTGACACGCCCAGCCAGCCAGGAGCCAATGCCATGCCTGCCCAGAAGCCCTTGCGGATCGGATTCATCGGATCCGGGTTCATCGCCCATTTTCACCTGAAGTCGCTCAACAGCGTGCGCAATGTCGAGGTTGTCGGCGTCTACAGCCCGACACCGGCGAAGCGCCAGGCATTTGCCGAAGACGCCGCAGTCCAGGGCCTGGGCGATTGCGTTGCCTATGACAGCCTCGAAGCGCTGCTGGCGGCGCCGGACCTCGACGCGGTGTGGATCCTGTCGCCCAACCACACGCGGCTTGCGACGATGCAGGTCATCGCGAACGCTGTCGCGTCGGGCAAGAGCGCCATCCGCGCCGTCGCCTGCGAGAAGCCGCTGGCGCGCACGCTGAAGGAAGCCCGGCAGATGCTGGAACTGGCCGAAAGCGCCGGACTGCTGCACGGCTACCTGGAAAACCAGCTCTTCTCGACGGCCGTCGAGCGCGGCAAGGAAGTCATCTGGCGGCGCGCGGTGCCGGCGACCGGGCGCCCCTATCTGGCACGCGCGGCGGAGGAGCATTCCGGGCCGCACGAACCGTGGTTCTGGCAAGGCGAGCTGCAGGGCGGCGGCGTGCTGCTCGACATGATGTGCCACTCAGTCGAGGTCGGGCGCTACCTGCTGACCGAGCCCGGCGCGCCGCGCAACAGCCTGACCTTCAAGAACGCATCGGCGACAACGGCCACACTGAAGTGGGCGCGGCCGCGCTACGCGGCCGACCTGAAGGCCCGCATGGGCGACGCCGTCGATTACACGAAGCGCCCGGCGGAGGATTTCGCGCGCGGCATCCTGGTTTTCGAGGACGAGCAGGGCAACGAGGTCATCGTCGAGGCCACCACCTCCTGGGCCTATGTCGGGCCGGGCCTGCGGATCGTGCTCGAGCTTCTCGGTCCCGAATACGCGATGGAATTCTCGACCCTATCGACCGGCCTCAAGGTGTTCATGTCGCGCGCGGTGAGCGGCGACCAGGGCGAAGATCTCGTCGAGAAACAGAACTCCGAACAGGGTCTGATGCCGGTGCTCGAAGACGAAGCCGGCGTCTACGGCTACACGGACGGCAACCGTCACATGATCGAGGCGTTTCGCGCCGGCCGCGCGCCGATGGAAACCTTTGCGGACGGCGTCGCGGTCGTGGAGATGCTGATGGCGCTCTACAAGTCGGCGGAGACCGGCCAGACCGTGGATATCGCTTCCGCCGATCTGGAGAACTTCGTGCCGGCGGTGGCGCGACAAGGCTGACCGATTGAATAGCACTTGGTTTCGCAGCCGCCTTGTTCCCTCGCCTTGAGGGAAGAAGGGCACGACAGGCAAAGGCGATTTCACCTGCATTTTCAAACGGAACGCGTTGGCCTAGCGCTTCCGCAACGGGCAGTCCTCTCATAGCTCTCTGATCTCACCGGAGAACCGGAGCTGCCGGCGGGCCTGCCGGGCCCGAGACTGACCCTGCTTCCCCGTGACGTTCCAGGACGGCAGGGAATTGCGAACACGGGCTGGTTCGCCGAGATTCAACCTCACAGCCGAACCGCCTTCCCAAAGCTGCATTTCCGGTTTCGCCCCGGATCGCCGCGTCATTTCCGCGCGTTCGCAACGTCAGCCTCAAAGCAGGGGCCGCGATCTGAATTGACTCGGGCTCGTCCTCCCGCCAGACAAAGGCTCGTCTTTGGGCGTCGGCCGAGCGGGAGGGCGAGCGCTGGTCCGACGGGCATCGGACGATGGGGGATCACGAATGTTGCACGAAAACCGGGTCGCGGTCGTCCTGCCCGCCTACAACGCCGCGTTGACGCTTCAGCGCACGTTCGACGACATTCCGAAGGATGTCGTCGATGATATCATCCTGACGGATGACGCCAGCAGCGACGACACGGTGGCTCTCGCCCGCTCATTGGGCATCCGGACCCTGCGCCACGAGAGCAATCGCGGCTATGGCGGCAACCAGAAGACCTGCTACGCCGCCGCGCTCGAGGGCGGTGCGGACATCGTCGTGATGTTGCATCCGGACTACCAATATGCGCCGAAGCTCGTGACGGCGATGGCGTCCATGATCGCCTCCGGCGAATATGACGCCGTGCTTGCGTCGCGCATGCTCGGCAAGGGCGCGCGCGCAGGCGGCATGCCGTTCTACAAATATGTCGCCAACCGGCTGCTGACCTTCACACAGAACCTGTTCGTCGGGCAGAAATTCTCCGAATACCATACCGGTTACCGCGCCTGGCATCGCGATGTCCTGGAGCGCCTGAACCTGGATGCGTGTTCGGACGATTTCGTGTTCGACAACCAGATGCTGGTCCAGGCAATCGACGCCGAGTTTCGCATCGGCGAGATCTCCTGTCCGACACGCTATTTCGCCGAAGCCTCGTCGATCAATTTCCGGCGAAGCGTCATCTACGGCCTCGGCGTGCTCTCCACGTCGGTGGCCTTTCGGTTGCACCGGTGGGGCCTGCGAAAATCCGGACTGTTTTCCGGCCCGGCCGGACCCAGGCCGCCGCGAGCGGCAGGATCACCCCGCTGATGGCGATCACCCGGGTGTCCGCCTTGCTGTTCCTCGTCGGACTGTCGGGGGTGGCGGCCGTGATGCTTTGGCCCGGCCTTCACGACGGATCGGTCTCGCTGGCGCTCTCCCGGTTGAACGAGACCGGCGGCGTGTTGCTGTTCCTTGCCGCCTTCATCGTCATTGTCGTCGCCGGAATCCTGCCGGCCTCGCTGGCGGGCGCCTCTGCGGGGGCGTTGTGGGGAATCGGCCCCGGATTTGCGCTGTCGACGGGAGCGACCCTTGCCGGCGCCGCGATCGCCTTCTGGCTCACGCGCTCCCTTGCCAGGCCGAGCATGGAGCAGCGCCTGTCAAACCGGCCGCGCCTCGCCGAAGTCGACAAATTGCTGGCGCGCGACGGCTGGAAGCTGGTGTTGCTGCTGCGCGTCTCGCCGGTGATGCCCTTCGCGCCGACCAGCTACGCGCTCGGTCTCACCTCCATCGGGTTCCGGGATTACATGATCGGCACGCTGGCGTCCTTGCCCGCCCTGCTCGGCTATGTGGCCACAGGCGCATTCGCCGGCGAGATCGGACGCGCGGCAAGTGACGAAGTCGCCTACCTTCGCCTCGCCTGGCTCGGCATGGGGGTCATTGCAACGCTCCTGGCCACGGTCCATGTCGGGCGGCTGGTCCGGCGCGCGCTCGCCGCGGTGGAGCCGGACGCCGAAGTCGCCGCCGACATTCTGATGCACACGTCTCTTCCGAACCGTCACTCCATGGCGAAGACGGATGACAAGTTTTCCTTCCTCTCCGCGTCGGCTCTCGTGCGACGCGCGTTGAGCCATCCAGCCGCCGTCTGGTGGCGCGTCCGTCCGGGAAGGAACGAGCGGGTGATCTGGCTGATCGTGTTCCTGCTGCTCGTCCTGGCAAGGCTGCCCAACGTCGCCCTTCACGGACGGGTCTGGGCAGAAGAAGCGATCTTCCTGGGCAACGCACTGCTGTTGCCTTGGTGGCAGGCGCTGTTTCATTCCTATGGCGGCTATCTCAACATCGTCGCCAACATGGCAGGCCTCGTCGCAGCCCACGCCGTTCCCCTTGAGGAGGTGCGGTGGGTCGGCATGGTGACCGGCCTGGTTTTCCAGGGGCTGACCGGAGCGCTGCTCTTGTCCTCGTCGGTGGACTGGCTGCGGCGTCGATGGCAGATCGTGGCGGCGCTGTCGCTTCTGGCAACCGCACACCTGATGCAGGAAGTCTGGCTGAATTCCCTGCATCCGCAATTCCATCTCACGCTCTGCGCGGCGCTCATCCTGGCGATGCCGGCGCGCGGTCGGTGGATGGGCACGTTTCAACTGGCAATACTGGCGCTGGGCGCGCTGAGCGGTCCGACGACGTGGTTCCTCACACCGCTGTTTGCCGCGCGGGCGCTGCTGGACCGGTCGCCGGCGCGCGCACTGCAGACGGCCGTCCTTGGCGTCGCGGTGCTGATACAGGTCGTCTGGTTCCTCCAGCCGGCCCCGAAGGTCGATACGACCTTCGACGCCGCGATCCTCTCCTACATCTTCTTCAAGAACCATCTTCTGCTGCCATGGCTCGGCATCCGAGACGAGGTTCGCGTTGCCGCCATACTCGTCAACGCCATTCAGACCGGGAACGTCCTCTACTGGGTGGGCGCGAGTACGATCGCCTATGTCGCAGCGATGGCTCTGCTCGTGAAGGCGTGGCGGCCGGGCACACTGACCTGGATGTTCGCAGCCGCGCTGGTCGTCGGCATCCTCTCCTACGCCAACGCCCGTGGCGGATCCGTCATGGCGATCGAGGCGAGCAACCGCTACTCCTATGTACCGCACATATTGTTCGCCCTGGTCTTCCTGGGGCTCGCGGGCCAGAAACGCGGCGTGCCGCGATGGGTCGGTCGCATCGCGGTCATCTGGCTGCTCGCGATCGGTTTCGTGGAATTCGAGGCCGGAGCGGCAGGGTTCAACCGGGGCCCGGCATGGACCGGCGAAGTCGCGCAATGGCGACAAGACCCCGGCTACGTGCTGCGTGCCTGGCCGGACGGCTGGGTGTTCGATCCGAACGCCCGGACACCACGGTAGCGCGCGATTGTCGGGGCGCAATCGCGCCAAAGGCGGTGGAAGGGCGATCGCCGCCTAGAACGGCATTGCTTCCAGCCAGTGTCCATAGCCGCGGCGCCGCGTGTCGATCCCGGCCATGGCGGCGGCGCCACGCGCGCCGGCCACAGCGCTCGAGATCACCGTCTTGCCGGTTTCCCGTTCGAGCGGTTCGGTGATCTCCAGCGTATGCAGAGCGCCGCAGGAAATGAGGATCGCGTCAGCCTCCGGGTCCTTCTCGAAGGCCCTCAGGCCGGTTTCCAGCACCTGCCGGCTCGTCACCTCGTGGACTGCGCGAACATCGCGGATGTCCATCGCCGAAAGCCCTGTGGTCTCGATGTCGTGTTCCGCGAGGAAGGAGATGAGCGCCTGGTTGACCTCGTCGACATAGGCGGTGCCGAGCACGATCCGGCTGGCCTTGAGCGAAGCGAGCGCCGTGATGACGGAGGAACTCAGCGACGTCGTCGGCAGGCCCGAGGCGGCGGACGCCATCTCCTCCATCTCGCGCGTATGGGCGCGGCCGCGATAGAAGGTCATCGACGTTCCCATCAACACGATCGCCTCCGCGCCCCAGTCACGCAGCTCCTCGGCGAGCCCGGCGATGCGGGTTTCCGCGTCGGTGTAGCCCGCGATGTCGAGGCTCTTCAGCGCAGCCCCACGAGCGGCGAACTCGATCGCGTCGGCATAGAGGGTCTCGCATTCCGGCGGCACGACGTTGTTCGCCGGCGGGACGATGAGGCCGATCTTCGGGCGGCCGGTCTCTTCCGACGCGCTCATGCCTTGCCCGCCCCGGCCGACGTCGGCCGCTTGGAGAGTTCGCGCACCGCGTCCTCGTCCGGCGTGAAGCCGAGCCCGGAGCCGTCCGGCAGGGCAAGGAACCCGGCGTCCGGCTCCGGCAGGCCGCGATAGACCGCCTTGTAGCACTCGACGGCCAGGTAGTGATGCTCGACAAGCCCGCCATTCGCCAGCCCGGCGTGAATGTGCATGTTGTGATAGGACCACGCGCCCCCGTTCGCGAAACGCACATTGTGCGCTTCCGCCATGCCCGCAATCTTCAGGCACTGGGTAAAGCCGCCGCTGATCACGACATTGGGCTGGACGACATCCACCGCGCCCGCGGCCAAAAGGTCACGGAAGCGGAACGACAGGCCCTCATTCTGGCCGCATGAGAGCGGGATCGACGTCTTGCGCTTGAGTTCGACCATCGAGGGCACGTCGTTCTGCGTGATCGGCTCCTCGAACATCGCGATGTCGCATTCCTCGACGGCGCGCGCCAGCTTGGCCGCATGGAAGAGGTCGAGATTGCAATTCGCGTCGAGATAGAGCCGCACCTCGGACCCCACGGCCTCGCGCACCGCCCTCACGCGGCGAATGTCCCGCTCGATCGCCTCGTCGATCGAGTAGCCGCCGGCTGCCTTTTTCAGCGCGCCGTCGCCGACCGTCATCTTCAGATGGGTGAAGCCGTCCGCGACCCACTGGCGCGCCGCGTCGGCGAGCTGGTCCTGATCGAAGAACGGAAATCCGAACGTGGCATAGAGCGGAACCCTGTCCCGGCTGCCGCCGAGCAGCTGCCAGACGGGCGCCTCCAGCTTCTGGCCGATCAGGTCCCAGACCGCCACGTCGATCGCCGCGATGGCATGCGAGGCATAACCCGTCTGCCCGCGCGGCGACAGCAGCCAGTAGAGCTTGTGCCAGATCAGTTCGCGCGCCATCACCTCCTCGCCGACGAGGTTCGGCGCGACGACGCGATTGACGATCTCGGCGATCACCTCTTCCTCGGTGATCGCGGTGAACCCCCAGCCCGTGCGGCCGCAATCGGTGTCGATGCGAACGAGGCACACCGACATCGCGGTCTCCTTGTCGGCGCCTGCGATGTCCACGTGAATGGGAATGTAGAGGGGTATGGCCTTGATGGAGGAAATCTTCATGAAGTCATCTCGCGTGATCTGAAACGGGTTGAAATCCGGCGGTCACCGGACCGAATTGGCGGCGTCTTCACGGGCGCCGCGTCGGCGCGCCATGTATCCCTGGATGAAAGGCCAGCAGGCGGTGATCACCGCGAAGACGAGGAAGACCGCGGAGATCGGGCGGTTCACCAGCGGCCAGAAACTGCCGTCGGAGATCATCAGCCCGGACCGCAGGTTCACCTCGGCGATCGGCGTCAGGATGAAGCCGATGATGAAGGGGCCTGCCGGAATGCGGTGCCGGGTCATCAGGAAACCGACCACGGCGAATCCGAGCATCACCCACACGTCGAAGAACCGGTTGGCTTCCGAATAGGCGCCGATGATGCAGAACACGATGATCGGCGCGAGAATCCATTTCTTCGGCACGTCGATCAGGCGGGCGATGTAGGGCGTCAGCACCAGCATCATCGCGAGCATCACGAAATTCGCGACGAGCGCGGATGCGATGATGCCATAGGCGGCCTCGGGCGAATTCTGGAACAGGAGCGGGCCGGGCGTGAGATTGTGGATGATCAGCGCGCCGAGCAGCATCACGTCGACGACGCTGCCTGGAATGCCGAGCGTGATCAGCGGCACCAGCGCGCCGTTGACCGCGGCGTTGTTGGAGGATTCGGCGGCGACGATGCCGTCCTCGCAGCCGCTGCCGAATTCCGACGAGCGTTTCGAGAAGGATTTCGCCACGGTGTAGGCCGCGATGCTCGCGGTCGTTCCGCCGATGCCCGGCAGGATGCCGATCCAGGTCCCGATGATCGACGAGCGCAGGAAATTCCACGCCTGCGCGCGCATGTCGGCAAACCGCATGAACATGTCCCGGGTCGAGGTCCGGATCTTCTCGACCGGCAGGTGCAGCATCCGGTAGTCCTCGGCCACCTGGCTGAGCACGAGAACGCCGAGCAGCACCGAGATCAGCCGGAAGCCGGCATCCATCTCGCCGTAACCGAAGGTCAGCCGCACGCCGCCGGAGGCCGGGTCCACGCCGACCGTCGCGGCGATCGCCCCGAGCAGGCCCGAGATCAGACCCTTCACCATCGAACCCTGGCTGATGGCGGCGATCAGCATCAGCGCGACGAGCGTGATCGAGAAGATCTCGAACGGGCCGAAACGCACCGCGATCTCGGCAAGTGGCGGCGACAGCGTCGCGAGGAAGACCCATGAAATCAGGCCGCCGACAAACGAGGACATGATGCCGAAGCCGAGCGCCCGCCCAGCCTGGCCGCGCCGCGCCATCGGAAACCCGTCAAGCGTGGTCATGATGGCCGCGGGCGTGCCGGGCATCTTCATCAGGGTCGCCGAAATCAGGCCGCCGGTGGTCGAGCCGACATACATCGAGACCAGCAGGACCAATGCGTCACCGGGCTGCATGAAATAGGTGAGCGGCAATGACAGCGCGATCACCATCGCGCCATTGATGCCGGGGATGGCGCCGGCCACGATGCCGACGAAGACGCCGAGCGTCAGGAAGAAAAAGGTGGTGGGCAGGAACATCGCGCCAAGCGCGGTGAGCAGTTCCGAGCTCATGATGCGTCTCCGGCGTCAGATGTCGATGAAGAGGACTTCGGTGAAGAGGTAATAGTTCGCATAGCCGAACAGGATGGCGCCGATCGCCATCAGGCACAGTTCGACCGGCTTCTTCCCGGCGAACGCCGCGCTTGCCGCGAAGACGTAGACGGCGGTCAGGATCGGAAACCCGACGCGGAAATGCTGCCAGACCGCGACATAGACGAATGTCGCCGCACCGATGAGCACCGGCACCCACAAGCGGCCGTTTCCGGGCTGCGCCGGCATGTCGACCTCGGTCGCGGCCATGGCCTGCTCTTCGGCCGGTGCGGCGGAGCGGCACCTGCGAACCCACGCCAGCAGATCCAGCAGACCGAGCGCGAACAGTGCGATTGCCAGACAGATCGGGAATGTCGACGGGCCAAGCGGCTCGAAGATCGCCGGCGGCAACAAAAGTGCCTGCCAGAGCGCGAGCGCAGCGATCAGTGTCGACGCGATGAAGACGAACACCTGAATTACTCCGGATGATGGAAAGCCGGCGCCACCCGTTGGCGGCGCCGGAGAGCCTTACTGACCCGAGAGGTCGACATTCGCGGCGGCAGCCGTGAACTTCTCGACTTCGTCCTGAATGCCGCTCATCAACGCGTCTCCGGTCTGGAAGTTGATGTTGGCGAAGGACTTCGCGTGGAATTCCTTCAGTTCCGGCGTGTCGAGCGCTTTTTCCAGCACGCCCGCGAAGTAGTCGATGGCTTCCTGAGGCGTGCCCTTCGGCGCCCAGTAGCGGCGATTGAGGCAACCAACGATGTCGAGCCCGGCGGATTTTGCCGTCGGCATGTCGCCGGCATATTCGGGCACGTCGTCGCCCAGCCACAGAAGGCCGCGCAGCTCGTCACCGCCGCGCTCGATCCAGCCCGGCGACATCACGGCAAGATCCGTGTGGCCGCCCTTCAGCGAAGCGAAGCGTGCCGAGGTTCCGCCCGTCTGGACGATACCGATATCGACGCCCTGGTCCTTGAGCGCGGCCACGAGCCCGTAATGGGAAAGACCGCCGATCAGGTCGGCAAGCTTCAGGTCGCCCGGGTTCTCCTTCGCAAAGGCGGTCACCTCGTCGAAGGACTGGAACTGCGACGACGCCGGCACGGCGAGGTAGTTGCAGGCCGTGGTCGTCTGCGCCACCGGTTGGAGCCCGTCCAGCACCTCGAACCCGAGGCGCCCCGAGAGCGCGAGCGGGAAGATTTCGTTATGCGCCTGCAGGAAGGTGTAGCCGTCCGGCTTCGCGTTCTTGCCTTCGCGAGCGCCAACGACACCGCCGCCTGCATCGACATTCACGATGACCAGCGGTTCGGGCATGAGGTCGTATTTCTCGATGGCCGCCTGAATTGCGCGGGCAAGCGAGTCCGATCCGCCACCGGCGCCATAGGGCACGATGAGCTTGATCGGCTTGGACGGGTAATCCTGTGCAGAGGCTGATGTTGCAATCAGGGCGGCCGCCGCGAGAGCGGTCGCAAACAGTTTCTTCAGCATCGTCTCCTCCCTTGATGCTTGTTTGAGCCTTGTTTCGACTCGACCCGAACTTGACGGGAA
The DNA here is from genome assembly GCF_022763245.1 of Oricola sp. Classification (GTDB taxonomy): domain Bacteria; phylum Pseudomonadota; class Alphaproteobacteria; order Rhizobiales; family Rhizobiaceae; genus Oricola. The sequence continues at coordinate 155,998 of NZ_JALEGV010000011.1, forward strand.
CCCCTCCACCCCGTCAATTATCTTCTTCTCCCCAAGTCATAACTGATGGCTATGTCATGGAACTTCGTCAGCTTCGCCACTTTCTCGCAATCGCAACCCATGGCTCCCTCGGGCGCGCCGCCGAAGAGGTCGCGATCAGCGAGCCCGGGCTCAGCAAGAGCCTCGCAAAACTCGAGACGCGCCTTGGCGTGCGACTGTTCGAGCGGGAAACCCGCGGCGTCAGCCTCACCGTCTACGGCCGCGCCCTTCTGCCGCGTGCCGAGGCGATCGTCGGCGAGGTGTCCACGATCGAACGCGAGATCGAGGAGGTGCGTGGCGGGCGGCGCGGAACCGTGCGCATCGGCATGCGCCCGAGCTTTGGCGCCGTCTTCCTTCCGCACGCGCTGGCGGAAATCCTGAAGATCCGCCCGGATGTGCGAACGGTGCTCCGGGAAGGATCGATCACCGCGATGCTCGACGAATTGAAACGGGGCGATCTCGATTTCATGATCGTCACCGAACTGGAGGAAATCGACGACAGCCTGATGCAGGAATATCTGCGCGACAGCCCGGTCAAGGTGATGGTGCGCAGCGACAATCCCCTGGTCGGAAACACGGCGCCGACACCGGTGGATCTCGCCGCCCTGCAGTGGACCATGCCATTGCCGACCGACCCGATCCGCCGCACCTTCTACAACATCCTGTCGCGCTACGGGGTGGAGTCCGTGCAGCTCCTGATGGAGACGAATTCGCCCCTCGTCATGAAGAACCTGGTGCGCGAGATCGGCTGCGCGGTGTTCTTCCCGGTTCACATGTACGATCAGGCGCAGGACAAGGACCTGGCCTTCCTCGAAGTTCCGTCCCTGTGGTGGAACCGCAGGCTCAACGTCGTTCGCCGTCGCTTCACCGACCTGACGCCCTCTGCGGAACTGCTGCTGCGAGAACTGCGCGACATCCGGCTCTATTCGGAAAAACAGCCCATGACTTCGGATGCGGGAACCGGTTCCGGGGCCTGATCCGGAAACGCAAGCGTATCGGCCGCATGCTTGACCGGCTGCGGCGCCGCGCCGTAGCTTGCCGCGGCGGCGCGCGGTCCGCTGGCAGGGACTGCCCCGCATGAGACTGAACCCACTGAAAATATTCCTTGCCATCGTCGATACCGGCAGCCAGCACGCTGCGGCACGGTCATTGGGGCTGACGCAGCCGGCGGTGACTAAGGCGCTGAAACGGCTTGAAGCGGAACTCGACGTGCGCCTGTTCGACCGCTCGGTGCATGGCGCGGTGCTGACCGAATACGGCCAGGCGCTGCTGCTGCACGCCCGGCTGGTCGATGCCGAACTGAAGGCCGGCGTCGATACGCTGAACCATATCAAGGGCGAACGGCGCGGCTCCGTTTCGGTCGCGCTGGCCCACATGCCCGCGACGGTCCTGATGCCCCGCATCCTGCCCGCATATCGCAAGGCCTGGCCCGACGTCCAACTGCGCATCGCCGCCAGCGTCTACCCGTTCCTCTTGCCGCAGATCCGCGAAGGTGCCCTCGATTTCGCGATTTCGCCTGCCCCGTCGGAAAACTGGCCCGAGGATCTTGTCCGTGTGCCGTTGCTGGCGACGACGCTGACGCCGGTGGTGCGCCGCGGTCACCCCCTGGCCGGCGCCGTCACGCTGGGCGAACTGGCCGAGGCCGAATGGATGCTGCCGACGCAGGAATGCGCGACCGCGCAGGCGCTGAGGGCGGCGATGCACCGGGCGAGCCTGCCTCGCCCCTCCGGCATGGTGACCTGCGAAACCTTCACCGGGCTGATCACCAACGTCGCCGCCAGCGACATGGTGGGTCTCATTCCCAAGGAGATGGTGCCGTCCATGACCGGCCCGGTCAGCGTCGTCGAAATACCGATCGCCGAGCGGTTGCGGGGCGCCGACCTCTGCCTCATCCGCCGCCGCGCGAGCGTGCTGCCCCCCGCCGCCGCCGCGCTGGCCGAGCGACTGGAGCGTGCGGCGCGCGCGCTGCCGGGCGGGGTGTCGGAGTCTTCCGAAACCGGCGAGAGTGTCGGGTCCGACGCCTGAACCGCGCGGTCGAAGTCAGTGATAACTTCCGGTTATCATCTAGCTTATTTTTTGGCTTCCCGGGTCTCATCGCCCCCGTATGGTTGAAAAAGCTCTGGTCGGACCTCCTCCGTCCACGCGCTCGTCCCCTGGCTGAACGCACCGGTGCGCAGTGCCGCGTTTGCCTTCGGGGCGACACTAGACGACTGACACGCCAACAACTGTCGAGGCGCATCGGGTGCCCGGCTCACTGCAAAAGGGAGTTCAAATTGAAAAAATTCTTCAGCGCCCTCGCCCTCGCCGCCACCCTGGCCGCGTCAGGCGCCGTCTCCGGTCAAGCCCAGGAAATCAAGGTCGGCCTCGCCCTGCCTGAAGGCATGGCCGATTTCGATTTCATCAACGGCATGTACGAGACCTTCAAGACCGAGGTCGAAGCCAACACCGACATGACCGTCGACCTCGTCTATGGCGGCGCGCTCGGCGCCCCGAACGACCGCCTCGCGCAGATGCGCCGTGGCGTCATCCAGATGAGCGACTCCGCCGACGGCAACATCGCCACGGTGTTCCCGGACATCCAGATCCTGAACATGCCCTATCTGTTCTCGACGGTCGATCAGGCGCGCGCCGTGCTGGACGGCCCGTTCGGCGACAAACTGGCCGAATCCCTGCGCGAGAAGACCGGCATCAAGGTGCTGGGCTGGTGGGAATCCGGCGGCTTCAAGCATTTCAGCGCGAACAAGCCGATCGCCACCCCGGCCGACATGAAAGGCCTGAAGATGCGCGTCCTCGGCCCGCTCGCGACCATCCCGGTCGAAGCGCTTGGCGCCTCTGCCGCGCCGGTGGCCTTCAGCGAGCTCTACACCTCGCTCAAGACGGGCGTCGTGGACGGGCAGGACAACTCGGTCACCGTCTTCAACCTCGTGAAGCTCTACGAGGTTCAGTCGAACCTTTCCCTGACCGGGCACACCTACGCCTTCGGCCCGCTCGGCATCAATGACGCCTTCTTCTCGGGGCTCGACGCGGACAAGCAGGCCGCAGTGACGGCCGCGGCCGAGAAGGCCATCGCCTTCAACCGCGAGACCTCCAGCGCCAAGGACGCCGCAGCCGTGGGCTTCGCGCGGGACAACGGGGTCGAGGTGCTGGAACTGGACGCCGACGCGAAGGCCGCCTTCGCAGAGGTCATGCAGCCGGTCGCCGTCGAGTGGCTGCGTGAGAACGTCGACACGCCGGCGCTGATCGACGAAGCCATCTCGGCCGCTGCGTCCAAGTGATCGGCGCGGCGATGATGCGGATCGTGAACATGGTCGACCGGGCGCTTCGCGCGCTCGTCGCCCTGTGCCTCATGGCGCTGACGGGCCTGGTCATCTTTCAGGTGATCAGCCGGTACGTCGTGGGCAGCGTTCCGCTGTTCGCCGAGGAGACCGCGCGTTTCGCGATGATCTGGATGGCGATGATGGCCGCCGCGCTCGGCGTGCGCGACGGCGCCAACATCCGCATCGACCTCCTGCCCGCCGCGGTCGGAAACCTGTCGCCCGTCGCGCGGCGCTGCCTCGAAGCGGCCCTCGAAACCGTGTCGCTCACCGTCTTCCTGGTGCTCGCCTGGTACGGCTTGGACGCCATGTTGTTCGCCGACGGACAAGCCAGCCCCGGCATCGGCATCCCCTTGTCATATCCCTATGCGGTGATGCCGGTCGCGTTCTGCTGTGCCGCCGTCTTCTCGCTCCTGCGCGTTGTCCACGGGACCCAGCAACCTGCTAGCGAGCACGAGCAGGCGGACGCACGATGACTCCGTCCCTCACCGTCCTGATCGCCAGCTTCGTGGCGCTCCTGATCCTCGGTCTGCCGGTGGCGTGGTCGATGATCGCGGCGGTCCTCGTCTGGACCCTGTTCACCGGCAACATCCATTTTCTCCCGGTCATCGCCGAGCGGGTGTTCCAGGGCATGGACAGCTTCGTGCTGATGGCCGTCCCGCTGTTCATCCTGGCCGGCGAGCTCGTCAATGAGGGACGCATTACAGAACGCCTCGTCGCCTTCGCCAACGCCCTGTTCGGCTGGATGCGTGGCGGCCTGGCTCAGGTCAATGTCGGTGCGTCGATCCTCTTTGCGGGCATCACGGGCGTGGCGCTTGGCGACATCGCCGCGCTGGGACGCATCTTCATCCCGGCCATGGTGAAGCAAGGCTATTCTTCGGCCTATGCGGCCGCGGTCACCGCCTCGTCATCGATCATCGGCCCTATGGTCCCGCCCTCGCTCATCGCAGTGATCTACGGCTCGATGACAGACATTTCGATCGGCGCGCTCATGGCGGCGACCTTGGTGCCCGGGCTGCTCATCGGCGTCGCGCAGATGCTGCTGATTTCCTGGCACGCCCGACGTCAGAATTTTCCGGCCGTCAAGATGGACCGCTCCCCGCGCGTTCTGGCCTCCGTCACCGGCAAGGCGATCCTGCCCTTGATGTTGCCAGTGATCATCCTTGCCGGGATGTTGGGCGGGCTGATGACCCCGACAGAAGCGGGCGCGGTCGCCGCGCTCTACGCGGCGTTGATCTCGCTCGTCGTCTACCGCGCGATCAAGATACGCGACTTCTGGCCGGTCTTCGGCCGCTCGGCCCTTTTTTCGGGCCAGCTTCTGATCATCGTCGGCTGCGGCGCCGCGTTCTCCTGGGTGATGGGGATGGAAAACGTCCCGCGCCTGATCGGCGGCCAGATCGAGGGACTGGGCCTCGGCTATCTCGGCACGATGCTGATCTTCAACGCGATCCTGCTGGTGCTGGGCATGGTGATCGATCCGACCACGGTGATCATCCTGTTCGGGCCGCTTCTGTCGGCAGCGGCGATGCATGCCGGGATCGATCCACTGCATTTCGGCGTCATCGCGATCCTCAACCTCAATGTCGGCCTGCTGACCCCGCCGCTGGGCGTCTGCCTGTTTGCCGCCGAACGGCTGGCGGGTTGCGGCCTGGTGCCCTTGCTGCGCGAAACGCTGCCCTTCCTGCTGGTTTCACTCGTCACGCTCGGCATCGTCGCCGCCTTTCCCGGCCTCAGCCTCTGGCTGCCCACCTTGATGGGCTTCTAGCTCCAACCCGATATTCGGAGACCCGATCGACATGACTTCTTCCCCCGACGGCTCGGGCTATTTCCTCTACCACTCCATCGGCATGTATCCCGGCAAGGCCGAAGCGATGGCGCGGGCGCTCGACGACTATGCGCATATCTGGGGAACCCCCGACGACAGCCAGTGGCCGCAGGTGCTGGAGAAACGCCAGCGTTTCATCGACCTGTGGTCCGGGCTGATCGGAGCCGAACCCGGGACGCTCACCTCGGCGGAGAACGTGACCACGGCGCTGTTGAGTCTCGTCGGCGGCCTGCCCGCTGAACACTTGCGCGGCCGCAGCCTCCTGGTGGCAGGCGACTGCTTTCCCAGCCTCCACTTCATGCTTGTAGGCCTGGCGCCGCGACTCGGCTTCACCTTGCGCACCGTGCCTCTGCGCCCTGGAGAGGGATGGGTCCGCGACGAAGACATGATCGCCGCCTGGGACGAGAGCGTCGGGCTCGCCCTTCTGACTTTCGTGACATCGACGGCATCCCACCGGTGCGACCTCGACACGCTGGTCGCCCACGGCCGGCGCATGGGCAGCCTCGTCGGCGTGGACGTGACCCAGGGCATCGGCCTCATTCCTTACCGGGTCGATGCGCCGGAAGTCGATTTCACGGTGTCGACCAGTCTCAAATGGCTCGGTGGCGCGTCGGGAGGAGGAATTCTGCACGTCGCGCGGCCTCTGCTGGAGGAGTGCCGCCCCGAATTGCGTGGCTGGTTCAGCCAAGAGAACCCGTTCTCGTGGGATCTCGACGCTTTCAAGTTCGCGCCGGATGCTCGCAGGTTCGATCACGGCACGCCCTCCGCGCTGGCCTGCCTCGGCTCGATCCCAGCGCTGGAGTGGAATGTTGCGGCCGATGCCGAAGCGATGCTCGCCCACAATCGCGCCTTGTCGCGGCGTATCCTCAACGCGGCGCCCGAGCTCGGATTGAGCCTCGTCAGCCCTGACGACGACGCACGGCGAGGTGGCAGCGTCATGCTCCGCTTGCCCGAATACGCGGACCCTGCGCACACCGTGGCGACGCTGCGCGCATCGGGTCTCTACGCCGACTGCCGTGGCAGCCTGCTGCGCCTGTCACCCGGTTCGGTGACGACCGCCGACGGCGTATCGCGCCTGCTCGACCAACTCGCTCGAATGCGGGCCGCCGCATGAGGGGTTCCTCGTCGCAATTGTCCCACAGCGTCAGCGCAGAAGTCGGTGTCGCGGCGGAGGCGGCGTTCCGCTTCCTGTGCGATCCGCTGGCTCTGGGAGCGTGGTCGCTGGGCTGCATGAATACGCGGCCCGACGAAACCGGAAACGGAATCTACATCGGCCGGTCGCTGTTCGACGGGTCACAGACGCGGTTCTCGATCAGCGCCGATACCGAGCGGCTCACGATCGACTACCTGCTCGGCAACCCAGGCGCCATGGTTCCGCGTATTTCCACCCGCGTGGTGCCCGCCAAAATCTGCGAGCTTGATGCGGGTCAGTGCTGCGTCACGATGACCGCTTGGCGGCCGCGCAGCATGGACGACGCCCGCTGGCACCAGCTTTGCGCCTGCCACGAAGCGGAGATCCTTCTGATCCGCGCCCAATGCGAGGCCGCACACGCCGGCAGACCCGTCCGCCCTTTCGCAGCGGAGTGACGAGAGGGCGCAATCAATGTGGTCGCGCTTCACGTCCACTTCGATCATGCCGTCACTGCTCGCCTGTCTCTGAATGTGGCCTGTCAGTTATGTTGTCCTCACCAGATGCCACCATCCGCTCCTCCACTTCGCTCAAGTGGATTCGCTCAGCTTTTCCGACATATTTTTCCACCTCTCGGGGATCGACGTCCGCTGCGCTCCATGCGCCGAGGATGACGCCTTTGCCGCCGGCATCTGCGCGATAGGCCAGGATTTCGGCGTCCGAACGCGTCGTCCGCTGCGAGTTCCGACGCCCCCACCGGCCCAGCCTTTCATACATCGACGCAATGACGTGGGCGTGGCCCGGATCGGAACCGAGGTCATGCAATTCGCCGGGGTCTTTGACCATGTCGAACAGCATGGGCCGAAAACCGCCTTCGGCGTGCATGAACTTCCAGCGTTTGTCGGTGACCATGAACAGTCTGGCCTCGGCGGGCGCAACGCCGAGCCGGGAAGCGATCGGCGTCGCCGAGTAATCGTATTCCGAGATCGCAAAGTCGCGCCAGGACGCTGGTTCGACATTGTGGAGGAACTGCATCAGCGAACGCCCCTCCACGATGTGGCCAGGCACCTCGCCACCGGCGAAATCGATGAAGGTCGCGGTCAGATCGATCGACTCGACCAGTTCGTCGCACACCGTGCCACGCGTCGCGTCGGCGTCGGGTGAGGGATCATAGATGATCAGTGGCGCCCTCACCGACGGCTCGTGGAACAGGTCCTTCTCGCCAAGCCAGTGATCGCCGAGATAATCGCCATGATCGGAGGTGAGCACGATCATCGTGTCGTTCATCACGCCCTCGCCTTCGAGGAAATCGAGCAGGCGACCGAGCTCCGCGTCGCATTGCGCGATGAGCCCCATATAGGCCGGGATGGCGGCTTCGCGGACCTCGTCCCGAGTGAAGGCGCGAGCAACGCCGCTTTCCATGAAGGCCTCATAAACCGGATGGGGATCGTCCCGCTCGCACGCGTCGCGCACAGCTGGAACGATGTCGCCGGGTCCGTAGAGGATGTTGTACGGCGCCGGCACGATATAGGGCCAGTGCGGCTTGATGTAGGAAAGGTGGCAGAGCCAGGGAGTGCCGGACCCTCGTCTATCGACGATGAACTCCATCGCCCGGTCGGTCAGCCATGGCGTCTCGGAATCCTCATCGCGGATGTTGGCGGGCCTGCCGGCATTCTCCATGAACCAGCCCGAGGCGATCTCTGCGACATCGTTGATCGCTGCGTTTGCGTGATCGTGCCATGGATTGGCCCGGTCATACCCCCGGCTCCGCAGATACTCGTTATAGGGGGACCGGCGCGCATCATAAGGGCCGCCCGGGCCTTCCGCCCAAAGGCCGTCATCGCGCACATGAATGTCGAAGCCGCATTCTTCCACGCGAGCGCCGATGATGGAATCGCGCGCGATGCCAAGACGCTCCAATCCCCTGTCGTCGGCCTTCATGTGGGTCTTGCCGACGAGCCAGCACTCCATGCCGATGTCGCGGAGATGGTCGCCAAGCGTCATTTCGCCGACCTTCAGCGGGAAATTGTTCCAATGCGCCCCATGGCTCTGCACGTAGCGCCCGGTGTAGAAGCTCATGCGCGAGGCGCCACAGACCGGCGATTGCACGTAGCAGCGGTCAAACCGGACGCCCATCGCCGCGACCCGGTCGAAATTGGGCGTCTTCAGGGTCGGATGCCCGGTGCAGCCGAGATAGTCGAACCTGAGCTGATCGTACATGACGAACAGGATGTTGCGCCTGCGTGCCATGGCGCCCTAGCCTATGAGCGTGTCGAAGGCGCGCGCAAGACGGCGGACAGCTTCGGCCATGCGCTCGACCGGAACGGAGGAATAGCTCAGCCGCAAGGCGTTGCGGCACGCGCCGTCATGGGTGAAGGCGGCACCCGGTACGAACGTGACGCCGAGCGGCGCCGCCTCGTGCAGCAAGGAAACAGCGTCCATGTCCGTGGGCAGCGTCACCCATACGAAGAACCCGCCATCGGGAACGTTCCACGTGCCGCGATTGCCGAACTCCGTCCGCAGGGCTTCGAGCATGCCATCGCGGCGGGTCCGATAGGCGGCGCGCAGCCTGTCGGTCAGCGGCTCCAGACCTCCGTCAAGCAAGCGCACAAGTGCCGCCTGGGCCAACGTCCCGACCTGCAGGTCCTCGGCCTGTTTCATCAATGTCAGCTTTTCGATGACGGGGCGCGCTCCCACGATCCAGCCGAGGCGCAGACCGGGCGCAATCGATTTCGAGAACGTGCCGAGATAGAGGGTGCGCGTCTCGTCGATCGTCCGGTCCTCCGCGTCGAGCGAAAGCAGGCATCGAGCCGGTTCGCCATCGAAGCGGAGCGCCTCATAGGGATCGTCCTCCACCACGATCGCATCGCGGTCGCGCGCGATTCCGAGGATCCGGCGGCGCTCGGACTGCGACAGCGTGACACCCGTCGGGTTCTGGAACGTCGACATGGCATAGAGCAGGCCCGCTTTCTCGCTACCCGCCTCGTCCATATCCGCGACCTCTGCGCCACAAGCCGCCAGGACCTGCAATGCGCCGGGATAGGTCGGCGTTTGAACCAGCGCACGGTCTCCCGCATTGAGAAAGGCCGCGCAGCAAAGATGGATGCCCTGTTGCGCGCCGCTCACCAGCAGCACGTTCTCCGGCGCAGCCTCGACACCGCGTGCAGCCATGTGGCGGCAAATGTGCTGCCGCAGTTCCAGACTGCCGGCCGTAGGCGCATATTGCAGCGCGCTCCGCCCCTCCTTCTGGTCGGAAAACAGGCCGCCGATCGCGTCGCGAAACTCGTCGAGCGCGAAGAGCTCCGAATCCGGCTCGCCCGGGCCGAGACGTATCGTGTCATCGGGCGACGCGACGCTTGCAAGCGCGCGGATGGCCGATGGCGTCAACCGCCCGGCATAGTCCGAATACCGGTAATCGATCGAGTTCATTTGACCGTCTCCTTTGCGTCGCGGATCATCGCTTCGTGCTTGGGAAATAATCGGCGCGAACCGCCGCGCCGATCAGGTTCAGGATGATGTGACCCGCCGTGATGGACGTGATCTCGTTGACGTCCCGCGACGGGCAGATCTCGACAAAGTCCATGCCCACCACGCGACCTTTGCGGACCAGCCCCTTGATCAGGTCGATCGCCTGGCGATACCGGACGCCGCCAGGCTGGGGTCCGCCGACGGCCGGCATGACCGAGGGATCGAAGCCGTCCGCATCGATCGTCAGATAGTACCGACCGCCGTCCGGTATCCGCGCTAGGATCGCCTCGGTGCCGGCATCCTCCCATTCATCGGCCGTGACGATATGCGCGCCATAGGCGATCGCCGCTTCGTACTCCTCGACGCGGGCGCTGCCCTGCCCGCGAATGCCGAGCTGGAAGATCTCGCCGATATGATCCATCTCGGACGCGCGGCGGATCGGGCTCGAGTAGCCCTCGCGCGCGCCCTTGACCTCGTCGCGCCAATCGATGTGGGCGTCGATCTGCACCAAGGTGATCGGCCCCTCGTGCTCGAGCGCGCGGAAGACCGGGACCGGGATTCCGTGGTCGCCGCCGATCACGATCGGCAATGCCCCGGCGACCAGTATCTTGCGCACCGCTTCCTCCGCGCGCCGGTAATGGCCGGCAACGTCGCGCGCGCAGGAGGTCACATCGCCGGCATCGACGACGCGGATCGGCCGGCCGTCGAAGACCGGGCCACCGATGTCGAAGTCGTAGTGATCGAGCCCCAGACTGACGCGCATCGACGCGTGCCGGATGGCTGCCGGGGCCCGGCTCTGGTCGTTGACCAGTTCGTCGATCTCGTAGGGATCGCCATAGGGGATGCCAAGCACGACGACGTCGGCATCGAGATCGTCGAGCGACTCCACGAGCGGAAAATCCATGAATGTCCGGTAGTCGCGCCTCGGCGCGGTGGTGAGTTCTGTCATCGGATGTCCTCCCGTATCTGTTCAGTCTTGTTATCGGTGTCGGTAATGCCCGCGCGCAGATGCGGCTGCAGCCGCACTTCAAGGCTGCGTGTCAGCGCGGACAGGGATGCGGTCAGGGCCCAGTAGATCAGCGCGATCGCCGTGAAGATCTCAACCGGGGAGAAGGTTCTCCCGACGATGTTCTGCGCGGCGTAGGTCAGCTCCGGCACGGTGATCGTGGAGAGAACCGCCGACTCCTTGATCAGCGTGATCGCGAGGTTGGTAGAGGTCGGCAGGATGAAGCCGAGGGCCTGCGGCAGCAGGATCTTTCGCAGGATCACCGGATAGCGCAGCCCAAGGGCATAGCCCGCTTCCGTCTGGCCTTTCGGAATGGACAGTAGCGCCGCGCGGAAGATTTCGCTCGAATAGGCGCTCGCGTAAGCCGAAAGCGCCACGAACGCAGCCGTCAGCGGCGAGAGGCGCGGCCCGAAGGCCGGCAGGACGAAGAACAGCAGGAAGACCTGGATGAGGAACGGAATGTTGCGGAACAGCTCCACATAGGCGCCGACCAAAACGGAAGCGACCACGCCACCGCGCATGCGCACCAGGGCCAGCAGGATGCCGGCGAAGAAACCGGCTGGCAGGCTGACGAGACAAATGCCGATCGTGCCGGCGAGACCCTTCGCAAGGGCCGGAGCGCTCTCCACGATTAGGCCGACGTCGAAAGCCATCACCGCGCCGCCGCATATTTGCGCTCGAGACGGCGCGTCAGCGTCGAAAAGGCGAACAGGATGATGAAGTAGATCGCGGCCGCGACGGTGAATGCCTCAACGGGGCGATAGGTCTCCGTCATGATCTGCTGCGCGGTGCGCGTCAGTTCGACGACTGTAACGACCGACAGAATGGCCGACGCCTTCACCAGCATCGTGAACTCGCTCATCAGCGGCGGTAGGACGTTGCGGATCAGTTGCGGAAGGATGATCTTGAACGCGATGACCGCCCTGGGGAGCGCCAGCGCCCGCGCGGCCTCGTATTGGCCCGGATCGATCCGCGTCATGCCCGCGCGAAAGATCTCGGCGATGAATGCCGCGCTGTTGAAAGCCAGCGCCAGGATGCCGGCCGCGAGCGGCGGCAGATCGACGCCGGTCAGGCCCGGAAGGGCATAGAAGATCACGAGAATCTGGACGAGCAGCGGGGTGCCGCGAATGAAGCTCGTATAGATGGCGGCGAACCACCGCGCCGGCGTGAAATCCGACCGGCCGAGATAGAGAAGGAGCGCCCCGATCGCCGTGCCAAGCGCAAAGCCCACGAGGGAGACCGCCAGCGTGATGCCGGCCCCCGCCATGAAACGGGGAAGCAGCGACAAGGCATGATCGATGTCGAACACGAGACAGTCCTGCTTTCGCGAGACGCTGGGCATCTCTCGGGGAGGAACGGACCAGCGGCGCGAAGCGCCGTCCGGCGGCATCGTCCGCCCGGAGCCGTGCCGGGCGGAAGGTGCGGATCAGGTTATTTCGCCCCTTCGGGCAAGTAGCCTTCGGCCGGGGTCTCCATCTCGAACCCGAACCATTTCATCTGCAGCTCTTTCAGCTTGCCGCTCTCGGCAAGCTCGCCAATCTTCATGTTGATGAAATCCCGCAGGTCGCCATCCTCGGGCCGAACGACCCATGACAGATAGGCCGGATCGCTGATCGGGCCGATCACCTTGAACGTGTCGGGCACCTTCTTCATCAGGACGCCTGCCGTGGGCGATGCGATCGCGATGGCATCGACCTGGCCGGAAGCAAGGGCGACATGGGTTTCCGGGAACGAGGTGAACAGCTTGACCTCGCCAAGCCCCGGGCCACCGGCCTCCTTGAGTTCCGCGTCGAACTGCTCGAGTTTGGGCTGCGCGACCGAGGCGAGCTGGGTCGCCGCCACCTTGCCGTTCATATCGTCGAGCGACGAGATGCTGTCGTCGTCCGCACGCGCCAAAATCAGGTTCATCGCGGTACCGATCGGGCGGGTGAAGGCGTATTTGGCGGCACGCTCCGGATTGATCGACGTCGATGTCGCCATCAGGTCGAACTTGCCGGCGATCAGCCCGGGAAGCAGTCCCTGGAAGGGCAGGTCGAGTTGCTCCAGTTCGACGCCGAGCCCCTCGACCACATAGTCGAGAATGTCCTTGTTGTACCCGACGATCTTGCCGTCCTTCAGAAATTCGAAGGGCTCGAACGCGGCCTCCGTACCGACGACGATCTTGCCGCGTTCCTTGATCTCGTCGAGCAGGCCGTCGGCCTTCACGCCCGACAGAGTTCCAAGAAATAGCGGAACCGTCGTGATCATCGCCGCGGCCAGACGCCGGGTCATGCGCAATCCATTCTCGTTCATAGTCAGTCGCCCTCTTCTCCTGGTTCAACTTCCGGGTAAACGCGGCCCGCATGCTTGAATGCGCGGGCGATCATGTAGCTTTCGGAATCCTTGATCCCCGGAATCTCGGTGAGTTCGCGGGACAGGAAATCGTAGAGGCTTGCCGTCGACGGCATGCTGATCGTGATCATCAGGTCGAACGGGCCGGTCGTCACATAGACGCTGTCCACGTAGGAATAGGTCGAGAGACGCTCGGCCACGTCGGTCATGTGCTCGCGCATGACGTCGAGGCCGACCAGGGCCGCGATGCCCTCCTCGCTTCGCAGCGGCCGCACCACCGCCTGGATGCTAATCCCGGGATCCTCCAGCAGGCGCGCCATCTTCCGGCGCACCGTCGCCTCCGTCACCCCGATCTTCCTGGCGATGTCGACGCTCGACATCCGCCCGTCGATCTTGAGCTGGGACAGCACTGCCTGCTCGGTTTCGTCGAGGTCACTGGTGCTGACGAATTCCCACGATTTCTTTTTCATTGCCGACGATTTCCATCTACTAGATTAGCTACTATCATTGTTTTTCGTCTCACTCAATGGAATTTGCGACGAAAAACGTATTTGATTGAACGACTCGATTCCAGACGTCACGATGCGATGAGCGCAAGGAAGGATACAAGCGATGCCCACCTACAAACTCCTGCCGCAGCCCCAGGCCTATGGATACCGGGTGGGCGTCCTGCTCCTCAATCTGATGGAGACACATGTCCCCGGCGACACGGCGCACGCGGAAACTTATGATTATCCTGTGCTTTTCAGGGTTGTGGAGGAAGCGGTCGGCGAGAAGGTCCTGTCCGGCGACTTATCGATCCGGCCGGCGATTGTCGCAGCGGCCCAGGAACTGGAACGCATGGGCGTGAAGGCGATCTCCAGCAATTGCGGCTTCATGCTGCACCACCAGGACGCAGTCCGAAGGGCGGTGGACATCCCGGTTGTCCTGTCGAGCCTGCTGCAGCTGCCGACGCTGGCGCGCATGATCCATCCCGACAAGAGGATCGCCATCCTTGCGGGCGCGAAAGACCTGATCACGCCAGACCTACTCGCGCTCGCGGGTCTCGGCCCTCAAACGAAGACCGCGATCTCGAGCATCGAACACACGCGGGAATTCCAGAATTTCATGACGGCCGATCTCGACACCGACGCGTTTCAGGCGCGGCTGGAGGAAGAGGCCGACGCGCTCTTCGAACGATATGACGACATCGGCGCGATCCTGCTCGAATGCGCGATATTCACGCCGTACGCGGCCGCGCTGAGACAACGATATGGCGTGCCGACCGCCGACTTCGTTTCGCTGATCAACTACGCGCACGGCCTTTCATTCCGCTGAGCATCGAACTGGACGGGTGTCCGCTACCCTGCATTGTCATCGCCTCGCGGGCGGCCTGCCCCCCGAGCGACTCAGCTTCCGCGCGCCCAGGGCTTGATCGTCACTCCGTCTGTCGGCCCGTCCTTGACGTAGGATGCGATCAGGCGGTCGAACGCGTTGCGCACCATCCGGTTGTGCTGGCTTGAAAAACCCAGGCTCGCGACCATGCCCCAGTGCGCATGCATCATTGAGACGAAGATGAACGAAAGTTCGGAGCACGCGGCGGGATCGAGCTCCGGATGCGAAATGGCCAATTCCTGCCCGATGACCTGTCCCAGGACCTTGTAGTTGTCGCACAGGCGATCCCTCAGCGCAGACGAGCCGACGGCATACGCGAAAAACGCGTCATACACTTCGAGGTTGTTCGGCATCGGATGCTCTCCCGAGACGCCGAAGAAGAAATCGAGGAAAAAGTTAAGTCGCTCCACCTCGCCGACCTCGACGATCCTGGTCGTCAGCATCTCCTGATAGGCCATCGCCAGGTAGTCGCAGAGATCGACGATCAGCTCGTCCAGCTTGGGGTAGTAGTACCTCACCAACTGGCGGGACAATCCCGCCTTGGTGGCCACGGCGTCGAATGAGAAAGCCTGCAACCCCTCTTCACGCAGCAAGCGCGCCGTCGCATCGAGGATCGCGATCTTCCTGGCGCGGCTTTCAGCATTGTTCCTGGATTTGTCACTCACCTGCCGACCACCGGAAATTGCACACAACCATCCTCTGTCAACACCACAAACCGCCTCTCGGATGGGCGCTCGCAAGATGACCAGACAAGGCATCTTGCTTTCAAACGAAGAGAGGGCTTGCCCGGTCGCCATGATGGGCAAGTTTTAGCAATTTGCAATTCGCCAAAATGAATTTTCAATTTGAAAGGAGATCAACCGCCGTCCCAAATCCGGTGAGCAGAAACACATTTACTGTGAAAGATTTTTTTTCAAAGAAATCGATTATGTGTCTTTGTTTTTCAAATTGAAAAGAACCGCATCGATCGACCGCATTTGACCGAGCCGAATGCGATTCCGGCAGAAATGCTTGGGAATTGCAAATGCGGGCTGAGATGGGCGCGTGTTGCAATCTGGCATCCGCATTCCGGCTTGTCTTTCGGAGATCGCTGAGCTGGCGCAAGCCGAGTTTGGCCGCGCGCCTCTGCGGTTACGCATCTGACCTTCAGCAGGAGCGACCGAGAGCCGGTTGGCTTCTTCCGGCTCATGAAACCGGAGAACTCCATCGAGAGCCGTCAGGTAAGCACTGCGCCCAATGCGAGCGCGCCGGCAGCGGTGACGGGATCGATGATGCGCAAGCCGGTCTCGGCTTCGAGCCGGGAACGCAGCGGGGACATGCCGGCGCAACCCAGCACGACCGCTTCCGCTCCCATGCCCGACATCGCCGAGATCCGCTCGCATGCGAGGTCGAACACCTGATCGCCCGACCCCGAGGCCTCGGCGGAAACATCCGGCAGGGCCAGTTCGCCGGCCAGCCGCGACAGCACCCCCATCGCGCGCAATCGCCGGCGATGGCGGGCAATGGACCGCTCGGACAAGGCGAGAATTCCAAAGAGATCGACCTGCGCGAGAGCGGCATATGTTCCCGCCTCCTGAATGCCTATGACCGGTTTCGCCGTCCTCTCCCGGGCGATTTCCACGCCTGGATCGGAGAAGCATGCGCTGACATAGGCGTCGGCATCCGGCGTGCGGGAAACGAGATCGGCAAAGGCAAGCCCGGCTTGCGCAACATGCGCCGCCGTCGCGATCGTTGCCGGACCATCCGGCACCTCCACCACATCGAAATGCGGCCCCAGGGGCGCGAGGGCGATGCGGATCGACGCCGTAACGGCCGTCGACGAATTGGGGTTCACCACCAGGATGCGGGGCATCAGCGCAAACCGACACCGAAATTGCGGGCAGGGTCGAACTCGGAGAGGGCGACGCCCGGCCGCGCGCGAAGATCGACGGGAGCGCGCCCGAAGAAGCGACCCTGTCCTTCCGCAGCTTTCAGCGCGCCGTGTTCCACGACCACCTCGCCGCGGTTCATCACGATTTCCGGCCGGCCGGTGATCTCCATCCCCTCGAAGGGCGTGTAGTCCATATTGTCGTGCTGGTCCGCGAGCGTCGCCGTCCAACGGGTCTCCGGGTTCCAGATCGCGATGTCGGCGTCCATGCCGGGCGCGATACGGCCTTTCTTCGTGCAGCCGAAGGTCCGCGCCGCATTGGTCGAGGTCAGCGCCACGAAGTCCTCGAGCCTGATCCGTCCGCCGACCACGCCCTGCGAGAACAGGTAGGGCAGGCGCATGGCGATCCCGGGCATGCCGTTGGCGATCTTCGGATAGGGCGCGTCGCGGCCTGCGCCGAACTTGCCGCTGTCGTCGGCGCGGTACGGCGCATGGTCGGATGATACGCTCTCGAAGGTGCCCATGCGGACATGATGCCAAAGCGCGGACTGGGTTTCGGTGTCGCGCACGGGCGGCGAACAGATGAACTTCGCGCCCTCCATGCCGGGCCGGTCGAGATCGTTCCGCGTCAGAGCGAGATATTGCGGACAGGTTTCCGCATAGAGCTTCGCGCCACCGTATTTCTCGCGCCGCACGATCTCAGCGCCTTCCGGCGTGGACACATGCACGACGAACAACGGGGCATCGGCGAGCTTCGCCAATTGCACGGCGCGGTTGATCGCCTCGGCCTCGGCAAGAGCGGGCCTGGAAATGGCGTGATATTTCGGCGCGACAAGCCCTTGCGCCGCCAACTGCCGGTTCATCCATTTGACCATCGCGTCGTTCTCGCAATGCACCATGGTCATGGCGCCGTGGGCGCGCGCGACGGTCAGGATGTCCAGCATGCCGGCATCGCCGAGATTGAGAAGATCGTAGGTCATGAAGACCTTGAACGATGTGACCCCCCGCTCGAACGCGCGCGGGAGCTGGTCCCTGAGAACCTCCTCGGTCGGATCGGAAACGATCAGATGGTAGGAATAGTCGATGACCGACCGCGCCGCGCGCGCATCATAGGTCTCGAGCACGTGGTCGATGGACTGGCCGCGATGCTGGGCGGCGAAGGGGATGAAGGAGGAATTGCCGCCGAATGCCGCCGAAATCGAGCCGGACAGATAGTCGTCCGCGGTCATCACGCCGGCCGCGCTTTCCTGGGCGATATGGGCGTGGGCCTCGATCCCGCCCGGCATGACGATGCGACCGCCGGCATCGATACGGCGCTCGCCTCCGGCGATCGTCTCGGCGACGGCGACGATGCGACCGTCCTTGATCGCGATGTCACCGTCGAACAGGAAATCGGCTGTCGCGATCTGTCCCGAATGGATGACGATATCATGTTCCATGTGCGCTCTCCGTCGGGTTCAACCTGGTGCAACCGCCCGCAATCGGCAGGCGGCGCCTCGCGTCAGACTTCACAATAATGCGGCGTTTGCGGATCCGCGATGGCCGCGAGAACGCGATCGACGGGATCGTGGCAACCCGTTTGCGCACCGGAGACCGAGACGACACACCGGCACCCCCAATCACGCCATTCCACCGCAAGATTGCGCCACATCTGGCGCAGGGCCGCCTTGGATGTCTTGAGCGGAAAACCATGCGGCATCACGCTGGATCCGGTCACGCCGGCGTTTCCGACCAGCGCGACGATCGCGGGCGCCTCGCCCGCGGCGAGAGAGGGCTGAAGACAGGCGGCAAGGTGAAGGGGAGCATAGGTGTTGACCAGCATCGCTTCGACCAACAGGTCCCGCGTCAACTCCTCGGCGGGAAGATCGATGCCCTCGCGCGTTTCAGACGCGAAAACCACGGCATCGAGCGCCTCGGCGCCGAGGTGGTGGGCGAGATCCTCAGCTGCACCGTCCTTGAGAGGATCATAGGGCCATTCGACCGCCAGCGCAGCGCCCAGCGAGGCGCGAGCGGCATCGTCGAGCGGACGGGTGCCGGCGGCGAGGATTCTCCAGTCCGCGGCGGCGAACGCCCGCGCATGGGCCAGCCCCTGATCGGTATCGGCCCCGGTGATCAGAACTGTCGACATGTCCAGGCCCTCAAATCCAATGTCTCACCACGGCACGTCGCGCCCGTCATAGCCAATGATCCGACCGCTGTCGGATAGGCGCAGGCTCTCCACGACCCGGCACAGGCCGGCGACGCTTTCGGCGACCGGCAGGCCGCGATTGCCGGTCATCTCTGTGGCGACGAAGCCGGGCCGCAGCAGCGTGCAGGTGATGCCCTCCCCGGTCCATTCCCGCGCCAGCGCCGACCAGAGCGCGTTCAGCGCCGCCTTGGAGGCCCGATAGCTGTACTGGGTGCCCCAATCATTCGCAGAGACCGAGGACATCAGCGACGACATCGCGATCACTGTCTTCCGTTCGCTCGCAAGCACGTTGCGCTTCAGCGCGCAGGCAAGGCCGATCGGGCCCCAAAGATTGGTGGCGAAGACTTCCTTCATCTCGTCGGCGGCGACGTCCGCCGGCCCCGCCTCGAGATTGCGGGCAATTCCGGCATTGGCGAAGACGACGTCGATGGGCTCGCCCTCAAGGCGCTCGGCAAGCGCGTCCAGCGATGCCGGTTCGCTCGCGTCGAGTTCTTCGATCCGCGCGCCGGTCTCTCGCAGGGCGTCGGCCTGGTCGGGACGGCGCACCGTTCCGATCACCTGCCAACCCGCATTCCCGAACTGCCTCGCCATTTCGAGGCCGATGCCGCGGTTCGCGCCGGATATGAGAATGCTAGCCACCGACTGCCACCCATTTGTTTGGTCTACTATTGGAATACCAAGCTTGCGCCGCGATCGCAACGCTTGGTTTCCGATTTTTTCGGCGACCGCCCACCCATCCTACAAGGTCGCGATAGCTAAGGAGAATCAAACAGTTGCTCTCTCGAGACGCTTCCAGCCCGCGCAATCCGTTCAGCGAGACGAGCCGGCCGCCGAGAAGATCATCATCGGAAATGGCGCTCAATTCTCTGGACGCGCCAATCTTGGCATTCTATTGGTATGCCATTATGATCACACAGACTGCCGAAGTGCGGCGCATGATACAGTCCGCCCTTCGGTGCAACAAACCCGCCTGATCCGCCATCCCGGCAATCACGCTACTTCTTTCCGCCGCACCCAGCGCGCGGCTCCGACTACCAGGACCGTCACATGCCACTGATCTCTTCCGAATCGCGCGGCGTCTTCGTCATCAGCGCCACCCCCTTCACCGACAATGGCAACCTCGACCTGCCGAGCCTCGAACGAGTCACCGATTTCTATATCGAGAAGGGCGCGGACGGACTGACCTTGCTCGGCATGATGGGCGAGGCGCCGAAGCTGTCCGCCGAGGAAAGCCGGCAGGTCGTGCGAACGGCGATCGCGCGCGCGAACGAACTGCCGGTCATCGTCGGCGTCTCAGCACCCGGTTTGGCCGCGCTGAGCGATCTCGCCGCCTTCTCCATGGACGCGGGCGCGGCCGGCGTGATGATCGCTCCGCCCACGGGTCTGGAAACCAACGAACAGATCATCGCCTATTTCAAGAATGCGGTCGAAGCGCTCGGCACGGACATTCCCGTCGTCTTGCAGGACTTTCCGCTATCGACCCGGGTGCACATCTCGGTCGCGACGCTCGGCACAATCATCGAGACTTGTCCCTCGATCGTCATGCTCAAGCACGAGGACTGGCCGGGGCTTGAAAAGGTCACCGCGCTGCGCGCCGCGGAAGCCAATGGCCGGCGACGCATCTCGATCCTGTGCGGCAATGGCGGCATGTTCCTGCCCGAGGAAATGGGCCGCGGCGCCGATGGCGCGATGACCGGTTTCGGCTATCCGGAGATGATGCGGGACGTCGTCGCGCTCGCCGCGAGCGGCGACATGGCGCGCGCCCAGGACATCTTCGACGCCTATCTGCCCATGGTCCGCTACGAACAGCAGCCCGGCATCGGTTTGGCCATGCGCAAGCATGTCCTGCACAAGCGCGGCGCAATCGGGTCTCCGGTGTTGCGCAAACCGGGGGCCGGCCTTTCAGCCGAAGCTGTCGCAGAAGTCGATCGTCTGATGGCACGGCTTGATCGCAGGCTGGCGGAACTGAGCTGATCCCCTTCGATCAGCCCTTGGCGGCGTAGCCTTCGAGCCGGCGCGCCGGCAGGAACGCGATCAGCAGCACGCAGATCCCCATCAGCACAGTCGGCACCATGGCCAGGATGCCCGGCGCAACCTCGGTGCCGTCCGTCGTGCTCAATAGGCCGGACCAGAGCGCTGCGGCCCCGGCGAGCGTGACACCCAACGTTCCGCCCAATGACCGCAGGAAGGATTGCACGCCGATCGCCGCCCCTATCTGACCCGGTCCGGCGGAGTTCTGCACCACCAGCGTGAAGATCGGATAGAGAAGCCCTATCCCGAGACCGAGCCCCACCACTGCAAGAAGCGCGGCGAAGAGCGGGACGGACCAGATGCCGAACAGGCAGAAGACCAGGGAGAAGGCGAAGGACAGAAACGCCGACATGAGCATCATCGGCTTGTAGGCGGGGTTACGGCGCAGCAGCCGCGGCGGAATGTAGGCCCCCACCATGATGGCGCCGACAAAGGCGAGAAGCGCCACGCCGGCCGTGCCCGGATCGAGTCCGTAGACGGCTTGCAGCCAAATCGGCAGGTAGACGGCGAGCCCCAAATTGGACCCCTGCGCCATGGCAAGCGCAAGCGCGGTCAGAAGGATGGACCGGTCCGACATCACCGCCAGCGGCACGAGCGGATCGGCGGCGCTCCGGATGTGGCGCGCGAACAAACCCCAGAACGAGACAGCCGCGACCACCAGCACGAGTGTGCCGGCTTTTCCGAAATGCCCCTCGAGAAGAAGAATGGACGGGACCGCAGCGCACAGCAGAAACAGCGCGCCGACACCATCAAGCCGCCGCCCCTTGTGCGGCGCCCGCGGCGCCAGGGCCGAAGTCACGCCCCAGATCACGAGCGCGCAGGCCGGAAGATTGATCCAGAAAACCCAGCGCCAGTCGAGCCACGCGGCGACGACGCTGCCGGCCACCGGCCCGAGCAGACCCGCGACCGCGTAGATCGTCGAGATATACGCGCTGAACACCGCGCGACGGCGCATCGGAACGCGGTCGGCGACAATGATGAAGGGCAAGGCGACAAGACCGCCCGCCCCTGCGCCCTGCACGATCCGGGCGAGCACCAGCACTTCGAGGCCCGTGGCGAGCGCGCAGCCGAGCGAACCGGCGAGAAAGAGGCCGCAGCCGATCAGGAGCGCCTTGCGCCGGCCATGGATGTCGGCGACCGCGCCATAGAGCGGTGCGGCGACCGTGGAGGCCAGCAGGAACCCCGTGGTGATCCAGGGCACCAACGCGCCCTGCCCCAGATCGGTGAGAATGCCGCCGAGAACGGGGCCGATGATGGTCTGCTCGAGTGCGGCGAGAAACAGCGCCAGCATGGCGGCGGCGAGAAGCCGCGGCGTGCCGGGCGCCAGCAGCGCGGCGAAGCGCGCCCGCAATCCGGAAGCTGGCGGAGCCGGGTCAGCCGTCAACGACGGATCCCGAGCAGATAATCGACGATGGCGTCGCGCACATGGTCGAGATGCTCGCCCATCAGCCGGCGCGACAGTTCGGGATCGGTGCCGGTGGTCGCGCGGATCAATTGCCGGTGTTCCTCGGCGCCGGGTACCAGACGGTGGGATATGCGCTTGGTGTTGAAGATGTGGGTGCGCCGCCGCAGATCGAGGATGGACTGGGCGAGGACCGGATTGCCGGCGGCCTCGGCGATTGTGTGATGGACCATGTCGTCGACGGCCCAATGCTGGGCCGCAGTGACCATGTTGGACTTCAGCAGGTTGTCGATCGCCGCCTCGACCTCGGCGCAGCGCTGGTGGGTGACCAGTCCGGTGGCACGGCCGGCCACCTCGACCTCAAGGATGCGACGCAGGTCGAGCAGGCGCACATAGGTTTCAAGCCCGATATCGGCGACCACGAGCTGGCGCTCCGGCCGGCGGATGATCAGTTCCTCTGCCTCCAGCCTGAACAGCGCCTCGCGAACGGGCGTGCGGGAAATCTCGAGCATCTGCGCCAGCCGCCGCTCCTGCAACGCGGCGCCGGGCCTCAATTCTCCCGCCAGCATCATGTCGAGCAGCCGCGTATAGGCGTAATCGGACAGGTGCCCCTCCCCCGAGAAGGCCTTGTTGTCATCCTCCGACCGCAGCGCTTGCGCATTCATCCCGACGCTTCTCCCGGTTGGCAGGCACGTTTCGCGGGACCGGCACCTCCAGCCGATCCACGCGCGCGTCCGCCCGCTCTGTTTTCGATTGTCGTGAAATCCGGCGCGAAACGAGTTCCGCAGAATTTCAGCTTGACGCATTCCTGGTTTCCGATTTGGTATACCATGGGAACTCCATATGTCCACCCGAAATCCACGAACAAGAACACAGGAGACACGGCAATGAAAATTGCGCCTTGGCACGCCACGTGCATTCAGGTCGAGAGCAGGATTGCATGCAACGCAAAGAGCAAGGACGAAACCTGGGAGATCATCGAGGCCAACATCGCCCGCGCCATCGGGATGATCCGTGATGCCTGCGCCGGCCCCAACCCGCCGAAACTGGTGGTCATACCGGAATTCGCGTTTCAGGGACCGCCGCGCAGCGTGCCCGTGCCGGAATGGATAGACCGTGCATGCACAACGATGCCGGGACCGATCACCGACCGCCTCGCGGAGGTGGCGAAGGAACTCGGCATATTCATCGCGGGCAATCATTTCGAGGTCGATCCGAGATGGCCGGACCGGTATTTCAACTCCTCCTTCTGCCTCGATCCGAAGGGCGAAATGATCCTGCGCTACCGCCGTATCAACACGGCGAGCTGGACGTCACCGCACGACATTCTCGACGCCTATCGCGACGCCTATGGCGACGCCGGCATCTTCCCCGTCGCCGACACGGAACTCGGCCGGCTGGCGATCTTCCCCTGCGGCGAGATCGCGGTGCCGGAGATTTCGCGCATGTTCATGATGCGCGGCGCGGAAGTGCTGCTGCATCCCAACAACGAACCGCTCAGCCCGGTGGCGGACGCGGCCAAGGTCTGCCGGGCGGCGGAGAACATGTGCTACCTGATCTCCGCCAATGTCGCCGGAACCGCGGGCTTTTCCGACACGCTCACCGGCGGCCATTCGCAGATCATCGACTACACCGGCAAGATCCTGGCGATGACCGAGACGGCGGAAGAGACCACCGCCTGCTCGGCGACGATCGACGTGGCGGCGCTGCAGGCGGCACGGCGCGACACCGGCATGGGCAACGGGCTGATGCGGTCGCGCTGGGAGATGTACAGGGCGGCATACCAGTCGGCCGACTTCTATCCCGCCAACGCGCTCGCCGACCATCCGGTCAAGACCATGCAGGACTTCACCGAGGTCCATCGTGCCGCTCTGGCCAACCTCGAAGCCGAGGGCGTGCTGCGTCCGGCCTGATCCGGTTCGCCGGGGCGCGCCGACGGCTGCGCCCCGGCCTTGAACGGGCCGCGACCGGTCTCCGGCCCCGGATTGCAAGGCCCTTCGCACTGCGCGGAACACCGGTCGGTCGCTGAAATTTTCAGAAATCCAACGCCGAATTTGCGGCAATGTGCATAGAAAATGAGCAAAACAGGGAATTTTCGAATGGGTGGCGAGTTTTTGAGCTTTGGTGTTTGACTGGTATACACCAGTGGCATACCATCAGAATGCCGGAAGGCGAAAAGCAACGACTGCACAGCGAACAGGGTCTCAAGATGAAGCTCAATTCCAAACTCAGCACAGCAATCGGCGCCATGCTTTTGAGCATCGCCACGACCGTTCCCCCAACACTGGCGCAAGACCTGGAAGAGATGCGCCTGCGCCTCGCCTGGATCGCCGGCGGCGTGGACGCGCCCTTCTTCGTGGCGGCGGAGAAAGGCTATTTCAGCGATGCCGGCCTCGAGATCGACATCGTTGACGGCAACGGCTCGACCGGGACGATCCAGGCCGTCGGCAACAAGGATTTCGAAATCGGCATCGCGGGTCTCGGCGCCCTCGCCCAGGCCCAGCAGGCCGCTGGCGCGAGCGACATCATCGCGGTGGCCGGACTGCTGCAGAAGGATCCGACCTCGATCATCAGCCTCAAGGGCTCCGGCATCACCGAGCCGAAGGACATCGAAGGCAAGAAGCTCGGCACCGACGCCGGCAACTTCGAGGACGGCATGATCAAGGCCTTCGCAGAGGCCAACGGCATCGACATGGACAAGGTCGAGGTCGTGATCATCAATGGCGGTGCCGACCGTGTGGCGCTGCTCAAGGGCGACGTCGATTTCATCAACGGCTGGGCCAATCCGGACGGCGACAAGGTCGCGGCCATGAAGCCCATCGAGCCGCCGATCCTGTTCGCCGATCACGGCGTGAACATCCTCGGCTCCTCGGTGATCGTGCGCAAGGACTTCCTGGCCGATCACGGCGATGCCGTCTCGGGCTTCCTCGGAGCGATCATCCAGGCCAAGGCCGAGGTTGACGCCGATCCGGAAGCCGCCCGCGACATCTTCATGAAGTACCGGCCCGACGCGGATCCCGAAGCGATCCTGGACCAGATCAAGACGATGGCGAAGTACGAGCACACCGCCCTGACCGAGGGCAAGCCCTACGGCGTGCTGGCACCGGAAGACATCGAACTGACCATTTCGCTTCTCGAGAAATACAGCGGCATGGAGCCGGGCCTGGCCCCCGACGCGATCTACACGGATGCCTACCTGCCGGCATCCGAATAACGACAACAGCGACTGACAACCCCGGGCCCTCGCGGGCCCGGGCTTTCTTGAAAGAAGAGACATGGATTTCGGACTATCCGGCAAGCATGCCCTTGTCACCGGCGCCAGTTCCGGCCTTGGCCTGGCGATCGCCACGGCGTTGCTCGCCGAAGGCGCGAGCGTCACGCTTGCCGCCCGCTCGCAAGACAAGCTGCAGGCCGCCATCGACGGCTTGCCCGACGGCCTCAAGCCGCTGGCCGACACCGTGCTGGCGGATTTCAACGATCCGCAGGTCGCCGAAACGCTCGCCACGGCCGCCCGCCGGCGCACAGGCGCAGTCGACATTGTCGTCGCCAACACCGGCGGCCCGCCCCCCGGGCAGCCGAGCGGCATCAAGCCGGAGGTCATGAGCGCGCAATATGGCGCGATGGTCGACCCGGTTCTGCGCCTGACGCTCGACCTCTTGCCCGAGATGCGCGCGCGCAAGTGGGGTCGTATCCTCGCAGTGACATCGTCGGGCGTCATTCAACCGATCCCGCATTTGCCGATGTCGAACGCCCTGCGCGCGTCGGTGACCGCTTTCATGAAGACGCTGGCCGGAGAAGTCGCCAGGGACGGCGTCACAGTGAATGTCATCGCCCCCGGCCGCATCGGCACGGCGCGCACGACGCAGCTCGACCGGAACGCCGCTGAACGATCGGGACAGCCCGTCGAAGAGGTCGCCGCCGCCTCGGCCGCCTCGATACCGGCCGGGCGTTACGGCACGCCGGAAGAATTCGGCGCAGTCGCCGCCTTCCTGGCCAGCACCCAGGCCAGCTACGTCACCGGCAGCATCATTCGGGTCGACGGAGGCGCAATCCGCTCGATCTGAGACCGCACCCACCCTGCACGCGATCTGGAACACCAGTGAAAGGACCGGCCCGTCCGGCGAAGACGATGAACATGATGACACAGACCATGGCCGAGGTCGCCGAAGGCGATCCGCACATCCGCATCGAGAATGTGAGCAAGACCTTTCTCGGCGGCAAGAAAGGCGACGTGGAGGCGCTTCGCCCGGTCAGCCTCGACATCAGGCGCGGAGAGTTCGTGTCCGTGCTCGGACCGTCGGGCTGCGGAAAATCCACCCTTCTGATGCTCCTGTCCGGCCTTCTCGATCCGACGGCCGGGCGCATCACGATCGACGGTGAACAGGTCAGCGGCCCGAACTCCAATCTCGGCATCGTCTTCCAGCAGGACGTCCTGCTCGACTGGCGCGGCGCGCTCGACAACATCCTGCTGCAGGCCGAAATCCGCGGCGCCGACATGAAGGCGGCCGAGGCGAAGGCCCGCGAACTGCTGGAAATGGTCTCGCTCACCGGTTTCGAGGATGCCTATCCGAGGGAGCTGTCGGGCGGCATGCGGCAGCGCGTCTCGATCTGCCGCGCCCTCCTGCACGAGCCGCCGCTGCTGCTGATGGACGAGCCCTTCGGCGCGCTGGACGCGATGACCCGCGACCAGCTCCAGATCGACCTGATGCATCTGTGCGCAAAGCGCGACATCACGGTCTTCTTCATCACCCACTCGATCCCGGAAGCGATCTTCCTGTCGGATCGCGTGGTGGTGATGAAACCGCGCCCGGGGCGCATCGAGCAGGTGCTCGACATCGACCTGCCGCGCCCGCGCCGCCTGGCCATGCGCGAGGATCCGAAATTCACCGGCTATGTGCGCGAACTGACGCAAACCTTCAAATCGCTCGGCGTGTTTAGAGAGGAACACTGACCATGTCCGCAATCCCCGACCAGCCGATCCGCGCACGCAACGAGATGCTGCATCGTGTCGTGACCTTCATGCCGCCGGCGTTCTGGACCCTCGTCTGCCTGATCATCTTCTGGCAAGCCGTCGTCACGCTGCGCAATGTGCCGGAATACATCCTGCCCGCCCCGACACAGATCGCGGGCGAGATCGGCTCCTATTGGCATCGTCTGCTGCCCAACGCGCTGGTCACGCTGAGCGAGATCGCGCTGGGCTATTCGCTCGCGGTGCTCATCGCGATTCCGCTGGCTGTCTCGATCGTCTATTCGCGCGTGATCCGCCGCGCCGTCTACCCGCTGATCGTGCTCAGCCAGACCGTGCCGAAAGTCGCCGTCGCGCCGCTGCTTCTCACCTGGTTCGGCTACGGCATGACGCCGAAGATCGTCATCGTCATCATGATGTCCTTCTTCCCGATCGTCATCAACTCTGTGATGGGTCTGCGGGCGACGACGCCGGAAATGCTCTACCTGGCCAAATCGATGGGCGCGAATGGCTGGCAGATCTTCTGGAAGTTCCGCCTGCCGAAGGCGCTTCCGAGCGTCTTCGCCGGCCTGCGCCTCGCCACGGTGCTATCGGTGATCGGCGCGATCATCGCGGAGTTCATCGGCACCGACAAGGGGCTCGGCTACCTGATCCTCATCGCCGGCGCCAATTTCGACATCGCCCGGCAGTTCGCGGCGATCATCATCATCACCATCATTGGAATGGGCTTCTTCGGCCTGATCTCTTGGTTGGAACGGACGATGATCCCGTGGCGCGAGCAGACCGAGATCGCCGGCGAGGGCTGATCGCCGTTCAAACAAACCAACCACGCGCAGTTCAACGGCCCGGCTTCACGCAGAAGCCGGGCCGTTTTGCGTTTGCCCGTTGGGTCCAGCGCTTTTCACTGACCACAACGACAAAGCCCCCGCAGCTTGGCGGGGGCTTGTCTCAAACGGTTGATGACAGAGGGAGAACCGCGTCAGATATCGAGAACCAGCCGGTCCGACAGGGCGCGCGAACAACAGATCATCATCGTTCTGCCACGCGCCTTCTCGCTTTCGGACAGAAGCTGGTCGCGATGATCCGGCTGGCCCTCCAGCACGCGAGTCTCGCAAGTGCCGCAGACGCCCGACTGGCAGGAATAGGCGACCCGTATCCCGGCCTCGTGCAGGACCTCCATGATGGTGCGGCCTTCCGGAATGAAGAGCTCCTTGCCGGAGCGGCGCAATTCGACCGTGAAGCCGCCGCCCGACAGGTCGGCGTCACCGGCAAAGCGTTCCAGATGGACGCAATCGGGCGGCAGATCCGCGCAGGCGACCTCGTAGGCGTCCAGCATCGGCGCCGGCCCGCAGGCATAGAGATGGGCGCCGGCAGGCGCCTGCGCCACGCAGGTGGCGGGGTCGAGATGCGCGCCGCCGTTCTCGTCGTCGAAATGGTATTGCACGCGTCCCCGGTCGCCATCCAGCGCCTCGAGTTCCGGCAGATAGGCCGCATCGGCGCGGCTGCGCGCGGCGTAGATCAGACGCCAGGCCGCGCCGCAGGCCTCGCGGTGACGGATCATCGACAGGATCGGCGTTATGCCAATGCCACCGGCGATGAAAATCGATTCAGCCGCGTCGGCGGCCATGGGGAAGGTGTTGCGGGCAAGCGTCACGCGCAGCAATTCGCCGACACGCAGACTGTCGCACATATAGGCGGAGCCGCCCTGGCTGTCGGGCGCGCGGCGAACGGCGACGCAATAGGCGTCGCGGCGATCGGGGCCGTTGGTCAGCGAGTAGCTGCGAACGAGATCGCCCGGCAATTCGATATCGACATGGCCGCCCGGCTCGATGCCGGGCAGCGTGCCGCCCGGGACGGGCAGGCAGAATTCGATCTCGCGGATGTCCGGCGCACGCCAGCGGATGGCCTGCACGCGCATCATCATCGATGCGTGGCCGGTCTCGCCCGGATTGCCGGGAACCGCGAAATGCTCCGTCATTCGGCGGGTTCTTTCGGCGCGACATAGCCCTTGATGCGGGCCATCACCTCCTCGTAACCCTCGAGCCAGTCCGTGCCCTTCGGCACGATCATGTCGCCGCCGCGGGCCTCGCGCGCATATTCGGGACGGTCGACGAACTCCGGCAACATCTTCTCGTCGCGCCACGCCAGTGCGGCGTCGAGCATGACGCGGCGGGTGAGGACGACCATGCGGTCGGAAGCGGCGAGGTGCTCGAGCGTCCGGTCAACGACGTGGCCCATGCTCTCCTGGATCGCCTGGTCCTGCAGCGGGATGCCGACGATGCCGGTGTAGCTGCCGCCCGAACGCTGCCATTCGCGGTCGATGCCGTAATCGTTGGTGGCATCCTTCACCGGCCGCCAGCGGCCTTTCCAGTCGGTCGTGGTCGGCAGGTATTCGAGCGGTCGGGCGAGCCCTTCCACAGGCGTGCCGTCCTTGTATTTCAACGCCTTCTTGCCGCCGCCGGCGGCGCGGCTGAGGTCGATGTTGAAGATCATCGTCGACTCGTCGTCGATCGGCACCCAGGCGTTCACCGTCTTGCTTTCCTCAAGCCCCCCGCCACCGGGATAGGTGACCCAGAAGGGGAAGAGGTAGCAGGCGTAACGCTGGTGTTCCGTGCCCTCATAGGCGTTGCGCTGGGCCGAATACATCGTGCCGAAATTGGTTTCGGTCACGTTGATCTTCGGCGCCTTCTCGGTGACCGTGAAGGCCTCGGGATCCGAGAGGTCAAGACGTTCGCCATCGACACCACCGACATGCAAAAACCCCAGATGCGAGGTGTCGATGTCGCCTTCCAGTGCCTGCATGTAATTGCAGTCACGGTGGGTCAGCGCGATATTTCGCTCGTCGCCCTCGCCCATGATAGCGTTGATTTCCGGGAGCGGCGGCGGATTGTCCTGGCGCTCACCGAAATAGGCGAAGACGAGGCCGCCCGACTCGCAGGTCTTGTAGGCATAGGCCGGCGTGCCGGCAGGGTATTTGGTCTTGTCTTCGAGATTGGGCTGGTCGAGGCACTTGCCCGTCACATCGAACTTCCAGCCGTGATAGGCGCAGCGGATGCCGCCCTGCTCGTTGCGCCCGAAGAACAGCGAGGCGCAGCGGTGCGGGCAGCGATGATCCATGATGCCGACGCGGCCTTCGGTGTCGCGGAAACCGACAAGCTTCTCGCCGAGGATCATGAGACGGACGGGGTCGCCGTCTGCGACGAGTTCGGACGACAGGCACACGGGAACCCAGAACTGACGGAAGAACTCTCCCATCAGTGTGCCCCGTCCGACGCTGCACAGGTCTATATTCTCTTCTGCTGTGATCATGTGTCTCTCCTAGAGTTCAACGGTGGATTCCGGCTCGGCCGACCCGGCGGCAAGCGGTTCGAGCACGCCCGCGTTCTCGAGATTGACGCGGGACCGCGCGATCGCCGGCGCGATCTGGCTCACGTCGGTCATCGGCGCGTCGAGAAAGGCGTCGGCGGGATAGAAGCGCGCCGCTTCGTAGTACGGCACGTACATTTCGAATCGGGCCCGAAGGAGCGGGTTCGACAGGCCGGTATCGGCTCGGCGGTCATGGCGCAGCGCAGCGATGTCGATCATCGCGGATACGGCGGTGCTTTCCTCCGCATCCTCCTGATAGGCGAGCGTATTCCCCTGGTGGTCGAGGATGTGGGAACGCCCGCCGAGGAGGGACCCGTCTGGCGAAAATCCGATCGGCCCGGCGACGTTGGCCGACACCATGCAGGTCATGTTCTCGGCGATCCGCGCGATCTTCGCCGCCTCCTGCGACGCCGAATAGCGCGAATTGGTCGGATGCAGGATCACCTCGGCGCCCTGCATCATCATGACACGCGCGACCTCGGGAACGCTGATCTCGCCGCAGGCGACGACGCACAGCTTGCCGAGCGGCGTGTCGGCCACTGGGAAGACCTCTTCCATCGGCGTCTGTTCGAGATAGGCCGTGCGGAAATCGTGAACCGAGGGGAAGGCCGCCGTGTTCACCCGCCGGTAGCGCAGGATGACCTCGCCATCGGGACCGATGATGAAGGAGGTGTTGAAATAGCGCCCCGGCCATTCGTCCGGCGCCTCGAAGGCGTTACCGGCGATGTAGATGCCCTTGCGCCGGGCGAGATCCTGCAGGGGCTCCGTCAACCAGCCCGGGACGGGTGAGCAGGCCCGTTCGATCCACTGGCCGACCGGCATGCCGAGCGGCGGCCCCTGCATCCCGAACTCAGGAAAGACGACGAGATCCGGCGGCGTATCCGACGCGCAGGCCTGCTCGATGAGACCGACAAGGCGCGCCTGGTTGCGTGCGATGACCTGCCGGGCCTCGGCCGTGTCGGAGGCCTGGCTGGCGCGCTCGCTCTTCATCTGGATGCAGGTCGCCCGCCACGGTTTCGGTGCGTTCTGTCCAGTGGTCATGCGCAGTCTCCGGGTTCGTCGGCAGACTGATTGCCCACCATTGGTATACCAACAATGATCTATCAACTGCGCGGCGATTGCAAGGCCGCAACATCACGAAATGCGCATTGACGGGAGAAACGGCAGACCCTGATTTGTGGGGAAACAACCTGAAAGCGATGTCGCCGGGCGCATCTTCGCGTGACATACGACTGGAATACGGTGCAAACACCATGACCACTCGCGCGCAAAGCCCGACGGCACCGTGCGTCGAAGGTCAACCGTACGAAGAGGATCCGCCATGACCGAGGTTTCACCGATATCCGCCGCCGGCGAAGGCGCGAAACCGAATCTCACGGAACAGGTCTACGACAAGCTGATCCAGATCCTGATCAGCGGAGAACTGCGGCCCGGCGACGTGATCGTGGAACGCAAGATCGCCGAACGGCTGAACGCGTCGCGCACCCCCGTGCGTGAGGCGCTCGGGCGCCTCGAAGCCGAACGGCTGGTGTTCAAGCAGCCCAATCGCGGCGTGACAGTCAGCCCGTTTTCGACCGAGGCCCTGCTGGAAATTCTAAATGTACGCCAACTGCTCGAGGCGGAGGCGGCTCGGTTGGCGGCGGGGAGGCTGTCGGCGTCGAAGGTCGAACAAATACGCGACCGCATCATCGAACTCGGCAAGCAGAGCACGGTCAGCCTGGCGGAAACCTGGGAGGTGGACGACATGCTGCACAGCACGATCGCCGAGGCCTCCGGCAACGCACTGCTGGCCGAACTGATCCGCGACCTGCGCCGCCGCACGCACGTCTTCAACGCCTATCGCAATCCGCACGAGTCCCGGTTCAACGTGAAGGAAAGCCTGCACATGCTCGACGCCGTCGCCGGCGACGACCCGGATGCGGCGCGCGCGGCGATGTCCGACCATATTTCCGTGGTCAAGACCGCGATCATCAACCGCCTGACCGGCGTCATCGCCTAGACCCGAACCGCTCCACCCAAGCGGGTTTGCCGCTCCGTCGCAGCGGGTCAGCCCCATTTTCAGCGCCTTCCGCACAACCGTCCCGATGCCGGCTTGCAAACGGCGGCATCGTGTGGCACGAATTTGGCATACCATTCGCACACCAAATTCGGAAACGAGGCACAATGCTCTATGAACTCACGACCCTCGCGCTCCTGCCGAACCGGCTCGGCGCGGTCATGCCGGTCCTGTCCGACGTCTGCGCGGCGGCCTCCCCGTCCGGTGAATTGCTCGGCTGCTTCTCCATCGAGTTCGGCGTCCTCAACCGCTTCCACCTGCTCTCACGCTACGAGAGCACCGACGCGATCAGCACCGATCGCGCCAGCTACATGGAAAAGGACGATCCCTACGGCATCGCCGAACATCTCGGCGGCGTGAGCCGCACCGCCTACAAGCCGTTGTCATTTTCCAAGGAGATCGTGCCGGGCAGCTTCGGCCCGTTCTACGAGTTCCGCACCTACACCCTGGCGCCGCACGGACTGGCGGAGACGGAAGAAGCCTGGGCCAAGGTCATCGACCGGCGCGACGCGATGTCGCCGCTCCTCGGCATCATGGCCTCGATCGAGGACGCGCCGAAGAAGATGCTCCACATCTGGCCCTACTCGGCGCTCGAAGACCGGGTGAAGGCGCGCGCGCAGGCGTCCAAGGAAGGCATCTGGCCGCCCCCCGGCGGTTCGGCCCAGCTGACCTCGCTGACATCCGAACTCGGCGTGGCGACCGCCGCGTCTCCGCTGAAATGAGCGCACACCGGCACCCGCTTCCGGCGGCGCTGCTCGACAGCCTGCCGCCCCCGCCCCCTCCGGTGGCCAAGTTCCTGCCGGCGCGCATTGCCGGCGGACTGGTGTTCCTGTCGGGTCTTGCGCCGGTGGAAGACGGCGTCGCGCTCACCGGGCGCATCGGCGCCGAGATCGACACCGACGAGGCCAGGCGCCGCGCCCGGCTCGTCGGACTGGCGCTGTTGTCGAACCTGCGCGCCGCGATCGGCGACCTGAACCGCGTCCACGAGGTCGTGAAACTGAACGGCTTCGTCAACGCGGTGCCGGAGTTCACCGGCCATCCCGCCGTGATCGACGGCTGCTCCGAAGTCTTCATCGAGGCCTTCGGCGAGATGGGCCGACATGCGCGAACCGCGGTCGGCGTCGCGTCACTGCCCGGCAACATCTCCGTCGAAGTCGAGGCTGTCGTCGCCTTGAAGTAGGAGCGGCCGAGCGTTCACGGCCGATCCGCGCAGCTCACGGCTGCGCGGCCTCCCCAACGCCGTCGGCTTCCCGGCGGCGGCCGTTCCTGAAGGACGACGCGATACCCCACACCAGCAGGATCGCCGAGATCGCCAGCACGCTTCCGCTGATCGGCCGGGTGACGAATTCCGAAAAATCGCCGCCGCTGATCGTCAGCACACGGCGGAAGTTTTCCTCGATCATCGGACCGAGAATGTATCCGATCACGAGCGGCGCGGGCTGGAAGTCCCACAGCCGCAGCACGTAGCCGACGCCGCCGAGAAGGAACACGAGCACGACGTCGAAAACGGAGTTGTTGACGCTGTAGGTGCCGATGCAGATCAGGACGACGATCAGCGGGTAGAGAAACTGATAGGGGATCTGCAGGAAGCGGACCCACAGCCCGATCAGCGGGATGTTCAGCAGCAGAAGGATCACGTTGCCGATCCAGAAACTGGCGATCAGGCCCCAGAACACCTCGGGGTGGCGGTCGAGCATGACAGGCCCCGGCGTGATGCCGTGGATCATCATGGCGCCCAGGATCAGCGCCATCGAGGCGCTTCCGGGAATGCCGAGGGTCAGGGTGGGAATGAAGGCTGTCTGCGACGAGGCGTTGTTGGCGGCCTCCGGCGCGGAGACGCCCTCCACGGCGCCGTTTCCGAAGCGCTCCGGATGGCGCGACAGGCGCTTCTCCAGGGCATAGGTCATGAAGGACGACATCGTCTGGCCGGTGCCCGGCAGCGTTCCGAACAGCACGCCGACACCGGTGCCGCGCAGGATCGGCAGCGCGGACACGCGCCAGTCCGCCCGGGTCGGGATCATCGACCGCAGGCTGATCTTGCGCGAGACCTCCGACTTGCCGCCCTGCCGGATCGACGCGATGACTTCGGTCACGCCGAACAATCCCATCGCCAGCGCGATCAGGTTCACGCCGCTGTTGAGCTCGGCATAGCCGAAGGTGAAGCGCGGCGTGCCGGTGTTGACGTCGATGCCGACCGTGCCGAGCGTGATGCCGATGACCACCATGGCGATGCCCTTGACCGGCGAGCCCTGCGCGATGGTCGCAGCGCCGATGAGCCCCAGCACCATGATCGCCACATATTCGGCGGGGCCGAATTTGAGCGCGACGGATGCGAGCAGCGGACCGAACGCCATCAGGACGATGATGCCGATGACGCCGCCGACGAAAGAGGCGATGGTCGTCATGAACAGCGCCACGCCCGCCCGGCCCTGCTGCGCCAGCGGATAGCCGTCGAGACAGGCCACCGCCGAGGACGGGGTGCCCGGCAAGTTCAGCAGGATCGCTGCGGTCGACCCGCCATATTCCGCGCCGTAATAGACGCCCGCGAGCATCACCAGCGCGGTTGTCGGATCGAGATAGAACGTGACCGGCAGCAGGAGCGAGATGGCGGCGATCGACCCGATGCCGGGCAGGACGCCGATGAAGGTGCCGAGAAACACACCGATGAAACAGTAGAGCAGGTTCTGCAGCGAGAAGGCCGTGGCAAAACCAAGCGCGAGATCGGACATCATCTGCATCAGAACCGCCAGGCGAATGCGGGCATCGGCAGGCGCAGGCCGTAGCTGAAGATCAGCCAGGACAGTGCCGCGATGACCAGGGAAAGAAGAAAGGCGGCGAGCAGCCTGTTGCCGGCCTGCGACTGCGACGCGACCAGCACGGTGGCGACCACCGTCGGGACAAGGCCGACCCGCTCGAGCAGAAGCGCGAAGATCAGGACGCTGGCGCTGATCATCACGAAGGGACGCATGTTCGGCAATCCGATCCGCGTTTCCTCGCGCACCGCCTGCACGACGACCAGCACCCCGAGTACGGTGAGCGTGGCGCCGAGGATGGCCGGCACGTAGCCAGGCCCCATCTGCCGCAGCGTGCCCATCCGGTAGTCGAACGACGTGACGAGCACCAGAAGGCCGAACGCCAGGATCAGGATGCCGCCGAATGCGGCGGCGAGCTTCCGGCCGCTGCGGGACCCGACGTCGCCGTCATCGCTCCCGGGATTTGCATGATCTCCAATGCCCGCCAAGTGCCGTCTCCTCCCAGCGCTTTCCCGGGCGGCAGCATGGCGCCCGGCAGTCGCGAAAATCTAGATGCGCCCTGCATCACTGTCAAAGCGCTTGTTTCATATTCCAATCATATTGTGAAGCTTGCCGCGCGCGTGCCAACGCGATTTTGATTGAAATATGAAACATGCAATTTCATTACAAAACAAAAGTTGACTCCGGACCCGCATCGACTAGGCTGCCGATCCTGAGTTGGAGTCGCGCGTCTGACGATCGCGGCTCTCCGAACAAGGGAGGAAAAGCATGAAGCATACATTCCGCATGGGGCTACGCGCCCTGGCGCTGGCGGCGGCGTTCGCCGGCGCGTCCGCCGCGATGGCGCAGGACGACTACCCGTCCAAACCGATCTCGGTCGTCGTTCCCTATTCGCCCGGCGGCTCCACCGACACGGCCGCACGCGTGATCATCCCGGCGATCGCCGAGAGGCTCGGCCAGCCGATGGCGATCCAGAACCGGCCCGGCAGCGCCGGCAATATCGGCGTCGGCGAAGTGGCGGATGCCGACCCCGACGGCTACACGCTGGTCATCACGGTCAATCCGCCGGTGTCGCTGAACAAGTTCGTCTTTTCCGGCCTGACCTACGATCCGGAAACGGACCTGGCGCCCATCTCCATCGTCGCCAAGACGCTGATGGTCCTCGTCGCGCATCCCGACTTTCCGCCCAACACCGTGTCGGAATATGTCGAATATGCCCGTGAGCATCCGGGCAAGGTCCGCTTCGGCAGCTCCGGCATCGGCTCGGCGATGCACATCGCCGGCGCGGTGATCAACAAGGAAGAAGGCATCAACCTGATTCACGTTCCCTACAAGGGAGGCGGCCCCACCATGCAGGACCTCGTCGGCGGCCACATTGAATCCGCCTTCGCCACCCTGCCCTCGGCCATGCCCCATCTCGAGGCGAAGGCCCTGAAGCTGATCGCCCTGGCCGAGACCGAGCGCTTCGACAAGATGCCCGACCTTCCGACCGTCGCCGAAACCGTCCCGGGCGTCGGCATGACGACCTGGCTCGGCATTCTCGCACCCGCGGGCACGCCGAAGGAGATCATCGACCGCGTCAATGAAGCGACCCTGGACGCGCTGAAGGACGAGAAGGTTCTCGAAGGCCTCGAAAACTCCGGTCTCGTGCCCGTCGGTTCCTCTCCGGAAGAGTTCTCGGAGCTGATCAAGTCCGATCTCGCGAAGTTCGAGGTGCTCCTCCCGGAAATCGGCATCCAGCCGCAATAAGCGAACCCTCGGGTTCAAGCAGCACCACACAGCGGCCGGCCATTTCGCCGGCCGTTTTTCACCGAAGCAGAGGAAAATCGCATGAACAGCTTCGACCTTGAGGGCAAGGTCGCGATCGTCACAGGATCGGGACGCAATATCGGTCGCGCCGCGGCCATCGAACTCGCCCGCGCAGGCGCGGCCGTGATCGTCAACGGCAGTTCCGACAGCGCCGCTGTCGAGGCCGTGGTTCAGGAAATCCGCGACGCCGGCGGCCGTGCGAAGGGCGTGATGGCCGACGTGTCGCGCGACGAGGATTGCGAACGGCTGGTCAAATCGGCGGTCGAGGAATTCGGCAGCGCCGACATCCTGGTGTCCAATGTCGGCATCCGCCGCTACCGCGCCTTCCTGGACATGGATCCGGAGGAATGGAACCAGATCATGGGCACCAACCTCACCCCCGGCTTTCTGCTGTCGCGCCACATCATCCCGGTGATGCAGGAGCGCAAATGGGGGCGCATCATCTTCGTCTCGGGCTTCGACGGCTTCTGGGGCAACGTGACCCACCGCGCGGCGAACATCACCGCCAAGTCGGGCCTGCACGGTCTGGCCAAGGCGATCGCGCGCGAATTCGGCCCGGACGGCATCACCGCCAACACGGTCGTGCCCGGCGCCATCGACACGCAGCGCGACTGGAGCCAGTACCCGCACCAGGAAAAGGAGCGCATCCAGAACGAGATCCCGCTGAAGCGCTTCGGCGACCCGGCAGAGGTGGCAGCCGCCATCACCTTCCTGGCATCGCCCGGCGGCGGTTTCTGTTCCGGACAGGCCACCCACGTCAACGGCGGCCATTACATGTTCTGACCGGTGCGTCGTTGCACCGATGTAGGCTAAGCCGGGGCAAAGCGACATGAAAGTCTACGAGGTGGCCGGACCGGGAACGGGCGAGACGCTGATGCCGCGCGACCGGCCCGTTCCCAAACCGGCGGACGGCCATGTGGTCGTCCGGGTCGCTGCCTGCGGTCTCAACCTCGTCGACCTTCTGATGATGTCCGGCCGCTACCAGAAGGCGACGGACTATCCCTTCATTCCCGGACAGGAGGTCAGCGGCACGGTCTCGGATGTCGGTGCCGGGGTCACGTCGCTCAAGGTCGGCGACCGTGTGGCTGCCCGATGCAGCCGCGGCGCCGGACTGGCGCAATGCGTCGAGACGGCGGCCGACAATTGCGTCATTCTGCCGGATGGCATCGACCTCCTGGCCGCCGCGGTCCTTCCGGTGAGTTTCGGCACGGCCGACCACTTTCTTCATCACCACGGGCATCTCGCAAAAGGCGAAACCGTACTCGTTCTGGGCGCCGCGGGCGCTGTCGGCACGGCGGCCCTGCAAGTGTGCCGCGAGACGGGAGCCGAGGCGCTCGCCCTCGTGTCGAGCCCGGCCAAGCGCGACCTGGCGCTCGCCAACGGCGCCGCCGATTGCCTGCAGATCGGCTCACTGGACATGCACGCGGAGCCCGCGGAATTGTCGAAGAGGCTCAAATCCTTCCTCGGCGAGAAACGCCCCGACATCGTCGTGGACCCGATCGGCGGCAACATGAGCGAGGCGGCGCTGCGCAACATCGCCGTCGGCGGACGCCATCTGGTGTTGGGATTTGCCGCCGGCATTCCCCGCATCCCCATGAACCTGGCGCTTGTCCGGCGCTGCCGGATCATCGGCGACAGCTTTCGCGCCTATTGCGAACAGGAGCCGCAAGCCGCGCATGCAAGGTTCGAAAACCTGGTGAACCGGATCGCGACAGGCGCGCTTCGTGCGCCCGCGCCGGCGCATGTCTTCGACTTCGAACGGTCCGGCGAGGCGTTGCAGCTCCTGGCCGACCGGGCGACCGTCGGGCGCGTGGCTGTTAGGGTGGCGTACGATGCCTGAAGAAGGAACGAGCCAGTGACGGAACCCCAGAGCTTCGGCGGCGCGAGCGCGCCGAACATCGAACTCGCGCAACATCCCGGCGGCATTCGCACCATCACGATCAACAATCCCGGCCGTCGCAACGCGCTCACCCGGGCGATGTGCATCGGACTGGCGCAAGCGGCGGACGCCGTGGCGAACGACCCCGCCGCACGCGTCGTCATCCTGCGCGGCGCCGGCGACAGCGCGTTCTGTTCCGGCGCAGACATCGGCGAGTTCGAGAGCCTGCGCGCGACCCGCGAACAGGCCGACGAATTCAACGCGCTCATCGACGCCGCCTTCAAGGGCGTCCTTGATCTGGAAGTGCCGGTGATCGCGGTCATTCACGGCTATTGCGTCGGCGGCGGCATGGCGCTCGCCTTGATGTGCGACCTGCGCTTCATGGAACCGTCGGGCAAGATCGGCATTCCCGCCGGAAAGCTCGGCATCGCCTATTCGCCGGACTGGCTGAAGCGGCTGGTCGACGTGGTCGGCGAACACGCCGCCAAGCGTCTCATGTTCACCAGCGAACTCTTCACGGCCGACGTCGCCGCCCGCTGGGACTTCGCGACAGAACTCGTCGACAAGCAGGAGCTCGACGCGACCGTGGCGGAGGTCGCGCGCCGGTCGGCGGCGCTGGCGCCGCTCTCGCTGCGAGCCGCCAAGGCCGCGATCCGGGCCAGCACCGAGGTTCGCGACGACGACCGCTGGGAGAAGGCGCACGAACTGGCGCGGCTTTGCGACGAGAGCGACGACTACAGGCGCGGCTACCAGGCCTTTCGCGATCGCACCCAACCCGTATTCGAGGGCAAATGACGCCGATGGACAGACCGACCCGTGGTGACACCCGCAATGTGAACGACCTCCTCGAGGCGACGGTCAGGCGCCTGCCGGACCAGATCGCCTTCGAAACGGACGCCGGCGACCTGACCTACGCGCAATTCGGCGCCCTGGTCGATCGCATCGCGTCCGGCCTCCTTCGCCTTGGAGCGAAGACAAGCGACCGGGTGGCCGCGAAGGTGGGCAAATCCGTCGACAGCATCGCCCTCTTCTACGCGGCGCTGAAAGTCGGCGTCATCTACGTGCCGGTCAATCCCGGCTTCACCGACGAGGAAACCCGCTGGATCGTCTCCGACGCCGAACCCCTGCTCGTCATCGCCGACGATCCTGACGATCTCGACCGGATGGCGAACGCCACCGGCGGCGGAGGCCCCCTCGCCGTGTCGCTGCGGCCATGCGACGGCCACGACGCGATCCTGACGGACGGACAGGAACACGCGACACCTCCGCCCACCGCTGCCGCCGAAGCGGCGGCGATGCTCTACACCTCCGGCACGACGGGTCGCCCGAAGGGCGCGATCATGAGCCATGAAGGCATCATCAACACCTTCACCTTCATCAACCGGTCGTGGGAAATCGGAAGCGCGGACCGGCTGCTGCACGTGCTGCCCACATATCATGCCCACGGGCTGATCATGGCGACCGCCTGCCCGATCTTCGCCGGGGCGACGATCATGCTGATGCCGAAATTCGACATCGACCGGATGATCGCGAGACTGCCGGACGCGACCGTGGTGATGGCCGTCCCGACGATCTACCGCCGCCTTCTCGACCATCCGGACTTCACCCGCGAGGCCTGCCGGAACCTGCGGCTCCTGAGCTGCGGGTCCGCCCCGCTCTCGATGGAACTGTTCGACGAGGTCCTGGGCCGAACGGGCCTGCCGGTGGTCGAGCGCTACGCGTCGACCGAATCCGGCCTGATCGCGGCCAATCCTCTCAAGGCGCCACGCCGCGGCTCGGTCGGCAAGATCCCCGAGGGCGTGGAGATGCGGCTCGCCGACGAGAACGGGGAGCCGGTCGAGACCGGCACGGTCGGCCGCATCCAGGCGCGCGGCGTGAACGTCTTCCTCGGATACTGGAAACGCGAGGACCTGGCAGCAAGTTCGATGACGCCGGACGGGTATTTCGACACCGGCGATCTCGGCCGGCTCGACGACGACGGATATCTCTACATCGTCGGCCGCGACAAGGAGGTGATCATCTCCGGCGGGTACAACGTCTATCCGCGCGAGGTGGAGCTGGCGCTGGAACAGATCGAAGGCGTGGCCGAGGCAGCCGTCTACGGCGTCGAACATCCGGACTATGGCGAGGCGGTGGTCGCCGCAGTCCGGGTCACGGACCCGTTCCTCGACGAGGAGACGATGCTCGCCGCCGTGAAAGGCCATCTCGCGAGCTACAAATGCCCCAAGAAGATCGTTGCCGTGCCCGAAATCCCGCGCAACGATCTGGGCAAGATCCTCAAGACCGAGCTGAAGACCTCGGGCCTGATCAGCTTCTCGCTGTAACCGCGCCGCGGACCGTCAGACCCGCTTCGTCGCCGCCACCGCGGCCGAGGTGAGCAGTCCGATCCCCGCGGCAAACGTCATCACGGCGCCAAGGGCGACCGGAGTGTCGAAGACCTCGATCGCGATGCTCGCCAGCGTGGAGAGGATGCCCGCAAAGGAGAATTGCAGGAAACCGACGAAGCCGGAGGCCGAACCCGCAAGCGACGGATCGATGCTGAGCGACCCCGAATAGGAGGTCGGCATCACGAAGCCGCTGCTGAACGTCGCCAGCGCAACCGGCCCGAAAATGGCAAGCGGCATATGGATCCCGGCCATGAGCACCAGGAAAAGCATCAGCGTGAACGTGAAAGTGCCGATCGCTCCGAACAGGACAAGCGTCTCGCTGCGAACCAGTGCGATAAGGCGGCCTGCGAGGAAATTGCCGCCCGCATAGCCGAGCGCCGCCGTGGCGAACCAGGCGCCATAGACCTTCGGCGTCATGCCCAGGAACACGCTGGCGAGATAAGGCCCGCCGGCGATGAAGGCGTAGAACATACCGGTGTGGAAGCAGATGTTGGCCGCGTAGAGGATGAAGCGGGTGTTGCGCAGCAGCACGGTGATGTCGGCGAACAGCCGTCTCAGGCGGTTCTGCCCGTGGCGGATCTGGCCGGAATTGCCGATGAACTTCCAGGCGAAGGCGAAACTGGCGACACCCATCGCCGCCAGTGCCGCAAACAGGCCCCGCCATCCGACGATCTCGAACAGGATGCCGCCCAGCAAGGGTGCCAGCATCGGACCGACCGCCATGCCCATCGCGAGATAGCCCATCACCCGGGTC
Organism: Oricola sp.; assembly: GCF_022763245.1. Lineage (GTDB taxonomy): Bacteria > Pseudomonadota > Alphaproteobacteria > Rhizobiales > Rhizobiaceae > Oricola. The sequence goes on from NZ_JALEGV010000011.1 coordinate 197,921, forward strand.
GATTGGCTTTCGTCATAGTGGTCGCGAATGATCGCGCGGGCGAGAACCGCGCCCGTGCAGGCGCCGATCGCCTGCAGGATGCGCAACCCCAGAAGGACCTCGAAGCCCGGCGCGAAGGCGCACAGGGCGCTCGCGACAGTATAAAGCGTCAATCCGCCGATCAGCACCCTGCGCCGGCCGAGTATGTCGGCCATCGGCCCGACGAAGAGCTGCGCGGCACCCAGCGCGATCACGTAGAGTGAAATGAGAAGCTGCACCGTCGCATAGTCCGTCGCAAACTCCTGCTGCATGTTGGGCAGGGACGGCATGATCAGGTGAATGGTGAGCGGCCCGAGAATGCCGAACAGGACCAGCAGTTTCACCGGCGGCTTTTGTCTCGCGGCCTCGACAGGCGAATCCGCCGTGAACGCGACGCCGCTCAATGTGCGTCTCCGTTCGGCGAATTGTCAGAGGCAAACAGCTTGCCCGGATTCATGAGGCCCTCCGGGTCCAGCGCGTCCTTGATACGGCGCATCAGGTCGATCTCCAGCGGCTGCTTGTAGCGCGCCATCTCGGCGATCTTCAACATCCCTATTCCGTGTTCGGCGGAGATGCTGCCGCCGAGTTCATGCACGAGGTCGTGGATCACGCGGTTGAACTCGGAGGTGCGCGCTCGAAAGGCCTCGGCATCATGGCTGACCGGCTGCACAAGGTTGAAATGCAGGTTGCCGTCACCGGCATGGCCGAAGGCGATGACCCGCGTTCCTGCGACAACCTTCTGCGCCTCTCGCGCCCCGCGCTCGATCATCTCCGGAATGGCGCCGATCGGCATGGAGATGTCGTGCTTGACGAGCGCGCCCTCATGGAACTGGTGGCCGCCGGCACCGACTTCGCGCAGCCGCCAGAGGCCTTGCCGCTGCGCGCCCGAGCGCGCGATCACGGCATCCCGGGCGAGGCCGTTCTCCAGCGCCTCTTCTAGAAACGCCTCCATTCGCGCGTCGGCCTGGTGGCAGGCGATCTCGACAAGGGCGTACCATGGATGAGGGTCCGCAAACGGGTCCGTCGCCTGCCCGAGATTCTTGAAGCCGATGTCGAGCGCGATGCGGGGCAGCAACTCGAACGCCGTGGCTGAATCGTCGGTGCTGCGGCGCGCCATCCTGAGCAGCCGGATCGCTGCCGCCGGATCGTCGAGCGCGACGAAGGCAGTCGCAATCTCGTGCTGGGCGGGGAAGAGCTTCAGGGCAGCCGCCGTGATGATGCCGAGTGTTCCCTCCGCACCCACGAACAGGTGCTTGAGCGCGTAACCGGTGTTGTCCTTGCGAAGCGGGCGCAGGCCGTTCCAGATCCGGCCGTCCGGCATCACCACTTCGAGCCCGAGAACCAGGTCGCGCGCATTGCCGTAACGCAACACGTTGATGCCCCCGGCATTGGTGGAAAGATTGCCGCCGATCCGGCACGAGCCCTCCGAGGCAAGCGAGAGCGGAAAGAGAAGATCGGCCTTCGCCGCCGCGTCCTGGATTTCGGCGAGGATGCAGCCGGCTTCGGCGACGACAACATGTTCGTCTTCGTCGAGGCGGCGGATCCTGTTCAGCCTGTCCGTCGAGATCACGATCGTTCGCGGGCCGCCTTTGGGAACGCCGCCACCGCACTGGCCGGTATTGCCGCCCTGCGGAACCATGGGAATGCCGTTGGCGGCGCAATGGCCGACGACCGCCGCGACCTCCTCCGTCGATCCCGGCCGCACGACCGCGGCCGTCTCGCCACGAAAGAGCCCCCGGATCTCCGTGACATAGGGCTCGAGCCGTTCGGCTTCGGTGATGCAATTGGCTTCACCGACAATGGCGGAGAGGTCCTCGATCACTGTTTCCACCGACATTTGGACAGAACGATCATTGGTCTTCCATCAGCGCGCTTCTGTTGATATGAGGATCAATATGTTTGATTGTGAAACAAAGCAAGATGCCTGAACCGACCGAACTCACCGCCTCGCTCGCCAATTTCGTGGCCGGGCTGGACGCAAACGACCTGCCCGCCAAGGCGCGTGACATCGCGCTCAGCGGCTTCATCGACTGCATCGCCGTGCTCTATGCCGGCTGGGACGCGCCCGCCGCCACGCATATGCGCAAGGTGGCTGGAACCGACACTTGGGCCGATCCGCTGCAGGCCTCGGGACTTCCCGCGCAGGAGGAGGCCCTGCACCTCGCCATCGCCGCCCATGCCCTGGATTTCGACGACACTGCGATCGCCGGCCATCCGAGCGCGGTCCTCGTCCCGGCGATCCTCGCCGAACTGAAGGCCAATCCGAAACCCGGCCTGCGCGCCATTGCCGCCTGGGTCGCCGGATACGAGGTGTGGGCCGAACTCGACGCGCGCGAGCCGGATCCCCTGCATGGCAAGGGCTGGCATCCAAGCGCGGTCTACGGCCCCCCGGCCGCCGCCGCGGCCATCGCCTCCCTGCGCGATCTGGATACGAACAAGACGCAGACGGCGATTTCGATCGCCGCGTCGATGACGGGCGGACTGGTGGCGCAGTTCGGCACCTGGACGAAGCCCTGGCAACTCGCACGGGCCGCGCAGGCCGGCCTTGTCGCCGCCTCTCTCGCCGAGACCGGCATGGAGGCCGCGCCCGACGCGCTGGAGCATCCGCGCGGTTTTCTCGGAGCGCTGTCGCCTCGCGGCAATGCCCGGCTCGACGGCCCGCGCGCCGCAGACCTGCATGTCCTGCAGCAAGGCCTTAACATCAAGTTCTACCCCGTCTGCTACGCCATGCATCGCGCCCTGGACGCGGCGGCGGAACTGGCCGCCGACAATGACATCGATCCCGCGCAGGTGGCCGCGGTCGATGTCGAGATCGGCGCGACGCAGGCCGGCCTCCTGCATTACAGCCAACCCGAAACCGTGGCGCAGGCACGATTCTCGCTGCAATTCTCGATCGCCGCGATCCTGCTGCGGCGAAAATGCGGCCTTGGCGAACTGGCCGACGATTTCATCCTGTCGGAACCGGTTCGCGCGCTGACGCCCAAGATCACGATGACGCTGCTCGAGGAACGGTCGCCGGACGAGCCGGCCCATTCGCCCTGGGACCGCGTCACGATCCGCATGAAGGACGGCAGCGTGCTCGTCTCGCGCAAGGTCGACTTCCCGCTCGGCCATTTCCGCAAGCCCGCCGGGCCAGACGCGCTGAAGCGCAAATTCGACGACTGCCTCACCGGCTGCCTGCCGAAGGAGCGGGCCGACACCCTCTACCGAGCGCTTGCCGATCTGCCGGCGCTGGCCAGCACAACCTCTCTTTTCGAACTACGGGAATTCGCCGATGCCTGACGACAAACTTCCACTCCGCGGCCTGACGGTGGTGGAGTTCTCCACCTCCGTTGCCGCCCCCTTCGCCGGTCAGGTGCTGGCCGATCTCGGCGCGCGCGTCATGAAGGTCGAGAACCCGGAGCATGGCGACGACGCGCGCAACTGGGGGCCGCCCTTCGCCGACAACGGCATGTCGCCGGTCTTCAATTCCTTCAACCGCAACAAGCAGTCGCTGGCGGTGAACCTGAAGGACGAAGCCGAGCGCGGCAAATTGCGCGACTTCATCGTCCGCCACGCCGACATCGTTCTGCAAAACCTGCGGCCCGGCCTGCTCGCGAGCCTCGGTTTCGACGGCAAGTCGCTGCGCGCGGACGCGCCCAAGCTCATCTGGTGCGACATGCACGCTTTCGGCGCCCAGGGCCCGAAGAAGATGCAGCCGGGCTACGACCCGCTGATGCAGGCATGCGGCGGCATCATGAGCATTACCGGGCTGGAGGGCCAGGAGCCGATCCGGGTCGGTCCGTCGATCGTCGATCAGGGCACCGGCATGTGGGCCGTCATCGGCATCCTCGCCGCGCTGCGCGAACGCGAACTGACCGGCGAAGGCTCCGAGGTCTCCACCTCCCTCTACGAAACGGCCATCGGCTGGGTGCCGGTGCAGATCGCGACCTATTTCCTGAACGGCAAGGTGCCGCGCAAATTCGGCACCGAGAATTTCGGCTACGCGCCGTGCAAGGCCTATGAGGCGAAGGGCGGTTGGCTGATGCTGGCGGCCGGCAATGACCGGCTCTACAGGAAGCTGACCGACGTCATCGGCGACGCCGACTTCGCCAACGATCCGGATTTCGCCTCGAACCCACAGCGGGTGGAAAACCGCGAGAAGCTGAACGCCCGGCTTCAGGACCTGATCGGCCGCGGCGATCGGGACGACTGGGTCGCGCGGCTCAACGCCGTCGGCGTTCCGGCCGCGCCCGTCCTCAGCCTCGACGAAGTCGTCGCCGATCCGCAATTCGACGCCGTCGAGATGGAGCAGACGCTTCCCGAAGACGACATGCGGCTGATCGGCGTGCCGCTGACATTCGACGGCGTCCGTCCGCCGCTGCGGCACGGCCCGCCGGCGCTCGGCGACGCCACCCACCTGCTCGACGAAGACGAGGACAACCGGAAAGAAGCAGCCCAATGACGAACCTTCCCGCAATGAGGCGCCTGAAGCTCGAGGAAGTCGAGCCCGGCATCCTGGTGGTCAGCTTCGACAGACCCGAAGTCATGAACGCCATCGACACCGCGACCTGCGAGGACCTGCGCGATCTCTTCGCGCCCTTCAGCCGCAATCCCGGTCCGTGGCGGGCCATCATCCTTACCGGCACCGGCGACCGCGCCTTCTGCGCCGGCGGCGACCTGAAGGAACGCCAGGGGATGACCGACGACCAGTGGCGCGCCCAGCACGACATCATCGAGGAAGGCGCCTGGGCGCTCCTCAACGCCACCGCCCCGACCATCGCCGCCGTCAACGGCGTCGCCTATGGCGGCGGCTGCGAACTCTCGCTGTGTTGCGACTTCATCTATGCCGCCGACACCGCCCGCTTCGCCCTGCCCGAAGTGACCCGCGGCATCATTCCGGGAGGCGGCGGCACCCAGACCCTGTCGCGGTCCGTCGGCGAACGCCGAGCCAAGGAACTGATGATGACCGGTCGCCCCTTCTCGGCCGCGGACGCGCATGAATGGGGGATGGTCAACCGGATCGTGCCGCAGGCGGAACTGATGTCCGCCGCAATGGAGACGGCACGCGCCATCGCCGCCAACGCGCCGGTCGCCGTGCAGCAGATCAAGAAGGCGGTTCGCCACGGCCTGCAGACCGACCTCACGCGCGGGCTGGAAATCGAAATCCTCGCCTATGGCCGCACCATCGGGACGGAAGACCGGCTCGAGGGCGTGCGCGCATTCAACGAAAAGAGAAAGCCCGAATTCAAGGGCCGCTAGAAAGGACAGACACGATGGCATTCGACGCCGCGACCGCTCACGTCGAGATCGGAAACGACTACCCGGAAATTCGAGAAGGCGTGCAGGCCGTCTGCAGCCGATTTCCGACCTCCTACTGGCGAGAGCTCGACAAGAAGGACGCCTTCCCGGACGAGTTCGTCGCGGCGATGACGGAAGCCGGCTACCTCGCCGCGCTGATCCCGGAAGAGTATGGCGGGTCCGGCCTGCCGCTGCGCGCCGGCGCCGTCATCCTTGAGGAGATCCACGCGTCCGGCGGCGACGCCTATGCGTGCCACGCCCAGATGTACATGATGAACATCATCCTGCGGCACGGCACCCAGGCGCAGAAGGACCGCTACCTGCCGATCATCGCGTCCGGCGAATTGCGCTACCAGGCCTTCGGCGTCACCGAGCCGACCACCGGCTCCGACACGCTCAAGCTCAAGACGCGGGCGGTGCGCGACGGCGACCACTATGTCGTCAACGGCCAGAAGATCTGGACTTCGCGCGCCCTGCAGAGCGACCTGATGACCCTGCTCGTGCGCACGACGCCGGTCGATCAGGTGCAGAAGCGCACCGACGGCCTGTCCGTCCTGCTGGTCGATCTGAAGCAAGCCGTCGGCAACGGCCTCACCATCAAGCCGATCGACACGATGGTGAACCACCACACCAACGAGATGTTCTACGACAACCTGCGGGTTCCCGTCGAAAACCTGATCGGCGAGGAAGGCAAGGGTTTCCGCTACATCCTCGACGGCATGAATGCCGAGCGCATTCTCGCCGCCGCAGAAGGTCTCGGCGACGCCCGCTACTTCATCGAGCGCGCCCGCAAATATGCCTGCGAACGCGAGGTCTTCGGCCGCCCCATCGGCGCGAACCAGGGCGTGCAGTTTCCGATCGCCAAAGCCTATGCGGAATGGAAGGCGGCCGACATGCTCAACCGTGCCGCAACGGCGCTGTTCGAGACGGGCGAACCGTGCGGCGAGGACGCCAACATCGCCAAGCTGATGGCGTCGGAAGCGGCCTGGAACGCCGCCGAGGCCGCCATGCAGACCTTCGGCGGTTTCGCCGCAGCGAGCGAGTACGACATCGAGCGCAAGTGGCGTTCGGCACGCCTCGCCCGCATCGCGCCGATCTCCTACAATCTCATCCTCGCCTATGTCGGGCAGCACGTGCTCGGCATGCCGAAATCCTATTGAGGACAGACATGTCGCTTCCCCAGAAAGTCACGGTCAGCGAGGTCGGCCCGCGCGACGGCCTGCAGATCGAGAAAACGATGCTGCCTGCCGCCGACAAGCTGCGCCTGATCGAGGCGCTGGCGGATGCCGGACTGACCCGCATCGAGGCGACAGGCTTCGTCCATCCGAAGGTGATCCCGCAATTCGCGGATGCCTCCGAGGTGGCCGAAGCGCTGCCGCGCCGGCCAAGTGTCCGTTACGCCGCGTTCATACCGAACCGGCGGGGAGCGGAACGTGCGGTGGCGGCTGGCGTCGATGACCTGAAATGCGGCGTCGCGGCCTCCGACACGTTCAACCGGCTGAATGTCCGGATGGACACCGCCACGGGCATGCGCTCGCTGGAGGAAATCGCCGAGGTGGCCGCCGGCACGCCGTCGCGCGTCGTCGGCGTGGTCGCGACGGCCTTCGGCTGCCCCTATGAGGGTGCCGTCCGCTTCGAGGAGGTCGATCGGCTGTTCACCCACCTGGTAGGGCTCGGCACGGACCTCATCTATCTCGCCGACACGACCGGGATGGCCGACCCGTCGGCCGTGAAGGATCGCGTCACGCGGCTCGCCGAACGCCATCCCGACACGCGCGTCGGCCTGCATCTGCACAACACCCGCGGACTTGGCCTCGCCAACGCGCTGGCAGGGCTCGAATGCGGGGTGACCGACTTCGAAGGCTCCATCGGCGGGCTGGGTGGCTGTCCGTTCGCGCCGCGCGCGGTCGGCAACATCTGCACTGAGGACTTCGTCCATATGTGCCATCGCATGGGCATCGAAACCGGCCTCGACCTCGACCGCCTGCTCGACGCCGCCCGCCTGGCGCAGGACCTGCTCGGGCGCAACCTGCCGGGCATGGTGCTCAAGGCCGGACCGGCCGACGCCCTCCACGATCCCGAGGGAACGCGCGAGAAGGTCGACTAGACTTCTTCGCCCTCAGTCGGCGCGCGAGCCGAGCGCGCCGGAAAGCGCCTCGGCGCAACGCCTGACCTCGGTTTCGATGCTCGCCGCCAAGGCCGGATCGAGCACCAGGCTCGCGGGACCGATCGCGGTGACGGCCGCGACCACTTCGCCGCTCGCGCCGCGCACGGCCGCCGCGCAACTCGCCATGTGAGGGTCGAAATCCGACCGCTTGTGCACCACGCCGGCTTCGCGGTCGTCAGCGGCCTGGCGGCGCAACTCCGTCGGCTTCAGCTTTTCGCGGGCGGGCAGGTGGCGCTTGATGAACCGGTCGAGCGCGGCACTGTCCATCGCCGCGAGCAGTATGCGACCGCTGGACGTGCTCCATGCGTCCTGACGTGCGCCCACCCGCAAGCTGCTCACAAGGGACGCCTGGGCCGGAACATGCGCGGTGTAGACGGCGTCGCGCCCGTCGAGAACGGCCAGATATGTCGACAGATGGGTGCGGCGGCTGAGGTCTTCGAGAAAGGGCTGCGCCACCTCGCCGATGCTGCGCGTGGAAAGATAGTGGTATCCGAGGCCAAGCACTTCGCCCGTGAGCACGTAGCGGCGGCCGTCGGCGGTACGCGCGATCAGGCCTTCGGCCTCCAGCGTATAGATGAGCCTGAAGGCCGTGGACCGCGAAACGCCGGCACCGGCGGCCAGTTCCGCGGCGGACAGTTCGGGATGCTCGCGCGAAAACAGGCGCAGCATCGCGACGCCACGCGAGAGCCCCGGCACAATGTAGCGCATGTCGACATCCTGCCGCTCATCGCTATCGTCGCGTTTCGCCATCCTGTTGTTAAGCCTCTCGAATCGCCGCCTCTTGCCTTGGCAAACAAGGTGGAGGCCAGCACGATCGGAGTCAATTCGACTCGGTGCCAACAGCGGTGACAGCCGCGAAGAGACGATCGAGATTCGGCGCGTCGTGCAGACGCTCGATCTCATCGACCAACCTGGCGATCTTCCGCTCCTCCGTGCCGATCTCCGGCGCCATGCGAAGCGCGAAGGCGCGAGCTTCGTCGAAATCCGGCTGACCCACGGCCTTGTCGACCGAGCCCCTGAGCGTGCGTCCGTCCGACAGCTGCATCTCGATGCGGCATTGGCGCTCTTCCAGCCCCTCGTCTCTCTCCACCGCGATGCGGGCAGCCAGGCGCAGGATGTCCGGATCGGTCAGGCGGTGCAGATCGTCCAGCGCCAGCCTCCCGTCGAGCAGGCCGACACCGAGACAGAACTGGGCGCTCATCTTGGTCGCCGTGGCACTGGCGAAGTCCGGGCCCGGATTGTCGATGCCGGGGAAATTGGCTTCGAAGGGATTGAGCGAGAGGACGCAGCGTTCCACCGTCGCGCCACGGATGTCCTCGGCAAGGGACAGGACCAGGCCCATCGGCCCCTGCAGGACGGCGCAACAGGGGAAGGACTTCACCGTCACCTCCATGACCTGCCACGTCTCGCCCAACGCCTCCAACGCCTCCACAGGTTGACGATCCACACCGGCGGCAGCGGCATAGAGACCGTCTTCGCCTTCCAGCATGTGGCGCCCGGCGGTCGCGCCAGCAGCCGCGAGTTCGGCGGCCACCACGCCGTTGCGGGCGCCGAAACCCAGATGATACGGGAATTCGGCACTGCCTTCCCGCCACACCTGCAACAGGCCGCCAGCCTGGTGCGTGACCAGCGCCAGCGCGTGGCCCGCGGCGACACCGTCCAGGTGGCGCAGACGCGCCGCCGCACCGGCAGCGCCGAAACCGGCCCAAACGGCCGCCGCGCGAAAGCCGCGCGCGCTGACTTCCTTGTCGAAATCGCGCCCGATGCGCCCGAGCGTCTCGTAGCCGAAGACGAGCGCGTCGAGAAAATCGCGGCCCGACGCGCCCCGGGCTTCCGCGACCGCAAGGGCGGCAGCGGTGATCGGCGCGCCCGGATGTGATGTCGAAGCGAGATGGGTGTCGTCCTGCGACCGGATCGCCATCAGCGCGCCATTGGCAAGCGCCGCCCAGTCCGGCGTCGTCCGCTTGCCGCTCGCAATCAGCGTGGACGGACCACTGCGCCCGTCGACGGCCACGCGGTGGGCGACGGTTTCGCGCGTCCTTGCGGCGAGAGCGACGGAAAGATTGTGCACGAGATTGATGCGGGCGCGCTCGATCGTTTCCGCCGGCGGCTGCGGCGATTGCGCGATGAACGCGCCGATCGTGCCGGTCAGGCTCGGCCGATCAGTCATCGGAATAGAGCTGCTTGTCGATCGCCAGGCGCGCGACGATCGCCGCCACGGCATCGAGAGACGGGCACGGGACGCCTGCGGCGCGCGCGAATGCGGCCGGCGCGAGCACGATCTCTCCGATCTCCATCGGCCGGCCCTGCTCGTAGTCCTGAAGCAGCGACGGACGATGATGCGCGATCTTGGCCATCACCTCGGCGGGGTCGATCTCCACCTCGTAGCCCCACGCCTTGGCGATGGCGTTACCCTCGACAATGATGCGCGAATAGATCTCGCCGAGACGCGGATCCTCCCGGGAGATGGAGGAGCGGTTGCGGGTCGCCAGCGCGATCGCCGAGCCGCTCATGTTCTGAAGGAGCTTGCGCCACATGGAGGAGCGCACACCGGCCGGGCGCGAAGCGATCATGTCGGTGCCGGAAAACGCATCCAGCAGGCGGTCGGTCGCCGCCTCGCCCTCCGGAACCAGTTCGCTGAAACTGACGAAGTTCTTTCCCGGAGAGGAATTGAACACGACGCCGGGCTCGCGGATTTCGTTGCCCGAATAGATCGTGCCGCCGGCGATCTGCGACGGCGAGAGGTAATCCAGGAATCCCCTGGCCAGCCGGAAGATCGGCAGATCGGGCAAGGCATGCGGCAGGTCTTCGCCGACCGGATACCACCACGGCATGCCGTTCTGGGGAAAGAGGACAAGGGTGTGCGGACCGACAAGCGGCTTCAGAAGCGGGACCATGGCGGCAAGGCCGGTCGCCTTAACGCCGACGATGACCACGTCCTGAGGCCCGAGCGACGCCGGATCGTCGCTGGCGGCAACCGCGACCGTTCCGCGCTCCTCTCCGCCGACGAAGCCCAGCCCGTTCTCGCGGATCGCGGCGAGATGGGCGCCGCGCGCGACCACCGAGACCTCATGTCCAGCCTGTGCCAGCCGATAGGCGAAATGGCCGCCCGTGGCGCCGGCCCCAAGCACGCAAATTCGCATGCGTCCCCTCCCCGAATGCCTTATCATTATTGTGAATGCATGATGCGCAGACAAAACCGCATTATTCGACAGAGCGCAACATTTATCGTGACAGCGAAGCAGCGAGTCGCCTTGACGCACTCGCGCGGGGGACGTAACGTCTTATTCGCGGTCGTGAATTTGTATTCGCGCATGCGGAAAATAGGAAACGCGCGCGAGCCACGTCATGGCGGAGCCGCGGGGGAGGAGTACCGTTGGACAGTCCGCTTCTGTGGGCGAGCGCCTTGCTCGTGATCTTGCTGCTTGCAGCGACACCGGTGGCATTCGCCCTGCTCATTTCAGGGATGGTCGGTCTCTACATGACCATCGGCTTCGGCCCGCTCTCCGGCGCCTTGCAGCTCGGGCCCTATGAGTCGGTCGCCAGCTTCACCCTGACCACGCTCCCGATGTTCGTCCTGATGGCGGAGTTCCTCACGGCCGGCCGCTTCACCCGCGACATCTTCGAAGCCGGCGACAAGTGGCTTCGCCACATTCGCGGCGGCATGGCGATGGCGGCTGTCGGCGGCGGAACATTGCTGGCGGCGATCTGCGGATCCTCGAGCGCCGCTGCGGGCACGCTCGCGGCCGCGGCCTATCCGGAAATGAAGCGGCTCGGCTATTCCGACAGCTTCGCCACCGCCTCCACGGCGATCGTCGGCACGCTGGCGATCATGATCCCGCCCTCCATCGGCTTCGTCTTCTACGGCATCCTGACCGAGGTCTCGATCGGCAAGCTGTTCCTGGCGGGCCTGATCCCGGGGATCATCACCGGCTTCACCTTCCTGATCGTCATCTATCTGAATGTGCGTCTGCGACCGGATTCCGCGCCCAGCGTCGCGCCTGCTCCGCCGATCAAGGAGCGTGTCCGCGCGCTGCTGCCGATCTGGCCGATTCTCGGCTTCATGGTGCTGATGTTCGCGGGCCTCTACAGCGGCGCCGTCACCGCCACCGAGATCGGCGCCGTCGGCGCGTTCCTCGCCTTGGTCTTCGGCGTGGTGATGCGCCGGATCGGCTGGAAGGAATTCTACGGCGCCATGGCCGCCTCGGCGCGCAACTCCATCATGATCTTCACGATCATCATCGGCGCCGGCATCTTCGGCCTGTTCCTGACCGTGTCGGGCATGACCCAGTCGCTGCTGGTCATGGTGACGGAAGCCGGCCTCAACCGTTGGACGATCCTGCTGATCGTCGTGGCGATCTGGCTCTTCCTCGGCTTCTTCCTGGAACAGTTCGCCATCCAGGTCCTCACCGTTCCCGTGGTCGTTCCGCTGCTGATGCAGTTGGGCTTCGACCCGATCTGGATCGGCGTGCTGCTGGTCAAGGCGGGAGAGATCGGCGTCGTGACGCCGCCGATGGGGCTGAACGTCTTCGTGGTCAGTTCGGTGACAAAGGTCGACGTGAACACGGTATTCAGAGGCATATGGCCCTTTGTCCTCGCCGAACTGGTCATCCTCGGCCTGCTGATCGCCGTGCCGCAACTTTCCCTCTGGCTGCCGGGCTGAAGAAGCCGGAAAGAGATCGAGGCAAATCATGAGAAAAGCAACCGACCGCATCCTGTCCGCAATCGAGATTGCCGGCATGTCGCTGGCGCTGCTGACGCTCTTCCTGATCATGATTTCGATCACGGCGGACGCGTTCGGACGCTACTTCCTGCATACGCCGATCACAGGCCAGTACGAGTTCACGGCGCTCTACCTGATGGTGATCATGACGTTCATGGGACTGGCACGCACGCAGGCGCTCGGCGGGCATATCGCGATCTCCATCATGGCGCCGACTCTCAACAAGCTGCCGTTCCGGATCGCCGCGCGGCTGACCAGCCTGCTGTGCCTCATCGCCTTCGGGCTGATGACATGGCTGACAGGCGAGGAAGCGCTGAGCCGGATCGCGGCGCGCACGACGACCTTCGGCGCCGTGCAGTTTCCCACCTATCTGAGCTATTGCTGGGTGCCGATCGGCGTCGGCATCCTGTCCCTGCGCCTTCTCCACCAGACCATCTGGCCGGTGGCGTATGAAGGCCAGTCCGCGGACTACGAATAAGAGCAGCCAACGCTCCCTCAGGGGGCATCGCGTTCCGGGCGACATCCTCCCCGCCCGGAACGCTTCGCTTGTCCGCCGCAATTCGCGCCAAGCGCCATTCGCTGCCATGCTTGACGGCACGGCCGATCACGGTGCGCGCGGACGCCCTGAGCGCCGTCCAGCCTTCCATCTGCAATGAAGTCATTGGCGTGGTGCCGATCGGCGGCGCCGCCCCGGACTCGCGGCGCTCCAACAGACAGTCTCGCCAGTAGTCCGACGAAAGCCGGTCGAAGATCCTTCGCCCGGAGCGTTCTCTCGACTCTCGCAAATCCCAAGAGCCAGATCCGCCGCGCCTCACGGCAGGTGGCGGACCAAAGAAAGACGGAGGAGGCTTGCGCCTCCTCCGTTAGCTTGTTTCTGGTCCGTCTTTTGTTTTATGGCCGTGAAGCGTTGGCTCAGTCGAGACCGGCGGCCTTGCGAGCTTCGGCCAGCATTTCATCGCCGGGAAGGCCGCGACCGTTCATCTGCGTCGCCCATTCGTCGGCAACCTTGCCCTGCGCGTCCTTGATCACGCCGACCACGTCGTCCGACAGGTCGTAGACGTTCACGCCGGCTTCGGCGAGCTTCGCCATCGCCTCGTCGCTGCCCTTGTTGTACTCGACAGCGATGTCGCGACCGACTTCACGGCCGACTTCCATGATCAGGTCCTGCAGGTCCTTCGGAAGGCTCTGGAACTTGCGCTCGTTCATGAACATCACGCCGGAGTTCGATCCGAAGGAGATGTTCTTGGCGACGCCCTTGACGACTTCCTGGAGGTTGTAGCCGAGCGTGGAGGCCGGGGCGAAGATGGCGCCGTCGATCGTGCCGCGTTCGACGCCGACATAGATGTCCGGGGCGCCCATGTTGATCGGGATCGCACCGGCGTTCTTGAGCGTCAGTTCGACGACACTGCCGCCGGCGCGCAGCTTCAGGCCCTTTAGCGCGTCGACGGTGTCGATGCTCTCGGCCTTGGTGGTCAGGAACTGCGAAGGCGTGCACTGGACCTCGACGGCACGGACGCCAAGCGGACCGTATTCCTTTTCCTGCAGCGGGCCATCGGCGAGCGCCTGGAACGCGGTGTAGCACTGTTCGATGTCGGCGCTGATGCTCGGCAGTTCGACGACCGTCGACAGCGGAATGCGGTCGGACACGTAGCCCGCGACCTGCACGGCGAGATCGGCGACGCCGGTGCGGACCGCCTCGAGCATGCCGGCGGACTTGGCGAGCTGCTGCGCCGGGTAGTGTTCGATCTTGATGCGACCTTCGGACCGCTCCTCCAGCTTGTTGATGAAGGGCTGCACCGTGACGACGGACGCGATGTGGGTCAGCGGAAACTGGTCCGCGAGACGCAGCGTGTAGACTTCTTGCGCGTTCGCCGGAAGCGTGGCCGCGACAACGGCACCTGCGGCCGCGATTGACTGGATTTTCATCATTTCCTCCCTGTTTGGCCGACCTGTCCGGCTCGAATTTATTCGCCGGGGCGGAGTTAAATTCAAGACAGCGAAGTATCGGTTTGTCAAGCCAAGGAGGCGAATCTGCCGGAAAATCAGGGAGTTTCGAGCTGTCGGCAGATCTCCTGCATGCGGCTGATCGCCTTGTCGATCTTGCCTTCCATGCGGTAATTGGCGCCGGCCATGGTGATGAAGTAGTCCGAACGGTTCCAGCGGAAGTGCGTGGTCACCGTCAGGCCCGTCTGGATGCTTTCCTCCTGGTTGAGGAAATAGCCCCGCTCCAGGCTCTTCGCGATGTCCTTGCGCAGCACTTCCGGGTCGGTGATCGTGTGATCGGTCATCGGCTTCAGCCCCTTCGACAGCTCCTCCTCAAGAGCGTCCGAGGACAGCGTGCTGAGCAGTGCCTTGCCGACGGAGGTGGCGTGAAGGCTGCGCGCCTGGTCGCCGACCTTCACGAGGAACCGCAGTGCGTGCGAGGGTTCGAAGACGAGCAGATAAGTGACCTGGCGGCCGATCGAATGGGCGAGCGAAACGGATTCGTCAAACTCGTCGCGCAACTCCCGAAGCTTGATCCCGGCCCGCTCCATGATCGGGTCGTTTTCCGAGATCACGCCGGCCAGGTGCTTCAGCTTCTGCGTCGGGTAGAATCCGGCGCGTTGCCCGAGTTCATAAACGTAACCCCGTTCCTGCATCGAACGCACGACGTCGAAGCAGCTCGACATCGGGATATCGAGCAGCCGCGATATCTCCGACAGGGACAGGGGACGCTTTTCTTCGGCGAAGAGCTCGATGAAATCGAGGGTCCGCTTGACGATCTTCGACATGGGCGCTCCTTGGAATTCGATCCGCCCGGAACCGGCCGGGCACCACACACTCCCCGCCTTTAACCGTTAGTCGGCTGCGAACACCAGATGCAATCACGGCTTATCGCCCCGACGCTGGTCGTCCCCGCCAGTGCCATCGACCGCTCCAGCTCGTCCGCCAGGATCTCGATCACGCGCGCGACACCCGCCTCGCCTTCAGCCGCGACACCGTAGAGCGGCGCGCGACCGATCAGAACGGCGCGCGCGCCAAGCGCCAATGCTCGCATGATATCCGTGCCGCGCCGGATGCCGCCGTCAAACAGCACGTCCAGCCGATCCCCTGCCGCGGCCACGACGCCGGGAAGCGCCTCGATGCTCGACGGCGCAGCGTCGAACATCCGCCCGCCGTGATTGGAGACAACGACTGCATCCGCGCCGATGTCGGCGGCTCGCACCGCGTCGGCCGGGTCGAGAACGCCCTTCAGGACCAGCTTGCCCCTCCAGCGGTCGCGGAAGCGGCCGATATCGTCCCACGTGACGCTCGCGGAATTCGCGCGGCGCGGAGGCGCCTGCGTCACGGGCCCGCTCATCGCGCGCGGATAGTTGGCGTAATGCGGCATCCCGCCGGTCATCCAGTATTTCGCCAGGACGCCGGCGAACCAGCGCGGATGCGACAGGATGTCGGCGACGAGAAGCGGGCGCGGCTTCACCGGAAAGCTGAAGCCGTTGCGCTCATTGTATTCCCGGTTCGCCATCACCGGCGTGTCGACGGTGATCAGCAGCGCCTCGGCGCCGGCGCGGGCGGCGCGGTCGACGATTTCGAGGCTCGCCTCGCGGTCGTCCCAGACATAAAGCTGCAGCCACATTCCGCCGGTCGCCACGGCCGCGATCTCCTCGATCGTCGATGTCGAGCTCGTCGCGAGCGTATAGGGGATCCCGGCACGGCCTGCCGCGCGGGCGACCGCCAATTCACCCCGCCATGCGAGCATTCCGGCCGATCCGGTAGGCGCGATCGCGAAGGGCAGCGGCGATTTACGGCCGAGGATATCGGTGGACGTGTCGATCCGCCTGACATCCTTGAGAACGGCAGGCTTGAGGCGAAGGGCAGACAGGGCCGCGCGATTGGCTACCATGGCCTCTTCGTCTTCCGTGCCGCGGTCGAGAAACTCGAAGAAGGCCTTCGGCAACCGGCGTCGGGCCGCCTCGCGGATGTCGGAAATGTTGAGGTGTCGCGTCATGGTGGCGATCCCCTCCCAGGATGCACCGCGGCCGGTCCTCCCGGTCAGTCGTTCGTGCCGGTCCGCTCCGAAACGGCCTCGCCGATTTCGGCGAGCACTTCCTGCGTGTGTTCGCCCAGCCCCGGCGCGGGCCGGCGAATAGTCGCCGGCGTCTCGCTGAACGTCACGGGAAACCGTGCGCTGCGGATCTTGCCCTCGGTCGGATGCTCGACGACCGAGAACATGTCGACGGCCTTGAGATGCGGATGATCGAACAGGCCTTCCAGCGTCGTCACATTGGCGGCCGGGATGTCGATCGTCCGGCAGAATTCCAGCCATTCCTCGGTCGTGCGCGACGTCATGTGCTTGGCGAGATAGGCGCCGCACAGTTCCGCGTTCTTCGTGCGCACCGTCTGGTCGGCGAAATCGGGATCGCGATCGATCAGGTCGGGATCGCCGACGAGTTCGGTGAAGGCGCGCCAGTGCTTGTCTGTGTAGACCACGATGCAGATGTGGCCGTCCTTGGTCGGGTAAGGGCCGCGATGGCGCGACAGGAGGCGCATGTAGCCGATGTCCCCGAGCGGTGGCACGAACGCGCTGCCCGCCATGTGGTCGCCGAGGACGAACTGCGCCATCGTCTCCAGCATCGGCACTTCCAGCTCCTGCCCCTTGCCGGTCAGAGCCTTGTGATAGAGCGCGCTGATCACGGAGATCGCCAGGTAAAGGCCCGTGACCCGGTCGCAGATGTTGATCGGCGCCTGGCGCGGCTTGCCGTCGACCTTCGCAAACAGGTCCGAAATGCCGGCCGAAGCCTGCATGATGTCGTCATAGACCGGACGTCCGGCATCCGGACCGCCCTTTCCGTAGGCGACCGCGGCAGCATAGATGATGCCAGGATTGACGGCGGCAACGTCGGCATACTCAAGGCGCAGCCGCGAGATCGCCTGCGGCCTGATATTGTAGATGAACACGTCGGCCGACTTGACCAGTTCCAGCAACGCGTCCCGGCCTTCGTCGGTCTTCAGGTCGAGCACGACGGACCGCTTGTTGCGGTTGTTCTGCAGATAGAGCGGCCCCATGTCGGAATGCCGTCCAGGGCCGATGTGACGAACGGAATCGCCGCCCGGATGCTCGATCTTGATGACATCTGCGCCAAGATCGCCCATGATCTGGGTCGCGGAAGGTCCCATGACCACGGAGGTCAGGTCGATGACGCGGACCCCGGCCAGCGGCCCCGTCGGTTTGGCATCGCCGGTGTTCAGGTCGGTCATCGAAACGCTCTCATGGGACAGCTTCCTGCTTTAATTCGCTGTATCGAAGTTTAATTCGACACTGCGTAATTTGCTATCCCCGCAACCTGCCTGTGTCAAGGCGAAGCGAGGCGCCGGCAACCGCCTATTCACCGTCGCTCTGCCAGCGCGGCTTGCGCTTTTCGGTGAACGCTGACAGCCCTTCGGCGGCATCGTCCGTCATCGCGGTCAGCATGATCTGCCCTTCCGCGAACGCGATGGCCTCGTGGAAATTCATCTGCTGCATGGCGGCCATGACATATTTGCCGCGCCGGATCGCCGTCGGCGAATTCATGGCCAGCCGCTCCAGGATCCAATCGACCTTCTCGTCGAGTTCCGCCGCGGGAACGACGTAGTTCACAAGGCCCATTTCACGTGCGCGTTCCGCGCCGATCAGCTCGCCGGTGAAGCAGAGTTCTGCGGCATGGCGCGGCAGGATCATGTTGCGGAAATAAACCTGAACCTGCATCGGGAACACCCCGACGCGGGCTTCCGGCAGCCCGAAACGTGCGTGATCGGCGGCCACCGCAAGGTCGCACAGCGACATCAGTCCCATCCCGCCGGCAACGCAGGCGCCGTTGATCCGGGCGACCACCGGCAGAGGCATCGTCTGGACGAAACGGGCCAGCCGCCCGAAATCTGTGGTCGGCTCCTGCAACTGGTCGCCGAAGACCGACGTCCCCTGCTGCAGGTCGCCGCCGGCGCAAAAGGCTTTCTCGCCAGCGCCCGTCAAAACGGCAGCGCGGACACCCTCCTCGGTACTTGCGCGGCGCAGACCATTTTCGATGCCGGTGATGACATCGTTGTTGATGGCGTTGCGGCGCTCTTGCCGGTTGATGGTGATCCAGATGACGGCGCCACGCCGTTCGACGAGGACAGGATCGGTCGCGGACATGGGCGGTTCCTTTCGTTGCGTATGAACCGGTCAGGCGTCTTTGACGAGATCGCGCGGAACGTCCACGGTCATCTCGAGTGCCATCTGGCCGAATGCCTTTCCCTGCGGGTCGATGCGCGGCGAGGCGATGCCGCCGCCGCCGAGCGCATCCTGCAGCAGGAAATTGATCGCATGGATCCCCGGCGCCTCGAAACGCTCTCCGGGTCCTACGACAAGCCCCTCGAAATGCGCCAGCATCCGATCCGTTGTCACCTCGCGGCGGATGAACGGCAGATATTCCGGCTTGCGCGCGATGATCGCGATGTTGGAGCTGTTTCCCTTGTCACCCGAACGGGCGAAAGCAAGCATCCGCAGCGGAACCTTGACCGTCTCGCCGACATCGGGCTGCGCGACCTCCCCATCCGCGCGATACAACGGTGCAGGAGCCTCGCCTTCCGGCACCGCGACCTCGAAGGAGCGTCCATCGACCGTGACGACCGGAGCCGGGAGTTTCGCCTTGTCGACGAAGGCCGTCAGCAGTCGGATGAGCGGGGTCGCCCGCGGACGACCGCCCATGATGCCCGTCGTTCCCGGGGCGAAGGAAATGCCGATCGAGCCGATCTCCTTGGAAAACAGGTCGAGCGCCCGCCGGTCCTTGTGCGCGACGACCAGCCGCAAAACGGCTTCCCGCGTCGCTTCGTTGCGCTGTCCGGGCGGATAGGCCGATTCAGCGCCGAGAGCCTCGGCATGGGTGAAGGAAAAATCTTCGAACCCGTTGCGCGCGAGGATTGCACGGCCGCGCGCCACCAGCGCCTCGCCGGTTCGGTAGGCCTTCTTCGCCGCCTCGGGGCCGACGATGGATATGGTCGCGACCGCGCGATACCCGTCGAGCCAGGTGGCGGACACCTTGTAAGTGGGCGTCGGCGCCCGGCCGCGCGCGCCGGACACCTGAACCTCGTCCGGTCCCGTCTGCTCGATCATCACATTGGAGAAATCGGCCGCCACGTCGGGCAGCAGATAGGCCGACGGATCGCCGATTTCGTAGAGAACCTGCTCGGCGACCACGCCGGGCGTGATCAGCCCGCCGGTCGCGGGCGGCTTCGACAGGGTGAAACTGCCGTCCTCGGCGCAGGCGGCGATCGGATAGCCGATATTCTCCCAGCCCGGCACCTTGTCCCAGTCGGTGTGGATGCCGCCGGTCGCCTGCGGGCCGCATTCCAGCACGTGGCCGACAAGGCTTCCCGCCGCCATCCGGTTGAAATCGTCCTCGCTCCAGCCGAATTCATGCATGAGCACGCCGAGCGCCAGCGCACTGTCGGCGCAGCGGCCGGTGATGACGATGTCCGCCCCTGCTTCGAGGGCCGCGCGGATCGGCAGGGCGCCGAGATAGGCGTTCGCCGTCAGCAGTTCCGGCAGCTCGCCTGACCCGGCCTCGACCTGCAAGAGCTCCGCATGGGGCAGCATGTCGTCGCCCTCGACAATGGCGATCTTCGGCGAAAGCCCCTTGTCTGCGGCCGCGGCGGCGAGCGCATCACGGCATGCGGCGGGGTTGACGCCCCCGGCATTGGTGACCACGCGAATGCCGCGGCTTGAGATGTCGGGGAGGTTCGCCGCGAGGTCCTTGACGAAGTCCGGCGGGAAGCCGGCCTTCGGATCCTTCATTCGGGCCCGCGCCAGAAGCGACATGGTCACCTCGGCGAGGTAGTCCATGACGAAGTAGTCCACTTCCGCGGTGAGCAGTTGCGGGATCGCGGTCGGGCTGTCGCCCCAGGCGCCCGAGGCGCCGCCGATACGGACGAGGCGTTCGCTCATGCCTGGCCTCCTTGATCAGTAGGATTTGGGCAGGCCCAGCACGCGCTCGGCGAGGTAGCACAGGACGAGTTCGCGCGAGACGGGCGCCAGCCGCGTGCCGACGGCCTCGCGGAAATAGCGCTCGACATCGAACTCCGCAGCATAGCCCATGCCGCCATGCGTGCGCACCGCGCGGTCGCAGGCGTTGAAGCAGGCGTCGGCGGCAAGATACTTGGCCGCGTTGGCTTCCGCGCCGCACGACTGGCGGCTGTCATAGAGTTCGGCGGCACGAAGCGTCAGCAACTCGGCGGCCATCAGTTCGGACCAGCTTTCCGCCAGCGGATGCTGGATCGACTGGTTCATGCCGATCGGACGGCCGAAGACCACACGGTCCTTGGCATATTGCGACGCCTTGGACAGCGCCCGGCGACCAATGCCGATGACTTCGGCCGCGTTCAGGATGCGCTCCGGATTGAGGCTGTCCAGAAGAAGCTTGAAGCCCTGCCCTTCCTCGCCGATCCGGTCCTCGACCGGGACTTCCAGCCCGTCGATGAAGATGGAGTTCGAATCCACCGCGGCACGACCCATCTTGTGGATCTCGTGCACGTCGATCTTGTTGCGATCCAGGTCGGTGAAGAAGAGGGTCAGGCCCTCGGTCGGCTTCTTGCATTCCTCGATCGGCGTGGTCCGCGCGATCAGCATGATCTTGTCGGCGATCTGCGCCGTGGAGGTCCAGATCTTGCGACCGTTGACGATGTATTTGTCGCCCTGGCGGACGGCCCGCGTCTTCAGCTTCGTCGTGTCGAGACCGGCATCAGGCTCGGTGACGCCGAAACAGGCGCGGATCTTGCCGGCGATCAAGGGACGCAGCATGCGGTCGTGCTGTTCCGGCGTGCCGTGCACGACGAGCGCGTGAGGCCCGAAAATGTTGATGTGAATGGACGAGCATGCGGCGAAGGCGCCGGCCGAATTGCCGACCACCTGCATCATGATCGCCGCCTCGGTGACGCCGAGCCCCGCACCGCCGAATTCCTCCGGCATCGCGATACCCAGCCATCCGCCTTCGGCGATCGCTTGGGTGAATTCATGGGGAAACGTGCCGGTCGCATCCTTTTCGCGCCAATAGGCGTCGTCGAACCGGTCGCAAATCGCTTTGACGGCGTCGCGGATGGCCGCCTGCTCGTCGGTCTTCACCATGGCTTCGAACGTCATGCTGGCCTCCACTCCCCTCTCGGACCGCACCGTGCGGCCGCCGCCTGAGCGGCTTTTCATTATTCGCTACTGCGAATTATTTTTTACCACCACGAATTAATTACGCCCCCGCTTGGGCGGCGTCAAGACACGCTGGCGGTGTCGGCTCGATTGTTCGGTACGCTTCCAGGAGAGCGCGTCACGCGCTCAGCGCCGCGACGATTGTCGCGTCATTGTCCGTATCGTCCCGGCGCGCAGCCGAAGGCGCGGCGGAACTGGCGGTTGAAGTTGGAAATGTCGCTGAAACCGCATGCATAGGCGATGGAGGAGATCAGCAGATCGTTCCTGCCGCGCCTGCGGTCAAGCAGCAGCTGGCACGCCCGCTCCAGGCGCTTGCGGGTGAGGTATTCGGTCGGCGACGTGCCCATGAGCGAGAACGCCCGCTGCAATTGCCGCGTCGAGACGCGCAGATCGGCGGCGATCTCCCTGATCGTCAGTTCGCAGCGGTCGAACTGTGCGTCGAGATAGGCGATGCCCTGTTTCAACAGATGCGCACCGCCCATGTCGGCCTCGATCTGCATGAGCCGCTCGCGCCCTTCGCGCTCATGCAGCATGACGCCGAGCAGTCCGAACATGGATTCGCGAAGGTAACCGTCCTGCTGCGGAGAGCTGTCGAGCGACAGCGCCTTGGCGAGCACCGACGTGATGGCGAGCGCCGTGTAGTCGCCACGCGGCAGAAACAGGCCGCTGCGAATGTTCTCGCCGAAGCGCGCCCGCATCTCGGCCCGCGAGAGGTGCACCGACAGCTGGCGGCCGTAATTGCCGAAGAAAGTGAATTCCGACGGTCTCGCGCTGTCGATCAGCATCATGTCGCCCGGTGTCATCATGCGGGCCGTGTCGTGCTGCGACATCAGCGCTCGGCCCTCTTCCTGGATGACGAGGAAGAAGTGTTCCCCGTCGTCCCTGCGGCAGTCCTCGCCCGAGCGCCTCACCTTCTGCAGGTCCTTGGCGATATGCGCCATCTCGATGCCGGCTCGCTCCTCAAGGACTATGCAGCCACTGACCCTGTCCCGTCCCTTCGCCGGCTCGGCGCGAAACAGGCCGCACACCTCCTGGAGGCGCGACTGGAACTGATCGACGGCGAGTTCGCCGGGGTGAACGACGGTCAGCATGGCGCCCATTGTGACGCGCTGCCGCCAGTTTTCAATATCGATCGGATGCAGGGTGCTCGCGCGCTTTGTCGCCGCCGTCCAAGCATGCTGTCGTGAAACGCCAAGAACGGCTGCCTTGTGCCCTGATAGCTGTGACGATGGAGGAAAGTCATAAAGGGAGGAGCCCATGTCCGACATGGGAATGATCATCGATGGCGGCCGCATGGCCGCCGCCGCCAGTTTCGACGTCACGAATCCGTCCACCGGAGAGATCGTCGGTTCGGCGCCGAACGCGACGCCAGACGACCTCGACAAAGCCGTCTCGGCCGCCAAGGTCGCCTTCGAGACTTGGTCAAAGAAGTCGGACGCCGAACTGGCCGCCGCCTGCGAGGCCGTGGCCGCGAGGATCGGCGAGCACGCCGAGGAACTCGCGCATCTGCTGACGAAAGAGCAGGGCAAACCCCTGAACGGGCTCGGATCGCGTTTCGAACTGGGCGGCGCGCAGGCCTGGGCCGGTCACACGGCCGGGCTCTCGCTGCCGATGAAGGTGCTTCAGGACACCAATGAGGGGCGGATCGAATTGCATCGCAACCCGGTCGGCGTTGTCGGATCGATCACGCCCTGGAACTGGCCGGTGATGATCGCCGTCTGGCACATCCTGCCGGCCGTGCGCACCGGCAACACCGTCGTCATCAAGCCCTCGCCGTACACGCCTCTGTCCACGCTCCGGCTCGTCGAGATCATGAACGAGGTCCTGCCGGCCGGGGTCGTCAACGCGGTCGCGTCGGACGACCAGCTTCACAATATCGGCGCGGCGATGGCCGCGCATCCCGACATCCGCAAGATGGTCTTCACCGGGTCGATCGCGACCGGCAAGCGAGTGATGATGACGGCTGCCGAGACCATGAAGCGGCTGACGCTCGAACTCGGCGGCAACGACGCCGGCATCGTCTTGCCGGACGTGGATGCCAAACAGATCGCCGAAGGACTGTTCTGGGGCGGCTTCATCAACAACGGCCAGACCTGCGCCGCCATGAAGCGGCTTTATGTGCATGAAGACGTCTATGACGACGTGTGCGACGCCCTGGTCGATTACGCGCGCAACGTCACGGTCGGCGACGGCCTTGACGAAACCTCCGTCCTCGGTCCGATCGCCAACCAGATGCAGTTCGACAAGGTGAAGCGGCTGGTCGACGACGCCAAGACGAAAGGCAGGGTTCTGCTGGGCGGCGAACCGGGCGAAGGCCTCTATTTCGCTCCGACCATCATCGCCGACCTCTCCCATGACGATCCGCTCGTCGCCGAGGAGCAATTCGGCCCGGCGCTGCCGATCGTCAAATATTCCGACATCGAGGAGGTGATCGCGCTGGCCAATGACAGCGAGAACGGCCTCGGCGGCTCGGTCTGGTCGAAGGACACCGGGAAGGCGAAAGAGATCGCGCGCCGACTGCAGTGCGGATCGGTCTGGATCAACAAGCACGGAGCGATCCAGCCAAACGCGCCCTTCGGCGGCGTGAAATCCTCCGGACTGGGCGTCGAATTCGGCGAGGAAGGCCTTGCGGAGTATACTGACATCCAGGTCGTCTACTGCTGAGGGGGAGCAAGATGGAACAATTCGACTATATCGTGGTGGGCGGAGGCTCGTCGGGCTGCGTCATGGCCAACCGGCTTTCCGAGAACGGCGCCTCGCGCGTGCTGTTGATCGAAAGCGGCCGACGCGACGACAATCGCTGGATCAAGATCCCGGCGACGTTCTTCAAGGTGATCGAACAGGGCAAGGACATCGTCGCCTATGTCGGCGAGCCCTCGGAACGCGTCAACGGCCGCCCTTCCATCGTGATCCAGGGCCATGTCATCGGCGGCGGTTCGTCCGTCAATGCGATGATCTACATCCGTGGCCAATCGCAGGACTATGACGGCTGGGCGCAGGAGGGAAATCGCGGCTGGGCCTACTCCGACGTGCTGCCGGTTTTCCGCGACCTTGAAAACAACATGGAGCATGCTGGCGAGTTCCACGGCACGGACGGTGAACTGCATGTGTCGGAAACCGGCTTTCACCATCCGTTGAGCCGGGCGTTCGTTCGCGCGGCGCAAGAGGCCGGCCTTCCCTACAATCCCGATTTCAACGGGCAGGTCCAGGAAGGCGTCGGCTTCTACCAGACCACCACCCACAACGGTAGACGGTGGTCGGCGGCTGAAGCCTTCCTGCGTCCGGCGGAAGGTCGCGCGAACCTGAAGATCCTGACGGAAACGCGCGTCGCACGCATTCTCTTCGAAGGAACGCGCGCCGTCGGCGTCGAGCTTGAAAACGGCACCAGGTACCAGGCGACAGGCGAGGTCGTCTTGTGCGCGGGCGGCATCGAGACACCGAGGCTCCTGCAGCTTTCCGGCGTCGGTGACGCCGCGCACCTCAAGAGCCACGGGATAGAGGTTGTCTCGGACCTTCCGGGCGTCGGCGAGAACTATCAGGACCATCTGGAATCCACCGTCCAGGGCGTCACCCGCGATCCGATCTCGATCTATCGCGAGGACAAGGGCGTGAAGGCCGCGCTCCACATGCTGCAGTATCTCGCGACGAAGACGGGCATCCTGTGCTCCAACGTCGTCGAATGCGGCGGCTTTGCCGATGTCTCGGACGCGGGCTTGCCCGACATCCAGTTCCACGTGCTGCCGTTCATGGTGGGCTGGGCCGACCGGCCGCCGATCGAGGAACACGGCATCGCCATCGGGCCTTGCTTCCTGCGTCCGCGATCGCGCGGCACGGTCAAGCTCCGTTCGGCCAATCCGAAGGATCCGGCGCTGTTCGACGCCGGCGCGTTCTCCGATCCCGAAGACCTCGAAGTCCTGATGCGCGGCGTCAAGAAGGGTATCGAGATCCTCGAGGCGCCGTCGCTGGCAAAGCTCGTCAAGCGCCGCGCGCTCCCGGAGCCCGGCGTTGAAAAGGACGACGACGCGCTGCGGGATTTCGTCCGGCAGACGGCGAAGACAGTGTTTCACCCCGTCGGCACGGCCAAGATGGGCCCGGACAGCGACAGGATGGCGGTCGTCGACAACGAGCTTCGCGTGAAGGGCGTCGAGGGCCTGCGCGTCTGCGACGCGTCGGTCATGCCGCGCCTCGTTTCAGGCAACACCAACGCGCCGACGATGATGATCGCCGAACGCGGTGCGCGGTTCATAACCGGGAAGGAAACGCTCAGCGCCTAGGCAAAGCATCGAAGCCGCAGGGACCGACTTGCCGCGAATTTCACGGGCGGAGCTGCCGGAAAAGGCGCTCCGCGCAGGCGTTTGCGTCCTAATTTGACGGACGTTCCGTCCGGTCGGGACAATCCATCGGAAGGCCGATCCGCCTATGATCAGGCCGAGGAAGGTGCTCCTGGCACCGCTTGGTCTTTCAAAGGAGGAGTTGAGATGGCTGAGGAAGCACGGAACGAGTTTTGGCGCGGCATCAAACCGATCGAGAAAGTATTCCAGCCCGACGCCCTGCCCGAGGTCTACCTGCCCAACATCGCCGATGACGACGAACGCTATTACGTTCCGCTGTCGGAGACGGTCTTCACCAAGCCGATCTGGATTTCCCCGCAGCGCAACATGTGGTGCGACGTGCTGATGGCCAAGGGCCCCGGCCTGGTCAACCGCCACTACCATCCGCACGAGGTGTTTGCCTACACGATTTCGGGCAAGTGGGGGTACCTGGAACACGACTGGGTCGCGACCGCCGGTGACTTCATCTACGAGACGCCGGGCGAGGGCCACACGCTCGTGGCCTATGAACACCCCGACCCGATGAAGGTGCATTTCAAGGTGACCGGCCCGCTGATCTGGCTCGACGAGAACGGCGAACCCGACGGCTATTTCGACGTCCACATGTATATCGACATGTGCAAGAAGCACTATGACGAGGTCGGGATCGGCGCCGATTACATCGAGAAGCTCTTCCGGTAACGGAGGTTTCGGGCCGCGGGACAGCGCCTCGCGGCCCGCTACAGGTCGGACCCACGCCATGACTTTGAAAAACGACGCCTTCGAAGGCATGACCGTCGCGATCACCGGCGGAACGTCGGGCATCGGCTGCGCGACGGCCCTTGCCTTCGCGCAGTCCGGCGCCCGGGTTCTTGCACTCGGGTTGAACGCCGGAGGCGAGGACGCCCCACGCCACGACAACGTCACCTGCAAGGAGATGGACGTACGCGACCGCGAAGCGCTCGTCGCGTCCCTCGAGGGGCTGGGCCAGCTCGATGTCCTTGTCAATTGCGCAGGCGTCAGCCGCGACCGCGTGGAATGGACCGACGCGGCGTTCGACGAGGTTATCGACATCAACCTCGCCGCGGCGTTCCGGGCGAGCCAGGCGGCCCGGCCGATGCTCGCACGCAGTGGCAGCGGCTCGATCGTCAACATCGCGTCCATGTATTCCACTTTCGGAGCGGCCGACCGCCCGGCCTACAGCGCGAGCAAGGGCGGGATGGTCCAGCTCACGAAGTCGCTGGCGATCGAATATGCGTCGCAGGGCATTCGGGTGAACGCCGTGGCGCCAGGCTGGATCGAGACGCCGCTGAGCCGGGGCCTCTTCTCCGACATTCCGGTCTCGGCGCCGATCAAGGCGCGCATTCCGATGGGTCGCTGGGGCCAGGCGGACGAAGTCGCCGATCCGATCCTTTTCCTGGCTTCGCCGCTCGCCCGCTACATCACCGGCGTGACCCTGCCGATCGATGGCGGATATCTGACCGCCTGACCCGTGAAAACGCCATGAACCGCCCCGGAATCGTTCCAGCACTTGGAGGTGGCGAGTTATTGGTGCATCCTCCCTCGACCGATTGAATGCGATAGGGAGGATCGCGGATATGGGTTTGATCAGTTCATTCGACACGAGGAGTGTCGCGAAGTCCGATCGCATCGATTTCTGGGAAGAACGCTGTTCCAGCAGCGTGGTTGGCCTGACCTGCTCCACCACCGAAGAAAACGGCTTCGAGGCAAAATTCGATCACTATGATTTCGGCAGTTTCTCGGCCTTCGACATCGCGGGCCGGCCGCATGTGATCTGCCGATCGTCGGAAATGGTGCGCCGGGACCAGAAAGACTCCGTCTTCTTCACGATCATCATGAAGGGCAATGTCTTCGTGAACCGGCGCGATCGCATCGATCTGCTGAACACCGGCGACATCGTGCTTTACGATACGACCACGCCCTACATGCACGGTTTCCCGACCGAGGCGCGGCAGGTCTTGTTCGATGTTCCGGGCGGCGAGTTCCGCAAGCGTTTCCCCGAATGGGACCTGCGCGACGCGCTGAAGATCGACGGCAACAAGGGGACTGGCATCGCCATCGGCCGGGCGATGCGCAACACCTTCTCCAAGGTGCGCGCGCGCAAGTATCTCGCTCCCGAACCGATGCTGATCAACAACATCTGGTCGGCGCTGGAAATGGTCCATGACCACGTATTCGGCAGCTCGGAAATCTCGTCCTATCATTTCGGCATCATCCAGCGGGTGCGAACCCTCATTCGCTCGCGCATCGACGACCCGAACCTCGATACGGAAACGGTCTCCGTCGAGATCGGCATGAGTTCGCGCCAACTGAACCGGATCCTCGCGGTCCAGTCGCTGACCGTGCGCAAACTCATCCAGAACGAGCGGCTCGACCGCGCCCACCGGGTGATATCGGGCGCATCGGGCGGTGAACGCTTCACCTTGACGGAGTTGGCCTACAATTGCGGCTACTCCTGCCCGTCGCATTTTTCCAAAAGCTTCCGGCGGCGTTTCGGCGTCGCGCCGAGCGAGATGCGCGTCGCCGCGCAGGACGCGGAGAACGCGACCTAGCCTCGCCGGAAAATCGGACGACCGCCCCTCCTGTCGGCGTCGTTTGAAGCGGAATGACTGCGCGCCTGACGAGGTGCGCTCCAGGGATGAACACGCCCGCCGCAACGGCGGCTTCGCGTGCCAACAAAACCCCAAAAAACGGGCCATTTTCATTGAATGAAAGGCCCCGTTTTGCGATACTGACGGGCATTCGCACAGTCACAGTCGCGAGGGAGGAACATGAGCAAAATCAACCAGATAACCAAGCTGCCGGAGGAGGCCTACGAGGCGACGATCCAGCGTTTCGCCAAGGAGGGCGCGCACATCCCGGGAGACGACGAAGCCAACCCCTGGGTGCCCTTCGGAGAGGCCGCTTCCATCAAGCATTTCTGCTTCGATGTCCGCACGAATTCGGTGGCGAACATCCTCTGGGTGAAGGGTGGCGGCCGCATCGGCACGCACAAGCACCGGGGCGTCGTGTCGGCCGTCACGCTGGAAGGTTCCTGGGCCTATTACGAATATGACTGGGTCGCCCGGCCCGGCGATTTCGTCTACGAACTGCCGGGCGCTGCCCATACGCTCTACTCGGACGACCCGAACGGGATGAAGGCGCTGTTCTGGATCAACGGCCCGATCGAGTTCTACGACGACAACGGCAAGTACGACTTCACGGCCGACGTCTTCTGGTTCATCGACCATTACACGAAATATTGCGAGGAGCAGGGCATCCCGATCAACCAGGAGATGTTCATCTGAACATCCCTCGCCGCGCAAACGAAACCGCCCGGACCGAGATCGGCCGGGCGGTTTTTTCTTGTCCTGACGGATGGCGCGCGAAGGGTCTCAGGCAGCGACTTCGATGAGAACCTTGCACTGGGTGGTCCGGTCGCGCAGCGCCTCGAACGTGTCCGGCACCTTGCCGAGACCGATCCTGTCGGTGATCAGCGCCTGGGGCCGGTAGGTCTCCAACGTCGCCAGCGCGTCGATCGCCATCTCGAATTCGGCCATATTGAAGAACGCGGCCATCACGATCGTGATCTCCTTGCTCAAAACGGCGAACGGATCCCATTCGTCGCCGCCGACGCAAAGCCCCACACCGACGACCTTCCCGTGAACCCGTACGAGTTCGCAGGCGAAGTTGATCAGGCCCTTCTTGCCGACGCATTCGAAGACGATGTCGGGCGGACCGCCCGCCATGGCTGCAAACTCGTCGGCCAGCCCGGGTCCCGAAAGGGCGAACCCGGTGGCGCCCACCGCCTTGGCCCGCTCCTTCTGATGGTCCTTGATGTCGGCCACGATCACGTCCGAGGCGCCCATCCGTCTCGCCCAAAGCGCGACCAGCAGCCCGATCGGGCCGGCCCCGAGAACGAGGACCTTCTCGCCAGGCCTCAACCCAGAGCGCATGACGCTGTGCAGTCCGATCGAGGTCGGTTCCGCCAGTGCCCCCTCGACCAGCGACAGGCTGTCGGGCAGTTTCCGGCATTGCCGGGCCGCCACGGTGGTCAGTTCCGCATAGCCTCCGCCAATCAACTGCATTTCGGAGCACCATGCCGGATCGCCCGCGCGGCACCGGTCGCACGCGCCGCAGCCGCGCATCGGGGCGACCGCAACCCTGTCGCCTTCGCGAAAATCCGAAACGTCCCGCCCGACAGCGACGATCTCGCCGGCAAATTCATGCCCCAGCACCACGCCCTGCCCGATGCCGAATGTCTTGGGATCCTCCGTCATGTGCAGGTCGCTGCCACAGATTCCGCAGGCGGCGACCTTCAGCAGGACCTCGTCGTCGTCCGGCTGCGGATCTCCGATCGTGTCGACGCGGAGCGGCCGGCCGACGGTGTCGAACAGGACGGCTTTCATCGGCTTTCTCCCGAAACAAGCACCCGTCTCGTCGGGAACCATGGTGCGTCGACGACCTTGCTCATCAGCCCCCAGATCCCCTGACGCGCAAAGAGCGCCACGATGAGGGTGAGAATGCCGAGAACGATCAGGTAGGTGGCCCCGTATTCGCCGAACCAGCGGTCGGCGAAGAAGTAGATGATGGAACCGACGAGCACGCCCTCTATGCTGCCCAGCCCGCCGATCATGACGATGAAGATCGCGACGGTGGCCCATTGCGGCCCGTAGGCGGCCTCCGGGGTGATCCTCAACTGCGCCATGAAATAGATCGCGCCCGCGAGTCCTGTCCCCGCCGCGCCCGCGATGAACAGGAGGAAGCGGAGCCGCGAAACATTCACGCCCTGGCTCGCCGCCGATACGGGATTGTCGCGCATTGCCGTCAACGCCAGGCCGTAGCGCGACCGCAGCAGCCAATAGGTTCCGCCCACCGTGATCAGGAGCATGAGCGCGCACAAGATGGACACGCCGATCGCGCGTTCATGGGCGCTGTACTGCGTCATCACGCGCAAGCTCATCCCGGCGCCGGCATTCACATAGCTGAAGTTCGACGTCAGGAGGCGCATGACCTCGGCCACCACCCAGGTCCCGATCGCGAAATACGGTCCGTCGAGGCGGTGGAGAAGCCCGTAGGTCGGAACCGCCAGCAAGACGGGCGCGATGAGGCAAAGCGGTACCGCGAAGAACGGATTGATGCCGAGATTCTGCGCCAGGGCGAACATGGCATAGGCCGCGACGCCGCTGAAAGCCTGCTGGCCGACGGAGACGAGGCCGCCATATCCGGCCAGTAGGTTCCACATCTGCGCAATCGCGATGTAGCAGCACAATTCCACCACCGAGCGGATCGTGCCCTGGCTCGCCCACCACGGCATGGCGACGAGCGCGACAAGCAGGGCAATCCCGATGATCATCGCGGCGATGCCGGACTTGGTCTGGCTGCGAACCTGCGCGCGCACGGTGCTCTCGAAGCCTGTCATCTCAAGACCTCCCGAAGATGCCCTGCGGGCGAACGATCAACACGCACAGGAAGACGAGATGCCCAGCGAGGATGCCGAAGCCGGGATTGATCCGGAACCCGATGGCCTGGCTCACGCCGAGCACCATGGAGCCCAGAAACGCACCCCAGATCGAGCCCATGCCTCCGATGATCACCGCCTCGAAGGCGTAGATCAGCTGCGCGGGACCGTCGGAGGGAGCGACCGTGGAACGCAGCCCCTGGAAGAGCGCCGCGAAACCGAGGATGCCCACCGAGATCGCGGTCGCCCATGCGTAGACTGCCTTCGGGTTGATGCCGGTCAACGCGGCAGCCTCGACATCGGCAGCCGACGCCCGCAGCGCGCGTCCGAAGCGGGTGTAGCGCAGAAGCGCGTCCAGTCCGCCGGTCAGCACCGTCGCCACGACCAGAACGATGACGGGCAGGACGCCGATGAAGATCGGACCGATCTGCCATGACGCCTGCTCGATGCCGCCGCCCGGAATCGAGCGTGTATCCGCCGACCAGATCTGCTGCATCGCGTTCTGCAGCGCGATCGACAGGCCGAAAGTCGCGATGATCGAGGGAAGCGGATCCTGGCTGACGACGCGGTTGAGCACGGCGCGCTGCAGGACATAGCCGATCGCTGCGGCGATCGGGACGAGCAAGAGGACCAGGACGAAGGGTCCGACATGCAGCGACGCAACCAGCGAAACGCCAATCAGCGCCAGCAGGATCATCAGATCGCCATGGGAAATGTTCACGATCCGCATGACACCGAACATCAGCGCCATCCCGAGCGCGTACTGGGCATAGAGGCCGCCCAGAAGAATGCCCTGAATGAAGCCGTCAAGCCACTGCATGGCTTGCTCCGAAATAGGCCGCGGAAATATCCTCGCGGGGCACTTCGGCGGATTTGCCCGTCAAAGTCACTTTTCCCTCCAGCATGCAATAAAGTCGGTCCGAGGCCTTCTTCGCGAGGCCGACATCCTGCTCGACGAGCACGATCGCGGTGCCCGCCGCCGATATCGAGGGAATCGCTTCGTAGATCTCGTTGATGACCTTGGGCGCCAGACCCAGCGAGATTTCGTCGCAGAGAAGGACCTTGGGTTCGTTGAGCAGGGCCCGCCCGATGGACACCATCTGTTGCTGCCCGCCCGACAGGCTCTGTACCGGATCGCGGCGCTTCTCCTTGAGGATCGGGAAGAGCCGGTAGACCCGGTCGAGCGTCCATGTGTCGCTCCCGCCCGCCTTGTGATCGATCGCCACGCGAAGATTGTCTTCCACCGACATGCCGGCAAACAGCCTGCGGCCTTCGGGAACGATGGCGACGCCCTGCGAAACCATCTGGTGCGGCTGCAGCCCGCCGCAGGGCTTTCCCTGCAGCCGGACGCTGTCGGGCGCCACTTTGAGCGCACCCATGACCGATTTCAGAAAGGTGGATTTCCCGGCCCCGTTGGCGCCGATAAGCGCGACCACCTCGCCCGGGCAGATCTCGAAATCGATGCCGAACAATGCCTGGAAATCGCCGTAGAAAGCCTTGAGCCCGTGCGTGGACAGAAGCGCTTCGCTCATACCTCGATCCCCATGTAGACGCGTTTGACTTCGGGGTCCTCGATCACCTCGCGCGGCGGGCCCTCGGCGATCTTCTCGCCGAAATCGAGAACCATTACCCGCTCGGCGACCGCCATCAGCGCGTGCAGGACATGCTCGATCCAGACGATGGTGATGCCCCGGTCGCGAATCTTGCGGACGAGTTCGACGAGGTCCCTGCCCTCGTCATCCGTCAGGCCGCCCGCGATCTCGTCGAGAAGCAGGAGCTTGGGACGGGCGGCCAGCGCCCGCGCCAGTTCCAGCCGCTTGCGGTCAAGCAGCGTCAAGGTGTCGGCCATCTTGTTGGCCTTGCCGCCCAGTTCGCACTCCTCGAGCACGGTGGCGCAGTAGTCGTAGACCGCGCTCTCGCTCTTGTTGCCGGCGAAACTGGCCGACACGAGGAGGTTCTCGAAGGTCGTCATCCCGCCATAGGGCAGCGGAATCTGGTAGGTCCGCCCAATGCCCAGGCGCGCGCGGCGGAAAGGCGGCTCGCCGCCCAGCATGTGGCCGTCGAACCGTATCGTGCCGGAATTCGGGCGAAGGTCGCCCGAAATCAGATTGAAGAGCGTCGTCTTTCCGGCGCCGTTCGGTCCGAGAATGCCAAGGACCTCGCCGCGCCGGACAGTGAAGCTCACGTCGTGGAGAACACGGTTCGCGCCGAACGACTTGCCGAGCCCGTCAGCCTGCAGCAGCGTCGGCGACGCTGCTGCAACTCCTTCGGAGGATCCCTCCATAGTCTCCACCGCCGTCAAGGGATCACTGCGCCCAGGGCAGGATCTTCATCTTCTGTTCGGGTTCGAACAGCTGATTGACCGAGTTGTCGACGATCTTGAGATCGTACATCCACTTCTCGCCCGGCACCCACTGACCGCCGAAGATAGGCGTGGTCGAAACGTTCGGGTGCGGTCCGGTCGAGAAGTTCACCGGTCCGATCAGGGTGTTGAGGTTCGTCGCCTTGATGGCGTCGCGCACGGCCACCTTGTCGAGCGGATTGCCGGACCGCTTGAGCGCGTCGATGGCGACCTCCCAGATCGCGTGGCTGTAGCCGAGCGGCTGCGTCCACTGGCGATTGGACTCGGCTTCCCACACGTCGGCGATGTCGCGGCTGACCTGGCCGGTCAGCGAGGACTTGAAGGGGAATGCGGGCGTCCACCAGACTTCCGAGGACATGCCATTGCCCAGATCGCCCATCGCCTCGACCGCGGACGGGAACAGCAGCGCCGCCGCCATCGTCATGGCCTTGGGGTTGTAGCCCTGTTGGTTGCACTGGTTCACGAAGGTCTTGAAATCGTCGACGAACGCGATGCCGCCGACGATCTCGCAGCCTTCGTTCTTGAAGGTCGCGATCTGCGCGGTGAAGTCGTTCGTGCGCGGCTGGAAGTAGCCCGGCTTTGTGACCTCGAAGCCCGCTTCACGCGTCGGAGACGGCAGGCCGTAGTCCTCGTTGCCCCAGGTCTCCCCGTCGATGTTCTGCGGGAACAGCATGCCGACCTTGCGGTTGGTCTCGATCGTGTTCCAAAGGCCGACAAAGGTGTTGAGCGCCTCGTCGAGACCCCAGAAGAAGTGATAGGTCCAGTTGAACGGATTGTCGGCGCCGCCACGCGGGAAGATGATCGCCTGCCAGGGCGCACCACACGACACGCAGGGAATCTCGTAAAGCTCGGCCTGGTCGGCGGCCGCGGTGATCGTCGGCGTGGTCGAGGCCGGGATCAGCAGGTTCACTTCCTCGTTGAGGATGAGGTCGCCGGAAACTTCTGCCGAGCGGTTGGAGTCAGACTGGCTGTCCTGGACCAGGATCTCGACATTGTAGCGCTCGCCATTGACCTCGAGGCCGTCGGCCAGCAACGCGTTGATCTTCTCGACCATGTAGCCGTCGGTCTCGCCGAACAGCGCCATCGGGCCGGTGGCCGGCGTGACATAGCCGATCTTGATCGTGCCGGCCTGCGCGCGGGCGATGTTCGGCATGGCGAGCGCCGCCGCGCCCGCGCCCATTCCCTTGAGCACCGTCCGACGGGATGTCGACGTGATCAGCCTGTTCTTGAAGTGAGACATGGTTTCCTCCCAGATGTCTGCGGTTGCAGTTGAAACCCGGGCGCGCCCTCCACGACACGACCACGGGCATGAAGTCACGCGATGCGCAGCATCGACCCCCCGTCGATCACGAATTGCGCCCCCGTCACATAGGATGAAGCCGGCGAGGCGAGATAAAGGGCGAGCCCCTTCACATCCTCAGGATCGCCGATACGCCCGATCAGGGACTGGGCCTCGAAGGCCGCACGGTCCGCCGGGTTCTTGAGCCTGCCGCCCGCGATGTTCGTCATGAACGGGCCTGGCGAAATGCAGTTGACGTGAATGCCGAACATGCCGAGTTCCATCGCGGTGTTGCGGACCAGATGGTCGACGCCCGCCTTGGCCGGCATGTAGGGCGTGCCCACGATCGCCTCGTTGATCTGCGCTGCCACCGACGACGTCACGATGATACGCCCGCCGCCGGTCTTCTTCATGTGGCGTGCGGCGTTTTTGATGGAAGTGTAGACGCCGGACAGGTTCACCGCGATGACGCGATCCCAATGCTCGTCGTCCATCGCGTCGATCGCGCCGTCCGGGTTGCGGTCGCCCTCGGGCGTCAGGAAGCCGGGGCCGGCATCGATGCCTGCATTGGCGAAGACGACGTCGATCCTGCCGTGCTTCTCGGCGACTGCGTCAAAGCCTGCCGCCATTGCAGCGCGGTCCGAAACATCGACCTTCTGCGACCAGACGGAACCGCCGGCTGCCTTGATGGCATCGACCGTCTCGGCAAGCCGCTGTTCATCAATGTCGAAAATGCAGACATTCGCGCCGTTGTCGGCCATCACTTCGGCATAGGCGCGTCCGAGACCGCTTCCGCCTCCGGTCACGATCACCGACTTGCCGCTGACGTCGAACATCTCCTGTACCGACGGCATTCGTCCTCCTCCCCGAAAACGGTTCTTGGCGACCGTTTCCGCCCTGCGGCCTGCGGCCTGCCGGGCACGGTGCCGATGGCAGGCAGCGACAGTTGACGCAAAACCCCGCCGCTCACTGAGCGGGGAGACTGCGACATGTTGTCAGCTTAACCGCAGCGGGGACGGCGGTCACGGGTCATAATGGACATTTGGGGCGTCAGTTTCGGACATCGCTTTTGGCCTGTCCGAAACTGACCCGGAAGCACCCGTCAGATGCTCATTCCGCCGTCCACCATGTGCAGCGTTCCCGTCGAGAACGTACTCATGTCGCTCGCCAGAAACAACGCGGAAGCGGCGATTTCGTCGGGCGACGCGTGCCGGCCCATCGGGATGATGCTGTTGAAGAACTCCGTGCCGTCGCGGCCCGTCGCGGCCGTGAACCCGTCCTCGACATTCTTCTGGAAACTGTTGTCGATCGGCCCCGGGTGAAGCGTGTTCACGCGGATGCGGCGCGGCGCGAGTTCCTTGGCGAGGCACCGCATGAGCCCGACCTGGGCATGCTTCGCCGTGATGTATCCGTAGACGCCCGGGTCACCTGTCACCCCCGCGACGCTCGACGTGATGATGATGCTGCCACCGTCACGCATTTTCGGCACCGCGTTCTGGCAGGCGAGAAAGGCGCCGCGCACATGCACCGACAGGACGCTCTCGAAGACATCCAGCGGATATTCGTCGATTGGCGCGACGGTGCCGAAATTTCCGGCATTGCTCATCAACACGTCGATCTCGCCGAACCGCCGTGTCGCCGCCTCGACATAGGCCGCGGTCGATGCCGCGTCGGACACGTCGGCGGCGACCGTCAGCGCGGAGTCGCGATACGTCCCCAGTCCGAGACGGTCGAGATCCGGCTCATCCAGATCGACCAGCACGACGCAGGCTCCCTCCTCCAGGAACCGCCGCGCAGTCGCACTTCCGAGACTGCCGCCAGCGCCCGTGATCACGCAATGCTTGTCCTTCAACAATGGTCCAGACATTACCCCTCCCCTGAGCCAAGTTGGTCTCTTCGGCGCCGATTGAAATCGCGCCGGAGTTCTTCTTGAACCAGCAACCCATTAGCATCGCCTCACCGGCGCTTCCAGACGGTTGGGGAGGCGCCGGTCCGTCCGGGCCTTTGCGTTCCTACCCGCTTGCCGCCGACGACAAGGCATTCAACACCACCACGCCGGCGACGATCAGGCCAATTCCCAGAAAGGCAAAACCGTCGAGCGACTGACCGAACGCCAGGGCGCCGAGCAGCGTCACGCCTGCGATGCCACCACCCGCCCAGACCGAATAGGCGATGCCGATCGGCATCGTCCTGACGACGAGCGACATCACGTAGAACGCAAGTCCGAAGCAGATCAGGGCGAGAGCGGCAAATCCGATCTTCGTGAAGCCGTCTGACAGTTTGAGCGATGCGGTCGCAAGGATTTCGATGGCGATTCCCGTCGAAAGCAGGATCCAATGCATGGGCGTTCCTTTCATGTGCGATGCAAGATTCGATAGGCGCCAGACTGCGGCACGTGACGCCTGACACGCCCGGGGGTCAGAGCAGTTCGAATCTCAGACCCGCATGCTTGGTGATCCGGTCACGCAAAAGCGGGCCGAGCGCCGAGGCCGGCGTCCAGAAGCCGCCGCCGACACCGATCCTGTCGGCATCTTCGGCGAGGCACAGGGCCGCCTCGACCAGCATTCTGCTTGTCGATTCGATCGCCGGATCGCCCTGTCCCGTGATGCGGGCCTTCAGGATCGTGCCGTCAGACATCTCACCGACCTGGATCAGTTCGTAGGAGCCCGTTTCGCGCAATTCGGCAGACGGACCCTCGCCCGATTTCGGCAGCACGTGACGCTTCAGAAGCCGCCGGGTGGCAGGGATCGCCATCGCGATCAGGAAGGTCCGACCGAGCAAAGCCTGGCGCATCGCCACCCACCAGCCGCCGACGCCGCCTCTCGTCAACGCTGTCTCCGCATAGCTGAAATCGCGACCATAGGGATATTTGAGCAGCGCATTGGTGCGCCGCACGACCTTCGCGTTCATCGGCGCCATGAAGTAGGGATTGGTCCAGGCTTTCAGATCCTTGTCATAGGTGACGGAGACCGGCATCATTCGATCCGGCTCTTCCAGTCCCTGCCGCTCGCCCTCGGGACAAAGCGCGTAGGGATCCACGGACAGTGCATCGAAACCCGGATCCTTCTCGCGCAATTCCATGGCGTTCAGGAACGTCGCCGCGGTCCCGCCGCTGAAGCTGCCCTTCATCCGGGTGATCCGCGTGGTGACGCGCGTGCAGGGCCTGCCGTGGCGCTGCACCGCAGCCTCCTGCAGAAACTGAACGCCCAGATCGGAAGGGATCGAGTCGTGCCCGCAAGCATGCACGATCCGAGCACCGGTCTCGCGCGCCTCGGCCTGATGCGCGTCGATCATCGCCCGCATCCATTGCACCTCGCCCGTCAGGTCGCAGTAATGCGTGCCACTTCGGACACAGGCTTCCAGCAACTCCGTGCCGTGGAGAGCGAAGGGGCCGACGGTCGACACCACGACCCGGGTTCGCGCAGCCATTTCTGCCAGGAAGGCGCGATCATGGCTGTCCCCGATCAGGATCGCGGCCGTGCTACTGGCATCAGGAAGCGCCTTTCGCACCGCCTCTAGCTTGGTACGATTTCGCCCGCCGATCGCCCATCTCAGCCCGTGCGCTGCGATCCTGCGCGCCAAGTGATGCGCCACGCGCCGTCCCGCGGCGCCGGTCGCGCCCCAAAGGATGATGTCGAAGTCGCGTGTCCCGCTCATGGCCGACCTGCCGTCATCGCGCGCCGCCGGCTATTTGCGGCCCCAATCCCGCTTGCCCATCTCCTTGTCCGTCATGCGGTCGATGATCTCTTCCTTCCGGCGCGCACCGAAAACCGTCACGGCATGGATGATGATGGCGACACCCCAGCCAAGCACCGGCCAGATCACCCAATATGAACCCGGCTCGGTCAGGAAATTGATCACCAGAAGCAGAACGCACACGACCGCATAGACGGCCAGATGTTTGTAGAAGCCGAATTTGGCTTCCGCCCTGCCACGGGCGCGAATTGTCAGATCATCGGTTTGCATTTCGTCTTCCCCCGCAAAGAAATCGGGACAAGATTACTTTGCGGAAGACGGCATGCGTTGATGCCCGTCAATCACGGGATGGAAGGCCGGTTCGCATGATTACTTGTCAGTCGATCGCGAAGCGCCGTGCCAGATCGATCAGCGATTTCTCCGAACCGCGCGCCCCGACCAGTTGGAATCCGAACGGCCGGCCGTCGGCAGATGTTCCCGCCGGCACGCTCAATCCCGGCAGGCCGAGTGCGTTCGCAAACGCCGTGAAGACCGCATGGCCTCTCGGTCCCACCGACTGTCCGTCGATCGTCTCCGGATGGCTGGTCTCTTTCGCCCAGGAAAGGGCCGCAATCGCCGGCGTCATCAGCACGTCGAAACCGGCCATCGCCTCGCGATACGTATCCTTCAGCTTTTCGATCCCCACGATCGCGCGGGCGTAGTCCGTCGCCGTAAAGCCGCGGCCTGTCTCGGCCATCGCCTTCAATGCCGGCCCGGCCTGTTCGGCGAGGGCGGGGTTCTGCTCGAACATAAAGGCGACGCCCGATGTGCTGATGACCGGCCAGATCGCGTCCATCGGCGAGAGACAGTCGAAACTGTCGCGGGTCTCGATCGCGCAGCCGCGCGAGCGCAGGCTTTCGGCCGCGCGGTCGATGCCCGCCGCGATCTCCGGATCGACGGGCTGGCCGTTGAAGGTGCGGGCGTGGAGTATGCGCGGCGCATCCTCGGTTCGCGCTTCCGGCAGCGCGCCGTCCGCGAGCACGTCGAGCATCAGAGCGATGTCGTCGAACGAACGGGCAATCGGGCCGACGACTTCGAACTCTCCAAGGATCGCGGGAAATCCGTGTCCGCGCCGGATCGTTCCCGATGACGGCTTGAGGCCGAACACCCCGCAATGCGACGCCGGCCTGCGGATCGAACCGCCGCCGTCGGTGCAAAGCGCCAGCGGGCCGATGCCGCTTGCGACGGCCGCCGCCGCGCCGCCGCTCGATCCGCCCGGCGTCAAGGCCGGTTTCGCGGGACTGCCGGTCGCACCGAACAGCAGATTGTCGGTGTAGCCCTGTACCGTCAGTTCCGGCACGTTGGTCTTGCCGAAGATCACGAGACCGGCCGCCCGCAGCCGGGCCACCGGCCGCTCGTCATGGTCCGGCACGAAATCGGAAAAGGCACGGCTGCCCCAGGTCGCACGCATGCCCGCAACGAAGAGATTGTCCTTTACGGTCATCGGCACGCCGTCGAGCCCGCTCGCGGGCGTACCATTTCGCCATCGTTGCGTGCTCGCCTCAGCTGTGGCTCGCGCCTGTTCGACAGCCAGCGTCACCACCGCGTTCAGGGAAGGATTGACCGCATCATGACGCTCGAGCACGGCATCCAGCGCATCGACGGGCGTGAAACGACCCGCCGCATAGCCCTCGACGAGCTCGCCCGCCGTCAGCTGCCAGAGCGGCCGGTCGCCGCCGCTCATGCCTTGACGATCGCCGCGATCGGCGCTTCGCCAGGCGCGCATTGATGCTCCGTCCCGCCGGACAGGAAGATCGCCGGATCGCCGGTGACGGAGGCGATGACAGCGCCCGCGGCGGCACGCGCATGCCGTTCGAAATGGATATCGGCGTCCGACATCATTGTCGTGCGCCGGCCCCTGATCTTCGGCGCGGCCTCGCCCTTGGCGAAGACGGCGAGTATGCGATCCTCTTCGCCGTCCTGAAGGCCGGCGGATGCGAGCGCGCGGCGCACGCCAGCCGCGTCGATGGCGTCGCCCAGGACCGCGTGGCCGATGCGGCAATCGCTGGTGGCATCAGGCGCGTTGCCGAACAGCAGGATCTCGCATTTCGTCAGTTCGCCGCCCGCCGACGTGGACGCGACCATCGAGAAGACAGCCATATCCTTGGCGATCGTCGTCTCAGACACCTCCGCCGCATCCACCTCACCGAGGCCGAGCGCGACGCCCAGCGCCATCGCGCCACGGGCATAGGGTTTCGACCCGTTCGGATCGCGCGTCACCACAGCCGCGCCACGCGCATCCGCATCGGCGATCTTCGCCGGCGAAAGCAGCGGCCCCTTCACCTGCACATAGTGGACATCGGCGGGATCGGCGATCCCGGCCTCGGCCAGCGCCCGCTTCACCGCATCCGCGACTTCCCCGACATGGACCATGGTGCCGACTTCCTCTGGCAGGATGTCGCGCGTCATGACGATGCCAAGCGCCAGCCGCCCGCCCGGGACGGTCTCGCCGCCGGTATCGGCAGAGCGTGTGAAGACGGTTGCGTGCGGCGACAACACACCTTCCGTGCCGCCCGACCATACGAAGGCGATCTCGCCCATGATCTCCTCGGCACTTCCGCCGCGATAGGGCGCCAGGGCCCGCGCGAAGGACAGGGTGGCGAAACCGCGCGTGAAATCATTGGCGCCGCCATTGCCTTCCGTTTTGCCGATCACGGCGACGATGGCGTTGGCGTCGATCGTGCCGTCTTCGAGGAGGGCGACGAGTGCGGACACGTCGTCGGGTGCGTTCATGGCGATCTTGTGTACGCCGACTTTCATCTGCGACCTCTTCTCGTGCGTGTGCTGTCGGTTCGGGCTACTTGCCGCCCCAATGGACGAAGCGCCGTTCCAGGATGATGAAAAGCAGGTTGAGCCCGTAGCCCAGCGCGCCCGCGGCGAAGATCGACGCATACATCTCCGGCATGTCGAAGATCATCTGGGCGTTGATGATGCGCTGGCCGAGCCCGTCGGTGGAGCCGATGAACATCTCCGCGACGATGACGATCACCAGCGCGATGGAAATGCCCGAGCGCATGCCGACGAAGGTCTGCGGCAGCGACTCCCAGATCGTGACGTCCGTCAGGATCCGCACCCTCGGCGCGCCCATCACCTTGGCGGCCAGCTGGCGCTGCTTGCGGGCGTTCATCACGCCATAGGCGGTGTTGAAGACGATGATCAACGCCGCACCGAAGGCGGCCACTGCGATCTTGGCTTCCTCGCCGACGCCGAAGATGACGAGGAACAGCGGAAAGAGCGCCGATGCCGGCGTGGAGCGGAAGAAGTCGACCGAGAACTCGACGGAGCGATAGACCGTCTCGGAGGATCCCAGGAACACGCCGATCGGGACCGCGACGATGATCGCGATCGCAAACGACACCGTCGTGCGCACGATCGTGCGCCAGAAATCGTTCCACAGCGTGCCTTCCGTCAGGCCGGACACGAAGGCATGCCAGGATTCGCCCGGTGTCGGCAGGAGCACGGGATCGACAAGCCGTCCTTCGCTCGCCAGCCACCAAAGGAAAACGAGAACGGCCGCACCGATCAGCGGCTGGAGACGTTTCACGATCCGGTTCTTTCCAAGACCCGCGCTCATTTGCGCACCTCCCGCTGGAAGATTTCGAGGCTGCGGGATTTCACGGCGATGAACTCGTCCGTCAGCGTCGTTTCGGGCGTCCTCGGACGCGATGCATTGAACTGCAGCCGCTCGGCCACCTGTGTCGGCTTCTTGGTCAGGAGCAGAATCTCGTCGGCAAGCGTCACCGCCTCGTCGAGATCATGCGACACGAGAAGCGTCGTCACCTCCCGCTCGGTCAGGACCTTCTGCAGCCGGTCGCGCAGGAAAAGCGTCATTTCGTAGTCGAGCGCGGAAAAGGGTTCGTCGAGGAACAGCACTTCCGGATCGACGACGAGGGCGCGCATGATCGAGACGAGCTGCTGCTGGCCGCCGGACAATTCATAGGGATAGCGGTTGAGGTCGATCTTCACGTCGAAGCTGGTGAGCAGTTCCTCCACGCGGGCGTCACGCTCCGCCTTCGACAGCCCGAGGAACTGCAGCGGGTAGCGGATGTTGTCGATGGCCCGCGACCAGGGAAACACCGCCTCGCGGTAATTCTGGAAGACATAGCCGATCCGCGTCTCTCGCGCGGTCTTGCCGTCGAACAGGATCTGTCCGCTGTCGAACTCCAGGATGCCGGAGATCATGTTGATCAGCGTGCTCTTGCCGCAGCCGTTGGGCCCGAAGACGGAGACGACCTTGCCCTTGGGAATGTCGAGATCGAAGTCCTTGTAGAGGACGACGTCGTCGAAGGTCTTCGTCAGGCCCCGGATCGTGATGTGGGTGCCCTTGGGAAACCAGCGCAGCCGGTCGGGATCGGACTCCGGCGACGCATCAAGCGCCGCCGGTGTTTCGGCCATGGTCGAGGGATCGATCGGCACGCGAGCAAGAACCTCGTTCATTACTTTTCGAGCAGGTCTTCGGCGGAAACCGAGGAGGCCACGACACCCAGATCGACGCCAATCCCGATGAACTTCTGGAAGTCCTCGATTTCCTTTTCGGTCAGGTCGGCAGACATCACGAAATGGGCGAGCGGAACGGTGTCGACCAGCTTCGGATTGACGTTCATGTCCTCGGCCATATAGGCGCGGGCGGTCGGGTCGTCATTGGCGTCGGCGGTCGCCTTGGCCCAGGCGGCCTTGAAGCGGGCGGCGACATCGGGGCGCTCCTCGAGCATCTTGCCGGAAACCGCGGCGCCGGCCGCATAGGCTTCCGCCGCTTCGTCCTTCAGCAGGTACTTGGAGATGACGCCGGTTTCCAGGCGCTTGGCGATGCCCTGATCGACCATGGTGCTGGCGAGGGCCTCAAGCGTGTAGCCGCCCTCGAACGAGCCGCCCTGCATGGCGCCGATATGGTTGCCCATGCCCTGTTCCTGGATGGTGAAGTCGTCGCCTTCCTTCAGGCCGGCGGCGACGAGAACGGCCTTGGCCGCGCCGAGATTGGCCGGTCCGGGCGCCGAGAACAGGCGCGCGCCCTTCAGGTCGGCTACGGTCTTGGCTTCGCTGTCCGGTGCGACGACGAACTGCTCCATGATGTATTCGGAATTCTGGCCGTTCAGCGCGATGAATTTCAGGGTGCCCGGGCG
Organism: Oricola sp.; assembly: GCF_022763245.1. GTDB lineage: Bacteria > Pseudomonadota > Alphaproteobacteria > Rhizobiales > Rhizobiaceae > Oricola. Next base: position 241,569 of record NZ_JALEGV010000011.1, read on the forward strand.
GCGCGACACGATGTTGGCGCCTTCCAGCGTCACGACGTTCGACGCGACATCGATGTCGCCGGTCACGAGCGCCTGCACGATCAGCGGATGCGTGCCGATGACGACCGTCTCGACCTCGATGTCGGCTTCTTCGAAATAGCCGCGCTTCAGACCGATGTAATAGGGCAGCGCCGAGCTTGCCTTGAAGACGCCGACCTTGACCTTGTCGGCGGCATCGGCGGAAACCGTGCCGACCGCGGTCGCCGCGATCACGAGGCCGGTGACGGCCAGTTGTTTCAGTGAGGTGAGCTTGATCATCCTGATTTCCCTGTTGCTGGAAGTCGTTGGCCGCATCTGGCGGCAGTGCTGTCAGCCAACTGCGCTTTCCTCCCTGGAGTGAACCGCCCCGATCGTTCCGATATCGTTGTAGAGACGCTTGAGTTTTTCCTGGAACGCCGGGTTTCTCTTTTTTCGTGTGCCCTCGACCGGGTCGGACCCGGCCAGAAGCGTGTCGCTCGCCTCGAGCGAGAACTCCATGACGAAGCGCGTGCGGTCCGCGCGCACCGCCTCGATGGCCGCCAGCCAGTCGCCGGCGTCAAAATTGCCGTCCCCCGCCAGCCGCTCGATTTCGCCGAGCGCCGCGCAGGCGCCCTCGATCGCCTGGGTCGCGCCCTGGCCGAGCGTCGGGACCATGCCGTTGGAACTGTCGCCGAGATAGAGGACATTGGCCCCGGTCTCGCGATATCGCGCCTCCGATTCCTGGATACGCGCCCAGTGCAATTCGCTTTCGGGGGCGCAGACCGTGTCGATCAGCCATCGGGCCTGACCGCTGGCATAGCCGGAAACCGGCGTGTAGGCCGCCCGCAACGCCTCGGCGGTCTTCATCTCGTCAGGCGTTTCCATATCGAGCGGGATGGGGAAGGTTCCCGCGATGTAGATGTGGTCTTCCGGCACCCGATAGGCGAGCAGGCGGTTCGGTCCATTGAACCATTGCTGGTAGTCCGTGATCAGGCCGTCGCTCGTATCGGGCACGAGGGTCCTGAAGATCGCGACGCCGATCTGGCGCGAATTCACGCCTCCTGCAAAGGTCTGGCGGGTCTGCGAGAACCGGCCGTCCACCGCGATGAGCAGGTCGACGTCGGTCAATTCGTGATCGCCCTCGCTGTCCGACCAGCGTATCCAGGTCTTGCCGGCACCCTCCGGCGTGGCGCCCATGTCGGCGATCCGGCATCCATAGGTGATCAGCCCCTCGGCGGACTCCCGCAGCACCCGGTAGAGTTCCGACCAGCGCAGGCGCCAGCCGTTCTCGGAGGCCACGTCGTCCAGCGGCAGGTCGAAGAGCACGGTTCCGTCGGTCAGCGAAATGCGCCAGTTCGTCCACTCGAAGGCTGCGTCGTCGATGATGCCGGCGAGTTCCGGATCCTGAATGCGCAGCGCCTTGACGGCGTTCGGGCCGATGTTCAGCCCGGTGCCGGCCTCGGCATGGTCGCCCGGCTCGACGCGTTCCAGGCAATGGATGTCCATGCCGGGCAGTCGCGACAGCCCGCGCGCGATCACGCATCCCGCAACACCTGCCCCGACGATGACGATCCGCATCCTAAGCTCCTGCCGTTTGCTGGTTGATGTCGGCGGTGTCAGACGCGGCGATCACCGCGATCAGGCCGCCACCGTCGGGGCCCTGGTGCTCCGCACCGCCCGACACGAAGATGCGGGTGTCCCCGATGACGCCCGCGACAAGCCCGCCGACCGCACCGCGAATATGGCGCTGGGCGTCGATATCCGTATCGTTGAGCATGGTGTGGCGCTGGCCGTGGATCCGGCCTCGGCGGTCCGGCTCCGCCTTGACCAGAACGCCCCTGACCCTGTCCCATTCGCTTGCGTCGAGTTGCGGCGTCGCGGCAAGCCCGAGATCGCCCAGAACCGCCTGGACCGCCGTAAGATCGACGGCGTCGCACATGGCCCGGTGGGCGATCCGCAAGTTTCCGGTCCAGCCCTCGCTGTTGCCGAGCACGATCACTTCGTTCGCCTCGACCTCGACGCCGGAGGATATGCTCGCGCGATCGCAGTGGCGCTGGAAATCCTCCAGGAACAGGTCGTCCGACAGTTCGTCTTCGCCGATGTCGCCCAGCGCCAGGGCAACGCCGAACGCGCCGGCCGCGCGTGCCAGCGCCATGGAGCGCCCGGCATTCGGCGCCGGCGGCGTTTCGCCACGCTCATGCAGGATCGCGATGCGCTCCGACGTCAGGCACGGCGCCTTGACCTGCACGAAATGCACGTCGTCCAGCGACCGGATCCCCGCATCCGAGATGGCCGCTTCCACGGCTTTCGCCACGCTCAGCGCGTGCTCGCGCGTTCCGACATGACGATAGTCGAGCGCCGGCGAAAACGCCGTGCCGACGGCAAGCGCACCGGTGGCGCCGTCGCTCTCACCGGTCTTGCGCACGAAAACGAGATAATGCGGCGACAGAACGCCCTCGGTCCCGCCCGAAAGGATGCAGGGAATGCGCCTGGCGAGGCTTTCGGCCGGCTCGTTCAGATAGGTCGACAGCATCGTCATCAGGCGGTCTGTGAAATAGCCGCGCGTGAAGTCATTGACGCCGCCATTGCCCTCGGTCTTGCCGATGAACGCGACGATCTCCTGCGCCAGGATCGTGCCGTTCTCGATCAGGCCGGCCAGGGCCGAAACGTCGCCGGGATTGTCCATCGAGAGCTTGAATACGTCGGCCTGCACGGTTCACTTCGTCCGAATTTCTTGACTGTCCAAGGGAAGGTTGGGACGAAAAATGCATCTGCGATAGTTCAAAAAAACACTCGGCCTGAGAGCAAAATGTGTGCACTTGCCGATAGCTCGGCGCTTCATGGAGGGGTTCAGATACGCGCGAGCTGCTGCTTCAGGGCTTCCGAAAAGCTGAGCGCCGGCAAGGACAGCTTGCGGCCTGCCCGGCTCACCAGCACAAGCCGGCCATTGTTGAGTTCGGGGTCCGACAACGGCAGCGCCACCATTTCCCCGGCATTGACATATTCCAGCGTCCCGATCTGGAACTGGAAGCAAATTGCGCCCGTACGCCGGGCGAACACAGTCAGCGAGCGCACGGTGTTGGATTCCAGCACGACATTGAGCGACAGGTTCGAACGCCGGATCACCGGTTCGAGGAGCTGCCGGCCTCCGAAGGCCCGGTGACCGATGGCGATGGGGTATGGCTGGCAATCCGCCAGGCGGATCTTGCTGCGGCCGGCCAGCGGGTGGTCGGGGCGCACCAGCGCACAAAGCGGCTGCCGGATCGAGGCGATCTCGTTGAGGTCCGGCGACGGCGCCGGGTCGTGGACGAGGGCAAGGTCCGTCTCGTCGCGCAGAAGAGCGGCGATCAGGTCGACCGTCCCGCCGACCATGAGCTGAAAATTCACCCGCCGATGATGAACCTGGTAATCCGCGATCGCGGTCGGGATGAGGTCGTTGGCGACGGAATGCGCGACCGCCAGGCTGACATTGCCGCGCACCAGCCCGCGCAGCTGTTCGATCTGGGCGTTGGCCGATTCGATGTCGGCCAGGTTTCGCCGCACCGTCTCGATCAGCACCTCCCCGGCCGTGGTCAGCCGCACCCCCTTCGCGAGGCGCTCGAACATCGGCACGCCGAGTTCCGCCTCGATCTCGATGATCTTGCGGTTGAGCGATGTCGAGGCGACGCCGAGCTTCGCGGCGGCCTTGCGGATCGAGCCCGTTCGGGCGACGGCGTCGAGATAGAGGTAGTGGCGGGGCGGGCGGAACATCGGGGCTTCTTGCTGAACAAGCCGCCCATTCTAGACCATTCCCGCCTCAAGGCCATGGGCTTTCAGCCCCCCCGGCAGCCACGCAGCCGAGGCTGAAGGAAGGCCCGCTCAGCCTGCGCCGAGTTGCTTCAGCCGTTTTGCGGCGAGTTCGTTGCCCGCGTCGGCCGCCTTCTTCAGGAGCGCCCTCGCCCGGTCGGGATCCTGATCGACGATCAGGTTCGCCAGCGCATATTGCGCGAAGGTGTTGTCCTGCGCGGCCGATTTCTCCAGATAGGAACGGCCTTTCGCGACATCCTTGGCCACGCCGGTGCCGCTCACATACATCTCGCCTAGCCGCACCTGTGCCCACGCGTTTCCGGCGCTGGCGGAGGGGGTGAGATAGGTCATCGCCTTGGCCAGATCCTTCTCGACGCCGGTGCCGTTCAGGTAGATGTCGCCCAGCCGATATTGCGCCCAGGGATTGTCCTGCGCGGCGGCCTTGGCAAGCAACTCGCGACCCCGTTCCGGCTCCTTCTCCACCCCGGTGCCGTCCACCAGAATCTCACCGAGCCGGTATTGCGCCCAGTGATTGCCCTTGTCGGCGGCGAGCGTGTAGGCGGCCACGGCGGCGGGGATGTCCTTTTCCACCCCTTGCCCCTCGAACAGCATGTTGCCGTATTTGTAGGCGCCCCACGGATTGCCGAGATCCGCCGCCTTCTTGTAGTAGCGCGCCGCGACCGAGGCGTTGCTGTCGGTCGGCTGCTTCATCAGCGCGTCGCCGGCCTTCATCGCTTGCATGGCCTCGTTGCCTGCAGCCGGGGAAATGGTGTCCAGCGTGCACGCCGCCACGAACAGCGAGGAGGCCACCACGGCTACTCTGCTCATGCTGATACGTTTCATTGTCCTGCCCCCATCATCCCGGTCATGACCCCATGGTTCGACCGCGGCCGCCGCCACCCTATCGAATACGGGCCATGCAGTTCTACTGCTGCGAACCGATTTGCCCGGCGATCCTGGCTGCCACGTCGGAGCGCGCCTCACTTGCCGCGGCGTCTCTCGGCGCCGCGAAGCGGTCTGACACCGCCTCGCTGTAGTTCACCGCCACACCTGTCGTCTCGCTATTGGCGTCGCCGGCCGCAAGGCCCCAGGGCAGCGCCACGAGCATGACGGCTGAAAGCGCCGGAACCGGCGCGAAGCGCCTGGCGGTCTGTGCGCCCGCTCCGGCAAATCCTCGGCCCGCACGCGCCAGCGCCTTGACGGGGCGCGCCAGGAAGGAGAGCCGCTGCGCCACCGAGAGCGAGAGGTCGTTCACGCCCTCGAGCACGCCGACGAAGCGCGTCAGCCCGTAGCCGTAGAGCAGGATATTGGCGATCGGGATGATCGCGCCGGCATATTGCCCGGCCGCCAGGGCCTTCGCGGCGAAATGCACCATCAGCGCCAGGATGCCCAGGTTGAACAGATAGGCGTAAGGCGGAATGAAGCTTCGGTCGGCGATCTTCGGCGTGCGCGAGAAACTGCCCTTGCGACCCGTCACGATCTGCCGGATCGACGACGCGATGCCCGCGAAATTGACCGGCAGCAGCATCAGGTTCAGCGCACAGACGCCGAACAGGTCGTGCGGCCGATATCCGAGGCGGCGCAGGTCCAGGCCGTAGAGCAGGAAATAGGGCAGCATGATCAGTGGCGTCCACACGATGCTGTCGGCCTCTGAACTGGTCCACAGCATCAGCGCGAGCACGGCCACGTTGCCGACGACCGGCGACAGCAGATAGTGCGAACGCAGCAGCAGCTCCGGCAGACGGCGGATGCGGCGTCCGGCCCTCAGATATTCACGCATCAGGGCCGGCAGGATGATGAGGCCGCCATTGGCCCAGCGCTTGCGCTGAATGGCCAGCGCTCCGAAATCGGCAGGCGTCGCGCTGTAGGCGAGCGGGTCGAAATGGTTCTGCACGCGCCAGCCGCGCTCCAAGAGGTCGATCGTCGAGCCCGTGTCCTCGATCACCGTGCGGTCCTGCACGAAGACCTTGACCGTCTTGTCGCCCTCGGGCTGCGTGGTCTCGATGTCCTTCAGCGCATCGTAGCGGATGACCGCGTTCGCCCCCACCCAATAGGCCGCGTCGAAGTGGGTCGATCCCTGGTGGACGAGATACTGGATGTCGGTGGTCGCACCCGCGATGCGCTCGATCGCCGAAGCCCCGTTTGGAAAGGTGCGATACGGCGTCTGCGCAACGCCGACATTCGGCCGCTTCTCCAGCACGTTGACCAGTGTCAGGATGTAGCGGTTCAGGATCACGCTGTCGGCGTCGAGCGTCAGAACGTAGTCGGGACGCGCGACCTCGAAATCGCATGCCTCCTCCGCGCCGCACTCTTCGATGAACCGCTTGCCGTCCCGCTCGGCGACAGCATAGCGCCCGCCCATCAGCCCGATATAGGCGTTGAGGTTCATGGCCTTGTTCGGCGCATACGACAGGTTCTCGAAACGCTTGCGCTGGAAGCTGGAGACGTCCGAACAGAAGAGGTTCGCCAGCTTCCGGTATTCCGCGTCCACCTGCGCGATGCCCAGATCCGCGCGCTCCAGCCGGTCCGCGTCGCGGCGACATCGCTTCGCCAGGTCCAGGATCACGTTGTCCGTCAGGAACGTGTCGACGTGCCGGAAGTCCTCGGTTGCCTGCGCCCTGAGGTCGCCGGAGAGAGCCTCGAGCCATCCCGCGACGAGCCGGTAGGTCGAGGCGAGCCGCTTGGCTTCGCCCTCGGCGGAAAACCGGCCGAAAACCCAGCGCTCCAGCCAGTCTGAGGCCTCGCGGCGCAAGAGGTCGCTGCGCTGATCGAGCCAGGCTTTCACTTCCTCGATCGCGGCCAGCGAGCTTTGCAGGGACTCCGCATCGCCCGGAGGATCGTCAACGAGGACGACGATGTTGCGATTGCCATATTGCGCCAGCGCCGCCGACAGGACCGTGGAGACGAGAACACGCCGTTCTTCGCGGTAGGACGGGATCAGGACGGTGACCAGCGGCGCTTCGGATTTCAAGAGTTCGGCCGCATCCGTCTCCGGTACGGATTGATCCCGAAATCCGCGCCGCGCGGCACCCCAGCGGTTCAGCTGATAGGCGATCGTGCAATAGAAAAGACCGAGGATCAGCCCGTAGTGAACCAGAAGCCCCGTGCTGAAAAGCGCCTGCACATAGAAATGATAGACGACGAAACCGCTGAGCAGCACGGTCGAAAACACCATGCCGGCGAGGATCGCACCGGACTCGAGGACACGCGGACGCGGTGCCGTGACCGTCTCCGATGCGTCCCTCGCCTGGGCGGTCGGCTTCTTCGCGAAATGCTGGGCGGTGCCGGCGCTGATCGGCGCCGTGCTCAACTCCATACCCAGATTGTCTCGCGTGCAATCGTACATTGCTACATTTACGCCCTGCGTTCGTCCCGCAATCAGAAGTCCATGCTGAGCTTGGCGCCGCCGGAATGGATCGTGGTGTGGTCTCCGAAGCTTCCCTCATAGAACAGCTGAACGACGCCGCCTTCGGTCCGCAGGAAATCGACGCCCGCCGCAACGGTCCACAGGATGTCGTCCGTTCCCACGCCGATCGTGAAGGGATCGACGCCGGCCGTGTCGGCGGAGAAGATGCCGTTCAGTTCGAAGTCGTTGTTCATGTAGAGGCCGACGCCGCCGCGCAGATAGGGCCGAACGAGGAGGCCTTCCCCGATCGTCGTCTGCCCGCCGATCTCGATCGACGGCACGAGGCTGAACACCGTGTTGCTGGTCGCATCGGTCGAAATGGACGCGACGCCCCCAGTTTCCGTGAACGCAGCGGTGTGAACATAGGTCGCGTTCAGGTCAGCCTGCGGCCGCAGATAGAAGTCCCCCGATTGCATCGTGTAGGCGGAACGCAGCCGGGCGTTCACCGTCGTCACGTCGGCGGTACCCGTCAGCATGTCGCTGAAGCCGGGGAAGGAAACGCTGCGCTCGGTGTCGTATTCGCCATAGGAGAATGACACGGCGCCCGCCAACAGATACGGCCCGGGCGCGTATTTCAACACGCCGCCGCCCATCACGCTGGTGCCTTCGCTCGACGCGCCGTTCTCGCCGCTGCGGTCGGAAAGCCTGACCCCGAGCGCACCGCCCAGCCGCCAGTCGGTGTCCTTCAGGGCAACCTGGACGCCGCCCGCCAGATCGAAGGACTGGCTCGCAAACCCTGCCGAGCCATTCCCGCTACTGCGGTCAGAGTCCCGGTAGACGCCGCGGCCCCAGACGCACTGGCCTTCCGATCCGAACTTGTAGTTGCCGGACGCCATGCGGCAGCTCAGCATGCTGTCGGCGAACGCCTCCGCGTCGTTCATCGCGGCGATCTGGTCCGACAGGTACATGGTCGGCGAGAGCTGGCTCAGCGCATCGTCGGCCTCTTCCAGCGTCGGCAGGTTCAAAAGGGCGAGGACGATCGGATCGAGCCCGTCGGACCCCGCCTCGAAGGAGGCGCCGATATAGTCGCCCAACGCGGCTGCATTGCCAACGATCCCGGTCGGTGAGAAGTCGAACCCGGTGATGGACAGTTCGACGTCATTGCCCCCGTTCACGTAGGAGATGTCGCCGAGAACCATCGGATTGACCAGGTCGAGCGACTGGAGGGTGACGCCGCCGCCGGTTGTGATGATCGTGTAGCTGTCGGGCGTCGCGTTTGCGCTGACGAAGCTCAGCGCCAGGTCGCCGTCGAGAGACGCCTCGTCGGTGACGTTGACCACGTCGGTCTGCGATCCGTCCATGTCGACGTCGAAGAGCAGCGTGCCGTCGGCATTGTTCACCAGCCCGCCCGTCAGGTCGGTTGTCTGAACGAGGCCCTGGCCGCCCGGCGACACGACGCCGGAATTGGTCAGCATGTTGCCGCTGGTCAGGTTCACCAGGTCGCCCATCTCGAACAGGCCGCCGGCATGGTTGTTGAAGCTGTTCGACCACGGTCCCAGCGTCACCCGGCCGGTGATCGTGCCGTAGTTGTCCACGTCGATGTCGTTGCCGTCGGCGAGCACCGCGTCTTCGGTCAAACCGCCCGCGTTGGAGATCGTGCCGTAATTGACGAGGCTGTTTTCGAAGCCCTGCGAGAACAGCACGCCGGCAAAGCCCGCCGCGCCGGTGACGCTTGCGTCCTCGCCGATCATCACCGAAAGGTCGTTCTCGCTGTGGACGCTGATGCCGTCCGCCGCAGCCGTCAAGGCGCCCGAATTGAGCGTCACGCTGACTTCGCTGACGTCGGACTGGCCGACGATGCCCGAGCCGGTCTCCGAATCGATGTCGCCGGTGTGGGTCACGGTGACCTTCGAACCCGGCAGGTCGTTGAGATCGCCCGAGTTGATCGCGACGAGCCCGCTTCCCTCGGCGTCGATATCGCCTTCGCTCTCGATCGAAGCGGCGCCATAGGTGGAATAGGCATAGGCACCCATCCCGCCGGCGTCGATGTCGCCGACGCTGACGATCGACACGCCGGTCGCTCCGTCGTCGCTGTCGTTCTCGGCAAACAGGCCATCGGAAACGGAATCGATGTCGCCCTGGCTGTCGATGCTCACGAAGCCCCGCGTCGACTGCCCGTAGATGCCCTTCGTACCGGCGTCGATGTCGCCGACGTTGACGATTGTGATGCCGGCCTCGTTCGTCGAGGCGTCGTTCAGCGCGAAGATGCCGGCCTTGGTCGCGTCGATGTCGCCTTCGCTGTCGATGTAGACGCCGCCGCGCGTCGATTGCCCGTAGATGCCCATGCCGCCGGAATCGATGTGCCCGACGCTGGTGACCGAAACCCCGTAATCGCCCGAGCTGCTGTCGTTTTGCGCGAAGATGCCGTCCTGTCCGGAATCGATGTCGCCTTCGCTGGCGATGGTCACGGCGCCCCGCGGCGAATAACCGTAGATGCCCATGCCGGATGCGTCGATGTCGCCGAAGCTGGTGATCGAGATCCCGTAAGTGCTGGTATTGCTGTTGTTCTCGGCGAAGATGCCGTGATTGCCGCTGGTGACGTCGCCGTCGTTCCAGATCGTGACCGCGCCGCGGGTCGAGCGGCCGTAGATCCCCATGCTGCCCACGTCGATGTCGCCCATCGTCGTGATCGACACGCCCGCGTCGCCCGACGTGCTGTCGTTTTCCGCGAAAATACCGTGGAAATTGGCGTAGACGTCGCCGTCATTGTCCACCAGCACCGAGCCGCGCGTCGAGCGGGCGTAGATGCCGGTATTGCCGGCGTCGATCATGCCGTCGCTGTAGACCGTGACGCCGACGCCCGAGGAATTGCTGTCGTTCTGGGCGTAGATGCCGTCATTGGTGGAGGTGATGTCGCCATCGCTGTCGACCATCACGGACCCGCGCGATGAATAGGCGTAGATCCCCTTGTAGCCGGCGTCGATGTCGCCGGTGCTGGTCACCGAGACCGAGGCAGTGCCGTCGTTGATCGCAAAAATGCCGTCCGCAGCGGAATCGATGCGGGCGACATTGTCGATCGTGATCTGGCCGCGGGTTGTGGAGGCGAAAATGCCTTTCGTCCCCGCATCGATGTCGGCCCAGTTGTCAATGTCGATTGCGCCGGCGCCATAGTTCTGGGCGAAGATGCCCTCCCTCCCGGAGTCGATCGTGCCGTCCGCGATGACGGTGATCGCGCCCTCCGACGAATAGGCGAAGATGCCGCGCTCGCCCGCGTCGAGCGCTCCGGACTGGTCGACCCTGACCGACGCTTCGCCGAAGTTCTGCGCGAAGATGCCGTCGCTTGAAGCCGTGATGTCTCCGCGCACCGTGACGTCGATTTCGCCGCGCGGGGATTCCGCGTGGATGCCGTGCACGCTCTGCAGGATGTTGCCGGTGAAATCGACGGTCACCCCGTTGGCATCGGATTCGTTGAACGCGTGGATGCCGTAGGCCAAGGCGGTGATGTCGCCGCTGGAAACCGTGACCGACACTTCTCCGCGCGGCGAATAGGCGTAGATGCCGCGATTGCCCGCATCGATGTCGCCGGCATGGTTCACCGTGACGGAGGCCTCTCCGTCGCCATAGGCGAATATGCCGTCATTCGGGGCGACGATGTCGCCATCCGTAGTGACCGACACGACGCCCCGCGCCGCATAGGCGTAGACGCCGCGGCCGGTCGCCGTCGAGATGTCGCCGTCCCAGTCGACTGTGGCGGATCCGGTGAGGCCGGTCGCCTGGACGAAGATGCCGCCGCTATAGGCGGAAATGTCGCCGGAGCCGGTGGCGCTCGCGCTGCCGTCCGGCGCGTCGGCCATGATCCCGTAGCCGTTCAGCGACGTGATGTCGCCGTGATAGTCGACGGACACGTTCATGCTCGACGAGAGCGCTTCCACGCCGTTGCCGTCGGCATGGATGTCACCGACACCCATCACCGAGACCGACCCGACCGAGGAATCCGCGAAGACGCCACGCCCCCCGGCGATGATGTCGCCATATTGCTCCACCTCGATGCCGAAGCCGGAGGTGTTGACCGCGCTGATGCCGTCGCCGACGGAGAGAATGTTGCCGGAATTGTCGATGTAGATCGGCGTGCTGGACGACGCGACATCGATGCCGGCGCCGTCGAAAGCCCAGATCTTTCCGTCATGCGTGACGCTGAGCGTCGAACCCGCGACGTCGTTGCGCGCGTAGATCCCGGTCGAAGCCAGGATGTCGCCGTCCACGTCGACATCGACATCGCCCAGCGAAACCGCACTCACGCCGATCCCGCCGAACGAGATGATCTTGCCCTCGTGATCGATCGACAGCGTGTCGCCGGAGGTTTCCGCGTGTATGCCGTCCGCGCCGAACACGAAGATCGACTTGTTACCCGTGTCGCTCACGATCGAAACGGGTCCGGTCGACTGGAAACTGATGCCGCTCGTGCCCGGCGAGGGGAAGATCGAGCCGTCCAGCGAGTGGACGTTCAAGACCTCGATCGGATCGGTCACCGCGATACCGCCGGACTGATCGTCGGTGCAGGTCTGGGTGACGCCGTTGATCGTGCAGGGCGTATCGGCCGTCGCGGGGCCGCCGAAACCCATGAAGAACAGGCCGATCGCCGTGCCGCTCAGGAGACGGGCATGCTTTCCCCGCGATCGCCTCGATGCCCCAACCTCACCAGGCACCACCAGGGCCTCACATGCGTCATTTTTCATCCTGAGCCCCCCCGATATCGAGCCGAATCAATCGCTTGAATGGAACAGATCGCCGAGTATCTTTTTCCCAAAGGTTAACTACAACTTCTAGTCCTCAGATTCTGCAGTTGTGACCACATTTGCCCGCGCAACGTTGCAAAGCGGCAACTAGGCGGACCTTTCTCCGAGGACCCTGCACAGAAATCTCGCCCGGCCTGATGCTTTCTAAGGCAAATGGGCTCTGCGGCCTGCTGGCGAACGCGACTGCTCGAGCGATCGACGGACCCGCAGGGGCAGGTCTCCCTTGTGCAGCCGCTTCAACCTGTCGTTGACCGAGCCGTCCTCCATGGTGCGGCGCGCATGGTGGCGGAGATACTCCGTCCAGGTTGCAACATGATACTCCTCTGTCCACAGAGCCGGGTTCTCGAGGTCCCGGTTGAGAGACCAGCGTCGCGCGCCGTCGCGGATCCGGACGCGCCGGCGTTCCGCCATCAGCGTCATGAATTGCCCGACGTCGTCCTCGGCGATCTCGTATTCGATCCCGATCTTGATCGGCCCGCTTCGGCGGGTGAGATCGAGCCGCAGGGACGGCTCGCGGAACTGATCCAACGGGTCGAGATCCAGCCCGTCGAAATCCGGGAACGGCGCGAAGCGTCCGACCAGCGCTCCGAACGCCAGCACGGCCGCCGCTCCGATAAGCGCTTCCTGTACTATATAGACCTCGGCGATCACGCCCCACACCCAGCCGCCGACCGCCATCCCGCCGAATGCGCCGGTCTGGTAGAGCGCCAGGGTGCGCCCCAGGACCCAGCGCGGCGTCGACATCTGGACCGTGGCGTTGGAGAGCGACATCGCGATCAGCCAGAAGCAGCCCGAGACGATCAGAGCGACGGCGCTGACGATGAAGATCGTGCTCACCGCCACCACCGCGGTGCCGCATCCGACGACGGCAAAGCAGATCGTCACGATTCGCTCGTTGCGATAACGCGCCCGCAGCCCCGGACTGACGAAGGCGCCCGTCACCGCGCCGAACCCGAAACACCCGAGCAGAACGCCATAAGACACCGCGCCCAGTTCCAGGCGCTCCTTGACCACGACCGGGAGCAACGCCTGCACCGCGATCGCCGCGAAGCCGAAGACCATCGCCCGGCCGATCACGCGCTGCAGCCTCGGTGACATGGCCACATAGCGCAGACCGGCGACGAAGGCGGGAGCGAAGGGCTCGCGCGACAGGGCCGCCGCGGTGCGTGCCGGCCGCCATCGCCAGATCGCCCAGATGATCGCAATATAGCTGACCGCGTTCAGTGCGAAGGCCGCCGCTGCGCCGCCGAGCGCGACCACGAAACCGCCGACGGCCGGCCCGACGCCACGCACCATGTTGAAGCCCATCGCGTTGAGCGACACCGCATAGGGCACGTTTTCCCGCGAGACGATGTCTCCCACCGAGGCCTGCCAGGACGGATTGTGCAGGGCCGTTCCGCAGCCGATCAGGAAGCTCAAGGTCAACAGCAGCCAAGGCGTAAGGAGCCCGTAGCCGGCCAGAACCGCGAGCGCGACGGCGACCACCAACATGAAGAGCTGGGCCGTCAGGATGATCCGCCGGCGGTCGCCGCCATCCGCAAGCACGCCGGCGGCGAGCGAGAAGAGCATGATCGGAAGCGTGATGGACGTCTGGACCAGCGCGACCATGCTCTCCGAGGCCGAAAGCGTCGTCATGTGCCAGGAGGCGCCGACGACCTGGATCAGCCCGCCGAAATTCGACGCGAGTGCCGCCAGCCAGAGCCGCCGGAAGGTCTGGTTCGAGAAGACGACAAAGGCCGGATTCCCCATGCGCACGCCAGCTTGTTCCTTTCCCGGGGCCCGAAGTCGGCGCCGATCCCCCGTCACCGCGGCCGGATCGCAACCTGTCAGAGAAATCTGAAACTGGCTACCCACAGGTAGGGTCATTGACGCTTCGAACGGCTAACAACACCCGAAAACGCCGATTTTTTTGACGTTTCGTTGAAGTTTTGGGGTTGATTCCTACCCATAAGTAGGCATGCTGCAAAAAGTGTCGTCCGGCCCGCCTTTGGTCCGGCACGCCGCATCAGTGGAGGAGAAAACATGACCACGAGAAGAGATATCATCTGCGCGATGAGCGCTGCGGCCATCCTTGCTGCGACCGGCACCACCGGCGCTCTTGCCCAGTCCTACCCGACCAAGCCGGTGACCATGGTCGTCGGCTACTCGGCGGGCGGCCCGACCGATCTGACGGCACGTTTCGTCGCCCAGCGGCTTTCGGAAAAATGGGGCCAGCCGGTCGTCGTCGAGAACCGTCCCGGCGCGTCCGGCACGCTGGCCGGTGACTACACGGCCCGCTCCGAACCCGATGGCTACACGATCCTGATGGGCAACAACGCCGCGCAGGGGACCTACGAGCTCCTCAACCCGAGCAAGACGCCCTACAAGACGCTCGAGGCCTTCGAACCGGTCGCGCTGGTCGGCCTGTCCCCGCTGGTCATGGTCGTCGGCAATGACGTTCCCGCCGCATCGCTGAGCGAGTTCGTGGCATGGGCCAAGGACCGCCCGGGCGAAGTGAACTACGCGTCGGCCGCCGTCGGCTCCGCCACCCAGCTCGCCGCTGAATTCCTGAGCGCCGAGGCCGGCCTCGACATGGAAATGATCGTCTATCAGGGCGCCGCTCCCTCGCTGCAGTCCATCGTCGCCGGTGAAACGCAGATGTATATGGGCGGTTTCTCCACCGTCTCCGGACAGGCCGAAGCCGGCAATCTGAAGATGCTCGCCGTCGCGGCGGACGAGCGCATCGGCGTCGCCCCCGACCTGCCGACCTTCAAGGAAGAAGGCGTGAACATCTCCTACGGTTCGTGGTTCGGCATCGTCGCCCCGTCCGGCGTTCCCACAGAGATCCTCGATCAGCTGAACGCCGACGTGAACGAGGTGCTCAGCAGCGACGAAGCCACGGTCGCCCTCCAGGGCTACGGCTTCGTGAAGGCGCTCAACGATCGCGCAGGCTTCCGCACCATGCTGGAGAACCGCATCGCCAGCGACGCCAAGCTGATCGAGACGGCGGGAATCCCGACCAACTGACCGATGCCCGCGGGTCGCGCTATGAACCGCAGGGCCGATCATGGCAGTCTAGCTCTCAGGGAGCGCCGTGTTACGCGGCGCTCCCGTAATGCGTGGTCGATCCGGCCCGATCGCATGATCGACCGCAAACGATTTGGCACATCACGTTCAAGGGAGGTTTGAAGTTGTCTTCATTGAAGGCGGAACGCCTGATAGGCGTCGTCATCGTTCTGTTCAGCGTCGTTTTCTGCGTGCATACCGCGACGACGTTCGAACTCGGAACCTTCCGCCGCGTCGGACCGGGCATGTTCCCGCTCCTGCTCGGCCTGGCCATGGCGGCGCTGGGCCTGGGGATCGCGATCCTGGCGCCCGACAAGGACCGTGACCTCCCCGATTTCTCGTTCACCAGCCTGTTGTTCGTTCTCGGCGGCGTCGCCTGCTTCGCCGCGCTGATCGCGCCGTTCGGCCTGTTCGCCGCAGTCTTCGCGTCGGTGCTCGTCGCCTCGCTTGCCGAGCGGCCGGTCAAGCTGGTCCCCGCGCTGATGGTCGCCTGCGTGCTGTTTGCCGGCGGCTGGCTGATCTTCAGCTACGCGCTCGGCCTTTCCCTTCCCATGTTCCGGTGGCCCTTCTGATGGACCTGTTCTCCAATATGCTGCTGGGTCTCGAGACGGCCCTGTCGATCCACAACCTGCTCTACTGCCTGCTCGGCGTGAGCCTGGGCACGCTGCTCGGCGTCATTCCAGGCATCGGCGTGCTCGCTGCCATGTCGATGCTGTTCCCGCTGACCTTCTATCTGGACCCGGACACGGCGCTGATCATGCTGGCCGGCATATGGTACGGCACGACCTATGGCGGATCGACCTCCTCCATTCTCCTGAACGTGCCCGGAACGCCGGCCAACGCGGTCACCTGCCTCGACGGCTATCCCATGGCCAAGCAGGGACGCGCGGGCACGGCGCTTCTCATGACGACGGTGGCGTCGTTCTTCGGGGCGTCGTTCGGCATCATCCTCGTGATGACGCTGTCGCCGCTCATCGCCGCCTACGCGCTCAAATTCGGCGACGCCGAGTTCTTCTCGCTCATCCTGCTCGGCCTCGTCACCGCTTCCAGCATCACCGACGGATCGGCCATGAAAGGGCTGGTGATGACGCTTTTCGGCATCATCATCGGCCTGGTCGGCGCAGACCTGAACACCGGCGTCCACCGCTTCACATTCGACCGGCTCGAACTCGTCGACGGCGTGAGCATCGTCGCCCTCGCCATGGGCCTCTTCGGCGTGTCCGAAGTGATTTCCAGCATCGGCAAGGTCGAGAAGGAAGCGATCAGCACCGACGATCTCAAGCTGCGCAACATGTGGCCCGACCGCGAGGAGATGAAGCGCACCTGGTTCCCGATGATCCGCGGCTCCTCGATCGGCTCGTTCTTCGGCGCCCTGCCCGGCGCCGGCCCGGGGATCGCGGCCTTCATGTCATACGCGGTGGAAAAGCGGTCGTCGAAACACCCCGAGCGCTTCGGCAAGGGCGCCATCGAGGGGATCATGGGCCCTGAAGCCGCCAACAACGCCGCGGACCAGACGGCCTTCATTCCGACCCTGACGCTCGGCATTCCCGGCAGCGTCACCATGGCGCTGATGCTCGGCGTGCTGATGATCCACGGGATCACGCCCGGCCCGAACATGATCGCCCAGCAGCCAGCCCTGTTCTGGGGTCTGGTGATGAGCTTCTGGATCGGCAATTTGATGCTGCTCGTCCTGAACATTCCGTTCATCGGATTGTGGGTGCGCCTGCTGTCGATCCCCTACCACCTCCTGTTTCCGGCGGTGCTGGTGTTCATCGCGATCGGCACCTACTCGCTCAGCAACAGCCCCTTCGACGTCTGGTGCGTGCTGCTGTTCGGGTTCATGGGCTACGTCATGCGCTGGGCCCGGCTTTCGCCCGCGCCCCTGCTGCTCGGCTTCGTGCTCGGCCCGATGATGGAGGAGCATTTCCAGCGGGCGCTGCTCCTGTCGCGCGGTGACTTCAGCACATTCGTCTTTCGGCCGATCAGCGGCGTGTTGCTGGCCATCACCGCACTCGTGCTGGTCTGGTCGATCGTCAGCGGCCTCAGCAGGAAGGTGCCGCCCGACATCGACGAGGAGTGACGACAATCCGCTCAAGAAAAAAGGCGCTTCGGAAACCCGGAGCGCCTTTTCATTTGGGGTTGGCTGAAGCCTCAGAGGGCGTGCGCGTTTCCGTCCAGCACTTCGCGCGCCCGGCAGGCGAAGCGATGCGCAAGCGGCGCATAGCGCGCCGCCTCCGGGTCCGCGGCGGTGCCGGCCGCGGCACGGTCGGCGATGCCCACGAAGATCACCGCGAAGCGGAACAGTGCGAAGGCGAGATGGAAGGGCTCCGGCTCGGGCACCTCCGCCAAAAGCCGCCGATAGGCGGCGACGAATTCCGCTTCCGACGGGATACCCTCGCTGACGGCACCCAGGATGCCGCCATACTCGTCGGGCGATGTGTGCCAGGGCATGCAGCAGAAGGCGAGGTCGGCGAGCGGATGGCCGAGCGTCGACAATTCCCAGTCGAGCACCGCGATCACCCTCGGCTCGGTCGGATGCACCAGCATGTTTCCGAGACGGAAATCGCCATGCGCGACGGACACCAGTCCGTCATCGTCAGGAAGATTGTCGCCAAGCCAGCCCGCCAGTTCGTGCAGCACGGGGTCGGGCGCAGAAACGGACGCATGCAACTGCGTCGTCCAACGATGGACCTGCCGGGCGAAATAGCTGCCCGGTTTGCCGTAAGTCTCCAGCCCGACATCGTCCGGACGAATGCGGTGCAGCCGCGCCAGCGTCTCCGCCATCGAGACGTAGAGCGCGCGCCTCTCGTCGGGAGACAGATCCGGCAGCCTGCAGTCGGAAAACACGCGCCCCTCGATGAACGCCATCAGGTAGAAGGGCGTACCCAACACCGACGGGTCCGCCTCGAAGCGGATCGGCTCCGGCACGGGAACGTCGGTCCCGTACAAGGCGCTCAAAACGCGAAATTCGCGATCGACGGCATGCGCGCCGCGCAGGATGTCCCCGTTCGGCTGCTTCCTGAGCACCATGCGGCGGCCGCCATGGGCGAAGATGTAGGTCGGGTTCGACTGGCCGCCGCCGATCCGCTGCAGCTCGATCGAGCCGGAGGGGTTCGCGCCGAAGACACGATCGAGATATCGCTCGAAGGCCGGCAGGTCGAAATCGGGGGCCGTCTCGCTCATGGGTGCGCCGCCTCCTCGCGCGCCTGTTCGCGCAGCTTGAACTTCTGGATCTTGCCGGTCGCCGTCTTCGGCAGGTCGCAGAAGACGATGTGCTTCGGCGCCTTGAAATGCGCCATGTTCGCCCGGCAATGCGCGATCAGCTCGTCCACCGTCGGCGCGTGACCGGCCTTCACCTCGACGAAGGCGCAGGGCACCTCGCCCCATTTCGGGTCCGGACGCGCCACGACCGCAGCAAGGCCCACCGCGTCATGCATGTGCAGGACGCTCTCGATCTCCAGGCTCGAAATGTTCTCGCCGCCGGAGATGATGATGTCCTTGGCACGGTCGCGGATCTCGATCTCGCCCGTCGGATGCATGACGGCGATGTCGCCGGTTCTGAAGAAGCCGTCTCCGAGCGAAGCATGCGTCGAGTCGGCGTCGCGGTGGTAGCCCGCCATCAGCGTGTTGCCGGTCAGCGCGATCTCGCCGGAGGTGGCGCCGTCCGCAGGCACGTCGCTTCCGCCGTCGTCGAGCACCCTGATCATGTTGGCGGTGAGATGGCTGACGCCTTGCCGCGCCAGCAACCGTGCCCGCTCTTCGGCCGGCAACGCCATCTCGCTCTCGTCCAGCCGCCTGAGCGACGTCGGTCCGTAGCACTCGGTCAGGCCGTAGAGATGGATGAAGTTGAAATTGATCGCGTCCATGCGGCCGATCAGGGCGCTCGTCGGCGCGGCCCCGCCCGAGGCGACCGTCACCCGGCGCGGCGCCGACCAGCCGGATGCCGCTTCATGGCCGAGGATCATGTACAAGACGACCGGCGCACAGGACATGTGCGTGACGTCGTGACGCGCGATCGTGTCGATGATCAGCGCGGGATCGACCTTGTCGAGGCAGACATGCACGCCGCCCGCCGCCGTCACCGCCCAGGTGTGGCACCAGCCGTTGCAGTGGAACATCGGCAACGTCCACAGATAGCGCGTATCGGGGCCGAGGCCGAGCGAGGCGATGTTGCCGAGCGCGTTCAGATAGGCCCCGCGATGATGCAGCACCACGCCCTTGGGCGAGCCGGTCGTGCCGGAAGTGTAGTTCAGCGCGATCGGCGTCCATTCGTCCGCAACGGCGCCCGCCAGTTCGCCGACGGTCTCGTCCGATCGTCCGAGCAGGGAGAGATCGGGCCCGCTCGTGCCGTCCTCCGAAAACTGAGCGAGCGGCAGGCCCGCCATGGCCGCCGCCGCCGCGGCGACGTCGGCAGACCCCGGATCACACAGGAAATGGCGGCTTTCGGCGTGTTCGAGGATCCAGGCGACAGCGCCGGCGTCGAGCCGCGTGTTGATGGCGTTCAGCACGGCGCCCAGCGCGGGAACCGCGAAATGGGCCGCCAGCATTTCCGGCCGGTTGCCGCACATGACGGAGACCACGTCCCCCGCCTTGACGCCGCACGCGGCGAGATGCGCCTTCAGCCGGGCGACCACGACGCCGAACTCGCGGTAGCTCCAGCTCCCGTCGCGCCACACCACGGCGGGCCGATCGGGTGTGTTGCGACAGGCCCGGTCGAGAAAGTCGAGCGGCGTCAGCGCCCTGTAGTTCGCCGGTCGGCGCGACAGGTGTGCGGCGGCGACCATCAGGCGCCGTCCTGCGCCACCGGCCAGCGCCAGAAATCCATGCCCTGATCGCTCAGGTGGCGGCTCAGCACCATGCGATGCACCTCGTCGGCGCCGTCCACCAGCCGCGCCTGGCGGGCGTAGCGATAGATCCACTCCAGCACCGTGTCCTTGGAATAGCCCCGCGCGCCGTTGATCTGGATCGCGGTGTCGGCGGCGCGATGCAGCAGGTTGGCGACATGGACCTTGGCCGTGGAAACCTCCTTCTGCGCATAGCCGCCACGGTCGAGTTCCCAGGCCGCCTTCATGACCAGCAGGCGTCCGACCTCGATGTCGGCGCACAAGGTGCCGAGCATGATCTGCACGCTCTCGCGATCCGCCAGGCGAATACCGAAGCCCTGGCGCCTTCCGGCATATTCGCTGGCGATCTCGACGCAGCGCTTGGCCAGCCCCAGCCAGCGCATGCAATGGGTCAGCCGCGCGACGCCCAGACGCGTCTGGACGACCTTCATCCCCCGCCCCTCTTCGAGCAGCACGTTTTCGGCGGGAATGCGCAGCCCGTCGAACCGCAGCTCGCAATGGCCGCCATGCTCCTCCGGTCCCATGATCGGAATGCGGCGAACGATCTCCCAGCCCGGATCATCCTGATGGAACAGGAAACACGTATGGCCACGGCGCCCATCGTCCGAGGTGCGCGCAACGAGGATGAAATGGGCCGCGTCCTCCGCGCCGGTGATGAACCATTTGTGGCCGTGAACCACGTAATCGCCGCCGTCGCGCGTGGCCGTGGTCTGCATCATGCCGGGATCCGACCCGGCGCCCGGATGCGGCTCCGTCATCGCGAAGGCCGAGCGCACCCGCCCGTCGGCGATCGGTTCGAGCCATGTCGCCTTCTGCTCCGGCGTTCCGACCGCCTCCAGCACCATCATGTTGCCGTCGTCGGGCGCTGCGGAATTGAAGGTCACCGGCCCGAAGATGGAGCGGTTCATCTCCTCGTAGCAAACCGCCATGCCGACCCGGCCGACGCCGCGCCCGCCGGCGTCCGTGGAAAGCTGCAGGCACCAGAGGCCCCGCTCGCGCGCCTTGGCGCGGAGTCCCGCCAAAACCTCGGGGCGGATGTTCTCGTGCGCGTCATAGGTGGAAGCGTCCGATTCCAGCGGAAGCAGCTCGCTATCGACGAATTCGGCGATCTGCCGGCGCAAATCCTCGATGTGACGGGGAATTGTGAAATCCATGGTCAACCTCACAGACTGGAGACGAGATGCCCGCCATCGACCGCGAGCACGGAGCCGGTCATGTAGGACGCACCCTCAGAGCATAGCAGACGCAGCGGCGCGTCCAGATCGGACATTCGGCCAAGCCTGCGCTGCGGGATACGGCGAATGAGGGCCTGGCCGGCATCCGTCGCGAAGAAATCGGCATTGATCGGGGTTTCGACATAGCCGGGGCAGAGCGCGTTGACGCGGATCCCGTACCGGGCCCATTCCAGTGCCAGCGCCTTGGTCAGTTGCACGACGCCGGCCTTCGACGCCGCATACGCGGCCACGTTGCCGGCCACCCGCAGGCCCAGGATAGAGGCGATGTTGACGATCGCGCCGCCCCCGGTCTCCCGCATCCGCCGGGCCGCCGCCTGCGCGACGCAGAACGTCCCCTTCAGGTTCGTATCGACAACCTGCTCGAACGCTTCATGATCGATCTCCAGCGCCGGGCCACTGCCGCTGATGCCGGCGTTGTTCACGACGACGTCGATCCCACCCTCGATCGCCTCGAAGGCCGCGGCCACCGAGGCGGGATCGGCGACATCCATCTCGACGACGGCGACCGATCCGCCGCCGGCCTCGATCTCGCTCGCGATGACGGTCAGGCGGTCGCGCCGGCGCGCGGTAAGGATCACGTGCGCGCCGTCTTCGGCCAGCACGCGTGCGAAATGTTCGCCCAGGCCGCTGGACGCCCCCGTTATCAGGATCGTTCTTTTTGACACTCTTTGGCTCCGCCCGTTCAGCAAACCGCGACCGGCCGCAGCGGCGACGCGGTGGCCCCGCGCGTGCGCAGCGGCAGCGCCAGGAAGAGAAAGCTATGAACCTGCGCCTCGGCAAGCCCCTCGAGATCCAGATTCTCCATGATGTGGATGCGCCGTTCCATCAGCATCAGCCGGTGGACAGGCGCCGCCTCGGTCACCGGGCCCTTTTCGAAGACCGCCGTGTCGCTCCCGACCAGGCCGACGCACCGGTCCGCGAGCCACGTGCCGGCGTTCAATCCGGGGCCCGGCGTCTCCTCGGCGATGTAGGCCCCGGTCTCCCAATGGCGCGCCCAACCCGTGCGGATCAGCGCGACATCGCCCGGCTTCACGTCGAGGTCGTGCAGATGCGCCGCCCGCTCCATCTCGTCGGCCGTGACGACGTGGTCGCCGTCGAGTGTCGCGACACCGTTCAACGCGGCGATGTCGAAGAGAACGCCGCGGCGGATATAGGGAGCGAGCTGCGCCGCGTCCCCGTCCGCCTCCCCGCGCTCCAGCCTCTCATTGTCGACCGGCGTGCCGTCGAACATCGCGCCGCAATGAGACACATGGCAGAGCGCGTCGATATGCGTGCCCGTATGCCCGCCGAAGGACCAATGGCAGCTGGCTGAGCTCGCGCCGTCGCCGCGGACGCGGTCGCCATGCTTGCGAAACAGCGCGACCTCGAAATCCGGATGGGTCGGATAATGGGGCATCTGCGTTTGGAACACGCGCCCCAGCTCGATGATCCTGCCCTTGGCGACCGCAGCACTCGCGCGGCGCCACTCCTCCAGGTCGAGTTCGTGAATTGTGTCCATAACCGTCATGACTTCTACCCATCAGTAGGCATTCGCTTTGATATTGGAGCCCCCGACGGGTGTCAACGCCTATCGGTTCGCGGGAAGATGAAGCAGCGAGGGAGATTTCATTTGAAGAAACCTACCAACGGGTATATTCACCCGGATCAAACCAGGAGGGAGCAAGAATGCCGATGCTGACGCCACGAAGCGACGCGGACAAGGTCGCCCAACTCGCAGAGATCGTCGTCGACACGCTGCTCGCAACGCGGCCCGACGAGAAGGTCGTGATCGTGACGGACGTTTCCGGCATGGCCGAGAACGGCGACATCGTCGAGGCGATCGCGGCGAAAAGCCGCGCGGCGCAGGCCGAGGTCCTGCTTGTCGAGATGAACGACAACCCGCGCAGAGGCGGTGAATACCTGCCGGAGGGCGTGCAGAAGATGATGCCGGGGCAGGACATCATCATCAGCCTCACGCGAACAACTTCGGCGCCGCTTCCTCACCACCAGGTTCCGATCGGGCTGATCCGATCCGGCCAGGCGCGCGGCGTCTTCATGGTCAAGCGCAGCCGCGCCGACCTGCTCGACACATGCGTTCTGGAGGCCGACTACGCCGCCATGTCGAAAGTCGCCAATTTCTGGCAGGCCGCCTTCCAGGACGGCGAGACCGTGCGCGTGACGTCGCGGGCCGGCACCGACCTGACCGCCAGCATCAAGGGCCAGCCCTCGCACCGCTCCAATTTCGCCCACGAGCCCGGCCGCATGTCGCCCTGCAACTGGGGCGAGGTCTATCAGGGGCCGGTGGTCGGCACCACGAACGGACGCTTCGTCTGCGACGGGCCGATCCTTGGTTTCGAGTGGCCGAAGGAGCCGGTCGTCGTCGAGATCGAAAACGGGCTGGCGACCTCCGTCACCGGCGATCCCGAGGTCTCGGCCGCGCTGTGGAAGCTGATCTGCGACAACGAGAACGGCGCGAACATCGCCGAGATCGCCCTCGGCATCAACGCCAAGGCCAATGATCACAGCTGCAACACCTACAAGAAGGGCCTCGGGCGGCTGCACATCGCGGTCGGCAACGGCCTCGTCTACAATCAGGACGTCAATTCCGACATTCACATCGACCTGATCATGCACAAGCCGACGGTGGAAATCGACGGCACCGTGATCTTGCGCGAGGGCGTCTCCACCCAGGACGACTAGGCAGCCGGGCCCGCCGCCTATTCGAGCGGCCCGGCCTCGCCCGCCTGCACGTCGTCTTCGTGCCGCACCACGCCGCGCTGCTCCAGATCGGCGATCTCGTCCGCGGAAAACCCCATGTCCGCGAGCACCTCGCGGGTCTGCTCGCCGACGAAGGGAGACGGCGACGCGACACTGCCGGGCGTACGGCCGAAACGCGGCGCCGGCGCCGGCTGAAGCGCGCCCCCGATATCGACGAAGGCCTCTCGGGCAACGGCCTGCTTGTCGCGAGCGGCCTCGTTGAAACCCAACACTGGCGTGAGGCAGGCGTCGCTTCCCTCGGTCAGCGCGCACCACTCCGCGCTGTCGCGCGTCAGGAATATCCGCTCCAGACGACCGCGAAGTTCCGGCCACATCGTCCGGTCGTTGCGCTTCGTGCGCAGTTCCTCGTCGTCGATGCCGCAGAGGTCGAGGAACTGCTCCCAGAACTGCTGCTCGATCGCGCCGAGAGAGACGAACTTCCCGTCCCTGCAGCGATAGCAGCGATAATAGGGCGCACCGCCGTCGAAGATGTTGGCTTCGCGTTCCGGGCGCCAGAGCCCCTTGTTGTGATAGGACCAGATCATGCTGGCGAGCAGGCTGCTTCCCTCCGACATCGCCGCGTCCACGACCTGACCCTGCCCCGATGTCGAGCGCTCGACCAGCGCCGCCAGGATGCCCGCCACCAGCAGCAGCCCGCCGCCGCCGAAATCGCCGACGAGGTTCAGCGGCGGCACGGGACCGTGCTCCTGCGTGCCCACGGTCGCGAGAATGCCGGTCGTGGCGATGTAGTTGATGTCGTGGCCGGCCTCCATCCGGCGCGGGCCGTCCTGGCCCCATCCGGTCATCCGGCCGTAGACCAGCCGCGGATTGCGGGCAAGGCAGGTCTCCGGGCCGAGGCCGAGCCGCTCCATCACGCCCGGTCGATAGCCTTCGAGCAGGATGTCAGCCTTGTCGATCATGCGCAGCGCCACGTCGGTCGCGCCCGGCGCCTTGAGGTCGAGCGCCATGGAGCGGCGGCCGCGATTGAGGATGTCGCCGCGCGTCTGGTTCCAGCGCTGGCCCGGCCGGTCGATGCGCACCACCTCGGCACCCATGTCCGCCAGCCACATGGCCGCGAAGGGCCCGGGACCGACGCCCACGAATTCCACTGCAGTAATGCCCTTGAGAGGACCGAAGCGCTCCATTGCAACCACCTTCAATATACCTGATGGTAGGTTATGAGCGCTACGAACGGGTCTTTCAACCTCGGAATTTCGGATTTTCCGCTGATCTTGTCGCTATTTCACCGCGCGCGTTGACAGGTATCCTACCCAATGGTAGGTGCCTAGTCAGGCCGACATTCAGGACGGCGAAGCGCGGAGGAGCGGTGTGCTCGACTACGAAACGGTGATGAACTGGAAATTCGAGGATGTGAGGCAGTCCTACACCGTCCGCGACACGATCCTGTATGCGCTGGGCCTCGGCTACGGCCACGATCCGCTGGACGAAGACGATCTCGACTACCTTCTCGAAGACCGGCTCGTCGCGGTTCCGACCATGTCCGTCGTACTCGGCGGACCGGGCCCCTGGATGACCGATCCGCGCACCGGCATCGACTGGATCAAGAGCCTGCACGGCGAACAGGGGCTGAAGATCTACCGTCCCCTGCCGGCCTCGGGCGACGTCATCGGACGCAATCGCGTCGTCGACATCATCGACAAGGGCGAAGGCCGCGGCGCGCTCCTGATGCTGGAGCGCGACATCGTCGAGGAGAGCACCGGGGAGATCATCGCGACCCGCACCTCCACCTCGTTCCTGCGCGGCGACGGCGGCTGCGGCGCGCCGGCCCGCAAGCAGCCCGTGCCGCATGCCGTGCCCGACCGCAAGCCCGACGAGAGCTACGTGATGGACACCCGGCCCGAGGCCGCGCTCATCTACCGCCTGTCCGGCGACTGGAACCCGATCCACGCGGATCCCCAGAAAGCGAAGAAGGCGGGCTTTGACCGCCCCATCCTGCACGGCCTGTGCACCTATGGCATGATCGGCCGCGCCCTCATCGCCACCGCCTGCGGCAAGGACGTCTCGCGTCTGCGCGCATTCGGCGGCCGCTTCAGCGCGCCCGGCTATCCCGGCGAGACGATCCGGGTCGATATCTGGGACGAGGGCGACGGCCAGTTCGGCTTCGAGGCGCGGATCCCCGAGCGGGACATCGTGATCTTCAAGAACGGCCTGGCGCAGGTGGCCTGAGATGGACGGCGCATATGAGGGCAAGCTGCCCAGGCCGACACCGGAGACGCTGCCGTTCTGGCAAGGCGCGAAAGCCGGCAAGCTGATGCTGCCGTGGTGCGAAGACTGCGGTCAGCCGCATTTCTATCCGCGCGCGATCTGCCCTCATTGCCTGTCCGACCGTCTGGACTGGCGTCAGGCCTCGGGGCGCGGCAAGCTGCACACCTATGTCATCAACCACCGCGCGGCGAAGGGCTTTACCGCACCTTACGTGATCGCCGTGGTGGAACTTGCGGAGGGTCCGCGCATGCTGTCGAACGTCGTCACCGAGGGCGAACCGACGCCGGACATGCTGACGATCGACATGGATCTCGAAGTGACCTTCGACCCCGTCACCGACGACATCACGCTTCCGCGCTTCAGGCCTGCGCCATGACCGGAAAGCTCTCCCGCACTTGCGCCATCGTCGGCGCGGCCGAGACCGACACGATCGGCAAGCTTCCCGGCATGTCGCGACTGGCGATCCATGCCCAGGCCGCGAAGAACGCGCTGGCCGACGCCGGATTGTCGCTGCAGGACGTCGACGGACTGTTCTGCGCGCCGGCGGGCCCGAACGAACTGTCGGAATATCTGAACATCGTGCCCCGATACGTCGACGGCACGAGCGTCGGCGGCTGCTCCTACATGATCTTCGTGCGCCACGCGGTCGCCGCGATCGCCGCCGGCTACTGCGACGTCGCTCTGATCGTGCATGGCGAGAGCGGACGGAGCGGCATCGACATGCCGGGGCTCGACGGCCCGGCCAGCCCCAACGGCCAGTTCGAACAGCCCTTCGGAACGCGCGGCGCGCCGACGACATATTCCCTGCCCGTCCTGCGCCACTTCCATGAATACGGCACGACGAAACGCCAGATGAGCCATGTGCCGGCGGCGACACGCGAATGGGCCGTCCTGAACCCGCGCGCGATGATGCACGACAAGGGGCCGATCACGCCCGAGGACGTCGAGGCGTCGCCGCTCGTCTGCTATCCGTTCAACCTGCTCGACTGCTGCCTTGTCGCCGATGGCGGCGGCGCGCTGGTCATCACCTCGGCCGAACGCGCCAGGGACATGAGGCAGAAGCCGATCCACGTTCTCGGCACCGGCGAAGCGACGGCGCATCGCCAGGTCTCCATGATGCGCGATTTCACGACGTCGGACTCCACCGTCCTGTCCGGCAAGGCCGCCTTTGCCGAGGCGGGCCTCGATCACGCCGACATCGACCACCTGATGCTCTACGACGCCTTCAGCTTCACGCCGATGCTGTTCCTGGAGGATCTCGGCTTCGTGGCCAAGGGCGAGGCCGGCGCCTTCGTGTCGGAAACCCGCACGGGCCCCGACGGCAAGCTGGTCTACAAGACCGGGCCGGGCGGCGACCTGCCCATGAACACAAATGGCGGCGGCCTCAGCTATTGCCACAGCGGCCGCTACGGCATGTACGCGCTGATCGAGGCCGTCACGCAATTGCGCGGCGACGCCGGCGCGCGGCAGGTCGAGGGCATCGAAACTTCGCTCGTCCATGGGCCGGGCCGCCAGTTCGCGGCCGCAGGAACGGTGATCCTCGCCAATGCTTGACGCAACCAACCGATACAGCGCGCTGAAACTGTTCATCGACGGCGAATGGACAGACGGCACCGGCGACCGCGCGATCGCGGTGGAAAACCCGTCCACCGGCGAGACGCTCGGCGACCTGCCGGCCGCGTCCGCCGACGACATCCGGCGGGCCATCGCCGCCGCAGAGGCGGGCTTTCAGGTCTGGCGCAACACACCGGTCAGGGAGCGCGCCGCGCTCATGCACCGCGCCGCCGGCATCATCCGAAGCCGCGCCGGCGAGATGGCCGCTTTGATGGCGCTGGAACTCGGCAAGCCGGTGAAGCAGGGCCCCGCCGAGATCGGCCGCGCGGCCGAACACTTCGAATGGCACGCCGAGCAGGCGCTGCGCACCTTCGGCGAGACCATCCCCGCCGCGCCCGGCATCACCAACACCGCGCTGCGCGTGCCGGTCGGCCCGGTCGCCGCCTTCACGCCCTGGAACGGGCCCGGCGCCTCGCCGGCGCGCAAGATGGCGGCCGCGCTCGGCGCCGGCTGCTCGGTCGTCATCAAGCCGGCCGAGGAAACGCCGGCGACGGCCATCGTCCTCGTCGAATGCCTCGTCGAAGCGGGCCTGCCGAAGGGCGTCGTCAACATGCTGTTCGGCGATCCGGCCGAGATCTCGGCGGCGCTGATCGCGTCCAGGACCATCCGCATGCTCACCTTCACGGGCTCCGTCCCGGTCGGACGGCACCTCGCCGTCGAGGCCGGAAGGCATCTGAAGCCCTGCATCCTGGAGCTCGGCGGCCACTCCCCCGTCATCGTCTGCGAGGACGCCGATCCGCTCGCCGCGGCCGACGCGTCGATCCTGCCGAAGTTCCGCAACGCCGGCCAGATCTGCATCTCGCCCACCCGGTTCTTCGTCCACGAGACGATCGCGGAGGCGTTCACCGAGCGCCTGATCGCCGGCGCCGAGGCCCTGAAACTCGGCGACCCGCTCGGCGCCGAAACCGACGTCGGACCGATGATCCACGCCCGCCGCCGCGACGCCGTGCACACGCTCGTCTCCCAGGCCGTCGAAGCCGGCGCGACGCTGCGCACCGGCGGCAGGCCCATGGAAGGCGATGGATATTTCTACCCGCCGACCGTGCTGACGGACCTGCCCGACACTGCCCGGATCCTGACCGAGGAGCCCTTCGGCCCGGTCGCGCTCGTGCAGTCTTTTTCTGACCTCGACGACGCCATCGAACGCGCCAACGGCACCGATTACGGCCTCGCGGCCTACGCCTTCACCGGCTCGAGCGAGGCCGCGGCGAGGATCACGGACGGCGTCGAAACGGGCATCTTGTCGATCAATCACTTCGGCGGCGCGAACCCGGAAATCCCCTTCGGCGGGGTCAAGGACAGCGGCTACGGCCGCGAAGGCGGAAGCCA
The DNA here is from genome assembly GCF_022763245.1 of Oricola sp. GTDB lineage: Bacteria > Pseudomonadota > Alphaproteobacteria > Rhizobiales > Rhizobiaceae > Oricola. The sequence goes on from NZ_JALEGV010000011.1 coordinate 270,523, forward strand.
TTGTTTCGACGGCTATCTCGTCGCGAAATCCGTCTCTCACAGGACACGCGCGGCCTGACGCCGGCACAGCAATCACGGAGGTTGGAACCATGCATTTCAAGAACAGGGCGGCTATCGTGACGGGCGGGGCCCGCGGAATCGGCCGCGCCATCGCCGAGGAACTCGCCAGGCAGGGCGCCAAGGTCGTCATCATGGATCCCGGCACGGGCAAGGACGGCGAAGGCGGCGAAGGCGCAAGCCCGGCCGAAGAGGCCGTACAGGCAATCCGCGACGCCGGTGGTGAGGCCATCGTCGCAGCCGAATCCGTCGCCGATCACGACGCCTGCGGCCGCACAGTGCAGCTCTGCAAGGACACCTTCGGTTCGGTCGACATCCTGATCAACAATGCCGGCGTGCTGCGCCCCAAGATGATCTGGAACATGCCGGTCGAAAACTGGGACATCGTCGTCAACACGCATATGCGCGGCACGTTCTCGATGATCCACCACGCCGCGCCGCACATGCGCGAGGCGCGCTGGGGCCGGATCGTCAACATGGGTTCCGAAGCGTGGCGCGGCACCGTCGGAGGCGTGAACTACGGCGCGGCCAAGGGCGGCAACTTCTCCATCAGCCGGTCGATGGCGCGCGAACTGGGCAAATACGGCGTCACCGCGAACACCATCTGCCCGGCGGCCGCGACACGGCTGACGCTCGACGAGGCGGTCAAGGAAGGCTTCCGCAAGCGCCTCGAGGCCGGCCTCGTCACCCAGGAGCGCTACGACGCCGTGGTCAACATGGGCGGGCCCGAGCACATCGCCCCCTTCGTCGCCTATCTCTGCTCCGACGCGGCCGCCAACATCAACGGGCAGGCCTTCCGGGTCGAGGAAGGCCGGGTCGCGATCTACAACGAGCCCGAGATCAAGGCGAGCCTCGTGAAGGCGGACAAGGGCATCTTCACCTTCGACGAACTGTCGCGCATGGTCCCGCAGGCGCTGCTGCAGGGCTACGTCAATCCCTCGCCGGCCGAAGACGCCGATGCCAAGGCTGCGGAGTGACCCGGCGATGATGGAAGACCGCGCGATCTACGGCCCCGAATACGAGGAGCTGCGGCGTTCCACCCGCAAGTTCTTCGAGCAGGAACTGCTGCCCAACATCGACCAATGGGAAACCGACGGCATCATTCCCAAGGAACTCTGGCTGAAGGCCGGCGCGATGGGCCTGCTCTGCCCCACCGTGTCGGAGGAGTATGGCGGCTTCGGCGGCGATTTCCTGCATCTCTCCGTCATCGACGAGGAGCTGGGCTACACCGGCCAGGCGAGCTTCACGATCCAGACCCACACCGACATCGTCGCCGCCTATGTCGAGGCCCTCGGCACCGAGGAGCAGAAGCGCCGCTGGCTGCCGCGCATGGTCAAGGGCGAACTGATCGGCGCGGTCGCGATGACCGAGCCGCAGGCCGGCTCCGATCTCAAGGCGATCGCCACCACCGCCAGGCGCGACGGCGACCACTTCGTCATCAAGGGGCAGAAGACCTACATCACCAACGGCATCAATGCCGACTTGATCATCGTGGTCTGCAAGACCGCGCCCGAACTTGGCCGCAAGGGCGTCAGCCTGATCGTCATTGAGGCCCCGGCTGAGGGTTTCGAGCGCGGCAAGCGGCTGAAGAAAATGGGCATGAAGGCGTCCGACACGGCGGAACTGTTCTTCGACGACGTCCGCGTGCCTGTGGAGAACCTGCTCGGCACCGAGAATGCCGGCTTCAAGCAGGTGATGCACGAAATTCCGAAGGAACGGCTGTCGATCGCGACCATCGCCATGGCCGCCTCGCAAAAGGCCTTCGACATGACCGTCGCCTACGTCAAGGACCGCGAGGTCTTCGGCAAGCCGCTGGTCGAGTTCCAGAACACCCAGTTCAAGCTGGCCGAACTCAAGACGCAGTTGCAGGTCGGATGGGCGCATCTCGACTGGTGCATCGCCAGGCACCTCAAGGGCGAACTGACGTCGGACGAGGCCGCCGCCGCCAAGCTGTTCAACACCGAGCTGCAATGCCGGATGGTCGACGAATGCCTGCAGTTGCATGGCGGCTGGGGCTACATGGCAGAAACGCCGATCGCCCGCATGTACACCGACGCGCGCGTGCGGCGCATAGCCGGCGGCAGTTCCGAAATCATGAAGACGCTGATCGCGCGGACACTATGAAGAGCGACACGCCCGACATCCGCCCGCTTGCCGGGCTGCGCGTCCTCGACCTGTCGACGGTCGTCGCGGGTCCCTACGGTTCGGACATCCTCGCCTATCTCGGCGCGGAGGTGATCCGCGTCACCCCGAAGACGGCCGCACCCGGGATCGGCACGCGCGAGCCGCATGCGTCCGTCACCGATGCGGACGGGTTCGTCTACGCCTTCCAGCGCAACAAGAAGTCGGTCGCGCTCAACCTGAAGGACGCAGACGGCAAGGCCGCGTTCCTGCGCCTCGTCGAGGGCGCGGACATCGTCTACGACAATTTCCGCCCCGGCGTGACGGCGCGGCTCGGCATCGACCATGCCGCCCTGAAGGCGGTCAATCCGCGCATCGTTTCCTGCTCGATCAGCGGCTATGGCGCGCAAGGCCCCTGGGCGCAGGTGGGCGCATACGACGTCACCGTTCAGGCGCTGAGCGGCGGCATGAGCATCACCGGCACGAACGACACGCAGGGCATGCCCTGCCGCTGGGGCGTCCCGGTCGGCGACATCACCGGCGCGTTCTACGCCGTCATCGGCATTCTCGCGGCGATCGAGGAACGCAGCCGCACCGGGACCGGCCAGGCGGTCGAGATCTCGCTGCTCGACGGGCAATTGGCGCTCAACACCTACCGGGTGCCGCAGGCCTTCGGCGCAGGCGTCTCCTTCGGCGCGCCCGCCCCGCGCCGCGGCGGCGCCGGCAGCGTGCCCTACGGCCCCTTCCTGTGCGGCGACGGCAGCTGGATCGTCATCGGCGTCTCCTCCAATTTCTGGAGCCGTTTCTGCCACGCCGTCGGCCTGCCGGACCTGATCGAGGATCCCCGCTTCGACACGCTGGAAAACCGCAACGCGAACCAGCGCGAACTGGACCCCTTGATCGAGGCGCGCCTCGCGCAGGATACCGCGAGCGCCTGGCAGGACAGATTGATCGAAGCCGGCGTGCCCGTCGGCAAGGTCAACACGATCCGCGAGGCCTTCGACCAGCCGCAGGCGCACGCGCGCAACATGACGGTGTCGCTGGAAGGCGCGGAAGGCGTCCGAACCGCCGGATCGCCGATCCGCTTCATCGGCGAGGAAACGCCGCGCTTCGGTGCACCGACGCCCGACGGCGCCGACAATGACGAACTCCTCGGCGAGATCCGTTCGCCCTCCGCAGAAACGCCGTCGCAAGACGTGCAATCCGACATCGCGGCGCTCGCTGCGCAGGATGGCCCGCTCAACGGCCTACTCGTGCTGGAATTCTGCGGCGACGAGCCGAGCGGCACCTTCGGCACGCAGATGCTGGCCGATCTCGGCGCCACCGTCGTCAAGATCGAGCGCATGCCGAAGCGCACCGAGGCCGAAGACCTGGTCGGGATGCGCGTCTCGCCGCAAGTCGCCTATTATTTCGGCCTCAACCGCAACAAGCGCTCGATCTGCCTCGACCTGAAATCGGACGCAGGCCGCGACGCGGTGCTGAGGCTCGTCCGTCGCGCCGACGTGGTCTACGACAATTACAAGGGCGGCGTGATGGAGCGGCTGGGCCTCGACCCCGACAGCTTGCGCGCGGTCAACCCGGACGTGGTCACCTGTTCGGTCTCCGGCTTCGGCAAGACGGGGCCTTGGTCGCATCTGCCCGCATTCGACGCCACGATCCAGGCGCTGGGCGGCGGCATGAGCATAACGGGAACGGGCGAAGCCGGCACCATGCCGGTGCGCTACGGCAACCCGATCGGCGGCATCGCCGGGGCGTTCTACGCCGTCATCGGCATTCTCGCGGCCTTGCGCCGCCGCCGGGCGACCGGCCGCACGGCCTCGCTCGACATCGCGCTCCTCGACATCCAGCTCGCCATGCATGGCTACCGGGTCGCGCCGGCCCTGTCCGGTCGCGACTACCCCGCGGTACAACGACGCGGCGGCAGCGGCGCCCTGCCCTACGGCCCCTTCAAATGCGCCGACGGCCGCTGGTTCGTCCTCGGCATCACCGGGCAGTTCTGGCCGGCCGTGGCGCGCGCATTCGGCCATCCCGAGTGGATCGAGGACGAAAGGTTCGTCACCGAGGCGGACCGGCAGGCCAACGAAGACGCGCTCAACGCGCTGGTCGAGACGGTCATGGCCACCGAAAGCGCGGAGGAATGGCAGCGCCGCTTCGTCGATCTCGGCATTCCCGGCGCGACGGTGAAGAGCATCGCCGAGGCCTATGATCACCCCCATGTCGCACCCCGCAACATGCTGGAAAGCTTCGATCATCCGCTCGGCGGCCGGTTGAAGGTCGCCGGCACGCCGGTCAAGCTCTCCGCCCATGCGTTCGAAGGTTTCCGGCATGCGCCGGCGCTGGGCGAAGACACGCTGCGGATCCTCACCGGGCTTGCCGGTCTGAGCCGCGAAGAGGCCGAATCGCTGCGCGCTTCCGGCGCCGCATGGTGGCTCGACGATGGCTTCACCTATGCCCGGCCGAGCGTGGTCTAGCGCATGAGACGCCGTCCCCGTCACTTTCCCGTTCACATCGGACATCGCCATGGCGACGCCGATGCCCCGACGCTATGCTACCCGCGGTTCAAAAGACACGAGGGTTCAGCGACATGACCGGAAAGACTGCGACGGAGACGGAGCGCAATGGCGACGAACGGGAAGCCAAACGGCTGACGATCCTGAAGGCGGCGGCCGCGTTCTTCAACAGCCGCGGCTTCCACAACACCTCGATGGCCGACGTCGCCGAGGCGCTCGGGGTCAGCAAGCCGTTTCTCTACTACTACCTGAACGACAAGGAAGACCTGATCTTCCAGTGCTCGCGCATCGCCACGATGCAGCTGCACGAATTGCTGGACGAGGTCCGCGCCGCCGACGTCAACGGCAAGCAACGGCTCGAAATGCTGTTCCGCCGCTACGCGCGCGTCATGACGACCGATTTCGGCATCTGCCTGATCCGGTCCACCGCGCCCGGAAGCCTGAATTCCAAGAGCCGGGACACGCTGTGGACCGGACGCCGCCGCCTGAACCACGAAGTCGAGCGGATCGTCGCCGAAGGCATCGCCGACGGCTCCATCCGCAGCTGCGATCCCCGCATGCTCTCCTTCGCGATGTTCGGCGCCTTCAACTGGCTGAGCTACTGGTACGACGAGAACGGACGCAAATCGCCGGAGATGATCGCCGAGGACTTCCTCGACTTCTTCTTCCGGGGCGTCGGAATGAAAGGTGAGACAAGAGATGATGCGGGTTCATGACTGGTTCGAGTATCATGCACGAAGCAGACCGGACATTCCCTTCCTGCGCCAGGACGGGGTCAGCCTCAGCTACCGCGACGCTGACCTGAAGGCCAATCGCTGGGCCAACGCGATGATCGCGCGGGGCCTCCAGCCGGGCGACCGCATCGCCTACCTCTCCACCAACACCATCGATATGGGCGTCATGTACATGGCATGCGCCAAGGCCGGGGTCGCCCCGGTCATGCTGAACTACCGCCTCGCGCCCCGCGAATGGCTGTGGATCCTCCAGGACGCCGAGGTGAAGGCCGCCTTCGTCCATGGCGGCAGTTATCTGGACGGCATCGACACCATCCGGGACCAACTGCAGGGCGTCGACGCCTTTGTCAGCGTCGGCACGGACACACGCGAGGGCTGGCAGCCGCTCGACGCGTTCATCGGCGACAGCGAGGCCTCCGCCCCCCGCCTGCCGCTGACGCAGCACGACCTCCTCTACCTGATCTACACCAGCGGGACGACGGGTCACCCCAAGGGCATCATGATCAGCCACCAGAACGTCATCGCCCATGTCGAGCAGTCGATGTGCGCGTCGGTGGCGGCGCGCGCGCCCGGTTCGCGGGCGCTGGTGGTCACGCCGCTCTATCACGCCGCCGGCGTGCTGCGGATCATGACCGCGGCGATCAACGGCGGAACCGTGGTGTTGATGGAACACTTCGACCCGGAGGCGTTTCTGGAAACCGTGGTCGCCGAGAAGATCAACACCGTGAACATGGTGCCGTCCATCGTCCAGACGCTGCTGGAGCATCCGGGCATCGAGGACATGAACTTCGACAGCCTGCAGGTGATCTATTACGGCGCCGCGCCGATCGGCGAACCGGTCCTGCGCCGCGCGCTTGCCACCTTCCAGTGCCCGCTCATCCAGGGCTACGGCCTTTCGGAATCCACCGGCGGCATCGCCTATCTGAACGAGGTCGATCACCAGAAGGCGCTGCAAGGCCGCCCCGAGCTTCTGAAATCCACCGGCCGCGCCGTCGTTCTCGCCGACATACGGGTCGTCGACGGCGACGGAAACGAGGTGCCGGCCGGCACCGTCGGCGAACTGGTGATACGCGGCCCCAACGTGATGAAGGGCTATTGGCGCAACCCGGAGAAGACGGCCGAAACCATCGTCGACGGCTGGCTGCATTCCGGCGACGCAGCCTATCTCGACGCCGAGGGCTATGTGTTCCTGCAGGACCGCATCAAGGACATGATCGTGTCCGGCGGCACCAACATCTATCCCAACGAGATCGAAAGCGCGCTTCTGGAGCACGACGACATTCTCGACGTCGCGGTGATCGGTGTCCCACACGAGAAGTGGGGCGAGGCGGCGCTCGCGATCTGCGTGACGCGATCCGGCAACACACTGCCGGCGGACGCCCTGATCGGGTTCTGCCGCGACCGGCTGGGCGGCTACAAGATCCCGCGCCAATACGAATTCGTGCGCGAACTGCCGCGCAACGCCAGCGGCAAGATCCTGAAGCGGGTCCTCAGGGAGCCGTACTGGAAGGGTCGCGAACGCGCCATCGCCTGAGCGCGACAAGGCACGACCGAACACACATTCAGATGGAGGAGCATCGCGTGGCCGACGACACCCAAACTGCGCCGACAAACTACCGGGGGGAACCCCTGATCACCTCGAGGTTCGACACCACCACCACCGCGGAGGAGGTGATCGCGGACAAGGATCTGTCCAGCCGAAATGCCATCGTCACCGGCGGCGGCAGCGGCATCGGCCGCGAAATCGCGCGCGGCCTCGCCATGGGCGGCGCCGAGGTCGTGATCGCCGATGTCGATATCGACACGGCCACGGCCACCGCAGGCGCCATCAATTCCGAACTCGGTCGCGACACGGTCACCGCCCGCAAGGTCGACCTGGCCGCCTTCGCCTCGATCGACACCTTCGCCGACGACTATCTCGGCTCGGGCACGAAACTGGACATCCTGATCAACAATGCGGGCGTGATGGCTCCGCCGCTGCGGCGCACGGCCGAAGGCCACGAATTGCAGCTCGGCATCAATCACCTCGGCCACTACAGGCTGACGCAAGGCCTCCTGCCGGCCTTGCGGTCGGGCGACGGCGCGCGCGTCGTCTGCGTCTCGTCGATCGGGCATCGCCGCTCCGACATCATCTACGACGATCCCGACTACCTGACCCGTCCCTATGACCGATGGGAAGCCTACGGGCAGTCCAAGACCGCCTGCGCGCTGATCACCATCGCGCTCGGCGAACGGCTGTCCGGCGACGGCGTGTTCGTGAACACGATGAATCCCGGCGGCTCGATGACCGGCCTGCAGCGCTTCCTGACCGAGGAGGAGCAGCGCGAACTCGGCTGGATCGACGAGAACGGCAAGGTGCTCGCCCGCTGGCGCACCCCGGCGCAATGCGCCGCCACCTCGGTGTGGATCGCCACGGCCGACGAGACGCGGGGCGTCAGCGGTCGCTATTTCGAGGATTGCAACGAGTCTGCCACCTGGACGCCGGAGCGCCCGATGAACGGCACGCTGCCGCATCTCAACCGGGAAAACGCCGAGCGGCTGCACGCATTGACCGAGCGCCTGGTCGCGGGCTGAAACCTCAAGGCTCGAGCACGACGTGCCCGAGCCGCCCGCGGTCCTCGACGAGCCGGAACGCTTCGCCGACATTCGACAACGACAGCCGCGCAAAAACCTTCGGATTGATCCGGCCTGCGGCCAGCCAGGCGCCGAGCGTGTCGAAGATCGCGCGCACCTCGCCCTCGTAGCGGTCGCGGGCGTCGATCTTGTAATAGCCCATATAAAGGCCGCAAACGGAGATGTTCTTCACCAGGATCAGGTTCGCCGCGACCTCGGGAATGCGTCCCGACGCGAAGCCGAGCGGCACGATCCGGCCCTCCGGCGCAAGGCACCGGATCGACTGCGTGAACAACTCCCCACCCACCGTGTCCAGCACCGCGTCGACGCCCTTGCCGCCGGTGGCCGCCCTCACAGCGTCCCGCAGCGTGGCCGGGTCCGAGGCGAGAACCACGTCCGCGCCCCGGCCGCGCACCCATGCGCGCCGCTCCTCGGTAGAGGCCGTGGCGATGACCCGCACGCCCAGTTCGCGCGCGATCTCAACGGCCGCGGACCCGGCCCCGCCCGCCGCGCCATGCACGAGCAGGGTCTGGCCCGCGCGAAGGTCGAGCAGCCGCGGCCATGTCAGCGCCGCGTAGACGGAATTGTAGGAGGTGTTGATCGCCGTCGCCGCTGCCGCGTCCACGCCGCCGGGGAGCGGATAGACATTGACCGCCGGCGCGACGACCTGTTCCGCCAGCGCGCCGAATTCGACCGATGCGATCACTCGCTGGCCAACCCGGAGCCCGCGCCCAGCGTTGGCCCCGACCTCCAATATCTCGCCGACGACGGTGTTACCCGGGACGAAGGGGAAGTCCGGCTTGCGCTGGTATTTCCCGCGCACCAGGAGGCCGAGAGCATGGCTCACAGGCACGGCCCGCACCGCGATGCGAACCGCGTCTGCCCCGCAGACGGGCACATCCGTCTCGCTGACCGTCAAGTCCCACGGCTCCTGCCAAGCGCGGATGACCACCGCCCGCATGTCGCATCCCTCCCGTTCGTGGCCTCGCCGATGACGCAACCATTTCTACTTATTGGTAGGTTTATTGCGGGAACGCAACTCATTCACTGGACATATCTGGCGCAATGGCGCAACTTCGCGCGAGTATTTGCGGATTCTGTCTACCCATGAGTACCAATTCACCCGAACAATCACGCAAGAACCTGAACCGGTTTCTCGCGCCCCGAAGCATCGCGGTCATCGGCGCCAGCGACCGGCCGGGTTCCCTGGGATTGCGCACCATGCGCAATCTCGAAGCCTATTCGGGACGCCTGTTTCCCGTCAGCCGCCGCCTCGAAAAGATCGGCGACCATCGCTGCTACGCCTCGATGGACGACCTGCCGGACGCGCCGGATTGTGCGATCCTCGCGGTTCCCGCCGCGGCGGTGGAAGCGGAAGTCGAGGCCTGCGCCCGGCGCGGCGTGGGCGGTTGCGTGGTCTTCGCGTCAGGCTACGGTGAACTCGACGACGCCGAATGCGCCGCCGCACAGAAGCGCCTGCGGGACCTCGCCGGCGAGGCTGGCATGCGGCTGCTCGGCCCGAACACGACCGGCTTCGCCAATTTCGCCCTCGGCGCGCATGCGGGTTTCGCCGAATTTCCGGGCGGCGTCGCCGATGGCGGCAAGGGCATCGGGCTGGTGAGCCAATCCGGCGCGCTCGGCCTCGCCCTGGCGCAATCCGCCGAACACGGTACCGGCATCAGCCATGTGCTGACATGCGGCAACTCCGCCGACATCGAGGTCGCGGACCTCGTGTCGTTCCTGACCGACCAGCCCGAAGTCGGCGCCATCGCCTTGACCTTCGAAGGCATCAACTCGCCCGAACGCCTGATCGAAGCCGTCCGCAACGCGACCGCCAGCGGAAAACCCGTCGCAATCTGCCGCGTCGGCGTCACGCCGGCCGGCGCCAGCGCGGTTCGTTGGCACACGGGCACGAACCCGCATGTGGACTATCCGTGGGACGAGAACCTCGCCCAAGCCGGGGCCTCAATTGTCCGTGGTGCGGAGCGATTGGTCGAAACAGCCGCGTTCCTGGCGAAGACGGCCGACCTTGCCCGCCCCTCGGCCGCACCGGCCGTCGCCATCCTTTCGAGTTCCGGCGGTTCGGGCATCCTCGCCGCGGACGGCGCCACGGCGGCAGGGGTGCCGCTCGCCGTCTTCAGCGACGAGACCAGCGCCCTGCTCGCACAGGAACTCCCGTCCTTCGCGTCTCCGCGAAATCCCTGCGACGCCACCGCGCAGGCCACCGCCAACCCGCCCATGGTCACGCGATGCGCCGACATCCTCCTCTCGGATCCGGCGGTCGATTGCCTCGTTCTGCCTTGGGGCAAGGCATGGGATTCAGGCCAGTTCGGCGCTCTGTCCGACCTTGTCGAGGCGCATGGCAAGCCGATCTGCCTTGTCTGGATGAGCCAGTGGCTGGAAGGCCCCGGCGCCGATGCGGCCGAGGCGACGAAGCGGCTCTGCGTCTTCCGCTCGATCGCGGGTTGCTTCTCGGCTCTCGCCACCTGGCGGAAGGCGGACAGCGCCTAGCCAGCACAGGCTGCCTCACGCTCCTGTCTCGAGGCGGGGAACGTCGGTTCGCAAAAGCGAGCAGCCTTCGTCCTCGATCACGAGAATGCCGCCCTCCCACACCGGGTGACCGAGGCGGTCATAGGCCTCGCCCCGCGCGGTGTGGAAGACGAGATTGCCGAGGCTCGGCGCGATGGGCGCGCCCTTGTGATCCGCCATGTCGTAGAGAAATGGCGGCCCCGTGCAGACCACGGCGTCGGCGCCCGCCTCAACGATCCGGCGGCCGAGCGGCACGATCCATTCGGGTGGGCGGCGCCAGTCGCTGGCCCAGTGGTGGTAGTGAAGCGCGACCACGACCTTTTCGGCGGCTTGACGCGCAGTCGCAACGCCTTTGGCCAGGCGGTCGAAATCGCCTTCGTCACACCGCCATATCTCGGCCGGCGCGTCGGCCGCCTCCATCGCGAGACCGTAGAACTCTTCGCGTTCGGTCGGCCGGTCATAGCCGATGGCGCGTCGCAACCGCCGCAACCCCGCCTCGCCGGTTTGCTCCGCGATCGCGCGCATTCGGTCGAGATCGGCTTGCGGCAGCCCGAGGCTGCGGGTCATGCGCAGCGGGTTGACGCCCGGCGTCGCGGGGCCGGCGACGGCCCAGTCGGGTGTCGGGCCGCAATCGGCGGCGATCAGCGCCACGCCGTTGCGCGTCGCGGGCGCCGAGGCTTCGGCGAGTGTCCGGCCGGCGCCTGCGACCGCGAACCCGGCGGCCTGCGCCACCGCGCGCGTGTTGACGATGCCGGCATGGCCGAAATCCCAGGCATGATTGTTGGCGATCGCGAGATGGGTGACCCCGAGATCCGCGAGCATGGACGGCGCGTCGCGATGCGCCGGGTGGACGGTCTTGCGCTTCATCGGCCAGGCGCCGTCCGGCGGCAGGCAGCCCTCGAAATTGCAGATCGCGGCATCCGCCCCGGCGGCGGCCTCCCGAACGCCTGCCGACCAATCGACCGGCCCGTGGATGACCGCCTGGCCGAAGACGACGATCCGCATCAGCGGGCCGCGTGCAGCACCAGCCGCGCACCGTCCGCGCCGCCGAGATGCAGCGTCGTCGTCGCGATCCGCCGGCAGCGCCCGCCACCCTCCGCTTCGCCGCTCTGCGGATTGACGTCGAACTTCGGAAAGTTCGATCCGGCGACGTCGAGGCGGATGCGGTGCCCTGCCTTGAAGAGGTTTGCGACCGGCGTCGCGGCCACCGTGATCGCCACCTTCTCGCCGTCGCGCATCATCGTCGGCGCGGCCCAGTCGTCGCGGTAGCGAAGCCGAAGAATGCCGTCGGTGACATTCATCGCGAAGCCGGCCGGATAATCCGCGTTCGGCGGCGCCCAGTCGATCAGCTTGATGGTGACATCGGCATCCGGAACGTCGGTCGACAGCGTCAGGTGCAATTCGACCGGCCCGGCGATCTCGAAGTCCTCCGCCAGCGGCTCCGTCGCAAAGACGAGCACGTCGGGCCGCGCCGAGAGCGGAAGGAACGGCGGCTTGGCGCCGAACGTCTCCGCCGTCACCACCTGATCGAAGACGCCCCCATCCATCACCGGTTCGCCGGACGTGATGGCGCCGCCGATCGTGGGAACGGGGTTTGCCGGGTCGGTCTGGTAGACGATCTGCGCCGGCGCCGCTTCTCCAGCCTGCAGCGACCCTTCACCCGTCAGATGGAGGGAAACCGGCTGCGTGAAGGAAGGGGGCCAATGCGCGTCCTCGCGCCAGCGCCCGCCATGCCGTCGCCGCCCGGCCTCGTCGCGCAGCCCGTCGCCGCCGCCCATGCAGAACCATCGCGCACCGGACGGTCCCGCCTCGGCCCCGGCGGATTTAAGCCTGCTGTCGAACCAGGCGAGCCGCAAACTGTCGTAATCCTGCGCGATCTGCCCGTCGAGAACGGATGAAGGGCCGAAATCCGCGTCGCCGGCATGGGTCTGGCTGCGCCGGCCATGCAGCCATGGCCCCATCACCAGTTCCGCCGTGCCGCCGGCGGCACGCACGCCCTTGAAATGTTCCAGCATGGTCTCCGCATAGGGGTCGTACCAGCCGCAGATCAGGAACATGGGATAGCGCGCCAGCGTCTCGTAATGCTCGGCGCTGTAGAGTTCCGGCTTGCGCCAGAAATCGTCGAACGCCCCGCGTTCCCATTGGTCGAAGAGGTAGTCCTCATACTCCGGCGCATGGCGCAGCGGCGAGTGGCCCCGCCGCCAGGGCATCGCCTTGAACCAGTCCGAGATGTCCTCGGCATCGAGCGCGGCGGCAACCAGCGGGTCGCGCGCGGCCGGGCTGAGCCGGGCATGCTTGAAGGCCCATGTGACCTGCTTGAGCTCGAAGGCGCCGCCCCGGCGCACGCCGCCCTGATAGGCGTTCCAGAAGCCGCCGGAATCGAGCAGCATCGTCTTCAGCCCCTCGGGCTGGAGAATGGCGAGCGCGGTCTGAGTATGGGCGGAATAGGACAGGCCAAACGTGCCGAAATCGCCGTTGCACCAGTCCTGCTCGCGGGCCCAGGCAAGCGTGTCGAACCCGTCCTCGCCCTCCCCGATATATTTCTGGAAGACGCCTTCCGAGCCGTGTCGGCCGCGGCAGTCCTGCATCATCACGGCATAGCCGGCCCGGGCAAGATCGATGGCGATCTGGCCGTTGCTCTTCGGCTCGCGCCGCGTCACGGTCACCTCGCTGAGGCGCGCCGCGGATTTGTCGTAGGGTGTCCGGTGCAAGATGGTGGGAAAGGCGCCGGGCAGGGGTTCGCCCGCCCGGGCCGGTAGCGTGATGTCCGTCGCAAGGCGGACACCGTCGCGCATCGGGACCATCACGTCCCGCAAGATGATGTAGTCCATGATGGTCCCGTGCGCTGAGGTCAATTGGCCGGCTTGGCGCCCATGGCGAGCGTGCGCTCGTCACGACGCGGCTCGAACTCGATGCCCTTCTTCGAGGCCCAGCTAAGCGCCTGGAAGTAGAGCGGAACCACGGCCGTGTCCTCGGCGGCGATCGCTGCGGCCTTCTGCAGGGCGGCCTCGCGCTCGTCGTCGTTGAAGATCTGGGCAGCGTCCACCACGGCCTTGTCGAAGTCCGGGTTGGAGTAGCGGAAGCGGTTCAGCGTGCCGAGATTGGCGTCCTTGTTGTAGGTGTGGATCGCACTCAGTAGGCCGCGCGAGGATTCACCGGTCGAGTTTCCGTAAGAGAACACGAACGCGCCATAGGCGTTCTTGCCGGCTTCCTTCGAATAGACGGAATAGGGCAGCGTCTCGACGCCGTTCACCTTCAGGCCGCCGCGGGCGAGGAACTGCCCGAGCACCTGCGCCAGTTCCCCGTCTTGGCTGAACCGGTCGTTGGAGCTGTGGATGGTGATCCCGAAGCCGTCCGGATAGCCGGCTTCCGCCAGCAGCGCCTTGGCCGCGTCGATGTCGGCTTGCGGCACGCCGATCTCCGGGTTGAAGCCGTAGACGCCGTCCGGAACGATCTGGCTGGCCGCCTCGCCGGCGCCGTAGAGCAGCCGGTCGATGATCGCCTGGCGGTCGATCATCATCGAGATCGCCTTGCGAACCCGAGCGTCCTTGAAGGGGTTTTCAGGCAGCGGGTTGCCGTCGAGATCGGTGAGGAACGGCGCGTCGTCCTGCTGGTTCAGCGCCAGGTAGATCAGGCGGACGGTCGGCGTGTCGTAGACCGTGATGTCCGGGTTGGAGCGCAGCGAGGGCAGGTCGGCCGGCGGCACGAGGTCGATCAGGTCGACGGCGCCCGACAGAAGCGCGGCGACACGCGCCGCGTCGTTCGACAGGAAGCGCATCGTCACCTTTTCATAGGCCGGCTTGTCGCCCCAGTAGTCGTCGTTGCGTTCCAGAACCAGCTTGTCGCCCGGCTCCCAGGAGACGAACTTGTAGGGGCCGGTGCCGATGGCGGCCACGCCGGAGTTGAAGTCCTCGTTCGCCTTGCCCTCGGTCGCGGCCTTGGAAACGATGTAGACCGTGCCGATGTTCTGGACGAACAGCGGCGACGGCGTCTTGGAGACAAAGCGGATCGTGAGATCGTCGACGATCTCCATCGACTCGATGTCGGCGACCGAGCCAGCGAACGAGGCCGGGGAGTTCGGCACGTCCGGAGCACGCTCCATCGAATAGACCACGTCTTCGGCGGTCAGCGGCGAACCGTCATGGAAGGTCACGCCCTCGCGCAGATGCACGATCCACGTGGTCGGATCGACGCTTTCCCAGCTTTCGGCGAGCGCCGGCTTGACGCGCACGTTCTTGTCCGTGGTCGTCAGGCGGTCGAAGATGTGCAGCGCGGTCATCTGGTTGGGACCGGTGCGCGAGAATTGCGGATCGATCGACTGCGGCTCGTTGCCGCGTCCGATCGTCAGTTCCTGCGCCATCGAAGGCGCGGCCGACAGCGCAAGCGCCGTGGCCAATGCTAGTCTCATCAGGGCTTTCATGCACATTCTCCTAGGTGGCTTTGTCGTTCAGGTGACATGCCGCGATCCTCCCCGCGGCAATCTGCTTGAGCGCCGGCGCCTCGGTCTTGCAGACCGGCATGGCGTGGGGACAGCGCGTGTGGAAACGGCAGCCGGGCGGCGGCGCGAGCGGTGACGGCAATTCGCCTTTCAGCGGCGCGTAGACGCGTCGGCCACGGCCGATGCGCGGTGCCTCCTCGAGCAGCGCCTGCGTGTAGGGATGCGCGGGCCCGGCGAAGATGTCGCGCGTGGCGCCCACCTCGACGATCTGCCCGAGATACATGATCGCGACCCGGTCGGTCAGCTGCTCGATCACGCCGAGATCGTGACTGATGAACAGGTAAGTCAGGCCGCGCCGCTCGCGCAGATCCATGAAGAGGTTGAGCACCTGCGCCTGGATCGAGACGTCGAGCGCGGCCACCGCCTCGTCGCAGACGAGAAATTTCGGCTCCACGGCGAGCGCCCGGGCAATGCCGATGCGCTGCCGCTGGCCGCCGGAGAATTGATGCGGAAACCGGCGCGCATAGGCCGGATCGAGACCGACTTCGCGCATCAGCTCCGCCACGGCCGCCTGGCGCTGGCTCGCGGGGATCAGGCCGTGCACCACCGGCGCCTCGCCGATGATGTCGGCGATGCGCTTGCGCGGATTGAGCGAGGACATCGGATCCTGGAAGATCATCTGGATGTCGAGCCGCGCCCGTTTGGCGTCGGCTTTCGTCCAGTCGGCCTCCTCCTTGCCGTCGAAGCTGAAGCGGCCACCCGACTTGGCGTGCACGCCGGCGACGATGCGCCCGAGCGTGGACTTGCCGCAGCCGGATTCGCCGACGAGGCCGAGCGCTTCGCCATGCCCGATTTCCAGCGACACGCCGTCGACGGCCCGCACGACCGGCGGTTCCGGCCAGCCGAGCGAGATGGCGATCCGCTCGGCGAAGTCGGGCTTGCGGGTGAAGAGCTTGGAGACGTCTTCCAGGACGACGTGAGGTTGGGCCGTCATTGCGCTGCCTCCAGCACCAGGGGGCGAACGCAGCGCGCCCATCGGCCCGCACCGGTGTCACGCACCGGCGGTGGCGCGTTGCAGGCTTCGTCCGCGTATCGACAACGCGGCGCGAAGGCGCAGCCCGGCGGCAGGTGCAGCACGGAGGGCGCCATGCCGGGGATCTGGTTGAGCCGCTGGCCGGGCGTCGTGCGGCTCGGGATCGAATCGAGCAGCCCCTGCGTGTAGGGATGCGCCGGCGCGCCGATCACCTCGGCGGCGGTGCCGAATTCGACGATCCGGCCCGCATACATCACCGCGATCTTGTCGGCGATCGTCTCCACCACGGCCAGATCGTGGCTGACCCAGATCATCGCAGCGCCGGTCTCCGACACCAGCTTCTGCATCTCGGCGATGATCTGTCCCTGGATCGTCACGTCGAGCGCCGTGGTCGGTTCGTCGGCGAGGATCAGCGCCGGCTTGTGCAGAAGCGCGATCGCGATGGCGACGCGCTGGCGCATGCCGCCGGAAAACTGGTGCGGATAGGCGCGGATGCGGTCTTCCGGCGCGGGAATGCCCACCCGGGCCAGAACGTCGACCGCTCGGTCGCGCGCCGCCTTTGCCGAAACCTTCTCATGCGCCAGCACCGCCTCGACCATCTGCGTCTCGATGCGCAGCACCGGCGTGAGGGTCATCATCGGATCCTGGAACACCATCGCGATGTCGTGGCCGCGCAATTTGCGCATGCGGCCGACCGGCATGCCGACCAGTTCCTCGCCGCGGAACCGGATCGATCCCTCGACGATGCGGCCGGGCTCGTCGACCAGCCCGAGGATGGAGAAGTTCGCCACCGTCTTGCCGGATCCCGATTCCCCGACCAGCCCGAGCACCTCGCCTTCCGACAGGCTGAAGCTGACACCGTCCACGGCCTTCACCACGCCGGCCCGGGTGAAGAAATGCGTCTTCAGGTTCTCGACGTCGAGCAGCGCGGTCATCGTGCGTTTCTCGGGTTGAGGACTTCGCGCAGCCGGTCGCCGACGATGTTGATCGCGAAGATCAGCACCAGCAGCAGCAGGCCCGGAAAGACGCTGATCCAGTAGAGACCGGCGAGCATCACGTTGAAGCCGTTGGAAATCAGGAGGCCGAGCGACGGCTCGGTGATCGGCAGGCCGAGGCCCAGGAAGGACAGCGTCGCTTCGGCGGAGATGGCGCTGGCGATCTGCATCGTCCCGATGACGATCACCGGCGGCATGCAGTTCGGCGCCAGATGGCCGAAGATGATGCGCGCATGGCCGAGACCGAGCGATCGCGCCGCCTCGACATATTCCTTGTTGCGTTCGCTCAATCCGGTGGCCCGCACGGCACGGGCGAAATAGGCCCATTGCACCACGACCAGCGCCAGGATCACCTTTTCCGTCCCCTGCCCCAGGATGGCAAGCATCATCAGCGCGACGAGGATGGTCGGAAAGCCGAGCATGAAATCGACGAGCCGCATCATCAGCGCGTCGAAGGCGCCGCCCGCATAGGCCGCGGTCAGGCCGAGGCTGACCCCGACCGCGATCGCGAGCACGCCGGCGGCCACGCCGACGAACAGGCTCGTGCGCAACCCGTAGAGCATGGCCGAGAACATGTCGCGGCCCTGATTGTCGGTGCCCAGCAGGTAGAAGTTGCCTTCCGGCGTGGTCGACAGCGGCGGCAGACGGCTGTCGAAGAAGCTGATCTCGGTGAGGTCGTAGGGGTTCTGCGGCGCCAGCCACGGCCCGAAGACGGCGGCGAGCAGCAATATGATGCAGACCACGAGCGCGATGACGGCGCCGGGGCTTTCGGAGAACTCTTCCCAGACCGGCCGCCAGCGCGACGGCGCGGCCTTTGCAGGCGCGGTGTCGGCGACGGTCATGTCCGGCCTCCCAGCCGCACGCGCGGATCGAGCACGGTGTAGAGCAGGTCCACGACGAGGTTGATGAGAATGAACATGAAGGTGATCACCAGCAGGTAGGCGGCGACGACGGGACGGTCGAGCTTGTGGATCGAGTCGATGATCAGCTTGCCCATGCCCGGCCACGCGAAGATCGATTCCGTGATCACCGCGAAGGCGATGACGGAGCCGAGCTCCATGCCGAGGACGGTGATGATCGGCGCGGCGATCGTCTTGGAAACGTGCACGCCGAGGATGCGGGTCTCGCTGACGCCCTTGGCGCGCGCGAATTTCACGAAGTCGAGCGGCATGGTCTCGCGCACCTGCGCCCGGGTCAGTCGGATCACCAGCGCCAGCTTGAAGAGCGCCAGATTGGTGGCCGGCAGCACCAGATGGCGAATGCCGTCCCAGGTCGCGAAGCTGGTCTCGATGCCGAAGATCATGCCCGTCTCGCCGCGGCCGCTCGAAGGCAGCCAGCCGAGCCCGATGGAGAAGATCAGGATCAGCATCAGGCCCTGCCAGAAATTCGGCAGCGAAAAGCCGAGGATCGACCCGGTGACGATGGCGCGATCCAGCCGCGTGCCCGGCTTCAGCCCGGCATAGAGGCCAAGCGGCGCGCCGATGAAGATCGCGATCAGCAGGGCCGAAAGCGCGAGTTCCAGCGTCGCCGGGAAGCGCTGCAGGATCAGCGTGATCGAGGGCGTGTTGTAGACGAAGGAGGTGCCGAGGTCGCCGGTCAGGGCGTTGCCGAGAAAGACGCCGTATTGGACCCAGATCGGCTTGTCGAGGCCGAGCGCGCGGATCGCCGCGTCGCGTTCGGCGGCGGTCGCGTCGTCCGGCAGCAGGATTTCCGCCGGATTGCCGATCGCATAGAGACCGAGGAAGACCACGAGCGAGACGAGAAGCAGGACCGCCAGGGTCTGCAGAAACCGCCTCAGAAGAAATACCGCCATCGCTCCACCCGCCTGGCATTTCGATCCGGCGAGGTTAGGCGTGCGCCCGGCAGGTCCACAATCTTATTGTTGCAAGGGCAAATTGTATAAGCCAATGTTATGGCATGGCGACGTCACTCATGCGTGGGCTGGAGGTGTTTTGCGCGCTGATCGAGGCGGGCAGCGCGACGCGTGCCGCCCGGCAGCTCGGCCTGTCGCAACCCGCCGTCAGCCAGCAGATTTCCCGGCTCGAATCCGAACTCAGCCTGTTGCTCTTCGTGCGCGAGAACGGCCGCATGCGGCCGACCGAGACGGCGCTGATGATCTACGAAGAGGCAAGCCACGCCTTCGACGGCCTCGAACGCGTGCTGAACCTCGCCAAGGACATTCGCGGCCTGGAACGCGGCCAGCTTCGCGTCGCCGCGCCCTATTCATCGGCCGCCACCTACCTGCCCCGCGCTCTGCGCAAGCTGACATCGGCGCAGCCCCGGCTGCGCCTCATGGTCCATCTCGGCAGTTACGAACACATCGTCGGCCGGGTCGCGGCCCGCGAGGTGGACCTCGGCATCGCCAAGGCGCCGCTCCTGGTGCCCGGCGTGGAATCCGTCGAAATCTGCGCCAGCGGCCTCGTCGCGGTCACCCCCATCGACAGCCCGCTGAAAGACAGGAAGTCCCTGTCGACCAAGGACCTGAAGCACGAACCCTTGATCATGATCGGGCGCGGACGGCCGTGGCGCAACGAGATCGACGTCGCTTTCCGCCGCGCGGGGATCGCGCCGCGTGTCGCGGTGGAAACCCAGTCTGTGGAATCGGCTTGCGGATTCGCGGCCGAGAGGTTCGGCACCGCGATCGTGCCGCAATGGCTCGCCGAGGCGGTTCCGCGCAACGACATCGCGATCATCCCGTTCAAGATCGGCATCAAGCACCGGTTCCTGGTCGTCTATCCCTCCCGCACCGAGCGCGAGGATCTCGCGCGCGATTTCGCCGACGCCTGCCGCAACGCCCTCTCCGCCGACGGCGATCAGCCGCAATAGGCACAATGGCCCGACCTTTCGCGCGCGAACGCCACTGGGCCGTTGCGCATCGTGCCCGAAAAACGCTACCTGCAGCCCGGATGGATTGACAGGACGACGCAGCATGACGACGGCACCGAAGGCATTTCTCATTGGACACCCGGTCGCCCATTCCCGGTCGCCGATGATGCACGGCCATTGGCTGAAGACGCTCGGGCTGCCGGGAAGCTACGAGAAGATCGACGTCGCGCCCGAAAAGCTGGCTGAATTCTTCTCATCCTTCGACGAGGCCGGATGGGCCGGCGGCAATGTGACTGTGCCCCACAAGGTGGATGTCATTCCGTTTCTCGACAGGATCACCGAGGCCGCCGAGGCCATGGGCGCGGTCAACACGATCTGGCGCGAGGGCGATCAGCTCGTCGGCAGCAACACCGACGCGAGCGGATTCATGGGCAATCTCGACGACCTGGCGCCCGGCTGGGACGCGTCGTCGAAGAAGGCCCTGATCATCGGCGCCGGCGGCGCCGCGCGCGCGGCCGCCTATGGCCTGAAAGAGCGCGGCCTGTCGGTCGACCTCTGCAACCGCACCGCTGCAAAGGCCGAGGAACTGGCGGCCCATTTCGGTGCCATGAGCGGTCACGGCCTCGACGCCCTGCCCGCGCTGATGCGCGAGACAGACCTCCTCGTCAACACGACCTCGCTGGGCATGTCCGGCAAGCCGCCGCTTGAGATCGACCTGTCGCCGCTCAAACCCGGCGCGATCGTCTACGACGTCGTCTATGTCCCGCTGGAAACCGACATCCTGAAGGACGCGGCAGCACGCGGCCACCGCACGGTCACCGGTCTTGGCATGCTCCTCCACCAGGCGGTCGAAGGCTTCGGCCACTGGTTCGGCCAGACGCCGCAGGTCACCGAAGAGCTCCGTGCATTGCTGATCGACGACATCCGCAAGGAAACCCCTGCCTGACCGCAGGGCCGGATGCCCAAAGTCTCGCGACCGTCGCCTCCGGGCGGCAGTCGCACGACGCAGTGTCTCGGGCGTCATAGCCGTAAGCCGAACTAATTGCGGCGTTTTCCACCTTCGCCATGGACGACGTCGCGTTCCGTGCTAACGTCGCGTCGGGGCATACTACTACTCATCTCAGTACTTTTTTCAGAACCGATCAGGGGAAAACTATGAGCAAGATCAGAGGCGCGCTTGCAATGCTGGCGCTCGCCACAGGCGTGACCGCCGCCGGCCCGGCCCTTTCGCAGGCCTGCAACACCCAGGGGATGCGCTCCCCCGGCACCAATTCGCCGACCCATTTCACCATCATCAACCAGGTCCACGACCGCTCCGCGCAGCTCTACTGGATCGATTTCGACGGTCGCCCGCAGCTCTACGCCACGATCCCGCCAAACGGCCGCTACGAACAGCAGACCTATCGCGGCCACATCTGGAAGTCCGAGAACTCGCTGGGTTACTGCGACATCATCTTCATCGCGGAAAACAACGCGGAAATCATCATCAAGTAGCCTGACGGCCATTCAAACCGACGAGATTTGTGTCTCCCGCGAGGCGATCCGCTTCGCGGGAGATTTTGCGCCTGTGGGTGCAAGGATTTGCCAAAGGCGCTAATGCCGCTCGCCACCAGGCAGAAAGAAGCCCACCTTGGGAGCTGTGAGAGCTTGGATTGATGCCTATTAGAAACGCAAAGACCCGCTCATCTTGTGGATGAACGGGTTGATTTTGGTTGCGGGGG
>NZ_JALEGV010000012.1 GCF_022763245.1 Oricola sp.
CCGAAGTCCCGCCGGCCGCGACACCGCGCGTGCCCGCCTTCCGCCTGACCGATCCGCCGCGCCGCTTCGACCCGAAGGGCTGGGACGGCTGGCGCCCCTTTCCCGACACCGGTTTCACGCAGGCAGACCCGGACGAGGAGGTCAGCGCCGGAGCGCTCTGCCGCCGCATCGAGGCGCTGAAGCGCGCGCTCGACGATCTCGACGGCCATGCACGGCGCTTCGCCCGCCGGCAGGCGCGGCGCGCGCAGATGGCCCGGGCCGCACGCCGCTCGCCGCTGCGCGCCGGTCTCCCGCCCGGCCACGACAAGCGCGCCGCGCGCGCCGTCGACCACGTGCTCGCCGAATGCCACGGCCTCGCGCTTCAGGCGCTCAGGCCGCCGGACACCTCGTGAGAGCAAGAGGGCGAAACGGGAGTTTCGAACCGGCTTGCGACGGCAGGCGCGGTCGCGATCGCGCGCGCGCTTGCCTCCGTCCCGGCAGGGCCGTCAGCCCCGCGCCCCGTCCCGAAACAATCGAAACACACGCGCCTGCCCCCCGAAACACGGGTGAAACGGGCCGCCGGCATAGTCGCCCCATCGAAACTGATCCATGAGGAGACAAGACCATGCAGACCAAGACCTTCCCCGCCGCGCGCGCCATCGTCATCGACCCGATCCACCCGGTCGGCCCGGAACGCGCCCGCGTCTTTTCCCACCCGAACGCCGCCCCGGTCTGGGAGCGCGCCTTCAAGCGATAAGCCTGCCCCTCCGAACCTCCCTCCCGTCAAAAGGCCGCCCGCTCCCCCGCGGGTGGCTTTTTCGCTGGTGGGCCGGCGGGTCGGCCGATCGAGAAGTGTCTGGCAAATGGAGGCGCGGCGCCAATCCCACGCGCTACCTTCTCCCCCCGTGGGAGAAGGTGGCACGAAGTGCCGGATGAGGGGGCTGGAACTCGGTCTTGAAACGAGGGGGCCGTCGGCAAACATCGAGCGGCCCTTGATCGCCTATTCCTGCAGCCGCCGCTTCAGGAGGTCGAGATATTCGTCGTTGCCGCTCGTGTCGGCCGGTTCTGGCTGCGACACGCAATGCGGCGTGTAGTCCAGCGCCATGCCGGCCTTGACGCACGTGCCCACCTGCCAGCCCGGCGGCAGGGCGGTCAGGTCCACGGTCTTCCATTTCGGATGGCCGGTCTCCTTCAGCGTGCCGAGCCCCGACAGGATCAGGCTGGAGAAATCCGAGACCGTGTCGCAGCTCTCGCGGTGATAGGCGTTGCGGTCGGGATCGTAGTCATAGGTCATCAGCACGGCCTTGACCGCGACGAGGTCGACCGCGTCCGCCTGGAACCCGTAGGTGCCAGCGGGAATCGTCGCCTTGGTATAGGTCGCCAGCAGCGGCGCCTCGGTGATCGGCAGGAGATGGAACCGCTCGGCGTCGATCTCGGCATTCGCGAACAGCGAGGCCGGCGCGCCGGCGACGTAGAAGAAGGCGTCGATCTCGCCGGCGAGAAGCTTCGGCAGCGCCTGGTCGGGGTTCAGCGGCAGCCGCTCGGCCGCCTTGACCTGCAGGATGTCGAGCACCAGCGAGGCGGTCAGGAACGTGCCGCTGTCCTTCACGCCGATCGCGACCTTCTTGCCGGCGAGATCCTTCACCCCGGCAATGTCGGCGCTGGCCAGCACATGCACCTCTTCATTGTAGAGCGGGAACATGATGCGCACGCCGCGCACCGCGTCCTGCACCTCGGCGTCGCCTGCCTCGAAGGTCTTCAGATATTCCAGCACGTCGCTCTGCACGATGCCGAACTGCGTGTTGCGCCGCTTGCGCACGCCGATGAAATTCTCGAGCGAGCCGGCGCTTTCCACCACGTTAAGCGTCAGCCCGCATTGCGCGCCCAGCCCGGCGATGTCGCGGCCGATCTGGATATAGGTGCCGGTCGGGCCGCCGGTCATGATGTTGCGCTCGAATTCCGCCGCGCCGGCCGAACCGGCTGCCAGAAGCGCCAGCGCAGCGGCGGCGAAGCGAAGGATGAAGGCTTTCACGGGTCGGTCTCCTCTCGTCAGCAGCCGCTGTTCAGGTCGCGGATCAGGTTGCGCAGCGCCAGGATCGGCACGTCGGCAAAGACGGCTTCCAGCGCGGTCGTCACGCACTCGCCGGCGACGAGCGCGTCCTTCAGCCTTTGCCTGTCGGCTTGCGACAAGGTGGCGAGGCCGGGGGCGTTGCGCAAGGCCGCCTCGACCTCGGCCGGATCGCGCGCCGCCTGCGCTGTGGCGTCGGCGGGTTCGGTCGTCTCGCCTGCCGCCGGTTCGGTCCGCTCGGGCTGCGTCGCCGTCTCGGCGGGCCGCGCCTGCGCCTCGGCCAGCGCCTGCCGCGCGGCGGCAAGCTCGCTTTCCAGCGTCGAAATCCGCGCCTCGGCATCCGCCTTGGCGCCGTCGAGCGCCGCGACCTGCGCTTCCAGCTCGCCTGCCCGGCCGTTCGCCGCTTCCAGTTCCTGCGCCAGCCGGTCCCGCTCGTCGGTCAGTTCCGGAATGACCCCGTCGCGCAGCCGCGCCAGTTCGTCGGCCAGTTCGCCCTGCCCGGCGCTCGCGCTGTCGCGCAGTGCTGCGAGTTCGTCCTGCAAGGCCGCGACCGCGTCGGCCTGCGCTTCGGCGTCAGTGACGGCGGCTTGCCGCTCGTCGCTGACGGTGGCGAGCTGTTCGGTGAGCGCGTCCAGGTCGCGGGCCTGGCGGTCGATCGTCTCGCGAAGCCCGGTCTCGTCGGCGTCCTGCTGCGCCGTCGCGGCGGCCTGCGCCTGCGACAGTTCGGCCTCGGCCGCCTTCAATTCGTTTTCCAGCCGGGCAGTCTCGCCCGTCAGCCGCTCGATCGTCGCGCTGTCGTTCGGGCCGAACAGCCGCGACAGCAGATATCCGCCGGCAAGGCCGATATCCATCGCGATGAAAACGGCAAGAGCGAGTATCACGCGCCGGCCGGGCCCGCCCGATTGACCGCCGCTGTCCCTGCCCCATTGATTGGCCACGATCGCTCTTCCCCGTTTGTCCGCCTGCAGCCCCGGCGTAACCCGAATTCCCGGCCCTCGCAAGCAAACGGGCCGCCTCGCGGGCTAGCCGTAGCGCGTGACGAAGTTTCGCAGGATCCTCGCCCCCGCCTCCGGGTTGCCGCGCCGCGCCGCCTCGGTCAGGTGCTCGGCGTCGGCGGGATCGAAATAGCCCTTGTCGCGATAGATGCGGATGCGCAGCGCGAACACCTCGCCATCGGCTTCGGGGTGGAACTGCGTCGCATAGACATTGTCCCGGTAGCGGATCATCTGGAACGGACAGGCGTCGCCCGCGACCAGCTGCACGCAGCCCTCCGGCAGCGCCTGGACCGCTTCCTTGTGGCCGACGAAAGCGTCGAACGGCCCCTCGATCCCGGTCAGCAGCGGATCGGCCCGCCCCTCCTCGGTCGCTTCCGCCCGAACCACGGACACAGGCTCGCCAAAGCGCTCCTTGGAAACCGCGCCGCCCAGGTGATGCGCCAGAATGCCGATGCCGTAGCAGCAGCCGAGAAACGGAATGTCGCGCTCGGTGATCGCCGGCATCAGGCTCATCACCTCGTCCTCGATGTGCTTTTCCATCGGGCTCTTGTCTTCCGGCGCGTCGGAGACGCAGCCCGGCCCGCCGCCGACGATCACGCCGGCATAGTCACCCGGATCGAGCGGCGGCAGTTCCTCGCGCTCCAGCCGGATGCGGCGAACGCGGTCCTCGGTCAGCCCGCCCTTTTGCAGGATGGCGTGAAACTCGTCGTCGGAGGCTTCCGCCTCGGGGCGCAATTGCAGGATCAGAAAGGGCTTCATGGCAGTCGTCCGGACAGGAAACGCCGCTTAATGGGCCAATCGCCGGAACCCGTCAAATGCGCGGCCGCGAAACGACGTTCCACGCATCGGCGATCTCGCGAAAAGCTTTTTCCCGCCGCGCCCGAAAAAAGGGCCTGCCGACTTATCCACCGGCGCTTCCAGCGCCCATATTATGCTGAGCCCGGCTTTCGCCGGGCGTGTCGGTTTTGGAAAGGCGGCCCATGGCCCGGATAGCCCAGCTCGAAAAGAACGTCTTCGTGGCCTCGCAGCTCACCGAGGACGATTTCGCGGAAATCGCCGCGCGCGGCATCCGCTCGGTCGTCAACAACCGGCCGGACGGCGAAGCCGACGACCAGTTGCCGAGCGCAGAGGCCGAAGCCATCGCCCGCCGCCACGGCCTCGACTATCGCTTCCTGCCCGTCGCCAGCCATGACGTGACCGACGACGAACCGGTCGACGCCCAGACCGAGGCGCTGCGCGCCCTGCCCGGGCCGGTCCTGTTCTACTGCCGCTCCGGCAACCGCTCCACCATCCTGTGGACCCAGGCGGCCGCCGCGCGGCTGGGCGCGGACACCGTTCTCGACCGTGCCGCCGGCGCCGGCTTCGATCTCGAGGAACTGCGCGAATTCGTCGAGGACCGCGCCGAGGCCATGGCCGCCTGAAAAGCCTGAACCTGTCAATCTTTTACAAATTTACTGGCCGCGACATCGCATCGCAACATTTAGACACGAATTGAAAGCCAGATTTCCGGGATTTCCGTGACATTCCCCTCTCTTCGCTGCATTGCGGCGTGACAGATTTTTACAAATCGACGAGAGGAAGCCCACATGTCATACACGCAGGATATTCAGGAAGCCCGCGATCTGATCACCGGCCGCGGCAACAGCTGGAACGCCATCGACGCCGAGGCGGTCGCCCGCATGCGCGTCCAGAACAAGTTCAAGACCGGCCTCGACATCGCCCGCTACACGGCCAAGATCATGCGCCGCGACATGGCGGCCTATGACGCCGATCCGGCCAACTACACCCAGTCGCTCGGCTGCTGGCACGGCTTCATCGGCCAGCAGAAGATGATCTCCATCAAGAAGCATTTCGGCACGACCAAGGGCCGCTACCTCTATCTCTCCGGCTGGATGGTCGCCGCGCTGCGCTCCGAATTCGGCCCGCTGCCGGACCAGTCCATGCACGAGAAGACCTCGGTTCCGGCGCTGATCGGCGAGCTCTACACCTTCCTGCGCCAGGCCGATTCGCGTGAACTGAACATCCTGTTCCGCGACCTCGACGCCGCCCGCGACGCCGGCGACGTGAACAAGGCCGCCGAGATCCAGCACAGGATCGACAATCACGAGACCCACATCGTCCCGATCATCGCGGACATCGATGCCGGCTTCGGCAATGCCGAGGCGACCTACCTGCTCGCCAAGAAGATGATCGAGGCCGGCGCCTGCGCGCTGCAGATCGAAAACCAGGTCTCAGACGAAAAGCAGTGCGGCCACCAGGACGGCAAGGTCACGGTCCCGCACGAGGAATTCCTCGCCAAGGTCCGCGCCTGCCGCTACGCCTTCCTGGAACTCGGCGTCGATGACGGCGTCATCGTCACCCGGACGGATTCGCTCGGCGCGGGCCTGACCAAGCAGATCGCCTTTTCGCGTGAGCCGGGCGACCTCGGCGACCAGTACAACGCCTTCCTCGATTGCGAGGAAATCACCGCCGACGATCTCGCCCCGTCGGACGTCGTCATCAAGCGCGACGGCAAGCTGATGCGCCCGAAGCGCCTGCCCTCCAACCTGTTCCAGTTCCGCTCGGGAACCGGCGAGGACCGCTGCGTCCTCGATAGCATCACCTCGCTGCAGAACGGCGCGGACCTGATCTGGATCGAGACCGAGAAGCCGCATATCGGCCAGATCGGCGGCATGATGAACCGCATCCGCGAGGTCGTCCCGAACGCCAAGCTGGTCTACAACAACTCGCCGTCCTTCAACTGGACGCTGAACTTCCGCCAGCAGGTCTATGATGCCTGGGAGGCCGAGGGTCGCGACGTTTCCGCCTATGATCGCGGCACGCTGATGAGCGCGGCATATGACGGGTCGGAACTGGCGGCCGAGGCCGACGAGCGCATCCGCACCTTCCAGGCGGACGCGGCCCGCGAGGCCGGCATCTTCCACCACCTGATCACGCTGCCGACCTATCACACGGCGGCGCTGTCCACGGACAATCTGGCGAAGGAGTATTTCGGCGACCAGGGCATGCTCGGCTACGTCAAGAACGTCCAGCGCCAGGAAATCCGCCAGGGCATCGCCTGCGTCAAGCACCAGAACATGGCCGGCTCCGACATCGGCGACGACCACAAGGAATGGTTCGCCGGCGAAGCGGCCCTCAAGGCCGGCGGCAAGGACAACACGATGAACCAGTTCGCCGCCTGACGGCGAGACTGGCCCCATGCGCCGCCTGACCCGGCGTTGCGGAGGAGGAGAAGGAGGCGGGTTCCGGCCCGCCTCTTTCCATTTCGGTCCGAACACGCGATAGATGGTAAGACTGCGTTCCTGACAGGTGATCGTCTCCCGATGCGAGTATTTCCGTGTGTTGCCGCCTGTCTTTTCATGACCGTACATGCACAGGCGATCGATCTCGACGCGCTGGAATATACAAGCGACCAGGTCGCCGAGGACGTTGCCTTCGTTTACGAGAGGATCGCCGATCATCATCCGAACGCCTACGAATATGTCCTTGACACCGACTTCCAGGCTTACGCCGAAGACCGCTACTACGACGCGGAAGAGACGCTGAGCTTCTACCAGGCCTTCTACATCGTCCAGCAGGTCGCTTCCTTCGTCTGCGACGGCAACACCTGGCTCGACATCCCGACAGCACACATCCTCGATACCCGAAAGAAGACGGTCGCCGCGCCGTTCTTCAGCGTCGGGCCGGACGCAATGACCTATCTTGGAAGGGGGTCCCTGGCCTCGCGCGAAGTCTACGATTTCGAGGGCAGCAGGCCCGCCGAGCTCCACCATTGGCTCTACAGCGCCAGCGTCGCCGACGGCTGCGTCAACGACATGACCTACGATCTCTCCGCCGCCAGGCCGGACCTGGTCAAGATCGTCGGCGCCTTGATGGGCTTTCCCGAACGCTTTCACTACACGACCGGCACGACCTGGCATCCGCCCGGCGTGGACATCGAGGGTTGGTCGTGCTGCGAGCTACTTGCAGACGAGTTTGCCGTTTCGCTGGCGGCTGTTCCGCCCGACCAGATGAATCGGGTCATGCAGGCGCTGGCGTCGGGGTTCATCTCGCCCGACCCGCTGCTCTTCTCCACCGGACGGATCGCGGATGCGCTGCGCGGGTCCTATCGCGCCGAGAACGCCGCCCTTGAAGCCGAATATCTCATGATATCGACCTTCGGCGGCTCGCAACTGGACACCGGCATGCTGCGGGAGAGGGTCGGCCACATCCGGGAAAACGATCGCGCCCATCTGATCGTCGATCTCACCGGCAATGTCGGCCGCGACTGGACCGGTCTGGAGAGCGTCCTCGACGCCTTCGAACTGTCGCTGAGCTGGTACGCGCCGGCCTGGTACGAGCGTCTGAAGAAGGAGCGTACCGGCTTCCATCCGAAAGACCCCGACGCCGCGACCGAAGAAGCGCAGTCATGCGACACGTTCGATATCCGGCAGGGCTATTGCGACATCTACCTGACGCAGGATCGCGAATACGATCGGTCCTGGGCGCATCGCTACAGGACCATGCAGGTCCTGATCGACCAGCGCACCGGCGGCGCCGCCCTTGCCATGGCGCGCGTCCTGCAAATCGAATTCGACGCGACGATCATCGGCAGCACCTTGGACAATGCGGTGCGTTCGCAATGCCTGGGGCCCGAGGGCTACTTCGAACTGCCCAACCTTCCCGTGCGCCTGATGATGCCGTTCCGCTGCCTCCAGTGGTACGAAGCCTTCCACACGCCCCTGACGCCCGACATTCCCATTGCGAGCGGCATCGACGAGAATGGCCGCGTCAATCCGGTCCGGGTGCGGGCCCTGCTGCGCGCGGTCGACGAGATCAGGCGCAGCAATGCGACCGCCCCGGCGCCGGAGGAATTCGACTATCCGTGGATGCCACGCGGCTGAACGCCAAAACCGTCACAAAAACGTCAAGAGTCGCACCGTAACAAGCCGTCCGACACGCAGGGAGAATTGAGCCATGGCAGACGAGCCCAATCTGATGGACGGTAACGACTGGCTGGAGGCCGAACTCGCCGACACGCTGGACGAGGATTACGAGCTCGAGCTGGAAGACGCGGCGCTGTCGCTGGAGATCAAGAAGATCTACCAGCGCGCCCATGGCGCGACGATCCCCCGGCAGGATTACTTTCGCGGGCTCCTGAACCTGCAGGCCGAACTGATCAAGCTGCAGGATTGGGTCATCCACACCGGTCAGCGGGTGGTCGTCCTCTTCGAGGGGCGCGATTCGGCCGGCAAGGGCGGCGTCATCAAGCGCATCACGCAGCGGCTCAACCCGCGCGTCGTCCGCGTCGTCGCGCTGCCCGCCCCTTCCGACCGCGAGAAGACCCAGTGGTATTTCCAGCGCTACGTGCCGCATCTGCCGGCCGCCGGCGAGATCGTTCTCTTCGACCGCTCCTGGTACAACCGCGCCGGCGTCGAGCGCGTCATGGGCTTCGCCTCCAAGGACCAGGTCCAGCAGTTCTTCAATGACGTCCCGGAATTCGAGCGCATGCTGGTGCGCGACGGCGTGCATCTGGTGAAATACTGGTTCTCGATCACCGACGAGGAACAGCAATTGCGCTTCCTCATGCGCATTCACGATCCGCTCAAGCAGTGGAAACTGTCGCCGATGGACCTGCAGTCGCGGGTGCGCTGGGAGCAATACACCAAGGCCAAGGAGGAGATGTTCGCCCGCACTAACATCCCCGAGGCGCCCTGGTACATTGTCGAGGGCAACGACAAGAAGCGCGCGCGCCTGAACTGCATCGACCACCTGCTGACGCTGTTCCCCTATGAGGACGTCCCGAGCGAGGATGTCGCCCTGCCCGACCGCGTCTTCAATCCGGACTACGAGCGCGCCGTGCTGCCGCGGGAACTCTACGTTCCGAGCAAATACTGACGGTCACTGACCGCGCCGGGCATGGTCCTCGTCCGGCGCGATCACCGTCAGCGCGCCCGGCGCCGTGCGAATTTCGACGGGTCCGTGCATGTGCACCAATTCGCCGTCCATCGCGGCCCGGATCGTCCCGCGCCGCGTCAGCCGCAGGCGAGTCGTCGTGAAGCGCTCCATCTGCGGCATGCCCGCCCAGTCGCCGGTCGAAAGCCGTGCCGCGATCGCGGCCAGTTCCGCCGGCCGCACCGTATGCGCCAGGTAGACGCCGAGCACGCCCCCGTCCACGCGGTCGGCATAGGGCAAGTGCCCTTCGCCGAAGGGATTGTTGGAGATCGCAAGGCCGGCCGTCACGAGCCGGCGCTCATTTCCATGCCCGTCGTCGAACCACACCCTGACCCGCGGCGGCCGCATCAGCACGCGCCACAGGGAAGCGACGCTGCCCATCAGCTTGCCGATGCGCGAACCGAAACTCTGCCGGTCCCGCAACGCGATCATCTTCGGACGCAGCCCGAGCGAGAATTCGTGGATGAACGGCCGGTCATTGGCAAACGCGATGTCGGCCTTTGCCGGCTTTCCGCTCGCGACCGCGTCGACGGCCGCTTCCAGGTCGAGCGGAATGCCCAGCGAACGGGCGAACAGGTTCATGTTGCCGCCGGGCAGGATCGCGAGCGCCTTCTTCGCGTCATGTGCGATACCGGCCGCCAGCGAGATCGTGCCGTCGCCGCCCCCGGCCAGGATCGCGTCCGCTTCCGCGGAACGCGCGGCTTCGCCGAGCGCCTCCGGCAGGTCCTTGCCCTCGTGCAAGGTGACGGAAATCGTGTGACCTTCCTCGCCAAAGCGCGTCTCGATCTGCTCGACGAGCGCATCGAGGTCGGCCGTCTTCAGGCTGGAAGCATCACGATTGAGGACAGCGATATATCTCAAGATACCCTCTTGTCTCACACCCGGATCATCGGCACTGGCGATTGAACCATCGCGCGCCAGGCCTGTCACTTCTCGGTGCAGCGACGCCGGCCCGGCCACTCGGCAGTTGTGATATGCAAACAGATTGGCCTACAATTAGTTGCATAGATTCTTCATCATGGGGACCGCATGCGCTGCATGCGAAGATGATCGAATTTCGGCCAAAGGGGGGCCTACCGCCAAATGTATCGCGTACTGGTTGCGCCTGACTTTGTCATCGCGCCCTCCAATCCGGATTTTCCGCCGGCCATTCTCGAAGCGATGAAGATCGCGCGCGATCAGACGCAGAGCAACTACATCTCCTTCTGGGCGCGGCTGGAGGGCAACGGCCTTGCCTCCAACATCATCGTGACCACCTACCCGGCGCATTGGCTGGAGCGCTATACGGAACGCAACTACGCCCATATCGATCCGGTCATCGTCAAAGGCCTGGATTCGGTGGGTGCCGTCATCTTCGATCATCGCCATCCCGAACATGCCGGCCTGACGGAAATGGCCGAAGGCGCCATCGAGTTCGACATCGGCCTCTACACGGTCGGCATCCCCATCCACATCTCCCCGGGCATTCACTCGGTCACGACGTTTGCAACCGATGTCGATGTGACCGGGGCGACGGACGAAGCGGCCGGCCTGATGGCCAAGTTCCGCGAGCATGCCCATATCATCGCCCTGACGGTCACCGAGCGTTTCCTGAAGAACGATCCGCCCAAGGTCGCGCTCAGCGACCGGGAGATCGAGGTGCTCTACTGGGGCGCGCAGGGCAAGACCGACAAGGAGATCGGCGAGACGATGAAACTCTCGCGCTGGACGATCGTCGCCCACATGCAAAGCGCCAAGAGCAAGTTGCACGTGGCCAACAAGCCCGCCGCCATCGCCCGCGCCATAGAGTTGAATCTATTCAGTCGATACGAGCATAAGTTGTAATCCTCCTCCAGTTGAGATATGACAGCCTTCGATGTAACCGGAGGTTGCAATGATCATCCATGTCGAGACGCATGACCGTCCACGATACACGCGCGAGGTCTCGGCCTATTTTCGGTTGCGCAAGACGGTATTCCACGACCAGCTCGGCTGGGACGTTCCCGTGCATGGCGACGAGGAGCGCGACCCGCTGGACGAGATGCCCTGCACCTATGCGCTGTCGGTAGATGCGGCCGGCGCGGTCAATGCCGGCATCAGACTGATCCCGACGACGCAGACCACCCTGCTCGATCTCGCCTTCGACGGCCTCGTGCCGGAAGGCCTCCATTTCAGTTCGCCGACGATCTGGGAACTGTCCCGCTTCTGCGTCGATCGCCGGAATGCCGGGGGCCGGTTGCCGGTGGGGCTCGGTCTCGCGACGCTGGAACTGTCACTCGCCAATTTCGAATATGCTCGGCGCAACGGCATCACGCATTACATCACCGTGACGGAGCAGCGCATCTTCGAGCTCACCCGCGTCTTCGACCTCGGCTGCGAACTGCTGGGCCATCAGACGATCGACGGCTGTCCGGTGGTCTGCTGTCTCATCCAGATCGACGAGCATGTCCGGCGACTGACGGAACGCTACCGCCCGCTCATGCAGGCGCGACAGCCTTCTTGTAGAGATGCCACGTCGCATGCCCCAGCACCGGCAGCGTCACAACCAGACCGAGAAATACCGGTACCGACGAGACGATCACCGCAAGCGTGACGAACAAGCCCCATCCCAGCATCGGGATCGGGCTGGTGGAGACCGACTTCACGCTGGTGATCATCGCCGTGACGAAATCGGCCTCGCGGTCGAGAAGCAGCGGGATGGAGATGACGGTGATCGAGAACAGCACCATCGCAAGCACCGCGCCCACCACATGGCCGACCCCGAGGAAGATCCAGCCCTGGGTCGTGGTGAAGATGACGTCCAGAAACCGGTCGAGCGTCGAGAAGGAGGATCGCGCCAGGATGATCGCCACGAGCAGGCGTACCTGGTACATCCACACCCAGAAGACGAACAGCATCACGAAGGCCATCCACGCCAGTTCGCGTTGCCGCTGCAGCCAGATCACGCCCAGCACCTCGCCCCAGTTCAGGGGCTGGCCGGCCTGCAGCCTGCGGCTGACTTCGTAGAGCCCCACCGCGACGAACGGGCCGATCAGCGGGAAGCCGATCGCCACCGGGTAGATCATCCACGGAATGTCCCAGACGGTCAGCGACAGGGCGATGACGATGCCGCCCAGCGCATAGACCCCGCCGAAAAACAGCCCGAACAGCGGCGCCGACGCGAAGTCGGACAGGCCCTTGCGCAGCACCTCAGCGAGGTCGCGCAATTCTATTCTGTTGACCTTCGGCATGCCCGGCGCCCGCCGGACCGCGCCTGCCACTTCGTTGTCGTCCGCCATGATGTCTCCTCCCGCTCCCACCTGCGACAGATTGATGCGGGCGGCAATTGCGCTCATTGACGCATGTCAAACGCACAAGCTCCATGCGCGGCAAACTGTTGCGCTTGGAAGCCGAACCGGCATCGGATAACCTGAAAACATGAGCGAGAAGGCGATCAACGACCAGACTTCGATGTCTTCGGCGGCCCTGCCGGAGGGCCGCGTGCTGCTCGTGGGCGCCCTGATGACCGCGCTGATCGGGCTCATCGGTTTCGCCGGCTGGGTGCTGCATGGCGACACGCTTTTCTGGTCGCTTCTCCAGGCGGGTCTCGCCTGGTGCGGGTAGCCCTGCCCGCCGCGCCGAAATGACGGGATGAAATCTCGCCCCTGCGCGCCTAAATGGAAGCCGAAACATTCAAGAGGTTTGAAATGCGCACGATCATCGCCGCCCTCATTGTCGTGTTGGGCGCGACAGGCGCCTGGCTTGGCTACGAGATCTACCGCCAGTCCGCCACGGACGCAGGCGAGGCCTATGGCGTCGCCTTCAACCTGGTCGACCAGGATGGCGATCCGATCAGCGAACAGGCGTTCCGCGGCAACCCCACGGTCCTGTTCTTCGGCTTCACCCACTGCCCGGAAATCTGCCCGACGACGCTCTACGAGTTGAGCAGCTGGTTTGGCGAACTCGGCGACGACGGCGCAGACATCAAGGCCTATTTCGTGTCCATCGATCCGGAACGCGACACGCCCGACATTCTCGGCGACTACATCTCCAACGTGACCGATCGCGTCCGCGGCATCACCGGCGATCCGGATGCGGTGCGCGACATGGCACGCGGCTTCAACATCTATTTCAAGCGCGTCGATCTCGACGACGGCGACTACACGATGGACCACACCGCCTCGATCCTGCTGCTCGACAGCGAGGGACGGTTCCGCAAGACCATCGCCTGGGGCGAGAACACCGACACCGCGCTGCAGAAGCTGCGCGATCTGGCCAAGACCTGAACGATCGGCCCCAAGCTTGGGACGGACCCCGTGCGCGCCTTGCCGAACGCGGCGCGAAGCCGATATGACCGTGTGAACGGCAATCGAGGCGCGCGGTCATGGAACACATAGCGGTCAAGCTGGCCTTCGTCGCCGCAGCCGGCATTGCCGCCCAATGGCTGGCGTGGCGTCTTCGGCTTCCAGCGATCGTGCTGCTTCTGGCGGCCGGCTTTCTCGCCGGCCCGGTCACCGGATTCATCGTGCCGGCGCGCGATTTCGGCGACGTCTACCAGCCGGCGATCGGCCTTGCCGTCGCGATCATCCTCTTCGAGGGCGGGCTGACACTCAATTTCCGCGAGATCCGCGAGACGTCCAAGGCCGTGCGCCGCATCGTCATTCTGGGTGGCCCGCTGACCTGGATCGGCGCGGCGCTCGCCGGCCGCTATGTCGGCGGCCTGGAATGGCCGGTCGCGATCATCCTCGGCGCTCTGCTCGTCGTCACCGGGCCGACGGTGATCATGCCGCTGCTGCGCTCGGCGAAACTCACCGCACGGCCGGCCTCGCTGCTGCGCTGGGAAGCGATCGTCAACGATCCCATCGGCGCCCTCTTCGCCGTGATTTCACTGGAGATCTTTCTCGCCCTGCATGGCGGACACGGTGCCGACAACCTCTTCCTCGAGATCGTCGCCGCCTTCGCCTTCGCGGTCGTCGCCGGCGTCGGGGTCGGCCAGTTTTTCGTCTGGGCGTTCGTGCGTGGGCATGTGCCCGAATATCTCAAGGCCCCCGTCCTGTTCGCCTCGGTGCTCGCGCTCTTCTCCCTGTCGAACCTGATCCTCGAGGAATCCGGCCTTCTGACGGTGACGGTCATGGGCATCCGCATGGCCAACTCACGCCTCGCCTCGCTCACCGAATTGCGCCGCTTCAAGGAAACGATCACCGTGTTGCTCGTCTCGGGCCTGTTCGTGATCCTCACCGCGGCACTGGAATGGCGCGTGATCGAAGCGCTCGACTGGCGCGCCGTCGCCTTCGTCGTCGCCCTGCTCTTCGTCGTCCGGCCCGCGGCCATCTTCGTATCCACCGTCGGGGCGGGCCTCACCTGGCAGGAGCGGCTGCTTACCGCCTGGATCGCGCCGCGCGGCATCGTCGCCGTCGCCGTGGCCAGCCTGTTCGGCGCGCTTCTGACCGCCTCGCAGGTGCCGGACGGCGAACGCATGGTCGCCTTCACATTCGCCGTGGTGACGGCGACGATCTTCCTGCACGGCTTTTCGCTCGCCCCGCTCGCGCGCATTCTCGGCCTGCGCATGTCGGGCAAGCCGGGCGTCCTGATCGTCGGCGGTTCGCGCTGGGCGACCGCGCTCGCCGAAAAGCTGAAGGCGATGGAGGTTCCCGTCACCATCGCCGACGCCAACTGGAACCATCTCACCGACGCCCGCCAGGCCGGCCTGGACACCCATTTCGGCGAACCGCTCTCAGAACACGCCCATCACAATCTCAATGTCGGCCGCTTCGACGCGTTGATCGCGGCAACCGACAATGACGCCTACAACGCGCTGATCTGTACCGATTTCGGCCCGGAACTTGGCCGCAACAATGTCTACGAGATCGGCGATTCGCGTGAACGTTCGGACCGCCGCGCCATGCATTTCACCATTGGCGGCCGGCAATTGTTCAAGCCCGGCCTGCATTTTCGCGAGCTGCGCCGCCGCCACGACATGGGCTGGAGCTTCCAGTCCACCCGGCTGACCGACGAATTCACCTTCGAGGACTATCTGGAAAGCCGGCCGGAGGACACACGGGTCATACTGTGGCGCAAGCCGGACGGCGCGCTGATCTTCCACTGCAACTGCAACGGTTCGAAGCCGCATCCAGACGACGAGATTTTGAGCTTCGCTCCGCCGCGGCCTGCTGATAAGGCTGGCGACCGCGACCCGAAACCGGCCAAGACCGCCGACAACAAGACCGACTGACATGCCGCAAACCCGCCTTCACCTCTCCGCCCAAAAGAATGAAGCGGACCGTATCTTCGCGCTCCTGGAACAGGAGTTCGAGGAAGACGGCCTCGCCCTCGCCAACATGGAAATCGACGAGGCGGCACTGCTCTACGAGGTCTCGGTCTACGTGGACGGGGAGGACGAAGACATCGCCGCCGTCGAGGACAGGATCGCGTCGTGCCTCGGCTCGGACGGCTTCGGCCTGGACATCGGCCGCGAAGTGCTGCCGGAAATCGATTGGGTGGCCAAATCGCTGGAGGGGCTGAAACCGGTGCGCGCCGGGCGCTTCCTGGTCCATGGAAGCCATGACCGCGACGCCGTGCGCGCCAACGACATCGCCCTCGAGATCGAGGCCGGCCAGGCCTTCGGCACGGGCCACCACGGCACCACGGCCGGCTGCCTGATCGTCCTGGAGCAGCTCATCGCCGCGCGGCAGCCCGCCAACGCGCTCGATCTCGGCACCGGCAGCGGCGTGCTGGCGATCGCGCTTGCAAAACGCGCCCACTGCCCGGTGCTCGCCACCGATATCGATCCGGTGGCGACCCGCGTGGCGAAGGCCAATGCCCGCCTCAACGGCGAAACCGGTGTCATCCGTTTCGAGACGGCGACCGGGTTCAGCCATCGCGCCTTCGTCGAGGAAGGCCCCTTCGACCTGATCGTCGCCAACATCCTGGCACGACCGCTGATGCGCATGGCGCCGAAGATCGCGGACAATCTGGCTCCGGGCGGACGCGTCGTTCTTTCGGGCATCCTGGCGACTCAACGCTGGAAGGTGCTCGCGGCCTTCCGGCAGGCCGGTCTCTTCCATCGGCGCACCCTGTGGCGCGACGAATGGGTCACCCTGCACCTCGAGGGCCACTGAAACGACAAAGGGCGGCCCCGAAGGACCGCCCCCAATCTCAATGGCGCAGCGCGCGAACCTAGAACGGATAGAAAGCCGTCGGCTTGCGGCGAAGCTGCTTGCGGTCGTAGCCATAGGACTTCAGCGTGTCGTCGTCGAGCATCAAAAGTGCACCGTTGACATAGGACGAAGCCTGGCGTGCGCGAGCGTTGACCATTGCGTCAAAGGCATTGTGAAGCATGCCCTTTTTCGATTTGACGGTCATATCTGGTCTCCTGAATCTTACCCGGTGATACCGATGCACCAAATATGCGGATGGTCATGCGGATTGACTACGACCAATGTCGCAGGGCAGCCATGCGTCTTTCGCATATGCGAAATGGATTGCTGCACTGCAATAGGCATCGATTCTCGGCCGGCGCGGATTGATCCCTCACCGGCCGGCGCTTAACGTCCGGCGCGGAACAGGGCAGCAAAGGCGCATTGATGTTTCAGAAATTCTCCGAAAAGAGCGACCCGTCTTCAGGCAGGGCGCGGGTGACCGCATTGCGCGCGCGCATGCCGGCCGACGGTCTCGACGCGTTCCTGGTGCCCCACGCCGACGAACATCAAAACGAGTATCTGCCGGAACGCGCCGAACGGCTCGCCTGGCTGACCGGCTTCACCGGATCGGCCGGAAGCGCGATCATCCTGATGGACGCTGCCCATGTGTTCACCGATGGCCGCTATACGCTGCAGTTGCGTGCCCAGACCGATCCGGAGGTCTTCACGCCCGAAGACATGATCGCGACGCCGCCCCATGACTGGCTGGCCGAGCATCTGCGGCCCGGCATGCGCATCGGCTTCGATCCGTGGCTCCACACGGTCGACGGGGCAGACAGGCTTTCAGAGGTCTGTGAGGCCGCAAAAGCCGAACTCGTCGCCGTGGATCGCAATCTCGTGGACGCCATCCGCAACGACCTGCCGGCGCCGCCGCTGGAAACGGTGACGATCCACCCGCTCGACTATGCAGGCGAAACCGCCCGCGACAAGACGGGAAGGATCACCGATGCGGTGAAGGAAAAACAGGCCGACGCGCTTGTGATGACCGATCCCGCATCCATCTGCTGGCTGTTCAACATCCGCGGCGGCGACGTCTCCCACACCCCGTTGGCGCTTGCCTTTGCGGTTCTGCCCGTCGAGGGGGAGCCGACGCTCTTCATCGACAAGCGCAAGCTTCCCGTGCGCACGGAAGCCTATCTGACCCAGCTTGCCACGCTCCGCCCGCCATCCGAGTTCGAGGACGGGCTGAAGGCGTTGGGCGAAGCCGGGCTGAAGGTAATGATCGACCCCGGCCTCACCGCTCGCGCCATCGCCGATACGCTGCGGCAGTCCGGTGCGGCTCTGGTCGAGGCGCCGGATCCCGTACGCCTGCCACGCGCCTGCAAGAACACGGCCGAACAGGCCGGCGCCCGCAACGCCCAGCGTCGTGACGGCGCCGCGCTGGCAGCCTTTCTCGCATGGCTCGACGCGCAAGGACCGGAAACGCTCGACGAGATCGCGGTCGTCA
The DNA here is from genome assembly GCF_022763245.1 of Oricola sp. Classification (GTDB taxonomy): domain Bacteria; phylum Pseudomonadota; class Alphaproteobacteria; order Rhizobiales; family Rhizobiaceae; genus Oricola. The sequence goes on from NZ_JALEGV010000012.1 coordinate 17,581, forward strand.
CGGCCCTCGAGGATTTCCGCGCAAAGACTGGCGAGCGGCTCGGCATGGACCTGGCCGACATCTCTTTCGACACGATCTGCGGTTCCGGTCCGAACGGCGCCGTCATCCATTATCGCGTCACCGAGAAGACCAACCGCAAGCTCCACTCCGGAGAACTGCTGCTGGTCGATTCAGGCGGCCAGTATCACGACGGAACCACCGACATCACCCGCGTCATTCCGTTGGGCGAGCCCTCGTCGGAGCATCGGCGTCATTTCACGCTCGTCCTGAAGGGCATGATCGCGATCTCCATGGCCCGATTTCCGAAAGGCACGCGCGGCGTCGATATCGACGCATTCGCCCGCAGCGCGCTCTGGCAGGCAGGCCTCGACTATGCCCATGGCACCGGCCATGGCGTCGGCTCGTTCCTCGGCGTGCATGAAGGCCCGCAGACGATTTCGCGACGCGGCATGCAGACCCTCCTGCCCGGCATGATCGTCTCCAATGAGCCCGGCTACTACAAGGCCGGCTCGCACGGCATTCGCATCGAGAACCTCGTCATGGTGCGTCCGGCCGAAACGCCGGAAGGCGGCGAGATCGCGATGCACGACTTCGAAACGCTGACGCTCTGCCCGATCGACCGCCGCCTCATCGAGGTACCGCTGCTGAGCGACGCTGAACTCGACTGGCTGAACGCCTATCACGCGCGGGTGCGCGAAGAAGTCGGCCCCCTGGTCGATGACGCCGATGTCTCGGCCTGGCTGGAAGGAATGACCGCGCCGCTCAGCCGATGAGCGCGCGGAATGCCAGAATGGCCGCCCATCCGAGCGCGAACACGGCCATGGCGGGCAGGTAGAAGGTCGCAACGACCGCAACGATGATCGTGGCGATTTCGGCCGGGCCGCTGAACACGGCAGCGGGTGCGACCAGCGTGGTCAGAACCGCCGCCGGCACGGCGTCGAGCGCCGCCTGCACTCGCGGATGAATGCGCTTGAAGCGCGACAGCACCACATGCCCGCCGATGCGGGTCAGATAGGTTGCGAGCGCTGCCGCGAGAACGATCCAGGCCGTGGTCGAAAGTTCCATCGGACTATCCTTCCTCGGCAGGCGCTGCCGGGGCGCCGATCACCGCCGCGACGACGATGCCTGCCAGCGCCCCGAGGGAGACATGCCAGGGCGAGCCAACCAGCGCGTAGGCGGCGATGGACGCGGCAGCGCTGGCGATGACGACCGGCAACCAGTTCGCCCGCTTGCGGAAGCCCATGACGAGGCCGAGGAAATAGATCGGCAACAGGAAATCGACCCCATAGGCGGCCGGATTTTCGACCAGCCGACCGAAGACCGCGCCAAGCCACCCTTCGACGACCCACATGATGTAGAACGCGACGCCGCCGGTGATGAACCAGACGAAGGTGATCGGCCTGCCCGTCTCCGCGCGCTTCTCCGTCTCCGCGTAATGCGGATCGATGAGAACGAAGAAGCCGAGATAGCGCTGCAGCGTCGACCAGCCACGCATGTGCCGGCTCATCGCCGCCGAATAGAGAACGTGGCGGAAATTCACAGCGAAGATCGAAAGGACGATCAGCCAGGGCGCGACGCGGTCGCCGAACAGGTCGATGCCCACCATCTGGCTGGCGCCCGCGAACACCGTCGCACTCATCAAAACGGCCTCGCCGACCGTGAAGCCATTGTCGACCGCGAGCGCGCCGAACAGCAATCCGAACGGCGTCGCCGCCAGCATCCCGGGCGTGGCCGCTCGGATACCCTCGATGATGTCCCGTCTCGCATTCATGGTGATCGCTCCGCGCGCGGTATAGGTCAACGATGCTGACGCGTCACGGGGAGAATTGTCACGGGGACAAACCGCGCCCGGCTACAGCGCCTCCACGCGGCGGAACCACTCGTCCTCGTCGATCACCTCGATCCCGAATTCCTGCGCCTTGGCGAGCTTGGAGCCCGCCCCCGGCCCGGCGACGACAAGATCGGTCTTCTTCGACACCGAACCCGACGCCTTTGCGCCGAAGCGTTCCGCCATTGCCTTGGCCTCGTCGCGCGACATGCGCTCCAGCGAGCCGGTGAAGACGATCGTCTTTCCCGAGAGCGCGGTGTCGGTCGCAGGCCTCTCCGCCTCCTCGACGGTGAGCTGCCCGACCAGCGCCTCGACCATCGCCCGATTGTGCGGTTCGTTGAAATAGCGTGCGAGCGAGTCGATCACCGCGTCGCCGATGTCTTCCAGCGCGTCCATCTCCTCTCGCGCCGCCTCGTCGCCCTCCGCGATCTTCAGCGCCACCGTTTCGAAGGCCGCCCAGGTGCCGTAGGATCGCGCCAGCGTACGCGCCGTCGATTCGCCGACATGACGAATGCCGAGCGCATAGATCAGCCGCTCCAGCGGGATCGTCCGCCGCTCCTCGATGGCGTCGAAAAGCTTCTGCGCCGAGACCTCGCCATAGCCGTCGCGGTTCTTCAGCTTGGCAAGCGCGCCCTTGTCCCGCTCCGCCAGCGTGAAGATGTCCGCCGGCGTCCTGATCTCCAGCCCGCCCTCGTCGTCGAAGAAATACTCGATCTGCTTGTCGCCAAGCCCCTCAATGTCGAAAGCGCGCCGAGAGACGAAGTGCTTCAGATGCTCCTTGCGCTGGAACGGGCAGGCGAATTCGCCCGAGCAGCGCCGCACCACGCTCTCCTCGCCGCTGGCGTTCAATTCGCGCATGATCGGCGTCTTCAGGTCGCACGGGCAGACGGTCGGAAACTCGAAGGCCTGCGCGTCGGCCGGCCGCTTCTCCTCGACGAACCCAAGCACCTGCGGAATGACGTCGCCGGCACGCTGCACGATCACCGTGTCGCCGATCATCACCCCCAGCCGCTCGATCTCCTCGGCATTGTGCAGCGTCGCATTTTCGACAACGACACCACCGACAGTCACCGCCTCCAACCGAGCCACCGGCGTAATCGCGCCGGTACGGCCGACCTGGATGTCGATGGCCTCCAGTGTCGTCATCGCCTTCTCGGCGGGGAACTTGTGTGCGATCGCCCAGCGCGGCGACCGCGACACGAATCCGAGCCGCTCCTGCAGCTTCAGGTCATCGACCTTGTAGACGACGCCGTCGATGTCATAGGCGAGTTCGCCACGCTGCATCTCGATGTCGTGGTAATGTTCAAGCAGTTTCTCAATTCTGTCATGAACTGCCATCAACGGATTGATTTCAAAACCGAAATCCGCAAACGCCCGAACCATGCCCATCTGCGTGTCCGCCGGCATTTCTGACACTTCGCCCCAGGCATAGGCGAAGAACTTCAGCGGACGCGCCGCCGTGATCGAGGCATCGAGCTGCCGCAGCGAACCGGCTGCCGTGTTGCGCGGATTGACATAGGTCTGCTTGCCGGCCGCTTCCTGCCGGGCGTTCAGTTCGGCGAAATCCTGCTTGGTCATGTAGACCTCGCCGCGCACCTCCATAACCGCAGGCGGCTGGCCGTTCAGCCTGTGCGGAATGTCCGCGATCGTCTTCGCATTGGCGGTCACGTTCTCGCCAGTCGCGCCGTCGCCGCGCGTCGCGGCATGCACCAGTTCGCCATCCTCGTAACGCAGCGACAGTGACAGTCCGTCGATCTTCGGTTCGGCGGTCAGCCGCAGCGGCGTCTCTTCGCCAAGCTTCAGGAAGCGCCGGATCCGCGCCGCGAAATCGCGGACGTCGTCGTCGGAAAATGCGTTGTCGAGCGACAGCATCGGCACCCGATGACGGATCTTCTCGAACTTCTCCGACACCGCCGCGCCGACCGTCTCGCTCGGCGAATCGGCGCGCTTGAGATATGGAAAGCGGGCTTCGATGGCAAGGTTGCGCCGCTTCAGCGCGTCATAGTCGGCATCCGAGATGACCGGCGCGTCCTCGCGATGATAGCGCAGATCATGACCGGCTATCTCTTCGGCAAGCCGCGCGAGCTCGGCCACAGCCTGTGCTTCGGTGAGGTCTACAACGGGAATGAGGGTCTGGCTGGCCATGGCACGATCCGGATATTCGTCAGCGGCGAAAATAGCGACAAACGCGCCGGCAACAACCCGGATATTGCGTCCTGCTGACGGACCGTCAGCCCGCCTCGAGCAATCGCGCCGCTGCCGCCCGCGCTTCGTCGGTGATCGTCGCGCCAGCCAGCATGCGCGCGATCTCCTCGCGCCGCTCGTCCACGCCCATGCTGGCGATAGAGGTGGCAAGCTGTTCGCCCCCGGACGCCTGCTTGGCGATCAGGAAATGGGTGTCGGCGCGCGCAGCGACCTGTGGCGCATGGGTGACGGAGAGAACCTGGACCGTCCCGGCAAGCCGCGCCAGGCGTGCACCGATCGCGTCGGCGACCGCCCCGCCGACCCCCGTGTCGATCTCGTCGAAAACAAGCGTGGGCGCCGAGCCCCGGTCGGCCAGCGCCACTTTCAGCGCCAGCAGGAAACGCGAGAGCTCGCCACCGGACGCGACCTTCATCATCGGGCCGGCCCGCGTTCCGGGATTGGTACGTACCCAGAACTCGATCCGATCGACGCCGTCTTCCGAACGCTGCTCGGCGTCGCTCTCCATCTCGACGATGAATTCCGCGCGTTCGAGCTTCAGGTCCGGAAGTTCCGCCATCACCGCGGCGACCAGATCGCCGCGTGTGGTCTGGCGTGCGTTCGACAGGCCCGCGGCGGCCCGATCATAGAGATCGCGCGCCTCGCTGGCCGCCTTCTCCAGTACGGCGAGCCGGCTTTCCCCCGCATCCAGATCGGCCAGCTGGTCGGCGAAACTGACGGCGAGCGCAGGGAGCTCGTCGACCGCGACATTGTATTTGCGCGACGCCGCGCGCAGCGCGAACAAGCGCTCCTCGATGGCCTCCAGCTCCCGCGCGTCGAATTCGCTCGTATTGACCGCAATTTCGATGCGCGACTGCGCGTCGGCCAGATGGTCGAGCGCCGCGCCCAACGCCGCGTTCACCTCTTCCAGCAGGCCCGGCGCATCCGCTGCCTTGCGCTCCAGCCGGCGCAACAGGCTGGCGATATGCGGCACTGGCGACGCCTGCCCCGAAAGCACGTCATGCGCCTCGTTGAGATCGCCCGCAATCTTCTCGGCGCGCATCATCTGTGCACGCTTTTCAGCCAGGCTCTCTTCCTCGCCGCCTTCCGGCGCCATCGCGGAAAGTTCTTCATGAGCGGCGCGCAGATAGTCCGCCTCGCGCGCCGTTTCCTCGACGCGCGCGCGATGATCGGCGAACGCCCTTTCGGCCGCCCGCCACGCGCGATGCAGCGTCCCGACATGCGCGACTTCGTTCTTCAGCCCGCCAAAGGCGTCGAGCAATTCGCGATGAGTGGAGGCATCGACCAGGGCGCGGTCGTCATGCTGTCCGTGGATTTCCACGAGGGCGTGACCGATCGTGCGCAACAGGCCCGCGCTCGCCGGCTGGTCGTTCACAAATCCGCGTGTGCGTCCGTCTTGGGCCTGCATGCGCCGCAGAATGACCGGCTCGCCCGGATCCGCGTCGATGCCGGCCTCCTCCAGCGCCTGACGCACCGGATGGGCAGGCGCCAGATCGAACATGGCTATCACCTGGCCGTGCTTGGCGCCATGGCGCACGAGAGAGGCGTCACCCCGCGCGCCGAGCGCAAGCGACAGCGCGTCGAGCAGGATGGACTTGCCCGCCCCCGTCTCGCCGGTCAGTACCGACAGTCCCTTGGAAAAATCGATGTCCAGCGTCTCGATCAGAACGATATCGCGAATCGAGAGCTGCGACAGCATGATCGGTCAAAATCCCGTGGCCGGAAGCCTTAGCTTCCGAAGATGCCCCGGCCTGCGCGCGAAATCCAGGAACCCTTGTTTTCACGCGGCTGCACTCCGCCGGATTGCAGCAACGCATAGGAATCCGAGTACCACTGGCTGTCGGGGAAGTTGTGGCCGAGCACCGCTGCCGCTGTCTGGGCCTCCGAGACGAGCCCCATGGCCATGTAAGTCTCGACGAGGCGGGCCAAGGCTTCTTCAACATGACGGGTGTTGGCGTAGTCCTGCACGACCGTGCGGAAACGGTTGAGCGCGCCAGGATACTCGCGACGCTCCAGATAGTAGCGCCCGATCTGCATTTCCTTGCCGGCCAACTGGTCGCGTGCCGCGCGCATCTTGGTCCTGGCGTCTTCGACATAGATCGAATCGGGATAGCGCTCGATCAGTTCGTTGAAGTTCTGCAGGGCCAGCTTCGTGTCGCGCTGGTCGCGGGTCACTTCCGGTATCTGGGCGTAGTAGGACAGGCCGATGATGTACTGCGCATAAGCCGCGTCTTCATCGGTCGGATAGAGATTGACGAAGCGCCGCGCGGCCTGGATCGCGTCATCGAAATTGCCGAGCTTGTAGGAGGTGAAGGCCCCCATCACATTGGCCTTGCGGGCGTATTCCGAATAGGGATGCTGACGGTCGACGGCCTCGAATTTCTTCGCTGCCTCGCGCAGGCGTCCCTGCTCCATGTTCGCCAGCGCCTGATTGTAGAGAACGTCGGCGGGCTCGATCGTGTCCACATAGGCTTGAAGGTCGACGCCCTTGTCCTTGCCGGCGCAGGCGCCGAGCAGTCCGGCGCACACCGCCACACTGGCGAGTTGGAGGACCATCCGGCCGGTTCGCGCAGCAGTTCCAACAATCAACATCGCCATTCTTTCAGTTCCCGTCCTGACCGCGCACGGCTCGTTAGCCGGACGCGACGCCGTCCCTTACCGAGTCACGCGGTAACCAGCAACGCCGTGCGACCGGAATGTCGCGATTTTGTGGCGCGACGTCAATCATCCGCTGCCGCGTTCGCCGCAGCGATCCCTTAGCGGTCGAAAACGAAGGTCGTCCTCAGAGGATCCAGGGCGCGTGCATCGGGCCCTGCGCAGCCGCGACCGCGACGAAATCACCCGAAAACACGCGCTCGCGCCGTTCCGGTGTCTCGACAATGTCATAGGCGCTGCGATCGATGAGCAATGCCTTCAACGCCGTTGCATTGAGGCGGTGCCCGCCGCGATAAGAAGCGTAGCAGCCGATGAACTGCGCGCCAGCAAGCGCCAGATCGCCAACGGCGTCCAACGTCTTGTGACGAACGAATTCGTCGCTGTGGCGCAGTCCTTCCGGATTGATCACCGTGTGCTCGTCGCTGATGACCACCGAATTGTCGAGCGACGAACCCAGCGCGTGACCAGAGGCCCACAGGCGCTCCACATCCTTCATGAAGCCGAAGGTGCGGGCATTGGCCAGTTCCGTGCGGAACACGTCGCCGTCGATGTCGGCCTTGAATTCCTGCCGTCCGATCAGCGGGCTGTCAAAATCGATGACGACCTCGAACCGCGTACCCGGATGCGGACGAAACTCAGCCCAGGAACCGCCGATCTCCACGCGCACGGTCTTCTTGACCCGCACATAACGCCGCTTCACGGCGTGGCGAGAAATCCCGGCCGCGTCGATCGCCTCGATGAAAACCTGGCTCGAGCCGTCCATCACCGGCACTTCGTTGCCGTCGATCTCGACGATCACATTGTCGAGACCCGTTGCCCAGAAGGCAGCCATGATGTGTTCGATCGTCGCAACATGCGCACCTGCGGGATCACCCAGCATGGTGCAGAGGTCGGTCGCGCCGACCTGGGCGGCAACCGCGGAGAACTCCGCGACAGAGCCGTCTTCATAAATTCGCCTGAATTTCACCCCAGTGTCGGGCGGTGCGGGGAGAAGCGTGATCGAGACCTGTTCACCGCTGTGAACGGCAATGCCGGACAGTGTCGCCTTTTCACAGAGCGTGGCTTGGTATCCCAACAACATTGGTCCCCATCGATATGCCCGCTTGCGCAACCCTGAAATCGTTTGCGGCGGACTTGCACACAACCTGGCCCGAATGAAATGATTCGACCCGGCTCACCCCTCTTCGCAGGACAATATCCGCGAGTCGCCACCGGGGCCAAATCACGCTTTTTTACCGACTGTTACCGAGGGGTCGGCCGGCCCTCCGGCTAAAAAGCTTTTATTTACAAATATTTAAAAAAACAGGAGGCCGGCTCTCGCCGACCTCCCTTCACCGTTTGTTACAGCCTTCGGCAATCAGTTTGCCTGACGGCGCAGGAAGGCCGGAATTTCCAGGTGATCGTCTTCCGCGGAAGCCGGCGCATGCGCGGACCGGCGGCCGTGATCATCCAGTTGTCCCTTTCGCGGCGCATAGAGCTGGGCGTCCTGCGAGAGCGCACGGCGCGGCTCGGCCGGGCGGCGTTCCAGGTCGTGGTCGGCCGGCTGCAGCTTCGGCGAAGCAGCCGCCTTCTCCTCGCGCGACAATCCATGCGTCAGCCGCTTCAGGAGACCGAGCGGGCCACGCTCGTCGTCCTCTGCCGCGTGCGAACGCGTGGTCGCGGCCGATTCCATCTCGGCCTGCACCATCGGCGGGAAGTCCTCGACGCGCGGCATGCGCGACACTTCGCGCACCGGCGCTTCACGCTCGATCGGTTCACGCATCACCGGCTCGCGCTGCACGGGCTCCCGCTGGATCGGCTCGGGCTGGGGCGCACGCTCGCGAGCGATCGGAGCAGTGGCCGGCGCTGCACGCATCGGCTGCTGCGCCGACGTGAACAGCCGGCTCTTCGGCGCGAAGGTCGGGGCCGACGATCCGCCGCTCGCAGCGACCTTTTCCTCGAAGGCGGCCATGTCGCGCTCGGTTTCGCGGATCACGTCACTCATCTCGTCATCGGAGAAGATCGGATCGGGCGAAGACGCCTTGGGGGCCGGAGCCGGGGCCGCTGCCGGAGCGACGGCCGAAGGCGTCAGCGACGAGGTCGTCGCCGATGCGGGCGCTGCGGCGGGACGCGGCGCGATGGTCGGAGCAGCCGGACGCGGCTTGGCGCGCAGTTCGGTGTCCGGACGGACGGCGACACCCGGCTGGGTCTCGATGCCGGTCGCCACGACCGAAACGCGGATGATGCCTTCCAGCGTCTCGTCGAAGGTGGCGCCGAGGATGATGTTGGCGTCCTGATCGACTTCCTCGCGAATGCGGGTCGCCGCCTCGTCGACCTCGAACAGGGTCATGTCGCGGCCGCCGGTGATCGAGATCAGCAGGCCCTGCGCGCCCTTCATCGAGGTCTCGTCGAGCAGCGGATTGGCGATCGCGGCTTCGGCAGCGGTCATCGCGCGTCCTTCGCCGGAGGCTTCGCCGGTGCCCATCATCGCCTTGCCCATCTCGCGCATCACCGAGCGGACGTCGGCGAAGTCGAGGTTGATCAGGCCTTCCTTGACCATCAGGTCGGTGATGCAGGCAACGCCGGAATAGAGAACCTGGTCGGCCATGCCGAAGGCGTCGGCGAAGGTCGTCTTGTCGTTCGCGATGCGGAACAGGTTCTGGTTGGGAATGACGATCAGCGTATCGACGTTCTTCTGCAGTTCCTCGATGCCGGCTTCGGCGGTGCGCATGCGGCGCTGGCCTTCGAAGTCGAACGGCTTGGTGACGACGCCGACGGTCAGGATGCCTTTTTCGCGCGCGGCGCGTGCCACCACCGGTGCGGCGCCCGTGCCCGTGCCGCCGCCCATGCCGGCGGTCACGAAGCACATATGCGTGCTGTTCAGGTGGTCGACGATCTCGTCGATGCACTCTTCGGCCGCGGAGCGGCCGATGTCGGGCTGCGATCCCGCGCCCAGTCCCTCGGTGACACCGAGGCCGAGCTGGATGATGCGTTCCGCCTTGTTCATCGACAGGGCCTGCGCGTCGGTGTTGGCGACCACGAAATCGACGCCCTGCAGACCGGCGTTGATCATGTTGTTGACCGCGTTGCCGCCGCCGCCCCCGACACCGAATACCGTGATGCGCGGCTTCAGCTCAGTGATATCCGGCTTTTTGAGATTGATCGTCATTATGTCCATCCTTTCTGATGCCGGATGCGCCGCCACACCCGCTTGCGGGCGTCGCCCGCAGTTTCCCCGAAACTAAAAACTGTCTTTCAACCATTGCGTGACGCGCCCGAGAGGGCCGTCGGTTCCCGTTCCCGCCAACCGGAACGGATGTGCGAATTTCATCGAGCTGTGGTCGTTCTCGGCCACCTGCGGATAGATCATCAGCCCGGCAACCGCCGCGAAAGCCGGCCCCTTGGTCGCCGTCGGCAGACCGCTGACGCCGAGCGGCCGTCCGATGCGCACATTGCGCCCGAGGATACGCCGCGCCAGTTCCGGAAGCCCGGTCAGTTGCGCTGCGCCGCCGGTGAGCACCACCCGCTTGCCGACCACGCTCGAATAGCCTGACTTGTTGATCCGGTCGCGCAGTATCTCCAGCGTCTCCTCCACCCGCGCCGCGATGATGCGGTTCAGGAGGCTGCGCGGCACTTGCGTCGCCTGGGTCATGTCGTCGTCGCCGATCGCCGGCACCTGAATGACGTCTCTCTCGTCGGCAGGCGTCGCCAGAGCCGAGCCCTGCATCACCTTCAGCCGCTCCGCGACGTCCAGCCGGCAGGAAAATCCGCGCGCGATGTCCATCGTCACATGATGACCGCCGATAGGAATGGAATCGGCGTGAATGAACGCCCGGTCGGCGAAGATGGCGACCGAGGTCGTCCCGCCGCCCATGTCGACGCAGGCGCAACCCAGATCGAGTTCGTCGTCCACCAGCGCGGACAACCCGCTCGCATAGGGCGTCGCGACCATCGCCTCGACGCTCAAGTGAGCCCGGTTCACGCACATCTCAATATTGCGCAGCGGCGCGGCGTCGGCCGTAAGCACATGCAGGTTCAGCGACAATTCGCGCCCGATCATGCCGCGCGGATCGACAATCCCGCGCTCGCCGTCGAGCATGTGATCGACAGGCAGCATGTGCAGAACCGTGCGATCGACGTTCCCCGCCCGCGCGACACCGGCCTTCAGCACCTTCTGGATGTCCGACCGCGAAATCGGGCGATCCTCGTCGAGCTCGATCGATGCACTGGAGATATGGCTGGACAGCCGCCCCGCGCTGACATTGACGATCATCGAATCGACGGTCAGGCCCGCCATGCGCTCGGCCGCATCCACCGCCTGGCGGACGGATTGTTCGGCTGCTTCCAGATCGTTGATCAGGCCGGATTTCACGCCATGCGACTTGGTGTGGCCGATGCCGATCACCTCCGGCGCATGGGTGCGGCCATGCAGGTATTGTCCTGCTTCGCACGGCACCATGCGCGCGATCACGCACACGGTCTTCGTGCTGCCGATATCCAGCACCGTGACGACGGTGGACCGTCGGGCCTTCTTCTGTTCGGGAGCGCGGGACTTTGACGGCATCAGATGCTGCTCCGCCTTGCGGCCTTGATGGCCTTGTCGCGCGCCTTCAGGACGGCTTCGCGCCGCGCCATCGCGTTTTCGGTCAGGGCCACGGTCGTGCGATCGGACAGGCGCAGATCGATCGACGCGATGTCGCGCGACAGGATCTGCGTTTCCGCGTCCATGGCGAGGAGCCGTTCCACAGCCTGTCCGGGATTGTCGGCCGGCAGCTTGACGGTGATCCCGCTGGCGAGCCGGACATCCCAGCGCCGCTCGCCGATATGGATGAGTGCTTTCACCTGCGTCGCGAAATCCGGATAGGCGGCCAGCCGCTCCATGAAGGGCGCAGCGGCTTCGCCCGCCCCCGGTCCGACAACCAGCGGAAGCGTGTTGAAGCCGACGCCGGCATAGGCCCCGATCACACGGCCGTCGCGCTCGATCAGCGAGAGGGTCTCGCCCGTCTGCCAGATGGCGAAGGCCTCGCGCTCGGTGATGCTGATCTCCAGCTTGCCGGGATAGACCTTGCGCACCTGCGCCGCCTTCACCCAGGGCAAGCCCTGCAGCGCGGTGCGGGCCGCGCGAACGTTGACGGTGGCAAGTGACGACGATTCGTCGATGCCGAGTGCCGAAATGACGGCGACTTCGGAGGTGTTCACCTGACCGGAGATTTCGACCTCGGAGACCGCGAGACCCAGAAAAGCCGTCACCTGATTCGCGGCCGAGCCGAATTGCCCGCCGACGACCGAGCCGTAAAGCGCAGTCGCCGCGAAGATGGATGCGAGCCCGGCGCCTTCGACATAGCGCGGAATGACAATGTCGCCGGCGAAGACCTTGGAGAAGAAGCGGGCAGGACGCCGCAGAACGCGCGGCAGCACGACGCCGCCGTCTCGCGCGGTGCGGGTGCTTTCCCTGCTTTTTCTCTTCAACGCAAACAAGATGCGTCCTCCACCATCCAACTCAAGAGCTCCCCGAAGGAATGCCCGGCATAAGCGGCCAGTTCGGGAACCAGCGACGTCGCCGTCATCCCCGGTTGGGTGTTGATTTCCAGCCAGACGACTTCGCCATTTTCGGAGAACCGGTCGTCGTAACGGAAGTCAGAACGGGTAACGCCCCGACACCCAAAAGCCTGATGCGCTTTGAGGGCCAGCTTGGTTATCGTTTGGTTAATTTTTGGTGAAATTTCCGCCGGACAGACATGATTTGATCCACCTGCAACATATTTGGAATCGTAGTCGTAGAACTGGTGTCCCTGCGGGATGATCTCGGTGACGCCCAGCGCCACGTCGCCCATCACCGCGCAGGTCAGTTCGCGACCGTGAACGTAGCGTTCCACCATCACCCGATCGCCATATTTCCAGTCGGGAGACGTGAGGATCTGGGGCGGATGCGCCTGATCCTCCTTGACGATCACGACGCCGAAACTGGACCCTTCCGCCACGGGCTTGACCACGTAAGGCGGCTTCATCGGATGCGTCGAGGTGAAGTCGTGCCGGTCCATGACCTTGGATTCCGCCACGGGGATGCCGTGCGTCTTCGCCACGCGCTTGGCGATTTCCTTGTCCATCGTCACCGCTGCCGCCAACACGCCGGAATGCGTGTAGGGGATCTGCAGATATTCCAGGATTCCCTGGATCCTTCCGTCCTCGCCGAACGGGCCGTGCAGCGCATTGAACGCAACGTCCGGCCGAATTTCGGCCAGCTGTTGGGCCACGTCGTGCCCGACATCCAGACGGGTCACCTGGTAGCCGCAGCGTTCCAGTTCATCCGCACAAGCCGTTCCCGACATCAGGCTGACAGGACGTTCGGACGAGAATCCGCCCATCAGTACCGCGACATGCTTGTGCTGACTTCCGCTCATGCTGCACTACCCTTTCACCCGAACGCCAGGATCGAAAACCAAGACCCACCCGCACCGGCTCGCACATTGACGTGACACGAACGCGGCTGGGCGCGAACGGCGCCCGAATCAGTCGACCAAGGAACTGGGTGAAAAGAATCAGAGCTTTGATTCGCTGACAAGCGCCAGCGCACAAAAACGCGCCGGCGGTCAGCTCTGTGGCTTCGGCCGCAACAGCATGAAACGGCCGTTCAGCGACACGGCAGCCAGGCCAAGACCGGCAGCCAGACCGCTCCAGACGCCGACGCCGCCGAGGCCTGCGATAAACGCGAGACCATAAGCCATCGGAAAGCCGACGCCCCAATAGCTCGCGATCGCAAGCAGCATCGGCACGCGCGTGTCTTTCAGTCCGCGCAGCAGCCCGGCGCCGACCGCCTGGGCGCTGTCGAGAAGCTGGAAGGCGGCAGCAACCATCAGCAGCGGCACGGCATAGGCGATGACCCGCGGCGCCTGCGGCTCCGCATTGTCGAGAAACAGGGAGATCAGGAATTCTGGCAGGACCCAGAACAGGACCCCGCTCATCGAGGCGAAGACCAGACAGATCGCAAGCGCCGAACCTGCGGCCCGGTTGAGGGCCATGGCGTCGCCTCTGCCATGGGCGCGTCCGACCCGCACGGTCGCCGCCTGCGACATGCCGAGCGGCACCATGAAGGCGATCGACGTGATCTGCATGGCGATGCCATGCGCGGCAAGCGCAGCCACACCGATCCAACCCATCAGGATCGACGAGACGACGAACATGCCGACTTCGGCCAGAATCATGATCGAAATCGGCAGGCCCAAGCGCAGCACCTCGCGCAGATCCGGCCAGTCCGGGCGCCAGAAGCGCGCGAAAACCTCGTATTCAGACGCCTTCCGGTCGAAGCGCACATAGGCGACGAGGACAGCGAGGGTCAGCACGGTCGTGCCGAGCGACGCGATCGCCGCGCCACGCACGCCCATTTCCGGGGCGCCCCAATTGCCGAAGATCAAGGCCCAGTTGAGCCCGGCGTTCAAAATCGCGCCGGCGACCGTCGACCAGAAAATGACCCGCGGCCTCTCCACCGCCGACAGGAACGCCCTCAGCCCCTGTGCGACCAGTGTCGGCAGCATCGCCCATTGGGCGATACGCATGTAGTCGCCAGCGGGCGCGGCGACGCCCGGGTCCTGGCCCAGCGCCAGCAGGATGTCCTCGGTGAACCAGAGAAGCGCCATGACCAGCGCCGAATAGGCGATCGCGACCCAGAGCCCCATGCGCACTGCGCGGCGCACGCCTCTTGTGTCGCCACGGCCTTCCGCCTGCGCGGCAATCGGCATCACTGCCTGGCTGAAACCCGAACCGAATATCATCACGGTGAAGAACATCGGCGTCGCCAGCACGGCGGCCGCAAGCGCCTCGATCGAATACCAACCGAGCATCACGGTGTCGGTCGTGTTGATGAGCGTCAGACCGATCTGCGACCCGACAAGTGGCCCGCCAAGCTTCAACGTCGCGCGCAGATGCCCGCCCCAGCCCATGGGGACAGACGTATCCTGCGGCCGTTCTGGACGGCGAAGCGTGTGGATCGTGTCGGTCATTGCCGCGCTATGCCCGATTTCGACACGCGGCGCCATGAATTTCAGTCGGCAGTTGGTCGATGCCGCCTACAGCATCCGCCCGAGGAACGTCTGGACCTCCTGCCCCGGCCTGAACAGTCCGATGCGCTTGATCTCCCATTCGAGCCGGATGCCGGAAGTTTCCATCACCCGTGCGCGCACCGTCTCGCCCAACGTCTCCAGGTCATGGCTGGTCGCCGTGCCGGTGTTGATCATGAAATTGCAGTGCATCGGGCTCATCTGCGCCCCGCCGATCATCAGCCCGCGACAGCCGGCCTTGTCGACCTCTTTCCAGGCCGACGTCCCCTCCGGGTTCTTGAAGGTCGAGCCACCGGTCTTTTCCTTCACCGGCTGCACCGTCTCGCGATGATGCTGGACCGCGTCCATGGCTGCCCGGATCTCGTCGCGATCCGCCGGCGCGCCCTCGAACAGCGCCCCGGTGAAGATCAGATCCTTCGCGGCGCCGGAATGACGATAGGAATAGCCCATCGCATCATTGGTCAGCACATGCCGCTCGCCCTGCCGGTCGATGGCATGCACCTCGAGCACGCGGTTACGTGTTTCGACGCCATTGGCGCCGGCATTCATGCGCAACGCGCCGCCGATGCCGCCCGGGATGCCGTGGTAGAAATGAAACCCGCCAATGCCGGCTTCCAATGCCACCGCAGCCAGCCGCTTGTCGGGGATCGCCGCGCCGGCACGAATGCGCGTCGGCGACACGACGTCAGCCTGGCCGAAACCCTTCGCCGAAAGCCGGATCACGACGCCGGGAATGCCCCCGTCGCGCACCAGCAGATTGGAGCCGACCCCCACAACCATCACCGGAACATCCTCCGGCAGCGCCTTCAGAAACGCGGAGAGATCGTCCTCGTCGGCCGGTTGGAACAGCAATTCCGCCGGTCCGCCGGCGCGAAACCAGGTGATCTGGTCCATCGGCGCATTCGGCGCCAATCGCCCACGAATCCCGTCCAAGCTGCCGGACAGTCTCTCCAGAAGCGCCTCGCCGTCGATCGCCGTCATGAAACCGGCTCGCCGCCAAGTTCGCCGGGCAGGGCATAAGCCCACTGGGTGATGTTGCCGGCACCGAGGAAGATGACGAAATCTCCGGGCTGAGCCGTGTCGCGGATCGTCTGAGCGATTGCCTCCGGCCCTTCGATGAGCCGCGCGTCGCGGTGTCCGCCCGCCTTCATCCGCGAGACGAGTTCAGCCGAGCCCACGCCCTCGATCGGCTTCTCGCCGGCCGGATAGACCGGCGCGATCAGGACCGTCTCGGCGTCATTGAAACAGGAGGCAAAATCGTCGAACAGGTCGCGCAGGCGGGTGTAGCGATGCGGCTGCATGATAGCGATCACACGCCCCTCGCCGGCAGCATCCCGCGCCGCCCGCAGCACCGCCCGGATCTCGACCGGATGGTGGCCATAGTCGTCGAAGATGCGCACGCCGTTCCAGGTTCCGGTCGCGGTGAAGCGGCGTTTCACCCCGCCGAAGGCGCCGAGGCCCCGCTTGATGCCGTCGGCATCCATGCCGAGTTCATGTGCCACCGAAATCGCGGCGGTCGCGTTGGAGACATTGTGATGGCCGGGCATCGGCAGCCGCAGGTCGCGAATCTCGGTCACAGTGCCGGTCTTGCGGTCGCGGATCGTCACGTCGAAGACCGAGGTCGCGCCGTCCATGTGATGGTTGGAGAAGCGCACGTCGGCCTGCGGGTTCTCGCCATAGGTGACGACACGCCGGTCTGTAATGCGCGACACCAGCGCCTGCACCTCCGGATGGTCGATGCACATCACGCCAAAGCCGTAGAAGGGCACGTTTTCGACGAACTGCCCGAAGGCCTCTCGCACCTTGTCGAAGGAGCCGTAATGATCGAGATGCTCGGGATCGATGTTGGTGACGACCGCGATGTCGGCCGGCAGTTTCAGGAAGGTGCCGTCGCTCTCGTCGGCTTCCACGACCATCCAGTCGCCCTCGCCCATCCGCGCATTCGTGCCGTAAGCGTTGATGATGCCGCCATTGATCACGGT
Source organism: Oricola sp. (assembly GCF_022763245.1). Taxonomy (GTDB): domain Bacteria; phylum Pseudomonadota; class Alphaproteobacteria; order Rhizobiales; family Rhizobiaceae; genus Oricola. The sequence goes on from NZ_JALEGV010000012.1 coordinate 34,281, forward strand.
CGGGTCCAGCCCGCCGGCTTCCAGAAGCGTCGCCACCATGGATGTCGTGGTCGTCTTGCCATGCGTGCCGCCGATCGCCACCGCGTTGCGGAAGCGCATGATCTCCGCCAGCATTTCGGCGCGCCGCACGATCGGCAGCAGGCGCTCGCGTGCCGCGACCACCTCGGCGTTGTCAGGCCTGATCGCCGTCGACACCACGACCACTTCGGCGTCGCCCAGATGTTCGGCCTCGTGACCGACAAAGACCTCGATGCCCTTGGCGCGCAATCGCTGCACATTGGCGTTGTCGGACTGGTCGGACCCCTGCACCCGATAGCCGAGATTGTGCAGGACTTCGGCGATGCCGCTCATGCCGATACCGCCGATCCCGATGAAATGCACAAGGCCGATCGTCTGCGGCATCTTCATGTCGAGTGTCCTGCGTCTAGAATTTCAGCCGGCCTTGAACTCGGCCGCTGTCCGGCCCGAGGCAATAGCCTCTACCAGATCGGCAAGCAAGGCGGTGGCCTCGGGCTTGCCGGCCCTGCGCGCCGCCTCGGCCATGGCCGACAGACGGTCCGGATCGGCGAGAAGTTCGACCAAGAGGCCGGACACTTTCGCCGCGTCGAGATCCTGCTCGCGCCGCACCAATGCGCCGCCCGCAGCCTCCAGCGCCGCGGCATTGGCCGCCTGGTCGTGATCCAGCGCATACGGATAAGGCACGAGGATCGCAGGCCGGCCGATCGCGGCGATTTCCGAAACCGTGGACGCGCCAGAGCGCGACATGACCAGATGTGCCGCGGCGACCCGCGCCGGCAGGTCGGAGAAGAAAGGCGACACGTCGGCCGTCACGCCCAGTTCCGCATAGCGCGCCCTGACCCGCTCCTCGTCCTCGGGCCTGGCCTGTTGGGTGATCTCGATCCGTCCGCGCAAATCGTCGGGAAGCTGTGCGATCGCGTCGGGCACCGCGTCGGAGAAGAACCGCGCGCCCTGGCTGCCGCCGAAGACTACGAACCTGAGCGGCCCGGTCCGATCCGGCGCGAAATAAGGCGCCTGCGACGCGGCGATCACGGCCGGACGGACCGGATTGCCGGTTTCGACGATCCTGTCGGCCAGCGCTCCTTCCGCCTTGAGGAAGCCGCCGGCAATCGCGGTCATGCGTCGCGCCAGCATCTTGTTGGCGCGCCCCATCACGGCGTTCTGTTCATGGATCACGGTCGGAAACGCGCCCGCCGCCGACCACAGGGGCGGCACCGTCGGATAGCCGCCGAAGCCGACCACCGCCTTGGGCTTCAGGACGTTCAGAAGCGCGCTCGACTGGCGCATGCCCTTGAACAGGCTCCACAGCGCCCGTACGACGGTCACGGGGTTCTTGCCCGACACCGTCGCCGACTGGATGACGTGCAGCCGGTCTTCCGGGAACCGGTCGGCGTAGCGCGTCGCGCGCTCGTCCGTCGCCAGCGGCACCGACCATCCGCGCGCCTTCAGCTCATGTGCGAGCGCCTCTGCCGGAAACAGGTGGCCGCCGGTACCGCCGGCCGAGATCAGGATCGTGCCCTTCGAGGTCTCCATGCATGCACCTCAAGCCGCCGGCTGGAACCGCGACGCGGCATGGAAGCGGATGCGGCTGGCCCGGCTCTCGGGGCGGCGACGCGTGAGCGCCAGCAGCATGCCCGCCGTGAGCGCGACCGCGATCATCGACGATCCGCCATAGGACACGAAGGGCAGCGTCATGCCCTTGGCCGGCATCAGTTGCAGATTGACCGCAATGTTGATCGTCGACTGAAAGCCGATCAGCACCGCCAGCCCGCTGACTGCGAAGCGCTGGAACGGGTCCTGGTCGTGCATCGCGCGGATCAGCGCGCGAACCACGATGAAGGCGAAGACCGAGACCAGCACCGCGCAGAGGAGAATGCCGAATTCCTCCGCGAGGACAGAGAAGACGAAGTCGGTATGGCTGTCCGGCAGGATGCGTTTCACCGTCCCCTCGCCCGGACCCTGGCCCAACCAGCCGCCGCGCACGATCGCCTCATGCGCGCGGTCCACCTGCCAGGTGTCGCCCTCGCCCGTCAGGAACCGGTTGATGCGCCCCGCCACATGCGGAAACACGTAATAGGCGCCGACCATGCCGGAGGCGGCGACGCCGCCGAGCACGATGATCCACAGCCAGGACAGGCCGGCGATGAAGAACATCGCACCCCAGGTGCCGGCGAGCAGCACCGTCTGACCGAGATCCGGCTGCGCGATCAAGAGGGCCGACATGGCGCCGAACAGGATCATCGCAATCAGGCTGCCGGGGATTTCCGGCCGGCGCTTCGATTCCGCGAACAACCATGCGCACAAGATCACGAAGGCCGGCTTCATGAATTCCGACGGCTGCAGCGACATGCCGGCGAGCCGCACCCAGCGCCGCGATCCCTTGATCTCGGTGCCGAAGAACAGCGCCATGACCATCAGCGCCACGGAAATGAGCAGAACGATCAACGCAAGGCGGCGGATCTGGCGCGCGTCGAGAAACGACACGCCGATCATCACGACGAGCGCGGGCGCCAGGAACAGCGCGTGGCGCTTGACGAAGTGATAGGTGTCGAGGTCGATGCGTTCGGCCACCGCGGGGCTCGCCGCAAAGGACAACACGACGCCAAAGCCTATCAGGATGATGAAGGCCGCCAGGAACCAGCGGTCGATCGTCCACCACCATTCGGCGACAGGGCTGCGGTCGCTGCGCGTGTACATTATGCTTCGCTCCCCGTTTGTCCGGCCATCACAGGCTCAACGTCCATCAATGCCATGACCGCATTAACAAAGGCTTCACCACGTTTTTCGAAGTTCCGGAACTGGTCGAAACTGGCCGCCGCGGGCGCCAGCAGCACGACCGGCTCCGGCGAGGAAGAGCGTTCGGCCGCCGCCGCCGCATGGGCCACCGCCGCGTCCAGCGTGCCGGAAATCTCGTAGGGCGTCGCCTCGCCCAGGGTCGCAGCGAATTGCGGCGCGGCCTCGCCGATCAGATAGGCCTTCTCGATGCGCCCGAACAGCGGCCGCAATGCCTCGATCCCGCCCTCCTTGGGCAGGCCGCCGGCAACCCAGTGGATCGCATCGAAGCTCGACAGGGATTTCTCCGCCGCGTCGGCGTTCGTCGCCTTGGAATCGTTGACGAAGAGCGTTCGGCCCCGCCGGGCGACGATCTGCATGCGATGCGCCAGCCCCGGAAAGCTGTTCAGGCCTGCGGTGATCTCGTCGGTCGACAGTCCGAACGACCGACAGACGGCCGCCGCGGCGAGCGCGTTTTGCAGATTGTGGTCGCCGCGCAGCGACGGCGCGCCGGACAGGTCGATCGAGCCGCCACCGCCGTTGACCGACACGCTTTCGACCATCTTGCCGTCATGCTCCAACCCGATGGCGATGCGCCGGCAGAAATCGTCGTCGATGCCGCAAACCGCGTAGTCGCTGCCCTGCAAGAGCCGCGCCTTGATGGCGGCGTAGTTCTCCATGCTGCCATGCCGGTCGAGATGGTCCGGGGACAGGTTGAGCAGCACCCCGACGCTCGGGTCGAGCGAAGGTGCGAGATCAATCTGATAGGACGAACATTCGACGACATGGAAACGATGCGGCGCCGGCGGCTCCAGATCGAGGATCGGCGTGCCGATATTGCCTCCGAGCTGCACGTCGCGGCCGGTTTCACGCAAAATATGCGCGATCAGCGCCGTGGTCGTCGATTTGCCGTTGGTCCCGGTGATCGCGACGAAAGGCGATTTCGGGGCCAGCACGCGGCGCTCGCGGCAGAAAAGCTCCACGTCGCCGATGACCTCGACACCGGCGGCCGCGGCGAGATCGACCGACCAGTGCGGCTTCGGATGCGTCAGGGGCACGCCGGGCGCAAGCACCAGTCCGTCGAGCGCGCTCCAGTCAAGATCGCGCAGGTCGCCGGTCTCGATCCCCTCGGCCTGGGCCCGTGCCACCGCGTCGGGATTGTCGTCCCAGGCGGTCAGGCGCGCTCCGCCGGCGATCAGCGCGCGCGCCGTCGAAAGGCCCGACCCGCCGAGGCCGAACAGGGCGATGCGCCGGTCTTTGGCTGTCGTGACGGGGATCATCTGAGCTTCAGCGTCGACAGGCCGATCAAAGCCAGGATCACGGCGATGATCCAGAAACGGATCACGATCTGGCTCTCCGTCCAGCCGAGTTTCTCGTAGTGATGGTGTATCGGCGCCATCAGGAAGACGCGCCGGCCGGTCATCTTGAAATAGGCGACCTGGATGATCACCGACAGCGCCTCGACCACGAACAGTCCGCCGATGATCCCCATGACGATCTCGTGCTTCGTGGCGACCGCAACCGTGCCGATCAGCCCGCCCAGAGCAAGCGAGCCCGTGTCGCCCATGAAGATCGCCGCCGGCGGCGCGTTGAACCAAAGGAAGCCGAGCCCTGCGCCGATCACGGAGCCAAGGATCACGGAAAGTTCGCCCGTGCCCGGCACGAAATGGATCTGCAGATACTCCGCGAAGATCGCGTTGCCCGACAGATAGGCGATCACGCCGAAGGAGGCGGCGGCGATCATGATCGGCACGATCGCAAGCCCGTCCAGCCCGTCGGTAAGATTGACGGCATTGCCGGCCCCGACCACGACAAACGCGCCGAAGGGAATGAAGAACCAGCCGAGATTGATGATCCAGTCCTTGAAGAATGGGAAGGTCAGGCTTGATGAAAACGGCGCGTCGCCGGCCTGCAGGATCGTGTAGGTCGCAATGCCCGCGATCACGAATTCCAGCCCCAGACGCGCGCGGCCCGAAAAGCCCTTGTCGCTCTGCTTGGTGACCTTCAGATAGTCGTCGTAGAAGCCGATCAGCCCGAAGCCGAGCGTCACCAGCACGACCACCCAGACATAGACGCTGGTCAGGTTGCCCCACAGCAGCGTCGATCCGATGATGCCCGACAGGATCATCAGCCCGCCCATCGTCGGTGTGCCGGCCTTCTTGAAATGGGTCTGCGGTCCGTCCGCACGGATCGGCTGCCCCTTGCCCTGCCGGATGCGCAGGCCCGCGATGATACGCGGCCCGAACAGGAACACGATGAAAGCGGACGTGATCAGAGCGGCGCCGGTTCGAAACGTGAGATATCGAAACAGGTTGAAGATCTGAAAATGCTCGGAATATTCCGTCAGCCAGTAAAACATGCCGTCAATCCCTCTCCCGGCGCGCCGGTTGATGTCCCCACAACCCCTACTCCGCCACGGCCGGATACGTGTCCAGGAACGCCTTGACGATGCGCGAAAAGCCAAGGCCGTTCGAAGACTTGACCATGAACACGTCGCCGGGCTGCGGCGCCGCGATCAGGGAAGCGGTCAGGTCGTCGACGGTCGGCTGGTACTCGCACGCAAGGTCGTCCGGCACCGCGCCCGCGAGCGCCGCCATCTCAGGACCGGCCAGATAAAGCCGATCGACGCCGGCCGCGGTCACCGCGCCGGCAAGTCCCTCATGCAAGGCGCGTGCATGATCGCCGAGTTCGAGCATGTCGCCGAGAACGGCGATGCGCCGGCCATGCCCCTCGACGGGCGCGGATGCCAACAATTCGAGCGCGACCTCCATCGAGGTCGGGTTCGCATTGTAGCTCTCGTCGATCAGTGTAAAGGCGCCCTCGCCGACCGCCAACATGTGGCGCTGGCCGCGCCCCTTTTCCGGGCGAAGCGAAGCGAGCGACTGTCCGGCCATGGCAAGGTCCGCGCCCGCCAGATGCGCCGCGCCGAGCACCGCAAGGCAATTCTGCACCATGTGCCGACCGGGTGCGCCGATCATCGCGGTGACGTCTTCGTCGAACACCCGCGCTGTCACCGCGGACCCGTCGTCAAAATACTTCGCGTTCAGGAGCCGGACCTTCGCCCGCTCATGCGCACCGAAACCGTGAATGTTGTTCACGCCCGCCTGCCTGGCGAGGTCCTGCAGCAGATTGAAGCGCGGATCGTCGCGATTGATCAGGGCGTGGCCGCCCGGCTCGACGCCGGTGAAGATCTCGGCCTTGGCGCGGGCGATAGCGTCGAGATCCTCGAAATAGCCCAGATGCGCGGCGGCGATCAGCGTCACGATGGCGACATGCGGACGCACGAGCGCAACCAGCGGCGTGATCTCGCCCGGATGGTTCATGCCGATTTCGAAGACGGCGAAATCCGTGTCTGCAGGCATGCGCGCCAGCGTCAGCGGCACGCCCCAGTGGTTGTTGAAGGAGGCAGCCGAGGCATGCACCCTGCCCGACGGCGCCAGCGCAAGGCGCAGCGCTTCCTTCGTCGTCGTCTTGCCGGCCGAGCCCGTCACCGCGACGACCTTGGCCTTCGACCGCGCCCGCGCTGCAGCACCCAACCGGCCAAGCGCGTCGAGGACGTCGTCGACGACCAGCATCGGAATGGTCAGCCGACCGAGCGCAGGCAGCCTGGCTTCCGAAACGACGAGCAAGGATGCGCCGGCGGCGACTGCGGCCGTCGCGAAATCATGTCCGTCGAACCGGTCACCCTTGATTGCGAAATAGGCTTCGCCCGGCTGCAGCGAGCGCGTGTCGATGGAGATGCCGGTGACCGCTTCGGGCAGGCCGTGCACCGGCCGCGCGCCCATCGCATCGACCATCGCCTGACCCGTCCAGAGCGGTTCGGTCGTCGTTTCCGTCATGCTGTCTCCCTGCTGACGGCCGCGCGCGCTTCCTCGTGGTCGGAGAAATGCGTCGTCACGCCATTTGCCGTCTGGCCGGTCTCATGCCCCTTGCCCGCGATGATCAGCGTGTCGCCGCGTTTCAGGGACGCGACCGCGGCGCGGATTGCCTCGCGCCTGTCGCCGATTTCGATCGCGCCAGGCGCGGCCTCCATGATCGCCGCGCGGATTGCGGCAGGATCCTCGGATCGCGGGTTGTCGTCCGTCACATAGACCCGATCGGCAAGCCGGCTGGCGATCTCACCCATGATCGGGCGCTTGCCGGTGTCGCGATCGCCGCCCGCGCCGAAGACGACGATGACCTCGCCGGAGGTAAAGGGCCTGACCGAGGTCAAGACCTGTTCCAGGGCGTCCGGCTTGTGGGCGTAATCGACATAGACAAGCGCGCCCGCTTCGGTATGCGCAACGAGTTCCAGCCGGCCCGAAGCGCCCTGCAGCTTCTCAAGCGCAGAGAAAGCGGTTGCCGGCGCCACGCCTGTCGAGATGGCGAGCCCGGCGGAAACGAGCGCGTTGGACACCTGGAATTCGCCCGCCAGCGGCAACTCGATCCGGTAGGTTTCGCCGGCATGTACCACTTCGATGATCTGCCGGTAGCGCTCATGCTCCACCCGCTTCAGCGAGATGAAGCCGCCCTTGCGGCCAACCGTCAGGACGTCAAGACCGGCCGCGGTCGCTGCATTGATCGCCCGATCCGAAAAGGCGTCGTCTGCGAAGATCACCGCGGGCGCCCCCTTGGCGAGCAGCGTGTCGAACAATCGCATCTTGGCGCCGAAATAGTCGTCGACCGTCGGATGATAATCCATGTGGTCACGGCCGAGATTCGTGAATCCGCCGGCCGCAAGCCGAACGCCGTCGAGGCGTCGCTGGTCGAGGCCGTGGCTGGATGCTTCCATCGCGACATGGGTCGTGCCGGCCTGCGCCAGATCGCGCAAGATCGTGTGCAGCATCACCGGGTCCGGCGTGGTCAGCGAATCCGTAATCCGGATCTTCGGCGAGATGACGCCGGTCGTCCCGAGGCTCGCAGCCTCGAAACCGGCCTCTGCATAGATCTGGCGTGTGAAAGAGGCGACGGATGTCTTGCCGGCGGTTCCGGTGACCGCCACCACCGTGTCGGGCTGCGGACCGAAAAAGCGGGCTGCGATCAGCGCCAGGGCCCGTCGCGGATCCGGCGTGCGGATCACGGGCGCTGCCAGCTCTCCCACATCCGCGTCCGTACCGCAGATGACGGCGACGGCGCCGGCCGCAACAGCGGCCTTCGCATAGGCCGCGCCGTCCTGCTTGACGCCGGCCAGCGCGACGAACACGTCACCGGCGGCGACCTGCCGCGAATCCGCCGTCACGCCGGAGAATTCGACATCGACCGTCGACGCCCCAGCGTTTGCAAAAGACAGCCCGTCGATTTCCTGCAAACGCATGGCGATGTCCCGGTCTACGCTCCGAATCGTTTCCCACGCCTGTTTATACGTCAATATGACACGAGCAAGGTATCATCGCCTTCGCCGAACTGCGGCGTAAGCCCCAGCAGCGGCGCGGCGCGGCGGATGATCGCGCCGGCGGCCGGCGCCGCGTTGGAGGCCGCCGTCGCGCCCTGACCGGAGCCGGGCACCGGTTTCGGCTCGTCGACGATGACAAGAACCACATAGCGCGGATCGTTGATCGGGAAGGCGGCGAGATAGGCGTTGAAGCGCTTGTTGCCGACATAGCGCCCGTTGACGACCTTCTCGGCCGTGCCGGTCTTGCCGCCGACCGCGTAGCCCTCGACCAGCGCCTGACGGCCCGATCCGTGCTCGCCATTGAGATCGAACAGCGCGCGCATGTTGTCGCTGGTCTGGCCGGAAATCACCCGCTGCGCCAAGGCCTTGGCGTCTTCCTCGCTGCGCGGCAGGAAAGTCGGCGGGATCAGCCATCCGCCATTCATCAGCGCCGCGCCGGCAACCGCCGTGTTCAGCGGCGTCGTCGCCACGCCGTGACCGAAGGAGATCGTCATCGAGTTGATCTTCTTCCACTCATGCGGCTGCGTCGGGGTGGCGACCTCCGGCAATTCCGTGTCCAGCCGGCTCAGAAGCCCCAGCCGCGTCAGGAACGCCTTGTGGCCTTCCACGCCGACCATGTCCGCCTCGCGCGCCGAGCCCACATTGGAGGAATACTTGAAGATCTCGGGCACCGTCAGCGAGCTGCCCTTGTTGTGGAATTCCTTGATCGTGTAGCCGGCGACACGGAACGGCCGGGTGTCGACCCTGTCCGTCATGTTCACAACACCCGAATCGAGCGCCATCGCGGTGGTGAAGCTCTTGAAGGTCGACCCCATCTCGAACACGCCGCCCGACATGCGGTTCAGACGATCCTTGTCATTGGCGTTGAACGGATTGTTCGGGTCGTAATCGGGAAGCGACGCCATCGCCACGACTTCGCCCGTGCGCACGTCGATGATGACGCCGCCGGCGGCGATCGCCTGGTAGCGTTCCAGCGCCTGGCTCAGTTCGTCGCGCACCGCATATTGCACGCGCGCGTCGATCGACAACTGCACCGGCGGCAGGTCCACCCCGACATCGAGGCCGAGGTCCTGCATGGTGCCAAGCCCCTGGTCGTCGATATATTTCTCCAGCCCGGCGATCCCGGCATTGTCGACGTCGACAAGCCCGAGAATATGCGAGGCAACCGGCCCGCCGGGATAGAAGCGCCGCTTCTCGGTGCGGAATCCGAGGCCGGGGATGCCGAGCGCCAGAACGTCAGCCTGCTGGCGCGGCGTCAATTCGCGGCGCAGCCAGACGAAGGCCGCGCCAGACGACAATTTGCGATGCCAGTCCTTGTAGTCAACATCCGGCAGCACCGTGGACAGCGCTTCCACCGCCTCGTCGGCATCGACGATGTTGCGCGGCTCGCCGTAAAGCGAGGCGACACGAATGTCGGTCGCCAGCACGTCGCCATTACGATCGACAATATCCGGCCGCGAGGCAAGGCTGCGGTCGATGGTTGCGTAGTGTTGGACGTCGTCGATGTCGGCGAACCCGTATTGCACGAGGCGGCCGGCGATGGTCGCGTAGACGGCGAGGAAGCAGACCACGGCGATCACCGTGCGCGAACGCACCTGCGCGACGCTCTCGCGCGCCGGACTTTTCGTGTTCACGCCCGTGGCGGCCATATCAGTTGCCTCCCACGCTGCCGGTGGTCATCGGATCGGGGGCGCTGCCGGCGATGATGTCGGCGACGCCGTCGCTCATGGGCAGTTCCGGCGCCGCCGGCAATTCCTGCGGATGCACGATCTGGCGCGGCTCGGTCTGCTGCAACTGCAGTTCCTCGCCATAAAGGTCGGAGAGCGTCTTCAGCCGCGCGGGCTGGCTGAGATAGGACCAGTCCGCCTCCAGAAGATTGATCGTCTCCTTCTCCAGCCCGATGCGCCGCTCCAGTTCGGCGATCTCCGCGACCCGGCGCTCGGCCGTGTATTTGACCGCGTAGGTCCAGGTGGCCGCGCCGAGCATCAGGACGATGAGCACGATATTGACGATCCGCATCATGATGCGCTCCTCCGGCTTCCCGGCAGATTGGGCCAGGGCAGGTCAGGCAGGCCGAACAGACCCATTTCGACGGCCCGCGCGGGCGCGTCCGTGCGGATGCCGGCGCGCAGCTTGGCGGAACGGGCGCGCGGGTTGCGCTCCGCTTCGGCCTCCGACGCCTTCACCATCGCCTTGCCTCGAATTTCGAATGTTGCCGCCTTTTCGGCGACCTCCGGCATGTGCCGCGATCCGCCAGCGCCGCCGGCCCGGTCCTGGAAGAAGCGCTTGGCGATGCGGTCCTCCAGCGAGTGGAAGGTGACGACGACGAGCCGTCCGCCCGGCTTCAGGATGCGCTCGGCGGCAAACAGCGCGCGCGCCAATTCGCCGAGTTCGTCATTGACGAAGATGCGCAGCCCCTGGAAGGTCCGCGTCGCCGGATGGATCCGGTCCTTCGGGCCCCGGCCGACCGCCTTTTCGACGATCCGGGCCAGATGGCCCGTCGTCTCGATCGCCCCGACGGCGCGTTCACGCTCGATCGCGCGGGCGACGCGCCCGGCGTGGCGTTCCTCGCCGAGAATGCCGACGATGCGGGTCAGGTCGGACACGGCAAAGCCGTTGACCACGTCGGCGGCGCTGAGGCCAGACTGCGCCATACGCATGTCCAAAGGCCCGTCCGCCTGGAAGGAAAAGCCGCGTTCGGCCTGATCGATCTGCATGGACGAGACGCCGATATCGAGAACGACGCCATCGACGCTGCCGGCGTCGAAATGGTCGCCCATCTGCGAGAACGGCGCCTCGACGAGATCGAGACGGTCGCCGAATTCGGCCAGCATCGGTTCGGCGCCGCGGATCACGTCCGGGTCGCGGTCGAAGCCGGTCACCCGGGCGCCGCGTTCCAACAGCGCGCGCGAATAGCCGCCCGCCCCGAACGTGCCGTCGACGACATGTTCGCCGACACCGGTCGAAAGCGCGGCGACGACCTCGTCCAGCATCACCGGAACATGGCGGGCCGCATCGCTCATGCCTGCGCCTCGCGCTGGGCGCGCAGCCGCGCCCGCACTTCCTCGCGATAGGCGCGAAAGGTGTCCGGCCGCCACATCTGGAAGAAATGCCCTCGCCCGACGAAGGCGACCTCGTCGGATATGCCGGTGTGCTCGCGCACGAAATCCGTGACCGTCATGCGTCCCTCGCCGTCCAGCTTCAGAAACGCGCCATCCCCGTGAAAGAAGAGCGACATGTCGTCGGAGGAGCGCAGAAACGGGTCGTCCTGCGCCAGCCTCTGCTCGTAGCGTTCGAGAAGATCCGTGCCGCCGGTGTCGATCGCCGGCATGTCGATCGCCTGCAGCGCGTAGAGCTCGCCCAGGCCGCGCTTCTGCAGCACGTTGCGAAACAGGGCCGGCACCGAGACCCGACCCTTGGAATCGATCCTGTTCACTGCATTCGACAGAAACCGGTCCACGCCCGACACTCACCGCTTCCGCCCCGCTGAAGGCCCGTCCCGCAGCCATCGACAAAGACTTTCGTTCACCGCGCCGCGCAAGGCGGCTTGACCTCACGCCGACCATCCAGAAGCGCCGTGTAAAGGACGAAAGGCGCCGCACGAGGCGACATGCCCCGCCGCGATCGCCCTTTGCGAGCGGCGTTCAATTCCTGATGGAGGAGGCAATCCTGCCCGGTCCGACATGTGTGTTTTTGGGATATCATGGGACTGCCTGGGAATCAATGGGAGCGCACGACACTTTCCGCCTCTGCCGCCTGCGCAAGGGTCCTCTTTAGTGTGCGGGCGTTAACCTTAAGGAATGGTTGAAACCGCCCGCAGCTCCGGCTTGACAGCGGCGCGGACGCAGGTACCGAGAAGAGGCGGACGTCGCGGAGGAGGAACCCATGTCGAACGCACCGGTCCATGACATCGATCCGCAGGCCTTCTGGCGCGATCCCTATCCCGAGTTGAAGATCATGCGGCGCGACTGCCCGGTCGCCTATGTGCCGCAACTGGGCGCGACGCTGATGACGAGGCGCGACGCCATCTTCGTCAACGAGAAGCGCACCGACATCTTCTCCTCGCTCCAGCCCGGCGGCCTGATGACGCAGCTGATGGGCGAGAACATGATGCGCAAGGACGGCGAGGCCCACGCGGTCGAGCGCAAGGCGATCTTCCCGACCGTCTCGCCGAAGACCGTCAAGACGGTGTGGCTGGAGCAATTCTCGCGCGACGCCGACCGCATTCTCGACGGCATTGCGCAGCGCGGCGAGGCCGATCTCGTCGCCGATTATGCCATGCCGCTCTCGGCGGAGGCGCTGAAGGCGATCACCGGGCTCACCAACATGCATTTCGCCGAGATGAACCGCGTCAGCCAGGGCATGATCGACGGCTGCGCCAATTACGCCGGCGACCCGGCCGTCGAGGCGCGCTGCAACGACTGCACGGCCTCCATCGACCGCCATATCGACGAGCGCATTCCACAGGTGGAAGCCGCGCCGGATTTCTCGCTCCTGTCGGTGCAGATGCGCGCCGGCCTGTCGCAAGACCAGCTGCGCGCCAACATCAAGCTCGCCATTTCCGGCGGCCAGAACGAGCCACGTGACGCGATTGCCGGCGCGGCCTGGGCCCTGCTCGCCCATCCCGGGCAGAGGGCGCTGGTCGATAGCGGCCAGGCGACGTGGCTCCAGGCCTTCGAGGAATATGCGCGCTGGATCTCGCCAATCGGCATGTCGCCGCGCCGCATCGCCCGCGACGCCGAGCTCGACGGCGTCAGATACGAGGCCGAGGAGCGCTTCTTCTTCATGTTCGGCTCGGGCAATCGCGACGAGGACGTCTTCGAGGACGCCGACGAATTTCGCATCACCCGCGACCTGTCGAAATCGATCTCGTTCGGCGCGGGTCCGCATTTCTGCGCCGGCGCCTGGGCCTCGCGCGCCCTGATCGCCGAGGTGGCGCTGCCGAAACTCTTCGCCCGCCTGCCCGGCCTGCGCCTCGCCGAGGGCGCGGACGTGCCCTTCGTCGGCTGGGCCTTTCGCGGGCCGCTGAAGGTCCCGGTCGTCTGGAACGCATGAGGGAAAGAGTACCAGCCGGCCTGTAAGCCGGGTTCTGTACGGCGCAAGCGCCGTGACGGCCATTCCTCTGGGACGGACATTGCTGCCCGCCTCTAGCAACCTACCCGGACGACATCCCGGAAACAGGATCGGGCCGAAGCCCTGTGCCGTCCCTATTCGGTCTTGCTCCCGGTGGGGTTTGCCGTGCCATGCCTGTTGCCAGCCATGCGGTGGGCTCTTACCCCACCCTTTCACCCTTGCCCCGCCTGGTTTTGCGCTGCCGTTTCAGCGCAAAAGGCAGACGGGGCGGTTTGCTTTCTGTGGCACTTTCCCTAGGGTTGCCCCCGCCGGACGTTATCCGGCACCGTGTCTCCATGGAGCCCGGACTTTCCTCGCCCGCCGCCTTTCGGCTCATGACAGGCGCGGCCGTCCGGCCGGCTGGTCCCGCTCATCTATTGGCGAACGGCCTCGCGCGCAAGGCCCGGGCTGCCGCCGCGCGCCCTGCGCGCCGGCTTCACGAAGCGCAAAGCCAGCAGGCCGACGACGATGACGAGATAGATGATCGGCTCCGGCGGCCACGCCTTGACCAGCAGCAGGTAATGCACCGCGCCGAACAGCACCGCCGGATAGACCAGCCTGTGCAGTTTGCGCCATCCGGCCGCACCCATCTTGCGGATCGACAGCCGGTTGGAGGTCACCGCCAGCGGCACCAGCAGAACGAAGGCCGCCATGCCGATGGTGATGTAGGGCCGCTTGACGATATCCGCCCCGATCTCGCCCCAGAAGAACTGCTTGTCGAGCACCAGATAGACGCCGAGATGCAGCACGACATAGATGAAGGCGACCAGCCCCAGCGCCCGGCGATACTTCACCAGATTGATCCGCGCCAGCCGCATGAGCGGCGTCACCGCCAGTCCCAGGATCAGGAACCGGAGCGCCCATTCGCCGAGCCCGTTTTCCAGGATACGCAGCGGATCCGCGCCGAGTGCGTTGGAGAAAGCCCGCACGAACAGGTCGGCGGCCGGAACGAGGCCGACCGCGTAGACGGCCCATTCGGGCGCGGCGGTCCAGAGTTTCGATTGCGCCATCTGTCGGAACCGTCGGGTCTCAGAAATACTTAGACAGGTCCATGCCCTCGTAGAGCGAGGCGACCTGGTCGGCATAGCCGTTGAACATCTGCGTCTCGACACGTTTGGCGAACAGCCCGCCGCCGATGCGCCGTTCCGTCGCCTGGCTCCAGCGCGGATGGTCCACCTGCGGATTGACGTTGGAATAGAAGCCGTATTCGCGCGGGTTCTGGAGGTTCCAGGTCGCCGGCGGCTCTTCCTCGGTGAACTTGATCGACACGATCGACTTGATGCTCTTGAAGCCGTATTTCCACGGCACGACGAGCCGCACCGGCGCCCCGTTCTGGTTGGGAAGCACCTCGCCATGCAGGCCGACGGCGAGAATGGTCAGCGGGTGCATCGCCTCGTCCAGGCGAAGCCCTTCCACATAGGGCCAGGGCAGAATGCGGTAGCCGGCGCGCTGACCGGGCATTTCCTCCGGCCGCACGAGCGTTTCGAAAGCGACATATTTGGCGCTGCCCTGGACGTCGAACTTCTCCAGCACGCTCGCCAGCGGAATGCCGACCCATGGCACGACCATCGACCAGGCCTCGACGCAGCGAAGGCGGTAGATCCGGTCTTCCAGCGTGTAATTGGTCATCAGGTCGTCGATATCCAGCGTGCCGGGATTGTTGACCAGCCCGCCGACCTCGATCGTCCATGGCCGCGTCGTCAGGTCGCCCGCATAGCTGGCCGGATCGCCCTTGCCCGTGCCGAATTCGTAGAAATTGCAGTAGCCGGATATGTCGTCGAGCGGGTTCGGCGCCTCGTCGGTCGAAAACGGACTGGCGACGGTTGTCAGCTTCTCGGCCGCCCGCGCCGGCGCGACCTGCGAGGCGAACGCCAGCCCGGCGGCCCCGGCCATGAAGGCCCTGCGGTTGAGCACGACGGATTTCGGCGTGATTTCGGATGCGGGCGGAACGGGGTAGCGATAGACGGACAATGAAGCCTCCCTGAGCGTGACGACTGCCATCTATATAGCGCGCGCCCTTGCGCCTGCACTTCACAACTTCTCCGCGCCGAGTCACGGCTTGGTGACACGCCTGTGAGGCCGCGGAGGCTGGGATCCATCCCGCGACGCAAGCTGGCCGGCTGCCTGCGCGCTCGCCCCTGAGTAGAAATTTGGTAGATCCATCGACGAGGGGGAAATCCGATGCGTCTCACCCGACTGCGGCTGCTCGCCGGGCTTGTCGCCCTTGCCGGCCTCCTGGCCGGCTGCGTGCAGGGCGCCGATCCCGACCTGGAGGGGACAACCACGACGATCATCGCGGTGCGTCACGGCGACCGGAACAACTCTCTGGAGGATCGCCTGAACGAAAAGGGGCGCGCCCGCGCCCAGGCTCTCGCCGCCGCTCTGAAGGGTACGCGCATCGACGCGATCTACATTCCGGACACGCAGCGCAATCGCGAAACCGCGGCCCCGCTCGCCGCCGCCCGCGGTCTCGAGCCGCGCGTCGTCCCGACGACCAATCTGGCTGGAACGCTTCTGAGCGGCAATGCCGGCAAGACCGTGCTCTGGATCGGCAACAAGCCCAATCTGTCCGCGCTCTGGACAAGCCTGAAGGCAAAGGATCCGCCGCCGCTCGACTATGGCGACCTCTTCATCGTGCAGGTGGAAGGCAGGACAGCGACGCGCGTCAGGCGCCGTCATTTCGGCGACTGAGGCCGCGCCTACTCGTCGTCGAGATTTTCCTCGGCCTCGGTCACCGGGATGGCATAGCTTCCGGACAGCCACCGGTTGAGGTCGATGTCCTTGCAGCGCTGCGAACAGAACGGATAGGTCTCGCGCCGGCTTTCACGGCCGCATTCCGGGCACTTGCGCTTCGGACGCAGCGGTTCGACTTTCGCACTCATCGGATCAGGCCGTCACCCGCGGCCAGCGCGCATGCACATTGTAGCCCTCGCCGCCGAGCAGCGACACGGTCTCGTAGATCGGCAGTCCGACCACGTTGGAATAGGAGCCGACAAGCCGCACGACGAAGGTGCCCGCCAGGCCCTGGATGGCGTAGCCGCCGGCCTTGTCGCGCCATTCGCCCGTCGCGAGATAGGCCTTCATCTCTTCAGAGGTCAGCCGCTTGAAGCGCACGCGGCTTTCCACGACCCGCTGGCGGATCTTGCCCTTCGGCGTGATCAGGCAGAGCCCGGTATGCACCTTGTGGTTTCGGCCGGACAGGAGCCGCAGGCATTGCGACGCCTCGTCCAGCAGGTCCGGCTTGGGCAGGCACAACCGCCCGACCGACACGACCGTGTCGGCGGCAAGGACGAACGCGTTGTGATGGGCGTCGCTGTCGCGCAGATGCTCCCAGCCGGTCTCCGCCTTGACCCGGCTCAGACGGCGGGCCAGCGAACGCGGATGCTCCGACTTCAGCGGCGTTTCATCGACATTCGTCGGCAGCAGCCGATCCGGCGACGCCCCGGCCTGCTCCAGGAGTTCGACACGCCGCGGCGAGCCGGAAGCCAGCACGAATATCTGATCCTGGCTCATGGTCGCAGAAGAAACCCCGTTTCGCGCAAGCGCGGCACCGGCCCGAAAGGTCGGCTATTTGAATCGATAGGTGATGCGGCCCTTCGTGAGGTCGTAGGGCGTCATCTCGACAAGCACCTTGTCGCCGGCGAGAACCCGGATACGGTTCTTGCGCATCTTGCCGGCGGTGTGGGCAATGATTTCGTGATCGTTTTCCAGCTTCACCCGGAAGGTGGCGTTCGGCAACAATTCCGTCACCACGCCGGGAAATTCAAGAACTTCTTCTTTCGCCATTCGGTCTCTTTTCTTCCAACGCAAAAAGGCTGCCTTTCTGGCGCAGCCTCGTTTTCCGCCATCTCATATAGTGTCAGCCTTGCAGCGACAACACCCTTGTGTCGAATTGGTTCCGGCAAACTCAGGGGTCGCCGCGGTCCATCCTCACGAAGACGACATCGCCGCCCTCGTGGCCGGATTTCTCGATGGCGCGATATTGCGGCTCCTGCGCGGCCCGGCCGATGACCATCGGCACGATGAAGCCGTCGAACAGCTCGCGCGCCGAAAAGGCGTCGTCGACATTCTCCTCGAGCCCCGTCAGCAGGGCGCGCGCGAACACCGAATGCCCGCCCCCGCCGGTGTCGGCGACCGGCTCGTTGCCGCCGGAGGTGATCAGGATTCGCGACCGGCGGTCGGACAGCCGTTGAAGAGCCAGCAGCCGGTCCTCCGCGATCACCTTGGCCGGCCCCTCGCCGCCCCGCAGAAGCTGGCCGGAATAGCAGCTGTCGGAAATGACGATGACATTGCCCGCCTGGATGCGCGTCAACGCCTTGGAGAGATTGTCGGGATCGTAATAGGAGGGCGGATAGCCGGCCCGCGCGTCGGCAGGCACCCAGAAGGCGGCGCCCGTCACCTGCTCGTAGATCCCGTGCCCGGCGTAATAGATCAGCACGCTGTCGGCGTCGCCCGCGAACTGGCTGACCTGGAACAGGACGTCGGCGATCTGCGGCCCGCTCGCGTCCTTCAGCACCAGGGGAACGGTGCGCCCGTCGAAGGACGCCTCGGTCACGTAGCCGTATTTGTCCGTCAGGATCGCGGCCAGCGCGTCGATGTCGGCGAACGGCGTCTCCAGCCGCGCCATGCCCGACTGTTCCGAATAGTTCTGGTTGGCGATCAGCACGGCGTAGCGCGTTCCCGTCCCGGTCAGTGCTTCGCGGTCACCCTCATAGACGATCTCCGTCACCAGCTCGTGGAACACGACGTCCCGGGTCAGGGCCGAGATGGTGATCTCGTTTCGGCCCGGCTTCAGCTTCACGGGAAGCGAGAAACGACCGTCGGGCGTCAATTGCGCCTGCCGCCCGTCGACCGTCACGATCATGGTCTGCGCCGGCCATTCGACCAGGCCGCGAATCTCGATCTCCGGCGTCTTCTTCGGCGCCGCGGACCGCGTCGGCGCCGGGTTGGTCAGCTTGATCGCCTTGCGCGACGGCGTGGCCGGCGGCCGCTGCTCGGCGATGATGGCGACCGACGGATCGGTCGTCTCGAAGATGTAGCGGCGGTTGAGATCGCGCCCCTCGGCGCCGTCATGCGCCGCAAGCGACACCGTCTCCACCCGCCGCGCCAGATCGGGCACCGTCGCCTTGCCGTTGGACAGAAGCGCCACCGCGATCTTGTAGGAGAAGATGCCGTAGGTCTCGCCGTCGGGATCGCCGGTCGGCAGCTTCATCTCGAAGGCCGGGTCGGTGCGCCCCGCCGCGTAGAATGTGGTCAGCCCGCCATGCCCGGCCGAAAGCCTCGTCGCCTCGGGAAATTCGATCGCCTCGTCGGCCGTTTCCGGCGCGAACGGGATCTGCGTTTCCGTCCACAGCCGCGCCGGGTCGATCTGCGCCTGGCGCGCCTGTAGGTCGGTGTCCGCCACGAGGCGCGAATCCAGGATGACGACCACATTGGCCATGCGGTTGCGAAACTGCGTGACCAGTTCAGACAGTGCCGGCGCGGAAACCAGTTGCGCCTGCCCGGCCGAAACCTGGTTCAGCGCCAGAAAGGGCCCCGCTTCCACCAGCCGCGCAAGATCCGAGGCATTCGGGTTGCGGTCGGAATATTCGGCAAGCGGCACGCCCCTTTCGCCGCGATCGAAGGGCGCCTGCCCCGACAGCCCGAAGGCCAGTTCGCCGGCCATGAAGGTCGTGCCGGAGAAATGGAGGACGACGGTGTCGTCGCAGCCGACTTTGCGCAACAGGTCGAGCGCCGCGGCGGCCAGTCCCGCCCTGCTCGCACGGTCCCCGGCAAGCGTCACGATGTTCTCGTCGGACGCGCCGCCCGCGACGAGCGCGGACCGTAGAAGTGCGGCGTCGTTCGCCGGCCCCTCCAGAAAATACTGGTCGTACTGGCCGAACCGGTCGGCGGCGATGATCAGCGCATGCGTCCGGCGCGGCGCCGCTGCGTCGCAGCG
Organism: Oricola sp.; assembly: GCF_022763245.1. Lineage (GTDB taxonomy): Bacteria > Pseudomonadota > Alphaproteobacteria > Rhizobiales > Rhizobiaceae > Oricola. The sequence continues at coordinate 53,492 of NZ_JALEGV010000012.1, forward strand.
TGGCGACGCGAGGTCCGGCGCGTCGAACAGAAAGCCCTCGAGGCCCGGAAAGGCCGCGAGGAACCGCTCGCGATACTCGGCCGGCGCCATCATCGACGGTTCCGAACCCACCGGTTTGACACCCGCACATGCCGGTGCCGCGCACAACAGCATCGCAGCGCACATCAATGCCCTGATCATGTTCCGAATTCCCTCGCCGCCCGTGGTCCGCGCGATAGTTCCGGCACTTTCCGACGGTTTCAAGGCACGGTTTGCCGAGGCGTCAGCCGCGCCAGTGCAGCACGCAGACCAGCGTGAACAGCCGCCGCGCCGTGTCGAAGTCCATCTCGACCTTGCCGGCCAGCCGATCCATCAGCGTTTGCGATCCCTCGTTGTGGACGCCGCGCCGCGCCATGTCGATCGTCTCGATCTGGCCGGGCGTCGACATCTTGATCGCCTCGTAATAGCTGTCGCAGATCATGTAGTAGTCCTTGATGATTCGCCGGAACGGCCCGAGGGCCAGGATGTGCGTGGCGACCTTTTCGCCGTCTTCGCGGGTGACGTCGAAGACCAGCCGCCCCTCGACGATGGAAAGCGACAGCTTGTAGGGCCCGCTGGCCTCGTCGCCGACGACCCGGAACCTGTTTTCTTCCAGCAGGTCGAAGATCGCGACGGCGCGCTCATGCTCGACATCCGGCGTGGACCGGCCGATCGACTCGTCGAGGACGACATCGATCAGTCGTGCATCGGGTCCGAGTGTTTCGCCGTCCGCCATCGCCGCAAACCGAACCGCTACAGGTTGAGCCGGATGGCAACCGAACGGCCATGCGCATCGAGGCCCTCGGCTTCCGCCAGCGCGATCGCGGCCGGCGCGAGTTCGCGCAACTGGTCGGGGCCGAGTTGCAGAAGCGAGGTCCGCTTGACGAAATCCATGACCGACAGGCCCGAGGAGAACCGGGCCGAGCGCGCCGTCGGCAGAACGTGGTTCGATCCGCCGACATAGTCGCCGATCACTTCCGGCGTATAGCGGCCGATAAAGATCGCGCCGGCGTTGCGCACCTTGGCGACCGCGTCTTCCGCGCCGTCGAAGGCCAGTTCCAGATGCTCCGCCGCAATGCGGTTGGCGATGGTGAAGGCCTGATCGCTGTCGACCGCCTCGACCTGGATGATCGCGCCGTAATCGCGCCAACTCGCCGCCGCCGTCTCCGCGCGCGGCAGCGACTTCAACTGCGCCTCGACCGCGTCCGTCACGCGCGACGCGAAGTCGGCGTCATCGGTGATCAGAATCGACTGCGCCGCCGTGTCATGCTCGGCCTGGGCGAGCAGGTCGGCCGCGATCCAGTCGGGATCGTTCTCGCCGTCGGCCATGACAAGCACTTCCGACGGACCCGCGATCATGTCGATGCCGACCGTGCCGAACACCCGCCGCTTGGCCGCGGCGACAAAAGCGTTGCCCGGTCCGACGATCTTGGCGACCGGCGCGATCGTCTCCGTGCCGTAGGCCAGCGCGGCGATCGCCTGCGCGCCGCCGATCCGGTAGATCTCGCGAACGCCGGCCAGATGCGCGGCCACCAGCACCAGCGGGTTGAGCACGCCGCCCGGCGACGGCACCACCATCGCGATCCGTTCCACACCGGCCACGACCGCCGGCACCGCGTTCATCAGCACCGAACTCGGATAGGAGGCCGTTCCGCCCGGCACGTAGAGGCCGACGGCCTCGACCGCCGTCCAGCGCGAGCCGAGCCGAACGCCGATCGGATCGACATAGATGTCGTCCTTCGGCATCTGCCGCTCATGGTGCGAGCGTATCCGGTCGCGCGCCAGCCGCAGCGCATCGACCACCGAGGGGTCGGCCGCTTCCAGCGCCGCCTCGATCTCGTCCTCGCCGACGCGCATCGCGGTTTCGGCCAGGTCGAGGCGATCGAATTTCCTGGTGTATTCGGCCACTGCCGCGTCGCCGCGCGTCCGCACATCGTCGAGGATCGCGCGCACGGTCGCGTCCACGTCCTCCGAAACCTCGCGCTTGGTGGCGAGAAGCTCGGCGAACCGGGAGTCGAAATCGGCATCACTGGCATTGAGAAGGAGCGGCAAATCGGTTCTCCGCTGGATCAGGCTACGGGGTGGCGCGGCTTGAAACGCGTTTCCCAGGCGGCGCCGAGATCTTCGAGCTGCGCCTCGACGCATTCGACATCGAGCTGGATGATCGGCCCGTCGGCAAAGACCAGTTCAACCGTGCCGGCCGGCGCGTCCGTCTCGGAAAAACGGATTGCGAGCAAGGAAAGCACCTGGCCGTCATCGCCGCGTCGCACGCCGTTTGTACGCACCTTGAGCACACGCGCAAAGGACAGCACGGCCTGGCGGCGCTCATAGCCCTCGCCGTCTCGCGTCTTGCGCCCGGCCGCGTCCCAGGCGAAGCGGTTGATAACGAGGGTGAAACGTTTCTCGCGGGGCCGGTAGTCGAGCGCGTCGGGCCGGGTCACGGCGTCCTGGACCTGCGCCGAGATCACGGCTAGGTCTTGCGCATCCAGGGCCATCAGTTTGAGCCGGTCCATTGTCTTCGACACCAGGGAGACCGCGCGTCGCACGCTGTCAATTGGCTGTGCTGATACGGCTTTCCATGCTGCAACGCAACCGGACCGCAAGCCCCGATTGCGGTTGATGTCGCGCGTCAGCCGGAAACGCGTTCGATATCCGCACCGCAGGCCTGCAACTTGGCTTCGAGCCGCTCGAAGCCGCGATCGAGATGGTAGACGCGATTGACCACCGTCTCGCCTTCCGCCGCCAGGCCGGCGATGACCAGCGACACCGAGGCGCGCAGATCCGTCGCCATGACGGGCGCGCCCTTGAGGACCGGAACGCCGTGCACGGTCGCCTGCTGGCCGGACAGCGAAATGTCCGCGCCCAGCCGCGCAAGCTCCTGCACATGCATGAAGCGGTTTTCGAAAATCGTCTCGGTGATGCGCGACGTGCCGTTGGCGCGCGTCATCAGGCCCATGAACTGCGCCTGCAGGTCGGTCGGAAATCCGGGATAGGGATCGGTGCGCACGTCCACCGGCATCAGCCCGTTGCCGTTGCGATAGACGCGAATGCCGTCCTCGACATCGGTGATCTCGATGCCCGCCTCGCGCAGCACGTCGAGCGCGCTGTCGAGCAGGTCGGCCCGCGCGCCCTTCAGAACGACGTCGCCGCCGGTCATGCCGACGGCCATCGCATAGGTTCCGGTCTCGATCCGGTCGGGGATCACCCTGTGGCGCGCGCCCGACAGCGACGTGACGCCGGTGATGCGGATTTCCTCGCTGCCGGCGCCTTCAATCCTGGCACCCATTGCGTTGAGGCATTCCGCGAGATTGACGACTTCCGGCTCGCGCGCCGGGTTCTCGAGGATCGTGTCGCCCTTGGCGAGCACGGCCGCCATCAGCGCCACATGGGTCGCGCCGACCGACACTTTGGGGAAACGGTAGCGCGTGCCGATCAGCCCGTTCTTGGCCGTCGCGTGCACATAGCCGCTCTGGATGTCGATGTCGGCGCCGAGCGCCTCCAGGCAGGAGATGAAGAGATCGACCGGACGCGTGCCGATGGCGCAGCCGCCGGGCAGCGAGACGCGCGCCTCGCCCATGCGTGCCAGAAGCGGCCCGATCACCCAGAAGCTCGCCCGCATCTTGGAGACGAGCTCGTAAGGCGCGGTGATGTCGACGATGTTGCGCGCGGTGAAATGCACGGTGCGCGCATAGTCGGACGCCTCCGACTGCCGACGGCCGGTGACCGAATAATCGACGCCGTGATTGGACAGGATGCGGATCAGCGATTCCACATCCGCCAGATGCGGCACGTTCTCCAGCGTCAGCGTGTCGTCGGTCAGCAGGCTCGCGATCATCAGCGGCAGGCTCGCGTTCTTCGCGCCGGAAATCGGAATGACGCCGTTGAGCGCATTGCCGCCCGTGATTCTGATCTGGTCCATATGTGCTTTTCCAATCCCCTCGGCGGGCTCGAACGAGCCTGAAGTGCAGGTTTTCGGCGTTTAACGCATCGCCATGGCCGCTTCAAGGCAACGCCGCCCTTCTCCACGATCACGATATGCCGACGCGCATAAACCATCGCGCAGCGCTCGAAATCGGCGCCTAAACTTCGGTTATAGGAGCCGGTTTACCAACCTCCGGTCAATGGCGGGTGCACCGTTTCATTCCCAGTTTCGTCGCGTCCGATACGGACCGAAAACGAAACGAAAGGAAGACCCCATGAAACGCATCATCCCCCTGCTCGTCCTGCCGCTCGCCCTACCCTTCGCCGCGATCGCCTTCCAGGCCCCCGCCACCGCAGCGACCGGCATTGCCGTCGGCGACATGGTCGGGACGACCGAGACCGCCATCCGCGACAAGCTGGAGGCGCTCGGCGGCACGGTCGACGATATCGAGACGGAGGACGGCGTCATCGAAGCCGAGGTCGTGATGAACGGCACGAGCGCCGAGATCGGCATCGATCCGGAGACCGGCAAGGTCCTCAAGATCGACAATGACGACGAGGGTGACGAGGAAACCGACGACGACTGATCGTCGGTCGAGGGCTGCCGGCGGCCAACCCGGCAGCCCTTTCATTGCGTAACGGAAGCGCCCGCGCTAGCTAGCGACGGCACGATCGAAAGCGGAGATGACGATGCCGGCACTCGCCGCCAAACGCCTCGGACTGACCGGGCTCTTTGTCCTGCAGGGCCTGTGCGCCACGTTTCTCGGCTTCGAGATGCTGGCCGATCTCGCCGGCTGGGAAAGCCGCACGAGCCTGCGCGAGAACGACATGTTCGAATATGCGGTCGTCACCGCTCTGCTCGTCAGCCTCGTCTTCACGGGCCGCGAGATCTTCAGGCTTGCGGCCCGCAACACCCGCATCGAACGGCAGCTCCAGGCCGCCTCCGGCGCCTTCCAGGAATTGCTGGCCGAGCATTTCGACGAGTGGGACCTGACCACGTCCGAGCGCGACGTCGCGCTTCTGGCGATCAAGGGCCTGTCGATCAACGACATTGCCGGCGTGCGCAACACCCGCGACGGCACGGTCAAGGCGCAGCTCAACGCCATCTACCGCAAGGCCGGCGTCACCGGCCGTCCGCAACTGATCAGCCTCTTCATCGAAGAACTGATGGGACGCACGCCGCAGGCGGAGGGCACGCCGGCCGAATAGGATCGGCCGGCAGCGGCGTCAGTGTTCGGCGCGTTCCGCCCAGCCCGCAAAAGTCCGCTCCAGGAAGACCACGGCGTAGTAGAGCACGATGCCGAGGAAGGCGAGCGCGATCAGCACGGCGAACATCAGCGGATAATCGCCATTCGTCTCGCCGGATTTGAACAGCGCGCCCAGGCCGCGCCCGTGCGGGGAGACGATCTCCACCAGGTTCGTGCCGATGAAGGCGAGCGTCACGGCGACTTTCAGCGCGCCGAAGAATTCCGGCAGCGTCTTCGGCAGGGCGATCTTCGTGAAGATCGTGTAGCGCGAAGCCCCGAGCGAACGCAGGATGTCGCGATATTCCGGCTCAAGCGTCGACAGGCCGATGCCCACCGACACCGCGATCGGGAAGAACGAGATCATGAAGGCCATCAGCACGGTGTTGAAATTGTGCTGACCGATGAAGATCAGCGCGATCACCGGCACGAGGGTCGCCTTCGGAATGGCGTTGAAGCCGACAAGCAGCGGATAGAGCGCCGCACGCATGATCCTGGAAAAGCCCATCAGCATGCCAAGGAACGTGCCCACGAGCACGGCAATGGCGAGGCCGGCGACCGTGCGCCACAGCGTCTGCCAGCTCATGATCAGGAACAGGTTCCAGTATTTCGCGAAGGCCGGCGGCAGGTCTGAGGGCGACGCCATCTTGTAGTTCGGCCAGCCATTGGCCCAGACGAGCAGTTCCCAGAGGATGAGGAAGACGACGATCGCGGCGATTGGAACGCCGATCTTGCGCAGCGCGTCGTTCATGCCGCTTCCTCCTCGGAGCGCCCCTGGGCGATGCGGATCTGGTCGCGCAGCGTATGCAGCATGTCGGAACATTCCGGCGTGTAGAGCCCGTCGATCACCCGCGGTCCCGGATAGGTGACGTCGAGCACATATTGGGTGGTCGCGGGCCGTCCCGAGAGCACGATCACCTGGTCGCCGAGAAAGACGCTCTCGCGCAGGTCGTGGGTGATCAGGACGCAGGTGAACGGCTCCTTCGCGCGCAGGTCATGCATGGTCTGCCACAGATCCTCGCGCGTGAAGGCGTCGAGCGCGCCGAAGGGTTCGTCCATGATGAGCACGTCGGGCTTGTGGACGATCGCCCGGCACAAAGAGGCGCGCTGGCGCATCCCGCCGGACAGTTCAGAAGGCCGTTTCGTTTCGAAGCCCTCGAGCCCGACCATGGACAGCAATTCGAGCGCCCGGGCCTCGCGATCGCGCTTCGGCATGGAGGGCGCCACGATTTCGAGCGGCAGGATGACGTTTTGCAGGATGGTCCGCCATTCCAGCAGCACCGGGTTCTGGAAGGCCATGCCGACGGTCTTGCGCGGCCCCTTCACCAGTTCGCCATGCAGCCAGACTTCGCCCTCGTCCGGCTTCATCAGCCCGGCGATCAGCCGCGTCAGCGTCGACTTGCCGCAGCCCGACGGCCCGACCACGGCGCAGAATTCGCCTTCCGGCACCGCGACATTGAGATTTTCGAGCACCGGCAGCGGCCCGTTCGGTGTCCGGTAGGCGTGCGTCACGCCCTTGATTTCGATGAGATTGGCCACCCGCGCCCCCGCAGAGAAATCCGCCCGCCGAAAAACCGGCGGGCGGCAGGATTGTCGTTACTGCAGCATGAAAGGCTCAGCCGGCAGAAAGGACGGGTCGAAATAGAGCGAAGCGTCCGGCTCGGTCTGGAACTCGTAGACCGACTTGGTCTGCTCGATGGACTTAGCCATGCGTTCGTCGTCGATGCCGCCGAGCCCGTTTTCCTTCACGTAGTCGGTCAGCACGTTGTCGGCGATCGACATCTCCAGGCGCTCGGTCTCAAGCGAGGCGTCGGCGGCCGGATTGCGCTTGGTCAGGTACTCGATCGCCGCTGCCGGGTCGGCGACGGCGTCCTTCCAGCCCATGGCCACGGCCTTGACGAAACCCTTGACCAGTTCCGGCTTTTCCTTGGCATAATCCGTGTTGACGAGGATGGCGTTGCCGTAGAGGGCGACGCCGTAATCCGTCATCAGAAGCACGGTCTGCTCTTCCAGCGGAATGCCGAGACGCTTCAGGTTCAGGGTCGAGGAGAAGGAATAGCCCGTCACAGCGGCCACCTTGCCTTCGGCAAGCATCGGCTCGCGCGTCGGGAACCCGACCGGCTCGACCGTGATCTTGTCCATGTCGAGATCGTTCTCGGCGGCGAAGATCGGGAACTGCGCCCATGCGCCGTCCGGCGGCGGCGCGCCCAGCACCTTGCCTTCCAGGTCCTTCGGCGCCTCGATGCCGAGATCCTTGCGGCCGACGACCGCGAAGGGCGGGCTGTCATAGATCATCATGATCGCGGTGACCGGCGCGCCGGGGTTCTGGTCGAGGAAGCGCATCAGCGAGTTGATGTCTGCCAGGCCGAACTTGTAGGCGCCGGTGGCGACTTTCGGGATGGCGTCGAGCGAGCCCGCGCCCTCGGCGATCTCCACGGACAGGCCCTCGGCTTCGAAATAGCCCTTGTCGATGGCGATGAGATAGGGCGCGGCCGGTCCCTCGAATTTCCAGTCGAGCGCATAGGAGACCTTCTCCTGCGCTCCGGCCTGCGAGACGGCGGCGGCCAGCACCGCGGCCGCCATGAAGAGTTTCTTGATCACGTCGGTCTCCCTGGATCTGTCTTTGCACCATGATTGATGCTGCGGCGCACATCGAAGCTCATGATCAATTTTTGATCAAGTGGAAAATTTGCGCAATTTGTGCCCATAAAGTCGACATCGAGCACCGCGGCGTGACGACGTCAGGCCTGATCGTCGCTTTCGCCTGCGTCGCTCTCGCCCGCGGCATTGAGGCCCTCCGGCCGCGAATCGGCGTCGCCGGCCCGCTTCGCGCGCGCCTGCGCCTTGCGCCGGGCCAGATTGGCGCGCAGTTGCTGCGCCAGCCTTTCTTCCCGATCGCTCTTGTCCGAAACCTTGGCCATGCCTGAAGCTATGACGTATTTCGCGGCAACGGCAAAGCCCCGGCCAGAAGCCCGCCAATGGGCAAGGCTTGAACACGCAATGTGAATTGCCGGTGATTACGCCTTGCGCTCCCAAACCGCTTGTGGCAGAAGCCGGCCACGATTTTCCCGGACACGCTGCCGTAGCTCAGGGGTAGAGCACTCCCTTGGTAAGGGAGAGGCCGAGAGTTCAAATCTCTCCGGCAGCACCATCCAGGGTCAGTGACCATCGGCCAGCGCTTCGGCGAACCGCCTGACCTTCGCACCGGGCATACCTCCACAGACCGACATCCAGCGCGGATGCCCTGATTCGCCTGGAACACTGCTGTTTCACGACAGGTTCAGAGGCAATCCTCTTTTGCCGTGTCGATCAGGAGCCGGCGACGGAAGGTGCAGATCGCACCCGTGCGAGTTGCGTCACGGCGTCTGATCCTCCAACAATTCCAGTTGTTCCGATGGCTGATTCAACCCAAGGAGGAAAATGCCGACCATGAGACGGGCGAAGCATCCTCGATCGGTTGATGACGAGCGCACCTTCCTGGCCAGGCTGAGCCTCGCTGGCGTGATCGGATTCTTCGTGTTTCTCGTCGCGGTTGCGGCCGCCCTTTCGGTCGGCGTCATGGCTTTGCTGACCTTTCTGACTTCCGGCGGCATGCTGACGGATCCGATGACGCTGGCGGTCGACAGCTTCTATGCGATCCTGGGCGGCGAGATCAGCGAGACGTTCCGGCAGGTGCCCTACAGCCGGGCGATCGAGATACTTCTCAAGTTTTTATCCATCCTGCTGCCCAGTCTCCTGCTCGGCGCCGTCGTCTACAAGATGACGCGCCCGCGACGCCGGATGACCATCTTTCGCCAGACGATCAACCTGGATCCCGACACCGAATCCCTGGAAGGCACGTTCTACATCGCGACGCGGTTGAGCGTTTACGACCTGCAGATCAACACCTACGCCCGATACTACAAGACCCATCTGGATGATGGCGCTCCGAACCCCTATCCCCTCAAGACCGTGCAACTGAGCCAGCGCACGATACCGCAGCCCTTCTCCTTCGTGCCGACGCGCGTGGCGGTTCCCGCTCGCGTCGCTCGAAGCGTCGAGGACTATGACGCCCTGGTCGAAAGCACAGCCCTCGCGAACGGCGAGGCGCCGAGCCTGTTGTTCCTCGTCGAGAACGATCGGGTCAGCCGGGTCCATGTCGACGGCGAGTCCATCGACCCGAGGCAAGGCGACACATGCCGCCTGAGCATCATCGTGTCGGGCGTCGTGCCCGAGGCGCAGTTCCAGCTCATCGAGACCGAGGGCTTCGATCTGAGACGGGACGTCAAGATCGAGGCCGCGCCCGAATTTCCGTCCGAGTTCCGGCCTGACAGGAAAACCTATGTCACCACGAACTGGGATGCGTTCGGCGAACTCTGAGAGACGCGCAGATTGGCCGGCCGGTGAAGTTCACCCGGGCCGCACCCGGCCCGGTCAGGGTATTGAATCGCCCGGCCACCATCACATCTGCACATGCTAAGACCGGCCTCGGACGGAATGACGCGATTTCAACACGCTTGTCGATGAGATGGAAAGATCGGACGACAAATCGGATGGTGCGAGACGTGATCAGCTGCGAGTGCCTCGAAAGGATCAGCGGGAGCCTGCCACAAGACAGGCTGGACGCCTGCGAGTACGAGGTCGTGTCCGAAACCCGGCTTGACGGGATGGCCCGGCTCGAAATCCGCTATTCCGTCGACGAGACGCTTGAAGTTCCGGCGACTGTCCTCCTGCCGGACCGTCGCGGCTTTCGGACGGCCGTCCTCGCCCTGCATCAGACCACCATACCCCAGGCGCTTGGCCGGCGCGAGGTCGTCGGGCCTGGCGGCCGGGAGGACATGCATTACGGCCGTGAGCTCGCGATGCGGGGATTCGCGGTCATTGCACCGGACTACCCGCTCTTCGGCGACTATGAGATCGACTGGCGGCGGATCTACGACGAATTCGGCTATGAAAGCGTCACGGCCAAGGGCATCGCCAACCATGTGGTCGCGATGAATGTCTGCGCGGCGATGACGGAGGAGCCGCAATGCGATTTCGTGTCGATCGGCCACTCGCTGGGGGGATCGAACAGCCTGTTCGTAGGCGCGCAAGACCCCAGGGTTGTCGCGTCTGTATCAAGCGCCGGCTTCGGCAGCTTCCATACATACGCCGAAGCCTCGAAGACCGGCGACCTCACAGGTTGGGCCCGGGCCGACAAGTACATGCCGTTGATCGAAAGCCGTTTCGGCCTGTCCGCGGAGCGGCTGGGGTTTGATTTCGACGAGATTCTGGCTTGCCACAACACCGGCAAGCTCTTCTTGAACGTCCCCGTCTTCGATGACGTGTTTCCGTTCGACCGTCAGAAGGAGATCATCCTGAGGGCCCGGGAACGGCTACGCGACCGTGGCATCGACGGGTCTGTCGAAGCGCATTTCCCCGAGGTCGGCCACGCTTTCCCGAATGAAATTCGGGCATCGGCTTATGAATTCATCGAGAAGCACGCCATGCGCGCTTAAGTACCGGGATCGGTTCAGCCCGATCCCGGCTCTCGAGCGCATCTCGGCTCGACCGGGCTGCGACTTCGACGCCTGTCGCGGGACAGGCGTCGAAGAGCGTGTCAGCTCTCGTCTTCGGTGTCCGCGTCCGGGCCGTTCTTGCCGACGCTTTCCGCGCAGCCGATCGCGTTGCGCTTGTCGGTGTAGGTTTCCGAACGCACCATCGTCTCGCCATTGGACGCGACGAAGCGGTTGAAGAACTGGCCGTCCTTGGAGCCAGCGATTTCCCAACGGTACCCGGACCCTTCCTCGCCCTTCGTCAGATCCACGATCGGCGCGCCCGGCGCGTTCTTCTTCAGTGAATCGATGCAGTTCTGCGCGCTTGCCTTGGCCTTGTAGCTTTCCGACCAGACCATGATTTCCGAGTTGTAGAGAAACTGGACGCCGAACTGGCCGTCCTTGCGCGCAACAATCTTGAACTTGTGGGGCATGGTTATTCCTCTCCGAGTCGCTTTACGGCAGCTTACGGGTGTTACGCCGCTGTTCACAAGCCATACCCGCGTCAAACCGCCTGCCGGCCGGCAGATTCCTGGCCTGTCGGATGCCTTGAGCTCTCGGCGCGGACGATTCGCGGCACCGGACCTGCCCTAGCGTCACACTCCATTGACCCCTGTCAACAACGCCTCCCCGCCCGCAGGCTAATCTGGCTTCGCGATGCGCCTGAGGTCGGGACGCAAGTCGCGTCGGCCGCCGGCTTCATCGACACGTGGAGGAGTGAGACAATGAACAAGAAAACGACACTTGCCCTGATCGCGATTTCGGCATTTGCCCTTCCGGGAACGGCCGCCGCTCAAATGACGGCCGGTGAAATCGAATTCCAGCAGGCCTGCGCCGCCTGTCATGGCCAGAGCGGACATGGCGACGGGCCAGTGGCCGCCTATATGAGCGTTCCCGTGCCTGACCTGACGAAGGTTTCGGCGCGCCGGGACGGTGTCTTCCCCTATCAGGAACTCATGGACATGATCGACGGCCGCAACGCCGAACGGCAGCCCGGCCCGCATGGCACGGGAATGCCCGTCTGGGGCGACCGCTTCATGCTGGACAGCGGCCACCCCAACCCGGTCGAAAACGAGATCAACACGCTTGGCCGCATCTCGTCTCTGGTCAATTACATCTACGCCATCCAGGAATAGGCGTTCATGCGGGGCGCCGTCCGGATCTCACGGGCGGCGTCTGCTCCATGCGTTGACGAAGGCCAGCTTCTCGCGAATGACCGGCGTCAGCACGAAGGGATAGATGTCCTGGATCCCCATCGAACGGTTGACGTGGTTGAGCGCAAGGCCCAGTCCGGCGCCCGCCGTGATGAGCCGCTCGCCGTCCGGGTCGCGATAGGCTTCGTAGTCCGGTGACGGCAGGTCCGCAGATCGCAGCCCCGCGGCGACGAAACTGTCGGTCAGGTCGGTCAGATGCAGCAGATGGGCGAAACTCTCCGCCCAGTCCTCATGCGGATGGCTCGACGCGTAGGGCGTGACGTGGCGCTGGTTCCAGTCGGGTGGCGCGCCGTCGCGATAATGGATTTCCAGCGCCTCGCCGTAATCAGCCCGCTCATCGCCGAACAGGGCGCGAAACCGGTCGGTGAACCCTTCCTGCGGGCTCAGCCGTTCGAAAAAGAAGAAATGGCCGAGTTCGTGTCGGTAATGGCCGATCATCGTGCGCAGCCTTTCGCCGAGCGCCGTGCGCCGTTGCGTTCGCTCGGCGTCGTCGGCCTCCGTGACGTTGATGGTCACGACACCCTCGGCATGGCCCATCGTCACGGGAACGGAGCCTGCCGCGGTCTCCTCGGCCAGAAGATGGAACACCGGGCGGGGGCCGTCATCGCTCGACGTGAACCAGCCGAGCCGCATGAGATTGGCCAGCACCCAGCGCTTGGCGCGCTCGCTCGCCGCCCACAGGTCCCGGTTGTCGCCGTGGAACGTGTCGGGAATGACCGCCGTCATCTCGCAGGAGCGGCACAGCCCGCCGGGCGTCGCGGCCTGCCAGTTGCAGCCCACCTGCTGACGGTTGCCGCAGGCATCGGCCAGCGGCAGCATCCGGTCGTTTTCCGGATCGTAGCTTAGCTCCATGCCGCAAAGGCATGCCAGGCTTTCGAAAGGGAGCGGCGTGCCGCAACCCGGACAATGATGCACTTTCATCCATCGTCTCCCTTGAACGACAAGCGGACGGACCGCCGATCCGGCCCGCGCACGAGACACAAGTCGCGAAGCGATCCGCGGTTCCCGGCGCCTGCGACTTCTTTCGATCGCGGCGCTCCAGTCTCGACCGTCAAAACGCTTTGCGCAACGCGCATGGCCGGTTAGACAGGGGCATGACGAAGGCATCCCCGCTCATCGTTTTCTCCGATCTCGACGGAACCCTGCTCGACCATGCAACCTATGCGTGGGACGCCGCCAGACCGGCACTGGATGCCCTACGCGAACGCGACATTCCGCTGATCCTCGCCAGTTCCAAGACGGCCGCCGAGATGGGGGGCCTGCGCGCAGAGATGGGTTTCGCGCACTGCCCGGCCATTGTCGAAAACGGCGCCGGCCTGCTCGAACCGGAGGGCGCCGGCGCTTCCGGCGATGACGGTTCGGACCATCAACGGTTGATCGCAGCGCTCGACAGCCTGCCGGCCGACTTGCGCACGCACTATTCCGGCTTCTCAGACTGGGGCGTCGACGAAGTTGCCGCCCGCACCGGCCTGCCGCGCGACGCGGCCGCCAAGGCGGCCGAACGGCGCTTCTCCGAACCCGGCCTCTGGTCGGGCGACGAGGGCGGACGCCGCAAATTCGAGGCCCTGCTCGCCGAAAAGGGTGTCACGGCGCGCCAGGGAGGCCGTTATCTCACCCTCTCCTTCGGCGCCACCAAGGCCTCGCGCATGGCCGAGATTGCCGAGCGCTACGGCGGCGGCGACCTTTTGCCGCGGCTGGTCGCGCTGGGCGACGCGCCCAACGACATCGAGATGCTGGAAGCCGCCGATCTCGGCATTGTCGTCGCCAATCCCCAAGGCGCGGCGCTGCCGGAACTGGCCGGCGAGGCCGAGGGGCGCATTCGGCGCACCTCGAAACCGGGCCCCGACGGTTGGAACGAATCCGTTCTGCGGATATTGGAAGAGATAGCGCGCGACGGCGAGAACAGGACCTGACAATGGCGGACTTCCACCAGAACGGCCATGTGGCCACGCTTCACAATCTGCGCGCCAGCGGGCCCGACACGCTCGAGCGAGAACTGGAAGTCCTGTCGGCCCAGCGCCGCACGACGCTGATCCTGCCCTCGCTCTATTCCGAGCTGGAAGGGCCGGCGCTCGCCAACATCGTCGAGCAGCTGTCCGCCGCGCGTTTCATCAATCACGTCGTCATCGGCCTCGACCGCGCCAACGAGCAGGAATACCGCCATGCGCGCGAATTCTTCTCGGTCCTGCCGCAGGAACACTCGATCCTCTGGAACGACGGCCCGCGCCTGCAGGCGATCGACGCGCGGCTGAAGGAGCACGGCCTGTCGCCGAAGGAGCCCGGCAAGGGCCGCAATGTCTGGTTCTGCATCGGCTACACGCTCGCGCGGCGCGATTCCGAGGTCGTGGCGCTGCACGATTGCGACATCGTCACCTATTCGCGAGACATGCTGGCGCGGCTGGTCTACCCGGTCGCCAATCCGTCCTTCTCCTACACTTTCTGCAAGGGCTACTACGCGCGCTACGCCGACGGGAAGATGAACGGTCGCGTCAACCGCCTGCTCGTCACGCCCCTGCTCCTCGCTCTGTCGAAGACCATCGGACACCGCGACTACCTGACCTATCTGGCCGCCTTCCGCTATCCGCTCGCCGGCGAATTCGCGATGCGCACGGCCATCCTGCCGGACATGCGAATTCCCTCGGATTGGGGCCTGGAGATCGGCGTCCTCTCGGAGGTCTGGCGCAACCTGTCGACCCGTCTCGTCTGCCAGGTCGAGGTCGCCGACGCCTATGACCACAAGCACCAGCCCCTGTCGGAGGAGGACCCGCACCAGGGCCTGTCGCGCATGTCGATCGACATCTGCAAGGCGGTCTACCGCAAGCTCGCCACCGACGGCACCGTCTTCAGCCAGGAGACGTTCCGCACCATCAAGGCGACCTATTACCGCGAGGCGCTGGATCTGGTCGAAGCCTATTACAACGACGCCCGCATGAACGGCCTCTTCATCGACCGCCACGCCGAGGAGCGCGCCATCGAGCTCTTCGCCTCCAACATCGTCGAGGCGGGCCAGACCTTCCTCGACAATCCGATGGAAACGCCCTTCATCCCCAACTGGAGCCGCGTCCAGTCCGCCGACCCCGACCTGATGCACGACCTCGCCATGGCCGTGAAGGCCGACGAAGCCGACTTTCGCTGACGCCCGATCGGGGAGACTCGACAGCGGCGGGGCTCAGCCGGTCAGACCGTTTCGCGCGCGCCAGAGGTCGTAGCGGATATGGACGACCGCGCCCTCGTCGATATCGTACTCCGACTGCGCGCGGCGCCCTCCGAACGGGTTGGCCGCCCAGCCCGGAAGCGACCATGGCGGCGGAAATCCCAGCGCCATCAACTCGTCCATGGCCTGCTTGTGCATGCGGCGGTGGACGATAAGGTCCTCCGGCGTGAAGCCCGGCGTTTCCGGTGGCGGGAATGCGATCTGACGCCGGGTGTAGAAACCGGCGTTCAATCTCCCGACGATGGCTCTCAGCAGCTCGAACCTTCGCACGTACCCGCTGCGCGGGTCGAAGCCCTCCTGCTTCGTCCGCTCGGGAATGTAGACATTGCGTATCGAATCGCTCGGCGCGCCCATCCAGAAGATCGTCAAAGCGGTCGACAGTTCGCAGTCCGGCTGCGCCGTGACCCATTCCAGCGTCTCATGGTCGCCGTCATGGGACGTGGCGACGGTCGCCAGGTGCCATTCCTCCGGCGTCTGCCGTTTCAGCCAGGTCAGCATGTCGCCGGTCTGAACGAGACCGTCCTTCCACCAGCGATTAAAGTCTTCCTGATCGTCCACCATGCCGCATCCCCCCGTCCTCCAAGCGGAAGCCGGAAGGGTAGCAGCAGGGTGTTAGAATTCCCTGAATGCGAGCAATTCCCGGGCCCTACCACCCGCGGTTGCTGATCCACCGGCACTGATAGGGCGCGAAGGTGATCTCGCCGCGCGACGGGTCGATCGCCTCCCCGCTCAGGAGATCCTTCCAGGGCGAACCCGTGATCAGGTTGATCGACACCACGGGGATCGTGATCTCTTCCTTGGTGACGTTGTGGATCGCGAAGATCGACTGGTCGCGGTCGAGGCTCTGGCGCCAGAAGCCGAACAGCTTCTCGCCCAGATGCAGGGTGAACTGCGTCGCGTTCGGGTGGAACGCGGGCTGGCGGGCGCGAATGCGAATGCGCGCCTTCATGGCGTCGAGCACACGCTTGTGGATGCTGGAGGGATTGTCCATCACCTCGCGCAATTCCGGGTAGTCCCACCGCCGGCGGTTGATCGTGCGGTTCTGGCCGGTCCGCTCGACACCGGCATAGTCGTTGCCCGTGCCGGTCAGAGAATTGATGTAGAAGGCCGGGATGCCCTCCAGCGCCATCTGGATGGTCTGGCTGGCGATGAAGCGTTCGAACTGCCAGTCGTCCGGTCCGTCGTCGGCCGTGCCCTTCATCGCGTCGATGAAGGTGATGTTGAGTTCGTAGGGCTTCTGCGTGCCGTCCGGCATGGCGCGCATGTTCACGAGCCCGCCGAAGGACCGCACGGTGTCGATCACCCGACCGATCTCCGTTTCATCGAGCAGCCCTTCGGCCGGGCGCATGCCGATCCCGTCATGCGAGGCGGTGAAGTTGAGATAGGCGCAGCCCAGCTGTGCCGGCGGCATCCCCATCTGCCAGGCGCTCAGATAGCGCGACGTGCCAGTGAGCATCGCGTGCAGCAACAGCGGCGGCAGCGAGAAATTGTAGATCGCATGGGCCTCGTTGCGATTGCCGAAATAGGAAAGGTTCTCGGCATTCGGCACATTCGTCTCGGTCAGGAGAACGACGCGCTCTTCGCAATAATCGGCGAGCAGCCGCATCAGCCGCACGATCGCATGCGTTTCACGCAGATGGATGCAGCTCGTCCCGATTTCCTTCCAGATGAAGGCCACCGCATCGAGGCGGATGATGCGCACGCCGTTGGCGATGTGCAGCCGCATGATGCGGATCATGTCGATCAGCACGTCGGGATTGGCGTAGTTCAGGTCGATCTGGTCATAGGAGAAGGTGCACCAGACGTGCCGCGTGCCATTCGGCGTCTCAACTTCGCGCAACAGCGGATGGGCGCGCGGGCGGACCACATCGGTCAGATCGTCCTTGGGCGAGGCTTCAAAGAAGTATTTGTCGTAAGGCTCATGACCCTGCAGATACTCGTTGAACCACTTCGACTGGCTCGACATGTGGTTCAGGACGAGATCGGACATCAGCCGGAACTCGTCGCCGATGCGGTTGATGTCGGCCCAGTCGCCCAGCCGCGAATTGACCTTCTCGTAAT
The DNA here is from genome assembly GCF_022763245.1 of Oricola sp. Taxonomy (GTDB): domain Bacteria; phylum Pseudomonadota; class Alphaproteobacteria; order Rhizobiales; family Rhizobiaceae; genus Oricola. The sequence continues at coordinate 70,677 of NZ_JALEGV010000012.1, forward strand.
CCGTGACCGAGAACCCGTCGTCGGAGGTGAAGGGGAAGAACGGCAGGATGTGCACGCCCGTGACCGCGTCGGCCAGGTAGTGCTTCAGGAAATCGTAGAGCAGGTCGAGCGGCTTGTGCTGGCCGTCGATGACCGCATTGCCATAGGCGATGACGACGGAATCCTTCTCTGACCACAGCGTGTTGCCCGGCGGGCGGGCGCGCTGCCGCGGCTGGAGACCGTCCGGCCAGAAGACCTCGAGAATCCGTCGCGACAGATGCGCGGCGTCCCCCTCCGGATAGATTTCCTTGACGAGACCAAGCAGTTTGGAGCGAAGCTGGGAGTTAACCGCAATCATGACCACTGTGAAATCTTGGCGTTGCGCTGCACAAAAAACAATCGTGCCCCGATTTTGGGCTTGTTGGCAAGGGTCATCTCGCGCTCACGCGCCAGTTCGCCGTTTTGATGCCGGGCGAAGCAGCGGTGACGGTCATTTCGGCACTACAAATCGATTTAAACGGACCGAAACTTGCACTAAGATGGTGGTCAGAACGCAACACGGCGGAGGCGCATCGGCAATTCCCCGGCAAGCAAAGTGGAGGACGACATGCATCTGGGCATCCTGACCGGCGGCGGCGACGTGCCGGGACTGAACTCCGCCATCAAGGCGGTGGTCAACGAGGCCTTCGCGCGCGGCTGGAGCGTCACCGGCTTCCGACGCGGCTGGGCCGGCCCGGTGGAGACCGACCCGCTCGACCTGGAAGCGACCGCGCAATTCCGCCAGGAACTGACGCCGGCTTCCGTGCGCTCGATCAACCGGTCCGGCGGCACGGTGCTGCATTCCTCGCGCACCCGCCCGTCACGCATCAAGGAGGCGAACCTGCCGCCGCATGTGAAGAAGAAGTCGCCGCATGCCGACGCCGGTTATGTCGATGCGACCGAGCATGTGCTGGCCGTCCTCGAAGCGCTGAAGATCGACGTGCTGATCGCCATCGGCGGCGACGACACCCTCTCCTACGCCGCCGAATTGCACGAGCGCGGCGCGCCGACCATGTGCATTCCCAAGACGATGGACAACGACGTCTTCGGCACGGATTACTGCATCGGCTTTTCCACCTGCGTCACCCGCTCCGTCGAGATGATCGCCAATCTGCGCACCCCGGCGGGCAGCCATGAGCGCTTCCTGATCGTCGAGATGTTCGGCCGCAATTGCGGCATGACCGCGCTGGCCGCCGGCTACCTCGCCGATGCCGACCGCACGCTGATCGCCGAGGTTCCCTTCGAACTGGAACGCCTGGCCGAACTGATGACCGCCGACCGTCGGGCCAACCCGTCCAACTACGCCGTCTGCGTCGTGTCCGAGGGCGCCATGGTCGCCGGCGAGCGCATCATCGAGAAGGGCGAGGCGGACGCTTATGGCCACAAGAAACTCGGCGGCATCGGCGAGCGCGTCGGCGTCGGCCTGAAGGAACTCACCGGCACGAACATGATGATCCAGAATCTGGGTTATCTGCTGCGGTCCGGTCCTCCGGACGCGGTCGATCTGATCGTGGCGAAGAATTTCGGCACCATGGCGGTCCAGCTGATCGCCGACGGCCACACTGGCCTGATGATGTCGATCCGCGACGGCCATTACGCGACCCAGCCCGCCAACATCTCCACCCAGGGCGAGCATCGCGTCAACATCGGCGGCGTGTATGACGTGGAGAACTACCGGCCCAAGATCACGCGGGTCGAAGGCACGACCATGTATCTGCGCTGACGGCAGCTTCGAGAAAAAAGGGCGCCTCTCCGCAACCGGACAGGCGCCCTTTTCGTATCGTCTCGCGGCATGCCGTCATGCGGTCTGCCCCAGCAGCATCGCGCCGGCGAGATAGCACGCGGCGGCTGCGATCGAGGCGATCGTGCGCACATGGTTCCACCACGTCCAGTTCCGCAGGTAGTGCTGCCAGTATCCCTGCGCCGACGCCTGCGTCAGGCCGAGCACGTCGAGCCGCTTGTTCATCGGCACGTTTCCGGCCGCCGTCACCACGAACACGCCCACGAGGTAGAGGGCCGCGCCCGACAGCAGCCACACGCGCACCGAACCGGTTGCAAGGGCCGTCGCGGCGACCGCGATCACCAGCGAAACCGGCACCATGCCCAAGAGCAGCACCATGAAGACCGAGCGATAGACCTTGCGATTGATCTCCTGCATGGCCTCCATGCCGGACATGGGTGCCGACGCTGCGAGCGAGCGCATGACGAAGTCCGAAAACGTCAGGAAGACGCCGCCGACAAGGCCCGCGGCGACCGCCGCCATGGCCAGCCCCCAGGGAATGATCTGTTCAAACATGATTGTTCCTTTCTCGCCTCTCGGGTTCAGTTCGAAATGCCGACGGCACGGCGCAGATAGGTCGCCTCGCTGAGCTGGCGGGCGAGAAAGGCGGCCACGTCGGCGCGGGCGATCTTGAGCCTCAGTTTGCGCAGCTCCGGCCCGAAATTCTCCTTGAAGCCGCCCGTCGCCGGCTGGTCGGTGAAGGCGCTCGGCCGCACGATCGTCCAGTCGAGCCCGCTCGCCCGCACCAGTTGCTCCTGCAATTCGTGATCGCGGAAGACCGGCCGCAGCAGCGCGCCGAACATGATCCGCTTCCAGAAGAAGTCGAGATTGCCCCAGCTTTCATGCGCGCCGAGCGTCGACTGGCAGATCAGGCGGCGCACGCCATGCGACTGCATCGCCTGGATCACGTTCAGCGTGCCCTGCGAGCGGATCCGGCTGCTGCGCGAGGCCCCCGCCCCGATCGTGATGACGGCCGCGTCGTGCCCGTTCACCGCTTCGCTCACGGACGCCGGGTCGAAGGCGTCGCCGGCAAACAGCGTCAGCTGCGGATGATCGATCGCGATCTTCGCCGGATGGCGGGCGAAGGCTGTCACCGAGTGACCCTCCTCCAGCATGCGCTCGACGGCAAGCCTGCCGACCGATCCCGTGGCTCCGAAAACAATGACCTTCATGATGCTTTTCCTCTCTGATTACGTCACTTGACACCATGTCAAGTTGACACCACGTCAAGTAGGGGTTACTTGACACCATGTCAAGCGAAAAATCCGACACACGAACCCGCATCCTCGAAACCGCCTGGAAGCTGCTCGAAGCCGGAGACGGCGGCGAGGTGCGAATGGCCGACATCGCGAAAGCGGTCGGCATCAGCCGCCAGGCGCTCTATCTCCACTTCCCCAAGCGGGCCGACCTGCTGGTCGCGACGACGAAATACCTGGACGAGGTGAAGCAGGTGGACGATCGGCTGGTGGCCAGCCGGACCGCCACCAGCGGCGTCGAAAGGCTGGATGCCTTCATCGAGGCCTGGGGCAATTACATTCCCGAGATCCACGGCGTCGCCAAGGCACTCATCGCGATGCAGGAGACCGACGACGAAGCGCGGCTGGCATGGGCCGGGCGCACGCAGGCGGTGCGCGAGGGCTGCGAAGCCGCGGTCGCGGCTCTCGCGCGCGACGGCATGCTCGCCCCCAGATGGTCACCGGACCAGGCGACCGACCTGCTGTGGACGCTTCTATCGGTGGGAAACTGGGAACAATTGACGCGCGACTGCGGCTGGTCGCAGGCTGACTATGTCGACACGCTCAGGTCGCTCGCCCGCGGGGCGCTCGTTCGGGAGGCTTGAGCCCGAAGCGCTTCAGTCGTCCGCGTCGCGGTCCGCCATGCACGGCACCAGGCGACGAAAGCGCCGCGCGCGTTCCCTCTTCTTCAAAATGGCGCGATGCTCCTCGTAAGGGTGGGCGTACAGGCCGCAGCGGATGCAGCCCTGCTCTATGCCGCATCGCTCCGCCCAGCACCGCACCTCCGTCTGGAACGCCAGCGCCACGCGTTCGAGATGCAGGTTCTGGGAACTCTTCAGCAGAACGACCTCGCCCTCCACCGCCGTTGCGCGCAGATGCTCATAGACCTCGCGCGCATTGACCGCCTCGATGATGCGCCCCTGCGAGACGTCGTCCTCGCTCGCCCTGTGCTTGTGTGCATTGTCGCCGACGAAGATGACCTGATCGGCGACGGCGCGTGCCGCGGCGTAGGCGGCGCGATATTTCGAGTTGGGATTGCCCGCATAGTCGGACATCTGCCCGAAGACGATCCGCTTGCGCGGCGCGTCCATGCTCCCGACAGTCCGCATCGGCAATTCGATCGTCTCCCACGGCGCCTTCGCCGTATCGACGACGAACACCGGCCCGCCTTCGGACGTCATCACCGCGCATCGCCCGTGCAGCGGCTCGAAGTCTGCGATCGCCTCTTCGATCGCCTCCGCGGACATCCCCCGTTCCGTGGCGACGGCGAACGCGGCCACGACGGAAAGCCAGAAATGCTCGCCGACGAATTTCGCCTTCAATCGTCGGGTGCCGCCCCGCCAGGCGACGTCCACCGTGAGCATGCCCGGAAAATGCTGCTCGACATGCGTCACGCGATAATCCGCGTCCTTCTCCCGGCCGAAGGTGACGACGCGCGCCGGGCTGCGCTCCGCCATGCCCATCACCTGCGCGTCGTCGGCGTTCAACAGGACGAAGCCGTCCGGCCGGGTTGCCTCGACAAGCCGGCCCTTCTCCAGGGCGACGGCCTCCCTGCTCCGGAAGGACGAGTAATGCTCGATGCCGACGAGCGTGACGATGGAGATGTCCGGCCGGGTGACGTCCGACAGCGGCCCCATGTCGCCCCGTCTGGCGACGCCGAGTTCCAGCACGGCATAGGCGTCGTCGGAGCGTGTCGCGAGAACCGCTTTCGCCACGTTGAGCAGCGAATTGCGAAACAGTTGCGTCCTGACCTTGCCTTGCCGGCGCAGCACATGCGCCAAAAGGGCGGTCGTGGTCGACTTCGCCGAACTCCCCGTAATGGCGATGAAACACCCATTCTTGCGCGGTCGCGCCCGCACGGCACGCGCGCGCAGGACCGCCAGCCCGAACCTGCGGCGAGCCGGCCGGGTCCGGGTCCGCATGCGCTTGAGAATCGCAAACACCGAAATGTCGATCTCCCCATCTGCGACATCTGATACTGCGCCATTCTGGCCAAATCCGGATCGCCGCCGTATCAGGAGGCCAGCATCACCGTCGGCGTATGCACCCTGCAGGGCTCGCTGACGCCGCGCAGCTCCACTTCGCCCAGATCTGTCAGGTCATGTTTGGTCAAGGAGGCCGCGTAGGGCCCGATCAGCATCTTCTGGCCCATCTTCTTGGTCTCGCCCTCCAGCCGGGCGGTCATGTTGATGGTCGGTCCGATCGCCGTGTAATCGACGCGCTGTTCGGTGCCCATGTTGCCGACCGAACAAACGCCCGCCTCGATCGCGGCGATGCACTCGATTGAGGGAAGGTCCTGCATGTTCAATTGCGGATTGGCCGCCGCGACGCCGGCGATGATCGCCTGCGCGCATTCGATCGCCCGATCAGTGTGATCCGGCACCTCCAGCGGCGCGTTCCAGAACGCCAGCACCGCGTCGCCCATGAACTTGTCGATCGTGCCGTTGCGCGCAAAAATTTCCCGGCTGGCGATGCCGAGGAAATGGTTGACCACCTTCACCGCCCGGTCGGCCCCCAATTCGCCGGACATGGACGTGAAACCGCGCATGTCGACCAGCATCGCCGTGATCTCGCGGTCCTCGACCTTCAGCGCGGCCGCCGTGTCGGTCTCGGCGAGATGCTTCACCACGTCCGGCGAGAGGAACTGCGAGAACTGCTTCTGCAGGACGCCGCGTCGGCGCTCGGCCTCGCGATACAGCATGTAACCGCCGGCCGCGCCCAATACGAGCAGCCCCGCCGCCGGCTGCACGCCGTCGAGCAGCACGTCTCGCCCCGCATAAGCGACCGCGCCGATGGCGAGCGGCGCGAGGATCACCGGCGCCGACAACAGGCCCGCATAGAGCGGCCGCCTGGAGAAGGCGACAAGGATGATCAGCAGAAGGACGCCGCCGCCCAGGAACATGCTGCGCTCCAGCCAGCGCGCCCGCGGCGCTTCGAAGAGGTAGCGGTTGTTGAGCATCTGCGCGAGCAGGATCGCGTGGATGTCGGCGCCGAGACGGTGTCCGCCGCGCGCCGTCAGGTGGTATTGATCGACGCCGGCCACATCGACGGCAAGCAGCACCACCCGCCCGGCGAGGTCTTCGCTCGGGCCCTCGTCGAGAAGGTCGCGCGCCGACACATGCGGCACCAGGATGGAGGTGTCGACAATCCGGATGCGCCCGTCTTCGCCCAGGGGCACGGTCACGCCGCCAACCCGTACGGCGTCGCTGGAAAGCCCTTCGAGGCGCAAGGTGAAACTCGCCTCCCCCTGCGCCACGCGCAGCAGGTCGAGCGTCATGGTCGGCCAGAGCCTGACCGCGCCGTCGCTTTGCGCCTCCGCCCAGATCAGCGGCACCTTGCGGATCGTGCCGTCCGCGTCCGGCAGGGTGCGCACGATCCCGAGACCGGCCGCGGCCTCGGCGAAAAGCGGCAAGGGACCGATCCCGCCATCCACGGACGCCGCCGCGTCGGGATCGAGGCCGACCACGGTCCAGCCCGCCTTGTCAGGCACGTCCAGCGGCCCGGCATGGGGATCGAGCGACATGGCAAGCACGCTCGGCGCCCGCACCAGAGCGTCGGCCAGCGCGGCGTCGCTCGCATCCCCGTCCGATCCGCCTTGCGGTTCCGCAAAGAAAAGGTCGAGCGCCACGCCCGCAACGCCGCTGTCGGTGATCGCGTCCACCACCGCCGCGACCTGTTCGCGCGGCCAGGGCCAGCGGCCATATTTCGCAAGGCTCGCCTCGTCGATCGTCACCACCGCGATCTGGCTGAAATCCAGAGGGATCGGCGAGACAGACTGATAGACGTCGTAGGTTTTCTCGCGCAGCGAGGCGAATGTGCCGCTCAGCGCGACGTGCAGGGCGACCAACACGGCAGCCAGAGCGCCGAAGAGCAAGACCAGGCCTCTCGCGCCTGCGAGACTGCGGCGGACTTTCTCCCCGTTCATGCGCGGTTCGTCTCGTCCCTGCTAGCTGTTAGCTGTAGCCCGTCACATCAATATGTCGGGCCGATATATCCGCCGATATCTTCCTCGAAATCGGGGCAATACGGACCTTCGATGAGGTAACATTCGACCGATCCGCCCGACGGCCCGCCCGACAGCGGATCGTTTCCGCCATTGCCGAAGCCGAGCCTCGGAAGCGAACCATTGTCCGATCCGCAGGCCTCCGAGGCGCTGGCGCTGGCGCAATGCGCCTCGTCATAGCCGCGACCGGCATCGCCGCCGCCCGGGCCGCTCGGGGTCACCATGTGTCCGTTGTTGTTGGTCAGCCGGCGGATATCCAGCGTGTTGCCGTCGGCGATGCAGGTCATGCCCGGATTGGTCACCGTGCGCGTCTTGCCGCCCACCTCACACTTCATGATGCCGCCGCGCAGCGTTCCGTAAGTCTTGTCCGACTCGACCTTGAGATCGACCACGCCGCCACGCACCACCAGCACGATGTGCGGCGTGCGGATTTCGGCGCGGCCGCGCTTGGAAATCTGGCCGCCATAGATGCGCGACAAGCCGCTGGTCTGTCCCAGCCGCACCGTGCCGCTGCGCCGGCCCGGGTCATAGACGAACTCGTCGATCGTCAGCACGGCGTTCGGCCCCATGCGCGCCGTCGACTCGTCCTCGAAGACGATGACGCCCGCGCCCGTCGCATTGGCGACGAGCTGGTCGCCGAGCGAGATGCCGCTCCCCTCGCCCACGCGCACGCCGCCGCGCGAAACCTGGGATTTCTCCAGCGTCATGCGTCCCACTTCCTGCGCCGAAGCGCTGAAGGACGCCGTTGCAACCGCGGCGACGAGCAATCCTGCCGCAATACCCTTGATCGATGCAGACATGGTGACGCCCTCAGTTGAACTGGTAGGTGAACGCGGCGTGAAGTCCCCAATAGTCCTGGGAACGGTCGAACACCGTCCAGGTATCGGTGATCTCCTCCTGGCCGTATTTGGCGCCGAAGGTGATCTCGCTGTCAGGCGACGTCTGGACGGTGTGGTTCCAGTAGATCTCCCAAGCCTCGCGATCGACCATGTCCGCGATATAGGACGGATACGCGATATTCGCCGAGAGGCTCGCATAGTCGAGGATACGCTCCTCGGTGTAGCTGCCGCCAAAACGGTGGGTCCAGCTGCGGCCGTCCTCGAACACGTAGAGCAGATGCGAGATCGCGCCGCCGACCTCGTAGCCATGACCCTCGAAATCGTAGTTCGGCGGGGTGTCGTAATCCATGCGCTTCGGAGAAACGCCCCAGTCGTAATAGCCGGACGCATAGGCGCCAAGCGCCACGCCCGGCGCAACCCGGTACTCCCCCGACGCCCCGTAACGCACCCGATGGTCGGTGTAATACTGGTCGGAATCGCCCAGCCATCCATAGCCGGCGAATACCCGCACCTGGCTCTCGACGCTTGGCTGGACGTATATTTCCGTCATGGCGCCGTAGTCGCGGATCGTGCGCTCGCTGCCATAGGCCTGGAAGGAGGCGTAGGCCGTGGTGTCGATGCGCAGCGTGTCGATCAGATCCGGCAGACCCTTGGAATAGGTGGCGTAGGCGCGGCCGCGATACATGTCGAACGACGTGATGTCGTCGTCGAAATTGATGTCGGCAAGTCCGCGCGAATACTTGATCGTGCCGCCGATGCGAATGTCGTCGTTCGACGCGGTGTCGAGATCGCGGATCACCACGCCGTCGGCGATGAAGAACGGCGATGTGAGATCGTAGTCCTGGTCGGGGATCGTCGGAACCGACTCGGTCACGGCGCGGTAGCCGACGCCGGCGGTGAAGGTCAGCCGATACTCGTACCCGCCTTCCGCGCGGTCGATCTTGGCCTTCAGTTCCTCGATTTCCTTTTCGAAGGCTTCCCAGCCGGCCGTAAGCAGCGCCTGTTCGATATGCGCGGCGGCAAGGCCGTAGGCCGAAATCTGGTAGTAGATCCGCGCCAGCGCGATGCGCGCACCAATGTCGGACGGATTGCGCAGGATGATCTCTTCGAGAGTCGAGAGCGCCTGGTCATACTGGCCCTCGTTGACGGCGGCGATCACGAAGTCGTCCATCGCGGACCGGCTTCCGATGTCGGAGACCCGGCGGTCGAACGCGTCCATATACGACGTATCGCCCGCCACTGCCGGCGCGCACAGCGTTGACACCGCCACGCACGCAAGAACAGAGCGAAACACCCACGGATTTCTATTGCCGTGTGCCATGCGCCAAAGGCCCCTCAGATTGTCCATGCCCCGATCTTTTAATAGACGGTAAAAACGACGAGCGACCAGTGCAAATTGGCAACAGAACCGCCGTTGGGTCACTTTTTTGCAAAAAAAGAGAAGACCGGACGGAATTTCTCCGCCCGGCCCTGCAAGATTTGACGGGTTGCAGCTAAGGCAACCGTAGTGACGAGGGTCGAAACCTCAGCGGCAGTCGGCGCAGAAGCGCTGAATACGCCGGCATGATTCTTCCAGCAGTTCTTCCGACGTCGCATAGGAAATGCGGAAGTTCGGCCCGAGCCCGAACGGTTCGCCATGCACCGCAGCGACGCCCTCCTTCTCCAGCAGTTCCGTGACGAAGTCCTGGTCGGTCTCGATCACCTTGCCCGTCGGTGCAGTCTTGCCGATCACGCCGGCAACCGACGGATAGACGTAGAAGGCGCCCTCCGGCGTCGGGCACTTGATGCCCTGCGCCTGGTTCAGCATCGAGACGACGAGATCGCGGCGGCCCTGGAAGATCGCCTTGTTCTTCTGGATGAAGTCCTGCGGCCCGTTCAGCGCCTCCACCGAGGCCCACTGAGCGATCGAGCAGGCGCCCGAGGTCTGTTGGCTCTGGATCATGTCCATCGCCTTGATGATCTCCATCGGGCCGGCGGCGTAGCCGATGCGCCAGCCGGTCATCGCATAGGCCTTGGACACGCCGTTCATCGTCAGCGTGCGGTCCTTCAGCCCCGGCTCGACCTGAACCGGCGTCACGAACTCGAAATCGTCATAGACAAGGTGTTCGTACATGTCGTCGGTCAGCAGCCAGACATGCGGATGGCGCATCAGCACGTCGGTGATCGCCTTCATCTCGTTGCGGTCATAGGCCGCGCCGGACGGGTTCGACGGCGAGTTGAAGATCAGCCATTTCGTCTTCGGCGTGATCGCAGCCTCCAGCGCGTCGGCCGTCAGCTTGAAATGGTTCTCCAGCGTCGTCGGCGCAGCCACCGGCGTACCGCCGCACAGAAGCACCATCTCCGGATAGGACACCCAGAACGGCGCCGGGATCACGACTTCGTCGCCCGGGTTCATCGTCGCCATCAGCGCGTTGAACAGGATCTGCTTGCCGCCGGTGCCGACGATCGTCTGCGTCCAGTCGTAGTCGAGGTCGTTCTCGCGCTTGAACTTGGCCGCGATCGCCTTGCGCAGTTCGGGAATGCCGGAGACGGGCGTGTATTTGGTCTCGCCGCGATTGATCGCTTCGATGGCCGCTTTCTTGATGTTGTCCGGCGTGTCGAAATCGGGCTCGCCCGCGCCGAGGCTGATCACGTCGCGGCCCTGAGCCTTGAGTTCCCGAGCCTTCTGCGCCACGGCGATGGTGGCGGAAGGTTTCACACGGGAAAGGGTGTCGGCGAGGAAGGCCATTTTCAAGTCTCCTGAAGTGTTTCGCCGCCCGCTCCCGGACGGCGCATCGCTATCTGCGCCATTGACGGCGGATGCGCAAGCATTGCAGTGCACATGGGAACGCGGTAACCCTGCATTAACCATGTTTTCATCGGTTCCGGCGTAATTTTCGGTCCAGCCGGGACATTTTGGGGGAGGTCCGCGTGACGCAGGCGCCGGACATGCGCATGGAAAGAGACGATGACGGCGCCTGGATTGCCATCCTGGGCGACTTCGTTCTGCGCACCGCCTTCCAGCCGATCTTCCGCTTCGACCAGGGCCACCTCGCCCCGATCGCCTGCGAGGCGCTGCTGCGCGTCAGCCGCGACGGGCATCCGGTGCTCACCGAGGCCTTCTTCGCCATGCTCGACGCGCCGTCCTTCATCGCGATCGAACCCGAGCTGCGCCGCATGCACATCCGCAACGCGTCGTTCATCCCGTCGTCGCAGCGCCGGCTGTTCCTCAATCTCGATCCGCGCCTGGCCGAGACCCCGACGCGCCTGCACCAGGCGCTGGCAAGCCTTGCCGACGAACTGCGCGCCGCGCGCATCCCGCCGGCCGACATCGTCTGCGAATTCACCGAGGTGGAAACTGCCTGCGAGGCGACGCTCCCGCATTTCGCCCACGAATTGCGCGCCCGCGGCTTCGTGATCGCCATCGACGATTACGGCGACCGCGCCTCGCGCCCCGAGCGGGTGGAAGCGCTCGCGCCCGACATCGTCAAGTTCGACGGTCGGCTGGTGAAGCGCCTGCTGGCGACGCCGGCCGGCATCGGCACGCTACGGCTGATGGCGTCGCGCTTCGCGTCGGACGGCATCCATTGCGTGCTCGAGGGGCTGGAGACGATGCGCGACATCGAGCGCGCCGAGACCACCGGCGCCCAGATGCTGCAGGGCTACGCCCTCGCCGAGCCTCGTGTCGCCGGTCCGGATTTCGGCGCCTGGATCGCCCGCTTCGAGCCGCAACCCGCCCAACGCCGCGCCGAAACCGTCGGCTGACACATCGCAACCCGGATCCAATATCCATGCTGACGCTCTATTCCATGCCGAGTTCCGGCAACTCCTACAAGGTGCGCCTGCTGCTCGCGCTGCTTGGCCTCGCCTACGAGCACAAAGACGCCGAATATGGCAGCGGCGTCACCGACACGCCGGAGTTCCGCGCCCTCAACCCGGCCGGCAAGGTGCCGCTGCTGGTGCTCGAAGACGGCCGGCTCCTGGCGGAATCCAACGCGATCCTGCTCTATCTCGCCCGCGGCACGCGCTTCCTGCCCGACGACGCCTATGAGCAGGCGCTGTGCCATCAATGGATGTTCTTCGAACAGAACAGCCACGAGACCACCGTCGCCGTGCGCGCGGCGATCCGCAACTATCCGCAGCGCGCCCATCTGCGCACGCCCGAAGTGCTTGACCCGCTGCTCGAAAGCGGCCACCGCGCGCTGTCGGTGATGGAAGCCCAACTGCAGAAGACGCCGTTCCTGACCCGCGACGCGATCACCGTCGCCGACATCGCGCTTTACGGCTACACCCACTCGGCCGGCACCAAGGGCGGCTTCGAAATGGACCGCTTCCCGGCCGTCAACGCCTGGCTTGCCCGCATCGCCGCGGAGCCCGGCCATGTGCCGCTGTCCTTCGTGCCCGGGGCGCCGGCCGCGTAAGGGTCTCGTTAACCGCCTTCTTGAAATCGCCACAGAATTTCCCGGCAACCGCCGTTTTGTGTCCGCGAACCAGCCCGAATCGCCGGTGATTGTTCGATGAAGCGCCTGAAAAGCGCTGGTATCGACCAAACACTTTGCGACGCGCCGAAAGGATGAGCGACATGTTCACGGCTCCCAGACACCTCCGCGCCAGAAACAGGAACGCCGCCGCCGGATCGACCGCAACGCTGATCGCGGTTCTGTTGCTCGCCAATCTCGTCGCCATTGCCGGTCTCGGCGCGTCGGCCCATGCACAGGGCTTTCCCGACGCCATGCATTACGCGCCGCTGAGCTGGGAGAAGAAGGCCCCCGTGCCGCTCTCAAGGCCGCAGACGAACGCCGCCCCGCAAGCCGAGGTCGTCCCGCCCGTCGAACCGGTCGAGCGCGGTGCGATCGCGCCGCTCGCCTCCGAGGCGCAGGCCGCCGAAGCCGCCGCCCGTCAGGCCGTCGCCCGCGAGGCAGCAGCCCGCGACGTCGTCTCCCGTGAGCAGGCCGCGCCGACCACCGCTTCGATCGCGAAAGCAGGCCACACCCACCGGATGCTGCTGATCGCTCTGATGAGCATCGCGCTTGCCACCATGGCCGGCGTCAGCGCCTTCATGTTCCGCAGCCTCGCCCGCGAAATCGCCGCGACCGAACGCAAGCGCGGACACTTCTGAGGCCGTTCCCTTGGCAGGCGCGTCCGGCGGCATAGATAAAGTGCCATGATGACGAAACCTCTCCTGCCGAGCCTCCTCGCCCTTGCCGCCGTCGCGATGCCCGCGGCGGCGCAGTCCGTGACTGAGAAGACCGAAACCGCCGACATCGTCGCGACGGTCGTCGCCGACACCCTGTCCCACCCCTGGGGCATGGACATCCTGCCCGACGGCGCGCTGCTGGTCACCGAAAGGGCCGGCGCCCTGCGCATCCTGCGCGACGGCGTCGCCTCCGCGCCCCTCCCCGGCCTGCCCGAGGTCGCCACGGCCGGTCAGGGCGGCCTTCTCGACGTGGCCATCGCCCCCGATTTCGCGGAAACGGGCGAGATCTACTTCACCTTCTCGGAACCCGGCGACGGCGGTGCGGGCACCGCGCTCGGCCGCGCTGTGCTGGAAGACTGGGACGGCGATGAACCGCGCCTCGCGGAAACGCAGACCGTCTTCTCCATGGCGCGCAAGACCGATGTCGGCCGGCATTTCGGCTCACGCATCGTCTTCGCGCCGGACGGCACCGTCTTCCTGACCACCGGCGACCGCGGCCAGTCCGAACGCGCCCAGGACGCCTCCGATCACGCCGGCGCCGTTCTGCGCGTCAACCGCGACGGCTCCGCGCCCGCCGACAATCCGTTTGCCGGCCAGGCGGGTGCCGCGCCGGAAATCTGGTCGAAGGGCCATCGCAACATCCAGGGTGCGGCGCTCGATCCCGCGACCGGCCTGATCTGGACGGTCGAACACGGCGCCCGCGGCGGCGACGAGATCAACCAGCCGGAAGCCGGCCTCAACTATGGCTGGCCCGTCATCTCCTATGGCCGCCACTATTCCGGCGCGCAGATCGGCGCCGGCACGTCGGCCCCCGGCTACGAGCAGCCGCGCCACTACTGGGATCCCTCCATCGCGCCCTCCGGCCTTGCGGTTTATTCCGGCGACATGTTCCCGGAATGGCAGGGCGACCTTCTGGTCGGCGCGCTCAAATACCAGTTGCTCGTTCGGCTCGACCGCGACGAAACCGGCGCGATCACCGGAGAAGAGCGCATGCTGCAAGGCAAGTTCGGCCGCATCCGCGACGTGACCGTCGCCCCCGACGGTTCGCTCTACTTGCTGACCGACGAGGACCCCGGCGCGGTCATCCACGTCACGCGCCAGTAATCATCCCCCTCAACGAGATGAGAACGCTCATGCTTGCCGTGCTTGTTGCCATCGTGGCGGTCATTGCGGTCGCCGTCGCGGCCTTCTTCCTCTACGGCCGTGAACAGACATGGGCGCTGATCGCCGGAAACCCTGATCTCGGCCCGTTCGAACGCACCGCCCCGGCCCGCTCGCCCCGCCCCAACGACGCGCTTCTGTGCACGCAGGGCCTGTGCGACGGCGTCAAGGTCGATGCGCAATTGCCGGACTATGCCGCCTCGCCCGAAGAGTTGATCGCAAGCATCGACGCCGCGATCCGCGACCTCGGCATTCCTGTCCGCCGCGTCGATGACGGCAGCGACCCGACCCGCGCGCGCTACGTCACCTGGTCGCCCCTGATGCGGTTTCCCGACACGAATGCCTTCGAGGCTGTGCCGCTCGACGACGGCCGGACGGGCCTTGTCGCCTATGCCCGCGCGCAACTCGGCTATTCCGACGGCGGCGCCAATCTCAAGCGGCTGCAAGCCGTGACCCTGAATCTAGGCAATTGATCCGGACGCCGAGGGAACGTCAATCCTGAGGCGGCCACAGGCGCGGCCAGTTCTCCGGCCCGCCGGCCGGGTCGCCGTCGCATGTTTCCTTCGCCCGCGCCTCGGTCAGCACGAAGACATGACCTGAGCCGCCCTCTTTCCAGATCCAGCGGTTGAACGTGCCGCAATCGCCGAGCCCACGGCCCTTGAAGAAACCGGTCAGTTGCTGCCGTTCCTGGTCCCAGGAGACGTTCCAGGCGAAGCTGTCCGTCGACGGGCCTTCCCCGGTCATCACCGGCAGGGGCGCCGGCCGGAACCGCGAGCCCGTCCGCTCCCAGAAGGCGAAGGGCTGGTTGTAGGCCCCGCCTGTGCCGCAGGGCAGCCCGATCAGCCAGGAATCGTCGCCGGATCCGGCCTCGAACCCGCCGAGATCGGCGAATCGGCCCGCCTCCGTACCGCGGCACAGCGCGTCGTTGCGGTCGGAGAACTCCGCCCGCAATTGGAACGGGAGATCTTCGATCAGGGCGATGGCGCGCAACATGGAACCCTCGGAGCCGTCCGCATCCCCGCCGGCCTGCAATGCGTCCTCGCGCCCGACGCGCCCCTGCACCTCGTCCATGAAGCTGAGCCCCGCAACGAAGCCGGACAGGGAAAACCGTGACACGGTGTCGAGCCCGCGAGCGCGATAGGAGACGCGCAACTGCCGGCCGGACCTGGCGGCTGCGATCAGCGCCGCGATCTCGGCCTCGCCGTCGAAACTGTATTCATAGACGGCCGCCCGATAGGAGAGATCCGACACGTCGATCACAGACACGACCTGCCCGTCGATGGAGAATTCGACGACCGAGCCTGCCGTCAGCGTCTCGCGCACGCCCAGAACCAGGCGCACCGGCGCGTCCGGCCGTGCCGCGCGCCGGAAGATCACGCTGTAGAGTTCGGACTGCGCATTGTAGGTGAAGACGTCGCAGGTCAGCGCGTCCGTGCAGCTCACCGAAATGTCGCGAATGCGTTTGAACTGGCTGGCGAGCGCGTCACCGGTCGGCGCCACACAGGCCAGGACCAGGGCGAGAACCGGCACGAAAGCCATGTGGAAGGAGGGTCGGCCTCCGCGAAGGAACTGTCGCATCGACATCCTTTTCATCATGCGTTCGATGCGGTGAACCCAATGCACGCCGCCCAGCCGAGATAGGTCCCGGCCGCAACGGCTTCAAGCCGAGGCGCCGCTCTCGACCGCAACCTGCGGGGTCCCTTCGGCCGGCGCGTCGGCTGCGTCGAGCCGGTCACGCAGCATCACCGCCTGGTGGCGGGCGAACTCCGCGGTCGCCTGCGTCGCGTCGAGCGGCGGGCACAGGAAGAAGCCCTGAACCTCGTCGACCCCGAGCCGGGCGAGCGCGTCCAGTTGGACCCCGTGTTCCACCCCTTCGGCGACGATGCGCATTCCGTATTCGCGCGCCGCATTGACGAGCATCCGCACCAGCGCGGCAACCCGCGGATCGTGCTCGATCCCGTCGACGAAGAACTTGTCGATCTTCAGCACCGAGGCGCCCAGCGTTCGGATCGACGCCAGACCGTTGTGGCCGGTGCCGGCATCGTCGATGGCGATCCGCACTCCCTTGGCCCGGAGCGCCTCGACGCAGTGACGCGCTGAACGCGCATTGCCGATTTCCTGACGCTCGGTGACTTCCAGGATGACGCGGGACGGATCCAGCCCGGTGCGGTCGACGATCTGCAGGAACCAGCCCGCGAAATCCGGCTGGATGATCTGGTTCGGAGAGATGTTGAACGCGAATTGCAGGCGCGGCTCATGCGCGATGATCTCGCTCATCGAATCCGCCGCCTGGGTGACCATCGATTCCAGCAGCTGGTTCGTCCAGCCATTGGCCTCGATCAGCGGCACGAAGGTCGATGGCGAGACCGGCGTGCCGTCCGGCAGCGTCCAGCGCGCCAGCACTTCGAAGCCGGTCATCTCGCCGTTGCGCAGATCGTAGGAAGGCTGGAAATGCGGCACGATCTCGCCCTGTGCCAGCGCGCTCTTGATGCGGCCGGAGGTCGTCGGCGGCGGCGCGAGGCCCCGCGCCACGAGATAGGCCAGCACCAGCGCCAGACCGACCGCGCCCAGATCGACGAAACGGCCGCGTTCCAGATGCACGTTGGAGATGACGTCCGGCGGCACCTCGATGCGGGCGGAAATCGGGAAACGGCTGGAGGCGTGTTCGAAGACGATCGGCTCGGCGTCGTTTCTCACTTTCGCCCCCTCGAAGAGGGCGATCGGCGCGGAGTTGCTGAGCTTCAGGATGACCCGGCTCTTGTCCCTGAAATCGGCGGGCAGGATGTCGAAGGCCATGGCCTCAGTGTTGACCAGCGCGGAGGCCTGCAGATCGTCGCTCAGATGCCAGGTCAGCGCGAGCGCCGGGCGGCCGGCGATCTGCACCGGGTTGAGCACCACCTTGGCGTTGCGCGCCGGCGCGCTCATCTGCGGGTCCTCCTGGTTGCGCAGGAGGATCGCGCTCAGCGGCTGGGCCGAGCAGATCACGTGGCGGTCCCGCACCAGGATGTCCTTGATCGAGCCGGCCCGGATCACGGCCATTTCGAGCGCCGTCACCGCATCCGCCGAGCAGTCGAGATCGTTCGCCTCGTAGAGCTCGCCAAGCTTGATGAGCGCATAGTCGATGGCGATCTCGGCACGTCCGAGCGTGTCGCGGGTCATGTTGGCCAGCGCCTCGCGATTGAGCGCGGCCATGATCTGGCGATAGGTCAGGTCGGCGGCGAACAGGAACAGCACGGCCGCCGCCGCGGTCAGAAGACCGATGCGCGCATGCCTGGACCCCAACTTTGGTGATTGCATCGCCATCGGCGAGACAGTAGCACGCTCAAGTTTACCGATCCTTGACCCGGCACAGTGCGAATCGCCGTAAAACCCCACTTTCTCCCGCGATGAATCGTGCTTCCGCCAACCTTCTTCTGTTGATCACCGGCGCCATCTGGGGCGGCGGGTTCGTCGCCCAGGCAACCGCGATGTCGGCGATCGGACCCGTCTTCTTCACGGGCATCCGTTTTCTCGCCGCAGCGCTTGCCCTTTTGCCCTTCGCCGTGTGGGAGGCGCGCCGGGCAGGCCGGCCGTTCGTTCCGGCACCGGGCGAGTGGATGCGCTTCGCGCTTCTGGGCACGCTTCTGTTCTCCTCGCTCGCCGTTCAGCAGGTCGGCCTTCTGACGACCACCGTCACCAATGCGGGCTTCCTCACCGGGCTCTACGTCGTGCTGACGCCGCTGGCCGGCATCGCGTTCTTCCGTCATTGGCCGCATCGGGTGATCTGGCCGGCGTCGCTGATGGCCTTGGCAGGCATCTTCCTCCTGTCCGGCGGTACGCTCGCCAGACTGGTCGTCGGGGACTGGTGGATCATCCTGTGTGCCGCGTTGTGGGCCTGCCACGTGCAGTTTCTCGGCCGCTTCGTCGCCGATGCGCGCCCGCTGCAACTGGCCTTTTCGCAGTTCCTCGTCGCCGGCGTGATCGGCACCGTCCTCGCGCCCTTCGTCGAGCCCGTCGGCCTGTCGATGGTGACCGCCGCGGCGGGCGAGATCCTGTTTGCCGGCGTTCTTTCCGGCGGCCTCGCCTTCACGCTCCAGGCTGTCGCCCAGCGCCACACGACGGCGCCTCAGGCGGCGATCTTCATGTCGTCGGAAGCCCTGTTCGCCGCGCTATTCGGCTTCCTCCTGCTTGGCGAGCGCATCCCGCCGATCGGCCTGGTCGGCTGCGCCCTCATCTTCACCGCCATGCTCGCCGTCGAACTCGTGCCCATGCTGGCCACGAGGCAACGGGCGAACTGACAACGGGCGGCGCCAGCCGCCCGTCGCATTCGGGCTCACACGAACATGCCGCCCGACACCTCGATGCGCTGTCCGGTCATCCAGCCGTTCTCGCCGGCCAGAAGGCTTGCGATCGCCCCGCCGATGTCGTCCGGCAGCCCCGCCCGGCCCATCGCGGTCATCGAGGCGACCATCCGGTTCGTGTCGGCGTCGTCACGCACGCGACCGCCGTTGAAGTCGGTGGCAATCGCACCGGGCGCGACCGTGTTGACCGCGATCCCGCGCGCCCCGAGTTCACGCGCCAGATAGCGTGACATGACCTCGACCGCGCCCTTCATCATCGCATAGGCCGAAGCGCCCGGCAGGGAGAAGCGGGCGAGCCCGGAGGAGATGTTCACGATCCGCCCGCCATCCGCGATCAGCGGCAGCAGCGCCTGGGTGAGGAAGTAGACGCCCTTCACATGCACGTTCATCAGCGCGTCGAACTCCGCCTCCGTCGTCTCCGCGAAGGGCTTGTGCAGGCCGGTGCCGGCATTGTTGACGAGGAAGTCGATCGTTTCGCGGCCCCAATGCTCGGCCAGCGCCGCCTTCAGCGCCTCCGCGAAGTCGGCAAACGCGCCCGTGTCGGACGTGTCGAGCGGCAGCGCCACCGCCTTGCGACCCAGTGCCTCGATCTCCGCGACCAGCGCCTCGGCCTCCGCGCGGCTGGACTTGTAGGTGACGACGCTGTCGATGCCGGTCCCGGCCAGGTGGATAGCCGTGTTGCGGCCAAGGCCGCGGCTGCCGCCGGTGATCAGTGCGATTTTCGTTTCGGTTGTCATGCTGTGATCTCCAATTCTCGGACACCGTGCAGCTAGTCGCCCGGCCTGCCGCCTGCCTGCCGGATCGTCCGAAGGACCTGCCAGATCCTCCGATTGAGCCCGGACCGCGCATGCGGACGCGCCTCACGAAACATGACGGCGATCAAATCGAGCCCTGCAATTGAGCGTCGTGATCGCGCCTGAGGGCCGGCGCGCCTTTGACGGCGCCACGCCGCCACATTTGCGCCCGGGCGGCACCCCGGAAAGCCCGGCGGATCTCGTGCCGGTGTCACAACTGTGGCCGGACAAGGGCGAAATGCACCGATTATGTCCTTGTTTTCATGTATTTTTCTTCATTCTTCGTGATTTGAAAATCGGCGCCCGCCGCGTCTTTCTCGGGCTGTCGCCGCAGCGTGCCCATCCCCCTCTCGCCAGCCGGGCACGCTGCCGGCGACGACAACAGAAACAGGAAGAGGATCCTGAATCATGAACAAGCTCGTCTCTATCGCACTTGCCGGTGCAGTCTTTGCCGGTTCCGCAGTCGCCGCCCTCGCCGGCACGGCCCAGGGCGTCGTGGAAAGCATCGATCCGGCCACCCGCACCCTGGTGCTGGAAGACGGCACGAAGTGGGTTCTCGGCGCCGAGATCGATGTCGAGGCCATCGAGGCCGGCGACACGATCGAGGTCGCCTTCGAGGACGGCACCAACATGGTGACGGCACTCGAAGAGACCGCGATGTAGCCACGGCCCTCCACCCCTCTCAACCCAGTGAAGGCGGCGTCCGGTTTCCGGACCCGCCGGATCAGCCCCGCGCGGGCAGAACCAGCACCGGACAGGGCGCGTGCCGGACGACCTGCTCGAAGGTCGATCCGAACAGCATGTCATGCACGCTGTCATGCCCTGCGCTGGTCATGACGATGAGGTCGGCGGCCACGCTCTCCGCGCTGCGCACGATCGCGTCGTGCGCATCACCCTTCATGGCCAATGCCTCGACGGCTACGCTCTTCGGCAAGGCCGGCGCATGCCGCACCGGCGTGTCGCCGGCATGCAGCGTGACGAGCCGGCCCGGCGTCACCCCAACGCGCTTCATCAGCGAAAACACGAAATCGACGCCGATCTGCGGATCGGGCTCCTCGGCGACCGGCAGCAACAGCGTGTCGAGCCGGATCTCGCCATCGAACCGCACGAACCCCTCCTGCCCCTCCGGCACGACGAGCGTCGGCAGATGGGTCTTTCGAAACAGCGCCTGCGACACCGGCCGCCGCACCATGGCGGCAATGCCCTCGCGCGGATGGCTGGCGAGCACGATCAGGTCGGCGTCATGCCGGTCGAGATAGTCCGACAGCACATTCGCCACCTCGCGCCCGCTCGCCTCGATCTTGCGCACGCGCGGCAGGTGGTGCGTCCCCTCATGCCATTCCGAGAGTGTGTCGCGAACCGCCGGAAACGCCTTCCACGGCGTGTCGGCGGACAGCGGACCATGCACATGCATGATCGTCAGCGCCGCGCCGTCATGCAGCGAAAGGCGCAGCGCATGGCGAAACGCGACGGCGCTCGCCGGAGAAAGATCCGTCGGATGGAAGATCGCTGTCATCGGGCATGTCTCCTTGTCAGTGCCTATAGCCGAAGCCGCGCCGCAAGCCCACAGAAGTTGCATTTGCCGGCACGAGCGGCATTGATGCGAGCGGCGTTGAGAAGTGTCTCGATTGGGACACCGGAAGGAGCAGATGGATCGTCTGGATGTCATGCGGGCCTATTGCCGCATCGTGGAGCGGATGAGCATCACGCGGGCGGCGGACGATCTCGGCCTTTCGCCGGCGCTGGTCAGCAAGCACCTGAAATTGCTGGAGGAAGGTCTCGGCTGCGTCCTGCTCACCCGCACGACCCGCAGCATGTCGCTGACCGAACACGGCCGCCTCTATTACGAGGAATGCCGCCGGCTGCTCGGCGAGATCGAGGCGCTCGACAGCGCCATGCGCGACAAGATCGCCACGCCGAAGGGCCGCCTGCGCGTCAACGCGCCGCTCTCCTTCAGCCTCGTCGCCCTCGCGCCGCTGATGCCACGCTTCATGCAGGCCTTCCCCGACATCGAGATCGTGCTCGATCTCGACGACCGGGTGCTGAACGTCGTCGAAGAGGGCTACGACGTCTCCATCCGGATCCGGGCCGCCCTGCCCGATTCCGCGCTGGTGGTCCGCCCACTCGGCGCGGTGCGCCAGCACATCTGCGCCGCCCCCTCCTACCTGGCCACCCATGGCGAACCGCAACGCCCGGCCGATCTCGCCTTGCATGCCGTGATCGGCTACGGCCTCGCGGACACGGCCATGAACTGGTCGTTCGAAAGCGATGCCGGACCGCAGACCGTCACGCCGCAACCGCGCATGACGGTCGGCAACAGTCTCTTCCTGCGCGACATGCTGGTGCGGGGCGCCGGCATCGGGTCCCTGCCCTCCTTCATCGCCGAGCCCTGTTTCGCCGCGCAAGGCCTGCGCCCGCTGCTGCCGGACTACCGGCTGCCGACCCGCCGCATCTACGCGATCACCCCGACGCGACGCGGCATTGATGCCAAGGCACGGGTCTTTCTCGACTTCCTGCAGCAGAATCTCGCCCTCTGAGGCGCAGATAATCAACGCAACGTGAATAAAGACCTCTCCCCGCGCGGCTTTTTCCAAACCGTTCGTTGCCCGATCCTCGCCTCATCAACTCCGGATCAACGAGGACAACATGACAAGGGTGCTGGTACTTTACTATTCGAGCTACGGTCACATCGACGCGCTGGCCCATGCGGAAGCGGAAGGCGCGCGCGAGGTCGAGGGCGTGACCGTCGATCTCAAGCGCGTGCCCGAAACCGTGCCGCTTTCCGTGCGCGAAAAGGCCGGCTACAGGCTGGATTTCGACACGCCGGTCGCCGAGGTCTCCGACCTCCCCGCCTATGACGCGATCATCTTCGGCACGCCGACCCGCTTCGGCAACATGGCCGCCCAGATGAAGCAGTTCCTCGACCAGGCCGGCGGCCTGTGGGCCTCCAACGCGCTGGTGGGAAAGGTCGGCGCGGTGTTCACCTCGACCGGTTCGCAGCATGGCGGCCACGAGGCCGCGGTCCTGACCTTCCACGTCCCGCTCCTGCATTTCGGCATGCTCGTCGCCGGCATGCCCTACACCTTCCCGGGCCAGATGCGCACCGACGAGATCGTCGGCGGCTCTCCCTATGGCGCGGGCACCATCGCCGGCGGCGACGGTTCCCTGAAGCCCACGGCGACGGATCTCGAAGGCGCCCGGTTCCAGGGGCGTCACGTCGCCGAAATGGCCGCCCGCATCGCCGGCAACCGCTCCGGCCGCAGAACGGCGGAGGCGGCGTGATCATGACCCGAGCGAGACTGACCCTCGACTTCTTTCACGACGTGGTCTGCGGCTGGTGCTTCAACCTGTCGCCGCGCCTTCGCCTCCTGGCCGGCGAGTTCGACCTCGACATCCGCCACCGCACCTTCGTCCTGCAGGCCGGCACCGCCGAGATGATCGCGCGGTTCGGCTCCATGCCCGCCGCGAAGACCGAGATCCTCGGCCATTGGCGGGCCTGCATGGCCGCGTCCGACACGCCGGACGCCTTCAATGTGGACGCCATGGCGGCTGCGCCCTTCGCCTATCCGCACGGCCTGCCAGGCGCGCTCGCCTGCAAGGCCGCCGAACGGCAGGGCGGACAGGCGGCCCATTGGGACATGTTCGACGCGATCCAGCGCGCCCATCTGACGGATGTCCGCAACGTCGCCGACATGCGCGTGCTGGCCAACGTCGCGGCGGAGATCGGCCTCGATGCCGCACGCCTCATCGACGACATGGCGGCCGATGCCACCGGCGACCGCGTGGAGGCGGATCGCAGGGAGGCCCGTCGCCTGCAGGTGCGCTGCGTGCCCACCGTCATCATCCGCGAGACCGGGCACCGCCTCGTCAACGGCCCGGTTGAGGACCTGCGCGCGCAAATCCTCGCCAATGCGCGCCTTGTGGCATAACGGAGATCGTCATGACGAAGCTTTCCGACATTCTCATCACCGCGCTCGCCCCGGCCATCTGGGGCAGCACCTATATCGTCACGACGGAATTCCTGCCGCAGGGCTACCCGGTCACGCTCGCCGTGTTGCGCGCCCTGCCCGCCGGCCTCCTGCTCCTCCTCTTCGTGCGACGGCTGCCGCCGCGCGACTGGCTCGGACGGGTCTTCGTTCTCGGAGCACTGAATTTCGCGGTCTTCTGGTCGCTGCTCTTCGTCGCGGCCTACCGGCTGCCCGGCGGCGTGGCGGCGACGGTCGGCTCGCTGCAGCCGCTTGCCGTGATCTTTCTGGCCTATCATGTCCTGAAGACGCCGATCGTCCCCCTGTCGGTCGTTGCCGCGGCAAGCGGCGTCGGCGGCGTGGCCCTGCTTATCCTCGGACCGGACGCAGCGCTCGATCCGATCGGCATCGCCGCCGGCCTGGGCGGGGCACTCTGCATGGCCGCCGGCACGGTGCTGACCCGCAAATGGCGGCCGCCGGTGTCGCTCCTCACCTTCACCGCCTGGCAGCTGACGGCGGGAGGACTGCTGCTCCTGCCCGCAGCGCTCGCCTTCGAGCCGCCGCTGCCGCCTCTCGACGCCGCCAATCTCGCCGGCCTCGCATGGCTCGGACTGATCGGCGCCGCGCTGACCTACTTCCTCTGGTTTCGCGGCATCGGCCGGATCGAGCCGTCGGCGGTCTCCACGCTCGGCCTACTGAGCCCGCTGACCGCCGTCATCCTGGGCTGGATCGCCCTCGGCCAATCCCTGACCGCGATCCAGGCCGCCGGCGCGCTGATCGTCTTCGCCAGCGTCTGGGCCAGCCAGTTCGCGGCGAGGCCGCGTACGGCAGCGCGGGCCGTTCGCACGGACGCGCAGAAGGCCGCCCCGTGATATGACCGCAGCGCCATGGCGCCGCGTCCGCCGTCAATCGCGGCAAATTCGCGGCGCTTTGGTGTCTTTTTCAAGCTACTGTTTTCAAAGAAAAAATCCGCTTGCTGGCGGCTGAAAACACGGCTACGGAATGGGCGCCCGGCAGCGCCACCGGAGACGGAGGGCCAACTGAGCCCGGGTTTGTCTTTCATGGAAAAACACCAGATGAGAAAAGCTCTCATTGCACTCGCCGCCGCCCTGGCCGCGGTCGTATCCGTCCACGCCGAGGAATTCCAGGCCGTGGTCGAGGCCGTCGATTTCGACGCCCAGGCGGTCACCTTCGACGACGGCGAAACGCTGATCGTCTCCGAAGGCGTCGACTATTCCTCCATCGCCGAAGGCGACACGGTCAACGTCATCACCGACGACTCGACCGGCGAGATCACCGAGATCATGATCGCCGAATAGGCTTCACGCCTGACGCATGCCGACGGCCGGATTCGTCCGGCCGTTTTCATTTCAGATCGAGACTTTCGTCACCGCCGTGTCCGGGTCGCCGGTGTTCGGCGTGCCCGCCGGCTCGATGATCAGAAGTTCGGTCTCCTCCTCAGCTACCGGCCTGTGCTCCACGCCCTTCGGCACGACATGCAGTTCCCCCGGCCCGAGCACGACGTCGCCGTCGCGCAATTCGATCCTGAGCCTCCCCTTCAGCACCAGGAAGAAATCGTCGGTGTCGGGATGCGAGTGCCAGACGAACTCCCCCTTCGCCTTCACCACCATCAGGTCATGCCCGTTGAACACGCCGACGATCCGCGGCGACCAATGTTCCGAAAACTGCGCAAGCTTGTCGGCGAGATTGATGGGATTGCTCATGTCGTCTCCTTACGGCTGAGCCGCCGCGTCGGCCATCGTCAGATGCAGCTTGTCGCCGTCATAGGGATGTGCGCGCGCCACGTCCTCGTCGATCTCCACGCCGAGGCCCGGCGCCTGAGGCACCAGCGAATAGCCGTTCTCCAGCGTCAGGGGCGACGTCAGGAGTTCTGCGTGGAACCCGCCCCAGTCCTTGATCGCCTCGAGAATCAGGAAGTTCGGGCATGAAGCCGCGACCTGGATGTTCGCCGCCGCGACCACTGGCCCGCAATAGCAATGCGGCGCGACCAGCGCGTGATGCACTTCCGCCAGCGCCGCGATCTTCTTGGTTTCCCAGATTCCGCCCGAGCGGCCGCAATTCGGCTGCACGATCTGCGCCGCGCCGAGCGCCAGCAGCCGCGCAAATTCGTATTTCGTCGTCAGCCGCTCGCCGGTCGCGATCGGGATTGAGGTCTTCGCCGCGATCTGCGCCATCGCCTCGGGCATGTCCGGCGGCACCGGCTCCTCGAACCACAGCGGATCGTAGGGCTCGATGGCCTTCGCCATCCGCGCCGCCCCCGACGGCGTGAACTGGCCATGCGTGCCGAACAATATGTCGGCCCGCGTGCCGACAGCCGCGCGCACCGCCTTCACCATCGCGGCCGACCGCTCGATATCGGTCAACAGCGGCTGGTGCGGGTCGTATTGCGTATAGGGTCCGGCCGGATCGAATTTCACCGCGGTGAAGCCCTGCTCGACCCAGCGGACGGCGTTTTCCGCGGCAAGATCGGGGTCGTTGTAGACCGTCCGCCCGCTCGTCTCGTCCGGATAGATCGAGCCTTCAGCAGGATAGAGATAGGTGTAGGAGCGCAGCGCCTCATGCACCTTGCCACCGATCAACGCATGCACAGGCTTGCCGGCCTCCTTGCCGACGATGTCCCAGCAGGCCATCTCCAGCGCGGAATGGCACCCCATTATCGACAGGTCCGGCCGCTGCGTGAAGCCCGACGAATAGCAGCGCCTGAAGAACGCCTCGACATCGTGCGGATCGTACCCGACGAGATGCCGCGCGGCGACATCCTCGATCATCGCTGCCATCGCCTTCGGCCCGAACGACGCCCCGTAGGCCTCGCCCCAGCCCGTCACGCCGCCGTCGCTCGTCAGCTTGACGAAGATGAAATAGCGCCCGCCCGGCGCCCCGTCCGGCACGCCGACAATGAAGGTCTCGATGTCCTTGATGAGCATGGGCTTCTCCGGTGCCGGGAGTCAGTAGTGATCAGTCAGTAGTCGGTAGACTGAAGCACGGCCATCCCTACTCACTACCAACTACTCACGACCGACTAAAGGACGATCACGTTGCGCAGTGCCTCACCGCGCTTGGTCGAGGCGATCGCCTCATTGATCTGGTCGAGCGGGAAACGCCCGGTCACAAGTTCGTCCAGCTTCAGCCGGCCGTCCTTGTAGAGCGCCACCAGATAGGGAATGTCGCGCGCGACCTGCGCCGAGCCCATTTTCGAGCCGATGATGCGCTGGCTCCAGCCGGCCAAAGTGCCCGGGTCGTATTCGCCCATGACGCCGGACGGCGGCATGCCGACGATGACGACCGCGCCGTTCTTGGTGATGTAGCGCGACGCCCCGTCGATGGGCGCCTTGGCGCCGACGGAGACGAAGACGAAATCCGCGCCGCGCCCTTCGGTGATCTCCATCAGGGCGGCGTGATGGTCCGGATCGGTTGGGTTGATCCCGTGTGTCGCGCCGAAGCGCTTCGCCGCGTCCAGCTTGGCTTCCGACAGGTCGATGGCGACGATCGTCTTCGCCCCGGCGGCCAGCGCCCCCTGCACGGCATTGAGGCCGACGCCGCCGCAGCCGATGACCGCGACATGGGCCCCCGGATGCACCTGCGCCGTGTTCGTCACCGCCCCGAACCCGGTGATCACCCCGCAGGCGAGCAGCGACGCCGCGTCGAAGGCAATTTCCTTCGGGATCACCGCGATCTGGCTCTTCTCCACCACCACCTTTTCGGCGAAGGCCCCGGTCCGCAGCCCGTGCCCGATGGCGGTTCCCTGCGCCGCCGAGAGCGGCGATGTCTCGTCGAGCGGGAACACCTCCTCGCACAGAACCTGGTGCCCGCCGGAACAGTAATGGCAGGTCCCGCAGGAGCGGATCAGCGTCACCACCACATGGTCGCCCGGCACGATCCCGCCGACGCCCTCGCCCACCGCTTCGACCACGCCGGCCGCCTCGTGGCCGAGCACCATCGGCGTCTCGCCGCCCCATCCGCCTTCGGCGAAGATGATGTCGGAATGGCAGATCGCGCAGGCCTTGACCGCGACCTTCACCTCGCCCGGACCGGGGTCGGCCAACGTCACGGTTTCGATGACAAGCGGCGCGTTGAACTCGCGGCAGACCGCCGCACGGATCGTTTCTGGCATGGAGCACCTTCCGCGAGAAAACCGGTGCAGCCTTGCCCGGTTCGACCCTTCACCTTTGCCTGACGGCGACACCGCCTGTCGGCTTTTTTTCTTCGCGATGCAAATGAAAACTCGGTCCCCGGGAAAGATCGGTCCTTGTCCAAAGTCTTGTTGCACACTTGCCACGTTTGGCCTTCATGGAAGCGCGAGACGAGGAAACGAACATGACCGAGACGAACAACGGCCCGAAGGGCGAACTCACCCTGCGCACGCTGGCGATGCCCGGCGACACCAACGCGGCCGGCGACATCTTCGGCGGCTGGGTCATGGCGCAGATGGACCTCGCGTCGGGCATTCGCGGCGCCGAGATCGCCGGCGGGCGCATCGTCACGGCCGCGGTCAACGAAATGTCCTTCGCCATGCCCGTCAAGGTCGGCGACACGCTGTGCGTATATACCGAGCTGGAGCGCGTCGGCCGCACGTCGATGGTGCTTTACATCGAGGTCTGGGCGCAGCGTTACCTGAGCAACGTCATGGACAAGGTCACCGACGCCCGCTTCACCATGGTCGCCCTCGACACCGACGGCAAGCCGACGCCCATCCCGCAATAGGCGGCGTCAGGGCGACAAAATCAGCTCGCGCAGGCAGCGCGCGAAATCGATCACCCGCGACGGCAGCAGCACCGCGTCGGGCACCGCCGGCTGGCCGTTCATCCGCCAGGACTCGCCGTCCCAGTGCCGCGCGACCTCGCGCACGAAATCGAACTCCCCGTCCTGCGACGCGCTGCGCGCGAGCCGCGCGCGGAGGAGATCGGGCATCCCTGCCAGCGCCGCTTCGGCCTCCCGCAGCAGTTCGGCTTCATGGACCGTCTTCAGGTCCTGCAAATCCTCGGTCCAGAGATAGCATTCGCGCATCGCCGGTCCCATCCCGTCCGTCCAGCGATAGGCATCGCCCCTCTTCTCGGCATAGCCGTGCAGCGCGAGCTGCCGCAGGACGGCGCGATGATCCGTGGGCGCCGCAAACGGCTCCCGCGCCGCCGGCAGGAGCGCGCAATGACCGATCGTCGCGCCGACGAAGGCCGCCAGGACCTCGCCGATCTCGACGAAAAGCTGGTCGCGCATGTCCTGGATGAAGCGCTCGAAATCCTCCGGCGCGACGACGAGCTGGTTGAGGTAGCACGGCCCGACGCTCATCCTCAGCGATCCGTCCGGCTCGACGCAGCGCGTCAGTCGCAGCCGGTTGGAGACGACGCTGGCATTCTCAAGGTCACCCTGGAAGGCATGCTCGAAACGCGCGCCGGCCCCGAAGCGGGACACGTCAGGCCCCGGCGGCTGGTGGACGATGATGTCGCGCAGCATGCACCGGGCAAGTTCGGCGCAAAGCTGGATTTCGTTCGGCTGGATCAATCCCGGGCCCCGTCAGGATGGCGTGTCCGTCCAGCCTAACCGAAGCGCCGTTCGGCCTCCAGCGCCAGCCCGATGCCGACGCTGCCGAAGCGGTCGCCTTCCACCACGCTCGCCTGCGGCGCCGCGTCCAGAAGCGCGCGGCGCACGACCGGAATGGCGGTCGTGCCGCCGGTCAGGAAGATCGTCGAGATCCGCTCGAGCCCGATGCCGGCCTGCGTGACGGTGGCCTGCAGGGCCCTCTGGATCGCCCGCGTCTCGTCCGCGATGATCGCGTCGAATTCGGCCCGCTCCATGGTGACGCCCAGCCCCGCCTCGATCGCATCCAGCATGATCCGCGCGTCGCGGCGGTCGGTCAGCTCGATCTTCGCGCGCTCCACCTCCAGCGCCAGCCGGTGGCCCAGCCGCTCGTCCAGCACATGCGCCAGGCGGTCGATCAGCTCCGGCCGCTCCGCCAGGCGCAGATACTCCTGCACCTCGCGCAGGATCGACCGGTCATAGACGAGATGGATCTTCTGCCAGGTGCTCAGCGAGACGAAGACGTGGCGGGGAATGGTGATCAGCCCGTCGCCGAAATCGCGCCTCAGCCGGCTCTCCAGACCGAGTTCCGGCATGACCTTCCGCAGGCTGGTCAGCCGGTCGAGATCCGTGCCGCCGACATGCACGCCGCCGGTCGCCAGGATGTCGCCGCTGCGATCGCGGCGCGCCCTCCCGTCGGGCGAAATGCGCACGATGGAGAAATCCGACGTGCCGCCGCCGAGATCGGCGATCAGCGCGATTTCCTCGGCCCGCACGCTCTGCTCGTAATCCAGGGCGGCGGCGATCGGCTCGTACTGGAACGCCACATGCTTGAAGCCGGCGATATGGAAGATCCGTTCCAGCGTCTCCTCGGCGCGCCTGTCGGCCGCGTCGTCATGATCGACGAACCGCACCGGCCGCCCGGCGACCACCGTGTCGATCTCCGCCCCGCGCACGTCCTCGGCAGTGCGCCGGATCGACCGCACGAACCCGGCGATGATGTCCACGAACGCCACCTTCGCGCCCTGGACATAGGTGAAGTCTCCGTCGAGGCTGGTGCCGAGAATGCTCTTCAGCGCGCGCATGAACCGGCCTTCGCCATCGCCGACATAGGCCTCGATCGCGCTGCGCCCATAGAGGCGCTGCCGGGTCTCGAAATCGAAGAAGACGGCGCTTGGAAGGTCGAACTTGCCGTTCTCGAGCGGCACGAGAACCGGCCCGGTCCGATCGACGAAGGCGGCCGTGCTGTTGGACGTGCCGAAATCCACGCCAAGCGTGTTCGTGCTCATGAAGCCAGCTCTTGTGTTTGAACGCGAAAGGAGGCCGGGAGGAAGGGCCCGGACGACGAAAGACGGCGCGCCTAGCACGATCCGTCACCTCATGGCGACCGCTATCCGGGACAGGCGGCCAGAAAGAGGACCGCCGTTGCATCTGTGCAACCCTGAAAGCGGCAAGGCGATGCCCGCCGCAACCCGCAGCCTCAGCGAAAATCCGGACGCGAAGGCCTATCCCGCCGCATCGCCATGCGCCCGCACGATCGCGTCGGCCTCCTTGCCGTAGAGCTCCTCGAAATGGTCGAAGGCGCGGGAGAACCAGCCGATGCCCTGCGTCGCCGAGCGCAGCGCATGCGCCAGTTCATCCAGCGAATGGCCGGGGATCAGCGCACGGAACACGTCCCATCCCTTGGCGCTCTCGTCGCGGTCGAAGCCCAGCACCTGTCCCTTGAACGACGAGACGATCGGCACCAGCCCGCCGGAAAACACCGAGGGAATGTGAAACTCGATGCGGTAGATCGGCTGCATCAGCACCGGCGCCGCGTCGCCCAGCGCCTGGCTGACGCCCATGCGGCCCGCCGCGCGAAACGCGAATTCGGAGGAATCCACGGAATGGTGCTGGCCGTCGGTCAGTGTCACGCCGACATCGATCACGGGAAAGCCGAGCGGCCCCTTGCCCAGCGCCTCGCGCGCCCCGGCCTCTACGGCGGGAATGAAGTTGCGCGGCACCGCGCCACCCTTCACAGTTTCCTCGAAGGTGAAGCCGTCGCCGCGCCCGTTCGGTCGTACGCCCAGCTTCACGTCGGCGAACTGCCCCGCCCCGCCGGTCTGCTTGCGGTGCCGGTAATGCACGTCCGCCTTTTTGGTGATTGTCTCGCGATAGGCCGGGCTCGGCGTCTTCTCCTCCACCTCGATCCTGAACACCTCGGCAAGGCCGCGCATCAGGTCGCGAAGATGCACCGGCCCCTGCACCTCGACCATCTGCGCGCCGGTCCCCTCCTCCTGGCGAACGACCAGGCCCGGATCGGTCTCGGCGATCTTCGAAAGTACGCCCGACAGTTTCGTCTCGTCGCGCTCGTTTTGCGGCGCGAGCACCCGCGCGATCATCGGCGTCGGCGCTGCCGTCCAGCCCGGCGCGGGCAACGAGGCGGCCCCCGCCAGCACCGCCGGCGCGGTCAGGTGATCGGATTTCACGGCCGCCGCCACCGCGCCCGGCGCCAGTTCGCCATCGGCCGCCGGCTTGCCCGATCCGGGATCCTGCAGCGCGCCTAGCCCGTGGCCGGCCAGTTGCGCGCCCTGTTTCAGCCCGCCGGCAAGCGCCCGGATCAGCACCGTCTTGCCGACATTCTGCCGGTGATAGGCATGAAAGCCGACCGCGCTGACCGTCGCCGCATCCGACCCCGCCTGCTCCGCCAGCCTTTCGCGCAGCGTCTCGACCGGCGGCGCCTCGTGACGCAGCGCCTTCATCAGCCGCATCACGCCATTGTTGTGGCTGGCCGCGCCGACCATCACCGGGAAGACCTTGTTTTGCGCCAGCACCCGCGCCGAGATCGAATAGACGGCGTCATTGGCCGGCTCGTGATCCTCGATCAGTTCCTCCAGCAGCCAGTCGTCGAATTCCGACAGATGCTCCAGCAGTTCGACGCGCGCCTCGTGCTCGCGCTCGATCAGTTCGTCGGGGATCTTGACCAGCGTCGACGTCTGTCCCTCCCGGTAGCGCCAGGCGCGCTCCGATATCAGGTCCACCGCGCCGACGATCCTGTCGCCCTCGCGGATCGGCACCTGCCGCAGCACCAGCGGATGGCTGGAATAGTCCTGCAGGGCGGCGA
Organism: Oricola sp.; assembly: GCF_022763245.1. Taxonomy (GTDB): domain Bacteria; phylum Pseudomonadota; class Alphaproteobacteria; order Rhizobiales; family Rhizobiaceae; genus Oricola. Next base: position 102,623 of record NZ_JALEGV010000012.1, read on the forward strand.
TGATGTCGCGCACCCGGCCCTGCGGCGCGTCGATGCGGTTGACGAACAGGATGCAGGGCGTCCCCGACGCCTCGATCGCCTTCAGATAGGGCGCGGCGAGCACCGCCTCGTCGGGGTTCGGCGACACGACGAGAATGCAGGCGTCGCTCGCCATGAGCGCGTCATGGGCATGCGCCAGCGCCTCGCCCGATCCGGGCGTGTCGAGCGCGCACCACGTCTCGCCGAGAAAGTCGAAGAAATCGACGCCGAGCCCGTGCGGGGTCTCCGATCGTCGCGGCGTCCCCTCCAGCGAAGCGAGTTTGTCCGCCAGCGTGGTTTTTCCGCCGTGTGACGGACCGAGTATGCTGAAGCATCGCATTGGCCATCCTCCCTTGACGTCTGCGGGGAAGACAGCATGCCAAGAAGTGCGGCCCGACGCCAGACCCGGCCCCGAAGGGCCGGGCGGCGGGATGGAACGGGAAGGCCCGTCAGCCGGCTATCAGGTAGAGGCCGCCCGCGGCGGTCAACCCGCCGAGGAGGCGCGCCACGAGGTCGGCGTGACGTGCGTCGGTGCCGAACACTTTGCCCAGCACGAAGCCGAAGCCGAGGCCCACCGCATGCAGCGCCGCCGTGGCGATCGCGAAGCCCGCCGCATAGCCGAGCGCGCCGGCGGACCCCAGTTCGCCGCCATGGGCGTGGCCGTGGAACAGCGCAAAGACGCCGACGATGACGGCGGCCGGCAGCACCGGAAGCTTGGCCGCGACCGCCACCAGCAGGCCGAGCGCGACGACGGAGGCGAGGATCGCCGGTTCCACGAAGGGCAGCGGAACGCCGACAAGCGCCAGCACGAACCCGAACAGCATCGTGCCGACGAAGGCCGCGGGCACGATCCGGATCGCCCGGCCGCCGATCATCCAGGCCCACAGGCCGACGGCCACCATGGCGAGGATGTGGTCGGCGCCGAAGAGCGGATGCGAAAAGCCGGCCGAAAACGAGCCGTGCTCGGCGGGATTGAGATGCGCGAAGGCCGGCGCGCCGGCCGACAGGAGGAAGAGCGCGGAAAGCGAGAGACGTTTCAGCATTGATGATCCTTTCATGGGTTTTTCAGGCGCCCCGAGATGGGTCGCGCCATGCTGCACCGCACGATAGGCTTGATTCCGGAACGGTGACAATGCTGACCAAACGTCACCTGAAGGAGGATTTTCGGCGCCGCCGCCTCAGTGCGGCCCTGCGCCGGAATAGTCCTCGGCCCACACCAGACGGTAGCTGTGGATCGGCAGCCCGTAGCGGCGGATGGTGAATTCGCGCACCGGCGTCACCTTGCCGAAGACCTGCGTCACCAGCTCCTGTTCCGGCAGGTAGTCGTCGACGAGCACCAGCGCGTCCTTGCCCTTGTAGGCGGCCGGATCGAACCAGAAATCGAACTGGTCGTTGCGCAGGCCCATCTTGACGATGTCGGTGCGCCCGGCCTCAAACGACAGCATCGAGGCCGTGCGATAGTCTGTCGTCACGACGAAATCCGCCCCGAGACGCTTCTCCTCCTCCGAGACGATCGCCGCGATCTCGGAAAGCCCGAAGGTGATGTCGTTGTCGCGCACGTCGGTGCCGCCGAGCTTGTAGGACGGGTACATCACCTGGAACGCCACGATCCAAAGGCCCATCGCGATCCCGTAAAGCGCGTGGATGGTGAATTCCGCCCGGCTGGTGATGAAGAACACCGCGACCGGCAGGAAGAACAGATAGGCGGCCAGGTTCCAGTAATGCAGGATCGTGTTGGACGCGCACAGCGCCACGAATGTCAGCGTCGAGGCGAGGAAGACCATCCGCCCGATCGGCGCAAACGGCGTCGGCACGGTGCCGCGGACGAAGCGGACCAGCCCCAGCAGCATGACCGGCGACACCATCATCCCGGTGCGGAACACGAAATCGAACAGGTTGCCGGCAAAGCCGCCATGCATCGACTGCCCGATGCGGCCGTCCAGATTGTACTGGAAGCTCGGCCAGTCATGCGCGACGTTCCAGGCGACGACCGGGAGTTGCATGACGACCGCCACGCCCGCGCCGAGCCACAGATGCGGCGACGCCAGAAGTGGCCGCCCCATGGCCGAGACGAACACCCAACCCGCGAAGCCCAGCCCGATGAAGACGGCGTTGTATTTCGACAGCCCCGCCAGGCCGAGCGCCACGCAACCGGCGTAGAAATAGCGCCATGCGCGCTGCGGCCGGTCGAGCGAGATCACGAACAGCGCCCAGAAATGCGCCGTCAACAGGCCGAAGAACACCAGCAGATGGTCCTGGTGCGCCAAGGACTGGAACCGCATGAGAAGCGGCATTGACAGCCACGCGATCACGCCCGCCAGAAAGACGCGCTGCCCCTCGCCCGGCCCCGCCAGGCGCTTCGCCCAGAACCACAGGATCCAGAGGTCGCCGGCAAAGGTCAGCACGGTCTGGACGCGCAGCGCGAACAGGTTCCAGCCGAACAGCTCGGCCGACAGCGCCTGCAGCCAGGCCGTCAGCGGCGGATGGTCGTAATAGGACCAGTCGAGATGCTGGCCCCACATCCAGTAATAGGCTTCGTCGGGCGTCGGCGCGGCGAAGAACACCTGCACGATCTTCAAGAGCGCGAGCGGCACGAGCAGCACAACCAGCCAGCGCGTCGCCGGCAGGATCTCGGCGATCCCAGTGGATTGCGCCGGCATGGCGCCCGCACCCGAATGGGCGCCCTGCGCCTGCGCGATCTGCGTCATCGCATCGCTCCGTTTCTGCGCGAAAGCCGCCGATCAGTGGCAGGCGACGCCGTTGCTGCGCTGCCTGAGGTCGAGATGGAAATGGTCGGCGTGATCGCGGTCATATCCTGGCCCGAGCACCGTGCCGAACCGGTCGCAGGCCTCGCCGCGCACCCGGCGCAGGAAGCTGCGCTCGCGAAACGCGAACAGCCCCGGCCGGCTCACGTCGATCACGCGGCCGTTCTTCAGCTTGATCGAGCCGATGTCGAGCGCGTTGCCCTTGGAGTGCTGCGAGAAATTGCCGGACCCGCGAATGCGCCGGCACGAATAGGACGACATCTGCCGCACCTCGGCGATGCCGGATAGATAGCGGGTGCGCGCGGCCGGTGCGAGATCGCCCTGCGCCCAGCGCGCCGCCGCTTCGGCCATGGCGCAATTCAACGTCGCCGCCGGCGCCAGCTTGATGGTACGGCCGAGCGAGGTCACCTCGACGGGAAAATCGATGCCGCAGGAGGCGGAATCGCGGATCGTCGGGATGTCACGAAACGAGACGCCGAGGCGCTTCAGCCGCTTGCGGCACTGGATTTCCTCGGCCGGCATGTAGCTGGTGACCGTCCCGCCGCCGAACAGCGACCGCGACCCGCTTGGAAAACCGAGCGTCACGGGCGTCGCCGATGTCATGGTGGAGCGGTCCGGAATGGGCGCGAGCACGTCCGTCGTGCTGCATGCGCCGAGCCACACGCTCGCCACCGCCAGGGCGAGCAGGCTTGCCACCGAAGTCCTTCGCATCGATCCCATCCATCCGTTCTGTCCCGGCGAAAGGGTATGCGACCACGGTAAACAAGACTTTTGGAAACGCCGTTAACCGGGGGTTAACGGCGTTACCGGGGCGCGAAACTCTCAGTTGGAAAGGCGGGCCAGGTCGGTGGCCGGCGTCAGAAGCGCAGTCGCCTGCGTCGCACCGAGCGACAGCGACACGAAGTCCGGGGTCAGCGCGGCGTAGCGGATCGGCAGGTAGACCGGCGCGTAGAGCGGGCTGTCGCCGCCTTCGGGTTCGATCACCAGCTCGTCGATCGAGCCGTCCTCGTTGACGAAGGCGTCGCTGACATAGCCGAGCACCACGCCGTCGGCGCTGAGAACCTGCATGCCCATCCAGGCGTCGTTGAGCTCGTGCTCTTCTTCCTGCGGATAGACGTCGTCCAGGATGCCGCCGAAGCGCTCGGTGTTGAAGTCGGCGTAGGCGACCTGGTAGCTCTGTTCGAACTGGCCTGCCGTCGCCTGGCTTGCCGAGACCAGCGCGGTGCCGGCGAAGACCGTGGCCGAGACGATCGCCAGGGCCAGGGCGCGGCGCATGCCGCGGGCTTCTGCCGCGTTGCGGGTCTTGGCGGACTGAAAGGTGAAAGTGCCGAATGTGGTGTGCGTGTTGGTCATGATCGTGTCCGGTGATCCCTGCCACCGCCTCCTTGATCACGACAATGCCGCAAGGCCGGCCGCGGCGATGTGCACTCGGTCACACGGCCGCGACACGCGTCTTCGTCACCCCTGCCCGGCGATCTCCGCCAGGATGTCGGCCAGCGCGTCCGGGTGGGAATCGAAGGGCGAATGGCTGGATTGCAGCGTGTGGACCGCCGTCCGGCCGCCCATCGCCTCGTCCATCAGCGCGATCATCTTCTTCTGGCCCGCGGGCGTCACGGCGCGGTCCTCCGTGCAGTGGATGTAGTGGCGCGGCACGCGGCCGTAGCGCTCCCGCGTCACCGGGCTCGGCACGGTCGTCACCTGCGCCGGCTCGTCGCAATGGAAATGTGCCAGCCCGTCCTCGAACATCGCCCGGTCGACGTCGCCGGCATAGGCCGCGTGGGTGCGCGCGCGATAGGCTGGATCCTCGCTCTTGAAGTCCACCCGCATCGCGCCGATCTGCGGCGGCGGCGCGGCGAAGAGCGACGGCACCATCGCGTCGGCCATCAGCGGATCCTGGATCATCGAGACGGGCGGCATGCCCGGCGGCAGCATGAAGGCGCAGACATAGACGATGGCCGCCAGCAGTTTGGGCACTTCCTCCGCCACATGCGAGACGGTCGCCCCGCCCAGCGAGTGGCCGGCGAGGATCACCTTGCCATTGGCCCGCGCCGCCATCTCGCGCACCGCGTTGACGACGTGTTCGGTGCGCTCCGCCTGGGTCACACCGGCATTCGGCGACGGCTCGGTGGCGAAGGCCTGCGCGTCGAGCGGCCGCTCGAAATAGCTCTTCGGCATTTTCGCGTCGAGGCCCGCGCCCGGCAGGTCGAGCGCGTGGGTCAGAAGGTCACGCGCCGAAAGGCGCTCGATGACATGGTCCCACGTATTGTGGTTGTGCCACGCCCCGTGCACGAAAACGAAACCCGGTCTGCTCATGTGATTGTCCCCCCATCATTGACGCCGTCTGCATAGCAGGGGCGCGGCCGGGGGTCATGCGCGGATTGTCGCGGCGGCGTCAGGCGGCGACGGCGCGCTCGACGCGGTTGCGGCCGGCGTTCTTGGCGCGGTAGAGCGCCGCGTCGGCCTCGTCGAAGGCGCTCCAGAACACCGTCTCGGACGTGTCGACCACCACGTAGCCGACGCTGACGGTGACCTTCAGGTTGATGCCGCTCACCTCGATCGCCGTGCCCTCGATGCCCTGGCGGATCCGGTCGGCGATGACGCTGGCCTGCGCGGTGTTGCAGCCCGGCAGCACCAGCGCGATCTCCTCGCCGCCATAGCGCACCGTCAGGTCCTGCTCGCGCGCATGCGAGGCGATCATCCGGGCGACGACCTTCAGCACCTTGTCGCCATTGGCATGGCCGAACGTGTCGTTGATGGTCTTGAACCGGTCTATGTCGACGATCATCAGCGCGTAGCAGCCGTTCTTGCGGAACCCGTCCTCCGCGATTTCCGGTCCCCGCGTATCGAAGACGCGCCGGTTGAAGAGGCCGGTGAGCGAATCCGTCGACCGGTCATGCATCAGCGACTGCTCGCGATAGAGCTGGGCGCGGAAGCGATTGAGCGATTCCGCCGAGATCAGCACGCCGACGAAATTGATCGCCATGAAGGGCAGCGCGATCCGCTGCAGGACCTCGCTGGCGAGCGGCCAGGGCAGCGTCAGCACGCTTGTCAGCGACAGCGACGCGCCGACGCCGAGGATGAAGATCTCCCGCATCGTGTATTCGCGCCGCTGGTGCAGATAGGCGAAGACCAGCCCGACCGTCATCGAGGTCAGAATGGCGAGCACGCCCGCCGGCATGCCGATGCCGCCCTGGATCATGCGCAGGATCGCGCAGGTCACGCCGGTCGCCAGCGCCGCCGGCATGCCGCCGAACGGCCCGGCAAGAACAAGGAACACATGCCGGAGGTCGAAGACGACGCCCGGCGCGAATTTCAGCGGAAAGGCCATGGAAACGGCGGCGCCGACGGCGAATGTCAGGGCCGTCGCGACGATTTCGGAACGCGGGGTCGCACATCGCGTGACGGCAAGCTCGTGCAGCCGAACAACGAATGCGACTACGCCAAGTCCCTGTAGGAAAGCAGAAAATATCGCTATCCCGTCCATTACCATCCCCACGTCGCGTTGCCGGGAGTATTCTTCGGGGACGCTTGCGATCCTGTTAATTCTTGCAGGGGAAAGCCGGAAGGCGAAGACATGATTAACGGAGGGTAAGCCGAAGCTGTCAAAGTGCGGCGCCTCGCGCACGCTTCGATTGACGTCCCTTCCGCCCCCTGCCAAGAGAGCCGCCTCTGGCGCCGGACACCCGGCCTGCCTCGCAACCGGGATAGCCCCCATGCTCATGCGCGTCGCGCCCATCGTCTTCGTCCTGCTCTGGTCGACCGGCTTCATCGGGTCGAAACTGGGCGCGGAGGACGCCGAGCCGTTCACCTTCCTTTCGGTGCGCTTCCTCCTGACGCTGGCGCTGCTGGTGCCCGTCGCGCTGATCGCGGGGCGCGGCACGCGCGGCTGGGCGGAGCGCGGCCACGCAATCGTCGTCGGCATGCTCATTCACGGGGCCTATCTCGGCGGCGTGTTCTGGGCGATCCGCCACGGCATGCCGGCCGGCGTCTCGGCGCTGATCGTCTCGCTGCAGCCGGTGCTGACGTCGCTTCTGGCCGCGCCGTTGCTGGGCGAGACGCTGCGCCTGCGCCACTGGATCGGGCTGGCATTGGGCTTCACCGGCGCCCTGCTGATCTGCGCCCCCGGCCTGCGCGACGTGGTCGCCGGCGGACAGGGCATCACGCCTGCGACCCTGACGGCGGTGATCCTCGCCCTTTTGGGCATCACCGCCGGCACGCTCTACCAGAAGCGGTTCGCGACCGGCGCCGACCTTCTCGCCGGCACGATCTGGCAATATGTCGGCGCGGTCGCGCTCATCGGGGCCGGCGCCTTCCTGTTCGAGACCCGCGAGATCCACTGGACGCCGAAATTCGTCTTCGCGCTCTCCTGGCTGGTTCTCGTCCTGTCCATCGGCGCGATAACGCTTTTGATGCTGCTGATCCGCCAGAACGCGGTCGCCAGCGTCTCCGGCCTGTTCTTCCTCGTGCCGGCCGTCACCTCGCTGATCGCCTGGTTCATGTTCGGCGAGACCCTGAACGCGACGCAGCTTTCCGGCCTCGTCCTCGCGACGCTCGCCGTGCTGATGATTTCCGGCGTGCGATTGCGGCGCACGCCGGCCTGACGGCCGGTCGCGGTCAGGTGCCGGGCACCCAGTCCGTCGGCGCGTCCGGCACCTTGATTGTCCGCCACCGCGCCTCGATGGTCGAATAGCCGGCAAAGGCGATCAGGCCGATGCCGGTCGCGATCAAAAGCCATGTTCCGCCCGGCAGCGACTGGACATGCGACAACGCGTCCTTGAGGCCCGGGTGGTCCTCGCCGCCCTCCGCATTGAGGAAGCGGGTGAAGAACAGGAAGGCGATCACCGCGAAGACGAAGCCGCGCGCCGTCAGGCCGGCGATCGAGACCGGGTGGATGAACGCCATCGCCTCCGGTCCGGCGTCGAAGCGGTCGGCATATTTGCGCGTCACCGCCTTCCACACATGCGCGCAGGCGACCCCGAACACGGCCACGGCGAGCACCAGCGAGACGTATCGCTGCCCGACGGCCCCGTCGACGGCGCCCGCAAAGGGTGACCCGCCGCCGCTTCCGCCGTCATCCGAGGCGAACACGCCGAGCAGCGACAGCGCGTAGAGCGCGACCGTCGCATAGGTGAAGGCGCTGACGAGCAGCCCGCCGCGGATCGCCAGACCCTTCGGCCCGAGACCGTGCCCGTCCGTGTCGAGCAGCGACTGCACGAGCCGCCACAGCACGTAGCCGGCCAGGCCGGCGACCATCAGCCAGACGATCGCCTCGCCGAAGGGCTGTTCGAGAAGCGTCCTGAGCGCGTCCTTGGAGCCCTTCTTCTCGCCGCCGCCGACGGCCGAAAGACAGGCGAACACGCCGATGATCAGATAGACGAGCCCGCGCGCCGCATATCCCATCCGCGCAAGCGGGTCGATCCAGGTCCCGGGCGTGTTCAAGGGCGCTCTCCTGTCAGGTCTTCGAATGGCCGAGCGTGTCGCGTCCGCCGCTGCGGCAGGAAAGGTAATGCGCGGCCAACCAGCAGAGGCTTGCCCAGCCGATCCCCAGCGACCATCCCGCCAGCACGTCGCTGGGCCAGTGGACGCCGAGATAGACGCGGCTCGCGCCGACGATGATGGCGATCGCGAAGGCCTCCGACACCACGAACACGCGCACGGAATGGCGCGGAATGAAGCGCACCGCCACGGCGGCGAGCGTCAGGTAGAACAGCATGCTCACCATCGCATGCGCGCTCGGAAAGCTCGACGTGAAGGTGCGGTCCATATGGTCGACGAGGTCCGGCCGCGCGCGTTCGAACACCCGCTTCAGCCCGGAGGAGAGCAGCGTGCCGCCGATCAGCCCGCCCGCGAGGAACAGCGCCGCGGCGCGGTTGCGCATCAGAGCCAGCACGGTCAGCGTCGCGGCCGAGATGGTCACCAGGATGGGATAGCCGCCAAGCGCGGTCATCTCTGTTGCCGTTTCCTCGAACCATACCGGCCCCCAGGCGTCTGACACGTCCTGCGGGTCGCGCAGCGCCAGGAGGACGGTCCGGTCGAGCCCGTCGGTCCAGCCCAGCCGCACCGCGACCGCGATCAATGCGAAAAGGAGGAGCCCGCCAATGGCCGCGCCCCAGAGCACGGCGAGCGGCGGGTGATTGTGATACGGGTCGAGCCGGGATCGCAGCCGCGCCGTCTGCGCGCGCGCCTTCTCCGGCCTCGTGAATGCATTGTCAGTGTTCGCCATCCATGACCCAACGACAGCGCGGCGCTTTGGTTCCCTGCTTCGCCCCGCCGCACGCCCCTCCTGACAGCGCGCTGTCAGCAGCGCCCGGCATTGTTTCCGCGATCCCCTTCCCTTCGCGCCCGGCTTTTCCCATATTGGCCGCATGGCCAAATCCCCACCGAAAAAGACCGGCAAGCCGTCCGCGCTCGCGCCAAGTGGCGACAACGCGCGCAACGGATTCCAGGAAGCACCGCAGGCCCCGTTCGAAGGTGCGCCGCTATCCGGCGGCGTGGAGGAATGGGTGCGCCAGCTTGAGGCCGAAGCCGAGCGCGACGCGCGCGACACCGAGATGCGCGAGATCCGGTCGAAAGCGGGAAAGCACCGCCGGAAGGCCCAGGGGCCCGGCAGCGACGAGCTCCGCGAGGAGCTCAAGGCCGGGACAAAGAAGCGCCGCTCCGCCGGCAACGAGCAAAGCGAGGCGCTTAAGGGCGGAGCGAAAAGCAAGAAAGAAGACCGCATCTACACGGTCGGCGACAAGCGCACCGGCGGCGGCGCCTCCATCGGCGGCTCCAACGATCCGCGCGAGCGTGCCGCGGCGGGCCTGATGCCGGTCGCCGGCCTCGACGTCTCGCTGGAAGACGCCTCCAAGCTCGCCTCCACCACCGGCGTCACCGCCACGGTCGAGGCACTGAAGGCGCTGATCGACACGGGCAACCCGCTGTTCAAGGACGGGAAGATGTGGGTGCCGCACCGCCCCGAGCGGCCGGACAAGTCCGAGGGCGGCATCGAGATCGTCATGAAGTCGGCCTACGAGCCGGCCGGCGACCAGCCTGCCGCCATCGCCGACCTCACCGCCGGCCTCGGCGACGGCGACCGCTCGCAGACGCTGCTCGGCGTCACCGGTTCGGGCAAGACCTTCACCATGGCCAAGGTGATCGAGGAGACGCAGCGCCCGGCGCTGATCCTGGCGCCCAACAAGACGCTCGCCGCGCAGCTCTATGGCGAGTTCAAGAACTTCTTCCCGGACAACGCGGTCGAGTATTTCGTCTCCTATTACGACTACTACCAGCCCGAGGCCTACGTCCCGCGCACCGACACCTACATCGAGAAGGAGAGCTCCATCAACGAGCAGATCGACCGCATGCGCCACTCGGCGACGCGCGCGCTGCTCGAACGCGACGACGTCATCATCGTCGCCTCGGTCTCCTGCATCTACGGTATCGGCTCGGTCGAGACCTACACGGCGATGACCTTCAAGATGGAGATCGGCGACCGCATCGACCAGCGCCAGCTCCTCGCCGACCTCGTCGCCCAGCAATACAAGCGCGCCGACATCAATTTCGTCCGCGGCTCGTTTCGCGTGAAGGGCGACACGATCGACATCTTCCCGGCCCACCTGGAAGACCGCGCCTGGCGTATCTCGCTGTTCGGCGACGAGATCGAGGCGATCGACGAGTTCGACCCGCTGACCGGCAAGAAGACCGACGCGCTGAAGACGGTCAAGATCTACGCCAACTCGCACTACGTCACCCCGCGCCCGACCTTGAATCAGGCTGTGAAGTCCATCAAGGAAGAGCTCAAGCACCGCCTGCAAGAGCTTGAAAACGCTGGCCGTCTGCTGGAGGCGCAGCGGCTCGAACAGCGCACGCAATACGACCTTGAGATGCTCGAGGCCACCGGCTCCTGCGCCGGCATCGAGAACTATTCGCGCTACCTGACCGGCCGCAATCCCGGCGAGCCGCCGCCGACCCTTTTCGAATATGTCCCCGACAACGCCATCGTCTTCATCGACGAAAGCCACGTCACCATCCCGCAGATCGGCGGCATGTATCGCGGCGACTTCCGCCGCAAGGCGACGCTCGCCGAATACGGTTTCCGCCTGCCGTCATGCATGGACAACCGCCCGCTGCGCTTCGAGGAATGGGACGCGATGCGGCCGCAGACGGTCGCGGTCTCGGCCACCCCCGGCGAGTGGGAACTGGAACAGTCCGGCGGCGTCTTCGCCGAGCAGGTCATCCGCCCCACCGGCCTCGTCGATCCGCCCGTCGAGGTGCGCCCGGCCAAGAGCCAGGTCGACGACGTGCTCGACGAAATCCACCAGGTCACGAAGGCCGGCTACCGCACGCTGGTCACCGTGCTCACCAAGCGCATGGCCGAGGACCTGACGGAATATCTGCACGAGCAGGGCGTCAAGGTCCGCTACATGCACTCCGACATCGACACGCTGGAGCGCATCGAGATCATCCGCGACCTGCGCCTCGGCGCGTTCGACGTGCTGGTCGGCATCAACCTCCTGCGCGAGGGCCTCGACATTCCCGAATGCGGCTTCGTCGCCATTCTCGACGCCGACAAGGAGGGCTTCCTGCGCTCCGAGACCTCGCTGATCCAGACCATCGGCCGCGCCGCGCGCAACGTCGACGGCAAGGTGATCCTCTATGCCGACCACGTCACCGGCTCGATGGCGCGCGCGATGGAGGAGACCGAGCGCCGCCGCGAGAAGCAGCTCGCCTGGAACGAGGAGCACGGCATCACGCCGCAGTCGGTCAAGGCCAACATCGCCGACATCCTCGACTCGGTCTACGAACGCGACCACGTTCGCGCCGACATCACCGGCGCCAAGGGGGCCGCGAAAGACGAGGGCGCCCTCATCGGCGCCAATCTGGAAGCGCATCTCAAGGCGCTGGAAGGCCAGATGCGCGACGCCGCCGCCGATCTCGACTTCGAGACCGCCGCGCGCCTGCGCGACGAGATCAAGCGCCTCAAGGCCACCGAACTCGCCGTCATGGACGACGCGCTCGCCCGCGACACCGGCGTGGAGAACACGAAGGCGTCCAGAAAGGCCAAAGCGACAGGCCGTAAAACTCCACCGTCATCCTCGGACTTGTCCCAAGACAAGCACAGCGACGTCGTTGCAAGAGGACCCATTCCGGAGACGGACGCGCCATCCGCCGGATTCAAGAAACCCGATCTCGACGAGATGGGCTCCGACGGCGTCTCCTATTTCCGCAAGAACACGCTGGACGAAATGACGGTCGGCCGCACCGAGAAGCCGGTGGGATCGGACGTGCAGCCCGTCAAGCGCCACAAGGTGGGCGCCGGCTCCTACGAAGACCCCGCCGACGAACGCGCCCGCAAGCGCAAGCCCGGCAAGACGGGCCGGCCGGGACGCTAGGCCGGCAGGAGAGGTCACGAACCATGGATGCGCTGCCGCCGGATATCGAACAGGTGATCGTCGCGGCCAGGGACGTCTATCTGGAGCAGTTCCGCTCCGAGATCGCGGATCTGCGGGGCAAGGCGTTCATTCTGGAGCCGGTGCTTCTGGGGCCGGACGGAACCCCGGCGGTCGAAGCCCAAGGCCTCCTGCCACTGCCGAACCGGCTGGACTATCTGGACCTGACGGCCAATGCCGGGGGCATGGTCGCGTCGAAGGGTGTCGTGCGCTTCGAGCCCTTCTCCTTCCCGTATGGGAACACCGAAGTCACCCTGTCGCCGTTCATCTGGGATTCCATTTTCGTCACGGTCGGCGATGCCTGGTCGCAAGCCTACGCGACCGCGCTTTCGGACTGGTATGGCGTGGCCTTCGGAAAGGACGAAGGCGATGACAACACGGCCATGCAGAACGCCGTGCATTTCATCAGCGAGCCGATCGTCGACCCGACGGGATTCACGATCAATATCGACTTCGGCACCGCGCCCGCATCCGCGGTCGCGGACTTGCTGGAGGCACTCGAAAGCCGGGGCGCGCCGCAGGTGTCGCTGGCCACGCCGCTTGAGTGAACGCCGCGCCCCGCGCCACGGCAACATGTGAGCATCCCGCCTTTCGCCACTCCATGTTACCCTGCGTGAGGGGCGACAGGCGAGGAGGCGCTTATGAAAGGCGACGACAACCCCCATTGCCACGGCGTCGTGACCGAGCGGCGCGAGGGCGACACGTCCACCTACACGCTCACCTGCACCGGCGATTGCGAAAAGGGCGAATGCCGGGTCCGCAGCGAGAAGGACCATCACGGCACGGTCACCGAATGGTGCGCCTGCGACGATGGCGAGCGCGGCTGCAACATCTACATCTCCACCGACGCACGCGGGAAACAGCGCATCGACTGCTTCACGCTCGGCTGCGACGAGGGCTATGAATGCCGCCTGGTCGAGCTCGACAGCGCCGAAAGCGAAGGCGTCAAGATCATCCGCTGGGTGTGCGCCTGCGTGAAGGTGTGATACGCCGATCCGGCGAGAATGGCCCCTTCGCGTGACGCGGCCCCGCCGGGCGGCGATGTCCGGCGCCGGACATGCGCGCGCCGGGCCGCGACAGGCCGGAGGTTCGGGTGGCGACAGGCAAGCATCCAGGCGCGCGGCGCGCGCTCGGCCCCGCACAAGGCGGCGCGGGTGACATCGCACGGGCCGCCCTGCCCGGCGCGCTCGCCCTTGCCGCCTGCCTCGCTCTTCTAACCTGCCTTGTCCTGCCCGCCCGCGCGGCCGACATCCGGCCGAAGGTGGTCGAGACCCGCTATGCGATTGCCGGCACGACGGGCGCGGCGCTCTACGCCTCCATCGGCGAGCGCGGCCCGCGCATTCGCGGCGGCGCGTCGAGCGCGGTCGCCAAGACGGATTTCGACCTGAAATGGGGCCGCGACTATGTGCGCGACGGCAAGGATTGCGTACTCGCCGCCGCGCGGCCCTTCCTGACGATCACCTACACGCTGCCCGAACCGGCGGCCCCGCTCCCGCCGGCCGTCGCCGCCCGCTGGAACACCTTCATCACCGCCATCCGCGCGCATGAGGCCGTGCATGGCCGCTACGTGCGCGAGATGGCCGAGGAGATCTACGACACCACGGTCGGCTTCCGGCAGCCGAACGATCCCGGCTGCAAGACCATCCGCCAGGCGATCCAGACCCCGCTCAAGGCCGCCTATGCCCGCTACAAGGCGAAGAATTCCGATTTCGAACGCCGCGAAATGGCCCAGGGCGGCCCCATCCACCAGCTGATCCTCGACCTGGTGCGGTGATCCGGCGGCCCGGCGCTTTGCCCCGCGCAGCCACGACCCCGGCCCCGCCGAACACGCCCAACTCTTCGCATTTCAGGAGAGATTCCAGACGGTGAGAACGATCGAGACTACTTTCGATGAAAGAATCTCCGCTGACTATCGTACCTTTTCACCTTCAGCCTGCCCTTGGAGTGAGTTCAACTTCTCGAGCATTTCCGCAGCCTGCCATTTCGATACCCGATTTGAAGGTACCTCGCCGTTAACGAGCTTTCTAAGCCTTCGCATCACGCGGGAGCTCCTATTCGGAACAAGAAGAATTTGAGAATAAGCCTTATAAATTCCCGTTAACCCATGATCCCAATCAAATAGATAGCTTCCATTTTCATCAAAATATATCTGGGAGATAAAAAAGTCCCTTACTGCTCTCTGTAAGAATTCCTCAATTCCATATCCATTGAAAATTACCCAGTGATGCCAGATGCATATACAACAATCCCCATTTGGATATATATGCCGATCAACCTTAAAAGGAAAATACTCTTCAAGAAGTCTAACTATTGGCTCACATCTAAAATCAGAAAACAAAATCAAACGAATTCGATAGCCCGCAATTCTATTGCTCCCTACTTGCAGATGATACACGCCCGCGAATTCACAGAAACGCTCTTCCAAGCTAATGAGCATCAAGTCTGGCTGGCACTTCTTCACCAGCCTTATGCGACTTTCAAACACCTTGTGTGAATTCATGAGACCTAAACTTGATAATAGGGTCTCGTTCCAGTTCCCGCTTTTGCAACACGTTCTGTTTCAGATATTGCTCTTTCTTTGAAGCCTTCCGAAGCATACACTGGCGCTGACAATCCCTTTATTTCCTCGGCCTGTTTGACCAAAACCCTGTTAGAATCCAGAGGAACACGGCGCCCAAGCGCGCTCCGTAAATCGACTATTATTTCTTTTGCGCTCAGATTTAGACTGAGGCAACGATTCAACAACATTGAAAAATCTCGAGCAGCTGTGACAAAAACTTCACGCTCATCAGCGCTCCAATTTTGGTCGAGATAAGCCCCCTCCACTCTCGGGTTCGGTATCCTGTTGGAAAGTGTATTGGGCAATTTATCGACTACTTCGGCAATCAGAGAATCATATCTACTCTCCGTCAACTCAGCACCATTTTCACAACTATCAACAACCGCGTACATCAGCGCCACTGATGCCAGCCTCTCGCAACCCTTGGAGCAATCACGCCAAACCTTCAATATACGAGACACAACACGCACGTGGTCGCCGAAAGTCGCCACTGCCTCCTTAAACCAATCTTCGAGTAAGCGCGGATCAGAGGCTATCCAACCGCTTTCACGCGTCGCCAACCGAATTTCATCTTCGCTGATAGATTCATACGCACTCTCATCAAGTGAGAAACTCGGCGGTCTCTCGTCAAGAACCCCTTCCTTAGCAACTTTCTCAATGAGCAATTCGAACTCGCGGTCCGGCACGGCATAAAGCGCGATGTCTAGGTGAGCGTTATCCGGCAGCTTGATCCGTACACAGGAGTCCTTATTCGTTACAAGCTCCCATCCATTCGCCTCACAAAGGGGCGATAAAGCCGCTTCTGTTATTCTGAATACCAAATCGCTCGCGATTTGGGGATTGGTACTCCCATTCATGGCGACATAAGAAACAGGCAGGAACATGCCGTCATCTATGTCGATTTCTTGCGGCGGCGAAGTTTCTGGTTCTACGTGGGTATGGTAAGAAAAGCTCCCCTGAGTCCGAAACTTGGGTTTCACAAGTTCGCTCGCTGTTCTGACGTCGGCTTCATCAATAAGCACGGCAACATCCTTCTGAAAGCGCGCCGCCTCATAAGCCTCTGCGGCACCCTTGCCGAAAAAACTCCTTATTGCTTCACGAGCCTCGTCTCGCGCGGTCCTCAAAGCAGCTTCAACACTCTTTGAAACAAGTGCTGCATTGTATAGTGAGCCGTCAGTCGAATCATATAAAATGCGAGAAAAGTCGTTCATGGAGACCTCCGTTTCTCAAAAGATGGTCATCGACCCAAAGAGCTACAAGACATGATTCGTTTTCTTCCATCAAATTGGATCGTAATTCTCGCGTTGACGTGCGGAGGGATCACAATTCTTGTCGGCAGTACGACAGGGACGCTTCCGATCCCCGACACGATTTCTAGCGACAGCCCCAACCAAAATATTACAACGACCCTTAGTTGGCTACTCAAGGTCGCCAGATATTCATTGGTCGGCTCAGCGATCGTCTTATGGCTGCTTTCAATCCCTCCGGTCTGGAAACTCGTGTGGTGGATTTGCTCAAAATTTGAGTTGATGTACCC
This sequence comes from Oricola sp., assembly GCF_022763245.1. Classification (GTDB taxonomy): domain Bacteria; phylum Pseudomonadota; class Alphaproteobacteria; order Rhizobiales; family Rhizobiaceae; genus Oricola. Next base: position 118,934 of record NZ_JALEGV010000012.1, read on the forward strand.
TTATATAAATGGGCGATATGAAATATATATGAGTTCAAACTGGGAAGTGATCGAACACATAACGGCAAAGAGTCAATCCTTTGACGATTGCTCGATCAAAATTACAGAACCGAAACCCACAAATCTAATCTGCGATATCGATATAGGCTTATTTCGGTACAAATTGCGGATATTGCAAAGCGACGAAGCCGGAAACGTTATTCAGTGGTCCCGCGCAATTTCAATTGACCTTATTTGGCCATGCGATGGGCTTCCTCACAGACTTACATATACCTACAATCAAGAAAACAAACCCAGCGCAATGAAGAGGACAGATGTTGAAAGCTTTTATGGCTCTGCGATAATCAATGTGTTTTCCAGCACGGAAATGCGGGGCCGATACTGGACAAACAGGAATTGGTACCGCGGTCTGAATACGGCTGGCGAGATTGTTTTCCGTCGCGAGACGGTGCCTTCCCCCAAGAAGGTACAATAAATCTCTTGAATTACTTCGTTCACACCACCCTCGCTCCAATGTGACAGACTGATCGACCTCGAGAAACAGGTTATCCTGCACAGCAGAGATGCATCTTCCAACAACCGATTCACGGACGGTTGCGCGTTGAGCGGCGGTGTGAAGCAACCCTTGCACACGCTCCTCGCTTCACCTACCTGCGTCCCATGGACACCCTCCCCCCGCAATTCATCGAAATCGTCGAGGCCGTGCGCGAGCTTTATGTCGGGCAGTTCGCCGACACCGTGGCCGGGTTTTCCGAGGAGACCCATGTGGTCGAGCCGGTGCTCTTGGACGCCGCCGGCGACGTCGCGACGGAAGGGCCGATGCGGCTGCCGTTTCGCGCCGACTACGCCTCGCTGGAGACCGGCCGGCTGGAATCCTTCGCCGCGCCGCGGGAGATCCGCTTCGAGCCCTTTTCCTTCATGGTCGGCGGCGCCGAGATCGTCGTCGCGCCGTTTGCCTGGGACTATGCCACCGTGCGCGTCTCCGGTGACTGGGACGCGCTGTCGAAGCGCCTCTTCGCCGACTGGCACCGCCGCGCCTTCGGCGACGAGGACGCCGAGGACAGCGTCAGCCTGCACAATGTCATCCACACGGCGACGACGCCGGAAGTGACCGACACCGGCTACGCCTTCGAGGCCGATTTCGGCACCGCCCCCGCCTCCACCATGAGCGACCTGCTGCTCGCCCTTCTCGCCAACGCGCCGCAGCGCATCGAGATCGGCATGGCCGACGAGCCCTCCGCCTAGCCGCGCGGGGCGCCTCGCCCCCGCGTTCGGCCCGCCGCGCCGCCGGCGTCCCTCGCCCTCCATCCCGCCCCGGAAAGGGGGTTTTTCGACACCCGCCCGGGTCGATGGCGTCGAAGAACGGCCGTGTTTCGGGGCCGCGTCTGGCCCGTTCGAGGCCGGATCGCGCGGTGCCCGCGCCCCCGTCGAGCCGCCCGCTCCGGTCCGCAAGCCTTCGCCCGCACGCCCCGTGCCGCCGCCTGCGGGCTTGACCGCGCGCGCCGATCGGCGAAGGTGGCGGCAGGCATGACGGGGGGAGCGCGCAGATGGGCATTCGGGTATACGGCCGGTCGTTCCGGTTCTGGCTCGGCGCGCTTGTCCTCGGCGCCGTCCTCGTCAATGTGGTGCTCTGGCTTGTCGGGCTCGTCGTGGCGACGCAGGGCGAGATCGCGGCGGGCGATTGCGGCGCGGCGCCGCTGGTGCGCTGCATCGACAACGCGCCGATCCCGCTCTGGGCGCAGACGGTGCTCAACTGGCCGGCCCACCTCTACGCGGGCGCACTCGACGCGGTGACGCTGGGGCGCAAAGGGCTGACCGCCGCCGCATGGGCCGCCGGCATCCTCGTCGCCGTCGCGTATTTCCTGAAGCTCGTCTTCGAGCAGGCGCCCGCCCCGCGGCCGCCCGCCGACCCGGACGCGCCCTCCTTCTGGACGACGGAGAGCTTCGCCGGCAACCTCCTCGTCGCCGCGCTGATCGTCGTCGGCCTCGTCATGGCGATCAGCCTGCTCGGCGCGATGCTGTTTCCGCGCGGCGGCGGCGGGCTGTTCTACCCGACCTGCTTCCGCTCGGGCCTGTTCTCCGTCGTCAAGTGCCCCGGCCTGCCCTTCGGCGTCGTGGTGGAGTTCGTCTTCGCCATCCCCCTGGTCGCCTTCTTCGCCCTCCTCACCCTCGTCGAGCCCAACCTCGGCACCGCCATCTCCATCGGCACGTTCTTCGCCATCATCGCCATCGTCGCCACACTCCTAACCCACCGCGCCAAAATCATTCGCCGGCGGCGCGAGGCCCGCACGGCATCATCGACGCCTGGTGGCGAAGATCCCGCGTGATCGCCGTGTCCCGTTGATGCACGTCATCGCGCGCGGCCCCGCACCGGGTTTTGGTGCGGTGAAGGGCGTGAAAGGAAACGGTCATGGGGAAAATCAACGCCGAATGGCACAGGGCGCACAAGATGCCGAAGAACCCGACGCGCGCGCAGCGCATCGCCTGGCACCGCGAGCATGCCGCCCATTGCAGCTGCCGCGCGATGCCCGACAGCATCCGCAGGATGATCGAGGAGGATGACCGGGAAAGAGCGGCGGCGGGCGCCCCTAGTCCTCCGGCTCGGTCGTGAACATCAGCGGGAAGCCGAATTTCTGGCCGTGTTCGCTCGCCCGCGTCGCCTTCGTCTCGGCGACGTCCTTCTGATAGACGGCGACCACGCAGACGCCGCGCTGATGCGCCGTGATCATCACCTTGGCGGCGCGATCCTCGCCCATGCCGAATTCGGCCTTCAGCACCATCACGACGAATTCGCGCGGCGTGTAGTCGTCGTTGATCAGGATGACCTTGTGCAGCTTCGGTCGCTCGACCTTCGGCGTCGTCCTGGTCTTCGGGGATTCATTCTTGACTGGATTGTCCACCATGCGAGCCTCTTCCAAGGGGCCGGGTAAGGTGGTCTACATAGGGCAAAAGCCGCGGCGGGGAAAGGTCGTCTACCCCTCTTCGCCCGTCACGGTCAGGCCCAGCATGCGCCAGCTCTGCATGCCGCCACGGTAGTAGAAGATGCGCTCGGCGGGATAGCCGGCGGCGATCATGGCGCGGATGGCGGTCGGCGACTGGCCGCACCACAGCCCGTTGCAGAACAACGCGACGCGGCTTGCTTCCGTGCAGTCCCAGCCGTCGAAATCCGGCTCGCAGCCCAAGTCGGACAGCCGGTCGCCGACTTCGGTGTAGGGCAGGCTGATCGCGCCGGGGATCGAGCCGCCCTGGTGCCAATCGACCGTGCGGCTGTCGACGACGATCGAATCGGGATCCTGCAGCATGGCGATCAGTTCCACCTCGCCGATCGTCGTCACGCCCGGCGCGGGAACCATCGGCTGGATGCAGAAGGGCGGGCAGGCGCGCGACGTCAGCGCGAATTCGCCGCTGATCTCGTGATCGGTGTCCTGGATACGGCGGATTTCCCGCGGCCCGTCCTTCGTCTCCACCGTCACGCTGCCCATGTCGCGCGTGATCCCGACCTTCAATTCCTCGGCCTGGCCGCGAGCGGTGTAGCCGAGCAGAACCGCGAAGGCGGCAAACAGAATGGTGCGGATCATGTTCTCCTCCCGATCGCGCAATTCATCGTCGTCAGCACGCTCCCTGCCGCACCACCCGTGCGCCCTCGGCGCCGGCCACGCAGTCATTGGTGTAGGTCGCCAGCCGCCCGCCGATCTGGGCACACACCGGCTGGTGAATCTGCGGACAGACGCGGTCGGACCGGAGCTTGTCGCAGGCGCCCGGCGAATAGGCGCGATAGCCCTCCGCCACCGCCGAGCAGGCATTGGGATAGGTGCGCTGCTGACCGTTCTCGATCCGCGCGCAAACGGGCTGGTAGACATTCGGACAGAGCCCCGCATCGGCCGGCGGCGGCGAGATCGTCGCGTCGCATCCGGCAAGCGCGAATGTCGCCGCCAGCGCAGCCGTCGCAAGAACATGTCGGATGCGGGTCATCTCGGTCCTCCGTGTGAGTCTCAGTCTACGCGCCGCCTCGCCTCCTGTCACCGGCGCAACTTTGTCACATTTCCTGGGGCGAAGGGTGGTATCGTGACGCAGGGGCAATGGGGGTCAGACCGATGACGCATCTGCATGTTCGCACCGCCGCAAGGATCATCCTTCTGCTTTCGGCGTCGCTTTTCAGCCTCGCTCCAACCGCGGCGCAAAACTGGAACGCGCGCTGCGCGGCCTATCGCGGCGAGACGCTGCTCGAGCAGAACGACTGCAACCGCATCGTCGTGCAGAGCGGCGCGTCGGAAGACCCGACGAAGGAGAGCGGCGAGTGGGTGATCCGTTACGAGTGGGCCAGCGGCGGCTCCACCGTCACGCAGAACGCCGAGGAGAGCTTCGTCATCAACGGCCGAACCGGCGAAGTGGTCGGAATTCCGGGGACCGACTGGTCGATCTGCGTCCGCAACAGCGCCTCCGGCAACACCTTCTGCACGAAATTCTGACGCCCCTGAAGCAAGCTTTGCAGACCATGCGGTGGGCCACTTCACAAAAGTTTCGCTTTACTTCCGCGCCGAAATGACGCAACGCTTGGGGTGTTCGGGCAATTTGCGAACAAACGGAAGCTGGAATTACCGCGCGCCGGCACGCTGAAGAACAAGCCGGGCGTCAGCCTTTTGGGCGACGCGAGAACTGGTCCCTTTCCCTGCATTCGACAACTGCCTGCCCCTGTCCGTGCGCATGAAGCGCGCGGTGAAGAAGTGCGGCAGAATGGGGCGGTCGCTTGGTCAAAGGAAAAGGATCCAATCCATGGCCCAGACTGGCACAGTCAAGTTTTTCAACACCGACAAGGGCTTCGGCTTCATCAAGCCGGACAATGGCGGCGCGGACATCTTCGTCCACATCTCCGCCCTGCAGGCTTCCGGCCTGACCACCCTGGTCGAAAACCAGAAGGTCTCCTTCGAGACCGAGCCGGACCGTCGCGGCAAGGGCCCGAAGGCCGTCGATCTTTCGATCGCCGAGTAATCCGGCCTCAAGGCGGCGTCAAACCGTCGCCTTTTTCATCTGATTTCATGGCGCGGACCGGTCACCGGTTCGCGCCATTGCTTATTCAGGGCAGCGCTCAGGGGCCGGAACGCCGGCGTGGCTGTCGTTCAGGTGACGTTCAGCTTGGCCATGCGAGTATGGGATCACGCGTTCGGACGCTTCGGCGTCCCGACTGAGCCGGCAAGCCCCCGGCACGTCCCCCAACGACGCGAATGGAGCATGGAACGATGAAACGCATCTCGAAATCACGGTCGCTGACCTCCCTCCTCGCCGTCGGCGCGATCGCCGCCAGCGCGATGTCGCCGATCACGGCCGCGCCCGCCGCCGCCGATGGCTGGCACCGTGGCGCGCCGCCTTGCGGCTATTACAAGGGAAAGCGCCGGTGCGGCCCGCAATATGGCCGTCCCTACCATCATCACAACGACAATGACGGCGTCGCGGCCGCGATCATCGGCCTGGCCGGTGTCGCGATCATCGCCGGCGCCCTGTCGCAGGCCAACCAGCCGCCGACCTACGAATATTACGAAGCGCCAAACGCCTATCCGCCGGCACCGGCAGCATCCGGTCCGCAGGTGATCACCTATGAGAGCTCGCTGCAGCCCTGGACGGCCGGCTGGTACCAGTGGTGCGACGCGCGCTACCAGACCTTCAATCCGCAGACCGGCACCTATCACGGATATGACGGTCTCGACCATTTCTGCGTCCCGAAATGACCTCCGACGCATGAAAGAAAGGCCCGGTCGGCACTGTCGCCCGGGCCTTTTATTTTGCGTGGCGCCGTAAACGCGTCAGGTCAGGAACGGATTGTTGCGCCGTTCCTCGCCGAACCGGCCGCCGGGCCCATGGCCGCAGATGAAGCCTATATCGTCGCCGAGCGGAAACAGCTTTTCCTTGATCGAGGCGATCAGCGTGGCGTGGTCGCCGCCGGGCAGGTCGGTGCGCCCGATCGAGCCGCGAAACAGAACATCGCCCACATGCGCGAAATTCGCCGCGCGATTGTAGAACACCACGTGGCCGGGCGCGTGCCCTGGACAATGCAGCACCTCGAATTCATGCCCGGCGAACGACACGACGTCGCCCTCTTCCAGCCACCGGTCCGGGGTCACGTTGCGCACCGCCCCCTCGAGGCCGAACATGCGCGCCTGGTCCTCAAGCTTGTCGAGCAGCATCTTGTCGGCCTTCTGCGGGCCGATGATCTCGACGTCGAGCGCGTCCTTCAAATCCATCGCGCCGCCGGCGTGGTCGATATGGCCGTGGGTCAGCCAGATGGCCTCGACCGTGACGCCGTTCTTGTCCAGCGCCTCGCGGATGTGATCGACATCCCCGCCCGGATCGACCACGACCCCGCGCTTGGTCTCGGTGTCGAACATGACCGTGCAATTCTGCTGGAATGCGGTCACTGGAATGATCAGTGCGTTGAGCGTCGCGGTCATGAAGCGTTCCCGTTTTCGTCTCTTGTCGGTCTTGGCCCTGCCCGCTACCTGCCGCGTATCTTCCGGCTCTTCAAGGGCGATAAGACAAGGGCGGCCCCAAGGAGCCGCCCCGAACTGTCTCGATGTTGGCGTCGTGCGGCCTATTCGGCGGCTTCGGCGCGCGGGTGGACCGCCTCGGTGTAGTCGCTCATCAACGTGGTCGTGATCTCGCCGACCTCGAAGGAGTAGGGGCCGATTTCGGAAACCGGCGTCACTTCCGCGGCAGTGCCCGTCAGGAAGCACTGCTCGAAACCTTCCAGTTCCTCCGGCATGATCGCCCGCTGCACCACCTCGTAGCCGCGCTTCTCGGCAAGGCCGATCACCGTGCGCCGCGTGATGCCGTCCAGGAAGCAGTCCGGCGTCGGCGTGTGGATGACGCCGTCCTTGACGAAGAACACGTTGGCGCCCGTCGCCTCGGCGATCCGGCCGCGCCAGTCGAGCATCATCGCGTCGGCATAGCCCTTGGCTTCCGCCGCGTGCTTGGAGAGCGTGCAGATCATGTAGAGACCGGCGGCCTTCGATTTCGACGGCGCCGTGCGCGGATCGGGCCGGCGATATTCCGCGATGTCGAGGCGAATGCCCTTCAGGCGCTGTTCCGGATCGAAATAGCTCGGCCACTGCCAGATCGCGATGGCGAGGTTGATGCGGTTCTTCTGCGCCGAGACGCCCATCATCTCCGAACCGCGCCAGGCGATCGGGCGCACATAGGCGTCCTGGAAACCCTGCTTGCGCAGCAATTCGTTGCAGGCGTCGTCGATCTCCTTGACCGAGTAGGGAATCTTGAAGCCGAGGATGTCGGCCGATGCGTGCAGCCGCTCGGTGTGCTCCGTCAGCTTGAAAATCTCACCGCCATAGGCCCGCTCGCCCTCGAACACCGCGCTGGCATAATGCAACCCGTGCGTGAGGACGTGGATCTTCGCGTCCTTCCACTGCACGAATTCTCCGTTCATCCAGATGTGGCCGTCTAGCTGGTCAAAGGGGACTTCAGCCATTGGGATCCTCCGTTCTTCCGTCGTGACTTTTCTCTGTGCCTTGTTATGTGAGGGACAGTATGAACCCATCGCGACGCAACAACCATGAAAATCCCGATGGCGGGCCTTTTCGAATGCTGCGCGGCACATGCCGAACCCTTGAAAGAAATTATCTGTCGTGGAAAAATATGTCAACATGACTGACATAACCAACATCACGATCTCCGGCCCCTGTCCCAGCCTTCCATGAAACCGAAAACCGCCCCCCTGCCCGCCTCCGAACTGATCGAACTCCTGTTCTTCGCCTATCGGGATTTCATCTCCGATCCCGACACAATCCTCCAGGACATCGGCTTCGGTCGCGCCCATCACCGGGTGATGCACTTCGTCGATCGTAAGCCCGGCCTGACGGTCGCCGAACTGCTCGACCTGCTGAAGATCACCAAGCAGAGCCTCGCCCGGGTGCTCAAGCAACTGGTCGATGCGGGCTATGTCGAGCAGAAGCCGGGACCCGAGGACCGCCGGCAGCGCGAGCTCTACCTGACCGGCAAGGGCCAGGGCCTGATCCGCGACCTGCGCGAGCCACAGTCTCGCCGCATAATGGCGGCATTGGAGCAGTCCGGCTGCTCGCAGGACGAGATCGCGCGCTTCTTGCTGGCCATGCTGACCGGGAACGCCAAGGAGCAGATCACCATGCTCAACGCGGCCCGGGGCGGCACCGGCTCCGCGACGGCGGATGGCGACGGTGAGTTGAGTTGATGAGGACCGATGTCAGACAGTGTTGAAGACGGCATCCCCGACGACGCCCCCCACATTCTGATCGTCGACGACGACACCCGGATTCGAACTCTCCTGACCGAATATCTGTGCCAGCACGGCTACCGTGTCACCAGCGCGGCGACGGCGGAGGAAGCGCGGCGCAAGATCGCCGGCCTCGAATTCGACCTGCTGGTGCTCGACGTGATGATGCCGGGCGAGAGCGGCGTGTCGCTGGCGCAGAGCCTGCGCGAAGAGGACCGCCAGGTTCCGATTCTCATGCTCACCGCCCGCTCCGAGACCGAACATCGCATCGAGGGCCTGGAGGCGGGCGCAGACGACTACCTGCCCAAGCCCTTCGACCCGCGCGAATTGCTGCTGCGCATCGGCAACATCGTCCGGCGCGGCGCGCCGACCTCCCAGCCCAAGATCGAGCAGATCGTCTTCGGTCCCTTCACCTTCGTGATCGCGCGGCGTGAATTGAAGCGCAATGGCGAGCCCGTGCACCTGACCGACCGCGAACAGGAGATCATGGTCCGATTCGCCGAGAGCGCCGGCGAGACCATTCCGCGCCACGAGATGTTCGCCGACAGCGCCGGCATCGGCGAGCGCACGATCGACGTCCAGATCAACCGGCTGCGCCGCAAGATCGAAGCCGACCCGGCCAATCCCCGTTACCTTCAAACGGTGCGCGGAATAGGCTACCGTCTGTCCATCGAATAACGGCAAAGGGCGGGAGCAGATATCCGCCCGAAACGGCAGACGGGCGACATGGCCACCACGGATTTCGGCCAAAACCGCACAAGACGAAACCGGATGCGCTTGCTGAGCCTGCGCATGCGCCGGATTCTGCGCGCCATCTCCTTTCCGACGCGCCGCCTGACGGGCCGGCTCACCGAGCACATGCCGCGCGGCCTCTACGCCCGTTCGCTGATCATCATCATCGCGCCGATGGTGCTGCTGCAGTCCGTGGTCGCCTTCGTCTTCATGGAGCGCCACTGGCAGACGGTCACGCAGCGCCTGTCCACTGCCGTCACCCGCGACATCGCCGCCCTGATCGATATCATCGAGACCTATCCCCACGACGCGGATTATTCGCAGGTCGTGCAACTGGCCAACCAGCGCCTCGCCCTGAACATCGCCATCCTGCCGCCCGACCCGCTGCCCGCGCCCGCGCCGAAACCCTTCTTCTCCATCCTCGACCGCATCCTGTCGGAGGAGATCACCAAGCGCATCGGCCGCCCCTTCTGGATCGACACGGTCGGCAACTCCAAGCTGGTCGAGATCCGCATCCAGCTCGACGGCAAGGTGCTGCGCGTGCTGGCGCGGCGCAGCCAGGCCTACGCGTCCAACACCCACATCTTCCTCCTGTGGATGGTCGGCACGTCGCTCGTCCTGCTGTTCATCGCCATCCTGTTCCTGCGCAACCAGATCCGGCCGATCCAGAAGCTCGCCGAGGCGGCCGAAAGCTTCGGCAAGGGCCGGCCGCTTCCCGTCGATTTCCGCCCGCGCGGCGCCATCGAGGTCCGCCGCGCCAGCCTCGCCTTCATCCAGATGCGCGAGCGCATCGAAAAGCAGATCGAGCAGCGCACCACCATGCTGTCCGGCGTCAGCCACGACTTGCGCACCATCCTGACGCGCTTCAAGCTGCAACTGGCGCTGTCGAAAGACAGCAAGCTCAACGAGGCGCTCGGCAAGGACGTCGACGACATGCAGTCGATGCTGGAGGGCTACCTCTCCTTCGCCAAGGGCGAGGCCCGCGAGGAAACGGGCGAACTGAACCTGCAGGAGGTGCTCGGACAGATCACCGCGGACGGCCGGCTGGCCGGCAAGAAGGTGAAGACGAGCCTGTTCGGCCGGCCCGACATCGTCGTGCGCCCGGGCGCCTTCCGCCGGCTGGTCACCAACCTCACCTCGAACGCGTTCCGCTATGCCGACCGCGTCGAGATCGTCGCGCGCAACGCCAAGGGGTGGCTGACCCTGACGATCGACGACGACGGTCCGGGCATTCCGACGAACCGCCGCGAGGACGTGTTCCGTCCCTTCTACCGCCTGGACGAGGCCCGCAATCTCAACGAAAGCGGCACCGGCCTCGGCCTGTCGATTGCCCGCGACATCGCCCGCAGCCACGGCGGCGACATCGTGCTCGACGATAGCCCGATGGGCGGCCTGCGCGCGGAATTGCGCCTTCCGGTCTGATCGCGATCGCCCACGACCGGATGGAACCAACGCCTGTGGCCCGGGTTGTGTGGATCAGCAACGCTGATCTGTACGCGGTCGAACCGACCGGCAACATGAACCGCAAAGGATTTCTCGGCATGGCCAGACTGGTTTTCGGAATGAACGTCTCGCTCGACGGCTATGTTGACTTCGACAAATTCGCCCCCGGCCCCCAACTCTTCGGTCACTGGATCGAAAACACGCGCGGCCTTGCCGCCAGCCTTTATGGCCGCACGCTCTACGAGATCATGCGCTACTGGGAACAGGACGATCCGAATTGGACACCGGCCGAACGCGATTTCGCGGATGCCTGGCTGGCCATGCCGAAATGGGTCGCGTCGCGCACGCTGTCCTCGATCGGCCCCAACGCCACCCTGATCAGCGACGACCTCGAGGGCGCCGTCCGCAGGCTGAAAAACGAACTGGCCGGGGAAATCGATGTCGGCGGGCCGAGACTGGCACACAGCCTCGGCGAGCTCGGCCTCATCGACGAATATCGGCTCTATTTCCACCCGGTCGTCCTCGGCGGCGGCGATCCGTTCTTTCGCGGCGCCCTTCCGCCTCTCCGGCTCGTTTCCAACGACAGCGTCGGCGACAATGTGATCCGGCTGACCTACGTCCCGGCCTGAACGGGCGACCGGCGCGCGACAGCGTACCTGCAATTTGGCCGGAAGGGCCTTCCGTGGCAGTCTCGTTCTTCCAGGGCAGGAAGTGGAGGCTATCATGCTGCGTATCGTGGTCGCCGCAGCGATTTCGGCGGCGGCAACCCATCCCGTTCCGGTCCATACCCAGGAAGCGGTCTACATCATTCGCCATGCGGAGAAGGAAACCGCCGACCAGGATCCGCCGCTGACCGCGGAAGGGCGCGACCGCGCCGCGAAATGGGCGCAGATGTTGCGGCGTGCAGACATCGATGTCGTGATCACCAGCGACGCCAGGCGAACGCGTGAAACCGGCGGCATCATCGCCGAAGAGCTGGATGTCCCGCAAACGCGACTGCCGGCGAATGACGTATCGGGGCTGGTCGACCTGATCCAGTTCGATCACGAGGAGGATACCGTCCTCGTCGTCGGACACGCGGAGATCATTCCCTCGATTGTGTCTGCACTGGGCGTGGCGGAGCCGGTCGTCGTCAGCCAGGACGACTTTGCCAACCTTTTCGTCGTCACGGGCAACGCCGAAGGCATGCCGCGAATGATCAGGCTGATCATGCCCTAGCGCGCGTCGTGCTCGTCCTTGTGTGAAAAAGAACCGGCCGGCCCCGTCGGCGTCCGGGTCTAGAGCAATCGCCGGCCGTTCGGCACGGTGTGTCCCGGCCCGGCCAGCACCACCGCGCCATCCTCGTCGTGGAAGCCGAGCGTCAGCACCTCCGAACGGATCGGCCCGATCTGGCGAGGCGGAAAATTCACCACCGCCATGACCTGCCTGCCGATCAGATCCTCCGGATTGTAGTGCACGGTGATCTGCGCCGACGATTTCTTCACCCCGATCTCGGGGCCGAAATCGATCATCATCTTGATCGCCGGCTTGCGCGCTTCTGGAAACGGCTCCGCCTCGACGATCGTGCCGGTGCGGATATCGACCTTCAGATAGTCGTCAAAGGAAATCTCGGGCGCAAGCGCCTCAAAATCCGTCGCCACGATCCGTCTCCCCGCGTCAGGCTTCGCCGACCGTCTCGAACATGGTGCTGTCGAGAGCTTCCCGCGCGGTCGCGCCCGACCACAGCACGAACTGGAAAGCCTGGTAATAGGCCTCGCAGGTCTCGATGGCGCTCGACAGCATCACTTCCACCTGCGCTTCCGTCGCCTCGGCGCCGCCGGCCAGCAGCAGCGAGTGACGGAACATCACGGCGCCTTCCTGCTCCCAGAGGTCGAAATGCCCCATCAGCAACTGTTCGTTGATCAGCGACAGAAGACGCATCAGTTCGGCGAAGCGGCTCTCATGCACCTTCACGTCGAAGCCGCAGGCGAAATGAAGCGACTCGAAGTCCTCCATCCACGCATAGGAGATGTGATAGTTGGTCCAGTGCCCCTCGACCGCCACGGCGATCTCGTCGTCGCCCGTGCGTTCGAAATTCCAGTCATTCACATGAGCGACCTGCTCGATCACATCCACGGGATGTGCGGCACGGTAGTAGTCCAGCTCAATCAGGCTCATTGCCAATCCTATTCCGTTTTCCGTCCCGGCGGACGGCGCTTCAAACCGTTCATTACGCGACACGGCGACGATGAAGGCGAACGAGTGCTGCAACGGACTGACGCGGCTGCGCTAAACTTTCATTCGCTGATACGAATCACTCAATGAATTCAGTCTATTGATCCGTGAATCAGAGGAAACCCCCTTGGTTAACAAAGGGTAAATATCGGGTGTGGATATCTTTGGCCGCTCACCGGACGCGACGGCGTAAGCGACTCTGAACGCTCGATTTTTCGTCAGAAAAAAGTTCGGCGCAGGGCTGTGAAGTTTTTGTGAATTGCGGCTCGCGACCGCAAATCAGGCCTGGTCGGCGAGCTTGCGCTCCAGCTCCGCGAGACGCGCGGCCAGCGCTTCGTTCTCGTCGCGCGCCTTGATGGCCATCTCGCGCACCGCCTCGAACTCCTCGCGCTTCACCAGATCCATGCCCGAAAGCATCTTCTCGGCCTGGTGCTGGAAGGCCGTCTCGACCTCGCGCCGCATGCCTTGCGCCGTGCCCGCCATGTCGGTCATCAAACGGGCGAAATCGTCCATAAACTTGTTGGGGCCAGTTGTCATCGCGGCGACTCCCGTGTTCTAGAGCTTCACCCATAGCTATTGCCGCGCCGCATGCTTTACAAGGCGGCGTGCGACCGATCGCCGGCCGGCCGGCGCGACGCCTTTCCGCAACGAGCCCGAAAACGATGCTGTCCCCCGTCTTCAGTCAACTCGCCATCGCCTTCCCGCAGATCGATCCGGTCATCTTTCAAATCGGACCGCTGGCGATCCGCTGGTACTCGCTGTCCTACATCGCCGGCATCGTGCTCGGCTGGCTCTACGCGCGCCGCATCGTGCGCAACGACCGTCTGTGGGGCGGCAAGTCGCCGGTGTCCGTCACCGACCTGGACGATTTCCTGCTCTGGGCGACGATCGGCATCGTCGTCGGCGGCCGGCTGGGCTTCGTCCTCTTCTACGACCTCGGCCTCTACCTGCAGGAACCCGCCAGGATCTTCGCCACATGGCAGGGCGGCATGTCCTTCCACGGCGGCCTGATCGGCACGACGATCGCCATGTTCGCCTTCGCGTGGCGGCGCAAGCTGCCCGTCTGGAGCCTCATCGACATCGTCTCGGCGGTCGTGCCGACGGGGCTGTTCTTCGGCCGCGTCGCCAATTTCATCAATTCCGAACTCTGGGGCCGCCCGACCGACGTGCCCTGGGCCGTGGTGTTTCCGACTGGCGGCGACGTTCCCCGCCATCCGAGCCAGCTCTACGAGGCCGCGCTGGAGGGCATCGCCCTGCTGCTCGTCTTGCGGCTGTGCACGCACGGCTTCCTGAAGCTGAAGACGCCCCGCTTCGTCACCGGCGTCTTCATCGGCGGCTACGGGACCGCGCGCATCTTCGTCGAGTTCTTCCGCGAGCCGGACTACCAGATCGGCTATCTGTTTGGCGGCTGGCTCACCATGGGCATGGTGCTCTCGCTCCCGATGGTCGTTCTCGGCGTTATCCTCGCCGCCTCGGCGAAACCCCGCCCGGAAACGACCGCCGCGCCGCAGGAATGACGACGCCGCTCGAAACGCGCATCCGCCGGCTGATCGCGACGACCGGCCCCCTGCCGGTCTCAGACTACATGGCCATGTGCCTGTTCGATCCGCAGGACGGCTATTACACCACGCGCGAGCCCTTCGGCGCCGATGGCGACTTCGTCACCGCACCGGAAATCAGCCAGATGTTCGGCGAGATCGTCGCCGCCTGGCTCGTTCATGCCTGGCGCCTCCTCGGCCGCCCCGCCCCCTTCGCGCTGGTCGAGATGGGCCCCGGACGCGGCACGCTGATGCGCGACATCCTGCGAACCGCGCGTGTGGACCCGGCCTTCCGGGCCGCGGCGAAAACCTGCCTCGTCGAAACAAGCGGCCGCCTGCGCGCCGTTCAGCGCGAGACGCTCGGAGCGGACGCGGCGGAATGCGCATGGCTCGAAGATCTGTCAGCATTGCCCGCCCTGCCCCTTCTCTTCGTAGCCAACGAACTGTTCGACGCCGTCCCCGTTCGCCAGATCGTCAAGACGCCGAACGGCTGGTGCGAGCGCCTTGTCGGGCTGCACGACGAGGACGGTCTCGCCTTCGTCGCCGGCCCACCGCTCGCCGAACGGTCTGTCCTGCCCGCCGGCGCCGACAGCCAACCAGATGGTGCCGTCTTCGAATATGCGCCTGCCCGCGAGGCGATCGCTACGCAGTTGGGCGCACATCTGGCGGCACAGGGCGGCGCGGCGCTGCTGATCGACTACGGCCACGCCCGTTCCGGCTTCGCCGACACGCTGCAGGCGGTGCGCGACCATCGCCCCGTTTCCGTATTCGAGACGCCCGGCGCGGCGGACCTGACCAGCCATGTCGATTTCGAGGCACTGGCCGGCGCGGCCCGCGCTTCGGGCGCTTCGGCCCACCCCGTCGCCACCCAGGGCGCGTTCCTGCTGGCCCTCGGTCTCGCCGAGCGGGCCGGCGCGCTGGGCCACGCCAAGGACGAAAAGACCCAGGCCGAAATCCGCGCCGCTGCCGAACGCCTCGCCGGAACGCGCGACGGCGAGATGGGCGATTTGTTCAAGGTCCTGTGCCTGACGGGCGCGCCCATGGCGCTCCCGCCTTTCGCGTGAATTGCGAAATCGAGCTTGTTGACATGGTCATGAAGCTGCAACAGGCTGGTGGCGATGGAGTAGATGCTTCCCATGAACATTGAACACCGGAACGCAGTGCGCCCGATACAGTCGGACCACCTGGCCGGCATGCGGAGTGTCCGCCACGGCTTCTTCACGCGTGAAGGCGGCGTCTCTTCCGGCATCTATTCGGGCCTGAATGTCGGCCTCGGCTCGGATGACGAGCCGGCCCGCATCCACGAGAATCGCGCCCGTGTGGCCGCGTGGCTCGGCCGTCCGGACCAGCCCCTGTCCACGCCGCATCAGGTCCATTCCCCGGACGCCGTCACGATATCGGAGCCGCTGGCCGAATCGGCCCGCCCGAAGGCCGACGCCGTCGTCACGGCCACGCCCGGCGTCATCATCGGCGTGTTGACCGCCGATTGCGGGCCGATCCTGTTCGCCGACGAGGAAAACGGCGTCGTCGCCGCGGCCCACGCCGGCTGGAAGGGTGCCTTCGGCGGCGTCATCGAGAACACGATCGAGGCGATGATCGCGGCCGGCGCCCGCCGCGAGGCGATTCGCGCCGTGCTCGGCCCGTCGATCAGCCAGGACAGCTACGAGGTCGGGCCCGAGTTCCAGGCCCGCTTCGTCGAGGCCGATGCAGGCCATGCACGCTTCTTTTCCCCGTCGCAGCGCGAGGGCCATTTCCTGTTCGATCTGCCGGCCTATGTTGTGGAACGTCTGCAAAAGGCCGGGGTCGACGCCACTTGGACCGGCCATTGCACCTATCGCGACGAGGGCCGCTTCTATTCCTATCGACGGACGACGCACAGGAACGAGCCCGACTACGGCCGGCAGATTTCCGCGATCGTACTGGGCGACTGATTTTCACCGATTGCAGGCAGTGAGGAGACGCGAAAATGGCATTGCATTTTGACGCGCAGGAATTCGAGGACCGCAAGAACCGCCTTCTTGCCGAAATGAAGACCGCGAAATACGACGCCATGCTGCTCTTCGCCCAGGAGAGCATGTACTGGCTCACCGGCTACGACACGTTCGGCTTCTGCTTCTTCCAGTGCATGATCGTCGAGAAAACGGGCGAGGTGACGCTGCTGACCCGCTCGGCCGACCTGCGCCAGGCCCGCCACACCTCCAATGTCGAGACGATCGTCGTCTGGGAAGACCGCGCCCAGGCCAATCCGGCTCGCGAACTGCGCGACCTCCTCTCTGACCGCGACCTGCTCGGCGCGCGCATCGGCGTCGAATATGACACGCCGGGCCTGACCGCCTTCAACGGCCGCCGCATCGACGACGCGCTGAGCACCTTCGCCACCTTGGACGACGCCTCCACCCTCGTCACCCGCCTCCGCGCGATCAAGTCGGATGCCGAGATCGCCTATGTCCGCAAGGCGGGGGCGCTCGCCGACGACGCGCTGACCGCGGCCATTCCGCTGATCAAGCGCGACGCGGACGAGAGCATGATCCTGGCCGCGATGCAGGGCGCCGTCTTCGAGGGCGGCGGCGACTATGCCGGCAACGAGTTCATCATCGGCTCCGGCGAGGATGCGCTTCTGTGCCGCTACAAGTCCGGCCGCCGCACCCTGTCGGAAAACGACCAGCTGACGCTCGAATGGGCCGGTGCTTACCGGCGCTATCACGTCGCGATGATGCGCACCGCCGTCACCGGCACCCCGACGCCCCGTCATCTCGAACTCTACGAGGCCGCCTGTTCGGCGCTGGCCGCCTGCGAGGCCGTGATGAAGCCGGGTCACACCTTCGGCGACGTGTTCGACGCCCATGCCAGGGCGATGGCCGCCGCCGACCTCACCCGCCACCGGCTGAACGCCTGCGGCTATTCGCTCGGCGCGCATTTCACCCCGTGCTGGATGGACAGGCCGATGTTCTACGCGGGCAACCCCGTCGCCATCGAGCCGAACATGGTCCTGTTCGCCCACATGATCATCGCCGATTCCGACACCGGCACCGCGATGACCCTGGGGCAGAGCTACCTCACCACAACCGAAGGGCCCGAATGCCTGTCGCGTCACAACCTTGATTTGATCGTGGGTTAAGGTAATTTCGATGCGGATGCGGGAGATGCGGGAAGGGGCAACATGACGCATATTCTGGCTCGGCTGGCCGGCATTTTGATGCCGCTCGCACTGGTCGCCGCTTGCAGCGTCTCCGACCTCGGCTTTGGCGGCAAGCAGAACGAATCCGAAGCGCAGTTCCCGAATGTCAACAACGCGCCCGCGTCGACGCCGGCTGCCGCGCCCGCCGCGACGACGGCGAGAAGCGCGACGGTCTATTACGCGCCGATCGTCGGCGCGCCGGTCAATCTGGTCGCCGCCCTGTCGAAGCGCCTCGTCGAGGTCGGCCGGGCGAACGGCATCCAGCCGGCGCCGGCCAACACGCAGGGCCTCAACCACGAGATCAAGGGCTATTTCTCCGCCTTCACCGAGAACGGCTCGACGACGATTGTCCATGTCTGGGACATCGTGACCCCGAGCGGCCAGCGCGTGCACCGCATCCAGGGCGAGCATTCCGTGCCCGGCGCGACGGCCGATCCGTGGCAATCCGTGACGCCGCAGGCCATGGAAGCGATCGCCACGACGGTCATGACCCAATATGTCACCTGGCTCAAAAGCGGCGCCTAGAAGGCCCGCCGCTACCATCCGGAAACGCTGATTCGAGTTTTTGCACTGCGAAAGCGGCCTGACGCCTTGCAAAGCAAGGCGATGGCTGTAAAACCCGCGCCAAACTATCCTCAGCATGCACCGGCAGGGCGGCAATGAAACTATTCGCTGGCAACTCCAACCGCCAACTGGCCGAGTCCGTTGCGAAATACCTGGGAACGGGCGTCGGCAGGGCCAGCGTCCGCCGCTTCGCCGACGAGGAGATCTTCGTCGAGATCCAGGAAAACGTGCGCGGCGAGGACGTCTTCATCCTCCAGTCGACGGCCTATCCGGCCAACGACCACCTGATGGAACTGCTGATCATGATCGATGCGTTCCGCCGCTCGTCGGCGCGCCGCATCACGGCCGTGGTCCCCTATTTCGGCTATGCCCGCCAGGACCGCCGCATGTCCGGCCGCACGCCGATCTCCGCCAAGCTGGTCGCCAACCTGATCACCCGCGCCGGCGCCGACCGCGTCCTGACGCTTGACCTGCATGCCGGCCAGATCCAGGGCTTCTTCGACATCCCGACCGACAACCTCTTCGCCGTGCCGGTGATGGCGCGCGACATTCGCGCCAAGCACAAGGACCTGTCGAGCGTGATGGTCGTCTCGCCCGACGTCGGCGGCGTGGTGCGCGCCCGCGCCCTGTCGAAGCGCCTCGACGACACGCTGCTCGCCATCGTCGACAAGCGCCGCGAGAAGCCCGGCGAATCGGAAGTGATGAACGTCATCGGCGACATCGAGGGCAAGGCCTGCTTCCTGATCGACGACATCATCGACTCCGGCGGCACGCTCTGCAACGCCGCCGAGGCGCTCCTGGAAAAGGGCGCGCAGAGCGTCACCGCCTACATCACCCATGGCGTCCTGTCGGGCGGCGCAGTCAACCGCATCATGGCCTCCAAACTGACCGAACTGGTCATCACCGATTCCATCCAGCCGACCGCTGCCGTGGAATCCGCGCCGAACATCCGCGTCCTGTCGATCACCGACCTGATCGGCGAAGCGATCGCGCGCACCTCGCACGAGCAATCCGTCTCCAGCCTGTTCGACTGATCAGCCGGCGACAAGGCGCATCGCAAGGCCCGCCCCAGCTGCGGCGGCCAGCACCGCCAGCATGTTCGCTCGCCGGCGGATCAGCGCCAAACCCGCGATCACGGCGATCGCCAGCGCGAACGCATCGAGATCGCCCAGTCGCGGCGCCGGCAGGCTGAGCGGACCGAGACGCAGGTCGGCATGGTCGCCGAACAGCACATGCAGCCCGAACCAGACCGCCAGATTGGCGATCACCCCGACCACCGCCGCCGTGATCGTCGCGAGACCGGCGGCGAGCCAGCGCACATGGCGCAACGCCTCCACATGTGGCGCGCCGGCAAAGATCCAGAGGAAGCACGGCGCGAAGGTGAAGAACGCCGCCACCATGCCGCCCGCCAGCCCGCCGGCAAGCGGCGAAAGCCCCTCGATGCCGGTCCCGGCCAGAAAGCCGACAAAGACGAGCACCAGCACCAGCGGTCCGAGCGTCGTTTCGGCGAGCCCCAGCCCCGCCAGCATCTCGTCCGGTTTCAGCCAGCCATACAGCTCCACCGCCTGCTGGCCGACATAGGCGAGCACGGCATAGGCCCCGCCAAAGGTCACCACCGCCGTCCGCGAGAAGAACAGCGCCGCATCCGCCAGCACATGCCCGCGACCGAAGATGGTAACCAGCGTCGCAAGCGGGATCAGCCAGACGGCGATCCACATCGCCGTGGTCGCCAGCGCGCCTCCCCGCCGCCGGTCGCCCCGGGGCTTGATCGCTCCCTCTCCATCGGCCGACGCGACGGTTGGCAGAAGCCCCGGCGCAAAGCGTGAGAACGCGATGCCGAGCAGCCCGGCACCGATGACGATCAGCGGAAACGGCGCCTTGAAGAAGGCGATCGCGACGAATCCGGCGCCCGCGACCGCCACCATCAGCCGGGTCTTGAGCGCCTTGCGGGAAACCTTGATCAGCGCCTCGGCGACGATCGCCAGCACTGCCGCCTTGACGCCGTAGAGCAGCCCCGCAACCGCCGGGACGTCGCCATAGAGGACGAACACCGCCGACAGCGCCAGCATCATCGCCAGTCCGGGCAGGATGAAGAGCAGCCCCGCCGCCAGCCCGCCGCGCACCCCATGCATCAGCCAGCCGGAATAGGTGGCGAGCTGCATCGCCTCCGGCCCGGGCAGCAGCATGCAGAAATTCAAGGCGTGCAGGAACTGCGCCTCGCCCAGCCATTTCTTCTCCTCGACCAGGATACGATGCATCACGGCGATCTGCGCGGCCGGCCCGCCGAAGGACAACAGCCCGATGCGGGCGAAAGCCCGTGCGGCCTCCGCCTCGCTGATCGCTGGCGCGATGTGTCGGTCGGGCATCGTCATCCTGCTTTCCGGATCGGTATGGCTCCCTATCGTCATGTCTTGTGACAGGCCCATGTCACAAGGCAAGGCGTCATGCCGCTGCCGGCCGGTTGCGGAACCGAACATGAAGAAAGGTTAAGTTGTAGCGCCGGTCCGCCTTTCCTACCCTGCCGCTCGTCATGGGGATGACAAAGGCTCGCAGGAGGAACGGAGCTCATGAAACGCCTGACACCCATCATGCTGTCGTCCATGCTCGTGGCAACGACGACGCAAGGCGCATTCGCCCACGACAACGAGGTCTCGATCACACGGCAGAACGGCCAGGCCTGCATCGCCACCAACGGCCTGCCGAACCATGCCACCGGACGTTTCCCCAATCGCGGCAATCCCAACCGGATCAGCGCCCAGCACGTCCGCTATTGCGTCACGCAGAATCCGGTCAAGGGCCGGTCCGCCCATTGGCAGCGCGGCTCCGTCGGCGTGGCCCTCAACGGCGTCGCGATCCGCCCGGGCACGGCCGACTACTGGGATCCGCGATCACCGCGCGGCTTCAGCCGCGACCGATCGTCGGGCTGGAACCTGGAGGGGATCGGCGCCTCCGACAAGCTCGGCATGGACGCCAACAACGCCCATGTCGACGAGCGCGGCCTCTATCACTATCACGGCGTGCCGACCGGCTATCTGAAGACCGCGTCCGACACGCTGATCGGCTACGCCGCCGACGGCTTCGAGATCCACTATGTCGGCGCCGGGGCACGATCGGGCTGGACGCTGAAGACGGGCGCCCGCCCGAGCGGCCCCGGCCAGCGCTATGACGGCACCTACAACCAGGACTGGGAATACACAGGCGGCGCAGGCACGCTCGACCAGTGCAACGGCGGCACGCTCAACGGCGAATTCGTCTATTTCGCCACCGACACCTATCCCTTCTATCCGCGCTGCCTGTGGGGACGCCCCAGCGCCGATTTCCGCCGCTGACCGCGGCTGCTTGCGCGTGCCGGCGCATTGCGCTATAGGCACGCGCATCCGCGCAGACACCCTTGGAGGCAGCGCGGGCGAAGCCGGGTGACCGGCTTTGGTTTTTCTGGAAACAGCAAAACACTCCATATGTCCTCGAAAGGAAACGCCATGAGCGAGACTTACGTGCTCAAGGCCGAGGCGCGCGAACGGGTCGGTAAGGGGTCCGCCCGAGCAATTCGCCGCGACGGCAAAATTCCGGCTGTCATCTATGGTGACAACCAGTCCCCCCTGTCCATCACGCTTCCGCTGAAGGAAGTGACGATGAAGATCCACGACGGCGGTTTCATGACCACCGTGGCCGACATCGAGCTTGACGGCACCAAGCACCACGTGCTGCCGAAGGCTTACGAACTGCACCCCGTGAAAGACACGGTGATGCATGTCGATTTCCTGCGCGTTTCGGCGAAAACCGACGTCGTCGTCGAGATCCCGGTGCACTTCATCAATGAAGAGACCTGCCCCGGCCTCAAGAAGGGCGGCGTTCTCAACATCGTCCGTCACGAAGTCGAAGTGCATTGCCCGGCCGGCTCGATCCCGGAATACTTCACCGTCGATCTCTCCGGTTTCGGCCTGGGCGACGCCATCAAGATCTCGTCTGTGGATCTGCCGGCGAAGGTCACCCCGACCATCACCGATCGTGACTTCACCATCGCCACCATCGCGGCTCCGGCCGGCCTGAAGAGCGAAAGTGGCGGCGAAGGCGAGGACGAAGGTCAGGCAGAAGCCGAGGTCGAGGCCGGCGAGGAGTAATCCCGCGCCTCGAGGCGTAACGGAACGGACCCATGCTCGTCTTGGCAGGCCTTGGCAATCCCGGACCGAAATACGCCGCAAATCGGCACAATATCGGCTTCATGGCGGCGGACGCGATCGTCCGCCGCCATTCGTCTTTCGGGCCCTGGCAGAAGAAGTTCAACGCCGAGATCTGCGAAGGCCGGCTGGAGGGCGAGAAGGTCCTGCTGATCAAGCCGCAGACCTTCATGAACGTTTCCGGCCAGGCGATCGGCGAGGCGCTGCGCTTCTACAAGCTCGGCCCTGAAGACCTGATCGTCTTCTACGACGAACTCGACCTCGCCCCCGGCAAGGTCCGCATCAAGACGGGCGGCGGTTCCGGCGGCCACAACGGCATCAAGTCCATCGACGCCCATTGCGGCAAGGACTACAGGCGCGTGCGCCTGGGCATCGGCCACCCCGGCGCCAAGGAGCGCGTCCACGGCCACGTGCTGGGCGATTTCGCCAAGGCCGACCAGGCCTGGCTCGATCCCCTGCTCGACGCCGTCGGCGAGCATGCCGGTCTCATCGTCAAGGGCGACGACTCCGGTTTCATGAACAAGATCGCGCTTGCCTTGGGAGACACCGCCATGCCGGCCGCCAGGAAGAAACCGTCACAGGCGACCCCTGCCGGCCAGAAGCCGGGCAACAATTCTGGCAAGAATCCTGGCAAGAACCTCGGCAAGAAACAAAGCCATATCCGCCAGGCGCGCGACACCGCGCCGAAGATGCCCGCCAGCGGGCCGATGGCGGACATGCTGAACAAGCTGTTTGGAAAGAAGGACTGACCCTATGGGTTTCAAATGCGGCATCGTCGGCCTGCCCAATGTCGGCAAGTCGACGCTCTTCAACGCGCTGACCAAGACCGCCGCCGCACAGGCCGCGAACTATCCGTTCTGCACCATCGAGCCGAACACCGGCGAGGTCGCCGTCCCCGACAGCCGCCTCGACAAGATCGCCAAGGCGGCCGGATCGAAGGAAATCATCCCGACCCGCATCAGCTTCGTCGACATCGCCGGCCTCGTGCGCGGCGCGTCGAAGGGCGAAGGCCTCGGCAACCAGTTCCTCGCCAACATTCGCGAGGTCGATGCGATCGTGCACGTGCTGCGCTGCTTCGAGGATGACGACATCACCCATGTCGAGGGCCGCATCGACCCGGTGTCGGATGCCGAAACCGTCGAGACGGAACTGATGCTCGCCGACCTGGAGAGCCTGGAACGCCGCATCGTCCAGATCCGCAAACGCGCCACCGGCAAGGACAAGGAAGCGACGACCCTTCTGCCCGTGATGGAGCAGGCGCTCGCGCTGCTGCAGGACTCCAGGCCCGTCCGCCTGATGCTCGACGGCATCGCCGCCGAGGACCTCGCCATCCTGAAGAGCCTCAACCTGCTGACCTCCAAGCCGGTCCTCTATGTCTGCAACGTCGAGGAGGCCGCTGCGCCGACCGGCAACGCGCATTCGCAAGCCGTCGCCGCGATGGCGGAAAGCCAGGGCGCGCGCACCGTCGTCATCTCGGCGGCGATCGAATCGGAGATCGCGCAGCTCGACGACGCCGAGGCGCAGGAATATCTCGACACGATGGGTCTCGAGGAACCCGGCCTCGACCGGCTGATCCGCGAGGGCTACGGCCTGCTCGACCTGATCACCTTCTTCACCGCCGGACCGAAGGAAACCCGCGCCTGGACCGTGCGCAAGGGCGCCAAGGCGCCGCAGGCCGCAGGCGTCATCCACACGGACTTCGAAAAGGGCTTCATCCGCGCCCAGACCATCGCCTATGACGACTACGTCACGCTGGGCGGCGAAGTCCCGGCCAAGGAGGCCGGCAAGGCGCGCGACGAAGGCAAGGAATACGTCGTCCATGACGGCGACGTGCTGCTCTTCAAGTTCAACGTCTGATCACGCCTCGACAGCGGGCCGCTTCCGTGGCCCGCCGGTCGGATCGTGCAAAGCCTTCCGGCACGTGCTGCAGGCCGTCAGCCCTTCTTGCCTTCGGTGTTGATGCCGAGCAGCGTGTAGGGCGGGCACCAGCGCAGTACGGCCGTCGCCAGCAGCACGAAGCCCACGATCAGGGCGATCCAGCCCAGAACGCCGGTCACGTTGCCCGTGAAGTAGAGCGCGATCAGAATGACGGCGATGATCGCGCGGATGGCGCGGTCCGTGGTGCCCATATTGTGCTTGAACATGTCAGTATCCTCTCGATGGTTCTCCCGGTGAGAACCATACAGCAGAATATCCCGGCGTCTTCAGTGACCTTGTCACCAAATCTTGCAGTCTACTGGCCCTCGCCCGCGGCCAGACGCCGAAGACCCTCGCCTGCGATGATCTGCACGGCGCCCCGCTCAAGCGAGACGATGCCGCGTCCAGACAACGCTTCCAGCCGCCGCGAGACCACCTCGCGCGCCGATCCTATGGCCGCCGCGATCTCGGCATGCGTCGCCCGGACGACACCTTCTTCCCCCGCATTGTCGAGCAGCCACTGCGCCAGCCGCTGCTCCACCTTCACGAAGGCGACCATCTCCAGGAGATGCGTGATCTCGCCCATGCGCTCGGCGAAGGCGGCGAAGACGAAGCGGCGGAACGCGCCCGATTCGGTGATCAACCGCTCGAAGGGCGCCGGCGGGACGACCACCGCCACCACATCCGTCTCCGCGATCGCCTCGCCGCTATAGACCTGCGAACCGAGCATGCCGAGCGTCGTCTGCACGCAGGTATCACCGGGATCGATGGAGTAGAGAAGCAGGTCGCGCCCGGTGCGGCTGTTGAGAAACACGTTGATGCGCCCCGAAAGCGTCAGCACGAAGCCGAAGGGCGCGTCGCCCGGCCGAAACAGCACGGAGCCTGCCCGGAACAATTGCGGCGTCAGCCCGTCCAGCATCGACCGTGACGTATCGTCGAAGACGGCGTCATAGGCCGTGCCGGCGATCCAGGCGCTCATCCGGCAATCCTCCCCCGCCACGCAATCATTCGATCAGGATCTGCCGGGCCCGGGAGAAATACTGCCGGCGCGCCAGAACCCCGATGACGAACACCGTCGTGAACACCAGCGCCGCCGGCCCCAGGAACCAGCCCAGATAGGCCAGCCCGAAGAAGATTGCGCGCATGCCGGCCGTGAAGTGTCGGCTGGCGACGATGTTCATCTCCGCGGCCCGCAGCGCGGATGCCTTGCGCTCCTCGAACGGGGCGTCCTGCGTGTGGCGGACGCCGCCGATCAGGATCGAGCAGTAGTTGAACAGCCGATAGGCCCAGCCGAACTTGAAGAAGGCGTAGACGAAGATCGTCGTCAGCCCGAACACCTTCAGTTCGAACAGCCCGCGCGGCGCCGGCTCGATGAAGGGGATGTCGCGGAAGATCTGCAGCACCGCGTCGGTCGAGCCGAACAGCGCGAAGCAGCCGCCGATCGCCAGAATGCTGGCCGACCCGAAGAAGGCCGAGCCCTGCTGCAGGCCGGTGACGATCGCGGTGTCGATCATCCTCAGATCGCGCTCCACAAGCGTCAGCATCCATTCGCGCCGCCTAATCGCCATCAGGCCCGACAGGCTCTTGCGGTTGAGCGGAGTGCGATCCACCACCACCTCGAAAGCGAGCCATGCGACGGCGAAGAAGGCGAGCGCGAGGAGGTCTCTGCCGCCGGCGATGGAAAGGACGGACTCCATGGCTGCCCGCCCCGACCCTAGTCGCCTTCGAACTCGATGAGGGTGCGCACCGGAACGCCGAGCGCCTCGATCTTCTTGCGCCCGCCGAGATCCGGCAGGTCCACGACGAAGCAGGCGGCGACGACTTCGGCGCCCATCTGCTGCAGGAGCTTGACCGCCCCTTCCGCCGTGCCGCCGGTGGCGATCAGGTCGTCGACGAGGATGACGCGCTCGCCGGTCTTCACCGCGTCCTTGTGCATCTCCATCTCGTCGACGCCATATTCCAGGCTGTAGGCGATGCGCACGGTGTCGTAGGGCAGCTTGCCCTTCTTGCGGATCGGCACGAAGCCGGCCGACAGCTGGTGCGACATCGCACCGCCGAGGATGAAGCCGCGCGCTTCCACGCCGGCGATCTTGTCGATCTTGGTGCCGGCATAGGGATGCACGAGTTCGTCCACCGAGCGGCGGAACGCGCGCGCGTCACCCAGAAGCGTGGTGATGTCGCGGAACATGATCCCCGGCTTCGGATAGTCCGGAATCGTGCGGATCGCCGCTTCGAGATTGTCGCGCAAGCTCATGGTTTGCCCCTTCTGCCCTGCCGGGTTTTGCCGGATCATGTCCTGATCGTTCCCAAAAGAAAAGGGCGCAAGAGCGCCCTTTCCGAAGCCTTGATTGTAAGGAGGTCAGTGCGCGACGCGCGACCAGACCTGCCTCTTGGCGATGTAGAGGAATGCGGCGAAGACGATCAGGAAGATCATCACCCGGAACCCCATTTCCTTGCGCTCGACGAGGTGCGGCTCGGCGGCCCACATCAGGAATGCGGCGATGTCGCGCGCTTCCTGATCGAGCGTGGCGACGGTGCCGTCGTCATACTCGACGTCCTCGCCATAGAGCGGCTGCGCCATGGCCAGAGCCGTGCCCGCGTTGAAATACGGGTTGTAGTGCAGGTCGCCCGGCACCTCGACATGCGCCGGCGGCTCTTCGCCATACCCGGTCAGCAGCGAGTAGATGTAGTCCGGCCCGGCCTCGTTGTACTGGGTGAAGACGTCGAAGATGAAGCGCGGGAAGCCGCGCTCCACCGCCCGCGCCTTGGCGATCAGCGAGAAGTCCGGCGGCAGCGCGCCGTTGTTGACCATCTTGGCTTCCGCGTCATTGGCGTAGGGTCCGGGGAAGTGGTCGGTCGGCAGGGCCGCCCGGGTGAACATCTCACCGTCCTCGTTCGGGCCGTCCTCGACCTCGTACTGGGCGGCGAAGGACTTCACCTGCTCTTCGGAGTAGCCGAGGTCTTCCAGGGTGCGGAAGGCCACGCGCTTCATCGAGTGGCAGCTCGAGCAGACATTGGCGTAGATCTTCAGGCCCCGCTGCAGCTGCGCCTTGTCATAGGTGCCGAACGGGCCGGCAAAGCTCCAGCTCTGCTCATGCGGATGTTCAAGAGGATAATGGACCGTGCCCCCTTCTTCCTCCGCCGCTTGCGCGCCGGGCAGGACGAGCGTCATGGCAAGGGCCGCGGCGCCGATCGTGGCAATGATGTGTTTCATTGTTTCGTTC
Source organism: Oricola sp. (assembly GCF_022763245.1). GTDB lineage: Bacteria > Pseudomonadota > Alphaproteobacteria > Rhizobiales > Rhizobiaceae > Oricola. The sequence goes on from NZ_JALEGV010000012.1 coordinate 146,176, forward strand.
CCGTATGTTTGCGCCCGACGGCTCAGTCCTTGGCTTCCGACGATGCAGAGGCGCGATTGCGCTCGAGCACCGCTTCCGTGATGGAATTCGGCAACCGGCGCGGCGTCTCGATCAGTCCGAGAAGCGGCAGGATGATGATGAAGAAGCCGAAGTAGTAGGCGGTCGCAATCTGCGCCAGCGTCGTGTAGACGCCTTCCGCCGGCTTCGAGCCCAGCCATCCGAGCAGGATCGCGTTGGCGACGAAGATCCAGAAGAACAGCTTGTACCAGGGCCGGTAGACCGCCGAGCGGACCTTCGACGTGTCGAGCCACGGCATCACGAACAGCACGGCGATCGAGCCGAACATGGCGAGCACGCCGCCCAGCTTGGAGTCGATCGGGCCGATGTCGAAGGTGATGGCGCGCAGGATCGCGTAGAACGGCAGGTAGTACCATTCGGGCACGATGTGGGCCGGCGTCACCAGCGGGTTGGCTTCGATATAGTTGTCCGGGTGGCCGAGGAAGTTCGGCATGTAGAAGACGAAGTAGGCGAACACGACGAAGAAAACCATCATCGCGAAGGCGTCCTTGATCGTCGCGTAGGGGGTGAAAGCGACGGTGTCGGTCTTCGACTTCACTTCGATCCCGGTCGGGTTCGTCTGGCCGGTCACGTGCAGCGCCCACACATGCAGGACGACGACGCCGGCGATCATGAAGGGCAGCAGGTAGTGCAGCGAGAAGAAGCGGTTGAGCGTCGGGTTGTCGACCGCGAAGCCGCCGAGCAGAAGCTGCTGGATCGGCTCGCCGACTACCGGGAAGGCGGTGAAGAAGCCGGTGATCACGGTCGCGCCCCAGAAGGACATCTGACCCCAGGGCAGAACGTAGCCCATGAAGCCCGTCGCCATCATCAGCAGATAGATGATGCAGCCCAGGATCCACAGCAGTTCGCGCGGCGCCTTGTAGGAGCCGTAATACATGCCGCGGAAGATGTGCAGGTAGACGGCGATGAAGAAGAACGACGCGCCGTTGGCGTGCATGTAGCGGATCAGCCAGCCGGAGTTGACGTCGCGCATGATGTGCTCGACGCTCGAGAAGGCGAGGCCCGTCGAGGCGGCGTAGTGCATCGCGAGCACGACGCCGGTCAGGATCTGCGCGACCAGCATCAGCGAAAGGATGCCGCCGAAGGTGTAGGCGTAGTTCAGGTTGCGCGGAACCGGATAGGCGACGAAGGAATCATACATCAGCCGCGGCAGGGGCATGCGCGCGTCGATCCACTTTTCGATTCCGGTGTTCGGCGTGTAGGTGCCGTGATGTTCGAGCTGGCTCATCTTAGGCTCCTGCGGTGTCCGTGCCGATCACAAGGGTGGTGTCGCTCGCGAACACATGCGGCGGGCTCGGCAGATTGATGGCGGCCGGTCCGCGCAGAATGCGGCCGGTCATGTCGAACACCGAACCGTGGCAGGGGCAGGCCCAGCCTTCCGGCGCGTTCTCGACGGTCTTGGGGATGCAGCCCAGATGCGTGCAGTTGGCGGACACGACGATCCAGCCGGAATCGGCGCCTTCGACCTCGTCGATGCGCTCGTCGGCCGGCTGCCAGTCCTTCATGTCGCCCGCGGTCAGGGCGCCTGCGGCGGTGACTTCCTCTTCCGTCAGGCGGCGCACGAAATAGGGCTTTCCGCGCCACGTGACGGTGATCACCTGGCCCGGTTCCACGGCGGAAATGTCGATTTCGACCGGCAGGCCGGCGGCGCGGGTCACCGCATCCGGGCGCATCTGGTCGATGAACGGCCAAGCCAGACCGGCGGCGCCGACGACGGCCATCATTCCGGTGGCGACCATAATGAAGTCGCGGCGCGTCGGCTCATCGGAAGTCATTGTTTCTTCGCTCACAGGAGCAATCCTTTCAGGTACAGTCACTGTGACGGCAGCCAGTCCGGACAAGCGCACCCCACGCCCGCGTCCGCAGCCGCGTCCCCGCGATCCCTTATGTCGGATGCAGGCACTTGTCCAGCCTCGACCATGGGATGACGGCAACATGTCGCGCGGGATTGTCGTGGAAAAGCAGGCCTATTCCGCAGCCTCGCCGAGAGCGAGGAAACCGCCGGACTGACGCGCCCACAAACGGGCGTAAAGACCGTCCGGTTTCTTCACCAGTTCGGCATGGCTGCCCATCTCGACGACCCGGCCGCGATCCATGACGATCAGCCGGTCCATTTCGGCGATCGTCGACAGGCGATGCGCGATCGCGACCACCGTCTTGCCGGCCATCAGCCCCTGCAGGTTCTCCTGGATCGCCGCCTCGATGTCGGAATCGAGCGCCGAGGTCGCCTCGTCGAGGATCAGCACCGGCGCGTCCTTCAGCATGACGCGCGCGATGGCGACGCGCTGGCGCTGGCCGCCCGACAATTTGATGCCGCGTTCGCCGACATGGGCGTCATAGCCGCGCCGGCCCTTCGGGTCCTCAACGCCGAGGATGAAGTCGTGCGCATGCGCCTTCTTCGCCGCCTCGATGATCTGCGCGTCGGTCGCGTCCGGGCGGCCGTAGGCGATGTTGTCGCGCAGCGAGCGGTGCATCAGCGACGGCTCCTGGCTGACCACGCCGAACTGGTCGCGCAACGAGGCCTGCGTCACCGCGCGGATGTCGTGCCCGTCGAGCAGGATCCGCCCGCCCTCGACGTCGAACAGGCGCAGCATCAGGTTGACGAAGGTCGACTTGCCGGCCCCCGACGGCCCGACAAGCCCGACGCGCTCGCCCGGCTGGATCTCCACCGACAGCCGGTCGAACAGTTCGCCGTTCTTCTTGCCATAGTGGAAGGTCACCTCGTCGAAGCGGATATGGCCGCTGGAGGTCGGGATTTCGATCGCGTCCGGCCGGTCGCGGATCGTCGGCACCACCGAGATCGTCTCGGTGGCGTCCTGTACAGTGGAGTAGGAACGGATCAAGCCATTGATGTTGAACATCATCCAGCCCGACATCTGGTTCAGCCGGAAGACCAGCCCCATCGTCGCCGCGATCGCGCCGGTCGACATGGCGCCGCTCGTCCAGGCCATGACCGCAAGCGCCCCGACGGCCGTCATCATGAAGCCGTTCAGGATCGCCACGCAGCCGCGCACGGTCGTGATCATGCGCGTCAGATGCGTCACCGCGCTCAGATAGTTGGTCAGCGCTTGGCGGATGCCGCCGTCCTCGCGCCGCCCGTTGTCGAACAGCTTGACCGACAGGATGTTGGTGAAGATGTCGACCATGCGGCCGTTGAGCACGGCGCGCTCATTGGCGTTTTCCTTGCCCGCCCGGCGCAGCCGCGGCAGCAGGAAGCGGATGATCAGCGCGTAGCCCGCGCCCCAGATCGCCACGACCACGCCCATGCGCCAGTCGAGCGTCGACAGGATCGAGGTCGTCAGCACCACGAAGGTCAGGAACGACCACATCGCCTGCAGCGAGGTGACGATGAAGTCGCCGGTCGATTCGCCGGCCTGCATGACCTTGGTGGCGATCCGGCCCGCGAAATCGTTCTGGTAGAAGGTGTAGGGCTGCTCGATCACGCGGCGGAAGGATTGCCAGCGGATCATCGTGTAGAAGCGCGGCGTGATCACCTGCTGCTCGATCACCGCCGCCCCGATCATCACCACGGCGCGCACGACCAGCAGCAGCACCCCCAGGCCGAGCAACTCGTGCCAATGGTCCTGCAACAGCGTCGCAGGGGTCGAATTGTCGAGGATGTCGATCAGCCAGCCGACGGACCAGTAGAGCGCCGCGTCGATCGCGCCGACAAGGCCGCCCACCACCAGCAGGAGGATGAACGGCCCGCGTGCCTGGTTGGCAAAATGCAGGATGAAGCGCCATGCCGTCTGCGGCAGGAGGTCGCGGTCCGTCTCCGGAAACGGCTCGATGAACCGTTCCACCCGGTTCCACACCGGGTGGTCCATGTTGCGAAGGCGCGATTCGGGCTCCTGACCCGGCCTGAAGCGATTGCTCATTCCGCTGCGACCGCCTCCCCTGCATCGATGAAGCCGCCCGACTGGCGCGCCCAGAGCTGCGCGTAGAGCCCGTCGGACGAGCTGAGCGTCTCATGCGTGCCTTCCTCGACGATGGCGCCCTTGTCGAGCACCACCAGCCGGTCGAGACTGGAGATCGTGGACAGGCGGTGCGCGATGGCGATCACGGTCTTTCCTTCCATCAGGGCGTTGAGGTTGTCCTGGATCGCCGCCTCGACTTCCGAATCGAGCGCCGACGTCGCCTCGTCGAGCACGAGGATCGGCGCATTCTTCAGGAAGACGCGCGCGATCGCAATGCGCTGCCGCTGCCCGCCGGACAGCTTCACGCCGCGCTCGCCGACATGGGCGTCATAGCCGGTGCGCCCCTGCGGATCGACCAGGTCGAGGATGTAGTCATGCGCGTTGGCCCGCTTCGCCGCCGCCACGACCTCCGCGTCGGTCGCGTCCGGCATGCCGTAGGCGATGTTGTCGCGCACGGAGCGGTGCAGCAGCGACGTGTCCTGGGTGACGACGCCGATCTGCGAGCGCAGCGAATCCTGTGTCACGCCGGCGATGTCCTGGCCGTCGACCAGGATCCGCCCGCCTTCGAGGTCGTAGAGCCGCAGGAGCAGGTTCATGAGCGTCGACTTGCCGGCGCCCGACCGGCCGACAAGGCCGACCTTCTCGCCGGGCTGCACCGTCAGGCTCAGATCCTCGATCACGCCGCCCTCCTTGCCGTAGTGGAAGCGGATGGCCTCGAAATCGATGCGGCCCTTGTCGACCGACAGCGACTTGGCGCCGGGCGCGTCCTGCACGGCGCGCGCCCTGGAGAGCATCCCCATGCCGTCCTCGGCCATGCCGAGATTCTCGAACACGCTGGCCATTTCCCACATCACCCAGTGCGACATGCCTTCCAGGCGGAACACCACGCCGACGGCGACCGCGATGGCGCCCACCGAGGCCGCGCCGCCCGCCCACGACCAGATGCCGAGGCCCGCGACCGAGAACAGCAGCAGGATGTTGCTGATGTCGAGCAGCATGTTGAGGCTCGACGCCAGCCGCATCTGCGGATGCACCGTGTCGAGGAACTCGTCCATCGCGTCGCGCGCATAGGCTTCCTCGCGCCTGGAATGGGCGAAGAGCTTCACGGTCATGATGTTGGTGTAGCTGTCCACCACCCGGCCGGTCATCGTCGACCGCGCGTTCGACTGGATTTCCGAGATCCGCCGCATCCGCGGCAGGAAATTGCGCAGCAGCAGCACGTAGACGCACAGCCAGGCGATGAAGGGCAGCATCATCCACAGGTCGAGCGTCGCCACCAGCACCAGCGCACCGGCGAAATAGACGACCACATAGACCAGCACGTCGAGGATCTTCGTCACCGTCTCGCGCACGCCAAGCGCGGTCTGCATCATCTTGGTGGCGACGCGCCCGGCGAACTCGTCCTGGTAGAAGGAGAAGCTCTGGCCGAGCAGGTAGCGGTGCGCCTTCCAGCGGATCAGCATCGGGTAGTTGCCGAAGACGGTCTGGTGCATCAGCAGCGTATGCAGCGCCGAGCAGACGGGAAGCGCGACCAGCAGCACGAAGGCCATCCAGAACAGCCGCCACCCCTCCGTCGCCAGAAAGGTGGACGGGTCCGCGCCCGCCAGCCAGTCGACGATGTTGCCGAGGAAACTGAACAGCAGCACCTGGAAGATGGAGATCGCCGCCGTCAGCACGGAGATCAACGCCAGCCAGGGCCAGATGTCCTTCGTGTAGTGCCAGCAAAAGGCGACGAGCGTCGACGGCGGCTGGGCCGGCGTCTCGGCGGGAAAGGGATCGATGCGATTTTCAAACCACGAGAACATGGCGAACCTCTTGGGGGTCAATATGGTGTCCGATCGCGGATCGGCCAGAAGACGGGGCGGAAGCGGCGTCTGCGCGGATCAGGCCCGCGCCGGACGCGTCCGGTTTTGAAAGCGGCGCGCAAGACGGCGCGCGAATGAAGAATTCAAGGCAATGGAACATGACCGTAATCCGTCCTGGTTGAACCAAAACGCGGTCACGACAAAATGCGACGAATGCTGTCCTTGAACCGCTGGTTGGCTAGCTGCGCGATGCGCCGGCTGGAAGTGGCGCCATGAGGACGCCCCAGGGGAGCACGACGCGCAAACGCATGATGATTGTGTCCATCGGTCGCCTCCTGAATTGCGGTTGACGCCGGCTTCATATACCGACCGGGCGTCCGCAGCTAGTGCGGATCGGCAACACTTGCCGGCAAGGCCGCCCTCTCCTGTCAGATGCTGACGCCCGGATCCGGTGACGATGACGCTGCAAATCGCCCTTTTTCAGCCCGACATTCCCGGCAACACCGGGTCGATCCTGCGGCTGGCCGCCTGTCTCGGCGCGACGGTGCATGTGATCGAGCCGGCCGGCTTCGACATGTCCGACCGTGCGCTGAAGCGCGCCGGCATGGACTATGTCGAGATGGCCGCACTCACCCGCCACCTCAACTGGGACGCCTTCGAAGCATGGCGCAACGCCGAGGCCCGCCGCCTCGTCCTGCTGACGACGAAAGCCGAAACGCCCTACACGGCGCATCACTTCCGGCGCGACGACGTCCTGCTCTTCGGCCGCGAGAGCGCCGGCGCGCCCGACCACGTCCACGACGCCGCCGACGCGCGCCTGACCATCCCCATGGCCAAAGGCGCGCGCAGCCTCAACCTCGCCCTGTCCGCGGCCATGGTCGCCGGCGAAGCGATGCGTCAGACGGGGTGGGCCGCCCCCTGACGATCACGCCGCCTTGCGCTTCGGCCGGCGCATCGCCATCCCGTCGCGCATGTTGAGCGCCAGGAGCGTGATGTTCGACGCCCCGGCGATCAGTTCGATGCCCTGCACGACCATGAACGCCGTGTCGAACGCGCCCTGCCCCGCCTTCATCGCCAGGAAGATCGCGCTCGGGACAAGCACCAGGAGCCCGGTCGCGGCGATGATCTTCATGCGCGTCTTCTTGGCGGAGACGACCGGGCCGCGCCAATTCGCGCCCAGCGAAAAGCCCGAGCCGCCGGCGAATGCCATGGCGGGGATCAGCACCGCGAAACTGTAGAGCACCGCCGTCTTGACCGCCGCGACCTGGTCCGGCGAACCGAACAGCTCGGCTGTCACGGTCGATGTCCAGAACGCGACGATGGTCACAAGCGCGATCGCGCCGGATACGGCATGGATGGTCTTCTTCATGTCAGCCTCCAATTATATAGCTTGCTATCTAAATAGGTTTGAATAGCCTGCTATGCAATGCTAATTTTCGGCATGACCTTCAAGAAATCCGAATCGGCCGGCTATCTGGCCAACCACATGGCGCGGCTCTTCGCGCTCGCCCTGCACGAGCGCATCAGGCCGCTCGGCCTCGCCCCGGCGCAGTTCATGACGCTTCTGGAATTGTGGAACGAGGACGGGCTGACCCAGAAGGACCTCGTCCAGCGCATCGACGTCGAACAGGCCACCATGGCCAACACGCTGAAGCGGATGGAGCGCGACGGCCTCGTCACCCGGCATGAAAACCCGGACGACCGCCGCGCCCAGCTCGTCCGCCTGACCGACAAGGGCAAGGGCCTGAAGGACGACGCGACGGCCGCCGCCGCCGCCGTCAACGAGGAGGCGCTGTCCGGCTTCAGCGAGGAGGAACGCCGCGCCTTCCTCGCGATGATGACCCGCGTCATCGCCGCGCTGCGCGGCTGACCTGCCGATCCGCTATTTGAGCGGCAGGAACAGGTCCGCCACAGTCTCGTGCTCCGCCACTTCCGGGAAGAAGCGCAGCCGCTGGCAATAGAGCGGGAAGTCGCGCGTTTCCTCGCCGCTTTCGGGCAGCCAGTCGCGATAGAGATAGAGCGCGGCCGGCTCCAGATTGTCGGTGTTGCCGACGACCCGCAGCACCGCGCAGCGCCCGCCGGGGATCTCGCCGGGTCTGACCGCCTCCCCCTTCGCGTCGATCGGCGTCTCCGTCCCGACGCACAGGTCCACGCTGTAATCGGCCGGCGACGCGGGCCGTTTCTCCGACCGCCAGACATTGAAGGTCGGATGCGTGCGCGGATGCAGCCCGCAGGCCTGCCGCCACGCGATGAAGCGCTGGATGGTCGCCCCCAGCGTCGCCGGGTCGCCCCGGTGTTCCATGATGGCTACCGGCGTCGGGTCCACGTCGCGGATCGTCACGTCGTCAGCGGTGAAGGTCTTCTGCATCAGCTTGCTCCTTGCGGTTTCGAGAGGCTCCAGGGCGGCAAGCCACGGCTCCCATTCGGGAGATTTTCGAAACGACGAAGGCGTCTGCCCGAACCGTTGCCGAAAGGCGCGGGCGAAGGCGTCCGGCGCGTCATAGCCGGCATCCATCGCGACTTCGGTGACGCTCAAGGCGTCCCGATAAGCCAGCTGGTGCGAGGCCCGCTTCATGCGGGCAAGCTGGACATAGCGATGCACGGACAGCCCGAAGGCCGCCGCGAACTGCCGGTGGAAATGGAATTTCGAGAAAGCCGCGACGCGGCTCACCGTCTCCAGGTCCAGATCGTCGTCGAGATGCCGGTCGATGAAGTCCAGCGCGCGCCGCATCCGCTCATGATAGTGTCGAAGCGCCGGCTTCATCGTCCAATCTCCGTGGCGACCTCAGCTAGCCTCTCACCCCTGTCGCGCGCTCGACCGATCTTGCGGTTCTTGCCGGATCGCCCGTCAGGACCGCGAGAGCCGCTCCGACACGTCGCGCGGCTCCGCCCGCATGTCGCAATGCGCGATCCCCGCCTCGAAATAGTCCGGCGAGCAGATTGCAAACCCCAGCCGCTCGTAGAAAGGGGCCGCCTGCGACTGGCTCGACAGGAAGAAATGCCGGCCTTCATTGTCGGGGTCGGCGCCCAGATCGCCCATCATGAAGCGCATCAGCGCCTCGCCGATCCGCCGGCCGCGCATGTCCTTCAGGACCGCCACCCGCTCGATCTTGATCCTGTCGTCCAGCAGGCGCGCCCGCGCCGCCGCCACGGGCCGGCCATCGAGTTCGGCCAGATAATGGATCGCCTCGCCCTCGCGCCCGTCGCGCTCGATCGCCGGATCGACGGCCTGCTCGTGCTGGAACACGGTCTCGCGGATCGCCAGGCAGGCGTCCATGTCTTCGCGCGTTCCGGCGCGCCGGCAGATGGGGCGTTTCTCGGTCATGGTGTCGGGCTCAGTCGGCCGTCGGCAGGCGGCGCATGGTGAATTCGATCACGTCGCCGTCGAGCACCCGCCAGCTTTCCACCTGCGTCCAGTAGGCGGCCTTGGGGTAACGGTCGAACCATTCGCGGGCCTTCAGGCGGGCGGCGGGGCGTCCAAGTCGGTAGGTTTCACGCACGAAGCTGTCGTTTCGCGCCGTCGCGATTTCGCGGCTCTTCGCCATTTGTCGGCCAACGGCCGATCGGGGTGGCTTGGGTGGAAGCATGATTCTGTCCCCGCAGTGATGTGAAGTTTAGATGGTAACGCCCCCCTGTCAATTCTAGCGTGCATGACGTTGGGTCACCCTTGGCAGCACCTTGCCGAATCGGTAACCCCTGTTGGCAGTGAGCAATATCGAGAGTCTGCCATGCAGCAACGCCCTGACCTGCCCTTCGGCCTGCCGCAGGACATCGAGGAAAAGAAGGCCCGGGCGAGCGTGTGGTTCGAGACCCTGCGCGACCATATCTGCGCCGCCTTCGAGCAGATCGAGGACGAACTGAGCGGCCCCTTCTCCGATTATGCGCCCGGCCGTTTCGAGCGCCGCCCGTGGCAGCGCCACGAAGGCGCGGGCGGCGGCGGCGTGATGTCGATGCTCTATGGCCGAGTCTTCGAGAAGGTCGGCGTCCACACCTCAACGGTCTATGGCGAGTTCTCGCCCGAATTCCGCGGCCAGATCCCCGGCGCGCAGGAAGACCCCCGTTTCTGGGCCTCCGGCATTTCGCTGATCGCCCATCCGCAGAACCCCAACGTGCCGGCCGTGCACATGAACACCCGCATGGTCGTCACCACGAGCTGGTGGTTCGGCGGCGGTGCCGACCTGACGCCGGTGCTCGACCGGCGGCGCAGCCAGAACGACGGCGACGCCGTCGCCTTCCACAAGTCCTTCCAGCTCGCCTGCTCCAAGCACGCCGTCGCGGACTACCCGAAATTCAAGCGGTGGTGCGACGACTATTTCTACCTGCCGCATCGCGACGAGCCGCGCGGCATCGGCGGCATCTTCTACGACTGGCAGCATTCCGACGACGCCGACGGCGGCTGGAACGCCGATTTCGCCCTCACCCAGGATGTCGGGCGCACCTTCCTGATCGTCTATCCGCATCTGGTGCGCAAGAATTTCAACACGCCCTGGACCGAGGACGACCGCGAGGAGCAGCTCATCCGCCGCGGACGCTATGTCGAGTTCAACCTGCTCTACGACCGCGGCACGCTGTTCGGCCTGAAGACCGGCGGCAATGTCGATTCCATCCTCTCCTCCATGCCACCCGCGGTGAAATGGCCGTAAGCGGCCCGATGCCGTGACCGAAACGATCGCCGAACTGACCGCCCGTTTCCCGAGACCCGGGACGGTGACGTGGATCGGGGTTCGCCCCGAGCGCAAGGCGCCGCTGGTCCCGGTCTCCTCGGTCGCGATCACCGAAAACGGCCTCGCCGGCGATCACCGCAAGCGGCCAGGCAAGCGCGCGGTCACGCTCATCCAGGCCGAACATCTGCCGGCCGTCGCGTCGCTGGCCGGGCTGGAAACGCTCGATCCGGCGATCCTGCGCCGCAACGTCGTCGTCAGCGGCATCAACCTGATCGCCCTTCGCAACCGCACGTTCCGGCTCGGCGGCGCCGTGCTGCGCGGCACCGGCCTCTGCGCGCCCTGCAGCCGCATGGAACAGGCACTCGGCCCCGGCGGCTACAACGCCATGCGCGGCCATGGCGGCATCACCGCCGAGGTCGTCGCCCCCGGCGAACTGGCGCTCGGCGACGCATTGACATGGGACAATGCGGATGCCGCGCACATTGGCGACACTTCCTCGCGTTAAGGCAACCGTGCCTGCAATGGAGGAGGAGAACCCATGAAACAGTACGATTGCATCGTTCCGGGCTGCGACTGGAAGACCCACACCGAGGAGGAAGCCGAGATCGTGCGCCGTGCGTCCGAGCACATGCGCCAGGCCCATGAGGAAGCGTCCATCCGCCCCAACATGGTCGAACAGATCAAGGCGCATATCCGCGACGAAGACGCCCAGTCAGCCTGATTTGGCCGCGTCGCCGACGGCGTCCAGCAACGTCTGACGGTCGAGGCGGAAGCCGCTTTCGACCCAGCGGTCCTCGAGATCGCGCAGCACCCGGCCCATTTCGGGGCCGGGTTTCATGCCGGCAGCCTTCAGGTCGGCGCCGGCGAGCGGAAAGGCCGGCTTTTTCCAGTTTTCCGAAAACCGCGCCAGCCGCGCATAGCCGGCGACCGTTTCCAGCCATGACGGATTGGCGTCCGCCTTGCTGCGGGCCAGCGCCAGCGCCAGCCGCACGCGGTCGCTGACCGCCTCGGCCTTCGACCGGTAGAGCAGTTTCGCGAATGCGCCCTCCGAGAGATCGGGCCGGGCTTCCGGCGCGGCGGCCCATTCGGTCAGCCGGTCGCGATCCGCATTCGCCATCTTCCAGCGCGTCGCCACGGCCTTCGCCTCCGCCGCGCGATGCGGGATCATCGAGGCCAGCCGCAGCATCGGGTCCCCCGGCCAGCCGAAGGCCTTTTCGGTGGCGATCAGCCCCGGCAGCGCGTCGGTGCCCCATTTTTCCGATTCCGGCAGCACCCGGCTCAACACGCCCGTCTGGCGCATCCACAGGATCGCCCGCGACGGATCGGGCGCGGCGAGCAGCCGGCGCATCTCGGTCCAGACGCGTTCCATAGAGAGGCCGTCCAGCCCGTCTTTCAGCCGCGCGCAGGCCAGCAGCCCGTGCGAATCCGGCCGTCCCGCCCCGTACCAGGCGAAGAAACGGAAGAAGCGCAGAATCCTCAGATAGTCCTCGCGAATGCGCTCCTCCGGCTCGCCGATGAAGCGGATCGTCTTGGAGGGAATGTCGTCGAGCCCGCCGATCAGGTCGACGATCGTGCCGTCCGCCTCGCAATAGAGCGCGTTGACGGTGAAGTCGCGCCGTCGCGCATCGGCCTCCCAGTCGCGGCCGAACCGCACCTTGGCGCGCCGCCCGTCCGTTTCGACATCCTCACGCAGCGTCGTCGCCTCGAAACCGTGATGCGCCGCGACGATGATCACCGTGCCGTGCTCGATGCCGGACGGCACCGTCTTCAGGCCCGCCGCCTCGGCCCGCCGCACGGTCTCTTCCGGCAGGCAGGTGGTGGCGATGTCCACGTCGCCGATCGGTTCGCCAAGCAGGTGGTTGCGCACCGCACCGCCGACGATGCGCGCCTCCTCCCCGTCCCGTCCGAGCACGGACAGGATGGTCTGGAGGCTTTCGTCATGCAGCCAGTCGGCCTCGATCCTGGTCGCGGTCACGAATAGAGCCTCTGATACATCAGGTGGATGATGCCGGCGGTGACGCCCCAGATATACCAGTCGCCATAGGGCATCTCGAAATAGTTCCGCTTGTGGCCGGCCACCACGCTGGTGCCGCGGCGGTGATTGGCCTCGTCCATGAGGAAGGCGAGCGGCACCTCGAACACCGCGTCCACCTCGTGCGGGTTGGGTCGCACCTGATAGCCGGGCGTCAGCACCGACAGCACCGGTGCGATCCGGAACCCGGACCCGGTCATGTAGTCCGGCAGCCGCCCGACGATCTCGACATGGTCCGCCCCGATGCCGGTCTCCTCCTCGCATTCGCGCAGCGCTGCAGCCTCGGCGTCAACGTCCTCGGGATCGATCCGCCCGCCCGGAAAGGCGATCTGGCCGGAATGGGTGCGCAGGCTCGCGGCGCGCTGCGTCAGCAGCACCGAGGGCGCGTCGGCATGGTCGATCACCGGAATGAGCACCGCTGCCGCGCGCAGCGTCCGCGCCCGCAGGTCCTCGGTGATAGTCGGATTGAGGTGATGGTCGCCGAAATCGTCGGCGTCCGGATGCCAGCCGCGCTCGACCGCCCGCGAGCGGAAATCGTCCACCGTGAAGGCCCGATCCGGGAAAATGGCGCCCGCCGCCGTCATCGCGACGCCCTTTCCAGTTCGTCGGCCGGCATGACGGCGAAGGTCTCGCCGCCCGAGCGCACCGCGAACACCTCGCCTCCGCCCGTCTCGACCGTATCGCCCAGTTCCACGAGGTCGTACATCACCGCCCGGCTCACCAGCGCTTCCAGGCGGCCGCGCACATGCAGATAGGGCTTCAGCCCGTCGCTGCCTTCTTCCGCCTCGAAGCGCAGCTCATGGTCAGGCCCCGCCTCCACCACGTCGCCGACATTGGTGCGAAACGTCAGCACCTGGTCCGGCCCGCGATTGGAGACATGCATCTCGACCGCCAGGAACGGCGCGTCCTCCACCGTGATCTCGATCTTCTCGACCGGCGTGACGAGATAGGTCTTGCCGTCGGCGTCCTTGCGCAGGACCGTCGAGAACAGCCGCACAAGCGGCGCCCGGCCGATCGGCGTGCCGAGATAGAACCAGGTTCCGTCGGCGCGGATCCGCATGTCGATCGCGCCGCAATCGGGCGGATTCCACTTGTCGACGGGCGGCAGGCCCTTCACGCCCTGTGTCGCCCGCGACAGAAGCGCCTGCAGCCCGCCCATGTCGCGCGGCGCATCGCTCTTGGCAGGCGCGCTCTTTGCCGCATCCCCTGCCTTGCCGCTGCCCGAATTTGTCACTTTGTTTGTCATGCGCCCAAATCGGCGTGGAAAACCGTTTCAGTCACGAATTAGTCAGTCATTGGCGGCTTGTCAGCACCCCAGACTGAATTACCTTCTGACAGGATAGGACGGAGAGGCCCATGAGCATCGAGACTGCCGGCGAAACGCTGAACGAATCCGAGGTGATCGAAAAGGCCGAGGCCGCGCTCGCCGACATCAGGTCGATGCGCGCCGAAATCGGCAAGGTGATCTTCGGGCAGGAACAGGTGGTCGAGAACGCCATCGTCGCCATCCTGTCCGGCGGCCACGCCCTTCTCGTGGGCGTTCCGGGCCTCGCCAAGACCAAGCTGGTCGACACGCTGGGCACGGTTCTCGGCATCTCCGCCGGCCGCATTCAGTTCACGCCGGACCTGATGCCCTCCGACATCCTCGGCTCCGAGGTGCTGGAGCAGTCCGAGGACGGCAAGCGCTCCTTCCGCTTCGTCAAGGGGCCGATCTTCACCCAGCTGCTGATGGCCGACGAGATCAACCGCGCCTCGCCCCGCACCCAGTCGGCGCTGCTGCAGGCGATGCAGGAATATCACGTCACCTTCGGCGGCGAGCGCCACGACCTGCCGGCCCCCTTCCACGTGCTGGCGACCCAGAACCCGCTCGAGCAGGAGGGCACCTATCCCCTGCCCGAAGCCCAGCTCGACCGCTTCCTCTTGCAGATCGACGTCGATTACCCGTCGCTGGACGCCGAACGGAAGATCCTGCTGGAGACCACCGGCACGCAGGAACAGACCGCCGAGGCCGTCTTCACCAGCGAGAAGCTCTCCGAACTGCAGCAGCTCGTGCGCCGCATGCCGGTGCCCGAAAGCGTCGTCAACGCCATCCTCGAACTCGTCCGCTCGGCCCGCCCCGGCACCGGCCACGCCGCCACCGACGCGCATGTCGCCTGGGGTCCGGGTCCGCGCGCCAGCCAGGCGCTGATGCTGTGCTCGCGCGCCCGCGCCCTCTATGACGGCCGCTTCGCGCCGTCGATCGACGACGTGAAGGCCCTGGCCGAGCCCGTGCTCCAGCACCGCATGGCGCTCACCTTCGCGGCGCGCGCCGAGGGCGTCAGCGTGCGCGACGTGATCGCCGATCTCGTCCGGTCGCTGGACCAGGCCTGACGCATGGCGACGGTCGGCGCGCGTCACTCACCGGAGGATCGCAGCGACGCGCTGGCGCGCGCCCGCCTGCGCGCCGCACTCGTGCCCGATCTCCTGATCGAGGCGCGCCGCATCGTCACCACCGTGATTGCCGGCTGGCACGGCCGCCGCAAGCGCGGCATCGGCGAGACCTTCTGGCAGTTCCGCCCCTATGTCGCCGGCGAGACGCTCGCCAAGATCGACTGGCGGCGTTCGGCGCGTGACGACCACACCTATGTCCGCGATATGGAGTGGGAGGCCGCCCACACGGTGTGGCTGTGGGCCGATCCGAGCGAATCCATGCTGTTCAAGTCGCGCGCCGCCACCGTGTCGAAGGAATCGCGCGCGCTTGTCCTCACCCTGGCGCTGGCCGAACTCCTGTCGCGCTCCGGCGAACGCATCGGCTATCCCGGCCTGCTGAAACCCGTCGCCGCGCGCAACGGCGCCGAGCGTCTGGCCATGGCGCTCGCCAGCTCCCACGCGCTCACCCTGCCCGACAAGCCGCAGCTCGACATGGTCAAGCGCTACAGCGACGTCGTGCTCGTCAGCGACTTCCTCGATCCGCCGGAAGAAACGCTCGCCGATCTCGACGCCATCGCCAAGCGCGGCGCGCGCATGCACCTGCTCGAGGTCGCCGATCCGGCCGAGGAGGTCTTCCCCTATGCCGGCCGCACCGAGTTCGAGGACCCCGAAACCGGCGTCCGCCTCACCGCCGGCCGGGCCGAACATTGGGGCGAGGCCTATCAGACCATCTATCACGCCCGCCGCGAGGCGCTGCGCGACTATTGCCGCCGGCTCGACTGGAGCTTCGCCGTCAACCGCACCGACCGACTCGCCTCCGAAGCGCTCGTTTCCCTGCATGGCCGCCTGACCGGCCAGCCCGCCGCCAGACAGACAACCGCGAGAGGCGCCGCCTGATGCTCGGTCTCCCCCTCTCCTTTGCCGCGCCCGCCATCCTGTTCGGCCTCGCCGCCCTGCCGGTCATCTGGTGGCTCCTGCGGCTGACGCCGCCCAAGCCCCGCACCGAGATCTTCCCGCCGCTGCGCCTCCTCGCGCAGGTGATGAAGCACGAGGAAACGCCGGCGCGCAGCCCGTGGTGGCTGACGCTGCTGCGCCTCCTGATGGCGACGCTCGTCATCCTCGCGCTCGCCCGCCCCGTGCTCAATCCGGTCGCCGACATCGCCACCGGCGACGGCCCGCTCGCCCTTCTGGTCGACAATGGCTGGTCCACCGGCCGCGACTGGGATGCGCGCATGGCGCAGGCCGCGCAACTCGTCGAAAAGGCCCACGAGGCCGGCCGCACAGTGGCGCTGGCCTTCACCGTCGCGCCCGACAACGCCCAGGTCGCGCTCGCCAAGCCGACCGACCTGCTGCCCGTCCTCGCCGCCGCGACGCCGATCGCGGCGAAACCGGACCGGGTCGCTGCCGTCAACCGCCTCGCAGCCGCCCTCGCCGACGCGCCGCCGGCCTCGCTCGCATGGCTCTCCGACGGGCTTGCCGCGAGCGAACGCGACGAAACGCTCTCGGCGATCAATGCGCTCGATCTCTCGGAAGTCCTGCTCTTCGACGCCGGCATCGACGATCTGCGCGCCATTCGCGGCGTCGACAACACGCCGACCGGCTTCAACGTGCGCGTCCAGGGGCCCGACGGGCTCTCCACCGGCGCCGATCCGGTTCCTGTCTCCGCCTTCGACGAGAAGGGCCGGCTTCTGGCCGAGACCGCGGCGCTGTTCGAGGACGGCAGTGCCGAGGCCACGGCCCGTTTCGAGGTGCCGTTCGAATTGCGCAACGATTTCGCGACGATCCGCATCGCCGGCCAGCAACAGGCCGGCGGCGTCTGGCTGGTGGACGAGAATTCCCGCCGCCGCCGCGTCGGCCTCCTGACCGGCCAGGCCGGCGATCTCGACCAGCCGCTCCTCTCGCCGCTCTATTACATCCAGCGCGCGCTGCAGCCCTTCGCCGATCTGGTCGAGGGCAAGACCGGCGACCTTTCCGTCGACGTGCCCGCGCTCCTCGAACAGGGCCCGGCGATGATCGTCATGGCCGATATCGGCGTGCTGCCCGAGGCCGCGTCGCAGGCGCTGGCGGAATGGGTCGAGGACGGCGGCACGCTCGTGCGCTTCGCCGGCCCGCGCCTTGCCGCGACCGCCGGCGACGATCCGCTCCTGCCCGTCGAGATGCGCCTCGGCGAACGCACGCTCGGCGGCTCCTTGTCCTGGACCGAACCGCAGCCCGTCGCCGCCTTTCCCGGCAACGGCCCCTTCGGCGGATTGGAAGCCCCGCGCGAGGTCACCGTCAACCGGCAGGTGCTGGCCGAGCCCGGCCTCGATCTCGCGGCCCGCACCTGGGCCAATCTCGCCGACGGCACGCCGCTGGTCACCGGGGCCGCGCGCGGCGACGGCACGCTCGTCCTGTTCCACGTCACCGCCGAGGCGACATGGTCCAACCTGCCGATCTCCGGCTCCTTCGTGGAGATGCTGCGCCGCATCGCCAACCTGTCGCGTAACACCGGCGCCATCCAGCCCGGCAATTCCGGCGTCGAGGCGGAGGCCCTTGCGCCCTATCGCATCCTGGGCGCCGACGGCGAACTGACCACGCCGCCGTCCCATGTCCGCCCGCTCGACGCAGCGGCGTCTGCGACGCCTGCGAGCTACACCCACCCGGCGGGGCTCTACGGCACGGCCGACGGCTTCGTCGCGCGCAACGTGCTCGTCGCCGACGACACGCTCTCCCCGCTCGGCACGCCCGCCTTCCAGGCGGCCAGCACGGTCTTCGCCTATGACAGCGGCGAGGAAAGCGACCTGCGCGGCCCGCTCTTCCTGATCGCGCTCGCTCTGCTCGCCCTCGACACGCTGGCGGTCCTGTGGATCAACGGCCGCCTGCGGCTTTTCGGCAAGGGCCGCGTCGGCATGCGCGAGACCGGGCACGTCGCCGCGGCGCTCGCCCTGGCCGTCGTCGCCGTCGCGCTCACCGTCGCCATGCCCGCCCTCGCCCAGGAGAGCGACGAGCGGCCGGGCGACGCCGAGATCGTCGAACTTCTGGAGACGACGCGGCTCGCCTATGTGAAATCCGGCAATCCCGACACCGACGACGTCAGCGCCGCCGGCCTGTGGGGCCTGACGCGTTATCTGGAAAGCCGCACCGCGCTGGAGCCGGCCGAACCCGTCGGCCTCGACCTGGAGACCGACGAACTCACCTTCTATCCGCTGATCTATTTCCCGATCGACATCACCGCGCCGATGCCGTCGGAGGCCGCCATTTCGCGGCTCGACGCCTTCATGCAGGGCGGCGGAACCGTGCTGTTCGACACGCGGGACCAGCTGACAGCCTCCTTCGCGGGCGCCGCGTCGTCGCCGGAAAACGAGCGCCTGCGCGACATTCTGCGCGGCCTCAACATCCCGCCGCTGGAGCCCGTCCCGCCGGACCACGTCCTGACGAAGGCCTTCTACATCCTCGACCGGTTTCCGGGCCGCTATGACGGCTCGCCGCTCTGGGTGGAGGCGTCAGCCACGCAGGAGACGGTCGAGGACCGCCCGGTGCGCAGCGGCGACGGCGTGACGCCGATCATGATCACCGGCAACGACCTCGCCGCCGCATGGGCGCTGGACGAAAGCGGCCGGCCCGTCTTCCCGACCATGTCGTCGGACCCGCTGCAGCGCATCTATGCCTTCCGCGCCGGGGTGAACATCATGATGTACATGCTCACCGGCAACTACAAGGCCGACCAGGTCCACGTGCCGGCGCTGCTGGAAAGGCTGGGGCAGTGACGCGATGACCAGCTTCTCCCTCGATTTCGCGCCGCTCACCGCGTGGTGGCTTCTCGCCGTCGTCTGCCTGCCCGTCGTCGCGCTGGTCGGCTGGGCGCTCGTCTCGCGCAGCCGCGGCGCCGTGGTGCGCGCCGGCGCCGGTGCGGCGCTCGCGCTCGCCATCGCCAATCCGGTCGTCAACGAGGAGGAGCGCGCGCCGCTCACCACCGTCGTCCCGCTCGTCGTCGACCGCAGCCAGAGCCAGAAGCTCGGCGGCCGCATCGAGACCGCCGACAGCGCGCTCGAGACGCTGAAGGAACGCCTCGCCCGCTTCCCGCAATTCGAGGTCCGCGAGGTCGAGGCCGGAACCGGCGCCGCCGAGGGCGCGCAGACCGAAACGCGGCTGTTCGAGGCGCTCGCCGCTGCCATCCGCGACGTTCCGCCGTCGCGCCTCGGCGGCGCGATCATGATCACCGACGGCCAGGTCCACGACGTGCCGCAGGGCGAGACCGGCCTGCCGCCGAACACGCCGCTGCATGTGCTGACCACCGGCGCGCCCGGCGAATATGACCGCAAGATCGAGTTCACCCAGGCGCCGCGCTTCTCCATCACCGGCCAGCCGACCGAGATGATGTATCACGTCGTCGATTCCGGCGACGGCGAGGCGGCGGCCACGGTCACCGTCGAGATCTTCCTGAACGGCGAGCGCGTCGGCAGCGAGACCGCCGTTCCCGGCGTCGAGACGCCGCTGGACCTGACGCTCGACCGCGCCGGCGCCAACATCATCGAACTGGCGGTGGAGGAATGGCCTGGCGAACTGACGCTCGCCAACAACCGCACCGTCGCCGAGATGCAGGGCATCCGCGAGAATCTGCGCGTCCTGCTCGTCTCCGGCGAGCCGCATTCGGGCGAGCGCACCTGGCGCAACCTGCTGAAGTCCGACGCCTCCGTCGATCTCGTCCATTTCACCATCCTGCGCCCGCCGGAGAAACAGGACGGCACGCCGATCAACGAATTGTCGCTCATCGCCTTCCCGACGCGCGAACTCTTCGTTGAGAAGATCGACGATTTCGACCTGATCATCTTCGACCGCTACCAGTACCGAAACGTGCTGCCGTCGCTCTATTACGACTACATCGCCGAATATGTGCGCGGCGGCGGTGCGTTGCTCGTGGCCGCCGGTCCGGAATATGCCGGCGAGACCTCGATCGCCGAAACCCCGCTCGTCGCCGCCCTGCCCGCCCGTCCGACCGGCGTGGTCACCGCGCAGGGCTATTTCCCGCGCATTTCCGACGAGGGCAAGCGCCACCCCGTCACCCGCACGCTGGAAGGCGGCCAGAGCGAGCCGCCAAATTGGGGCCGCTGGTTCCGCACCATCGACGTCGATCCGCCGGAAGGCATCGTCGCCATGCAGGGCCCGGACGATCGGCCGCTCCTGGTGCTCAACCGCTTCGGCGAAGGCCGCGTCGGCATGATCCTGTCCGACCATGGCTGGCTTTGGGCGCGCGGCTTCGAGGGCGGCGGCCCGCATGTCGGCCTCTATCGCCGGGTCGCGCACTGGCTGATGAAGGAGCCGGAGCTGGAGGAAGAGGCGCTGACCGCGTCGAGCGACGGGCAGACGCTGACCATCCGCCGCCAGACCATGGCCGACGAGGTCGAACCGGCCCGCCTGCGCTCGCCGACCGGCGTCGAAACCGAGGTCGAATTGCAGGACAACGGCAACGGCGTCTTCTCCGCCCGTATAGAGGCCGACGAGGTCGGTCTCTACGAGATCGTCCAGGGCGAATTCAACACCCTCGCCCATGCCGGCCCGGTCGACGCGCCCGAATACCGCTCCATGATCTCCACCACCGAGCTGCTGGAACCGGTCACCGACGCCAGCGGCGGCTCCATCCGCCGCCTCCTAGCCACGTCGGGCGCGCTGCGCGTCCCCAACATCCTGCCCGTGCGCGCCAATGCCGGCGCCTCGGGAACGGACTGGATCGGCCTGCGCACCACCGACGAGACCGAGTTGCTCGGCGTCACCCGCTACTCCCTCTTCTCCGGTTTCCTCGGCCTGGCGCTGCTGCTGATGGTGCTCGCCGGAACCTGGGTGCGCGAGGGGCGCTAGGGCGAAGGGCAGCTCGCCGGGAATACCGTCACGAAACCCGTCCGAGTGCGCCAGCGACCGTTCGAAACGTCGCGCCGGCCGTTTTCGACAACGCCGTCTATGAAGCCTTTCTGCCCATCTTTTGAGCAGAAAGCGCCACGTCTTGCCTCGGCTTCACATCGGCATGGCCGGGCGCCGAAAAAAATGTTGACTGATTGATAAAATTTTCGGTCCTATGGAGCCCAACCCGGGAGCGCCCCATGACGAGCAAGCTTGCAACACACTTCACTGGCCTCGAGTTCGTGAACCCCTTTGTCCTGGCCTCCGCGCCGCCGACGGAAAGCAAGGCCAAGATCCTCAAGGCCTTCGACGCCGGCTGGGGCGGTGTCGTGACGAAGACGATCGGCCTGCACCCGGTCGAGAACGTCGCCGGCCCCAAGACGATCTATCAGCGCGCCAGCGAGACGAAACCCTATGTCTCCCGCTACAAGCGGCCCGACACCGTTTCTCACTCCTCCTGGAACTGGGAGCTCATCTCCGACCAGCCGCTCGATCTGTGGCTCCCGGACCTGGAAGAGATCAAGACGACCTATCCGGACCGGATGCTCATCGCCTCGATCATGGCCGGGGCCGGCTCCGAGGAGGAGATGGAGAACTGGCGCAAGCTCGCACGCGCCTGCGTGAACGCCGGATGCGATGCGATCGAGCTGAACATGTCCTGCCCCCACATGGACCGCAAGGACATGGGCGCGCATATCGCCAATGACGAGGAGATCATCACGACGATCCTCAACGCGGTCACCGAGGCGGTCAGCGTTCCGATCTGGGTGAAGCTGACGCCGTCCGGGTCCAGCCTCGTCGACGGGGCCGGCGCCGCCTACGCAGCCGGAGCGGCGTCGATCTCGATCTGCAACACCTTTCCGTCTCTTCCGCTCATGGACCCCGAGACCCTGAAATTCGAGGTCGAGGTCGACGGGCTGGTCACGTCCGGGGGCCTCGGCGGGCTGGCGATCCTGCACCAGGCGCTGCAGCGCGTCTCGGATGTGTCGCGGGCCTTCCCGAACGAATCGATTTCCGGCATCGGCGGGATCAAGGGCTTCCGCGAAGCCTTCAACTTCATCGTCCATGGCGCCGGAAACCTGCAGGTCTGCACGGCTGCGATGGAGGAGAAGGGTAGTGGTGGCGTCGGCGTCAACCTCATCCGCGAGCTGACCGGCGATCTCGCCGATTACCTGCAGGACAAGGGCTATTCGTCGATCGAGGACTTCCGGGGGATCGCACGCGACAGGGTCGTCGAACACGCGCGAATCCGCCGGAAGAGCGAAGCCTATAACGGCGGCTACGCCAAGTCGGCGTAGAGCGGCGGATCGCCGCGATCAGCTTCCAACGCCCTTGCGCGTCGTGACCCGGGCGAGCGCCGATGCCGGCCCGGCAAGCGCGCCGCTGGCCGTCGTCCAGGCGTCGGGTTCGACGCCGAGCGCGGTGCGCAGCCAGGCGAGCGTCAGCCGCTTGGTGGCCTCCAGAACGTCGGGCGCTTCGGTTTCGGTCTCGCGCGCGTCGAGCGAGGCGATGCCGCCGAGCCCGTGGCCGACGCCGCGCATGGACAGGAACGCCTCGGCGCCGGGGCCGTCCTCAAACGCGTCGGCATGCCACTCCGGGCCGCGCGGCGTGAAATGCGGATCGTCCGCGTCCCCGCCGACCACGAGGGTGCGTGTGACGAGCGTGGAGAAATCGACGTCGAAGAACGGGAACCGCTCGGCGCTTTCCGGCGTCAGGTCGCTGCCGCCGCGCCCCGGCGCCGTCAGCATCATCCCGGCCGCAAGGCGCGGATCACGGAAATCCTCGCCATGCAGATTGGCGCCCAGCAGCAGGCCGACGGTGTATCCGCCGAAGGAATGGCCCGCCGCCGCCACGCGGGCATGGTCCAGCCGTCCGGCCAGCGCCGGCGCCTGCCCCTCGATCTCGTCGAGGCGGTCGAGGACGGCCTTCATCTCCGCCACCCTTTCGCGCCAGAAGAACGGCGCGCCCTCGGCGTCCGCCGGCAGGCCGCCGACGCGGGAACTGGCATGGGTCGGCTGGATCACGGCGATCCCGCGCTCGGCCCAGAACTGCGCCAGATGCGCGTAGCCGTCCTTCGACGGAATGTAGTTCGACGGGCCGTGCCCGTGCGAGAAAACGACGACGGGAATGTCCGTGCCCGCGGCGGGCGCGGTGACGCGCAGTTCCAGCGGCTGGCGGCCCTCCATCGCAAGGACAACAGGCGTGTAGGCCACGGTCAGCGCAGGCTCGGGCGTGGGGATATGTCGGGCAAGGTCGATCAGGTTGTTCATGGTCGGTCTCCGGAAAACGGGAGGGAAAGGCCGCCGCCGGACGGGCGGCGGCACGCGGGTCATGCGGCGGGCAGGCCGGCCTCCTTGAACCAGCTCACGGCGTCGGCGCCTGCGGGGGTCTTCATCGGCGTGTCCGGCTCGGTCACCGCGCGCCAGACGGCCTGCGCCACGTCTTCCGGCACGGTCACCTCGGCCGCGCCGCGCAGTTCGCCCAGATAGCCCATGACGAAGGCCTCGTAGGGTTCGGGGATCTCCAGCCCCATCCGGGCCATGGCGTTCGGGGCGAAACTCGTGCTGGGTGACGAGCCGGGCAGCACGAGCCGCACCCGCACGCCGACCTGCGCCGCCTCCAGCGCGAAGCTTTCGCTGAAGGCGTTGAGCGCGGCCTTGCTGGCGGTGTAGGCCGCCAGCGCGGGCAGCGGCTTGACGGTGACGCTGGAGCTGACATTGACGATCGTGCCCGCGCCCCGCGACCGAAACTGCGGCATCACCGCCTTCATGAGCGCGATCGCGCCGAGCGTGTTGGTCTCGAACACGGCGCGCATGTTCTCCATCGTGGCGCCTTCCAGCACGTTCAAGAGGCCGACGCCGGCATTGTTGACCAGCGCGTCGAGCGGGCCGGCCTGCGCGACCGCCGCGGCGACGCTGTCGGCGTCGGTCACGTCGACCGGCAGAACGGTCAGCCGGTCATGCGCCGGCAGCACGTCCTGGCCGGTATTGCGCATGGTGGCGACCACCTCCCAGCCTTCGGTCAGAAAGCGCTGCGCGATCGCGAGGCCGAAGCCGCTCGAACAGCCGGTGATGAGGATCCTGGGCATGGCATTGTCTCCTGTTGTGGGCTGAACAGGAGATGGATGGGCGTCTCCGGACTTTCTATCACTGGATATCCGGAATTATTTCGCATATGTCCGAAGCATGAGCGATCCTCTCGCAGACATCGTGAGCCTCCTGAAGCCCGCCCCGTCGATCTCCAAGCTGGTGACCGCCGGCGGGCAATGGATCGTGGAGCGCACCGAGATGGGCAGCCCCTTCTACTGCGCGGTGGTCGAAGGGGGCTGCCTGCTGACGGTTTCGGGCCGCGCGCCGATCGGGCTTGAGGCGGGCGATTTCGTGCTGGTGCCCGAGATTTTCAGTTTCACCGTCTCGAGCCCGGTGTCCCCGGGCCGAGGCGCGATCCGGCAGCCGCTGGAGGTCAGCCCCGGCGTCATCCGCCTCGGCGAAGCCGACGCGCCGTCCGACGTGGTCATGCTGGTCGGGCATTGCGATTTCGCCACGCCCGACCGGAACCTGCTGGTCGCGCTCCTGCCCGAGGTCGTCCATGTCCGCGGCGAGGGCCGGCTGATCGCGCTGATGAAGCTCATCCATGACGAGACGCGCGCCGGCCGCGTGGCGCGCGAGATGGTGCTCGGCCACCTGCTGGAAGTCCTGCTGATCGAGGCGCTGCGCTCGACGGCGGAAACGGGGGCCGCGCCCGGCCTGCTGCGCGGTCTGGCGGATCCGCGGCTCGGCGCGGCCTTGCGCCGGATCCACGCCCATCCCGACCGCCCCCATTCGGTCGCGGCCTTGGCGAAAGCCGCCGCCATGTCGCGCTCGACCTTCTACGAGCACTTCCGGCGCGAGATCGGCACCGCGCCGATGGAATATGTCACGACGTGGCGCATGGCGCTGGCCAAGGACATGCTGGTCCGCCGCGAGGCCCCGATCGCCGACATCGCGCGCCGCATCGGCTACGGCTCCGCCAGCGCCTTCAGCGTCGCCTTCGCCCGCCATGTCGGCCTGCCCCCGGGCGCCTTCGCGGCGAATGGCCGGCAGGGTTGAAGGCCGGCCCCGCCTATCGCTCCTGCAGCGCCAGGCGCGCGCCGAGCGCGCAATATATGCCGCCGACCACCTTGCCCTGCCATTTCAGCACGGTGGGGTTGCGGCGCAGGAAATTGCCGAGGCCGCCCGCCGCCAGGGAATAGACGATCGTGCTGAAGAAGCCGATGAAGGCGAACAGCACGCCGAGCAGCGTCAGCTGCGCGACGACATGGCCGTTCGCCGGCACGACGAATTGCGGCAGGAACGCCAGGAAGAACAGCGCAGTCTTCGGGTTGAGCACTTCGGCCAGGATCGCCTGGCGGAACGCCTGCGGCGCGGTAATCGGTACGCGGCCCTGCCCGAGATCGACCGGCGCCTTTTCGAGGATCGCCTTGATGCCGAGAAAGACCAGGTAGCCGGCGCCCAGATATTTCACGATGCTGAACAGGGTCGCCGAGGTCGC
The DNA here is from genome assembly GCF_022763245.1 of Oricola sp. GTDB lineage: Bacteria > Pseudomonadota > Alphaproteobacteria > Rhizobiales > Rhizobiaceae > Oricola. The sequence continues at coordinate 171,485 of NZ_JALEGV010000012.1, forward strand.
GATGATCGCCGAGATGCCGACGACGGCCATCACGGTGTGGATGATGTCGCCGGCGGTGATGCCCGCGCCCGTCGCGATCCCCACTCTCACCCCCGACGTCGTCGCCCGCGCGACCGTCAAAAGCGTCGCGGGCCCGGGAATGAACACGAACCCGAGCACGATCAGCGCATAGGTTATCAAGCTGGCTTGGTCGATCATGGCAGCCCTCCTCCAGTCGTCCGAGCCGCCAGCAATCCACATCCGGTTTTCAAACACAAGCCCGAAGGCAGGACGTCGCCGCGCCTACGGAAACTGGACGATCACCGCCTCGAAATCGTCCGGGCTGGTAACGCAGGTGTGGTGGCCTTTGCCGGAAACGTCTTCCATGTGCCAGATGTCGCCGACGCCGATATCGCGCGTCGTGCCGTCGCTTGCCGTCACCCGGACGCTGCCGGCGACGCAGATCAGCTTCTGGCGCACCGGCGTCGGGTGCACCGGCTCGTCCCAGCCGGCGCGCAGCCTCAGAAACGCCATCTGCCGGGCCGGCTCGGGTTCGGAGATCTCGATGCGCTGCGCGGGCGGCGCGAAGACCCGTTCGGCCAGCGCCACCTCGACGTCTTCCCAGTGGCTTTCGCCGTCTGCATCGCAGAAAAGCCTGTGAAACCTCATCGCGTCCTCCCCCCGCAACTCGCCGGCCTGGACGATACCGCCGCCCGACACCGCCTCCAAGGGAAATCAGGCGCGTGCCGGGCAAGCATCCCGCTTTTCCCGGCCGCCCCGCATACCTACTTACAGGCCATGTCGACGGGCCAACTCATCCTCCTCCTGCTGCTTCTGACCGGCGCCGGCGCCTATGTCTTGCGCTACCTGACGCGGAAGAGACGGCGCAGGCGGCTGCTCGCCTCGCACCTGTCCGACCGGCAGCGCGCGATCGTCGAAAAGGCGGTGCCGATCGTGCGAAAGCTCCCGCCCGAACTGCGCCGCAAGCTGGAAGGCAAGATCAGGCTCTTCCTCCACCAGATCAGTTTCGTCGGCCTCGGCGAACTGGAGATGACGGACGACATCCGGCTGTCGGTCGCCGCCCAGGCCTGCCTGCTCGTCGTCAACACCGACACCTGGTACGAGAACCTCTACACCGTCCTCGTCTATCCCGACGCGTTCACGTCGCGGCTCAAGGAACAGGACGGCTATGTGGTGACGGAACGCAATGTCGGCCGCCTGGGCGAGAGCTGGTCGCGCGGCCCCGTCGTCCTGTCCTGGGCAGACGTGGAACACGGCGCCGCCGACACGCGGGACGGTCAGAATGTCGTCTTCCACGAATTCGCCCACCAGATCGACGACCTGTCGGGCCACACCAACGCCATTCCCATCCTCGCGAAGGGTCAGAAATTCGTCGACTGGGAGCGCGCCTTCGTCACCGCCTATGACAGGCATGTCCGCAATGTCGAGCACGGCGCGAGAACGGTCTTCGACGCCTATGGCGCGACCAGCCATGTGGAATTCTTCGCGGTCGCAGTCGAGGTCTTCTTCGAAAGGCCTGCGGCGTTGAAGCACGAAGCGCCCGACGTCTACACCCAGCTCGCGATCCTCTTCAGGCTGGATCCGGTGAGCTGGGCGTGAACACGGGGCCGGCCCCAAGCTCCAACCCGAACGCCTGGCTGGCAGGATCACCCGGCCGCGTTCGCCTGCCGGGGAGCGGGAACGGAGATCGCGCCGCGACGGCCGAAGGCGGCGAACAGCAGCGCGGCGATCACGAGTTCGACCGCCAGCGCCGCGAGAATGCCGCCCGCCGGCACGCCGTCCACGATCAGGCCGACGACCCGCCCCGCCGGAAAGGCGAGGAACACGACGAACGCGGCGGCGATCGCCGGATGCGTCCAGGTCGGCCGCACCAGCCCGGCCAGCATCAAGAGCCCCAGCCCGAAAAGGCAGGCCGCCGGCGCGCGGATCTCGCTCAACAGCGTCGGATCGGCGCCAAGCGTGATGCCGTAGCCGGCATAGAATGCCTGCGGCGCGGTCAGGATGAAGCCCCCGATACAGGCGGCCGTGACGCCCGCGAGACCGAGAACGATTTTCTGGAAACGGTTGAGAACCATCGGTGTCTCCCCTGGTTGAACGAACACCGGTCCGTTAGCGGCGAGAGGCCGGCCGCGTCTGTGCGCCGGGCGCCAATGCCTGTGCGCGCCATGCCAAACACGACGAGGAGGCGTCAGAGCGCCTGTTGCGCCGCGCGCCGATAGCCCGCCGGCGTCGTCCCGTTCCACCTCTTGAAGGCGCGCGAGAAGGTGCTCTGGTCGGAAAACCCGGTCAGGAAGGCGACCTCCGCCAGCGCGTACTCGGTGCGCGACAGCAGTTGCTCGGCCAGCGCCCGGCGCGCCTCCGTGACGAGGTCCTGATAGGCCTTGTCGTCGGCGGCCAGCCGCCGCTGCAACGTCCGGCTGCTCATGCCGATGCGGCCGGCGGTCTGCGCCAGCGTCGGCGCGCCCTCGCTCAGGACTTCGAGAATGGCCTCGCGCACGCGCGTCCCGAACCCCGCCGGCTCGGCGAAACCAGCCAGCTCGCCGTCGAGATGCGTGTCGAAGAACGCCGAAATGCTCCGGTCGCCGAGCCGGTTGGGCTTCGCCAGGCGCTCAACCGGCGCCACCAGCGCGTCGCGCGGGGCGTCGTGGAGGATCGGACACCGGAAATGCGCCTGCTGCACGCTGTCGTCGTCCGGCGCGCTGTGCATGAATTCCACCCGCGTCGGCGTGAAATCGCCGCCGGAGACTTCGCGGGCGAGCGCGACGGCGGCCGCGACCGCGATCTCGTTGGTCATGGTCAGGCCGAGCCGCTGCTCGCGGCCCGGGATCACCTCCATCGCCGCCTCCGCGTCGCCGATCACCAGGCGAAAATTGGCGATCGACGTGACGATCCGCCCGTAGCGCTCCACCCGTCGGAACGAACCGCCGAGATCCGTCGCCGACTTGAAGGCGAGGCCGAAGGCGCCGTAATCGTCGCAGCGCATCGACGCGCCGATCAGCACAGGCACCGCCCGTCCGCCGCCCGGCGCGCCGGCGATGCGTTCCATCAGCGCAAAGAACCGGTCGTCGGCGACCATGCGTTTCGGATCGACAGGATCGTCCGGATCGATCCCGGCAATGCCGAACAGCGCGCGCATGTCGGCGTCGGCCAATGGAGAACGGCCAGACATGCGAGAGCGGCCGGACAAGGCTTCGATGGCCTTGTGCACGAAAACGACCGAAATCCATCCCATGCGCGGACTTTAGAAGTGGCGTCCGGCGATGTCGAGCGGCGGGTTCAGGCCGGCTTGCCGGCCCAGCGCACCATGCCGCCGATCGCGTCTGCGGCCTCCGGCTGCAGCGCGCAGACGAGGAACCGCGCCGGGTCGACCGGACCCGGCATCTGCACCCTGCCCCGCGAGATCGTCTCGAAGCCGAACGGCCAGTAATAGGGCTTGTCGCCGACCAGCAGGATGTAGGGCGCGCCCGCCTCCCGCGCCGCGTCGACCGACCGGCGCAGAAGCGCCTTGCCGATCCCCTGGCCCTTCAGCCCGTCCTTGACCGCCAGCGGCCCGAGCAGCAGGCCCTTCGCGCCCGTCGCCGCGGTCTCGATCCAGGTCAGCCGCACCGAGCCGAGCAGCGTCTCGCCGTCCTCGGCCAGCGAGACGAAGGACAGCGCCGGGTCATGCGGCCCCTGCTCGCGCACGCGAAACGCCGCGCGCGAATAGCGGCCCGGCCCGAAGGCTTCGGCATGCAGGGCGTCGATGTCGGAATGATGGGCACCCGTTTCGGGCGCGATGGCGAAGGCAGTCATGATGGCACCAGGCGAAGAAAAGCGATGAACATGCGGAAACGGCCGCTCACGGCCAGACCGTGTCGGTTCATCGTCGCTGGAAAATCGCCTTGCCTTTGCTGCTCATGCACGCCGCGTAGCATCGCAATGCGCCCCGGTCCATCGGTTTTTACGCGCCAGGCGCGTCAACCGTTCCGTTTACGCACCGTTTCACGCTTGTGGCCTGCCGCCCGCGCCGGGAGCGTCTAAATGAGGGCCATGAACAAAGGAGCAATTTCATGGGCCTTCTGATCGACGGCGAATGGCACACGCAATGGTACGACACGAAATCCACCGATGGGCGCTTCGTGCGCACGGACGCGAAATTCCGCAACTGGATCACCGCCGACGGTGAAGCCGGCCCGTCCGGCGAAGGCGGCTTCAAGGCCGAGCCGGACCGCTACCACCTCTACGTCTCCCTCGCCTGCCCCTGGGCGCATCGCGCGCTCATCATGCGCAGGCTGAAGAAGCTGGAAAAGCTGATCCCGGTCTCCGTCGTCTCGCATTTCATGGGAGAGGACGGCTGGACCTTCGACAAGCGGACCGGTTCGACCGGCGACGGCCTCTACAACCTCGCCTATCTGCGTGACCTCTACCGCCGCGCCGACCCGACATTCACCGGCCGCGTCACCGTGCCGGTGCTGTGGGACAAGAAGCGCGAGACGATCGTCTCCAACGAATCCTCCGAGATCATCCGCATGTTCAACACGGCCTTCAATGGCCTGACCGGCGACGACGCCGACTATTACCCGGCCGAGCTGCGCGCCGAGATCGACGCCGTCAACGAGCGCGTCTACGCGACCGTCAACAACGGCGTCTACCGCGCCGGCTTCGCCACCACCCAGGAGGCTTACGAAGAGGCCGTCGCCGACGTCTTCTCCACGCTCGACGCGCTGGAGGACCGGCTGTCGCGGCAGCGCTACCTGGCCGGCGACCGCATCACCGAGGCCGACTGGCGGCTGTTCACCACGCTGGTGCGCTTCGACCCGGTCTACGTCGGCCACTTCAAGTGCAACCTGCGCCGCATCGCCGACTACCCCAACCTGTCGAACTATCTGCGCGACCTCTACCAGCAGCCGGGCGTCGCCGGCACGGTCGACTTGCACCACATCAAGCAGCATTATTACGGCAGCCACGAGAGCATCAATCCGACGCGCATCGTGCCGGCCGGCCCGGTGATCGACTATGCCGCGCCGCATGATCGCGGCCGCTTCACGCCCCTACCAAAGGGGGTCGGGGGCGGCAGCCTCCCCAAATTCGCGAATGCGGCGCAGCGTTGACGCGGTGACGCCGTCCGGCAGCGCGTCGAGCGGGAAGAACTCCGCCTCCAGGATCTCCCGGTCGGCGCGCTTCGGCTCCGTCTGGCGCACGTCCTCGCACAGATAGACGACCACGTGGTCGCGCTTCGACATGCGCCGGTTGAAATGCACCGAGAGAAGACGCGGCGGCTGGCCGAGCTGGGTGTTGGCCTCCTCGTCCAGTTCCTTGGCGAGCGCGTCCAGCACGCTCTCGCCCGGTTCCACCCCGCCGCCGGGCAGGTACCAGCCCGGCACGTAGCTGTGTTTGACCAGCAGGATCCGCCCTTGCGAATCGAAGGCCATCGCCCGCACGCCGAGTGTCATCGGCCGCGACAGAAGGAACCAGAAGTGGAAGAACCGCATTCTTAATTTGGCTGCCATGCGTTTCGGCGTCCCGGTGGCGTTTCTCCGGTTGTATTCCGCCGATCGCAGCTTACGAAAGGGTGATGGTGTTCAAACTCGCACATATTTCCGACGTTCATCTCGGGCCGCTGCCCAAGGTGCGCGCCATCGAACTCGTCTCCAAGCGCATCACCGGCTACATCAACTGGAAACGCAACCGCGCCGCCCACATGCAGGGCGACACCCTGTCCCGGCTGGTCACGGCCATGCAGGGCGCGGGCCCCGACCACATCGCGGTGACCGGCGACCTGACCAATCTCGCCCTTGACGACGAGATCGCCGCCGCCGCCCTCTGGCTCGGAACGCTCGGCCCCGGCGAAGACGTCAGCGCGGTGCCCGGCAATCACGACGCCTATGTGCCCGGCGCGCTCGCCCGCGCGGTCTCGGCGTGGCGGGCCTTCATGACCACCGAGGTCGCCGACGTCCCGACCACCAAGCACGGCTATCCCTACATGCGCACGCGCGGCCCCGTCGCGCTCATCGGCGTCAACAGCGCGGTGGCGACCGGCCCCTTCATGGCCTCCGGCATTCTCAGTTCCAAGCAGGCGAAAAGCATGGCGACGCTGCTGCGCCGCGCGCGCGAGAAGGGCCTGTTCCGCGTCGTGATGATCCACCATCCGCCGGTCCGCCGGGCGGCCGCGCCGCAAAAGCGCCTCTTCGGCATCCGGCTCTTCCAGTCGGTCATCCGCGCCGAGGGCGCGGAACTCGTCCTGCACGGCCACACCCACCTGCCCCAGCGCCACGAGATCGACGGCCGCGACGGCGCCACCGTGCCCGTGATCGGCGTCCCCGCCGCGGGCCAGGCGCCCGGCGGCCACAGGCCGGCCGCGGCCTTCAACATGTTCGAGATCGGCGGAGAGCCCGGCGCATGGCAATGCCGGCTCCACCAGCACGCCCTGACCGGCAAGACCGGCGGCGCGACGGTCACGGAAACCCGCGACCTCTAAACCTGCTGTGGCTGGATTGAGCCAGGGCGGCTCTAGCGCTGGATCAGCAGGTTCTGGAAGGCGAGCAGCAGCGTGCCCGCGCCGATGACGATGCCGAGCAGCACCCAGACAACCGCGTTTGCGATCGACTGCGCCTGCCCCATCACGGTCTTCTGCGCGGCCGGCGCCGCGGCTTCCTCGCGCTCGGGCACGCGGTCCGGGACGGTCTGGGCGGAGCCGTAGGCGTCGAACGCGCTCGACGTGCCCGGCATGCGCCGCTCGCGCACGCCCGCCTCGCTGCGCATCGTCGCAAGCGCGTCGTTGATGCGGTCAAGCGGCCGCTGTTCGGGGGCCGCCCGCCGGCCATTGTCCTCGCGCGCGGCCGAACGGCCCGTCGCCATGTCGCGATAGGAGGTCACCTCGCCCGCCAGCGCCAGGTCGCGCTCGTGGATGCGCATCGCGACATAGGTGACGATCCGCTCGACGATCACCGAGCGGTCGGTCGATTCCGCCAGCACCACCCGCCCCAGCCGCGTGTCGCGCACGAAGCGGTAGGTGCGCCGGTCGGGGCCCATCATCACATGCGCCGTGGCGTCGATCCAGAAACGCGGCTGCAGGCCGGACGTCAGCGCGAAGTCGAAACGCTCGTCGTCGGCCGGCACATCGGCGATCACCGCGTGCAAATCCTCGGCCAGCAATTCAAGCCGCGTGCGCGTGGCTTCGCGCATCTCCACCACCACGTCGTTGCGATCGGCGGCGGCGACCCGCATCTGCCGGACGGCATCGACCAATTTGCTCGTGACAGGATGACCCGGCTTGTCCTGATCGTGACTCATTCACTGCTCCGACAGGATAATATTCATGATTTGTTAACAGTATTCCGGACGTCAGGCGACTCTTTTCAGGCGCCCTCGCCGGGGTTTGAAAGACTTTTCAGGCAGTCGTGGCGGCGATGGTTAACCCGCGATCGCGGCGTTGAGGGTGGCCGCCACGGCATCGCTCGCCTCGTCGGTGAGCATGTGTCCCGCGCCTTCGATCACGCGGCACGAAAACTGCGGCGCGAGCCCCTCGCTCTGCGTCACCGGCAGCACCGGATCGGCGCTTCCCCAGACCAACTGCACGGGACAGGCGATCCGTCCCAGCATCTCGCGCGGGATCTCGCCCTGCCGCATCTCCGGCGTGATCAGCGCGGCAATCGCCACCAGTTCGGCGACCAGCGCCGCGTTCGCACGCTCCTCTTCCAGGCAGTCGAGCGCGGCCTCCGGTATCGGCGCGCCCGGGGCGAACATGGCGGAAAGCGCCGCGCGCAACTCCGTCCGGCTGCGCGCTGCCGCGAAGTCGCGCAGCGTCTGCGCGGCGATTTGCGGGCCGAACCCGCCCGGCGCCAGAAGCGTCAGCGAGGCTACCCGCTCCGGCGCCTGCAGCGCGAGAAGGCAGGCGACGGCGCCGCCCATGGAGAACCCGCCCAGATGGAACCGGTCGCAGCCGATCCGGTCGAGCGTCGCGAGCACCGCGGCCGCTGCGGCTCGCGGATGGCGCGACCCGCCGCTGGCAAACGAGCGCCCGTGGCCGGGCAGGTCGGGAAGGATCACACGTATGGATGGGTCGAGCCCGCCAAGGACGGGATCGTAACTGCGGCCCGACCCGCCGAAACCATGCAGGAGCACCAGCGCGTCGCCGTCGCCGGACCCGGCTTCAGACCACGCAAGCAGATTGTCGTTTGACGCCGGATCGCTCCTAGCCGCCATGCGCGCCCCCGACCATCAGGCCGGCCTCGCGCAACGCCGCCACCAGCTTGTCGGCGGCCGCCTGCGGCATCATCCGGCCGTAGAAGGCGGCCGGGTCGCTGACGAAACCCTCGTGCCGCTTGTCGATGGCCGAAAGCATCCTGTCGCGCAGGTCGTCATTGCCTTCCAGGCTCGCCGCGATCAGCCGCGCGGCGCAGTAATGCGACCGCTCGTGCCCGACGAGATTGCGGCTGGTCAGCGAGACGAGGTCGTAACGGCCGACCTGGAACGCCGCCAGGAAGGTGGTGAAATCCCACCAAGTCGGGTGAACGGGCGCCGCCTTCAGCACGTCTTCCATGATGTCGACGGCCTTCTGGAAGTCGCCCATCTTCACCAGGATGCCGGCATAGCTGGCGCTGACGCTCAGGTCGTAGGGGTTCAGCACGCTCGCCGCGCGGGTGAGGTCCAGCGAGGCGGCGTCCTCGCCGGCGATCTGCATCGCCCAGGCGAGCGACCGGTAGGCCTCCGGCGAGCCCGGCGACAGCTGGATCGCGCGGCGCCCATAGGCGATCGCCTCATCCAGACCGATGTCGAACGGGTTGTCGTAGCCGTCGGTCACATACTCCACCGACAGGGAGGCGAGGTCTGAGAAGACCAGCCCGGAATTGATGCCCCTGTCGACGAGGTCTTCGCCGCAATGATAGGCGGCGACGTGCTTTTCGGCGGACTGGTTGGTGAAATAGGAATTCGCCAGCACGAGGCACTCGGTCAGCGCGTTCAGCCGCCCGTCCGTCTCCAGAAAGGCGTAGATCTGCCCGCCGACAGACAGGAAGCGGCTGGCGATGCGCGACACGTGCCGCCGAATGGTCGGTGGGTCCGCATCGCTCGGCGCCTGGTCCGTGCCGATCAGGATCCCGCTCTCGCGATGGTAGAACTGGATGTTGCTGGAATGCTCGCTGACCGGCACCACGCGAATGTAGAAATCCGACTTCGGTGCGCCGGCCGACGATTCGCCGACCGTCTTGTAGACCACGCTGCCGAAACGCGGGATTGCGTCTTCCAGCGCCACCCGCAACGGCCCGTCGGGGGCCTGCTCGATGGAGATGGAGGGCAGATAGGCGGTCGCCGACAACAGGCCGTGCTCTTCCTCGACCTCCACCGGCTGCTCGGATGCGACCAGCGCGGCGTTGCGGTCGAGCGTGCTCGTCACCAGCATCCAGGCGTTGCCGGCCAGAAGCAGGAACAGGAGCGACAGGCCGAGCCAGATCAGGCGGATGTCGGCCGCGAAGACGCGGCGCGGCGCCGCCCGCGGCCGGGAAGCCGGGATCGTGCGCTGCGGCAGCAGCGGTGCCGGGACAGCCGGGGTGACGACGGACTGCGCCTCGTCCTCGCCGTCGTCCTCGGTCTCCCGATCGGCCGTTTCCTCGTAGGCCGGCACGTAGGAACCGCGCGGTATCGAGATGCGGATCGGGTCGTCCACGCCCTCGTCAGCATAATAGGTGGCGAGAAGGTCGCGCAGGCGCCCGGCCTGAACGCGCACCACGGCGTCTGTGGAAGGGTCGAAATTGTCTTCGCGGTCGAAGACGTCGAGGGCGATGGAGAAGCCCTTCAGCCGGTCGGCCTCACCATTGAGATCGCGTTCGACAATGTAGCTCAGCAACTCTCGCGACCGTTCGGACCGCGCGAAGGTCTCGCTCTTCACTATTCGATCGAGCTCGGCCTGGATAACAGCCGGATCGAACTGCTCCGCTTGTGAGATCGCCGCCAAGTGCCCTGGGCCTCTCTATGCCTACAGATCGCATCATACGTTACCGTACGTAACGTATACATGACAATATTTAGCAGGTATGCAACGCTTTAATCGCGCATTCCAAGCTTCCATCAGTAAATTTTTGAAAACCTGGTCCTGCCTGTATCAAAGTCGGCCGGTTGGCAGCGGCTTACCGACCGACTCTGCTTCATTATGACGCAAGTTTGCGGTTCACCGCAGAAATAATCGCGCCGAGCGACGCCGCGACGATATTCTTGTTGATAGCCGCGCCGAAGACGCGCTCGCCGTCGATGTCGATCTCCATGTAGCAGATGGCGGCCGCGTCGGAGCCGCGCTGCAGGGAATGCTCGGCATAGTCGATGACCGAGACTTTCTGGCCCAGATGCCGGGACAGCGCGTCCAGGAACCCGTCGATCGGCCCGGTTCCGCGTCCCTCGACCGTCACCTGCTCGTTGCCGTCGATGATGACGGCCTCGACGGTGCGCATGCCGTTCTCCTCGGCCCGGCTGGAATGGTTGACGAATCGCAACCGCCGGTCGGGAAGCTCGACATAGGTGGCGATGAACTCGTCATAGATGCGCTTCGAGGTCAGCTCGCGCCCCTCGCGGTCGGTGATCTTCTGGATCACGTCGCGAAACTCCACCTGCAGCGCGCGCGGCAGGTTCAGCCCGTGATCGGCCTCCAGAATGTATGCAATCCCGCCCTTGCCCGACTGCGAGTTGATCCGGATGATCGCCTCGTAGGTGCGCCCGACATCCTCCGGATCGATCGGCAGATACGGCACTTCCCACATCGGCGCCTCGGACGCCTTCAGCGCCTTCATGCCCTTGTTGATCGCGTCCTGGTGCGAACCGGAAAACGCGGTGTAGACCAGTTCGCCGACATAGGGGTGGCGCTCCGGGATGGCGAGCTGGTTGCAATGCTCGTAGACGTCGCGGATGCGGTTGATGTCGTGGATGTCCAGCGCCGGATCGACGCCTTGCGTGAACATGTTGAGCGCCAGCGTGACGACGTCGACATTGCCGGTGCGCTCGCCATTGCCGAACAGCGTGCCTTCCACGCGGTCGGCGCCGGCCATCAGCCCCAGTTCGGTCGCCGCGATGCCGGTGCCGCGGTCATTGTGCGGATGCAGCGAGACGATCAGGTTCTCGCGATTGTCGAGGTTGCGGCACATCCACTCGATCTGGTCGGCATGGATGTTCGGCGTCGACATCTCCACCGTCGCCGGCAGGTTGATGATCAGCTTGTTGTCCGGCGTCGGCCGCACCACCTCGGCGACCGCGTTGCAGATCTCCAGCGCCACCTCCAGTTCGGTGCCGGTGAAGCTCTCCGGCGAATACTGGAAGCGGAACCCGCCGCCGGCCTTTTCCGCCATGTCGGTGATCATCTTGGCCGCGTCCACCGCGATCTGCTTGATCCCGGCGACGTCCTTGCCGAACACCACCCGGCGCTGCAATTCGCTGGTTGAATTGTAGAAATGCACGATCGGCCGATGCGCGCCCTCCAGCGCCTCGAAGGTCCGCGTGATCAGTTCCGGCCGGCACTGCACCAGCACCTGCATCGACACGTCCTCGGGCACCTCGCCTTCTTCCACGCACCAGCGCGCGAAGTCGAAATCCGTCTGCGAGGCGGACGGGAAGCCGATCTCGATTTCCTTGAAGCCCATGTCGAGCAGCAGGCCGAACATCCGCGTCTTGCGCTCCGGGCCCATCGGGTCGACGAGCGCCTGGTTGCCGTCGCGCAGGTCGACGGAGCACCAGATCGGCGCTTGCGTGATCGTCTTCGACGGCCAGGTCCGGTCCGGCAAATCGACGGTCGGATAGGGTCGGTACTTGGTGGAAGCTTCGGGCATGCCGCGCGTGGCGGGCGAATGAACAGTCATGGCGTCGGTCTCTTGTCCTGTCCGCCGCGGCCCGTCATTGACGGCGCTCAACGGCGCAGACCTTCTAAGGTCTTTCAAATTGCGATGTAAAGCGTGGAGAGGAGCTCGGGCCGACGGGCCAGACCGGCCGCCGGGCGCTCCTCAAGGGACCCGGCAACCGCGAGTAAGAAGAAGCGGCAGCGCGCGCAGAAGCATCCTGGCCAAAGCGGCCGGCGCGATGCGAGCAAGGGTGCGCGACGTGTTCATGGCCGGAAGGGATACAGGCAGGGGGGAGTTGAGGTCAAGTCCGCGCATGGTGATTGAGCGACCGGCGCCGCTGTCCGCCCGGCACGGCAGTCAGGAAAGCGGCCGCAACACCCTGAGTTCCGGCGGGCGCTTGGGGATCGACGACACCGAGCTCAGTCCGAGCCATGTTGCGACGTCGCGCGTGTAGCGTGGCGGCCCGTCCACATGCAGCCGGCCCTCGTCCTGCGCCCGTCGAAGCGTCAGCCATCCCATCCAGACACGCGTGAAATCCTTCACGCTGGCCTCGATGCGCACGTCGATATCGTGGCCGGGATCGATGTAGCAGACATCGACGTCACCCGCCTCGACGACGAGCCAGTGGTCGGTCTTGCCGTCCGGACCGTCCGGAAAATGAAAATGCAACACGAAGCGCGCCGGCAGGTCCGTCGGCACCCGCAGGTTCCTGCGCACGTCCCACATCAGGAAATCGGTGTCCACGTCCTCGAGCGACGGTTCGGTGTCGATCCACTCCTGGCCCCATTCGGCCACGCTGCGGATGATCGGGCCGAGCGACCGGCCGGCCTCGGACAGGCGGTAATGCGTCGGCCGCCCCCGGCCGCCGGCGTCCCGCGTGACGAGGCCGGCCTGCTCCAGTTCCCGCAGCCGCTTCGACAGCATGCTCCTCGACATGAGCGGAACGCCGCGGGCGATGTCGTTGAACTGCGTCGATCCCTCCAGCAGCTCTCGCAGGAGCAGCATCGTCCAACGCGTTCCGAGAATTTCCGCGGCCATCGAGAGCGGACAGTACTGCCCGTAATGGGGTCGCCTCTGCATGCTGCAACTCCTTGGTCGTGCCGTGACCCTACCACGCGATATTCGGCAAACCAGTTCGAAAACCGGACTGGATGCCCATGCGTCACTTCGACTGAGATGGGTTCCGTGAGCTGCCGGCGGTCGGCAGCGTGTCAGGAGGACGTCATGAAGAAATACGTGATCGAACGAGACATTCCCGGCGCCGGCGCCATGACCGACGCCGAGGCCGTCGCCGCGGCGCGCAACTCCAACGCGGCGCTGGCCCAGCTCGCCCCGACGGTCCAATGGCAGCACAGCCACGTGGCGGGCGACAAGATCTTCTGCGTCTATCTGGCCGACGACGAAGAGGCGATCCGCAAGCATTCCGAGATCAGCGGCATCCCGATCACCGCGATCTTCCAGGTCGATCGCCTCATGGATCCGGCCTCGGCGCTGACGTGAGGACGCGCGCAATGGCCGACGTCTTCGGAATTCCCGTCGAGGAAGAGATCACCGGACAGGCGGCGCTGCGCCAGTACCGCAAGCCGCCATCGCGCTTCGTGTCGCACAAGGTGATCGACCATGTCGACGACCTGGCGGCCCGCTTCATCGCCGCGTCGTCGATGGTCGTGCTCGCCACGCGCCGTGCCGACGGCGGCGTCGATCTGACGCCGCGCGGCGATCCGGCCGGCTTCGTCCAGGTGTTGAACGAGCGGGTCATCGCCCTGCCCGACCGCCCCGGAAACAACCGGGTCGACGCCTTCGAGAACATCCTGCGCGACCCCGGCGTCGGGCTGTTCTTCATCATCCCCGGCCATCGCGACAGCCTGCGGATTTCGGGAACCGCGCGGATCGTGCGCGACCGGACCCTCATGCAGCGCATGGCAATGCGCGGGCACGTCCCCGATCTCGCGCTTCTCGTGCGGGTTGAGCGACTTCTCAGCCATTGCCCCAAGGCCTTCATCCGCGCCGCCCTGTGGGACAGCGACGCTTGGCCGGACGCGACCGGCGTCCCCTCGGCGGGCGAATTCCTGAAAGCCCATGGGAACCTGCCCGATCCGGTCGCCGACGTCGATGCGGTCGTGGCCCGGGACCGCGAGACGCGCCTCTACTGACGCCTCCGGCCGGGGCAATCGCCGCGGCCGGTCTCAAAAACCGTGCGGATGAAAACCGCCAGCCGAGCGGGGATCCATCGAAGCCAGGCTCCTGCGCGGCAGGCCCAGATCCGCGCGATCGCGCTCGCCAAGCGCATCGACATGCATGCGCCGGCGGCGCGTCAGCACGGCCAGCGCCTGCCGCAACCGGCGCCAGTTGATCGTCGGCAGGATCCGCCCGGCCGCACTGGCGGGAGCGTGGATGGTTTCCTCGGACATAGCGGCATCTCCTCTCGGTTTCGATGCGCCAAGCATGTCCGCGCCCCGTCAGCGCCGCGGCAAAGCCGCGTGACAGGAACGGCAAAAACACGTTAAATCCGGGCCATATGGTTCCATTCGTGGTGCGAGGGCCTCGGACGTCATGTCCGCCTATGAACTCCGGACATTGGGCGATCTGTCGCTGCGCGACGCCGCCGGCGCAGCGGTCAGGCTCAAGGCGCGCAAGAGCCTTCTGCTGCTCGCCTGCCTCGCCGCCGCGCCCGACCGGCGCTCGACGCGCGAACGCCTTGCCGCCATGCTCTGGCCGGATCGCGGCGAGGAACAGGCCCGCAACAGCCTGCGCACCGCCCTGTCCGACATCCGCCGCGAACTCGGCGACGCCGTCGAAACCGACGGCGACACCCTCGTTCTCGCCCTCTCGGTCGTCGATACCGACATCGCCCGCCTCCGCCAGCGCGCCCGCGACGCCGATGCCCATGCCGATGCCGATGACGGACGCCCCCTCGGCGATTTCTTCGCCGGCGACTTCCTGGCGGGAGAGGATTTCGGCGATGCCGACGACGGCTGGCTCACCGCCCGGCGCTCGGAATTCGCGGAGCTCGCCGCTGTCATCCTGCAGCGCCGCATCGACCGGCTGCGCGAGGCCGGCGACTTCGCCCGCGCCGTCGCCGACGCCCGCGATCTCCTGTCCCTCGATCCGTTCCGCGAGGAGAGCCACCGCCTCCTGATGCGCCTCTATGCGCAGAACGGCGAGCGCTCCCGCGCCATCGCCCAGTTCCGGACCTGCCGCGCCATCCTGCGCGCCGAACTCGACGTCGAACCGTCGCCGGAAACCGCGGCGCTCGCCGACGAGATCGCCCTCTCCACCCAGTCGCCCGCCGCCGCGCTCCACCGCCTCTCAGCCGACGCGGCCGCAAGCAGCAGCGCCCGCGACACGGGCCGGCCGCCGGCCGCGGCGGACCCCTCCATCGCCGTCCTGCCCTTCACCAATCTGAGCGGCGACGCGGAGCAGGACTTTCTGGCTGCCGGCATCGCCGAGGACATTCTGACCGATCTCTCCTGCGTGTCAGGCCTCTCCGTCACCTCGACCGGATCGACGGCCATGTATCGCAACGCGGTGGCGCGTCCCGACGAGGTCGCCGCCCAGCTCGGCGTCAGCTACGTGCTGGAGGGCAGCCTGCGCCGGTCGGGCGAGACGATCCGCGTCACCGCCAAATTGGTGGAAGGCCGCACCAACCGCCTGATCTGGGCCCAGCGCTACGACCGCGCCCTGGTCGAGATGTTCGAACTGCAAAGCGAGATCGCCGAAAGCGTCGCCGCGGCGCTGCAGTTGCGGCTGTCGTCCCGCCCTGGCACCGTGCTCGGCGTGCGCGGCACCCGCAGCATCGAGGCGCATGAACACTACCTGCGCGGACGCGCCTATCTCAGGGAGATGACGCGGCGCAGCGTCGATCTGTCGAGGCGCTCCTTCGAGGCCGCCATCGCGCTCGATCCGGATTACGCGCACGCCTATGCCGGCCTCGCCGAGAGCCTGACCATGCTCGGTTTCCACTACCAGCTTCCCCGGGAGGAACTGGACGAGGCGCCCGAATTCAGCCGCCGCGCGCTACGCCTCGATCCCGGCCTCGCCGAGGCCCATTGTTCGCTCGGGCGCTACCATTCGCTGTTCCTGCGCCCGAACGAGGCGGACACCGCCTTTCTGCGCGCGATCGAACTGTCGCCGGACCTGCAGGAAGCGCATGTCTATCGCGGCGGCATGTTCATGTCGCTCGGCCGGATGGAGGAGGGCTACGCCTGCTTCCGCCGCGCCTACGAGATCGACCCCCGCGACCTGCATTCCTGCATGATGCTCTTGTCCAGCCAGACCGCGACCGGCCGCACGCAGGAGGCGCGCGCCACCGCGCGCCGCGTCCACGCGCTCACCCAGACGCGCATCGGCCTCAACCCCTATGACGACCGCGCCGTCTATGTGGGCGCCATGGCGCTCGTCGCGCTTGGCGACACCGCCGAGGCGCGCCGCTGGGCCGACACGGCGGCGGCGTTCGAGATCGAGGATCCGCGCACGACCTACAACATCGCCTGTCTCTTCGGCCTGCTCGGCGCCCGCGACGACGCCCTCCGCTTCCTGCGCCGCACCCTGTCCCTCGGCGTGTCACCCTCCAAGACCGCCTGGATGCGCGACCACGACCCCGACCTCGCCGCCATCCGCAACGACCCGCAATTCCGCCAGGCCTTCGAGGCCCACGGGGCGTAGGCGGGAGGCCTTGCCCCCTACCCCCCAATCCTAAACCGCGCCCTGCCCACCATCGCGTGCAGGCAGGCCTTGCCGTCCTTGATCGGGGTGCCCCAGCGGGCGGCGTCGCCTTGCGGGATGCAGGATTGATCCGAGACCTCGCCGAAGGCGGTGTAGAAGACGTCGAGGTGATCGCCGGCGAAGATCACGCTCGGCGCCATCACGCCCCACTCGGAAAAGGGCTGGTCATGGGTGACGAGCGTCCTGCCCTTCCGCCAGCGCAGCCCGTCGTCCGACCAGGCGTAGCGGATTTCCTGGTCCCGGTGGAACTCGCCGTCGCCGAGCGTCGTGTAGAAGGCGTGGTAGCCGCCGTCGTCGTGATAGACCTCCTGGATGTTCAGCGGCAGCGACGCGGCCCGCAGATCCAGCGACCATGGCAGATTGGCGAGATCGAGCGCGTTGACGGTCTCGATCTCGGGATCGGCCAGTCGCGTGTCGGCGAAGGTCGCCCGCATCAGCGCGATCCCGTCGAGATCGTCGCCCGTGCCTGAGCGCGGATCCTTCAGCCGCAGCGCGGTGTAGTAGAGTTCGACCGCGCCGTCCCGCCTGACGACGACGCTCGGTTCCTGCACGCTGTTTCCATAGGCGCGGG
This sequence comes from Oricola sp., assembly GCF_022763245.1. GTDB lineage: Bacteria > Pseudomonadota > Alphaproteobacteria > Rhizobiales > Rhizobiaceae > Oricola. The sequence goes on from NZ_JALEGV010000012.1 coordinate 188,576, forward strand.
CGTCGGCGACATAGTCGAGGACGGGCGTCTCCCGAACCTTCTCGAACACCGCATTGTCGCGCATCAGCGCCTGCCGGATCGTCCGGCCCGCAAGGTGGACCTTCGCGGCCCCGATCGCGTAGCGCGCCGGCACGAACCCCGCCTCGCCGTGATGTCCGGTGGCGCTGTAGAAGAGATGCAGCGCGCCGTCGATCACGACGGGAAACGCCGTCTCCACCTTCTCGCTGTCATAGGTGCCCGCTTCCGGCGCGAGCGCCGGAAGCGGGCGGAAGCGCCATGTCCGGCCCTCGTCGTCGCTGTGGGCATAGAAGATCGCCGCCCCCTGCCGGTGCCGCGGCCCGTCCGGATCGAAACAGCGTTCGACCGTCGTCTCCGGATCGAACAGGTACTCGTCCCCGTCGAACGCCCCGTCGCCGTCGCGATCGCAGACATGGTTCGTCACGAAGAGATGATAGCCGCTCTCATCCGCGATCACCCCGGGATCCGCCAGAAACGCCGGCATCCCCGCCCTGCCGGTGTCGACAACCTTCGCGTTCTCCACCATCTCCAGCAAAAGCGGCTCCGCCGCGGTCACGGGCGCGAAGGACAGGGCGAAGAGGATCGCCAGTTGCGCGATGCGAGCTCTCAAGACCATCTCTCCTTCGACGCGTCGGGCTGGACATGGCGCATTGGCGAGCCCGGGCGGGCTTGCAGGTGAGTTCGAGGCGTTTGGTTGCCTCGAAGGGCAGGTGTTCAGACCGGTCGCACGACCGCGAGACCTAAGGGATCTCGTCGGAGCGCGAACCTGAAAGTATCCAATCCGCGACACGTTTGACAGTTTCCGGAGCACGGCCTTTCGTCAGCGCGCACTCCCAGACCACGAGGTTCCTCCAACCGGCCTCTTCGGCCTCTTCGAGGTTCTGCGCGTCACGTCGCTTGTTGCGTTCGAATTTCGCCGCCCAATAGGCTCGGTTCGTCTGCGGGACTCGAGCCTTCGCGCAGCCGTGCCCGTGCCAGAAGCAGCCATTCACCCAAATGAGGGCACGATGCTTCCTGAGACAGAGGTCCGGCTTCCCCTTGACGCCCTTGCAATGAAGCGAATAGCGGAATCCGAGCGCGTGCAGCCCGCGCCGGACGACCATTTCGGGCGCTGTGTCTTCCCGCCTTACGGCTGCCATCACCTTGCTGCGTTTCTCTGGAGGAAAGATGTCCATCCGCACGCAATAGGAATGAAAGAGGCCCATTCGGTGGCCAGGCCGTCCGCTTGGCGGTTCTTTCGCCGGCAAGTTGACACTTGCAATCTTTGTTCCCTTAATGTTCTGATAGCGGCACGATGCTTGGCCAAGTTTGGCGTGCAAAACCCGTCGCGGAACTCGGCGGAAATCGAGAATCGGTTATGAGGTAGGTATGGCGCACTTCATTTCACTTTTTTCCGGGGCCGGCGGCCTAGATTTGGGTCTTGAGATGGCCGGCTGGCAATGCCGCTACGCCTCGGACATCGACCCTGACGCCGTCGCGACGATCGAAGCGAACAGAGCTGCGAAGTTGCGATGCGGCGCGCATTTGGCGTTCGCCGACGCCCATGTCGAGAAGGCCGACGTCACGAAGTTGCACGGCGCGGACATTCTTGCGTCCGCCGGCGCCAAGCGCGGCGAAATCCCGCTGATTGCAGGAGGGCCGCCTTGCCAGTCCTGGAGCAGCGCCGGTCACCAGCTCGGCTTCGACGATCCGAGAGGGCGCCTTTGGTCGGACTTTGTCAGGATCGCAGAGGAAATCGACGCCCGCTGGCTCGTGTTTGAAAACGTTCGCGGATTGCTCACGGCCCGTGGAGCGGACGGCGTGCCCGGCTCCGCGCTGGCGACGATACGGAAGAATCTGCTGCATGCGGGCTTTCAGACCACTGTCGCACTGCTTAACGCCGCGGATTTCGGCGTTCCTCAACGACGCGTCAGACTGTTCATTGTCGGCTACAGGGCGGGTGACGCGCCTGCGTTCCCGTCACCGACCCATACGAAGAACGGCGATGAGGCGCAGGGACTGTCCCCATGGGTTTCTCTTGGGGACTGCCTGTCGGAGATAGCGCCCGTCTCGGATCAGGAGATCATCAGGCCGACGGGGAAGATGGCCCTGGAATTGGCCGGAATCCCGCCGGGCTCCGGCGTCAAGAGCATGGGAAAAGTGGAATCGACGCGGCCTGGCGGGCATTGGGGCTACAAGCAGGGAGCCTTCGTCGCCGATCCTGCGCTCCCGTCGCGGACGGTCACTGCGAGTTCCCAGCAAGATTGGCTGAGGGATCCGATGCTCGGATTGAGGCGGCTGTCTCCGCGCGAATGCGCCGCTTTGCAGACATTTCCGGAAACGTTCGTCTGGGCAGCCCGGCGTAGCGCGCAGTATCGCTTGATAGGAAACTCAGTGCCCCCCAGGCTGGCCGCCGCCATCGGCTCGCAGCTGTTGGGCGCCGTCGCTGGTCTGGAAAGGCCGGTCTCCGAACCGCATGAAGGTCTTTCTCCCTTGCCGCCTGAGCTGCAGGCCGCGATCAACTACACCGCGAGAGAAGAAAGGGCGAACGGCCATTCCCGCAGGCTTGCCCCGAGCCGACGAAAGAGACGCGCGCCCGTCGCGAATGTGTGAGCCATGCCGACCCCCGAACAAATCGCGGAAAACGAACGAAACTGCGCGATTGCTCGAGGAATCTATTTCAACAGTCGAGACGCCGAGGTGTCACGATCGGACTGGCACGCCGCGCTGAAAGACGCGCGCGGGACGATCGCGGACGCGCTCAGAGCTTCGGACTATCTGCGGAACCCGTCAGCCGCCCTTCAACGAAGCGGCTTCCACATGGCGGCGTTCCGCAACCTCCTCGCACCCCCATGCAGCCAGGACCAGTTCCGCATCCTTTGCGGGTCTTGGCCGAAAGCGAGCGAAAAGTCCGGGAGCCCCCTGAAATCCGAGACCGCGGACGAGGTCGAGGCCGTGCTCAAGGAGTGGTTCGACCCCGCTGCAGCTCCCTGGATCGCCCACGACCGAAATCCGACGAGACCGGAATTGCGCACCGCGCTTCAAAGGGCGTCCGCCTTCATCGCCTTGCAACGCTTTCAAACGGTCCAGAGGAGCCGTATCTCCGAGCAGCAGGAATCTGCCGTGATCGGACTGTTGACTTCGCTTGGTTGGACGAAGCTGCCAAGCAGAATGATCGACACCCGCGCCGCGGTCGACAAGAAAACGTTCATGCACAAGACCAGGTTTGCGACCGCGACGACCACCTCGCAGGAAGTGGACATCGCTTGCGGGTTGGGAGGCACCGTCGTCGCGGCGATCGAGTGCAAGGTGACGAACGACGAAACCAACTCGGTCAAACGGATAAACGACGTCTTGAAGAAAGCTGCCGCGTGGCACGCGCATTGGGGCAGTTTCGTGGAGACCGTGGCGGTCTTGCAGGGCGTGATCGCTCCCAAGGACGTGCACAGGCTCTCGGACGAACGCGTGCACGTCTTCTGGTCGCACGATCTGGAGCACTTCAGCAGTTGGATTGAAAAAAGGCTGGCAAGCTGACGGCCACGGCCAAGTCCCCGGCCGCCCGCACTGATCCTCGCCCTCAGTGCCGCTCCCCCCGAAACATCTGAAACACTCCGCCCCGCCCGCCGAAATCGGGCTGAAACGCCCGCATGGGAAACCGTCTTCATCGGCAAACGCCATCGGAAAAGGACAGACCCATGAACATCACCGAACAGATCCTCGGCGACCGCACCGTCAAGCTCCTGCTGCAGGGCCTTCTCGACCGTGACGGCGCGCAGGTGGCCGGGCCGCGCCTGGCGCGGGCCGCGGCGGACAACGACACCACGGTCGTCGACCTGAAGGGCGTTCCGGCCGTCGGCGCGGCCGGGCTGCGCGTCCTCGTCGAGACCGCCATGTCGGCGGACCGCAACCGCACCCGCGTGGTCGCGGTCAACACGCCGGAAGCGGCGCGCCGGGTCATGTACACGACCGGCCTCGACGACATCGTCGACATCGCCGACGACGACCACACAGGTTTTCCCGACGCCGCCTGACCTTTCTCGCTGACCTCCCCCGGCGACGCGCGCGGCGGCCACCTCCTCCCGGTGGACAGCCGCGCGCGACTTTCCCTTTGGTCGCAGTCACTTCGGCGTTTTCGCGCCGCAAACTGTCCACCGCCACGCCGCCGCGCCCATGCTGGCCCGCATGACGGATTACGTGAAGGACAGGCTGGACCAGGCGATTGCGCGCAACCGCGCGGCGCTCTCGCGCATCGTCGCGGCGCTGTTCGTGCGCGCCGGGCTGGACGAGGGCGGCGCCGACACGCTGCCGCGCCATGTCTGGCGGACGATCCTCGCCGTGCTGTTGCCCGCCGAATCCGCCACCCGCCGCCTCGTCGCCATCGCCGCCCACGACATCGCGGTGCGGCTGCGCCATCGCGCCGGCCGCCCCGTCTCCCGCAGAAAAGCCCGCCCCGTCCCGGCAGCAAGCCCAGCGAAGCCTGCGGCCCGGACGCCAACCTCGCCCGAGGCTCCGGCGACCACCACCGCATGGATCACGCCGCCTGCCCCGCCCCGGCCGGTCACGCGCACCGGCGTCTTCTGGCAGGGCCGCCTCGTGCGTCCGGGCGAGACGCCATGGGCGCCGAAAGCGCGCAAGAGCGACAACGGTTTCACGCGCTCGCCGGCCTTCCCGCTCTTCGATCCGCCGCGCCGCTTCTTCGACAATCTGGGATCCGCCGCGGGGACACCCCGCGTGCGGTTCCTGTCCGCCGTACCGCTGCCGGTCTATCTGCGCGTGGTGCCGCCGCCGGAGGAGCCGGAACCGGACGACACGGGCGAGATCGACGCGGCGCGCCTCTGCCGCCGGCTGGTCGCGCTGCGGTCCGCCCTCGACGACCTGCCCGGCCTTGCGCTGCGCTTCGCCCGCCGCAAGGCCCGGCGCGACTGGACGCTGGCGCGCCTCGCCGCGCCCCGCGAGGCCGCCGACAGCCGGCCGTCGCTTCACGGGTCAGCACCGCGGACCGACGCCCGCACTGTCTGTCGCCAGATCGCGGCGCTCGGCCCGCCGCTCAGGCGCGGCCATCCGCCGGGGCTGCGAAAACGGAGCCGCCACCCGATCGACGACATCTTGAGGGAATGCCACCACATCGCGCTGGACGCCGCGCGATGCCGCCCCGCCATGGCCGGCTGACACAGGGGCCCGCCAGCAAGGACGAAGCCCGCAGCTTGAGGGCGGGACACCAGGGGCCCGCCAGCAAGGGCGAAGCCCGCAGCTTAAAGGCGGGAAAAAGACTCACGGGAAAGAGACTTGCCTGCCCCGGCAGCGACGAATGCAATGAGGAGCTTAAGGCCGGGGCGTCAGGGGCCCGCCAGCAAGGGCGAAGCCCGTAGCTTAAGGGCGGGAAAGAGATCTAGATTCTTACGCGAATCCCGTGGGCCTTCTCGCCCTGCGGCTCGACATGGATGGCGATGGAGGCGCCGGGCACGAAATCGCGGATCGCGTCCTCCAGCCGGTCGCAGATCTCATGCGCCGCGCCGACGCTCATGGTCTTCGGCACGACGAGGTGGAAATCGATGAAGGTCGCCGGGCCGGCGACGCGGGTCCGCAGATCGTGCACGTCGATCGAGCCCTCGGCATTGGCGGCGATGATCTCCTTGATCCGCACCTCGTCGGCCGGTTCGACGGCCCGGTCCATCAGCGCGTTGACGGAGGTCGAGATCACCTTCCAGCCCTGCCAGAGGATGTTGATCGCGACCGCGATCGCCAACAGCGGATCGAGGATCGCATATCCGGTGACCAGCGCCAGGACGAGGCCGATGAAGACGCCGATCGAGGTCACCACGTCGGAGAAGATGTGATGGCCGTCGGCGACGAGCGCCGGCGACCGCTTTTGCCGCCCGACCCGGATCAGGAGATAGGCCCAGACGCCGTTGATCGCCGAGGCGAAGAGGTTGATCGCAAGGCCGAGCCCCGGCGCGGCGGGCAGCGCCGGGTTGGCAAGCGCGCCGACCGCCTGCTGCACGATCAGAAGTGCGGCGACCACGATCAGCACGCCCTCCAGCACGGCGGAGAAATACTCCGCCTTGTGGTGGCCGAACTGGTGGTCGGCATCCGCCGGCCGCTGGGCGTAGGTGATCGCGGCCAGCGCGATCACGGCGGCGATCACGTTGACGGTCGATTCCAGCCCATCGGACAGAAGCGCCACCGACCCGGTGACATACCAGGCGACGAGCTTCAGGCCCATCACGCCGATCGCGACGGCAATGGACCACGTCGCCAGCCGCTTCACGGCCGGATCGAATTCCGTCATCGGGCCTTCGCCCTCCTTGCGTCAGGCGGCCGCGGTCCGGCTGCGTTTGTCCTTCAGGTCGACCAGATGCGCGACCACGTTCTCGATCATCCGCATCCCGGCATTGCCGCCGAGCGTCATGATCGATTCGGGGTGGAACTGCACGGCGGCCACCGGCTCGCTCTCGTGCTCGATCCCCATCACCACGCCGTCCTCGGTTTCCGCCGTGACGACGAACCCGTCCGGCAGGCGCGACGGATCGGCGAAGATCGAGTGATAGCGTCCGACCGTCACGTTTTTCGGCAGGCCCGAAAACACCTTGCCGGGGTGGTTGATGCGAATGCGCGACGGCTTGCCGTGCATTGGCAGGCTGAGTTGCCTGAGATTGCCGCCATAGGCCTCGGTCAGCGCCTGCAACCCGAGGCAGACCCCGAAGATCGGCAGGTCGCGCTCGCGCGCCTTGCGGATCGTCGCCTTGCAGTCGAAATCCGACGGCATGCCCGGCCCGGGCGACAGCACCACGAGGTCCGGCTGGTAGGTCTCGAAGACACTGTCCGGCACGGGCGAGCGCACGGTGCGCACCTCCGCCCCGGTCTGGCGGAAATAGTTGGCGAGCGTGTGGACGAAACTGTCCTCGTGATCGACCAGCAGGATCTTCACGCCGATGCCGACCTTGGCCGTTTCGCGCGCCTTGGAGCCGTCATTGGCTTTCTTGGCCTCGCGGATCGCGGCCAGCATCGCCGAGGCCTTCAATTCGGTCTCGGCCTCCTCGTCCTCCGGCACGGAATCGAACAGCAGCGTCGCCCCGGCCCGCACCGACGCGATCCCGTCGCGCACATGGATCGTGCGCAGCGTCAGCCCGGTGTTCATGTCGCCGTCGAACTTGACCATGCCGATCGCCCCGCCATACCAGGCGCGCGGGCTCTTCTCGTTGGCCTCGATGAAGCGCATCGCCCAGAGTTTCGGCGCCCCGGTCACGGTCACCGCCCAGGCGTGGCTCAAGAACCCGTCGAAGGCGTCCATGCCCTCGCGCAGCCGGCCCTCCACATGGTCGACCGTGTGGATCAGCCGCGAATACATCTCGATCTGCCGGCGTCCGATCACCCGCACCGAACCCGGCTCGCAAACGCGGCTCTTGTCGTTGCGGTCGACGTCAGAACACATGGTCAGTTCGGATTCGTCCTTCTTGGAGTTGAGCAGCTTCAGGATCTGCTCGGAATCCGAGATCGCGTCCTCGCCGCGCTTGATCGTGCCGGAGATCGGGCAGGTCTCGATGCGCCGCCCGGTCACGCGCACGAACATCTCCGGCGACGCACCCACCAGGAACTCGTTGCGGGTCAGGTTCATGAAGAAGGAATAGGGCGCGGGGTTGGTCTGTTTCAGCCGTCGCGCGATCGCCGAAGGCGCGGTCTCGCAGCGCTCGTGGAAGATCTGGCCCGGCACGACCTCGAACAGGTCGCCGCGCGCGAATTTCTCCTTCGCCTTCCCGACCAGGCGCGCATATTCGCCCGGCTCGTGATCGCCGCGCGGCGGGATCGTGTCGCTCTTGACGAAGGGATGCGGCGCCACCGTGCCGTCGAGCCCGTCGGTGGTCAGCTCACCGTCGCTGAATTCGTAGCGGTCGATCCAGGCCTTGGCCGCGTGGTTATCGACCACCAGGATCTCGTCGGGAAAGAACAGCGCCAGGTCGCGCTGGCCGGTGTCGCGCTGCATCACCTGCTGGATCGGGTCGAACTGGAAGGCGATGTCGTAGCCGAAGGCCCCGTAAAGCGCGAGGTCGTTGTCCTCGCCGGAATGGAAGTGATCCACGATCGCCCGCAGCGCCGAGAAAACGCTCGCCGCCCGGGTCCGGTCCTCTTCCATGATCACGCCCGCCGCCTCGGCGATCTCGACGGCCAGCGTGCCGTCGCCCGCGTCCAGACCGGCAATGTGCTCGGCCCCGGTCAGCGCCTTCTCGATCATCTTGACGAGCGGCTTGCCGCGCTCCGACAGCGCCTCGATGGTCATCGATCGCTGATGCGCGGAAATCAGCACCGGCGGATTGACGATCGCCGTGTCCCACCGCGTGTAGCGGCCCGGATATTCGTAGTTGGAGGAAAGGATGACGCCCGGCTGGGTATCGAGCATGTCGGTGTAGTCGGATATCGCGGTGCGATAGTCGGCGTCGCGCCGGTATCGTCGCACGGTGACGCCACCGCGCGTGACATAGGTAAGATCGGGCTCGCCCGCAGATCCTTCGAATTCCGTCATCGTTCCTGTCCCTTTTTACGCGCCGGACAGCAAAAAACCGCCAGCGCTCGTCTGCACTTGGCGGTTTGTGAATTCTGGCACGCAGCCGTGGTCAGTCACCGCCTAGGAGCGGAGCCACCACCAAAGTTTCGTCGTTGCGCTACGGTATGCCATGGCCGGACCATAGTCCGGGCGGTTTTTCCGCGCAATCCAAAAAATCGGACTTGCGATCGGCGCTTTCACCGTGACGATGGAACGACTGCCCGCCCCGCACGTTCCGTCCAGGACATGAGATCCGTGACCGCCAGACCCCTCATCGCCCTCCTGTCGGCCCTGTGCGCGACCGCCATCGCCGTGGCCGAGCCTGTCGATGCCGAGCAGGACCCGATCCCCGTCCCCGTCGAAAACCCCCGCCGCCACGCCGATACCGACCAGCCGGAGAAACCCGGCACGCCGGATGCGACGCCCGCCGAAGAGGCGAAGGAGGAGGAGCCGCCGCCGGATCCGCCCCCGCCCGCGCCCGACGAAGCCGCGCTCGCCCGCTGCGAGACCGAACTGCGCGCGCTCGGCGCGGTCTTCGAGCGCGAGGATGCGATCGACGGTCCCGGCGCATGCGGGCTCGCCGCCTCCTATCAGGTCAGCCAGATCGTGACCGGCGTCTCCCTGGCGCCCGCGACCGAGATGCGCTGCGCCACCGCGCTCGCGACCGCCCGGTGGATCTCGACCGTGGTCAGGCCGGCCGCGCACGTCTTCGGCGACGAGGTCCGCCTGACCGGCATTCGCCATGCCTCCACTTATGTCTGCCGCACCCGCAACAGCCAGCCCGGCGCCAAGATGTCGGAGCATGCCCTCGGAAACGCCATCGACATCCGCCGCTTCGAGTTCGACGGTCACGACCCCCTCGAGATCAAGCCCCGCAAGCGGACCGGATCGCGCGAGGAAAGTTTCCAGAAGGCGGTCCAGGCAGGCGCCTGCCTGCACTTCACAACCGTCCTCGGCCCCGGCTCCGACGCCTTCCATGACGACCACATCCATCTCGATCTCGCCAGCAGGACCAGGGGGTACCGGCTGTGCCAATAGCGCCTCGAACGCTCGGCGCGCCGCTGTTTGACGGGCGTCAACGCAGGCCCCGCGCCAAGCTGCTACGCCGCCTGACATCCCGAAAGGAACCACAGCGCGGAGGCCGTCCCATGGATACCGAAGACCAGCAGGGCAAGAAGAAGACCTTTACCGAGGAAATCGAGATCGCGGGCGATCAGCTCGTCGAGCGCGTCAAGGAAATCGTCAAGGAAGGCAATGTCCGCCAGCTCCGCCTCAAGGCGTCCGACGGCGACATCGTCCTCGAAACCCCGCTGACGATCGGCGTCGTCGCGGGCGGCGTGCTCGCGCTTGCCGCGCCATGGCTCGCGGTCCTCGGCGTGATCGCGGCACTCGTCACCCATGTGACCGTGGAAGTCGTCCGCGAGGTCGAAGACGAGGACGATGCCGGCCCCGGCGCAAGCTGACCGCTTCGCCCGGCGTCATCAGGCTGTCATGCAGGTCGACAAAGACTGCGGTCTCACGCAAACCCGATACGCCCGCCGGAACCGTCGCGTTGCCGGCTGGCCAGGATGAGATGCCAGACAGATGAGTGACGTCGGCCCCGGCAACCCCTCGGCGGATGCCGCCGACCCGGCAACGCAAGCCGCCCGAGTTCAGGCCTCGCGCACGCTTCTCCGGCGGCTGATGGCCGAGATCGGCGAGGACGCCGCGCAGATGTGCGCGACCTGGGACCCGGAAATCGAACGCGAGGCGTTTCGCGCCGGCGCCGAAAACCTGGCCTACTACCTCGCGTCCCGCCAGCGCGACCTCACCGAATTGCAGGCCGGCCTTTCGGCGCTTGGCCTCTCGTCGCTCGGCCGCTCGGAATCCCATCCGCGCCAGACCATGGCGGCCGTCGCCGCAACCCTCGACGGCCTGACCGGCCACGCCGCCAACTGGCCGTCGCCCGAGGAACTGGCGGCCGGCCTTGAAAACATCACCCGTGACCAGGACCTGTTCTTCGGCGATTTTCCGGGCGGCCGCAAAACCCGCATCATGGTCACTGTTCCCGAAGAAGGCGCCGACGATGCGTCGCTGGTCGAAAGCCTCGTCGAGGCCGGCGCGAGCTGCTTCCGCATCAATTGCGCCCATGACGGTCCGCAGGCCTGGACCAGGATGATCGCCCATATTCGCGCCGCCGCGGAAAAAGCCGGCCGCACCTGCCCGATCGTCATGGACATCGCCGGCCCGAAATGCCGCATCGAAACCGCGGATCTCGCCGGCCGCAAGCGCGTCTTCCGCGGCGACCGCTTCCACCTCTTCGCCGAGCCGCCGACCGCGCGCAACGACCTGCCCTATGTCACGATCAGCTTTCCCGAGGTGGTCAAACGCGTCCAGCCCGGCATGCTGGTCTGGATCGATGACGGCAAGATCGGCGCCCGCGTCATTGAAACGAGCGAAGGCGGCGCGCTTCTGGAAGTCACGGTCGCCCGCGACAAGGGCGAGAAGCTGCGGCTGGAAAAGGGCGTCAACTTCCCGAGCGTCGATCTCGACATGCCGCTTCTGACGCCGAAGGACGCGGCCGATCTCGCCTTCGTCGCCGAGCATGCCGACGTCGTCGGCTGCTCCTTCGTCCAGCGGACCGGCGACGTGCGCCTGATCTCCGCCGAACTCGGCAGGCATCGCGGCGACCGCCCGCCCCAGCCTTTGCTTCTGAAGATCGAGACCGGCCTGGCGGTGCGCAACCTGCCCCGCCTCATCGTCCAGGCAGGCGCCCGCCATCCCGTCGCAGTGATGATCGCGCGCGGCGATCTCGCCATGGAAGTCGGCACGGAACGCCTGTCGGAAGTGCAGGAGGAAATTCTCTGGCTCTGCGAGGCGGCCCACATTCCCGTCGTCTGGGCGACGCAGGTTCTCGAAACCCTGATCAAGAGCGGCGCGCCCTCACGCGCCGAGGTCACCGATGCGGCGATGGGTCAGCGCGCCGAATGCGTGATGCTGAACAAGGGTCCCTATGTGGTCGAGACCATCCGCTTCCTGGCCGGCATTCTGCGGCGCATGGACCGCCACCAATTCAAAAAAACGCCCCGCCTTTCGGCGCTGACGTCTTGGCACGGCCCGCAGCCGCTGCGCGAGAAGGAAGAGGAGAGCGCCGGCGAGGCGCCCTCCTCCCATCCTGCCTAGAACAGGCCTTCGACATTGCCCTCGTCGTTGAGGCGGATCACCTCGGCGGAGGGTTTGCGGGGAAGGCCCGGCATGGTCATGATCTCACCGCAGATCGCGACGATGAAACCGGCACCGGCCGAAAGCCGCACTTCGCGCACCGGCACCGAATGGCCCGTCGGCGCGCCGCGCAGGTTCGGATCGGTCGAGAAGGAATACTGCGTCTTGGCCATGCAGACCGGCAGATGGCCGTACCCGGCCTCTTCCCAGGTCTTGAGCTGAGCGCGCACCGCCTTGTCGGCGATCACCTCGTCGGCGTGATAGATGCGCTTGGCGACCGTCTCGATCTTCTGGAACAGACCCATCTCGTCCGGATAGAGCGGCGCGAAGTGGGCGGCGCCGCTTTCAGCCAGCGCGACCACCTTGTTGGCGAGATCCTCGATACCCGCCGAACCGTCGGCCCAGTGCTTGCAGAGGATCGCCTCGGCGCCCTGTGCGGCGACGTAATCCTTGACGGCCTGGATCTCGGCGTCGGTGTCGGAGACGAAGTGGTTGATCGCGACCACGACCGGCACGCCGAAGCTCTTCACATTGCCGATGTGGCGGCCGAGATTCGGGCAGCCCTTCTGCACGGCCTCGACGTTCTCGGCACCGAGATCTTCCTTCTTGACGCCGCCATTCATCTTCATCGCGCGAACCGTCGCGACGATCACCGCGGCGGCCGGCTTCAGGCCCGCCTTGCGGCACTTGATGTCGAAGAACTTCTCGGCCCCGAGATCGGCGCCGAAACCGGCTTCGGTCACCACGTAGTCGGCCAGCTTCAGAGCCGTGGTCGTCGCGATCACCGAGTTGCAGCCATGCGCGATGTTGGCGAACGGTCCGCCATGCACGAAGGCCGGGTTGTTTTCCAGCGTCTGCACGAGGTTCGGCTGCATCGCGTCCTTGAGCAGCACGGTCATCGCGCCGTCGGCATTGACGTCCCGGCAATAGACCGGCGTCTTGTCGCGGCGATAGGCGATGACGATGTCGCCGAGGCGCTTCTGCAGGTCGGCGAGGTCCTTGGCCAGGCACAGGATCGCCATGACTTCCGAAGCCACCGTGATGTCGAAACCCGTCTGACGCGGAAAACCGTTGGCGACGCCGCCGAGCGACACCACGATGTCGCGCAGCGCCCGATCGTTCATGTCCATCACGCGACGCCAGCTCACGCGCCGCTCGTCGATGCCGAGCTCGTTGCCCCAGTAGATGTGATTGTCGATCATCGCCGACAGAAGATTGTGCGCCGACGTGATCGCGTGGAAGTCGCCGGTGAAGTGAAGGTTCATCTCCTCCATCGGCACCACCTGCGCATAGCCGCCGCCGGCCGCCCCGCCCTTCATGCCGAAATTCGGCCCGAGCGACGCTTCACGTATACATATCGCGGTCTTCTTGCCGATCCGGTTGAGCCCGTCGCCGAGGCCCACGGTCGTCGTCGTCTTGCCCTCGCCTGCCGGCGTCGGGTTGATCGCGGTCACCAGAATGAGCTTGCCGTCCGGACGGCCCTGCAGCGATTTGATGAATTCCGCCGAGACCTTCGCCTTGTCGTGTCCATAGGGAAGCAGGTGTTCCGAGGGAATATCCAGCTTGGCGCCGATCTCCTGGATCGGCTTCTTGTTCGCAGCGCGTGCGATCTCGATGTCAGTCTTGAATTCGGCCATGATGCTCTCCGCTTGGTCCTCCCGGCAGAGCCATCTGCCGATGCGCAATGTATACACGCAGGCCTATCGGGTTTGGCAACCCGAAATCAGCCTTTCGATGCGCAGTTTGCGACAATCGCGCCTGTCCGGACCTGTCTGCTTGCGATACGCCATGCCGCGATTGCGCAGATCGGCTGCCCGACTTGCGGTCGAATGCGTGCGGTTCGGGAGAGCGTTTCAGCCGCGGTCCGGCACGCCGACAAGGATGAAAGGCGCCCAATAGGCCGGATGCGACCATTCCGGTCGCCCGCCTCCGTCGAGGATGGAGAGGATCGCCTGGCGCTGCGCCTCGGCACCGCGCATCTGCGGGTGCTGCGCGCGCAGGCTGAACAGTTCCGTCATCAGGTATACGGCCGAATGGCTCTCCACCGGCCAATGGCTGACCATGAGGGCGCGCGCGCCTGCATACATGAAGGCCCGCGCGAGGCCCGACAACGGCTCCGCGCCTGGTGTCTCGCCAACCGCCGTGTTGCATGCCGACAGAACCACCCAGTCGGCCGAAAGCCGCATCTGCGAAATCTCCGATGCCGTCAGAAACCCGTCCTCGCCGCCGCCGGCGGTCAACGCCAAGGCCGGTTCGGAGAGCGGCGCGCCGTCGGTGCCGGCGATGTCGCCCGCGACGAGGCCATGCGTGGCGAAATAGAGAACCCGATAGTCGTCCAGACTGGCTGCCTTCAGCGCCGCCTCGCTGGCGTCGACACCAAGCCTCGCCGCGGATTGCGGTGCGCCGAAAGCGGCGACGACCGAACCCGCCTCGTCTGCGGTCTCGGGCAGCGGAGCAAGCGCGCTCCTGAGCGTCGCCGGCGCGGCCTGCGCGACGTCGAAGACGGGATCGGCGAAAGCCAGGATGGAGTGAGATGGCGACGCCGCACCGGCGAGCGCTGCCGTCCTTAACGACGAGATCGACGGCAGGACCGTCACCGAATAGTGGCGGATGAGCCAGTCGGTCGGAACGTCGTCCCCGGCGGGGGGCGCCACGACGAGCAGTTGCGGCGGGAGCGCCGTCATCGCGCCGCGCAGGTCGAAATAGAGGTGCTTCTTGCCTTCCAGCAATTCCGCCCCTGGCGCGATCAACACCTCGTAGAGGCCATGGGCGAATTCGACCGGAAACGCGCCTGCGGCTTGTCGCTTGTGTTTGGGCGCGGCCGACCGCACGCCGAGCGTGAGCTCGACCGACGTGCGGATCGCTTCCACCGCCTGCTGCATCTGCGACGCGGTGGCCGAGATCGAGTACCACATGGCGTCGTCGCGGGTGATCACCATCGCCATCGGCTGCCCATCAAGCGCGCCGGTTTCCAGGATCACCAGCGCCTCGTCATCGCCGAGATGGCTCTGGATCTCCTCCTTGGACAAAGACCCCTGCCCGCTGACCGCGGCGAGGGACGGGAACTCCGTGTCGATCCGCTGCCTGATCGCGCTGACCGCGTCCTGGAGCGCGCCCAGCTCCGTGCGCAGCGTCCGCTCCTCGGCCTCGTCTCTCGCTTCGAGCGGCAGTCCCATCACGGCGGATAGGCGCTGCTGATAGTCGTGAACGGCGGCTTGGTTGTCGGACAGGTCGCGCAGGATCGACGCGGCCTCGCCGGTACCGGCCAAAAGCCTCTCGTTCAGTTGCGCCTGGGCGCGCGCCGCCCCGAAGCCCTGGATCGTCTGCAGATAGTCGAGCACGCTGTTGCCGGCGCGCGTCGCGTCCCACACGCCTTCCTTGGCTGCGAGCGCAAGCGCGTAGAGATAGTAGTCGCCGCGCGGCAGCGCACCGCCTTCCAGTGTGCGGCTGAACATGTCCAGCCCTTCGCCGGGCCGGTCGTTGCGGGCCAGCATGAAGCCCAGCATGTCGCGCGCCTCGACGAGATCAGCGTCGGACGGGCTGCGTTCGGCCGCCCAGATGGCCTCGACCTCCCGCATGAGGTCGATCGCCTGCCGGACGTCCTCGGGCTTGTCCTCGTCATAGAGTGCCAGCGACCGGATGCTGGCGAACACCGCCCAACGCGAACTGGAACGGCCATAGACCTCTTCGACGCGCGCCAGGATCGGCTGGACGAAGGCGTCCGTCTCGTCGTAGCGGTCCAGCGCCCAGAGCACCTTGGCCTTCACCGCCGAGGCTTCGAGAATATCCGGCTGCAGATCCGGATGCTTCAAGACGCTGTAGATGGTCAGATAGTCCGCGATGGACGCGTCGAGCGAGACCAACGCCTCCTGCAGCTTGCCGTGCGCCGCCTGCATGTAGCCCAGTTCGCCGAGGGCGGTGGCGCGAAGCTGGGTCATCCGCGGATCCGCCTGCCCGGCGGTCTGTTCCGCGATGCGCGCAAAATGGGCCTCGGCGACGTCGGACTGTCCGAGCGAGCGCGCCGCGCGCGCCAGCTGAAGCCGGGTCCCGATGGTCAGATAATGGCTCTCGCCGAGACGCTGTTCGGCTTCGGCCAGAACATTCGTCGCCAGCGATTGCGCCTCGGCGGCGTCGCCGCTCTGCGTATGGGCCTGGATCAGCTGGTTGAGGGACTGCCAGAGCAGCTCGTCATCGGTCTCCAGGAGCCGGTTTGCGCGCGACGCCACCGTTCGAGCCAGCTCCAGCGCCTCGTCATAGTGGCCCTGCCGTATCACGGCGTCGGTGATCAGGTATTCGACTTCGATGACTTCGCGGGCGTCCTGCCCGAAGCTCGCCACCGCGAGCTTCCAGGTCTGCCGGGCGTATTTCTCGATCGCGCCATGTTCGGCGGAACCCGCCATCCAGGCCTTCAGATCGATCATCAGATCCTGGAACTCTTCAGGCGTCAGCAGACCGTCGGAAGCCTGCGCATCCGCCTGCTCGGCGGCCTCCGGTCGCTCCTGCGCGACCGCAAGCTCCGCTGTCGGCGCATGGACTGCGATCAGAAACAGGACTGGGAGCACACGCCTCAGCATGCCCGTTGACCGGCCTCCGGATTACCGCTCGAGAATGTCCCGCATCTCGACGAGGTTGGAGCGCACCCGCAACAGGTAGAAGCCCATGGTCGCCAGATGCGACGGCATGATCCAGCTCGACTCGTTGCCGTTGGAGATGATGAAGGGATGCATGTCGAGCGAAGCGCGCAACTGATCTTCCGTACGCTCCCAGACGGCTGTCAGCCGCCGGTCATCATAGACGTCTCGGAAATCGGCCTGTGTGGCTTCCAGGATGCCGTAATAGGCATAGAGCTGCCCGTAGGTGAACCAGAACCGGTCGTCGGCGCGCGGGTCGAACCATCCCAGATCGCTCGCCTCCATGCGCTGGCGCAGGATGTCGGAGGTCGAGCCGATGTCGCCCGTGATCCGGTCCAGAAACTGCATGAGGTTGTCGGTGCGCGCGTCGAACTGGCCTTCGCAGGCCGTCAGTTCCTGGTTGAAACGGTCGAGCGCGCGCTTGGCGTCGCGCTGCCGTTCCGCCGTGGTCGGCTGCACGAAGGGCGCCGAGAAGGTCAGCCACCACGCATCCTCGGTATAGGCCATGTCCTGGCGCGCTTCCTGCAGGTTCTGGTTGATCTGCGAGGTTCCGCGCACGCGGCCCAGCCGGTCGACGAGCTCGACCGTCGTGCGGCGCAGGACCTGGTTCATCCCGAGCAGGAAGGCGGCCTTGTTGTCGAGGAACGGCGTGTTCTTCCAGGCCATGCCGAAAAGGCCCGCCTTGGAGAGCGGATGCTGCGGCACCCAGTAATTCTGGTTGACGCTGAAATCGATGAGGTCGCTGGTGACCTGTACGATCGCCGACGGTGCGCATTGCGTCACGGAGCCCTCCGGCAGCGCCTCGCCGGGCGTGACCGTCAAGCTGGCGAAATCGTACCGGTCCACATAGTCCTGGTCCCAGTTCACCCAGCGTTCGGCGACCCAGAAGAAGTGGCCGTAGCCGATCACGATGGCGAGCACGATGGCGATGATCGGCGTCTTGATGATCCAGCCGCGGCGATTGTACCAGCGGCCGAACGCCATGAAGGGCCACAACAGCCAGGCGATGAAGGTCCCGATCCCGCGCCCGATCATTTCGAAGACGCGCGAGAAGAAGGCGATAATCGGATCCAGCATGGTTCAAAACCCCTCGTGGCAGGTCAAAGACCGTAGAGCCGCTTTCGGAAAGCCGCCTTGTCGGTCAGGTAAGTGGTCTTCAGCGTGTCAACAACATGCTGCCGGTAATTCTCGTCATAGCCGGCATAGTCTTCATAGAAGCCCTGTTTGTTGAAAACATAACGCGACACGAAGTCGCTCGGCACATATTCGGTGATCAGCCGGTTGGTCAGCCAGGCGTCCTTGTGATCCGGCTTGGCGCGCGCCAGCAGGAAGCGGAACCGGTCCCGGACGTCGCGAATGTCGACATGCCCGGACTGGGCGATGTCGCGCTTGACCGAATTCAGGAACGGATAGGCGCCGTCCTCATTGATGAGGCTGACATTGCGGTGCATCCAGGTCTGCAGCCAGACCGCGTCCATGCGGCTGAGGTCGGTCTCCGGCGCGGCCTTCCGCAACAGCCCGCGAATGGCCATCTGGGCGCGGTGCTCCAGGAAGCCCGACGGCTCCAGCCAGGAAGCGCGCGGCGGGTCGAGCCGGCCCGTCTCGGCGAGAAAGGCGTAGACCCGCGACGCGTCGCCGATCGGGATATAGGCGACCTGCCACGGCCGCGACCGGCGAAAGCCCGGAGCCTCCGGATCGCAGATCACCGTCGTCGTCCGCTCGTCATTGAAGACGTAGCAGCCGCCGAAATGGCTGGTCCAGAAGGCGTCGTGCCGGAACACCACCTTGTCGGGCACCAGCCGGTTTTCACGGATGTCGCCGGCGACCTTGGAAAGGTCGACCATCCGGTTGAGCATGGCGTCGTCGCGCCATGCGTTCGGTTCCGTCTTCAGCCGATCGACCAGAACCCGCAATTCGGCCGCCTTGCCGAGCACGTCGTCGGCCGACAGCACCTTGAACTCGACCTGCTCGATCGACAGCAGGTCCTCGATGTCCTCGACCGTGGTGACGTTGTCCTCGATCTCGCCATAGATCACGTCCTTGATCGTCAGCGCCTGGATGGCGCGCGAATTGGCGTTGTAGAACTCGTAGACCAGCGCCTCGGTGTTGGAGAAGCAGGTGTGGACCACCGGCAGCGTCGCCTGCGCCGGCGTCAGGATGATGAAACGGCGATTGATGCCGTTCGGATCGAGATAGTCCGGATCGCCGAACTCTTCGGCGACCTGCGGCGAGAACCCGGTCTTGTCGATCTCGAACAGTTCCAGATGCGTCTCCGGCAGCCCGAACGCCTTCAGCGCCTTGTTGTAGCGCTCGATCAGATGCGGCTGGGAGACGGCGAGAAGCCGGCCGTAGATCAGTTCGGTGTCGTAGAGGCGTTTCATGATGCGCCGTTCCACAGCCCCCTCGCCTTCAACGCGGCGATCTCCTTCGCGGCCCGCTCGCGCAAGCGCTCGTTGCGGATCATCGTATCGACGGCGGCCTGGTCCGACTTGTCGGTGTAGCGGAACTCCGAGTCGGCGTAGCGGTTGATCTCCTGCATCACCATCGCCATCGTGAACGGACCGCGCAGTTCCTCAATCATCGCTTTCTTGTCGTCATAGGACTTGTGCATGAAGGCGTCGGGCGTCTCGAACCACTCGTCCGGCAGGTCGATGTCCATCGCCCGCATCTTGATCGCGTCGGTGATGTTCTTGATCGCGCGGCCGGTAAAGCGCGGCTCGGCCACCTTGATGCGGTGCAGATAGTCCCCGACATCGGCCATGGTTGTCGGTTCGCCGCGCTCTTCCATGAAACGCTCGTAGACGGCGAGCAGGCCGTCCTCCTTCGGCCGGTCATGGCCTTCATAGGCGGCGGTGACGGCCTTCTTGATCGCCTGCGCCGCATAGAGTTCATGGTCGCCGAGCGGGATCGAATGATTCTTGCCGGCGAGAAGCACGAAGATGTCGACATAGTCGTCCTCGCTCTGCGGCCCGTCCACCAGCCAGCGCGCCCCGGCCCGCTGACGCAACGCGTCATCGACGTTCTCGGGATAGTTGGAGAACATGCCGAAGGAGCAATTGCCGCGCACCACGGTCGTCGCGCCGGCGAAACTCTCCATCAGCACGGCCGTCACCTCGTGCTGGCCCGCGGACGCGCGGTCGTCGGACCGTTTCGCCGCCACCTGGTCTATGTCGTCCACCGTCCCGAAGCCGATCGCCTTCGGGTTGACGATCGTGTTGACGAACTCTTTGCAGTTCTGGCCCGACTTGCCCTGGTAGGAGGAGATCTGATCGACGCCGAAATTCTCGTAGTGGAACGGATAGCCGGCGATCGTGCAGTAGTCGTTGATCAGCCCGGCGATCATCTGGATCAGGATCGTCTTGCCGGTGCCCGGCGCGCCGTCGCCGATGAAGGTGAACAGGAATCCGCCCAGATCGACGAAGGGATTGAGCTGCCTTTCGAAGTCATAGGCGACCAGCATCTTGGCGAGCTTGGTCGCCTGGTATTTGGCGATGTGGTTGCCGATGATCTCGTTGGGCTTCTTGAACTGCATCACCAGCGGCTTGCGGCGCTGACCGGGCGCGACATCGAAACCGTTGATGGTGAAGTCGTCGGCCTCGATGCGGATATGGCTGTCCTCGAAGGCGCCGAGACCCGTGAAGCGGCCACGCCGTCCGAGCAGTCCGTCAACGGCGACTCGCGCGAAGGCCTTCGCCCGCTGCAGCATGGTCGTCTCGTCGGCAGCCCCGTCGATCGACTTCGCAAGCCCGGCAACCAGCGATTTCACCGCGTCCTGCGCCGTGTCGAAGAGGAAATCAGGCTCTTCGGGATCGCTGACCGGTTCCGTGCCGCCATCCAGCATCTGCAGGAGATAGGCGGCCAGCGTGAAAGCGGAGATATAGGCCGAGGCGTTGATCAACGCCTTGAAGCGCACCGCCTCGTCACCCTGCAGCGGCGACGAAAGGTTCCGCGCCTGAAGCGTCTCCAATTCGGTCTGCCGCGCAAAGACCTCCGCGACGGCCAGGGCGATCGCGATTCCGCGCCGGGTCCGGAAGAGCAAATTGTGCTGCACCGGCGTCAGCATCGGATCGTCCGGGCGGATCGCGCCGATCTGTTTTGCCAGCTCCACCTCGCGCGTGCGCCGCATCCCCCCGGTCGAGACCGTGGAGACGAAGCGCCGCCCGGTTCCCGCCAGCGCGGTGTCTGACCGCCCGCCGGCCTCCTCCATCACGATGATGCGCGTGACGAGCGACTGCGCCGTCGCGCGATGCCGCGCGATATCCTCCTCGTCGATGCGTGTCAGGCCGATATCCATCACTCGCTCCTACCGCCGCCTCGTTGCGTCACTCGCCCGGTCCCGCTTGCGCGTCAGCCCCGCCATTCTCACCGTCCGCATCGTCCTCGACGGGCACCGCCCGAAACGCTGCCGTCTTCCGGCTCGCGAAGCGCGGGATGCCGTTATGTTCTTCTGCCAGCAGATCCGGCGTGACGTCGCTGCAGCTAAATCCTGCCCGCACCGCGCCATACATCATCAGATCGGCATCGCACTTGTCACACATCGCTGATCACCTCTCCGCCGGAGATGATGTGCGTCTGGTAACCGGCGAACACGCTTTCCGTCTCGCCCGCCGCATAGAGCGCCTGATAGGATTCATGCGGGATCAGCGCGTGTTTTTCGTAGGCCGATACGCCGGTCCGCGCCGCTTCGAGGTCGTCCGTCTCGATGTGGAATTCCTCGCGCGCCGGCTCCGACGACCACAGCCCCCTGCGCGCCGGCCGTTCGGTCTTGGAATAGATGTCCTGGATCGTCCATGTCAGCAGCCAGGCATTGGCCGGGTTGGCGACCTTCTCCAGCACGTCGTTCACCCGCCGATTGTGTTCCGTGATGCCCGCCGAATAGAAGGGCCCCAAGACGATGCGACGCAACTGCTTGGGGTGCAGTTCGTCGAAGTCCTTGTCCATGTTCGTGGCGATCGTCGACGGCGACAGCGAATAGGCGGAATTGCGCTCGACGAAGGCGTCGAAACTGCGCGCCAGCGTCGGGTTCAAAAGCCCGCCCACGGGCAGCGGTATGTTGACCGAACCGTTCAGCTTGCCGTCCTTAGTCACCAGCATCTTGACGATGTCCGGCGACGAATCCTCGACCATCACGGTGTAGACGAGCGGCAGGTTGGAGGAGCCGTCGAAGGCACCCCAATGGACCATGTAATAGGGCCGCATGGTCTTCGGATTGACCGAGACCTTGATCGTCTCGGGCAGCACCAGCGGCGAAAAGACGTTCCCCTCCTGCACCCGCTCCAGATAGAGCCGTTCGGCCATGGATTGCTGCAGGTCCTTCGGAAAGGCCTTGTGGCGCAGGATGAAGTCCGCCATCTCCTCGCGCAGCGTGTCCGCCTCGGGGATCTCGGCAAGCCGCGCCTTGGCGGTCCGCCGGTCGTTCTCCAGCTCCAGGACGTTCTGGAACACCGGAAACCCGCTTTCCGCACGCGAGATGCGGAAAGACTTGGCGTAGTCAAGATGATTGCGCCAGCAGGCGAAGGACGCCTCAAGCCGCTCCACATAGCCGCTGACGACTTGCGCGACGAGCGCGTGGCGATAGAGCGGCGACCGGTCGTCGCGCAGGAAGATGTCGAGCCCGTCGAGCGCGGCGCGAATCGAGGCGAAATAGCGATCGACAGGCGTGTCCTGCGGCATCGTCGTCATGGTCGCTCAGCCGTCCCGCGAGCCGCGGTCACTGGCGCACGTAGTTGGCGGAGTCGTGCTTCTGCATCACCTCGTCGAAGCGCCGCGCGAAGGCCTCGTCGGCCAGCTTCTTGCGCCGCTGGATGTCCTGGGTGGCGACCATGTTCTTCTCGTGCATCTCGAGAAGGTCGGCGATGTGCGACTGCGACGCCGCGCCGATGCCGGCCATCGTCGTCTCGGCCGCGGTATCGACCTGGCTACCCAGCGTGTTGATCTTGTGGGCAACATCCTGCTGGGCGGCCGTCTTCAGCGAATCCTCCAGCGACTTGTAGAGAACGATGCGCTGTTCGGTGTCGATGGTGAGCTTGTTGATCAGCGTCTGCTGGGCGGCGATCTGGTTGTTCAGCGAATCGACGAAGGTCTGGAACATGGAGGTGTAGCGTTCCAGCGTCTGGCTCTCGGCCAGCAGCGTCTGCTCCTTGGCCTGCTTCTCGTTGTATTCGGTCGCAAGCTGGGAACGCTCGCCCTCCAGTTCCGTGCGATCCTTCTGGTTGGTGGAAGCCGCGATCTTGTTTTCCAGATCGAGCAGCATCGGGTTCAGTTCCTCGATGCGCTTCTGCGTGGCCTCCAGCTCCTCCATCGTCGACTTGCGCCGTTCGATCACGTTGCGCAGGCTCTCCTCGGAGGTTGCGTAGCGCGTGTCCAGAATGTCCTTCTGGTTGCTCAGAATGCCGACGATCATGTCGGACTTCGCCAGCAGTTCCTGCAGATTGCCCGCCAACGACATGTTGCGGACGCGCTCGGTGCGCATACGCTGCATCCGCTGCTTCGAGAACATGCCGATCAGCTTCTCGACGCCGGAATAGGATTTCATCGATTCGAACTCGGAACCGAAGACGTTCGTCGCGTCCTCCAACCCGATGATCAGGTCGGCGATGTTGCCCTCCATCACCTTCTGCTGTTTCAGGACGTCCTGAATGCGGGCATTCTCGATGTCGAAATCGGCGTCGCCGATGGCCTTGTCGGCCTTGGCGAACTTGTCGAGGACAGTGCCGGACTGCTCGATCTTCGAGCGCATCTCGTCAACGACCTGCTTCGTCTTCTCGATCTCGGCGTCAAAATTCTGCAAAGTCGCCATCAAAGCCTCTCCTTCAGCCCGGCCCAAACGTCCGTCCTGCCGTCCACGGACCCATCGGATATAGACTCTGACTGTTTCGATTTGAAGTATTGCATTGCACGGACAGACGCAGCGGAAGCACCGCAGCGCGATCAGGCCACCTGCAAGGCCCCGGCATCGCCGCGTTTCGCCAGCGGCTCGCCGAGCAGTTCCTCCATGAAGACGCTCATCAATTGCGACCGCCCGTCGACCCCCGCCTTGGCGTAGATGCGCGCGCATTGCGCCCGGACGGTGCCGCTCGCGGTCCCGCGGATCGAGGCGATCGAATCATTGTCGAGCCCCTTGAGCAACAGGAGCGCGACGTCGCGCTCGGCATCCGAAAGGCGCCATTCGGAAAAGAAGCCGTCGATCAGGGCCTGCATGTCGCCGCGTGCGGCGCGCAGGCCGATTTCCATCGACGCGTTGCGCTGCAGAATCCTGCGCAACTCGAACAGCATGAACCCCGTTCCGACGACAAGGACGATGGCCGCCACGGCTTCGACCATCAGATGCGAGGCCTCGCCGCTGCCGAAGGATTCGATATCGGCAATGACATCCATGGCGAAGAAGACGGTGCACATCACATTCGCCACGATGAGAACGGCGAGCATGTAAGCCCGCCGTTTGCTCTGAAGTCCGATCAAGCCGATGCTGCTCATTCCGTCTCCCGGCCCGCCGGCACCCGTTTGCGTCCGTCGATCATCGCACGCACCAGCGGAACGCCGCTCATCCAGGTCTCGGCGAAGACGCCGATCAGGTGCAAGGCGACGGATGCCATCAGCCACGAGAACGCGACTTCATGCACCTCCTTCACCCAATCCAGTCCGAAAAAGCGGATCGTTCCCATCATGATGCCCGTGGCGCAGAGCACAAGGACGGTCGCCCAGATATTGTAGACCATCAAAGCGCCCAGCGGATTGTGCGACAGATGCAGAAGATTACGGCCGGAAACCGTGTCGCGAATGTGACGCAGCGCCGCAACCGGATTTGGTGGAAAAGCCGTGAACCGGGCGTGACGCGGCCCGATCAGCCCCCAGACCAATCGAAGCACGACAAGCCCGAGCGCGGCATAGCCGACATATTCATGCAGCCTGTTTTCGGGATCGGTGACGAAACCGTTCAGGACGATCACCGCGACCAGCGACCAGTGGATCATCCGGACCAGAGGATCCCAGACCGGAATGACCTGGATGCCGGCATCGCCGGCACCCCGTGTTGATGTGGCGTCCATCACCGGCTCACTTCATGCTGAGCTTGGTGATCTTGCCGGAGGCGCCGTCGACATAGACCTCGCCCATAGTCTTGTCCTTGACGAAATAGACTTCGATCATGCCGTCCTCCATTTCGCCCTTGCGAACCTCGTAGCCCATTTCGACGAGCTTCGCTTTGACCTGGTCGAGGTCGTGGCCAAGCATGTCGCCCTGCATCAGGCCTTGCGCGAAAGCGGGCATGGCGACGAGGACGGCGGCGGCGGTGAGGATGATCTTGCGCATTCGGTATTTCCTTCCATGGTTTGAAGTGCGGCGCGACGGACGCTCCGTCGGCACGCGGGGAAGGATGTCGCCGGGAAAGCAGCGCTTCGAAACGGGCTTTCGGCTTATCGGTTCGGATATAAGCGGGCGCTTACGCGCGCAAAACAGGGCCATGAGGCCCGGGCGGCAGGCCTATCGCTTGGCGAAGCCGATCAGGTCTTCGGCATCCACGCGGCCCATCTCCTCCTCCCAGTGCCGCCGGCAGAGCGAGACATAGGCGTCCTTGCCGATGGCCACCTGGTCGCCCTGACGCGCGACCTTGCCGTCCGGTCCGATGCGCACGACCATCGTCGCCTTGCGCCCGCAGCGGCAGATCGTGCGCACCTCGCGCAATTCGTCGGCGAGCGCCAGCAGCGCCTGCGAACCGGAGAAGAGGTTGCCCTGGAAATCCGTGCGCAGCCCGTAGCACATGACCGGGATGTCGAGGCGGTCGACCACCCGTGCCAGCTGCCAGACCTGCTCGTCCTGGAGGAACTGCGCCTCGTCGACGAAGACGCATTGCGTGGTCCTGGAGCGATGATGCTCGTCGATCCGGCCGAAAAGGTCGTCGCCGTCGCGGAACATCTCGGCGTCCGATTCGAGCCCGACACGCGAGGAGATGTAGCCGAGATCGCTCTCCTTGCGATAATGGCCGGCCACGAACAAGAGCGTGTGCATACCCCGCTCGCGGTAATTGTGGGACGCCTGCAGCAGCATGGTCGACTTGCCGGCGTTCATCGTCGCGTAGTGGAAATAGAGTTTGGCCATGGCGCTCCGGCCCGCCTTTCGCTGTCCCGATTTCGATGACATAACCGCATTCGGCGCAAGCGGCCATGCGCCGGACCGAGCAATCAACAGATCAAGGACCGAACGTCATGGACGCCCCACAACCGGCCGCAGACAAGCCGAAGCAGGTTATCCGCGAGACCGACGCCGAGGCTATCCGCCTCGCCAGGACCCTCATCGCCACCAACCGCTACGGCGCCCTGGCCGTCATCAACCACGAAACCGGTTTTCCCGGCGCGAGCCGCGTGGCGCTGGCGACGGATTACGACGGAACCCCGCTGGTCCTGGTTTCCGCCCTGTCCGGCCACACCAAACCGATGCTGGACGATCCGCGCAGCTCGCTGCTTGTCGGCGAGGCCGGCAAGGGCGATCCACTCGCCCATCCGCGCATCACGCTCTTCACCCGCGCCCGCCGGCTCGACCGGGAGACGGACGAAGGCAAGCGCGCGCGCCGACGCTATCTGGCGCGCCAGCCCAAGGCCGCGCTCTATGCCGATTTCGGCGATTTCGCCTTCTTCCGCCTCGAGATCGAACGCGCCAGCCTGAATGGCGGGTTCGGCAAGGCCTATGAGCTGACGGCCGAAGATCTCGCACCGCTCGGAGACACCACCGGCGTGGCTGCGATCGAGGAAAGTGCCGCCGCCCACATGAACGAGGATCACGCAGAGGCGATCGCGCTCTACGCCGAGGTCTTCGGCAAGGCCGGCGCGGGCAAATGGCGCCTTGCTACGCTCGATACGGAAGGCATGGACCTTGTCGATGGCGACCGGACGAGCCGGGTGTGGTTTCCGGCGCCACTCATGGATGCAGGCGAACTGCGCCGGGCTCTTGTCGATCTGGCGCGCGAGGCGCGTGCAACGGCGGCGCAGACCGACTGATGCTGATCGTCCTCAACGGCCCGCCCGGCGTGGGCAAGCTCACGGTCGCGCGCGAACTTGCGCCCATCCTGCGCGCCAAACTGCTCGATGCCCACACAGTCTACAATGTCGCCTTCGCCCTGACCGAGTTCAGAAGTCCGGCGTTCTACGCGACAGTGCGCGCAGTCGAGGCAATCGCGCATGAACGTGTCCGTGCGCTGCCGGCCGAGACGCCGATGATCATGACGACGGCTGCGTTCGAGGGATCGGAGTGGGCGGACGAGAGCTGGGGCCGCCTGACTGCGCTGGCGGCGGACCGGAACGGGATGGCGATCGTGCTTCTGCGCTGCTCCCTTGAGGAGAACGAAAGGCGGATCGCGAGCGAAGGTCGCGGCGCCAAGCGCAAACCGCAGGACCGGGAGATGGCGCGCCGAAACCAGGAGCGGCAGGATCGCCTCATGAAGCGTGGTGCCCACCGCACGCTCGCGATCGACACGACGGGATTCTCTGCGCAGGAAACGGCTCGGCAAATCGCCGAGTGGATGAACGAGCCACGGGAGATCAGCCAATGACAACCCTTGCATTGCGGCACCAGCAGTTCGAGGCGCTGCACAAGCGCGGCTGCTTCGTCATTCCCAATCCGTGGGACATCGGCTCTGCCCGCGTCATGGCGGCGCTGGGCGCGCAGGCGCTGGCGACCACCAGCGCAGGCTACGCTTTCACCCTCGGCCGTCCCGACATGGGCCATGTGACGCGCGAAGAGGCGCTGATCCATGCCGGCACCATCGTCGCCGCGACCACAGTTCCGGTCTCGGCCGATTTCGAGAACGGCTTCGCTGACGACCCGGACGGTGTCGCCGAAACGGTCCGGCTGGCTGGCGAAGTCGGCCTCTCCGGCTGCTCGATCGAGGACACGATGATGATCGACGGCAGCCCGGCCTATCCCTTCCAGCAGGCGGTGGACCGGGTGGCGGCGGCCGCTGATGCGGCGCGTTCTCTCGGCCGACCCTTTGTCTTCTGCGCGCGCGCCGACGGCGTCATGAACGGCGCCTATGACGTCGATGAAGCCATCCGCCGCATCCGTGCCTTCGAGGCCGCGGGTGCCGATCTCCTCTACGTGCCCCTGCCCCCGACAATGGAGAGCCTCGTCCAGATCGTGAAGAGCGTGTCGAAGCCGGTCAACGCACTCGCCGCCGGCCGCTTCGCGCGCTACTCGAAGTCCGATTTCGAGGCTGCGGGCGTACGCCGGATCAGCGTCGGCTCGGCGATCGCCCGCGCCACGCAACAGGTGCTGGTGGACGCCACGACCGCCATGCTGGACGACGGCGATTTCTCACCGTTGACCAAGGCAGCGTCCGGCAAGGCGATCGATTTCATGCTGCAAGCAGGGCGCGATGCAGGCTGACACCCGGATCGTGCCGGTCACCGATCCCGCCGATGAGAGGATCGAAATCTATCGCGACATTCGCGAGCGCGACCTGATCCGCCGGCACGGGCATTTCATCGCCGAAGGCAAGACCGTGCTGCAGGTGCTGGCCAGGCAGGACCGCTTCCCTGTCCATTCGCTGCTCGTGCTGGAAAATCGCCTCACAGGCATCGCCGACCTGATCGAAAGCCTGCCCGAGACCGTCCCCGTCTATTGCGCGGCACAGCCGGTCATGGATGCGATCGCGGGATTTCACATGCATCGCGGCGTTCTCGCGATCGCGCAGGTGCCGGGCGAGATCACCGCCCTGCCGACCACCTTCCCCGCATCGTGGACCACGGTGCTGCTCCTTTCGGCCATCGCCAATCATGACAATATGGGCGCGATCTTCCGCAATGCCGCCGCCTTCGGCGTCGATGCCGTCATCTGCGACGAGCGCTGCTGCGATCCGCTCTACCGCAAGGCAGTGCGTGTGTCGGTCGGCGGCGTCTTGCGCGTGCCGTTCTTTCGGATGCCCTCGATGCAGGAGGCTGTGTCCGCCCTCGGCGACAACGGCTTTGCTGTCGCCGCATTGTCACCGGCTGGCCGCACCGATATCGCGCATTGGCGACCAGCGAGGCGCCAGGCGCTGGTTCTGGGCAGCGAAGGCCACGGGCTGGACGACGCCTGGCTCGAACGGCTCGAAACGCTGTCCATCGCGATGGCACCGGATTTCGACAGCCTTAACGTCGCGACGGCCGGCGCGATCGCGCTTCACCGCCGCTTCTCGGCTTGAATGAGGAAATGAGGGTCAGGCGCGATTGCGCTGTTCGTTCGTGGCGTCCTGCAACGCCTTGATGCGTTCGGCGAGGCTGATCACCTTGCCCTGAGGGGAAGAGCCTTCGCTCTGCAGAAGCGCCGGGATCGGCGATCCGGGCCCTTCGAGCCGCGCCGCCATGGCAACGACCTCGGCGGCCAGTTCGTTGAGCTTCTCGCGCAAGACGTCGTCGCCACCTTCAAAACCCGCCGCCGTCCCGAAGCTGGCCGCAGCGAGTTCGACCTTCATCGCGTCGCGTTCGGTTTCCAGCGCCGAGATCTCGGCTGCCTGACGCACCACCTGCTCCTGCAAGGCCTCGACGTTCTCGTTCGGGCGCTCGTCGCCAAGTTGTTCGGCCATGCCGTCGAGGCGACCCGTCATTTGCTGCAACTGTTGCTCAAGCTCGGCCTTCGCCGCTTCCGCTGCCTCCGCGCGCTCTTCCATGCGGCGCAGTTCGGTGTCGATCTCGCCCTCGTGCTGGCGCAACGTCTTGCGATCCTCGTTGCTGTTCTGCAGCTTTTCCTGCAGCGTCGCGATTTCGGCGGTCAGGCCTTCCAGCTTCGCTTCGGCCTTCGCTGCCCGCTTGCGCTCAATCGTCAGCGCGTCGCCGATCGTCTGACCGTCCTCGTTGGACTCATGCACTTCGCGCTTAAGGTCCTGACCCGTGGCCTTCAATTCGCCGATCGTGTCGTAGAGCGCTTCGATCTGCGTCTCGCGATCGTTCAGCATCTCGTTGAGTTCGCGCAGTTCTGCCGAAGCGTCTTCCAACTGCGCCGTCACATATGCGCGCTCCCGCTCGGTCGCCTTCAACTCGCCGCCGCGCAGTTCGAGTTCGCTGCGCGTCGATTCCAGGAGCACGGAGGTCTCCGACAATTCGGTCACCCGCTCGTCGCTGCGCGTCGACGTTTCCTCGACCTGGCGCTGCAATTCCTCCCGGCGCGCCGTGACCTCCGCCAGGGTCTTTTCCAAGGTCTTGATGCGGTCGGTCTGCGCCTCGACGAGCAGTTTCTCGCTGGCCCCCACTTCGCGCGTGTCCTTCAGACGCAATTCCAGGCGCCGCATCGCCATGGCGTGCTCGGCGCGCAGCGCGTCCTTCTCCGCATTCAGTTCGTTGATTGTCAGCGGCAGGGCCGCCTCGATGCGCTTGCGCGTCAGATAGACGGCACGCCGCCAGATCGCGGGAGCCGCGACCAAGGCCAGTAGCGAGGCAGCCAGAAAACCAAGCGTGAATATGAGGACCGACTGGAGCAAGAACCCTGTTCCCTTGGCGGAAAGCTAGCATCTGCCACGGAACCGGCCAACAATCCAGTCCCAACGGGCGTTTCGCGCGCCGCCGGGACCGGACGGATCCGTCGCGTTTCGGCTTAGAAGGGGTTCCAGGTCGGCATCGGCGTGACCTTCAGATAGCCGACGGAGACACCCAACCGCGCACCAAGGCCTGTGCGCACCGGCACCAGCAGAACGTTGCCGCGCCGTAGGACGTTGAACCCTGCCCCGGCCAGCAGATAGGCCGATCCGGCAACGCCGCCATAACGGCCGTAAAGGCCTGAAATGCTGTCGAGATCATAGACCAGCATCATGGTGCGTGTGCCGTCGGCGCCGAAGTCCCAGCCGACCGAGGGGCCCTGCCAGAACACCGTGTGGTCACCGGCATTCTTCGTGTAGAGCGTGCCTTCACCGTAGGTCAGGCCGCCGACGAATGCGCCCGCGCCCTCCTGCCCGAGGACGTAGCCGTTCGGCAGGCCGTAACGCGAGAAAATCTGTTCAACGACGGAGGCGATTCCGCCTGACGTCGCGCCGAAGAAGGTGTGGCCGGCGTCGATGATCTCCTGGACGGAATAGGTGTCGGCCGCCTGCGCGCGCGCCTTGACCGGCGTCATCGTCGCCAGGATCGCGAAGACGAGCGCCACGATGGCGGCATGGATCGCCGCCAGCCCCAGGCCGCGCGTTTTCGACGCCGTGTCGATATGTTCAGTCATGACGGTTCCTTTCGACGCTGATTGCGTTTCACCACCGCCGCTTCGTTCGCCGCCATCGCCTGTTTTGCACACCGGTCCGTTTTCCGGACACTTCTGGATTTCCTGGCAGATTACACAGCGAGAGTTTACGCACCATTAAGGCCTTTTGGAGGTAAACAGGGGCCGTGCAGTCGAACCAACCGAATCGCCGCGACACATCGGAGAGAGCAACATGTCGTCCATCTTCACGCTGACCCCCTCCGATCTTGCTGCGCTGCTGAGCAGCAAGGTTTGCCACGACATCATCTCCCCGGTCGGAGCGATCAACAACGGCCTGGAATTGCTGGACGAAGGCGGCGCCGACGAGGCTGCGATGGACCTGGTCAAGACCAGCGCTCGCAACGCCTCCGCACGGCTTCAATTCGCCCGCATCGCCTACGGCGCCGCCGGCTCGGCAGGCGTGCAGATCGACACCGGAGACGCGGAAGGCGTGGCGCGCGAATACATTCGCGGCGAAAAGCCGGAATTCACCTGGACCGGCGAACGGGCCTTTCTGCCGAAGAACAAGGTCAAGCTGCTGCTCAACCTGATCCTGATCGCCAACGGATCCATCCCGCGTGGCGGCACGCTCGACGTGACGCTGGAAAACCTCGAGGAATCGCCGGTTCTGCGGATCGCGGTGGCCGGCAAGATGCTGCGCGTGTCGCCGAAGTTCGACGAGCTCTACACGGCGATGAAGTACGGAGCGCCCCTTGACGAACCGATTGACGCCCACTCGGTTCAGGCCTACTACACGCTGCTCCTGGCCAATGAGGCCGGCATGACGATCGACATCGACGAGAACGCGGACAGGATCATCTTCACCGCCTCCTGATCGCAGCCGGTTATCCTTTCCGAAATCTTAACGCAGAAGTTGCAAACGGCGCGTTCGGCTTCCGACTTCGTTCAGGTCTTTCTGTTAGCCTGCATCCGGGTTAAGGGGAATCCTCGCATCGTCGGGGATCGGAAAGGAAGCGTCCATGCCACGCTATCTGATCGTTGATGCGTCAGCCATCGTCAGAAAGGTCGCCAAGCGGATTCTGACGTCGTTGCAGGACAAGGTGATCGGTGCCGAAAGCGGCAGCGCCGGTCTCGGTGCGCTCGGCACGGAGGCACCGGACATCGTCCTGGTCGATGCCGAACTTCCGGATATCGACGTGACGGATTTCATCCGCAGCATTCGCGAGATGCGCGACGTGACGCAGCCCATCATCATCGTCATGATGACGGAAATGAATCTTGCTCAGATGACGAAGGCGAAGCGTGCCGGCGCGGACGATTTCATGCTCAAGCCGTTCGACCGGCTGCAGCTCACACGCTCGCTCCTGGAATTCCGCACGGCGGCATAGCCCGGCCCGGTCAAGGGAATCCGGGCTTTCAGTTTCAATGCAGCCCCCGCACACGTGAAAATGCCCGGCCGAAACGACCGGGCTTTTTTCTTTGACGAAACGAAGGGGCGAGCCGTCAGGCGCTCGCGGCCATGGAAACGTCGTCGGGTTCGCGCAACACATAGCCGCGACCCCAGACGGTCTCGATGTAGTTGATCCCGCCGGATGCGGCGTCGAGCTTCTTGCGCAGCTTGCAGATAAAGACGTCGATGATCTTCAGTTCCGGCTCGTCCATGCCACCATAGAGATGGTTCAGGAACATCTCCTTGGTCAGGGTCGTGCCCTTGCGCAGCGAGAGCAACTCCAGCATCTGGTATTCCTTGCCGGTCAGATGCACGCGCTGGCCGCCGACTTCCACGGTCTTGGCGTCAAGATTGACCACCAGGTCGCCGGTCGTGATCACGGACTGGGCATGGCCCTTCGAGCGGCGCACGATCGCGTGGATGCGGGCCACCAGCTCGTCCTTGTGGAACGGCTTGGTCATGTAATCGTCGGCGCCGAAGCCAAGACCGCGAACCTTGTCCTCAATGCCGGCCATGCCGGACAGGATCAGGATCGGTGTCTTGATCTTGGACAGACGCAGCGTGCGGAGCACCTCGTAACCCGACATGTCGGGGAGATTCAGATCGAGAAGAATGATGTCGTAGTCGTAGAGCTTGCCGAGATCGACGCCCTCCTCCCCGAGATCCGTGGAGTAGACATTGAAGCTTTCCGACTTCAGCATCAGTTCGATGCTTTGGGCGATCGCGCTATCGTCCTCGATGAGCAAAACCCGCATTTCTATCCCCTTCTCCTGCGCCCGGCAAACCAGTGTGTCCGATCCCGGGGCAGAATCAAAACTGCCCGCGAATAGGCTGGCACGGAATGGTTAACAAAACATATTCCGCTTCGGCAAGATTTCATACCCTATTAATCCGTTCCCTCAGGCATTTGAAATTACGACGCTTTCCCATCCAAATTTCCGGAATCAGAACATTAAGAAACCGAGCTAAGCGACTCAAATGACTCGCCGAATTCGGCACTGTGGAAAGGCGCTCGGGGTTTACCCTGCCTTAAAGGTTACGGCCTATCATTAACGGAGGACGTAAACGAAGTGTTACCACGGGGCGGAATCGGCCCCGCGCTTACAAATCGTTCATCAACGTCTGCATATTGTAAGTGGCCGGCAGCGTTTTCCGGACTTGGGAGTATTGCGTATGAAAGCACGGAACAACATGATCCGACTTCGACAGTTCAAAGTTGCCGAAAAACACCGGCAGGTCATGCAACTCGAGACGATGATCGGCGAGTTTGAGCGCATGGCCAACGAGCTCGACGCGCAAATCATCGCAGAAGAGAAAAAGTCCGGCATCAGCGACCAGAATCACTTCGCCTACCCGACTTTCGCCAAGGCCGCGCGCACGCGTCGCGACAATCTGGCGACCTCGATCCGCGACCTGAAACAGCAAAAGGACTCGGCGGAAGCCGAACTGCTGGAGGCCGAGAACGAATTGCAGAAGGCCGAACGCATGGAAGTGCGCGAGGCGCGCATCGGCGAAGACGGGGCCGATGCCGAAAACCAGCCCAAAATGATGATCGGATAACGCCCGGCGCGGGATTGCCCGCGCCCGCCGGCGTTCCGGTCTTGCTTTTGTAACGGCAATCTTCCTAGGTGCGCGCCATGCGCATCCTGATTGCCGTACTGATTGCGATATCCGCCTTTTCGCTCGCCCTGGGCATCACTCAACCGCTCCTGCGGTTCGAGCACCTTGTCTTCTTCTCAAGAACACCGTCGCTGATCGAGATGGTCGGCCAGTTATGGACATCCGGCGACGCCCTGCTGGCAGGTGTGGTGGCCCTCTTCTCCATCGTCTTTCCTGCCGGCAAGATCCTGGCCGCCCAGGTCGTGATGACAGGCACCGACGGCAACCCGCGCATGCGCGCGCGCATGCACCGGCTTCTCGGCCTTGTCTCGAAATGGTCCATGATGGACGTTTTGGTGGTGGCGCTGGTGATCGTCGCCGCCAAGACCTCGGGCCTCGCAGACGCCTTCACTCAGCCCGGTCTCTGGTTCTACGCCACGTCGGTCGTCACGGCGGCTGTCGCCACAGCGCTGATCAGGTAAACGCGGGCAGCAACACCCTCACCTTCAAGGGGGCACGTCGCCAGAGCGGCACCGACCCTGCCCTTCATTCATCAAGGCAAGTCGGATCCTGAAGGCGAAACGCGATCGCTCCTCAGACCCCGCCAGTCGGCAAGGTCTGTTGGGCCGGCTGACGCCGGAGGAACGGGCGCGGCCCGTCAGTGGCGATATTGCTGGATTCGCGTGGTACGCAGGCCGGCGAGACCATGCTGATCGATCGAAGCCTGCCAGGAGAGGTATTCTTCAACCGTCAGCGTGTAACGCTGACAGGCTTCTTCAAGGCTGAGAAGTCCGCCGCGTACGGCGGCAACAACTTCAGCCTTTCGGCGAATGACCCAGCGCCGCGTGGAAGCGGGTGGCAGGTCATTGATCGTGAGAGGGCTACCATCGGGCCCGATCACATATTTGACGCGTGGTCGAATCTGGTCGGTCATTGCACTCACTACACACTCAAGGACCTTCAACATCGCCACATTACGGCCACAGCTTTAAAAAACACCTAAAGAGATGGTAGGCATTTGGTAATAACCGGACCCTCCCCACCTTGGGGGACTGCGCGTCAGACCTGCCGCTGGAAGAATGCGGCCTTCACCGCTATATGCAGCGCGAAACCGTGAAATGAATGCCATGAACTCGCTCGATATCGACAAGAAGCCGGAAGACACGCGCGTGGTAGTTGCCATGTCGGGAGGCGTGGATTCGTCTGTCGTCGCCGGCCTGCTGCATGCCGAGGGCTATGAGGTGATCGGCATCACGCTGCAGCTCTACGACCATGGCGAGGCCGTGCGGAAGACAGGCTCGTGCTGCGCCGGCCAGGATATCGACGATGCGCGCCGGGTCTGCGAAACGCTCGGCATCCCGCATTACGTGCTCGACTATGAGAGCCGTTTCCGCGAGGCAGTGATCGACAATTTCGCCGATTCCTACCTTGCCGGCGAAACGCCGATCCCTTGTGTGGCCTGCAACCAGACGGTCAAGTTCGCCGACCTCCTGAAGACTGCGCGCGATCTAGACGCCGACGTGCTGGCGACCGGTCACTACATCCATTCGCGCCAAGTCGGCCCACACCGCGCCCTTTTCCGACCGGTCGATGCCGATCGCGACCAGAGCTACTTCCTGTTCGCGACGACGCAGGAGCAGGTCGATTTCCTGCGCTTTCCGCTCGGCGAAATGACCAAGGACGAAACCCGCCGGCGCGCTGTCGAGATGGGCCTTGCAGTGGCCGACAAGCCCGACAGCCAGGACATCTGTTTCGTGCCCAACGGCAACTATGCCGACGTCATCACCAGGCTGCGCCCGAACGCGGCGCTCGCCGGCGACATCGTGCATGTCGATGGCCGCGTGCTGGGACGGCATGAGGGTATCCTGCGCTACACGGTCGGCCAGCGCAAAGGCCTCGGCGTGGCAACCGGCGAACCGCTCTATGTCGTGAAGCTTGATGCGCGGATGCGTCGTGTCATTGTCGGTCCGCGCGAGGCGCTGGAGACCCGCATCGTGCATCTGCGTGACGTGAACTGGCTGGGCGAGACGCCGCTTGGTGCCATCCCGGCAGAGGGGACTGACGTGCTCGCACGGGTCCGCTCCACCCGCCCCCCGGCCCCGGCGCGTCTCTACCACGAAGATGGGCAGGTCAGCGTCCGGCTCGTCGGAGGCGAGACCGGCGTGGCGCCCGGACAGGCCTGCGTGCTCTATGACGGTGAAGGCGCTGGCGCGCGCGTGCTCGGCGGCGGCTTCATCGACCGCACCGAAAAGTCGCCTGAGGCCGAGCGCATGCTCGAAGCACTGGATACCGTGCTCGCCGAAGCCGGCTGAGGCCGATCACTCAGCTGCGGCACGTCGCTCCGGGCTGTTCATCACGAAATCGCGAATCTCGCCGATGACGCGATCCTGATCGTCGTCCGACAGGTAGGCGTGCATCGGAAGGCACAGGATGGATCCCGGCTTCGAATCGGTGACCGGCAAACCGCCAGGCGCGACCGGGTAATGCTCATAGGCGACCTGCCGGTGCAACGGCTTGACGTAGTAGACGACCGACGGGATGCCCTGCGACTTCAGATGCGCCTGCAACTGGTCGCGCTCCGGGAGTTCGATCGCATATTGCGCCCAGGCCGACCGCGCGCCGGCGGGGTTCGCGGCCGCGACGATCACGTCGCCCAGCCCCTCGTGATAACGCGCCGCGACGCGCTGGCGCGCTTCCATCTCATCCTCGAGGATTGCCAGCTTCTCGATGAGGATTGCGGCCTGGATCGTGTCGAGCCGGGACGTCAGCCCGATGCGCACATTGTCGTACTGGCTGGACCCCTTGCCGTGAAATGCGACCGACCGCATCACGTCGGCAAGCTCGTCGTCATCTGTCATCACAGCGCCGCCATCCCCGTAGCAGCCGAGGGGCTTGGCAGGATAGAAACTCGTCGAGGCGACTTCGCCGAAGCTGCCGCAGCGCCTGTTGTCCGACTCGCCGCCGATCGATTGCGCCGCATCGGAAATCACCAGCAGACCGTGCTGCGCGGCGACCCGATTGATCGACGCATAATCGGCAGCAAGGCCGAACAAATCGACCGGAATGACCGCCTTCGCCTGCAACCGTCCTTCGGCCTCGATCATCGCGATCGCCGCCTTCAGCGACTGTGCATCCATATTGTAGGTTACGGGGTCGATATCGACGAAGACCGGCTCGGCGCCCAGCAGAGCGACGACCTCGGCCGTCGCGGCAAAGGTGAAGCTCGGCACGAAGACCGCGTCACCCGGGCCGATGCCCTTGGCCATCAGGGGAATTTGCAACGCATCGGTACCGCTGGCGCAACCGATCACGTGCTTCACGCCGACATAATCCGCCAACTGACGCTCGAATTCGCCGACCTGCGGGCCCAGGATATAGGCGCCGCTGGAGACAACATCTTCGATCGCTTTCTGGATACGGCCTTCGATACGAGCGCGCTGTGCGCCGAGATCAATGAATTGCATCAATTCCCCACTTCGGCGCCGCTGCTCATGTCATGCGAACGACGCACCTCTTGCCCCTTTCGCCGCTTATCGCGGATTCGGGGCAACCGTAAAGGCCGCGGATCATCAATACCTCGGACCGTTTGTAACGACCGGTGAACAAGCCCCGCCCGTCAGGCGCCGGCCTGTTCAAGCACCCGCAGGACGGCCACGCCCTGCCGGCCGTCGGTCAATGGCGTTTCACCGCTTTCGATGCACGCAATGAAATGCGCCAGCTCGTCGGTGAGCGCCATGTTGGGCGTCAAGTCTGCGTATTCCGGCTCGCTCAAGGAGAAATCCCAATTCGTCCCGTTCGGATCGATCGTGTGGCGGAACAGAGCGAGCTTGCGCGGCCAGTCGGCCAGGTCGTCCCAGACCGCCATGCCTTTCGATCCGATCACCGTGAAGCGGCGTTCCCGATAGGGGCTGTGGCGCGACACATGCACATGCGCCCCCAGCCCGCCGGCAAAATCGAGATGCACATGCGCAAGGTCAGTCGTGCCGATCGACACCCCACGGCGCTCGCCGCGCACGCGTTCGGGTTCGCCCCTGGCGAGCGTTAGAATCAGCGAGAGATCGTGCGGGGCCAGGTCCCAGAGCGCGTCGAAGCGGGCATGGAACTTGCCGAAGCCGAGACGATGGCTCTGCACGTAACGAATGTCACCGAGCTCACCGGCCGCGATCCGCTCCGCAAGCGTCACGAACGCGTTGTGATAGCGAAGGATGTGGCCGGTCATCAGGATACGGCCGACCGTCGCGGCCTCTTCGACCACATTCGCGCCGTCGGTCGAAGACAGCGACAGCGGCTTCTCGACGAAGACATGCTTGCCGTCCGCAATGGCGCGAAGCGCGAACTCGGCATGAAGATGAGCCGGCAGCGCCAGTACGACCGCATCTACGTCAGCATCGGCAAAGACCGCATCGGGTGCAACGGCCTTGGCGCCGAACGGCTGGGCCAACGTTTCCGCACGTTCGAGATTGACGTCGGCGACGGCATGCAACGCGCCCATCTCGCCCAGCGTGCGCACATGGTTGGCGCCCCAATAACCGCAGCCGATCACTGCGAGTCTCGGGCCTTTTGTGTCGTTCATGATCCTGTCCGGCGGGAAAGAGGTTTGCGTGCGCGCGTTTAATCGTTTTTGACGGCTCGAAACAAGACGCCATTCGCCGCATCCCCGCTTGACAGGCAAAACATCGACACCTTATATCCGCCCGGCTTGCGCGGCCTTGCCGCCGTGGCGGAGTAGCTCAGTCGGTTAGAGCAGCGGAATCATAATCCGCGTGTCGGGGGTTCAAGTCCCTCCTCCGCTACCATCTACCCCAAAAACTCCATTCTCCACGACAGTCTATTCAAGAATCCGCCAGACGTGCGCGTAGGGCGTGTACGTCAGTGCCGGCGATATTCTGCAGTCGCCACCTCTGCAGGCCCCCTAGTCGCAACGGACGATGCTCGACACACGGCATTCATCGAAAGCTCGCGTCGACAGGGAGCAACTGAGTGGCGAACGGTGAACCGTCGGATCATGAATGAGCGACGGGTGGCGCTGCTTGGCGGCATGCTGGCGAGCATCGGTCCCCTGGCGCTTGCACTTTACACGCCGGCCATGCCGATGATCGCCGAGGCCTTCGACGCGAACGAGGCCACAGTCAAGGGAACGCTTTCGATCTATTTCGCGGGATATGCCGGCGCGCAATTACTGGGCGGCCCGTTGTCGGACCGGTTCGGCCGAAAGCCCGTCGCCCAGGCTTTTCTGCTGATTTTCATCGCCGGCTCGATCGGCACGTTGCTGGCGTCCACGATCGATATCCTGATCTGGTCCCGTCTGCTGCAGGGGATCGGCGCCGCCTCCGGAATGGTCATCGCGCGGGCGATCGTGCGCGACCTCTTCACCGGAGACAGCTCGGCCCGTGTGTTGAACATCACCAGTATCGTGCTCGGAGCGGGGCCGATGGTCGCGCCCGCCATCGGCGGCGGCTCGATCGTGCTGGCCGGCTGGCAGGCCCCTTTCGTGCTGATGTTCCTGTTGGGGATCGCCTCGATGGTGATCGTTCACTTCAAGCTTCTGGAGACCCGACCGGAAGGCCTCGACGAAGCGGGCCTGTCGATGATCGTGAAGGATTACGGGGCCATCCTGCGCCACCGCGAATTCCTGTGGTCGGCCCTGACCGTCTCGGGAGCGGTCGCGACCTTCTATGCGCAGTCCACGGTTCTGTCCTTCATCATCATGGGCCAGCTCGGCTACGATGCCGCGCAATTCGGACTGTTCATGCTGTTCGTGTCCGGCGGGTATTTCCTGGGCGCCATCCTGGTGCGCGTGCTCATTCCACGCTTCGGCGCTTTTCGCCTGGTGCCGTTCGGCCTGTCTCTGCTGGTCGCCAGCGCTCTCTGCATGGCGGTGCTTCTGACGACCACATCGCCGCGGCTGTCCAGCGTGCTTGTGCCGGTGACGACGATGATCTTCGCGAATGCCTTCGTCCTGCCGGGCATGTACACGGCCTGTCTCTCGCCCTTCGCCAAGCAGGCCGGCGCAGCCGCGGCGATGAGCGGCTTCATGACGATGGGCCTCGGCCTGCTCGCCTCGCTCTTCATCAGCCTTGTCGCCGATCCGTCCCTGGGTCTCGCTGCCGTCGATGTCGCGATGGTGAGCCTTGCCGCCGGATGCTACCTCCTGTGGCGCCGTTCCTCCCCGGATGGCAGGACGGCATGACGACCGGCGTCCATCGGCCCTCCGACAACACCGGAAACGCCCGCTCTCACACTACGGCGAGCAACCGAAAGGGACCAAGACCATGACGATCCATCGGGACCTTATCTGCAGCTCCCATACGATCAGCGGCGTGATGCCGGGTGGGCCGGTCCCGGCACGGCACGGGTTCGAGGAGCGTGTCGCGGCCTGCGCGGCGGCCGGTTACACCGGAATGTGCCTGCATTTCAGGGACTATCGCGCCCTGAAGGAGGCCGGCCACAAGGACGAGGATCTGCGCGAGGTGCTCCAGCGTCATGGCATGCGACATGTCTCGCTCGAATTCCTGGTCGACTGGTTTCTCGACGGGACGGACTCCGAACAGGCCCGCGCCGACGAAGCTACCCTGCACGCCGCGGCGCGGGCCTATGGCGCGGACAGCTTCAACATCGGCTCCGACTTCCAGGGACGCGGCATTCCCCGCGCCGTCATGAAGGAACGCCTCGCCGGGCTCTGCCGGCGAGCGGGCAACGCCGGCTTGAAGGTCGCCCTGGAAATCGTGCCGTGGAGCGACGTGCCAGACGTTGAAACTGCCCTCGACATGATCGACGGCATCGACAATGCCGGCCTCGTCGTCGATTCCTGGCACATCTTTCGCGGCGGCGTGCCGCTGAGCGAGGTGGAGCGAATTCCGGGCGACCGTATCTTCTGCGTTCAGGTCAACGACGCCGAGGAGACTGTGCATGGAGCCCTGTCGGAAGACACGACACGCCGCAAACCCTGCGGCGAAGGGGTCTTCGACCTCGACGCCTTTCTCGACAGTCTCAACCGGGCCGGCGCGGACGTGCCCGTCAGTGTCGAGATCATTTCCCCGCAATTCGCCGCCCTCGACGTGGAGAGCGCGGCGCGCGGTTCGATTGCCGGCGCACGCCGTCTGGTCGAGCGGCACGCGGCGCGGACGTCATCGTAGTCCGTTCAGCCGATGCATTGCGGTTGAAGATCGCGAAGCTGTCGTGACAATCTGAAGCCCGCCTCGACAAACGGCAGGCGGAAGCCCGAAACAGGCCGAGACATCCGGAGGAGGCATGCTCAGCGAAATCATCATCATCGTCGTGCGCGGGATCGCCATTGGGTCGATTTTCGCGATGATCGCGATGAGTTTCAACATCGTGCATGGAGCCACGGGCATTCTCAACTTCGCCCAGGGAAACATGCTCGTGCTCGGCGGCTATGCCGCGTTCTTCCTGGCCAACAATGTCGGCATCGGCTGGTGGCTTGCCATGCTCGTCGTGACGGGCGTCCTCGTCGCGGTCGTGCTCGCCTTCCAGGGGTGGATCACGCTGTTGCCGCTGAGATCCTCGGTGGAACAGGATTCATGGATCATCTCCACCGTGGCGGTCTCGGTGATCGTCGGGGCGATCCTGCTGATCACGCAGGGGCCTTTCGCCTATTCCGTCCAGGCGGTCGTGCCCCCGTTCCGCATCCTCGGTGTCCGAACGCCGGGCGCATACGGACTGGCGATCGTGTGCATGCTGTTCTGGTTCTTCGCGATGCGGATATTCCTGCGCAAGAGCTTCCTCGGCCTGGCGATCAGCGCCCTGTCGCAGGACTTTGACGCTGCCCGCGCGGCGGGACTTCCGGTGCGCAGGCTTCAACTCGTCGCATTCGCGATCTCCGGCCTGATGATCGGCACCGCCGGGTTCCTCGTCGCACCGGTGATCTCGGTCAGTTCCGACGCGGGTCTCCGCTATGTGCTGAACGGCTTCGTCGCGGCCGTCGTCGGCGGGATCGGCAGCAATCTCGGGACGCTGATCGGCGGGCCACTCGTCGGCGTGATCACCATGCTGACCGCCTACCGCATCGGCGGGGCCTATCAGGATCTCGCTTCCCTGGCCGTCCTGGTCGCAATCCTGATGGTCCGGCCGCAAGGCCTGTTCGGCCGCACTTCGGCGAGGCGCGTGTAACCGTGGCAACGTCAGAAACGATAACGGCGTCGGGAGCAGCCATGAACGCCTCAGCCAAAACGAAACCGCGGTTCAGTTCGGACCTTCCCCAGGTCTGGATCGGCATCGCGCTCATCGCGATCACTGGCTTCGGGCCGTCGATCATGGGCAACGCCTACTGGGTCCACACGTTCCAGTTGGTCAACATCTACATCGCGGTGGCGATCTTCCAGAACTTCCTGTTCGTGGATGCCGGCCAGAAATCCTTCGGACAGGGCGTCATCCTCGGACTGGGCGCCTATGTCGCCGCGATCTTCTTCGGCCTGCACGAATATTCCTTCGCGGTCGCCGGCCTGATCGGTCTGTTCGCCGCGTTCCTCGGCGGATTGCTGTTCGCCCTGCCCGCGCTTCGCGTGCAGTATTTCCATCTGGGCTTCGTCACCCTCTCGGCGGCGATCGTGTTCCCGCAGCTGCTGATGTCGATGGACAAGTGGACCAACGGCATCAACGGCATCTCGGTGTCCATCCCCTGGATTCACGAGGAGCCGATCGCCGGGATCTCGCTGCTTTCGTTTCTCGTCGCGCTCTATCCGATGCTCGCACTGGGCATCCACTATGCGATCCGCCGCTCCAGGCTGGGTCGCCAGTTGCGCATCGCGGCGGTCAGCCCGGAAGCCGCCCGGACACTGGGCATCCGCCCCGGCGTCATGCGCTTCCTGGCCTTCATCATCGCCGCCATCGGCACGGGCGTCGCCGGTCTCCTGTACCTGCCGACCGTCTCTTTCGTCAGTCCGCAGGGCTTCAACGTCGAACTGTCCTTCGTGTTCTTCTTCGCGGTCGTCGTCGGCGGACGCGGACAGATGCTCGGCCCGATCGTCGGCATGTGGATCGTCTTCATCCTGCCGAACATCCTGCTGGCGCAGTTTGTGGAATACCGCCTGCTGATCTACGGCATCCTGACCCTGGTCACCGTCATGCTGTTTCCCGACGGCATCGTCGGCACGATCGAGCGCTGGCGCGTCACGCGCGGCGTCACCGGCCGTGGTGAACAGGGCTTCCGCTTGGATTCCTTCATCGACGGCCTTGAGGGCGAGGACGAGCACAAGCCGACCGACAAGATCGCCGTGGAGGTGCGTGGCGGCACCAAGCGGTTCGGCGCGGTCGTCGCCGTCAACAATGTCGATCTGTCCGTGCGCCAGGGCGAAGTTCACGGTCTCATCGGGGCGAACGGCTCCGGCAAGACCAGCTTACTGAACGTCCTGTCCGGCCTGTCGCGCCTCAACGCGGGATCCTTCCTGATCGACGGCAAGGACGCCACGCGCATGTCCGCCGACCGCATCGCCAATATGGGCCTCGGCCGGACCTTCCAGACCCCCAGGATCTTTCGGGAATTCTCGCTGTGGGAAAACCTGAAG
Organism: Oricola sp.; assembly: GCF_022763245.1. Lineage (GTDB taxonomy): Bacteria > Pseudomonadota > Alphaproteobacteria > Rhizobiales > Rhizobiaceae > Oricola. Next base: position 231,668 of record NZ_JALEGV010000012.1, read on the forward strand.
ATCGGCATGGATGCCGCGGAGGGCGAACCCGGCCGAGACATCGTCAAACTCGCGAATGCGCTCGAAGCGGAGTTCAGCCAGGACAGCGCCGAGTTGCTGTCGCATGGCCAGCGCCGCCTCGCCGAGGTCATGCGGGCGATGCTGAAGGAGGCGAAGATCATCCTGTTCGACGAACCCGCCGCGGGTCTCTCGCAAAGCGAACGGGAACACTTCGCCAAGCTCGTCCATTTCCTGTCGCGCAAGATGGGCAAGACGATCATCCTGGTCGAGCATGATCTCGACCTCGTCTGGAACGTCGCCGACCGCATTACGGTCATGGAACAGGGCAGCGTCGTGGCCTCAGGCGAGCCCGAAGAGATGGCGAAGGATCCCGCTGTGCAGCACATGTTTGTTGGAGGTCGCCTTGCTTGACGTGAAGAACCTTTACGCCGGCTATGGCATCGTGCCGGTGATCGAGGACGTGTCGCTGTCCGTTCAATCCGGAGAGATTCTCCTCGTCGGCGGCGAGAACGGCGCCGGCAAATCGACCCTGATGCGGGCGATCGCGGGGTTCAACAAACCCGACAAGGGCGAGATCGTCCTTGACGGAAAGCCCCTGCAGGGCATGGCGCCGGAGGCGATCGCGAAGGCCGGTCTGCGTCTCGTCCTGGACGGCCATCGCGTGTTCCCGGAGCTCAGTGTCTACGACAATCTGCGCATGGGCGCGGCCGCCCGCCCGGGTGAGCGCGCAGGTTTCGCCAAGGCCGTGGACGAGATCTACGAGGTCTTTCCGATCCTGAAGGAAAAGCACCGGGCCTACGCGCGCGACCTGTCCGGCGGACAGCAGCAGATGCTGGCGCTCGGCCAGGCGTTCGTCGCTCAGCCCAAGGTTCTCCTGTGCGACGAGCCGTCGATGGGGCTGGCTCAGGCCCTGCTCCCGCCGATCCTGGCATTCCTTCGCCGATGGGCGGAAAGCGGAACCGCCGTCATCATCGTGGAGCAGCACCTCAAGGTGACCGCACCCTATGCCGACCGTGCGATGATCATCGAGCGCGGCACCGTCAAGTTCTCCTGTGCGGCGAACGAACTTGACGAAAAGCTCAAGGCCGACGAGGTCAACGAGGCTTTCGCGTGACGTCATCCCCTGATGACCAGAAGCCGACGCGCGATCCCGGCCCCACCGAACGGCCGGTCGAAGCTCGCGGCTACACGGTCACCTACAGGGGAACCGTCGCTGCCGACTGGATCGACGCCAACGAGCACATGAACGTCTCCTGGTACGATTCGCTCTTCGATATCGCCGAAATGCGCTTCTTCGACGAGTTCGGCATCGATGACGCCTACATCCACCGCACAGGGCTCAGCTTCTTCCGGCTCGAACGCTTCGTTCTCTACGAGCGCGAATTGCTTCTCGGCGACGCGGTCGAGGCGCGCAGCCGGGTCCTCTGGTCGGATTTTCGGCGGGTCCATCATTTCCATGAATTGTGGAATGTCGAGAAGGGCTACCGGGCCGCGCTGGTCGATGCGATCTCGATCCATGTTGATCTGGGCAAGCGCAAGTCCGCACGGATCGAGATGCCCGAGATCAGACAACCGCTCGCAACCCTCTTGGCGGAACACACGGCCCGGCCCTTCCCCGAAGGCGTTCTGGCGCGCGAAGCCGGACGACGATTGCAGCCATGAAAACACTCGAATTCGACTATGTCGTCGTCGGAGCCGGCGCCGCCGGATGCGTGGTCGCCGCACGGCTCGCCGAGGATCGCGCGGTGGCCGTTGGCGTGATCGAGGCCGGAGGCTCGGACAGCGCGCTCATCATGCGGATACCGGCCGCCAATGTCGCGACCGGAACGGATCCGCGCTACAACTGGGCATACGAGAGCGAGCCGGTACCGGCGCTTGGAGACCGGCGCCTCTACTGGGCGCAAGGACGGGTTGTCGGCGGATCCGGCTCGATCAACGGCATGATGTATATGCGCGGTCACCGCAGCGACTACGATCGCTGGGCCGCGAACGGCTGCACCGGCTGGAGCTATGACGACGTGCTCCCCTATTTCCGCAAAGCGGAGACCAACGAGCGCGGCGCCAGCGACCTGCATGGCGGCGACGGCCCGCTGCAGGTCAGCGCCGGGAGGGCGACTGCCCCGGTCTGCGACATGTTTCTCGAAGCCGCCCGGGACACAGGCTTCGCGCTGACCGACGACCTCAACAATGACATTCCCGAGGCCTTCGGCCATGTCGACATGACGATCGGCAACGGCCAGCGGTCCAGCACGTCGGCGGCCTATCTCCGCCCGGCGCTCAAACGCGGCAATGTCACTGTGCTCACGCAAGCGCTCGCGACACGCATCCTCATCGAAAACGGGGCAGCCGCCGGCATCGAATTCATCCACGAAGGCGAACGGCGGCGCGCAATGGCAGCACGCAGCGTCGTTTTGTGCGGCGGCGCGGTCAATTCGCCCCAGCTTCTCATGCTGTCGGGCATCGGTGATGCGGGGCAGTTGCGCGCCTTCGACATTCCCGTCGAAGCCGACCGGCCCGAAGTCGGCCGCAATCTGCAGAACCATCCGATGTACAAGCTGATGTACACCGTCACCGAGCCCGTCAGCGCCTACAGCCATGTGAGACCCGCGGGCGCGCTCTCGGCGGGCCTGCAGTATGCGTTGGGCCGCAAGGGCGTGCTCAGCCGGGGCTTGTTTCCGACCTCGGGCTTCTTCCACGCCGATCAGGGCGACGGCGAAACCGAGATCCAGGTCTGCATGGCGCCCGCGCCGGTTGTCCGCCGCAAGCCGGGCGTCCTCGGCATCTTGCCCGCGGAACACGGCTTCACCTTGCTTCTCAACCACGGCTCGCCCTTCAGCCGCGGGACGGTCCGGCTGAAATCGGCCGATCCCGCCACGCATGCGGCGATTACGCCCAATTACTTCTCCGATCCTCGCGACATCGACATCCTTGCACGCGGCGCGCGGCGCGTTCACGAGATCGTCCAGGCCGGGCCGTTGAAGCGCATATTGGGACGCGAACTGTCACCGGAGCGACCGACCAGCACCCAGGCCGAGATCGAGGACGACATTCGCCGAACCGCGGTGACCCACTACCACCCGGTCGGCACCTGCCGGATGGGATCGGACGATGCCTCAGTCGTCGATACGCAATTGCGCGTGCGCGGCGTTGAAAATCTGCGCGTCGCCGACGCCTCCGTGATGCCCGTTCTGGTGAATGGAAACACTTACGCGGCAACCATCATGGTCGCCGAAAAAGCCGCCGACCTGATCCGGGCCGGCCACTAGACCGAAAACCCAAGGGAGAAACTACATGGAAACGCGCTTTCTCGGCCATTCGGGCCTCGAAGTCTCCGTGGTCGGCCTCGGCTGCAACAATTTCGGCGGGATGATCCAGAGCCTCGATCTGGAAGGCTCGCGCAAGGTCATCCATGCCGCGCTCGATGCCGGGATCACCCTGCTCGACACCTCCGACTCCTACGGTGCCGACGGCGGCTCGGAAAAGACGATCGGCGAAGTGCTCGGCGACAGGCGCAAGGACATCGTGCTCGCCACGAAATTCGCCTCGCCGCTCAATCGCGAAAAGAGCAATCGCTACAACGGGTCGCGCGGCTATGTGATGAAGGCCGTTGAAGACAGCCTGCGGCGCCTGAAGACCGACTATATCGATCTCTACCAATACCACTTCCCCGATCCGGACACGCCGATCGAGGAAACCATGCGCGCCCTCGACGATCTCGTCCACCAGGGCAAGGTCCGCTACCTCGGATGCTCCAACCTGCCCGCCTGGCAACTCGTGGACGCGAACTGGACCGCGCGGCATCTCGGGCTTGAGGCGCTTCAATCGACGCAGACGGAATACAACCTCCTCGCCCGCGGCGCGGAGCAGGACCTCTTCCGCGGCATGCAGGCGGCGAAGATGACGCTTCTGCCGTATTTCCCGCTCGCCAGCGGCCTGCTCACCGGGAAATACCGCAAGGGTCAGCCGCTGCCTGCCGACACGCGGATGAGCATGGCCTACTTCAAGGGCGGAATGACGGACGAGAAGCTCGACGTCGTCGAGAAGCTGATCGCCTTCTCCGAGTCGCGCGGCCACACGATCCTCGAACTCGCCTTCTCCTGGCTCCTCGCCCAGCCTGTCGTCTCGAGCGTGATCGCCGGCGCGACAAAGCCGGAGCAGGTCACCGCCAATGCCAGGGCGGCGGACTGGAAACTGACCGCCGAAGAACGCGCCGAGATCGACACGATCCTGTCGGCGACGGCGTGACCGGGGCGTATCACCCGGCTTTGGCAGGTGGCCGTCGCGACCGTTAGTCTCTTTGGACGATTGCCGGTCCGGACCCCCGCCGTAAAATGCTGCAGCTGCGAAAGGGCATGGAATGAGCGACCTCGTCGAACCGCGCAAGGCGGACATCACCTACGAAACGGATGAACCCGTCCTCTACGAGGCGGACGGGGCGATCGCGTGGATCACGCTCAATCGGCCCTCCTACAATAACGCGCAGAATTCGCAGATGACCTACGCCCTCGACGACGCCTTCAAGAGGGCGGTCGATGACGACGCAATCAAGGTGATCGTCCTGAAAGGCGCGGGCAAGCATTTCTCGGCCGGCCACGACATTGGTTCGCCCGGCCGCGACGTCGACAAGAGCTTCGACCGCCGGCTGCTGTGGGCCGACCACACCAACAAGCCTGCAGCCGAATTCCTCTACACGCGCGAGCACGAAGTCTATCTCGGCATGTGCCGGCGCTGGCGCGACGCGCCGAAGCCGACCATCGCGCTGGTGCAGGGCGCCTGCGTCGCCGGCGGTCTCATGCTCGCATGGGTGTGCGACTTCATCATCGCAACCGAGGACGCCTTCTTCCAGGATCCGGTCATCCGGATGGGCATTCCGGGTGTCGAATATTTCGCGCACGCCTTCGAACTGCCCCCGCGCGTCGCCAAGGAATTCCTCCTCCTGGGCGAGCGCATGCCGGCCGAGCGCGCGCATCATTTCGGCATGGTCAACAAGGTCGTAGCCCGCGACGAACTGGATCAGGCCGGCCGCGACATGGCCGACAAGCTGGCGGGTTTCCCGCGGCTGGGCCTTTGGCTCGGGAAGCAGGCGATCAATCATGTCGAGGAGCTACGCGGCAAACGCACGGCGATGGACGCGCATTACCACATGCATCACTTCGCCCATGCCCAGAACGACCTGACCACGGGCGACCGCCTGGGCGGACAGGACGCAAAGAGCATGGCGTCCGCCAACAAGAAGCAGGCCGGCTCGTCCTGACGGCCGCGCGCCGAGTTTCAATTGAACGGGATCCATACGCGTGGACTTGCAATACACCGACGAACAGAACCGCTTTCGCCAGGAGGTGCGCTCCTGGATGGAAGCGCATGTCCCCGCCGCCCCCCTTCCCTCCTTCGACCTCACCCGAGAAGGCTTCGAGGCGCACAGGGCGTGGGAACGGGCCTTGAACGAAGGCCGGTGGGGCATGGTGACCTGGCCGGAGAGCTATGGCGGCCGCGGCCTCGATCTTATCCAGTGGCTGATCTTCGAGGAGGAATACTACCGGGCCGGCGCGCCGCTGCGCGTCAACCAGAACGGCATCTTCCTGCTCGGGCCCACCCTGATGGAATACGGCACCGAGGAGCAGAAGGCCCGCTTCCTGACCGCGATGGCGTCCGGCGACGAGATCTGGGCACAGGCCTGGTCCGAACCGCAGGCCGGCAGCGACCTCGCGGCCGTCAAGTCGACGGCGACCCTCGACGGTGACGAATATGTGCTCAAGGGGCACAAGATCTGGTCGTCGCGCGCCGTTTTCGCCGACTGGGCCTTCGGCCTCTTCCGCACGGATCCGGAATCGCAGCGCCACAAGGGCTTGTCGCTGATCTTCTTCCCGCTCGACGCGCCGGGCGTTCGCGTGCAGCCGATCCCCCAGATAGACGGCGAGACCGGTTTTGCCGAGATTTTCCTGGAAGACGTTCGCGTGCCGACCTTCAATCGGCTCGGCGATCCGGGTGACGGCTGGCGCATTTGCATGGCGACGGCGGGCTTCGAGCGTGGATTGATGCTCCGGTCGCCGGCCCGGTTCCAGGTCGCGGCCCGCAAGCTCGTCGAACTCTACCGCGCCCATGAAGACGAGGTGGAACCGACGGTGAAGGCGACGGTGATGCGCAGCTGGATGGATGCCGAGGCCTATGCGCTATCCATCTACAACACCGCGTCGCGCCTCGTCGCGGGCGGGCAGATCGGGGCCGAAGCGAGCACCAACAAGATATTCTGGTCGGAGATGGACATCGCCATGCACAAGGCGGCGCTGTCGATCCTGGGCGCACGCGCGGAATTGCTGCGCTCGGCTCCGGCAGCCGGCGATGTCGGCAAGTGGCTCGACGGCTACTTCTTCTCGCTGGCCGGGCCGATCTATGCCGGATCCAATGAAATCCAGCGCAACATCATCGCCGAGCGGATGCTCGGCCTGCCGCGAGCGTAAGACCAATGGACTTCCGATTCACCGACGAACAGGACATGACGGCGAGCGTCGTCCGCGACCTCCTTTCGGACCTGTGCCAGTCGGCCGATCTTAGACGCCTCATGGCGTCGGAAGAGGCGCGGGACGAAAACCGATGGTCCAAGATCGTCGAGATGGGGCTCGCAGGCGCGCTCGTCGAAGAAACCGCCGGAGGCTTCGGGCTGAAAGCCGCGGATTTCGTCCTGGCGGTGGAAGCCTGCGGTTACGCCTGCCTGCCCGAGCCGCTGGTCGAAAATGCCGGCGTCTCGCTGCCGCTGCTCGCCGAAGCCGCTCCCGACAATGAATTGCTCGCACAGGCCCTCGCCGGCGAGATCACGGTCGCCACGGGACATCCCTCCAATCTCTTCGTGTGCGATGCGGACACGGCCGGCGCGCTCGTCATCGGTAATGACGACGGCCTGTTCCTCGTCGAGCGGCAAAAGGCCGAACTCGCGCGGCAGCCGAGCGTCGATCCCTTCCGCCGCCTGTTTGCCGTCGATTTCTCGCCCGCTGACGCGACGCGCCTCGCCGATCCGGCGCATGCCGCGTCGATGCTCGACGCGGCGCTGGACCGCGGAGCCCTGTTCGCGGCCGCGCAGTTGGTCGGCATTGCGCAACGATGCGTCGATCTTGCCGTCGCCTACGCCAAGGACCGTCACCAGTTCGGCAAACCGATCGGTTCCTACCAGGCCGTGAAGCACCAGCTCGCCACGGCGCAGGTCAAGATCGAGTTCGCCAAACCCATCCTCTACGCCGCCGCGGCCAGCCTGCCGGAGGCGGACATGTACTCCCGGGCCCGCATTTCACACGCGAAGCTGGTCGCAGCCGAGGCTGCGGACCTTTCCGCCCGCACGGCCATCCAGGTTCATGGCGCAATGGGCTATTCCTGGGAAGTCGACGTCCATTTCTTCCTGAAACGCGCCATCGCGCTCGAGACCTGGTGGGGCGCCCCGGCCTTCCACCGCGAGCGCGTCGCGTGCCGGGTGCTGGGCGGCGAGCTCGGCCCGGAGCACACATTCGCAAAGGAGGCGCGCGATGCCTGAAGCCTATATCATTGACGCCATACGCACGCCCGTCGGCCGCAAGAAGGGCTCGCTTGCCGAGATGCATTCGGCCGATCTCGGCGCCGTTCCGATCAAGGCGCTGATGGAGCGGACCGGCGTCGATCCGGGCGCGGTCGATGACGTCGTGTATGGCTGCACCGAGACGATCGGCAGCCAGGCGGGCGACATCGCCCGAACCTGCTGGCTTGTCGCCGGCCTTCCCCAACATGTTCCGGGCGTCACGGTGGATCGCCAGTGCGGCTCCTCGCAACAGGCCGTGCATTTCGCCGCGCAGGGCGTCATGAGCGGGGTCCAGAACCTCGTCGTCGCCGGCGGCGTCCAGAACATGAACGCCATTCCGATCTCCGCGGCGATGATCGTCGGCCAGCAATTCGGATTCCCGACGCCCTTCTCCACCTCGCCCGGCTGGCTCGCCCGGTACGGCGACCAGGAAGTCAGCCAGTTCCGTTCGGCGGAAATGATCGCCGAGAAGTGGGATTGCTCGCGCGAAGAGATGGAACGTTTCGCGTTGGAGAGCCACCGACGCTCGATTTATGCGATCGACTCGGGCCGTTTCGTCCCGGAAATCGTGCCCGTCGGCGCATTGGAGGCCGACGAAACGCCACGCCGGGGCACCACCCTCGAAAAGATGGCCGAACTTCAGCCGCTCACCGAGGGCGGGCGGATCACGGCGGCTGTCTCCAGCCAGACCTGCGACGCCGCGGCCGCGCTGCTCATCGCTTCGGAGCGGGCCGTCAAGGAGCATGGCCTGAAGCCCCGCGCCCGCATCCATTACATGACGGTTCGCGCCGACGATCCGGTCTGGATGCTGACCGCGCCCATTCCGGCGACGAAGCACGCGCTCGAAAAGAGCGGCATGAGCGTCGACGACATCGACCTGTTCGAATGCAACGAGGCCTTTGCCTCGATCCCGATGGCGTGGATGAAGGAAATCGGCATCCCGCACGAAAAGGTCAACGTCAATGGCGGCGGCATCTCGCTCGGACACCCGATCGGCGCAACCGGCGCACGGCTGATGACCACCCTGCTCTACGAGCTGGAACGCAGGGGCGATCGGTACGGCCTGCAGACCATGTGCGAAGGCGGCGGCCAGGCCAACGTGACGATCATCGAAAGGCTGTAACATGCCCGTCTACGCATTCGAAGGCATCGTCCCAGTCGTCCATCCGACGACCTATCTGCATCCGACGGCGGTGCTGATCGGAGACGTCACGATCGGACCGCGCTGCTATATCGGTCCCGGAGCGTCCCTGCGCGGCGATTTCGGGCGCATCACGATCGAGGGCGATTCCAGCATTCAGGACAATTGCACCCTGCACACCGGGGCGGGCTCGGACTGCATCGTGCGCCGCGGCGCGACGGTCGGCCATGGGGTGATCCTGCATGGCTGCATCGTCGGCGTGAACGCGCTCATCGGCATGAACAGCGTCATTCTCGACGGCGCCGAAATCGGTGAAGACAGCCTCGTCGCAGCACTCAGCCTCGTCAAGAACGACGCCATCATGCCCGAGCGCCATCTGGTCGTCGGCAACCCGGCCCGTGCGGTCAAGGAACTGGCGGAGAGCCAGATCGGCTGGCGAAACAATGGCGACGGCGAATATCAGCGATTGGCGGACCGCAGTCTCGCCGATCTGGTGGAATGCGAGCCGATGGCAGAGGCCGAGCCCGGCCGGAAGCGAAACGCCGGACAGGCCCGTGCGGTGCGCCTGTCGGCCAACAGGAACTAGAGGGAAATCATCATGGGCGGACTCTGCCAGGATCGCGTCGTCATCGTAACCGGAGCCGGGCGCGGGCTCGGGCGGGCCTATGCCCTCGGCCTCGCCGCCGAAGGCGCAAAGGTCGTGGTCAACGACCTCGGCGTCGGCACACATGGCGACGCCACCGCCGAGACGCCCGCCCAGCAGGTCGTCGACGAGATCAAGGCCATGGGCGGCGAGGCCGTGGCCAATCTCGACGACGTCGCCGACTACGAGGCCGGCGGCAGGATCGTCCAGACAGCGCTCGACACGTTCGGCGGCCTGCATGGCGTCGTGAACAATGCCGGGTTCGTCCGGGACCGCATGTTCGTGTCCTGCACGCCGGACGAATGGGATGCCGTGCTGCGGGTTCACCTGCGCGGGCATTTCTGCATCAGCCGCCATGCGACCGACTATTGGCGGGCGCGCAGCAAGGCCGGCGAGAAGGTCGATGCCCGCATCATCAACACCTCGTCGGGGGCAGGCTTGCAGGGCAGCGTCGGCCAGAGCGCCTATTCGGCCGCCAAGGCCGGCATCGCCGCCCTGACGCTCGTCCAGTCGGCCGAACTTGGCCGCTACGGGATCACCGCCAACGCGTTGGCGCCGAACGCCCGCACGCGCATGACCGAGACGGCCTTCGCCGAGGCGATGAAACCGAAAGAAGGCGCCTTCGACATCTTCGCGCCCGAAAACACCGCCCCGCTTGTCGCCTGGCTCTGCAGCGAACGCTCGGCGAATGTGACCGGCCAGGTATTCGAATTGCTCGGCGGCATGATCCGGGTCTGCCTCGGATGGACGGACGGCCCCGAATTCGACAAGGGCACCCGCTGGGAAGCCGCCGAGATCGGCGAGAAGATCGGCGAATTGCTGGCCGAACGGCCGTCGCCGAAGCCGGTCTATGGTTCGTAGTCTGCCCGGAGCCTGACTGATGCCACAGACACCCATCGACATGGACCGCCTGTTCGAACCGGTCGAACTCGGCGCCCTGAAGCTGCGCAATCACATCGTCATGTCACCGATGACGCGCAGCCGTGCCGGTTCCGGAGATGCGCCGACGGACCTTCACGCCGAATATTACGGCCAGAGGGCCTCGGCAGGACTCATCGTCACCGAGGGCAGCCAGCCGAGCCCGGCCGGTAAGGGATATTGCCGCATGCCCGGCATCTATTCGCCGGAACAGATGTCCGGCTGGCGCAAGGTCGCAGACGCTGTCCATCGTGAGGGCGGCCTTGTCGTCGCCCAGATCATGCATTGCGGACGCATCGCCTCGCGCCTCAACAAGGACGACGATTCCGAAATCGTCGCACCGTCTGCCGTGCGCGCCAATGCGAAGATTTTCACCGACACCGCCGGCCTGGTCGACATCGACGAACCGCGGGCGCTTTCGACCGAGGAAGTGTCGGACGTTGTCGATGAATACCGCCGGGCCGCGCTCAACGCGCGCGAAGCGGGTTTGGACGGGGTGGAACTGCATGCCTCCAGCGGCTACCTGCCGATGCAGTTCCTGTCATCCAACACGAATCTGCGAACCGACCGCTATGGCGGCGGCGCGGCTAATCGCATCCGCTTTGTCATCGAGGTACTGGAAGCCATGGGCGGCGCCATCGGGTTCGACCGTGTCGGCCTGCGCATCTGCCCCGGCCTCGACTACAACGACATTCACGACGCCGATCCGGCCGAGACCTACGGCCTGCTTCTCGACGAGGCCTCCAGGCTCGGCCTCGCCTATCTGCACCTCGTGCACCGGGCGTTCCCCGATTTCGACAATCTGGATCTTGTGAAGACGCACTGGACGGGAAAGCTCATCCTCAACAATGAACTGACCCCCGAGAGCGCCGCCGCCGCCCTCGCCGCAGGCGACGCGGACGCCGTCTCCTTCGGGCGGGCTTTCATCGGCAATCCGGATCTCGTCGCACGCATTCGCAACGGGATCGAACTAGCCGGATACGACAGGAGCCGGGTCTATACGCCCGGCCCCGAAGGCTACACCGACTATCCGAACGCGCCGACAGGCCAATAAGAATAGCCGTTTTCAGGGATTTGTCGGTCACCGCGGGACATTCGACGGAATGTCCCGACACTCGCCTGCCTGAAACCAGCCGTCAGTCCAATCACGCGGCGCCGGGAACGGCCTCGCGCAACTGGTCCTTGACCACCTTGCCTTGCGGGCTGGTCGGCAGGGCGTCACGGAATTCGACGCTGCGCGGCACCTTGAAATTTGCGATATGCGCGCGCGCCCAGTCGATCAGTTCCTTCTCGGTCGCAGTCGTGCCGGGGCGCAGCACCACGAATGCCTTGCCCACCTCGCCCAGCCGGTCGTCCGGCACGCCGATCACCGCGATCTGGCCCACGGAGGGATGCGCGCTCAGCAGCCGCTCGATCTCCGCCGGATAGCAGTTGAACCCGCCGGTGATGTACATGTCCTTGACGCGGTCCTCGATGCGCAGATTGCCGTCCGCGTCGAAGTAACCGATGTCCCCCGTATGCAGCCATCCGTCCGCATCGATCGTCTTCGCCGTCGCCTCCGGATCGTTGAAATAGCCGCGCATCGTGATGTACCCGCGGATCACAACCTCGCCACGTTCGCCATCGGGAAGCACGTCACCTTCCGTGTCCATGATGCGGACCTCCGTTTCCGGAAATGGCTTGCCGCATGTGTCGGCGATCACCCCCGCATCGTCATCGGCCCGGCACATTGTTCCGTAGCCGCCGCATTCCGTCAGCCCATAACCGTTGACAACACCGGCAAATCCCAGATCGGACCGCATGCGCCGAATAAGCGTCGACGGCACAACGGAGCCGCCGGTGATTCCTAGTCGTAGGCTGTCGGTGTCGAACAACTTGAGCTGCGGATGCTGCAGCATGCCGTGGAAGATCGCCGGGGGGCCGGGGATGACGCTGATCTTGTCGCGCTCGACCCGTTTGAGGATTTCCTCGGGATCGTAGGTCAGATGCGGGATCAGGACGCCGCCGCGCATCAGCGAGACGATCGCGCCGGACCGGTAGCCGAAGGCGTGGAAGAAGGGCGGGATGACGAGGATGCGGTCGCCGCGGCGGATGCCGACCCGCGTCGCCCAGGCGTCGATCGCGCGCAGGCACTGGCGATGCCCGTACATCACGCCCTTGGGGTAACCCGTCGTCCCCGAGGTGAACAGCATGTCGCACAAATCGTCGGGATCGACGGAGGCCTGCCGCGCGTCGAGTTCCGCGTCGGACACGGAAGCGCCGGCCGCCAGGAACGCGTCCCATGCCATCTCGCCGGGCCGCGCCCCGTCGAACACCACGACGGCGCGCAGCGCCTGCCGCGCCTCCGGCCCGAGCATGTCGGGATAATAGCTGCCGAGGAATTCGCCGACGGACAGGATCATCGAGGCGCCGCTGCGCTGGATCAGTTCGGCGACTTCGGTTCCCTTGAAGCGGGTGGAACAGGGAATGAGGACCGCCCCGGCGCTGACAAGACCCAGGGCCGCGGCAAACCATTTCCAGCAGTTCGGGCTCCAGATCATCACCTTGTCGCCCTTCTTGACGCCGTGGGCGATGAAGGACTTGGCGACCTTGCGGCGCATGCCGTCGAGTTCGACGAAACTCATCGAGACGTCGCCGTCCTCGATGGCGACATCGGTCCCGTAGGCCTCGGCCGCGCGCATGCAGAGATCGGGGATTGTGGTGAAGTCCCAGGTGGAGCTGTCAGCGGCCATGTCGTATCCGTACCGTATCCGTCACTGTGGCGGCAAACACCCCGCCGGCAAGGTCCGCGATAGGGGCGACGCCGCCGAAAAACATCGTCCGACCGGACGAGTTGCGGTCCCCCGACCTTTACTAGACAGTCCTGACGCCCCCGCAACGGGTATAGTGCCGCGAGCCTTCGGCGATACGACATGGAGCGAATCTTGAGCACCGACAGCCAATCCTACCTTCCCCCGATGGACGGACGCGTCGCTCTCGTCACCGGCGGGACGAAGGGAATAGGACGTTTCATCGCGCAAGCCTTCCTCGACGCCGGCGCGCAGGTGGCCGTTTGCGCGCGGTCCGAGCCCGAGACGCTGCCGGAGTCCGGCGGACGCAAAGCGTCGTTTCATGCCTGCGACGTGCGCAATGCAGCCTCTTGCAAGGATTTCGTCGATGCGGTCGGCGAAATGCACGGTCGCATCGACGTCCTCGTCAACAATGCCGGCGGCTCGCCCCCGGCCGATGCAGCGACCGTCTCGCCGCGTTTTTCCGAAGCCATCATCGCGCTCAACCTCACCGGGCCGCTGCATCTGTGCCAGTCGGTCCATCGCTGGATGGCCGAACAGCCGGACGGCGGATCGATCATCAACATCGCAAGCGTCGCCGGGCAACGCGCGGCACCGCGCACCGCGGCCTATGGCGCGGCGAAGGCCGGACTGCTGAACCTGACGGAGAGCCTCGCCCAGGAATGGGGACCGAAGATCCGCGTCAACGCGATCGTCGCCGGGCTGATGCAGACCGAGCAGACCGAATTGAGCTACGGCTCGGTCGAGGCGCAGGCGGAACTGTGCGACGCCCTTCCGCTGAAACGGATGGGACGCGGCGAGGACATCGCCGCCGCCGCGCTCTACCTGTCGTCTCCGATGGCGGCCTTCGTCAGCGGCGCCGCGCTCGAAGTCCATGGCGGCGGCGAACCGCCCCTGTTTCTCGACATCATGAAGCGGCATTCGAAGGCGGACTGACGTCACGAACCATGGCGGCGTGCTTTTCGCCCTGATGCCACGCGCACCATGATCGTCGGCTTGGCAGTGGCCCCATCGGAAAGAAATAGGGCCAGGTGAATGCGGACGGGCCGGTGCGTAGTCCGATTGAATGATGTTGCGTGTCCGAAAGCGCCGTCTAATACGTCGCGAATGCCCGGTATGAACGCATTCGTCAAAGTGGAGGAATTTAATGAATTCGAAAACCTTGAGCGGCCGGCTTACGAAGCTGGCGATGGCATCCGTTGCCGCGATGACCCTGACGATGGTCAATGCCTCCGCGGAGGACACCATCAAGATGGGCGGCATCATGTCGATCACCGGCGGTGGCGCATCCATCGGCGTGACGGCGAACGAGGCCTGGAAGATGGCCATCGACGAGATCAACGAGGCTGGCGGCATCCTGGGCAAGAAGGTGGAGTTCGTCCTCGCCGACACGACCACCGATCCGACCCATGGCGTCAGCGAAGCGCGCCGCCTGATCGAGAATGAAGGCATCCAGCTTCTCGTCGGCCCCGCCACCAGCCAGGAGACGATCCCGATCACGGGCGTCACGACCGAAAAGAAGATCATTCAGCTCTCGACGGCCGCGTCCACCCAGCTGACGCCGGAATTCGCGCCCTACCACTTCTCGGACTCCGTCACCGGCGTCAACCAGATGCGCGCGAACATCGACTATGCGCTCGACGTGCTGAAGCTGACCAAGCTCGGCCTGATCTCCGACAATGGCGGAATGTCGAAGGCAGCCGTGTCCGAAATCCTCGACTACATGAAGAGCCGCGGCGTGGAGCCGGTCATCGTGCAGGAATTCCCGTTCCGCACGGAAGACATGACCCCGCAGCTGTTCTCGATGCGCGGCGCCGGCACGGAAGCGATCCTGCTGATCAACTCGATCGGCGACGACTCGCGCAAACTGCTGGAAAACCGCCTCGACATCGGTTGGGAAGTCCCGGTTCTCGCCAACCAGACGATGACCAACTACGCCGTCGGCAACGTCAAGATCCTCGGCGAGGAAGCCTTTGAGGGCGTCTACAGCACGCAGTTCGTCGGCATGACCTATTGCCCGGACGATCCGGTCGGCGAGTCGGCCTTCGCGAAATTCGCCAAGCGTGCGGAAGCCCGCGTGAAGGATCTCGAGCGCATGGGCGGCGCGCCGTCGCTGAACCCCTACTACATCCAGCCGCTGATCCTGGCCGCCGCGGCCAACGCCGCCGGCACAACAGACGGCGACGCCCTGAAGGCCTGGCTGGAAGAGAATGCAGGCGAGATCGTGGTCCAGACCGGCGCTCTTTCCGCCGACGGCACGAACCACTTCCTGCCGGCACCGGAATCCATCGTCGTGGTCGAGAAGCCCTACGAGCTTCGCGAAGACGGCCTGGCGCTTCGGGCCGACTGCGGTTCCTGAGCCCGAACACACAGCACCCGACACTGAAAAGAGCCCCGTCAATTTGGCGGGGCTTTTTGCTGTGCAAAACTAAATTGACGCAGTGCAGAAATTTCGACACATGTGACAAACAATTTGACGGTACGTTGAATTTATGACAGTCTGACAGGACAAGAAAAATAGTCGGGAGGTAGGCATGTTCACGCACTTGCGCTTCGCTGTTTCAGCGCCGCTCGGACACACCGACTAAGCGAACACCGCGGCACGCGCCGCATTCCGGGAAGATTGGTTTGAACTGGCCCGAACGTCGATCGAAAGACGTTCAGGGGAGGAGCAGTCATGACATTTCATTCGAAATCCGCCGTGGAATTCGGGCAATTCCTGAACACCCTCACGAGGAGCCTGACGGACGGCTCCCCTCTTCCCGTCGCGCTGGATGCCGTTCGCGAGCACTTCCACGCCGAGGCCGTCATGCTGCGTCTGTCGAGCCGGTCAAAGGACTGCGTTCTGGTGGCCGACAGCGACTACGAGCCCCTGGATGACGACAACGCCTGCCACGACAAGTCGGTCGCGGCGATGATCGAACGCTATCAGCACATCTCGGCGTCCGAATATGACGCGAGCGGCACGACCGACTACTGCATGTGGATCTTCCGCGATCGCGAGAACAAGCGTTTCGACAACGAGGAGACCGCCCTGGCCGGCGTCCTGATCACGCAGATCGCCCGCGCCATCGACCTGTCCGCCCGCATCGACAGCGGCGCCATGGGCAAGGCCCTCTATTCCAGCGCGCTCGACCGGCTGAATGTCGGCGTCATCGTCATCGACGGTCTCGGCAGGCCGGTCAGCACCTCCCCCGTCGCGGACACGCTTCTCGCCGACCGCGACGGCATCCAGATCCAGGCCGGCCGGCTGCGCGCGACCAACGCCGCGGAGGACCGGGACCTGCAGAAGGCGATCCGCGCCGTCCAGCAGGACGAGGACGGCGACGACGACGCGTCGGAGGCGTCCTGCGGGCTTCCGCTCACCAAGCGCTCGGGCGCACGCACGCTCGGCGCCATCATTCGCCGCGTGCCCGGTGCGCGGGCCGGCGACCTGACCGCGATCTATCTGCGCGACTGCGACACGGTTTCGGAGATCGAAAGCGAATTCATCCGCCGGATCTTCGACCTCACGCCGGCCGAAGCGGCGGTGACCAATCGGCTTGCGGCCGGCGACACCCTTGAGGACGCCGCGACGACGCTGGGGATCAGCCGCAACACGGCCCGCGCTCACCTGCGGTCGATCTTTTCCAAGAGCGGCATCACCCGGCAGACCGAACTCGTCAGGCTGGTGCTGAGCAGCGCCGTCGTTCTGGGCGAGCGACCCCGCCAGGCCGCCTGACGGCGGCCAACCGCAGAATTCCGCCTCCTCCCGGGCAAAAGCAAAGGGCCGGCGCAAGACGCCGGCCCTTTCGATTCAGCCAGATCGGAACAATCAGCGCACGCGGTTTCCGTGGACCTCGTGCCCGCGCCGCATGGTCTCGATGAATTCCTCGAGCGGTGCGGGATCGGCGAGCGGACCGTCTTTCGGGCCGCCGCGATCCCAGTATTCCGTCCATGACGGAAACAGCGCGTGGAAGGAGCCTTCATAGGGCTCGCGGCCGGGCCAGCGCATCTTGCGGGAGCCGATCGGCGGCTTGTTCAGGTCGGTCGCATACCAGTAGAGCGGCTGGCGCCGCGCGAAATACCAGCGCCCGTCGACGCGGCGATAGCGGTCGTAATACATCATCTGCATGATGACCCATTCGGCGCCGGTCTCGTGTTCGTTCTTGGAGTAAACCACGCCGACGCCCTCGTCCGGGCCGATCAGCTCGATGACCGTCGATCCGACATGGTGCGCCGTGCCGTCGAACTGCTTGCGCATCGTCTCGTCGAGCCAGTCGCGCAGGGCCTGGCGCCCCGTCTGTCCCTTGCCGGCCTTGACGTCCGGAACGAACAGCCCCGCCATCGCGTCCATGTCGCGCATGTCGAGCGCCAGGGCGTATTTGGAGATGAGCTGGCGAATCTCGTCGCGCGACTCGATCCTGTCGAGCCGGCGCAGGATTTCGGCGTGTGTCTCACTCATCGCATCGCTCCGTTGCGGGTCAGAAGTAGTATCGGCCGACGATGTCGGCGACGCAGCCGGGCTTCGCCGACCCCTCGATCTCCATCGTCACGCGCACGGTCGTCTGCACCGCGTTCCCGTCCAGGACGTCGGCCTTGACCAGTTCGCCAACCGCACGCACGCGCGACCCGACGGGCACCGGCGCCGGAAACCGCAGGCGGTCGGCGCCGCAATTGATGCCCATCTTCATGCCTTCGGCGCGAAACAGTTCCGGCAGGAACATGTTGATCAGCGAGAAGGTCAGATAGCCGTGGGCGACGGTGCCGCCGAAGGGGCCGTCCTTCGCCTTCTCGGGATCGACATGGATCCACTGGTGGTCGCCGGTCGCGTCGGCGAACGTGTCGATGCGCGCCTGGTCGACGGTCAGCCACGCGCTTTCGCCGAGCTGCATGCCGACTGCGTCAGCCGCCTCCTGCGGCGAGGAAAACACCAGTCCCATCGCTTACGCTCTCTGGCTGGAGACCGAGACGATCTCGCCGACCATGTAGCCGGAATAGTCGCTTGCCAGGAACATCATCACATTGGCGACTTCCCAGACCTCGGCGGCGCGGCCGAAGGCCTCCTGCGCGGTCAGGGCTTCCAGTTCGCCCGGCCCGGCGGCCTTCTTGAGGAATTCGTGCATCGCGATGGACGGCGACACCGCATTGATGCGGATGCCGTGCTCGGCCGCTTCCACGGCGCTGCAGCGGGTGAACGCCATGACGGCCGCCTTGGCCGCGGCGTAGTGCGACTGCCCCTTCTGCGCCCGCCAGCCCAGCACGGAGGCGTTGTTGACGATCACGCCGCTCTTGCGCGGCATCATCTTCTTCAGGACCGCCCGCGTCATGCGCATCGTTCCGTTGAGGGTCACGTCGAGCACCAGGTTCCATTCCTGGTCCGTCATCTCGACCACGGGCTTGAACCCGCCCATGCCGGCATTGTTGATCAGCACGTCGATGCCGCCGAGAGCCTCCTCGGCGGCGTCCACCAGCGCCTGGACGTCGTCCTCGACGGTGACGTTGCACAGTCTGGCGTGAACCTCCGCGCCGCCCAGCGCGCGTAGCTTGTCCGCCGCCTCGTTCAGCCGGCGCTCATGGATGTCGGAGATCATGATGGCCCGGCAGCCCTCCTCGATCGCCCGCCTGGCGGCCGCGAAGCCGATGCCGACGCCGGCCGCCGCGGTGATCAGGACGGAGCGCCCCTTGAGAAGGTCATGGCCCTCGACATAGGCCGGCGCCGCAACGAGTTCGTCTTCGCTCATCATCAATCCTGCTTCGTTTTCGTCTTGTCGAAATCCGCCTCGCGCTTGTCGACGAAGGCGTCGCGCGCCTCCTGCGACTCCGACGTCATGTAGGCCTGCGCGGTGAAGCCCTGCTCCCAGCGGTACTTGTGCTCCAGGTCGCCGTCCTCGATGCCGTTCAGCGCCTCCTTGGCGAGCCGGATCATGACCGCGCTCTTGGCGGCGATCTTGCCGGCGAGCGTCATCGCGGCCGCCCGCAACTCGTCGCGCGGCACCACCTGCTCGACCGCGCCGAGCCGGTAGGCCTCGGCCGAGTCGATCGGCTCGCCGGTGAAATACATCTGCCGCACCTTCTGCACCGGGAACAGCCGCTGCAGATGCGCGCCGGCCCCGAGCGCCCCGCGATCCACCTCCGGCACGCCGAAAGTGGCGTCGGACGAACACAGGACGATGTCGGACGAGCCGCAGATGCCGATGCCGCCGCCGAGGATGTAGCCATGCGCGGCGGCGATCACGGGTTTCAGGCCCCGGTGGATGGCGCGGAAGGTCTCCCAGTTGCCGGCATTGACCTCCGGAATGCGCTCGGGATGCCTTTGCAATTCCTTGATGTCGACGCCGGCGCAGAAGCCCTTGCCCTCGGCGCGAATGACGATCACCCGCACGTCGGGATTGGCCTGCAGCGCGTCGATCTCCTGCGACAGGCTCCGCCACCCGACGCTGTCGAGCGCGTTGACCGGCGGGTTTTCGATGACCAGTTCGGCGATGCTGTCGCTCACCTGGCTCCAGAACTGTTTGCTCATGGTGTTCTTCTCCCTTAGCCGGCGTGGATCAGCGCCGAGGTCGCCGACAGCCGCTCGTTTGCTTCGCTCATGATCCGGGCGATGAGCTCCTCGCAGCTTTCGAGCTTCCCGATCATCGCCGCCGCCTGGCCGCTCGGCAGGAGGCCGTGGACCGGATCGCCCTTGACCACGCCGCGCTGCACCAGCGTCGGCAGGTTGGGCGCCATGACCGTCTGCGCGAAACTGTTTTCGCCGCTGGCGAGAACCTTCATGCCGAGTTTCATCATCCCGATCGGCCCGACGCCGGCTTCCTTGCCCCACTGGCGCGCATATTTCATGCTCATCGCCAGGCGCGCTGGAAACGACATGCCTTCCAGGCGCCGGATCTCCTCGTTCTCGATGAAGCGCTGCGGCAGGCCGTCCACGGCGAGCGTCACCCGGATCGCCGTCGGATCCTTCGTGACGAGATAGCGTTCGAGCGCCGAACGCGGCACCGGCGAATCGCTGGTCAGAAGGAAGCGGGTTCCCATCGCGATGCCGGCCGCGCCATAGGCGAGCGCGGCGGCGAGGCCGCGCCCGTCGAACATGCCGCCGGCGGCGACCACCGGGACCTTCACCGAATCGAGGACCTGCGGCAGCAGGATCGTGGTCGGCACGGCGCCGGTGTGACCGCCGCCCTCGCCGCCCTGGACCGTGATGACGTCGGCGCCCAACTCCACCGCCTTGACCGCGTGTTTCACCGCGCCGACCGTCGGCATGCAGATGACGCCCGCATCCTTGAGACGGCCGATCGTCTTCGCGTCGGGACCGCGGCCGTAGCTGACGGCGCGGACCTTGTGCTTGATGACCATCTCGATCACTTCCTCGGCGTTCGGCTGGAACATGTGGAAGTTCACGCCGAACGGCCGGTCGGTCAGGGACTTGATCTTGAGAAGCTGGTTCTCGACGTCGCCCGGTTCGGTGGTCGCTCCCGCGAAGAACCCGAACCCGCCGGCATTGCATGTCGACGCCGTCAGCCGGGCGTCGGCGACCCACCCCATCGCGGTTTGGACCACCGGGAACCGGCAGCCGAGTTTGTCGCAAAGGATGGTGTGGAGATCGCTCGACATGTTTTTTCCAACGGTGCAGTTTCAGGCGTGACGGTAACCCTGATGGGCCATGCGATGCACTGCAACATCGTCTGAACGGCCTACTGACCGCATCAGTAGAAGACGCGCCCGCCATTCACCATCAGCGTCTGCCCCGTGATGAAACGAGCCTTGTCGCTCGACAGGAACACGACCGCATTCGCGATGTCTTCGGGTTCGCAGAGTTCGCCGAGCGGGATCGCGTTCTTCGCACGATCATAGGCGTCCTGCGGGATGCGCTGCATCGCCCGGGTGTTGGTCGGTCCGGGGCAGACGGCGTTGACATTGACCTTGAACGGCCCGAGTTCGCGCGCCAGCGCCCGCGTGAAGCCGAGCACGCCGGACTTGGCGGAAGCGTAGTCCACCGTGCCGATGTCGCCATTCATCGCCGAATCCGACGAGATCGACACGATCTTCCCCGTGCGCCGCTCGCGCATCTCCTCGACCACCTGGCGCGAACACATCAGCGTGGTCATCAGCGAGACGTTGATGACGAATTGCAGCGTTTCCGGCTTCGCCTGGTAGAACTCCGAATAGTTCTCGCGCGCCGTCTGGCCGATATTGTTGAGCAGCATGTCGATCGGGCCGAGGTCCTTGCGAGCCTGGTCGAAGGCGGCGGTCACCTCCTCCTGCTTGGTCAGGTCGCCGACGACCGGCACCGCGCGCACGCCCTTCGCCTTGACGAGATCCGCCGTCTCGGCAAGCGCGTCCGCCTCGCGATCGAAAACCGCGACGTCGGCGCCTTCCTCCGCATAGGCCAGGGCGGCAGCCCGGCCGATCCCGTTGCCCGCCCCCGTGACGACCGCGATCATCCCCGCAAATGGCTTTTCCGAACGCATCGAATTCTCCTCCCGTTTTGGCCGATCCCGTCAACCGGGGTGGCGCTTGAACAATTGCAGCAATGAATAGGACAGGTCGTCCGGCCCGGCTTTTCCCGGCGGGCTGCCCGCGGCAAAATCCTCGTAGGCGCTCCGATCGACCGGCCGTTTCTGCGCCCAGTCCAGGGTTATGGAGCGCGAGAGGAACCGCCACTCGCCCTGCCGGCGCCGGTAGCGATCGAGACTGCGGCTTCCGGTCACCACCTCCTCGGCGTCCGGTCCGGACGTTCGGTGATAGTTGATCTTGTAGACCTCGCCCTCGGCCTCGTCGCCGTCGATCTCGAAGGTCATGTTGACCACATAGTGGTCGGTCATTTCGTAGTTCGACAGCGCCCGCCTGACGAACGCGACATAGTCGTCGGCATTGCCGGCGAACATGTTGCCGTGCTCCTCGAACGCGTCATCGTGATAGAGGCTGCGCAACAGCGCGAAATCGCGCCTGTCGACCGCGCGCGAATAGGCCGTCACCAGCCGGCGCAGGCTTTCGCGGGCGATGGTTTCCTCGATCGTGGCGTCGCGGATGCCCAAGGACGCCTCACCCAAGTCCGCCGCGTGGCTCACGCGGCATGCCGAGCCCCTGCTCGGCGATCAGGTTGAGCTGGATCTCGTTGGTGCCGCCGTAGATCGTGTCGGCGCGGCTGAACAGGAACAATTGTTGCAACCGCTCGCGGCGCAGGTCGCCGCCGACGAGGTTGGCCTCGGTTCCCATGACGTCCATGGCGAGCTTGCCGAGATCGCGATGCCAGTTGGACCAGTGATACTTGTAGCCCAGCCGTTCGCGGCGCGCCTCTTCCGACGTGTCCTCGGACAGGACCCGCATCGCCAGGTAGCGCATGGCCCGCAGGCCCACCCAGGCCTTGGCGATGCGCTGGCGCATCGCCGGCGAGCGCGAAGCCCCGTTCTCGCGGGCGATCGCGCAGATCAGGTCGAGTTCCTGCGCGAAGGCCATCTGCTGGCCGAGCGTCGAGATGCCCCGCTCGAAGCCGAGCAGGGCCATGGCGATCTTCCATCCCTCGCCGGGCTTTCCGACGACATGCTCCGGTTTCGCCACGGCATCGTCGAGGAACACGGAATTGAACTCCGCGCCGCCGCCGATCTGCCGGATCGGCTGCACCTCGACGCCGGGCTGGTCGAGAGGCATCAGCAGGAAGACGAGGCCGTTTCGGCCGACCGATCCCTCTTCGCACCGCGCCAGAACGAAGATCCAGTCCGACAGATGCGCGAGCGACGTCCAGACCTTCTGGCCGCTCACGTGCCAGTCGCCCGTCGACGGATCCTGGCGGGCGCGCGTGCGAATGTTGCCGAGATCGGAGCCGGCGCTCGGTTCCGAATAGCCCTGGCACCAATATTCCGTGCCCGCGCGAATGCCCGGCAGGAACCGGTCCTTCTGTTCCTGCGTGCCGAACGCGATCAGCGTCGGGCCCATCAATCCTTCGCCGATATGGCCCATGCGGCCGGGACCGCCGGCGATGCCGTATTCCTCCTGGAACACGACCTGCTCGGCGACGGACAGGCCGCGGCCGCCATGCTCTTCCGGCCAGCCCGGGCACGTCCAGCGTCCCGCGGCCAGTTCGCGTTCCCATTCCTTGCGCAACTCGGGGAAGGCGTCGCCGTCGCCCGCATTGCCGCGATAGCGCAGCGGCTCGAAACGGCCCCTCAGATGGTCGGCCATCCAGGCGCGGACCTCCGTGCGCAACTGCGTCAGGGTGTCTGCGCTCATGCCGCCGCCCCTTCTTCGAACATTCCGGCTGCGATCACCGCGAGATGGTCTTCCGGCGACCCGAGAAGCGAACAGGCCGCCTGGGCGCGCTTGAAATAGAGATGCGGATCATATTCCCAGGTGAACCCGACACCGCCGTGAAGCTGGATCGCCTCTTCCGACGCCCGGAAGAGCAGGTCGGACGCCAGGGCGCGTGCCGCCGACACCTCCCGCGCCGTCTCCGCGCCGAGCCCCGCCTCGAGGGTCGCGGCCGCGCCGTAAACGAGGGCCCTCGCCTCGGCCAGATCGACCTCAAGCCGTGCGCAGCGATGCTTGACGGCCTGGAAGGATGCGATCGTGCGCCCGAACTGCACGCGCTCGGCGACATAGGCCAGCGTCACGTCCATCACGCCGCGCGCCGCGCCGACCTGTTCCGCGGCGAGCCCCAATTGGGCGGTCGCCACGGCGCCTGCGACGTCTCGCCCCGTGTAGGCGCCTCCATCGAGGCGCGACTGCGCGCAAACGGCAAGACCGCGCATCGTCAATTCGCCGATCTGGCGGGTTCCGTCGAGCGTTTCCAGACGCCGCACCTCGTGCCCGGCGTCCCGTTCGAGGGCGAACAGGGCCAGGTCCTCGCCCAACCGGGCAGGCACGAGAACGACATCCGCGGCCTCCAGATCGATCACCTGCGCAACCCGGCCGCCCAGCCTGTATCCCGCCTCCGTGGCTTCGGCCACGACAGCGGTCGCGGAGAGCGGATCGACCGCGCCTGCGTTCCCCCAGGCCACGGCCACGGCGATCTCGCCTGCGGCGATACGCGGAAGATAGTGTTGTCGCGCCTCGTCGCTTGCGACCGCCAGCAACAGCGGAACGCCGGCGCAGATCGTCGACCACAGGGGAACCGCCGCCAGTCTTTCGCCGGCGGCTTCCATCAGGATGGCGAGTTCGGTCTTGCCGAGGCCGAGCCCGTCATGGGCCTCGGGTACGGCCATCGCGCACCAGCCCAGTTCGCCGGCGATCGCCGACCATAGCCCGGCGTCGAAACCCGTTCCCGCATTGACGGTCTGCCGCACCCGCTCCGACGCCGACTTGTCGGCCAGAAAGCGGCGCGCCTCTTCCCGGATGAAACGCTGTTCGTCGTTGAAAACGAGATCCATTGTCATCTTCTGCTGCTATATTGGCCGGGGCATGCTGACCGCAAGCACCGTCGCCTGTGCCGGATGCCACCGCCGCCTCGTACTCGCATCGTCCGAACGAAGGATAGGCCCGCCCTCAGCCGGCGGAGAAGACGATTTCGGTGTCACGGCGCGCGAATTTCCAGCCGTCGGAGGTGAGCCTGTAACGGTCGTCATACCGACCGATGACCTGCGGGACGAGGGCCGACGCCGCATCCTCGCCCGATCCGAAATAGAGGAAGACGGCCCTGCCCCTGGCGTTTTCCGGGTCGTCCACGTCGATCGTCACGTTCTGCACGACATGCAGCGAGGTTCCGGTCTGCGGTTTCGCCGCAAGATAGGCGCGGATGGCGTCATGGCCCTGCACCGGCCCCTGCCAGGTGATCCATTCCGCGTCTTCGGCCCACAGGCCGACCAGGTCCTCGTGGCGGAAACTGTCCACATAGTCGCAGAATTGGGTGACGAGGCGCTCGCATGCGCGTTCCGCCATGAGGCGCTGACTATCTTCCATGCCGTGACCCTCCTGTTGCCGGTGATCCCCATGGCTAGGGACAGGCGGATCACCCGCGCATCATTCAAATGAACGATGGAGACCGCCCGTCGCTGGCCGATAGTGCGGGTTTGCAGCCACGGGAGGAGCGCGAGTGGCCGGTGAAAATGAAGACGGCAGCCGCATCGACGCGCTGGAACGGCGCTTGCGCGATGTCGAGGACCAATTGGCGATCTACCGGCTGCTTGCCGCCTACGGCCCGGCGGTCGACAGCCGCACGGAAGCGGCCACGGCCGGACTGTGGACCGAGACGGGCCGCTACGACTATGGCGGCGCGCCGCTCGTCGGCGCGCAGGCGATCGGCGATCTCGTCAACATCCAGCCGCATGTCGGCTATGTCGAACGCGGCTGCGCCCATGTCATCGGCATGCCGTTCGTCGCCGTCGAGGGCGACCGGGCGACGGCCACCGGCTATTCCCGCGTCTATCTGCATGACGGGGACGGCTGGAAGGTGGAGCGCACGAGCGCCAACCGCTGGGAACTCGAAAGAACGCAATCGGGCTGGAAGGTCGCCAATCGCGTGAACCGTCTGCTGGACGGATCGCCCGACGGGCGCGAATTGCTGTCGCGCGCTTTCGTACAATCAAACGGGGAGGAAACCGATGTCGTTTCTTGAAGGCAAGGCCGTCGTCATCACCGGGGCCGGCGGCGGTCTCGGCGCCGCCTATGCGAAACTCGCCGCGTCTTTCGGCGCCGCGATCGTCGTCAACGATGTCGATCCCGACGCCGCGCAGGCGGTAGTCGGCGCGATCGAGGCGGATGGCGGCCGCGCGATCGCGCAACCGGGCGACATCTCGCAATGGGATTTCGCCGAGACGCTCGTCGACGCCTGCGTCGACACGTTCGGCACGATGACCGGCTTCGTCAACAATGCCGGCATCTTGCGGCCGGCGCTCATCGAAGACGTGACCGAACGCGACCTGCGCCGCATGATCGAGGTCAACCTGATCGGCACGGTCGCCTGCGCGCAGGCGGCAGCCCGGCGTCTCAAGGCGCTTGGCGGCGGTTCCGTCGTCAATGTCGCCTCGGGCTCGCAGGCCGGCGACATCGCGCTCGGCGGCTATGCCGCGACCAAGGGCGCCATCGCGTCGCTGACATATAGCTGGGCGATGGAATTGCGCGGCACCGGCGTGCGAATGAACGCCCTCTCGCCGCTCGCGGAAACCGCCATGGCCGGCGTCAACGCGCATCTGATGGCGATCCAGTCGCAAAACCGCGAGGTCCACTATGCGGCGCTGCCGCCCGCCGAAGCCAATGCGCCGGTGGTCGCCTATCTGCTTTGCGACGACGCGGCCGGGATCAACGGCCAGGTGATCCGGATCGCCGGCCGCCAGTTGTCGCTCGTCACCCATCCGACGATCGCCAGCCCTGTTCTTGAGGATGACTGGACATTCGAGAAAGTCGCGGACGCGTTTGCGACAACACTTTCGGCGAAACAGCACAAACTCGGCCTGGCCATGCCCGAAGACGGCAAATGACGGGTACCCTACGGAAGTTGTGCATGATCGCGGGGGCTGATCGTTTGCAGGCCTATGCGGATTGTTGTAGGTCGCGATTTGCCCGAGAATACGGGATTCCGGATCGATCCCGGCACTGGAAGGACAGGACGTGAACCAATCGAGCGCAGCCGCGGAAAAGGATGGCGAGGGCCGCAACGGGCGCGCCTCGGCGTCTCGAAGCACGAGCGAAGCGCGTAGCGCCACCAATCCGCGCAAGGAACTCGTTCGCGAACAACTGATCGACATCGCCGCGCAGCTGTTCGACAGCAAGGGCTACGTCCAGACGAGCATCAACGACATCGCCCGCGCCATCGGCCTCGGACGGTCGGCCGTCTACCACTATTTCCGCAACAAGGAGGAGATCCTCGCCGCCCTTGTGGAATCGGAAGCGCTGACGCCGTCGCACCAGCTCCAGGACCTGATGGAGCAGCCGAACCTGACGCCGCGAGACCGGTTGCGCCGCGCGATCGTCGACGGCATCAAGCGCCGCCTGTCCTCCGGTTCCCGCTTCATCCTGTTCGCCCGCCTGGAGACCCAGATTCCCGACGAACTCGGCCCGCGCTACAATCAGGGCCGCCGCGACATCTACGATTTCTACGTGCGCTGCATCGCCGAGGGCATCGAATGCGGGGAGTTCCGCGAGGTCGATCCGAAGATCGCCGCGTTTGCCGTGATCGGCATGGCGAACTGGACGTCGCGCTGGTATTCGCCGGCCGGCGTGCGCCAGCCCGAGGAAATCGGCGAAATCATCGCCGATTTGGCGCTGCACGCGCTGACGGTTCGTGAAAGCGCGGTGCAGGACGACACGGGCATCCGCAACACGCTCGGCCAGATGCGCGAACAGATCGACTGGCTCGAACGCAATCTCACCTGATATCCGCCAAGCCGGCCGCCTAGTCCGTTCGGACTAGGGAGCCTGTGACCGCGGCGCGTATGATCGGGCTCGATCTCGTTGCGGGAGGAGGCCGGGACAGATGAACCGCGACAATCCGGACGGCCGCACCGCCGTTTCCGCGTACCTTCGACATCCGACCTGGCCTTTCCTCGCCGTTGCGGATGCGACACGATGATCCTGCGCAACCTCGCCAAGTTCGATCTGAACCTCCTGCAGGTCTTCTCCGCCGTCTACAGCGAGAGCAGCATCACCCGCGCCGCGGACTCCCTGAATGTCACCCAGCCGGCGGTCAGCAACAGCCTCGCCAAGCTACGTGAGATCTTCGGCGACCCGCTCTTCGTGCGCGCGAGGCACGGCGTCGCGCCGACGCCGCTGGCGAACGCCCTGATCCATCCGGTGACCGAGGCCCTGACGTCGCTCGACCGGGCGCTTGCGGCGCATCAGTGCTTCGATCCCGCCGCGAGCGAACGCATCATGAGCTTCAGCATGAGCGATTTCGCCGAGGCGATGATCCTCGCACCCTTCGTCGGCGCGGTGAACCGGCGAGCCTCGCGCATCACGATCCGCAACAATTTCATCGCCGAACGCGATCTGTGCTTCGGCCTCGCCTCCGGCGAGATCGACTTCGCCATCGAGTCGCATCCGCTGCGGGAACCCGACATGGGAAACCGACTGCTCCTGGAAGACGAGTTCGTCTGCGTGATGCGGGCGGACCATCCCGCCGCTTCCGGCGCGTTCACGCTGGAGACCTATCTTTCGCTCGACCACCTGCACATCTCCAACCGCCCGCGCAACGCCAACCTCGTGGATGGAGCGCTCGCCCGCGTGCGGCAGAAGCGGCGGGTGGCGGCGACCCTCGAACACTGCCTCGGCGCCGGCGCGATCCTTCAGCAAAGCGATCTGTGCCTGACGATCCCGAGAGGCTTCGTGAGCCGGTTCCTGTCCGACGACTGTTTCGTCACGCGACCGCGCCCCTTCCGGATGCCGCCGCTGAGAACCTGGCTGTACTGGCATCCGACGACGGAAAACAGCCCGGCCCACAACTGGGTCCGGCAGGTGATGGACGACTGTTTCCCCACGCCGCACACGCTTGCCACGGCACTGCATCATAACTCGCCGTGATGAGTGTCATTCAGACTGGCGATTTGTTCCCGCAAACCGGCGCAACCTAGAATTCCTCCCGTGTGCCGGACCTCCGACGTGACCGCGTGTCGCCCGGAATTCCCGGCATGCAGGGAGGATATGCATGCGGGTCGCAGAACGGGTGGAAGACATCGTGACATCCGGGCTGTGCACCGGATGCGGCATGTGCGAGAGCCTGCTCGGCAGCGACACGCTGCGCATGGACCTCTCGCCGGAAGGCTTCATGCGCCCGCGCCAGATCCGCACGCTCTCCAAGGCCGACGAAGGAGCGGTCATGCAGGCCTGCGCCGGGCACCGCCAGGTCGGGCCGGAGCCGGTCGGCATCGAGCCGCACCGAATGTTCGGATCGTGCCTGCATCTCGCCAAGGGCCATGCGACGGCTCCCGACATGCGCTTCGAGGGCGCGACCGGCGGCGTGCTGACGGCGGTCGCCGCCTTTCTGGTCGAAGAGAAACTGGTCGACGCGATCATCCAGATCGGCGCGTCCGATTCAGATCCCTTCGCCAACGAGGTTCGGTTCAACACGACGCGTGAAGAGATCGTCGCCTCGGCGGGCTCGCGCTACGGGCCGGTCGCGCCGCTGACGCAGGTCCACGCGGCGCTCGACAGCGGCAAGCGCTTCGCCTTCATCGGCAAGCCCTGCGACGTGGCGACCCTGCGCAACCTGGCGAAGACCGATCCGCGGGTCGATCGGCAGATTCCCTACATGCTCGCCATGTTCTGCGGCGGCTCGCCCAGCGTGTCGGCCACCCACAATGTCGTGCGACGCTTCGGCGAGGACCCGCGCGAGATCGCCGAATTCCGGTATCGCGGCCGCGGCTGGCCCGGACCGACCTTCGTGCGGACCCGGAAAGGCACGGTCCACCGGCAGAGCTACGACGACACCTGGTTCGGCGACCTGACCTTCGAGCTCATGTTTCGCTGCAAGATCTGCGCTGACGGGCTCGGCGAACATGCCGATCTGGTCGGCGGGGATTGCTGGGTCATGGAAGACGGCAAGCCGAGCCACCGCGAGATGGGCGACGGCTGGAACATCGTGATCGGCAGGACGACGCGCGGCGCCGAACTCGCCGCGAAGGCCGTCGAAGCCGGCTACCTCCACGAAGAGCCGTTCACGATCGCCGAATTCGAAAAGATGCATGACGACCACGCGCTGAAGAAGCGCTCCGTGTTCTGGCGCCTGCTCGCATTGACCGCCACACGCCAGCCCCGGCCGCGATACGAGCGGTTGCGCGTCGCCGAGGCCGGATGGCGCAACGCCAGCTGGCGCGAGAGATGGGCCGCATTCCAGGGCACGTTCCTGCGCTCTGTCGCAGGACGCAACAGGGAAAGCGGGATCGGTTCGGGCAGCTTCGTGCTCGAAGAGACGAGAAACGACATCGAGAAACCGGCAAGAGGAGGAGAACCACATGCCGCTTAACCACCTGCGCTCGAAGGCGTCCGGCACGGGGCCGGCGCTCTTCTTTCCCGACCCGGAAGTTCCGGCAGTCTTCAATTTCGACCAGGGCCTGGCGGCTCCGGAAACCTTTCCCCTCGCCGATCTCGAACGGCTGGCGAAAGGCGTGGTGGATCGCGACGGCCCCTCCGTGCTCGATTACTTCGACCCGAAGGTCGGCTACGAGGAACTCGTCTTCGGCTATCGCGGATTGCGCACGCAGATCGCCAACCGCATCGAGCGGATGCAGGGCCGCGCGCTCGGCCATATGGGCGTCATACTGACGTCCGGTTCGGTCCAGGGCATCGCGCTGGCCATGCACGGATATCTCGACAAGGGCGACATCGTCGCGGTCGAGGCGTCGTCCTTCCCCTATGCGCTGCGTTTTGCGGAAATGTCCGGCGGCGAGGTGCGCCCGGTCCCCGTCGACGCCGACGGCATGGACATCGACGCGCTGGAGACGCTGATCGCCGACATCGCGTCCGAGGGACGACGGCTGAAGATGGTCTACACCATCCCGACCTTCCAGACGCCGACGGCGACCGAGATGTCGGTCGAACGCCGGCAACGCCTGGTCGATCTCGCGGACAAGCACGATTTCATCATCATCGAGGACGACGTCTATGGCGACCTGCGCTTCGCAGGCGAGCCGCTGCCGACGCTGCTGTCGCTCGACAAGGGCGGCAAGGTGATCCAGTGCGGTTCCTTCAGCAAGATCATCGCCCCGGCGCTGAGACTGGGCTGGATCGCTGGCGAGGCCGAGGCGATCGAACCGCTCGCCGCGATGCGCCAGGACCTCGGCGTGGCGCAATGGATCGCCCGCATCATGGAAGCCTACATGCTGGAGGGGCTGCTCGAACCGCATCTGGAAAAGGCGGCTGCGGTCTATGGCAGCAAGGCGCGGGTGGCGGCGGAGGCGATGCGCGCGCATTGCGGCGACTTCGTCCGGTTCACCATGCCGCGCGGCTCCTTTTACCTCTGGGTGGAGATCGACGACCGGATCGACTGGGACAAGGCGTCGGCCGAAGCCGCGCGGGAGGGTATCTTCTTCAGGCCCGGCGAACGCTTCATGGGCGAAACCGGCGGCCGCAAGTTCCTGCGCCTCGCCTACAGCCATGTGAGCGAGCAGGTCATCGCCGACGGCATCAAGCGGCTCGGCGCGATCCTGCGCGCCAACGTCCGGGCCGCCGCATGATCCCGGCACGGACGATAGCGACCGGGTTTGCCTATCCGGAAGGGCCGCGCTGGCACGACGGCCAGCTCTGGTTCGCCGACCAGCATGACGAAACGGTCCACATCCTGGCGCCCGACGGCGCCAGGAAGGGCTCCTTTCACGTGCCCGGCGGCCCGTCCGGCATGGGATGGACCACGGACGGCGATCTGCTCGTGGTCTCGATGGACGAGCACAAGGTGTTCAGACGGAGCGGCGACGCCCTGGCGCTGCATGCCGACCTCTCCTCCCATCACCGCTACCAGACGAACGAAATGGTCGTCGACCATCACGACCGCGCCTATGTCGGCAATATCGGTTTCGATTTCGAAGCCGGCGAAGAGGTCAAACCGACCATGCTGCTGCTCGTGGAAAGCGACGGCACGGTTTCCGTCGCGGCCGACGACCTGCTGTGCCCGAACGGCAGCGTCATCACGCCGGACGGCCGGACGCTCATCATCGCGGAATCCCTCGCCCACCGCCTGACGGCCTTCGACATCGCCGCCGACGGCTCCCTGTCCAACCGCCGGGTGTTCGCGGAGGTTCCCGGCCATGTGCCCGACGGCATCTGCCTCGACGCAGAGGGGTATGTCTGGGCCGCGTCGCCATTCACCAATTCGGTGATCCGGGTGCGCGAAGGCGGCGACATCACCGACACGGTCCGCATCGACGACGCCGGCGCCTATGCCTGCATTCTCGGCGGGCCGGACGGACGCGACCTCTATGTGTGCTGCGCCAATCCTGGCATGCGGCCGGCAACCGTCGAACAGCGCGGCGGCCGCATCGACGTGGCGCGAGTGACTGTGCCCGCCGCGAAAGGGGCACGGCCATGAACGCCGCCACGCGCCGCGAATGCCTGAACCCGCCCGGCATGGCTTTTGCCGGCATGAGCCAGGGCGTGCGGGTGGGCGACACGATCCATGTTTCCGGTCAGGTCGCCTTGCGCGACGGCGGGGTGATCGGCATCGGCGATCCCGAAGCACAGGCCCGGCAGTGCCTCGCCAACATCGAAGCTGTGCTGAACCTGTCGGGCGCAGGACTGGCGGATGTCGTCGCACTGCGCTGCTATCTCGTCGATGCGGCGCACTACCCTGCCTATTCGGCGGTCAAGAACGCGCTCTTTCCCATCGATCCGCCTTGCGGAACCGCGGTGATCGTGAAGGGCCTCTTGCTGCCGGAACTGCTGATCGAGGTCGAAGCCGTCGCGACCTTGCCGGGGGGCTGACGTCGCCCGGCAGATCAGTCGAACACCACCTTCGCGTCGGTGAGGAAATCGCCATAGGTGTCGTAGCGGATCAGGGGATCGCCGCCCGTCCAGGACTTCAGCCGCTCCGACACCGCCTCGCGCGCCTTGCGCCAGCGCGGCGGCACGATTTCCAGCATGGGGCCGACCACGGACGGCGACTTGTAATAGACGATCGACTGGTCCTGCCCCACGATCGGGATCACCAGTTCGGCCTCGTAACCGGCCTGCTCGACACGGCGCCGGGCCTCGTCATAATCGGGCACCCAATAGCCCAGATGCTGCAGGCCTTCGCGCCCCGAGGCGAGGAACTCGGTATAGGGCGACGGGGCGTCGTTCACCTGCTGGATCAGTTCCAGCTGGACATCGCCGATGAAGCCGAACGCCAGGCGCATTTCGATGCTGACCTGTTCACCGCGGAACCGGGACGGATTGGGCGGCCGGCCTGTCCCGTTTTCCAGGAACAGGAACGGTCCGATCCCCAGCACGTCGATCCAGTGGCGAACCGCGGCGTCAAGGTCGCGAACGACGAAGCCGAGCTGCGTCGCCGGCCCAAGAACGGGTTTCAGATCCGCATGCTGGTCGGTCTGCATGGCGTCCACCGTCAGTTGAAGATCTCGAAGAGGCCGGCCGCGCCCATGCCGCCGCCGACACACATCGTCACGACGCCGTATTTCGCCTTGCGGCGGCGTCCCTCGACCAGCACATGCGCCGCAGCGCGCGCGCCCGTCATGCCGAACGGATGGCCGACCGCGATGGCGCCGCCATCGACATTGAGCTTGTCCGGATCGATCCCGAGCGTGTCGCGGCAATAGAGCGCCTGGCTGGCGAAAGCCTCGTTCAGTTCCCACAGGTCGATGTCGCCGATCTTGAGCCCGTGCTGCTTCAGGAGCTTCGGAACCGCGAAGACCGGGCCGATGCCCATCTCTTCCGGCGGGCAACCCGCAACCGCCATGCCGCGATAGGCCCCCAGCGGCTCGAGCCCGCGGCGGGCGGCTTCGGCGGCTTCCATCACCACCAGCGCGGCCGCACCGTCGGAGAGCTGCGACGCGTTGCCCGCGGTCACGTATTCGCCCACCTTGACGACTTCGCCGTCGGCGAAAACCGGCTTCAGCTTGGCCAATCCCTCCAGCGTGGTGTCGGCGCGGAAACCCTCGTCATGCGTCAAGGTGACGTCATGGACACTTGATTCCTTCGTCTCCCGGTCCACCACTATCTTGCGCGACGGCATTGCAACGATTTCCTCGTCGAAGCGGCCCGCTTCATGGGCGGCGGCCGTGCGCAACTGGCTTGCCAGCGCGAAAGCGTCCTGCGCCTCGCGGCTGACGCCGTATTTGCGCGCCACGATCTCGGCCGTCTCGATCATCGTCATGTACATGTGCGGCCAGCGCTTCAACACCGTCTCGGACTGGTTGCGGTAGGTGTTCTTGTGCTTGTTCTGCGTCAGGCTGATCGATTCCACGCCACCGGCGACGACCGTCTCCATGCCGTCGACGATGACCTGCTTGGCCGCGATCGACACGGCCATGAGCCCGGACGAGCACATGCGATCGACCGTCATGCCGGGCACGCTGTCCGGAAGGCCGGCGGCGGCTGCGGTCAGCCGGCCGATATTGTAGCCCTGTGTGCCCTGCTGGGCCGAGCAGCCCATGATCACGTCTTCGACCGATGCCGGATCGACGCCCGCCCGCCGGACCGCCTCGCGCGCGGCATGGCCCGACAGCGCCGGCGCTTCGGTGTCATTGAACGCACCGCGAAAGGCCTTTCCGATGGGCGTACGAGCGACAGATACGATGACGGCTTCACGCACGAGAATTCTCCGAAACTGGCAACAAAGGCGGCCGGATCGGAACCCGGCATCTCGGCCAAGCCGTAGGACACGCGACGAAAGGCAGCATCGTCTGAAGGGACTAGCGAAGGGCCGCCGTCACGAGATCAGGATGCCGCTGTCCACGCAAAGCTGCTGGCCGGTGGTGCGCCGGGATTCGTCGGAAGCAAGGAAGATCGCGGCGTTGGCGACGTCTTCCGGCTCGCTCATGCCGAGAAGATAAGCGCGTTTCTGCGCCTCCAGATGCGGCTCCGTGGCGAAGAATCGCAGCACGCGCTCGGTCGCAACCGCGCCGGGCACGATCACGTTGACCCGCACCTTGTCGGCCGCATACTCGACGGCCATCGAGCGCGTCAGGGAGATGACCGCCCCCTTGGAAGCCGAATAGGCGTCACGGTTCGGCACGCCCATCGCCCCCATGATCGAGGATGTGTTGATCACCGACCCGCCGCCGCGCCGAACCAGGTGCGGAATGCCGAAATGGCAGCACAGCCAGGTTCCGAACAGGTCGAGCTCAAGCGTGTTCCAGAAGACCTCGGCCGGGGTGTCCGTCACCGGTCCGTCCTTGGCCGACGACCCGCCCGCATTGTTGTAGAGGATGTCGAGCCCGCCGAAGGCGTCCACCGTCTCGGCGAGCGCCTGCTGGACGCTGTCCTCCTTCGTCACGTCGGTTCGAACGAACCGCGCCTTTCCGCCGGCAGCCCGGATTTCGGCGGCGATGCGCTCGCCCTCCTCCTGTCGGCGGCCTGCGACGGCGACCTGCGCGCCCTCGCGGGCGAACGCCCGGCAGGCGACCTCGCCGATGCCGCCCGTCCCGCCCGTGATGAAGGCCACCTTTCCCTCGAGACGATTGCCCATGCCCTTCTCCCTATTTGTCCCCGCGCGGCGTATAGCCGTCCGCCACGATGATCGGCAGATGGGTCCAGCCATTGTCCTGCATGCGCATCCAGGCCCCGGCGGCAAGCGCGCCGCCATCGACCACGACGGTCGTGCCGGAGACCCAGCCCGACAGGCGGTCCGATGCCAGATACAGCACTGCGCCGGCCGAATCGGCACCTTCCCCGAAGCGCCCGATCGGGAACCACCGCTTCAGATATTCCCGGTTCTCGGGCGGGACCCGGCTGGTCGCCGTGATCTGCGCCGAATTCGTGGTCTCGGGCGCGACGGCGTTGACCCGGATCCCGTGCTGCCCGACTTCCACCGCCAGGCTCTGCGTGAAACCGGTGATCGCGGATTTGAACGCCGCGTAGGCCACCGTCAGCGGAATGCCGCGAAACGCCTCGACCGTGGACAGGTTGACGATGCTGCCGCCCTTGCCCGAGCGTCGCATCAGCGGGATCGCGGCCTTGGTCACATGGAACATGTGCAGCAGGTTCACCTCGTAGAGCGCCTGCCACTGATCCTCGTCGGATTCCACGAACTCCGTCTTGAAGCCGAGATAGTCGCCCACATTGTTGACCAGGACGTCGAGCCGGCCGAAGCGCGAGTCCACGGCCTCGATCAGGCGTCGGACCTCGTCGCCCTTGCGGACGTCGGCTTCGACGACGAGGGCGTCGCACCCCGTCTTTTCAAGCGCGTCGCGCACCTCGCCCGCCCGTTCGGCGTCGATTTCGGCGACCGCGACGCGCATGCCGGCCTGCGCGAACAATTCGGCGGTGGCACGTCCTATTCCCGCCCCGCCGCCGGTGACGAGAGCGACCTTGCCGGCGAGGCCGATGATGGACATTTCGTCGGCGGCGCTCATGTGTCGGCTCCCTCTCTGCGCGCCGGATCGTCGGCGCGATGCTGCCGCCCGGTTCGGCATGTGGCGTCCCCGACAAGGACCAGGTTCCGACGGGCGAGCAGCCACGCATCGTCGACCTTGCGGAAGGCGTCCTCGTAGCGGACGGTCATTTCGTAGCAATGCTCCGCGCCCGCATCGTCTCGGTAGTAGTGTCTCGCATAGGTGTAGGTTTCCGCCGCGGCCTCGTCGCCGTCGAATTCCGGCACCATCGCCACCACGCCGTGATGCGTGCGGTCGTAGAGCCGCTTCATCACGGCCGGAACGGTCGCGAGCTCGTCCCGGCCGACGAACCGTCCCCGCGGCGCCTCCAGCACGCCGTCCGGCGTGAATTGCGCGGCGAACAGCGCGCCGTCGCCGCGGTCGACCGCCATCGCATAGCGGTCAGCCACCATTCTCAGGGCGAAGGCGGCAAGGAGCGGTCCCTCGCCGGTCATCGGCCTGCCTCGTCGGCCGACACCATGTCCACCACTTCCCGGACCGCACGCTCGACATCGTTGCGCGAATAGCCGAGGCTGTCCGTCTCCGCCGGATCGGGCTCGTAGGAAAGGACGTTGCCTCTGCCCGGAACGATGAAGGCGTCGGGCAGGAACGGATGTTCCTCGTCGCGCTCCTCGACCCGTTGCGAACTACCGACCGCGTCGAAGAACAGCTGGAAGAAATCGCAGAACCGCAGGTTCTGGTCACCGACGAGATAGGCCTTGCCGGATTCCGCGTTGCCAAGGGCTCCGGAGATCGCCTCACACAGCGATTTCACCGACATGTAATTGGTTCCGCCCGCAGGCGCGAACACCGGAATGTCGGGTCGTTCACCGCGCGCCCATGCGGCCAGGGACTCATAGCGCTTCGCCGAGATGCCCTGGATGGCGCCGACGATCGATGGCGGATTGAGCGTCGAGACGTTGAAGCTGGCGTCGGCCAGCGCCCGCGCGCCTTCATCGGCCAGTTTGCGCGCCCGCACGTAATCGTCGGTCTCGGCCAGATGCGGCATCACCTGGTGATAGTAGCTGCCAAGCTGCACGACGCGCCCGACCCCCGCCCGCTTCGCGCGGGCGACGAAATTCGGAACGCCCTCGATCTGCATGACCCGCCAGAATTCGTCCCGGTCGGTTCCCCTCGGCAAATGGCGGATGTCGTTGCCCGCCGCGAACACGACGGCATCGAAGCCTTCCAACTCGCTTTCGCTGAACTCGCCCTGCGAATAGTCGCCATAAAGCGCCGGAAACCGCGCCATCGGCGTTCCTTCCGGAGCCGGCTTGCGAGCGCCCACGACGACATCGTGCCCGTCTTGCGCCAGCTTCTGCACCGCGTGACCGCCTATCATGCCGGTC
The DNA here is from genome assembly GCF_022763245.1 of Oricola sp. GTDB lineage: Bacteria > Pseudomonadota > Alphaproteobacteria > Rhizobiales > Rhizobiaceae > Oricola. The sequence continues at coordinate 268,973 of NZ_JALEGV010000012.1, forward strand.
CCGCCAATCACGAGCACCTTCATTCGCCTTCCTCCCTGCGTCTCATCATTGCGCGCAGAATCGAACAGCCTCGCGTGCATCGCATCGTCTGCATGGATTAGCCGGGCCCGCCGCATACCTCATACAGACGATGCATCGCCCCCGGCGCGATGATGGTTTCGCAGTCACGACGGCTACAGGGTGGAGGGCATGGTGACGAGGCGGCTCGAAAACAGATCGATACTCGTCACGGGCGCCACCGGCGCGATCGGCCGCGGAACGGCGCACCGGCTCGCTTCTGAGGGCGCACGCCTCGCGCTCGCGGACCGCGACGACGACACGCTCGCCGCATTGGCGGACGAGATCGAGGCATCGGGAGCCTTTCGCCCAGCCACGCTCGTCCATGACGCGGCCTCGGCGCAATCGAACGCGACGCTGGTGCACGACGCCGTCGCCCGGATGAATGGCCTCGACGCCGTCTGCAATGTTGCCGGGATCTACACCAAGGCGCATTCGGCCGACGTTTCGGACAGCGAGTGGGATCGCGTGCTCCAGATCAACCTGTCGAGCGTCTTCACGATCTGCCGGGAAGCAATCGGTCCCTTGGCGCAAACCGGCGGATGCGTGGTGAACACCTCCTCGCTGGCCGCGCTCGAAGGCCTCGCCTATTCGACGGCCTATGCCGTTTCCAAGGCCGGGGTCATCGCCCTGACGAAGTCCCTCGCCGCCGAATACGCGGCCACGGGCATCCGCTTCAACGCCATCTGCCCCGGCGGGATACGCTCGTCCATGAGCACCGTTCCGGCGGTGACCGATGCCGATCCCGACCTGACGTTCCGGCGGTCGAAGCTGCGCGGGTTCGAGGGCGGACTGGGCGAACCGAAGGACATCGCCGCGGCTTTCGCCTATCTCGTGTCAGAGGACGCCCGTTTCGTTTCGGGCTCGGTCATGGTGATCGACGGAGCCCAGTTCCTGCTGTAGCAGCACCACTCGTGCGAACGAGAGATCAAGAAAGTTCGAAGATGGAAACCCTCTCGCAAATCCTGACGCGCAACACCCGCTTGGTCGCGGACCGCCCGTTCATCGTCACCGACGACGAAACGATCGCATACGAGGATTTCTCGCGCCGGACGGCACAACTGGCCAATGTGCTGCGCGACAAGGGCATCGGCAAGGGCGACCGGGTCGCCCTCTATCTGCCGAGCACGCCGATGATGGCGATCGCGTTCTGGGCCTGCCAGCGGCTGGGCGCGATTCCCGCGCCCGTCAGCGCCATGTTTCGCCACGCCGAGCTGCGCAAGATCATCGCCCATGCGGGCATGAAGGCGCTGATCGCCGACGCGACCACCTGGCCCTACTTCTCCGAAATCCGCGACGAGTTTCCCGCCCTCGAGCAATGTCTCGTGGCCGGCGGCGGCGAGAGCGGAGCGGACCTCCTCGACCTGATCGCGGCGGCGTCCCCGTCCTTCGAGGACGAACCCTGCGATCCTCGTGACATCGCCTGCCTGTTCTTCACCTCCGGCACGACGGGAACGCCGAAGGGCACGGCGCAGACGCATTTCAACATCGTCTCGACGCTGCGCGACATGATGGTCTCGCACCGGAACCGTTTCGGCTCGGAAGTCTATGTCTGCGCGGTCCCGCTGTTCACGAATTTCGGTCTCAATGTCACGCTGAACCTCTGCCTCTTCGGCGGCGGCACGATCGTGCTGCACGAGCGCTGGAACACGCAGCGCGTGCTGGCGGACATCGTCCGCCACGAAGCGACCTATTTCGGCGGCACCCCGACCATGTATGTCTACATCGTCAACGAATATGACCGGGACAAGCACGATCTACGCTCGTTGCGCGTCTGCACCACCGGCGGTTCACCGGTGCCGCAATCCGTCATCCAGCGTTTCGAGGAATTGAGCGGCGCCCGCGTCACCCAGGTCTACGGCTCGACGGAGACCTGCGGGCAAAACGTCATGGAGCCGACCCTCGGCGTGCGCAAGCGCGGTTCCGCCGGCCTGCCGGTCGGCAGTTCGCGCATCAAGGTCGTGGACGACAGCGACAACGAAGTGCCGGTCGGCGAGATCGGCGAGATCATCATTGGCGGCGATTGCGTCGCCGCCGGCTATTGGCAGGACGAGAAGGCGACCGCGGAGGCCTTTTCCGCCGACGGCTGGCGATCGGGCGACCTCGGCTATGTCGACGAGGACGGCTACCTGTTCATCGTGGACAGGAAAAAGGACGTCATCATCGCCGGAGGCCACAACATCTACCCGCTCGAGATCGAGACGCTGCTCTACCAGCACGCCGCCGTCGCCATGTGCGCCGTGGTCGGCGTTCCGGATGCCGACAAGGGCGAGATCCCGGTCGCGGTCGTCGTTCTCGACGAAAAGGAACAGGTGACCGCGGACGAACTGAACGCCTATTGCCGGCAGCACCTCGCCGCCTACAAGGCGCCGCGGGTCATCGAATTCATCGCCGACATGCCGGTCGAAGCGGCCAAGATCCGGAAACGCGATCTCGTCAACGCTCTCAAGGACGGCACGCTCGACCAGTATCGCCGCCGTTAGAGGGTGTCAGATTAAGGTCGAATTCGGCACTCAGGCTGGAAAGACGACGGAGTTCAGGCGTCGAGCGGCGTGCCCTTGTCCACGTCGCCCGCGGCGGCATAGACGCTCCAGCCTCCGTCCACCGGCACGACTGCGCCGGTGACATAGCTGGCCCAGTCGGACAGCAGGAAGGCCGCGGCACGCGCCATTTCCTCCGGCTCGGCGAAGCGGCCGAGCGGCGTGCGCCTCTCGATCACGCCCGGATCGAAGACCTTGCGCTCCAGCAGCGAACGGACCATCGGCGTGCGTGTGTAGGCCGGCGCGATGCAGTTCACCCGCACCCCGACCGGCCCCCATTCGCAGGCGAGCGTCTTCGTCAGATGGATGACCCCCGCCTTGGCGACGCCATAGGCCGACCGCCCGGGAAACGCGCCAAGACCGACGATCGAGGAGACGTTCACGATCGACCCGGACCGCTGTTTCACCATGATGGCGCCCGCTGCGCGGCAGACGAGATAGGTGCCGCGCAAGTTCACGTCGACGACACGCTGCCACCGCTCCGGATCCTGCACGTGGACGGGCACGAGATCGTCGCCGATGCCCGCCGAATTGAGAACCATGTCGAGCCCGCCGAGGGCGGCGGCAGCCTCCGAGACCATGCGATCGGCATCGCCGGCATCCGAAACGTCCCCACCCACGCCGTGTTTCGCGCCGGTTTCTGCCAAGGAGGCCCGCGCCTTGTCGGCGTCGATGTCCGCGACAGCGACCTCGGCACCGAGATCGCAAAGGAACTTTGCGGTGGCGGCGCCGATGCCGCTCGCCCCGCCGGTGACGAGCGCCTTGCGGCCGTCGAGATTGATGGAGACGTCAGGCATCTGGATCGCTTTCGCCTTCGCCGTCCTTCTTGAAATGGAAATCCGGCGCCCATTCGCTGGCCGGCGCCCGGTGCAGGTCGAGATAGGCCTGCGCGACGAGATCGTGATCGTAGGGCGTGCCGGGCCGCATCGTCCCGTGGATCGCGATCGTCGAGACGTGGACGCCGTGATCGACGAGTTCCTTGAACAGGGAGTGGCCGAGACTGCGCAAGGCTGCCTTGCCCATCGAGGTGACGCCCCATTCGATCCAGGGCCCGAAGGCGAGCACGCCCCCGGTGAGCAGGATCGTTCCGCTCCCGTGCTCGATCATCGCCGGCGCAACCCGGGCCGCCGCATGATGCGCTCCGGCGACATTGGTCCGGAACGCGTCGACCACGTAATCGACGCTCGCCGGTTCGCCATGCGCTTCCCAGCCGCTCGACGTTCCGTAATTGGCTTCTGCGATGCCGGAGCGGGTGACGAAACGCGCGGGCTCGATGATCGCGGCATTGTAGACGAGCACCTCGGCGTCGCCATAGCGTGCGCGGATGTCGTCATGCACCTGATCCATGACGTCGGGCTTGCCGGCGTCTCCGACGAAGCCCGCTACGTCCAGGCCCTCGGATCGCATGGCGGTCTCGTGGTCGCGGATCGCGCCGGCGCTGCGTCCGACAAAGGCGACGGCAAAGCCGTTGGAGGCGAAAGTGCGCACGAGCGCCTGGCCGAGCCCCGGCCCCATGCCGATGACGATGGCGAGCGGTTTCGATGTCATGACGCGATCCCCGACTTTGCCTTGCCGTCGACCTCGCCCGCAACGGCCCTGTCGGACTGCCGCGTTATCCGATTGGAGAGGAACTCCTCCAGCGTCCCGACGATGCCCTTGCGCAGGAACAGCACGCAAAGCACGAAGATCGCGCCCTGCATGACCACCACCCACGCGCCGAACGTGGCGAGCTTCGTCTGCAGGGTGACGACGACGGCTGCGCCGACGACCGGGCCGAGCAACGTGCCGACACCGCCGATGAGCGTCATCAACAGAGCGTCGGCCGACGTCATGAAATAGACGTCTGCGAGCGACGCGATCTGGAAAATGATCGCCTTCATGCTGCCGGCGAGACCCGAGAGCGCCGCTGACAGGGTGAAGGCGATGAGCTTGTAATTGTCGGTGGAGTAACCCAGCGAGATCGAGCGCGCCTCGTTTTCCCGGATGGATTTCAGCGTCTGCCCGAAGGGCGAATGCAGGACGCGGTAGAGGAAGGCGAAGGCCGCGAGGAACACCGCGAGCATCACGTAATACATAGTCATCGCGTTCGACAGGTCGATGAAGCCGAACAGCATGCCGCGCGGTACCGACTGGATGCCGTCCTCGCCATGGGTCCAATCGGCCTGGACCGCATAGAAGTAGACGATTTGCGCGAGCGCCAGCGTGATCATCGCGAAGTAGAGCCCCTGGCGTCGGATCGCGAGCCAGCCGAACAGCGCGCCGAGCACGGTGGAGGCGCAGACGCCGGCGAGGATGCACAGTTCCGGCGGTACGCCCCAGACAGCGGCCATATGTGCTGCGACATAGGACGCAGCTCCGAAGAAGGCGGCGTGGCCGAAGGCAAGCAGCCCGCCGTAACCGAAGATCAGATTGTAGGCCATCGCGAAGAGCGCGAAGCAAAGGATCTTCATCGCGAAGATCGGGAACAGCATGAAGGGCAGTATCGATCCGACAGCCAGGAGGATGACGAACCAGAGCCGGCCGTTTTCCAGGATGCTCCCCGACCGCCCCGACGACACGTCCGCGACGGAGTGGACCGACGTGTCACGGCCGAACAGGCCCGCCGGCCGCAGCACCAGGATGATCGCCATCAGGATGAAGATGACGGTCGTGGAGGCTTGCGGATAGAAGACCTTGGTCAGACCCTCGATCAACCCCATCATCAACCCGCTGAAGATGGCGCCGGAGATCGAGCCCATGCCGCCGATCACGACAACCGCGAAGATCGTGATGATGATCGACTGCCCCATTTGCGGCCCGACCTGGTAGATCGGCGCGGCCATGACGCCGGCGAAACCCGCAAGCCCGACGCCGAACGCGTAGGTCAGCATGAGCATGCGCGGCACGTTGATGCCGAAGGCGCGCACGAGATCCGGGTTCTCGGTTGCCGCGCGCAGATAGGAGCCGAGCTTCGTCCGCTCGATCAGGAACCAGGTTCCGAAGCAGACCACCACGGCGGCGACCACCACCCAGGCGCGGTAATAGGGCAGGAACATGAAGCCGAGATTGACGCCGCCGCGCAGCAGTTCCGGCACGTCGTAACGCTGGCCGGCCGCCCCGTAGCGGACGTTGAACAGCCCTTCGATGAGCATGGCCAGCCCGACCGTCAGCAACAGCCCGTAGGCGTGGTCGAGATCGTAGACCTTGCGGATGAAGACGCGCTCCATCAGCGCGCCGATCGCCGCCACCCCGATCGGCACGAGGATCAGGGCCCACCAGTAATTGATCGAGGGCAGGCCGAGACCGGGAAACAGGGTCGGCAGATTGTAGAGGTACCAGGCGCCGAACGCGCCGAGCATGTATTGCGCCCCGTGGACGAAATTGCCGATGCGCAGCATGCCGAAGATGATTGCGACGCCGAGGCTCATCAGCGCGTAGAACGAGCCGTTGATCAGCCCGATGAACAACTGGCCGAATAGCAACGCCGGCGAGATTCCGATCAGGTCGGTCATGGCTAGACTCCGAGATAGGTCTGGATTTTCTGCTCGCTGGTTGCGAGATCGGCCTTGTCGATGGTTTCCACGACCTTGCCGTGCTCCACGATGCAGAAGCGGTCCGCTATCTTCGCCGCGAAATGAAAGTTCTGTTCGACGAGCAGGATCGTGTAGCCGCGTTCCTTGAGTGCCGAGATCACCGAGCCGATCTGCTTGACGATCACCGGGGCAAGTCCTTCGGTCGGCTCGTCGAGAAGCAGGGTCTTCGCCCCGGTGCGCAGGATGCGGCCGATGGCCAGCATCTGTTGTTCGCCACCGGAGAGCTTGGTGCCCTGGCTGTGCCAGCGCGCCTTCAGGTTCGGGAAGAGCTCCAACAGGTCCTTGTTGCTCATGCCGCCAGGCGCGACCACGGGCGGCAGTTCGAGGTTCTCGCCGACGGTGAGGCTGGAGAAGATACCGCGCTCTTCCGGACAGTAGGCGACGCCCACCTTGGCGACCACTTCCGGCGGCGCCTTGGAGATGTCCTTGCCGGAGAAGACGATTTCGCCGCTTCTGCGGCGCATCAGCCCCATGATCGCGCGCAGGGTCGAGGTCTTTCCGGCGCCGTTGCGCCCGAGAAGCGTGACCAACTCGCCCGCACGCACGTCGAAGGAGACGCCGTGCAGCGCCTTGCTCTCGCCGTACCATCCTTCGAGATTGCGCACCTGGAGAAGCGGTCTGGAAGCCGAAGCGCCGTCAGTCATCGGTTCCTCCGATATAGGCTTCGATCACGCGGTGGTCCTGCGAGACCGTCTGGTAGTCGCCCTCGGCCAGCACCCGCCCGAGCGCCAGAACGGTGATCGTGTCGGACAGGGCGGCGACGACGGACAGATTGTGTTCCACCATCAGGATGGTCCGGTTTGCCGAGACCCGGCGGATGAGTTCGGCGATGCGGTCGACGTCCTCGTGGCCAAGGCCGGAGGTCGGCTCGTCGAGGAGCAGCATCTCCGGATCCAGCGCCAGCGTCGTCGCGATCTCGAGCGCGCGTTTTCGGCCATAGGACAAAAGGGTCGCCGGCCGCTCGCTATAGGCGAGAAGCCCGACCTGATCGAGCAGTTCGTCGATCCGCCCGTCCAGCGCCTTCAGGGCCTTTTCGCTCTGCCAGAAGCGATAGGAGTTGCCGAGAGGACGCTGCAGCGCGATACGGACGTTCTCGCGCACCGTCATGCGCGGAAAGACAGCGGAAATCTGGAACGAGCGCACGATACCCCGGCGCGCGACCTGCTCGGGGCGCAGGCTCGTGATGTCCTCGCCATTGTAGCGGATGGTCCCGCTGCTGGGCCGCAGGAACTTCGTGATGAGGTTGAACGTGGTGGTCTTGCCGGCGCCGTTCGGCCCGATCAGCGCGTGGATGGAGTGCCGGCGCACCTTGAGATCGACATCCTTGACGGCATCGAAGCCGAAGAACGTCTTCGTCAGGGCCGAAGCCTCGATAATGTAGTCCGCCGTTGCGGCACCGGCTGTCATGTTCCCTGCTCTCCAACATCGAGGCCGTCCAGAAGCACGCCGCGCGCTTTCGCCGCGCGCTGACGCAATGCGATCAGCTCCTGATATTCGTCGGAGTGATAGAAGCTGTATGCCGCCTCATAGGTCGGGAACTCGACGACCGACAGGCTGGCCGGTGCCCAGCCGCCCTCGAGCGGCGTCGGGTCTGCGCTGTTGGCGAGAAAACGGCCCCCGCTCGCCGCCATGACCGGCCCCGCGACGCGGCGATATTCTTCCCATGCCGCCGGATCGGTGATCTCGATCTCAAAGATCATGTAGCTCGGCATGAACAGCCTCCCTGCGCAATTCGGACGGATTTCTGGCGTGCAAACGCGCGATGGACCGGGAGAGGCGAGCCCGAGCCGCCTCTCCCGTCGTTGCCGTTCGAGCTTACTTGCCGATCGTGCAGGCCGATTCCGAATAGGGCTTGAACGCCTCCTCGGCAGGGATGGCCGCGATCAGCTTGAAGAAGTCGTCCTTCTCCTCGACCTCCGCGGGCGTCTTCACCTGCAGCGAGTACTGGTCGTGGATTAGCCGGCCATTCGGATACATCGTGCTGTTGTGAATGAAGAAATCCTCGATCTCCATCTCATGCATGACCTTGAGCACGGCATCCGGATCGTCGGTGCCGGCCGTCTCCACGGCGTCGAGATAGTTCGACACGGCCGAATAGGTTCCAGCCGCGATCCAGCCCGGCGCATTGCCGGTGATTTCCATCATCCGCTTGCCGAACTCGTAGGATGCCTCGTCCTGCTTCCAGAACCACGGCACGCCGAACCGGACGCCCTGCATCGCTTCGACGCCGATGGCGCGCGCGTCGGACTGGTGCAGAGCCGGCAGCGTGACCTGCATGCCCGACGCCATGATGCCGAATTCCTGGACCTGCTTGACCGCGTTGACGAGATCCGGGCCGCTGACATTGAGGATCAGCGCTTCGGCACCGGAGGCCTGGGCCTGCAGCAGGTAGGACGAGAAGTCCGTGGAGCCGAGCGGCGCCCGGATCTTGCCGGCGACCGTGCCGCCGCCGTCGACGATCGCGGCTTCTTCCGTCGCTTCCTGCACCTTGCCGGCTTCATAGTCCGGCGACAGGATGAAGAAGGACTTGACGCCGTCGGATAGCAGCGCCTTGACCGGGCCGGTGAACATCGAATGGGCGTCATAGGCCCATGCGATCACGTGCCCGTTGCAATCCGCCTCGGTCGGCTTGTCGGTCAGCGGCGACACGAACAGGCCGATCTTGCCGGTTTCCCCGATCAGCGTGTTCACGCCAAGCGCGATGGCGGAGTTGGCCATGTCGGCGATGACGTCGACGCCGTCCTGCTCCAGCCACTGGCGCGCGATGGCCAAGCCGACTTCGGGCTTGTTCTGGTGGTCGGCGGAAACGAGTTCGATCGGCTTGCCGAGAGCCGTTCCGCCGTGGTCCTTGATCGCCAATTCGACGGCGTGAACGACTTCCGTCCCCCCCAACGCCGAAAAGGACGAACTCTGGTCGTTGAGCACGCCGATCTTCACTGCACCGTCCTCGGCCAGGACGGCAGTGGACGGAATCGACAACGCAATCGCCAACGCGATCTTGAGCTTCATGATTTTCCTCCCTTTTTTGTCCGATGCACGAATTCATCGACAACACGGGCGCTTCTACCGACAGGCCGGAGCGCGCCACGGATAACGTTCAGTGCATCGCAGCAAGTAAACATCGTCCAAAGAGACTATCGGACCCGGCGACGCTCCGCTGTGATTTGATCAACGAATTCCGCCCGTTCCGGTCCCGTAGTCTCATCGGACGATTTGGCGCCAATTCGGTTCGGGCATGTGTTGGGCAATCGCTCCAGTAGCGCCCGAAACCAATCATGGATCTGCCAGACTGATGAAAGCGGTCATCTGCAAGGAATTCGCTCCACGTTCCGAGCTGAGGCTTGAAGACGCCCCGTCACCGGTGCCCGGAGACGGGGAGGTGCTGATCAAGGTCGAGGCGTGCGGCGTCAATTTCTTCGACGGGCTGATGGTGGAAGGCAACTACCAGACGAAGCCGGATCGCCCGTTCACGCCGGGCAGCGAAGTCGCGGGCGTCGTCACCGGCATCGGCGCCGGGGTGACCGGCCTGCAGCCCGGAACACGCGTGATCGCCTTCAACGGCATCGGCGGATACGCCGAGGAAGCGGTGGCGCTGGCCGAGCGGGTCTATCCGATCCCCGACTCGATGACCTTCACTCAGGCCGCGGGCTTCCTGATCACCTATGCAACCTCGCACCACGCCCTGAAGGACCGGGCGAAACTGCAGCCGGGAGAAACCCTTCTCGTCCTCGGCGCGGCCGGCGGCGTCGGGCTGACGGCCGTCGAACTCGGCAAGCAGATGGGGGCCCGCGTGATCGCGGCGGCATCCAGCGAGGAAAAACTCGCGCTCTGCCGGCGCCATGGCGCCGACGAGACCGTCAATTACGCGACCGAGGAACTGAGGCCGCGACTGAAGGAACTGACGGGCGGAAAGGGCGTGGACGTCGTCTACGACCCGGTCGGCGGCGCGACGACCGAGACCGCATTGCGCAGCCTTGCCACGAACGGCCGCCACCTGGTGATCGGCTTTGCCGCGGGCGACATCCCGAAAGTGCCTTTGAACCTGTTGCTGCTGAAGCAGACCGCGCTTGTCGGGGTGTTCTGGGGCGCCTTCGCGCGGGCCAATCCCGAACGCCACGCGGCCAACATGGCCGAACTCTTCTCCTGGTTCGACCAGGGCAAGCTCAACCCGCACATTCATGCCGAATATCCGCTCGATCAGTTCGCCGACGCCTTGAGCGCGGTGATGGAGCGGACCGCGCAGGGCAAGGTCGTCCTGCGGATGGCCGACTGAGAATTTGACCCGAAGCGAAAGCGCTATTCGATGAACGAAATGGATATTCAAACCGTCACGCTCGAACGACAAGGGGCCGTCCTTGTCGCGACGGTCGACAACCCGCCGGTCAACGCGCTCTCCCATTCGGTGCGCGCCGGGCTCGTCGATGCCGTTGAAGCGCTCGAATCCGATCCGCAGGCCAAGGCGCTCGTGATCGTCTGCGCCGGGCGCACATTCATCGCCGGGGCGGACATTCGCGAATTCAACAAGCCTTTGAAGGAGCCGCGTCTCGGCGTTCTGATCGAACGTCTCGACCGCTGCGAAAAGCCCGTTATCGCGGCCATGCACGGCACGGCACTCGGCGGCGGCCTCGAAATCGCGCTCGCCTGCAGCTACCGCGTCGCCCTCGAAAGCGCCCGGTTCGGATTGCCGGAAGTCAAGCTCGGCCTGTTGCCGGGATCCGGCGGCATCGTGCGCCTGCCGCGCCTGATCGGCGTCGAGGAAGCCCTCGCGATGATCAGCCAGGGCAATCAGGTCGATGCTGAGCATGCGCTTGAGACCGGCCTGCTCGACGAGGTGATGGCCGACGATCTGCGCGCCGGCGCGCTGGCCTTCGCCGAGCGGATCGTCGCGGAAGGCGGAGCGATCCGGCGTACGAGCGATTTGCCCGTGCCGACGATCGAGCCCGGCTTCCTCGATGCCAAGCGCGCCGAATTCGCCAAGAAGTTCAAGGGCCTCGACGCGCCGCAGATCGCCGTCGATCTCGTCGAGATGATGTCGACGACCCCGTTCCAGGAGGCCGCGGCCAGGGAATACGCGACCTGCAAGGAACTGATCGCTTCCCCGCAATCGCAGGCCCTTCGCCACCTCTTCGCCGCCGAACGCGCCGCGCTGAAGATCGACGGCGTGCCCGCCGAGGTCGAACCGCGCGAAATCCGCACGGTCGCCGTGGCAGGCCCCGGTGTCATGGGGCGCGGCATCGCCATCTGCTTCCTGAACGCCGGCTATCCGGTGGTCCTCCTCGGCAAGGACGAGGAGAACCTGTCGAAGGGCGTCGGCGGCATTCGCAAGATCCTCGAAAGCGGCGTCAAGCGCGGACGGATGACCCAGGAAGCGGCCGACGAGCAGATGTCGCACCTCACCCCGACGCTGGACTATGCCGATCTCGGCGCTGTCGATCTCGTCGTCGAAGCCGTCACCGAGGATCTCGCCACCAAGAAGGATGTCTTCGCCAGGCTCGACGCGGCGCTCCCAGACCGCGCGATCATCGCCACCAACACCTCCTTCCTCGACATCGAGGCATTGGCATCCTCCGTCACGCGGCCCGAAAATGTCGCCGGCATGCATTTCTTCAATCCGGCGAACGTGATGAAGCTTCTCGAAAACGTGCGCGCCGGCCGCACCGCTCCGGACGTTCTCGCCACGATCACGTCCGTCGGAAAGAAGATCGGAAAAGTGCCGGTCATGGTCGGCCGGTCGGAAGGTTTCGTCGCCAACCGGATGCTGTCCAAGCGCTCGCGCGAGGCCCAGTTCCTGCTCGAAGACGGCGCGACGCCGCAACAGATCGACAAGGTCCTGTCCGGCTTCGGCTTCCCGATCGGACCGTTCGCGTTGGCCGACCTGGCCGGCATGGACGTGATGGCGGCCGCCCGCAAGGCCAGGCTCGCAGGCATGACGCCGCGCGAGCAGGCCTGCGACATCGTCGACAAGCTCGCGGCGGCCGGACGGCTCGGCCAGAAGACCGGCGCCGGCTACTATCTCTACGGCGACGACCGGAAACCGCAGCCGGATCCGGCGGTCGACGAACTGCTGGCCGCCCACCGCGCCGAGCGCGGCTTGCCCCAGCGCGAAATCACCGACGAGGAAATCCTCGAACGCTGCCTCTACGCGATGGTCAACGAGGCCGCGAAGATCATCGACGAAGGCGCGGCCGCGCGCCCGGGCGACATCGACGTCATCTGGACGAACGGCTTCGGCTGGCCGACCCATCTGGGAGGGCCGATGTTCTGGGCCAACCGGATCGGATTGCCGAACGTGAAGGCGGCGCTTGAAAAATACAGCGCCCTTGTCGGCGAGGAATACTTCAGGCCGGCCAACCTCATCGAAAGCCTCGTGGCCGAAGGACGCGGCTTCTATGACTGATTTCCACCCCCCAATGAACTCGCAGGACGGATAATTCGCCCATGAACAAGGAAATGTCCCTCAAGTCCGTGGTCGCCGAGCTGCGCGACGGCATGACGATCGGTGTCGGCGGTTGGGGTCCGCGGCGCAAGCCCATGGCCCTGATCCGCGAGATCCTTCGATCGGATCTGAAGGATCTGACGATCGTGGCCTATGGCGGCCCCGAAGTCGGCATGCTCTCGGCCGCCGGCAAGCTCGCCAAGGCGACCTACGGTTTCGTCTCGCTCGATTTCATTCCGATCGAGCCCTATTTCCGCAAGGCACGCCAGGAAGGCACGCTCGACGTCTGCGAACTGGACGAGGGCCTGCTCTATCTCGGCCTGCGCGCCGCGGGCCATTGCGTCCCCTTCGTTGCGACGCGGGTTGGGGTGGGGTCGGCGGTGATGTCGAACAACCCGGACTTCAAGACCGTGACGTCGCCCTATGCGGACGGCGAGGAGTTGCTGGCGATGCCGGCGATCAAGCTGGACGCGGCGCTGATCCATGTCAGCCGCGCCGACCGCGCCGGTAACACACTGACTTTCGGGCCTGATCCCTATTTCGACGAGTTCTTCGCCAGGGCCGCAGACAAGGTCTACGTGACCACCGAGGAACTGGTGGACACGATCGCCTCGGAGGATCCCGAGGACCTCAAGGCCAACCTGTTCGAGCCCTATCTGGTGACAGGTGTCGTCGAAACTCCCCTCGGCGCGCATCCGACCACCATGCATGCGAGCTATGGTTGGGACGAGGCGCATCTGAAGGCCTATGCGGCCTCGGCCAACGAGGAAAACGGCTGGCAGCCCTTCTTCGACAAGCACATCGCGGGCGACGAGCAGAGCTATCTCGAAAGCGTCGGCGGCGGCGAGCACATCCGCACCCTTCCCATTCCCACTTTCTGACGGACGCGCCATGACCACTGCACAAGACTTCACTCTCGCGGAACTGATCGTCGTCGCGGCCGCCGAGGCGTGGCGGGGCGACGGCGAATTGCTGGGCACGGGCATCGGCCCGCTGCCGCGCCTGGCGGTCAGCCTTGCCAAGATGACCTTCGAACCCGGCCTGCAACTGACGGACGGCGAAGCCTTCCTGACCGAGGAACCGGTCCCGATCGGTCCGCGCGGCGACTACAAGCCGAAATATACGGGCCGGATGCACTACACCCGCGTCTTCGACAGCGTCTGGTCGGGTCGTCGCCACGCGATGGTGACGCCGGTGCAGGTCGACCGCTGGGGACAGGCCAACATCTCGGCGCTCGGCCCCGACTTCAAGAAGCCGAAGGTCCAGATGCTCGGCGTTCGCGGTTTTCCCGGGAACAGCGTCTCGCACAAGAACTCCATGTTCCTGCCCAACCACTCCAAGCGCACCTTCATCGAGGGCGAGGTCGACGTGGTCGCCAGCGTCGGCTTCAAGAAAGACACCTGGCCGGCCAACGCACCGGAAGACTTCGTAAAGCTGGGACTGATCGTCACCAATCTCTGCGTCTTCGACTTCAACGGGCCTGACCATGCGGCGCGCGTCCTGTCGCTGCATCCCGGCGTGAGCTTCGACGAGGTGCAGGACAACACCGGCTTCCCGATGCTGAAGGCGGACGGCATGACGGAGACCGCGGCGCCCACGCAAGAGCAGATCGAGCTCATCAACAGGGTCGATCCTCACAATGTCCGCGCCAAGGTGCTCAGGGACAATCCGCCCGGTATCCGCCCGGCCGCCTGACCTCCCGCCTCCCCTCGCCAACAAACGGACATCGGTCGACCATGGATTTCGAACACAGCGACAAGACGAAACGCCTTCTGGATTCGCTCACCGAATTCATGGCCGACCATGTCTACCCGAACGAGAAGCTCTACTACCAGCAAGTTGCCGAGGATCGCTGGGGCAGCCCGGCGATCATCGACGAGTTGAAGGAGAAGGCTCGCGCCAAGGGCTTGTGGAACCTGTTCCTGCCCGATTCCGAACACGGCGCCGGGCTGACCAACACGGAATACGCTCCTCTCTGCGAAGTGATGGGTCGGGTGCATTTCTCGCCGCAGATCTTCAACTGCGCCGCTCCCGACACCGGCAACATCGAGACGATCGAGCGCTACGGCACCGAAGAGCAAAAGGCGCGCTGGCTGCCCCCGATGCTGGACGGCACCATGCGCTCGGCCTTCGCGATGACCGAGCCGGACGTCGCGTCCAGCGACGCGACCAACATCCAGAGCTCGATCGTTCGCGACGGCGGCGACTATGTGATCAACGGGCGCAAATGGTGGATTTCCGGCGTCGGCGATCCGCATTGCGGGTTGATGATCTTCATGGGCAAGACCGATCCGGACGCGCCCAAGCACAAGCAGCAATCGATGATCCTCGTGCCGCGCGACACGCCCGGTGTGGAGGTCATCCGCCCGCTCACCGTCTTCGGCTATGACGACGCGCCGCACGGGCACATGGAGATCGTCTTCAACGACGTCCGGGTGCCGGCCACCAACATGCTCCTGGGCGAAGGCCGCGGTTTCGAAATCGCGCAGGGCCGGCTCGGACCGGGCCGCATCCATCACTGCATGCGGCTGATCGGCCTGGCCGAACGCTGCCTTGAGATGATGTGCCGCCGTGTCACCAAGCGCGTGACCTTCGGCAAGCCGATTGCCGAGCAGACCGTGACGCTGGAACGCATCGCGGAATCGCGCATCGCCATCGACCAGGCAAGGCTTCTGACGCTGAAAGCCGCCTTCATGATGGACACGGTCGGCAACAAGGCGGCCCGCGCCGAAATCGCCATGATCAAGGTCGCGGCGCCGAACATGGCCTGCAAGGTCATCGACTGGGCGATCCAGGCCCATGGCGGCGCCGGCGTGTCGCAGGACTTCCTCTTGGCCAATTACTACGCCCATGCCCGCAAGATCCGTTTCGCCGACGGCCCGGACGAAGTGCATCGCAACCAGATCGGCCGTCTGGAACTCAAGAAATACGCCGAGGCGTCCTGACCCATGGACGCCGCCCGTTTCGTCGGCACGGAACCGCTGCCCCCGGACAGCCCGATCGAGCCTGCGCGGCTGCAGGCCTATCTCCGCGGCCATCTGCCGGGCTGTGACGGCGACCTAACCGTCGAGCGTTTCCGCGGCGGCCAATCGAACCCGACCATGGTTCTCTCCTTCGACGGCGAGCGCAAGCTCGTGCTTCGCAAGAAGCCGGACGGCAAGCTCCTACCGTCCGCGCACGCCGTCGATCGCGAATTCCGCGTCATTTCCGCCCTCTGCGACAATGGCGTGCCCGTGGCCCGTCCACGCCTGCTCTGCGACGACGACGGCGTCGTCGGCACCATGTTCTACATCATGGATTACGTGGAGGGCCGCTCGTTCTGGGAACCCTGGCTTCCGGACCTGGCGCCTGCCGATCGCAGGGCGATCTATGCCGAAATGGGCCGCGTCATCGCGAGATTGCACCAGATCGACCATGTCGCGGCGGGGCTGGAGGATTTCGGCCGTCCGAACGACTATGTGGCGCGCCAGGTCGCGCGCTGGTCGAAGCAGTATCGCGCGTCGGAGACGGAGACCATCGAGGCGATGGACCGCCTGATCGACTGGCTGCCCGAGAACATCCCCGTCCAGCGCCGCGCGAGCCTCATTCACGGCGACTACCGGATCGACAACATGATCTTCCATCCGGCCGAACCGCGCATCCTGGCGGTCGTCGATTGGGAGTTGTCGACCATCGGCGACCCCGTGGCAGACTTCGCCTATCACATGCTGAGCTGGCACTTTCCGCGCAAGCCCTATCGGGGGCTCGCCGATATCGACCTCGCGCCGCTCGGCATTCCCGGAGAACGCGAATACCGCGACGCCTATCTCGCCGCGACCGGCCAGCAGGACGTCAGCGACCGGGACTGGTACGCCTATCTGGCATTCTGCCTGTTTCGCGTCGCCGCGATCCGCCAGGGCATCATGAAACGCGTGACCGAGGGCACCGCCTCCAACGCGCATGCCCGCGAGGCCGGCGCGCTTGCCCGCCCCGTTTCCGAACTCGGCTGGCGCTACGCCCAACGCGCGATGCAGATGTGACAACCAACGAGGACGACGATGAGCGAAGCGGCAGATCTCTTTCCCCAGGGCGCGCGCGCCCTTGTCATCGGTGGCAGCGGCGGCGTCGGCGCCGAAATCTGCCGCGTTCTGGCGCGTGACGGCTGCGATGTCGCGCTGACCTATTACAGCAACCAGGGGAAGGCCGAAGCGGCCGCCGCCCTCGTGCGCGACGAGGGCCGGCAAGCCTCGCTTCACCAGATCAACATCGAGGAACCGGAGCCCGTTCGCCAACTGGTCGAAGACGTCGCTTCGCAGGGCGGCATCCACACGCTCGTCTATGCAGCCGGTCCGCTCGTGCCGCTGATCCACCTGAGCAAGGTCGAGCCGGCGCTGATGAAGAAGCACCTGCTTCAGGACACGTTCGGCTTCTTCAACGTCGTGCATTACGCCATTCCGCACCTGCGCGAGGCGCGGGGATCGATCGTTGCCGTGCAGAGCGCCGCGCAATTCCGCTACGCCTCCGCCGACGGCCTCTCCGTCGTGCCGAAATCCGGCGTCAACGCGATCATGAAGGCCGTGGCGAAAGAGGAAGGCCGTTACGGCGTCCGCGCCAATGGCGTCGCGCTCGGCATCATCGACGCCGGTCAGCATCCGGAACTCATCAAGCAGGGCTTCATCGACGAGAAATACGTCGCCGCGGCGGCCGCCAACGTGCCGCTGAAGTTCTGGGGCGCGCCCATCGACGTGGCGGAAGCCGTCACCTATCTCGCCTCGGGCCGGGCGCGTTTCGTCAGCGGTCAGGTCATCAATGTCGATGGCGGCTATCACGTCTAGGGTCGCGCGGTCCGGGCGTTCGCCGGACTACGACTATGTGATCGTCGGCGGCGGGTCAGCCGGATGCGTGCTCGCCAACCGCCTGAGCGAGGATCCCGGGTGCCGCGTCCTGCTGATGGAAGCGGGACCGGGCTGGTATCACCCTTTGTCGGACATGCCGCGCGGATGGGTCACGCTGACCGCGCACAAGCATCGCGCCTGGTCCTTCCCGGTCGAACCGGAGGAAGGCCGCCCTGCCGGCGAAAGCTGGGCGCGCGGGCGCGGGATCGGCGGGTCGAGCGCCATCAACGGCATGGTCTACTGCCACGGCGCGCCGCAGGACTATGACGCATGGAGCAAATTCGGCGTCGGCGGTTGGGACTGGAAGCAGTTTCAACGCGCCTTTGCAGCGCTTGAACGCAAACCCGACGGCAGCGGCGGCCCGCTCGACACCGGCACCCGCCCCCTCGCCGAACCGCTGTGCAGCGCGGTCATCGAGGCCGGCCGTGCCATGGGATTGCAGCCGAGAGACATCATCCGTGGCGCGGGCGAAGAGGCCGTCGGCACCTATGCACACACCGTCGGCAGAAGCGGACGGCGCTCGAGCGCGGCGCGCACATTTCTCGATCCCGTCCGCGGCCGCCGCAACGTCACGGTGATGGCGAACGCGCAGGCGACACGAATCCTGGTCGAGGGCGGGCGCGCCAGGGGTGTCGCGTTCCGGCGGGGCCGGCAGGTGGATACCGTTCGCGGCCGGGAGATCATCCTTTCGTGCGGGACGATGCAGTCGCCGCAGCTGCTCCAGCTTTCGGGGATCGGACCGGAAAGGGTCCTGCGAGCCGCCGGCGTGAGGTGCGTGACCGACCTGCCCGGCGTCGGCGAGAACCTGGCCGAACACCTCGTGATCGCCCTGCCCCAACGGCTCAGGGACTTTCCGAGCCACAACGCCCGGCTGAGAGGGGTCGCGCTTATCCGTGAAGTCGCGCGATACTACCTGACCGGTACGGGCCTGATGAGCTACGGGGCGTCGGAAATGGGTGCTTTCGTGCGCTCGTCGCCGTTGGCGGACTACCCCGACATCCAGATCTCGCTGTCGCCCTACACCTTCGCGCGTGGTCTTCTGCAGGGCCGGCTCCGCCTCGAAGCCGAGCCCGGGCTGACGGTGATCGGCTACGCGCTCCGCCCGGACAGCCGCGGCACGGTCTCCATCCGCAGCGGGTCCATCTGCGACCTGCCAGCAATCGTCCCGCGTTGGCTGCATGCCGAGAGCGACCGGTCTCTCGCCGTTGCCATGATGCGCGCCATGCGCGATTTCGCCAGCCAGCCGCCGCTCGCCCGCTTCCTGGAAAAGGAAATCTGGCCGGGTGCCTCCGTGACGGGTGACGCCGAGATGCTGAAGGCGTTTCGGGGAAGCTTCGTGTCGGGCCTCCACGCCGTCGGCACATGCCGGATGGGCGATGACGGCATGGCCGTGGTCGACGACGGTCTCCGCGTTCGCGGCGTCGAAGGATTGCGCGTGGTCGACGCCTCGGTGATCCCCGCCCCGGTTTCCAGCAACACCAACGGCCCGGTCATGGCGCTGGCGTGGCTGGCGGCCGAGAGGATCGTCGCCGGACGATAACGCGCGCCTCGGCGAAGCAGACGTCGATATCCCGTTCGCAAGCAGGCTGCCGAGCGCGTCTGTCGCCGGGCGATCCTCGTTGCGGATCAGCGCCGGAAGGCCTACCAAGGCAAGAACGCCATTGCAGACCCTTCAAGCCGACAAGACTTGGCACCCGCCCGTTCAGTCGGCCCGCCAAAGACCTCACCGCAACAAGAGCCCGACCCGGGTTCGCTGACACACGAACATTCGGAGTATCGCCGTGATCGATTTCTACACCTGGACCACGCCAAACGGCCGCAAGGTCTCCATCATGCTGGAAGAACTCGGTATCGACTACACCGTGCACCCGATCAATATCGGCGAGGGAGAGCAGAAGGCGCCGGACTATCTGAAGATCAGCCCGAACAACAAGATCCCGGCGATCGTCGACCGCGACACTGGCATGACGCTGATGGAATCGGGCGCGATCCTGATCTATCTCGCCGAGAAATACGGGAAGTTTCTGCCGAAAGAAGGCGAGGCGCGCTATCGCACGCTGGAATGGCTGATGTGGCAGATGGGAGGCCCGGGCCCGATGCTCGGCCAGGTTCACCACTTCGTGCATTTCAACCCCGGCAAGGCGCCCTATGCCGAGGAGCGCTTTTCCGCCGAGGCCAAGCGCCTCTACGGCGTCCTGAACACGCGCCTGGAAGGCCGCGACTATCTGGTCGACGAATACACGATCGCGGACATGGCGTTGTGGCCGTGGATCTCGCGCTTCGAATGGCAGGGGATCGACCTCGCCGAATTCCCCAATGTCCGCGCCTGGTACCAACGGGTCGCGGCGCGCCCGGCCGTGCAAACCGGCTACCATGTTCCCAAGAAAGCCGGCGAGATTCCGACGGCCTGACCGAGGGACGAGCGCTGCGCAAGCGCTCGGACAACTCCTCTTCGGAAAGGCACGCGGGCGGGCCCGCAGCCCGGCTAGTCTTGGCCGGGCCGGGTCGGTTTCCGGCTCGGCTCACGAACGGGAAGGTGCCGCTGCCGCCAACGGCAACACCGACACCCCGGCCGACGCGTCAGGTGTCGAGCGTGTCGTGTATCGTGCTTCGGATCCGCTCGCGGTCGGCATCGCCGATGTCTGCCGACATCCTCAGATCGAGCGCGATCTCCGCCGGACGCTTCAACACGACGATGCGGTCGCCAATGTCGAACGCTTCGTCGATCGAGTGGGTGATGAACACCGCCGTCTTCTTGTTCTCCCGAACAAGGCGCGCGAATTCGGTCCGAAGCCGCCGCGAGGTGATTTCATCCAGCGCGGAGAACGGTTCGTCGCACAGTAGCAGCGGCGCGTCGGTGGCAAAGGCCCGACTGATGGAAACGCGCTGGCGCATCCCGCCTGACAGCGCATGCGGATAGTCGTTCTCGTGCCCTCTCAGCCCCAGTGCATTCAGCCAGTAGAGCGCCCGCTCGGTACGCTCGGCGGCGGAGAGCCCCAGCGTCTCGAGTCCGAATTCGACATTCTTCACGGCGCTGCGCCAGGGCAGCAACCTGTCGGACTGGAAGACGATGGCCATCTTCCCCCGATACGAGTTGAAATCGGAGAAGGGCGAATTGCCCATCACTTCGACCGTGCCTTCGGTTGGCGACATCAGGCCGGAGATCATGTTGAACATGGTCGACTTGCCACAGCCGGTCTTGCCGAGCAGCGCGACAAGCGCGCCTTTGTGGATCTCGAGCGAGAGATCGTCGACGGCGAGGAGAGAGCCGAAACGCTTCGATACGTTTCGGAACGCGATCTCGACTTCGGCGCCTTCAGGCGCGGCGTAACGCATGTCTTCGAGGGATAGCATCTGATCTGCCTTCAGCACATTCATGAGACCGCCCCTTAGCTGCGTTCGGATTTCGAACGATGCCTGACGGCAACTTGCTCGAATTTCGACAGGATCCACTGGAACAGAAGGACGAAGAAAACCAGTTGCAGGGTCCAGGCCAGCGCACCGGCCATGTCGAAGAGTTGCTGTTGCTGGAGGAGCTGGTAGCCGACACCGCCGGAGGATCCGACGAGTTCCGCAACCACCACCACGCGCGACGCGTTGCCGAGATTGACCTTCCACGCGGTGATGACCTCGGGAAGGACGGCCGGGAGCACCATCGCCGTGAAGAACTTCCATCGCGTGGGACGGAAGCTCATGACCATCTCGAGAAGGTCCTTGTCCATGCCGCGCAACGCGCCGACGATCTGAAAGGTGAATGCCGGCAGCGTCGTGATCACCATGATGAAGAGGATGCGGAACTCGACTCCGTGGAACCAGATGATGGCGAATACGACCCAGGAGAGCGCCGGGATACCTTGAAAGAAGGTCAAGGTGGGTGTGAGCAACCGATCGGCCGCCCGGAAATTCGCAATGGCGACACCCAGAACCGCGCCGAGCAGGAACGCCCCTGCCAATCCACCCAGAATACGCATCGCGGTCGCGAGAACCGAGGTGAACTGCGACCAGGTGGTAAGGATCGTCCACACTCTCGCAAAGACGTCGATGAGTGACGGAAACAGGAACGGCGGAAAGAACAGCGAGGCGACCTGCCACGCGACCGCGATCAGGACGAAGGGCGCGGCGAGCCAGAAGGCCCACCGCGCAATGTCGAACACCGGTTCGGCAAGGGACTGCCGATCGGAAGCCACATCGCTCATTCGCTTGTTGCTCCATCGATCGTGGCATCGGTCGGCATTTTCGGCAGGTAGCCGAGTTCAACACCCACCTTGTAGACGCTGCGGATTTCTTCCGTCATGTCCGAGGCCTTGGCCACATTGAGCCCCAGCCGGTCATTCTGCTTGATCAGAGTGACGTAGTTGTTGCGCACGTCGTCCGTGCCGTTGCCCGCGATGATCGCGGCGGCATCCTCGGGGTTGGCCATCACGTAGTCGGCGGCATCCGAGTATGCGGCGAAGAGCGCCTCCACGGCCTCGGGATTGGCTTCCACCCAATCACGATGCGCGGCGACGCCGAGATACGGGATCTTTTCCGATCCGGCGAACTCGGCCCACGCACCCTTGATGTTCAGGTCGATCGAGCGGATCGCATCGTTCTGCGCCGACAGCGATGTGAAAGCTGGCTCCCAGAGCTGCACGGCGGCGGCACGGTCCGCCATCGCATAGCCGACGAGGCCCGGGGGCGCCGTGTTCACGGCCGTGACCGTCGACAGGTCGACACCCTGCTGGGCGGCAAGCCAGCGAAACATCTGGTAATTGGTCGTTCCGGTCGCGGCGGCAAGATCCTTGCCGGCCAGGTCGCCCAGGGACTGGACGTCGTCACGTGTCGTGACCACCGCGCCCCAATAGTCGAAGAGATTGAAAAGGTAGGTCGCCTCGACGCCGCGCGCCTCAGCCAGTCCGACGGTCAGCAGAGCCGCCGAGCCGCCCACCTTGAATTCGCCGGAATTGAACTGCGCGGCATAGGCGTCCGGCGTCCGCTGCTCGAAGGTGATGTCGAGCCCGTGCGCCTCGTCGAAGCCCTGGCTCTCGATGATCGGCGGCAGGAACGCGCCGAGGGACGGCGGTCCGAACACCACGATGGAGACCTCGGTGAGCGCGTCCTGGGCCGCAGCGGGGCCGCAAAATGCGACGCTTGCCGCGATGGCGGTGGCCGACAACAGCTGTTGAATGGTTCTCATGTTTTCCTCCCTACGTCGCGCTTGTGCTGGGCTCGAAATCGCCAGACCGCGCTCAATTGCCATCAAACGTTACAGTCCGATTGCGCAAATTGTCAAATTATTTATGGTTCATTCTGAGATAAGGCTTATAATTATGATACAATTATGTTGCAGGCGCGAAGGTCAATTGCCCTTTCCGGCAGATTTCTCAACAAAATCAATCACAGCACTGTTCGCAGTCGCCACATCACCCATAAGCGATTGGCACATTGTCATAGTCCGGAGTGTTTCATGATGAGTGCTGGAATCCTCGGTGCCGCGTTCCTCCTGCTGGCGATCGGTGGCGCGCTGAAGGGGATTGTCGGCATTGGGCTGCCCATGGTCGCCATTCCCGGTCTCGCTTTGCTTGTCGGGTTGCCAAAGGCACTGGCGATCGTCGCCGTGCCTGTCGCGGCGGCCAATCTCGTGCAGGTCTGGCAGTTTCGCCATGCGTTCGCGGACCGTGGAGCGCTCTTGCCCTTCATCCTCGCAGGAGGCGCCGGCACTGCCGTGGGGACCTCGTTGCTCGTCAGCATCCCCGAGGCTCTGCTCGAGATCGGCCTCGCCGCAATCCTGATCATCTACATCGTCTTGCGGCTCGCGGCTCCGACGCTCGCGATGCAACCGCAGGCCGCGCGCCGCCTGGCCTTGCCGGTTGGGCTTGCCGCAGGCCTGCTGCATGGCCTGACCGGCATTTCGGGCCCGATCGGGATTACGTTCTTTCACGCCCAGCGCCCGACGCGGCCCTTGTTCGTGTTTTCCACCGGCGTGATGTTCTTCGTCTTCGCAGCCGTACAGATCCCCGTTCTGGGCGTCACGGGCTTGTTCGCCGAAGGCGTCCTGGCCACCGGGCTGCTCACCTTGCCGGCAGTGGCCATCGGCTTGTGGGGTGGGAATGTGCTGGCGCGTCGAATTCCGATCAGGCTGTTCGACAATCTGGTGCTCGCCGTGTTGGGCTGGACCGCGCTCGCGCTGCTTTGGCGTGCCTATCAGGGCGGTTAGGCCGCGGTCATAAGGCCTCGAAAGATCATGATCGCGGCGCCGAGGCAAAGCACAGCTCGGTACGCACGGAAGAAGGTCGCGTCTGCAAGCCTTCGCGAAACGCGCGTGCCGAGCCAACCCGCAAGAAGCCCCCCAGGCAGCAGCAGCATCGCTTCGCCGGCCACACTCCATGTGATCTCGCCGGCCAGCGTGAGCATGCTTGTGCGCCAAATGAGGATCACGGCTGTCACGAGAATGATCGTGCCACGGAACCCCTGTCGTTCCCGTTCGAAGATACGGACATAGAGAGAGATGAAGGCGATGGCGCCGGCGCCGATGATCCCTGAGATCAGACCGGCGGTCGTGCCGAAGACAGGGGCGCTGAAACGCGGATGCGCCCGCACCCAGGGTTCAAGCGGCTTCAGCCAGCCTCGAGCATCGGCGAGCACCGAGAAGAGGATGATGCCGCCCGCGAGGATGCTGAGCGACGTGCCCTCGAGCCGGGCAAAGACCCATACCCCGAAGGCGATGGCAGGGAGCAGAAAGAGAGCGGCGCGCGCAACGAGCGCCCGCTGGCCGTTGCGCAATCCGTCAGGCAGGTACTGCACATGGGTGGCGAGGTTGCTCACCGCGGCAAGCACGACGGCGTGGTGCGGTTCCACCAACATCGATCCGGCAAGGATCAAGATCGGCACAGCCCCGTAGCCGAATATCCCTTTCACGAAGAAGGCGGCCGCATAGACCGCCCCGAGCAAATACACCTGCCAGGCAAGCAACCCGGCAAAGATCTCCGTTCCAAACAGGTTCATGCGCCGGCGCTCAGGCGGCGGCGAAGCCGAGGATCGCCTTCAGTTCGGTGAAGTCTTCCAGGCCGTGTACACCCTGCTCGCGCCCGTTCCCGGAATGGCGATAGCCGCCAAACGGCACATCGC
This sequence comes from Oricola sp., assembly GCF_022763245.1. Taxonomy (GTDB): domain Bacteria; phylum Pseudomonadota; class Alphaproteobacteria; order Rhizobiales; family Rhizobiaceae; genus Oricola. The sequence goes on from NZ_JALEGV010000012.1 coordinate 293,559, forward strand.
CTTTTGCCGGCGCATAGTTGAGGTAGGCGCGCCCGACACGAATGCGCCGGGCAGCATCATGCAGTTCACCGGTATCCGTCGCCGAGATGTAGGTTGCCAGGCCGTAGTCGGTATCGTTGGCGATGGCGATGGCCTCGTCGATGTCGTCATAGGCGATCAGACACAGCACCGGACCGAAGATCTCCTCGCGGGCGATGGTCATGTCGTTCGTCACATTCGAGAAAACGGTCGGCCGCACATAGTAGCCGACCTCCAGCCCCTCGGGTTTGCCGGGGCCGCCGGTGACAAGGCGCGCGCCTTCATCGATGCCGGACCGGATCAGATCCTCCACCCGCCGCCACTGGGTTTCATTGACGAGAGGGCCAAGGTCCGTGCCCTGCTCCCGGGGGTCGCCCGTCTTCATGTCCTCGGCTGCGCTGCGAGCGATCTGCTCTGCCTCCGCGAGCCGTTCACGCTGGACAAGCATCCGGGTCGGCGCCTGGCATGACTGGCCGGAATTGCGGAAACACAGCTTGGTACCGGCGGCAACCGCCTGCTTGAAATCGGCCGACGGCAAGATCAGATTGGCCGACTTGCCTCCGAGTTCCTGATGGACGCGCTTGACGCTGTCTGCCGCCGCTTTGGCGACCGCGACGCCGCCCCGCGTGGATCCGGTGAAGCTGACCATGTCAACGTCGGGATGGGCAGAGAGCTGCGCTCCGACGGTCGGGCCCTCCCCCTGCACCATGTTGAAGACGCCTGCCGGCAAGCCGGCCGACGCGACGATCTCGCTCAGTATCACTGCCGAGAGCGGCGAAACCTCCGAAGGTTTCCAGACCATGGTGCACCCTGCGGCCAAGCCGTAGGCGATCTTCGACGCCGCCTGGTTGATTGGCCAATTCCACGGCGTGATGAAGGCGCAGACGCCGATCGGTTCGCGCACCACCAGCGACGTCCCGACCCGTTCCTCGAAGTCGTAGTCGCGGATGATCTTGGCGGCCATCACGAACCTTTCGCGCGGCATGACGACCTGTACGCTCCGCGAAAACGACAATGGTGAGCCCATCTCGGTGCTTATCGCATCGGCGAGATCATCGGCACGGCGGTCGTATTCGGCAACGATGCGGTCGAGCACATCCGCACGATCGGCAGGCTTCGTTGTCGACCAATCTCCGAATGCCCGACGAGCGGCAGAAACGGCCTCGTCCACATCCTCCGCCGAACCGCAGGTGATTTTCGCCGCCGACGTCTCGGTCGCCGGATCGATGACGTCCAGAACATTGCCGCGTGCGGGACGCCAAGTGCCGTCGATAAATGCGTCTCCGAGATGGTTCATGTCGGTCTCTCCCCAAGCATTGCGTTCTGTGGATATTGCAGATTATGTATTACGTAATACGAAAATGCGCAACGGGGGAGAAAGCGAATGAGCGAGGCATCGCAGGTGAAGATGGAATGGGGCTCCGACCTCATGGCGCAGGCGCTGAGGGACCGGGGCGTGGAGTGGGTCTTCCTCAATCCGGGATCCAGCTATCGCGGACTGCATGATTCGCTGGTCAACTATCTGGGCGATGAAAACCCGAAGATCGCGCTCGCAACACATGAAGCCATCGCTGTCGCCATGGCCCATGGCTACGCGAAGGCGTCCGGCAAGCCGGGATACGCCATCCTTCACAACCTTGTGGGATTGATGAATGGCTCGATGTCGGTCTTCAACGCCTTCTGCGACCAGACGCCAATGGTCATTCTGGGCGGGTCAGGACCTGCCGACCCCGACAAGAGGCGCTTCATCGACTGGGCGCATTCGGCGAATACGCAGGGAGACCTCGTGCGTGCATACGTGAAATGGACGGACGAGCCCGCCACACTCGCCGGTGCCATGGATTCAATGCTGCGCGCCGAGCGCATAGCGCGCACCGGACCCCCTGGACCGGTCTATGTTTCCCTCGACGCGGGACTGCAGGAGGAACCGCTGGACGCCACACAGGAAACGGGAGCCGCCCTGCCACGCTATGCGCCGCCGCCGGATCTTCAGCCTGACCCCGCAGCAGTGGAAAGGGTGGCTCGGCGCCTGATAGAAGCGGAAGCGCCGCTCGTCGTATGCGGCCGGCTCGGGATCGAAGCGCGCGCCACCGAACCCCTGATACGGTTGGTGGAAGCCATCGGCGCCGCCTATCTCGATGACCGATGCACCGTCTGCCTGCCAACGTCCCATCCTCAAAACCTCAATGGTGACAAGGCGGCGCGCGGCGAAGCCGACGTCATACTCGCAATCGACGTGCACGACCTGACGCTGGCGACGCGTGGATACGGCACCGGGCGCAGCCAGATCATGGGCACCGGGGCGGGAGCGGCCGACGCCCACGTCATCGATGTCTCTCTCAACAACTGGTTCGGAAATTCGTGGAGCCGCTTCGGCGGCCCGACACCGCCTCTGGACGATCAAATCCAGGCAACACCGCTCAAGGCGCTGGAAGCGTTGGCGGATGCGGCGGAGCGGCTTGGCGGGAGCCCGGCCATCGCAGCACGTCGCAAACGGCTTGCCGAACGCCACGCCGCCGTCCGGGGCAACGCAAAAAAACGGCTGGAAAGCCGATGGTCGGAGAGCCCGGTCTCCATGGATCGCCTCACGCATGAGGTGCACGAAGCGGTCAGTGCCGAAGACTGGCGCCTCGTCGTGCGAAACCATCGCTCATGGCGTGACGGCTACTGGGATTTCCCCGGCTGCGGCTACTATCTCGGCGGCGACGGCGGCGGCGGCGTCGGCTATGGACCCGGCGCCGCGGTCGGTGCCGCGCTCGCGTTGAAGGATCAGGATGTGTTTCCGGTGTCGATCATAGGCGATGGCGATTTCATGATGGCGCCGGGCGCCCTGTGGACAGCAACGCACCACAAGGCGCCGCTCTTGATGGTGATCATGAACAATCGTTCCTGGGGCAACGATGAACTGCATCAGCGTGAAGTCGCCCACCAGCGCGGTCGCGCGGTGGACCGCGCTCACATCGGCCAGCGCACGGAGGAGCCCCATGTCGACCTCGCCGCCATCGCTCGCGGCTTCGGCGCGTGGGCCGCAGGACCAATCGATGACCCCGAGGCCGTCGCACCTGCCTTGCGGGAGGCGGTCAACCGGGTCAAGAATGGCGAGGTTGCGGTGGTCGAAGTGATCACCGGTCTGGTTTGAAGCATCGACGGCGTGCAGGTAAGCGATGACAACAGCGAAGGTCGATCTCACACTGGAGCAGCCTGTCGAGCTGTTGCGCGACCGGGTGCTGGCGAAAATTCGCTGGGCGATCATGGCGGGCCACTACCCTCCCGGCGGGCGGCTCCTGGAGCGTGAGCTCTGCGAAGCGCTGGGTGTCAGCCGCACCTCCGTGCGCGAAGCGCTGCGGCAACTCGAGATCGAGCAGCTCGTTGCCACCGGGCCGCGCGGCAGACCGTTCGTTGCCGTGGTGACGGCGGAGGCTGCCCGGTCAATCTACGAGCTGCGGGAAATCCTCGAATGCGCCGCCGCCCGGCTCTTCACGGCGCGTGCGGGTCCGGCGGAGATGGCAGCGCTCCAGGTCCTCGCGGCGCGCTTTCGCAAGGCACTCGAAAGTGGGGACCTGGAAGAACGCCTGGCCGTCAAGGCGGAGTTCTACGAGGTCCTGTTCAAGGGCGCCGGCAATCCCGACATGGCCCGGGTTTTCGTCCAGCTGTTCAATCGCATCGGCTTCCTGCGCTACCGCTCGCTGGCCAAACAGGAACGCGCCGAACGTCGCGCTTCCGAACTCGACGATATCGTCGAGCGGCTGTTGGAGCGGGACGCGGAAGGCTCTGAAGCAGCGATTCGCCAGCATATCGGTGCCGTGGCACGTGCAGCGATCGATTGGCTGGAGTCGCAGGCGGGGCGCGATGGCTGAAGCGCTATGGCCTTTCTCGCTGCGGTTCTATGACGACGCAGGAACGCAGAAAGCGTGTCTCGCTCTCCAGGATCAGTTTGGCGGCGACGTGAACCTCATGCTCTGGTTGCTGTGGCGTGCCAGCAAGGGCGAGGTGATCGACGCCTCCGGTGTCAGGCAGTTGGATGACTTGGTCAAACCCTGGCGCAATGAGGTGGTCCAGCCGCTGAGAGCCCTCCGGCGACATATGAAGGAACGGGATCTGGGGCCGGGCCGCGAAGCGCAGGACGGCGTTCGGGAACGCATCAAGGCCGTGGAGCTCTCTGCCGAGAAGGCCCAGCAAGCCATGCTGGACGCGGCGGAAATTCTGCCCGAAGCCGCTGCGTCCCCGGCCGATGCGGCGGCTCTGAACCTGCAAGCCTATGGCGGGCATCTCGGTGCGGAATTCTCCGACGGCGTCACCCGCGTTCTGCTCGCACGCTTCAGTGCGATCAGTTGACCGTCGTCAGTGCCGTGGCAGCCGGACGTGGAGCAGGACCGACTTTCCGGAACGAGCGAGTGCCACCGCATTCGCCACCTCTTCCGCGACGCTGGCAGGATCATCGAGACGGATGCCGGTGAAGCCGAACATCGCCGCCATGGCACTGAATTCCGTGTCGTCGCGAAAATCTGAAGCGAAATCACCGTCGTGTTCCGCCGCCCCGTCGGGATAGACCCTGCGCGTCGAGGACTTCACCGCTGACCAGCCGGCATTGTCGAGCACGACGGTCAGCAACGGCAGGTCATATTGCCGGGAAACGGCGAACATGGACGCAGGGTTGTTGTAGTAGAAGGCTCCGTCGCCGACGATCTGCACGACAAGCGCCTCGGGGCGTGCAAGCTTGTATCCGAGCGCCATGCCGCCGGACGCGCCGAGCCCGCCGCCCCCGGTCCTGGTCATGGTGCCCCCGAGCGGACGAGGGATCTGGCGCACCATGACTGGCTGGTTTCGGACGGCCTCGTGAAAGATCACATCGTCGGGCCGAAGCGCCGCGCCAAGCGCTCGAAGGACATGATGCGGATTGAGCGCATTGGGCTGCCCCGGATCGGACGCTGCCTCGCGCGCCGAGTCGCGTCGCTTCTCGCCGGATGCGCGCAAGGCCGAGACACGCGCAGAAGCCCGTTCTGCCTGTTCGGGGGTGCGTCGGGCAGCGACGATGTCGCAGAGGCTTTCGACGATCTCCGCGCTGTGTCCCTCGAGGCGAAGATTGGCCGGGAAGCTCCAGACAGGCGATCCGATCTTGAGCGCGTCGATATCGATGTGTGCCCAATAGGCATTCGCGTCGGGACGGTTCTCGGACGGAATCCAGGGAACATCGCTGTCCACGACAAGGCCCACATCGGCTTCAGACAGCCGGTCTCCCGGCAAGCCGCCGGCGAAGGTGTCCATCTCATGATTGCAGTTGGACACCATGGCGTTCTCGACGACTGCGGCACCGATCAACAGGGACAGCTTTTCGATGGCCTCCGACGTGCCGGCCGAATGCCCGGCATAGGACGTAATGATCAGCGGATGGTCGGCGCGAAGAAGCCTCTCGGCGAGGTCTTCCAATGCCGCAGGAGGGACACTCTGCGGCCGCATCTCTCCGAACCTGGATGACGGAAAGTGCGGCAGTTCGGCGGCGTCGGCTTCGCCCGTCAACGCCTCTCGGGGAAGCATCAGGTAGACAGGTCCCCTGGCCCCCGATTGCATGACAGTGTGCGCACGCCGCACCACTTCACCCACATGCACCGCCGATTGCAGGGTGTATTCCCATTTCACGTAAGGACGCACGACAGAACCCTGGTCCTGCGGCTCCTGAATGAAGTGCACGTAGTTGTCCCGCGTCCCGGGCAGTTCACCGTGACTTGTGTACGGCGCCTTGCCCGCCATCAGGAGGAGCGGCAACCGCGATCGGTTCGCGTTGTGCATGGCGGTGGCCGCATTGGTCGTTCCCACATCGACATGGACGAGGACCGCCTGCCCGCGGCCCGTCGCGAAAGCATAACCCATCGCCATATGCGCGGCCGTGCTCTCATGCGGGCACAACAGCACATGCGGGGCACGACGGCCCTCCGCGCGCCAGCGGGCCATCTCTTCGATGATCGGCGCGTGATCGGTGCCGAGATTTGCGAAAACATACTCGATCTCACAGTCGACGAGCGCCTGAAGAAGATGGTGGGCCGCACTGCGCTTGCCCTCCGCGTTGACGCCTTCATGCGCCTCGTTCACCGCGCTCAACCTGAAATCTCCGCTTCTGTGCTCTCTTCGTCCTTCGGGCTCTTCTTGGACGGCTTCAACCAGACCCAAAGCAGGAGGCACATGAACATCAGGGTCACGAGGCTGATCGGCCGGGTGACGAAGATGGAGACATCCATCTTGTTCGCCGTGAGCGCGTTGCGAAGGTTCTGTTCAAGGATCGGCCCGAGCACGATTCCCAGGACCGCGGGCGCGGTCGGGAAACGAAACCGGACCAGCAGATAGCCCATCATGCCGAATATGATGACCAGCTTGAGGTAGAACGGATTGGAGGCAAGCGAAAAGGCGCCGGCCCCGGCGACCACGAGGATGCACGGCACCATCACCCCAGCCGGGATTTCAAGCACCTTGGCAGCCAGTCGCCGCCCGCTGATGCCGAGCACCAGCATCAGGATGTTCGAGAACAGGAGCAACCACAGGATCGAGTAGAAGAGCTCGGTGTTCTGCGGGATGAAGAAGGGCCCGGTTTCAAACCCCTGGATCATCAGTGCGCCTACGAGGACCGCCGTTACCGGATCGCCCGGTATCCCGAGCGTGAGGAGCGGGACAAGCGCGCCGCCGGTGACTGCATTGTTGGCGACCTCGCAGGAGACCACTCCCTTGATTTCGCCCTCGCCATATTTGTCACCTGGTTTGGCCGTGCGGAGCGCGTCCGAGTAGCTGACCCACGAGGCAATCGACGGCCCCGTGCCCGGCAAGACGCCAATGATGGCGCCGATGATCGCAGACTTCACGATCAGCCACTTGGACTTGATCATCGTACCGATGATTTCAGAGATCGGCGTCGTTTGCTGAACGGGCAGGACTTCGGCCTCGCCGCGCTTCTTCACCGTCAGCAGCATCATCTGCGCGACCGCGAATAGGCCTATGAGGGCCGCCGTTGTCGGAATTCCGCCCATCAGGTTGGGTTGACCGAACAGGAAGCGGCCCACCCCGGACACCGGATCGAGGCCAACGGTCGAAGCGAGAATGCCGATGAATGCCGCCGCAAGCCCCTTGATCATCGAGCCGCGGGAGATCCCTGCGACACAGACGATGCCGACCAGCGCGAACGTGAAATACTCGACCGAGGTGAAACTGAGCGCCACCTTCGCAAGCGAGGGCGCGATGAGTGCCAGCATGGTGAGAGAAAAAAGGCCGCCGATGAACGAAGACAAGACAGCTGTGACGATCGCCTTGTCGCCCTGGCCTTTCATCGCAAGCGAGTATCCGTCGAGCGCCGTCGCCGCCGATCCGGGTGCGCCGGGCGTGTTGAGCAGGATCGCGGGGATCGAACCGGCAAAGTAGCCAGAGCAATAGATGCCCAGCAGCAAGGCCATCGAACTGGTGGGCCCCATCGCATATGTGACCGGCAGGAACAGGACGATCGCGGAGGTGGCCGTCAGCCCCGGGGCCGCGCCGAACACCATGCCGACGACGGCACCGAGAAAGACGAAGAGCAGGGTGAGCGGGTCCATGACCGCCGCCGCCCCTGCCGCGAGGTGTGAGATCAGATCCATGTCGGCAGCACCAGTTGGAAGCCGCGGGTGAACGCGAAGTAGAGACCGAACGCGAGCACCAGGGGCAGAATCGTCAAGAGCGGAACGGAACGGTGACCGAAACTCCAGATCGTCACGAAAGTCAGCACTGCCGCGGCGACACGAAAGTCCAGCGCCGCGAAGAACCAGTAGAAGATGAACAACAGTCCGCCCACGACGGCCACGCGGCTGTCGATCAGCCCGGGCAGCGGCGTCGCTTCCGCGCGCAGGCCGCGAATGACGAGCAGAAGTCCACATACCATGAGCCCGAACGCACACAGCAGGGGAAAGAAGTTCGGCGGCAGGGTCGCTCCTGCTGCACCGGTACCCATGCCGAGTGACAGGTAGACGACAGCCGCGCCAAAGGCGGTGAGCGCCCCGCCCGAAACCGTGTCTTCATGCTTGAGAGCCATATCTTCTTCCTTGCCAGGGCAGCAGACGCGCCGGAGGTTCACCACGATGATCGGAGCGTGGCGCCTGCCAGGATGCATGCCGGGCAGGCGCCGTTGGTCTTGCGGGCAGCGCCCTACTTGGCCAGTCCGGCCTCCACCAGGATCGGACGGATGTCTTCCTGGGTGGCGCCGATCTCGTCACGCATTTCCTGCGGTCCCAGATAAGCCGGATTGAAGTAGAACTGGTCGAGGCGCTCCTCGAATGCCGGATCTTCCAGCGTTTCCTTCACTGCCGTCGCGATCGCATCAACTGCTTCCTGGGGAACCCCTTTCGGCCCCACCAATCCGAACCACTGCGACCGCAGATAGGGGAAGCCTTCCTCCGTGTGCGTCGGAACGTCAGGCAGGTATTTCCAGCGCTTCTCGGCGGCCAGTGCCAGGACGCGGATATCGCTCTTGCCACTATCGTCGATCATGGGAGGATAGTTCGATCCGCCGCCAGAATAGAAATCCACCTCGCCCGACAGAAGCTTCACCATCGCTTCCTGGCCGGAGTTGGAATTGACATATGTCGCCTTGAGGTCGTTCTGGGCGAGAAAAACAGCCATGGCCAGGTGCGGACCCGAACCGATACCCGATCCCGACCAGGTGAGATCGTTGCCGCTCTTCATCGCCTCCACGAGGTCGCCCAGCGTCTTGTAGTCGCTGCTGGCGGCAACGGCGACGCCGGAAGGAATGGACACCATCCGCGCGATCGTGGTGAAGCTGTCGGGCGTATATCCGGAGCTGTCCATGATCGGACGGGCGGCCAAGGTGGAATCGGAACCGACACCGATCGTGTAGCCGTCAGGCCGTGCAAGAGCGAGGTTGGCCAGACCGACCGCGCCACCTGCGCCGGGCTGGTTCACGATCACGATCGGCTGGCCCAGGCGCTCCTCCAGCGCCGGTGCGAACATGCGGGCCAACTGATCGGTCGCGCCTCCCTGACCGAACGGGACGACGAGTTGTATAGGCTTTTTCGGAAAGTCTTGAGCCGCGGACATCGACGTGCCCAAGACAACCAGCGCGGCACATGCGGCAGCGCCTTTCAGGAAATTTCTCATTTTCATGTATTCCTCCTCTGTTTCCGGTTCGCTGGACGGCTGATAGACGACCGCCTGCATGTCTCATCGCCCAAGGCATCATGTGCCGGTGGACGTGAGATTCCCTCGGCGCGGCGGACCTAGACCGCCACGGCCTCTTGCTTCTGCTGCTGACGTTCCTTCTTCCAGCCGCTCAATTCGGGTTCGAGCCCGAAAAGTCGCGCCGCGTTGCCGCCGAGTATGTTGCGTTTGGCAGTCTCCGAGAGGAACGGCAGGTCGTAGATCGTGCTGGGGAGATCCATGTCCCAGTGCGGGTAATCCGACGAGTAGAGAAGCTGCGATTCCGCGCCCATCATCTTGAAGGTGAGCTCGAGCGCCTCGCGATTGTCGACCATCTCCATCGGCTGGGAGGTGTAGAACATGTCGCGCATGTACTCGGACGGCTTCTTCTTCAGGAGCGGCGCATCGGAGGAACGCATCATGTACTCGTTATCGAGCCGCTGCATGAGGAACGGAATCCAGGCCAGTCCGGCTTCGATCCACATGACATTGAGCTTGGGGAACCGCTCCGGCAGGCCATTGATGACCCAATTGGAGAGGTGGACCATGTTGTGCCAGGCAAAGCCCAGCGCATGCAGCACCAGGAACCGATTGGCCGCCGTCGAGAGTCCCGGTTCCTGACCGCCAAGGCCGGTGTGGAACCCCAAAGGCAAGCCGCGCTCTTCGAGCATGCGATAGGTTCGCAGATAGGCGTTGTCGTAAACGCCCTTGTAGCGCGTGGTGGTCACCATGAAGCCGATCACGCCCTCATGGTCGCCGAATTCCTCGATGATCTTCGGGCAGGCCTCGGGGTCGTTGAACGGCAGATAGAGCATCGATTTCAGCCGCCGGTCTTGCGACAGGACGCGCTCGCATAGCCACCGATTGTAGCCGAAGGCCAATTCGACCTCGAGATCGACCCGAGGACTGAGACCCAGATTGAGGAGCGGCGTCGGAAACATGCACGCGACATCGACGCCCATGGCGTCCATCCAGCGGCGCATCAGCGTGACGTCGCGATGCGGCGTCTCCGGTACCGCTTCCTTCTTGCGGTTCGGGTAGCGGGTGAGCCGCCCGCCGAGATCCTGATACTGGCCGAAGCCGGTGGTGATGCCCTTGCGGCTGATCCCCTGATAGAGAATCTCGTTTCGCAGCACGTCATTGCGGACATAGCTGGCGATTTCGGTGGAGGCTTCGTTTTCGTAGTGGTGGCTGTCGACGTCGACGATGAAGAACTCGTCGTAGCCGCGCGCTTCCGCCTGCTGGCGCGCATGGCGCAGATGCGTGCGGGTGTCGAATGGCTCGGATGTCAGGTCGCGCTGGTCCGTGACCAGCCGTTCATGCGTGTTCATGCCGTGACCTCCTCCGGTAAATCGGCGAGCGTGTTCTGACGGGCGGGACGGATATTGTTCATCTGTTCCCACAGCCCGAGTTCGAAGATTTCCATGCGCCCCGCGTCGAGCATGGCCAGAGACGCGATGGCGATTTCGGTGGCGGTGACGGCGCTGTTTCGGCCGAACGGCATGAGCCGCGCGCCGGTTTCGGCCTTGGCCACGTAAAGGCGCACGCAGGCTGCTAGCGCCTGCCCCAGCGCCTCGTCATCGACACTGTCGAGGGCGCCATCGACGACGACGTCGTCGACAAGGGCCGCGATCTCGCTCGCCGCCTCACGAAAACGCGGGCCGGCATCAGACGCGCAGAAAGACATCGTCATCCCTTTCCTCGACTTCGTATTTGCGAAGCTTGAGCTGCGCATCGCAGACGTTGACGCCGTCGGAGAGGCGATATTCGTAACCGTGCCAGGGGCAGACGATGTGCAGTTCGCCCTCGTCGAATTCCTGTCCGATGAACCGGCCGTCGGCGTCGACATTGTCGAAGACGCGGGGCATCCGAACGCCCTCGCAGGCGGGACCGCCCTGGTGCGGACACAGGTTGCGATAGGCGTAGAGCTTGCCGCCCTGCCTGATCACCCCTATCTCCAGGTCGCCCATGTCAACGATGCGGACCCCGCCATCGGGGATCTCGTCGCGACCGCATATCCTGTATTCCTGCATCACTTCCTCCCAGAGCGGTGCCTTGCCCGCCCGTCTCAGTCGTTCATTTTCTTCAGGCTCTCATCCGGATCGACGCGGCTCTCGGGCTTCAGTCCCTCGACCTGAAGCGTCGCGCTGATCCGACCGTTTTCGATGTATTCGCCCTGCGCGGCGCGTTTCGCCGCCGCGTCCCAGATTTCGTGCCAGGCACCGAGCGAGTATCCGTGCCAGGGCTTCTGAGGCATGAGCCTCGGCAGCTCCATGTCCTCCCAGATCGCCTTGGCGCGTTCCATATATTCGCGTGCCGGCAGGGCGAGCGGCGGCATCGGCGACTTCATCGTCGCATCGACGAGAAGCGTGGAATCCTCTTCGCCGGCATGCTCGCGCTTCGGGCCGTGTCCCTGTCCGCGATGCGGCACAAGCTGCATGTCCTCCACCGGGTTCGAGCGGTAGGCCATCGCCCACAGGATCGCGTCGGGACTGTCGACGTCGATGTCCTCGTTCACGGCGATGCAGATCTTGCCGCAATCCCCCTTGAAGAAGGCCGCTCCGTTCAACGCCCGCCAGATCTCTGTCCGCGGCGTTCCCGGTTCGATCGTGATCACGCTGACACGCAGCAGCCCCGTCAGCGGCTCGTGCAGCGAGACCTTTTTCACGCCCTTGATCGAGAGCGTCGACTTCAGATGGTGCGTGAAGAGCGGTTCGTAGGCGACGCGCTTGATGACGGAGCTCTCCGAAGGCGCGACCTGGCTGATATAGCTCGGTATGACAGCGTCCTTGCGGCGGGTCACGGCCGTCACGCGCATCGGCATGTTGTATTCTTCCAGCGCCACGTGGCCATGGCTTTCCCCGAAGGGGCCTTCCGGCTCCACGCGGGTGGTGTCGATGTATCCCTCGATCACCACCTCGGCCTCAGCAGGCACCATCAGCGGAACCGTCCTGGCCTTGGTGACGCGGATGGGTGCGCCGGCAAGTCCGCCCGCGACATCGAACTCGTCGACCCCGATGGGCATCTTCTGGGGTCCCATGAAGGCAACGTAGGGCGGACAGCCCAGAACGATCGCCACCGGCATTTCGCGGTCGCCGGCGGCCTGGTGCTTCAGGTAGTGCTGATAGCCCCCCGCCCCGCCCACCCGGGTTGCCATGCGCACGACCAGCCGATCCGGCGCCTTCAGAGCACAGCGATAGGTGCCCATGTTCTGGACGAGATCCTCGGGATCGCGCGTGATGACATTGGTTGCCGAAAGCGTTGGTGCACTGTCGAAGCCCGGCGTCGAAACCGGGATCGGCAAGACATCGATGCCGTGCCCTTCCTGGCTGAGGATGTCCCCCTCCTCGACGATCTCATGGCAGGGAGCGTTGTCGACCTCCACCGGCTTGACCGGATTGGCGATCGCATGCGCCCATTTGTCGGCGATCTCGTCGAGCGAACAGCCCATCCCCGTCGCGTAGACAGCGCGATTGGCCGCCATTCCGCCGACGATAACCGGGATGTCGTAGTCACGTCCCTTGCCGTCACGGATGTTGGTGAACAGGAAAGCCTTGCGATCCTCTTCCTTGAGGCCGCCGACATATTGCCAGCGCACCAGCGGGTGCATCTCCGCATCCTTGTCGATGGGACGATCGACGCGGGTCAGCAGGCCCGATGCCTCGAGCTCCGCAATATGATCGTGCAGATCGCGATAGGTACGGTCGGTCGCAATACTCAATTGTTTTCTCCCTGAGGCTGGCCCTGCCACCGCCTGACCGTGCCGACGTCGATTCCCAGCAGGTCGAGTGCCCGTCCCGCGAGATGGTCGACGATGTCGTCCACCGAGGCCGGCCGGTAGTAGAAGCCCACGACGGCCGGCATCACGATGGCCCCGGCGTCCGTGACATCCTTCATCGCGCGCAGGTGCCCGGCATGCAGCGGCGTTTCGCGAAACAGCAGGACAAGGCGGCGGCGCTCCTTGAGGCAGACATCCGCGGCACGAGAAATCAGGTCGTCGGTCAGGCAGGAGGCAAGCGCACCCATCGTCTTGACCGAGCAGGGCGCGACGATCATGCCCTCGCAGCGGAACGAACCCGACGCGATCGCAGCCCCGATGTCCTTGAAATTGTGGCTCACATCCGCAAGCGCGCTCACCTGGTCGGCGGTGTAATCCGTTTCGATGTTGAGCGTGCGCACCGCGGCCGGCGACATCACGAGATGCGTCTCGACGCCATCGACCTCGCGCAACAGTTCCAGAAGGCGCACGCCAAGCACCGTGCCCGATGCGCCCGTGATTCCTATGATGACGCGACGCGGTTCAGCCATGCTGCGCCTCGCATTTCGCGACAAAGGCCTCGAGGGCCTGCGCGAACGCGTCCGGCGCTTCGATGGCGGACACGTGGGCCGCATCGAGAACCACCAGATCGGCGCCTGACGCGAGCCTGACCATTTCCTCCGACCGTGCGACGGGCGAGGACTGGTCGTGCTCACCGGCGATGACGAGCGTCGGTCCGGGCCAGGCGGCAAGCGCCGTCGAGACATCTCCGGTCTCAAGTGCATGGCAGGCCGCAGCATAGCCTTCCGGCGACATCGCTTCGAGCATGGTCCGCACCTGTGCGGTTTCATGCGGGTGCGTGTCGCGCCAGCCCTTCGTAAGCCAGCGTTCCAACGTCGGCGATACGAGCCCGGCGTAGTCGCCCGCGCGCGCCGCCTCGGCACGATCGCGCCACAACCCGGGAGGCGGAAAATTCACGGCGGTATTGGCAAGCGCCAGCCCGGCGACCCGGTCAGGCGCCTCTTCGGCCAGCTGCACAGCGGTCAGCCCGCCCAGCGAAAGCCCGCACAGCACCGCGGTTTCAAGGCCTTCGGCGTCCATCACGGCGCGCGCGTCGGCGGCGAGTTCGTCCAGCGTCAGCGGTGCGGCAGGGATGTCGGAAGCGCCGTGTCCCTGCGCGTCATAGGCGATCGTGAGCCGATCGAGCCGGTCGCGCACCGCGTCCCACATCGTGTGGTCGGCGGCAAACGAGTTGAGAAACATGACCGGCAAGCCGGAGCCGTCGCGACGCGACACGGCGAGCTCGTGGCCCTGCGGCGTCCTGATCCTGTGTGTCTTTCCCATCGCTCACCTCCTCCCGGCGCCGATTGCCGCTATGGTCAATTTGCTGCTTTTTCGGCTCCGAAATGCTTCTTGAGCGCATTGAAGAACTGTTTCGTCAGATGCTTGGCGACCGACTTCAGCACCCGCTGCCCCACGCCGGCCACCAGGCCGCCAATCTCGCCCTCGCCCTCGTAGTCGAGGCGCGACTTGCCCGGCTCCAACTCCGTGATCGTGAATTTCGCCGTGCCGTCGCCCGTGCCCAGAGTACCGCCACCGGAGACCGTGATGTGACAGCTCTCCGGCGCATCCTTGTCGAAGAGACGAACCCTGCCGTCGAAAGACCCGCCGACGGCCGCGACCTTCAGCTGCATCTGGACCTCGTAGTCATCGGGACCGACCTCGGTCATGTCCTTGCAGCCGGGGATGCATTCGGTGAGGACGGCGGGATCCTGCAGCGCGTCCCACAGGTCCTGCCGGCTGGCTGCGATCTCCTCGCTGCCGGAGAGCTCCATCTTCATCAGGCTTCTCCCATCAGTTCCAGCGCAAGGCCGCATTCGATGCGGTGGCGCTGTTCCTGGGTGAGCTGCACGCCGTCCAGGATTTCGCGCGGCTTCGGGTCGCCGATGGGGAACGGCATGTCGGAGCCCAGCATGATCCGGTCAGCACCGACGCAGTCGATCAGCATTTGCAGCGCACGCGGGTCGTGCAGCAACGTGTCGTAGTAGAGCATCGACATGGCCTTGACCGGGTCGGCCATGTCTTCGGGATGAAGCGCGTGATTGTGGCGCAGCCGGCCGATGACATAGGGCAACGCCGCGCCGCCGATACCGACGACGATCTTCGCGTTCGCGTATTTCTCGACATGGCCGGAATAGATGATCCGCGTCACCGCGATCAGGCTGTCGGTGATCCGCCCCAACGCGTTCGGCAGACCGAAGTCGTGTACCCGCACATCACCCGCGTCGAACACGGGGTGAATCGCGACGATCGAGCCCAGTTCGTGCGCCGCCTGCCAGAACGGGTCCAATGCCGGATCGTCGAGCTCGCCGCCACCATTGTCCGGCTGCGTGCCGATCATCGTGCCGGAGAACCCGGCGTCATGCGCCTCGCGCAGCACTTCCGCCGCCGCCGCCCCGTCCTGGGTCGGCGTGACGGACAGCCCGACGAAACGTCCGCCGCTCTCCTTGCCCGCAGCAAGAAGATGGGCGTTGATCGTGCGTGCCCAGGCCTTGCCTTCCTCCACGGGAAGGTCGTTGCCGAACATGTCGAGCCAGCCGGCGACCACCTGCCGGTCGATGCCCTGCGCATCCATCCAGCCAAGACGTTTCTCGAGGTTCGTCAGACCGGGCGAGACCGGACGCGTCGGCTTCTTGCCGGAGAAGGCGAAGCTGACGCTTCCGTCCTTCGGCGTGATCGCCACGCTGGGAAATTCGGATGCGCGGTCCTGAAGTTCTTCCAGCAGCCGCGGCGGAACCAGATGGGCGTGAGCGTCGATGATCATGTGTTCTCCTTGGCCGAGGCGATGGCGTCGCTGACAGCGCTCATCCGGATCGGCAGCTTGTTCAGGTGAATGTTCCAGAGGCTGAGCGCATCGTGGATCGCGCCGGAAATAGCCGCCGGCGCGCCCAGATAGCCGCTTTCGCCCGATCCCTTCTGGCCGAATTCGGTGAAGGGCGAAGGGGTGCAATGATGCACGATCTCGACCTCGGGCACCTCGTTGGACGAGGGCATGAGGTAGTCGAGGAAGCTTTGGGTCATCAGGTGACCCTCCGCGTCATAGGCGAACTCCTCGAGCAGCGCCGCACCGATGCCGTGCGCAATGCCGCCCAGAGTCATGCCCTTGACGATGTGCGGGTTGATGACCGTGCCGCAATCGTGACCGATGACGTAGCGCCGGATCTCGGGCTTGGCGAGCACGGGGTCGAACGCCATCAGCACCACGTGGAACTCGAAGGAGTAGCAGGGATACATTTGCGCCCTGCCGTCCTTCGGCAACTCGACGCCTGTCGGAACCTGCTGAATGAAACTGGCGGTCAGCCCCGGATTGGTGCCCTCCGGCAGGTCGTGAAAGCGACGATGGGCGATATCGACCACCTCGGCCCATTCGACTTTCTGCCCCTCGGGACCGTGAACGACGCCCTCGGCATAGGTCACGGCGTCTTTGGCGACCCCCATGGAATGGGCGGCGATCGACATGATCTGGCGCTTGAGGTCGCGCGCGGCATTGGCCGCGGCTCCCCCGAGCATGATCGCCATGCGGCTGCCGACCGGAGAGTTTCCAGGCAGCGAACCGAGGCTGTCGGGCCGCACGACGCGGATGAGATCCGGGTCGATCTCCAGCACTTCGCCGACCACCGTCGCCGCGAGCGTCTCGTGCCCCTGGCCCGAGCTCGTGGTGTGGATGGTGACCGTGACGTCGCCCAGCGCGTCGACATTGACACGGCTGCCCTCCATCCATGTGGAGGTGCGGTTCTTGGGATTGAGCAGCGGCTCGAAGGACGAGTTGCCGCCCGACGGCTCAAGACACGCTGCAATGCCGATGCCTGCGCAAAGCCCCTCGGCGCGCAGCCGGTCGCGTTCGGCGACGATGCCCTCATACCCGGCCTGCGCCAAGACCTTGTCGACGACGGCGTGATAGTCGCCGCTGTCATATTTGCTGCCCGACGGGATTTCCCAGGGGAACTCTTCCGCCCGGATGAAGTTCTTGCGCCGCAACGCAATCCTGTCCATCCCGAGATGGGCGGCGATCCGGTCCATCATCGTTTCGATCGCGTAGTTCGTCGGCGACTGGCCGAAGCCGCGCACAGCCTCCTGCACCGCCTTGTTCGTTGTCACCGAAACCGCGCGGTACTGGACCGACTTGATGCGGTAGGGCCCGACGATGGCGCCGATCGGCTTGCCGAGCTGGAACGGTGCCCGGCCCGCATAGGCGCCGGCATTGTCGAGGGCGCGCATCTTCATCGCGTTGACGGTGCCGTCGCGGTCGAAGGCGACCTCGATGTCGAAGATTCGCTCCGGTCCGTGTGCATCGCCGGAACGCATATTCTCCAGCCGGTCTTCGATCAGACGCACCGGACGCCCCAGTTTCCGGGCGAGATAGGCCGCAAGAACGGTGTGCTTGATCCCGCGCTTGACGCCGTAGGAGCCGCCGACATCGACGTCGTAATGGACGCGCACCTCATTGCCGCGCAGGCCAAGCGCCCGTGCAATCTGGTCGGCATATTTCGGCATCTGGATCGACGCCCAGACATCCAGGACGTTGTCCCAGGCGTTCCACTCGCAGATCACGCCGAAGGTCTCGATCGGCACGGTGGAATTGCGACCCCAGGTCACCCTAAGCTTGAGCGTCTCGTCGCTCTCGGCGAAGTCCTCGTCAACCGGACCCCAGTCGAATGTGCGATCTAGCAGGACGTTGGAGCCGTGCGCCGGATGAACGGGCGTGGACCCCTCTTCCATCGCCTTCTCGGGGTCCATCACGAAACCGAGCTTCTCGCCCTTGACCCTGACCTTCTCGGCAGCGTCCTCGGCCGCAGCGCGGCTGGTCGCAACCACCGCCGCGACCCATTCGCCAGCATAGCGGTTCTGGCCGACCGCAAGCGGAAAGCGGCGCACGTCCGGCGTGTCGAGGCCGTTCATCAGCGGATTGACGGCGCTGGACAGTTCGCGCCCGTCGACGACGTCGATCACGCCCTCCATCGCCAGCGCCTCGGACGCGTCGACCTGCTCGATCATGGCGGCGGGATGCTGGCTCGCGACGAGCGCCACATGCACCATGCCGGGGCGTTCGATGTCCTGCACGAAGCGTCCGGCACCGGCGACGAAACGCACGTCCTCGCGAACGCGCCGATCCGATGAGACATATCGGCCGGAGAATGGCTTGGCGTGCTCGGTCATCGGCCGACCTCCATCGCTGCCGTGTTGCTTTCACGCAGCCGCCTGGCCGCCAGCCGTACCGCCTCGACGATCTGTCCGTAGCCCGTGCAGCGGCAAATATTGCCCGAGATCGCCTCGCGGATTTCTTCGTCCGACGGGTCGCGATTGGTCGCCAGCAATGCCTTGGCCGCGAGGATCATGCCCGGCGTGCAGTAGCCGCATTGCAGCCCGTGCGTGGCGCAGAAGCTGTCCTGGATGATGTCCATGTCGCCCGGCGTCGATGCCACGCCCTCGATGGTGGTCACCGACATCCCGTCGCATTGGACCCCGAGGATAAGGCAGGATCGCACGGCTTCGCCGTCGATCTCGACCGTGCACGCGCCGCAAACGCCGTGCTCGCAGCCCGCATGCGTGCCTTTCAGGCCAAGCTCGTCGCGCAGAGCGTCAAGCAGTGTAACGCGCGGCTCGACGTCGATCTCGGCCGGCCGGCCATTGACGATCAGGTTCGTTTTCATGCCAACTCTCCGATCGCAGCGACGCGCGCATCCTTCAGCGCCTGCCCTGCGAGATGCGCGGCGGCCCGGCGGCGGTAGCTCGCCGTGGCGTGCAGATCCTCGACGCATTCGAGATCCTCGAGCGCCGCTTCGACCGCGTCGCGCACGTCCGTCTCATCGAGACGCGTCCCCGAGAGGCCGGACACGTCCACCGCGACCGGCACGTCGCCGACCGCTCCGATCCCCAGCAGCGCTTCGGTGCAGACGCCGTCGGCATCAAGCACGACCTGCGCGCCGGCAGACGCAAAGGCGTAATCGCTGCGGCGCGACGCCACTTCTCGGAACCCGGCGCCGACCAGGCCGGTCGGCCGCTTGGGAAAGATGACCCGCGTCAGCAGCCCGCCCATCGGCGCCATGGTGACCGTGGGCCCGATGAAGAAGTCCTCAGGCGACATCACTTCCTCCTCGCCGTCGGCAAGGAAGACGATCCGCGCGTCGAGAATTGTCGCGGCGAGCGCGATCTCCGCGGACGGATCGCCATGCGCGACCGAACCGCCGACGGTGCCGCGCGCACGGGTCGGCGGATGGCCGACATTGGGAAGAGCCGCCGCAAGCAGCGGCACCTCCCGCGCGATCAGTTCCGAGCGCAAAGCGACCGCCTGACGCACCGCGGCGCCAATGGCGATGCCGTCACCGGCGTCCTTGATGCAGCCGAGATCCTCCAGCCGGGTGATGTCCACAAGCAGCGATGGACGCGCGAGCCGCATCGCAAGCATCGGCACGAGCGTCTGGCCGCCGGCCAGAACCCGCGCGTCGGGATCGTCCGCCAGCGCTTCGCAAGCCTCCGTCACGGATGCCGGGCGCAGATAATTGAATGGGGCCGCTTTCACGACATTCTCCTCCCGAGATCCCCCGTGGCGGTCAGCAGTTCAAAAGGCCCGGCACGATGGGCGTCAACACGGTCTTCCGCTGCTTGGCGATCAGCGGGCCATCGGCTTCGGAGGCCGCTTTTGCAGCCTTCCAACCCTCGTCCCCGCCGAATGACGCCCAGGCCTTGTCGCGGGCATCCTCGTCTTCATAGCGTGTGAGATAGGTGAGCATTCCACTGTCCGCGTCGGTGAAAACGCCGACGAGCTCAATCCCATGCTGAGGCAGGCGCGGCACGACCTCGTCGATGAACCGCTGCCGCACCTTGTCCGCACATCCTTCGACGTGCTCATACACACGCATTTCATATAACATCGGCATTACCCACTGACACAATATCTCTCAATTCGCCCAAACGTACAATGACAATTCGATATGTCAAACCGAAAGTTACACAAATAGTGGGATAATTTGACGATTTTTCGCAGTGCAATGCAACAATCGGATTTGCGCAGTGCAAAAAGGAGCCAGAAAAGGTTTACCCGTAGTATCAACCAAGGAATATGTTGCGACAATTCGAAAATTGTCCTATTCGTCGGGAAAGTGCAGAGGATGCAATGGACTGGTACCCGACACTCCCTTGCGGCGAGGGCCCGCGTTACGTTCAGATTGTCGCAGCTTTGAGAAGCGACATCGCCAATGGCCGGGTTGCTGCCGGCCAACGCCTGCCAACCCACAGGGAAATGGCATCTCAACTCGGATTGAGCGTGGGGACGATCTCGAAGGCCTACGCACTCGCGGAGAGACAACAACTGATTTCAGGGCAAGTTGGGCGCGGGACGTTCGTGCGTCCGCCGGCGAACAATATCGGTGTCGTCGAATCCGCTGCCGGCGCGGAGCAGGTCAACCTGGCCCTGAATGCACCGCCGCCGACCGGCGAAGCCGCGATCTTCTCGAAAATTCTCACCGAGATCGCAGCCGATGACGATCTTCCATCACTGTTGGGATACCTGCCCCACCAAGGCATAAGGCGGCATCGCGCCGCCATCCGCGGGTGGCTTGCCCGGCACGGCACGGCGGTCGAGCAGAGCGACATCTACATCACCAATGGGGCGCAGCATGCGATCTCGGTGTCGCTTCGCCTTCTCGCTCGGCCCGGCGCGCCGGTTCTGGCCGAGAACCTCCCCTATTCGGGCCTGACCGCCCTCGCCCTGATGGAAGACTACATGCTGCACGGCGTGGCGATGGACGAGTACGGGCTCGTCCCCGATTCGCTGGACGCGGCTTTGCGCGAAACCGGCGCCAAGGTTCTCTGCTGCACGCCGACGATCCAGACGGCCACCGGTGCGATCATGCCGGCGGAACGCCGCAGCGAAGTCGCCGATATCATTCGCCGCCATGATGCTTGGATCATCGAGGACGACGTCTACAGCTTCCTGTGTCCCGATCCTCCGCCCACGCTGTCTTCGTTTCTGCCCGAACGCTCCTTCTACGTGATGAGCTTCGCGAAATGCCTGATGCCCGGGCTTCGAATCGGCGCCTTGCACGCACCCGCCCCGTTCCGCGACAGGATCGTGAACGCCATCCGCTCCACCGGCTGGATGGCCAATGCGATCATGAGCGAGGCCGTCGTGAGGATGATCGACAGCGGCGCGCTGGAAAACCAGATCCGCTTGAAGCGCAATGCGGCTGCCGAGCGAACCAAGATGGCCCACAGCATCCTCGGAGAATATCTTCTTCCGACCGCCGTTCCCGCTTTTCACGCCTGGCTCACCATGCCGGCGGGACGAACCGCCTCGAGCCTCGCGGCTCAGGCCGCATTCCAGGGCGTGACGTTGGCAACGCCCAGCCCTTTGAGCGCCGCGTCGGGCGTGGCGCCGGGCATTCGCATTTGCCTCGGCGCCGCCAGCACACCGGAGAAACTCAGTTCAGCGCTCCATACGCTCGACTCGATCCTTCGCGAGTCCGAGGAAATGGCGTTCGTCTGATCGGACTGAAGCAGTACGAGGATGCCGGGTCAGGCGCGATTGCCGGGCTTGTCCGGGTCGAAATCGAAGCGGTCCGGGATGGCAAGACCGGCGTCGATATGTAGCTGCACCGCGCGCAGGGACACCCCGTCCCTGTACAGCCACGGATCGCCCGTCGCCTTCTGCCATTCCTCCATCGCCGCGCGCATGTCGGCGAGCAGTTCCTGATGCTGCGGATCGGCGGCGAGATTGGTCACTTCGCGCGGATCGGCCTCCAGATCGTAGAGCTCTTCCGGCGGCCGTCGAATGTAGCTTTTCAACGGCCGCTCGCCGATGCGCACCGGCTCGGCATTGCGGATGCCCTCCCAGGAGAGCGATCCATAGAGGTCTCCCGAGAACGGGAAGTCGAGCTGCCATGCGACATTGCGATGATATTTGTGGCGCGGCGTGCGCAGGAAGCGGGTCGGCCAGTAATTCGTGATCTCGTGGAAGGTGTGCGACCCGAAGACCCGCTGCCAGTCCGGCAACAGGGTGTCTTCCTCCAGGATCGGCAGCAGCGAGCGCCCCTTGCGCGCATCCGACAGCGCATCCGCACCGGCCCAGTCGAGGAAGGTCGGCAGGATATCCGTGAAGGAGACGAGATTGGGATTGGCGACGCCGGCCCCACCGCCCGGCTTGCGTATGATCAGCGGCAGATGCACGCCCGCGTCGTAGAGCGTGGTCTTGGAATTGAGAAACGGCGCCCCGTTGTCGGACAGGAAGCAGACCAGCGTATCGCCGGCGAGGCCCGCCCGTTCCAACGCCTCCAGGACGAGGCCCACGCCCTGATCGAGCCGATAGACGGATCGATAATATTCGGCCAGTTCCATCCGCACTTCCGGCAGGTCGGACAGGAACGGCGGCACCGAGACGTCCTCCGGTTCAAATACGCGATCCTCGACTTCCTCGTGCGCGAACTCGTTGCCGAAGCCCGACCGGGTGGTGTCGCGATGCGGGTCGATGAAGCCGAGGGTCAGGAAAAAGGGTGTCGCCTCGTCGCGCGCCTTGTCGAAGAAGGCGGCGGCACGGTCCCGCATCCAGGCGACGTCCCGGGTTCCGCTCTCCTCGCGCACGGCCCAGGGATAGATCCCGGACGGGCCGACATGCACCTTGCCGATGATCCCGGTCAGATAGCCGGCGCGATTGAACAGTGCCGGCGCGGTCTCGACATGCTCGAACGTCATGAAATGATGGTGATCGTGATGCAGGCCGTACTGGCCCGTCTCGTGCGTGTGCAGGCCGGTGTAGATCACCGAGCGGCTCGCCGAGCAGGAGGCCGTCGATGTGAAGGCCATGTCGAACCGGGTCCCCTCCGCCGCCAGCCGGTCGATGTTGGGCGTTGCGATGGCAGGTTCGCCGTAGCAGCCGGTCATCCGGCCCAGATCGTCGGCGACAAGGAGGAGGATGTTTCGCATGGCTAGCCTCAGGGTGTGGGTGAAATCGGATCGCTGCGCCGCGGGAACTCGCTGATCACCCGGCCTGCGACCCGGATGCCACGTTTCAGCGCGGCTCCTTCATCTTCCCCGTCGGCGATCGCGCTCAGATAGCCTGCATTGAAGGCGTCTCCCGCCCCGATCGTGTCCATGACCTGAAGCGGCTCCGCGGCCTCGTGAAGGCGTTCCTCGCCACGGCAGCAACTTGCGCCATCCGGTCCCTGCTTGACGATCAGCCACGCCGACGGCGCCAGCATGGTTTGCATCGCATCCTGCGCCTGTTCGATATCGGTCGCGCCGGTCAGGCCCAGCGCCTCCATCTCGTTGAACAGCACATGATCCGCCAGGGCGACCCAGTCGCGCGCCATATCGACGGCCGCATCGGTCCAACCCTCGCCCGGCCAACCGGGATCGATCGCGA
This sequence comes from Oricola sp., assembly GCF_022763245.1. Classification (GTDB taxonomy): domain Bacteria; phylum Pseudomonadota; class Alphaproteobacteria; order Rhizobiales; family Rhizobiaceae; genus Oricola. The sequence continues at coordinate 316,916 of NZ_JALEGV010000012.1, forward strand.
CTTCCGCGCCGCGCGACTTTAGCCATTCCAGAAAGCCCGCATGCGCGTCCATCAGTGCCGGCAGCGCGAAGCCGCCGCTCACGAGCGCCAGCGCGCCGTCAAGCGGCCAGTCCTCCAGTCCGGCCCGGTAGAAATCGGCATCCAGTCCGTCGAGGTGACCATCGGTCGAAAAGAAACTCCGCTCGCCGCCCGTCTGCAGGATGCCGACCGAGATCGAGGTCCGTTCGGGCAGGGCCGCGACGCGATCCAGGTCTCCGGCGAAATGCTGGGCGATCATCCCGCCTGCCTCGTCATTCCCCCGCGCCGAGACCAGGCCCGCCGCGTGTCCGAGCCTTTGCAGAACGATCGCCGTGTTGGCGGCCGAACCGCCGATGCGGAAATCCGAGTTTGAGAGGAACACTTCCGTCCCCCATGCCGGCCAATCGGCGACGCTTCCGGCGACAAGATCCAGATTGGCGTTGCCGATGACGCAAATCGGTCGTGCGCGCCCCGTCATGCGGCCTCTCCGCTCGTCACCTTGCGAGACCGGATCGGCATGCCGACATCGGGCACCATTCGGTCCGAGGCAGCGATGATCGCCCGTTGAAGCACCGGCAGAACGGTTGCCGCCGCAGCGAGGCCATGAACCGCCGGCAATCTGACCGTTATCGCCCCCGCAATTGCGGTTTCGCCGCTGAAATCGAAGACGACCGGGCGCACGCCGGCATCGCTGCACTCACGCGAAAGCCCGTCGATATTGTCGCCCTCGTCGCCTGCCCCGCGCAGGAAGATCACCGCGGTCTCACCGTCGATCATCTCGAAGGGACCATGCCGGAACTGACCCGCCTCAAGGCCGAGAACGGGGATCCGGGCAAGCTCCATGAAGCTGAGCGCGGCAGCGTCGGCGACGCCCTGCATCGCACCGCGCGCCACGAGGACCGCATTTTGCGAACCGGCTATCAGGTCTTCGGCGTCACCCGTGTCGGCCTCCGCCGGATTGTCGAGCACCGCGCGAAAGCCCGACATGTCGAGGCCCAGCGCGTCGAGAAGGACCGCATGCATCGCCAGCGTGACGAGAAGGCTGCGCGTCGCGGCATAGGCGATCTCGACCCCGCCGGCACCGACCATCGCATGCGTTCCCCTTGCGAGCGGGCTGGCCGGATCGAGCGTCATTCCGATCGTCCAGATGGCGTTGTCGCGACCCTGCAGGTACCGGACAGCCTCGCCGGACGCGCCCGATTGCGAGGTGACGATGCGCACCGCGTCTGCGACGGGCAGTGGCGCGCGCATGTATTCCGACAGGACGTGCGCCGTCGCGTCGATCCCTGCGGCGCGGTAATGCGGCTCGGCAGCGCGGTTGATCCAGTGCGACCCACCCATGCCGAGCAGAACGAGCCGGCCGCTCTCGCGGATCCTGGCCGCGTGTTCGGCAGCGGACGGACGGATGGCGTCCCACGTCGCCCGCGCATCGGCGAACTGGCGATCCGTTTCGGCTGCGAGCTGTAGAAACCCCTTGGAATGGGCCATTTCCGTTTCTTTCCTTCCGGCGCCGCGATCAGCTTCGCAGGGCCATTCCGTTTGCGTCGAAGAGATGGCCGGCATCGGCGTCCGGCGAGAGATACACGGTCTCGCCGGCCTCGAACGCGTGGATCCCGACCGCTCGAGCATTGACGGTTCCGGCGCGCTCGGTTTCCACATGCACGAAGGTGTCACTGCCGAGCTCCTCGGAAAGCAGGACCGTTCCCCTCCAGCTTCCATGTTCGCGCGAGATCGCGACGTGCTCCGGACGGATGCCGTAGCAATGCGCGCCCTGCGCCTCGGCGAGTTCGCCCTCGATCAGGTTCATGCGCGGCGACCCGATGAACCCGGCAACGAAACGCGTCCGCGGCTTTTCGTAGAGTTCCATCGGCGTTCCGACCTGCTCTACATGGCCCTGATTGAGGACGACGATCCGATCCGCGAGCGTCATCGCCTCGACCTGGTCATGCGTCACATAGATCATCGTCGTGCCCTCCAGCCGCTTGTGCAGCCGGGCGATCTCGATGCGGGTGTCGACGCGCAGCGCGGCGTCGAGATTGGACAGAGGCTCGTCGAACAGGAAGACCTTCGGCTTGCGCGTGATCGCCCGGCCGATGGCCACGCGCTGCCGCTGACCGCCGGAAAGCTGTTTCGGCTTGCGGTCGAGATACTCCGATATCTGCAGCATCTCCGCCGCCTCTCGGATGCGCCTGTCGGCTGCTTCCTTGTCGAGCTTCGCCTGCTCCAGACCGAAGGCCATGTTCTCGTAGACGCTCATATGCGGATAGAGCGCATAGGACTGGAACACCATGGAGATGCCGCGCCTCGCCGGAAGAACGCCGTTGACGCGCTCGCCGTCGATATGGAGGTCGCCGCTGGTGATGTCCTCCAGCCCCGCGATCAGGCGCAGAAGCGTGGATTTCCCGCAGCCCGACGGGCCGACGAAGACGACGAACTCGCCCTTCTCGAGGCTGAGATTGACGTCCTTGAGCACCTTCACGCTGCCGAACGACTTGTGGATCGACTTCAGTTCGACGGATGCCATTGGCTTACCCTTTCACCGCGCCGGCGGTCAGGCCGGACACGATCTTTCGCTGGAAGACGAGAACGAGGACGATCAGCGGCAGCGTCACGATCACCGATGCGGCCATGATGTTGCCCCACGGCACCTCGAACTCGGAAAGCCCGGAGATCAGCGCGATCGCAACTGGCACGGTGCGCTGCCCGTCCGTCGACAGGAATGTCAGCGCGAACAGGAACTCGTTCCAGGCATGGATGAAGGCGAGCAGGCCCGTCGTGACCATCGCCGGCCACATGAGCGGCAGGAAGATCCGCCGGATGATGGTGAAAGAGGACGCGCCGTCCATGATCGCGGCCTCCTCGATCTCGATGGGCATCTTGCGCATGAAGGTCGTCAGCACCCAGACCGTGAACGGCAGTGTGAAGATCATGTAGGAGAAGACCAGCGACCACAGCGAGTTGAACAGGCCGAGGATGCGGATCACCTCGAACAGGCCGGACAGCACCGCGATTTGCGGAAACATCGAGACCGACAGAATGGTCAACAGCAGGAGCCCGCGTCCCCGGAACCGGATGCGGCTGAGCGCAAAGGCCGCCGTCACCGCCAGGAACAGCGAGATGCAGACCACGACGGTGGCGACGAAGACGGAATTCAGGATCTGCTTTCCGAAGACGCCGTCGGCGATCATCCCCCAGTAATTGGCGAAGGTCACCGCCGTCGGAAGGTAATTGACCTCGAAGATCGCCTGGCCCGATTCCAGCGACGTCAGGATCGCGTAATAGAACGGGAAGACCGCCTGCAGGATGATGACGGCGACCAGCAGGTAGAAACCGGCGGTCTTCGCCAGGCGGGTGATGGCAGGGCTCATTCGTCCGCCTCCACATTCATCCGTGTCGCGTAAATGAAGCTGATCGTCAGAAGCGCGACGATCAGGAACAACAGGGTCGAGGCGGCGGAGCCGTAGGCGAATTTGTCGAAGTCGAACAGGTTCTCGCGCGCGAAGACCGACATGGTGCGCGTGCGGTCGTTGTTGGGCGTCAGCACATAGACGATGTCGAAGACGCGCAGCGCGTCGAGTGCGCGAAAGACGACTGCGACGAGCACCGCCGGCATGATCAGCGGCAAGGTCACCTTGCGAAACAGCCGCACCGGATTGACCCCGTCGAGCTTCGCGGCCTCGTAGATGTCGGCCGGAACCATCTGCAGGCCGGCCAGGATGAGCAGCGCCATGAAGGGCGTCGTCTTCCAGATGTCGACCATCATCACGGCGATCATCGCGGTATCGGGGGACGCGGTCCAGGCGATCGGGTCGGAGATCAGGTGCAGCCTGATCAGCATGTCGTTCAGGATGCCGAACTGGTCGTGCATCATCCAGGCCCACATCTTGGCCGAGACGATGGTCGGGATCGCCCAGGGGATCAACACGGCGGCGCGCACCAGCGCCCTTCCCTTGAACGAGGTGTTCAGGACGAGCGCGATCACCAGCCCGAAGACGGTCTCGAAGAAGACCGAGGTGACGGTGAAGCGCAGCGTGTTCCAGACGGCGGACCACCACCCCTCGTCGGCGAGAAGGCCGAAATACTCGCCCTCCCCGTCGCCGTAATCCAGATATTCCAGGTAGTTCCTGAAACCGATCCATTGCGCCTCGGAGGTGAAGTCGATGGAGGCGTCGGTGAAGCCGAAATAGATAGTCCGGGCAAGCGGATAGAGGGCGACAGCCGCCAGAACGACGAGCATCGGCGCAAGGAACAGCCACGCCGAGAGGATGCGCTGGCGCGAAAGCGTCGATATGGCGGTTCGTGTTGTCATTCCCCTCTCCTGCGATAACGCACCGTCCGGTCAGGCCGGACGGTGCTGCGCCGGCGTCTTACCAGCTGTTGCCCTTGAGGCGCTTCAGCTTGGCCTCGAGCTTGGCGAGGTTCTGCTTCGCGGAACCGTCACCGGACAGCGTGTTGTGAACCGCGGTCCAGAACTCCGAAGACACCTCGTTATATTTGCGCTTGGTCGCGGCCGACGGACGCGGCAGCGCATTGTCTACGACCGGCTTCCACAGCGGGATGAATTCCTGCTCTGCGGCCACGTCGGCATCCGCATAGACGGCGTTCAGCGTCGGCGGGCGCGAGGTCTCGATGGCGCGTTCCTTCTGGTTGTCGTAATTGTTCAGGAACCGGACCAGTTCGATCGCTTCCTCGGGGTGCTCGGAGTATTTCGACACGCCGAGATGCCATCCGCCAAGGGTCGCGGCCGATTTTTCGCCTTCCGCGCCGACCGGCAGCGTCGTGACGGCGAACTTGCCCTTCACCGGGGAATCGTCGCCCGCGGCCAGCGCATAGGCGTAGTTCCAGTTGCGCATGAAGACGGCGTTGCCCGACTGGAACACGCCGCGCGCATCCTCTTCCTTGTAGTTGAGAACGCCTTCCGGAGCGATCGTGCCGATCCAGGACTTCGCCAGATCGAGCGCCTCGGCCGCCTTGTCGTTGTTGATGCCGATGGAGCCGTCCGCCTCGACGATGCGGCCGCCGCCGAAGCTGGCGATCCATTCCTGCGCGTTGCAGGTCAGGCCCTCATAGGCCGCGCCCTGGAAAACGAAGCCCCACATGTCGCCGTTTCCGGCCTCGCGCTCGGCATCCATGATCTTCTGCGCGGTTGCGGTCATTTCCTGCCAGGTGGCCGGAACCTCTTCGCCATATTTGTCGAGCAGGTCCTTGCGGTAATAGAGTGCCGGCGCGCCGAGGAACATCGGCAGCGCGACGAGCTTGCCGTCGACCATCTGCGATTCGACGGCTGCCGGGACGTAGTCATCGATGATGTCGGCATAGGCCTCCTTCAGATCGACGAAATGATCCGCGATCTGCGCCGCGCCGATGACATCGATGCGATAGACGTCGATGTCGGTCGATTTCGCTGCGAGCCAGAGCTTGTACTGGCTGAACTGGTCGGTCGTCGATTCCGGCATCGAGACGATCTCGACCTTGTGGCCCGTCTGTTCCTCGAACCGGTCGAGCTCCTTGCGCAGGACCTCGTTGTCCTTGCCGATCGCGCCGTGGACAATGGCGAGATCGGTGGCGCCGGCCGACAAGGACAACATCGTCGCCGCGGCCAATGCCGCCGTGAATTTTCCGATATGTTTCATAGCCTTTTCTCCCTTTGGCCCTTCTTCACGATAAGAAGCATTCCACGGCGCAACCCGGAGGCCCGCCGCCCGTACTTTCAGTTTCCCCTGCAAAAGATCGGCGAGGTCCAAGCCGTCTGGCCGCCCAACTGCCGCAGCCGCGCATAGACGCATTCGCCGCTCGAAAATTCGCCGAGATCGACGGTTCCGCGCCACTGCCATTGCCGCGGCAGCGGCAGGGTGTGGAACCGATAGGCCGGCGTGTCGATGGGCCCAAGATTGCCCGAGACGGCGCCCTCGAACAGGCGACCGACGGGTATCTCGACCGACTTGCCGGACAGCATGGCCCTCACCGTGGCGTCGCTGCCCGTGCGGATGCGGAGCGCGAAGCCCTGGGTCGCCGACGTGACATTGTTGGGATTGGCGTCCGCCGTCACGGCGAACCGTACGACGCCGTCCTCCAGCGCGATCCGCGGCAGCGCATGGCCGCTGTCCTCTCCTTCGAGCGGCGAGACGATCTCCGCGCCGCGAAAGCGCGGCTCGACCGCCAGGATGTCCGCGCCCTCGATCGACACCTCGCCCTCCCAGCGATGGGAACGTCCGCGCGCGCCCCAGCCGAGCTCGACATAAAGGATCGTCTCGACCGCGGCGCTGCGGCCGGGATCGATCACCGCGGGCTGCACTTCCGGTGAGATTCGTTTCCAGAGCCGTCCGTTGCGGACGACGTCGATCGTGTCGATGAAGCCGCCGGCGACGGCCTCGATACGCATCGCCGCGTTGCCGGTCGGCGCGACGACGCCCCCCTGCACCGTGTCGCCGACAGCCGTCAGCAGATGGATGTTGTCGCCCGTCAGCGCGTTGGTCGAGCGCCCGCGCATCGCCGACCAGATCGCGTCGCGGTCACGACCCGCGGCGTAGAGCCCCGTGCGACCATGGCCATAGGAGCCCGGAAAGCCGGAATGGTGATCGGTGTTGCCGACGATGCCGAAGACATGGCCGCGCGCGAGACCCGACGCCATGGTCGAGCGGCCGTCGACCGGCCCCATGGAATGCAGGTATGAGCGGTCGTTTTCCGAGTTCTCGGCGCAGCCATGCATGGAGAACATCTCCACGAAGGGCGAGAGGTCGCGATCGAACGTGTCCCAGTTGATGCCGCGCGCACCCTGCCGGTAGCCGATGTGATGCGGGAAGGCGAGCGCGCGGTCGCCCTTGGCGGAAGCGAGCGCGTCGCGAAGTTCCGCCGGACTGTCGGCGAACTGGATCTCCGCAGGATCGAGATCGGCATAGACGATCGTGTAGTCGCCATGCGCGCAGGAATGGATCTCGTAGCCTGGAAAGACAGCGAACCGGCCTTCCTCTTCAAAGGACTTCAGGGTCTCGAAGTGGCCGGTCCAGTTCCTTGCCAGCTTGGCGAAGCCCTTGACGTGGAAATCGACGATATGGGCGACGCTCGGCTCGTCGATCGGCATGTCCGGCCAGGCCGCATGGCCGGTGATCGACACGAAATCGAGCTGCAGCGCGGCCCGCGCCAATGCGTCCTCGATACGACCGTGACCGTAGGACAGACCGCAATGATTGTGGATGTCGCCATACAGAGGCTGGAGCCCCAGCGACGCGGCGAGCGGCGTCAGGCGCGCCGGCAATGACGACATGGCCATCAGAGCGCCTCCTGCGTGTCGGGATCGTAGGGCCGGCCGCCATCGCGCAGCGAGGCCTGCGCGGCCAGCACCAGGCGCAACGAGGCGACGCCCTCGCGCACGCCGACGGGCGGCGCTTCGCCGCCGCAGAAGCGACGCAGCGTGCGCACCAGTTCCAGGTCGGCGCCGAAATGGGTCGAAGACCGCTCGGGATTGGTAAAGGACAGGGTCTCGTGCTTGCGGCCGTGATCGGCGACGACGTCGATCGTGCCGGAATGGCGTTCCATGCGGAGCCGGCCCGTCGATCCGACGATCTCGAGCGTTTCCTGGTCCTCGGCCCACGGACCGAAGATGGAAAAGAACAGGCATGCCGACATGCCGTTCTCGTAGCGGACCGTGATGATGGCGTGATCGTCGATGTCGGAGCCCGGCAGGTAGACGCAGGTGTCGTTGCGATCCTCGATCCGCGCGGCATGGCTCCAGCTCGGATTGGCGGCCGCGCCAACGCCCTCGAAACGGTCCACCAGGGTCTCGTGGCGGCGATAGGGGCACTCGCGATCGCATTTGCTGCAGCGCTGTGGCGCGTTCGGGTCCGGCTTGAACACCGAACTGCGTCCGCCGATCGCCGACACCGAGACCGGCCGCGCGCCCGCGACCCAGTTCAAGACGTCGAAATGGTGCGATCCCTTGTCGTTGATCGCCCCGCCGGACGCGGCATTGCTGCGATGCCAGAGCTGCAGGTAGCGCGTATAGGGGATGACCGACCGCAGCAGGATCATCTGCGGGTCGCCGATCGCCCCGTCCTTCGCCAGCCTGACGGTCTCGATCCACGGGCGCTCGTAGCGGCGCGTGAACCCCATCAGGACAGGCTCGCCGCCCCGCTCTTCGGCGCGCAGGATCGCTTCGGCGTCGTCCAGCGTCACCGAGATGGGCTTGTCGAGATAGACCCGCTTGCCCGCGCGGATCGCGGCCTCCACGGGCTCGCGGTGCGCGTTGGTGTGCGTGGTCACCAGGACGAGATCGACGGCGGGGTTGTCGACCGCGGCCTCGAGCGTGTCGAACACGGTGACGGCATGTCCGATGCCCGCGCTCTCATAGATGCCTGTCAAATGCTCCGCTGCGTAGCTCGCCCGCTCGGGAAGCCGGTCGAACACGCCGACGACGCGAAAGCCCGTTTCCTTCGCGATCTCCGCCATGCGCGTGCCGACGAAATACACGCCGCGCTCGCCCGCGCCGATGATGGATACGCCGATTGTCTTGTTGTCTGGGCGCTCGTGGAGCATCCGTTGCCTCGGTCAGTCTCTGTGTCGAGGCGACGCTATTTGAGTATATAAATTGCTACAATATGGATTGTACTCAAACGTGTGATTACGGCTCCGTGACGGAGCCATGCGCCTGATAATCGATCGTCAGGTAATGGGTCTCCGGCTCACGATCGGTCCCGGCGATCCGGTCCGCGACCAGTTCCTCGAAGACCTTGAGCTTTTCCGCGTTGGAATTGCCGACGACGTCAAAGCGACCGAGGTGCTCGGATGCGAAATCGACGCTGGCGAGCAGGATGACGCTGACATCCTTGCCTGCCTCCTGGCCGATCTCCGACAGGGCCCGCTCAAGGATGAAACCCTCGACGACGCCCCAGACGATCAGGGCGGTGAACGGCAGGGCGCCGCCCTTACCCTTGAGCCCTTCCAGCGCCGAAGAAATGTCGGAGATCTGATAGCTCCCCGGCAGCCGATCGACCTCCACCAGCCAGCTTCTCGAGGGATCCGGCAACGCCGCGCTGAGCAACTCGAACTCCCGGCGCGCCATTGCGATCTGCCGCGCCCGATGGGCCGACGTCAGAAATGCGATCCGCTCATGCCCCTTCTCCCGCAGGATGCGGAAGGCGACCGACACGGCTTCGCGCCAATTCGTTCCGACGGAATCGACATCGATCCCGGTCGCCGACACCCCGTCGACGACGATGGAATCCACATGCCGATGCAGGGCGGCGAGAAAGGCGATCGACAGGACCTCGAAATTGACCTGCAGCAGGCACGTCTTGAACCGGCCGATCCGCTGGAGCACGGACAGGGCCTGTTCCTCCGTGGAAAACCCGATCTGCAGGATCGAAAGGCCGCGGGATTTCAGCCGGCTCTCCATTTCCTGCAGGAGATTGCGAGCCAGCCGGCTGTCCGACGACCGGTAGAGAACGAGCAGATCGCCCTCGTAGTCGGCCTGCGCCGGCGCGCGTTCGTCCGGATCCGCGACCACGATCCCCGCGCCGGGCCGCGAACGAAGCGCGCCACTGTCCATATAGGGTCGCAACGCCTCTTCGACGGTGCGTTGCGCGGTCTGGAAGCGGCGCATGATCTGCCGCATGGTCGGCAGTCGGTCGCCGGGTTCGGACGACGCGATGGTCTCCTCGACCCAAGCGCGGATATTCGCGACAGCGGATTGCGTTTGCGGGCGCATTCGCGTTTATTGCACTCAGTTTATACTCAATACAAGTCCGGCGCGCTCATTTCATTGCGCTCGACGGTGCCGCGCCTGCGGCTTCAGGATGCCGGAACCGTCGACACGTAGCGGACCACGCCGTCGTCGCCGGTGGATTTCGCCAGTTCAGACCGGCGCATCATCCGGTTCACATGGGCGAGCGTTTCGCTGAAGGCGAAGCCGAACTGGTGGATGTCCAATTCGCGCGGGAAGACCACCGGAACCAGTTCGTTGACCGTCATCGGCCGGTCTGCCGCCGCCTCGCCGATGAGGTCGCAACGCCGGTCGTGATGCGCGACCAGTTCGTTGCAGCGCGCGTGAAGGCCGCGAAACGGCAGCTGGTGGCCCGGGAGCACGAGAACGTCGTCCGGCAGATTGTCGCGGATACGCCGCGCCGTGCGCAGGAAATGCCCGAGCGGATCGCCATCCGGCTCGCTCGGCCAGACGCTGACATTGGGCGAGATCTTCGCAATCACCTGGTCGGCGGAGAAGAACAGCCCGTCCTCCTCGCAATAGAGCATGACCTGCTCCGGCGCGTGACCGTCGCCGGTGAAGATCCGGAAGCGGCGGCTGCCGATCACGAGCGTGTCGCCGGACAACAGCCGCAGAAACGTGTTCGGCAGCGGCGCGACCTTGCGCAGATATTCTAGCCCCTGCGAGCCCATCAGGTCCGCGACCTCGCGCGACGTTCCATGATTGATGTAGAAATCATGGAATTGCCGGTCCTGCGGAGACCCGGGATCAAGCGCCAGATTGGCGCAGGCCAAGTAGGCGGTCTGGCTGGTGAGGAGCGGAATGCCCGCCCTGCGGCAAAGCCAGCCGGCCGTTCCGATATGGTCGGGATGATGATGCGTGACGATCAGGCGGGTCAGGCGCGAACCGGCGAGCGGCCCCGTAAGCACGGCTTCCCAGAGTTCCATTGTCCGGTCGTCGTGCAGCCCGGCATCAAGCACGCACCAGCCGTCCCCGTCCTCGATCAGGTAGATGTTCACGTGGTCGAGCCGGTAGGGCAGCGGCAGGCGCAGCCACTTGATGCCGGGCACGATGTCGATCATCTCGCCGGGCGCCGGCGGTTCAGGGAATGGAAATTCGTAGGTGCTCATGGATGTCCGGGCGGCCCGATGGCGCTTATGTCTGACAGGGTTCGTCAATGAACCAGTTTCGACCCTGAATAAACATCCATCCGCCCAAGGTCACGAAAAACCCGCCGGACGGATGCCGGCGGGTTGCCGCGATCACCTCGACAAGCGGAGCCAGCCGTCAGCGGTCGAGAAACTCGATCTCGATGAAGGCACATTCGAAGTCGTTGGCGTTGATCACATCGTGCTCCACGCCAGTCTCGCGGAAATAGGGCACGCCGTTCTTCAGTTCGGCCCTGCGCGTCACGCCGCCCGGTTCGCTCAGTTCGAGCGTCCCGTCGAAGAGCGGCACCACCACGTAGTCGTAGTCGTGACGGTGCCAGCCCGTATTGTCGCCGCGTGCGGCGAAGCGCCACTCGGTCACGCGCGTGCGGGCGTTCTCGATGAGGACGATTCCGCGCGCGGTTCCAGGTTTGGCGTCTCCGCACATGACGGGTTCAGCGCTTCGAGACGCCGCGCCATGCGAGCGGCAGGATGGCCGCCAGCAAGGCGAATTTCAGCGCTTCGGCCGGCAGGAACGGATAGAGGCCGAATTCGAGCACCGGCTTGTCCCAGCCGATCAGCGTGCCCAGCCAGGTTAGCCCCAGCGCATAGACCGACGCCAGACCGGCAAGCGCCGCGATGCCGGCCGTAAGCAGGTGCCGATCGAAGCCGCGCTCCGCGAACCAACCCGTCACATAGGCCGCGACGACGAAACCGGCGAGGAAGCCGCCGGTCGGACCGGCCATATAGGCGAGGCCGAGGCCTTTTTCCGGCGTCCCGGCAAAGACCGGAAGACCGAGCGCGCCTTCGGCGAGATAGAGCAGCACCGTCGCCGCGCCGAGGCGGGAGCCCAGCGCGAAGCCGAGGAACAGGACCACGAAGGTCTGCATGGTCATCGGCACGGGGAAAAACGGAATCTGCACCTTGGCCGAGGCCCAGAGCAGCGCCGTGCCCGCCACGGCGAGCAGGACCGACTGCAGCGCGCTGCGCCGGCCGCCGAACGCGGCGTCGAAGAGCGTCGGATGCGTGGATGCGAAAGTCGTCATGGGAGGATGTCCTTTTGCGTTCAGGCGAGAGCTTCGCGGATGGCATTGATGGTCGAGGCCCGGTCATGGCGCGCGGCGAGAGCCGTATCCATGTCCACCTTCACGAAACGCGTCGGCGTGTGCGGCTGCAACTGGCCGATCAGGTCCATGTCGGCGGAAATGACGGTGCCGATCATGAAGTAGCCGCCACCCGACACCGCGTCGCGATGCAGGACGATCGGCTCGGTGCCGCTCGGCACCTGCACCGAGCCGTAGGGGTAACAGGCGTCGGTGATGTTGGACGGATCGGCGCCGGCCCCGAAAGGCTGCTCGCGCTCGACGAATTCCAACTTGCGCCCGCCCTGGAAACGGTAGCCCATGCGGTCGGCCTCGTTGGCGACCTTCCAGGTGTCGTCGAAGAAGTCCTTCTGCGCCTGCTCGGTGATGCGGTGCCAATAGAGGCCCGGCAGAACGCGCAATTCGGCCGGATTGCCCGGACCGCGACGCAGGTTGGCGGGAACCGACAGTCCTTCGCGAACGGGCTTGCTGCCCTTGCCGAGCGGCAGCGTGTCGCCTGGCTGGACGGCGCGGCCTTCGACGCCGCCAAGCGCGCCGATGGCGTAGGTGGACCGGCTGCCGAGCATCGGCGGGGTGGCGATGCCGCCGGAGATGGCGATATAGGCGCGCGCGCCCGATTTCAGGAAGTCGAAGGACAGCACCTGCCCGGCCTTGACCGGAAAAGCCGTCCACGTCTCGCGCGGTTCGCCGTCGAGTTTTGGCGGCAGTTCGGCGCCGCAGACGGCAACTGTCGCGTCCTCGGTGAATTCCAGTTCCGGCCCGACGAAAACGGATTCCAGCCCGGCCGCTTCCTCGTCATTGCCGACCAGCAGATTGGCCGCGCGCAGGGCGAGGCGGTCCATCGCGCCGCCCATCGGAATGCCGAGATGGTAGTAGCCCGGCCGTCCCATGTCCTGGATCGTGGTGGCGATGCCGGCGGAGATGACATTAATCGGCATGGAGGGCCTCCATCAGCTTGGCGTTGGTTCCATCGATATCGGCGTTGTATTCGTCCAGCGAGAAGCGGACGTTGCGGATGCGCGGCGCGAACGTTCCCGCCTGCACCTCCTCGATCGCCGTGTCGTATTCCTCGCGGCTGATCGGCTTCCATTTGACGATGTCGCCCGGCTTGAAGAAGACCATGAAATCCTGGAGGTAGGAGACCTTCTGTTCCGGATCGTAGATCGGCATCGGCGTGATCCCGAACATCTGGTAGCCGCCGGCGCCACGCACCGAATAGATGCAGGAGAAGCAGCCGCCATAGCCGACCGTCAGGCGTGGCGTGTCGGTGCGCGGGCGCAGATATTTCGGCACCTCGATCTGCCGCGGCCGATCGACCATCTGGTAGAGGAACGGCAGGCCGGAGACGAAGCCGACCATCGAGACGAACCACGGCGCGCCCGAATGGGCCTCGATGAACGTCTCGACGCTGTCATAGCCGTTGACGCGTGCGGCATATTCGATGTCGGTCGCGTCGGGATCCTGGTGACGCTCGCGGAACCGCATCAGCGTCTCATGCGTCCACGGATCCTGATAGTAGACCGGGATTTCGATGATGCGGGTGTCGAGCACCGGCTCGGCGCTCTCCGCCGTCGCTTCCAGCCGCTTCAATTCGGCCATCAGGTCGTTCGGATGGATCACGTCCGGGTTGAACTTGATCTGGAAGGAGGCGTTGGCCGGGCAGATTTCCGTAACGCCCTTGATGTTGGCGTCGCGCACCGCGTTGGTCATCGACAGGCTGACGAAAAACGCTTCCAGCGACATCGCCTCGTCGACTTCGACGAAGATGTGCTCGTCGCCCCCGAATGTGTATCGGCTACTCATGTGGCTGAGCCTCCTTTTTGCCTGATGAGATCGAGATTGTCTTCAAGCCACGGCTCCAGCCAGCGGGTGTGGACCGCGCTCGCGCGAAGATCGTCGCTTTCGAGAAGCGCCTGAAACAGCGGCGCCGTGGTCGGCAGGCCGTCGATCCGCAGCTCTCCGAGCGCTCGCTTCAGCCGCATCAGCGCCTTGTCGCGATCTTCGGCCCAAACGATCAGCTTGCCGAGCAGGGAGTCGTAGAAGGGCGGCACCGCATAGCCCGGATAGAGCATGTGATCGAAGCGGACACCGGGGCCGTCCGGCGCCAGCAACTCGCCGACGATGCCCGGAAACGGCATGAAATTGTTGGCCGGATCCTCGGCGTTGAGCCGCACCTCGATGGCATGGCCGGTGCGGCGGATCGCATCCTGCCCGACGCGCAGCTTCGCGCCCCCGGCAATGGCGATCATCTCGGCGACGAGATCGGCGCCGCAGATCATCTCGGTCACCGGATGCTCGACCTGGATGCGGGTGTTCATCTCGATGAAGTAGAACTCGCCCGTGACGTCGTCATAGAGATACTCGATCGTGCCGGCGCCCTTGTATTTGACCGCCTTGGCCAACGCGACGGCCGACCGGCACAGCTGGGTGCGCACGTCCTCGCTGAGGACGATCGACGGCGCCTCTTCCCAGACCTTCTGGCGGCGGCGCTGCAGCGAGCATTCGCGCTCGAAGAAATGCACGACGTCTTCGCCGTCGCCAAGCACCTGCACCTCGATATGGCGGGCGCGCTCGATGACCTTCTCGATATAGATCCCGCCATCCCCGAAAGCGGCCTTCGCCTCAGACGAGGCCTGCGGCGCCAGCGTGTGGAACTCGCCGGCGTCATGGGCGATGCGAATCCCGCGGCCTCCGCCGCCGGCGGCCGCCTTGATCATCACCGGAAATCCGATATGGGCGGCGAGGTGAGCGGCCGCCTCCATGTCCTCGATGACACCGTCGCTGCCGGGCACCGTCGGCACATTCGCCTTCTGCGCTTCGGCGCGCGCGGCGGCCTTGTCGCCCATCAGGCGGATCGTGTCGCCGCTCGGGCCGACGAAGATCAGCCCGGCTTCGACCACGGCATCGGCAAACGCCGCGTTCTCGGCAAGGAACCCGTAGCCCGGATGCACGGCGTCCGCGCCGCTCTCCTTTGCCGCTTTGAGGATCGCCTGGACGTCGAGATAGGATTTGGCGGCCTGCGGCGGGCCGATATTGACCGCCTCGTCGGCCATGCGCACGGCGCGGCTGTCCTTGTCCGCCTCGCTGTGCACCTGCACCGTCGCGATACCGAGGTCGCGCGCGGCCCGGATGATGCGGACCGCGATCTCGCCGCGATTGGCGATCAGCAGCTTCTTGATGTTGCCCTGAGCCACGTCAGCCCTCAGTCCAGTTCCGCGATCGTCTGACCGGCCATCACCGGTTCGGCGTCCCCGATCGGGAACCCGGTGATCGTGCCGTCGGCATCGGCCTTCACTTCATGGAAGGTCTTCATCACCTCCACGAGGCCGATCGTGTCGCCCTTGGCGACCGTGTCGCCAATTTCCTTGAAAACGGGCTGATCGGGCGCCGGCTTGCGGTAGAAGGTTCCCGGGATCGGGGATCTGACCTCGTGTTTTGCCATCGGATGTCTCTCCTTTGATTGGGTGTCCGCCTCAAGCGGCTTCCAGTTCGCCGACCGCCTTGCGCACCGCCTTGGCGATGGCGACGGCATTCGGCGTGTCTGAATGAATACAGATGGTTTCGGCACGCACCTGCAAGGGCTTGCCGTTGATCGAGGCGATCTCGCCCGTCCGCACGGCCTGCGCGGCGCGGCGGGCGGCGTCCTCCGGATCCACCGCTTCATGCTCGCGGGTGATGATCAGCGCGCCGTCATCGGCATATTCGAGATCGGCGAAGAACTCGGCCTGGAAACCGACGCCGCGCGCGTTGAAGACCTCTTCGTGCAGCGTGCCGGCGAGGCCGAGCACGGGCACCTTGTAGGCTTCCGCAACGTCCGCGACGGCATGCGCGATATGCTCCAACCGGGCCGCCATGCCGTAAAGCGCGCCATGCGGCTTCAGATGCGACAGCGGGACGCCGGCGACGTCGAGAAATCCCTTCAGCGCGCCGATCTGGTAGATGATGATGTTCACCATCTCCTCACGGTCGATCTTCATCTCGCGGCGGCCGAAGCCCGGCAGGTCCGGCAGCGAGAAATGCGCGCCGACCTTGACCCCGAATTTCTGCGCCAGGGCCACCGTGTGGCGCATGTGGTTGGGATCCGAGCCGTGGAAGCCGCAGGCGACATTGGCCTGCGAGATAAACGGCATCATCCCCTCGTCGTCACCCATCTTGTAGAGCCCGAAGCTCTCGCCCATGTCGCAATTGATATCCACAGCCATGGAAGTCTCTCCTCAGTCTTTCAGCGAAGCGACGTAGCGAAGCCGGATCTGGTCCGCGATCACCGCGAGGATCAGAAGCGCGCCGAGCACGACGGTTTGCAGGTAGGATTCGATGCGCGCCAGGTTCATGCCGTTCTGCACGAGGCCGATGAACAGCGCGCCGAGCACGACGTTCTCCAATCGCCCGACGCCGCCGCGCAGGCTGACGCCGGCAATCACGCAGGCGGCAATCGATTCAAGCGGCATCGAGGCGCCGATATTGGCCTCGCCCGTATCGAGACGCGCGGTCAGAAGCATGCCCGCCACGGCCGCGAAGAACGCGCACAGCACATAGGTGAACAACAGCGTTCCGGTGGTGTTGATGCCCGACAGCGACGCCGCCTTCAGATTGCCGCCGACCGCGTAGAAATAGCGTCCCTGCGGCGTCCAGTAGAGAAACGCGTAGAGCGCCAGGACGAGCAGCGCCGCGACATAGACCGGCACGGGAATGCCGAACAGCATGCCGAAGCCGAACAGGTCCCCGAACGCCACCGGCATGCCGTAGACCGGAACGCCGCCCGTCAGGTAAAGCGCGATGCCGAAGCCGACGGATGCCATGCCGAGCGACATCATGAAGGGCGAGACGTTGAAGAAGGCGACACCGACGCCGTTCACGACGCCGATCGAGACACCCGCCGCGACGCCCGCAAGACAGCCGAGCGCGATCGCCAGGCCGGCCATGTCGGGGAAAGCGGCATAGAAGGCCGCCATCGCCATGGCGCCGGCGACGGATGACAGCGCCAGGATCGTGCCGACCGAGAGGTCGAAGCCGCCGGTCAGGAGCGCCATCATCTGCCCCATCGAGACGATCATCAGATAGACCGACTGGCGCAGCACGTTCATCAGGTTGCGCGGCGTCAGGAAGTTGTCGGACATCAGCGTGAAGACGATGAGGGCGATCACCAGCAGGAACGGCAGGATGCCGAGCTTGACGAAGAGCCGCTTGACGGCGGTGCCGAGGCCACCCGCCGGTTGCGCGGTCGCGGTGTTGGCGGCCATCACGCAGCCTCCCTTTCGAAGAAATGGGCAAGCACGTTTTCCTCCGTCAGTTGGTCGGCCTGCAATTCGGCTTGCACGCGGCCGCGATAGAAGACGTAGGCGCGCGTGGTCAGGTGAAGGATTTCGGGAAGGTCGGACGAGATCAGCACGATCGCCGTGCCGCTCTTCGCCAGTTCGACGATGAATTCGTAGATCGAGGCGCGGGTGCCGACATCGACACCGACGGTCGGCTCGTCGAAGACGATCAGATCGTAGGAGCGCGTCAGGCTGCGCGCCAGCATCGCCTTTTGCTGGTTGCCGCCGGAGAAATGATCGACGGCGCGCTCGATGCGCGGCGGCGCCAGGTTCAGGCGTTCCGCCAGCCCCGTCACCGCACGCACCTCGCCGCCGCGATCCAGAAGGAACCCGTTGGAGAAGGGCTTGATGTCGAGCGAGGCGAGCGCGACGTTCTCGCGCACCGGCCGCATCATCATCAGCCCCTCGTTGCGCCGGTCCGCCGGCAGGTAGAGAAAACCGGCCCGGATGTTGCGCCGCGGGCTGTTGCCGGTGATGTCGCGGCCCTTGAGCGCGACGCTGCCGCTGGCGATCGGCCCGGCCCCGAAACAGGCCTGCATCAGTTCCGACTTGCCGGACCCGACGAGCCCGGCCATGCCGACGATCTCGCCGGCCCGCACCTGCATCGACGCATCGATGACCGTCTCGTCCGGCGTCGTCAGGCTGCGCACCTCGATAACCGGGTCGCCGGCTTCGCCGAGGTCGAGCGCGGGAAAGATGCTGCCGACCACCCTGCCAGTCATCAGGCGCACCAGATCGTCTTCCGAACTGGCCTTGGCATCGACCGTGTCGATGTAGCGGCCATCGCGCAGCACGGTGATGCGGTCACCGATGCGCCGGATCTCGGCCATGCGGTGGGTGATGTAGACAATGCCGACACCGCGTTGCGTCAGCTGGCCGATCAGGTCGAAGAGATGATCGGTCTCGTGATTGGTGAGCGAAGCGGTTGGCTCGTCCAGGATCAGGACCGACAGGTCGGAGCGGAACGCCTTGGCGATCTCGACCATCTGCTGTTCGGCGCGCGTCAGGTGATCGACACGCTGCTCGGGCCGCAGGTCGAAGCCGAGTTCGTCGAGGATCTCCAGCGCCTCGCGCCGGATGCGAGCGCGGTCGATGAAGCCGCCGCGCGTATGTTCGGCGCCGAGGAAGAGGTTCTCCTCCACCGTCATTTGCGGAATGAGGGAAAATTCCTGGAACACCGCGGAGATGCCGTAGGCCCGGGCGTCATGCACCGAATGCAGCGTGACCGGCTCGCCGCGAAACAGGATCTGGCCGCCGCTCGGCTGATTGGCGCCGGCCAGAATGGATATCAGTGTCGATTTGCCTGCCCCGTTCTCGCCGAACAGGACATGCACCTCGCCGGGCCGCAGGTCGAAATCCACTCCGTCGAGCGCCTTGACCCCGGGATATTCCTTGGTCACGGCCTTCGTCTGCAGCAGGGGGAACGCAGCCGGCGGCTGCGTCCCTTCCCGGGCATGGAGGAGCGGATCTGACATGGCCCGACCGTCGCCTTCGATTACTCGACCGAGAACACCGGACGGAAGCCGTTCGGAGCCAGCGTCGAGGACGGATCGAAATCGCCGTGGTTTTCCTGCGTGACGACGTAGAGCGCCGGACCCACATGCTTCATGTAGTCCTTGCCTTCCAGGATGCGCACGGCCTGGTCGATCGCGATGCGGCCCTGGATGACGGTGGAATCCGTCGGTGCGGCGAGGATCTGGCCGCGCGCGATGCCCTGGTCCACGCCAGGCGTGTAGTAGTAGGACACGATCTTGACCTGGTCCGTCAGGCCGCGGGCGCGCAGGATCGGCACGGCCGCCTCGGCGGTCACCGCGGTGCCGACGATGTAGTCGAGATCCGGATAGGCTTCGAGCGTATCTTCCACGAGCTTGGCCTGGGCTTCCTTGCCGGTGTCGCCATATTTGGTGTCGACCAGTTCGACGGCCGATCCTTCGATCGCGCCCTGGAAGCCGGTGTTGCCGGCCTCGACCCAGCCTGCACCTGCCGGTCCGGGGAACCAGGCCACCTTGGCCGCATCACCGCCGGCCGGATGCGACGCGGCGAGGAATTCGCCCGCCTTCGCGCCCATCTCGCCGAACGACACGAGCGACTTGGCCGCCAATTTGTCGGAGGACATGCCGTTGATCACGTCGATGACCGGGATGTTCTTCTCGGCCAGTTCGGCGACGACATTGTTCAGCCCGTCATAGGAGATCGCGCCGATGATCACCGCGTCGGCGCCGGCCGACACGCAATCCTCGATCTGCGAGATCTGGGTGTTGAGTTCCGTATAGCCACCGGCTTCGACGACGTTGGCCTTCACGCCCTGCCGCTTGGCCTCTTCGGTGATGCCGTAATCGACGCCCAGCCAGTAGGCGTCCTTCATGTGCGGGAAGGATACGCAGATGTCCCATTTCTGGGACGCCTTCTCGAGCGGCTCGTAATCCACCGATGTGCGCGGGCTGGCCATGTCGAAGGGCGGGTCCCACACTTCGACCGAATAGGGGTACCACTCCTCGGCCGTTGCGCCGCCGGACATGACGAGCGCCACTGCCGCCGATGCGGTCAATGCAGTGAGCAGATGTTTCATGTGTGTGCCTCCAAGTGTCTGCGAACCCTCGTGGTCCGCTTCGCCGACCGCCGCCGGAGGGACGGTGGAGAAATGAAAGAACGAGACAGGGGAATTGTAAAATACGATTATTAGGCATAGTTATTCTGTTTTTTTGATTTCGCGCGCGCAAAATGAAGGCATGTTGAAATTTTGAGCAAGCTGCGGCGACAGCGACATCAAAAACGCCAGAAATCCATCGTTTTCATGGGTTAGCCGAGGCCAATGAACGGCCAAATGAGATGCCGCAGCGCACAACTGCCGCGAGAATTTGCAGACCAGGTTGCGAAAAAGAGATAAGGCGTATCTGAAAAATGAATGAGCCCTCAATCCGCCAGATCCGCTACTTCATCGCGGTCGCCAATATGGGCCAGGTTTCCCGCGCGGCGATGGAACTCAACGTCTCCCAATCAGCTGTGACGACCGCCGTCAAGCAGCTGGAGGACATCGTCGGCGCGCCGTTGTTCACCCGTCATGCGGCCGGGGTGGCCCTGACCTATGAGGGCAACATCTTTCTCGACCATGCCCGCCGCATCATGGCGGCCGTCGACGAGGCGGTGCGCTCGCCCCGCCGGTTGCGCGACGACGTCAAGGGAACGCTGCGTCTGGCGATGACCTACACGGTCGCCGGTTACTTCATCACGCCCTATATCGAACGCTTCGCCCGCGCCTTTCCAAGCGTCACGCTGCAGCTCACGGAAGCCCCGAGAAACGCGATCGAGGACGGCCTCGTGTCGGGCACCTTCGATCTCGCGGTCATGCTGACATCCAACATCATGGATCAGGAAGGCCTCGCCTACGAGACGCTGCTGCAATCGCGCCGGAGACTGTGGCTGTCGTCGCAGCACCATTTGCTCGACCAGCCCTCAGTCGGCCTCTCCGACGTCGCCCAGGAGCCCTACATCATGCTCACGGTCGATGAGGCGTCCAACACGACCCAGCGCTACTGGAACCGCACCAGCTACCGTCCCAAGACCATCTTCCGCACGTCCTCGGTGGAGGCAGTGCGCTCCATGGTCGCCGCCGGCATGGGGGTCACGATCCTGTCGGACATGGTCTATCGCCCCTGGTCGCTGGACGGCCGGCGCGTGGAGGTGATCTCGCTCGACGATCCGATCCCGACCATGGATGTCGGCCTCGCCTGGGCCGCCAATGTCGAGCAGAATACGGCCGTCTCGGCGTTCCGGGAATTCATGCATGTCGGAGACGAAACGCATTCGGGCTGAACGCGGCAAGCGGCGTCCAGCCCGGGAATGCGGCATGCTCAGGAATTACAGCCCGGCGATGCAGCCATATTTCAGTTCGGTGAATTCCAGCAGGCCGTGATGCGAGCCTTCGCGGGAATTGCCGCTCTCCTTGACCCCGCCGAACGGCGCCAGCTCGGTGGAGATCAGCCCGGTGTTGACGCCGACCATGCCGTATTCGAGGCCCTCCATCACCCGGAAGATCCGGCCCACGTCGCGGGTGTAGAAATAGGCAGCGAGACCGCTGTCCGTGTCGTTGGCTGCCGCTACGACCTCGTCCTCGGTGTCGAACTTGAACACGGCGGCGAGCGGGCCGAACGTCTCTTCGCGCGCAAGCTGCATCCCGGCCCGCGCGCCCGTCAGCAGCGTCGGCTCGAAGAAGGTGTGGCCGAGGCCGTGCCTCTTGCCGCCGGTCACCACCGACGCGCCTTTGGCGACCGCATCGGCGATGTGCGCCTCCACCTTCGACACGGCAGCCTGCGTGATCAGCGGCCCCTGAACGACGCCATCGCCGAACCCGTCACCGACGGATAGCTCGCGCACCCGTTCGGCCAGTTTCTCGACGAACCGGTCGTGAATGCCGGCCTGCGCATAGATGCGGTTCGTGCAGACGCAGGTCTGGCCCATATTCCGGTATTTCGAAACCATCGCGCCTTCGACTGCGGCATCGATATCCGCGTCGTCGAAGACGATGAACGGCGCGTTGCCGCCGAGCTCCAGCGCCACCTTCTTCACGGTGCTCGATGCCTGCTGCATCAGGATCTTGCCGACCGGTGTCGATCCGGTGAAGCCGACGAGGCGCACCTTCGGATGCGTGGTGAGCACCTTGCCGATGGCGACCGCGTCGCCCGTGACGATATTCACCGTACCGGCGGGAAAGCCCGCGCGTTGCGCCAACTCGGCCAGCGCCAGCGCGGTCAACGGCGTTTCGGGCGCGGGCTTGACCACGACGGTGCAGCCGACGGCAAGAGCGGGCGCAATCTTGCGGGTGATCATCGCCGCCGGGAAATTCCACGGCGTGATCGCGGCGACGACGCCGATCGGCTGCCGGAGCACCGTGATACGGGCATCGGCCCGATGCGACGGCAGGATCTCGCCCGCCACGCGCTTCGCCTCCTCGGCATAGTACTCGATATAGGAGGCGGCGTAGTCGATCTCCCCCAGCGCCTCGCCGACGGGTTTGCCCTGCTCGCTGGTCAGGATCGTCGCCAGATCGTCGCGATTGGCGATCACGAGGTCGAACCAGCGGCGCAGCACGGCGCTGCGTTCCTTGGCGGTGCGCGCCGCCCAGGGCTTGAAGGCGGCAGCCGCCGCCTCGACAGCGCGTTCGGCCTCGACCGCTCCGAAATCGGGGACCGCTGCCAGATGCTCGCCATTGGCCGGGTTCGTGACCGGCAACACCGGGTCGCCGGTGAACATGCCGCCGATGAAGGCCTGCTGCCTGAGCAGAGAAGGATCGTTCAGGGTCCGCATGAGACTAATCCTCCGTCGTGGGTCGCGCGGCCTTCAGTGCCGCTTCCAGAAGTCCGAGACCTTCCTCCAGCACCGCGTCGGAGATGGTCAGCGGATTGAGAATGCGGATCGTGTTGCCGTAGACGCCGCAGGACAGGAGAACCAGACCGGCATCGAGCGCCGCCGCGGTGACACGCTTGGTCGCCTCCGCATCGGGTTCGTTGCCGCCCGGCTGGGTCATGATATCGAAGGCCACCATGGCACCGGGGCCGCGGATCGCGGCGATCGGCACCACGTCGTTGCGCGCCGCGATCGCCGACAATCGTGCCTTGACCTTGTCGCCGATGACATTGGCGCGCTCGACGAGCTTCTCCTCCTCGATCACGTCCATCACGGCGAGCGCCGCTGCGCAGGCGACGGGACTTCCGGCATAGGTGCCGCCAAGGCCGCCCGGCTCGGCCGCGTCCATGACGTCACCGCGACCGATGACCCCCGACAGCGGAAAGCCGCCCGCAAGGGACTTCGCGACCGTCATCAGGTCCGGCAGGACACCGGAATGCTCGATCCCGAACATCCGGCCCGTGCGTGCGAAACCGGTCTGCACCTCGTCGGCGATCAACAGGATGCCGTGCCGATCGCAGATTGCCCGCAACGCCACGAGCAGTTCCGTCGGCGCCGGATGGAAGCCGCCCTCGCCCTGGACAGGTTCGACAATGATCGCCGCCACATTGTCCGGCCCGATATCGGCGCGGAACAGAGAGTCGAGCGCCTTCAGGGAGTCCTCGATCGTCGTGCCGTATTGCTCCACGGGGAACGGCACATGATAGACGCCGGCCGGCGCGATGCCGAACTTGACCTTGTAGGGCGCGACCTTGCCGGTCAGCGCCATGGTCAGCGTCGTGCGGCCGTGAAATCCGCCGGAAAACGCGATCACGCCCGGTCGCCCTGTCGCAGCGCGGGCGATCTTGATGGCGTTCTCCACCGCTTCAGCACCGGTGGAAAACAGGATCGCCTTGGCATCGTCGATCGGTGCCATCGCCGCCAGCCGCTCGCCGACTTCCACATAGGGCTCGTAGGGCAGGATCTGGAACGCGGTGTGCGTATAGGCGTCGAGCTGCCGCTTGACGGCCTCGATCACCTTCGGATGGCGATGGCCGGTGTTGAGGACGGCGATGCCGCCGGCGAAATCGACGTAGCGATTGCCTTCGACGTCCCAGATTTCGGCGTTTTCCGCGCGCGCGGCGAATTTCGGATATGCGGTCGCGATGCCGCGCGGGACGGCGGCGGCGCGGCGGTCCTGCAGGGATTGGTTGGTCATGGCGTCTGCCCCGGAATGTTGGATCTCGGACAGAGGATAGGGCCGAAGCGCGCGCTTCAGGTATCAGATTGATTGTGCTATTGCGGTGCATTGAATGCACCACAGGAAGCGGCTCATCGATGCCCCGCAATCGCGCGTCCCGACCCCGCCAGACCGTGCGCTTCGACCCCGAGCGCCCGCTTGCCGGCCGGTTGCCGCCGCTGATCATGCTGCGCGCCTTCGAGGCGACCGGGCGCACCGGCAGCATGCGCAAGGCCGCCAGCGACATCGGCATCAGCCACACGGTCGTCAGCCGGCACATTCAGAACCTGGAAGCCTGGATCGGCGCGAAACTGCTCACCGCCGGTCCCCGCGGCGCCACGCTGACGCCCGAGGGTCAGGAGTTGTTCGACATCACCACCGCCGCCTTCCACTCAATCGCCGAAACCGCAGCCCGGTTGAGGACGAGCGCCGGCCAGGACGAGTTCCACATCTGGTGCGTGCCCGGCCTTGCCACGCGCTGGCTCACCCCCCGCCTGGACGACATTCGCCACGTGATCGCATCCGGCGAGGTACTGTTGCGGGCCATTGATCGCATCCCGGATTTCGCGGGCGGCGAGGCCGACCTGATGGTCGGCTTCGGTGATTTTGACGCCCTGACCGAAGGCGCCATTCCCCTGCTCCAGCCCCGCATGTTTCCTGTCGTCAGCCCCGCCTGGCTACAACGCCACGGCATACCCGGGTCCCTGGAGGATCTGCCTCGCCTTCCTTTGATCCACGAGGAATCCCATGCCCAATGGACGACATGGTTCGAGCGGGCCGGCACGCGCTTGCAGCAGCCCCTGACAGGCCCCCGCCTCTGGGACGCCAATCTCGGCTTCGACGCAGCCATGGCCGGCCAAGGCGTTGCGCTCACCAGCGATCTCATGGTCGCCCGAGAGATCGAGGACGGCCGGCTGGTCGAACTGTTCGAAACCGACATTCGCGTCGGCGGCTATTACCTGCTCACATCCGAAGCCGGCTTGAAGGACGAGCGCTGTGCCCGGTTCAGGATCTGGATCGAAGCCGCGATCCGGGAATTCGAGGCAAGCGCAAGACACACCCGCCGGCAGATCCCTGCCGCATAGGATGCAGCCGGAGCGCCGGCACCGATTGGGGGGTAATGCTGGCAAAAAGAAAGGGGCGCCGCGGCGCCCCGATCACAACCTGCTCGTCGATGACGCGCGTCAGTCTACCAGCGTCAGCAACTGGCTGACCGAGGCCTTGGCGTCGCCGAAGAACATGCGCGTGTTGTCCTTGTAGAAGAGCGGGTTCTCGATGCCGGAATAGCCGGTGCCCTGGCCGCGCTTGGAGACGAAGACCTGCTTCGCCTTCCAGACCTCCAGAACCGGCATGCCCGCGATCGGCGAGTTCGGATCGTCCTGCGCCGCGGGATTGACGATGTCGTTGGAGCCGATGACGATGACGACGTCGGTCGACGGGAAGTCGTCGTTGATCTCGTCCATCTCCATGACGATGTCGTAGGGCACCTTCGCTTCGGCCAGCAGCACGTTCATGTGGCCCGGCAGGCGACCGGCGACGGGGTGGATTGCGAAGCGCACCTCCTTGCCGGCGGCGCGCAGCTTGCGCGTCAGTTCGGAAACCGCCTGCTGCGCCTGCGCCACGGCCATGCCGTAACCGGGAACGATGATCACCGAATCGGCGTCGTTCAGCGCCGCAGCGACGCCTTCCGCATCGATCGCGATCTGCTCGCCCTCGACCTCCATCGCCGGGCCGGCCGTGTTGCCGAACCCGCCGAGGATGACCGACACGAAGGACCGGTTCATCGCCTCGCACATGATGTAGGACAGGATCGCGCCCGACGAACCGACCAGCGCGCCGGTGACGATCAGCAGGTCATTGCCGAGCGAGAAGCCGATCGCCGCGGCCGCCCAGCCCGAATAGGAGTTGAGCATCGACACGACCACCGGCATGTCGGCGCCGCCGATGCCCATGATCAGGTGGTAGCCGATGAAGAGCGCGCACAGCGTCATCAGGAACAGCGGCACGAATCCGCCGCCGGTGAAGTACCAGATGCCGAACAGCACCGACAACGCCGCCGCCGCAGCGTTCAGCATGTGGCCGCCGGGCAGCTTCTCGGCCTTCGAACTCACCTTGCCGGCAAGCTTGCCAAAGGCGATCACCGAGCCGGTGAAGGTCACCGCACCGATGAACACGCCGAGGAACAGTTCGACCCGCAGGATGTTGACCTCGACCGCGCTCTTGTGCGCCAGGATCGCGGCGAAGCCTTCAAGCCCGCCGCGCGCCGCATGGTCCATGGCCAGAACCCGGCCGAGCTCGAAATGCGCGTTGAAGCCGACGAACACGGCGGCAAGGCCGACAAGCGAATGCATCGCGGCGACAAGCTGCGGCATCTCTGTCATCTGCACGCGGTTGGCCACATACCAGCCGATGAGGCCGCCGCCCGCGATCAGGATCAGCGACAGCACCCACAGCCCGGCACCCGGCCCGATCAGCGTGGCGAACACCGCCAGCGCCATGCCAGCGATGCCGTACCAGACGGCGCGCTTGGCGCTTTCCTGACCGGAAAGGCCGCCCAGGCTCAGGATGAAGAGGACAGAAGCGACCACATAGGCCGCCGTGGTGAATCCGAATTCCATCGTTCCTGCCCCTTACGATTTCTGGAACATGGCGAGCATGCGCCGTGTCACGAGGAAGCCGCCGAAGATGTTGATGCCGGCCATGAAGACCGACAGCCCGGCGAGCAGGATGACCAGGAACGATCCCGAGCCGATCTGCATCAGCGCACCCAGGATGATGATCGAGGAGATCGCATTGGTCACGGCCATCAGCGGCGTGTGCAGCGAATGCGCCACATTCCAGATCACCTGGAAGCCGATGAACACCGAGAGCACGAACACGATGAAATGCTGCATGAAGCTGGCCGGCGCGACTAGGCCGACGCCGAGCAGCAATGCCGCGCCGACGACGAGCAGCGTAACCTGGCGCTTGGTCTGCGCCTTGAAGGCGGCGACCTCCCTGGCGCGCTTCTCCTCGGGCGTCAGCTCCTTCGGCTTTTCCTTCGGCTTCTGCGCCGCGATCGCCTGCACCTTGGGCGGCGGCGGCGGGAAGGTGATCTCGCCGCCCCTCGTCACCGTCGCCCCCCGGATGACGTCGTCCTCCATGTTGTGAACCAGCGCGCCGTCCTTGGCCGGCGTCAGGTCCGTCAGCATGTGGCGGATATTTGTGGAGTAGAGCGTCGAGGACTGCGCCGCCATGCGGCTCGGAAAGTCGGTGTAGCCGACGATCGTCACGCCATTGTCGCTGACGACCTTCTGGTCGGCGACCGTCAAGTCGCAATTGCCGCCGCGCTCGGCGGCAAGGTCGATGACGACGGAGCCGGGCTTCATCGCCTCGACCATGTCCTTCAGCCACAGCTTCGGCGCGTCGCGTCCCGGGATCAGCGCCGTGGTGATGACGATGTCCATGTCGGGCGCGAGTTCGCGGAACTTCTCAAGCTGCTTCTCGCGGAATTCCGGGCTCGACGGCGCGGCGTAGCCGCCGGTCGCCGCTCCGTCCTGGGCCTGCTCCTCGAAGTCGAGATAAACGAATTCCGCGCCCATCGATTCGATCTGCTCGGCCACTTCCGGCCGCACGTCGAACGCATAGGTGATGGCACCGAGCGAGGTCGCCGTGCCGATGGCCGCAAGACCCGCGACACCGGCGCCGACGATCAGCACCTTGGCCGGCGGCACCTTGCCCGCCGCCGTCACCTGCCCGGTGAAGAAACGGCCGAAATTGTTGCCCGCCTCGATCACGGCGCGATAGCCGGCAATGTTGGCCATCGACGACAGCGCGTCCATCTTCTGGGCACGGCTGATGCGCGGCACCATGTCCATGGCGATGACGCTGGCGCCCTTGTCCTTACACGCGTCCAGAAGCACGGTGTTCTGCGCCGGATAGAAGAACGAGATTAGCGTCTTGCCCGCGGTCAGGCGATCGACTTCCGCCGGTTCCGGCGGCCGCACCTTGGCGATGACGTCCGCTGCCTCCCACAGCGCGTCGGCCGTCGCCAGCACCTCGACCCCGGCCTTCGCATAGGCGTCGTCGGAAAAGCCTGCAGCAAGACCGGCGCCGGCCTCGACCGCGCAGTCATGGCCAAGCTTTTGCAACTGCAACGCGCTGTCCGGCGTCATCGCAACGCGGTTCTCCCCGGGAAAAACCTCTTTCGGCGTGCCGATCTTCAAATTGTCCTCCGCGTCTAAGACTTTCGTTGCAGACATAAAGCCCGTCCGGCGGTCGATAGCAAGTCCGGCCCGCCGGCGAGCGCTGTCACCGTCGTCTGGAGGCTTATCGCGCGCCTTCGTTCCCGTCCATGCCTGTCGGCCGAGAGCGAAAAAACGTCGCGGATGCTCCAGGGACAGAGAGTTCGGTCAGCACCCGCCGTGGCGCTTGTTGTGGCGGATCGAGGAATGCACGGAGAGGACGATCAACACGACCCCGATCAGGCCCGTGATTGCTTCCGGAATATGCACGAAGGACTGCGCATACATGATCAGCGCGAGCACCAGGATGGAATAGAAGGCGCCATGTTCGAGATAGCGGAACTTGGCGAGCGTTCCCATCTCGACCAGCATTATCGTCACCGAGCGCACATACATCGCGCCGATGCCGAGCCCGATCGCGATCAGGAACAGGTTTCGCGTCAGCGCGAAGGCGCCGATCACGCCGTCGAAACTGAACGAGGCGTCGAGGATTTCCAGATAGAGGAAGGCGCCGAGCCCGCCCTGGCGCGCCAGCCGCGCGGCGTCCTGCGAAGCGTCGAGCACATGGCCGAGAATTTCGACTAACAGGAAGGTCAGCAGCCCGGCGATCGCGGCAAACAGGAACATCGCCGATTCATGCGGCGGAAGCCACATGGCGAACGCCATGACGATCAACAGCACGATGGCGATCTCGATCCCGCGCACCGATGCGACCTGGCGCAACCGGCGCTCGAGGGTGCGGATCCAGTCCACCTCCTTGGCATCGTCGATGAAGTAGCTGAGCGCCACCATCAACAGGAACGTGCCGCCGAAGGCCGATATGGAGACATGCGCGCGCTCCATGATCATGCCGTAGCGCTCAGGCTCGGTCGCAGCCAGCATCACGGCCGCCACCGGCCCTATCTTCGCCGCGAAGACGACGACGAGCAGCGGCAAAAGGATGCGCATCCCGAACACGGCGATCAGGATGCCCCATGTCAGGAACCGCTTCTGCCAGACAGGGCTCATCTCCTTGAGTTTGTTGGCGTTGACGATCGCGTTGTCGAAGGACAGTGCGATCTCAAGCGCCGCCAGAACGGTCGCCGTGAAGAGGAAGGACGCAAGGCCGGCGACGGTGCCCGTCATCGCCCATCCCAACCATCCGGCCAGCACTAGACCCAACGCCGTGAAGACGATGGCAACGCGCAGATAGGCAAAGGCTGGCTTCATTCTGGTTCGTAGACCTCCAGGGGCCGGCGGCCGCTCGCCGCCGGTGGCATAGACCTATGCCTCCGCATCGGCACTTACCAGCGCCGCCGCGCATGGAATTTCGAATTTCGCCGGTGGCGCGCATTCAGACGCAGGCGCGCCTTTCGGCTTGCAATGCCATCCCCCGCGCGGCATGGCGACCCCAGCCGCCTCCCCGGAAAAGTCGGAAGACGGCGTCAGGAAATCTGAAGGGTCCTCACGATGCTCGAATGCCAGGTCGAAATCCGCGTTGAATGGGGCCACTGCGATCCGGCGCAGATCGTCTACAATCCGAACTTCTTCGACTGGATGGAGCACGGGCTTTCCCGCCTCTTCGAGGCCGGAGGCTTCGGTTTCGGGGCATTGATCGACCGCCAGCCGGAACTGCGCGGTACGCCGCTTGTCCGCAGCGAGGCGAACTTCGTCGCACCCGCCCGGCTCGGTGACGTGATCACCCTGTCATCGACCGTCTCACGCTGGGGCGGATCGTCCTTCGACGTCACGCATGAATTTCGCTGCGGCGACGTGAAGCTGGTCTCCGCGGTCCAGACCCGCGTCTGGGCGGGCGCCGACGAGGCCGGCGCGTTAAAAGCCCTGCCGATCCCCGAAGACGTGCGCACCGCGCTGAGCGAGACCAGGAGCGTGCGCTATCACGCCGCCTGCGACGACGGGCGCGCGACGGACTGACCGATCCCGTAGAAGGATCCGACGGCGTGGCGCGCCTCGGCAAAGAACAGCCAGCGTTCCGCCAGCATGCCGACCAGATGCAGGATGACCGCCAGCATCAGCAGTGGCGCGGCAGCCCCGACATAAGCGGCAAGCCCCGCCAGAAGGAACGGCGCAACGGCCCCGCAGGCAATCGCGATCCGGCGAAGCGCGCGCGCCCGCTTGCGGCCGACCTCGAAGGCCATTTCGCGCATTAGGTAGTTCGGACTCGTATGAGGCGGCTCGAAGGGGCGCACCGCGCCAAGCACTCCAAGCCCCGTCGCGTCGCCAATGCCCGACCCGGCGGCCTCGAGGCTCGTTTCCGCCGCCCGTCGCCACCAGGCCGCCTTCGCCGCCCATGCGACGATCAGAGCGACCATCGCCCATTGCGCCGCCATGCGCGCTGAAGGCGCGCCCGAGATCGCCAGCAGCGCCGATAGCGCCAGCACACCTCCAGCGATCGAGAAGCCCAAGAACACGGCCGGCGTGATCCAGCTCGCCCAGTGCGGAACGGTGCGCAACTGCGCATAGATCATCGACGTCGTGAACACTGTGACCATGGCGAGGACAGCTGCCGCGAAGCCCAGCGCGGCCAGACGTGTGCCCATGAGGAGCAGCACCAGCGAATAGATCCCGAACAGGCCGAGCGTCACAACGGAACACACGCCTTCGCGCGACAGCCAGGAGGAGCGCCATTGCGAAAAGGCGAGGATCGCACGCGACTTGCTGCGCAGATGCAGAACGGACGACAAAAGGCCGATCACCGCGAAGGCGAAGGCGACGATCGTCGCGCTCCACTGAAACCCCGCGCCCGGTACGCCGAAGCCGAGCCCGAGCAGCGCCATCAGCCCGAAGCCGATGCCGGACAGCGTCGTGAAGACAATGACGGAGAATGCCGGATGCATGTGCCTACTCCCCGTCGATCACGGCCAGCGCCCGGTCGAGCCAGCCAAGCAGGCTACCGGGCGGCGTGGCGACTGACGCTTCGCCAGCACCACCCGGACCGGTCTCGCAGGGCGTCTTCGGACGCGGCGGCAGATATTTGTTGACCGGTCGCGTCCCCTGGGCCGGCATCAGGTCATAGCCGCCTCGCTCGGCGACCATGCGCGACACGTCGCTTTCCGGATCGGCGAGATCGCCGAAATGGCGGGCATTCGCCGGGCAGGTGCGTACGCAGGACGGCACCCTGTCTTCTGCCGGTATTTGCGCGTTGTAGATACGATCAACGCACAGCGTGCATTTCTTCATCACGCCGGCGTCCATGTCCATCTCGCGCGCGCCATAGGGGCAGGCCCATGCGCACAGGCCGCAGCCCATGCAGCGGTCCTCGTTGACCAGCACGATGCCGTCTTCAGCACGCTTGTAGCTCGCTCCGGTCGGGCAGACGGTCACGCAGGGCGCGTCCTCGCAATGCAGGCAGGAGCGCGGGAAATGCACGATCTGGGCAGGCCCGTCCTGCGGCTTCACCTCGTAGGAGTGGACCCGGTTGAGCCAGGTTCCGGAGGGTTCGGCCCCATAGGCGTCCTGGTCCGACAGCGGCGCGCCATAGGCGCCGGTGTTCCACTCCTTGCACGCGACCGCGCAGGCATGGCAGCCGACGCAGACGTCGAGGTCGATGACGAGGCCGAGCTTCCTGTTGGTGGTTTCCGGCAGCGTGGTCATTGCTTCCACGCCTTTCCGAAGGCCACGACCGAGGGGCCTGTTCCGACCGGCGATTGCTGTCCCCCGGTGTCGGGCGACAGGCTCTCCTCGTCGGGGCCTGCCTTCTCGATGCGCACCCGCAGGTCGAACCACGCGGCCTGTCCCGTCACCGGATCGGAATTCGACCAGCGCATCCCGTCAGCCTTCGGCGGCAGCAATTCGTGGATCAGATGGTTGAGCAGGAAGCCCCGTTGGGTTTCCGGCGCGTCCCGGTCCAGCGCCCACGCGCCCTTGCGCTTGCCGATCGCGTTCCACGTCCACAACGTCTTGTTGTTCGACGCCGCCGTGATGCGAATCGGCACGCGAATCCGGCCGTGATGCGACGTGACCCAGGCCCAGTCGCCATCTTCCAGCCCCGCCTCGCGCGCCAGCGCTTCGGGCACGTAGAGCGGGTTCTCGCCATGGATTTGCCGCAGCCACGCATTCTGTGAGCCCCAGCTGTGATACATCGCCGCCGGGCGCTGCGTCAGCGCATGCAACGGGAACGCCGACGGGTCGATCCTCTCGCCCTCATGGGGCGGATACCAGGTCGGCAACGGCTCGAAGGCCTGAGCGATCCGCTCGCGCATGGCGTCCGGCGGTTGGCGATCGCCATGTCCTTCCGCCGCGAGTTGGAACCGCCGAAGCGGCTCGACATAGAGTTGGAACAGGTAGGGCGTCGGCTTGTCATAGAAGCCCATCGACACTGCCCAGTTCTGATAGTCGGCGTTCCACGGCTTGAAGAACTGGGCCTCTTCCGGGATTTCCGTCGAGAAGAACCCGCCATTGTTGATATAGCGCTGAAGCTGCTCCGGATTGGGCGCGCCCCGGCCGCGGCCATTGCCCTCGCCCCGCCAGCCGGCAAGCGGCCCGATGCCCGGACGGCGCTCGTGGCGAACCATGTAGTCGGCATAGTCCTTGTAACGCGGCGACCCGTCCTCCTCCACGAAACCCGGTAGGCCCAGCCGCGCACCGAGGTCGAGCAGCGCCGACTGGAAGCCGCGCACGTCGCGATCAGGTTCGACCACGGGCCAGCGGATGGCGTCCGCCGCGCAATCCGGTTCGGAGACCGGCCGGTCCAGAAGCGAGATGCAGTCATGCCGCTCCAGATAGGTCGTGTCCGGCAGCACCAGATCGGCAAAGGCGACCATCTCGGAGGAATAGGCGTCCGAGTAAATGATCTTCGGGATCACATAGTCGCCATTCTCGTCGGTGCGCGTCAGCATCTCCATGACGCCGGCGGTGTTCATCGACGAGTTCCACGCCATGTTCGCCATGTAGAGAAACAGGACGTCGATTCCGTAGGGATCACGCGCCACCGCGTTGGAGATGACCATGTGCATCAGCCCGTGCACGGCCAGCGGGGCCTCCCAGGAAAACGCCTTGTCGATGCGCCGCGGGGAGCCGGCCTCGTCCAGCAACAGATCGTCCGGTCCCATCGGATAGCCAAGATGCGGGCCGGCCAATGGCGTGTCGGGGCGGCATTCCGCATGCGGACGCGGATGGCCTTCCGCCGGCTTCGGATAGGGCGGCTTGAACCGGAACCCTCCCGGCGTCTCCACCGAGCCGAGCAGCATCTGCAGCAGATGGATCGCGCGACAGGTCTGGAAGCCGTTCGAATGCGCCGAGATGCCGCGCATGGCGTGGAAGGCGACAGGCCGGCCGATCATCTTTTCGTGGCGCTTGCCACGCCAGTCCGTCCAGGGCTGCTCGATGACGATCTCTTCCTCGAACGCCGTGCGCGCCAGGTCGCCAGCCAGCCGCCGGATCGCGCCGGCCGGCACACCGCAACGCTCGGCGGCGGCCTCGGGACCATGCCCCGAGTCGAGGTATTTCTCGGCGATCAGAGCAAAGACCGGCCGCGCCTTGCGCCCGCCCGGCAGTATCGCCTCGCCCTGCAGGTCGGGGCGGGCATCGACATCCTCGCTCGAGGCGACCCAACCGGTGCGACGGTCGATGATCAGCGGATGCCCGTCCTCACCTCGCGCGAAAAGGCCGTGATCGGCTGCGCCCGGATCGTCGATCACCAGCCACGGCGCATTGGTATAGCGCCTGAGATAGGCGACATCGACCTTGCCCATGCGGAGCAATTCGTGGATCAGCGCGATGACGAAGAGGCCGTCCGTGCCGGGCGTGATGCCGACCCATTCGTCGGCCACGGCATTGTAGCCGGTGCGCACCGGATTGACGGCCACGATCTTCGCGCCGCGTTTCTTGAGCTTGGACAGGCCGATCTTGATCGGGTTGGAATCGTGATCCTCGGCGACGCCGAAGATCATGAACATCTTCGCGCGGTCCCAGTCCGGCGCGCCGAACTCCCAGAACGCCCCGCCCATCGTGTAGATGCCGGCCGCCGCCATGTTGACCGAGCAGAAGCCGCCATGCGCCGCATAGTTCGGCGTACCGAAAGCCTGCGCCCACCAGGAGGTGAAGGATTGCGACTGGTCACGCCCCGTGAAGAAGGCCAGCTTGCGCGGATCGCTGTGGCGCACCGGCGCCAGCCAGTCCGTCGCCAGCGTCATCGCCTCTTCCCAGGAGATCTCCTCGAACTCGCCGGTGCCACGCGGACCGCTTCGCTTCAGCGGCTTCTTCAGCCGCGCCGGCGAGTAGTGCTGCATGATGCCAGCGGAACCCTTGGCGCACAGCACGCCCTGGTTCTTGGGGTGGTCGCGATTGCCCTCGATATAGCTGACGATCTTCCGGCCGTCCGGGCCTGTCCGCAGGTGCACGTTGATGCCGCAGCGGCAGGCACACATGTAGCAGGTTGTCTTGCGTATCTCGTCGGAAACTCGCGGCGATAGGTCGAGTTCGGGCTCGGGCGTCATGCGGTTCAGCTTCCTCCCCTCGCAGCGCGCCCCGTCCTCCGCAGGGTGCTCGCAACCGCGATCATATGCCAGATATGGCATACGTTGGAAGCACGCGATAGGGCAAATCGCCCCGCGTCATGCGCCTCGGATCTGCTGGTTCGGCCGCGCCGCTCAGCGGGCGGAGAGGGTCAGCGGCGCGGCGGCGCTCTCCAGATTGTCGTTGACGCTGGAGCCGATCATCAGCGAGCCGCCGACGATCGAGACGGTGACGAGGGCGACGATAAGGCCGTATTCGACCACCATGGCGCCGGTATTCTCATTGACGAAACGCGCGTACAACCGCTTTTCACCGCTTTCCGGCACCATGAACTCCTCCTTGCCCGCGAAGTAGGCGCATCAAACCTCTCGCACCTCCATTTGCAAGGCGGTTCGCGATTCAAGC
The DNA here is from genome assembly GCF_022763245.1 of Oricola sp. GTDB lineage: Bacteria > Pseudomonadota > Alphaproteobacteria > Rhizobiales > Rhizobiaceae > Oricola. The sequence goes on from NZ_JALEGV010000012.1 coordinate 351,903, forward strand.
TGTAGGAAGCACAAGCCGGTTTAATAAAATACAATTCAAACAGGCGGCACCGATGGACTTTGCCGCAACCGTCTCATCTGGCGAGAATTTCACGATGCATCCGACAGTTCGATGATCTCGGTCGTCGTCTGTTCCTGCCGCGCCTGATGGAACTTGCGCTGCAACTCCTGGGCGATCTGCTTCACATTCGCGCGTGCCCGCGTCATCGCCTTCATGCGCGCGTCGTTTTCGGCGGCAAAGCCCAGCATCAGCGCCTCACAGATCTCGGTGAACACATACTCCTCGACCAGTTGCACGATCAGCTTCTCCGGCGCGATCATCGTCAGGGGCGGAACCGGGCGCGGAGCGAGCGCGATGCGCCCGAAATCGAACGGCATCAGTTGGCGCACCGTCAATCCGGCATCCGGCGCCGCCGGATCGGCGAACACCACGCTCACCCGATGCGCCTCGCCGCTGTCGATGCGCGCGAACAAGGCGTCCACGATGCGGCTGGCGAGCGCCGGAACGTCCACCGCATGCGCCACCATGTTGGCCGACCAGACCGGATCGTGGCCGCGCGTCGCGAATTCGGAAATGCAGCGCTGGCCGATCAGAAGATAGGTCCGTGCCTCGTTCTCGTCGTCCAGCGCCAGCGCACCGGTCACGATGCGCTCATTGTGCATGCCGCTGAAGCCCTGCGCCGCGCCGACGACGATGTGCAAATGCTTCACCGCCCCGCCCTCCGGTTCGCGATCCGGCGCCATTTCCGGTGCCAGCGACATCGCCTCGGCCATGGAGCGGGCGACCGTCTCCTCGTGCTCGCGGATCGCGCGCAGGTGCCGGCGCGCCTCTTGCGCGTGCGCCGCCGCCATGGCGCGCATCGCCACGACCACGCCCTCGATCTGGCCGATATTGGCGATGCGGTCTTTCAGGTTCTCCAACTGAGGCATCAGGTGTCCGCCCCGCCCGCCGTCTTGCCAGCGCGCGCCACCGCCTGCCGCACGCAATCCACCAGCGCAGAGCGAATGTCGTCACTGAGTTCTGTCGGCTCGGCGCGAAACGCCTCCAGCGCCGGCACGCTGTCGATGATCGCCGGCAAGACGCTCTTCACGCCGTCCATCGCGTCAAGCGGCACGTCGTCAAGAATGCCTTCGCCGAGAGCCGCGAGAAGCGCGATCTGATCGACCGGACGCAGAGGCGAGAACCTGGCCTGGGCGAGCAGCGCGCCGATCCGCTCGCCATGGGCGATGCGCCGTTTCAGCGTCTCGTCTCCGAACCCGCCGAAGCGCGAGAAGACCCGCAATTCCAGATACTGCGCATAGTCGAGCCGCACCCGGCCGGCGACGCTGCGCAGCGCGGCATGCTGTGCCTTGCCTCCGACGCGGCTGACCGACAGGCCGACATCGACTGCCGGTCGCTGGTTGGCGGCGAAAAGCTGGTTGGAGAGCACGATCTGTCCGTCGCAGATCGAGATCAGGTTGGTGGGGATATAGGCCGACAGATTGCCCGCCTCGATCTCGGCGATCGGCAGCGCGGTCAGCGATCCGCCGCCCTTCTCCGGCGACAGTTTCGCCGCCCGCTCCAGCAACCGCGCATGCAGGTAGAAGATGTCGCCCGGATAGGCTTCGCGCCCGGGCGGCTGACGCGCCAGGAGCGACAACTCGCGATGCGTCGTGGCGTGCTTGGTCAGATCGTCGAGCACGATCAGCGCGTGCCCGCCCCGGTCGCGCACCTGCTCGGCGATCGTCATGCCGGCAAAGGGCGCGAGCCAACGCAAGCCCGGCTCGGCCGTTGCCGGCGCGACGACGAAGACACAGCGATCGGCTGCCCCCTTCTCGCGGATCGCATCGACCGCCCGGCGCACCGCCGAGGCGCGCTGGCCGATGGCCACATAGACGCAGACGATGTCCGTGTCCTTCTGGTTGATGATCGTGTCAACGGCGATCGCGGTCTTGCCGGTCGCCCGTTCGCCGATGATCAGTTCGCGTTGGCCGCGCCCGACGGCGAACAGCGCGTCGATGACGAGGAGGCCCGTCTCCACCGGCTCGGATACGAAATCGCGGTCGATGATCGAAGGCGCCAGTCGTTCCACCGGCAGGCGCTCTTCTGCCGCCACCGCGTCGCCCTCGTCCAGCGGCCGCCCGAGCGGGTCGATCATCCGCCCCAGAAGAGCGTCGCCTACGGGTACGCTGACCAGCTCGTGCAATCGTCGCACGGCTGTACCGGCCTCGATCCCGACATAGGAATCCAGCAGCGCCGCCTGCAGCACGTCGGCGTCCAGATTGAGAACAAAGCCACGAGCCCCGCCTTCGAATTCCAGCAGTTCGCCGAAGCGCGCTGCGCCAAGGCCTGAGACCTGCGCCAATCCGTCGGCGATTTCCGTCACGCGGCCGATCGCCTCGGAGCGCGGCCCGAGTTCGACGTTGCCGACGGTCTCGATCAGGGTTTCAAGCCCGGGGTCCGGAACAGCGGACGCGCTGTCAGGCGTGTTCGTCATCGACCAGAGCCTTTGCCACGCGTTTCAGGTCGGAACCGAGGGAATTGCGGATGACGCCGTGCCGGCTGCGCAGTTCCAGACCGGCGATCAGCGCGTCATCGACCTCGACGGGCAACGACCCCTCCAAGGCGACGAGCGGCCCGATCACCGCATCGACGGTGGCACGCTCGACTTCGCTCAGCGCGCGCGGCGCGGCGAGACGCAAATCATCGACATCCCCCAGGATGGCCGTGCGCTCTTCCGCCCCGAGCGCCGAAATCGCGGCCGCCAGCCGTTCCGGATAGCCGGCGATGCGCGCCTCGCCCGGCAGATCGGCAAACACCCGCTCAGCGACCGCGAAGGCGAGTTCCGTCGCGCGTCTCAGCTGCCGCTCGCCCTCTTCCGCGGTCACGCGGTCGGCTTCCACCCGCGCCCGCTCGATGATCGCGCCGGCATCCGCTTTCGCCTTGTCGATCAGTTGCGCCCTTTGGCCCTCGGCTTCCTCGCGAGCTTTCTCAAGCAGGCCCACGCGCTCGGCGGCGATCCGCTCCTTCTCGGCGCGCGACGCCTTTTCGGCATCGGCCGCCGCGCGTCTGGCGTCCTCGGCAGCTTGCATGGCCTTTGCGGCCGCAGCCTTGCGTTCGGCAACGATCCCGGCCACCGGCTTGAACAGGAAGCGGCCCAGCAGCCAGGCGAGCACCGCCACGTTGACGAGCTGAAAGGCGAAGGTCCACCAGTCGAACTGCATGAGGCGACGGCTTTCCTAGACCGTGTAGGGATTGGCGAAGAGCAACAGCAGCGCGATCACCAGGCAGTAGATCGCCATGGTCTCGATCATGGCGAGGCCGACGAAGAGCGTGCGCGACAAGGTGCCTGCGGCCTCGGGCTGACGCGCGATGGCGTCCATGGCAGCGGCCACCGCGCGGCCTTCTGCAAGTGCCGGTCCGATCGCCCCGAACGACACCGCAAGCGCGGCCGCCACGATGCTGACGATCTTGATCATGTCCATCAGTCCGTTTCCTTTCCGGTTTTGGGCGTGCCCTCGCTGACCGCCGCTCCAATGAAGACAGTCGCCAGGATCGCGAAGATATAGGCCTGCACCGCGCCGGTCAGCAGGTCGAGAGCCATCAGCGGGATCGGCACGAGCAGCCCGGCCAGCGACAGCACGATGCCGACGACGAAGACGCCGCTCATGACGTTGCCGAACAGGCGGACCATCAGCGAGAAGGTACGGGTGATCTGCTCGATGAGATTGAGCGGCGCCATGACGATCGAGGGCTCGGCGAAGGTCTTCAGATAGCCGAGCGGGCCGTTTTCACGGACACCGAACCAGATTGTCGCCGCGAACACGATCACCGCCAGCGCCGCATCGGTTTCGAGCCGCGCCGTCGGCGGCTCGACATTCGGCACCAGCGACGACCAGTTGGCAGCCAGGATGAAGATGAACAGCGTCCCGATCAGCGTCCGGAACTGGGTGGCCGGGCGCTGCATCGTCTGCTCGATCTGCGCGTCGATCGTCGTGACGACCAGTTCCAGCACGGTCTGCGCAGAACCGGCCTCGAGGCTGAGCTTGCGGGTGAGGAGCCGCGCGCCCACGGCCAGCACGGCCATGATCACCCAGGTGGTCAGCACGGCCTGCGTGATCGGAACAGGCCCGATCTGGAAGACGGTTTGAAGGACGAGCGGGGATTCGTTCACGACTCAGCCTCCGCCTGCGCCAGCACCCGCCGTCGCGCCAGCAGGACGCCGGCCGTGCCCGCCAGAAGCGCCTGCGCGCCCCACAGCGCCATCAGGAACAACACCACGCCAAGCAGCGCCAAGCGACCGAGCTGAAGCGCGATACCGGACAGCTCACCCGAGGCGAGCCGGCGCGCGACGGACTTCAACGAGCGGAAATGGGCGAAACCGGCCACGTATCCGACGGCCAGCGCGACAAGGATCGAGGCGATCCACGCCGAAGAAAGGAATTCGAGATGATGCGGAGCGAAGATGGTCATTGCTCATGCATCCAGCGAAAGGCGAGCCAAAGGCCGAGGACGGCGCCGGCGAAAGTCGCCGCCGCGGCGAAAGTGATGCCCGTGCCGAGCAGGCGGTCTAGCCAACCGCCGACGAACACCGCGACGAGCACCGGAATGACGATCATCCAGCCGAGCACGCCGATCTGGCCGAAGCGGCGCGCAAGCGACGGTTCGGGATCGCGCTGCCTCATCTCCTCGCGCTCAGCCGCCTCATGCGCGGCTTTGCCCAAATGGTTCTGGCCCAGATGATTCCGGCCAGTTTGATCGCCGTTCTGGTGCTGCGTATCGCTCATTGGAAGATCTCATCCAGCGCGGTGTCCACCGAGATGCCGTGATCGCTGGAAAGATGCCGCATGATCTGGCGAATGGCCCGGGCATGCAGCTTCGCCTGGTTCACGCGCTCGCGGCTTGCGGCCTGCAGCGCGGCCTCGCGGCGTCGGCGCACTTCGGCCTCCAGCGTCTCCACGTCGTCGCCCAGCACGCCTTCCCGGCAGGCGATACGGATGCGGCTGCCCTCTTCCACGGTCATCACGCCGCCATGCAGGGCGCAATAGCGCCAGCCGTCCTCGCCCTCCCTCCAGCGTGCAACGCAATCGCGCAACACGGCGAGAAGGTCCGCATGGCCCGGCAACACCCCGAAGGAACCGCTGTCGTCATCGGCGCGAAACGAGGTGACGGCGTCGGCCTGGGCGAGTACGTCGAGCGGCGTCGTGATCACCAGCGAGAACGTGCGGTCGGTCATGCAGCAGCCTTTCCGCCCTTGGCGTTGCGCACCGTGTCCTGCTTCTGCCGCGCCTCCTCAAGCGTGCCGATCATGTAGAGGGAGCTCTCGTCCCAATCGTCGCATTCGCCGTCGAGGATGGCGCGGCAGCCGGCGACCGTCTCGTCCACCGCGACGCTGCGTCCCTCCGCTCCGGTGAAGGCCGCGGCGGTGAAGAAGGGTTGCGTCAGGAAGCGCTGCAGGCGGCGCGCCCGGCCGACCGCTTGGCGTTCCTCCACGCCGAGTTCCTCGACCCCGAGAAGGGCGATCACATCGCGCAATTCGCGGTAATGCTCAATGATCTCGCGCACCTCGCCCGCCACCTTGGCGTGCTCGGCCCCGACCACCAGCGGATCGAGCAGCACCGAGGTCGTCGCGATCGGGTCGATTGCCGGATAGATGCCCTCGGCGGCGAGTTGTCGCGACAGGACCACCATGGAATCCACATGGTTTGCGATCGCGCCGACGGCCGGATCGGTGAAATCGTCGGCCGGCACATAGACTGCTTCGATCGCCGTCACCGACGCCGCGCCGACCGAGGCGATCCGCTCCTGCAGATCGGCGACCTCCGTCTCCAGCGTCGGCTGATAACCGACGCGCGACGGCTTGCGCCCGAGCAGGCCCGAAACCTCCGATCCCGCCTGGATGAAACGGAAGACATTGTCCATCAGCAGCAGGACGTTGCGCGCCTTCTCGTCGCGGAAATATTCAGCGACAGTCATCGCCGTCAAAGGCACCCGCCAGCGGGCTCCCGGCGGTTCGTTCATCTGGCCGTAGACGAGGACGGTTTGGTTGAGCACGCCCGAGGCGCCCATCTCGTTCAGCATCTGGTGGCCCTCGCGGCAGCGTTCACCGACGCCCGCAAAGACCGAGATGCCGTCATAACCCGAGACCATGGCGTGGATCAGTTCCATCACCAGAACCGTCTTGCCGACCCCGGCGCCGCCGAACATCGCCGCCTTGCCGCCATGGGCGAGAGGAGCGAGCAGATCGATCACCTTGATGCCCGTGGAGAAGATGTCGGTCGCCGCACTCTGGCGCGCGATCGGCGGGGCTGCGCGGTGGATCGGCCGGCGCGGGATGTCCGGCCCGAACGCCATGCCGTTGTCGGCCGGCTCGCCGAGCATGTTGACGAGCCGCCCCAGAACCGCATCACCGACTGGCGTCGCAATCGGCTGGCCGGTCGGCTCCGCCGGCGCGCCCCGCCACAGCCCCTGGGTCGGCTGCATGGCGATCGCCCGCACGGTCTTCTCGTCAAGGTGGGATTGCGTTTCGGCGAGGATGCGCGCCTCGCCGGCACTCACGACTATTGCCTCGTGGATCTCGGGCAACCGGCCTTCAATAGCAATGTCCAGCACCGGGCCTCGAACGGCGATCACGCGTCCGACGCGTGCACCCGCCCCTTGATTGCTGTCAGCCAAGGGTTCGCTCCACATTCGCCACGGATATTGCGATCATGATGCGACACTTATGCGCTTCACTGCCTGTCGCCACAATGACCTTTGTCAATTCGGAGCGCAGCGGATGGGGGCAAACAGCATTCGGCGGCGCCGCAAGAAATGCGACACCGCCGGACTCGATTGCAGACTGGAAGAAAATGCGTCGGCGATATGCGCGCCGATCGCCGGCGCAGCAGCCTGTCAGAAGGCAGTGCCCGGTTTGACGCCGATCGCCTTGAAGATCATCGCTGCCGGACAGAAGCCGGTGAAGGCCGACTGGATCTGGTTGAAGCCGATGAAAACGGTGAACCAGAGGAAATAGGGCGACACATACCACGTCAAGAAGACGGAAAGCAGCGTCATCAGACCTGCGAAAGCCAGCACCATACGGTCGAGGGACATCTGAACCTGAACTCCTTTGATGTCGCGCCCGCCGAACGCTCGGCGGGCTCCTCAATCATATATGTAATTCTTGGTATATATGTCAAGTCTTATATTTGACTTTCCTTATATACAATCAGGCATCCTCGATCTCGAACTTGACCTCCTTGAGCTTCTGAATGCCCAGCGCCTGCATGGCGAGGCGTTCATAGGCCGGTTCGGATTTGCCGGACTTGATCTTGTGGATGAAATATTTCTCGAAGGCGATCTTCGCCAGATGGACCCACTTGCCGGACGACGACCAGTTGACGTTGCGCGGCGGCAGTTGCGGCTGCGCGACGAAGGCGATGCCGGAATCGCCGAAATCGGCCAGACAGACCGCGTTCCAGGTCCCCTGCGCGTCCGGTTGTTCGCCGCGCACCAGCTTGCCGATATTGTGCGCCGTGGCCGTGACCATGGATTCGATCATGAAACCGGTCTTCGGCACGCCGACCGGAACCGGTGTCGGCCCCATCGGCGGGATCGCGACGCACACGCCGACCGAGAAGATCTCCGGGAATTTCGGGTTCTGCTGGTGCTTGTCGACGACAATGAAGCCGCGTGGATTGGTCAGCCCCTCGATGCCGCGCACCGCCTCCACGCCGCGGAACGCCGGCAGCATCATCGAGAAGGCGAAAGGCAGTTCGTGATTGGTCTTCACCGAGCCGTCCTCGGCGACTTCCGTCACGAACATCTTGCCATCTTCGACCCTGTCGACCTTGGCGTTGTTGATCCACTTGATGTGGTGGTTGCGCATCTCGCTTTCGAGCAGGCCCTTGGTGTCGCCGACACCGTCGAGGCCCAGATGGCCGACATAGGGCTCGGAGGTGACGAAGGTCATCGGCACCTTGTCGCGGACCTTGGCGTCGCGCAGCGCCTTGTCGAGGATGAAGGCAAACTCGTAGGCCGGTCCGAAACAGGACGCGCCCTGCACGGCGCCGATGATCACCGGACCGGGATTGGCGACGAGCTTGTCGAAGGCCGTCTTTGCCTGCACGGCATGATCGACATGGCAGACGGATTGCGTATGCCCTTCCGGCCCGAGCCCCTCGATCTCGTCGAAAGCAAGGTCGGGCCCGGTCGAAATCACCAGGTAGTCATACGCGACGTCAGAACCGTCGTTCAGTTCGATGCGCTTTTCCTCGGGATGTACCCGCTTGGCGCCCTGCGAATAGAGTTCGATGTTGCGCCGCTTCATCACGCCCGTCAGGTCGACCTCGATGGCGTCCTTCTCACGCCATCCGACAGCCACCCACGGATTGGAGGGGACGAACGAATATTTGCTCCCGTTGGTGACAACGGAAACCTTGTGTTCCTTCGAGAGTTCCTCGCGAACCTCGTAGGCCATGATCGTGCCGCCCAACCCGGCACCCAGAACGACGACATGCGCCATATGCATACTCCTCCAGCGAGCCCTGATCGGGGCACCAACAAAAGATGAGTCCTGCATGCGACGAAACACGGGCGCATTGATCCGTATCAACGGCTGACCGAACGGAAGCGCCCGCTTCTGCGACAAATCGCCGTCGATCGCCGCATCCGCGCCGCTCTCGGCCGGTCGCGGCGTTCCCTCCGCACCCCGCATGATCCCGCTGCCGGCCACGCCCGTGACGTTCGGTCAGGGTATTGGTTTTCCGGATGATTCCGGCATAGTGTCGTTTGCGTGCAGCCTCGCGAAGGTTGGGTCTTGCAAATCACGTCCGGGTTATCTTCAATCCGGCCTTCATTCCCAGGGAGTATCCTATGATTCACAAGAGCAGACTTATGGGCGGCGTTGCGATTGCGACGGCGCTGCTTTTCGGTTCGATCTCTTCGGCCGCAGCCTTCACCGCCTGCCAGGTGACCGACACCGGCGGCATCGACGACGCGGGCTTCAACCAGACCGCCTGGAAGGGCGTCGAAGACGCGATGGCTGAAAAGGGCATCGACGGCCGTTTCCTCGAGAGCCAGGCCGAGACCGACTATGAGGCCAACCTGAATTCGCTGCTCGGCGGCGACTGCGACGTGATCATCACCGTCGGCTTCCTGATGGGCGACGCCACGAAGGCCGCCGCGGAAGCCAACCCTGACCAGAAGTTCTCCATCGTCGACTTCGCCTACGACCCGACGATCCCGAACGTCGTCGGCCAGGTCTTCGCCACCGAGCAGGCCGCTTTCCTCGCCGGTTACCTTGCTGCCGGCATGTCCGAGACCGGCGTGATCGGCACCTTCGGCGGCATCAACATTCCGCCGGTGACCGTCTTCATGGACGGCTTCGTGCACGGCGCGGCCTATTACAACGAGAAGAAGGGCACGGAAGTGACCGTTCTCGGTTGGGATCCGGAAGCCAAGGACGGCCTCTTCACCAACAACTTCGAGAGCCTGGACGACGGCCGCACCTTCGCCCAGAACCTCTATGACGAAGGCGCCGACATCGTCATGCCGGTCGCCGGACCGGTGGGCCTCGGCTCGGCCGCCCTTGCCGACGAACTCGGCACCGACAAGCTGAAGATCGTCGGCGTCGATGCCGACCAGTATCTCACCGACACCGAGAAGCAGCATGTCTACCTGACCTCCGTGCTCAAGCGCATGGACGCCACGGTGCAGGCCGTCATCGACTCGGCCATGGACGGCAGCTTCGAAGGCGGCCTCACGGTCGGCACGCTGGAGAATGACGGCGTGGGCCTCGCCCCGTTCCACGACTTCGATGACGCCGTTCCCGCCGAGCTGAAGTCCGAGCTTGAAGAGATCAAGGCCGGCATCGTCGACGGCTCGATCACCATCGGCGGCTAAGCCCGCCTCTTGCCGGCCCGCCGCCGCCATGAGCGCGGCGGCGGGCCTGTCCGTGCAACTGGGGAGACCAACGCGGTGGACGTTGAACTGAGGGGCATCACCAAGCGCTTCGGGCCGGTCACGGCCAATGACAATGTGAACCTCACGATCCGCGCGGGCGAGGTTTTGGGACTGCTGGGCGAAAACGGCGCCGGCAAGTCCACCATGATGAACATCCTGTCCGGCCTCTACTCGCCGGACGAAGGCCAGATCCTGATCGACGGCAAGCCGGTCGATTTCGAGGGGCCGGGCGACGGCATCGCCGCCGGCATCGGCATGGTCCACCAGCACTTCATGCTGGTTCCCGTCTTTACGGTGGCCGAAAACGTGATTCTCGGCGTCGAGCCGACCGGACGGCTGGACTATCTCGACCTGAAGACGGCGCGCGCGCAGGTGCGCGACATCAACGACAAATACGGCCTTGAGGTCGATCCGGACGCGCTGATCGAGGAATTGCCGGTGGGCATCCAGCAGCGCGTCGAGATCATCAAGGTGCTGTTCCGTTCGGCCGAAGTGCTGATCCTCGACGAGCCGACGGCGGTGCTGACCCCGCAGGAGGTCGAGGACTTCTTCGGCATCGTCAAATCGCTGCGCGACGCCGGCAAGGCGATCGTCTTCATCACCCACAAGCTGCACGAGATCCTCGAGATCGCCGACCGCATCAACGTGCTGCGCGGCGGCCGGATCACCGGCGAAGGCGATCCGAAATCGCTGACCGAACAGCAGCTTGCCGAAATGATGGTCGGCCGCCCCGTTTCCTTCGACGTGCAGAAAGCGCCCTTCAAGCCAGGCGAGACGCTGCTTGAAGCGCGCGATCTGGTCGTGCTGAACGACAATGACGACATCGCGGTCGATCGCGCCAGCTTCCACATCCGCTCGGGCGAGGTCGTCGGCATCGCCGGCGTCCAGGGCAACGGCCAGTCTGAACTCATCGAAACACTCACCGGACTGATGCACGCCGCCAGCGGCAGCGTCAGTTTTCTCGGCAAGGACGTCACCCACGCGTCAGCGCGCGAACGTCACCGCATGGGCATGGCGCATGTGCCCGAGGACCGTCACAAGTCCGGCATGATCGCCAATTTCACGATCTACGAGAACATGGTGCTCAACACCTATTACGAGGACCGCTTTTCCAGCGGACCAAGCATCAAATGGCCGGAGGTGCTGAAGACCGCGGCGAAATATTCAGTCGATTTCGACGTGCGTACGCCGTCGATTTATCTGAAGGCCGGCAATTTGTCGGGCGGCAACCAGCAGAAGATGGTCGTCGCCCGTGAACTGGAGCGCGAGACCAAGCTGGTCATCGCTTCCCAGCCGACGCGCGGTCTCGATGTCGGTTCCATCGAATATATCCACAAACGCCTGATGGAGGCGCGCGACGAAGGCGACGGCGTGCTGATCGTCTCCTCCGAGCTTGACGAGATCATGTCGCTGTCCGACCGCATCCTGGTGATGTTCGAAGGCCGGATCGTAGCCGAATTCGACACAGCGGCAGGGCCGGTCGACAAGAATGCCGTCGGCCTGGCCATGGCGGGAGTGCATGCATGAGCGATACGACCAACCAGCAAGACTTGATGCGCAAGCTCATGCAGCGCGCCGCACCGGGCCGCGCGGAGTTCGAGGATCTGGTCATCGTGCCGATCTTCGCCGTGATCGTCGCACTGATCGTCGGCGCGCTCATCATGCTGGCGACCGCCGTGGACATCGCCACGATCGGCAAATCCTACCTCGCCCTCCTTTACGGGGCGGTCGGCTCGCTCAACGCCATCTCCGAAACGCTGACATCGGCGATCCCGCTTGTGCTTTCAGGCCTTGGGCTCGCTCTGGGTTTCCGGGCCGGCCTGTTCAACATCGGCGCCGAGGGCCAGATCATCGTTGGCGGCATCGCAGCCGTCATCGTCGGCTTTTCGTTCGAGGGCCTGCCCTGGGTCATCCATCTGCCCCTCGCCCTGATCGCCGGTGCCGTGGTCGGCGGGCTCTATGCGTCGATCGCCGGCTGGCTGCGCGCCACGACGGGGGCGCATGAGGTGATCTCCACCATCATGCTCAACCTCATTTCCTATCGCCTGCTCGACTACATGCTCAGCCTCAGCTGGATGCAACGCGAAGGCCGCTCCGACCCGGTCTCCAAATCAGTGGTGCCGAGCGCCGAATTGCCCCGCCTCCTGACGGATATCGATCCCAACCTGCGCCTCCATGCCGGCATCTTCCTGATGATCGCCATGGTCCTGCTGGTCCACTGGCTGCTGTTCAAGACGAAGATCGGGTTCGAGTTCCGCGCCTCGGGCGAGAACCCGGATGCGGCCCGCTATGCCGGCATGCGCGCCTCGCTGATCATCGTCCTCGCCATGGCGACGGCCGGCGCACTTGCAGGCCTCGCCGGCGCCAACCAGGTGCTTGGCGTGCTGGAGCGCGCGACGCCCGGCTTCTCCGCCGGCATCGGGTTCGACGCGATCTCAGTCGCCCTGCTCGGCCGGTCGCATCCCGTCGGCGTGCTCTTCGCGGGCTTGCTCTTCGGCGCGCTGGAAGCCGGCGGCAGGCAAATGCAGGTCGATGCCGGGGTCTCGATCGACCTGATCGGCATCATCCAGGCGCTCATCATCGTCTTCATCGCGGCACCGCTTCTCGTCCGCGCGATCTTTCCCTGGGGCTTTCAGAAGCCCGCGTCGGGACGCAAGGAATAATCGGCCATGACCGCAGCTTCGACGACCGACACCGCGTCCGGCACCAAGATGGAAACCCACAAGGACCGCCAGGCGCGCATCTATGGCGCGGTCCTGCTCGGGCTGGCCGTGCTCGTGGCCGGCGTTTTCGCGCTGGATACCGCCGGGGACGCGACCTTCCGCCTGTCGCGGCCGCGTGATCCCTGGGTCGTCCCTGACCTTGTCGTGCCAGCAGCGCCGTTCAATTTCTTTGTCGCTGCGGTGCTCGCCTTGCTCGGTCTGCGACAGTTCATGCGCGGCGGCTTCAAATGGTCGACCGTCTCGATCGCGACGGGTTTCGCCATTGCGGTCGCCGCCTTCCTCGTCTGGGCGACGGCCGGCAAGTCCTTTTCCCTGACCGGCATGTTGTCGGCCACCGTCGTCGCCGCCGTCCCGATCGCGCTCGGCGGCCTGGCCGGCGTGCTGTCGGAACGCGTCGCGGTCGTCAACATCGCGATCGAGGGCATGCTCTTGGCCGGCGCCTTCACCGGAGCGCTGATGGGATCCCTGCTCGGCGGTTGGGGAGGCCTCCTTTGCGCCGTTCTCGTCGGCGGCATGTTCGGCTTCATCCTCGCCGCGCTCGTCGTCACCTACCGCATGGACCAGATCATCGCCGGCGTGGTGATCACCCTCTTCGTGATCGGCGTCACCTCCTATGTGTCCAGCCAGGTCTTTTCGGAGTATCGCTTCCTCAACAACGCGCCGGTGTTCCGCGCCTGGAAGATCCCCCTTCTCGGCGACATTCCGATGATCGGCCCGGTGCTGTTCAACCAGAACCTCTTCGTCTACGGCGCGTTGATCCTGGTGTGTGCGGCCACCTACTACCTGTTCCACACCCGCTACGGGCTGCGCGCCCGCTCCGTCGGCGAACATCCGCGCGCCGCCGACACGCTCGGCATCAACGTCTATCGCACCCGCTACATCAACGTGACGCTGGCCGGCATGGTCGCGGGCTTCGGCGGCGCCTGGTTCACGCTCGGCTCCGTCGGCCGCTTCGACGAGAACATGACGGGCGGCCTCGGCTATATTGGCCTGGCCGCGATGATCTTCGGCCGCTGGCATCCGGTCGGTGCCTTGATGGCGGCCCTGATCTTCGGCTTTGCGGATTCGCTGCAGCAGAAACTGGCCATCGTGCGCACGCCGATCCCGTCGGAATTCCTGGCCATGGCGCCCTATTTCGCCACCATCATCGTCGTCGCCGGCTTCGTCGGTCGCTCCCGTCCGCCGGCAGCCGATGGCAAGCCCTACGTCAAGGAATAGGCGCAGCCTTCTCAGGCAAAAAAAGGCCGGACGCTTTCGCGCCCGGCCCGCTCGGCGTCCCCCGCCTCGCTTGAACCTTATTTGAACGACCGCTCGACCTTGTCCAGCGTCTCCATGGCAGGCAGCACCTGCGCGACGCTCGAATTCGGCTCGCGGCCTTCCTTGACCGCCGACACGAACTCGCGGTCGATCAGTTCGATGCCGTTGTTCGAGACCGCCACGCCGGACAGGTCGATGGGCTTGTCATAACCGTCGAAGAGGTCGTCGTAACGCGCCAGATAGGTGCCGTTGTCGCAGATATAGCGGAAGAAGGTGCCGAACGGCCCCTCATTGTTGAAGCTGAGCGACAACGTGCAGATCGCGCCCGACGGCGTCTTCATGCCGATCGTCATGTCCATGGCAATGTCCAGGTCCGGATGCAACGGCCCCTGCAGGCCGAAGGCTTCGGAAGCCGTCTCGCCGGTCTGATACTGGAACAGATCGACGGTGTGGCAGGCATGGTGCCACAGCAAATGGTCGGTCCAGCTACGCGGCTCGCCCTTCGCATTGGTGTTGGAACGACGGAAGAAATAGGTCTGAACATCCATCTGCTGGATCTTCAGCTCGCCAGCGACGATCTTGTTATGGATCCACTGGTGCGAGGGATTGAAGCGGCGCACCTGCCCGGCCATCGCGACCAGCCCGGTTTCCTTCTGCTTGGCAACGACGGCCTGACTGTCGGCAAGGCTGTCAGCCATCGGAATCTCGACCAGCACATGCTTGCCGGCGTCCATGCACTGGATCGCCTGGGCGGCATGCATCTGCGTCGGCGTGGAAAGGATGACGCCATCGACGTCGTCGCGCGCCAGGCACTCGGCCAGATCGGTCGCCGCGTGGCCGATGCCGCGCTCGGCGGCCAGGGCGTCGATCTTCTCGCGCGTCGGTCCCATGACCGAGGTGACTTCGACACCGTCGATGTTGGACAGGGCGTCCAGGTGCTTCAATCCGAAGGCGCCATATGCGCCGGCGACACAAATTCTCATCGCTTTCCTCCAGTCGTTGTCGTGTTCGTCAGGGCCATCGGCAACAATGCCGCGCACCGCAAGGCGCCGACGACCGCCCGCATAAGCTGGCGATCCACGGCGCAACCGGCTTCCGGCCCTCACATTGTCGATCGCTGCTTAGCATCCCCTTGATCGAATTGCCTATTCAATTGCATCGACGCCTATTCATTCTCCGAATAAGCGGCCACCGCCACAGCGTCCTTCGGCTGCATGGATCGGCCGAGCTCGCGCAGGTAGCCGAGAAACTGCTGCTGCGTCTTCGTTGGCCGCCAGCCTTGCCGATAGGTCAGCCCGATGGTCCGGGCGCTGTCCGGCAATTCGATGGGCAGGGGCAGCAGGACCCGCTGCTCATATTCGTGCCGGATCTGGTTGAGCGAGATGATCGTGATGTAGTCTCCGGTCATCAGAAGACCGCGCACGAGCACCAGCGAGGATGACACGACCCGCACCGGCGTCTGCGGCAGGTCCTGGATCCGCAGCGTGTCATAGAGATAGCTTCCGGCCGGCGTGGTCTTCGGCGGCGCGACCCAGGGATAGCGTAGCACGTCCTCGATGGTGACCGCGTCGCGCTCGGCAAGCGGATGGTTCGCGCCCGCCACGATCGCCAGCGGATCGTCGAACAGCGGTTCCTGCACGATGTCGTCGGCGGGCGGCGGATCGCGCAATGCCCCGATCAGCATGTCGATGTCGCCATAGCGCAGCCCGTGCAACAACTCGCGGTAGCGCCCGTCGACGGCCCGGATCTGCACACGCTCGGAACTGCGCACCATCGCGTCGATCGCCTGCGGCAGGATGAAGGTGCGCGCCAGCGGCAGGGCACCGATCACGATATGGGTGGAATCACGACCGAGATAGTCATCGACCTCGTCGAACCCCTGCTGCAGCTCTGCAAGAGCGAGCTTGGTGCGTTGCGCCAGCGCCTGCGCGGCCGGCGTCAGCGAGATGCCCTCATGCGCCCCGGCGAACAGCTTGAGGCCGGAAAGGCGCTCCAGATTGCGGGCCGCGCGATGGATGGAGGGCTGCGAAATGCCGATATTGCGCGCAGCCATGGAGAAGTTGCTGGCCTCCGACACGGCGACCAGCGCGCGCAATTGCGCCGCCGTCAGCAGCCGGTCGAAATCTGCGAAACCACGGCCCTTCTGGCGCGCGCCCAGCCGGGCGGCGTCGCGCGCGCCGGCCTGCAAATGGTCGAGCGCCCGCTCCACACGCGCCAGGAATTTCCCGCCAATGTCGGTCGCGAACATGCCGTCGCGCCGCCGGTTGAACAGCGGCACGGACAACTCCTCTTCCAGCTTGGCGATCGCCTGGGTGACCGCGGGCTGAGAAAGATGCGCCCGTTCGGCCGCAAGGCTGACGCTATGGCAATGCGCCACTTCGCGAAAAACGCGCAAATGCCGGATGTTCGGCAGGCTCTGTCTCATTGCGCTGCAACATACCTCTTTTCGCCGTCTATAGCAAAATTCTATATCATGCGAACTGTTTGAAATGGGCAATTAGCGGAATTTCGCCCATTTTTCGGCGCGCTCCCATTGGCGGACGCTCAAACAAGTTGCGATATATCAATGCAACGGAAAACAGAACGGGACTGACGGGACACCATGGACGCCGATTTTCTGCCTTTTCACCCCAATCCGTCGAAACCGGCCTTCGTGCCGCCGGCTGGAGCGGTGGATGCACACTGCCACGTCTTCGGCCCGGCCGACACGTTTCCCTATGCGCCGGAGCGCAAATACACGCCCTGCGACGCGCCGAAGGAGAAGCTCTTCGAACTGCGCGATTTCCTTGGTTTTGACCGTAATGTCATCGTCCAGGCGACCTGCCACGGCAAGGACAACCGCGCTCTCGTCGATGCGCTGAAGGCCGCCGGCGACAAGGCGCGCGGCATCGCTTCTGTCGGCATGGACATCTCCATGGACGAACTGAAGGAGATGGATGAAGCCGGCGTGCGTGGCGTGCGCTTCAACTTCGTCAAGCGGCTCGTCGATTCGACTCCCAAGGAGGTCTTCCTAACGATCGCCGACAAGATTGCGCAGCTCGGCTGGCACATCGTCGTCTATTTCGAAGCCCAGGATCTCGAGGAGCTTCTGCCGTTCCTCAAGCAGCTTCCCACCACCATCGTGGTCGACCACATGGGCCGCCCGGACGTCACCAAGGGCGTCGATCATCCGGACTTCCGACGCTTCGTCGATTTGATGGCAGACAACACGAATGTCTGGAGCAAGGTGTCCTGCCCGGAGCGGCTGAGCGTCGAAGGTCCGCACGCCTATTCCGACGTGATCCCCTTCGCCAGGACGCTGGTCGAGACATTCCCCGACCGCGTGCTCTGGGGCACCGACTGGCCGCACCCCAACATGAAGTCCCACATGCCCGATGACGGCAAGCTGGTCGACTTCATTCCGCACATCGCCGTCACGGCCGAGGCGCAGCAGAAGCTGCTCGTCGACAATCCTATGCGGCTCTATTGGGGCTGACTATACGGAACGCCTGCAGTCGCTCAAACCAGATAAGCGGTACCGGCCCGGATGCTCCCCGCATCCGGGCTTTTTTCGTTCTCAGGGCCGAATTTTCAGGCTGATCAACCAAGTGAGGACGGCGAGGTCATATAAGTTTTGCGTAACGATCATTCATTCTCGCGCCGCGCATCGCCCGCTTGATTTAGGTCAACTCCGGCACTCGCGACGCCCGTGTATACATGGACAAACGCTAGGAGGAAGGAACTATGGACCAACCGGGTTTTGACTATCACATCGACATTCCGGGTACGACCATCTTCGACGGCAAGCAGGCCATGAAGGGCTATGCGCTCAACAAGATGTGCTACTCGTTCAACAAGAAGGACAACCGTGACGAGTTCGTCGCGGACGAAGAGGCCTACATGGAAAAGTTCGGCCTCAACGACCAGCAGAAACAGGCGATCCGCGACCGTAACGTCCTCGGCCTGATCGAGGCCGGCGGCAACATCTACTACCTCGCCAAGTTCGCCGGTATTTTCAAACTGTCCGTTCAGGACGTCGGTGGCCTGCAAACCGGCCGCACGACCGAGGAATTCAAGGAATTCCTCGCCAGCCAGGCGTAAGGAGGATCGATCATGGCTACAATTCTCGGCGGCATCACCACCTCGCACATTCCGGCGGTCGGCAACGCGATCCAGAAGGAACTCTATGACGATCCCTACTGGAAGCCCTTCTTCGACGGCTATCCGAAGGTCCATGCCTGGATCAAGGAGCACAAGCCGGAATACGTGATCAACATCTACAACGATCACGGCCTCGGCTTCTTCCTCGACCAGATGCCGACCTTCGCGATCGGCGCGGCGCATGAATACAGGAACGAGGACGAAGGCTGGGGCCTGCCGTCGCTCGATCCGTTCCCCGGCGCACCGGAACTCTCCTGGCACATCATCGAATCGATGGTCGCCGACGAGTTCGACGTGACTTCGTGTCAGGAACTGCCCGTCGACCACGGCTTCGTCGTCCCGATGCAGCTCTTCTGGCCGGGCGCGCCGCATCATCCGGACATGCCGAAGGCGGTGCCGATCTCCGCCAACACGGTGCAGCATCCGATCCCGACGCTGAAGCGGGCGCTGAATTTCGGCAAGGCGCTTGGCAAGGCGCTGCGCTCCTTCCCGGAGGACGCCAAGATCGTGATCCTCGGCACCGGCGGCCTGTCGCACCAGCTCGACGGCCAGCGCGCGGGCTTCATCAACAAGGAGTTCGACCAGTACTGCTTGGAGAACATCGTTCACAATCCGGAAGAGCTGACCAAGATCACCCGGATGGAACTGGTCGAGAAGGCCGGCGCCCAAGGCACCGAGTTCCTGATGTGGATGATGATGCGTGGCGCGCTCGGCGACAACGTCACCGAGATCACCCGCAACTACCACATCCCGATCTCCAATACCGCAGCAGGCACGCTGCTCCTGGAGTGCGCCGCCTGACCGGCAGTCAGACAAAGCGCAAATCGACAGTATGAACACACGCCCGGGCTCTTGGCCCGGGCGTTTCCTTTTGCAGTAAGGCTCGGGCTGGACGGGAACGAAAACGGTGATCGCGAATTGAATCCCGGTATCGACGATCAAGCCGGACATCCATGAACGCTGCAGCCACGATCCAGACCCAGCCATGTTCGGCGACACTGCGCCCACAGTCAGCGCACATTCCCGCCCTGGCAGCGGGTTCGACGGTTCCGGATTTGCGTATCGGCCCGGCGACCATGCGGCAACCCGACACGGTGTTCCTGCATGGCGTGCTCTCTTCACCGAACATGTGGAAGGGGCTATCGCGTCCGGACGATCCGCTGAACGCCGTTGCGCTCCCCCTGCCCGGTCATTTCCCATGGGCGCTTCCGCCACAGGACGTTGCGAACCTGCTGACCGATTTCAAGTTTCTTCACGCCTATCGCAACCGGATCCGCGAGTTGACAGATCGTCGCGTCAGGCTCGTGGCCCATTCAACCGGGGCGCTAGCCGCGTTGAAGATGGCCGCCCTCTGGCCGGACCTGATCGACCGGGTCGTCCTGTTCGGCGCCTTGGGCTGCGGCAGGAAGGCGGCCACCCGCAGCATGATGGCGAATGCCGTCACAATGCCCTGGATCGGCCGCTCGCTGTTCCGCCTGCTCTACGATCTCTGGCTGCACTCCCCGAACCTGTATGCGATGGGCGTCGCGACAGCGAAGGCCCGGCAGGATCGCAGGGAACCGCTGCCGATCCACGAGCAGACGATCCTCCGCGATCTCCGCCGCAGCGATCCGGAATCGCTGCGCGCCGTCGTACGCTGGCTGCAAACCACGTCCGTCACCGACGATCTGCCTGGCATCGAGGTGGCCGTGACCGTCGTCATCGGCGCCCGCGACCCTGTCGTCGAGGCCGATGAGCAGCTCAGGCTGGCCCGCGCCATTCCGTCGGCCACGGCCGTGATATGCGATGCGGGCCACCTCCCGATGTTCGAGGCGCCCCGCATCGTGCGCAACATGCTCGGATAGCGGACCCGGTCAGGTGCGCCGGATGATCATCTCTTCCGGTCCGTAGGGGAAGTTGGTGATATTCTCCGCCCCGTCCTCGGTGATGACGAAGATATCGTGCTCGCGGTATCCGCCAGCTCCCGGCTTGCCCTCCGGGATCATGATCATCGGCTCCATCGAGACGACCATGCCCGGCTTCAGGACCGTATCGACATCCTCGCGCAATTCCACGCCCGCCTCACGGCCATAATAATGCGACAGCACGCCGAAGGAGTGCCCGTAGCCGAAGGAGCGATACTGCAGCAGGTCCCAGGAGCGGTACATGTCGTTCAGCGCCAGCGCGATCTGCGAACATGACTGGCCCGGACCAATCATGTCGGACCCCGCCTTCATCACCGCGCAGTTCTTCTCCCAGAGGTCGAGATGCGCGTCGGAGGCTTCCTCGCAGAACAGCGTCCGCTCGATCGCCGTGTAATAGCCGAAGATCATCGGGAAACAGTTGAGCGAGCAGATGTCGCCGCGCGCCACCCGCTTGTTGGTGACGGGATTGTGTGCGCCATCCGTCATGATGCCGGACTGGAACCAGGTCCACGTATCCATCAGTTCGACGAAAGGAAAGCTCTTGCCGATCTCGCGGATCATCGCGTTGGTGGATGCGATGGCGACCTCGTATTCCGGCGTGCCCTCGTGCAGAGCGTCCATCACGGCCCGTGCCCCGACATTGCAGATGCGAGTGCCTTCGCGGATCAGCGCGATCTCCTCGCCGGATTTGATCGTGCGCATCCACATCGAGGCGTCCGCCACATCGACGAACTCCACGCCCGGAAACGCCTCGCCCAGATGGCGCCGGAAGTCGAGCGAGACATGGTCGAACTCGATGCCGACACGCTTCGCGCACGACGGGATCAGCGATTTCAATGCGGTGAAGAAATTGTCGCGCCGCCAGTCCGAATAGATGACGTTGTCGCCATGGCTGCGCCGCCACGGTTGCCCGCCATCGATTCCGGCCGTGACGGTGGTCGCGCTGTCCGCGGTCAGCACGAAGCCGAATTTGCGCCCGAAATAGCAGTAGAGGAAGCCGGAATAGTAGCAGATGCCGTGATAGGAGGTGAAGACGGCCGCGTCGATGTCCTGTGCGGCGAGATGCGCCCGCATCTCGTTTTGCCGCCGGTCCATTTCGGCGTCCGAAAAAGGCGACCATTCCTTGTCGCCATTCTTCCATTGGAAGACATGCAGCATGTCTTCGGTGCTGGTCTTGATCGTCATGTGAGGGGTTCGCTTCGTATGGCCTGATGGCTCCCGGCACGATTGCCGACAACGTTGGCCAAGCCGGGAAGTGAAACCGGCGCGACCAGTCTAGTCAGACGAACGATCTTGTCCAGCGGCCAGCCGGGACGCGGCCTTGCCGAATTGCGACATGCCCTAGCCGGGCGTCATGCCGCGCAATCTCTCCGAGCGCCGACGCAGCAGTTCCAGCACTGTCAACAGCACGATCGAGATCGCCACCATCAGCGTCGCGACCGCCAGAATGGTCGGCGAAATCTGTTCGCGCAGGCCCGTGAACATCTGCCATGGCAGCGTTTTGTAGGAGGCCGAACCGAGGAACAGCACCACGACCACTTCGTCGAACGAGGTGATGAAGGCGAAGAGAGCGCCCGAAACCACGCCCGGAATGATCAGAGGCATCTGCACCTTGAAGAAGGTCGTGACGGGATCGGCGCCAAGGCTGGCGGACGCCCGCGTCAGCGACCTGTCGAACCCGACCAGCGTCGCCGTCACCGTGATGATCACGAATGGCGTGCCCAATGCGGCATGCGCCAGTACCACGCCCCAATAGGTGCCCTGCAAGCCGATGCGCGAATAGAAGAAATACATGCCGGCTGCAGAGATGATCAGCGGCACGATCATTGGCGAGATCAAAAGCGCCATGATCACCGACTTGAACGGCACATGGCTCTGCGACAGGCCGATCGCGGCGACCGTACCGAATGTCGTCGCCAGGATCGTCGCCACAGGTGCGATCGTTACCGAGTTCCACAGCGCCTGCTGCCAGTCGGGATTGGTGAAGAAATCGACGTAGTGCTTGACCGAATAGCCCTCCGGATCGAGCGCCAGCATCTTCGGCGTGAAGGTGAAGAAGTCCTCCGCGTTGAAGGAGAGCGGCATGATCACCAGGATCGGGAAGATCAGGAAGAAGAAGATCAGCCCGCAGATCACGCGGAAGGCGTAGTACCAGGTGACCTGCAGATTGGAGGAATAGGGCGGAAGTGCGCTCATGGTCTGCCTCCTAACCCAGCTTCACATTGTCGATGCCGACGATCCGGTCATAGACATAGAAGAGCAGCATCACCAGGCCGAGCAATATGGCTCCGAGCGCTGCGGCGAGCCCCCAGTTGAGCGAGGTCGATATGTGATAGGCGATACGGTTGGAGATGAAGATGCCGCTCGTGCCGCCAACCAGTTCCGGCGTGATGTAGTAGCCGATCGCCAGGATGAAGACGAGGATGGCGCCGGCGCCGATGCCCGGTACGCTCTGCGGAAAGTAGACCCGCCAGAAGGCCGTCCAATCGTTTGCGCCAAGGCTCTTCGCCGCCCGCACATAGGAGGGCGAGATCGTCTTCATCACCGAGAACAGCGGCAGGATCATGAAGGGCAGCAGGATATGCGTCATCGCGATGATGGTGCCCGTCTGGTTGTTGATCATCGTCAGCCGGTGGGCGTCGTCGATCAGTCCGATCCAGACCAGCGTGTCGTTGATCACGCCCTGCTGCTGCAGCAGCACCTTCCAGGCCGAGGTGCGCACCAGAAGCGACGTCCAGAACGGCAGCAGCACCAGGATCATCAACACGTTCGACGTTCGAAGCGGCAGATTGGCGAGCAGATAGGCGATCGGGTAACCCAGCACGAGGCATGACAGGGTGATCACGATCGACAGGAAGAGCGTGCGCCAGAACAGGAACAGGTAGATGCGCTCCTTCTCCGGCTTCATCTGGATGCCGTCGGCGGTGCGCTCCGCATCCACTGCGGCGAGGAAATAGCCGTCGGTCAGCGGCGGGCTGGCGCGCTTGATCACCTGCCAGGTCTCCAGCGCCCCCCAGTCCTCGTCGATGTCGATGAAACCTTCCTTGTAGGGCGGCTCCAGATTGGTCGCGCGGCGGCCGGACTTGCGGAACAGGCCGGACATGCCCGGCTGCTCGTAGTTCAGACGCAAGCCCAGGCGCGTATGTGTCTTGTTCTTGAAGGCCTCGACGAAATCGGCGTGGAACGCCTCGAAGACAGCCTCGTCCGGCAACTCGCCGGAGGTCGCGTCCCAGCTCTTCAGCGCTTCGACCGTGCGCGGAATGGTCTCCTCGACCATGCCGTTTTCCACCGAGCGGAACAGCATGTCGGCGATCGGCGCGATGAAGGTGATCGTGATGAAGGCGAGCAGGGGCAGGATCAGCAGGAAGCTGCGCAGTTTCTCGCGCCGCAGCGCCCGCGCCAGCGATCTTTTCAGCGGCGTGCCGTCCGCTGCGCGCATGACGCCGTCGCTTGGCAGGCCCGTCTGGGTGGTGGTCGTGCTGCTCATCGAGATGCCCTGGCCTTCTGGAAAGGGGCGGTGCGGCGGCGAACCGCCGCACCGGATCAGGTCAAGCCTTGCGGCTCAGGCCTTACTTTGCGAGCCAGGCCTGGAACTTCGCGTCAACGTCGTCGGAATAGGACGACCACCAGTCGATGTTGTTGACGATGATGTTGCCCATGTTGGCCGGATCGGTCGGCATGTGCGGGCCCATCTCGATGCCGAGTTCGGCGTGCTTGCCGACGAGCGGAGCAGACGACGCACGAGCCGGGCCGTAGGAGATGTACTTGGCCTGGTCGGCGAGGCGCTGCGTGTCGGTGGCGAAGTACAGGAAGTTCTTCACGCGGTTCAGGCGCTCTTCCGGCAGACCGGCCGGGATGATCCAGCCGTCGAAGTCGAAGACCTGGTAGTCCCAGAGCATCGCCACCGGCTGGTTCTGTTCCTCGATCACCGAGAACAGGCGGCCGTTATAGGTCGAGCCCATCACGATTTCGCCGTCGGCGAGCAGCTGCGGGGTGTCGGCGCCGGCCGACCACCAGATCGTCTCGTCCTTGATCGTGCCGAGCTTGGCGAGCGCCTGGTCGATACCCTCGTCGGTCTCCATGACGTCGTAGAGGTCTGCCTTCGCGACGCCGTCACACAGCAGAGCCCATTCGATGTTCTTCTTCGGGCGCTTTTCGAGCGCGCGTTTGCCCGGAAACTTCTCCAGGTCGAAGATGTCGCAGACCGAGGTCGGGACAGCGCCGTTCCAGGCTTCCACGTCGGTGCGGTAGCCGAAGGTCGTGGAGAACACGATCTGCGGGATGAAGCAGGGCGAGATCAGCGACTCGCCGAAATCTTCCGAAGCCGGCGTGCCGTCGGAGGCCGGAGCGAGGATTTCGTCGATGTCGACTTCCATGGCCAGGCCTTCGTCGCAGAGGCGAACGGCGTCCGGGCCTTCCACGTCGACCAGATCCCAGGTGATGTTGCCGGCTTCGTTCATCGCGCGCAGCTTGGCGACGGCCTCGTTGGAGGATTCGTCGTAGATGAACTTCGTGCCGGTCATTTCGGCATAGGGATTGGAATAGGCGTTCACCTGGGACGCCTGATAGGCGCCGCCCCAGGAGACCACGGTCAGTTCATCGGCACAGTTCTCGCACTCGGGCAGATCCTCGGAGATCACCGGCCCGGTGAATGCGACGCTGGCGGCCGCCGCCAGGAGCATGTGTTTCAATTTCATCTGGGTACTCCCTTTCGATAAAGGCCGGACGGGGTTCGCCCGTCACAACCAACTTCGCCGCCCCGCAACCCGGAACGGCACTCACGCGTCAGGAAACGGCATCAAGCGCCTTGCAGTCTTTTGCGGACCAGCCGATCTTGCGCATCTGCCCTTCCTGCAAATCCCATCTCTGGCCACGGTTGCGGACCTTGACGATGAACTCGTCATTGCCGGCAACCTTCATGCGGACCCGGATGTGGTCACCGAGATAGATCAGCTCCTCCACCAGGCCTTCCACCTGGTTTTCCTGCTGATCGGTCGGAACGACCTCGATCCTTTCCGGCCTGAGGGAAATCGTCGTCCGGCTGCCGACCCCGCCGACGTTCACGGCATCGGCAAGCAGTTCGGAGCCGTCGTCCAGACGCACCATGCACTGCTTTCCGTTCAGGGCCGCGACTTCGCCCGACAGCTTGTTGTTCTCGCCGATGAACTGCGCGACGAACGAGTTCTGCGGCTCCTCGTACAAGGCCTCCGGCGGCGACAATTGCTGGATCACGCCGTCATTGAAGACGGCCACGCGGTCCGACATGGTCAGCGCTTCGGTCTGGTCGTGCGTCACGTAGACGACGGTCACGCCGAGGCTCTCGTGGATGTGCTTGATCTCGTACTGCATCTGCTCGCGCAGTTGCTTGTCGAGCGCGCCCAGCGGCTCGTCCATCAGCACCAGTTCGGGATCGAAGACCAGAGCGCGGGCCACGGCGACGCGCTGTTGCTGTCCGCCGGACAGCTGCGCCGGACGGCGCGAGCCGAACGCGCCGAGCTCGACCATTTCGAGCGCCCGCTTGATGCGACGTTCCTGCTCCGACTTGTCCATGCCGCGCACCTGCAGCGGGAAGGCAAGGTTCTCCGCCACGGTCATGTGCGGAAACAGGGCGTAATTCTGGAACACCATGCCGATTCCGCGCTTGTGCGGCGGCACGTTGTTGATCGGATGATCGTTGAGGAAGATTTCGCCGTGGGTGGCCGGCTCGAACCCGGCCAGCATCATCAGGCAGGTGGTCTTCCCGGATCCCGACGGCCCGAGCATCGTCAGGAATTCGCCTCGGGCGATATCGAGATTCAGGTTTTTGACGACCAGGGTTTCACCATCGTAACTCTTCTGCACGCTCTCGAAGCGAACAGCCGCACCACGATTTGAGCTCATGTCGTCTCCTGTTTGCTTGCGGCCATGCGCGCGACCCGCGCAAATCCGGCTCGGAACCCTGTTTCACGGCATTCCGTTCCGACAGCCCACTTGCATGAAAGCGAATGTGCTCCCCGCTTGTAAAGGGATAGCAGCGTTTTTTTTCATCACTCGTCAGATTGCGCCATTTTTTGCGCAAGATGGCGTGCTCAGCGCACCGAGTGATCGGCGACGAGGCGCCCTGTTTCCGCGTCGAAGATGAGTACCCGCCGGTCATCGCCGGCTGCGACACCGTAGAACAGCACACGCCCGTCGCCATAGGCGGTGTCGGAGACGACGAAACCGTCCGGCAGTTGCAGGGTGGCGCGCGCGGTTTCGGCGGAACTGGAGCCGCCGCCGGATTTGTAGACAACCGCGCCCAGCACCGCCATAAGGCCCACCAGCATGATGCCGATCGACACCACCATCAGGCGCGCCAGCTTGCGCCGCACACGTTCCATCGCCGGATCGAGGGGCTTCTCGTCGATGTCGTCGTTGAGATCGGTCATCGGATCGGACTGGATGCCGCAAACCGGCGCGTGGCCGGGCGGCAGATGCGTGTCGAATTGATCATGGGCAAGGGCCATAGCGAAGCCGGCGAGGAATTGGAAGTGCTGACGGCCGGACAGGATGCCGCTGGCCAGCGCCTCGACCAGTGGCTCGCCGCCAACAACGCGGCGCAACTGTCGCGCAACCGCGTGAAGCAATTGATCGAACAGGGCCATGTGCGCGTCAACGGTGAGACGGTCACCGGGGCCAAGCACCGGCTGAAACCCGACGACGTCGTGCAGGTCGCCATCCCCGAGCCGGAACCGGCGGATCCGATCGCCGAGGACATCCCGCTTCCCGTCCTCTATGAGGACGACGCGGTCATCGTGATCGACAAGCCGGCCGGCCTCGTTGTGCATCCGGCGCCGGGCAATCCGTCCGGAACGCTGGTCAACGCGCTCCTGGCGCATTGCGGCGACAGCCTGTCGGGCATCGGCGGCGTGCGCCGGCCGGGCATCGTCCACCGGCTTGACCGGGACACGAGCGGCGTGATGGTCGTCGCCAAGACCGACCAGGCCCACAAGGCGCTGGCCGCCCAATTCGCCGATCACGGCCGCTCGACGGGTATGGAGCGCGCCTATCTGGCCCTCGTCTGGGGCACGCCGGACCGCATGGCCGGCACGATCGTGACCTTTCTCGGCCGATCCTCGCGCGACCGCCTGAAACAGGCCGTCGTCTCCGAACACCAGCCCGACGCGCGCCATGCGGTCACCCATTACCGGGTGCGCGAGCGTTTCGGCGATCCGACCGGCCTCGTCCCGCTTGCCAGCCTCGTCGAATGCCGGCTCGAAACGGGCCGCACCCACCAGATCCGCGTCCACATGGCGCATATCGGCCATCCGTTGATCGGCGACCGGGACTATGGACGCAGCTTCGCCACGAAGGCCAACACGCTGCCCGACGCGATCCGCGAAAAGGTCGCCGGCTTCGACCGCCAAGCCCTGCACGCCACGAGCCTCGCCTTCGAGCATCCGGCGACCGGCGAGGTCATGACCTTCGAAACGCCGCTTCCCGCCGACATGGCGGACCTCGTGACGGCGTTCGGCCGGAAATTCGGCAAGACTTGAAACCATTTGGCCCGATACTTATTTCACCAATGTGGGAGATTGCGCTCTTGCCGTTTCCCGCGCTTTAGCGCCCGGTCGTAAAGAGGGGCGCGCCCGCGATTTGCCGCAATCATGCGGGAATCTTGCAAACGAAAGGGTGCTTTTCACATGGCCCAGACGTCTCTTCCCAGCCTTTATGGCGGCGAAGGCGGATTGACCCGCTACCTTGAGGAAATCCGCCGTTTTCCGATGCTGCAGCCGCAGGAAGAATATATGCTCGCGAAGCGTTATCACGAGCATGACGATCCTGACGCAGCGCACAAGCTCGTGACCAGCCATTTGCGCCTGGTCGCCAAGATCGCCATGGGGTATCGCGGCTACGGTCTGCCCATCGGCGAAGTCATTTCCGAAGGCAATGTCGGCCTGATGCAGGCCGTCAAGCGTTTCGAGCCGGAACGCGGCTTCCGCCTGGCCACCTATGCGATGTGGTGGATCAAGGCCTCCATCCAGGAATACATCCTGCGCTCATGGAGCCTTGTGAAGATGGGCACGACCGCCAACCAGAAGCGGCTGTTCTTCAACCTGCGCAAGGCCAAGAACAAGATCCGCGCGCTCGGCGACGCCGATCTCAATCCGGATCAGGTCAAGCAGATCGCCACCGAGTTGCAGGTCTCCGAGGAGGAGGTCCTGTCGATGAACCAGCGCATGGCCGGCGACGCCTCGCTGAACGCGCCGATCAAGGCGACCGATGGCGAGAGCGGGCAGTGGCAGGACTGGCTCGTCGATGAAAGCGACAGCCAGGAGAAGATCCTCATCGAGGAAGACGAGCGCGAACAGCGTTCCGCCCTCCTGCACGATGCGATGAACGTCCTCAACGACCGCGAGCGGCGCATTTTCGAGGCACGCCGCCTGTCCGAGGATCCGCTGACGCTGGAGGAACTGTCCGGCGAGTTCGACATCTCGCGCGAACGCGTCCGCCAGATCGAGGTTCGTGCCTTCGAAAAGGTGCAGGACGCCGTGAAGGACGCCGCCGCCGAACAGATGAAGGCGTTGCGCGCGACCACCGAAGCCGCCGCCTGACGCATACCGCAGTGAAAACAAGAAAGGCCGGGCGAAAGCCCGGCCTTTTCGTTTGTTCAGTCTCCGATAATCAGTTCTGCGCGGATTGCGCCGCCTGATCCCAGGACGCCAGCACCTCGTTGAACACCTGCTCGCCGGGAATGCCCTTCTCCAGCGTGATCAGGGCACGACGGCCGCTGACATACTGCATCGGGATGTCGATCCACTGCTCGCGGCGCATGAGGTTGAGGTTGGTCTCGGTCGCCGTCTGCGCGTCGGTGAGCGCGATCAGGAAGATGTTGGTGTCGAGCGGCGCGGCGACGCCGATCAGGGCGTTGCCCGGATCCTGCTCGGTCCCCTTGAAGGTGATCCGCTGCACGTCGGTAATCCCGCGACCCTCGAACGTCTCGGGCACGCGGAAGAGCAGTTCGATCACATGGCTCGCCGGGAACGTCTCGTCGATGTTGCGCCGGATGGTCATTTCCATCGTCAGGCCGAGATCCGGGATGCTGGCTTCCGCGCGGATCGCCGGCTCGGGCGGCGCGTCGCCGCCAGGCGATTCCTGCACGACCGACCAGATCGTCGCGCCCGCCTCGGCGGTGCCCGCCTGCGTGCCGGTGCGCTCCTGATAAAAGATGGCCCGCTGTCCGACCGGCAGCGCCGCCGGCTGGGTGCCCGCCTGCGACGGCGCCGTGTCGCTCTGGCCCGCGCTCGCGACGGCACCGTCGCCGGTGGACTGGCCGGAAACCGTGGTTCCCTCGCCGCCCGCGCCGGACGACATCGCCGGCCCCTCGTCGATCTCGCGTCCTTCCGGCGTCAGCCGCTGGGTGAATTTCTCCGGCCCTTCGGCAAATGCCAGCTGTTCTCCGTCGCCATTGCTCGGCGCAGTGTCGGCCGCCTCGTCGCCATTGTCGGTGTCCGCCATCGTGACCGTCGTGCTCGGCACTTCGCGCACCGGCAGCCCGTCATCGTTCACCTGTGTGACGACCGCGTCGTCGTCGGAACTGAAGACGCTCAACGCGGCATAGCCGACGGCGCCCGCCACGATCAGGACCCCGAGGGCGACACCGGCCAGCACCAGCGGCTTCTTGCCGGCGATGGACGTCGGAAGCGAGATCGAACGACCTGCGCCGCCCGTCTTCGCTTCCTTCTTCTTGGCCTTGGGACGATCCTTGGTCTCGCCCTTGATCTCGTTCTTGGCGTCGCCCTTGGAATCGGAACCCTCGCGCGGCTTCCTGAACGTGCGTTCGGTCTCGGCTTCCTGCTCGGCGAGGAAGGCGGCAAGCGGATCTTCCGCGGGGGCCTTCTTGGCGGGCGGACTGTCGACGAGGGACACCTCGAAGGGGTCCGGCTCCTCGGGAACGCCATACTCCTTCTCGATCAAGGCCACGGCAGCCTCGAGCTTCTCGTATTGGCGTTTGACCACCGTCTCCGGCGGACGTTTCGGCAAACCGTCAATCTGCCGGCCTATGGCGGCACGGGCCCGCTCATAGACCTTCTCGCGCGCCTCCGGGGAAGGGTCCACCATCCCCCCGAGCGTCTTTCTGAGGATCGCCTCGAAATCTGCCATTCCACCAACCCATACGTGTTTTTTTGGCGCTTAGCGTAGTAGAGCGGCCAAAAAATGGAAACCATGCATAATAATGTGTCCCCGGCCTAGTCCTGGAACGGATCGGTGACGAGAATCGTGTCGTCGCGCTCCGGGCTCGTGGACAAAAGCGCGACCGGCGCCCCGATCAGTTCCTCGATGTGGCGGACATATTTCACGGCTTGGGCCGGAAGGTCGTTCCAGGTCCGAGCGCCGGCGGTCGTCGCCTTCCAGCCTTCCACGGTCTCGTAGATCGGCTCGACACGGGCCTGCGCGCCCTGGCTGGCGGGCAGGTAGTCGATCTCCTCGCCGTCGAGCTTGTAGCCGACGCAGATCTTGATCTCGTCCAGACCGTCGAGCACGTCGAGCTTGGTCAGCGCGATGCCACTGACGCCGTTGATCGCGACGGCCTGGCGCACCAGCACCGCGTCGAACCAGCCGCAGCGGCGCTTCCGCCCCGTCACCACGCCGAATTCATGCCCGCGCTCGCCGAGGAACTGGCCGACCTCGTTGTTCTGCTCGGTCGGGAACGGCCCCTCGCCCACCCGCGTCGTATAGGCCTTGGTGATCCCGAGAACATAACCGACCGCGCCCGGCCCCATGCCCGAACCCGTCGCCGCCTGGCCCGCGGTCGTGTTGGACGAGGTCACGAACGGATAGGTGCCGTGATCGATGTCGAGCAACGTGCCCTGCGCGCCCTCGAACAGGATGCGCGCGCCGCGCCGGCGATGCTCGTCGAGGATCTTCCACACCCGGTCGACATAGGGAATGATGGTGTCGGCGACCGAGCGCAGCTCCTCCATCAGGGTCTCATGCGCCACCTCATCATAGCCAAGGCCGCGCCGCAGCGCATTGTGGTGGGTCAGGAGCCGGTCCACCTTGGACGGCAGCGTCTCCATGTTCTTCAGGTCCATCGCGCGGATCGCCCGGCGGCCGACCTTGTCCTCATAGGCCGGGCCGATGCCGCGCCGCGTCGTGCCGATCTTGGTGCCGGAATTCGACGCCGCATCCTCGCGGATGCCGTCGAGTTCGCGGTGGATCGACAGGATCAGCGCGGTGTTCTCGGCAATGCGCAGGCGTTCCGGCCCGACATGCACGCCCTGCTCGGCCAGCCGGCCCAGTTCTGCGACGAAGGCATGCGGATCGAAGACGACGCCATTGCCGATGACGGAGAACTTGCCGGCACGCACCACGCCCGAAGGCAGAAGCGACAGCTTGTAGCTCACCCCGTCGATAACCAGCGTGTGGCCCGCATTGTGGCCGCCCTGGAAACGCACCACCACATCGGCGCGCTCCGAAAGCCAGTCGACGATCTTGCCCTTGCCTTCGTCGCCCCACTGCGTGCCGATCACCACGACATTGGTCATCTGGATTCTATCCCATGTTTCAATTGCAAACCGCGGCGTTTTAAACGTTGAGCGCACAAAGCGCGATAGGCAAATCGGCGAAATCCCGATTAGCGCCCTGATTCGCCCCGTTTGTGCGCAGGAACTGCCTCTTTACCGGGCAGAGCGCTTCCGATACAGCGGCCTTGCCCTCCCCTCTTGCGGACACTTCCTTTCTTGCAGACCACCACGCAGAGCCGCGCCGCCTATCTTCTCCTGACGGCCACCGCAATCTTCTGGGGCGGCAACGCCGTGGCCGGCAAGTTCGCCGTCGGCCACATCCCGCCGATGACGCTGACGGCGGTGCGCTGGACCATGGCATTTCTCGTGATCGTCGCCATCGGCTGGCCCTCCTTCCGCCGGGAATGGCCGATCATCCGCGCCCATCTGTGGGTGCTGCTGGGCTTGGGCGCCATCGGCTTCTCGCTGTTCAACATGGCGCTCTATTCGGCGGCGCAATACACGTCGGCGGTCAACATCACGATCATGCAGGCCGGCATTCCGCTCTTCGTGTTCGTCACCAATTTCGCGCTCTTCCGCATCAAGGTCGGCGCAGCGCAGATCCTGGGCTTCATCGTCTCGCTGGCGGGCGTGGCCGTCGTCACCTCCGCCGGCGACCTTGCGCGCCTCGCCACCATGGAGATCAACCGCGGCGACGCCATCACGCTGATCGCGGTTGCCGCCTACGGCGTCTACACCGTGGCGCTGCGCTACCGCCCGACCCTCGACTGGCGATCCACAATGGTCGTGATGGGCTTTGCGGCGATGGTCGCGGCCTGGCCCTTCGCCTTGTGGGAGCAGGTGACGATCGGCGGGCAGATGCCGGATCTTCCGGGCTTCGCCGCAGCGGCCTACACGGCCATCTTTCCCTCGATCGTGTCGCAGGTGTTCTACATGCGCGGCGTCGAACTCATCGGATCGAACCGCGCCGGGCTGTTCATCAACCTCGTTCCCGTCTTCGGCACGATCCTGGCGATCGCCGTCCTCAGGGAAAGGCTGCACATCTTCCATGCCGTCGCGCTGGCGCTGGTCGTCATCGGAATCGGGCTGGCTGAAATGGGCGCTCGGCGCACAAGCGAATCCGGCCGCTGACGTCGGACCGCGCATCCGTCACAATCAATCGTCGGTCTTGTGGCGCGTCCGGGCAGCAACCGGATTTGAGCCTTCAACATAGCACGAAAACGCCGCCGGTCGAAGCCGGCGGCGATCACATTTTCTGGCATATGGCATCAGGGCGGCGGGAAACCCCGCCGCGTCGTCAGACGTCGAAGACCAGCGGCTTGGCCGACAGGATCTCCGGGAAGGCCCGCACCTCGTCCAGCACCGACTCGCTCACAGGCTCGTCGACATAAAGCAGCGCGATCGCATCGCCGCCCGGCCGGTTGCGGCCAAGCTGGAAGTTGGCGATGTTCACGCCGTGCTTGCCGAAGGTCGTGCCGAGGATGCCGATGATGCCCGGCGCGTCATTGTTGGTCGTGTAGACCATGTGCTGGCCGATCTCGGCATCCAGATTGATGCCCTTGATCTGGATGAAGCGCGGCTTGCCGTCAGAGAACACCGTGCCCGCGACCGAACGGGTGTTGCGCGCCGTCTTCACCGTCAGCTTGATGTAGCCGTCGAAGACGCCGGTCTTGTCGCGCTTGACTTCGGAAACGATGATGCCGCGCTCCTTCACCATGATCGGGGCCGAGACCATGTTGACGTCGGCCACCTGCGGCCGGATCAGGCCGGCCAGCGTTGCCGAGGTCAGCGCCTTGGTGTTCATGTCGGCGGTGATGCCGTCATAGAGGATCTCGACCTCCTTGATGGCGCTTTCCGTCACCTGGCCGACGAACGCGCCCAGCGTTTCGGCGAGCTTGACGAAGGGTTTCAGCCGCGGCGCTTCCTCCGCCGTGATCGACGGCATGTTGATGGCGTTGGAAACCGCGCCCTTCAGCAGATATTCCGACATCTGCTCGGCCACCTGCAGCGCGACGTTTTCCTGCGCTTCCGCGGTCGAGGCGCCCAGATGCGGCGTGCAGACCACGTTCGGCAGGTGGAACAGGTCGTTTTTGGTGGCCGGCTCCGTCTCGAACACATCGACGCCGGCGCCCGCGACCTTGCCGGCTTTCAGCGCCTCGACCAGAGCCGCCTCGTCGATCAGGCCGCCGCGCGCGCAGTTGATGATGCGCACGCCGGTCTTCATCTTGGCGATCGCCCCGGCATCGATGATGTTGCGGGTCTTGTCGGTCAGCGGCGTATGCAGCGTGATGAAGTCGGCGCGGGCGAAGAGATCGTCCAGCTCGACCTTCTCGACGCCCAGTTCCATCGCCCGCTCCGGCGACAGGAACGGATCGAACGCGATGACATGCATCTTCAGGCCGATGGCGCGCTGCGCGACGATCGAGCCGATATTGCCGCATCCGATCAGGCCGAGCGTCTTGCCGGTGATCTCGACGCCCATGAATTTCGACTTCTCCCACTTGCCCGCGGACGTCGAGGCGTGCGCTTCCGGCAACTGGCGGGCGACGGCGAAGATCATCGCGATGGCATGCTCGGCCGTCGTGATCGAATTGCCGAAGGGCGTGTTCATGACGATGATGCCGCGGCGCGAGGCGGCCGAAATGTCGACATTGTCGACGCCGATGCCGGCGCGGCCGACGACCTTCAGATTGGTCGCGGCCTCGATCACCTTCTCGGTGACCTTGGTCGCCGAACGGATCGCCAGGCCGTCATACTGGCCGATGACTTCGAGCAGCTTGTCCTTGTCCTTGCCGAGATCCGGCTGGAAATCGACGTCGATGCCGCGGTCCTTGAAGATCTGGACGGCGGTTGTCGAGAGTTTGTCGGATACGAGTACGCGGGGCGCCATGACGGCCTCCTTCGATGAATCAGAAATGGGGAAAAGGGCGGCCTGCGGCCGCCCGCAAAAGCGTCAGGCAGCAGCCTTGAGCGTCGCCTTCTGGGCTTCGAACGCCCAGTCGAGCCACGGCATCAGCGCCTCGAGATCGGCCGTCTCGACCGTCGCGCCGGCCCAGATGCGAAGACCGGAGGGCGCATCGCGATAAGCGCCGATGTCGAAGGCGACGCCTTCCTTGTCGAGCGCGGAGACGATCGCCTTGGCAAACGCCGCCTGGTCGTCGGCCGAAAGCGCGGTGACCGCGGGATCGACGATCTTCAGACAGACCGAGGTGTTGGACCGGGTCGCCGGATCGACAGCCAGGTTTTCCAGCCAGGAGCCGGCGTCCACGTGATCCTGGATCGCCTTGAAATTGGCGTCGGCGCGCGCCTTCAGCGCCTCCAGGCCACCGAGCGATTTCGCCCAGTTCAGGGCGTCGAGATAGTCCTCGACGCAAAGCATCGACGGCGTGTTGATCGTCTCGCCCTTGAAGATGCCCTCGATCAGCTTGCCGCCCTTGGTCATGCGGAAAATCTTCGGCAACGGCCAGGCCGGCGTATAGGTTTCCAGCCGCTCGACGGCGCGCGGGCTGAGGATCAGAACGCCATGGCCGCCCTCGCCGCCCAGCACTTTCTGCCAGGAGAAGGTGACGACATCGAGCTTGGCGAAATCGAGCGCCTGAGCAAACGCCGCCGAGGTCGCGTCGCAGATCGTCAGGCCTTCGCGGTCCGCCGGGATGAAATCGCCATTCGGGACGCGCACGCCGGAGGTGGTGCCGTTCCAGGTGAAGACGACGTCGCGGGAGAAGTCGATCGTCGCGAGGTCCGGCAATTCGCCGTAGCCGGCTTCGATCTTGCGCACGTCGTCGAGCTTGAGCTGCTTGACCACGTCGGTCACCCAGCCGGAGCCGAAGGATTCCCAGGCCACCATGTCGACGCCGCGAGCGCCGAGCATCGACCACATCGCCATCTCGACGGCGCCCGTGTCGGACGCCGGCACGATGCCGATCCTGTAGTCGTCGGGAACGCCCAGGATCTCGCGCGTCAACGCGATCGCGTCAGCGAGCTTGGCCTTGCCGAGTTTGGATCTGTGGGAACGGCCGAGCGCGGATGTGTCGAGAGCCTCGGGCGTCCAACCGGGACGCTTCGCGCAGGGGCCAGATGAAAAACGGGGATCAGCCGGACGCACGTCCGGCGTGGGGAGTGTCGCTACCATAATATTCTACCCTTCCAGATAGTAGCCTCTCGTTGGGGAGAGGTGTCCCACGGCGGGCATTACTCCTGGCCCGTGAAACGGTCAAGGAGACTTGCGGGGGCTGCGACAAAATTCACGCAAGCGACAAAAAAAGGGGCCGCCGAAGCCGCCCCTTCCGTCCCCGCCCGAAACCGGAACCGCGTCACCATATGGCGTATCGAAGGCCGAGATTGACCTGGTGCGTGCCGTAGCCGCTGGCCGACAGGCCCGAACCGGTGGTGTCGCCGCTCGACAGCACGGTGGCACCGAAGTTCATGTATTTGTAGGCCATTTCCATCGTGACATTCTCGTTGATGTCGTATCCGACGCCGGCCGTCAGGCTGTAACCCAGGCGGTAATCGACACCCTCGTTGATGGTGCCGGCCTGCCTGTAGGTCTCGTTCTCGCCGGCCTGTTCGTCGACGCCATAGGCCTGGCAGCCTTCTTCGACGACGTCGGAAGACCGCGGCACGCAGACGATGGAACCGATCTCTTCGCGCCAAGCAAGGCGGCCGATGCCGATGCCCGCGCCGACGAAGGGCGAGAAGCCATGGAAATTGCCGAGATCCGCATAGACATTGAACATGCCGTAGACGACGTCATATTCGACGCTGTCCTCCCTGATGCAGTTGGTGATGAAGTCGTCGTCGATGAAATAGTACTCGTTGCCGTCGTCATCGACGTCCACGAACGTGCCCCAGCCGTTACAGGGATTGGGATCGTCGGGCCCCACGATGAGATATTCCGGCGTGTCGTCGGGCTCGGTGCCTTCCTCATACATCAATTGCGAATTCGAGTAGTTCGTGCCCGCGAGCCGCCCCAACCCGGCATCGACGCGAAGCCAGCTGTTGAAGCGGTAACCGACGCCGCCGTTGTAGTGCAGCACGTCGGTGAAATTGTTGACCTCGTAGATCGACCCCTCTTCTTCATCGACGGGGTTGCCGTTGATGCTGACATCGTGATTGCCGTTGAAGTTGAGGCCGATGTCGCCGCGGATGTACCACCCCGAACCGAGTTCCGCAGGCTTCGCGAAATTGGCGTCATCGACGAAGATTCCGTCCATGTCGGCGGCGCGGGCCTGAGAGGCGAGCAGGCATGCCGCCGCCACGCCGATGGCCCCGATCCTCTTCATTGAATTCATCATGGCACAACTCTCTCGCGCTGACCTGGACAGGGCGCGACGACATGGCGAAATGAGTTCGCGCGACGCCCTCTTCACTCACTATTAAGGACAAGGGTTAAGTCGTGGTTAAGCATCTTCATTAACTGCGTTTTTCCCGTTCGCACGAAAAAACCCGGCTGCCTGGGCAGCCGGGTTTCGGAATGAAGCGGGTGTCGCCGGGCTTACTTGTAGACCGGCAGCGGCTCCGGCGGGATGTAGACCGGCGGCGCGGGCTCGGAGCAGGCGCCGAACTTGTAGCGCAGTCCCGCCTTGACCTGATGCGACGAGATCCCGCCGTCATGGCCGAAGCCGGCGCCGTCATAGGTCCCGAACATGCTGCCGCCATAGATGTGCTGGAACTTGTAGCCGACATCGGCGGCCACGTTGCACGAAACGTCGACCGAGACGCCAGCCATAACCGCATAGGCGAAGCGCCAGCCGGATGCGCCCTCGTGATAGCCATAATAGCATTCGTCGGAATCGGCGTCGTTGCAGGCCTTGTTCTCAAGCTCGCCCCATCGGACATAGCTGCCGCCGATGCCGCCACCCACATAGGGCGTGAACCGGCCATAGGTGCCGAAATCAACATAGGCGTTGGCCATCAAGGTCAAAGCCGTGAACGTCGCGATGTCCGTGGAGGAGCAGGACACGTCGCCATTGCCGAAATTGCAGATGCCGAAGGTCTCGCCGGTGTACTCGCCATTGCCCCAGTAATCGAGGGTCAGGTCCGTGCGGAAATAGTCGGTGGCCTTGTAGCCGACGCCGCCGCCGATGGAATAGGAGCCGCGGAACGAGCTGCCGAAGATCGACTTCGTCACGAGGTCGTAATCGTCGGCAACCGCGTAATAGCCTTCATGGAACTTGTGCCAGGCAAAGCCGACATCGCCGCGAAGATACCAGCCCGCCACCGGCGCCGGCACCTGCTCGGGCGGCGCGTAGTAAGGCGTTTCGATCACCGGCGGTTCGTAGATGTCCGCCGCCATCGCCGGTGCGGCGCCGGCAGCGACCAGCGCCGCGCCACCCAGCAGAAACTTCGCTGCAGTTTTCATGTGATGTCCTTCCAAGGCCCAAACTCGATACAGGCTTCACGCCACCTCGAGCCCAAAATTGCACTTGAAAGGTTAAAACGCGCTTAACCCTGTTCTTTTACCGTGTTTATTCACCATAATGGCGCCGACAAACAAAAAACGGCGCCATGAGACGCCGTTTTTCGAATTCTTCAAATCAAGACTTTCAGGCCGCGTTTTTCTGCTGCGCGATTACACCGACGATGTCGTCGACCACTTGCTCGACGATCTGGCGGTCGTCGCCTTCCGCCATCACACGGATGACAGGTTCGGTGCCCGACGGCCGGATCACCAGCCGTCCATCGCCGAGGCGCTGGCGCCCTTCCTCGATCGCCGCCTGGACGGACTTCTCCTCCAGCGGGGCGCCGCCGGCGAAACGGACGTTCTTCAGCACCTGCGGCACCGGCTCGAACTTGCGGCAGACCTCGCTCGCCGGCCGTCCGGCCGCGCGGATGCAGGCGAGAACCTGCAGCGCCGACACGAGCCCGTCGCCCGTCGTCGAATAGTCAGACAGGACGATATGGCCGGATTGTTCGCCGCCGACATTGTAGCCATGCTGGCGCATATGTTCGACGACATAGCGGTCGCCGACCTTCGTGCGCTCCAGTCCCAACCCCTTGTCGGAAAGGAAGCGCTCCAGACCGAGGTTCGACATCACCGTCGCGACGATGCCGCCACCGGTCAGCCGCCCCTTGGCCTGCCAGCTCTCGGCGATCATCGCCATCAGCTGGTCGCCGTCGACCACCTTGCCCGCCTCGTCGACGATCAGCACGCGGTCGGCGTCGCCGTCGAGCGCGATGCCGAGGTCGGCCCGCACTTCATGCACCTTCTTCGACAAGCCGATCGGATGGGTGGAGCCGCATTCGCGGTTGATGTTGAAACCGTCCGGCTCATTGCCGATCGTGATCACCTCGGCACCGAGTTCCCACAGCGCGGCCGGCGCCGCCTTGTAGGCCGCGCCATTGGCGCAATCGACGACCACGCGCATGCCCGACAGCGTCATCGCCTTCGGGAAGGTGCGCTTGGCGAACTCGATATAACGATAGAGGTCGCCCTCGACGCGCTTGGCCCGGCCGATCTTGTCCGGCTTGGCGAGCTTGCGCGTCAGGTCCTGGCTGAGCAGCCGCTCCAGTTCCAGCTCCTTTTCGTCCGACAGCTTGTAGCCGTCCGGGCCGAACAGCTTGATGCCATTGTCGCCATAAGGGTTGTGCGAGGCCGAGATCATCACGCCAATATCGGCGCGCAGCGACCGCGTCAGCATCGCGACGGCCGGCGTCGGGACCGGTCCGAGCAGGAACACGTCCATCCCCGCAGCGGTGAAACCCGCGACCATCGCGTTTTCCAGCATGTAGCCGGACAGCCGCGTGTCCTTGCCGATGACGACCCGGTGACGATGCCCGCCGCGGTGATAGGAAACCCCCACCGCCATGCCGACCTTCATCGCGACCTCGGGAGTCATCGGATGCGTGTTTGCCGCGCCCCGGATACCGTCGGTGCCGAAATATTTGCGCTTCATGAGAAAGCCTGCCGGTTGCTTGTTCTTCGATGCGCCCCGCTCGATGCTTCCCTATACACCACGCGAATCCACGAAAAAAGGCCGCTGAAGCGGCCTTTTCATTGCGATTTAAGAAAAGGTTAACCTTGTGGCTGGGGCTCCATGCCACCCGTGTCGGGCTCGTCGCCGGACTTGTCGGCCTTTTCCTTCGAACCGGTCTTCGGCACCACCGAGCCACGCGAGGGCGGCGTGTCGTCGCCCATGTCGCGCGACGGCTTGCGGCCGGCCAGAAGGTCCTTGATCTCGTCGCCCGACAGCGTCTCGTATTCGAGCAGCCCTTCGGCGATCGCGATCCAGCCGTCGTTTTCCTCGGTCAGAATGCGGCGCGCGGTCTCGTAGGCGTCGTCGATCAGCCGGCGCACTTCCATGTCGATGATCTGCGCGGTGTCCTCGGAGACGTTCTTCTGCTGCGCCACCGAATGACCCAGGAAGACCTCCTGCTGGTTCTCGCCATATGCGACGAGGCCGAGCTTGTCGGAGAAGCCCCACTGGGTGACCATCGCGCGCGCCAGCTTGGTGGCCTGCTCGATGTCGGAGGCCGCGCCGGAGGTGATGTTCTCCTTGCCGAACTTCAGTTCCTCGGCAACGCGCCCGCCCATCATGATCGCCAGACGGGAGACCATGTATTTGTAGCTCATGGAGTAGCGGTCGCCTTCCGGCAGCTGCATCACCATGCCGAGCGCACGTCCGCGCGGGATGATCGTCGCCTTGTGAACCGGATCGGAGGAAGGCACGTGCAGCGCAACGATAGCGTGGCCGGCCTCGTGATAGGCGGTCAGCTGCTTTTCTTCCTCGGTCATGGCGGTGGAGCGGCGCTCCGCACCCATCATGACCTTGTCCTTGGCGTCCTCGAATTCCTGCATGGTGACGAGACGCTTGTTGCGCCGCGCGGCCATCAGCGCCGCCTCGTTGACGAGGTTCATCAGGTCGGCACCGGAGAAGCCCGGCGTGCCGCGCGCGATGACCTTGAGATCGACATTCGGCGCCAGCGGCACGTTGCGCACATGCACCTTGAGGATCTTCTCGCGGCCGATGATGTCCGGGTTCGGCACGACGACCTGGCGGTCGAAGCGGCCCGGGCGCATCAGCGCCGGATCGAGCACGTCGGGACGGTTGGTCGCCGCGATCAGGATGATCGATTCGTTCGCCTCGAAGCCGTCCATCTCGACGAGCAACTGGTTGAGCGTCTGCTCGCGCTCGTCATTGCCGCCGCCGAGACCGGCGCCGCGATGACGGCCGACGGCGTCGATTTCGTCGATGAAGATGATGCAGGGCGAGTTCTTCTTGGCCTGCTCGAACATGTCGCGCACGCGGCTCGCGCCGACGCCGACGAACATCTCGACGAAATCCGAACCGGAAATCGTGAAGAACGGCACGTTGGCTTCACCGGCGACCGAGCGCGCCAGAAGCGTCTTGCCGGTTCCCGGAGGACCGACGAGCAGGACGCCGCGCGGAATCTTGCCGCCGAGGCGCTGGAATTTCTGCGGGTCACGCAGGAACTCGACGATCTCTTCCAGGTCCTGCTTGGCCTCGTCCACGCCCGCCACGTCGGCGAAGGTGACGCGGCCATGCGCTTCCGTCAGAAGCTTGGCGCGCGACTTGCCGAAGCCCATGGCGCGCGAGCCGCCGCCCTGCATCTGGCGCATGAAGAAGATCCAGACGCCGAGGATGATGATCATCGGCAGCCAGGTCAGGAGAATGGAGAAGAAGGAGTTCGAGCCGTCCGTCTCCGGCCGTGCGCGGATCTCCACGCCCCGGTCCTCGAGCCGCTCGACGAGATTGTCGTCACCGGGTGAATAGGTCTGGAAGCCCGATCCGGAGTCGCTGTAGGTGCCGATGATCTGCTCGCCGGCAATGGTCACGGACCGCACGCGGCCCGACGAAACGTCCTGCAGGAACTGCGAATAGGAAATCTCGCGGCTGGAGGTCGAGGTCGGCTGATTGTCGAACACATTGAAGAGCGCGATGAGCATCAAAGCGATGATCGCCCACAGCGCAAAATTACGATAATTCGGATTCATCTCGTTCTCTTGTCCTCGCCGCTCGCGGTGCAGCGGCCGTTCTTGTCCTCAAACATAGGCGTCAACATGGCCATTGCCAAGGAGACCACGCGCTTCTGCGACGTTTCTGATCATTCAGGGTAACCGTAGGGGTAACCGGCAAGCGGCGGCGGCGGAAAAGACGGTTCCCCGGTGCGCGCCGCCAGCGCGGCTGCCGCTGCGAAGTCCGGGCTCGGAATGAGTTCGTCGAACCCGTGGCCGGCCTCGCGCCTGTTCCGCGCCTCGCGGCCGATGCGGACGCCGCCGCGGGTCTTCTGCAGCAGGCATCCCGCGACCGTCATGCCCGTCCCGGACGCCCCCTCGGTCACGAAGGCCGTGACCTTCTCCAGCACACTCTGAGCCGGCAGATAGGCCCCCTGCCCGACCCAGTTCAACACGATCGCGAGAGACAGGCCGAACCCCGCGCGCCCGATCGCCGACGGGTCGGTCAAATCGGCACTGCGCCCGCTTGGATCGAACCGCCAGATCGCGTGATCGCTCAGCACCACGGCGGCGGCTTCGGCCTCGGCGCGCCTCGTCTCGAAGCTTTGCCGGAAACTGGCCGGGTCCGCGACAGCGCCCGCCTCGCCCTGCCGAACGCGCACCCGCTCGAAACGCGCGTCGCGATTGGAAGGATCCTCGATCCAGCCCTGATCTCGGCCGGTCAGCCAGGCGCGCAGGTCGTCGCGTCGGCAGCCGATCAGCGGGCGCACGAACCATGTCTCGCGCCGATAGAGCGTTGCCGGCGCGATCCCGGAAAGCCCCCGCCCGGCGCCCCGCGCCGCGCGCATCGCGACGGTCTCCGCCTGGTCGTCGAGCGTGTGTCCGGTCAGAACGATCCCTGCGCCGGCATCCGCGGCCGCTTGCCCGAGCAGCCGGTAGCGCGCCGCCCGAGCGGCGGCCTGCAGCCCCGCCGCAGGCTTGTCGTCCTGCCAGCGTTTGACGATGTGCTCGACGCCGAGCCCGGCGCAAAACTCGCCGGCCTGCACGGCCTCGCGCGCGGATTCAGGCCGCAAGCCATGGTCGACGGTCACGGCCAGCAGACGCTCCGTCTCGCCGCGCGCGGCGAAATGATCGCGCGCAAGACACGTCAAGGCCGTGGAGTCACCGCCACCGGAAAGGGCGATCACGATCCTGGCGTTCGAACCGAATTGAATGGAGGAAAAGACGCGCCCGGCAGGCGCGGAAACGCGGTCGCTGTTCAGCACTGCGCCTTGGCGCGTTCGGCGCGGATGCGGCTGCGGACCGTGTCCGACATGCGCGGATAGTTGGTTTCGGCGTCCGCGAAGGTGACGCAGGCGACGTCCCGGTCGCCGAGCTCATACATGATCTGGCCGATCTTGAGCAGCGTTTCGGGGGCTTTCTGCGTGTCGGGATAGTCCCGCCGCAAGCCGATGAAATCTTCGGCCGCCTCCTGCAGGCGCCCCTGCGCGCGCACGCTCTCGGCCAGCCAGAAACGGGCGTCGGCCACCAGCGGATCGTTCGGGAACAGTTCGACGAAGGAGCGGAAAACCCCCTCGGCGATGTTGTAGTCGCCATTCAGCACCTGGCGGTAGCCTTCGCGATAATAGGCTTCCGGATCGTCGGGCACCGAGACGCTGGCCACCGCCTCGCCGTCGATCGCCGAATCGATCTTCTGCTGGGAGAAATCGACCGAGCCGTCGACCACATTGCCGTTGCCGTCGATCGTCAGCGTGCCGAGATCGCGCGGCTGGGCCGCCGGCGTGTGGATGCCCGCGACGCGCCCGTCCGGAGCAGTCGGCGTTTCCGCCGGCTGCTGGATGGGAGCCGCCGCAGATTGCTGCGGCTCCTCGGCGGGCTTCGGCTCCAGCGACGCCTTGTCGTC
Source organism: Oricola sp. (assembly GCF_022763245.1). Lineage (GTDB taxonomy): Bacteria > Pseudomonadota > Alphaproteobacteria > Rhizobiales > Rhizobiaceae > Oricola. The sequence continues at coordinate 395,156 of NZ_JALEGV010000012.1, forward strand.
GGACCCCGGCTGGCCGCCCTCAAGTTCCTGGAAACGGAACTCGTTGTTTTCCTGCATCCGGCGCAACTGCTCCTGCAGCTCGAGAAGCTGGAACGTCAGTTCCTCCACTCTGCCGTTGAGCTGGCGCACCTGCTCCTCGAGCTGGTAGACGCGCGGATCGTTGACCTGCGCCACCTCGTAGCTGCCCGGCGGCAGCGCGCGCACCTCGGCCGCCTGCGCGCCGCACGTGGCCATCACCACCGCCAGCAGCGTCGCGTTGAACAATTTCGGCATGAAAACCATCCTGACTGGAAACCCCGCTTCTCAAGAAAATCGCCGCTCACGCATGTATCATTATGCAATCGAGTTCGACAAAACTTTGTCTTCGCCAAACAGCAAAAAAGCGGCCGAAGCCGCTTTTCTGTGGATGGTGATTTTCAAGCAGAGCGCCGCGATCAGGCTCCGGGACCGCCGAGCACCGTGACGGCGCGCCGGTTCTGCGACCAGCAGGAAATGTCGTCGCAGGTCGCCACCGGGCGTTCCTTGCCGTAGGAGATCGTGCGCAGGCGGCCGCCATTGACGCCGCGCGAGACAAGATAGTCGCGCGCCGCTGCCGCACGCCGGGCGCCCAGCGCGATGTTGTATTCGCGCGTGCCCCGCTCGTCGGCATGGCCTTCGATGGTGATCGTGAAGCTGGGATACTGCGCCAGCCACTGCGCCTGGCGCGCCAGCGTCTGCTGGGCGTCGGCACGAAGCGCCGCGGAATCGGTGTCGAAGAAGATCCGGTCGCCGACATTGACCGTGAAGTCCTGCGGCGTGCCCGGCACGGCGCTGCCGCTCAGTCCCAGCTCGGCGGCGCTGTTCGGCAACGGCTTCTTGCCGGCGCAGCCGCTCAGCGCGAGGACGGCGACGAGGCCGGTCACAGCGAGCGAGATGGGGGAGTTTGAAATTCGGCGCATCGCCGGCTCTCCTGGTATTTGAACGAATTCGTTGATGCTCTGGTAACCCTGTCGCGGTTAACCGCCGCTCAAGAAACGCGGTTAACCAATCGTGAATCGTCAGCGCCCCTGCCGCGATATGGCCAAAATACGGCGACTTGCGGGCGAATCGGACCCGCCTACTCCAGAAGCGGCGACCACGCCGGATCGGAACCGAATTCCGGCGTCTTGATCAGGCGCTCGTTCCGGCCGGTCAGGTCGATCGTGTAGAGCTGCGGCCCGCCGCTGCCTGCCGCCTGGCGGAAGAACATCAGCACGCGGCCGTTCGGCGCCCAGGTCGGCCCCTCATTGTGGAAGCCGGTCGTCAGGATGCGCTCGCCCGATCCGTCCGGACGCATCACGCCGATGGAGAACTGGCCGCCCGACTGCTTGGTGAAGGCGATCAAGTCGCCACGCGGAGACCAGACCGGCGTCGAATAGGAGCCGTTGCCGAACGAGATACGCTGCGGCTCGCCGCCGCTGGCGTTCATCACGTAGAGCTGCTGGCGCCCGCCGCGGTCGGATTCGAACACCACCCGGCTGCCGTCCGGCGAGAAGGAGGGCGACGTGTCGATCGCGTTGGAATTGGTCAGACGCGTCGTGCGGCGGGTGCGCAGGTCCATCGAGTAGATGTTGGCGTTGCCGCCCTGCTGCAGGCTCATGATAACCTGCTGCCCGTCGGGCGAGAAGCGCGGCGAGAACGTCATGCCGGGGAAGTCGCCGACAAGCTCGCGCTGCCCGGTCTCCAGTTGCAAGAGATAGACCTTCGGCTCGCCGCCGGCGAAATCCATGTAGGTGATCTCCTGGCGCGTCGGCGAGAAGCGCGGCGTCAGCACGATGTTGTCGCCGCGGGTCAGGAACCGCACATTGGCGCCGTCCTGATCCATGATCGCCAGCCGCTTGACGCGCGCGTCACGCGGGCCGGATTCGGAGACGAACACGACACGGGTGTCGAAATAGCCTTTCTCGCCGGTCAGCCGCTGATAGATGGTGTCGGCGATGATGTGGGCGACGCGCCGCCAGTTCTCGCGATTGGTGAAGAACTGTTCGCCGAGCATCTGCTCGCCGGCAAACGTGTCCCACAGGCGAAATTCGGCGCGCAGCCGCCCGCCGTCTTCCTCGACCACCCGGCCGATCACCAGCGCCTGCGCGTTGATCACCCGCCAGTCCGCGAAGCGCGGCGCGACGTCCGGATTGCTGACCTTCTCGATGAAGGCGGCCTTGCCGATCGGCGCGAACAGGCCCGAGCTCTTCAGGTCGGCGGCGATGACGCCGGAAATCTGCGCGCCGATGCCGTCGGACGAGATGAAATCCGTGATCGCGACCGGCAAAGGCTCGATATTGCCCTTGTTGATGTCGATCTCCACCAGCGCGCGCGCCGGCTGCCCGCCGATCGCCAATGCCGCCAGGGCCACCGTCACGAAGGCGATCAGTCGCCGGGTCAGTGTGTGCATCGGGTTTGGTCCTTCCTGTCCCTCGGTCGATTCGAGCATCGTTCGGGCGTCACGCTCAACGGAACATCACGCTCGGATCGAAATTCACCACCACATCCTGCCAGGCATCATATTTTTCCGGCGGCAGCTTGTAACCCCGCTGGCCGCAAATCAGGATCGCCCGGCGCGCGCTTTCGTCGGCCGCGCGGTTGCCGGATGTCTTCGTCACCGTCGGCCGGCCGTCGACCATGCCTGAGCGGTCGAGCTTGAAACGGATCGAAACCTTCAGGTCGCCGGCGTCGAGCGCGGCGGGCGGGCTCCAGCAGGCCTGGATCTGGGCGCGCAGGGCGTCCATCTCGCTTTGCGTCAGTTCCGAGCCGCCGGTGTTCTGCCGGCCGCCGAACGACGCTTCCTGACGGGTGCGCTGCGCGCCGCCGCCCGACGCCTGTTCCTGGTTGAGCAGCGCGGCGACCTCGTCCTCCTTCGAAGGATTGTCCGGCGCGCGCGGCGCGGCCTGGGCCTGCTCGCGCTCCCGGGTCTCCTGTCGGCTGTCGGTTCGCGCCGTCTGCGCGGGCGGGCGCTCCGGCCGCTCGGCGGGCACCGGCACGGAATCGGGAATGCGCGATTGCGGCTCTTCGGGCAGCGGCTCGGCCGTCTCGATCACTTCCTTCACCGGGTCCGGTTCGACCGGCTGGCGCGGTTCGGGCAGCGCCGCCATCTCGGTGGTCGGCTCCGGCTTCGGTTCGGGCTGCGTGTCGAGCACCGGCTCCAGCGGACGGTCGGGCTCCGGCCGCGGCGCTTCCGACGGCTTCGGCAAAAGCGTCTGCTCCACCTCCACCGGCTTCTGCGTCTCCGTCTCGGGAGCGGCCTGATCGCGTTCCTTGTCGCCGACATTGACCGCGTCCTTGTCGACGGGCGGTTTCTCAGTCGGCACCGGCGCGGACGGCCCGTCCTTGCGGGCGTCTTCGGCGCCTTTCTGCACCTGCGTCAGTTCGGCAAGCGACACGAGCTCGACCGGAAGCGCTTCGACGTCCTGCACGTCGAAGGATTCGGGCGCGCTCAGCGACAGCATCCCCCAGGTGAGGAGGACCGCGTGGAGCAGGCCGGACGTGACGAGGCCAACGCGCATGCGTCAGCCATCCTTTTCCTGCAGGGTGACGAGGCCGAGATTGTGGAAACCGGCTTCGTTGATGCGGCCCATCACCTGCATGATGGTGCCGTAATCCGCTTTCTGGTCGCCGCGGATATAGATGCGTTCGTCATATCCGGTCTGGGCGATCGCCTCGAGCTTCGCCACGACCTCCTCGATCGGAATCTGCGTTTCCTGGATGTAGATCTCGCCGCCGTCGCGGATCGACACCGTGATCGGCTGCGTGTCGGAATTGAGCGCCGAGGCGCGGCTTTCCGGCAGGTCGATCGGCACGCCGACGGTCAGAAGCGGCGCCGCCACCATGAAGATGATGAGCAGCACCAGCATCACGTCGACGAAGGGCGTGACGTTGATCTCCGACATCAGCGCCTTGCCGCGGCTGCGACGCCCGCGCCGGCCGGCGCGTCCGCCGCTTCCAGAGTTCAGTGACATGGCCATGGGATCACCCGTTTATTCGGCGGCCTGCGGACGCTGGCCGGCCGCGGCGCGCTCGTCGAGCTGGCGCGACAGGATCGCCGAGAATTCGTCGGCGAAATCCTCCATGCGCGCGCTCAGCCGGGCCGCGTCCGAGGAAAGCTTGTTGTAGCCGATGACGGCGGGAATGGCCGCGACGAGGCCGAGCGCCGTCGCCAGAAGCGCCTCGGCGATACCCGGCGCGACGACGGCAAGATTGGTCGATTCCGACCCGGCGATCGCCTGGAAGGAGGTCATGATGCCGACCACCGTGCCAAACAGGCCGATGAACGGCGCCGACGAGCCGACCGAGGCGAGGAAGCCGAGCCGGTTTTCCACCGCCTCCATCTCGCGGGCCATCGCCACGTCCATCGCGCGGTCGATGCGGTTTTGAAGGCTGATCGGCGATTTCGCGCCGCGCTCGAAGCTCTTCTTCCATTCGCGCATCGCCGCGACGAACAGGGCGCCCATCCCGGTCGGCTTGCGGTCGGAGAGCGAGCGATAGAGCTCCTCAAGCGACTGGCCGGACCAGAACGTGTCCTCGAAGCGGTTGAAGGCCCGGCGCATGCGGCCATAGGCCAGCGTCTTGTCGATGATCACCGCCCAGGACCAGATCGAAGCGGCGAGAAGGCCGATCATCACGAGCTTGACGACGAAGCCCGCCTGCATGAACAGCGCCCATAGCGACAGTTCGCCCCCTGGCGCGGCCAACCCGATTTGTTCCATGTCCTGCTACCTCGAATTGCGGATTTGAGGTTGATGTCTCACCGATGCCTGCGTCCGCCTGATCCCGGCCAGGCGACCGTCACTGCGGCTTTCGGTGACGAATTAGGTCAAACAATGGCGTTGCGAAAGCCGAATTCAGGCTGACCTATTCATGAATCGTTATCGTTAACGTCTCGTTAGTGAAACGCGGTCAATTGCGTTCTTTTCATGACATTTCGTGTGGTTTCCCGGGCGTCTCGAACAGGACCGCCCACTCTTGGGGGAAGCGACGCGGTCGGCCCTCGGCGTTGATGACGGCCGCTTCGACCCGCGCCGTGACCAGCAGATCGTCGCCCCGGCGGATCTCCTGCGCCATGCGGATGCGCGCCTTTCCGGTCTCGGCAACCTGTGTCCGGATCGTCAGGATGTCGTCAATGCGGGCGGCGGCGCGAAAGTCGATCTCCATGCGCCGCACGACCCAATAGAGTGTTTCGCCGGTCTGTCCGGCCTGCAGGTCCGTGTGGTGGACACCGAGAAGCCGCAGATAGTCCGACCGGCCGCGTTCGAGAAATTCCAGGTAGCGCGCGTGATAGACCGCGCCGGAAAAATCGGTGTCGGCATAATAGACGCGCGCCACCAATTCGTGGCCGCCGTCGATCATGCGGCCTGAAAGAAGGCCGTTTGCGTCATTCATCGCCAATCCCAGAGGTGATTGCGCCTGGCGGCACGCATCGATCGCGCCGTCAGGCGTTCATCTCCATGATTTGACGGTGTGGCGCAACCCCGTGGCGGTCAGCGCTCAGCCGGCATAGAAGTCGGGATCGTGCACGATGATCGCGAAACGGTCAGCCAGTTCCGCCAGCGCGACGCGGTGCACCTCGTCTGCCGTGATCACGCCGCCCGTCCCGTCCGGCAGGTCGCGCGTCGCGCAGGCCCCCGCGACGATCGTCGACATGAACCCGGCGTCGATTGCCGCGCGCGTCGTCGCGCTCACGCACATATGCGTCATGAACCCGACGATCAGCAGCTTACCGCGACCGGTCGCCTTGAGCGCGGCGTCGAGATCGGTTCCGGCAAAGGCGTTCGGCAGCGTTTTGCGGATCACCGTCTCGCCCTCCCGCGGCGCCAGATCGGCAATGATCGCGCCACGCGCCGCGTCGAGATCGAATGGCCCGCCCGCCTGTCCGCGATGCACGATATGGATCACCGGCGCACCGGCCGCGCGCGCCGCGTCCAGCACGCGCTTGGCCTGCGCGACGGCGGCCGGTCCGCCCGGCAGCGCCAGCGGGCCGTCCAGATATTCATTCTGGCAATCGATCACCACCAGGCAGGCCTCGTCGAGCCGCGCCGGGCTGAGATCGGCCCCGGACAGTTCCAGAAGCGTCTTCGGATTGGACATGACGTGTCTCCTTTTCGGATCGGTTCTACCACCCGCCCACACTTGCAATCACGCAGCATGTTTGCAGTATGATCCTGCAAAATTGCAGGCGCCGACAACGAAGGGAGCACGCCGTGGATTGGGACGACCTGCGGATCGCGGCTGCCCTGGCGCGCTCCGGCACCTATGCCGGCGCAGCCGCCGAACTCGGGCTCGACGCCACGACGGTCGCCCGCCGCATCGCCCGGCTGGAGGCCGCGTTCCCTTTTCCGCTGTTTCAGGCGACCGACGGCGGGCGCCATCCGACGGCTCAGGGCGCGAAGGTCCTCGCCCATGTCCATGCCATAACCGACCACGTCGCAGCCATCGGCGCGATTCCGTCGGAAGGCAGCGGCATTGTCGGCCATGTCCGGATCGCCGCGACCGCCAGCATCTGCGACACCGTGCTCGCGCCGCGCGCCGCCGAATTCCTGGACGCCCATGGCGGCCTGTCGCTGTCCATCCTCGCCTCCGACGCCAATGTCAGCTTCTCGCGTTACGAGGCCGACATCGCCATCCGCATGGCAAGGCCGCAGCGCGGCGGGTTCGTGATCCGCAGACTGGCCACTCTGCCGCTCGCGTTATGCGAGCCGGTCCGGTCCGACGGCGAAGCGGAGCCGATCGCCTGCGCCTATCCGGACAGCCTCTCCGAAACGCCGGAGATGATCGAGGCGGCACGCCTCGGCATCGCGCAAAAGGCCCGCTTCGTATCCAACAGCGCCGCGGCGATCCGAACCGTTCTGACGTCCGGCCGTGCCGTCGCCGTGCTTCCCGCCTTCGGGCGGGACCTCGCATCGCTTCCGGACGTCAACCGAACGCCGCTCGACCGCAGCCGCGAGGCGTGGCTCCTCATCCAGCCGCACCTGGCAAAAGACGCCGCGACGCGCGCGGTTGCCGACTGGATCGAGGCGTGTTTCGCGGCGATGGCGTAAGGCGTCAGCCGTCGTCGCCGAACAGGTTCGACTGCATCGCCGCGAGATCCTTCGGCGCATCCAGCCCGAGATGCGTCCACGCATGCGCGGTCAGCAACCGGCCGCGCGGCGTGCGCTGGATGAAGCCCTGCTGCAGCAGGAACGGCTCGATGATGTCCTCGATCGCGTCGCGCGGTTCCGAGAGCGCCGCCGAGATCGTTTCGATACCGACCGGCCCGCCGCCGAAATTCTTCGCGATCATGGTGAGATAACGCCGGTCGAGCATGTCGAGGCCGATCGCGTCGACGTCGAGCCGGGTGAGCGCCTCGTCGGCGATGGTCCGCGTCACCTCCGGCGCCCTGGCCACGTCGGCGAAGTCGCGCACCCGGCGCAAGAGCCGTCCGGCGATGCGCGGCGTGCCACGCGCCCGGCGCGCCACCTCGCGCGCGCCGTCGTCGCTCATGGCGAGCCCCATGATCCGCGCCCCGCGCCGCACGATCGTCTCCAGTTCCTCGACCGTGTAGAAATCGAGCCGCACCGGGATGCCGAACCGGTCGCGCAAGGGCGTCGTCAGAAGCCCCAGCCGGGTCGTCGCCGCGACCAGCGTGAATTTCGCAAGATCAATCTTCACCGATCGCGCGGCCGGGCCCTCGCCGATGATCAGGTCGAGCTGGAAATCCTCCATCGCCGGATAGAGGATTTCCTCCACCGCCGGACTGAGACGGTGGATCTCGTCGATGAACAGGACGTCGCGCTCTTCCAGGTTGGTCAGCAGCGCGGCAAGGTCGCCCGCCTTCGCGATCACCGGCCCGGATGTCGCACGGAAATTGACGCCCAGTTCCTTCGCCATGATCTGCGCCAGCGTCGTCTTGCCAAGCCCGGGCGGCCCGACGAACAGCACATGGTCCAGCGCCTCGCCGCGCCCCCGCGCCGCCTCGATGAACACCTTCAGATTGGCCCGCGCCGCCGCCTGGCCGGTAAAATCGTCCAGCGTCTGCGGCCGCAGCGAGACATCGAAATCCTCGCCGCGCTTTTCCGCGGATATCAGTCGCGCGTCGTCACTCATGGGTGGTCAATTGCACCCTCGAACCGTTCGCACAAGTCGGCGTCATTTCGACAACTCCTTCAGCCCCAGGCGGATGAGCTTCGCGCTGTCGGCGCCCTCGCCGGCCTCCTTGACCGCTGCCGCCACCGCGTTGGCGGCCTGGTCGCGGCTGTAGCCGAGATTGGAGAGCGCCGAGACCGCGTCCGAGATCGGCCCGGCGGCGACGCCTTCGCCCAGTTCCTGCTTCAGTCCGATCGTGCCCGACGCATCACCCGCATAGGCCGGCGCCTTCGTCTTCAGTTCGGAGACGATGCGCTGCGCCACTTTCGGCCCGATCCCCGGCGCGCGCGCCACCATGGCCTTGTCCTGCAGGGCGATCGCATTGGCGAGGTCGCCCGTCGACAGCGTCGACAACACCGCCAAAGCCACCTTCGCCCCGACCCCCTGCACGCTCTGCAAGAGCCGGAACCACTCGCGCTCCAGCCGCGTGGCAAAGCCGTAGAGGCGGATCATGTCCTCGCGCACATAGGTCTCGATATGCAGCACCGCCGCCTCGCCCTCGCTCAGCCCGGCCAATACCCGCGCCGGACAAAACGCGACATAGCCGACGCCGTGTACGTCGATGATCGCGTGATCCTCGCCGATCTCGTCGACCGTGCCTTTCAGTTTTCCGATCATGGGTGCGTATCCGGTGCAATAATGTCGAGATCTGGGAAATAGGTGCGATAGACGCTCGGATCGCGCGTCAGGATGCCGTATTCGCCGACCGACGCATGCGCCCCGATCAGGAAATCCGGCAAGGTCCGCTCGCGCCTTCCGCCACTCTGACGATAGCGCCTGTGCGCGACGGCCGCCCGATAACTGACGGTCTCGGGAATGGGTTCGTACTTCATCGGCGTCCCGGCGAGGAACGACACATAGTCTGCCTCGCTTCGAAAACTGTATGCGAACTCCGAGGCGATAACGACGTTGAAGAGGATGTCGCCATGCCGTTTCACCTCGACCAGCTTTCTGACCGACCAGTCGAACCATTTCGTTTCCGGCGCGGCGATGTCGAGCAGGATATTCGAATCAATCAGGGTCGCCAATGCGTCGTCCCCGCGTCGCCAGCATCACGTCATCCGTCGTGACGGATGGGTCGCCCGTTCCTCGAACCCTCTCGATCCATTTCTTCAAACGCTCGACGCTCGGGTCGCTGTCGGCGCTCCCGTCGATACGGATGATCTCGACATGACCTAGCGCGCCTTCGACGAAATCCACTTCGCTCCCGGGCACGATTCCCAGCTTGTCGCGAATGGCCTTCGGAATGGTCACCTGGCCTTTTTCCGTCACGCGCATGGTAATACTCCTTCAGTAATACCTAAGCGGCAAAACGGAACAAGTCAAGAACATCTACACTGTCGCCAACCTCGCCCGTTGGACCGCGCTCATGCGGTGATGGGAATGGCAGATGGCGATGGCGATGGCGTCCGCGGCGTCGTCGGTGTCGAACGTCGCCTTTGGCAGCAGCACCTTGACCATCATGTGGATCTGCTTCTTGTCGCCGTGGCCAACGCCGATGACCGCCTTCTTCACCGCGTTCGGCGCGTATTCGGCGACCGGGAGGCCGGCCTGCGCCGGCGCAAGCATCACCACGCCGCGCGCCTGTCCGAGCTTCAACGTCGCCGTGGCGTCGCGGTTGACGAAGGTCTGCTCGACGGCCGCCTCGTGCGGCATGTGCGCGTGCAGCACCCCGGCCAGCCCGTCATGCAACTGGCAGAGCCTCGACGCGAGATCGCCCTTGTCGTCGGAACGGATCGTGCCGGACGCCACGAAATGCAGGCTGTTGCCGAGGCTCTCGACAATGCCCCAACCGGTCCGGCGCAAGCCCGGATCGATGCCGATGATGCGAATCGTCTGTCCCATGTCGCCTCCGTCCATTACCTAGCCTGTGCCACGCCGGATGTGAACAAAAAGAAAACATGAGGTTCGGCTTGCCCTCGGGCATCCGCCATGCGATGCCACGGCGTCCTTTCTCCTGCGCATTCGGGAACCCTTCCGTGACGGTCTTCGGCATTCCGCTCGACGCTGCCTTCATCACGCTTCTGGCCGCCATCGCGGTGGCGGGCGTCGTGCGCGGATTTTCCGGCTTCGGCTCGGGCATGATCGTCGGCCCGGTCGGCGCGATGACCTTCGGCCCGCAAGTCGCCATCGTCGTGCTGCTGGTGATCGACACGCTGCCGATGGTGCCGCTGATCGTCAGTTCGGCGCGCAAGGTGAGCATGCGCGAACTCCTGCCGGTCGTCGCCGGCTACGGCCTGCTCGTGCCGATCGGCATCTGGATCCTGAAGACGGGCGACACCACCATGCTGCGCTGGTCGATGTCGACCGTGATCCTGATCGCGGCCGTCCTGCTCTGGTCGGGCTGGTGCTACCGCGGTCCGCGCAACGTCGCGGTGCGCCTCGGCGTCGGCGGCATGTCCGGCTTTCTCGGCGGTGCCTGCGCCGTCGCCGGCCCGCCGGTCATCCTCTACTGGATGGCGCTTTCGACCGGCGCCGGCCTCGTGCGCGCCAATCTGTTGATCTATTTCGCGATCACGCAGCTCCTGTCGGGAACGGGACTGCTCGTCGCCGGCATCCTGACCAAGCAGTCCATCCTGCTCGGCGCGCTGTGCACGCCCGCCTATCTGGCGGGCTTGCTGGTCGGCGCACGCCTGTTCGGCTTTGCCAGCGACAAGGCCTATCGCCGCGTCGCGCTGACCATCGTCATCGCCGCGGCGATCCTGACCCTGCCCGCGCTGGACGCGCTGCGCGGCTGAGCGTTACGCCGACAGCTTCTCCATCACGTCCTCGGCGATGTCCTCATTGGAATAGACGTTCTGTACGTCGTCATCGTCGTCGAGCGCGTCGAGAAGCTTCATCAGCGTGGAGGCCTTGTCCTCGTCCACCGGCGTCCGGTTCTGCGGCTTCCAGATGACGTTGACCGATTCCGGCGCGCCGAGCGCCTCTTCCAGCGCCGTCGACACCGCGCCGATGTCCTCGAAGGCACAGGTGATGGTGTGGCCTTCCTCGTCGCTCTCGGCATCCTCGGCACCGGCCTCGATGGCCGCTTCCATGATCGCGTCGGCGTCGCCGGCTTCCGGCTTGTAGACGATCTCGCCCACCCGGTCGAACATGAAGGAGACCGAACCCGTCTCGCCCAGCGACCCGCCATTCTTCGAGAAGCAGGCGCGGATGTTGGAGGCGGAGCGGTTGAGGTTGTCGGTCAGCGCCTCGACGATGACGGCCACGCCGCCCGGGCCGTAGCCCTCGTAGCGCATTTCCTTGTAGTCCTCGCCGTCGCCGCCGACGCCCTTGTTGATGGCGCGCTGGATGTTGTCCTTGGGCATCGACTGGCCCTTGGCGTTGGCCACGGCCAGCCGCAGGCGCGGGTTCATGTCCGGATCGCTGACGCCGGCGCCCATCTTGACCGCCACGGTGATCTCCTTCGAAAGCCGCGAGAACAGCTTCGAGCGGGCCGCGTCCTGGCGTCCCTTGCGGTGCATGATGTTCTTGAATTTAGAATGACCGGCCATGGTCTCCCCTGCGATCTTCGATGAGTGGAAAATTGCGCGGCTTATATGAGAGTTCGGCCGCATCGTCCAGCGGGGCGCGACATGATCGAATCCGGAACGAGGCGTCGCGCCCCGCTGACTGCTTTGTGATTCGCCAAGCGGCCGCCACCGCCTACAATCAATCAAAGGACTTGCCCGAGAAAACCGCCGGAGAAGCCGCCCATGCGCCCGTTTCGCTCGCTGTTCGCCATTGCGTCCATGTGCCTCGCCACGCTGGCGGCCTTGAGTCCCGCCAACGCGCAGGAGGGCGGCGAAGGGCAGCCGGTCAGCCAGTGCCTCGCCGTCGCACGCGCCCTTCCGCCGGCCTTTCCCAGGGTGATCTACGCCTCGGCCAGCGCCTCGGAAAATCCGCTGGCGATGGCGCAGGGCGTGACGATCACCTTCCAGGGGCATTCCACCTATACGATCGAGACACCGGCCGGCGTGCTCATCGCCACCGATTTCTCCGGCTTCTACGGCGCCGACCCGCTGCCGCGCATCGTCACCATGAACCGCGCCCATTCCTCGCATTATACGCTGAACCCCGCAGCGGGGATCGAAGTCGTGCTGCCGGGCTGGAACCCGGACGGACCGGAACCGGCCGATCATCATGTCGTCGTTGACGACGTCTATGTGCGCAACGTGACGACCGACATCCGCGGCTGGGGGGATGGCGGCATGGTCCCGGACGCCAATTCCATCTTCATCTTCGAGACGGCAGGCCTTTGCATCGGCCATCTCGGCCACCTGCATCACGAACTGACCGACGCCCACTACGCCGAGATCGGCCGACTCGACATCGTCATGGTGCCGGTCGATGGCGGGCTGACCCTGTCGCATACCGGCATGGCGGAGATCACCAACCGGCTGCGCTCCTCCATCGTCCTGCCGATGCATCTGCGCGGCACGCGGCTGGAGACCTACCTGTCGATGATGCGCCAGGAATTCGCGGTCGAGCATCTCGACGGCGATTCCATCACGGTCACGGTGCGCGACCTGCCGAAACGCCCGACGGTCATGGTTCCGGCCAATTTGAACTTCAGGGGATAGGTCTCCGCTTACATTCGAGGGCTCGCCATGAACCTGACCATTCGCAATCTCGCCCGCATCGCCGCCGCCTCCGGCCTGGCGCTTGCGCTCACCTCCCAGGCGGGCGCCGTCACGCGCATCCGCGCCGACCTCAATTCCTGCGCGACGGTGCAGCAAACCATCATCCGCAACGGCTCGGCGGTCGTTCGCTATCCGTCGACCCGCGTCGCGAACTACTTCCTCTACGATCGCTACGAAAGCCCGCGCGCGTCCTGCCCGATCGGCGAGCGCCATGTCGCGCATACGGTGCCGACGAAGGACAATCCGCGCTGCGTCGTCTACAATTGCGAAGTGGTCAAGCCACTCTTCCCATTCGACGACGACCGGCCGCGATACCGCCCCTGATCGTCGGACCGGCGCCTACCACCAGTCCGGAACGGTCTCCGCGAGACGCGGTCCGAGCCTGAGCGGGGCGACCTGCTCGGCCAGCCCCGTGCGGTCGGAAATCTCCACGGCCACGCCGCAGATCGTCGCCGGGCCGCTGGCCGCCTCGAAGCGGCCCTTGGGAATCTTCGACAGGAACCGGTTCAAGGGCTCCTCCTTGTCCATGCCGAGCGAGGAATCGTAGTCGCCGCACATTCCGGCATCCGACATGTAGGCCGTGCCGCCGTCGAGGATCTGGTGATCGGCGGTCGGCGTATGCGTGTGCGTGCCGACGACGAGGCTGGCCCGCCCGTCGACGAAATGGCCGAAACAGACCTTCTCCGACGTCGCCTCGGCGTGGAAATCGAACACCACGGCGTCGAATTCCGTTCCCAGCCCGCCGGACTTCAGCTGTTCCTCGGCACAGGCGAAGGGGTCGTCGAGATCCGGCGCCATGAAGACGCGTCCCATGATGTTGGACACCATCACGCGCGCGCCATTGCGCGCGTCATAGACGCCCATGCCCTTGCCCGGCGCTGTGCCGGGGAAATTGGCCGGACGCAGGAATTGCGGGTGCCGCTCGGCGAAGACCAGCGCCTCGCGCTGGTCCCAGACATGGTTGCCCGTGGTCACGACGTCGGCGCCGGCGTCCAGCGTCTCGGTCAGGATCGATTCCGTGATCCCGAAGCCGCCGGCGGCGTTCTCGCCATTGACGATCACGAAGTCGAGTTTGAAGTCGGAGATCAGCCCGGGCAGCTGCGCGCAGACCGCGCTGCGTCCGGACCTGCCCACCATGTCGCCAAGAAAGAGTAGTCTCATCGTCTTACCTATGCCGGTCTGTCGAAGCGGCGCAAGCCGTCCTCGGTCAAAATCGCGTCGAGCGGAACGTCATGCGCTTCGGCCGGAACAGCGTCCACCTCCTGGCAGGCAAAGGCGATGCCGATCAGCCGCGGCGTCATGCCCTTGGCGCGCAGCCGCGCGATCGCCCGGTCGTAATGGCCGGCGCCGTATCCGATCCGGTTGCCCGCGGCATCGAAGGCGGCCAGCGGCACCAGCAGGAGCTGCGGATCGAGTACCTCCGCCTCCGGGCCGGGCCCAGCAGTGCCGAACCCGGTATCGACCAGCTCCGCCCCGCGCACGAGATCGCGGAAGATGATCGTCTCGCGATCCAGAACCACCGGCAGGCAAAGCCGTCCCCCCTTTTCACGCAGAGCGAACATCAGCGGCCGGATGTCGGCCTCCGAGCGGATCGGAAAAAAGCCGGAAACCACCGTCCCCGGCTCGAAGGCGATCTCCGCGACATGCGCGGCCATTGAGAGGCTTTTTTCGATGCGCAGATCGGGCGCAATGGTGTCGCGTCTGGCCAGGCAAGCCGCGCGAAGCTCTTTCTTCGAGACTACCAATTGCGTCATCCGCCTTCCTCGTTGCTGTTCAGCTCAGACTTTGTGGCACCTCTACGACGCGGATCGTATCCGTAGCAACGTGTGAAGAGGCCAATCCCCGGTCCGTTCTTCCACTCGTCGTCACCGCCGAGCGACAGAAGTTCGAACCTTCGAAAACTCCAGGCAAACGGCTCGCCGTCCTTGTATGCCAGCAAGTGAAATTCCGGCTTGATGAATTGCTGCGACAACGCGACGGACCGCAAGAACGAAACCCGTTCGTGGCAATCGATTTCGCGAGCGGCCAAAGCATCCATCTGCGCCCGAAACGTCATGTCTGCCGCCAGCCAAAGGCCGGTCGAACAAAAGACGACGGCAGCCAGCCCATACGCAAACTGCGCTATCAGCGTATCCGTGAACCGGATGATTGCGAATGCGAGGAGCGACACCGCCCCCGCGATGCCAATCGCCTTTCGCAGGAAAGGATAATTCAACACCTCCGCAAAGAAAGAAAAGACTTCGACGGGAAGCACAGCATAAGCAAACGCCCTATCTTCTATAAAAACCGCATCCGTTCTGAAATAGTCAGACGTAAGTTTAACTAAAATTAAAACTATCGAAGCCTGCACAACAAGAAGGGATAATTCGGAAAATTTCCTGCCGAAGGAAAGTCGCCTATATATTGGCACCCATGCCGCCGACCAGCAGACCAGAAACAAGCCTGCTGTGATTAGGATGAATCCGGCGTGGAGTACAAAATAGTTCATCAGAACTGCGGAAGTTAAATGGCAAAGCAGGCGGCAATTCGGTCAACCGACGCCAGAACAAGAAACTTCGAAAAGGGAGAAAGGAGACCGACCACGACAACCGGTGGAAAGCGGCATCCCGGGAACCTACTTTTGTAGGTGGGCGCCGTGTGCCCGGGCCCAGGAGCCCGGCCAGGGACAGCTCCCTAGAGATGCGTAAGGCCCCGGGGAAATTGTTTCCTGCCGCGGAGCGCAGTCGGCCAGAACGCGATATAGGCCTCGCCCGGCGCGAACGCCAGTGCCGACCCGCTGGGAATCACCGGCAAATTTTTTTGAAGAACCGGTCGACCCGGCCTCACGACATCTTCGTCGCCACCTGCTCGATCTTGCCGGCCACCGACGACAGGCGTTCCTTGAGCATGTCGTCGACCGTGTCGGCGCGATGCAGCGCCTCGTCGCGCGTGCGGCGCAGCGATTCCATCTCCGATTCCAGCCCGGAAACGCGCTTCTGCAGTTCCGACAACTCGTCCATCACCATGATGCCCGCCATCACGGTGATGCGCAGGTCGCCGATCTCCCCGAAGGACTGCTTGAGATGCCCCACATACTGGTCGAACCGGTCGGCAAGGTCCTTCAGGTGGTCTTCCTGTCCCGGGTCGCAGGCCATGCGATAGGATTTGCCGTCGATTGTTACCGTAACCTGGGACATGGGATCCGTCTTTCCGTCTGTGATGAAGCCTTGACGAGGTCAGGCGCAACTTTGTGATCGAAATAGGGCCTGCGCCGGTCTTCTCGGCGCCCGCCCCCGCTAGCGGTCGAGGACCGCGCGGATGGTCTCCATCGCCGTGACCAGGCGGCGCGAGACTTCCTTGTTGACGTCTTCCAGACGTTCGGCGCGCGCTTCGGACGCGTCCAGCTCCCCGGCGAGCCGGCTGCGATCGGAATTCATGCGCTGCACTTCCTCCTCGGCGTCGCGGTAGTTTTCGCGCACTTCGAGCTGCCGGTCGACGGCGTCTTCCAGCGATGCGACAGCCTTTTCGAGCCTGTTCAATACTTCCGAGAGCGTCTGCTCAGATGCCATGCCGGTTTACTCTCACACCCCGCAGGGGGACGAACGCCTTGCAATAGAGGACCTTAAGCCGAAGCGATAAGGCAGTGCATCAAGGTAGCCCTTTCGCGGCGCCATTTCAAATGCCGGCGACACAAACCCACAGGAGTAAAATCGCCGGGCGGGGCCCGCGCGGCCCGGGTTTCGGCGCTTTTGTTGACTCGCCACCGCGACCTGCTATGTGTCGCGCGATTTTTCCCGGACCGCCCAACGACACCACAACCAAGCCAGCTTCGGCCGGGACGCACGAAAACCCACAGGACCCCCCAATGACGGCACGCGAAAAACACGACCGGATGGCGAATGCGATCCGCTTTCTTTCCATGGACGCCGTGCAGGCAGCCAATTCCGGCCACCCGGGCCTGCCCATGGGCGCCGCCGACGTCGCGACGGTGCTCTTCTCGCAGTTCATGAAATTCGACCCGATGAACCCGCGCTGGCCGGACCGTGACCGCTTCGTCCTGTCGGCCGGCCACGGTTCGATGCTGCTCTATTCGCTGCTCTACCTGCTCGGCTACGAGGACATCACCCTCGACGAGATCAAGAACTTCCGCCAGCTCGGTTCCAAGACCGCCGGCCACCCGGAATACGGCCACGCCGCCGGCATCGAGACGACCACCGGCCCGCTCGGCCAGGGCCTCGCCAACGCCGTCGGCATGGCGATCGCCGAGAAGAAGCTCGCGGCCGAGTTCGGCGGCGACCTCGTCGACCACTACACCTATGTGCTCGCCGGCGACGGCTGCCTGATGGAAGGCATCAGCCAGGAAGCGCTGTCGCTTGCCGGCCACCTGAAGCTCTCCAAGCTGATCGTGCTGTGGGACGACAACGACATCACCATCGACGGCAAGGTGTCCCTGTCCGATTCCACCGACCAGCAGGCCCGCTTCGAGGCTTCCGGCTGGGAAACCATGTCCGTTGACGGTCACGATCCCGACGCCATCGCCGCCGCCATCGAGCGCGCCCGCACCTCCGACGCCCCGACGCTGATCGCCTGCAAGACCACGATCGGCTACGGCGCGCCCAACAAGGCCGGCACGTCCAAGGTCCATGGTTCGCCGCTCGGCGCCGAGGAAATCGCCGCCACCCGCGAGGCGCTCGGCTGGGAAAGCGAGCCCTTCGACATCCCGTCCGAAATCCTCGACGACTGGCGCGTCGTCGGCCTGACCGCCGGCAAGCAGCGCGTCGTCTGGGAACAGCGCCTCGCCGAAGCCGACGCCACGCAGCGCGGTGAGTTCGAACGGCGCATGCGCGGCGACCTGCCGGCCGGGCTGGAGCCCGCGATGGCGCGCTACAAGAAGCAGCTCGCCGCCGACGCCCCGACGGTCGCCACCCGCAAGGCCTCCGAAATGGCGCTGGAAGCCGTCAACGAGGCTGTGGCCGAGACCATCGGCGGCTCCGCCGACCTGACTGGCTCCAACAACACCAAGACCAGCCAGACCGCGCCGATCACGCCGGACGACTTCTCCGGCCGGTATCTGAACTACGGCATACGCGAACACGGCATGGCGGCCGCGATGAACGGCATCGCCCTGCATGGCGGCCTCATCCCCTATGGCGGCACCTTCCTGGTGTTCTCCGACTATGCCCGTCCGGCCATGCGCCTCGCCTCGCTGATGGGCATCCGCTCCATCTTCGTGATGACGCATGATTCCATCGGCCTGGGCGAGGACGGCCCGACCCACCAGCCGGTCGAGCATCTGGCCGCGCTGCGCGCCATCCCCAACCACAACGTCTTCCGTCCTGCAGACGCGATGGAAACGGCGGAATGCTGGGAACTGGCGCTCGCCAGTACCGGCACGCCCTCGACGCTGGCGCTGACCCGCCAGAACCTCGTCGCCGCGCGCACCGAATTCGAGAGTGACAACCGCTGCGCCCGCGGCGCCTACGAGCTCGCCGCCGCCAGCGACGACGCCGTCGTGTCGATCTTCGCCTCCGGCTCGGAAGTCGAGATCGCGCTCGCCGCCAAGGCCGCGCTGGAAGCAAGGGGCCGGCCGACCCGCGTCGTCTCCGTGCCGTGCCTCGACCTGTTCCAGGCCCAGTCGGCCGACTACCAGGCCGCGATCATCGGCGACACGCCGGTCCGGATCGCCGTCGAGGCGGGCATCCGCCAGGGCTGGGACGGCATCATCGGGCCCGCAGGGGCATTTATCGGCATGGACTCCTTCGGGGCCTCAGGTCCATATAAGGAGCTCTACTCCCATTTCGGCATCACGCCGGAAGCAATCGTCGATGCGGCGGAAGCCCGCATTCACGACGACGAACAAGATCAGTAAAGTCGCGCCAGTTCTCACGGAGGTAATTGCATGACCGTCAAAGTCGCCATCAACGGATTTGGTCGTATCGGACGCAACGTGGTTCGCGCCATCTACGAGTCGGGCCGCACGGACATCGACGTCGTTGCCATCAACGATCTCGGCCCGGTGGAAACCAACGCCCACCTGATGCGCTATGACTCCGTCCACGGGAAGTTCCCGAAGACCGTCGAGGTCGACGGCGACGTGATCCGCATCGAGGGTGGCGATTCGTTCAAGGTCTTCGCCGAGCGCGATCCCAAGGCCCTGCCCTGGGGCGAACTGGGCATCGACATCGTCATGGAATGCACGGGCATCTTCACCGCCAAGGAAAAGGCCTCGATGCACCTGGAGGCAGGCGCCAAGCGCGTGCTCGTCTCCGCGCCGGCCGCCGGCGCCGACAAGACCGTCGTCTACGGCGTCAACCATGACGTCCTGACCAAGGACGACCTGGTCGTCTCCAACGCGTCCTGCACGACCAACTGCCTGTCGCCGGTCGCCAAGGTCCTCAACGACGCCATCGGCATCGAAAAGGGCATGATGACGACGATCCACTCCTACACCGGCGACCAGCCGACGCTGGACACGATGCACAAGGATCTCTACCGCGCGCGCGCTGCCGCCATGTCGATGATCCCGACCTCGACCGGCGCCGCCAAGGCCGTCGGCCTCGTCCTGCCGGAACTCAACGGCAAGCTCGACGGCTTCGCCATGCGCGTGCCGACCCCGAACGTCTCGGTCGTCGACCTGAAGTTCATCGCCAAGAAGTCGACCTCCGTCGACGAGATCAACGCGGCGATCAAGGCGGCCGCCGAAGGCCCGCTCAAGGGCATCCTCGGCTACACCACCGAGAAGAACGTCTCGGTCGACTTCAACCACGACCCGCATTCCTCGATCTTCCACATGGATCAGACCAAGGTCATGGACGGCACGCTGTGCTCGGTCCTGTCCTGGTACGACAATGAATGGGGCTTCTCCAACCGCATGGCGGACACCGCCATCGCGATGGGCAAGCTAATCTAGGCGCGCCCCGATGGATGTGGCCGGCCCGCTGATCTTCGTCGCCATCGCGATCCTGATCTGCGCGGCCGGCTTTTTCATTTCACGCAGGTTCCGCGCCGCCACGCGGCGGCCCCTGCCCGGCTCCCGCGAGAGCGGCGCCGGAGCGGTCTGGCTCACCCCGCCGGACGATGGCAGCGGCGACGCCGGCTGACGCCAGGCCCGCCCCGCAGACCCGCAAATCTCGAGACAAGCACCTCATCAGGGGTCGCGCGCATGCGCGGCCTTCGTCGCGTTTCGCGCCGACAGAAATCGGCAGTTGCGATATGTTATTACATAACATAACACTCATCGACGATGCGATCCCGCCGGTCCACGCATGCGGGTCGCACCGATCGAACGCGAACACGGGGAACCGACATGGACAAGACCGCAGAGACAGTGCACGCGGAACACTCTCGACAAAGCTGGGAGCATTTCAAATGGCGTTCCGAGCACATGAAGGCTCTCGCGATCCTCAAGCGCGCCGAAGCGACGCTCTTCGCGCACGAAGCCCGCATCCTTGCCCATGACGCGGAGATTCTCCACCACGAAGAACAGATGGTCCACGGCTCCGACCCGGCCATCAAACCGCTGAACGAGGAACATGCGCGCCTTGCCGCGCAACACGAGAGCGGTGTCGAACACCATGCTGCCCTGATCAACGCAGTCCTCGAACTGAGCAAGTTCATCGCGCAGGAAGGCGCCGAGTAAGCTCCCCGGCCACGCGACCCGCATGCCCGATCTCGCCACGCTCATCCTGATCGCCGCCGTCGCGCTTGCCGTCTGGTGGAAGCTGCGCTGCATCCGCCGCGGCTGCACGATCGCGCCGCCGTCGGACGACGAGGCCGAAAAGCGGCGGATCGGACGGCGGATCGGCTCCCGGCATTTGTGACGCATTGCCCGACCCCGCCCGCCGGGGCTATAGCTCCTTCGACCAGCCAGGGAGAGCAAGACCTATGAGTTTCAAGACGCTTGACGACCTTCCCGCCGACATCGCCGGCAAACGCGTGCTCGTGCGCGTCGACCTGAACGTGCCGATGGCCGACGGCGTCGTCACCGACCGCACCCGGATCCGCCGCGTCGTGCCGACCATCTCGGAACTCTCCAACAAGGGCGCCAAGGTCATCCTGCTCGCCCATTTCGGCCGCCCGAAGGGCAAGGTCGTGCCCGAGATGTCGCTGCGCCCCGTCGCCCAGGCGGTCGAGGAGGAACTCGACCACCGCGTCGATTTCGCCGCCGACTGCATCGGTGAAGCGGCGAAAAAGGAGATCGACGAGATGGCCGACGGCGACGTCGTGCTGCTCGAAAACACCCGCTTCCATCCCGGCGAAGAGAAGAACGACCCCGAACTGGCCAAGTCGATCGCCGAAAACGGCGACATCTATGTCAATGACGCCTTTTCCGCCGCGCACCGCGCCCACGCCACGACGGAAGGCCTCGCCCGCCTGCTGCCCGCCTTTGCCGGCCGCACCATGCAGGCTGAGCTCGAAGCGCTGGAAAAGGGCCTCGGCGCGCCGCAGAAGCCAGTCGTCGCCATTGTCGGCGGCGCAAAGGTCTCCACCAAGATCGACCTCCTGCAGAACCTCGTGAAGAAGGTCGACGCGCTGGTGATCGGCGGCGGCATGGCCAACACATTCCTCGCCGCCAAGGGCGTTGACGTCGCCAAGTCGCTCTGCGAGCACGACCTCGCCGACACCGCCAACGCCATCATGACCGAGGCCGTCTCGGCCGGCTGCACCATCGTCCTGCCGATCGACGCCGTCGTGGCGCGCGAATTCAAGGCCGGCGCGGACAACGAGACCGTCGACATCGACGCCGTGCCCGCCGACACGATGATCCTCGATGTCGGCCCCGCCACGGTCGCCAAGGTCAATGGCTGGATCGACCAGGCCGCCACGCTGGTCTGGAACGGCCCGCTCGGCGCCTTCGAGATCGCGCCCTTCGACGCCTCCACCGTTTCGGCCGCCCGGTTCGCTGCCGAACAGACGACGGCCGGCGAACTGGTCTCGGTTGCCGGCGGCGGCGACACCGTGGCCGCACTCAACCATGCCGGCGTCGCCGACGCCTTCACCTATGTCTCGACCGCCGGCGGCGCCTTCCTGGAATGGATGGAAGGCAAGGAACTCCCCGGCGTCGCGGCGCTTGCGGCCTAGGCGCATGCTCCCGCGACGGACAACGCCGGGCCAGCCGACATAGGCTGCCGCGCGGGGCGCAACTGACGGATGCAACAAGCGGAGAAAGGAAGCATGGCGATCATCTCCTTTCCCGCTTGGACGCACCGAACAACAAGAGCGCTCCCGCGCGCCGCCTCTCGCAACATGATCCGCCTCGTCGCGACCCTGTCGCTTGCCACGGGTGCGATCCTGCTCTCCGGCGCCCGGCCGGAAGCCCAGCAGCTTCGCCCCTGCCCCTTCGACATCGACACCGCCATCGTGCTGCACAACCGCGCGATGGACGATCTGGTGAATTCGAGGTTCATCCATGACGAGGAGGACGCGCGCAAGCGCGAGATCAAGCGAAAGCTCGACAGCCAGTTGAAGGCCGAGGCGGAGGCCTTCGCACGCGCCGGGCGATCCGGATCCCGGTCCTTCGCCGAAGACGTCGACGCCGTGTCGCAAGGCGGTACGCGCGACTTCAGGGACCTTGCCCGCGCCTATCTCGCGCCGGGGCAAAACGGCGAAGCCGAGGGAAGCAATGCGGTCATCGCCTATGTTCCCGACGGCGAGACGGTCTGCGGCATCTATGCCGAATACCGGCCGGGCTGGAGCGAACCCAGAGCCTTCATGTTCGAACTGCCGCTGCCGTCCGGCGAACTTGTACGCCTCGTCGACGCCCGCATGGGCGAACTGACACTTTCGACCACTCGCCTCGATCGCAGCCCCGTCCTCCGCAGCGAGGAGACCGCGCAAACGGAACCGGAGGACTTCGAAGGCGTGACAAGGGCCGCGACGCCCAAGCGCGCTCACAGCGCTGCCACGCGCCCGCCGGCCTTGATCCTGGCCGACCTGTCGGCCGCGCTGTTTCCCGCCCCGGTCTTCCACCACATCGAGCACGAAATCTCGAACCTCACCGTCGTTCCCGCGCTCAACATCGGCACCGTCCCCTTCGCCGCCCTCGACCTCGACGGCGACGGCCAACCGCTCATCGCCACCACGACGCTCAACGTGGAAGCCGCGCTGCACAGCATCCTCGGCGGCGACATCTACGGTTGGGACGGGATCGTCAGGCATGCGCTCGTGATGGGCGATCCGGACGCAACGGCGGACCTTGAATGGCGCTTGCCGCGATTGCCCGGCGCGCTGAAGGAAGCCGAAGCCGTCGCGGCCCTCTTCCGGTCGCAACCGATCGTGGCCCGCTACGCGACCGTGGCGCGGCTGCTCGGCGAGATCTCCGGCGCCGACTACATCCACATCGCCGCCCACGGCATCGCCGATCCGGCCGATCCCATCGACGGCAGTTTCCTGGCGCTGAGCGGCGGACGCCTGACCGCGCGCGAGATCCAGTCCCTCGATCTGCGCGCGATGCTGCCGGTCGTGGTCCTGAGCGCCTGCCAGTCCGCGCTCGGCGGCACGCTCGAAGCCGGGATCATCGGCGTCGCGCGCGGCTTCCTCTATGCGGGCGCGATCAACGTCGTCGCCAGCCTGTGGAACGTCGACGACGCCGCCACCTTCGAGATCATGCTCCGCTTCGCAGAAGAGCTGAAGACGTCGAGCCCTCAGAACGCCCTGCGCGTCGCGCAGCTGGAAGCCCGTGACAAATGGCCCGATCCGAGGATCTGGGCGGCCTTCACGGTCTATGGCGCCCGCGTCGTCGACGCGCCGTAGATGAAGTCCAGCACCAATCCCGGAATTGGCCGTCATGCGCCAATGCCCGCGGCATTTCGCCGGATACAAACGATTTAAGATATTTAATCGGTTCAATCGCCCGCCGGTGATATTCCTTCCCGCGCGCCCCTTTGCTAATCCCGACCAGATCAAATTCGGGAGACCTACATGACAATAGCGGAAATGGCGGCACAGGCTGCGAACAAGGACGGTTTCATCGCGGCTCTCGACCAGTCGGGCGGCTCCACCCCCAAGGCGCTGAAGCTCTACGGCGTGTCGGACGACGCCTGGTCGACCGAGGACGAGATGTTCGACCTCATCCACCAGATGCGCGCGCGGATTATCAAGTCGCCCGCCTTTACCGGTGACAAGGTGATGGGCGCCATCCTGTTCGAACAGACCATGGACCGCGAGATCGACGGCATCCCGACGGCCCAGTATCTCTGGGAGAAGCGCGGCGTCGTGCCGTTCCTGAAGGTCGACAAGGGCCTCGCCGACGCCGCCGACGGCGTCAAGCTGATGAAGCCGATGCCGGATCTCGATGCCCTGCTCGAACGCGCCGTCGCCAAGGGCGTCTTCGGCACGAAGATGCGTTCGGTCATCGACGCGGCCAACCCGAAGGGCATCGCGGCGATCGTCGATCAGCAGTTCGAGGTCGGCAAGCAGATCCTGTCGCACGGCCTGATGCCGATCATCGAGCCCGAAGTCACCATCTCGATTGCCGACAAGGCGGAAGCCGAAGAGATCCTGCTGGCCGAGATCACCAGGCATCTCGACACCCTGCCGGCCGGCAAGCAGGTCATGCTGAAACTCTCGCTGCCGACCAAGCCGAACCTCTACAAGCCGCTGATCGACGATCCGCGCGTCATGCGTGTCGTCGCCTTGTCCGGCGGCTATTCGCGCGACGAGGCGAACGCGCTTCTGGCGCAGAACACCGGCATGATCGCGAGCTTCTCGCGCGCGCTCAGCGAAGGCCTCTCGGCCGGCCAGAGCGACGCGGAATTCGACGCCATGCTGGCCGACGCCATCGACAGCATCTTCGAGGCCTCCCGCGCCGGCTGACGCGCATCGCGCGTTCCTCGACATTTCGAACCACGGGCCACCCGGCCCGCAAGACCTCCGGACCGCCCGTCCGGAGGTCTTTTTCGTGGCGCAGCCGGCTGGGAGGCAACGGGTCACGCCCGAGCGCCCACTACAACATCAAGTGACTGGATAAGACGCCGCAAACCACGTAGGGGAAGGACTGCACCTTGCGTCAGGTCATGTCGGGCTCCAATCCGACGACCGTTCATGCGCCAGGGTGCGACGCCACCCTTCGCGCCAAACGCTGCGCGCAGGTCCCGGTGGCAACGACTGCGATGATCCCCATCCGCGACCGTCGGGCGCGGAACAATGAAGAGCGTTACGAAGATGCCGCAAAGAAGCATCCTGAGAGCGACGACCAAGAACGCTTTCAACGGCCTGAAATACGTCCTCCCCCAGACAAGGTCCTTCGACACCGTCCTGGCGTATCTCTATTTCTACGCCTACCAGGGCAGATTGCCCGGCCAGAGCGAGACGCTGAACAACCACCTGTTCCGGCTGAAGACGACCGACGAGATCAAGGACCCGCTCAGAACCTTCATCTCCGACAAGGAGTTCGTCAAACTCTTCGTCAAAGCCCTCGTCAGCGACGAGTACAACATCCCGACCGAGGCCGTGCTGAGGTCGCCGGAGGAACTCGACGCCTACGCCTTTCCGCACAGCTGCGTCATCAAGGCGACCCATTCCAGCCGCCGCATCGTCCTGCGCGAGGCCGGCGAAGCGATCGACCTTTCGACGCTGCGAAGCTGGTTCCGGCACAATTATTACCGCTCCAGCCGTGAGTACAATTACAAGCACCTGCGCCCGAAGATCATTGTCGAACCCTATATCGGGTCCGGCGAACCGCTGGAGGAGTTCAAGATCTTCTGCCGCGACGGGCAGCCCAAGGCGGTGCGGTATTTCCACGACCGCTACGGCGAAGACCGGCGTTTCTGGCTGGATCTCGACCTGTGCGCCGTCGATCGCGACAACGCCCCGGAACCGCCCATCGCCCGGGACCGGCTCGACGACATGCTGCATGTCGCCCGGAGCCTCTCGGCGCGGTTCAGCTTCATCCGCGTCGACATCCTGCGCCACCGCGACCGGATCTACCTCAACGAACTGACAAACCTGCACAACAATGCCGGCTACGTCTTCGACAATCCGGGCGTCGAAGACACCGTCAACGCCATGCTGTTCGGCTGATCGCGCCGTTTGCCCGCGGGCGCCCTCGCCCCGCGGTCACAGGGCTGTCATATTGCTGAGACGGGCAAGGTCTCTAAATAGGGACGAGGCGCCGGCCGCGGCGTCGTCGATTTGAAGGTCAAGGACAGTCGAACGCATGCTTTCGAAGGCGCTCTACAGCTGGATCGCTTTTCCCGTCTATGTCTGGCAGGGGCTCGCCGTGCGCATGCGCATCGAGCGCTTGCTGCCGGCCGACCTGCCCCATGCCGGCGAATTCGCGGGCGCGGGCCGGGAAATCCGCCTGCTCGTCGCCGGCGACAGTTCGGTTGCCGGCGTCGGCATGACCCGGCTGGAGGACACGCTCGCCTACAATGTGGCGCGTGCGCTTGCCGACCGCACCGGCCGGCCGGTCTCGTGGCGGTCCGCCGGCGCCAATTCCGCCACCTCGGCCGATCTGCGCGACCATGTCGTCCCGCATGTCGAGGCGCGCGACTTCACGCATGTCGTTCTGGCCGTCGGCACCAACGACATGAAGAATTTCCACGTGGTCAGCCGCTTCAAGCGCGATTTCGGCACCCTGCTCTACGCGGTGCGCACGCGCTATCCGCAGGCCCGCATCGTCTGGTCGCCGGTCGCCGACATGACCCGCATTCCCGCTCTGCCGCAAACCCTCGGCCGCATCCTGCAGATGCGCGCCGAATTGCTGAATGCGATGGGCAGGCGCCTGTGCCGCGAGCGCAACGCCGTCATGGCCGATCCGGTCCCGATCAAGGGCGCGCATGAATTCGCCCGCGACGGTTTCCACGCCGGCCCGGCCGGCTACCGAAGCTGGGCCGAGCATCTCGTCGGCTATCTCCTGGCGGAAACGGGCGGCCCTGCGCCGCTAAAGCTGCAGCGCGCTGATCAGCACAATCGCGAGGAAGCCGGCCAGCGGCAGCTTCCAGAAGTCGCCGCGTCGTCTTAGGCCGGGCAGCCCCAGCGGCTTGATGATCTGCACGATCATCGCCAGCACCACGAAGATGGAAAGGATCTTGACCAAGGGGTCCCGCGCTCGCTGTTTCAGGCCTGCCTGCGCGCATCCGCCGCATTTGGCCCTAAGTCAAATGGACGAATAGCATCCGTTCTGGCAGGAAGAAACCTCATTCCGGAGGCAATCCGGAACGGCAGCGGTGCATGCGGGAGGAGGGTCACGCCATGACGAACACGGCCAATGCGGGGGCGTCGCGCTACCACGCGGTCTATGACGAGTGGAAACAGGATCCGGAAGGCTTCTGGGCGAGGCAGGCCGAGGCCCTCGACTGGTTCAAGCCGTGGGACAAGGTCTTCGACGCCGAAGCGGGCGTCTATGGCCGCTGGTTCGCCGGCGCCGAGTGCAACACCTGCCACAACGCCGTCGACCGCCATGTCGAGGCCGGCCGGGGCGACCAGAAGGCGATCATCTACGACAGCCCGATCACCGGCAAGAAGCGCGAATTCACCTATGCGGAGACGCTGCGCGAAGTCGAGGCGCTGGCCGCGGTCCTGCGCGATCTCGGCGTCGAGAAGGGCGACCGCGTCCTCATCTACATGCCGATGATCCCGGAAGCCGTCTTCGCCATGCTCGCCGTCGCGCGCCTCGGCGCGGTGCATTCCGTCGTCTTCGGCGGCTTTGCGGCGCATGAACTCGCCACCCGCATCGACGACTGCCAGCCCAAGGTCGTCGTCGCCGCCTCCTGCGGCATCGAACCGTCGCGCCAGGTGCCCTACAAGCCGCTTCTCGACGCCGCCATCGCGCAGGCGAAGATCAAGCCGGAACACTGCCTCGTGCTGGAGCGCGAGGAGCACCCCTACGATCTGGAGCCGGGCCGCGACACGGATTACGCCGCCGCCGTCTGGGCGCATATGGAAGCCGGCACCAAGGTGCCCTGCGTGGCCGTCGCGGCGACCGACCCGCTCTACATCCTCTACACCTCCGGCACGACCGGCCAGCCCAAGGGCGTGGTGCGCGACAATGGCGGCCACATGGTCGCGCTGCGCTTCTCCATGGAGGCGCTCTACGACATCCGGCCAGGCGAGATCTTCTGGGCCGCCTCCGACGTCGGCTGGGTCGTCGGCCATTCCTACATCGCCTATGCGCCGCTGATCCTGGGCGCGACGACCATCGTCTTCGAGGGCAAGCCCGTCGGCACGCCCGACGCCGGCACCTTCTGGCGCGTCATCCAGGAACACGGCGTCTCGTCGCTCTTCACGGCCCCGACCGCCTTCCGCGCGATCAAGAAGGAAGACCCGACGGGCAGCCTGATCCCTGATTACGACATGTCGAGCCTGCGCTCGCTGTTCCTGGCCGGCGAGCGCGCCGATCCGGACACGATCAGATGGGCGCAGGAAAAGCTGAAGGTTCCGGTCATCGACCACTGGTGGCAGACAGAGACCGGCTGGGCGATCGCCGGAAACCCGCTCGGCCTCGGCGAATTGCCGGTCAAGATCGGCTCGCCCACCGTCGCCATGCCCGGCTATGACGTACAGGTCATCGACGACGCCGGCCACCCGGTTCCGGCGGGAACGCTGGGCAACATCGTGGTCAAGCTGCCGCTGCCACCCTCCTGCCTGCCGACGCTGTGGAACGCCGACGAGCGCTTCCGCGCCGCCTATCTCGACGAGTTCCCCGGCTACTACAAGACGTCGGACGCCGGCTACATGGACGACGAGGGCTACCTCTTCATCATGGCGCGCACCGACGACATCATCAACGTCGCCGGCCACCGCCTCTCCACCGGCGCGATGGAAGAAGTCATCGCCGGCCATCCCGACGTCGCCGAATGCGCGGTCATCGGCATCGCCGACCAGCTGAAGGGCCAGTTGCCGGCCGGCTTCATGGTGCTCAATTCCGGCGTCTCGCGCCCGGCCGAGGAGATCGAGCGCGAGGTCGTCAAGCTGGTGCGCGACGAGATCGGCCCTGTCGCCGCCTTCAAGATCGCGCTCACCGTCGCCCGCCTGCCCAAGACGCGCTCCGGCAAGATCCTGCGCGGCACCATGCAGAAGATCGCCGACGGCGAGGACTGGAAGATGCCCGCCACCATCGACGATCCCGCGATCCTCGACGAGATCGGCGCGGTGCTGAAGGAACGCGGCGTCGGCCAGGCCGCGGCCGCCTGACACGCATGACGGCGGCGCGCCCCCTTCACGGTGCGCCCCGCCTGCGAATTCACCTAGGGTGAAATTTTCGAAATCTTAACCGGAACGCAACCGTGTTCTGACAAGCAATTCGGAGAGACTTCAGGCGCGCTTGCCCGAAACCTCCCGGATCGCGGGGTCCTGTCTGCGCGTCGGCCACTGTTCGTTGCAAGGAAATCGAACAGCCAGGCCAACAGCGACCGTGTGAAGGGACGCCGATGTTTGCCGACGCCAGACCAGACGACGAGGAGGGCCGCATCCGGGCGCTGGAGCGGCTTCAGGCCCTCGACACCCCCGAAGAGCCCGAGTTCGAGAAGATTGTCGGCCTCATCCGGCAAGTGCTTCAGGTGCCGATGTGCGCGATCTCGCTGATCGACCGGCAGCGCCAATGGTTCAAGGCCCGCTCCGGCCTGGTGTCCCCGCAGACGGAGCGCCGGCATTCCATCTGCACGCATACCATCCAGCAAAACGTTCCCTTCGTCGTCCAGGACACGCTGGCCGACGACCGCTTCAGCGAGCTGCCGAGCGTGACCGGCGATCCCTTCGTTCGCAGCTATGTCGGCATCCCTCTGCGCATGCCCGACGGCTACAATGTCGGGTCGCTGTGCATCATGGACAGCCAGCCGCGCGCTTTCTCCGAACGCGAGATCTCGATCCTGGACAATTTCTCGAAGATCGTGATCGATGAACTCGAGCTGCGCCAGATCGCGTGCAGCGACGTGCTGACGGGAACCATGACACGGCGCGCCTGGCTGGAAGTGGCCGGCAAGGAGGTCGATCGCGCGCGCCGATACGAGCGGCCGCTGGCGCTGGCCCTGTTCGACATCGACCGCTTCAAGGCGGTCAACGACCGATACGGCCATCCGGCCGGTGACGTCGTCATCCGCACATTCGCCGAGGTCTGCTCCTCGGCCATCCGCCAATCCGACATGCTGGGCCGGCTGGGCGGCGAGGAGTTCGCCCTTCTCCTGCCCGAGACCGAGCCGGACAGCGCCATCCAGCTGGCAGACCGCCTGCGCGCGACCTTCGGGAACCTGTCGATCGACGTCGGAACCCGGATCGCTTGCACCATGAGCGGCGGCATCGCCAATCGGACGAGCGGTGCCGACACGCTCGACATCCTGATCGACCGGGCGGACAAGGCCCTCTACCTGGCCAAGCATGGCGGTCGGAACCAGATCGTGGACTTCGACGATCTGCCGCGCGCAACCGACGCGGCCTGACCGCCGCTCGCTTTTCAGCCGCCGACAGAGTGACGGGTTGACGCTCCGTCGCGCGGGGCCTAGCTCTCCGCAGACAATCTCAAGGAGAGCAACATATGGCACTCGACGGAAAGATCGCGATCGTCACCGGCGGCGCGCAGGGCATCGGATACGCGATCGCCAAGCGGCTTCTGAGCGACGGCGTGCGCGTCGCCCTCGCTGACATCGACGAAAAGCGCGGCCAGGCCGCCGAGGCGGATCTCGCCGCTCTGGGCGAGGTGCGCTTCATCGGCGCCGATGTCGGCGACCGGCTGAGCGTGCACAACCTCATCGCGTCGACCCTCGACGTCTTCGGCGACATCGACATCCTCGTCAACAATGCCGGCATCGTCCACGGCGCCGACTTCCTCGACATCGAGGAAGAGGATTTCGACCGGGTGATGCGCGTCAACCTCAAGGGCCAGTTCCTGTGCGGCCAGGCCGCCGCCCGGCTGATGGTCGACAAGGTCAAGAACGGCGGCGCGGCGGGCTCGATCGTCAACATGTCGTCGATCAACGGCGCGGTCGCCATCCCCAACCAGGTGCCCTATTGCGTTTCCAAGGGCGGCGTGAACCAGCTCACCAAGGTCATGGCCATGTCGCTGGCGCCCTACGGCATCCGCGTCAACGCGGTCGGCCCCGGCTCGATCATGACCGAGATGCTGTCCTCGGTGAACGACGATCCGGAAGCGCGCAACCGCATCCTGTCGCGCACCCCGCTGCTGCGCATCGGCGAGACCGCCGAGATCGCCTCCGTGGTCTCGTTCCTCGCCTCGGACGACGCCGGCTACGTCACCGGCCAGACGATCTACGCCGACGGCGGACGGCTGGCGCTGAACTACACCGTGCCGGTGCCCGAAGAGGAGTAGGAGGGCCGGCGGACCTCCTGACAGAATGGTGTCAGGAGGGGTGTGAGACAGTGCGGGCGTCATCCACTCCTGTCGAAGGAATTCCATCATGCCCGACCAACCGAAAAACACCGCCGTCTGGTTCGAGATCCCGGTCGCCGATCTCGATGCCGCCAAGCGCTTCTACGAGGAAGTGCTGTCCATCTCCATGACCCGCAACGACGAGGGTCCGAACCCCATGGTCATGTTCTCCGGCATGTCCGACATGGGCGTGTCGGGCCATCTCTATCCCGGCAAGCCCGCCGAGGCCGGCACCGGCAACACGATCCATCTCGCCGTCGAGGACGCGCTCGACGGCGTGATGGGCCGGGTCAAGGCCGCCGGCGGCGCCGTGGTCTCGCCGGTCATCGACATCCCGGCCGGCAGCTTCTTCTACGCGACCGATCCCGACGGCAATTCCATCGGCCTGTTCAAGGCGGGCTGACGCGATGCGACGGGCCGACCGCCTTTTTCAGATCGTCCAGCATCTGCGCGGCGGCCGGCTCGTCACGGCCAAACTGCTTGCCGAGAAGCTCGAGGTCTCCGAGCGCACGATCTACCGCGACATCGCCGACCTGCAGTCGACCGGCGTGCCGATCGACGGCGAGGCCGGCGTCGGCTACATCATGCGAGAGGGCTTCGACCTGCCGCCGCTGATGTTCTCGCGCGACGAGATCGTGGCGCTCGTCGCCGGCGCCCGGCTGGTCAAGGCCTGGGGCGGCGCCACGCTCGCCCGCGCCGCCGAAGAGGCGCTGATCAAGATCGAGGCGGTGCTGCCCGCCACCGAGCGCGCCCGCATCCATTCCACCGAAATTCACGCGCCCACCTTCCTGATGAGCGACGAGGACCGCGAGAAGCTGGACGTCGTCGAGCGCGCCGCCGAGACCCGCAACCTCCTTCGCTTCGATTACGTGGACGCCGGCGGCCAGACGACCAGCCGCTCCATCCGCCCGCTCGGCCTGTGGTTCTGGGGCGGACGCTGGCTGTTCGTCGGCTGGTGCCTGCTGCGCGAGGATTTCCGCATGTTCCGCGTCGAGCGCGTCCGCGCCGTCGAGACGCTGGACGAAACCTTCAGGCCCGAACGCGGCAAGACCATCCGCGATTTCTACCGCCAGATGGAAGACCGCGGCGAATACGGCCCGAACGGCGCCTCGGCCGGTGTGCCGGAGGCCTGACCATCGTCCGCGTCCGCCTATCGCACGATCCGGGCACTCTGCAGCAACTCGGCCAGGACCTCGGCGGGAACCGACCAGGACGACGAGCGGCAGCCGGCCGGGCCCGCCAGCGAGAGATGGTACGACCGGTCGCCATGCACGGCGCAGGCCTGCACGTCGGGCGGCACGTAGTTGCGGCAGCCCAAATAGGTTTTCGCGATCGTGAATGCGAGGCCGTCGGGCGCCTCCGCGGGCAGTGTGCTGTAACTCGTTTCCTCCGGCCCCCTCTCCTCGATGCCGCCGAACCCGGTCGCACAAGCCCGCGCCGGCGACCGGGATGACAGCGCCACGAGCGGCATCGGCTCGTGGCAGGTCGGCGCCCGGCAGCCCAGAAGCACGGTTTCGCCGTCGGGTGCGACCGAGATGCGCCAGACTTCGGTCGAGACGCGGAAATCCGCCGCGCCGATCCGGACCGTCTCCACGACGGGGTCGGGCGCGGTCGCCGTGCCGACAAGGTAGTGCAGGGCGCTCCCGACCCGGGACTGCGTTCCCACCGTCTCGGGACGCATGGCGAAGCGATATTCGCTGCCCTGCCATGCGACGCAGCCAATGGCGAATTCGGGCGAGGACAGCGCGTCGCCGGCATGCCGTTGGGCGAGGACCAGCGCAAACCGGCCGGCGCGGACGACATTCGCATAGGCCCGCCCGGCATCGGGAAACAGCCGGTCCACCTCCGCCGACATCGCCTCCTTGGTGCAGGCCTCCTCGCCCTCGTGCCGGCTGATGTCGATGACGGCGCCCCCGCAGTCGGGCTGCACGCAGGTCGCGACGAGACCGTCGCCCGATCGCTCGATGCGCCAGAATCCCGTGTCATGGTTGAACGTCAGGTCGCCGATCGCAATGCTGGCGGTCGCCGCGGCGACAACGGCGCTCTTCCCGCAAAGCGCCAGCACAAGCCCGGCCAAGGTCCCGAACCCTCGCAGCATCCAGACACCCCATCCGCTCCGTGATCGTCGATCCGAGTGTCGCCGACGATTGCGGCGCGAGCGAGGTCGGGACGCGGCAACCCTTCAACGAAAAAGGCCCGCCAAGAGCGAGCCTTCGTGTCTGTGCGTCGCTGACGGAAGCGTCTTACTGCTCGTCGTCCTCGTCCTCGTCGCTCTGCGAGCCCTTCAGCGAGGAGAGCCGTGCGAAGACCGCGTCGGCGTCCAGTTCTTCCTCTTCCTTCGGGGTCGGCGGGCGCGACAGGATGTCGTCGACCGGCAGGTTCTCGGTCTCGGACGCCGGCAGCAGGCTCTCGCCCTGGCCCTCGGGCTCCGGCGGACGCAGTTTGGCGGCCTTCTGCACCTCGAAATCGAGGTCGATCTGCGAGCAAAGGCCGAGCGCCACCGGATCGACCGGCTGCAGGTTGGCCGAGTTCCAGTGGGTGCGGTTGCGGATCTGCTCGATCGTGTTCTTGGTCGTGCCGACGAGGCGCGAGATCTGCGCGTCCTTCAGCTCCGGATGGTTGCGCACCAGCCACAGGATCGCGTTCGGACGGTCCTGCCGCTTGGAGACCGGCGTGTAGCGCGGGCCCTTCTTGCGCAGTTCCGGCACGGTGTATTTCGCAGCGGCCAGCTTCAGCTGGTAGTTCGAATCGGCTTCGGCGCGCGCGATTTCCTCGCGGCTCAGCTGGCCGGTGTTGATCGGGTCCAGGCCCTTGATGCCCTGCGCCGACTCGCCGTCCGCGATCGCCTTCACCTCGAGCGGGTGCAGTTTGCAGAACTTGGCGATCTGGTCGAAGCTCAGCGCGGTGTTGTCGACCAGCCAGACGGCGGTCGCCTTGGGCATCAGAAGCGTGTTGGCCATTGATAAACCTTTCCTGTTCGTCCGCGCCGGTGCCGCGGGCGTG
Organism: Oricola sp.; assembly: GCF_022763245.1. Taxonomy (GTDB): domain Bacteria; phylum Pseudomonadota; class Alphaproteobacteria; order Rhizobiales; family Rhizobiaceae; genus Oricola. The sequence continues at coordinate 429,212 of NZ_JALEGV010000012.1, forward strand.
GTGTCGAACCACTGATTTTCCGGAAGAATAGCCGTCTCATAGCTCAACTCGCCGCGCTTCGCAACAAAGGCGGCCAAGACGATTGGCCGCGCCGCAGCGGCGCCGCCCCGGGCCGAAACCGTCTATGCGACAGGAAGCCGGAGGCTCGTTCCGATTCTGCAGAGGGGCAACGGCGAAAAGCGCCTCAACCGACGTCGGCCATCCGCCGCATGGTGCCGCGCGCCAGGAATGCCGGTATCTCGCCGGCCGCCATCGGTTCGCCATAGAAGAAGCCCTGCACGTTGCGCGCGCCCAGCGCACGCAACGTCTCCAGTTCCTCGGCGGTCTCGGCGCCTTCCACCACGCATTCCAGTTCCAGCGTCGCGCACATGTCGATCATCGTCTTGATGACCCTCGCGGTGCGGGCGCTGTCCTTCAGCCGCGCGACGAAACTCCGGTCGATCTTGACCGTGTTGATGTGCAACTGGTCGATATGGCCGAAATTGGCGTAGCCGACGCCGAAATCGTCGAGCGCGACATGCGCGCCCAGCGCCGACAGCCGCGCCAGGGCCTGGCGGGCCGCCTCGTAGTCGCGCATGACGAGCGTCTCGGTGACCTCGAACTCGATGCGCTCCGGCGGAAATCCGCTTTCGGTCACGATGCGGCAGATGGCGTCGACCGCGGCCGGCGACTCGAGATCGCGGATGGAGAGGTTGCAGGAGAGTTTCAGCGGCTCAGGCCAGGCGCGCGCCGCCTCCAGCGACCGCCGCAGCAGCGATTCCGTCAGTTTCGAGATCGTGCCGATGCGCTCGGCGATGGTGATGAAGACCTCCGGCCGCACCGGCCCGAACTCGGCGCTGTCCCAGCGCGCCAGCGCCTCGAAGCCCCGCGTCTCGCCGGTCAGCACGTCGGTCTGCGGCTGGTAGAGGAAATGGATCTCCGCGTCGAAGTCGCAGTGGCGCAGCTTCTGCTCGATCGCGCTGACAGTGCTCCGCTCGGCCGCCATCTCGGCGTCGAACACGGCGATGCCGGCCTCTTGGTCCTTGGCCCGCGACAAGGCGTAGTCCGCGCGGCCGAGCAGTTCCGTCGCGCTCCCCGCAGTCTCTTCAAGCGCCATGCCGACGGACGCCGACACCTGCAGGTCGTAGCCGCGCACCCTGACGGGTTGTTCGATCTCGGCGCAGATGCGCTGGCCGCAATGCACCAGGGACGCCGGGTCGCCGGCCTCGCAGACGATCACGGCGAACTCGTCCCCGCCGACACGGGCGACGAAACAGGTCGCGTCGCACGCCTGGGCAAGCCGCTGGCCGATCTGGACCAGGACCTCGTCGCCGAACAGGTGGCCATGCGTGTCGTTGACGTCCTTGAACCTGTCGAGGTCGATGATCGCCAGGCCGATGGGCGCGTCCGCGCTGTCGCGGTCCGCCAGCATCGCGTTCAGCCTGCGGAAGAACTGGCGGCGGTTCGGCAGGCCGGTCAGCATGTCGTGATCGGCCAGGTATTCGGCCTCGGCGCGCAACCAGTCGGAGACCAGGCTGGCGCTGATTTCCCGGCTGATGGAATGGCGCGTCATCGCCGTCAGGCAGAACCCGACCACGGCCGCCGCGAAAGCGACGAAAGCGTATTGGGTGCGGACATCGCCGCCCGCCTGTCCGGCGAAGAACAGCACCGTCGCCGTGCATGTGGCGAAGGAGAAGAGGGTCACCGCATGGCTGATGCTCGCGGTCGCGACGGCCAGCGCCAACAGCATGAACAGGATCAGCTTCACCGCGTGGAAATGGTAGAGCTGGTGGGCGACCAGCGCGAGATAGATCATCAGGAACATCGCCAGCCCGCGCAGTTCCAGTTCGCGCCGCCCGATCGCACGCTTCGACAGTTCCCGCGCGACCGCCGCGCACGCCGCAGCGATGATCAGCGAAATGCTGCCGAGAAGGAGAAAACCCGTCAGGCCGTCGACGAGGTAATAGGTGACAGACTTGACGAGGTAATAGACCGTCGCCGCCATCAGGGTGATCTGGAGCATCACCTGGTAGGAAGCGACGAGGCGCCGGTCGAACTCCGCGGCATCGACCAGCTCGCAATCGCCGGAGATCAGACGCCACACCCACTGGCGAAGCCCGTCCGCCACGGAAGGCGTCCCCCGCGACGCGGCGTGCGTGTCACCTTCGCCCGGCCGCGCCGGACGCGACCGCCGCGGCATGACGCGATCGTCACCGCCGCCGGCGGTCCCGATCTCCCTCGCATGCCAGTCTGTCGCCATCGCGCGCACTCCTTCCCTAACGTTATCAGGGGAGGAGTTACAAAATGTTGCCGAGGCGGCCCTGCCTGTCGGCATGGTTTCCGAACCGTGAACGGGGGAGCCCCTGTGCCCGGGCGTCATCATTTCTTCGCAGCTTTGTCATGGCGCTGTCATGTGCCTCGCAAAGAAGTCTCGCGTCGACTGCCGGGCCGATTCCAGGCCCCGCTTTGCAGATTCCAGACAATCGAGGGAACTGAACATGCCCAGACAAACCAGACTGCTGGCCACGGGAACCGCGCTTGCCGTGCTGTTTTCCGCAGGCGCCGCTTCGGCCGAACCGGTCTTCAACCGTGTCGCGTCCTTCCCCGTCAACACCAACCTTCCGGCCGACGTCGATCCGGCGACCGAGACCTCTTCGGAGATCATCTACGTCACCGAAGACGGCATGACGCTGGTCTATTCCGACAGCCCCTTCGGCGGCATCGGCATGATCGACATCTCCGACCCGGCCAACCCGGCCCCCGGCGGCTACGTCAAGCTCGACGGTGAGCCGACCTCCCTCGTCATCCAGTCCGGCCACGCCTTCGTCGGCCTCAACACCTCCGAAAGCTACACCGAGCCGTCCGGCGCGCTGCTGTCGGTCAACCTGGAAACGGGCGAGATCGAACAGAGCTGCGACCTGAAGGGCCAGCCCGATTCCGTCGCCCTGTCGAAGGACGGCGCACTCGTCGCCGTCGCCATCGAGAACGAGCGCGACGAGGACCTCGGTGACGGCGGCCTGCCGCAGATGCCGGCCGGCACGCTCGCCATCATCGGCGCCGCCGACGGCGCGCTGGATTGCGGCACCACGAAGTTCGTCGACATGACCGGCCTCGCCGATGTCGCCGGCGAAGATCCGGAGCCCGAATTCGTCGATTTCAACGAAGCCGGCGAGATCGCCCTGACGCTTCAGGAAAACAACTACATCGCCATCATCGACGCCAAGACCGGCGAAGTGGTGTCGCATTTCTCCGCCGGCTCCGTCGATCTCGACAATGTCGACACCGAGGAAGAAGGCGCGCTCACCTTCGACGGCACGCTGACCTCCGTCCCGCGTGAGCCGGACGCCGTCCAGTGGCTCGACAACGACCGCCTCGTCATCGCCAATGAAGGCGACTGGAACGGCGGTTCGCGCGGCTTCACCATCTTCTCCAAGGCTGGCGAAGTCCTCTACGACAGCGGCCTGTCCTTTGAATACGAAGTCGCCATGGCCGGCCACTATCCGGAGAAGCGCTCCGGCAACAAGGGCGCCGAGCCGGAAGGCATGGAAGTCGGCACCTTCGGCGACAAGACCTTCATCTTCCTCCTGTCCGAGCGCGGCTCCGTGGTCGGCGTCTACGAGGACACCGGCGCGGCGCCGGAATTCAAGCAGATCCTGCCGACGGCGCTGGCGCCTGAAGGCGCGGTCGCCATTCCGGGCCGCAACCTGCTCGCCGTCGCCAACGAAGCCGACCTGATCGACGACGGCGGCGTCCGCTCGCACGTCACGATCTATTCCTATGAAGAAGGCGAAGCCCAGTACCCGATGCTGGTCTCCGGCATGGACGGCGACGTGCCGCTCGGCTGGGGCGCCATGTCCGGCCTCGTCGCCGACGAGGAGCAGGCCGGCATCCTCTACGGTGTCAACGACTCCTTCTACGCGATGCAGCCGACCATCTTCACCATCGACGCCAATCAGACGCCTGCGAAAATCACGGCGGCGACCCGCGTCACCCGTGGCGGCGCGGCTGCGCAGCTGATGGACCAGGAAGGCATCACGACCGACGGCAAGGGCGGCTTCTGGCTCGCTTCGGAGGGCCGCACCGACCGACTGATCCCGCACGCCCTCTACAACGTCAACGCCAAGGGCGAGATCAAGACCCAGGTCGCGTTCCCGCCGGAACTGCTGGCCGTCGAGAAGCGCTTCGGCTCGGAAGGCGTCACTCGCATCGGCGACACGCTCTGGATCGCCATCCAGCGCGAATGGGCCGATGACGAGGCCGGTCAGGTCAAGCTCGTCGCCTACAACACCGACACCAAGGAATGGGGCGCCGTGCGTTACCCGCTGGAGCCGAAGGGCGCCGGCTGGGTCGGCCTGTCGGAAATCACCGCCCATGGCGACTATGTCTACATCGTCGAGCGCGACAACCAGATCGGCGCCGCGGCCAAGCTGAAGAAGCTCTTCCGCGTGCCCGTCTCCGAGCTGCAGCCGGCTGCGCTCGGCGGCGAGCTGCCGCTGGTGACGAAGGAAGAAGTCCACGACTTCATCCCGGACCTGACCTCGACCGGCGGCTATGTCGTCGACAAGATCGAGGGCTTCGCCATCGACGCCGCCGGCAACGGCTTCGCGGTCACCGACAATGACGGCATCGACGACTCGAACGGCGAGACGCTCTTCCTGCGCCTCGGCGCCATGTAAGTTCAGCCTCCCAAGGCGAAAACCGAGAGCCGGGGCGCGACCAGCGCCCCGGCTTTTTCGTGTCGAGGCCTGGAGCGACGGCCGGGCCGGCCGGGCCTGCCCTTGCGGCACCGTGTCTGAAACTCTAGGGTGTGACCTTGCGTCAGATCAGAGTCCTTTTCAGAAGCTCCATTGCCTTATGAATTTCCTGCCTTCCAAGACAGTCCGCACCGCCGCGTCATTTCTCCTCAGCACCACCTTCCTCGTCCCCGCTCTCGCATCGACATCCGCCGTTGCGGACGAGGCCGCGCAAGGCTGGTCCGGCTGGACCGCGCTCGGCGGCTATTACGGGTCGGAAGGGTCGAGCTACGGGGAACTGGTGCTGTTTGCGCCCCTCCACCAGACCGACGACAGCCTCTTCTTTACCGACATCCGCGGCAAGTTGTTCGAAGGCGAGATCCTGGAGGGCAACGCCGCGGTCGGCTTCCGCCAGATGACCGGGTCCGGCTTCAATCTCGGCGTCTGGGGCGGGCTCGACGTGCGCCGCACGGCCAATGACAACGTGTTCGGCCAGGTGTCGGGCGGCCTGGAAGCGCTTTCCGACAATTTCGATTTCCGCTTGAACGGCTACCTGCCCGTCACCGGGCCCAAGACCGCCTCTGCCGGCGACGCCGAGGTCTTCCTGACCGACAGCAACATCTTCATGATCGGCGGCGAGGAAGTCGCGCTTCACGGCGTCGATGCCGAGGCGGGCGTCCGGCTGAATTTCGGCGACGACAATGCCGGCCACCTCGCCATCTATGGCGGCGGCTACTGGTTCGACCACGACGACGCCTTCGAAGCCGTCACCGGCGGCAAGGCGCGCGTCGAACTGGCCTTTAACGACGTCGCCGGCGACGGCTCCAGCCTCGTCGCGCGCTACGAATACACCAGCGACGACGTCCGCGGAGACCGGCACACGGTCGGCGCGAGGCTGCGCATCCCGCTTGGCGCCGCGCCGCGCGCCGCGCGCTCCATGAGCGTGCAGCAATGGCGCATGACGGATCCGCTGGAACGCGACACGGACATCGTCATCGGCCAGTCCGAGGAGGAACTGGTGGCCGACGCCTATTCCGACGTGCGCTTCGACCGCGTCGCCTATGCCGATGACGCCGGTTCCTTCCAGTCCGGCATCGACGAGGGCGCCAACACGCTGATCATTCTCGACGGGTCGCAGGGCGACGTGACCGGCGGCCAGACGCTGGCCGAGGCGCAGACCCTGCTCGGCGGCGGCAGCACGCTCGCCGTCTATGGCGTGGAATCCGGCACGACGGGCATGGTCACCGCCCCCGGCCTGCGCCCGACGCTCGTCAACGGCGCCGGTTCCGGCTACGCACTCTCGCTCGGCGGCTACAACACCGTTGCCGGCATCGATGTCAGGTCCGAACTCGTCAAGACCGACGGCACCGTCGACGGCGTCACGCTTGGCGGCATCGACGGCTCGGGGCTGGACGTCATCGCCCTTCTCGACATCGGCGTGACGGTCAACATGGAAGGCACCGGCACGGCAGGCGCCAGCGACAACGGCGTGACGGGTACCGATGGCGGCCTCGATGTGAACGCCGAAGACGGCGGCGACGGCGGAACGGGTGGCGGGGGAACCGCCGGCGTCAGCGAGAGCGAGGTCTTCGGCATCAATCTGGCCGGCGCGTCGGACGTCCTGATCGAAGACGTCACCATCGACGCCACCATGACGGGCGCCGGCGGCGCCGGCGGAAGCGCGACCGGCGGAGCGGGCGGCGATGGCGGTTACGAATATGACGACGAAGATTCCCAGGGCCTCCCGGGCGGCTGGGGCGGAAACGGCGGCACCGGAGGCGACGGCGGCGACGGCGTCCATGCAAGCACGCTCGCCGCGCTCGACCTGAGTGGCGCGGACAATGTTCGCGTCGCCGACACGGTTGTCACCGCCGGCATGACGGGCACCGGCGGCAATGGCGGCAGCGCCACGGGCGGCTCGGGCGGCAGCGGCGGCAGCGGCGACCGTGGCGGCTACGGCGGCGATGGCGGAACCGGAGGCACCGGCGGCACGGCCGGGGACGGCGTCGCCGGCGAGACCAGCGTTCGCGGGATCGACCTCGCCGGTGCGAGCGACGTCGAATTCGAGAATGTCACGGTGAATGCGAGCCTGGCCGGCACTGGCGGCAATGGCGGCGGCGCCAATGGCGGAGCCGGCGGCGGCTCCGGCGGGGAATATGACGGCGAATGCAACTGTCCGGGCGAGGCCGGCACGGGCGGAGCCGGTGGAACCGGCGGGTCGGGTGTCCACGACGCGTCCGTCGCCGGCATCGACGCCGCCTCCGCCTTCGACATCCGGATGACCGGCACCGACATCACCACCACCATGACCGGAACGGGCCGCAATGGCGGCAATGCCAATTACGGCGTCAATGACGGCGAAGCGGGCGGCGGCGACGGAGGCGACAGCGGCTTCGGCATCTCCGGCGGCTGGCTCTACGGCCTGCGGCTCGCGGACGCGTCATCCGTCTGGCTGACCGACACGACGATGGCCGCCAGCATGACCGGAACCGGCGGAACCGCGGGCAGCGGCAACGGTTACGGCGATCCGGCAGGCACCGGCGGCGACGCGGCGGCCGGCGTTTTCGACAGCCGTTTCTACGGTATCGACCTCAGCGGCTCTTCCGACACGACCCTGGTCGGAACGTCGGTCACCGCCTCCCTGACGGGAACCGGCGGAAACGGCGGCAATGCCACGGCGCGCTATTCCGATGGCGGCATCGGCGGAAATGGCGGCGTCGGCGTCGGCAACACCCTGCTGCACGGCATCGACCTGGCGGGCGCGTCCACGGCGTCGCTGGAAGACACGTCCGTCACGGCGTCGATGACCGGCAATGGCGGGGATGGCGGCGACAGCAGCGATGACGGAACCGCCGGCACCGGCGGCCCCGGCCTGAGCGGCGAGACCTTCGAGCGGATCAACCTCACCGGCGTCGTCAGCTACGACTACGTCGACACCCCGGTCGAGGCGGGCGCCGGCACGAGCGGAACCGACGGCAGCGACGGCGCGCCCTGAGGGACAGACGGAACGCATGAAAAAGCCGGGGCGCGCTCAGCACCCCGGCTTTTCTCGTTGTGATTGGCTGATTACGCCGCCTTGTCGCGGATCCACGTTTCGAGCGCCTCGGGCGGCATCGGCCGGCCGAAATAATAGCCCTGGGCCAGAAGCCCCTTGGACGAGCGCAGCAGCGCCACATGCTCTTCGGTCTCCACGCCTTCGACGATGCCCCGGATGCCGAGCAGGCTCGTCGTCTCGATCATCGCCTTGAGAATGGCGCGCGAGCGCATGCCCTGCCGCAGGAAGGACTTGTCGAATTTCAGCACGTCGACCGGCAGCGTGTTCAGCCGCGCCAGCGACGAATAGCCCGATCCGAAGTCGTCGATGGCGATCAGCAGGCCCATCTCGCGCAGCTTGGCGATGATGATCGCGCTGCGGTCCGCGTCGTGCATCGCGCCTTCCAGCACCTCCAGCACGATCGCGTCGCTGTCCAGTTGCTCTTCCGCGAGCAGGGACCCGATCTGGTCGGGAAGCCCCTCGTCGATCAGCAGGGTCGCGGGAATGTTGATCGACGTCCTGAAGTCGTGACCCTCTCGGTGCCACTGCGCCGTCTGCCGGATCGCCCGGGCGATCAGATAGTGCGACAGCGGAACGATCTCATGGTTGCGCTCGGCATGCGGCAGGAACTCCGCCGGTGACAGGAGGCCCCGCTCGGGATGGCGCCACCGCACCAGCGATTCCACCAGCGCCAGCGAGCCGCTGCCGATCTCGACGATCGGCTGGTAGAACAGCTCGAATTCCTCGTTCTCGATGCCGCGCGGTATCTCCGCATCCGCCTGCGCCTGGCTCACGATCTTGGCGCGCAGCGCGTCGCTGAACTGCTCGGCGCGGTCGCCCTCCAGCTTCGCTTCCTTCAGGGCCAGGCCCGCATAGCGGAACAGTTCGCTCGCGTCGGCCACGCCCGGCGAGAATTCGCAGACGCCGATCGACGCGCTGACACGCACCGACTGGCCGGCGATGTCGAACGGCTCGTCGAAGAGCTTGATCAGCATTTCGGCCTGCGCGCCGGCATCGCCACACATCTCGCAACCGCTCAGGAGAACGCCGAACTCGTCGCCGCTCAGCCGCGAGAGAAAGCCGTCCCGCGCCTGGCTCCATCCGGCCAGCCGCTCGCCGAACCGGATGAGGAGCTGGTCGCCGAACGCGGTGCCCTGGGTCGCGTTGATCGACTGGAAACCGTCGATGTCGACCAGGAACAGGCAGGGCGGCGGCTGGTCGGGACGATGGCTCTGCACCGCGGCCCTGCACGCGTTCTTGAGCGCGTTCCTGTTGCCGAGCTGCGTGAGGGCGTCGCGCATCGCCATCTGTTCGAGCAGCGCGAAGTTCTTCTGGCGCACCGTGACGTCGGCGATCACCAGCACGGCCTCGCGAACCTTGCCGTCACTGTCGAAGAGCGGCGCCGAACTGACCTCGACGAAGCGCGACTCGGCACCGTGCTCGCGGATCTCCAGGAGTTCGTTGCGGATGGTCTCGCCATGCATCGCCCGGACGGAAGGCAGCGTGGTCTTCTGGCAGGGAAAACCGTCGCGAAAACACTCGTAGCGGTCGAGGAAGTCGTAATAGGGCCTGCCCTCCGGCGCGCTGTACATCTCCTCGAAATGGCGGTTGGCGAGAAGGGCGTGCTCCGACTTCGCGTCGATCAGGCAGACCGCCACCGGCAGGTTGCTCAGGATGCCTTCCAGCCATTCGTTGCGCGTGGAGATCTCGTCGTTCGACCGGCGCAGCTCCTCGGTGCGTTCGGCGACCAGCGCCTCGGCGACCAGCTTGGCCTGGCGCTCGGCCTCGGCCTCGCCGGCGGCGCGCATCCGTTCGCGGAACACGACGAGCGATCGCGCCATCGCGCCCAGTTCGTCGGTCCGTTCGATATAGGGAATGCCGTCGTCCGACTGCCCCTCCTCCAGCGCCTTCATCACCGCGTGCAACCGGTTGATCGGCTTGGCGACACGATGGCCGAAGAGCAGTCCGGCGCCCAGGATCATGATCGCCACGGTCGCCACGCCGATGAGCAGCGTATGAACCAGGTCGTCCCACACCGTGAGCGCCTTGTCCGCGGGCACCAGCAGGAACACGGACCAGCCCAGATAGAGGCTGGCATTCGGCATGGGTGGCGCCACGGCAAAGGCCGTCAGCTGGTCGTCTCCGGCGACCCCGCTCAGCGGCGTCACGTCGAGATGCTCGGTCAGAAGGGACCGCCCGGCGCTGTCGAGCACGATCATGCTGATGTCGCCGCGCCAGTCCTGCTCGATCCGCGAGAAATAGCCGGCGCTCAGATCCGAGATGTGGCGCAGGTCGGTGAAGTTGACCCAGTAGCCCGTCGCGGTTCCGTTGAGATCCTGCGCGACCGCTCCGAACGGCACCACCGCGCGCACGTCGGGCGCGACCTGCAGCACGACGCCGACCGGCTGGGCCTCGCCGATGAAGACGGTCGTGGGCTGCGCAGCGCTCAGCGCCTTGAACCAGCGCGTGTTGGCGACCTGCGTGCCCGGCTTGACCGGACGCTCGATCGGGCGGCCGAGCGCGTCCTTGGTGTTGGCCGCGATCACCGTGCCGGAAAGGTCGACGAACAGCATCAGCGGATAGACGTCATACTGCTCCACATAGCCGTTCATCGCCTCTTCGATCAGGCCGCGGCCGCGCTCGGTGTCCCAGTTGAAGGTGTCGCGCACGGCCCCGTTCAGAACGAAGGCCTGAACGTCGGCATAGCGCTCGCCCATGGTGGCCGAGATGCTGCGCGCGATGTCGGACGCCACATGCGACAATTCCCGGATGGTGTTTTCGCGCAAGCGTGTCTCGTTCGCCAGCACGGTCAGGATCATGACCGTCAGCGGCAGGAGCCCGAAACCGACAAGCAGCGCGATGAAACGCGTCTTGACGCTTCGCAGTGTGGCGGGACCGAATGAGATCGTTCGACTCCGTCAAAGTGAGACACCGCGACCATTGAAACAATGGTTCCTTCGCGGAAGCTTAATGGACGCCGAGCAATACGCGCAATGCTCGGAAGCATATATTGCGCCGCACAAACAGGTTTGGTTGCAAAAGCAGGCACCACAACCTGTCGGGATCAGTGTCGGCATTTGCTATTCTTTGCGGGAAAATACAATCGGAAAATCAATGCGCGGAACGCGCGGCAGCCATGCGATTCACGCCGGCATGGACCTGCGGGGAGCGCTCGAAGAAGCTCGGCGCGCCCGGGCGGTGCGGGAGCCGGGGCGCGGTCGGCGCCCCGGGATTGCGGTTCGATCAGCGTTCGCGATACGCGATCAATGCTCCAGGCCGGAGCCTCCGATCGCGACGATGTTGAACGGCAGCCCTTCGACCGGGATCGTCCTGACCTCCTCGAAGCTCTCGGCATCGACGAGGCGCACGAGGTGCTCGCGCGGGTCCGTGACCGCGATGAGGTCGTGCATCAGTGCAATCCGCGGACGCGGATCGCGCCAGTGACCATCCTTGCTGTAGGGGTCGGTGATCTTCCTGGACCGGACCACCGCCCCGCTGAGGACGTCAACCGCGTGAAGCTGCCCGTCCTCCGTGAAGACATAGGCGTACTTCACCCGCGCGTCGTCGAGCAGGAAATGCACGTGGCGCACCGGCAGGTCGACGATGCGATAGGGCGCCTCGCTCGACGGGTCGATGATCGTGAGCTTGTCCGCCCCGTAGTCGCCGAAGAAGAACTGCATCGCCTTGCCGCCGATCAGGTGGCTGACCCGGCCTGCCGGCAAGTCGTCACCATAGGCGAGCATGTCCTGCTTCGGCGCGTTGCCGCCGTCGGGCCGCGCCAGAAGCACGCCTTCGTCGCAGCCGAACGCCACGAAACCGGCGGAATAGGCTTCGCCGTGAAGCCCCGTGCAGGGAGCGGTTTCGCCGATCTGGCCGCCGCTCTCGTCGAGAACGTTCAGACCGAGGCGCGGCGGCAGGTCGCCCGCCTTGGTCTCGACGTCGAGATTGGGCGTGGAGATGAGGAAATAGTCGCCCATCGGAACGGCGACGCCGTGATGCGGCGCCGTGGCCTTGACCGCCTCATAGGCCGCATCGCCTTCAAGGAGGTCCTTCTCGCGATAAGCGCGCGCCTCGCCCTCGCGGTCGAAGAACTGCACGATCTCGTCGCCGTGCATGACGGCATGAACCGGGCGTTTTCCGGCAAGCGTCACCGGCAGGAGCGCGGGGGCGCCGACTTCGATGTCGCTGTGGTCGCCATGTCCCGACAGCGTGATCCCGCTCTTGATCACATGGACCACGTCATGGTCCATCTGCACGGCCGCAAGTGTCGCGCCGCTCTCGCTCGGCACGAGATGCGTGACGTAGCCCGTGGTTGCGTATGCGTCGATCAGCGTCCCGTCGGCCGGGTCGATGACCGACACCTTGGCCTGCTCCTGGTCCGTCACGAAAAGCCGCCACGCCTCCCGTGTCTCGTCCTCGGCATGGGCCGCCGTGGCGAAAAGAACAGAAACCAGCCCGGCGGCAATGCCGGTGGAACGAACGTGCTTGTGCAAGATAACCTCCGAATTATGGAATGTAATGTTATAACATGACATTCATACAGTCGGACGATCCCCTTGTCCATGGCGTATCGCGCGCGCCGGCGCATCGGAACACCGACCGGCGTCCGTCACACCGCGCTGCCGCGCGAACTACCGGGAAAGTGAAGCGGCGTTCCGCCCTACAGTGCCGCCAGATAGGTCGGCACTTCGTCCAGATGCGGCACGACGATCATGTGCTTGACCTCGCCGCGCTTGAAGGCCTTGAGGAAGCGGTCGTAATCCTTGAACACCACGCAGCCGTTCGACTGCGAGCGGTCGCCGCCGCCGACATACATGTAGGTGTGGGCCAGGAGCCCGTCGCGGTTGAACTTCTTCTTGCCGTCGGCCGGCAGCAGGCGGATCGCCTCGACGCCGTGGAACCGGGCTTCGCGCATGCGCAGCTTGTAGAGATTGGGCGGCGTCGGGCCGCGGTTCTTCTCTTTCACGTAGCGCGGATTGTCCTGCATGTGGGCGAGGCCGGAATGCGCCTCCAGCTTCTCGCCATTCGGCATGTAGACCGTCGCCGAGCCGATGTCGTAGACGGCGACCCGCTGGCCGGGATCGGGAAGCTGGCTGCCGCTGCGGCCGAACAGCCGCCCGAACACGCCCTCGGAGGCCTCGCTCCCGCCGCCTTCGGCGTTCGGATTGGCATAGGCGAGCGTCGAATGCGCCGTGGCGCCCGAAGGCGCATGGGCCGGGCGCGCATTCGGCACCGGAACCGCCCGGGCGAGAACGATCGCGGCCTCGGCCTCGGCCGCCGCTTCGGCTTCGACCATCTCCCGCGTCACCGGCATCGCCAGCGCCACCGGCGACGCTGCCGCCGCGAACCGCAGGTCCAGACCGCCGGGCGAAACGGCCGCCGCGGCCTCCGTGATCATCGCGTAATGCTCGACATCCGTGAGCGGCCGCGCCGCCGGAACCGGGATGACGACCGGCAGGCGCCGCGTGTCCAGTTCCTCGAAACGCGGCGCGGGCGGCGTGTCGTCGATCATGGCGAGATCATAGGCCCGGTCGAGACGGTCGCCGAGGAGATCGCGCGCCAGCGTCTGTCCCGTGCCCGTGTCATGCGGCCGAAACAGCCGAACGCTTTCCGGGCCGGAGACCGAGGCGCTCACCGTGTCGGGCATGGTGATCAGCCCGGCGGAAAACTGCATCAGCCCGCCGGTCATCATCGGCACGATCGCCAGCGACCCGGCGATGCCGACGGCAGCCGTCGCGTGGACCGGATGAAGAAACCGCCTCAGAAATACCCGCACGATACGTCCCCTGCTTTCTGCCATGTCGTGATCCGCCGCGTCGCCGCCGGCCATGGGCCGGCCCTTTCGGGCGGTGGATCAATTCGCGATGTCGCGCCGGCGTCCGGCCCTGGCTTCGGGCGCGCCGTCGTTCCGCGAGAGCATCGCGCATTATGGTAAATCAAAGCTTGCCGAACCCCGTTTTGCCGGCAGCATGATCCGCACGGGACCGACTCGACCGATGAATGTGGCCTCGCCATGACGACGCGCTCACCGGCCCGCATCTGTGGCCATTTGCCGCGATCTCTGTCCACCGCCACGCGCCCCGCCCCTAGACTGGCCGGGACTTTGACCGCAACGGAACAGGCGCATGGATTGGGAAAGGGCCGTCGACCGCAATCGCGAGGCGCTTCTGCGCATCGTCGCGCTGCTGGTCGCCATGACCGGGCTCGACGAGAGCGCCCTGGCGGCGACGCTGACACGCGCCCGCAAGAAGACCGTCCTGCGCATCCTGCGCCCGGCCGAATCCGCCGTCCGCCGCCTGATCGTGCTCGCCGCCCACGGGCTGGTCGCGACGGTCCGCAAGGCGGCCACATCGGCGCGAACGACCGGCCGCGTCGCCAGGCAGACCTCGGCAAGGCAGACCTCGCCAACGCCTCCATCCGCGCAAACGGCAAGCCGGGAGACGCCCGGCGACACGGGGCTCGTCGTGACGATCCGGCCGCGCGGCGAGCCCGAACCCGTCGATCCGCGCGCCAAGGCCCGCAAGGGTCACCGGCAACCGGCCCGGCCGAGCACCGCCCCGGCCGCGCCAGGCCTGCCGCTGCTCGACCCGCTGAAGCGCTTTTCCTCGCACCCGTTCCGGCTTCGCCCGCGGAGCTATCCGCGTGTCACCGTGCTCGGCTGGTCCGAGCCGCGCCCGATCCCCGAACACTGGATCCCGTCACCGGACGATCTCCTGGACGCGGCATCCGTCTGCCGCCGCATCACCGCGTTGCGGCGCGTTCTGGGCGACCTGCCCGCGCAGGCCCGGAGGCTCGCCCGTTGGCGCGCCCGCACCGACCATGGCGAAGGGCCGCGCCGCTTCTCGCCGATGCGCGCCGGCCGCCCGCCGGGCCACCGCGTCCGCGCCCTGCATCGGGCCGACGACATCCTGCGCGAATGCCACGCCCTGGCGCGCGCGCTCGAGCGCCACGACACGTCGTGACCGCTGCTTCACTGCAATGGCCTGACAATCCGCCTGTCAGGGGCAAGCGCGGAGACGCGCCCGCGCGGCCGTTCACCCCACATCCAGCACGATCTTGCCGATGTGGCTTCCTTCCTCCATGCGCTCATGCGCCCGCCACGCTTCGCTGAGCGGATAGATCAGGTCCATCACCGGCTGCACCTTGCGGTCGGCCAGAAGCGGCCAGACCTTGTCCAGCAGGTCGGCGGCCAGCGCCGCCTTGAACTCCACAGAGCGCGCCCGGAGCGTCGAGCCGGTATGGGTCAGCCGCTTGACCATCAGCAGCGTGAAATTCGCCTCCGTCTTGGCCCCGCCCAGAAAGGCGATCTGCACGATGCGCCCCTCCACCGCCGCCGCCTTGTAGTTGCGGGTGATATAGTCGCCGCCGACCATGTCGAGGATCACCTCGGCGCCCTTGCCGTCGGTCACCTCCTTCGTCACCTCGACGAAGTCCTCCTCGCGGTAATTGATCGCCCGGTCGGCCCCGAGCTTCTCGCAGACCGCGCATTTGTCGGCGCTGCCCGCCGTCGCGATCACCGTCGCGCCGAAGGCCTTGGCGAGCTGGATCGCGGTCGTGCCGATGCCCGACGTGCCGCCATGCACCAGAAGTGTCTCGCCCGGCTGCAGCCCGCCGCGCTGGAACACGTTGTGCCAGACGGTGAAATAGGTCTCCGGCACGGCCGCCGCCTCGGAAAAGGTGAAGCCGCCCGGCACCGGCAGCGCGTTCGTCTCGTGAACGGTGGCGAATTCGGCATAGCCCCCGCCCGGCAGAAGCGCGCAGACCGCGTCGCCGACCGCAAAGCGCGACGCCCCCGGCCCCAGCGCCTCGACCGTGCCGGAAACCTCCAGCCCCGGAATGTCCGGCGCGCCCGGCGGCGGCGGATAGGAGCCCATGCGCTGCAGCACGTCCGGGCGGTTCACGCCGGCGCATTTCACCCGCAGCAGCATTTCGCCGGGCCCCGGTTCCGGCACGGGCCGCTCCGTCATCCGAAGCGCGCGCGGTCCGCCGGGTTCCGCGATCTCGATCGCCTTCATCGTCTCAGTCATGGTCCTGCCTTTTCTCGATGCGCGCGCGACTGTAGGGTCGCTTTCCCGGGGCGGCAACTGTGGAGGCGACGATGGACGAAGACCTGCCGAAACCAAAACCCACCTACCAGCTCGGCCAGGACCTGGCGCTGATGTCGGCCGACGAATTGAGCGAAACCATCGCGGCGCTGCGCGACGAGATCGCCCGGCTGGAAACGGAATTGGCCGCTAAATCGGCGAGCCGCAACGCCGCCGAGGCCTTCTTCAAGCGCTGACGCGGTTCGGCATCCGGTTCCCCGCCTTGTCCCGAAAACTGGCGAAACGGCAGGAATTCGCAATTCCGTTAACCCGCTGTTAGCCTTTACGTGGTGTTACTAAGACTGTTCGGATTCGTCCGGACTCAAGCGAAGTGACCTCGTCGCTTTGTTTGACGCCTCCCTGTTTTAACTCCTGAGAGCTGCTTTTCTGCGGCTCTTTTTTTTTGCGCGCGCTGACCCGTTTCGGGAACGGCCTTCCGGAGCGCGTTAACCTTGCATTAAGCATGTTGTTGCGCTGGCCTGTGGACATGCTCAATATGCCGATGTGCGCAAGCGTCGGCGCACCTACGAACATAACCGCGTAGCGGCGCTGAAATGTGCGGGAAGTCGGGCAGGAATCGAGTATGTCGGAAGTGAGCAAGCGGCCCAACACGATCAGCTTCATCGAGCGCAAGGCCACATCGACCGCGTTCAAGAAGCTCTATGCCGACGGCATGAGCCTGGTCGAGGAAACGGCAGCCTATCTCGATGGCGAGGGCCGTACCGAAGCCAAGCGCCTCGGCCGCGTCGCCGCGACGCTCTATGCGGCCGAATCGATGCGCCTGACCACGAGGCTGATGCAGATCGCCTCCTGGCTGCTTCTCCAGCGCGCCCTGAATTCAGGCGAGATGAGCCGCGACCAGATGCTTCTCGAAAAGAAGAAGATCCGCCTCGACACGGCCTCGGCCAAGACGTCCGCCAACGCCTGGAACGAACTGCCCGAATCCTTCCGTCTGCTGGTCAACCGGTCGCTGCGCCTGCAGAACTACGTGCAGCGCCTCGACCAGGACCTCTTCTCCGAAAATCCCGCGGCCACCATGGTCGAACCGTCCGACGACAATCCCGTCGGTTCGCAGATCGAATTGCTGCGCACGGCCTTCGCCGCGCGCTGACGCCGCAGCGAAACTCCGGACACAAAAAAGCCCGGGCGGCGCGCCCGGGCTTTTTCGTTGTCTGCGATCTGCGAAGCGGTCAGATGCCGAGGCCTTCGTAACGCTTCTTGAACTTGGAGACGCGGCCGCCGCGGTCGAGCAGGTTCTGCTGGCCGCCGGTCCAGGCCGGGTGCGACTTGGAGTCGATGTCGAGGTTGAGGGTCTCGCCCTCGGAACCCCAGGTCGAACGGGTCATGTATTCGGTGCCGTCGGTCATGACCACTTTGATCATGTGGTACTCGGGATGGATGTCAGCCTTCATTGTCTCTGTCCTGCCTTGCGGGCGGGCAGGCGGACGCTGTCTTCGTCCTTGTCCCGCGCCGGTCTGAAATCACGAAAGCCGTGCGCCATTTGGCCACGGCTTCCCAAAAAGATGCGCAGCCTATACATCAGCCGGGCGAGAAGCTCAAGACCGGCAATTGAGACAAACCAGACCGGCGGTGGCCGGCAGCAATACGGAACTGCGAGACCCCATGACCGATACGCCGCAGGACGCGCCGACCGCGCGCAAGAGGCAACCGATGCGTCCGTTGGCCCGCATGTGGCCCTATCTGAAGCAATACAGGAAACTGATGGTCGGCGCCGGCATTTCGCTGGTCATGGCCGCGGGTGCGACGCTCTCGCTTCCCACCGCCGTGCGCCGGATGATCGATCACGGCTTCTCCGACAGCAATGGCGATCTCATCAACAACTACTTCGCGATGCTGGTCCTGATCGCCGCGGTTCTCGCGGCCGCCAGCGCCACGCGCTACTATTTCGTCATCACGCTGGGCGAACGCGTCGTCTCCGACGTCCGCCGCGACGTCTTCGCCCATGTCATGCGGCTGTCGGCCTCCTTCTTTGACAATGCCATGTCCGGCGAGATCGTCTCGCGCCTGACCGCCGACACGACGCAGATCAAGTCCGTCGTCGGCGCGACCGCCTCGGTCGCCCTGCGCAACGTCATCCTGTGCTTCGGCGCACTCACGATGATGGTCGTGACCAGCCCGGCTCTCTCCGGCATCGTCATCGCCGCGATCCCCGTCATCGTGCTGCCGCTGGTCGCGTTCGGCCGCAAGGTGCGCGCCCGTTCGCGCGCCGCCCAGGACACGCTGGCCGACGCCACGGCCTATGCCAGCGAAGCCATCGGCTCGGTGCGCGCCTTCCAGGCCTTCACCAACGAGGATCTTGCGACTTCCCGTTTCGCGAAGGCCGTCGAAGCCGCCTTCTCGGCTGCCCGCGTCTCGGCGCGCGCGCGCGCCGGGCTGACCGCCTTTGCCATCTTCATGGTCTTTGCCAGCGTCGTCGCGGTCCTGTGGATCGGCGCCCAGAACGTGCTTTCCGGCTCCATGTCGCCCGGCACGCTCGGCCAATTCCTGCTCTATGCGGTCTTCGCGGCCAGCGCGCTCGCCGCACTCTCGGAAGTCTGGGGCGAGATGCAGCTCGCCGCCGGCGCCGCCGAACGCCTGTCCGAACTTCTCGACGAGGAGCCGGCGATCATGTCGCCCGCCAACCCCGTGCCGCTGCCCGAGCCGGCCAAGGGCGCGGTCACCTTCGAGGAAGTGTCCTTCGCCTATCCGAGCCGCCCGGACGAAAACGCCGTGCGCGGCCTCGATTTCTCCATCGCGCCCGGCGAAACCCTCGCCGTCGCCGGTCCGTCGGGCGCCGGCAAGAGCACGCTCTTCTCCCTGCTCCTGCGCCAGTACGATCCGAGCGCCGGCCGCATCCTCGTCGACGGGGTCGACCTGCGCGACGCCGCCCTCGACGAGGCCCGCGCCCGCTTCGCCATCGTGCCGCAGGACGTCGCGATCTTCGCAGGCACCGCCGCTGACAACATCGCTTTCGCCCGCCCCGGCGCGACGCGCGACGCCGTCATCGAGGCGGCGAAGGCAGCCCAGGCGCACGACTTCATCGAAGCGCTGCCGGCCGGTTACGACACCCAGGTCGGCGAGCGCGGCGTGACCCTGTCCGGCGGCCAGCGCCAGCGCATCGCCATCGCCCGTGCCATCCTGCGCGACGCCCCAATCCTGCTGCTCGACGAGGCGACTTCGGCGCTCGACGCCGAAAGCGAGAAACTGGTCCAGAAAGCGCTCGAACAACTGATGGCCGGACGGACCACCATCGTGATCGCGCATCGCCTCGCCACCATCCTGAAGGCCGACCGCATCCTCGTCATGCAGGATGGAAGGATCGTCGAGGAAGGCACCCACGCTTCGCTGTCGCGGCGCGAAAACGGCATCTATTCGCGGCTGGCGAAATTGCAGTTCGATGACGGCACACAGGCCGCGATCCAGGGCGCGGCCGAATAGGCCGGACCGTCCCGGTCAGCGCTCGGTAAGCTTCAGCTCGATGCGGCGGTTGCGGTCTCGCGCCTCCGGCGTGTCGGCCGGATCCAGCGGCTGATACTCGCCGAAGCCCGCTGCGACCAGCCGCTCCGGCGGCACGCCCTGCGAGATCAGATATTTGACGACCGACGTGGCGCGCGCGCTCGACAGTTCCCAGTTGTCGGCGAAACGGCCCGTGCCCGAAACCGGCACGTTGTCGGTGTGCCCGTCGACGCGCAGAACCCAGTTGATTTCCCCGGGGATCTCGCCTCCGAGCTCGATCAGCGCCGCGGCAAGCTTGGCCATTTCGGTCGCGCCGGCCGGATTGAGATCCGCCGAGCCCGACGGGAACAGCACTTCCGACTGAAACACGAACCGGTCGCCGACGATGCGGATGTTCTCGCGGTCGGAGAGGATCTCGCGCAGCCGGCCGAAGAAGTCCGACCGGTAGCGGTTGAGTTCCTGTACCCGCTGCGCAAGCGCGACATTCAGCCGCCGGCCGAGATCGGCGATCTTGGCATTGGACTCTCGGTCGCGCTCCTCGGACACCTCCAGCGCGTCCTCCAGCGCGGCGATCTGCTGGCGCAGCGCCAGGATCTGCCGGTTGAGCAGTTCGACCTGGCTCAGCGCCCGCTGGCTGATCGCGCGCTCGTCGCCCAGCGCGGCTTCCAGGTCGCCGATCTGGCTCTGCGCCGCCTCGCTCTCGCCGCTGCCGGCCGCAAGCAGGCTTTCCAGCCGCGACCGTTCGGCTTCCGCCGCCGACAGCGAAGCCTGCAACGCCAGCAACTGGTCCTCGGCATCCTGCCGGTTGCTGCGCTCAAGCGCGAGCAGTTGCGTCAGCTCGTTGATCTGCGAGTTCAGCCGGTTGAGCACGGCGTCCTTGCCGGAAATCTCCTGGCTCAACAGGAACTGTGCCAGCACGAAGACCGACAACAGGAACATGATCGCAAGGAGCAGCGTCGCCATGGCGTCGACGAAGCCCGGCCAGTAATCGACTCGCCTGTCGCTGCGGCGGTTCCGCGCCAGAGCCACGGCTATCTGCCCCCGTCATTCTTTTCGATGGCCGCGCTCAATCGGTCCAGCGTCCTACGGATCGCCTTCTGCTCCTCGGATTGCGATTCCACCCAGTCGCGCATCATCTGCTGTTCGGAGCGCATGTTGCGCACCAGCCCCTGGATACCCTCGGCCAGATTGGCCATCGCGGCGGTGGCCCGCTGATTGCCGCCCGCCCCGCTCTGCATCGATTTCAGCGCTTCGGCGACCGTCTTCATGTCGGCGCTGGTGTCGGCGCCGGCCCGCAGGCTGGGCACGCCGGATTGCAGGTCGGTCACGGACGAGAGCCAGTTTTCCAGCTCCGTGTAGAAACGGTTCTGCGCCCGGCCAGCCTGCAGGTCGAGAAAGCCCAGCACCAGCGATCCGGACAGGCCGAACAGCGAGGACGAGAACGCCGTGCCCATGCCTTCCAGCGGCGCGTTCAGGCCGGCCTTCAAGGCGTCGAGAATGTCGTTGGCGTCGCCCGCGCCCGGATCGAGCGACTGGATCGTCGCGCCGATCGATCCGATCGTCTGCAACAGGCCCCAGAAGGTGCCGAGCAGGCCGAGGAAAACCAGAAGGCCCGTCAGGTAGCGGGAGATGTCGCGCTGCTCGTCGAGGCGCGTGGCGATGGAATCGAGGATCGTGCGCGTTGAAAGTGTGGAGAGCGACCGCGCTTCGTGCCGGCTCAGAAGCGCACGCATCGGCGCGAGCAGCACAGGATCGCGCCGCGCCGCCATCAGCGCGTCGCCGGACCGGTAGGTGTTCACCCAGCCGACCTCGCGAAACAACCCGATAACCTGCTGGAAAACGAGGATGATGCCGACGAAGAGAACGCCGAAGATCAGCCCGTTCAGCCCCGGATTGCTCATGAAGGCCGTCGAGATGTGCCGGAACAGGATCGCCGCAACGAAGCCGACGATCACCAGGAAGATGATCATCGATAGAAGGAAGACTTGCGGGTTGGACAAGCGGTTGGGATCGAACCGGCCCTGCGGCGGGACGGTCGCGCCGTCCTGTTCCGTATCATCCATGCTCATTCCCGAATCCCTTTGGCATACGATCCCCTATGGATAACGAGACCTTAGACGGAAAAATGGCATAATCAAATGACGGAACGGCGTCCAACGCCAACCGGCGGGAAGGATTCGGATAGCCGGTGCGCTGATCGATATCCGGCGCGACAACGAGCGAACGGTCTCGTCAGCCTTTCGTCAGCGGACGATTGACCGTGTCCATGAGGGCCTTGTGGATCGCCTCGTTGCCCGCCGCGATGTCGCCGCGGCCGAACATGTCGGTTCCGCCGGCGAGGTCGCTGACGAAGCCGCCCGCCTCGCGGATCAGCAGGATCCCTGCCGCCATGTCCCAAGGCGACAAGCGCTCTTCCCAGAACCCGTCGAGACGCCCGGCAGCGACATAGGCGAGATCGAGCGCGGCGGCGCCCGAGCGCCGGATGCCGATCGCCTCGCCCATCACGTGGCGCAACTGCACCAGGAAGCGGCCGTGGTCACCGCGCCCGAGATGCGGGATGCCGCATCCGATCACGCAATCCGTCAGCTTGCGGCGCGCCGCGACCCGCAGGCGTCGATCGTTGAGATAGGCGCCCGCGCCCTTTTCCGCCGTGTAAAGCTCGTCGGTGGCCGGGTTGAAGATCACGCCGGCAACGAGTTGGCCCTGGCGCTCCAGCGCCAGCGACACCGCGAAGTGCGGAAAGCCGTGCAGGAAATTGGTCGTCCCGTCGAGCGGATCGATGATCCAGCGGTGCTGGGTATCCTTGCCCTCGACCGTTCCGCCTTCTTCCAGCAGGAAGCCGTAATCGGGACGTGCCCGCTCGAGCTCCGTGCGCAACACCTGTTCGGCGCGCAGGTCGGCCTGGCTGACGAAATCGCCGGGCCCCTTGACGGAAACCTGCAGGTTCTGGACCTCGCCGAAATCGCGCGCCAGCCCCCGGCCGGCCTTCATGACCGCCTGGACCATGACATTCATCAGTGCTGAACGCGCCATGCCGCTCGTCCTTCAGATCGTGTGTCGAATATCCGCGGCGGACGGTCAGTCCGCGCGGCGAATGTAAGTGATCTCGTTGGTGTCCACGAGGATCTTCTCGCCGGCCTCGATGAAGGGCGGCACCATCACGCGCACACCATTCTCCATGATTGCCGGCTTGTAGGAGGATGCCGCCGTCTGGCCCTTGACCACCGGGTCGGCCTCCACGATTTCGAGCACCACCTGGTCGGGCAACGAAACGCCGATCGGCCGGTCTTCGTGCAGTTCCACCGTGACCGTCATGCCGTCCTGAAGGAAGGCGGCGCGATCGCCGACGAAGTCCTTCTGCAATTCGAGCTGCTCATAGGTCTCGTTGTCCATGAAGACCAGTGCGTCGCCCTGCTCGTAGAGGAACTGGAAATCCTTCTGCTCCAGACGCACGCGCTCCACGGTCTCGCTGGCGCGAAAGCGTTCGTTCAGCTTGGTGCCGTCGATCAGGTTCTTCAGTTCCACCTGGTTGAAAGCGCCGCCCTTGCCGGGTTTCACGGCGTTGCATTTCACAGCCGCCCAAAGCCCGCCATTGTGTTCGATGACGTTGCCCGGCTTGATTTCGTTTCCGTTGATTTTCATGTGAGAGCACCGATTGTTGTCGCCCACCAGGGGGCCGCGTATTGGGGCGGTTCAAGACCACACTTGCGGCGATCTTTCAAGCTGCTTCGCCGCGCCGGCGGCGTGGAAGGTTCAGCGCAGGCGGTTGGCCCGATCGATGGCCGCGCGCCGCTCCTCCTCGGTCAACCCTTCCCAGAAGTCGTCCAGCGCTTCGTCGCGCAGCCCCGCGCGGCGCGTGACGACCACCCAGGCGGCGGCCTCCATTTCGTTCGGCTCCGTGCCGAGCCCGCCCCAATAGAGCTTCGCGACTTCCGCCTGCGCCGCGACATTGCCGGCGCGCGCCGCGCGGATCGTCCAGGCGAACGCCTTGTCGAGGTCGCGCACCCCGCCGATGCCGTGCAGGTACCAGTTGCCGAGATCGAACTGCGCCGTATCGTAGTTCTGGCGCGCCGCCTTGATCAGCCATTCGCGGGCGGCAACCGGATCGGGCGCAACGCCGGCCGTGCCGTTGACCAGGAACTGGCTGACGGCATATTGCGCGTCGGCGATCCCCTGCTCGGCGGCCTTCAGGAAATAGGGATAGGCCTCCATCGTGGACCGGCTTCCGGGCCTCTGGTCGATCAGGAGCTGCGCGTAATTGAACTGCGCACTCGCGTTGCCGGAATCCGCCGCGGCCTTCATCAGCTTGCGCGCCTCGTCGATCGCCGCCGGATCGTTCTTCCTGTCCAGGAGGATCAGGGCATATTGCAGCTGCGCTTCCGCCACGCCCTGCCCGGCCGCCAGGCGATACCATTTGGCGGCTTCTTCCTTGTCGCGCGAGACGCCGAGACCGCGCGCATAGATTTCGGCCAGCAGCGTCTGCGCCGCCGGATCGCCCTGTTCGGCGCGCGGCAGGGCCAGGTTGCGGGCGGTCAGGTAGAGCCCGCGCTGATAGGCGCCGAAGGCCTCGTCGACGGGCTGGTTGCCGAAACGCGAGGGAGCGATCTCCTCCGCGTCGAGCGTCTCCGGTCCGTCCGCCGCATAGACGGCGGGCGCGCACGCCACGGCGATCGCCACGAGAGCGGCGAGCCCGCGCCCGGCGCGCCTTGCGACTGCCATTGTCATGCCGCTTCGGTCAGGGTGAACGGTCCGAGGATGCGGTTGGCTTCGGCCACGGCCTCGCCCGGCTCCACCCCCTCCGCGAAGATCGCCCGCGACAGGGCGACGAATTCCGTTCCGGTGGATGCGGCGTCGGCCAGCGTCTCCAGAGACGCGCCGCCCATGAGGATGCATGGGATCTCGACCATCGCGGCCCACCACTCGGCGATATCCATGTTCTTGCGGTGCGGGCCCGGATGGGTGTCCTGTCCGAAGCGCCCGAAGAACAGGTAGTCGGGACGCGCCTCGCCCATCTCCAGAGCCTTGTGGCGGGTCTCGGCCCCGCCGGCGCCGACGATGTTGCGGCCGGCCAGCCGTTCCGCCGCCTCGCTCAAATCCGCCATTCCGCTGTCGACGTGCAGCCCGTCGGCGCCGGTTCGGCCGAAAGCGCGCGTGTCGTTGACGGCGATGGCGGCGACGCCCCGCGCCTGGGCGACGGGCACGCAGGCTTCGAGGTGCTTCTGATAAGCGCCCTCGTCGAGATCATGGACGGGGAAGATGACGGACGCGACATCGCCTCCGGTGAGTGCGGCTTCGAGCCGGGCGGCGAAGGCCGGACCGGACTCGCCGGGCGGCGCGACAAGCACGAGCCTGCAACGTTCGAGATCGGCCTCGTCGGCCGTATGGGATACCGTCTGGTTCATGGGCGCTAACTAAATTTCCTTCGGGTCCGGTTCAACCGGAAAAGGGACCGTTTTGCGGCGGAACCGTCCCGCTTCCCCGCCGCGACCTTTCTTAATCGCGTGAAATGCCGTAAGCGCGGCAGTGTCCAACGTCTCCGACGGCCCCCGATGCCCATCATTACCGATCCGTATTTCTATGCCGCGGCCATCCCGGCCGTCATCTTCGTCGGCCTGTCGAAAGGCGGCTTCGGCGGCGCGATGGCGCTGATCGGCATGCCGCTGATGGCGCTCGTCGTCTCCCCGATCAAGGCCGCGGCGATCATGCTGCCCATCCTGATCGTGATGGACATGGTCAGCCTGTGGACCTGGCGCGGCGTCTTCGACGGGCGCACGCTGAAGATCATGCTTCCGGCAGCGATTGTCGGCATCGGCATCGGCTGGCTGACGGCGACCTGGGTCACGGCGGCCCATGTCCGTCTCCTCGTCGGCGCCATCGCGCTGCTCTTCGTCGCGGATTATCTGCGCCAGCGGATCATGGATACCGGCAAGCAGCCCCTGGCGCACAACCCGATCAAGGGGCAGATCCTCGGCATCATCGCAGGCTTCACCAGCTTCGTCTCGCATGCCGGCGGCCCGCCCTATCAGTTCTATGCCCTTCCGCTCCGCCAGGATCCCAAGGTCTTCGTCGGAACCTCGGTCATCTTTTTCTCGGTCGTCAACGCGGTCAAGCTCGTACCCTATTTCGCGCTCGGGCAGTTCGACCCGACCAATCTGGCGACATCCGCCGTGCTGATGCCGGTGGCCCCGGTCGCCACGCTGACGGGCGCCTGGATCGTCCGCCGCATCGACAGAAGTGTCTTCTATCCCTTCATGTACACGATGATCCTGGTCGTCGGCGCGAAGCTCGTCTACGACGGATGGACCGGACTTTAGCTGCCGCGTGGGAAGGATTGACCGCGGCCTGGTTTGCCCCTACCGGTTAAAAGATGAATGCCGCGGACTCCTTTCACGCAATCGCAGACGCCAACCGCCGATTCATTCTGGAGGAGTTGCGCCGCGCGCCCATGACGGTGGGGGAACTGGCCCAAAAGCTTCCCATCTCCCGTCCAGCGGTTTCGCAGCACATGAAGATCTTGCTCGATGCGGGGCTGGTCTCGGCGCGCGCCGCGGGCACGAAGCGGTTTTACGAACTGAACCCGGCGGCCTTCCTGCCGCTCAACATTTGGCTCGACCAGTTCTGGGACGGCGACTGAGCGCCGTCCCGAAAAGGCCGCCTCGCGGCGGCCCCAAACTCGGATAACTGATGTGACTAGTGACGCGTCGCGGTGCGGATGCGCTCGATCTCTTCCTTCACGCGCAGCTTCTCGCGCTTGAGCTGGGTGAGTTCGACGCTGTCGGGTACGGGGCGGGACATGGCTGTGGAAATCTGCGATTCCAACGTTCCGTGCTTGCGCAGGAGGGACTCCAGATGGGCTTCTATCGACATGTAATGTCTCCTTCCGTTTGACCGGCCTGTCGTGGGCCGGACTTGGCATGGTGACACGGAAACCCGCATCTGTCGAACACGTGGCTGTGGAAATGAGTGTGAATTTGTTGCAAATAGTGAACTGATCGTAACGCGGGGATTCGCGACCGACGGCAGGCTGAAACACGACAAGAAGGAAGCGGCATGTCAGAGCAGGATCAGGCCGATTTGCGGCTTGCATTTGCGCGGCTTAAACAGGAACACGCAGACTATGACGCCGCCATCGACGCGATGCTCCAGGTCGGGTGCAACATGATGCAGATCCAGCGCATGAAGAAGAAGAAACTCGCCGTCAAGGACCAGCTTCAGAAGCTGGAAGACCAGATCATCCCGGATATCATCGCCTGACCGGAACCGCCATGACCGCAAAAGTCGCCATCATCATGGGCAGTCAATCCGACTGGCCGACCATGCGGCACGCCGCCGCTGCCCTGGATGAGCTGGACGTGCCTTACGAGGCGCGCATCGTCTCCGCCCACCGCACGCCCGACCGCATGGTCGAGTTCGCCAGGACCGCGAAACAGTCCGGCTTTCAGGTCGTCATTGCCGGCGCCGGCGGCGCCGCGCACCTTCCGGGCATGGTCGCTGCGATGACCCCGCTTCCCGTGCTTGGCGTGCCGGTCGAATCGAAAGCGCTGTCCGGGCAGGATTCGCTGCTGTCGATCGTGCAGATGCCGGCGGGCATTCCGGTCGGAACGCTTGCCATCGGCAAGGCGGGCGCCACCAATGCCGGGCTGATGGCCGCTGCAATCCTCGCCTTGCAGGACGACGCGCTTGCCGGCCGGCTCGAGGCCTGGCGCGCGGCCCGCACCGCCGCCGTCGCCGACCATCCGGTCGACGAGGAAAGCGGCTCGTGATGCGGCTGCGGCGCGGCGCCACGATCGGCATCATCGGCGGCGGCCAGCTCGGCCGCATGCTCGCAATCGCCGCGGCCCGGCTCGGCTTCAAGACCTGCGTGCTGGAGCCGCAGGAGGAATGTCCGGCGGCCCAGCTCTGCGACACCCACATCGTCGCCCCCTATGACGACCTGAGCGCGCTGGAAGACCTCGCCGAGCGCTGCGACGTCATCACCTACGAATTCGAGAACATCGATCTCGACGCTGCGCGCTGGCTCGAAGGCCGCGCAGAACTGCGCCCCGGCGCCCTGGCGCTCGAAATCGCGCAGGACCGGCTCGCGGAGAAGAATTTCCTCAATGACGCCGGCATCCGAACCGTGGCGTTCCGCCAGGTCGACGACGCGGCGCAACTGTCCGAGGCGCTGGCGGCGTTCGGCGGCCGCGGGATCCTCAAGACCCGCCGCTTCGGCTATGACGGCAAGGGCCAGGTCCGCTTTCGCGGCGACGCGTCCGACCCCTCACCAGAGGCCGCGCTGGAAAGCCTCGGCCACGCCCCGTCGATCCTGGAAGAGTTCGCACCCTTCGCCGCGGAGATTTCGGTCATCGCGGCGCGCGGAGCGGATGGGGCCGTCGCCTGCTACGACCCGCCCTGCAACGTCCACGAGGACGGCATTCTTGCGACCTCGACCGTGCCGAGCGGCTCAAGCAACGAGATCGAGTCCGCCGCGAAGACCGCGGCCGGCAAACTCGCCGAATCGCTGAACTATGTCGGCGTGATCGGCCTCGAGTTCTTCGTGATGTCGGACGGAAGCCTGCGCGCCAATGAATTCGCTCCGCGCGTCCACAATTCCGGGCACTGGACGGAAGCCGCATGCACAGTCTCGCAATTCGAGCAGCACATCCGCGCCGTCGCCGGATGGCCGCTCGGCGACATACGCCGGCATAGCGATTGCGTCATGCACAACCTGATCGGAGACGATATCGGCCGCATTCCCGATCTCGCCGGCCAGTCCGATGTTCTGGTGCACGATTACGGCAAGGCCCAAAGCAGAAAGGGCCGCAAGATGGGGCATTTCACCCGGATTACTCCGCGCATCGGTTGACATCGGCCGGGGTTTGCGGTTATCCACCGCTCCACTGGTTTGGCGCGCCTTTCGGCGCGTTTTTGTTTGAGCCCTCGACGGGCACCATAGGCGATAAAATGAAGATCAAGAACTCGCTCAAGGCGCTGAAGACTCGTGACCGCAACAACCGGGTCGTTCGCCGCAAAGGCCGCGTCTACATCATCAACAAGCAGAATCCGCGCTACAAGGCTCGCCAGGGCTGATCGGCGCCGCGTTGCTCGCGGCTGCCTCACGCAATTTTGCATTTGACGTTTGCGATGCGGGCAATACCTTGTCCGCATGCAGACGTTTTTTCGCTTTGTCCTTCTGACCTCGATTCTCGCTCTCGGCACACCCGCAGCGCTGGCGCAGGACGTTCCTGCCCAGGATTTCAACGGACCCGAATTCGAAGAACCCGGCCTCGACGAGCCCTTGCCGGTTCCGCGCGAAAACCTCACCCCGCAGCCGCCTGTCTATGACGACGTGCCGCTGGCCGCGGAGCCCGAGGCGACCCGGCTCGACGAGCTTTTCACCAAGCTGAAGAAGGCGAGTGATTCGCGCTACGCCGAAACTTTGGCCAACGGCATCTGGACCCAGTGGTACCGCTCCGGCAGCGCGACGATCGACCTGATGATGGGCTGGGCAAACGACGCCTACGAGGAAAAGAAATACAATGTCGCGCTGGATTTCCTCGACCAGGTGATCATCCGCGCACCGGACTTCGCCGAAGGCTGGAACCGCCGCGCCACGCTGCATTACTCGATGGACAATTTCGCGAAATCGATGACCGACATCGAGAAGGTGCTCGAACTGGAACCCCGCCACTTCGGCGCGCTGGCCGGCCTGGCCACGATCCTGGAGCGCACCGGCAAGAACGAGGCCGCGCTCAAAGCCTGGATGCGGGCGCTGGACGTCTATCCGGCGATGCAGTCCGCGCAGGACGCGGTGGTTCGGCTGTCCGACGAACTGGCCACCGACCAGATCTGAACCCGGCAACGCAGGACGAGACGATACCGGGCCGATGAACCTTGTCACCGTGACGCTTCTCGCCATCGCAGCGCCATTCCTGGTGCTCGCCGCGATCACCCGCGTCTGGGTCTGGCAGGTCGAGAAGGAGCATCCGCCGATCGGAAGCTTCGCGACCGCCAACGCCACGCGCATGCATTACGTCCTGGACAAGGCCGGTGCTTCGGCCGACCTGCCGCCGATCGTTTTCCTGCATGGCGCAAGCGGTAATCTCGCCGACCAGATGACGGCCTTCCGCGATCGCCTCGCCGGTCGTGCCGACCTCCTCTTCGTCGATCGGCCGGGGCACGGCTGGTCGGAGCGCGGTCCCCGTTCGAACGAACTTCCCGACGGCCAGGCCGCCACCGTCGCCGCGCTCATGGACGAACTCGGCATCGACAAGGCGGTGATCGCCGGCCATTCCTTCGGCGGAGCCATTGCCGCCAGCTTCGCGCTCGAACATCCCGACAAGACGATCGGCACGCTCTTCCTCGCACCCGTCAGCCACCCCTGGCCGGGCGGCGTCGACTGGTACTACAACCTGACGCCGGTCCCTGTGATCGGCCGCATCTTCTCCGAAACGCTGGTGCTGCCCTTCGGCCTCGGACGCATGAAGTCCGGCATCGCGGCCGTCTTCACGCCGAACAAGCCGCCCGAGGGTTTCGTCGAACAGACCGGTGTGCCGCTGCTGCTGCGGCCCTGGCACTTTCGCTCGAACGCCACGGATGTCGCCCGCCTCCACGACTACGTCACGCGAACGGCGCCGCGCTATCGCGAGATCCGTACTCCGGCCGTGATCATCACCGGAAACTGTGACGCCATCGTCCTGCCGAAGGTGCATTCCGTCGGACTGAACCGCGATCTGCCGGACGCCGAACTACTTTGGATCCGTAATCTCGGCCACAAGCCGGATTATGTCGCGACCGATCTAGCGGTCGCGGCCATCGAGAAGCTTGCCGGTTTCCCGCGCGACCTGCAGTCCATGGCGCGAGCACTGGAAGCGAGGATCGCGGATGACGCCTTCGGGCCGCTTGAGCGCTGCCTCGGCGATGTCGATCAGATGCCGGACAGTCCGTCAGAACCGATATAGGCGATCCGCAGCATGTTGGTCGCGCCCGGCGTGCGCAGGGGCACGCCCGCCGTGATGATGATCCGGTCGCCGGGCTTGGCGAACTCCTCGCGAAACGCGATGCGGCAGGCACGGTCGACCATGTCGTCGAGATCGATCGCGTCGTCGGTCACCACGCAATGCAGCCCCCAGACGAGCGCCAGCCGGCGCGCCGTCTCGATCACCGGTGAAAGTGCAATGACCGGGGTGTCGGGCCGCTCGCGCGAGGCGCGCAGGCCCGTCGTGCCCGACGAGGTGTAGCAAACCACCGCGGACAGTTTCAGCGTATGCGCGATCTGCCGGGCCGCCGCCGAAATCGCATCCGATCCCGTCGCCTCTGCCTCGGGACGCTGTGCGTTCATGATGCCCTGGAACAGCGAGTCGCGCTCGACCTTCTCGGCGATGCGCGACATCGTCTCGACCGCCTCGACCGGATAATCGCCGGCCGCCGATTCCGCCGACAGCATCACCGCATCCGCGCCTTCATAGACGGCGGTGGCGACGTCGGAGACTTCGGCGCGTGTCGGCACCGGAGCGGAGATCATCGATTCCAGCATCTGGGTAGCGACGACGACCGGCTTGCCGGCCTTGCGCGCCGCGCGCGTGATCTGCTTCTGAATTCCGGGCACCGCTTCCAGCGGCATCTCGACGCCGAGATCGCCGCGCGCGACCATGATCGCGTCGGACAGTTCGATGATCTCGTCCAGCCGCTCTACGGCCTGCGGTTTCTCGATCTTCGAGAGGAGCCCCACCCGTCCGCGCGCGATCTTGCGCGCTTCGGCCAAATCGTCAGGACGCTGGATGAAGGACAGCGCCACCCAGTCGATCTCTTCCTTCAGCACCGCGTCGAGGTCGACGCGATCCTTCTCGGTCAGAGCGCCGACGCCCAGCGTCGTGTCCGGCAGGCTGACGCCCTTCTTGGTCGAGATCTTCGTGCCGGAGACCACCTTGGCGACGATCGACTTGCCGTCGGTCTTCTCGGCTACCAGTTGCAGCCTTCCGTCGTCGATCAGCAGCCGGTGGCCGGGCTGAACCGCTTCGAGGATTTCGGGATGCGGAAGATAGACGCGCGTGGTGTCGCCCGGCTCGTTGCGATTGTCGAGCGTGAAGG
The DNA here is from genome assembly GCF_022763245.1 of Oricola sp. Taxonomy (GTDB): domain Bacteria; phylum Pseudomonadota; class Alphaproteobacteria; order Rhizobiales; family Rhizobiaceae; genus Oricola. The sequence goes on from NZ_JALEGV010000012.1 coordinate 460,567, forward strand.
TCTGGCCCGGCTGGAGCTCGACCGCGCCGTCGGCGAACGCGCCGACCCGCAGTTTCGGACCCTGCAGATCGGCCAGCACGCCGATCGGCCTGCCGATCCGTTTCTCGACCGAGCGGATGCGCTTGACGAGGTCGCGCATCAGATCGTGGCTGGCATGGCTCATGTTGATGCGGAACACGTCCGCACCGGCATGATGCAGCTTTTCGATCATCTCTTCGGTTGATGAGGAAGGGCCAAGCGTCGCGAGTATCTTGACTTTGCGAACGCGCCTCACTGGCCTTCTCCTTGCTGTCCGTTGGATGCCTGACCGGCCGGACTGGTCTCCGCCGGTTCCGGATCGTCCACGAGCTGGACCATCCAGTTTGTCTGGTTGCCTGTATCGTATTCACGGAAGCCGGCTTTCTGGAAGCCGCGCGCGTAGCAGTCGTTGACGCCCGTGATCTTGAACTGCAATTCGGCGATGCACATGCTCACCGGCCCGTCCCATCGCCCGCCGCGCACGCCGTCCTCCGCATAGAGGTAGTAGTAGCGTGATTCCAGCGGCCCCTCGATGAGCGTCTTGCAGGTCGAACCTTCAACGGCCCACCATCCTTCCGTGATCCAGCCGGCCCGCGCCCGGTAGCCGATGGCGACGCCGACAAGATCCTGTGTTGCGTTGCACACGCGAAAGTCCGCCCGTGCGACCCCCGTCTGCAGCGCGATCGCGGCCGCAGACACCGCGAACAGACCGACAACGCGCGTGTAAATCGATTTATCGAACGGATTTATCGGCATTTCGGGTGACACTGGTGTGACGCGATACAAATGGGTTTTCTCATCGTGGTTTGTCGCATGGCAACACTTTATGTCAATGCAAAGGTGGAACACAGACATGTTTTGCGCCCGCAGGCGATATCCCCGGGCTTGAAGCGCCGCCTGCGCCACCGATATGAAGTCCATCGCATGAGAGTGGAGACCCGGACATGACCGACATCCCGGAAGAAAAGCGCACCGAACTGGAAGCCGCCGCGTTCCGGCGCCTGGTCGCGCATCTGCGCGAGCGCACCGACGTGCAGAACATCGACCTGATGAACCTCGCCGGCTTTTGCCGGAACTGCCTGTCCAACTGGTATCGCGACGCCGCCGGGGCCGACGGCCTGGACCTGACGAAGGACGAAGCGCGCGAGATCGTCTACGGCATGCCCTATGACGACTGGAAGGCGCAATATCAGACCGAGGCGTCGCCGGACAAACAGGCCCGCTTCGCCGAAGTCGCGCCCCGCCACGATTGAGCCTGCACGCCTGATCGGGCTTTGACGATCGTGCATGGCCGGCGCCCCGTCAGGCGGGCGGCCACTTGAAGTCGTTTGCCCGGCCCGGCTTGCCGGGCGGCGGAACGCCGTCTTCCACCAGCTTCTTGCGCGCCGATTTCGCCTTCAGCGGGCTTTCCGGGTTCTGCTGGTTGACCGCGCGGATGTCGCCGAGAAGCGCGGTGCCGCCGTCCAGTTCCGGTGCGCCGACGGGTATCGGGTCGATGCGCTCGACATCCTCTTCCAGCAGCAAGGGCGGCAGGTGCATCGGCGAATAGCTCTCCGGCGCCAGCACCGTCAGCAGCGACGACGCTGCGTCACCGAACATCTGCTTGATCTGGCGCTCGACGTAGAAGGCGAGCTTGCGCTTGCCCGCGGTGGTGAAATTGATGCCGTCGGAATTGCGCAGGCTGACCGTCTGTCCGTTGATGTCGGAGCCGCGCGTGATGAAATTGCCGTCCTGGTCCACGAAACCGTCCCAGATGTCGACGAAGGTTCCGCCGGCGCTCTCGACCGCGGCGCGGTAGAATTCGTTGAAAGCGAGAATGTCGGCCGACATGCTCTTGAAGCGATAGGGCGCCCCGCCGACCCAGATCAGCGGAGTGTTGGTCTTGCGCACGCTCTGGGCCAGGCGCTCGATACGCGCCTTGTATTCGCGCACCCAGGCTTCGCTGCGCACCTGTTCGGTCTTTCCGTCCACCCGCATCGGCTGGCGGTCGTTGGAACCGATCATGACGACGACGAGCGCCGGATCGACCTCATCGATGATCGGCCCGACAGACGCGTTCCAGTCATAGTAGTCGTCGCGGACGAGACCCGACGACCCCTTGCTGCGCGCCTCGATCACGATCGCAGGCGCCTTCTCGAAGGCCGTTTCCAGCCCGCTGGCAAGGCCACCGGCGGTGAAATCGCCGACCACGAGGATGACGAGGGCGTTTTCCACCTTCTCCGGCGTGGGCTCGGACGCGGTGGAGTTTGATTGCGACTGCGATTGCGGCGCGACGCGCGCGCGCTTCACGTCACGGCGCGGCGCCTGCTGAACCTTCTCCTTCGCCTTGTTGCGACGGAACAGGAGGTCGATCAGGTTGCGCTTGGGCTTCTCCCTGGCCGATTGCGCCTGCGCCACGGAAACGCCGATCCCCGGCGCAACGCCGGGACCGGGCTTCACGGACAGGAACACGCCCGCAAGGGCCAGAACGATCAGCGGACGAAAGAACACCGCACGCATAGACAACATCCGCGGTTGACGACGCGGCCCGAGCCGCGCCGCGGTCAACGATCACGCAACAGGTTTAGCAATTCCTTGGAGGCATAGCCATCCTGCTGCAGTCCCGATTCGGCCTGATAGGAGAGTATGGCGCTTCGCGATTCCGGTCCGATCTTGCCGTCGATCGACCCGCCATAGTGCCCCTCGGTCTTCAGGCGCTTCTGCAATTCCTCGCTTTCGGCGATGCTGAGCCGGGTGAACGGCCGGGTCCAATCCTTCCTCGGCGCCGGGAAACCGGCGATCTGGTCGGCGAGCAGCCCGACGGCAAGCGCATATTTGTCGGCATTGTTGTAGCGCTTGATGACGAAGAAGTTCTTCACCATCAGGAAGGCCGGTCCGTCCCGCCCTTGCAGCACCTTCAACTCCGCGGATTGCCCGCCGCGGGGGAAATCCTTGCCGTTGGCGCGCCGCACGCCGATGCTTTCCCATTTCGACAAAGACATCGATCCGCCCGGGAACTTGCGGCCTTCCGGCAGGACGACCTCGTAACCCCAGGTCTGGCCCTTCTCCCAGCCATTGCGCCGCAGCAGGTTCGCCGCGGTCCACAACGCGTCCGGCACGGAATTCCAGATGTCGCGACGCCCGTCGCCGTCACCGTCGAGGGCGTAAGCGATGTAGCTCGTCGGAATGAACTGGGTATGCCCCATGGCGCCGGCCCACGAGCCCATCAGGTCCTTGCGGGACACGTCGCCGCGCTGCAGGATCTTCAAGGCGCCGATCAACTGGCCGCGCGCATATTTGGCGCGGCGGCGGTCGGCATAGGCCAGCGTGGCGAGCGCCTGCGGAACGTAATGCAGCCGGTCGCTGCGCTTCAGGAACTCGCCATAGTCGGACTCCATCGACCAGATGGCGAGGACCACGTGGCGGTTGACGCCGGTCTGGCGCTCGATCGAGTCGAGCAGGCGGCGGTACTTGCGCGCCATCTCCCGGCCGGTCGCCACCGAGCGTTCGTTCACCCGCCCGTCGATATATTGCCAGGCTTCGTCCCTGAATTCGGGCTGAAACCGCGCCTTCTCAAGCACGGTGGGGTCGGGCGCGGTGATCCCCGCGAAGGCCCGGTCGTAGACCGACGCGGAAACGCCGTTGGAAATTGCGATCTTCCGGAAATCTCCGATCCACCGCTGAAAGGCGGCGTCGGCGGATGCGTGGGATACGGCCAGTGACGCGAAAAGCGCCGTCGCCGCGATCACGGTTCCCGCATGTCGCAGACTGGATGCAAAGGGCATGGCTCTCACTCCTTTGTTGGCCCCGTGTCGATTCGCCCTGTTCCGCAATCGAACCGTCGATGTTTTGCTCGACAGAATCCAACGATTCCGTGGCATAATTTCGACGGCCCTATCGCTGCAGCCTCAAGCCGACGCGGGCGGTCGTCGTGGTCGAGCGTTGCAGCGGATCGCCGCTGAAGACGCGTTCATGGCCGAACTGCGTCACAAGGCCGGCAAACCGATTGAACCAGTGGGTGAAGGTCGCCTCGGCGCTCACCGTGGTTTCGTCCGCGCCGCTTTCGGCATCGCGGTATTCCACGCCCAGCGAGGCTTCCGCCGTCAGATAGGAGCGTGCGCGGTGAACGACGCCGAGATCGGCGGCATAGACGAGCGCGCCGCCCTCCCCCGACTTGCCGCTGGTTTCCGTGGTCGTGGACAAACCGAGGCTGACGTCGGTTTCGCGCCGCGGCGACCAGTTGACCGTGGCGGCGACAGAGATGCCGCCGATGTCGTCGAGCGCGGCATCGGCGACGTCTTCAAGCACGTAGCCGGCCGCGATCTCGCCATTCAGCTTCTCGCCGAGATCGACCTGCGTTCCCAGTTGCAGCGCGTATCGCATCGCGTCGCGATCGTAGCCGCCGCTGTCCGGCGTGTGGACCATGCGCCGCGTCCCGTAGCTGCCCTGGACGAAGGGCGCGAACACAGGCGACGCGTGAAAGCCCACGCGAAGCCGGCCGTCGATGACGGTGTTGTCCAGGTCGGACTGCGAGATTACCGCCCCGTCGCTGAGTTCCGCGTCGCCGTACATTTCATGCGTCGCCGCGATTTCGACTTCCCCGAACAGCCCGCCGGTGTCGCGGGCGAGAACCAGCGATCCGCCGACCGTCTGCGTCGCGGGCTTGTTGACCCCGCTGACCGCAGGCACCAGCGACGGGTCGGTGGCGGCGACGAACGCAGCCGATTGCGGATCGTCCAGCGCGTAGGCATAGCTCAGCGTCCCCGTCAGCGTGGCGTCCGCGCCGATATCGAGACGTCCGGTCGCCTCGGCCGACAGCGCCGGCTCCATGGTGCCATTCTCCAAGTCGCGCTGCAGGTTGCCGTCCACGGACATACCCATCGCATGCCGCGCCCAATCGGATTCCAGTTCCAGTGCAAGCGCCCCGTCGAGCGGCAGCGAACGGGTCGTCGATTCCGTGACGACCGGCGGAGCGCCGCTTTCCGTGTTGGCCGTTTCGGCCTTGGCGGAGAAGCCGACATCCAGCGTCGAGCGCAGCACGAAACTGCCCAGCTGCACCCCTGGGGCCGAGAACGGATCGTCCTCGCGCGTCGCACCGCCGCCTTGCACCGGCCCGATGGCGCCGGTGGGCATCAGCCTGGATCGCGCCGCGTCGTCCTGGGCCATTTCGGGATCGCCGGGCACCGAGGCCGCGGCCTCGTCCTCCATCGTCCAGATGTCGGAGCCGGCGTCGCTCGCCGACGGATCATCCGTTCCAAGACGCAGATCGCCGAGGTTCTGGCCGGCCGCGGGCGCGCAAAGGCCAAAGGCCAGCAACGCGCCGCCAAACAGGGGCACGAGCCGCACCGGGTGTCGCATCCGGTTCCATCGCCTTGAATTCGGGACCGTTGCCACGGTCAGTCACCTCGTTTTCGTTACCAGATGCTAAATGGCCGTGGTTAACGAATGCTTAGGGGCTGCCGCAAAAACCTTTGAATTCAAGGGCGTTCGACTTGCCTTACACGCTGTCTTTCATGGACAAGTCGCAGAGGTTGGAGTAGCCAAGCGCCATGAGCAGCGAAGCAAAAAAGCTGGAGCCCCTTGCAGAGCCGATCCTGTCGGCCATGAGGGCGATTTCCGTCGAGCAGAAGGGGCTCACCGCCCTGTCCGAATCCCTCGGCAACGGCCTCGGCGCGCCTTTCATGCAGGCGATCGAGACGATCCGCGCGATCCGCGGCCGCGTCATCGTGACCGGCGTCGGAAAGAGCGGCCATATCGGTTCCAAGGCGGCGGCGACGCTGGCATCGACCGGCACCCCGGCCTTTTTCGTCCACCCTGCCGAAGCCAATCACGGCGATCTCGGCATGATCGCCCGCGACGACGCGATTCTCGCCATGTCGTGGTCGGGTGAAACCCAGGAATTGAGCGGCATTTTGCGCTATTCGCGCCGCTTCGAGATCCCGCTCATCGCGATGACGGCCGGCGTCAACTCGACGCTGGCGCGCGAGGCCGACATCGTCCTGGCCCTGCCGAAGACGGAGGAAGCCTGTCCGCACGGGCTCGCGCCCACCACCTCGACGCTCATGCAGCTCGCGCTCGGCGACGCGCTGGCCGTCGCCCTTCTGGAGAGCCGCGGCTTCAGCGCCTCCGATTTCAGGACGTTCCACCCCGGCGGCAAGCTCGGCGCGAGCCTGACCCATGTCGGGGAAATCATGCACAAGGGCGACGCGCTGCCGCTGGTGCCGGCAGGCACGCCCATGCCGCAAGCCGTTCAGGTCCTGTCGGCGAAACGCTTCGGCTGCGTCGGCGTGATCGACGCGGACGGACTTCTGGCGGGCATCTTCACCGATGGCGACCTCGCCCGGAACATCGAGAACAACCTCTCCGGTCTTCTGGTCGACGACATCATGACCCGTACGCCGAAAACGGTGACGGAACAGACCCTGGCGGCGACCGCGATGGACCTGCTCAACCGTCACAATATTTCCGCGCTGATGGTGGTCGAGGGGCGCAAGCCCGTCGGCATCCTGCATTTCCACGATCTCTTGCGGATTGGGGTCGCCTGACAGGGCGAAGCGTCGTCCGCCTCGCCCATGAGACGCGTCAGGCCCTTTCGATTTCCAGCCGGTCGGAATTGCCGCCGCTGACGCGGACCGTCGTTCCCGCCGGAAGATCAGGCCCCTGCACCCGCCACAAAGTGTCGCCGAGGCGCACATGGCCGACGCCGTTGGTGATCGGCTGCTCCAGCGTGGCGGTCCGGCCGATCAGCTGCGCGACGCGGTTGTTCAGCATCGGCTCGTCGCTCGGCTTCTCGCGCCGCGCCAGCCAGGAACGCCCGGCATAGGCCAGGATGACCGAGAGCACCAGAAAGGTCAGGACCTGCGCCTGCCAGCCCCAGGCCTCCGCGCCATTCCCGGCGAAAGCAAGTGAAGCGCCGCCCACGATCAGGGCCGCCGCGCCCATCCACATGAAGAAGACGCCGGGCGCAAGCAGCTCGAGGACGAGCATGACAAGGCCGAGAATGACCCAGCTCCACGCTCCGAGCGCGCCTATCCATTCGATGATCATCTCACGCGTCCTCGTTGCGCTGGTCCGGCATCGAACGCCGCGTTGCGGGCACGGTGCGGCTGCGGGGCGCCTCGCCTGACGGACCGTCGCCGAAGACTTCCTTCGCGATCGCGCCGATGCCGCCGAGCGAGCCGATCAGCGATGCGGCCTCCATCGGCAGCATGACGATCTTCTGGTTCGGCGCCGAGCCGATCGTCTGCAAGGCCTCGGTGTATCTCTGTGCGACGAAGTAGTTGATCGCCTGGGTCGAACCGCCGGCGATCGCCTCTGAGACCGCCCGCGTCGCGTTGGCCTCGGCTTCGGCCAGACGCTCGCGCGCCTCGGCCTCGCGATAGGCCGCCTCTCGTTCACCTTCCGCCTGCAGGATGGCAGACTGTTTCATGCCCTCCGCGCGCAGGATCTGCGACTGGCGCTGGCCTTCCGCCTCGAGGATCTCGGCGCGCTTGTCGCGCTCGGCCTTCATCTGCCGCGCCATCGCATCGACGAGGTCGGTCGGCGGATTGATGTCCTTGATCTCGATACGGGTGATCTTGATGCCCCACGGGCTCGCCGCTTCGTCGACGACGCGCAGCAGACGTTCGTTTATTGCGTCGCGGTTCGACAGCAGCTCGTCCAGATCCATCGACCCCATGACCGAGCGGATGTTGGTCATGGTCAGGTTGAGAATGGCGTTTTCCAGCCCGGCCACCTGATAGGCGGCCTTCGGCGCGTTCAGCACCTGGTAGAAGCAGACGCCGTCGGCCTCCAGCGAGGCGTTGTCGCGGCTGATCACGACCTGCGTCGGCACGTCCAGCACCTGCTCCATCATGTTCATCTTCGCACCGATGCGGTCGAAGAACGGGATGATGATGTTGAGGCCCGGTTCCAGCGTCCGGGTGTACTTTCCGAACCGCTCGACAGTGTAGTTGTAGCCCTGCGATACGGTCTTGATCGCAGCAAACAGGACAATGACAATCAAGGCGGCAAACACCGCGACGGCAATATCGAATCCGAACATCGAGCCCTCCAAAAGCCGCAAGCGGCACCAACCATGTCTGCTATAATATGGGGACGTAAACCAGTGATTACAAAGCACTGGCCCAAATGACGTCTTCAGGCGTCATTGGCATCGATACGGAAATCAGGCCCGCGCCACGCACCCCGGCCAGCGCAAACCGCCTCAGATCCAGCCCTGCAACTCGCGCCGGACCATCGCTTCGATGACGGCCATGCCCTCGTCGCTGTCGTTGAGGCAGGGAATATGGGTGAAATTCTCGCCGCCATGCTCGTGGAAGATCTCAGCGCCCTCGCCGGCGATCTCCTCCAGCGTCTCCAGACAGTCCGACACGAAGCCCGGATTGAAGACCGCCAGCGACTTCACGCCTTCCCCGGCCAGCTTCTCGATCGTCTTGTCCGTGTAGGGCTGCAGCCATTCCTCCGGCCCGAATCGCGACTGGAAGCAGGTGATCAGCCGGCCCGTCTCCCAGCCGAGCCGCTTTTCGAGGAGCCTCGACGTCTTGTGGCAGTGGCAGTGATATGGGTCGCCACGCTTGAAGTAGCTTTGCGGAATGCCGTGATAGGAGGCGATCACCTTCTCCGGTTCGAAGTCCAGCGTCGCGATATGTGCCTCGATCGAGCGCGCCAGCGCCTCGATATAGGCCGGCTCGTCGTGATAGGAGGGCACGGTGCGCGCGGCCGGCATGAAGCGCGTCGCCATCAGCGCCTCGAACACCTTGTCATTGACGGTCGCGGTCGTCGTCGCGGAATATTGCGGATAGAGCGGAAACGCCACGATCCGGTCGCAGCCCTGCTCGCGCAACGCCGTCAGCCGCTCCTCGATGGAGGGGTTTCCGTAGCGCATCGCCCAGTCCGTGATGACGTGCGGATGACCCTTCAGCGCCTCGCCGAGCTTTTCGGCCTGCGAGCGCGTATAGGTCCGCAGATAACTCTCGTCGCGCTCCTTGTTCCAGATCTCCGCATAGGCCTTTCCGACCTTGCCCGGGCGTGTGCGCAGGACGATGCCGAACAGGATCGGGTACCAGACTGCCTTCGGCCATTCGATCACGCGCTTGTCGGTCAGGAACTCCCGCAGATAGCGGCGCATCGAAACGACATCCGTGCCGTCCGGCGTGCCGAGGTTGATCAGCAGCACGCCGACTTTCTGGATGGAGACTGGCGGATGATCCGATGGCAGCGGCCCGATGGCCTTCGAAGCCTCCCGGTCGATCGAGGTCGTGAGATTCATTCTTGTTTCCTTTTCGCCGGAACTTAGCCGCCGCCTGCGCAATTTCAATGCCGCCAAGCGACGCAACCCCGGCGCCCCAAACGAAAAAGGCGCGGGAATGTTTCCCGCGCCTTCATCTGTTTGCTGCCTGCGGATCAATTCGGAATGACGAGTTCCGTGCCGATCGTCAGGCTGCCGGCCGAAGCGCCCGGATTGGCTTCGGCGATCTTCTTCCACATGGTGCCGTCGCCGTAATAGGTCTTGGCGAGATCCCAGTAGTTGTCACCGCGCACGACGGTGTGCGTCTTCGGCGCCATGGCGTCTTCGGAAGCCGTCTCTTCCATGGCCGGCTTTTCTTCCGTCATGGTTTCCTCGGTCGCCGCCTCTTCCATGGCGGGCTTCTCTTCCGTCATGGTCTCCTCGGTCGCCGCTTCTTCCATGGCCGGCTTCTCTTCCGTCATGGTTTCTTCGGTGGCCGCCTCTTCCATGGCAGGCTTTTCTTCCATCGCCTCTTCGGCGGCCGGCTCTTCGGCCATCGCGGCTTCAGCGACGGTGATGCGGCCGTCCGTGTAGGGCTGGTAGGGGCTGTTGGCCGCGACGTAGTCGGCGAGCACCTGTTCCAGGCCCGGACCGTAGTCATAGGCGTTCATGCCGCTGTCCTTGAACACGGTGTAGCCGTCACCGCCGGCGCGCATGAAGTTGTTGGACACAACGCCGTAGGTGGCGACCGGATCGATCGGCGCGAAGGCGCCGCTGGCGTCGGCGACCATGACGTCAGAGACGCGCGAGCCCGGCTCCATGGCCACGTCGAAGGTGAACTTCACACCGGCGACCTGCGGGAAGCGTCCGGCGCCGTCCTCGATCTGGCTGACACCGTTCTCGAGCGCGGCGACCACGTCGGCGCCCGTCAGCTGGAACGTGGCAAGCGTGTTCTGGAACGGAAGCACGGTCAGCACTTCGCCCATCGTCACTTCACCCGCGTCGATGGAAGCACGCAGCCCGCCGCCATTCTGGATGGCGATCTGAACGCCCTGGTCCTTGACGCGATCGAGCATGGCATCGGCCACCAGATTGCCCATCGAGCACTCGACGGCGCGGCAGAACTTGCGGTCGCCTTCGATCGGTTCCGCGGACTCGCCGATCACCTTGGCCTTCAGTTCCTCGATCGGAGCGGCCAGTTCGGCGATCCGGTCGAGCGAGGCCTGGTCCGGCGTGACGGATGCGTCCATGGCGATCGGCTCGCCGGTCGCCTCGGTCACGACGCCTTCGTCGGAGAAGGTGACGGTCAGGTCTCCGAGATATTTCGAGTAGGCGTATGCCTGCACGACGGGGACCTTGTAGCCGGCCGGATTGTCGACCCAGGTCGGATAGGGGCCCTCGGCGTTTTCGGCGGTGTTCGACAGGAAGGTGTTGGAGTGGCCGCCCACGACGACGTCGACGCCTTCGATCTTGGCAATGGCCTCCAGGTCGCGCGGATAGCCGACATGGGTCAGCGCGACGATCTTGTTCACGCCCATCTCCGTCAGTTCCTTGACGGCGGCGGCGATCGTCTCGACATCCTCGGCAATCGTCACGTTCTCGCCCGGCGAGGACAGTTCGGCGGTGTTGTTGACCACGGCGCCGACGACGGCGATCTTCTCGCCACCCTTTTCGACGATCACATAGGGCTCGATCTTGTCGGCGAGTGCCGAAGCGCCGTCAGCGACGACGTTGGCGGACACGACCGGGAACTCGACTTCCGCGAGGAAGGTGGCGAGACCGTCTTCCCCGTCGTCGAATTCGTGGTTGCCGATGGTCATCACGTCGGTGCCCATCTTGTTCAGGAACTCGGCTTCCGCCGCGCCCTTGTAGGTCGTGTAGAACAGCGATCCCTGGAAATTGTCGCCAGCATTCAGGAACAGGAGGTTGCCGTCACCCGCCTTCTCGCGCGCCGCTGCCGCCGCGCTCACCAGGCGTGCGACACCGCCGAAGCACTTGCCTTCGGTTTCGTCTTCGGCCGAGCAGGTCGAATCGTACTTGTTGATCGATTCGATGCGCGAATGCAGGTCGTTGATGTGGATGATCTCCAGCGTGTAGTCCGCGCTGGCAGTGGCGGTTGCGACCGTCAGAGCGGAAACGCTCAAGGCGGCGAGTTTCAGAAATCGCTTCATGCTGTGCTCCCTTGTGGAATCGGCGCGCGGAGGTGACGACGCCGGTCAGCCACCTCTGGCATCGTATTGTTACGATTGAACGAAGGCGGCCATCGCCACATTGTTTCCATTGCAGGCCGCGCTTGGCAAGGGAGGTCTGCGATCACGCATTCGCGATCTCTTCCCTTGCGTTGTTTTCGTGGGGATATCCGGCCGGACGTCAGCCGAAGGTGCCGCCGCGGCGCACGAGCTTGAACTGCGCGCCGTCGGCGCGGGTGCAGTTCATTTCGCTCGGCGTGACCAGCCGGCAATTCGCCTTCACCCGCGTCGCCTTGCCGATCGAGACGTAGTCGAGCGAGATGGTCTGCGAGTCGATGTAGGAATAGGAGCCGCGCGCCAGCGTCGCGCCGTTGGAATTGTCGATCGTCGTCACGAGCCCGTTGCGCAGCTGCGAGGTTGAAATGCCCTGCGTGTCGCCCCAGTCGCCCTCGGCATAGGTCGGACGCGACGTGTAGACGCCGCCCGAGCGAGGCGCATCCATCACGCACCCGGCCAGGGAAGTGACCACGAGCATGGACACAGCGATTTTGGAAAACTTGACGGACTGGCGCAAAGACATGCGAAACCTCGACTGAACCGGTGGAATCAAAGCATACGGCATTTTCCGAAGGCATTGAAGGCGCAAGAACTTTCAACACCTGCGAATGTGGCGACAAAGAGGTTAATCGCCGGCCGCCTGCAAAGTTCCATCATCGATTTCACGCAAAACGGTTTCAGTTGCGGCCAGTCGGCGCTATGTGCTGGCCTGAGAGGAAACGTACAAGACAAGGTGATCGCATGCCCGCCTATCGCTCCCGAACCACCACCCATGGCCGCAACATGGCCGGCGCGCGCGGCCTATGGCGCGCCACCGGCATGAAGGATGGCGATTTCGGCAAGCCGATCATCGCCGTGGTCAACTCCTTCACGCAGTTCGTTCCAGGCCATGTCCACCTGAAGGACATGGGCCAGCTCGTCGCCCGCGAAATCGAGGCCGCCGGCGGCGTCGCCAAGGAATTCAACACCATCGCGGTCGATGACGGCATCGCCATGGGCCACGACGGAATGCTCTATTCGCTGCCGAGCCGCGAGATCATCGCCGACTCGGTGGAGTACATGGTCAACGCCCATTGCGCCGACGCCATGGTTTGTATCTCCAACTGCGACAAGATCACCCCCGGCATGCTCAATGCGGCGATGCGGTTGAACATCCCGGCCGTCTTCGTGTCCGGCGGCCCGATGGAGGCCGGCAAGGTCGTCTTGAAGGGCAAGACGCATGCGCTCGACCTGATCGACGCCATGGTCGCGGCCGCCGACGACAGCATCTCCGACGAGGAGGTGCAGGAAATCGAGCGTTCGGCCTGCCCGACCTGCGGATCCTGCTCCGGCATGTTCACCGCAAACTCGATGAACTGCCTGACCGAGGCGCTCGGCCTGTCCCTGCCTGGCAACGGCTCGACGCTCGCCACCCACGCCGACCGCAAGCGCCTCTTCGTGGAAGCCGGCCACCTGATCGTCGATCTCGCCCGCCGCTACTACGAACAGGACGACGAGGGCGTGCTGCCGCGGTCCATCGCGACCAAGGCCGCCTTCGAGAACGCCATGGCGCTCGACATCGCGATGGGCGGCTCCACCAACACGGTGCTGCACATCCTGGCGGCCGCTTATGAGGGCGACGTCGATTTCACGATGGACGACATCGACCGCCTTTCGCGCAAGGTGCCCTGCCTCTCCAAGGTCGCGCCCGCGAAGAGCGACGTGCACATGGAAGACGTCCACCGCGCCGGCGGTATCATGCGCATCCTCGGCGAGCTCGACCGCGGCGATCTCCTCAATCGCGACTGCCCGACCGTCCATTCCGCGACGCTCGGCGACGGCCTCGATCGCTGGGACATCCGACGCACCAACAGCGAGGACGTGCGCACCTTCTTCCGCGCAGCGCCCGGCGGCGTGCCGACCCAGGTCGCCTTCAGCCAGGAGGCACGCTGGAAGGACCTCGACATCGACAGCGAGAAGGGCGTGATCCGCTCCGTCGAGAACCCCTTCTCCAAGGATGGCGGCCTGGCCGTGTTGAAAGGCAACATCGCGCTGGACGGATGCATCGTGAAGACCGCGGGCGTCGATGAATCGATCCTGAAATTCACAGGCCCCGCCCGCGTCTTCGAAAGCCAGGACGCTGCCGTCAAGGCGATCTTGTCGAACGAGATCGTCGCCGGCGACGTCGTCGTGATCGTCTATGAGGGCCCGAAGGGCGGGCCCGGCATGCAGGAGATGCTCTATCCGACGAGCTATCTGAAGTCGAAGGGCCTCGGAAAGGCCTGCGCGCTGATCACCGATGGCCGCTTCTCCGGCGGCACCTCCGGCCTTTCCATCGGCCACGCGTCTCCGGAAGCCGCCAATGGCGGCGCCATCGGGCTGGTGCGCGAGGGCGATACCATCGAGATCGACATCCCCAACCGGACGATCAATCTCGCGGTGTCCGACGCCGAACTGGAGAAGCGCCGCGCGGAGCAGGACGCCGCCGGCTGGAAGCCCTCCAAGCCGCGCAAGCGCAACGTCACGACGGCCCTGAAGGCCTATGCGGCTTTCGCCGCTTCAGCCGACAAGGGCGCGGTGCGCATCCTGCCGGACTAGCGTCTGCTGAGCGTTGCGGGAATAAGGCCCCGCAGCGAATTGCCGCAATAAAGCTGCGACGCCCCGGCAAGATCGCCGGGCGTCAGCAGCGCCTCGCACGCAGCCCCGCTCGCCAGCAATTCCTGTCGCAAGACCCCCGGCAGCAGCCCGCAGAGGAGCGGCGGCGTAAGCAGGGCATCCCCCGGCGCCATCCGCGCGAAGACATTGGTGATCGTGCCCTCGCACACTGTCCCCTGCTCGTTGAGCAGGATCACTTCGTCGGCATCATCCACGGAGAATTCCGCCCGCGCCGCCGCATAGGTCCCGCGCCGCGTCGTCTTGTGACGCTGAAGCGGATCGTCGGACGCCAGCCGCGTCGACGCGATCGCCACCCGCCAGACCGTTCCCGGCGGATGCGCCGCATGGACCGAGGCGGTGACGGCCAGATCGCCGTCGCGCGCCAGTTCGAGCCGCATGCGCAAAAGGCCTTCGTCGGAAGCCGTTTCCCGCATCCGGGCAAGAGCCGCCGCCCGGTCGAAAACAAAACCGAGCGCCGTCGCGGACGCCTGCATCCGGTCGAGATGCAGGTCGCCACGCACGAACCCCGCCTCGGGGTCGTAGCGCAAGGTTTCGATCAGCCTGAAATCCATTTCTCCCCCGCCGCGAAGCGCGCCTTGAGCAGCGCTTCCTCATATTCGGCCTCGGCCACCGAATCGAAGACTATCCCGCCGCCGACATTGAACACAGCCTCACCGCTATCGAAGAGCGACAGCGTTCGTATGGCGACGCTGAATCGCATCTCGCCGCCCGGCGCGACATAGCCGATCGCTCCGCAATAGGCCTCGCGCGGCGACGTTTCCAGATCGTCGAGGATCTCCATCGCGGCGATCTTTGGCGCACCGGTGATCGAGCCGCAGGGAAACAGCGCCGCGAAGATGTCGTAAATCGTCACATCCGTCCTGAGCTTCGCCCGCACCCGGCTGATCATCTGGTGCAATGTCGGATAGGTCTCGACCTCGAACAGCGCCGGCACGTGAAGCGATCCGACTTCGCTGATGCGCGAGATGTCGTTGCGCAGCAGATCGACGATCATCCGGTTTTCCGCCTGGGACTTGATATCGTCCTTCATCTTGAGGATTTCAGCGGCGTCTTCCGCCGGATCCGGCCGGCGCGGCGCCGTGCCCTTCATCGGATGCGCCTCGATCCAGCCGTCGCGGCCCACCTGGAAGAACAATTCCGGCGACCGCGACACGAGGACAGGGTCGCACAGATCGACGCAAGCCCCGTAGCGCACCGGCTGGCGCGCTGTCAGTCCGTCGAACACGTCGCGGGGATTTCCACGCCATGCGCCCCGGATCGGGAAAGTGAGGTTTCCCTGATAGCAATTGCCGGCCCGCAGGTGATCATGCAGCACGGCGAATTTCCCGGCATAGGTTTCGCCATCCCAATCCGCCCGCAATCCCGACAGAAGCTCTCCATCATTCCCACCGTCCGGCAGGGCCGCATCGACCTCCGGCCCATCGAAGAGGCCGAAACACAAAAGCGGCGTCCGCATCGCTCGCGCACCGCCACGCGACGCCAGCGCCTCGTCGAAGAAAAAGCCCGCCTCGTATGAAACGAAGCCCGCCGACCATAGCCCTTCCCCCCGCGCGCGCTCGATCCGGTCGAACGCCGCCGCCAGTTCCGCGCCGTCGCGAGCGATCACAATCTCGCGCGGCCCGGAGAAGAACACCGATGTCGCTTCGAGATCGTTTCGGAAAAGGACAGAAGGGGCGGCTCGGCGGCCCATGGGCAAGGCATTCTCATCGCGGGAGGGCGAGCGCGAAGCTCATGTATACATGAGCGTTAGACCCGCTGACGGCTCTGTCCGTCAAGCGCAACGGGCGCGCTATCCGCAACTTGCCGCAAATAGGCGGTCAACCGTTCCCGGCCGACTGCGAGCCCCTTGTAGGCGAGTTGCTCCGCATCCAGCGCCGCCAGTTGCCCAAGGAGCCTGCACGCAAGCTCCGGGCCGGCCGGATGGCTCACCAGCACCGAGATCGGATCGAGAAAAATGCGGATCGTGAACAGGATGTCGCCCGAGCGGGGCATCTTGCGCAGGGTCTGCCGCTCGACGCGCAGATGAATGCGGTCCGGCGACATTCCGGCAAGAAACCCGCCGTCCACCTCCCTGCCCTCGTCACGCTCCTTTTTCGAGCGCGGATGATAGAGAGCCGCATTCTCCTGCAGAGACCAGTTCAGTCGCTCGACCGGCAATTCCACCCTCAGCTTGTCGAAGATGCGCGTGATCATCCCGGCTGTCCGCGTGCCCGGCCCGAAATCGGGCACGGTCGCGTGGATGACCTGCATGGGCCGGTCGAACTTCTCTGCCAGCGACCAGGATGACGGGAAGCACAGCGAGGCCGCGACCAACCGCCAGCCATCGTCGCATTTGCGCATCAGCACGAGATCGTCCTGCACAAGCAGCGAAGCCGTCTTGAGCGGTGCCGGATCGTCGGCAGCAAGCGGCACGCTCCGGCCCTCCTCGCCGATCGCCATCCGGTCTTCCGCAAGCCCATACGTGCCGGGAAACCGCTCCGGCAGATGACGGACCAGGTCGTCCAGAACCTCGCGCTGCGCCTCGACCGTGTCCGGCCGGGCCATGAAGACCCGGTCCGGGGCTGTGAGAAACAGCCTGTCCTTTTCCGCGAGATAGGCTTCGAGATCGCCGTCGATCTCGATCCAGTTCGCCATGTCGAACGGCTTCAGCCCGATCGTGAACGGCGTCGCCGATCCGTCATACGGCGTATGGGCGAGCTTCTTCATGGCGTTTGTGCCGGCGTTCCCTGATGAAAGATCATGCGCCAGGACCCGTCTTCTTCGCGGCGCCACAGCGAACTTCTGAGCGAGACCCGGGGATCTCCGTCGCCGCCTTTCCGCGAGGAGCGGTAGGTCGCCAGCACGATCATGTCGCTCACCCTCGCAACCTCGAAATCCTGGATCGAGACATCTGACGACGCGGTTTCTGAAACGAGCGCATCGACCACGTCCGCGAAGTCATACACCCGCCCGGACCGTCCGAATTCCCTGAAGTCCGGCGCGAGCACGGATTTGAGCCACGCGGAAGACCGCCGCGTGTCGGGAGCCGTCAGCGCCGTTTCGAGCGCGAGGATGTGATGCTTGAGGTCCTCCATCGCGACCTCGTCACGCGCCTTCGTCCATCGCCTCCAGCTCGTCGATGATGCCCTCGATGACCGACAGGCCCTTCGACCAGAAGGCGGGATCGGAGGCGTCCAGGCCGAATGGCGCCAGCAATTCGGAATGGTGTTTCGAGCCGCCGGCCCGCAGCATGTCGAAATACTTCGCCTGAAAACCGGTTTCCGCGTCCTGGTAGACGGCGAAGAGCGAGTTCACCAGGCAATCGCCGAAGGCATAGGCATAGACGTAGAAGGGCGAGTGGATGAAATGCGGAATATAGGCCCAGAAGGTCTCGTAGCCGCCGGCAAGCCGGATCGCCGGGCCTAGGCTTTCGCCTTGCACGCTCATCCACAATTCGCCGATCTGCTCCGAGGTCAGTTCGCCGGCCTTGCGTTCGGTGTGGACCTTGCGCTCGAAAGTGTAGAAGGCGACCTGCCGGACGACCGTGTTGATCATGTCCTCGGCCTTCTGCGCCAGCATCGCCTTGCGCTCGCGCCGTTCGGTCGTGCGGTCCAGCATCGAGCGGAAGGTCAGCATCTCACCGAAGACGGACGCCGTCTCGGCCAGCGTCAACGGCGTCTGCGCCATCAAGGCGCCCTGCTCGCCGGCCAGCACCTGGTGAACGCCGTGGCCGAGTTCGTGCGCGAGCGTCATGACGTCGCGCGGCTTGCCCAGATAGTTCAGCAGCACATAGGGATGCGCCGACGGCACGGTCGGATGCGCGAAGGCGCCCGGCGCCTTGCCCGGTCGCGCCGGCGCGTCGATCCAGGCCTTGTCGAAGAACTGCCGTGCGATCGCCTCCATTTCCGGTGAAAACGCGCCATAGGCGGAAAGCACCGTGTCCCGGGCCTCCTCCCAGCCGATCGTCGCCTGCGGCGTGTCGGGCAGCGGCGCGTTGCGGTCCCACGCCTCCAACTGGTCGAGGCCGAGCCACTTCGCCTTCATCGCGTAGTAGCGATGCGAGATCCGAGGATAGGCGTCGCGCACCGCTTCGGTCAGCGCGTCCACCACTTCGCGTTCGACCCGGTTGGCCAGATGCCGGCTGTCGGCGATGTCCTGGAAACCCCGCCAGCGGTCGGAGATCTCCTTGTCCTTGGCGAGCGTGTTGGTGATCAGCGTGAAGGTCGGCAGATGCGCTTTGAAGGTCTCGGCAAGGGCCAGGAAGCCTTTCTCGCGCTTGATGCGGTCATGGTCCTGCAACAGGTTCAGCGTCGGCTCGATCGCCAGTTCCTCGTCATCGACCACGAAGCGCAGTGCCGTCATGGTCTCGTCGAACAGCCGGTTGAAGGCGCCGCGGCCGGTCAGCGACTTTTCGTGGAAAAGCTGCTCGACCCGGTCTTCCAACTGGTAGGGCTTCTCCTTGCGCAGATCCTCCAGCCACGGCCGGTAGACGGCCAGCCTCGCATCCCCGGCGAGAGCGCTTTCCAGTTCCGCATCGCCCAGACGGTTCAGTTCCAGCGCGAAGAACAGCAAATGCGAACTGGTGTCGGTCAGGCGCTGCTGGATGTCCCCGTAGAACTTCGCCTTCGCCGGATTGGCCGTCTCGCCGGCATAGGTGAGGCTCGCATAGGCCATGATCCGGCCCAGCAGCTCTTCCAGTTGCTCATACTGCTCGACGGCCTTGCCCAATTCGCCCTGCGCGGCGGCGATCGCCAGCTTGCCCTTCCATTCCTCGCCGAAGGCACGGGCGTCCTCGTCAGCCTCTTCCAGGTCCCGCTTCAGTTCCGGCGCGTCGATCGCGGCATAGAGATCGGCGAGATTCCATTCCGGCAGGTCACCGAAGGGCGACCCGGGTTCGCTCGCCGACAGGCCGGCGGATCGGACCGGCGTGCCACCGGACAGGAAAATCGAATGGGAAATCATCAGGCTGCCTCGCCGCATCCGCCGGTGTCGCCGGCGATTGTTAAACTTTGAACGGCGGATTTAGCCCGCCCTTCAGCTGTGTGTGCCAACCTGACGCACAGATTGGAATTCCGGTCTCCCCTTGTCCGGAACATACTAGAGGCGCACGGCTGTACAAGCGATGAGAGATCGAATCCTCGTTGTCGACGACGACCCGGTCCAGCGCCGCCTTGTCGAGGCGGCAGTCGAACGACTAGGCTGCGAGGTGCAGACCTGCGACGGCGGCACCGCGGCGCTGAAGGCGCTCGACCAGGCGGCAAGCCCCTTCGACACGGTCCTGCTCGACCTCGTCATGCCCGACATCGACGGCCTGACGGTGATGCGCGCCATGCGCGAACGCGACATCGAGACCCCCGTCATCGTGCTGACCGCCCAGGGCGGCATCGACGTCGTCATCGCCGCGATGCGCGCGGGCGCGTTCGATTTCCTCGTCAAGCCGGTGTCGCCGGAACGGTTGAAGACCGCGCTTGATTCCGCCCTCAAGGTGACCTCGAAGCGCTCCCCCGCAAGCATCGGCACGAAACGTTCCAACGCGCGCACCATGATCACCTCCGCCGAATCGATGGACCGCGTGCGGGACCTGATCCGCAAGGCCGCCGCGAGCGACATTCCGGTGCTCATCGAAGGCGAATCCGGCACCGGCAAGGAACTGATCGCCCACGCGATCCAGGCCGACAGCGCCCGCAAGTCCAAGCCCTTCGTGGTGGTCAATTGCGGCGCGATCCCGGAAAACCTGATCGAGAGCATCCTGTTCGGCCACGAGAAAGGCGCCTTCACCGGCGCGACCGAACGCCATGTCGGCAAGTTCGTGGAGGCCGATGGCGGCACGCTGTTCCTCGACGAGATCGGCGAATTGCCGCTCGAGGCCCAGGTCAAGCTGCTGCGCGCCATCCAGGAGGGCGAAATCGAGCCGGTCGGCTCGCGCGCGGTGAAGAAGGTCGACATCCGCTTCATCTCCGCCACCAATCGCGACCTGATCGCCGCCATCAAGGCAGGCCGGTTCCGCGAAGACCTGTTCTACCGGCTGAACGTCTTCCCGATCCTCGTTCCGCCTTTGCGCCAGCGCGAGACCGACATCCCGCTGCTCGTGCGCCATTTCATGGAAACTTGCCGCCGCGGCGAACCCGGCTTCCGTGCCCGCTCGATCTCGCCGCGCGCGCTGGCCCTGCTGCAGTCCCATGACTGGCCGGGCAACATCCGGCAGCTTCAAAACGCCGTCTTCAGGGCCATGGTCCTGTGCGAAGGCGAGATGCTGGAGGAAGCCGACTTCCCGCAGATCCAGGCGCAGGTCCACGGCATCGATCCGCGCAGGCTGTCCGCGTCGACCGCACCGGGCGAGGAAACGACCAGGCCCACCGTCGATGCGCCCGGCATCGCTTCGACATCCGGCGAGCATGCCGATTTCTTCGGCGAGGCGGACATGCTGCGCATGCTCGACGAGACCGGCAACATGCGCCCGCTGGAAGACATCGAGGCCGAAGCGATCGCCTTTGCGATCGACCACTATGGCGGCCAGATGAGCGAAGTGGCGCGCCGTCTCGGCATCGGCCGGTCCACGCTTTACCGCAAGCTCAAGGAATACAATCTGAGCCAGGCCAGTGTCGCCGCCGAATAACTGTCGACAACTTTCGGCATCCGCCGGTCACGCGGCCTTTTGTCATCGTATTACCGCATTTGCCGACCATCAGGGCCGCCAAGTGGGGGGAAAATCGGAGACTTGGTGCGGATCGGCCTGTTATTCGGTGCACAATCGGGATTTCTCCGTGATCTGCGCTTCGATCATGATAACAAGCGGTTAACCATGTCTCCATTAGCCTCGCGGCATTGCAGTTCTGACGGGTTGGTGCGTATTGAGGTGCCGGACAACAAGTGAAGCAAGAGGGCTTCGCCAAGGGCGAGTGCGCGCATTCCCGCATGCGTTCGCCTTGCTGTGTCTGCTCGCCCCTCTCGCTCTGATTTCCGCCTCGGCCGCCGAGGCCGAAACGCGCACGCTCAAGCTCTACTACATCCACACGAAAGAGCGCGCCGAGATCACCTTCAAGAAGGACGGCAAATACGTCCAGAGCGGCCTCAACAAGCTGAACCGCTTCCTGCGCGACTGGCGGCGCAACGAGCCGACCAAGATGGATCCGCAGCTCTTCGACATCGTCTGGGAAGCCTACCAGATGGCCGGCGCGCGCGACTACATCCACGTCGTCTCCGCCTACCGCTCGCCGGCAACCAACGAGATGCTGCGCCGCACCCGCGGCGGCCAGGCGTCGAAAAGCCAGCACATGTACGGCAAGGCGATGGATTTCTACATCCCCGGCGTCAAGCTGTCGAAGCTGCGCGAGATCGGCTTCAAGCTGCAGGGCGGCGGCGTCGGCTACTATCCGAAATCCGGCTCGCCCTTCGTCCATTTCGACACCGGCAGCGTGCGCGCATGGCCGCGCATGAGCCGCGCCGAGCTCAACAAGGTGTTCCCGAACGGCGGAACGCTGCACCTGCCGCCGGATGGCAAGCCCCTGCCCGGCTACCAGCAGGCGCTCGCCGCCTACAAGTCGCGCAAGGCGAAGGGCCAGGCGACAGCCGTCACCTCCGGCGGCCGCAGCAGCGGTGGCGGCGGCCTGATCGCCGGCCTGTTCGGTGGCGGCATCCGGGACGAGGAGACGGTCCAGGCGCCCGCCGCGGCACCGCGCCCGCCTTCCGTGGTCCGCGCGCAGCCCGAACGGCCGCGCGAAACGCCCGCCACGCTGATGGCAGCACTTGCGCCCCGCGCGACGCCCCTGCCGCAATTCGCACCGCGTTCGGCGCCGATCGAGGCCGTCGAAGCGGTCGAGGCCGACGACGTGCCGCTGCCCTCCAACCGCCCGGAAATCCTGCTCGCGAGCACCAGCCCCGACGCGGGATTGCCGCGCCGTTCCGCCGAGGACATCGAGGCCGCGCTTGACAATGACAGCCCTCAAAGCCCGGCGGAGGACGAGGTCGAAAAGCTGATCGCCTCGGCCCGCGAAACCGACATCGTCAAGCGCGCGATGCAGATCCCGCTGCCGCAGGCCGCGCCGCGCCCCGAACGCATGGCCGGACCGAAGGTCGAGGTCGCCTCCCTGCCGAACCCGGAACCGCGCCCCGCCGAGACGGCGAGCGCTTTCGCACAGATACCGGTGCCCGGAGAACGCGCCGCCACCGAAGCGCGGCCGATGGCGCCCAGCTACGACACTGGCGTCGAAACCACCGAGAGGGCGCCGCGCCCCAATCCCTACACCGCGTCGATCAACCGCCCGGCCTCCGAACTCGTCCCGGCCGACATGATCGATCCGAGCCGCTTCGGCACCTGGACGACGGCACAACTGTCGCTCACGGATTACGGGCAGTTCGTCGAGCGCCCGATCTTCGCCCGCAACGCGCTTCGCGAAGCGCCGACCACCGTCTATACCCAGGGCTTCACCCGGCAGTCCGCCCCCGACCCGAACCGCTTCTCGGGCAAGGCCGTCAACTTCCTGACCGTGGCGAAGTTCGAAGGCGGCAAGGGCGGCGACGGCATGCCGCTGACGCTCAGCATCCCGCCCACGAACTGATGTCCTGACACATCCCGCGGAAGATCGGCCGCCGGCGATAGCCGTGCACGCTTCCTCGCCGACATATCAAAAAATGCGCCTACGCGAATCCGGCTCCGGCGATGTCGCCGAAACCGGAACGCGCAAGCGCATCAAAAGGTGAAATCGTGGTCGCGTCTCCCGGGAAACGCGAGACGTCTCAGATCATGCCAAGAGCGTTCTTGTAGAGGTCGAGGACGGCCTCTTCCTCCTGGCGCTCATTGGGATCCTTCTTGCGCAGGCGGACGATCGCGCGCAGCGCCTTGGTGTCGTAACCGCGCCCCTTGGCTTCGGCCATGACTTCCTTGATGTCGTTCTGGATCGTGGCCTTTTCCTCTTCGAGCCGCTCGATCCGCTCGACCAATTGCCGCAACTCGGCTGCCGCCACCGTGGTTTCGCTAACGGTTTCGTCCATCTGAACCTCGATATGTTTGCAGGACCATGCGCGGCCGCCTCATCTCCGCGAATGCGAAGCAGCGCCGGATGTCCGATGCTCTGGAAAGAGGTCAACCGATGCCCGATGCGCGCAGCAAGGTCAACTGCGCGCAAGCGTCTTTCACAGCTGCTTCGCGCTGCCCCGAAAGGCACGACGCACGGCTGTCACCTGCGCTTGGCGTCGAAGACGTGTTCGAGCTTGCGCGACAGGAGCCACGCCACCGGAATGGCGACGACGGCGCCCGCGATTGCCGCGATGCCGATATACTGGGCGGAGAACAAGTCGACCGTCAGAAGGCCGATCACGATGATGCCCATCAGCGTCGGAGCGGTGAGAAGATAGGCGGCGAGAAAGAGCGCGAACATGGCAACCCCCGTTTCATATTCCACGGAGGGAATATGTTCGCACGGGAGCGCCCTCGCCTTGACCGGGATCAAGGCGTTCAGCGTTCGCTTGGTCGGGAAGAAAAGCCCCGCCCGATAGGACGGCCGGGGCATGCAGGGCGGGATCAGCGCGGCAGCGTGGTCTCGCCCATCAGGAATTCGTCGATCGCACGCGCCGCCTGACGACCCTCGCGGATCGCCCAGACCACCAGCGACTGGCCGCGCCGGGCGTCGCCGGCGGCGAAGAACTTGTCGACCGTCGTCTTGTAGTCTTCGTCGTCGGCATGCACGGACGTGCCGCCGCGCCGGTCCACGTCGATCGTCAGCGCGTCGCCAAGCTCGGCCGACACGCCCTCTTCCAGCGGACCGGAAAATCCGATGGCGATGAAGGCGAGATCGGCGCGGATGAAGAATTCGCTGCCGGCGATCGGCTTGCGCCTTTCATCCACTTCGCAGCACTTCACATGGGTGATCTGGCCGTTCTCGCCGATGAATTCGAGCGTCGCGACCTGGAACTCGCGCTGCGCGCCTTCCGCCTGGCTCGACGAGGTGCGCATCTTGGTCGCCCAGTAGGGCCAGACCGCCAGCTTGTCTTCCTTTTCCGGCGGCTGCGGCCGGATGTCGAGCTGCGTGACCTTCACCGCGCCTTGCCGGAATGCCGTTCCGACGCAGTCCGACGCGGTGTCGCCGCCGCCGACCACGACGACATGCTTGCCGCCGGCCAGGATGGGCTCGGAGTTCCACGCGACCGAGGCGATGTTCTCGCCCGCCACGCGCTTGTTCTGCTGCACCAGATAGTTCATCGCCGGGTGCACGCCGCCCAGTTCGTCACCGGGAATGCCTGCCTCGCGCGGCTTTTCCGAACCGCCGCAATAAAGCACTGCGTCGAACTCGGCGAAGAGTTCGGCCACCGGCTTGTCGACGCCGATATTGACGCCCGTGTGGAACGTCACGCCCTCGCCTTCCATCTGCCGCGCACGCGCGTCGATATAGTGCTTTTCCATCTTGAAGTCGGGAATGCCGAAGCGCATCAGCCCGCCGACGCGGCTCTCGCGCTCGAACACATGCACCGTGTGGCCGACGCGCCCGAGCTGCTGGGCCGCGGCCATGCCGGCAGGCCCGGATCCGATCACCGCGACCCGCTTGCCGGTCTTGTGTGCCGGCGGCTGCGGCATGACGTAGCCGCTCTCATAGGCCCTGTCCGCGATCGCCTGTTCCACCGTCTTGATGGCGACGGGGATGTCTTCCAGGTTCAGCGTGCAGGCTTCCTCGCACGGCGCCGGGCAGATGCGGCCGGTGACTTCCGGGAAGTTGTTGGTGGAATGCAGGTTGCGGATCGCCGAGTCCCAGTCGCCATTGTAGACGAGGTCGTTCCAGTCCGGGATCTGGTTGTTGACCGGACAGCCCGTCGGCCCGTGACAGAACGGAATGCCGCAATCCATGCAGCGCGCGGCCTGCTTGGCCACTTCCGCGTCGTCCATCGGAATGGTGAATTCCTTGAAATGACGGATGCGATCCGATGCCGGCTGGTAGCGCGGCGTGTAGCGGTCGATCTCGAGGAAACCCGTAACCTTGCCCATGACTGATCCTGAAACTATTCCACGACGACCGCAGTGCCCGATGCAGATACCATCAGCATCGAGCCGCTGCCGGCCGTGATGTTTTCGTAATCGAGGTCGATCCCGATCACGGCGTTGCCGCCGAGACGGAGCGCCTCTTCCTGCATTTCCCTCAGCGCGATCTCACGCGCCTCGCGCAACGACTTCTCGTAGGCGCCCGAGCGGCCGCCGACGATGTCGCGAATGCCGGCGAAGAAATCGCGGAAGATGTTGGCACCGAGGATCGCCTCCCCGGTGACAACGCCGCGATAATCCACGATCCGCCGGCCTTCGATGGTGTTGGTCGTCGAAACGATCATCACCCTACTCCGCCGCCACGCTCATGCGCATGCGTTCCATTTCCTCGAGCGCACGCCGGTATTCGACCGGCATCACCTTGCGGAATTTCGGGCGGTAGGCGTCCCAGTTCTCCAGGATGTGCGCGGCCCGCTGCGATCCGGTGAAGTGCCGGTGATTGGAAATGAGCTGCAGAAGGCGCTCCTCGTCGTGACGCGTCATGTCTTCCGACACGTTGACGCGGCCCTTGTGGGCGAGGTCGCCGCCATGGTGATGCAGCTTCTCCAGGATGTCGTCTTCCTCCGGCACCGGCTCGAGTTCGACCATCGCCATGTTGCAGCGGGTCTCGAACGTATCGTCCTCGTCCAGCACATAGGCCACGCCGCCCGACATGCCAGCCGCGAAATTGCGTCCGGTCTTGCCGAGGACAACGACCACGCCGCCGGTCATGTATTCGCAGCCGTGATCGCCCACGCCTTCGACGACAGCCGCCGCGCCGGAATTTCGCACCGCGAAGCGCTCGCCGGCGACGCCGCGGAAATAGGCTTCGCCCTGGATCGCTCCGTAGAGCACGGTGTTGCCGACGATGATCGAATCTTCGGCGACGATCCTCGCATTGTCCGGCGGACGCACGATCAGCCGGCCGCCGCACAGGCCCTTGCCGACATAGTCGTTGCCGTCGCCGATCAGGTTGAAGGTGATGCCGTTGGCCAGGAACGCGCCAAACGACTGACCCGCCGTGCCGCGCAGCGTCACGTTGACCGTGTCGTCCGGCAGGCCCTTGTGGCCGTGCCGCTTGGCGAGTTCGCCGGACAGCATCGCGCCCGCGGACCGGTCCGTGTTGTGGATCGGCGTGTCGATACGCACCGCCTCGCGGGCCTCGAGAGCCGGCATCGCCTCGGCGATCAGCTTGCGGTCGAGGATCTCGTCGATCGGATGCTTCTGGCGCTCGGTCCAGTAGGTCGCGCTCTTCTCGGCTTCGGGCTTGTGGAACACACGCGCGAAATCGAGGCCGCGCGCCTTCCAGTGCTCGATCAGCGCTTCCTGCTGCAGCAATTCCGTCTCGCCGATGATCTCGTCGAGATTGCGGTAGCCCATCGCCGCGAGCAGTTCGCGCACTTCCTCGGCGACGTAGAAGAAGTAGTTGATCACGTGCTCCGGCGTGCCCTTGAAGCGCTTGCGCAGGACGGGATCCTGCGTCGCCACGCCGACCGGGCAGGTGTTCAGATGGCACTTGCGCATCATGATGCAGCCGGCCGCGATCAGCGGCGCGGTCGAGAAGCCGAACTCGTCGGCGCCGAGCAATGCGCCGACGATCACGTCGCGCCCGGTCCGCAGCCCGCCGTCGACCTGCAGCGCCACGCGCGAGCGCAGGCCGTTGAGGACGAGCGTCTGGTGCGTTTCGGCAAGCCCCATTTCCCAGGGCGAGCCGGCATGCTTCAGCGAGGTCAGCGGCGACGCGCCGGTACCGCCGTCATAACCGGAGATCGTGATGTGGTCGGCGCGCGCCTTGGCGACGCCCGCCGCGACCGTTCCGACCCCGACTTCCGACACCAGCTTGACCGAGATGTCGGCCGCCGGGTTGACGTTCTTCAGGTCGAAGATCAGCTGCGCCAGGTCCTCGATCGAATAGATGTCGTGATGCGGCGGCGGCGAGATCAGGCCGACACCTGGCGTCGAATGTCGGGTCTTGGCGATCACCGCGTTCACCTTGTGACCCGGAAGCTGGCCGCCCTCGCCGGGCTTGGCACCCTGCGCGACCTTGATCTGGATCATGTCGGAATTGACAAGATATTCAGTCGTTACGCCGAAACGGCCCGACGCCACCTGCTTGATCGCGGAGCGCTCCGGGTTCGGCGACCCGTCCGGCAGCGGAAGGAACCGGTCCGGTTCTTCGCCACCTTCGCCAGTGTTCGACTTCCCCCCAATCCGGTTCATCGCCACCGCCAGCGTCGCGTGCGCTTCCCTGGAGATCGAGCCGAAGCTCATCGCGCCGGTGGAGAAGCGCTTGACGATCTCAGCGGCCGGTTCGACGTCGTCGATCGACACCGGTGCACGCCCGGTCTCATTCGCGGTCCGGATGTGGAACAGCCCGCGGATCGTCTTCGCGTGACGCGCGTCCGCGTTCACCTGGCCGGCGAATTCGCGGTACTTGTCGGGCAGGCCGTTGCGCACGGCATGCTGCAGCGAGGCCACCGCATCCGGCGTCCAGACATGCTCTTCGCCGCGCACGCGGTACATGTACTCGCCACCCACTTCGAGCGCGTTCGTCAGCACCGGATCGGAGGAGAATGCCGCCTTGTGCCGGCGCACGGTCTCTTCGGCGACCTCGGCAAGGCCGATGCCCTCGATGGTCGTCGCCGTGCCGGTGAAGTACTTCTCCACGAACTCGCTCGACAGGCCGACGGCGTCGAAGATCTGCGCGCCGCAATAGGACTGGTAGGTCGAGATGCCCATCTTGGACATGACCTTCAGGATGCCCTTGCCGATCGACTTGATGTAGCGGTGCACCACCTCGTAGCGGTCGACTTCCGGCGGGAACTCGCCCCTGCCATGCATGTCGAGCAGCGTGTCGAAGGCCAGATAGGGGTTGATCGCCTCGGCGCCGTAGCCGGCGAGGCAGCAGAAATGATGCACTTCGCGCGGCTCGCCCGATTCGACGACGAGGCCGACCGAGGTGCGCAGACCCTTGCGGATCAGGTGATGGTGCACCGCCGCCGTCGCCATCAGCGCGGGAATCGCGATCCGGTCGGGCCCGACCTGCCGGTCCGACAAGACGATGATGTTGTAGCCGCCATGCACGGCCTGTTCGGCGCGCTTGCACAGCCGCTCGACCGCCACGGCCATGCCGTCGGCGCTCTCGTCGCTGTCATAGGTCGTGTCGAGCGTCTTGGTGTCGAACAGATCCTCGGTGTGGCCGATCGAGCGGATCTTCTCCAGGTCTCCATTCGTCAGGATCGGCTGGCGCACTTCCAGGCGCTTGCGCTTGGACGCGCCTTCCAGGTCGAAGATGTTCGGACGCGGACCGATGAACGAGACCAGGCTCATCACCAGCTCCTCGCGGATCGGGTCGATCGGCGGGTTGGTGACCTGCGCGAAGTTCTGCTTGAAATAGGTGTACAGCATCTTCGACTTGTTCGACATCGCCGAAATCGGCGTGTCGGTACCCATCGAACCGATCGCTTCCTGGCCGGTCGTCGCCATCGGCGCCATCAGGATACGCGTGTCCTCCTGGCTGTAGCCGAAGGCCTGCTGGCGATCGAGAAGGCTGACGTCCTCGCGCACCGCACGCGGGGCGACCGGCTTCAGGTCCTCCAGGATGAGCTGGGTGTTCTCCACCCAGTCGCCATAGGGGTGCATGGAGGCCATCTGCCGCTTGATCTCCTCGTCGGAGACGATGCGGCCCTCTTCCATGTCGATCAGCAGCATCTTGCCCGGCTGCAGCCGCCACTTGGTGACGATCTTCTCGTCGGGCACGGTGATGACGCCGGCTTCCGACGCCATGATCACCATGTCGTCATCGGTGACGATGTAGCGCGCCGGACGCAGCCCGTTACGGTCGAGCGTCGCGCCAATCTGGCGGCCGTCGGTGAACGCTACCGCGGCGGGGCCGTCCCACGGCTCCATCAGCGCGGCATGGTACTCGTAGAACGCCTTGCGTTCGTCATCCATCAGCTTGTTGCCGGCCCAGGCTTCCGGGATCAGCATCATGACGGCATGCGCGAGCGAGTAGCCGCCCTGGAACAGGAATTCGAGCGCGTTGTCGAAACAGGCGGTGTCGGACTGGCCCTCATAGGAGATCGGCCAGAGCTTCTCCATCTCGTCGCCGAAAAGCTCGGACTTCACCGACGCCTGGCGGGCAGCCATCCAGTTGACGTTGCCGCGCAGCGTGTTGATCTCGCCATTATGCGCGACCATCCGGTAGGGGTGCGACAGCTTCCAGGACGGGAAGGTGTTGGTCGAGAAACGCTGATGCACCAGCGCCAGCGCCGAGACGAAGCGCTCGTCGCGCAGATCCTTGTAATAGGCGCCGACCTGATAGGCCAGGAACATGCCCTTGTAGACGATCGTGCGCGACGACATCGACGCCGGATAGAATCCGTTGTCGCGGCCGTCGGTCTCCGAGTGGATCCGCGCTGAAATCACCTTGCGCAGGATGAACAGACGCCGCTCGAACGCGTCGCCGCCTTCAAGGTGGTTGGCCTTCGCCACGAAGACCTGCCGGTGAACCGGCTCGGTCGCCACGATTTCCGGCGCCTTCGACAAGGAGGAATTGTCGACCGGCACGTCGCGGAACCCGATCAGTTCCTTGCCTTCCTCGGCGATGACCTCGGTGATGATGCTTTCGATATGCGCGCGAAGCTCGGGGTCCTGCGGCATGAAGAAATGCCCGACCGCGTAGTCGCCGACAGGCGGCAGCTCGACGCCCTTTTCGGCCCATTCGGCGCGGAACAGCGCATCGGGAATCTGCACCAGCATGCCGGCGCCGTCGCCCATCAGTGGGTCCGCGCCCACCGCGCCGCGATGGGTCAGGTTCTCCAGCATCGCCAGGCCGTCACGGATGATCTTGTGCGACTTTTCGCCCTTCATGTGGGCGACGAAGCCCACACCGCAGGCGTCGTGCTCGTTGCGCGGATCGTAGAGCCCTTGCGCCGCCGGCAGGCCGGAAGCGGCTTTTCGCGCGGTGGCGGCCTTCGATACGGCCTGTCCGCCCATTCCGGCGGTTTCGGATGGAACCATCCTCGTCATCGCTCGATCCTCCGTCTCGGCGCAAGAAGCGCGCCCTTCAAACCCTGTCTAGCATCCCGGGCAAAGCCTGGCACCTTTCCGTTCGCGCTGCGTCACCCCGCGCCACCGACGCTCGCCGGTGAGATCGGAATGCCGCTCGTCAGGATCGGATCGGTGCCCTGCGCCTGCAGACGCCTATATGGATCAATCGGAAATTTCCATTCCAATTGACCCGAAATTCAAAATAGGACAGCAATGCTGCCCTATTCGTATGACAGATCGCAAAACTTTTCTCAAGATGCAAACACAAAAAAATCAAACCCTGTCTTGAACGAATCTGTCGCCAGGCCCGCGTTTTCGGTCACTTCCTTTCGCGGCGCCCACGCCTATCCATGCCTGCCGGGGTCAGTCCCAATAGTTCGCCATCAACGCAAGCGCCCATTCCGGTTCGCGGAATTCGCCCCGAGGGCGGTAGCCCGACCAGACCGGCTTGACGTCCAGCACCGGCGTGCCGTCGACCGCGTCCAGCCCCTCCACCGCGATCTCAAGGCCGTTGACGCCGACGACGCGGCAGATGCTGACGCCGATCCGGTTCATCCGCATGCGCCCCCGCTGGGCGAAGATCCCGACTTCGGGCCAGTCGGTCCGCCCGCGCGGATGCCGTGCGCCGAATTCCATGGGTTCGTCGGCATGCATGTGGAAATGGAAAACGACCTCGACATGCGAATGCGCGTCGACCCCCTTCAGGGCATCCGGCGAAAACAGGTCGTCACGCAGGCGTATCACCGCCCGGCTGTCGCCCCAGTGATCCTTGGTCGCCTCGACGCGCCCTCCTTCGACCCGCCCGATCGGCGTCATCGTGATCGTCTCGAAACCGTGATCCATCGATCCCTCCTCAACTCGGCGGCCGCAATCTAGCCGGGTCGACCCGCCAATGACAGCCACACCCCGAGAAGAGGACGGGCCGGCGCTTTCGGACGACCACGCCCAATCGGCCCTTGATCCTTCGGCCACGCGGTGCCAATCGGAACGTTCACGACATATCGCACTCCCCCGCTTTGCGCGATCCGCGCCAAGCGACCCCACCAAGGAGCCCCGCAGTGTTTTTCGCCTCCGACAACTGGGCCGGCGCCCATCCGAAGATTTCCGCTGCGCTCGCCGAACATGGCGGCGGCTTCAATGCCGCTTACGGCGCCGGCGAGATCGATCGCGCGGTGGAGCGGCGTTTCGCCGAGATTTTCGAACATGAGGTCTCGGTCTGGTTCCTGCCGACCGGCACGGCCGCCAATTCGCTGGCCGTCGCCTCCGTCGGCCACGTCGGGGGCGTCGCTTTCGCCCATCCCGACGCCCATATCCGCGAGGACGAAGGCGGCGCCCCGGAATTCCTGACCGCCGGCATGCGCGTGCGTCCTGTGCCGGGACCGGACGGCAAGATGGACGCCGCCCTCCTGCGCGAAACGATCAAGCCCTTCTCGCCCGGCGCGATCAATCAGGGCCGGGCCTCGGCTGTGTCGATCACACAGGCCACCGAAGCCGGAACGGTCTATTCCACCAGCGAGATCGCCGGCATCTCGAATGTCTGCCGCGATTTCGACCTGCCGCTGCACATGGACGGCTCGCGTTTCGCCAATGCGATGGTGACGCTCGATTGCTCTCCGGCCGAGATGACGTGGCGCCAGGGGGTCGACATCCTGTCCTTCGGCGGCACCAAGAACGGCTGCTGGTGCGCCGAGGCGCTCATCTTTTTCGATCCCGCCATGGCCGCAGAAATGCCCTATCTGCGCAAGCGCTCCGGCCTGCTCTTCTCCAAGAACCGCTTCATCGCCGCCCAGTTCCTCGCCTATCTCGAAGACGGTTTGTGGCTCGACCTGGCCCGCCACGCCAACGCCATGGCGGCGCAACTGGTCGCCGCAATCGAAGCGGCCCCAGCCACCCGCATGGCATGGGCCTGCGAGGCAAACGAGGTGTTCGCGATCCTGCCCATGGCGATCTATGAGCGCATCAAGACCGAAGGCGGACATCTCTATCCATGGCAGGTGCCCGCCGGCAGCGGCCTCGCCGTCGGCGAAGATGAAACCGTCGTGCGGATGGTCACCAGCTTCGCGACCGAAGCCTCGGAGATCGCCCGCTTCGCGGAACTTCTTGGCTGACAAGATAAAAACGGCGCTCAACTTTGCCTCACACGGAAGTGAGGGCGGATAACGCCGCGTTGATTTCCGTTTTACCGGCATGTTTGCGAACTCTTCGGTCACCGGCGGCACAATGCCCCGGGTCAGACCTTCAGAGGAGTTACACATGTCCAAAGCAACCAAGACCGCCTTCGGTGGCGCCGTTCTCGCCGGTGCCGTAGCAGCTGCCATTTCCGGCGCACAGCTCGTGACCGCAACCGACGCCGCCGCAGCCAATGTGAAGTGCTACGGCGTCGCCATGGCCGGCCAGAACGACTGCGCCGCCGGCCCGGGCACCACCTGTCAGGGCACCTCCACCATCGATTTCCAGGGCAACTCCTGGAAATATGTCGAGGAAGGCACCTGCGCATCCATGGAACTGCCGGATGGCCGCATGGGCTCGCTCGAGCCGCTCGACCGCGACCTGCCGGAGGCCTGAGGCCCCGCCACCTGACGCCGCAAACCGGAGACACCCCATGAACACGACCCCGTTTCGCGAAGGCCCGTTCGCAGCCCGTCCCCCGGCTGAAGGCAGGTCCCGGTTTGCGGCGCGAACCTCCCGTATCCCGGCTTCGGCCGGGGTCGGCTTCAAGCACAGCCACCTCGACGCCATTCTCGCCGATCCCGATCCGGTGGGCTTTCTCGAGGTTCACGCCGAGAACTACATGGGCGACGGCGGCTTTCCCCACCGCGCCCTGGAGCGCGTCCGCCAGGACTATCCGCTCTCGCTGCACGGCGTCTGCATGTCCATCGGCGGGCCGCAGCCGCTGAGCGAGGATCATCTCGCCCGCTTCAAGGCGGTGGTCGACCGCTACGAACCCGCTCTCATATCCGAACATCTGGCCTGGTCGACCCATGACGAGGTCTTCATGAACGACCTGCTGCCGCTCCCCTATACGCAGGCGACCCTGGCCCATGTCTGCGATCACATCGATCGCATGCAGGGTTTCATCGGCCGGCAGATGCTGCTGGAAAATCCCTCGACCTATGTCGTCTTCGAAAACTCGACCTTTTCGGAGACCGATTTCATCCGCGAGATCGTGCGCCGCACCGGTTGCGGCCTGCTGCTCGACGTCAACAACGTCTTCGTCTCGGCCACCAATCACGGCTTTTCGCCGATGTCCTATCTGATGGACTACCCGATGGAGCATGTCGGCGAGATCCACCTTGCCGGCCATGCCGTCCAGGAGGACGACGAGGGTGCGCCGCTGCTCATCGACAGTCACGACGCCCCGGTCGCCGACGCCGTCTGGGACCTCTATGCGATCGTCGTCAAACAGGCAGGCCCGATCCCGACGCTGATCGAATGGGACTCCGATCTCCCCGACTGGCCGGTGCTGCGCGCCGAAGCCGCCGCTGCCGACCGCATTCTCGAAGACGCGGCGCATTCCTTCATGATGGGCAAGAGCCATGCCGTCGGCGCCTGAGACACACGACCTCGACACGGCCGGTTTCCGCGCCGCGATTCTCGATCCCGCGCGCGAAAAACCAGCCATGGTCGCAGGACCGCGCGGCAAGCAGGCGGTCAAGCGGTTCAACGTCTACCGCAACAATGTCACCGTGAGCCTGATCAACGCGCTCGCCGACATCTTCCCGGCCGTCCAGCGCATCACCGGCGAGACGCTGTTCCGCGACATGGCGCGCGCATTCGTGCGTGCTAATCCGCCATCTTCGCCACTCCTGTTTCTCTATGGCGGCGAATTTCCGGCCTTCATCGAGGGCTTCGAACACGCCCGGCGCATGCCCTATCTCGCCGACGTCGCCCGCCTGGAGCGCGCCTGGCTGACGGCCTATCACGCCGCCGATCTCCCGGCGCTGCAGGCACAATCGCTCGCCGCGATCCCACCGGAGGATCTCGCAGACACCGTCTTCGCCCCCCACCCGGCCGCCGGCCTCGTGCGCTCGCGCCACGCGGTCTTCGACATCTTCGACACCAACCGCCACCACGAGAAAATCCGCCCGATAGACACCGCACGCGCCCAGGACGCGCTGGTCGCTCGTCCGGGGATCGACGTGACGGTGACCGCCCTTCCCGAGGGCCACGGAGCCTTCTTCGAGGCGCTGCTGGCGGGAGAAACACTCGGCGCGGCGGCAGAAGCCGGAGCTAAATGCGCCGACACCTTCGACATCAACGAGGCGATCGGCGGACTGCTGTCCACCGGCGCTTTTCTTGCCGTGAAAACGGACTGACGCGAACGGAAAAGAGATGACAATGACGACGACGCCCCTGTCCGGGATGCGCGATACGCGCCCCAATGCCCTGCCGGCTCCGATCGGCGCCCTCATCGGCCTTCATGAGAGAGTTTTTTCCGCGCTCGACGGCCTTTTGGCCGGGTGGTTCAACGGCTTTGCAGCACGCTTCACCTTCGCAAGCCTGCTGCTGCTCTATTACCTGAATTCGGGTGTGAACAAGCTGGGTGACGGCCTCTTCGGCTTTCTCAGCCCGTCGGTCGGCGCCTATGCGACGATCCTGCCGCCGGTCTTCGAGAACCATGGCGCCGATATCGCGACGATCCCCTTCTATTGGGACGCGGTTGTGCTGCTTGGCACCTGGGCGGAACTTCTGCTTCCGATCCTGATCGTGCTCGGCCTCTTCAGCCGCGTCGCCGCCCTCGGCATGATCGGCTTCGTCCTCGTCCAGAGCTATGTCGACATCGCCTTTCACGGCATTTCAGGCAAATATCTGGGCGCGATGTTCGACCGCTTTCCCGACGCGATCATCTTCGACCAGCGCCTTCTCTGGATCTTCGTCCTGGTGGTGATCGTCGCCAACGGTCCCGGCAAGCTGTCGCTCGACCACGTTCTCGCGCGCCGGTTCCGCTGACGAACCGCGCTTGCGGCCTCTTATAGACAAGAAAAAAGGCGGGATCTCTCCCGCCTTTCCGCGTCAGTCGCGCCGGCAGGGAGGGGGAACCCGGCGCGCTGACGTATGGGTGTTGGGCCTGTGAGAGGCCTTGGCCTTAGTTGACCGCCTTGGCCTCGATCCGCTTGGAATCCTTGCCGTTTGCGATCTCGATCTTGCGCGGCTTCATCGCTTCGGGGATTTCGCGCTCCAGATCGATATGCAGCAGGCCGTTCTTGAGTTCGGCGGCCTTCACTTCCACATAGTCGGCAAGCTGGAAGCGGCGCTCGAAGGCGCGCGATGCGATGCCGCGATGCAGGAATTCCCGCTTTTCGTCAGCCTTGTCTTCCGGCTTGGCGCCTGCGACGGTCAGGACGTTGGAACGGGCTTCGATGGTCAGGTCGTCTTCGGCGAAACCGGCGACGGCCATGGTGATGCGATAGGCGTTCTCACCGGTCCGCTCGATATTGTAGGGCGGATAGGTCTGGCCGTTGCTCTCCGGCTGGGCAAGCGTGTCCAGCATGGAAAACAGGCGGTCGAAACCGACGGTGGAACGGAACAGGGGCGAATAGTCGACGTGACGCATAATGGTCCTCCATTGGATGAGCGACTGTGTTTGCGTTTGACGTTGGCGACCACCCTCACGAGGCGCGGTCCTTGACGTCAGCGAACCCGTTACCGGCGTCCGCTCCCGATATCTGGTGATTGCCCGAAATCGGTTCAAGGGGGCGAATTTCGACGAACCTCGCTTCATGAACGGCAGATGAACAGTGCCTTCCGGACACGTTCAGGTCGGTTACGCCATTTTGTCTCCAACGTCGAACGGGTCGCCCACTGCGAGCCGGATACGAAGACAGGAGATCGAACATGAAATCGCTTTCGACCATCGCCCTCGCCGCGCTTCTTTCCACCGGAACGATCGTTGGCGCGCACGCCATGCCGGCCATGCAGGCACCGGCCGCTGCGACCGCGACTGCTGCAGATGTCGAACTTGTTGGCCATCATCGCTACAGCCATCGCATTTTGCCCAAGCACGTCGTCCAGCGCTCGCTGCAGCGCCGCGGCTATCGCCACATCCGCAACATGCGCCTTGTGCGCGGCGACTACTTCCTGACCGCGCGCGGCCATCGCGGCGAGGTTCGCCTGAGGGTTGACGGACGCACCGGCCGGATCCTCTCGCGCCAGGCATTGCACCACAGGCCGCACCGTCCCGGCATCCGGCTTCATGGCGGCAATGGCAACTTCTCCTACTCCTTCGGCATTCACTGAGGAGAGACAAGAGTTCGGCCGGGCCGCATCGTCCCTTCCGGTTCGGCCGTCCATGCCGGGAGCGCCTTCGTGGCGCTCCCGGTTTTTCTTTGACCTTTCGCGAACCGCCTCCTATCAATGCCGCCGACCCTTTTGGCGGGCCGGGGCCCGCAAGCGATCCCGTAGGCGATGACGGAACTCCGGCTTTTCGAACACAACCCCAATCCCCCTGTCTATTCCGACGGCTTCGTGGAGACGCCGGACGGGTTTTCGATCCGCTACGCCGCCTTCAGGACCGACCGGAATCCCGTGAAGGGATCGGTTTTCCTGCTGCAGGGCCGCAACGAGACGATCGAGAAATACTTCGAGACGATCGGCGACTTCATCAGCGCCGGGTTCGACGTCGCCACCTTCGACTGGCGCGGACAGGGCCGATCCAGCCGCTTCTTCGAAACGAGCGACGCCGGCTATGTCGACAGTTTCGAGCAATATGCGGTCGATGCCGAAACGGTGTTCCGGCATGTCGTCCTTCCGGACTGCAGACCGCCCTATTTCATCCTCGCCCACTCCACCGGCGGCCTTGTTGCCCTGCTCCTCGCCCCGCGCATGGTCAACCGGATCCACCGCATGGTGCTGCTCGCGCCCTTCCTGGGAATGCCCGTCTCGGAACGCCAGGAATGGCTGATGCGCACGGCCACGAAGTCGATGAGCTTCCTCGGCCTGGGCAATCTCGGCGTCTCGAACCGGGCAAACCGGCGGGTCAACAAGCCGTTTCAGGTCAACAACCCGGTGACGAGCGACGCCCATCGCTACGCGCGCAACATTTCCCTGCCGATCCGTTTTCCGGAATTGAAGCTCGGCGGCCCATCGGCCGCCTGGGTCTCCGCCGTGTTCGACGCCATCGACAAGGTCAACGACCCCGCCCACCTCGCCAAGACCATCATCCCGACGCTGGTCTTCATGGCAGGCGAAGAGCGCGTGGTCTCAAACGAAGCGATCCGACAATTGGTGGCCAACCTGCGCTCGGCGTCCCTGTTGACCATCGACGGGGCGTCCCACGAGATCCTGCAGGAAGCCGATCCGTTCCGCGAGCAGTTCTTCGCCGCCTTCAACACCTTCGTGCCCGGCTCGGGACCGGAGCATATCGACAAGCTCAGCGATTGAGGATGTCGAGCGCTGCGGCATGCAGCGCGGGCGTCGCAGCAGCGATCACGTCACCACCATCGACGGCATTTCCCCCCTCCCAGGTGGTGACCACCCCACCCGCAAGTTCGATCAGGGGGATCAGCGCGGCAATGTCGTAGGTCTGCAGCCCGGCCTCGATGACGATGTCGGCGAAGCCCGCCGCGAGCATGGCGAACGCGTAGCAATCGCATCCATAGCGGGGTAGCCGCACCCTGGACTCCAGTCGATCATAGGCCGTGCGCTTGGCATCCTTGAAAAGCGCAGGCGTGGTGGTGAACAGCGTCGCCTCCTCCACCGCGTGATGCTTGCGGGTGGCAAGCTCCACCGGCGCCTTACCGTCTCGCAACAACATGCTGGCTTCGCCATCAGCGACGAAGAGCTCGCCGGTGTAGGGCTGCGACATGAAGCCGGCCTTCGACACACCGTCGACCCTCAGCCCAACCAGTGTTCCCCAAACCGGCAATCCCGAGATGAAGGCGCGCGTTCCGTCGATGGGGTCGATGATCCAGACATGCGACGCCGTCGCGCGCACCGTGCCGTATTCCTCGCCGATGATCCCGTGATCGGGATAGACTTCCTCGATCACGGCGCGAATCGCCGCCTCCGCCTGCTTGTCGGCCGCAGTTACGGGATCGAAGCCGTCCTGATCCTTGTTGTCGATCAGCGAGACGCTGCGAAACAAGGGCAGCGTCTCGGCGGCTGCCGCAGCGGCAAGTCGTTGCAGGAACGCAACATCGGGGAGATTTTGATCTGTCATGCGTGCTTTCTGGGGAATCTGGGCAAAAGACTCAAGTGGCCCTCTAAAAAATGCGGCAGCGCACATTGACAATTGTGCATCGCAACATACTCTGAATCTCGGCAGTCCGCTGCCACGCCCTCCTTGGGCGTTTCCTCCCCAGACTTTGGCCGCGTCGTCTCCGATGCGGCCACTTTTTTGAGAAGTCGGCCCGCTCTGCCTATTCGGCCGCGATGGAATAGTCGTGGAAGCGGCTGTCCGGCAGCGCCATCAACCGATCGATGAAGCTGGCGAGGTCTTCCTTCAGGAGGGCGAAGGACGGCTTCTTGGTGATGGTCTGCTCGTCCATGTAGAGACCGCGATTGACTTCGATCTGAAGCGCATGCAGCCCCTTGAGCGGCCGGCCGTAATGCTCGGTGATGAAGCCGCCTGCATAGGGCTTGTTGGCAGTCACCAGATAGCCCATGCCGGAGAGGATCTCGGCCGCCGCCTCGCTCAGCCCCCGGCTCGCGCTGGCGCCGAACCGGTCGCCGATGATGAAGTCGGGCCGGATGCCTTCCGTTCCGTAGCGCACCGATGCCGGCATGGAATGACAATCGATCAGCACGGCATAACCGAAACGGCGATGGGTCTTTGCCAGCAGGTCGCGCAGCGCCTGGTGATACGGCTTGTAGATATTGGCGATTCGGTCCTTCGCCTCCGCCACAGGAATTCGGGAGCGATAGATCTCGATCCCCTCCGAAACGACCCGAGGCACCGTGCCCAGCCCGCCGGCGACCCGGATGGAGCGGGAGTTGGCGAAGGGCGGCAGCCGGTCGCCAAACATGCGCGGATCGAGCTCGTAGGGCTCGCGGTTGACGTCAAGGTAGGCGCGCGGGAAATGCGCCAGCAGCATCGGCGCGCCCTGCGGCACCGCGCCCGAGAACAACTCGTCGACGAAAAAATCCTCCGACCGGCGGATCGAAACCGCGTCGAGGCGGCTCATTTGCAGGAAACGGGACGGGTAGAAACGGCCGCTATGCGGCGAGTTGAACACGAAGGGCACCCTTTGATCGGCCGGCTGCCGCACCTCGAAGGCCGGATGCTCCGAGAAATCGGGATCGCTGTACATGATGGGCGTCGGTCCGGGTCGGTGATTCCTGTGTTCGCCCTGCGATTGTTGACAGGTGACCTGCCCCCTGTCCAGCCTCGCGCAAGGCGCTGCGTGCCAAAAACGCTTGCCAAGCGCCCCGGTTTGAGCGTGAAATAAACCCGATATTTACCCTGTCCGGTAATGAGTGGGGCAACATTTCCAGCCTTGCCGCCGGGCGGCGCAGCGAACGGGACAATCATGAACCGCATCCTTCTTGCCGAAGACGACAACGACATGCGCAGCTTTCTGGTGAAGGCGCTGGAGAGGGCCGGATACCAGGTCATCGACTTCGACAATGGCGCAAGCGCCTATGAACGGCTGCGCGAGGAGCCCTTCTCGCTTCTCCTGACCGACATCGTCATGCCGGAGATGGACGGCATCGAACTGGCCCGCCGTGCCACAGAACTCGATCCGGACCTCAAGGTGATGTTCATCACCGGCTTCGCCGCCGTCGCACTGAACCCGGATTCCAACGCACCGAAGGACGCCAAGGTCCTGTCGAAGCCGTTCCATCTGCGCGAATTGGTCTCCGAAGTCGACAAGCTCATCAAGGCCGCCTGACCGCCTCGGCACGACCGCCACAAATCTGACACGGAACCTATTGACCGGCCCCGTCTCTTGTGGTGTATGCGCGGCTCTGGACGGGCGGTTAGCTCAGCGGGAGAGCACTACGTTGACATCGTAGGGGTCACTGGTTCAATCCCAGTACCGCCCACCATCCAAAACCTAAGTTATTACTGACACTTAGGTTGACAATTTTCCGACGAACGAACCTTAAGCATTTCTACTGGCCATACTCTGGTCACAGCAGAGGCTTCGCGATGGCTGCAATCCGCAAGCATCGGGAAAAATGTCAGGCCGAAATCTGCGGACACCGTGTCCCATCAATCTCCCGCTTGTGCCGTCAGCTGAAAGACACCAAAGAATGGGCGAGGCGGATGGAGGCGCAGGCGGACAGGCAAGAAACTATACCCGGCAAGAAGGCTCTGGAAACAATCTTAGTCGGTGATTTGGTGCAGCGCGCCCACAAACTGCCGTTTGTATGACGACTTGAGGTCTCTCAAATGTATCCCGGTCAAGTACGACAACGACTTTCGCAGAGCAAAAGCCTTTCATCGCCGTGTGCCAAAGCGCTGCATCGACGCCGCGGAACATGCTGCAATCGAATGGGTCGATCAGTCTAACAACCGCTGCCTATTAATACCCATCGCATACGTCCCGCCAGTAGATGTCACAACTGACTTCTACGCTGTTCTGGATATGTCATTAGAGGCCGCGTAGCTCATGCCAACCAGCCTTTGGCAAGCCCGGCGCGGTTCAGATCGGTCACGACGAAACCGCAGACGATATTACATGCTCTGATTCACTTCTCTCGAATGCAACTCCTTTGCCGTCGAAGAGATGGGCGACTGTCTGCGAGAAAGTCAGATGGACCTCGTCGCCGGCACGCAATCCGGACCGCTCGCGGGCCTTGATGACGAATTCGGTTCCCGTCGGAGACACCGCCTCCACAAGCGTTTCGTCACCCAGTTCCTCGACAAGGGTTATTGTCGCGTTTCCTGCTTCTTTCCCCGCGGGGTCGAGAACCAGATCTTCCGGACGAATCCCGAGCGTCACGCTTTCTCCCGCTCTCGCGTCGCGGCCGTCTGCAACCGGGATGTGGCTCTCGCCGAATTCGTCGCTTGCCACGCGCAAGCCCGTCGTGTCGGCGGAGACGACTCGACATTCGATGAAGTTCATCTTCGGCGACCCGAGGAAGCCGGCCACGAACAGATTGCGCGGTGCATGGTAGAGCTCCAGCGGCGTTCCGACCTGCTGCACTTCGCCGGCATTCAGGACGACAATGCGGTCGGCCAGCGTCATCGCTTCCACCTGATCATGGGTGACGTAGATCATCGTCGCTTCGAGCCGGGCATGCAGCCGGGCGATCTCGCGGCGCATGCTGACGCGCAA
Source organism: Oricola sp. (assembly GCF_022763245.1). Classification (GTDB taxonomy): domain Bacteria; phylum Pseudomonadota; class Alphaproteobacteria; order Rhizobiales; family Rhizobiaceae; genus Oricola. The sequence continues at coordinate 501,955 of NZ_JALEGV010000012.1, forward strand.
GGCCGCATCAAGGTTCGATAGCGGTTCGTCGAACAGGAACACTTTTGGATTGCGAACGATCGCGCGACCGATCGCGACGCGCTGCCGCTGCCCCCCAGACAGTTGCCCCGGCTTGCGCTCCAACAAATGCTCCATCTGGAGTATCTTTGCGGCGTCCCTGATACGCCGGTCGATCTCGTCCTTGGGTCGCCGCGACAGTTTGAGGGCGAACGCCATGTTCTGGTAGACGGTCTTATGCGGATAGAGCGCATAGGTCTGGAAGACCATCGCAATGCCGCGCTCCTTGGGAGACTCGTCGTTGCAGATCTCGCCGCCGATGCGCACATTGCCGTCGCTGACGTCGTCGAGACCGGCGATCATCCGCAACAGTGTCGATTTTCCGCAGCCCGAAGGCCCAACGAAAACGATGAACTCGCCGTCGGCAACCTTGAGATCGACGTTGCGAATGATCTCGACGGCGCCGATGGATTTCGAGATGTTTTCCAATTGCAGCGTGGCCATGAAGTTCGTCTTTCCGGACGGACCTACACGGTCCGCGTCACTTTCCTGAGATGGCGCGGATTGTCGGGATCGTTTCCGAGCTTGCGCGACAGACGCTCGATGAAAACATAGAAGGAAACCGCCTGACAGATCGGCGTCAACGCCGGATGCGGAGCAGCGGGGCTTTCGAGATGGCCCGGAATTTCCCCATCGAAATCGTCGACGAGCCAAACATCCGCCCCGGCTTCCCGCATCCTTTGAGCGGTTTCCAGGACCCCTCCGCGGCTTTCGTCCGACGGCACGAAGAAGAGTCCTTTCAATCCCGCATCGGCGAGCGCGAACGGGCCATGGAGGACTTCCGCGGAACTGTAGGCCTCCGCATGGAGCCGGCAGGTTTCCTTGAACTTGAGCGCCGCTTCCGCCGCGACCGCCAGGCCCATGCCGCGGCCCACGCAGAAGATCGGCCCGGGCGCCCGGAAGGCCTCGTCGGCAGCCGTCCAATCGGCTGAGATTGCGCGGTCAAGTGCGTCCGGCAAGGCGTGGAGTCCCTCTTCAAGGTCGCTGTCTCCGGTCCATTCCGCGACGATACAGGCCATCGCGATCAACGATGCCACATAGCTCTTCGTCGCAGCCACAGAGACCTCCGGCCCCGCAAGCAGCGGCGCTGGCAGATCGACCAATTCCTCGAGCGGAGATCCGCCGGCATTGACCAGCGCGGCCGTCGTCGCCCCGCCCTGCGCACCAGCGGTGACAAGCGACAGAAGATCGGGGCTCGCGCCGGACTGCGAGATCGCAATCAGCGCTGCGCCGTCCAGACGCAACCGCGTCCCATAGACCGAAGCGACGGACGGACCAAGCGACGCGACGGGCCGCCCCACATGCGTCTCCACCACATATTTCAGGTAGGAGGCCGCATGGTCCGAAGAACCGCGTGCAGCCGTTACGAGCACGGGCGGATCGAGGCGTCGAAAACGCGCCCCGATCTCGCGATAGGCATCCAGCCCGTCCGTCAGCTGTCTGCGCGAGACCTCGGGAATCTCCCGTGTCTCGCGCGCCATCATCGTCTCAACCATTCGCGTCTCCGAACCATGTCGCGCGCGAGCCGCTGGATCAGGCATCCCCTTTCATTCGCGACTTGAAGAAGTCGAGATGCTTCTCCTGGGCGTCGATCATGCGGGCGCGATACTCGCCATAGATCTGGTCGGTATCGTGCAACGTCACACCCTCGATCGTGGGCGACGCGAATGTCGGCAGTTCGATACCCTTCTCGGCGAGTTTCTGTGCTGTCTGCGCGACGAGCTCGTGCATCATCATCATCGCCAGCACGGTCGACGACCCCGCGACCGGGCGCGACCAGCCGTCCACGGGCACGATGGCGTCCTCGATCGGTGCGCAGGTGTCGATCACGACATCCGCGGCGTCGGCCAGGCGCTTGCCGGAGGAATGAGTCGCCGGTTTGTCCAGATTCGCCTTCGCGTTGATCGCGATGACGGTCATGCCGCGCTTCTTCGCGTAGAGCGCCGTATCGATACCGGACGCATTGCGGCCGCTATGGCCGAAGATCACGATGCTGTCGCCGGGATTGAGCGGCTGGTGATCGAGAAACTTGTCGGCGTAATTTTCGGTGCGCTCCAGCCAGAGCAGCTCTCGCACGCCACCGGCGCCCAGCACGTTATGCCACATCAGGCGCGGATCGGTGAGCGGGTTGAAACCGACATAACTGCCGTAGCGCGGAAAGGTTTCTTGCGCCGGCAGAACGGAATGGCCCGAACCGTAGAGGTGGATCAACCCCTTGCCCGCGAGGGTCTCGGCGAGAGCGGTCGCGGCAGCCTCGAACGCCTGCGCGTTATCCTTGGCTGCGCGCTCCGCCAGTTCGAGCAAACGGCTGATATAGAGCGTGGTCATTATATTCGATGCCTTTCTATAGCGATTTCAAATGTGAAGTTTGGAACGGATCTCGTAGCGGTCTCCCCGCATGGTCGAGACCGCAAATTCGAATGGGCCCTTGCTGTCGGAGGTGATCCTGCGAACGATGAAGGCAGGGCTGCCGGCGTCGACATCGAGTAGCGACGCATCCTGCTCCGAGACGGTGCCTACGCGATAAATTTCGCGGGCCAGTTTCGGCTCGATCGCGAACCGGTCGCGCAGGACGTCGTAGAGCGAGAGGATGGGTTCTGCGATTTCCAGCAGCCCGGTAACGCGGCCGGACGGCAGGTAAGCAGTCTGGATGCCGATGGGTTGATCGTTGCCCGCCCTCAACCGGCGGAGCTTGACGACGGGCGAGCCTTCCGGGATTTCAAGCGCGCCCGCGACTTCCGTATCGGCAGGCAATTCGATCATCTCCAGAATCGTGGAACCGACCACCAGTCCCCGGTCAGCCATCTCCTGCGTGAAGCTCGTCAGACCGCGAACACCGGCGATAACCGTCGAGCTTCGCACGAAAGTCCCGCGTCCGTGTTCACGTCGCAGCAGGCCCGATTCCTCCAAGTTGCCGAGCGCATGCCGGATCGTGATGCGGCTGACACCCAGCATCTCGCTGAGTTTTCCCTCGTTGGGGAGTTGCGTACCGTCCTGCCACGTCCCGTCGGCGATAAGTGACCGCAGAGCCGATTCGGCCTGGTGCCAGAGCGGTTCCGGCCGCTTGCGGTCCGGCCGAGCGATATTGCCGATTTTCATGAGCCCTCCCTCCCCGTCCAAAGTGCGTGCACTCCTGCGGCAAGCCCGGCTCCAAAGAGGCTTGCACGCGGTCCAAAACGTCCCGTCACGATTTCGATTGCTCGCAGATGCGGCGGAAGCTGACGCCTCAGTGCAGGCAGGATCATCGGCGAAAGCACACCGATGCCCTCGGCTACGCCACCCGAAACGATTACCGCCTCGCTGCCGAGGAGAGCGACCGCTCCGGCAAGCGTCGCCGCTAGGGCATTTGCCGGGCCTGCAAGAACCGCTTTGGCATCCGCATGGCCTTCTGTTGCCGCGGCAATGAGATCGGCTCCCTTGTTCAACTCCGTGCGGCGGGCAAGGGCATCGAGCGCTCGTCCCGAGGCCTGCCGTTCAAGCCAGCCATGCTTGTCGTCACCGCCGTCACTCATGTCGGCACTCGCCCATCCAAAGGATGTCGCAGCGCCGTTCGCGCCACGAACGATGCGCCCGTCGGCAAGAACAGCCGAACCAATCCCTGTACCGATGGCCAGGAGAATTGCATTGGAAACGGTTTGTGCCGCGCCATGGGCTGCCTCGGCCAGCAGCGCCAGCTGGGCATCGTTTCCAAGCGCCAGCCGGACATCCGGGAAGGTCGAGGCCAGATCGACCCCGTCGAGATACGGAAGATTAGGTACCCAGGCGCAGCGCGAACCGGTCGCAAGACCGGGCACCGCGACCCCGAGGCGCGAAACACCGTGTGCGGAGATGAGATCATCGATCCTGTCACGAAACGCGCCAAGGCTTTCTGGTGCGGGCCAGTGGCCGACAGGTTGCGGCTCCGCCACGGAACCTTCGGCTATCACGCCCGCTCGAAGGTTTGTCCCACCGAGATCGATGCACAGGGTCGCGCTCATCCCTTGACCCCCGTGCTGACGATGCTGTCGACGAAGAAGCGCTGCAGGAACACGAAGAGCAACAATGGCGGCAAAACGGCCAGCGTCGCACCCGCCATCACGAGACCGGTGTTCATCGCGCCCCTGTTGTAGCTCAGGAGGCGACCGAGGCTAAGCACGATCGGATAGTCATCCGTGTTGCCCTGCAGCACGGTGAGCGGCCAGAGATAAGTATTCCAGTGGTAGACGAACGCGAACAGCGCGAGGGCAGCAATGGCCGGGATTACTGCCGGCGCGACCACCGAGAAGACGATACGTAATTCCGACGCACCGTCGACGCGAGCCGCATCGATGAGATCGTCCGGAACGCCGGCAATGAATTGCCGCATGAGGAAAATGCCGAATGCGTTCGCCAGATAGGGAACGATGACACCGAACAGGTGACCGTCCAGACCCATGTAGGTGACCATTCGGAACAACGGTATCAGCACGACGATCGGAGGCAGAAACATCGTCGATATCAGCACGGCAAACAGGATATCCCGGCCGCGGAAACGGTACTTCGCAAAGGCATAACCCGCCATGAGACTGGTCACCAGAATACCGGCCGTCGTTACCGTGGCGATCACCGCGGAATTCCAGAATGATCGTGCAGCATCGATGACGTCGGCAACTTCACGATAGGCCGTCAGCGAGGGCGTGGACGGGATCCAGACGGGTGGCGTCTGCATGCTTTCGGCCGGTGTCTTCAGGCTCGACAGCAACATCCAGACCAGCGGAAATGCGGCGATCACCGAAATCGCGACGATCGCAAAGAAGAGCAGGGAATTGCCAGTATGACGGCGAATCCTGCGCAGGCTGCGCCTTCCCGGCGACATCGCCGTCATGTCCTCTCCTCCTTCTGACGCGCGAGCGAGAATATCAGGACGATCACGACGATTAGAGAGAGCATCAGCATCACCGCCATCGCGGAACCCAGCCCGCCCTGCGCGCGCTCGATGCCAACGCGTCGGATATGGAAGGTCAGCACATTCGTCGAATTTGCGGGGCCGCCCTGGGTGATCAGCGCAACTGGCTCGAAGACCTGGACCGCGTTGATCACGGCAATCACCGCCGAGAACAGCAAGGTCCGCCGCAACAGCGGCAGGGTCACTCCGAAGAATTCCTGAACCGGGTTCGCCCCATCGATCCTGGCCGCCTCATGAAGCGACGACGGTATCTGGGTGAGACCCGCGATGGCGAGAATTGTGAAGTAGCCGACCTGCTGCCAAACATTAAGAATGACGATGGAATAGAGAGCGGTGTCGGGCGATGACAGCCATGCCTGAGGTCCGATCCCGATCCAGGAAAGGATCTGGTTCAACGGCCCCTCGCTCGGCGAATAGAGCTTCGACCAGACCAGCGCAACGGCGATCATAGGCACCATGTAGGTGGAGAACAGTATCGTGCGCAGGAATTGCCCGCCCGCGACTCGGCTCTGATAGACAAGCAGCCCGAAAATCACGGAAAGCGGCAGGATCGCGATGACCGAGAGAGCCGTATAGATGGCCGTGTTCAGGAAAGCCCGCTTGAAATCCCGTCCCACCGATATCGGACCGAGAATGTCTTCATAGTTGCGGAGGCCAACAAAACGCGCGGCCTCGAATCCGGTCTGTGTCGACCATTGGTGAAACGACAACCAGATCGTCAGCACCATCGGCACGAAAATGAAGACACCGATCAGCGCCACCGCTGGTGACACCATGATCCAGGCCGACCGTTTCTCAGCGCGCATCGATATCCAGACCCAAATGACGCGGGCGCGCCGAAACGCGCCCGCCAATGAAGTTGCCGCCGCGACCTAGCGCTGCGCGCGTTCGAGAATGGAATCCGCGTCGGCCTGAGCGTTCTGTTGAGCCTCCTGCGCAGAAATCTGTCCATACTCCAGCTGTTCGATCACCTGCTGGAGCGCGTCGGAGAACTCCTGACCGCCGAGGACGACCGGGAAGGCACGCGCGTTTTCGAGCGACGAGACATAACCCTCGAGGAACGGGCGGCCCAGCGCTTCCTCGAACGCCGCGACATCCGAAGTGCGCGATGGCAGGATACCCATCGACTGCAGGATCCCAGCCATCGCCGAAGCGCCGTTCTCGCCGGAAGCTGGTCCGTCCAGCCACGCCAGGAAATCCCAGGCGGCGGCCTGTTCCGTATCCTCGGCGCCGGCGTTGACCACGGTCATCCAGGAATAGGAAATCGACCGCGACGTATCGCCGCTCGGTCCGACCGGAATCGGCGCGGTTCCGATATTGGCGACATCCTCGCCCATGCCGGCCTTCAGCGCGCTTTCCCACCAGTTCGCCATGATGATCATGCCGGTATTGCCGGACACGAAATTGTCCAGGAACGGCCCTGTCGTGTTGGCATCCGACGTTCCCATCGCGGGATCGGTGTAACCTTCCTTGATCATGGTCTCGTAGAGCTCGAACGTCTCGAGCGCCTGCTGGCTGTCGAGCTGCGGCTTGCCGTCAGCGATCAGCGCTCCACCGTTGGAGGCAAGAAGAGACGCGAAGGGGTGAACGACGCCCGCCGCCCAGGAATTGATCAGGCCGAAGCCCTGCTTGCCGTCCGCGCTCAGCTTCGCGGCCGCATCCTGGAGTTCGGCCCAGGTTGTCGGGGGCGCGGAAATACCCGCTTCCTCGAACATCGCCTTGTTGTAGTTCAGGGCGTAGACGTTGATTTCATTGGGGATGCCGTAAATTTGACCATTGACGGCCGCCGCGGAGGCAATGCCCTCGGGCCATTCGGACGTCACCTCGTCTGAAACGGATTGCGGTGCGGGCGCGACAAGTCCGTCACGAACGAGTTCGGGAAGCCAAAGGTCGTAGATGCTCGCGATGGTCGGGCCATCGCCCGAACCGCCGGAGCGAATCGTCGTCAGCAGATCTCCGAAAGGAACCGCGCGGACGGAAATCGTGACGCCGGGATTCTGCTCGCTATAGGCGCTTGCAGCCTCTTCGAGGAGCTTGACGGTATCCGGAGCCCAGTGCGTCAAATAGGTAAGTTCGACGTCCTGCGCGGAGGCCGCGAAGGGCGTCAATACAGTGGCGGCGAATGCTGCGATGCGGATCTTGGTCATTGCGTTCATGCCGGTTCTCCCTCGGAATGCGGACGTGGATAGGTGGTGACAATCATTCCTAAAATAGGTTATAACCACATAACGATTTGTCTGTAAATCACTTCGGAGAAAAATCGCCATGACAGTCATCGAGGGGCGCGTGCTTACCCCGGACGGCCTCCGCAACGCCCGGGTGTCGATCGAGCACGGACGGATCGCCCGGATCGAGAAGCGTGGTGTGGTGGGAAACGACCTGATCCTGCCCGGCTTCATCGACCTGCATTGCCATGGCGGTGGAGGAGCTGACATCATGGAGGCCGGCGACGCCCCAAGCCGCGTCGCGAGCGCGCACGCGGCAAACGGCACGACGGCATTTCTCGCCACAACGATGACCGCGCCGCTCATCGACATTGAGGCAGCACTCGTTTCCGTCCGCGACTGCGCGAGCGCCTTGCGAAACGACGAGGCCGCCATTCTCGGAGTCCATCTCGAAGGCCCCTTCATCGATCGCGAGAAGCTCGGCGCGCAGCCGGACTTCGCGATCGATGGCGACACGGCGCTGATGCAGCGCTTGATGGCGCTCGCCGAAATCCGAGTTGTGACCTGCGCGCCGGAGGCGGATCCGGACGGCGCGATGACACGCTGGCTGCGCGACCGTGGCGTCCGCGTGCAGATCGGGCATTCGTCCTGCGATTACGAAACCGCCGCGAAGTGTTTCCTGGGCGGTCGCCACGGCGTAACCCATATGTTCAACGCGATGTCGCCGCTACACCATCGCGCACCGGGCATCGTCGGCGCCGCTCTCGCCCACGCGGAACATGCCGAACTCATTCCCGATCTCCTGCACGTCCATCCGGGCGCCATCAGGGCAGCTCTCCGGGCCATCCCGAACCTCTATGCCGTCACCGACGCGACCCCGGCATCGGGTATGCCCGATGGCGATTACCGTTTGGGTACGCAGCATGTGCGCAAATGCGGAAATGGCGTTCGGCTCGAGGACGGAACGCTCGCCGGCTCCAGCCTCACGATGCACCAGGCATTCCGCAATCTCGTGGAAATCGGGCTCTCGCCGGAAGAGGCGTCGCGAAGGACATCAACCATTGCGGCGGACTATTTGGGCATTCGCGACCGCGGCCGCATCGCGCCAGGTGCGATCGCGGACCTCGTGATTGTCGACGAATCTCTCGAGATGAAGTCAGTTGTCTTGCGGGGAACTGAGTTCAGCGGATCGTGAACGAACTTAGACGTTGTGAACAATCGGCTCACACATCGACTTGGCATCGAACGCTGATCCGGTATCACAACAAGCGACATACGTCGTTCCAGGTAGGGTCACCGACCCTGTTGAGCCTCATACTGGTGCCGAATCTGCCCGGCACGGCCTTTTGCGAAGTGCTCTTTTCCCGGAGTTCCAACGCGTTCCGGTAGGTCCGGAATGTTGATATCGTCGGGGTCACTGGTTCGATCCCAGTGCCGCCCACCATCATCCCGAAAAGCACCTTGAGACAAAGCAGCCTCACTGGCTTCGAGAATCGGCCCGTCACGAGCCGATCCCCCGCTACCGATCAAAGATAGTCGATGTGAATGAACAGGTCGCCTCCGGCGATCGGATCCAGCGGGCCGAGGCCGCCCAGATCGCCGCCGAAGTCGCCCGGGATGGTGACTGAGATCCAGAAATCCTCCGCCTTGTCGCCCTTCTCGTCGATCAGGTCAGACAGGAGGATGTCGTTCCAGCCGTCGTCCCCGCCCTCGCCCGAGGGGTAGGACACGAAGTCGAACTTGGTGTCCGACAGCATCGCGATCAGCGCGGCACCATCCTGGATGTCCAGGCCATTGTCGTCGCCATCCTTCAGAATCAATCGTTCGCGCAGGCTCGCGAGGAACTCCTCCATCTCTTCCGATGTCATGTCGGCCTTGTAGACCGGCCCGTCGGGGTCACTCGTCGAGGTCTTGGGAATTCCGGTCGTGTGTTGACCGCCCAGAAGACTGTCCTCGGTGTTTCCGCCGCCGCCCTCGCCGGATTCATTGGAGGTGCCGCCACCGCCCAGGCCGGTCGTGTGTTGGCCGCCCAGCAGGCTGTCGGCGGTGCTTCCGCCATCCGAGCCGCCCTCGCCGTCATTGGCGGTGTCGCCCTTGCCGAGACCGTTGGTGTGCTGGCCACCCAGGAGGCCGTCGTCAGTGGAGGAACCGTCCTCGTTGGCGAGATAGGATCCGCCGCGCGGCCCGATGTCCAGAAGATCGAGCAACAGATCGTCGCCCGCCGCATCCGTGACATTGATGAAATCGGTCAGGATCCCGAAATCCATCGCCTCGACGACGCTTCCGAGCTTGGTGATCAGATCGACCGCGGTCTGAAAATTCCCCGCATCGAAAGCGTCGGAGATCGAACCGAGCACCTTGATGAAATCGGAGAACGCGTCCCCGGACGCAGACCCCTTGCCATCCAGGCTGAATGACTTTTGCCATTCGCCCGAGGCAACAAGCTTGGAATCGAGGAAGTCGGATATGTCGGCGATCAACTGAGAATAGATGATCGGATTTGTTTTCAAAGCTGCCATCTCTAGTCCCCTTCAACAGAATTTGACGGCAAGCCTGACTCCAATCGAAGCAGAAGAATGTGCTTTCCGGCACACCTGAAGCGGAAGGGGCAATATCCGCCCGGCAATACTGCCGAATTGAGCTCTTCGACGGAGACCATGTCGATGCAGCAACTCGGTCGAACCGGATCGTCAGGCGGTCTTCGCCTGGAAACGCGCCTGCGTCAGGTCGACGAAACGCTGCACCGTCCGTTGCCCGTCCTTTTCCTGCTGGCGCAGATACCCCTCGACGAGATGCCGGGTTGCGCGCGCATGCGTCAGATCGTCGAGCCCGTAGGCAATGCCGTAGCGGCCCGGCGGGTGATTGCGCACCCATTCCTCGCGGCAAGAATAGCGCGACGGGACGACGACGCTCAGGCACCCGCACAAAGCGGCGTATTGGGAGTAGAAGCTCGCCTCGTCATAGGAATAGAAGATGGTGCTGCGATTGAAGATCTCGGCGATCTCGCCATGCGACATGCCATCGATTTGAACGGCATTCGCGGTCTCAGGGATCCGCGGCGTGTTCGCGCCCTTGCGCACGAGATAGCACGCCCCGGCACGGTCGCTGCGCCCTTCGTCGCGATAGGCCGGATTGACCGTCCAGACGAAGAGATCCGTCGCGCCGCCCGTGATCTCCGGAATGTCGCAGATTTCCCCGACCCGGAAGAACATCTCGTCCTTCGTGAAGGCATAAGGGTCTCTCAGGCCCGGCCTGTAGAGGAGCCAGCGGACCACGTTGGTGGCCTTGAGCGGATTGCCTAATGTCACTTCCGGATAGACGACGATGCTGGAAGAGCGCAGGTCGCGCGCCGTCGCCAACGGCGTGTTGAGGTCGGTGCTGACCGCGAACGGTTCCCAGACAGCTCTCGGCGTCCGTCCACGCAGAACGCGCAACCCGTGCCTGAAGGACGTCCAGTCGAGGCTCCGCCCCGGCGGGCGATGCCATGGCCAGAGATAGGCTTCCTCGCCAAGCGAATTCAGGGCGTGAACCAGCTGGTGCAGGAATATCGACCCGCCGCCATCCGGGTCGTATGAGCTCGCATAGACGATATAGTTCGGGCGGTCAGGCCGCGCCCGTCCCCTCATCCCTCGACCGAGACTGGGAATCACTCGCCCGCCTCGGACGCCAGGTAGCGTGCCTCCAGGTCGAGGAGATCGCGCCTGCGGTCCTTCAGCTTGCGGGCGGGAACTCCCGCATAGATCGACCACGGTTCGGTCGTCTCGCGGACGAGGGCGGCCGCGCCCACCGAGGTGCCTGCCGATAACGTGACGCCCGGCATGACGATCGCCCCTGCGCCGACAATGCTGTGACGGCACAAGCGCACCGGCTGCTTCACTTCGGTCTTGTAGCGCGCCGGCACGGTCGGGTTGGTCATGGTCGCGCCGCTGTAATCGTCGGATTGGGTGAAGACCTGCGTGTGATAGGAAAGTGTCACGAAATCCTCCATCACGATGCCGGGCATGCCGCCCGCGACCAGCGCGAACGGGCCCACATAGACATTGCGCCCCAGTTCGACGCGGCCGGAAATCACGCAGAAATCGTCGATGCGGCTGTTGTCGCCGACATGCATCTGTTCAGCGCCATAGATCGAGGCCTTGTCGCTGATCTTCACGTCGCGGCCAAGCGACGCGAAGCCGAGCGCCTCCAATGCGTCACGCGACAGATACGGCATGGCTCCTCCTCCGCGCTCACCCAACGCAAGACCTAGTCGGCTTTGACGCCACGGGAAAGCCGCTTCAGCGATGAACCGGAAGAAGGCTCAGGCCGCGCGCCGGTCGCGCAGGCTTGCTCGCGCCGCCTCGATCACCACCTCGATATCCGCATCCAGTGCAGCGAACATTGGCAGGCGAACGAGGCGCTCGGCGGTGTCATTCGTCACGGGAAGATCGCCAGTGGATCGGCCGAAGCGACGACCGGCAGGTGACGAGTGCAACGGAACATAGTGGAAGGGCGTCACGATGCCGGCCTCGCGCATATGCGCGATGAAAGCGTCCTGGTCGGCGCGATCGCGCATCAAAAGATAAAACATGTGGCCGTTGCCGGCGCAATCGTCCGACGCATGCGGAAGGCCGACACGCCCCGCCGCCTCCAGATCGCGAAACGCTTCGGCATAGCGCTCGAACAGCGCCAGGCGCTTCTGTCTGATCGATCCGGCATGCCTGAGCTGAGCATAGAGAAACGCAGCCATCAGCTCGCCCGGCAGGAAGGATGAGCCGACATCGACCCATCGATAGGCATCCACCTCGCCGCGCGTGAAGGAGGTGCGGTTCGTCCCCTTCTCGCGGATGATTTCCGCTCGTGCGACGAGGTCGGCCCTGCGCAGCGCGAGCGCGCCGCCCTCGCCGCTCGTGACATTCTTCGTCTCGTGGAAACTGAACGTCGCGAGATCGCCGAGCGAGCCGACCGGACGCCCCTTGTAGCTGGAGCCATAGGCATGCGCGGCGTCTTCGACCAGGAACAGGTCATGCGCGGCGGCGATCTCGGCCAGCCGGTCCATGTCCGCGGGAAAGCCCGCGTAATGCACCACGAAGATCGCACGCGTTCTCGGCGTGACGGCTGCCGCAACCTTGCCCGGGTCGATGTTGAGCGTGACAGGATCGATATCGACGAAAACGGGGGTCGCCCCGCGCAGGACGACCGCGTTCGCCATGGAGACGAAGGTGAAGGACGGCATGATCACCTCGTCCCCCGGCCCAATGTCACAGAGAAGCGCGGCCATCTCCAATGCAGCCGTGCAGGAATGGGTCAGCAGCGCGGCGCTTGCACCGGTCTCCTTGACGATCAGTTCGTTGCAAAGACGCGTGAAGGCGCCGTCGCCGGAAAGTTGCCCTTCCCGGATGGCGGCCTGGATGAAACCGAACTCCTCCCCAACGACATATGGCCGGTTAAAGGGGATCCTCACCTCCGCCACTGCGTTCCTTTCATCTCCCATGCCGGGGCTGCTCGCAGGACAAGCCGGTGAAAGCACCGTGCGAGGTGGCCTCGACCTGCCTCACCTGACAAGTCCGGCATGCGCCGCAGCGAGACCTTCCAGCGCCGACCGCACCGCATCCGTCGGCTCGCAGGCGCGCCGTGTTTCCAGGCTGACATGGATCAGCAGCTGTTCGCCGGTCGCGTGCAACGTGCCGTCTTCGCCAAGCAGGCTGTGGCGCAGGCGCAGCTTCTTTCCGGCGCCCTCCGTAACGACCGTCTCGACGTGGATCGGCGCACCGGCGTGAAGCTCGGCCAGATATTTGATCCCCGTCTCGACGGTGAAGAAGCTGTTGCCGGCGGCGACATAGTCCTCGCCGGCGCCGATGACCGCCAGCACGGCATCCGCGGCGTCGGAAAACGCCTGCCCGTAGCGGCTCTCGTTCATGTGGCCGTTATAGTCCGTCCAGTCGACCGGCACGATCCGCGAAATGGTCTGAAGCGCCTGTCCGGCGACGGCTTCGGAAGGCGGTGCGATGGTCTTCTCGTGGGCGTTGAGAAGCACGCCCACCGCCGCGTTGCGCCCTTTCAGCGCCCGCATCTTGGCCACGAGATTGTCGTCGCGCAAACGCTCCAGTTCCCGGATCGTCATGTGACCGGATTGCGCGTCCGACTGGGCGGCGATGCGTTCGACCAGTTCGTCGGTCAAATCCGGCACGTCCATCAGCTTGGTCCAGGGCCATTGCAGCGCCGGGCCGAACTGCGCGAGAAAATGCCGCATCCCTGCCTCTCCGCCGGCGATCCGGTAGGTCTCGAACAGTCCCATCTGCGCCCAGCGCAGGCCGAAACCGTAGCGGATCGCGTCATCGATCTCGCCTGTGGTGGCAATCCCGTCCTTGACCAGCCAGAGCGCCTCGCGCCACACCGCTTCCAGCAGCCTGTCGGCGATATGGGCGTCGATCTCCTTGCCGATCGTCAGCGGGAACATTCCGATCGACCGCAATATGTCGGCCGCCCGCGTCACCGTATCCGGCGCATTGACGGCGGACGGCACCAGTTCGACCAGCGGCAGCAGGTAGACAGGGTTGAACGGATGGGCGACGAGCACCGCGCCCGGCCGTTCCAGTCCCTCCTGCAATTGCGATGGCCGGAAGCCGGAGGTCGACGATCCGATGATCGCGTCGGCAGGCGCATGACGCTCGACATCGGCGAGAATCGCATGCTTCAGATCGAGCCGCTCGGGCGCGCTCTCCTGGATCCAGGTTGCGCCTGCGACCGCCTCGGCAAGCGTGTCGCAAAAGACGAGCCGTCCCTCAGCCGGCAGCCGCACCTCGTAGAGCATCGGCAGCGCCCTGCGGGCATTTGCCAGCACCGCGCCGATCTTGCGCTCGGCCTCGGGGTCAGGGTCGTAGACCGCGACGTCCCAGCCATTGAGCAGGAACCGCGCCAGCCAGCCCCCGCCGATCACGCCGCCGCCAAGGATGGCGGCCTTCTGCGAGGTCGTCATTTCGGCGCCCTCTTGGTCAGTCCGAGCCGTTCGCGCACGGCGTCCGGCCCGATCACCCGCGCACCCATGCGTTCGACAATACCGACCGCGCGCTCGACCAATTGCGCGTTGGTCGCCAAAACGCCCTTGTCGAGAAACAGATTGTCCTCAAGCCCCACGCGCACATTCCCGCCGGCCAGCACCGCTGCGGCCGCATAGGCCATCTGGTCGCGTCCGAGCGAAAAACCCGACCAATGCCAGTCGGACGGGATGTTGTTGACCATCGCCATGAAGGTGTTGAGATCGTTCGGCGCGCCCCAGGGAATGCCCATGCACAATTGCACCAGCGCCGGCCCCTCCAGCACGCCTTCCTCGACAAGCTGGCGCGCAAACCACAGATGGCCGGTGTCGAACGCCTCGATTTCCGGCCGCACGCCGAGTTCGGTCATCATCGCGCCCATGGCGCGCAGCATGCCGGGCGTGTTGGTCATCACGTAGTCGGCCTCGGCGAAATTCATCGTGCCGCAATCGAGCGTGCAGATTTCCGGCAGGCACTCCGCCACATGCGCCACGCGTTCAGCCGCGCCGACCATGTCGGTACCCGCAATTCTCAATGGCAGCGGCGCTTCGGTCGAACCGAAGACGATGTCGCCGCCCATGCCCGCCGTCAGGTTCAAGACGACATCGGTCTCCGCGTCGCGAATGCGCTCCGTGAGCTCGCGATAGAGCGCCAGGTCGCGTGACGGTGCGCCGGATTCGGGGTCGCGAACGTGGCAATGCACGATCGCAGCGCCCGCCTTCGCCGCCTCGATGGCGCTGTCGGCGATCTCCTTCGGCGAGCGGGGCACGTGCGGACTCCGATCCTGTGTGCCGCCCGAGCCCGTCACGGCGCAGGTGATGAAGACCTCTCGGTTCATGGAAAGCGGCATGCCGACCCCCTCTGCAAATGCCTGTTGACGGTGAAGGCTAGGCGAAACGGCCTCCCGTCCGCCACCGCTTCCACGCCATTCCACCGACCGTTTGCGCCACGCCTGGACAAAGCGGCGCGGCCTCGTCACATTTTCGATCCGCCGCCGCTATCATGATGTAAGAGGAAAGGCGACAACGAACCGAATGCGAAGTGGAGACAGGCATGTTGATGGCAATTCTCATCATGGTGATCGTCGGCGGAATCGCGGGCTGGCTTGCCGGCCTGATCGTTCGCGGCGGCGGCTTCGGCCTTGGCGGCAACATCGTCGTCGGCATTCTCGGCGCGGTGATCGCCGGTTTCCTGCTGCCGCGCGCCGGCTTCATGATCGGCGGCGGACTCATCGGCTCGATCGTGTCGGCCACGATCGGCGCGGTCATCCTGCTCGTCATCGTCAAGGTTCTCAAGCGCGCCTGACCCGCATGCGTCCGGCGCATCGCAGGCCTTGATCACGCCACGGCCGATGCGTAAGGCAGGCATGACCTCCCTGAATCCGGACTGTGCGAAAAGACATGCGAACAATCACCGTCGACGACATCCCCGGCGCGGTCGGCACCGAGATCGGCCGCTCCGAGTGGCGCCCCGTGACCCAGGAGATGATCGACCGCTTCGCCGATGCGACCGACGATCATCAATGGATCCACGTCGATCCCGAGCGCGCCGCCAGGGAAACGCCTTTCGGCGGCTCAATCGCCCATGGCTTCCTGACGCTGTCGCTTCTGTCGACGCTCGCCTATGAGGCCCTGCCCACGCTGGAAGGCGCGACGATGGGCATCAATTACGGCTTCGACAAGATCCGCTTCCAGGCCCCGGTCAAGACCGGATCACGCGTCCGCGCCGTCTTCATGCTTGCGAACGCCGACATCCGCCCCTCGGGCCGCGTGCTCAACACTTACGAGGTGACGCTGGAAATCGAGAACAGCCTCAAGCCGGCGCTCACCGCCACATGGATCACCATGTCCGTGGTGGCGCGCGATTAGGGTTATCCCCGGCCCGCCGAATAGCGGCGGTAGGCCTCGGCGATCCCGATCACGGCGCCGAGCGGCATCTGGCCGAAGATGAATCCGCGTCCGGGCCGCCTCGACGTCAAGGTCGCTTCGGTTTGGTCGCCATACCGGGCGATCTGCCCGTAGACCTCGTGGGTGTCCCCGTCATCGATCGGAGAGGCAAAGTCGTATCGCCCGAGATGCTCGGTCCGGGTGAGTGCGTCGAAGAAGCGCCCGAACCCAGTCCGGTCGTCGCGCAGCAATCCGTTCTGCGGCCCGTTCGCAAAAGCCTCGAGATCCGCGATCACGGCGCCCAGCGCCGCCGGATCGTCCGTCGCATAAGGCCACTTGATCACGCGCGTCTTTGTGAAGCCGCGCCCGCGGCTGTGACGAACCGTGATCCGCACGAAATGCGCGTCGCGCCATGTTTCCAGCCCGGCAAGCACCGCGCAATCCGTGTAGCCGACCTTGCCTTCATGGACGACGCCGAAATCGGCGACAGGCCGGATGCCGGCGCCTTTCTCCAGCCTGGCCGCAACGTGTTCCAGCATGACGCCTCCCGGTCTCTCCGCCCCGCCTCATGCAAACATGCAAGGCTTAAGGCCGGGTTGACCGGTCGGAAACGCTCACTGACCCCGCGTTGCGTCCTTCAGGAAGTCGAACGCGTAGTCGGAGAAGCTGCGCCAGCATTCCACGCGAAACGCGTCGTCCGCCATGCGCCACAGCACGATCTCGATCTTGCCGAGCACGGTGCGCGAGCAGGCGCTAACCGGAAACGTCTCCAGCGACAGGTCGCGCGGACAGCCGGCATTGAGGACATCGGCCGCCGCCGGCCCCGTCACGAGAATGGCCGTGTTGCGGTGAGACACGTCGACCGCGGCAAAGAGCACGCCGGCGCCCTCGAGATCCGCCATCGGGTAGCGTTCGCCTTCCTCGATCACCAGCCACTCGTCCGGGCCGAGCCACAGCACCGCCCGCGCGCCGGCCTGAGCCGAAGCGCCGGGTCGCGTCGGAAGCTCGACGCCGAGGCTGTTCGACACCGCCGCGACACTCTCCGCCGGCACGCGCAGCGAAACCCGTCGCGCAGCACCCGCCGGTCGCACGCTCACGGATGCGCCGCCCGCGAACCGGCCGTCCAGCGGCAATTCACGCGTCACCTGACCCTCAGCCATGGAGCCTGCCTCCTTCCTTGTCGAAGAACACCGTGTCGCACACCTCGACCTCGATCACCCGGTCCGGCATCGGCACATGCAGCGTCTCGCCCATGCGCTTGAAGCCGTCGTCGATCAGCGCCAGGGCGATCGGCTGGCCGCAGTTTTCCGACCAGTAGGACGACGACACCCAGCCGATGATCTTCATCGGAACCGGCTGATGCGGATTGGCGACGATCTGGGCGCCTTCCTCCAGAACGGTCTTGCCGTCCTTCACCTTCAGCCCGACGAGCTGGCGGCGGCCGTCCGCCGCCAGATCGGGTCGCTTCAGGCCGCGAATGCCGACGAAATCCGTCTTCTTCTTGCCAACCGCCCAGGAAAGCCCGGCGTCATGCGGGGTCACCGTGCCGTCCGTGTCCTGGCCGACGATGATGTAGCCCTTTTCGGCACGCAGAACGTGCATCGTCTCCGTGCCGTAGAGGCACATGCCCATCGGCGCTCCGCGCTCGTGGATCGCGTCCCACACCATGCGGCCATGGTCGGCCGGCACGTTGATCTCGTAGCCCGCCTCGCCCGTAAACGACATTCGGAAGACCCGGGCCGGCACCCCACAGACCGTGCCCTCGGCATAGGACATGTGCGGAAAGGCCTCGTTGGACAGGTCGATGCCGGAGACGAAAGGCTCCACGATCTCGCGCGCCTTCGGTCCTTGCACCGCGATCACCGCCCATTGTTCCGAAGTGGACGTCAGCCACACTTTCAGATGCGGGAACTCGGTCTGGAGATAGTCCTCCATGTGGTGCAGCACGCGCGGCGCGCCGCCCGTCGTGGTCGTCACGTGGAACCGGTCCTCGGCGACACGCGCCACGACGCCGTCGTCATAGATGAAGCCGTCCTCGCGGCACATGATGCCGTAGCGCAGCTTGCCGACGCCGAGCTTCATGAACGGGTTGGTGTAGAGGAGATCGAGGAACTGCGCCGCATCCGGACCGACCACCTCGATCTTGCCAAGCGTCGAGGCGTCGAACATGCCGGCAACCTCGCGCACAGTCTTGCACTCGCGATTGACGGCGGCATGCATGTCCTCGCCCGAGCGCGGATAATACCAGGCGCGCTTCCACTGCCCGACATCCTCGAAGACTGCGCCGGCGGCCTCTTCGGAGGCGTGCATCGGCGTCCGGCGAACCGGATCGAACAGCTTTCCCCGCGCATGATTGACAATCGCGCCGAAGGTGGTCGGCGTGTAGGGCGGACGGAAGGTCGTCAGCCCCACCTGCGGGATCGGACGGCCCAGCGCCTCGGCAGCGATCGCCAGACCGTGCAGGTTCGACAACTTGCCCTGGTCGGTCGCCATGCCGTTGGTGGTGAAGCGTTTGACATGCTCGATGGAGTGCATACCTTCCTGAACCGCGAGGCGGATGTCCTTCGCCGTCACATCGTTCTGGTAATCGACGAAAGCCTTGATGACCTTGCCTGGCGTCGAACCCGGCGCGGCGCCGGACATGCCGCCGGACCATTTGCCTTCGCCGTCGACCCGGATTGTGACGCCCGATGTCGTCGCGCCCGGACGCGCCTGTTTCGCCATCGTTTCGCCGACGGCCAGCGCTTCGGCGACGCTCGCCTCCAGACCGTCCGTTCCGTTGCAGGCACCGACGGAGACGCAATCCTGCGCATAGGTTCCTGGCAGGAACCGCTCGCTCGCCTCATCCCAGGCCACCTTGCCGCGCGACTGGGAGAACATGTGCACCGACGGCGTCCAGCCGGCGCTCATGAGCAACGCGTCGATCGGAATGATCTCGGCTTTCGCCGTGCCCTTTGCGGGCTCCACCGTCATCGATGCAACCCGCAACTTGCCGCCCGCGCCCGTCACGGCGTGGCCCGTCAGCACGCGGATCCCGAGCGCCCTGGCCTCTTCCGCCACGCCGCTGTCCGGCGCGTCGCGCAGATCGACGATGGCGGGAATGTCGACGCCGGCCTTCTTCAGGTCGATCGCCGCGGCATAGGCGCTGTCATTGGCGGTATAGACGCCGACGCTGCGCCCCACGGCGACGCCGTAATGGTTCAGATACATGCGCGCGGCCGAGGCCAGCATGATGCCCGGGCGGTCGTTGTTGGCGAACACCATGTGCCGCTCGATCGCGCCCGCGGCGATGATCACGCGCCGGGCGCGCAACTGCCACAGCCGTTCGCGCGGCAGGTCCGGATCGGGCGCGGCCACATGGTCGCTCACCCGCTCCACCAGCCCGACGAAATTCTGCGCGTAATAGCCGAAGGCCGTCGTGCGCGTCAGCAGCCGCACATTGTCCATCGCGGCGAGGCGGCCAGCCGCCTGCTCGGCCCAGTCGAAGCCGCCGAGCCCGTCCAGCCGGGCCTCGGTTTCGAAGCGCAGCGCGCCGCCGACCTGCGCATTCTCGTCGCACAGGATCACCTGCGCCCCGGTCTCGGCGGCGGCAAGCGCCGCGGCGAGCCCGGCGGCGCCGCCGCCGATCACCAGAACGTCGCAATGCACGTAGCGCGAGGCATAGTGGTCCGGATCGATCTCCGTCGGCGCGACGCCAAGCCCTGCCGCGTTGCGGATGAAGGGTTCGTAGAAATGCTTCCAGGCGACCTTCGGCCACATGAAGGTCTTGTAGTAGAAACCGGCCGAAAACAGCGGCGAGGCGATGTCGTTGACCGCGCCGATGTCGAAGCCGAGCGACGGCCAGCGGTTCTGGCTGACCGCGTCCAGCCCGTCATGGATTTCCTGCACGGTGGCGCGGATGTTCGGCGCACGGCGCGCCGCGTCGCGGCGCACGCCGACCAGCGCGCTGGGCTCTTCCGCCCCGGCCGACAGCACCCCGCGCGGGCGGTGATATTTGAACGACCGGCCGACCAGGTGGACGTTGTTGGCGATCAGCGCGGACGCCAGCGTGTCTCCGGCAAGCCCCGTGAAGCTCTTGTCGTCGAAGGTGAAACGAACGGTGTTGGCGGGCGTCAGCCGGCCCTTGCCGGCGATGCGGTTGATACCGGCGGCGGTCATGGCGCGCTCTGTCCTTCCTGCGGCTCCTCAAGCACCGGCTTCGGCTCGCCGGCCTTGTAGGTCATGACGAATTTGTCGGTCACCGTGTGGCGCACCGCGTTGAAGAAGCGCCCGCAGCCGTGCATGTGCCGCCAGCGCTCGAACGCCATGCCCTTCGGGTTGTCGCGATAGAAGAAATACTGCGCGAACTCCTCGTCGGAGATGTCCGCGATATTCTCGGGTCGCGCGATGTGCGCCTCGCCGGCATGGCGGAATTCGAGCTCGGGGCGCTCTTCTTCGCAATAGGGGCAACGGATCAGAAGCATGGAGCCATCCTCACTTGAACTTGAAGCAGGGGCGTGTGTTGGCCGCGCGGTTGAGGGAGCACGGGTCGGCGCATCGCCGTGGCGAATATCCGAAGCGGATTGGTGGACAGAACGAGACGACGTCCTTCATCTGGGATGAGGCTCACGGTCCTGTGCCGATCGACGCCATGGCAAGTCAGCAACTCGGTCATCGCGTCAGATCTCCTGTCCTTCGCACAGTTCCCGCCCCTTGGCCTCGTAAGGCGCCAGCCGCCGGATCAGCGTCTCCAGACTGTCGAACGGCCGGTAGAGCGCCCGATCCTCGATCGAGGCCAGCAGGGCGAATGGATTGACGGACACGATCACGTTGCGTGGCAGTTTTATGTTGCCGAAACCGCCGGCGTCCTCCGGCCACGGTTCGGAAAAGAGCACCACCTTCTGTCCGTTGACCTCGACGCAGGTGAGCGTCCCTTGCTCGACGGCGAAGGGCCATTCCCCGATCGTGTCGCGCGCATCGATCGCCAGTTCCGGCAGACCGCCGCCGAACGCCGCCTCGTTTGCCGCCGACGAGGCCGGCCAGCCGAGCGACGCGCCAAGCGCTGCGGATATGGCGATCGCCGATCGCATCAGTGGGCCACCGCCGCCGCAGCCGCCTCGTCGATCAGGCGTCCCGTCGTGAAGCGCTCCATCGTGTATCCGGCGTTGATCGCATGCGGCGCGTTCTGCGCGATCGTGTGGGCGAAAACGTGGCCCGAGCCGGGCGTCGCCTTGAAGCCGCCGGTGCCCCAGCCGCAATTGACGAACAGGCCGGGAACCGGCGTCCTGGAGATGATCGGCGAACGGTCCGGCGTCACATCGACGATGCCGCCCCAGGAGCGCAGCATGCGCATCCGGGTGAAGACCGGGAACATCTCGCAGATCGCGTCCAGCGTATGCTGGATGATGTGCAACCCGCCGGTCTGCGAATAAGAGGTGTACTGGTCGGTGCCGGCCCCGATCACCAGTTCGCCCTTGTCGGACTGGGAGATATAGGCATGCACGGTGTTCGACATCACGACGCACGGAAAACACGGCTTGACCGGCTCTGAGACCAGCGCTTGCAGCGGGAAGCTCTCCAGCGGCATGCGCACACCCGCCATCTCCATGATGACGGAGGTGTTGCCCGCGGCGACGACGCCGACCTTCTTGGCGCCGATGAAGCCGCGCGACGTCTCAACGCCGGTCACCGCGCCGTCGGCGCCGCGGCGGACGCCCGTCACTTCGCAATTCTGGATGACGTGGACGCCACGATCCGAGGCAGCACGCGCATAGCCCCATGCGACCGCGTCGTGGCGGGCCGTGCCGCCGCGCCGTTGCAACGCCGCACCCATCACGGGGTAGCGCGCCGTCTGCGAGATGTTGAGCGGCGGGCAGTATTCCTTCGCCTCTTCCGGCGTCAGCCATTCATTGTCGACGCCGTTCAGCCGGTTGGCGTGGATGTGCCGCTTGAACACCTGAACGTCATGGACATTGTGCGCCAGCATCATGACGCCGCGCGGCGAATACATGACGTTGTAGTTGATATCCTGGCTGAGATTCTCCCACAGCTTCACCGCGTGATCGTACAGGCCTGCGGATTCGTCGTAGAGATAGTTGGAGCGGATGATCGTCGTGTTGCGTCCGGTATTGCCGCCGCCGAGCCAGCCCTTCTCCAGAACGGCGACATTCGTGACACCATGTTCCTTGGCCAGGTAGTAGGCTGTGGCGAGGCCGTGGCCGCCGGCCCCGATGATGATCACGTCATAGTCGCTGCGCGGCTCGGGCGAGGCCCATTGCCGGCCCCAGCCCTTGTGCCCCCGCATTGCTTCGCGCGCCAGGGCGAATCCGGAAAATTTCCGCATCGCAACACACCTCGTCAGGTCGTCCAGAAATGCGCATCGGGACATGCTCCGAGCGCCGCAGAATGCTAGCATTATCGGCGGGCCGCAGCATACCCTGCCCTTTTTGCGACCTGCCATGGCGCGCACGGCATTGGCGCGGCGCGCATCGACTCGTCGGCAACTTGGAAAAAGCGGGCATGAAAAAAGGAAGGCACGGGGATGGGGCGTATCCCGTGCCTTCCCGGCAGCGTGATCCGGAGAAGACAGCTGCCAAACAGGTCACGCGGAACCGTGTCCGCTCCCGCTCGACCATCCCGTTGATTTACGTAAGGTCATAACTTGAATCTGACCATGCGGGAGAAATTTCGAGGGAAAGCCGGGTTCACAAATCCGTGAATGGCCGGATTTGGCGGCCTGCAAGTATCCCCGCCGCGATAGTGGACAATCCTTGGTTATTCTGCTACTAGGCCGCTCGAATCCGCGATGACGCGTCGCGGAACGGGAACGTTGTGTTCCGCCATTTGCCGTCATTCAGAAGAAAGTTGGGATCCACGTGCAAGTTCTCGTACGCGACAACAATGTTGACCAGGCGCTTCGCGCGCTGAAGAAAAAGATGCAGCGCGAAGGCATTTTCCGCGAAATGAAGATGCGCGGACATTACGAAAAGCCCTCCGAGAAGCGCGCCCGCGAGAAGGCGGAAGCCGTCCGCCGCACGCGCAAGCTCGCCCGCAAGCGCGCTCAGCGCGAAGGATTGCTGGGCGGCCGCGGCCGATAAGACGCCGACGGAGCGCTTTGTCGCGATTTCGTCCCTTTTCGATTTGAAGAAGGTGGCGCTGCTTCAACAAAAGCGCGCCGCCTTTTTTCATATGCGGCGCCGACAGGATGGGAAACGAGCCAATGGAAATGATGGGCAGGACGAGGCGGTCCATGCGCCCCTCCGGCACGAACCGCCAGCCCTTCGGCGGAAAGGCCGGACTGGCCGCGGCGACGATCGTGCTGGCGGGCTTCGCGGTCGCGGGCTGTGAAACGTCCGACGTCGATACCCGTTTCGCCACCACCATCGAGGCCGAACAGGGCAGCGAGGAGAACATCGCTTCCCTCTCCAACGTGATTCGCGCCAATCCGCAGGATCCCAACGGCTACAACGTCCGCGGCTCCGCCTTCGGCCGCGCCGGGCGCTACGAGGACGCGCTGCGCGATTTCGATCGCGCCATCCAGATCAATCCGCGGTTCCACGAAGCCTACGCCAATCGCGCGCTGATCTATCGCAACATGGGCGATCTCGGCCGGGCGGCCGAGGACTATGATCGCGCCATCCGGCTCAATCCGCGCTACGACGCGGCCTATATCGGTCGCGGCGAGCTCTACCGCCGTGCCGGTCGCGTGACGGAGGCCTTCAACGATTTCCAGAAGGCCATCCAGCTCGACACGACCGATCCCCGCGCCTTCTTCCGGCGCGGCCTGATCTACCAGACCCGCGGCCAGCACGACTTCGCCATCGACGACTTCTCCACCGCCATCTCGCTGCAGCCCAGCGCCCCCGAGCCCTATAACGGCCGTGGCCTGTCCTACATGGCGCTCGGCCAGACCGACAACGCGTTCGACGACTTCAACTACGCCCTACGCCTAGACGAACGCATAGCCGAAAGCTGGGCGAACCAGGCGCTGGTCTATGAGAAGCGCGGCGAACTGGACAAGGCCAAGAAATCCTACCTGCGCGCACTGCAGCTCGACGGCGAATACGAGCCGGCCCGCAGCGGCCTCGCCCGCGTCGGCGGCTGACGTCGACGGGCCCCGCCTTTATCGAACGTCGACACTGATCCCAGAACAAGAAAACGGACCGCCCGCGTCAGCGAGCGATCCGTGATGCATGCGATGACCGTTCCGTCGGAACGGTCATCCGGATCAGGCCAGGAAGTAGCCCAGGATCATCAGCAGGACGAAGGCGACGATGCCGCCGAACAGGCCGCCGCCGGCGAAGAAGCCGAAGGACATGGCAATGAGCAGGGCGACGCACATCACGACGAGCCATTTGCTCATGTTCAGGAACATCGCGTAGGTGCGCTCATGTTCCGTGTAATCCATTTCGGCTCCGGTTTCCGCAGGACCGGAAGGGTGAGTGTCGGCCATGGCTTCTGCTCCGCTCGGCAAGTGTCTGACTGGCTTGCGATTAGCGAAAAGCCCGGCCGACTGCAATGCCTTCGATGAAACTGCGTGATTATGCCGCCAGAATTGCAATCTTCGCGGTCGGCAGCACGTTCAGCGCCGGGAGGCGCGACGCCGGCGTGTCGAACAAGAGCCTGCGCTCCGTTTCCGTGGAGTGGAACAACGGATAGCGCTGGCAGATCTCGGCTTCACGCAGCGGGCTGGCAAACAGCACCGGCTCCACCAGAAACTCCTTCACCTTCTTCGGCCCGGCGATGATCGTCGATCGGAACACCCGCCGATAGAACGGAATGTGGTCTTGGGCGACAAGCCCGAGACAGGCATTCACCTTGAAGTGCTTGGTCGCCATGAAGGCGATCCGCAACGTCATGAGCGCCAGACCCGGCACCTCGCGCGACATTTCCTCGTCCACCGCGAAACGGCTCGGATCGATGAATGTCTGCCCCTGCGCCAGAAGCGGCTTCATGACTTCGGGAAAAATCCGCACCGCCTGACAGTCCGGGGTTTCCGCGGTCACGTGGGCGATGCGCAGCGTGGAGGCGAGCTGTTCCTCGTAATAGACGCCGAACACCTGCGCCCCCGGCAGCCGGTCGCTCTCGTCCACCGCGTCGCCATGCAGCTTGTGGGCGTAAAGGTCATGCGCGTCGAAGGCCCGGCTGCGCAATTGGCTGATGTCTTCGAAGTCCTCCGGCGAAACGACGCGCCGGTATTCCATGCGCTGCGTCGCTTCGAGAATGTGTTCATTCAGGTTGGCAGCGCCACCCGTCCCCTCGGCATGTCCAAGCGGTACGCTCATATCGTGTCCCCATATGTCCCGGGAAACAGGGTAAACAAGCTCTTAACGTTGTAAATAGCAATATCTGATTAAGTCCTTGTTAACCATGATCGATTGCGAGCGTGGTTAAGGCCGGGCAATTGCCCCTGGGTCACTTTGAGCGCTTTCGCGCCCCTCTAACGGGGCCTCCCGGCGCTTCAGGAAGCGACGGCGGCTTTCGGGGAAATGTAGCGGACCGGCGAGACTGGCAGCAGCGAATGGCGGGCCAGTTCGAGGATCGAGGCGGTCGGCAGGGCCGGCCCGAGCACGAAGCCCTGGATGCGGCTCACCCCCTTGGTGGCAAGCACGAGACTGAGTTGCGCATCCGAAGACACACCCTCGATCGTCACTTCGAGGCCGAGCATGATGCACAGGTTGGTCACGCCGCGCAGCAGGTCGATCGGCGTCTTCCCGCTCTCGATGCCCTCCACGAAGGAGCGGTCGATCTTCACCTTGTCCAGCGGCAGCTTGTGCAGATAGCTGAGCGACGAGTAGCCCGTGCCGAAATCGTCCAGCGAGACCTTGATGCCGCGGTCGCGGATCGTCTGCAGCATGGTGAGCATTTCCGCCTCGTTGGAGATGACGGCGGTTTCCGTCACCTCGATCTCGAGACGGTTCGTCGAGATGCCGGACTTGCGGATAGCGTCGTCGATTTCGTCGAGCAGGCGCGAACGGCGGAAGTCGATGGCCGACAGGTTGACGGAAACGCTCACGTCGCCCGGCCATTTCACGCAATCCTGCATCGCCCGCAGCAGCACCGACCGGCTCACCTTGCCGATCATGCCCATCTCTTCGGCGAGCGGAATGTACTCGGCCGGCGAGATGTCGCCCAATTCCGGGTGGCTCCACCGCGACAGCGCCTCGCAGGCGACGATCTTGCCCGTATGCGCATCGACGATCGGCTGGTAACGCACCGAAAGCGCGTCTTCGTCCAGCGCCTTGGCCAACTCGCCCTTCACCAGCTGGCGGCGCTTGTATTCGGCGTCCATGGAATCCTCGAACACCGAGCAAACGCCCTTGCCCTGCGCCTTGGATCGATAGAGCGCGAGGTCGGCGCGCACCATCATGCGGGTGAGGTCGAAGCCGGCGCCCTCCGCCGCGGCAAGGCCGATGCTAACCGTCACATGCACCTGCTCGCCACTCAGCTCGTAGACGCCCATCAGCTTGGACCGCACCAGCTCGGCTGTTTCGTTCGGCGACAGGGCGTTGGCCTGCTCGGGCACGAACACCATGAATTCGTCGCCGCCCTGGCGCGAGACCAGCACGTCGCTGAGGCGGAAATCCTTTAGCCGGGACGCCACGGTGCGCAGAAGCATGTCGCCCTGCGCGTGGCCGAGCGTGTCGTTGACATGCTTGAAATCGTCGATGTCGAGCATGATCAGCATGCAGCCGCTTTCGCACGACTTCTGCTTCAGCCGTTCGGAGATCAGCGTCGCGAAATAACTGCGATTGGGCAGGCCCGTCAGCGCGTCGTAGCGCGCCATGGACAGCATCTGCCGCTCGGCATTGATGCGTTCGGTGATGTCCTCGAAGGTCAGCACTGCACCGGACGAACCGCGCGGGTTCGACCGGAATTCCACGTGGCGCCCGTCATTGAGCACGAAGCGCTTTTCCGTGCCGCCCCGGAGGATCATCGGCAGCAACTGCCGCCGCAGCTTGTCGACCTGGCGCACGGACAGCACCTTGCGCGCCCGTCCATAACGCAGGATCGTCTCGAAGTGACGGCCCTCCAGAACGATGTGGTCGGGAATGTCGAACAGTGTACGCGCCGTCTTGTTGGCGACCAGAACCCGCAGATCGTCGTCGAACATGATCAGACCGTGCGACATGTTGTTGAGCGCGATGTCGAAGCGCTCGGCGATTTCCTGGTTCTTGGCGCGGCCCTGGATCGCGTCGATCACCGAGGCGCGAATGTTGCGCACCAAGGTCTGCATGAGCGCGATGTAGGGCACGCACATCAGCGCCGCGAGCAGATGCGCGAGATCGCCATAGAGCGCGGCGCCCACGGAGGCAGGCACCAGCAGCGACACCACGATCGTGAAGACCAGCCGGGGCGAGCCGTAGAGCCTGGCAACGACGGTCGGCAAGGTGGCGAAGACCAGCGTGAAGGCGGAAATCAGGGTGTATTCGCTGGAGGCGACATGCATCGCCACGAAGGCGTAGACGCCGATCAGGCCCGCTCCGACCGCGGAGGTCCACATGTAGCGGGTTTCCCACATGGTCGCCCACTCGACCTTCTCGTCGCCCTCCAGAGCGGCGGCCCGCTCCTTGTCCGCATGGTACGCGCCGAACTGGCGAACCCGGACATAGGCCGTCAGCAGGATCGCGACGACGAGCACCGGATAGACGATATGGCCGGTGTCCAGCCACGCCGCGCCGACGACGATGAACTGCATCACGGCGCCGACGACGAGAGAGTGCGAATCCCTGAAGAAGGTGTCCACGAACGACGTGTACACCTCGGCCATCATCGATTTTGAGATGGTTTGCTTCAAAACTCGCCTCTGTGGATTCCGGCGGGGACCAGCGCCGACGCTAACGCTCCGCGCTTAAGGAAGCGTTTAGGGGATACCCAAGACTGGAAGAAACGGGCGCATGCCGGCCGCGGAAGGGCGGTTCGCCCGGCAGGTTCAGATCTTTGCCTTCAACGGCTGGTTGTGATCCGCCCGACGCGCCATCGCGGTATCGATGCTGGCCGCGCGAACATGACCGTAACCGGCGATCTCGGCCGGCCAGGACGCGAACGCAACGGCATCGGCCAGATTGTCCCGGTCGAGCGTGCCGGCGATCCGGTCCACGTCGCGCTCATAGGTCGCCAGCATTTCCAGGTCGAGCCGGCGGTCGGCGTGGCGCGCGAACGGATTGAGCGGCGAAAACCGGAGAAATTTCAGACGGCTGAGCAAATGGAAGGCCGTCATCATGCGCGGGCCGAAAACACGCTTCTTCGGCCTGCCCTGCGCGTCGCGCTCTCCGAGGATCGGCGGTGCGAGGTGGAATTCGATTTCGCGCCAGCTTTCGAATTCGATGCCGAGCTGGCGGCGAAATTCCGGCGACGCGTAGAGCCTTGCAACCTCGAATTCGTCCTTGATCGCCATCAGCCGGAACAACTGCCGCGCCACGGTCTCGGTCAGCACGCCCGAATCACCGTCCACTTCCGCCTCGCGCCGGGCGAGCTGCGCGACACGGTCCCGGTAGCGCTCGGCATAGGCGCGATTGTGGTAGGCGGCGAGGAACTCCGCCCGGACGGAAATGACGTGGTCGAGCGTCTGCGCGATCTCGCGCCCGCGGCCGGCATGCGCCTCGAGAATGTCCGCAAGCGCTTGCGGGTCATGCGCCAACCGGCGCCCCCAACGGAACGCCTCGACATTCATCGCCACCGCCTGCCCGTTGAGCTGAATGGCCTGCTCGATCGACGCGCTCGCGACCGGCAGCGCGCCCTTCTGGGCGGCGAAGCCTAGCATGAGCATGTTGGCGGCGATGGTGTTGGCGAACAACGTGCTCGCGGCACGGCCCGCGTCGACCAGGTGCAGGTCGTCTTCGCCGGCGGCGTCGCGGATCGCCGAGACGAGCCGGTCCGTCGGCAGGCGGTAGTCGCGGTCGCGGGCGAAATCGCCGGGCATCACCTCGGCGCGGTTGACCACGACTACGGTTTCGTCCTTGCGGATCGCGGCGAGCACCTTGCGGCTGCCCGTCACGACGAGATCGCAGCCGAGCACCAGATCCGCCTTGCCCGGCGAAACCCGGATCGAGGAGACGGCGTCGGGCGTGCGGCCGATGCGCATGTGCGAGAACACCGCGCCGCCCTTCTGCGCGAGACCCGCCATGTCGATGATGCCGACGCCCTTGTTCTCCAGATGCGCCGCCATGCCGAGAATGGCGCCGATCGTCACGACGCCGGTGCCGCCGATGCCGTCGATGATCGCCGCCCATTCCTCGTGCCCCTCGCCGAACGCAACGACGGGCGCGTCGGGCACGCCGTCCAGCGGATCGGCCTTCTGCTTGACCGGTTCCGGCTTGCGCAACTTGCCGCCATGCACCGTGACGAAGGACGGGCAGAACCCCTTGAGGCAGGAAAAGTCCTTGTTGCAGGCCGACTGGTCGATGCGACGCTTGCGGCCGAATTCCGTCTCGACCGGCTGGATCGCGACACAGTTCGACTGCACGCCGCAATCGCCGCAGCCCTCGCAGACGAGTTCGTTGATCAGCACCCGCTTGTCGGGATCGGGGAAGGTGCCGCGCTTGCGCCGACGGCGCTTCTCCGCCGCGCAGGTCTGGTCGTAGATCAGCACGGAGACGCCGGGCACGGTCAGCAACTCGCGCTGCACCGCGTCGAGATCGTCGCGGTGATGAATCGTCACCCCGCCCGGAAAATTGGCGTGGCCGGCATATTTCCCGGGCTCGTCGCTCACGACCGCGATCCGCTCGACACCCTCGCCGCGCACCTGATTGGCGATCGCATCGACCGTCAGATCGCCCTCGACATGCTGGCCGCCGGTCATCGCCACGGCGTCGTTGAAGAGGATCTTGTAGGTGACGTTGACGCCGGAGGAGACCGCGAAGCGGATCGCCAGCGAGCCGGAGTGGTTGTAGGTCCCGTCACCGAGATTCTGGAAGATGTGGCCGCGCCGCGAGAATGTTGCCTCGCCGACCCAGTTGGCCCCCTCGCCGCCCATCTGCGTGAAGCCCGACGTGTCGCGCTCCATCCACAGCGCCATGAAATGGCAGCCGATGCCGGCCGAGGCGCGCGCGCCTTCGGGAACCCGTGTCGAGGTGTTGTGCGGGCAGCCCGGACAGAAGGTCGGCACGCGCGCGCCGGCGTCCTTGGTCTGTGCGAAGCGCTCCTGAAGCTGCCGGATATGCGAGACGCGCAACGCAACGTCCTCGTTCGGCCCGCACACCGCCAGGACCCGCTCGCCGACCGCGACCGCCACGTCGTTGGGGTCGAGCGCGCCCATCACGGGGAACAGCTCGCGGTTGCGTTCGTCGCGCTTGCCGATCACCTGCGGACGGTCGGTCAGCCCGTAAAGCTCCTCCTTGATCTGCACCTCGATCAGCCCGCGCTTCTCCTCGACCACGAGGATCGTGTGCAGCCCGTCGGCGAAGCGCTTCAGGTCTTCCGGATCGAGCGGCCAGGGCATGCCGACCTTGTAGAGGCGGATGCCGAGATTAGCCGCGGCGACCTCGTCGATGCCGAGATCGCCCAGCGCCTCCCGCAGGTCGAGATAGTTCTTGCCCGCCGCGACCAGCCCGAGTTTCGGATTTCGACCGCCCTGCCAGACCACGTGGTCGATCTGGTTGGCCCGGTTGTAGGCCACCGCCGCCTCGCGCTTGTAGCGGTGCAGCCGCTCCTCCTGCCCGAGGAAATCCAGTTCCGTTCGGCGGATGTTGAGACCGCCGGGCGGCATGTCGAAGTCGGGAATGACGGGCCTGATCCGGTCGAGACCCACCTCGATCGAACCGGTCGATTCGATGTTGTCCTTGACGCATTTCATCGCCGCCCAGGTGCCGGCGAAGCGGCTGAGCGCATAGGCGTGCAGCCCGTAATCGACGATCTCCTGCACGCCCGCCGGATTGAAGATCGGGATCAGCGTGTCGACGAAGGCAAACTCCGACTGATGCGCGTTGGTCGAGGATTCCGCCGTGTGATCGTCCCCCATCAGCGCCAGCACGCCACCATGCTTGGACGAGCCGGCGAGATTGGCGTGACGGAACACGTCGCCGGTGCGATCGACGCCCGGCCCCTTGCCGTACCAGAGCGCGAACACGCCGTCATGGCGGCCCATGCCGTCGAGTTCGGCCTGTTGCGTGCCCCAGCAGGCGGTCGCCGCCAGTTCCTCGTTGACGCCCGGCTGGAAGCGGATGCCGGCCTGTTTCAGGAGATCGCCCGCCGCCCAGAGCTGCTGGTCGAGCCCGCCGATCGGCGAGCCGCGATAGCCGGAGACGAAACCGGCCGTGTCGAGGCCCGCGCGCCGGTCGCGCTCGCGCTGCATCATCAGCATGCGCACGATCGCCTGGCTGCCCGAAACGAAGATCCGCTCGCAGGACAGATCATATTTGTCACCGAGCGTGACCGGTCTCGTCATGGGGCTTCTCCGCATCCTGTTCAACAGTGCCGTCGGGGCAGTGTTGGGTCTCGCCGGGATCGCGTCAAATCTTTTCCGTTGTGCGGCGCGAAAGAGAAAGATCCCGAAAATTCAGGCTGTTCCGTCGCAACAATCGGTCGTTTGGAACACTCTCGGCGAAATGCGTCAGGCGCCCGCCGAAAAGCCGCCATCGACCGTGAGCACGGTTCCCGTCATGTAGCGCGAGGCGTCGGAAGCGAGCAGCAGCAGCGCGCCGTCCAGATCGTCCGGCCGGCCGAGACGGCGCATCGGAATGCGGCCCTTCAGAAAGCCGCCCGCGCCCTTGTCGAGAAAGGGCTTGGTCATCGCGGTTGCGAACCAGCCCGGCGCGAGCGCGTTGATGCGCACCCCGGAGCGCGCCCACTCGATCGCCTGGGCGCGCATCATCTGTTCCAGCGCCGCCTTGGTGCCGGCATAGGCGCAGACGCCGGCCATGCCGGTGCGCGCGAGCACGCTGGTCACCTGGATGATCGAGCCGCTGCGCTTCGCCGCCAGCATCCGCGTCGCCGCCTCCCGTGTCACCCGCATCGTGCCCGCGACATTGGTCGAGAACACGTCCGCCAGCGCTTCGTCGTCGAATTGTTCGGCGCGTTCGAAATGCGCGATCCCCGCGGCGTTGACCAGCACGTCGACCGGTCCCAGGTCGCGCTCGACCGCCTCGAACACCGCCTCGACCGCCGCGCCGTCGCGAATGTCGCAATCGTAGTGCCGCACGGACGCGTCTTCGCCGACCGGCGGCGCGCAGCTCGCGCCGGCAACGAGAGCGCCCCGCCCGGCCAGGAGCGCGGCGAAATGCGCTCCAAGGCCGGACGAGGCGCCGGTTACCAGGCAGACCTTGCCTGCCACTCCAAGAATGTCGTCCGCCACTCGGAACCTCTGCATCGCCCGTCGGGGTTGAACTACCCCAACGTCAGCGCAATCGGCAACCCCGAATGGCGAACGCCGTCAGGTCAGGCGAACCACCAGCGCTCCATCCAGCGCTCGCCGTCGCAGTCGAAGTTCGACGCCATGTCGCCATGGCCGATCTTGCCGTTGGTGGCGAAGACGAAGTTCGCGAACATCGGCAGCACCGTTCCGCCGTCCTGCGACACGAGGCTCTGCATCTCCGAATACATCTCGCGACGTTTCGCCTCGTCCAGCTCGGCGCGGGCGGCAACGAGGAGTTCGTCGAAGCGCGCGTTCTTCCAGTGGCTGTCGTTCCAGGCCGCACCCGACTCGTAGGCCGTGGTGAAGATCTGGTCTTCCGTCGGACGACCGCCCCAATAGACGGCGGAGAACGGATGCTTCAGCCAGACATCCGACCAGTAGCCGTCATTCGGCACGCGGTTGACATTGACCTTGATGCCGGCGCTTTCCGCCGAGTTCTGGTAGAGGACCGCGGCTTCCACGGCGCCCGGGAAGGCGGCGTCGGCAGCCGACAGCGTGACCTCGAGGCTGTCGAGGCCGGCCTGCTTCAGGTAGAACTTCGCCTTGTCGGGATCGTACGGCGTCTGCGGCAGTTCCTTGTCGTAGAAGCGGTAGCTCGGTCCGATCGGCTGGTCGTTGCCGACCGTGCCGTGGCCGAACAGGATCTTGTCGACGAGTTCCTGGCGGTTGATGGCGTGCTTGAGCGCCAGGCGCACATTCACGTCGTCCAGCGGCGCCTGGTCGGTCAGCGCGGCAAAGGAGTAGTACTGCGGGCCGGCGATCGAGTTGATCTCCACGCCCGGCTTGCGGCCGAGCAGGCCGACGGTCTTCAGGTCCAGCTTGTCGATCATGTCGACCTGGCCGGAAACGAGCGCCGTGGTGCGTGCGTTGAGATCGACCACCGAGAGCATTTCCACGGCGTCGAACCAGCCGCGATCCTGGTTCCAGTCGTCGGTGAAGCGCTCGAGCTGAGCGACCACGCCCGGATCGAAATGCACCAGCTTGTAGGCGCCGCAGCCGTCGCCGGACTTCCAGTCGATGCCGCCATTGCCGTCGGACGGGCAGATGGCCATGTGGTAGTCGGTGAACACGAACGGGAAGTCGGCGCTGCCGGCTTCGAGTTCGAAGACCACCGTGTCGTCACCGTCCTTGCTGATGCTGGTGATGGACGCGACCAGCGGCTTTGCGACCGAGGTCGACTTCTCGCCGCGGTGATAGTTCACGGAGTCGATCACGTCGTCGGCCGTCAGCGGCTTGCCGGAATGGTAGGTGACGCCCTGGCGGATCTTGAAGCGCCAGGTCTTGGCGTCCGGCGTCGCTTCCCAGCTCTCGGCCAGCGACGGTTCCAGGGAGCCGTCGGTGCCGACGACGGTCAGGTAGCCATGCATGCCGAAGGGCAGGGCGACGGTGAAGCCGTTGGTCCACGTTGCCGGATCGAGCGTGTCATTGGTGTTGCCATGGCCCTTGGCGTGGCGAATGGTGCCGCCTCGCTTCGGCTGCGCGTAGGCGCGGCCGGGCATGAGTCCGGCGGACAGCCCGGCGACGGCGAGACCCGTTGCCGCACCCGCCTGCAGGAAACGGCGGCGCGTCGTCGAGCCCGCACCCGGCGTCCATAGAGTCCGAGAATTCATCATTGCTACTCCCTGGGTTGTTTGACTGGTCAATCAAATATCTTTTTGACCGCGAGAGCAAGGTCCGAGGCCGGGTCCCTCCCGGCCTCGGATCTCGCGCCACGATCCCTGAACGTAGACCGTTATTGTGTAGAACGGGCAACAAATCACCCGAAAAAGTGGTCAGAAAAATTGACCACTCGATTGTGCTTCCCCCACGCCAATGCTAGCAAACCGCGCGATCCGCCTTGACCGGCGGCGCTTTTCATGTGCGTCTGCGGAACTGACGCGACGGCCGGGAGGATCGGCGGCCGGGACGCAGTTCACCGGCTGGCGCGGCCCGCATCTGGGGAGAGAAATGGCTCCATTGCTGAAATTGTCACGCGCCATCGACGCGGTGACCGGCTTCATCGGCCGGTCCGCGTCATGGCTGATCCTGGTCGCCGTGCTGGTCAGCGCCGGCAACGCCACGATCCGCAAGGTCTTCGACACCTCGTCCAACGCCTGGCTGGAACTGCAGTGGTATCTCTACGGCGCCGTCTTCATGATGGCGACGGCCTACACGCTGCAGCGCAACGAGCATGTGCGCATCGACATCGCCACCTCCGGCCTGTCGAAGAAGACGCGCGACTGGATCGACCTGTTCGGCCACGTCTTCTTCCTCCTGCCCTTCTGCGGCATCATGGTGTGGCTGTCCTGGTCCTTCATGACCCGGTCGATCCGCTCCGGCGAGGTATCGATCAACGCCGGCGGCCTCGTCCTTTGGCCTGCCAAGACGATGATCTTCCTCGGCTTCGCGCTTCTGACCGCGCAGGCCGTGTCGGAGATCATCAAGCGCGTCGCGGTCATTGCCGGCAAGATCGAAGACCCGACGGTCAAGCATGACCTGCCCCCGATCGTGGAAGAGCTGGAATCGGCTGCCGACCTCGACGAGAGGAGAAAGGCATGATCGAGCTCATCGCCCACAATCTCGCGCCCATCATGTTCACATCCGTGATGGCGCTTCTCCTGCTCGGCTATCCGGTCGCCTTCACCCTGGCCGCGGGCGGGCTCGTCTTCTTCTTCATCGGCGTCGAGCTCAGCCAGTTCGCGCCAGACCAGATCAACCTGTTCTACCCGCTGATCCAGGCGCTGCCGAACCGCGTCATGGACGTCATGCGCAACGACACGCTGCTGGCGATCCCCTTCTTCACCTTCATGGGGCTGATCCTGGAGCGCTCGCGCATGGCCGAGGACCTGCTCGACACGATCGGCCAGCTGTTCGGGCCCATCCGCGGCGGCCTCGCCTATGCCGTGATCCTCGTCGGCGCGCTGCTTGGCGCCACCACCGGCGTCGTCGCGGCCTCCGTCATCGCCATGGGCCTGATCTCGCTTCCGATCATGATGCGCTACGGCTACGACCGGTCGCTCGCCACCGGCACGATCGCGGCGTCCGGCACGCTGGCCCAGATCGTGCCGCCGTCGCTGGTGCTGATCGTCATGTCCGACCAGCTCGGCCGCTCCGTCGGCGACATGTATGCCGGCGCGCTTCTGCCGGCGATCATGATCATCGTCATGTACTGCGCCTACATCTTCTTCGTCACGATGGTCCGCCCCAAGGCGGCGCCGGCCCTGCCCGCCGAATTCCGCACGCTCGGCGGCGGCGTCTTCTCGCTGGTCGCCGTGATCGCCGCGACGGTGGCGCTCGCCTATGCGCTTTACTATTTCGTCTTCGACGCCCTGCGCTACGAGACCCGTTTCGTCTGGTCGGCGACGCTCGCCACCGCGGCGGCCCTGATCTTCAGCCTCGTCAACCGCCACCTGAAGCTCGGCATCATCTCGCGTCTCGCCGAACAGGTCGTCATCGTGCTGATCCCGCCGCTGGCGCTGATCTTCCTCGTGCTCGGAACCATCTTCCTCGGCATCGCCACGCCGACCGAGGGCGGCGCCATGGGCGCGACGGGCGCGCTGGTCCTGTCGCTGGTGAAGCGTCGCCTCGGCATGAAGACGCTCAAGGAAGCGCTCGATTCCACCACCAAGCTGACCGCCTTCGTGATGTTCATCCTGATCGGCGCGCGCGTCTTCGGCCTGACCTTCTACGGCATCAACGGCCATCTGTGGATCGAGGAACTGCTGCTGGCGCTGCCGGGCGGAGAACACGGCTTCCTCGTCTTTGTGACGGTCGTCGTCTTCATCCTCGGCTGCTTCCTCGACTTCTTCGAGATCGCCTTCATCGTGGTGCCGCTGCTCATCGCCCCGGCGGAATCGCTCGGCATCGACCTGATCTGGCTCGGCATCATCCTCGGCATCAACCTGCAGACGTCGTTCCTGACGCCGCCCTTCGGCTTCGGCCTGTTCTATCTGCGCTCCATCGCCCCCTCCAGGGCGTGGAAGGACGACGTCACCGGCAAGACCATCGAGGGCATCCGCACGCTGGAGATCTACAAGGGCGCCCTGCCCTATATCGTGATCCAGTTCCTGGCGATCATGATCGTGATCTTCTTCCCCCGCCTCGTCACCCACTACAAGGACGACGTCAAACCGGTGAACCTGGACGACGTGCAGATCCAGCTGCCGGGAATGGGCGCGCCGGGCGGCCTGCCTGGCCTGCCCGGACTGCCGGGCCAGGGTGGCGGCGGTGCCGCTCCCGGCGGACTGCCCGGATTGCCGGGCGGCCTCAATCTCAACAACGCCCCGCCTGCGGGTCTCGGCAACCAGTCCGGCGGCAGCGCGCCCGCCATGGGCCTGCCAGGCCTTCCGGGCGGACTGAACCTGAACGGCACGCCGCCGGCGATCGAGACCGCGCCAGCCGACCCGGCGGTCGATCTCAGCCAGCCGCCGGTCATCCAGTGATCGCATGCGGTCCCGCTGCCGGCGGGACCGCGCCCAACCCGCCGAACATCGTGATCTTGTTGCATTTGCCCGCCACCCTCACCACCTGAGGCGAGGCCGCGCTGGCGGTCGCCAAACCGTGACGCGCAAGAGGAGAGCGGCAATGTTCGATCCGAAAAAGCTTCTGACCGACCTGTTGGAAAGCAAGGTTCCCGGCACCGAGGGAACGGTGCGCGACAAGGCCGGCCAGGTCGGCCAGCTCGCCAAGGACAATCCCATCGCCACCGGCGCGATCGCCGCCGTCCTGCTCGGCACCGGCACCGGACGCTCGATCACCGGCTCGGCGCTGAAGCTCGGTGGTCTCGCCGCCGTCGCCGGCCTCGCCTACAAGGCCTACCAGAACTATCAGGACGGCAAGTCGCCCGAACAGAGCCGCTCCGACACCGCGGGCGCGCCGGACCTGCTGCCTCCCCCCGCCGACACCGCCTTCGATCCGGCCGCGGCGCCTCAGGGCGAAGACGCGTTCACGCTCGCCCTCATCCGCGCCATGATCGCCGCCGCCCGCGCCGACGGCCATGTCGATGACGCCGAACGCGAACAGATCGCCGGCAAGCTCGCCATGTCCGGTCTCGACGACGACGCCGCCGACTTCATCAACCGCGAACTCGCCGCCCCGCTCGACCTCGACGCCATCCTCTCGGCCGCGCAGACCGACGCCCAGAAGCTGGAGCTCTACACCGCTTCGCGCCTGACCATCCGGCCCGACAGCCGCGCCGAACGGGGCTATCTCGACCTTCTGGCCGGCCGCCTCGGACTGCCCGAGGCGCTCGTCGACCATGTCGAGGCGACGATCGAAGGCGCGACCGCCTGACGCTGCGGGAGACGCGGCGCGCGCCTTCTGCTACAGATTCGCCGCGCCGCTCCCGGCCCCAAAGGAACGCCTCTCGCCATGGCGGCACTCTCATGACGAACAATCCCGACCGGCCGCTGCACCTGCGCATCGCGCTCGAAAACGACATCGCCATCGGGCCTGGCAAGGCCGACCTTCTGGAAGGCATCCGGGACACCGGTTCGATCGCGGCGGCGGGTCGCCAGATGGGCATGAGCTACAAGCGCGCGTGGTCGCTGATCGAGGCGATGAACACCGCCTTCAGCCAGCCGGTCATCGAAACCGCGCGCGGCGGCAGCGCCCGCGGCGGCGCGCGGCTGACCCCGACCGGCGAAACGGTGCTCGCCACCTATCGCCACATGATGCGGGCCGCCGAAAGCGCCATCGCCCCGGACGTCGAAATCCTGCAATCCCTTCTTGACCCCGATCAGCGCAAACGTGAAAACTTCGATTGACAGGAATGGTAGTCCCGATATGTTTTGCGAAACATATCGGGAAAGGGCACGCCATGACGCATTCGACTGCCATATTCAGGACCGCCATCTGCGCGGCCGGCCTTGCTGCGCTCGTCCTCGGACGGCCATCGGCGGCGGCCGCACAGGTTGAGTGCGGCGACACGCCGCTCATCGTCTTCGCCGCCGCCTCCATGACCGACGCCGTCGGCGAGATCGCGACGGCCTTCGCCGAGCAGACCGGTTGCGAAACCAGCGTGTCGTTTGCCGGCTCCTCGACGCTCGCCCGGCAGATCGCCCAAGGCGCGCCGGCCGGCGTCTTCCTGTCCGCCAATCGCGACTGGGTCTCCTGGCTGACCGAGAACGCCCCCGAACAGGTCGCTGGCACAGCCGTGACCGTCGCCCGCAACGGCCTTGTCGCCGTTTCGCGGTCCGGCGAGACCGGCGACATCGCGGAATTGCTGTCCGCCCGCTTCGCCATGGGCGACCCCGAACACGTGCCCGCCGGCATCTACGCCAAATCGGCGCTGGAGACGCTCGGCATCTGGCAAGACGTGTCGCCCAATGCCGCCTTCACCGAAAATGTCCGCGTCGCGCTGGCACTGGCCGCACGCGGCGAAGTCGGGGCGGCGATCGTCTATTCCACCGACGCGCGCATGGAGCCA
Source organism: Oricola sp. (assembly GCF_022763245.1). Classification (GTDB taxonomy): domain Bacteria; phylum Pseudomonadota; class Alphaproteobacteria; order Rhizobiales; family Rhizobiaceae; genus Oricola. The sequence goes on from NZ_JALEGV010000012.1 coordinate 540,739, forward strand.
GACCTCGCCGTCGCCTATCGCTTCGATCCGGCCAGCCACCCGGAGATCGCCTATGAGGCCGTCCTCCTGAAGCGTGGCGGGCCGGCCGGCGCGGCCTTTCTCGACATGCTCTCCGGCCCGCAAGGCCGCAGGATCCTCTCCACCTACGGCTTCCTGCCGGGCAGCGACGGCGGCAGCGGCTAGGCCATGACGGGTGGGGGCGAACTTGCAATCATCATACTCTCCCTGAAGGTCGCCGCGACCGCGATGGTCGTCACCCTGCCCTTTGCATTCTTCGTCGCCTACGCGCTCGCCCGCTGGCGCTTCCGCGGCCGCGGCCTCCTGCAGGCCGTCACCACCCTGCCCCTCGTGCTTCCGCCGGTCGTGACCGGTTACGCGCTGCTCGTATTGTTCGGCGCCAACGGCCCGCTCGGCTGGCTCTTTCGTGAAACGATCGGCCTCGAATTCGCCTTTCGCTGGACCGGGGCGGCCCTCGCCGCCTCCGTCATGGCCTTCCCGCTCCTCGTCCGGCCGATCCGCCTGTCGCTGGAGGCCATCGATCCCGGTCTGGAGGAAGCCGCCGAAACGCTCGGCGCCAGCCGGCTGCGCATCCTCGCCACGGTCACCTTGCCGCTCGCCCTGCCCGGCGTGCTCGCCGGCGTCATTCTCGGCTTCGCCAAGGCGCTCGGCGAATTCGGCGCCACGATCACCTTCGTCTCCAACATTCCCGGCCAGACCCGAACCCTGTCGCTGGCGATCTATTCCTTCCTGCAAAGCCCGACTGGCGACGCCGCCGCGCTGCGCCTGATCGGCTTTTCCGTCTTCCTCGCCATCGTCGCCATCATCGGTTCCGAATGGATCGCCACCCGCCTTTCGCGAAACGGGAAGAGCCGCAATGGCTGAGATCGACGTCGATGTCGCCGTCCAGGCCGGCGAATTCACGCTGGAGGCCGCCTTCGAGGCCGGCCCCGGCATCTGCGCGATCTTCGGCCAGTCGGGCGCCGGCAAGTCCACCCTGCTGCGCAGCGTCGCCGGCCTCGTCGCCCCGCAACGCGGCCGCATCGAAATCGGCGAAGAGGTCATCCTCGACACCGACGAGGGGATCTGCGTGCCCGCCCGCGAGCGCCGGGTCGGCTATGTCTTCCAGGACGACCGCCTGTTTCCGCATATGAGCGTCCAGCGCAACATCGCCTATGGCGCGCGCGGCGCCGCGCAACCGGAAGCGTCCGAAGCCGAGCAGGTCGTCGCCATGCTCGGCATCGCCGACCTGCTCGACCGCTACCCCGCGACCTTGTCCGGCGGCGAGCGCAAGCGCGTGGCGATCGCACGCGCCCTGCTGTCTCAGCCGCGCATCCTCCTGATGGACGAGCCGCTGGCCTCGCTCGATCACGCCCGTCGCGAACGCATCATGCCCTATCTGGAGCGCATCCGCTCCGAGACCCGCATTCCGATCCTTTATGTGAGCCACGAGATCGACGAGATCGCGCGACTGGCCGACACGCTGGTGATCCTGTCGCAGGGCCGCGTCGTCGCCTCCGGCCGAACCCCGGCGCTGTTCGCGCGCACCGATCTCGGCGCCTGGCTCGGCCAGAACGGCGGCGGCGTATTGTTGCGCGGCATCTTCCGTCACTTCGATCCCGAATACCGCATGATCGAAGTCGATCTCGACGGCTACACGCTGCACCTGATCGGTCCCGACGACGAACGGGACCTGCCGGAGCCCGGCACGAACCTGCGCCTGCGGGTCCATGCCCGCGACGTCGCCATCGCCCTCTCGCCGCATGGCGACCTCTCGGTGCGCAACCAGATGCCTCTCGTCATCGAGTATATCGAGAAGGTCGACAACGCCTACAGCATCATCCACGGCCTGATCGGCCTGCAGCCGCTGAGATCCCGCATCACCCGCAAGACCGTCGACGATCTGGGTCTGCATGCCGGCATGACCGTCTATGCGCTGATCAAGTCCGCCGCCTTCGACCGGCGGCTGGTGCGCGAGCAACACGGCTCCCGCAAGATCCACGCATGGCGCAGCGGAAGCCAGGACGACTAGCCGCCGGAAATCGCCCTTACGCAAAGGGAGGCAGGGAAATACTCGGTCTTTCTTCCGCCGTACGCAGTACCGCAAAGCGCAATGACGGAGTTGCTGGACCACGCCCCTGCTTCAATGCGGCCAGCGCGTGCGAACATTTTTTTGAATGGTTGGAATTGCATGTATTCGCGAATTCGGTAACCATTCATTAAATGATTCGTTCCAGTTTGGAACGACGACGTCATTCAGCGTCGCCAGCTCCTCCCTCTGCGGCCTGAAAAGTCGGGCGATCTTTTGCACCAAGAGATCGCCCGCTTTGTGTCAGGCCTCCCCGCACACATCGCCAGCCGCGCAAAGCCATGCGCTATCGGACGGCAAGCCGCAAAGTCGTGGCGGTTCAGGGTGCGGGCTGCTCCAGGAAAGCCCCGATACGCTCGATCGCCCGCTCGATGTTCTCAGCCGAATTGGCGAACGACAGGCGAATGTAGCCCTCGCCGAGAATGCCGAAATCCGGACCGCCGATCAGCGCCACGCCCGCATCGTCCAGCAGCGCGGAAGCCAGCGGCTTGGCTTTCCAGCCGGTCGCCGAAACGTTCGGAAAGGCGTAGAAGGCGCCCTTCGGCGTGGCGCAGCTCACATTCGGCAGCGCGTTCATGCGCTCCACGACGATTTTGCGCCGCGCGTCGAAGGCAGCCATCATCGTGTCCACCGCGTCCTGCGGCCCGTCGATCGCCGCGATGCCGGCAAACTGCGACGGCGCGTTGACGCACGACCAGCAATTGACCGCCAGCTTGCGCACCTTGTCGATCAGCCCGTCGGGCCAGATCGACCAGCCCATGCGCCAACCGGTCATCGCCCAGGTCTTCGACCAGCCGTTCAACACGATCAGCCGGTCGCGCAACTCGGGATAGGTCAGAAGCGAGGTGTGGCGCTCGCCGTCATAGGTCATCACGTCGTAGATCTCGTCGGACATGACCGCCACGTCGGGGAAGTCGGCCAACCCCTTGACCAGCGCGTCGATCTCCGATTTCGGCGTCACCCCGCCGGTCGGGTTGGCCGGCGAATTGAGGATGATCAGCCGCGTCTTGTCCGTGATCAGAGACAGCGTTTCGGCCGCCGAGAAGGCGAAGCCGTTCTCCTCGCGGATCGGCACCGGCACCGGCGTCGCGCCGGTGAACTCGATCATCGAGCGATAGATCGGAAAGCCCGGATCGGGATAGAGGATCTCCGCGCCTGGCTCGCCGAACAGCGTGATCGCCGCATACATGGTCGGCTTGCCGCCGGGCATGATCATCACGCTTTCCGGCGAAACCTCGACGCCGGTCGTGGTCAGCGTACGCCGCACGACGGCTTCGCGCGCCGGAAGGATGCCGTTTGCCGGCGTATAGCCGTGATGGCCGTCGCGCAGCGCCTTGATCGCGGCCTCGACGATATGCTCCGGCGTTTTGAAGTCCGGCTGGCCGATGCCCAGATTGATGATGTCGCGCCCCTCGGCGGCCAGCTTGGTGGCGCGCGCCAGCACGGCGAAGGCGTTTTCCTCGCCCATACGATCATATGCGGCAACGGTGTGCAGCATGCCTTCCCTCCGAAAAAATCAAAAAAATCGAGATGTTGTCTGGCATTCACCCGCGCTTTTTGCAATCCAGCAAGCACTGGACATTTGCCAACGATTGGGGACCGATGCGCGATCTGTCGAAATGGGAGGGTTGCGCCCTCCCCAACGCCTCGGTCCTGGACGGCCGTTTCGTCCGGCTGGAGAGGCTGACGGCCGCCGATCACGGCGACGGCCTCTATGACTGCTCCACCATGCCGGACGCCGCCGAGCGCTTTCGCTGGCTGCCGGAATTCCCGCCGCGCAACCGCGCCGAGTTCCAGACCTGGCTGGACAAGGCGGAAGCCAGCCGCGATCCGCTCTATTACGCGATCATCGACAAGGCGTCGGGCAAGGTGGCGGGCCGCCAGACCCTGCTTCGCATCGACGCGGCCAACGGCGTCGTCGAGATCGGCCACGTCCTCTGGTCCTCGCTCATGGCCCGCAAGCCGGCGGCGACCGAGGCCTTCTACCTCCTCGCCCGCCACGTCTTCGACGATCTCGGCTATCGCCGCTTCGAATGGAAGTGCAACGACCACAACGAGCCCTCGAAACGCGCCGCCATCCGCTTCGGCATGGTGGCGGAAGGCGTGTTTCGCCAGGCCGCCGTCGTCAAGGGCGCCAATCGCGACACGGCATGGTTCTCCATGATCGACGGCGAATGGCCGATGACCCGCGCATCCTTCGAGACATGGCTGGCGCCGAAGAACTTCGACGAGACGGGCCATCAGCGGACCCCGTTGTCGACGCTCAACGCCCGGCAGCTGATCGCCAACGGCCTGAAGCTGCACCGCGTCGGCCTGGAAGCCCAGTCCACCGTCGAGACGCTCCAGGCCCTCTCCTACGCCCGGACGCGCAACCTGATCGGCGCCGAGCCGATCCCGCTGGAATGGGACTATCGCGAGATCCTGGCGGAATGCGAGGTCTGGGTCTTCGACCGCGAGAACAAGCCGGCCGGCGCGCTCATCCTGCGCCGCCGCGAGGACGACCTCTATGTGGAGTCCATCGCCACCATGCCGGCCGTCGCCGGCTACGGCTATGGCCGCGCGATGATGGCCGCCGCCTTCAACCGCGCCGAAACGCTCCGCCTGCCGAAGGTCCGGCTGATGACCAACACGCTCAATCCGGCGCTGGACTGGTACCGTCGCCTCGGCTTCGTGGTAGAAGGCGAGGAAACGCTCGGGGACCGCAAGGCCTTGCACATGGTCGCTGCCGTGGCGTAAGCGCTGGAGGAGCGTGAACCGAAGAGCGCAAAGCGAGGGAAGAGAGTGCCTGGACATCTGCAAGGTAAGATCGCCGTCGTCACCGCGGCCGGCCAGGGCATCGGCCGGGCCATCGCCGAAGCCTTCGCCGCCGAGGGCGCGACCGTGCATGCCTCCGACCGCGACATCGACAAGCTCGACGGGCTCGACGCCGTCAAGGCGCGCCTCGACGTCACCGACACGGACGCCGTCAACGCCTATGCGTCGGCCGTCGGCGGCATCGACATCCTCGCCAACGTCGCCGGCTTCGTGCATCACGGCACCGTCCTCGATTGCGAGGAGGCCGACTGGGATTTCTCCTTCGACCTCAACGTGAAATCCATGCACCGCATGATCCGCGCCTTCCTGCCGGAGATGATCACCCGGGCGCAGGCCAACGGCTCGTCGGCTTCGATCATCAACATGTCGTCGGGCGCCTCGTCGCTGAAGGGCGCGCCGAACCGTTATGTCTACGGCGCCACCAAGGCGGCCGTGATCGGACTGACCAAGTCGGTGGCGCAGGACTTCATCCGCCAGTCGGTCCGCTGCAACGCCATCTGCCCCGGTACCGTCGAATCACCCTCGTGGCATCAGCGGGTGGAAGAACTCGGCAAGACCGCCGGCGGCGTCGATGAAGCGATGCGCATGTTCGTCGAGCGCCAGCCCATGGGCCGGGTCGGCAGGCCGGAGGAAGTGGCCGCGCTCGCCGTCTACCTGGCCAGCGACGCCGCCGCGTTCACCACCGGAACGGCGATCCCCATCGACGGAGGATGGACCCTGTGATGTCTGACAAGAACAGCCAATACGACGCCAGGACACTGGCCGCAGCCGCCGCGATCTTCATCGGTTTCGCGCTGATCATCTTCTTCCTGCCGAACATCATGCTGGCCGTCGGCGAGCAGAACCGCGTCCTGGCCGGCGCCGTCGTCATCGGCGTCCTCGTCCTGCCCTTCGTCGGCCTGTGGCTGCGCGGCCGCATGCGCCGCAAGGGCGATTGATTTGCGTATCCTGATCACCGGGGCGGCCGGCATGATCGGCCGCAAACTCACCGAACGCCTCGTTTCGGATCGCGCACTCGCGGGCCAGCCGATCGCCAGCTTGCACCTGCAGGACGTCGTCGCCTTCGATCCGCCCGCAGCCGAATTCACCGTGACCACCGAGACGAGCGACGTCGCCGACCCCGGCGTCGCCGACGCGCTCGGCGCGCGCGAGGCCGATGTGATCTTCCATCTCGCCGGCGTCGTCTCGGGCGAGGCCGAAGCCGACTTCGCCAAGGGCTACCGCGCCAATCTGGACGGCACCCGCGCCCTGTTCGACGCCATTCGCCGCCACGAGGCCACGAAACCCCGGCTGGTCTACGCCTCCTCCATCGCGGTTTACGGCGCGCCTTTCCCGACCGTCATCGACGACGACTTCCAGCCGGTCCCGCTGACTTCCTACGGCAGCCAGAAGCTGATCGGCGAATTGCTCCTGACCGACTACACGCGCCGCGGCTTCTTCGACGGCGTCGGCCTGCGCCTGCCGACAATCTGCGTGCGCCCCGGCAAGCCGAACCGCGCCGCCTCCGGCTTCTTTTCCTCCATCATTCGCGAACCGCTCGCCGGTAAGGAAGCCGTCCTGCCGGTGTCGCGCGACGTGGTGCACACCCATGCGAGCCCGCGCTCGGCCGTCGGCTTCCTGCTGCATGCGGCGGCCCTGCCGTCCGATGCGATCGGTGCCCGGCGCAACCTGACGCTGCCGGGCGTCGCGGTCTCCGTCGACGAGCAGATAGAAGCCCTGCGCCGCGCAGCCGGCAATGCCGCCGTCGCACTGATCCGTGAAGAGCCCGATCCGGCGGTGGCCGCGATCGTCGATTTCTGGCCGCAGCGCTTCGAGGCCAAACGCGCCCGCGCCCTGGGATTCGTCGCCGAGACCAGTTTCGACGACATCATCCGCGCCCATGTCGAAGACGAGTTGGACGGCTAGAACCGGCCCTGTGCCGCCGCAGCCGCTGCGAGCGGCACCGACGGTGAAAAGGGATCACACGAAGCGCCGATCAATTGCTCCGGGCTGAGGATACGAGAATGGACCGCAGCCAAGCCGATCGCCCGCCCCCGGAAGCCGGGCCGCCGCATCCGTTTCACACGCGGACCTATCTGCGGGGCCTCGACAATATCGGCGAAACCGTTGCGGACGGACGGGGAAGGTTTCATCTTCTGCGCCGACCGATCCCGGGCAGCGAACTCTTCGACGGCGCAGGGCCCTGGCCCTATTACCGAGTCTCCGGGGATGAAGACCTTCACACCCTGCGTGAGGGTTTCGCCGATCTCGTCACCATCACCGTGGTCACCCAACCGGGCTATGTGCCGCCGGCCGATCAGGTCGACAGCATCTTCCTGAAGGATCACTTCGCCTACGATCCGCGCCTCCCGCGCACGGTACTCAGCGCCCGCACGGCAAAGCGGCTGCAGGCCGGCCTGGCGATCAGCCGCTTCGAGGTCGCGGACGACCGGCCGGCGACGACACGCATGGCGGCCGAGATGACGCCCCTCTACCGGCGCCAAGCGGCGCGGCGCGGCTTCTCGGAATTCTTCCGCAGCTTCTCCGACACGCATTTCACCTCGATCGCGGACCTGGATGCAGGCCGCTATTTCAAGGTGACGATCGATGGCGAGACCGGCGCGATGGCCTGCGGCATCCTGCATCAAGGCGTACTCCAGATCCTGCACATCGCGATTTCCGACATCGGCCTGCAACACAACGCGTCCTACGTTCTCATGAGCGGCCTGCTCGAACAGGCCGACGAAGCACAGGCCAAGCTTCTCACAGGGGGCATGCCGGACAGCGCCCGCGACACGCTCGAGACCTTCAAGCGGCGCTGGGCGAACAGCTACGAGCCGGTCTACCTGCTGCGGATCGTCAACGACCGCCGCAAATATGAGGAACTGAGCGCGAACCGGAACCCGAAGGGTTTCTTTCCCGCCTACAGGCAGGCGATTGCCAGCGACGGACGGAGCGAACGGACATGAGACCGGGTTTCATCATCCATGCGCCGCCCTACACCAACCGCAGTTCCGGGGTCCGGGCGCTCTACCGACTCTGCCACCATTTGAACATGTCCGGCCACGACGCCGCGATGTTCGTGCCCGGCCTCTCCAGCGCCAGACCTCTCACGCCCTTCCGCCGCCTGCGCCGGCACATGCGGTCTGGCTTCCGCGCCCAGCCGCCTTATGTCGTGGAGGATGGCTGGCTCGCACCGCTTCACAAGGGCGGCACGGTTGGCGACAACATCGTCATCTACCCCGAAGTCGCGCATGGAAACCCGCTCTCGGCGCGCAAGGTCGTTCGCTGGCTTCTGCACGAACCCGGGTTCCTCGGCGGCGATGACACCTATCCCGACAACGAACTGGTCTTCGTCTTCGACCGGCAGAAGCTCGACCGGGCAAGCCGGGCGACCAGGCAGACGCTGGGCGAGAACCGCGTCCTGTGGACCGGCCTTGTCGATCCGAAACACATCCACCCGAACGGAGCGCAGGAACGGGATCTCGTCCTGACCTTCGAGCACAAGGGCAAGGCGCTCGCCGAACGGTTCCCGCTGGACGAGACCGTCGGCGCCGTCAGGCTGGAGGACTTGACCCCGGACTATGCGGCGCTCGGAGACATCTTGCGCCGCACCCGAACCCTCCATTCCTACGACCACTACAGCAACGTGCTGCGTGAGGCGGTGATTTGCGGGTGCGAGGTCTTGGCGATCGACGAGGCCGGTCGCTGGCACGACCCGCGCCACTGCGACTGCCGCCAGAACATCGACTGGACAAAGGCGACGCCGCGGACCTACGCGCAGGAATTCGAAGACAGCACCTTCGTCGAGGGCTTCGTCGCCGAACTCGAACGCGAAGGATATCTTTGAGGGCGTTGCGCCTCAGGCCGCCAGCGCGCCGCCGAGCAGGATCAGCCCGAGCACCATCACCAGCGCCGCGCCGCCGATCTCGATGCCGCGATGCACCCGCGACGACATGGCGCCGGAACCGGAAATGCGCAGCGCCGCGTTCTTCGCCGTCACCGCCAACGTCGCCAGCGCCGACACCGTGATCGCGGTTCCCACCGCCATGGCGAAGACCGACAGGATGCCGCCGAGATAAAGGCCGTTCAGGAGGGCGAAGGTCAGCACGATCAGCGCGCCGGAACACGGCCGCAGCCCGACCGCCAGCACGGCCGCGCCGGCGGAGCGCCAATTCATCGGCCCGGCCAGCATCTTCGGATCGGGCGCATGGGCGTGCCCGCACGTGTCACACACCGCACCGTCACCGGTGTGATCGTGGTCGTGATGATGATTATGGGCATGATGGTGATGATGATCGTGCCCGTGGCCGCCGGCATGATCGTGATGATGGTCGTGGTGGTGCTCGGCCACCGCCGCCGACGACAGCGAGGCCGGGGCGCGGCGCGGGCGCAGTTTCGTCACCAGCAGCCAGAAGCCGAACAGCGCGATCAGCGCATAGCTCGCCGCCTCCATGAACCAGGTCGCATCCGTCATCGACACCGCCGTGCCGCGCAGCACCAGGAAGGCCGCGCCGACCAGAACCACCGCGGAAACGGCCTGCGCCATGGCCGACACGAAGGAGAGAATGACGCCGCGACGCAGAAGCGTCTCGTTGGCCAGCATGTAGGAGGAAATCACCGCCTTGCCGTGGCCGGGCCCGGCAGCGTGGAAGATGCCATAGGCGAAACTCAGCCCGACGAGCAGCCATGCCGCGTTGCCGTCCTCGCGCATCGCCTTCAAGGCGCCCGTCATCTCGCGATAGAAGGAGCGCTGCATCTCGTTGATCCACAGGAAGAACCCGGCAAACACGCCGCCGCTCGGCTGCATCGAGACTTCGTTGGATCCGATACCGAGGGACGATTGCGCCGACGCCAGTTCCGCGCCGGCAACGGCCAGGACCAGTGCCGCCCCCACGATCAGCAGCGCCTTGCGCGACCGTGTCATTTGCACGTCACCTCCATGCGCGTCGCCAATAGGCTCGACAGGTCGTTGCCGGTCGGCTCGTTGAAGAAGGCCTCGGTCAGCGACGCCTGGTTCTGCGCGATCGCCTCGTCGGGATCGGGCACGACCATCTTGAAGCTGCAATTGGCGGGCGCCCCGCGCAGCTCCATGTTGCTTTCGTCGTAGAAATCGATCGCCGTGTAGAAGGTGGGATCGTAGACGCCGAAGCTCGGCGACGCGGCGATGTCGATCGTCTCGTCCGGCTCGGCGGTGAAGAACATGATCAGCTGGCCGTCCTCGAACAGCGCCTTCATGTCCGTGACCGGTTTGACGCCGACGCTCTTGCCGCCCACCAGGATCGTCTGGAAATAGTCGAATTCGGCAAGCGAACCCGTGACGACGGAGGCCACCTCCGCAAGTTCGGGCTCTTCGAGCTGGTTGTCCAGGTCGGCGTCGAACTCCAGGAGAACGGTAGAGGAGAACAATTCGTCGAAGCGCCAGACATGACGCAGCGCGCTCACATGTCCGTCGGGCGCGACCTCCACTTCAAGCCGGGCCTCGGCGAAGACATGCGGGTGGGCCGAAGCCGGCCCGGAGAGACCGAGAAATCCCGCGGCGCAGGCGAGCGCGGAGGCTGATATCCGTTTCATGGCAACCGGCAACGTGAAGAGAACTCCTGTCAGGCGAACCGCACAAACCCGGCGGCATTATGACCACCGCTGCTCATAACCCCGAAACCACTCGGCAAGGAAGTCGACCAATGCGCGCACTTTGGCGGGCAGGTAGCGCCGATGCGGATAGACGACGTAGATGCCCGCCGCCGCGGTGGTGGAACCGGGCAGCAATTCACGCAGCGCGCCGCTCGCCAGATCGTCGCGGACGATGAAATCCGGGCACATAGCAAAGCCCAGATTGGCGAGCGCCGCCGCCCGTGTCGAAAGCGGGCTGTTGACCTCCACCGGGCCGGACACCGTGACCGCCTGCGACGAGCCGTCGGCGGAATGCAGCACCCAGGTGTTGCGCCGCCGGGCATTGGTGTCGATCACGCAGGGCCGGTCGGCCAGATCCTCGGGCTCTTGCGGCGCCCCGTATTTCTCGATCGTCTCCGGCGTCGCCACCAGCAGCGTGCGAAACGGCGCGAGCCGGCGCGCGATCAGCCCGGAATCCTCGAGCGTCGTCACCCGGATGGCGAGGTCGAACCCCTCCTCCACGAGATCGACGAAGCGGTCGTCGAGATGGATGTCGAGGCCGACCTCGGGATTGGCGGCGCAGAAATCGATCAGCGCCTGGTCCAGCCCGGCATCGGCAAACGACCGCGGCGCGGAAACCTTGATTCGCCCGCGCACCCCCTCGCGGCTGTCGCGCACCATGTCCTGCAGCGTGTCGATCTCGCGCACGATCTCCACCGAGCGCTTGTAATAGGTGTGGCCGAGTTCGGTCAGCGAGAACTGCCGGGTCGTGCGGTTCAGGAGAAGCGCCCCCAATTCGTCCTCCAATTCGCGCACATATTTCGACAACAGCGCCTTCGAGCGGCCAATCTTGCGTGCGGCGGCGGAGAAACCTTCATTCTCCACCACGGCGATGAAAGCGCGCATGCGGGTCAGCGTGTCCATGCCGGCGCACTCCTTTCCGGTGTCAATCCAGCCGTCTACATGCATCGAACGGCATGCCGGCTTCGTTCACAATCTGCACCACACAAATCTTTGCGCAAGCCCTCGATTTGCCATTGATTCCCGTCGGTTCTGGTCCTATATCCGCGTTGCCCTAAGTCGCACGTGCCTGTGGGTGTCCGCCGACCTCTCGAATTTGGTGAGAGGCCCGGCAAGGTACCCGGAGCTAACCCCTCCGGTCGCTTCCCGGCCAACCGGACAAGCGAGGACATCTTGAAGCAACGACGGTCGGGTCTATCACTCGTCTGGCGGTCCACACGCCGGAATAGCGAGAGACACAACCATCCTTGCCAAACGTGCGGTCGGTACTTCCACCAATCATTGGCAAATCAAGGCCGATCTTTTTCGGTCTGAGATTTTTCGCCTGGTTTCGGACCCGGGGAAGACGCGCGTCGTCTTTCGCGGAGTGCGAGGCCTGAACGTCGACGCAGCACGCGCTGCCCGAACCTTTTTGATTGGGACCGCCATGACGACCGCTCGCATCCACGATTTCCTCGCCACCCGCCGCCCGGCCTCCCCCTGCCTCGTGGTCGATCTCGACGTGGTCCAGGACAATTACTGCGCCTTCCGCAAGGCGCTGCCGGACAGCCGCATCTACTACGCCGTCAAGGCGAACCCGGCCCCGGAAATCCTGCGCCTGCTCGCATCCCTCGGCTCCTCCTTCGACACCGCTTCGGTGCCGGAGATCGAGATGGCGCTCGACGCCGGCGCAACCCCGGACCGCATCTCCTTCGGCAACACCATCAAAAAGGAACGCGACGTCGCGCGCGCCCATGAGCTCGGCATCAACCTCTTCGCCGTCGATTCCGTCGAGGAAGTCGAGAAGATCGCCCGCTCCGCACCCGGCGCCCGCGTCTTCTGCCGCGTCCTCACCGATGGCGAAGGCGCCGAGTGGCCGCTGTCGCGCAAATTCGGCTGCGCGCCGAAAATGGCGATCGACGTGCTCGCCCAGGCAGCCCGCATGGGCCTCGTCGCCTATGGCGTCTCCTTCCATGTCGGTTCGCAGATGACCCACCTCGCCGCCTGGGACAAGGCGCTCGCCGACGCGCGCTTCGTCTTCGAAGGCATGCTGGAAAAGGGCATCACCCTGAAGATGGTCAACATGGGCGGCGGTTTCCCGACCCGTTACCTCAAGGACGTCCCCACGGCGGAAGCCTATGGCCGCGCCATCTTCGACGCGCTGCGCAAGCATTTCGGCAACCGCATCCCCGAGACGATCATCGAACCGGGCCGCGGCATGGTCGGCAATGCCGGCGTCATCAAGTCGGAAGTCGTGCTCGTCTCGAAGAAATCCGAGGAAGACGACGTGCGCTGGGTGTTCCTCGACATCGGCAAGTTCGGCGGCCTGGCCGAAACCATGGACGAGGCGATCCGCTACGAGATCCTCACCCCGCGTGACGGCGATGCGGCCGAACCCTGCGTGCTCGCCGGACCGACCTGCGACAGCGCCGACGTGCTCTACGAGAAGAACCCCTATCCGCTGCCGCTGTCCCTGACCGTCGGCGACGAGATCTTGATCGCGGGCACAGGGGCCTACACGACGACCTATTCGGCCGTCGCCTTCAACGGCTTCGAGCCGCTCCGCTCCTACGTCATCTGACGCGGCGCCGGCAGGACACACGACAATGGAAACGCTTGTTCATGACGGCGACGCCGTCACGATCGCGCTCGAGCAGGCTTCGGACGTCATCGCACGCGATGGCGTCCTGGCCCGCGCGATGCAGCCGAACTGGAAGAAGAAGACCTCCCAGAAGCTGCGCGCCGGCCGCCGCCCGGCCGAGGGCCTCGCCTTCGTCGCGCGCGACAATGCCGGCGCGATCGTCGGCACCGTGCGCCTTTGGCACATCCAGGCCGGCATCGACGGCTTCGGCCGGCCGGTCTCCGCGCTGATGCTCGGCCCGCTCGCCGTCGATCCGGACGCGAAGAGCCGCGGCACCGGCACGGTGCTGATGCGCCATGCCCTGTCGGAGGCCGCCCGCCTCGGCCACGGCGCGGTGCTGCTGGTCGGCGACGCGCCCTATTACGCCCGCTTCGGCTTCTCGACCGCCAATACCGGCGCGCTCGCCCTGCCCGGTCCGGTGGAGCGTGACCGCTTCCTGGCGATCGAACTGGTCGAAGGCTGGCTCGACGGTGCCGCCGGCATGGTCGTCGCCACCGGCACGAAGACCCACAAGGCCCGTGCGGCCAAGACCCGCCTCGCCGCCTGAACGGGCAGAGGGGCTGCAAGCGGCGCGGTCGAGCCTTGAGGAGGGCTCCCGCGCCGCACTGGCTTGATCCCGGTTCCCGCTGCTGGCAGCATGCCGCGACGGGAACCGGGCCATGACCATTTCGATATCGCTGGCGGAGACTGAAGACGAAGTGGAAGCGGTTCGTGACCTGTGCCGCGACTTCGTTTCCTGGCAGCTCGAAGCGTTCCCGGAAAAGCGCGAGACGATCCTCGCCTATTTCGACCCTGTCAGCTTCGAAGAGGCCTTGGCCGAGTTGCCGGCCATCCATGCCCGCCCGGGCGGGGCCATCCTCCTTGCGACGGAGGACGCGCAGCCGCTCGGCTGCATCTCCTACAAGCCGTTGGAGAGTGGAGCGGCAGAGGTGAAACGGCTCTTCGTCTCGCCGTCGGCGCGCGGCAAGGGCGTCGGCGGCGCCCTGGTCGAGGCGATGATCGGCGAGGCCCGCGCCGACGGCTATCGCGAACTGCGCCTCGACACTGCCGATTTCCTCACCGACGCCTGCCGCCTCTACCACCGCCACGGCTTCGAGGATGTTACGCCCCCGGCCACGCCCGGCGCCGCGTCATCTCATGCCGTCTTCATGCGGCGAGCGCTTTAGCCGCCCGTCCATTCTGGTGATGAAGCGTTCACATCGCCTGGCGATGCCGCTTCCGTTCAGGCGACTGCGCCCATCGGCTCGATGGCGTCGAGATTCATCTGCCCGGCCGCGATCGCAAGGTCATGATTGGCCTGCAGGTTCAGCCAGAACTGTGGCGTCGTGCCGAAATAGCGCCCCAGGCGCAGCGCGGTGTCCGGCGTCACGCCGCTCTGCTCATTGGCAAGCCGTTCGATGCGCGTGCGCGGCACATCCAGCGCCCTGGCAAGCCTGCCCGCGCTCAGCTTCAGCGGAACGAGATATTCCTCGCGAAGCACTTCGCCTGGGTGGACGGCCGGCACCGGCCGATAATCGGACATGGTTCGCCTCCTTGTTCCTCTCAATGATAATCCACGATCTCGACCCGGTCCGGCCCGGCAGGCGTCCAGATGAAACAGATACGCCATTGGCTGTTGATCCGGATCGAATGCTGGCCCGCGCGATCGCCTTTCAGCTCTTCCAGCCGGTTGCCCGGCGGCGAACGAAGATCGTCCAGTTGCACCGCAGCCTCCAGCATCGCGAGCTTGCGCAACGCCACTCGGAATATCTCGGCCGGAAACCCTTTGGGACATCGGCCGCCCGCAACCGTCTCGGTTCGCCTGTCGCTGTAACCGACGATCAAGCCAGAACGCCTCCCGCGATGTCACCGGCTTCGACCGGCACCCGAGTTCACAGGACTTGTATCATGGAGCGATACAGGCATCAACAAGATTGTATCACTGAGTGATACATACCTGAACAAGAAACCGGCCTACCCCCGGATGTCGATCACGCCGCAATCGCCGGCCTCCGAGCCGAAGACGACGCGGTAGCCGTCCTTGTCCCAGGCCATGGACGAGATCGGCCCCTTGCCGCCACGGCGCAGGAGCACTTCCTTCTCGTCGGCGAAGCGCACCGCCAGCACCATGCCGTCGGCATAGCCGACCGCGACGATGTCTTCCTGCGGATGGCAGGCGACGGCTGTCGCCATGGAATCGCCGCGCACGCCCAATTCCAGCGGCGCCTTGCCCATCGGGCCGTCCTTGCCGGTAAACGGCCAGACGATCGCGCCCTGAGCGCCGGACGTCGCCAGCCACTTGCCCTTCATCGACCACGACCAGTCCTTCACCTTGGCCGGATAGCCCGACATGCGCATGTGCTTCATGTCGTCGAGCCGCCAGCCATGCAGCGCGTTTTCCTGCATGGTCGTGACGAAATACTTGCCGTCCGGAGAGAAGGTCGCGGCCATGTGCGCGCCCTTCCAATCCAGGTCGATCGGCTTTCCCGCCGTCATCACCCAGTGCAGCGTGCCGCCATTGTAACGCGCCGTCGCGAGCCGCAAGCCCTTCGGCGCGAAAGCAAGCCCCTCGATGGAGCGTTCCTCTGCGAACTCCTTCACCGTGCCGTCGGCAAGCCGCGCCCAGGCCTGCTTGCCCGCCGCCCAGGCGATCGCGCCCTGCGGCCCCGCGGCGACCGTCGTCACCCATTTGCGCCCAGCCGAGCCGACCTCTTCGGTCGCACCGGCCGCGTCCATGCGCTTGACCAGCCCGTCCTCGCCGCCGGTGATCAGCGTCTTGCCGTCGAGCGACACCGTCGCGCAGGTCAGCCCGTCATGCATGGCCGTCGGCCGGTCGCCGCCGTCGAGCCGGTGCACGACGCCGTCGGCCAGCGCGAAGACCGGCGTGTCCTCGAGAAATCCGGCGAACAGGCAGTAGCCGTCGAGATCAAGCGGAGCGACAGTGGGCATGGCAGCGATTTTCCGGTTTCAGTCCTTGCGAGGCACGATCTCGTAGCACTCGTTCTTCAGAACCA
Organism: Oricola sp.; assembly: GCF_022763245.1. GTDB lineage: Bacteria > Pseudomonadota > Alphaproteobacteria > Rhizobiales > Rhizobiaceae > Oricola. Next base: position 556,865 of record NZ_JALEGV010000012.1, read on the forward strand.
CCACCTGCGAGATCGGGATCGGCGTCAGCTCGTTGTGGCCGTAGACGAACCACGTGTCCCAATTGGCGCGCAGCCAGTCGAGCGACAGCGACCGCGTCCCGCCCGGGCAACTCGCCTCCGGAAAGATCGACAGCGTCCGCCCGGCCTTGCCGCCCGTGACGGTCATGACGCCGAGGCCGCAGCCGACATCGATCGGATCGTAGACCATCAGGTCCACCGGCGCCGAACCCGGACCGGTCGCATAGTTGAACGGCAGCCGGATCACGTCGCCGCACCACAGCGCGTCGTTGCGCATCGACATAAGCGGGACGGGTTCCATGCGGTCAGGCCGCGCAGGCCGCGAAGGTCCGCTCCAGCTTCTCGCGGTCGAGCTCGCGGCCGATGAAGACGATGCGGCTCTCGCGCTTCTCGCCGTCCTTCCAGTCGCGCTCGTGATCGCCCTCGATGATCATGTGCACGCCCTGCACCACGTAACGCTGCGGATCGTCCGGAAACGCGATGATCCCCTTCAGGCGCAGGATGTTCGGCCCGTCGAGCTGGGAGATCTTCTGGATCCACGGCATGAATTTGCGCGGGTCCACCTCCCCGCCACGCAGCGAGACCGACTGGATCGTCGTGCCGTGGATGCCGCCATGGTCGTGATGATGGTCTCCGTCGCCATGATGGTGGTGGTGATGTCCGTGCCCGTGATCATGTCCGTGATCGTGGTGATGGTCGTGATCGTGATCGCAATCCGGTCCGCAGGCGTGGTCCGGGTGATCATGGTCGAGGAAATGCGGATCGCTCGCCAGCGCCCGCTGCAGGTCGAAGGCGCCGCGGTCGAGGATGTCCTTCAGCGCCACGTTGGAACGCTCGGTGCGGTGAATGCGCGCATGCGGATTGATCGCCCGGATCGTGTGTTCCAGCCCGTGCAGATCCTCTTCCGAGACGAGGTCGGTCTTGTTCAGGAGCACGACGTCGGCGAAGGCGATCTGGTCCTCGGCCTCGCGGCTGTCCTTCAGCCGCAGCGGCAGGTGCTTGGCATCGACCAGCGCGACCACGGCGTCGAGCCGGGTCTTCTCGCGCACGTCGTCATCCATGAAGAAGGTCTGCGCCACCGGCGCCGGATCGGCAAGCCCGGTCGTCTCCACCACGATGGCGTCGAAACGGCCCGGCCGGCGCATCAACCCCTCGACCACACGCACAAGGTCGCCGCGCACCGTGCAGCACACGCAGCCATTGTTCATCTCGTAGATTTCCTCGTCGGATTCCACGATCAGGTCGTTGTCGATGCCGATCTCGCCGAATTCGTTGACGATCACGGCATAGCGCTTGCCGTGGTCTTCGGTGAGGATACGGTTCAAGAGGGTGGTCTTGCCGGAGCCGAGATAGCCGGTCAGCACGGTGACGGGGATGGATTGTTCGCTCATTGTGGCCTCGAAATGGGCTTGTCTGTCTCCACCGCATATAGGCAATCGCCGCCCGCCCCGCCACAGGCGTTTGACGCAGAAGCGGCGGCCCTGCGCTGAAATACCGGTTGATCGTCCGATGGATCGGTGCGAAATCGGACGCCACAAAAAACCGGCCGCGATCGTCGGCCGGAAAATCTCACGGGAGAAGCACGATGCCGCTTTATCATGTCCGCCTTGAAATGGCCCGCGAACCGGGTTTCCCGGAGGGCAATCCGCGCCGTGGCTACGAACTCGTCCTGCCGCTCGGCGACGACATGAAGATCGACGCGGCGGAGTGGAAGAAGCATCCCGAGGCTTGCACGGTGGAACGCTTCTGGGACGGCGAGACGGCCGCACTCGGCTATCTGGAGCGCCACAAGAAGGGCATCTGGGTCTTCGACTACGATTTCGACGACGACGAAGACGAGGAAACCGGCTTCCGTCTCGGCGAGCACGCCTTCAACCGCGGCGAATACGTGTCCGTCTCCGGCCACGACGGCAAGATGCACACCTTCACCGTCGTCAAGGCGACGCCGGCCGGCTGAGGCTGCTCGCAAAAATGCCTGACGCGGGTCCGCGTCAGGCGATCACCTCGCCGATCAGGAACTTCGGCGCAGTCGTCGTGAAATTGGCGAGGTCTTCGCCGAGCGGGCCGCTCTTCGCCAGGGCCGCCTTCATCGCCGCGTCGTCCGCGAAGATGAACGTCGCCACCGCGAAGAAATCCGGCGGCGCGTCCGGGCCGCCGCCCGCCAGCCCCTTCGTCACCACCATCGACTGGAGATGCGGGCCCATGGTCTCGTCGACCAGCTTCATGTGCTTGTCGGCATAATAGTCATAGTCGAACGTGGTGCCTTCCACGATCGGATAGATCACCTGTACCGATACTGCCATTCGTTCCTCCCGAAAAAAATCAGGGCGCGCGGCCCTGACACCGGCAGGATAACCGCGGAACGGCGCCGGTCAATATTGGCGCGTGATTTTCTCACCATGTGGGAATTGCTGCGCGCGACTCGGGTTCAGCCGCCAAATCCCGGATGTTTCTCCACATCCTTCAAGAGCTGCAGCAAGCCGCTCACGGCGTGATCGAGGATCCGCTCGCCGATCTCGGCGGACGCGCCAGCGGCATTGCCGACCGCGCCGATCTCGGACAGGTCCTCCATCGTCCAGCCGAAGGCGTGCGGGCCGTAGGCGCGCAGATGCGCGTAATCGCGGATGAAGTCGTCCTGGCGCGACGGGAAGTCGCCGGCCTTGTCCATCTCCACCAGGTCCGGGTGGATGGCCAGCATCACCGAGGTCTCGATCAGCCCGCCATGGATGTCGAGATGCTTTGCCTCCGGGCTCATCACGCCGTCCGGCAAGCCGAAGCGGCTCCAGCTCGTCGCCACCGCCAGCATGTCGAAGCGCGTGCGCAACTCGGTCGCCACGATCGTCATCAAGGGCGAATTGCCGCCATGGGCGTTCAGCATGACGAATTTCCGTATGCCGGAGCGGCGTGCCTGTTCGCCGATCCCGATCCAGTGGCGGACGGCCTCGTTCCAGGTCAGCGTCTCGGTGCCTTCCACATGCATGTGTTCGGGCGAATAGCCGACCTCCTCCACCGGCAGGAACACGACCGGCGCGGAATCCGGCAGCCGGGCGATCAGCCTCTCGACCACCGCCTCGGCGATCAGGCTGTCGGTCTCGAACGGCAGATGCGGCCCGTGCTGTTCGGTCGCGCCCAGCGGCAGCACCGCGATCCACTTTGCCGCGTCGGCGGGCGCGCGCTCCGGCAGCGTCGCCACGCGGCGGCGGATGCGTTTCGGCCTGGCCTGCCCGTTGTCCTTGCCGTCCATCACGCCTCGGCGAACAGTTTCGCCACCGCGCCGTGCTCGTGACGCAGCCTGTCGATGTCGATGTCCACCGGCATGCCGTCCTCGACGGTCCACCGGCCCCTGATCATCACCCGGTCGGCGCGGTGGGCGCCGCACAGCACCAGCGCCGCCAGCGGATCATGCGCGCCGGAAAAGCGCAGTTCGTCGAGCGTGAACAGCGCGAAATCCGCCTGTTTGCCGACCGCGATCTCGCCGATGTCGTCGCGGCCGAGACAGGCCGCCGAGCCCGATGTCGCCCAGCGGAACACGTCGAAATGCGTCACGGTCGCATCGTAGCGGATGCGGTTCAGCATCAGCGCGTGGCGCGCGCCTTCCATCAGGTTGGAGCTGTCGTTGGACGCCGACCCGTCCACGCCCAGCCCCACCTTGACGCCCGCCGCCTCCAGGTCGCGTGTCCGGCAGAGGCCCGAGGCGAGAACCTGGTTGGAGGTCGGGCAATGGCTGACGCCGACGCCGGCCGCACCGAGCCGGGCGATCTCGCCGTCGTCGAAATGGATGCCATGCGCCAGCCAGGTCCTGTCGCCCAGCCAGCCGCAATCCTCCAGGTAATCGACCGGCCGGCAGCCGAACTTCTCGCGGCAGAAGGCGTCCTCGTCATGCGTCTCGGCCAGATGCGTGTGCAGCGCGCAGCCGCATTTCGACGCCAGCGTCGCGGTGTCGCGCATCAATTCGCGCGTCACCGAGAAGGGCGAGCACGGCGCCAGCGCGACCTGCAGCATCGCGCCTTCCGAAGGGTCGTGATACTTCGCGATCACCCGCTCGCAGTCGGCGAGGATCGTGTCGTGGTCCTGCACGACGGAATCCGGCGGCAGCCCGCCATCCTTCTTCGACAGGTTCATCGAGCCGCGATTGAGCACCATGCGCATGCCGAGCGCCGTCGCCTCTTCCGCCTGGATGTCGAGCGCGTCCTCCAGCCCGGCGGGAAAGACGTAGTGATGGTCCGACGAACAGGTGACGCCAGACATCATCAGTTCGACCAGCGCCAGCCGCGTCGCCAGCCGCAGGCCGTCGGGTCCGAGCCGCGCCCAGATCGGGTAGAGCGCCGTCAGCCAGTCGAACAGTTCCCGGTTGATCGCCGCCGGATGGGCGCGCGTCAGCGTCTGGTAGAAATGGTGATGCGTGTTGATGAGGCCGGGCAGGACCACGTGCCGCGACGCGTCGAAAACCGTGCACTGCGCCTGCGGCGTTCCGCCGGCCGGCACGAGTTCCGTGATGCGGCCGTCCGCGATCACCACGCCCCCCGACGCACCGTCGGCGAGAATGGCGAGAGGGTTTTTCAGCCAGAGCGGTTTCACGGCCTCGGTCATCGGGTCGATCCTGTTAATCGAACCATCCTTAAAGCCTTTGCATTCCGATGCAAACGACCCTTGCGCGACCGGTCATCGCAGGCCGATTCTTGACCTCATTTCTTTCGTCGGCTTATTACTCTCCCATGAATCGCTATTACATCGAGAAGGAGGCTGAAGAGGTCACCAAGCTTCTGGCCAGCCTCCAGAACGCCGCCCGCATCGGCCGCACACACATGGCGAAGCTCCTCCAGGCGACAGGGCTCTATGCCGGCCAGGAAAGCGTCATGGAATTGCTGTCCGCGCAGGACGGCCAGACGCTCGGTCAGCTCGCCACCGCGCTCGGCGTCAAGCCGCCCACCGTCACCAAGACCGTGACCCGCCTGGCCGAGCAGGGCTTCCTGGAGCGCCGCCCGTCGGAAACGGACGCCCGCCAGATCCATGTCTGGCTCACCGAAGATGGCCGCGCCGTGCTCGAACAAATGCAGAAGGCCGTGCGCGACGCCGAGATGCGCGCCCTCGACGGCGTCAAGAAGAAGGAACGCAAGCAGCTTGCCAAGATCCTCGCCAAGATCGAGGCCAATCTCGGCGAACCCGAGGTGAAGAAGCCGAAAAAGAAGCCCGCCGCCGGCAAGAAGAAGAAGACGACCGAGACCAAGGCGTGAGCGACGGTTATGCGCTTGCCGAGGGCCCGCCCTCGGCGGAGGACTTCGTCCGCCTTCGCGCGGTCGCGGGCCTCAGCCCCTTCAGCCTGGAAGCCGCCCGCATCGCCCTGCCGAACACGATCTTCGCCGTGCGCATCCTTCACGACGGAACCTGCATCGGCATGGGCCGCATCGTCGGCGACGGCGGCTGTTTCTTCCAGATCACCGACATCGCTGTCGATCCCGGCCACCGCAAGCGCGGCCTGGGCAAGCGCATCGTCGCCGCGCTGACCGACCATCTGCGCCGCAACGCACCGTCCGGCGCCTATGTCAGCCTGATCGCCGACGGCGAGGCGCGCAACCTATACGCGCAATTCGGGTTTCGGCCCACCGCCCCGCCTCCATTGGCATGAGCCTGACCATCGATTAAGCCCTCCCGGCGCATGCGCGTCGTCGCCCGCCGGCCTTTGCCCTTGCGTCGCACGGATTTTAAAGTAGTTTAAATTCTTTAAAAAACAAAAAGAAGAGGGGGACATCGGTGGCGCAGAAGATCAAGCTATCCACCATCGGCGAGGCGCTGGGCGTTTCGACGGCGACCGTGTCGCTGGCGTTGCGCGACAGTCCGCTGGTGGCGGAAGCGACGAAGGAGCGGATCAAGGCCCATGCGCGCCAGATCGGCTACATCTACAATCGCCGCGCCGCCAGTCTTCGCACCTCCAAGTCGGGCATCATCGGCGTCGTCGTCCACGACATCATGAACCCGTTCTACGGCGAGATCCTCAAGGCGATCGAGACCGAGCTCGACCGCTCCCGCCACACTTTCCTGCTCTCCAACCACTACGACAATGTCGACAAGCAGCGCGATTTCCTCGACACGCTGATGCAGCTCGGCGCCGACGGCGTCATCATGTCGCCCGCGATCGGCACGCCGATGGAGGATGTCGACCTCGTCTCGCGCAACGACCTGCCGGTCGTCCTGATCGCCCGCTCGATCCCGGAGGCGAGCCTGCCGGTGTTTCGCGGCGACGACGCCTTCGGCATCGGCCTTGCGACCCGCCATCTCATCTCGCTCGGCCACAAGCGCATCGCCATGATCGGCGGCACCGACGAGACGTCCACCGGCCGTGACCGCTATCGCGGCTATCTGCTCGCCATGCAGAAGGCGGAACTGCCGGCCAAGCCCGAATGGCGCATCCCCGGGCCGCGCACCAAGCAGGCCGGCTTCGAGGCGTCGGGCGAATTCCTCGCCCTGCCCGACAAGCCCACCGCCGCGGTCTGCTGGAACGACCTCGTCGCCATCGGCCTGATGAACGGCATCCGCCGCGCCGGCCTGATCCCCGGCATCGACATTTCGGTGACCGGCTATGACGACCTCGAGGAGGCCGCGATCGCGACGCCTGCCCTGACCACCGTCTGGAACGGCCAGCCGGAAGTCGGCCGCCGCGCCGCCCGCGCGCTGCTCGACCGCATCGACGGCGTGCGCGACAATTCCGGCACGCTCGAACTCATCCGCCCCGAACTGCACATCCGCCAATCGACCTCGCCGGTGAAGGAACGCGCCTGAGATGCCGCAAGATCTGAAATCCGTCAGCGTGCTCATGCCCGCCAATTTCTACCCGCGCGCCTATGAGCGCATCGTCGACACGTTCGACGCCGTCCTCATGGACACGCCCGACCCGGCGTTGATTCCGGCCGACAAGCGCGAGCGCATCACCGGCATGGCGGCGCTGCTGGGCCCTCAGCACGTGCCGATCATCGACGCCCTGCCCGCGCTGCAGATCATCTCCAATTTCGGCGTCGGCTATCATCCGGTGCCCTCGCTGCACGCCATCGAGAAGGGGATCTGCGTCACCCACACGCCGGACGTGCTCAACGAGGAAGTCGCCGACACGGCGCTCGCCGTTCTGCTCAACACGCTGCGCCGCTTCGACCGCGCCGGCGCCTGGGTGCGCGACGGCCGCTGGGCGAAGGACGGCAACTTCCCGGTCCCGCTCCTGTCGCTGCGCGGCCGCACCGTCGGCATCTTCGGCCTCGGTCGCATCGGCAAGGCCGTGGCGCGCCGCATCGAGGGCTTCGGCCTTCCGGTCCACTACCACAACCGCAAGCCGGCGCAGGATGTCGCCTATCCCTGGCACGCCTCGCTGAAGGAACTGGCAACCGCCGTCGACACGTTGATCTGCGTCGTGCCCGGCACCGAGGAGACCCGCCACGCCGTCAATGCCGAGGTGCTGGAAGCGCTCGGGCCGAACGGCGTCCTGGTCAATATCGGCCGCGGCACGGTGGTCGACGAACAGGCGCTGATCGCCGCCCTCCAATCCGGCACGATCGCGGCCGCCGGCCTCGACGTGTTCGAGAACGAGCCGAACGTCCCCGCCGAACTGATCGCCATGGAGAACACCTTCCTCACCCCGCATATCGGCTCCGCCAGCGTCCCCACCCGCGCCGCCATGGGAGACCTCGTCGCCGACAATCTGGTCGCGTGGTTCGAAAAGGGCGAAGCCGTCACGCCGGTGCCGGAGGCGCGCCACCTGACAAAGCACGGCGCAAACTGAAGCGGGCGGATGACCCGGACATGCCGGGAGAGATCGCGCACGTTCCGCCGCGAGTTGCCGCGCGTGTGAAAGGGGAGAGGTGGCGTACCGTTTACGTTCGCAGTGGCTGCCAGCGAACGGCAGTTATTTCGGTCTTTTTTCAATAGCTGACGCAAAGACGGACGCTGTTTGCATGATGAGTGGTGGCGATCCGATTGACTACGCTTTCCAGCTACAAAAGCAGTCGTCTTCAATAGACAGAAGCGACCACCCAGTAAGTTGCGACGAATGTATTGAATGGGCTCAAAACGATCATTCGGCGCGGAAGCCACGAACGACCGCCAAGAACCGGTCGCTGAACACTCAGCAGCAATCGCCTGCCTCCCCGCTCCCCCACCGCATCTCCTCCGATATCGAAAATCTTCACGCTCCCGTTAGCCGTGCATTAACCATGGCCGCTCATACTCGCCGCAACTTGCACGGGAGACACGGGCGATGATGAAGTCTTACACCCACTGGATAAACGGAGCCGCCATACTGGGCGTCGCGGCGATGTTGACCGTTGGCTACGGCATCGCCGAGCCGGGCATCGACAAGACGACCACCGCCTCCATCGACACGCTTCGCCAGGCCGACCGCTTCATGGTCGTCGATCATGCCCATAATCGCACCTGCATCGTCGCGCTGCACCGCGCCAAGGGCTATGACGTCCACCGCGTCGAGCCGGGCCATTGCAGCGGCATGCCGAAGGAACTGCTGACCGCCCGCGCCTGGCAGGACACCGAAACCGGCAAGGTTCGCATCACCGACCACACCGGCAAGGTGCTGATGCGGCTGTCGGCCAAGGACCAGTTCGGCTGGGACGTCGTCGAGCCGAAGGCGCTGTCGCTGTCCTTCGAGGCTTTCTGAGCGCCGGCGGGCGCCAGCCGCCCGCGCGCACGGCCCTCGGCGCGGGCACCGGCCAGGCCGACGTCGAGACGCACTGACGATGTTGACGCGCGAAACCCTCTTCGAACCGCTGCTTGAGGCTCATCCCGGCTTTCGGCCCCGATGGGAGACGTTCCGCGCGGAATGGGCCGACCACCCGAAGGGTCTGCCCTGCTACCTGCTTATGGGCGATCTCGTCGCGGAATGCTCCGCGCTGATGCGGCAAGGCCGCGAAACCGAGCTCACCGCCATCTTCGCCGTCGTCGAACGCTGGATCCTGGAAGGCGACCGCTACGTGCATGACGCGGCGATCGTCGGCTTTCTGGAGGATCTGCAGAACACCAACCTGCACGACGGCACGACGCCCGACCAGTTCGTGCCGTTCCTGAAGCCGGAGTCCTTGCGCTTCTGGCACAAGGTCGAGCGTTTCTGGACCGCGCGCGAACCGATCGTCGACGATCGGAAATCACCCTCGAAGGATTGATCGCGCCACCCGCGCGGCCGCGTCGGTCAGGCGGCCGCCAGGATCCAGCGCGCGGCCTTTTCGGCGATCATCAGCGTCGGCGAATTGGTGTTGCCGCTGGTGATCAGGGGCATCACGCCGGCATCGACCACCCGCAACCCCTCGACGCCGCGCACCCGAAGGCGGGAATCGACCACCGCGCCGGCATCGTCGTCGGCGCCCATCCGCGTCGTCCCGACGGGATGGAAGATCGTGGTGGCGATGTCGCCCGCGAGCTTTGCCAGTTCCTCGTCGGTCTGGAATTCCACGCCGGGCTTCCACTCCTCCGGCTCGAACTTCGCCATCGCCGGCCTGGCCATGATCGTGCGCGCCTGGCGCAGGCTATCGGCGGCGATGCGCCTGTCCTCGTCGGTCGACAGGTAGTTCGGCACGATCGCCGGCGCGTCGTCGAACCGGCCGGAGCGGATATGCACATGGCCGCGGCTGGTCGGGTTGAGGTTGCACACGCTCACCGTCATCGCCGGAAAGGGATGCAGGTCCTCGCCGAAGGCCTCCAGGCTGAGCGGCTGAACGTGATATTCCACATTGGCGTGGGGCCTGTCCGGATCCGAGCGCGAGAAGGCGCCCAACTGGCTCGGCGCCATGCTCATCGGGCCGGACCGCGTCAATGCATATTGCAGTCCGATCTTCGCCTTGCCCGCCAGGCTGTTGGCCAGCGTGTTGAGCGTCTGGACGCCCTTCACCTTGTAGACCGAGCGGATCTGCAGATGATCCTGCAGATTGTCGCCGACGCCCGGCGCGTCCAGCACCACGTCGATGCCGTGCTGCTTGAGCAGCGCCGCCGGCCCGACGCCCGACAATTGCAGGATCTGCGGCGAGCCGATCGCGCCGGCCGACAGGATCACCTCGCGGTCGGCATGCACCGTCACGGACTGATCGCCCCGCCGCACCACCGCCGCCGCGCAGCGTCTCGCGCCGCTCCCCGTGGTTTCGAATTCCAGCCGTTCGACCTGCGCCTCGGTCCATACCGTCAGGTTGGCGCGATTGCGCACCGGCCGCAGGAAGCCCTTCGCCGTGCTCCAGCGCCAGCCGGAGCGCTGGTTGACCTCGAAATAGCCGACGCCGGCATTGTCGCCCGTGTTGAAATCGTCGGTGCGCGCAATCCCCGCCTCTTCGGCGGCATCCGCGAAGGCTTCGAGCACGTCCCAGCGCAGCCGCTGCTTTTCCACCCGCCATTCGCCGCCACGCCCGTGCATGTCGGAAAACAGGCTGTTGTCGCCGGTCACGGGATCGGCGCCGTCGTCCAGACGGTAGTGGTCCTCATGCGCCATGAAATAGGGAAGCGCGTTCTCCCAGTTCCAGCTGTCGTCGCCGGTGATCTCCGCCCAGCCGTCATAGTCGCGCGCCTGCCCGCGCATGTAGATCATGCCGTTGATGGCCGAGCAGCCGCCCAGCGTCTTGCCGCGCGGATAGAGCAGCGACCGGCCGTTCAGCCCCGGATCGGGTTCCGTTCTGAACAGCCAGTCTGTGCGCGGATTGCCGATGCAATAGAGGTAGCCGACGGGAATGTGGATCCACGGATAGCGGTCGTCCTTGCCGGCTTCGAGCAGCAGGACCCGGTTCGACGGGTCCCGGCTCAGCCTGTTGGCCAGCAGGCAACCGGCCGTGCCTGCCCCGACGATTATAAAATCGAACCGATGATCCGTCATCGTTTCCCCTCCTCCCGGCCCACGACATTGGGCGCGCAATGGGCCGTTTTCGGGCCCCATCTGAAGACGGACCCGAATTACCGCGCGGCGACGGCAAAAATCCAATGACGATTGGCGCGCTCTATTATAAATTCCCTTTATATGGACACATATCCCGACCTGAGAGTTCTGCGGTCCTTCCTGACCGTTGCCCATGAAGGCAACGTGTCGCGCGCCGCCGACATCCTGCATCTCACCCAGCCGGCCGTCAGCGTTCACTTGAAGCGGCTCGCCGAGGATACCGGCCTGACCCTGTTCCGGCGCACCCCGAAGGGGCTTCGCCTGACGCAGGACGGCGAGGCCCTGCTGGTCAAGGCCGAGCAGGTCTTCTCGGCGCTGTCGGATCTCAGCCAGACGGCGCGGCGCATGACCGGCACGATCCGCGGCAAGCTGCGCATCGGCACCATTCTCGACCCGGACTTCACCCGTCTCGGCCAGTTTCTCGCCGCCCTCGTCGAAGACTATCCCGAACTGGAGACCGAACTTGTCCACGGCATGAGCGGCGAGGTGTGCGACCGCTTGCTGCGTGACGAGATCGATGTCGGCTTCTTTCTCGGAGACCCCGGCCAGCATATTCGCCTCGACAAGCCGGACAGCACTCTGGACGAGCCCCGCTTCCGGCGCATGGACCTGACGCGCTTCGTCTACCGGGTCATCGCGCCGGCCGGCTGGGAAAGGCGGGTCGTCGGCAAGGACTGGTCGGGGCTTGCCTCCTTGCCCTGGATCGGCACCCCCGCAGCCTCTGCGCACAACCGGCTGCTTCGCTCGGTCTTCGCCGACCGCGGCATCGAGCAGAACATCGTCGCCCTTGTCGACCAGGAACCCTCCATGCTGGCGATGGTGCGCTCCGGCGTCGGCATCAGCCTGTGCCGCGATTCCATCGCCCTGCATGAAAAACAGAGCCACGGCCTCGTAGTCGCCGATCAGGCCGCCATCGAGACGTCGCTCTGCTTCCTTGCGCTCGAAACGCGCGGCAGCGACCCGAGGGTGGAATGCGCGTTCGAGATCCTCGACGGCATCTGGCACGCCCATGCGGGCGATGCCGCGCGCGCCGACGGTCCGTAAGGCGGCGGCCGTCCCTCAGTTCTGCGCGTAGACCACATGCGCGAGACCGAGCAGCGCCTCGCGACCGACCGCACCCGACATCGCATAGGCGAAGCCGTTGTCGGCCCAGAAGAAGGTCGAAACGCCATCGGTCTCGTCGAAGCGGAATTCCGTGCCGTGATGGTCCGGATTGACGCCGATGAGAATCGTTACGCGATCGCCCTCGGCATTCTCATACATCAGCATGGCGCCCGGCTTTTCGGCGAAGGGCACCAGCCGCCCGCCGACAAGCGCATAACCGCGCGCCGACAGGTCCGGCGCGGCCAGCGTCTTGCCGATCCGCGCGCCGAGCCAGCCGACCAGATGCGCCTCCTGGCTGGCGTCCACCTCGACGGGATGGCGCACCTCGCTGGCATAGACGAGATAATTGGTCTTCGAGGCCTGCGGCAGCAATTGCGCCACCGCGATCGCGTCGCCGCGCTGAAGGCCCGCCGTGATCAGGCTTCCCGCCCCGCCGCCGGCCAGGAAAAACAGCGCGAACCCCGCGGCGATCGCCAGCCGGCCGAAGCGCTGCGGCCGCTGCCGGCCGAGCGCCTCGATCAGCGCCTGGTCTTCAGCGTCGGCGGCGGGTGTCGCGCCGAAGGCGTCGCGCAACGCGGCGTTCTGGGCCTGCCAGTTGGCCACCTCGGCGGCCGCGTCGGGATTGTCTGCGAGATGCGCTTCCACGGCGGCGCGGCGGTCCGGCGCCAGCAGGCCGTCGGCATAGGCGTGCAGGTCCGCTTCCGTAATGGCGCTGTCCGGCTTGGTGTTCATGGGAGGTCGCTCATTCGGGCGATGGTCATGGGGTTCTCCGGAATGCCACGATATTGTGGCCTTCAAGGATGGTTGCAAGCATGCGCCGCGCCCGCGAAAGGCGCGACATCACCGTGCCGAGGGGGATGTCCAGCATCTCGGCCACCTCGCCATAGGCGTAGCCCTCGACGACGACGAGCATCAGCACGGCGCGCTGATCGGGATGCAGCCGGTCCAGCGCCGCGACGATCCGGTCCCGCTCCAGCGGGTCGGCGGATGCCTGCCCGCTCTCCACCGCCTGTGCGTCGTCGATATCGACCATCGCCGGCGTCGTGCCGGCCTTGCGCAAGCGGTTGCGGTTGAGATTGGTGAGGATCGTCATCAGCCAGCTTTGCAGATTGTCGCCGCGCCAGCTCGCGCGCCGCGCGAACGCCTTCTCCAGGCAGTCCTGGACGAGGTCGTCGGCATCCGACGCGTCGCGGGCGAGGCTGCGGGCATAGCGTTTCAGGCGTGGCAGCACCGCGAGCACGTCGGTCTCGAAACGGCTCATCGCGCGCCTCCCATCGGGGGGATGAGGGAGGCGCGCGGACGGGCGTTTCCGCCCGCCTGCCGGCGTGTCAGAGGGTCAGGGACGCGCAAGGTCCCACACGCCGTTGAAGCCGTCGCCGGTGATGTCGCCCTCTTTCTCGTCCTTGACCCAGAAATAGAGCGGCATGCCGTCCTTGGCCCACTGCATGGTGCCGTCGGCGCGGGTGATCACCGAATAGGCGCCCTCGGCCATGGCGCCGTCTTCCGCAAACAGCGGCGGCCAGTTGGCGGCGCAGCCGCCATTGCAGTTGGAAACGCCCTCGGCGTCGTTCTTGAACGTGTAGAGCGTCATGCCGTTTTCGCCGGCGAGCACGTCGCCGCTGGCGGTCGAAACCGTCGTTACGGGCGCGGCGGCGGCGATGCCGGCGAGAAGCAGGAAGGTGGCAGCGGTGGCAAATGCGGTCTTCATCGGGAACTCCCTTGATCGTGTCGAACGAAAACGGCGCTCTTGCCGTTCTCGTGGTGTTGGACACGCAAGCCCGCGGATTTATTCCCGCCCGCGACGGATTTTTCTCAGGCCGCGCGGGCGCGACCCTGCGCGCGGGTCCGCGCCGCCTCGCCGAAGGCCCTGAACAGCGCCCCCGACGGCCGGTCGGTGCGCGCCCAGTATTCGGGATGCCACTGCACGCCGACGGCAAACCCGGCCGCGTCGCGTACCGAGACCGCCTCCACCGTGCCGTCATCGGCCGTCGCCTCGATCTGCAGGCGCGGCGACAGCGTGTCGATCGCCTGGCGGTGCAGCGAGTTCACCTCGATGCGCGTGTCGCCGACGATGCCCGCCAGGCAGCCGTCCGGCTTGACGTCGATCCCGTGGGTCAGGCGGAAGCGCACGTCCTGGTCGTCGCTCACCGGCGCGCGATGGTCGAAGGTCCCCTCGCGGGTCTGGATCTCATGCGCGATCGAGCCGCCCAGCGCCACGTTCAGTTCCTGCACGCCGCGGCAGATCGCGAAGAGCGGCACGCCGGCGTCCAGTGTCGCGCGGATCAGCGGCAGCGCCGTCGCGTCGCGCTCCTCGTCATGCGGCTCGTGCTCCGGCGTCGAGGCGATGCCGAAATGCTGCGGATGCACGTTGGAGCGCGAACCCGACAGGAGCACGCCGTCGACGCGCGTCACCAGCGAGGCGAAGTCGATCCGCTCGCCGAAGGCCGGCAGGATCATCGGCACGACGCCGGCCACCGACAGCGCCGCCTCCAGATAGGTCTGCGGCGTGCAATGCCAGCGGTAATTGTCGAAATCGCGGACATCCGCGACGACGGCGACGATGGGCTGCATGGATGGTGCTCCTTTGATCGCCCACCTTATGCATCGCCGCCGAGCCGGGACGCAACGGGCATGTTTTGCCCTGTCTTCCGGCCTTCCTGACGCTACGGCGCCAACTGGACAAAAAAATTGACCAATTGTCGTAGTTCTACCATTCCGCAACGCTGGACAGGCAAAGGCAAAACTGTAAGGTGCACCGCGAGCATCGCCGTGGAGGCTTCGTAGGAAGCGGAGGCTGCGCGGGCTCGTCATGACACCATCTGGGAGGATCTTATGGATCGTCGTTCGTTTATCAAGAAAACCGGCGCGGTCGGCGCCGGCGCTGCTGCGGCAACCGCCCTCGCTGCGCCTGCCATCGCCCAATCCATGCCGAAGATCACGTGGCGCTGCACGTCGGGCTTCCCGAAAGTGCTCGACACCATCTACGGCGCGGCTGAAGTCTTCGCCGAAGCGGTGAAGGAAGCCACCGACGGCAACTTCAACATCCAGGTCTTCGCCGCCGGCGAGATCGTCGGCATGCCGGAGGCACTCGACGCCGTCTCCAACGCCACCGTCGAAATGTCGCACACCTGCTCCTACTACTACTGGGGCAAGGACGAAGCCTTCGGCATCGGCACCGGCATCCCGTTCGGCCTGAACGCCCGCATGACCAATGGCTGGATGTATGAGGGCGGCGGCATCGACCTCCTCAACAAGTTCTACCAGGGCTACAACACGATCGCCTTCCCGGCCGGCAACACCGGCGCCCAGATGGGCGGCTGGTTCCGCAAGGAAATCAACACGGTCGAAGACCTGCAGGGCCTGAAGTTCCGCATCGGCGGCTTCGGCGGCCGCATCATCGAGAAACTGGGCGTCGTCCCGCAGGGCCTGCCCGGCGGCGACATCTACCCGGCGCTCGAGAAGGGCACCATCGACGGCGCCGAGTTCGTCGGCCCCTATGACGACGCCAAGCTCGGCTTCAACAAGGTCGCGCCGTACTACTACTATCCGGGCTGGTGGGAAGGTGGCGTCTGCGTCCACAACTTCATCAACCTGGACAAGTGGAACGAGCTGCCGGCCAGCTACCAGCGCATCGTCAAGGACGCGTCGGCCATGGCCAACAACGTCATGATGGCTCGCTACGACACGCGCAACCCGAAGACGCTCAAGGAACTCGCCGCATCGGGCACGCAGCTGCGCCCCTACAGCCAGGCGATCCTGGAAGCCTGCTTCGACGCGGCCACCGAGACCTACGCGGAAATCTCGGCTGCCAACCCGAACTTCAAGGAACTGCACGATTCCTACATGGCCTATCGTCGCGACGGTTACCTGTGGTTCCAGCTGACGGAATACAATTTCGACACGTTCCAGATGCTGCAGCAGCGCGCCGGCAAGCTCTAGGCCGACCTGCATTCGCAACAAAAAGAGCCCGGGACGGTCGCCGTCCCGGGCTTTTTCATGTCTTTAGTTTGACGTGTAGCGATCTACGCCAGCGCCGCCGCCTCCCTGGCGAGCGCCGTCACCCGGTCCCAGTCGCCGGCCGCCACCGCGTCCTTTGGCGCGACCCAGGAGCCGCCGACGCACAAGACGTTCGGCAGCGCCAGGTAATCGGCCGCGTTCGACGCCGACACGCCGCCCGTCGGGCAGAACTTCACCCCGCCGAAGGGCGAGGAGAGCGACTTCAGATAGGCCGCGCCGCCGGCTTGTTCGGCGGGGAAGAACTTCAGCAGCGAATAGCCGTCCTCCAGCGCCGCCATGATCTCGCTCGACGTCACCGCGCCGGGCAGCAGCGGCACCGGGCTTCCCTCCGCCGCATCGACCAGTTCCGGCGTCAGGCCCGGGCTGACGATGAATTTCGAGCCGGCCTCGACCGCCTCGTCGAACTGACCCGCATTGAGGATCGTGCCCGCGCCGACCAGCGCTTCGGGCACCTCGGCGGCGACGCGGCGGATCGCCTCCAGCGCCGCGGCCGTGCGCAGCGTGATCTCGATCGCCGGCAGGCCGCCTGCGACAAGCGCCCGCGCCATCGGCACAGCGGCCTCTGCATCCTCGAGCACGATCACGGGGATCACGCTCTGGCCGGTCATGATGGGAAGAAGCGCTTCGGTGTTTTGCGGCATGGATCGATCCTCGCTGGAGTTCGCCTGGCGTTTTAAATCGGTTTAGAGCAATTCTGCTCGTGACGGAATCGGGAAAATCGCAAAAACGCGGATCGGACGGGTGAAATCCTCGCCGCGCCTGCCCCAAGCGTGAACCGATCTAGGCCGCCCGTCCAGCCCGCATCCGGACAACCCGGGCGATGACGCCCAGCATCGGCCGGATCGCCGCGATCAGCCGCAGGAGGCGGCGCGGCACCGGCCGCCCGGCCACCGCCGTTTCCAGCGCCGCCCGCGTTTGCGGTCCGACGATCCCGTCGACGGCAAGCCCGAGGTCCGACTGGAAGCGCTCCACCGCGCGCGCCGTGGCCGGTCCGAACCGCCCGTCGGGCGCCAGCGGATAGCCGGTCGCCGTCAGCATGCGCTGCAGGTCGGCCACCGTCTCGCCCCCGTCGCCCCGCCTCAGCACGGCTCCGCCGGCCGGCGCTTTTGCGCCGCGCGCATGGCGCGCATAGGCGGCGGCGATCCGGCTGTCATAGCGATGCGTCCGGTATCCGGGCCCGTTATAGGCCCGTGCGAACGTCGCCCAGTCATGCGCGCGGATGACGTCGGTCAGCCCGTTTCGTTGCAGAAACCGCAGCATCAGCCTCGTCTGCCCGCCCGCGCCGGAGCGCGCCTCCTCCACCAGCGCCTCCGCCGAGGCATAACCCAGCGCCTTCCAGTGCGCGCCCATCACCTGGCCGATCCCCCAGGAGACCGATTGCAGCGCCGCGTCGCGGTCGATTGCCGTCGCCGCCTCCAGCAGCCGCCAGCGCGCCGCCTGCGACGCCGGGTTCTTCACCGCGCCGGCGGTCGGCGAGGCCAGCCCCTTCGCCCGCGCGTCGGCGCGCTTGGCGTCATCGACGAGCCTGTCGAAATAGTGCCCTTCGAAGCGGATCAGCGGTTCCGGCCGCCCCTCCACCATGGCAAAGGCGCGCCCGCCCGATTCCACCTCCGCGATCGCCAGCAGCGCGGCCGGTTCCAGCCCCGCCTCCCGCGCCGTCGCCTCGATGTGCCTGATCGTTTCCTCTGAAAACATGTCTCACCCGGTCGCTGTCGGTTTCGAAGCGACCAGTCTGCGAGCGACCCGCGCGGGGTGGATGAACCGCACGCGCCGTCACGCCGCCCTGAAGGACGGACCAACGAGCGAAGGTGCGATGCAGCCTGAGATTTCGGGCCGGAACCGCGCATGCCGCCGACGCCGCACCCGACAAAGTCTGTCCACCGCTCTCCGGCCTCGCCTATCCTCGATCGGCATCCGCGCAGGCCTCCGGAGACCTGCCGCATTTGACGAGACGAAGGCAGGAAGGACGGCAAGCGAGATGGACTGGGCCCTGGCAGTCGAACGCAATCGCGAGGCGCTTCTGCGCATCGTCGCGGCGCTGTTTGCCATGGTCGGGCTGGACGAAGCCCGCGACAACGCCCACCCCACCCTGCCGCGCTTCCTGCACAAGCGGATCCTGCGCCTGCTGCGTCCCGCCGAGGCCGCCGTCCGGCGCCTCGTCATCATCGCCGCGCATGAACTCGAAACCCCGCCCGATCGACCGGGGCGCGACCGCCCCGCGTCAAAGCCGGTCGAGCTGAAACGCCCTTATCGTCCGACGTCGCGTCACACGTCCGCGAAAACCGCGCGGGCCGTCGTTCGGTCAGGCGGCGACGCGCCGCGGGCGGTCTCCCTGCTCGATCCGCTCAGCCCCTACCGCGCAACGCCGCCGCGGCGCTATGCGAAGACCTTTCCGCGCTTCACCGTGCTCGGCCTGTCCGAGCCCCGCCCGCTGCCTGAACTGCATATCCCCTCGCCGGACGATCCGGTCAGCGCGCGCCACCTCTTCGGTCGCCTGCAGGCGTTAAAGCGCACGCTCGACACGATCGACGATCAGGCCCGCCGCCTCGTCCGCTGGCGGGCGCGGCGCAACGCCGGACGCACCCGGCGGTTCCTGCCGATGCGTCCGGGACGGCCGCCGGGTCACCGGCGAAGACCGCGCCATGCGATCGACGAGATCCTGCGCGAATGCCATTCCCTCGCGCTCCACGCGACGAAGACCGCCGACACGTCGTGAGCGGCGCGACACTGTTTTCTTTGACAAACCGGGCCTTGCCCGGAGCGCCCGCGAGATCAGCCTTGCGGAATGGACGCCACCTGGGCGGCCGCGCGCTCGACCCTGTCCCGGCCATTGTTCTTGGCGCGATAGAGCAGCGCGTCCGCCTCCACGAGCAACGCATCGACGGACGCTGCCGTCGGCCGCCCGAAGACGAGCAGGCCAATGCTCGCGGTGATCTCCACCGCCCGGCCGTCGTTCAACGTCACGGGAGCGCTGTTGACCGCGACGCGGATCCTCTCCGCGATCGCGTCCACCTCCAGGCTGTCCGCGACGAAGACCACGAACTCCTCGCCGCCCTGCCGGCCGAAGAGGTCGTCCTTGCGCAGGCAGCGCCTCACCCGCTCGGCGAAAGCCATCAGCACCTCGTCGCCCGCCGCATGGCCGAACGTGTCGTTCACCGCCTTGAAGCGGTCGAGATCGATCATCATCAGCGCGCAGCCGCTTCCGCTCACCGACAGTTGCTCCTGGACGTCCTGCGCAAAGGCCGCGCGGCTGCTCGCTCCGGTGAGCTGGTCATGCGCGGCGAGGTGCCTCAGCCGGCCGAGAAGCCGCGCACGGCTGGCCGTCACGATGCCGAGCATGATCGGCCCCATCGCCACGAGCGCGATCCCGAGCCGCGCCGAAACCAGCGACATCTCGTCATAGACGGCCGGGTTGCCGATAAGATCGGCGGAAATCGGGATCAGCGTCCACAGCACATAGAGCAGGACCAGGACGGAGGTTCGGAACACCGAATAGACGAGCCCGCACCAAAGAAGCGCCGGAACCGGAAAGGCGATCGCACCCGGCCCGCCGATCAGCAGCGCCAGCGCACACGACGCGACCAGCGCCGCGGCCGGCATGAGATTGGCCCACCCGCCGAGCGACCAGCTGTAGCCCGACGCCGGATCGTTGTGGGTCGGGGCGGGCGCCAGGAGGATGACGGGCAGAAACGCCATGTAATTGACGAGCTCGGTCGCAAACCAGAACGTCCAGCCCGCCACGGCGCCGCCGTCGAACAGGAGCGGATTGGCGAGGGCCCCGAACAGGCCCGCCGCCGCGCCCGCCGCCGCCGAGGCGATCACCAGCCAGAGCATCGACGTCTGCTTTTCGAGCCGGGTCATCCCGTCGGGCAGTCGGGCATAGACCATATAGGCGGCGGCGACGCCGGCAAGATTGGCGCCGTTGAGGATCAGGGCCTTCGGCAGGCTGGATCCCGTCAAGAGGTCGGCGGCGAGATAGGCAAGCGCGGCGCCGGCCCAACCGAGCGCGGTCGCGGTTCCCGGCATGCGGATGAGAAGCCCCAGCATGATCGCGTTTGCCGGCCAGACCGTGGCGAGGAAGCCGATCGGTCGCGTGGAGATGCCGAACAGGCATGCCGCGAAGATGACGAGGGCCATCGCGACCGGCGGTCCGAACTGCGACCGGAATCCCGTTCCGGTCGCCCCGGACTGCGTGTATGCCATTGCTGTCAACCGAATTCCCCCGGTAGAAATAACGCTAGGTAAGATCTTGTAGTGCTCCTTAACGGGGGCGGCCGCAAAAGGATAGCGTCCTTGGCGCATGGCTGGCATTCGCACTGGTTGCAGGCGGCATACCGGCACCCTCGCCTCTTGCCTCGCCTGCCCAACGGCAGTAACCGAACGGGATGCAAAACCAGCCGCCCCATATCGTCGCCGCACTCTACCATTTCGCCGATTTCGGCCGCTACGAAGCCTTCAAGCCCGAACTGGAGGCCGTCTGTCTCGACGCCGGGCTGAAGGGCACGCTGCTGCTCGCCTCCGAAGGCATCAACGGCACGGTCGCCGGCTCTCGCGAGGGCATCGACCGCCTGCTCGCCTTCCTGCATGCCCAGCCGGAATTCGCCGGTCTCGAGCACAAGGAGAGCTGGGCCGACACGCCGCCCTTCCTGCGCATGAAGGTGCGTCTGAAGAAGGAGATCGTCACGATGGGCGTGCCGGGCACCGATCCCAACCGGATCGTCGGCACCTATGTCGCTCCGAACGACTGGAACGACCTGATCTCCGATCCCGGCACCATCGTGGTCGACACCCGCAACGACTACGAATACGCGATCGGCACCTTCGAGAATGCCGTCGATCCGCAGACCAAGACTTTCCGCGAATTCCCGGACTGGGTGCGCCGCCACGACAATGAACTGAAGGGCCGCAAGATCGCGATGTTCTGCACCGGCGGCATCCGCTGCGAGAAGGCGACCGCCTTCGTCAAGTCGCTTGGCTTCGAGGACGTCTACCATCTCAAGGGCGGCATCCTGAAATATCTGGAAGACGTGCCGGCCGAGGAAAGCCTCTGGCATGGCGACTGCTTCGTCTTCGACGAGCGCGTCGCCGTCGGTCACGGGCTCGAGCCGGGCGACTACACGCTCTGCCGCGCCTGCCGCCATCCGCTGACGCCGGAGGAAACGCAGTCGGAGACCTATGTCGAGGGCGTCTCCTGCCCGCATTGCCACGACGCCCGCTCCGAGGACGACCGCGCCCGCTACGCCGAACGCCAGCGCCAGATCGCCCTGGCGAAGAAGCGCGGCGAGAAGCATCTCGGCACTTGACGGTGGCACCGCCCCTTCCCGCCGCCGCGCCGATGCAGCGCTCCCACGGCGAGGGCCTGCTGACCGTCAAGGCGCTCGCCGGCCGCACCCGCATCGATCGGCTGCGCCAGGCCGGCAATGCCAAGATCCGCGTCCCGAAGACCCATGGCGACGCGCTGGAAGCGGTCCTGATCAACACCGCCGGCGGCATCACCGGCGGCGACACGCTCGACTGGACGCTTGCCGCCGGTCCCGGCACCCGCACCGTCGTGACCACCCAGGCCTGCGAACGCGTCTACAAGTCGAGCGAGGGCGTCGGCGTCCAGACCTCCACGGTCCGTGTCGGCACCGAGGCGAGCCTCTTCTGGCTGCCCCAGGAAACGATCCTCTTCGATCGCGGCCGCTTCCGCCGCACCATCGACGTGACGCTCGACGAGGGCGCCCGTTTCGTCGGCCTGGAGACGCTGCTGCTTGGGCGCGAGGCGATGGGCGAAACCGTCTCCACCGGCGTCTTCCACGACCGCTGGCGCATCCGGCGCGGCGACGCGCTCATCCATGCCGACGACCTGCGCCTCGACATTTCCCCCGACCGCGACTTCGCCTGCCCGGCGGCACTTGGCGGCAACCGCGCGGTGGCGACGCTCGTCGCCGTCTTGCCCGATGACGCCGAAACCCTCGACCTGGCCGTCGCGCGCGCCCGTACGCTGATCGGCGACGGCGCGGGCGGCGCCAGCCGCATCGGCGAAGCGTCGAAGGGCAAGATCGTGATCCGCCTCGCAGCGCCCTCCGGCTTCGCCCTGCGCCAGCGCCTGCTGCCGGTCCTCGCCCTGTTTCTTGACGGTCAGACCCTGCCGAAAGTCTGGCACCTGTAGAGGCCCGCGACCGCGTCGTAGCACCCGGCGGGCTTGACCGGATATACTGATTGTTATCCAACCGCGCGAAGATTCGCTTAACCTCTTGGCAACGGCTCACGCGTAGAACGGCCATGCAATTACTTTGCGGAAGGGAGATACTCCCGACAGATGCACCTTGACCCCCTCACACTGATGGTTCCTGCGGTGACGGCCTCGGCGATCGCCAGCCTGTTCGTCTACGGGGCCTGGTTCCGGTTCCGCGATCAGCCGGCGCTGATCTGGTGGGGGTCCGCCCATGCGCTGCACACGATCGGCCTCGCGCTGATCTTCGTGTCGATCGCTTCAACCAACAAGACCCTCACGCCCGTCGGCGGCGGTCTGATGAGCATGGCGCCGCTGATGATCTGGGCCGGCGTGCGCCGGTTCCTGCGCCTGCGCGCGCTCTGGCCGGTGGTTGTCGGGACGCCGCTCGTCGTGCCCCTGATCACGGCCCTTCCCGTCGACATCGACAGCGAGACCTGGTCGACCGCCATCGGCTTCGGCTTCTGGCCGGTTTTCCTGACGGCGTCTGCCTGGCTGCTGGTCCGGCACCGCGCCGAGCACCTGCCGGCCCGCTGGGTGTTCGGCGGCTTCCTGATGCTGCACGCGATCGTCTACTCGCTGGCCGTCTCCGAGGTCCTGCAGGGCACCTTCTCCTTCGACCAGCCGCCCGCGCTGAACAGCCCCTTCGGCGTGATCCATTTCGAATCCATCCTGTTCTCCATGGCCGTGAGCATCGTGATGATCTTCATCTGCCATGAGCGCAAGGAACAGCGTTACGTCCACGCCGCCAGCATCGATCCGATGACCGGGGCCCACAATCGCGGCACCTTCTTCGAGGCGGCCGGCAGGCTGTTCGAACGCGACCGGCGGGCGGGCGCGCCCTGCTCGCTCATCATGTTCGATCTCGACCGCTTCAAGACCATCAACGACGATTACGGCCATCAGTTCGGCGATCGCATCCTGGCGAGCTTCGCCGAGACCGTCCGCTCTTCGCTGCGCCCGAGGGATCTCTTCGGCCGCTATGGCGGCGAGGAATTCGTCGTCGTTCTGCCCGGCACCTCCGTCAAGACCGCGGCCCTGATCGCCGACCGCATTCTCAAGGCCTTCGCGGCCGCCAACACCTTTGTCGAGGGCCAGCCCGTCAAGGCGACGGTCAGCGCCGGCGTCGCGCAGGCCGGCGAAGCGCAGGATCTCCAGCAGGTCATCAAGGCCGCCGATCAGGCGATGTATGCCGCCAAGCGCGGTGGCCGCAACCGCGTCGAGATCGCGCCCGACGCCCCGCCCGATCCGGACGTCGTGCGCATCGCGTGACGGGCGGCGGACAGAGAGCCTCGCGACCGTCGCGCGGAGGCGTTTCCGAAAAAATTGTTGTTAGTTACAAACGCAACCATTACGTAGAAGCGGACTGCGATGCGGTCCGCTTGGCGACGGGAGGAAAGCCGCGGCGGCGCACGATCCCCCTCCCGCACGACAACCGCATTCGCACCGCAAGGAAACAAGGACGGATTGATGAAACTCGCCACCCTCGACAACGGAACGCGTGACGGCCGGCTGGTCGTCGTCTCCCGCGACCTGACCCGCTGCACCGACGCGACCTCGATCGCGCCGACCCTGCAGGCCGCCCTCGACGACTGGGCGACGGTCGCGCCGAAACTGGAGCTGCTGGCCGAAAGCCTGTCGCATGACGCCGTCCCGTCGGAGCGTTTCCACGAGCACGACGCCCTGTCGCCCCTGCCGCGCGCCTATCAGTGGGCGGACGGTTCGGCCTACGTCAATCACGTCGAACTGGTGCGCAAGGCGCGTGGCGCCGAGATGCCGGACACTTTCTGGACCGACCCGCTGATGTATCAGGGCGGATCCGACACCTTCCTCGCGCCGCGTGCGCCAATCCGCATGGCCGACGAGGCCTACGGCATCGACATGGAGGGCGAGGTCGCCGTGATCGTCGGCGACGTGCCGATGGCCGCATCGGTCGACCAGGCCCGCGACGCCATCCGCCTGGTCATGCTGGTCAACGACGTGTCGCTGCGCGGCCTCATCCCCGGCGAACTCGCCAAGGGCTTCGGCTTCTTCCAGTCCAAGCCGTCCTCCGCCTTCTCGCCCGTCGCCGTGACGCCGGACGAATTGGGCGACGCATGGGACGGCAGCAAGGTCAGCCTGCCGCTGCGCGTTGACCTGAACGGCCAGCCGCTCGGCCGCGCCGAAGCCGGCGTCGACATGACCTTCGAGTTTCCCGACATCGTCGCGCATGCCGCGAAGACGCGGCCACTCGGCGCGGGCGCGATCGTCGGCTCGGGCACGGTCTCCAACAAGGACGCGGACGGCGGCCCCGGCAAGCCGGTCGCCGAGGGCGGCCTCGGCTATTCCTGCCTTGCAGAACTGCGCACCGTCGAGACGATCCTGTCCGGCGGCCCGAAGACGCCCTTCATGCGCTTCGGAGACACCGTCCGCATCGAGATGCTGGATGCCGAAGGCCATTCGATCTTCGGCGCAATCGAACAAACCGTGGAAAAATATGAGGGAGCCGCCTGATGGCCAAGCAATTCGCAAGCGCCGGCGATCTCGCCGAAAAGAAGATCTCGTTCACCGAAGTCGGCAAGGATCTCTGGGCCTTCACCGCTGAAGGCGACCCGAACACCGGCGTCATCATCGGCGATGACAGTGTCATGATCGTCGAGGCCCAGGCGACGCCCGAACTCGCCGCCAAGGTCATCGAGAAGGTCCGCTCCGTCACCGACAAGCCGATCACCCATCTGGCGCTGACCCACTACCACGCCGTGCGCGTCCTCGGCGCGGCGGCCTATCAGGCGCCGACCGTGATCATGAGCGAGAAGGCCCGCTCCATGGTCGTCGAGCGCGGCGCGGAAGACCGTGAGTCCGAGTTCATGCGCTTTCCCCGGCTGTTTGCCGGCTATGACGACATCGCCAAGGTGCCGCCGCTTACCTGGCCGACCACGACGTTCAACGACCGGATGACCGTCTATCTCGGCAAGCGCCGCGTCGATCTCATGTTCCTCGGCCGCGCCCACACCGCCGGCGACATCGTGATCTACGTGCCCGACGAGAACGTCATGTTCACGGGCGACATCGTCGAATACCACTCCGCCTGCTACTGCGGCGACGGCCATTTCCACGACTGGCCCGGCACGCTGGAGAAGATCCGCCGCTTCAATCTCGATTCCATCGCGCCCGGACGCGGCGACGCGCTGGTCGGACGCGACATGGTCAACGACGCGCTCGACAAGACCGCCGATTTCGTCCGCTCGACCTACAGCCCGATCGCCCGCGTCGCGCTGCGCGGCGGCTCGCTGAAGGAGGCGTGGGACGCCTGCCGCGCCGAATGCGACCCGAAATTCGCGGATTACGCGATCTACGAGCACTGCCTGCCCTTCAACGTGGCGCGTGCCTATGACGAGGCCCGCGACATCGACACGCCGCGCATCTGGACCGCCGAACGCGACCGCCAGATGTGGGACGCCCTGCAGGGCTGACCGGAAGGAACGGGCGAGGAAGGGAGGACCGATCGTGGACCAGACAGTCGAAACCGGCGGCAGGAAGATCTTCGAGACGCCGCTCTATCCCTACGGGCGCACGCCCGACCAGGAACCCGGCGCCAACGCGCATCACCCCGTGGTGATCGTCGGCGCCGGACCGATCGGCCTGGCCGCCGCGATCGATCTCGCCCAGATGGACGTCCCGGTCGTCGTGCTCGACGACAATGACAAGGTCTCCTGGGGCTCGCGCGCCATCTGCTTCGCCAAGCGCCCGCTGGAAATCCTCGACCGGCTCGGCTGCGGCGATCCGATGGTCGACAAGGGCGTCGTCTGGAATGTCGGCAAGGTCTTCTTCGACGAGCGGCAGGTCTACGACTTCAACCTGCTGCCGGAGAAGGGTCACAAGCGCCCCGCCTTCATCAACCTGCAGCAATATTATTTCGAGCAATATCTGGTCGAGCGCGCCTTCGAGTTGCAGCGCCAGGGCAAGCCCATCGAACTGCGCGGCGGCAACAAGGTCGTATCGGTGACGGAAAAGGGCGACGGCGTCGCGCTTTCGGTCGACACGCCGGACGGCCCCTACACGATGAGCGCCGACTGGCTGATCGCCTGCGACGGCGCCGGCTCGCCGATCCGCGCCATGATGGGGCTCGATTTCGTCGGCCGCGTCTTCGAGGACAACTTCCTCATCGCCGACGTGGTGATGGACGCCGACTTCCCGACCGAGCGCTGGTTCTGGTTCGACCCGCCCTTCAACCGAGGCCAGTCCGCGCTGCTGCACAAGCAGCCCGACGGCGTCTGGCGCATCGATCTCCAGCTTGGCTGGAACATCGACAAGGACGAGGAAAAGAAGCCGGAAAACGTCATCCCGCGCCTCAAGGCGATGCTCGGCGACGACGTGAAGTTCGAGCTGGAATGGGTCTCGATCTACACCTTCCAGTGCCGCCGCATGGAGAAATTCCGCCACGGCCATGTGCTCTTTGCCGGCGACGCCGCCCACCAGGTCTCGCCCTTCGGCGCCCGCGGCGCCAATTCCGGCCTGCAGGACACCGACAATCTGTGCTGGAAACTGAAGCTGGTCATGGACGGCCTCGCGCCCGACAGCCTGCTCGAAACCTACGATGTCGAGCGCATTCACGGCGCCGACGAGAACATCCTCAACTCCTCGCGCTCGACGGATTTCATCACGCCGAAATCGGAGATCAGCCGCATCTTCCGCGACGCGGCGCTGGACCTTTCCGAGCGCTTCGACTTCGCCCGCCCGCTGGTCAATTCCGGCCGGCTCTCGGTGCCCTGCGTCTATGACGGCTCGCCGCTCAACGGGCCGGACGGGCTTGCCGGCGGCCCCGCCCGCACGCGCCCCGGAGCGCCCTGTCCGGATGCGCCGCTCGGCGACGCCTATCTGCTCGACCGTCTCGGCGACGAATTCCAGCTCCTCGCGATCGATGCGGACGTCCCCGACAGCGTCGAGGATTGCGGCATCGCGGCAAGCGCGCTGCGCATCTCTTCCGCCGACGATCCCACCGGCGACCTCGCCGCGCGCTATCTCGGCGACGCGACATCGGCCGTCTATCTGCTGCGGCCCGACCAGCATGTCGCCGCGCGGTGGACGGACTATGACGAAGCGGCGGTCAAGGCCGCTCTGCGCACCGCAACCGGGAGGGCATGACCATGGCAGACCTCAAGACCGCGCCGAACATCGCTGCGCCGGACGATTTCTATGCCGATCTTCTGGCCGCCCATGAGGGCCTGACCAAGGCCGAGAGCGACGCCTTCAACGCCCGGCTGATCCTCATTCTGTCCAACCATGTCGGCGACCGTGAGATACTGCGCGCAGCCCTTGCGGCCGCCGCGGCGCCGAAGAAATAGGAGGAGACCGGCCATGACCCTGAAGATCGACAAGATCCACCACGTCGCCTATCGCTGCAAGGACGCCAAGCAGACCGTCGAGTGGTATCGCGACATGCTGAAGATGGATTTCGTGCTGGCGATCGCGGAAAACCACGTCCCGTCGACGCATGAGCCCGACCCCTACATGCACGTCTTCCTCGACGCCGGCGACGGCAATGTGCTGGCCTTCTTCGAACTGCCGACCAAGCCCGAAATGGGCCGCGATCCGAACACGCCGAAATGGGTCCAGCACATCGCCTTCAAGGTGAAGGATCGCCCGACCCTGATCGAGTACAAGGAGCATCTGGAGGCAAACGGCGTCGAAGTGCTCGGCGTCACCGACCACTCCATCTTCCACTCGATCTATTTCTTCGACCCGAACGGTCACCGCGTCGAACTCGCCTGCCCGGACCCGGAAGAAGAAGAGATGCTGAAACGCCTCGATTCCGTCAAATGGGACATGCTGGAGGAATGGTCGCGCACCAAGCGCGCGCCGCAGCACGCCGACTGGCTGCACGCCAAGGAATTGAGCAAGGCGTAAGTCGAGACTAACCGGACCGGGTCACGCCTGGTCCGGCCTCGCCACGGTCCCGGCCTCGACCCAGGCGTCGAAGATCGCCAGCGCGGTCTCGCAGAATTCCGCGTCGTTGATGTGGCAGCCGAGCGCCTTGAGATCGACATTGGCCGGGCAGGCCGTCTCCATCTCGTCGCAGAACGCCGCCAGCCCGTCGGGATCGTTGAGATCGGCGCCGGGGCGGTCCCATTCGTGGCAACCGCCCTTCGGCAGCAGGAAGGTCGTCGGCCCGTTGGCCTGCTCCATCTTCCGGCAGATCTCGCGCGCCACTTCGCGCCGCTGGTCGGTGTCCAGCACGATCGAGGTCAAGAGCCGGTTATGCGCATGGGACGGCGTTGCGCGGAACCGCTCCGGCAGGGGCTGCCAGCCGACAAAATCGATCAGGTCGATGCAGCCCGGCGCAA
Source organism: Oricola sp. (assembly GCF_022763245.1). GTDB lineage: Bacteria > Pseudomonadota > Alphaproteobacteria > Rhizobiales > Rhizobiaceae > Oricola. The sequence continues at coordinate 585,447 of NZ_JALEGV010000012.1, forward strand.
TCAGCTGCGGAATGGCCTTCGTCCCGGCATTGGTCAGCCGGTCGGCGCCCGCCGAGAGCCCGCCCATCATGTGGTTGCCGACCTCCTGCGTGGCGAAGTCGAACACGGCGGCGAACGCGCCTTCCGCGGCCAGCGCCTCGAAGGCCCTGCCGCCCATGCCGGTGGCGTGGAAGACCGCCACCTCGTAGCCGCGCTTTTCCAGTTCCGGCTTCAGCGTAACCATGTAGGTCAGCACCGACTTGCCGAACGACGTCATGCCTATCAGCGGCCGGTCGCGCTTCGGCGGCTCCACCGCCCGCGCCGCGCCGAGCACCGCGCCCGCCGCCTGGCTGAGCGAAGACTTGCAGACTGAATTGAGCCCGTAGAGGCCGCCCGCCCAGAGGATCATCTGGATGTCCGGCGCCAGCCGTTCGGCCGGCAAGAGCGGCGAGAAGGAGACCGTCGAGACGACGAATTTCGGAACGCCGAGCGGCAGCGCCGCGCAGACGTCAAGCGCGAGATCCGTCCCCATCGTGCCGCCCAGCACGATCACGCCGTCGATCCGGCCGTCGCGATGCAGTCGCGCCGTCAGCGCCGCCGCGCCTCGCGCCATGATCTGCATGGCGTGGTTCTCGTCGCCGCTGTCGATGGCGGCCTGGATTGAGCTTCCGCCCTCCGCTGCGACATCGTGCTTCGACCAGTCCGTCGGTTCCGCCGGATCGCCCAGCACGCTGACATCCATGGTGACGACCCCGCCGCCCTGCCCGGCGATGCATTGGGCCATGTAGGAAAGTTCGTCGTTCTTCGTGTCGTAAGTGCCGACGACGAGAATGGTCCTGTCGCTCATTCGTCCCCCCCCCTCAGAGCTGGATCCAGGCGGTCTTCAGGTCGACATACTTGTCGAAGGCGTGCAGCGACTTGTCGTGCCCGTTGCCGGATTGCTTGACCCCGCCGAGCGGCACAGTCAGGTCCGAACCGCCATAGGTGTTGACATGCACCACGCCGGCGCGAACCGCCCGCACCATGCGATGCGCCCGCGACAGGTCGCTGGTCCACACGCCCGCCGACAGGCCGTATTCGGTGCCGTTAGCGATCGCGACGGCCTCCTCCTCCGTGTCGAAGACGGTCACGGCGAGCACCGGCCCGAACACTTCGCGCTGCGCCAGCGTGTCGCCCGCGCCGACATCGGTGAAGATCGTCGGCTCCATGTAGTAGCCGCCGGTCTCCTCCAGGATGCGCCGTCCGCCCCGATAGAGCGACGCGCCCTCCTGTTGGGCCGTCTCGACGAAGCCGAGGCTTTGGTGCAGCTGCCGTTCCGAATTGATCGCGCCGACCTGCGACGTCTGGTCCAGCGGGTCGCCGACCTTCATCGCCCCGGCGACCTTCGCGAGTTCGGCCACGAACGCGTCATGGATGCCGCGCTGCACCAGGAGGCGCGTGCAGGCGACGCAGACCTGGCCGGAATTGCGGAACATGCCGTTCGCGGTCACCTTGGCCGCCTGGGCGACATCCTTCACGTCATCGAAGACGAGCGACGGCGATTTGCCGCCGAGCTCCAGATAGACCCGCTTCAGGTTGGAGCGGGCCGAATATTCCAGGAGCCGCCGCCCCACAGCGCCCGATCCGGTGAAGACCAGCACGTCGACGTCCGGCGACAGCGCCAGCGCCTCGCCCGCGACCGCGCCCCGGCCCGTGACCACGTTCAGGACGCCCGCCGGCAGCCCGGCCTCCAGCGCCAGTTCGGCGAGGCGCAGAAGCGAAAGCGAGGCCGTCTCGGCCGGCTTCAGCACGACGGAGTTGCCCGCGGCGATGGCCGGCCCCAGTTTCCACGCGCCGATCATCAGCGGGAAATTCCAGGGCACGATCGCGCCGACGACGCCCACGGGCTCGCGATGGATCAGGCCCAGATGCGTGTCCGCCGTCGGCGCGATCTCGCCATAGAGCTTGTCCAGCGCCTCGGCGTAATAGCGGATGGTCGCCGCAGCGGAGCCCGCCTCCGCCTTGAAGGCCATGGAGAATTCGGTGCCGTTGTCGCGCACGCCGAGCACGGTCAGCGCAAGCGCCTCGCGCTCGATCAGCTCGGCCCATTTGAGCATGATCTTCTTGCGCGCCGCAGGCGCCAGCCCCGCCCAGCGCCGGTCCTCGAAGGCCGCGCGCGCCGAGGCGACGGCCCGGTCGACCTCGGCCGGCGTGGCGTCGGCAATGCTGGTCAGCCGCGACCCGTCGATCGGCGATATGACGTCGAGTGGCGCGCCTTCACCTGCCTGCCACGCGCCTTCGACAAGGAGCTCTTGCGGCGGAACAGGAGTGCGCCGAAGCGCGTCGATCTGTGCTTGGTCTGCCATTCGGCCTCCTTCAGGGATTTGCGGTCAAGCCAGACGCTTCTCGCATGGACGATCAGCACGGCGACGATGACCAGGAAGAGGATCATCGCGACCGGCCGGTCGATGAAGTCGAACGGCTCCTTGACCCGCGCCATGCCGGCGCGCAGCTTCACCTCCATGATGCCGCCGAGCACCATGCCGAGGATGATCGGAACGACCGGAAGCGACAGCCGCTTCAGCACATAGCCGATCATGCCGAACACGGCCGCGAGCACGCAGTCGGTCACCGAATTGCGCAGCGAGTAGACGCCCACGAAGGAGAGCGTCAGAACGCACAGGCCGAGAAACCGGTTCGGGATTTTCACGACGCTGATCAGCGGCCGCGTCGCGACGAGCAGGAAGAGGACGACCAGCACGTTGAGGATCAGGAGCGCCAGGTAGAGCGCCACGATGAAATCCATCTGGTTCTGGAACAGGCCCGGTCCCGGCACGACGTTGTGGACGTAGAAGACGCTCAGCATCATCGCGGTCAGCGCCTCGCCCGGAATGCCGAGCGCCAGCAGCGGCACCATCGCGGCGGCCGGCACGGCGTTGTTGGAGGTCTCGGACGCGATCAGCCCTTCCGACGAGCCGTGGCCGAAATCCTGCGGCCGCTTCGAGGTCTTCTGCGCATAGGTATAGGACAGGAACTGCGCGGTGAACTCCCCGACCCCGGGGATCATGCCCATCAGCACGCCGAAGGAGGCCGAGACGGCCGCGACGCGCGGATGCCGCGCCAATTCGCGAAAGCCCTGGAACAACCCGCCGCGCAGCCGCGTCGTGCGGATCTTCTCGTCCTCGCTGGTCAGAAGCACGAAGGCCTGGCTGAGCGCGAACAGGCCGAGCACGACCACGATCAGGTCGATGCCGCTCGACAGGAACGCCTGGTCGAAGGTGAAGCGCTTGGAATACTTCACCGGCTCCAGGCCGATCGTCTGGATGAAGATGCCGAAGCCGGCCAGCGCGCCGGCGATCAGGCTCTGGCCGCGATGTGCGACGATCACGAGGATGATGCCGAGCAGCGCCGCCAGGAAGATCTCGCGCGAGCCGAACAGCGGCGCGACCTTGGCGAGCACGGGCGCGAACAGGATCAGGCAGACCACCGAGAAGATGCCGCCGAAAAACGAGGAGGAATAGGCGAGCGACAGCGCCCGGCGCGGCTCGCCGCGCGCGGTCATCGGATAGCCGTCATAGGTGGTCAGCGCGTTGACCGCCGTTCCGGGCGTGTTGATCAGCACCGCCGGGATGGAGCCGCCGTACATGGAGGAACCATAGATGCCGAGCAGCACGGTCAGCCCGACGATCGGGTCCATGGAGAAGGTGGCGGGCAGGAGGATCGCGATGGCGACCGCCGGGCCGACGCCCGGGATCGCGCCGATCAGCACGCCGCCGATGGAGCCGACCAGCAGCGCCAGGATCACGTCCCAGCGCGCGAGTATCTCCAGGCTCGAGAGCAACAGGTCCATGGGCGTCAGAGGTTCAGGATGAAGAAGCTGCGGACCGCGCCCGGCAGATACTCATAGATCATGCCGCCCGGGATCTTCACAGACAGGAAACTCTTGAAGACGATCACGGTCGCGATCGCGAACAGGATGCTCACCGCGATCATGCGCGTGGTACGATAGCCCAGACGCCACGACAGCGTGGCCGCGAACAGGATCGAGGCCGGCAGATAGCCGATGACGGGAACCACCAGCACATAGGCCATGAACCAGATCGCATATTCCAGCGCCGCGGCCCATTTGCGCACTTCCACCCAGTCGGCGCCCGTGAAGCGGCGCCAGGGCAGCTTGGCGAGGTGAAGGCCGCCCAGCCCGACCAGGGCCATGAGGCCGACCGCCGGCCAGAAACGCGGCTGCGCGAAGAAACCGGTCTTCGCCACCCAGCGGGTCTGTGTCGGTGTCTGCGCCAGCAGGATCAGGCCGAAGACCATGAGGACGAGGGCGAAGACCAGCTGGCCTCGCCTCGGTCCCGGAAATCGGCGCTCGCGTTCTGTCTGCACTGTGGCCTTCCCGAAAGCCGGATACAAATCGGGCCCGGAAATCCGGGCCCGACAAACGATCTCTTACTGCAGGATCTCGCCGATGCGCTCGACGGTCTCGATGTCGTTGGCGATGCGCGCCGCGCTCTCGTCGGCGTCCTGCCAGTAGACCAGCGCCCCGGTCTCCTTGGCGACCGCCTGGGCGCGCTCGCTCATCACGGTCTTCTTGGCCACCGCGATGATCTTGTCGCGCACGTCCTGCGGCGTGTCCTTGGTCACGAACAGGCCGTTCCACAGCGCGATGTTCAGCGTCGGGTCCAGTTCGCCGATCGCCGGCGCGTCCGGCACGAGCGGAATGCGCTGGTCGGTGATCGCCGTCAGCACCTTCACGTCGTCGAGACAGGGCAGGATGAGCTGCAGCGTGGTGTTGATCACGTCGGCGTCGCCGGAGGCGAGCGTGTTGCAATCCAGCGCGTCGAACGCGGCGTCAGAGCCCCATTCGAAACCGGCGTTCTTCGCAAACGCCTTGGTCACCTGCGTCGGCGTCAGCACGTCGCCGAAATGGCCGAGCGCGACGTCGTTGTCCTTGGCGTAGGCGGCCAGTTCCTCCATCGAGGAATAGGGCGCGTCGCCGCTGGTGGCGATGACGAAGGGATAGGTCAGGAAGATGCCGAGCGGATCGAACTTCGCCGGCGTCAGGTCCGGAATGTCGATCGTGTGACCCACCACCGGCACGCCGATGACGAAGGAGCCGATCATGTAGCCGTCGGCCGGCGCGTTCGCCACCTCGATGGCGCCCGGGAACGGGCCGCCGCCGCCGCCCGGCTTGTTCACCACGGCCGCCGCGACGCCGTATTCTGCCTGGAAGTCCTCGGCGATCATGCGGGTCAGAACGTCCTCGAGGTCACCCGGAGGCCACGGCACGATGAAGTTGACCGGCTTTTCGGGATACTCCGCATAGGCGGCGCTCCCCATCAGAATCATGGCGCCCGCGAGCGCGCTCTTGAGCAGAGTGGATTTGAACACGGAGACCTCCCCTGGTTCGGTTCAAATAGTGAACCATCGGTTCTAAAACAGATTGACATCGCTTCCGATCTCCTGTCAAGACACTTGAAAACACGATCGCGGATTGCGCCGCGGCCCTTCGAAATTGCGCACGGGAGTTTGAGCGGACGGCCATGGGAACCGTTTCCAAGGCATTGTCTTTATTGACGAATTTCAATCAGTCCCGCACCGAGATCGGACTGAGCGAAATTGCGCGGCTGGCCGGAATCAACAAGGCGACCGCCTATCGCCTCCTCACCGAACTTCAGGACGGCGGCTTCGTCGAACAGGCGGGGCCGGAGAAATCCTACCGGCTCGGACCCGAGGTGCTGCGCCTCGCCAGGCTGCGCGAGGCCGCCGTGCCGCTGACGACCGCCGCGCGCCCGATCCTCGACCGCCTCGCCGACATCACCCATGAGACCGCCCATGTCAGCGCGGTGCGCGGCATGACGCTGCACGCGCTCGCCCACGCCTATTCCCCCCGCCACGCGACCCGCGTGATGATGGAGGACGCCGAAATCCTCTCCTTCCACGGAACCGGCTCGGGCCTGGCCGTGCTCGCCTTCTCGCCGAAGGCCTTCGTCGATGCCGTCCTGGCGCAGCCGCTCACCCGTCATACGCCCGAAACGGTGACCGATCCCGATGCGCTGAACGCCATGTTCGCGCCGATCCGCGAGACCGGCGTCGCCGTGTCGATCGGCGGCTTCGAGGCCGACGTCCATTCCCACGCCACGCCCGTCTTCAACGCGGAAGGCCGGCCGATCGGCGCGCTCGCCGTCGCCGCCCCCGTCGCACGCGTCACCGCCGACCGCATCCCGCTGATCGTCCGGGCGGTGCTTGACGGCGCGGCCGAACTCACCCGCGCCATCGGCGGCTTTGCACCCGACGGCTTCCCGGAGACCGCCATATGACGAGCGCGCTCATCCTCGATTTCGGCGGCGTCGTGACCCGCACCCTGTTCGAGACGCACGACCTCACCGAGGCGGCGCTGGGCCTCGCGCCCGGCACGCTTACCTGGCGCGGCCCGTTCGGCCCGGCGACCGACCCGCTCTGGCGCGACATGCAGGCCGACCGGATCAGCGAACGCGACTACTGGATGCAGCGCACCCGCGAAGTGGGCGCGCTGGTCGGCAAGGACTGGACGCAGATGGCCGATTTCGTGCGCGCGGCGCGCGGCGGCGATCCCGACGCGGTGATCCGGCCGGAATTCCGCGAGGCGATCGCCGCAGCCAAAGCAGCGGGCGTGACGCTCGCCATCCTGTCGAACGAGCTCGATCTCTTCTACGGCGCGGACTTCCGCGACCGGCTGCCCTTCCTTTCCGATTTCGACGTCGTGGTCGACGCGACCTACACCAATATCCTGAAGCCCGACCCGCGCGCCTACCAAGCCTGCCTCGACGAGCTCAGCCTGCCGGCCGAGGCCTGCGTCTTCGTGGACGACCAGAAGCGCAACATCGCCGGCGCCGACGCCGTCGGGCTCAGGACCGTTCATTTCGATGTCTGCAAACCGCGCGAGAGCTACGCGGCCGCCCTGCGGCTGCTCGGTCTCGCATAAGGGAGGATGCCATGAAGGATTCCAATTTTCTCAAGGAAAACAACGCCCGCCACATGTGGCACCCGATGGCGCATCCGGCCGACAGCCTTGCCAATCCGCCGAAGATCATCACCGGCGGCGCGGGCGCCCGCATCCGTGACGTCGACGGGCGCGAGACCCTCGACGCCGTCGGCGGCCTCTGGAACGTCAATCTGGGCTTTTCCTGCGATCCGGTGAAGCGGGCCATCGCCGACCAGCTCAACGCGCTGCCCTATTATTCCACCTTCCGCGGCACCACCAACGACGCGATCATCGAGCTCAGCTTCATGCTGCGCAATTTCTTCGCGCCGGAAGGCATGGCCCGCGCCTTCTTCACCTCCGGCGGCTCCGACAGCGTCGAGACGGCCCTTCGCCTCGCGCGCCAGTACCACAAGGTGCGCGGCGAACCGGGCCGGGTGAAATATCTGAGCCTGAAGAAGGGCTATCACGGCACCCATTTCGGCGGAGCGAGCGTCAACGGCAACGCCAATTTCCGCACCCAGTACGAGCCGCTCCTGCCCGGCTGCTACCACGTCCCCGCGCCCTACACCTATCGCAACCCGTTCAACGAGACCGACCCCGCCAAGCTGGCGCAGCTCTGCGCGCAGGCGCTGCAGGACGAGATCGCGTTCCAGGGCGCCGGCACCATCGCGGCCCTGATCATGGAGCCGGTGCTCGGCGCCGGCGGCGTGATCCCGCCGCATGAAAGCTTTATGCCGATGGTGCGCGACATCTGCGACAGGAACGGCATCCTGCTGATCGCCGACGAGGTGATCACCGCCTTCGGCCGCACCGGCAGCTGGTCCGGCTCCCGCCACTGGGGCGTCAAACCCGACATGATGTCGACCGCAAAGGCCATCACCAACGGCTACTTCCCCTTCGGCGCCGTCATGCTGAACGAGACCATCGCCGAAGCCTTCGAAAGCGACACGTCGGGGCGCGCCGCCATTGGCCACGGCTACACCTATTCCGGCCATCCGGTCGGCGCGGCGGCGGCCATCGCCTGCCTGAGGGAGACCGAGCGCCTGAACGTCGCCGCCAATGCCGGCGAGCGCGGCGCTGAACTGTTCGCCGGTCTGAACGGGCTGGCCGGGAAGCACGACATCATCGGCGACGTGCGCGGCGGCCACGGCCTCATGTGCGCGCTCGAGCTGGTGTCGGATCGCGACGCCAAGACGCCGATCGACAAGCAGACGATCGGCCGAATTTTCGAGGCGACCTACGAGGCCGGCGTCATGATCCGCGTCTCCGGCCCGAACATCATCCTGTCGCCGCCGCTGATCATCACCGCGGACGACGTTCAGCAGATCGTCGACGCGCTGGATGCCGGCCTGTCCGATGCGTAACCTAAGACTTACGGTTCGGGGACGATCAGCACCAGCCCGTCGAGCTCCGGCGAAGCGGTGATCTGGCAGGACAGCCGGCTTTCCGGCCGGCGCTCGGCCTCTGCGACATCGAGCATCGCGTCCTCGTAGTCGCCGGCCTCGCCGGTCTTCTCGCGCCAGGCCTCGTCGACATAGACATGGCATGTGGCGCAGGAAAGATTGCCGCCGCACTCGCCGACCACATGCGGCACGTCGTTGGCGACGGCGGCTTCCATCATGTTCAGGCCGTTCGCGACCTCGCCGGAGATTTCGCGGCCGTCGGCGAGCTTCCAGATTACCTTCATCGGTCCTGCCTCATACGAAATAGACGTAGAAGTCGCGCAGCGCGTCGCCTTCGAGATCGCGCGTTTTCTTGACTTCCTTTTCCTTCATGAAAACGTGATTGGCGACGAGGCCAGCCCCGACCGCCTCGCCCAGTACCGTGTCGGCCTTGAGGTCCGACACCGCGCCCTTCAGGTCGATCGCGGTGCCTTCCTTGGCATCGGTATTGTCGAAACCGTCGCCCGTCTCCATCGGCGGCAGCGCATAGCCGTTTTCGAGCCCGAGCCGCGCCGCCTGCAGTACCGCGGCGACCGCCGTGTAGGGATTGGCGGACGCATCGGCCGTCCGGTGCTCCAGCCGTGCCTTCGCCCCGCCCTCGGCGGAAACGCGCATCGTCACGTTGCGATGGTCCCCGCCCCAATTGCGCCAGTAGCCCGAGAGCGATCCCGGCTGCAGCCGCTGATAGGAATTCGCAGTCGGCGCGATCAGTCCGGCCAGCCCCTTGTGGTGCTGCATCAGCCCCGCGACGCAGCCGCGCGCCAGATCGTTCATGTGATCCGGCCCGCCCTTCTCGCCGGTCGACAGCGCGTTGCCGCCGATCTCGTCGACGAAGGAGAAATTGATATGCATGCCCGACCCGCCGCATTCAGCGATCGGCTTGGGCATGAAGGAGAGGATGATGCCGTATTCCAGTGCGATCTCTCGCGCCATCAGCCGGAACAGCACGATGTCGTCCACCGCCTTGACCGCATCGTCAAAGGTCAGCGTGTATTCGAACTGCGGCGAGTCGTACTCTGCCGTGATCATCTCGATGGAGAAGCCGAGTTCGTCCGCGACCTCCCAGATGCGATCGTTGAAGCGCAGCGGATCGGCATAGGGACCGGTACCGTAGACGACCCCGCCGGGACTGTCATAGGGCATCAGCCGGCCGTTCTCGTCGGCGACGAGGGCATAGGCTTCGAGCTCGATGCCGACCTTCGGGCGCAGGCCGTGCTTCTGCCAGTCCGCGACCGCGCGCTTCAGCGCCCCGCGCGGGCACAGCTCCAGCGGCTCGCCGGCATCGTCGTAGAGATCGCCGATGACGATCTTTGTGTCGGCGTCCCAGCTGTCTCGAATGTCGTCATGGCGCCATTTCAGCTCCATGTCCGGCATCCCTTGGAGCACCATCGCTCCCGGCGCCTGCAAGAGCAGGTCGCGATCGTAATGCACGCCGAACGTCGAACGGCAGAACCGCGTGCCGGCATCGCCGATCTTCGATCCGGGCAGATACTTCCCGCGGACAATGCTCAGATGATCGCAAAAGACGGCGCGCAGTCTGGTTCTCATGGGATGTGTCCTCAGGCCATTTCCACGGTGACGGGCAGGCTCTTGATACCACCGACGAAATTGGAACGGAGGAATTTATGCGGCCCCGCCGGTTCGATCGACTTGATCCGCCGGGCGAGCTCCTGGAACAGCACCCTCACCTCAAGCCGCGCCAGCCACATGCCGAGACACACATGCGGTCCGCCTTGCCCGAACGACATGTGCCGGTTGGGCGTACGATGCAGGTTCACCCGGAACGGATCGTCGAAGGCGGCATCGTCGCGATTGCCAGACGCGAACCACAACAGCACCTTGTCGCCCTCGCGGATCGTCTTGCCGTGCATCTCGAAATCCTCGGTCGCGGTGCGGCGAAAATAGAGCGCCGGCGTCGCCCAGCGGATGATCTCGTCCGGAGCGGTCTCCCAGACCGCCTCGTCGGACCGCATCTGGCCGAGCAGTTCCGGCTGGTGGCACATCGCCTGGATGCCGGCGGCGATGGAATAGCGCGTCGTGTCGTTGCCGGCCGCGACCAGCAGACAGAAGAAGTTGCGGAACTCGGTCTCCGATATCGTCTCGCCGTCGCGGCCGGGCTGCAGGATCAAATGCAGCACGCCCTCCGTGTCCCCGGCCGCCGCCTTCTTCGCCATCAGGTCGTTGGCATATTCATAGAGTTCCGCCCCGGCGGGCGAATTGAACGGCATCATCCGGAACTCGTCCGTGTCCATCTTGTCGAGAACGTGGTCGGTGAAATCCGGATCGGTGTTGGCGATCAGGGCATCGCCCTTCTCCACCAGCCACGGCAGGTCCTCGTCCGGCGTGCCGATGATGCGGCCAAGCATGCGCATCGGCAGTTGTCGCGCGATTTCCTTCGTCGCGTCGAACGTTCCCAGAGGCAGAGCCTGATCGAGGATCTCGTCGCACAGTGCGCGGATGTCCTCCTCGAAGCCCGCGATCACCGTCTTGGAAAACGCCTTTGCGACCTTGATGCGCGTTTTCATGTGTTCCGGGGCGTCGGTTTCCTGGAAGGTCCGGCGCGCCAGATATTCCTCGTAGGACTGATCCTCCATGCGGATGCCACGCGCCGAGGAGAACACCTTGGCATTGCCGTTCATGGCGAGAATGTCGGCATGGCGGGTCACCGACCAGAAGCCCTCGCCGCCATCCCATTCCGTCCAGCTCAGCGGATCGTCGCGGCGCATGCGCGCGAATGTGTTGTGCGGCGGGCCGGCGGTAAAGGCGTCGTGGCTGGAAAGATCCGCGCGGCCGTCATCGGTTGAGGTCCAGACTGTCACGATGCATCCTTTCCAATCGCCGTTTTATGTATATTATGCGCCATCATAAATATGTAAACATGTTTCTGCGGGCGGGTCATGCATCTGGCGATCCTGATGACGAACACGGATGAAAGCGCCTTCGCGCAGCGTCATCCGAAAGACGGCGAGAAATTCACCGCCCTGATCCGGAGCGCGCGCCCGGACTGGGCCTGCACCGCCTTGTCCGTGAAGGACGACGTCTTCCCCGACGATCTCTCCGCCTTTGACGGCTACATCGTCACCGGCAGCCCCGCCTCGGTCCATGACGGGGCCCAGTGGATCGATCGGCTGATGGAGACGATCCGCGAGATCGTGAACCGCAAGATCCCGCTCTTCGGCGCCTGTTTCGGCCATCAGGCCATCGCGCTGGCACTCGGCGGCGAAGTGGGAAACAATCCGGATGGCTGGGTGTTCGGCCTGACGAAGGCGGATGTCGTCGATCGCGCGTCCTGGATGGCGCCGCTTGGCGACAGCCTCGCCCAATATGGCGCGCATATCGAGCAGGTCACCACGCCGCCGGACGGCGCCCGCGTCCTGATCGGCTCCGCGCCCTGCCCGGTCGGCGGCTTTGCCATCGGCGACCATGTGTTCACGACCCAGAACCATCCGGAAATGACGCCGGATTTCATCGCGGCGCTGGTCGAGGAATATGCCGGAAAACTGGACCCGCACGTTGTCGCGACCGCACGCGCTTCCCTGGCTGCCAAGGCCGATTACGCGGACTTCGCCGAAACGATCGCGCGGTTCTTCGAAAACGCTGTCAGTTCACCGCAGCAAGCAAATCCATGACCGTGCCGCGGTCATAGTTGAAATGCGCCTCCATCGCCTCCTCGGCCTCCTCGCGCCGGTGCTCGGCGATCAGCGTCGCGATGGCGCGGTGCTCCTTCGCCGAACCCTCGACCGAACCGGGATAGCGGTATCGCGCCCGGTAATAGGCCATCAGCTTGCGGGCGTTGGTCTTGATGAGCTCGATCAGGACCGGATTGCCCGACGCAAGCGCGATCACCTCGTGAAAGCGCAGATTGAGCTGGTAATACTCCGCCGGCCGGCTGCTGCCGAATTCGACCGCATGCGCCTCGCAGGCCTCGACGATCTCCTCCAGTTCTCGCGCAAGGTCCGGCGTCAGGCGCCGGGCCGCCAGCCCCGCGGCCTGCGCCTCAAGCCGCGCATGCACCTCGATGATGCCGAGGAACTCCTCCAGCGTCGGCTTGAACAGAAGCGCCCCCTTGCGGGCGTGCCGCTGCACGAGACCCGTCGCCTCCAGCCGGATCAGCGCCTCGCGAACCGGGGTCCGTGACACGCCGTGTTTCGCGATCAGCGCCTGCTCGTCGACGGCCTCGCCCGGCCCGATCTCGCCCCGGTCGATGGCGGACAGGATCGCCTCGATCACCATGTCGGTCTGGCCCGCCATTCACGAACTCCGAATATTTTGCATGCCGCTGCGTATATACAGCCTCCCGCCTGAAAGCGGAATGCGCCCGGCTACAGCCGCAGGCCGTCGAGTTCGTTGAGCAGATCGAGAAGCGTTTCGAGCTTCTCCTTGCCGAGGTGATCCTGCAGCCGCGCCATGATCCTCTCGCTCTCATCCATGTTAGCGGCAATGAAGCGGCGCCCCTCCGGCGTGATCGATATCTGCAGGCGCCGGCCGTCGGTCGGATGCGGCATCCGGTTGAGATAGCCCTTCTCGACGAGCGTGTGCATCATGCGCGTCAGGCTCGGCAGCAGCAGGCAGGAGCGCTCTGCGATCTCGGTCGGGTCCATCGCGCCGTTCTCGTCGAGCACGCGCAGCACCCGCCATTGCTGTTCGGTGACGCCGGCATCGACCAGCATGGCGCGAATGGGTCCCATCACCGTCTCGCGAGCCCTCAAGAGAGCAATCGGCAATGAGCGGGCCGTGGTAAGGCCGGCGGCGGGCAAGGTAGCGGCTCGTGGCTTGTCCATGACGCTTCTCTGCCTTTCGCGAACGGATTGTGCAAGCATGCGAAGCCGCAGATCCATGTTGACACGCCGTTGGAAACAAGTTAACACGTTAACAAGTTTCAGGCGAGGGAGGCGCCGTTGCCGCATATCGCAATCGACTATTCCGCCAATCTCGAAGACCTGGTGGACATGCCGGGCCTCTGCGAGGTTCTGCGCACAACCGGCATCGCGACAGGCGTGTTTCCCGTGGCCGGGATTCGCGTTCGCGCGTTCAGGGCCGACCATGTCGCAATTGCCGACGGCGATCCGCGCCATGGCTACCTCGATATCTCGGTCAGGCTGCGCGGCGGCCGAAGCTTCGAGGCGAAGAAGGCGGCGACGGAAAGGCTCTTCGCCGCGGCGCGCGACTTCCTCGCACCCGTCATCGCAACACATCCGGTGGCGCTGTCGATGGAGATGCGCGACATCGATCCGGCCCTGAGCCCCAAACTGAATACGATCAGAGACCACTTGAAGGACGGCTGACCTTGTCCACACTCCAGCAAAACCTCGAAAAGCTCGAGACCTACATCGCCCGCTTCAAACAGGACGGCGTCCTCAATCAGATCGCCGGCGAAGCGCGGCCCGCAATCTCGGGCGAATCCTTCGACAACCACTCGCCGGTCGACGAAAGCTTCATCTGCTCCGTCGCGCGCGGCGACGCCGCAGACATTGACGCGGCGGCGAAGGCGGCAAAGGACGCCTTCCCGGCCTGGCGGGACCTCGACGCCGGCAACCGCAAGAAGATCTTGCACCGCATCGCCGACCGCATCGTGGCGCGCGCCGACGAGATCGCGCTCGCGGAGTGCTGGGACACCGGCCAGGCGCACCGCTTCATGTCCAAGGCAGCCTTGCGCGGCGCGGAGAACTTCCGCTTCTTCGCCGATCGCGCGCCTTCGGCCCGTGACGGACACGTCCTGCCCTCCCCGACCTTGATGAACGTCACCACCCGCGTGCCGATCGGCCCGGTCGGCGTCATCACGCCGTGGAACACGCCCTTCATGCTGTCGACATGGAAGATCGCGCCCGCGCTCGCCGCGGGATGCACGGTCGTCCACAAGCCGGCCGAATTCTCGCCGGTCACCGCGCGCATCCTCATGGAGATCGCGGAAGAAGCCGGGCTGCCCGCCGGCGTGTGGAACCTCGTCAACGGCTTCGGCGAACAGGCCGGCAAGGCGCTGACCGAGCATCCCGACATCAAGGCGATCGCCTTCGTGGGAGAAAGCCGCACCGGCTCGATGATCATGAAACAGGGCGCGGATACGCTGAAGCGCGTCCATTTCGAACTCGGCGGCAAGAACCCCGTCATCGTCTTCGAGGATGCCGATCTCGACCGCGCGCTGGATGCCGCGATCTTCATGATCTACTCGCTGAACGGCGAGCGCTGCACCTCGTCCTCGCGGCTTCTCGTCCAGGAGTCGATCGCAGACGAATTCCAGGCCCGCCTCGTCGAGCGCGTCAACCAGATCAAGGTCGGACATCCGCTCGATCCGTCGACCGAAATGGGTCCGCTGATCCACAAGACCCATTTCGACAAGGTGACCTCCTATTTCGACGTGGCGAAGTCCGACGGCGCGACGATTGCCGCCGGTGGCGAACGGGCGGGCGACACGGGCTGGTTCGTCAAGCCGACCCTCTTCACCGGCGCCAGGCCCGGCATGCGGATCGCTCAGGAGGAGATCTTCGGCCCGGTGCTCACCGCGATCACCTTCAAGGACGAAGAAGAAGCCCTTGAGATCGCCAACGGCGTCGAATACGGCCTGACGGGCTATGTCTGGACCAACGACCTCACCCGCGCGCTGCGCTTCACCAACAAGCTGGAAGCCGGCATGATCTGGGTGAATTCGGAGAACGTCCGCCACCTGCCGACCCCGTTCGGCGGCGTGAAGGCGAGCGGCATCGGTCGCGATGGCGGCGACTGGTCGTTCGAGTTCTACATGGAACAGAAGCACATCGGCTTCGCCACCGGCCAGCATCACATCCCGCAACTGGGCACGTGACCTGCAAGCCGCGACGTGCCGTCATGACGGGGAGGAGTGAACATGGGTGAGATCGTACTGGCCGCCAAGGTCACGCATGTGCCGACGCTTCAGATGTCGGAGCAGGAAGGGCCCCTCAAGGGCACGCGCCAGCCGGCCATCGACGGCCATCTGGAGATCGCGCGCCGCGCCAAGGCGCTCGGCGTCGATACCGTGGTGATCTGCGACACCCACTGGCTGATCAATGCGGGCTTCCACGTCAACGCCAACGACCGTTACGAGGGGCTGCTGACCTCCAGCGAGTTTCCGCAGTTCATCCGCGACATGCCCTATGACCACCGCGGCAACCCCGAACTCGGCGACGCCATTGCCGAGAAGGCGACCGAGCTCGGCGTCTACACGCTCGCCCATCACCTCGATTCGCTTGATCTCGAATACGGCACGCTCGTGCCGATGCATTTCATGAGCCGCGAACACGACATGAAGGTCGTCTCGGTCGCGGCCTTCTGCACCGTGCACGACCACGACGAGAGCCGCGTCGTCGGCGAAGCCATTCGTGCCGCGGTCGAAGCGTCGGATTCCAGGGTGTTGCTGCTCGCCTCGGGCTCGCTCTCCCACGAGATTTGGTCGAACAAGGACTACGCGCCCAACAACGGCACCTTCACCATCTCCTCTGAATTCAACCGGCAGGTCGATCTCATGGTGCTGGAGATGTGGAAGCGCGGCGACCACGCCACGTTCCTGAAGATCCTGGGCGACTATGCACATCACTGCTCCGGCGAAGGCTCGATGCACGACACCGCCATGCTGTATGGCGCCCTCGGCTGGGACGCCTATACCGGCCAGTGCGAGATCGTGACCGAATATTTCCCGAGCTCCGGCACCGGCCAGGTCAACGTCATATTCCCCGTCTCCTGACGGCACACCCAAAGCAATCGAAGAGAAACTCCCATGCCGATCCCAGCACCGGTCCTCTATCCTCCCTTCAACATCGTGCGCCTGTCACACGTCGAGCTGGCGGTGACGGATCTCGCCAAGAGCCGCGCCTTCTATGTCGATACGCTCGGCCTGCAGGTGACCGACGAAACGGCGGACACCATCTATCTGCGTGCCATGGAGGAACGCGGCCACCATTGCATCGTGCTCCGCAAGGAGGAGCAGGCGGTCGCCCGCGATCTCGGTTTCAAGGTCTTCGACGAGGAGGACCTCGAGAAAGCCGTGCATTTCTTCAAGAGCAAGGACCTGCCGGTCGAGTGGGTCGAACGGCCCTACCAGTCGCGCACCTTCCGCACCCGTGATCCGCACGGCATTCCGCTGGAATTCTATTCCCGCATGGACCGCCTTCCGCCGATCCACCAGCAATACAAGCTCTACAAGGGCGTGAAGCCGCTGCGCATCGATCACTTCAACTGCTTCACGCCGAATGTCGATGAATCAGTCGCCTTCTATAACGAGATCGGCTTCAGGGTCACCGAATATACCGAGGACGAGGTGACCGGCCGGCTGTGGGCGGCCTGGACGCACCGCAAGGGCGGCGTCCACGACATGGCCTTCACAAATGGCCGTGGCCCGCGCCTGCATCACACCGCCTTCTGGGTGCCGACCCCGCTCAACATCATCGACCTGCTCGACCTGATGGCGACGACCGGCTGGGTTTCCAATATCGAGCGCGGCCCCGGCCGCCACGGCATCTCGAACGCCTTCTTCCTCTATATCCGCGATCCCGACGGCCACCGCATCGAGATCTATTGTTCAGACTACCAGACCGTCGATCCGGACCTGGAGCCCATCAAGTGGGACCTCAAGGACCCGCAGCGCCAGACGCTGTGGGGGGCGCCCGCGCCGCGCTCATGGTTCGAGGAAGGAAGCCTGTTCGAGGGCTCCGACGTCATCGAGCCGAGCCTCGCCGCACAACCCATCGTCGCACCGTAGGAACCGCCATGCGCTGGAGCGAATTCGCCGAATGGGGCCGCAAGGTCTCCGACTGGGCCGTGCGCTATCACGAAGGCCTGCGCGACCGGCCGGTGCGCGCGCAGACGAAACCCGGCGAGGTCGCGGCCGCCCTGCCGGTATCGCCGCCCGATGCCGCCGAACCGATGGAAGTGATCTTCGCGGATTTCGAGCGCGTCGTGATGCCGGGTGTGACCCACTGGCAGCATCCGCGCTTCTTCGCCTACTTCCCTGCCAATGCAGCCCCGGCCTCGGTCCTGGCGGAATACCTCGTCTCTACGGTCGCGCCGCAATGCATGCTCTGGCAGACCTCGCCGGCGGCCACCGAAATGGAAACAGTTATGCTCGACTGGCTGCGCCAGTCGATCGGCCTGCCGGAAGGGTTTGCCGGCGTCATCCAGGATTCTGCCTCCTCCGCGACGCTCGCCGCGGTCCTGACGATGCGCGAGAAGGCGCTCGACTGGGACGGCAACAAGTCTGGCCTCGCCGGTCAGAAGCCTCTGCGCGTCTATTGTTCCCGGGAGGTCCACACCTCGATCGACCGCGCCATCTGGGTGGCCGGCATCGGCGAAGACAATCTGCGTCGCATCCCCATCAAAGGGCCCGGGCGCGGCATGGATGCGGACGCGCTCGACGCCGCCATCCGCGAGGACCTCAAAGCCGGCTACCAACCGGCCGGTCTCGTCGCCTGCATCGGCGGGACGGGTGTCGGCGCGATGGACGATCTGGCTGCCGTCATCCCGGTCGCGCACAGGCACGGCCTCTATGTCCATGTCGATGCGGCATGGGCCGGCGCCGCGATGATCTGCCCCGAGTTCCGACATTACTGGAAAGGCATCGAGGATGCCGATTCCGTCGTCTTTAACCCGCACAAATGGCTCGGCGCGCAATTCGACTGCTCCGCCCATTTCATCCGCTCCCCCGACGATCTGGTGCGCACGCTGGCGATCCAGCCGGAGTATCTGAAGACGCATGGCGCCGAGGGCATCATCAACTATTCGGAATGGTCCGTCCCGCTCGGCCGCCGCTTCCGTGCGTTGAAGATCTGGTTCCTGATCCGGGCCTACGGTCTGGACGGGCTGCGCCAGATGATCCGCAACCACGTCGCGTGGTCGAAGGCGCTTGCCGACAAGCTGCGTGCCGAGCCCGATTTCGAGATCGTCACCGACCCGGTCCTGTCGCTGTTCTCGTTCCGATACAAACGCGAGGGCGTCGATCCTGACGCACTCAACCTCGCCCTCATCACGGCCATCAACAATGACGGACGGATCTACCTCACACAGACCCGCGTCGATGGCGAAATGGTCATCCGCTTCACCGCGGGCGCCTTCAGCGCCACCGACGACGACGTGAAGATGGCCGGCGACGTGATCATCGAAATGGCCCGACAGCTGGAGACGCCGCATGCCTGACCGGATCGCAAGTTTTTCTGCAGGTGACGAGAGCTTCTACGGCGTCGTCGCCGATGGCGGCATGATCGCCGTCTCGCCCGACTTCCCGCAGTGGCCGACATTGCGGGAGGTGGTCGAGGCGAGCGAACTCGAAACCCTGATCCAGGCGGCCAGGGGCCGGTCGGTCACGCATCCGGACGGCAGCTTTCGCTACGACATCCCGATACCCGCACCGGAGAAGATCATCTGCGTCGGTGTCAATTTCCCCGACCGGAACGCCGAATACAAGGACGGGCAGGAAGCGCCCGCCAACATGTCGCTCTTCGTTCGTTTCCCGCGCTCGTTCACCGGGCACGGCCAGCCGCTGATCCGGCCGAAAGCCTCCGACAAGCTCGACTATGAGGGCGAGATCGCAGTGGTGATCGGCAAGGGCGGCCGTCACATCCCGGACGCCGAGGCGCTCGATCACATCGCCGCGCTGACGCTCTGCAACGAGGGCACGCTGCGCGACTGGGTGCGCCACGCCAAGTTCAACGTCACCCAGGGCAAGAATTTCGACCAGTCGGGAGCGATGGGGCCGTGGCTTGTTCCCTTCCGCGACCATGCGCAGATCACCGATGTGCACCTGACGACCCGCGTCAACGGCGAGATCCGGCAGGACGACCGCACCGGCCGCATGATGTTCCCGGTCGCCCGCCAGATCGCCTACATCTCGACTTTCACGACGCTGGTTCCCGGCGACATCATCGTCACGGGAACACCCACGGGCGCCGGCGCCCGCTTCGACCCGCCGAAATTTCTCAAACCGGGTGACGAGATCGAGGTCGAGGCCGAGGGGATCGGCACGTTGAAGAACGGGGTGGCAGACGAGACATGACACTGAGCCAGGACGAAATCGAAAAGGCCGCCGGCGACCTGTTCACCGCCGAGGAAACGGGCCGCCAGATCGGCCTGCTCACGCTCCGCCATCCGCAGATGACCATGGACGACGCCTATGCCGTGCAGGCGGCGCTCGTCCGCCGCAAGCTCGCCGCCGGCCGCAAGGTGATCGGATGGAAGATCGGACTGACGTCGAAGGCCATGCAATATGCGCTGAACATCGACATCCCCGATAGCGGCGTGCTGCTGGACGACATGATGTTTGCAAACGGCGCGACCGTGCCGGCCGGCCGGTTCATCCAGCCACGTATCGAGGCCGAAATCGCCTTCGTCATGAAAGCACCGCTCGCAGGCAAGGACGTGACCCGCGAAGACGTCATCGCCGCGACGGATTATGTCGCGCCATCGCTTGAAATCCTCGACACCCGCATCCTGCGCGCCGACCCCGCGACGGGTCAGACGCGCAAGATCTTCGACACCATCTCCGACAACGCCGCCAACGCCGGCATCGTCCTCGGCGTCGAACGACACGCCGTCGATACGGGCGACTTGCGCTGGACCGGCGCCATCGTCTCGCGCAACGGCGAGGTCGAGGAAACCGGCCTCGGCGCCGGTGTTCTGAACGATCCCGTCACGGGTATTGTCTGGCTGGCACACCGCATGGGCAAATACGGCCAACGCATCGAGGCCGGTCAGGTCATCCTGTCGGGCTCCTTCATCCGTCCGATCGAATGCCCGCCGGGTTCGAAGATCGAGGCCGATTTCGGCGGCTTCGGCAGCGTATCCTGCGAATTCGCCTGATCGCTCTGCGTCCGGCTATTTCGAATAGTCACGCCGATCGTCGATAACCTTGCCGTCATTGGGCAAATCGGCTGCGATCTCAACCGTGCCGTTCAGCTTGGTCTGCGCATGCAGGGCGGCGTTGAGCGCCTGCAGGTCGGGCGCCGCACCCGGCATAGGCGCGATCATCAGCGTCATGGCATCGCTGTCGCCAACCCGATCGACCACCAACCGGGCGCGCCCGACGCCCGGCACGGATTTGACCACCGCATCGACCTGTTTCGGGTCCACGAACATGCCCTTGACCTTGGTGCGCTGGTCGGCACGCCCCATCCAGCCCTTGATGCGCATGTTGGTGCGTCCGCACGGCGACGGCTCGTCGAGCACGGCCGACAAATCTCCCGTTCCGAAGCGGATCAGCGGATAGGCCGGATTGAAAGAGGTGACGACGAGTTCTCCGACCTCGCCCGCGGGAACAGGGTCGCCCGTTCCAGGGCGCACGATCTCCACGATCATCGTCTCGTTGACGATCATCCCTGGTAGCGGTTCGCCAGCCAGCGCACTTTCATAGGCGATCACGCCAAGGTCGGCGGTCGCATAGGCCTGCATGACCGCGACGCCGCGCTCGGCATAGTCTGCACGCATCGACGGGAACAACGCTCCACCGGAGACCAGCGCCTTGCGGATGGAGGAGAGGTCACGGCCCATCTCGGCGGCCTTGTCGAGCATCACCTTCAGATAGTCCGGCGTTCCCGCATAGGCGTCTGGTTTCAGGAATGCCGCAGCCTCGACCTGCTGTTCCGTATTGCCGACGCCGCCCGGAAACACCCGGGCCCCAAGCGCGCGTGCGCCTTCGTCCAGGATGAAGCCGCCAGGCGTCATGTGATAGGACAGCGCGTTGTGGACGAGATCGCCCTTGCGTATGCCGGCGGCGAAGAAGGCGCGCGCGCCCTGCCAGGCATCGGAGCCCGAGGGTTGCGGCTCCCAGACGGGACCCGGCGACATGAAGATGCGGTTGCCGTCGAGACTGGCCGGATCAGCGAGGCCGCCGAATGGAGGCTCTGCTGCCTGCGCCTCCATCAGTTCGGGCTTGCGAAGCACGGGCAGTTCCGCGAGCGCCGCACGCGAGGTGACCTCTCTTGGATCCACGTCCGACAAGCGCCTGCGCCAGCCCGGCGCCGCCGCGATCGCGCCCGCGAGGAAGTCCGGCAGGCGTTCGAACAGCGCCGCTTCCCGCCTTTGCGGATCGCGCGTTTCCAACTCGTCGAAATAGTCGCTCATCGTGCAGCCCGTCGGTCCGTACTCTTGGAGGTCAGGCAAGCCAGCGCTTGCGCCGCTTGTAATGCTTGACATCGCGGAAGGACTTGCGCCCCTCGCCACCGATACCGAGATAGAATTCCTTCACGTCCTCGTTCTCGCGCAGCTCTTTCGCTTCGCCGTCCATCACCACACGACCCGATTCAAGGATGTATCCATAGGTGGCGTAGCGAAGCGCGATGTTCGTGTTCTGCTCGGCGAGCAGGAAGGTCACGCCTTCCTTGTCGTTCAGATCGCGCACGATCTCGAAGATCTCTTCCACCAATTGCGGCGCGAGGCCCATGGAAGGCTCGTCGAGAAGGATTGTCGTCGGCCGGGACATCAGCGCACGACCGATCGCACACATCTGCTGCTCGCCGCCCGAGGTGTAGCCCGCCTGGCTCCTGCGGCGCTCTTTCAGGCGCGGGAAATACTCGTAGACCATGTCGAGGTCGCGATTGACTGCGGCGCGCCCGTCGGTGCGGGTGAAGGCGCCGGTCATCAGGTTTTCCTCGATCGTCAGATGGCCGAAACAGTGGCGGCCTTCCATCACCTGGATGCAACCGCGCCGCACGAGTTCGGCGGGTGACAAGTTCTGGATCTCGGCACCGTCGAAACTGATCGATCCCTTGGTCACCTCGCCGCGTTCAGCCCGAAGCAGGTTCGAAATCGCTTTCAGCGTGGTGGTCTTGCCGGCGCCGTTGGCGCCGAGAATGGCGACAATCCCGCCTTTCGGCACGCTGAGCGACACGCCTTTGAGGACGAGGATCACGTGGTTGTAGATCACCTCGATGTTGTTGACCGCGAGAAGCGGTGCACTGTCATCGACCTTTTGCAGCATGTCGGCTTGTCCGGAACGGCAGTGTTGATCGGTCAGTTGCGGGTCCGGCGGTTGATCGCCGGACCCGACATTCAAGCGAAGATCACTCGCAGCTGCGCGGTGTGATGTTGTTCTCGGCCGCGAAAGCCTCCGAGTCCTCCATCGCGAGCTTCGTGACGAGTTCGCGGTTCGACGGGATGAAATCCGTAACCGCGTTCCACTTCTTCGCGCCGGCATCCCACTGCTGAACCAGCGCTGCGCCCGAACCGCCATGGTTCGCGCAAGTCACGCTCACCGTCGGCCCGAAACCCGGCATGCCGAGCGCTTCGAGCGTCTCGTCGCTGACATCGAGCGCTTCCATGCCGGCGCGCATCTCGGCGGCGGTGATGTCGGCGTTGCCGGAGATCTCCTGCGCCTTCTTGGCCGCCTCGACCGCCAGCATCGCCGCATACATGCCGCGGTTGTACTGGACAGTACCGAGATTGGTGCCGTCACCCGCCGCCTTGCCGGCATCCACGACATATTTCTGGATGTCCTCGAACACCGGATAATCGGTGCCGACACCGGTGAAGTTCAGCGACTTGTAGCCGTTTGCGCCGTCGCCAGCCGGAAGCACGTCCTGCTCGGAACCGGACCACCAGATTCCGATGAAGTGATCCATCGGATAACGGATATTCGCCGCTTCCTGGATGGCGACGGAATTCATGACGCCCCAGCCCCACATGAAGACGTAGTCGGGACGCTCGCGGCGGATCTGCAGCCACTGCGATTTCTGCTCCTGGCCGGGATGGTCAACCGGGATCAGGGTCAGTTTGAAGCCCATCTCCTTGGACATTTCCTCAAGCGTACGGATCGGCTCCTTGCCATAGGCGGAATTGTGGTAGACGAGCGCGACCGTCTTGCCGTCGAGGCTTCCGTCCTCCATGTCGGCGGCGTGCTGGACCGCGATGGTCGCACCGTCCCAGTAGTTCGCCGGATAGTTGAACACCCACTCGAACACCTTGCCGTTCATTGCCGAGGTGCGGCCATAGGCCATGGAGTGCAGTGGAATGCCGTCGGCGGTTACCTTGGGGATGAGCTGATAGGTGATGCCCGTCGAAAGCGGCTGATAGATCAGTGCGCCGGTGCCGATGTTCTTCGTCGATTCATAGCACTCGACGCCCTTTTCGGTGTTGTAGCCTGTCTCACACTCGGGGTTGTCGATCTTCACCCCGCCGACACCGCCGTCGCGCTCGTTGATCAGGGTCAGGTAGTCGGCGTAGCCATCGGCGAACGGAATGCCGTTCGGCGCATAGGGACCCGTACGATAGCTGAGCGACGGGAACACCAGATCGGCCATGGCCGGTCCCGTGCTCGCGGCGGCTGCAAGGACCGCGGCCAATGCGAATTTTCTCAGTTTCATGTCGTAACTCCTCCAGTTCTTCGACATTCTCCTCCCTTCCGAAAAAGGGTCACGCCTGCCGCCCGCCCCATCAGTACGGAAACGGCCACAAGCGCAGTTTCTCCTTCGTCAGCCGCCAGAGCTGGGCAAGCCCGTGCGGTTCGACGATCAGGAAAAAGACGATCAGTCCTCCGATCAGCATGATCTGGATGTGGGCGGCGACATCCGTCGGCCAGCCGAGCGAGCCGACGAAGATGTTCTTCAGCAAGACCGGCATCAGCACGAGAAACGCCGCGCCGAGAAACGAGCCGAGAACAGAGCCGAGGCCGCCGATGATGACCATGAAAAGCGCCAGGAACGACTTGTCGATGCCGAACGCTTCCGTCACCTCAGCCGCGCCGAGATAGACCGAGAAGAACAGCGCCCCGCCGACACCGATGAAGAAGGACGAAACAGCGAATGCCGACAGCTTCGTGCGGAGCGGATCAACCCCGATAATCTCGGCCGCGATGTCCATGTCGCGGATCGCCATCCAGGAACGGCCGATCCGGCCGCGCGTGAGGTTCCTCGCCAGCCAGGCAAACAGGAAAAGGATGGTCAGGCAGAAAAGATAAGTCGCCCAAGGCGCCGCATTCGGCCCCGTCACGATCACGCCGAAGATCTCGCGCTGGGGCGCGGTGATCTGGCCGGAGGCGGAGTAGTTGTAGAACCAGGCGAATTTGTTGAACACCCAGACGAGAAAGAACTGCGCGGCAAGGGTCGCGACCGCGAGATAGAACCCCTTGATGCGCAGGGACGGCAGTCCGAACAGCATGCCGACGACAGCGGTCACGCCGCCTGAAAGGATCACGACGAAGAAGATGTTCAATCCGGGAAAGGCGGTCATCAGCTTGTAGCAGGCGAAGGCGCCCACCGCCATGAAAGCGCCGGTGCCGAGCGACACCTGGCCGCAATATCCGGTCAGGATGTTGAGACCCAGCGCCACGAGCGACCAGACAAGCAACGGCACCAGAACCGACTTCTCCCAGTAGGAATTGACGAAGAACGGCACCACGAGAAAGGCGACCGCCATCGCTGCCCAGAAAAGAACGCGCTCCGACTTGATCGGGAAGGTCTGGTTGTCCTCCCGATAGGTGGTCTTGAAGTCGCCGGCCTCGCGATAGAGCATGAACGTCAGATCCTCTCGATGATTCTTTCGCCATAGAGGCCCTGGGGCCTGAACAGCAGGAAGACGAGCGCCAGCATGTAGGCGAACCAGTTCTCGATCGCCCCGCCGACAAGCGGGCCGACATAGGCCTCAGCGAGTTTCTCGCCGACCCCGATGATCAGGCCTCCGACAATGGCGCCCGGAATGGAGGTGAACCCGCCGAGGATCAGCACCGGCAGCGCCTTCAGCGCGATCAGCGACAGAGAGAACTGCACGCCCGACTTCGCACCCCACAGGATACCGGCGACGAGCGCGACGAAACCGGCCAGCGACCAGACGATGACCCAGATGCGGCGCAATGAGATGCCGACCGACATCGCTGCTTGGTGGTCGTCCGCCACGGCGCGCAGCGCCCGACCGGTGGCCGTGTATTGCGAGAAAAGCGTCAGTGCCGTCACCAGGATCACCGCGATGATCGCCGCCGAAACGTCCAGCGTGTCGATATACATGCCGTAATAGTCGGCGTCGGCCGGGGCCCATAGACGCGTCACGTCCTCCCACCAGAAGGAACCGCCCGAAGGCAGGCCGACATCCATCCGCTTGATGTCGGCGCCCCACATCAGATCGCCGAGCCCTTCGAGGAAATAGGCAAGCCCGATCGTCGCCATGAACAGGATGATCGGCTCCTGGTTGACCAGGAATTTCAGCACGAAGCGCTCGAGCAGGAAGGCGAGCAGCACCATCACGCCCATCGCCAGGAAGATCGCCAGGATGGTCGGCATCCCCGCGCCCCAGTGATGGATTTCGGTTCCGAACACCGCATTGATGAGATGCGAGAACGGCACCTGCCCGGTCTGGAAACCGACAAGCGTCAGGGCCGCGAACAACGCCATCACGCCCTGTGCGAAATTGAAGATGCCCGACGCCTTGAAAATCAGGACGAAGCCCAGCGCGACCAGCGAATACATGACGCCGGCCATCAGGCCGTTGAGGCAGGTCTCGATGAAATTCAGAATATCGGGACTCACCATGGCGTTCTGCCTTCCCCCACTGTCTTGCCGGCCTGCCACCTATTCATGCGGCACCCCCAGATAGGCGTCGATGACGTCCTTGTTGTTGCGCACTTCGTCGGGCGTGCCGTCGCCGATCTTGCGACCGTAATCGAGCACGACGACACGGTCGGACAGGTCCATCACCACGCCCATGTCATGTTCGATCAGCGCGATCGTCGTGCCATATTGCTGGTTCACGTCGAGGATGAAGCGGCTCATGTCCTCCTTCTCCTCCAGGTTCATGCCCGCCATGGGCTCGTCGAGGAGGAGCAGCGCAGGCTCCGCAGCCAGCGCACGGCCCAGTTCCACGCGCTTCTGAAGCCCGTAGGGCAAACGGCCGACCGGGGTCTTGCGGATATGCTCGATCTCGAGAAAGTCGATGATCCGTTCGACGGCTTCGCGGTGTTCGATTTCCTCGCGTTCGGCCGGCCCGGTCCACAACCCGTGCCAGAACATGTTGCGCTTCTGCAGGGTGATCCGACCGGTCATGATGTTGTCGAGCGTCGACATCCCCTTGAAGAGCGCGATGTTCTGAAAGGTGCGGGCAATGCCCTCACGCGCCGTCTCGTAGGGGCGCACCCGCCGGCGCCGTTTTCCGCGGAACGTGATGGTGCCTTCCTGCGGATGGTAGAACCCGTTGATGACGTTCAGCATCGAGGTCTTGCCGGCGCCGTTCGGTCCGATGATGGCGCGGATCTCGCCCTTCTTGATGTCGAAGGAGATATCGGTGATCGCCTTGACGCCGCCGAAGGACAGCGAAATGTGATCGACCTTGAGCAGGTCCTCGCCCATGACGATCCCGTCATCGGCGCGCAGGACATGCCGCTCCATGTCTTCACGGACATGCACGTTCATTCCGCCGCCTCCTTCTGCGCTCCGGCCACAGGCAGCCGCTTCATGTCGCGGATATCGACCGTCGCGGTGATCTTGCCCTTGCGGCCGTCTTCGAAGGTGACTTCCGTTTCGACGTATTTCTCGGTCGAGCCGTCATAGAGCGCCTCGATCAGAGGCGCGTAGCGCTCGGCAATGAAGGAGCGGCGCACCTTCTGCGTGCGCGTCAACTCGCCATCGTCGGCGTCCAGTTCCTTGTGCAACACCAGGAAACGCGCAATCTGGGAGCCGGCCATCATGTCCTCGCCGGCAAGGTCGCGGTTCACCTGCGCGACGTGTTCCTCCATCATCGAATAGACCTGGGGATGCTGGGCGAGCTCCTGATAGGAGGCGTAGGACACGTTGTTGCGCTCGGCCCAGTTGCCGACGGCGGTGAGGTCGATGTTGAGAAACACCGCGCAGAAGTCGCGACCATCGCCGAAGGCCACGGCCTCCTTGATGTTCGGATAGAATTTCAGCTTGTTCTCGATGTATTTCGGCGCGAACAGGCTGCCGTCGTTCAGTTTGCCGACATCCTTGGCCCGGTCGATAATCTTCAGATGGCCTTCGTGGTCGAAGAACCCTGCATCGCCGGTATGCACCCAGTTGTCGTGGGTCTTGGTGTCGCGCGTCGCCTCGTCATTTCGGTAATAGCCGAGAAAGACGCCGGGCGAACGGTACATGACCTCGCCACTCTCGGCGATCTGGATCTCGACATCCGGTGAAGGCCGACCGACCGTGTCGGCGCGGATCTCGCCATCCGGCTGGGCGCTGATATAGACAGAGGCTTCGGTCTGTCCGTAGAGTTGCTTCAGGTTCAGTCCGAGTGAACGATAGAAGCGGAAAATCTCGGGGCCGATCGCCTCGCCGGCCGTGTATCCGACCCGCATACGCGTGAAGCCCATGCGGTTCTTCAACGGTCCGTAGACCAGCAATTCGCCCAAGCCGTATTTCAGGCGATCCCAGAGGCCGACACTTTCGCCATTGAGGATCGGCTCGCCGACGCGCCGGGCATGCGCCATGAAATGATCGAACATTCGCTTCTTCGTCGGTCCGGCATCCTCCATGCGCACCATGACGGCGGTCAGCAGGTTTTCGAAGACGCGCGGCGGCGCGAAGAAATAGGACGGCGCGATTTCGCGACGATCGCTGTCGACCGTTTCCGCACTTTCCGGACAACAGACGCAGTAGCCCGCGACATAGGCTTGCGCATAGGTGAACACATGGTCGCCCACCCAGGCGAGCGGCAGATAGGCGAGGATCGTGTCTTTCTCGGTCAGCCCGTCAAAGGAATTGCCGTTGCGCGCCGAAACGACGAGGTTGTCGAAGGACAGCATCACGCCTTTTGGCTTGCCGGTTGTCCCCGAGGTGTAGAGCATGACGGCGAGTGCATCGCCCGTGCCAGCCGCGATCTCTTCCTTCCAGGCAGCGTCACCGTCCGACGCAAGCATCTCACGGCCGGCGCGCTCGATCGCGTCGATGGAATGCAGGTTGGTGTGGTCATAGTCGCGCATGCCGCGCGCTTCGTCGTAGACGATCTTGTGCAGGTCGGTCAGCTTGTCGACCATGGAGAGGACCTTGTCGACCTGCTCCTGATCCTGGCAGATCGCGAAATGGACGCCCGCATGGTCGAGCACATAGGCCATTTCTTCTGCGACGGAATCCGCATAGACAGGCACCGGTACGGCGCCCAGCGCCTGTGCCGCGGCAAAGGCCCAATACAGGCGCGGCCGGTTGTGCCCGACAATCGCGACCTTGTCGCCAGACTTCAATCCGATCGCTTTCAAGCCGAGGGAAAAGGCGCGAACCTCGTCGCTGAGCTCAGCCCAGGTCCAGCTCTTCCAGACTCCATGATCCTTGTGCCGCATTGCGGTCCGCGCGCCGAACCGCTGCGCGTTCAGCAGCAAATATTGCGGAAAGGTACACGGGACTGACGCCCCGGCCTGCACCGGTGTCGGCATATGCTTCTCATCCTCCCTTGTCTCGGACGCGCCCTCCTGCGCGGCCGAGACAAATCCCCGGTGGCAAGCGCTCCTCAACGCATCCACAGGGCAGAAACAGTGAAGTCCAAGGCAAGGCCTTGTTCAACCTCGACTTTAGCTAGCACCGCATCGTTGCCGGAATTTTTCCTGATTGTTGCGAATTGTTTCAGGATTGCTGCGTCGCGAAATCCGGACGCTGCGTCAGGTCCATTCGACCTTCGCCACCATCAGGTATCCCGCGCCATAGACCGTCTTGATGAACCGCGGATTGCGGGGATCCTCCTCCAGCTTGGCGCGAAGCCTGGAAATGCGAACGTCGATCGACCGGTCGAAATTGGTGTCGGCATCGATTCCCAGCCGATCCATGAGGTCGGCCCTTGTCAGCAGGCGATTGGCCGATTCCAGAAAGGCCCTCAGCACGCCAGCCTCCCCACCGGACAGGCTGCTGTGTTCGCCGGTCGGCGAGATCAGTTCGAACACGCCGAAGTCGGCAGTCCAGCCGGCGAAGCGCGCGACCCGCCTCTGCGTATCGTCTCCCGACACGCCAACCAGCCTGCGCAGTACCGACCGGACCCGGGCGACGATCTCCTTGTCGTCGAACGGTTTGACAATGTAGTCGTCCGCGCCGAGCTCAAGACCGATGAGTTTGGAATCCAGCTCGTGCCGGCCGCTCACGATGATCGAGGCGATCTTGGGCCGGTTGCGCAACTCGGCGACGATCGACAACCCGTCGCGATCGGGCAAGGAAAGATCGATGAGGCACAGATCCGGCTCGCGCCGCGTCAAAGCCCGAATAAAGGACGCGCCGCTGTCGAAGGCTGCGGTCTCGAAGCCCACACGTTGCAGTGCTGCCTCGAGGATGTCCGCGATATCCCGGTCATCCTCGATGATGGCGATATACTGACCTGTGGCCGTCATGCGTCGCTCGGGATCGCTGCCGGCTGATCGGCAAAGAGGTTGTCCAGCGCTATGACGAAGTCTTCTTCGCCAAACGGCTTCTTGAGCAGTCGAAACTCGGTTTCCGCCTCGCCGAGCGCAGGATGCGTGCTCGACAGCCCGCTGATCAGAAGGAATGGTGTTTCCGGCCGAATACGCTTTGCCGCGCGGGCGATGTCGATGCCGGTCTTTGATCCCGCCATCATGATGTCGCTCACCATCAGCGACACCTTCGGCAGGTTTTCGAGCAACTCCAGCGCTTCATCGTCACTCGCCGCCTCAATGACCTGGAACCCGGCCTTCAACAGGTAGCCGCGAACCAGTTCGCGGATCTCGGCCTCATCGTCGAGCACGATTGCGAGACCGCCCGGCCGGTTCACGCCCGGCTTCGGATGGCGCTCAGCGGCCGTCTCCGGAGCCGCTTCGGCAGCCATCGGCAGGCACATCCGTATGAACGCCCCTTTTCCTGGTTGGCTCTCGATCTCAAGCTCGCCGCCCGAGCGCCGAAGGAACCGCCGAACCATCGAAAGGCCAAGTCCGCGGCCACGACCGCCCTGCTTTGTCGAGAAGAACGCCGTGCAAGCCTTCTCGATCGTGCCTTCTGAAAAACCGCATCCGTCGTCGCGCACTGCGATCAGCGCATGGCGCTTTCCCTGCACCTGGACACTCGACAATTCCACCGCGATCGACCCGGCATGGCCGATCGCGTCGCGCGCATTCAGGAGCAGATTGAGCAGCGCATCCTGAAAGGCCCGCTCGTCCATGCAGACCGACATCGTCGCTCCCGGATCGGTCACCGAGATCGTGATGGCAGGATCGAGCGATGCGGCAAACAGGCGAACGAGGTCATCCGTTATCCGATTCACATTGCAGAGCGTCGGCACGAGATCCTCGTTGCGCGAGAAGCTCATCAACTGGTCGGTGACCCGCCCTCCCCTTTCAACCGCGCGCCGCGTCGCCTGGAGAATGCGTTCACGTTCGCTATCGGCGAGACCCGGATCCGAAAGTCGGCTCAGATTGCCGTGAATGATCGTCATGATGTTGGAGAAGTCATGCACCACGCCCGAGGTCAGCGCGATGGCCGCCTCCATGCGCTTGGAATGCACGACGAGATCCATCGCGCGCTTTTCCTCCGTCACGTCCAGCGACAGGATATAGGCACCCGTGACATCGCCATCCAGGTTACGGTCGGGCACCAGAGACGTGCGCAGATGGCGGTGATTGCCGTTCACGTCGCGCGGATTGAAATCGACCGAACAAGGCCGCCCTGCAAGCGCGCCCTCGATCGCCGGCAGCAGGATTTCGAGATCCTCCGGCTCGAACATCTCCGATACCCGCTTGCCCTGGAACTGAACGTCATCGAAGCCGAGCATGTCGGCCATCTTGTTGTTGGAGAAGCGGTAGACCAGGTCCCTGTCTATGTGGGCGATATGGGCCGGAACCGAATGCGTGACCATGCGTAGCCGGCTTTCCGATTCGGCCAGCCGGCTGCTGACCTCCTCCAGCGCCCGGTTTGCGGCATTGAGTTCGCGGTTGGTGGTTTCAAGCTGTTCCGAACGTTCCAGAAGGCTGTGCGACAGCCGGTCCGCGCGTTCGCGCAGCAGCACTTCGGCATGCTTCTTCGAGGTGATGTCGGTATAAACGGCGACCCAGCCGCCATCGGCCAGCGCATGGCCCTCCACCGCGATGACCTTGCCGTTCGGCCGGACCCGCTCCAGATAATGATCTTCAAAGGCCTCCGCGCGCTCAACCCGTTCGCGGACCAGTTCGTCGACCTCACCGGGACCGAAATCGCCCTTCTCGGCAAGAAACCGGATGATGTCCTCGAACGTCGATCCCGGCGCCAGGAACCGGTCCGGAAGATCATAGAGACGCAAAAATGTGCGGTTGGCGTGGGCTAGGTGTAGGCTGGCGTCGAAGATGGTGATCCCTTGCTCCAGGAGGTTGAGGCCGGAGACCAGCCACTCCATACGGCGCTCGGAGAGCTGCGCGCCCGATGGCGGGACGAGGCGCGGCGTCTGAAGCGGGCGGGTGCGATGGATGTTCGTCATGCCGGTGCGACCGCGCATCAGGCCTGGCGGCCGAGCGAATAGAACTCGTCGTTCGGCCGCATGCTCATGACGTTCGCCATGCGGTTCGACATGCCGAAGAAGGCCGAGATCCCGGCGATGTCCCAGATGTCGTCCTCGCTGAAGCCATGCGTGCCGAGGGTCGCGAAGTCCGCGTCGTCGACCTCGTAGGACCGGCTGGTGACCTTCACGGCGAAATCCAGCATGGCCTTCTGGCGCTCCGTCAGGTCCGCCTTGCGGTAATTGACGGCGACCTGGTCGGCGATGAGCGGGTTCTTCGCCCTGATGCGCAGGATCGCGCCATGCGCGATCACGCAATACTGGCACTGATTGACGCTCGACGTCGCCACGACGATCATCTCGCGCTCGGCCTTGGTGAGGTTGCCCGGCTTTTCCATCAGCGCGTCGTGATAGGCGAAGAAGGCCCTGAATTCGTCCGGCCGCGCCGCCAGAGCGAGAAAGACGTTGGGGACGAAGCCCGACTTCTCCTGCACGGCCTCGATCCGCTCACGGATGTCGTCCGGCAAGTCGGCAAGCGCCGGCACCGCAAAACGGCTGACCGGCCTGGTTGATGAAGACGCCATGATATCCTCCCAGATGCGCCGGCGGCGGACCGGCTGTCGAAGCGTAAACCGGTCGGAGGCCGGAAAACAGCCCCCGCCCGGTCAAGCTATTCGGGCACGCAGATCTGGCGCGCCTGGATGGCCCGCGCGGTCCGGTAGAGGAGCACGGCGACGATCACGGCCAGCGCGGCGAACAGGAAGCCGGCGATGAACTCATGCGCCGCCGAGCCGGTCGCGTGGGCATAGACGAAGGAGGCGATGGTCAGCGCCGCGACGGGAAAGGACAGCGCCCACCACGACAGCGCGAAGGGCAGCCGCACGAATTTCGAAAACTGCGTCATAACGACCGCCGCGAAGACATAGCCGGAATTGATCAGAATGCGCGCGAAGACGTCGATCTCGCCGGTCAGGCGGAAATAGGCGACGAAGGCCACGGCCGGCGGCGCGATCAGGATGACAAGCGTCGGCAGCAACCGGCCCGGCAAGGGATCGTGGAAGATCAGCCTGTTCATCACCAACGTCAGCAGGATGATCCAGAAGATCAGCCCGGCGGAGAAGAACAGCCAGGAGATCTCGATGAAGCCGAGTTGCGCGCCGGCGACCGGAACGACGACATTGCCGACGGCCGGAATGAACCAGGCCGGCCCGATATGGATCGGCTGGAACGGGCGATGTCCGATCCAGTTGGCGACGACGCTCAGCGTCAGCGCGCCCTGCGCCACGGCGCCGACGATCCAGAGCGCGGTCGCGACGCCACGGCTGTAGGGCACGAGCGCGACGGCCAGAAGCAGCACCGAAATGGAAATCGTCGGAAAGAAGGCGATCTTGACCGGATGCGCCCATTCCTCGGCGACCGCCGGCCGATGCCTGAAATACTTGGTCGCGTAGAGAACCGAAACGACCAGCAGGATGACGGCCGACGCCGCGAGTGCCACGAGCGACACAAGCGAAGGCAGCCCGATCGCCGTCTCCGCCGCATGGGCGGCCAGCGTCAGGCCGAGCATGCCCATCACGACGGCGAAGAAGGTGACCGGGAAATTCTCCAGCCGGTCGACTGGCTGATGCTCTTTCTGCACGTTTGATTACCCCCGGTCTCGAAACCCGCGGCCCGCCTGTCCGGGCCGCAGATTAGGCTTGCGTTCAGACTTGGCCAAGACGTCCCGGTCCGATCTTCAGCGCCCTGCTTCCTTCTGTCGCCCCGGCAGCAGGCCGAGCAGCACGTAGGTCAGGATGGTCAGGCCGATCGCACCGGCACTGCCGATCAGGATCAGGACGATCACGTCGATCGGTCCGCCAATGTCGGAGAAGCCGGAATTGGTGACGAACTGGACGAAGAGAATGGCCGCCACCGCGCCGACCGGAGCCCACAATTCGGCGCGCAGGAAGCGCCGGCTTTCCAGACGGTGTTCCCGCAGGATCTGCCAGACGAAGGCGAGCAGGATCAGGCCCGCCACCGCGACCATGCCCCAAAACAGGCCCGCGCCGAAGATTTCCTCGAACACGGCGATGAACATTCCGATCGATACGTCTTTCATGACGGTCTCCTCAGGCCCGGCCGCGAAGCATCGCGTTGTAGGTCGGTTTCAGGGCGATTTCCTTCATCAGCCAGGAAATCCAGAGTTCCTCCAGCGGCGCGATGATGCCCGGGAAGGACGGTGTCAGGTTGTTCTTGTAGTCGAACTCGATCAGCATCGCCTTGCCGACCTGCGTGATCAGCGGGCACGACGTGTAGCCATTGTAGGTCTCCGCCGATTCCCTGCCGTCGATCTGCGCGACGAGCTGTTCGACGGCGACGGGCACCTGCCATTTCACGCTCGCAGCGGTCTTGCCCTTGGGCACGCCGGCAACGTCGCCGACGGCGAAGACCTCCGGGAAACGGCGGTGGCGCATCGTGTACTGGTCGACCTCGACCCAGCCCTGATCCGTCCATTTGTCGGCCCAGGGCAAGGCGCTGTCGCGGATGACGTCCGGCGCGCGCATCGGGGGAATGACGTTGGTGAAATCGAAACCGATCTCGGTGTCGCCCTCCGGCGTCGCGAATGTCGCGATCTTCCGGCCCGGATCGATCGCCTTCATGACATGGTCGTAGACCGTGTTGAAGCCGCGATCCTCATAGAGCATGCGGACCTTCTCATTGACGATCGGAACGCCGAACAGCGTCTTGTTGTTGGCGGCGTAGATGATCTCCGACTTGCCGCGCGTGCCCTTCTTGCGAGCATAGTCGTCGGTCAGGAACGTGTATTTCAGGGGCGCCCCGGCGCATTTCATTTCGGTGGCCGGCCGGGTGAACAGGCCGACGCCGCCGGTCTCCGTGAACCGGTCCATCGCCGTCCAGGTCTTCGCCGCGTAATCCGGTCCGGCATAGACCGATCCGATGCCGTCCTTGCCTATGAGGTCGAGCGACATGCCCTCGATGGCGTCGAAATCGAGCTTCAGGCCCGTGGCGACGACGAGATAGTCGTAATCGACGGCCTTGCCGTCGGTCGTCACGACCTTGCGGGCGGTCGGGTCGATCTCGGCCGCCGCCTCCGATATCCACTCGATATCCGACGGCAGCCAGTCCGAGGTGGCGGAGACCGAATAGCCGGCCGGCTTCAGCCCGGCCGCGATCAGCGTGAAGCCGGGCTGGTAGAGATGCTGCTTGCGCGCGTCGATGATGGTGATTTTCGCCCCGTCCAGGCGCTGGGCGAGCCGGTTGGCCATCGCCGTTCCCGCCGCGCCGGCGCCGAGGATCACGATCCTCGCTTTCGTGGGCAGCTTTTCGGCCCGGGCCGGCGAACCGGGCAACAGGACCGTCGCACCTGCGGCCGAAAGGCCGAGAAACTGTCTTCGATTGGTGAGCATGCGCACCGCGCCTCCCCGCAACGTCGTTTCGTTTGCCGTCAGTGAGGGTGACGACTTGATGACATATGCGGATATTGGCATGTGACAGACGCCGCTTTGACATGGATCAAAAAGACGTATCTGAAATGCATTTTATCGGGCGCGATCGCGTGCGGCGTCGGTCGCGCGGCGCGGCCTCAGCCTTCGATCAGGAAACCCAGCGTCGCGCGGATCGCGTTCCAGCTCTCTTCGTCGGGCGCCGTGAGAAGCATGCCCTCGCGCATCGTCGCGCGATAGGCGCGGCCGTCGAGGAGTGCGGCATGGCCGCCGGCCTCGCGATGGATCAGTTCTCCGGCAGCGTGGTCCCAGGCGTTCAGGGACGCCGTCAGGCAGAAGGATTCATGGCCCTGCGCCAGCATCCGGTATTCGTGGCACGAGCAGCCGAGCGACCCGACACGGCCGAACGCCATGAGAGCCGAGGCCAGCGCCGGACGCCGGGCGGCGTCGAACATGTGAAGCGGCACATAGCCGGTCATCGCGTCCAGGGGCCCCGGCGCGGCGGCGCGCAGCCGCGTCGCCGTTTCGCCCGGCCGGCCAAACCAGGCGCCGCCGCCGCGATGCGCCATCACCCAGTCGTCGCCGATCGGGTCGTAGAGAAGGCCGAAGACCGTCTCGCCGCCGGCGACCACGGCGAGGATCATCCCGAAGGTCGCGAGACCGTGGGCGTAGTTCCAGGTGCCGTCGATCGGATCGAGGATCACGGCCAGGTCCGCGCCGTCGAGACGGTCGAGGAGGCCGGGATCCGCGGCGACCGCCTCTTCTCCGATGACCAGCGCGTCAGGCAGCGCGGCATTGATCGCCGCGGTCATGCGCGCCTCGGAACGCTGATCCGCCTCCGTGACCAGATCCGATGGCGAGGATTTCGCACTGATCGCGTCAGGCCGCAGGTTGCGGAAACGCGGAAGAACTTCGACGCGCGCGGCGTCGCGCACGATCTCGAGCAGCCTGTCGGCCGCGGTCTCGTCAAATCGGGTCATTTCGGATCACATCGACTGGAAGGGCTGGCGGATGGCGCTCTCACCGGGCGAATAGCAGGCGGGGTCGCAGCCATCAACCGTCGTCAGCCGTCATGGACGGGTTTGACGAGAAGCCGGCAATCCTGTTTCTCGGTGGGCACGATGATGAGCGCCACCGACCCGCATGCCAGAACGACAGCCGACCGGCTCGCCAAGCGGGTCATGGACCTGGCTTTCGTTGCCACGGTGGCGGTCGCGTTCTGGTGGCTGCTGCTGGCCATCTGGCTCGCCGTGCGGCTGACCTCGCCCGGTCCGGCGCTGTTTGCCCAGACCCGTGTCGGGCAAGGCGAGAAGGTGTTCACCTGCTACAAGTTCCGCACCATGCAGGTGGGAACCCCGCAGGCCGGCACGCACGAGGTCTCGCCTGCGGCGATCACCCCGCTCGGGCGCCGGCTGCGCCGCTGGAAGATCGACGAACTGCCGCAGATCTGGAACGTCGCGCGCGGCGAGATGAGCCTTGTCGGCCCGCGCCCCTGCCTGCCCGGCCAGAGCGAATTGATCGCCTGGCGCAGACGCCTCGGCGTCTTTGCCTGCAGGCCGGGCATCACCGGCCTGGCGCAGGTGGCCGGCGTCGACATGAGCGAACCGGAGAAACTGGCCCGTATCGACGCGCGCTATTGCGCGTCGCGCAGCCTGGCTCTCGACCTGCGGCTGGCGGTTCAGACCCTGCCCGTCGGCAGGTTGACGGGGGGTTATCGCAAGATCTGACGGCGTCCGACCGCAGCTTTGCCGGTTGTTTTTCGCCTTCTTTGCCGATAGCTCCCTCGTGTCGGACATGCAGCGGGCGGGTCGTCCACCCGCTCCGGGAAGGATCGCGAGGGGGCCATGAAGGGGATCATACTGGCCGGGGGAACCGGGAGCCGGCTTTATCCGGTGACGATCGCGGTCTCCAAGCAGATGCTTCCGATCTACGACAAGCCGATGATCTACTACCCGCTGAGCGTGCTCATGCTGGCGGGCATTCGCGAGATTCTCGTCATTTCCACGCCGCGCGACCTGCCGCAGTTCCAGCACCTTCTGGGCGACGGCTCCGCGTTCGGCCTGAGTTTCTCCTATGCCGAACAGGCCCAGCCGAACGGTCTGGCGGAAGCCTTCATTATCGGCCGCGACTTCGTGGGCGACGACTCGGTCGCCCTGATCCTCGGCGACAACATCTATTACGGCGAGGGCCTGACGGACCTTTGCCAGACGGCCGTCGGCAAGCCGCATGGCGCGACCGTCTTCGCCTATTACGTCTCCGATCCCGAGCGCTACGGCGTCGTCGGCTTCGACGCCGAGACGGGTCTGGCGCGCTCGATCGAGGAAAAGCCGAAGGAGCCCAAATCCAACTGGGCGGTGACCGGGCTTTATTTCTACGACAACGACGTGCTCGACATCGCCGCCTCCGTGACCCCTTCGGCGCGCGGCGAGCTGGAGATCACCGACGTCAACCGGGCCTATATGGCGCGCGGCGACCTGCATGTGGCGAGGCTCGGCCGCGGATATGCCTGGCTCGACACCGGCACCCATGACAGTTTCCACGAGGCCTCGGCCTTCGTGCGCACCATCGAGCACCGCCAGGGCATCAAGATCGCCTGCCCGGAGGAGATCGGCCTGGAACAGGGCTGGCTGACGCCCGAAGCGGTGGAGGAACGCGCCGCCACGCTCGGCAAGACGGACTACGCCGAATATCTGCGCCGCCGCGCCAGAGAGATCATCCATGGCTGAGATCCGCGACCTCGGACTGGAGGGCGTCGTCGAGATCGTGCCGCGCAGGTTCGGCGACGAGCGCGGCTTCTTCTCCGAGGTCCACAATGCGCGCGCCCTGGCCGACGCCGGCATCGACATCGCGTTCTGCCAGGACAATCACTCGCTGTCGCGCGATCGCGGCGTGCTGCGCGGCCTGCATTTCCAGTTGCCGCCGCATGCCCAGGCCAAGCTGGTGCGGGTGACGCGCGGCGCGATCTTCGACGTCGCCGTCGACATCCGCAAGGGTTCGCCGACCTTCGGCCGCTGGGTGGGGCTGGAAGTGTCGGCGGACAAATGGAACCAGATCCTCGTGCCGAAAGGCTTCGCGCACGGCTTCGTCACGCTCGCGCGGGACACCGAGGTGCAGTACAAGGTGGACGCGTATTACGCGCCCGACTGCGACCGCTCGATCCGCTTCGACGACCCCGCGCTCGGCATCGACTGGCCGGTCGCGGCGAGCGACGTGATCCTGTCGGCGAAGGACGCGAACGCTCCGATGCTCGCCGATGTCGACACCGGCTTCGTCTACGCAAACGGAGGCTAGCCCCATGCGGATCATGGTCACCGGCGGCGCCGGCTTCATCGGATCGGCGGTCTGCCGGCATCTCGTGTCGAAGGGCGAGGATGTCGTCCTCAATCTCGACGCTTTGACCTATGCCGGCAACCTGCAGTCGCTCAAGCCGATCGAGAACCACCCGAACCACATCTTCCTGAAGGCCGACATCCGCGACGAGGAGACGGTGTTCGCGGCGATGCAGGCGCATGACATCGACGCCGTCATGCATCTCGCCGCAGAAAGCCATGTCGACCGCTCCATCGACGGCCCGGACATCTTCCTGGACACCAACGTGATCGGGACCGGCCGGATGCTGTCGGCGGCGCGGCGCCACTGGGACACGCTGTCGGCCGAGCGGCGCGAGGCGTTCCGCTTCCACCACGTCTCCACCGACGAGGTCTATGGCGACCTGCCCTTCGATCGCGGCATCTTCACCGAGGAGACGCCCTACCAGCCGTCTTCGCCCTATTCGGCCTCCAAGGCGGCGTCGGATCACCTCGTGCGCGCCTGGCACCACACCTACGGCCTGCCGGTGGTGCTGTCGAACTGCTCCAACAATTACGGCCCGTTCCACTTCCCCGAAAAGCTGATCCCGCTGGTGACGCTGAACGCGCTCGACGGCCGCGACCTGCCGGTCTACGGCAAGGGCGAGAACATCCGCGACTGGCTCTACGTGGAAGACCATGCCCGCGCGCTGGAAACGGTCGTGAAGTCCGGCGTTCCCGGCGAGACCTACAATATCGGCGGCCGCTCGGAACGCACCAATATCGACGTCGTGCGCGCCATCTGCGCGATCCTCGACACGGAACGCCCGCTCGGCGGCGACACAAGCTACGCCGAGCAGATCCGCTTCGTCACCGACCGCCCCGGCCATGACCGGCGCTACGCGATCGACCCGACCAAGATCGAGCGCGACCTCGGCTGGACGGCCGAGGAGACGTTCGAGACTGGCCTGGCGAAGACCATCCGCTGGTATCTCGACAATGACTGGTGGTGGGCCCCGATCCGCGAGACCGACGCCGGCGAGCGACGGGGCAAGGTCGAAAGCCATGCCGGATAGGCCTATGCGCATCGTCGTCACCGGCCGCGACGGCCAGGTCGCAAGGGCGCTCGCCGAACGCGTCGCGGCCACCACCGGCCACGACCTCGTCCACGCCGCCCGGCCGGAGTTCGACCTGGAAGCGCCGGACACGCTCGCCGAGGCGATCGCCGCGCTTGAGCCCGACCTCGTCGTCAACGCGGCGGCCTACACAGCCGTCGACAAGGCGGAGAGCGAGCCGGAGCGGGCGATGGCGGTCAACGCGACCGCCGCCGGCGAGATCGCGCGCGGGGCGAGGCTGGCGGGCGCGCCGATCGTGCAGCTCTCGACCGACTACGTCTTCGACGGCGCGCTTGACCGGCCGTATCGCGAGGACGACCCCGTCGCGCCGCTCGGCGCCTATGGCCGCAGCAAGCTCGCCGGCGAGATCGCCGTGCGCGAAGCCAATCCGCGCCATGTCATCCTGCGCACCGCCTGGGTCTATTCGCCCTTCGGCGCCAACTTCGTGAAGACCATGCTGCGCCTCGCCGAAACCAGGGACGAGATGGGCGTCGTTTCCGACCAGCACGGCAATCCGACCTCGGCTTTCGACATCGCCGACGCGATCCTCGCGGTCGCCGGCGGGCTGGGGTCCACGAACAGCGGCACCTACCATCTTGCCGGCACGGGCCCGGCGACCTGGCACGAATTCGCGCAGGCGATCTTCGAGATCGCCGGCCCGCACCTGCCGAAGACACCGCGCGTCAACGCCATCACGACAGCCGACTACCCGACACCCGCCCCGCGCCCGGCCAATTCGCGCCTCGACACCGGGCTCTTCGAACGGACCTTCGGATACCGCGCGCCGGAATGGCGGACATCGCTGCGCGAAACGGTCGAACGGCTGTTTCCATGACTGCCAGAGGGCCGGCAGACGCACCGCGTTTCCTGATCCTGCTCGCGGCCTTCAACGGCGAAAGCCATCTCGACGAGCAACTCGCGTCGCTTGCGGCGCTCGACGAAGAGCGCATCGACGTGCTTGCGTCGGATGACGGATCGACCGACCGCACCGCGGACATCCTGTCGACGGCGGCGACGGATTGGACGAAGGGCCGCTTCGACATCCAGGCCGGGCCCCGCGCCGGCGCCGCGGAAAATTTCCGGTCGCTGATCCGCAACGCCGAGACCGGCGCGGACTATGTCGCATTCTGCGACCAGGACGACCTCTGGGACCCGGACAAGCTCGGCCATGCGCTGCGCAACCTGAGCGATGTCCCGACCTCCATGCCGGCGCTCTATTGCGGCGCGACCCGCACCATGTCCGAGACCGGCCAGCAAACCGGAACGTCGCCGCTCATGCCGCGGCCGCCGTCCTTTCGAAACGCTCTCGTCCAGTCGATCGCCGGCGGCAACACGATGGTCATGAACCGCGCCGCGTTCCACCTGCTGCAAGAGGCAAGCGACAAGGCGCCCTTCGTCCTGCATGACTGGTGGAGCTACATCGTGATCTCCGGCGCCGGCGGCACGATCGCCTACGACCCGACGCCCCGCGTTTCCTATCGCCAGCACGGCGGCAATCTGATCGGCACGAACACGGGCTTTCAGGCACGCATGCGGCGGGTCAGGCAGCTTCTGCGGGGCGGATGGTCGGACTGGATCGACACCAATCTGTCGGCCTTGAGCGAAGCGCGCGAGCTGCTCACGGAAGAAAACCGGCGCGTGCTCGACGAGTTCGTCGCGCTACGCAGGGACCGCAACCCGCTGCGGCGAGTCCGCCGCCTTCAAGCGTTGCGGATCCACCGCCAGCAGGAAACGGGCAACATGTCGATGGCGGTCGCGGCGCTCATCGGCAAGTTGTGAGGCAAACCCGTCACGCGGCGTTGACGTTGCGGGCCGCTTCCTTGCGCTTTTCGGCGTAGTATTCCCGTTTCTGGACATACATCAGATAGTCGGCGCGTCCGACGACGGACTCCATGCTTTCGCCCGGCTCGCTGACGGCGACGCCCAGCGCGATCTCCAGCGGGGCGTCGGAATAGAACTGGTTGTTGATCTTCAACAGCTTGCGGATGTTCTCGACCAGCGCCGCTGCCTCCAGCCATCCGCTGCCCGGCATGAGGATGGCGAATTCGTCGCCGCCGATCCTGGCCGCACAATTCGGCTGGGGAACCGCTTCCTTCAGCACCTCGCCGAGCCTGCGCAACATGTTGTCGCCGGCTTCGTGGCCGAGGCTGTCATTGGTTTCCTTCAGGCCGTTCAGATCGATGACGATGGCCGACACCGGACGCAGCGGCTTCCTGTCGAGCCGGTTCATTTCGTCGGTGTAGAAGGCGCGGTTGTAAAGCTTCGTCAGCACGTCGTGCTTGCCCAGATATTCCAGATAGGCTTCCGCCTTCTTGCGCGCGGTGATGTCGGTCAGAGAAACCTGGACGAGGGACCAGTCTTCCTCGTGGCCGGGAAAGACCGAGAACTGCAGCAGGACATGGCGCTCGGTACCGTCCAGCGCATAGTTCAGCACTTCGCGGCTATGCGACAGGTTGCCGTCCCAAAGCTCGATCAGTTGCTCGCGGAAATGCTGTTCCATGTCGTCGCGAAAGATCTCCTGCTGGCGCTGCAGCAGGGTGTGCCGGTCGGGCGCGCGGAAGAGGTCGAGCGTCGCGTTGTTGACCCGGATCACGCGGATCTCGCTCATGCACTGGCGCACGAATTCGGGATGGACGTCGGTGAAGACGCGGAAATCGTTGATCCCCTGTTCGCGCACGCCCTCGAGCAGCCGCTTGATCGTGCTGAAATCCTCGACCCACAGCGATACGGGCGAATGCTCGAAGATACCGTCGGCGTAGCGGCGCTGTTCCTGCTCGCGGCGGCGCGCCTCTTCGCGCGCCGTGACGTCTTCCGTCGTCAGCAGCAGCCGGTCCATCTTCTCCTCATGGCCGGGCAGGATCGAGCCGCGCAACTGGATGTCGAGGCGCCGGCCGCTCAATGTGTAGTTGACGGCGTTGCTGGAAAACTCGCGCTTGCCATCCCAGAGCTGCGCCAGTTCCTCGATATGGGTGGTCAGCATGTCGTCGCGGAACACCGTGCCGAGATTGGCGATCAGTTCGTCCTGATCGGCCGCCTCGAACAGTTCCAGCGTCCGGCGGTTCACCTGCAAGACGCGGATCGCCGCCGAACAGGCGGCGGCCCGTGAGAGGTCTTCTGTCAGATAGGCGCGGATGTCCTCCACGCCTTCGGCGCGCCAGCGATCAAACAGCGCCTTTACGCCACTGAAATCCTCGATCCACATGGCGACTGGAGCAAGGTCGAAGACCTGTTGTTCATGAATAGCAGTGTTCACGACGCGCTCCCGTATTGGCTTGTCGCCGCAATTCTGACGCGAAAAAGTATCCAAGCGTTTAAGCCCCTGCGTCAGGTCACAAGCCCGATCACCCGCGCTCTACCGCGAAATTACGCTTCGTCTCCACCGTTTTCGGCCAAAGAGGCCAGAAGTGAGCGCGCCGCGCCGACCAAAAGCCCCGTATCGACGCCCCCCGCGACGAAGCGGTAGCCCCAGTTGCGGTAACGTGTCGCATCCTGCGCGCGGGTCGCGAGAATGCCAGGAACCTTGCCTGCAGCGGCAATGCGTCCGGCAGCCGCGCGAATCGCGTCCTGCACCTCTGGCGCGCCCGGATTGCCGAGATGCCCCATCGAGGCCGAAAGGTCGGACGGACCGATGAAGACGCCGTCGACGCCATCGACCGCGGCGATCTCTTCCAGACGCGCCAGCGCGTCCGCCGTCTCGATCTGCACGAGGACGCAGATCTGCTCGTTGGCCTTCTTGAGATAGTCCGTCGCCATGCCGTAGCGGCTGGCCCGCGTCGAGCCGGCGACGCCGCGAATGCCCTCCGGCGGATAGCGCGTCGCCCGGACCGCCGCGGCGGCCTCCTCGGGCGTCTCCACGAAGGGAACGAGAAGCGTCTGCACGCCGATGTCGAGCAGTTTCTTGATCAGCACCTTGTCGTTCCAGGCGGGCCGCGCGACCGCCGCCGCGCTGCCGGTCGCCGCCGCCTGCAGGATGGGCTGCAGCGACGCGACCTCGACCGGCGAATGTTCGGTGTCGAACAGCATCCAGTCGAAGCCGACCAGCGACAGCGCCTCGGCCGCGACCGGGCTGGCCAGCGAATTCCAGACGCCCCATTGGGTCTCGCCCGCTGCGAGCCGTGCCTTGAAGCGGTTGACCGGCGCCTCGATCATGTGAACTGCACCGCGACCGAGCCGAGCGGGCCGAAATCGGCATGTAGCGTGTCGCCTTTCGCCGCCCAGACCGGCCGGGTGAACGAGCCGGACAGCATCAGGTGGCCGGGCTCCAGCGTTGTGCCGAACGGGCCGAGCTTGTTGGCAAGCCAGGCGATCGCCATGGCCGGATGGCCGAGGACGCCGGCGGCGACGCCGGTCTCCTCGATCTCGGAATTGCGGTAGAAGAGCGCGCCGACCCAGCGCAGATCGACATCCTCCGGCCGCACGGGACGTCCGCCCAGCACGATGCCGGCGGCCGCGCCGTTGTCGGCGACTGTGTCGAAGATCTTGCGCGGCTCCGTCACGCGCGCGTCGATGATCTCGATCGACGGCACGACCCATTCGGTCGCCCGCAGCACGTCGACGAGGCCGACGCCGGGGCCCTTGAGCGGCTCCTTC
Organism: Oricola sp.; assembly: GCF_022763245.1. Taxonomy (GTDB): domain Bacteria; phylum Pseudomonadota; class Alphaproteobacteria; order Rhizobiales; family Rhizobiaceae; genus Oricola. The sequence goes on from NZ_JALEGV010000012.1 coordinate 629,577, forward strand.
AGGATGAAGGTCAGTTCCGGCTCGACGCGCGGCACGCAGAAGCTGTCGAACGGCACCTTGGCGCCGTCCTGCAGGACAAGGTCGTCGAAGAGGTAGCCATAGTCCGGCTCGTCGATCTTGGACGAGGCCTGCATGGCCTTCGAGGTGAGCCCGATCTTGTGGCCGACGATTCTGCGCCCCTGCCGCACGCGCTCCTGCGCGACGGCGGACGAGATCGCGTAGGAATCCTCGATCTCGATCTCGGGAAACATCTCCGACGGGCGCTTGCCCTGCACTTTCGTGCGATGGCTTTCAAGCAGGGAGGCGACCGCCTCCGCGCGCTGGTCTTCACTTAGCATTTGGTCCTCAAAGCTTGATGCAGACGTTTCTGAGTTCGGAGTAGAACTCCATCGAATGGACGCCGCCCTCGCGACCGATGCCGCTGGCCTTGGCGCCGCCGAACGGGGTTCGAAGATCGCGCAGGAACCAGCAATTGACCCAGGTGATGCCGACATCCACCGCCGCGGCGACGCGATGCCCGCGGGTCAGGTTCTCGGTCCAGATCGAGGTCGCGAGGCCGTAGGGCGAGGCATTGGCGAGTTCGATCGCCTCCTCTTCGGTGTCGAAGGGCGTGAGATGCGTGCACGGGCCGAAGATCTCCTCCGACACGATCGGCGAACTCTCGGGCAGCCCGGTCCACACCGTCGGCTCGACGAAGTAGCCATTCTCGTAGCCCTGCAGGTCCGGCACGCCGCCGCCGATCAGCACTTGCGCGCCCTCTTCGCGGGCCTTGTCGTAATAGGACAGCACCTTCGCGCGGTGTTCCTCGGAGATGACAGGGCCCATCGTCGTGGCGTTGTCGAAGGGATCGCCGAACTGATAGGCGCGCGCCTTCCTTGCGAGGCCGTCCGCGATCCGGTCGAAGATGCCACGCTGGACGTAGATCCGCTCCGTGCCGAGGCAGACCTGGCCGGTATTGGCGAAGCAGGCGCGGCCGATGCCCTCCATCGTCTTGTCGAAATCGGCGTCGTCGAAGATGATGCCGGGGTTCTTGCCGCCGAGTTCCAGCGAGACCGGGCGCACGCCGCGCGCCGCGGCCGCCATGATCGCCTCGCCGGTGCGGGTCTCGCCGGTAAAGGTGATGCCGTCGACGTCCGGATGGGAGGTCAGGAATTCGCCCGCGCAGCCCGGGCCGCGGCCGTGCACGACATTGTAGACGCCCGCCGGGATGCCGACCTCGTTCATCACCTCGCCGAGCAGCGTCGCGGTGGCCGGCGTTTCCTCCGACGGCTTGACGACGACGGTGTTGCCGCAGGCGAGCGCCGGCGCGACCTTCCAGGTCATCAGCAGCAGCGGCAGGTTCCACGGGCAGATGACCGCGATCACGCCGCGCGGCGTGCGCACCGCGTAATTGAGGGCGCCGGCGCCGTCCGGGGTCGACTGGGCGAAGCTCTCCGTGCCGAGCACCGACACCTGGTCGGCGAAGACGTTGAAATTGGCCGCGCCGCGCGGAATGTCGACATGGCTGGCGATCGAGCGGGGCTTGCCGGTGTCGCGGATCTCGGCGGCCAGGAAATCGTCGAACCGCGCATTGATGCCGTCGGCGAGCTTGCGCAGCAGTCCGATGCGCTCCGGAACCGACATCCGCCCCCAGGGGCCCTTCAGGGCGGCGCGCGCGGCGCCGACCGCCGCATCGACCTGGTCGCGGTCGGCCGAGCGGATCTCGCCGATCACCTCGCCGGTCGTCGGAAAATGATTGGCGAACCCCTCGCCCCGGCCCGAAACATACTGGCCGTCGATGAAATTCATGAACTCGGTCAACGTGTGCCGTCCTTGTGTTCGTTGGGCTTCTCCGGGTCCCCTGCCGTCAGATGGTCCCACATGCGTTCAATGATCAGCCCGGCCCTGGTGGCGCGGGCCTCTGCGTCCGCGGCGGTCAGCGCAGGTGCGTCTGCGAGCCCCGCCGAGCGCGCCGCCAGCTCGACCCGGCACATGTCCTCCAGGTACCAGGCGAGCACCGTCGCCTCCCGGAGGCTCGCACCCGCGGTCACCGCCCCGTTGCCGCGCATCAGCAGGCCGGCGCCGGGTCCCATTGCCGCGATCGCGCCGTCTGCGCGGGCGTCGTCGCGGACGAGTTGCGGATCGCTCCAGTAGCCCACCTCCGGCGCGAAATAGGCGCCGAAGCCGTGCCGCATGGCGGGCACCACGCCGAGCGCGCAAAGCGCCATGGCGTTGGGGCCCATGAAGCGCGTCACCCCGCCGGCATCCGGCCGCGACGCGTAGATGCGCTGATGCAGCCGGACCTCGCCGAGGACGCCGTCCGGAAGAGGCCCCTCGACGGGCACCTCCACGCAGGCCGCACCCGGCTCGGTCAGTCCCATCGGCACCGGCGGGCAGACGAGGAAGCGGTCCGCGTCGATGCGGGCCGAGCAATGGCCGTAGGCGTGCACCAGACCGGCGCGCGCCAGCGCCCGTGCGGCCAGCCGGACCGTGACGGCGAGATCGCTCATCCGTCCTTTCCGTTGTCGAAGGCCGCGATCCGCGGCGCCGCACCCCATTTGCAGAAGCCCTTCGGCGCGAAATGGAACTGGCGGTCGCGCCATGCCGGTTCGTCGTGGATCTCGCAGACGCCGGTCGAATATTCGAACGTCATGCCGTCCGGCCCGGTGAAATAGAGGAACTCGGCCGTCGACGTCGGATGCCGCCCAGGGCCGAAGGTGATGTTGACCTGGTTGTCGCGCACGAAGTTGAAGCTGCGCTGTATGTCGTCCGTGCCGCCGACCTGGTGGTTGATGTGCTGGATGCCCGCCTTGTGGAACGGGAACAGCGCGATCGAGTGATGGATCGTGCCGAGGCGCATCAGCGGCGCGTCGCCGATCCGGTCGCTGACCCGCGCGCTGCAGACCTTGGTCCAGAACGCCTCGTCGCGCGCCGGATCGGTGGTGCAGAGCCCGACATGGGAGAAGCCGGTGATGCCCGCGTCGCGCGTGCCGTGATAGTTCTGGCCCGTCGTTTCCGGACGCACGACGAATTCGATCGCGTTGCCGGTCGGGTCCTTGAAGGCGATGAATTCGCGCACGTAGCGCGCCTCGCATTCCTCGCGGGTGCCGTAATGCACGGCGTGGCCGAGCGCTTCCAGCGTGGAGGCCGCGGTCTGCAGGTCTTCGCCGCGCCCCAGTTCGAACGCCGTGACCTGGTCTTCCGGGTCCGCGTCGAAATAGCAGAGCGTGTGCGCCCGCTCGTCGGATTTGAAGTAGGTCGCGCCCTTGCGCCGCTCCGAGACTTCGAGGCCCAGAATGTTGGTCGCGAACCACTCCGCTCCGGCGAGGTCGCGCGTGCCGAGGCGGCAATAGACGACGTCTCTCAGTTCGATCATCGCATCTCTCCTCCGAGAAATTCCGGCTGTTCGGTCATCGAGCCCCAGATGCCGTGGCTGCGCGCGGTGTCGGCGAACTGGCGCGGACCGCGCGCCTCGATCTGCGGCCCCTTCTCCATCTCGGTGATGTAGCTCATCAGGAGTCCGCGCGGGCCGCGTGTGGTGACGTAGATGCCGCCCGAGGCCGCCTGCCGGTCGGGGCCGGCCAGCACCGGAAGCTGGCTCTTCTGCATGAAGTACCAGTTGCGCATCAGGCTGTCCTTCTCGTCCACCTCCCAGCAGGCACCGAGAATGCCGTCGCGCTCCGACGGGTAGAGGACGACCCGGTGATGCGCCTCGTCGAGCGCGAGATAGGCCGCGTCGCCCGCCCAGTCGGACACGCGAAGGCCGAGGCCGCGCGTCCAGAACGCCTCGTTGGCGGCGATGTCCGTGCAGGCGAGCTGCACCGAATTGAAATCGACGATCCCGGCGTCGCGCGGTCCGTGATACCGCCAGCCGGACTGCAGCGGACGCCACAGCACCTCGACCGTGACGCCGTTCGGCGCGGCAACGGCGAGAACGGCTTTCGACTGGCGTGCGGTCGCCTCGTCGGATGTCAGAAAGGAGGGCGCGTAGCCGGCGGCTTCAAGCTGCGCCTTGACCGCCTCCAGATCGTCCTCGCGCGCCACGGTCAGCGCGACCGCCTCGCCCTCGCCGCCGGTCGAAAAGCAGACGGAATAGTTGCGTGCGTCGGACCGGAACATGGCGTTGTGATCGTCGCGGTCGCCCGCCTGCAGACCGAAGACGTCGCTGGCAAATCGCGCCGCGGCGTCGAGATCGTCTACGGATACCCTCAGGTATCGAAGGTCGCGGTATCGGGTCACTGGATCCTCCCTGCTGCCGTTTCGCACGGGCGGCCATCCGCCCGTGCCCTTGTCTTTCGCCAAACTCACATGCCGGCGGCTTCGGCCTCAAGCTCCTTGAGCATCGGCGCTTCCTCGCGCCAGCGGGCGTACCAGGCGTCCACGGCCGGGCCGAACCAGGCGCGATCGACGTCCTTCACCGGCACGTCCGTCGTTTCCAGCTTGGCGCGATAGTCGGCGTCGATGTCGGCATAGCCGGCGACGAGGCCGTCGAGCTTTTCGGAGAACACCTCTTCCACGATCGCGCGGTCCGCCTCGGGCATCGCCGCCCATTTGCGGCCCGACGCGATGGACGCCATCGGGAACATCATGTGGTCGGAGATGATGATCGACTTGGCGTGCTCGTAATATTTGGAGTTCCAGGTGCCCTCGACGTCGATCTGCATGCCGTCGACCTGGCCGTTGGCGAAGGCGTCGTAAAGCGCGGGAAGCGGCATCGGCGTCGGCGCCGCGCCCAGTTCCTCCCAGAAGGCCAGTTCCGGCGCGAACGGGATCGTGCGGATCTTCTCGCCCTTGAGGTCCTCCACCGTCTCGACCTCGTGCGAGGTCACGATCATGCGCATGCCGGCCATGCCCCAGCCGAGCCCGGCGAGGCCGAAATCGGCCATGCCGTCGAGAAGCTTCTGCGCCGTCTCGCCCTTCAGGAGCTTGCGGGCACCGGCGACGTCGTCAACGATGAACGGCGCGAGGAAGATGCCGTAGTTGGGGTCGCGGTTTGCGAACTCGCCCAGCGTGAAGAAGGCGAAATCCATCGCACCGGTCTGCAATTGCTGCAGCATCTGGGCCTCGTTGCCGAGCTGGCCGGACGGGAACACGAGGATATCGACGCGACCGTCGGTGCGCTCGCGGATTTCATCGGCGACGACGCTTGCGGTCACGGTCCACTGGTGCGGCGGCGGCGTGATGAGCCCCATCCGGTATTCGTCGGCAGCCGCGCCATTGGCGGCAATCGCGACGATGGAAGCCGCCAGTGCGGCGCCTGCAAATCGTTTCATGGTCTTCCTCCCTGGATTGACACACCGGCCTGCGGATCCAATTCGCTCCGGACGGCTGGCATGAAATATCGATTTTCAATCATAATCAAGAAAAATATCGATATTTTTGCGTGAAGTTAAATTTTATCGGTTTTTCAATCCTTTGCCGCACCCCCTGCATCGAGGCTGGCCAGCATCGACAGGATGACGGGAAGGGTCTGGTCCCGGTCGGCGGCCTGTTCCGGCAGCGGCGCGAGCGGCGCCGTCTCGTAGGCGCGCACCAGCGCGGCGCAGGTCTCGGCATCGAGCCGGGGCGTGCCGAGATCGTCCCAGAGCGCCTCGAACTGCGGCCCGAGCGCGTCGAGAAACCCGCCCATGCCCCGATCGCCTCCGGCAAGCGCGAAGACGCTGTTCGGCCCGACCCGGCACCAGCGCGGCGCCAGCGCTTCCGTCACGGCGCGCTCGGTGTCGGCCAGGCTGGCGGCCCCGGTGGCGACCAGATGCACCGCCTCGCGCCAAAGCGCCGCCTGCAGCCGGTTGACGAGATGGCCCGCCACCGGCCTGCGCAATTCCAGCACCGTCTTGCCCATGGCCTCGTAGAAGGCCCGGGCGCGGGCAAGCGCCTCGTCGGACGTGGCGGCCCCGCCGGCGATCTCGACGACCGGCATCAGATAGGGCGGGTTGCAGGGATGGCCGATCAGGACGTCCGCGCTGAAGTCGAGGCCGTGGCCGATTGCGTCGGCGGTGAAGCTCGACGAGGAGGAAGCCACCGGCGTTCCCGCAGGCAGGCAGGGAGCGAGCCCGGCCAGCACCTCGCGTTTCAGGGCGAGGCTTTCCGGCAGGGCTTCCTGCACGAAGCCGGGTTTGCCGATGTCGTCGGTTCGCGTGACGTGGCGTGGCAGCATCGCGTCGGGTGACAGCGTGCCGAGCCGGTCCATGACGTCATGCGCCGCAAGCCATGTCGCCTCGACGCGCGCCGCCGCGGCGGGGTCAGGATCGAGCACGACGGTCTCGTGGCCAGCGCCGGCAAACGCGCCGGCCCAGCCAGCGCCGATCAACCCGCCGCCGATGACGAGCACCGTGCTCATTGCAGCGCCGCGCCAAGGCCGAGGCTGAGCGCCGGGAAGAAGACCAGCGCGACGATCACGATCGCCACCGCAAGGAAGAACGGCATGATCAGCCGCGCCAGCCGCTCGGCGCGCACCCCGCCCATCAGGGCTGCGGTGAACAGCCCTGTGCCGACCGGCGGGGTCAGCAGTCCTGCGGTGAGATTGAGGCAGACGATGACGCCGAACTGGAACGGGTCGATGTCGTAGACGCCCGTCGCCACCGGCAGGAAGACCGGCACCACAAGGATGATCGCCGGGATCGGATCGGTGACCATGCCGAGGAACAGCAGCATCACATTGATGAGCAGCAGGAAGACGATCGGCGAGGACGTCAGCGACTGCACCCAGCTGGCGACGATCGCCGGGATGTTCTCGAAGGTGATGACCCAGGAAAACAGCCCCGCCGCCGCGATCAGGAACAGGACGATCGCCGAGGAGGTCGCGGCCCGCATGAAGGCCGGCCAGATGTCGGACAGCGCCAGTTCGCGATAGACGAAAAGGCCGATCAGCACCGCCATCACGGAGGCGATGGCCGCGGCCTCCGTCGGCGTGGCGAAGCCCCCGAGGATCGAACCGATGATGACGATCGGGATCAGCGAGGCGGGCAGCGCGTCGCGCACCGCCGCCGCGCGTCCCATCAGCGAGATGCGTTCGCTCGTCGGAAAGCCGTGGCGGCGGCCGAGCCAGGCGATCACGGCTAGGAAGACCGCGAACAGGATGACGCCCGGAACGATGCCCGCGACGAAGAGGTCGCCGATCGGCAATTGGGCGATCACGCCGAAGATGATGAACAGCATCGAGGGCGGGATGATCGGGGCGAGCATGCCGCCGGCCGCCGTGATCGCGACGCTGACGTCGCGCGGATAGCCGGTGCGCTCCATCTCCGGTACCGCGATGCGCGACATGATGGTGATCTGCGCCACCGTCGAGCCGAGGATCGAGGCCATCATCATGTTGGCAACGAGATTCACATAGGCGAGCCCGCCACGCACCGGCCCGAGCAGCGCCATGGCGAGCGCCATCAGCCGCCGTCCGATCCCGCCGGCATTCATGAACTCGCCGAGCAGGATGAAGAGCGGCAGCGCGAGCAGGCCGTAATTCTCAAGCCCCCCGAAGAATTGCTGAGGAAAGCTCTGGAAAAGGATCGTGTTGCCGCTGGCCCAGATCATCACGATGGCGAGCGCGACGAGCGCGAAGGCGATCGGCACGCCGACCACCAAGAGGACGAGAAAGGCGACGCCGACCATCATTCGGTCTCCGGCATGGCGCCGAAACGGGCGAGCACATGCACGATTCCGGACACGCAGAAGACGGGCATCACCAGCCAGAACCAGAGCTTGCGCACGCCGAGCGTCGTCGTCGGCTCCTGGTAGAGGAAGTTGAAGCTCTCGCGCGCATAGGCACGCAGGCTTTCGGCCGTCAGCACGCCGATCGGGTCGAACCAGTTCCACAGCATCCAGGCGAAACAGGCGAACAGAGCCAGGAGCGTCGTATCGACGACATAGGTCAGGATCTTGCGGTTGCGGTGGCTCATCGCGTCGGCGATCAGGCTGACGGCGATGTGCTGGCGGCGCGCGATGCCGTGCGACGCCCCGGAAAACGCGCCGAGCACCATCAGGTAGACCGCCAGTTCGTCGGTCCAGATCAGCGGCCGTCCGAGCCCGCGGGAAACCACGTTGGCCAGCAGCAGCAGAAGGATCACCATCACGATCGCGCCGGTGAAGCGCGCCTCGAACCAGGCGATGGCCCCGCTCAGCTTCTGAAGCGTCTCGCGTGTCGCCATCCATGCGCCCGTCTGCGACCCTGCGGCCATTGCGCGCTTCCTCCCTGCGGTTCGCTCCCGTCGAATTGGCGCGAAATGAATATCGATATTTTTGAGTTGTCAAACGGAAAATCGATATTCTTGCAATTTGCCGCGATTGGCATATTCTGCGTAACAGGCTAATTACCGAAGCACGGAGGAGTGTCCGGTCTTGAACGTCGTCGATTCCAAGCTGCCGGAGAAAACCATCGCGGAGCGCGCTTACCGCACGATCCGCGATGACATCGTGTCGGGCATCCTCAAGCCGGGCGAGAAGCTCAAGATCGACACGCTGCGCCAGCATTACGGCTTCGGCGCCGCGCCGCTGCGCGAGGCGCTGTCGCGGCTCTCGGGCGACCACCTCGTCCAGGTGATGGGCCAGCGCGGCTTCGTGGTCGCGCCGATTTCGCCCCGCGACGCAGCCGAGATCGGCGACCTGCGCAAGCTGCTGGAGGTCGAGGCGCTCGCCCGCTCGATCCCGCGCGGCGACCTCGCCTGGGAGGAACGCCTGATCACCAGCTATCACCGCCTGTCGCGCCTCGAGACCGGCGAAAACCAGGGCATCGACGAATTGGACCTCTGGGAAAAGCACAATTCGGCGTTTCACGACGCGACGGTGGCGGCCTGCGATTCCATGTGGCTGCTCCGGCTGCGCGAGCAACTGTTCCGCCAGCACGAACGCTACCGGCGCTTCAGCCGGATCAAGTCGGTACGCACGCGCCACATCCACGAGGAGCACGAGGCGCTCTTCGAGGCGGCGATGGCGCGCGACGTCGACAAGGCGGTCGGCATCATCTCGACCCATATCCAACGCACGACCGAAGCCGTCGTCGCGGCGCTGGACGAGCGCGGCGGCGCGTAAAGCGCGCGGTGGATGCGAACGCGGCGGGCGGAAAGGCCCAGCCCGCCAACCGCGGCAACACCCTTGTGTACCAACGCGTCGCCGGCCGGCCGATCGGCCCCGCCCCGCTGCCTCCGCCGCCCCGAATTCGCGAAGCCCTCCCGGCAGCGTTGCAGCGCCCAAACGCCTTCAACCACGGGGTCGGACGATCCTGCGCGGACCGGGATGAAGTTGTCCACCGGTGACATACACCCCTCGAATCCATGCTTTGCCAAACGGTGAAAGCCAGAGTATCAAGGAGGCGCCTACCGGAATGAACAGATGAAGCGTCTTCTTCCCACGGCCGTGTTTTTGATCGTCGCATTGCTCGGCGCCGGGATTACATGGGTCGTTTATCAAGCCATCCACGACACTGCCAAAGCCGAGTTCAAGTCGCTGGCCGGCGAAGCCGTCAACCGCGTCACGTCGCGCATCGATCAGCATCTCTCACTGCTGACCGCGACGCATTCGCTGTTCACGGCCGGCGGCGGACAGATCGGCGCGGGGCCTTTCAGGACGTTCATCACCGAGCTCGACATCGAGGGCCAGTATGACGGCATCCAGGGCATCGGCTTCGCGCAGATGATCCGCACCGGCGAGGAGGCCCTCGCCGAAGCCCGGTTGCGGCGCGAATATGATCTCGAACGCGCCGTCTGGCCGGAAACCGACCAGCCTTACCGCACGCCGATCGTCCTCCTGGAACCGCACGATTCGCGCAACGACAAGGCGCTCGGCTTCGACATGTTCAGCGAGGAGAAGCGCCGCCGCGCGATGCAGGTCGCCATGCGCAGCCAGGACACGACCGCTTCTCCGCCGGTCGCGCTGGTGCAGGAAATCACCGCCGTCAAGCAGATGGGCTTCCTCGTCTACAGGCCGTTCTACGCCGACGAGTCCCGGACGTCGGGCACGCCGGACGGCTTCGTCTACGCGCCGTTCCGGGCCGGAGACCTGCACGCCGCCGCGCTGGAGGAACCGCCGGTTCTGCCGGTCGTGCTCAAGACATATGACGTCACCGACGACGAGCCGGTGCTGCTCTACGAATCGCCGGGCTTCGACCAATTGCAGGCCCCCGACGCCATGACCGACACGATCGAGGCCGACATTGCGGGCCGCATCTGGCGCTTCGAGGTCGCCTCGACCGGCAGCGCCGCCGCCTATGCCGAGTTCCTGCCGGTCTATGCGCTCTGCGCCGTCCTGATCGTGCTGGCCGGCTCGCTGGCCGCCGGCGCCCGCTGGCAGCACCGGGCCGTGGAAGCGGCCGTCGCGCTGCACGAGGCGAGCCGCCAGAGCCTGAGCGAAAAGGAGCTTCTCGTCCAGGAGATGCGGCATCGCATCAAGAACTCGATCTCGCGGATGATGGCGATCGCGCGCCAGACGGCGGCGACGTCGGAGACGCTGGAGGATTTCACCAAGTCCTTCTCCTCGCGCATGAACGCGATGGCGAAGGCGCAGGACCTGCTGGCGCGTTCCCATTGGGGCCGCGCCGACCTCGGCGACCTCTTGAAGACGGAACTCGGCCAGGTCTTCGGCGACCATCTGGACGAATCCCAGGTCGACGGCCCGCCGATCGATCTCAACGAACGCGCCACCCAGGCGCTCGGCCTGGTGTTTCACGAACTGGCGACGAACGCGCTCAAATATGGCGGCGTGGCCGACGACACGACGGAATTGACCGTGCGCTGGCGATTCGAGGGCAAGCGCGACAAGCGCAAGCTGAAGCTGGTCTGGGCGGAAAAGGGCAACGTCGTCGAGAAGCAGCCAGAAAGCAAGGGCTTCGGCACGCGCCTCGTGGATGCCAGCGTGCGCGGCGAGCTGAACGGCGAGATCGACCGCAGCTTCGACGCGAACGGCATGACCGTCACCTTCACCATTCCGGCGAAATCGATCGGCTGACGCGAAAAGGGCGACCGCCTCAGCGGTCGCCGCGCGGCGGTTTCATGAAGGCCGCGGTGGCCGCGAAGGCGAGGATGGCGGCGACCGGCAGCAGCGCCGGTGTCGCGCTTCGGCCGGCAAGCGCGCCCATCTGCGTGGCTTCGGCCATCGCCGCCGAGCGCAAGGCGGAAGCGCGCAACGCCATGCGCGCATGGCGGCGGCGCAGGATCGCGTTGACCATCAGGGCCACCAAGCCGAGAAGGGCGAGGAAGACGGCTGCGACCGCCAGCCCCTCGATCACGCCGAGCCGCTCCACGAGCGCGATGATCGCCGCGGCGGCGCCAAGCGCGAAGGCGGCGACAAACGCCAATCCGGCAAGACCGTAGCAGATCGTCGCCGACGCGGCGCGCGCCTTGAGGCGCGCGGCGTCGGCCTGCAGCGTGCCGGCCAGGATCTTGAAACCCGACAGCATCGCGTCAGCGGCGCGTGATCAGTGCGGCGAGGAAGCCGATCCCGGCAGCCATGCCGAGCGCCTGCAGCGGATGACGGCGGATCTGGGCGGACGCCTCGCGCTCGAACGCGCTGGCGCGCGCGGAGATGTCCGCATAGACGGCCTCGCCCTTCTCGCGGGCGGCGGTGCGGGTCTCGCGCGAATAGTCGGCGGCGGTGCGCATGCCGGCCTCGCCGAGCTGGGCGAAACGGTCGGTCAGCGCGGAGAGATCCTTGCGCAGACCCTCGATTTCGGCGGCGAGTTCGGCCTCGCTCGCGAGGCTGCCGTTCTTGTCGGTTCGTGCGGTCTTGGTTGCCGTGGTCATGTTGGTCTCCTTTCTGGAGAGCCAACGCGCGCCGACGCGATCGGTTCCATCGCCTCGCCCGGACGGCGGCGCGGCGTCAGAAGGCGCCGCACGGCCGAAAGCGAGACCGACCGCTCGGCAACCGCCTTCAGCACGATCAGCGTGGGAACGGCGATGATCAGGCCGGCAAGGCCCCACAGCCAGCCCCAGAACAGGAGCGACAGCACGATCGCGAGCGGCGCAAGGTTGAGGCGACGGCCGAGGAAATGCGGCGTGACCACGTTGGCCTCGATGAAATTGATCGCCAGATAGGCGAGCGCCGGCGCGAAGATCTCGAAGCCCGTGTCGAAGGTGATGATCGAGGCGGCCAGCAGCGCCATCGTGCCGACGGCGGGGCCGACGAACAGGATGAAGTTCAGGAGCGCGACAGCGATGCCCCAGACATGCGGCAGCGGAACGCCGAGCGCCCACAGCGCCAGTCCGACCGCGACGCCGAGCGTGGCGTTGATGATGCTGGCGACAACGAAATAGTGGCTGACTTCGCGCTCGACGGCCTTCCAGATCCGCGCCGCGCGCAATTTGCTCTCCGTCGTCGCGAACGGCATGGTCGCGAGCGTCAGGAAGGGGCGGCGCATCACCAGGATGAAGGCCGAAATGGTCAGCGTGACGACGATGCCCGTGGCGATGTCGGCAAGCGAAGTGGCCGCGCGCGCGATGAAATTCGGCTCGCGCACCACGACTTCCGGCACCTCGGAATCCTCGACGATGTTCTTGACCTCGTCGGCGACCTTGGAGATCGCGTCGCTCGCCTGTTCGGCGGCGGCGAAGGTCTCGCGCAGGTGAAACAGCTTGACGCGCAGTTCGGAGACGATCTGCGGATAGGCCTCGAAGGTTTCGGAAATCGGGCCGGCGGTCAGCACGAAGATCAGCCCGAGAAGGCCGCCTGCCGCCGAGATGATCAGGGCCACCGCAAGGATCTTGGGCAGGCCGGCGCGGTAGAGCGCCATGATCGGAAGATGCAGGACCAGCGCGGCCAGAAGTCCAAGCGCGATCGGCAGGAAGACAGCCTTGGCGAAAAACAAAGCCGCCACGATCGCGATGAGAAGCGAGAGTGTGGCGAGCGACCGGAAGAGCAGGCTGTCGAATGCGATCATGCGCGTTGTCCTGAAAAGTGCCGCGCCCCGGTGAAGGGACGCGGCAGGGCCGGTATTATTCGACCGGAGCGATCAGGATCACCGAGTCCTTGTCGGACTCATACTGGCCTTCGGTGTAGGCCTTGTGGTTTTCCAGAGCGTCCTTGGTCAGGCCGGTCTTGATCGCCGTCCAGTCGCTGGAACCTTCGGCGCGGGCGAACTGAAGTTCGTCGAACGAGACCGCGACCGGCTTTTCGTTGATGCCGAGAAAGCCGCCAACGTCGACGATGAAGGCTTCGACCTTGCCGCCTTCGTCGATCAGGATGTCGCCGACTTCGCCGATCGTTTCGTTTTCGGCGTCGATGACGGACATGCCGATGATGGTGTCGGCCTTCAGGTCGGCTTCAGTCGCCGGCACGGTCTCCATCTTCGGGGTGGAAGCGGTGATGATCGTGTCGTCGGTCGCCTGGGTCATGTCGTCATTGGCGGCCATCTTGTCGTCGGACATCTTGTCGTCGACCTTGGGCATGGTCTCGTCGGCGGCCACGGCGTCGTTGGTCGGAACGCGCGACTGCGTGCCGTCCATCGCCGTCTGGGCGTCGGCCTCGAGAGCCGCACGGTCGAAGTCCGGAGCGTTTTCGAGCTGCTCCTTGGTCAGGCTGGTCACGAGAACCATGTCGCCGTCTTCGGCGGTCATCCAGGCCAGCTCGTCGATGGACACGGCGACTTCCTTCTCGCCGATGCCGAGGAAACCGCCGACGCCGGCGATCACGGCCACGGCGCGGCCGTCGGGCGTCATGATGATGTCGTTGACGTCGCCGATCGTTTCGGCCTCTTCACCTGCGCCACTGTGGATGTTGGCGCCGATGAAGCGGGTCGCCAGGACCTGATGGGGATCGGCGGAATAGAAGCCGTCGACGGGGCCGGTGCCCTCGAACTGCTCGCCGGTGAAGACGGGCGCATTGGGCGAAACGTCGGCATTCGACGCATCCTGGGCGTAAGCCATCGGGGTAACGAACAGTGCAATGGCGGCGGTGGTGGCCAAAAGACGCTTATTCATAGTAGTATTCCTCTTCGTGAGTGTTGCTACTCGCACATCCGGTGGCCGTGAGCTTCCAACAAGCGGTCACCGGGTGCCCCTCTCCAACGCGCCGCCCTGCCGGTGGTTCCGTAAAAGTTCGAAAAGCTTTTTACGTTACGGCATTTGCATCCCCGCGCGCCTCGCGGAAAGCGTCGTCACGAACGCAAATGGGAACGCAAAAGGCTTTCGCTCGTTGTCTTCGCGAAGGAGATGACGATGGAAAACCTTGTATTCGCCATACTCATGCTCGGTTGCGACCACGCGCTCGACGAGTGCGTCTATGTTCCCACGCCCGCGGAATACTATTCGACGCAGGCCGAATGCGAGGACATCCTCCCCCTCGCCTTCCACGAAGCCGAAGACCATCCGGTCGCGCTGGGCGACTGCATCGCCGTTCCGCGCGAATGGATGGAGAAGGACGTCGCCTTCGAATGGTCGATCGACACGGACGACCGGCTGAAGGTCGCCGTTGTGGGTCCGCAGAACGAAGTGTTCGGCGAGGATCCCTCCTCCGCCGTCGCCTCCGACAAGACCCGCCGCATTCCGGCCGGCTGACACCGTCTGGCGCCGGAACCTTTGACGGCCCGGCGCATTCAAACACGCATCGAAAACAGAAAAGGAGAAAGCCATGCAGAAGCTTTCGCCACAGGAAGCACGCCAGGGCGAACGCGGTCGTCCCGTGCTCTACGTGCTGATCGCCGGCCTTGCACTCGCCGGCGTCGCCGCCCTTTTCCTGCATCCCTACCAGCAGGATGCAGGCACGCTGGATCAGACCCCGATCGCCGCCGAGAGCGAAGCGACGACCGGCTGATCCGCCTTCCCCCCGACCTCAAACACGAAAAAGACGAAGGAGAACGACATGACCCATGCAGTTCTGAAAGCGAAGCTTGGCAACGAAAAGCCGGACACAGGCATCGACAATGCCGCCCGCAAGGAAATCGCCGAGCACCTGTCCGGCATCCTGACCGACACCTATTTCCTGACCATCAAGTCGCATGTCTATCACTGGAACGTGGTCGGCCCGATGTTCCATTCCATCCACGTGCTGACCGAGGAACATTACGGCGACCTGTTCCAGGCTGCCGACGTGATCGCGGAGCGCATCCGCGCGCTCGGCTTCCACGCCCCGGTGGTCGATGCGGCCGGCCCGGACAACGCCGTCGTCTCGCTCAACACCGCCGCGAAATCGGCGCATGACATGGTGAGCGACCTGATCAAGGACCACGAGGCGGCGATCCGCAAGATGCGCGACGCGGCAGAGATCGCCGAAAAGCACGAGGATTTCGTGTCCCACGACATGCTCGTCGCGCGTTTGAGCTTCCACGAGAAGGCCGTCTGGATGCTGCGCTCGCTGATCACCGAATAAGCGACGGGGCCGCTCCGCCCCGCTCATCGAAAGAAAAAACGCCCGCCGGTTTCGTCCGGCGGGCGTTTTCATTGGCGGGTCGAACGATCGGACTGTCAGATGAAGGGACGAGCAACCTCGGGCAGGCCGTCCCAGCCCGCGATCTGCTTCAAGACGTCGATGTCCTTGATCTCGAACCCTGAATCGAGCCAGGCGATGGCGTTCTGCGACGTCAGCTTGCGAAGCGTCTTGTTGGTGTGAACCAGCGACAGGCCGAGCGTGTCGGCGACATGCTGCTGCGTGAGCGGCGCAATGCGATTGCCGCGCGAGAAGAGCGCGACGGATTCCGCCCGCTCGTTGAGGAACGCCAGCAGATAGGCCGCGCGTTCGGCGGCCGAGCGGCGCCCGACGCTGAGGAGATGCTCGTCGAGCATCTGCTCCTCGCGGGCCGCGAGCCAGGTGATGTCGAAACCCAGTTCGGGATGTTTCTCGTACAGTTCGAAGAGCCGGCTGCGCTCGAAGACGCACAGGATCATGTCCGACAGCGCCTCGACCGAATGATGCATTTCGGACAGGAGCGAACCCTGCACGCCGATGAAATCGCCGGGAAGCACGTAATTCAGGATCTGGCGGCGCCCGTCCTCGAGCGTCTTGTAGCGAAAGCCCCACCCCGATAGCACCGTGTAGAGATGCGGGCTGTGCGTGCCTTCCACCAGGATCGTCGATCCGGCGTCGCTGACGAGCTCGCCGCGCTTGAACGTGCTGACGAACCGCAGCTCTGCGTCGGAAAACGCCCTGAAATCTCCGCTGCAGACGAGCGGACACTCATCGCAGGCGATGTTGCGCTTCGGTTTCGGTGACTTTGCATCCATGGCCGGACCCGGTTCTCAAAAAACTGATCATTCCGCCCGGGCAGTGTGTCTTTTTTTAATGACCCGGCGGGATTTCTCGCACATAGCTGAAGGCTGATGCTCTCAAATTAAGGCTCTTGGAGTTATCAGCCGTGCTGTCGGGCAAAAGCATTCTGATCGTCGAAGAGGCCGCACTGATCGCCGTGGACATCGAAACCGTCCTCGGCGAGCTGGGCGCGGCGCAGGTCGTCACCATGGGTGGCGGCGAGACACCTCTTCCCGCAAGCGTCAAGGACGGCGCGATCGATCTTGCCATTCTCGACATCAGCACGGCCGCCAGTCGCGGAGACGACCTCTCCTCGACCATCGACAAGGCCGGCGCGCCGGTCATCTTTCTGACGACCGACCCGCAGGTCGATGCCGTTCCCGATTTCGGCGGCCGGTTCCAGACCGTCCAGAAGCCATTCACGTATGAGGAGCTTTGCGGGGCGCTTGCCAGGCTCATGGCCTGACCGGCATCCCGCCTTTTTTCCTCGTCAGGCGGCATTGCCGACCAGCGGCCGGTTCATCACATGCGTCGATACGCCGTCCGGACCGAACTCGCTGCTGTCGGTGACGTCCAGCAACTGGCTCAGCCTTGTGCGGGCACGCGACACGCGGCTCTTCACCGTGCCGACCGCGCAACCGCAGATCTCGGCGGCTTCCTCGTAGGACAGGCCCGACGCACCGACGAGGATGATCGCTTCGCGCTGATCGTCGGGCAATTTGACGAGCGCTGCCTGGAAATCCTGCATGTCGAGCTTGCCGGCCTGTTCGGGGTGAGCGGCCATGGCTGCCGTCAGGGCGCCGTCGGCGTCGGAAACCTCACGGCCGCGCTTGCGCATCTGGCTGTAGAATTCGTTGCGCAGGATCGTGAAAAGCCAGGCCCGAAGATTGGTGCCGGGCTGGAATGACGCCTGCTTGTCCCAGGCACGCACCAGCGTTTCCTGCACGAGATCGTCTGCCTTGTCGGCGGCGCCGCACAAAGACATGGCGAAAGCGCGCAGATTGGGAATGGCGGCGAGAAGGCCGTCCTTGAAACTCTGGGCGTCACTCATCGGCGCCATCCTTCGACGGTTTCTGTTCCGCGGCTTCCAGCCTGTTCAACAGATCGACGAACCGATCCGGAACCGGCTCGCTCAACACCTCGTCGAACTGCGCCCGCAGCTTCTTTCCAATTTGCGAAACGGCGAGATCGTCCAGTTTCGGTGGTTTGTCTCTGCGTTCCGGCATGTCCATATGCGCCTGATTTTCCGTTGCAGTCATGGGCCTTTCACCTCTCCAATCTACGCCACAACGCATCAGAGGAAAATTGGTTGCAAAAAAAATGGAACTTTTCTTTGGTGATATCGTTCCTACGTCATCGGAAGTGACTATCAGGAGGGAATGACATGTCGCTTGCAGCCGCCTTGACAGGCGAGATTCCCTATCTTCGACGCTACGCGCGATCGGTGATGGGATCCCAATCCAGCGCGGACAACTACGTCGCCGCGCTGCTCGAAACGCTTATTTCCGATCCATCGTCCCTGCCGAATGAACGCGACATGCGTTCCGGCCTCTACAAGATGTTCGTGTCGCTGTGGTCGTCGATCGACATCAACCTGCGCGACCAGCAGAGCGCCGGCATCGAGAGCAGCGCGACACGCAATCTCCAGGCCCTGTCGCCCCTGCCCCGCCAGGCGTTCCTTCTGGTCTCCGTCGAGGGCTTCACGCGCGAGAAGGCGGCCTACATCCTCGGCGTCGATGAAGGCGAACTGGACGAATTGCTCGACGAGGCCAATCACGACATCGCCGCCCAGGTGGCGACGAAGGTGTTGATCATCGAGGACGAGCCGCTGATCGCGATGGACATCCAGACGATGGTCGAGGATCTCGGCCACACCGTGACCGGCATCGCGCGCACCCACACCGAGGCGGTGAAGATGGTCGCCGAAGACCGGCCCGGCATCGTCCTGGCCGACATTCAGCTCGCCGACGGAAGCTCGGGGCTGGATGCCGTCAACGAAATTTTGCAGCAGCTCACGCTGCCGGTGATCTTCATCACCGCCTTCCCCGAACGCCTGCTGACCGGCGAGCGTCCGGAGCCAGCGTTCCTGGTGACCAAGCCGTTCGAGCCCGCCGCGGTTTCGGCGCTGATCAGCCAAGCGCTGTTCTTCCAGGAGGACGTGAAAAACGCGGCCTGATTGCCGCTTTATTGGGAACCGGAGGAGGGCATGCGCGTTATTACCTTGTGCAAAACAAAGGAGACACGACATGCTTGGTTGGGCACTTACTTTTCTGGTTGTCGCTCTTATCGCGGCTTTTCTCGGTTTCGGCGGCATTGCCGGCGCATCCGCAGGAATCGCACAGATCCTGTTCTTCGTATTCCTGATCCTCTTCGTGGTCAGTCTCGTCGCCAGGGCGGTGCGCAGAGTGTAATCCTTGATGCGGGCGGACCTGAAAAGGTCCGCTCGCCAAAATGTATGGCGTAGGGAATGCCGAACCGGAACATCATACTGAAGTCCCTGGAGGGAACGCCCGTCACGATTTTCTTCCAGGATCTGGGCGGCACTTATGAATGGTTCGTAAACCCGCAATCCGTCTGGGCGAGACAAGATTTCAGCGGCAGAAGCGAATGCGAGGTCTTCAACGAGAAGGATCTGGCGAAACTCGCCAAGGCCAAATCCGAAGCCACGGAGACCGGCGAACCGCGCGCGCTCGAGGTGATCGCGCGGGCCCGTGACGACAAGACCGGCCGGGATATCCGCTGGAACCTGCACCTGACGATCAACAAGACCGTCGACCGCAACACCGGCACCGACGGCTTCATCTATTCCTGCACCGACATCACCGAACAGCGCCAGCGCGAGCAGACGCTGAAGAACCTGCTGCGAGAGGTCTCGCACAGGTCCAAGAACATGCTCGCCATGGTGCTGAGCCTGTCCGCCCAGACCGCGCGCGTGGCCCCGACGAAGAGCGAATATATCCGCCGTTTCACCGGCCGGCTGCAGTCGCTCGCCAAATCCCAGGACGTCATTACCGATCGCGACTGGCGTGGCTCCAGCCTGTCGGAACTGGTGCGCCGGCAGGTGCTGGAAGTGCTGCCCATGCAGGACGGCCAGATCACCTTCGAGGGCGACGACGTCGAGCTCGGCCCGAACGGCACGCTGCATGTCGGCCTGGCGCTGCACGAGCTGGTCACCAACGCGCTGGTGCACGGAGCCCTGACGCTCGGCAAGGGCAAGGTCGTGATCCGCTGCGACCGCGCGCCCGACCCCGACGACGGAGCGACGTTGCTCTGGACGGAAACGCCGCGTGTCTTTTCGGCCGACACGCCGATCAAGAGCTTCGGACGCACGATGCTGGAACGCATCGTTCCGGCCGCCGTCAACGGCACCGGAAAGCTCGAACTGACCGACGACGCGGTCAATTACCGTCTGACAATCGCTGAATCCGAAATCGTCTGATCTGCCCGCAAGGGCGGGCATATCCGCTTCGTTCTTTTCTGTTGCCAAAAAAAAATGAGGAGAGAACCGGGCGGGGTGACCCGGTTCTCTCCTGAAAACGGCGCCGAGGGGGGGGTGCGGAGGGGGGCTGGCGCCGTTGTCTCGAATGTCCGTTCTTGTGTTCGCTTCAGGAACGCGCGCCGGCGGGATTGGTTCCGCCGATTGAAAGAAAATCAGTGATCGCGCAGCGCATCGATGAGTTCGGCCTTGTCCATGTCGGAACGCCCGTCGATGCCGATCTCGCGGGCGCGGTCATAGAGCTCGTCCTTCGTCCACTCCTCGTAGGGCGAGGATTGCCCGCCCTTCTTCGACGGATTGCGCCGGCCGTCGGCTTTCGCATTGGCGATGCGGGCCGCCTTTTCCTTGGACGCGCCGTCTTCGCGCAGCGCCTCGTAAACGTCGTCGTTCTTGATGCTCGGGCCGTGGTCCTTGGCCATGGTGTCGTCCTTTCATCCGATGGGCGGCGCGCGGCTCGGCCGCAGCGCCCTCTTGGGATGCAACGCACCGGCGCGCAGATCGTTCACCCGGCAAAAGCCGTTGCCCGGCCGACGCCGCCTCCGCTATCCCTTAGGTCAAATAGGAGACCATCAACGCGTGTTTAGAAACCTGCAGCGGCAATTCATCTCCATTCAGGGCCTGATCACCGTCCCGGGCGCGATCGCGCTCGTCATCTGGGCGCTGAGCGTGCCGCTCCTGTGGCTCGACCACGAGTACCGGCCGCAGATCGCCGACGCCCTCGGCATGCTGCACAGCCTCCCGCCCGAGACCGCATCCGACGTCCTGTCGACCATCGCGACGGCCGCCATCACCACGCTGAGCCTCGTCTACTCGCTGGTGCTCGTCGTCTTCACCCTGGCCGCCGGCAACATTGCGCCGCGGCTGCTGAAGGTGTTCACGAGCGACCGCGTCAACCAGGTGACGGCCGGCCTGCTCGGCGGCGCCTTCCTGTTCGCGCTGACCGTGCTCTACCGCGTCCGGCCGGATTTCGTGCCGATCCTGTCGGTCGCCGTCGCCATTATGCTGGCGGCGCTGTTCGTCCTGCAGTTGATCTATTTCGTGCATTCCGTGTCGCGCAGCGTCACGATCGACGAGGAGATTGCCAGCATCTCGTCACAGCTGGAGGAACGGATCTCGACGATGGTGCGCGAAGACGAGGAGGAGGCCTCCGATCCGCGTCCCCCGCTCGATTTCCCCTATCCGGTCACAAACCGCCAGTCGGGTTATCTTAACGCCGTCGACGAGGAGGTGCTCTACCAGCTGGCCTGCGAGAACGACATGACGGTGCAATTGCAGGCAAAGCCCGGCGAGTTCATCCTGGAAGGCCAGGCGATCGCGAAAGTGTCGCGAATGCCGGACGGCAAGGCCGACGAGATCAACAAGGTCATCCACGAGGCGCTGCTGATCCTGCCGTCGCGCACCACGGTCGGCGACATCGAATATTCGATCAACCTCCTGCTCGAGATCGCGCTTCGTGCGCTTTCGCCCGGCGTCAACGACACCTTCACCGCCATCGCCTCCCTCGACCGCATGACCGCGGCGTTTTCGGCCGCCGTCCGGCACGGATTGCGCAGCCGCGACGTCAGCGACGAAGACGCGGTGGTCAGGGTCGAGATCCCCGGCCTGAGCCTCAAGGACATGCTGAACACGGCCTTCCACCCGCTGCGGCAGGCGGCCTCCGGCAACATGTTGATGATGATCCATATCGCCGACGCGCTCGCCCGGCTGCACGAAATCGGGAACCAAAAGGCACGGACGCTCATTTCGTCCCATGGAGAGCTGCTGCTTGCGAGTTGCCGGGCATCCGGCCCGCTCGACGAGGACTACGCCTTTCTGGAGCAGCGGCTTCCGTTCCTCAAACAGGGAGAGTGACGATGCCCGAAGACCGCACAGCCAATATCGATTCGCAGAACCGCCATATCGCCCAGGAAGCGCAGACCGACACCGATCTGGAGAGCGTGGTGCCCCCGACCTGGCGCACGGACGCCCGGTGGCGCATCGCCGCCCTCGCCGTCGTCGGCGCGGTCATCATCGTGGCGCTGACCCAGGCACTTTGATCCATCCCGCCGCACGAAAAAAGGCCACCCGATCGGGTGGCCTTTTTCGTCGTGCACGGCTGATCGCTCAAAGCGAGTTGATCCAGTCGTCGACTTCACGCGCCGCTTCTTCCTTGGTCTTGCCGTAGCGGTACTGAATCTTGCCGGCGAGTTCCTCGCGCTTGCCGTTGACCTCGGCGAGGTCGTCATCGGTCAGGGCGCCCCAGGACTGGCGGGCCTTGCCCTTGTACTCGGTCCATTTGCCTTCGATCTGATCCCAATTCATTGTCATTCTCCTTTGCTGGGTGGTGGGGAAGTTCTGCGGCGGCCGGCACCGAAGCGCCGGCCGTATTCCGGTCAGTCGGCGCTGGAGCGCAGCTCCAGTTCGCTGACGGCGAGTGCGAAGTTCAGCCCCGTCTGACCGGTCACGCTGATCGGCTGCAGCGCGATCGTCTCGCTCGATCCGCCGAGCAGGGCGTTCACGCCCACGCCGGCTCCGGCGGTCGCTTCCGCGGTCACGCCGTAATAGTTGCCCGCGAGCGCGCCCGGGCGGAAATCATCCGTGGTCGGCGCGAGCACCGCCCAGGTCATGTAGGTGACGTCGGTCGTGCCGATATCGACACCGTATTTCGAGATCGCGCCGAAATAGGGCTCCTGCGCGCCGTCGCCGCTGGGGCGATAGATGCAGCTCAGATCCTTGGTCGATCCGAACACGAAACCGGGGCCGCCCTCCACGACGCAATCGAGGATGCCGATCTCGACACGCTCGATATCGTCGGCCGGCGTGGCGTCGGTTTCCTGTGCCGTGGCGGTGCCGGCCACGAGGGCGGCGGTCAGGGCCAGGGCACCGGAAGCGATCGTCTTGCTGAGTTTCATCATTGTCTCCTTGCAGTCTTATTGGCCGAGCCGGCCTGCGGGCGAACGCAATCCCTTCCGCTCCGGAACCGTGGTCCCGCAAGAGGCTGACTTGGGTCGTCGCATTCGGCTTGTCGGCGATCGCGGGAACTGCCGCGGTCGTGCAGTCAACGCGTGACGCCGCAGTCGGTTCCTGCGATCAGGAGATGGAGGCGAGATAAATGTCGGAGCCCGCCGTCGCGCGACGAGTAATCCCGTCCGGGCTCAGACCACGGTTGCGCGCTGGTCGGGCATGCCCATGGAGGCGAGGAACGGCGCGTGGTCCTGCCGGGCCCGAAAATCGCCCTTGTCGCCCATGCCGTACCATTCGGCGAGGATGAGGGACTGGGCGACGGCGCCGCCGAGCGTCGTGCCCGGGCCCGTGATGATGAAGAGGTCAGGCGCGAATTCGCGGGCCGCCACCGTCACGGCGCGGGTGAAATCGTAAGCCTCGGTCACCTGCGCGCCGAGCGTGTAGTCCCACAGAGCCTGCGTGTCGGTCGCGCCCGGCCACCAGATGGCCCCGCGTCCGTCGATCATCGGCAGATCGGGCTGGCCGAACAGAGAGGCTGGCAGTCGTTCGCGCCCCTCATTCGCCACCGGCGCCTGAAGCTGGGTGTGGAACGCCGCGTGATTGGCGAGCCGCATCGGAAACCGCTCCTGCGCCGGTTCGACCGCCTTTTCGAAGGCGGCGAGCCCCGACTCATTGCCGGCAAGCACCAGCATGCCGCCGAGCGCGATCGACAGGGCGAGCACATGACCGTCGCGCGAGGCGATGTCGGCGACGAGGTTCAAAAGCGCGGCCCGCCGCGCGGGATCCGGCCGCCAGTCCTCGCCGACGAATGGGTAGATCAACTGCCCGCCGATGAGCGCGTTCTGCATCAGCGTGCCCATCGTGTTGGAGACGCGAAAGCCGTCTTGCGGCGACAGGGAGCCGCCGCAGGCCAGAGCCGAATACCAGCCCATGGAATTGCCGGTCACCGCCACGATCTCGATCCGCGCGCGGTCGATCGACAGGAAGTCGCCGAGCGTCGCCGCATAGATCAGCGCGGACGCGTTGTCGCCGCGCGTGTGGGTCGCCACGGAGAAGCGGGACGCACCGTCCAGCTCGCCAAGCGTCGTCTGCCCCTGGGCGCCGCGTTGCGCGTCGAAATCCGACAGAAGCACCTGATCGGGGAAATGGCGCGACAGATAACCGAGCTCCGCCTTGTTGTAGGTTCCCCGGCCAGGACAGATCACGACCGCCGTTTTCATGCCTGGGCTCCCGCGAGCGCCCGGGCCGCGGCCACGATCCCGTCGGCAGATGGCATAGTGGCGGCATAGGCAGGGCCGGTCGCGATGAAGCTGTCCTCCGCGCTCAGGCGGGCATGCGGCACGTCCGTACGTTCCGTCAAAAGCGTCATCAAGGCTTCGGCGAGCCCGCCCGTGCGCCGTGTTTCGTCGACCACCAGCACATGCCGGCAACCCGAGACGGCCTCGAGGATCGCGTCCTCCGGCAGCGGCGAAAGCCAGCGAATGTCGATCACTCGCGCGGCGATCCCGTCAGCTTCCAGCCGTTTCTGTGCCTGACGCGACAGATAGGCCCCGTTGCCGAATGTCAGGATCGCCAGATCCTCGCCATTGCCGTGCTGACCGACCTCGCCGAAACCGATCCGCTCGGACGGGTCGGGGTAGCGCGTCAGCCAGCCCCCGTCGCCCGCCTCGTGCAGGTCTCGCATGGGATAGAGCGCAATCGGTTCGAGGAACACGACGAGCCGCTGCTCCTCGCGTGTCAGTCGCACGCATTCGCGAAGCATCATCGCCGCATCCGCCCCGTTCGACGGGCAAGCAAGGATGAGGCCCGGAATGTCACGCAACACGGCGACCGAATTGTCGTTATGGAAATGACCGCCGAACCCCTTCTGGTAGCCGAGGCCGGCAATCCGGACGACCATCGGGTTGGTGTATTGGCCGTTGGAGAAGAAAGGCAGCGTCGCCGCCTCGCCGCGCAATTGGTCCTCGGCATTGTGCAGATAGGCGAGAAACTGGATTTCGGGGATCGGCAGGAAGCCGTTATGGGCAAGCCCGATGCCCAGCCCGAGGATCGACTGTTCGTCGAGTAGCGTGTCGATCACGCGCGCCGAGCCGAAGCGCGCGATCAGTTTCTGCGTCACGCCATAGACCCCGCCCTTTCGGCCGACATCCTCGCCCATCAGCGCGATTTCGCCATGGGCGAGCATCACGTCGGTCAGCGCCCAGTTGATCAGGCGGGACATGATCTGCGGTTCGCCCATCGCTTTCAGATCGCCGCCGAAGGTCTCGGCGCGCGCTTCGGCGGTTGGACCGTTCGTCGGCCGGCAGGCGCGCGCCGGCGGAATGAGGCTCGCCATCACCTCGCTTGCCGTCTTCAGGCGCGGCCGGGTGACAGCCTCCTCCGCCACGCGTTCGACGCGGGAATTGGTCTCCTCGTAGATGGCCAGCGCCGCGGTGGGTTCGAGCGCTCCCGTCTCGGACAGCAGCCGAACCGAATGCAGCAGCGGATCGTTCGCCTCCTCGGCTTCCACTTCCTCGCGACGCATATAAGTCGTCGGCACGTCGGCGCCGGCATGGCCATAGAGGCGCACGGTGCGCATATGCAGGAACGCCGGCTTGCGCCGGGTGCGGACATAGGCGGCGGCTTCGGAGGCGACCTTGTAGGTGTCGTAGATGTCGAGGCCGTCGCTGGAGAAGTATTTCAGTCCGGGCCGGTGCGCGAAATTCGCGCTGATCCAGCCCTGCGGCGTCTTGGTCGAGATCCCGATGCCGTTGTCCTCGCAGACGAACAGAAGCGGCATCGGCACGGACTGGTAGCTCGTCCATTGCGCCGTGTTGAACGCGCCCTGCGCGGTGGAATGGTTCGCCGACGCATCGCCGAAGGAACACATGATGATCGCGTCGTCCGGCAGCGCCTTGTGCTCCGGCGGGTGCCTGCGGGCGAGCCCGAGCGAATAGGCCGCGCCGACCGCCTTCGGAAGATGACTGGCAATGGTCGAGGTCTGCGGCGGAATGTTCAGCGCCTTCGAGCCCAAGACCTTGTGCCGCCCGCCGGAGATCGGGTCTTCCGACGAACAGGCAAAGGACAGCAGCATGTCCCAGGTGATCGACTGGCCGGGAACCTGCTCGGCGCGCTGGATCTGGAAGGCCGCGTCCCGGTAATGCAGGAACGCCATGTCGGTCGGCCGAAGCGCGGCGGCGACGGCGGCCATGCCCTCATGACCGGACGAACCGATCGTGTAATAGCCCTGCCCCGCCGCCTGCATGGCCCGGCTCTTGCGATCGAGCGCGCGGCACAGGCACGCGGACCGGTAGATCGAGACGGCCTGCGCCTGGCTCAAAGGACCTTCGGGCGCGCGGCCCGGCGGCAGATCCCCTGCCGCGACCCTGCGCAGGAAGTTCTCGTGGACGATCGACGAACGGTCCATGCCGCCCTCAGAAGAACGCCTGCAGGCCGGTCTGCGCCCGGCCGAGGATCAGGGCGTGCACGTCATGCGTGCCTTCATAGGTGTTGACCGTTTCGAGGTTCGCCATGTGACGGAAAACCTGGAACTCCTCCGAGATGCCGTTGCCGCCGTGCATGTCGCGGGCGGCCCGCGCGATGTCGAGCGCCTTGCCGCAATTGTTGCGCTTGATCAGCGAGATCATCTCCGGCGCGGCATTGCCCTCGTCCATCAGCCTGCCGACGCGCAGCGCCGCCTGCAGCCCGAGAGCGATCTCCGTCTGCATGTCGGCGAGCTTCTTCTGGAAGAGCTGCGTGCCCGCGAGCGGCTTGCCGAACTGCTTGCGGTCGAGCCCGTATTGGCGCGCCGCCTGCCAGCAGAATTCCGCCGCGCCCATCGCGCCCCATGCGATGCCGTAACGCGCCCGGTTGAGACAGCCGAACGGCCCCTTCAGCCCCTCGACATTCGGCAGCAACGCATCCTCGCCAACTTCGACGCCATCGAGGACAATTTCGCCGGTGACGGAGGTCCGCAGGCTGAGCTTGCCGCCAACCTTCGGCGCGGACAGGCCCTTCATGCCCTTCTCCAGCACGAAGCCCCGGATCTTGCCGCCATGCGCCTCCGATTTCGCCCAGACGACGAAGACGTCGGCGATCGGCGCGTTGGAGATCCACATCTTCGAACCATTCAGCACATAGCCGCCATCGACCTTCGCCGCGGTGGTTTTCATGCCTCCGGGATCAGATCCGGCGTCGGGCTCTGTCAGCCCGAAACAGCCGATCCATTCGCCCGCCGCCAGTTTCGGCAGGTATTTCCTGCGCTGTTCCTCCGAGCCATACGCGTGGATCGGATACATGACGAGCGAGGATTGCACGCTCATCATAGAGCGATAGCCGGAATCGACACGCTCCACCTCGCGCGCGACGAGGCCATACGAGACGTAGCCAGCGCCCGCCCCGCCATATTCTTCCGGCACCGTCACGCCGAGCAGGCCCGTTGCGCCCATTTCGGCGAAGACCGACGGATCGACCGTTTCCTCGCGATAGGCGTCGATGACGCGCGGCTGCAGCTTCTCCTGCGCATAGGCCGCGGCGGTGTCACGGATGAGGCGCTCTTCCTCGCCAAGCTGGTTCTCAAGGAGAAGCGCGTCCGGCCAGGAAAAGGCCGTCAGCGAAGGGCCGTGTCCGTCACTCATGATCAAATCCTTCCCGGGCCTCGCCGATGCGCGTCAGGCCCGTCCTCACTTGTTCCTCCCGCCGGTGCACAGCGGCCCGAAACCGCTATTCCCACTCCATCATCTCTGAGACAAGTCGCTTCTTGTTTGTGCGACTGCTATTTCGTCCGGACAAGCCGCACCGCGAGAAACTCCTGAACAATTACAAACCGTTGAATTATATCGCTATTTCCAGGGGTCGCGTATTTTTTGTGACCTACCGATTCCAGAGAAAGTGGTACCAATAACCCATAGGACTGAAACCGCAGGACGGCCTGGATTCCCGATGGGCCTCCCCCTATCGAGGGAAGGAACTCCGTTCAATCCATCACCATCGCAGCAGGAAGCAATCCGGTCCACCGCTTCGATCTCGCGGGGAGGAATGAATGGGCCGGCGATGACAGAATGCGCTAATGCATCTGCACTGCCTGCCGCTGGTCAAGGCTGACCCAGGGTGTGCTGCCGACCTCGAAGACCGCCGCAGGCGGAGCGACGGTCCGGATCGAAGTCGTCTCGCCCAGACGCACGGTGTAGTCCCAATACTCGCCGAGGAACGCGCGCTCGAGCACGGTCCCTTTCATCGCGGGTCCGTTGACAGTGGCGGGTTCCTGCACGTGCAGGGTGAAGGCCTGTGGGCGCATCGAGAACACTACGCCCGACTGCGGCGGCGGACTCTCGCAGCAGTCGGCCGGCAGGTTGAAGCCGTCGAATTCCAGCCGCTCGCCGGCAGGCCGTGCCTCCAGGAAGTTCGTGCGACCGATGAAGCTGGCGACGAACTTCGTCCTCGGCCGGTTGTAGAGTTCGAACGGGGACGCCACCTGCTCGATCTTGCCGTGGTTCATCACCGCGATCCGGTCCGAGGTCACCATCGCCTCTCCCTGGTCATGCGTGACGTAGACCGAGGTAATGCGGAACTCGTCGTGGATGCGCTTGATCTCGAAGCGCATTTCCTCGCGCAGCGACGCATCGAGATTCGAGAGCGGTTCGTCCAGCAACAGGACCTCGGGACGGATCACGACCGCACGCGCCAGCGCCACGCGCTGCTGCTGCCCTCCCGACAGTTCCGATGGATAGCGGTCCGCGAGCTGGTTCAGCCGCACGACCTCCAGGATTTCGCCCACCCGCTTGTTGATCTCCGCCGTGGGAAGCTTGCGCAGCTTGAGACCGAACGCGACGTTCTGTGCGACGGTCATGTTCGGCCAGATCGCATAGCTCTGAAAGATCATAGACATGCCGCGCTTCTCCGGCGGCACCGTTCCGGCGGGCGTCGCCAGAACCCTGCCGTTGAGAGTGATCGCGCCCGACGTGGGTTCGAGAAATCCGGCGATCATACGCAGCGTGGTTGTCTTGCCGCAGCCCGAGGGGCCGAGCAGCGAGACGAACTCGCCTTCCTCAAGCACGAGATCAAGGTCGAGGACCGCATCGACAGCGCCGAACTTGCGGCCAAGTCGTTCCAGTTCCAGTCCCATCAACTTCTCCTTACCATGAAATCCCTGCCAAGCAGGCGGATGCCAAGCAGCACCATGATTGTGATGATGACCAGCAGCACGGAACCCAGCGCCGCCAGCTTTTCCATTTCGCCTTCCTCGGTCATGTCCAGGAGGACGACCGAGACAACTCGGGTCTTCGGTCCGACGAGAAAGACCGCGGTGCTCAGCTCCTGGGCGGCCGGCACAAAAATCAGCAGCCAGCCGGCGGCCAGCGGTCGCTTCAGGAGCGGCGCGACCACCTTGCGGATCGCATAAAGCCGGCCACCGCCGAGAATCCGCACGGCTTCTTCCATCTCCGGATGGATGGCTCGCACGCCAGCCGACCCCGTCGTGTAGGCGATCGGTAGAAACCGGGTGACGAAGGCCAGCGCGAGGATCGTGTAGGTGCCGTACAGCGCCACCGGCGGAAGGGCGTAGACCGAGTAGAACGCGATCGCCAGCACGATGCCCGGAATGACGAACGGCGCCATGCAGAGATAGCCCAGCACCCCCGGCATCGGCACCAGCTTACGCTGCACGATGTAGGAAATGGACAGCGCCAGCAGCACGGCGAAGGTCGCCGCCACCGCGCCCAGCCCGAGGCTCGTGACGATGGCCTGCTGCGAGGTCGCGTGCTCGAAGAGAACGTAGTTGAAATTCTGGAGCGTCAGGTTCGACAGGGACAGGCCGCCGACCCAGGAACTGCTGAATGCCGCCATGAAGAGCACCAGCGCGGGCATGGCGACGGACAGCGCCACGACGAAGGCGCTGTAGCCGAAGAGGACCCAGCGCCACGGGCCCAGCCGCACCATTCTGCGCTCGCCGCCCTTGCCGGTGACTGCCGTATATCCCTTGCGTGACAGGATTAGCCGCTGCAGCAAGAGCAACACCGCCGTGATCAGCAAAAGCGGGATCGAATAGGCGGCGGCAGTCTCGATGCGCAGCGGATAGGAAAAGAACTCGGACAGCTGAATCACCACCACCGGGAAGCGCGCGGGGATCGAAATCAGCGCCGGTACCCCGTACAACGCGATACACACCAGGAAAGTCAGCAGCGCGCTGCCCAGGATCGAGGGGAGCACCAACGGGAACGTTACCTTCCACGCCGTCTTGATCGGTCCGGCACCGAGGATGTTGGCCGCATCCTCAAGCTCGGAATTCAGCATCTCGAAGGCGGCGCTGATAAGAACGAACATCGTGAAGTAGAGGTTGATCGCCATCACCAGAACCAGCCCCTCGAAGCTGAAGATGTTGACGATGGAGGCCTCGCTGCCGGTCAGGCCCTGCCAGGCACGGTTGAGCCAGCCTGAATTCGGCCCCGCCAAAAGGATCCAGCCGATGCCGCCAAGATAGGGCGGTATGATGAAGGCGCCGAACACGCCCGCCCGGATGAAGGACTTGAACGGCATATCTGTACGGGAACAACCCCAGGCCAGCGGCAGGGCGAAGGCGAGGCTCAGCGCCACGACGGCGACGCCCATGTAGAGCGTGTTGACCAGCGCCTGCACGTGCCGTGCCTTGCCATAGGCGTCGATATAGTTCGCGACGGTGAATCCGCCTGTCGCGGGATCCGTGAAGCTCTTGACGATCAGCGCGGTCAGGGGCGCGACGATCAGCACGACCAACACCAGACTCATGCCGATGAAGACGAGACTGCTTGGTTGAAACCGGTTCAGAAGTCCGACACGTGGCCTGGCGGCTGCGCCGCCATAGGCGACGTTCGTCGAAGTCGTGGTCGACACTGGGTAGGCTCCTCGTGGTTCGCCGCTTTGGGAGAGGGGAGCGCGGCCGAACCGCGCTCCCGAAGGGTCGTCAGATTCCGAAGGTTTCGCGGAACTTCTCGGTGGTCGGACCGACCTTTTCGGCGGCGGTGCCCGGATTGGCCGTGATCATCGGCGTGTTCGCGAGAGAGGGCACGCCGTCTGCCGTCGGCACGTCGCTGCGCAACGGAAAGCGGTGGGCGTCGGCGAGCATCTGCGCCGCTTCCTTGCCGAGCAGGAACTCCTCGAAGAGCTTTCCGGCGTTCGGGTGCGGTGCGGCGGCGAGCAGGCCGGTACCGCTCGGAGGCAGCATCAACCCGTCCTCGGGCACGACGATGTCGACCGGCTTGCCGCCCATCTTTCCGCCGAGACCGAGCGTAATCGGCGCGATGGCGACCTTGCGCTCGCCCGACACGACGAGGTTGTAGCCGTCCGAGACCGAACGGCCGATCTGCGGCTTGTTGGCCTCGAGTTTTTCGAAATACTCCCAGCCATAGGCCTCTTCAACCGCCACGGTGAACATGCTCATGCTGCCCGAAAAGCCCGGATGGGCAATGGCCAGCTGATCCTTCCATTTCGGATCGAGCAAGTCGTTCCAGGTCTTCGGCGCTTCGTCCGCAGGGACCAGATCGGTGTTGTAAACGATCCCGTACGGCGAGATGTTTGAGGCGTACCAGTATCCGTCCTGGTTGCCGGCCGCCTTCATCGACGGAAGCATGTGTTCGAGATTGTGGGGCTTGTAGGCCGCAAGTGCGTCGGCCTTCAGCATCTCGACGAAGTCGGTGTCGTCGTTCGAGGAATAGACATCGCCCTGCACGGCGTTCGCCTGCACTTCCTGCATGACGCGCTGGAACGTGACGCTGCCGGTGGCGCGGATCGCGTCACAGGTCACGTCGGGATAACGCTTTGCGAATTCCGCGCAGATCGCGTTGGCCATTTCGCTGGTGGTCTGCGAAACATACCACACCACGCCGCCCTCTTCTTTGGCCGCGTCATAGAGCTCCTGCTCCCATGGCTCATAGCTCTGGGCCGAGGCCGGCATCGACGCGAGGCCGGCGCAGATGGCCGCCGCCGCGGCGAATGTCTTGGTCGCAAATTTCATGTCTTCCTCCCTGGTTGTCATGGATTGGCCAAAGGCCGTTGGACTGAATCTATGCCCTCAACGCGTGGCTTGCCGTGCGCCGACCGGCTCGCTGCCGACCGGACCCGACGAAATCGCCATCAGGAAATCGCTGAAGGAATCTCCCTGGACGATGATGTGCTGGCGCATCAGTTCGTCGGCGCGGTTCGGGTCGCGCGCCCGAAGCGCCTCGATCACCGAATTGTGCTCGGAGGCGGAATGCGCCAGCCGGTTCGGCACCCGCAACTGCAGGCGGCGGAAGGGCTTCAGCCGGGTGTGCAACTGCCCGGCTATCTGGGCCAGATACTTGTTGCCGCTGGAATCGTAGAGGTGCCGGTGGAACAGTTCGTTGGCGTAATAGTAGTCGTCCGCCGCCTGCCGCTCGCAGGCCGCCATGCAATCGGCTTGCAGCGCCTCCAGCACCGCCAGGCTCTCATCGGTCATCCGGCGCGCCGCCAGACGAGCGCACATGCCCTCAAGCTCCGCCATGACCTCGAACATGCCGATCAGGTCGGCCATCGTGACCTCGTTGACGAAACAGCCCTTGTTCGGAATCCACTGGACCAGCCCCATCGCGCTCAACTGCATCAGCGCCTCGCGGATCGGCGTACGCGAGACTGAATGCCGGTTGGCGAGTTCCGTCTCGTCCAGCCGGGCGCCGGGCGGATAATGACCGCTGACGATATCCTGCTCGATGGCTTCCCGCAGATGTCCGGCCCGGCCGCTGCGGCCCGTCGCGTTCTGCTTGTTCTGTCCGTTCGTGCTCATGCCGCGACCTCCTCGAGAGTATGCGCCGACGTGACGGCGCGATGGGCCGATATTGCGGCAGTCGCACCCTCTCCCGCCGCGGCAGAGAGAAGGCTCACCGCGCCCGCGCGGATGTCGCCCGCAGCGAAGACCATCGGATGCGAGCTTTGCAGATCGCCATCGGTCCGGATGCGGCCATCGGCGTCCAACTCCAGCAAGCCGCCAAGAAAGTCGGTGTTCGGATCAAGGCCCAGATAGAAGAACACGCCGTCCGCGGCGACGGTTTCGACCTCACCGCTCACGGTGTCGCACAGCCGGACCGCCGTCAGGCCGCCTTCGCCTTCCAGCGCCTCCACGGTGGTGTTGGGTCTTTGAACGATGTTGTCGCGCGCATCCGCTTCGGCGACCGCCCGCTGCTGGGCCCGGGGCGCGTCGCTCCGATAAGCCAGGATCACTGTGTTCGCGTAGTCCGACAGCACCGCCGCCTCGTCGAAGGCCGAGTCGCCCCCGCCGACGACAACGGCCGCGCGGTCCCGAAGAAGCGGACCGTCGCAGGAGGCGCAATGCGAAACGCCGCGCCCCTCGAGCGCTTCCTCACCGGGAAGCCCCGACTTTCGACGGCTCGAACCCGCCGCCACGATCACAGCCCGGCACGAGACGTCTCCGTCGTCGCAGGAAACGGTCAGCCCGTCCTCCGACCCGACGATCCCGATAACCGACGCCAGCCGCATCTCGGCCCCGAACGCCTCGGCCTGCTCCTGCAGAAGCGGGCCGAGCTCGATCCCCGAGATCGGTTCCGGAAAGCCGGGGAAATTGCTGATCCGGTCCACCGTCATCACCTGACCGCCCACGCCCATCGAATCGATGACCAGCGTATGCGAACCCAGCCGCGCCGCCGTCGCGGCGGCGGTCAGCCCGGCCACGCCGGCACCGATGATGATGATGTCGTAATCCGCCATCGCCGCCTTACCGCCAATCATCGATCAGGACGGTCGCCTGCGGGCGAGCGCCATAGATCTGCCAGTAACCGTTGGTTTCTCCGCCCACCACGACAACGGTGATCTCTTCCTTGCGGAACATGTTGATCATCGCGTCATCGCCTTCGGCGAGCCGCTCCGCGAAGGGCGCGTCGCCGAATGTGGCGAGCGGGTAGATGTAGTTCTGCACGAGCTGCAGGTCCCAGTATTCGCTCGCCTTCATCCGTGCGGTTTCGTGGAGCCAGTCGATGAGGTCCTGCTTCTTTGCGAATCCGCCGCGGCTGACGAATTGCCGCGCGACGATCGGGTCGAGGACCAGGACCGGAGCAGTGATCGCATCCGTGCCGCGCAGCATGTGGCCGATATGCTCGCGCCAGTGCTTCTCGCGCAGACCGAGATTGTTGGTGTTGGACCGGCAGCCCCAGAATATCGAGACGGTGCTCTGCTCTGGCTTGTATCCCTTCTGCACATGCAGAGGTTCCCACGGCGACCGCTCTTCGTTTTCGGCGAAAGTCAGGCCGGTGTAGAGATAGTTGTTGCCGAGCGACCCCATGTAGCTCTCGCCAGGCACCGACCCGCCTTGAAGATTTTGCGAAAGCAGGCTGTACGCCCGTCCGATGGTCGTGTTGGCGTGATTGTACGGGCCGAGCGCGCCCAGCCCGCAATTCATGCCGATCTCCTTGCGGATGGGGCCGTTGACGATGCTCATCGTCGCCGCCGAGCTGGAAGAGCTCGACCGCGCGCTATAGCTCGCCGCGGCCTGCGCGAGGATCACCGGGAAATATTCCGGCGTCGCCCCCGCCATGACCGCGTTTACGGCGACGTTTTCGACGGTATAGCTCCACAGCCCGCGGTTCTTTGTCGGCTGCATGCGCCCGACGATCTCGTCCGGCTTGCGGCTTGTACCCGCCAGCATCTCCGCCACCCGCTCTTCTGTCGGCGGGACGATCGGCAACTGGTCGGTCCAGTGATTGCTGCGGAACAACTCCTGCACCGCCGCCTCAGATTCCGCCGAGATCACGCGCGTGCGCTCGATTGCCGGCGCTCCGATCTGGCTCGCATCGGGCTGAGGCAGGGCCTTGGTCAGCCCGTCGACGATTTCGCGCATGACGCCGTTGCCGGTCACCGGATCGTCGCCCTTCACATAGTCGGCCAGTTCGGCCGGCGTCTTGCCCATCACCGGCTGCGGCACGAAGACGAGCGGCGCCTGCGGCAGGCCCGCCATGCGGGTGACCGACCGGACGACGCGCACGAACTTCTCCGTATGCACGGCGACCGTCGGCACGCCGTACTTCGTTTCCAGCGTCACCGCATGGGTCGAAACGGCGGGCGCGCAGGTGCTGCAATGCCCGACCCCGATGATGGCGGCATGACCCTGGTCGCGAATTTCTTCCCAAAGCTCCGGGTCGTCCTTGGCGTAGGTGCTGGCCAACTGCACCAGCTTCGTCCGGACGCTGGGCATCTGTTCGGCGAACCAGAGCTGGATCTGCTTAAGCAACTCGATGGAATCGTCGAACCGGCTGTCGATCAGGTAAACAAGCTTGTCATTCAGACTGTCGAGCCGGGGAGCGGCATCCTTGCCCGTCACCTTCGGCGGCGTGCCGCGCGGATCGAGCACAGCAATTCCGCCGTCTCTCGTCGTGGCGCTTCTGTCGAGCATGCAAAACCTCCCACTGCACATCCCTGCCCTTCGATGAAGGCCCGGATCCGGTTTGACGATAGGCACAAACTCGCCCTCACGCAACACAATAACGACAAGATTGCATACAATTCGATATCGATGGCATGCATACCGTCATAAATGGAGGGAAACCTCCCCGACTCACACCCAACCCGAGAGACGACGCCAAGCCCGAAATTTCCGACAGGATCGGGCTAGTTCCGCATTTCAGCGCCTTCCATACGCCCGCGTTATGGCGTATCGTCTGAAAAATATTGTATACACATATCGTGTTTCGGAATACAAAACCGATCTGTTTGCACTCAGAAAATTGACCCCTGACGCCCGTTGAAAACCGAGAGTCGCGATGAGTTTCCTCGCCGAGATCATGTCTACGCTGTTTGACCGGAGGCTCGGGCAGCGGATCGAAATCGGCGGCGATGACCGGTCGATCGAGGACATCTGCCAGGCGCTCGCGAATTCCGCCGCGGAGTCTTCCGCGGCCGTTCTGGGTGGCAGCATCCTCGGAAAATATGAGGAACTCGACGATACGGGAAAGCTCGCCTTCTTCCGCTTCATCGCCCACGAAATGACCATCGACGCGGATCGCGTGCGGGAAGCGCTCGCCCTTCTCGAAAAGGGCGCCACGCGCGAAACTTACGGCGCGTTCATGGAAGCCGTCGAGCCGCCGCGCCAGGAGCTCATCCGTCGGATCAACCGGGTGCCGAACGCGACCGGGAAACTCGTCCGCATGCGGCAGGACCTGCTGCGCCTCGGATCCGGCGAACCGGACCTCCAGGCGCTGGACCTCGATTTCCGCCACCTCTTCGCGTCCTGGTTCAATCGCGGCTTCCTGGTGCTGCGGCGGATCAGCTGGGAGAGCCCGGCTCATATCCTCGAGAAGATTATCGCCTACGAGGCCGTCCACGCCATCGACAGCTGGGATGAACTGAGGCGTCGTCTGGAGCCGCCGGACCGGCGCTGCTTTGCATTCTTCCACCCGGCCATGCCGGATGAACCGCTGATCTTCGTCGAGGTCGCCCTGACGAGCGGCGTCCCCGGCAACATTCGGACGTTGCTCGCCGACGACCGTGAGCGCCTGAGGCCCGAGGATGCCGACACCGCCGCCTTCTATTCAATTTCCAACTGTCAGGCCGGCCTCTCCGGCATCTCCTTCGGCAATTCACTGATCAAGCAGGTCGCGGCCGATCTTTCCATGGAACTGCCGGCCCTGAAGACTTTCGTCACGCTCTCGCCGATCCCCGGGCTCTGCAAGTGGTTGGAGCAGATGGGCGCGGCATTGGGGCCCGACGACGACCTCATCCTGCGGGCAGCCGCCCGCTATATTCTGACAGCCAAACGCACGGACGGCCTGCCGCTTGATCCGGTGGCGCGGTTTCATCTCGGCAACGGGGCCGAGGTGCATGCGGTGCATGCGGGCGCAGACCTCTCGCCCAGGGGACAGGAGCAGTCCGCAGGCGCGATGGTGAACTATCTCTATGACCTGCCGAAGGCCTCGCAGAACCAGGAGCGGTTTGCCGCCGCCGGCAGGATCGCCGCCTCCGCACAGGTGAAATCACTGGCCGCTGCGGCATTCGAATTGCAGACCTGAGGAGAGCCAATGCCCAATCCACTTTACGACCGGCTGTTCGGACGCCACGCAGGCAGGACGACGCCGTTCCTGCATCTCCCCGACGGCACGGCGGTCAGCTACGCGGACTTCCTCTCCGACGCCGCCCGGATGGCGAACGTGCTGGTCCAACGCGGCCTCGAACCGGGCGATCGGATCGCGGCCCAGGTCGAAAAGTCGCCGGACGCGCTCGCTCTCTACGCAGCCTGCGTTCAGTCCGGCATCATATTCCTGCCGCTGAACACTGCCTACACGACCGAGGAGCTGGCGTATTTCGTCGAGGACAGCGGATCGCAGCTCGTGGTCTGCGACAGCGGCAAGGAAGCCCAGCTCACGGATATGGCAGAAGCCCTCGGCGCAAGCATCATGACGCTTGACGCGAACGGCACCGGCACGTTCGCCGAAGCGGCGAATACCATGCCGTCGACATTCGCGACCGCGCCTCGCGAGACGAACGACATCGCCGCCCTCCTCTACACTTCGGGCACCACTGGCCGCTCCAAGGGCGCCATGCTGACCCAAGGCAATTTGCTGTCGAATGCCGAAACGCTGGTGGAGTGCTGGCGCTTCGATCAAGACGACGTGCTTCTGCACGCGCTGCCGATTTTTCACACACACGGGCTTTTCGTCGCGACGAATGTCGTTCTGATGGCCGGCGGATCGATGATTTTCCTGCCCAAGTTCGACGTCGATGACATCATCGGCCAGCTTCCCGCTGCGACGTCGATGATGGGCGTGCCGACCTTCTA
Organism: Oricola sp.; assembly: GCF_022763245.1. Lineage (GTDB taxonomy): Bacteria > Pseudomonadota > Alphaproteobacteria > Rhizobiales > Rhizobiaceae > Oricola. The sequence goes on from NZ_JALEGV010000012.1 coordinate 666,905, forward strand.
CACGAGGCTCCTCGACCATCCCCGGCTGACGCCAGACCTGGTCGCCCATATGCGGCTCTTCACCTCCGGCAGCGCCCCGCTCCTGTCCGAAACCCATGTCCGCTTCGAAAAGGCGACCGGCCATAGAATCCTCGAACGATACGGCATGACCGAGACCAACATGAACACGTCCAACCCGTATGAGGGCGAGCGGCGTGCCGGCACGGTCGGGTTTCCCCTGCCCGGCGTCGAGTTGAAGATAACGGATCCCGAAACCGGGGAGGAGCTCGCCCAGGGCCAAGTAGGCCAGATCGAGGTACGCGGTCCGAACGTTTTTGCCGGCTACTGGCAAATGCCCGAAAAGACAGCCGCAGAGCTGCGCGACAACGGGTTTTTCATCACCGGAGACCTCGGCCGGATCGACGAGGACGGTTATGTCCACATCGTCGGGCGAAACAAGGATCTGATCATTTCCGGCGGGTACAATATCTATCCGAAGGAAATCGAATTGATTCTCGATGAACAGCCTGGCGTCATCGAGAGCGCCGTGATCGGCGTACCGCACGCGGACTTTGGCGAATCGGTGGTTGGGTTGATCGTGCCCAAGCCCGGGGAAACGCCGGATCTGGAGGCGATCAAGTCAGCGGTCGGAAACCGCCTCGCCCGTTTCAAGCAGCCCCGGAAACTGCTGCTCTTGGACGATCTGCCGCGTAACACCATGGGCAAGGTCCAGAAGAATGTCCTGCGCGACGCCTACAGCAAACTGTTCATGGATGAACCGGCTGCTCGGCAGGACGTTGAGGCCGGCTCCAAGTGAATGCCCACTTGGCGTTCCCTGATTGCAGCCGGTCAACGGAAGCCGAAAGTAGGAAAGAAAAATCGTCGGCGCAACGTCCGTACGTCGGCCTTGACTGAAGACCGTTCAGGTTCCCCTTACTCCCACTCCATCATATCTCAAAGTTATAACTGTTTGATTTCATAAGCGGTTTTCGCGCAGGCAAACTCGCGTACCGGCAGAAATACCGTCGAAACTTAAGTGATTGTTTTGACATCGTTTTTCGATATTCACGTTTCCGTGAGCAACATTAGGTTTGTGCAATCAAACCCACTGTTTCAAGTTCTGCACTTGACCTTACAGCTTTGCGTTCTGGTTGCGAGAGCGCGCAACCACCGATACCGACATTCATTACTAGTGGTCATCTAATACGCAACCTGGCCCCGAGAACTCATGTCACCATCGGTTCGAAGGAAGATCGTATGCCTAGGTGCCAGGACCAATGAACAGAACGAGACTGGGACGGCGGCCAGGCCGCCCGGGTGTTCCGCGACTTCATGTGGTCGACCAAGGAAAGTTGGCCGCGCCGCAGGCGGGTCGTCGCCAAGGCCAGTGCACTACACTGGGCCCCAATCCGCGCTTCATCGTCATCTCGCTCTTCAGGTTTGCATTCTCTTCCTCGAGCGCCTTCAACCGCTTGGTGTCCGATACGTCCAAGCCGCCGTACTTCTTGCGCTAGGTGTAGAACGTCGCATCAGAGATGCCGTGCTTGCGGCACAGTTCGGCTGTCGACATGCCTGCCTGGTGCTCATTTGGGATGCCGGTGATCTGTTCTTCCGAGAATCGTGAACATTTCATTGCCTGTCTCCTTTGTTGAGGAACAAGCTAACCCAAAATCGGGAACATCTCAGGGTAGCAGGTCAAGCGCAACGTTTCTATGGGAACTTGTTCGTCCATGCCGTGAATGATGATGACTGCCTGCTTCACGGGTTTCGCCGCCTTTCCCTATTCACACTGTTTAAGGGATGTTCCATTCAACCCGCATGAAATAGCGCACCATGCCGGCGAACGGCTGCGGCGCGTGCGTCATGTCGTGCATGATATCCTGGACGTCATCGCGCACGCTGCCTGTCGCCACATCGGCGATGTTCTTAAGTTTCAGCAGTCTCTCGTACGTCTGCCAGCGCAGGAACAGAAGCTCGTCGCGATTGAGGTCGATTACATTTTCAGCCGCTTTAGCCGCGGCCTGCGCCTTGGGACTTGCGTCGCGCGCCTTGATCCATACCTCCTGCAGAACTTCGTCGGCCTCCCAAGCGAACAAGGGTTCGGGATCGACGTAGTATGGATTGGGTAGATCGCCTTGCTCTTGGGTGGCTAGTTGGATGAACTGTGCCACCATCGCTGTATCGCGCGGTTCCGGCACGGTTGCCTCCGCTAGCGCCAGGATTTGCGCTTCGGTCATGTTTTGCGCAAAAATGGGCGCCGGCACGCGATTACCGGAAAAGCCGTGCGTATTGCTTTTCTTGCCGTTGCACACGCGGCAACTGAAGAGGAAGTTCTCATAGCAATAGGCCATCCACCAATAAGCGGACTTAGGCCGGAAATGCTCAATATCGCCGAAATAGACCGCCGATGTCGGCGTTTCGCAAAACGCACATTTACCCGACGTTTCTGCCTGAAGCTGCGGCTTTGCTTTCTTCCAGCGGCTGGAAGAGAAGAGCTTTTTCTTGACCGCCGTATCGCCGAGCGTGCCGTTAAAGGCCTCGGTGAAAAGCTCTTTCAGGTCATCCCTACGATCGGGGTCAAGGAAGCTTGAATGTATGGCCGTGCGATCGTGTGTGAGGCTGATCATGTCCGACCTCACTCTTCTCTAAGGCGGCGTTCGATCTGAGAGGTGGTTGCATCCAATTTGTCGTAGAACTCCTGCAACACTTCGTTGCCAAGCGCATCGGTACGCTTGCGACTGCTGGGCAGCACTTCGAGCATCTCTTCCGCCTGATCCAATTCTTTGGCTTCGCTGTCGCTCAGTTCCGAGCGTGCCTTGCCAGATAACTCACGATAGATGTCCTTGCTTTTCTCAATTTCCCAGGAATCCAACGAACTGATCTTGAAGCCGAGGTCGTAGATTTGGTGAAGACGCAACTTGGAAGGATCGCCAGGAAACGTTGTAGCAGCCACACGGTTCTCTTCACCGCGCGTTAAGACCATCGCCTCGCCTTCGTGTGCCTGCTGCAGAGTCAGCGCAGAGTGTGTCGTGGCCAGAATTTGGAAATTCGGTAGCGTGTTGCTCAGGAACTGACGCAGTCGCCGCTGCCATGATGGGTGAAGATGGGCATCGATCTCATCAATGAGCAAGATCCCGCGCGCATTGAGCGGATTGTTGTGGTGTGAGAAAGCATCGGTTACTCGATAGAGAAGATCTCCGATCCAAGCGGCGACATTCTGATAGCCGTCACTAAGTTGTTCCAACGGCATCTCGCCGTCTAGCGTCTGGAACATCAGGGTTTTTTTGTCTTTGTCGATCCCGAGGAACCCAACGTCGGGCATCAGTGTATTGATGGAGCGCCGAACGACATCCAGCCCGTCTTCGCCGCGCCGGTAGTCCAAGTCCATAGCCCACTCTTGAATCGGATGGACCGCAATATTCGTGTCGAACAGCGTCGCCAGACCATGCGCACGTACAGGTATGCGCTGGCTGGAGGATGCAAACCCCGGGTCGGTATTCAAACGCCGGTAAGGACCATATCCGACCGCGAAATAATTCTGATCGGCGTGCTCCAGCGCATCGTCCAGCGGAGCCAGCCCATCCAAATTACGCCGTATCAGGCTGGTGGGACCATCATCCGCCTTAATTACCAACTCTATGTCCCGCGGTTCCCAGTCACTCGTGCGCAGTCGTGCCGCGATGCGCCCCTGCTCTGTCCCCCGACGCACCCAGCTTGAAGGATTGCCGATAAGGTGGGTGATGCTGTCCGAGCCGGCAAGCAGTAAGCCAACCGCTTTCAGTACGGTCGATTTACCTGTGCCGTTTTCACCGACGAACAGGCTCCATTGGCGCACATCCTGCTTGTCGTCTTCGGTAACGAAATTCGCTTCGAACGTGGATAACGAACGAATATTTTCTATTGCAATGCTTTCAATGAACATCAGTTGGTTCGTTGGGTGCCAGGTTAATCGAAAATCGGAAGCTTGTCTTCAGCCGAATAAATATACAACTATTTCATATTTGTCTCAATCAGGCGATTGCGACTACTTGAACATTTTACGTTCGAGATTCGCGAAAACCCATAGTGCTTCGTCAGTTTCCATGCCTAACTTACGCGCTCTCTGCCCTACCTTTTAGAAACTTAGTCATAAAACACTCCATAATGCCACTGACCACGAGGCCCATACGCGTAATCAGTTACGATAACTGAGAAGTATCGTAACGGCCTCGAACCTAGAACGCCTATCACATTCCGTTTAGGCGATCTTCAATCGCGCCGATCGAAACAAGAACATCTTCGAATTCAGGTTCACCTGCGCCGTTTTAGCCGAAACGCCAGAGTCCATCTCTTTTTTGCCGGACCGTACGGATTCGCCTTCTTTTTAGGCCAGAACCACAAGTCTTATGGTCCCTCGACAGTCTATAAATGGGACTTTGAAGGCCTGCGATCTGGCGGATCTTACCCGCCGCTCGTTGAGCCCGAAAACGTGGCAACGAGCGCATCGCCGGTCAGCCGCTAGGCTGCCGCCGCATCACCGGTGATTTCCGAACTCAGCCAATCCTCCAGAACCGGAAGTTCCGGAACGAGTTCGGTCGCAAAGCCACCGACAAAATCAAGAAACGCATCCTGGTTTAGCCGGTTGATACCGACAAGAACGGGAATATCCCTCGCAAGGGCATCCGCAATTACCGGTCTGAAACCACGCCCCTCAGCCTCGTGCTTGCCGAATTTGTTCACGATCAGGCAATCGGCACCCTTGAACAGCTCAGCCTCTACAAGTCCTACTGCGGTTTCAAGCGCAGCGGGATCGAGCCGACACCCTCGGGACGCACGCCCGAGCGCCTGGGAAATGCGAATGGTGCCCCCGTCCGGCAATATCTTGACGTCCATATCACAGGGGCCGGCGTCAGACTCGGTATTGATCTGGACTGTGCCTACGGGGCGATGACCCTGCTCGATGATCGAGCAAGCCAAAGCATGCAATACCAGATCCGTATCGCCCCGCCCCGGCGCCATCGTGTATGCAAGTTTCATCTCATTTGGTCCTTACGTCTGGTGGAAAGGCTGGAACTCGATCAGTGCCCCTTCAGGCAGATGTTCCGCTTCGGCCGGTATGAACAGCAGGCCACTCGCGTCGGGCAGTCTCGCCACATGAGCAGAACTGACAGTATCGTCGAAGTCCACGACCTCGCGCCCTTGACCATCAAACCCCACGATGCGCGCCGGCCGAATTTCGCACCGTCCCGGCTTACGGTAGATTTGCTTTCCAGCCACGACGTGGCGCCGGTTGCGCGTTCCGCGCAGTCTTCCCGAAAGAACATCGAGCAGCGGCAATCCGAAAACATACCAGGTTGCGAACGCCGACTGGGGATTGCCGGGCAGGCCTAGCCAAACCGCTTTCCCAAGCCGTCCGAAACTCACCGGCTTGCCGGGTTTGATAGCGACGCCACTGAAATGGATATCTGCCCCCAGGGCCTCCAGGACCGGCTTGACGTGATCTTCCTCTCCCACCGAGATCCCGCCGGTCGTGACGATCAGATCGACGGTTTCAGCCATGTCAGCAAGACAGCGGCGCAGTTCGGTGCGGTCGTCCACGCCTTGCGTGACCTTGACCAGATCGACGTCCGGTCGCGAGAGTTCAGAACAGAGCATCGGCGTATTCACGTCCCAGATCTGGGCGGCTTGACGACTGGAGCCGGTATGCCGGATCTCGCTGCCGGTCACGAGCAGTCCAACCCGCAAGGCGCGGCGGATATGGACGCGGGCCGCACCGGCGGCTGCACAGGCAGCGATTTCGCGAGCCCCGAGCCGCACTCCGTCCCGCAAAACAATCTCGCCGAGACGCATGTCGTCACCTGCGCGGCGGATATTGTTTCCGGGCAGCGGACGCCGGTCCAGAATGACCGTGGCGCCGTCGCGTATGACACTCTCCTGCTTTACAACGGTATCTGCTCCAGGCGGCACTGGTGCGCCAGTGAGTATCCGGGCGGCCGTTCGGCGGGAGACTTGTCCGGCCGCCACTTCGCCGGCGGCAATGCGCTCCACGACCGACAGCCTCCAAGGGCCGCCACCCTCCAGTGCCGTGCTATCGAGTGCGTAGCCGTCCATTGCGGCATTGTCGAAGGGTGGGGTCATCGCGACCGCCCGCACCGGCTCCGCAAGAACGCGCCCTGGCGCCGAGGAGAGCGGCGCAGTCTCCGTCCCGTCAACCGGCGCGGCGTTCTTTGCAATGCGCCGCAAGGCCTCATCGATAGAGATAAGGGGTGACGCGGCGTCGAACACCTCGCATCCGCAACTCCCGGTGTCGATCCTCTGCACTATCGTCATCGCGCCGTCTCCTCGACGAAGTGGCCCGGTCCGGTAGAGCAATCGAGATTGCGCAGCCTACCGTCCTTCAGACCGTAAATCAGTCCATGCACGCGGACATCTGCGCCGCGTGCCCATGCTTTCTGCAGTATCGGCGTCTCCGATACGCGTCTGACCCCTTCGATGACGTTCAGTTCAGCCAGCTTGTCGCGGCGATCTTCATCATCTCCACAAGCGGCGAGATCCACCGCGTAGGACCGCGCAAGCCGACGGATCGGTTCGAGCCAATGGTCCGACAGACCATGCGGCAGGTCTTCCGTGGCAGCCTTGACCCCGCCACATCCATAGTGCCCGCAGACGATGATCTCGCGCACTTTCAATGCTTCTACCGCGAATTCCAGTGCCGAGAGCAGATTCAGATCGGCCGAGTGCACCACGTTGGCAACGTTGCGGTGAACGAAGACCTCGCCGGGATCGAGACCCGCCACCACATTCGCCGGCACGCGGCTGTCCGAACACCCGATCCAGAAGAACTCCGGGGCCTGCAACGCGGCAAGGCGCGCGAAATAGCCAGGGTCAGCGTCATGACGCGCGGCGGACCATTCGATGTTTCGCGCAAGCAATGATTCCAGCATGACATCACGCTTGCATGTCGGCGATCCGTCGCTGGATCATGGCGTTACGCAGTCGGACGATATCCTCTTCCGTCAATCTCGCCTGTGCGATGGGCAATACGATCGCGTTCTCCACGATCAGGTGGCGGCGGAGGCGGTCCGCAAAGTCGCGCAGAAAGGCCGCTTCGTTGTCCTTGGCTGGTCGCTTGTCATCGTGCATCTCCCTAAGCATCGAACGGAGGCGCGGGCATGAGTTGCCAAGCGCTTCATGCTCGGCCTTCAATCGCTCGAGCGTTGGTCCGATGTCATCTTCCGGGGTGCACCGGACCAGGAGCATCCCGCGCAACTCGTCATCCTCGTCATGGATCAGCAGTCCGATTTCGTGATCGAGAAAATGCAACAATCGCGAGATTTCGACCGGGCCCGGTGACGGGCTTTGCGAAACCTGCTCCATTTCCTCACAAACCGCGCGCATATGCATGTGATCCTCGCGGATGAACTCAAGAGGATTCTGAAGCAAATTCAGATCGGTCGGATCCCGTTCGCTACCGCCGCGTCGTGCGTTGGACAATTGGCCCTTCATGATCTCCTCCCTGTGTGCGGTTTCCGATCTCGGCGCCGGAAATTCGGGCAGAAGCGACGAGCCGATCCGCAAATTCCCGGGCGTTGCGTGCCCAGGCCGCCTTTTCCATCGCGTCGGCAATCTTCGATCGCACTGTCTCGTAGGGGAGTGCCGCGCCCTCAGCGATCGCATCCATACGGATGACGTGCCAGCCGTGACGGGTGAGCACCGGCTCAGATGTGATTTCACCTTCTCTCATCTCGCGCAGCGCGGCTTCGAACTCGGGCACCGTGTCACCCGGGCCGAGCTGTCCGAGCGCACCACCCGAAGTCTTGGATCCGCAATCGCTGTGCGCCGATGCCAGCCTGGCGAAACCTTGCGGATCACCCTCCACTCGTGCGGCCAAACTCGTCGCGCGCGTGAATGCGGCGTTGCGTTCGTCATCATTGCGCGGGTCGCAGGCGCACAGGATATGGGAGACTTCCCAAAGCGGCGGCGCACGGAACCGTTCCGGGCCACGCGCCCACTCAGCCCGGATTTCATCCTCGGTTGGTGGCGAGACTTCAACCGCGACCTCGAGAAGGCTTCGGATCAGGGCCTCCTCCTCCGTTTCGAAGCGCCCCGGCCCGACCTCGGCCGGTTCGGGCCGTATTCCTCGCTGCTTCGCCTCCTGGAGCAGAAGCGTGCGCATGGCGACGGCATTCGCCGCCTTGCGCCACGCGAGCCCCGGTTGATTTTTGGGAGCTGCGTGATTCTGCACCTCCGCAGCTATTACCTTCGTCGGGACAGTCACCCCGTTGACCACGAGGGGTTCCGGATTGTCTGCGCCAGTCCGAACGGTCGATGTTCCGGCATCGTGTCGCGGGTTTGCGGTTGATAGGACCGTGACCATAGTCGTCACTCCGCCGGTTGCTTTGCACTCGCCGGCGGATTCGATCCGCGTGCCGACAGCACCGCTTGCCGGCGTGTGCGGACGATTTGGTACCCCTTGCGAGCGAAAAGATAACGAACGGGAGCAGCAAAACCGGACAGAATGTGCACCAGACGGGTGAAGGGGAAGACGAGAAAGATCGTCAGTCCCAGGACGATGTGAAGCTTGTAGATCAGCGGCACATGCGCGATGTGCTCGGCCGCTCCGGGCTGGAATGTGAAGATGCCCTGCGCCCACTCCATGAACAGGATCACCTCGCCGTGCTCGGCCGTGGCGATGGACCAGGGCACGCTGATGAGGCCGAGCGCCAGTTGTCCGATCAACATCAGCAGGATCGCGATGTCCCAGAAGCTGGAATTCGTGCGGATGCGCGGATCGACCAGGCGGCGATGCGCCAGCATCACTCCGCCCACGATCGCGGCGATGCCGGCGATCCCGCCCGCGATGGCAGCGAGCAACTGCTTTGCCTCGGCGTGAATGCCGAACGCTTCGTAGATCTCGTGCGGGACAAGCAGTCCGAAGAGATGACCGAAGAAGATGACCAGCACACCGACATGGAATAGCACCGAACCGATCATCAACTGCCGCCGCCGCAGCATCTGGCTCGACGACGATTTCCAGGTGAACGGGTCCCGCTCGTACCGCGCGACAGAGCCGATGAGCAGCACCGCCAGGGCGATGTAGGGATAGATTCCGAAGAAGAAGTTGTTCATTTCAGCCTCCGTTACTCGGCCGCCGCCCGGGGCGCGGGATTGATCGGAAGGTCCATCTGCGCCAGCATGTCTCGCACCTGCGGGCATCCAGCGTTCGGATCCGGGCCGAAGCGAACCTCGCTTTCCTCCCAGACCTCGTCGAGTGCCTCGAGATCGTCGGCCGCGATGTCGGGCTGGTCGAGCAACTCGGCCACGACCTCCTTGTCGGCTGCGGCACCGGCAAGCTGGAAAAGGGCGGCGAACACCGCTCCATAGGGGCTCTCCCGCCGGACAAGCCGTGTATTGAGGACCTCGAAAATATGCGCGGCGTCCGCGAGTATTTCCCGAGCCTCGTCTGCGGGACGCGTGGACAGAAACTCGAGAAGGACCGGAAGGTGATCCGGCAGTTCACTGGTCGCTGGCTCGAAACCCTTCTCACGATAGGTTTCGACCAATGACACCATTGCGCCGCCGCGATCCCGGCTTTCGCCGTGAACATGTTCGAACAGGTTCAGCGACAGCGCGCGCGAGCGGTCGAAGAGCATCACATACTGCTCTTCCAGGTCGTAGATGTCGCGCGTTTGCAGCTCGTCCAGCAATGGGCGAAGCGCACGCCGCGCCGCCGCTGTCAGCCGCCGCTCCGCCGACAGGACGCCACCGATTTCCGGCATCGCCTGCTGCAGCTCCTTCTTGGGATAACTCAAGATGAGCGACAACGCCTTGAGGGTGCGATCTTGCAGAACGAGGGTCATCAGCGCACCTCCTGCGGCATTCTCAGCGGCTTTTTGGAGCCTCCGAAGAGCGACCCCTTGGAGACGCCGGTGGAACAACCGTTGCCGTCGGTGAAGCCGCAACCGCCGCGCAGGTCGTAGGCTTCCTCAACCTGTTCGCGGTGCGTCGTGGGAATGACGAAGCGGTCTTCGTAGTCCGCCAGCGCCATGATGCGATACATGTCCTCGATCATCCGCCCCGTGATGCCGACGCGGGTGGCGATCGCCTCGTCGGTCACACCCTCGACGCTCTTGGCGCGCATATAGGCGCGCATGGCCAGCATCCGCTCCAGCGCCTGGGCAATCGGCTTTTCGTCGCCGGCCGTCAGCATGTTGGCGAGATATCTGAGCGGGATGCGCAGATTCTTCACGTCCGGCATCGCACCGTCCATGCCGATCGCGCCCGCTTCGGCCGCGTTCTGGATCGGGCTGAGCGGCGGAATGTACCAGACCATCGGCAGCGTCCGGTATTCGGGATGCAGCGGGAACGCGACCTTCCATTCCATCGCCATCTTCCAGATCGGACTTTCCTGCGCGGCCTTGATCCAGTCCTGCGGGATACCCTGCTTCTGCGCTTCGGCGATGATGGCGGGGTCCTTGGGATCGAGGAACACGCCGAGTTGGGCGTCGTAGAGGTCCACCTTCTCGGCCGCGTTCGCGGCCTCCTCGATCTTGTCGGCATCATAGAGCATCACGCCGATGTAGCGGATGCGACCGACGCAGGTTTCCGAGCAGACGGTTGGGTTGCCGCTTTCGATCCGGGGATAGCACAGCGTGCATTTCTCGGACTTTCCCGTAGACCAGTTATAGTAGACCTTCTTGTAAGGGCAGCCTGAGACGCACATGCGCCAGCCGCGGCACTTCTCCTGGTCGATCAGGACGATGCCGTCCTCCTCGCGCTTGTAGATCGCGCCCGAGGGGCACGACGCCGCGCAGGCCGGGTTCAGGCAGTGCTCGCAGAGCCGGGGGAGATACATCATGAAGGTGTTCTCGTATTCCCCGTAGATCTGCTTCTGGATTCCCTCGAAATTGTAGTCCTGCGACCGTTTCTCGAATTCGCCGCCGAGGATCTCCTCCCAGTTCGGACCCTTCTCGATCTTCTGCATCCTCTCGCCTGAGATTTTCGAGCGCGGGCGCGCCGTCGGGAACGCCTTGCCCTCGGGCGCCGATTTCAGGTGGTCGTAGTCAAAGTCGAACGGCTCGTAATAGTCGTCGATCTCCGGCAGATCGGGGTTGGCGAAGATGTTCGCCAGGATTCGCCACTTTGCCCCCTGCTTGGGCTGGAGCTTGCCGGACTTCGTCCGGGTCCAGCCACCGTTCCAGCGGTCCTGGTTCTCCCAGTCCGTCGGATATCCGGTTCCGGGCTTGGTCTCGACATTGTTGAACCATGCGTATTCCACGCCGTCGCGGCTGGTCCAGACGTTCTTGCAGGTGACCGAACACGTGTGACATCCGATACATTTGTCGAGGTTCAGCACCATGCCGATTTGCGCACGAATCTTCATTCCGCTGCCTCCTTCGGGGTCGCTTCATCGTCGAGCCAGTCGACCTTGTTCATCTTGCGCACGATGACGAATTCATCGCGGTTGGAGCCCACGGTTCCGTAGTAGTTGAACCCGTAGGATTGCTGGGCATAGCCGCCGATCATGTGGGTCGGCTTCAGGACCGCCCGGGTGACCGAGTTATGGATCCCGCCGCGCAGGCCGGTCTTCTCCGAGCCAGGCGTGTTCACGATCTTTTCCTGAGCGTGGTACATGAAGGTCGTTCCATCCTTCATGCGCTGAGACACCACCGCCCGCGCGGTCAGCGCGCCGTTGGCGTTGTAAAGTTCCACCCAGTCGTTATCGACGATGCCCGCCTTCGCCGCGTCGTTTTCGGAGATCCAGATCACCGGACCGCCGCGATTGAGCGTCAGCATCAGCAGGTTGTCGGTATAGGTCGAGTGAATGCCCCATTTCTGGTGCGGCGTGATGAAGTTCAGCACGACATGCGGTTTGTCCTTGTCGGTATGGATCGCATCGGTGACGGTCTTGAGATCCACCGGTGGCCGGTAGGACATGAAACCCTCGCCGAAGGCCCGCATCCAGAGGTGATCCTGATAGAGCTGCTGGCGGCCGGTCAGGGTACGCCAGGGGATCAATTCGTGGACATTGGTGTAACCGGCGTTGTAGCTGACATGCTCGCTTTCGATGCCCGACCATGTCGGCGAGGAGATGATCTTGCGCGGCTGGACGGCGATATCGCGGAAGCGGATCTTGTTGTGATGCTCGCCCTCAGCCAGATGCACATGATCGCGCCCCGTCGCCTTGCCAAGCGCCTCCCAGGCCTTGACCGCCACCTCGCCGTTGGTTTCAGGCGCCAGCATCAATACCACCTCGGCGGCGTCGATCGCGGTGTTGATCGCGGGACGTCCCTTTGCCGATCCGTCGAGCCGCTCGCCGTTCAGCGCCTTCAGCGCGGCGACCTCGTCCTCGGTATTCCAGGAGATGCCCTTGCCGCCATTGCCGAGCTTGTCGAGTAGCGGGCCAAGCGCGGTGAAGCGGTCATAGACCGCGGAATAGTCCCGCTCGACCGCGATATAGTTCGGCGCGGTCTTGCCCGGGATCAGGTCGCATTCGTCCTTTTTCCAATCCTTGACCTGGTCCTGCGCAATCTCTGCAGGGGTGTCGTGCAGAATGGGCAACGCGACGACGTCGGTTTCCTGACCCAGATATCCGGGCACCACCTCCTGGAACTTCTTCGCGATGGATTTGAAGATTTCCCAGTCGGATTTCGACTCGTAGGCCGGGTCCACCGCCGCCTGCAGCGGGTGGATGAACGGATGCATGTCCGAGGTGTTGAGGTCGTCCTTTTCGTACCAGCTCGCCGTCGGCAGAACGATATCGGAGTAGACGCAAGTGGTGGACATGCGGAAGTCGATGGTCACCAGCAGGTCGAGTTTGCCGCGCGGAGCGTCCTCGTGCCATTTCGCCTCCTTGGGAAGCTGTCGGCCCTCCTCGCCCATGTCCTTGCCCATCACGCCATTGTCGGTGCCGAGCAGGTGCTTGAGGAAATACTCGTGCCCCTTGCCTGACGACCCAAGCAGGTTCGAGCGCCAGACGAACAGGTTGCGTGGCCAGTTGGCAGGATCATCCGGATCCTGGCAGGACATTTCCAGCGCACCGGATTTCAGCTGTTCGGCGACATACGGGGCGAGGTCCTTGCCCGCCTTCCTGGCGGCTTTCGCCACCTCCAGCGGGTTGGTCTTCAGCTGCGGCGCAGAGGGTAGCCAGCCCATCCGCTCGGCTCGGATGTTGTAATCGATGAGCCCGATGTCCCAATCGCCCTCCGGCGCCGTCGGCGAGAGGATTTCGCCCGCGGTCAACGTCTCGTAGCGCCATTGGTCGGTATGGGCATACCAGGCCGAGGTCGAATTCATGTGCCGCGGCGGCCGTCCCCAGTCGAGCGCAAACGCCAGGGGAAGCCAGCCGGTCTGCGGGCGAAGCTTTTCCTGGCCCACATAGTGCGCCCAGCCGCCGCCGGACTGACCCACACAGCCGCACATCACCAGCATGTTGATGATGCCGCGGTAGTTCATGTCCATGTGGTACCAGTGGTTCATCCCGGCGCCGACAATGACCATGGACCGGCCACGGGTCTTTTCGGCGTTGTCGGCGAATTCGCGGGCGACATGGATGATCTTGGCGCGGTCGACGCCGGTGATCTTCTCCGCCCAGGCAGGAGTGCCCGGGACGTCCTCGTCGTAGGACTGGGCCACCCATTCGCCGCCCAGGCCGCGATCCAGTCCGTAGTTGGCGCAGAACAGGTCGAAAACGGTGGCGACGGCGATCTCACCGCCCTTCGTCTTGATCCGTTTCACCGGCACGTTTTTGGTCAGGACGTTGGGGCGTTTGTCGCCGGTTGAGAAGGCTTCGGTCGCGTCGGCGCCGAAATAGGGAAAATCGACTCCGAGCACGTCGTCCTGGTCGCTGTCGAGGACCAGAGACATCTTCAGCCGGGTTTCGGCTCCGGCCGCCTTTTCCTCGAGGTTCCATTCGCCCTGCTCACCCCAGCGGTAGCCAATGGAGCCGTTGGGCGCGACCAGTCCGCCGGAGGACTCGTCGACAGCGACGGTCTTCCATTCGGGGTTGTTGTCCTCGCCCAGCTTGCCGTCCAGGTCGTCCGCCCGCAGAAAGCGTCCCGGGACGAAGGATCCATTCTTCTCTTCCAGCTTCACCAGCATCGGGAAGTCGGAATATTTCCGGCAATACTCCTCGAAATACTCGGCCTGCCGATCGAGGTGGAACTCACGCAGGATGACATGGCCAAAGGCCATCGCCAGCGCCGCATCGGTCCCTTGCTTGGCGTTCAGCCACACATCGCCGAATTTCGCGGCCTCGGAATAGTCCGGGCAAATCACCGCGGATTTGGCGCCCTTATAACGCACCTCAGTGTAGAAATGCGCGTCGGGCGTGCGGGTCTGCGGGACGTTGGAGCCCCAGAGCAGGAGGTAGTTGGAATTGTACCAGTCCGCGGATTCCGGCACATCTGTCTGCTCACCCCAGGTCATCGGCGAGGCAGGCGGCAGATCACAGTACCAGTCGTAGAACGACATGCAGGTCCCACCCAAGAGCGACAGGTAGCGGGTGCCGGCCGCATAGGAGATCATCGACATCGCGGGAATGGGCGAGAAGCCGAAGATCCGGTCGGGCCCGTAGGTCTTGGCCGTATAGGCGTTGGCGGCGGCAACGATTTCGGTCGCCTCGTCCCAAGTCGCGCGGACAAAGCCGCCCTTGCCGCGGGTCTCGACATAGCCTTGGCGCAGGATCGGGTCGTTCTGGATCGCGGTCCAGGCCTCGATCGGGCTCTTCGTCTCGCGCATCTTGCGCCAGACCTTCATCAGCTTGCCGCGGATCAACGGATTCTTCACCCGGTTGGCGGAATAGAGATACCAGCTGTAGGAGGCGCCGCGGGCGCAACCGCGCGGTTCGTGGTTCGGCAGGTCGGGCCGGGTTCGCGGGTAATCCGTCTGCTGGGTCTCCCAGGTGACTATCCCGGATTTTACGTAGATCTTCCAGGAACAGGACCCGGTACAGTTCACCCCGTGGGTCGAGCGCACGATCTTGTCGTGTCGCCAACGGTTTCTGTAGGTGTCCTCCCAGTCACGATTCTCACGCGTGACCTGGCCGTGCCCGTTGGAGAACTGTTCCGTTCCCTTCGACTGGAGGAAGTTCAATCTGTCGAGAAGATGGCTCATCTGGCTGTCCTTTCGTGGGGCGTGGGTCCGGGCGACCTTGGCAGCCGCCCGGATCGGGCATGGTTATTGAGCGGGCGCAGGGGCGGGCATGGCTGGCTGACCGCGCCGTTCCAGCTCGTGCAGGAGACCGCCGCGCCGCGTGTAGTAGGCCCAGGTGATGGCCAGGCAGACCGCGTAGAAGATCAGGAAGGCCCAAAGCGCGCCGACGGGTGATCCGGTCATCGCGATCGAGGTGCCGTAGGCCTTGGGGATGAAGAAGGCCCCATAGGCGGCAATCGCGCTGGTGAAGGCGATGATTGCCGCGCTTTCGCGCTCCGATTGCCGGCGCAGCATGTTGCCATCCAGTTCCGGCATCAGACGCGGCACTTCACGGCCCATGATCGCGGGGATCATCTGGAACGTGGAGGCGTTGCCGACCCCGGTCAGGAAGAACAGTGCCATGAAGGCGGCGAAGAAGCCGGCAAAGCTGTCTGCGCCAAGCGATGCGATCACACCAAACACCGCGACGATCATGCCCGCAAAAGTCCAGAACGTGACTCGCCCGCCACCAAAGCGGTCACTGATCCAGCCGGTGCCCGCGCGGCTGAGTGCGCCGACAAGCGGTCCGAGGAACACATACTGCAGGGCGTTCACCTCGGGGAAAGCGAGTTTGGTCAGCAGCGGGAAGCCCGCCGAGTAGCCAATGAAGCTACCGAAGGTGCCCGTGTAGAGCACGCACATCAGCCAATTGTGCTTGCGGCTGAAGATGATCGCCTGCTCGCGGAAGCTCGCTTTGGCGTCGGCGATGTCGTTCATGCCAAGCCAAGCCGCGACCGTGGCAAGCAGAATGAACGGCACCCAGACAAAGCCCGCGTTCTGCATCCAGAGTTCGCCACCGTCCGTCAACGTCTGCGGTGCGCCGCCCATGGCGCCAAATACGCCGGCGGTGATGACGATCGGCACGAGGAATTGCATGACCGAGACGCCGAGATTGCCCAAACCCGCATTCAGCGCCAGCGCATTGCCCTTTTCCGCCTTCGGGAAGAAGAAGGCGATATTCGCCATCGAAGAGGCGAAGTTGCCGCCTCCGAAGCCGCACAACAGCGCCAGGGTGAGGAAGATCAGGTAGGGCGTGTCAGGGTTTTGGACCGCATATCCGATACCCATTGCCGGCAGCAGCAGCGAGGCGGTCGAGAGCGTCGTCCACAGCCGGCCACCGAAGATCGGCACCATGAAGCTGTAGAATATCCTGAGTGTGGCGCCTGACAGGCCCGGAAGCGCCGCCAGCCAGAAGAGCTGTCCGGTCGAGAATTCGAACCCGATGGCGGGCAGCCGGGCGACGACCATCGACCAAACCATCCAGACCGAGAAGGCGAGGAGAAGCGCCGGGATCGAAATCCACAGATTGCGGCGGGCGATTCCGCGGCCCTTCTCCTCCCAGAATGTCTCGTCTTCGGGCTGCCAATCTTGCAGGACCCGCGGCATCTCCGTCTTGCCCGGAACATGGACCTCCTGCAGTTCCGGGACCGTCGGCAGCGTATCGAGTTCCTTGCCGAGCGCGGCGCGTTCCATTGCGCGGATCGACAGGTGCATCCAGGTCAGCATGATCGCTACCAGGCCGACAAGGATCGCGAAGCACGAGGTATAGATCCCCGTCAGATCGAGCGCTGCACCGAATACGATCGGCAGGACAAAGCCGCCAAGCCCACCGATCATGCCGACGAGACCGCCGACCGCGCCGACATGTCCGGGGTAGTAGACCGGTATATGCTTGTAGACGGCCGCCTTGCCGAGGCTCATGAAGAAGCCGAGGCCAAACAGTATGATGATGAAGGGCCAGAAATCCAATTCGGTCGAGAAGGCGATCGGTCCGTCCTTGCCCTGTACGACATAATCTGTCGGCGGATAGGACAGCATGAACAGGAAGATCAGGCTGAAGCCGAAGGTCCAGTACATCACCGTCCGCGCGCCGAACTTGTCGCTGAGATGTCCGCCATAGGCCCGGAACAGTGAGGCCGACAGGCTGAAAGAGGCGGCCGCCATGCCGGCTGTTTTCACGTCGACGCCATAAACGTCGATCAGATAATGCGGCATCCACAGCGCCAGAGCTACGAAACCGCCGAAGACGAAAAAGTAGTAAAGCGAGAAGCGCCACACCTGGAGATTTCTCAAGGGCGCGAACTGCTCCGCAAACGACGGCGCGCGGGTGCCCTTGGCCCGGCGTTCAACGAGCTCCGGGTCGTCTTTGGCGAAGAGGAAGAACAGGATGCCGATGGTGGCCAGGCCCGCGGCCCAGACATATGCGACACCGTGCCAGCCATAAGCCACCATGACGAAGGGTGCGACAAACTTGGTCACTGCCGCACCGACGTTGCCAGCGCCGAAGATGCCGAGTGCGGTGCCTTGATGACCGGCATCGTACCAGCGGCTGACATAGGCGACACCGATAATGAATGAGCCGCCAGCGAGACCGATGCCCAAAGCCGCAACCAGGTACATGGCGTAACTATCGGCAAGCGTCAGTAACCAGGTCGCCACTGCCGTCAGCAGCATCTGCGCCGAGAAGACCAGGCGTCCGCCATACTTCTCCGTCCAGACGCCCAGAAACAGGCGCGTGACCGATCCGGTCAGAATTGGGGTCGCGACAAGCAGGCCGAACCGGTTGCCGAGCGCTGCCGGAAAGGCGTGGGCATTGGTCTGCTTCCCAAATACCTTCGGGTCTGAAGCCCCGCAGTAGCGACACGCCGTCCGTTCGCCAAGAAATCGTCTTGCGCGGCCCGGTTCGACAAATTCCTGGACGATCACATCGTACATGTCGTGCACCATTTCGAAGTCTGTTGCCGTCTACTGTTCGACAAAGAGGCATTTGGGGACGCTCTTGTGTTCCATATCCCCGGGTTCAATCTATGAATGATTGAAGACAACGGAAGGGAACCCAAGATGCCGATCCCAAAATACGCCCAACGCACAAGAAGAAGCAGGCTCGTACAGATTGTTTGCCGTGGAAGTTGCGGTGGAACGCGATATGCCGAGGTATCGACGGATCACTGGTCTGGCCAAGGGCCGAATGAAGATCCTGAGCTGTTCGCGATCTGCCTGAAATGTGGCTACAAGGCCCGCGACAGCTACAACTGGATCAGGGTCTGATCCCCGCCGCTCATTGCTATTTTGGAATCCCCGGGAGGGGAAGGCCTTCCCCTGCGGCCGAGCCTGTCGTCTCGACCGACCCCTTCGAGCGGGGGATTCCCCGGCAACGCCCCCTTTTCAGAGTAAGAGTGTGGACGGGTTTGCCGTGACGGGATGAGAACCGGAGGAGAGGCCTCCGGCGCCCGGCGCGATCGGACCAATCTTTATTCCGAGATAACCGCTAAGCGACGCCGGAGAACTCGAGCCTAAGTAGCAGATGACGTCGGGACAGCAGGCCTCCTCAGACCAGCGCCACCAGCAATTCCCGCAACACCGATGCCAGCCCCGGTGCGCCCAATAGGGGAACCACACGTTTTGCTGCCAACTTGGAAACCGCCCGATCAAAGACCGCGAGGTTCACATGGCCGTTTAGCCGAGAGGGATAGATGATGCCATCCGGCAAAGATTTATGCACATAGAATGCCAGCGACCAGGCACGAGCAAGGCTCTGTCGCGAAGCTTTCGCGACGTCGGAGGGCACACCCATTCGAATGGCATGATCGTCACGCAAGTCGACGAGACGCAGTTCTTCTATCGTCTCGATCTCGGCAAACCGGCGGGAGTGAATCTCTATTTCCTCAATCGGGAGGTCGCCGATTTGCCCATCTCGGCGATCACGAAGGAGAGCCTCCAGAAAGCAGACCTGCAAGGTCTCACCCAGATAGAGAACTCCGAACCGGTTTGCAGCGATCCGGCGCCTCGGATCGCTGAATCGGCTCGGGTTTTTTCCGAAACCTAGCGGATTCGGGTAAGCATCAAGGTAGATGCGTCCGAACCGCTTTTCGGCAGGAACAGTTTCGATATCGAGCTTTGCGTTCTCGAAGCCGGCGGGCGGCGCAGTTGCTGGCATTACCTGAAGTCACCGTGAGCAATACCCTTGGCAGCCTCGATAACCTCATCAGGCTTCTTACTCCGCAACACATCGAGTCCGGTTAGCCCGTTGAGACCGCCTTGTGGTGTCACCAGAAATCTGTAGACGGCCCAGGCACTGCCACCGAGGATTTGCTGGAGTTCGGGCAGCGCTTCGAACGGACGGCCATCATCATCAAGTTGCCATACAGGGAAGCGGAACCCCCTCTTGGCCCCATCGATGCCTAGAAGCTGGCCGTTTTGACGCCGTGAGTTGACCGTCACTCTGGACACGCCCAACAGGTCCGCGAACGCCTCTGCGGTGAGCATGTCGTCTGCGGCAACGATTTCGGAGACACGCTTTTTCCCGCGAGCTCGGGCTTCCCTCAAGGCTGCCTTGAGGTCCGCATCCGGCTCCCCGACCTGTTCGACGGGAAACCCATCCGCGACCGCGCCTGGCAGTTCCTCGACAACTGTGATGGTTTGCGCTCCAGCTTCTGGGTCGACATCGACCCGAAAGCTGACCCGGTGCCCGGCCTTCTTGCTGCGACGGACTGCCTCGCCGTATTGCTCGATAAGCGCTTTTTTGAACGCCGCAATTCCAGCGAGCTTTGTCGAAAACGCAACGTTGGGTGACCCGACGCGGCCGGATTTTCGACCGCGCTTCTCAATAGCTTTAGCGGTAGACATGATCTTGGTGCTCCTTCACCGCCAATATGGGCTACTTGTGTTAATTCGTCAAATTCGTAAAGCTCGTAAAGTATCGTGAGGCGATTCACCTGCAGCACGACTGGAGCTGCCGTGACAAGGTTCCCCTGCTGACAAACCTGAGACCGCTCGCCTATCATTGCTGGATGAGGACGAGAACATATGAGTTCGACAGGTTCGAAAAGCGACGCATCCCTTCACCGGGCGCCTGCATCTATTGCAGCTCGGCATTCTCTCACAACGAGCTCACCGACGAGCACACCATTCCGTTCGCACTAGGCCACGCTGATCTTCGAGAAAGCGTCGTGCAAGCCCTGCGCGGCAGCTATTCAACCCTATGAGCAGGAGGTGCTGAAGAAGCAGCTCGGCGATTTTCGGCTGCAAGTCGATGTGACCTGCCACTGAACTTTCATCCAGCGGCGATTAGAGCCTCGTCCGTTTCTGTTACGCCGTAGGGCGCGGGTTGAGCAACTGGTGAAGACGCGTAG
>NZ_JALEGV010000013.1 GCF_022763245.1 Oricola sp.
ACACGGCGCGGATCCGCTCGCTGACCGAGTGCCGATTGGTGTAGCGGAACACCGGCAGCGCCAAGTCGCGATCGAGGCGGTGCAGCCGATCGAGCAGTTCGTCGGGCAGGTGGCGGATCGCATTCGTTTCGGTCTTCGTCCTGGTCAGAACGGCGACACGGCCGCTCAAATCGACATCGGGCCATTGCAGCCGGACCGCTTCGGAGATCCGCGCACCGGTCTGCGCCATGAACAGCACGAGGGCCGCCAGGTGGCCGAGCTTGTCGCGGTCGCACTGGCGCAGGAACGTGAACATCCACGGCACGCTCGCCGGTTCCTTCGGCGCCGGCCGCTCCTCGCGAAACCGCCGCACGCGGATCGCATCGCGCCAGCCGCGATCGTAGGCGTGATAGAGCACCGCGCGAGCCGGGGTGATCGCGCACCGGTTGCGCGTCGCGCCGCCGGCGTTGGGATAGAGCGTTTCCGCCATCTGCCGGATGTCAAACGGATAGATCGCCCGCACGTCGGTGTCGCCGAAATACTCTTGCACCCGCACCAGGTAGCGGCTTTCGCCGCCATGGGTGAGGTAGCTTTCGGCCGCCTCGTTGAACGTGTGGCATGGGGGATTGTTGCCGCCAGCGGTGGCGACTAGTTTCGCTTCAGCCATCTCGACCTCCTTCATAGGTTGGGCTGGTATGGGCGCGTCGGTCGGTGGCAGCCGATCGGCGCGTTCTCGCTCACCGCGCACTCATGAGCGGCGGGCAAAAACTGCAAAGTTTCACGGGTTTTCACATGGGATTTTTTCATCAATCCTGATAAGTCATTGAAAAATATATTGTAAATTACAACTCTTAATCAGCGGGTCCACGGTTCGAGCCCGTGCTCACCCACCACAATCTTCCCTTAGTCGCGTGGAGTCCGGTTGTCAGACGACGGCCAGGGCAATCCACGCATGCGTCGCGATGCGGTTGCCGTCGGCCACCGGATCGGCAGCCGGCGCACGGCACTATCACTCGACAGTTGGACCGTGACGTTGGAGCCCGACGTCTGCCTGGCTCGCTGCCAACCCCACGTTGACAGGCGCGCGAGAAACTCCATAACTCTTTGATTATGAGTTCCGGATGGATGGAGGATTGATATTATGTCGGGACGGCGCAGCCGGTTCACCCTTCGTCAGATCGAGGTACTCGTGGCCGTCGCCGACCATGCGAGCATCACGCATGCCGCCGAATGGCTGCTGGTTTCCCAGCCCGCCGTCACACGCACGATCCAGGAGATCGAGAACGAGGTGGGGGCACCGCTGTTCGACCGCGCGCCGCGGGGCATGATCCCGACCGTCTTCGGCGAGAGCATGATCCGGCACGCGAAGGCGGTGCTGGCCGAATTGCGGCATGCCGGCGAGGAAATCGAATCGCTCAAGGGCAACGAGAAAGGCGTCGTCAGGGTCGGGACCGCGCCGTTGGGCGCGCCCGTGCTGCTGCCGACCGTCGCGTCGCGGCTGATCGTCAAACATCCAGGGCTTCGCGTGGAGATTTTCGAGGAAAACTTCACCGGCCTGATCAGCACCTTGCGCACCGGCGGGCTGGACCTCGTCGTCGGCCCGGCGCCGGAGGACGCGCTCGATCCCGTCCTTCAATATTCGACGCTGTTCACCGACGAGCTGGTCATCGTCGCCAGCAAGAACCATCCTTTGGCGGGGGAAAAGAACGTCCCGATTTCGAGGATCGCCAACGAGAACTGGGTGATGCCGCCGCACAACAACCGTCCGTGGCGCCGGCTGGAAAGCCGCTTTCTCCTGGAGGGGCTCTCCATGCCGCCGCATGCGATCCAGAGTTCCTCGATCGCCGTCGTGCGATCCGTTCTGATGCAGGGCAACTGGCTGACGGTCTATCCGCGCCTGATCGTTCACAACGACCTGCGCGACGGAACGCTCGCCGAAGTGGCGCTCGCCGGCGAGCCGATGGAATGGGACGTGGTCGTCTATTCACGCTCGACCGCGGCGCAGTCGCCCGCGGCGCGCGCCATGATCGCGGAACTCGAGGCTTTCAGCCCGGGCGTGGACCTCTAGCCTCTTTCGTTCAGGCGGGGACGGGTGCGAAACCGAGGGCGTGACCGAAGACCGATCGCCAGTCCTGGTCGCCACTGTCCGCGCGCCAGGCGACATGACCGTCGGGGCGAACCAGCGTGAACGCCCGGGTGAAGAGGCCGTCTGCCTTTTCGGGCGCAAGCCGCAGCACCTGGAACGGCAGCGACATGTCGGCTGCGATCCTTGTGGCGTCCGGCGCGTCCGCATCGCCGACGCAGACCAGTGTCAGCCCCGACCAGAACATGTCGATGGTGGACACGTTCGGCTCCACCCAAATGTGCGGCGCGCGGCCGCCCGGGGCGTCGGACGGCGTGTAGCCGTCGTTCCGAGCGGTGACCGCCTCGTCCTCCGCGCCCGTCACGAGCGGCGAAGCCGAATAGCGATATCCAAGCACCGTGCCTTCCTGCTCGTATTCCTTTTCGTAGCCGCCGGTCATGACGATGTCGTTGACGCGCTTGCGGAACGCGCGGCCTTCATCGCTGTCCTCGAAGATCGCCGGGCTGCCGGGCAGGGCGCGCAGCTTGCCGAAATTGTCGCCGGCTTCGGCAACGTTCTTCGCCGCGATCGGCCTCCGTTCGGCGTCGTAGCTGTCGAGCAGGTCCGGTCCTCCCCATCCCTGGATGGCGGCGGCCAGTTTCCAGGACAGGTCCACGGCGTCTCCAAGCCCGGTGTTCATCCCAAGGCCGCCGGTCGGAGACATCACATGCGCAGCGTCGCCCGCGATGAAGACGCGGCCCTTGCGGTAGCTGTCGGCGACGAGCTGGCGCCGCACCCAGGGCAGGACCGCGCGCAACTCGAAGTCGATCGGCCGGCCGACCGCCTTGGCGATCAGCGCCCGCGCTTCGGATTCCTCGATCGTGTCACGATCCTTCGGCAGCGCGATCGACAGCCGCCACATCACGCGACCGTCGACGCTGACCACCAGGCCCCAATATCCGTTCTCTCCGAGCAGCCAGTTGGCCCAGGCAAACCCCTTGTCATGCTCGGAGACCAGATCGGGCGTCGAGAAGATGAGATTGACGTTGCGGCTCAATTGGCCCGGTCCGTCCATGGCGATGCCGGTGGCGGCCCGGATGCTGCTCTCGGCCCCGTCGCAACCGACCAGATATTCGCAATCGACCGTGCTTTCGGCGCCGGTCTTCAGGTCGCGCAGCCGCGCGGTGACGAAATCGCCCTCGTCGGTGAAGCCGAGGCACTCCGTCTCGTGGAGCAGGGTGATCTCGGGCAGCGAGCGGGCCTTCTCGATCAACAGCGGATCGTAATCCATCTGCGAGATGCGCCGGCTGCCTTCCGGCGTGTAGGGCAGTTCGCCGCGCTCGTCATAGGACGGATAGCTGAACCGGGCGAGTTCGTAGCCGCACAGGGACGTGCAGAACAGGACATCCTGCGGCAGGTGGCCCGGGCAGCCGATCTCACGCGCCTTGTCGGCGATTCCCCATCGCCGCGAAAACTCCATCGACCGGGCGTTGACCATGTTCATCTTGGGAAGGCCGATGGTCGGCTTTCGCCTTTCGACCAGCAGGGTGCGGATGCCGCGCAAGGCGAGGTCGACGCCAAGGGCGAGGCCGACGGGACCGCCTCCCACGATCAGAACGGCCCTTTTGTCTTTCGATGCCTCGCGGTTGATCATGTCTTCTCCTCACCTGCGCAAATTCGCTCACGGGGCATCAAGGTTGGCGAAGGGCATGTGGTCAAATGCGGAATTGCAGGGATTCGATGCGTCAAGGGTTATGGCAGGTGGCGGGGCACGCATAACATGCCTCTGAGATTATGCATTTCCTCAATCTTTGCATCAGACAGCATGGATGATTGATGGTTTGCTTGCCTTCCCGTCGCAGCGTCATCGGCTGCGGGAGGTGCGAGGGAGGTTTTCGATGAAGGATGCTGCTGTGCGCGTTGAGGAAGACGGCGAGGACGCGGTCCACCGGATATTCAAATTTGCGCGTACGCATAATGCATGGCTGGACGAGCCCGTGGACGAGGAGCGCCTGGAGGAGGCGGTCGCGATGGCGTCGATGGGACCGACCAGCGCCAATTGCCAGCCGATGCGGATCGTCTTCGTGCGCAGCGCGGAGGGCAAGGAACGGCTGTTGAAGGCCGTTTCACCGGGCAATTTCGAGAAGGTGCGGACGGCGCCGGTGACGGCGATCCTCGGCTACGACCTGGAATTCTACGAGAACCTGCCGCGGCTGTTTCCGCACCGCGACGCGCGCTCGGGCTTCGTCGGCAAGGACGACCACATCCGGACGACTGCGTTCCGCAACGCCACCTTGCAGGCCGGCTACCTCATCCTGGCGCTGCGGGCGGTGGGGCTCGATTGCGGGCCGCTGTCGGGTTTTTCGAACGAGGCCGTCGATGCCGAGTTCTTTCCGGAGGGGCGGATACGGTCGAATTTTCTTTGCAACATCGGACATGGCGACTCGTCCGGCCTGTTCGGCCGGCTGCCGCGTCTGGCCTTCGGGGAGGTCAGCACTTACGCATGACAGCGCCTGAAGCCGCACGGCCCGCGCTGACGACATTCAATGATTTCAATGGGAGGAAACCGATGAAAGCCACCAGCAGACTGATTTGCGCCGCCGCGGGCATCGCCATGAGCGTCGCGGCGCCAGCGGCCGCGGACACGATGAAGATGAAGGTCGCCGCGCTCGGCACGGCTGACAATCCGATCAACAAATGCGCACCGGTGGCGATCGCCGAGGAAATCGCCGCCCGGTCCGACGGCCGCATCACGGCGGAAATGTATCTGGGCGGCACCGCCTTCGCCAATCCGACCAAGCTCTACGAGCAGGTCGAACGCGGCATCACCGATTACACCTGGGCGGTCCTGTCCTACACGCCGGGCCGTTTCGGACTGACCGAGGTCGCCGGACTTCCGCTTCTCGTCAGCGACCAGGTGGTCGCCGCCCGGGTTCTCAACGAGAATGCCGAGAAATATCTCGCCGACGAGTTCAAGGGCGTCCACGTCCTCGCGCTGGCCGTGATTTCTCCGAACCAGTTGCACCTACGCCAGCCGGTCGCGAGCATCGACGATCTCAAGGGGAAACGCATCCGCACCGCATCCGGCGTGATTGCAGACGCGGTCAACGCGATGGGCGCCGATGCCGTGTCGATGCCCGTGACGGAGCAGTACGAGTCTCTGCAGCGTGGCGTCATCGACGGTTCCCTCGCGCCGATGGCGACGGTCGCCGCGTTTCGTCTGACCGAAGTCACCAAGGCGCATGTGACGGTGAATCTGGGCACGACGCTCGGTGTGCTCGCGCTCAGCAAGAAGTTCTACGATCGCTTGCCGGACGATCTGAAGACGATGATCGACACCGAGTTCAGCGGACCGGAGATCGGCGCCCGCATCTCCGACTGCTGGAACAAGGTCGGCGGTCGCGCCCGCACCCTGATCGAGGAAGCAGGAAACGAGGTCATCGATCTTGACGCCGGCGAACAGGCGAAAATGGAAGCCCTCGTGAAACCGGTCATCGAGGAGGCGCTTGCGGATCTCGAGGCGTCGGGCAAGCCCGCGCGCGAATTCTACGAGACGCTGAAGACCGAAATCTCCGCCGCCTCCAACTGAGTGTGACCGGGGCGTCGTCAAGGCGCCTCGGAACAAACCGAAAGACCTGAACCGATGACAGAAGACCTGGCAAGCTTGCGCGGCAAGCTGTTGCGCAAGCAGTACTACGCCATTTTCATGGAACCGCCGGCGCCTCTCGACGATCCGATCGCGAGTTTCGGCGACGTCCTGCGGGAGCACCTCGTGTTTCTGAACGACCTGGAGAAGCGCGGCATCCTGTTCGCCAGCGGGCCGTTCCGCGACGAGGCAACCGCATGGGGCGGCGACGGGATGGCGCTGATCCGGGCGGCCTCGCTGGAGGAGGCGGAAGCCATCGCCGCGGCGGAGCCGTTCCAGAAGGCCGGAATCCGGCGCAATCGCGTCCGGCCCTGGCAGTTGAACGAAGGTGGGTTTTCCATCAGTGTCCGTCTGATGGACAAAGAGTTCGAACTGGCATGAACCGGTCAGTGGCGTTTGAGGCCGGGTCGAAGTGATGTCGTCCATGGCAATCAGCATTCTCATCGTGATCGGCATGCTCGGCCTGATCGCGATCCGCTTCCCGATCGGGCTCGCGCTCGGCGTGTCCGGTTTCGTGGGCGTCTGGATCCTGCTCGGTCTGGATACGGCGGTCTACGCCCTGCAGACCGGGCCGGTCGAGGCATTGTCGAGCGCGACGCTCTCGGTGTTGCCGCTCTTCATCCTGATGGGACTTGTCTCGGTGCGCATCGGCTTTTCGACAAGCCTGTTCAGCGCCGCCAACGCGTTCGTCGGGCACAGGCGGGGCGGGCTTGCCATCGCGAGCGTGATGTCGTGTGCCGGCTTCGGCGCTGTGTGCGGCTCGTCGCTCGCCACGGTGGCGACGATGGCCAAGGTCGCCGTGCCGGAGATGCTGCGCTTCAACTATTCGCCGAAGCTTGCGGCGGGCTCGATCGCCGCCGGCGGCACGCTCGGCATCCTGATCCCGCCGTCGCTGCCGATGATCGTCTATGCGGTGCTGACCGAGAACTCGATCGGCCAGCTGTTCGCCGCCGGCTTCCTGCCGGGCATCATCGCGACGGGCCTCTACATGGCGGCGGTCTCCATCTGGATGCGGTTCTCGCCCGAGATGGGGCCGGTCGGCGCGCGCACAAGCTGGAGCGACCGGTTCCGCGCGCTGTCGCGCATCTGGGGCGTGCTCGCCATCTTCACGGTGGTCATGGGCGGCATTCTGCTCGGCCTCTTCTCACCCACCGAAGGTGCCGCCGTCGGGTCCGCCGCGGCGATCGCCCTCGGCGCGCTGCAGCGCCGGCTGACGGTTGAGGGCCTTATCGACTGCGTGCTCGACACGATCCGCGTCTGCGGAATGATCCTGTTCGTCGTCGCCGGGGCGTCGATCTTCGACTACTTCATGCAGGCCTCGCAGATGGGGCCGAAGCTCGCCGACTTCTTCATGGGGCTCGACATCTCCCCGTTCTGGGTCATGGCGATCATCATCGCGGTCCTGATTCTGTTCGGGATGTTCCTCGACACGATGGCCATCCTGTTCATCCTGACCCCGGTCATCTACCCGATCGTCATCGGTCTCGGATACGACCCGATCTGGTTCGGCATCATCATGATCATGCTCGTCGAGATCGGGCTGATCACGCCGCCGATCGGGATCAACATCTTCGTGGTGGCCAAGGTGGTGCCCGAAGTGTCCACTTGGGGCGCGTTCCAGGGCGTCACGCCCTTCATCATCGCCGATATCGTCCGGATCGCGCTGTTCCTGATCTTCCCGGGGCTCGTCCTGTTCCTGCCCGGCCTTCTCCAATAGGTGAACCGATGACAGCGACCATCATGTCCCGCCTTCCGCGAAGCCTACAGATCGTCATCCGCGTGATGGCGCTGATCGCGGGCGGCTTCCTGCTGCTGCTGACGGCGCTGACCGTGATCGACATCACGGCGCGCTCGATCGGCCTTTTCTCCATCTACGGCATCATCGAGGTGAGCCAGGGCACGCTGCTGCTGATCGCCTGTTTCGGCCAGCCCTGGGTCTTCGCGACGCAAGGCCACATCGTCGTCGATCTTCTCACCTCCTGGCTGCCGGCACGGGCCGCCCGAACGCTCGATGCAGTGGGCTATTTCCTGGCCGGTCTCGCGCTGCTCGTTCTCGGCTGGTACGTGGCGGTCGGCGGATGGGAGATGCATGCGGTGGGCGAGCGGTCGCAGACGCTCGGCCTTTCGCCGCTCCTGTTCCGCATTCCGGCGGCCCTCGGCCTGTTCGTGTCCGCGATCAGCGCCATCTTCGTCGCGGCCAGGATGCGTCGCGTTCCGGCATAACATTCATGTTATGCCTATCTCGCTTCTTTGTATTCTTCTTTATCTCAACCCCCTTGTAAGGTCCGCGCATGCGCACCGGCGACTGACCGGAGCCGGGTCGATGAGGGGAGAGGCAATTGGCGATTTCGAGGATTGAGTGTGCTGGAGAGGCCGTCTGGGTTCGTTTCGACGAGGGCGGCGATCCGAAGACGGATGCGCGGACCAGGTCCGGGTCGCTCGCGGGCCTGCTCGCCGACCCGCAGCCCGCGGAGATGCGCGGGGACCGGTTGCTCGCGCCGCTCGAAGCGTCCGCCCGCATCGTGTGCATCGGCCTGAACTATCGCGCGCACGCCGAAGAGTCCAGCATCGCCGTGCCGTCGCATCCCGTCGTCTTCTTCCGCACCCGCGAAAGCGTGGTCGGGCCGGAAGAGCCGATGGTGCTGCCGGCGGAATCGGAGCGGTTCGACTGGGAAGGCGAGCTGGGCGTCGTGATCGGCAAGCCCGGGCGGCGCATCGCCGCCGACAAGGCGATGGATCACGTGCTCGGCTATTGCTGCGTCAATGACGGCAGCCTGCGCGACTGGCAAAAGCACACGAGCCAGTTCTCTCCGGGCAAGAATTTCGACAGGTCCGGTTCGATCGGCCCCTGGATCGTCGAGGCGGACGAGGCGGGTGACGTGGCCGCGATGCGGCTGAAGACCGTGCTCAACGGCGAGACTGTCCAGGACAGCGGCGTCGACGACCTGATATTCACGGTCCCCGAGATCATCGCCTATGTCTCCGGCTTCATGGAATTGAAGACCGGCGACGTGATCGCCACCGGCACGCCGTCCGGCGTTGGCGGCGCCCGCAAGCCGCCGCGCTTCATGGGCGAGGGGGACGTGATTTCCGTCGAGATTTCCAGCGTCGGAGCATTGAGCAATCGCATCGTCAGGGGGTGAGGCTCGGACAATACGGCTGGCTGACTGGGAGGAAACGCCATGGGCATCGCCGCACTCGGATATGTGGGGGTCGGAACGGACCGGCTGGAGGACTGGAACCGGTTCTCCACGGGCATTCTCGGCATGCAGCAGGTCGATCGGGCGCGCGGCGTCTCTGCGTTTCGCATGGATGACCGCAAGCAGAGGCTGATCGTCGATTCACGGTCCGACGCCGCGTCGTTCGTCGGCTGGGAAGTGGTGCGCAAGGACGATCTCGACCTGCTCGCCATGCGGCTGGAGGCAAACGGCTTCGAGGTCTCGCGTGGATCGCGGGCGCTCGCCGACGAGCGCTTCGTCACCGACCTGATCACGTTCAGGGATCCGGCCGGCAATGCCGTCGAGGTGTTCTGGAAGCCGCAGATCGACACTGATCCCTTCGTGCCGGGCCGCCCGATCACCGGCTTCAAGACCGGGCCGCTGGGGATGGGGCACGCGGTCTTCCACGTCGTGGACATCGCGCCGATGATCGCCTTCTACCGCGACCTTCTCGGATTTGCGGTGACCGATTACGCGCACCATCCCAACAAGCTCTATTTCTTCCACGTGAACGGGCGGCACCACAGCTTCGCGATGGTGGAGACCGGCCGCACCGGCTTCCACCATCTGATGATGGAGCTCTTCAGCCTCGACGATGTCGGCCAGGGGTACGACCTGGCGCAGGAGGCCGAGACCGTCGCCTACACGCTCGGCCGTCACTCCAACGACTGGATGACGTCGTTCTATTCGCGCACCCCGTCCGGCTTCTTCGTCGAATATGGCTGGGGGGCGCGCGTGATCGACCCGGACGCCTGGGAGGCGCACGAGACGTTCGACGGCCCCAGCTATTGGGGGCACGAACGCCTTTATCTGCCCGACGAGGTGCGGCGCGAAATGCGCTCGATGGCGATGGACGCCGCCAGCCGCGGATTGCGAAGCGGCGAGCCGATCAACTGCCCGTGGCTGGACAGCGTGATCGCGCGGGAATGACGCCCGCAAGACGATGTCTCCGCAACAGTTCCGTTTGATGCGTTCGGCCTCGTGGTCCGGCGGCCATACGGCGCGAATGATGAATGCCTTGGGAGGATAGAATGAATTCCGTATTCCTGACCTGCGCGATAACGGGCAATTTCACGACCCGCGCGCAGAACCCTAACCTCCCGATCACGCCGGAGGAGATCGCGACGGCCTGCCTCGACGCGGCGAGGGCCGGCGCGACCATCGTCCACATCCATGTCCGCGATCCGGAGACGGAGGCGCCGTCGATGGACGTCGATCTCTATCGCCAGGTCGTCGAGCGCATCCGCAACGAGAACAGGACCCTGATCATCAACCTCACCTGCGGTCCCGGCGGGCGCTATCATCCGTCCGAGGCGGATCCCGCCGTCGCCGGGCCGCGTACCAATCTCGTTCGTCCCGAGCGGCGGGTGGAACATGTGGTCGCGCTGCGCCCGGACATCGCCACGCTCGACCTGAACACCATGGTGTTCGGCAACGAGGTCGTCATCAACACGCTCGACTCGATCCGCGTCATGGCCGCGGCCATGTATGACGCGGGTGTGCGGCCGGAACTGGAACTGTTCGATTCCGGAGATATCGCGATCTTCAACCAACTCGTGCGCGAGGGCACGATCCAGCCGGATCCGCTGTGCTCGATCGTGATGGGCGTGAATTACGGCTTCGTTCCGTCGCCGGAGACATTGCTCTATGCGCGCGACCAATTGCCCGCCGGTTCCGCCTGGACGGGGTTCGCCACCAGCCGCTGGGCGTTTCCGATGGTGGCGCAGGCGGTCGTCGCCGGGGGCCATGCGCGCATCGGCATGGAGGATGCTGTCTATCTGAGCCGGGGCCAACTGGCACCCGACAATGCGGCGATGGTCGCGAAGGCCCGTCGGATCATCGAGGACGTCGGGTTCAAGGTGGCGAGCTGCGAGGAGGCGCGCGAGAGGCTGGGGCTGCGATCGAGCAACTGATCGCCTCGCATGGCGCGCGAGCCTGGCGCTAGCCGCGCTCATGCATCGCCTTCTCGTCGATGATGTCGAGAAGGGTGGACGCTGCCCGCGACAGGTGACGCATCGGGTGAACGAGCGCGGCGAATTCGCGGGTCGGGATGGCGGTCGCAACCTGCCGGATCCGGCCGCTTGACGTCGCCCAGTCGGCGGCTCGGCGCGAGAGAATCGTCGCATAGGGACCGGCCGCGACAGCCGCGAGGATCGCTTCATTGGATGGCAATTCGAATGCGATTTCGAGGTCGTCGAGCGACATCGCGTTCTGCGCGAGGTGATTGGCGAATTCGGACCGGGTGCCGGAACCCGGCTCGCGCAGGATCCATCTGAGTTCCGGATAGTCCGACGGCGCGACATACGCCCTGCCTGCGCAGGGGTGCGTCGTCGAGACCAGCAACGCCAACTGGTCGTCGGCGACGGCG
Source organism: Oricola sp. (assembly GCF_022763245.1). GTDB lineage: Bacteria > Pseudomonadota > Alphaproteobacteria > Rhizobiales > Rhizobiaceae > Oricola. The sequence goes on from NZ_JALEGV010000013.1 coordinate 11,274, forward strand.
CGACGGCGCAGGTTCTTCTGGTCGACCACGCCTTCGACAAAACCGATGTCCGCGCTTCCCTCCTCGACCGACTTCGCGACCTGTCCGGTGTTTCCGACCGACAGCTGGATTTCAACGCGTGGATGGAGCTCCTTCAGTCTCGCCAGGTAGGGCGGAAGCCAATAGCTGGCCACCGTCTGGCTGGCGTGGACGCGAAGCCGTCCGAGCGCGTCCTGGCCGAGATCCTGCAGGGTGATCTCGACCGCTTCCGCGCGGCTCAGGAGCGATTTTGCCTCGGGCAGAAAGTTCCGCCCTGCTTCCGTCAGTTCGATGCCCCGGCCGACCCGGTTGAACAGGCGGATTTGGTGCTGGTCTTCGAGAGCGGCGATCGAAGCGCTCACCGCAGACTGGGTGCGATTCAGGATTTTTGCCGCCCTGGTTATGTGCTGCTGCTCGGCAACCACGGCGAAGATGCGAAGCTGATCCAACGTCATTCCAAATCATAAACAAAATCGATTGGTTGCGACAAGAAAATTTGTTGGACCGAACGAATGGCGGCCTGCGATACGCGTCTCAACAGGGAGACAAGAGCGCCGTGACAGATCGCACCTATTCGAGAGGCATGATAGAGCACGGTCGGCGTCGGTTCTTCCGAGCGCCGGAGTTTCTCGCCGTCGTGCCCGGACTGTTGCTTACGATCGCCATAGCGCTCGCGGCGACGCTGCTCCAACGTCTGGCCGGGGTGATGTCGCTCAGTCCGCTGATTATCGCCATGGGCATCGGAATGCTGATCGGCAACGTCCTCCCGTCGGCGAGGCACCTGCGCCCGGGGATCGTCTTCTCCCAGAAGCGCCTGCTCAGGTTCGCGATCATCCTTCTTGGTTCCCAGTTGACGATCGTGCAGGTGGCGTCGCTCGGATGGGGCGGCCTGGCCGCGATCGTGGCGACGCTGGCAACGACCTTCGCCTTTATCGTCTGGGCCGGGCGTGTGATCGGCGTGAACTCGAAGCTGGCCGAGCTGATCGCCGCCGGCACGTCGGTTTGCGGGGCCTCGGCGGTTCTCGCCACGAACACCGTCACGAACGGGAGCGACGAGGATGTCGCCTATGCGATCGCATGCGTGACGGTGTTCGGATCCCTGTCCATGATCCTTTTTCCGATCCTCGCCGGTGCCGGCGATATGGGTCCCGAGATGTACGGCATCTGGGCGGGCAGTTCCATTCATGAGGTCGCGCAGGCGGTCGGCGCTGCTTTTCAGGGCGGGGAGATCGCCGGGGAGCTCGGGACGGTGGCGAAGTTGAGCCGCGTCATGCTGCTCGCTCCGTTGATCTTCGTCGTGGGCATCATGGCCGCCCGTTCCAGCCAGGCCCTGGATCGCGGCAGGGTGCCGGTGCCGTGGTTCGTTTTCGGCTTCCTTGCCATGATCCTTGCCAATTCGCTTCTGTTCCTGCCCGGCGAGGTGCTTGCAGTGATGAAGTCGGGATCGAGCTTCATGCTGACGATTGCCTTGGCTGCGATGGGGTTGGAGACGGATTTCAGGCGGCTGTACACGAAGGGGTGGAGGCCGTTGCTGCTCGGCGCTCTCGGCTGGGGCTACATCTCCGTGTTTTCCATTTCCGCCATTGTTCTGATGGTTCGGTTCTAGGGGATTGCGGTTGCCGCTTTCCCGACTTCTGGCGATGGTGCCTGAGGTTCGACGCCTGCGTCGTCCGGCGTCTTTGTCAGATCGACGGTGACGGTCCCGGTCGGTGTTCTCAAGCGCCCTGTCAGTCCGAGCTGAGGCGCACCTTCACCGGACAGAGAAACGCCAGACGACGAACCGGTGCCAGCGTCATGGCGATCGGCTCCGCTGCCTCCTGACCGCTCTACTGCTCCCTGTTCAGTGCCGTGACGTCATTGCGTGCAGACTCCAGCTCATTTCTGCCGACCTATCGCGCGCGGCTATTCGACCCTTGCGCGCATAATCCATATGTGAATATATTATTTACATAAGAATTCGGGAGGAATTATGGGATCGTCATTTGCGCCCACCGTGGGGGTCGCCAGCACGCTTCCGCGCGACATGCCGGCCGAGCACGCGGAGATACCGGTCTGGAATTCGGAGAACTGGTTCTACGAGGACTGGCAGCCGGGCCACCGGATCCGCTCCCTGCGGCGCACGATCGCCGAGGGCGAGAGCCATCTTTTCAACGCGCTCGTCATCGACATCCATCCTTACGTGCAGGACCAGATGTTTGCAGAAACGGAGGGCGTTTTCGGGCGGCGGCTGGTCGCCGGGGCTTTCGTGTTTTCGGCCGGGCTGGGGCTGGTCGCCACCAACTGCGTCAACGCCTTTTCCTACGGCTACGACAGTCTGCGCTTCATCAAGCCGGTCTTCATCGGCGACACGATCTACACGATCCGCACCAACCTCGACAAAAGGTCGAAATATGAGGGGATGGGGCTGATCCGGGCTTCCTACGAGGTGTTCAAGGGCGAGGGCGAACTCGTTCTCTACTGCGAGCACCTGCAAACGGTGAAATACCGCAATCCCGACGATTTCGCGGGCCAGGCAGAACGCAAGAGCGAACAGACACAATCATGACATCCGATACCGATTTGCCGCTGGACGGGCTCGTTGTGCTCGACATGAGCCAGTTCCTGTCCGGGCCCTATGCGACGCTGCGGCTGCAGGATCTCGGCGCCCGCGTCATCAAGATCGAGCGCCCCGGCGCCGGCGACCTGTCGCGCACGCTCTATCTCAGCGACACGGAGATCGGCGGGGACTCGACGATCTTCCACGCGATCAACCGCGGCAAGGAGAGCCTCGCGGTCGACCTGAAGGACCCGGACGACGTCGCCCGCCTCAAGAGCCTGATCGCCAAGGCGGACGTGTTGGTCCAGAATTTCCGGCCGGGCGTCATCGAGCGCATCGGCCTCGATTACGAGACCGTGCGGGCGATCAATCCGCGCCTCGTCTACGGCTCGATCAGCGGTTATGGCGAGGAGGGGCCCTGGGTCAAACGGCCGGGCCAGGATCTCCTCGCGCAGGCGCGGTCGGGCGTCATGTGGCTGAGCGGCGACGACGGAGACGGACCGGTGCCGATGGGGCTTGCGGTTGGTGACATGTTCGCCGGCGCGGCGCTGGCGCAAGGACTGCTCGCCGGGCTGGTGAAACGCGGCCTGAAGGGCGAGGGCAGCCATGTCCAGACGAGCCTTCTGGAAGCGCTGGTCGATTTCCAGTTCGAGGTGCTGACGACCTATCTCAATGACGGGCGGCGGATGCCGAAGCGTTCGGGCTTCCGCAGCGCGCACGCCTATCTGGCGGCGCCGTACGGGGTGTACGAGGCGAAGGACGGGTTCATCGCCATAGCGATGACGCCGATCCCGCGGCTGCGCGACCTCATGGCGCTGGACGCGCTGGCGCCCTATTGCGACGATGCGGCAAGCTGGTTCACCGAGCGCGACGCGATCAAGAAGCTGATCGCAGGCGCGATCGCCGAGCGGAGCGTGGACGAGTGGATGTCCGTGTTCGAGCCGGCAGACATCTGGTGTTCCCCGGTGCTCGACTGGGACGACCTGATGAAGAGCGAGGGCTTCGACATTCTCGACCTGCTGCAGACCGTCGAGCGGGAGGACAATGTCTCGATCCGCACGACGCGCTCGCCGATCCGGGTCAATGGCGAGAGGCCGAAGGTCGGGCGCGCGGCGCCGCGCGTCGGCGAACACACGGCGGCGATCTTCAAGGAGTTCGGGCTTTGAGCGGCGTGCGCCTGAAGGGCATGACGTGGAGCCATCCGCGCGGCTATGACCCGATGGTCGCCTGTTCGCGGATCTGGGCGGAGAAGACGGGCGTCGAGATCGACTGGGACAAGCGCTCGCTGCAGGACTTCGAGTCCTTTCCGGTCGAGGAACTGGCGCGGGCCTATGACCTGATCGTCATCGACCACCCGCATGTCGGCGAAATCACCGCGCAAGGCTGCCTGGCCGCGCTCGACGTCAGAGGGCGCGACACGGAGCGCATGGCGCTTGCAGAGGCGAGCATCGGCGGTTCGTTTGAAAGCTACACGTGGGACGGGCGCCAGTGGGCGTTTCCGATCGACGCCGCGGCGCAGGTCCAAGCCTGGCGTCCGGACCTGCTGGAGGACGCGCCTCGGACGTTCGATGCCGTCCTGGCGCTGGCGGGCGAGGGCAGGGTGCTGATCCCGATGCGGCCGCCGCATTCGCTGATGACGTTCTTCACGCTCGCGGCCAATCTGGGTACGCCGTGTGCGACCGAGGGGCCCGGAGACCTGATCGCCGCGTCGTCCGGCACGCGTGTCTATGAGCTGATCGCGGAGCTGATGCGCCATGTGCCGGCGGAATGCCATGACCTGGACCCGATCGCGGTCTTCGAGCGCATGAGCGACGCGGGCAGCACGATCGCCTGCGCGCCGCTGATCTACGGCTATGTGAATTACGGCATTGCCGGGTTCCGGCCGAACGTCCTGGCCTTTGCCGACATTCCGGCGGCGGGCGGTGACGGTCCGGTCGGGTCGGCGCTGGGCGGAACGGGCATCGCCGTATCCGCGTTTTCGTGGAACATCCCGAAGGCCGTCGATTTCGCCTACTGGATCGCCAGCGGCGAGGTGCAGCGCGGACCGTTCGCCGCCGCGGGCGGGCAGCCCGGCCATGCCGCGGGCTGGGACGACGACACGGTGAATGCGACGACCAGCGGGTTCTACCGCAACACCCGCCGGACGTTGGACAAGGCGTGGATGCGCCCACGCCACAAGGGCTACATGGCGTTCCAGGCCGCGGCATCCGAACGGCTGAACGCCGGTCTCCGGAGCGGCGAGACGGGAACGTCGGTCATCGCCGATATCAACGCGATGTTCGCGAAAAGCTTCGGCTGAGCCTCACTCAAAGGTTCCAGAGACGCCGGGCGTTCGCGGACAGGAGTCTGTGGCGCTCGTCTTCGCTCGTTCCGTCCAGGAGGGCGTGCGTGGCGGCGACCCAGGCGGCCAGGCCGCCGCCGAGCGTGCAGACCGGCCAGTCGCTGCCCCAGACGACACGGTCCCAGCCGAAGCTCTCGACCGTGTGTTCGACCCACGGGCGCAGGGTTTCGGCGATCCAGGTCTCGGGATCGGCATAGGCGACCACGCCCGAAATCTTGGCGACGACATTCGGCCGCCTGGCGATCTCGGCGATGTCGTCCCGCCAAGGCTGGCGGGCATCGCCGGCAATGTCGGGGACGCCGCAATGGTCGAGGATGAAGGTGACGTCGGGGGCGAGGTCGGCAAGCGCGATCGCCTTGTCCAACTGGCGCGGAAGGACGCAGAGATCGAAGGTAAGCCCGGTGCCGCCGAGCCGCTGCAAATTCTCGCGAAACAGCGGCTGTTCGGACAATTCGTCCGGCATGACGTGAAGCACCCGGCGGAAGCCCTTCACGAGCCCGTTGGGGCGCTGGCGGTCCAGATAGGCGGCGAACCCGTCCGTCTCGGGCCGGCATGACGCGATGGCGGCGACGACAAGGCTGTCCGCCCGGTCTGCGAGCGATCCGACATAGGTCGTCTCGTCCTCGATCCTCTCCGGTGCGACATCGACTTCCATGTGGATCGTCGAGGCGATGCCGGCGCGCCGTGCGTCGCGTTCGTACTCGTCGTAGGTCCAGTTCCGGTTGAGCGGCTCGACCCCGGCGAGCCACGGATAATCGAGCGCCTCCCGGTCGATGACATGCAGATGGGTGTCGACGATCATGGCGCTTCCTCCTCGCGAACCGCGTCGGGCGCATGCTCCCACAGGAGAATAGATTATTCAAATAAGAATTTACGCGGGTTTTTTCGTATCCGCGCCTGCCAGTTCCGAAAGCTGGCGCGTCGTCTTGGCGAGTATCTCCAGCGTCTCGGTGATGTCGGGCGCCTGGGGCACGTTGACCAGGGTGATGTAGGGGATCGTCAGCGCGGCGATGGCGCGCCCGTCCGGTCCGAGGATCGGCGCGGACAGGTTGTAGACGCCGGCTGTTTGCGCGCTCGGCATCATCTCGTAGCCGCGCTCGCGGATCTGGTCGAGCCGGTCGAAGAACTCCTTCTCCATGGTCGGATGTTCGGTGCTGCGCGAATACTCGTTGATCATCATCAGCCGCTCTTCCTGCGAGCGGAAGGCGAGCAGGACGTGACCGGAACCGGTGTCGTAGAGGCTGATATGCGAGCCGACGCGGATGGAGATGCCCCAATATCCGGGCGCTTCGAGCTGCGCGACGACGACGACGGAGCCGCGGTCGAACACTGCGAGCTGGTTCGCCTGCCGGGTTTCCTCGGCCAGTTCGCGCATGAATGGCGTCGCAAACGAGACCAGCCGGCGTACCGGCGCGTGCGATTGAGCGAGGCCGAAGAGCTTCAGCGTCAGCGAATAGCGGTCGCCGTCGATCCGCGTGACGTATCCGCGGCGCACGAGCCGGTCGAGCATGCGGTAGAACTCGTTGGGGCTGCGGCCCAGCCGCTTGGCGATCTCCGCCTGGGTCAAACCGCCGTCGATATCGGCGAGCAGTTCCAGGATATCCAGACCCTTGTCGAGGGCGGGAGCCCTGTAGCGGTCGTCATCCTGTTCCATGCTTTTCTCCGTGAATGTCATCATTCATATACGCATACACAAGCCAGATATCAATGAAGGAATGGCTTGACCGCTGGTGAAGAAGGTGTTTGTATATGAATGAACCACTCATCAGTGGGGGTCATGGGGCGGGTTGCCCCATGACGGTCTAACGTCTCGGGAGGAGGCTCATGAACAAGCTATTGGCCGGCGTATCCGCCGGTGTCCTCGCATTGGTCGCAGGGAACGCTGCGCTCGCGCAGGACTTGCCTGGGAAATTCGACGGCGTCACCATCGACGCCAAGCTGATCGGCGGTCAGCAATACGAGAATCTCTACTCGCGCATCGCCGAGTGGGAAGCCGCGACCGGCGCCAAGGTCAACGTGATCTCCAAGAAGAACCACTTCGATCTCGACAAGGAGATCAAGTCGGACATCGCCGTCGGTGCGGTCAACTGGTGCGTGGGTTCCAACCACTCGTCCTTCGCGCCGCAATATCCGGGCATCTACACCGACCTGAACGCGCTGCTGCCGGCCGACGAGATCGGCGCCTATGTGGACGCCAACATCGCCGCCTCGACGCTTGACGGCAAGCTGGTGCTGCTGCCGCGCGCGCAGTTCGACGTGTCGGCGATGTACTACCAGAAGAGCCTCTATGCCGACGAGGACAACAAGGCCCGCTTCAAGGAAGCTTACGGCTACGACCTGACGCCGCCGGACACGCTGCAGCAGTGGTCCGACCAGGCGAAGTTCTTCTCCAATCCGCCGGATTTCTACGGCACGCAATATGCGGGCAAGGAAGAGGCGATCAACGGCCGCTTCTATGAAATCCTGCGCGCGGAGGGTGGCGAATATCTCGACGCCGACGGCCGTCCGGCCTTCAATTCCGAGGCCGGCGTGCGCGCTCTGAGCTGGTTCGTCGATCTCTACAACGCGAAGGCCGTTCCGGCCGGCACGACCAACTATCTGTGGGACGATCTCGGCCAGGGCTTCGCCTCGGGCACGATCGCGCTCAACCTGGATTGGCCGGGCTGGGCCGGGTTCTTCAACGACCCGGGCGCGTCCAAGGTCGCCGGCGACGTCGGTGTCGTCGCGCCGCCGAAGGGCTCGTCGGGCGCCCGGACCGGATGGTCGGGTCACCATGGCTTCTCGGTCACCGAGAACTGCGCCAACAAGGATGCAGCCGCCTCTCTGGTCTGGTTCCTCACCAACGAGGACAGCCAGAAGCTGGAGGCCGCCGCCGGACCGCTGCCGACCCGCGACGCGGTGTGGGAGTGGGTGATCTCCGAAGCCGAGGGCGACGCCTACCGTCAGGAAGTCCTCAAGGCCTTCCAGGAAGCGGCCAATGGCGCCTATCCGGTGCCGCAGTCTCCGTCCTGGATCGAGATTTCCAACGCCGTCTATCCGAAGCTGCAGGCCGCCATTCTCGGCGACATGACGGCGCAGGAAGCCCTTGACGAGGCGGCGGCGGAAGCCACCGAGATCCTCGAGGATGCCGGAGAGCTCTAAGGTTCCTCCCGAAGGGGCGCGGCCCGTCCGCGCCCTTTTTCTCTTGAAGTCGGTCTCGCGCCGCCTATCCGCGAGACGTATCGTGCCCTTCACAACCGAAACGGGGAAATGATGAGAGGCTGGAAGCCCGCGCCGCATGTGCTCTTGCTCTTGCCGGCCTTCATCGTGCTGGCGGCGGTGGTCGTCGTGCCGCTCTTGCTGTCGCTGTATTCGAGCTTCACGCCGTTCCGGCTGACGCGGCCCGATTCCATCTACACCTTCATCGGGTTCCGCAATTACGAGCGGATCCTGACCGACAAGGATTTCTGGATCGCCTTCGGCCGGACCGTGCTGCTGCTGACCTTCGCGCTGAACCTGGAGATGGTTCTCGGCCTGGTGCTGGCGCTGCTGGTGGAGAAGGCAACGCGCGGGCAGCGGATCCTGCGCACCATCATGATGTTCCCGATGATGTTCTCGCCGGTCCTCGTCGGCTTCCAGTTCAAGTTCATGTTCAACGACAACATCGGCATCGTGAACAACGCCCTGCAGTCGCTGGGCCTGACCGACCAGGCGATCCCGTGGCTGATCGACGGGCAGCTCGCCTTCATCGCGATCCTGGTCGCCGAGATCTGGTCGTCGACGGCGGTGTTCGCGATCTTCATTCTTGCCGGCCTGATGGCGATGCCGCGCGAACCGCTGGAGGCGGCGAAAGTGGACGGCTGCACGCCGCTGCAGAGCTTCCGCTATGTGACGTGGCCCTTCGTCATGCCGTTCGCCTTCATCGCCATGACGATCCGCTCGCTCGACATCGCGCGCGCCTATGACATCGTGAAGATCATGACCGACGGCGGCCCGGCCGGACGCACCGAGATCCTCTGGACCATGATCGCGCGCACCGCCTATTCGGACGCCCGCATGGGGCTCGCCAACGCGATGAGCTACATCGCGATCCTGCTCTCCATCCTGTTCACGGCGATGTTCTTCCGGCAACTCGCGAAGGCTCGCCAGCAGATCGGTGCGGAGTGGTGACGATGGACGAGAACTCTGCACACCGCCTGAAGCGCGGACTGCTCAAGGCCGGCCACCTCATCGGGCTCTTCCTGGCCATGGCGATCATCTGCCTGCCGGGTCTGTGGATCGTGCTGTCCTCGCTGCGCCCGACCGTCGAGATCATGGCGAAGCCGCCGGTGTGGATACCGAACGAACTCTCCTTCGACGCCTATGTGGCGATGTTCTCGGGCGTCGGGCAGGGCGGCATTCCGGTGCTGGAATATTTCCGCAACTCGGTCATCATCTCCGTCACCTCGACGGTGATCGCGCTCGCTGTCGGCATGGCGGGAGGCTACGCCTTCGCGCGCTACCGGTTCCGCGGCAAGTCGGCGATCTTCCTCGGCTTCATGCTGACGCGCACCGTGCCGGGCATCGCGCTCTCGCTGCCGCTGTTCTTCGTCTATGCGCGGCTCGGCATCATCGACACCCATTTCGGGATGATCCTCGCCTATGTGGCGCTGAACGTGCCGTTCACGGTGTGGCTAATCGACGGCTTCTTCCGGCAGGTGCCGCGCGATCTCGCCGAGGCGGCGCAGATCGACGGCTGCACGCGGTGGCAGGCCTTCTGGCAGGTCGAGTTCCCGCTGGCCCGGCCCGGCATCGCATCGGCCGGCATCTTCGCCTTCCTCATCTCCTGGAACGAATTCGCGCTCGCCTCGCAGCTGACGCGGTCGACCAATTCCAAGACGCTGCCGGTCGGCCTGCTCGACTACACCGCCGAGTTCACCATCGACTGGCGGGGCATGTGCGCGCTGGCGGTGGTGATGATCATTCCGGCGCTCACACTCACATTCATCGTTCAGAAACACCTCGTCTCCGGTCTCACCTCCGGCGCGGTGAAGGGATAGACATGGCTACCGTCTCGCTGAGGAACCTGGTCAAGAAATACGGGCAGCTGGAGGTGGTGCATTCCATCAACCTGGAGGTCCAGGACCGCGAATTCATCGCGCTTGTCGGCCCGTCGGGATGCGGCAAGTCGACGTCGCTGCGGATGATCGCCGGGCTGGAGGACATCACCGGCGGCGAAATCCGCATCGGCGACCGGATGGTCAACGACCTGCCGCCGCGCCAGCGCAACATCTCCATGGTGTTCCAGTCCTACGCGCTCTATCCGCACATGACCGTGGCGGAGAACATGGGCTTCTCGCTCAAGATCGCGGGCCGCTCGCAGGAGGAGATCGACACGGCCGTCGCGGAAGCGGCGCGCACGCTCAGCCTTGAGGAACTTCTGGAGCGGCGCCCGTCGCAGCTCTCCGGCGGTCAGCGCCAGCGCGTCGCCATGGGCCGCGCGATCGTGCGCCAGCCGGACGTGTTCCTGTTCGACGAGCCGCTTTCCAATCTCGACGCCAAGCTGCGCATGCAGATGCGCACCGAGATCAAGAAGCTGCACGCCAAGGTGCAGTCGACGGTCATCTACGTAACGCATGACCAGGTCGAGGCGATGACGCTGTCCGACCGGATCGTCATCATGCGTGACGGTCATATCGAGCAGGTCGGCACGCCGGAAGAGGTGTTCCAGAGGCCCGAAACGCGCTTCGTCGCGGGCTTCATCGGCTCGCCGACCATGAACCTGCGCGAAGCGACGGTCGATGACGGCAGGCTCGTCTTCGCCAATGGCGACGCGCTGCCGCTGCCGGCCGCGTTCCGCGAAAAGGTGACCGCGGGCGACAAGGTGGTCTTCGGGCTCCGGCCGGACGACCTCTATCCGGCCGGGCACGGCATCCATTCCGGCGAGGCGCATGACGTCCACACCTTGTCCGTGCCGGTGTCGATCACCGAGCCGCTCGGCAACGAGACGCTGGTTTTCGCCGAGTTCGCCGGCGACGACTGGATCGCGCGGATGCTCAATCCCAAGGCGCTGCAGCCCGGCGAGACGATCGATCTCAGCTTCGATCTCAGCCAGGCGCACCTGTTCGACGCCTCGACCGGGAAAACCCTGAGGAGATAGTGCGATGGCGCGTATCGAAAAAGTCGAACTGCGCATGGTCGACCTGGTGCCGAAGGTCAAGCGGACCGACGCGATCCAGAGCTTCGTCAGCCAGGAAACGCCGATCGTCACGATCACCGATTCCGACGGGGCGACCGGCACGGGCTACAGCTACACGATCGGCACCGGCGGCTCGTCGGTGATGCGGCTCCTGGCCGATCATCTGGCGCCGCGGCTGATCGGGCGCGACGCCGACATGATCGAGGGGATCTGGCACGAGCTGGAATTCGCCACCCATGCGACGACCATCGGCGCCATCACCTCGATCGCGCTGGCGGCGATCGACACCGCGCTCTGGGATCTGCGCGCGCGCAAGCAGGGGCTGCCGCTCTGGAAGCTCGCCGGCGGAGCCAAGGACCGCTGTCCGCTCTATACGACCGAGGGCGGTTGGCTGCATATCGAGACGCAGGCGCTGGTCGACGACGCGCTCGACGCCAAGGCGAAGGGGTTCACCGGATCGAAGGTCAAGGTGGGCCGGCCGCACGGGTCCGAGGACCTTGAGCGGCTTTCCGCGGTGCGTGCCGCCGTGGGCGACGGCTACGAGATCATGACGGATTGCAACCAGGGCTTCACCGTCGACGAGGCGATCCGGCGCGCCGACCGGTTGCGCGAACTGGACCTCGCCTGGCTGGAGGAGCCGCTTCCCGCCGACGACATCGACGGGCACGTCCGGTTGTCGAACTCCACCGCGACGCCCATCGCGGTCGGCGAGTCGCTTTATTCGATCCGGCATTTCCGCGAATACATGCAGAAGGGGGCCTGCTCGATCGTGCAGGTGGATGTCGGCCGGATCGGCGGCATCACGCCGTGGCTGAAGGTGGCGCATGCGGCGGAAGCCTTCGACATCCCGGTCTGCCCGCACTTCCTCATGGAACTGCATGTCAGTCTGACCTGCGCCGTGCCGAACGGCAAGTATGTCGAATACATCCCGCAGCTCGACGACCTGACGGGCAGTCGCATGGAGATCGTGGACGGTCATGCGCTGGCGCCCGCCGAGCCGGGCATCGGCATCGACTGGGACTGGGATGCGGTGAAGGCGAAGAGCATCGCCGAATTCACCACGACGGTCACGCAACGGGAGGATTGAGCCATGCAGCGTATGGGAATGGTGATCGGCCTGAAGGGCGAGAAGATCGCCGAGTACAAGCGGCTGCACGCGGCGGTCTGGCCGGAGATCCTGGACATGATCTCGACGTGCAACATCCGCAACTATTCCATCTTCCTGAAGGAGCCCGAAAACCTGCTGTTCGGCTATTGGGAGTATCACGGCACGGATTTCGAGGCGGATGCCGCCAAGATGGCCGCCGACCCGAAGACGCAGGAATGGTGGGACGTCTGCATGCCCTGCCAGGAGCCGCTCGAGACGCGCAAGGACGGCGAGTGGTGGGCGATGATGGAGGAGGTCTTCCATCATGACTGAGCGCTTCGACCCCGCTGATCTGAGCCAATCCTGGGCGATGCCGGCCGATCCGCGCCCGATCGTGACTTTCGGCGCGGGTTCCATCGTCAGCGACGCGCATTTTCCGGCCTATAGGAAGGCGGGTTTCCCCGTGGCGGGCCTCTACGATCCCGATCCTGAAAAGGCGCGCAAGCTCGCGTCCGAATGGGGCGTGGAAGCCTTTGCGACGATCGAGGAGGCCGTGGCGGTTCCGGGCGCGATCTTCGATCTCGCCACGCCGCCCAAGGTGCATGCCGACGTGCTGCGCGCCCTGCCGGACGGCGCGGCGGCGCTGATCCAGAAGCCGATGGGATCCGATCTCGTCGGCGCGACGGAAGTGCTGCGAATCTGCCGCGAGAAGGACCTGAAGGCAGCGGTGAATTTCCAGCTCCGCTTCGCGCCGATGATGCTGGCGCTCAAGGACGCCATCGCCAAGGGATGGCTAGGCGAGGTTGTCGATTTCGACGCCTGGCTGGCGCTGGCGACGCCGTGGGAATTGTGGGCCTTCCTGAAGGGGCTGCCGCGGATCGAGATCACGATGCATTCGATCCACTATCTCGACCTGATCCGCCAGGTCCTCGGGGACCCCAAGGGCGTCCATGCGAAGTCGCTCGGCCATCCGAACCACGAGATGGCGCAGACGCGCACCAGCGCGATCCTCGACTATGGCGACACGGTGCGCTGCGCGCTTTCGATCAATCACGACCACAAGTTCGGCCGCAAGCACCAGGCCTGCGAGTTCCGCGTCTGCGGGACTGAGGGCGCGGCCTATCTGCAACTGGGCGTCAACCTGGACTATCCGCGCGGCGAACCGGACATCCTGGAGATCTTTCCCAAGGGCGGCGACGACTGGGTGACGGTGCCGCTCAAGGGCGCTTGGTTCCCCGACGCGTTCGTCGGACGGATGGCCAATCTGCAGCGTTTCGTCACCGGCGAGGACGCCGAACTGGTCAGTTCCGTGGAGGACGCCTGGAACACGATGGCGCTGGTCGAGGCGGCCTATCAATCCTCGGCGTCGCCCGCAACGCCGCTTCAACGAAAGCCCTGACGATGGAACAGACGATCTATTTCGAGGAATACGAACTCGGCCACGAGCGCATGACCTATGGCCGCACGATCACGGAGACGGACTTCGTGGTCCATGCCGGCCACACGGGCGATTTCTTCCCGCATCACATGGATGCCGAGTTCATGAAGACGCAGCCCTTCGGCCAGCGCATCGCGCACGGCACGATGGTCTTCGCCATCGGCATCGGCCTGACGGCGAGCGTGATCAACCCGGTTGCGTTCTCCTACGGCTACGATCGGCTGCGCTTCGTCAAACCGGTCTTCATCGGCGACACGATCCGTTCGCGCGTGACGATCGCCGCGAAGGAAGACGACCCGAAACGGCCTGATGCCGGCCGGGTGGTCGAGCGCACCGAAGTGCTGAACCAGCGCGACGAGGTCGTGCTCGTCGCCGATCACATTCACATCGTCGAACGCAAGAACAAGCCCGCCTGACGGGCAGACGGAGACAACATGACGGACTGGGTCAGGGGAAAGACCGTATTGGTCACGGCGGCCGGGCAGGGAATCGGCCGCGCGACAGCGCTCGCCTTCGCCGCTGCCGGCGCGAAAGTGGTCGCGACCGACATCAACGAGGCGACGCTTGCCGAACTGGCCGCGACCGAGGGCGTGGAAACGCGCGTGCTCGACGTGCTGAAGGACGAGGCGGTTAGTGCCGTCGTCGCCGAGACCGGCTCGGTGGATGTGCTCTTCAACGGCGCGGGCTTCGTGCATGCCGGCTCGATCCTCGAAATGAAGGACGAGGAGTTCGATTTCGCGGTCGACCTCAACGTTCGCTCGATGATCCGCACGATCCGCGCGGTGCTGCCGGCGATGCTGGAGCGCGGCGGTGGCGCGATCGTCAACATGGCGTCGGTTGCAAGCTCCATGAAGGGTGTGCCGAACCGCTTCGCATACGGAACGACGAAGGCCGCGGTGATCGGGCTGACCAAGGCCGTGGCCGCGGACTATGTCGCGCAGAACATCCGCTGCAATGCGATCTGCCCGGGAACGGTGGAGAGCCCTTCGCTGCATGACCGGATGCGCGCGCAGGGCGATTTCGACGCGGCGCGGGCGGCCTTCATCGCCCGCCAGCCGATGGGCCGCATCGGCACGCCGGAGGAGATCGCCGACCTCGCGGTTCACCTCGCCAACGCGACCTACACGACCGGCCAGGCCTACGCCATCGACGGCGGCTGGACGATCTGACAACGCCTCAAGGACGAAATCCGTGACCGAAATCACCGGCCTCAAGACATACGATCTCCGCTTCCCAACGTCGCAGAACCTCGACGGCTCGGACGCGATGAACCCCGATCCCGACTATTCGGCCGCCTATGTCGTGCTCGAAACCGGTGATGACGGGCTGGAGGGCCACGGCCTGACCTTCACCATCGGTCGCGGCAACGAGATCTGCGTCGCGGCGATCGAGGCGATGCGGCATCTGGTCGTCGGGCTCGATCTGGACTGGATCGCCGAGAAGCCCGGACGGTTCTGGCGCCACGTGACGTCGGACAGCCAATTGCGCTGGATCGGGCCGGACAAGGGCGCGATGCATCTGGCGACGGGCGCGGTGGTGAACGCGGTTTGGGACCTGCTGGCGAAACGGGCGGGCAAGCCCGTCTGGCGGCTCGTCGCCGACATGAGCCCGGAGGAGATCGTCGATATCGTCGATTTCCGCTACCTGACCGACGCGATCTCCCGCGAGGAGGCTCTCGCCATCCTGGCGGCGGCCGAAGCGGGCAAGGCGGAGCGCATCGCGGCACTCGAGGCGAAGGGCTATCCCTGTTACACGACCTCGGCGGGCTGGCTTGGCTATCCCGACGAGAAACTGCGCCGGCTGTGCCGCGAGGCCGTGGAGGCGGGCTACACCCATGTGAAGCTGAAGGTCGGGCGCGACGTCGCGGACGATGTCCGCCGTCTGCGGATCGCGCGCGAGGAACTCGGCCCGGACCGTTTCCTGATGATCGACGCGAACCAGGTCTGGGAAGTCGGCCAGGCGATCGACTGGGTGAAGCAGCTTTCCTTCGCCGATCCCTTCTTCATCGAGGAGCCGACCAGCCCCGACGACATCGCCGGCCACCGCCGGATCCGCGAGGCGGTCGCGCCGGTCAAGGTGGCGACGGGCGAGATGTGCCAGAACCGCATCGTCTTCAAGCAGATGATCGCGGGCGGGGCCATCGACATCGTGCAGATCGACGCCTGCCGCATGGGCGGGCTGAACGAGGTGCTCGGCGTGCTGCTGATGGCCGCGAAATACGGGCTGCCCGTCTGGCCGCATGCCGGCGGGGTGGGCTTGTGCGAATATGTCCAGCATCTCTCGATGATCGATTTCGTCGCCGTGTCGGCAACGATGGACGGGCGCGTGATCGAATATGTCGATCATCTGCACGAGCATTTCGTCGATCCCTGCGTCATCCGAAACGCGGCCTACATGCCGCCGGTGACACCCGGTTTCTCCATCGAGATGAAGCCGGCGTCCATCGAGGATCACATTTTCCACGGCGGCGCGACCAAGGCCGCCTGATTTCAAGCCTGCAAGGACTACACCATGAAACTGCTCCGTATCGGCGAAGCCGGACAGGAAAAACCCGCAATCCTCGATCGTGAGGGCAAGGCGCGCGACCTTTCTTCGATCGTCTCCGACATTGCCGGCGAGACGCTGTTGCCCGAAACGCTGGCCAGGCTGGCTGCACTCGATCCGTCCGACCTGCCGGAACTCGATGCCGGCCGGATCGGGCCCTGCGTCGGCGGCGTCGGCAAGTTCATCTGCATCGGGTTGAACTACTCCGACCACGCCGCCGAGACGGGCGCCGAAGTGCCGAAGGAGCCGGTCATCTTCATGAAGGCGACGAGCGCGATCTGCGGTCCGAATGACGAGGTGAAGATTCCGCGCGGGTCCGTCAAGACCGACTGGGAGGTCGAGCTGGGCGTCGTGATCGGCAAGGGCGGCGCCTATATCGAAGAGGCGGACGCGCTCGACCATGTCGCCGGCTATTGCGTCGTCAACGACGTCTCGGAGCGTGAATTCCAGATCGAGCGCGGCGGCACCTGGGACAAGGGCAAGGGCTGCGACACGTTCGGCCCGATCGGCCCGTGGCTGGTGACGCGGGACGAAGTCGCCGATCCGCAGAAGCTGAAGATGTGGCTCGACGTCGACGGCAAGCGGTTCCAGGACGGCTCGTCGGAGACGATGGTCTTCGGCGTCGCGCATCTGGTCAGCTATGTCAGCCGCTTCATGAGCCTGCAGCCGGGCGACGTGATCTCCACCGGCACGCCGCCCGGCGTCGGCATGGGCCAGAAGCCGCCGGTCTATCTGAAGGGCGGCGAGGTCATCGAACTCGGCATCGAGGGACTGGGCTCGCAGCGCCAGAACGTCGGCAAGGCCTGACGCCGAACCTCGATCAGCCTCTCAGCTCCTCCGGCAGCATGTTTTCGGGCATGTTCTGGTAGCAGACAGGTCTGAGGAAGCGTCTTATGGAGAGGGTGCCGACGGAGGTTGCGCCGAAATTTGTGGAGGCGGGGTAGGGCCCGCCATGGACCATGGCGTCGCAGACCTCGACGCCGGTTGGAAAGCCGTTGGCGAGCAGCCGGCCGGCCTTGCGTTCCAGGATCGGCATCAGCGTCCGGCCGTCACCGTCGTCGGTGTCGTCCATGTGGATCGTGCAGGTGAGCTGTCCCTGCAGCGAGCGGGCGATCGCCAGCATCTCGTCGAAATCTTTGGCGGTGACGATCAGGCCGAGCGGGCCGAAGACCTCTTCGCCGAGCGCGTGGT
>NZ_JALEGV010000014.1 GCF_022763245.1 Oricola sp.
CCCCAGCCCGTCATCCTCGGGCTTGACCCGAGGATCCATTCCGTGAGGCTGACGGGTGGGCTGCGGTGTCCGAATGGTATGGCACCTGTTCTGCGAGTCCGGTGAATTGGGACGTTCACGGAATGGGTCCTAGGGCGACGACGGCGCTCCGCTTGTCTTGGGTCAAGCCCTAGGATGACGGAGAAGGTTTCGGGATCGCGGCTCGTCTCAAGCATTGGCGACTGGCCGAGGCGTACCCCCCAGCCCGTCATCCTCGGGCTTGACCCGAGGATCCATTCCATGAGGCTGACGGGTGGGCTGCGGTATCGAAATGGAGAGTTGGCATCCGTACGCAGAGACAGGCGTGCGGCATTGGCACCGCGGCTCGTCTTCGAGTGCGGATTGCAGGATCGGGAGCGGTCGATGCCCCTCATGACGTGTCCGGCCTCAACGCCTGAAGCGCGAGGGCGTGGCATTCGCGCAGCACGCTGTCCACGGTGTGGGTGGAGAGCTTGCGGTGGCCCGGGGGCCAGCCGTGGCGGAGCGGAGGTCTGGCTCTCGTGCGCCCTTTGTTCGCGCCCTTAAGCTGCGCTTCGCTTGCTGGCGCGAAGGGGGACATCGCGCGACGTGCCTGAAGGCGGGCGAGCCGTCTTGCGTGGCCGTCGATGTCCTCAAGCGCGCGTTTCAGCGCCTTGAGACGGGCGCAGAGGTGGTCGGCGCTGACGTCCTCGTGGTCGTCGGCGAGATCGAAGCCGTCGCGCGGGAACGGGTGTTTTCCTTCCCAGCCCTTCGGATCGAAGCGTCTCGGCGGGTCGGTGAGCGCGAAGGACGGGGGCCGCGGCGGTGCAGGTTGCGGGACTTCGGGTGGTGGCTGCCACATGCGGGCGAGGCCGAGATTGAGGCCGGTGTGGGTGATGACGAGCCCGGCCGCCTGGAGCTGTTCGAGGGCCGTCGGCTCTTTCGCGGGGCGCGGTTTCAGGGGGCCGACGTCGATGCTCCGCGCGGCAATGACGATCAGCCGGCGGGCGGCGGATTCGGCGGGGCGCAGCACGCGCAGGATCACCCGCCAGGCGCGCCGCGTCACCAGATCCGCGCCGCCCTCGTCCAGCCCGGCGCGCACGAACAGCACCGCGACGATGCGCAACAATGCCTCGCGGTTGCGGTCTATGGCGGCTTGCCAGTCGAAGATGGGGCCTTGCGTGTCGGTCATCGGGCAAGGGTATGGGCGGTGGCTGGTTGGTGGATAAGTTGGGGGCGGATTTGCGCCGGACCTGTCTCTCCCCTTGCGGGAGAGAAAGCAAAAGCTTGGTCTTGGCGAAGCCAAGTCCTTAGCTTTTGCCAGAGAGGGGGCATTGCTCGGTGTTCGTTTGCCCCCTCTCTTGTGATTTCCAAGGACTTGGCAAGCCAAGCCCGGGAAATCACTTTCTCCCCCGCAAGGGGGGAGATAGGGCGCCCCCTCATCCGTCTGCGCCGGTTCACGGAACCGCCGCATCCACCCGCCCGGGGTCGAGCCACGGGTCTCGACCCGTCCTTCGAACCCCACGAGGGGGAGAAGGGAAGGCGCGTGTGTAGGCGCTGCTGGCCGCGACGCCTCCCGTCCGTCACTCTCGGCCTGCGGGGTGTGCCAGGGCTGTCAGAAATCGTGTCGCGTCTTCGAAGAGGCGGTCGCTGCGGGCGGTGTGGCGGCGTTCGGCGGGGAGGATGTATTTGCCGGTGGAGAACAGGAAGAAATAGGGGTTGGCTTCCCAGATGACCGGATTGCCCTCGGCGTCGACGGAATAGTCGATCGCCGCCGTCGAGACGCCCAGGGCTTCGCAGACGCGGCGCATCAGGGGTTCGTGGCCGTCGCCCTCGAAGAAGAAGCGATTGTCCGCCTCGATGCTGCGGCGCGCGGCCGGCATGAGAGGCAGGGCGTGGCGCAGCGCGGCGAATGTCCTGAACGGCGCGAGCGTCGAGGTCTTCAGGCTGACGATCGGTTGAGCGGAGAAGATCATGTGGCGGGGATGGACGATGTCTCCCAGCACGAGGGTGCGTTTCTTGTGGTAGAGGCGCCCTTCAAGGCTTCGCGGGTCGTGGCCCGCGCGCGTGTCGATGAATTGCGCGACGGAGACGGGGTAGGTGAGCCTGGGCGCCATGGCGGCGGCGCGCAACGCGTCGGCGGTGCGGCAGATGCGCATGCCCTTTTGCGAATGCATGCGGTCCGACTTGATCAGCACGGGACAGGCGATCTCGTCGAGGTGGGCGATCAGCGCCTCGCGCGTCTCGAAGACGGCGTGGCGCGGGGTTGCGATCCCGGCCTCGGCCAGCAGGCGGGCCTGCACGCTCTTGACGCTGTTGGAGAGAGCGTCGGGCGGATTGGCGACGGCGATGCCGCGCGCCGCCGCATCCGCCGCGATCGCCGCCGCCTCGCGATGGCATTGCGGATAGAGTTCCTTCAGCGGGTCGCCCAGCCAGAAGAAGACCGCGCCGACGCCGTCGAGCGACGGGGCGGGCGTGCCGGTCTCGTGCACGGCGATGCGGCGATGCAATTGCGGGTCGGCGCGGGCGACGTGATCGAGCGCCAGTTCCAGGAAGGGGCCGCGCCGGCCGCGCCCCGGACCGTGGCGGACGACCAGAAGCCGCGCCGGTTGCGCTGGCGCCATGTCAGGCCCGGATCCCGGTCGCGTAGGTCAGTTCCCAGCCGAGCGCGGCGAAGCCGTCCTCGCGCTTCAGGTCCAGGCATTCGACCAGCGCCTCCTCGATCTGCGCGCGCGACGCCCTGGTCAGGCGGAACAGGTCGCGGGCGAAATCGACGAGTTCGTCCCAGCTCGAGAACGGCCAGTCGAACACCTCGTGACGTTCCTCGACGCCGGTGAAGCCGGCCTCCGCCATCATGGCGCTGAACTCGCCCGCGGCGACGAACATGCCGTCATGGCCGATATCGGTGAACCGGTCGACCGGGCCGTTCAGCCAGACCGCCGGCTTCGTGCCCGTTCTGACGTCGGCCACGGCGAGCCGGCCGCCGGGCTTCAGCACGCGCGCGGCCTCGCGGAAGAAATCGGCCTTGTGCTGGACATGGTGGAGGCCGGCGAGGTTGCACACGCGATCGACCGAGGCGTCGGGCAGGGGGAAGGCGTCCATGCCGCAGACCACGGGCACGAAGGGCCGCGGGATCGTCGCGATGAAATGTTCGGCGGTGTCGGTGCAGATCACCGTGCCGCTTTCCACGATCGCGTCCGGAAACCCGTCGACGAGGTATCCGCCGCCCGCGCCGGTGTCGACGACGGTCATGCCGGGGGCGAGGTCGAGCCGGTCGATCAGCAGCCGGCGTTCCGTCTCGCGGGCCTGGGGCGAGCGCCTGTTGGCGGCGTTGAAGGGCGCGATGCGCGCCGGGCTGTAATGGGTGACGCGTTCGTAATAGCTGTCCGTGGTCTCGGCCATCTTGTCTCGCAGTGTCGGCATGCCCCGATCCGACCCTAGCGGAGCGGGGATGTTCTGAACAGCGATCGGCACAGGCCCCCGCCCTGCGGCGGAGAGGCGATGCGGAGGTGGCGTGTCAGCCGAAGAAATCCGCCACGCCCGTCGCGGCCATGCTCTCGGTCCACAGAAGCGCTTCGGCCTGCGGGTTGCGTTCCGGTGGCAGCAGCATGGCCGGGCCGCCCCTGCCGCGGCCTTCCGGCCCGTAGAACGCGCCGCTCTCGACGCCGGTTTCGCAACAGCAGCGCGCGATGCCCGACGCGCCGTCCTCGACCGACTGGGCCGCCTTGAGCGTCCGGGCGATGATGTAGCGGTCGAAAAGCCGCGTGCCGCCGGCCTGCGTGGTCTTTGCCTGCAGCCCGCTGTCGGTCGGGCCGGGATGGGCGCAGAGGCTTTTCACGCGGTTGCCGGGCCTGGCATTGGCGCGTTCGTGCAGCGCGTAGGTGAACAGCAGATTGGCGAGCTTGGACTGGCGGTAGCGGGCCCATTTCTGCAGGCCGGGGAAGCCGTCGCCGCCGAGATCGCCGCCGTTCCTTTGAAGATAGGCCGCGATCAGTTCCTGGCCCGGCTTGCCGCGCGCGCCGGAACTGTGGTTGACGACGCGGGCCTCGCCGCGCAGCGCGCCGGCCCTTTCCAGGAGCGGCCAGACCAGGTGGGTCAGGAGGAAATGCGACAGGTGATTGGCCTGCATCTGCACGTCGAAGCCGTCGCCGGTCGCCATGTCGGGCAGCCCCATCACGCCGGCATTGTTGCACAGGACGTCCACGCCCCGCTCGGCGAGGCTCTCGCGCAGCACGGCGCCGGCGGCGCGCACGCTGTCGAAACTGGCGAGGTCGCAGGGCACGAGCGAGGCGTTGGCGCCGGCGTCGTGAAGCAGTTTCAAGGCCCGGTCGGCACGTTCGGACGGGCGGTTGAGCATGACCACCCTGGCGCCCAGATCGCCGCAGGTCCGGGCCAGCACCAGGCCCGTGCCGGAGGTGCAGCCGGTGACGAGGACGGTCTTGCCGGTCATGGCGGAGAAGCCGCCGACGAGGTCGTGATAATGGCGCGTCGCCGGCGTCTGATGTGCGGGCATCGTCCGCTCCGATTGAATGTTTCCAGTGTATATATCAATCACCATGGACGTGCGTCGGAGTCAAGGTTATATTTACAGTGGAAACAAGGGCACGGTAAGGCGCTGAAATTGAACGACAAAAGATACCATCACGGGAACCTCAAGGAGGCGCTGGTCGAGGCGGGGCTGGAGATTCTCGGCGAAAGCGGTCTCGCCGGTCTGTCGCTTCGCACCTGCGCGGCCCGCGTCGGTGTCAGCCACACGGCGCCGAAGAACCATTTCGGCACCATGAGCGGCCTGCTGACGGCGATCGCCGCCCGCGGCTACGCGCAACTGGCCGACCGGATGCGACGCGACCTTGCGGACGATGCGACGCGCCGGCAGATCCGCAACGCGGCGTTCCGGGGCTACGTCGATTTCGCCCGCGCGCAGCCGGCCCTGTTCGAACTGATGTTCTCGGGCGGGCGCACGAACCGCGACGACCCGGCCCTGAAGGAGGGCGTCATGGCCTGTTTCGAAATCCTGCGCGCGGCGTCGCAGGACCTCGACTGGGACAAGGCCGACCTGCCGGACGCGGAGCTGCGCGCGCAGATCATGACGTGGAGCCTCGTGCACGGCTTCGCCCAGCTCGCGCTTGCGGGCAAGCTGGACAAGGAGGCGACGAAGACCCTCGGCATCCTCGACATCGTGCCCGATTTCGGATTTCGGGACTGAGGCCTCCCCTAGCCGCGCGCGCCCAGCCGCACCTCGTCGCCATGCAGGAAGCAGGTCCGGTCGAAGAGCGACAGGTCGAGCGGGTTGGGCAGCCGGACATCCTGCGGGCCGGGGCAGGGCCGCGTCGCCGGATCGAAGCTGCGGTCGATCTGCGACAGCAGCACCATGGTGACCCCGCTTGTCCGGCAGAACGCCTTCAGCGCGGCGACCTGCTGCATCAGGGGCGGCTTGTCGCGCCGCTGGTCGAGCAGTTGCAGATAGTCGATCACGGCGAGCGTGCCGCGCGGCGCATCGGCCAGCCGCTCGACGACATAGGCGGCGCTGATCTCGTCGGAACAGTCGAAGGCGAACAGGCCGGCATGGCGACCGGGGTCCTCGCCGATGGCGGCGAAGCGCCCGGCGACATCGGCCGGCGTGTATTCCAGCGTGAAGAAGAAGGCCGGCCGGCCTTGCCGCATCGCCTCGACGGCGAGCCGCAGGCTCATCAGCGTCTTGCCCTGGCCGGGCCGTGCGCCGAGCAGCAGGAGATCGCCCGGTTCCAGCGCGGCGTGCAGGTCGCGGGCGTCCAGCCTTGCGGCGGCTCTCGCCATCAGCAGGCTCCAGGCCTGGAAGCCCTCGCGCCGGGCGATGCGGTCGAGTGCGGCGTGAAGCGGGATGCTTTCGGTTCGCGAGAGCGCCTTCGCCTCGCGTTTCAGGGCGTAAAGGGGTGCAGACAGTTTCATGGCGAAACCTCCTGTTGCGAGCGTGTGCGCAACCCCTCCTTATGCCTGCTGCCCGACAGTCGGTTCGAAACGGTATCCGCCCTGCATGAAACGTGCTTCCCCGATGCGGAGGGAGGAGGCGCGGGCCGCGCCTTGGCCGATCATAGGGTGATTCGGGCCGGGGAAAGAAGCGGGTTTGCGGGCGGTGCGCCGGGTTCGGGGTGCGGCCGGCCCAGCGTGCCGCGATGCCGGCCAAGGGCGCGGTCGCGGATTTTCGCGCAAACTGTCTCACCGGCGAGACAGTCCCGGCGGTGGCGATCGCCGGCGGGGCCCGGTCTTTTTGACCCGGCGTCAAGCGGTGCTATTCTCCTTGGCCTGTAGGCTTGGGAGGAGGTCCCCTTGGCGCAATCGAATCATACGGATGTGGTCCTCGAGACCGTGCAGTCGTCTTCCGCTGCCGCCGTGTCGCGGCTGGCGGCGTCGTGGCGGCGCTCGCTGGTCAATCACGGGCTCGACCCCTCCAACCAGCGCGCGCCCGACCGCGTCGATGCGGCGGCGCTGACCCTTCGCCGCGGCTCGGTCGACCGGCTGATGACCATTGCCGCGCCGCGGCTCGACCAGCTCTTCGGACTGGTCGGCAATTCCGGCTGCTGCGTGCTGCTGACGGATGTGGACGGCGTCGTTCTCGACCAGCGCGCCGGCTCCGGCGATCTCGACACGTTCGAGGCGTGGGGACTGTGCGCCGGGGCGGTGTGGAGCGAGGCGGCCGAGGGCACGAACGGCATCGGCACGTGCCTGGCCGAACGCCGCCAGGTGGTGATCCATCGTTCCGAGCATTTCTTCGCCCGCAACACCGCGATGAGCTGCATGGACGCGCCGATCTACGGCGCCGACGGCGGGCTGATCGGGGCGATCGACGTGTCGTCGTGCCGGGCCGACCAGACGGAGGCCTTCTCGCGGCTGATCGCGGCGCAGGTGACCCAGACGGCGCGGCAGATCGAGCAGGACAATTTCCGCGCCGCCTTTCCCGACGCGCGCATCGTCGTCGCCTCGCAGGCCGAAGCCGGCGACGCGATGCTGCTGGCGGTCGACGAGGACGACATCGTGATCGGCGCGACCCATGCCGCGCGGCGGGCCTTCGGGCTCGGCAGCGACGCGGCGATCCGGCCGCAGCCCGCCTCCGACCTCCTCGGGCGCAGCGGCGGGGCCACCGGCTTCGAGCGCGCCGAACGCGCGGCCCTGAAGCGCGCGCTGGCGCGTGCCGGCGGCAATCACTCCAAGGCGGCCAAGGCGCTCGGCATCAGCCGCGCGACGCTCTATCGCCGTCTCAACCGCCTGGAATTGTCTCAGAGCTGAGACAGTCCGCGCCTTCTCCTGCCGCGCGGGGGCTGACCCGCCGACCGCTTTCGTCCCATCTGGCGAAACGCCGGAACGGTCCGGCAGCAGGAGGAGATGATCCATGAATGTGATGACCAGGCCCGAGGCGGGCCAATTCGTTTCGCCCTTCAAGCAGCGCTACGACAATTTCATCGGCGGCAAGTTCGTCGCCCCCGTCGCCGGCCGCTATTTCGACAACACCACGCCGATCAACGGCCGCATCATCTGCGAGATCGCGCGGTCGGACGCCGCCGACATCGACCTCGCGCTCGACGCCGCCCATGCGGCGAAGGACGCGTGGGGCCGCACCTCGCCGGCCGACCGCGCCGGGGCGCTCCTGAAGATCGCCGACGTGATGGAGGCCAATGCCGAGCTTCTCGCCACCTGCGAGACCTGGGACAACGGCAAGCCGATCCGCGAGACCATGGCCGCCGACATTCCGCTGGCGATCGACCATTTCCGCTATTTCGCCTCCGCCGTGCGCGTGCAGGAAGGCACGATGGGCGAGATCGACAACGACACCGTCGCCTACCACTTCCACGAGCCGCTGGGCGTCGTCGGCCAGATCATCCCGTGGAACTTCCCGGTCCTGATGGCCGCCTGGAAGCTGGCGCCGGCGATCGCCGCCGGCAATTGCGTGGTGATGAAGCCGGCCGAACAGACGCCCGCCACCATCATGGTGCTGGCCGAACTGATCGCCGACATCCTGCCGGCGGGCGTGCTCAACATCGTCAACGGCTTCGGCATCGAGGCCGGCAAGCCGCTGGCGTCGTCGCCGCGCATCGCCAAGATCGCGTTCACCGGCGAGACCTCGACCGGCCGGCTGATCATGCAATACGCCACCGAGAACATCATCCCGGTGACGCTGGAACTGGGCGGCAAGTCGCCGAACATCTTCTTCAAGGACGTGATGGCCGAGGACGACGCCTTCCTCGACAAGGCGATCGAGGGCTTCGTCATGTTCGCGCTCAACCAGGGCGAGGTCTGCACCTGCCCCTCGCGCGCGCTGATCCACGAGGACATCTACGACGCCTTCATGGAGCGCGCGGTCGCCCGGACCGCGGCCATCGTCCAGGGCGATCCGCGCGTCGCCGAGACCATGATCGGCGCGCAGGCGAGTTCGGAGCAGAAGGAGAAGATCCTCTCCTATTTCGACATCGGCCGCCAGGAAGGCGCCGAGGTGCTGATCGGCGGCGAGGCGGCCGATCTCGGCGGCGACCTGTCCGGCGGCTACTACATCCAGCCGACGATCTTCCGCGGCCACAACAAGATGCGCATCTTCCAGGAAGAGATCTTCGGCCCGGTGGTCTCGGTGGCGACCTTCAAGGACGAGAACGAGGCGCTGGAAATCGCCAACGACACGCTCTACGGCCTCGGCGCGGGCGTCTGGTCGCGCGACCAGAACACCTGCTACCGCTTCGGCCGGCACATCCAGGCCGGGCGCGTCTGGGTCAACAACTACCATGCCTATCCGGCCCATGCGGCCTTCGGCGGCTACAAGCAGTCGGGCATCGGGCGCGAGACGCACAAGATGATGCTCGATCACTACCAGCAGACCAAGAACATGCTGGTCAGCTACAATCCGAACAAGCTCGGCTTCTTCTGATCGCTTCCTCCCAAGAAGCGCGGGGTCCCGAAAGGGGCCCCGATTCCCACATCAAGGAGGACCATGCGATGCGTGAGACGCCCAGACGGGTCGAGGCGACGGAGGCGGCCCGCACGCTGATCGCGGAGATCCGCTCGGATCATCCGGACATCATCTTTCACCAGTCGGGCGGCTGCTGCGACGGCTCCTCGCCCATGTGCTATCCGGCCGGCGAATTCCGGGTCGGCGCGAGCGACGTGCGGCTCGGCGACATCGACGGCGTTCCGGTCTACATTTCCGGACCGCAATTCGCGGCCTGGAAACACACCCAACTGATCCTCGACGTCGTGCCGGGCCGGGGCGGCATGTTCTCGCTCGACAATGGCCGCGAGCGCCGGTTCCTGGCCCGCGCGAAGGTCTTCAGCGCCGAAGAGCTGGCGCAACTCGGCCCGGTCTGACCGCCTCGCCTACCGGATGCACAGGTTCCAGGCGTCCTGGCCCAGATTGTCCCGCGCCTCGGACGACTGGTTCGGCAAGGGTTCCGAGCAGTTCGGGCCGACATTGCCCCAGACGCCCAGATAGCGCCACGGTGCGCCGTCGAAGGACGCCCAGACATCGGCCCTGTTGTCGGATTTGACCTTGATGAAATAGGCCGGCGCGCCGTTGGAGCCGGCGATCTGGTAGATCTCCTTGTAGCCGGGCTCCTCCGGCATCTGCGTGATCTCGCAGCCATACGGGCCGGTGGGGACCGAATCGCATGTGGCGGTCACCGTCTGCGGCGGCCGGCCCGGTGGCGGCGGGGGCGGCGGCGCGGCCTGACCAGATGCGGTCTGCGCGTCGTCCTGCGGGAGATTGCCGCCATTGTCGGCGCATTCCTGCGCCTTGAGGATCGCGGCCGTCGAGCCGGAGAGCTCCCAGTAGCGCGGCGGCTCGCCATTGATCTCGACGCCGAGCTGGTTTCCGGCCTTGATGAGGTCGAGTTCCCGGGCGCTCAGTTCCCGCGTCGCCCAGCCATTCTCGAAGCCGAACTGCGAATCGATGTCCGCCTTGTCGATGCTCAGGACCGCGCCGCCATAGACATCGGTGCGGTCGGTGGGCACGACGAGCTGCCAGATGCCGTTGTGGCGTTCCACGATGAGGTGTCCGTTCCGGCTGGTCTTCACGGCACGGCAGCCGACGAAGCCGCCCTGGGCGTGAATGATCGCGTTGACCGTCCAGCCGCGGATGTCGGCGTAATATTCCGTCCACTCGTTCGGATGCACGGTCTGCGCCTGCGATGCCGAACTGACACCCGCCAGGAGACACGCCGCAAGAGCGGCCTTGCCGAAAAATCGTTTCATAGAAGCCCCCGTTTGCTTGCCGCGCCGCCAGGGGCGAGCAGCATCGCGAGGGATCAAACAGAGGTTGCAGGACCGCGTCAAGAAGACGCGGGCCGGATGACGTCAGGGCATGACGAGGCCGGCGAGGTCCAGCGTCCCGCGCGGGATCCAGCCGAGCGATTTCAGCCGGGTGCAGTCCATGGCGTTGTAGGCGGATGCGTCGGCGCGCGCCGGCAGCGGCGTCGCGCAGCCGGTCCGGCGCGCGTAGCGGTCCAGCAAATCCTGCCGGTCGAGCAGCAGGTCGGAGACGTTGAAGAGCCCCTGCGGGGAGGCCGCACGGATCGCTTGGGGATCGGCCTGGAGCATCAGGCGGACGGCAGCGGCCATGTCCTCGCCATGCACCTCGGTGCCGACGCGCGGCGCGGTTTGTTTGCCGGCTTCATGATCGGCGAAGAGATCGGCCCATTTGTGGGCGCCACCCCGACCCGCCGGGCCGTAGATGCCGGTGACCCGCAGCGAAACGGGCAGGAAGGCGTCGTCCGCCATGGCGGCGATGCCGTGTTCGACCGCAAGCTTGACCTCGCCATAGAGCGTGTCTGGATGCGGTGCGAGATCCTCCGTCAGCATCGCGCCCGGTTGTTGTTTTCCGTAGACGGCGCGGCTCGACAGGAAGACGGCGCGACGGACGCCCGCCCGTTTCGCCGCGGCGAACAGCGCCAGCGAGCCCTCGATATTGAGCCGGCGAAAGGTTTCCGGATCGTCGCCCTCGCCGCCGCGATAGCGCCCGGCGACGTGATGGAAGGCGGCGTGAACGAAGCCGTCGACGGCGTCGAACAGCGCCGGCGCTGCAGCGGCCGGCTCGAGGCTGCCGGGCACGAAATCCACCGGCCCGGAAAAGGCGCCGGGTTCGGGGCGGCTGCGGCCCATGACGGCGACGTGATGGCCCGACGACAGGAGGTCTTCGACGATGAAACGCCCGGCATAGCCGGTGGCGCCGGTCACCAGGACGCGCATCAGGCGGGTGCCGCCGGGTTGGGCAGGGCGTCGATGTCGGGAATGGCCTCGCCCGTGCGATAGGCCTGCCAGAGGTCGATCAGGGGCTGCAGCCGGTCGCGTTTCGGATGGTCGGCCTGCCAGGGCTTCTCGTACTGGTAGTGGATCACGCGCACGGACGTCCATTCCCACAGATCGGGCATGTTGAACCAGACATATTGCAGCATGTTGTCGAAGACGGGCAGGCCGTGCCAGTCGGGGAAGAACTCCTGCAGGAAGGTCTGGTCGGTGCGGCGCCAGAACCGCGCGTCCGGCCCGTCGAGGCGCCGCATCATCGCCGCGAAGGTCTGTTTCGACGGCTTGGCGGCGAAGACGCCGGAGTTCAGGCGATGGAAATCGGCGAGGCTCTCATAGACGTTGGGCGCGGCGGAGAATTCGGGATAGCCGAAGAGCCGGTCGATGTTGCGAATGACGATCGTGTCGGCGTCGAGGAAGACGATGTTGTCGTATTCCTCCAGCTCCCAGAGCCGCAGCTTGGCGAAATTGTCGAGCGGGGTGTGGAAGGCCGGCTTGTTGCCCTTGGTGAAAGGCGCGTCGGCATGCAGGCGGTCGCGCTGGTGGCGGGCGTTGAATTCGGCCGAGGTGTCGAGCAGGCCCGCCTCGACGCAGCGCGCGCCGAGCGCCTTCAGCGGCTCCAGATCGGCGGCCTCGACGGCGCCGGTATGCATGACGACGATGTCGGCCGACGTGCCGGTGAGGACGAGCGACCGGATCAGCGCGATCGCCGCGTCGGCATAGTCGTGATTGGTGACGAGGGTGACATAGGCGTTGGCGGGCATCGTGTTTCCTGCTGGACTGCGGCGGCGCGGGTGACGATAGATGGGCGGCACGATCTTACGGGAGACGTTTCATTGCATGTGATCGACAAGATCAAGACCGTTCACGACGGCTGGGGCCGGTTTCATCTCGCGACGCTGCGTTATCCGGACGGCAGCGAGCACCCGCGGCAGATCGAGGACCATGGCGAGGCGACCTGCGTGCTGCCCTACGATCCGGACCGGCGCGTCGTGACGCTGGTGCGCCAGCCGCGCCCCGGACCGCTCTTCGTCGGCGCCCCGGCGCTGCTGATCGAAGCGCCGGCCGGCGTGACCGACGGGGAGGACCCGGCGCATGCGGCGCGGCGCGAGGCGATGGAGGAGACCGGGTTGCGGCTCGGGGACCTGCAGTCGCTCGGTGCCTTGTGGTCGATGCCCGGTTGCGCGACCGAACGCATGCATTGCTACCTCGCCGCCTATGGCGCGGCGGACCGCGTCGGCGACGGCGGCGGCGTCGCGCATGAGGGCGAGGACATCGAGGTGATGGAATTGCCGATCGCCGAGGCGGCCGGGATGGTCGCTTCGGGCGAGATCTGCGACATGAAAACGGTGTTCCTCATGCAGGCGCTGCAACTGCGCTGCCCGCATCTGTTCTGACGGATTTCATGATGCCCCTTCCTCGCGGCTAACGGCCTGCCGCACGGTCTCCGGCAGAAATTTCGCGCCCGGACGGAACTTTCGCGCTCGCCAATCGGTTGTGCCAGCGAGTTCCATTCGAGAGGGCGAGGCCGAGACGATGAGCAGCAACAAGAAAGTTCCCGCGACCACCAACGATGCCGGCATCCGTGTGCAGAGCGAAGAGCATTCGCTGACCGTCGGCCGCGACGGGCCGATCGTTCTCCACGACCACTATCTCCTGGAGCAGATGGCCAATTTCAACCGGGAGCGCATTCCCGAGCGCCAGCCGCACGCCAAGGGCGGCGGCGCGTTCGGTCATTTCGAAGTGACCGCGGACGTCTCGAAATACACCAAGGCCAAGGTTTTCCAGCCGGGTGCGAAGAGCGATGTCCTGATCCGCTTTTCCACCGTCGCCGGCGAACGCGGCAGCCCCGACACCTGGCGCGACCCGCGCGGCTTCTCGGTGAAGATGTACACCGAGGAGGGCAATTTCGACATGGTCGGCAACAACACGCCGATCTTCTTCATCCGCGACCCGATCAAGTTCCAGCAGTTCATCCGTTCGCAGAAGCGCCGCGCCGACAACGACATGCGCGACCATGACATGCAGTGGGATTTCTGGACGCTGTCGCCCGAAAGCGCGCATCAGGTCACCTATCTGATGGGCGACCGCGGCATCCCGAAGAGCTGGCGCGAGATGAACGGCTATTCGAGCCACACCTACTCGCTGGTGAATGAGGCCGGCGAGATGTTCTGGGTGAAGTTCCATTTCCACACCGACCAGGGCGACGGCAACGCCTATCTGAGCCAGGAGGAGGCGGACAAGCTCGCCGGCACCGACGGCGACTATCACCGCCGCGACCTGTTCAACGCCATTCGTGACGGCAACCATCCGAGCTGGACGCTGAAATGGCAGATCATGCCCTATGAGGAGGCGAAGACCTATCGCATCAACCCGTTCGACCTGACCAAGGTCTGGCCGCATGACGATTATCCGCTGATCGAGGTCGGCCGGATGGTGCTCGACCGCAACCCGACCGATTTCCATACCGAGATCGAGCAGGCGGCCTTCGAACCGAACAACATGGTGCCGGGGATCGGCCTGTCGCCGGACAAGATGCTGCTGGCGCGCGGCTTCTCCTATGCCGACGCGCACCGTGCCCGGCTCGGCGTCAATTACAAGCAGATCCCGGTCAACAAGCCCAAGAGCCCGGTCCATAGCTATTCGAAGGACGGCGCGATGCGGGTCGAGAACGTCTCCGACCCGGTCTATGCGCCCAATTCCTATGGCGGGCCTTCGGCGCAGCCGGTCGAGGGCGAGGCGGGCCTCTGGCACGCCGACGGCGACATGGTGCGTCAGGCCTACAGGCTGCGCGAGGACGATGACGACTGGAGCCAGGCGCGCGCCCTGATCCGCGAGGTGATGGACGAAGCGGCGCGCAAGCGTCTCGTTTCCAACGTCGTCGGCCACCTCTGCGACGGCGTCAGCGAAAAGGTGCTGCAGCGGGCCTTCGAATACTGGCGCAACATCGACGAGGAAACCGGCGACCGGATCGAGAAGGGCGTTCGCGACAAGCTGGGCGGCAAATCGGACGCGCCCGGCCTGGCTTCGGCCGAGAGCATCGGCGGCCAGGACGCCGCCGAATAGGACGCGTCGCGCGCCGGCCGGCTCAGCGTCCGGCCGGAGCGGCGGCGATGACGCGCAGTTCAACGATCACGCCCTCGGTGGTGAAGCCGGAGACCTCGATCGCCGTCCAGGCCGGACAGGGTTCGGAGACGAACTCCTCGCGGATCGCGCGGAAGAGGGCGAGATGGTCCCGCAGGCCGACATGGTAGCTGGTCATTTCGAGGATGTCGGAAAATCCGGCGCCGGCCTCGGCGAGCACCAGCCCGACCTTGCGAAAGGCCTCGCGAATCTGCGTCTCCGGGTCGGCGGGAACCGTTCCGTCGGCGGATGTCGCGGTCATGCCGGTCAGATACAGAACGCCATTGTGCTCCACGCCCGGCGACATCCGCCAGTCGTCGCGATAGCGGGCGAGTTCGGCGGGGATCACCGCGCGCGCCATGGCCTGTCCTTTCGCGACAATGGCGGGCCCGGTCGGCCCGCCGTCATGCGGGTTTCGATCAGGAGACCGATTTCAGCCGCTTGCCTTCCGGATCCTTCTCAACCGTCTTGGCGATGTCCTTGGTCCAGGCCGAGACGGCCGGAACGCGGCTGCGATCGACGCGGTAGGCGAATTTCTTCGCCACCTCGACGACCTCGTCGAGAAGGCCTTCTTCCAGCGTGATCGGGTTGAGGCCGAGGCCGAGGAACTTGTCGTTCCTGACGATCAGGTCGTTCTCGGCGGCTTCCTTGCGCGGGTTCGGAAGATAGGCGATCTCGGCGCCGGTCATCCTGGCGATCATCTCGGCCAGATCGCGCACCCGGTGGGTTTCGGTCATCTGGTTGAAGATCTCGACCTTGTCGCCGGCCGCCGGCGGATTGTTCAGCGCGATCTCGATGCAGCGCACCGAATCCTGGATGTGGATGAAGGCGCGGGTCTGGCCGCCGGTGCCGTGCACGGTCAGCGGATAGTCGATGGCCGCCTGGATCAGGAAGCGGTTGAGCACCGTGCCGTAGTCGCCGTCATAGTCGAAGCGGTTGATCAGCTGCGGGTGGCGGCGGGTCTGCTCGGTGTGCGTGCCCCAGACGATGCCCTGGTGCAGGTCGGTGATGCGCAGCGCGTCGTTCTTGGCGTAGAAGGCGAACAGGAGCTGATCCAGGCACTTGGTCATGTGGTAAATCGAGCCCGGATTGGACGGGTAGAGGATCTCCTGGGACACCGTGTCGCCGTCGAGATTCTCGATGCCGACCGGCAGATAGCCTTCCGGGATGGCGGCGCCGATGGTCGAGTAGCCGTAGACGCCCATCGTGCCGAGATGCACGAGATGCGCGTCGATGCCGGTCTCGACGAGCGCGTTCAGCACGTTGTGCGTGGCGTTGACGTTGTTGTTGACCGTGTAGTTCTTGTGGCGGTCGGACTTCATCGAATAGGGCGCGGCGCGCTGTTCGGCGAAATGGACGATGGCGTCCGGCTTTTCGGCCACGAGCCACTGCTTGAAGACTTCGTAGTCGCCGGCGAGGTCGATCAGGTGGAAACGGATGCGGCGGCCCGTCTCCTCGTGCCAGATGCGGGTGCGTTCCTGGATGGAGTCCATCGGGGTGAGGGACTGGACGCCGAGTTCGGTGTCGATCCACCGGCGCGACAGGTTGTCGATGATGTGGATCTCATGGCCCTGGTCGCTCAGATGAAGCGCTGTGGGCCAGCCAACGAAGCCGTCGCCGCCGAGAACTGCAATTTTCATGATCGGTGTCCTGATTCCTGTCCGTTTGGCAGCCTGATAAAACCGTTTTGTGACAGAAATGAAAAGCTCCTGTCATATTTCTTTTCCCGACGCGGGCTGCGATTGCGTCGCACGGTGGGTACGGTACGGCGGGTGTCACCCTAACGTGACTTCCTGTTGAATGAAGCCGGGCCTAGTCTCGGGAAGACAAACCGGATGCTCCAGATGCGATTGACCCGTTTCCTTTCCGTCGTGGCCGTGATGGCCGGCTTGTACCTTCCAGGCGCCGCCGGAGCCAGTGCCGAGGACGCGTCTTCGACAAAGTTGCTGGGCGTGGTCGAACTCTTCACCAGCCAGGGCTGCAATTCCTGTCCGCCGGCCGACGCCGCGCTCCAGAAGCTCGTCGAGCGCGGCGACGTGATCGCGCTCGGCTACCATGTCGATTACTGGGACTATCTCGGCTGGAAGGACACGCTCGGCGCCAAGGCCAACAGCGAGCGGCAATATGCCTATGCGCGGGGCCTGAAGCGGCGGGGCGTCTACACGCCGCAGGCCGTCGTCAACGGCCGGGCGCACACCAATGGCGGCCATTACCGCGAAATCTCGTCAATGCTGGAAGGCGACGCCGCGAGCGGCCAGGGTCTCGTCGTCGACCTGGAACTGACCGATCTCGGCGACCGGATGCGGGTCAGCGCCGCCGGCGCTCCGGACATCGACGCCGACAAGGTGCACGTGGTGCTCGTCTATTTCAAACACCGTTCCGACGTCGAGATCGAGCGTGGCGAGAATGCCGGCAAGACCATCGCCTATGTGAACGCCGTGGTGGATTACGAGACCATCGGGATGTGGGAAGGCGAGCCGCTGACGGTGGACATCCCGCATTCCCAGCTCGACGCCAAGCATGCCGATGGCTGCGCCGTCCTGCTCCAGAGAACGACCGATGGCGGCCATCCGGGAGCGATCATCGGCGCAGCCATGCTTCCCCGCCAAACGTCCTAGGCCGGCGAGCGGCAAGGAGAGGACCGGTGCGGCGAGGCATCGGGGGGCTGGGGGGCTCGAGGTTTCCAACACCGCGTCCGGACCGGTCCGTGAACGACAACGCCAGTGCCGTGTACCGGCGGCCGCTCTCACCTTGCGCGATGTGTTTCACACTGGCTTGTCGAAACACAATCGGCAACGGCGGCACGTTCGTCGGCAATCGGGGCGCCCATGTGTCGTGGTTGCGGCGAAAAGGAGGCCGCCGGTCACCGATGCCGACACCGTGTTCGCATTCGTGAGTGGCACCGCAGGATTTCGCGGGAGACTTCGCAAGGCTTTTGTGACCCAAAATCTTGCAGGCGGTCTTGCAACGAGGCCGAATCGGCGCAAACTTGGCGTTCGAACCGTCAGGAGAGGGAATGGCCGAGGACGATACGCCAGAGAGCGCGAACCGGTGGAACGAGGCGAGCGCGGATCGCGGCGACACCGTGGTGACCCTGCCGACGGCGGCATCGACCGCCCCGAGCTTCGAATCGGTCCATTTCAACCGGCGGGAACTGGACCAGATCCTGCGTATCTACAGCCTGATGGTGGGCGCCGGCGAATGGCGCGACTACGCGATCGACAGCCTGAAGGACCGCGCGGTCTTTTCGGTCTTTCGGCGGGCGTCCGAAATCCCTCTCTACCGCATCGAGAAGAACCCGAAGCTGGCCCGCCGCCAGGGCGCCTACAGCGTCGTCGCGGCGTCCGGCATGATCCTGAAGCGCGGACACGAACTGGCCAATGTGCTGAAGGTGTTCGACAAGCCGCTCAAGATCGTCGCCTCAAGCTGACCCGTCTTTCGGGCGATAGAGCGTCCCGGGAAAGGCGTTCTCGTCCGGCAGGTTCGCATCGCCGCCATTCAGCGCCTTTTGCATCAGCACCGTGTCCAGCCAGCGGCCGAACTTGAACCCCGAGCCCTTGAAGACGCCGATCGTCTCGAAGCCGAGGCTCGCATGCAGGCCGATCGAGGCCTTGTGCTCGGACCCGCCGATGACCGCGATCATCTGCCGGAAGCCGAGCGCCTCCGATCGCTCCAGCAGCGCGATCATGAGCGCCCTGCCGACGCCGCCGCCCTGCATGGCGGGGTCCACATAGACCGAATTCTCCACCGACCAGCGATAGGCCGGACGGGCGCGGAACGCGTTCGCATAGGCGTAGCCGGCGACGCTGCCGTCTTCGGTCACGGCGACGAGATGCGGGTAGCCGGGGCCGCGAACGGCCTCGAAACGGGCCGTCATCTCGCTTTCGTCCGGCGGCTCCAGCTCGAAGCTGGCGGTGCCGTGAAGGACGGCGTGACGGTAGATGGCGGTGACGAAGGGGATGTCGGCGGGCGTGGTGTCGCGGATCGTGAGGGCGGGCATGCGTCGGGCCTGAAACGGGGTGTCGCGCCAATCAAGCCGGTTTTGCGCCGGCGCACAAACGAAAAAGGCGGCCCGAAGGCCGCCTTTTTGTCATCGGGACAATGATTGCCCGTCTGGACCGGTCCTACTCGCGGTTGCCGAGGAACTGCAGCAGGAACATGAACAGGTTGATGAAGTCGAGATAGAGACGCAGCGCGCCCATGATGGCCTTGCGGCCGGCAACGGCTTCGCCGTCACCCTCGTAATACATCTCCTTGATCTGCTGCGTGTCGTAGGCGGTCAGGCCGGCGAAGACGAGAACGCCGATCACCGAGATCGCGAACTGCAGCGCCGAGGACCCGAGGAACAGGTTCACCAGCGAGGCGATGATGATGCCGACGAGGCCCATGAAGAGGAACGAGCCCATGCCGGACAGGTCACGCTTGGTGGTGTAGCCCCACAGCGACAGCGAACCGAAGGCCGTTGCGGTGATGAAGAAGGTCTGCACGATGCTCGTCGCGGTGTAGACGAGGAAGATCGTCGACAGCGACAGGCCGACAAGGCCCGCATAGATCCAGAATGTCGTCTGCGCCGCGGCCACGCTCATCTTGTTGATGCGGAAGCTCAGGAAGAACACGAGCCCGAGCGGCGCGAGGATCACGAGCCAGCGCAGCGGGCTGGCGAACATCAGCTGGCCGAACTGGGTCAGCTGTCCGTCGGAGACGGCCATCTGGAAAGCGCCCCATGCGGCAAGGCCGGTGATCGCGAGGCCCGCGGCCATCAGGTTGTAGACGCGGATCATGTAGGCGCGAAGGCCCACGTCGATGCTCGCGTCATATGTGCGCGCCTGGCCGGCACGCATGTTCATGTTTCGAAGGTCAGCCATTTCTACCTCTGTAGCTCACAAATCCCGTCGGGTGTCCGGCCGATATCCATACCGGCCGCGGCGCCGCTGGCGGGACTCCAGCATGCCTGCGGGTAATATGATGTGCCAAAGCGGCGCAGACAAGGCCGGCCGGCTGCGAAAAGGAGGCCTAAATCCCGGCAAAGACGGGTCTTTTCGCCGCCGCGACGGCCAAGGTTAAGGAATCCTTGCCGATTCGCTTACAAGTTTCGCAATACCGGCGCGGCCTTTTGTCCGAGAATCCGCCACGTTCCGGCGAGGCCGAGGCCGACGGTGAGCACCAGCGCGCCGACAAGCGTCGTGACGGCGACGCCGGGCAGGAGCTGCCAGGGCAGGCTCATGATACGCGCGATGACGAACCAGGCGGCGACGCCGCCGGCAAACAGCGCGAAGGCCGCCGTCGCGGCGCCGAGCATCAGATATTCGAGCGAGAAGGCGCCGATCAGGGTGCGCCGCGTCGCGCCCAGCATCTTCAGGACGACGGCGTCGTGAACGCGGGCGCGGTTTCCGGCCGCCAGCGCCCCGCCGAGCACCAGCACGGAGGCGACGAGCGCGACGGCGGCGGCGGAGCGGATGGCGGTGGCGAGCTGGCCGATCAGGCGGTTGACCAGATCGATCGCGTCCTTGACGCGCACGGAGGTGACGGTCGGAAAGGCCTGGGTGATGGCGCGCAGGATGTCGGCTTCCTTCCTGGTGCCGGCGTCCGGAACGGTGAGGGTCGCCAGCCAGGCATGCGGCGCGCCGGCGAACGTGTTCGGCGAGAACACCATGACGAAATTGATGGCGAGCGATTCCCACTGCACCTGGCGCAGATTGGCGATGCGCGCGGTGATGTTGCGGCCGAGGACGTTGATCGTCACCGTGTCGCCGATCTTCAGGCCGACTTCACCGGCCTCCTCGGCGGAAAACGACACCAGCGGCTCGCCGGCATAGTCGGCCGGCCACCACTCGCCCTCGACCAGCGTCGAATTCTCCGGCACGTCGACGGAATAGGTGATGCCGCGGTCGCCGCGCAGCACCCAGCCGCCTTCGGGCGGCAGTTCCATCGTGGCGACGTCCTGGTCGTTCAGTTCGACGATCCGGCCGCGCAGCATCGGCACGCGCTGCAGGACGCCGTCTTCGCCGGCCGCGTCGGTGACCAGCGTCGAGAAATCGTCGATCACGTCGTTCTGGATGTCGACGAAGAAGAAGTTCGGCGCCTGTTCGGGCAGGTTACCGGCGATCTGGCGGCGCAGGTTGCCGTCGATCAGGGCGAGGCTGACCAGCAGCGTCAGGCCGAGGCCGAGGGACAGGACGACGGAGGGCGTCAGCGCGCCGGGACGATGGATGTTGCCGATCGCAAGCCGCATGGCGGTGGAGCGGACGCGCGGCGCCCGCCTTGCCAGCGCCTGGACGAGGATCGACACCGCGCGCAGCACGCCGAAGGAAAAGGCGATGCCGGCGAGGAAGAGCGCGGCGATGCGGCGGTCGAAGGAGGTCTCGATGGCGAGGCCGGCCAGAAGCGCGATGAGCACGATGGCGGCGAACAGATAGGCGAGGCGCGGGCGGCGTTCGCCGTCGATCGTCTGTTCGCGGAACAGCGCCGTCGCGGCGATGTCGCGGGCGCGGCCGAGCGGCAGGACGGCGAAGGCGAGCGTCGTGATCAGCGCGAACAGCGTGGCGAGCCCGAGGGCGCCGGGATAGAGCCCGCCGCTTGCCGGAAGCGGGACCACGCCCGACAGGGCCCATGCCGCCGTCAGCGGCAGCAGCGAGGCGATGACGAGGCCGAGAACGATGCCGATCCCGGCGATCATCAGGATCTGGATCAGATAGACGAGCGAGACGAACTCGCCCGGCGCGCCGAGGCATTTGAAGGTCGCGATGACGTTGCGCTTGCCGTCGAGATAGGCGCGCACCGCGTTGGCGACGCCGACGCCGCCCGTGACCAGCGCCGTGAGGCCGACCAGGGTGAGGAACTGGGCGAAGCGCTCGATATTGGCCGACAGGGCGGGCGCCGAACGGCTGCGGTCGCGGATCGACCAGCCGGCGGTGGGGAAATCCGTGTTGGCGCGTTCGGCGATGGCGCTCAGCTGCTGCGCCGTCGTGCCCGGCGGAGTGCGCAGCTTGTAGCCGTATTCGACCAGCGATCCGGGCTGGACAAGGCCGGAGGCCTGCAGCCCGTCAAGCGAGACGAGGACGCGCGGCGCGAAGCCGAACCCGTCGGAGACGGCGTCGGGCTCGGTCGCGATCGTCGCGCGGATGGCGAAGGTGGCGTTGCCGAGCCGGACACTGTCGCCGACCTGTAGGCCGAGCCGGTCGAGCAGGATGGGCTGCACCGCCGCTCCGAAGACGCCGTCTTGCGCGGAGAACAGCGCGTCGCGCGGCAGGGCAGGCTCGGTGAGCAGCGCGCCGTAGAGCGGGTAGGCGTCGTCGACGGCCTTCAGTTCGACCAGCGACTGGTCCGACTGGTCCTCCAGCCGCGCCATGGAGCGCATGCCGGCCGTGACCGCGACGTCGCCTTGCGATTGCAGGAAGGCGAGCTCTTCGACGGACGCGGTGCGGTGGATCAGCTCGAAGCGCATGTCGCCGCCGAGAATGACCTGGCCTTCCTCCTGGATGCCCTGGGTGACCGATTTGGAGACGGCGTTGACGCCGCCGATCGCCGCCGTGCCGAGCGCGATGCAGGCGAGGAAGACGTAGAAACCGGAGAAGCCGCCGCGCAATTCGCGCAGTGCGAAGGTGAAGGCGAGCGAGACCGCGCGGGAGACGGGCATGCGCGTCATTCGGCGGCCTGGCCGGAGCGCTGCCCGGTCGTTCGGTCCTGAACCTCCACGCGGCCGGAATCGACGGCGACCTGGCGGTCGCATTCCTCGGCGAGGCTTCGGTCATGGGTGACGAGGACAAAGGTCATGCCGCGCTCGCGCTGCTTGGCGAAGAGGAGGTCGGAGATCAGATGGCCGGTGGCGCCGTCGAGATTGCCGGTCGGTTCGTCGGCGATCAGGATCTTCGGGTCCGGCGCGAGCGCCCGGGCAATGGCGACGCGTTGCTGTTCGCCTCCGGACAGCTGGCCCGGATAGTGGGTCATCCGGTCCTTCAGGCCGACGGCGACCAGTTCGGCCTCGGCCTTTTCGAAGGCGTCGCGGCGGCCGGCCAGTTCCAGCGGCACGGCGACGTTTTCCAGCGCGGTCATGTTCGGGATCAGGTGGAAGGACTGGAACACGATGCCGATGTTGCGGCCGCGAAAGGCGGCGATGGCGTCCTCGTCCATGGCGTGGAATTGCGCGCCGGCGACGTTCACGACACCCGAATCGGGCTGTTCGAGGCCGGAGAGCACCATCAGCAATGTGGTCTTGCCGGAGCCCGACGGTCCGACGACGCCGACCGATTCACCCTCGCCGATGTCGAGATCGACCGATTTCAGGACATGGACGGCGTTCACGCCGCTGCCGAGCCGCAAATCGACCTCGGAAAGGGAAATCAACGCTTCTGTCACGGAAAATCGGTCCTATATCTGCGGCAACTGGAACAAAATGGTGTCGGAGCGGCAATGTTCAAAGCCTGGTTGCGCGTTTTCGCGATTTTCGGATCCCTGGCCGCAGCGCCCGCGATGGCGGAGCAGGTGCAGGGCGTCGGCTTCGGCGACAGCCTGATGGCCGGCTATCAGCTCGCGCCGGGGCAGGCGTTTCCCACGATGCTGGAGGCGGCGCTGAAGGAAAAGGGTCACGACATCGTGATCGCCAATGCCGGCGTTTCCGGCGACACGACCTCCGGCGGCCTGTCGCGGCTGACCTGGTCGGTGCCCGACGGAACGGATTTCGTGATCCTGGAACTGGGCGCCAACGACGCGCTGCGCGGCGTGTCGCCGGAACTGACCCGCGCCAATCTGGACGAAATGATTACCCGGCTAAAGGATCGGGGAATCGACGTCATCCTGACGGGGATGCTGGCGCCGCCGAACATGGGCGAGGATTTCGCGGCCCGGTTCGACCCGATCTTTCCCGAGCTCGCCGAGCAGCATGGCCTTGATTTCTATCCCTTCTTTCTCGACGGCGTGGCGGCGCAGGACGCGCTTCTGCTGGGAGACGGCATGCATCCCAACGGCGACGGCGTCGCCGAAATGGTGGAGCGGTTCATGCCGGTGATGGAGGCGTATCTGGCCAAGCGGGCGCCTTGAGCGGTTTTCCACCGCGTCACCATGGGCACAAATAATTCGCTTGCACCGCACCATGGTCCGTGATTCGATTCGACTGGGGACAAGGTGATTTGCCCGTCACACTTCCGAATTCGGAGGGAAGAGCCTTATGCCGCGTCTGTTTGCCGCTCTTGAGATTCCGCACAATGCTGCGATGTCCCTCTCACTCCTGCGCGGCGGTCTGCCGGGCGCGCGCTGGATCGACGTCGAGAACTATCACCTGACACTGCGTTTCATCGGCGACATCGAGCATCACGTCGCCGACGAGGTGGCCGACGCGCTGGATCGCGTGCGGCGCTTCGAGTTCAAGATCGGCCTGTCCGGGCTGGGCGTCTTCGGCGGCAAGAAGCCGCATTCCCTGTTCGCCACACCGACGGCCTCGCCGGACCTGATCGAGCTTCAGGCCGAAATCGAGCGGATCTGCCAGCGCTTGCGGCTGCCCGCCGACCCCCGCAAATTCACCCCGCATGTCACCATCGCAAGGCTGCGCAACGTCGCGCCGGAGATGGCGGCGCGCTATCTGTCGAGCCGCGGCAATTTTTACGTGCCGCCCTTCACCGTCAGCCGCTTCGTCTTGATGTCGTCGCGGGAATCGGTCGGCGGCGGGCCCTATATCGTGGAGGAAAGCTATCCGCTGACCCCGCGTCTCTCGGCGCCGAACTACGCGCCCGACGACCAGGCCACGGCGCGGGGCATCCGCTAACGCGCCCCGACGACGCCGGCCGGGCGGGCCTGTGGACAACGAAACGGGAAAGCGAGCCGATGGCCAGACCTGAGAAACTGGACGAAGAGGCGATTGCGGCCGGGCTGGCGGAACTGGACGGATGGACGCTTGGCGCCGACGGCGCCTCGATCAAGCGGGAATTCCGGTTCAAGACGTTTCGCAAGGCCTTCGCCTTCATGACCGAGATCGCGATGGTGGCCGAGAAGATGGATCACCACCCCGAGTGGTTCAACGTCTACAACCGCGTCGAGGTGACGCTCACCACGCATGACGCCGGCGGCCTCACCGAGCTAGATCTGGCGCTCGCCGCCCGCATGGACAAGGCCGCGGCTTGAAGCGCGGCGCGGCGCAACCCACATTTCAGGCATGGCTGGCAAGCACGACATTCCGGACGACGTTCTGATCGGCGAAATCCTCGCACCGGGGACGCCGGAGGAGCAGTCGCAGCGCGAAAAGCGCGTGCGCCGGAAATTCTGGGCGACCGCGAAGAAGGCGGCGCGCGCCGTTCCCTTCATGGACGAGGTGGTGGCCGGTTACTTCTGCGCGCTCGATTCCAAGACGCCGGCCCGCGTGCGCGCGACGCTGTTCGCCGCGCTCGCCTATTTCGTCCTGCCGCTCGACGTGATCCCCGATTTCCTGCTTGGCATCGGCTTCGGCGACGACCTGGCCGTGCTGATGGCCGCCATCGGCGCCGTGCGGGGCCACATCACTGACGCCCATCGGCTGGCGGCGCGGAAGGCGCTCGCCGATCACGACCTGGACGCGCCCGGCGAGGGCGAGAAACCGGTCGTTGACGTCTGAGGGCGAACGCGGCGGTCCGGTCGCGGTTCTCGACGCGGCCTATGGCGACACCGTCGCCGCCGGCGGGTGTGTCCTGATCTCCGAATTCTCTTCGTCCGAGCCGCTTGCGACGCATCAGGTCCGGCTGCCCATGCAATCGGCGGAGTATGAGCCGGGCGCGTTCTACAAGCGCGAATTGCCCGTGCTTCTCGCCCTGCTCGACGCGGTTTCGACGCCGGTCGCGACGATCGTCATCGACGGTTACGTGCATCTCGACGGCGCGGGCCGGCCGGGCCTGGGCGCGCGTCTTGCCGCGGCGCTCGATCGCCGCGTGGCCGTGATCGGCGTCGCCAAGACGCCGTTTCGCGGCGACGACTGGTCGCGCCCGGTCTGTCGCGGCGAGAGCCGCCAGCCTTTGCGGGTCACGGCGATAGGCGTCGATCTGGATACGGCGTCCCGATGGGTCGCCGAGATGCACGGCGCCCACCGTATTCCCGTCATGTGCAGGCTGGCGGACCGGCTGGCGCGCGACGCGCTGGCGGGGTGAGCGTTCTTTCTATGGATCGGTGTCGATGCGGTCGTCGGCGTCGATGACCTTGCGCAGGCGGGTGAAGGCCAGCCGGATGCGGGATTTGACCGTGCCGAGCGGCAGGCCGGTCTCGTCGGCGATCTGGCTGTGCGACTGGCCGAGATAGAACGCCTTTCGGATGAGATCGAGCTGTTCGGCGGGCAGGTCGCGCAGGGCCTCGCGCACGCGCTCGTCGCGCTGCTCGGCGTCGATCAGGGCATCGGCGGGTTCGGGCGCTTCGGGGTGCAGCGCCGGATCGTCAGGATCGAGCCGGTCCGACTTGTCGCGGCGCACGAGGTCGATGCGCCGGTTGCGCGCGACGCGGAACAGCCATGTCGCCAGCGAGGATTTCGCCGGATCGAACAGCGACGCCTTGTGCCAAAGCACCATCATCACTTCCTGGG
Source organism: Oricola sp. (assembly GCF_022763245.1). Classification (GTDB taxonomy): domain Bacteria; phylum Pseudomonadota; class Alphaproteobacteria; order Rhizobiales; family Rhizobiaceae; genus Oricola. Next base: position 25,907 of record NZ_JALEGV010000014.1, read on the forward strand.
TGACTTCCTCGGCCTGCCCGGCTTCCAGCGAGAGACGCCGCAGATAGGCGTTGATGCGCGGCGCGAAGTGATCGAACAGCTCGGCGAACGCCGACTGGTCGCGTGTCGCGACGATGGCGCGGACAAGCGATGCGTGTCTTTGATGCTGTTCATTCGTCATGCGTCGGGCCGGTTCCACTCTCTCCTGACGGCGCCCCCGCCGTTTCGTCCATGCCGCAATGATAGTTCCGGGGGGCCGGGTCTGTCATCCGGTTTGCGGCTCGCAGTCAAACTGTTGCCGTTTTCCCGCTTCAACACGCAAGTGCTGGAAATTGCCGCGCTGTGGCCGGTGACAGGGGTGAAAACCATAATTTTTTTGGTGTTTTGTTCACTGTCTGGTAACCCTGATTCGTCCAGATTGGGTTGGCCGCATCGTCGTGTTTCATGCGTGACCGACACGAACCGGTAGGAATTATGTTTATCGACACCAAAGTCATCTCGGGATTGCTGGCAGCAAGCCTGGTTGCAGCAAGCGCAACCGGCGCGTGGGCGCAGACGCCGACGCGCATCGGCGACTATTCGGACTGGAGCGCCTTCAGCTACAACTCCGGCAACAGCAAGGTCTGCTACACGCTGTCGGTGCCGATTCCCGGGTCGGAGAAGCCGGCCGAAGTCAATCACGGCACCAATTTCTTCATCGTGACGCAGCGCACGACCCAGAACGTCTCCTACGAGCCGCAGTTCATGGCGGACTACGCGCTTCGTGATTCGTCCAAGGTCACGGTGACTGTCGGCGACAAGAGCTTCACCTTCTTCACCAAGGACAAGTCTGCCTGGGCCGAGAACGCCGCGCAGGAGCCGGCGCTCGTCGCGGCGATGAAGGCAGGCTCGAAGATGACCGTGACGGCGACGTCCGCGCGCGGCACCAACACGAGCTACGATTATTCGCTGTCCGGCGTGACGGCGGCGCTCGACGCCATTCAGAACTGCAAGTAACGCACCTATATGGTCGTGAAACCGATGCGTGCCGGGCTTGCCCGGCATTCGGCGTTGGCCTGACGTGACGCAGCGCGCGCAGTGTGGTAAAGCGCGCGCTTCTTGAGACATGACGGATTGACCATGGGCGTTTCCATCGACCTGACCGAGAACGCGGCGCGTGACATTCATGGCGTTCAGGCGCGCGCGGCGCTGGCCGACAAGCCGACGCTGATCGGCCTGACGCGGCCGCAGCTTGGCGAGGCGCTGAAGGGCGCCGGCGTGCCGGAGCGCCAGGTCAAGATGCGCGTGCAGCAATTGTGGCACTGGCTCTATGTGCGCGGCGTTTCCGACTTCGACGACATGACCAACGTGTCGAAGGACCTGCGCGCGCTGTTGAAGGCCCGGTTCTCGATCGCGCGGCCGGAGATCGTCGAGGAACAGATCTCCAATGACGGCACGCGCAAGTGGCTGCTGCGGTTTCCGTCGCGCGGCGCCGGGCGTCCGGTCGAGGTCGAGACCGTCTACATTCCGGAAGAAGGCCGCGGCACGCTGTGCGTCTCCAGCCAGGTCGGCTGCACGCTGACCTGCACCTTCTGCCACACCGGCACGCAGCGCCTGGTGCGCAACCTGACATCGGAAGAGGTCGTCTCGCAGCTTCTGCTTGCGCGCGACCGGCTGGGCGATTTTCCCGACAGGGACACGCCGCAGGGCGCCATCGTGCCGGCGGAGGGCCGCAAGGTCTCCAACGTCGTGATGATGGGCATGGGCGAGCCGCTCTACAATTACGACAATGTGCGCGACGCGCTGCTGGTCTTCGCCGACGGCGACGGTCTGAGCCTGTCCAAGCGCCGCATCACGCTGTCGACCTCCGGCGTCGTGCCGCAGATCACGAAGATCGGCGAGGAAACCGGCGTCATGCTGGCGATCTCGCTGCACGCCACCAATGACGAATTGCGCGACGAGCTCGTGCCGATCAACAAGAAGTATCCGCTGAAGGAATTGCTGGACGCCTGCCGGGCCTATCCGGGCCTGTCGAACGCGCGGCGCATCACCTTCGAATACGTCATGCTGAAGGGCGTCAATGACGGCCTGGCGGACGCCAAGGAACTGGTGCGGCTGTTGAAGGGCATCCCGGCCAAGATCAACCTGATCCCGTTCAACAAATGGCCCGGCTCGGCCTATGAATGCTCCGACTGGGAGCAGATCGAGACCTTCGCCGACTTCATCAACGCCAATGGCTACGCCTCCCCCATCCGCACGCCGCGCGGCCAGGACATCCTCGCCGCGTGCGGGCAGCTCAAGTCAGCGTCGGAACGGATGAAGAAGACCGAGCGGCTGGCCTATGAGGCGATGATGATCGCCGGGCACGGCGACTGAGCCTCACCGCCCCTGGGTGAACAGGATCTTCACCGCGAAAGCGCTGAACACGCTGGCCATCAGCCAGTCGATGGCGCGCGTCACCATCGGTCGCTTGCGCAAGGTCGACGACATCCATCCCGCCGCGAGCACCATCGCCGAGGTGATGGGAATGGCGATCGCGATGAAGAATGCGCCCAGGAAGAAGAACTTGCCCGTCGCATGCGGATCGTCGGCGGCGACGAATTGCGGCAGGAAGGTCATGAAGAACAGGATGATCTTCGGGTTGAGCAGGTTGATGCCGAGACCGGTCAGGAAGCTCGCGCCGATATGCGGCGCCTGGCGGCGCTCGGTCTCCACCGTCAGCGACGAGCCGCTGCGGATAGCGTCGATGGCGAGCCAGATCAGGTAGCCGGCGCCGACGACTTTCAGGGCGATGAAGGCGGTCGGCGCGGCGACGATCAGCGCCGACAGGCCGAGCGCGACCATGGAGGTGTGGACGGCGACGCCGGCATAGGCGCCGAACATGCAAGCAAATCCCGCCGCGCGGCCCTGGGCGAGCGTGCGCGACAGGAACAGCGTCATGTCCGGGCCTGGCGTGATCGCCAGGACGATGGCGGCGACGGTGAATGTCAGAAGCGTCGCGGTATCGGGAATGAAGGTCATGGCGTGATCGCTTGCCTATCGGCAGGGCGCGGCGTCGGCCGGCAATTCCTGCAGGTTGAAGGTCGTTTGGCGCGTTTGTGGCAGCAGCGGCGCCCACCAGTCCAGCGTGATCTGCTCGTCGGGCAGCAGATCCTTGCCGAATTCGGCCATCTGCTCGGCGAGTTTCGTCTGTTTCGTCGTCGTCGAGGGCCAGATGAGGAGGCAGCGGGAGGCTGCCATCGGGGGCGGCGCATATTCCGTCGTGTCGAGGGCGACGGCGCGGGCCGCCGGCACCGCCGCGCGATACTGGCCGGCGAGCATGCGGTTCGGCGCGACGATGACGGGCGCGGGGCCGTAGCGCTGCACGATTTCCTTGCCCAGCTGCCGGTAGGGCACGCTCGGACGGCAGCTGCCGCAGAGCGTCTCGGAGGGCGCCAGGCGGCCGGCGAGATAGATCCCGCCGATGGCTACCGCCATGACGAGCAGGATCGTCGCGTAGCTGCGGATTGCGCGGCGGGTCGGCTGGTAGCGGTCCAGCACCATGAAGGAAAACAGCGGCAGGGTCAGGAACAGGCAGTGCAGGTAGCGCGGCCGCAACTGGGTGCCGCCCGGGCCGAGCGCCCATGCGACCATCACCACGACGCCGATCAGCAGCACCGTCCGGTTGAGGCGCAGAAAGGCCTCGTTCGGCCCCGGCGCCCCGGCCTTGCGCGCAGGCCGCGGCACGAAGAAGACCAGCGCGTAGATCGCCGCGAAGGGAAGCCCGTACCCGGCGAAGGCGCCGAGGAGCTTCTCCAGCACCTTCAGGATCGCGTCGTCGCCGCCGGTGAGAACCCCGGTCGAGGTGTCGACGATCGCCTGCGTCTCCGCCGTGGCGAGGTAGAAGAACAGGCCAAGCGGCGCGATGGCGACCAGCAGGGTCAGGAGAAATCGCGGGTCGAGCACGACACGGCGATAGACGCGTTCGAGGAGCGCGGCGGCGACGATCGCGCCGATGAACAGGGCGAAGGAATATTTGGCGAGGATCCCGAGCGGGATCAGCGCTCCGAGCAGCAGGTATTTCCAGACCGCCCGGCTTTCGCCCAGCGACCAGAAGACGAGGATCGCCGCCGCCATCAGCGCGATCATCACCTGGCTGTGGGCGAGGATTCGATGGCTCTCGAAGCCGATGATCCAGAGCAGCGACAGCGAATAGACGGAGAAGGCCTGAAGGCGCGGATCCGCGATGACGCGCCGCGCCAGCGCGTAGAGCAGCAGGGCGCAGGTGAGCATGGACGCATAGTTGACCAGCGGCGCGCCGTAGAACGACGATCCGACGATCCGGTTCACGCCGTTGAGTATCCAGTCATAGAGCGCCGGATTGCGCGACGCGTAGAAGAACTCCAGCGACTGGGAATGGAAGCTCTCCAGCGAGTCGTCCACTACGAGGGCGGAACGCAGGAAGGCCGCGATCCAGAAGTGGAACCCCGCCCACAGGGCGCAGATGACGGTCACGCCGACGGGCCGCGCCCAGAAGGGCGGCGGATCGGAAAGGGTCGTCGTGGGGCCGTCTGTGTTCATGCCGTTTCCGCCTCCTGCGGTTCTGGCCTGCTCGCCCGCTCCTTAGGCAGGCTGCCGGCGCCGGTCAATCGGCCGCGGCTTGCGGCGCCCGCCGCGCCATGCGAGAGGGGGCGTCGAACCAACAGAGCCTGATCGCCTTGCCGTCGCCCCGTCCCCGCACCGTATTCGGCCCGCTGGCCGACCCGCTCGTCGCCGTCCTCCTGGCCGTGCTGTGGGTCGCGCTTCTGCTCCGGTTCCAGCTTGGCGGAGAATGGGACCTCTCGACAAGCGGCCTGTTCTTCGACGCGGCCAACTGCGCGGCGACGGCGTCCGCCGAAAGCCAGCGCTGCCGGGGGTTCCCGCTGTCCGGCGTCCCGGCGCTGTCGACGTTTCGCGAACTCATGCATCCGGTGCCCGCGATCCTGGGCATCGTCACCCTGGTTTTCCTGATCGTGGAACTCAGGATGGGCGGCACCTGGCGCAATCCGGGCGTGCGGCTGAAGGCCGTGCTGGTCGCCACGCTGATCGCCGGGCCGGGGCTGATCGTCAACGGCGTTCTGAAGGCCCATTGGGGGCGGCCGCGGCCCTGGATGACCGAGGATTTCGGCGGCTGGCTGCCCTTTGTCGAGGCCGGCGTCTATTCCAACTATTGCACCAGCGGCAACTGCTCCTTCGTCTCCGGCGAGGCGGCGGCGGCCGGCTGGCTGATGTGCCTGGCGCTTGTCCTGGCCGTTCACCGCTACCGGGCCTATGCGATCGTCGTCGGGCTCCTCGCGATCGCGATGGCGGGGCTGAGGGTCGGTTTCGGCGCGCATTACCTGTCCGACGTCGTTCTCGGCTTCCTGATGACCGTGGTGATCTTCGCCGCCTTTGCGGCATTGGCCGAATGGAGCGTGTCGCGGCGGGCCCGATCGGGCTAAATCCCTTGCGCTATCCCTTGCGCTGCCGCGCAAAGGCAATATGGTGCGCGCGATTTCACGACACCGCTTACGACTGGAACCGAACCGACATGAGCGCCGCATACAAAGACGTCAAGAAGGTCGTCCTCGCCTATTCCGGCGGGCTCGACACCTCCATCATCCTGAAATGGCTGCAGACCGAACTCGGCGCCGAAGTGGTGACCTTCACGGCCGATCTGGGCCAGGGCGACGAACTGGAGCCCGCGCGCAAGAAGGCCGAGATGCTCGGCATCAAGGAAATCTACATCGAGGACGTGCGCGAGGAGTTCATCCGCGATTTCGTGTTTCCGATGTTCCGCGCCAATGCCGTCTATGAGGGCGTCTACCTGCTCGGCACTTCCATCGCCCGCCCGCTGATCTCCAAGCGGCTGGTCGAGATCGCCGAGGAGACCGGCGCCGACGCCATCGCGCACGGCGCGACCGGCAAGGGCAACGACCAGGTCCGCTTCGAATTGTCGGCCTATGCGCTCAATCCGGACATCAAGGTGATCGCGCCGTGGCGCGACTGGTCCTTCAAGTCGCGCACCGACCTGATCGAGTTCGCGCAGCTGCACCAGATCCCGGTGCCGAAGGACAAGCATGGCGAGGCGCCGTTCTCGGTCGACGCGAACATGCTGCACTCCTCCTCGGAGGGCAAGGTGCTCGAGGATCCGTGGGAAGAGGCGCCGGAATATGTCCACATGCGCACCGTCTCGCCGATGGATGCGCCGGACCAGGCGACCGAGGTCGAGATCGGCTTCAAGCGGGGCGACGCGGTCAGCCTGAACGGTCAGGAAATGTCGCCGGCGACGCTGTTCGCCGCGCTGAACGATCTCGGCCGCGACAACGGCATCGGTCGCATCGACCTGGTCGAGAACCGGTTTGTCGGCATGAAGTCGCGCGGCGTCTACGAGACGCCCGGCGGCACGATCCTGCTCGCCGCCCATCGGGCGATGGAGTCGATCACGCTCGACCGCGGCGCGGCGCATCTCAAGGACGAATTGATGCCGCGCTATGCGGAGCTCATCTATAACGGCTTCTGGTTCTCGCCCGAGCGCGAGATGCTGCAGGCCGCCATCGACCACAGCCAGAAGGACGTCGAGGGCAGCGTGCGACTGAAGCTCTACAAGGGCAACGTCATCACGACCGGCCGCCAGTCGCCGAAATCGCTCTATTCGGAGGAGCTCGTCACCTTCGAGGACGACCACGGCGCCTACGACCAGAAGGACGCGGCCGGGTTCATCCGCCTCAACGCGCTGCGCCTGCGCACCCTCGCCAAGCGCAACCGCCTGGGCTGAGGCCTTCTCACGCCGGAACCGGATCGATCGGCGTCGCTGTCATCCGCGGCCCGATCGTTCCGGTTGCCATGCGGTGGAATCAACGAGCCGCGGCCGGACGCCGGCGACGGCTCATCCGCGCGCCCCATCTTTCGATCGTGTGGTAACTGAGAAAGGCGGTCGGGATCAACGCGATGAAGGTGGCGAGGCCGCACAGCAGGAACGACGACATCACATTCGGCGCCCTGGCCTCGATCGCCTCGTAGACACCCGCTGACAAGAGCAGCGATATCAGCAGCGGATGCCAGAGATAGAGGCTGTAGGACGTTTCCCCCATGCCGATCGTCGCCCGGTTCACAGCAAGCCGGATCGGGTTCAATGCCATACCGAGCACGAAGGCACCCAGCACGACTGCTCGGACGATATCGAGAGCGGGCAATCCGTACCCTGCGAGGATTGCGTTGGCGAAGCGGACGAGCAGGACCGCTCCAATCAGGGAAGCGGCTATCGCCGCGATCCCAAGCACAGGTTCTTGCCTTCGCCCGGCTGCCGAGCGCCAAAGAAAGTAGCAAAACACGCCCGTGGCAAAGAAGTGGATGTTCGCCGCGAGCGCGTAATTCTCGAAGGCGACCATCTCGGGCGGCGCGCCGACGAAGGATTGGCGCCACATCGTCATGATGAAGCAGCTTATCAGCACGAACACAAATGCGCGGCCCGTGTTCGTCACCGCGAGCATGATCAGCGGAAATATCGCATAAAACAGCATCTCGACACCGATGGACCACGATGCCCAGACAAACCCGCTGACGTGACCGGGAATGATGTTGAATACGAAAAACAGGGATGAAGCGATCATCTCCGGTTCCGTTATCTTCCCGAACCGGATGTACAGGAAGACAAAATAGACCGCCATCATGACATAGAACAGCGGCGCGATCCTGAAGAAGCGGCGATGAAAGAAGAAGGACAGCTCGTCCCTGGATGACAGCTTGTCGCTGTAGCCGACGCAGAGCGCAAACGCGCTGACGATGTAGAACAGCGGCACGCCCGTTCCGAAATGCGCGGGTATGAACGAGAGCAGATCCGGCGTCTCGATCTGGGCGAGACCGATGACGTGGAACAGAACGATCATCGCTGCGGCATAGAATCGTGTGGCGACAAGCCCGGGCAGCTTTACTTGCTCGTTCATTCCGATCCCGTTCCCCAAGACGTTCGTGCCCGCAACGGACCGCATTTTCTTTGGAATCGCAAGTATCGCCCAGGTCCAGGCTGGGCTGGACTCTCCGGCCGCGCAGGAGGACGCAGTTCTTCGGTCCGGGCCTGGAGATGCTGTCACGCTGCCGAGTGACGGGCTGCTGCCAACGATGGCCCGCAAACGCGTTCTATCCCGCTTGCCGCATCCGAGGTCGGGTCTCAGCCGCGCGTGGTCGCCAAGCGCAACTGCCTGGGCTGAGCGTCACTCCGCCGGCGCCGGGCTGACCGGGGCAAGGTCGGCTTGCAGGGTGGCCTGCGTGTCGGCCTCGCGGCGCTCGGCGGTGTCGGCCGCGCGGCGATAGAGGAAGAAGGTTGCCGCCGAGATCACGCCCATGGCCGGGATCACGGTGGAAATCGCCATCACCGGGTCGGCGAAGAGCGCGCCGATCGTGCCGGCCGCAAGCCCCGCCCCCATCTGCATGAAGCCCGTGAGCGCGGCGGCCTGCCCGGCGATATGCGGGAACGGGCGCATGCCGGCCATCAGCATGAAGGGCATCATCAGCGCGACGCCGAAGGCGGTGATGGCGACGGGGACCATGATGGTGAGAAGCGACGCGCCGATGACATGCGGCGCGGTGGCGAGCGCGACGGCGCCGGCCACGATCAGCGTGAGGCCCGGCGCGACGAGCTGGCTCGGCTTCCACCAGCGCAGAAGCAGGCGCATGGTCAGCGATCCGCACATGAAGGTGCCGGACTGGAACAGCATCGAGAAGCCGTATTGGGTCGGCGTCAGGCCGACGGAATCGATCATCACGAAAGGCAGGATCGTCGCTTGCGCGTAGAAGGCGCCGACGCCGGCGGCGATGACGACGGACGCCGTCATGAATTCGGCGTTCACCAAGAGGTTGCGGTAGGCGCGGGCGATGTTGAGCGGCCGCAGACGGGTGATGTCGGGCGTGATCGTTTCCTTCAGCCCGAACACCGTCGTGCCGCCGACGACGAAGCCGAAGATCACCATCAGGACGAAGACGGCGTGCCAGCCGGCGATCTGGATCGTGACGCCGCCGAGAGCCGGCGCGAAGGCCGGCGCCGACGCCATGGCGATGGCGACGAGATTGAGGATCCGGGCGCCTCTTTCGCCGGGATACATGTCGCGCACGATCGCCCGCGAGACGGTGACGCCGATGGCGGCGCCGATCCCCTGCACCAGGCGGGCGGCGACCAGGATCTCGATGGTCGGCGCCAGCGCGGCGGCGATGCTTCCTAGGATGTAGACGCCGATGAACATGATGGTCGAACGGCGGCGGCCGAGCGCGTCGGCCAGCGGGCCGGCCGCAAGCTGCGAGAAGGCGAAGCCGGCGAAATAGGCCGTCAGCGTCATCTTGACCACGGCCTGGGTGGTGTCGAAGGCCTCGACCAGCATCGGCATGGCGGGCGTGTAGAGCGCCATGGAGAGCGGACCCACCGCGACGAGGATGGTCGATATCAGCGCCGTGCGGCCGACGCCCATGATCGGGGTGGACGTGCTCATGACGCCAGCGCCTCCTCCGGCTGCGGGGCAAGCAGCGCCTGGAGGTTGACATGGGCGTGCCGCAGGGCGGCCATCGTGGCGTCGCGCTCCTCCGGCGTGAGGCCGGCGAGGATGTCGGCCCGCATGGCGGCCGATTCGGCCTGCAGGGCGGCGATCAGCGGTTTGGCGGCCTCGGTCGCGTGCACCTGCTTGGCGCGGCGGTCGTCGGGATCGGCCTCGCGCGTGACGAGGCCGCGGGCCTCCAGCTTGTCGATATAGCCGCAGGCGGTCATCGGCTCGACGCCCATGCGTTCCGCGATCCGCGTCTGCCGGCCGCCTTCCAGCGCGACGATGTGCAGGAGCGCGCGCGCCTCGCCCGGCGTGATGCCGAGGCCCGCGGAGGTGATGCGGCGTTCCAGCAATGCGCGCGTCAGGCGGGCGACGTCGGAAACGAGGAAACCGAAGGTCTGTGGGTCGGCCAAGGGTCCGATCTTTCATAAGGCAGGTAGATAATAAGGCTTGCTTACTATATCGGTGCTTCCTGTCAAGGTTCGTTTTAGGCCGGCCGCCTGCTTGCGCCTCCATTTTCAGGCATCTACAGCTTCTGATACGGCAGCGGGGCAGGCGGAAACGACGTCTTGGCGAGTGAACGGAAACCGAAGACAGGCCCGGACGTTTCGGTGACGGCCGCCGAAGGCGCCGGCGCGAACCTGGCGTCGCTACGCACGCGCCAGCGCGCCTTGCTCGCCATCGTCGGCGTCGTCATGATCGCGACTGCCGCTTCGGCGACCTGGTTCTGGATCGCCCGCGAGCGCGATCCGGCCGTTCTGACCGTGGCGACGGGGCCGCGCGGCTCGGACGCCTACAATCTGATGCGCGAGGTCGCCGACGTCGTCGCCCGTCACTCCGAGACGGTGCGGCTCGACGTCAGGGCCGCGCGCGACGCCTCGCAGAACATCGCCGAACTCAACAGGCGCGACGTTGATGTCGCGGTCATCCGCGCCGATACGCCGGTCGTCGCCGACGTGCGGGTGATCGCGCGGCTCTATCCCGACCTGTTCCAGATCATCGTGCGCGGCGAGGCGCCGGCCTTCGAGGTCACGGATCTCGCCGGCGTGTCGGTTTCGATCCCGCAATTCGGCACCGACGCCTTCCGGTCCTTCTGGGTGCTGGGCGACCATTACGACCTGCCGATCGACCGTTTCAAATGGACGGCGGAACCGTTCGCGAAGGGCGCGGCGCGGCTGCTGGGCGGCGAGGTCGACGCGCTGTTCACGGTGCGCTCGCTGCGCGACGCCGATCTCGTCGGCCTGTTCGAGGAGGCGCAGCTGAAACGCATCGCGTTACGATACGTGCCGGTGCCGCAGGCCGAGGCGATCGCGCTGAAGCGGCCCTTCCTGACGGCGGCGGAAATCCCGCAGGGCGCGTTCACCGGGGCGACGCCGGTGCCGTCGCGCGACACGGCGACGGCGGCGGTGGAGAGGATCCTGGTCACGCGCGACGATGTCGATGCCGAAGCGGTCCGGGAACTGACGCGGATCCTGTTCGAACACCGGCTCGACCTGACGATCCGGTTTCCGCTGGCGTCCGCGATCAGCGCGCCGGATGTCGCGGCGGGGCTTTCGGTGCCGCTGCACGAGGGGGCGGAGCGGTTCTACGACCGCGACGCGCCGGGCTTCCTGCAGGAAAACGCCGAGCCGCTGGCCCTGCTCGTCACCGTGCTGACGCTGACCATTTCTGGGCTCTTGGCGCTGCGCTCGCGCTTCGTCTCCAACCAGAAGAACCGGGCCGACACCTACAATCACCAGCTCCTGGCGATCCGCCGGCAAGCCGAGGCGGCGGGCGATGCGGGCGACCTGCGCCGGCTGAAGCGCGAGCTCAACGCCGTGCTTGAGACGGTGGTTGTGGCGCTCGACACCGACGAGGTGACGGAGGAGGGCTTCCAGTCCTTCTCGCTCCTGTGGGACGCCGTGCGCGAGACGATCAACGACCGCATGGCGGAACTCGCGGCGCCGCAGGGGCAGACCACCTGGCATTGACGCGACCCGGGGCGATGGCCATCTTGGCAATCCCGCCCCGATGACCTAGCTGACAGTGAAACCGACCCGAACCGAGGTGTCTTCATGACCGCGACCCGCGCTGATTCCCCCCTGACCACCTGGACCGGACCTGAGGGCCTGCCCGATTTCGGCGCGATCGAGGACACCGATTTCGAGCCGACGATCCGCGCGGCGTTCGAGACGCATCTTTCCGAGATCGAGGCGATCGCCAACGACCCGGCGGCGCCGACCTTCGAGAACACGATCGAGGCGCTGGAAAAGGCGGGCGAGGACCTGTCGCGGGTTTCGGCGATCTTCTTCAATCGCGCCGGGTCGCACACCAACGACGTGATCCGCACGGTCGAGCGCACGGTGTCGCCGCTCTATGCGCGCCACCGCACGGCGATCGCCATGAACGGCACGCTGTTCCAGCGGGTCGACGCGCTGTGGGCGGCGCGCGACACGCTGGGGCTCACCACCGAACAGCTGCGCGTTCTGGAAAGGCGCTGGAAGGGCTTCGTGCGGTCCGGCGCGGCGCTTCAGGGCGACGACCAGACGCGGTTCGCCGAAATCACCGAACGGCTCGCCTCGCTCGGCACGCAATTCGGCCAGAACGTGCTCAAGGACGAATCCGACTGGATGCTGCTTCTGGACGACGAGGCCGATCTCGCCGGCCTGCCGGGCTGGCTGGTCGACGCGCTCGCCTCGGTCGCAGAAGAGCGTGGCCATGCCGGCAAGCACGCCGTGTCCCTCTCGCGCTCCATCGCGGACCCGTTCCTGACCTATTCGACGCGGCGGGACCTGCGCGAGAAGGTCTACACGGCCTGGCTGGCGCGCGGCGAGAACGGCGGCGAGACGGACAATAGCGACGTCATCGCCGAAACGCTGGCGCTGCGGCGCGAACAGGCCGCGCTGCTCGGCTATGCGACCTATGCCGCCTACAAGCTCGACGACACGATGGCCAAGACGCCGGACAATGTCAGCCATCTGCTGGAGACCGTCTGGGACAAGGCGGTCGCCCGCGCCAACGAGGAGGCCGAGGACATTGCCGGGCTGATCGCGGAGGAAGGCCACAACCATCCGCCGGCGAAATGGGACTGGCGGCACTACGCCGAGAAGATCCGCCAGCAGCGCTTCGATTTCTCCGACGACGACGTCAAGCCCTACATGCAGCTCGAAAAGATCATCCAGGCGTCCTTCGCGGTGGCGACGCGGCTCTTCGGCGTCACCTTCGAGGAGGTGAAGGGCGTGACGCTCTACCATCCCGACGCGCGGCTCTGGCAGGTGAAGAACCCGGACGGCTCGCACCGCGCGCTGTTCATCGGCGACTATTTCGCCCGCCCGTCGAAGCGCTCCGGCGCATGGATGAGCGCGCTGCAGATGCAGTCGCGGCTCCTCGACGAGACGCCGATCATCCTCAACACGATGAATTTCGCCAAGCCGCCGAAGGGCAAGCCCGCCTTCCTGTCCTTTGACGACGCGCGCACGCTGTTCCACGAATTCGGCCATGCGCTGCACGGGATGCTCTCGGAGGTGACCTATCCCTCCGTCTCGGGCACGTCCGTGAGCCGCGATTTCGTCGAACTGCCCTCGCAGCTCTACGAGCACTGGCTGACCGTGCCGGAGGTGCTCAACACCTATGCCGTGCATTTCGAGACCGGCGAGCCCATGCCGAAGACGCTGCTCGACAAGGTGCTGGCGGCGCAGACCTTCAATGCGGGCTTCGCGACGGTGGAATACACGGCCAGCGCGCTGGTCGACATGGCCTATCACGCCCGCGGCGACGCGCCGGCAAAGCCGCTCGAATTTGAGGCAAAGGTTCTGGAAGACATCAAGATCCCCGACGCGATCGCCATGCGGCACCGCTCGCCGCATTTCCAGCACATCTTCGCCGGCGACGGCTACGCGGCCGGCTACTATTCCTACATGTGGTCGGAGGTGATGGACGCCGACGCCTTCGCGGCCTTCGAGGAGACCGGCGATCCGTTCAATCCGGCGATCGCCGAGAAGCTGAAGACCCACATCTATTCGTCCGGCGGCACGGTCGATCCCGAAGACGCCTACAAGGCCTTTCGCGGCCGCCTGCCGACGCCGGACGCCATGCTGAAAGGGCGCGGCCTGGTCTGACGCCCATGCGACCGAGGTGACGACGGCCACCTCGGCGTCATCGGCGCGCTATTTCGTCTTTTCCAGATGGCCGCCGAAGGCGAAGCGCATCGCCGACAGCATCCGGTCGGCGAAGTCGGATTCGCCGCGCGAGGAAAAGCGCTGAAACAGGGCGGCCGAGAGCACCGGGACCGGCACGGAGGTGTCGATCGCCGCGTCGATGGTCCATCGGCCCTCGCCGGAATCCGACACGTGCCCGTCATAGCCGGCCAGCGCCGGATCGCGCTGCAGCGCCTCGGCCGTCAGGTCGAGCAGCCAGGACGAGACGACGCTGCCATGGCGCCAGACCTCGGCGATCTCGGCGACGTCGAGGTCGAAGCGGTACTGTTCGGGGTGTTCCAGGGGCGTGGTCTCGGCATCGACCGCGCGGTCCGTCGCGCCGGCATTGGCCGCTCTCAGCAGGTTCATGCCCTCCGCATAGGCCGCCATCATGCCGTATTCGATGCCGTTATGGACCATCTTGACGAAATGGCCGGCGCCGGGCGGGCCGCAATGCAGATAGCCGCGTTGGGCCGGCGTCTCGCCGTCGCCGCCGGGCGCGAGCGCGGCGAAGACCGGGTCCAGATGGCGCACGGCGTCCGTCTCGCCGCCGATCATCAGGCAATAGCCCCGCTCCAGCCCCCAGACGCCGCCGCTGGTGCCGACGTCGATGAAACGGATGCCGGAGGCCTCGAGCGTTCCGGCGATCTCGATGGCGCCGGTGTAGCGCGAATTGCCGCCGTCGATGATGATGTCGCCGGGCTGCATCAGCGCCGCGAGCTTTTCCACCGTCTCGCCGACCAGGGCCGCCGGCAGCATGATCCAGACCGCCCGCGGCGGCTGGAGCTGGGCGACGAGCGCCTCCAGGCTGTCGGCGCCGAGCGCGCCCTCTGCCGTCAGTGCCGCGACGGCCTCGGCGTGGATGTCGTGGACGACGCATTCATGGCCGGCGCGCATCAGCCTGCGCGCCATGTTGCCGCCCATCCGCCCAAGCCCGATCATTCCTATCCGCATCCCGTCCCGTCCTTGCTGATTGTGCCGATCCGTTCCAAATAGAGCCTAGGCGACGTCCTGTCAGTCAAGTGCTGCGGGCACGGATTGGCATTGCGGCGTCGCGACAAGCCGGGGTGAGCGCTATGCAATGGTCGTTTCCGATCGCCAGGGTCGCGGGCAGCGAGATCCGCATCCATCTGACATTCTTCCTGCTGCTGTTGTGGATCGGCATCGCCTATTTCCAGGAGGGCGGCGCGTCGGCGGCGGTGGAGGGCGTGGCGTTCATCATCGCGGTCTTTGCCTGCGTGGTGCTGCACGAACTCGGTCACGCCATCGCCGCGCGGCGCTACGGCATCAACACGCCGAAGATCACTTTGTTGCCGATCGGCGGCGTGGCGCAATTGGAGCGCATGCCGGAAAAGCCGATGGAAGAGGTGGTGGTCGCCATCGCCGGGCCGCTGGTGAATGTCGCGATCGCGGTGGTGCTGGTCCTGATCCTCGGCGCCTATCCCGACGTGACGGCGCTCTCCGAGATCGAGAACCCGTCCTTCGGCTTCCTGTCACGGCTCGCGGTGATCAACATCGCGCTGGTGCTGTTCAACCTGATCCCGGCCTTTCCGATGGATGGCGGGCGGGTGCTGCGGGCGCTGCTCGCGATGCGCTTCTCACGGGTGCGGGCGACCGAGATCGCCGCGACCGTGGGGCAGGTCATGTCCTTCGTCTTCGGCTTTCTCGGCCTCCTGACGGGCAATGTGCTGCTGATCTTCGTGGCGATCTTCGTCTATATCGCCGCGACGTCGGAGGCCCAGGCGACGACGTTCCAGGCGGTCGCCGCGCGGGTCCCGGTGCGTGAAGGCATGATCACCCATTACGATGCGCTCGGTCCGGCCTCGACGCTTGGCGACGCCGCCGACGCGCTGTTGCGGACGACGCAGCACGAGTTTCCGGTGATCGACGGCGGCGGCAATCTGCGCGGCGTCCTGACCCGCTCGGGCCTCGTCGCCGGCTTGCAGGAGCGCGGCCGCGACGCGCCGGTGCACGAGGTGATGACGCGCGACATTCCGACCGTCCTGGAAACGGCCATGCTGGACCTCGCCTTCAAGGCGCTGCAGGGCGGGCAGGCGCCGGCGGTCGGCGTGACGGACCGCCAGGGGCGGCTCGTCGGCTATGTGACGAGCGAGAATATCGGCGAATTGATGCTGGTCAGCGAGGCGGCTCAGCGCCGCTGAGGCATTACCGGTCGGGGTAGCATTTCAGCGGGATTTCCGGCCACTCGGCCTGCTCGCAACCCGCGATCGCCCGGCGTTCCCTGAACGAGGTGCTGACGGGTCCGGTCACCATCGGATCGACGCCATGGGGCGCGTCGGCGAAGGCGAGTTCGGTCTCCGTCGGCGCGGTGTCGACCGCGCCCGGATCGAATGCGCCGCCCACGATGGCCACCGCGGCGGACAGGACAAAGGCGTTCAGGATGTGCAGCAGTGACATGGATCGTTCTCCTGACGTGCAAAATGCGCCTAATCGGTTAACACTTCGTTAGGGAAAGGGTTCCACGAGGCGCGAAGCGAAAGACTCCCTTTCGCATCTGCGAAAAAGCCTGTATGAGCGCGGCAACGCAACGCCGGGCGAAACCACTCGCCTGCGCCTCCATTTCCGGATTTCGAACATGGCCCTCCGCAATATCGCGATCATCGCGCATGTCGACCATGGCAAAACCACGCTCGTCGACGAACTTCTGAAGCAATCCGGTGTCTACCGGGACAATGAGCGCGTTCAGGAACGCGCCATGGATTCCGGCGACATCGAAAAGGAACGCGGCATCACCATCCTCGCCAAGGCGACCTCGGTGGAATGGAAGGGCACGCGCATCAACATCGTCGACACGCCCGGCCACGCCGATTTCGGCGGCGAGGTGGAGCGTATCCTGTCGATGGTGGACGGCGCCATCGTGCTGGTGGATGCCGCCGAGGGGCCGATGCCGCAGACGAAATTCGTCGTCGGCAAGGCGCTGAAGGTCGGGCTTCGGCCGATCGTGGCGATCAACAAGATCGACCGTCCGGACGGGCGCGCCGACGAGGTGATCAACGAGGTCTTCGACCTGTTCGCCGCACTCGACGCGACCGACGAGCAGCTCGATTTCCCGATCCTCTACGGCTCCGGGCGCAATGGCTGGATGGCCGACACCCCGGACAAGCCGGCCGACGCTTCGCTCGAGCCGCTGTTCGATCTGGTCCTGAAGCATGTCCCCGAGCCGACCGTGGCCGAGGGGCCTTTCCGGATGATCGGCACCATCCTGGAGGCCAATCCGTTCCTCGGGCGCATCATCACCGGCCGGATCCAGTCCGGGTCCGTCAAGCCGAACCAGCCGGTGAAGGTTCTCAACGGCGAAGGCAAGCTCGTCGAGAACGGCCGTATCTCGAAGATCCTCGCTTTCCGCGGGCTGGAGCGGCAGCCGGTCGAAGAGGCGCAGGCGGGCGACATCGTCGCGATTGCCGGCCTGTCGAAGGGCACTGTCGCCGACACGTTCTGCGATCCGTCGGTCACCGAGGCGTTGCAAGCGCAGCCGATCGACCCGCCGACCGTGACGATGAGCTTCCTTGTCAACGATTCGCCGCTTGCCGGCACCGAAGGCGACAAGGTGACGAGCCGGGTCATCCGCGATCGCCTGCTCAAGGAAGCCGAGGGCAACGTAGCGCTGAAGATCGAAGAGGCGGAAGGCAAGGATTCCTTCTATGTCTCGGGCCGTGGCGAATTGCAGCTGGCCGTCCTGATCGAGACGATGCGCCGCGAGGGTTTCGAACTCGCCGTGTCGCGTCCGCGCGTCGTCATGCACAAGGACGAAAACGGCACGCTGATGGAGCCGATCGAGGAAGTCGTCATCGACGTCGATGAGGAACATTCCGGCGTCGTCGTGCAGAAGATGTCGGAGCGCAAGGCCGAGATGGCCGAGCTGCGCCCCTCCGGCGGCGATCGCGTTCGCCTGGTCTTCTACGCACCGACGCGCGGCCTGATCGGCTACCAGTCGGAGCTCCTGACCGATACGCGCGGCACCGCCGTGATGAACCGCCTGTTCCATGACTATCAGCCCTACAAGGGCGAGATCGGCGGACGCATCAATGGCGTGCTTCTGTCCAACCAGCCCGGCGAAGCCGTCGCCTACGCGATGTTCAACCTGGAGGATCGCGGTCCGATGATCATCGATCCGGGCGACAAGGTTTACCAGGGCATGATCATCGGCATTCACACCCGCGACAACGACCTCGAAGTGAACGTGCTGAAGGGCAAGCAGTTGACCAACATCCGTTCGGCCGGCAAGGACGAGGCCGTCAAGCTGACGCCGCCGATCAAGATGACGCTCGACCGCGCGCTGTCGTGGATTCAGGATGACGAGCTGGTGGAAGTGACGCCGAAGAACATTCGCCTTCGCAAGACGTATCTCGATCCGAACGACCGCAAGCGGTTCGAGAAGACCCGCGCGACGGCCTGATGGCCGAGCGCGAGATCGACCTGACGACCTGGCCGCGGGCGGAGGCGTTCCGGTTCTTCCGGACCTTCCAGCGGCCGCAATATTCGATCACGTCGCGGCTCGACGTCACCCGGCTGGTGACGGAGCTGAAGCCGGCCGGGGTGTCCGCCTATCGCGCCTGCATCTATGCGATCGGCGTCGGCATCCACGCCGTGCCGGAACTGAGGACGCGGTTTCGCGGCGATACGGTCGTCGAACATGACCGGGTGGCGCTGTCGATGACCGTGCCGCTCGCAAATGGCGGCTTCACCTATGGCTATGTGCCCTTCGATCCGGACTGGCGCGTCTTCGACCCGTCATGCGCGGCGGAGATCGCCCAAGCGGCCGAACGCGGCGACCTCGGCGCCAATGAGGGCTTTCGCGACGACGTCGCCTATCTGTCCTGTCTGCCGTGGCTGGATTTCACCAATCTGACCAACGCGATGCCCGGACCCGACGACTGCATTCCGCGCGTGTCGTGGGGCAAGTTCACCGAGGACGGCTGGGGCCGCCATTCGGTGGCGATGACGATCGAGGCGCATCACGCGCTGGTCGACGGGCGCCATCTCGGCCTCTATTTCGAGGCCGCGCAGGAGGCGGTGAACGCCATTTCCGCTCTCTAGGCTTGCCCTCGGGCATCGTCGGGCCTACTGAGCGCTGCCTGTCCACGGAAGAACCGCGCCGTGCTGCCCTCACTCGCCATCATTCTCCGCGATCCGCTCCTGCGACTGGTGACGCTCGCGCTGTTTCTGACCGGCGTCGCCATCTCCTCGGTCATGCCCTACGCGTCGCTGATCGCGGTGCAGCGGCTCGGCCTTTCCGACGGGGCCTATTCGATCATCCTGATGGTGTCGTCGTCCGTGATGGTGACCGTTTCGGTGGTGGCGGGCATCGTCACCGACCAGCGCGCCAACCGGCGGCAGATGCTGGTGGCGAGCTTCGCCGTTGCGGCGGCCGGCTACGCGCTCGTCTTCTTCACCCGTTCGCCGGTGGCGTTCGTCGTCGCCCACACCGCCCTGCTGCCCTTCGGCTTCAGCGTCTTCAGCCAGTTGTTCGCGCTGGCGCGGATGGCCGGCAAGGCGCGTGGCGGGGCGCATGCCGACGCGATCTTCGCGGTCACCCGCTCCTCCTTCGCGCTCGCCTTCGTGATCACGCCGCCATTGTGGTCGCTGGCGCTTGCCTCCGGCGTCGGTCTGATCAGCGTCTATGTGTCTGCCGGGACCGCGGCGCTCGTCTGTTTCTGCCTCTTCGCCTTCGCGTGGCCCTCCGGTCCGGGCCGGCAACTGGAGGATCCGAAATCGGGCCTTGCCTTTGCGGCCGCGTTTCGTGAGCTGGCGCGGCCGGCCATCGTCGCGCGGATCGGCGCGGTCGGGCTGATCACGGGTTCCAACCAGCTCTACATGGCCGTTTTCGGCCTGCTGATCGTCAAGGGCATCGGCGGTGAGACGCCGGATGTCGGCCGGTTCCACGGGGCGATCGCGTTGCTGGAAATCCCGTCGATGCTGCTCTGCGGTCTGGCGCTCAGGCGCGTCTCGAAGTCCGGGCTGATCGCCACCGGTGGCGCGATCTATGCGGGCTTCATGTTCCTGTTTGCGTCGATGAGCTCGATGGCCGTGACCTATCTGCTGGTCGTGCCGGCGGCGATCGGGGCGGGGATCATCCTGTCGATCTCGATCAGCTATCTGCAGGACCTGGTCTCGGCGCGGCCGGGGGCGGGCGGGTCGCTGACGGCGGTGTCGAACTTCTTCGGCCAGATGGTGGCCGCGGCGACCTTCGCGGTCGGGACCACGGTGACGTCCTATGCGGGGACGGCGGCTCTGGGCGGGATGCTGGCGCTTGCCGGTGTCGCTGCGCTGCTGGCGATGGACGGCTGGCGCCGGGCGGAACCGGCGGCGGCATAGGAGCGGCCGCCCGCGCGAGGCGGACGGCCGGGAGAATTTCGGCTCAGAGCGAAGGCAGGTCGGGGAGTTCCTGGCCCAGCCACTTCTCGGAGAGGCCGTTCAGTTCACCGCCGAGCTTCTTGTGCAGGATGAACACGTTCACCCACTGCAGAAGGTCGAAATTGCCCTTCTTCACGCCGATGAAGGCGGGCGATTCCTTGATGATGAACTTGGTGACGACGTCGAGGTCGGGATTGTCGGCGGCAAGCTGTGCCGCGACCGTGTTGCCGGTGACGATGACGTCGGTCTGGCCGGAGACGAAGGCCGCCAGGTTGGCCGCATTGTCGCCGAAGCGGATGATTTCCATGCCCTCGGGGCCCTTCTCGGTCAGCTCCAGATCCTCCAGCGTGCCGCCGGTGACGCCGACCTTGAAGCCGTCGAGGCTGTCGATGGAGGTAATCTCCTTGTCGGACGACGCGAAGGCGCCGGAGAAGAACGGGGCGTAGGCGCTGGAGAACCAGATCGACTTCGCGCGTTCCGGATTGGCGCCCATCGACGAGATGATGAGATCGACCCGATCCGTCTCCAGGAACGGGATGCGCTGCTTGGACGTGACGGGAACGAGTTCGATCTCGACGCCGAGGTCGGTGGCGATCAGGTTGGCGACATCGACATCATAGCCGACATAGTCGCCTTCCGCGCCGAGCGAGCCGAAGGGCGGGAAGTTTTCCGGGATGCCGATCTTGATCGTGCCGGCTTCCAGGATGTCCGACAGCTCGGCCTTCGCCGGGGCGGCCAGCACCAGCGCCGGCAGCATCGCGACCGTGATCGTCTTCAGCAATTTCTTCAACATGCGGTTTCCTTTCACTTCGAAGTTGAACGTCTTTCCGGTTGGAATTCTGCCGTCAGGCGGTCCGGGCGGTGGCCTTGCCGCGCGTGGCGGCCAGGTTTCGCTCCAGGTGGCGGGCGTAGAGGGAGAGCGGGTAGCAAAGGGCGAAATAGATCAGCGCCATCAGCGGGAAGATGACGAAGGGCTCGGTGCCGTGCACCGGGGCGTTCGCCCAGCGCTTGCCGATGGTCATCAGGTCGTGGAAGCCGATGATGTAGGCGAGCGAGGTGCCCTTGATGATCTGGACCATGAAGCCGACCGTCGGCGCCAGCGCGAAGCGCACGGCCTGCGGCACGATGACCAGCCGCAGCACGGGCACGAAACGCAGCCCGAGCGCGGCGGCGCCTTCCCATTGGCCGCGCGGGATGCTCTCGATCGCGCCGCGCCAGACGTCGGCCAGATAGGCGCTGGTGTAGAGAGTCAGCGCGCAGGAGGCCGCGACCCAGGGGTTGACGTCCATACCGGTCAGGCGCGGCGCGCCGAGGCCGAGGAGGAACAGCAGCATCAGCAGCGGAACGGATTGGAAGGTCCAGGTGTAGGCCGCGCCTGCGCGCCGCGCGTGCTTCGACGGCGACACCCGCAGCATGGTGACGACGAGCGCCACCAGTCCGCCGCCGAGGAAGGCGATCAGGGCGAGGTAGATCGTATATTGGGTGGCGTCGATCAGCTGGAACAGGACGATGCCGAAGGGCTTGCCGAACATATCGACGAACAGGTCCTTCATGCCGTCGCCCTCCAGCGGAAAAACACCCGGTAGAGGAGGCCGAGCAGCGCCTTGAAGGCGAAAGCCGTCAGCAGGTAGATGACCGTCAGGACGATGAAGACCTCGAAGGAGCGGAAGGTCCGGCTGTCGATGAAGAGGCCGGCATAAGTGAGGTCGCGCACGCCGATCTCGGAGATGATCCCGGTCGTCAGGAACAGGAAGATGAACTGGCTGTTGAGCGAGGCGTACATCTTGCCGATCGCCTGCGGCAGGACGATCTTGCGAAAGATC
Source organism: Oricola sp. (assembly GCF_022763245.1). Lineage (GTDB taxonomy): Bacteria > Pseudomonadota > Alphaproteobacteria > Rhizobiales > Rhizobiaceae > Oricola. Next base: position 47,765 of record NZ_JALEGV010000014.1, read on the forward strand.
AGCCATTTGCGGACGCCGAGCGCGGTCGCCGCCTCGACCTGGCCGTCCGGCACGGAGGCGTAGCCGGCGCGCAGGATCTCGGCGAAATAGGCGGAGAAGTTGATCGTCAGCGCGAGCAGGGCATGGGCGGTGAAGCTCCACTTGTAGCCGAGCAGCAGCGGCAGGCCGAAGGCCACGAAGAAGAGCTGCACGATCAGCGGCGTGTTGCGGATGAACTCGACATAGGCCGTCGACACCTGCGCCAGGACCGGAATGCGGAAATAGCGCGACGCCGACAGCGCGATGGCGAAGAGAAGGCCGGCGAGGCCGGCGCCTGCCGCCAAGAGCGCGCTGCGCGCCGTGCCCTCGATCAGCAGGTTGATGTAATCGACATTGCGGTAGATTTCGAAGAAGCGGAATTCCATGCCGAATGGCGACGCAGGTTTCGTGCCAAGTGACATTATGTCGCAATACGCCGCGGGACGGCGCGGCGATTAAGCGAATTCGCTGACGGGGACGGTCAAAATTTGGGCAGGCGGCGGCAGGTCAGGCGTCGCCGGCGGGCTCTTCCACGGAATGCCGCGCGATCAGCGGCATCTGCGCCATGGTGAAGACGATCGCCAGCGGGGTGAAGCCCCAGACCTTGAAGGCGACCCAGAAATCGGTCGAGAAATTGCGCCAGATGACCTCGTTCACCACGGCCATGGCGAGGAAATAGAGGCCCCAGCGCAGGGTCAGCTTGTTCCAACCTTCCTCGTCGATCCTGAAGGCGGAATCGAAGACGTAGCGCAGCAGCGACGTCCGGAAGAAGAACAGCCCGCCGAGCAGGAGGGCGCCGAACATCGTGTTGATGATGGTCGGCTTCAGCTTGATGAACAACTCGTCCTGCAGCCACAGCGTCAGCCCGCCGAAGACGACGACGACCACGCCGGAGACCAGCGGCATGATCGGCAGGGTGCGGGTGAGCGCCCAGGAAACGGCGAGCGCCAGCACCGTGGCGGCCATGAACAGCGCCGTGGCGATGAAGATCGGCCCGCCGATCTCGGCCAGCGCCGGGAAGCGCGCCGCCAGCCACTCGCCGCGCGAATTGCCGAAGAAGAAGACGACCAGAGGTCCGAGCTCGAGCGCGAGCTTCAGGCCGGGATTGATCTTCTGGCGTTCGGGATCGGAAGGATCGCGTTCGAAAACGGGTTTCGACATGGTGGGTCCGCGCTGAGGTTTGATGCCGTCGGCTCTCACCTAGGTGATCCCGCCCCGCAATGCCAGTGCGAAGGCGGCGACTGCCTTCCCCATATCCATGTTGCAGTGCAGCAATTTCCGTGCGATGATGAAAATGTGATCATGTGATTTGCATGCCTATTTGACAGGCATGCTACTTTAGTCGCATGATCATGTTCCGGGAGGAAGAGGGCCGCCTAGCGAAGCCCGCCTCCCGCACGCTTCGCCACCAGAAAAGGAGCGTGCAATGCCCCGATCGACTTCAGCGTTTTTTGCAGCGGCACTGTGTGTGTCGGCCGCCGCGCCCGCGTTGGCCTGCGAGTTCGTCTCCGACGAAATCGAGGGGCGGGCGATCACCGAGACCCTGGCCAGCGTGAAGGACGGGCTGGTGCCCGGCGCGCTGCGCTGCGGGACCGAGGAGCATCCGGCCTATGTCTGGACGCTGGGCGTCGACGGCGACCAGCCGAGCCTCGGCATCCGCGACGACAAATTGTTCGAGACGCGCCACACCGGGCCGCTGAGCCCGCTGCTTGCGGCGAAGGTCGAGGACCATGTGCGCATGACGGTGTTCGAACGCAGCGAGACGGTGAAGATCGCGCGGGCGCCGCTCACCGACGACCGTTTCAGCTTCCGGCGGTTCTTCACCTTCTGCGACGCGGACGGTTCGGCCGATCCGCTCGACTGCTCGGTCGGAAGCGTGCGCATCAAGGGCCGCCGCACGGCGCTCGACACCAACCGGGACGGCTTTCTCGACATGTCGGACCACGAGATCAGCTATTATGACGGCGCGTCGAAACTGCACGTGATCGGCTTCTCCACGCCCTATTCCGACAGTTTGACCGCCGATGCGGGTCTGTGGATCGAAGCGATCAACGCCGTCAGCGACGCGCTGAAGCCGCGCGAAATCGCGCTCGCGGACTGATCAGGCGCCGACGCCGGCAATGGCGTCGGCGAAGTCCTTCGCGCGGAACGGTTCCAGATCGTCGACGGCCTCGCCGACGCCGATGAAATAGACCGGCAGCTTGTATCGGGCGGAGATGGCGACGAGGATGCCGCCACGCGCCGTGCCGTCGAGCTTGGTCATCACCAGGCCGTTGACGCCGGCGACGTTGCGGAAGATTTCCACCTGGCTGAGCGCGTTCTGGCCGGTCGTCGCGTCCAGCGTCTGCAGCACGGTGTGCGGGGCGTCGGGATCGTGCTTCTGCAGGACCCGGACGATCTTGGCCAGCTCGTCCATCAGTTCCGCCTTGTTCTGCAACCGGCCGGCCGTGTCGATGATGACGACGTCGGAGCCGTTGTCGCGGGCGGCCTTGTAGGCGTCGAAGGCGAGGCCTGCCGCGTCCGCGCCGAGCTTGGTGCCGACGAAGGTCGAGCCGGTGCGGTCGGCCCAGATCTTCAATTGCTCGATCGCGGCGGCGCGGAACGTGTCGCCCGCGCCGAGCGTGACGCTCAGCCCGGCGTCGCGCAGCTTGGCGGCGAGCTTGCCGATGGTCGTTGTCTTGCCGGTGCCGTTGACGCCGACGACGAGGATGACATGCGGCTTGACGGAGAGATCGAGCTCCAGCGGCCGCGCCACCGGGTCGAGCACCTTGGCGACCTCCTCGGCCATGACGGCGCGCACCTCTTCGCCGGAGACCTCGCGGCCGTAGCGGCCGGACGCCAGCGTGTCGGTGATGCGCATGGCGGTTTCGACGCCGAGATCGGCCTGCAGCAGGATGTCTTCCAGTTCCTCCAGCGTGTCGTCGTCGAGTTTGCGCTTGGTGAAGACGCCGGCGATGTTGTCGGAGAGCTGCCGTGACGAGCGCGACAGGCCGGAGGTGAGCCGCGAGATCCAGTTGCGGCGCTCAGGCTCGGCCGGCGCGGGCGCCTGTTCGACGGGACGGGCCTCGCCGATCACCACCTTGCCGCGCGCCTCGGCGGGGCTGCCGGCGTCAGAATCGAATTCCGCCGGGAAATTGCCCGGCGGAACCTCTGTAGGCGTGTAGGACGGAACCTCCGACGGTCCCGTGGGCACCTCGTTCGGCGGCTCAGGGACGGGTTCGTGCACCGGCGGCACCTCGGGCGGCGCGGAGGGCGGGATGTCCGGCGTCTCGGCCGGCTCCGGCGTTTCCGGGCCGGGCGGCAATTCCTGCGGCGCTTCCTCCGGGCCCGGCTCGTCTGCCGGCGGGGCCTCCTCGGGCGCGGCCGGGGCGGGTTCCTCGGAAGGTTGCGGCGGCTGAGGCTGTTCGGGCGGCGGTGGCGGGATGTCCGGCTCGCCGCTTGCGGCGATGGGGGTTTCGGCCTCTTCGGCCGGCTGTTCCTCCACGGCCTTGTTGCCGAAGGAGAAGATCTTTTTGACAAATCCGAGAGCCATGGCGCGGACTATACTTATTCGGCGGCCAGCGCGAAAGCCGGTTTGGCGCGCAGTTTTTCGCCGTCATGGCCGTCGATGACGACCGGCACGATCTCGCCCGGCGCGGCGTCGCAGCCTGCGATCTCGACCAGCGAGAAGTCGGCGGTGCGGCCGAGGGCGTCGCGCTCGATCAGCACCTCCTGGCGGGTACCGACGAGGCCCTGCATGTGGCGCGTCCAGGCGGCGTCGGCGACCTCGCGCAGGCGACGGGCGCGCTCCTTGACGACGGAACGCGGCAGTTGCGGCATGCGCGCCGCCGGGGTGCCTTCGCGCGGCGAGAAGGGGAAGACATGGCAATGCGCCAGCCCGCATTCCTCGATGACGGCCAGCGAATTGTCGAAATGCGCCTCCGTCTCGGTCGGGAAGCCGGCGATGATGTCGGCGCCGAAGGCGGCGTCCGGGCGCAGGCGGCGCACGTCCTCGCAAAAGCGGATCGAATCCTCGCGCGCATGGCGTCGCTTCATCCGCTTCAGGATCAGGTTGTCGCCATGCTGCAGCGACAGGTGGAAATGCGGCATCAGCCGCGGCTGGGTGGCGATCGCGTCCATCAGATCGTCATCGGCCTCGATGGAATCGATGGAGGACAGCCGCAGCCGGTCGAGCTCCGGCACGTCGCGCAGGATCGACCGCACCAGCCGGCCGAGCGTCGGCTTGCCCGGCAGGTCCGGCCCGTAGCTGGTCAGGTCCACGCCGGTCAGCACCACTTCGCGGTAGCCGTTTTCGGCCAGCCGCTTCACCTGGTCGACCGCCGCGCCCATCGGCACGGAGCGCGAATTACCGCGGCCATAGGGGATGATGCAGAAGGTGCAGCGGTGGTCGCAGCCGTTCTGCACCTGCACGAAGGCGCGGGCGCGGCCCTCGATGGCGTCGACCATGTGCGACGCCGTCTCGGTGACCTCGAAGATGTCGTTGACGCGCACCTTCTCGAACTGGTTGACGCCGAATTCCGGCAGGGCGCGGTAGCTCTGGGCCTTCAGCTTGTCGTCATTGCCGATGACGAGATCGACTTCCTCCATCTCGCCGAAGGCGCCGGGCTCGGTCTGGGCCGCGCAGCCGGTGACGATGATGCGGGCGCCGGGGTTCTCGCGGCGCGCCTTGCGGATCGCCTGTCGCGCCTGGCGGACGGCCTCGCCGGTGACCGCGCAGGTGTTGAAGACGATCGCGCCGCCCTCGACCTCGCCAAGGCCGGCTGCCTCCGTCTCGCGGCGCATGACCTCGGATTCATAGGTGTTGAGCCGGCATCCGAAGGTGACGATGTCGACGCCCATCAGCCGGCCTCCTGAGCGGCGGCGTCCTCGTCGCGCGTCCAGTCGCCGGTCTCGGGGTCGAGCCGGCCGGAGAATTCCCATTCGGCCGGGCCGGTCATGACGATCTTGTCGTCGGCGCGCCATTCCACCGTCAGGTCGCCGCCGGGCAGCGTTATCGTCGCCGCGCGGTCGGTCTTGTCCATGCGGGCGGCGCAGACCAGCGTCGCGCAGGCGGCGGAACCGCAGGCCTGGGTGATGCCCGCGCCGCGCTCCCAGGTGCGGATGACGACGTGGTCGCGCGCCTTGACCTGCGCGATCGTGATGTTGGCCTTTTCGGGAAAGATCGGATGGTTTTCCAGAAGCGGGCCGAAGCGCTCCAGGTCGTAGGACCAGACGTCCTGGTCGACCCAGAAGACGGCGTGCGGATTGCCGATATTGGCGACCGACGGCGTGTGCAGCACCGGCGCGTCGATCGGGCCGATCTGCAGTTCGATGCCGGTCGTGTCGGCGAATTCCTCTTCCAGCGGGATCTGGTCCCAGGCAAAGCGCGGCCGGCCCATGTCGACGGAGATCGAGCCGTCCGCGTGTTCTTCGGCATTGAGGATGCCGGCCACCGTCTGGAAGGTGAAGGCCGGCTTGCCGGTTTCCGCCGACAGCGCCTGCACCACGCAGCGCGTGCCGTTGCCGCAGGCCTGCGCGCCGGAGCCGTCGGAATTGAGGATCTCGATATAGTTGTCGGTGCCGTCGAGCCGCGGATCGTGGACCGCCATGATCTGGTCGAACCGGGTCGCCGGATCGGCGTTGAGCGTGATGGCGGCCGCGGGCGCAATCCGGTCGTCGCGGCCGCGCATGTCGGCCACGATGATCAGGTTTCCAAGCCCGTTCATTTTCGCAAACGGAACGTCGAGCGCCATTTTGTCCGGTTTCCTTCGAATGTCGTCACCATATGGCGGATCGGGGTGCAAATTGCCAGTGTCAGCAGGTTTCGGCTTGCGGCTTGCCCTGCGACCGGCTTGCGGTCCAGTCTCGCATGCCGATTCCCAACATTGCGTGACCATGCCCGCCACTCTTCCCAACAAGACCGCCCGCCGCGCCTTCCTCGCCCTGCAGGGGCTTTGCGAGCCGCCGCATCGCGGCCAGTCGAAGGACGATCTCCTGGAGACGGTGCGCCGGCTGGGCTTCGTGCAGGTGGATTCGATCAACACCGTCGCCCGCGCGCATCACATGATCCTGTTTTCGCGCAACGCCACCTATCGCGAGAACCACCTGAAGACGCTGGTCGAGGCCGACCGGCATCTCTTCGAGAACTGGACGCATGACGCCTCGATCATCCCGTCGCAGTTCTTCTGCTTCTGGCGGCACCGCTTCGCCCGCGAGGAACAGCGCCTGCAGCAGCGCTACGAGGCCTGGCAGGGGTCGCCCTTCCTGCATGAATGCGACGGGATTCTCGAGCGGATCGCCCGCGACGGCCCGGTTATGACGCGCGATTTCGGGGGCGACAAGCCGTCGACCGGCTGGTGGGACTGGCACCCGTCCAAGACGGCGCTCGAATATCTCTGGCGCACAGGCAGGCTCGCCATCGCGCGGCGCGACGGGTTCCAGAAGGTCTACGATCTCGCCGAACGGGTGATCCCGGACGACTGCCATTGCGCCGAGGTGGAGCATCACGACTTCGTCGACTGGGCCTGCCGGTCGGCGCTGCAACGGCTCGGCTTCGCCACAAGGGGCGAGATCGCCGCCTTCTGGGACCTCCTGAAGCCCGACGAGGTGGCCGCCTGGCTGGCGGAGCATGCCGACGAACTCGAGACCGTGCTGATCGAGACCGCCGACGGCTCGAAGCCGCGCGCCTGCCTGCGGTTCCGGGACTATCCCGCGTTTCTGGACGAGGCGCCGGAACCGCCCGGCCGGATTCGCATCCTCAGCCCCTTCGACCCGGCGCTGCGCGACCGCGCGCGCGCCGAACGCCTCTTCGGCTTCCACTACCGCATCGAGATCTTCGTGCCGGAGCCGAAGCGCGTCTACGGCTACTACGTCTTCCCGGTGCTGCGCGGCGACCGCATCGTCGGCCGCATCGACATGAAGGCGGACCGCAACGCGGATGCGCTGACGGTCCGCAGGTTCTGGCCGGAAAAGGGCATAAGGCTTTCGAAGGCGTTCCTGACGGACCTCGAGGCGGAACTGGACCGGATGCGGCGGTTCGCGGGGGTCACCGGCATGGCTTATGCCGGCGACTGGCTTGTCACATCCTAGTCGGTCGCAGGATCTCCCCACCTAGGCGGCACTCCGGCTTCGCCTTCAGCCCGCGGGCTCCTACTACCTCCGCGCCGCACATCACGATCCGCCGGCCATTCGCTTTTCGGAACGATTGGTCATGCGCTTGGTCGGGCAGAGCAGCAAGGCCGAGGAAAGTCCCGGCATATCGTTGCGTGACCTCGAATATCCGTTCCTTCTGGGTTTTCGACAGGTGGTCTCCTGCGCGGTATCCCAGCGAGTCGTTGGGATCGTAGAACGCCACAATGCGGGATTCTTCCCTGCGGTCTTCAGTGACGCAGCGGGGTTGCGTTTTCCTGAGACGTTCCTCGGCCTTGTCTGTCTGAGCCGGGCTCCTGGTTATCTCGTCGAGGAAGTCGAAGCCTTGGGGTCCGTCGCCCGCATTGCCGGACCGATCGATCTTCAGTCCGGCGATCGCGATAAGTGGCAACTGGTTGGCCGACATGTAAATGAGAGGTCCCGTTCGGGCGATGCATTGCCCGATCTGGCCTGCGAAATTTTCCGGGGTGTGCGCAAGAAGCGCTAGCGGCCCTTCTCCCGTTTCATCGTCGGACAGGGCATCGAAAAGCATCCTGCTACCGAGGCTCTTTGAAAGCAGGACGATGCGCCTTCCAACGATGGCGTCATCGATCTGGTCTTGAATCCCCCGGCAAGGCGCGGCCTGCGCGGTGGCAGGGACTTCGCCGTTGAGGTGACGGATCATGAGACACAGAGCATTGCGTGTTCCCTCCCGCACGATCATGCCGAATGTGCCGGCATAAAGCGCCGCATCGGTAAGACCCTCGTTGAGAACGACCCGTTTGATGGTCCTGTTAAGCGGGGCTCGCTCGCGCTCATACGGACCGGACAGGTCGTGATGAACGAAGGGAGCCTGCAGTTCGTTTGCGTCGCCGTGCCACCAGTAGGCGTAATATCTGATCTTCAGCGGCGTGCTGCGTCCGACGACGCCGGTCTCGATCTCGCGATAGGTCAGCGTCCCGAACCGGTCGAATGAACGCGCGACCGGTTGCTCGGCCTCGGCCTTTTCGGCGACAAGCGCATCGAGGGAAAATGCCTTCCCGCCATTCGCACATTCCTTGCCGATCGGCCGCGTGCTCGAACGGTCGTGAAACCCCTCGCTGTCCACCCTTACGGTGTCATTGAGGCAAACCGGCATCGTACGTCCGCTGGCGAGACAGGCAATATCGTGCTGCCGGGAATCCTCTCCCGTTTTCGACGCGGGCGTTTCCGTGCCCTTCTCGCCAGCGAGCATTCGGGCGATCGTCTCGCTGTAACATGCCGGCGTTTTTCCCATGCCGTGAATGCTGAAGACGATGATGGAGTCGTCGCTCTCGTCGGCGTAATGGAGAATGCCGGGCGTCGGCTCCGCGCGCGTGTCGGATCCATACAGGCCGAGATCGTCAAAGCCGAGGCGCGGGCTGGTGCAGGCGCTCATCAGCAACAGCGCGGGAAGTGCCGCTAAAGACAGTCGAACAAGGGTCGATCCGGGCATGTTCGGACGCCTCTTTGCTTCTTATGACTTAACTATCACACAATCAGCATCGCCTCGACAAGATCGATCAACTGAGTTTTATTGAATTTTTACTTGGTGGAGACCAGAAGGCGAGAAAACTTGGCCAGCATTGAAAAAGGCACTCGCGCGCAAAGCCGACCGGCGGGATGGGATGATCGCCCGCGCGCGAGGTTCTTGTGCGTTGACCTACGCCACCGCCTGCGCGCGCCGATATTCGCGGAACGAGATCATGCGGTTCTGGGTCTCGTCCCAGAGCGCAAGCGGGATCGTCTTGAGGCTGTCGAGGAGCGTCATGCGGTTGATGTCGCGCAGTTCGGGATGGTCGCGCAGCACGCGGCCGAGCCGGTAGAAGGGAATGCGCGCCGACAGGTGGTGGACGTGGTGCACGCCGATATTGGCGGTGAACCAGCGCAGCGGCTGCGGCAGGTCGTAATGCGACGAGCCGTGCAGGGCCGCGTGCTGGCGCTGCCAGGCGGGCAGGCGCTCCCAGGTCGTCTCCTCGAACTGGTGCTGCACGAAGAACAGCCAGACGCCGGCGGTCGCGGCGATGAGGGTGATCGGCAGCTGCACGAGGAGGAAGACCTTCCAGCCGACCAGCCAGATCAGCGCCGCCACCAGGGCGGCGAGCGCCAGATTGGTGCCCATGGTGGAGATCCAAGGCTGCCAGCCGCGGCGCATCATGCCGGAGGGCAGGCGATGGTCGAGGATGAAGAGAAAGGCCGGGCCGATGCCGAACAGCACCAGCGGGTGGCGGTAGAGCCGGTATTTGAACCGCTTCCACGGCGAAAGCGCGTTGTATTCCTCGACCGTCAGCGTGGCGATCTCGCCGAAACCGCGATGATCGAGGCAGCCCGATCCGGCGTGGTGCAGCGCATGGGTGCGCTTCCAGACGGAATAGGGCGTCAGCGTCATCACGCCGACGGTCCGGCCGACCCAGTCATTGGCATGGCTGCTTCGAAAGCAGGCCCCGTGGCCGCAATCGTGCTGGATCATGAAGAGCCGGACGAGAAAGCCCGCCGCCGGGATCGTCAGGGCCAGACCGATCCAGTAGCCGTTGGAGAGCAGCACCGCCGTGGCCGCCCAGAGCAGCGCGAAGGGCAACAGCGAGATCGCGAATTCGACCGCGCCCCGCGTGTTGGAGGGCTGGCTGTAGGTGGCGATGGTCTTCGCCCAGGCGCGCGCGTCCCGTGGAGCGGCGCCGGCTGCGGCTTCGGTGTGTGACAAGCGATATGGCCCCTTTTTTCTGATCATGCCGATCGGAAGCGCCGATGGCTACGCTTCCAGGCAACGCAGATGGGGGATTTCGCCCGCCGTTACCAGCTTTTTCGCGCGATGCGGGAGGTCGGCGCGGCAACAAGACGCGATCAGGGGATGTCCCAGGCTTCCCCGGGGCGCAGCGGCCTGAAGGTTTCGGGCGCGACGCCGTGTTTGGCGAGCGCCTGCTCCAGCGCCGTCAGCGGTTCCTCGATGCCCTCGTCGGTCAGGTTGAAGGTGCCCCAGTGATGGCCGGCGGTGTGCGCCGCGCCGCACAGCTTGTGGCCGCGCACCGCCTCGTCCGGGTTCTGGTGCTGCGGCGTCATGAACCAGCGCGGCTCATAGGCGCCGATCGGCAGGATGGCGAGACGAAAGGGGCCGTGCTTGTCGGCGGCCGCGCGGTAGTTGATCCCGTCGTGAAAGCCGGTGTCGCCGACATGGTAGACCTTGCCGCCCGGCGCCTCGATGACGAACCCCGCCCACAGCGCCATGCGCCGGTCGGACCCGCCGCGCGCCGACCAGTGATGCACCGGCTCGAAATGCGCGGTGACCTCGGGCGACAGGGAAACCGTGTCGCCCCAGTCGCCGGTGACGATGCGCTGCGCGTCCACCGCGCCTTTGATGATCGCGTCGTTGCCGAGCGGCGTGACGAAAAGCGGGTCGTGCTCCGCCGCCAGACGCGCCAGGGCCGCAAGATCGAGATGGTCGTAATGGTTGTGGCTGACGAGGACGGCGTCGATCGGCGGCAGGCTGGCGAAGCGGATGCCCGGCGGATTGCGCCGTTTGGGGCCGAACCATCGAAGCGGGCTGGCGCGCTCGGCGAAGACCGGATCGAAGAGGATGTTCATGCCGGCCGTCTGCAGCAGCAGGCTCGCATGGCCGATCATGGTGACGCGCAGCCCCGCGCCCTCGACGCGTTCGTCGGGGCGATGGTCGTCATGCGGGCTCGGATAGCGGTCCGGCCAGGCGATCTTTCCCGATCCGAACTGCCAACGGAGCAGGGACTTCAATCCCGGCGGGGGCGTGCCGCCGGGATTGAAGAAGATCGTGCCGTCGAAATGATCGGAGACCGGGCCATCGTAATAGGGATTGGGACGGCCGGAGCGGCGCGGCGGGCGAGGGGTGCGCTGGTTCATGCGGGCAAAGTGGGACGCGGCGGCCTGATTGCAAGCGTCTCGGCGCGCCGCCTGCGCGTGCCGCCGGGGCGCAAACCTTGACTCATGCCCGCTTTTCCGCCATAGCCCCGGCCGACTAGCGACGAGTTGAAACTCCGAGCCACCGACCGGGACCCGTAGAGGTATAAAGAGTTCCCGGAGGTCAACACCCGGCAGCGCGATGCGCCCCCGGGTGCTTTTTGGCTTTGGGCTTTCGATCCGCGCTCATGACACCTACCTTCCGGTCTGACCCGGAAGTGGAGAGAAACATGTTTGAATCGCTTCAGGACCGCCTCGGTTCGATCCTGAGTAACCTGACCGGACGCGGCGCCCTGTCGGACAAGGACGTGTCCGCGGCGCTGCGCGAAGTGCGCCGAGCGCTCATCGAGGCCGACGTGGCGCTGGAAGTCGTGCGCGGCTTCGTCGAGCGGGTGCGCGAAAAGGCGGTCGGCGCGGAAGTCCTGAAGAGCGTCAAGCCCGGCCAGATGGTCGTCAAGATCGTCCATGACGAGCTGGTGGAGACGTTGGGCTCCGAAGGCGCGACGATCGACCTGAACGCGCCGGCGCCCGTCGTCATCATGATGGCCGGCCTGCAGGGCTCGGGCAAGACGACGACGACCGGCAAGATCGCCAAGCGGCTGACGGAAAAGCAGGGCAAGAAGGTCCTGATGGCCTCGCTCGACACGCGCCGTCCGGCCGCGCAGGAGCAGTTGAAGCAGCTCGGCGAGCAGACCGGCATCGCCACCCTGCCGATCATCGCCGGACAGTCGCCGGTCGACATCGCCAGGCGCGCCGTGCAGGCGGGCAAGCTCGGCGGCCATGACGTGGTCATCCTCGACACCGCCGGCCGCACCCATATCGACGAGCCGCTGATGGTCGAAATGGCGGATGTGGCGAAAGCCTCCAATCCGCACGAGACGCTGCTGGTCGCCGACTCGCTGACCGGTCAGGACGCCGTCAACCTCGCCAAGAGCTTCGACGAGCGCATCGCGCTGACCGGCATCGTCCTGACCCGCATGGACGGCGACGGCCGCGGCGGCGCGGCGCTTTCCATGCGCGCCGTCACCGGCAAGCCGATCAAGCTGATCGGTACCGGCGAGAAAATGGACGCGCTGGAGGAGTTCCATCCCAGCCGCATCGCCGACCGCATCCTCGGCATGGGCGACATCGTCTCGCTGGTCGAGAAGGCCGCCGAAACCATCGACGCGGAAAAGGCCGCGGCGATGGCCAAGAAGATGCAGGAAGGCAAGTTCGACCTCAACGATCTCGCCGACCAGCTTCGCCAGATGAAGAAGATGGGCGGCATGGGCGGCATCATGGGCATGATGCCGGGCATGGGGAAGATGAAGGACCAGATGGCCGCGGCCGGTCTCGACGACAAGATCTTCGACCGCCAGATCGCCATCATCCAGTCGATGACGCCGAAGGAGCGCTCCAGCCCGGACCTTCTGAAGCACAGCCGCAAGAAGCGCATCGCGGCCGGTTCCGGCACGTCCGCGGCCGACATCAACAAGCTTCTGAAGATGCACCGCCAGATGGCCGACATGATGAAGTCCATGAAGGGCAAGAAGGGGCGCGGCCTGATGGGCAAGATGATGGGCGGGCTCGGCCTGCCCGGCGGCGGGATGCCCGGCGGCATGGGCGGCATGCCCGACCTGTCGAAGATGAGCCCGAAGGAACTCGAGGCGCTGCAGAAACAGGCCGAGGCGGCCGGTCTGGGCGGACCGGGCGGCCTTGGCGGCGGCATGCCGAAACTGCCCGGCCTCGGCGGTCCCGGCCTGCCGGGAATGGGCCTGCCCGGATTGCCGAAGAAGAAATAAGGGGAGGGGAAGAACCATGGCAGACACGGCGGACAAAGCGCAATCGGTGCTCAAGGACCTGCGTCGTTCGATCGACAATTTCGACGCGATCCTGATCCACACGCTCGCCGAGCGGTTCCGCTGCACGAAGGCCGTGGGCGAACTGAAGGCGACGCATGACCTGCCGCCGTCGGACCCGGACCGCGAGAAGCGGCAGATCGAGCGGCTGCGCCAACTGGCGAAAGACGCGGATCTCGATCCGGATTTCGCCGAGAAATTCCTCGCCTTCATCATTCGCGAGGTGATCCGCCATCACGAGGCGATCGCCGCGAAGACCGAGGATATCGCCGGTTAGGACCGGTGAAACGAACCAAGAGACGAAAGAACAGGCTGTTACAGGAGTAAATCATGGCACTGAAAATCCGTCTGGCCCGTGCGGGCTCCAAGAAGCGTCCCTACTACCACATCGTCGTTGCCGATGTGCGCAGCCCGCGCGACGGCCGCTTCATCGAACAGATCGGCGCGTGGAACCCGATGCTTCCCAAGGACGGCGAAGCCGCCCGCGTCACGCTGAAGGAAGACCGCGTCAAGCATTGGCTCGAAGTCGGCGCCCAGCCGACCGACCGCGTGCTGCGCTTCCTCGACGAAGCCGGTCTCGCCAAGCGCCCGGCGCGCAACAACCCGAACAAGGCGAAGCCGGGCAAGGCTGCCCAGGAACGCGTCGCGATGAAGCAGCAGAAGGAAGAGGAAGCCAAGGCTGCCGCCGAAGCTGCCGCAGCCGAAGCCGCAGAGGCACCGGCCGCAGAAGAGGCCGCAGCAGCGGAATAAGTCCGAGGACCGGCGAACGGGGCGTTCGATGTCGCTTCCCGCACTTCACGCCCTGTTCGATGTCCTTGCCTGGGCCGTCTCCGTGACGGCCCTTTTGCTTTTGCGCCGGACCTGGTTTCCGGCGCAGCCCGTGGCCGGACCCTTGCGCTTCGGCTATCTCGTCGCGGTTCTGTTCGGCGCGGGAACTGGGGCGTGGCTCTTCGGAACCCTCAATCTGTGGCTGTCCGGCATCGAGGGGCTCGGCCGCTCGATCGAGGGCGCGGTCTTCGGCGCCATCGCCGCAATCGAGATCTACAAGCGCGTCAACGGCATCACAGCGCGCACCGGGGCGATCTACGCGCTGCCGATGGCGCTCGGGATCGCCGTCGGGCGGATCGGATGCCTCTTGTCCGGGCTTGAGGACAACACCCACGGCATCGCGACCGGCGCGGACTGGGGCTGGGATTTCGGCGACGGTATTCTCCGACATCCGGTTCAGCTCTACGAGAGCCTTGCGATGGCAGGGTTCGCGGCCGCTTATCTCGTCATGGCGACGCGCGGTTCGACGCGGTGGAAACGCGACGGCTTCTATCATGCCGTCGGCTTTTACGCGGTGCAGCGCTTCGTGCTGGAATTCTGGAAGCCTTACGGAAGCGCAGTCGCGGGCCTTACGGTGTTCCAGCTGCTTTCCGTCGTGCTTCTCGCCTACGCCGTTGTCATGGTCTCCACGGCCGATCGGGCAGCAGCCGGCGAACAGCCCTGACGCGATTTCTTGTCGTCCGTGCGGAGACATGGTCTAGATTTGGCCAAACCTCTCCGACGAGGGTGCGGCGATGCACGACAGCGAAGACGAGACAGCGGTCAGACGATTCGGGTTCGGGCAGATCCTGCTCGGCATACTGGGGCTGCTGCTGCTTCTGCCCGGCGCGTGCGGGGTTTTCGTCATCGCCCTCATCGTGAACGATCCGAACGATCCTTTCGTCGAGATCGGCGTGGCGTTCTCCGTGCTCGGGCTTCTCGTCGGCGCCCTCGGCGTCTGGCTGCTGAGGCGGGTGATCCGCAACGCGCGAAGCGGACGGAGTTGACCCACACGCTCCCCTTCCCGAACCTTGCCGTTTACGAAAGGCATGAAATCGCCGACCATATCGGTGATCGGCCGAAGAGGGTTCGTTGATGGTCGCAAGGGTTTTGTTGGGCGTGCTCGGAGTACTTCTCCTCCTCCCGGGGGTCTGCAGCGTCGTCTTCATGGGCATGTTCGGGAATGACGGAGCCGGAATCCTCTGGCTGCTCTGGCTCGTCACTTTCGCCATAGGCTGGGGCGGGTTCGTCCTGCTGCGCAAGGCCTGGCGGGGGTAGGCATGAACGCGCCGTTGCGCAAGTCGCGCCCCTATCTGTTCCATGGCCAGACCCAGTCGCTCTGCGAGACCTGCCTGAAGCTGGTGCCCGCCAAGATCCTGATCGACGGCGACGACGTCTGGTACCAGAAGCGCTGCCGCGAGCACGGCGTGCAGATGACGAAGATCTCGTCGGATGCCGCCTACTACAAGGCGGAACTCTCCTTCCTGAAGCCCGGCGACCGGCCGCTGGACGTGCAGACGCGGACGGATTTCGGCTGCCCCTGGGATTGCGGCCTCTGCCCCGATCACGAGCAGCATTCATGCCTTGCGATCATCGAGGTCAACGAGGCCTGCAACCTGACCTGCCCGGTCTGTTTTGCCGGCTCATCGCAACAGGCGACGAAGCAGCTCGACCTGGCCACGATCGGCCGGATGATGGATGCGCTGGTCGCCAGCGAGGGCGAGCCGGACCTCCTGCAGCTTTCCGGCGGCGAACCGACCATCCATCCGGACATCCTGACGATCGTCGACATGGCGCGCGAGCGGCCGATCCGCCATCTGATGATCAACACCAACGGGCTGCGCATCGCCTCCGATCCGAAATTCGCCGACGCGCTGGCGGAGCGGCGCAGGGGACTGGAGATCTATCTGCAGTTCGATTCTCTGAAGCCCGAGGCCCTTAGAGAGCTGCGCGGCGCGGATCTGTCCAAGGTCAGGCGCAATGCGCTCGAGGCATTAGAGGCGCGCGGCATCTCCACCACGCTGGTCTGCACAGTGAAGAAGGGCGTCAATGACGACGAGATGGGCGACATCATCGCGCATGCCCTGAGATATCGCTGCGTGCGCGGCGTCACCTTCCAGCCGATCCAGGATACCGGGCGCAATCTCGGCTTCGAAGCGAAGACCGACCGGGTCCTGCTGACCGACATCCGCCGGCGGATTGTCGAAGACAGCGGGATCTTCGGCGAGGCGGACATGATCCCGCTGCCCTGCAACCCGACCGCGATCTGCATCGGCTACGGCTTGCGCAACGGCGAGCAGGTCATCCCGGTGACCGCGATGATCCCGAAGGACGAACTGGTCGCCGAATTGCCGAACGCCGTGACCTTCGAGCGCTATCCGATGCTGCGGGAGCGGATCTTCGACCTGTTTTCGCTGTCGACCATCGAGCCCAATGCGGCGCAGCGCTTCGGCGACCTCCTGTGCTGCCTGCCGCAGGTGGCCGTGCCGGAGGGGCTCGGATATGAAAACGTCTTCCGCGTCGTCATTTCCAACTTCATGGACCGGTTCGATTTCTGTGTCGGGAACGTCAAGCGCTCCTGCGTCCACTTCGTCACGCCGGCCGGCCAGATCATCCCTTTCGAGACCTACAACCTGTTCTATCGCAATGGCGAGATCGAGCGGATGCGCGGCGTCGGCTGAGGCGGGCCGGGCGAAGCCGCGAACCGTCATCATCCGGTTACGAAAATTTCACGGAACCGAGAAAGGCCTGCCATGAAAGATGACGATGTGTCCGGTCGGCGCGGAGTGCGCCTTGTCCAGGAGACCCCAACATGACGAAACTGACCCATCTGTCCCGCCGCGGCTTCATGGCGGGCGCCGGCGCGACGGCCCTTGTCGCCGGTTCCGGCCTCGCCCTTCCGTCCTATTTGCGCGCCAACCAGCGCCCGATCTTCTCGCACGGCGTCCAGTCGGGTGACGTGGACGCGTCTTCCGGCGTCATCTGGACGCGCACCGACCGCCCGGCCAAGGTGATGTTCGAGGTCGCCACCACCGAGAGCTTCAAGGACGCGCGCAAGCTCGCCGCGCTCGACGCGCTGCCGACCAGCGATTTCGCGGTCAAGCGCCTGCTCCAGGACCTGCCGTCCGACCAGGACGTCTTCTACCGCATGACCGCCGTCGACCTTTCCGACGCGAACGCCGTCTCCGAGCCGGTCACCGGCCGCTTCCGCACCGCGCCGATGTCGAAGCGCTCGGTCAAGTTCGCCTGGTCGGGCGACACCGCCGGCCAGGGCTGGGGCATCGACGACGAGGGCATGCTGACCTACGCGACCATGGCGAAGCACGCGCCCGACTTCTTCATCCATTCCGGCGACACGATCTACGCCGACGGCCCGATGGCCGACGAGGTCGAGTTCAAGGACGGCACCAAGTGGGTCAACACGGTGCTGATCGACGAGAAGCGCAAGGTCGCCGAGACGCTGGACGAGTTCCGCGGCCAGTGGAAATACAACATGATGGACGCCCATGTGCGCGCCCTGTCGGAAATCTGCCCGACCTTCTACCAGTGGGACGACCACGAGGTCTGCAACAACTGGTCCTCGTCGAAGGACCTCTCCGGCGACGACCGCTACACCGAGAAATCCGTCGACCTGCTGCGCGCACGCGCCGGCCGCGCCTTCCACGAGATGAGCCCGATCCGCTACACGCCGGCCGAGCCGGGCCGCGTCTACCGCAAGATCGCCTACGGTCCGATGCTGGACGTGTTCTTCCTCGACCTGCGCTCCTATCGCGGCCCGAACGGTCCGGCGATGGAAACCGAGATGACGCCGGAAAGCCGCATTCTCGGCGCCGAGCAGGTGGCGTGGCTGAAGCGCGAGCTGACCAATTCGAAAGCCACCTGGAAAGTCATCGCCTGCGACATGCCGATCGGCCTGATCGTCTGGGACAACTGGGCCGAACAGGCCGGCGCGGAGGCGATCGCCAATGGCGACAACGGTCCGGCCAAGGGCCGCGAACTGGAAATCGCCGACCTGCTGCGCTTCATCAAGACCGCCGGCGTGACCAACACGGTCTGGTTCACCGCCGACGTCCACTACACCGCGGCGCATTACTACAATCCGGACAAGGCGCAGTTCCAGGATTTCGATCCTTTCTGGGAATTCGTCTCCGGTCCGCTGCATGCCGGCACCTTCGGCCCGAACGGCCTCGACATGACGTTCGGCCCGGAAGTGAAGTTCGTGAAGGCACCGACCGCCGAGCAGGGCGCCAACCTGCCGCCCTCGGCGGGTCTGCAGTTCTTCGGCCTCGTCGACATCGACGGCGCGACGGAACAGATGACCGTGCGTCTGATGGACCGCGCCGACACTGAACTCTATGCGGTCACGCTGGATCCGGTGCGCGCCGGCTGATTTCAGCGGACCGAAGCGACAGTGAAAGCGGGCCTTCGGGCCCGCTTTTTTCGTCCTTTCGGTGTAAATCGCCACCCATCTGTTTCATTTCGGGACATCATCGCGGTATGGGTTGAGACGGGCCGGAATTCGGGGACGCGGGGTTCGTTAATGTTGTGTTTTCCTTATTTCGCCATTTTATTGACGAATTGAAGGGCGTATCAGCCGTCGGCGCGAGCCGGGGCAACAGGAGAAGATAATGCTGAAGTCTGCGCATGCCGCGGGTGTCTGTCTGTTTGTGGCGGCGATTGCCGTCAGCGGGTGTTCGACGGCCCGATTTGGCGGCTATCCACCCTATCAACAGCCGGCGCCGATTCAGGCCGCGCCCGCAGGAACGGTGACCGCCGGCCAGTTGCCGCCGCCGACTCAGCCTGGCGCAGACCCGAATGCGCAGGGCGCCTATCCGACCGCGCCGGGTGCCGAGACGGGCGTGCCGGGCGATCCGAACGCGGCCGGCTCCAGCATCCAGAACGTCGCGACAAACGGCCCGGTCACGCGTGAATCTCTGGTCGGCGCATGGAAGGTCACGACGGCCGGTTCGTCGTGCCAGATGTTCATGGCGTTGACCAAGTGGACCGGCGGTTTCCGCGCCGCCTCGCGCGGCTGCCCGGGTGACGCGGCCAACGTGTCCGCCTGGGACGTGCAGGGCCAGCAGGTCGTCCTGAGCGATTCCAACGGCAACAAGGTGGCGACACTGTTCCCGACGGGCAGCGGCTCGTTCAACGGGCAGACGACCACCGGGGCCGCAATCTCGCTGTCGCGCTAAGCGTTTCGGGCGCCGATGCCTGACCAGATGCAGCGGATAGACCTGGTGCGGGCGCGTTACGACGCGCTCGTCGCCGAGGGCAAGCTCGATCCCGATTCCGCGCAGGAAGCGCTCGCCAGCCGTTTCGACGCGCTGAACGAGCAGATCGGCTCGCTGCGGCTTGCCGCGAAATCCTCTTCGCTCGGCTGGCTGTTCGCGCGGCGCGCGCCCAAGCCCGAAACCGTCAAGGGTCTCTATGTCCACGGCCATGTCGGGCGTGGCAAGACCATGCTGATGGACTTCTTCTTCGCGGCCTGCCCGGCCAAGCGCAAGCGCCGCGCCCATTTCAACGATTTCATGGCGGACGTGCATGACCGCATCGCCGCCCACCGCGCCGCACTGAAGAACGGCGAGGTCAAGGGCGACGATCCGATCCCGCCGGTGGCGCGCGACATCGCCAAGCAATCGCGCGTCTTGTGCTTCGACGAGTTCTCGGTCACCGACATCGCGGACGCGATGATCCTGTCGCGCCTGTTCACCGCTCTGTTCGAGAACGGCGTCATCCTTGTGGCCACCTCCAACGTGGCGCCGGGCGACCTTTATCGCGATGGGCTCAATCGCGGCCTGTTCCTGCCGTTCATCGACGTCCTGCTCGCCCATACGCAAGTCATGAGCCTCGACGCCGATCGCGACTATCGCCTCGACCGGCTGGGGCGCTCGAAACTCTACGTCTCGCCGCTGGGCGTGGCGGCCGACGCGGCCATCGAAGAGGTCTGGACGCGGCTGACCGGCGGCGTGGCTGCGCATCGCGAACTGATCGAGGTGAAGGGCCACGAGATCGTCGTGCCGGCCGTCGTCATGGGTGCGGCCCGATTCTCTTTCCCCGACCTGTGCGAGAAGCCGCTCGGCGCGCGGGACTTCCTGGCGCTGGCGCGCAACTACCACACCATCTTCGTGGAGCGCGTGCCGATCATGCGCGAAGGCCGCCGCAACGAGGCGAAACGGTTCATCACCCTGGTCGACACGCTCTACGACAACCGCATCCGCCTCGTCGTCTCCGCGGAGGCGGAGCCGGACCAGCTCTATCAGGCGAAGACCGGCGTGGAGGTGTTCGAGTTCGACCGCACGGTCTCGCGGCTGATCGAGATGCGCTCGGAAGCCTGGGTGGCGCAGGCGGGCGAGGCCGGGTGAGCGCCCGCATCGCGACCGTGACGCTGGTCGTGCCGGATTACGATGCGGCCATCGGCTTCTATTGCGGCGCGCTCGGCTTTGATCTCCTCGAGGACACGCTGCTTTCGCAGGCCAAGCGCTGGGTGCGTGTCGCGCCGAAGGGCGGCGGGACGGCGCTGCTGCTGGCGCGGGCCGACGGGGCGGTGCAGGCGACCGCGATCGGCGCTCAGGCCGGCGGTCGCGTGGCGTTCTTTCTGGAAACCGACGATTTCGCCCGCGATCACAAAGCTTTCATGAGCGCCGGTGTAGAGTTCCTCGAGACGCCGCGCAGGGAGGCCTATGGCGTGGTCGCGGTCTTCGCGGATCCGTTCGGCAATCGCTGGGACCTGATCCAGCCGGGCGGCGGGGAAAGCGGTCAAATTAGCGGAATGTGAGAAACGGACGGCGCAAATTCTTACGTTTACGTAATTCCCGAGTTATATAACCGTTTGAATTCATTGATGACGAAAGTTTCGGTTGATTTTTTTCGCGGAAAGAGTCACGTCCCTTCGCGATAATTCCGGCCCGTGCGACCATGGGCCGCGCCTCGCAATCCGATTCACGGCATTCAACGGAAACAATCCAACATGGCACGCAACAAGATTGCACTCATCGGCTCCGGCATGATCGGCGGCACGCTCGCGCACCTGATCGGCCTGAAGGAACTGGGCGACGTCGTACTCTTCGACATCGCCGAAGGCATCCCGCAGGGCAAGGGTCTCGACATCGCCGAATCCTCCCCCGTCGACGGGTTCGACGCCGCCTATACCGGCGCGAATTCCTACGAGGCGATCAAGGACGCCGATGTCTGCATCGTGACGGCCGGCGTGCCGCGCAAGCCCGGCATGAGCCGCGACGACCTGCTCGGCATCAACCTGAAGGTGATGGAACAGGTCGGCGCCGGCATCGCCAAATACGCGCCGAACGCCTTCGTCATCTGCATCACCAACCCGCTGGACGCCATGGTGTGGGCGCTGCAGCAGTTCTCCGGCCTGCCGAAGACCAAGGTCGTGGGCATGGCCGGCGTGCTCGATTCGGCGCGCTTCCGCTACTTCCTCGCCGAGGAGTTCAAGGTGTCCGTCGAGGACGTCTCCGCGATGACGCTCGGCGGCCATGGCGACGACATGGTGCCGATGGTGCGCTACTCCACCGTCGCCGGCATTCCGCTGCCGGACCTCGTCAAGATGGGCTGGACGTCGAAGGAAAAGCTCGACGCGATCGTCGAGCGCACCCGCAAGGGCGGCGGCGAGATCGTCGGCCTGCTGAAGACCGGCTCGGCCTATTACGCGCCGGCCGCATCGGCCATCTCGATGGCTGAAGCCTATCTGAAGGACAAGAAGCGCGTGCTGCCCTGCGCGGCCTATCTCGACGGCCAGTACGGCGTCTCCGACATGTATGTCGGCGTTCCGACGATCATCGGCGCCGGCGGCGTCGAGCGCATCGTCGAGCTGGATTTCAGCAGCGCCGAGCAGAAGATGTTCGACAAGTCGGTCGAGGCGGTCGCCGGTCTTTGCGAAGCCTGCCGCGGTATCGCCCCGAACCTGAAATAAGTGCGCCCCTTCGGGGCCAAGGCATGAGGAATTGCCATGAACATCCATGAATACCAGGCCAAGCGGCTGCTGCACGAATACGGCGCACCGATCGCCGGCGGCGTGGCCGTCTACTCCGTCGAACAGGCGGAGGAATGGGCCAGCAAGCTTCCCGGGCCGCTCTACGTGGTCAAGAGCCAGATCCATGCCGGCGGTCGCGGCAAGGGCAAGTTCAAGGAACTCGGCGAAGACGCCAAGGGCGGCGTGCGGCTGGCCAAGTCGGTCGAGGAAGTCGTCGAGAACGCCAAGGAAATGCTCGGCAACACGCTGGTGACCAAGCAGACCGGCCCGGCCGGCAAGCAGGTCAACCGCCTCTATATCGAGGACGGCGCCGACATTGACCGCGAGCTCTACCTCTCCATCCTGGTCGACCGCACCGTCGGCCGCCCGGCCTTCGTCGTCTCGACCGAGGGCGGCATGGACATCGAGGCGGTCGCCGAGGAAACCCCGGACAAGATCTTCACCCTGCCGATCGATCCGGAGGAGGGCGTCACCGAAGCCGACGCCAAGAAGCTCAACAAGGCGCTGAAGCTGACCAAGGAAGCCGCCAAGGACGGGCTGAAGCTCTTCCCGATCCTCTACAAGGCCTTCGTCGAGAAGGACATGAGCCTGCTCGAGGTCAACCCGCTGATCGTCATGACCGACGGCCGCCTGCGCGTGCTCGACGCCAAGGTCTCCTTCGACGGCAACGCGCTGTTCCGCCACGACGACATCATGGCGCTTCGCGACAAGTCGGAAGAAGACGAGAAGGAAATCGAGGCGTCCAAATACGATCTCGCCTATGTGGCGCTCGACGGTGACATCGGCTGCATGGTCAACGGCGCGGGTCTCGCCATGGCGACGATGGACATCATCAAGCTCTACGGCAAGGAGCCGGCGAACTTCCTCGATGTCGGCGGCGGCGCTTCGAAGGAGAAGGTCACCGCGGCCTTCAAGATCATCACCGCAGACCCGAACGTCAAAGGCATCCTCGTCAACATCTTCGGCGGCATCATGCGTTGCGACGTCATCGCCGAGGGCGTGGTCGCGGCCGTCAAGGAAGTCGGGCTGAAGGTGCCGCTGGTCGTGCGCCTGGAAGGCACCAATGTCGAGCAGGGCAAGGCGATCATCAACGAGAGCGGCCTGAACGTCATCGCGGCCGACGATCTCGACGATGCCGCGCAGAAGATCGTGAAAGCGGTCGAGGAAGCCTGAGTGAACGCCAACGACCAGATCGTCGTCGTGACCGCCGTGGTTGTTGCCGCGGCGGCGGTGACGCTGTTCTGGTCGGGCAGGCGGGCTGCGGGGGGCGCATGGTTCCTGCGCCGCTTGCTGGCCGGCGCCGGGCTGCTCGTGGCGCTGACGGCGGTGTCGTCCTGGTGGCTGCACGGCGTGGCCGCCGCTGACGTCGCGGCCTGCGAGGCGGCCGGCAATTCCTATGACTGCGAGGACGCCTATCTGGTCGTTGTCATGGCTCTTCTGGCGGGCGGCCTGGCCGTCGTCCTGTTTGCCGCCGGCCTCACCGGCCTGCGCCTCGCCTCGGGGCTTCGGGCGCGAAAGGCTGTCGCATGATCACCGCAATTCTTCATCCACATCCGACTGAATTCTGGGAACTTTCCTAATGTCCATTCTCGTCAACAAAGACACCAAGGTCCTGGTCCAGGGCCTGACCGGCAAGACCGGCACCTTCCATACCGAACAGGCGCTCGCCTATCACGGCACCCAGATGGTCGCCGGCATTCACCCCAAGAAGGGCGGCGAGAAATGGGTCGCCGGCGACGGCGCGGGCGAAAAGGCCGGCGCCGAGCTGCCGATCTTCGCCAGCGTCGGCGAAGCCAAGGAAGCGACCGGCGCCGACGCGTCGGTGATCTACGTCCCGCCGGCAGGCGCGGCCGCCGCGATCATCGAGGCGATCGAAGCCGAGATCCCGCTGATCGTCTGCATCACCGAGGGCATCCCGGTGCTCGACATGGTCACCGTCAAGGCACGGCTGGAGAAGTCGAATTCGCGCCTGATCGGCCCGAACTGCCCGGGCGTGCTGACGCCGGAGGAGTGCAAGATCGGCATCATGCCGGGCTCCATCTTCAAGAAGGGCAATGTCGGCATCCTGTCGCGCTCCGGCACGCTGACCTACGAGGCCGTGTTCCAGACGACCAATGAGGGCCTCGGCCAGACGACGGCCGTCGGCATCGGCGGCGACCCGGTCAAGGGCACCGAGTTCATCGACGTGCTTGAGATGTTCCTCGCCGACGACGAGACCCAGTCGATCATCATGATTGGCGAGATCGGCGGCTCGGCCGAGGAAGACGCCGCCCAGTTCCTCAAGGACGAGGCCAAGAAAGGCCGCTCCAAGCCGATGGTGGGCTTCATCGCCGGTCGCACGGCGCCTCCCGGACGCACCATGGGCCATGCCGGCGCGGTGATCTCCGGCGGCAAGGGCGGCGCGGAAGACAAGATCGCGGCGATGGAAGATGCGGGCATCCGCGTTTCACCGTCGCCGGCGCAGCTCGGCAAGACGCTTGTCGAGGTGCTGAAAGGCTGACGACGGGATCGGCGGGGCGGCACGGTCGCCCCGCCGCCCGGATTTCGTTGGGGCAAGGCGGCGCAGACCGCCGAGGAAACGCAAAGCGCGCACAGCGCATCAAATCCAAGGACAGGGCGATACCGGCCCGCGCAAGGTGAAGCAAATGGCACGCACCGATGAACTGAACGACCTCTTTGCCTCGACGTCGTTCCTGTATGGCGGCAACGCCCATTACATCGAGGAACTCTACGCACAGTACCAGGACGATCCTGCGTCCCTGCCGGTGGAATGGCAGGCCTTCTTCGGCGAGTTGCAGGACAAGCCCGACGATGTGCGCAAGAACGCCCGTGGCGCCTCCTGGGAGCGCGACAACTGGCCGTTGACGCCGAATGGCGAACTGACGTCGGCGCTCGACGGCAACTGGGGCGAAGTCGAGGCGCATGTGGGCGCCAAGCTGAAGGAGAAGGCCGTCGCCGCCGGCGCGCCGACCTCCGAGGCCGACATCCTGCAGGCGCAGCGCGATTCCGTGCGCGCGATCATGATGATCCGCGCCTACCGCATGCGCGGCCATCTGCACGCCAATCTCGACCCGCTCGGCATCGCCGGCGTGAAAGAGGATTACGACGAGCTCGATCCCAAGGCCTACGGCTTCACGGAGGCCGATTACGGCCGTCGCATCTTCATCGACAACGTGCTCGGGCTGGAATACGCGACCATCCCCGAGATGCTCGACATCCTCAAGCGCACCTATTGCTCCACCATCGGCGTGGAGTTCATGCACATCTCCAATCCGCAGGAGAAGTCCTGGATCCAGCAGCGCATCGAGGGTCCGGACAAGGGCGTGGCGTTCACCGCCAACGGCAAGAAGGCGATCCTGCAGAAGCTGGTCGAGGCGGAAGGCTTCGAGCAGTTCATCGACGTCAAGTACAAGGGCACCAAGCGCTTCGGCCTGGATGGCGGCGAGGCGCTGATCCCGGCGCTGGAACAAATCATCAAGCGCGGCGGCGCGATGGGGCTGAGGGACATCGTCTTCGGCATGGCCCACCGCGGCCGCCTCAACGTGCTCAGCCAGGTGATGGCGAAGCCGCATCGCGCCATCTTCCACGAGTTCAAGGGCGGCTCCTTCACCCCTGACGAGGTGGAAGGCTCCGGCGACGTGAAATACCATCTCGGCGCCTCTTCGGACCGCGAATTCGACGGCAACAAGGTGCACCTGTCGCTGACCGCCAACCCCTCGCACCTGGAAATCGTCAACCCGGTGGTGATGGGCAAGGCGCGCGCCAAGCAGGACCAGATCGCCGGCGGCGCGCAGCGCGACGAGGTCGTGCCGCTTGAGGATCGCGCCAAGGTGATGGCGCTGCTGATCCATGGCGACGCGGCCTTCGCCGGCCAGGGCGTCGTGCCGGAATGCCTCGGCCTGTCGGCCCTGCGCGGCCACCGCGTCGCGGGCACCGTGCATTTCATCATCAACAACCAGATCGGCTTCACCACCAATCCGCGCTTCTCTCGGTCTTCGCCCTATCCGTCGGATGTGGCCAAGATGATCGAGGCGCCGATCTTCCACGTGAATGGCGACGACCCGGAAGCCGTGGTCTACGCCGCCAAGGTGGCGACCGAGTTCCGGATGATGTTCCACAAGCCGGTCGTCATCGACATGTTCTGCTACCGCCGCTTCGGCCACAACGAGGGCGACGAGCCGGCGTTCACGCAGCCGCTGATGTACAAGAAGATCCGCACGCACAAGACGACCGCGCAGATCTATGCCGACCAGCTGATCGCCGAGGGGCTGATCACGGTCGACGAGTACGACAAGATGAAGTCGGACTGGCGCGAGACGCTCGAGGTCGAGTTCCAGGCGGGCGATTCCTTCAAGCCGAACAAGGCCGACTGGCTGGACGGCAAGTGGTCGGGCCTGTCCAAGGCCGACAACCAGGACGAGCGTCGGCGCGGCAAGACCGCCGTGCCGATGAAGACCCTGAAGGAGATCGGCAAGAAGCTGACGGCGGTGCCGGAAGGCTTCAACGTCCACCGCACGGTCAAGCGCTTCATGGACAACCGCGCCAAGATGATCGAGACCGGCGAGGGCATCGACTGGGCGACCGCCGAGGCGCTCGCCTTCGGTTCGCTCGTGCAGGAAGGATACGGCGTGCGCCTGTCCGGCCAGGACTGCGAGCGCGGCACCTTCTCGCAGCGCCACTCGGTGCTCTACGACCAGGAAGACGAGAGCCGCTACGTTCCGCTCAACGCCATCTCCGCCGGCCAGGGCCGCTACGAGGTCATCAACTCGATGCTCTCGGAAGAGGCGGTGCTGGGCTTCGAATACGGCTACTCGCTGGCCGAGCCGAACGGGCTGACGCTCTGGGAAGCGCAGTTCGGCGACTTCGCCAATGGCGCGCAGGTGCTGTTCGACCAGTTCATCTCGTCGGGCGAACGCAAGTGGCTGCGCATGTCGGGTCTGGTCTGCCTCCTGCCGCACGGCTATGAGGGGCAGGGCCCCGAGCACTCCTCGGCGCGCCTCGAGCGCTACCTGCAGATGTGCGCGGAAGACAACATGCAGGTCGCCAACTGCACGACGCCGGCCAACTACTTCCACATCCTGCGCCGCCAGTTGAAGCGCGACTTCCGCAAGCCGCTGATCCTGATGACGCCGAAATCGCTGCTGCGCCACAAGCGCGCGGTGTCGACGCTGTCGGAGATGTCGGGCGAGAGCGCCTTCCACCGCCTCTTGTGGGACGATGCGGAGAACAAGGATTCCGAGACCAAGCTGGTGACGGATTCCAAGATTCGCCGCGTCATCATGTGCACGGGCAAGGTCTATTACGACCTGTTGGAGGAGCGCGAGGCGCGGGGTGTCAACGACATCTACCTGCTGCGCCTCGAACAGCTCTACCCGTTCCCGGCCAAGGCGCTGATCACCGAATTGTCGCGGTTCAAGAATGCCGACATGGTCTGGTGCCAGGAAGAGCCGAAGAACATGGGCGCATGGTCATTCATCGATCCGTATCTGGAATGGGTGCTGGCGCATATCAACGCCAAGCATCAGCGCGTGCGCTACACCGGCCGCGCCGCTTCCGCCTCGACCGCGACGGGTCTGATGTCGAAACACAAGGAGCAGCTTGCCGCCTTCCTCGAGGACGCCCTCGGGGACTGACGCAAGCGCCGAACACCCAATCGATCTGGAAAGTCTGAACATGGCAAAAGAAATCCGCGTTCCCACCCTCGGCGAATCGGTCACCGAAGCGACGATCGGCCAGTGGTTCAAGAAGGTCGGCGACGCCGTCGCCGACGGCGAGACCCTGCTGGAGCTTGAAACCGACAAGGTGACGCTCGAAGTGCCCGCGCCCGCCGCCGGCACGCTGGGCGAGATCATCGCCAAGGAAGGCGAGACCGTCGAGGTCGACGCGCTTCTCGGCATGCTGACCGAGCGCGAGGGCGCTGCTGCCGCCGCGCCGGCCAAAGAGGAAAAGAAGGACGAGGCGCCGAAGGCGGCGCCTGCTCCTGCCGCCGCAGAGCCCGCCGGCGACATGCCGCCGGCGCCGTCGGCCGCCAAGATGATGGCCGACAAGGGCGTCGCCGCAGGCGAGGTTTCCGGCTCGGGCAAGCGCGGCCAGATCCTCAAGGGCGACGTGATCGACGCGCTGGCCGCCGGTTCGGCCGCGCCGCAGGCCGAGACGCCGAAGGCCGCGCGCCCGGCGTCGCCGGCCGAAGATGCGGCCCGCGAGGAACGCGTGCGCATGACCAAGCTGCGCCAGACCATCGCGCGGCGCCTGAAGGACGCGCAGAACACGGCGGCCATGCTGACCACCTACAACGAGGTGGACATGACGGCGGTCATAGAGATGCGCAAGAAATACAAGGACCTGTTCGAGAAGAAGCACGGCGTGAAGCTCGGCTTCATGGGCTTCTTCACCAAGGCGGTCACGCACGCGCTGCAGGAAGTCCCGGCGGTCAATGCCGAGATCGACGGCACCGACGTCATCTACAAGCATTTCTGCCACATCGGCGTGGCCGTCGGCACCGACAAGGGCCTCGTCGTGCCGGTGGTGCGCGACGCGGACCAGATGTCGATCGCCGAGGTCGAGAAGGAAATCGGCCGGCTCGGCAAGGCCGCGCGCGACGGCAAGCTCGGCATGGCCGACATGCAGGGCGGCACCTTCACGATCTCCAATGGCGGCGTCTACGGCTCGCTGATGTCCTCGCCGATCCTGAACGCGCCGCAGTCGGGCATCCTCGGCATGCACAAGATCCAGGAACGCCCGATGGCGATCGGCGGCCAGGTGGTCATCCGCCCGATGATGTATCTGGCGCTGTCCTACGATCACCGGATCGTCGACGGCAAGGAAGCCGTGACCTTCCTGGTGCGCGTCAAGGAAAGCCTGGAGGATCCGGAACGGCTCGTCCTGGACCTTTAAGGGAGGCTTCGATGATCCGCGCCGGCCGCAAGACAGGTGCGGATCATGTCCGGTGACGCCAAGACGCTGCTGGTCACCGGCGGGTCGCGCGGCATCGGCAGGGCCGTGGCGCTTCTCGCAGGTGAACGGGGCTGGCGCGTCGCGGTGAACTACGCCCAGGACGAGGCCGCCGCGGCGCAGACCGTCGCGACCATCGAGGCCGCCGGAGGCGAAGCGTTTTCCGTGCGGGCGGACGTGGCACGCGAGGCCGACATCCTCGCGATGTTTGCCGCGGTGGATGCGCGATGGGCCCGGCTCGACGGGCTGGTCAACAATGCCGGCGTGGTCGACGTGCCGGCGCGGGTCGATGAGATGAGCGTCGAGAGGCTGTCGCGAATGTTCGCGATCAACATCACGGGGTCCTTCCTCTGTGCGCGCGAGGCGGTGAAACGCATGTCGACGCGTCATGGCGGCAAGGGCGGCGCGATCGTCAACCTGTCGTCCGCCGCGGCGTCGCTCGGCTCGCCCGGGCAATATGTCGATTATGCCGCGTCGAAGGGCGCGATCGATACGATGACCGTCGGGCTGGCGCGCGAAGTCGCCGCCGAAGGCGTCCGCGTCAACGCGGTGCGGCCCGGCATCATCGACACGGACATCCACGCATCCGGCGGTCTGCCGGATCGGGTGGCGCAAATGCGGGACATGGTCCCGATGAAACGTGAGGGCACGGCGCTCGAAGTGGCGCATGCCATCCTGTATCTTCTGTCGGACGAGGCGTCCTATTCCACGGGCGCGGTTCTCGATGTGACGGGCGGACGCTAGTTTTCAAGGAAAGGTGGATTATGGCCTATGACGTTGTAGTGATCGGATCGGGACCGGGCGGCTATGTGTGCGCCGTGAAATGCGCGCAGCTTGGCCTGAAGACCGCGATCGTGGAGAAGCGGGCGACGCTCGGCGGCACCTGCCTGAACATCGGCTGCATTCCGTCGAAGGCCCTGCTGCAGGCCTCCGAACACTTCGTCGCGGCCGAGCACACGCTGCCGAAGATGGGCGTCAAGGTCGGCAAGCCTAAGCTCGACCTGAAGGCGATGCTCGCCCACAAGGACGCGACCGTGAAATCCAACGTCGACGGCGTCGC
Organism: Oricola sp.; assembly: GCF_022763245.1. Lineage (GTDB taxonomy): Bacteria > Pseudomonadota > Alphaproteobacteria > Rhizobiales > Rhizobiaceae > Oricola. The sequence goes on from NZ_JALEGV010000014.1 coordinate 77,481, forward strand.
CTTCCTGATGAAGAAGAACAAGATCGACTGGATGACCGGCACCGGCAAGGTCCTCGGCGAGGGCAAGGTCTCGGTGACCGGCGAGGACGGCAAGGAGCAGGAGATCGAGGCGAAGAACATCGTCATCGCCACCGGCTCGGACGTCGCCGGCATTCCGGGCGTGGAGGTCGATTTCGACGAGAAGGTGATCGTGTCGTCGACCGGCGCGCTCGACCTCGCCAAGGTGCCCGGCCACATGGTCGTGGTCGGCGGCGGCGTGATCGGGCTCGAACTCGGTTCGGTGTGGAAGCGCCTCGGCGCCGAGGTCACCGTGGTCGAATATCTCGACACGATCCTCGGCGGCATGGACGGCGAAGTCTCCAAGCAGTTCCAGCGCATGCTGGAGAAGCAGGGCATGAAGTTCAATCTCGGCGCCAAGGTGACCGGCGTGACCAAGGCGGGCAAGGGCGCCCAGGTGACCTTCGAGCCCGCCAAGGGCGGCGATGCGGTGACGCTCGACGCCGACGTCGTGCTCGTCGCCACGGGCCGCAAGCCCTACACGGAAGGCCTCGGACTCGAGAAGGCCGGCGTCGTGCTCGACGAGCGCGGCCGCGTCCAGATCAACGAGCACTGGCAGACCTCGGTCACCGGCATCTATGCGCTGGGCGACGTGGTGATCGGCCCGATGCTGGCGCACAAGGCCGAGGACGAGGGCATGGCGGTTGCCGAGATCATCGCCGGCCAGCACGGTCACGTGAATTACGACGTCATTCCGGGCGTGGTCTACACCGAGCCGGAAGTCGCCTCCGTCGGCAAGACCGAGGAAGAGCTTAAGAAGGCCGACATCGAATACACGTCCGGCAAGTTCCCCTTCGCCGCCAATGGTCGCGCCCGCGCCATGCTGGCGACCGACGGCTTCGTGAAGATCCTGGCCGACAAGAAGACCGACCGGGTGCTCGGCGTGCACATGGTGGGCCACGGCGTCGGCGAGATGATCCACGAGGCGGCCGTGCTGATGGAATTCGGCGGATCCTCCGAAGATCTCGCGCGCACCTGCCACGCCCATCCGACCATGTCGGAATCCGTGCGCGAGGCGGCGCTCGCCACGGCCTTCGGCAAGCCGATCCACATGTGACGCCAGGCGGGTCAAGACAGGCGATACGCGCTGCGGGAATTAAACGTTTACTGTTTCCGGTTACGCTGTCTTAACCACGGGATGCGGCGCGTATTGGCCGCCTCCTCCTTTTGACGGAACTGAAGGATCAGTGATTTGTTCACCGCGTATCGCCGTCCGGCGCATTCGGTACTTGTTTCCCTCGCCATCGTCAGCCCGCTTGCCGGCGCTGCCTTCCTCGCCGGTCCGGCGGCCGCCGACGGCAGCGCTCCGGGCATCGAATTCGAGCTCGGGGGCGGCGGCGTCGTCGCGCCTCGCTACGAAGGGGCGTCCGACTATCTTCTGAGCCCCTATCCGACGTTCCGCCTCAAACGGCTGACCCTGCCGAACGGTTTCCAGATCGGCGGCGGCGACGGCATGGGCCTGTCCTTCTATCCGTCTTTCACCTTCCGCGGCGAACGCAAGGCCGCGGACAACCCGGAACTGGCCGGGCTCGACGATGTCGATTCCGCAGTCGAGCTGGGTGCCGGCGTCGGCTATGCGACGCCCTATTGGAAGGTCTTTGCCGAAGTCCGTCGCGGCTTCAGCGGCCATGAGGGCTATGTCGGGGAGATCGGCGCCGATCTGGTCGCCTATCCGACGGATCGCCTGTCGGTGTCCGTCGGTCCGCGCGCCTCGTTCGCCGACGGCGCCTACATGGACACCTATTTCGGCGTGTCGGCGTCGGAAGCGCAGAATTCGGGGCTGTCGGAGTTCGATGCCGGCGCGGGCTTCAAGTCGATCGGCGTGGAAGCGTCGGCGCGCTATGCGCTGCTCGACGCCTGGGCCGTGGAATCGTCTGCCGGATACAGCCGGCTGGTCGGCGATGCGGCCGATTCTCCTGTCACCGGCATCGGATCGCGCGACCAGTTTTCATTCCGGCTGGGTGTCGTTCGCGAATTCAAGGTCGACTTCTGATCGGAGGCCGACCTCGAAGGCGCCGTCATTCGGACGGCGCGCTCGGAACGATCTCGTCGGGCACGTCGATCGTCACCTCGACGTCGTTGCCGCCGCTCAGCGCACCGGAATTGTAAAGATACAGTCCGCCGACGGCCAGCACGATCAGCAGCACGAGGGCGATGAACCAGCCGGCGCCGGTTCCGTTCGTATAAACGATCTTCGTTTCACGGTCCTGAGTCGTCATGATCATCTCCTGTTTTACATTCAGGCGGACAACGACTCATGTAAGGGGATGGTTCCATTGCCTTTTCGCAAAGAAAACCCGGCGCGCTTGTGGCGACGCCGGGTCTTCGGGTGCTGGAGGCAATGCGACGTTCAGGCTTTCTGCCAGGCGTCGAGGTATTTGATCAGCCAGGCATCGACCGGCATTTGCGCCACTTCCATGGTCTTCAATCTGGAATAGTCGACCGGCGTCTCGTTTTTCGCGACCGTGTCATGCATCGGGCATGCAAGAGCGGAGCCCGAAACGAAGAAAGCGGTCGCAAGGCCAAGGCCCAGTGCTTTGTAAGACATGCGCTGCTCCTTTGCTCATCCGGCAAGGACCGGATTCACGCAGCGTAACCCGAGTGTCGCGAATCACCAATATTGCGGGCGATCACAAATTCAGGAGGTCGTCCGGCGTCTCACTCGTAGAGCGGCGTCACGGTGTAGCCGGCCTTGTCGATCAGCGCGGCCAGGCCACGCTCTCCCGGCAGGTGGAGGGCGCCCACGGCGATGAAGGCGCCGCCTTTTTCCAGAAGAGGCAAGGCACGCTCCACCATGGTCTCGTTGCGGATGTGGACGAGGGCTTCCTCGAACTCGGCATAGTCGGCGGCGGCGTCGCTTCCGTCCTGCGGCTGCGGCGTCACCGCGCGCAGCATGGGCCACACCTTGGCGGTCTGGCCGGAGACATAGAGCTCGATCATGGTCTCGATCATGTCGTCGATGCGATCGCCATAGGAGACGGTTTCAACGAGGGCGCGCACGTGAAATTCGATGGGCAGCGAGGCCATGGCGTCGAACTGTTCCATGATGGTTTCCAGCCCGACCAGTTCCTTGCCGTCGCGCTGGGCGTCCTGGGCGATCTTCACGTCTAGGAAAGGCTTGCCCGCCTGCTTGCGGTCCATCTCGCAAGGCGGCAGCGCGACCATGCCGAGGATGAGCCAGGGCTTCATCCGTTCCACCAGGGCGAGCTGGATGCCGCGGGCGGCGAGACCGTCCACCAGGATCCGGCGCTGCTCCTCGGTCAGGTAATCCGACAGGTCTTCCTTGCCGGTGAACATGGTCAGTTCGGGCTTGGCGAAGATCGCGAGCTGCGCCTTGGCCGGGTCAAGGATTTCGGTGGATTCGATGGCCACCGTCCCCGACGCGTCGAAGCCGTCGCGGGCGCGGGGCGGCAGGTCGATGAGGCGCTCGTCGGTCAGATGCATGGTGCCGAACAGGTAGGACGGTTCGAGGCCCTGCCTGTCGATGCGAAACAGGCGCGTGTCGCCATTGATCGTCGCGGCCGCCTCGTCCATCACCTGCCGATAGGTGTCCGGATCCTCGGTCTGCATCGCGGTCAGCAGGTTCTCTCCCCGGCAATCGTCCGCCGCGGCGGCCGGCAGGGACTGCATCGCGACCAGCAGCACGGCCAGGAAACTCAGCATGAACAACGCATTGGCGAGGCCAAGCGCGGCGAGAAGCGGACCGGACAGCCGGTCGAGGCGGGTCACAAAGGCGTTCATGGCGCCAGTCTGGCCCAAAAGCCCGACGATTCCGTTAAAACGGCCGGCAAAATGCGCGCATCAGGCGCGCGGATGGGCCTGGCGGTAGACGTCGAGCAGCCGCGCCGCATCGACGCCGGTATAGACCTGCGTGGTCGACAGGCTGGCATGGCCAAGCAGTTCCTGGATCGTGCGCAGGTCGCCGCCATTGCCTAGGAGATGGGTGGCGAAGGAGTGGCGAAGCGCATGCGGCGTCGCCGTGTCGGGCAGGCCGAGCGCGCCGCGCAGATTGCGCATGTCGCGCTGCAGGACGCCCGCCTGCAGCGCCCCGCCGCGCGCGCCGCGAAACAGCGGCTGGTCAGGCGCGAGGTCGTGCGGGCACAGGCGACGATAGAGATCGACGGCATCGAAGATGACGGGCAGCAGCGGCACCATCCGCGCCTTGTTGCCCTTGCCGGTCACCGTAAAGGCCTTTTCGCTGCGGTCGCTCAGCGCCTCGCCGGTCAGGGCGAGCGCCTCGCCAATGCGCAGCCCGCCGCCATAGAGCAGCGTCAGAACGGCGGCGTTGCGCGCCGCGATCCACGGTTCCTCGTTCGGCTGTTCGGCGGCGTCGATGACCTTGCGCGCATCGGCGGCCGTCAGCGGCTTGGGCAGCGATTTCGGCTGTCGCGGCGTGCGCAGCGCGGTTGCCGCCGCCGCATTCGCAAGGCCCTGGCGTTCGAGGTGGCGCATGAAGGAGCGGATGCCGGCGAGGCCGCGGCCGAGGGTGCGGGCGCCGGCGCCGGCGGAGCGCCTGCGGGTCAGGAATGCGCGGAAATCGAGCGATTTCAGGTCGGCGACGTCCTTCAGGCCGGGCGGTCCGCCGAGATGGTCGGTCAGGAAGGCGAGGAACTGGCGCGTGTCGCGCTCATAGGCCTCCACCGTCTTCGGCGACAGGCGGCGTTCGCTGGAAAGATGTTCCAGCCAGGCCGTGCGGACGGCGGCGAGGTCGGGCTTCGCGTTGACGAAAAGGGCATGGTCCTGGGGCATGGATACCATCATGGCGGGCAATGGTTACCGGCTGATTGCGCCGGGCTTCAAAACGAGAAAAGCCCCGCTTTGAGCGAGGCCTTTCCGTTTTCTGTCGCGGGAGATCAGCTGACGCAGGCGCCCTTGGTCGGCTGGCCCTGCGTGTTGTGCGAGGATTCAGACCAGGTGCCGCCATTGCCGGCGCAGATCGCGATCAGGGCGTTGCAGGCCGTGACGCCGGAGCAATGCTGGGTGATCGCCTGGGTGCCCGGCTTGTTCGTCGTGTAGCCGCCGATGGTCGGACGCTCGGTCTGGACCGAGAGCTTGCCGCCAGCCAGAGCCGGCGAGGCGACGAGGGTTGCAAGAAAGAGTGCCGTCGAGATTTTCTTCATCATCGTTTTTTTCCTTTGTTTGGGTGGTGTGTCCCTGCTCATGGAGATAGTCGCTTCCGTCCTGGCGCGATGTGCAAACCCTCACAGGAGTCCTTCCGTTGCGGCAGGTTCGGCACTTGCCCGGAAGGGCAAAGGGTGCTTTCAACGCCGCACATCGACGAATGGCGAGAGCTGCATGACAAAACCCGACAATCCGGTGCTGATGGGCGTGATCGGCGCGCCGCATGGCGTGCGCGGCGAATTGCGCGTGAAGCCCTACACGGCCGATCCGATGGCGCTGGGCGATTACGGTACGCTTTTCGACAGCGAGGGCCGCGCCTTCGACGTCATCGAGATCCGGCCGCAGAAGACCGTGGTGGTCGTCACCTTCGAACAGGTGCGCGACCGGTCGCAGGCCGAGGCGCTCAACGGCGTGGAACTGTTCATCTCGCGCGACCAGTTGCCCGACGAGGAGCTGGAGGAGGACGAGTTCTTCGTCGCCGACCTGGTCGGTCTGGACGCGCATGACGAAACCGGCGCCAAGACCGGGCAGGTGATCGCCGTGCACAATTTCGGCGCCGGTGACCTGCTGGAGGTCGCCCCGGTCACGCCGGGTGGCGGGCTGGCGCGCAAGCGCGCCTTCCTGGTGGAATTCTCGCTGGAGACCGTGCCCGACATCGATTTCGAAGGGGGCCGGCTGACCCTGATCCGCCCGCACGAGATCGAGGCGCGCGGCGAGGAGGCCGACACGGCCGAGGACGGCGAGGCATGAGCTTTCGCGCAACCGTGCTGACGCTCTACCCGGAGATGTTTCCGGGCACGCTCGGCCAGGCGCTGGCCGGCAAGGCCCTGGCGCGTGGCGACTGGTCGCTCGACGCCGTACAGATCCGCGATTACGCCACCGACCGGCACAGGAGCGTGGATGACACGCCGGCCGGCGGCGGGGCCGGCATGGTGATGCGCGCCGACGTGCTCGCCGCGGCGCTCGACGCCAATGCCGGCACGGACGATCCGCGTCCGCGCCTCTTGATGAGCCCGCGCGGCGCGCCTTTGACTCAGGCGCGCGTGCGCGATCTCGCGGCCGGTCCGGGCGCCGTCATCGTCTGCGGGCGCTTCGAGGGCGTCGACCAGCGGGTGATCGAGGGCCGCGATCTGGAGGAGGTCTCCATCGGCGATTACGTGCTGTCCGGCGGCGAGGTCGCTGCGCAGGTGCTGCTCGACGCCGTCATCCGCCTGTTGCCCGGCGTCATGGGCAATGCGCAATCCGGCGAGACGGAGAGCTTCGAAGGCAATCTCCTCGAACACCCGCATTACACCCGTCCCGCCGAATGGGAGGGCCGGACGATCCCCGAGGTTCTGACCTCCGGCAATCACGCGAAGATCGATCAATGGCGGCGCGAGGAAGCGGAGAAGCTGACACGGGACCGCCGACCCGACCTGCTGGACGGCTGACCGTCCCGCCCGTCATTTCGTGAAGTAATACCAGCTCAGCGTCAGGCCGACGATGATCACCAGGGCGCGGATGACGGATTGCGGGACCCGTTTCGCCATCCAGACGCCGGCATAGCCGCCAAGTGCGCCGCCGGGGATCATGAGCGCGGCGGGAAGCCAGGCGACCACGCCACCGCCGGAAAAGACGATGATCGCCACCGCGGCGATCAGCACGGCGACGAAATTCTTCAGCGCGTTGAGCCGGTGATAGTCACCGCCCTTGGAGATGCCGAGCACCGCCAGCATCATGATGCCCATCCCTGCGCCGAAGAAGCCGCCATAGATAGAGGTGGCGAACTGGGCGGCGAGGCCGATCGGGCCCATCGGATGGTCGGGGGCGAGCCGCTTCGGCTTCAGCCACGGGCCGGCGGCGAACAGCGCCGTCGCGGCGATCAGCAGCCACGGCACGATCTGGCGGAACGTCGGGTTCGACAGGGCGAGCAGCACCAGCGCGCCGACCAGGCTGCCGATCACGGAGAGCCCGCCGATCAGCAGCGCCTCGCGCAGATCCTTCCGGATTTCCTCACGATAGGCGAGCGCCGAGGTCACGTAGCCCGGGAACTGGGTCACCGAGGAGGTGGCGTTGGCCACGATCGGAGGCACGCCTGCAAGCGTCAGCGCCCCGAAGGTCAGGAAGGTGCCGCCGCCGGCGATCGCGTTGACGGCGCTGGCCAGAAACCCGGCCGAAAACAGGAGCATCGCATCGATTATGGTCATGGGTTTCGCTTCTCGGGGCGCAATGCCCGTCTCCGCCTAGCCGACCGGGCGGCCGGTGCGCAAGCTGCGTGGAGACAAACCGCGTGTTGGGCGGCCGAGCGCGGGGCAATCCGGTGACTGGTGAGAGATGACCGGATTCGGCCGATACTTTGCCGAGCACCAAAAGGGCGTGACAAAACCACCTTTCTCCTGTAAGCACCCGCGGAAATCGGGCGCCAAGTCCTGACTCAACAGCAAATACGATCTCGTGAATACGCTCCGGCCTTCGGGCCAGGCATGACGGTCAATTGACTTTCAGCCCTTGTCGAGCGCTCTGGCGGTTCAAAAGAACAAGAGGAAGTAAATCATGACGGACATCATCCGCCAGCTCGAGGCCGAACAGGCCGCCAAGATCATCGAAAAGCGCACCCTGCCGGAATTTTCGCCCGGCGACACCGTCCGCGTCCAAGTGCGCGTCACGGAAGGCAAGCGCACCCGTCTGCAGGCCTATGAAGGCGTTTGCATCGCCCGCGCCGGCGCCGGCTTCAACGAGAACTTCACCGTTCGCAAGATTTCCTACGGCGAAGGCGTGGAGCGCGTGTTCCCCGTCTATTCGCCGCTGGTCGAGGCCGTCGAAGTCGTTCGCCGAGGCAAGGTGCGCCGCGCCAAGCTCTATTACATGCGCGGCCTGACGGGCAAAAAGGCCCGTATCACCGAGAACACCAACGCCCGTTCGCGCAAGCTGAACGACGATGAGCGCCGCAAGATCGCCGAGGAAAAGGCCCGCATCGAGGCCGAGAAGATCGCAGCCGCCGAGGCTCTGGCCGCCGAGAAGGCAGCAGAGGAAGCAGCAGCCAAGGCCGCTCAAGCCGAAGCAGGCGCAGAAGACGCATAAGGCCGTCCGGCCCGACCGGGCGGCTTCGAGCCGCCCGTTGAGACACATCGCTTTCAAGGGCGCGGTTCGTCAGAACCGCGCCCTTTTCGTTTCGGCGCGGCATTGACCGAGGCCCGAACCTAAAGGAGAGCAATATGTTGACGGGCAAGGATCTGATCGAGGCCGGATTTCAGCCGGGCAAGTGGTTCGCCGAGGCGCTGGACACCGCCAATGCGATGCTGGCCGAGGGCACCGACCGGGACGCGGCCTTCGCGGCCGTTGCCGCGCTCGCACCGCCGCCGGTGCGCGCGCTCCACCCGGTGGACAGCAAGCCGCTGCATATGAACATCGACGCCGAAAACGACGCCGAGGCCGACAATCTCGAAGCCGTGCGCCAGTCGATGCGCGCCCTGTTGCGGACGCCGGTGGTCAAGGCCGGCGCGGTGATGCCGGACGCCTGCCCGGCGGGCCCGTCGGGCACGATCCCCGTGGGCGGCATCGCCGTCTCCGAGGCAATCCATCCGGGCATGCATTCGGCCGACATCTGCTGCTCGATGGCCTACACCAATTTCGGGTCTCTCGACCCGAAGGCGTTGCTCGACGCCACGCATGAGGCCACCCATTTCGGGCCGGCCGATCGCGCGGCGCCGGTGGCCATGCCGGAAAGCCTCGGCTCGGCCCTCGAAGAGGATCCGCTGCTGAAGCCGCATGCGGTTCTGGCGGCGCGCCATTTCGCCACCCAGGGCGACGGCAACCACTTCGCCTATGTCGGCACGCTGGCCTCGACCGGCGACACGATCCTCGTGACCCATCACGGCTCGCGCGGGCTCGGGGCGCGGCTGTATTCGACGGGCATGCGCATTGCGGAGCGCCATCGCTTGCGGCTTGCGCCGGAAACGCTGAAGCAGAATGCGTGGATCCCCGCGGACACGCAGGAGGGCGAGGCCTACTGGACCGCCCTGCAGCTGGTGCGCGCCTGGACGAAGGCCAACCATTTCGCGATCCACGACCTGGTGGCGGAGCGGACTGGTGCCGGCGTTCAGGACCGGTACTGGAACGAGCACAACTTCGTCTTCCGCAAGTCGGACGGCCTGTTCTACCACGCCAAGGGGGCGACGCCGGCCTTCGACGGCTGGGCGGGCGACGCGACCGATCTGACGATCATTCCGCTCAACATGGCGGAACCGCTCCTGATCGTGCGCGGCGCCGACGCCGGGCACGGCCTCGGCTTCTCGCCGCATGGCGCCGGGCGCAACATGTCGCGCACGGCGCACAAGCGCCAGCTCGGCGACCGGCCGCATGCCGACGTCTTCACCGACGAAACGGCGGGCATCGACGCGCGGTTCTTCTGCGGGCGGATCGACGTGTCGGAACTGCCGTCGGCCTACAAGAACGCCAGGGCCGTGCGCGAGCAGATCGGCCGGTTCGGCCTGGCGAAGGTCGTCGACGAGGTGATCCCGCACGGATCGATCATGGCCGGCGACTGGGAGCACGACGCGCCGTGGCGCAAGAAGCGGGACGCCAGGAGCAGGCAGGCGAAGCAGTGAGGAAAGGCGGGCCGGGTGCCCGCCTTTCCCGTTTGCGCTTGCGCCGCGCTCGCCAGCGGCTAGTCTCCCCAGCACCTGATCCCGCAAGATCGAACCCCCGGAGGCCACACATGATTTCCCGTCGCTTCGTGCTCGGCGCCTGCGCCGCCCTCGTCATCGCACCCGTCGCCGCCTCGGCGCAGGACCTGCCCGATCTCGGCGGCCGCTCGGTGGTCGTCGTCACCGAAAACGCCTATCCGCCGCTGCAGTTCGTCGACCCGAAATCCGGCGACGCGATCGGCTGGGAATATGACGCCGTCGCCGACATGGCCGAACGGCTGAACATGACGGTCGAGTATCGCAACACCTCCTGGGACGCGATGATCCAGGCCGTGTCCGACGGCCAGTACGACATGGGCATGACCGGCATCACCATCACCGAGGAGCGCGGCGAGAAGGTCGATTTCTCCGATCCCTACATGCGCTCCGAAATGTACATGCTGGTGCGCGCCGACGAGGACCGCTTCACGGATGCCGGCTCCTTCTCCGCCTTTGAGGACGGGCTGGTCGGCGCACAGGCCGGCACGACGCCCTTCTACGTGGCCGTCTACGACGTGCTCGACGGCGACGAGGCCAATCCGCGCATCAAGCTGTTCGAGACCTTCGGGGCGTCCGTGCAGGCGCTCAGGATCGGCGACGTCGATCTCGTGCTCACCGACGGCACCGCCGGCAAGGGCTATGTGGAAGCCTCGGGCGGCGCGCTGAAGCTGATCGGCGACCCGCTCGGCTCGGAGGATTTCGGATTCATCTTCCCGAAGGGCTCCGACCTCGTCGCGCCGGTCAACGCCGCGATCGCGGCGATGAAGGCGGACGGGACGCTCGACGCGCTCAACACCAAGTGGTTTCTCGACTACAAGCTCGGCCAGTAGGACTTGACGGGCGAGGGAACGCCGGCCGGTGCGACCTGAACGGCAGGGCGAGAAGGACTTTCCCTGGTGGCTGGTGGCGCTGGGCGCGATCGGGCTTGCGCTGGCGCTCCTGATCGCGGGCAACGACCCTTACGCGCAGGTCTTTTCGACCGTGGCCAAGGGCGTGCGGATCACGATCTTCGTGACGCTGACGGGTTTCGCGCTTGCCACGGCGCTCGGCCTGGCGGTCGCGCTGATGGGGCTGTCGGGCTCGCTCGTCCTGCGCCAGGTCGCGCGCTTCTATGTCGAGATCATCCGCGGCGTGCCGATCCTGGTCCTGCTGTTCTACATCGCCTTCGTCGGCGCGCCGAGCCTGGTGTGGCTGGTCAATCTCCTGACCCAGCCGCTGCAGGCCGCGGACCTGATGGACAAGGTGCTGGTGCGCGACATCTCGCTTCTGTGGCGGGCCATTCTCGCGCTGATGATCGGCTATTCGGCCTTCATCGCGGAGGTCTTCCGCGCCGGCATCCTCGCCGTCGACGAGGGCCAGATCGAGGCGGCCGAATCGCTCGGCCTGACGCGCTGGCAGCGGTTCCGGCTGGTCGTCTTCCCGCAGGCGATCCGCACCATCCTGCCGCCCCTCGGCAATGATTTCGTCGCGATGGTCAAGGATTCCTCGCTCGTCTCGGTGCTCGGCGTCGCCGACATCACCCAGATGGGCAAGGTCTATGCGGCCGGGTCGTTCCGCTTCTTCGAGACCTATTCCATCGTCGCCTATGTCTACCTGATCCTGACGGTCGGCCTGTCGATCGCGCTCCGGCGGCTGGAGACCCGCATGCGCCGGACCGACGCGCGCGGCTGACCGGCCCGTCATCGCGACGGGATCGATTCGTCCCCGACGTCATAGACGTAGAGGCCGGCGACCCGGTCCCAATAGGCCTGGCCGTTCCAGCGGATGAAGGATCCGAACAGGAACCAGAGCGCGGCAAATGAGACGATCAGCACCAACGCCAGGCCCGGAAGCGGATTGAAGCCGGTCAAAATGCCGGACGATCCCAGCGCTTCGGCCATCTTGATCGGGTCGGCCATAAGGGCCGTCCACATCGTCGGGAGCGCGATCACGGCGGACATGACCCACGGAGCGAAACGGACGAGTTCTCGCAAGAGGGCCCGGCGGTAGGACGGGTTTTTTCTCTCGCGCGTCTGAATGCGAAGATAGAACAGGGATTTGCCGGGCGTTGCGCCTCGTCTTGCAACGAAGAACGCGGCCACGAAGGGCAGCAGCAACGCACCCGGACTGGCGGTGTCGATGAACGGCACGGCTTTGCCGTCCTCGTCGACGGGATAGCTCACCATCACCTGAACGCGTTCCACGGCCTTGGCATATCCCACGATCCGCAGATCGACCCGGTTGATGAACATCTGCCGTATCGTGCATTGTTTCTTGAACAGGATCGCGTCCGAAGGCGATTGCAGCGCCACGATCACCGGGTCGTCCCGATCGACCACCAGGTCGTAGCAGGCCTGAGCATTCATGATCGACGGAACGAGGACCTGGACGGGCAGGAGCTTTGCCAGAAACACGAAGATGGCGGCCGCGACGAAGTAGTAGAGCAGCAGATCGACAATGTAGGCGAGCGCGCGCACTCGAAAAAGCCGTTGCTGCATCCTGCCTGATCGTCCTCTGCCGCTATCGACCGTGCCGATATGCTTGTGGGTATACGGCCGGGGCCTGAAATTCAATGCTGGGTTGCAGGATGTGCGCATTGCACCGTCGCGCCGAGCTTCCCAGATTGCCGTCGCACCGGAAACTTGATAATAGCGCGGCCATGGAAAAGCTGTTCGGACATCCGGGCTTCAAGAGCTTCACGCTGCAGGACCGCAAGCGCCTGCCGTCGCGCTTCTTCGCGCACGTGGCGCTGAACCAGCTCGCGCGACTTAGCTGAGCGGTTTCCGCTCCCGGCGTGACGCCGGTTTTTCGACATTTTTCGCAGCCCTGAATGGATATCAATCACATGACCGCACCGCGCACACTCTATGACAAGATCTGGGACGATCACCTGATCGACACCGACGAGAACGGCACGTCGCTGCTCTATATCGACCGCCACCTGGTTCACGAAGTGACCAGCCCGCAGGCCTTCGAGGGGCTGCGCATGGCGCATCGGCCCGTCCACGCGCCGTCCAAGACGCTCGCCGTCGTCGACCACAACGTGCCGACCACGCCCGACCGTCACCAGGGCATCAAGAACGAGGAAAGCCGCATCCAGGTCGAGGCGCTGGCCAAGAACGCCGCCGATTTCGACATCGAATATTATTCGGAGAACGACAAGCGGCAGGGCATCGTCCACATCGTCGGGCCGGAACAGGGCTTCACCCTGCCGGGCATGACGATCGTCTGCGGCGACAGCCACACCTCCACCCATGGCGCCTTCGGCGCGCTGGCGCACGGCATCGGCACGTCGGAGGTCGAGCATGTGCTCGCCACCCAGACGCTGATCCAGAAGAAGGCCAAGAACATGCTCGTCCAGGTGGACGGCCAGCTTCCCGACGGCGTCACCGCCAAGGACATCGTGCTGGCGATCATCGGCGAGATCGGCACGGCCGGCGGCACCGGCTACGTGATCGAGTTCGCCGGCGAGGCGATCCGCGCCCTGTCGATGGAAGGCCGCATGACCGTCTGCAACATGACCATCGAGGGCGGCGCCCGCGCCGGCCTGATCGCGCCGGACGAGACGACCTTCGCCTACATCAAGGACAAGCCGCGCGCGCCGAAGGGCCAGGCCTGGGACATGGCGCTGGAGTACTGGAAGACGCTGAAGACCGACGAGGGCGCGCATTACGACAAGGTCGTCAAGCTCGACGCGGCCGACCTGCCGCCGATCGTCACCTGGGGCTCCTCGCCGGAAGACGTCGTCTCGATCGAGGGCGTGGTGCCCAACCCGGACGACATCGCCGACGCCAACAAGCGCGCCTCGAAATGGCGGGCGCTGGAATATATGGGCCTCGAGCCGGGCACGAAGATGACCGACATCGCCATCGACCGCGTCTTCATCGGCTCCTGCACGAACGGCCGCATCGAGGATCTGCGCGAAGTGGCGAAGGTCGTCGAGGGCAAGACGGTCGCTTCCACGGTCAACGCGATGATCGTGCCGGGCTCCGGCCTGGTGAAGGAACAGGCGGAAGCCGAGGGTCTCGACAAGATCTTCCTGGCCGCCGGTTTCGAGTGGCGCGAGCCGGGCTGCTCCATGTGCCTTGCCATGAATGACGACCGGCTGAAGCCTGGCGAGCGTTGCGCGTCCACCTCGAACCGCAATTTCGAGGGCCGCCAGGGCTTCAAGGGCCGCACGCATCTGGTTTCGCCGGCCATGGCGGCGGCGGCGGCGATCGCCGGCCATTTCGTCGACGTGCGCGATCTCTGATCGCATCCGTCAACCAATCCGGAACGGCGCCTGCGGGCGCCGTTTTCTTGCCGGCTCCAGGCCATGGCGGTCGGCCGGTTAACGCAATGGCAAGCGCAAGGCCCTAATCTGGTCATCCGATGGGGCGGCGCCGGCCGCCAACCGGTTGGATGGATGTTCGAACAGTCTTATTTCCAGCTCCTGAATCCGCTGATTTCGCTCACCTTCGCGGGTGGGTTCCTCGTGCTGTGGCATTATGCGCGTGACATCCGGTCGCTGCGCTTCTTCTCGGCCTCCTACTTCCTCGCGGCCTGCGCCATGGTGGCCGACTTCCTGCAGGCGATGATGGCGCCGGTGGTCGCGTCGGCGCTTCTGACCAGCCTCTACGTGGTCGCGTCGGTCTTCTTCTGCGCCGGGCTCTACCAGCTCTACACCAACCGGGTTCCCTGGAAGCCGCTGTCGGCGGCGGGGGCGGTGGTGCTCGTCGCCTACACCGTTCTGCGGCTTGGCATCGAGAACGTGGTTCCGAGCGCATGGGCGATCAATGTCGGCATCGCCACGCTCTATCTGCATTCGCTTTTCGTGTTGCGCCGGCACATGCGCAGCGGCATGCACCGGGCTCTCCAGTGCGTCGTCGCGACCAGCGCGGTTCTCCTGGTCGTGCGGACCGCCGTGGTGTTCTGGTATGTCGGCGTGACGATGACGGAAGCCGATTATGCCGGTTCGCTGGCCTCGGTGACGCTGCAGCTCTTCCTCGCGGTCGCCTCGCTTGCCATCGCCGTCGTCCTCTTCGTCATGTTCGGCACGAAGATCGTCGGCCGGATGACGGAGAAGAGCTACACCGACCCGCTGACCGGCGCCCTCAATCGGCGCGGCTTCGAGGCCCGGATCGCGACCCTGGTCGGCGACCGCACGGCGACCGAACGCCGCCATGCCGTCGTCATGGCCGATCTCGACCAGTTCAAATCCGTCAACGACACCTATGGCCACGAGGCCGGCGACGTCGTGATCATGGCCTTTGCGAAACTGTTGCGCGATTCCGCGCGTGCCGAGGACGTCGTCGTTCGATGGGGCGGCGAGGAGTTCCTCGTCGTCGTCGCCAACAGCGAGACCGCCTCCGCGCGGCTGTTCGCCGAAGGGGTGCGGGTGCGCTGGGAGGCGATCCGCCACGACTGCCTCGACGGCGGTTCGGTGACGGCCAGTTTCGGGGTTGCCGGCTGGCGATCCGGACAGGATGTGGCCGGTGTCGGCCGCGCGGTCGACGCGGCGCTCTACCAGGCCAAGCGCGAAGGCCGCAACCGGGTCTGCGTGGACCGGCCGGACCCTCCCGCCAAGCCGGTTCGCGCCGAAGTCGCCTGACCGGCGGCGCGCGCCGCCCGTCTCATCCGGGCAAGGCGTGGTGGAGAATGTAGATCCACACCGTCACTGTCAGCACCGAGAATGTCGTCGCCAACAGGAACGCCGAGGCGGCCAGGTTGACGGCGCGGTCATACATCACCGCGAAGAGATAGATGTTCATGCCCGGCGGCATGGCGGCCAGCGTCACGGCGGCGCGCACCATGTCGGGCGGCAGGGCGAAGACGTAGTGCGTCAGCACGAAGGCGATCGCGGGATGGACGATCAGCGACAGGGCCGCCACCATGCCGGCCTCCGGCAGGTCGGCGCGCAGCTGGTAGCGCGTCATCGCCGCGCCGATCCCGACCAGCGCGACCGGAATGGCGGCCTGCGCGATCATGTCCACGGCGGCCATCACCGGAGCGGGCAGCCAGTGCCCGGTGACGTTGACGATGGCGCCGCACAGGATGCCGAGCATGATCGGGTTGACGATGATCGCGCGGCCGGCGACCGACAGGGTCTCGGTCAGCGAGCGCCCGTTGCGGCGCATCAGTTCCATCGTCACCATGCCGACGGCGTAGATCATCGGCGCGTGCAGCGCGATGATGCCGAAGGACGGGGTCAGCGGCCCCGTGCCATGCGAGCGTTCGACGATGGCGAGGCCGAGCAGCACCGAATTGGAGAAGGTGGCGGCAAAGCCGACCGCGACGGCCTCTCCCGGCTGGCGGGCGAACAGCCGGCGGGCCAGGATGATGCCGATGACAAAGCATGAAAACGCGCCGGTGTAGAAGCTGAGGAGCAGCGGCGGCGAGAAGGCGGTCGACAGGTCGAGGCGCTCCAGCGCCCTGAACAGCAGCACCGGAACGGCGATCTTGACGGCGAAGCCGTTGAGCGCGTCGGCAAGGCCGCCGGGGAGGTAGCCGATCTTGACGGTGGTCCAGCCGACGGCGATGAGGAGGAAGACCGGGGCGACGGTCACGAGAATGGCCAGCATGCGTCCGGTTTAGACCGGAAAGGGCGCGATTGGGAAGTGGCGGTTCGGCTCGCGGCGGCATCGTCACTTTATCCGCCGCGGCGAAATCGAAGCCGCATCATTAACTCCCCATCAAACAGGCGGGTGTATGGTCCGCGCCGACATTGCCGGTATTCCCCGGCGGGCGGTGGAACGGAAGCGTGCAGATACAGTCCTACTTCCAGCTGATCAGCCCGGTGATCTTCCTGGTTTTCGCGTGCGGTTTCCTGGTGGTTTCCCACTACGCGCGCGAGATCGCGGCTGCGCGGATCTTCTCCGCCTCCTATTTCTTCATCGCCTGCGCGCTCATCGCCGACTACCTGCGCGGCCTGCAGCCGCAGATCGTCGAGATCTACCTGATCAACACGCTCTACACGGCCGGATCGGCGCTGTTCTGCGTGGCGCTCTTCACCTTCTATCGCGGCCGCGCGCCGCTGCGCCTCATCGTCGGTACCTGCATCGCCATGCTCATCGGCCTGACCGTGTTCCGCTTCGTTCAGGACGAGATCGCCGGCCGCATCGTGGTCATGGATGTCGGCATCGCGTCGATGTTCATCTACGCCGCCTACGACATGCGCCACCTCATGCGCCGCCCTGTCGATCGTATCCTGCAGACCCTGGTCGCGCTCAACGGCGCGCAGCTGATCACGCGCACGGTTTTGATGCTGTGGTTCGAGGGCGGCGTGTTGACCCAGTTCAACTACGCCGAGTCGTTCTCGGCGATGTCCATGCAGTTCGTCGTTTCCGTGCTGGCGCTGGTGGTCGCGGCCAATCTGTTCATGATCTTCGGCATGGAGATCGTGAAGCGTCTGACGCTGACCAGCGAGACCGATCCGCTGACGGGCCTACTCAATCGCCGCGGTTTCGAGCGCCAGATGCCCGCATTGGCGGACCGGATCGCAGAAGGCGGGCTGGGCCATGCCGTGGTCCTGGCCGACATCGACCGGTTCAAGGCGATCAACGACCGGCACGGCCACGAGGCAGGCGACGACGTGATCATGCATTTCGCCCGCATGCTGGCCTGCCTGGCGCGCGAGGAGGATTTCGTGGTGCGCTGGGGCGGCGAGGAATTCATGATCGTCATGCCCATGGCCGACAAGGGCATCGCCCGGCTCTACGCGGAATCGGTGCGCTCGGCGCTGGAAGCCCTGCGGCATGACAGCCTCGGCGGCGAGAACGTCACGGCGAGCTTCGGCGTCGCGGTCTGGACGCGCGGGCGGCGGATTTCCGACGCGGTCCAGGGCGCCGACCATGCGCTCTACCGGGCCAAGCGCACGGGCCGCAACCGCGTCTGCCTGCACGGGGCGGAGACGCAGCTCGACACCCGGCAGGAGGCCGTCGCCTGACGGCTTGCCCGCATCTTCGCGGCGGCCTATCACGTCGCCATGAGATTTCCCCGCATTCTGATTCTTGTCGCCCTGGCGTCCGTTCCCGCCGGCTGCCAGTCGATGATGCTCGATGGCCTGTCCGCTCCCGCGGGCGGCCCGATGCAGTATCGCTGCACCGACGGCGTGAAGCTCACGCTGGAGCGCTCCGCCGGCTCGGTCACGGCGTCCGACAGCCGCGGCTTCAACGCCGAGATGCCAGCCAGTCCGCCCGCCCAGACGACGCGCTACGCCGAGGGCATCTACGCGCTGATCCTGGAGGACGTGCGGGCGACCTGGTTCGTGTCCGGCCAGAAGCCGGTGGAATGCCGCCGATAGGCGCCGGATCCCGCCGAAAGGGCCGCGAAACCAGCGGCTTGGGCTTTTTTCGATACCGCTCGCGGTTCCAATCGATTGAAAGCCCGGCGTGGTGTTGCATTGCAGCAGAATCCCACTAAGGGATGACGTCGGTCGCCGTGCGGTCCTTTGACGCGGCGTGAAAGCCGCCCTATGAACGGGTGCACCGCAATGTGCGCCGGCCCTATTTTGAAAACGAGGAGCAGCCTGTCGTGAGCGCTTCCAGTCCTGCGAAAACCGAGCGTCCGCTTTCGCCGCATCTGCAGATCTACAAGCCCATTCCGACCATGATGATGTCGATCGTGCATCGCATCACGGGTGTCGCGCTTTATGCCGGCACGCTGCTGGTCGCTTGGTGGCTGATCGCCGCGGCGAGCGGGCCGGACTATTTCGACTTCGTCAACGCCGTGCTCGGCTCGTGGTTCGGCATCCTCGTGCTGTTCGGCTTCACCTGGGCCTTGATCCATCACATGCTCGGCGGCCTTCGCCACTTCGCCTGGGATCTCGGCTACCTGTTCGAGAAGCGCACCTCGACGAAACTTGCCTATGCGACGATCATCGCCTCTGTGGCGCTGACGCTCCTGATCTGGATCGTCGCCGCGCTGGCCTATTGAGGGGGAGAAACGGCATGTCCATCCTGACACCTTACAAGCGCGCCCAGGGCCTCGGCTCGGCCAAGGACGGCACGGAGCATTTCTGGCGCCAGCGCCTGACCGCGGTGGCCAACGTGCCGCTGATGATCGCCTTCGTGTGGATCGTGGCCTCCTGCATCGGCCAGCCCTACGAGACGGTTCTCGCGACGCTCGGCCATCCCTTCGTGGCGGCCATCCTGCTGCTGGTCGTCGTCAGCGGGCTCTACCACGCGAAGCTCGGCATGCAGGTGGTCATCGAGGACTATGTGCATGGCGAAAGCGCGAAGCTCGTGGCGCTGATGCTCAACGTCTTCTTCACCTTCGTGATTGGCGCGCTCTGCGTCTTCGCAATCCTGAAACTGGGTTTCGCCGGCTGACACGGCCGCGGCGAACCCGGAACAGCGGCTCCAGGGAACGACACGCATGAACACAAACGCTTCCAACCCGGCGACGGCGGGCAGAGCCTATCGCTACGAGGACCACAAATTCGACGTCGTCGTCGTTGGCGCCGGTGGCGCCGGTCTGCGCGCCACGCTTGGCATGGCCGAACAGGGCCTGCGCACGGCCTGCATCACCAAGGTGTTTCCGACGCGTTCGCACACGGTCGCCGCGCAGGGCGGCATCGCTGCCTCGCTGACCAACATGACGCCGGACTGCTGGCAGTGGCACATGTACGACACTGTGAAGGGCTCGGACTGGCTCGGCGACGTTGACGCCATGCAGTATCTCGCCATGGAAGCGCCCAAGGCGGTCTATGAGCTTGAGCATTACGGCGTGCCCTTCAGCCGCACCGAAGACGGCAAGATCTACCAGCGGCCTTTCGGCGGCCACATGCAGAATTTCGGCGACGGCCCGCCCGTGCAGCGCACCTGCGCCGCCGCCGACCGTACCGGCCACGCCATCCTGCACACGCTCTACGGCCAGTCGGTGCGCAACAACGCTCAGTTCTTCATCGAGTATTTCGCGCTCGACCTGATCATGGACGATGACGGCCGCTGCACCGGCGTCGTCGCCTGGAACCTCGACGACGGCACCATCCACCGCTTCTCCGCGAAGATGGTGGTGCTGGCGACCGGCGGCTACGGCCGTGCCTATTTCTCCGCGACCAGCGCGCATACCTGCACCGGCGACGGCAACGGCATGATCGCCCGCGCGGGCCTGCCGCTGCAGGACATGGAGTTCGTTCAGTTCCATCCGACCGGCATCTACGGCGCGGGCTGCCTGATCACCGAGGGCGCGCGCGGCGAGGGCGGCTATCTCGTCAATTCGGAAGGCGAGCGCTTCATGGAGCGCTACGCGCCGTCGGCCAAGGATCTCGCCTCGCGCGACGTCGTCTCGCGCTGCATGACGATGGAGATCCGGGAAGGGCGCGGCGTCGGCAAGAACGCCGACCACATCTTCCTGCATCTCGACCATCTGGATCCGGCTGTGCTCGCCGAGCGCCTGCCCGGCATCTCGGAATCGGCGAAGATCTTCGCCGGCGTCGATGTGACGAAGGAGCCGATCCCGGTTCTGCCGACGGTCCATTACAACATGGGCGGCATTCCGACCAATTACTGGGGCGAGGTGCTGAACCCGGCCAATGGCGGGCCCGACGCGGTGGCGCCTGGCCTGATGGCGGTCGGCGAGGCGGGCTGCGCCTCCGTCCACGGCGCCAACCGGCTCGGCTCCAACTCGCTGATCGACCTCGTGGTCTTCGGCCGGGCGGCTGCCATTCGCGCCGGCGAGGTGATCGACCGCGAATCCTCGATCCCCGACGTCAACGAGGCGGCCTGCGACAAGATCATGGATCGTTTTGACCGGCTGCGCCACGCCAGCGGTTCCACGCCCACGGCCGACCTGCGCGAGAAGATGCAGCGCGCCATGCAGGAAGACGCCGCCGTCTTCCGCACGCAGGAATCGCTGGAGCAGGGCTGCCAGCGCATCTCGGCCATCTGGAGCGAACTGCCGGACCTCAAGGTCACCGACCGCTCGATGATCTGGAACTCCGACCTGGTGGAAACGCTGGAACTGGAAAACCTGATGGCTTGCGCCATCACCACGGTCTACGGCGCGGAAGCCCGCAAGGAGAGCCGCGGTTCGCATGCCCGCGAAGACTATGCCGAAGGCAAGTTCGCCGGCCGCGACGACGACAACTGGCGCAAGCACACGCTGGCCTGGGTCGATGACGCGGGCAAGGTGACGCTCGACTATCGCCCGGTGCACACCGACCTGATCGCCGACGGCATCGAGCTCGCCAAGATCGCGCCGAAGGCGCGGGTGTACTGACCATGGCGCTGGCGGCGGCCGGATATTCGGGCAAGCCCGTTGCCGACAAGCTCGGCATGAAGGACGGCCACGCCGAGCTGTTCGTCAACCTGCCCGAGGACGTCGCCGATCTGGCCGGCGCGCGCGATTTCGCGTCCTGCGAGAAGACGTCGTGGAACGCGCTCCCCGGCAAGGGGCATTACGATTTCGTGCATGCCTTCACGACGGAGAAATCCGACCTGGAAGGCAATGCCGCACGCCTGCGCGACTGGATCATGCCGGACGGCATGGTCTGGGTGTCGTGGCCGAAGAAGTCGTCGAAGGTTGAGACCGACATCACCGAGGACACCGTCCGGGAGACGCTTTTGCCGACGGGGCTGGTCGATGTGAAAGTCTGCGCCGTCACCGAGATCTGGAGCGGGCTGAAGCTTGTCGTCCGCAAGGAACTGAGAACGCATTGATGTGGACCACGGGATATCGGGAGGAAAATGCCATGGCCAATCTGTTCGCGAAACTCGCAGGTGCAACGACCGTGTGCGCGGTGGCGCTGGCCACCGGCGCGGCTTCTGCCAATGACGAGGTGATCCTGGCTTCCTGCAAGGCCGAGCTCCAACTGTCGGACGCCGGATGCGCCTGCGTGCTCGACAAGGTTCACTCCGAATTGAGCGACAAGCAGCTCGAATTCTTCGTCGCCGCAATCAGCAAGAACCAGCCTGTCATGATGCAGGCCCAGATGGCGCTCACCGGCGCTGAAATGATGGAGATCGCGAATTTCATGACCGTGACTCCGCAGCAATGCCAGAACCAGTAGTGGAAACGACGCACCATGGTTGAACTCGCACTTCCCAAGAACTCGAAGATCTCGCAGGGCAAGGTCTGGCCGAAGCCGGAAGGCGCGACCAATCTGCGCGAGTACAAGATCTATCGCTGGAGCCCGGATGACGGGAAGAACCCGTCCATCGACACCTATTACGTCGACATGGACGATTGCGGACCGATGGTGCTCGACGGGCTCTTGTACATCAAGAACAAGATCGACCCGACGCTGACGCTGCGCCGTTCCTGCCGCGAAGGCATTTGCGGCTCCTGCGCGATGAACATCGACGGCACCAACACCTTGGCCTGCACCAAGGGTTCCGACGAGATCGACGGCTCGATCAAGGTCTATCCGCTGCCGCACATGCCGGTCGTCAAGGACCTGGTGCCGGACCTGACCCAGTTCTACGCCCAGCACGCCTCGATCCAGCCCTGGCTGGAGACGAAGACGCCGGCGCCGGAAAAGGAATGGCGCCAGACGCATGAGGACCGTGCGAAGCTCGACGGGCTCTACGAGTGCATCCTGTGCGCCTGCTGCTCGACCTCGTGCCCGTCCTACTGGTGGAACGGCGACCGCTATCTCGGCCCCGCCGCGCTGCTGCAGGCCTATCGCTGGCTGATCGACAGCCGTGACGAGGCGACCGGCGAGCGTCTCGACAATCTCGAAGACCCGTTCCGGCTGTATCGCTGCCACACGATCATGAACTGCACCCAGGCCTGCCCGAAGGGCCTGAACCCGGCGAAGGCCATCGCCGAAATCAAGAAGATGATGGTCGAACGGCGGGTGTGACGCCCGCTGCCGTCCCGTTGGGCTGAAGACGGTTTTCGCGGCGCTTTGAGCTCGCGATGTCGAGGCACTCGGCTCCTTCTGGCCCCTTCGTCCCTCCGCTTGTGGGGATGGATGAAGGGTGGGCGTCGTCGCGAAGCGACGCTCAAACTGCAAACGCCATCGCCATTGCGAGATCGCCCGCCGCGTCGGCGCGGGCCTGCGGCTGCCTGCGCCGTGGTCGCCGGAGGATGTCACAACCACGGCAGGCTTTGCGGCAGGCCCGCGCGGACCCGCCGTCAGGTCGATCCGAGGAAGCGGCGGATCCAGTAATGGGTGGCGCGGGCGTTGGGCAGGCCGTTGTGGGTGCCGGGCACCCGGACGGCGAAGCCGGGGCCGGTGGCGCTCAGCTTTGGCACCGTGCCGTCGCCGGCCGTGGACTGCGGATCGTTCCAGTCATTGGTCAGGATGTCGCCGGATTCGTAATCCTCGACCTTGATCTTCTCGTCGGTCGCGTGATCGGCGGAATAGAGAACGAGGTTGATGTTGCCCGGCAATTGCGGTCCGAGAGCCTGCTTGAACAGCATCGCCTTCTTCGCCAGGAGCCTTGCCTGAGGCGTGGGGAACTTGGCGACGTCGCGCAGGTCCTGGTTCTTCAGATAGGTCAGGCTCCAGCTCTGCAGAACGCCGGAGCCGTTCAGCGTTCGATCCTCCACCACGTAGCGGTTCAAGTGCTGGGCATGGAACCAGTAGGCGTCGGGCATCAGCTCGTAGACGGAGGGCAGGTCGCCGATCAGCGCTTTCACGGCCTTGCTGACCGAGGCCTCGTCGCCCTTGAGCGGGCTGAACAGGGACAGGATGATCTCGGCTGCAAAGGAGAAGAATTTGCTATCGACATATTTCAGCGCGATTTCCGGGTGCAGCCAGAAATAGGCGAGGCTGGCGCCGTAATGCGGCGAGGCCAGATAGACGGTGCGGTGGATCGGCGCCTTGTAGAGGCCCGCCGCCGCCCGTGTGACCAGGCCGCCCATCGAGTGGCAGATCACATCGACACCGAGCTGCTGCCATTGCGGCGACTTGGCGATCACGTGGTTGACGTAGCCAGCGAATTTGCGGCCGGAATCATTGTTCGACTTGGTCCAGTCATAGGGGAAGATGAACAGCGTCTCGTCGAGCTTGTAGCCCATCTCGTCGACGAGGAAGTCGATCAGCTTCGTGTAGACATTCGGGATCAGGCCTGTCGGCACTTTCTGAGGCACGCCGATATGCTTGATCGCGTGCTGCATCGTGTCGCCGCTGTTGAGGCCGTGATGCGCCGGCGGCCACAGTTCGCCGCCGGTGTAGATGCGCTTGGTGTTGCCGACCGTGCGGATGTCGGCATGCGACAGGGTCGAGCCCATGATGCCGGGAACGAAGATCAGCGGGCGCTTGATCAGTTCGATCGTGGAGTTCGGGTCGTAGCGGTCTTCCGGCACGTCGGTGGGGTTGCCGGAATCCGAGCCGGGCGGGGCATGGGGCGGCGGTCTGCCCCAGGTCGCCTCGCCGGCGGGTTGCGGGTCCCATGTCTCGCCGACATTGGTCTGTTCCGGCGGAGGGTCGTCGATATCGACGGTCGGGATGTTGTCATCGAGGAACACGTAGTTCCGGCGAATGAAATCCAGTTCGTTGGCCACGGCTGCCTCCCTCGCTCCGTGTGCGGCGCCACTCGGTCACATCGCGCAATGGATCAACATTACGCAACGTAAGATGGCGCGGCAATGCCAACTATTCGCGCATGGCGGGTCAGGCGGCCGGCTTGCGCATCCGGATCAGCACGTCGGTCTTGAGGATGAACTGGTGGTAAAGCGCGCCCAGCACATGAAGCGCCACCAGTGCCAGCAGGATCACCCGCATGACTTCGTGGCCCTCGGCGGCCGCTTCCACACCGCCGAACCAGGCGGCCATGCCGGACAACGGCATCAGGATCATCAGCGCGTAGAGCGCGATGTGCGTGACGGAGGCGGCGAGCTTGAGGATCGGCGGCTCCTGTTCCGGTGCGGCCGGCGCGCCGCGCTTGACCCTGAGAGCGATGCGCCAGAGCGCGAAGAGCAGCACGAGGATGCCGCCGGCGACGTGGCTTGCCACCACCGGGTTGAAGGCGATCTCCTCGCCGCGCTCATAGGCGTGCCAGGCATCCGAAATCGGCTCGTGCAGGACATATTGCAGGACGATCAGGATGAAGACGATCCAGTGCAGCCGGATCTGGGTAGCGGAAAAACCGGTCGGTGCGGCCATGAAACCCTCCATGCGCAAACGGATCCGTCGCCGGATCCCTGTCAGGCGACACTAACCGATCATAGACTGCATTGCATGCTATATTGTTGCGACGCTGCGTCGCGGCCTCACGATGTGGCCGGGCTCTCCGCCGGCAGGGGGTGGAAGCATGCATGGGTCTGCGACCCCGCTTCGGTCAGCGCCGGCTGTCGGTCGCGGCATTCCTGCGTGGCGCGCCAGCAGCGCGGGTTGAAGGCGCAGCCCTTCGGCGGATCCAGCGGCGAGGGCAGTTCGCCTTCCAGCCGGATGCGGTGCTTTTCGTGGAACGGGTCGGCCACCGGCGTCGCCGACAGGAGTGCGGCAGTGTAGGGGTGGTGCGGATGGGCGAAGACGTCTTCCGACGGCCCGGTCTCAACCGGTTTGCCGAGATACATGACCATGATGTCGTCGGCGAGGTGCTTCACCACGGACAGGTCGTGGCTGATGAACAGATAAGCGAGCCCGAGTTCGGCCTGCAGATCCATCAGGATGTTGAGCACCTGCGCCTGGATGGACACGTCCAGCGCCGAGACCGGCTCGTCGAGGACGAGGATCTTCGGATTCAGCATCAGGGCACGGGCGATCGCGATGCGCTGGCGCTGTCCGCCGGAGAACATGTGCGGATAGCGCTCGTAATGCTCGGCGCGCAGTCCCACGCGCTCCATCATGGCGATGGCCTTGGCGCGCCGGGTGGTCGCATTGTCCTTCGTGTTGATGACCAGCGGCTCCTCCAGGATGGCGCCGATCTTCTGGCGCGGATTGAGCGAGCCATAGGGGTTCTGGAAGACGATCTGCATCTTGCGACGCAGTTCCGCCGTGAACTGCGTCACGGGTTGGCCGTCGATCAGCAATTCGCCGGAGGTCGGCGGCTCGATCATGGTCACGAGGCGGGCGAGCGTCGACTTTCCGCATCCCGATTCGCCGACCACCGCGAGCGTCTGGCCCGCGGCAAGCTTGAACGACACGCCGTCGAGCGCCTTGACGACGCCCTTCTCGCTGAACGGGCTGCCGCCGACATCGTAGTAGCGGGTGAGATTGCGAGCCTCGACGACGATGTCGCCGGCCTCGGTGCGGTGGTCGAGCACGGTGTCGTTCATCGGTCCGCCTCCGCGCCGGTCCTTGCGGGATGGCCGCTCGGGACGCCGTCCACCAGCGGGTAGTTGCAGAGCGCGAAGCCATGGTCCGGGCCCTGGCGCACCGCCTCGCGGGCGCAGCGCTCGGTGGCGTATTGGCAGCGCGGCGAGAACAGGCATCCGCTCGGCCGGTCGCCTTGTCCCGGCACGACGCCGGGGATCGACGGTAGTCTGCCGCGGCGTGTCGCGCGTTCCGGCAGGGCCGAGAGCAGCGCTTGCGTATAGGGATGATGCGGATCGCGGAACAGCGCCTTTACTTCCTGTTCCTCCACCTTCTGGCCGGCATATTGCACCTGCACCCGCTCCGCCGTCTCGGCAACGACGCCCATGTCGTGGGTGATCAGGATCAGCCCCATGCCATGGCTTTCCTGCAGGTCGACCAGCAGGTCGAGGATCTGCGCCTGGATGGTCACGTCGAGGGCGGTGGTCGGCTCGTCGGCGATCAGCAGTTTCGGGTCGCAGGCAAGCGCCATGGCGATCATGACGCGCTGGCTCATGCCGCCGGACAGTTGGTGCGGGAACTGGCCGAGCCGCTTTTCCGGCGCGGGAATGCCGACGAGGTTCAGGAGTTCGATCGCGCGCTTGCGCCGCGCCTTGCGGTCGAGGCCCAGATGGATGCGCAGGCTCTCGCCGATCTGGAACCCGACGGTGAAGCACGGGTTGAGGCTCGACATCGGCTCCTGGAAGATCATGGCGATCTCCTTGCCGATGATGCCGCGGCGGTCTCTCGCCGAAAGCGCGAGCATGTCGCGCCCGTCGAAGCGCATCGTGTCGGCCGTCACCGTCGCCGTCCAGGGCAGGAGCCCCATCAGCGCCAGCATGGCGACAGACTTGCCGGAGCCGCTCTCGCCGACGATCGACAGGATCTCGCCGCGGTCGCAGGACAGCGAAACGCCGTCGACCGCCTTGAACGGGCCGGTGGAGGTCTTGAAGCTGACCGTCAGGTTTTCAATCTCGAGAAGCGCCATTGTGTCAGCTCTGCTTCAGTTTCGGGTCCAGCGCGTCCCGCAGGCCGTCGCCCATCAGGTTGATGGCGAGCACGGTGACGAGGATCGCGAGGCCGGGCAAAGTGACCACCCACCAGGCGCGCAGGATGAACTCGCGCGCTTCGGCGAGCATCGTGCCCCATTCCGGCGTCGGCGGTTGCGCGCCCATGCCGAGAAAGCCGAGTGCGGCGGCGTCGAGGATGGCGTTGGAGAAGGCGAGCGTCGCCTGGACGATCAGCGGCGCGAGGCAGTTCGGCAGGATGGTCACGAACATCAGCCGCAGCTTGCCTGCGCCTGCGACACGCGCCGAGATGACGTATTCGCGCTCGCGTTCCGCAAGCACGGAGGCGCGGGTCAGCCGCACGAAATGCGGCTGCAGGATCAGCGCGATGGCGATCATCGCATTGGTCAGGCCCGGGCCGAGGATCGCCACCAGAACGAGTGCCAGCAACAGTGACGGAAAGGCGAGGATCACGTCCATCACGCGCATGATGGCGGTGTCGATCCAGCCGCGGAAGAAACCGGCGATCAGTCCGACGATGACGCCCACTGACACGGAAAGCGTGACGACCACGACGCCGATGAAGAGCGAGAAGCGCGCGCCGAAGATCAGGCGCGAAAAGATGTCCCGCCCGAGCGCGTCCGTGCCGAGCGGATAGGCCCAGGTGCCGCCTTCCATCCATGCCGGCGGCCACAACAGCGCCTCGCGGTTCTGCAGGCTCGGGCTGTGGGGCGCGATCAGCGGCGCGAAGACCGCGAGGAAGACGACGACTGAGAAGACGACGAGGCCGATCACGGCCCCCTTGTTCTGGCTGAAATAATACCAGAATTCCGACAGCATTGCCCTGCGCATCGCGCCGGCGCTGACCGGAGCGGATGTCGGGGCGGCGCTGTCCGCCTGTTGCGCTTCGGTATGGGTCACGGGAGACTACCTCCTGATGCGCGGATTGATGAAGCCGTAGAGCACGTCGACGGCCAGATTGACGATCATGATGACGCTTGCGATCAACAGCAGCCCGCCCTGCACGACCGCGTAGTCGCGCTTGCCGACGGAATCGATCATCCACTTGCCGATTCCCGGCCAGGAAAAGATCGTCTCGGTCAGGATCGCGCCCGTCATCAGCACGCCGACCTGCAGGCCGATCGTGGTCACGACCGGAATGAGCGCGTTGCGGAGCGCGTGCAGGCCGATGATGCGCTTGGGCGCGAGGCCCTTCGACTTTGCCGTGCGCACATAGTCCTCGCCGAGCACTTCCAGCATGGCCGAGCGTGTCTGCCGGGCGATCACCGCCAGCGGGATCGTCGCCAGCACGATGGTCGGCAGGACGAGATGGCTTACGGCGGAGGAAAAGGCGCCTTTCTGGCCGGAGAGCAGGCTGTCGATCAGCATGAAGCCGGTCACCGGCTCGAAATAATAGAGCAGCGAGATGCGCCCCGAGACCGGCGTCCAGCCGAGATAGCCGGAGAAGAAGATGATCAGCAGCAGGCCCCACCAGAAGATGGGCATGGAATAGCCGGTCAGGGCCACGCCCATGATCGACTGGTCGAACCACGAGCCGCGCTTGACCGCGGCCAACACGCCGGCGGGAATGCCGATCGCGACCGCGAGGATGATGGCGCAGAACGACAGTTCGAGCGTCGCGGGAAACAGCGCGAAGAACTCCTGCAGGACCGGGCGCTTGGTGACCAGCGAGGTGCCGAGGTCGCCCTGCAAGACGCCCAGCACATAATCGAAATACTGCACGACGATCGGCTGGTCGAAGCCGTAGAGCGCACGCACCTGCTCGTAGCGCTCAGGTGTCATGCCCCGTTCGCCGGCGAGCAGCAGGATCGGGTCTCCGGGCAAAAGGCGGATGAAAGCGAAGGCGACGATCGAGACGCCAACGAATGTCGGGATGATCAGCGCGAGCCGGTAGAGGAAAAATCGAAGCATGGCGGCGGGCTCTGCCTGATTTTGTTGGGCCGATCAACCGGCCAGTTTCGCCTCAAGGGCGAAGGAAACGATGCCCGGAGCGTGGCTCCGGGCATCGCGGTTTCGACTTACTCGGCGATATCGACGCCTTCGAAATTATGGCCGCCAAGCGGGTCCATCTTGTAGCCGGTGACGCTGGAGCGCATCGGCATGTGGACGACCGAATGGGCGATGGTGGCCCACGGCGCTTCGCGTTTGAACACGACCTGGGCTTCCTCGTAGAGCTTGGCGCGCTCGTCCTGCGAACCGCTCTTCGCCTTCATGATGAGGTCGTTGAATTCCTCGTTGCACCACTGGGCGCGGTTGGCGCCGCCGACGGCGTCACAGCCGAGCAGCACGGCGAGGAAGTTGTCCGGATCGCCATTGTCGCCGGTCCAGCCGAGCAGCACGGCACCGTCGCGGTCTTCCGCCTTGGAGCGCTCGAGATACTCGCCCCACTCATAGGAGACGATCTCGACCGTCACGCCGATCTTGGAGAAATCCTCCTGGATGACTTCGGCCATGCGGCGCGCATTCGGGTTGTAAGGACGCTGCACCGGCATCGCCCAGACCTTCATCGACAGGTCGGTGACGCCTGCTTCCTCGAGCATCGCCTTCGCCGCATCCGGATCATACGGGTCGTCCTCGATGGAGTCGTTGTAGGACCACATCGTTGGCGGGATCGGGTTCTTGGCCGCCTGGCCGGCGCCCTGGAACACCGTGTCGAGGATCGCCTGCTTGTTGATCGCCATGTTCAGGGCCTTGCGGACCTTGGCGTTGTCGAACGGCGCGACCTTGGTGTTGTAGGCGAGATAGCCGACGTTCAGGCCTTCCTGCTCCATCACGGTGATGTCCGAATTGTCCTTGAGCGACTGGACATCGGCCGGGTTCGGATAGGGCATCACATGGCATTCGCCGGCGAGGAGCTTTTGCTGGCGCACGGCGTTGTCGGTGGTGATGGCGAAGACGAGATCGTCGATCGGCTGCTTGCCGGCATAGTAGTCCGGGAAGGCCTTGTAGCGGATCACGGCGTCCGGCTGATAGGCGACGAACTGGAACGGCCCGGTACCGACGGGCTTCTGGTTGAGGTCGGACTTCGTGTCGGACTCGATGAGCTTGTCGGCATATTCCTTGGAGACGACGGAGGCGAAGTCCATGGCCAGGTTCGCGACGAACGGCGCTTCCGGACGCGTCAGCACGAACTTGACGGTCATGTCGTCAACCTTCTCGATCGACGAGATCAGGTCCGGCATCGACATGGCGTTGAAATATTCCCAGCTCGCGCCTTCGACATAGGAGAAGTACGGGCTCGCCTCGTCCATCTGCCGCTCGAAGGTGAAGATGATGTCGTCGGCGTTCAGGTCGCGGGTCGGGGTGAAGAAGTCGGTCGTGTGGAACTTGACGCCCGGACGCAGCTTGAAGGTGAACTCCAGCCCGTCGTCGGAGACTTCCCAGCTCTCGGCGAGGTCCGGAACGACATTGGTCGTGCCCGGCTCGAACTGGACGAGGCCGCTATAGACCGGCTTGGAGGAGGCGTCGAAGGTCGTGCCGGCCGTGTAGAGCGCGGTGTCGAAGCCTTCCGGAGACCCCTCCGAGCAATAGACCAGCGTTTTCGCGCTGGCGGCGGTCGCCAGGCCCGATGCGAGGATCGTCGCAGCGAACAGCTTGGTGATGGTGCGAAGTTTCATGGTTGCTCCCGTGTTTGACGCTTTAACGTTTAAGCGGTCCGTCGCGCCAAGGACGAAACCGCAAAACGGCATTCCTGCGGAATGCGGAAGCGCAAAGCAAAACCCGAAAGATCGGTCTTGGCAATATGTCCCGATCAGATTCTTTGTCCATTTGATAAAAGCTGCAATCCGCGCGTCCACAGTCTCACCGGTTGAGAAGCCGAGGCGGTGAGGCGTAATGTCGAGGCCGGCAGGGTTTTGCTGTCTCACTCCGCTGGATGGAGGGCGGCGCGCCTCAAATCCTCCCCCGTCAGGCCGCCCGGCATATCGCCTGCGAAGACGCTCTCCACCAGCGCGACGATCCTTTCATTGACCGGTGTCGCGGTGCCGGTCTTGCGCCCGAGCGCGACGATTTCGCCGTTCAGCCAATGGATTTCGGGCTGCCGCCCGCGCGCCAGGTCTTCGGCCATAGACGATGTCGCATCGTCGTCGAGCTTCAGCATCGAGCCGGCGAGCCGCAGGAACAGCCAGTCCGGCAGGTTGAGAACGGCCGGGAGCAGGGCGGGGCCGACCTTGCCGACTTTCGCCGGCCGGATGCCGGCCTCTCGCAGCACGAGGAGGGCCTCGCGGATGGAGGCCGCAAGCACCTGGCGATAGGCTCGTCTGGCCAATTGTTGCTTCAACGGAAGCTCCGAGAGAGCGTTGACCGCGTTGTTGAGGTTGAGGATCAGCTTGCCCCATTGCACCGCGTCGATCTCGGCCGATTCTTCCGTAATGACACCTGCATCGTTCAAGTGACGGACAAGCGAACCGGCGCTGGGATCCGCCTCGATGACGATCTCGCCCTCGGTGCCGCAGTGAAAGCGGCTGGATCCGATCTGCGCGACATTGAAGCCGACCATGCCGGCAAGGACGCTGCGCGGTGCAAGCGCGTCTCGCAGCCGGGCGGCGTTGGAGACGCCGTTTTGCAGGCTCACCACCAGGGCGTCGGGCCTGGCGGCTTTGGCGAGCGCGCGTGCGGCGGTCTCAGTCGCGTCGCTCTTCACGCAGACGAGGATGACGTCGCAGTCACGCAGGGCCGACGGATCTGTGGAGAAACTGACATCCTCCGGCGCCGCGCGCTGTTCGAGGCCGTCGAACCGCGTCAACACGATGCCGCCGGAGAGCCGCTCGGCCATGGTCTCGCGGCCGACGAAAATGACGTGCAGGCCGGCCGCCGCCAGCATGCCGCCGACATAGCAACCGACCGAGCCGGCGCCGAAAATTCCGATCCGCACGGGCCTCGCCTCCTCCATGCCGTTTCGACGCCAAGGGTGACGCCGGGGCGGTTTTCGTCAAGTCCCGGAAGATTGCCGCAGGTCTCGACGCTGTGCGGTCAATTTTCCCCTTCACCTCGGCGGCCAAAACCGGTAGTGGATCGACATTGCGAGAGACGGCGAATTCCGGAGAAATCCATGACCGAGAAAACCAATCTTCCCAAAGTGGTAACGGTCTTTGGCGGCTCGGGCTTTGTCGGTCGCCATGTCGTCCGCGCCTTGGCGCGCCGCGGCTACCGGGTGCGCGTCGCCGTCCGACGCCCCGATCTTGCCTTTCATTTGCAGCCGATCGGCGATGTCGGCCAGATCACGGCAGTGCAGGCCAATCTGCGCCATCGCTGGTCGATCGAGCGTGCCGTCGAGGGCGCCGATGCCGTCATCAACCTCGTCGGCATCCTGTTCGAGAGCGGTCGCCAGTCATTCCCGGCCGTGCAGGAATTCGGTGCGCGCGCCGTCGCTGAAGTCTGCGCCGAGGCCGGCCTGCCGCTGGTGCACATGTCCGCGCTTGGCGCCGATCCGAAGGCCGAGGCCGACTATGCCCGCTCCAAGGGACGCGGCGAGGACGCGGTTCTGTCCGCGCTTGGCGACCAGGCGATCATCATGCGGCCGTCGATCATTTTCGGGCCGGAAGACGGTTTCTTCAACAAGTTTGCCGATCTGGCGCGCTTCTCGCCCTTCATGCCGTTGATCGGCGGTGGCGAGACGAAGTTCCAGCCGGTCTACGTGGGCGACGTCGCGGAGGCCTTCGCCCGTGCGATCGACGGCGAGATCGCGGGCGGCAAGGTTTACGAGATCGGCGGGCCCGAGGTTCTGACGTTCCGCGAATGCATGGACGAGGTCCTGCGGGTGACCGAGCGCAAGCGCTTCATCGTGACCGTTCCGTGGTGGGCGGCGCGCATTCAGGGCCGTATTCTCGGCCTTCTGCCGAAGCCGCTTCTGACTGTCGATCAGGTCACGCTCCTGAAGAGCGACAATGTCGTCTCCGATACGGCCGAACTGGACGGGCGTACCCTGAGCGGCATCGGTATTCGCCCGGCTGCGCTGGAGGCGATCCTGCCCAGCTATCTGTGGCGCTACCGCGAGACCGGCCAGTACCGCAATCCGGCCTCTCCCACCGAGAATGGCGGCACCGCCTAAGGGCAGCTTTCCTTTGGACGTCACCTTTCTGCTTCCCGACACCATCCCGGCGTCGGTCGCCTTCGGATTTGTCGCGCTCAGCTTCTTCACCTCAGCCCTGACGGCTGCCGTCGGTCTCGGCGGGGGGCTGGTGATGCTGGTGGTGATGGGGTTCTTCATGCCCGCCGCCGCGCTCATACCGGTCCACGGACTGGTTCAGTTCGGCTCCAATTTCGGACGGGCCTGGCACCTGCGCCGGCACGTCCTGCTGCGCGCGATGGCGCCGTTCGTCATCGGCGCCATTTTCGGGGCGATGCTGGGCGGGGTCGTCGTTGTCGATCTGCCTGATCTCGTCTTGAAGACCGCGCTCGCCGCCTTCGTCATCATCCTGACCTGGATCAAGCTGCCCGCCTTCGTCAACGCGTCGTCGCCCTATGTGTTCGCGATCGGCGGTTTCGTGACGACGGCGGCCTCCATCTTCCTCGGAGCGACCGGGCCGCTTGTGGCGGCCTTCACCAGCCGCGCCTTCGACGACCGGCACAACATGGTCGCCAATTTCGCGCTGGCGATGACAGCGCAGCATCTTCTGAAGGTGGTGGCCTTCGGCGCCCTCGGCTTCGCGCTGGCGCCCTGGCTGCCCCTGGCCGCCGCCATGATCGCGAGCGGCTATCTCGGCACGCGGGCGGGCGCGGTGGTGCTGGATCGCACCGGCGAGGCGCGGTTTCGCATCACGCTGAAGGTCGGCATCACGCTTCTGGCGCTTGAAATGGCGCGCCGGGCCTGGATGTAGGTCAGCCGACCAGCCAGAGCCCGATGAGGCCCGCCGTGCCGACGGCGATGCGCCACCAGGCAAACAGCGAAAAGCCGTGTTTCGACACATAGTCGAGCAGATATTTCACCACGAAGGCGCCCGCGATGAAGGCGGTGACGAAGCCCGCTCCGATGATCATCGCGTCGTCGAGTGTCAGCACGTCGCGGTTCTTGTAGAGGTCGAGCACGAAGGCGCCGGTCATCGTCGGCATGGCGAGGAAGAAGGAGAACTCGGCGGCCGAGCGCTTGTCCGTGCCCATCAGGAGCGCTCCGGCGATCGTCGCGCCGGACCGGGACGTGCCGGGCACCATCGCTAGGCACTGGCAGAGGCCGATCTTGAGGCAGAGGCCGAGCGGATATTCCGTCACGTCGGTGTAGCGCGGCTTCAGCGGCAGCCGGTCGATCCACAGGAGGATCACCCCGCCGACGATCAGCACGATGCAGATCAGGAGCGGCGTCTCGAACAGCACCGTCTTGATGAAGTCATGCGCCAGCGCGCCGATGACCGCGGCGGGCAGGAAGGCCAGCAGGATGCCGCCGACGAAATGCTGTGTCTTGCGGTCCTTCGGCAGGTTGACCGCCAGTTGCCACAGCCGGGTGAAATACACCGTCAGGATGGCCATGATCGCGCCGAGCTGGATCAGCACCTCGAAGGTCTTGCCGGTTGATTCGAAGCCGAGGAAATGGCCGGCCAGGAGAAGATGCGCGGTGGAAGAGACGGGAACGAATTCCGTGAGCCCCTCCAGAATGCCAAGGAGGAGCGCTTCGACGATCGTCTGGTCAGCCATGTCAGAAATCCGGTTCAACGCCGCGCCGTGGCGGCCTCAGGGTCAGCGTGGCCCGCAGATACACG
Organism: Oricola sp.; assembly: GCF_022763245.1. Taxonomy (GTDB): domain Bacteria; phylum Pseudomonadota; class Alphaproteobacteria; order Rhizobiales; family Rhizobiaceae; genus Oricola. The sequence continues at coordinate 112,186 of NZ_JALEGV010000014.1, forward strand.
AAAACCGAAAGGGCTGGCCAGCGCGAAAGTCGACCATGTTCTACAGAGGAAGTGCGCTTGTATCCTTTAGGGTCTGCAGCACGATCGACGTCTTCACGTTCTGCACCGCCTCGTGCGGCAGCAGCGTCTCGTTGACGAAGTCCGAGAGACCGCGCAGGTCGCGTGTGACGACCTTCAGGATGTAGTCCATCTCGCCGGTCAGGGAGTGGGCTTCCTGCACCTCGGGCAAGCGCGCCATCAGATCCGCGAATCGCGCCGAATTGTTGCGATTGTGGGTCGCCAGCGTCACCGAAATGAAATTCACCAGGCCGAAGCCCGCCTTCTCGCCGTCGACGCGCGCATGGTAGCCGGCGATCAGCCCGTCGCGTTCCAGCCGCGATCGGCGACGCGAGCATTGCGAGGGCGACAGGTGGATGCGCTCGGCGATGTCGTTGTTGGTCAGCCGCGCGTCCGCCTGCAGAAGCGCAAGGATTTTGCGATCCGTCGTATCCAGCCCAATCTCCGACACGAGAAATCCTCCATGGATGCACGATGTTTGCATGATCGTGATCCAACGTGCATCAAAATGCAAACACCTTGCGGCCTGTCCGCGCTATTCTGTCGCAAGCAAGCGATGGAGAGCAGCCATGGGACCGTTTCCGCATCACGCACCGCAAGCCGAGATTTCGGCCGACAATCCGGCCGGCACGGACGGGTTCGAATTCGTCGAGTTCGCCCATCCGGACCCGAGCGAACTGGAAACGCTGTTTGCGCGCATGGGCTATGTGCCGGTAGCGCGTCACAAGACGAAGAAGATCACCGTCTGGCGCCAGGGCGACATCAACTACATCGTCAATGCCGAGCCGGGCTCGCATGCGATGCGCTTCGTCGGGGAGCACGGCCCTTGCGCGCCGTCGATGGCGTGGCGCGTGGTCGATGCGCAGCACGCCTTCGATCACGCCGTCGCCAAGGGCGCGACGCCCTATCAAGGCGAGGACAAGACGCTGGACGCGCCGGCCATCGTCGGCATCGGCGGTTCGCTCCTCTATTTCATCGACGCCTATGGCGAGAAGGGCTCGGCCTATGATGCGGCGTTCGAGTGGCTGGGCGAGCGCGATCCGAAGCCCGAGGGCGTCGGCTTCTATTACCTCGATCACCTGACCCACAACGTCTATCGCGGCAACATGGACACGTGGTGGGACTTCTATCGCGAGCTGTTCGGCTTCACCCAGATCCACTTCTTCGACATCGAGGGCAAGCTGACGGGGCTGGTCAGCCGCGCGATCACCTCGCCTTGCGGCAAGATCCGCATTCCGCTGAACGAATCGACCGACGACAAGTCGCAGATCGAGAGCTATCTGAAGAAATACAAGGGCGAGGGCATCCAGCACATCGCGGTTGGCACGGAACAGATCTACGACGCTACCGACGCGCTCGCCGCCAACGGCCTGCAATTCATGCCCGGACCGCCGGACGCCTATTACGCGATGAGCTTCGACCGCGTGCACGGCCATGACGAGCCGGTCGATCGCATGAAGACCTACGGCATCCTGATCGACGGCGAAGGCGTCGTCGGCGGCGGGGAGACGAAGATCCTGCTGCAGATCTTCTCCAAGACCGTCATCGGGCCGATCTTCTTCGAGTTCATCCAGCGCAAGGGCGACAACGGGTTCGGCGAGGGCAACTTCCGCGCCCTGTTCGAATCGATCGAGCGCGAGCAGATCGAATCGGGCGAACTGGCGGTCGAGGCCGCCGAATAGGCGCACGCCGCCGATCCGGTCGTCAGGCCGCAATCATCCGGTTGTGGCGGGAGCGCAGGAAGATCGTGGCGATGATCGCGATGTTCAGGATGTTCCAGGCGATGCCGTTCAGGAAGGCCATCTCGTAGGAGCCGGTGAGGTCGTAGATCCAGCCGGACATCCAGCCGCCGAGCGCCATACCGGCGATGGTCGCCATGATGACGAAGCCGACGCGGGCGCCGGCTTCCTTCGCTGGCAGGTATTCGCGCACGATGAGCGCATAGCTCGGCACGATGCCGCCCTGCGACAGGCCGAAGACAAGGCTGACCATGTAGAGCGAGACCAGCCCGTCATAGGGCAGGTAGAGGAAGAGCGCGATGCATTGCAGGGTCGAGCCGATCAGCAATGTGCGCACGCCGCCGAGCTTGTCGGCGATCAGGCCCGAGACGAGCCGCGACACCACGCCCCCCATCAGCATCAGGGACAGCATTTCCGCGCCCGCGACCGGGCCGTAGCCGAGATCGACGCAGAGCGACACCAGATGCACCTGCGGCATCGACATGGCCACGCAGCAGCCGACGCCGGCGAGGCCGAGCATCCATTGCAGCGTCCTCGGTGAAAAGCCTGTGGCCGGCATTTCCTCGACCACGCTATCACCCGTCGCTCCATGGATCGCGGCGACCGGCGGCCGGCGGCGCAGCAAAAGCGACAGCGGAATGATGCTCGCCACGATGACGATCGCAAGAACGGAGTAGGACGCGCGCCAGCCGGCGTCGTGCTGCAGCGAGTTCAGGAGAACCGGCCAGACGACGCCGGACAGGTAGTTGCCGCTCGCCGCGATGGCGACGGCAATACCGCGCCGACGGTGGAACCAGTGCGAGATGTCGGCAATGAGCGGGCCGAACCCGGCCGCCGTGCCAAGGCCGATCAGAAGCTGCGCCGCCGACAGGAGGTGAACGGAGGGGCTGATCGCGGCGAGGCCGTAGCCCGCGCCCAGCGTCAGTGCCGAGCCGGTCAGCGCGATGGTGATGCCGTAGCGGTCGACCACGCGCCCGAGAACGAGATTGCCGATGGCGAAGCCGATCATGGTCACGGTGTAGGGGACCGAGGCGGCGGCGCGCGCGATGTCGAATTCGGCCTGGACGTCGGGCATGACGACGACGATCGACCACATGCCGACATTGCCGATCGTGGCGATCAGCAAGGTGAGTGCCAGGCGCTTCCAGGCATAGGCGCTGTCGGGGGCGGGCGTTGATTGCATGGCGCGACGCTATTGCCGCGCGGTGCATTTGTCTAATGGCTTTTCGGGGGCTCGGACAGGTGCGTCGGGGCGGGCCTTCAGAAGCCCATCCGGCTTCCCACCGCTTTGAGCGCGGCCAGAAAGGCGAGGCTCAGAAATGCGCCGCTGACGATCAGGACAGCCTGCGATGTGCCGTCCCCAAACGGCAGGCGAAGCGACTCCGAGACATACAGCCCGAGAAAGCCGCCCGCGATCAGGATCACCGCGTTCAACAGGACGCCGAAACCGTCTTCGCGCAGCACGCCGTCCATTGCGACGCCGACGAAATAGGCGCCCGCCACCCCGATGAAGAGGAGGAACAGGAACATCGTCGTATCGGTTCCATAAATCATGCCGAAACGCCTCCAGTTCGCTTTCCGGTATAGTTGCCGTCACGTGAGAATGGCATGGCCGTGTGAATGTCCGGTTTCCCGGCCGCGCTGATTTGTCGGCTCGCATGCCGCAATTTGTTAAGACACGCCGCCTATCGATCGCCCCGGAACCGTTGGTGGCGGTTTTCCTAGAATTTTATCGTCCCGATAAGAGCGAATTTCACCGGGCGTGTGGTTGTTATGACACGCGGACCCGGACGCATCGGCGACGGGCAAAGAGAGATGCGGTGACACAACGCTTGTTCAAACGGCTGAGGCGGCTACCGGTCTGGTTCCAATCCATTCTGGTCACGGTGTTGGCCATCGTCGGCGCGGATGCGCTGACTTTTGCCTTCTACTGGTTCTTTTTCCAGGACCGGCTCTTGCTCGACCTGGTCCTCACCGCGATCATCACGATCGCGGTCGCGACGCCGATGAGCCTCGTGTTTCTCGACCAACTCACCAAGCTTGAAGCGCTGGTGTCGGAACTGCGGCATGCCAGCCGGACTGATCATCTGACCCGCATCGCCAACCGCCGCGAATTCATGAGCACGGTGGGGCCGGCGCTGCTGGAGGTCCCCGACGCGGGCAGCGCGGGCGCGCTGCTGTTCATCGACGCGGACCGGTTCAAGCATATCAACGACACATATGGCCATGCGGTGGGCGACAAGGTGCTCGTCGCGCTCGCGGAGCAGATCGGCGACTGCATTCGGCGCCAGGACATCGCCGCGCGGATCGGCGGCGAGGAATTCGCGGCCTTCCTGATCGATGCCGACAACATCCAGGCCCATCGGGTGGCGGAGCGCATCCGCACGAAGGTGTATGGCATCGGCACGCGGCTTGGCCTGTCGTCAGATGCGGTGAGCGTCTCCATCGGGATTGCCATTCACGAGCCGGGCGAGGATCTGGAAAGCGTTCTGCGCGAGGCGGACCGCTCTCTCTATGTCGCCAAGAACGAAGGCCGCAACCGGATCGCCGCCAACAGGATATTGTCGTCGGCGGCATGATTTGAGCGACGGCTCAAGGCTCCCGCCTTCTTTCTCAGCTACCCGCAAGATCAGGTCGCCCGAGGGGCGACGCCTACCGTCCGTCGTCGCACCCGGGCTCACCGAGCGTGGTGTGGTGTATACAAACGGCGGGTCCACATTCTTCCACGCAAGCAAAAACGCCCGCATTGCTGCGGGCGTTTCGTATTCTCGTTCGTGATCCGTCAGGATCAGTTGATGCGCCAGGTCAGGCCTGCCGTGAAGGACTGCACGTTGGAGTCCTCGGTCCGGGTGAAGCCCTGCAGGGCGTCGCCGTAGAGTTCCTCGTCCGTCCACTTCGTGTTGCGGTATTCCAGCTTGGTGGAGAGATTGTCGGTGAGCATGGTCTCCATGCCGATACCGTAGGTCCAACCGTCACGGTCATAGGAGTAGGACAGCAGCTCTTCGGAACCGAACGCGCCGGTGCCGAGGGTCAGGTCCGCATCCATGCTGGTACGGGTGTAAGCGCCGAGGCCGTAGAACAGGGTCTTCGGATTGAGCAGCACACCGGCGCGACCACCGACGGACCAGCTGTCGCCGGTCTTCAGCGTGTAGGTGAGGTCGCCCGAGCCGGTCACGTAGCCGTCATCGCAGTCATCCGCGCCAGGGCCGGAATTGCCGCCGGACTTGTAGCCTTCCAGGCAGTAGTCGCCGAACAGACCGACCTGCGACTCAGCGTTGGAGAAGGTGTAGTCGGCGAGCACACCGGCAACGAAACGGTTGCCGAGCTGCATGTCGTAGCCAGCCTCGAGACGACCGACGAGACCTTCGCCGCCGAAGTCGATGTCGCCGCCAACGGAGAAGATGTCGACCGGGCCGACCTGGATCAGGCCGCCGAGCGTGTAGTCGTGGAGTTCGATGCCGGCATTGTGGCGAACCGTCGAGAAGCCGCCGGACGCACCGACCGAGAAGCCGGTCCAGTCAACGGTCGGGATTGCATCGACAGCTGCCTGCTGCTCGGCGCTGCCGCCGCCGAAGCGGTACGACAACACGCCGCGGATCGTGTGGACAGTTGCGTCATCCCAGGTGCTGATGCCTGCTTCCGGGCCGAGCGGGTAGGTGTCGCTGTTGTCCCACCGCGTACGGCGATATTCCATCTTCATCGACGTCGAGCCGCTGATCAGCGCTTCGATGCCGCCGCCGACGGTCCAGCCGTCACGATCGTAGTCGTAGGACACGAGCGGCACGGTTCCGGTGGGCAGGGAGGTCAGCGTCAGAGCGCCTTCCAGATGGGTGCGGGTGTAACCGCCCAGGGCGTAGGCCAGCGCGCCTTCGTTGGCGACCATGCCGACGCGGCCGAGGACGCTCCAGCTGCTCTTGGCCGACAGGGAGTAATCGATGCTCGGATCGTCATCGACCGTCGCGGTGTCGCAGCTGTCAGGGCCGTTCGGATCTTCGTAGCAGACCTCGCCGTTGATGCCGGCGGTCGCGTCGATGTCCGACCAGGTGTAGTCGCCCTGGATACCGAGAACGAAATTGCCGACCTGGACATCGTAGCCGCCTTCGATCGTGCCGAGGTAGCCGTCGCCTCCGGCGTCGATCATGGCGCCGATGGAGAAGATATCGACCGGTCCGACCTGGATCAGGCCGCCCGTCTCGTAGTCGTAGATCTCGGCGCCCGCATTGTGCGCCACGCCGCCGAGGCCGGCACCGGCGCCGAGATGGAAGCCCGTCCAGTCATAAGCGCTCGGCGGCGGGGCCAGGTCATCCGCCGCGTAGGCGGCGGTGCTGGACAGCAACAAGGCCGAGATAACTGCAAATTTCGTTCCGCGCATGGAGAACTCCCCTCCGAATCATAACCCTAAGTGAGGTCAAGTTATCGAGTCCGGGGTGCATGTATCAACCTCAAGAACTTGCCGGCGGTGAAAAAGTCGGAGTCTGTGTCTTTGCGGTAACATGGAGCGTTGCGAGTATACATCGCAGCTGTTTTTGGCTCGACTCTCGGCGAAAGCGCGATGACTTGTCGCATGCGGCCCTCGCGGCGCGACAATGCCGGAGGGCGTGCCGGGCAACACGGTCGGCAGCGGTGAAACGGCGTGATGCCGCTCTTCGGCCCGCTACTGCTTGTATTCCCAGACCTGCTGGAAGCTGAGGTCGGTGAACGCCATGGCGTCGCGGGCGGCGCCGTCGCAGCCGAGCGTTCGGACGCTGCGCCGCATCTCGTCGCGCCATTGCGGCACGACGGCCATGGCGGCGGCGCGGTCGCCGGGGCTCAGGTGGCTGCCCTGCGTGGCGTTCGGATAGGCGAAATAGGCCGGGCAGGCCTCCTCGATCGCCGAGGTGTAGCCGCGGAAGATGGCGAAGCGCACGGCTTCGTTCTCTCCTGCCTGAGCGGACCAGGCCACGCCTGCGATGACTGCCCCGAGAACCAGCCGATTGAGCATGTGCCTGCCTGTCTCCCGTGGTCGATTGATTGGCCGCGACCCGGATAGTGCAATCGGTGGAACCTGTCCATGCCGGTTCGACAACCGGCGCGGGCTTTGTCGGGGAAAGCTCTGGACAAGGCGCCGTGGCACAAGGGCGGGACACCCCGTGCCCGCGAAGGCAACAGGGTATCTCGCATCAAGTGCTGGTCCGGGTTGTCTTCTCGTTGTGTCGGGCCCCGGTGATGGGGGCGCCGGGGCCCGTTTGCCGCCTTTTGACAGGCGGCTTGGGGAACCTTGCGGTTCCCGAGTGCTGTGGCCGGTCGGCACGGGCTGGCAGGAGCGGATGCCCGAGCGGGGAGGACCGGCTTGGCGGTGACAACCCTTGGTTGGAAGTCGCCGCCGATGCACGCGTTGTGACAGGCAAAACGGGCTCGCGGCAGTCGGCCGAACGGGTAGGCCGTGGCGCGAATGGATGCGGACCTATCCGAAAGGATAGGAGCGGCCATCCGATCGGCGCGGCGGACGGTTTCGTTACTGCGCCGTCGCGGGGCTCCAGCCGCGGCCGGCGGCGATCTGCATGGTGATCCACTGCGCGGTCATGTTCTGGATGGCGGAGGCCAGCGTCAGGCGGGCGCTTGCCACCGACCTCTGGGCCTCCAGCAAGTCGAGGATCGTCGAGGTGCCGCCCTGATAGGCGGCCTGGGCGAGGTCGCGGGCCTTGGCGTAGGCCTCGACGCTGGCACGCGCGGCGGTGACGGTGCGGCGCGCGCGCAGATAGGCGGTCTGCGCGGTCTGCACCTCCTCCACCGCCTGGCGAACGGCGCTGCGCCAGGCCAGTTCGGCCTGTCGCGCCTCGGAAACGGCGACGTTGCGTTCGGCCTTCAGCGTTTCGCGATTGAGGACGGGAAGCTTCAGCGCGGGCCCGAAGGACCAGCTGTTCAGATCCGGCGTCACATTGACCGAGCCGGACAGGGTGAGGCTCGGATAGAGTTCGGCCTCGGCGACGCCGATCGCCGCGGTCGCGGCCGCGAGCGAGCGTTCGGCCGACATCACGTCCGGCCGGTTGCGCAGGAGATCGGCGGGAATGCCGGCATTGGCTTTCGACGGCGAATAGGGTTGCGGCGCGCCGCGCTGGAGCGCGCGGATCAGCGGATCGGCCGGTTCGTCGAGCAGGGTGGCGATGTGGTAGACATTGGCGTGGAAGCTGCTTTCGAGCGAGGGCAGCCCGGCCTCCGCCGTGGCGACATCCGCCTCGGTCTGCGCCACGTCGAGTTCGCTGCCGGCGCCGATGTCGCGGCGTTCGCGCGCCAGGCGCAACGTTTCGCGGCGAGAGGCGATGGACTGGCGGGTCAGTTCCAGCGCTTCCTGATAGTAGCGCGCGTTGACATAGCTGCCCATCAGGTCGGCGAGGAAGGCGAGCCGCGTGGTGGCCGCGTCGTAACGCGCGGCGTCGAGCTGGGCGAGGGCGCGTTCGCGGTTGCGGCGCTTGCCGCCGAACAGGTCGAAGACGAAAGCGGCGTCGAGGCCGGCGCTGTGCGTGGTCGTGCTGCTGGAATCCGATCCCGAGACCGTCGTCGCGGCGCTCGCATTGCCGCTGAGCTGGGAGGCCAGCCCCGTCGCGCCTGCGCTCTCGCGGGCCGCGGTGATGCGCTCGTTTGCGGTCTCGATGTCGAGGTTCTGATCGAGCCCGCGCGCGACGAGGCCGTTCAGCGTCGTGTCCTTGAGGTCCCGCCACCAATCGACGTCGGCCTTGACCTGCGGCGCATAGGCGCTCGCCTCGGCGTATTTTTCCGGCATCGCCATCTGCGGGCCGAGGAAATCCGGACCGACCACGCAGCCGGACAGGAGGGCTGCGGTGGACAGGAGAAGGATGGTCCTGCCCGCGACTGTAGTTCTGATGGAGTGGGTCATTGGTCTATTCCCCCGGGATGTTCGCCGACACGCTTGCCGGCAAGGGCTTTCCGCGACCGACAAAGCGCCGGATCAGCACGTAGAAGGATGGCACCATGAAGATGCCGATGAAGGTGGCGGCCAGCATGCCGCCGAACACGCCGATGCCGATCGCGTTCTGGGCGTTGGCGCCGGCCCCGGTCGCCATGGCCAAAGGCAGTACGCCGAGCAGGAAGGCGAAGGAGGTCATCAGGATCGGCCGCAGGCGCTGGTGGGCCGCCGTCACGGTCGCCTCGATCAGGCCCTTGCCTTCCGTTTCCAGGTTCCGGGCGAATTCGACGATGAGAATGGCGTTCTTGGCGGCCAGGCCGATCGTCGTCAGCAGGCCGACCTTGAAATAGACGTCGTTGGACTGGGAAAAGAGCAACGCGGCGGCCAGAGCGCCCATCACGCCGACGGGCACGGCGAGCATCACGCTCATCGGGATCGTCCAGCTTTCATAGAGCGCGGCGAGGCACAGGAAGACGACGAGAACCGACAGCGCGTAGAGATAGGGCGCCTGGGTGCCGGACTGGCGTTCCTGGTAGGAAATGCCGGTCCAGGCCGCGCCGTAGCCGCCGGGCAGGTCCGCCACGAGTTCTTCCATCGCGTCCATCGCCTCGCCGGTGCTGGAACCCGATCCCGGTTCGCCTGAAATCTCCAGCGCCGACGTGCCGCCATAGGCCGAAAGGTTCGGCGGCACCGAGACCCAGGACGTGGTCATGAAGGCCGGGAAGGGCACCATCTCGTTGCCGTCATTGCGGGCATACCAGGCCTCGATGTCCTCGGGCTGCATGCGCCATTCGGCGTCGGCCTGGACGATCACGGGGCGGAGGTCGGCGCCGAGCTCGAAGTCGTTCACCTCGCTGCCGGAGAAGATCACCGAGAGCATCGCGTTGACCCCGCTCAGCGACAGGCCGAGCGCTTCGGCCTTCTGCTGGTCGATGTCGATGCGCAAGGCGCTCTTCTCGTCGGTGCCGCTGGCCCGGACATTGCTGACACGTGCGTCGGCATTTGCCGTCAGGGCCAGGGACTTGGCCGCCTCGACCAGCGCGTCGGTGCCGTTGCCCGCCTGGTCGATCAGATACATCGAGAAGCCGGAGGAATTGCCGAGCCCCATGATGGCCGGGGGCTGCATGACGATGATCCGCCCGGCGCGGTTTCCGGCAAAATGCATGTTGGCGCGTGCCGCGATCGACGAGGCCGACAGGTTCGCGTCCTCGCGCTCGTCGAAATCGCGCAGCTTGGTGAAGATCATCGCCGTGTTCTGGCCGCTGCCGCCGAAGCCGAAGCCCATGGCGGTGAAGACCGATTCGACGCCCTCCTTCTCGTCTTCCAGAAGGTAGGTCTCGATCTCCTCCACGATGGAGAGCGTCTGCTGGGTCGTGGAGCCTTCCGTCAGTTCGACCATGGCCATCAGCACGCCCTGGTCTTCCTGCGGCAGGAACGAACTGGGCAGGCGCATGTAGAACAGCGTGGTCAGTCCGCCGATCGCGAGCAGCACGACGAACATGCGCAAGGGGCGCGAGGCGAGCGCGCGGACCCCGCCGCGGTAGCGGTCATTGGTGCGGTCGAAGGCGGTGTTGAACCAGCGCGCCGGCGCGAAGCGCTGTTCGCCATGCGGTGCCTTGAGGAGCGAGGCACAGAGCGCTGGCGTGAGGATCAGCGCCACGGCCGCCGACAGCACCATGGCCGAGATGATCGTGACGGAGAACTGGCGATAGATGACGCCCGTCGATCCGCCGAAGAAGGCCATGGGCAGGAAGACGGCGGAGAGAACCAGCGCGATGCCGATCAGCGCCCCGGTGATCTGGCCCATGCTCTTGACCGTCGCCTCGCGCGGCGAAAGCTTCTCCTCGGCCATGATGCGCTCGACATTCTCGACGACGACGATCGCGTCGTCGACCAGCAGGCCGATCGCCAGAACCATGGCGAACATGGTCAGCGTGTTGATCGAATAGCCGAGCACCGACAGGACGGCGAAGGTGCCGAGCAGGACGACCGGCACGGCGATCGTCGGGATGAGGGTCGCGCGCCAGTTCTGCAGGAAGACGAACATCACCAGGAAGACCAGGGCGACAGCCTCCAGCAGCGTCTCGTAGACCTTTTCGATCGACAGTTCGACAAAGGGCGCGGTGTCGTAGGCGTAGAAGATCTCGACGCCGTCCGGCAGGCTGGACTGCAGGCCGGCGAGCGTCTCGCGGACGGCGGCCGCCGTGTCGACGGCATTGGCGCCGGTGGCCAGGTTGACGCCGAAGCCGGCGGCCGGGAGGCCGTCGAAGCGCGAATCCCCGCCATAGCTTTCCTGACCGATCTCAACCCGGGCGACGTCGCCCAGATAGACCGAAGCGCCGTCTTCGGTGGTCTTCAGCAGGATCTTCTCGAATTCCTCCACCGAGGTGAGCTGGCTCTGGGCGGTGATGGTCGCTGTGAGCTGCTGGCCCTGGACCGTCGGCTGGGAGCCGAGCGAACCGACGGTGACCGTCGTGTTCTGGGCTTCGACCGCCGAAACGATGTCGGCCGGCGTCAGCTGGAACTCGTAGAGGCTGAGCGGATCGAGCCAGATGCGCATCGCGTATCCCGAGCCGAAGGAATTGATCCCGCCGACGCCTTCGGTGCGCTTGACCGGATCGGTGACGACCTGCTCGAGAAGGTTGCCGAGCCGGATCGTGTCATATCGGCCGTCGGTCGAGACCAGCGCGCCGACCATCAGGATGGACGAGGACGACCGGCTGACCGAAAGGCCGGATTGCTGAACCGCTTCGGGCAGTTGCGAGGTGACCCGTTCCAGCTTGTTCTGGACATCGACCTGCGCGTCGTTCGGATCGACCTCGTCGGAGAAGGTCAGCGTGATGCTGGCGGAGCCCTCAGAGGACGACGACACCATGTAGAGGAGGCCGTCGATGCCGGTCATGCCGCTCTCGATGACGGTGGTCACCGAATTGCGTACGGCCTGGGCGGACGCGCCATTGTAGTTCGCCGAAATCCGGACCGTGGTCGGGGCGATGTCCGGATACTGGGAGACGGGGAGCGTGGTCACGGCCAGCGCGCCGGCCAGCATTGTCACGATGGCGAGAACCCAGGCGAAGACGGGGCGGTTGATGAAGAAGCGGGCCATCGGATCACTCGGCTTCCCGGACGACGCCGTTTTCGTCGATCTTAACCGCAATGCCCGAGACCTCGGCGCCGTCGGTCAGGTTGGAGAGCCCGTCGACGATGGCGAGGTCGCCCTCCTCGAGGCCTTCGGTCACCACCCAGCTGCTCTCGTAGGAGCCGATCGTCGTCAGCGTGCGTTGCCGGGCCACGCCGTCCTCGGCGACCCACAGGTTCAGCGCGCCGTCGGCGCCGCGGGTCGTCGCCCGCTGCGGAACGAGAAAGGCGTTGCGGGTGCCGACCGTCACCTTAGCCCGAACGAACATGCCGGGCAGGATGAGATGATCCGGGTTGTCGAACTGGATGCGCAGTCCGATCGATCCCGTCGTCGATGACACCACGAAGTCGGGGCTGACCATCTCGCCGGTCCTGTCGTAGACAGCGCCGTTCTCCAGCGTCAGCGTCACGTCGAGCTTTTCGCCCGGCGAGACCGCGCCTTCGCTGATCTGCTGGCGCATGCGCAGGATCCGGGCGCTCGATTCCATCATGTCGACATAGATCGGATCGAGCCGGGTCACGGTCGCCAGCGCATCGGACTGGCTGGCGGTCACGACCGCGCCGACCGAGACTTGCGGTACGCCGACATTGCCGTTGATGGGGCTCGTCACCGTGGTGTGGGCGAGATTGACGCGCGCCGTTCGCAGGCTCGCCTCGGCCGCCCTGACATCCGCTTCGGCCTGTTTGAGCGTGACGCGCGCCGATTCCAGTTCGATTTCGGTGACGCTCGACCCCAGAAGCGACTCATACCTGTCGAATGTCGTTTGGGCCTGCGGCACGGCGACCTCCGCCCGTGCGAGTTCGGCCTCCGCCTGGGCGACGGTCGCTTCGTAGCTGTCGGCGGAAATGCGGAACAGCGGGTCGCCGGTTTTGACCTGCGTGCCGGGCTTGTAGAGGATTTCGTCGATGGCGCCGCCGACCTGGGGCCGGATGTCGGTCTGCTCATAGGCGACCGCGCGGCCCGGAAGGGTGACGGAATAGGGGACGTCCTGGCGGGTCATCTCGATCGTTCCGACCTCGGTGGGGCCGGCCGCGCCGCCCGGCGGCATCTGGGCGAAGGCTGCAGCGGACGGCAGGCAAAGCGCCAGCGCGAGGAGGAGGGAGGCGTGTCTCATGGGATCTGCTTCTTGTCTTTGGGCGCGGCAGCGGTCGTCTGCTTCGCCTGGCCTGTCGGAAAGGTGATTGTCTGTCGAAGGCCGCCTTCGGGCCGGTTCTGCACCGCGATCGTTCCACCGTAGCGCTGGATGATCTCGCGGGCGATCGCCATGCCAAGTCCGGCGCCGGGCACGGTCTTGCGGCGTGAGATGTCCACCCGGAAGAACGGTTCGAAGACCCGGTCGATCTGGTCGGCCGGAATGCCGGGGCCGTTGTCGTCGATCGTGAGCACGGCCTTTTCCTTCGCCTGCGCCAGGCCGACCTTTGCGCCGCCGCCATGGGTGGCCGCGTTGACGACAAGGTTTCGCAGCGCACGCTTCAGCGCGGCCGGTCCAGCCTTGATCTCGATTGCGGGCAGTTTGCCGATCGTCGCGGACATGTGCAGCTGGTCCATCTCCTCGGCGATGTCGTGCAGCAGTTTGTCGAGCCGGGCGGTCTCGGCGCCGGACGATCCCACTTCCTCGCGCACCAGCTGGATGGCGCTGTCGGCGATCATGTCGAGCTCCGCGAGGTCGGCGAGCCATTTGCTGCGCTCCTCGTCGTCGGCGATGAACTCGGCGCGCAGCCGCATGCGGGTCATCGGCGTGCGCAGATCGTGGCCGGCGGCGGCGACGAGCCGCATGCGGCTTTCCATCGCGAATTTCAGGCGCTCCGTGAGCCGGTTCAGGGCCTGCGCCGTGGCGCGCACTTCCGCCGGTCCGTCATCCGGGATCTGCCCGATGACGGCGTCCGAACCGATGGAATTGGCGGCCCTTTCGACAAGGCGAAGCGGCCGGGTGATCATCGACGTGGCGTAGAGCGCGACGACGGTGCTGCCGGCGAGGATGAGCAGGATCCACATGGCCAGGATCCGCCACTGGCCGGAGGGCGGTTTGAAGCGCGGCATGCGGAACAGCAATTGTTCGCCATTCGACAACGCCACCGCAGCCACAAACTGCCGCTCATCACCGGATTCCGTGATGACGGCGTCGCGTCGCGGGCCTGTTTCGGCCAGCGCGCGTGTCAGGGCGGCCGTGTAGCCCTCTTCGACCGTCGAGCCATCCGGCACCGCGTCGAGGAACAGGCCGGAATCGGCGCTGTCGATGCCGTTGGTCTCGACCTCGGCGGCGATCACCTGGATCATGCGCGCGACGGGCTGGATCGTGTCCTCCGGGCGCGGCCCGCGCAGGATCAGGATGACGGTGAGCGTCGCAAGGGCGACCACGCAGGCGATCGCGACCACGAGTAGGACGGCAATGCGGGCGCGCAGCGTCGTCACGGCAGGTCCTCCCCGAGTGTTTCCACGGGCACGGAGAGCTGGTAGCCGCCATTGCGCACTGTCTTGATCAGATCGGCGCCGGACCCGTCGTCGAGCTTGCGCCGCAGGCGGCTGACGAGGACGTCGATCGAGCGATCGAACGGGCCGCGGTCACGGCCCTGGGTCAGGTCGAGCAGGCGGTCGCGCGAGAGGACGCGACCGGGCCGGTCGAGAAATGCCACGAGAAGATCGAATTCGGCGCCGGTCAGCTGGATCGCCTCGCCCGCTCCGCTGGTAACAGATCGCGTTGCGGCGTCGGCGGTGAAGTCGGCGAACTGGTATGTCCCGGCCGATCCCGGCGCTTCGCTGCCGGCGCGCCGCAGGACGGCCTTGATGCGGGCGACGAGTTCGCGCGGATTGAAGGGTTTGCCGAGATAGTCGTCGGCGCCGATTTCCAGCCCGACGATGCGGTCCACGTCTTCCTTCAGGGCGGTGAGGAGGATGATCGGCGTCTTGTTCTTCGCCGCCCGCAGGTCGCGGCAGATGTCGAGGCCGGAGCCGTCCGGCAGCATGATGTCGAGGACGATCAGATCCGGACGGCAATCGGCGATCCCCTTTTCGAGGGATCGCCGACTCTCGGCCGTCGTTACACGATACCCCTGGTCCTTGAGATATCTGCCGAGAAGGGATCGGATTTCCTGGTCGTCGTCGACGACAAAGATGTGGTGGTCCGGTGTCATATTGGTTCCTGCCAACCCTATACGGCCTGAAGTCCAGATTACGTAGCGTCGTTTTGCAACCGAATGTTTCATGGCCTTGGCCGGAAACATTCGGTTACAAATTTCGAGTGCGTGCGGAGAGGCAGGCGGTCTCTACGCGTCGCCAGCGATCAGCTTGATGTCGTTGGCGGCGGCCCAGTCGCCGATGTCGCCCCGCTTGAGAGCGGTGGCCATCATGTCGGGAAACTGGTCCGGCGTGCAGGCGAAAACGGGGATGCCGAGCAGCGCGACCTTCGCCGCCATCTGGTGGTCGAAGGCCGGCTTTCCGTCGTCCGACAAGGCAAGCAGCACGATGACATTGACCCCGGCGCGCACAAGCGCGGCCATGCGCTGGAGCAGTTCCGTCGCGTTGCCGCCCTCGTAGAGGTCGGTGATCAGGACGAGATGCGACTTCAAAGGTTGCCCGATGCGGTCGGCGCAATAGGCGACGGCCTGGTTGATGTCGGTACCGCCGCCGAGCTGGACGCCGAAAAGCACCTCCACCGGATCGGCGAGATCGTCGGTGAGGTCGAGGATCGCCGTGTCGAAGCAGACGAGCTTGGTGCGGATCACGGGAAGCGACGCCATGACGGCCGCGAAGATCGAGGCGTAGATGACCGAGCTGGCCATCGAACCGGACTGATCGACGCACAGCACAACCTCGTCGAGATCGGCCATGCGGCGCTGCCGGCGGGCGAAACCGACCAGTTTCTCCGGCACGATGGTCTTGTGCTCCGGCTGGTAGTGTCGAAGGTTCGCGGAAATGGTGCGCGGCCAGTCGATGTCGGCGAAGCGCGGGCGGCGGGTCCGCCTGCCTCGATCTCGCGCGCCGCGGATCGCCTCGGCGGTGCGGCGCTCCAGCCGCTCCATGAGCTGCGCCACGATGCGCGCGATGATCTCGCGCGCCATCGTCTTGGTCTTTTCCGGCATGATCGAACGCAGCGAGATCAGGTCGGCGACGAGATCGACATCGGCTTCCACGGCCTGCAGGAATTCGGGCTCCATCAGCATCTGCTTCAGGTCCAGCCGCTCGAAGGCGTCTTTCTGGACGATCTGCACCACCGAGGAGGGGAAGCAGGACCGGATGTCGTCCATCCAGGCCGCGACCTTCGGCGCGGACCGTCCCATGCCGCCGCGCCGCTTGCCGCCGGCCGGGTCGTCATTGTCGTAGAGGGCCGAAAGCGCGCGGTTGAGCCGGGTATCGGCCTCGCTCATCGCGGCGGCTTCGCCTGGCTCGGGTTCCGCGCCGGTCGCCAGGCGCCAGCGCCGCTCCCGCTCTTTCGCGTCGCCGCCCGATGTCATGGCCGCCTCCCGCCGTTCTCGAACAGGTCGTTCAGCGTGGCCATCTGTAGTTCCCATACGTCAGCGCGGCCCGGCACGGGAACGAGCCCCGACGGGCCATCGCCGCGTCGGCCGATCATCGCATCGAGCATGCGCCGTCGTTCCATCCGGTCGAGATTGGAGAAGACGCGGCGCAGAAGCGGCAGGCTGGCCGTGAACGCTTCATCATCGAGCCCGCAGATCCATTCGTCGACGCTTTCGCGCAGCGGCGCGTCGTGGATCAGGCGCGGCGCGATGCCGTCGAAGAAGCCCTCGAAGAACGCCGCCGCGTCGGCCACCGCGGTGCCCGGCGACAGGTGCCGGGCAAGCAGCGATGCGATGTCCTCGCCCGAGATGTCGCCTGCCTCGTAGAGCAGTTGCGTCGCCTTGCCGCGCACCATCGGGCTGGTCTGCCGGCCGTCGACCAGGCGTTCCAGACCCTGTCGCCAGTGTTCCTCGATTGCGTCGCCGAACTGGACCAGCCGCACGGCCGCATCGGCGCCACGCAGCGCGCCGGCAAACGCGCCGGACGCGTCCGCGTCGAGGTCGCGGCCGGCATAATCCAGTTCGACGGCGCAGCTTGTGACGAGCCGCGCCATCAGCCCGGGCAGCGATCCAAGCGCGGTCGAGCGGGCGTGGCCGTAGCGGATCGTGTCGCCGAGCGGGGGTAGGGTGCGCAAGATGTCGAGGCAATCGGACGCGAGCGCCGATTTCTCTTCCAGAACCTCAAGGCCCGTCGCGACGGCTTCGTCGAGATTGGCGGTGATTGCGTCATAGACGCCGGTGGCGGCCGCAGACAGCGTCTCCGCCTTCTTCAACCGATCGGCCAGGCGACTGGCCGCCGCCTTTTCGATCGTCGGACCGTAGACGAGGTTCTCGACCAGGCGCACGGAATATTCCGGGTTCCATTCGAGCGCCCATTTCTCGCGGAACGTGCCGCGGCTGCGTCCGGCGTCCGCCAGGGTGCCCCATGGCACGTCGAGGATGTTCAGGCGGTGCAGGAGCGTCGATCGGGCGAGCCCGCTTTCGGAACGCAGGTCGACGGAGAGTTCGCGTTCGAGTTCCTCGGGCTTCAGGCGGGTCGCCTTCTGCTGGCGTTGCAAATCCTCGAGAAGCGGCGCGAGCGGCATGTCGTTCGGGATTTCGCCGATTTGCCAGCCAATCAGCAGTTCGTCGGAGATGAGGTTCCAGAGCGATGCCTCGCCGTGGAAAAGGCAGGCGACGGCGGCGTCGCGCAGTTCCTCGAAACCCGGGTTCGGCCGTTCGCGGATGGCGGCAAGCGTGATCGCCAGCCTCTCGGCCTCGATCAGCGACGCCGTCGGGGCGATGTGGCCGCGAGCGCGCAGTGTCGCGGCGATGCGCGCGAGCCAGCGCGTGGCGACTTGGCCGTGATCGTGGCACTGCCAGATATGCAGGCACCAGCCGGGCGCGGCGACGCCGGCCCCGTATCCGCGCGAGAAGGCGAGCCGTGCAGACGTCCACGGCGCCCAGGTCGCGGCCAGTTTCTGCTTCTTCATGCCCTTCAGGATCTGGCGATCATTGGCGCGGCTGCCGGCCGCCCGCAGCGCGGGCACGTGCCAGGCGCCGCAAACGACCGCGATGGCGCCCTCGAATTCCTTCAGTGCCGCGGCGATCTCAAGGCGCATATGCGCTTCGCGGCGCATTTCGCGTTTCGGGATTTCCGCCTCGCCTTCGCGCAGCGCGGTCATGGCGTCGCCGATCGCCTCGAAGACCGGTCCAGGGCTCGGGTTTTCCTCGATGATGTCGGACCACCAGCTTTCGCCGTCCTCGTATCCGGCGGCGTCGGCGAGCGCGCCGATCGGATCGCGGATCAGCGGCACGTTCTCTTCGCCGGTTCCTTCGGGCGAAGATGGATCCTCGGTGTCGTTCGACCCATCCTCGGACGTCGGATCGTCGGGAAAACGGGCTGCGAAGGGCAGGTCGATGAAGCGCACCGGCCTGCCGTTTGCCAGCGCCCAGCGCGCGGCCTGGTATTCGGGCGAGAAGACGGCGAACGGCCAGAAGGCGGCGTCGGACGGGGTGTCTTTCGGATAGCACAGCAGTGCGACCGGCGGCTTCATCGCGTCGTCGGCGAGATAGTCGATCAACGGGCTCGCGTCGCTCGGGCCTTCGATCAGGACGGCTTCGGGCTGCAACGACTCCAAGGCGTCGAGGAGTTGGCGCGCCGAACCCGGCCCGTGGTGGCGGACCCCGAAATAGGTGACGCGGCTGTCCTTCCTGGGAGAAGACATCGCCTGCTCAGAGGTGCTCGGTCAGGGCGGCGTAATAGGCGGCGTAGTCGCCTCGCTTCTTGAGCACGATCTCCAGATATTCCTCGAGCACGACCTTGTCCTGGACGGGATCCTTCACGATCGCGCCGATCATGTTCGGGGAGAGGCTTTCCGGCGTGAGTTTCCCGCCGTCGAACCATGCGGCCTGGCTGAGACCGCCGATCACGGTGGCGATCGCTTCCGCGGTCGACAGGGAGCCGCTGGGCGTCTTCAGCGTGACCTTGCCGTCGCCCGTTGTGCCGCCGCGCAACTCGCGGAAGATGGTGAGCACGCGCGCGATCTCTTCCGACACGTTTTTGGGCACGGGCAGGTCGAGCGAAACCGCCATCTCGTCGACGCGCCGGGAGACGATCTCGATTTCCTGATCCATGCTGTCCGGCAGGGGCAGGACGACGACGTTGAAGCGGCGCTTCAGAGCCGAGGACAATTCGTTGACGCCCTTGTCGCGGTTGTTGGCCGTGGCGATCACGTTGAAGCCGCGGCTGGCATAGACGGCGCTGTTGAGTTCAGGGATGGGCATCATCTTCTCGGACAGAACAGTGATCAGCGTGTCCTGGACGTCGGAGCCCATGCGCGTCAGCTCTTCCAGCCGGCACAGCGAGCCGGTCTCCATCGCCCGGTAGAGCGGCGTCGGGACAAGCGCTTCGGCGCTCGGGCCCTTGGCGAGCAACTGGGCGTAGTTCCAGCCATAGCGCACCTGGTTCTCGTCGGTGCCGGCCGTGCACTGGATGATCTTGGTGGAATCGCCCGCGATCGCCGCCGCGAGATGTTCGGAGACCCAGGATTTGGCGGTTCCCGGCACGCCGAGCAGCAGCAGCGCCCGGTCGGTCGCCAAGGTCGCGACGGCCGTCTCCATGAGCCTGCGGTTGCCGATGTATTTCGGGGTGATCTGTGTCCCGTCCGCCGCCTTGCCGCCGACGAGATAGGTGAGTACCGCCTTCGGCGACAGGACCCATCCGTTCGGTTTCTGGCTGTCGTCGCCCGTCTTCAGGGCTTCGAGTTCGGCCGCGAAGGCGGCTTCGGCTGGCAGTCGCAGAGTGTCGGTCATGGATCGGTTTCCGGCGGTGAATCGGGATTGGGTTCGAGAAGGCTGTTGAGGCGAAGAAGCGCGGTTTCGCGGGCGCCGATGCCGAGCCCGTCCTGTCGCAACGCCTCCAGAAGGGCGGTCGCCGCGTGTCGATCGGCAAGGAGGCCGAGAAGGTCGAGGGACGAGGCAATCCATGTCTGGCTGCGTGTGTTGTCTGCAGCGAGTGCACTTCGCGTATCTCCAAGAAGCCTGCTGCGCAGCAAGAGATCGGCCGGCATCCAGCCATAGAGGCGCAAACCCTGGTCGAGCGCAGTGCGGGTCTGCAGCGGCTCGGCCTGTATCAGGAGGCGGTGCCATTGGCGGATGTCGTCGTCCTTCATCCGGTCGGCGAGCAGGGCGACCAGCACGGGGTCGGTGGTCTTTTGGCCGAACAGGCGGGTCACGAGCGCATCGATCACCCGATCGCCGGCGGTGTGGGCGGCAAGCTCGACGATGAGCGCGTCGCAGTCGGCGTCCTTTTGCCATTGCCACGCGTCCAGGAAAGAGCGTTCGTCATACTCCAGGGCGGCGGCGAGCGCCTCAAGCGTCATGTCCGCGAAGAATGCACGCCGGCTTTCGATCTGAGCCGCCGTCTTCAGTTTCACCGGCGCGATTGAGCGGGAGCGCTTGAGGATGCCGCTCGTCTTCGCCTCGACATAGTGTGCGAGATCGGTGGTGGACGGAGCGATAGAATGGCCGCCCAGCCGGGCCAGGAAGCGCCGGGCCGCCGCCTGCACCTTGCCCGAGCGGTCGGATGCAAGCGTTTGAAGAAACGGAATGTCCACCGGTGACGGGTTGATGGCGAAGACCGCCATCAAGGAGGTGCGGATTTCCGCCGTCTCGCCGCCGAACTTCTGTTCAAGCAGGCTCAGCACCGTCTCCGGCTCCGAAAGCCGCATCGCCGAAAGCGCGGACTGGCGGGCGGCAGGGAAGAACTCGTCCCAGCTGTCTGCCGTCAGCGCCGCGTCGGCGTCGGTCACGGCCTCGCCCTTGGCCACCCATTGCGCGAGCGGGAGATAGGCATCGGGAAGATGGGCGTTTCGCGGATTGGGCATCCAATCGAAGGGGTGGGCCGCATAGCCCCGCGCTTCCAGGAGCGCCAGGACGTGGCCTTCGTCCATGTGCGAACCCGCCTGTTTCATGGCGGTCTTGAAGGCGATCCTCGCCCGGTCGGGAAGGATGGGCAGTCCGGGCATGGGCAGGGGTGGACGGCTGGTCGTCGCGTCCGGCGCCTTCGGGCGGAACATGACCTGTGCCGACTGGCCTGCAAGCGCCAGAAGGCGCAGTTCCCGTTCGGCCGGATCAGGGCCGGCGGCGTCGGCCCACGCCGGCGGCGCCACGTCGACAGCGCTGCCGCCGGTCATCCAGCGGCTCTCGATCGCCGCCAGCGATGCTGCGTGATCGTCAGTCATCGAAGGATACCCGCCCGACCCGCGTTTCGGCGCTGAGGAGTTCCAGCCGCAAGCCGTTCCAGATGCCGACGGACCGTTCCAGATCAAGGCCGAGCGCCGGTTCCGGGACCGCATTGGCGAGCGGCAGGGCCATGTCATTGTTCCTGGTCTGCCACCAGACCCGGTTGCGTGGGCCGAGCGCCAGCGAACCGGCCTCCAGCAGCACGGGTGCGCTGGCGAGCCAGGGCGAGGTCGCCTGGGTCTGTGCGTAGTCGCGCAACTGATCGCTTCGATGGTCGGTGGCGGGTTTCGGCCAAGGGTTTTCGCCATTGCCGGAAAGGGCCTGGCGAGAGCCGATCACCGCTCGCATGGGAGATCGGGCCGGATAGTAGACGATATCCGCGTCGAAGCGCTCGCCATCGGCGAATGCGGACTCGCGGCGCCCGGTCGATGCGGGATGGAAATCCAGAAGCAGGGCGAAACGCGGTGTCGGAGACAGGAGGTCGAGAAGCCAGGTGGAGTGGCTGACGAGCCCGTCGGGGCGGGTGCGGATCTGCTCGCCGACGACTTCCCACGTGCTTGTCACCCGGAATGCGGCGGGATCGGACAGGAGTTGGTCGCGGGTCTCACTGGTCGATACGATCCGCCGCATCTCGGCATCGTCCGGGTCGCGCCGCCACGCTTTTGCGATGATGACGAGCTTGCCGAGTTCGATCATGGCGGCGGTCGGCTTCTCGTCGGCGTCGAGCGTCAGGATGCGGGAGGGGACCTCGTCGATCCGCCCGCCGAGCGCGCCGGCTTTCAGGTCGACCATGCGGGCGGCGATCCTTCGGCAGCGTTCCGTGGCATCGGCAACGAACGCGTTGAGGCCGGTTCGAAGCTGGTCTCCGACCCACTGGTCGAGCTCGCCCATCGCCTCCGCGATGGCGGCCTGTGTCTTCTCGCGCCGTTTCGCCGCCGCCACCTCGCGTTGCCGGATCGCCTCCGGGGCCGCCGGCTCCGGCTTTTCGGGCCGGCCGGCGGTGGCGATGCTCTTGGGCGCGCCGGCCTGCGACGGGCCTTCCGTGGGCGCGGTCTTTCGGCGGCGCCCGAGCCATTCAGACACCCAGCCGGGCGTCTCCGCCGGATGGAACGCGCTCGCGTCGCCGGCGACCATCCACATCAGCGCGATGGCGTGCTTGCACGGAAACTTGCGGGAGGGACAGGTGCATTTGTAGCCGTGATCGCCCGCGTCGATGACGACGCGATAGGGATTTGAACCCGAACCCTGGCATTCGCCCCAGTAGAGCCCTGCCTTGTCGTCGAATTCCAGCCGCGGCCATTTCGACGGTTTCGTCAGCTTCGACGCTGCATTGAGCGACGCCTGATCGGGGGCGAGTTTCTCGATGTCGGCAAGCGAAAAGCTCATCGGTGCCTGGTTTTTCACAATCGAACTGGCAGTTGAAAGCCTTATACGTGAAGAATTACGTAATCAATATTGCCGGCATGCCAAACAACTCGGCCGGCCGACATTCGGGGCTGATGATCAATCTCAGCGCAACTGCTGGCGCTTGAAGCGCCGGTTCACGCTTGCCGGTCTTCCCGGGAGCGCCAGCGCCGTGTCCTGCCGATCGCGGCGGGCGACGACCTTGCCTTTCGAGACGACCAGCAGCCGTTCCGGTCGCAGGCGGATCGCCTCGATCGGGTCGCCGGCGTCGAGCACGACGAGGCTCGCGCGCTTGCCCTTTTCGAGGCCGTAGTCGTCAAAGCCCATGATCTTCGCTGTTTCCGTCGTCACCATGTCGAAGCAGCGGCGCATGTCGGCGGGGCTGGTCATCTGCGCCACATGCAGCCCCATGAAGGCGACGTCGAGCATGTCGGCGGTGCCGAGCGGATACCAGGGATCGAGCACGCAATCCTGCCCCCATGCGACCGTGATGCCGTATTTCAGCATCTCGGGAACGCGGGTCAGCCCGCGCCGCTTCGGATAGGTGTCGTGGCGGCCCTGGATGGTGATGTTGATCAGCGGGTTCGGCACGGCCGAGACCTGCGCCTCCGCCATCAGCGGCAAGAGCTTCGAGACATAGTAATTGTCCATCGAGTGCATCGAGGTCAGATGCGAGCCGTTGACGCGGCCCTGCAGGCCGAGGCGCTGCGTCTCGTAGGCAAGCTGCTCGACGTGGCGCGACATCGGATCGTCGGTCTCGTCGCAATGCAGATCGACGCGCAATCCGCGCTCCGCCGCGATCTCGCAGAGTTCGGTCACCGACCGCCGTCCGTCCTCCATGGTGCGCTCGAAATGCGGAATGCCGCCGACGACGTCGACACCCATGTCGAGCGCCTGCAGCGTCAGTTCGCGGGCCTTCGGCGCGCGGTAGAACCCGTCCTGCGGAAAGGCGACGATCTGCAGGTCGAGATAGGGTTTGACGATGTCGCGCACGGCGAGCAGGCCGCGCACCCCGGTCATCGCATGATCGTCGGAGGTGTCGACATGGCTGCGCACGGCGAGCAGCCCCATCGAGACTGCCCAGTCGCAATAGGCAAGTGCCCGTTCGATCACCGACTCTTCCGTCAGCAGCGGCTTCAATTCGCCCCAGAGCGCGATGCCCTCCAGCAGCGTACCGCTCGCATTGATGCGCGGCAGCCCGTAGGACAGCGTCGCATCCATATGGAAATGCGGGTCGATGAAGGGCGGCGAGACGAGATTGCCCGAAATGTCGATCGTTTCGCCAGCTTCGGCCGCGATCTCCGGCTCGATCGCGGCGATCGTATCGCCCGAGATTGCGATATCAGCGGTCGCGCCGTCGGGCAGGACGCCGCCTTTCAGGAGCAGGTCGATGCTCATCTCTCGCCTTTCTGATAGGGCACCATCAGCGCCTTGGGATAGGTCGCGCGCCGGGCTACGACGATCAGCGCCAGGATCGACAGCACATAGGGCAGCATCAGGAAGATCTGGTAGGGGATCACCCCGCCCGTGACCTGCTGGAGGCGGACCTGATAGGCGTCGAAGGCGGCGAACAGGATCGCGCCGATCAGCGCCTTGCCCGGCCGCCAGGAGCCGAAGACGACCAGCGCGATGCAGATCCAGCCGCGCCCGTTGATCATCTCGAAGAAGAAGGAATTGAAGGCGCTCATCGTCAGGAAGGCGCCGCCCACGGCCATCAGCGCCGAACCGACCGCGACCGCGCCCATGCGCATTGCGGTGACGCTGATGCCCTGCGCCTCGACGGCTGCCGGGTTTTCTCCAACGGCGCGGACCGCGATGCCGACCGGCGTGCGGTAGAGGACCCATGCGACCAGCGCGACGGTGACATAGGCGAGATAGGTGAGCGGCGTTTGGTTGAACAATGCGTGCCCGATCAGCGGTATCTCCGACAGGCCGGGGATCGCGAAGGGCTGGAAGGGCTCGATCTTCGGCGGTGACGTCACTTCGGGCAGCGAGACCCGATAGGTGAAATAGGTCAGGCTCGTCGCCAGCAGCGTGATGCCGATGCCAGTGACGTGCTGCGACAAGCCGAGCGGCACCGTCAGGAAGCCGTGCAGCAGGCCGAAAGCGACGCCGGTCAGCGCCGCCACCGCGACGCCCAGCCAGAGATCGCCGCCGGCATAGACGGTGATCCAACCGGCAAAGGCGCCGGCCGTCATGATCCCCTCGATGCCGAGATTGAGGACGCCGGCGCGTTCGCAGATGAGTTCGCCCATGGTGGCGAAGATCAGCGGCGAGGCGATGCGGATCGCCGCCACCCAGAAACTCGTCGTCAGCAGGATGTCGAAGGCTTCCATCATCACCTCCATTTGATCCGGTAGCGCGTCAGCATGATCGCGGTCACCATCGTCAGAAGCGCGGTGGCGACCATCACCTGGGCGATGTAGCTCGGGACGCCGGCGGAGCGGCTCATGGCGTCGGCGCCGACGAAGATGATGGCGACGAATATCGCCGAGGCGACGACGCCGAGAGGGTTGAGCATGGCCAGCATCGCGACGACGATGCCGGTGTAGCCGAAGCCCGGCGACAGATCGAGCGTCAGGTTCCCCTTCAGCCCGGCAACCTCGGAAAAGCCAGCGAGCGCGGCCAGACCGCCCGACAGAAGCGCGGTCTTCATCAGCACCCGGTTGACCGGAATGCCGGCGAAGCGGGCGGCTTCGGCATTGTTGCCGACGGCGCGCATCTCGTAGCCGAGCGTGGTCTTCTTCATGACCACCCACACGATGACCGCGCTTGCCACGGCGATGACGAAGCCGAAATGCAGCCGCTTGCCGGTGATCAGCCGCGGCAGTTGCGCGTCCGCGATCACGCGCTTGGATTGCGGCCATCCGAGACCCATCGGGTCCTTCAACGCGCCTTCCAGCAGCATCGACACGAACAGGATGACGATGAAGTTCAGGAGCAGAGTCGTCACGACCTCGTCGACGCCGAAGCGAACCTTCAGCACAGCCGGGCCGAGCAGCAGCAGCGCGCCGGCCAGCATGGCGCAGATCATGATCAGCGGGATCAGGGCCGGCGCCGGCATGGCGACCGCGCCGGTGCCGAGTACCACGGTCACCACCGCGCCGATATAGAGCTGCGCCTCGGCGCCGATATTCCAGAGCTTCGCCCTGAAGGCGACTGCGACGGCAAGGCCGGTGAAGATCAGCGGCGTCGCCCGGGTCAGCGTTTCCAAGAGCGCGAACTGCGAACCGACGGCGCCCTTGACGACCAGCCAGAAGACGTTGAAGGGCGAGGCTCCCGCGATCAGCACGAGCAGCGATGCGACGAGGATCGTCGCCAGGACCGCGCCGACGGGATAGAGGAGGGTGACGACGATGCCGGGCTGCGGTTTCGGTTCAAGCCGCATCGGACACCTCTTCGGTGAAGCCATGCCCGGCCATGCGCTCGCCGATTTCGCGGACCGACAGCTCGCCGCGTTTCGACGGCGGCGACAGCTTGCCCTTGGAAATGACGATGACCCGGTCGGCCAGCGCCAGGACCTCGTCGAGGTCCTCGGAGATCAGCAGGATCGCGGCACCGCGCGCCCTGGCTTCCAGGAGCTTGGTGTGAACATAGGCGACCGCGCCGACATCGAGGCCGCGGGTCGGCTGGTTGGCGAGGATCACCTGCGGTTCGCCGTCGAAGGCGCGGCCGAGGATCAGCTTTTGCATGTTGCCGCCGGACAGGAGCCGCACCCGCGCATTGGGCGAGGGGCATTTCACGTCATAGTCGCGGATGATCGCTTGCGCGAAATCCTCAGCCGCCTTCCAGTCAAGAAGGCCCATGCGGCTGAAACGGGGCGAGCGATAGGCTTCCGAGATCACGTTTTCGGTCACGCTCATGTCGCCGATCATGCCGGTCGCGTGCCGGTCTTCGGGAATGCGGCCGATGCGGTGCGCCAGCGCGGCGCGCGCCGACCAGTCGGCGACCGTCTCGCCGCGGATCGTGATCGTGCCGGTTTCGGGCTTCATCGTTCCGGCGATCAGCGCGGCCAGCGCCGCCTGGCCGTTGCCGGAAACGCCGGCGAGCCCGGTGATCTCGCCTTCGCGCAAGACGAGGTCGATCGCGTCGAGCGGCGCGCCGCCGGCACGGCCGGCCGTCGAGACGCCGGCAAGCGCGATTACGGTGTCGCCCGGGGAGTGCTCGACGACTTCGGGTTCCTTGATCGTTTCGCCGACCATCAGCGCAGCCAGTTCGCCTCGATTGGTGTCGGCCGTTCGACGTTCGCCGGAAATCTTGCCTGAACGCAGGACCAGGAGACGATCGCTGACCGCCATCACCTCGTTCAGTTTGTGCGAGATGAAGATGACCGACAGTCCGGTCGCGACGAGTTTCTTCAGCGTGGTGAACAGCGCTTCGGTCTCGATCGGGGTCAGGACGGCGGTCGGCTCGTCGAGAATGAGCACGCGAGCGTCGCGGTAGAGCGCCTTGAGGATCTCGACGCGCTGGCGTTCGCCGACCGACAGGTCGGAAACCTGCGCGTTGGCGCGCACTTCGAGGCCGAAATCGCGGGACAGTTCCTCGATGCGCGCCAGCGCCTTGGCGCGGTCGAAACGCGGTGCGAACAGCTTCTGCGTGCCCAGCGCGATGTTTTCCAGGACCGTCATCTGGTCGGCCAGCGTGAAGTGCTGGTGGACCATGCCGATGCCGGCATCAAGCGCCGCGCGCGGATCGCCGGGCGGCAGGGCCTTGCCCAGCGCCTCGACGGTTCCCTCGTCGGCCACGTAATGGCCGAAGAGGATGTTCATCAGGGTCGTCTTGCCCGCTCCGTTCTCGCCGAGCAGGGCGATCACTTCGCCCCGCTTCAACTCGAAGGACACGGAATCATTGGCCGTCAGGGGCCCGAAACGCTTGGTGATGTTTGAGAGGCGGAGAACAGTCTCCGCCTCCGCGCCCCCTCCGGCGCCCATCAGCTCGATTTCGGCTCTTCGTCGTTGATCTCGACCGTGAACTCGCCGGCCTTGATGGCGGCCTCCTTCGCGGCGACGAGATCGAGCGCCTCCTGCGGCACCTTGCCCTCGAAGGTGCCGAGCGGCGCCAGCGAGCAGCCGCCTTCCTTCATGAAGGAGTAGGTGCCGTAATTGTCGGCCTTGAACTCGCCGGCCTTGACCTTGGCGATGGCCGCGTCGAGCGTCGGCTCGAAGTGCCAGAGCGCCGAGGCGACGACGGTGTCCGGATAGTCGGGCTGCGTGTCGATCACGTTGCCGATCGCCAGGATGCCTTTTTCCTTGGCCGCGTCGGAAACGCCGAAGCGCTCGGCATACATGATGTCGGCGCCGGCATCGATCTGGGCGAAGGCCGTCTCTTTGGCCTTCGGCGGGTCGAACCATGAACCGATGAAGGCGACCTGGAAAGACGTGTCGGGGGCGGTTTCCTTCACGCCCGCCATGAAGGCGTGCATCAGGCGGTTGACCTCGGGGATCGGGAAGCCGCCGACCATGCCGATGTTCTTCGACTTCGTCATCGCGCCGGCGATGATGCCGGAGAGATAGGATGCGTCCTGGATGTAGTTGTCGAACACGGCGAGGTTCGGCGTGTCATCCTGCGGAAGGAAGGACGACCCCATCAGATAGGCCTTGTCGGGATAGTCGCGCGCCACCTGGCGGGCAGCGTCCTCGACGGCGAAGATCTCGCCGACGATCAGGTCGTGGCCGGCTTCCGAATATTCGCGCATGACGCGCTCATAGTCGCTGTTCGAGGTGTTTTCGGAGAAGACATATTCGATCTCGCCGCGCTCAACCGCCGCGTTTGCGGCGATGTGGATGCGGCTGACCCATTGCTGCTCGACCGGTACGGTGTAAATCGCCGCGACCTTGAGCTTTTCCTGGGCGCCGGCCCGGCCAATGAGGCCCGGCATGGCCAGAACCGATGCGCCCGCGGCGCCGGCTTGAAGCAGCCTGCGGCGGGTTGTGTTGAAGGATTTGTTGGACATTGCGCACTCCTGTCTGCGTGGAAATCCGGTGACCCGCCAAAATTTTGATCAGATGGTAAATCGGGATCAAAAAAACGGCAAGGGGTCAGCGGAATTCCTCACAGGCGCGACATCACGAGGCCTGCGCCGACCAGCGCGACCGCGACTAGGCGCTGCCAGTTGATCGCGCTGGCCGGGACGCCGAACGCGCCGAACCTGTCGAGGAGCATGGCGACCAGCATCTGGCCGAGGATCAGCGCCGCCGTCATGGTCACGACGCCCAGTCGTGACACGCCGGACAATGCCGACCAGACATAGAAGCCGCCGAGCAGGCCTCCGGCGAAGAGCCATGGCGGGGCCAGTCGCAGCGCCGCGAACCCGGGCCAGGAGCCACGAACCGCCACCACGGCCGCCAATGCGACGAAGCCGACGCCAAACGAGACCATCGCCGCGGTCACGCCGTCGCCGATGGCGCGCGACAGCGCCGAGTTCACGGGCGCCTGCAATCCGAGGGCCATGCCGCCGGCCACGACCACCAGCAGGGCTATCCAGAAGGAATTCATGTCGCCTCCGCGATCTCTTTTCGGGTTGGGTCCGCAGGTTGCGACTGCACGCGGCACGGGGCAAGGCCCGATCTCGACGGTGCCGTCCGGATCGCCCGTCGGGTGAAGCCCGGATCAAACGGCACGCTGCCGCCGTTCAGCCTTCGTTGTCTTTCCTGATCTGTTCGAGGCTTCGTCCCGGTCGGGACCGGAATACCGGCATCGACCAGCCCAGCGCGATGGCCAGCACCCGGGCGGTGGAAGCCACGGCGATACCCGCAAGCGCTGCGAGGGTGCGGTCCGCGCCGAGGCTGACCGCCAGCACATAAGTGCAGGCGCCCAGAACGGAGGCGGTGACATAGATTTCGCGCCGCAGAATGATCGACGGTTCCTGGCCGAGAATGTCGCGAATCATGCCGCCGACGGAGGCCGTGATGACGCCCATGACGACCGCCACCACGGCGCCGGTCCCGTTATCGAGGCCCTTTGCCGTGCCCGCCACCGTGACCAGCGCCATGCCGAAAGCGTCCAGCCACAGGAGCAGGATGTAGCGGGACTGGATCAGGTGCGAGGTAAAGTGCACAACCACGGCCGCGATCAGGCAAGTGACGACCGGAGACGGGTTGACCACCCAGAAGACTGGCACGCCGAGCAGCAGGTCGCGCACCGTGCCGCCGCCGACGCCGGTGACGACCGCGAGCCACATGAAGCCGATGATGTCCATCTGCTTGCGTGAGGCCACCAGCGCGCCCGTGACCGCGAAGACGGTCGCGGCGGCGAGGTCGACCACCGTCAGCAAGGGCGCGAGCCTTTCCAGTTCCATCATCGGGTCGCCTCCTCAACTGTCCGCAACGACGCTTATGCCTTGCCCGCTCGCGATGGCTCAAGGTGGCGAGGGCGGTGAAA
This sequence comes from Oricola sp., assembly GCF_022763245.1. Lineage (GTDB taxonomy): Bacteria > Pseudomonadota > Alphaproteobacteria > Rhizobiales > Rhizobiaceae > Oricola. Next base: position 142,048 of record NZ_JALEGV010000014.1, read on the forward strand.
GGCAGATATCACCGATCCTCGCGCCAGTTCTCCTCGAACCAGTCGCGCGCGCGTTTTCGCCATCCGGTCTGCTCGACCTTGAAGAAATGGGATTCGTGCAAGTCCCAACGGCCACTCATCTCTTTCATCAGGGCTTCGTCGTCGTAACGAACGAAACCGGCCACGGGATAGGTCACGATCTCCGTGAGAAAGATGTCCTCTCCGTTCCAGAGGAAATCCACGCGGAGATGGTCGATCCCCTCGCAGATCGCCTTCGCCGTTCGTGACAGCGCGTCGAAAGCGACCGGCGACCGGAAGTCTTCCGCAAGCAGCTTGTATTCCTTGCGGAGCACCCGGCGGATCTCCATGCGTTCCCCGTCTTCGCGAAACCGCGCGAAACGCACGTCCCGCGACTTGTGGTCGGTCATGACGCTGACATGCGAAATCTCTCCACAGAAGACGTAGACCGAGTATTCGACTGTTTCCGCATCCGCGTCGGTGGCGAGGTCCTCCTCGATGAAGAGGACAGGCGTGATGTCGGCGTAACCCCACTCTCCACGCAGGCGATACAGGTCCTTTTCGAGCCATTTCCGCGTCAGTCGATGCAGCCCTGCCTCATCCAGCGTGTTCGTTGAGAGCTTCAGGTTGGTGTTGGTGGAATTGTTGGACTTGAGATAGGCCGCCGCGCGCAGGAGCGGTTTCGGGGCCTCGCGGATGCTGTCGCCGGTCCACAGCACGTCCGCATATCGAACACTCGGGACTTGTGCGGCGATCCAGCGCTTGGTCGCCAGCTTGTCGCAAAACACCGTGAAGAGCGGGTTTCTGTCGAAGATCAGCCGCCAGACATATTTCTCGGTGAGCGTGTGTGGATGAGCGAGATCGGGAAGCTTCCCGCGTTTGCGCAGATGCCGGAGCGTGAGCTTCGGATGTCGGAGCCAGATTTCGGCGTTCAATGCCAGGGCGCCCCAATTTCGAGAGAAGGCGCCGGAGCGGGCCCTGGTCTTTGGCGGATTCAGGCCGCCACCCCGGCCATGTATCGTTCGGCGGATTTCAAGGCGAATTCGCCCTCCGGCGTGAGGTCGGCATGGCGCTGCAGCGTGCGAAGGCCGTCATCGAAGAGGCGGGTGCTGCCGCTCAGCATCTCGGTGGCTCTCGCCGCCTGATCCTCGGTCAGCCGACCCGAGGAGCGAAGCAGCTCCAGCGCATAGGCCATGCGCGCCAGCACGAAGACGGCGTGAAAAATGCCCTCCAGCGGCCGGAGGTCGTCGCGCAGCGGGGACGAAAAGCGCTCGTCGTCCCCGTTGCGGACGACGCCTTCCTTCGGCGAGAGGGCGAACAGCATGTTGTGTGCGGCTTCGTGGACGAAGAGCGCGATCGTATCGACAACGGTGGGATCGGGCTCGATGTCGAATATGATGCCGCCGAAGGCCCGCAGCGCCGAGGAGCCCTGGAACGCAGCGATGTCTCCCGAGCCCGTGTCCTCGACGGCGCGTGCGAGAATGATGGTCGTCACCAGTTCCTCGGTCTCGGCCATCAGGTCCGGTGCGCAGGCGGACATCAGGTTCAGCGCTTCGCGGATCTGGCCGGTGCGCCCAGCGACGAGTTCGTGCGGCGGCGCGACATAGCGAAAGACCGAATCGGCCTCGGCGGCGAAGAATCCCGAAACCATTTCCGCGTCCCACGGAAACTGATCCGGGATCAGGCTCGTGATCAGCACGCCCGGCTTTGCCGGTTCGGCGGCGAGCAGCCTGTCGATCAGCGTCTGGAGGGAAGCGAGGTCGTCGCGCTCGATCGCCGAGAGGATCGCGAAGAACAGCGAATAGAGATAGGGCGTTTCGCGCCGACCGGCGTTGAGCCGGCCGATCAGCCGCTCGGCCCGGGCCTCGGGAATCTCGACATGCCCGGCACAGGCCCGGAACACTTCGGACAGGCTGTCGGCGAAGCTTGCATTGATGCCCGAACGCAACGCCCTCGCGGTCGCCGGCGAAGACCCGAACAGGATTGCCTGGGAATGGTTCAAGGCGAGCACGCCGCGCGGTTGGACGTTGGCGAATAAGGGCGGCGTGATGGCGCCGCCCACAGATGATCAACAGATCGGAACTGTTACTTCGTCTTCTTTGGCATGCCGCCCTTTTCGGTATTGGTCTTGCGGCCCTCGGAGGAGAATCCGACGAGCTTTTTGGAATCAAGCTTGATCAGCGACATTTCAAGTCGTCGCTTCGTGTTGCAGGTCGTCACGCTAACATCGGATCGAAAAACTGTCCATGGAGGCCGAACATTCCGAAGAGGAAGTTTCGATTGTGATCTGCCGCTCTCTTGCGCGGCCCTGATGGCGCGCCGTCTTGCGCCATGCGCCTCAACTGGCTACCAGCTTCGGGCGACGATGGAGAGGACCGTGCAGGCACGAAAGAAACGGATGGGCGCGCCCTCCGGCCCGCGTGCGGCGAATATCGCGGAGACGCGGGAGCGGATCCTTCGCGCCGCGATCGCCCAGTTCGCACAGCACGGTTTCGCAGGCGCGCGCATCGACACGATCTGCGCCGCGGCCGGCGTGACGCCGCGCATGGTCTATCATTACTACAATGACAAGGCGGGGCTCTATGTCGCGGTTCTGGAGCAGGTGCTCGGAGAACTGCGCACCGAGGAATTGAAGCTCGACGTCTCGACGGCGGACGCCCGGGCCGGCCTCCTGACGATGTTCGATTTCATCTTCGGCCATTTCGCCAACCATCCGGAACTGATCCGGCTGCTGTCGGCGGAAAACCTGATGGAGGGCGAGTTCCTGAAGAACTCGGTCGCGACGCCCAAGGTGGCGTCGCCGGTGGTGGAGCATATCGACGCGCTTCTGCGGCGCGGCGAGCAGGCCGGCTGCGTCCGGTCCGGTATCGACGCGCTGCATCTCTACGTGGTGATGGTGGCGCTCTCCTATTTCCACAAGTCCAACGCCTATACGCTCTCCGTCATCTGGAACGCGGATCTGACGTCGAAGGGCTGGCAGAGCGAGCATTACGACCTCGCCCGCCAGATGCTCGAGGCGTTTCTTCAGCCCGAAGCGCCGGTCTGACTTCTGCGAAATCGCCGAATGCTTGTGCAGCGGGTGGTCATTCGCTGTGCACACTTCTGCGCGCGCCGTCGCGCTCGACGAGCCTGACAGAGCGGCCGGCCGTGGGTGTCAGATCGCCAAGTCTTTTTAGTATATGGATTTTTACTATTTTCCGACCCAAACGCCGGGCGCGCCACGCGAACTGGCACGGTGGTTGCTTTAGTAAACGTGTGATTACTATTTCCAACCCCGAGGACATCGCAATGACCCTGAAGCACCTCCTCCCGGCCGCGTTCGCAGCGGCCATCGCCTTCTCGTCACAGGCCCTGGCGGAACCGGACCTGAACAAGATCGGCTTCGTCTATGTCGGGCCGGCGGCCGATTACGGCTACAACACCTCGATGGATCTCGGCCGGCTGTACCTGGAAGAGACCATGGACGGCATCGAGACGACCGCGTTCGAGAACATCCCGGAGTCCGCAGAAGTCGAGCAGGTCATGGAGCGCCTGATCAATTCCGGCCACGGCATCATCTTCGCGACCAGCTACGGCTATCTCGACTATGCCATCTCGCTCGGTGAGAAATATCCGGACGTGAAGTTCCTCCACGCAGGCGGTCTCAAAACGTCAGCGAATGTGGGCACTTACTGGGCCGACAGCGATGACGGCATGTATCTGGCCGGCATGGTCGCCGGGGCGAAGTCGGAGACCGGCAAGCTGGGCTTCGTCGGTGCCTTCCAGATCCCGCAGCTCTTCCGCTCCATCAACGCCTTCACGCTCGGCGCGCAGTCGGTCAATCCGGAGGCGACGGTCACGGTGGTGTGGACCGGCGGCTGGTGGGAGCCGCAGAAGGAGGCCGAGGCGGTCAACGCCTTTGCGGATGAAGGCATCGACGTGATCGCCGAACAGGTCGACAGCCCGATCACCATTGCCCAGACGGCGGCCAAGCGCGGCGTCTTCATGATCGGCAAGGACGTCAACGTCATGGACCGAGCGCCGGAAGCCTGGCTGACGGGTGTTTCCTGGAACTGGGGTCCGATGATGAAGGAGCTTGTCGAGGAGATCCACGCCGGAACCTGGGAGCCGTCGCATGTGCGCAGCGACCTCGCCGGCGGCGCGGCGGTGCTCGACCCGTTCGGCGACACTGTTCCCGAAGACGTTCGCGCTGACGTGCTGGCGAAGAAGGACGCGATCACGTCGGGCTCCTTCGACATCTGGTCTGGCCCGATCATTGCACAGGATGGAAGCGCAATCGTCGCAGACGGCGAGGCCATGGGCATGGAAGCCGTGGAAACGATGGACTTCCTCGTCAAGGGCGTCGTCGGCTCGACCAACTGATCCTGTCCCGGCGGCGCATCTGCGCGCCGCCGCGTCTCTTCCTGGAGGAAACGCCATGAGCACCATGCCCAAAACAATGCCCGAAGAGGCCGTCTTGATGGGACAGGATGCGAGCCAGGGCTGGCTCGTCACCGAGGACCACGTCGACATGAGCCGGCCGGCCAAGCCGCTGCGGCCGCTTCACATGACCGCCGAGCCGCAATCCGTCACCATCGACGCCAACAAGACCGCACTGCTGATCGTCGACATGCAGAACGACTTCTGCACCGAGGGTGGATGGCTGCATTCGCGCGGGATCGACATCAGCCCCAACCGCGAGCCGATCGCGCCTTTGAAGAGCCTGATCGGACGCTGCCGAGAATCCGATATCCCGGTCGTGTGGGTCAATTGGGGCGTTCGCAAGGACCTGCTGAACATCGCGCCGTCGTTGCAGCACGCGCACAATCCGCACGGCCACGAAACCAACCTCGCCCAGCCAGTGCCGGGAACGCGCTCCGAAGTGATCGCCAGGGGCAGTTGGGGCGCGGAGGTCGTCGACGAGATCCATCCAGGCGACGGCGATCACCAGATCGTCAAGCACCGCTTCAGCGCGTTCTGGGATTGCGAGACCGACGCCGTGCTTCGCAACCTTGGCGTCAAGACGCTGCTCGTCGCGGGCGTCAACATGGACCAGTGCGTCATGACCACGCTGGAGGATGCCACGTTCCTCGGATACGACACGATCCTGCTGGAAGACTGCACGGCCACGACCTCGCCGGACTATTGCGTTCAGGCGGTGCTCTACAACGTCAAGCTCCTGTTCGGTTTCGTCGCCCGATCGGGTGCGGTCCACGACGCGCTCGACGCCGAGAAGGGCGGTGGCAAATGACGCTGTCTGAAGTGAGCCCGACGCCGGAAGAGCAGCTTGTCCGGCTCGGCATCGAGTTGCCGCAGGTTCCGCGGCCGATCGCCAATTTCGTGCCGTGGCAGAGGCTGGGCGACGTCATCTATCTCGCCGGCCAGACCTGCGAATGGAACGGCACGATGGTCTACAAAGGCAAGGTCGGCCAGGCGGTCGATCTGGAAACGGCGCAGAAGGCGGCGCGCATCTGCGGATTGAACCTGATCGCCGCCTTGCGCGAGGCGCTCGACGGTGACCTCAACCGGGTCAAATCCTGCGTTCGCGTCGGCGGCTTCGTGCATTGCGCGCCGGACTTCCTGCAGGTGCCGCATGTGATCAACGGCGCGTCCGACCTGTTCCATTCGGTCTTCGGCCCGGATGTCGGGGCGCATGCGCGCACCGCGGTCGGGGTCGCGCAATTGCCGCAAGGCGCGGCGGTCGAAGTCGACGCCATCTTCGCGGTGGCATGACGATGGGCGAGGTGCTTGCCCGCTTCGACGCGGTGACGATGCAATTCGGAGATCTCGTCGCCGTCGACAAGGCCTCGCTGGAGATCCGTTCCGGCGAGGTTCTGGCGGTGCTCGGCGAAAATGGCGCCGGCAAGTCGACCCTGATGAAGCTGCTCTACGGCGTTTTTCCGCCAACGGACGGAACGATCGTCGTGGAGGGCTGTCCGGACGGCATATCCGGACCGGCCGAGGCGTTGCGCCAGGGGATCGGCATGGTCTTCCAGCATTTCTCCCAACTGCCGGCGCTGTCGGTGCGCGACAACCTTCTCCTCGCCTGGCCGAAGACGCCGTTCTGGAAAAGCCGGCGCAACCGCGCGACCGGCGACGTCCTGTCGAAACTGCGCGACATGGCGCCGGCAATCGATCCGGACACGCCGGTCCACGATCTGTCGGTCGGCGAGCAGCAGATCGTGGAACTGGTCAAGGTGCTGAACATCCAGGCGCGGATCGTCATCTTGGACGAGCCGACATCGGTGCTGACGCCGGCCGAGACCGACCGGCTGCACGGCTTCATCTGCCAGTTGGCGGCCGACGGCGTCGCGGTCGTCCTGATCACCCACAAGCTGCGCGACGTGGAGGCCTGCGCCGACCGTATCGCCGTCATGAGGCGTGGCGCCATCGTCGATGTCTCCTATCGCGGCGAACGCTCCATGCAGGAGATCGTGACGTTGATGATGGGCAAGACCGTCGATCGGAAACTGCCGTCGCCGCAGCCGGCGACCAATCCGGTGGACCGCCTCGTCCTGCAGTACGTCTCGGCGCAGGCGGCGGGAATGCGGTTGCGGGACATCTCACTTGCGGTGGGTCGCGGCGAAGTGGTCGGTGTCGCCGGTGTCGCCGGCAACGGCCAGACCCTGCTTGCCGAAGTCGTCGCCGGAATCCAGCCGGTCACGTATGGCGAAGTCCTGCTCGACGGCGAGCGTATCGGACGACGCCGGCCCGGCGAGACGCTCTCGACGCCGCTCGGCTATATTCCCGAGCAGCCCCGCGAGAACGCGACGGTCGAGCAATTGTCTCTGGCCGACAATCTCGCGCTGCGCGATCTCGCGGAAGGGAATCGGACCGACGGCTCGACCAGTGACCTGCTGTGTCGGTTCAACGTCAATCCGCCTGTTCCCGACAAGCGCGCCGGGACGCTGTCTGGAGGCAATCTGCAGAAGCTGGTGTCGGCCCGTGAACTGGGAACGCCGCGGCCCGCGATCCTCGCCTGCTATCCGACCATGGGGCTGGATCTCGCGGCCATCGAACTGGTCTACGAGCACATGTTCGCGCAGGCCGCGGCCGGTGCCGCCGTGCTGTGGATCTCCGAGGATCTCGACGATCTGCTGGCCGCCGCGCACCGCATCGCGGTGATCCGCGAGGGCGCGATCGTGGCGCTGGAAACGAATGACGGCACGCTGACGCGCGACCGTATCGGCGCGCTGATGGCGGGCATGGCATCCGTGAGCGAGGCGGCATGAGCACCGTCATGCGGTTTCCGCTGCTGGCGTCAGTTCTGACGGCGGCCTGTTTCCTTGCTCTCGCCGCAGCCTTCTTCGCGGCGCTTGGCAAGCCGCCCTTCGAGATGCTTTCCAGCCTCGTGGTCTATGCACTCGGCGACGCCTATTCGATTTCGCAGACCTTCGCTAAGATGACCCCGATCCTGCTGTGCGCGCTCGCGGTCGCTGTGCCGGGGCGGCTGGGATTGATCTCGGTCGGCGCCGAAGGCCAATTGCATGCCGGGGCGATCCTCGGCACCGGCCTCGTCCTGCTTGCGCCCGAGCTTCCGGGCGTCGTGCTCATTCCGCTGATGCTGATCGCGGCTGCGATCGGCGGCGGGCTCTATGGCTGGGTGCCGGGCATGCTGCGGGCGCGCCTCGACGTGAACGAGACCATCGTCACGCTGCTCATGAACTATGTGAGCGTGTTGCTGGTGAGCGCGCTCGTCTTCGGTCCGTGGCGCGATCCGGCGAGCCAGGGCTGGCCCGCGACGATGAAGTTTCCGCAAGGCGCCGTGCTGCCGGCTGTGCCGGACACGCGCATTCATCTCGGACTGCTTGTCGGCGTCCTGTTGGCGGTGGGGCTGCATCTCTTCTTCAACCACGGGAAATGGGCCCAGAAGATCCGCATCCTCGCCGGCAATCGGAAGGTCGGCGAGATGTTCGGTCTGAGCTACGCCTTCTGGGTCGTTGCCCTGATGAGCGTCGGTGGCGCGATCGCGGGGATCGCCGGCATCGCCGAAGTGTCCGCGATCCAGGGGCGGTTGCAGCCGACGATTTCACTCGGCTACGGGCTGACGGGTTTCCTCGTCGCGTGGCTCGCGCGGCACCAGCCACTCGTCATCCTGCCGATTTCGCTTTTCGTCGGCGCGCTGGTCGCCGGCAGCGACGCCCTGCAGCTCTTCGCCAAGGTTCCGGCGGCCAGCGCCGTAATCATGCAAGGCCTCCTGTTTGCCACGGCGCTTGCCGTACCCGGACTGCTGGCACGTTGGAGGACCTATCGTGACCGCTGATTTCGTCGCGCTGCTCGCGACCTGGTGCATCGCCACATTGCGCAGCGCCACCCCGCTGATCTTCGCCACACTGGGAGAAACGCTCACGCAACGGGTCGGCGTCATCAATCTCGGGATCGAGGGCGAGATGCTGACCGGCGCCTGTGTGGGCTTCACCGTCGGCGTCGCCACCGGCAATCCGTGGCTCGGGCTTCTCGCCGGCGCGCTTGCCGGCGGCGCCCTGTCGCTCCTCCATGCCGGACTTGTCCTCGGCGCGGGCGCCAACCAGATCGGATCGGGCCTCGCGGTCTGGATGATCGCGCTCGGCGGCACGTCCTTTTTCGGCCGCGCGCTGGTCGGCAAGCAGGTGACGCCGCTTGCGGACCTCGGTTCGCCGCTGACCGACGGTATCCCTTTCATCGGCACGGTCATGGCGCAGGCGACGATGGCCGTCCCGCTCGCGATTCTCGCGACGTGTTTCGCGGCATGGTGGCTGGCGCAGACCCGTCCGGGTCTCAAATGGAAGGCCGTCGGCGAATCGGCGCGGATTGCAGGGGAGAACGGCATTCGGGCGACACGCGTGCGGGTCACGGCGATCGTCGTTGGGGGCCTGCTTGCCGGTTTCGGCGGCGCGGTGTTGTCCGTGGATTACACGCAGACCTGGGCGCAGGAGATGACCAAGGGACGCGGGCTGGTGGCCGTCGGCCTCGTCATCGTCGCGCGCTGGAAGCCGGCGCTCGTCTTGCCGGTCTGCCTGCTGTTCGGTCTGGCCGAGGTCTCCGTCCTTCGCATCCAGTCGGCCGGCTACGCCTTCTCGCCGCATCTGCTCGGCACGTTTCCCTATCTCGTCGTGCTTGTCGTGCTCGTGTCGAGCCACGTCTTCGCCCGCCGCGCTTCTGCCATGCCGGCCGATCTCAAGGCGGTGTTCGCGTGACCGGGCCGGTCACGCCCCCCAGACGACGGCGCGTTCATGGCGTTTGATCAGGTGGCTGAGATCGGCGAAGGAACGCACGATATGGCCGGCGAACTTATCCACCGCGGGCAAGCGGGGCGCCGCCGAAAGCCGCAGCAGGCCGAGCGCCCGGTCGGGATGGGGAACCTTGATCGGTAGCGCGGTGATGTGGCGGTCCTTGCGGAAGGCGAACACCACGCCGTGGGGCAGCACGGTCAGCGCGTCGGTCGCCGCCATGTAGTTGAGGACGCTCGCGAGCGAGCCGCCCGAAAAGCGAATTTTCACCTCGGTAGCGCCCAGCGAATGCAGGATCGAGCGAAGATCGGCGTGCAGCGGACTGCCCGGCGGCGGCGCGATCCAGGGGTATTCCAGAAGATCGGTCGTCTTGAGCTTCCGCTTCAAGAGGAGCGGGTGCGTGGCGCGGCAGGCCACCACGTTGCGCCCGGGCAGGATTTCCTCGAACTGCAGGCCCGAGCCTTCGTCCAGGATGTCGATCGGGCAGACGGCGAGGTCGATGCGATCCGCCTCCAGCGCCGCGCGCAGGTCGGGCAGATAGCCGTAGGATTGCTGGAAGCGGATGTCGGGAAACGCGTTTTGAAAGCTGGCGATCATCGGCGAGATGAGCGCGTCCATGAAGAAGGGCACGCCGCCGAGCCGCACGAGGCCGCTCGTGCCGCCCCGGAAATTGTCGATCGCCTCGGATGCCGCGCGCGAGGCCGACAGGATGATCTGGCCGTGTTCCGCCAGCGTCCGGCCGAGCGGCGTCGGCACGAGGGGGCGCTTGCCGCGCACGAAGAGCGGTTCGCCGAGGCGCTTCTCCATCAGGCTCAAGGTGCGCGACACGGCGGGCTGGGACACGCCGAGCATGGCGGCGGCCTCGGTGACGCCGCCGGCCTGCACGACCGCCGCGAGTTGAACGAGATGCCTTTCATCGAGCTTCATAACAAAATGATATATTAAATCGTGGAGAAATCATATCTGGCACAGCGCGGCATATTACTCTCGATCGCATTGGAGGAACGGTGACGATCGGGAGGCAGCATGTCATCGGTGCCGGAGGGCGTTGATTTCAACGAGGCGACAGCGCCGGCGATTGTCGCCGGGCGCCTGAAGGCGGCGCGCGACGCCCGGTTGTCGGAAGCGATGACCGGGATCGTCAGGCACCTCCACGCCGTCGTCGCCGAACTGCGCCCGAGCCGCGACGAGCTGCGGGCGGTCGTCTCCTTCCTCACGGATGTCGGACATGCCTGCGACGACCATCGGCAGGAATGGGTTCTCCTGTTCGACCTTCTCGGCGTCTCCGCTCTCGTGGAAGAAATCAACACGGTCCGGCCGGACCGGGCGACGCGCAACACCGTGCGTGGTCCGTTCTACCGGTCGGACGCGCCCCGGCTGCCGCTCGGCGCGTCGATCTCGCTGGACGGCAGGGGCGAGCCGCTGACCGTAAAGGGCAGGGTGGTCGATCTCGACGGCACGCCGGTCGCCCGGGCGACGGTCGAGACGTGGCAGGCCAATGCGCAGGGGCTGTTTGAAAACCAGCAGCCCGACCTGCAGCCGGAGTTCAATCTGCGCGGCGTGTTCACCACCGACGACGATGGCGAATTCTGGTATGGCAGCGTGAAGCCGAGCGGCTACGGCGTGCCGTGCGACGGGCCTGTCGGCGAATTGCTCACGCAGCTCGGCTACCCGCTGGGGCGGCCGGCGCATCTGCATTTCCAGATCTCGGCGCCCGGGTTCCAGACCATCACCACGCAGGTCTTCGACGGGGACGATCCGCTGCTCGGGGAGGACGCGATCCTGGGGGTGCGCCCGGATCTCATCGGGAATTTCCGCGAAGCGGAGGGACAGGAGGGCGGTCGCCAGTGGGCGCTCGATTTCACCTTCGTCATGGCGCGGGCGCGTCGCGAGGTGCGGTCATGAAGCTCGCCGATTCCTTTGTGTTCCCGGGCATCCCGGCGCGTGTCGTCTTCGGCTTTGGCACGATGGCGCAGACAGGGGTTGAAGTCGAGCGGCTGGGCCGCAGCCGCGCGCTCGTTTTGTCGACGCCGCAGCAGGAGGCCCAGGCGCGCGCGCTCTCCGACGATCTCGGCGGGGCAAGTGCCGGGGTGTTCGCTGGAGCGGCGATGCACACGCCGACTGACGTGACCGAAAAGGCCCTGCAGGCGTTTGCGGACGCCCGGGCCGATTGCGTCGTCTCGCTGGGGGGCGGCTCCACGACCGGGCTCGGCAAGGCGATCGCGACGCGCACTGGCGCCGACCAGGTCGTGATACCGACCACCTATGCCGGGTCGGAGATGACCGACATTCTGGGAGAGACCGCGCAGGGGCGGAAGGTCACGCGGCGAGACCCGTCGATCCTGCCCGAAACGGTGATCTACGACGTCGATCTCACCCTGTCGCTGCCCAAGGCGATGACGGTCACGTCCGCGCTCAACTCCGTCGCTCATGCGGCCGAAGCGCTTTATGCGACGGACCGCAATCCGGTCATGAGCCTGGTGTCGATGGAGGCGGTGCGCGCCTTCAAGGACGCGCTGCCGGTGCTGGTGTGTGATCCGCAAGACCGCGATGCGCGCAAGCTGGCGGCCTATGGCGCATGGCTGGGCGGCGTCGCGCTCGGCGGCGTCTCGATGGCACTGCATCACAAGATCTGCCACACGCTCGGCGGCGCGTTCAACACGCCGCATGCCGACACCCATTCGATCATGCTGCCGCACACGATTGGCTACAATGCGCAGGCCGTGCCGGACCTGCTGGCGCCGCTCGGCGAGATCTTCGGCGCCACGCCGGGCCGGGGCCTGTTCGCCTTCGCCGAGGCGGTCGGCGCGCCCATGCGGCTGCGCGATCTCGGGCTGACCGAAGACGATCTCGACAAGGCCGCCGGCATGGCGGCCGAGCACCCATACGCCAATCCGCGCCCCGTCGAACGGGACGCGATCCGTTCCCTGCTGCAGGACGCCTTCGAGGGACGGTCGCCGCAGGTCTGATTTCACCGCATCGTAAGGGAGGAACCAACGATGATTACACGACGCAGACTTCTGAAGAACGCCGCTGCGACCGGCGTGGTCGCCAGCGCTCCGGGGCTCGCGATGCCGGCGATCGCCCAGAACGCCAAAATCAAGCTGGGCTATGTCAGCCCGCAGACAGGCCCGCTTGCCGGTTTCGCGGAGGCCGACAATTACATCGTTTCGGGTTTCCTGGAGACGACCAAGGCGCTGGGTCTCGATTTCGAGGTGATCGTCAAGGACAGCCAGTCCAACCCCAACCGTGCGGCCGAAGTGGCGAGCGAACTGATCGTCGATGACGAGGTCAATCTCGTCATGGTCGCCTCGACGCCGGAGACGACCAATCCGGTCGCCACGACCTGCGAGGCCGAGGAAGTCCCCTGCCTGTCAACCGTCGCGCCTTGGCAGCCCTGGTTCATCGGCCAGCAGGGCAACCCCGGCGACCCGGGAAGCTGGCAGCCCTTCGACTACGCCTATCATTTCTTCTGGGGCCTGGAGGACGTCATCGCCGTCTTCACCAACATGTGGGGCCAGCTGGACACAAACAAGCAGGTCGGCGGGCTGTTTCCCAATGACGGCGACGGCAATGCTTGGGGCGACGCCAATGTCGGCTTCCCGCCCGTGCTCGACCAACTCGGCTACGGGCTCACCGATCCGGGCCGCTACCAGAACCTGACCGACGACTTCTCCGCGCAGATCAACGCCTTCAAGGCGGCCAATGCCGAGATCGTCACCGGCGTCATGATCCCGCCGGACTTCACCACCTTCTGGACCCAGGCCAAGCAGCAGGGCTTCACGCCGAAGATCGCCTCGATCGGCAAGGCGCTGCTGTTTCCCTCCGCCGTCGAGTCCGTCGGCGACAAGGGCCACAACCTGTCGTCGGAAGTCTGGTGGTCGCCCAGCCACCCGTTCAAATCGTCGCTCACCGGCGCGAGCGCGCAGGAATTCGCCGACGACTTCACCGCGAAGACCGGCCGTCCCTGGACGCAGCCGATCGGTTTCGTGCACGCGCTGTTCGAGGTCGCTGTCGACGTTATGAAACGGGTCCCGGACGCCGCCGACGCCGACGCCGTAGCGGAGGCCATCGGTGCGACCAAACTCGACACGCTTGTCGGGCCGCTGGAATGGGGGACGGACGCACTGCCGCCCTTCGCCTCGAAGAACATCGCCAAGACGCCGCTCGTCGGCGGCCAGTGGCGGCTGAAGGACGGTGGCGGTTACGACCTGGTCATCGTGGAAAACACCACGCAACCGGAAATTCCGACCGGCGGCGTGATGGAACCGATCGCCTGACACGAACCGGGGAGGGGCTGGTCGCGGCCTCTTCCCATCCTTGCTTCACGGGACATCATGCCGATCCTCTCGCTTTCAAACGTCACGAAATCCTTCGGTGCGCTCAAGGTCGCGCAGGCGATTTCGTTCGACCTTGAGCAAGGCGAGGCGCTGGGCATCATCGGCCCGAACGGCGCCGGCAAGTCGACGCTGTTCAACCTGATTACCGGCAATATCGCGGTCGATTCGGGGCGGATCGACCTGGAAGGCCGCGACATCACGCGGATGTCGGCCGAAAAGCGCTGCCTCATGGGGCTGGGTCGTTCGTTCCAGATCCCGCAACCCTTCGAGAAGCTCACCGTCTTCGAGAATCTCGTCGTGGCAGGCGCGTTCGGCTCGCGGGTCGCCGAGGATCATGTCACGGAAGCCTGCGCCGAGATCCTGGTCGATACGGGGCTGATCCATCGCGCCAACGACCTGGCCGGCAGCCTGACGCTCCTGCAGCGCAAGCGGCTGGAACTGGCGCGGGCGCTTGCCACCAATCCGAAGGTTCTGCTGCTCGATGAGATCGCCGGCGGCCTGACCGAGGCCGAGTGCCAATCGCTGGTCGAGACCATTCGCGCCATCCATGCGCGCGGCGTCTCGATCATCTGGATCGAGCATGTGCTCCACGCGCTCAATTCCGTCGTGTCCCGGCTGCTGGTCCTCGATTTCGGCAAGGTGATCGGGCTCGGCGATCCCGAAGCGATCATTGCGTCGCGCGAAGTCCGGGAAATCTATCTGGGGATCGAGATCTGATGGCGTTCCTGGAGACCCGCGCCCTGACCGCGTTTTACGGCGACTTCCAGGCGCTGTTCGGCGTCGATATCGCGCTAGAGGCGGGAGAGACGATCGCCATCATCGGCGCCAACGGCGCAGGCAAGACCACGCTGCTCCGCTCGATCACCGGCATCCTGACAAATGAACCGGGTCAGGTCGTGTTCGAGGGCGCCGCGATCGGCGCCGCGAGGCCGCCCGACATCCTGGCCCACGGCATCGCGATGGTTCCGGAGGGGCGCAGGCTGTTTCCGTCGCTCACAGTCGAGGAGAACCTGCTGATCGGCAATTACGGCCGCAAGGTTGCCGGCATCTGGTCCCTCGACAGCATCTACGCCCTGTTTCCCGTCCTCAAGGAAAGGCGCCACAGCCCGGCGACCGCCTTGTCGGGCGGCCAGCAGCAGATGGTCGCGATCGGGCGGGCGCTGATGTCCAACCCGCGCGTGCTTCTGTGCGACGAGATCAGCCTCGGCCTCGCGCCGGTCGTCATTCGCGACATCTATGCGGCCTTCCCGCGCATCCAGCAGTCCGGCGCCTCCATCGTCGTCGTGGAGCAGGACATCGGACAGGCCCTGAAGGTGGCCAATCGCGTCTATTGCATGATGGAAGGCCGGGTCACGCTTTCCGGAACGCCCGCCGACCTGTCGCGCGAGGCCATCCACAACGCCTATTTCGGGACCGCATGAGATGATCTGGGTCGACACCATCGTGCAGGGCATATTGCTTGGCGGGCTCTACGCGCTTTTCGCGGCCGGTCTCAGCCTCGTCTTCGGCATCATGCGTCTTGTCAATCTCGCCCATGGCGACCTCATCGTCCTCGGCGCCTTCCTGATCCTGACGCTGGTCACCGCGCTCGGGCTCAATCCGCTCCTTGCCGCGCTGGTGGCTATCCCGCTGATGTTCGTGCTCGGCTGGGGCCTGCAACTGGTGGTCCTCAACCGGACGCTGGGCGACGACATCCTGCCGCCGCTTCTTGTCACATTCGGCCTGTCGATCGTGATCCAGAACGGCCTGCTGCAGGGGTTTTCGGCCGACAGCCAGCGCATTTCGGCGGGCGCGCTCGAAACCGCTTCGATCGCGCTCGGGCCAATCTCCGTCGGCGTGATGCCGCTGCTGACCTTCCTGTCTGCGGTCGCGGTGATTGTCGGCCTCAACCAGCTTTTCTACCGCACCGCGCTCGGCCGCGCCTTCCGCGCGACATCCGACGACCCGGTGACCGCCGGGCTGATGGGGATCGAGCCCAACCGCATCTTCGCCATGGCCACGGGCATCGCCTTCGTCGTCGTGACGATCGCCGCGCTCTATCTTGGCACCCGCGCGAATTTCGATCCCACCATCGGGCCGGCCCGGCTGATCTACGCGTTCGAAGCGGTGATCATCGGCGGGCTCGGCTCGCTGTGGGGGACGCTGGCCGGCGGCGTGATCATCGGTGTCGCGCAAACCCTCGGTGCCGCCATCAATCCCGAATGGCAGATCCTGGCGGGCCACGTCGCGTTCCTTGTCGTGCTTGCGTTTCGCCCGCGCGGTCTCTTTGCGAAGGGAGGCTGAGGGCCATGAGCAAGCCTGCGCAGAAATGGGCGGTCCAGACCCGGACGACGGCTTCGACCGTCTTCGCCGTGATCGCGGTCCTGGCCGTCGTCGCGGCGTTCGCTGCGCCGTTTTTCGTCTCGCGTAGCGTGATCCAGGACCTGTTCTTCATCCTGACCATGCTCGTGCTGGCGCAGAACTGGAACCTGCTCGCCGGCTTCGCGGGTCTGGTGTCGGTCGGACAGCAGGCCTTCGTCGGCGCGGGCGCCTATGCGATGTTCGCGCTCGTGATCCTCGCCGGGTTCGATCCGATCATGGCGCTGCCCGTCGCCGGGATCTTCGCCGCCCTGCTTGCCGTTCCGACGGCCTTCTTCGTGTTCCGTCTCGACGGCGCCTATTTCGCCATCGGCACGTGGGTGATCGCGGAAGTCTTCCGGCTGGTTTTTGCGCAGTGGAAGGTGCTGGGCGGCGGAACCGGCACGTCCCTGCCGCGCGGCACCACCCACGAGATGGTCGGCGTGCCCCTCGTCAAGGAGTTGTTCGACGTCAAGTCGTCGGCCGCTGCCGACATCGTCACCTACTGGCTGGCTCTCGGTCTCGCATTGGCGACGGTCGGCTTCATCTACTGGCTCCTGCGTTCCAAGCGGGGCATCGGCCTCGCTTCGGTGCGCGACAATCTCCAGGCGGCGCGCTCGGTCGGGGTGGACGCGTCCCGGCTCAAGATGATCGTCTATGTCGCGACCGCCTTCGGCACCGGCATGCTCGGCGCACTGGTCTATGTCCAGACGGCGCGCATTTCGCCCGACGCCGCGTTTTCGGTTACCGACTGGACGGCCTATGTCATCTTCATCGTGGTCATCGGCGGTATCGGAACGCTCGAAGGTCCGTTCATCGGCATCCTCGTCTTCTTCATCCTGCAGAACCTGTTTGCTGATTACGGCTCCTGGTACCTGCTCATCCTCGGTCTCATCGGCATCGTCGTCATGTTGTTCGCGCCCCGCGGCTTGTGGGGCCTGTTCACCGGCAAGACCGGGATCCAGCTCTTTCCAATTCGCCGCCGGCTGATCGGCGGACAACTCACCACATCATCACGGGAGGACACTCATGGCTGACATCGATACCGACGTTCTGATCATCGGAACGGGCCCGGCCGGCTCCACCACCGCCGCTTTGCTGTCGAGCTACGGCGTGGAGAACATGGCCATCAACCGCTATCGCTGGCTGGCAAACACGCCGCGCGCCCACATCACCAACCAGCGGGCGATGGAGGTGATCCGCGACCTCGGCACCGACGTCGAGGACGAGGTCTATTTCTACGGCACGGACCAGGACCTGATGGGCGAGAACGTGTTCTGCACCTCGATCGCCGGCGAGGAGATCGGCCGCATGAAGAGCTGGG
This sequence comes from Oricola sp., assembly GCF_022763245.1. GTDB lineage: Bacteria > Pseudomonadota > Alphaproteobacteria > Rhizobiales > Rhizobiaceae > Oricola. The sequence continues at coordinate 159,234 of NZ_JALEGV010000014.1, forward strand.
GCAAACACCCGCTGTCGCGCGCCGAGCACATTCTGGCGTCGCCCTCGCAGATGAACGACTGCCCGCAGACGTTCATGGAGCCGATCCTGTTCAAGACGGCCTGCGCGCGAGGCACCCAGTCGCGCATGTCGACGGAGTATCTCTCCCATGTGCAGGACGAGGACGGCGTGACCACGACCTGCCTCGACCGGCTGACCGGCAAGGAGTTCACGATACGCTCGAAATTCCTCGTCGGCGCGGATGGCGGCAACTCCAAGGTGGCCGAGCATGCCGGCCTTCCGTTTGCGGGCCAGATGGGCGTCGCGGGTTCGATGAACATCCTCTTCAAGGCGGATCTGTCCAAATATGTCGCCCACCGCCCGTCGGTGCTCTACTGGGTGCTGCAGCCCGGCGCCGAGGTCGGCGGCATTGGCATGGGGCTGGTGCGCATGATCCGGCCCTGGAACGAATGGCTGATCAACTGGGGATACGACATCAACCAGCCGCCGCCCAAGGTCGATGAAGCTTTCGCCGTGAAAGTGGCGCGCGACCTGATCGGCGATCCCGACATCGAGATCGAGTTCCAGGACGCGTCCGTCTGGACGGTCAACAATTGCTATGCGACCCATCTGCAGAAAGGACGCGTCTTCTGCATGGGTGACGCCATTCACCGGCATCCGCCGTCCAACGGGCTCGGCTCGAACACGTCGATCCAGGACGGGTTCAACCTTGCCTGGAAGCTCGCGATGGTCGTCAGGGGCGAGGCTGGGCCGGACCTTCTGGAAAGCTACAGCGCTGAGCGCGCGCCGGTCGCCAAGCAGATCGTCACACGCGCCAACCAGTCGATCGAGGAATTCGGACCGATCTTCGAGTCGCTCGGACTTCTGGAATCAGTTGATCCGGTCAAGATGCAGGCCAACATGGATGCGCGCTGCGACAATACGCCGGACGCGGAGCGGCAGCGCGACGCGATCCGCAAGGCGATCGCCTTCAAGGAGTACGAGTTCGACGCGCATGGCGTGGAGATGAACCAGCGTTACGCGTCCGAGGCAATCGTCACCGACGGTCAGCCGGAACCCGCCTTCGAACGCGACAGGGACCTTCATTATGCCGCGACCACGTGGCCGGGCGCGCGCGTGCCGCATGTCTGGGTTCATGACGAGCGCGGCGGCAAGGCGTCCACCCTCGACATCACCGGTCATGGGCGGTTCACGCTTCTGACCGGGATCGGCGGCGAAGGCTGGGTCGATGCGGCCACGATCGTCGGCAAGGAACTCGGCATCGAAATCGCGAGCCACGTCATCGGTCCGCGCCAGCAGTGGCAGGACTATTCCGGCGACTGGGCGCGGGCCCGCGAGGTGCGCGACAGCGGCGTCGTCCTGGTGCGGCCCGACCATCACGTCTGCTGGCGCCGCGAGACGGTCGCCGACGAACCCGCGGCGGAGTTGCGCCGTGTCATGAAGCAGATCCTGAGCCGTTAGGGAGGACCTGATGGAAGCGCATGAGAAGGGCTATTTCACCGAGGAAAATTCAATCGAGGTGGTCACCGGCCGCAACGCGAAGGCCAGGGACGAGCGGCTGAAATCCATCATGGAGGTGGTGACGCGCAAGCTGCACGAGGCGGTCAAGGAGATCGAGCCGTCCGAGAAGGAGTGGTTCGACGCCATCATGTTCCTGACCGACACCGGGCACATGTGCAATGAATGGCGACAGGAATTCATCCTTCTTTCCGATGTGCTGGGCGTCTCGATGCTGGTCGATGCGATCAACAACCGCAAACCCTCGGGGGCCTCGGAATCGACCGTCCTCGGGCCGTTCCACGTGGCCGACGCACCGGTGCGCCACATGGGCGACAACATCTGCCTCGACCACAAGGGAGAGGACATGGTGGTCTCGGGCCGCATTCTCGACACCGAAGGCAATCCGATCGACGAGGCGGTCATCGATGTCTGGCAGGCCAATGACGAAGGCTTCTACGACGTGCAGCAGAAGGGCATCCAGCCGGACTTCAACCTGCGTGGCGTCTTTCGCACCGGACGCGACGGACGCTACTGGTTCCGCGCGGTGAAGCCGAAATATTACCCGATCCCCGATGACGGGCCGGTCGGCAAGATGCTGTCGGCGCTTGGCCGCCACCCGCATCGACCGGCGCATCTTCACTACATCATCAAGGCCGACGGTTTCGAGACGCTGACCACGCATATCTTCGACCCCGACGACCCCTATATCGATTCCGACGCGGTGTTCGGCGTGAAGGAAAGCCTGCTCGCTGAATTCCGGCGGACCGAGGACGCCGCAAGGGCGAAGGAGTACGACTTCAAGCAGGCGTGGTTCTGGGAAGTCGAGCACGATTTCGTGCTGGCGCGCGAGGCGTAGGCCGGAACCTCCAAATCCCGTCTGGGAGACGGTCCGACGTCTCCTCACATGCTGGCATCCATGCCTTGGCCCGGCCCGGTCGTGATGATCGGGCCGTGGCGTTCCAGTGCTTTCCGCTCCGATCGGCCTCTTGGCGCCGGCCATACACCCCCCGAAACCATCCAACCCATCGAAACCGTGAGGCTTGCGCCGTCCGATTGCAGCGCGTTGTCATGGTTCGTTTCGTGGTTGACAAATCAACGTAGACAAATCAATGTTGATAAATCAACGTAGATAAGTCTACATTGATCGCCAGTGACGCTGGCGATGGGAGGAGCACGACGTGGCTGGAACGGCCGATACAGAGCGATCCAAGGATCGCCCCGCGGAGACGTGCGGTGACGAGCAGGACAAACCGCTCGCCGCGAGTGCCGAGGGGTCTCAACCGGACCCGTGGAACCAGGCGGTCGATGAAAACCGCAAGCTCGATCTCGCGGAGTATCCGGGCGCGCTTCTCATGCGTGTCGCGACGGTCATCCATCAGCAGACAACCGCCGTCTATGCCCGCGAACACGACCTGTCGGTACCCGAGTGGCGCATTCTCGGCCGGCTTTGCGTGTCAGCGCCCATCCGCCGCGCCACCTTGTGCAGGCTCTCCAATATCGACAAGGCACAGGCCAGCCGCGTCATCCAGACCTTGCAGGAACGCGGTCTCGTCGATGTCCATATCGACGCTTCGCATCGCAACCGCCAGATCATCGACATCACGGATGAGGGACGCGACATCGCCGAACGCATCTTCCCCGAGGCGCTTGCCGAACAACTGAAACTTCTGCGGACGCTCACTCCCGAGGAGCGGCGAACCACCTTCAAGGTGCTTCGCAAATTGCTGGCTCTCTACGGCCTGTCCATTCCCGGGCCCGCGGCCAGCTACAAGGAAGAACTCCCATGAAGATCACCGGCATCGAAACGCTTCATGCCGATGGCGGATACCGGACGTGTTGCTACGTCAAGATGTCCACCGACGAGGGGCTTGTCGGCTGGTCGGAATATTACGAGGGCCTGACCGGTGCTTCGGTGACGAACGTGATCCGCGACTTCGCAAAGGTGGCGGTCGGCATGGATCCGCGACAGGTCGGGCGGATCAGCGAATCCCTGCTCGCCTCCACGCGCCTCTCGCAAGGCGGGCTGACGCATCAGGGCGTCGCCGCGATCGAGAACGCTTGCCTCGACATCCAGGGCAAGGCGCAAGGCGTGCCCGTTCACGCCTTGTTCGGCGGCGCTTTCCGCGAGCGCGTGCCCGTCTATTGGACCCATTGCGGCAGCTACCGGGTTCGCCACGCCGATTTCTATGAAAAGGAGCTCGGCTGCGAACCGGTGCGCACGCTGGACGATTTCGCCCGGCTCGGACGGGAAGCGGCCGAACAGGGCTTCACCGCGCTGAAGACCAACCCCGTCTTCTTCGACGCGGACCGGCCCTACATGTTCAATGGCGGGTTCCGGATCGCGCCGGGCTTCCTCGACCGCAGCATCGGGGACGCCAGGATCGGCGGGATCATCGAGCAGTTGCAGGCGCTTCGCGACGGCGCGGGCCCGGACATGGGCATCATGCTCGACGTCAGTTTCAGCCAGCGGACGGAAGGCTATCTGCGGCTCGCGCGCAGGCTGGAGGAACTCGGCCTCTATTGGCTCGAACTCGATATGCGGGACCCGGAAGGAGTGGCGATGATCCGCCGTTCGACCGGAACGCCCGTCGCCTCGCTGGAATCGCTGCACGGCATTCATGAATACCGCCCCTATCTCGTGGAGCGCGCCGTCGACACGGCGATCGTCGATCCGCTTTGGAACGGGGTCTGGCAATCGGTCCGCGTCGCGACGCTTGCCGACGCGTTCGAGACGCATATCGCGCCTCACAATCCGGTGGGCGACCTCGGCAACCTGATCAGCGCGCATTTCTGCGCTTCGATCCCGAACTTCAGGATCATGGAGCTGCGCGCCGACGAGGCGCCGTGGACGCGGGATTTTCTCACCCATCCGTCCACGATCGAGAATGGCGAGATCGTCGTTCCGACGCGGCCGGGATGGGGATCCGACATCAACGAAGACGCGCTGGCGGCGCACCCGCCGCGCGCGTCACGCTAGGGGGCTGCGAGATGCGGGTTGTGTATTGGGCGCGGATGCGGTTGGCGAAGGAACGGATCATCGCGGCGATCGAAGCCGTGCCGGGCGCTCAACTGACCGTTGTCGAGACGATCGACGAATTGATGCCTGAGCTGCCCGGTGCGGGCGCTCTGTTGCTGGCGGACGCGCCGCCGGACATGGCGCGCAAGGTGAAAGATGCGCTGTCGTCGCCGGAGAACACCGTAAAGTGGATGCACTTCCTCACCGCGGGCCGCGAAGGTTTCGAAGCCGTCGGCCTGCCGGACGGCGTAGCGGTGACGTACCCCGCCGGCGGCGTTGCGCCCGCGGTCGCCGAACATGCCATGACGCTGTTGCTGGCGGTGACGCGGCGCGTGCCGGCGATGCTGGCTGAACAGGCGAAGCGCAACTGGTCGCGCGAGACGGTGTCCGCCAATGCCCGCTCGATCGAGGGCATGACCATGGCCATCGTGGGATACGGGCAGATCGGCCGCGAGATCGCGCGGCGTGCCAAGGGATTCGGCGTTCACACGATCGGTCTCTCGCGCACGGCTCGCGCCGACGAGTTTCTCGATGAAAGCCACGGGCTCGACGATCTGAAGCCGGTCCTCGGCCGTGTCGACATCGTCATGATCGCGATCGCCCTGACCGACGAGACCCGACACCTGATCAATGCCGACACGATCGCGGCGGCGAAGCCGGGCTTCATCCTCGTGAACGTGGCGCGCGGCGGGCTCGTCGATCAGGTCGCGCTCGCCGAGGCCCTCGTCTCGGGGCAGATCTTCGGCGCCGGACTGGATGTCGTCGATCCCGAGCCGCTGCCCGCGGACGACCCGCTCTGGGAGGCGCCCAACCTGATCGTGTCGCCGCATTTCGCGGGCGGCGCAAGCATCGCCAGCCAGAAGCGTCTGGCAAGCGGCGCGGCGGATAACCTCAAGCGCCTGATGGCGGGAGACGCGCTGCTGCATCAAGTGAACTGAATTCTCACTGGGACAAGGAGGAAACCATGGGAACACGCAGGGGAATGCTCACAGGAATGGTCCTGGCCGCGACGCTGTCGCTGGTGGGAGGAGCCGGATCCGCAATCGCACAGGACAAGCTCGATCTTGCGACGATCGTCGTCGGCTTCCCGCCCGGAGGCGGCACCGACACCACCGCACGCATCGTCGCGGAGAAGCTGAGCGGCACCTATGCCGACTCGGTGATCGTTGAAAACCGTCCGGGCGCAGGCGGGCGCATCGCTGCCGCATATGTCAAGGATTGTCCGACCGACGGCAGCTGCATGTTGTTCACGCCGGCCTTTCCGCTGATCATCCATCCGCATCTCTATGCGGACATGCCGTTCGACACGCTCAACGACTTCGTGCCCGTCGCCACGACCCATTTCGGCGTGCTAGCGCTGTCTGTGGGGCCGGGAGCGCCGGAAAGCATCAAGACGCTGGAAGATTTCCTGAACTGGGCGAAAGAGAACCCGGACCAGGCGAGCTTCGGCGGCCCTGTCGGCGGATCGCAGCACTTCACCGGCATTCTGCTGTCGAACGCGTCCGGCGTCGATCTTGAGCTGATCGGCTATCCGGGCGGCGCGCCTTCGGTCACCGACGCGCTCGGCGGGCATATTCCGGCCGTGATCACGCCGATGGCGGAAGTCCTTCCGCATGCGGCAGAGGGGACGCTTCGCATTCTCGCCGCGACCTCGAAAGAGCGCTCGAAGCTGGCGCCGGACATCCCGACCTTCACCGAACTCGGCTACGACATCGTCGTGCAGGACTGGTCGGGCTTCCTGATGCCGGCCGGAACGCCGGCCGAGGTGGTGGAGCGCGCCAATGCGGCGATTTCCTCTGTCGTCGAAACGCAGGACGTCATCGACCGGATGGGCGAATTGGGCATGGAAGCCCAGCCGACCTCCGTTGCCGATTTCGCCAAGGTGCTTCCGGAAAGCTACGCGAAATACGGCAAGATCATCGAGGACAACAACATCGAAGTCCAATAGCGGCCTGGATCGATCGCGGGAGCCTCCGGGCTCCCGCAAGTCTCGTCGGCAACCCGTTTTGAGAAGGATGCGCGATGCGCGTGAACGCGATCAACCGCGGTGAATGCGTTGCCGCCCTGGTCGTCGGGGCGATCGGGTTGGCGATCGTCTGGATCGGAAGCGACTACGCGGTCGGAACGCCCCGACGGATCGGGCCGGGTTTCTTCCCGCTGGCCATCGGGGCTCTGCTTCTCATGTTGTCCGTCGGGCTTGTCTTCGAGGCGCTGCGCGCCGAACGCCGGTCAATCGAATTCCAGGCGCGTCCGTTTCTCTTGGTCATGGCGGCGCTGGCTTCTTTCGCGGTCTTCATGGAGCGGATCGGCCTCGTCCCGGCGACCATCTGTCTGGTCGTCTTGAGCGCGCTCGCCGAAACGCCTTTCAGGCCGTTGCGGACCCTGCTTCTCGCCCTCGCCGTCTCTGCGATGGGCGTCCTCATCTTCGTCTACGCGCTTGGCCTTCCGCTCAAGTCCTTCACCTGGTGACGCATGGAAACCCTGTCAAATCTCGCCTCCGGGTTCCAGGTTGCGCTCGACCCCTACATGCTGGCGATCTGCCTGATCGGCGTGACCGTCGGAACGCTGGTCGGCGTGCTGCCGGGCATCGGCGCCATGGCCGCGATCTCGATCGCGCTGCCGATCACCTATCACATGGACACGACCGCCGCGCTGATCATGCTCGCGGGCATTTTCTACGGCGCGCAATATGGCGGCTCCACCGCCGCGATCCTGCTCAACCTGCCGGGAACCGCCACCAATGCGGTCACCTGCCTCGACGGATATCCGATGTCGAAACAGGGCAGGGCGGGCGTGGCGCTGTTCATGACGACCATCACCTCCTTCGTCGGCGGATGCATCGGCATTGTCCTGATGATCGGCTTCGCGCCGGCGTTGTCCCGCTTCGCCCTCAGCTTCTCCTCGGCTGAATATTTCTCGATCATGCTGCTCGGCCTCGTCGCGGCATCGACCCTTTCCGTCGGCTCGCCGCTGAAGGGGCTCGCTATGGTCGTCATGGGCATCGCGCTTGGCCTCGTGGGCATCGACGTGACGAGCGGTCATCCGCGCTACACGTTCGGCGTCATCCGCCTGATGGACGGCGTCAACCTGCTGGCGCTCGGCATGGGCCTGTTCGGGGTGGCCGAAATCCTCAACAATCTCGGCAAGCCGACGCAGCAGCTCAAGGCAGGGTCGGTCACCTTGCGGTCGCTGCTGCCGTCGAGAGAAGACTGGAAGGCGAGCGTCATGCCGACCGTGCGCGGCGCGGCCATCGGTTCAGGCGTCGGCACGCTTCCCGGCACCGGGCCCGGCATCGCCGCGTTCATGGCCTATGCGGTCGAAAAGCGCGTCGCAAAGGATCCATCGCGTTTCGGTCATGGCGCGATCGAGGGTATCGCCAGCCCGGAGGCCGCCAACAACGCCGCGGTCCAGGCCGCCTTCATCCCGACCCTGAGCCTCGGCATCCCGGGTGACGCGGTGATCGCGATCCTGATGGGCGCGATGCTGATCCACGGCATCGTTCCCGGCCCGCAATTCATCACCAGCCATCCGGACACGTTCTGGGGCCTGATCGCCAGCTTCTGGATCGGCAACGTGCTGCTGCTGATCCTCAACATCCCGATGATCGGGATCTGGGTGCGCATCCTGACGATCCCCTACAGGCTGCTCTATCCGGCGATGCTGTTCTTCGTCTGCGTCGGTGTCTACGCCATGCGCAACAATCCCTTCGACGTCTATCTGACGATGCTGTTCGGCGGGATCGGGTATTTCATGCTGCGGTTCCAGTATCCGGCCGCGCCGCTGTTGCTCGGCTTCATTCTCGGGCCGCTGATGGAGGAACACCTGAAGCGGGCGCTGCAGATCTCGCGGGGAGACTTCCTGGTCTTCGTGGACCGACCGATCAGCGCGGTCTTCCTCGTCGCGACGCTGCTTGTGTTCGCCTTCACGGTCAAACCGGCCGTCATGCGCGCGCTGTCGCGGAGATCGAGAGCCGAAAGCTGAAAGCCGGGCGAGGTCCGGATGAAGGCTGGCGATTCCTTCTTGTTCAATGCCTATCTACCCAACAGCTATCGCATCACCGGCAGGACAACTGCCGAGATCATCCAGGTCAACACACCGCATGTTCACTAGAGTGGTTCAGAAAAACCTGAACTGCTCTGCGCGGAAATGGCACGGAGAAGCGGCCAGGGGTTCGTGACAGATGGCGAGCGGGTCGCATTGGTGCGCCAGGGAAGAACTGTTTCAGCAGGAGTGTGCGGCACCTGACGAGACGTGTCGGCTAGAATTCTCGTCCGGCCTTGAACTCGCCCCAGCGCATAATGGCGTTGGCGCCGATAAACGCCAAAGGCTCGGGCGGGAGTTTGGCGGGTGCGGCCTCGCGCAGCATCTCGTTCAACGCGTCGGAGATGACGCCCGAGGCCAGTTCGGCTGCCAGCATTCCCGCAAGTGTGCCTTTGGCCGTCCCAAGCCCGTTCTGGCAGCAGGCGGCGTAGAGCCCGTCATCGACTTCGCCGAAGGCGGGCACGTCGTTGCGGCTGAGGCAGAGGCGGCCGCCCCAGCGGTATTCCATGTTGACGCCGTTCAACATCGGAAAACGCGCCCGGAAAGCGCTGTCGTGATCGTCTCCAACCCTTGCGATGCGCGCGTCGCTCACTTCCATCGACGGGTCGTAGGTGAAGCGGTTTCTGATGATGATGCGGTCACCGCCGGTTCCCGATATTCGTCTGACTGTCGTTCCCATCGGATCCGCAGGCGTGAACCCCCAATTCGGCTCGCCGCCGAGACGCCGGGTCTCATCCGCTGTCAGGGCGCGCGTCATCGAGGCATAGGTGAAGACATGCATCAGCCGGCGCTTGAAGAAGCCGAAGCTTTCCGCATGGCCGTTGACCGCGAGGATCACTTTCGAGGCCGATACCGACCCTGACGGCGTTTTCGCCTGCCACGCCGTGCCTTCGCGCTGCAGGTTTGTCACCGGCGCGTTCTCGAAAAGCAGTATTCTGTTGCCGCGCGCCAGCCCGTCTGCGACGCCGCGCACGAACATCGCCGGCTGGATCATCGCCGCTCCGGGCGTGAACAGGCCGCCGGCATAATAGTCGGTGCCGGTGAGCGCCCGCATCTGGGTCGCATCCAGCATTTCATGCGGCTCGCCCATCGCCAACAGATGTGCAGCGTAGCTGGCGTTGTGAGCCATGCCCTTGTCGGTCGCCGCTGCGTTGATCTTGCCGCTCTTTATAAACGCCTCGGCTGTCAGGCCATATTCACGAGCGGCATCGGCAGAAAACGCGATGGCAAGTCGGTTCAGCGCGGTCCGCTCTCGGTCGCGGCTGACATCGCCGCCGTAATCCTGTGATGTCAGGTCGTGCGGAAGATCGATCATGAAGCCGGAATTGCGCCCGGCGGGTCCTTCGGCGACCGCGCGGGCCTCCAGAACAACGATCGTATCTGCGGGATGCAGTTGCGCCAGCCGCCGGGCTGCGGCAAGACCGGCGAAGCCGGCACCGATTACCAGCCAATCGGCCTTGATCGCGCCATCGAGCGGAGGATGCGGCGCGCGCGCAGTTAGAATTGCATTCCACGCCGCAGGGCCGGGATCGCGCGGGAGGCGGCTGACGGTGATGGCCCGCATAGCCCGGCCTAATGTTCCGTGTTCAGCGCATCGACGGCTGGAATCTCGCGCTCGCGCCGGGCGATGTAGTCGCGGAGCGCTTCGTCGACCGCATCGTCGAGCTTCGGCTCCTCATAGACTTCAAGCAGCCGCCGGGCATGTTTGAGCGCGCGCTCCGTTATCTCCTGGGACCCTTCCGCGATCCATTGCTCGACCGAATTGTTGTCGAATCGGTCGGGCATGAAGAATGCCTCTTGGAACCGGGCTTGCGTGTGAGGGTGGCCGAGATAGTGTCCGCCGGGCCCGACATCGCGCACGGCGGCGAGTGCTTCGTCAAAGTCGTCCCAGTGGATGCCTTCGGCCATGCGATAGCCCATGGCGCATTGCTCGGCATCGACCACGAACTTGGCCATGGAACAGTGCATGCCCGCCTCGTTCCAGCCGGCCGAATGCCAGATGTAGTTGGCGCCGGCCATCAGCACCGCCATCATGGTCGATGCGCTTTCATAGCCGGCCTGCGCGTCGAACGTCTTGGCGCCGCCGAGCGTGTTGGAGGTGCGCCAAGGCACGCGATAGTAGCGGGCCATCTGGCCAATCATGAAGTTCATCAGCGCGATCTCCGGCGTGCCGGCCATCGGCGCGCCTGACTTCATCGAGACGGTGGAGAGATAGTGGCCGTAGATCGCGGGGCAGCCCTTGCGGACGACTTGCGTATAGGCAAGCCCGGACAGCGCTTCGGCGTTGAGCTGGGCGACCGCGGCCGGCACGGAAGCCGGTGTGTTGGCGCCGCCGAGCACGAAGGGCGAGCACAGCACTGGCTGGTTGCGCCGGCAGAAGGCGCGCATCGCCGACAGCATGGCCTCGTCCCAGACGAGCGGCGAGTTGCCGTTGCAGTTGCCGGTCGTGACGGCATGGTTCTCCATGAACTCCTCGCCGAAGAGGATGGCGCACATCTCCATCACGTCCTCGGCGTTCCTGCCGCTGGTGGTCATGCCCATGAAGGTCTTGTCGGAATGCTTCATCGACGAATAGGTGATGCGCAGGTGTCGATGCGCGACGACGTGATCCATCGGCTCGACGATATGATGCGCGGTCGAGTGCAGCGCTGGCAGCATATACGCGAGCTTGTGGAAGTTGGCGAGATCGTCGAGCGTCGGCATGCGGCGTTTGTCTTCGAGGTCGCGCAGGAACGGCGCGCCGGTCATCGGCACGAAGATCGAGTGATCGTTGCCGAAGGGCAGATTGTTGGCCGGATTACGCGCGTGGTAGGTGAAGCTCTCCGGGATCGAGGCGATGAGTTCGCGCACGAGGTTCCGGTCGAGATGCACCCGCTCGCCGCGCACATCCGCGCCGGCGGCCTTCCAATCGGCGAGCGCCTGCTCGTCGCGGAAGACCACGCCCACTTCCTCGAGAATGTCCATGGAGGCGCGGTCGATGCGCTCGATCTGATCGCCGTCCATCGGCTCGACCGGGGACAGCTTCCGGCGGAGCGCCGGTAGCATAGTGGTGTTGATCGTCGAACGAGCCTGGCGTCGGGCGCCGCGACCGCCGCGCTTGCCGATCTTTTCCAAAACAGCTGCGTTCATGACACGTCGTCCTGCGCTGCAGGATCGCTGAGATCGACCCAGATCGTCTTTAACTCGGTGTATTGGTCGTGGGCGTGAATGCCATTGTCCCTGCCGCCGAAACCGGACTGCTTGTATCCGCCGAAAGGCGTCGTGATGTCGCCCTCACCGTAGCAGTTGACGGTGACGGTGCCGGCGCGCACCGCCCGGGCCGAGGCGAGCGCGCGGCGAACATTGCCTGTGAAGATGCTGGCCGTGAGGCCGTATTCGGTGTCGTTGGCCACCTGGATCGCTTCTTCCGTCGAGGCAACGGTGATCACCGCGAGGACCGGCCCGAAGATCTCTTCGCGGGCAATCCGGTCCGAAGCATCCACCTCGATGACCGCCGGCGTAACGAACGCTCCGTCGACATCGCCGCCGGTCAGCGGTTTGGCGTCCTTCAGGTAATATGCCACCTTCTTGCAGTGGCTGCCGGCGATCAGCGCGCCAAGGTGGTTCTGCGGGTCGAGAGGGTCGCCGGTTTTCCAGTCGCGCAGCCGCGCCATGATCCGCTCAAGCAACTTGTCCTTGACGTCCCGGTGGACGATCAGTCGCGAGTTGGCGGAGCAGTTTTCGCCCATGTTCCAGAACGCGGCGTTGACGACATGACCCGCCACGAGGTCAAGGTTCTCGGCATCGTCCAGCACGATAGCCGGATTCTTGCCGCCGCATTCGAGCACTACTTTCTTGATGTTGGAATCTGCTGCGTAGCGCAGGAACATCCGCCCCGTTTCGGTCGATCCGGTGAAGCTGACCATGTCGACGTCCATGTGGCGGCCGAGCGGCTCGCCGACTGACGGACCATCGCCCGGCAGCACCTGCAGGACGCCACGCGGGATGCCCGCCTCCACGGCGAGTTCAGCGACGCGCAGGGCGGTCAGCGATGTCTGCTCGGCCGGCTTGACGATGACCGAGTTGCCGGCGGCGAGCGCCGGTCCGATCTTCCAGGCGAGCATTAACAGCGGGAAGTTCCACGGCAGCACGGTCGCCACGACGCCGACGGGCTCGCGAACGATCACGGCCATCGCGTCCTCGCCGACAGGCGCTGTCTGGTCGTAGATCTTGTCGATCGCTTCCGCATGCCATTTCAGCGTGTTGATCGTCTCGGGAAGGTCGATCGTCACGCAGTCGCGGATAGGCTTGCCGGAATCCAGGCTTTCCATCACCGCGAGTTCGCGCGCGTTGCGCGTTATGAACTTGCACAGGCGGATCATGACCGCCTTGCGCTCGGCGGGATGAAGCTTCGACCAGGCGCCGCGCTCATAGGCTTCGCGCGCTTTCTCCACGGCGAGATCTACGTCGTCGGCGTTGCAGGCCGCGATTTCGCAGATCGTCTCGCCGGTCGCCGGGTTGACGGTCGGCATCGCTTCGCCGCGGCCAGGACGGAACTTCCCGTCGATGAAGGCGGAGCGCGGGAAATCGATACCGGCGGCGATCGCCGCATATTCGTCGCGTGTCAGCAGATCGCTCATTTGCCGTCCTCCTTGATCTCCGCGATGGCCCGGTCGAGGGTGCGGATCACCTCTTCAAGCTGCCGCTTGTCGTCCTTGCCGAGCGGTTGCAGCGGCCTGCGCGGCGGTCCGCAGTCGATCCCGCGCATCGTCACGCCATGCTTGATGCACTGGACGAATTTGCCGCCCTGTTCGAGAACGCGCATGAGCGGCAGCATCGCCGACATGATGCGCCGGCCTCTTGTGAAGTCGCCATCGACAGCGCAGGCTTCGTAAAGCGCGATATGCGCCTCGGGCGCGAAGTTCGATCCCGCGCAGACCCAGGAGCGGGCGCCCCAGGCGAAGAATTCCAGCGCCTGGTCGTCCATGCCGCAGGAGAGCTGGATATGCGGGTAGTCGCGCGCCAGCATGTGCAGGCGGTTCGGATCCCCCGAACTTTCCTTGATTGCGCAAAAATTCGGACTGCGGCCGAGCCGGTCGAGCGTCTCCTCGTCCATGTTGACCGACATGCGGCCAGGATAATTGTAGAGCATGACGGGTAGGTTCACGGCGCGATCGATCGCCAGCGCGTGCAATGCGATCTCGCGGCCGGTCGGATAGGCATAGGGCGGAGTGGCGACGAGGATGGCATCCGCGCCGACCGCTTTCGCATGCTCGGCATAGGCAATCGAATCCTCGGTACGGATCGCGCCGGTGCCGATGATGAGCGGCACGCGCGTGCCGACGATCTCGCGCGCGAAGCGCATCATCTCCACGCGCTCTTCGGATGATTGCGCGTAATATTCGCCGGTCGTGCCGGCGACTATGATCCCGTGCACGCCCGCTGCGATCAGCCGTTCGACAACCGCTTCGAAATTCTCGCGATTGATGGAGAAGTCCGCGTAATAGGGCGTCACGACAGGCGTGTAGATGCCTTCAAACCGCATCGGCTTTGCTCCCCAGTTCGAATGGCAACGGATCGGGGCTCACATATTGTTCGAGCCGGTCGCGCGACAGCGACCAGTGAGCAAGCGTGAGTTCGACGGCTTCCGCGGCCGCATGGCGTTCAAACGCTTCGATCATCGCGTCGTGCTGGTCGGCGGCTGTGGCTATCCGGGCGGCGTCTTCCCTGGCGCGCACGCGGTAGAAGGTCTGACTGATGCGCGTGTGATCGATCAGCAGGCGGTTCAGGCTCGGCATCAGATAGGGCGAGGCCGCCATGACGCCGATTTGCTCGTGAAAGCGATGGTTTTGCATTGCGGTGTCGCGGATCGATTTCTCGGAGATCGAGCGGCGATAGGCGACCTGAATGTCCTTGAGGGCGGATATTTCCCTGGCCGTTGAATTCTCGGCGGCGAGTCTCGCCATCGAGGCATAGATCATCGGCGCAGCCTGGAAGAACTGGCGCATCGTCGCGAAATCCATCGGCGCGACCTTGGCGCCCCGGTTCCGCTCAACGACAAGATAGCCTTCGCCGGCAAGCCGCTGGATCACTTCACGCAGCGGTGTGCGCGACATGCCGAAGGTTTCCGCCAGTTCGACTTCGTCGAGCAACTGACCGGGCGCTATCTCCATGGACAGGATGCGCTTCTTGAGGATTTCGGCGGTTTCGGTCTTTGTCGAAGCTTTCATTCGCCAATGATTATACAGATTGTATAATCTGTAAATAGGAGAATTGCGAGCTGTTGCCCCTCGGCACCGATGGTTCGTGACGAGGGATCATCTGGGGGCAGGTCGAGCAGATGAGTGCCTGGCGTCTCGGACGTTAGGCTTTCAGGTGGATCGTCACCAGCACGGTCGAATGCGAGCCGCCGGGGAAGTCTGCCGCGACGCGCAGCCAGTTTCCGAAGTTGGAAACGCGCGCGCAGGCGATGGCGTCCTTGCCGGTCGGCATGTCGAATTCGCTGCCCTCGGCGAGCCAATGCATTCCGTCGGGCGAAATTTCCACCCGCGCCTTCGGTTGCGGTCCGGTGGGCTGCTTCAATGCCCGCACGAAGATGACCGCCTCGCGCGCCCAGCCAGCCTCGTGCGGCTCGGTCGCGGCCTCGCCCGTCCATGTCTCGTTGCGGGCGACGATGGCCGTGGTGTTTTCAGGAAGCATCAGAAATCCCCCGAGACGCAGACGGAATCGACATAGAGAAAGGCCCGCTTGTTCGTATCGGCTTCCGCGAAGAAGGCGAAATTGAGCATGCACCAGAGGTTCTTCATGGCGGGGATGCGGATCGAATCGAAGCCGGACATGTCGAACACCCGGTCGTTGCACTGGAACGACAGCGCCTGCATGGAGGCGAGGTCGAAATCGAAGCGCAGATACGTCCAGTTTATCTTTGTCGGGATCTCGTTGTAGCAGAGCCGCTGCGCGCCGTGCGGCACGTCCTCCCATCCGTCCGGCGCAAGGTGGTAGTGGCTGAGTGTCTTGTCGGTGGCGCCTATCGGCTTGAACGTCGTCGTTTCGCGCTTGAACTGCCACTTCTGGACATGCTCGCCGTCCAACGCGTTCAGGAAACGGAGATGCGGCATGACGCGCTCGGCATCGCCGTCGCTGTCTCCGCCCTGGAGGTCGAACAGGAAACCGACCGAGCGGACATCGGTCTCGCTGAGCTTCAGTTCCGTCGCCTCCGGTTTGAAGGTGAAATAGGCCTCGAAGCGGATCGGGCAGCGCTTGCGGAAGGTGAGGCGTTTGATCGCCACGTTCTGCGCGCCCGTCTTCGGCCGCGTCGCGATCTTGAGCGCATAGGAACTGTCGTAGCCGCCATGTGAGCCGGCGTCCCAATGGCCGAGCGTCGATAGCATCGCGCTGGTGTGCTGCGCGTAGCCGGGCAGCATCGTGTCGAGATCGTCCTCGTAGTTCCCGACGAGCTGGGACCAGCCGCAGTGGCCGCGCGAGAAATCGTCGTGGCTGATGATGCGGGGCAGCGGGTCGAAGCGGCTCAATTTCGGATCCGCCCGCAACATTGCCAGGCGCATCGCTTCGGCCAGTTCTCGCGCGGTGGGCGTGTCGGTCACTGTCATCTCCTCCGTCTCGGCCTACTGAACGCGCAGGCTCTTGACCGCATCCCAGTCGACCTCGATGCCGAGGCCGGGGCCGGTCGGAACGGGAAGCAGGCCGTTCTTCTGCCGGTCGGCGCCGGGCGCGGCACCGGTAATGGCCGTCTTGAACGGGCTCTCGTCTGTCTCGCATTCCATGGCGCGGAGGTTCGGCATGGCGGCCGCCAGATGCACGCTCGCCGTCTCGCAGACGATGCCCGACATGCCGATATGCGGCGCATAGGATACGTCGTGCGCGGCGGCGAATTCCGCCATGCGGCGTGTCTCGCTGATGCCGCCCGAGCGCGCCACGTCGGGCTGCAGGTATGAGAGGGTGCGGTTGGAGACGAGGCGCATCGCCTGATCAAGCGTATAGTTGCTTTCGCCGGCCGCAAGCGGGGTCGCGCACTGGCGATGCAACTGCTCGTATCCCTGTTCGTCCTCGGGCCTGAGCGGCTCCTCGAACCAGAAATAGCCGTTCGCGGTCAATGCGCGGCCGACCTCGATCGCCTCCTCCAGCGTGTAGGCCCAGTTGGCGTCGACGCACAGTTCGATGTCGTCGCCTGCGCGCTTGCGCAGCCGCTCGATGCGCCGGCAGGCGTCCCTAACCGGATTGGCGACCTTGATCTTGACGCGCGGAAAGCCTTTCTCGAGATAGCGATCGAGTTCGGCGTCCATGAATTCGTCCGTTCCCCAATTCACCGAAGCGGCATAAACGGCAACCTCCGTGCGTCCGACGCCGCCGAGGAGGCGGTAGATCGGCAGGCCGGCGATCTTGCCGAGAATGTCCCACAGGGCGATGTCGATGCCGGCGATGGCCTCGAACAGCATGCCGCCGGCGCGGCCCGAGAGCGCCCGGCGCATGGTTTTCCAGTGCTGCGTGATGTCGGTCGGGTTCTGCCCCAGCAGTCGTGGCTTGAGCGACGTCTCGATCAGGTCGGCATAGGCGCGAGGCGAGAAGCGGGCGAGCGTCTCGCCAACGCCCACATGGCCGGCATCCGTGCGGATTTCGACAAGAACGATCGAAACCTCGCTGTATCGCCCCCAGGAGGTGACCGTCGGTCGCGGCAGTGTCTGCGTCAGCGGATGGGCAATGACGTCGGTAATTTTCACATCGGCGCCGGCGGCGTTGGCATCTGACACGAACGGTCTCCCTGGTTTGCGGTTCGATCTTTCATACAGGGCAACTCGATAACTTAGCAACTGAAAAACTTAGTTGCTAAGTTGCTGAGCGATGTGATAGGCCTGCCGGAAAAGGAAATCCGATGATCGACCTGCCCGAGAAGAAGCCGATGTTCTCCGCGAAGCTCGCGACGCCGTCCAAGCTGGCGGATTCCGTTTCCGACGCCATCGCCGCCGCGCTCTTCGACGGGCGCATCGCGCCGGGAGAGCCGCTGCCGCCGGAAGGCGAGATCGCGCGGGAGTTCGGTGTCAGCAAGCCGATCGCGCGCGAGGCGTTGCGCCAGCTGACTTCGGCCGGGCTCGTCTCCACGCAGCAGGGAAAGGTCGCCCGCGCCAAGGCGCTGAATGGCGAGCCGCTGGAGAGGATTTACGGCTACGCCGTCCGGTCGAGCCTGAAGCGGTTGCAGGAGGCGAACGAGATGCGCCGTGTCATCGAGACCGGCATCGCACGGCTGGCCGCCGAGCGCCGGATCAAGGCGGGGCTGGTGACGATGGAGCGCGCCCTTGAAGAGATGCGTGAGGGGCTCGGCGATCCGGCAGCCTTCACCGAGGCCGACATCCTGTTCCACATGGGCATGGCGACCGCCACGGGCAATTCCATGATCCGCGTGCAGATGGAGGGCATGCGATCGGTTCAGCGAGAGGTCTCCGAACTGTTCTCGCAGCGCTCCAACCGCAGCCGGTCGGACTGGCAGGCGACCATCGACCGCCACCAGGCGCTCTATGACGCCATCGCCGCAGGCGACGCCGACAATGCCGAGCGGCGGATCGACATCCATTTCGCGGCGGCGGATATCGCTTCGCTCGAGGTTGCCGACGAACTCGAATCCCGAGGCGGACGTCCGTGAACGGGATCTTCTCGCTTGCTGGCCGGAGGGCGCTCGTCACGGGCGCGAACACCGGTATCGGGCGAGCGATCGCTCTCGGCCTCGCCGGCCAGGGCGCGGACGTCGTTCTGCATCATCTGGGCGATCACGCCGGCGCCGAGGCGGCGCGGGCCGAAATCGCCGGACTGGGGCGCAAGGTCTCCGTCATTGAGGCGGATTTCGCCGATCGGAGCGCCGTCGGTGCGCTCGCCGCTGCGGCGCTCCGTGGTGGTCCCGTCGATATCCTGATCGCCAACGCCGCGATTGAAATGCGGTCCGCCTGGACAGCGCTCGGCGAGGACAGCCTCGACGCCCAAGTTGCCGTCAACTTCACGTCACTGATCGCATTGGCACAGGCATTCGTGCCCGCAATGCAGGCGCGCGGCTGGGGCCGCGTGGTCGCGACCAACAGCGTGATGGCGTCCCGTCCGCGCGCGGAAACGCTCGTCTACGCGTCGCTCAAATCTGCCCAGCTGACCACGATAAGGGCGATTGCCCGCGAGGTTGCGTGCGACGGTGTGACGATGAACGTCATCGCCCCGGGCGCGATCGAAACCGAAGCGAATGCCGCGCGCTATGCCGATCCCGAATTCCTGCGGGCGGTGGTCGCGAAGATCCCCGCGGGCCGGCAGGGGCGGCCAGAAGATTGCGTCGGGCCCGTTCTGATGCTCTGCAGCGCGGCCGGCGCCTACGTGACCGGCGCCAGCATACCGGTCGACGGGGGCTGGACCATCGGCGATGCGACCGGAGCCTTGCCGGGAGAAGCCGCATGAGCGCCCGGGCCGACATCCGCGTGATCTGCGACATTCGGCACATGGTCGGCGAGAGCCCTCTCTGGGACACGCGCGCCGGCTGCCTGTGGTGGGTTGATGCCGCCGGGCGGGAGGTTCGTCGCTACGAGGCGAAATCCGGAGCGGTCACGACCTTCGCAATGCCGTTTCCTCCGTCCGCGCTGGCGCTGGCACAGGACGGCGCCGTCATCGTCGCGGCCGGGGACGGTTGGCACCGCCTCGACACGGAGACCGGCGAGGTCTCGACGATCGCGCGGATTGAAAGCGCGCCCGAAGGCACGCGCATGAATGACGGCGTCGTCGATGCGGCCGGTCGCTTCTGGACCGGAACCATGAGCACGTCTTCGGCGCGCGACCCTGTCGGCGGCCTCTATTGCCTCGACGGCGACCGGATTCTTAGCGCCGTCTCCGGCCTGCGCGTTCAAAACGGCACGGCGATCTCGCCTGACGGCCGGACCTTCTACCTGGCCGACAGCCATGCGGACGTCGCCACCATCTGGGCCTTCGACTTCGACACCGCCTCCGGCACGCTCTCCAACCGTCGGGTGTTTCACCGTCCGTCCCGTGGCCGCCCGGACGGCGCCGCCGTCGACGCCGAGGGTTGCTACTGGTTCGCCGCCATTGATGGCGGCTGCATCGTCCGGCTCGATCCGGACGGCAAGGAGATGCAGGCCGTCGAGTTGCCGGTCTCCCGCCCCACCAAGCCGGCGTTTGGAGGAGACGGTCTCTCGACGCTCTTCATCACCACAATGAGCCTCGGCCTCGACGTGGCGGCGGAACCGCTGGCCGGCACCGTGCTCGCCATCGAGACGGAGGTGCGGGGCTTCGAACAGCCGCATGTGACGAGAATTCCGGCCGGGTCGCCTGCCCGGCTGGACGCCTGACGATCCAGTCTAAACATCCAGGGAGGATATCCATGACCAGTCTGAAGTTGAAAATCACCGTATCGGCCTTGGCGCTCTGCCTTGCCTCGACCGCCGTGTCCGCAGAGGATCTGCGCTTCACCGTGTGGACCGGCAATGAAGCGCATTTGAACATGCTCAAAGGCATTGCCGATGGGTTCGAGGCAACCCATGACGGCGTGACCGTCACGTTCGAGACGATCCCCGCGGGCGATTACATCCAGAAGCTGACCTTTCAGCTCGCGGGCGGAAACCCGCCGGATCTTGGCTGGATGTTCGAGGATTCCATGCCCGCCTTCGTGGCGGCCAACGTCGTCGCGCCGCTGACGGCGACACTGGAAGGCACCGACGGTTACGATCTCGCAGATTTCTCCGAACCCGCCATGGGCCTCTGGAAGAAGGACGACGAGATTTACGGCGTCCCGTTCTCCACCTCGCCCTTCATGATCTACTACAACAAGGACATGTTCGACGCCGCCGGACTGGAGGATCCGCTGGCGCTGGCCGAAAAGGGCGAATGGACCATGGCGAAGTTCCGCGAGGTCTCCATGGCGCTCACCAAGCCGGGTGAACGCGTCTGGGGCTTCGAGTTCAAGGACGGCCAGGGCTACGACACCCGCATCATGCACGCCGTCATGCCCGCGATCCGCGCCAACGGCGGCGATGCCTGGGCGAATGGCGAATGTGGCTTCGACAAGCCCGAGGCGGTCGAGGCCATCCAGACGCTCCACGACATGGTGTTCGTCGACAAGTCCATCGTCCCGCCGGGCGAGCAGGGTGACTATTTCTCCGGCGCGTCGGCGATGACGATCAACCAGATCTCCCGCGCCTCGAAGATGCCCGATGCGGGTTTCAACTGGGGTATCGCGCCGCTGCCTTCAGGTCCGGGCGGCGAGTCGCCGGTGATCGGTCAGGCCGGTCTCGTGGTATTCTCGAAGTCGCAGCATGTCGATCTCGCCAAGGATTTCATCGCCTGGATGACCAACAAGGAGAATGTCGCCGTGATGGCGCAGTTCTTCCCGCCGGCGCGCGCCTCGGTGCTCGACAGCGATGCCTTCACCCAGGCCAACAAGCTGATCCCTGCCGAGCAGATGAAGAACGTCGCCGCCGCGATCAAGAACGGCAAGGTGCTGCCGAGCCACCAGAAGGCCCCGCAGATCCTCGCGGCCCAGAAGCCTCGCTTCGACGCGTTGTGGCGTGCCGACGCCGACGTGAACGCGTCGATCGGCGCCATCTGCGACGCGATCAAGCCGCAGCTCTGATCGGACATTCCGCGTGACCGCAACAGACGATAGCAAGACCATGGCGCGCGCATCGCGCGCGCCATGGCTTACCCTGAAGCGCCGGGAGGCGCTCGAGGCGTGGCTGTTCGTGAGCCCGACGCTCGCTGGCTTCCTGGTCTTCTTTCTCGGCCCGCTCATCGCGGTCGTGATCTATTCGATGTCGGAATGGAACCTCCTGTCCGGTGAACAGATCTTCGTCGGCCTCGCGAACTTCCATGACGCGCTGACCGTCAATCCGGATTTCTGGCATGTCATCCGCAATTCGGTGATCTTTGCGATCGGCCTCGTTCCAATGAACATGGCGCTCGCGCTGACGCTTGCGATCGCGCTGTCGCGGCCGCGCAAGGGTGTTGTCTTCTTTCGAACCGTCTTCTTCGCGCCGGTGATCACCTCGGCCGTCGCCTGGGCGATTGTGTGGAAGTTTCTGCTCCAGGGCGAGGGGGGAACCGTCAACCAGCTTCTCTCCGTCGTCGGCATCGACGGACCGAACTGGCTTCGGGAGCCTGACTGGGCGATGGCGGCGGTCATCGTCACCCGCGTCATCAAGATGGTCGGTCTGAACATGATCCTCTACATCGCCGCCCTGCAGTCCATTCCTCGCGACTACGAGGAAGCGGCCCGCCTCGAGGGCGCGTCGGGCTGGCAGGTCTTCCGCATGGTGACATGGCCGCTCCTTGCTCCGACGACGCTGATCATCATGGTCATCACCTCGATCGGTTCCTTCAAGGTGTTCGACCACATCTACCTCATGACAGGCGGCGGCCCGGAGAACGGCACCCTGGTTCTCGCCTTCTACATCTACGAACAGGCATTCGAGTTCTTCAATGTCGGCTACGCCTCCGCGCTCGCCATGATCATGTTCGTCATCGTCCTCGCCTTGACGATCGTGCAGCTCATCCTGCGCCAGAAGGGGGCCACATGACCCAGCGCCAGCTCGACCGTATCAAGCAAGTCATGTGGGTGCTTTCGCTCGCCATCCTCGCAGTGCCCTTCGTGTTTCCGTTTCTCTGGATGGTCTCCTCGGGCTTCAAGAGCGCAGCGGAAATCTTCGGGCAACCCTCGCTCATCCCGCGCGCATGGCGATGGTCCAATTTCGTCGAGGTGTTCGAATACCAGCCCTTTGCGCGCCAGTATTTCAATTCGCTCTACATCGCCTGCCTGGTGACGGGGCTGACGCTCGTCCTGTCGTCCCTGGCCGGCTATGCACTTGCACGCATGCGCTTCGCCGGCGCGGGACTGCTCATGCTCTTTCTCGTTTCGGCGCTGATGGTCCCGGAGGAGGTGACGATCATCCCGAACTTCTTCCTGATGCGCTGGCTCGGCGTCATGGACACGCATGTGCCGCTCGTCCTCCTGCCGGTCTTCGGCCCGCATGGCGTGATGGCGACCTTCCTGATGCGCCAGTATTTCGTGGCCTTGCCGAGGGAACTTGAGGAGGCGGGGCGGATGGACGGCCTGTCGCGGGTCGGCATCTGGTGGAGGATCGCCCTCCCGATGTCGCGCCCGGCGCTCGCGGCCGTCGCCATCATCACGTTCCTGTTCTCGTGGAACCTGTTCCTCGAGCCCCTCGTCTTCCTGTCCAGCCTGAACAACTTCACCCTTCCGCTGGCGCTGTCGAACTTCACGGATCCCTACGGCGCGCCGCTGTGGCACCTCCAGCTTGCCGCGACCTCGCTCGCCGTGGTGCCGATCCTGATCGTCTATCTGATCGCGCAGCGGCAAATCATCGAGAGCTTCGCAATGTCGGGCGTGAAGGGATGAACACCGCAATGACACTTTTCCAGGGCCGCCCATGACCAGCCTTCGCCTGAACGACATCCGCAAATCCTTCGGCGCCGCCCAGGTCATCAAGGGTGTCGACCTCGAAATCAATGACGGCGAGTTCGTCGTCTTCGTCGGCCCGTCCGGATGCGGTAAGTCGACCTTGCTGCGCATGATCTCCGGTCTCGAGTACATTTCCTCCGGCGATCTCTTCATCGGCGAGCGGCGCATGAACGAGGTCCAAGCCGCCAAACGCGGCGTCGCCATGGTGTTCCAGAGCTACGCGCTCTATCCGCATCTGACCGTGCGCGAGAACATGGCCTTCGGCCTGAAGGTCAGGCGTGTCGGTGGCGAGGAGCGCGAAAGGCGGGTCCGGGAGGCCTCCGACACGCTGAAGCTCGACGGTCTGCTGGATCGCTATCCGCGCGAACTCTCGGGCGGCCAGCGCCAGCGCGTCGCCATCGGCCGCGCCATCGTCGGCGATCCGGAAATCTTCCTGTTCGACGAACCGCTGTCCAATCTGGATGCGGAACTGCGGGTGCACATGCGCTCGGAGATCGCGGCGCTGCACAACCGGCTTGGCAACACGATGATCTACGTCACCCACGACCAGATCGAGGCGATGACCCTTGCCGACAGGATCGTGGTTCTGCGCGACGGCCTGATCGAACAGGTTGGCTCCCCGCGCGAACTCTACACCCGACCGGACAATCTCTTCGTCGCCCAATTCATCGGCAGTCCCCGCATGAACATCCTTGATCTCGGGAGCCATGCTGGCGGCTTGCCGGTCACCGCGCCGGCGGGCGCGACCAGGGTCGGCCTGCGCCCGGAGCATCTTGAGATTGTGCCACCGGACACGGGATTTACCACCGGAGAGGTATCGGTCAGCGAATATACCGGCTCCGCCTCCATGCTGCATGTAGCCCTCGAGACGGGCGAAACGGCGTTGGTGGTGAGAAACGGCGAAGCGCCGGAACCCGGCAATCGCATCGGCCTCGCGATCGACCCGGAAAATCTGCACTTCTTCGACGAAAATGGCCGGCGCGTGCAGGCGCAGGCGTGACACGGTCAGGGTGGCAGCAGGTTACGACGCATGCGGTCGGTCTGGATCGCGACAACCGGCACATTCCGGGGGCACGCGACAGGCTTCGAATCTGCCAGAAGCCGCTTGCGCAAGACTCCCGAGTGAAGGTTGCGGATCGTTCGGTTATCGACGCCGGATCATCGCTTGACGCCTCAGGCACCCCTTAGCTCGGTCGGATAGAGCGCTGCTCTCCGAAACGTCCTCGGCTTGATGATGCCGCGGTTGGCAATGATTGCCGGCCCTGGCGTCCGCCGGTTTGTTCATGCGTCGTCACGCGACCGGACCCTCGACAGCAGATCCGCGACGTCTCCGGCGAGGAGATCGGCGACTTTCATGGCGATGCGGGGCAGCGCGCGCCGTGAGCTGATGCCGAGCGAAATGCTCTGCGGCATGATGTTCTGACCGGTGACAGGGATGGCGACGAGGCTGCCCTCGAGCAGTTCGCGGGCCGTGTCGAGTTCCGATGTCAACGCGACGTGGCTGCCCGAAACGACCATCTGCTTCAACAATTGCAGCGAGTTGGTGACCACCGGCGCGCGGTTCTCGGAGAATATCCAGCCGTGACGCGCCTCTAGCATTCGACGGATGGCAAGCGCCGGACTTTGAACAGCGATGGCGTGGTCGCGCACCATCGACAGGTTCACCTCGTCGTACGCGGCAAGCGGGTGACCGGGCGCAGCGACGCAGTGCAACGGAAGGCACTCGTTCCAAATGACATGGACATCGCGCTGCGGTCGCAGATTGAAGGCGAGAACCATGTCCGTCTCGTCCGCGAAGAGTGCGGCCAGCGCATCGTCCGGTGTCGCGATCTCGATGTCGATGCGCACTTTCGGATAGACCTCCGCGACATGATGCAGGAAGTCCGGCAGAAGGCTGTTGACCAGGCTGTCCATCGTGACCAGCCGGATATGGCCGAGATTGACACCCTGCATCTGTTTGACATCGGACCAGATGCGGTTCTCGTCGGCGCGCCAACGTCGCGCGAGCACGATGAACATCTCGCCGACCGGCGACAGCGACATGCCCGTGGTAGTGCGGTCGAAAAGCAGCACGCCGAGCCTGTCTTCCAAGAGCTTGATCTGGCGATCGATCGCCGAGGCCGCGATGCCGATGGCGCGCGATGCGGCCTGAATCGAGCCGTGCTCGGATACGGCCTCGACATATTGCAGGCCGCGGGGAACGAGGTGAAGCGCCATGGCGATCCATTCCAATTATCAGAATGATTTGTTGTCCATAATATCATGGATTGCAATGTCCCCATGGGGGTAGCCTCGAGGCACCAAGACCGAAACCAGGCAGACAGGGCCCACCGACCCGATGAATTCCGCACTCCAGAAACTGAACTCCGTGTCGCGAAACGTGGCGATCTCCATGCTGGAGCCCCTCGTGGAACGTTCGGCCTGGGTCGCGGCGATGGCAGCCGATGAGCGGCCCTTCGCCGACAGCGCGGAACTCGCCATGGCGCTGGTCGATCTGATCCTCGCTTCCGGGCGCGAGAAACAGCTGGAGCTGTTCAGGGCACATCCCGAACTCGCCGGACGTGAGGCCGAGGAAGGCAGCATGACGGATGCATCGGTCAGCGAACAGGCGCGCCTCGGCCTTCTCAGCCTCACGCCGGCCGACGCGGCGCGCCTGAAGTCCATGAACTCGGCCTACCGCACCCGGTTCGGCCATCCCTTTGTCATAGCCCTTCACCGCGTTACCGACCTTGGAACGCTGTTCGAAATCTTCGAACGCCGCCTCTCCTCCACGGCGATCGAGGAGCATACCGCGACACTTGCCGAGATTTCGTCGGTGATACTGTCGCGGACCCGCCAAGCCTTTGAGCCAGACCCGAAACCCTCCCCCAAGCAGGAACCCGTGAACCAGGAGCAACTGTCATGAAAACCATTCTCGCACTTGCCGCATCAACCGCCATCGCATTCAGCACGATGGCCGCGCAGGCCGAAACGATCCGCGTCGCAGGCAATTTCGCAACCGAACATTCCTCGTCGCTCGCCATGGTGAAATTCGAGGAGGAACTCGAGCGCCTCTCCGGTGGCGAGATTGACGTCAACATCTTCCCCGCACAGCAGCTCGGCGGCGCGGCCGAAAACGTGCAGGCCGTGAAGATCGGCGGGGTCGAGATGATGTGGGTGGGCACCGCCTATCTGACCCGCACGGTGCCCGGCCTCGAGATCATTGGCCTCCCGTTCCAGTTCAAGGATCGCGAGCAGGCCTTCGCTATCGTTGACGGTCCGGTCGGTTCGGCACTCGACGCGGAACTCGCCGATGAGGGCATGACCTCCATGGGCTACATGGAGCTCGGTTTCCGCCAATTGACCAACAATGTCCGCCCGATCGAAAAGATCGAGGATATTGCGGGCCTCAAGATCCGCCTCCAGCCGAACGAGACGCATCTCGCGACCTTCCGGGCCCTTGGCGCCAATCCAGTGGCCATGGATGTGAAGGAGCTCTACTCGGCGCTCGAACAAGGCGTCATCGACGGCCAGGAAAATCCCTTCGCGATCATCAACGTCGCGGGCTATGCCGAGGTCCAGAAATACGTTTCCAACACCGGACATTTCTTTGACTTCATCTCGGTTGCCGCCAACAAGAAGTGGTTCGACGGTCTCGATGCGGACAAGCAGGCGATGATCAAGGAAGCAATGGCGACCGCGGTTGCGTTCCAGCGCGAACTTGCCGCCGAGCAGGACGCGGCCGGCCTCGGCCAACTCGTCGACAAGGGCATGACCTATACCGAGGTTTCCCCGGAACTTGCCGCCGCGCTCCGCGACAAGACCGCCAATGTCGCCGCGGAGACGAAGAGCCGCCTCGATCCGGACCTGGTCACGCTGCTTGACAGCGAGATCGAAAAGCTCGGCATGTAGTCCGATGCTGCTCGACCGCATCTTCTCGCAGGTCCTCGCGCGCGCCGATCAAGGCGCGCGCATCCTCGTGATATCCTGTGCGGCGCTGATGGTGGTCGTCGTCTCCGCGCAGGTGGTCATGCGCTACGTGTTCAACGGCTCTTTCGACTGGGCCGACGAGGTCAGCCGGCTCGCATTCGTCTGGACGATCTTCCTGGCGATACCGCTCGGCATCCGCGACGGCACGCATGTGGGCATCGAATTGCTCGTGGAACGTTTTCCACCCAAGCTACGCCGGATTTCCGGGCGGGCGATGAGCCTGCTTGCCGCCGGAATGATGCTGGTCGTGTTCTACACGTCGGTCTTGGTCGCGCAATTGACATGGTCCGAGCGCCTCGGCGCTATCGATGTCACCTCAAGCATCTTCTTCTTTCCCATCATCGCCGGCGCGCTGCATTCCGCGCTGCATCTCGCCCATATGGGCGTGTTTCCGGTGGAGTCGGGGAAATGAGCCTTTTCGTCATCGTCACTTTCATGGTGCTCGCATTCCTTGGAATGCCGCTCGCGTTCTCGCTCGGCGTTTCGGCCCTGGCCGGTCTCTGGCTCGCGGACTTTGATCTTTCCATCCTGGCGCCGCGCCTTCTGAACTCGGTCAACTCCTTCCCGCTGATGTCGATCCCGCTTTTCATGATCGCGGGCGAGTTGATGCTCAAGGGCGGGATCATGGACCGGCTGATCGACTTCGCGAACGCCTTCATCGGCAGGGTTCGCGGCGGCCTTGCGCAGGTGACCATAGTCTCGGGCGCGGGATTGGCCTCTGTCTCCGGAGCGGCGGTGGCGGACGCGTCGGCGCTTGCCTCGACGCTCGTGCCGTCGCTGCGCCAGCAATACGGGCTGGGCTTCTCGACCGGGATCGTCGCGGCCTCGGCCAATCTCGGTCCGATCATTCCGCCGTCGGGCGCCATGATCGTCTATGCCTTCATGGCCGGATCGTCGGTGTCGGTC
This sequence comes from Oricola sp., assembly GCF_022763245.1. GTDB lineage: Bacteria > Pseudomonadota > Alphaproteobacteria > Rhizobiales > Rhizobiaceae > Oricola. The sequence goes on from NZ_JALEGV010000014.1 coordinate 187,117, forward strand.
GGGGGCATGTTCATGTCCGGCGTCATTCCCGGCTTGATACTCTTCGTGACCTTCATGGTGCTGTGCTGGCTGATCGCCTGGAAGCGCGACTATCCGCTCGCCGGTCACCCGATCACGCTTGCAAATATCTGGCGCGAGACGCGTCGCAATTTCGTGGTGTTCCTGATGCCGGTGATCGTGATCGGCGGGATCGTCGCCGGCATCTTCACGCCGACGGAAGGCGCGGCGGTCGGTGTCTGCTACGCTCTGTTTCTGGGCTTCGCAGTAACCCGAAAGCTCAAGGTGGCCGATCTGCCGGAGGTCCTGCTGGGCGCCGCGAAGACATCGGCGCTGGTCGGCGCGATGATCGCCTTCGCCTCGACCGTGACATTCCTGTTCACGATCGACCTATTGCCGATGAAGCTGGCCGGCATCATGCAGGGCATGACCGACAGCCCGTTCGTCTTCCTCTGCCTGATCGCGATCATGCTTCTCGTGGTCGGCATGTTTCTCGAATCGAATGCCGCCTACATCATGCTGGTCCCGCTGTTCCATCCGATCGCGCTGCAGTTCGGCATCGATCCGCTGCATTTCGGCTTCCTGTTCGTGCTCAATCTCGTCATCGGCATGCTCACGCCGCCGGTCGGCGTGGTGCTGTTCGTCGTTTGCGGCGTCACGGGCGTCAAGATGGGCGAATTGGTGCGGGAAAGCTGGCCATTCATCGCCGCCATGTATGCCGTGCTGCTGCTTTGCATGCTATTCCCGGGGCTGGTCACCTGGTTGCCGGAAAGTCTCGGATACTGATGAAACTGCTGATCCTCAATCCGAACACGACGCAGGCCCTGACCGATCGGCTGGCGGCCTCCGCCGCGCGCGTCCTGCCCGATGATGCGCAAATCATCCGCGCAACAGCTACCATAGGCTTTCCCTATATCTCGTCGCGAGCGGAAGCGCAGATCGCCGGCGCGGAGGCGCTGGCCATGCTCGCGAGCCTGCAGGGCGAATACGATGCGGCCGTGATCGCGGCATTCGGCGACCCGGGTCTGACCGCGGCGCGCGAATTGTTCGACAAACCGGTGACCGGGATGTCCGAAGCGGCGATGCTCACGGCGCTTTCGCTTGGCGAACGCTTTGCCCTGGTGACATTCGCGCCGGCCCTGGTCGCCTGGTACGGCGAACAGGTGACCCGTGTCGGGCTGGAAAAACGCTTTGCCGGGACCTTCACGCCTGACGCGTCTTTCGGGGAAATTGCCACGGTGGCCGAAGACATGCGCGCACCGCTCGTGGAGACCTGCAACCGTGCCGCCCGGGAAGCGGATGTCGTCATCCTCGCGGGCGCTCCCATTGCCGGGCTGGCAGGGGACATCGCGGAAGATGTTCCCGCAATCCTGCTCGATCCGGTTCAGGCGGCCGCGATGCAAGCCTACGGACTATGCCGTCTCCGGCCAAAGGGGTCGAATGCCGGAAGCTTCGCCCGTCCGCCCGCCAAGGAAAGCACGGGCCTGCCAGGCGCACTCGCCGCATGGATCGCGCGCGCCGAATAGCCGTTCGGAATTCTCATTCGTGGAAGGATGAAATTCGTTCTGCCGGCCCAGTCGCGAACGGTTTGCGGCAGGTTTGACCTCGGTTGCCCGGTCACCTGACATACCGTTTTCGGCCAGGCGCCGGCTATCTAAGGCCGCTTCCCCCCGCGTGCCTTGCGCCGTGAGAGTCCATGATCCCTTTGAGCCCCCACCTGGCCGAGAGCGTCGCCAAGGCGCGCTGCCGAGGCTCTCGGCACAATCTGGCCGCCTCGCCCGGCAAGATTCGACATAGCCTCCCTCGCCCAACGTCCCCCGCGCAAATTCCCGATTGAAGGTTGAGGCCTGCTCGGCTATCAAGGCCGGGCTTTGGCTCGACGCCTCAAGCACCCGTAGCTCAGCTGGATAGAGCGCTGCCCTCCGAAGGCAGAGGTCACAGGTTCGAATCCTGTCGGGTGCGCCAGCTTTCACATCCTCGACAAGATGAGCGGGCTTCCCGCTGTTCGGTTTCAACGGTGCCGGATACCGGCCTTGCAGTGCCCTGCCGCGCGTCCTGCTCGGCGTGTCTTCCGCTTGGGAAGCTGGCACCGGTTCCTCAGGGGGCGATCAAGGCGTAGGATCGCGCAGTGACGGGCGTCGCTTGCAGGGGAAATTTGGGGTCAATCAAGGTCAGGAGAAGGCGGTCAGAGGGGCTTCGCTGGTACGAAGGTGTACAACTTTGTCGGCTTTTCCAATTTGCACGAAGTTGCTTCGCGTAGCGCGAAAGATGCCGTGAATTTTGCGAAAAAGCATCAATAAAAACAACAGTTTATAGGAAATCCGATTTCGCGATTTTCCGCCGGGGCGACAGCCGAAAACCCGATATTTTCGGTTTTCATGACAGCAATATCCGTTAAGGTATAGGGGCCCTCGTGTATACATCGTGGGTCTTCGCCATCGGCGAAGCAACCGCCCCCGCCAAGGAGGGGCGGAACATGGGAGGAGGCCCATGCGACTGACCGACGCCGAACAGGCGATGTTTGACGGATCGAAAGGTGCGGCCGTGGCGCGCGCCATGGACTTGCTCGTGCGCTATGGCGAGGCGCTCGGCGCGGAGCGGCTGGTGGAGACGCGCAATGTCGCGGGCGCCTTCAACGCGTCAACGCCGTCGGTGCGCCATATCGCAGAGGACGGTTTCGACCGGGTCTATTCCGAGCTCAATCTCGACAGCGACGAGACGGTCGAGATCCCGCATGTCGCCGTGCCGACGTGCCAGCTGATCACCGGCATCGACAACGACAATTTCGCGACGCAGGGCGTCGATCCCGATCTGGCCGACCTGCAGAAGCGGTCCGAGCGCTATCTCGGGCGCCGCGGCATCAACATGATGTGCACCTGCACGCCCTACCAGGTCGGCAATGTGCCGGTGCGCGGCGAACACTGCGCCTGGATGGAATCCTCGGCCGTCATCTACGCCAACTCGGTTCTTGGCGCCCGCACCAATGTCGAGGGCAAGGAAAGCACGGGCGCCGCGGCGCTGACCGGGCGTATCCCCTATTGGGGCCTGCATCTGCCGGAGAATCGGTTCGCGCAACACCTGGTCCGCGTCGAAGCCGAGGTCGACGACATGGCCGACTGGGGCGTGCTCGGCTATTTCACCGGCTTCGCGGTCGAGGAGGACATCCCTGCCTTCGAGGGGCTTTCGCATCAGCCGTCGCTGGTGAAGCTTAAGCATTTCGGCGCGGCCGCCGCCTCTTCCGGCGGTGTCGAACTCTATCACATGCCTGGCGTCACGCCGGAAGCGCCGACGCTGGACGCCGCCTTCGGGCCGAACGCCCGGCCCGAGCCGATCGTCTACGGTGCCGCCGAGCGCAAGCGGACCTGGGAGCGGCTGCAGAACGCCAGCGACCGCAAGCTCGACTTCGTCATGCTCGGCTGCCCGCACAATTCGATCGACCAGATGGCGCTGATCGCAGAACTGCTCGAGGGCAAGCGGATCCATGCGGACACGGCGCTTTGGGTGCACACGCCGCGCGCCATCCGCCAGATCGCCGACCGTTCGGGGTTCAGCGAGATCATCGAGGCCGCCGGCGGCGTGGTGATGAGCGACACATGCCCCTCGATTTCGCGCCGCCTGCCGCAGGGCGTCCGCGTGATCGCCACGGATTCCGCCAAGCAGGCGCATTACCTGCCGGCGATCGCCAAGGTGCAGGGCTGGTTCGGATCGGTCGAGCAATGCGTCAATTCGGCGATCGCGGGCGAATGGCTGGGAGTGGTGCAATGAGCGACGCGCAGGCCAAACCGCGCATCATCACCCTGAAGGGCCGCAAGGTCGTCGGCGGCAAGGCTGCGGCCGAAGCCCTGGTGACCACGCAGACGATCTCCGGCTGGGGCGGGATCAACGAGCGCGAGGGCTCGGTCATCGAACTGCGCCACGAATTGAACGGCGTCAGCTTCGCGGGCAAGGTGCTGGTCTTTCCCGGCGCCAAGGGGTCTTCGGGCTGGTCTGCCTTCTTTCACATGTGCCGGCTGAACGACGTCGCCCCGGCGGCGATGATCTTCACGCGGATGACGACCAAGATCGCGCTCGGCGCGGTGGTCACGCGCGTTCCGGCGATCACGGATCTCGATGGCGACGTGTTCGATCTCATCGAAACGGGAGATTTCGTCGAAGTCGACGCCGATGCGGGGGTCGTGACGATCACCAAGGCGTAGAGGCAGCATCACGATGGCGGTGAAGCCCTGCGGTCAGGGCGCCGCCGAACAAGCGGAAGGTGGAGGCGCCTTCCACGGTTACCAAGGAGGAGAAGACATGCACAAACTCACCAGAAGGCTCGTCATGGGCTCGGCGCTGGCTCTCGGCGTTTCCGCCGGCATCGGCGGCGTATCGGCCGACGACTACAAGTGGCCGTCCTATTTCACCGTCATCACGCCGATCGTCGGCTCGGCGAACCATTCGCTGGCCGTGGCATGGACCACCGAATTCACCGCGCAGACCGGCATCCGCGTCGCCATCAAGCCGGCGCCGAACGGCTATGCCCGTCCGGAGTGGCTGAACACCGGCGAAGGCGACATCTCGCTGATGCAGGCGTCGGAATATTTCGACCAGATGGACGCCGTCGAAGGCTTCATGACCCGCGAGGGCGGTCCCTCCGACACGCGCGTGGCGACCATGAACCTGATCACCCCGTGGGGCTACATCGTCCGCGGCGACGGCAAGGTGAAGAGCTTCACCGACATCAACAAGGACACCACCGTCGCCTATACCGCGTCCTCGTCCTTCCTCGCCGGCGGCATGGAAGCGCTGCTCGCCTATAGCGACATGACGTCCGACGACGTGAACAAGATCGAGACCAGCAACTACGGCGCCAACACCGCGGTCGTCACCGAGGGCCGCGCCGAAGTCGCCTTCACCTCGCCGATCTCGGGCACCAGCTACGAAGCCGAAGCCACGCCGGGCGGCATCACCTGGCTGCCGCTGCCCAAGAAGGAAGAGGATCCGGAGGCGTTCGCCCGCTACCGCGCCAAGGCCGTCGGCTACATCCCGGCGACGATCACGGCCGGCACGAAGAGCTCGCTCGGCATCTACATGGACCACGCCTTCCAGGCCAACCATGTGCGCGCCGACCAGGATCCGGAGTTCGTCTACAACGTCCTCAAGTGGCTCGACGAGCATTACGAGGACTTCAAGGACGACTACCAGCACGCCAAGATGATGAGCGTGGAGAGCCTGAAGACCTTCATCGACGCCGGTGCCCTGCAGCCGCTGCATGACGGCGCGATCAAGTACCTGAAGGAAAAGGGCATCTGGACCGACGCGCACCAGGCGCGCCAGGACGCTCTCGTGAGCCTTGCCACCGAACGCGTGGCGCTGTGGCAGGCGACGCTGGCCGAGGCCGATGCCCAGGGCATCAAGGTCTCACCGGAGAGCGACGAGTTCAAGGCGCTGTGGGACAAGATGAAGGCCGATGCCGGCGTCACCAAATCCTACGCGAACATGGTGGGCGACCTCTAAGTCCGCACAGCGTTCGCTTTGACGCCTGCACCCGCGCGAGCACTCCCCTCGCGCGGGTGCACCCAGGCGACGAACGGATCTCAAGACACACCGAGACGGGCCGGAACGCCCGAGGATACGAGCATGAACGTCGACACTACTCATTCTGCAGCGGAACCGAACCCGGACGTCGTTCCGGAGGACATGCGCGATCCTTCAGAGGACCGTTGGGAATCGATGCCGTTATGGGTGCGCACCCTCGTGATCCTGGCGTCCGCGGGCGGCGTCGTGATGGCCATCGGCTACATCTTCTCCATCTTTCCGCTGCTCGACCTGACCTACTATTTCCTGCTCATGGCCGCGTTCCTGCCCGTGGTCTATCTGCTGCTGCCGGCCTGGAAGGGCGAAAAGGGCGTGACCTGGGCGAGCTACGCGCCGGCCATCGCCATCGTCGTCCTCTCGCTCATCATGGCCTATTTCTCGCGCCAGCTCGTGTTCGGCACCTGGGTGCCGGTCAAGGAAGTCTGGCAGCTCTGGGTGGCCGTCGGGCTCTTCGTCATGATTCTGGAAGGCGCGCGGCGCTCGGGCGGCCTCATCTTCCTGGCGATCGTCCTCGTCCTGTCGCTCTATCCGATCTACGCCTTCTACATGCCGGGCATCCTGTGGGGTCCGCCGACCTCGTTTGCCCGCACCGTCGCGTTCAACGTGTTCTCCAATGACGCAATGCTCGGCGTCGTCACCCGGGTTGTCGCCGAGACGCTGATCGGGTTTCTCGTGCTTGCCGCGCTCATGGTGGCGACCGGCGCAGCCGACTTCTTCCTCAACCTCGCCCTTGCGATGATGGGCACCGCGCGCGGCGGTCCGGCCAAGGTGTCGGTGCTGGCGTCGGGGTTCTTCGGGTCGCTGTCGGGCAGCATCTTCTCCAACGTGGTCGGCACGGGCTCGGTGACCATCCCGGCGATGAAGCGAGCGGGCTTTCCGCCCCATTACGCCGGCGCGCTGGAGGCCTGCGCCTCGACGGGCGGCATGATCATGCCGCCGGTGATGGGCGCGGTGGCCTTCATCATGGCCGACTTCACGGGCATCTCCTACGGCACCATCGTGCTGGCGGCGGTCATTCCCGCGGTGCTCTATTATTTCGGCCTCTACATGCATGTGCACGGCTTCGCGCTGCGCAACGACATCGAAGGCATGAAGCGCGAAGACCTGCCGAGAATCGGTCAGGTCCTCAAGGACGGCTGGCCCTTCCTGATCGTCCTCGGCTTCCTGGTCTGGGGCCTTGTGATCATGCGCTGGGAGCGGCTGACGCCGTTCTACGCCTCCGCGCTTCTGCTGGTGCTGACGACGCTGCATCCGAAACTGCGCCTGAGCATCCGCAAGATACCGGATCTCTTCTATCAGATCTCCAAGTTGCTCAGCCAGACGATGGGTCTTCTGCTGCCCACCAGCTTCATCCTCGGCGGCCTGATGGCCACCGGCGTGGCGCCGGTGATCGCCGCCAGCCTCGTGCGCATGGGTGGCGACAATGTCGTCCCGGTGCTGGCGATCGGCATCGGCGTCTGCATCATCTTCGGCATGCTCGGCATGATCGTCGCCGCCTATCTGATGCTGGCGCTGACGCTGGCTCCGGCGTTGGAGCAGATCGCGGGCCTGAACACGCTGGCGATCCACATGTTCATCGCCTACTACGCCTCGCTCGCCGCGATCACCCCACCGGTGGCGTTGGCGGCCTTCCTCGCCTCGCGCATCAGCGGATCGGACGCGCTCCACACCAGTATGCACGCGGCCAGGCTGGGGGTCGTGCTCTACTTCCTGCCGATCTTCTTCCTGTTCGAGCCGGCCCTGATCTTCCAGGGGCCGATCTACCTGACCGTTGTCTGGACGGTGCTGAACGTGATTGCGGTGGTGCTGATCGCGGCCGCTTCGGAAGGCCAATTGCCGTATCGTGGCAAGCTGCGTTGGTGGCCGCGGCCCTTCATCTTCGTCGCAGGGCTGCTGATCGGATTCCCCGAATGGATCAGCACCGGCGTCGGACTGGCCATCGCGGTTGCCGCCGTGCTTGTGCCGGCAGCGGGACCGAGCGTGCGCAAGGCGCCGGCCGCGGCCTGAATCAGCCAATTCCGGGACGCCGTCTGGTGTCCCGGTCTTGTGTTCCGAGCCCTGTCGCATCCTTCGAAATCGCGCTAGGTGTTTCCCTTCGCGTTCCGGATCGTATCCGGGATGACGAGCGAAAGGGAGGACGAATGATGCGGACGGTCGGCCTGATTGGCGTGGGACGGATGGGGCACGGAATCGCGCTCAACTTGCTCAAGGCCGAATTTCCCTTGGTCTTTCTCGACCATCCTGGCAACCAGCCGACCGATGATTTGCGGGCGCTCGGCGCGATGAGCAAGGACTGTGCTGCAGACGTCGCAGCGGCCTGCGACGTCATTATTCTGGTTGTCACGGGTGCGCCGGAGGTGGAAGCGGTGCTGACTGGGCCCGACGGCGTTCTGGAGGGACTGCGACCGGGCGCTCTGGTTGTCGATTGCTCGACTTCGCTGCCGGAGACGACGCGGGCGATGGCGCGGCGTGTGCAAGAAGCGGGCGGTTCGTTTCTCGACGCGCCGATGACCCGAACGCCGAAAGAGGCCGCGCAGGGCCGGCTGAACTTGATCGTTGGCGGCGACGCAGCGCTGCTGGAAGCACACAAGCCGATGCTGGAGAGTTTCGCAGAGAACATCGTTCATGCCGGCGACACGGGCAGCGGCCACGCTATGAAGCTTCTGCACAATTTCGTGTCACTCGGGTTTTCGGTCGTGCTGATCGAGGCCGCGATCGCGGCGCGGGAGAGTGGTGTCGTGACCGAGGTCTTCTGCGACGTGCTTGAGCAGGGCGGCGGCCGCGGCGTGGTGCTCGATCGCCTTGCACCCGCGATTACGGATGGCGACAATTCCGGCCTGAACTTCTCGATTGCCAACGCCGCAAAGGACATGCGCTATTTTGGAGAGATGGCGCGGTCGCTGGGCCTGCCCGCTGACGTGGCGCAGGCGCTGGCCCGGTATTATGAGCAGCCAACGGAGGCCGGGCAGGGCGAGCTGCTCGTGCCGGAATTGCTGGCTCTCTCTTAAGCTGGGCCCTATGCCACTGGCAGGCAGGTTTCGGCGATCCAGCCATCACCCGTCGTTTCGTCCCACATGACCTTGTGCTGGTCGAGGAAGTCGATCGTGTGGATGACCACGTCATCGTCATTCAGAAAGCAAACGTTGTAGTTGGGCTGCAGTTCGCCGTGGCCCATGCGGTTGGCGTTGCCGGTGAAGTCCGGCCAGCAGACATGGTTGGTCGAGCGGGGCGCGGAGAACGGAATGCCGCAGATCGATCCGCTTAGCGTGTAGTGGCAATGGCCGAAGAACATGTGGCGGATCGTGTCGCGGTAGCGCGACAACAGCGCCTTGAGTTCGGCTTCCTCAGGGATGCCGATCTGGTCGGCATTGGCGACGTGCACGGCGGTCGGGTTGTGGTGCATGAACAGCCAGGCGTGCCGGCCGCTCGTCCGAGAGCGATCGAGCGCTACCTCCAGCCATTCGCGGCGCTCGGCGCAATAGGAACCGCCATGCTCGCCTTGAAGGACAGTGTCCATGTAGATGAATGTCCCTACCGGGGTTTCCTCGGTCCACTGGATGAAGCCGTTGTCATCGCGCCGGGCGGCGGGAAAGGCGGCGGCGAAATTCTCGCGGCTGTCATGATTGCCGATCAGCAGGCGCGGGGCCTGTACTCCGGTCAGCGAACAATCCTTGAGCATTTCTTGCAGCAGAGTGTAGCTTTCGGCGAGGCCGTGATGGGTCAGATCACCCGTGATGATGACCCGGTCGGCGTCGCCCTGGTGTTCCTCAACATGCGCGAGGCAGGCACGGAAGTTCGCGATCGGTTCGAGATCGAGAATCGGCCACGGATGAAGGTGGATGTCGGAGATGTGGACGATCTTCATGCTCTGGCCCGGCGTTGAGATTTGCGGTGGCATAGAATTTCAGCTTGTCATGGCCATGACACGCGTGCAGCGACATTGCGCTTCGCATGCCGGAACGGACTTTGTGGTTCTGCAGCGCGGCCTATCGCGGGATACAGGACGCCCGAGATCTTATCGACAAAACGCCGCGCGACACGTCGATTGATTACTCAAAGGCAAGTTTTTATAATGTCTGCAACGACAACGACAAACGATCATACCTTGCGAGGGGAATAACGCGCTTTGGTGGTTCCTGCGTATCCGCACAGGGTAAGTGTCATCATCTCGACCTACAACGCTCCGCATTGGCTGGAGAACTCCCTCGAGGGGTTCGACTGCCAGGAGAGCGGCGAGTTCGAGATCGTGATCGCCGATGATGGTTCGACCGCCGAGACGCGTGATGTCATCACGCGATTCGCGGAGCGTTCGCGGATTCCGGTCAAGCATTGCTGGCACGAGGATGACGGGTTTCGAAAGACGATCATCCTCAACCGGGCCATCGAGGCGGCCGAGGGCGACTATCTGATCTTCACCGACGGCGACTGCATTCCGCGCAAGGATTTCGTCAGCACCCATGCGTCGGGGGCGGGTGCGGGGGGGTTCTTGTCGGGCGGTGTCGAATATCTTTCGAAAGAGGCGAGCGAGGGGATCTCGGCCGCGATGATCCGCGAGCAGCAGCTCTTCGATCCGGCGTGGCTGGCGGGGCGGCGGGAGCGGAAGCGGCGCTTCGGCAAGGTCAACCAGAACCGCGTCGTGCAGCAGATGCTGCGGCGTTTCAATCCGACGGCGGCGACCTTCAACGGCCACAACGCCTCGGCCTGGAAACGCGACATCCTGGCCGTCAACGGCTTCGACGAACGCATGGCCTACGGGGGTTTGGACCGCGAACTGGGCGAGCGGCTGGAGCACAACGGCGTCCGCGGCAGAAGCGTGCGCTACGACGCCATCCTCGTGCACCAGTGGCACGAGCGCCCCTATGCCACCAAGGCGAGCTGGGGCAGCAACAACCGCATCCGCAAGGTCGGCAAGTCGCAGGGCGCGCGCTGGACCGAATGGGGCATCGTGTCCGGCCAGAGCGACACGCAAAGTTAGACGCCATATTCGCCAACAGTGCCGTTTCGTGCCGGTCCGGATGCCCGATCCGGGGCGGCGTCACGCGTCGGCGTCGCGCTTGCCGCGATTGACCAGCGGCGCGCGCGACAGCGTGTTGCCGGCCTCGGTCGCCTTCCGGGCGAGGGCCAGGAACTGGTCCTGTTCGGCCGGCGTCAAACCGGCGAGAATGTCCCCTTGCAGGTCGCGGACCACCGGCGTGACGGCGTCGAGCACGCTCTCCCCCTGCGCGGTGAGCCGCAGCGCGCGGGCCCGCCGGTCGTGCCGGCTGACGGTCCGTTCGATCAGGCCCTTGTGCTGCAGCCGGTCGAGGACGCCGCCGATCGTCGCCCGGTCATAGGCGATCGAACCGGCCAGCGTCGCCTGGTCGATGCCGGGATCGAGCTTCAGGACGCTCATCGCCGCGAACTGAACCGGGGTGAGGTCGTATCCCTCCTGGCCCATGCGTTCGGAGAAGACCGACACGGAAATCTGGTTCAATCGCCGGATCAGATGGCCGGGCATCTCATGGACTTCAGGCATTTCGTGCATTACCGGGTGATTGCGCCATTGAAGCGCGATCTTATTTGGGATGGTTTCATGTTGACAAGCATCGCAATCACGGGCGGTCGGGGATCTGTCGCCGTGTCGGCAGGCAGCGAAAGCACGGGTGAGGCATGAGCGCTCTTCTGTTCGACGCGCCGGAACTGCCGGTCGTCGCGGTCCGTGGCGAAACGGCGGCCTTTCCGGTGCGGCGCGTCTTCTGCGTCGGGCGCAACTACGCGGCCCATGCCGCCGAGATGGGCCACGAGGTCGATCGCGAGAAGCCGTTCTATTTCACCAAGTCCGTCTTCGCCGTGACGCCGTCGGGCGCGACCGTCGCCTATCCGCCGGGAACCGAGGACTTCCATTACGAGCTCGAACTGGTGCTCGCCATCGGCAAGCCGGTGTTCAAGGCCGCCAAGGACGAGGCCATGGCGGCGATCTACGGCTATGCCTGCGGCCTCGACATGACACGCCGCGACCTGCAGATTTCGGAGCGCGTCAAGCAGCGGCCGTGGGATCTCGGCAAGGATGTCGAGAACTCCGCCGTCGTCGCGCCGATCACGAAGGCCGGCGAAATGGGCGCAATCGGGCCGCAGCGCATCCGCCTGGAGGTCAATGGCGAGGTCAGGCAGGACGCGCTTCTGTCCGACATGGTCTGGAAGGCGGAGGAGATCGTCAGCCACCTCTCCGGCTTCTACCATCTTAAGCCGGGCGACCTGATCATGACCGGGACGCCGGCCGGTGTCGGGCCGGTCGTCGCGGGCGATCGCTTGGTCGGCCAGATCGACGGGCTCGAGGACATCGCGCTGCAGATCGGCGACCCGGACTAGCCGGTCGCGGGGCGTTTGGAGGGCACTTTCGACTTTGTGTTACAAGAACTGGCGATTTTCGTAAGAATTTTGTATCACGTTCATGCCGAAGCCGGCTAGAACGGCTTTCGGACCCAAAAGGAGGAGGAGTTCCCATGCGTTTCTTGCGCAGAAATCTGCTTACCATGGCCGGCGCGGCCGCATTGTCGGTGGTCGCCGCAGGGCTGGGCGCGAAACAGGCGCTTGCCCAGGAGGTGACGCTCAGGCTGCACCAGTTCCTGCCGGCGCAGGCCAATGTCCCGAAATACGTCCTCGACGTCTGGGCCGACAAGGTCGAGGCCGAATCCGACGGACGCATCAAGATCCTGCGCTTCCCGTCGATGCAGCTTGGCGGCACGCCGCCGGAACTGATCGACCAGGCGATCGACGGCGTCGCCGACATCGTCTGGACGGTTGCCGGCTACACGCCCGGCCGCTTCCCGCATACCGAGATTTTCGAGCTCCCGTTCATGATGACGAATGCGGAGGCGACCTCGAAAGCCTATTGGGACATGGCCGAGAAATACATGCTCGATGGCGAGTTCAAGGACTTCCACACCATCGGCGTGTGGGTGCACGGCCCGGGCCTGATCCACTCGAAAGAGCCGATCAAGACGATCGAGGACCTCAACGGCGTGAAGCTGCGTGCGCCGACGCGCGTCACCAACATGATGTTCTCGTCGCTCGGCGCGACGCCGGTCGGCATGCCGGTTCCGGCCGTGCCCGAAGCCCTGTCGAAGGGCGTGATCGACGCCACCGTGATCCCGTGGGAAGTGACCGGCGCGCTGAAGGTGCCGGAACTGGTGAACAACCACACGGAATTCACGGGCGCCTCGCTCTACACGACGTCCTTCATCTTCGCGATGAACAAGGATCGCTACGACAGCCTGCCCGACGACCTGAAGGCGGTGATCGACGCCAATTCGGGCCTCGACTTCTCGGCTCTCGCCGGCAAGACGATGCAGGCCTATGACGCGCCGGAACGCGAAAAGGCGGTCGCACGCGGCAACAACATCATCGAGCTGAGCGCCGACGAGGTTCAGGCCTGGCGCGACGCTGCCGCGCCGACGATCGACGCATGGATCGAGGAGATGGACGGGAAGGGCTTCGACGGAGCCGGCCTCGTCGAGGAAGCACGCGGCCTGATCGCGAAATACAGCAACTGAAACTGAATACCGGCTCCGGCGCGAAAGCGCCGGGGCCGTCCTTGATCTGCCGGGGATCCATCCGGCGCCCGGGGAGGGACCCTTGATTCTCAGGCTCGTTGAGTGGCTGGCCCGCATCATGGCGTTGCTGGGCGGCATTGTCCTGACGGCTCTCGTCGTGCTGACCTGCGTCAGCGTGATCGGACGCGGCGCCAACACGCTCGGCCATTCGGAATGGCTGGCCGCCATCGCGCCGGCCGTGGCCGACTTCCTCACCCATTTCGGACCGGTGAAGGGCGACTTCGAGGTCGTGGAGGCCGGCATCGCCTTCTCGATCTTCGCGTTCCTGCCGATCTGCCAGCTGCATGGCGGACATGCGACCGTGGACGTGTTCACCAACCTGCTGCCGAAATCTGTCAACCGCTTCATCGTCGCGTTCTGGGAAGTGGCGCTGACCGCCCTCCTGATCGTGATCGCGTGGCGCCTCTACGAGGGCCTGCTCGGCAAGGTGCGCAACGGCGAGACGACCTTCCTGCTGCAATTCCCGATCTGGTGGGCCTATGCGGCGAGTTTCGCCGGGGCCGTCGCGGCGGTCATCATCGGCGTCTATTGCGCATTCGCCCGCATCGTCGGCCTGATCACGGGCGGGCACCACATGCCGAGTTCGGAAGGAGCCGCGCATTGAGCATGCTCGAACTGGGGTATCTGTCCTTCCCCGTCCTTCTCGTCCTCATCTTCCTGCGCGCGCCGATCGGGCTCGCCATGATGATCTGCGGCATCGGCGGCCTGTATTTCTCGATGGGCGGGGCGACGATGTTCCTGGCCAAGCTGAAGAGCGAGACCTACACGACCTTCTCCAGCTACTCGCTGTCGATCATCCCGATGTTCCTGCTGATGGGCCAGTTCGCGACGCTTTCCGGCATGTCGTCGGCCCTGTTCAAGGCGGCGGAAAGCTGGCTCGGCCATCGCCGCGGCGGGGTCGCGATGGCGGCGGTCGGCGCCTGTGCAGGCTTCGGCGCGATCTGCGGGTCGTCGCTGGCGACGGCGGCGACGATGAGCCGGGTGGCGCTGCCGGAACTGCGCCGCTACGGCTATTCGGGCGGTTTCTCCACCGCGACGCTGGCGGCCGGCGGCACGCTCGGCATCCTCATTCCGCCCTCGGTGATCCTCGTCATCTACGCGATCCTGACCGAACAGAACATCGCCAAGCTGTTCCTCGCCGCCTTCGTTCCGGGCATCCTGGCGGCGATCGGCTACATGATCACGATCTCGATCTATGTGCGGCTCTATCCGGACGCGGCCGGCACGCGCGAGCCGCAGCCCTATTCGGAGCGCATCCGCGCCCTGCTCGACGTCTGGCCGGTGCTGATCGTCTTTCTCGTCGTCGTGGGCGGCATCTATCTCGGCTGGTTCACGCCCACCGAGGGCGCGGCGGTGGGCGCCGCGGGCACGGGGCTGATCGCGCTGGTTTCGGGCAACCTGAACTGGAAGGTCTTCGCCGACAGCATCGTCTCGACCGCGATGTCGACGGCGATGATCTTCTTCATCGTGCTCGGGGCCGGGTTCTACAATTCCTTCCTGGCGCTCAGCCAGGTGCCGCAGGAACTCTCGAGCTTCGTCGTCAGCCAGGGGTTCAGTCCGTGGATCGTGCTGGTGCTGATCCTGGCGTTCTACCTCGTGTTCGGGTGCCTGATGGATTCGCTGTCGATGATCCTGCTGACCATCCCGATCTTCTTCCCGGTGATCAGCGCGCTCGATTTCGGCATGAGCACCGAACATGTGGCGATCTGGTTCGGCATCCTGGTGCTGATCGTCGTGGAGGTGGGGCTGATCACGCCACCCGTGGGGATGAACCTGTTCATCATCAACGCGATGGACCGGGAAACGCCGATGACGGAGACCTACAAGAGCGTGCTGTTCTTCGTCGGCTCCGACATCGTGCGCGTCGCCCTCCTGGTGCTGTTCCCGGCGATCACGCTGTTCCTGCTGCCGGCCTGATCCGGCCGGTTCGGCGCCGGCCTAGAACTTATTGCTATTTGACATAACAATCATATCTGATATCGACCCTCCCGGTTTTCCGGGAGGGCGACATGGCGAAATTTGCTGCAGGCGGCGGCGACGCGGGAGCGTCGCCCATACGGGTCTTCGACGGGACGCTGCGCAGTTTCGCCGGCTACAACATGAAGCGCGCCTTCAACCTCGTGCAGGCGGATCTGGCGCGCACGCTCGAACCGTTCGGCCTGCGGATGATGACCTTCACCGCCTTGGCGCTCATCGTCGACAACCCGGACATGAGCCAGTCGCAACTGGCCGGCGCGCTCGCCGTCGAGCGCTCCAATCTCGTCACCATCGTCGACGACCTGGAAAAACATGGCTGGATCACGCGCAATCCGGCGCCCAACGACCGCCGCAGCCATGCGCTGCGGGCGACGCCGGACGGAGAGTGCCTCTGCGAGAAGGCGGTGTCGGCCGTGGCCGCGCATGAAGCCAAGCTCCTCGGCGGGCTGCAGGCCAGCGAGGCGGCGGCGCTGATCTCCACGCTGCGCAAGATCGAACACAGCGCCACGGGCGACGCGTGATGACCGGGGCGACGAAGTATCAGCCGCATCGCGTCATCCGCGAGGACCGTCCGGACGGCACGATCCTCCTGACCGCCGACCACGCGCTCGGACCGACCGTCAGGACCACCGGCGACTGGCTGCACAGATGGGCGGCTGAGGCGCCGGACCGGGTCTTCCTGGCCGAACGGTCGGGGACGGGATGGCGCGAACAGAGCTATGCGGCGACGCTCGAACAGGTGCGCGCCCTTGCCGCGGCGCTTGTCGGCCGCGGGCTGACCGCGGAGACGCCGATCCTGATCATGTCGGCCAATGGCGTCGATCACGGGCTTCTGGCGCTGGCGGGGCAATATGCCGGCATTCCGGTCGTGCCGGTCGCCGAGCAATATGCGCTGATCCCCGGCGCGCATGACCGGCTGCGCCATGTCATCGACGTCGTGCGGCCGGGCCTCGCGTTTGCCGTCGACGCCGTGGAATATGCCGACGCGATCGAGCTGGACGAACTGGCCGACATCGAGGTCGTCGCCAGCCGGCCGGGCCTGTCGCGGGCGACGCCGCTGGAGGAGTTGCTGCGCGGCGACGCGGGCGTCGACATCGACGCCGCCCATGCAGCGGTCGGACCCGACAGCGTCGTGAAGATCCTGATGACGTCGGGATCGACGTCGCATCCGAAAGGCGTTCCGACGACGCATCGCATGATGTGCGTCAACCAGACCCAGATCGCCGACGCCCTGCCGTTCCTGCGCGAGCGGCCGCCGGTGATCGTCGATTGGCTGCCCTGGAACCACGTCTTCGGCGGCAGCCACAACTTCAACATGATGCTGGCCAATGGCGGCAGCCTCTATGTCGACGACGGCAAGCCGGTGAAGGGCCGTTTCGAGCGGACGCTGGAAAATCTCGCCACGGTGACCGGCACGCTCGCCTTCAACGTGCCGGTGGGCTTTTCCATGATGCTGGCCGCGCTGCGTGCCGACAGGGACCTGCGGCAGCGCTTCTTCTCCGACCTCGATCTCGTCTTCTACGCCGGCGCCTCGCTGCCGCAGGAGGTGTGGCAGGGCTTCGAGGAGATGGCGATGGAGGTGACCGGCTCGGTGCCGCTGATGACGTCGAGCTGGGGCCTGACCGAGACCGGGCCGGCCTGCCTGATGCAGCACGAGCCGACGTCGCGCTCGGGCATCGTCGGCGTGCCGCTGACGGGGGTGACGGCGAAGCTGATCCCCGACGACGAGATGCGCTGCGAGGTTCGCGTCAAGGGGCCGAACATCATGGCCGGCTATTTCGAGGACGAGGACAAGGCGCGCGAGAGCTTCGACGCGGAGGGCTATTTCATCACCGGCGACGCGATGCGGTTCGTCGATCCCGAGAGGCCGGAGAAGGGCCTGCGCTTCGACGGGCGCATTTCGGAGGACTTCAAGCTCCTGACGGGCACCTGGGTGCGCGCCGCCGCGCTGCGCCTCGACGTGCTCGCCTGCCTGGCGCCGCTGGCCGCCGACCTGGTGCTGACCGGCCATGACCGCGACGCGATCGGCGTGATGATCTTCGCCGACAGGCAGGCGCTCGGCGATGCCGGTTTCGCGCCCGGGGACGCCGACGGCGCGCTGGTCGACGAGGGGCTGAACGCGGAGATCGCCCGCCGCCTGGCCGACCATGCGGCGACGGCGACCGGCTCGTCGATCCGTGTCGCCCGCGCGCTCGTCGTCGCCGAACCGGCCTCGCTGGCCGAGGGCGAGATGACGGCCAAGGGCAATCTCAACCCGCGCAAGGTGCTGACGCGCCGCGCCGCGCTGCTCGAACGACTTTACGACGATGCCGACCCGGCGGTGATCCGGATCCGAGGATGACACGATGAAACCTTTTGCGGCGCCGCTCGCCGATATCCTGTTTTCGATCAACGACATCGCCGAGGCGCGCCGGATCCCGGACTGGGACGCGGATTTCGCCGGCGAGATCGCCGGCCATTTCGCGGCCTTCGCCGAGGGCGAGATCGCGCCGCTGGACGAGCCGGGCGACATGGAGGGCGCGCGGCTGGAAAACGGCCGCGTGCGACTGCCGGAGGGCTTCAAGCGCGTCTTCGACGCCTATGTCGAGCAGGGCTGGCCGGGCCTGACCGCGCCCGAGGCATTCGGCGGCCAGGCGATGGGCGGGGCGGTGGCCGCGCTCGTCAGCGAAATCTTCTCCGGCGCCTGCCATTCGATGCAGATGGTGGCCGGGCTGGGGCCGGGCGCGATCCGCACCGTGCTGGCGTTCGGAACCGACGACCAGAAGGCGCGGATGATCCCGCCGCTCGCGTCGGGCGAATGGCTGGCGACGATGTGCCTGACCGAGCCGGGCGCCGGCTCCGACCTGGCGCGCATCCGCTGCCGGGCGACCGAGGCGGGTGACGGCTGGCGCATCGACGGCGAGAAGATCTTCATCTCCGGCGGCGACCAGGACGCCAGCGAGGGCATCCTGCACCTGGTCCTGGCGCGCACCTCCGACGAGGGGATCCGGGGGCTGTCGCTGTTCCTGTGCCGCTCGCACAAGGAGGACGGGACGCGCAACGGCGTCACGGTGGCGCGCATCGAGGAGAAGATGGGGCTGCACGCCTCGCCGACCTGCCAGATGGTGTTCGACGGCGCGGAAGCCGAACTGATCGGCCGGCCCGGCGAGGGGTTGAAGGCGATGTTCACGCTGATGAACCACGCCCGTCTCGACGTGTCCTTGCAGGGTGTCGCGCATGCGTCGCGGGCCTGCGACATCGCGCGGTCCTATGCGGCCGAGCGGGTGCAGGGGCGCGGGCCCGACGGCGCGGCGGCGACGCTCGACCAGCACGCCGATGTGCGCCGCATGCTCGACGAGATGGATTCGCTGGCGCTCGGCAGCCGCGCCATCGCGCATCTGGCGCTGGTGTTCCTGGAAACCGGCGACAAGCCGGACCTTGTCGAGTTCCTGACCCCGGTCGCCAAGGTGTTCTGCAGCGAGGCCGGCATGCGCGCCGCCGAACTGGGCACGCAGATCCTCGGCGGCTACGGCTTCCTGCGCGAATACCGGGTCGAGCAGACCTATCGCGACGCCCGCATCACCGCGATCTACGAGGGCGCGAACGGCATCCACGCCGGCGCGTTGGCGAGCCGCGGGCTGCGCGTCGGCGAAGGCGCCGCGCAATTCGCCGACCTGATCAGGGGGCTTGGCGAGGAAACCGGGCAAGACGCGGTGACCAAGGCCGCAGCGCTCTGGGCGGAAGCCCGGGACATCGTCGCGGCTTCGGGCGACAGCGCCGTGCTCGCGCATGATTTCATGCAACTGACCGGCGCGGTGCTGTTTCTCGCGGTCTGGGCGCGCATCGGCGCCCGCGCCGAGGCCGCGCCCGAGCCGGAGCGTTACGCCCGCGTGGCGCGCTTCGTCCTGCGGCGCGTGCCCTTCGAGATCATGGCGGCGCATGGCCGCCTGACGGCGGAGGCGACCGCCTAGGCCGCGCTTCGAACCGGGCGGCAGCGGGTTACGTTGCGCTGCACAAAAATTGACGGTAAGAATCTCGTCTGACGTCAACGCCAGATCGGGGTCCTCTGCCTTGGCCATCAAGAAAATTCTCGTCGCCAACCGGTCCGAAATCGCCATCCGCGTCTTCCGGGCGGCCAATGAGCTGGGGATCAAGACGGTCGCCATCTGGGCCGAGGAAGACAAGCTCGCGCTGCACCGCTTCAAGGCGGACGAGAGCTACCAGGTCGGTCGCGGGCCGCATCTCGACCGCGATCTGGGCCCCATCGAAAGCTACCTGTCGATCGAGGAAGTGCTGCGCGTGGCGCGCATTTCCGGCGCCGACGCGATCCATCCGGGCTACGGCCTGTTGTCGGAAAGCCCGGAATTCGTCGAGGCCTGCGAGGCGGCCGGGGTCACGTTCATCGGCCCGAAACCGGAAACGATGCGGTCGCTCGGCAACAAGGTGGCGGCGCGCAACCTCGCCATTTCGGCCGGCGTTCCGGTGGTTCCGGCGACCGACCCGCTGCCCGACGACATGGACACCGTGAAGGCGATGGCCGCCGAGATCGGCTATCCCGTCATGCTCAAGGCCTCCTGGGGCGGCGGCGGGCGCGGCATGCGCGCGATCCGCTCCGAAGCCGACATCGAGCGCGAGGTCCTGGAAGCCAAGCGCGAGGCCCGCGCGGCCTTCGGCAAGGACGAGGTCTATCTGGAGAAGCTGGTCGAGAGGGCCCGCCATGTGGAAAGCCAGATCCTCGGCGACACGCATGGCAATGCGGTGCACCTGTTCGAGCGCGACTGCTCCATCCAGCGCCGCAACCAGAAGGTCGTGGAGCGGGCGCCGGCACCCTATCTGAGCGCCGAGCAGCGTGCCGAACTGGCCGAATACTCGCTGCGCATCGCCAATGCGACGAATTATTTCGGCGCCGGCACGGTCGAGTATCTGATGGATGCCGACACCGGGAAATTCTACTTCATCGAGGTCAATCCGCGCATCCAGGTCGAGCACACCGTGACCGAGGAGGTCACCGGCATCGACATCGTCAAGGCGCAGATCCACATCCTCGACGGTTTCGCCATCGGGACGCCGGAATCGGGCGTGCCGAAGCAGGAGGACATCCGGCTGAACGGCCACGCGCTGCAGTGCCGTATCACCACCGAGGACCCCGAGCAGAACTTCATCCCCGATTACGGGCGCATCACCGCCTATCGCGGCGCGACCGGCTTCGGCATCCGCCTCGACGGCGGCACGGCCTATTCGGGCGCGGTGATCACGCGTTTCTACGATCCGCTCCTGGAAAAGGTGACGGCGTGGGCGCCGACGCCGGAAGAAGTCATCACCCGCATGGACCGCGCGCTGCGCGAATTCCGCATCCGCGGCGTGGCGACCAACCTGACCTTCCTCGAGGCGATCATCGGCCACGAGAAATTCCGCGACAACAGCTACACGACGAAGTTCATCGACACGACGCCGGAACTGTTCGCGCAGGTGAAGCGCCAGGACCGGGCGACCAAGCTTCTGACCTATCTCGCCGACGTCACCGTCAACGGCCATCCCGAGACGAAGGGGCGGCCGAAGCCGCCGGCGGACGCCGCGCCGCCGATCGTGCCGTGGCCGGGCATTCCGATCCCGGAGGGCGGCACCAAGCGCAAGCTGGACGAGCTGGGGCCGGAAGGCTTCGCGAAATGGCTCCGCGCCGAGAAACAGGTCTATCTGACCGACACCACGATGCGCGACGGTCACCAGAGCCTTCTGGCGACGCGCATGCGCACCGACGACATCGTCAAGATCGCCGGTTGCTACGCCCGTGTCCTGCCGGAGCTGCTGTCGCTGGAATGCTGGGGCGGCGCGACCTTCGACGTGGCCATGCGGTTCCTGACCGAGGATCCGTGGGAGCGGCTTTCGAAGATCCGCGAGCAGGTGCCGAACCTGCTGTTGCAGATGCTGCTGCGCGGCGCAAACGGCGTCGGCTACACCAACTATCCCGACAATGTCGTCAAGCATTTCGTCCGCCAGGCGGCGGCCGGCGGCATCGACCTGTTCCGCGTCTTCGACTGCCTGAACTGGGTCGACAACATGCGCGTCTCGATGGACGCGGTCGCCGAGGAGAACAAGATCTGCGAGGCGACGATCTGTTACACCGGCGACCTCCTCAATTCGGCGCGCCCGAAATACGACCTGAAATATTATGTCGACCTGGCCGGCGAACTGGAAAAGGCCGGCGCGCACATGCTGGCCGTCAAGGACATGGCCGGCCTTTTGAAGCCGGCCGCGGCGCGGCAGCTCTTCAAGGCGCTGCGCGAGGCGACCGACCTGCCGATCCACTTCCACACGCATGACACGTCCGGCATTTCTGCGGCGACGGTTCTGGCGGCCGTCGAGAGCGGCGTCGACGCGGTCGATGCCGCGATGGACGCGCTGTCGGGCAACACGTCCCAGCCTTGTCTCGGGTCCATCGTCGAGGCGCTGAGCGGATCGGAACGCGATCCGGGGCTCGATTCGGAGTGGATCCGCCGGATCTCCTTCTACTGGGAGGCCGTGCGCACCCAGTATGCCGCCTTCGAGAGCGACCTGAAGGGGCCGGCCTCCGAGGTCTACCTGCACGAGATGCCGGGCGGCCAGTTCACCAATCTGAAGGAACAGGCCCGCTCGCTGGGGCTGGAAACTCGCTGGCACGAGGTGGCGCGCGCCTATCACGACGTCAACATGATGTTCGGCGACATCGTCAAGGTGACGCCGTCGTCGAAGGTCGTCGGCGACATGGCGCTGATGATGGTCAGCCAGGACATGACCGTGGAAGACGTGAAGGATCCGGACAAGGACATCGCCTTCCCCGATTCCGTCGTCTCGATGATGCGCGGCGATCTCGGTCAGCCGCCGAGCGGATGGCCGGAAGCCATCCAGGCCAAGGTGCTGAAGGGCGAGAAGCCCTACACCGACGTTCCCGGTTCGCTGTTGCCGCCGGCCGATCTCGACGCGATGCGCAAGGAGATCGAGGAGAAGCTGGAACGCGGGATCACCGAGTTCGAGTTCGCCTCCTACCTGATGTATCCGAAGGTGTTCACCGATTTCGCCAATGCGCAGGCCATGTACGGCCCGGTCTCTTCGCTGCCGACGCCGGTCTATTTCTACGGGCTGAGCCAGGAAGCGGAGGTGCATGCCGAGATCGAGAAGGGCAAGACGCTGGTCGTGCGCTGCCTTGCCGTCGGCGACATCGACGAAAAGGGCATGGTCACCGTGTTCTTCGAACTGAACGGCCAGCCGCGGCGGATCAAGGTTCCCGACCGGGCGCATGGCGCGAGCGGCGCAGCCGTCCGGCGCAAGGCCGAACCCGGCAACGAGGCACATGTCGGCGCGCCGATGCCGGGCGTGATCTCGACCATCGCCGTTTCCGCCGGTCAGGAGATCAAGGCGGGCGACGTGCTGGTCTCGATCGAGGCGATGAAGATGGAAACCGCGATCCACGCCGAGCGCGACGGCACCGTCGCCGAAGTGCTGGTCAAGGCCGGCGACCAGATCGACGCCAAGGACCTGCTGGTCGTCTACAGCTGAGCCGGGACCGTTGCCGGCCCTCGCAGGGCGGCGGCGCGGTCCGAAAGACAGTCCGAAAACGAAAACGGCCGCCCGGGTTTCCGGGCGGCCGTTTTCGTTGGCTTTCCTGCCGTCAGATCTGACCCAGGGCCATCAGGATCACGACGATCACGAGGATCGTGCCGACGATGCCGAGGGGGGCGTTGCCGAAGCGGGCGCGCGTCGGGATGGCGCCGATCAGAAGCAGGACCAGGATGATGAGCAGAATTGTGCCGAGGGTCATTGATATGCCTTTCGCTTGTCAGTGACCCGTCAACGCGGAGCGGCGGAATCGGTTCCGTCCGCGATCCCGACGGTGTTTGCCCTTGATTCCGTGATTGTGCATGTTTATGCATGTTTCTTCCGAAATGTAGAGGAAGACCCGCCATGGACCTGCTGCCGGGCGAGCGCCAGGACCTGATCATGAGCCGGCTGGACAGTGCCGGCCGGGTGATCTCGGCCGACCTGGCGGGCGAGTTCGGCATCTCCGAAGACACGGTGCGGCGGGATCTCCGGGAAATGGCGGCGCGCGGCCTGTGCGTGCGCGTCTATGGCGGCGCGCTGCCGGTCGGCGAAAAGCCGGGCACGCTGACGCAACGCTCGATGGAAGCCGTGGAGCCGAAGGCCGCGCTGGCGCGCGCCGTGATCCCGTGGATCGGCGCGGGCGCGACGGTCTTCCTCGACGCGGCCTCCACCAATCTCGCGATCGCGCAGGCCCTGCCGGCCGATCTTGCGGTCACATGCATCACCAACGCGCCTCAGATCGCGGCGACGCTCGCGGCGCGCGGCGTCGGCGAACTCGTCGTGATCGGCGGACCCATCGACGCCCATGTCGGCGCGTCGATCGGCGCGCAGGCGGTGCGCGAGGCCGAACGCCTTCGCCCCGACATCTGCATTATCGGCGCCTGCGGCGTCGATGCCGAGGCGGGGATCTCGGCGTTCGACGCCGACGACGCGGCGTTCAAGCGGATGATCGCGGCGAGAAGCGGCGTGACGGTCGCGCCGGTGACCAACGCCAAGCTCGGCAAGGTCGCGCCCTTCGGCGTGCTTCCGGTCAAGGAGTGCTCCGTCGTCATCGTCGAGCACGACGCGCCCGAGGATGCGGTTGCGGCCTGCGAGGCGGCGGGTGCGACGATCCAGCGGGCGGAGGCACGCGCGCGATGAGGATCCACCACGTCGCGCTGTGGACCGCCGATCTCGATCGCGCGGTCGCCTTCTGGAAGGGCCTGTTCGGCATCGATGCCGGAGACCTCTACGAGAGCGCGCGCAGACCCGGCTTCACGTCGCGATTTCTTGCCCTTGCGCCGGACCAGTCCATCGAGATCATGCAGGCGCCGTGGCTGGAGGCGGCTTGCGCCGGGGAGCGTGTCGGCTATGCGCATGTCGCGCTTTCGGCCGGATCGCCGGAAGCGGTGGACGCGCTCGCGGACAGGGCCCGGCAGGCCGGGTGCCTGAACGCGGCGCCGCGCTGGACGGGTGACGGGTTTTACGAGGCGGTTGTGGTCGATCCCGACGGCAACCTGATCGAAGTGACGGCATAGGACGGGGACGAGATGGATATTGCCGGAGGAGTTGCGGGCGGGGCGCCCGTGCCGCAAGCGACGGGGCCGCATTACGCGCCTTCGGCGCGCTGGGCCGTGTCGGCGGCGTTCTACGCCAACGGGTTCGTCGTCGGCCATTGGGCGCCGCGCATTCCCGTGCTGGCGGAAAGGCTGGAGATCACCGAATCCGTGCTTGGCGCGCTGGTGATCATGTTCGGCCTCGGCGCGCTGATCGCGCTTCTGACCGGGGCGGTGATCACGACGCGCTACGGATCGGACCGGGTGATACGCTGGACCTCCTACATGCTGGCGCCGGGGCTGATCTTCATCGCGCTGTCGCCCAACGTGGCGGCCGCGGCGCTGACCATGCTGTGGCTCGGCACCTTCATGGGCGCGATGGACGGCGCCATGAACGCCAATGCGGTGAGCGTTGAAAAGGCGCGCGGCCGGGCGATCATGTCGTCGTGCCACGCGTTCTGGAGCCTGGGCGGGCTGACCGGCGCGCCGCTCGGCGGCTGGATGCTGGCGCAGTTCGGCGAGGTCGGCCATTCGATCGGCGTCTTCGTGCTGACCGGCATCATCGTCGTGGTCGCGCAGTTCTACTACATGTCCGACCGAAAGCTGCTCGCGGTCGCCGACGAGGCGAAACCGGGCGACGGCTGGTCGGTCGGCAAGGTCCTCGCCCTACTGCCGACGGGGCTCGGCATCTATCTGCTCGGCTTCTGCGCGTTCCTCTCCTTCGTGCCGGAAGGCGCCATTCTCGACTGGAGCGCGCTTTACCTCGCCAAGGATCACGAGGCGCCGGTGGCGATCGCGGGATATGCCTTCGCGGCGTTTTCCGGCACGATGGCGCTGGTGCGGTTCCTCGGCGACGGGTTGCGCGACCGGCTCGGCGACGGGCTGACCTTCTTCGTCTCGGCGCTGATCGCGGCGGTCGGCTTCGCGGTGGCGGGGCTCGCGCCGAGCCTGCCGATCGTGATCGCCGGCTTCCTGATCTGCGGGCTCGGACTGGCCAACATGGTGCCGATCATCTTCTCGGCCGGCGGTCGCTTTCCGGGCGTCGAGCCGGCCATCGGCATCGGCATCGTGACGGGGTTCGGCTATGCGGGCGTGCTGCTGGCGCCGGCGATCCTGGGCTTCGTCGCCGAGCGGTTCGGCCTTGCCGTCATCTTCGCGGGCTTCTCGGTCATTCTCGTCGCGACGGCGTTCCTGTCGCTCTCCCTGCGCACGCTCAGGCCGTGACGCCCGACAGCGGCAGGGCCGCCAGGCGCTGCGCCAAGAAATCATAGACCCGGCGCACGCGGGCGCTGTGTTTCAGTTCGCGGTGCGAGCAGAGCCAGTAGGGCAGGGGTTCGATGTCGAGCCAGGGGAGGACGCGCACGAGGTCCGGCGATTTCGCCGCGACGAAGCGCGGACCGAAGCCGATTCCCGCGCCGGCCTTGACCAGTTCCCAGTTGACGATCTGGTTGTCGACGCGGAAGCGGAATTGCGACCGGTCGAAGGTCAGCCCGAGGCGCGCCATGCCGCGTTCGATCAGGTCGTTGCGGTCGTAACCGATCAGGCGGTGAGACGCCATGTCGGCGACGGTGTCGGGCGTGCCGTGGCGGTCGAGATAATCGCGCCGGGCATAGGCGCCCATGGCCATCTCGTTGACCTTGCGGGCGATGAGGTCGTTCTGCACCGGCCGGACCATGCGCACCGCGATGTCGGCGTCGCGGGCGAGCAGGTTCTGAACCGAGTTGGACGCGACCAGTTCGATCTCCAGCGCCGGCTCGGCCTCCTGCAGCGCGATCAGCACCTCCGGCAGGACGTAGTTCGACACGATCTCGGAGGCGGTGATGCGGATCGTGCCCGCCACCGCGGTCTCGCGTCCCGCGACGGTCATCGCCAGGGCGTCGGCGCCGGCCTGCATGGAGCGGGCCTCTTCGAGAAGGGCGAGCGCGTTTTGCGTGGGCGTCATGCCGGAGCGGCCGCGCTCGAACAGGACTAGCCCGGTCAGCGTCTCCAGCTCGTCGATGTGGCGGCCGAGCGTCGGCTGCGAGATGCCGGTCGACAGCGCCGCCCCCGACAGGCTGCCGGCGTCGAGCACGGCGAGAAAGCTCTTGATCAGGTTCCAGTCGAAATGCCGCATATCCATTCAATCATGAATAGCATGGCTTCAATCTCATTCATATTCATTCATCACTGAACGCCTTATCTCCTGGTCATTGCAACGAATGACCGGAGACGAACCATGCAGACTGTAGCAATTCTCGGCGCCAGCGGGCGTATCGGCGACGCGGCGGCGCGAGCCTTTCTCAAGGCCGGCTGGCGCGTGAAGGGCATCGCCCGCGGTGCGAAATCGGCGGCGCTCGCGCCGGGCGTGGAGGCCGTGACGGCGGATGCCCATGACCGCGCGGCACTGGTCAGCGCGTGTGCGGGCGTGGATGTCGTGCTGCATGCCCTGAACCCGACCTATGACGCATGGGCGGAGAACGTGGTTCCGCTGGCCGAAAACGTGCTGGCGGCGGCGCAGGCAGCGGGGGCGACCGTGATGATCCCCGGCAATGTCTACAATTACGGGACGGGCATCGGCCTCGACATGACCGAGGGGTCGCCGGTCAACGGCGATACGGAAAAGGCCCGGCTGCGCATCGCGATGGAGGGGCTGTTCGAGCGGGCGGCAGAGGAGAAGGGCGTCCGCACGATCGTGATCCGGGCCGGGGATTTCTTCGGCGGCACGCGGCCGGAGAGCTGGCTCGACCTGATCATCCTGAAGGAATTGAAGAAGGACCGGTTCACCTGGCCGGGGCCGGGAGACATCGTGCACGCCTTTTCCTACCTGCCGGATCTCGCCGAGGCGTTCGTGCGCGTCGCCGAGAAGCGCGGGGACTTGCCGGCCTTCTCCAGCTTCAACTTCCGTGGCTATGCGGTGACGGGCGAGGCGATGCAGGCGGCTGCGGAGACGGCGGCGGGCCGGAAGCTGAGGCGCGCCGGCGTGCCCTGGCCGATCCTGCGGACGATCGGCCTCTTCAACGGCGTCCTGCGCGAGGTGGTCAAGATGTCCTATCTGTGGCGCGTGCCGCATTCGCTGGACAATGCGAAGCTCGAAGCGCTGATCGGCGAGGAACCGCATCGCCCGCTCGACCGGGCGCTCGCGGAAGCGATCGCCGATCTGAGGCTCGACCGCGACGACCCGACGGCGAAGGCCGCATGACGAGACGCGGGGTCCGGCGGGCTTTCCCGCCGGCCCCGCAATCTTGCGCGGTGCCTACCAGGTCCGGCGCGGGCCGATGTCGATGTGGTAGAAGCCGGAACTGTAGCGCTTGTAGCCGCCCACTTCCTTCTGCTTCTTCAGGAAGGTCAGCAGCCCCTTGGTGCCGGCATGCACGCGAAAATCGACCGCGGCGCATTTCAGATGCCAGGAGCTCTTCTTGCCGCCGACCTTGCGGTTGCGCGTCGCGCTGCGCACGGTGGAGTTGACGGTGATCGGGCCGTATTTCGCGGCCACGCGGTTGAGCACGGATTTCAGCCGCCCGGGCACGCATTTCGACGGGGCGTTGTAGTGGATGCGCTGGCCGCGCGGAACGGCGGCGAGCTGCAGGGCGTCCATGCCGTCGAAGGGCGAGGGATCGAGCAGGAGATGCGCATGCGCCTCGTCGGTGTCGAACACGGCGATGCGCCGCCAGGGATTATCGCCGTTCAGGGGATTTTGTGCGGAAGCGGGAAAGGCAAGAAGCGTCGCCGACAAAGCGGCAGCCAACAGCGCCCGCGCTACGCGGCGCGCCAGTGTGGAGAAGATCAATGTGTCGGTCCTGTTTGGGCGGCCCGCCTTGGCGGGCCTGACAAGATGCGACCGGCCTCCTCCCGACACCGGCCATGTTCGGGAGACGCGCCTTTAGTCGGCATCGGCCAGGCTTTCAATTCACGCTTTGAAACATTCCGCAGCGGGATGCGTGATTAAAAACCGGGCAACTCCCCGGAATCTCCGCAAGCAAAGAAAGCCCTTGGTCTAATTTACCGCTGGACTCACATCGGTATAAACCGCAGACATCGCGGCGATACGGGCATGGAGAAGGCGGAGCGCCGGCCCGTTCGCGGCACAGTCAATATCGAATTCCGGGAGGGTATGCATGTCCAGTCCAGTCTATCGGGTTTTGCCGGACGCCAAGAAACGGGCGTTGATCGACGACGAGAAGTATCTCAAGTGGTACAAGCAGAGCGTCACGTCGCCGGAGAAGTTCTGGGCAAAGCACGGCCTGCGCATCGACTGGTTCAAGCCCTTCACCAAGGTCAAGAACACCTCCTTCAAGGGCAAGGTCTCGATCAAGTGGTTCGAGGACGGCGTCACCAACGTCGCCTACAACTGCATCGACCGGCACCTGAAGAAGCGCGGCGACCAGGTGGCGATCATCTGGGAAGGCGACAACCCGTATGACGACCGGAAGATCACCTACAACGAGCTGCACGACAAGGTTTGCCGGCTCGCCAACGTGATGAAGTCGAACGGCGTCAAGAAGGGCGACCGCGTCACCATCTACATGCCGATGAT
Source organism: Oricola sp. (assembly GCF_022763245.1). Lineage (GTDB taxonomy): Bacteria > Pseudomonadota > Alphaproteobacteria > Rhizobiales > Rhizobiaceae > Oricola. The sequence goes on from NZ_JALEGV010000014.1 coordinate 215,862, forward strand.
CCCCGAAGCGGCCTTCGCGATGCTGGCCTGCGCCCGGATCGGCGCGATCCATTCCATCGTCTTCGGCGGCTTTTCGCCGGACGCGCTGGCCGGCCGCATCATCGACTGCAAGTCGAATTTCGTCATCACGGCGGATGAGGGCCTGCGCGGCGGCAAGAAGGTTCCGCTCAAGCACAATACCGATCTGGCCATCGAGATCGCCGAGCGCGAGGAGGTCAAGGTCGACAAGGTGCTGGTCGTTCAGCGCACTGCCGGCAAGATCGAATGGTTCGACGAACGCGACATCTGGTATCACGAGGCGATCGCTAAGGCGAAGCCCGTCTGCCCGCCGGCCAAGATGCGCGCGGAGGATCCGCTCTTCATCCTCTACACCTCCGGCTCGACCGGCAAGCCGAAGGGCGTTCTGCACACCACCGGCGGCTATCTCGTCTATGCGTCGATGACGCATCAATATGTCTTCGACTACCAGGACGGCGACATCTACTGGTGCGGCGCCGATGTCGGCTGGGTGACCGGGCACTCCTATATCGTCTACGGGCCGCTCGCCAACGGCGCGACCACGCTGATGTTCGAGGGCGTGCCGACCCATCCGACGCCGTCGCGCTTCTGGGACGTCATCGACAAGCACCAGGTCAACATCTTCTACACCGCGCCGACGGCGATCCGGGCGCTGATGGGCGCCGGCGCCGAGCACGTCAAGAAGACGTCGCGCAAGTCGCTGCGGACGCTGGGATCGGTCGGCGAGCCGATCAATCCGGAAGCCTGGGAATGGTACTACAAGGTGGTCGGCGAGGAGCGCTGCCCGATCGTCGACACCTGGTGGCAGACCGAGACCGGCGGCATCATGATCACGCCGCTGCCGGGCGCGACCAACCTGAAACCCGGCTCGGCGACGCGGCCCTTCTTCGGCATCCAGCCGCAGCTGGTCGATGCCGACGGCGACGTGCTGGAGGGCACGGCCGACGGCAATCTGTGCATCACCGATTCCTGGCCGGGCCAGATGCGCACCGTCTATGGCGATCACGAGCGTTTCGTGCAGACCTACTTCTCCACCTACAAGGACAAGTATTTCACCGGCGACGGCTGCCGCCGCGACGAGGACGGCTATTACTGGATCACCGGCCGCGTCGACGACGTGATCAACGTGTCCGGTCACCGGATGGGCACGGCGGAAGTCGAGTCCGCGCTGGTCAGCCATGACGCGGTGTCCGAGGCGGCCGTGGTCGGCTATCCGCACGACCTGAAGGGGCAGGGCATCTATTGCTACGTCACCCTGATGGAAGGCACCGTGGGGTCCGACGACCTGCGCAAGGAGCTGGTCAAGCACGTGCGCACGGAGATCGGCCCAATCGCCTCGCCCGACAAGATCCAGTTTGCGCCGGGCCTGCCGAAGACCCGCTCCGGCAAGATCATGCGCCGCATCCTGCGCAAGATCGCCGAGGACGATTTCGGCGCGCTGGGCGACACCTCGACGCTCGCCGACCCGTCCGTCGTCGACGACCTGATCGAGAACCGGCAGAACAAGCGCGGCTAGGGCGCTCCCCTCCCGGTTGTGATCCCTCGCACAGGCGGCTTCGGCCGCCTGTGGCATGTCTGTCTCCAAGCAAACCAACAGCGCCGCCGCGCTTGACGCGAGCGGCCACTCAAGGAGACAGACATGAAACGGTTTTTCCTCACACTGATCGCCACCGCGGTTGCAACCAGCGCACTTGCCGGCGGCAATTTCCAGCAGGGCGGTTCCGGGCCGCTGAAGGTGGAATCCGCGATGCTGGCGATCAAGTCGCCGATCGTGAACGCCTGCCCGACCAACGCCACGATGAAGGCCTGGATCTACACCAACAAGGCCGGCCCGGTCAGCTACATGATGATCCGCCACGGCCAGGGCGCCGGCCCGGTACAGGTGGTCACGGCCAAGAAGGTCAACGGCAAATATGTCGCCGAGATCTCGCGCACCCTCGCCATCCACAACAAGATCGACGCGAAATACCGCATCGCGGCGAAGGGTGCCGGCAACTACACCCTGTCCAACTGGGTGCCGCTGAAGGCGAAATGCTCGATCATGCTCGGCGGCTGAGCACAGGGGTCAACGGCCGTTTTCAGGCCGGGACTTGTGCAATGCAGGAAATGGGGTCACACTCCGATTCGTCTTCAACAATCGAAAGGAGGTGATCCGATGTCGAGTGGTTCCAAGGTTCCGGGACGGTCTATGCGGGTCGCTCTCCGTCGGAGCAGCCTCTGACGGCGAGAAACGCCCTGTGTAACCGGATCGACATCTGACCGATGTCCTGGTCTGCCGACCGTCCGGTTCCCGGAATTGCGAAGGCCGCCCCTCGGGGCGGCCTTTTTCGTTGCGACGCCTTGCCGGGGCCGGTCAGTTGACCAGCCTGAGGCCCTTGATGTCGCGGGCAATCTCCAGGAACGCTTCCTCGAGGCTGTCCTCGTCGGTGGCGTTGTAATAGAGCGACTTGCCGTTCACCGAGGTCGCGCAGTTCTTCATCAGGCTTTCCGCCGCCGAACCCGCGTCGAAGGCGATCGAATAGACCTTCACGCCGTCATTCTTCATCGCGCTGCACAGGCCGAGCGCGTAGTCTTCCGAAAGGCTGCCGCCGGAATTGGTGCAGTAGTAGCCGTTCGATTCGAAGGTGTTGAACTCGCCGTCCGTCATGATGATCGCGTATTTGCTCACCCCCGGCTCGTCGAAATCCTCGGCGTCCGAGCCGTCCGGCCATGCCGAATTCCATTTCGACGACAGCATGTAATAGGCCCAGCCGATGGCGATATGTCCGGCCGTGCAGCCGCTGGCGCTGAAGCTGTCGATCGTGCTTTCCAGCTTCGACTGGTTTGACGTGAGCGGAACGATCTCGGCGTTCGGGCAGTCATATTCCGACGAGCCGATCTTGGCAGACGACGTGGCGAAGGCGTCGGAGTATTTGTAGGTTCCCGTGCGTTCGCGGACACAGTCGGGATAGGTGGTCACGGTGGTGCAGACATAGTCGCCGCCGCCGCGGCCCCAGCGTCCGCGTCCGCCGGTCCACTCGCACTCCTCCTCCGTGAGGCCAGTGGTCGCGATCTTGTCGATGACCGGCGCGGCGTTCACCGCTTCGGAATAGGGGACAAGGCCGACGCGGATCTTGTCGTCTTCGTCCACATCCTCGAAGAGCGTGTCCAACGCCAACGCGGCCGCGTCCTGGAGCGCCGAGAGCTTGGTCGGCGAGTACCAGCTGTTGCCGATCTTGTTGCCCATCGACCCGGTGATGTCGAGCGCCATGACGACCTCGATCTCGGTGTTGGAGAACTGCGCCTTGGAGACCGCGTCGACCCGGTGGTCGTCATAGCCGACGATGCCGGCGAAGGTCATCGGCATCAGCGTGTGCGCCTTCACCTCCAGCGAGCGGGCCTTGGTGTCGACGTTGATCGCGTCGATCTCCACGTCGGCGGGCTTGAGCGTCCGGTTGTCGAGATTGGCGTCGAGATATTTGCGGACGGCCTCTTCGGCCTCGTCCATCGGAATGTCGCCGAGCGTCAGGCCCTGGGTCGTGGCGAGAACGGCGGCGTCGACGGCGAAGACCAGCTTGTTGTGGGTGGCGAACATGCGCGCCACGTCGATCGCCATCGCGGAGCCCATCAGCAGGGTGGTTCCGAGCGCGATGAACATGATGCCGAAATTCCCGCGCCTGTCGCGGGCGAAATCCTTGAGTCGATCCAACACGATGCGCACGAATGTCTCCTTGGCGGCTTGGCTCGCGGTCTGCGATGCGGAGATGATGCCGCTCCTGGGCGCACGCTAGTGTCAACTTCTTGTCGGACGGCTAATTGACGCCCGCGCAGGGGGTCGAATTACGAAACGCCCCCAACAAAGCGTAAACACACTCGGACAAATGCGGTGCAAGTCGAATTCGGTTGGCGCGGATCGGTTCTACGCGGCCAGGAGGGCGTCAGAAATCGACGGCGATGCCTTTGACTTCCCAGTCGCCGTAGCGGGCCGGATCCTTACCGCCGCGCCCGCCGACTTCGCGGCTGCGCTCCCGTTCGGCGGCGTCCAGCGCCTCGCGCCGTGCTGTCGCCTCGGCAAGGGCGCGCCTAGCCGCCGGCGGAAGATCCTCGACGCGCTTTTCATGTGCCTCATTCGCGGCGGCGCCGTCCGTGGAATCAAGCGTGGCCGCTTCGGTTTCTCGCTGGTCGTTCATGGGCCCGGTCTTGTCGATGCGGCGGTCTCGTGGTTGAAAACGCCGTGTTGCGCACACACTATTATAGGCGTTCGCGGCGCGAATCCAACGCCCGCCCCTTGTGGAGACAGCTTCATGAACATGATGAAAACGGCCATGCTGATCGCTTTCATGACGGCGCTGTTCATGGGCGTCGGCTATCTGATCGGCGGCACGGGCGGCATGATGATCGCCTTCGTCATCGCCCTGGCGATGAACGCCTTTTCCTACTGGAATTCCGACAAGATGGTGCTGCGCATGCACAACGCCGTGGAGGTCGATCGCAAGAACGCGCCGGAATATTACGGCATCGTCGAGGCGCTCGCCGGACGCGCCGGCCTGCCGATGCCGAAGGTCTATCTGATCGAATCCGACCAGCCCAACGCGTTCGCCACCGGACGCAACCCCGAAAACGCCGCCGTTGCGGCGACGACGGGGCTGTTGCATCGGCTCAGCCGCGAGGAGGTCGCCGGCGTGATGGCGCATGAGCTGGCGCATGTCCAGAACCGCGACACCCTGACCATGACGGTGACCGCGACGCTGGCCGGCGCGATCTCGATGCTCGGCAATTTCGCCTTCTTCTTCGGCGGTTCGCGCGACAACAACAATCCGTTCGGCTTCATCGGCGTGCTGGTGGCGATGATCGTCGCGCCGTTCGCGGCGATGATCGTGCAGATGGCGATCAGCCGGACGCGCGAATATTCCGCCGACCGGCGCGGCGCGGAAATCTGCGGCAATCCGGAATGGCTGGCGAGCGCGCTGAAGAAGATCGCCATCGCCGCCGGGCGGACCGTCAATGTCGCCGCCGAGCGCAATCCGGCCACGGCGCACATGTTCATCATCAATCCCTTGAACGGCGAGCGTGCCGACAGCCTGTTCTCCACCCATCCGGACACGGAAAACCGCATCCGCGCGCTGATGGCGATGGCCGCCGAAATGGACGCGCCCGCCGCGCCGCCCGTTCCGCAGCCGAAGGCCGAACCGGCGCGACCGGCGCAAGCGGAGAAACCGGCGCGGTCCGGCTCGTCCGGCATTCCGAAGACCGGACCCAAATGGGGACGCGGAGACGACAAGGGCCCGTGGGGTTGAGCGCGCCGGCACGCCGGCGCCGGCCGGGGCCGCGCAAGACAGACCAGGCGGCGCCGCGGCCCGACGACAAGCCGGGCCTCGCGACACGGCAGGCCGCGCACCGCATCCTCGGGGCGATCCTCGACGCGAAATCGTCGATGGACGGGTTGACCGACGAGGTGCACGGCCATCCGCACTATCTGGCGCTGGAGCTGCGCGACCGGGCGCTGGTGCGGGCCATGCTTCTCGCGTCGCTGCGCCATTACGGCGATCTCGACGACACGATCCGCCGCTTCACCGAAAAGCCGCTCCCCGCCGGCGCGACGGGGCTGCGCAACATCCTGATTGCCGGGCTGGCGCAGATCCTCTTCCTCGACGTTCCCGATCACAGCGCGGTCGATCTCGCGGTCACGGCGGCGCAGGCCGATCCGCGGTCGCGGCGTTTCGCGCGGCTGGTCAACGCGCTCCTGCGGCGTGCCTCGCGCGACAAGGACGGCTTGCTGGCGCGTTTCGCCGAAGCGCCGGTGCGCGCGCCGCAATGGTTCGCGGACCGTCTCGACGCGATCCACGGTCCCGAGACGGCGGCCAGGATCGACGCCTGCCACCGCGTCGAGGCGCCGATCGACCTGACGCTGAAGGCCGGCGAGCAGCCGCAGGCCGCCGAATGGGCGGAGAAGCTCGAGGCGATCGTCCTGCCGACGGGATCGCTGCGGCTGACCGGAGCGTCGCGCGAGATCCCGTCGCTGCCCGGCTACGACACCGGTGCGTGGTGGGTGCAGGACGCGGCGGCCGCCATGCCGGCGCGGCTGTTCGGCGATCTCGAAGGCAAGCGCGCGGCCGACCTTTGCGCCGCGCCGGGCGGCAAAACCGCCCAGATGCTCGATGCCGGCGCGACCGTGACCGCTCTCGACCTGTCGGCGAACCGGCTGAAGCGGCTCCATGCCAATCTGGAGCGGCTGGGTCTCGGGTCGCGCTGCGAGACGGTGGCGGTCGACATGTTCGCCTTTGCGCCGGAGGGGCCCTTCGACGCCGTGCTGCTCGACGCGCCCTGTTCGTCCACCGGCACGGTGCGCCGCCATCCGGACGTGCCGTTCACGAAATCGCCCGCCGACATCGAAAAACTCGCCGGGCTGCAGGCGCGGATGCTCGACCATGCGGCGACGCTGGTCGCGCCGGGCGGGTTGCTGGTGTTTTCCAATTGCTCGCTCGACCCGCTGGAAGGCGAGACGGTGGCCCGCGATTTCGCCGGAAACCATCCGGAATTCGAGATCGTGCCAGTGACCGGCGACGAGGCGCCGGGCGTGGAGAACGCCGTCACGCCGGAAGGGTTTCTGCGGCTGACGCCCGCGCATCTGGACCTGGGTGACCCTGCGACAAGCGGCGTGGACGGATTCTTCGCCGCGCGCTTCCGGCGGCTTATCGGATAGCCGAGACGCGTCCCTGATTGTAAAGCAGATGCAATTGTTTATCCTTCGATTCGTCTTGAACGGCGGGATGGAGATCAAGTGGGCCGACCCGCATTGATGAACGGTCCGGCATATTGGTTGTCGGGTGTTCGGCTGTTTTGGTCCGGAGTGCGCCAGCGCATCCAGAAGGGGCCGGTTTTTGCCTGGCGGTTCATGGGACCGGTGCCGGAACGGCTGACCATGGTCCCGCCGGACCTGCGGCCGGCCGATCCGCTCGCCGCGCGCGACTTCTACGAGGGGCGCTATTCCTTCGCGGGCCGTGTCGTCGACACCGGCGGCGCGTCGCCCTTTTCCGTCGATCCGCCGTCGGTGGCCTGGGAAGACGCGCTGAACGGGTTTCGCTGGCTTCGCCACATGAAGGGCGCCGACAGCGATCTCGCCTCCACCAATGCCCGCGCGCTGGTCAATGACTGGATCACGAGCCAGGGCCGCGGCGTGTCCGGCAATGCCTGGAAGATGAGCGTCACGGCGGCGCGGGTGATCGCGTGGATGCAGTATTCGCGCCTGCTGCTGCTCGACAGCGATCCCGTCTTCTACCGCCGCTTCATGGGGTCGCTGGCGCGCCAGGTGCGTTATCTCCGCGGCCTCGCCGCCTCGATGAGCGACGATCTGGACGCGCTGACCGTGCGCATCGCGCTGGCCTATGCGGCGCAGGTGCTGCCGACATCGGCGCGGTTCGAGGCCTCGGCGGCGAAGAACCTGGAATATCAGCTGCGCACGCAGATCCTGCCCGATGGCGGGCATGTCAGCCGGTGCCCGGACGTGCTGCCGGGCCTGCTCGCCGACCTTCTGCCGCTGGCGCAGTGCTACGTTTCCGCGTCGAAGCCCGTGCCGCAGGAACTCGTCCGCTCGCTGGACCGGCTCTATCCGGCGCTGCGGTTCTTCCGCCATGTGGACGGGCACATGGCCATGTTCCATGGCGCGGGCAGCAGCAATCTCAACCTGGCGGCGGCGGTTCTTCGCCACGACCAGAACGGCGCCCAGCCGCTGGGGCACATGCCGCATTCCGGCTATCAGCGGATGGCGCGCGACGGATCGGTCGTCATTGTCGATACTGGCGTGCCGCCGTCCGGGCTGCACGGGTTCGAAGGCCATGCGAGTTGCCTCGCCTTCGAGTTCTCCAGCGGCCGCCAGCGGCTGATCGTGAATTCCGGCGTCGATACGCTGCTCAGGGAGCGCTATCGCGACATGGCGCGCGTGACGGCGGCCCATTCGACGCTGGTTCTGGAGGACACGTCGTCGGCGCGGTTCGGCAGTTCGTCGAAACCGTCGGGCGAGAAATGCCTGAGGATCGTCTCGGGTCCGTCGACCGTGCGCATCGAGCGGCGGGAGAATGCCGGTTCGCCGGGCTTCGTCGCCCGACATGACGGCTATCTGCGCCAGTTCGGATTGTGGCACGAGCGCGCGATGGCGCTGCAGGAAGACGGCGCGCGCATCGACGGCCGGGACCGTCTGGTGCGCCAGGGGCGCGGCGGCGGGCAGGCGCAGCGGCAATTCGACATCCGTTTCCACCTGCATCCGGTGGTGCGCGCGACGCGCGAGGATAACCGGTCGGTGCATCTGTCGACCCAGCAGGGCGAGAGCTGGCTGTTCACCGCCAATGACGGTGACGTCACGATCGAGGAATCCATCCATTTCGCCGGCATTGCAGGCCCGGTGAAGTCCCACCAGATCGTCATTGCGGGCATCTGGCCCGACATCGAGGCGGTCGAGTGGATTTTCCGCAAGACCTGACCGGCTTGGGCCCAGACTTGCGGTGCATGGGCGGCTTTGCCCGATAGGCACGGCGTCCGTGTCGTGCTAGCAGCGGCGGCGAACCCCTCATTTCGATGCATGAAGGACCGACCGATGGCCGTCGCTTCCAAGAAAATTCCCGCCCCGGACCGCGTGGCGATCCGCCGGGCGCTGTTGTCCGTTTCCGACAAGACCGGTCTGATCGACCTCGCCCGTGAGCTGAGCGCCCGCGGCGTCGAACTGGTGTCCACCGGCGGCACGCGCAAGGCGATCGCGGAAGCCGGGCTTCCCGTCATCGATGTCGCCGACGTCACCGGCTTTCCGGAGATCATGGACGGCCGGGTCAAGACGCTGCATCCCGCCGTGCATGGCGGCCTGCTCGCGGTGCGCGACGATCCGGAGCATGTCGCGGCGATGCAGGCCAACGACATCGCGGCGTTCGATCTCGTCGTGATCAACCTCTATCCCTTCGAGGAAGTGGTCGCCGCCGATTCCGACTATCCGACGACGGTCGAGAACATCGACATCGGCGGGCCGGCCATGGTGCGCGCCTCGGCGAAGAACCATGCCTATGTCACCATCGTCACCGATCCGGCCGACTATGGCGACGTGACCGCGATGCTCGCCGAGAACGATGGCGCGTCGACGCTCGACCAGCGCAAGCGTTTCGCGGCCAAGGCCTTCCAGCGCACCGCCAGCTATGACGTGATGATCGCCGACTACATGGCCGGGCAGTTGTCGTTGCCCGCGGTCAGCCGGCATCACGCCACGGGCGGCACGCTGTCGCTGGCCATGCGCTACGGCGAGAACCCGCATCAGGCGGCCGGTCTCTATCTGACCGGCGAGAAGCGCCCGGGCGTCGCCACGGCGACGCTGCTGCAGGGCAAGGCGCTTTCCTACAACAACATCAACGACACGGACGCGGCCTTCGAACTGGTCAGCGAGTTCGGCGCGGACACGCCGGCGGTGGCGATCATCAAGCACGCCAATCCCTGCGGCGTGGCGACGGGCGGCACGCTGGTCGATGCCTATCGCCGGGCCTTCGATTGCGACCGGACGTCGGCGTTTGGCGGGATCGTGGCGCTCAACCGGACGCTCGACGCCGAGGCGGCCGAAGAGATCGTCAAGATCTTCACCGAGGTGATCATCGCGCCGGCCGTGACCGACGAAGCGGCGGCGATCGTCGCGGCGAAGAAGAACCTGCGGCTTCTGACGACCGGCGCGCTGGCCGATCCGCGCGCCCGGGGCATTCTGGTCAAGTCGGTTGCCGGCGGCTTCCTGAAGCAGGAGCGCGACAGCGCCGTGGTCGACGACCTCGACCTGAAATGCGTGACCAGGCGCCAGCCGACCGAGGCCGAGCTGGCCGACATGAAATTCGCCTTCCGCGTCGCCAAGCACGTCAAGTCGAACGCCATCGTCTATGTGAAGGACCTTGCCACCGTCGGTGTCGGCGCCGGCCAGATGAGCCGGGTGGATTCGGCCCGCATCGCCGCGCGCAAGGCGCAGGACGCGGCCGAGGCGATGGGGCTTTCCGAGCCGCTCACCGAGGGCTGCGTCGTGGCCTCGGACGCCTTCTTCCCTTTCGCCGACGGCCTGATGAGCGCGATCGAGGCGGGTGCGAAGGCGGTGATCCAGCCGGGCGGATCGATGCGCGACGACGAGGTGATCGCGGCCGCCGACGAGCACGGCATCGCCATGGTCGTCACCGGCGTCCGGCACTTCCGGCACTGACGGGCGGCTATTCCTCCGGCGTGTGCGCCGGGTAGGGCGTCGCCTGCAGGATCGCGTAGCCGACCACGAAGAACACGATCAGCGTCGCCATGCCGATGCGTGGCGAGCCGGTCAGCGCGGTGACGGTGGCGACCGAGAAGGGCGCGAGGAAACTCGTCGCCCGGCCCGACAGCGCATAGATGCCGAAATAGCGGCCGGCCTCGTCCTCCGACACGCTGCGCGCCAGATAGGAGCGCGACGAGGCCTGTACGGGTCCGAAGACCAGCCCGATCAGCAGGCCGAAGACGATATAGGCCTTCTCCGCCGCCGTGCCGAAGAGGCCGCCGGAATCCGCCTCGCCGAATTCCAGGAGACCGAAGAGCGTGAAGCCGGGACCGGTGGAAACGATGCCCAGCGTCGCGACCAGCAGGCAGGCGACCGATATCAGCACGACCTTCTTCGAGCCGATGCGATGATCGACGGACCCGCCGGCCATGGAGCCGAAGATGGCGACGACGTTCAGGATGATGCCGTAGATCCCGATCTCGGTGATCGACCAGTCGAACATCGCCGCGGCGAAGCCGCCGCCGAGGGCCAGCAGCGCTCCGACTCCGTCCTGATAGATCATCCGTGCGATCAGGAAGCGCACGATGCCCACGCGTTCGCGCGCCTCGCGCAGCGTGTCCTTGAGGTCTGAAAGGCCGGAGCGGACGGCCTCGCCGAGTTGCCGGCCGCGCTTGGCGTCGGGCGTGAAGAAGAACATCGGCAGGATGAAGACGAGGTACCAGATCGCCGAGATCGGCCCGGTGACGCGGGCATCCTCGCCGAGCGCCGGGTCGAGCCCGAACAGCGGCTCGATGCCGAGGATCGTGACGCCCGTTTCCGGCGATCCAGCGAGCGCCAGCACGACGAAGATCAGCACGATCATGCCGCCCATGTAGCCGAGCCCCCAGGCGGTGTTGGAGACGCGGCCGATATTCTCGCGCGAGACCAGGCGCGGAAGCATGGAATCGTTGAAAACGGTAGAGAACTCGGCGGCGATCGAGGCGCAGGTGTAGCAGACGAGGACCCAGAACAGGCTCGATCCCGGTGCGGCGAACCACAGCAGCGCCAGCGAGACGATCTGCAGCACGGCGAACATGCCGATCCACGGCTTGCGCGGACCGGTCTGGTCGGAGATCGAGCCGAGGATCGGCGACAGCACCGCGATCACGAGGCCGCCGGCCGCGATGGCATAGCCCCATGCGGCCTGGCCGGTCGCGGGGTCAGGCGCCATGCGGGAGACGAAATAGGGGCCGAAGATGAAGGTGGTGACCACCGTGAAGAACGGCTGCGCCGCCCAGTCGAAGAACATCCAGCCGGCAATGCCCCGCCGGGTGACGGGGTTTGCGCCAGCCGCAGGCGTCGCATCCGCGTTGAGATCGCTCATTCGGGTTTCCGAGGCTAGGAGACGAGGTCGGCCAGCAAGCCGGCCGCGACGGTCAGACGGGAGACCGTCAGGCCGCCGGACTTGGTGAGGTCGGCGATGCGGGTCTGGACGCGGGCGATGCGCAATTCATTGTCCTCGAACCATTGGGCGACCGCGTCGCGCGACGGCGTGCCGGCATCCGTCGCGGACAGGGCGGCGCTGGTGATGGAGATGCGCGCCGAATTGATGATGTCGAGCGCCCGGTTCTGGGCCAGGCCGTCGAAATAATCGACGGTCGGCAAGTCCCAGGCCAGCCGCTCGAGGCGGCCGATGCGGAACATCTCGGTCACGGCGAAGAAGGCTTCCGCCGAGGCCAGCACCGGCCGGCCCGACGATTTCGACACGCTGAGGATGTCAGGCGTCATGGCGATGATCGGCATCAGGGCGATGCGGTTCGCGATCTCGGCCGACAGACCCTCGGTTTCCAGTTCCGCGCGCCGCCCGCCGATCCACTCGACGAGATAGGGCGGCATCAGGGAGGCCAGTTGGGGTTCGAGTTCCTCGGTGGCGGCCCGCAGCATCGCGACCGACCCGGCGAGCGGCGCGTGGCTCTCGCCGTTCTTGATGAACTGGCCCATGGCGATGCGCAGCGATTCGCCGATCTCGTCATAGATGTCGAGCTGGCGGGCCCCGGAAATCCGGTTGTCCAGCGCGTCGACGGCGGCATAGAGCGAGGGCAGGTCGTAGCCGTCGCGCACGGCGACGAAGGCGCGCACGATGCCGCTCGGCAGCATGCCGGTCGCGTCCTCGAAACGGCTGATCAGCGAGGTGCCGCCGCGATTGATCGCCTCGTTGGCGAGGACCGTCGCGATGATCTCGCGGCGCAGCCGGTGCGCGTTGATGCGGTCCGTGAACTCCTCGACCATGCGCGGCGGGAAATAGCCGAGCAGGTCGGCCTCCAGATAGGGATCGTCGGGCAGGTGGCTCTCGACGAGGTCGTCGAACAGCACGATCTTGGAGTAGGCGAGCAGCACGCCGATCTCGGCGCGGGTCAGGCCGCGATCGGCCTTGCGGCGCTGGGAGAGCACCGAGGCGTTCGGCAGGAACTCTACCTCGCGGTCGAGATCGCCGCGTTCCTCCAGCGATTCCATCAGCCGTTCCTGCAGCGACAGGATCGTCAGGCCGCGCCGTTCGGCCAGCGAGATCGCCAGGGTCTGGCGATAATTGTTCTCCAGCACCAGCGCGCCCACCGTCTCGGTCATGTCGGCGAGCAGCGTGTTGCGCTCGGGGCGCGGTAGCGTGCCGTCATCCATCGCGGGCTTCAGCGCGATCTTGATGTTGACCTCGACGTCGGAGGAATTGACGCCGGCGGAGTTGTCGATCGCATCGGAATTGCAGCGGCCGCCATGCAGCCCGTATTCGATGCGGGCGCGCTGGGTCATGCCGAGATTGGCGCCCTCGCCGATCACCTTGGCGCCGACCTCGCGCGCGGTGATGCGGATCGGGTCGTTGGCCTTGTCGCCGGCGTCGAGATCGGTCTCGGTGGTGGCGCGGACATAGGTGCCGATGCCGCCGAACCACAGCAGTTCGGCGTCGGCCTTCAGGATGGCGGTCAGGATCTCGTTCGGCGTCGCCCGGGTCTTGCCGAGCCGGATCGCGTCGGCGGCCTGTTGCGACAGCGTGATCATCTTCTGCGCCCGCGAGAAGACGCCGCCGCCTTCCGACAGTTTCGACGTGTCGTAGTCCTGCCAGCTCGAGCGGCCCAGTTCGAACATGCGCTGGCGCTCGGCGAAGCTCGTCGCCGGGTCGGGGTCTGGATCGATGAAGATGTCGCGATGGTCGAAGGCGGCGACCAGCCTGATCTGTTCGGACAGCAGCATGCCGTTGCCGAAGACGTCGCCCGACATGTCGCCGACGCCGACCACGGTGAAGGGTTCGGACTGGATGTCCTTGTCCATCTCGCGGAAGTGCCGCTTGACCGCTTCCCAGGCGCCGCGGGCCGTGATGCCCATCTTCTTGTGGTCGTAGCCCGCCGAGCCGCCCGACGCGAAGGCGTCGTCCAGCCAGAAGCCCATCTCCTGGGAAATGGCGTTGGCGGTGTCGGAGAAGGTCGCGGTGCCCTTGTCGGCGGCGACGACGAAATAGGGGTCGTCACCGTCGCGGCGCACCGTCAGCTTCGGCGGCACGACGGTGTCGCCCTCCAGATTGTCGGTGATCGACAGGAGCGTGGAAATGAAGGTGATGTAGGCGGCGCGGCCCGCCTCGAAGATCTCGTCGCGATTTCCGCCGACAGGCAGGCGCTTCGGGTAGAAGCCGCCCTTGGCGCCGACCGGCACGATGACGGCGTTCTTGACCTGCTGCGCCTTGACGAGACCCAGCACCTCGGTGCGGTAGTCCTGGGCGCGGTCCGACCAGCGCAGGCCGCCGCGCGCCACCGGGCCGAAGCGCAGATGCACGCCTTCGACTTGCGGCCCGAAGACGAAGATCTCGCGGAAGGGCTTGGGATCGGGAAGATCGGGGATGGCGCGCGAATCGAGCTTGAAGGCGAGCGACGTGCGCAATTCGCCCTGCGGGCCGGGGCTGAAGAAGTTGGTGCGCAACGTCGCTTCGATCACCACCAGGATCGCGCGCACGATGCGGTCCTCGTCGATGGAGGGCACCTCGGCCAGCTGGTCGGCGATCGCCGCCTTGATGTGCTTGGCGGTCACGTCGGTGTCTTCGTCCGGATCGGCTTCGCGCCGCGGATCGAACATCGCGTCGAACAACTCGAAGAGCTGGCGGGCGAGCATCGGGTGGCGGATCAGCGCTCCGGCCATGTAGGCCTGCCCATAGGGCGTGCCAGCCTGGCGCAGATAGCGGCCATAGGCGCGCAGAACCGTGACCTGGCGCGCGGTCAGCCCGGCGGCGAGCACCAGGCCGTTATAGGGGTCGTTGTCGCTTTCGCGGTTCCAGACCGACAGGAAGGCGTCCTCGAAGATGACGCCTTCGTCCTCCATCGGCACGGCCGCGCCGGACTGGCTCTCGATCTGCATCTCGTGCAGCCAGACGGTCGCGCCGAGCTTCGCCGAGACGTCGATGGCGTAGGTCAGTTCGCTGATGACGCGGAAGCCCATGTTTTCGAGAATGGGCACGCGCTCCGACAGCGCGACGGGCGCGCCATGGTGATAGATGCGCAGTCCGGCCTCGCTGGAGGCCTTGCCGGTGGGCCGGAAGAAGTCGACGTCGATCGGGTTGTCGGCGGAAAGCCGGGCGATGCGCCGCAGATCCTCGACCGCCTGCAGCGGCAGCACGGTGTCGCGGTAGGTGTCCGGGAAGCCGGCGTCACGCAACGCCCGCGTGGCGGGGCTGACGCCGTCCTCCATCAGGTGCTCGACGAAATGATCCTGCCAGGTGCGGGTGATCGCCTCGATCTCCGCCTCCAGCTTCGCCTGGGCGGGCGTCGGCGTCTTGCCCTCGCGGCGGCCGATGATGAAATGCACGCGCGCCAAGGAGCCTTCCGGAAAGGCCGGGTAATAGGCCGAGATGTGGCCCTGATATTCCTGCGCGAGATAGGCGGCGATGCGCTCGCGCGCCTGCGAATCGTAGCGGTCGCGCGGCACGAAGACGATGACGGAGACGAAGCGGTCGAACGGGTCGATGCGGCTCAACACGCGCACGCGGGGCCTGTCGGCGAGCGCGACGATGGTCAGCGCGTTCTCGGTCAGCGTCGGAACGTCGATCTGGAACAGTTCGTCGCGCGGATAGGATTCCAGCACGTTCATCAGCGTCTTGCCGGAATGGCTCGCCGGATCGTAGTCGGCGCGCCGCATGACGGCGTCCACCTTGGAGCGCAGATAGGGGATGCGCGTGACCGAGCGCGTGTAGGCGGTCGAGGTGAACAGGCCGACGACCCGCAATTCGCCCGACAGGCGGCCTTCCTCGTCATAGGTCTTGATGCCGACGTAATCCATGTAGGAGCGGCGGTGGACCTTCGATTTCAGGTTCGCCTTGGCGACGATCAGCATGTCGCGGCTGTTCAGAAAGGCGCGGATCTGCGGTGTCGTGGTGACGGGCTCGTCGCCGCGCCGCATCACGCGGACCTCCGGGTCGGACAGGATGCCGAGCGCGGGCGCGTCGGCGCGCTGCAGCTTGCCGTTCTCCTCGTCGCCGACGAAGTCGTATTCGCGCATGCCGAGGAAGGTGAAATTGTTGTCGCGCAGCCATTCCAGGAAGGCGAGCGCCTCGTTGGCGTCGGCCTGCGCGACGGGCAGGATCTTGGTCTGCAGGTCGCGCATGCTCTCATCGAGCCGGTCCAGCATGGCGCGCCAGTCGCGCACGGCGGCCTTCACCTGGGTGATGATGGTGTTGAGGTTCTCTTCCAGCGCCCGCGCGGTTTCGTCGCTGATGTCCTCAAGCATCACATGGATGACGCTGGTGCGGATCGCGCCTTCCTCCGGGACGCCGCTCGCCGAACGCGCGACGAGCTCGAAATCCGGTCCGTGATGCTTCACGTCGAAGATCGGATGCACGACGAGGCGCACGCGATGCGACATGTCGTTGATCTCGCCCATCACCGAATCGAACAGGAACGGCATGTTCTCGTTGATGATGGAGACGACGCAGCAATTCGGCGCGCAGGCCGGCACGACCCGGACCACCGAGGCGCCGCGCGCATGCATCGCCAGCGCATCGGCCGTGACCGCGATCGCCTTGGCCGCGCAGGAGGCGTCGACAAGCGACAGGTCGTCCTCGCGGGCTTCGGAGAGCAGGGCTCGCACCAGGGTCGTCATCCGCTCGTCGGCGGCATCCATGTGGCGCAGGACGGACCCGATATAGTCCATCACTGCCGCACTTGCGTCTTTCGCCATTGTCCCCTCCCGTTCGGTCCAAGGCTGGGTATCGCAGTTTTGCGGCGTTACCATAACAAAGCGATCCGGGCATGCAGCACAATTCTTCGCCGACGGCCTCTGTTGCCGGAAACGGCGCGCCGCGATAGTGTCCGGCCGGTTCCCGAAATTCACGGTTTTCATCGATGGCCGAAAAACATCCCGACGATCTCGCCCGCGAGGAAGAGGCGCGCAAGACGCTGGAACGCGTCGCCGTCGATTCGGAGCTGCTCGGCCAATCGACCATGGCACGCACGGTCAATCGCGCCCGGGCGCACATGGCCGGCGACGACGCCGATCCCGACGATCGCGTCGAGGTGTGGGGCCGCCGGACCGGTCGCGCGCTGAGCGCCATCGCCTTCATCGTTCTCGCCATCTGGCTGGTCGGTTACCTCCGGCGATGACCCAGCCAGCCCATTCGGTGCGTCCGGCGGTCGTCGTGATCTCCAGCCATGTGGCGCGGGGCTCGGTGGGCAATCGCGCCATGGTCTTCGCGCTGGAATCGCTCGGTTTCCCGGTGTGGTCCGTGCCGACCGTGACGCTGCCCTGGCATCCGGGCCACGGGCCCGCGCCGCGCATCGTGCCGGAAGCGAAAGAGTTCGCCGCCTTCATGGGCGCGCTCGCCTCTTCGCCGCATCTGGGCGAGGTGGGCGCGGTGGTGACCGGCTATCTGGGTTCGGCCGACCAGGCGGGACCGGTCGCCGATTTCGTCTCCGCCCTTCGACGGGCCAACCCGCAGGCCCTGCATGTCTGCGATCCGGTCATCGGCGACCAGGGCGGGCTTTACGTGCCCGGCGCGGTGGCCGAGGCGATCCGCGACCGGTTGTTCGCCATCGCCGACATCGTCACCCCCAATCGCTTCGAATTCGCCTGGCTGACCGGCTCGAAAACCGACAGCAACGAGGACATCCGGGCGACGGCCTCGCAGATGGCGGCGCGCCACGTTCTGGTGACCAGCGCGCATGCGATGCTCGCCGGCGGCATTGGCAACCTGCTCGTCGATGGCGAGACGGCGATGCTTGCCGAACACCGCCAGATCGCCAATCCGCCGAACGGCACCGGCGACCTGACGACGGCGCTCTTCCTTGCGCATCTGCTGATCGGCGCCCAGCCGCAGAAGGCGTTGCAGATGGCGACGGCCTCCGTCTACGACCTGGTGGCGCGGGCCTGTCGCCGCGGCGCGGACGAACTGATGCTGGAGACGGACCAGGCGAGCCTGGCCTCGCCGATGGCCATGGTGCAACTGCGCTGGCTCTCCACGGCGCCTTCGCCGACGCGCCGGGCCTGACAGCTGCTGCGGCGCAGCATCTTGAACAGTGGCCGGTCTGGCGCTAATTCGTTGTGCATGACGACGTTTCCGCAAAAGCTGCTCGACGGCTATCAGGGTTTTCTGCACTCCACCTATCGCAAGCGTTCCGACGCTTACCGCGAACTGGCGGCGGCCGGGCAGCGGCCCGAGGCGCTGGTGATCGCCTGTTGCGATTCGCGCGCCGCGCCGGAGATCATCTTCGATTCAGGCCCGGGCGAGATTTTCGTCCTGCGCAATGTCGCCAATCTGGTTCCGCCCTACAATGCCGAGGGCCGCTACCGCTCGTCGGTCGCCTCGATCGAATTCTCGGTCGTCAATCTCGGCGTGCGCCACATCGTGGTGATGGGGCATGGCCGCTGCGGCGGTGTCGCGGCGGCGCTGGACGAGCGTCGCGAGTCGCTCGACAAGGGCGACGCCATCGGCCACTGGATCAGCCTTCTCGACCCGGCGATCGACGCCGTCGGTCGCGGCGAGGGGCACGATCCCGTCCGTCACGTGCATATCGACCATCCCGAAGACAGCCACATCCACCCGGGGCAGGACCCGCGCCAGACGGCGGTGGAGTGCATGTCGGTGCGCCAGTCGATCGAAAACCTGCGCACGTTCCCCTATATCAGCGAGCGCGAGGCCGATGGCCGGCTGACGCTGCACGGCGCCTGGTTCGACATTTCGGAAGGCGTGTTGTGGGTCTACGATCCCGACGAGGGGCAGTTCGAGCCGGCTCTGGGCACCTCGGGACTGCGCGTGGCAGACTGAAATCCGCCGGATTCGGCGGTTTCCTTTTCTTTGAATTGGATTTAGGAACACGGCATTCGAAGGTCTGCCGGGAAAGGGTCTTGCGGTGTCGAATATTCCTCTGATGGTCGTCCCCTTTATACTCTACAACCTCGTGATCGCGGGATTGGCGGGTTTCGGCGGCGGCGATCCCTGGGGCAGCGAGATTTTCGCGGTGGGAATGCTGTCGGGGGGCGTCTGGCGGATGAACCTCGGCGACATGCTGATCCTCGCCGGTCTCATCTTCATGTTCTTCGAGATCCTCAAGTCGACGCGCACATCCAACGCCTCCGTGCTGGATCACGTGCTGTCGACCTTCGTCTTCGTCGCTTTCCTGGTCGAATTCCTCGTCGTCGCCGGTGCGGCGACGTCGGTGTTCTTCCTTCTGATGGTGATGGCCGCCGTCGATCTGATGGCCGGCTTCTCGGTGTCCATCCGGTCGGCCGGCCGCGACGTGTCGCTCAACTAGCCGGCGTCGGCCGAAAAGCCTGCCGCCTCGATGCCTGCGACGGCGCAGGCCTCGTCATTGTCGGAGCTGTCGCCGGTCACCCCGACCGCTCCGATGATCGCGCCGTCTTGTTTCACCAGCACGCCGCCCGGCACAGCGACGATCTTGCCGCCGGAGACGTTCGACAGGCCTTCCAGGAAATGCGGCCGGGTTTCGGCCTGCGCGTGCAGCCAGCGCGAGCCGACGCCAAGCGCGAGCGCGCCATAGGCCTTTCCGGCGGCGATCTCGAAGCGCATGAAGGACGAGTTGTCCGACCGCTGGAAGGCGATCAGGTGGCCGCCGGCATCGAGCACGGCCACGGACAGCGGCTTGGCGCCGATCTCCGTGCCCTTGGCGATGGTCGCCTCGATGATCTGGTTGGCCGTTGCGAGCGGGATGGTCGACATGTTCTGGGGCCCCTTGGCTTTGTGATTTGCGGATGAGAATTTGCGCCGGCCGACCGTAGCACGGACCGGTTTCGCCCGGCCGTTGAAACATCTTTTCCGCGCATGCAATCTTGACGCGCAATTTCCGGCTTGCGGGCCGTTTGCCGGCTATCGCGAAAACGGCACGGGGCCGCGGGCCGCGATCGTCGTCGATCGCGACAGCGAAATCCTGATCGGGGGTAAGTCCGGTCTTACTTGTCCATCGAATCGAGTTTTCGCTGCATCGCAGCGATCTGCTCGCGCATGGATTTCAGGTCGTCGGGAGACGATGACGCGTCGGCGGTCGCCTCGGCCTCGCCGACGGTCTCCTCGGCGGCCTCGGGCGTGAAGGGCGAGAACATCTGCATGGCGTTGCGGAACATTTCCATGTTGCGCCGCGTCTGCTCCTCGATCATCTGCTGTCCCGACGCCATCAGGTCGATCGGCGTCTTGCCGACGACGGAGGCCATCTGCTCGCGGATGCGTTCCTGCTCCTTGGCGAACAGCGCCATGGAATGTTCCAGGTAGCTCGGCAGGACCATCTGCATCTGGTCGCCGTAAAAGGAGATGAGCTGGCGCAGCACGGAAATCGGCAGCATGGCCTGCCCCGTCTTGCCTTCCTGCTCGAAGATGATCTGGGTCAGCACGGCATGCGTCAGGTCCTGGCCGCTCTTGGCGTCGTGGACGACGAAATCCTCGCCGTCCTTGACCATGTTGGCGAGGTCCTCGAGCGTCACATAGGTGCTTGTGCCGGTGTTGTAGAGGCGGCGGTTTGCATATTTCTTGATGACGGTCGGATCGCCGTTATCAGCCATGTTGTGCTCTCCCGTTCGCGGCGCCTCGTGGCGGGCGCTTTTCGCATTGGCGAAATACTAGTGACAAAACCGCTCCATATCAAAGCGTTTGTTGCAGTGCAGCCAAAGACGTAAGCACAAATGCTATCTGGCCCCTACGGAAAGGTTTTCCTATGCCCGGCAGTTGAGTGTTGAACGTCGGGCGATAAGATGATTTGACGAGCCGGCATTCACCCGGCCTTAGAAAGGGAGTTTCCTTCATGACATCAGTGGTTATTGCTAGCGCGGCACGCACGCCCGTCGGTTCGTTCGGCGGCGCCCTCGCCAATGTGCCCGCCCATGAGCTTGGCGCGGCGGCCATCCGTGGCGCGCTGGAGCGTGCCGGTGTCGACGGCGCCGAGGTCGACGAGGTGATCATGGGGCAGATCCTGACTGCCGGCCAGGGCCAGAACCCGGCGCGCCAGGCCTCCATGGGCGCGGGCTGCCCGCAGGAGACGACGGCCTGGAACCTCAACCAGCTCTGCGGCTCAGGCCTGCGCACGGTGGCGATCGGCATGCAGCAGATCCTCGCCGGCGACGCCAGCATCATCGTGGCGGGCGGACAGGAATCCATGTCGCTGGCGCCGCATTGCGCGCATCTGCGCAACGGCGTGAAGATGGGCGACATGAAGATGGTCGACACCATGCTGCGGGACGGCCTGCTGGACGCCTTCAACGGCTACCACATGGGCAACACCGCCGAGAACGTCGCGCGCCAGTGGCAATTGTCCCGTGACGAGCAGGACGCCTTCGCCGTCGCGTCGCAGAACAAGGCCGAGGCCGCGCAGAAGGCCGGCAAGTTCAAGGACGAGATCGTTGCGTTCACCGTGAAGGGTCGCAAGGGCGACACCGTGGTCGAGGATGACGAGTACATCAAGCACGGCGTGACGATGGACAGCGTCGGCAAGCTGCGTCCGGCCTTCGACAAGGAAGGCACGGTGACGGCGGCCAACGCGTCGGGCATCAATGACGGTGCGGCCGCGACCGTCCTGATGAGCGAAGAGGAAGCCTCGCGCCGCGGCATCGCGCCGCTCGCGCGTATCGTCTCCTGGGCGACAGCGGGCGTCGATCCGGCGATCATGGGCACCGGGCCGATCCCGGCGTCGCGCAAGGCGCTGGAAAAGGCCGGCTGGAAGATCGACGATCTCGACCTCGTCGAGGCCAACGAAGCCTTCGCCGCGCAGGCCTGCGCGGTCAACAAGGATCTCGGCTGGAACACCGACATCGTCAACGTCAATGGCGGCGCCATCGCCATCGGCCATCCGATCGGCGCGTCGGGCGGGCGCATTCTCAACACGCTGCTGTTCGAGATGAAGCGCAGCGGCAAGAACAAGGGTCTCGCGACCCTGTGCATCGGCGGCGGCATGGGCGTCGCGATGTGCGTCGAGCGGATGTAAGGCAGGTCGGCTGTCAGTCGTGTCTAGTCGGTAGATCACAAAGGATGGCGGCAGCGGGGTGTCCGGCAACGGGATTTCCCCCTGCCGACCACCGACTGCCGACCAAACACCCATTTCCAGAGGGAGGATCATTCCATGAGCAAAGTCGCAATTGTCACCGGTGGAACGCGCGGCATCGGCGCGGCCATTTCCATCGCGCTGAAGGAGGCCGGCTACACGGTCGCCGCCAACTATGCCGGCAATGACGAGGCCGCAGCCAAATTCAAGGACGAGACCGGCATCGCCGTCTACAAATGGTCGGTCGCCGACTACGACGCCTGCGCGGAAGGCATCCGCCAGGTGGAGGCCGATTTCGGACCGGTCGCGGTGCTGGTCAACAATGCCGGCATCACTCGCGACGGCATGTTCCACAAGATGACCAAGGACAATTGGGACGCGGTCATCAACACCAACCTGTCGGGCCTGTTCAACATGACGCATCCGGTCTGGTCGGGCATGCGCGACCGCAAGTTCGGCCGGGTGATCAACATTTCGTCGATCAACGGGCAGAAGGGCCAGGCGGGCCAGGTCAACTATTCGGCCGCCAAGGCCGGCGACATCGGCTTCACCAAGGCACTGGCCCAGGAAGGCGCGCGCGCCGGCATCACGGTCAACGCCGTCTGCCCCGGCTATATCGGAACGGAAATGGTGCGCGCCATCGACGAGGACGTGCTGAAGACGCGCATCCTGCCGCTCATTCCGGTCGGCCGCCTCGGCGAGCCGGAGGAAATCGCGCGCTGCGTCGTGTTCCTCGCCTCCGACGACGCCGGCTTCATCACCGGTTCGACGCTGTCGGCCAATGGCGGTCAGTATTTCGCCTGATCAAGCGGCGAGCGTGACGCCCGGCTGACGGGCGTCACCGGCTGCGGGCCCCGTGCAGGGTCCGCGCCGATGCGGTCGAGACCGCTGACTGAGAATTGGACCCGCTGGCCGGATTCGGTTATCTCTTTGGTGTGACGAACCAAAAATGGCAGTTTCAATGATCAAGCGGGCCGCTTTGTGTGTCCTGCTGGCGGGTTTCTATGCCCTGCCGGCGAAAGCCGATGCCGTGGATGGCGACTGGTGCGCGGATGACGGCCGGACGCTCACCATCGACGGGGTCAATATCCGAATCCCCTCCGGGCTGGAGATCATGGGCGAGTATTCGCGGCACGCCTTCCGCTATGTCGGCCCTGCCGGCGATCCGGAAGCCGCGCATGACGTGCGCATGTTCCTGAGCGGCGACGACGTATTGCGTGTCGAGCGCTTCATCGACGGTGTCGAGCAGCCCGAAGAGGAATGGAACCGCTGCAATCCGATCGCCTGACGGGCGGAGGGTGTCTCAGCCGCCCTCGACTTCCTCGCGCAGCATTTCCAGTTCGAGCCACTCTTCCTCGAGCGCGGCGTGCGTGGTGCGCTTGCCTTCCAATTCCGTGGCGACGACGTTGAAGCCGGCCGGGTCCTTGGCGAACAGGGCGGGATCGGCAAGCCTGGCCTCCAGCGCGGCGATTTCGCCGTCCAGCGCCTCGATGCGGCCGGGCAAGGTCTCCAGCGCATATTTCTGCTTGTAGGAGAGTTTCGATTTCGCCGCCTGCGGAGCCGCGCGCGGCGCCTCAGTCTCGGCTTTGGCCGATGCCGCCGGCCTGACCTTCGACTTGCGCTGTCCGGCCTGGGTCGTGCCGCGCTGGGCGAGCATGTCGGAATAGCCGCCGGCATAGGCGACCCACTGGCCCTCGCCGGGGCGCGTCTCGTCGGGCGCGATCACGGCATTGACCGTGCGGTCGAGGAAGTCGCGATCATGGCTGACCAGCAGCACCGTGCCGGGAAAGCCGGCGACGAGTTCCTGCAGGAGGTCCAGCGTTTCCATGTCTAGATCGTTGGTCGGCTCGTCGAGCACCAGAAGGTTGGCGGGGCGCGCCAGTGTGCGGGCCAGGATGAGCCGCGCCTTCTCGCCACCCGACAATTCGCGCACCGGCGTGCGCGCCTGCTCGGGCTTGAACAGGAAATCCTTCATGTAGGAGACGACGTGTTTCTGCTCGCCATTGACGAGCAGCGACTGGCCGCGTCCGTCGGTCAGGAAATGCTCCAGCGTCTCGTCGGGATCGAGCGCATCGCGGCGCTGGTCGAGCACGGCCATGTCGAGATTGGCGCCGAGACGCACGGTTCCGGCATCCGGCTCCAGTTCGCCGGTCAGAAGGCGGATCAGCGTCGTCTTGCCCGCGCCGTTGGGGCCGACAAAACCGATGCGGTCGCCGCGATGGATGCGGATGGAAAAATCGCGCACCAGCGTGTTGTCGCCATGCGCCTTGGCGATGGCCGTCGCCTCGATGACGAGCTTGCCGCTTTCGCGTGCGTCGGAGGCGGCCAGTTTCGCCGCGCCCTCGGGCGCCTGATGCTCGCGGAAGGACTTGCGCAATTCGGCCAGTTCGCCAAGGCGGCGCATGTTGCGCTTG
Source organism: Oricola sp. (assembly GCF_022763245.1). GTDB lineage: Bacteria > Pseudomonadota > Alphaproteobacteria > Rhizobiales > Rhizobiaceae > Oricola. Next base: position 240,014 of record NZ_JALEGV010000014.1, read on the forward strand.
CGCCGGCCGGAGACGCCGTGAACGACCCAGTGCTCTTCGCGCGCGATCTTGCGGCCGAGCTTGTGGTGATCGCGCTCCTCTTCTTCCAGCAGCTTGTCGCGCCAGTCCTCGAAGGCGGAGAAGCCGGCCTCGTTGTCGCGCAGGACGCCGCGGTCGAGCCACAGCGTGCGGCGCGACAGCTTTTCCAAGAAGCGGCGGTCATGCGAGATCATGACGATCGCCGAGCGCGAGCGCGCCAGTTCGTCTTCCAGCCATTCGATGGCCGGCAGGTCGAGGTGGTTGGTCGGCTCGTCGAGGAACAGGATGTCCGGTTCGGGCGCCAGCGTGCGCGCCAGAGCGGCGCGGCGCGCTTCGCCGCCGGAGAGGCCCGAAGGCGCGCGCTCCGGATCGAGACCGAGTTCGAACAGCAACTGGTCGGCGCGATAGGGATCGTCGAGGGGCCCGAGTTCGGCGCGGGAATAGTCGCCCAGCGTGTCGAAGCCCGACAGGTCGGGATCCTGCGGCAGATAGCGGATCGTCGCGTTCTTCTCGGTGACGACCTCGCCGTCCATCGCCTCGCTCAATCCGGCCGCGATGCGCAGCAGCGTGGACTTGCCGGAGCCGTTGCGGCCGACAAGCGCGATGCGGTCGCCGGCATGGACCGAGAAGGAGACATCGGAAAAGAGCGGAGCGCCGCCGAAGGTCAGCGTCAGGTTTTCGGCGCGAAGAAGCGGTGGGGAAGTGGCCATGGCCAGCGTCTTAGAGGAAGTCCCTTCCGCGCGGAAGCGGGACACGTCTCAAAGCCGACGGAAACATGCGTGGTTTCCGCAAGAGGCCCGCAAAAGGCCGAGACCGCGGCGCGCAATCGCACGCCGCGGCCCTGACTGGAGGTAGATAATTCTTACGGGCAGGCCGCGTAGAAAATCTGGCCGTTCGGACGACGGTAACGGCAGCGACCGTCGGCTTCCTTGCCGAGCAGGTAGCCGCCCACGCCGCCGATGAAGGCGCCGATGGCTGCGCCGCCGAGGTCGCCGGTCACGGCCGCGCCGATGGCGCCGCCCGCGGCCGCACCGACCGTCGCGCTCTGTTCAGCCGTGGTGCAGCCCGCCAGGGCGCCGACGACAGCAAGCACTGCGATAGTTTTCGTGATTTTCATCGGGTGATCTCCTTCTTTCCCGCCGAAAGCTTAGACAAACAAGAACAGCAGCAATGTGACGAATGTCACATCGCTTGGCGCGATTTGTCAAACTGGCAAATCGCCACGGCATAACCGCGGGTCAAATGGATCTCTAGCCCCTCCTTGGCGACGTTGGACAAAGTCCAGGTCGACCCGAATGGCACATGCACATCGTCAAGCGGCCACTTGGCGCCGCGCACTGTCAATCCGACCATAGTGTCGAAACTCATGACGGAGAAAATGGTTCCATCCGGCCAGTCGGGTCGCAACTTTTTTTTCGGACGGACGGGAATTGCCTCCTCGTCGCCTGAACTCAGAAGGATGTCGAGCTCCGGTATTCGCCGCGCCAGATCGACGGCGCCTGCGAGGTTGAAGAAGGCGTGGTCGCTGCGCGGGCCGCCGAGCGCGCCGACGAGAAGCAGGTCGCACGCCCCGAGTTCAAGCGCGTGACGGATCGCGATCTCGCCGTCGGAAACCGCCTTGTCCGGCGAATGATTGTCGCGGGCGACGCCGCTGAAACGGTCTTCGAGCGTCGGGTCGGCGCTGTCGAAATCGCCGAGCCACAATTCGGGCGTCACGCCGAGCCGCTCGGCGTTGCGGATGCCGCCGTCGGCCGCCAGGATCCGCCGGCCCTTCACCTGGGCGCGCAGTCTTTCGGTGGGGTGCAACGCGCCGTCGAGCAGGATGGCGAAGCGGGTGGGGGCAGGATCGGACATCGCCCAGCAAGTAGCGCGCCTTGTTTCGGCCGCCAAGCACCAAAACCGATGCCTCTTGAAAGGCGGGGCGCAAGCGGTCTAGAAGAGCGCTGCTCTAACGGGGTGCTGTGAACGCAGCTGAGAGGCAGAAGCCAACCCGTCGAACCTGATCCGGTTTGCACCGGCGTAGGGATTAGACGCTTTCTCCGCACCGTCGGAACCATGCGCCTCGATCCCCATTCGAACCAAGGAGGTGCGTGATGCACAGATTGCTGATTTGTCTTCTTTCCGCCACCGCGCTTGTCGGCCTGTCCCGGGCCGCGCTCGCCGAGGGCACGTTGACCGTCTACACCTATGAGAGCTTCACCGCGGAATGGGGGCCGGGGCCGCAGGTCGAAAAGGCCTTCGAAGCCGAATGCGGCTGCGACCTCGAATTCGTCTCGGTCGCCGACGGTGTCGCGCTCCTCAATCGCCTGCGCCTGGAAGGCGGACGCACCGACGCCGATATCGTGCTCGGCCTCGACACCAACCTGACGGCGGAAGCAAAGGACAGCGGCTTCTTCGCACCGCACGGCCTGTCCGATGTGAGTGTCGATGTGCCCGGCGGATGGTCGGACGAATTCTTCCTGCCCTTCGACTACGGCTACTTCGCCGTCATCTACGACACGCAGGCCATCGACACGCCCCCGGACAGCATGGAAGCGTTCCTCAACGGCGATTACGGCAAGATCGCCATCCAGGATCCGCGCACCTCGACGCCGGGTCTGGGCCTGATGCTGTGGATCAAGACGCTTTACGGCGACGACGCGCCGGCGGCCTATGAGAAGCTGAAGGACCGCGTGTTGACGGTGACGCCCGGCTGGTCGGAATCCTACGGCCTGTTCACCGCCGGTGAGGCGCCGATGGTGTTCTCCTACACCACGTCGCCGGCCTATCACATGATCGCCGAAGACACGGACCGCTATCAGGCGGCCGCTTTTTCGGAAGGCCACTACATGCAGATCGAGGTGGCGGGCATGACGACCAAGGGCGCCGACAATCCGCTCGCCGCGCAATTCCTGGCGTTCATGCTGAGCCCGGCCTTTCAGGACGTCATTCCGGAGACCAACTGGATGCTGCCGGCCGCGCCGACCTCCGAACCGCTTGATCCCGTCTTCGGCAAGCTCGTTCAGCCCGCCGAGCCGCTGCTCTTCGCGCCCGAGGCCGTCGCCGAAAACCGCAAGGCCTGGGTCGACGAGTGGTTGCAGGCGATGAGCCGCTAAACGCATGGCCATCGGCCGCATCGCGTGGGTCCCGGTCCTGTTCCTCGCCGCTCTTGCGGCGGGGGCGTTCCTGCCGCTCGCGATCATGGCGCTGCCGGGCGCGGGCGGCGAGATCGCGGAGGCGCTGGGCGATCCGGTCGTGTGGCGCAGCCTGCGCTTCACGCTCGTCCAGGCGCTTCTGTCCACCGGCCTTTCGCTCGGTTTCGCCATTCCGGTCGCGGTCGCGCTGCACGAAATGCGCGACTTTCCGGGGCGCGGGCTGGTGTTGCGGCTGTTCGTCCTGCCGCTGGCGCTGCCGCAGATCGTCGCCGTTCTGGCGATTGTCGGCCTCTATGGCGAGCGTGGCGCCCTCAGCCGGCTGGTCGAGAGCGCGGGCGTCGATTTTCCCTCCATTTACGGTCTGGCGGGCATTTTGCTGGCGCATGTCTTCTTCAACATGCCGCTGGCGGTGCGCGTCGCGCTGGGCGGCCTGTCGTCGATGCCGGCCGAATATGACCGCCTGGCGCATCAACTCGGCATGGGCTTTGCGGCGCGCTTCCGCCACGTGTTGTGGCCGTTCATGCGGCCGGCGCTGATGTCGGCTGCGTCGTTGATCTTCATGCTGTGCGTCACGTCGTTCACCGTCGTGCTGACGCTTGGCGGCGGGCCGCGCGCGACGACGCTGGAAGTGGCGATCTATCAGGCGCTCACCTTCGATTTCGACATTGCCCGGGCGGTGCTCCTGGCGCTGGTCCAGGTCGCGGTGACGGCGTTCGCCTTCGCCATGTTGACACGGGCGGGCGGCGAGGTGTCGGCAGGGCTGACGCTCGGCGCCATGCGGCCCTTCGCGACGCGCCGAAACGCGATCGCGGGGATCGTCGCCATGCTCGTGATCGTCGTCGGCACGGTCTTCGTCGCCGCGCCTTTCGTCGTCGTGTTCTGGCGTGGCCTCGCCGCCGACCTGTCCGGGCTGGCCGCGCAGGCGAGCGTGCGTTCCGCCCTGGCGACCAGTCTCGTCCTCGGGGCATTGGCCGCCGTCCTCGCCGTCGGTCTGGCGCTGACGCTCGCCCTCGGCATGGCGCGCGCGGCGGCGCAACGCGGTTTCACCGGCACGCCGTCGGCGTCTGAGCGCCTGCTCGGGCAGGCCTCGAGCCTGATCCTGGTGGTGCCGCCGGTTGTGATCGCGGCCGGCTGGTTCGTCTCGATCCGCCGCTTCGGCGACGTTTACGGCGCCGCGCCGATCATGGTCGCGACGATCAATGCCGCCATGGCGGTGCCCTTCGCCTTCCGGCTCTTGGCGCCGTCCGCGTCGAGCATGATGGAGCGCTATGACCGCCTGTGCCGGCAATTGGCGATCTCCGGCTTCGCCCGGCTGCGGCTGGTCACCTGGCCGCTTCTGCGCCGGGCGCTGCTGCTGGCGCTGGCGTTCTCGCTGGCGCTTTCCTTGGGCGATCTCGGCGTGATCGCGATCTTCGGGTCGCAGGACGTCCAGACGCTGCCCTATCTGATCCTGCAGCGCATGGGCAGCTACCGGACGCAGGACGCGGCCGGGCTGGCCCTGATCCTGTGTCTCATGACCATGGCGCTGATGATGTTTGCCGACCGCACCGGCGTCGGCTCCGCGGAGGCGAGGACGTCTTGACCGAGGCTGCTGTTTCAATCCGTTGCGACGACGTTCGCTTCCGCTACGCGCCGGGCGCCGCCGAGATGCGCTTCGACTGCGCCTTCCAGGCCGGGGAGATGACGGCGCTGGTGGGGCCGAGCGGATCGGGAAAATCCACGCTGGTAAGCCTGATCGCCGGATTTGAAACCCCGCATGCGGGTGCGATCCGTTTCGGCGATCGCGACATGACCCGGGTTCCGGTCTCCGAACGGCCGGTCTCGATGGTGTTCCAGGACAACAACCTCTTCGCGCATCTCCGTGTGTTCGAAAATGTAGCGCTCGGCGTCTCGCCGTCGCTCCGGCTGACGGCGCAAGACCGCGCAACCGTCGAGGCCGCGCTGGAGGCCGTCGGTCTTGCCGGCTATGGCGCTCGCCGGCCGGCGGAATTGTCCGGCGGCGAGCGTCAGCGCGTGGCGCTGGCCCGCGTGATCGTGCGCCGCAAGCCGGTTCTGCTGCTCGACGAGGCCTTCGCCTCGCTCGGCCCGGCGCTGCGCGTGGAGATGCTGGACCTGCTCGCCTCTATCCATGAAGACCGCGCCATGACCACGATCATGGTGACGCATTTTCCCGAGGACGCACGCCGGATCGCGGCGCGGACGGTGTTTCTCGCCGATGGCGCGACGATGGCCGAAGGGCCGACCGACACGCTTCTGGACCCGGATGTGGCGCCGGAGGCGGTGCGTGCCTATCTAGGACAAAGCGACAGACGGCCGGCGTGACGCGCGACGCGCTTTCGCCCCAATCTGCTGGCAATCAGCGTCGCGTCGGGTGAGGCGGACGCATCGCCGCGATGTGTGACCCTGTGGCACTTGTGGTCTGCACGGCGTTGCTTGTAAGCCGACCTTGGGGGCAGGAGTGGTCCCACGATTCGAACGCGGGATAGCGAAATCCGCATGATGGGCAGGATGGTAACCATGGCAGAGGCGGTGTTCCGCCCGAAAGCGATGCGGCGTCGTGGCGCGGTTGCGCTCGCCGCAGCCTTGCCGCTGCTTGCCGTGTCGTGCCAGAGCCTCTCCGACCTCGTCGGGGATTCGTCGATCCGTCCGTCCAACAGCCCGGTCATCGCCGAGAATGTGCGTTCCGGCAAGCTGGCGCGCGTCGGTGCTGCCCAGCACCCGAAGATCCTCGCGACCTATGGCGGGGAATACTCCAACGCCAAGCTGGAGCGGATGGTCGCCGGCATCGTCGGCAAGCTGGTGACGGTCTCCGACAATCCGAGCCAAGTCTACCAGATCACCATATTGAACTCGCCCAACGTCAACGCCTTCGCGCTGCCGGGCGGCTATCTCTACATCACGCGCGGCCTCCTGGCGCTCGCCAACGACACGGCCGAGCTTGCGGCCGTGATCGCGCATGAGATGGGCCATGTGACGGCCAATCACGGCATTTTGCGCCAGCAGAAGGAAGCCGAGGTGGAGCTTGCCAGCCGGGTGGTGTCCGACGTGCTGTCCGACAAGGACGCCGGACGTCGGGCGCTTGTGCGCGGAAAGCTGCGGCTGGCGCAGTTCTCGCGCAATCAGGAACTGCAGGCCGACGCCATCGGCATCGCGGCGATCGGCGAGGCCGGCTTCGACCCCTATGCCGCCGCCGATTTCCAGAAGACGATGGGCGCCTATATGGATTTCCGCAACCAGGCGGGCGACGGCGACACGAGTCTCGATTTCCTGGCCACGCACCCCTCGACGCCGCAGCGCATCGAGTTGGCCATCGGTCATGCGCGCAATTTCGGCGGGCGCGGTGAGCGCAGCCGCGATCGCGAGAGCTATCTGGCGGGGATCGACGGCATGCTGTTCGGCGATTCGCCGGAGGAAGGCTATGTGCGCGGGCAGACCTACGCCCATGCCGAACTCGGCATCTCCTTTACCTTCCCGGACGAGTTTGACATCGACAATCGCGCTGACGCGGTTCTTGGCGCGCGCGCGTCCGACAATGCGGCGATCCGGTTCGACGGCGTCTCCGTCCCGTCCCGGCAGTCGCTGACGACCTACATCGCCAGCGGCTGGGTGGAGGGACTGGACCCGACATCGGTTCAGGCGCTGCGGATCAACGGCCTGCAGGCCGCGACGGCACGCGCCTCGGCGGATCAGTGGGATTTCGATATCACGGTCGTGCGGGCCGGCAATTCCGTCTACCGGATCCTGACCGCCATGCCGCGCGGATCGGCCTCGCTGGGTCCGCTCGCCCAGTCGGTTCGAAACAGCTTCCGCAAGCTGTCGACGTCGGAAAAGCGCTCGTTGAAACCGCTGACATTGCGCATCGTGAAGGCGGGGCCGGGCGAGTCCGATCGCACGCTTGCCGCGCGCATGCGCGGGGTGTCGCGGCCGCTCGAATTGTTCCGCGTGCTCAACGGCATGTCGAGCGGCGAGACCGTCAAGCCCGGCCAATCTTACAAGGTCGTTCGCGACTAAGGGTCTTCAAGCTCCTCAGATGGCGGCCATGGCCGCCATGTCGGGATCATTGGTGATCAAGGCGCCGCGAAGTTTTTCCAGCGCGCGGTTCTCGATCTGGCGCACGCGCTCTTTGGAGATACCCAGTTCCACGCCGAGCGATTCCAGCGTCGCGCCGTCTTCCGTCAGCCGCCGGCGCATGATGATGCGCCGTTCACGGTCGTTGAGGACGTCCATGGCGTTGTGCAGCCAGTCGCTGCGGCGCTTGTCGTCGATCAGTTCCTCCACGACCTCGTCCTGAAGCGGGCGTTCGTCGACGAGGAAGTCCATGCGCGAGGCCGAGGACGCTTCCTCCGTGGCCACCGGCGCGCTGAGCGAAGTGTCAGGGCCCGAGAGGCGCGCATCCATCAGCGCCACATCCTTTTCGGCGACGCCGAGCGCTTCGGAGATCTGGCGATACATGTCGGCCTGGGACGGTGCGGACGATCCGGCCTGGGCCAGGCGGGCGCGCAGGCGGCGCAGGTTGAAGAACAGCGCCTTTTGCGCGGACGAGGTGCCGCCGCGCACGATCGACCAGTTGCGCAGGATGTAGTCCTGCATCGAGGCGCGGATCCACCAGGTGGCATAGGTCGAGAAGCGCACGTCGCGCTCGGGCTCGAAGCGGGCCGCGGCTTCCAGAAGGCCGACATGGCCCTCCTGGACGAGGTCGTTCATCGGCAGGCCGAAATTGCGGAACTTCGACGCCATGGAGATCACGAGCCGCATATGCGCGGTCGTGATCTTGTGCAGCGCATCCTGATCCTGCTTTTCCTTCCACAGAACGGCGAGGTCGTGTTCCTCCTCGCGTTCCAGATAGGGGGCGGCCATGGCGGCCTTCACCATCGAACGTCTGGCCAGTTGCATACCCATGTCGTTCTCCCGATCGTTGGACCTTGGAAATTTGACTCTAGGATACGCCTTTTTTGAGGGATTGGACCACAAGCGGGGGTGAACAGTGCGGCGTCACTGGTCGCACAATGCCGTAACGCCTTGGCATGAAACGAAAAACCCGGCCGCAGGGGCCGGGTCTCACAATTTCGTTATGGTTGCGCCTTGGTTATGCCGGCGCTGGCAATTCAGGCTGCTTCTTCCTGAGCGTCGCCTTCGTCGTTCTCGGCCTTGGCGCCGCGCTTCGGGCCCTTGTTCAGGTTGGTCTCGATCAGGCGCACCGCTTCGGTGTCGGTGATCTTGTTGACCGCCGCGATCTCGCGCGCCATCCGGTCGAGAGCGGCCTCGTAGAGCTGACGCTCGGAATAGGACTGCTCCGGCTGGTTGTCGGCGCGGTACAGGTCGCGCACGACCTCGGCGATCGAAATCAGGTCGCCGGAGTTGATCTTGGCGTCATACTCCTGCGCGCGGCGCGACCACATGGTCCGCTTGATGCGGGCGCGGCCCTGGAGGATCTTCAGAGCGCGTTCGACGAAGTCGGGCTCGGACAGCTTGCGCATGCCGATCGACACGGCCTTCGCCACCGGGACCTTGAGGCGCATCTTGTCCTTCTGGAACTCGACCACGAACAGCTCGAGCTTGTGACCCGCAACTTCCTGTTCCTCGATCGCCGCGATCTGGCCGACGCCATGGGCCGGATAGACGATGAACTCGTTGGTCTTGAAGCCCTGTCGCTGAGCACTCTTCTTGGAGGCAGTCGCCATACTTTTCTTACTCCCTGCGCGTCGCCCTGCGGACTATCCGCAGGGGCGCAATTGGTTTCCACCATCTCTGATCAGGCGCGAACGTCGCAGATCGGGCCCCAGAAGGGTCGCGATGACCTGCCGGTGATGAACCGGTGAGCAGGCGTTCTATCAAATTGGGAGTGTCAAACAGCCCAAGCGCGTGACGAGAAATGGCATTCTTGTGCTATTACCACAAAAATGCGCGATTTTCAATGCGTTGCACAATTTTCGGGCTTCAGCCCGCCCGCGATGACGGGTTTACCTTAACGTAAATGGTAATGCCGCCAGGCAAGTTCAAGCTGTCCGCGGGGCCGACGGCCGCTCTCGTCAGTCGCCTTCGCCCGGATTGGCGGAGAAGAACTGCTCGTATTTGTTCTCGACGCCGTCCATCTCCTTGCTCTCGGGCAAGGGCTCGCGCTTGACGGTGATGTTGGGCCACTTCTCGGCGTATTCGGTGTTGATCTGAAGCCACTTGTCCATCCCCGGCTCGGTGTCGGGGCGGATGGCGTCGGCCGGGCATTCGGGCTCGCACACGCCGCAGTCGATGCATTCGTCCGGATGGATGACGAGCATGTTCTCGCCTTCGTAGAAACAGTCTACCGGGCAGACTTCCACGCAGTCGGTGTATTTGCAGCGAATGCAGTTATCGATGACGACATAGGTCACGGGCGGCTCCAGCATGTGGCGGCCGACCGGAACCGGCCGCGGAATCCGGGGATGGGTACCGGCTTTGCCGAAAGCGTGCAAGGGGGCAAAAACGCACGTCGGTGAAAGGATTTTCGACGGATTGCGCCCTGATTGGCAAACCTGTTCTCAGTTGCCGCCAATCGCATGGCGAAAGGCTTCGTAAGAGGCCTTGGGAGTCCGCTTCTGGGTCTCGTAGTCCACATGCACCATCCCGAAGCGTTTGGCATAGCCCTGCGCCCATTCGTAATTGTCGAGGAGCGACCAGCCGAAATAGCCCTGCACCGGCGCGCCGTCGGCGATCGCCCGCAGCACGGCCTTCATGTGCGCGTCGAAATAATCGACGCGGATGGCGTCGTCGACGCGCCCGTTTTCGACGTGATCGTCCCAGGCCATGCCGTTCTCGGTGACGATAATCGGCGTGTCCTTCGTATAGTCGCGATGCAGGCGGGTGAGGATCGCGTGGAGGCCGTCGGGATAGATTTCCCACCCCATGTCGGTGGTCGGCAGCGGGCCGGGCACGGCCTTGATCGACGGCCAGACGCTGTCCGGATCATGGGCGATATTGGAGCGGGTGTAATAATTGACGCCGAGCCAGTCGATCGGGGTGCCGATCGTTTCGAGATCGGCCTCGTAGCCCTGCGGCATATGGTCGCCCAGGCCTTCGAGGATGTCTTCCGGATAGCTCTTCTGCGTGATCGCCTGGATGAACCAGCGATTGTAGTGGCCGTCCTGGCGCCTTGCCGCAGCGACATCCTCCGGCGCGTCGCTGGCCGGATTGGCGTGCTCGAAATTCAGCACGATGCCGAGCTTGTCGCATCCCTCGGCACGCAGCGCCTCGACCGCGCGGCCATGCGCCAGCAACACGTGATGCATCGCGCGCGCGGCGGCGCGGATGTCGCGCAGGCCCGGCGCGTGAATGCCGAGAAAATGGCTGAGCCAGGCAACGCACCACGGTTCGTTGATCGTGGCGACCGTCTCCATGCGGTCGCCGATGCGGGCGAAGACGGTGCGGGCATAATCGGCGAACCAGTTCGCGACGTCGCGGTTGCGCCAGCCGCCGAAATCGGACAGCGCGGCCGGCAGGTCCCAGTGATACAGGGTCAGATAGGGCTTCAGGCCGCGTTCCAGGATGGCGTCGGTCAGCCGGTCGTAGAAGTCCAGCCCTTCTACATTAACGTTTGTGCCGTCGGGCATGATCCGCGCCCAGGATGTGGAGAAGCGATAGGCGTCGAAGCCGCCGTCGCGGATCAGGTCGAGATCTTCCTCGTAGCGGTGATAGTGGTCGCAGGCGATTGCGCCGGTTTCGGCATTGACCACATTTCCGGGTGTTGCGGCGAAAGTGTCCCAGTGCGACGGGCCTGCGCCGCCGAAGGACGATCCCTCGATCTGGTAGGCGGCGGTGGCCGCGCCGAACTGGAATCCGTCGGGAAAGTCAGAGCGTCGGAAGGAGAAGGTCATCAACGGGCCCTTGGGAGGTTCACTTTAACGTTGCAGTTGCCTTAGCACGAAGCGGGTGGCCGACGTCAATCTCCCTCGCCGATCAACTTGTCGACGGCGCGCCGTTCCTTCTTGGTCGGACGGCCCGCTCCCGGATCGCGCGTGCCGCTCATCCGGTCCAGCGCATTGTCCGGGCGCGGCGGGGGCGGCGGCGAAAGATCCTCATAAAGCAGGCGTGCCTCGGCGGCGGGGCCGCGGCGCGTGCCGCAATCGACGACCTTGTAGACGATGACCCGGCGCTCGAGCGCCACGGTCAGCACGTCACCGGGTTTGATTTCCTGGCTTGCCTGGGAAATCTTGTTGCCGTTGACGCGGACATGGCCGCCCTGGGCGAGCTTGGCGGCGAGCGTTCGAGATTTCGCCACGCGGGCGAAGAAGAGCCATTTGTCGATGCGCTGACTGGCGGCGCCCGTCATCTGGTCATTTCTTCATCTGGTCCTTCAAGGCGGCCAGCTTGGCGAAGGGCGAATCCGGATCGATGGGCGCTTCGCGGCGCGGCGGCCTGGCGGAGCCGGCATTGCCGCCCTTGTTCTTGCCGCCATGATGCTGTCCGCGCTGGTCGCCGTCGCGCTTGCCGCGCGGTTTGCCCTTGCCGCCTTTCGGACGCTGGCCCTCGCCGCGTTCGCGACCTTCCTGGGCCGGTGCGCCGTCGCGGCGCTGTCCGCCTTGCGGGCGCTTGCCGCGCCGGCCGCGGTCGCCGCGCACCTGGTACCAGACGAGAACCGGCTTGGGTTCCTCGGCTTCGGCAGCCGGCTCCGTCGTTTCGCCCTCCGGCTCTACGGCGGCCTGCGGGGCTGTCTCGGATTCGGTGGCAGGCTCGGTCTGCGGTTCCTCGCTCGCGGCTTCTTCGACGCCCGGGGTCGGCTCGGGCTCGGGCGCAGTCTCCGGTGCCGGTTCGTCGGAGGCGGCCTCGGTTGCGGGTTCAGCCGTCTGTTCGGCAGTCACCTCGTCCGACGGTTCGCTTGCCGCATCCTCGGTGGCCGGTGCCGCGGGCGTGTCGGCTTCGGCGGGAGCCTCCGGTTCGGCCGGCGCGCTTGCTGCCTTCAACTCGGCGAGCTTCGCATCGAAATCGGCCGCTTCGACCTTGTCGTGGCGGTAGCCGAGGCTGCCGAGCACGGCTTCCATGTCGTCGGCGGTCGCGCCGAGGATCGACATCATCGCCGGCGTGACGAAGAAGCGTCCGCCGCCAGCAGCCCCCTCGGGCAGCGCGTTGCCGCCTTCGCGGAACTGCAGCGCCGGGCGGATCAGGTCTGCGAGGCGCTCCAGAATGTCCACGCGCACGGCGCGGCTGCCGAGATGGCGATAGCCGGCGAGCTTGTAGAAGGCGGTGTCGAATTCGGGATCCGGCACCAGCGAAGTCCGGCCGGTCGACAGCATATGCACGACGTCGCCATAGCCGGGCTTGTCCTTGCCGTCATTGGCGAGCGCCCAGAGCAGGGTCAAAAGGCCGGCCGGCGCGGGCTTGATCAGGGCCGGGATGAAGATGTGGTAGAAGCCGAAACGCGCACCGTAGCGACGCAGCGCCGCGCGGCCGTCCTGGTCGAGCGACCGGATCTCGTCGGAGATCTCGCGGCGCGGGACGATGCCGTAATTCTCGATCAGGCGGAATCCGATGCCGCGGGCGATGCCGGACAATTCGTCGGCGCGCCCCAGATCGACCAGCGGCTTGAGATGCGTCTCAATGTGATGGGCGACGAAGCGCTCGAGGCGCGCGGCCACCTTGTCGCGGGACGGGCCGGTCAACTGCTCGTCGGCCAACAGCACGACGCGCGGCTTCAGCCATTCCTCGCCGGCCGTCATCGACGCGACCGGCTGGCCGATCCAGCGCAACACGCCGTCCATCGACACGGCGAAATCGCCGTTGCCGGCGGCGGCAAGCCGTTCGGCGCGGGTGTCGAACTCGGTCGCCAGCGCCTTGGCGGCAGCCGCCTTCACGGCCTTGGCGTCCTCGCCTTCCGCGGATTTGTCCGCTGAAAAGCGGAAACCGTCGAGCCGTCCGACATGGTGGCCTTCCACCGTTACATCGCCGTCCGGGCTGATATCTGCTTGCATTGTCACGTTCTCTCGCAACCGCTTCATGAGCACGGATGTCCTGCGGTCTACAAAGCGTTTCGTCAACCTGTCATGCAACGCGTCGGACAGCTTGTCCTCGATCGCGCGCGTCTTTTCTTGCCAGTGTAGCGGATCGGCAAGCCATCCGGGCCGGTTGGCCACATAGGTCCAGGTGCGGATCTGGGCGATACGGGCCGACAGGGTGTCGATCTCGCCATCCGCGCGATCGGCGCGCAGAACCTGCTCGGCCATGTAGTCCTCGTCGACATGGCCGCGCCGGACCAAGTCGAAGAATATCTGCGAAATGATGTCGGCATGCTGGGCCGGGGCGATCTTGCGGTAGTCGGGCAGCATGCAGCCTTCCCACAACAGCGCCACTTCGTCCCGGCCCCGGCAGATGTCGGCGACGGTCGCGTCGCGGGCCAGGAATTCCAGCGCGCGCTGGTCGACGGCGGGCAGCGCCTTGGTCAGGCCGGGGAGATTGGGCGGGGTCTCCAGCGAGGCGCGCAGGTCGGCGATGGAGGAGAAGTCGAGCTGGCGCGAGCGCCATTGCAGCACTTTCACCGGCTCGAATTCATGGCCCTCGATGCGTTCGACGGTCTCGTCGTCGAGCGGATGGGCGTAGCCCGAGACGCCGAAGGTGCCGTCGCGCATGTGGCGTCCGGCGCGCCCGGCGATCTGGGCCATCTCGGCGGGCGACAGTTCACGGAAGGAATAGCCGTCGAACTTCCTGAGCTGGGCGAAGGCGACGTGATCGACGTCGAGATTGAGCCCCATGCCGATGGCGTCGGTTGCGACGAGATACTCGACGTCGCCGGACTGGTAGAGTTCGACCTGCGCATTGCGTGTGCGCGGGCTGAGCGCGCCCATGACGACCGCGGCGCCGCCGCGCTGGCGGCGGATCAGTTCGGCGATCGCGTAGACCTCGTCGGCGGAGAAGGCGACGATAGCGGACCGGCGGGGCAGGCGGGTGATCTTCTTGGAGCCCGCATAGGCCAGATGCGACATGCGGGGCCGCGAGACGATGTCGATGCCCGGCATCAGCGCGCGCAGGATCGGCGCCATCGTGCCGGCCCCCAGCAGCAATGTCTCTTCGCGGCCGCGCAGGTTGAGGATGCGGTCGGTGAAGATGTGGCCGCGCTCCAGATCGCCGGCCAGTTGCACCTCGTCGACGGCGACGAAGGCGGCGTCGGTCTGGGAGGGCATTGCTTCCACCGTGCAGACCGAGAAGCGGGCCTTGGGCGGAACGATCTTTTCCTCGCCGGTGATCAGCGCCACCTGGCCTGCGCCGACCTTCTCGGCGACGCGGCCATAGACCTCGCGGGCGAGCAGCCGCAGAGGCAGGCCGATCACGCCGCTGGAATGGGCGACCATGCGCTCGATGGCGTAGTGGGTCTTGCCGGTGTTGGTGGGCCCGAGAACCGCCTTGACGGTGTGGCCGGTCATGATTTGAGGGGGCATTGACTCTGGCATGAAATTCGAATCCGGGGGTATCCGGCGCCGATCGGCATTTTCGGGAGACTTTTCCGCCTTTAGCACGCCGACTCGGCAATTGCAGGGCGAAAAATACGCGAACTTACGGGCGTTTCACCGCTTCTGGGTTGTGAGGGTTAACAACCGGAACGAGTCTGGAACGAATCGGCGACGAATCGCTGACTCTCATAGGTTGCAGCTTTGTTCTCCACCAGATGTGGTGGTCCGCGGCCTCATGCACACCAGTTGGTGAATCGCGGCTGCGGCGTTCTCGTCGGTTGTCGGCGAATTCGTTAACGACCGCCCGCCGGGGCTGACAGGCGTTTCGCGGCCCCGGTTAATGAATTGATATGTATCGACTATTTTCACCATTTGTTAACCATGTGTGTTCGGGTTCCGGCAAGGTCTCGTTAACGAACAGAACCGAGGTGGAACGAATCGGCGACGAATCAGAGATAGGACAAGTTTCCTGTTTCGTTCTCACCACATGTGGTGTGTCCGTCGATGCCTCAGGCACAACTTTAACGATTCATCGGACGCGAGGCACCGCCATATCGGTGCTCGCGTTAACCTTTGGCCGCCTCAGTCTTCCTTCTTGATGACCGCGTCGATCAGGCGATAGGCGTCGTCGCTATCCCATTCCGCCGGGCCGTTCATGTTGGCGACGACGCAGTTCTCCTCGTCGACAAGCACCGTCACGGGCAATCCGAAGGCGAGCGATTCCTTCTTCATCGTGTTGAAGGCGCCGATCGTCGGGTCGTGATAGAAGCCGAGATTGGCGATGCCGATCTCGTCGAAGAAGGCACGCGGCTTGTCGTCCGAGCCGCCGTCGACGGAAATCGCGATCACCTCGAAATCCGCTCCGCCCTTGTTGGCCTGCAACCGGTCGAGCGCGGGCATTTCCGCGCGGCAGGGTGCGCACCAGGTCGCCCACAGATTGACGAGGCGCGGCTTGCCGCCGCTCGCGGCGAGCGTCGTCGGCTGCCCGTCGCCGTCGTTGAAGGCGAGCGTGGAAAGGTCGTTGGCCTCGGAGCGCGCGGCCATGGCTGCGATTTCGCCCGTCAGCAGCGGTTTGAGCTCCTGGCCCCTGGCGATGGCGGCCTCGCAGGCGCCGGTTTCGGCGCCATTGCCATGCAGCATGCCCGTGGCGTATATCCCGGCCGCGCCGGCGACGGCAGTCAGGCCGATGGCGACAGCGGCGATCATTGCGACGGGCGGGCGGCGACCCGCCGACGTCCCGTTCTTACTTTCCGGGGTTTTTTCACTCATGGGCGACGATACCAAGAACAGTGGTTCCAATCAGATGTGGGGCGGGCGCTTCGCATCCGGCCCCGCGGCAATCATGGAGGAGATCAACGCCTCCATCGGCTTCGATCGCAAGCTCTATGCCCAGGACATCGAGGGATCGATCGCGCATGCGGACATGCTGGCAGAATGTGACATAATTTCGGGCGACGACCGCGACAAGATCGTTCACGGGCTGAACACGATCCGGTCAGAGATCGAGGCGGGGGACTTCGCCTTCTCGCGCAAGCTCGAAGACATCCACATGAATATCGAGGCGCGCCTGTCTGATCTGATCGGACCGACGGCCGGCCGGCTGCACACGGCGCGTTCGCGCAACGACCAGGTGGCGCTCGATTTTCGCATGTGGGTGCGCGGCGAGGCGGACAAGGCCGTCGGGCTCCTCAAGGGGCTGATCGCAACGCTGCTGACCCGCGCCGAAGAGCACCGCGCCACCGTGATGCCGGGCTTCACCCATCTGCAGACGGCACAGCCGGTCACCTTCGGCCACCACCTGATGGCCTATGTGGAGATGTTCGGCCGCGACCTGTCGCGGATGAAGGACGCGCTTTCCAGGATGAACGAATGCCCGCTGGGCGCAGCCGCGCTTGCCGGCACGGGCTTTCCGATCGACCGGCACCGCACGGCCAGTGCGCTCGGCTTCGCCGAACCGACGCGCAACTCCATCGACACGGTTTCCGACCGGGATTTCGCGCTTGAGTTCATGTCCGCGGCTTCGATCTGCGCCACACACCTGTCGCGTTTCGCCGAGGAGATCGTCATCTGGTCGACGCCGCAATTCGGCTTCGTGACCCTGTCGGACGCCTTTTCGACCGGCTCGTCGATCATGCCGCAGAAGAAGAATCCCGACGCGGCCGAATTGGTTCGCGCCAAGACCGGCCGCATCAATGGCGATCTCGTGTCCCTGCTGACCGTGATGAAGGGTCTTCCGCTCGCCTATTCGAAGGACATGCAGGAGGACAAGGAGGCCGTGTTCGACGCCGCCGAGGCGCTGGAATTGGCGCTTGCCGCGATGACGGGCATGGTCGCCGACCTGACCGTCAACGACAAGGCGATGCGCGAAGCGGCGGCTTCCGGCTATTCGACGGCCACGGACCTCGCGGACTGGCTGGTGCGCGAACTCGGGATACCGTTCCGCGAGGCTCACCACGTCACCGGCCGCGCCGTCGCGATGGCAGAACAGAAGGGCGTGCGCCTCGACCGGCTGTCGCTGGAGGATCTGCAGTCGATCCATGACGGCGTGACCGCGGCCGTCTTTGAGGTCCTGACGGTCCGCAAGTCGGCGGCGAGCCGCAAGAGCTTCGGCGGCACCGCGCCGCAGGAAGTCGGTCGGCAGATCCGCTACTGGAAGAAGCGGCTGGCCAAGGAAAGCTGACTTGCAACGCTGATTTAACGGGCCGAACCGGAAGGTTCGGTCAGGGGTGTTCATTTGCGCCCCGGCACGCTAGGAAAACGGGCATCGATCCGGTTTCGGCCCGCGTGGCCGGTGGCAGCGAAAAGGTTGACGACGATGGGTCTCGCAGTCTCGCGCATTCTTCTCATGGCGGCGCTCGCCGCGAGCCTCGCCGCCTGCGGCCGTGCAGGCAGCCCCGAAGCGCCCAAGGCGGCCACCCAGGCGAGCCAGCCCGACGTGGATCAGGACGCCGACGACGAGCGGCGATTCATCCTGGATCCGCTGATCTGATACCCCATAGCCGCGGAACCGACCGGTGAACCATTTCGAGTATCGTGACGGCGTGCTTCACGCCGAGGATGTGCCGCTGCCGATGATCGCGCAGGCGGTCGGCACGCCCTTCTATTGCTATTCCACCGCCACGCTGGAGCGCCATTACACCGTGTTCGCGGATGCGTTTGCGGATATCGACGCGCTCGTCTGCTACGCGATGAAGGCCAATTCCAACCAGGCGGTGCTGACGACGCTGGCGAAGCTCGGTTCCGGCGCCGATGTTGTCTCGGAAGGCGAATTGCGCCGGGCGATGGCTGTCGGCATCCCGCCGGAAAAGATCCTGTTTTCCGGCGTCGGCAAGACCACACGCGAGATGGATGTTGCGCTTGAGGCGGGTATCCATTGCTTCAACGTGGAATCCGAACCCGAACTGGAACTCTTGTCGGCGCGCGCCGTCGCCGCCGGCAAGCAGGCCCCGGTCTCGCTGCGCATCAATCCGGATGTGGACGCGCGAACCCATCACAAGATTTCGACCGGCAAGAAGGGCGACAAGTTCGGCATCTCATGGCTGAGAGCGCGCGAGGTCTATCGTCGCGCGGCATCCCTGCCGGGCCTGAAGGTCTCCGGCATCGACATGCATATCGGCAGCCAGATCACCGAGTTGCAGCCTTTCGACGACGCGTTCCGGCTTCTGACCGAACTGGTCGAGCAGTTGCGCGCCGACGGCCACGCCATCGACCATGTCGATCTCGGCGGCGGGCTCGGCATCCCCTATCGCACCGACAATGCGCCGCCGCCGCTGCCGGCGGCCTATGCGGAGATCGTCAAGAAGCATGTCCGCCCACTTGGCGTGACCGCCGTGTTCGAGCCAGGCCGGATGATCGCCGGCAATGCCGGCATCCTGGTCACCGAAGTGGTCTATGTGAAGGAAACGGACGCCAAGTCCTTCGTCATCGTCGACGCCGCCATGAACGACCTGATCCGGCCGACATTGTACGAGGCGTGGCACGAAATGACGCCGGTCGTGGAAGCGGATCCCGACGGCCCGCGCATGCTGGCGGACATTGTCGGGCCGGTTTGCGAGTCGGGCGATTTTCTGGCGAAGGATCGGGAGATGGCAGCCGTTCAGGCCGGCGACCTGATCACCTTCGGGTCCGCCGGCGCTTACGGGGCGGTCCAGGCGGGCACCTACAATTCGCGCCTCCTCGTGCCGGAAGTGATCGTCAAGGGTGACAGCTATCACGTCTGCAGGCCGCGCCCGAGCTACGAGGAACTGATCGGTCTCGACAGCGTGCCGGACTGGTTCTGAGCAGGCTGTCGTCGCACATGACGAAGCTGTGAACCGTTTTCTTGCTTTTGCGCCTCGTCTTTGCCCGTTTCAGTGCTAATTTCGTCTCATTGAGGCATGAGGCGCATGGCAGACGAGACCGAAACCGTCCCATCCACCCTTTCGCGCCGGCTGCGGCCGGTTCGCTTCGTCACGCGTATCGCAATGGTCGCGGAACGGGTGCTGCCGCGCCTGTTGCCGATCGCCGCGATCGTGGCGCTTTTTGCCATCCTGTCATGGTTCGGCCTGTTCCGTCAGGTCGGTGACACGACGCGTATCGGCGTTGCCGTGGCGCTCGGCGTCGCCGCAGTGGCGAGCCTTTGGCCCCTGCGCGGTCTGCGGATGCCGGGATCGTCCGATATCGACCGGCGTCTCGAGCAGGACAACGCGCTTTCCCATGCGCCGATCACCACCCAGGACGACCGGTTGTCGGCCGGCTCCGACGACGCGTTTTCGGCCGCGCTGTGGCGCGAACACCAGCGGCGGATGGCGACGCGTGTCGACGGCGTACATGGCGCACATGCCAGGACCGACATTCCGGCGCGCGACCCCTATGCGCTGCGGGCGGCCGTCGTGCTGGTGCTGGTCACGGCGTTTGCATGGTCCTTCGGTTCGTCGGGCGGATCGATCCGCGACGCGTTTCGCAGCCATCAGTTGGCAGAAGTCGTGCCGCCGCGCATCGACGCCTGGATCACCCCGCCGGCCTATACCGGCATGGCGCCCCTTTTCCTGACGTCCGGGCAGAATGCCGAGAGAACGGCGTTTACGGTGCCGGAAGGCAGTCTGGCCGTGGTGCGCATCGCAGGCGGAACCGGCGGCGAAACCGTGACCTGGCCGGAAGCGCAGACCCCGCTTGCCACGACGGCTGAGGAGGGGCAGGCGCAGCCGGCGAGTTCTCGGCGCTTCGAGGTGACGCTGGAAGCATCCGGCCGGCTGGAAATCTCCGGCGGCGGGCTGGAGACCTTGCGCGACTGGGCATTCACCGTGACGCCGGATCACGCGCCGACCATCGCGTTCGAAGGCGATCCCGTGCGCGCCGCCAATGGCGCCATGACGCTGAACTACGTCGCGCAGGACGACTATCGCGTCACCAAGGCGCGCGGCCTGATCGAACTGGCCGAGGATGGCGCGGAAACCGCCCGCCCGCTTTACGAGGCGCCGGAGTTGCAGTTGGCCGTGCCGCGCCGCTCGTCCAAGGACGGCGCGGCGAAGACGATGCGCGATCTGAGCGAACATCCCTGGGCGGGCGCGCAGGTGCGCATGATGCTGGAAGCCGAGGACGATCGCGGGCAGACCGGACGCAGCGAAACCAAGACCCTGATCCTGCCGGGCCGCCCCTTCGCCAATCCGCTGGCGCGCGCCGTCATCGAGCAGCGGCGCAACCTCGCCCTCGACGCCAATGCGGTGAAGGACATCGTCGACGTGATCGACGTTTTGACGCTCTACCCCGAGGAGACGATCCGCAACGCCAGCCATTTCCTGGGCCTCGTCACGGCGCGGGCGCGGCTTCTGGAGGCGCGGGGAAATGACGAGGCGCTGCGCGGTGTCGTCGATTATCTTTGGGAGTTCGCTCGCACGATCGAGGACGGCAATCTGTCTGACGCGGAGAAACGTCTGCAGGCTGCCCAGCAGGCGCTGAAGGAGGCGCTGGAAAACGGCGCGTCCGACGAGGAGATCGAGCAACTGATGGCCGAATTGCGCGAGGCCATGCAGGACTATCTGAGCGAACTCGCCCGCCAGATGGAGAACAATCCCGAGCTTGCCCAGCAGATGCCGCAAGAGAACATGCAGGAACTGGACATGCAGAGCCTGGAGGAGATGCTCAACCGGCTCGAGGAACTCGCCAAGTCCGGCGCGCGCGAACAGGCGCAGGAACTGCTCAGCCAGTTGCAGGACATGATGAACAACCTGCAGATGGGCCAGCGGCAGATGCAGCAGGGGCGCCAGCAGAGCCAGGCCCAGCAGCAGATGAACGAATTGGGCGAGATCCTGCGGCGCCAGCAGGAGCTGATGAACGAGACCTATCGCCAGAGCCGTCGCGGCCAGCAGGGCCAGCAAGGGCAGCAGCCCGGCCAACAGCCGGGTCAGCAGGGCGAAAAGGGCCAGATGGGCGAGAACGGCATGGGCGAAAATGGCCTGCAGGGCCTCGCACCCGGCCAGCAGGCGCTGCGAGACCGGCTCGAGCAGTTCATGGACGGCCTGCGCGGCATGGGCATCAATCCGGGCGAGGAATTCGGCGAGGCCGGGCGCGAAATGGGCGAGGCCGGCCAGTCATTGCAGGACGGGCAGGGCGAACAGGCCTTCTCCGATCAGGGCCAGGCGATGGACGCGCTCCGGCGCGGGGCCGACTCCATGATGCAGCAGATGCAGCAGGCGATGGGCCAGGGCGAAGGCCAGGCGCAGCCGGGCGGCAACCGCGCCGGCATCGACCGCGACCCGCTCGGTCGGCCGCAGCGTTCGGCCGGACCGGATTTCGGCGAATCGGTGGAAATTCCCGACGAGATCGACATTCGCCGCGCCCGCGAAATTCTTGACGCGATCCGCAAGCGTCTCGGCAACGCGCTGTCGCCGCAGCTCGAGAAGGAATATCTCGAGCGCCTGCTGGATCTGAACTGAGGCTTTTTTGTTCGGCTCCGCGCCGGCCCCTCTCCGTCACGGCTGTGCCGCGACACCTCTCCCCGCTTGCGGGGCGAGGAACCACTTCGTCAGGATCCGGCGCACAAGTTCCGTGTGATCGCGGGGCCGCTTCCTCGCCGGCTTGCGGGGAGTGGTCGTCGGGCGAAGCGCCGTGGGGTTGTGGAGGTTATGCGGCCAGCGCCTTCGCCACCGCGGCGCGGATCTGCGCCAAGGTGAAGGGTTTCTGCACCACGTCGACGATGATCTGCGTGACCTCGCGGGCGCGTTCGCGCTGTTCGGCGTAGCCAGTCATCAGCAGGATCTTCAGGTCGGGGAAATCCTTCGCCATCTCTGTGGCCATAGCGATGCCGTCCATGGCCGGCATGCGGATGTCCGACAGGACGAGATCGTAGGCGCCAGCGCGTTCCGTCAGCTTGGCGAGGCCGATGTCGCCGTCTTCGGCCAGCTCGACCGTGTGCCCGTCAATGGTGAGCGCCCGGGCGGTGAAGGTGCGCACGGAATCGTCGTCCTCGACGAGCAGGATCGCTGCCATCAGGCGTCTCCCGCCACGACGCCGACGAAGGGCAGTTCGCGAAAGGCGTGGCCGACATCCATGCCGTAGCCGACGACGAAATGGTCCGGACATTCGAAGCCGACGAAATCGGCCTGAAGCGGCGTGTCGGCCTGGCGGCGCATCGACTTGTCGAGCAGCACGCAGACGCCGACGCTCTTCGCACCGCGTTCGAGGATCAGCTTGCGGGCGAAGGTGAGCGTGCGCCCGGATTCCAGAATGTCGTCGACCAGCAGCACGTCGCGATCGGCGACCTCGCTGTCGATGTCGCGCAGGATCTTCACCTGGCCGGCCTCGGTGCCGGCGCCGTAGGTGGACAGCATGATGAATTCCACGTCCGGTTCCAGACCCGCGTCGTGCATGGCGCGCACCAGATCGGCGGAGAAGATGAAGGAGCCCTTCAGGACGGAAACCACCAGCAGCTTGCTGTAGTCCCGCTCGCCGATTTCCTTTGCGAGTTCCAGATTGCGCGCCGCGATGGTGGACGCCGAATAGAGAACGTCGATCCTCTTGCCCCGAACGATCGGCATGGTGTCAAACCCCGTTTGCATCGAATCGCAGGCTCGGCGCCTGCGCATATCCCGGTTTTTTCGGCATTCTGACGGTAAACGCAAGGCTCTTGCCCGGTTCGAGCGTTTCGCCGCGCGCCACGCGGTAGACCAGGCGGCGCGTGCCGTCGGTGGCCGGGAAGGTCAGCAGCACGTCGGGCACGCGGCGGGCGTCGGGTCCGGAATTGCGCACGGTCGCCTGGACCGTCAGCACGTCGCCGCGCTGCGGCAGCGCTTCGTTCGTGCTGGAGACGAGTTGCAGCGCCGGTTCGGCGGGCGCGTGCGGCGCGGCCCGCAGCAAAACGTGGCCGCCGGCCAGCAGGAAGGCGGCGACGGAGGCGAAGAGAACAGACAGGCCATAGGCGACATGCATGCGCGGACCTGGCAGCGGTCGCGCCGGCTCCGCCGACTTGAGGATGCCGATCTGGTGGTCATGCGCTTGCGCTGGCACTGGCTTCGGCGCGCCCGGTGCGGCAGTCGCGTCGAAGGCGTCGCGCCGGACGGTCTCGAATTCCGCGTCGATGATGTCGTGCGCCAAGTCCGGATCTCCGATGCGGCCGCCGAACGCGGAACCGCCATGATTTCGGTCTACGCGGCTTTGGTTAATCGAAGGTTGTGGCTGGCGGGGCCAGGAGAGGTCGGTTCCAATCGCGGGACGGTTGCTCTAATCCTTCGCTGACGCGGTAGTTGATGCGATTCGGGCGGAGCGCTTGATCAGATTCGAGAATGTCGGACTGCGTTACGGGATGGGGCCGGAAGTCCTTCGCGACGTGTCCTTTCACATCCCCAAACAGTCCTTTCAGTTCCTGACCGGGCCGTCCGGCGCCGGCAAGACGTCGCTCCTGCGCCTTTTGTTCATGTCGCTGCGGCCGACCCGCGGCCTGATCACCGTCTTCGACCAGGACATCGCCACGATCAAGCCGGTGGAGTTGCCGCTCCTGCGCCGGCGCATCGGCGTGGTGTTCCAGGATTTCCGCCTGCTCGACCACATGACGATCTACGAGAATGTCGGCCTGCCGCTGCGGGTGCGCGGCAAAGAGGAGGCGACCTATCGCCACGACGTGCTGGAATTGCTCAAATGGGTGGGGCTGGGCGAACGCATCCACGCGCTGCCGCCGGTCCTGTCGGGCGGCGAGAAGCAGCGCGTCGCCATCGCGCGGGCGCTGATCGACCAGCCGGAGATCCTGCTCGCCGACGAACCGACGGGCAATGTCGACACGCCGATGGCGCGGCGGCTGCTGCGCCTGTTCCTGGAGATGAACCGGCTCGGCACCGCGGTGGTGATCGCCACCCACGATCTCGGCCTGATGGACCAGGTCGACGCGCGCCGCATGATCCTCTCGAACGGGCAGCTCGAAATCTATGAGTGACCGCGCCGACAAATCCGCGCCGGCCACGGCGAAGGCCGCGCGTCCCGCCCGACCGAAACTGCCGGTGCAGCGCACCGACGGGCGCGGCGAGCGCGTTCCCGGATTGCGCCCGCTCGCGCCGATCGTGCCGAAGGGCAGCATGTCGGGCCAGTCGCTGGTGCTGGTCATCGCGATCATGTCGTTTCTCGCCTGCCTTGCCGTGGGGGCCGTCTCGCTCGTCAACAAGAGCGCGCAGACCTGGCAAAGCCAGATCGCCCGCGAGGCGACGATCCAGATCCGGCCCTCCGACGACATCGACATGGAGGCGGCGCTGCGGCAGGCCCAGGAACTGGCCTCCGGCTTTTCCGGCGTGCGCGGCGCGCGCATCATCGGCCGGGCCGAAACGGTGGCGCTTCTCGAACCGTGGCTCGGTTCGGGGCTCGGTCTCGACGAATTGCCGGTGCCGCGCCTCGTCGTGGTGACGATCGACGAGGATTCGCCACCGGATTTCGCCCTTTTGCAGGATGCGCTCTACCAGTCGGTGCCGAACGCCTCTCTCGACGATCACCGCGCCTGGGTGGACCGCCTGGTCGGCATGGCGCGCACGACGACGGTCATCGGGCTTTGCATTCTCATCCTCGTGCTTGCCGCGCTGGTGCTGACGGTGATCTTCGCCACGCGCGGGGCGATGGCGGGGAACCAGCACATCATCGAGGTGCTGCATTTCATCGGCGCGCGGTCGGGCTTCGTCGCGCGGCAGTTCCACCGGCGTTTCCTCCTCTCCGGCATCTGGGGCGGGGTGATCGGCGGCGGCTTCGCGACGCTGATCTTCGTGCTCGTCAGCTTCTGGTCGGCGCGCAACATCATCACGCCGCAGGGCGAGCAGGCGTCGGCCTTTTTCGGCGATTTTTCCATCGGGCTCGGCGCCTATGCGGGTGTCTTCGCGGTGATCGTGCTGGCGGGCGTGCTGACCGCGCTGACCAGCCATGTCACCGTTCTGCGCACGCTGCACGACATCGACGACCACCATGCCGATCCCGGCCGTCTCGACTACTGACGGGCTGCAACCGGGGCGAAAACTGGTTGAATGCCACATATTTGCGCCGAAATCGTCGCTATTCGGTCTGTACCGCGCCCGAATTCGGCGCTATCGATTCGGGCCATGACCAAGGCGTTTGGCACCGAGGGGCAGGGCGGAACGGCGGTGTTGACGCGGAAATCGGCGAAGACGATGCGCCGATCGTCACGCCGAAGGGGCGGTTTTGTGCGCTTTCTGGCGCTCATCGCTGCACTTTGCCTTGTCCTCTACGGTGTCGGCTTCTTCATCTTCCTGAACGACATCGCGCTCTATCGCGCGCCGGAAGACCGCCGCGCCGACGGCATCGTGGTCTTGACCGGCGGGCGCGATCGTATCGACGAGGCGGTGCGGCTGTTCGAGGCGGGCATGGGCGCGCGGCTCCTGATCAGCGGCGTGCACGCCTCGACCACGCATGCGACGCTGATGCACACCTACGCCAATGACGAGGCGCTCTTCTCCTGCTGCGTCGATCTCGACCACAACGCGCTCGACACGATCGGCAACGCGGAGGAGGCGGCCGCCTGGGCCCACCGGCACGGCTATCGTTCGCTCATCATCGTGACCAACGACTATCACATGCCGCGGAGCTTGCTGGAGATGGAACGCGTCATGCAGGACGTCAGCCTGGTTCCGCATGCGGTCGTCTCCACCGGCAGCGGCGAGGGCGGCCTGCGCGAGGAGCTCAGCCGCTACCGCGTGCTGCTCGGCGAATATGTCAAATATGGCGCGGCGCGGCTTCGCACGCTTTTCCCGGCGCCGACCGGCGGCTAGTCGATTTGTCTTTGCCTTGTCGGGCCCCGGCGTGTATCGCCGGAGGGGCGCCGGCTTGCTGCCGCAAGGCGCGACCAAGACAGGATCCGGGCGGGGTTGCCGTTTCAGCGATGAAACCGCCGGATCGCAATTCGTGAACGAGACCGGGTGTCCCTTGCTGGTTCTTCGATCCCTTCTTTTCAACGCCATGTTCTACGCCGTGACCTTCGTCTACATGGTCGTGTTCCTGCCGTTCGCCTTCCTGGCGCCGCACAAGCAGGCCTGGTTCGTGCCGAAGTTCTGGGCGCGGTCGATGCTGTGGCTGCACAGGCATGTCGCCGGGACGAAACATGTCGTGACCGGCCTGGAGAAGCTGCCGGAGGGGAGCTACATCCTCGCGCCGAAGCACCAGTCGGCCTGGGACACCTTCGCCTTCCTGCCGTGGTGGCCGGATCCGGTGATGATCCTGAAGCGCCAGCTGATGTGGGTTCCGCTGTTCGGCTGGTACGTCGCCAAGATGCAGATGATCCCGATCGACCGGGGAAACCGCTTCAAGGCGATCGACTCGGTCAACAAGGGCGCGAAGCGCGCCATCGCCCAGGGTCGCCAGATCGTGATCTATCCGGAGGGCACGCGGCGTCCGCCGGGCGCGGAGCCGAACTACAAGAAGGGCATCGTCAATCTCTACGAGACCTTCGACCTGCCGGTCGTGCCGATCGCCCACAATGCCGGGCTCTACTGGCCGCGCCGTTCCTTCCTGCGCCATCCGGGCACGATCAAGGTGGAGATCCTCGATCCGATCCAGCCGGGCCTCGACGGCGAGACGTTCCGCCGGACCCTGATCGAGCGCACCGAGGGCGCCTGCGACCGGCAATTGCTGGCGCTCGCCGACGATCCGGACGCGCCGCCCTTTCCGGAAACCGCAAGGAAGAGGGTGGTGGAGTTGCGTAGCGCGGCGGGTGTCAGCCCGACTGATGCGGGGTGACGGCCATCTGTTGCCGGATGCCGGCGACGACATGTTCCAGCCAGTGGTCGCGAATGCCGAGCAGGCGGATGTGCTCGGCGGTGTTGATGACATAGTCCTCGTTCGGCCCCATGCCGCCGACCGCGCCGCAGACCCGCTCGACCGCGTCTTCGACGCTCAGGCGTCCGGCATACTGCCCGTGGCTGCGGTCGGCCACATAGGCGACGGCGGATGTCTTCGGGCCTTTTTCCAGCGCCATCGTCGCGCTGCGCTCCAGATAGACATTGGTGACGAGTTCGCGCTCGCGCAGATAGGCCATCACCCTCTCGCCCTTTTCGCCTGCCACGCGAAACGCCACGCCGACGCAGGAGCCGCCGCGGTCCAGCCCCATGACGAGGCCGGGGCGTTCACGGGTGCCGCGATGTTCGTAGGAGGTGATGCACAGGCTGCGGTGATAGCCGTAAAGGCGCGCGCGCCGCTTCTCGACGTAGTCGAAACCCGGCTTCCACATCAATGATGCGTAGCCGAAGACCCAGAAATCGTCCATAAGCTCACGTTGTTTCCACATTCGCAGGCGATGGCCTCTAGCATGGCAGATCCTAAAGCAAAACCGGCCTACAATGCCGGCCGGCGCATTCGCTGGCTGGGCATGGTCATCATCCTTGTCGCCATTGCCTATTCGGCCGGTTGGTTCTGGCTGGCCGAGCGGGTCGAGGCCGAGGCGGCCCGCATGGTCGAGACGCAGCGCGGCCGGGGCACGTCCATCGAATGCGCCGACCGCGAGGTGCGCGGATATCCCTTCCGGCTGGAAGTTCATTGCACCGCCTTCGATCTGGCGCGGCCCGCGCAGGGCCTGACGATCGAGGCGGGAGGCTTCCGCAGCGCGGCACAGGTCTACGAACCGCGCCGCATCTATGCCGAACTCGACGCGCCGGTGGCCGTGCAGGGGGCGCTGGCCGCGCCGATCCGCTTCGACTGGTCGCTTGCCCGCGCCAGCGCGACGCTTTCACGGCCGGTGCCGCAGCGGGGCTCGGTCGCGGTCGAGGACATCAAGGTGGCCCTCGGCCCGATGGAACAGGCGCTCTCCGCCAGCCATGCCGAGGCGCATATGCGCATCAACGGCGCCGACCTGGACCTTGCCCTGCGCTACGAGGGGCTGGTGATCGACAGTCGCCTGACGGATGGCCGGACCCTGCCGGTGGTCGCCGGGGACGCGGATCTGACGATCGCCGACGGTGTCGCACTTGCCGCGCGCGGGACGGAAACGCTGCGCGGCGTTTCCGGCGAGATCCGTCGGCTGGCGCTGCTGTTGACGCCCGAACAGGGTGTCGTCGTCAGCGGGCCGTTCGATATCGGGCAGGACGGACGCCTGAACGCCAGGTTCGAGGCGATCCTGGTTGACCCCGCCGGGCTTTCGACGGCGCTGAAGCCGGTGTTTCCCGAGTTTTCGGGTCAGATGCAGATGGTGACGGCCCTGCCGTCTCGGCCGGGGCCAGACGGCACGCCGGAGACGAGCATTCCGGTGACGGTGCGCGACGGGCGGATCGTGTTGGGCTTCATTCCGGTCGGTTGGGCGCCGACCTTCGACTGAGGATCGGTTTCAGCCGGTTTCAGCCGCCGCTGATGAAGTCCGCTTTGCGGACCGGCACGCCATTATGGCGCAGCAGGGCATAGGCCATCGTGGCGCGGTAGAAGAAGTTCGGCAGGGCGAAGGCCATCACATAGTCGCGTGCGGTGAATGTCAGGTCGCGTTCCGGCGCCGGCAGAACGATCTGCACGTCCTCGCGGCCCTCCATCGCGCTTTGCGGCACCGCGTCGAGATAGCCGAGCGTGCGCACGATGCGCGCTTCCAGATCGTCGAAGCTTTTCTCCGTGTCCGCGATGTCGAGCGGTTCGGCCTGTCCGACGCGCACCGCCGTCAAGCGGGCGGCGTCGCAGGCGCGGCGGACCTGGAAGACGAGCGGCTCCATGTCCGGATAGAGCCGGGCGTTGAGCAGTTCGTCGTGGCTCAGCCCGGTCTCGTCGGCGAAGGCGCGGCCCTTTTCAAGGAACCCCGACATGTTCTGCAGTTCCCGGGTGAAGACCGGAATGCTGACATCGTAGAGCGTGAGGGGCATGGCGTCCTTTCAGAAGATCTGTCCGCGAAAGGGACGATAGCGGGGCGCGAACCGCTGTGACAGTCCGCGCCCGACGAAAGAACGCGTCAGTCGGCCGCCTGTTCCTTTTTCGGCTGGATTTCGGGATGACGGCCGAAATCCGGTGCGTCGACTTCCTGGCCCGCCTCGATGATCGAGCGCCGGACGGCGCGGGTGCGGGTGAAGAGGTCGAACAGCTTGTCGCCGTCGCCCCAGCG
The DNA here is from genome assembly GCF_022763245.1 of Oricola sp. Taxonomy (GTDB): domain Bacteria; phylum Pseudomonadota; class Alphaproteobacteria; order Rhizobiales; family Rhizobiaceae; genus Oricola. Next base: position 269,104 of record NZ_JALEGV010000014.1, read on the forward strand.
GATCGCCCGCTGCAACGAAGCCAGATCCTCCGAGAAGCGCCCCAGCATCTCCAGGATCGCGTCGCGATTGGACAGGCAGACATCGCGCCACATCGTCGGATCGGAGGCGGCGAGGCGGGTGAAGTCACGGAAGCCCGATGCGGAGTATTTGATCACTTCCGATTTCGACACCGCTTCCAGATCGTCGGCGGTGCCGACGATGTTGTAGGCGATGATGTGCGGCAAGTGCGAGACGATGGCGAGCACCCGGTCGTGATGATCCGGGTCCATCGTGTCGACCTTGGAGCCGCAGGCCGTCCAGAAGCGCGTCAGCTTGTCGACGGCGGCCGGATCGGCGTCGGCGGGCGGCGTCAGGATGGCCCAGCGGCCCTCGAACAGGCTGGCGAAGCCGGCGTCGGGGCCGGAATGCTCGGTGCCTGCGATCGGGTGGCCGGGAATGAAATGCACGCTGGCCGGCACATGCGGCTCGACGTCGCGCACCACGGTTCCCTTGGTCGAGCCGACATCGCTCAGGATCGCGCCCTTGGCGAGATACGGGCCGATCGCTTCCGCGACCTTGCCATAGGCGCCGACCGGTATGGACAGGATCACGAGGTCCGCGCCCTCGACGGCCTTTGCGGCGTCTGCTTCGTATCGGTCGCCGAGACCAAGTTCCTCGGCGCGCTTCAACGTGTCGGCGCTGCGCGTCGAAACAACGATTTCGCCGGCGAGATTCCCGCGGCGGGTGGCATGAGCAAGCGACGAACCGATCAAGCCGATGCCGATCAGCGCGACGCGCTCAAAAAGAGGATCCGACTGTGACATGGCTCAGGCGCGGCCCATGAACTCGGTCAGCGCCTCGACCACGCCCTCATTGGCCTCCGCCGTGCCGATCGACATGCGCAGGGCGTCGGGCAGCCCGTAGCTGTCCACGGCGCGCAGCACATAACCGCGATCGGTCAGGAATGCGTCCGCCGCGGCGGCGGATCTGGCCGGATCGCCCGCGGGGAAGTGAATGAGGACGAAATTGCCGACGCTGGGCGTGACGGTCAGGCCGATGCCGGTGAGGGCGCTCGTCAGGGTCGACAGCCACTCTTCGTTGAAATGCGCCGCCTTTTCGACATGGGCGCGGTCGCGGATCGCCGCCGCACCGGCCGAGATTGCCGCGGAGTTCAGGTTGAAGGGGCCGCGCACGCGGTTGAGCGCGTCGATGACATGCGCCGGGCCGTACATCCAGCCGATCCGCAGGGCCGCAAGGCCGTGGATCTTGGAGAAGGTGCGCGTCATCACGACGTTTTCGTGGTCGGATACGAGCTCGACGCCGGCCGAATAGTCGTTGCGGCGCACATATTCGGCATAGGCCGCGTCGATCACGAGGAGGACATGTTTCGGCAAGCCGGCATGCAGGCGCTTGACCTCGGCGTCCGACATGTAGGTGCCGGTCGGATTGTTCGGATTGGCGAGGAACACCATTTTGGTGCGCTGGGTGACGCGCTCGAGGATCGCATCGACATCGGCGCGCAGATCGGTCTCCGGCGCGACGACCGGCGTGGCACCATTGGCGAGGATCTGGATCTTGTAGACGAGGAAGCCGTGCTGGGTGAAGATCGCCTCGTCGCCCGGCTCCAGATAGACATGGGCGAGCAGGCCGAGCAGTTCGTCCGAACCGTTGCCGCACAGGAGATTGTCCGGGTTGAGCCCGTGCGTCTCGGCGATCGCCTTGCGCAGGTCGTTTGCCGATCCGTCGGGGTAGAACTCCAGCGTTTCGGCCTCGGCCCTGAACGCCTCGATCGCGGCCGGGCTCGGTCCGAGCGGCGTCTCGTTGGAGGACAGCTTGTGCAGCTTGACGCCCGGCTTGGCCTTGCTCTTGCCCGGCACATAGGCCGCGATCTCCATCACGCCGGGACCGGGGACGGGACGGGACGGGGTTTCGTGCGCGGACATTGCCTGAGACTTTCCTGCTGGCCTCGGGTCTGATCGCCCTGAGGCTGTTTCTGGGACTGCAGGGCAATAGCGCCGACCGTTCAAAATGTCGAGAAGCGCGAATGAAGGGGCGTGACGTCAGTCGCGCGTGCGGGCGGCGCCCTGCGGGGCGAGCACCGGCACGAAGACACGGCGCGACTGGCGCTCGGCCACCGGCAGGCCCTGGAACAGGCGCTTCTGCGCCTCGATGATCAGCACGCCGGCAAAGCCCGGCCACAGGCGCATGCCGAGCCGTTCGCTGCGATAGGCGACGCGCAACAGCGAACCGGAGCGCACCGGCGGGAAGGCCAGCGCCTCCGTCATCGGCCCGGGCGTGAAGTTGGCGTCACGCAACTGCCGGGTGATCTGGCCCTTGGAGAAGGGTCGGCCGGTGCCGAAGGGTGTGTGTTCGAAGCGCGCCCACAGGCCGCGCCGGTTGGGCACCACGAGAACCAGCCTTCCGTTCGGCGCCAGCACGCGCCAGGCCTCCATCAGCGTCTCGCGCGGGTTTTCGGCGTGTTCGAGCGCATGAACCATCAGGATCCGATCGACGGCGGAATCGGGCAGCGGCAGTTCCTCGTCGAAGACAAGGGCAGAGCGGGAGGGTCCGTTGCGCGGCCATTTCACGGCGCCCTGGGCGGCGAGCATGAAGGAGAGCGTGCGCTCGGTGTCGGGTTCGAACCGGTCGAGCCAGGGGCGCGCGTAGCCGAGGCCGAGCAGCCTCTCGTTCGGCATGGGCTGCCAGATGCGCGCCAGCCCCATGGCGATCGAGCGGGTCGCCAGCTCGCCGAGCAGGCTGTGGTAGAAGCCGCGAATTTCCACGATATCCATATGCATGGGCGTCGTGTCCGTGCCGGTTGCGTCGTTGATCGACAGGTGCAACAAATCCCGGCGCGGGGCAATGGCGACCACCGCGAAAGGGAGACTGCCTCATGCTTCAGATCGAACAGTTCATATGCCGGTCGGACAATTTCTGCGTGCTGGTGCACGATCCCGAGACCGGACGGACCGCCAGTATCGACGCGCCGGACGCCATGGAAATCCACACCGTGCTGCTCGACAAGGGGTGGACGCTGACGGACATCATGGTGACGCATCACCATGGCGACCACACCGCCGGCATCATGGCGCTGAAGCTGAAATTCGGCTGCCAGGTCGTCGGGCCGAAGGGCGAGGCGGACAAGATCCCCGGTCTCGACGAGGCGCTTTCCGAGGGGGACGTGTTTTCTTTCGGGGCCTATGATTTCGACGTCTTAGAAACGCCCGGCCATACCGCCGGTCACATCGTCTACCACAGCGCGAAGGCCGGCCTGCTGTTTGCCGGCGACACGCTGTTCTCGCTCGGCTGCGGGCGCCTGTTCGAGCGCGGCCCGGCGGAGATGTGGGGCAGCCTGGGCAAGCTGAAGGCGCTGCCGGGCGAGACAATGCTCTATTGCGGGCATGAATACACGCTCTCCAATGCGCGTTTCGCGGTCACGGTGGATCCGGACAACGACGCGCTGCAGAAGCGCGCTGCAGAGGTGGAGGCGCTGCGGGCCGGCGACGCGTGGACGCTGCCAGTGCCGCTGTCCGTCGAATTCGCCACCAATCCGTTCCTGCGCGCCGACGATCCCGCGATCCGCGCCCATCTGGGCATGGAGGACGCCAGCGACGAGGACGTGTTCGCGGAGATCCGCAAGCGCAAGGACAATTTCTGATGCACAACCTGGCCGCCGAACGGATCAAGAAGGAACTCGGCCTGCAGCCGCATCCGGAAGGCGGCTGGTATGCGGAGAGCTTCCGCGACAAGGCCGGCGTGGACGGTCGCGCCCATTCCACGGCGATCTATTTCCTGCTGGAGGCCGGCGACGTCTCGCATTGGCACCGGGTGACCGACGCCGTCGAGGTCTGGCATTTCTACGCCGGCGCGCCGCTGGCCCTCACCCTGTCGCCGAACGGCCATGACGCGACCGGCTACCGGCTCGGCCCGAACCTGACGACGGGCGAGCATCCGCAGATCGTCGTTCCGGCCAATTGCTGGCAGACGGCGACCTCGCTCGGGCCTTGGACGCTGGTCGGCTGCACGGTCTCGCCGGGCTTCGACTTCGCCTCCTTCGAGCTCGCTCCGCCGGACTGGAAGCCGACGCCGCGCCCGCCGCGGGGCGGCTGATCGGCGCTATCGCGTTTCGCGGCGCCCGGCCACCGTCAGGAGCCAGATCATCAGCACCATCTCGCCGATGAAGGTGTAGACGCCCAGCCGAAGGGTGACATCGGGCATCGTGAAGGCGATCACGCTGTCGATGAAATAGCCGACGCCCGCGATGACAAGCAGCGCGGCGATCGTCTTGCGCAGCACGCTCTCGGACCAGATGAGCATGCCGAGCAGGACGAGATGGACGCTGAACGCGAAGAAGGCGAGGTCCCAGCTCCTTTGGAAGTCCTGCAACGCCGCCAGCACGGCGTCGATGCTTCCCTCGTCGAGAGCGTCGGCGCGCGTGATCGCCCATGCCGCTGCAATGCGGGTCTGCGCCCAGGCGAAGACGACCACATAGACGATCCGCGCGATCGCCATCCAGAGTGCAATCCCCGGCGCCTTCGGTTGGAACAGGCAATAGAGCGCCCAGGCCACGACAACGTCCAAGACCGCCACGGCGGCAAGTCCGATGAGCTGCAGGAGAATGCCGGACGAGATGTCGGTCGGCCATGCCGGCGCTTCACTGCCGCTTTCCAACAGCGCGGAGACGATCTCCGAATCGAACAATGTGCTTATGGCGGTGACCGTCATCGCCAGGTAGGCGGTTCCGGCGATGAGTGCGCTCGTTCTGGGGGAAAGGGCGTTCATTCGGCGTGCTCCGCTGATGCGCCCTCACCCCTACCGGCTAGCGTGCGGGATCTGCAATGCGGGGCAGTGTCACAGCGGCTTTTCCCAGTATTGGCCGACAAGGTCCTTGCCGTAGGAATGGTGACGCTCCTCGCTGACGAGCGTGAAACCCGTGGTCTCGTAGATCCGGCGGGCGGCGACCAGGATGTCGTTCGTCCACAGCACCATCTTCGTGTAGCCGCGCGCCCGGGCGAAGCGGATCGCCTCCTCGACCAGCCTGCGCCCGAGGCCATGGCCGCGGGCCGAGGGTTCGACATAGAGCATGCGCAGCTTGGCGGTCTGGTCGTCGGCGCGCACGACGAAGACGGAACCGGCGACCGCGCCATCCATCTCGGCGATCCAGCAGCGTTCGCGCGCCGGGTCATAGGTCTCGACGAACTGGGCAACGATCCCGCCGAGAAGCCCCTCGAAGGTCCAGTCCCAGCCATACTCCTTGCCGTAGAGAAATCCCTGTCGATGAACCACGAAGCCAAGGTCGCCGGGCTCCGGATCGCGCAACACGATGGTGGCGTCGTCCGGCGTCGGGTCGAGCAGGGTCCGGATGCGGGTCATCGCGCCGACCAGCGCCTTCTGCTCGCTTTCGGCGAGCGGGCCGAGAAGGTCGGTCACCTCGCGCGCGGAGGCCGCGTCGAGGCGGCGAAACAGTGCGTCGCCGGCCTCCGTCAGGCTCAGGAGCAGCCGTTTGGCGTTTTGAGGGGAGGGCTGGCGGGCGATCAGCCCGTCGCGTTCCAGCCCTGCGAGCAGGCGGCTCAGATAGCCCGGATCCATGTCCAGCTCCCGGCCGAGCTCCGTCGCCGTAATGCCGGGTTTCGGGCCGGCATGGCCGAGCTCGTAGACAACACGCGCCTGCGACAGCGCATAGCCCGATTCGAGCAGATGCTCGTTCAGGGCGCCGACGAGGCGGGTGTGGAAGCGGTTGAACCGGCGGACCGCGGCGATGCGGTCGGCGGGAACGGGATGTACCGATCTGTCTTGATCCATAATTGACAAAATCAACATAATGTTGATTTTGTCAACATGTTCACGCCATGACGGTCGGATAGGCCGCGAGGACGCCGAACAGGATCAGCACCTGTGCCGCGACATAGGTGATCCAGATCGCCGGTCCCGCGAATTGCCGTCCGGCAGTATCCGGCTTCATCAGGAAGCGGTCGGCGGCGAGGATCGTGTCGGAGATCATGAAGCTGGCCGCGCCCGCGACGATCAGGCCCGCGCCGTTCCAGATCGCGGCCATGCCCATCGCAAGGATCGCCGCGATATAGACCATGACGGGCCAGCGCAATTCGGCCGCCGCGCCGAACAGGCGCCGTCCCATGCCAAGCGCGATCGCGACCATGGCGACGCCGACAATGCCGAGTGCCACCTGCGGCAGCGGCGCCTGCGATGCGGGCAGGGCGGCGAACAGAACGACATACGCGATATGGCCTGCCAAGAACGAGACCAGTCCCGCGAGGAAAAAGCGCTCGTCCTTGTCCTCGATGGCGAGGAAGAAGTCGCCGGCGGCGCACAACGCCAGCGCCAGCGTCAGCAGCCACGGGCCGCCGGCCTCGACCGACAGGAGAGCGAGCAAGCCCACGGACAGCGTTTTTGCGGCGACCTTCAGCGGCGTCGAGCGGCGATGTCCGTAGAACAGATAGGCGATGGCGAGCAGGACGGAGAAAAGCAGCGTGCCGTTCAACGTGCCGGTGACGCCTCCTTCAAACGGCAGCATCGCGTTTCCTCCGGGCAAACAACAGGTCCTTGGCGGCGATCGCCGCGCCGCCGGTGATCAACAGGCAGGCGATGGCGATCGCCCATGTCGCCTGCGACATGCCGACCGCGATCAGGATGACGGTGGAGATCAGCGGTGCGGCATAGCTCGACGCGCCTAGCACCTGGATGTCGCCATGCTTGACGCCGTGGTCCCAGACATAGAAGGCGGCGCCGACCGGCAATGCGCCGAGACCGGCGACGGCGAGCCATTCGGTCCAGCCTTGCGGCCAGACCGTCGTCTCCAGCGCCAGATGCGCGACGGCCGAAAGAATCGCGGTCGCCAGACAGTACCAGGCAACGATGTCGGTCGGCACGCTGGCGAAGCGGCGCGACAGCAGCGAATAGGCCGACCAGGTGAAGGCGGCGGCGATCGCCACGCCGTAGCCATAGGCGTATTCGGCCTTCAGCGAAAAGCCCTCGCCGCCGGTGACGATGAGTGCCGTGCCGGCAAAGCCGCAGGCCACGCCGACGAGATGGTGCCAGCCGAGCTTCTCGCCCGGCATGAGGGCGCTGCCGGTCACGATCAGCATCGGCCAGAGATAGCAGATGAGGCTCGCCTCGACGGCCGGGGCATGACGCAGCGCGGTGAAATAGAGGAAGTGGTAGCCGAACAGCCCGCCGATGCCGAGCAGATAGGCTTGCCACGGGACGGGCGGGTGCTTCTCCCGCCGGCCGCGCTTGCCGGCGGTTGCGACGAAGCCGATCGCGGCACCGATGGCGAAGCAGATCGCGGACAATTGGAATGGCGGCACGTCGCCGGACGCGGCGGTGAACAAGGCCAGCAGCGCCCACATCAAGACCGCGCTGAAGCCCATCAGCGTGGCGATGAAACGCTTGCGTTCCGCGGTGATTGGCATGATCGTGTCGCTCATGGCGATCCCGTCGCCGTCGCGGCCGGATTTGTCAAGCGGCCGACGATCGGGGCGGGTGCGCGCACGGCGACTCAAAATCGGCCAAAGCGGTTGACGCAAAAGTCCTTTGTCACTATAGGACGCTGACTTTTCCGCTAGAGCCGCACCCTCCGGCGACGCCGCAAAGCCCGGCGCGACACGAGATTGCGTTTGCCCGGCGGGGCTAGAAACAAGATTCGAAGGTGAACACCATGTCTCGCGCATGCGATCTGACCGGCAAGTCTGTCCAGTCCGGCAACAATGTGAGCCACGCCAACAACAAGACCCGGCGCCGGTTCCTGCCCAATCTCTGCCAAGTGACGCTGATGTCTGAAGCGCTTGGCCAGAGCTACCGTTTCCGCGTTTCGGCCGCGGCCCTGCGCACGGTCGAGCATCGTGGCGGCCTCGACGCTTTCCTCGCCAAGGCGAAGGAAAACGAGCTGTCGCAGCGCGCCCGTCTGCTGAAGCGCCAGATCGCCAAGAAGACGGCCGAACAGGCCGCCTGATCTCAGGCTTCAGTCAGTTGACCTCCTCAGGCCGGGCAACCGGCCTGTTTTCTTTGAACGCTCGCTGGTGGCATCACCCAGGATAAAAAAATGCTCAAGGCACAGTCTTATCTTCCCTTCATCGTTGCGATGTGCGCGGTCGTCGCCGCATCGAACTATCTCGTCCAGTTTCCGGTCCAAGCCCATTTCGGCGGCGTCAATCTCGCCGATCTCCTGACCTGGGGTGCGTTCACCTATCCGGTCGCCTTCCTCGTCACCGACCTGACCAACCGTCGCTTCGGCCCTCAGGCCGCGCGGATCATCGTCATCTTCGGTTTCGTCCTCGCCGTAGCGCTGTCGATCTGGCTGGCGTCGCCGCGCATCGCGATCGCGTCGGGTTCGGCCTTCCTGGTCGCGCAGTTGCTCGACGTCGCCGTTTTCGAGCGTTTGCGCCGCTCGGCGTGGTGGAAGGCGCCGCTGATCTCATCGGTGCTCGGTTCCGTCATCGACACGGTGCTGTTCTTCGGCGTCGCCTTCTCGGCGCGATTCGCCTTCATCGACGCCGGCTTCGGCATGGAAGACGGCTCTCTCGCCTTCCCGGTGCCGTTCCTCGGCGTCGGCGGGGAGACGGCGCTCTGGGTCTCGCTAGCCGCGGGCGACTTCATCGTGAAGATCCTCGTCGCGCTGGTTCTGCTCGCACCCTATCGCGTGCTGCGGAGCCTCATCGCCGACCGCTCCGCTGTTCCCGCCTAGCCGTCCTCGCCGACGAGACGGAATTCCAGGAGCAGATTGCGCTGCAGGAGCGAGTGATTGTCGTCGGAGATGATGGTCAGTCGCGGCGTGCCGTCGGGATCGACGGTGATGGAGAGGCCCTCCATGTTGTCGATCTGGTAGAACAGGTCGGCCTCCAGCAGCACCTCTCCGTCAACCGTGGCGCCTTCGACGATGTCGCCGCTCCTGATGCGGCGCAAGCGCATGGCGACGCCGTCGGTGATGTTGAAACGCCGTTCCAGCAGGATCATGTCGCCGTCGGGCAGGAAATCGCCGTCGGTGATGTCGAATTCGTCGGAGCGCCGCACGGAGAACTGGAAGCTCTTGCCGTCGGGCTTGCGCACGAAAGCCATGATATTGCGGTTGGCGTCGAGGCTCATCTCGGTGATCCCGACAAGCGCGTCGGCCAGCGGCGAGGCCGCCGGTGCGACCGACACGGTCTCGAAGCCCCGATTGGCCCGCAATTCGCGCATCGGCACCGGCGGCGGGGCCGTGCGCAGCAGGACAGGGGCGTCGTCACCTGACAGCCTGTAATCGGAGATGCGGTGTTCGCGCTCGAAACTGACATGGGCGATGTCGCCCCTGACCGTCAGCCCTTCCGCGTCGGTCTTCCATTTTTCATTGGTCGCAGCGCCCATGTGGCGCATCACGACGCTTGAAAGACCGGTCGGGTGATGGTCGTCATCGCGTTCGATGCGACCGGTCACGAAGAAGCCCGTATCGGCGACCGCGAGAAAGCGCGACTGGTCGTCGAAGAGCTGCAGGCCGGAAATCGCGCCGAAATGACGCGAAGACCCGTTCATCTCCAGCCCGCCGGCGAATTCCAAGGGCCCGAAGCGCTCCTGGTTCGTGCCGATGCGGAAATGCGTGATCACCCGGCTCGTCACCGTCATCTCGATCGCGTCGGATGCGGCGCGGGCCGGGGCGCAGGCGAGGAGAACGACCATCGCGGATGCGATCAGGCTTGTATGGGCTAGCTGGGTCAACCTCCGAGTCAGAATACTCCCGCAGGTGGAAGCGAGGGCGCGGTGACCGACACGGTGCGCTTCCTCGCCCCCTTCAGGGGGAGAGGTGCCGAGTGAAGCGAGGCGGAGAGGGGGCCGGCTCAATCGTCGCCTCTTCCTCGTCGGATCGCCACCTTGTATTTCAGGTCGGGCGCATTGGTGTTTTCCGTGAGCCGTCCTTCCAGAACCTCGACGATGGTCGCCAGCACGGTAGGTCTGTCGCGGACCATGTCCGCCGACCAGAAGCCGAGCACGGCGTATCCCTGCGCGGTCAGGAACGCATCGCGCCTTTCGTCATCGGCGCTGCCCGCGTGTTGGCTGCCATCGAGTTCGATCATCAGACGTTTCTCGCGGCAGAGGAAATCGACGATATAGGGGCCGACAGGAGACTGCCGGACGAATTTGAACCCGTTGAGCCGCCGGGCTTTCACCTCTGTCCAGAGTAGCGCTTCGGCCTGGTTGCCGGCCGACCGCAGGCGCCGCGCCCGACTGGTCGAGCCGGGCATTCTGCGACTTGCCGATCGTTTCGGTGCCTGCGCCACAAGGCCCCCTCTCCGACCCTTCGGGCCACCTCTCCCCCATCGATGATGGGGGAGAGGTAGCAGGTGGGCAAGCCCGCGTCCGAAGTTCTGGGCCAGTGGCCTGGATGCTGACGCGTCGATCGAAGCGGGATCGGATGTCTGGGTTACCGTTCGGGCCAAGGCGGCGATCAGCCTGCCCTGCGCTGGCGGGTGTCGCGCGCCTTTTGTTCCTCGAACAGCCCGGCGAGCTGTTCCGTCATCGCGCCGGCGAGTTCTTCGGCGTCGACGATGGTCACGGCGCGGCGGTAGTAGCGCGTCACGTCGTGGCCGATGCCGATGGCGAGCAGTTCGACTTCCGAGCGCGTCTCGATCTCCTCGATCACCGCGCGCAGGTGCCGTTCCAGATAGTTGCCGGGATTGACCGACAGGGTGGAATCGTCGACCGGCGCGCCGTCGGAAATCATCATCAGGATGCGGCGCTGTTCGGGACGCGCCGCGAGCCGGCGATAGGCCCAGGTCAGGGCCTCGCCGTCGATGTTCTCCTTCAACAGGCCTTCGCGCATCATCAGGCCGAGATTGCGCCGTGCGCGCCGCCACGGGGCGTCGGCGCTCTTGTAGATGATGTGGCGCAGATCGTTGAGGCGGCCGGGCTCGGCCGGCTTGCCGCCCTTCAGCCACGCCTCGCGCGACTGGCCGCCTTTCCAGGCGCGGGTGGTGAAACCGAGGATCTCGACCTTGACGCCGCAGCGTTCCAGAGTGCGCGCAAGGATGTCGGCGCAGGTGGCGGCCACGGTGATCGGCCGGCCGCGCATGGAGCCGGAATTGTCGAGCAGCAGCGTCACGACCGTGTCGCGGAAATTGGTGTCGCGCTCGCGCTTGAAGGAGAGCGGTGCGAAGGTGCCGGCCATCTCGTCGATGATGATGCGCGGCAGGCGCGCGGGATCGAGATAGCCTTCCTCGAGATCGAAATCCCAGGAGCGGTTCTGCTGCGCCATCAGGCGGCGCTGCAGCCGGTTGGCCAGCCGACCGACCACGCCCTGGAGATTGGCGAGCTGCTTGTCGAGAAAGGCGCGCAGGCGCTCAAGCTCGGCTTCGTCGCACAATTCCTCCGCCGAGACCGTCTCGTCGAACTCGGTGGAGAACACCTTGTAGTCGATGCCGGACAGGATGTCGTTGAACGGCTGCTCGGGACGGATCGCCTCGCCGGGCTCTTCGGCGTCGGCGTCCATGTCGTCCTGCATGTCGTCGGTCGTGGCGTCGGCGGCGTCCATTTCCCCGGATTCGGGCTGTTCGCTTTCGGTCTGGCTTTCCTCGGTCTCCGACTGTTCCTCGCCGGTTTCGTCCTGGCTGCCGCCCTCGGATTCCTCTTCGGAATCCGGTTCGTCCTCGTTGTCGTCGTCGCTGTCCTCGGGTTCCTCGCCGGACATCTCGTCGGCGAGTTCCATCGAGACGAGCATGTCGCGTACGGCCTTGGCGAAGCTCGACTGGTCGTCGATCGCGGTCTCCAGCTGGGCGAAATCGTCGCCCGCCTTGTCCTCGATCCAGTCGCGCCACGCATCGGCGACGGCGGCGGCGCCGGGCGGGGTCGGGCGCCCGGTGAGCTTCTCGCGCACGATCAGCGCCACGGCTTCCGACAGCGGCGCATCGTCCCGGTCGGAGACGGTGGCAAGATTGGCGCGCGTGAACTTGTCGTCGATCATCGCGGCGATGTTGTCGCCGACGCCCGGCATGCGTCGGGCGCCGATCGCCTCGATGCGGGCCTGCTCCACTGCGTCGAAGACGGCGCGCGCGTCGGTGCCGTCCGGGGCGGAAGCGGCGTGGATGCGCGGATTGTGGCAGGCGGTACGCAGCGCCATGGAATCGCCGACGCCGCGCGTCACCATCACGTCATTTCGAGTGATGCGTTTCGGAAGGTCGGGCAGGCGCGCATGCTTGCCGGCGAAGGCCGGCTTGTCGGCCGCGAAGACGACCTCGAGCTCGGGCTCGCCCGCCATGGCGCGCATGCAGGTCGTCACCGCGCGCTTGAAGGGCTCGGTGTCGACCGGCTTGGCCGGCTTCTTGCGGATATTGTCTCCGGGGCCTGCCATGGATTGTCGCGTCGCTTCTCGCCTAGCTCAACACCACATTGGCTGCACTTTCGGGCAGCTCCTGGCCGAAGCAGCGCTGGTAGAATTCGGCCACCAGCGTGCGCTCCAGATCGTCGCACTTGTTGAGGAAGGTCAGCCGGAAGGCGAAGCCCACATCCTTGAAGATGTCGGCGTTCTCCGCCCAGGTGATCACCGTACGCGGGCTCATCACGGTCGACAGGTCGCCATTGATGAAGGCCTGCCGCGTCATGTCGGCGAGGCGCACCATGTTGTTGACGATCTCGTGGCCCTTGGCGTCCTGGTAGTGCTTCGCCTTGGCGAGGATGATCTCGACTTCCTTGTCATGCGGCAGATAGTTGAGCGTGGTTACGATGGACCAGCGGTCCATCTGCGCCTGGTTGATCTGCTGGGTGCCGTGATAGAGGCCGGTCGTGTCGCCGAGGCCGACGGTGTTGGCGGTGGCGAACAGTCGGAAGGCCGGGTGCGGGCGGATGACGCGGCTCTGGTCGAGCAGGGTCAGGCGGCCGGACGATTCCAGCACGCGCTGAATGACGAACATCACGTCCGGGCGGCCGGCGTCGTATTCGTCGAAGACGAGCGCGACATTGTGCTGATAGGCCCAGGGCAGGATGCCGTCGCGGAACTCGGTGACCTGCTTGCCCTCATGGACGACGATGGCGTCCTTGCCGACGAGGTCGATACGGCTGACATGGCTGTCCAGGTTGACGCGCACGCAGGGCCAGTTCAGCCTCGCCGCGACCTGCTCGATATGGGTCGATTTGCCGGTGCCGTGGTAGCCGGACACCATGACGCGGCGATTGTGGGAGAAGCCCGCCAGGATCGCCAGCGTCGTGGCGCGGTCGAAAATGTAGTCCGGGTCGATTTCGGGCACATAGGCGTCGGCGTCCGAATAGGCCGGCACCTGCATGTCGACATCCACGCCGAACACCGTGCGCGCGTCGACGCTGGTGTCGGGCATGTTGGCGATGTCGAGTTCCATCTTGTTCATCCTGCCTCCTTGATGCGGACGGGGGCCGCATGCGGGGGTGTCTTGTGTCGTGTAACGGGTTCTTTCGCCGGGACTAGCACAGCCCGGCGGTCTTCAACAATTGATAGGCCTGCACCACGTCGCGGAAACGTTCCTCGGAGGTGCGGTCGCCGCCATTTGCATCGGGATGGTGCTTTTTGACCAGAGCCTTGTACTGCGTCTTGATGTCCTCGGCTGTCGCCGTGGCCTTAAGGCCGAGCGTCGACATCGCCTTGGCTTCCAGCGGCTTCAGCTTGCGCACGGGCTGGGCGGTGGCGCCGGCGCGCCAATTGGGATCGCGCATGCGCATCGAGCGCGCAGAGCCCGATTTCATGTCGGAAAAGACCGGCGCGGCGGTGGCGTCCTCGATGCGGGCCGTGCCCATCTTCCAGGTCGGCCGGTTGCCGGTCAGCGCGTCTTTCTGGAACTTCGCGATCTCGTCGTCGCCGAGGCCGGAGAAGTAGTTGTAGTTCTTGTTGTATTCGCGAACGTGGTCGATGCAGAAATGCAGGTACTGGCCTTCGCGGTCGCGGCCGGCCGGCGCCTTGTGGGTGCCCGGCTTCTCGCACCCCGCCCACTGGCAGGTCTGCGCGGCCGGCTCTTCCGTCGCGGACTTCTTTTTCTTCTTTCCGCCGGGATTGATCCGGATGGAATCGAAATATTTCGAACTGGGTTTCATCTGACCGTGATATCGGGCGGCGCTGCGCCGCACACAAGCATTGACAGTGGAAGATTCAAAGCGGCAAGTGCCGCTGCAGCGCCCTGAAAAGAGGACGCACTGGTTTACCCGTCAATCGTATGGGTGGCAAGGCAAGATAGCAGGCAAGATGGCAGGCAACTGGGAAGGTACGACTCCGATGGGCCCGATTGAAGAACGCATCGCAACAAAGATCGAGGCGGCCTTTGCGCCGGAGCGTCTCGCGATCATCAATGAAAGCCATCTTCATGCCGGCCATGCCGGCGGCTCGCCCGACGGCAGCGGCGAGACGCATTTCCGTGTCCGCGTGGTGTCCCCGGCATTCGCCGCGATGAGCCGGATCGAGCGGCATCGGGCGCTGAACGACCTCCTGACCGCGGAGATCGCCGACGGCGTTCACGCGCTGGCACTGGAGCCAGCCGCGCCGGGCGAGAAGGTGCGCTGGTAAGGGCCGAGCGATAGCCGGCTTTCGCCGGTCATCCAAGGCAAACGGTCATCGTGACGCCGGCTCGCGTTCCTCAGTGAATTCCGTTGGCGCGCTGTAGCAGGCGGACATAGGCGACGATTTTGTCGATGTCCTCGCCATCGACGCCGTCGACCGGCGGCATGTCGCCGAACGGCCAGTGATGCGCCCGCACGCCGCGCTGGGCGGCCATGTGGAAGGCGGCGTCGCCATGATGGTTGGGCTCGTAGATGAGATGGACGAGCGGCGGTGCCACGCCGTCCTGTCCGGCGGCGTTCGTGCCGTGGCAGCTCGCGCAGTTGGCATTGAAGAGGGCCTCGCCGGCCGACGCCTCGGCCGGCAGGTCCGGGACGGTCACCTGCACGAGCGGCGCGCCCGCTGCCGCCATCCCGGTGGGCGCGGGCTGCAGCGCAAAGCGCCAGACGAGGATGGCCGCAACCGCGATCGCGACCGCTGCGATGATGGATTTTCTTGCCAAGACCAAACGCCTCCGTACGCTCTAGCGCAAGCGTCCCAAAAGGAAGCCGACTGCCATTCCCGCGAGAAAGATCAGGGCGATGAACAGCAGCGCCATCAATCCCATTCCGAAAAAGCCTCCGTCGCCGAAACCGTACATCATCGCGAAGCCTCCTCTTTGACTTCACGTCATAAGGCTTCCAGCAGGTGGAAGCTCAAGAGCTTCCTCGAAGGTCAGCGGCTCGCCGCCAGCATCGCGCGATAGGATCGCGCCTGGAGGGCATCCTCGTGCAGGCCAAACTCGGCCGCCAGCGTCTCGACCCTGAGGGCCCAGCCGGGCAGGCTCGCCTCGTCATCGGTCATCACGGCGAGTTCGACGAAATCGCCGAGGCCCGGCACACGGTCCAGCGTGACGTGGAAATCGCCCAGGAACCAGATGTCGCGCTCTTTGTCCACGCGGTCGATCTCGACGCAGCCGAGCCCGCCCAGGACGGCGAGCGCCTTGTCGAGTTCCGGCATGTCGGTCGCCACGCATTCGTCCGCGCCGGGGCCCTTGACGAACCAGAGCACCCGACCCGAGGGCTGCATGGAACGGACGACCTGTTGCTTGCCCGCCGCGGCGAGCCGGCCGTCGGGCCAGTCGAGGAAAACGTCGGTCTCGCGATTGCCGAGCGTGAAGGCGGTCGCGCCGCGGGTCTTCAGCAGCGCGACGACCGGCGCGAGATCGGCGACGGCATATTTGCGCTCCACCTCGTAGCGGCCCGCAAAGTGGTCGCCGGGATCGGCGAGCATGCCCTTTCGGGCGAGATCGGAGGTCGGGTTCGTCACCATCGCGGGGCCGCCTTGCTCGTGCCGGCGCGCGGTGCCGGGCTTGCCGGCGGGCCGTCCTGCGCCATGTCTTGGCTGTCACTACTGTCGGATCACTGTCGGCCGTGAAAGCACTGCTACGCTGCCGGCGCAACAGGGAGAACAGGTTTTGAAACACATGATTCTTGCTTCGGCCGCGCTTCTGGCGGCGACGCCGGCTCTTGCCGAGAATGTGAGCTACGAGCTGAACGGCGAGACGCTCAACGGCTATTTCGCCGCCGCCAGCGAACCCAAGGGCCTCGTGCTGATCGTGCACGACTGGGACGGCATGACCGACTACGAGCGCCAGCGCGCCGACATGCTGGCCGAGATGGGTTTCAACGCGTTCGCGCTCGACATGTTCGGCGACACGCCGGCCGAGACCGTCGAGCAGCGCCAGGCGGCGACCGGCGCGCTCTATGGCGACCGCGACCGCATGCGTGCCCTGATCGATGCGGGCGTCGCCAAGGCGCGTGAAATGGCGCCGGATGGCGGCCTCGTCGTCGCCGGCTATTGCTTCGGCGGGGCCGTGGCGCTGGAGATGGCGCGCAGCGAAAAGACCTCCGAGGCGGCGGGTTACGCGACGTTCCATGGCGGCCTTGCGACGCCGGAGGGGCAGGGCTGGTCGAGCGAGGTTCCGCCGCTCCTGATCATGCATGGCGGCGCCGACACGGCGATCCCGATGAGCGATGTCGCGACGCTGACTGGCGAACTGGAAGAGGCCGGCGCGACCTACACGATCGAGGTCTATTCGAAGGCGCCGCACGCCTTCACCGTCTTCGGCTCCAACCGCTACGAGGAGCGGGCCGACCGGGAGAGCTGGGAGGCCTTCTCCGAATTCCTCACCGAACGCCTCGAAGGCTGATCCGAGCGCGATCGCCAAGGCGACCGGGCCGCACATCGTGGCCCGGTCCCGTGATCACAGCAAGCCGAGCGTCACCGCGGCCACGACCAGGTAGCGGCCGGCCTTGGCGACTGTCACAAGCAGCAGAAAACTCCACAACGGTTCGCGCAGGACGCCGGCGGCCACGGTCAGCGCGTCGCCGACGATCGGCGCCCAGCTCAACAGCAAGGTCCAGCGGCCCCGGCGCGCATACCAGCCCATGGCGCGATCGAGCGCCTTTTCGCTGACCGGAAACCATCGGCGGTGGCGGTAATGCTCTACCCATCGTCCGAGCAGCCAGTTGACCACCGATCCGAGCACGTTGCCGGCTGTCGCGGCGATCAGCAGTGCCGCGGGCGATCGGTCCCCGAATGCCAAGAGCGCAGCCAAAGCGGCTTCCGAATTGGCCGGAAGGATCGTGGCGGCGGCGAAGGCGAGGGCGAAAAGCCCGGTCAGCGATGGCAGGTCCTGCATGGCGTCGATCGGGGATCGCGCGTCAGACGGGCCTGATCCTCAGCTTGGTGATGCGGTTCTTCTCGCGCTTCATCACGACGAAGCGCTTGCCGTGGAAGGTGAAGGCCTGTTTCTCGGACGGAATGGTCTGTGCCTCGTGAATGACGAGGCCGGCAATGGTCGTCGCCTCCTCGTCGGGCAGGCTCCAGTCGAGCGCGCGGTTGATGTCGCGGATCGGCACCGATCCGTCCACAACCACCGAGCCGTCGGCCTCCGTGCGCAGGCCCTGCACATCGACGTCGTGCTCGTCGGCAATGTCGCCGACGATCTCCTCGATGATGTCCTCCAGCGTCACCAGGCCTTCCACCTCGCCATATTCGTCCACGACGATCGCGACATGGGCCTTGCGGCGCAGGAAGGCGTCCAGCTGGTCGCGCAGGGTGGTCGTGTCGGGCACGAACCAGGCCTTGTTGGCGACCTTGGCGATGTCGATGCGCGTCGGATCGTTGTCGACGGCGTGCAGCGCGCGCAGCATGTCCTTGGCGTGGACGATGCCGATGATGTTGTCGGTCTCGCCGCGCCACACCGGCATGCGCGTATAGGGGCTTTCCAGGATCTCGGCGACGATGGCCGCCGGCTCCTGGTCGGCGTTGACCATCTTCATGTTGGTCCGGTGGACCATGATGTCGGAGACCTCGAGTTCGGCGAGGTCGAGCAGGCCGCCCAGACGATCGCGCTCCTCCTTGACCACCGAGCCTTCCTTGTGGAGCACTTCCACCGCGCCGCGGATTTCCTCATGCGCCGTCAGCATGGAGACATTGTCGGCAAGATCGACGCCGAACAGCTTCAGGATGCGGCGCACGATGGCGTTGACGAGGCTCGACAGCGGGCCGACCACGACGACGAAACGGCGGATGATCGGCGCGACGGCGAGCGCGAAGCGGTCCGGATTGGAGATTGCCCAGGATTTCGGCAGCACCTCGGCGAAAATGACGAGCAGCACCGTCATGGCGATGGTCGCATAGGCGACGCCGGTCTGGCCGAACAGCGCCAGGAACAGGCTGGTCGCCAGCGCCGAGCCGAGAATGTTGACGAGGTTGTTGCCGATCAGCAGCGCGCCGATCAGGCGGTCTTGCCGGGTCAGCAGCAGGTTGACGCTCTTGGCGCGCAGGTCGCCGGCGCCTTCGAGATGGTGCATGCGGGCCCGCGACGTCGCGGTCAGCGCCGTCTCGGACCCCGAGAAGAAGGCCGACAGCACGATCAGGACCAGGACGACACCCGCCGTTATCCAGATTTCCATGACGTCTTCAGGCTCCGATCTTGTCGACGAGGAAGGAGCGCACTTCCGATGCCGGAACGTCCTTGGCGATGAAGGACTGGCCGATGCCGTGCGTCAGGATGAAGTTCAGCGCGCCGCGCGTCACCTTCTTGTCCTGGCGGATGAAGTCCAGCATCGTGTCGGCATCGTGCAGATGCGCTTTCATGGCATTGAGATTTGTCGGCAGGCCGGCGGTTTCAAGATGGGCGGCGACGCGGCCGGCATCGTCGGGGCTGGCGAGGTTCATGCGCGCGGAGAACTGGTGCGCCAGCACCATGCCGATCGCCACGCCCTCGCCATGGATCAGGATTGCGGGATCGTATTTCGCCGCCGCTTCCAGCGCGTGGCCGAATGTGTGTCCGAGATTGAGCAGGGCCCGGTCGCCTGATTCGCGCTCGTCGCGGGCGACGACGGCGGCCTTGGCGCGGCAGGATTCGGCGATCGCGTGGATGCGCTCGGCGCCGCCGGCCTTGATCTTCGGCCAGTTTTCTTCCAGCCAGCCGAAGAAGTCCGGCCGGTCGATCAGCCCGTATTTCACGACCTCGGCGTAGCCGGCGCGGAACTCGCGTTCGGGCAGCGTGTCGAGGGCGGCGGTGTCGGCGAGCACGAGGCGTGGCTGGTAGAAGGCGCCGATCAGGTTCTTGCCGTGCGGCGCGTTGATGCCGGTCTTGCCGCCGACGGAGGAATCGACCTGCGCCAAGAGGCTCGTCGGCATCTGCACGAATTGCATGCCGCGGCGCACGACGGCCGCCGCAAAGCCGGCAAGGTCGCCGATCACGCCGCCGCCGAGCGCGACGACGACGTCGCCGCGTTCGAGCTTGGCGTCGAGGATGCGGTAGACGACCTCCTGCAGCATCTCGAAGCGCTTGGTCGGCTCGCCGGCCGGCAGCACGATCTCGGTCGTCGCGATGCCGGCGTCCTCAAGGCTCTGCTTGACGGTCGGCAGGTGATGGCGGGCGACGTTCTCGTCGGTGACGATGGCGGCGCGGGCGCCCGGCAGCAGGGCAGACAGGTGCGCGCCGGCGTCGGCCAAGAGGCCGGGTCCGATCAGGATGTCGTAGGACCGGTCGTCGAGTTCGACATGCACGGTCTCGGCGGCGCTTGCGGTCATGATTGTGCGGTTCCTGTCGTTGGAGCGAGCGCTTCGGCGGTCAGCCGTTCTGCGACGGCGGACGCGACGCGCAACGCCATCTCTTCCTTGGCGATGTCCTGGGACCGGACCTCGATATCGGCGGTGCCGTAGACCGGATAGCGTTCATCCATGAGCCGGCGCATGACGCCGCGCGGGTTGGGGTCGCGCAGAAGCGGGCGGTTCTGGCGGCGCGAGACGCGTTCCATCAACAGGTCGATATCGGCGGACAGCCACACCGACACGCCATTGTCGCGGACCGCTCGGCGCGTCGCCTCGTTCATGAAGGCGCCGCCGCCCGTCGCCAGCACCTGCGGGCCGGAGGCCAGCAGACGCGTGATGACGCGCTGTTCAAGCGCGCGGAACTCCGGCTCGCCATATTGGGCGAACAGGTCGGGGATGGTCATCTTGGAGACCGTCTCGATCTCGGTGTCGGCATCGACGAAGGGCAGGTTGACGAAGCCGGCCAGCTTGCGCCCGACCGCCGACTTGCCGGCGCCCATCAGTCCGATCAGCACGATCGAACGCGGGCCGATCAGCTTGGCAACGGTCTCGCAACTGGCTTTTTCTTCCGGTGTCATCTGTCATTTCCGCCCGAAACCGGCCCCGCGAAACGGGGCCTGATCCTGGTTCCGCTTAGCGCACGAACCCGCGCGCGCTGTCAAGGATTGCGGGCATCGGGCGTCATGGGGTTTGATTTTGCCTCTATTTGATCGCATACCGGTAGAAACGAGAGGCTTTTTCGAATCGCGTCGCCATGCCAAGCCTGATCCGGTTCATCGTCACGCTCGCCGTCCTTGGCGGCCTCGTCTATGGCGGCATGTGGGCGCTCGTCCTGTATGTCGATCCGACGCCGCGCGAGATGACCGTGCGCATCCCCGCCCGGACGATCAATCCGGACTTCTGATCCTTTCCGGGCGAAACCGGCGGTAAACTTTCGCCGTGCAGACTGGCGCCATGATTGACGCCTTCCTGGAAATGATGAGCGCCGAGCGCGGCGCCGCCGAAAACACGCTCGCCTCCTACCGGCTCGACCTGGAGGATGCGGACGCCTTCATGCGCGCGTCGCGCGGCGGCGGATTGCGGGGCGCGAGCGCGGCCGATATCTCGGCCTATCTGAAGAGCATGGACGCGTCGGGCTTCGCGGCCTCCTCGCAGGCGCGACGCCTGTCGGCGCTGCGGCAGTATTTCCGCTTCCTGCATGCCGAGAACCTGCGCGGCGACGATCCGACCGGCGTCATCGCCTCGCCGAAGAAGGCGCGGCCCCTGCCGAAGGTCCTGAGCGAGGAGCAGGTGAGCCGCCTGCTGGACCGGGCGGCCGAGGAAGCGGCCGATCCGGCGGCCTCGCCGAAGGTGCATGCCACCGCCGTGCGCAACCGGGCTCTACTGGAACTGCTCTACGCCTCCGGCCTGCGCGTCAGCGAACTGGTGTCGCTGCCGGTCAGCGTCGCCTGGCGCGACGAGCCGTTCTTCACCGTGGTCGGCAAGGGCGCCAAGGAGCGCATGGCGCCGATGACGGAGACGGCCCGCGAGGCGGTCGCCGCGCATCTTGCGCTGCGCGACCGCGATCCGCGCGCCGACGACTGCGCCTGGCTGTTCCCGGCTGAGAACCACGAGACCCACCTCGCGCGGCAGGTCTTCGCCCGCGAGCTGAAGGCATTGGGCGCGCGCTGCGGGATCACCGCGGTGAAGCTGTCGCCGCATGTGCTGCGTCACGCCTTCGCCAGCCACCTGCTGCAAAACGGGGCGGATCTGCGCGTCGTGCAGCAGTTGCTCGGCCATGCCGACATCTCAACGACGCAGATCTACACCCATGTCCTGGAGGAGCGTTTGCACCGCCTCGTCACCGAGCGGCATCCCTTGGCGAAAGCCTGAGGCCAAGGCGCGCGCGGTGCGCGGTTCTTGACATCGGGGGCATTTGCCTCCACCTCACCGCAAAACAAGAAAGCGACGGGCTGCCTTTATTCATGTCGATGTACAGCTATCTGGATTTCGAGAAGCCGATCGCCGATCTGGACGGCCAGATCATGGAGCTGAAGAAGCTTTCCGAGGGCGAGAACGGCGGCGTCGACGTCGCCGAGGAAGTCGCGCGGCTGGAGAAGCGCTCGGCCGAGGCGCTGGTCGAGGTCTACAAGAAGCTGACGCCCTGGCAGAAGGCGCAGGTGGCGCGCCATCCCGACCGGCCGCATTGCCAGCATTACGTCGATGCGCTGTTCACCGAATTCACGGCGCTGGCCGGTGACCGCAATTTTGCGGAAGATCTGGCGATCATCGCCGGTTTTGCCCGTTTCGAGGGCAATCCGGTCGCGGTGATCGGCCAGGAAAAGGGGTCCGACACGCAGGCGCGGCTGAAACACAATTTCGGCATGGCGCGGCCTGAGGGCTACCGCAAGGCGGTGCGCGTGATGGAACTGGCCAACCGCTTCGGCATTCCGGTCGTCACGCTGGTCGACACGGCGGGTGCCTATCCCGGCATCGGCGCCGAGGAACGCGGCCAGGCCGAGGCGATCGCGCGTTCGACGGAGATGTGCCTCAATCTCGAGGTGCCGATCGTTTCGATCGTCGTCGGCGAGGGCGGCTCCGGCGGTGCGATCGCGATCGCGACGGCCAACCACGTCTATATGCTCGAACACGCCATCTACAGCGTCATCTCTCCGGAAGGCTGCGCCTCGATCCTGTGGCGCGACGCCGCGCGCGCCAAGGATGCCGCCACCGCGATGAAGATCACGGCGCAGGACCTCCTGGCGCTGAAGGTCATCGACGGGATCATCGAGGAACCGCTGGGCGGCGCGCATCGTGATCGCGCGGCGGTGATGGCCTCGGCCCGCAAGACGCTCACCGACGCGCTCGGCGACCTGTCGGCGCTCGACGGCCCCGCGCTGAAGCACGCCCGGCGCGAGAAGTTCCTGGCGATCGGCCGCGATCTGGGCTGATTGCGGTCCCGCAAGGGAAATCGCCATATCGACGCCGCATTTGCCATGGAGTCGTCTCCCAGTCGTCGCATCATGCGGCGCGGGGAAATCTTGCGGCGAATCCTCGCCGGCTGTAATCGGGGGTTGATGATTCTTCCGGCGCTTTCAGGTCTGTCTGTCCGCCGCAGCGCGCTCGTCATGGCGCTGGCTGCCGCGACGGCGCTTGCCGGATGCGAATCGAGCGACCTGCTGTCCCTGAGCGCCAACGCGCCGCTGCCCGAAGACGTGAAAAATCACATGAAGGCCAACGGCATGACCCGGTCATCGCCGATCATGGTCCGCATCTTCAAGGAAGAGGCGGTGCTGGAGGTCTGGAAGCAGAAGGACACCGGCCGCTACGGGCTCGTCAAGAGCTACGAGATCTGCGCCTATTCCGGCAAGCTGGGGCCGAAGATAAAGGAAGGCGACCGGCAGGCGCCGGAGGGCTTCTACTGGATCTCCAAGGGCCTCCTCAACCCGAAGTCCGACTATCACCTCGCCTTCAACACCGGTTTCCCGAACACCTATGACCGCGCCAACGGGCGCACTGGGTCGCATCTGATGGTGCACGGGTCCTGTTCCTCGGCCGGCTGCTACTCGATGACCGACGAGAACATCACCGAGATCTACGCCTTCGCGCGCGAGGCGCTGCAGGGCGGCCGGCAGCAGGCCTTCCAGGTCCAGGCCTTCCCCTTCCGCATGACGCCGGAAAACATGGCCCGGCATCGCAACGATGCGAGCTTCGCCTTCTGGAAAATGCTCAAGGAAGGCTACGACCATTTCGAGCTGACCAAGATCCCGCCGAAGGTCGACGTCTGCGGACGGCGCTACGTATTCAACGCCGAGCCGGAGAGCGGTGCTTTCCGGGCCACGGCGGCCTGTCCTCCGATGAGCCTGCCGACCAAGCTGCAGACGGCCTACCAGACCTTGCAGTCGCAGCAGGCGCTGGCCTTCGACAAGGCGGTCTCGTCTCTGGAAGCCAAGGCGGCGGTTGCCGAGCAGGAGGCTGCCGCGGCTGCCGAGAAGAAGGCCGCACAAGAGCTGGCCGAGGCCGAGCGCGTCGCTGCGGCGGCGCAAGCCCCGGAGAAGAAGTCGTCCTCGCCGCTGCGCGGACTGCTCGGCCTGTTGCCCGGTGGCGGCTCCAACCGCTGACCATGGCCGACATCTACGACCTGCGCGGCCTCTCCTGTCCGATGCCGGTGCTCAAGACCCAGAAGCGCCTGAAGAGCCTGAAGCCCGGCGATCGGCTGTGGGTGCGCACCAGCGATCCGCTCGCCGTCATCGACATTCCGCACTGGTGCCGCGAGAGCGGCAATCCGCTGATCGAATCGGAGAAGGCCGGGGACGGCCACCGCTTCCTGATCGAATGCGGAGCCGGTCCGGCCGCTATTTCTTGAACAATGTGAAGCTCGGCGGGCGCCGTTCGAAGATCGCCTTGAGCTGATCGGCGCGGGCCTCCGTCCAGCCGGGCGGGTCGGCGAGCGCCGCCCAGGCGTCGATATAGTCCTCCGCGACATAGTAGTGGCCGTAGCCCTCGACATTGAGGGCGGCGAGCATGTCGAGGCCGATCTGGAACGCGGTGACGGCCGGATACCAGCGCATCTGCGGCGCGACATCGGGCGCGCGCGGCTCCGAGAGCCAGTCGGGGGCGCGCCAGATGGTGGCGAAGTCGAAGACGACGATCGGGTCGCTGCCATAGTGCAGGAAGACGAAGCGCACGGGGCCCCACGGCGCGTCCGCCTCGTCGAGGACGTTGTCCTGATTGGTGACGCGCACCAGCGAGCCGTTGCCGTAGCGCGGCCGCCAGGCGGGGCTTTCGGGGTTGCGGTCGTCGCGGATCCGGGCCCAGAGCGGGCTGAGGAACGGCGAACCGGCCCACAGTGCGCCGTTCGGCGGGTCGCCCAATGTGTCGAGGAAGGGCAGCGTGGCCTGGCTGTTCAGCGCGCCCTGGCTCAGCCCGTGGACGTAGAGCCGCGGACGGTCGTCTTCGGGCAGCGTTGTCCAGTAGGCGTAGAACACGTCGAACAACGCACGCGCCTGGTCGAAGCCGTAATCCACATGGGTGAGGATCGACAGGTAGGAGATCAGGTAGGAATACTGCACCGCCACCTGGGTCGCGTTCCCGCCGAACATGAAATCGAGCGCGTCGTGGGAGCCGGGGTCCATCCATCCCGTGCCAACCGGCGTGGTGATGACGAGCACCTCGCGGTCGAACCCGCCGACGCGGATGGTTTCGGCCAGCGCCAGCTTGGCGCGCGCCCGGGCCGTGCGGGCGGAGCGCCGCCCGACATAGACGCGGATGGGCCGCATGGCCGCGTCGCCGGAAAACTCGGTGATCTCGTTGCGTGACGGCATGCTCGCGATGAAGTCGCGGCCATTGGCGCCCAACTGCTCCCATCGCACCAGCGACGCGCTGCTGCCGGTCATCATGGGATCGTCGGGCGCGGAAGTCTCGGCGTCGATCAGCAGGTCGGCCGCCTCGAAGGAGGCGTCGGCGGCTTCCATGAAATTGCGGATGAGGACGCCGTCGATCAGCGCCCAGGACAGGGCGACGGCAACCAGGATGCCCATGACCGGCCCGGTGCGGCCGGGCAGGATGCGGGCCAGCGCCCGCCCGGCGCGCCGCGTGACGAAGAGAAAGGCGCTGCCGGCAAGCCAGAGGAAGCCGAAGACGAGGAAGGCCGTCGTCGAAACCGTCAGCGGATGTGCGGTCGGCACCGGCGGCAGGTCCATCACCGCGCGCGTGGCGTTCTGCCAGTCGGCGGCATACCAGAGCGACAGCATGCAGACCGCGAGGCTGATCGCGAAGAGCGGCCAACGCACATAGGGTGCGAGCCTCTCGCCCGGCTCTGGCAGCAGCATGATGCGCCACAGCCACATGGCAAGAGCGCCGATGGCATAGCCGAGGGTTGCCGACAATCCCGCCAGGACACCCTGCATGGCCGCTTCGCGCGGGATCAGCGACGGGGTGAGCGAGGCGGCGAACAGGAGCGACGCCATCAACACGCCCGGCGCGGATATCAGCCAGTCATTGTCGTTGATGACGGGTTCAGCCTTCGTCGCCACCCCAGCGCTCCGTTCGGTTCGGCAGGCGTTACGAATGAAGATGGCACGGGCCTTCCGGCCTGTCGACATGCCGACAATCACATGGCTGCGACCAGTTGTCCGCGGTCACATGCCGGGAATGGCGAGCGGATTGTTGGTCAGGGCCTGGGCGTCAGGGCGGTCGGGCGCGATCTGTCCGGTGAAGGCGGCGAACAGGCCTTCCACATGGGCGCGATTGCCGTTCTTCGTGATGACGACCAGCCGCGTCTGCGGCGTGCGGCCGCCCCAGCCGTCGAGGCGAACCGGCGGATGGAAGACCGACTGGACCCCGTGGACGACAAGTGGCCGCTCCGGATCCTCAACGGTGCGCACGATGCCCTTCATGCGCAGCAACTGGCGCGGCATCGACGAACGCAGCAGGTCGATGAACATCTCGACCGTCGAGGCGGGGATCGGCCGGTCATGCGTCAGCGTGAAGGCCTCGATCGTCGCATCGTGGCGATTGACGTCGTGGTGATGATGGTGATGGCCGTGCGGCTCGTCTTCGGGCAGGTCGGCCGCCGAGACGGCCGCGTCGTCAAGCACCAGCGCGAAGCCGTCGGCCCGGCTGTCGACGGGCGTCACCATCGGGTTGAGCGCGGCGATGGCCGCCAGCAACTCCTCGGATGGCGGCGTCATGTCGGTCTTGGTCAGCACGATGCGGTCGGCGAGCGCGACCTGGCTGCGCGCCTCATCGTGCTCGCGCAGGCTTGTCAGCCCCGTTGCCGCGCAGACGACGGTCACGAGGCTCGCGACGCGAAACCGTTCGTTCAGGCCCGGCGTGGCCATCACCGCCTGCAGCACGGGGGCAGGGTCGGCGAGGCCCGTGGTCTCGATCACCACGCGGTCGAGCGTCGAACCGGCATCGACGCGGGCGGCGATCTGGAACAGCGTGTCGACGAGGTCGCTGCGCACCGTGCAGCACAGGCACCCGTCGGACAATTCGATCATCGGCTCGCCGCCTTCGGCCGCCTCGACCAGGAGGTGGTCGATGCCGACATCGCCGAACTCGTTGATGATGACCGCCGTGTTGGCGAAGCCGCCGGCGCCGATCAGCCGGTTGAGGAGCGTGGTCTTGCCTGCGCCGAGGAAGCCGGTGACCACATGGACGGGAAGGACGGGCATGGTCGCGTCAGGCACCGCTGTCGGCGGGCCGGAATTCGGGCACCGGGATGGCGCGCTTGGCGTCGAGGTCCAATCCGGCGGCGCGGCGTGCCTCGGCCACCTCGTCGGTCAGGCGCACGGGCCGGTATTCGGGCACCGGCACTTCGCCGATATAGCGCCCGGCCAGCATGATGGCCGACATGCTCGCGCCCTCCGCGCCGCCCTTGAAGATGGTGTCGGGCACCAGCGGGCGGGTCAGCGGCGCCAGCGCGGTGGTGGCGAAATGATCGAGCGACCGGTCGGCCCAGCGGGCGTCATTGGCCTCCTGCGAGCAGACGATGTTGCGGACGTTCTCGACCTTGAGCGAGCGGTCTTCCGGCGGCGTCATCGACGCCAGCACCGGCTGGAAGCCTTCGGAGCCGAGACTGGCGAAGCCGGCTTCGAGCAGGTCGGCGGCCTTTTCGGCGCGGGCCTTGGAGCTCATTTCCCCGAGAACCACGGCGATCAGCGTCGTGCCTTCGCGCGTCGCAGAGCCGACCAGGTTGAACCCCGCATCGCAGATGTAGCCGGTCTTCATGCCGTCGGCGCCGGCAAAGCGGCCGAGCAGCAGGTTGTAGGAATCGTAGACCGTCTCGCCGTCCTTCAGCGCTTCGGTGGAAAAGTAGTGGTCATATTGCGGGTAGTCGCGGCGGATGGTGCTGGCCAGAACCGCGAGGTCGCGCGCCGAGGAATACTGTTCGGGATCGTGCAGCCCGTGCGGGTTGACGAAATGCGTGTCCTCCAGACCGAGCCGCCTGGCCTCGGCGTTCATGCGCTCGGCGAAGGCTTCCACCGAGCCGGACACCGAATCCGCGATTGCCACTGCGATGTCGTTGGCGGATTTGACCAGCAGCATCTTCAGCGCGTTGTCCAGCGTGATGATGGTGCCCACCGGATAGGCCATATGGCTCGGCGGCTTGCGCGCGGCCTCCAGCGAAATCCGCACCGGAGATTTCAGCGTCAGCGCGCCGCTCTCGATCTCGCGAAAGGCGACATAGGCCGTCATCAGCTTGGTCAGCGAGGCCGGGTGCCAGCGCGCGAACGGCCGCTCGGCCTCCAGCACCCGCCCCGTCGCCATCTCCACCACCATGGAGGGCGCGTCGGTCTGCACCGCGCCCGCGGTTCCGCCGAAGACGGTGAAGAAACAAAGCAGAGCGACGAGGGGAAGGCGAAGCATGGCTATCCTTGTCCCGGCAAGCATGGACGTTTCCTGAGTGATGACAGCGGCCCCGCAGTTGTGTAGGCGATTGCGCGCGGCGAAACAAGGAGAGCGTCGCAGCAGGAGCGAAACGAAATGCGCCGGGGCTTGCCCTGTGGCCTTCACGCCTCCATCTTCGACAAACGGAATGTTTCGGGAGACGCAATCGATGCCGGTTCTCAATCGAGCGCATGAAATGCAGGGCGATGTCGTTGAATGGCGGCGGCACCTGCATCGCCATCCCGAATTGCTGTTCGACGTCCACCAGACGGCGGCCTTCGTCGAAGAGAAGCTGCGATCCTTTGGCTGCGACGAGGTGGTGACCGGTCTCGGGCGCACCGGCGTCGTCGGCGTCATCCACGGCAATCGCGGGGCGGGCGAGACGCTCGGCTTTCGCGCCGACATGGACGCACTGCCCATCAAGGAGATGACCGGCAAGGACTACGCGTCCACCACGCCCGGCAAGATGCATGCCTGCGGCCATGACGGCCACACCTCGATGCTGCTCGGCGCGGCGCAATATCTGGCCGAAACCCGCAATTTCGCCGGCACGGTCGTGGTCATCTTCCAGCCGGCCGAGGAGGGCGGCGGCGGTGGTCGCGAAATGGTCGATGACGGGCTGATGGAGCGCTTCGGCGTCGATCGGGTCTACGGCATGCACAACATGCCGGGCGTTCCGGTCGGCCAGTTTTCCATCCGCACCGGCGCGCTGTGGGCATCGACGGACGAATTCAAGATCACCATCACCGGGCGCGGCGGGCATGCCGCATGGCCGAACCAGACGATCGACCCGATCGTCATCGGCGCGCAGATCGTCCAGGCGCTGCAGACGATCGCCTCGCGCAATGTCGATCCGGTTTCCGCGATCGTCGTGTCGGTGACCCAGTTTCACGCCGGCACCGCGCACAATGTCATTCCCGAGGACGCCGAGATCGGCGGCACGATCCGGGCGCTCTCTCCGGAGAATCGCGAACTCGGCGAAGTGCGCCTGCGCGCGCTCGCCCAGAACATCGCCTCCGCGCACGGCGCGACCGCCGAGGTCGAGTGGCGCAAGGGATATCCGGTGATGATCAACCACAGCGGCGAAGCCGACGTCTGCGCGCAGGTCGCCGGCCGCGTGGTCGGCGACAACGCAGTCGAAACCGAGGCCGCGCCGATGATGGGCGGCGAGGACTTCGCCTACATGACCGAAGCGCGGCCGGGCGCGATGATCCTGATCGGAAACGGCAACACCGCTGGCCTGCACCACCCCGCCTACGACTTCAACGACGACATCATACCGCTTGGCATCAGCTACTGGGCCGGGCTTGCGGAGAACAACGCGCAGAGGGGGTAAGTTCGCTGATCCAGCGGTTCTGGAGGCGGGTGGTTTCGCGGAATATGGACTTTTGCGACGGACTTCGTCGTCTCCGTTCTACTGGCAATGACGCCTGATCGAACGGTTGGGCTTTCCGTGGCGACCGCCGTTTCGCAGAGGTGAGCATGAACGCGTAACGGGATATGTTGAGTTGTGATGTTCAGCGCCCTTGAGAACAGTTTTGCAAGGGATTCCGACCTCTGCGTAGGCAACCATGGCCATGCCGGGTCTTCAAGTATTGCGGGCCTGACCGAGTTAGTTTGCCGTTTCGGGGGCAGTTCGTTTGAGCGGGGCGCGTACCGGGTTGTGAGGGCGGTGGATATGGGCCGCTGGAATGCGCGCATCGGCTTCGCCTACCCGGAATTTGCAGGCAAGGTCACATGCTTCGGATATGATTGGCTGGGACGTGCATTCGCCGCAGAATCGACCCGGCGCGAGAAGGATGGTGCCGAGGTCCTCATGTTCGACCCCGGTGCGGGAGAAGCGCTAGAAGTCCCGTGCGATGTCGTAACGTTTCACGATAGGGGGCTTCTCGAGTTCGCTGAAGCTGCTCTTGCTCGGGGTTTTCGGAAAAGATGGGCCGCAGCCGGCGGCGCTGCGCCGCAGTATCAGCAGTGCATCGGCTACATCAAGCCGTTGTTCCTAGGTGGCGAAGATGAGGTTTCGAACCTGGCTCTCGACGATATCGACGTATATTGGCACATTACGGGTCAGCTCATGCGAGGAGCAGGAAGACGTCTGCGGGAACCTTAGTCCGTCTGCGCTCAGCGTAACTCTCGGAATGGCGTGTGCCCACGCAACTGGTCAGTAGACGGTCTGGAGCCTCGTACGGTGCATGACCCGATCGTTGGCGTCCGGGCGCGATTCGCGCTAGCATCGGGCCGGGAGGATCGGTCGGTGTTCACTTCGCGTGAAGATAGGCTCGTTGCGGCGCTCGTTATCGTGTGGGCGGGGCTGTTCGCGTGGTCCTTCATCGACTTCATGACGACCGAGGCGACCGGCGACGGGTTCACCCGTGGCTTCAACCGGATCGCCGGTTTCCTGCTCTGGCAGTTCGCCGCCGGCATCGTGTCGGTTCCGGCCTATCTCACCGGTCGGGCCCATCCGCGCGGTTCGCTCGTGCGCTGGATCAGCCGCGTGCCGCTGGCGGTCTCCGTCTTGCTGCTCGTGGGGATGGTCGGGCTGATCCTGATTGCGCGCGCGGGCGGTTGAAGCGTGGCCTGATCGGGCGCCGCCGACAGCCTAGCCTTCCTGGCGCGCCAGCCACCAGACCGTGTTGTTGCCGTCGTCGATGCCGCCGCGCCGGTCGCCGTCCGGTTTCAGCTCCAGCGGCTGGACCACCGTGCCGCCGGCCTCGAGCGCGCGCTGGAACGCCTCTTCGACGTCGGCGCAATAGACATGCACATTCGTCTTCGGCCCGTCCGCCATCTCGCCCATCATCACGACCGTGTCGTCGATGCGGGCCTCGGCATGCATCACCGAGCCGTCGTCGCGGCGATGCAGCCGCAGGTCCTCGGCCCCGAAGACGGCCTTCAGGAAATCGAGCGTTTTCCGCGCGTCGGGCACGATGAGATAGGGCGCGGCGCTGGTATAGCCGGTTGGCTTGTAGTCGGACATGCTCTCTCCTTCGATGGCGGCGCGGGGCCGGGCGGCCTGATGACACGCCCCGCCAACGGCGCTAGAAACACGCCATGTTCATTCCGTTCTTCCTCGAACTCAAGGCCGCCAAGGTTCCGGTGTCGCTGCGCGAATATCTTTCGCTGCTGGAGGGGCTGGAGGCGGGCCTCGTCACCTATGACGTCGAGGGCTTCTATTATCTCGCCCGCTCCGCGCTGGTGAAGGACGAGCGTCACATCGACCGTTTCGACCAGGTCTTCTCCCACATCTTCCGTGGCGTCGAGGCCGTGTCGGGGGAAGGCGGCGTCGATGTCGCCAACCTGCCGGAGGAGTGGCTGCGCAAGCTTGCCGAGAAGCATCTGAGCGAGGAGGAGAAGAAGCTGGTCGAGGCGCTGGGCGGCTTCGACAAGCTTATGGAGACGCTGAAGGAGCGGCTAAAGGAGCAGGAGGGCCGCCACCAGGGCGGTTCGAAGTGGATCGGCACCGCCGGCACCTCGCCCTTCGGCGCCTATGGCTACAATCCGGAGGGTGTGCGCATCGGCCAGCACGAAAGCCGGCATCGGCGTGCCGTGAAGGTCTGGGACAAGCGCGAATTCAGGAATTTCGACGATTCCGTCGAGCTTGGAACCCGCAACATCAAGGTCGCGCTGAAGCGCCTGCGCCGCTGGGCCCGCCAGGGCGCTCATGACGAATTCGACCTCGACAACACCATCCGCTCGACCGCCGAACACGGCTATCTGGACGTGAAGATGCGGCCCGAGCGGCGCAATGCGGTGAAGCTGGTGATGTTCTTCGACGTCGGCGGCTCCATGGACGACCACATCCGCGTCGTCGAGGAGCTGTTTTCGGCCGCCCGCGCCGAGTTCAAGCACATGGAATACTACTACTTCCACAACTGCCTCTATGAGAGCGTGTGGAAGGACAATCGCCGCCGTTTCGCCGAGCGCATCCCGACCTTCGACGTGCTGCACACCTACGGGTCGGACTACCGCGTCGTCTTCGTCGGCGACGCGGCGATGAGCCCCTACGAGATCGCCATGGCCGGCGGCTCGGTGGAGCATTGGAACGAGGAAGCCGGCGCGGTGTGGATGAGCCGCGTGCTGGAGAAATTCCCGCGCACGCTCTGGCTCAATCCCGAACGCGAGGATCGCTGGCAGTTCACGCAATCGACCCAGATGCTCAAGGACATCATGGGCGGGCGCATGTATCCGCTGACGCTGAAGGGTCTGGACGAGGCGACGCGGGAACTGTCGCGCTGAGGCGAGCGGCCGAAATTCAGGTCGGATATTCAACCGAAAGTTGACGAATCCCATCCATTTTCGACAGCGAAGGCGAAGATGGGGCGACGATGGCATTCGGACTGAAAGGCGTGTTCGGCGCGCGCAGGCGGCAGGAGGAGATCGAGGCGGCACAGGCCGAGGTCATTCCGGGCGCCCGGGTCTACGACATCGTCGATTCCTACGCCAAGCTGTCGGGACAATTGGGCGACCATTTCATGTCCGACAACAGGGAATGGGAACGGCTGCGCCAGTTGCGCGTCAGCGCCTTCGCCGCGCACCATCCGAACGGATACCGGCCGCATGACGTCTTCGCCGAAATGCCCATCGTGCCCGTCGATCCGGAGCACATGCCGAAAACGGCGCGGCTGAAGAAGAGCGCGCCTGCGACGCTTCCCGAATTCTCGCTGTTCAACGGGATCAGGATCGTCTCGCAGCGCGTCCACGACGCGGTGCATGCGCTGGAGCCGGGCAGGCACCGCTTCTTTCCGCTGACCGTGACGCGTCACGACGGCGGCGAGAGCTACCGGTACTACTTCGTCCAGTTCCTCGAACAGACGGATTGCATGTGCCTGCCGCTTTCCGGCTTCCGGCAGAAGACGAGCCCGAACGGCGTGCCCTACTGGGCTTCGCCCCCGGAGCGGACGCAAACCTATTTCCTCTGGGCCGACTGCCTCGGCGACCGCCACATGTTCCGGGATCGTCGCGCCAGGGGCGGCGTGATGGTTTCGCAGAGACTCGTCGACACGCTTGGCGACTTCCTGCCGCGCGGCATCGAACTGGTCGAAAACGGTCTCCTGAGACGAAGGGACAAGTGACCATGGTCTGGGAAATCGAGGCGGCCTATGACGGACGCTATTCACCGGGTGTGCGGCACCCGGAGGAGAGCCCGGACCACGATGCCGGGCGCGGCGGGCAGTCCTTCTTCGACGGCGTGGTCCAGCTGCTGAAAGAGGGCCGTCCGCTGCGCCATCCCGAGCGCATGCCGACGACCGGCCGCATCCCGAAGCCGCGCAAGCGGTTTTACGCGGTCATGCGCATGATGGACCAGCTCGGCGTGACCGAGGAACTGCGCGACTTCATCGAGAAATGGGAACCCGGCGTGCATGAGTTCTTCCCGATCCGCCTTATTGCCAAATCGACGGGCGAGGAGATGCCGGTCACCTATCACATCCTCAACGTTTGCAACCGGATCCCGTCGATCGTGTTGGACGAAGAATTGCTCCGGATCGAACGTATCGGCGAAGGCCCCGACGCCCGACACTTCTGGTTCAGGCGCAGCGGCAAGGACCCGCTCCCGGTCTTCAGCCGCGACGCGATCGGCGGCAGGCACATCTGGCGCGACGATGGAAGCCCCGCCCGCATTTTCGCTTCAGATGCGTTCGTCGAAGCGATGGAAGAGGCCGGCTTCAAGGGCTGGGACAAGGTGTGTCACTACGACGAGGTGTAAGGTGGAGGCCCGGCGGCAGCGAAAAATGAGGCGCTTGTAGATGGCATGTTTTCTCGGCCAGGAGTCGGGCGAAATCCTCGACCATGGCGGCATCGAAGCGCTCGATGGCGACATTGCGCGAATCAGGCCTGCCGACGTGACGCCGGACGACGGGATCAGGATCAAATCGAGCTGCTCCAATCAGGGCCGCCCACTCGAAACGGCGTTCATGCCGACGCGCATGCGCGTCGCAGGCCCGAAGCGCCGGTTGACGGATGTGCTGCCCGGTTACATGTCCCTGCTCGTGCCCGCCAGGTTCCGCGCACTGCTGGAAGAGCTGGAACCCGTCTTGCACCAGTTCTTTCCCATCATACTTGAATGGTCCGACGGCAGCCCGGCCGGCGACCGCTTCTGGTTCAATGTCTGCAACAGGATCGACGGCGTCAGCCCGGAAGGAACGACATTCGAGTTTCGGAATATCTGGTTTCTCGACGGTTCGCCCGACAAGACGCTGGTATTCAGCCGCCAGAGGATCGGCGCCCGCCACGCCTGGGCCGAGAAGCTCATCTCGGGCTTCAACCGTCCCTTCATCAGCGATGTCTTCGCCGAAAGGCTCCAGGAGGCCGGCCTGTCCGGCATGAAGCTCCAACGCTTCGATGAGGTCGAATGACTGTGCCGCGCATCCGCAAGGCGAGAGCCCGGGGCTTGCTTGCTTCCTGCTGTCGGCATGGGCGCATCACGGAGCGCGTGGCGTGCCTTTCTTTCTGATGCCGCGCGCGACTGTCTGGGGCCAAAGGCTAGTCGCCGCTTATCCCAGCAACAGCACCTGGAGATCCGCGACATTGGTGCCGGTCGCGCCGGTCATCAGCAGCGCGTCGGCTGCCTCGAGCGCGTGATAGGCGTCGTTGTCATCCAGATAGGCCTTCACGGACATGTCCTTGGCGGCAAGCGCCGGGATGGTGTCCGGCGTGACGAGGCCGCCGGCCGCGTCTGTCGGCCCGTCGCGGCCGTCGGTGCCGCCGGAGAGGAACGCCCAGGGCCTCGGCAGCGGCGTGCCTTCGCACAGCGCCGCGAAGCGCAGCGCCATCTCCTGGTTGCGGCCGCCCTTGCCGGTGCCGGTCACATGCACGGTCGTTTCGCCGCCCGCCAGGATCGCAACCTTGCCGCTTGGCGCCTTCGCCGCGGCCGCAAGGAAGGCATCGGCCGCGTCCTGCACGTCGCCTTCCAGCCATTCCGACAGGATGACCGTCTCGTAGCCGCGGTGACTGGCGGCGTTGTCGGTCGCCTGCAGGCTAATGCGGTTGGAGCCGATCAGCAGGTTCTCGGTCGTGTGGACGAAGTCCTGCGACGGTTCGCCGGCGCGTTTTTCCAGATGCGCCATGACGCTGGCCGGCATTCGGTCCGAAAGGCCGAGGCCGCGCACGATTTCCAGCGCCTTTTCCGGCGGGGCCGGGTCCGCGACGGTCGGGCCCGACGCGATGATGGCGAGATCGTCGCCCGGCACGTCGGAGAGGATCAGCGCCAGCCCCTGCGCGGGCGAGATGGCCCGCGCCAGCCCGCCGCCTTTGAGCCGCGACAGCGCCTTGCGCACCGTGTTCATGGCGACGATGTCGGCGCCGGATTTCAACAGCAATTCGCTGGCGGCGATCTTCTCGGCGAGCGTCACGCCCTCCACCGGGGCCGGCAGCAGCGCGGAGGCGCCGCCGGAAATCAGGCACAGGACCAGATCGCTGGTCGCCGCATCGCGGGCGATCCGTTCGGCCTCGCGGGCGCTGTGCGCGCCGTTCTCGTCGGGCAGCGGATGCGACGCGCCGATGACCGTCACACCCTTGATGTCGAGCACATTCTCGACATTGGTGACGACCAGCGCCTCGCCGATCTTGCCGGCCGGCAGCAATTCGAGCGCCGCCTGGATCATCGGCACAGCCGCCTTGCCGGCGGCGATCACATGCACCTTTCCCGCCTCCGACCATTCGCCGTCATGTACCTCGAGGGCGTTGACGACGGCGTCATGGGGATCGGCCTCGGCCACGCCGGCCATGAAGATCGCGCGTGCGTCCTGCTTCAGTTCGTCCTGTCCGGCCATGTGCCCCTTCCGCGTTGCATGCTTCCCCGCTTTTTGCAGCGGGAAGCCGCCGCTGTCACGTCCGTATTTGTCAGCAGGGGCGGGGCCGGGGCGCGAAATCACTTCGCTGGTGCCGCAAATCCGCTACGATGTTGAAATGGCATCTGCCGACATGGTGAGAGTTGAGCGAGGAGACCGCCTGGTGATCTGGAATATCGTCGACCACCGGAAGCGCCGGTATCGCTGGGCACGCGTCAACGCGGTCATCGAGGATACGACGGCGGACAATGCATGCAACGACGCCGATCAGCTTGACGAGGACAATGCGGAAGCGCCGATGTTCGAAGAGCTCAAAGGCGCGTCCATTCACGAAGCCATCAAATGGGCGGACGCAGCGCCCGGAAAAGTGACCTTGTATCTGTATGACGAAGGCAAGGGCATTGAATAGGCCGGCCTTCGGTCGAGGGGAGGGGGTCCGTTGGAAGGATTGAGCCCGGGCAGCAAGCCCAAACACCGCCATGACGAAGCCCTTGCCGCGCGCATGCGCGAGCTGCTCGACGGCCTGCCGGGTCTCTCGGAAAAGAAGATGATGGGCGGGATCTGCTTCCTGCTCGACGGCAACATGGTCGGTGCCGCGCGCCGCGAGAAATCCGGCGACGGCCATTTCATGCTCCGTGTCGGCAAGGAGAACGAGGAAAAGGCGCTGGCGCTTCCCGGCACGCGGCCGATGATCCATGGCGGCCGCAAGATGGGCGGCTTCATCTATCTCGACGAGGACATGGCCGAACCGGAGACGCTGCGCGCTCTGACTTCGCTGGCGTTGTCCTTCGTCACCGCTCTGCCACCGAAATAGGACCCGATGCCATGGCCGCCACCGATTTCACCGGCTTCACCGACGAGACGCTCGCCTTTCTTCGCGGCTTGAAGACCGACAACACGAAGGAGTGGTTCGCCGCCAACAAGGCGAGTTACGAGGCGGCGGTCAAGAAGCCGGCCCAGGCCTTCGCGCAGGTGATGGCGGGCGAACTCGAGCGGCTGACCGGCGTTGCGCAGAAGCCGAAGATCTTCCGCATCAATCGCGACCTGCGCTTCTCCAAGGACAAGACGCCCTACAACACCCACATCCACATCTCGTGGACGCCCATGGGCGGCACGGCCGACAGCCCTGCCTTCATGTTCGGCCTGTCGACCGAATACTGCACGCTTGGCTGCGGCGTGTTCGAATTCTCAAAGCCGGGACTTGCCGCCTATCGCAGCGCCATCGCCGGCGCGGACGGTGACGATCTCGTCCGGATGATCGACGGGATGGTGGCGCAGGGCTGCCGGGTTCAGGAGCCGGCGCTGAAACGGGTTCCGGCGGGCTTTCCCGACGATCATCCGCACCTGAACCTCTCGCTCCACAAGGGTATCGCGGTCTGGCGAGACCTGGAAAATCCGCAGGCCGCCACCAGCCCCGACATCATGACGCGATGCCTCGATCATTTCACAATACTGCTGCCGTTGTGGCGCTTTGTCGCCATATTAAGTGACCATTAATCAAGCCGGGAATGCGACTGTGACCAAACGCACAGGCGCAAGGGTTTGGAAGGACTATTCTCCGAGCATGCAACAAACGGCGCAAAGACGCCGGCAGGGAAACAGGAGAGGCAGCCATGGTACAGTATTTACCCCGTCTGATGCTCGCGGCGATGTTCTTCTCGATCATCGCGCTCGGTTTCGCCGTCAAGTCCACCCGCGCGGCCGTCGAGTTCTCTGCCGAGGCCTTCACCGAGACGACGTTCGAGCGCAGCTGACACTTCGCTGCGAAAGACCTTCTCGATCGGACCTCATGGCACATGGACCGATCCAGACACCTTCCGACAGAAATCCACACGCCCTTCAAATGCGGCCGCCGCGGCCGACGAAATCGAACGCCATCCGGCTGAATTTGGCGATCTGAAACAGCCGCACGCCCCATCCGTCGAAACGCCCGCCTGCCCAGTCGGCAGCGCTGACCGGATCCGGCCACCGCGCGGCGATATCGCTTAACAACCACCCCGGCCGGCGCGTGATCGACTTCCGGAACGCCAATCGCGACCGGTGGAGGCCTGCCGGCCGTCCCCATTGTTTGAGGACCGATCGGCGCATCCACTCGGGAGCCGGGTCGCGTGCGAAGATTTGCGCCGCGCTTCGGGGCCGCGCGCCGAGAATGTCGACCGCCAGGCTGCACACGACCTCGATCTTGCGCCTCGTGAGAGGGTTACCCTCGTGGCAAAGCGACGGCAGGAAATCGTCACGGACGGTTTCCAGCATCGCTGCGACATCGCACAGCCAGACCGGTTTCCAGCCACCATGCTTCAGGAAGTGCAGGCAGAGCAGGCGCAGGTGATCCTCGTCGCCCAACGTTCGTGCCGGTGATCCGTCCTCGGTCGCGACCGCGATCGACCGCTCGACCAGTTCGGCGAAGGGCGCAGAGCCGTAGCAATCGATTCCACGATGCAGGTCGATCTGTCCCAGAAGCGCCGGCAGCGGGCTGTCGAGGGACAGAAGGGCCTGGTCCTTGCCGGGCGCATCGAGCCCGTTTGGCGTGCCATGGCAGATCTTGCCCAGCACATGCGCCGCGTCGGCGTAATCGTTCTCGTCCACTGCGATGTCGATGTCCCCGGCCGGGCGGAGACCGGGCGAAGCGTAGCCGCGGGAGGCCATTGCAAACCCCTTGAACAGCAGCGCATCGATGCCGGCATCAGCCAGGCAGGCGGCAACATGCCGGATCGCCATGGATTGCATATGCGCCTGGAGTTCGCTGTAGCGGTAGGCCGCTTGCAGAGACGCGGCCATGCTGTCGGGCAACGAACCCGGCGATTCGGACAGTCGCTTCCATGTCAACGGCGCAACGTCCGGCGCAGCCAGCCTGGTCTGCGCATCGAGTGAGACGGTGGCGTCCGAGGTCAGGGGCGGGGCAGTGTCCCGCCAGGCGCCGCGCAAGACGAGGGAGACGGATTGGCCGAGCCTTTCGTTAGTGCTGGATTTTCCGCTCCTCAAGACGAGCCGTTTAGCTCCCGAGCCGGCTTCGATTGCCGTTACCCCAATGCGCACACTCCGAGCATCGTGATCGGGTCGATGTTGATGCAGATGTTCAAGACGCCCTCGCAGTCGCCGTCACCCGCGCAGACATTTCCAGATGCGGCCATGGCCGGAGTCGGTACGGAAAGTGTCATCACGGAAGAGGCCGTGGCCGCCAGCGCAGTGCCCAGGCTCGCCAGCGCGCGACGCCGATCGATCGTTTCCGGCTCCGGCTTCACCGACGGCTCGACACCCTCTATCAACCCGCTTTCGGCGAGGCTCCGCAGAATCCCGTCAATATCGTTTCCCGATGCCCCGATGCCGCTTCGCATCGATCTGATCTGATCGGGGGATTTCGTTCCGTCGCACTCGTCCCAGACGGCCGTCGCGCGTGCGTCGAGGCAGGTCGCGCGATGCGTTTTCAGGTCGTAGATCAGGGTTTCCGATGGAAGTCGCCTGACGATCAGATCCGCCGTGCGCGCAACAGGGTGATCGCCCGCATCCGCGGGGCGGCCGGCTTGGTGCGTCGGTTTTGACTGTTCAGGCATGGGAACCTCCCTGGGTGTCTGTCATCTGCAGGATCTGGCCGGCAACCGCGTCGGCTTCCGCGCGCGCCGAACTGAAGAGGGTCGCTCGCGTCACGGCCGAACTCAGAACCGGAACGACATCATGTGGCGAAATGCGTGATGACGGCGTGTTGGCCAGGAGGGCGAGCAGCCCTTGGCCGGGGGTCAGCGCCATTGGCCGCCAGACCGCCTCGCTGTCGAAATGGCACATCAGCACCAGCCCGAGCGGCACGGGACGATCGCGACATCGTCCGCCAAAGGCCTCGATCGGGTGATCGGTCTGTGCGGTGCCGCCACCGTGTCGCAGCGAGATCGGCTTCGCGTAGGGATGGACCAGGCCATCCGCGTCGATGATGGCGAACTCGTCGGAGAGATAGTCCGCGCCGGCAGCGACAAGCGTGCTCTTGCCGGCCATCGAAGGTCCCGGAAGGATGATCGCCCAGCCGTTCCAGGCGACTGCCCCGGCATGAACGAACACCCGTCGCTTCGCGAGGCTCGCGACGACTAGCGCCAACGCGCTCGAGAAAGGCTGGAACAGATCGTCGAAGGTCTCGGACCGAAACAGGCGCGTGTGATTGCAGTAGAGCAGATGGTGATTGCGGATCCGGCGATCGGATGATGGCTGGCCGCGGATGATGGAGAAGACGCAATCGAATTCGGCCGCGGATGTCGGTTTGGCCATGGCGGGCAGGCGGTTGCGGAATTCGTCGCAGATGTTCGGGTCGTTCACCCGCACGCCGATCCGCACCCCCTCCACTTCAAACGCAAACCCGTCTTTCCAGTCGAGCCGGCTCAGCTTGTCGAAACAGGGGGTCGCCCATTCGTCAACGAGGCGGAAGGAGCGGGCGTCGATCGAGGACTCGAGCACTGACACTCCTTTGCGTAATGTTGCTCATGGATGAAGTATAGAGCACAGCGTCCGCTTGGCAATAAACTTCCCTTAGGAGAGAAATAGCCTGCGAATAATGGGATGCGTTGGTGATTTTTCACTCGGGAAATGCGAGGGCAGAACGACAATTTTCCCTAAAAATCATTTATTTAATGGAGTTTCGGGTCGAGCGCTTTGCGTCGAGGGGCCGTCCGTTCTGATTCGAAATACTAGTCAAATTGTTAGTCTATATATACTGCTGGAACAAAGGCGTCGCGAAAACTCTACTTTGCGTGCGCGCTGACAAACCGCCCCGGCGGGCGGGCGCGGCGAATCACAAGTCGTCCGGCGGTGATGTTCGGCTATGTGTCCGGCGGTCTCGCCGCGGCTTCAGCCGCAGTCGAGATCGGCGACGAAGATGCCCTCATGGCCGCCACGGCAGGCGGCGACGAGGAGGGTGCCGGCCTTGAGGTGGTCCTCGTGGCGCTCATAGGCGAGATGGGCTTCGCGGTTCGTGAAATCCACGACGAACCCGAAGGGATAGTCCGACGACTTGTTCTCGAAATCCCGGTTCGGCCCGCAGGCGAAGCCGGTCATGCCGTCGATCTTCTCCACCAGCCCCTGCAGGAGGTCCATGGCCTCGTCGATGGCCGCCATGTCGGCCGGTGAGCGCAGGGACAGGAAAACGCAGTGCTTGAGCATGTCGGGCCTCCGAAGGGGTCAGGCGGGGTGTCCGCTGGAATCGCGGATGACGAGTTCGACGGGCGTGCGCAGTTCCGGCGCAGGCACGGTGCCTTCCTCCAGCCAGTCGAGGACGGTGCCCGCGATCCGCACGCCGAAGCCGGCGATGTCGCAGCGCACGGTGGAGAGCCGCGGATAGGCCTGGGCGCATTCCTCGATGTCGTCAAAGCCGACGATCCGGAAATCCGAGCCCACCTTGCGGCCGATCTGGGCGCAGCCCGACAGCATGCCGAGCGCGACGAGATCGTTGAAGCAGATCGCCGCGCCGACGTCGGGATGTTCCTCGGCCAGCCGGATCGCGGTCTCGCGCCCGAAGGCCCGGCTGGCGCGGCCGGTCACAACCAGCGGCTCCACGCCTGCCGCCTTGAGCGTGGCGCAGTAACCCGACATGCGCTCGCGCGTGACGTCCCGGCCTTCCAGCCCGCCGACGAAGGCGACGCGGCCCGGTCCCGTCTCCAGAAGATGCTCGGTCGCGCAGCGGCTGCCGCCGACATAGTCGGGCGCGGCAAAGGGGAACAGATCGACGCGCGGGTCGACATTGCGCAACACCTGCATCGCCGGAATCGCCGCCCGGGCGATGGCGTCGAAACTGGCCGCTTCCCCGCCATAGGTGGGCGAGATGATCAGTGCCGAAACGCCGTGTTCGATCATCGCGCCGACGACCTGCGCCTGAAGCGCGGGGTCTTCGTCGGTGTTGGCGACGACCGCCGCGTAGCCGCGCGCCGACAGGGCCATCTGCAGCGAGGTCGCGAACTCGGTGAAGAAGGGGTTGCGCAGGTCGTTGATGACGAGGCCGATCAACCCGGCATTGGCGGTGCGCAGATTGGCGGCCGAGCGATTGTAGAAATAGCCGATCTCGGCCATCGCCTCGCGCACCAGCTTGCGCGTTTCCTCGCGCACTTGCGGGCTGTTCTGCAGGACGAGGCTGACGGTGGATTTCGACACGCCCGCCTTGCGCGCCACGTCGATGATCGTCGGCCTGCGCTCCATGGCTTTGCCTTATTCGATCCCATGCAGGGCCAGCAGGATGCGCATGCGTTCTTCCGCCAGCTCCGGCTTCGACAACAGTCCGGCACGATCGGCGAGCCGGAACACCTCGGCATAATGGACGATGTCGCGGCTCGATTGGAAGCCCGCCGGCATGATGAAATGCGACTGCGTGCCGTTCAGCCACGACAGAAACGCGATGCCCGCCTTGTAGAAGCGGGTGGGCGCGCGGAAGATCTCGCGGCTGAGCGGCACGGTCGGCGCGAACAGCCGGTGATAGGTGTCCATGTCACCCATGGCGAGCGCTTCCAGCGCCTGTGCGGCCGCCGGCGCGATGGCGGCGAAGATGCCCAATAGCGCATGGGAATAATGCGTGCCGTCGCCCGCGATCAGGTCGGCATAGTTGAAATCGTCGCCGGTATAGAGCCGCACCCCGTCGGGCAGGCGCGCCCGGAACGCCTCCTCATGCGCCTGGTCGAGCAGCGAGATCTTGATGCCGTCGACCTTGGCCGGATTGGCCTCGATGATGCGCAGCACCGCATCGGAGGCCTCGGCCACGTCGGTCGAACCCCAATAGCCGGTCAGCGCCGGGTCGAACATGTCGCCGAGCCAGTGCAGGATCACCGGTTCGGCCGCCTGGTCGAGCAATCGGCCATAGACGCGCGCATAGGTCTCCGCGCCGGCGCCGATCGCCGGAAAGGCGCGTGACGCCATCAGGATCAGCTGTCCGCCGGCCGCCTCGATGGCCGCCATCTGCGTCTC
Source organism: Oricola sp. (assembly GCF_022763245.1). GTDB lineage: Bacteria > Pseudomonadota > Alphaproteobacteria > Rhizobiales > Rhizobiaceae > Oricola. The sequence goes on from NZ_JALEGV010000014.1 coordinate 311,774, forward strand.
GTAGGCCGCGATGATCGCGTCGGCATCCCTCAACGCGTCGAGCGCGACATGGTCCGTGCCGGCCCCGCAGGCGACGCGCGGCTTCATCGGATGCGTCTTTGCCGCGGCCATCGTGCGTTCGATGAGTTCCCTTGCGGTCAGCCAGTCGACGCCCATGCCGCGCTGGGCGGTGTCCATGGCTTCGGCCAAGCCGAGGCCTTGGTCCCACAGCCCCTGCCGGAAGGCGAGCGTGGCGTCCCAGTCGACGGCCGGCCGGGTGTCCCAGGGATTGCGCTCGGCGATGGGGTCGGAGACCACATGCGCGGCGGCGAACGCGGTGCGTGTCAGCGGCACGCGCGGCGCGCGGGGCTCAAGCGGCGTGCCGGTCAGCGCATAGGCTTCGAGGCGGTTGTCCTTCGTGGGCAGGGTCAGCATGGCTACAGTCCGTGGCTGGCGCGGATCATGTCGGCGGCCTTCTCGCCGATCATGATCGCTGCGGCATTGGTGTTGGAGGAGATGACGGTCGGCATGATCGAGGCGTCGGCGACGCGCAGCGCCTCGATGCCGTTGAAACGCAGTTGCGGGTCGAGCACGGCGTCGGGGTCGATGCCCATCCGGCAGGTGCCGGCGGCGTGGTGCGAGGTCTTGGAATGCGCGCAGATGAAATCGAAATAGTCGTCGTCGCTCGTCACGTCCGGTCCGGGCAGGCGCTCGGCCTTGATGAAGGGCTTCAGCGGTGCCTGGGCGAGGATCCTCTGGGCGAGCTTCAGGCCTTCGATCGACAATTCGCGGTCGCGCGGGTCGGCGAGGTAGTTCGGGTCGATCAGCGGTGCGGCGGCCGGGTCGGCACTTTGCAGCCGCACCGAGCCGCGCGAGCGAGGCCGCAAATAGCAGGCGTTCAGCGTCACGCCGCCGTCGGGCATCGCGGCGACGCCGGCTTCGATGCCGGTGCCGAGGCCGAGATGCAGCTGGATGTCGGGCGAACGCGCCTCCGGATCGGCATACCAGAAGCCGCCGGTCTCGAAGAGCGACGAGGCGACCGGGCCCTTGCGCGTGAGCAGATATTGAAGCCCGGCGACGGCCGACCAGTGCAGCTTGGCGAACCGGTCATAGGTGTGCGGGCCGCTCACCTCGCAGATGCAGTAGAGATCCAGATGATCCTGCAGGTTGGCACCCACCTGCGGCTGATCGAGGGCCACCGGGATGCCGAGGCCGGAAAGGTCGTCGGCAGGGCCGATACCGGACAGTTGCAGGAGCCGCGGCGAACCGATGGCGCCGGACGACAGGATCACCTCCGCCGACGCCGTCAGAACCGTTCCGTCGACGAGTTCGACACCGGTCGCGCGGCCCGCCTCCACGACGATGCGCTTCACCTGAGCGCCCATGCGCACCGTCAGGTTCGGCCGTCCGCGGTTCGGCGCGAGATAGGCCATCGCCGCCGAGGAGCGGCGGGCGTTGCGCTGGGTCAGCTGGTAGAAGCAGACGCCGTCCTGCGTCTCGCCGGCGATGTCCGTGTTGCGTGGGATGCCCAGCTGCGCTGCCGCCTCGAAATAGGCGTCGCAGATCGGGAGCGGCGCGGAGGGTTGCGACACGCCGAGCGGTCCGCCCTTGCCGTGATAGCGGTTCTCGTAGGTGTCGTTGTCCTCGGCCTTCCTGAAATAGGGCAGGACGTCCTCGTAGCCCCAGCCCTCGCAGCCCATCTGGCGCCATTCGTCGTAATCTTGCGCGTTGCCGCGCGTGTAGATTTGCGCGTTGATCGCCGAACCGCCGCCGATGACCTTGGCCTGCGTGTAGTTGAACACCCGGTCCTTCATGTGGCGCTGCGGCACGGTCGACCAGCCCCACGAGCCGATGCCCTTGGTCATCTTCGCGAAGCCTGCCGGCAGGTGGTAGAAGGGGTGGCGGTCGCTGCCGCCGGCTTCCAGCAGCAGGACCTTGGCCGCCGGGTCCTCGGACAGGCGGGCGGCCAGCACGCTGCCGGCCGAGCCGCCGCCGATGATGATGAAATCGTAACCCGCGGGCATCGTCAGTCCTCACAAGCGCGCAATGGAAAGGCCGCCATCGACCGGGATGACCGCGCCGTTGGCGAAGGCCATCTGTCCGGTGGCGAGCGGCACCACGATCGAGCCGATGTCGGCGGGATGGCCCCAGCGTCCGGCCGGCACCAGCCCGCCTTCGATGCGGGCCGTGTAGGCGTCCTTCACGCCGGCGGTCATGCCTGTCTCGATGATGCCGGGCCGAAGTTCGAAAACGCCGATTCCCAGCGGCGCGAGGCGCGTGGCAAACAGCTTCGCCATCATCGAGGCGCCGGCCTTGGAGATGCAGTATTCGGCGCGTTCGATCGACACCGCCTCCGCGCTGACCGAGGTGACGAAGACGATCGAGCGATAGGTGTCCGCTTCACGGGCGGCCATGCGCTTGCCGGTCTCCTGCGCCAGGAAGAAGGAGCCGCGCAGATTGACGTCGAGCACGAAGTCGAAATTCGCCGGCGTGACGTCGAACATGTCGCCACGCACCTTCGCCGGCACGCCGGCATTGGAGACGAGGCAGTCGACCGGGCCGAGCCGGTCCTCGACGGCGTCGAGCAGAGCGGCGACATGGCCGACATCGGCGACGTCATGGCGGACATAGCAGGCGTCCGGCCCGAGCCGTTCGAGGGCGGTCGTGACGGCGACGTCGTCGGGTGCGCGTTCGGCTGCGAGCGCGATCGCGAAACCGGCGCCCGCCAGCGCCTCGGCGATGCCGAGACCGATCCCCTGCTGGCCTCCGGTGATCAATGCGACCGGCTTCATGCCGCGAGGTCCTTTCGGATGGTGTCGGCGGCGCGCAGCGACATGGCCGCCACGGTCAGCGCCGGATTGACGGCGGCCGAGGTCGGCAAGGCTCCGGCGTCGGTGACGAAGAGGTTCGGATGATCCCAGGACCGGCATTGCGGATCGAGGACCGAGGCGGCGGGATCGGCGCCGATGCGCACGGTGCCGCATTGATGCGACGGCACGCGGCCGTCGAACAGGCGCGACAGGACCACCGGGAAGCCGGCGGCGCGCAGGGTCTCCTTGATCTTCGACACCAGCCCGTGATGGGCGACCATGTTGGAGCGCCGCCAGACGAGCTGGATGTCGCCTCCGGACAGCACGACGCGGCTTTCCGGGTCGGGCAAGTCCTCGGAGATGGCGTAGAGATCGACGGCGTGGCCGGAGACGTAGCGGGCAAGCGGCATCGGCAGCGACGGCACGTTGGCGCGCAGGATGTCCGGCACGACGCGGCCGAGCAGCTGGATGTTGCCGAGTGGCGGGCCGCCCGCGCCGTCGTCGAAATACCAGTCGTTGATGCCGAAGGTCTTCTGGTAGACGGAATCGTTGCGGAACCGCGGATCGAAGGCGATCAGCGCGCTGGCATTGTGGTTCATGAAGCAGCGGCCGACCTGGTCGGACGTGTTGGCTAGACCCGAAGCGAGCAGCAGCGCCGCCGATTGCACCGCGCCGGCGCAGAGCGCGACGACGCGCGGCGTCAGGCGGCGGGTCTCGCCGTCCTTCTCGTAGACGACGTCCGTGATGCGCCTGCCGTCCGGCCCGGCCTTCAGCCCGGTGACGCGGGCGCCGGTCACAAGCTCGACATTGTCGTGGGAAAGCGCTTTGGCGAGGCCGCAGGTCTCGGCGTCCATCTTGCCGCAGCGCGTGTCGGGATAGCCGTCCCAGCCGGTCTTCCCATGCGCGAGCCAGCGCTCGATGTCGACGCCGAGCGGCAGCGAGAAGGGGTGCGCGCCGGCCTTCTCCAGCCGGGCGCGGACATGGGCGATCGCCGGTTCGTCGGGGACCGGTGCGAAGGGATAGGCCCCGGCATGGGGCGGTTCGGTCGGGTCGGAAGACGTGTCGCCACGCACCTGATACAGCCTCTCGGCGGCGTCATACCAGGGCGCGAGTTCGTCATAAGAAAACGGCCAGGCCGGCGAGACGCCCTCGGCATGCTGCAGTTCGTCGAAATCGCGCTCCCGGTAACGGATCAGCACCGCGCCGTAGAGCTTGGTGTTGCCGCCGACCTGGTAGTAGTTGCCGGGCGCGAAGCGGGCGCCCGTCTCGTCCAGCCAGGTCTCGTCGGCCAGGAAGGCGCTGTTGCGGAAGATGCGATTCGGGTCGCGAGCGGGCGCGTCGTCCGGGATCTGCTGGCCGCGTTCCAGGATGACGATGCGCGCGCCGGTCGGCGCAAGGCCGGCCGCGAGTGTCGCGCCGCCCATGCCCGAGCCGATGATGACGATGTCCGGCGATGATGAAGACATGGATGTCAGCCGAGGCGCTGCTCGGTCTTCGGATCGAAGGCGACGGCCTTTTCCATGTTGACGGCAAAGGGGAAGACATCGCCCGCCTTGACGTCCACATCGGCGCGGAACCGGCCGGTCACCTCCTTGCCGCCGAGATTGCTGACCACGAAGGTGTCGGAGCCGGCCGGTTCGGTGACCTCGACGCGCGCGTCGATGCGGTGGATCGCCTTCGATTTGCGGTCGGCGCCGTCCTCGTCGGTGATCGCTTCCGGCCGGATGCCGAGAATGATGTCGCGCCCGTCATGGGTGGCCATGGCGTTGCCGGCGGCAAACGGCAGGGAGGCGACGCCGCCGTCGACGAGGTCGATCCGGGCGACCGCCGCGCCGTCCTTTACCGCGACCTTGGCGGGGAACAGGTTCATCGAGGGCGATCCCATGAAGCCGGCGACGAACATGTTGGCGGGGTTGTCGTAGATCTCCTTCGGCGTGCCCAGTTGCTGGACGTGGCCGCCGAACATCACGGCGATGCGCGTGGAAAGCGTCAGCGCCTCGATCTGGTCGTGGGTGACGTAGACGATGGTGGTGCCGAGCTTCTGGTGCAGCTTCTTGATCTCGGTGCGCATGTCGACGCGCAGCTTGGCGTCGAGGTTGGACAGCGGCTCGTCGAACAGGAAGACGTCCGGATCGCGCACCAGGGCGCGGCCCATGGCGACGCGCTGGCGCTGTCCGCCGGAGAGCTGGCCGGGCTTGCGGTCGAGCAGGTGGCTGATCTGCAAAAGGTCGGCGACGCCCGCCACCGCCTTGTCGCGCTCCGGCTTCGGGATGCCATGCATCTCCAGGCCGAAGGCCATGTTCTGGGCGACGTTCATGTTCGGATAGAGCGCGTAGGACTGGAACACCATCGCGATGTTGCGGTCGGCCGGGCGCACGCCGTTCATCGAGCGGCCCTTGATGGCGATGTCGCCGGTGGTGACCTCCTCCAGCCCGGCGATCATGTTCAGGAGGGTCGACTTGCCGCAGCCGGACGGGCCGACAAGAACGAGGAACTCGCCTTCTTCCACCGCGATGTTGGTCTCGTGGAGCACCTTGACCGCGCCGTAGGATTTCGTGGCGTTTCTGATGTCGAGAAAACCCATTGTCTTACCCTTTTACCGATCCGGCCATCAGGCCGCGCACGAAGTAGCGGCCGGCGACGATGTAGACGAGGAGCGTCGGCAGGGCCGCCATGATCGCGCCGGCGAAATGGACGTTGTATTCCTTCACGCCCGTCGAGGACTGGACGAGGTTGTTGAGCGCCACGGTCATCGGCTGGCTGTCGAAATCCGAGAAGGACGCGCCGAACAGGAAGTCGTTCCAGATGTTCGTGAACTGCCAGATGATGCAGACGACGGCGATCGGGCCGGACGACGGCAGCATGATGCGGCGGAAGATGGTGAAGAAGCCGGCCCCGTCGATCATCGCCGCGCGCACCAGTTCCGTCGGGAACTGCTGGTAGTAGTTGCGGAAATAGAGCGTCGAGAAGCCGATGCCGTAGACGAGGTGGACGAAGACCAGCCCCGGCACCGTGCCGGCGAGCCCCATCAGGCCGAGCATCCGCGCCATCGGGATGAGCACCATCTGGAACGGGATGAAGCAGCCGAACAGCAACAGGCCGAAGATGATCGTGTCACCGCGAAAGCGCCACTTGGTCAGGACGTATCCGTTCAGCGCGCCGAGCACGGTGGAGATCGCGACGGCCGGCACAACCATCAGGATCGAATTGACGAAATAGGGTTTCAGCCCCGTCGCCGCGACGCCGATCTGGGCGGTCGCCCAGGCGCTCTGCCAAGGCGCGACGGTCCATTCGCGCGGCAGGGACATCATCCCGCCGGCCTGGATCTCGGAGAGCGGCTTGAGCGAGTTGACCACCATCACGTAGAGCGGCAGCAGGTAATAGAGGCAGAAGATCGCGAGCAGCGTGTAGATCACGAAGCGGGCGCCGGCGCCCGTGCGCACGACCTGGGAGGAAGCGTTGGTCGCCATCACTTCTTCTCCCTGAGTTCGGACCAGATATAGGGCACCATGATCGCGGCGATCGACATCAGCATGATCGTCGCCGAGGCAGCGCCGATGCCCATCTGGTTGCGGGTGAAGGTGTAGGAATACATGAAGGTCGCCGGCAGTTCGGTCGCCGTGCCGGGGCCGCCGCCGGTCAGCGCGATGATCAGGTCGTAGGACTTGATCGCCATGTGGGCGAGCACGACGAAGGCGGACATGAAGGCCGGGCGCAATTGCGGGATGACGATGCGGCGGTAGAGCGCCCAGTTCGACGCGCCGTCGATCTGCGCCGCCTTCAGGACCTCGTTGTCGATGCCGCGCAGGCCGGCGAGGAACATCGCCATGACGAAGCCGGAGGTTTGCCAGACTGCGGCGATGACGATGGTGTAGATCGCCATGTCGCGATCCTTGATCCATTCGAAGGCGAAGCTTTCCCAGCCCCAGGAATGCATCACCGCCTGCAGGCCGATGCCGGGGTCGAGGAACCATTTCCACGCCGTGCCCGTGACGATGAAGGACAGGGCCATCGGGTAGAGATAGATCGTGCGGATGAAGCCCTCGGCGCGGATCTTCTGGTCGAGCAGGATCGCAAGCGCCAGGCCGAGCAGGCAGCAGATGATGATGTAGAGCGAGCCGAAGATCAGCAGGTTGTCGATCGCGATGCCCCACGCGCGCAGCTTGAACAGCTTGGCGTAGTTCTCCCAGCCGACAAGGCCGTAGCTGGGCAGGATGCGGCTGTCGGTGAACGACAGGTAGAAGGTGAACAGGATGAAGCCGTAGACGAAGATGACGACCATCGCGAAGCTCGGGCTCAGCACGAGCTTCGGCAGCGCGTTGCGCAGCCAGTCATTCCCCGCACGGGTGTTCGCGGTGGTTGCCATGGGTCTCCTCCTGAACGGGGAGGGGCGGATCGCCCGCCCGTCCCCTTGTCGCGACTTACTGCGCCAGTTCGACGGCGGAGACGAGTTCGGAGACGGCCGTCTCGGAATCGTACTCGCCGTTGAAGTGGGCGGTGATCACGTCATACATGGCGTTCTTGATCGACGCCGGATTGGCGTGACCGTGGGCCATCGAGCCGAACAGGTTGCCGGAGGACGACGCGGCGGCCAGGTCCTTCATGCCCTGCTTGCCGCAAGCGTCGAAATCGGCGTCCGGAACATCGACGCGCGCCGGGACCGAGCCCTTGACCACGTTGAAGGCCGACTGGAAGGTCGGCGACATGATCGCCTTGGCGAGGGCGGCCTGCTCATCCGACGGCGTGTCGCCCTGCTTGAACAGCGCGAACTGGTCGGAGTTGAAGGTCACCTGGTCCTGCGTGCCCGGGAAGCGGAAGCACAGGAAGTCTTCGCCCGGCGCCTTGCCGGCATTGAGGAACTCGCCCTTCGCCCAGTCGCCCATGAACTGGAAGGCGGCTTCGCCGTTGATGACCATGGCAGAGGCCAGGTTCCAGTCGCGGCCGGAGAAGTTGTCGTCGACGAAGGACCGGATCACGGCCATGCGGTCGAAGGCTTCCTTCATCGTGTCGGAGCCGAGCGTGTCGGGATCGAGGTCGATGAAGGCCTTCTGGTAGAACTCGGGTCCGCCGGTCGCCATGGCGACGGCGTCGAACACCGTTGCGTCCTGCCAGGCCTGGCCGCCATGGGCGACGGCGACCTTGCCGGCGTCCTTGACCGCCTGCATGGCGGCGACCAGTTCGTCCCAGGTGGTCGGCTGGGCGATGCCGAGCTCGTCGAGGATCGCCTTGTTGGCCCAGACCCAGTTGGTGGAGTGGACGTTCACCGGAGCGGCGACCCACTGGCCATCATACTTGGAGAACTTCTGCAGCGCGCCCGGCACGACGTCGTCCCAGCCTTCGGCGGACGCCACGTCGTTCAGGTTGGCGAGCGCGCCTTCCTTGGCCCAGTCAGTGATGTCGAAGCCGAGCATCTGCACGGCGGTCGGCGCGTTGCCGGAGGTGACGCGGGCGCGCAGCACGGTCATCGCCTGGGTGCCGCCGCCACCGGCGACCGGCATGTCCTGCCAGCCGATGCCCTGCTTCTCGAGATCCTGCTTCAGCACGTTGAGCGCCGCGGCTTCACCGCCTGACGTCCACCAGTGCAGGACCTCAACGTCGCCGGCATGGGCAAAGCTCACCGACGAGGCGAGCACCGCGAAAGCCGCGACTGTCTTTCCGATTGTCGAACGCATGGACTTCCTCCTCTTTTGCGTTTTATTCCGCTGCCGGGATGTCATATCGGTCAGCGTTTTCTTACCCAAGGCGCGCGCGTGCGGCCGATCCGCATCGCCACGGTCTTCACCTCGAGAAACTCCTCCAGGCCGTATGGCCCGATCTCCCGTCCCTGTCCGGACTGTTTCATTCCGCCGAAGGTCATTTCGGGGAACCCGTCCATCCAGGTGTTCGTCCAGATGGTGCCGGCGCGCGTGCGCCGCGCGAAGTCCAGGCAGGTATGGACATTGTCGCTCCATATGCCGGCCGACAGGCCATAGGATGCGTCATTGGCAAGCGCGATCGCGTCGTCGGCGTTTTTGAAGGTGAGCACCGACAGGACCGGGCCGAACACCTCCTCGCGCGCGATCGCCATCTCCGGGCGGACGCCGGCGATCACGGTCGGCTGGTAGAACTGGCCGTCGAGCCCCGGGACCGACAGCACGCCGCCGCCGAGACAGACATTGGCGCCTTCGGCGACCGCCTGGCGGACATAGGTGTCGATCTTGGCCTGGTGCTCCGGCGTGACGATCGCGCCGACCTGCGTCGCCGGGTCCAGCGGATCGCCGAAGGCCACGTCGCGCGACAGTTCGACGACGCGCGCGATGAATGCGTCGGCGATGTCCTCGTGCACGATGATGCGGCTCGACGAATTGCAGCACTGGCCGACATTGAAATAGATGCCGAAGGTGACGGCGTCGGCGGCGCTTTCCAGGTCGGCGTCGGGGAAGATCACCTGCGGGTTCTTGCCGCCGAGCTCCAGCGCCACCTTCTTCAGCGTCGCGGCGGCCGAAGCCGTGATCGACTTTCCGACGGCGGTGGAACCCGTGAAGGTCACCATGTCGACGTCCGCATGGGTCGTCATCAGGCTGCCCACCGGCTGGCCGTAACCGAGCACGATGTTGACGACGCCGGCCGGCAGGCCGGCCTCGATCAGCAATTCGCCCATCATCACAGTGGTCGAGGGCGTCATTTCCGACGGTTTGACGACGCAGGTGCAGCCCGCGGCCAGCGCGAAGGGCAGCTTCTGGCTCAGGATCCAGAACGGGAAGTTCCACGGCGTGATGATCGAGACGACGCCGATCGGCTCCTTCAGCACGACCCCGAGCATGTCCTCGCCCAGAGTGTTGTGGCTGTCGCCATGCAGCGTGCGGGCAAGCGAGGCGGCATAGCGCCAGAGATCGGCCGCGCCCGACACCTCGCCGCGCGACTGGGTGATCGGCTTGCCGCTCTCCAGCGTCTCGATCAGCGCCATGCGCTCGACATTGGCCTCGATCAGGTCGGCGACCTTGAGCATCACGGCCGCGCGTTCCTTGCCCGAGATGCGGCTCCAGACGCCGCTCTCGAAGGCGGCGCGCGCCGCCGCGATGGCCGCGTTGGTCTCGTCTTCGCCGCCCTTGGCCGCACGGCTCACGACGACGCCATGCGCCGGCGAAACGCGTTCGACCGTCTCGCCGCCGGCGCTGTCGCGCCATTCGCCGGCGATCAGGTGGCGGGCGACGAAGGGATCGGCGGGAATGCCCGACGGGTCGAATGCGGAGATGAGGTTGAGGTCGTGCGTCGTCATGCTCAGTTGCCCGGGAATTGCGGTTTGCGCTTGGCGCGGAAGGCGGCGACGCCCTCGGCCTTGTCGGCGCTGGCGGCGATCATGCCGCTGCCCAGCGCCTCGACCATCGCGGCACGGTCTTCGCCGGCGGCCGCGTGGATCATGTATTTCGCCACTTCGGCGGCGCGGGGCGACGCGCCGAGCGTCGCCTCGGCGATGGCGCGGGCCGCGGCCCGCGGGTCGTCGGCGATTTCGGCCACATAGCCGAGCGCCAGCGCCCGTTCGGCGGAGATTCGTCGGCCGAACACCGCCATTTCCTTGATCACCGGTTCGGGCAGCAGCCGCGCCAGGCGCTGCGTGCCGGACCAGCCCGGCACGATGCCGACGCCTGCCTCGGGCAGCGACAGGGTTGCGGTCGGGGCGATGACGCGCAGATCGCAGGCCGAGGCCAGCTCCAGCCCGCCGCCGAAGGCGTGGCCGGAGATTGCCGCCACGGTCGGCTTGGAAAGGCGTGCGAGACGGTCGAAAATCCGGTGACCGTCCCGCACCCAGTGCCTGGCGAATTCGGCGGGAGGCAGTTCCGACCAGGCAGTGATGTCCGCGCCCGCGCAAAAGGCGCGGTCGCCCTCGGCGGTGAGGATCACCGCGCGCACCGTGGCGTCGCGTTCCAGCGCGGCGCAATGGGCGTCCAGCGCTTCCAGCATCGGCACGGTGAGGGCGTTCAGTTTCGACGGGTTGTCGAGGCGCAATTCCGCGACCGGCCCGTCGACCAGGAGGTGCAGCGCGCTCATGGCGTCCACCCCATCGGCGCGTTCGACAGAAGCGCTCTCGGCATGGTCACGGCATTCGGCGCGACCTGCACCCGGCCGCGCGAGGCGGCGACGATGTCGGTCTCGGGAACGATGCCCGGCATGATCTCGGTGGCGACGAGGCCTTCGTCGCCGAGGCGCATGACGCAGCGCTCGGTGATGTAGAGGACCTCCTGGCCCTGCGCGCGGGCACGCTTGCCGGAGAAGGTCACGTGTTCGACGGTTTCCACCATCTTGGTGAATTTGCCGGGACGCTCGACCGTCACGCCGTCCTCGGTCAGCGCGATCGCCGCGCCGGCCTCGAACCAGCCGGAGAAGACGATCTTCTTCGCATGGGCGGTGATGTCGACGAAGCCGCCGCAGCCCGCGGTCAGATAGGGCTTCTTGCCGAGCTTGGAGACGTTGACGTTGCCTTCGACGTCCACCTCGAGGAAGGAGAGGAAGGACATGTCGAAGCCGGCGCCCTGGAAATAGATGAATTGCTGCGGCGACGGCACGAAGGCGTCGGCGTTCGACGCGCAGCCGAAGGCGAAGCCGGTGAGCGGCATGCCGCCGACGGCGCCCTGCTCGATCGCCCAGGTCACGGCCTCGGGATGGCCTTCCTCCAGCAGGATGCGCGGCACCATGGCGCTGATGCCGAAGCCGAGATTGGCCGTCATGCCGCGCTTCAGTTCCATCGCGGCGCGCCTCGCGATGACCTTCTCCACGCCGTGCTCGGCCAGCGTGAAGCTCGACCACGGGCGCATGATCTGGCCGGAAATCGCCGGGTCGTAGGGCGTTTCGCAGGTCTGTTTCTGGTCGGCGTCGATGACGACGAGATCGACCAGGTGACCGGGCACGCGCACGTCGTGCGGCCGCAGGCTGCCCGATGCGGTCACGCGCTCGACCTGGGCGATGACGATGCCGCCGTGATTGCGCACCGCGATCGCCTGTTCGAGCCCGCCGAGATAGGCGCCTTCATGCTCGTAGGTCAGGTTGCCGCGCTCGTCGGCCGTGGTGGCGCGCAGGATGCAGATGTCCGGCACGATGTTGGGGAAGTGCAGCCAGGTCTCTCCGGCGAAATCGACGCGCGAGACGATCGGTCCGTCGGCGCCCTTGGCGTTCATCGCGCAGCCTTCGCGGATCGGGTCGACGAAGGTTTCCAGGCCGATCTTCGTCAGCACGCCCGGGCGCCGCGCCGCCGCCTCGCGATGCATGTCGAACAGGATGCCGGACGGCACGTTGTAGGCCGCGACCCGTTCCTCGACGATCATCTTCCAGATTTCGGGCATGGGCAGGTTGGACGGACCGGACGGATAGGAGCCGGCCAGGATGCGCGTCAGCAGGCCGTCGCGGGCGATGTGGTCGATACCCTTGACGCCGTACATGTCGCCGGCGGCGATGGGGTGCAGCGTGGTCAGGCCGCGCGGATGGCCTTCGGCCTCGAAGCGCTCGCCGATCGCCTTCAACACGAGGTCGGGGCAGCCGAGCGCCGAGGACGACGAGACCGTCACCACCGCGCCGTCGGGTATGCGTGACGCCGCTTCCGCCGCGCTGACCAGCTTGCTCACTTCGCGTCTCCGTAGTCGACAGTCTGGCGGACGCCGCTCAGCGCGGCCTCGCGCACGGCAAGCGCGACGGCCAGCGATTTCACGCCGTCCCATCCGGTCGCCGCGGGCTGGCCCCTGCCGGCCACCGCCTCGGCAAAGAGGCGCACGCCCTCCACGTAGAGATCGTGATCGTCGAACGGGACGGCCTCGCGTCCTTCCGCGGTCACGAGTTCGATCTCGCCGACGGGGTTCTGGGTCATCACGCCGCGCGCGAAGATCGACCCTTCGGTGCCGTGCACCTCGACGCCGCTTCCGGCGAAGGGGTGGGTGAAGCTCTCATGGCTCATCACCATCGCGCCCGAGGGCATCGACCAGACCGACATCGCCGAATCCTCGACGCCCTGGCCGAGGCCGGTCTCGCCGATCTGCCCGACCACGGTTTCGGGATCCTCGCCGAGCAGGAAGCGCGTGACGTCGGCGTCGTGGACGGTGATGTCCGGGGTGACGCCGCCGCCGGCTTCGGCCGCTTTGATGCGCCAGCCCTGCAGGTTCTCCGGCAGGTAGACCGCGTGATGGACGCGCAGCGACAGGACCCGGCCGACGCGACCCTGCGCGATCAGGTCGCGGACGGCGCGGTGGCTGCCCGAGCAGCGCAGATGGTGGTTCGTGGCGAACACGACGCCGGCTGTTTCCGCCGCCCGCACCATCGCGGCGGCATCGGCCAGCGTCATGGCGAGCGGCTTCTCGCAGAGCACGTGCTTGCCGGCGTCGATCGCCGCCATGGCCTGTGCGAAGTGCTTCTCGTTGGTGGTGGAGATGTAGACGGCGTCGACGGACGCGTCGGCGAGCGCCGTGTCGAGATCCGTGCCCGAGGTCGCGATGCCATGGGTTTCGGCATAGGCCGCGCCGCGCTCGGCGGAGCCGCTGACCACGCGAACGACCTCGCCGTCGGGCTGCGCCCGCATTGCCCGGATCATGTATTGAGCAGCGATCGTGCTTGCACCGATGAGCGCCCAGCGCATCATCCATCCTCCCCTGAACTGGAACGTTCCAATTCATACTGGAACGTTCCAATTCCTGTCAAGGCGATTTCCACAGGAAGCTGACCCTTCGCCGGAAACGAAATGAAACCGGGCTTACGCAGGGGAAAATGCAGCATCGATAACGCGATAATGCGGCGTGTCACATTTTGTGCGCAAAGCTCCCCTGTAATGGTCCCAACACCGGTCGCCGTGGCGCAATCGTGCGACGATCGAATGCTTGCCGCTTATGACAGGACCAGCGCGAGGCTGCCTCCTGTCCTGACCAGGGGAGGTCCGTCACTGTGATCAAGCGCGCACTCTTTCTTGCCCTGTCCGCTCTCGTATCGAGCCTTCTTGCGGTGAATCTCGCCGCCGCCCAACAGGACGGGCGCCGGGCCATCGTCAGCCAGGACGGTGACTATTACGGCTTCGACATTTCGACGGCGAAGGACGTCAGTCTGGACCAGTGCCAGACGCTGTGCCTGTCCAACGGCAGCTGCCGGGCCTTCACCTACAACGCCAAGGTCAACTGGTGTTTCCTCAAATCCGACTTCGGCCGGCTGCAGCCTTCCCCCGGCTCGATCGCCGGTCGCGTCGTCGGAAACGGATCGGAACCGGATCTCGGCGCGCCCCGCGAACTGACGTTCGCCAGCGGCTACACGACGCTCGCCACCAATTACCGCAGCAATCTCATCGCCGCCCTGCCGGCCAATTTCGCTGACAGCGTCGGGGCCCTGTCGGCGCAGGGCGAGGCGGCCGCGCGATCCGGCGATCCGCGCACCGCGCTGGCCAAGTTCGGCCTCGCCGCCGCGCTCGCGCCGGAAGACTCCGCCTCCTGGGCGGGCATAGCGCGGGCCGCGATGGCCATCGACGCGCAGTCGAACGAGCGCCGCAAGCTGCGCGAGACCGCCGCTGCCGCCGCCTTCAACGCCTACCAGACCTCGCGGACCCTCTCGAACCGCGCCGACGCGCTGGCCCTGATGGGACGCGCCTTCGAGGCGATGACCGACGGACGGCCCGCCATCGAAGCCTACAAGGCGAGCTTGGAACTGGCCGATTCCGCCGAGATCCGCGACGCCTATGCCGCCGCGCGCAGCCGCTACGGCTTCCGCATGCTCGAACACACGGTCGACGCCGAGGCGGCGACGCCGCGCGCCTGCGTGCAGTTCTCCGAAGACCTCGCCGCCGCCGACTTCTCCAGCTTCGTCACGCTGGACGGCGCGTCGCCGCAGTCGCTCGTCGTCAACAGCCGCGAGATCTGCATCGACGGTCTCGATCATGGCGGCCGCTACCGCATCACGCTGCGCGCCGGCCTGCCGTCGAAGATCGGCGAGGTGCTGGAAAAGCCGGTGGCGCTCAACATCTTCGTGCCGGACCGCCAGCCGAGCCTGCGCTTCACCGGCGACAATTTCGTGCTGCCGGGCACCGCGCGCCGCGGCATTCCGATCATCTCGGTCAACACCGACAAGGCCGATATCGAGCTCTATCGCGTCGGCGATCGCGGCCTCGCCCGGGCCCTGGCCGAGGAGCGTTTCCTGACGCAGCTGCGCGGCTATTCGCTGGAACAGATCCGCGCCGAGATCGGCGAGCCTGTCTGGAAAGGCGAGATCGACATCCGCAACGAGCTGAACAAGGAAGTCACCACCAGCTTCCCGGTCGACGAGGCCGTGCCGCAGCGCAAGCCGGGCGTCTATGTGATGACGGCCAAGGCGGCGGGCGACCGCAGCGACTACTGGGATCCGAAGGCCACGCAATGGTTCGTTGTCTCCGACATCGGGCTGACGACGTTTACCGGCGAGGACGGGCTGACCGTCTTTGCCCGGTCGCTCGGCGGTGCGCAGCCGATCGACGGCGTGGCGCTGACCCTGATCGCGCGCAACAACGAGGTGCTGGGCGAAGTGGTGACCGATGCCGAGGGCATGGCGCGCTTCGAGCCGGGCCTGACGCGCGGCGAGGCCGGGCTTGAGCCCGTCGCGCTGACCGCGCAGGGCGAGGGCGACGATTTCGTCTTTCTCGACCTCGTGGAAGCGGGCTTCGACTTCTCCGACCGCGGCGTCACCGGCCGTCCGGCCGCGGGCGCGCTCGACGTGTTCGCCTGGACGGAACGCGGCATCTATCGCGCCGGCGAGACCGTGCACGCCCAGGCGCTGACGCGTGACGGCGCGGCGCGTGCCGTTGCCGACCTGCCCGTCGTGTTCATCTTCACCCGTCCCGACGGCATGGAAGACCGCCGCATCGTCTCCAGGGGCGCTGAAGCCGGCGGCCATTCGGTCGACCTGACGCTGCAGAGCAACGCGCAACGCGGCGCCTGGACGATGCGCGTCTACACCGATCCCGACGAAGAGCCGCTGGCCGAGAAGAACTTCCTGGTCGAGGATTTCGTGCCGGACCGGGCGGAATTCACGCTGACCGGCGGCGGCATGGTCATCGGCCAGCCGACGGAACTGCAGGTCGACGGACGCTTCCTCTATGGCGCGCCGGCGGCGGGTCTGACGCTGGAGGGCGATCTCTCCGTCGCCACGACGCAGAGCTGGAGCGCCTTTCCTGGCTACGTCTTCGGCCTGACCGACGAGGATGTCAGCGAGGTCGAACGCACCGAGGGGCTCTATGACCTCCCGGCGCTCGACGGGGACGGCAAGGCCGTGTTCGAGGTCGGTCTCGACGAGGCCGCTGACACGACGCGGCTCCTGACCGGAACGGTCACCGTGCGCATGCGCGAGAATGGCGGCCGGCCGGTCGAGCGGTCGCTCGCCCTCGACATCGCGCCGACCACCGAGATGATCGGCATCCGGCCGAATTTCGCCGACTTCCAGGTTCCCGAAGGCGGCACGGCCGGCTTCCAGGTGATCGCGGCCGGCACCGACGGCCGGCGCATCGACATGCAGGGCATGAAATGGTCGCTGGTGCGCGTCGAGACGCATTACCAATGGTATCGCGACGGCACCTACTGGCGCTACGAGCCGGTTGAAATGACGACCAAGATCGCCTCCGGGACGATCGACGTCACCGCCGACGACGCGGGCACCATTTCCGCGCCCGTCGACTGGGGCCGCTACCGCCTTGACGTCTCGTCGCCCGATGTAGCCGGACCGATTTCGAGCGTCGAGTTCCATGCCGGCTACTATGTCGAGGCTTCGTCGACCGACACGCCCGACGGGCTGGAGATCGCGCTCGACAAGGGCAAATACGCGCCCGGCGAGACGGCGAAGCTCAAGATCTCGCCGCGCTTTGCCGGCGAGGCGCTGATCACGGTCGGCTCCGAGCGGCTGCTCGCGACCTTCTCGGCCTCCGTGCCGGAAGGCGGGACGACCGTCGACATTCCGGTCAGCGCCGACTGGGGCGCGGGCGCCTATGTGACCGCCACGCTTTTCCGGCCGGGTGACGCGGAGAAGACGCGCATGCCGATGCGCGCCATCGGCGTCAAATGGCTGGGCGTCGATCCGGGCGAGCGGGCGCTTGCCGTCACGCTTGATGCGCCGGAGCGCATCGAACCCAACTCGACCCTGACGGTTCCGGTCTCCGTGGCCGGGCTGAAGGCGGGCGAGGAGGCCTATGTCACGCTGGCCGCCATCGATGTCGGCATTCTCAACCTGACGCGCCACGAGCCGCCGGCGCCGGAAGGCTGGTATTTCGGCCAGCGCCGTCTCGGCCTGGAGATGCGCGACCTCTACGGCCGGCTCATCGATGGCTCGGCCGGCGAGATGGGCAAGCTGCGCACCGGCGGCGACGGCATGGGGCTGCGTCCCAATGGCAGCCCTCCGACCGAGAAGCTGCTGGCGCTCTATTCGGGCATCGTGCGGCTCGACGCCGACGGCAAGGCGACCGTCAGTTTCGACGTGCCGCAGTTCAACGGCACGGCACGGCTGATGGCGGTTGCCTGGTCGGGCGAGGGCGTCGGCCACGGCACGCAGGACGTGATCATCCGCGATCCGGTGGTCATCATGGCCAGCACGCCGCGCTTCATGGCGGTGGGCGACACGACGCAGATGCTGGTCGAACTCGCCAACACCGACGGGCCGGCGGGCGACTACGAGCTCAGCATCGCGCCGAGCGAGGAACTGTCCGCCAGCGTCCAGACGATGACCGTCGCGCTTGCCTCGGGCGCCCGCGAGTCCGTGCGGCTGCAGCTTTCCGCCGAAGAGATCGGCAGCGGCACGGTCACCGTGCGGCTCGCCCATGCCGACGGGATTGCGCTGGCGGCCACCCGCTACGTTCCGGTGCGTGCCGAGACCCTGCCGGTCACGACGCGCATGGAGGTGCCGCTCGCGGCCAATGGCGGCGCGATTTCCATCGACCGGGAATTGCTGGCCGCCAGCATCCTCGACGGGGCGTCCGTCTCCGTCGGCGTGTCGCGCGACACGGCCTTCGACATCCCGTCCTTGCTGATGACGCTCGACCGGTACCCCTATGGTTGCGCCGAGCAGACCACGAGCCGGGCCCTGCCGCTGCTCTATGTCTCGCAGCTGGCGCGCAATGCGGGCCTGCCGGACGATCCGGACCTTGCCAAGCGCATCCAGGGCGCGATCGACCGGGTCTTGAACTACCAGTCCTCCTCCGGCAGCTTCGGGCTGTGGGGTCCCGGCGGCGGCGACGAATGGCTCGACGCTTATGTCACGGATTTCCTCACCCGGGCGCGCGAGCAGGGCTACGACGTGCCGGAACAGGCGATGATGCAGGCGCTGGACAATCTCCAGAACACGCTCGCCTATTCCAGCGACCTGGCCTCGCAGGGCAGCGAGATCGCCTATGCGCTCTATGTCCTGGCGCGCAACCGGCGGGCCTCGCTTACCGATCTGCGCTACTATTCGGAAACCCAGATCGACGCGTTCAAGAGTCCGATGTCGCGTGCGCAGCTCGGCGCGAGCCTGGCGCTCTACGGCGACCAAACAGGCGCGGAAAACGCGTTCAGTTCGGCGCTGACGCTGGCGCGGGCCACCGGGCCGCAATCGGTCTGGCGGACGGATTACGGTTCGCGGCTGCGTGACGGGGCGGCCATGCTGGCGCTGGCCGCCGAGACCCAACCTTCCGTTTCCTCGGTCGAGGAAATGATCGGCTACGTCTCCGGCATCCGCAAATCGACGCGCTGGACCTCGACGCAGGACGAGGCCTGGATGCTGCTCGCCGCCCGCGCGCTCGCGGCCGACGAGAACGGCATCGATCTCGACGTCAACGGCACGACCCATGACGGGCCGTTCGCCGAGCGCGTCGAGGGATCGCTGCTCGTAACAGCGCCGATCCGCGTGACCAATCGCGGTGACAACCCGGTCGACGTGACGATCACCACGGTCGCCGCGCCGAAGCAGCCGCTGCCGGCCGGCGGCGACGGCTTTGCCATCCAGCGCCGCTACTATTCGCTGGAGGGCGAGGAGGTCAGCGTCACGGAGGTCAAGCAGAACGAGCGCTATGTCGTCGTCCTGACGGTGAACGAGCTCAACGCCTGGCCGTCGCGGATCCTCGTCACGGACCTGCTGCCGGCGGGCTTCGAGATCGACAATCCGAACATCGTCGGATCGGCCGAACTGACCAACTTCCCGTGGCTCGGCAACGTCTCCTACGCCCATAGCGAGTATCGCGACGACCGCTTCGTCGCCGCGTTCAACCGCTCGGGCCGGGGCGACCGGGAGTTCTCGTTCGCCTATGTCGTGCGCGCGGTGACGCCGGGCAACTACGCCCATCCGGCCGCCAGCGTTGAGGACATGTACCGGCCCGGCCTGTCGGCGCGCACGGCGACCGGCCGCATGCTGGTGACCGCCGAGTGACCATGACGCGGTCACGACGCAGATGGCGGATCGCCGCGGCGGCGGGACTTGTCGCCGTGGCGCTGCCGCTTGTCGGCGCCGGCGCGTTCCTCGCGCTCGACCGCGCCTATCCCCTGCCGCCGCTCGGTGAGATCGCCGTCTCGCCGCAGGTGGTCGATCGCGACGGCCGGCTGCTGCGCGCATTCGCCACCGAAGAGGGCCGCTGGCGCCTGCCGGTCGGCCTCGACGAGGTCGATCCGCAATTCGTCCGCTTGCTGATCGCCTATGAGGATAAGCGGTTCCGCGACCATGCCGGTGTCGATCCGGCGGCGATGCTGCGCGCCGGGCTCCAGTTCATCGCCAATGGCCGCATCGTTTCCGGCGGCTCGACGCTGTCGATGCAGCTTGCCCGGCTGAGCGATGTCGGCGGCGGCCGCAACCTGTCGACCAAGCTCACCCAGATGTTCCGCGCGCTGCAGATCGAGCGGCGGCTGACCAAGGACGAGATTCTCGAGCGTTACCTGACGCTCGCGCCCTATGGCGGCAATATCGAGGGCATCCGCGCGGCGTCGCTCGCCTGGTTCGGCAAGGAGCCGAAGAAGCTGCGCCTGTCGGAGGCCGCGCTGCTCGTGTCGCTGCCGCAGGCGCCGGAAACGCGGCGGCCGGACCGGCATCCGCAGGCGGCCCGAACCGCGCGCGACCGCGTTCTGCAGCGCATGGCCGATGCCGGGGTGATCGAGCCGGTCGAGGTGGCACGCGCGTCGGCGGCGAGCCTGTCGGGCGACCGCCGCCGCCTGCCGGCGCTCGCCCCGCATCTGGCCGAGGCCGCCATCCGCGCCAAGCCGGACGAGACGCGCATCGCGCTGACGCTCGACCGCGACATCCAGCAGGCGCTGGAGACCGTCGCCCGCAACGCCGCGACCCGGCTCGGGCCGAAACTGTCGCTCGCCCTGATGCTGGCCGATGCGCGCACCGGCGACATCCTGGCCGAAGTCGGCGCGGCGGACTATTTCGATTCCTCGCGCGCCGGCTGGGTCGACATGACGCGCGTGCCGCGCTCGCCCGGCTCGACGCTGAAGCCCTTCATCTACGGGCTGGCGCTGGAACAGGGCGTCATCATGCCCGAAACCATGATGCGCGACCGGCCGACCAATTTCGCCGGCTATCGGCCCGAGAATTTCGACACGACCTACCAGGGCGACGTCAGCGTGCGCGCGGCGCTGCAGATGTCGCTCAACGTGCCGGCCGTGCAGCTTCTGGAGACGGTCGGCCCGGCGGCGCTGATGCAGCGATTGAGACGAGGGGGCGCGGAGCCGGTCCTGCCGAAGGAGGAGCAGCCCGGTCTCGCGATCGGGCTCGGCGGGATCGGCCTCTCGCTGGCCGACCTCGTGCAGGCCTATGCGGCGTTCGCCAATGGCGGCAACGCGGTCACGCTGACCGACGGCATCCATGGCGTGCGCGAACCCTACAAGCTCAGCACCGTCCTCTCGGCCAAGGCCGCATGGCAGGTGAGCGACATCCTGTCCGGCATCCCCGCGCCGGCAGCGTCCGCGGCGCGGCCCATCGCCTACAAGACCGGCACCTCCTACGGCTATCGCGACGCCTGGTCGGTCGGTTTCGACGGCCGCTACGTGCTCGGCGTCTGGGTCGGCCGCCCCGACAATGGCGCGGTTCCGGGCTCCACCGGCATCACCGCCGCCGCGCCGATCCTGTTCGAGGCCTTCGCGCGCTCCGGCTTGGCGCCCGAACCGTTTGCCGGCCCGCCGCCCGGCGCCCGACGCATCGAGCGCGCGGACCTTCCGGAGGGGCTGAAGCGCTTCGTGCCGAAGGGCGCGGAGCTGGTGCCGGTCGCCGGCGCCACCAGCGATCCGGAGATCGTCTATCCGCCGCAGGGCGCCCGCGTCGAACTGGCCAGCGCGTCGGGCGATGAATTCTCGCCGCTGATCCTGAAGCTGCAGGGCGGCCGCGCGCCGTTCCGCTGGATCGCCAACGGCCGGCCGCTCGACGGCCTCTTCCGCCGCCGCACCGCCGCCTGGGTGCCCGACGGCAAGGGCGTCTCCAAGCTGACGGTCATCGATGCGGCCGGCAAGGCGACGACGGTCGACATCCTCATCCAGTGAGCATGAAGGAATGACATTCGTGATCCGGCGCATCCTGCGATCGCTTGCGGCATCGGCGGCCCTGACCGCCTCGATCGCCGCCATGCCCGTTCCCGCCGCAGGCGAGACCTCGCCGGTCGAGGGGCAGGGACAGGAAACCATGCACGCCGGTCCCGACATTCGCGAGCCGGACGCCGCCGAGCAGGCGCGGATGGCGGATCTGGAAAGCGCCATGCGCGACGCCTTTTCGGCCGGCGACCACGCCGCCGCGGCGACGGCGGCGCGCGCCCTTCTGGCCATGGAGCAGGCGACCTGGGGCCCCGAGCACGGCCAGACCGCCGGCACGCACTATTTTCTCGGGCGGGTCGCGGAGGAGACGGGCGACCTTGAGGGCGCGGCCGACGCCTACCGGACGGGACTTTCGATCGCCCGGCGTCGCCTCGGCGCCACCGACCCGCTGACGGCGCGGTTCGAGGAAGCGCTCGGCTATGTCGGTTTCTTCCTCGGCATCGGCGCGCTCCAGGAGGGCGATCTGGCAAAGGCGGAACTGCGCCTGAAGGAAGCCCTGCCGCTCAATCAAAGCGCCACCGGCCCGCAAAGCGAGAACACGCTCTACAATCTCGACGCGCTGGCGATCGTGCTCGCCGAGCGCAACCGCCCGTCGGAGGCGCTTCCGCTACGCCGTCAGACCTACGAATTGCAGTCGAGCCTCGCCGGTCCCGACGACGCGACGACGCTGGCCTTCGGCGAACAGCTCGCCTTGCTGCTGCAGCAATCGGGCAAGGCCGACGACGCCATCGCGCTCTACCGCGATCTTGCGCGGCGGCGCGAGGCGGCGCTCGGGCCCGACCATCCCGATACGCTCGTCACCCTCAACAATCTCGCCGTCGCGCTCAACGCGGCCGGCCGCTATGACGAGGCGCTGCCGCTCGACCGGCGGGTCGCCGCGATGCGGGCGACGGTGCTCGGCGAGACCGACCCGGAAACCCTGATCGCGCGCGCCAATCTTGCGTCCACGCTCTCCAATCTCGGGCGCTATCGCGAGGCCGCCGCGCTGCAGGCCGAGGTGCTGGATGTGCGCACCGCGACGCTCGGCGCCGACCATCCCGAAACGCTGCACAGCATGACGGAGCTCGGCATCGCGTTCGCGAAACTCGGCCGGCTGAGCGAGGCGGAAACGATCCAGCGCCGCGCTGCCGAGACGCTCCGCGACGTCGTCGGCCCGGAGGCGCGGCAGACCCTGTTCGCGCAGCACAGCCTTGCGACGACGCTCAATGCCGAGGGCCGCTTCGAGGAGGCCGAGAGCCTGTTCCGCACCACGCTCGCCGCGCAGGAGGCGGTGCTGGAGGCGGGTGATCGCGACACGCTGTCGACGGCCGGAAACCTCGCCCTGCTGCTGGCGAAGACCGGCCGGACCGAGGAAGCCATCCGCCACCAGGAGGCGATCTTCGACCTGTCGGCGCAAACGCTCGGCAGGGCCCATCCTGACACGCTCGCTGCGGCCGGGAACCTCGCCTCCAGCTATTTGCGCATCGACGATCCGGCTGCCGCCGAACCGCTCAACCGCGAGGTGCTGCGCCTCAGCGAGTCGGGTTACGGGCCGGACCATCCCTACACCCTGACCGCGCGCAACAATCTGGCGGTGACTCTTTCCGCGCTGGGTGAGCGCGATGCGGCCGCCATGCAGTACGATGCGGTGCTGAAGGTCCGCAGCGCGCTGCTTCCGGCCGATCATCCCGAACGGCTCACCAGCCTGTTCAACGCCGGCGTCGGCCATTTCAAGACGGGGGACCTGGAAAACGGCTTGGCGCTCTTGTCTGCGGCCGCCGAGACGCGCGAGGCCGTTTTGGGTCCGCTGAACCCGGAGACGCTGCTCAGCTACACCACCCTGTCTCAGGCGCAATTGGCCAACGATCAACCGCGCCTCGCGCTGGCCGCGGCCCGCAAGGCGCTGGCCGGCGAACGCGAAGTGCTGACGGCGCGCGCGGGCGCGGCAGGAAGCGGGCGCGAGACCGCGGCGGAGACTTCGGCGCGGGCCGGCGCCATGGTCGCCTTTGCGGCCCATGCTCTCGCTATTGCCGAGACCGACAGCGCGGGGACGCTGCGCGACGAGGCCTTCGCGGCAATCCAGTCGCGCAGCATGGACGGCGCAGCGGAAGCCATGGCCCGGGCCCAGGCCCGCATCGCCGCCGGGCGCGTCGGTCTCAGCCGGGAGGTCGCCGCCTGGGACGACGCGCGGGCCGCGCGCGACCAGCTCGACGTGCAGCTTGCCGCAAGCGACATGGCCGGTGACGCGCCGCTGCGCCGGCAATTGTTCAAGGCCCGCGACGCGGCGGAGGAGCAGGTGCTGGCGAGCGAGAGCCGCATCCGCACCGGCTTTCCCGATTTCTACGAGCTGGTCGCCCCGCCGCCGCTCGACCTTGCGGAAGCGCGGACCCTGCTGGGACCGACAGAAGCGCTGATCCTGCTGTTTCCCGGGCGCGGACGGGAGACCGGCCTCGTCTGGGCCGTCACCCGCGACGACGCGGCATGGGCCGAACTGCCCTTGCCCGCCGACCGCATCGAGACGATGATCGCAACCCTGCACCGGCAGCTCGACGGCGGCAGTGGCACCCGCGCTGCGGCGGCCAAACGCCAGCGGCGGGTCCAGGGCTACGACCGGACGATGGCGCATGATCTCTACGCCGCGCTGTTCGGCGCCGAGGCGATCGCGGCGCTGATCGCCGACAAGCCGGACTGGATCGTCTCGCCGCAGGGGGCGCTGCTCAGCCTGCAGCTGAACGCGCTCGTCGCCCGGCCGCCGCAGGGCGAAGACACCGATCCGGCGGCGCTGCGCGACACCGCCTGGCTCGGGCTCGAACATTCGCTGTCGATCCTGCCGACGCTTTCCACGCTGCGCAGCGAGCGGCAGCGCGGGGGCGAGACCCGGTCCGACAACGGCCTGTTGTTCGCGCTCGGCGATCCGGAGTTCCAGGGCGCGGCGGAAGCGTCGGCGCCGGATGCGCGCCTGACCCTGCCGGCCGCGCCGCAAAGCCGGGCCGCCGGCGTGAACGCGCTGGCGCGCCTGCCGGGCACGCGCGCCGAGGTGCAGAAACTCGCCGCCCTTTACGGTCCCGACCGCAGCACGGTGCTTCTCGGCGCCGAGGCGAGCGAAGCCCGGCTGCGCGCGGAAGCCGAACGCGGCACGCTCGCCAGCGCCGACACCGTGCTTCTCGCGACCCACGGCCTGATCGCCGGAACCTTCGGAACGCTAGCCGAGCCGGCGCTCGCCTTGACGCCGCCGCAACAGCCGGAGGGACCCGAGAATGACGGACTGCTGACGGCGTCGGAGGCGGCCCAGCTGCGGCTTTCGGCGAACTGGGTCATCCTGTCGGCCTGCGACACCGCCGCCGGCGGGGCGCCCGACGCGGGCGGCCTGACCGGGCTTGCCCGCGGCTTCTTCTATGCCGGCGCGCAGAGCCTGCTCGTCTCCTACTGGAAGGTGCAGGACAACACGACGGCGCGCCTGACGACCGGCGCGCTTGCCGCGATGCGTAAGGGCGAACCGCGCGCCCGCGCCTTCCGCGCCGCGATGCAGGAGGTGGCGGCCGATCCCTCCAGCGACGCCAGCCTGTCGCTCGCCCACCCGTCGGCATGGGCTCCGTTCCAGATCATCGGCGTCAGCCGCACCCCGCCGCAGGGCTGACGGGAAAGCTGCGTCTCAGGCCAGCCGCTTGGAGCGCGGGCTTTCGTCCATCTGGTTGATCAGCGCATGGGTGAGCGTCAGGACCAGTTCGGCCCTGACATCGGCATGCTCGGGCGATTCCCAGAGGTTCCTGCGGTGCTGCGGGTCGGACCGGCGGTCGTAGAGTTCGCCCCAGTCGAGATCCTTGTAGAGCGACAGGTGCCAGTCGGGCGTCACCAGCGTGCGCACCCGCGCCGGCTGGTCGAAGCCCATGCGCTTGCCGCCGTCATTGTACTCGATGAAGACGTTCTCGCGGGCGCCGTCGCCGCCTTCCAGCACGGGACAGAAGCTCTTGCCCTGCATGCCGTAATAGGGGCGCAGGCCGGCCCGTTCGATGATCGTCGGCGCCAGGTCCACCGTCGAGGCGAGCGCCGCCGTCGAGGCCGCCTCGCGCCGGGCCGGGTCCGACCAGATCATCGGCACGCGGGTGATGGAATCCTTCGGCCAGGCGCCTTTCAGCATCAGGTTGAAATCGCCCAGATAGTCGCCGTGGTCGGCGTTGAAGACGATCACGGTGTTGTCGAAGCGGCCGCTTGCCTTCAACTCGTCGACGATCGCGCCGACCGCGTCGTCGATCATCGTGATCATCCCCGCCGTCAACGCCATCGCCTCGCGCACATGCTGGTCGGAGGCCATGAAGCTCATCTGCCGGACCTGCGGCAGGCGGCCGGCCTCGAATTCGCGGCGCGCATGCAGGAGCGGCGGCGGCGGGTTCTCGTGATCCTCGAAGCGGACGTCCAGGTCGAAATCGTCGGGGCTGTACATGTCCCAGTAGCGGCCCGGCGGATTGAACGGATGGTGCGGGTCGGGAAACGAGACGAAGGTGTAGAGCGGCGCGTCGCTTTCGGCGTTCGCGCTCAGGTAATCGACCGCGCGGTCGCGGATATAGGCAGTCGGGTAGGCCTCCTCGGGGATCGGCGTGCGGAAGGCCTGCGGGCAGGTGTAGTTGTGCGGCAACTCGTTTGCCGGGTCGGTGAGCTCGCGCCAGTTCGGATAGGTCTCGCGGAACCACTGGCGGTAATGGCCGCCGGCCTGGTCGCCGTGGCCGGTCACCATGTCGACGTGGTCGAAGCCGTAATAGGGCGTGGGAACCCGGTAGCGCCCCTCGGCGTCGTAGCGGCCGGGCTCTTCGGCCGTGTAGTCGCCGGTGTCGGGCTTCCAGGCCTCCTCGATCGGGCCGGACTGGAACGGGTTGCGGGCAAAGGGTTCGTTGTCGGTGAAGGGCTGCAGATGCGACTTGCCGATCGAGGCGGTGCGGTAGCCGCCGGCGCGCAGCACCTCGACGAAGGTGTTGGCGCGCTGCGACAGCAGGCAGCCATTGTAGCGCAGGCCGTGCACGGTCGGGTAGCGCCCGGTCATGAAGCTCGCCCGGTTGGGCATGCAGACGGGGGTGGCGACGAAGAACTGGTCGAACCGCGTGCCGCCCGCCGCCAGCGCGTCGATGTTCGGGGTCCGCACGACGGGATGGCCGCAGCAGCCGAGCCAGTCGGCCCGGTGCTGGTCGGTCATGATGAAGAGAAAATCGGGGCGCTCGGTCATGCTGCCTGTTTCATGTTCGGTTGCCGGTAGTGGTGAAGGAGGACGAGGCCCAGCGCGGCGATCGCGGCCGGCAGGTGGATCTCGTAGCCCGGCGCGACCAGGAGGGCGGCCAGGCCCAGCCGTGCCAGGATTTCCCAGCCGGCGAGCCGCGTCTTGTCGTAGCGGCTGGTCGCGCTGGCGAAGAGATAGATCATCCCGGCCGTGCGGATCAGCACCGAGACGAGGCCGACGATGGAGAACGCGTCGCCCTCGTTGAAGGCGGCGGAGACGATCAGCATGTCGGGATTGAGCGCGAACATGAACGGCACTGCGAAGATGACGATGCCGATCCTGACCGCTGTCATGCCCGTCGCCACGGGTTTCGCGCCCGCCACCGCGGCCGCGGCGAAGGCGGCCACCGCCACGGGTGGCGTGATCGCCGAGGCGACGCCGTAATAGAAGACGAACATGTGCGCGGTCATCACCGACAGGCCGAGCGAGTGCAGCGCCGGGCCGAGAATGATGATCACGGTCAGATAGGCGGGCAGCGTCGGCATGCCCATGCCGAGCAGCAGCGAGACGACCGCGCTGATCGCCAGCGTCAGGACCAGCGCGACGGAGGCCAGGTCGCTGATCTCGCGGCCGAGTTTCGACGGCAGGTCCGTCGTCGACATGACGCCGACGATGATGCCGACGACGCCGACGACCATCAGCAGCCGCCCGAAGGTGACGCCGCCCGACGCGATCGCCTGCAACAGCACGGCCGGGTTCCTGCGCACCGTCGGGCTGATGGCCGACAGCAGGATGAGCGCCAGGATCGCGGTCACCGCCGAGCCGGCCGGCGACGCGCCCTGGATCAGGCGCCAGATGACGATCAAGAGCGGGACGAGCACCAGGAGGATGACGTTGATGTAGTCCTGCCGGGTGATCTGCTGCAGGTCCTCCAGCCGCTGCGGGGCGATGCCGAGCCGCCGCGATTCAAAGACGATGGTGACGAACAGCGACAGGTAGTAGGCGAGCGCCGGGATCAGCGCCGCGATCATGATGTGCAGATAGGCGGTGCCGGTGAGGTCGGCCATGACGAGGGCCGCCGCGCCCATGATCGGCGGCATGATCTGGCCGCCGGTCGAGGCGGTCGCCTCCACGCCGCCGGCGAATTCCGCCGTGTAGCCGCGCTTCTTGATCATCGGGATGGTGATGACGCCGGTTCCCACCACGTTGGAGACCGCCGATCCCGACACCGATCCGAACATGCCCGAGGCGAGGACGGCGGCATGGGCCGGCCCGCCCTTGGTGTTGCGCATCAGCACGAACGAGATGGTGATCAGCGACTTCGCGGCCCCCGTCGCCGCCAGAAGCGCGCCAAAGACGATGAACGGCAGGACGTTGTTGAGGAGGATGCCGAGCTTGCTGCCGAGGACTGCCTTGTTGTTGTTGAACCAGAGGTTCTCGGCCACCGAGGCGTAGCCGCCATATTCGGCGTTGAAGATACCGGGCAGGATGCCGGAGACGAAGAAATAGGCGAAGGCGACCAGCCCGCAGACGGCCAGCGCGACGCCATAGACGCGGTAGCACAGATAGAGGATCGCGACGCAGCCGAGCACGGCGGTATGGGCGTCGAAGGTCGAGAACGACATCTTCTCGATGCCGACGAAGACATATTGGAACACGGAGAAGGCGATCGCCGCGAAGGCGAGCCAGTCGATCCACGTCGTGTGCTGGCCGGCGACGCCTTCCTCCCCGTCGGCGCCGAGCGTCAGCACCGTGATGAAGGAGGCGAGAAGGAACATCGCCGCGTAGTAGACATGGGTCGGGCTTGCCGGCCCGATCTGGAAATTGCCGCGGAACAGCCGGTTGTCGGCGGCGAACAGTTCGCGGACGTTGAAGTCGCCGATGCCGACATATTCGAACGGCAGGCCGGGCAGGACGGCGAGCATGCCGATGACGCCCATGGCAAGGCCCGCGGTGCGGCTCCAGCGTTCGAGCGCGCCCGCCTCGGCGTCGAGGCGCGTCAGCGCCAGGGCGAGGAAGGCGCAGACGAGAGCCGTGCACGGGATCACGCGCACGGCGAAGCTGCCGACAGCGACGGAGGCGGTCGAGATCGACATCGCGGCCTCGCCGGTCACGCTGGAGAAATCGAAGCCGATAACGGCGTCGGCGGCGGCCACGGCGAGCGCGAGCACGACGCATGCGAGACCGCGCCCGGCGGAGGGCTCGACGGCGCGAAACCGCGCCAGCGCGAGCGCGAACAGCGCGAACGAGGCCAGAAGGAGCGCGCGCGCCCAATTGATGTCGGCAAATCCGAGCGGTATCTCGGGATAGCGCTGGAGGTTGAATTTCAGCGCGATGATCATTTCGATGGAGGCCGCCGTCATCGCGAGCGCGCCCCATCCGAAGCAGCGCGACGCCAGTCGCCTGCGCTGCCTGTCCCGTTCGGTCTCAGTCATGTCGATGTTTCCGCAAGTGGGGGTTTCCCGGGCGCGGTCCCTGCGCCCGGGAGGCCGGCGCCTGTTACATGCGCTCCTGCGGGATCTCGATCCCGATTTCCTTGTAGTAGCGGATGGCGCCCGGATGCAGCGGCAGGTTCATGCCGATGAAGGGCTGTTCGGCGTTGATGCCGGCCAGGACCTTGATGTCGGACTTTGCCGCGTCGAGATTGCCCCAGAACTGCTTCGTCAGCTGGTAGGCGGTCTCCTCGTCCATGTCGGCATGCACGGCGGCCTGCATGGAGTATTCGGCGACCGTCACGTCCTCCTCGTTGACGGCGTTGGCGTAGGTTCCGGCGGGAATGGTGCCGGCAAAGCGGCTTTCCTGCGCGGTGTATTCCTTCCACACCTCGGATTGCTGGGCTTCCTCGGAGAGCGTCAGGAGACGGATCGGGCCGAGCTGCTCGATGACCGAGACGCCGATCGGGGCGGGCCGCATGAAGACCTCGAACTGGCCGTCCTGGAAGGCCTGCAGTCCGGCGCCCCAGCCGAGGTTCACCGCCTCGTAGTCGTCGCCCGCCTTCATGCCGGACGCGGCCTCGATGATCGACTGGCTCTGCCCGTTGGCGGACCCGGCCGGCGGACCGGTGAAGATGCGGCTGCCGAAGGCGTCCTGCCAGTCCTCGATGCCGCTGTCGGCCTTGACGATGGCGTGGAAGAATCCGGCGGAAAAGGCGAACAGCCCGCGCAGGTTCTGGTAGGCGGCCTTGGCGTCCTCGGAGACGTCCTTGTAGGGGCCGACGCCCTTCGACATGGCGCCCATCGCCGGTGGCGGGCAGATCGAGACGTCGATCTCGCCCATGCCGGCCTTCAGGCAGGCGCGGGTGAGCGTCTGGCCGGAATTGATCTGAAGGTCGAGGTCGCCATAGGTCGCGATGACCTGCATGGACAGCGTGGTCAGGCCCGAGGGCGTGCCCGTTTCGACGGTCAGGGTTTCGGCAAGGCATGCGGGCGTCACGGACAAGCCGGCGACAAGCGCCGTTGCGCGGATCAGATTCATCGTTCTCCTCCCTTGATGAGCTGATGCTGCGCGCGACTTTGCCTTTTCTCAGGTCTTGAGTAAAATTCGTATTTCCGCTCTTCGATACGCCAGTGCATACCTGATGGACCCCAAGCATCTCTACCAATTCGCCGTGATCGTGGACCTCGGTTCGATGAAGCACGCGGCGCGCCGGCTGAACGTGACGCAGCCGACGCTGAGCCGCATGGTCCGCATCCTGGAGGACCAGGTCGGCTCCTCGCTCCTGCGCCGCGACCGCTACGGCGTGACGCCGACGCAGATCGGCGAAACGCTGGCGCAGGAGGGGCGCGCGATCGCCGGCAGCGCGCTGCGCGCCGACGACGCGGTGGACCAGTGGCGTCTCGGCCTGACCAAGGAGTTGCGGATCGGCGTGGGGCCGGTTCTCGCCGTCGCGTTGATGGGGCGGTTCCTGGAGGACGCTCTCGCCAATGATTGGAAGAGCGCGCTCAGGATCGAGGTCGGGTCCGTCGCGCGGCTGATCAACCGCCTCGACCAGGGCGAGCTCGACGTCGTCTTCGCGCCGTCGCGGATCAACCGGGCGCAGGCAAGGCTGACCCAGGAGGTCGTGCTGGACGACCGGATCGCGATCTATGCCGGCGCGAAGAGCCCGCTCGCCGGCCGCGAGGGCATCGTTCCCAGCGAGGAACTGTCAGGCCAGAAGTGGATCGCGATGGGTGCGGTGTCGGGCCTGCGCGGATCGACCCGGGAGGTGCTTCATATGCTCGGCTTGAAGAATGACGGCGTGTTCATGAATTTCAGCGGCGACGCGACGATGACGCTGCACCTTCTCAATTCGTCGAACGTGATGTGCGTCCTGCCGCGCCGGCTGGTCGAGTTGCTGCCGGGCGAGAAGCGTTTCACCGAGGTCCGGGTGGGCGTCGACCTGCCCGCTCGCAATGTCGCGATCTGGACGTCGGGCACCAATCACGACCTTCCCGCGATCCGCCTGCTGCGCGAACGCTTCATCGCCTTCACGCAGAATTCGGCGGAGGGATAGCGACCCGCGTGACCGACGGCGACAGTCGCCGCCGTCGATCTGCAATGTCTTCGATGGTCAGCCGCGTTGCTGCGCGACCCAGGTCTCGGTTTCCCGGAGCGTCTTCTCGAAGCAGCCCAGCATGTCGCCGATCTGCTCCTCGCTGATGATCAGCGGCGGGCAGAACGCGATCGTGTCGCCGATGGCGCGGACCACGAGACCGTTCTTCTGCGCCTGCTCGTAGACGAACATGCCGAGCTTCATTGCGGGGTCGAAGGGCGCCTTGGTCTCCTTGTCGGCGACGAGCTCGACGGCGGCGATCAGCCCTGCGCCGCGCACCTCGCCGACCAGTGCGTGGTCGGACATCGCCGCGAGCCCGTTCAGCAGCACTGGCGACAGGTCGGCGGCACGCTGCACGAGGCCGCGTTCCTCGATGATCTTCAAGTTCTCCAGCGCCACCGCCGTGGCGACCGGATGGCCAGAGCCGGTGAAGCCGTGGCCGAACCCGCCGATCCGCGCCGAATTGTCGGCGACGCCTTCATAGAGTGCGTCGGAAATCATCACCGCGGCGAGCGGCTGGTAGGAGGAGGTGATCTGCTTGGACAGCACCATGACGTCCGGCTCGATGCCGTAATAGTCGCTGCCGAAGGTGGTGCCGAGCCGTCCGAAGCCGGTGATGACCTCGTCGGCCACCACCAGGATGTCGTGCTTGCGGCAGACCGCCTGGATCTTCTGCCAGTAGGTCGCGGGCGGCGGCAGCACGCCGCCGGCGGCCATCAGCGGTTCGCCGATGAAGGCGGCGATGGTCTCCGGGCCTTCCGCCAGGATCGCCTGGTCCAGCTCTTCGGCGAGCCGCGTCGCGAAATCCTCCTCGCTCTCGCCGTCGCGGGCGTAGCGATAGTGGTGCGGGCAGCCGACATGCAGGACGCCGGCGATGGGCAGGTCGAAATCCTGGTGGTTGAGCGGCAGGCCGGTCAGGCTTCCGGAGGCGACCGTGATGCCGTGATAGCCGCGAATGCGGCCGATGAACTTCTTCTTTTCCGGCCGGCCGATGGCGTTGTTGTAGTAGCGCACGAGCTTGACGACCGTGTCGTTGGCCTCCGAGCCCGAATTGGTGAAGAAGACGTGGTTCAGCCCCTCCGGCGTCATCTCCGCCAGCTTTTCTGCGAGGTCGATGGAGGGCGCGTGCGCCTTGTGGCTGAAGATGTGGGAATAGGGCAGGCGCTGCATCTGGCGGGTGGCCGCGTCCACCAGCCGCTGTTCGGAAAAGCCGACCGCGACGCTCCACAGGCCCGCCAGTCCCTCGATGTATCGATTGCCGTCGTCGTCGAAGACGTAGATGCCCTCGCCGCGCTCCATCAGGGTCGGTCCGCGCTCCTCGTGCCGGCGCGCGTCCGTATAGGGGTGCAGGACATGGCGCACGTCGCGTGCGGCGGCGGAATTGGGCTTGTGCTCGTTCATGGCAACGCCTTCCATCGGGTTTGCAGGTGTGGGCTATTCATATTTTGGCGGACAATTTTGTCAAACGCATTCTGCGCGGCTGCCCACGTTTCCGCCACGGCTCTGCCTGAAATTTGCGCAAGAAGCGTGCGATTTTGGCCCGAGAAGCGGCGAATTTCCGGCGTTTTTCGCGGGAATACGGTGAATTCCGGCGCTGGATCGCCGCGATCAGGGTGGGGAATGCGCTGTCGACAGCGACGCTTCATGTCCCGTGGCTAGGTGAATCGGAGGACCTCCCCGCGCGCGTTCGAGGTCGCGGCGCCGTTGAATGGTGAATTTTCCAGGCTTTCCGCGTTCTTCGGAGCAATTATCTCTTTAATTACAATGGCTTGAAATTTGAGGGTTGCGACGAGTGCGCGTTCTCGCGCTCCGCGCCGCTGCATCGGTGCCTGCGGCATTTGATCATGTTCATCAACCGCTTAGCCGCTAACGGCGCTGAGCTTCGGGCCTTCGACAGGGTCAACTCAATCGGAAAGATTGTCTGACATAACATTGACAGGCTTTCCATCGTCCGCTTAGCTGCCCACCGCAACCGCACAACCTTCGGGAGCCTTCAACCCGGGAGCCTTGAACCCTTGAGAGGAGTTGGCCGTATGAGCCCAATGAAAGCCAGACCGACATTGCGCAGACTCTGCGCTGCGCCGATCGCCGCGATGCTTGCGACCGCGGTCGCGCTCGCCGCCGCCATTCCGGCCCAGGCCACGACCGTCAAGGCGGTGATGGGCTGGAACGTCGCGACCATCGATCCGCACAAGACCCGCTCGCGCGTCACCGCCACCCACGCCCAGATGATCTACGACCAGCTCTTCGGGCTCGACACCGCGCTCTACGTCAAGCCGCAGATGGTGGGCGACTACCAGGTGTCGGACGACGGCATGACCTATCTGTTCACGCTGCGCGACGGCCTCGCCTTCCATGACGGCCGGCCGGTGACAGCGACCGACGTCGTCGCCTCGATGGAGCGCTGGATGGAAATGGTCCGCAACGGCCAGACCGCAGCGGAGCAGACCGAAAGCGTCACGGCGATCGCCGACAACCAGATCGAATGGCAGCTCAAGCGTCCGTTCCCCTTCCTTCTGGAACTGCTGGCACGGCCGACGCAGTCGCCCGCCGTCGTCATGCCGGCCGACATCGCCGCCTCGCGCGAGGCGCTCGAAGCCGGCGACATGATCGGCTCCGGCCCGTTCAAGTTCGCCGCCGACGAATGGGTGCCCGGCGCCAAGGTCGTCTATGTGAAGAACGAGGCCTACGTGCCCCGTTCCGAGCCGACCGACGGGTTCACCGGGTCCAAGGAGCCGTTCGTGGACCGGGTCGAGTGGCTGGTGATGAACGACCTGCAGACCGCGCAGGCCGCGCTGATCAATGGCGAGATCGACTTCATGGAGAACCCGCCCTTCGAGACCTTCCAGGTGCTCGAGGCCTCCGGCGCCATCACGGTGCGCAGCCTCGACGATTACGGCCGCCAGGGCGTGTTTCTCTTCAACCACGCCCAGCCGCCCTTCGACAACAAGTATGCCCGCCAGGCGGTGCAGTGGCTGGTCGACCAGGACAAGTTCCTCAAGGTCGCCGTCGGGCGCGAGGACCTCTACCAGACCTGCCTGACGCTGTGGACCTGCGGTTCGCCCTACGAGACGCATGTCAATTCCGACGCGATCGCCGGCTACGATCCGGAAAAGGCCAAGGAACTCTTCGCCAAGGCCGGCTATGACGGCGAGAAGGTCGTGCTCCTGGAAAATGTCGAGGAGCCGCCGGAAGACGGCGCCATGCTGCTGCTCGCCCAGGAACTGCGCAACATCGGCGTCAATGTCGAACTCCTGCCGCTGGACTGGGCCGGCGTGGTCGAACACCGCCGCACCGAGGAAGGCTGGAGCGTCTATGTCAACGGCGCGCGCGGTCCCGACGGCGCGCTGCCCGTGCTCAACAATTTCGGCCGCACCAATTGCGGCAGCGGCACGGGCTTCGCCTGCAACGACGAGATCGCCGCCCTGCGCGACGACTGGGTGTTCTCCAAGACCGGCGACGAGTTGAAGGAGAACGCGGCGAAGCTGCAGGACATGATGAACGAGGAGGCGATCTATGTCGTGTTCGGCCAGTGGACGCTGCCGGTCGCCTATCGCAGCGACCTGACCGTTCAGGACGCACCCATGATCAGCACCTTCTTCGGCATGAAGAAGGCCGAGTAACACGGTCCGTGGTTCGCGCCGGGCTTCGGTCCGGCGCGAAATCCCGTCCGGCATGTCCCGACGGAGCCGTCCCCCGGCGGCATGCCCGTTTCTTCCGATCGGCGTGCTTGCGTCCGGATCGCGCCCGCTGACAAGGTAGCCTCGATGGCCTTACGATACATCGGCAGACGTCTTGCGCTGCTCATCCCCGTCACCTTGCTGGCGACGCTGATCGTCTTCCTGATGGTGCGCCTTCTGCCGGGCGGCCCCGCCGGCATCCTGGCGGGCGAGGAAGCGACGATCGAGGAGATCGCCGCGCTGGAGGAAGAGCTGGGCCTCAACGAGCCGATCCCGCTGCAATACGTCGCCTGGCTCGGCCGCCTCGTCTCCGGCGATCTCGGCGAGTCGATCTTCAGCCAGTTGCCCGTCTTCGACCTCCTGATGCAGCGCGTCGAGCCGACCATCTCGCTGGCGATCCTGTCGCTTTGCCTGACGATCGTCATCGCGGTGCCGATGGGCTGCCTCACCGGCGCGATGCAGGGGGCGCGCACCGACCGGTTCTTCGTCGCCTTCACCGGCGTCCTGATCTCGCTGCCGGTCTTCCTGGTCGGCTATCTGCTGATCTATTCGCTGTCGCTGAAGATGCAGTGGTTCCCGGTCCAGGGCTATGTCTCCATCCAGGACGGCCCGGTCGACTTCCTGCGCCACCTCGCCCTGCCGGCCGTCGCGGTGACGCTGCATTCCATCGCCTTCATGTCGCGCATCACGCGGGTGTCGATGATCGAGCAGCTTGCCCGCGACTTCGTGCGCACGGCCCGGGCGAAGGGCGCGCCTGAGTTCCGCGTCATCACCCGCCACGCGCTGCGCAACGCCGCCCCCGCCATCATCGCGGTGATCGGGCTCGCCTTCCTCAACCTCATCAACGGCGTGATCATCGTCGAGACAGTATTTTCGCTGCCCGGCATCGGGCGCCTGCTGGTCGGCGCGATTTCCAACCGCGACTTCCCCGTCCTGCAGGGCATCCTGATCCTGTTCGTGATGATCAATCTCGTCGTCAACATCCTGCTCGACATTCTCTATGTCGTGCTCGACCCGCGCACCGCCGCCAAGTGAACAGGAGCCAATTCGTGGACAGACATATCCTCCTGGCGCCTTTCCGGCTTCTGCCGCGCGGCAGCGTCGGCGTCCTGGTGGCGATCACCCTTGCCGCGATCGTCGTGCTCGCCGTCCTGTCGGCGCTGCATCTCGCCGATCCCCTCTACATCGATCCCCTGAACCGCATGAAGCCGCCGTCGGCCGAGGCGCTGTTCGGCACCGACCAGCTGGGCCGCGACATCTTCAGTCGCTGCATCTATGGCGCGCGCGTCTCGCTCTTCGTCGCCGTGACGACCACGCTCGTCACCTGCGTCGTCGGCGGTTCGATCGGCCTTCTGGCCGGCTATTCGCCGCTCTTCGACCTGTTCGGCATGCGCTTCATGGACGCGCTGATGACCATGCCGACCATCCTGCTCGCCATCGCGCTGTCGTCGATCATGGGGGCCGGCTTCTTCGTCGTCATCTTCGCCATCGCGGTGGCCGAGCTGCCGGGCGTGTCGCGCATCGTGCGCTCGGCCGTCTTCGCCATCGCGGCGCAGCCCTATGTCGAGGCTGCGCGGCTCAACGGGCGGCCGCACTGGCAGATCCTCGTCGTCCACATCCTGCCCAACGTGCTGCCCGTCATCCTCGTGCACGCGACCTTCCTGTTCGCCCATGTCATCATGGCGGAGGCGGCGCTCAGCTTCCTCGGCGCCGGCGTTCCGCCGTCCATCCCGAGCTGGGGCAACATGATCGCCATCGGCAAGGACGTCTTCGTCGTCGCGCCCTGGACCATCGTCTTTCCCGGCGCCTTCGTCGCGGTGACGGTCTATGTCATCAACGCCGTCGGCGACCATCTGCGCGAGCGGCTCGATCCGACGCTGTCCGGCGCGTTCCGCGAGGAAGCGGCCGGCATGGAGGCGCAGGCATGAGCGCGCTTCTCGACATCCGCGACTTCAAGGTCTCGCTCGGCCGGCACACGCTGATCGGCGGCGTCGACCTGCAGGTCCAGCCGGGCGAGGTCGTCGTCGTCGTCGGGCGCTCCGGCTCCGGCAAGTCGCTGACCGCGTCGGCGGTGATCGACCTCCTGCCGAAGATGCTGACGCCGTCGGGCGAGGTCGTCTTCGACGGACGCGACGTGACGCGCCTGTCGCGCAAGGAGATCCGCTCGTTGCGTGGCGGCGACATCGGCTTCGTCTTCCAGGAACCGCTGTCGGCGCTCAACCCGCTGATGACCATCGGCCGGCAGATCGCCGAGGGCATCTCCTATCACCGCTCGCCGGGCGCCGCGCAGATGAAGCAGGAGGTGGCCGACCTTCTGGCCCAGGTCGGTCTCGCACAGCAGGGCGTGCGCGCCGATTCCTACCCGCACGAACTCTCCGGCGGCCAGCGCCAGCGCGTCGTGATCGCCATGGCGATCGCCAACCGGCCGAAGCTTATCATCGCCGACGAACCGACGTCGGCGCTCGATGTGACGATCCAGAAGGAGATCGTCTCGCTCCTGATGACGCTGACGCGCGAGTACGGCGTCGCCATGCTGTTCATCACCCACGACATCGGGCTTGCC
This sequence comes from Oricola sp., assembly GCF_022763245.1. Classification (GTDB taxonomy): domain Bacteria; phylum Pseudomonadota; class Alphaproteobacteria; order Rhizobiales; family Rhizobiaceae; genus Oricola. Next base: position 349,025 of record NZ_JALEGV010000014.1, read on the forward strand.
GCGGAGATCGCCGACCGGATCATCGTCATGCGCGACGGCGAGATCGTCGAATCCGGCGCGCGTGCGCAGGTGATCGAGAACCCGACGCATGCCTATTCGCGCGCGCTGATCGAGCGCTCCACCTCGCTCGCGAGGTTTCGCGCGGTCGCCGAGGAAACCGACGCGCCGAGAAAGACCACGGTCCGCCTGACCGGCTTCAGCCATGTCTATGGCGGACGACGGGCCGGCGATCGCGAGGTGAGGGCCGTCGACGACGTCTCCTTCGAAACCTCGGAAGGCCGCATCCTGGGTGTCGTCGGCGAATCCGGGTCCGGCAAGTCGACGCTGGCGCGCGCCCTGGTCAAGCTCCAGAAGCCGCAATACGGCACGATCGAGATCTTCGGACGCGACGTCGCGACGCTCGGCCGCCGGGAGCGCGACCGGCTGCGGCCGCGGGTGCAGTATGTCTTCCAGGATCCCGGCGCCAGCCTCAATCCGCGCTGGCGCATCCGCGACATCGTCGCCGAGAGCCTCTATGCCATCCGCCGCGAACTGGGCCCGGACGAGGTGGCGTCGCGGGTGACCGAAGCGCTCGCCGCCACCGGGCTCGACGCCGCCATGGCCGACCGCTATCCGCACCAGCTCTCCGGCGGGCAGCGCCAGCGCGTGGCGATCGCGCGCGCCATCGCGCCGAAGCCGGACCTGCTGATCGCCGACGAGGCCGTCTCCGCGCTCGACACCGAAACCCGCGACGGGGTGCTGGAGGTGTTCCTGAAGCTGCGGCGCGAAAACGCCTGCTCGATCGTCTTCATCACCCACGATCTGAGCCTCGCCAAATATGTCTGCGACGACGTGATCGTCATGACCGCCGGCAAGATCGTGGAGCGCGGCACGACGGTGGACGTGTTCCGCGCGCCGAAGCACGACTACACGCGCGCGCTTATCGGCGCCGTTCCGAAGATGTACCGCCTGCAGGACGACGACGATGCCGGTTGAGACCGCCCGGACCGTGAGCCTTCCGCCGCTCGCCGAACTCGACGGGTATTTCGAGGCGAAGCTCGGCGTGCCCGGCACCGGCATCCTCGCTGTCGTGCAGCGGGGCGACGAGCCGGCCGTGTGGCGCGGCTGGGGCGACCGGCAGATCCATCCGGGCCAGCACTGGCGCGACCCGGACGCGCTGACCGTGCCGTTCTGGATCGCGTCGATCTCCAAGCACTTCACCGCCTACGCGACCCTGCAGCTCGCCGAAAAGGGGCTGATCGACCTCGACGCGCCCGCCTGCACCTATCTTCCGCGGCTGGCGCGCGTGTCGGAGGCCGTGACGGTGCGCCACCTTCTGGACAGCCGGTCGGGGCTGCAGCACGACGAGCATTTCGTGCTCCTGTGCGGCTCCACGCCCGAAGCCGGCCTGACCTTCCGGCGGCGGCTGGATTTCATCTACGACAAGAGCCATCTCGACGTTCCGCCCGGCAGCCAGACCTTCTACCAAGCGACCGATTTCACCCTGCTCGGCGAAGTCGTCGAAGCCGTCACGGGCATGTCGCTCGACGATTACGCACGCGAGGCGGTGTTCGCCCCCGCCGGCATGGGCGACAGTTTCTACGGGCTGCATTACGGCGAGGCCTATCCGCGCATGGCGGGCACCTACCGCATGTCGCATTACGGCGCGTTGCACCAGTATCACAACAACATGGAGGTGCTGGGCGACGGGTCGGTGGTCTCTACGGCGGCCGACATGATCGCCTGGCATCAGCACATCCGCCGCGACGCGCTCGCGGGACGCTGGTTCGAGCAATTCGGCGCGTTTCGCGAGGATAAGGACGGCCACGGCCTCATGTATGGCTGCGGCACAAACCGGCTGACCGTCGGCGGAACGCCGGCCTATGGCAAGGGCGGCCACTCCTACGCGCATACCTCCGGCTTCGTGCGCGTTCCGGAGCACGACCTCTTCGTGCTCCTGTTCTCCAACCAGCCGTTTCTGGGCGGGCTCGGTCTTGCCAACGACGTCGCCGCCTGGGCGTGCGAAGGCATCGGCGCGGGGCGCGGCGTTGCCGGCGCGGCGCTGCCGGAGGGGTTCGCCGGGCTCTGGGTCAACGAGGAGACCGGCTATCTGGTCGAGATCGCAAGCGAGGAGCGCGACCGCCCGACCGGCCGGACGCGGACCCATTCCCTGCGCTTCGGCGCGGCGACGGCGTCGCTTCACGCCGCGGGAGAAGATCGCATGACGAGCTGGGGCCTCTACGAATACGAGGTGCGCCGGACGCCCGAAGGCCTGGCGATCGCGTTCGGCGACAACCCCGCCATGGCGTTTTCGCGGTGCCGGCCCGCGGCCGTCACGGCCGGGGAGTTCGCGGCGCTGGAAGGACGTTATCTCTGCCCGGTGCTCGACGGGCTCGTGCGCATTCGCCTCGACGACGGGCGGGCGGTGTTGCAATGGGGGCCGGGGCATGCGGTCGCGCAGGTGCTGCCGCTCCATCAGACGGCGCGCGACTGTTACATGGCGACATGGACGCCGCTCGACCGCGGCACCTTCAACGACGCGCAAAGCCCGCGCTATGCCGGCGCGCAAACCTATTACGTCAAGGTTCTGCGCGACGCGGACGGCGCGGTTGCGGGGCTTTCGATCTCGAATTGCCACGCGCGCGACTACCGCTACGAAAAACTGCCCGCATTCGGTGAAGCGGCGCGCGCGCAGGAGTAGAACGCATGTGCAATTTCGCCCGATTGAACGTAACGATAGGCTTCCTGGAGGCGAATCCCGTTCCTGAACCGGGTCATTCGGGCGCCGAGGAACGAGACGCATAGACATGAAACAGACGATCAAACATTCCGACGAACCTTTGCCGACGCTGGTTTCGGAGGTCGTGCAGCAATTGCGCGAGGAAATCCTGTCGGGCGAATTCGAGCCCGGCATGCCGCTGCGCGAAGTCGCGCTCGCCAAGCGTTTCGAGACCTCGCGCCAGACGATCCGCGAGGCGCTGCGCACACTCGCCAATCTCGGATTGCTGGAGCTGCATGAACGGCGCGGCGTGCGCATTCCGCAGATCACGCCGCGGCGCGCCAAGGAGACCTATACGCTGAGGGCTCTGCTTGAATCCTACGCGCTGCGCACCGCTCTGGTCGACGGCCGCATTCGGGAAGCCGAGATGCAGGAGATCGAGGAAGCCTACCGGCAGATGGCGGAATGCGCGCATAACGAGGACATTCCGGGCCTCGTCGAGGCCGACATGCATTTCCACTGGGTGCTGTGTCGGCTCTGCGAGCACGAATTGCTGCTCGACACGCTGCAGCGGCTGCAATCGGCCACGCGGCTCTCACTGTTGCACATGAAGGTCTACGGCACCGATGCCGAAGGCGAGGTGGAATCGCATGCGCCCATTCTCGCGGCGGTGCGCAAGCGCGACGCCGAAGGCGCGGCCGCCGCGTTGCGCGACCACATCAACGCCCATGGCGAGCGCCTGCTCTTCAAGCTGATCGAGCTGCAGAGCTCCAAGGGCTGACCGATCCCCGATCTGCGAACCGACCCCCGCGCGCGCAGGGGCCGGTTTCTTGTCGTCAGCACATGCCGGCGATCGGCAGGGGCTCCCTGCGGGCGTCGTCGGGTCGCGTGCTTCCGATCGCCTCCATCTCGGCGCGCGCCGCCGCAAAGGCCGGATCGTCGAAGACGTTGTTCAGCTCGTAGGGATCGTCCTTCAGCGCATACATCTCGCCGTCGCCGGACAGGTTCTCGAAGGTCGCGCGGTAGTCCCGGGTCACCACGGTGAAGAGGTCGAGGTCGATGCCGCAACGCGATGCCGCGAGGCCCCATTCGATCAGGGCGTGATTGCGCATGTCGTCCTGCGCCGTGCCGGTCTCCAGGGCCGGCCGCAGCGACTGGCCGTGATAGTCGGCGGGCGTTCCGCCGGCGAGATCGACGAAGGTCGGCGCGAGGTCGAGCGTCGAGACGACCTGGTCGACCTTGCAGTCCCTGGCGATGCCCGGCCCGGCCGCGATCAGGCCGACGCGGATCAGGCTGTCATAGAGCATCGGCCCCTTGAACAGCAGGCCGTGGTCGCCGAGGAACTCGCCATGGTCCGCGCTGACCACGACGATCGTGTCGTCTTCCAGCCCCTTCGCCTTCAGCGCCGCGAGGATGCGCCCGACATTGTGGTCGACCAGAGAGATCATGCCGAAATAGGCGGCGGTGATGTCGCGCAACTGCCGGTCGGTCAGCCGCTTCTGGCGCGACAGGTTCTCGCGGATCTCGCGGAACTCCTCGTTGGTCTGCGGCGTGCCCGTCAGGCTGGCCGAATGCCACCAGGGCCGGCGGCCGAGGTCGAGGTCGCGATGTTTCGGCAGGTCGACGTCCTGGGGATCGTACATCCGGTCATAGGGCGAGGGCGGGTCGAAGGGGTGGTGCGGATCGGGGAAGGAGACCCACAGCATGAAGGGATCGTCGTCCTCGTAGCGCGAGATGAAGTCGGTCGCCCGGTCGCCGAGCCAGCTCGACGTGTGCCAGTTGAGCGGCAGGTCCGGCGTGTGGACCTGCTGGGCCGCGCTCGCCGGGCGCTTGCCGCTGTCATAGCGCTTGCCGGCATGCGCGCCGGCGCCGGTCTCGTCCAGCCAGCGGGTGAAATGCAGCCCCTGCGGCGGCGTCCAGTAGGGCCATTTCACCGGGCCGTCGATGAAGAGTTCCAGATAGTCGAAACCCATATAGGGGCCGGTCCAGCCGTCGTAATGGTCGGCCATGGTGTAGCGGCATTCGGGCCGGCCGGTCGGCTCGAAGGTGTGCTGCGTCGAAAAATGCGCCTTGCCGAGCATCGCCGTCTTGTAGCCCTGCTTCTTCACCTGCGCGGCGAAGCCCCGCTCGATCATGTCGTCGGGCAGGTCGATGCCGTTGTCGCGGACGCCATGGGTGTGGGGCAGGACGCCGGTCAGAAGCGAGGCGCGGGCCGGCTGGCAGATCGGCGAGGGGCAGTAGCAGCGGTCGAAGCGGGTGCCGCGCGCGGCGATCGAATCGATATGCGGCGTCGCGATGTCGGAGCGGGCGAAGGAGTAGCAGTCGGCCCGGTGCTGGTCGGTGGTGATGAAGACGATGTTTGGCTGGCGCCTGCTCATGGGTTTCCTGCTTCCTGTCTTTTTCAAGATCGGCCGGCGGCGCGCCGTGCCAGGCGCGCCGCCGGTGATCGTTCCGGTCCGGATGTCCCGTTCGTTCCAGCCTACTGGATCGAACGGTAGATCGCGTCTTCTTCCTGCATGAAGGTGCAGAATTCCTCGCCCGGCATCCAGATCGGGGCAAAGCCGAAATTGTCGCCGAATTCCTTGAACTCGTCGCTCTTGGCCGCCGCGCCGATCAGTTCCTCGGCCTTGGCGGCGATCTCGGCCGGCACGTCCTTCGGCAGGAAGATGCCGCGCGTCGATCCGATCTCGATGTCGAGGCCGTAGGCGGCGGGCGTCTCGGCGGCCTGCAGCGGCTCGTAGTTGATGTTGGCGAGCGACCCGCCTGACACCAGCATCACCGCGTCGCCGTTCTTGATCTCTTCCAGCATCACGGGCGCGATCAGCACGCCGGCGTCGACTTGGTTGCCGAGCAGCGCCTTCTTCAGCGGCGCGCCGCCGTTGAACGGGATGATGCGGACGTCGATGCCGGCCTTCTTGACGAGCGCCTCGGCGAGCGTCGAATCCGGCGTCGCGAGATCGGTGACGCCGAGCGTCATCGTGCCGGGGGCCGCCTTGGCCGCCTCGACATAGTCGCCCCAGGATTTGAAGCCCTTGGCCGAATTGGCGATCACCCACGCCGGCGTCTGGTAGACGCCGCCGACGCAGATATAGTCGGAGAGCGCATAGGGCACCTCGCGATAGACGATCGGCGCGGTGATGTCGGCCGAGCCGTTCAGCAGCATGGTGTAGCCGTTGGCGCGCGACTGCTTGACGGCCAGCATGCCGGCATTGCCCGCGCCGCCGGTGATGTTGTCGACCACGACCGACTGGCCGGACACCGTCTCGAGCGGCTTGGCGAGCGCGCGCGCCACGGTGTCGTAACCGCCGCCTGCGCGCCACGGCACGACGATGTGGATCGTGTCGTCGGGGTAGTCCTGTGCCGCCGCCGCGAACGGCGCGGTCAGCATCGCGATGCCGGCGAGCGCCGCCGCCAGGCGGCCCCGTCCCGTGAATGAGTGTCTCATGCAGTTTCCCTCTTCGTCTGCTGGGTGGATGCCTTCGCGCGTATCGACGTGAAGACGAGGTAGACTTCCCGGCAAACCAGGAAGGCAATCGCAGCGACCATGATCGCGCGCGGCCATGTGCCGACGAAGGTCGACCAGTCGCCGGCCGAATAGGCGAGGCCCAGGCGCACATTGTATTCGATGATCGGACCCAGGATCGTGCCCAGCACGATGGTCACGACCGGGAACTTGCGCGCTTCGAGGATGTAGCCGGCCACGCCGCAGGCGATCGCGACATAGACCGGGAAGATCTGGTTGTCCTCGGCGAAGGCGCCGATCACGGTGAAGACGAGGATGAAGGGGAAGATCGAGGCGCGGTCGCGCCGCAGGATGGCGATGAACAGCCGGATCGAGGCCAGCGCCACGACCAGCATGAAGATGTTGGCGTAGAACAGCGAGGCGAGGATGCCGTAGACGAAGTCGCCGCTCGTCTGCATCAGCGTCACGCCGGGCTGGAGCCCGTGCAGGATCATCGCGCCGAGCATGACCGCCGTCGAGCCGTCGCCCGGAATGCCGAGCGTCAGCATCGGGATCATCGTGCCGCCGGTCGTGGCGTTGTTGGAGCTTTCCGGCGCCAGGATGCCGTCCGGCTCGCCCTTGCCGAAATTCTCCGGGTTCTTCGACTGGCCGCGCACCGTGGCGTAGGCCATCCAGACCGAGCCGTCGGAGCCGACGCCCGGAATGGCGCCGACGACGACGCCGTAGACGGTGCCGATCGTCCAGGCCCGCCAGCGCCGCAGCATGTCGCCGAGCGAGGGCAGCTGCATGCCGATCTTGTCGGAGACCAGCGTCGACCCCTTGCCGACCATGTCGAGGTCGCTCAGCACCACGGCCATGCCGAAGAAGCCGACGAGCACGGCGGAAAACGACACGCCCGACGCCAGCATCGGGTGGCCGAAGGAATAGCGCTCGATGCCCTCCTGCACGTCATAGCCGACGCTGGAGATCAGAAGGCCGATCAGGACGCCCATCATACCGCGCACCATCGAGGCGCGGGTGAACGAGGCGACCAGCGTCAGGCCGGCGACCGCGAGCAGGGCGATGTCGGCCGGTTCGGAATGCAGCGCGACGGCCGAGATGATCGGCACGAAGGCGATGGCGACGATCCACGAGATCAGCCCGCCCGCCGTCGAGGCCATCGCCGAATAGCCGAGCGCCAGGCTCGCCTTGCCCTGCTGCGCCATCGGGTAGCCGTCGAGCACGGTGCAGGCGGCGGCCGGCGTGCCCGGCGTGCGCAGGAGGATCGAGGCGAACGACCCGCCGAGCTTGGTGGAGACGTAGATCCCCATCATCAGTTCGAAGGCGGAGAGCGGTTCCAGCGAATAGGTGATCGGCAGGAGCACGATGATCGCCATGGGCGACGACAGGCCGGGCAGCGCGCCGACCATCAGGCCGAGCACGGTTCCCAGCAGGATCAGCAGGAGGTGCGACGGCATGCTGACCGTGGCGAAGGCGTGGAGCATTCCCTCGATCATCGCTCAGACCCCCATCGCGCGGAGGGCGTGGTTCAGCCCCGGCGTGACCGGATCCCAGACGCTGCCGGTGAGCGGCATGTGCAGGAGGTAGGAGAAGAGCATCCACAGCACCGCGCCGCCGATCAGCGAGACGAGCAGGTTCTCGACCGGCTTCATCTTGCCGAACACGTAGAGGACGGCGAACAGGAAGACCGGCGTCGACAGCGCGAAACCGAAGGCGCCGATCGCCTGCGAATAGGCGATCAGCAGGGCGATCACCGCGACGCGGCGGACGTCGGCGAGGTCGAAGCCGAGGAGTTTCGGCCCTTCCTCCGGCGCCGGCCCGTCGATCTCTGCGGCCTGCGCGGCCAGTTCGTTCTCGGCCTCCCCTTCTTCGGAGACGGGTTGGGCGCCCTTGAATAGGGTGAACCCGAGGAACAGCAGCGTGAAGACGAGCAGCAGGCCGGAATAGATGAAGGGCAGGGTGCGCCAGGTGAGGCCGCCGACGCCCTTGGAGACGGCGGCGCCGGTGGGGTTGATGAACACGAACCCGCCGATGGCGATCGCCAGGACGACCAGTCCGAGCGTCAGGTCTTTGGCTTTCTCAGTCTGCATACCGTCCCCTTCGTATGCCGCGTCGTTGCCGGTCGGACCGCGCCCGTCAGGCGGCCCGGTTGATGCCGCCCATGTGCAGGTATTTCATCTCGGTGAACTCCTCGATCCCGTAGCGCGAGCCCTCGCGGCCGAGGCCGGAATGCTTGACCCCGCCGAACGGGGCGATTTCGTTTGAGATGAGGCCGGAATTGATGCCGACCATGCCGTATTCCAGCGCCTCGGCGACGCGCCAGACGCGGCCGAGATCGGTCGCGCAGAAATAGGCGGCGAGCCCGTATTCCGTGTCGTTGGCGAGCGCCACGACCTCGTCCTCGTCGCGGAAGCGGAACACAGGCGCGACCGGGCCGAAGGTCTCTTCGCGCGCCAGCACCATGTCCGGCCCCGCGCCGGTCAGGAGCGTCGGCTGGTAGTAGGTGCCGCCGAGCGCGTGGCGCGCGCCGCCGACGCGGATCTCGGCGCCCTTCGACGTGGCGTCGGCGATGTGCCGCTCCACCTTGGCGAGGACCTCGGTGTCGATCAGCGGGCCGATCTCGACCGTGGCGCCTCGTCCGTCGCCGACCTGCATCGCCGCAACGCGGGCGGCCAGCGCCGCGACGAAGGCGTCGTGGATGCCGTCCTGCGCGTAGATGCGGTTGGCGCAGACGCAGGTCTGGCCCGCATTGCGGAACTTGCACGCCATCGCCGCCTCGACGGCGGTGTCGAGATCGGCGTCGTCGAAGACGATGAAGGGCGCGTTGCCGCCCAGTTCCAGGCTCAGCTTCTTGATGGAGGGCGCCGACTGGCGCATCAGCAGCCGTCCGACCTCGGTCGAGCCGGTGAAGGTGAGCTTGCGCACCGTGTCGTTTGCGGTGAGTTCGCCGCCGATCGCCGCGGCGTCCGCGCCGGTGACGACATTGAGCACGCCCGCGGGAAGGCCGGCCTCAAGACCCAGTTCGGCGAGCGCCATGGCGCAAAGCGGCGTCTGTTCGGCAGGCTTCAGCACCAGCGTGCAGCCGGCGGCGATGCCGGGCGCGATCTTGCGCGTGACGGTGGCGATCGGGAAGTTCCACGGCGTGATCGCGGCCGCCACGCCGATCGCCTGGCGCAGCACCAGAATGCGCGCGCCGTCCTTGTTGGTGGGGATGATGTCGCCATAGATGCGGCGCGCCTCTTCGGCGTACCAGCGCACGAAGCTCGCGCCATAGACGACCTCGCCGCGCGATTCCGCGATCGGCTTGCCGTTTTCCGCCGTCAGCAGCTGGGCCAGCGTTTCCTGGTTGTCGAGGATCAGCGCGTACCAGCGCATCAGGATGTCGGCGCGGTCCTGCGCGGTGCGCGCCCGCCAGGCGCCAAGCGCGCGGTCCGCCGCCTCGATCGCCCGCCGCGTTTCGGCCGCGCCCATGTCGGGCACGGAGGCGACGACCGCTCCGGTCGCGGGGTCGGTGACGTCGAAGCGCTTGCCGGTGTCGGATTCCAGAAATTGTCCGTCAATCACCGCGTTTGGCGCCTGCGAGCCGCGCATGATCGCCGCCGCGGATTCCCCGGCATCGCCCGCTTCGCTCAAACCCGATACCGCAACCATACGGCTTTCTCCATTGTCAGTGCTGAATTTCAGATATGTCGACAAAACTCCGTCGATCGACGAGTTGTCATCGCTCTATTGAAAATAATGTCAGACAAAAATGTCAAGAGCCTTGAGTCGGCAATCGCGCCGAAACGGGCGGGCGCAGGGCCATGCCGGCGTCAAATATCCTTACGGAAGCCCGGAAACGCCGCATGTCTCGGCCGCGCGCGTCGCACCGACCGGTCATTCCGGGCGAGGCGCGGCGAAGGATTGTCGGAGGAAATGACGGTGGCGGCGCGAAAAGATGACGGACAAATCCGCGAATGCGCGCGGGTGCGCGTCAGACGGCGAGCGGGCCAGGCGCCACGGTCTGCCGCGACGCTGTCGCTCTGTCACGCTCTGGAAAGACTGGCGATCCCGACAGGATTCGAACCTGTGACCCTCAGATTAGGAATCTGATGCTCTATCCTGCTGAGCTACGGGACCTTGCCGGCGCGACTGATATCAAAACGCGGGTGATTTGAAAACCATTCCCGACGCGCGGTGTCGCCTTGTTGCAGCCGCCTGCGGGGCGGCTAGCGCGTGTATTTGACGAAGGGCGTCAGCTTGCCGATGCGGTCGTAGAGGCGGCGGGCGGTTTCGTTGAAATCCTGGGTCAGCCAGTAGACGGCCGGGCAGCCCTCGGCGTCGGCGGCGGCGTAGACCGCCTCGACCAGCGCCCGGCCGACGCCTTTTCCGCGCATCTGCGGATCGGCATAGAGATCCTGCAGGTAGCAGACATTCTCGATCTTCCAGCCATGGCGGTGGAACAGGTAATGGACGAGGCCGACCGGCTTGCCGTCACAAAGCGCGATCAGGCCGCGGAACTCGTTCGGCGCGCCGGCATTGCCCGCCAGCATGCGCGCGAAGGTGGAGGCGTAGACCTCTTCGCCGACCGAGGATTCGTAGAATTCCAGATAGGCGGTCCACAGCCGGCGCCATTCGGCCTCGTCGCCGGCTTGAAGCGGACGGATGTCGACGGTGTCAGTCATGGCGGTGCTTTCCGATCTCGGCGAGGTCGTAGGTCGTGGTCTGGTAGACCTGGTTGATCCAGTTGCCGAACAGCAGGAAGGCGTGGCTGCGCCAGCGGTTGAGCGGCTTCTTGTCCGGGTCGTCGTCCGGGAAATAGTTCACCGGCACCTCGATCGGCGTGCCGTTGGCGACGTCGCGGAAATATTCGTCGGCCAGCGTCGTGGAATCATATTCGACGTGGTTGAAGATGTAGAGCCGGTTGCATTTCTTCTCGGCGATCAGGCAAAGGCCGGTCTCCGATGAATCCATCAGCACCTCCAGTCCCATGTCCGGCGTGATGTCGGCGCCGCGCACCTCGGTCCAGCGCGACACCGAAATCTGGAAGTCGTCGGAAAAGCCGGCCAGATAGGGCGAGGCGGGGTTCAGGTTGCGGTGGCGATAGACGCCGAAGGCCTTTTTCGGCAGCGTATATTTCGGCACGCCGTGAAAATGCCAGATCGCCGCCATCGCGCCCCAGCAGATGTTGAAGGTCGAGTGGACGTTGGTCTCCGTCCAGTCGAGGATCTGCTGCAATTCGTCCCAGTAGGTCACCTCCTCGAAGGGCAGGGTCTCGATGGGCGCGCCGGTGATGATGAAGCCGTCGAACTTGCGATGCTTCACTTCCTCCCAGGTGTGGTAGAAGGAGATCAGATGGTCTTCCGGCGTGTTCTTGGGCTGGTGCCTGCCGACGCGCACCAGCGTCATCTCCACCTGAAGCGGCGTCGAGCCGAGCAGGCGGGCGATCTGGGTCTCGGTCTTGATCTTGTTGGGCATCAGGTTCAACAGGCCGATCTGCAGCGGCCGGATGTCCTGGCGCAGCGCCGTCGTGTCGTCCATCACCATCACGCCCTCGCGAACGAGAATGTCTCGGGCGGGAAGCTGGTCGGGGATGCGGATCGGCATTGCGGTTACTCCAAAAAACAAAACCGGCGGCGAGAATGTCGCTACCGGTCGGGACGCCTGTCTGGATGTCGTCTCGGCCCTTTAGCGACTTGTTTAAAGTGGCTGCAAGCCGGCCGGCCAAATCACCACGTCTCCGCATTTAGGCCTCCGCCGTCAAAACGTCAATCTGTGGAGATATACGGTAGTGTCTCAGTTTGAATTCTTTTTCTTGTACGGGCCACGCGGCCCCGGTTTCGGCGCGCGGGCGTCAATCAACCCAACAACCCATTCCATGTCGCGCAGCGTATCAGTGATGCCAGCAGACATAGCGGGAGACATGCGAAGGCTCTTGTGAATGCAGCAAAAATTGTAATGCACGAAATACAGCGATAGCATGTGAAGGTGGTTCTCGACCTTCTTTGAGACGGCATTGGTCAGGCGCGAGAAGCGGCGATTGCCCATGCGGATATTCAGGTTCATGCGCTCCACGTAGGACGTGGAAATGTGTTTCTCGTCCGGCTCGCCTTCGATCTTGTTCTTCTTGATGCCGGTGCATTCAGCCGGGGAATAGCGGCTCTTCGCACCTTCGGGGGCTTCGCCGTAAATCTTCACAAGCTGCGCGTAATCGACATCGGCACCGAATGACCCTTAACGGCCTCCAGATACGCCTTGTGGCCGTCTGTGGTCATCTGGACGCGGGTAGCGAGGCGGTCGGCGACATCGTCCATGAAGGCCATTGCGTAACGACCGTCACGACCGCCGACCAGATAGGAGAAGATCATCTTGCTGTCGGTGTCCAATGCGGACCAAGTCCAAACATCACCGGCGATTTCCGGTGCTGCCTTTGCTGTTTCGACGTTCTTTTACTTGGAATAGCAGAACGACCAGATTTCATCGCACTGGATGCGCTCGGCCTTCACGCCGCGAACCGTCTTGTCATGATACTCGGCGCAAGCTTCGCCAGCATCAACAAGCAGCTTTGTTACCGTGTTGATTGAAACGCCCGTGATCCGCGAGACCGATCGCATGGACGAACCTTCGACCAGTATCGAGAGGATTTGAGCACGCTTTGCGGTAGGTAGGACGTTTGCCATACCCATTACAAAGTAACTTATCTCGCATTAGCAAGCATCTTGTTCATTTTCGAGCGCCGATAAATATCCCGGTTAGAACCATCCCAACGAGGCCAATGACCGTTGCCGCTGTACTCCCTACAAGAAACTGCATAACGGATTCTGGAATTGGGTTGTCAAAGCAACCGAATCCGTTCATTAGCAATATGGCGGCTACAAACGCAGAATAACAACACATAAAAACATATGCATAGAGCGCATACGGCTTCAGCATATCATCCAAGATATTTTTTGTATTGAGTTTCTGCTTTAGCGAGCTAATTTCTTCTTTTAGCGAGAAATTCTCATCAGCAACCTCGTTATGCTTCTCCCTCCATTGATCTGCATCTACGGGAGATTGCGCCCCGGGTTCGGAAAGGGGCGCTTTATCGAGGTCCTCGATACTTACCTGTTTAGGCCGCTGATCCACGCCCGGCCAACGCTAAATCGATGTAATGATTTCTGATATCTTCCGGGTCCAAACGCGAGTTTCGCCCCCGACCAAAATAAGCCCTTTCCCAAGGGGTATCGGGTTCATGGGTTAGTTTGGAAAGCTGCCCGCCAGACAAATGGCCATACTTCGCCCAAACGTGGTCGATAATACGCCGCTCATTATCTGTAAGTTCCTCACTAATTACAGTCTTTTTCTCCGGATCGACAAGGGTGTTATGTTTTCCTCGAAAGCCGTACTCTTTAATGTGGTCCCAAATAGACCGAAATACTGGTCCATTATCCCACGCTTGTGGTAGTTCATCGACCAACGGATATCCGTTCACGGCCAGATTCCAGCCATTCGCGATGTGAACCAGCTTCTGAATATACATCTGTTGCGGCCACGCTTCATCCGCTCGCCGGCTTAAAAACTCATTCGCGATGGCAACAGCCCTATGATTAGGCATCACTCCCACCTCGCGTTCGCAGCCTTGCGGGCGATCTCGCTCCGTTCCTCGCTGGTCAGCTTCTCGGCGCGAGCCTTCGCTCCGGCCTTTCCAGAACGGACACGACCAGATTTGTGATTATCTTCGATTTCGCCAGTTGCGATCTTGGCGACCATGACCGACATGCCGATCAGATCGCCGGGGCGTTTCTCGCCCCTCGGTCCTTTGGGCATGGTTTTCCCTTTCAACGTGCCGCACCATTACGGCTAAGGGCGCGCGAATAGAATCGCTCGCTCTTGTCAAGTTTAACTTAACATATGTGCACAGCGTGTGGAATGCGATAGCGACGGTTGACTTTCGCCGTGGAGTGCGCGCGATTCCCGGCATTTCATCGCTCATTTTCAAACTGGGACACTACCGGATATACGGACGTAAAAACCGCCGGATTCGCGAGTTTCCCTATCGTTATGATATTTTTTGCGATTTCTGACTAATCTGGACGGCAACAAACGCGATTCGGAACCGAGATGATCCATGGCCTGATAGCAAACCTAGCCGTCGTAGGGCTCTTTGTCTCCGTCTGGCTCTTCGCCAAGGAGGCGCTGGTGCGGCATGATCGCCGCAAGCGGGCCGTCGTGCTGGGCGTCCTCATCGGGCTCGGCTCGATCGCGACCATGGCCATGGCGGTGCGGACCGGTGACGGCGTCCTCTTCGACCTGCGCTTCGCGCTGCTGGCGACGGCCGCCTACATCCAGGGGCCCATCGTCGGCATCATCGCCGGGATCGCGGCCATGGCGTTCCGGTTCGCGTCGGGCGGGGCCGGGTGGTTTGCCGGCTGCGTCGGCATCTTCCTCACGGTCCTGATCGGCGTCGCGGCCCACAAATGGCTGCCGCTGCGCTGGAACTTCCGGCAATGCGTGCCGCGGGTCCTGCTGGTCACGTTTGCGGCCTCGGTCCTGCCGAACGTCGCCGCCCTGCTCCTGCCGATCGAGCTGATCGACGCGAGGCTGGGCAGGGCGCTGGCGATGATGACCGTGATGAATTTCATCGGCATGCTGTTCGTCGTCGCGGCCGTCTGGAACGGCAATCTGCGGCTGAGGGAGCGCGCGCTGATGATTGCGGCGATCGCGCAGGCGCCGGACTATTTCTACGTCAAGGACCGCCAGAGCCGCTTCGTCGCCGTCAACAAGACGGTCGCCGCGCATCACGATCCGAGCCTCAGGAAGTCGCTGGTCGGCAAGTCGGACCGCGACCTGGAGACCGATCGCGCCGACGAGCTCTTCGCCGCCGAGCAGGCGCTCATGCAGAAGCCGGAGGGGCAGATGCATCTGCGCGAGACGCTGGACCTGCCGGGAGGCGAGACGCGCGTCTACGAGACCACCAAGGTTTCGGTCAGCGACGTCGACGGGCAGGTCATCGGCCTGGTCGGCATCACGCGCGACATCACCGACGCGGTGGAGGCGGAACTGCAGCTGCACGAGGACCAGCGCCTCTTGGTGTCGATCCTGTCGAAGATGACCGACGGCGTCGCGCTCTTCGACGACGAGGCGCGGCTCGTCTTCTGCAACGACCAGTATCACGCCTTCTTCTCGCTGACGCGGGACGTCCGCGTTCCCGGCGTCGAGCTGGCCGCGATCCTCAGGGCCGCGGCCGAGCGGCGCGAGCAGCTCGACATCCCCAGGGACAATGTCGAGGAGTGGGTGCAGACGGTGGCGCAGGGCATGATGCGCGGCGGCGAGGAGGAAGTCCGCCTGTTCGACGGCCGCACGATCATCGCGCGCACCCGGGTCGTTCCGGGCCTGGGCTCGATTTCCGTGGTCTCCGACATCACCGACATGCGGCTCAGCGAGAAGAGGCTCGCCGGGCTCGTGTCGGAGATGGAGACGCTGGCGCGCACCGACGGGCTGACCGGCGTGGTCAACCGGCGGGCCTTCGACGAGCAGCTGGAGCGTGAAGTCGCCCGCAGCCGGCGCAACGGCGAACCGGTCAGCCTGATCATGCTCGACGTCGACCACTTCAAGGCCTTCAACGATTTTCACGGCCATCCGGAAGGCGACGCCTGCCTCAAGCGCGTCGCCAACATCCTCTCCTCGCAGATGCGGCGCGGGTCGGACATGCTTGCGCGCTATGGCGGCGAGGAGTTCGGCGTCGTGCTGCCCGACACCGACGAGGACGGCGCGCTGGTCTTCGCCGAAACGCTGCGGACGGCGGTCGAGGCGGCCGGCATCGCGCACGGCGCGTCGGAAGCCGGCGTGGTGACGGCGAGCCTCGGTGTCGCGACGCTTCCCGCCGGCGTCACCGGCCTGTCGGCGGCCGACCTCCTGAAGATGGCCGACATCGCCCTCTACGGCGCCAAGCGCAACGGCCGCAACCGCGTCATGCAGTATTCCCGCCTGCTCGGCTCCGTCATCGCCGACCCCGCCGAGGACCAGTCGCCCGGCCGCAAGGTCTGCTGAAGGCGCCGCGACGGCGCCTGCCGGACGCCCTTGAAATCGGCGCGGCGCATCTTACATGTCCTTCACCGGACAATCGCCGCCTGGGCTCCTTCCAGATGTGTCGCGAGGTCTTGCGCGTTGGCCGGCAGAGAACCGATCGACAGTCTGGCGACCACGGATGTACTGGCGCCTCACGGGTCTCGGTGAACGAGGGAAGCGGGCAGACGCCCGCTTTTTTTGTTTCCGGCTGAAATGTTTTTCTCACTCCATGAATGATTTGCCTTGAACAAGCCACATTATGGGCCTACATAAGGACATCGTTCTTTTGGCCAGCTTTGGCTTTTCGCGGCGTCAATGCTTTCGACCCGCCATCTCTTTCCAAATTCTCGATATGTGATTGTGTCCGCATGTTGCGGCACGACGCGATTTATTCTTAGGAACTACTCACATGCAAACTGGTACCGTGAAATTCTACAATGGCCAGAAGGGCTTTGGCTTCATCACCCCGGAAGACGGCGGCAAGGATGTCTTCGTCCATATCAGCGCGCTCGACCGCGCCGGCCTGGGTGGCCTCGTCGAAGGCCAGAAGCTGGGCTTCGAGCTCGAGACCGGTCGCGACGGTCGCACGAACGCGGCAAACATTCAGTCGCTCTGATTGCGCAGCCCGGACGGAGGTCATCTCGCGATACCGATGTCCGGCGTCTTTCATCATATGAAGCGGGGAATGGTCCCCGCTTTTTTTGTTTTCGGAGCACCAGTATGCCTGGCCACAATTTCACCCTCGGCGATATCGTCTGCTTTCAAAGCCGCGCGCCCGTCAAACTCCCGGATTCCTTTGAGGTGACGGCGCTGATGCCGCAGCGCGACGGCGTCGTCCAATACAAGATCAAGAGCGAATACGAACGGTTCGAACGCGTGGTCCAGGAAGACGACATCGAGCTGGTTCATTCCGACCGCCCCGCCAACAGCAATGTCCCCCGGCATCTGCGCAACTGATTGACGGCGCCGCCGTCGGAAAGGACAGATCACCATGCAGGTTCTCGTCAGGGACAACAATGTCGACCAGGCGCTCCGCGTCCTGAAGAAAAAGCTGCAGCGCGAAGGCATGTTCCGGGAAATGAAGGCCCGGCGTTCCTATGAAAAGCCGTCCGAAAAACGGGCGCGCGAGAAGCAGGAAGCCATTCGCCGCAGCCGCAAGGCGGCGCGCAAGCTGGCGCAGCGCGAGGGATTGCTGCCCGGCCCGAAACGCAAACCGCGTCCGGTGGCTGCGCGCCCCGCACGCTAAGGAGAAACAATGGTGCAATTGACCAAGGACACGCTGTTCAAGCCTACGCGGTCGGAGACCAAGATGTCCAACACGGACATGGCCGCACGTTCCATCGCCGACAAGGAAGCGGATGCGCGGACCCAGAAGACCGCGCGCCTGCGTGCGTTGCGGCTCGCGAAGGAAGCCGAAGAGAGCGCGGAGACCCCCGAGGGCAAGCGGGCGAAAGCCGGCAAGGGCCGAGCCCGCCGCATTCGCGGCTGACGGCACCGGCCGTTCGCCGCCGACAGTCTCGGGGGCGCGGTCCCGGCGTTTCCCTATTTCTGCAACGCCGTGACATCATACGTCCACACCCGAAACGACTTCAGCAAATGCTGGCCGAAGGAGTTGATCAGTGGCACGTCGGCAGCGTCTCGGCCGCGCGCCACTACTATCCGTCCGATGCGCGGAATGTTGTTGCGCGGGTCGAATGTTATCCATTCTCCGCCGAGATAGACCTCCATCCAGGCTGAGAAATCCATCGGATCCAGGATAGGCACTCCGATATCCCCGAGATGCCCGTTCACATACCGCGCCGGGATATTCATGCAGCGGCAGAACGTGATCGCCAGATGGGCGAAATCGCGGCAAACGCCGACTTTCTCGACATAGGCTTCCTCGGCGGTGCGTGTCGCCCG
Source organism: Oricola sp. (assembly GCF_022763245.1). Classification (GTDB taxonomy): domain Bacteria; phylum Pseudomonadota; class Alphaproteobacteria; order Rhizobiales; family Rhizobiaceae; genus Oricola. Next base: position 367,117 of record NZ_JALEGV010000014.1, read on the forward strand.
TGCGTTCATGTAGTCGAAGGAAAGGTGGTTGTTGACGTAGTCACAGATCGCCTGCACGCGCGCCCAGCCGGGCGGTAAAGTGCCGAACAAGTCCCACGCCGTTTGACTAAGCTTGTCAGTTTCGCAGTATCGGCTCCCGAGCAGATAAGTCAGACAGTCGTCAGGCAATTCGGCGACCGGAATCTCCGCCAGATCTGGCCTTACCGGGTCCAACTCGCCCGTATCCTCCACGGTGCCGTCGGCCCAGATCGAAAAGTCGCCCGCGGGCGCGACGAAACGTCGACACCGGTTGCCGAACAGGTCGACATAGGTATGGGTTTCGACAGCCGGCGTCGTCACTATCCGTTGCGGTGCCTGCAGCGTGGCTTCCCGCTCGGGGCGGATTTCCATGAGGCAGACCATCGGCGTGGGCTGTTCGCACGTTACAGTTAGATCGTAGCCAAATCGGATGAACATGGGTTAGGACCGCAAATCCTCGTTTGAAAGAAAATAGGAAGATCGCCCACCCTTCTGGTAGGCGGCTTGCGCTGCGGCATGGATTGCATCGAGGTTCTGGTAAAAGGCGCCGAGATAGTCGGTTTCCCCTCCGCTGTCCTCAATGCCCGGCGAATAGAACGCGTCGAGTTCTATGCGAAACGACACGGCTTTCGAGCCGTCATGTGCAACAAAGCGCATCTGCTGGCGCCTGTGATCGAAGTAGCTCATATCATCGAGGAATTTCAGTGCCATGCTATCTCCCGCCGGATGGTTGCGTTCCCCAATGTCACTTTTTTCTACCGGAAGGTGTGACGGTCTCGATCGGCGTCGTGCTGCCGGAGGCGAGCACGGCTTCCTTCGGCTGTTTGGGCTTCCGGATTTCGCGGTTCCCGCGTTTCTGGCCTTTTGCCATGCAATGTCTCCTCGTTCGTTTTCTGATGAATCAATCGACGCCCTTGGTTGCCTGTTCGCGGTCGAGTTCAAGGGCTGCACAAAGTTGCCCGTAGTCGATCTCGAACCTAACTCGGCTGCATATTCCTGGGCTTGAGAGAGGGAGATAGAGATAGGTGGCGACGCGTTGCCAAACGACCCAGTTCAATCCCTCGATGACCTCGTCCATCTCCATCAATTCATAGGAGCCTGCCGCGTGGACATTGCCAGAACCTGTGAGCGAGAAGGGGAATTGAAACCGAACTGTGGAATGGCGTGTGCGCGTTCGCATCGATGCTCCTGCCTTGGCGGGTATCCGCCGTTGGAATGCATCACTGGTCGCCGATGCCGCGCAGGAACTTTCAGCAACGCCGCCCCATCCTGATAGAGGCGGCGTTTTTCGTTTGCGGGGAGCTCACCGTCGCTCCACATTGAGGTTTATTGGTGGCGTCCTAGCTGTTGTCGGCGCCTGTAGGCACGGGTTGCGCCATGGGCGGCAAGGCATCCATTTTCGCCAGTTGCTTGGCGCAGGCATCTGCGACGCCCAGAATACCCCCATCGATACCGGGAAAGCTCGCCCAACCGCCTTCCACAATGAGTTGGTCGCGCTCCCAGCTCTTTGTCTTTTTCAACTTGGCGAATTGCGCGACGGCGTCGGGGTCCGCGGCGAACTTGTTGACGCAAAACTTTGCGACGACTTGTGTCCGCGCCTCTCGCACGGACGCGCTTGCAGTGCCAGCAGTGACCCAGCCGCCGAAGCTGAAGCCGATAACGGCGAGCGCGGCAGCCCCGGCCGCCGCGCCGGTGAGCGCGGGGCTTATCCACGAAGGGATTTGCATTGAATTTCCGATCTCTGAAAATGCACGCAGTATTGCGCGCTTCGCACAGCTTACACGACGCGCAACACAATGTAAAATTACGTGACCGGCTGGGTACGGTTTTGAAATCATCAAGTTCTTGAGATAGAAGCGGTGTCGCCGAGACGGCCTGCCGTTGTAAGCGCGCTATCGCCCTTTGCCAGTCGTCGATTTCATGTGCGCGGTATTTCCATTCGCTATTCGCGAACCAATCACCTCGCCGGTCCTGACATGGTCGTTCTCGTTCCCGTGCCTCGAATTATCAAGATGTTCGAATAGAGTTTGAGGCTTCGGGAGCATGAATGGTGCATATCGACTTGCAGGATGTTGGCATGAGAGCGCAGACGTCTTAACAACTCCTGTAATATCTTGATGCTCTCGAGTTTCGTAGTCGGCGTCTGGAAGTCCGCCTTGAGGGCGCAAGGTTGTCCTAGGTCTGACATCGGCACAAAGAAGGCCCCTTCGCCTCCGACCTCTCAGGCCGATGTGCACCCGTTGGACACACCTCCACCGCCTCTCCACCCAAACCCTTCTCCCCGCTCGCCTTTCCCGTCCTCCCCGCGCCCATCCGTCCACCGCGCCTGACGGTCCGCCACACTGCCCGCACCTTTTTTGGAAGCGGAGAGGCATGGCATGGCGTTCGAGTGGGCGCGGGCGATCGAGAAGAACCGGGACGAGCTGATCGGCATCGTCACGACGCTGTTCGTGCTGGCGGGCATTCGCACCGGCGTGGCGGTGGAGACGCTGCCGCACGCGCTTTATCTGCGCATTCTCGGCGTGCTGCGGCCGGCGGAGGCCGCCGCGCGGCGGCTGATCCTGATGGCGGCCTGCATGCTGGTCGTGGTCACCGTGCGGCGCGCCGAAACGCGCGGGGTCCGGCCGGTGCGCGCCGTCGGTTCCGCGCCCGACCCCAAGGCGCCCGACCCCAAGGCGGCCGACGCGGCGCCGGCGCGGGCGGCGCCGGATGCCGTTGGCGCCGGGCGGATGGAGGCCTGCGCCACGTCTCTCGTCATGCAAAGCGAGCGCCCGCCCGAGGCCGCCGGTCCCCGGATCAACCCCGGCGACGACGCCCGGGGCGCGGCCGCGCGCGACGCGGCCGAGCGCGCGCGGGGCGGGGCCTTCATGCTGTTCGATCCGCTCAAGCGCCGTCGCCATCCGTGGCTCGAGCCGGGCGATTTCGCCGAGCCGTGGCTCGACGACGAACCGGCCTTCTATCCATGGGAGCCGGTCGGCGCGGCGGGGCTTTGCGGGCGGATCAGGGCGCTGGAATGGGCGCTGGAGGACCTGCGGGGCCATGCGCTGCGCCTTGCCCGCTGGCGCGCGCGGCGCGATCGCGGGGTCTGCCGGCCGCGGCGCTGGCGCGTCATGCGGCCGGGCCGCCCGCCGGGCCTGCCGAAGCGGCCGAAAAAGCCGGTCGAGCGGGTGTTGCGCGAGTGCCAGGTCCTGGCGCTCGACGCCTGGAACACGTCCTGACCGAGCCCCGTTTGCAGCCTTGCTGGAAGCCTTGCCGCCTGGCGCGCCCGTCCCGAATCCGGGGCGTGGCGGCGCCGGCGCGCGTCAGCCGTAGATCTGGCGGATCAGCCCGGTCTTCACCCAGCCGCTGCGGCAGGGTCCGTCATAGGGCGTCGGTTCCTCGAAGACGATGCCGATGCCGCATGTCTCGTCCTCGCCCTCGATGACGCCGGTCCAGTCGCCCTCGGCGTCGCAGCCGGCGACAACGGCGCCCTCGGGCAGGGTGGCGATCACGGGATAGGCGTCGCCCGGCCCGGCGCGCAGCTCCGTCCCGTCGCGTTCGACGCGGAAGCCGACGCTGCAGGCGCCATGTTCCGGGTCGGCGTCGAGCATGACCGGCCGTCCGGCGGGATCGTCCGCGAGCGCCGGGGCGGACAGAAGCGCGATGGCGATCGCGGGGAGAAGCCGAGTGCGCATGGCCGGCGCCTAGCCGCCGCGCTGGCGGGTGAGGAAGGCCAGCCGTTCGAACAGGTGCACGTCCTGTTCGTTCTTCAACAGCGCGCCATGCAGTTTCGGCAGGGCGTTCTTCGCGTCGCCGCGCAGCGTCTCCGGCTCGACGTCGTCGGCGACCAGCAGGCGGATCCAGTCGAGCACCTCGGAGGTCGAGGGCTTTTTCTTCAGCCCGGCGACCTCGCGGATCTCGTAGAACTGGGTCAGCGCGGCGTGGACGAGGTTCTGCTTGATGCCCGGATAGTGGACGTCGACGATCGCCTTGAGCGTCTGCATGTCCGGGAACTTGATGTAGTGGAAGAAACAGCGGCGCAGGAACGCGTCGGGCAGTTCCTTCTCGTTGTTGGAGGTGATGATGACGATCGGCCGGTGTTCCGCGCGCACCGTCTCGCCGGTCTCGTAGACGAAGAACTCCATGCGGTCGAGTTCCTGCAGGAGGTCGTTGGGAAACTCGATGTCGGCCTTGTCGATCTCGTCGATCAGGAGCACGGTCTTGCGGCCGGCGGTGAACGCCTCCCACAACTTGCCGCGCTTGATGTAGTTGGCGATGTCCTCGAAACGCGGGTCGCCCAGCTGCGAATCGCGCAGCCGCGACACGGCGTCGTACTCGTAGAGGCCCTGCTGCGCCTTGGTGGTGGACTTGATGTGCCACTCGATCAGGTCGAGCCCCAGCGCGGCGGCGACCTGCCTCGCCAGCTCGGTCTTGCCGGTGCCGGGCTCGCCCTTCACCAGCAGCGGCCGCTCCAGCTTGATGGCGGCATTGACCGCGACGGTCAGGTCCTTCTCGGCGACATAGGCTTCGGTGCCTTCAAACAGCATGCGCAAATCCTCGATCCTCGCCCTCGTCATAGGCATGCCGGCTGCCACCGGCAAGCCGGCAATGGTGATTTGGCCTGTCGCGTCTGTGCGCAATCGCACACCGCGCGCAGCCGGCGAATGCTAGGTGAGTTGTGCCGGGGGAGGGCGCACCCGACTTCCGGTGGTGGGGGGCCTCGCATCGATCCCAGTTGCCCCACGGATCGCGCGCGGGGCCCCTCATCCGACTTCGGCCGGCGGCAGGTTTGCCGCCGCCGGGTCGGCTGTCGCCTCAGCGGGTGGGAACCGGCGTCTCGCCGCGGTAGTCGTAGAAGCCGCGGCCCGTCTTGCGGCCGAGCCACCCCGCCTCCACATATTTCACCAGCAGCGGACAGGGCCGGTATTTCGAATCCGACAGCCCTTCGTGCAGGACCTGCATGATCGCCAGGCAGGTGTCGAGACCGATGAAGTCGGCCAGTTCGAGCGGACCCATCGGATGGTTGGCGCCGAGCTTCATCGCCGTGTCGATCGCCTCGACCGACCCGACACCCTCATAGAGGGTGTAGATCGCCTCGTTGATCATCGGGAGCAGGATGCGGTTGACGATGAAGGCCGGGAAGTCTTCCGACACGGTCGTGGTCTTGCCGAGCGAAGCCACATAGGCCTTGGACGCTTCGAAGGTCACGTCTTCCGTGGCGATGCCGCGCACCAGTTCCACCAGCTTCATGCGCGGAACCGGGTTCATGAAGTGGATGCCCATGAAGCGCTCCGGCCGGTCGGTCGAGGCGGCCAGCCGGGTGATCGAGATCGAGGAGGTGTTGGACGCGAGCATCGCCTCGGGCTTCAGGACCGGGCACAATTTCGAGAAGATCGAGCGCTTGACCTCCTCCTTCTCGCTGGCGGCCTCGATCACGAGGTCGCAATCGGCGAGATCCTCCAGCGTGCCGCATGCCGTGATGCGGGCGCCGGCTGCGTCGGCGTCGGCGGCGTCCATCTTGCCACCGGAGACGGCGCGGGCCATCGCCTCCACGATCTTCGCCTTGCCGGCTTCGGCGTTTTCCAGCGCGATGTCGTTCAGCTTGACGTCATAGCCGGCCGTCGCGCTGACTTGTGCGATGCCACAGCCCATTTGCCCGGCGCCGATGACGCCAATCGTCCTGATGTTTCCCGTCATTGTCTTTCCCGCTGGTTGAGCGCCGCTTTTTTGAGCATCTTGCGATTGCTGCGCTGCAATGTAAACCGGGAATATTGCGGGCCCGCCGAAGGACGTCAGGGGGCCGGTTCGAGGCCGAGCTTGCGGCGCAGCCGGCGGGTCAGCCCGCTTGCGACGATGCGATGGCTCTCGGCCAGGTACTCCTTCAGCGCCTCGTCATCCATGGTCGCATCGGTCTGCCGCTGGATCCAGGTCATCCCGCGCGAGGCGAGATACGGCGCCGGGCGCAGGCCCGGCTGCTCCTTCAGGATGTCGAAGGCCAGTCCGGAAACCTTGAACGTCACGCCCAGCGTGTCGCCGTCGCTCCAGCCGGCGATGGCGAAGACCTTGCCGCCGACCTTCCAGACATGCGCCCCGCCCCATTGCACCACGTGAGTGGTTGCCGGCAGCGTGGCGCAGAAGGCGTTGTATGCGTCGAGCTGCATCGAGGTCGCGCTACTCGATGAACTCGACCGCGACGCCCTTGGCGACAAGCCGGGCCAGTTCGGCGGCGTCCCAATTGGTCAGGCGAACGCAGCCATGGGAGTTGTTCTTGCCGATGCGGTCAGGCTCCGGCGTGCCGTGGATGCCGTAGGTCGGTTTGGACAGGGCGATCCAGATCGAGCCGACCGGCCCGTTCGGCCCCGGCGGGATCGTCAGGACGCTGTGATTGTCGCCCTGCACGAAATTGACCTTCGGATTGTAGGTGTAGTTCGGGTCGATGGCGACGCGTTCCACCTGAACCGATCCCGACGGGGAGGGCGTGTCGGAGGAGCCGATCGTGGCGGGATAGGCGGCGACCAGGCGTCCGGCGCCGTCATAGGCGCGCACCTGTTCGGCGGCCTTGTCGGCCTGGATCAGCGCCACGGGCGTCTCCACGTTCTGGCCGACCGCGACAACGCGGATCACGGTCCCGGGCACCCAGAAATTGACCTCCGGATTGAGCGCGGACAGGTAGGATTCCGCCATGTGGAAACGTTCCGCCAGCATCTCGCGCGGCGAGGTGAACGACATGGCCGGCAGCTTGGCCTTCTCGGCATAATCTGCAGGAATGGTTTCGACGAAGGGCCGTCAACGTCTTCCTGCGTGATGACATATTGGGCAAACGCCTCGCCGCCGGTCTGGGCGAGCGCGGCTTCGATCGCGACCTCGTCGGCCGGGTCGTAGGCGAGGCCGGTCTGCTGGCGGGCGGCGGCGATGGCCTTTCGAACATTGCCGCCCATCACGCCGTCAATCACGCCGGGCGAATAGCCCTGCCGGTCGAGCAGGACCTGGAGCTTGGCGATCGCTGGTCCGCGGGTCGGCACCTCGGGTATCTCGGGGCGCGGAATGGCGGCCGTCTCCACGGCGGGCCGGGTCTCGGTCTGGGCGGGGGCTTCGGCCGGCGGCAAGGCCGGCTCGGCTGTCGTTTCGGTTCCTTGCGGAGCGGGATCGAGCGGCGCGCGACCTACTCTCGACGGAGCCGGAACGGTATCGGTCGACGGATAGGGCGGGTTCGTGTCGCGCGGCGCCGGAGGATAAAGGTCCGCCTCGGGACCCGGCGGGCTGGCGAGCAGGGGCGGCAGGGCCCGCTCGAAGAGATTGCGCAGCGGCTGGGGTTCCTCGATGGCGATGATGCGGTTGGTCCGCCGGTCGAAATAGACCTTGCGGCCATGCCGGTCGATGAAATAGCCGACCTCGGCCTGCGCGACGCGATCGGCCTGACCTGCGGTGTCGGCTCGCACGGGTACCGAGGCCGAAGAAAGGGTTAAGGTCGCCAGAAAAACCAGCAGGCCGACCGGAATGAGCGGTTTCATTCGGAAATCCCCAGAAGGCGGCCTACCGTCCGAAGACCGGTCCCGCCCGAATCGATTGCGTCCCAACGGAACTTAGATCGAATACAATCGCGGCCTCAACATGACTGACCCGGCACGAAGGCCGGGTCAGACGAGACTATCTGCGGGCCGGTCAGGCGGCCTGGTCGGTTTCGACCGCCCCGGAGAACGTCCGGAAGTTCAGGCGATCGGAGCCGGCAAGCACCTCGACCGTCGATCCGTCGTGAATCTCACCCGACAGGATGAGTTCCGCCAGCGGATCCTGGACCTCGCGCTGGATGACGCGCTTCAGCGGGCGTGCGCCATAGGCGGGGTCGTAGCCCTTGTCGGCGAGCCATTGCAGCGCGTCCGGATCGAGATGCAGCGCGATCTTGCGATCGGCCAGCAGGTCTTCCAGCCGGCGCAGCTGGATCGTCACGATCCGGCCCATCTCGGACTTCTTCAGGCGGTGGAACAGGATGACCTCGTCCACGCGGTTGAGGAATTCCGGCCGGAAGGAGGCGCGGACCACGGCCATCACTTCTTCCCGAACGCTGTCGGTGTCCTGGTCTTCGGCCAGATTGACGAGATATTCCGCGCCCAGGTTGGACGTCATGATGATCAGCGTGTTCTTGAAGTCCACGGTCCGTCCCTGGCCGTCGGTCAGGCGTCCGTCGTCGAGGACCTGCAGCAACACGTTGAAGACGTCCGGATGCGCCTTTTCGATCTCGTCGAACAGGATCACCTGATAGGGCCGGCGACGGACCGCCTCGGTCAGGACGCCGCCTTCCTCGTAGCCGACATAGCCGGGCGGCGCGCCGATGAGGCGCGACACGGCGTGCTTCTCCATGAATTCGCTCATGTCGATGCGCACCATCGCGGTCTCGTCGTCGAACAGGAAGTCGGCGAGCGCCTTGGTCAGTTCCGTCTTGCCGACGCCGGTGGGGCCGAGGAAGATGAACGAGCCGATCGGCCGGTTCGGATCCTGCAGGCCGGCGCGTGCGCGGCGGACAGCCTTGGAAACGGCCTGCACGGCCTCGCCCTGACCGACAACGCGTTCGGCCAGGTCGTCTTCCATGCGCAACAGCTTGTCGCGTTCGCCTTCCAGCATCTTGTCGACCGGAACGCCGGTCCAGCGCGACACCACATGGGCGACGTGATCCGGGGTCACGGTCTCCTCGACCATGGAGCCGGCCTCGCCCTCGCCGCGCTGTTCGGCCTCGGTGAGCTTGCGTTCCAGATCCGGAATCTTGCCATAGGCGAGTTCGCCGGCCTTCTGGAACTCACCGCTGCGCTGGGCGATGGCGAGTTCGTTGCGGGCCGCGTCGAGCTGCTTCTTGAGTTCCGCGGCCGCGCCAAGCTTTTCCTTCTCGGCCTGCCATGTCGCGGTCAGGCTGTCAGATTCCTCTTCGAGGCCGGACAGTTCCTTTTCAAGTTTCGCCAGGCGATCCTTGGAGGCGCTGTCCTTTTCCAGCTTCAAGGCCTCGCGCTCGATCTTCAGCTGCATGATGCGGCGGTCGATCTCGTCCAGCGCCTCGGGCTTGGAGTCGACCTGCATGCGCAGGCGCGACGCAGCCTCGTCGACAAGGTCGATTGCCTTGTCGGGCAGGAAACGGTCGGTGATGTAGCGGTTCGACAAGGTGGCGGCCGAGACCAGCGCGCTATCGGAGACACGCACCTTGTGGTGCTGCTCGTATTTCTCCTTCAGGCCGCGCAGGATCGAGATCGTGTCCTCGACCGTCGGTTCCTCGACGAAGACCGGCTGGAAGCGGCGTGCGAGCGCGGCGTCCTTCTCGACATGCTTGCGGTACTCGTCAAGCGTGGTCGCGCCGACGCAGTGCAGTTCGCCGCGGGCCAGGGCGGGCTTCAGGAGGTTCGACGCGTCCATGGCGCCATCGGCCTTGCCCGCGCCGACAAGCGTGTGCATTTCGTCGATGAAGAGGATGATCGCGCCGGCGGCCGATTGCACCTCGTTGAGGACGGCCTTCAGGCGCTCCTCGAACTCGCCGCGATATTTCGCGCCGGCGATCAGCGCGCCCATGTCGAGCGCCATCAGCTGCTTGTCCTTCAGGCTTTCCGGCACGTCGCCGTTGACGATGCGCAGCGCAAGGCCCTCGGCGATGGCGGTCTTGCCGACGCCGGGTTCGCCGATGAGGACGGGGTTGTTCTTGGTGCGGCGCGACAGGACCTGGATCGTGCGGCGAATCTCGTCGTCGCGGCCGATCACCGGGTCCAGCTTGCCCTCGCGGGCGTCTGCGGTCAGGTCGCGCGCATATTTCTTCAGCGCGTCATAGGCCTGTTCGGCGCTGGCGCTGTCGGCCGTGCGGCCCTTGCGGATGTCGTTGACGGCCTGGTTCAGCCCGGTCGGCGTGACGCCGGCCTTGGCGAGAATGTCCGAGGTCTTCGCGGACTTTTCCATCGCAAGTGCCAAGAGCAGGCGTTCGACCGTGACGTAGGAATCGCCGGCTTTCTTGGCGATGTCCTCGGCGGTGTTCAGCACCTTGGCGAGGGGCTGCGCCATGTAGAGCTGGCCATTGCCGCCCTGCACCTTCGGGAAGGCGCCGAGTGCGGCTTCCACGCCGAGACGCACTTCGCTGGCCTTGCCGCCGGCACGCTCGATCAGCGACGCGGCGAGGCCCTCGGTGTCATCGACGAGGACTTTCAAAAGGTGTTCGGGCGTGAACTGCTGGTGATCCTGCCCGAGCGCATAGGTCTGGGCGGATTGAATGAAACCGCGAACGCGGTCGGAATATTTCTCAAGGTTCATTATCGGTCTCCAATCGTCCGGACAGCCTCGCGCGAGCACCGACCGGTTCATCGTTGACGGGTTCCCGCAAGCGGCAAACCCCTGTGTCGAAACAGGATATGGTGGCGTGCGCCGGGGAATAAAAGGGGGCCGCTTATGCGCTGCAGGAAAAATCAGCGGGGAGGTCCGCGGCCCTGGGCGGGCTCTTCGGGAGGCAGGTCGGGCTGCGGACAGGCATAAAAAAACCGCGCCGGTTGAGGCGCGGTTTGAAAGGAATGCCGTGTGTCTGGCGATCAGGCTTCGGCAGCCACTGCTTCGGCGTCGCCGGAGGCGGCGTCCTCGGACATCTCGCTTGCTGCTTCGCTTTCCTCCGCGGTGCGGCGCGGCTTGCGCGGGCGACGCGGGGCGCGCTTGGCCGGTGCTGCGGCGCGCTCCTGTTCCTGCTCTTCGAGGGCCACCTCGACCGGGGTTTCGCCGATCACGGGCTGGGGCGCCTCGGCGGCGTCCTGACCGTTCGGCTGGGCCTCGCCATTGGTCTTGGCCGCCTGGGGTTCGCGGTCGCGCTTGCGCGGTTCTTTGTCCTGGCGGGCATTCTCTTGCCGGGCATTTTCCTGGCGAGGATTGTCCTGACGGGCGTTCTCGTTGTCGGCCGACGACATCGAGTCGTCGCCGTCGTCATCCTGATCGCCGCCCTGCGCGCGTTCGTCGCGCTGGGCCTGGGCCTGCGCCTGGGCGGCCATGATGATCCGATTGTAGTGTTCGGCGTGCTGAAGGTAGTTCTCAGCCATCACGCTGTCGCCGGACGACAGGGCGTCGCGGGCCAGAGTGGTGTATTTGTCGGCAATCACTTGTGCGTTGCCGCGGATTTTGACGTCCGGTCCGTTGCTTTCGTAGTTGCGGGACAGCGGATTCTGGTTACGCCGGCCGCCTCCGCCATTACCGCGATTGCGCTGGCGGCGACCTTGCTGTTGTGGTCTCATCAGACTCTCATGTTGTCATTGCAGTCGTTATGGATTGCGCAATGCGCTCGTTCGTTTCAGGCCAAGGAATCCCCCTACCTTGCCTGACTTGCGAATTGTTTGTGTGCGTGCCTCTGCACCGATTCTGCAACCTGATCGGTGCAAGGCGGTCGTCCGCACGAAGAACGTTCTAGTTTTCGTTGGGTGCCGGACTGACGACCTCTCATCGGAGCCGTCTCAACTTAGGTAGCCTTCCAATGCTGCGTTGCCAAGTGGTTTTTTCACCGCAACCAGCAAGTTTTTGTCATTTTATGAAAAAAAGCGCCCTGTCATTGCCGGCATAGTCTGCGCGTTCCGCCGAAAGTCGCATCCCTGCTTGCGCGAACAGCTGCGTCACGTCGGCCTTCTGGTCGTAACCGATCTCGACGGCCAGTGCCCCGTCCGGCGCGAGGAATGCGGGCGCCTGCGATGCGAGCACCCGATAGGCCGAAAGCCCGTCCGTGCCGCCGTCCAGCGCGGCCATCGGGTCGTGGTCGCGAACATCGGGCGCGAGGCCCGCAATGTCGGCGCTGCGGATGTAGGGCGGATTGGAGACGATGAGGTCGAATTCGTCGGTGATCGCCTCGAACCAGTTTGACAGGACGAAGCCGAAACGGTCGTCCAGACCAAGCGCGGCGGCGTTGGCGTCCGCCATGTCGAGGGCTTCCTCGGAGACGTCGGTTCCGATGGCGACGGCCTCCGGCACCTCGGCGAGCAACGCAAGCGCGATGGCGCCACTTCCCGTTCCGACATCGAGGATGCGGCAGGCGCCGGTACGCGCCGCTGTCTCCCGAACGAAGGGCAGCACGAGATCGACGAGTGTCTCCGTGTCGGGGCGGGGCACGAGCGTCGATGCGTTCAGCTTGAGCGGGAGGCCGTAGAATTCGCGTTCGCCGAGGATGCGATGCGCGGGCTCGCCCGACAGTCGGCGGACGAGGCACGCCTCGAAGCGCGCGGCCTTTTCGGCATCGACGGTCTTGCCGGGGTCCGTGATGCGGTCGAGCGTGGTTGCGCCGGTCGCGAATTCGAGCAGCAGGCCGGCGTCGAGGTCGGGGGTCGGGAACCCGGCCTGCGAGAGCCGTTTCCTCGCGTCGTCAAACAGACGGCTGACAGAATGCGGGGCGATGGCGGCGCTCACGCCGCTTCCTCGGTCATCAGCCTGGCCTGGTGATCGGCGATCAGGGGCTCGATGACATCGTCCAGTTCGCCTTCCATCACCCGGTCGAGCTTGTAGAGCGTCAGGTTGATGCGGTGGTCGGTCAGGCGTCCCTGGGGGAAATTGTAGGTGCGGATGCGTTCCGAGCGGTCGCCGGAACCAACCTGCAGCCGCCGCGATTCGGCACGTTCGTCGGCGGCCTTCTGGCGCTCGGCGTCAAACAGCCGGGCGCGCAGGATTTCCATGGCGCGGGCGCGGTTCTGGTGCTGCGACTTTTCCGACTGCACGACCACGATGCCGGTCGGGATATGGGTGATCCGCACGGCCGAATCCGTGGTGTTGACGTGCTGCCCGCCGGCGCCGGAAGCGCGCATCGTGTCGATGCGCAGGTCCTGGTCGCGGATGTCGACGTCGACTTCCTCGGCCTGCGGCAGCACGGCCACGGTGGCGGCGGAGGTGTGGATGCGCCCGCCTGCCTCGGTCTCCGGCACGCGCTGGACGCGGTGGACGCCGGATTCGAACTTCAGCCGCGAGAACACGCCGCGGCCGGACACCATGGCGATGATTTCCTTGTAGCCGCCCGCGTCGCCTTCCGAGGCGGAGATCACCTCGACCTTCCAGCCATGGACGGAGGCGTAGCGCTCGTACATGCGGAAGAGGTCGCCGGCGAAAAGTGCTGCTTCCAGGCCGCCGGTGCCCGCGCGGATTTCGAGAATGGCATTCTTCGTGTCGGCGGCGTCCTTCGGCAGCAGCAGGATGCGGATGTCCTTTTCCAGCGCCTCGATCTTTTCCTCGACCTCGGGCAATTCCATCTCGGCCAGCGCGCGCATGTCGCCATCGGTCGCCTTGTCGGCGAGGAGGGATTTCAGGTCGTCGCGTTCCGAATTGGCGGCCGTGTAGGCGCGGATCTTGCCGACGATTTCTTCCAATTCGGAATATTCGGAGGCGAGCTTCACATAGGTTTCGCTGTCCGGTCCGCTGGCCATCTCGCTTTCGAGCATGGCGAAGCGCTTGACCATCTGATCCATCTTGTCGGCGGGAAGTTCAATCATGCGGCTCGGCGCTGGCTGTCTTGTCTCAGGTGTAGGGGATCGCGTGCTTGTCGGCAAAGTCGCGGATGATCGGTTGCATATCGGTTCCGCCGCGATCGTTTTCAATCGCTTCGGCGAGGCGCTCGGTCAAGGCGGAAAGGTCCGTGGCGAGCAGCGCCGCCTTCACCGGGCCGATCGCCGCCGCCGACATCGAGAGGCCGCGAATGCCGACCGCGGCGAGCGCCAGGGCGCTCAAGGGCTGGCCGGCGAGTTCGCCGCACAGGGTGAGCGGCGTGGAGTGGGCGTCTGCGACCCGGGCGACATCGCGCAACGCGCGCAGGAACGGGCGTGACACCGGCTCGAACCGGTTGGCGATCTGCGCATTGCCGCGGTCGGTCGCCGTCAGGAACTGGAACAGGTCGTTGGAGCCGATCGAGACGAAATCGGCGGACCGCATCAGCGCGTCGAGATCGAACAGGAGGGAAGGGACCTCCAGCATCGCGCCCAGCTTCAGACGCGTCGGCAGGCCGTGGCCGAAGCGCGACAGGTGCTGGACCTCGCGATTGATGATCTCGCGTGCCTGGGCAATCTCCGCGACGTCGGTCACCATTGGCAGCATGACGCTCAACTCGCGGCCGGCGGCCGCTTTCAGAAGCGCGCGCAGCTGGGTGCGGAACAGGCCGGGACGGTCGAGCGACAGGCGGATCGCGCGCCAGCCGAGCGCAGGGTTCTCCTCCTGCGGCGCGCCGCGGAAATAGGGCAGCACCTTGTCGCCGCCGATGTCGAGCGAGCGGAAGGTGACAGGTTTCTTCCCGGCCGCCTCCAGGACGCTGCGATAGAGCGTTTCCTGCGCCTCGGCGCGTGGGAAGGTCGAGGCGATCATGAATTGCAGTTCGGTGCGGAACAGGCCGATCCCCTCGGCACCGGATTCATCGACCTGCGGCAGATCGACCAGAAGGCCGGCATTCATGTGCAACTGGAAACTCTGCCCGTCCCGGGTGATCGACGGCTTGTCACGCAGGTCGCGATATTCCTGCTGGCGGCGGGCGCGGAACCGGACCTTCTCGGTGTAGGCCGCCTCGACGTCCTGCTGCGGACGCAGATGCACGTCGCCGGAGAGCCCGTCGACGATGACGGCGTCGGCGTTTTCCGACAGGGCGACGATGCCCTTGGCCTGGCCGACGACGGGAATGCTCATGGCGCGCGCCACGATCACGACATGGCTGGTCGCCGCGCCATCTTCCAGCACGAGGCCGCGCAGGTTCTTGCGCGGGTAGTCCAGCAATTCGGCCGCGCCCATGGAGCGGGCGACGAGGATCGTGTCGGGCGGCAATTTCTGCTCGCGGCTGGCGATGTCCTCGCCCATCAATTCGCGCAGCAACCGGTTGGCGAGATCGTCGAAATCGCTCATGCGTTCGCGCAGATACGGGTCGCTGACCGCGGTCATGCGGGCACGCATGTCGCTTTGCACCTTCTCGACGCTCGCCTCGGCGGTGAGGCCGTTGCGGATCGCTTCCTCCAGACGGCGCACCCAGCCCTTGTCATGGGCGAACATGCGGTAGCTTTCCAGGACGTCGCGATGTTCGCCCTCGAAGGCGATCTCGCGGCGCGACAGCATGTCGTCGATCGTCAGGCGCAGCGAACTGATGGCGGAGGCGAGCCGCTCGATCTCGGTGTCGGAGTCCTCGTTGAAGAGGTTGGTGACGACGATGCGCGGCTCGTGCAGCACGACATGGCCGAGGCCGATGCCCTCCGCCAGCGCGCGGCCACTGGAGGTGACGGGACGAGTGAGGTCGAGTTCGATGCCGGTGGTCGAAAGCCTTTTCAGGTCGCCGGCGGCGATCAACTCGCCGAGGACCATGGCGACGGTTTCGAGCGCCTCCACCTCGTCCTCGCCATACATCCGATGGGCTTCGTTCTGGACGACCAGGACGCCAAGCGTGCGGCCGGCGCGCAGGATCGGCACGCCGAGGAAGGAGTTGTAGAGTTCTTCGCCGGTTTCAGGGAGATACTGGAAAGCGGGGTGTTTCTGCGCTTCGGCGAGGTTCAAAGGCCGGGCCGAGGACGCGATCGTGCCGACGAGGCCCTGGCCGAGGCGCAGGGCGGACTGGTGGACGGCGTTCGGGTTCAGGCCGACCGTGGCGTAGAGCTCGAGCACGCCGTCGGCGCGCAGCACATAGGCCGAGCACACTTCCGCGACCATGTTGCGGGCGATCTGCCGCACGATGGCGTCAAGCCGCTCCTGCGGCTCCATCGGCTCCGCCATGATCTCGCGGAGGCGTTTGAGGAGCACTCGCGGTCCGGCATCCGCCTCACGTAGCAACGACTTCTCCCAGCAAAGAACAGCGTGTCCGGCGCATGCCAGACTTCAACCTATGGCATAGCCGGGCTGGCTAGACCTTGTCGAGACCGTAGACGCCGTGCAGCGTGCGCACCGCCAATTCGCAATAGGCGCCGTCGATCAGGATCGAGATCTTGATTTCCGACGTCGTGATGGCGCGGATGTTGATGCCTTTTTCAGCCAGAGCCTTGAAGGCCGAAGCGGCGACGCCCGCGTGGCTGCGCATGCCGATGCCGATGACCGAGACCTTCACCAGGCCGGTTTCGGACTGCAGCGCCTCGTAGCCGACCTCTTCCTTGACGCCTTCAAGCGCACGCAGCGCCTTGTCCACGTCGGTGCTCGGGATCGTGAAGGTCATGTCCGTGAACTTGCCGTCGGCGGAGACGTTCTGGACGATCATGTCGACATTGATGCCGGCTTCGGCGAGCGGGCCGAAGATGGCGGCCGAGACGCCGGGGCGGTCCTGGACGCGACGCAGCGAGATCTGCGCCTCGTCGCGCGTATAGGCGATACCGGTCACATTTTGCTTTTCCACGATCTCATCCTCATCACAGATCAACGTGCCCGGCGGATTGTCGAAATCATCCATGCCGGGCGCGTCGGGCGCCTCGAAACTGGAGCGCACGAAGGTGCGGACATTATGCACCATGGCGAGTTCGACCGAACGAACCTGGAGCACCTTGGCGCCGAGCGAAGCCATTTCCAGCATTTCCTCAAACGAGACCTTGGCAAGGCGGCGGGCCTTCGGCTCGATGCGGGGGTCGGTCGTGTAGACGCCATCCACGTCGGTATAGATGTCGCAGCGATCGGCGTGCACCGCGGCGGCGATCGCCACAGCACTCGTGTCGGAGCCGCCGCGGCCGAGTGTCGAGATGCGGTTGTCGGGCGCGACGCCCTGGAAGCCGGCGACCACCGCCACCTGGCCGATCTTGAAGCGTTCGATCAGGCGCTGGCCGTCGATCTCGGCGATGCGTGCGGCACCGTGGGCGTTGTCGGTCTTGATCGGGATCTGCCATCCCTGCCAGGAGCGGGCGTCGACATCCATGGATTGCAGGACGATCGCCAGGAGGCCGGCCGTGACCAGTTCGCCGCTCGCGACGATCGCGTCATATTCGCGCGCGTCATGCATCGGCGAGGCCATGCGGGTCAGCTCGACGAGTTCGTTGGTCTTGCCGGCCATGGCGGACACGACGACGGCGACTTCATGGCCGGCGTCGACTTCCCGTTTCACATGCCGCGCGACATTGCGGATGCGGTCGATATCGGCGACGGAAGTGCCGCCAAATTTCATGACGATACGGGCCATGGCGGAATAGATGCTCGACGGTTCGTTTCTCGGGCCGCGGACTTTGTCTCGCAGGTCGGAGCGCTCCTTAAACAATCGCGCGGTTGGCCGCAAGTTTGCCTTTCGTCGGCTTTTCCGCTCAGGGCCTGCTTGACGCACCCTCTTGACTTGCCCGCCGTCGCGCCCGAGTTGGGGATCAGGACGCAGAGGAAGAGACGGAATGGAAAGCGGAGCAACGACGATCGACGCCGGCGAGGTCGAGCGATTTTCCCGGATGGCATCCGAATGGTGGAGCCCGACCGGCAAATTCAAGCCGCTGCACAAGTTCAACCCGGTGCGGCTCAGCTATATCCGCCAGACCGTCGTCGAGCATTTCGGCCTGGAGGGGCGTTCCGCGAAACCATTCGAGGGCCTGCGTTTCCTCGACATCGGGTGCGGCGGCGGGCTGCTCTCCGAGCCGATGGCCCGGCTCGGCGCCACGGTCGTCGGGGCGGACGCTTCGGAGACCAATATCGAAGTGGCGAAAATCCATGCGGCCCAGTCCGGCGTGGAGGTCGATTATCGCGCGACGACGGCCGAGGCGCTGGCGGAAGCGGGCGAAAGCTTCGACGTCGTGCTCAACATGGAAGTGGTCGAGCACGTCGCCGACGTGGACCTCTACATGAAGGCGTGCGCGGCGATGGTGCGCCCGGGCGGGCTGATGTTCGTCGCGACCATCAACCGGACGATGAAGGCCTACGGGCTGGCGATCATCGGAGCGGAGCACGTGCTGCGCTGGCTGCCGCGGGGCACGCACCAATATGAGCGGCTGGTGAGACCTTCGGAGATCGACGCCGCCTTGCAGGGCACCGGCCTCGGCGTTTCTCGGCGCAGCGGCGTCAGCTACAATCCGCTGGCCGACGAATGGCGACTGTCTCGCGACATGGACGTCAATTACATGGTCGTCGCCGAACGGCCGAAGGGATAGGAAACGAGGTTCGGGCGACGACCTTTCAGGCCGTCGTCAGTTCATGTCTTCCGGCAGGTCGGGAAGCGGCATGATCTCGACGCCTTCCTCGATCAGGCTGGTCACTTCCTCCCGGGACGCCTTGCCGTAGATGCCGCGGGCGTCGGCTTCGCCATAGTGGATCTTGCGGGCTTCCTCGGGAAATTTCGCGCCGACATCCTCGCCGGTCTTGCGCACTTCGCGGGCCATGGCCTGAAGCTTCGCCATAATCTCCCGCTGGGCGGCGTTGCCGATCGCGACCGCGACCTCCTCGCGCTTGCGCGACGTCGCGACGCTTGGCGCCATCAGCGACTTCGAGACGTGATGCGAGCCGCAGGTCGGACACTCCAGAAAACCGCGCTTGTTCTGCGTTTCGAAATCGTCGCTGTCGCGGAACCAGGCCTCGAAATCATGGCCGTTGTCGCAATGGAGCGCGAATTTGATCACCGGCGGTGTCCCATGCGGTCTTCGATGATTTGCATCATTGCGTCTCGACGAGGTCGAACGGACGAATGTTCTTCAGATTGGGTATTTTTCGTCTCGCTTCAAGGGTTTGGCCGAGATCGAGTGTCGCGGTGATCACGCCGGGCTCGTCGTCGTCCTTCTCCGCGAGGACGCGCCCCCAGGGATCGACGATCAGCGAGTGACCATAGGTTTCGCGGGTGTCGGCATGGGTTCCGCCCTGCGCCGCGGCGATCATGAAAGCGCCGTTTTCGATCGCCCGGGCCCTCAGGAGCACATGCCAGTGGGCCTCGCCGGTCTGGCGGGTGAAGGCCGCGGGCGAGGTCAGGATTTCCGCGCCCGAGAGCGCCTGCCGGCGGAAGATGTCGGGGAAGCGGACATCGTAGCAGATGGCGAAGCCGAGCTTCGCGTCGTCGAGATCGATCGTGACTGAGCGGTCGCCCGGCTCATAGACCGCCGATTCGCGCCAGCTCTCGCCATTGTCGAGATCCACGTCGAACATGTGGATCTTGTCGTAGGAGGCGCGCTTGCGTCCGTCCGGCCCGAACAGGAACGCGCGGTTGGCAACCTTGCCGTCGCCGCGATCGATCGGCGTGGAGCCGACATGCAGCCAGATGCCGAGTTCGCCGGCGAGCGACGCCGCCGCGGCGACGATCGGATCGGCCTCTTCCGCGAAGATCGCCGCCATCAGGGCGGCGCGGTTCTTCTGGATGAGGCCGGTCATTTCCGGGGTTTGCACATAGGTCGCGCCGCGCGCGGCGGCCTCGCGTACGAGCCGTTCGAAATCATCGCGATTGGCGGCGATTTCGGTGCCCGACCGCATCTGCACGGCGGCACATGTGAGAGTGCGTGCCACGGTCACGCCGCCAGGAGCGCGTCGAGCTTGCCCGCGCGGTCGAGCGCGTGAAGATCGTCGCATCCGCCGACATGGAACTCGCCGATGAAGATCTGCGGGAAGGTCATGCCGCCCTGCGAGCGCTGGATCATTTCGCGCTTCAGGTCCGGATTGAAGGTGGCGTCATGTTCGACATAGGCCACGCCCTTCTTGTCGAGAAGGCTCTTGGCGGCGCTGCAGAAGCCGCAGAACTTGCGTGTGTAGATGGTGACATTGGCCATTCGGGCATCCTTTCTGGAGCCGCAATATATGTGCGCCGCACAACCGTGAAAAGGCCATCCGCGGGCGCGAAGCGTCGCGATCAGTCAGCGAAGTGCGGAACGACGTGCGAGAAGGTCAGGACATCGACGTGGCTCGCTCCGCCCCGCAGCAGCGCCTTCGTGGCGGCCTCGATCGTCGCGCCGGTCGTGAAGACGTCGTCGACCAGCAGGACATCGCGCCCGGCGACGGCGATCTCGCGTTCGGGCGGGACGCGGAAGGCGCCACGCACATTGAGCTTGCGCTCATTCGCCGTGAGGCCGACCTGTTGGCGGGTCGGCTTGACGCGGCGCAGCGCGCCCGGTTCGAAGGCAAGGCCGGTGCGCGTCGCGATGGTGCGGCCGAGTTCGGCCGCCTGGTTGTAGCGCCGCGCGAGAAAGCGACGGGGATGCAGCGGCACGGGCACGACGACGTCGCACTCTTCGACCAGTTCGCTGCCGGCGCGCAGCATCCAGCGGGCCATCCATGGCGCGAGTTCGGTGCGATCCCCATATTTCAGCCGCTGGACGAGCTGGCGTGCAATTCCGGAATGCAGAACGGCGGCCCGGGCGCGGCGATAGGCCGGCGGATCGGCAAGGGCCTCGGCGCTGACCATCCCGTTGCCGAAATCATGCTGGAACGGGAAGCCGGTAACCGCGCAGATCGGCTCGGCGATGAAGTGCAGCCGGTTCCAGCACTTCGGGCAGAGCGTGCCGCGCTCGGCCACATGCATGCGGCAAGCAAGGCAGGTGTCCGGAAAAAGCACGGCGGCGACGGCGCGGCTTGTCTTGTGGGTCAGCTCTCGCATGTGCGGGACCGGTGCTGGCGGCAGAGGAAAATACTGTTACAGAAACGGCCATGAGCGTCAAAACCATCATCGATCTGGATCAGGCCGCCGCCAATCGAAGGCGGGCCGCCTCCATTGCCGCAGACGGCGCGGACTTTCTCTTCCAGGCGGTCGCCGATGATTTGGCGCTGCGCCTTTCGGCCGTCACGCGTACCTTCGAGCGCGGTGTCCTGTTCGCACCCGAGGGCACGCCGGCGCTGCCGCTCGAGGCGGCAGGCCTGCTGAAACGGCATGTCCGCGACGAGGAGGCGCCGGAGGCGCTCGGGCTGCCCGAGGCGGAATTCGATCTCGCGATCAGCCTCTTGACGCTGCATGAGACGAACGACACGCCCGGCCTGCTGGCGCAGATCCGCCGGTCGTTGAAGCCGGACGGGTTGTTCATGGCCTGCGTGCCGGCGGCGGGAACGCTTGCCGAATTGCGCGACAGCCTGCTGGCCGCCGAGGCCGAACTGACCGGCGCGGCGAATGCCCGTGTCCTGCCTTTCATGGATGTTCGCGACGCCGGCGGGCTGTTGCAGCGTGCAGGCTTCGCGCTTCCGGTGACGGACACCGAGGCGCTGACCGTGCGTTACGACACGATGTTCAACCTGATGCTCGATCTTCGGGCGATGGGCGCGACGAACACGCTCCAGTCACGCAGCAAGCGTTTCGCCACACGGTCACTGTTTCAGGAAGCGGCGGCGCATTACGCGGCGAACCATGCGGACGCGGACGGGCGGGTTCGCGCCACGTTCCAGTTCGTCTGGATGTCTGGCTGGGTGCCGCATGACTCGCAGCAAAAGCCGCTCAGGCCGGGCAGTGCGGCGAACCGGCTGGCCGATTTCCTCACCGATAAGTCGGACGGAACGGAGAAGGGCTAAACGGTCGGTGCTTCAGCAATCGCCGGTGCGCACGCCGTTCGCATGAATGATGCACATGGAGCTCGGCGAGGTCTGCAGGACACTGCGATGGATCGTGTATTGCCGGCTGCCCTGCCGCACGGAACCGGTGGTCGTGCGGTCGATGCCGGAGGACGCGGACGGGCGTGACGCGTCGCTGCGGTCGAGGATCGGCGTGAGGAACAGGGCGATCGCGATCGCGAAGGACCCGAACAGCAGCGTGATGCGAAGCATGCTCTGTCCCGCTTCGCTGAAGGCGGAGACGTGGTGCGAACGAATGTCGGCCCAATCGCGGTCGTTATACATGGCTGTGATCCCCTCTTGGCGACGAGACAAACTCACGGGCCAGCTACTTCAAACGCCGGCGTGTTCATTAAAGATCGCATGCTGTAATAAATGTTTGATTAACGCTGCCCGTTAGGCTTTTCCGGCGCGTCAGAGCAGGTCCTGGAGAATCGGGACCAGCGGCAGATCGGCGGGCGGCATCGGGTAGTCGCGCAGGGCTGCGGCGCGCACCCATTTGAGCTGCTGGTTTTCCTTCGCCATCGGAATGCCTGTGAACTTCCGGCAGACATAGAGCGGCATGAGCAGGTGGAACTCGTCATAGGCATGGCTGGCGAAGGTCAGCGGGGCGAGGCATGGCGCTTCGGTCACGATGCCGAGTTCCTCGTGGAGTTCGCGGATCAGCGTCGCTTCCGGGGTTTCGCCCGTTTCGACCTTGCCGCCCGGAAACTCCCACAGGCCCGCCATGGATTTTCCTTCCGGCCGGCGCGCCAGAAGGATGCGGTTGTCCGTGTCGAGCAGGGCGCAGGCCGCCACGAGGAGGATCGGTTTCGGCGTCGCTTCGGTCATGGCGGCGGGTTCCGTTGCTATTCGCCCTTCTGGCGATAGACGTATGAGTAGGCCGTCTCGAAGCCGAGCTTCGAATACAGTGCCAGCGCCGGCTTGTTGGAGGCGGTGACCTGGAGCCAGGCGCGCTGCGCGCCCTGGGCCGCGGCCCAGCGCAAGGCGGCGCGGACGATGGAGCGGGCATAGCCCTTGCCCTGCTGGTCGGGGCGCACGGCGACATCGAAGAGGCCGGCGAGGTCGTTGTCGTGGACGCAGAGCGCCGAGGCGACCGGACCGTTCTCGTCTTCCAGAACGAACATGCCGCTCGGCGGACGGATCGATTCCACCACCTCCGTCAGGCCCGGCTTGATGCTGGGGTCCTCGTCGCGGATGGCGATCGACGCATCGACGTATCGGCCGATGTCCTGCAAGGGGATCTGGTCGATGCCGCCTTCCAGATCGATGGCATCCAGCGACGCGATCATGACGTTGGTCTCGTCGAACCGCCGCCAGCCATGCGCGTCGAAATAGGCGTTCAGCTTCGAGGGCGCGAGCGGCGACAGGCGAAAGATGAGCGGGCGCCCATAGGCACCGAAACGCTTGGCGGCCCGGGCGATGCGCTGGTCGATGTCACCGAAGTCCGACGGGTCGAGCGGGTTGACCGAGTTCAGCCGTTTCGCCGGGTGGCCCGCGGTGAGCCGCACCGCCCAGCTGCCGTCATAGTGAACCGACGTGGCGGGCCAGGCGCGAAAACCGACGGCTTCCAGGCGGCGGACCAGTGCGAGCCCAGGCATGGCGGAAGTCAGCTCCTGTAGTCGCCATTGATGGCGACATATTCCTTGGTGAGGTTGCAGGTCCACACCGTGAACCGGCCCTCGCCGAGGCCGATATCGGCGCGAATGACGATCTCGTCGTTCTTCATGTAGGCGCTGGTCGCAGCCTCCGAATAGGATTCTGCACGTTCGCCTTCGCTGGCGACGAGGATGTCACCGAACCAGATGGCGAGCCGGTCGCGGTCGGCGGGTTCGCCGGCCTTGCCGACCGCCATGACGACGCGGCCCCAATTGGCGTCCTCGCCGGTGACGGCCGTCTTGACCAGCGGCGAATTGGCGATCGACATCGCGATGCGTTTCGCCGATGCGCCGGAGACGGCGCCGATCACTTCGACGCGGATCAGCTTGGTCGCGCCCTCGCCGTCGCGCGCGAGCATTAGCGCGAGATCGAGCAGGCAGGCCTCAAAGGCGGTTTCGAAGGCGGCCAGCCGCGGATCGTCGATCGTTTCGATCGTCGGCGCGCCGCGGGCGGAGGCCTTGCCTGTGGCAAAGGCGAGCAGAGTGTCGGAGGTCGAAGTGTCGCTATCGACCGTGATCGCGTTGAAGGTCGATGCCGTGTAGCGCGACAGCAGGGCCTGCAGCACGGGTGCTGCGATCGGCGCGTCGGTCGCGAGATAGGACAGCATGGTCGCCATGTCGGGCGCGATCATGCCGGCGCCCTTGGCGATCGCGTTGATGGTCACCTCGGCGTCGCCGAGCGTGACGGTGCGCGTGACGAGCTTGGGAAAGGTGTCCGTCGTCATGATCGCGTGGGCGGCCTCGGTCCAGCGATCGCCGGCGGCGCCGGCCACCATGTCGGAGAGGTGGCGCTCGAAATGCGAAGGGTCGAGCGGCTCGCCGATCACGCCGGTGGAGGAGAGGAAGACTTCGCCTTCCGAGCAGCCGGCCGCTTCGGCGGCGGCGCGGGCGGCGACCGCCGTGGTGTGGCGGCCCTTCTTGCCGGTAAACGCGTTGGCGTTGCCGGCATTGACGACGAGGATGCGGGCTCGGCCCCCGGCCAGGTGTTCGCGACACAGGTCGACCGGCGCCGACGGGCATTTCGAGGTCGTGAGAACGCCGGCGACCGCGGTGCCCTCGTCGAAGACCATGGCCATCAGGTCGACCCGGCCCTTGTATTTGATGCCGGCCTTGGCCGTGGCGATGCGCACGCCGTCAATCGCCGGCATCTCGGGATAGGTTTTCGGTGCAAGCGGTGAAACGGCGACGCTGGACATGCTGACTCCGAGGATGGCCGCTTATTGCGCGGCCGTTGCGTTTTCGTAGGCCTGTTTGAGCGCCGGATCCGTGATCTCGATTTCGGCCTCTTCACGCAGTTTGCCGAGCGTCTCGAAATAGCGCTCCTGCAGCAGGATCGACTGGATCTGGTTCTTCACTTCGGCGAAGGCGGGCGGCTGCACGGCGCGCTTGTCTTCCAGCTTGATCACGTGCCAGCCGAACTGCGTCTTCACCGGCTCCTTGGTGTAGGCGCCGACATCGAGCGCGAAGGCGGCTTCCTCGAATTCGGGAACCATGCGGCCGCGGGTGAAGTAGCCGAGGTCGCCGCCGCTGGAGCTGGACGGTCCGGTGGACTTCTCCTTGGCCAGCGTCTCGAAATCCGCGCCGCCGTCGAGTTCCGCGATCACGGCCTTCGCCTCGTCCTCGGTCTCCAGCAGGATGTGGCGGGCGTGCACCTCGTTTTCGGCAGGCGTCGCGGCGATCTCCTTGTCGTAGCGCGCGCGGATCTCGTCCTCGGTGATCTTGCCGAGGACTTCCTTGACGAAATAGGCGTTGTGAAGGGCGCGCTGACGCAGGAATTCCATTTCGCGCTTGAAGTCGTCGGTCTCGTCGAGACCGGCTTCCTCGGCCTTCTGGGCCAGCGCACGGATGTCGATCAGCGCCGTCAGCGCTGCGCCGTCGCGCTGTTCAGCCGGCATCTGTCCGAGCTGATCCTTGAGGTCGTTCAGCGTCAGGTCCAGATCCTGCCGGGTGATCGCCTGGCCGTTCACCGTGCCGAGAACCTCGTCGCCATCCTGAGCGAGAACGGTCTGCGGCAGGCCGGCAACGACCGCGCACGCCATGATCACGCCGGCAGCCAGGCCGCGCGCGGACATTGCGGAAAGACGACTGGACGAACGGAAAGACTGCATGGATCACTCGCTTGGTTGCGGGAAAGTTTTTGCCTCGATGTGACCGGAACGCTCTGCAAATCGCCGGTTTTCGCGGTCCGCCGTAGCGTTGACATCACTATTGGCCCCTCTTATCTGTCCTTGGCTATCGCGTCCACCTCCGAATGGCAGGAACGCCGGGCGAAATAGTATCGCACGACCGACGCACAACGCATTGTTTCAGGCCGCTGTCCCAATGCGGCCAATCCTTGGGAAAGGACCATTTTCATGGTCAATTTCGGCGGCATCGCCCGCAAGATTTTTGGTTCCGTCAACGATCGTCGTTTGAAATCGCTGCATCCGAAGGTTGCCGCGATCAACGCGCTCGAAGACGAAATTGCGGGCCTGACCGATGAGCAGCTTCGCGCCAAGACCGACGAGTTCAAGGCGCAGCTGAAAGACGGCAAGACGCTCGACGACATTCTGGTGCCGGCCTTCGCGGTCGCCCGCGAGGGCGCCAAACGCGCGCTCGGCATGCGCCCCTTCGACGTTCAGCTGATCGGCGGCATGGTGCTGCACGAGGGCGAGATCGCCGAGATGAAGACGGGCGAGGGCAAGACGCTGGTCGCCACGCTGCCCGTCTATCTCAACGCCCTGACCGAGCGCGGCGTGCATGTGGTCACGGTCAACGACTACCTGGCCAGGCGCGACGCGGAATGGATGGGCCGGCTCTACGAATTCCTCGGCCTGAGCGTCGGCATCATCGTGCACGGCATGGACGACGCGCAGCGCAAGGCCGCCTATGACTGCGACGTCACCTACGCCACCAACAACGAGCTCGGCTTCGACTATCTGCGCGACAACATGAAGTATGAGCGCGCGCAGATGGTGCAGCGCGACCATGTCTTCGCCATCGTCGACGAGGTGGACTCCATCCTGATCGACGAAGCGCGCACGCCGCTGATCATCTCCGGTCCGCTGGACGACAAGTCCGAACTCTATATCGCGATCGACAAGTTCATTCCGAACCTGTTGCCGGAGGATTACGAGGTCGACGAGAAGCAGCGTTCGGCGACCTTCACCGAAGACGGCACCGAGAAGCTGGAGCAGATGCTGGCGGAAGCGGGGCTTCTCAAGGGGGCCGGGCTCTACGACATCGAGAACGTCGCGGTCGTCCACCACGTCAACAACGCCCTGAAGGCGCATACGCTGTTCCAGCGCGACAAGGACTACATCGTCAAGAGCGGCGAGATCGTCATCATCGACGAGTTCACCGGCCGCCAGATGCCGGGCCGCCGCTTCTCGGAAGGCCTGCACCAGGCGCTGGAAGCCAAGGAAGGCGTCGCCATCCAGCCGGAAAACCAGACGCTGGCCTCGGTGACGTTCCAGAACTACTTCCGCATGTATGACAAGCTGGCCGGCATGACCGGCACGGCCTCGACCGAGGCCGAGGAATTCGCCGACATCTACGGTCTCGGCGTCATGGAGATTCCGACCAACCTGCCGATCCAGCGCATCGACGAGGACGACGAGGTCTACCGCACGGTCGAGGAGAAATACGTCGCCGTGGTGATGGACATCATCGCCTCCCAGCAGAAGGGGCAGCCGGTTCTCGTCGGCACCGCCTCCATCGAGAAGTCGGAACTTCTCTCCACGCTTCTCGGCGACACGAAGCGGCTCAAGCAGATCCACGAATCGGTCAAGGCGCGTCTCGACGCGATCAAGGAGGGCAAGGAACAGGAGCTGCGCGACTTTCTGGAGACCGCGCTTGCGAGCCTCGACACCGTGATCAAGGCCGGCGGCGTCAAGCACGAGGTGCTGAACGCCCGCCAGCATGAGCGCGAGGCGCATATCGTCGCCCAGGCCGGCGTGCCGGGCGCGGTGACCATCGCCACCAACATGGCCGGCCGCGGTACCGACATCAAGCTCGGCGGCAATCTGGAAATGCGCATCGAGCAGGAGCTCGGCGACATGCCGGAAGGCGAGGAGCGCAGCCAGCGCATCGCCGAGATCGAAGCCGACATCGAGCGGCTGAAGCGGCAGGCGCTGGAGGCTGGCGGTCTCTACGTGCTGGCGACCGAGCGCCACGAGAGCCGCCGCATCGACAACCAGCTGCGCGGCCGTTCCGGCCGCCAGGGAGACCCGGGCCGCTCCAAGTTCTTCCTGTCGCTGCAGGACGACCTGATGCGCATCTTCGGGTCGGAACGCATGGACGGCATGCTGCAGAAGCTCGGTCTCAAGGAAGGCGAGGCGATCGTCCATCCCTGGATCAACAAGGCGCTTGAGAAGGCGCAGAAGAAGGTCGAGGCGCGCAACTTCGACATCCGCAAGAACGTCCTGAAATATGACGACGTGATGAACGACCAGCGCAAGGTCGTCTTCGAGCAGCGCAAGGAACTGATGGACGGAACGGGCCTTTCGGACACCGTCAAGGAGATGCGCCAGGAAGTCGTCGGGAACATCGTTTCCAAGCACATCCCGGAAAAGGCCTATGCCGAGCAGTGGGACATCGCCGGCCTGAAGGAAGCGGTCAACACGCTGCTCAACATCGACGTGCCCGTGGACCAGTGGGCCGCCGAGGAGGGGATCGCCGAGGACGACATCGTCGATCGCCTGAGCGAGGCGGTCGAGAAGGCGGCGGCGGAACGGGCCGAGCGCTTCGGCCCGGAAATCACCGAATATGTCGAGAAATCGATCGTGCTGCAGACGCTCGACACGCTGTGGCGGGAACACCTGGTCAATCTCGACCATCTGCGTTCCGTCATCGGCTTCCGCGGCTATGCGCAGCGCGACCCCCTGCAGGAATACAAGCAGGAAAGCTTCGAGATGTTCCAGGCGATGCTGGCCAACCTTCGCCAGGCGGTCACGGCGCAGCTCATGCGCGTCGAGATCGTGCGCGAGCAGGCCCAGGCGCCGGCGCCCGAACTGCCCGAGATGGAAGCCCATCACACCGACGCCACGACCGGCGAGGACGAGATGTCCGAGCCGTCCGCCTATGGCGCGGCGATCCCCACCGGCCAGGTGCCCGAGCAGGAGCGCGATCCGAACGATCCCGCGACCTGGGGCAAGGTCGGCCGCAACGAGGCCTGCCCCTGCGGCTCCGGCAAGAAGTTCAAGCATTGCCATGGCGCGTTCGTGTCGCAGGACATGACCGGCACCTGACCAGAGACCGCTCTTGGCGCGCCGGGCAGCGGCGCGCCCATGGGGTCAGAACGAATAGTCGAAACGTTCGAGATCGCGCGCGAACATGCGTGACGCGATCTCGCGGTCTTTCGCGGTGTAGTATTCGCGATAGGCGCGCCGGTCGATGCGCTTGCGATGCGGCAAGGTTTCCGGCTTCTCCACACCCAGCTTCTGACACAGCGTTGCGATCTCGTCGGAGAGCGATTCGAACCGGTAGACATCGTCCATCAGCAGGTTGCCGGACCGGTCGAAGATGAAATCGCACTGGTCCTTGCGCCGTCCGGACAGTCTCGTGCGGCGGGCCGCGAGGAATTCGGAGAAGCTCATCCTGGCGGTTGCGTCGTGCCTGTGGTGACCGGTGTGGCTTCGGGTGAATTCATAGGCCGAGACCATCCGGTCGAACGGATTGCGCACGAACGTGAACTTGTAGAGGTCGCTGAAGAGCTCGTCGCCCAGTTTTACCCGTGCAAATCCGGCGGTCGCGTGCTGGCGCAGATCGGCTTTGGTCGGATCCTCGCGCACCGGCAGGTGGGACAGGAAGCGGCGATACTGGCTCTTGTCCGGCCGGATCGAGTAGGGCGACAGCAGGACCCGAACGCTCGTTCCGGCGGTTTTCGGGACATGAATGAACAGGAATCGGTGGGTCAGTGACAGGATCATGCTTCGGCTTGTTCTTGTTGTTTTTTTTGCGCCGGCGGGTTTGCACCCGACATCCCGGTCCCGGGGGCTCGCATCAGCGCGACGCATGGCAGCGACGGCGCGGCGGGGCCCGGAAACGGCAGTACGAACGCTTTCTTAAGCCCGTTGGGGTAAGCCGATCAACGGCTTTTCTGGGTATCGGAACCAAGCGATTTGCGCTTCTCGGCAGTCCAAACAGCAGAACATTACCTGTCGGCGCCGCTTTCACAGCGGATCATGCCGCTGGCGCGCGGGTTCGACCTGATCCTGAGCGGCGCTGACGACACGGCCAATGCGCAGCGCATGTCCCTGATCGCCTTTGCGATCCGCATTGCGAGCGCGGGCATCGCCTTCTTGTCGCAGGTCGTCATGGCCCGCTGGGTCGGCTCGTTCGACTACGGGATCTACGTCTTCGTCTGGACGGCTGTCATCATCCTTGGAAACCTCTCCTGCCTGGGCTTCCACACGGCGGTGATCCGCTTCCTGCCGAAATACCGAAGGGAAGGCGACCTGGAACGGCTGCGCGGCCTGCTTCTGACGAGCCGGGTGTTCGTGCTGGTTTCGGCTTCGACCGTCGCGGCGATCAGCATCGCCGCCGTCTGGCTCTTCTCTGAGAGGATGCAGTCCTATTACGTCCTGCCCTTCGTGCTGGCCTTCACCTGCCTTCCGATGATCGCGCTCGGCGACGTCCTCGACGGCACGGCGCGGGCCAATTCGTGGCCGGTGCGGGCGCTGACGCCGACCTATATCCTTCGCCCCTTCCTGGTGCTCGCCTACATGGCCGTGGCGCATGGGGCGGGCATTCCGGCGACGGCGGTGACCGCTGTGATCGCGGCGGTGCTTGCGACGTTCACGACGACGATCCTGCAGCTCGTCTTCGTGACGCGCGATCTGGACGCGGCCTATCCGGGCGGTGCGCGGCGCAGCGAGTTCGGCCTGTGGATGACGGTCGCCCTGCCGATCTTCCTTGTGGAGGGGTTCTTCTTCCTTCTGACCAATGCCGACGTGCTGATGGTCGGCATGTTCCTGCCGCCTGAAAAGGTCGCCGTCTATTTCGCGACGGTGAAGACGCTGGCGCTGGTGCATTTCGTCTTTTTCGCGGTCAAGGCCGGCGTCGCGCAGCAATTCGCCTCGCGTTCCGCCCTGGAGGAACGGCCGCAATTGCGGGCATTCGCGCGCAAGACGGTGGCCTGGACCTTCTGGCCGTCGCTGGCGATGGGGCTGGCCGTTCTCCTGGTCGGGCGGCTTCTGCTCTCGCTGTTCGGCGGCGAGTTCACGCAAGGCTATCCGATCCTGATCCTGCTGGTGGCGGGCGTCATGGTGCGCGCGAGCATCGGACCCGCCGAAAGCCTCCTGAACATGACCGGCAACCAGAATGTCTGCGCGGCGATTTTCGCCGGCGTGCTGGCGGTCAATGTCACGCTGAACGTGTTGCTGATCCCGGCCTACGGCCTGATGGGGGCCGCGGCCAGCACGGTGAGCGCAACGGTGGTGGAAGCCGTGCTCCTCCTGACGATGGCCTATCGCCGAATCGGCGTCGTGATGTTCATATGGTCGCCGAAACCTGTGGAGGCGGGCGCGTCATGATACCCCAGCCGATTATCAACCAGCCCGTGCCGGCGCTGGGCTCGTTCATGCTGTCCGGCCTCACCGGCGTGCCGATGGCCGAATTGAGGCCGGAGCTCAGCCGGCTCTCCAAGGGCGACCGGCGGCTCGTCGTCCACCCGGCCGACAGCGGCTTCGACATCCTGGAGGACATCGACCGGGTCACCGATTACGCGCTGGAGCCCAACATCTTCTTCTCGCCGCGCTTCGCCGTGCCGGCGATGCCGCGGCTCGACAATCGCGACGTCAAGCTGATGATGGTGCAGGACGGCCCGGCCGAGGAGGCGGAGACGCGGTTCCTGATGCCGTTCTCGGTTGAGAAGTCCGGCTTCGCGCTCGGGCCGGACGTGATCCGCGCCTGGTCCACGCCGTTCGGGCCCTATGGCATTCCGATCGTCGAGCGGCGGGAATCGTCGCGGATCCTGGACGACCTCCTGGCGACGCTGGGCGAGGCGGAGACCGGGCTGCCGAAGGTGCTGGTTCTGCCTGACATCATGATGGACAGCATCACGATCACGACGCTGCGCGGCGTGGCGATCGGGCGCGGGCTGCCGGTCGTGACGGCCGGTTCGGTGGAGCGGCCGTTCCTGAAGAGCGAAAAGGACAGCGTCGATTATCTGAAGGACAACATCCGCCCGCACAGCCGCCGCAATTTTGGCCGGTTGCGCCGCCAGCTCGAAGCCAAGGGCGCGTTCGAATATTCGGTCGCGCGCAGCCCGGCGGAGGTCAGGCGCGCGACGGAAGAATTCCTGCTCCTGGAAAACGCGGGCTGGAAGGGGCGGCAGAAGACGTCGCTGGCCGCCGAGCGCTATCGGGCGGCGTTTGCGCGCGAGGCGATCAACAATCTGGCCGAACGCGACCTTTGCCGCATCCACGCCTTCAAGATCGACGGCGAGGTGATCGCCTCGCTGATCGTGTTCGTGCAGTCCGGCCACGCCTGGACCTGGAAGACGACCTATGACGAGGCCTATGCCGCGTTCTCACCGGGCACGCTTCTGATCATGCAGGTGACGGAATCGCATCTCGACGATCCGAACATCCAGATCACCGACAGCTGCGCGGTGGAGGACCATCCGGTGATGGCGCGGTTGTGGTCGGAGCGGCGCCAGTTCGCGACCATGATCATCGGGCTGCGCCCGAACTTCGACCGGGAAGCGCGGCAGGTCGCCTCGCAGATCGAGCTCTATCGCAGCACGCGCAACGCGGCCAAGACCGTGCGCGACCGGCTGCGCCACCTCGTCAAGGACCGCTAACCGCCCTCGGCGGCCCGGGCTTCCTCGGCCGCCCGGTCGCGGAAGATGCGGCGGATCACCTTGCCGGTGGTCGTCAGCGGCATCTCGTCCACGAACTCGATCTCGCGCGGATATTCGTGCGCCGACAGGCGCTGTTTGACGAAGGCCTTGATGGCCGCGCGCAATTCGTCTGACGGCGCGACGCCGGCATTCAGCACCACATAGGCCTTGACCAGCTGACCGCGGATCGCGTCCGGCTTGCCGATCACGGCGGCGAGCGCCACGTCGGGATGGCTGACGAGGCAATCCTCGATCTCGCCGGGGCCGATGCGGTAGCCGGCCGAGGAGATCACGTCGTCGTCGCGGCCGACAAAGAAGAAATAGCCGTCCGGATCGCGGACGCCCTGGTCGCCGGTGAGCATCCAGTCGCCGATGAACTTGCGGCGGGTGGCGTCGGGGTCGCGCCAGTATTCCAGGAACATGACCGGGTCCGGGCGGTGGACCGCCACCTGGCCCTGTTGTCCGGGCGGCAATTCGGCGCCGGTCTCGTCAATGATGGCGACCCGATGCCCGGCGACCGGCTTGCCCATGGAGCCGGGGCGCACGACATCGAGAGCGCCGCAGGCCGACAGGACGAGGTTGCATTCGGTCTGGCCGTAGAATTCGTTGACCGTGACGCCGAGATTGTCGCGGCACCAGGCGAGCGTTTCGCGGCCGAGCGCCTCGCCGCCGGAGCCGAGCGTGCGCAGATCGATACGGTAGTCGCGGGCCGCGGGACCGAGCGTCGCCAGCATGCGCAGGGCGGTCGGCGGCAGGAAGGCGTTGCGGATGCCGGCTTTTTCCATGACGGAGAGCGCCCAGCCGGCCTCGAATCGGGCGCCGCGCGCGGCGACGACCGGCACGCCGAAATAGAGGCCGGGCAGCAGCACGTTCAAAAGGCCGCCGGCCCAGGCCCAGTCGGCCGGCGTCCACAGGAGGTCGCCCTCGCGCGGCAGGAATTCGTGATGGGTTTCGACGCCGGGCAGATGGCCGAGCAGGACGCGATGGGCGTGCAGCGCGCCCTTGGGCTGGCCGGTCGTGCCGGACGTGAAGATCATCAGCGCCGGATCGTCCGGGCCGGTGTCGGCGGGCCGGAAACCGGGCGAGCCGGCCTCGACCAGCCGATGGAAATCGAGGGCTCCCGGCGCATCGTCGATGCAGATCAGCTTCTTCAGGTCGGGCAGGTCGGCGCCGGCATCGGCCAGCTTGGCGATGCCGCTTGCATCGAGGATCAGCGCGGCGGCGCCGGACAGGCCGAGGCGATAGCGGATCGCGTCGGGGCCGAACTGCATGGCCATGGGCACGGCGATCGCGCCGAGCTTGTAGATCGCCAGATGCGCGATCACGGTCTCGAAACATTGCGGCAGCAGGATCGCCACGCGGTCGCCCCGGCCGATGCCGAGATCGGACAGCGCGCAGGCGAAACGGGTCGACTTCTCCGACAATTCGCCGAAACTCAACGTGACCGGCGTATCGGCCGACCAGTCGATGATGGCCGGTTTCGTCGCAGGGTGCCCGTCGGCGCAGGCGACGCCGATGTTGAAGCGTTCAGGGATGTCCCAGCGGAAGGCTTCGGCAAGCTCCTCGTAGGAGGCGGGATCGGCAGGCAGCATGCGCAGAGTTCATGCATTGTTGCGCAATCCAGTCAAGCAGGATCGCCGCCAGCGCGCGCGTCACCGGACCGCGGCGCGGCCGGTGTCGCAAGGGCAGTCGAGGGCCCGCGCGGTTCAGGGAATGCCGAAGGCCGCCCCGCCATGCCGGGCGAGCGCGTGGCATTCCTTGAGCACATGGTCGACCGGGCGCAGCCGGCGGCGCCGCAGGCCGGGCGGGCGGCCGGGGCGCAGCGGCGAGAAACGGTGCCGCCGGGCGTCAGGCGTCGCCGGCGTTTCCTGGCGGGCGGCCAGATGGCGGTCGCGCCGGGCACGCCAGCGGGCGAGACGAAGCGCCTCGCCGGGCAGGTCGTCGAGCACGGATCTCAGCATGTTCAGGCGGCGGCAGAGGGCCGTGGCGTCGATGGCATCGCCCGGGCCGGCGATCCAGCCGTCGGGAATGGGCCGCGGGTCGGAAACGCCGAGCACCGTGACGCGCGGAAAGCCGATCGGCCGCCGGTAGAAGGGCCGCGCGCCGAAGGCCGGCAGAGGATCGACGACAGACAGGCGCGGCGTGGCGTCGAATGTCGGCGAACGACCGGCCTTCGAACCCGGGGCGGCCGCGGCGGCGCGGGCCTTTGCCAGTTCGACGACAATCTCGCGGGCGGCGATGACGAGGAGGCGACGCATGGCGGCCTCCGTCGGGCGCAGCATGTTCAGGAGGTGCCTGTGGCGATAGCGCGGCAGGGTGGCGACAGCCTCGCCGACGGCGATGCCGGCCAGGGCGAACATGGTGGCGAGAATGCGCGCCAGCGCTTCGCGGTTGTGTTCGATCGCCTTTCCCCAGTCCATGCCGGTCCTCTCGCCTGTGAGACGCCGACAGTCTGGGCCGGCGGCGCGGGCGGTGGATCAATGCGAACGAGTGTGAGGGCTAAGCCATTGAGATCCAACCGGATGCCGGTTTGCGAGCCGGCGCTCTGTCCACCATGACGGGCAGGCCCGTCAGGCGCCTTTGAAATCCTGCAGGACCTTGATGTAGTTGGCCCGTTCATAGGCCTCCGGGTTGTCGACATTGCCGTGGCTCATGCGGCCGCGGATGTCGTCCGGGGAGGCGAGGCCGCGCGAGGCCAGCCAGTCGGCGAGGCCGTCGACGAGGGTCTGCATATGGCCGACCCCGTGGCGCAGAAGCGCCGAGGTGGTCATGACCACGTCGGCGCCTGCGAGCAGGTATTTGACGATGTCGGCGGGGCTTTCCACGCCGGTGGTCGCCGCCAGCGAGGCGGGCGTGCGGCCGGCGAGCACGCCGATCCACAGAAGCGGCAGGCGCATCTCGTAGGCGCTCGACAGTTCGAGGCCGGGCTCGACCGTCAGCGTCGCGGGATCGATGTCGGGCTCGTAGAAGCGGTTGAACAGCACCAGCCCCTTCGCGCCGGCGTCCGCCAGCTGGCCGGCCATGTGGCCGGGCGAGGAGAAATAGGGGCCGATCTTGACGGCGACCGGGATCTGCACCGCCGCGCTGACCGTGCGCACCACGTCGACATAGCGGGCCTCGACGTCGGGGCCGCTCTGGGTCGGGTCGGACGGCACGAAGAAGATGTTCAGTTCGATCGCCGCCGCGCCGGCCGCCTCGATGTCGCGGGCATAATCCAGCCAGCCGCTGTCGGTGACGCCGTTGAGGCTGGCGATGACCGGGATGTCGAGCGCGCGCGAGGCCTTTTCGACCAGTTCCAGATGGTGGGCGGTGTCGAAGGCGTAGCTGGTCTGGGCAGGGAAATAGCTGAGCGCCTCGCCGAAACTCTCCGAGCCGTGGTCGATCAGCGCGTCGAGCAGTTCCTGCTCGCGCTCGATCTGCTCCTCGAACACCGAAGGCAGCACCACCGCGCCGGCGCCGCAGGCCTCCAGGCGCAGGAGGTTGTCGAGATGGCGGTTGAGCGGGCTGGCGCTTGCGACGACCGGGCTCTTCAGCCTGAGGCCGAGATAGCTGGTGGTGAGATCCATGGCAGCCTCCCTCACAATTTGCGCGCCGCGCCCATGATTTCGGAGGGGTTCGGGCCGGCGTCCATCCGCGCGAACTCCTCATAGGTGTGGTACTTGTCGCGGATCGCCTGCTGCGCCTGGTCGAGCAGGGCCGCCGCCTCTTCAGGCCGGCTCGCCGCCAGCGCGCTGTAGCGCAGCTCGGCATAGGCGTAGTCCTTGAAGGGCAGGGTGGGGCGCGGCGAATCCAGCCGGAAGGGGGCCTCGCCGACATCGTTCAGCGCCGGATCGTAGCGCAGCAGCGGCCAGTAGCCGCTGGCGACCGCCTTGTCCTGCTGCGAAAGGCCCTTCCGCAGGTCGTAACCATGGGCGATGCAGTGGCTGTAGGCGAGGATGAGCGAGGTCCCCTCCCAGGCCTCGGCCTCGCGGAACGCCTGCAGGGTCTGCTGCGGATTGGCGCCCATGGCGACCTGGGCCACGTAGACATTGCCATAGGCGATGGCCTGCAGCGCGAGATCCTTGCGGGCGGTGCGCTTGCCGGCGGCGGCGAATTTGGCGATCGCGCCGAGCGGCGTCGCCTTGGAGGCCTGACCGCCGGTGTTGGAATAGACCTCGGTGTCCATCACCAGGATGTTCACGTTGCGGCCGCTGGCGAGCACATGGTCGAGGCCGCCATAGCCGATGTCGTAGGCCCAGCCGTCGCCGCCGACGATCCACACCGAGCGGCGGACGAGATGATCGACGACCGACAAGAGGTTCTCGGCGCCGGGATCGCCGTCCATGGCGAGCAGCTTCGTCTTCAGGACGGCGACACGCTCGCGCTGGCGGCGGATTTCCGATTCGGAGATCTGCGGCGCGTCGAGGATGCCGGCGACGAGGTCCTCGCCGACCGTGCCGGCCATGGCGCGCAACAGGTCGCGGGCGAGCGACACGTGCTTGTCGGCGGCGAGCCGGAAGCCGAGGCCGAATTCGGCGTTGTCCTCGAACAGCGAGTTCGACCAGGCCGGGCCGCGGCCCTCGGCGTTCTTCGACCAGGGCGTCACCGGCAGGTTGCCGCCATAGATGGAGGAGCAGCCGGTGGCGTTGGCGACCATCAGCCGGTCGCCGAAGAGCTGCGACAGCAGCTTCACATAGGGCGTCTCGCCGCAACCGGCGCAGGCGCCGGAGAATTCGAACAGCGGTTCGAGGAACTGGACGCCGCGCACATTGGCGAAATCGACGCGGGCGCGGTCGTTGACCGGCAGGCCCTCGAAAAAGGCGATGTTGTCGCGCTCGCCGGCGACGAGGGGGGCCTTGTCCTCAAGGTTGATCGCCTTGATGCCGGGCTCGACCGGGCTCTGGGCCGGGCAGGCCTCGATGCACAGGCCGCAGCCGGTGCAGTCCTCGACATAGAATTGCAGCGAGAACTGCACCTCGGGATAGCCGCGCGCGTTGACGGGCGCGGATTTGAAGCCGGCCGGCGCGCCGCCGAGCCTGGCCTCGTCGTAATATTTGGCGCGGATGACGCTGTGCGGGCACACGAAGGAGCACTGGCCGCACTGGATGCAGAGATCCTGGCGCCAAACCGGCACTTCCTCGGCGACGTTGCGCTTTTCCCAGGCCGCCGTGCCGGAGGGAAAGGTGCCGTCGACGGGCATGGCGCTGACGGCGATCTCGTCGCCGAGGCCTTCCATCATGCGCGCCGTCACCCGGCGCACGAAATCCGGCGCGGTGTCGGGGACGATGGGCGGGCGCTCGAAATCGCTCGTCGCTTCCGACGGCACGTCGACCGGGTGCAGGCGGGCGAGCGCGCCGTCGACGGCGGCCCAGTTCTGCTCGACGATCTTGCGGCCCTTGCGGCCGTAGCTCTTGGCGATGGCCTGCTTGATGGCGGCGATCGCCTCGTCGCGCGGCAGGACGCCCGACAGCGCGAAGAAGCAGGTCTGCAGCACGGTGTTGGTGCGGTTCTTCAGGCCGACTTCGCGGGCCGCCGTCGTCGCGTCGATGACGTGGAATTTCAGCCCTTTGGCGATGATCTGCTGCTGGACGCTGCGCGGCAGATGCGCCCAGACCACGTCCGGCCCGTAGGGGCTGTTGAGGAGGAAGGTCGCGCCCGGCGCGGCGAGGCGCAGAACGTCGGTCTTTTCGAGGAAGTGGAACTGGTGGCAGGCGACGAAATTGGCCGAGCGGATCAGGTAGGGCGAGCGGATCGGGTTGGGGCCGAAGCGCAGATGCGACACCGTCTGGGCGCCGGATTTGTGCGAATCGTAGACGAAGTAGCCCTGCGCGTAACGTCCGGCATCCTCGGCGATGATCTTGACGCTGTTCTTGTTGGCGCCGACCGTGCCGTCGGCGCCGAGGCCGTAGAAGACGGCGCGCACGACGTCGTCCGGCTCGGTGGCGTAGTCGGCGTCGACCTCGAGGCTGGTGAAGGTGACGTCGTCGCGGATGCCGACGGTGAAGCCGTTCAACGGCTCGGCCCTGGCCAGCTCGTCGAAGACGGCCTTGGCCTGGGCGGGATCGAAATCCTTCGACGACAGGCCGTAGCGGCCGCCGATGATCCTCGGCATGCGCGCCCGGCCGCTGCGGGCGAGCGCCGACACGACGTCGAGATAGAGCGGTTCGCCGGTGGCGCCCGGCTCCTTGGTGCGGTCGAGCACGGCGATCGACGCGCAGCTCTCGGGCAGGGCGGCGAGCAGGTGCTCGGCGGAAAAGGGGCGGAACAGGCGGACGATCACCGCGCCGACCTTTTCGCCGCGCGCCGTCAGGTCGGCGACGGTCTCGCGCACGACTTCGGCGCCCGAACCCATGACGACGACGACGCGCTCGGCGTCGGGCGCGCCGACATAGTCGAACAGGCGGTAGTGGCGGCCGGTGAGCGCGCCGAATTGCTGCATGGCGTCCGCGACGATGCCGGGGACGGCGAGGTGGAAGCGGTTGGCGGCCTCGCGGCCCTGGAAGAAGACGTCGGGGTTCTGCGCCGTGCCGCGCACGAAGGGATTTTCCGGGTTCAGGGCGCGGGCGCGATGTGCCCGGACGGTCTCGTCGTCGATCATCGCGCGGATGGTCTCGTCGGGCACCAGGGTCAGCGTGTTGACCTCGTGGGAGGTGCGGAAGCCGTCGAAGAAGTGGACGAAGGGCACGCGCGATTTCAGCGTCGCGGCCTGGGCGATGAGGGCGCAGTCATGCGCCTCCTGCACGGAGTTGGCCGCGAGCATCGCAAAGCCCGTCGGGCGCACGGCCATGACATCGGAATGGTCGCCGAAGATCGACAGCGCCTGGGTGGCGACCGAGCGGGCGGCGACGTGGAAGACGGCCGGCGTGAGTTCGCCGGCGATCTTGAACATGTTGGGCAGCATCAGGAGCAGGCCCTGCGAGGCGGTGAAGGTGGTCGTCAGCGCGCCGGCCTGCAGCGCGCCGTGCAGCGCGCCCGCCGCGCCGCCCTCGCTCTGCATCTCCTGGATGACGGGGACGTTGCCCCAGATGTTGGTGAAGCCGTGCGAGGTCCACTCGTCGGCCAGTTCGGCCATCGGCGAGGACGGGGTGATCGGATAGATCGCGCAGACCTCGTTGACCCGGTAGGCGACATGGGCCACGGCCGAATTGCCGTCCATGGTCGCCTGAACGGCCCCCGACTGCGTGACGGCTGCGTCAGCCATGGGCGGAAACCTCCGGGATCATCTCGATGGCGTGGCACGGGCACTGCTCGAAACAGGTCGCGCAGCCGGTGCATTTGTCGAAGTCGTACTCGTAGCCGCGGCCGACGCCGAGCTTGACGATCGCGTCCTCCGGGCAGGCCGCGAAGCAGTTGTCGCATTCGTAGCACTCGCCGCAGGAATAGCAGCGCTGCGCCTCCAGCCGCGCGTCAGCCTCGCTCAGGCCGCCGACGATCTCGGCGAAGCCGCCGAGCCGGGCGTCCTCGGCGATGCGGGCCTGCTGATGCGCGTCGGCGTCGGAATAGACGGGCAGGTGCAGCTTGTCGAAGGTGACGATGTCGGCCCGGGCCGGCGCGACATGGGCGCCGCCGTTCAGCCAGGCGTTGATGTGGCGCGCCGCGCGCTTGCCGTGGCCGACCGAGATGGTGACCGATTGCTGGCTCGGCACCATGTCGCCGCCGGCAAAGACGCCGTCGGCGCCGGTCATCATGTCGGGTCCGATCTCGACCGCGCCGTCCGGCGTGAAGCCGATGCCGGGCACGCTGGCGAGGAAGCGGCTGTCGCTCTGCTGGCCGAGCGCGAGCACGACCGCGTCGGCCGAGAGCGTCTCGATCTCGCCGGTCGGGCGGGGCCGGCCGTTCTCGTCGAGCTCCATGCGCTCGACCGTCAGGTCGGAGCCGGAGATCTCGCGGATCGTGGTCAGCCACTTGAACTTGACGCCCTCTTCCAGCGCTTCGTCGGCCTCGAAGGCGTGGGCGGGCATGTGTTCGCGGTCGCGGCGGTAGACGATCATCGTCTCGGACGCGCCCAGCCGGCGGGCGGTGCGGGCGGCGTCCATCGCCGTGTTGCCGCCGCCATAGACGACGACGCGGCGGCCGAGAAGCGGCGGCTGGCCGGCGCTGGTCTCGTGCAGGACATTGACGGCGTCGAACACGCGGGCGGCGTCGCGCGCGGGGATGTCGACCCGCTTGCCGAGGCCCGCGCCGATGGCCAGGAAGACCGCGTCGAAGCCGCCGTCGCGTTTCTCGGCCATCAGGTCGGTGACCTTGTGGCCGGTGACGATCTTCACGCCGAGCGCCTCGATGCGGGCGACCTCGAGCGCCAGTTCCTTGCGCGGCATGCGATAGGCGGGAATGCCGAAATGCATCATGCCGCCGGCGACCGGGCCGGCCTCGCGGATCTCGACGGAATGGCCGAGCCGGGCGAGGTGATAGGCCGCCGACAGGCCCGCCGGGCCGGCGCCGACCACGAGCACCTTCCTGCCGGAGGGCGGGCGGATCGCGCTGAAGCCCCAGCCGTTCTCGGCCGCCATGTCGCCGAGGAAGCGCTCGACGGAGTGGATGGAGACCGGCGCGTCGACCTCGCCGCGATTGCAGCCGCTCTCGCAGGGGTGGTAGCAGACGCGGCCGTGGACGGCCGGCATCGGGTTTTCGGCCGTGAGGATGTCGAAGGCCTCGCGGTAGCGGCCGGCCTGCGCGGCGGCCAGCCAGCCGCGAATGTCCTCGCCGGCCGGGCAGGCGTTGGCGCAGGGCGGCGTCAGCGTCACATAGGTGGGTTTCTGGTGCCGGATCGGGCCGGTGCCGCGCGAGACCGTCAGGTCGATCGCGGGCGTGAAGTCCGGAAGCCTCGTGTTCACTGTCGCTCGCGCCCCTGTGTCAAACTGGTCGGACTGCATGCTGGTCGAACGGCATGCCCGGGCGCGACCCGCCATGGTGCGATCACAGGCCGAACGGCGGGGATCGATGACGGCTGGATATCCGTGCAGGTGCTTCGTGGCAGGCCGCAGCCACGGCCTTCAGCGCAACCGATGGTGGTCGGCTTGTCAAGGGGATTGTCCCCGCGCCGCAGCATCGCGGGCGCGGCTGCTTCGAAATGACGCGACCCCGAAGATGGCGGGCGGAAGCCCGTCGTCCGCGAACGGGACCAGACGGTTTGGGCGGGGAGAAGCGGTGCGGCCGAGCGGTGCGACGTGGACCCCGCGCGACGGGTTGGCGGGCGACGTTGCGGAAAGAAAGGTGGTGCCCCTGGCCCGACTCGAACGGGCACTCCTTGCGGAACTCGATTTTGAGTCGAGCGCGTCTACCAATTCCGCCACAGGGGCAACGCGAAGTTCGACTGAGCTTTATTGGCGCCGTCTGGCCGCGTCAAGGCGTGAAGCGGCGCATTGGCCGGGCGGCGAAATGCACTGGCAATCGGCCCCGCTTTTCCATAAGTCGGGGGGAACGGGCGAATACGGGAGACAAGGCCGGTGGACGCGCAAGACACGATGCAGGACCAGCCCATGCCGCGCGGCGCGCTGGCCAAGATCGAACACATCCTGCGCACGGCGGAAACCGACGCCGACGGCAATATCGGCCTCGGCGCGCTGAGCGACGCGCTGGAGGAGCGGGCCTTCGCGCTGCTGCTGCTGATCCTGGCGCTGCCCTGCTGCCTGCCCTTCGTCTATCTCCTGCCGCAGATCGTGGCGCTGCCAATGGTGTTCCTGGCCTGGCAGATGGCCCGCGGTCGCCGGTCGCCCTGGCTGCCGGAGACGCTGCGCCGCCGGCAGTTGCCGGTGAAGGCGCTGCTGGACGTGACCGCCCGGGTGAAGCGCTTCGCCGGCTGGCTGGAGCGGCTCGCCCATCCGCGCCTCGTCGGGCTGACGGGCCTGGCCGGCATGCGCACGCTCGGCGCGCTTCTGATCATTCCGTGCCTGTCGATCCTGGTTCCGCTGCCGCTGACCAA
Organism: Oricola sp.; assembly: GCF_022763245.1. Taxonomy (GTDB): domain Bacteria; phylum Pseudomonadota; class Alphaproteobacteria; order Rhizobiales; family Rhizobiaceae; genus Oricola. The sequence continues at coordinate 408,887 of NZ_JALEGV010000014.1, forward strand.
CACGGTGCCCGGCATCGGCGTGGCGATCGCCTCGGCCGGGCTGATCGAGCGCGACGGGCTCTTCGTCGTGCTCGGCCTGCTGGTCGGGCTCGTCTGGGTGCTGGCGCTGGTGATCGGCGGGCCGACGATCATTTATTTCCTCGTCGACTGGCTGAGACTGCGCGTCGCCGCAGCTTGAACACAGTGTCGTGCAGTTTCCTTTGTCCGTGCCGGCGCGATGCGCTAAAGCCGGCGCGTTCGATTGACGCGGAGTAACCCGATGAACAGCTTCGTAGCCCGACGGTGCCACCTGGTCGCGGCGATTTTCCTGACGCTTGCCATGGCCGGCGTGGTCGGTTCGGCATTGGGTTTCGAGCATATCGGCGGCTACGTGCCCTGCAAGCTGTGCCTGGCGCAGCGCACGCCCTACTATCTCGCCATCCCCGTCGGGCTGGCGGCCGTGCTGGCCGCGGGGCTCAAATGGCCGGCATGGATCGCGCGCGGCCTTCTGGTCGTGATCGGCCTCCTGATGGCCTACGGCCTGGCGCTGGGCGTCTATCACTCGGGCGTCGAATGGCACTGGTGGGCGGGCCCCGCCGATTGCAGCACCGCGTCGACCAGCGGCATCGTCACCGACGCGACCAACCTTCTGGGCGCTCTGGAAACGGTGAAGCCGCCTTCCTGCGACGAGGCGGCGGTGCGCTTCCTCGGCCTGTCCTTTGCCGGCTGGAACGTGCTGGCGAGCCTGGCGCTGGCAGCGATCGCGTTCCGCGCGGCCGCGCGTCCGGGCGCTGCGAAGGCCTGACACGCCCTGCCCAAGCGGGCGTCGCGCCCGCGCGGGATCCAATCGCGATAAAAAATGCCGGAGGCCCGATTACGGCTCCAGCTCGACATCCCAGTACAGGTAATCCATCCAGCTCTCGTGAAGATAGTTGGGCGGAAAACTTCGGCCATTGTTGTGCAGGTCGTGCACGGTGGGATGGAAGGGCATCTGATGCGGCCTCATGCCGGATTCGCGCGGCATCTTGCCGCCCTTCTTCAGATTGCAGGGCGAACACGCCGTGACGATGTTCTCCCACGTCGTCTGGCCGCCGAAGCGGCGCGGGATCAGGTGGTCGAAGGTCAGGTCGTCGAGCGAGCCGCAATACTGGCATTCGAACTTGTCGCGCAGGAAGACGTTGAAGCGCGTGAAGGCCGGATAGGTCGCCGGTTTGACGTAGCTTTTCAGGCAGACGACGCTGGGAACACGCATCGCGAAGGAGGGCGAGGAGACCTCGTGGTCATACTCCGCGACGATATTCACACGGTCGAGAAAAACCGCCTTGATCGCGTCCTGCCAGGACCAGAGCGACAAGGGGTAATAACTGAGCGGACGGTAGTCCGCGTTGAGCACGAGCGCCGGAAGGCTGTCCGGCGAGACCGCTATCGTCACGGTTCACCTCTTCGCATTACGACCAGTTATGGCCATATAGTAAGCGCGTTGTGACATCCTTGTGAAGCATCCGCATGGAATGTCGTGTTTTGGCGAAATTCCATGTTTTTCAAGACGTTGCCGGGGGTGCGTCAAAGCGGCATGGCGTCACGCGCCCGCCGCGCGGCGTAGAACGCCCAAAAAAGCCGCGCCGCCGTGCCGCGCCACGGGGCCCATGATTCGGCGATCACGCGCAGTTCGGCCTCGCGGGGGCGCTGCTCGAACGCGAAGGCTTCCCCAACGGCGGTTTGCAGGGCGACGTCGCCGGCGGGGAAGATGTCCGGGTGGCCGGCCGCGAAGAGAAGATAGACTTCCGCCGTCCACGGGCCGATCCCCTTGATCGTCGTCATCGCGGCGATCGCGTGCTTCTCGTCGAGCGTGCACAGGTGGTGCAGGTCGAGGTCGCCGGCGATCACCGCTTCGGCGACGGCCGACAGGGCGCGCTGCTTCGGCCGCGACAGGCCGGCCTCGCGCCAGGCCGTTTCGCCGGCGGCGAGATAGGTGGCGGGTTCGAGCGGATCGACCAGCGCGGAAAGGCGGCCCCAGATGGCGGCCGCGCTCTGTTTCGACACCTGCTGCGAGACGATGATCGAGGCGAGGCTGGCAAAGCCCGGCTCGGTGCGACGCAGCGGCACCTCGCCGGACTGCGCGACGATTTCGGCAAGGCGCGGGTCGGCGACGCGCAGACGCGTCAGCGCTTCCTCGATGTCGTGAAGCGTCTCGATCGATTTCATCGGTTGCATCGCCATGACGGCGTTTCTACCTAATCGGCGATCCTTGTGCGAACACCATCTCTTGTCCGATCCTCTTTCCATGACCGACGACCGGCCCGTTTTCCGATTTGCGCCCAGCCCGAACGGGGCGCTGCATCTGGGGCACGCCTATTCGGCGCTGATGAATTTCGAGATGGCCCGCGAGACGGGCGGGCGGTTCCTGCTGCGGGTGGAGGACATCGACCGGGAACGCTGCACGCCGGCGCTGGAACGGGCCATGCTGGAGGATCTCGCCTGGCTGGGGGTTTCCTGGGAAGAGCCGGTGCGCCGCCAATCCGCGCATTTCGACGATTACGCCCGCGCGCTCGACGCGCTGGAGGCGGAGGGGCTGGTCTATCGCGCCTATCTGAGCCGCGGCGAAATCCGCCGGTTGGTCGAGGCGCGCGAGCGGGCCGGCGACGCCTGGCCGCGCGATCCGGACGGCGCGCCGCTCTATCCGGGCGGTGCGCATGAGACGGGCGCCGACGACGCGCCCTACGTCCTGCGCCTCGACATGGCGCGCGCCGTCGAGCGGGCGGGCGCCGCGCTCGCCTGGAGCGAATCGGGCCTCGGGCCGGAGGGCGAGACGGGCACGGTCGAGGCCGATCCCGACGCATGGGGCGACGTCATCCTGGCGCGGCGCGACACGCCGACCAGCTACAATCTCTCCGTGGTGATCGACGACGCGCTGCAGGGTGTGACGCATGTGGTGCGCGGCCGTGACCTCTTCCACGCGACCTCGGTGCATGTGCTGCTGCAGGAACTCCTGGGCTTGCCGCGGCCCGACTATTTCCACCACGACCTCGTGCTCGCCGAAGACGGACGCAAACTGTCGAAGAGCAATCGCGACACCAGCCTGCGCTCGCTGCGCGACGCGGGCGCGACGCCGGACGACATTCGCCGGATGATCGGGCTTGATCAGTAATGCAGCCGGCGGGCGAAGCTTCGCAGGACGGTCAAGAGGGCCAGGCAGGAGAACGCGCCGAACAGGCAGAACAGCACGCGCGGCGCGGCGCCGCCGACCGGAAGCCGCAGGTGGTCCATCCCGAGGAAGCCGATGCAGGCGCCGGTCATCAGGATGATCATGGTGGGCCAGACGCCGAAGCTCTGCGAGCCCATCACATTGTCCGTCGCGGCGGCAAGGAAATAGGCGCCGGCGATGAGGGCGACGGCGAAATAGAGCAGGCTGGTCGTGTCGAAATGCGTAAGCAGTCTGACCTCCGCCCGTTTGCGGCGATCCCGTGACCCTAGGGCAGTCGGATGAAGAGAGGTTTAGGCCGACCGGTCAAATTGCAGACAAGCCGTCAACCTTTCTGCGCGCCCGATCCCGCCAGCGCCATCAGTCGGCGCGCCTCGCGCAGGCGGATGAGGGCGGCGTTGACCTCGGCGCCGAGGATGAAGATCGCTGCGATGATGTAGAGAAAGACCAGCGCGATCATGATCGAGGCGAGGCCCGCATAGGTGGTCACATAGGTCGCGAAGCTTTCCAGGTAACGCGCGAAGACCATGGCGCCGATGACCCAGGCGGCGAGGGTCAGGCCGATGCCGGGGATCAGCGAGGCGAAGCTGCGCTGGCCGTTGGGCAGCCATTTGTGGGCGGCGAACAGGCCGGTGACGAGGACGGCAAGCGCGATGGCGAAGCGCCAGAACGCGATCGACGCCGACAGCGCCTCGATGCCGGGCATCCATTGCTGGGCGATGCGGAAGGCGAGCGGGGCGAGGACGAGCAGCAAGCTGATCGCCATGATGCCGAAGGTCGCCACGATGACGAAGCCGAGGCTTTGCAGCCGGATGAGGAAGATCGAGCGGGTTTCCTCCACCCGGTAGGCCCGGTTGAGCGCGACGCGCAGCGCCTCGACGCCGTTGGAGGCGAAGAAGGCGGCGGCGGCGACCGAGACCGTCAGAAGGCCGCCGCGCTGCACGGTCAGCACGCTTTCGACCTCGCGGGCGATCGGCTCGGCGATGCGCGCCGGCCAGGTGTCGAAGACGAGATGCACCGCCGTCTCGGCGAAGCGGTCGGCGCCGAGAAAGCCGGCCAGCGTCGTCGCGAAGATCAGGAACGGGAAGATCGCCAGGATCGCGGACAGCGCGACATGGCTCGCCAGCGCCCAGCCGTCGGTGGAGTTGAAATGGCCGAAGGCGTCCTGAAAGACGTGCCTGAGAACGGTCAGTCGGTGGCGCATGGGGTCACCGGCGCGATTGTTTCCGGGGCGCGAATATGGAAAAGCCCTCCTGCGGGTTCATTCGGATCACAATGACAGACCACGTCTCGACACATCAGATTTCGCCGGATCGGCCTTCCATCCTGGTGACGGGCTGCTCGACCGGCATCGGCCAAGCCTGCGCCCGACGCCTGCGGCAAGACGGATATCGCGTGTTTGCGACCGCGCGCAAGGCGCAGGACCTCGACAGGCTGCGCGAGGAGGGGTTCGAGGCGCATTATCTCGACTATCGCGACGCCGACAGCATCCGTGCGACGTTCGACGCGGTGATGGCGGCGACCGGCGGGCGGCTGGACGCGCTCTTCAACAACGGCGCCCATGCGCAGCCGGGCGCGGTGGAGGACCTGCCGGTCGAGGCGCTGCGCGAGCAGTTCGAGGCCAATTTTTTCGGATGGCACGAACTGACCCGGCTCGTCGTGCCGGTGATGCGCGCGCAGGGGCATGGCCGCATCGTGCATTGCTCGTCGATCCTCGGGCTCTTGCCGGCGCCGTTGCGCGGCGCATACGTCGCATCCAAATACGCGCTCGAAGGGCTTATGCTGACCCAGCGCATGGAGCTGGAAGGAAGCGGGATCGCGGTGGCGCTGATCGAACCGGGACCGGTGCCGTCGATGATGGCCGCGAACGCGCTCGCCTTCGTGCGCAAATATGTGGACGTGGAGGCGAGCGTGCATGCGCGTGCCTATGAGAAGCGGCTGGCGGAACTGGAGGGCGGCGGCACGGCGGATGACGGCGGACGGGCCGCGGGCTGGGTCTATCGCGCCTTGCGGCATGCGCTGACGGCGGCTAAGCCGAGGCCGCATTACGTCGTCACGCCGCAGGCGCGCCTCGGCGTCCTGGCCGGATGGCTGCTTCCGGCCGGTCTCTTCTATCGACTTGTGGCGCGCAGCACCTAACTAACGGACGTGCCGGGCCTTGATGCCGGTGGAACAGGAATGCCATGTTTTATCTCGCTCTCGTCATCATGCTGGCCGTCGCGGCGGTGCTGTTCGTCGGCCTGCGCAACCTCTTGCGCAACGGCGACGCCAATTTCTCCAACAAGATGATGCAGCTGCGCGTGTTCCTGCAGTTCATCGCGGTGGTGGTGATCGTCATCGGCATCTACATCGCCCGGTCGAACGGCGCGGGCTGAGGCGTTCGATGGTCGTTCTCAACAAGATCTACACCAGGACCGGCGATGACGGGACGACCGCGCTCGGCACCGGCGAACGCCGGCCGAAGCACGATCTGAGGGTCGCCGCCTACGGCACCGTCGACGAGGCCAATGCCTGCATCGGCATGGCGCGGGTGCACACGGCCGGGCTGGACGGTCCGCTCGACGCGATGCTGGCGCGCATCCAGAACGACCTGTTCGACCTCGGCGCCGATCTCTGCACGCCGGAAGGCGACGAACCGCCGGCCTATGAGCCGCTGCGGGTCACCGCCGGCCAGGTCGAGCGGGTGGAGGCGGATATCGACGCGCTGAACGCTGACCTGAAGCCGCTGCGCTCCTTCGTGCTGCCGGGCGGCTCTCCCGCCGCCGCCGCGCTGCACCTGGCGCGCACGGTGTCGCGCCGCGCCGAACGGCTGATGGTCGAACTTGCCGCCATGCCGGACGAGACGGTCAACGCGCATGCGCTGAAATACGTCAACCGCGTCTCCGATTTCCTGTTCGTCGCCTCGCGCGCCGTCAACGGGAACGGCGCGCGCGACGTGCTCTGGACACCGGGCGAGAATCGCTAGGACCGACGCCCGGTGGCGGCCGGTCAGATCATGTGGGCGCGATATTCGCCCTGACGCTCGAGCATCCAGCCGGGATATTCCGCCGGAAGCCGCGTCACGGCGTCGAGTGCGGCCAGGTCCTCCGTCGACAGCGAGACCTCGGCGGCGCCGACATTGTCCTGCAACTGGTCGATCCGCTTGGCGCCGACGATCACGCTGCTCACCGCCTTCTGGTGGAGAAGCCAGGCCAGCGCCACCTGCGGCACGGTGCATCCCTTGTCGGCCGCGATGGTGCGCATGACCTCGATGGCGTCATAGGCGCGGTCCTTGTCGATGGGCGGGAAATCGAAATTCACCCGCCTGCCTTCCGCCGTCGTGCCCTCGCGGTCGTATTTGCCGGAGAGGAAACCGCCGGCGAGCGGGCTCCAGACCATCAGCCCGATGCCTTCCGACTCAAGCATCGGCGTCACCTCGCGTTCGAGGTCGCGTCCGGCCAGCGTGTAATAGGCCTGCAGCGAGACGATCGGCGCCAGCTGGCGCGCCTCGGCGATGCCGACGGCCTTGACGATCTGCCAGGCCGCCCAGTTGGACAGGCCGAGATAGCGGACATGGCCGTGGCGGACCAGCGTGTCGAGCGCTTCCAGGGTCTCGACGATCGGGGTCGCCGGGTCGAAGCCGTGGATCTGGTAGAGGTCGATGTGATCGAGCTGAAGCCGCTTCAGGCTCGCCTTCGCCTGGTCGAGGATGTGGCCGCGCGAGGCGCCGCGCGCGTTGGGGCCCGCGCCCATCGGGCCGAGCACCTTGGTCGCGATCACCACGTCCTCGCGGGCGATGCCGAGGTTCCGGAGCGACTGGCCGAGGATCTCCTCGCTCTTGCCGGTCGCGTAGATGTTGGCGGTGTCGATGAAGTTGACGCCCGCGTCGAGCGCGGTGCGGACGAGGCCGTCGGCTTCCTCCTGTCGGAGCTTGCCGATATGGCCCCACATGTCGTCCGATCCGCCGAAGGTCATGGTGCCGAGGCAGAGTTCGGAAACGAAAAGGCCGCTGTGGCCGAGACGACGATAACGCATGGATGTCCCTTTCGTGGAGCGCCGGGACCGGGACGGCCGCGGCGTGGGGCGAATGTGGGGACGGCCCGGCGGGCGACGCCACGCCGATCCTCGCGAATTTCTGCCTGATCCTCTCAATCCGCCGCGCCGGCGCTTTCACCGCGGGGGCGCGTTCGGCTAGTCTCGGACCATGGACACGGCCCGCCTCGAAACCCTGAAGTCCCGCGCAGTGGCGCTCTGGAAGCGCCACGGGCGCGAAACCCCGCTGCCGGGGCTCCACGTGACCGTCATGGAGGCGCCGTCCGGCCTCTTGCACGGCGTCTACAGGCCGTCGCTCTGCGTCGTGTTGCAGGGATCGAAGATCAGCCAGCTCGGCGGGCAGACCTATCGCTACGAGGTCGGCAAGTGCCTGATCACGTCGCTGGAGGTGCCGATCCGGGCGCGGATCCTCGATGCGTCGCCGCAAGCGCCCTATGTCGCCTTCGTCCTCGACATCGACCCGGCGGTCGTCTCGGAGCTGCTGCTGGAAATCGCCAACGGCGAGGCGCCGACCGTGCCGCCGTCCGCGGCGCTGAGCGTGCATCCGCTGGCCCAGGACCTGATCGGCCCGATGGAGCGGCTGCTGGCGCTGGCCGACAATCCGCGCGACATCGCGGTGCTGGCACCGATGGTCCGGCGCGAGATCTTCTGGCACCTGCTGAACGGGCCGCAGGGCGCGATGATGCGCCAGATCGGCCTCGCCGACAGCCGCACGGCGCGGATCAGCCGGTCGATCGCCTGGGTGCGGGAGAATTTCACCGAGACGATCAGCGTGGCGCATCTCGCCGGGCTGGCCGGCATGAGCCCGGCGACCTTCCACCGCCATTTCAAGGCGGCGACCGACATGACGCCGGTGCAGTTCCAGAAGACGCTCCGTCTGCAGGAGGCGCGGCGGCTGCTTCTCGCGCAGGGCGCCGACGTGGCGCAGATCGGTTTCGCCATCGGCTATGAGAGCCCGTCGCAGTTCTCCCGCGAATACCGCCGCATGTTCGGCGCGCCGCCCGGCCGCGACGGCGTCGCCATCCGCCGGACGGTCGCGCCGGAGAGCCACGCCTGACGGGCGCCGACGGGCAGGATCGATTTCCCTCCGGCCGCAAATTGGTCTAGGACCCGGGCGATCACGTTCGGGACCGGTCGCCTTCATGTTCATTCCGCTTCATGACGCCAACAATCTCAAGCACATCAAGGCGCAATATGTGACGCTGACGCTGATCGCGGCCAATGTGATCGTCTATCTCATCGTCAATCTGAACATCCTCGACGGCGCCTATGCGGCGGCCGTCATCTCGTTCGGCTACATCCCGGCCGTGGTGAACGACGTGATCGAATTGCCGCCGGGCTATGTCTACATCCCCGAGGAATTCTCGCTCGTCTCTTATTCCTTCCTGCACAGCGACTTCATGCACCTGGCCTCCAACATGCTGTTCCTGTGGGTGTTCGGCGACAATGTGGAGGATGCGCTGGGGCATGTGCGCTACCTCGTCTTCTATGCCGCCTGCGCGGCGGCCGGCGCGCTGGCGCATGGCCTCCTGCTGCCGGAATCGACCGCGCCGCTGATCGGCGCGTCCGGAGCGATCTCCGGCGTGATCGGCGCCTATCTGATGCTGCATCCGAAGGTGCGGATCTGGGTGCTCGCCTTCGGCCGCATCCCCTTGCGGCTGCCGGCCTTCATTCCGCTGGGGCTGTGGATCGCCTACCAACTCGTGGCGATCGTCGCGCTCGCCGACGAGGGGGTGTCGTGGGCGGCGCATGTCGGCGGTTTCTTCGCCGGCGTCGTCCTCGTCGTGGTGTTGAAACGGCGCGCGGTGCCGCTGTTCGACCGGGCGCTGGTGACGCCGAAATCCGTCGATCTGGAGGAGGCGCCGATCCGATCCGACCGGGACGACCCGCCGCCGCAGAACTGGGGCCGCGGCTGAGGCGCGGTCCGGGAAACGCATTGACGTTTACGTTCACGTCAATTAATCGGTCAATAAAATCGATTTGCTAGGTCCGGCTAGGGGTTGCCCGCCCATTTGGAAAGCGGCATTCCCGTCCCGACTGCAAATGTCGACTTTGCGCAAGTGGCGCATGCGGCCCCGATTTAAGGGTGGGCCGACGAGAACGGGAGAGAATTGCAAATGAAAGTGTTGGTGCCGGTCAAGCGTGTGATCGACTACAATGTGAAGGTTCGCGTGAAGGCTGACGGTTCGGGTGTCGAGCTTGCGAATGTGAAGATGAGCATGAA
>NZ_JALEGV010000015.1 GCF_022763245.1 Oricola sp.
CAACTGGAAGACTGCTCGTCGACCGCTTGCCGACCGCACGTCGTTCAAGCTGATGCTTGGCGAGTGTTAGTCGATCGATATCCTTTATCCCGGCCGCGGCGGCCGCGGTCATCGCATCGAGAAACGCGACAAGCCTAGTCGTCCGATCTCGACCCCGCCGGCGCTCGCGCGGTATGTCGCGCAATCCCACCGCATAGGCCAGAAGGTGAGACCGCACCTTTCTGCGCGATCGCAGGTAATCCGAGATGAGCACCTGCCCGAGCCAGTGCTGACGCTGCAGCGGTTCGAGATGCTCCCAGGCGTCCCAGAGAAGCACAGCCGCCAGTGTAGCCGGAAGCCGTTCGACCTGCTTGGCCAGAACAAGCCACTCGCCAATCCGCTCACCTTCATCCCAATCCGGATCGCGAATGAGCAGCTCGCCGACACTGATCTCGGGTTCTCTCTTCCTTTGTTCGACACCCGCATTGCCATTGACCAGCCATTGGGTACGAGCGAGAACCTCATCGATCTCGGCGAGTTCGGGAGACAGCGCATCGTGATCGACCAAGTCGAGTTCGACCTCCTCCCCTCCCCTGTCGGGCGGTTCAAATTCGGCGGAAGGTTCCTCGGTAACGCCAGCCAGCGCCATGATCCCTGACCGCGAAACAGCCCATCCCGGATCGTTGCGTGACACCCGTCGCCGCGCCCGCACGATGCGATGCGCGATGACGAGCTCATGGCTCGGCGCCCGAACGTCCATCTGTGCGTCGTGGAGAACCAGATCCTCAAGATGGACCAACTCGCCGCCGACCCACATACTGGATATGGAATCGAAGAAATCTGCACGTTCGGCAAAGCCGGGCCCGACCTCCGATCGCGAGACGCGCTCATCGAGCCGGGCAAGAGCATCCTCAGCGGCCGCCAACGGCTTCAGGAGGGTCTCATGGGTCAGGTTTCCGATTTCATATGCCATTGATAACACGAAGCTTTGATTGCGACACGGAAGCTATCATGCTTCTCGTTTCCGTCACACCGGTAATTATTTGGCCGCTCTATATATAATGAGCGCTGCGGTCTCCGGGATTGAACAGACCACCCGTGAATCCACGCTCAGGTCGACGAGAGCGCCCGTTTTTCCGGGGATTTTCGCGCTTTCAGGTGTCAGAAAGGCACTCAAGAGACGTTTACAAATGATCATTTATTCAAAATTACTATTATTATACTTGGCTCACCATGCCGCAACCATGATCCAGCGTATCAGAACCAAAGACTTCCGTTGCAGCGTCTAATCAGTTTGGAGCATGTAGATCGGTCGGTTTCGCGCGCATCACATTCCCGTTGCATGGGCGCGAAGCGACATCTCCGCGGCTATCCCGACACTGAAAGCGCTACTTCCCTTTTGTCCTATCGCACGTGATCGTTGATGCAGGGGAAGCGCTCCGGCACGACTCCCTCCACGATTAGTCCATGTCTATGAATCAGCCTTGTTCATGCTCCCAGTCTTTGGATCGCCTCCACACCAGAAACCCCACCCCATCCTCCTCGAATAGCGCCGCGCGGATCGGTTCCGGGAAACTCGGATCGTCGAGCACGACACTCAAGTAATCGCGCGGCTCCTCGCCCGAGGTCTTCGCCTTCCTCGCGGCGCCGAGCTCGGCGCGCCCCGCATATATCCTAAAATCCGGCGCACCGTCCGATGCCTTCCTGTCATTGGCGACGATGCTCGCCTTGACGTTGACGGTGAGGGTCCGGATCGTGCCGGTATAGCCGTCCTTGACGGCTGTGAAGCTACCGATAGTCGCCATGGGTCATGCCTCCTTGGTCTGTGATGACGATGATTGCCGGCGCGTTTCCGCGAGTTGCCTGCGCGCCCGCCGGAACCCCGGATCGGCTTCCATGAAGGCGTTCAGCATGAAGGGAATGAGCTCGGCCACGCTCTCCTTCTGGCCGTAGGTGCGCCGATAGATCTCGGCATAGTCGTTCAGCGCCGCCTTCAGGTCGGCGTCCGCGGTGAAGGTGATCTTGACCGCCTCGCGATCGGGTAACCGGTCGAGCTTGAGGGTCATTGCGATGCCTCCCGCTGGCCGTAGGGCCGCAGCACGATGTCCTTGTGCACGATGATGCGAAGCGGCCAGCCGGGGCGGATGGTGATGGTCGGCTGGAGGTTGAGATTGCGCTCGGTGAGCTTCTGGCCGGCCTGGTTGGCGCTGTCCTGCGCCGAACCGCGAATGGCCTTCACCAGATCGCTTTCATCGTCGCCGAAGGTCAGTTCGGTGCCGACACCGAGCAGGGTCGACAGGGCGATACCTTTCAGCAGCCGCCATGTGTGGAAATCCACGCGATCCTCGAGCCCCGCATACCCGGCGGTATCGGTAGCCGGCAAATTGTCGATGACGATGGAGGATCCGTCCGGCATGACGATGCGCTGCCAGACGACGAGCGCGCGTTGTTGGCCGAAGGTGACCTGGCTGTCATAGGAGCCGATGACACGCGCGCCCTGCGGGATGAGCAGGAACCGCCCGGTCGGCGTATCGTAGACGTTCTCGGTCACCTGGGCGATGACGCGGCCGGGCAGATCGGAGTTGAGGCCGGTGATCAGGCTCGCCGGGATGATCGTGCCGACTATGAGCAGATAAGGCGAGACCGGATCCTGCAGGGCAGGCTTGCTGTAGATGTCGTCGTCGACATCGGCATTGAGAAAGGCGAGCTTCCGGTCTTGGCCGTTCTGATCCTGTTGCAGGCCGATGCCGAGCGGATCGACCGTGCCGGCAGTACGCAGAATGCCGTTGTTCGCCTGCACAGTTGACAGAGCTGGTGTTGCGCCTGTCTGCCGATCCCGTTCGTCGAATTGCCCCGCGAGAGCGGCTCGTCCGTTTGTGCCGGAGGTGAGCTGGAAGAACACGCCGGATTCCCTGCCCTGCTGCGCCAGTCGCGCCTGACGAATGCGCTCGGCGCGGGCGGCATCGGCTTCCGGATCGGGCCGGAACGGCAGGTCCGGCGACCCCTCGATACCGAGATCGCGTTCCGCCCTGACCACACCGGGCCCGAGATCGCCCGGCAATGGACGACCGAGTTCGATTGTCGGTTTGAGGTCGCTGTACCGGCTCGGCAGATGGTCGAGGCCTTCGGGCGTCGGATTGTTGCCGGTGCGATAAAGTTCCCTGCCCGTCTCGGCACGATCGAACAGGTTTGGCGGATCAAGCGCGACGACGACCGCACCGAAGATCAGCATCAGCCCGGTGCCGGACAGCAGCAGCAGGACACGCCGGTTGATGCGCCTGACCGGCCGCGGCTTGACCCGCAGGGCGAGGTCTACCGGATCGAGCTTCGGCGCAGGGCCACCATTCTCTGTACTCATCGATTACCTCCCCGGTTTGAGGCGATGATATCCATCAGGGTGCGGCGGCCAGACGTGCGGCCGTCGGTTCGGATGATGCGGACGATCTGCTGCGGCCTGGAGCCGAGACGGAGTTCGGCGGCGGCAAAGAGCCGGTCGACGATATAGTAGCTGCCATTGACCCGGTAGTTGACGAGTTGGTTCTCGCCATTCGGCCCGACGACGAAGAGCGGCGGCGCCTCACCCTGGTCCAGCCGGCCCGGAAACTGGATGTAGACCTTATGCGTGTCATCGAAGACGCGGACCGGGCGCCAAGGCGGATTGTCGCCGCTGATCGCATAGCGGAACTTCAGTTGATCGAGCCGCAACCCGCGATCAACGATCTGTTCCGCCTTCGCGGTCTCGTTACGGCGCTGCAATGCCAGAAGCTCGTCGCGCGGATAGTGCCAGGAGACTGATGCCATATAGGTCTCGGTGTCGCTCGTCAGTTCCAGATAATAGGTACGCCGGTCGGTGATAATGACCAGGTTGGTCTTCAGGCTCTCCTTGATCGGCTTGACCAGCACATGCGCCTGGGCGGCATCGCCGGAGCCGCTGACCGTATCGCCGATCACCCAGCGCACCGTGTCGCCGGCCGACACCGCGACGATCCGCTCGCCGGCCTGCAGCACGATGTCGCTGACCTGTTCAGGCGCGGTATAGAGCTGATAGAGCGCGCCCTCCACGAAGGGATAGATCTGGATCGCATTCACGTAACCGTCCTTTGTCGGCTCGACCTTGGCGGCTTTGTTGGCAGAAGCGATGCGCTCCTCCGGCGGACGATCATCCATGACAGCCTTGCCGGCCGCACCGGGCGCCTTCTTCAACTGGCCCGGCAAGGGCAGCGGTTTGGCCTTCTCGACAATAGTGACCGGACCGGGCGGATCGACGGTGAGCGCGGCCGGCTCGAAGGATGCGGTGTCGAACTCGATCTCGGGCGGCAATTGCTTGTGGGCGCAGGCGCCAAGGGTCATGCAGGCGCAAAGCACGATCAGTCTTCTCATTTGTCTTCTCCGGGAGTGAGCTCGCGGCTCCAGTTGACGGCATGGACATAGATGCCGAGCGGGTTCTTCCTCAGAGCCTCTTCGGTGCGCGACGGCTTCAGGATGATCGTGAGGACGGCGCGGTGGCGCGTGGTCGCGGCAAGCGAGCCGTTCTCCAACTCTTCCTCGCGCCAGCGGATATCGAGACTATCCGGCGAGGAGCGCACCACGCTGGTCACCTCGACGGTGACGGTCTTTTTGCTGACCTTGCCGAATGGATCGCTGTCGCTGGCAAAGGCGTTCAATGTGTTGGCGGCTTCGGAGGTCGTCTAGTCGTAGGCGGCAAGCCTTGCGTACCACGATCGGGGCGATCGAGACCAAGCGGGCATCCTCATTAACACGGGCGAGATACCAAGCGATCTGCTCATAGCTCGGAGAGTGAGCTTCGGTGACGGGACCGGCTTCACGGACTTCGCCGAGCCGGTCAACCTCGACGACATAGGGCGTGACGGAGCTACAGTATTTACTGAGGCTCCCGAATTCTGGCCCTCGGCATACCGTCAAAGTGGTTTTCATGCCCAATTTGGCGTGGGCTGGCCAAAATGGAGTCAGTCTAGAAAATATTGTGATTTCAATAAATTAAGGCTGGCGCAAATTTCCTTACGCCAGCCCCAATCGGAGAACCGTTACTCCCACTCGATCGTGCCCGGCGGCTTCGACGTCACGTCGTAGACGACGCGGTTGATGCCGCGGACCTCGTTAATGATGCGGGTCGCCGTGTTGCCGAGGAAGGACATGTCGTAGTGGTAGAAATCCGCCGTCATGCCGTCGACGGAGGTGACGGCGCGGAGCGCGCAGACGAATTCATAGGTGCGATAGTCGCCCATCACACCGACCGTCTGAACCGGCAGAAGCACGGCGAAGGCCTGCCAGATGTGGTCGTAGAGGCCGGCGGCGCGGATCTCCTCCAGATAGATGGCGTCCGCTTCCTGCAGGATCGCGATCTTCTCGCGGGTCACGCCGCCGGGGCAGCGGATGGCGAGGCCCGGACCCGGGAAGGGATGGCGGCCGATGAAATGCTCCGGCAGGCCGAGTTCGCGGCCGAGGATGCGCACCTCGTCTTTGAACAATTCGCGTAGCGGCTCAACGAGCTGCATGTTCATGCGCTCGGGCAGACCGCCGACATTGTGGTGCGACTTGATCGTCACCGAGGGGCCGCCGGAGAAGGAAACGCTCTCGATCACGTCGGGATAGAGCGTGCCCTGTGCGAGGAAATCGGCGCCGCCGATCTTGTTGGCCTCTTCCTCGAACACGTCGATGAAGAGCTTGCCGATGGTCTTGCGCTTCTTCTCGGGGTCCGCCTCGCCTTCCAGCGCGCCGATGAACAGGTCGGCGGCGTCCACATGAACCAGCGGGATGTTGTAGTATTCGCGGAACATGGCGACGACTTCGTTCGCCTCGTTCTTCCGCATCAGACCGTGATCGACGAGGATGCAGGTCAGCTGGTCGCCGATCGCCTCGTGGATTAGCACGGCGGCGACGCTGGAATCGACGCCGCCCGACAGGCCGCAGATCACCTTCTTGTCGCCGACTTGCTCGCGGATCGCGGCGATCGCCTGGTCCTTGTAGGCGGCCATGGTCCAGTCGCCCTTCAGGCCGGCGATGCGATGCACGAAATTGGCGAGCAGCTTGGCGCCGTCCGGCGTGTGGACCACCTCCGGGTGGAACATGGTCGTGTAATATTTGCGGCTCTCGTCGGCGGCGATCGCAAACGGCGCGTTGGGCGAGGTGCCGATCACCTCGAAGCCGTCCGGCAATTCGGTCACACGGTCGCCATGGCTCATCCAGACCGGATATTTGGAGCCCTGCGTCCAAAAGCCGTCGAAGAGCGGGCTCTCCTTGAGGATCTCGACGTCGGCGCGGCCGAATTCGCGATGATGCCCCCCCTCGACCTTGCCGCCGAGCTGGTGGCAGAGCGTCTGCTGGCCGTAGCAGATGGCAAGGATCGGCACGCCGGAATCGATGACCGCCTGCGGCGCGCGCGGGCTGCCTTCATCGGGCACGGATGACGGGCCGCCGGAAAAGATCACGGCTTTCGGCTTCAGCCTTTCGAAGCCTTCCAGGGCCGACTGGAACGGCACGATCTCGGAGTAGACGCCCGCTTCGCGCACGCGGCGCGCGATCAGCTGCGTCACCTGGCTGCCGAAGTCGATGATCAGGACGTTTTCAGGATGGATGGTCAGGTCGGGAGCGTTCATGGAGCGGCTTTAATGCGAGTCTCGCCGGCTTTCAATTGCTGCGCTGCAATGCCCACGGGGATTTGACGGTGCAGAACGCCGGAATCATGCCGCCCCCTCTCCGTCGCGTCGCATTTCGCCCAGCGTCTCGTACAGCAGACGAAACCGCTCCTCGCCCATCCGGGCGCGGATGCGTGCCTCGATCTCGGCCTTGATCCGGTCCGCGTCGTCGAGCGCGACGCGCCCCTTTGCCGTCGGCCGCACGATCCGGCCGCGCCTGTCCGCCGGATCGGGAATGCGCTCCAGCACCGCTTCCTGCTCCAGCCCGTCGATCAACTGCTGCACCGCCTGCTTGGAAACGCCCATGCGAGTGATGAGATCGGACTGGCGGAGGCCCTTGCGCGGCAGGAAGCCGAGCATGGTGGCGCGCGACGGCGTGAACCAGTCATGGCCGGCCGCGTTCATGGCCATGACGAATTCCGCCTTCCATCCCTCCCATGCGGTCCAGAGCCGGATGCCTATGTGATCGGGTCCGGCGCCACGCGCATTTTCGTCAAGTTGCTTGACCATATTCGTTCCACGGTGTAGTCGTCGCAATGGTCAATCTACTTGACCAAATCTGCGACACAAGAGACCGGGAGATTGCCATGACGA
Organism: Oricola sp.; assembly: GCF_022763245.1. Taxonomy (GTDB): domain Bacteria; phylum Pseudomonadota; class Alphaproteobacteria; order Rhizobiales; family Rhizobiaceae; genus Oricola. The sequence goes on from NZ_JALEGV010000015.1 coordinate 7,230, forward strand.
TGCTCACAGGAGAAATGCTTCGCTTCCTCACCGCCGGGCGCACCCACGTGCTGGAGCGCAACGGCAAGCCGGCCTTCGTCTATCTCGCCGAGGATGGGACCGGGCACATGAAGCTCGACACGGGCGAGACACGCTCGGGCCGTTGGCGCCTGACCGACGACGGATACGCAACCGAATGGGACAGCGGCCACGCCGGCGAATGGCGGTTGCTGCCAAGCGATGACGGGATCGAGTATGTTTCGCGCGACGGAGCGCAGCGTCTCAAGATGCTCGGCGTGTTCTTCGGTGACAGCGAGGGGCTGGCTGCCTGATCACAATCCGAAGCCAAGGCGCGTTTTGCGGGAACGAACGCGGCGGCGCGGCGTTTGGGAGAGGCGGAACGATCCGCTTCCCCCTGACAAGGAGCATCGCCATGACCGTCAAGAACCTCTCAGACCTGTTCGAGCACACGCTTCAGGACGTCTTCTTTGCAGAAAACTTCATCCACAAGAACCTTCCGACGATGATCGAGAAGAGCAGCAATCCGTCGCTGAAGAAGCTCTTCAAGGATCACCTCGCCGAGACCGAGGGTCAGATCGAACGCCTCAAGAAGGTTTTCGAGGCCATCGGCAAGAAGCCCGAGGGCGAGGAGTGCCCCGCCATCGAAGGCATCGTCAAGGAAGCCGAGGAACTGATCGACGAGATCAAGGACGCGGAAACGCTGGACGCCGCGCTGATCGCCGCCGCGCAGGCCGTCGAGCATTACGAGATCACCCGCTACGGCACGCTTCTGACCTGGGCGAAGCTGCTCGGCCATGACGAGGCGATCAGCCTGCTGCGCGACAATATCGAGGAAGAGAAGAGCGCCGATTCCAAGCTGACCCGTTTGGCCGAGGACAAGCTCAACAAGAAGGCGGCCTGACGGCTTCCCCTACTCGACCTCCAGCACCTTACAGCCCCGCGACAGCGGGGCTTTTTTCACGCGCCGGGCAGGCTCACGCGGAAGATCTTCGACACGCGATCGACCGGAAGGCCGCTTTGCAGCGGCACGGCACGATCGACCGAATAGGTGATGAAGCCCATGCGGTCGTAATAAGCGAGCCCGCCTTCATTGTCGGCACGGATGGTCGCGTTGATGGCGGCGAGACCGCGCTGCCGCGCGAGGGACAGCGTCTCGGAAAACAGCGCGCGGCCGATGCCGGCCGTCTGCGAACCGACGCGGGCAAAGGTGGCGATGTCCGCCCAGTCGTCCGGCAGTTTGTCGTGGCTCGTCAGGAACTGGAAACCGAGGAGCCGCCCGCCTTCGCCAACCGCGACGAACAGCGATATGAGGCCCGGCGCGTCGATGAAGGCGCGGTGGAAATCCTCTTCCGTCATCGGCGTCTCGAAGGCCGTCGTGCCGCCGATGGCGATGATCTCGTTCAGCAGGCCGCAAAGTTCGGCCACGTCGCCCGGTTCGGCCGGGCGAACCTCAAGGCCGGAGCGCGCCGTGCTCATCCGAGTAGCCCGTCGCCGATCGCGGCCTCGACCCGGTCCACCGCATCGGCGAGCTTCTCGTCGATGACGTGGAGATATTGCGTCCAGTCGTCAAAGTGATGCAAGTCGGCGGCGCCGTCGGAGACACCGCGCAGGCCGATCAGCGGAACATCGAAGGCCATGCAGGCACGCAAGAGGGCGAAGGTTTCCATGTCGACCATGTCGGCGTCGATGCCCTCATAGGCCGCGCCGGAGACGATGTTGCCGCCGGTCGACAGCCGTACCGAGGGCAGGCCCTCGACCTGGTGGGGAAGCGCGACTTCGGCCGGTAGGTCGAGAAACGGCGTCCGGCCCTTCTCGAAGCCGAGCGGCGAGGCGTCCATGTCGCGATAGGAGACGGAGGCGACCTGGAAGACCTCGGCCTGTTCCAGGCTGCGCGATCCGGCCGAACCGAGCGAGACGACGACATCGGGCCGCGCGTCGGCCAAGGCACGGGTGACGTTCACCGCCGCCTCCACCGGACCGACACCGCAGATCAGCGGCGAAAAACGCGTCTTCAGATGCGGCCCGTATTCCGGATCGGCGGCCATCACGTAGAGAACCCGGCAGTCTGCGACGATCTTCATGCTCAGTCCTTCACGTCCTCGCGCCCGACGATGGTCATCATGGTCGCCGTCATCGTGGCGATGCGTTTCGTGTTCGCGCCGTTCAGCGCCCAGGCCGTGCCGTCGACAACCGTGATGGTGCGGCCCGGCTTGACCACGTCGCCCTCGAAGCGAAACCGCTCGCCCTTCGCCGGAGCGAGGAGGTTGACCTTGAACTCGATGGTCAGGACGCCGGCATCGGCGGGCAGCAGCGTCAGGGCCGCATAGCCGCAGGCCGAATCCAGCGCGGCCGCGACCATGCCGCCATGCATGAAGCCGTGCTGCTGGGTCAGCCGGACGTCATGATCGAGCTCGATCTCGACATGGCCCTCGCGCACCTGCGTGAGCGATCCGCCCATGGTCTGCATGGCGGGCTGACGGGCGAAGGACTCGCGGACGCGGCGTTCGAAGAAGGGCATCGGTCGGTTCACCGTCTCGGGGCTTTCGGGTTAGCACAGCGCCGGCAGTAGGGCCATTACGCAGTCTGCATGTGGACCGAGAAGGCGTTCATGCGGTCGATCTTGGCGAGAAGATTGCGCGAGATACCGGCATGAAGGGCGTGACGCACGGGATCCGCCTTTTCGAGCAGCACCTCAAGGGCGGGACGCTCGAAAACCAGCACCTCGCAGGGCGTGACCGTGATCGCCGTGGCCGAAGCCTCGACTTGCGACAACAGGCTCATCTCGCCCAGGAAATCGCCCTTGCCGCAGGCGCCGATGACGACGCCCTTCTGCTCGATGCGCACCTCTCCCGACACGACGTAATAGAGCCGGTCCGGCAGCTTGTCCTCGACGACCAGCACCTCGTTTGCGGCAATGGTTTCGTGCTGCGCCTGGCGCAGGAGCTTGGCCGCATGCACCGGCTTCAGATCCTCCAGCGCGTGGGAAACGAATTCGCGCTCCACCCCGTCGAACTGACCGATGCGGTTTTCGTACCAGAGCAGGAACAGCTGCACGACATTGACCAGGACGTAGCAGGTTTCCCAGAACGCGCTGACATAGTCGCCGCGCATGCCGAGATAATAGGTCATCCCCACGACGCCAGACGAAATGGCGAACAGGCGCAGCCACCCCATGCTGCGCATCAGCATGGAGACGATCGTCAGCGTGTAGGAAAGGTGGCCGAGGAGGTTCTCCAGAGAACTGAAATCATGAAAAATATTCTGAAACTGCATGCGACGGTCCGGACTGATGGGCAAAGGCGAGACGACGGACGCCGACTCGTGAAAGACCCATCATGGCCCGGAACCGGCATTTCAACCAAACGCGTTTGCGACACGATCGCCAACGGATCGCGTCGCGGTTGCGGTCACTGGCCGTTCAGCCACCAGATCGACAGATTGAGAAGTCCGGCGAAACAGACCCATGCGGCATAGGGCACGAACAGGAGTGCCGATACCCGATCCGGCGTGCACTGCAGGCGTGCGAAGAGCACGATCAGCGCCAGCATCGCCGCGAGGATGACGAGCGCCAGGCCCGGCATGTGCATGCCGAAAAAGACCGGCGTCCAGGCGAAGTTGCAGGCCAGTTGCGCAAACCAGACCTGCATCGAAAGCCCCGTCGGCGCGCGCCGCCACGTGCGCCAGCCGGCGATCGCGATGAGGACGTAGAGGGTGCTCCAGACCGGCGCGAAGATCCAGTTCGGCGGGTTGAACCATGGCTTGTCGAGCCCCGCATACCAGGCACCCGGCGGCACGGAGACGCCGATCAGCGTCCCGCCGCCCATCACGAGGGCGAGGAACAGAATGAGCGTGAGCCATTTCCACGGGCCGCTTCGCCCGGATTGCGGGTGCATTGTCACCTCCTGCGCAATTGTCCTGCCGGGCAATACGCACGAGAGACCGTTTCGGTTGCGAAAAATCCGCTCAGCCGCGGCGCTGCATGACCGAAAAGAAGAACCCGTCGGTGCCGGTGGCGCGCGGGGTGAGCGTGATGCAGTTCATGTCGGCCGACCAGGGCTGGGCCTTGTCGAAGCCGAACAGGTCCTGCCAGACCTCCCCCGCCGACAGAAGGTCGTAATCCTTGTGCCGCTCGCCGAAGGCGTAGACCTGGTATTCGTTTTCCTGCGGGAAGACCGAGCAGGTGACGTAGACGAGGAAGCCACCCGGCTTGACATAGGCCGACGCCTTGTCGAGCACCTCGGCCTGCTCCTCCAGCCGCTTCTCCAGCGCCGCGCGCGTCAGCCGCCACTTGGCGTCCGGGTTGCGCCGCCATGTGCCAGAGCCGGTGCAGGGCGCATCGACGAGCACGCGGTCCATGCGGCCGGCAAGCGGCGACAGGTCGGCGTCGGCGGCATGAACCTGGACATTGCGCGTGTCGGCGCGTTTCAGCCGGTCGAAGATCGGCGCCAGCCGCGTCCGGTCGGCGTCCCAGGCATGCACCTGGCCCTTGTTGTCGAGCGCGGCCGCCAGCGCCAGGGTCTTGCCGCCACCGCCGGCGCAATAGTCGAGAACCTGCTCGCCCGGCCGGGCGAAGACGAGATCGGCAACGATCTGGCTGCCCTCGTCCTGGATCTCGAACCAGCCTTTCTGGAAGGCCGGCTCGGCCTGGACGTTCGGCAGGCGGTCCGCGCCCTTGCCGGGCGCGATGCGCAGGCCGTGACGGGCGGTCTTGGTCGGCTTGGCGCCGAATTTGGCGAGTTGCTTCTGAACCTTGTCGCGATCGGCCTTCAGCGTGTTGACGCGCATGTCGAGCGGCGCGCGTTCCGACAGGGCCGCGGCTTCGGACACCCACTCGTCGTCGAAATTCTCCTCGAAATAGTCGGCGCACCAGTCGGGAATGTCGGCCTCGACATGCGGCTTGGCGAAGGCGAAATCGCGCGATGCCGCCGCCTGCAGCGCCGCGACCGGAACCTCGGGCGCGAAACGGTCGCCCTCGAACAACTCCTGCATCTTTTCGGGCGACAGGCCCCATTGCCGCCAAAGCGTGCCGAAGGCGAGCGCCGACGGGCCGTCATCCTCCATCAGATGGGCGGTCGAGAGTTTCTTGCGCAGCGCGTCGAATACGAGATTGCCGATCGCCGCGCGATCGCCCGAACCGGCGAAACGGTGCGACAGGCCCCAATCCTTCAGCGCATCGGCGGCAGGGCGCCGCCGCTCCGCGATATCGCGCAGCACCTCGATGGCCGCATCGACCCGTCCGCCAAGCCGCATGGTTTCACTCCGATGGAAAACGCGCCGTGGTTACAGACCCGGCCGGCGCTTGGCAAGGCGCGGCGTTGGCACGACCGGAGCGGTTCCAGGTCCAGCGGAGGCCGATTGACCTCCCGGAACCGCGACGAAACGAGGAGACGGGGATTTTTCGCGATTCGACGAATTGCGAAAGATCCCTAGGCCGGCACGGGCGGCACCGCCATTTCGACGCCGAGATAATAGGGCCAGATGAACAGCGCCAGCACGCCCCTCCAGAAGCTGAAATCCAGATAACCGAGCATGAACAGCCAGCCTGCCAGCCAGACGAGCCCCAGCCCGCTGTGCTGCTCGATCCTGATGCGTTGCTTTTCCATCGACGCCTCCTGCCGTTTCCGGCAGGCAGATTGGCCGATGATCGTCAGACACGCATTGCCGCCCGTCAATCCAACGAAAAACCGGCGCGGTTGCCCGCGCCGGCTTTCATGTTCCGATATCCGGTTCGATCAGACGTCGAAGCGGTCGGCGTTCATCACCTTGACCCAGGCAGCCACGAAGTCCGCGACGAACTTCTCGTGCGCATCGTCCTGGGCGTAGACCTCGGCATAGGCGCGCAGGATCGAGTTGGAGCCGAAGACCAGGTCCACACGGGTGGCCGTCCACTTGACCGCGTCGGTCTTGCGATCGCGGATCTCGTAGATGCCGCCATCGACCGGGACCCACTTGTTGGCCATGTCGGTCAGGTTGACGAAGAAGTCGGTCGTCAGCGCGCCTTCCTTGTCGGTGAAGACGCCATGCTTCGTGCCGGCATAGTTGGCGCCGAGGGCGCGCATGCCGCCGAGCAGAACGGTCATTTCGTGACCAGTCAGGCCCATCAGCTGCGCGCGGTCAAGCAACAGCTCTTCCGGGCTGACGACGTAGTTCTTCTTCAGCCAGTTGCGGAAGCCGTCGGCGAGCGGTTCCAGGACGTCGAACGAGGCTGCATCGGTCATCTCGTCGGTCGCGTCGCCGCGGCCCGGCTCGAAGGGAACGGTGACGTCGTGGCCGGCCGCCTTGGCCGCCGTCTCGATGCCGACGCTACCGGCGAGCACGATGACGTCGGCGAGGCTGGCGCCATATTCCGCCGCGATCGGCTCAAGCGCGCCGAGCACCTTGGCGAGACGGGCCGGCTCATTGCCTTCCCAATCCTTCTGCGGAGCAAGGCGGATGCGCGCGCCATTGGCGCCGCCGCGCATGTCCGAACCACGATAGGTGCGGGCCGAGTCCCATGCCGTGGCGACCATTTCGGCGACCGAAAGGCCGGAGGCGGCGATCTTCGACTTGATGGCGCCGATATCGTAGTTGGTCGGGCCGGCCGGGATGGGGTCCATCCAGATCAGGTCTTCGGCCGGGACGTCCGGGCCGACATAGCGATCCTTCGGCCCCATGTCGCGGTGGGTCAGCTTGAACCAGGCGCGGGCGAAGGTGTCCTTGAAGTAGGCCGGATCGGCCATGAACTTCTCGCAGATGGCGCGATAGGTCGGGTCCACCTTCATCGCCATGTCGGCATCGGTCATCAGCGGCATGCGGCGGACCGACGGATCGGTCGCGTCAACCGGCATGTGCTCTTCCGTGATGCCGACGGGCTGCCACTGGTTGGCACCGGCCGGGCTCTTGGTGAGCTCCCATTCATAGCCGAACAGCAGCTCGAAATAGCCCATGTCGAAAACGGTCGGGTTGGTGGTCCATGCGCCCTCGATGCCCGAGGTAACCGCATTGGTGGCCTTGCCGTCCAGGTTCGGGTTCAACCAGCCGAAGCCCTGGCTCTCGATCTCGCCGGCTTCCGGCTCGGCGCTGAGCGCACCGGCATCGCCATTGCCGTGGGCCTTGCCGACGGTGTGGCCGCCGGCGGTCAGCGCGGCGGTTTCCTCGTCATCCATCGCCATGCGGGCGAAGGTCTCGCGCACCTGGGCGGCGGTCTTCATCGGATCGGGGGTGCCGTTCACGCCTTCCGGGTTGACGTAGATGAGACCCATCTGAACGGCGGCCAGCGGATTTTCCATCGTGTCCGGCTTGCCGACATCCTCGTAGCGGCTGTCGGACGGCGCCAGCCATTCCTTCTCGGCGCCCCAATAGGTGTCGATTTCCGGATGCCAGATATCGTCGCGGCCGAAACCGAAACCGAAGGTCTTCAGGCCCATGTTCTCATAGGCGATGGTGCCTGCCAGGATGATCAGGTCGGCCCAGGAAACGGCGCTGCCGTATTTCTTCTTCAGCGGCCACAGCAGGCGGCGCGCCTTGTCGAGGTTGCCGTTGTCCGGCCAGGAGTTCAACGGCGCGAAACGGATGTTGCCGGCGCCGCCGCCGCCACGACCGTCAGCCAGACGGTAAGATCCGGCGGAGTGCCAGGCGAGACGGATCATCAGGCCGCCATAATGACCATAGTCGGCCGGCCACCAGTCCTGGCTGTCGGTCAGGAGGGCGTGCATGTCCTTCTTCAGGGCCTCGATATCGAGCGTCTTCAACGCTTCGCGATAGTCGAAGTCTTTGCCGAGCGGGTTGGTCTTGGTGTCGTGCTGATGGAGAATGTCCAGATTGAGCGATTTCGGCCACCAGTCCATGACCGTTGTACCGGTTTCGGTGATGGCACCGTGCATGACCGGGCACTTGCCCGAATTGTCGGCTTTCGCGTCCATGATTTCCTCCTGTCGTGTGTCTTGGAATGAGTGCAGGTTAGAACATTTCCAAAGTCAGATGCGCCAATCTCGTCATAATTTCAAATTGTAATTTCCGATTTGAATGATAAGAAAAACCTATGAAGCTGACCCTCAAACAGATGCACTATTTCGACGCCCTGGCGCGCGCCCTGCATTTCGGCAAGGCGGCAGCTTCGGTGAATATCAGCCAGCCCGCCCTGTCCGCGCAGATCATCGACATGGAGGCACGGCTGGAGCGAAAACTGGTGGAGCGGCGGCACGGCAAGGTGGTGCTGACGGAGGCCGGTCAGCGCATCCTTCCCCATATCCGCCGCATCCTGCGTGACGCACAGGCGCTGGAAGAAATGCTGTCGCAGGACCGCGGGCTTCTGGTCGGCCAGTTGAAGCTCGGCATGATCCCGACCGTCGCGCCCTATCTCCTGCCGAAGCTGATCCCGCATCTGCAGGCGCATTACCCGAAGCTGCAATTGAAGGTGCGCGAGGCGATCACCGACACGCTGGCGCGCGAATTGCTGGACGGAACGCTTGACGCCGTGGTCGCCGCAGCGCCGATCGGCGAGGCCGGCCTGCATGCCGAGCCTCTTTTCCGCGACCGCTTCTTCATCGCCAGCGCGACGGCGGGAACCGACATCCTGCACTCGCCGCTGACCGAGGATCAGGTGGCGCTCGACCGGCTGCTGCTGCTCGACGAAGGCCATTGCCTGCGCGACCAGGCGCTCACCGTCTGCGCAAAGGGCAACGAACGCCGCCTCGTCAATTTCGGCGCCACCTCGATGACGACGCTTCTGCAGATGGTCGCGAGCGGCATGGGACTGACGTTGCTGCCGGAAATCGCCATTCGAGCCGAAACGGGCAAGCTGCGCGGCCTGACGATCACGCCCTTCGCCGACCCGATCCCGCATCGCGACATCGCGCTCTTTTGGCGGCAATCCTCAAAGCGCCTGCCGGATTTCGGCGCGCTGGCGGAATCGGTCAAGGCCGTCGCCGAGCCTCTTCTGCAGACCGAAGACCTTGCCGCCTGAGATCTGCGGAAACCGTCAGGTCACTGCGCGGTCACGAGTGCGACCGCGAACCACGCCCACATCAGGCCGACGGCGACGAAGCCGGCGATGAAGAACCGGCGGCGCATCAACACGACATTGACGGTCATGTGCACCCAGGCGTGGGCGACGCGCGCGACGACGAAGGCCCAGGCCAGGACCAGCGCGACGAGATCGACAGCGCCGATCTGGTGAAACGCCAAGCAGGCGACATAGAACAGGACCGGCAGTTCGAACTGGTTGGCGACGTTGCGCGCGGCCGCGGCGCTGGCCGGCGGATCGGCGGGAACCGCGAAATCGCGCATACGCGCCTCGCCGGCCTTGACCGCGGCGACGCGGCGCGAACTCATCACCATGTAGGCGACGAATGTTAGCAGGACCTGGGCGATCACCGGCCAAAAAATCGCGGTCTGGCTTGTCGCCCCGCCGATCATTTGCGCTGCTTTCCGGCCCGCAGGAAGACCTGGAACCAGATCGCGAAAAGGATCAGCACCGCCGCGCCCAGAAGCGAAAATTTCCACGACGTGAAGGTGGGCAGCATCCGCGCCAGGCCGAGCGGCACGTCACCGGCGAGCGACGGCGCGGAGAAAAGCGCCTGGGCGAGGCCGTTCTCGCGCAGATCGACGACCAGATAGGGCACAGATATCGCGCCCGCCGCGATGCGCGCCACCGGTGGGGGAATGCTCACGCCGAGACGCGTGAGGGCGGCGAAGCCGGCGACGGCGACGATCGTGAGCGACAGCGCCAGCAGCGCCGGGAAGACGAAATCCAGCGTCCGGTACATCCGCGTCGCGATCACGGCCGCTTCGGGATTGGCCTTCACGGCCGCATGCAGTACGGCGACGTCGGACGGCGAGAAGCCGAACATCCGCCCGTCGGGCAGCGGCACCCCGGCGGCGCGTTCGAATGCCGGACCGGTGACAAACGCCATCCACAGGAACAGCGCCGCCGTGATCGCGAAGAGCGCGATGACGGCCGGCTTGCGCAGCAGGGTGTCGGATGCCGGGGTGACGTCGTTCATGCCGCTCACACCCCGCCCGGGTAGTTGGGGCTCTCGCGCGTGATCGTCACGTCATGGGCATGGCTCTCGCGCTGGCCGGCGCCGGTGATGCGCACGAAAGTCGCCTTTTCGGCAAAGTCGGCCAGTGTCCTGGCGCCGGTGTAGCCCATGGCCGCGCGCAGACCGCCGGCGAGCTGGTGCAGGACGGCCGAGACGGGCCCCTTGTAGGGAACCTGGCCCTCGACGCCTTCCGGCACGAGCTTCAGCGCGTCACGCACCTCGGCCTGGAAGTAGCGGTCGGCCGAGCCGCGCGCCATCGCGCCGACCGACCCCATGCCGCGATACGCCTTGTAGGAGCGGCCCTGGTGCAGATAGACCTCGCCCGGGCTCTCGTCGGTGCCCGCGAGCAGCGAACCGACCATCGCGGCCTTCGCCCCGGCGGCAAGCGCCTTGGCGAGGTCGCCCGAAAACTTGATGCCGCCGTCCGCGATCACCGGAATGCCGTGCTTGTCGGCCTCTTCGGCGGCGGCCATCACGGCGGCGAGCTGCGGCACGCCGACGCCGGCGACGATGCGCGTCGTGCAGATCGAGCCCGGCCCGATGCCGACCTTGATCGCATCCGCGCCGGCGTCGATCAGCGCCTTGGCGCCATGCGGCGTGGCGACGTTGCCCGCGATGATGCGCACCGAATTCGACATCTTCTTCACCACGCCGACGGAATCGAGAACCCGCTGGGAATGGCCGTGGGCGGTGTCGATGACGATGACGTCGACGCCCGCGTCGAGCAGCCGCTCGGCCCGCTCCTCGGCGTCGGTGCCGACGCTGACCGCCGCACCCGCCCGCAGGCGGCCCTGCGCGTCCTTGGCTGCGTCGGGATTGAGCTGCGACTTCTCCATGTCCTTGACGGTGATCAGGCCGACGCAATAGCCGCGATCGTCGACCACGAGCAGCTTCTCGATGCGGTGCTGGTGCAGGAGGCGCTTGGCCTCGCCGGTGTCGACGGTCTCGCGCACGGTGACGAGCCCCTCGCGCGTCATCAGCTCATAGACCTTCTGCTCCGGATTGGAGGCGAAGCGGACGTCGCGGTTGGTCAGGATGCCGACGAGCCGGCCCGGCTTCTGGCTGCCGAGCCCGGCATCCTCGACGACGGGAATGCCGGAAATGCGATGCGCCTGCATCAGTGCCAGCGCATCGGCCAGCGTCGCGTCCGGGCCGATCGTGACCGGATTGACGACCATGCCGGACTCGAACTTCTTGACCTGGCGCACCTCTTCGGCTTGGGCGGCCGGGTTGAGGTTGCGGTGGATGATGCCGAGGCCGCCCGCCTGCGCCATGGCGATCGCCAGGCGCGATTCCGTGACCGTGTCCATGGCCGAAGAGATGATCGGCAGCGACAGATCGATGTCGCGCGCGATCGTGGTGCCGATATTCGTCTCGCCAGGCATGACTTCGGAATGGCCCGGCTGCAGGAGCACGTCGTCGAAGGTGAGCGCGTGCTCGCCGGTGATCGTCTGAATGATGGTCGCCATCGCGGTGTTCGTTCCGTGTGAAAGGCCGGTCGGTGACGACTCGGCATTGCGTTGGCAGTGGCTGGTACCACGCCTGCCAAGGATGGGAAAGCCTTCAAACGCGGATTGACGGCACCCAAAATAACTATATAACTAGAATTATGGTTATGAATGACGAAACCTCGATCGAGGAAGCAGCGCAGGCCTTCGCAGCGATGGGGTCGGAGGCCCGGCTGCAGGTGTTGCGCACGCTGGTGCGCGCCGGCCCCGACGGATTGACGGTCGGCGACATCCAGGCGCGGTCCGGCATGCCGGCATCGACGCTCGCTCATCACCTGCGCTTTCTCGCCTCCGCCGGCCTGATCGAGCAGGAAAAGGACGGCCGCTCGGTCATCTCACGCGCAGCCTACGACCGGCTGGAAGCGCTGGCCGGATTCATCCTCAAGGAATGCTGCAGCGACGCGGACCGGACGGAAAGCAAGGGAGAATGCGCATGAGCGACACGGTGCAATCCCCGGCCGCCGGCCGCTTCGCCTGGAAAGAGCGGCTGGCAACGCCGTGGACGATCACGGTCGCAGCACCGCTCGTCGTCGCTCTCGTCGATCCCGGCCGCTTCGTCACGGTGCTGACGATCGCGGCGCGCGCCTTCGCCGGCACCGCGCCCTATATCGCGGTCGCGGTGCTGCTGATTGCCGGGCTGAAGGCTTCGGGCGCAGAAAGCGTCGTCGCCAGGGCCTTTCAGGGCCGCGAGAACCGGATGATCCTGCTGGCCGCCCTGTTTGGCGGGCTCGCGCCCTTCTGTTCCTGCGAGGTCATCCCTTTCATCGCCGGGCTTCTGGCCGTTGGCGCGCCGCTGCCGGCCGTCATGGCATTCTGGCTGTCCTCGCCGTTGATCGATCCGCCGACGCTGTTCATCACGGCCGGCGCGCTGGGCTGGGATTTCGCCATCGGCAAGGCCGTGGCAGCCGTCGCGATGGGCCTCTTCGGCGGGTTCGCCATGCAGGCGATGATCGCGGGCGGCCTGTTTGCCGATCCCTTGCGCGAGCGCAGCGGCGGCGGTTGCGGCTGCCGCCCGTCGCCCTTCAGGGGCGCGCCGGTCTGGCGCTTCTGGACCGAGGATGCCCGCCGCGCGGTGTTCCGCGACGAACTCCAGGCCAACGCGCTGTTTCTGGTGAAGTGGCTGGCGCTCGCCTATGTGCTGGAAGCTCTGCTGATCCTCTATGTGCCGGCCTCGATGATCGCGGGTCTTGTTGGCGGCGAAGGCGTCGTGCCGATCGCCATCGCGGCACTCGTCGGCATGCCCGCCTATCTGAATTCCTATGTCGCCCCACCGCTTCTCGCCGGCTTGACGGAGCAGGGCATGAGCCTCGGCGCGGCGATGGCGTTCATGGTGGCCGGCGCCGTGAGTTCCGTGCCCGCCATGGCGGCCGTCTGGTCGCTGGTGCGCCGCCCGGTTTTCGCCGCCTATCTGGGCCTCGGCATCACCGGCGCGATTCTTTCCGGCCTGATCTTCCAGGTGTTGATGTGAGGACCCGACAATGAGCGAGACGATCACCGTCAGCGTGACCGTGCACCGGGACGCCGACGAGGGTGAAGCGCTGCTCGCGCCTGTCGGCATCGCGACGCCCTACCAGACCCCGACAGGTTTTGCGGTCGAAGGCGGCGCGGTCTCCCTGATCGGCGAAATGACGACGGGCCAGATGGCCGCGTTGATTGTCCCGGGCGACGGGCCCGTAACGTTGACCTATCGCTTCGCCCAACACGCAGACCAGTACCCGGAAACCCTGTTCCGGCCGCGCGAAACCCGCTTCACCCGCGCGGCGGTCGATCTCGTATCCGACGCGCGCCGCATCGCCGACAACGCCCGCGACGGGCACGCGGCCATTGCCGCAATCGTCAACGACACCGCCGAGAAATTCACCTACGGCCATCCCGCGACGCGCTTCAATGACGGGCTCGACGCGATCCCGCATCTGTCCTGCGGCCTGACCGAGGGTTCCTGCGTCGACATCAACACCTATCTGATCGCCGCGCTGCGCTCCGCCGGCTTCGAGGCCGGCTACGTGACCGGCTATTTCTTTCCGACCGAAAAACAGGGTTGCTGCGACGACATGCACTGCTGGGTGGTCACGCGCCATGCCGGCGTCGTGCTGGAATGGGATATCGCCCACCATCTGAAGATGGGCACGCGCGACATTTGCTGCGGGCTCAATCCGAAGCCGGGCAGCCGCGTCGCCGTCGCCCATTCGATGGGGCTGGACTTGCCGGAAATCGGCGTCGCCGGACTGAAACTCCTCGGCGAACCGACCTGGCTCCAAGACGGGCGAACCGCGCCTACTCGCCTGACCATCCGCATGGCGGCGCAAGGCGTCGCGCCCTATTCCCTGCCCCGCAATTCGGCCGCGTAGGCCTCGAGCGCCTCGGCCCTTTCCGCCGTACCCGGATGGGTGGAGAGCATGCCGCTCTCGTCGGCGACGCCGAGCTCCTCGCGGATCGAAGCGAAGAAGCGGTTGATCGCCAGCGGATCGTGGCCGGCCTTCAGCATCAGTTCGACGCTGCGCCGGTCCGCCTCGCTCTCATGCGCGCGTGAATAGGACAGCGACAGGAGCGCGGAGCCCTCGACCAGCAGTTCCTCCACGGCCTCGCCGACATCGCCGGCAATCAGCATGATCAGCGCCGACATGCCCGCAAGCCGGTAGACCTGGCGCAGCGAATGCTGCAATTCCACATGCCCGATTTCATGGGCGAGAACCCCGAGGATCATTTCGTCATCATCCGCCAGGGCCACGAGCTGGTCGGTCAGGATGACGGTTCCGTCGGGCAGCGCCAGGGCGTTGGGGCCGAGCGGGCCGCCGTCGCGGAACACCAGATTGTAGCCGTCCGCGCCGAGATCGCTGAATTGCGCGAGCGCGGCGAACTGGGTTTCCAGGTCCCGTTGCCGGTCCAGCGGCAATTCCGTCTCCGACAAAAGGACGCGATCCAGCGTGTCGATCGCGGCGGACCCGATCATCTGCGGGACGACCGGAGGCGTCACCGCCACCGCGACCTCGATCATCACCGGCAAGGCGTAGCGATAGATGGCGAACGCCATGAGGGCGACGACGACGACGAAAGCCGCGAGGCGCGGCCGAAAGCGCTCCAGATCGTGGACGAGACCGTTGCGCCGCGCCGCCGGCGTGAGGCGGAGGCGATCGATCCCGTCATTGTCCAGCGTGACGAACACGCTGCCGTCGGCAAAGCGCACGCGCCGCGGAATGCGACCGACGCGCGGCGACACCTCAATTCCGCCCACCTCGCCTAGGATCAGTTCGGCACCGTCGTCGCCGAGCAGCCTGACACCGTCAGCGCGCTCGAGCGACGCCGGCCGGGACTCGCTCGATCCCGGCGCGAACCAGTCTCCCCGCACGGCGTCACCAATGGCATCAGAAGCCAATGTCAAATCCCTCGAAATCCATGAATTCCGCGCCGACCACGCCGCTCTCGTCCTTGAGTTCGGATATGTAGGTGCCGAATTCGCCCCTTATCGCAAGCGCGGTGCTTGCCCACGTATATCGCGCCATGCGCACCGCGGCCCAGGGACGCGCCAGGCCGAACGTCACCACCGTCACCAACAGATTGCTGATCGCAATCCAGGCATAACGGCGGCGAAACAGATCTGAGTCCAGCCGGTGGCGCCCGTCGAAGCGCGTCGCCGAGAACGCGACGTTCCGCACGCCGGCGACGTAGAAGAGACCGCTCACGGAATACGCTACAAGGCCAATCAGCACCACGGCATAGATCACCGCGATGATGGCATATTGGCCGAAGCCGGGGACGAACGGGGAGAAGCCGGTCAGCAGCGCAACCGCAGGCCCGAGCACGACGAACATGCCGATCGTGATCATGGCGGGGAACCACCAGACGCCGAAGAATTCGCCGATCGTCGCACCGCACGCGAACCGGCGGCCGCCATATCTGAGATTGTTGAAGAGATACCGATAGCGCCACCGGCTTGCCAAAGGCGCCAGAATTCCGAGCGTAACCATCGCAAGGAACGGGCCGGCCACATAGGCGAGAAACGCGCCGCCATAGCCGCCGGCAAAATCGAAACGCACGTTGCGATAACTGGTGACCCGCGCATGGAACCGAATGCCGCGGTAGATCAGGAACGGAAAGGCGAGCACCAGCCCGAGAAAGGCAATCCCGCCGGCGATCGGGTTGAGGTTCACGAGGATGTTGTAGCAGACGATCAGCACGAACGCGACAATGCGGCCGACGAGGATTTGCAAGGGCCGGGCGTGATACTCGAAACTGTGCCTGTCCAGAAACGTGTTTCCGTAGAAGTAGCGCATGCGACGCACCTTCGCCCAGGCCGAATAGATGCCCAGTGTCAGGATGGTCAGAAGAATGTTGACGATCCAGATGCCGAAATACTCGCCGGCAGACCCGACAAAACTGAACCGCGCCACCGTGCGTTTTTGTCCGACATCCATCAGCAATCCCCAAATTCAAAAATGAACATCAAAAGTATTTCCCGGTTTGATCTAGCTGTCGGCGGCGACACAGCCAAGCAAAAACTGGCGATTGCACAGCCGCGGCGCGGACGCGCAGATCGGCGACACGCATCGATGCAAAACCTGTCACGATACCGCTTTCCCCCGCCGGCGGCGTGGCCTAGATAGGGGCACAGTCCAAAACCGAACTCCCCGCCCTTGAACCGCTCCATTCCGCTCGTCCTCGCCATCGCGCTCTTCATGGAGCACATGGATTCTACCGTCATCTCGACGGCGCTGCCGGCGATCGCGGAGGACATAGGCACCACGCCGATCGCGCTGAAGCTGGCCCTGACGGCCTATCTGGTGTCGTTGGCGATCTTCATCCCGCTGTCCGGCTGGGTGGCCGACCGGTTCGGCGCGCGGCGCGTCTTCGCCACCGCCATCGTCGTGTTCATGGCCGGTTCGCTGGCATGCGCGGTGTCCGATTCGCTGCTGCAATTCGTCGTGTCGCGCTTCCTGCAGGGCATGGGCGGCGCGATGATGACGCCGCTCGGCCGGTTGATCCTGGTACGCTCGACGGAGCGCTCGCAACTCGTCAACGCCATGGCCTGGCTCACCATTCCGGCCCTGATCGGCCCGATGGCCGGCCCGCCCGTCGGCGGCTTCCTGACGACCTATCTCTCCTGGCACTGGATCTTCCTGATCAACATCCCGATCGGCATCGCCGGCGTGATCTTCGCACTGATCGTGCT
This sequence comes from Oricola sp., assembly GCF_022763245.1. Taxonomy (GTDB): domain Bacteria; phylum Pseudomonadota; class Alphaproteobacteria; order Rhizobiales; family Rhizobiaceae; genus Oricola. The sequence goes on from NZ_JALEGV010000015.1 coordinate 23,927, forward strand.
GCCAGCCGGAAACACGCCGCCGGCCAGCCGCGTCGACTGGGCCGGCTTTCTGCTAGCGGGAACCGCGGCGTCGGGCATCGTGTTCGGCCTGTCCGTCATCAGCCTTCCGGCGCTGCCGCCGATCTGGGGCGTCATCGCGACCTGCGTCGGGTTCGCCGCCTTCGCCGGCTATGTGGTGCATGCACGAAGAGCTCGAGATCCGCTGCTCAATCCGAAACTGTTCACCAACCACACCTTCCGATCGGCCATCATCGGCGCGAACCTGTTCCGCCTCGGCGCGGGGGCCGTGCCCTTCCTGATGCCGCTGATGCTGCAACTCGGCTTTGGCCTGAGCCCCTTCCGCTCCGGCATGGTGACCTTCATCTCGGCGGGCGGGGCGATCGCGGTGAAGCTGATCGTCAAGCGGACCCTGAGCGGCCTCGGCTTCCGCACGGTGCTGATCGGCGCGGCCGGCGCGGCGGCGGCCTTCATCGCCGTCAACGGCCTCTACACGCCGGCGACCCCGATCGCGCTCATCATGTTCGTGCTGTTCTTCTCGGGCGTGGCGCGCTCCCTCTTCTTCACCTCGGTCAACGCCCTGACCTTCGCCGAAGTCAGCGACGAGGACGCCGCCCAGGCGGCCGCCGTGACGTCGGCGATGCAGCAGGTGTCCATCGCCGTCGGCGTGGCGCTTGCCGGCGGCGTGCTCGACATCGTGACGAGCTTCTCAGGCGGCGAATTGACACTGACCGCCTTCCACATGGCCTTCTTCGCCATCGCCGCCATCTCCGCCATGGCCATCATCCCTTTCCTGTCGCTGCCGCCGAACGCAGGACAGGTCGTGTCGGGCCACCGGCTTGCCCCGACCGCGCCGCGTGACGCTGCGCCGGTTGCCCATTCGCGCGGATAAGATCGTCAATCGCCGGACCGCCGGTTCGCCATCAGGCGCACGAGTTCGGCCTGCCGCCGCGCGCCCGTCTTCTGCATCGCCGCCTTCAGCTGGTTGCGAACCGTGTGAATGCTGACAGACCGCAAATCGGCCAGTTCCGTCAGCGTCAGCCCGTCGGCAATGCCGGAGGCGATCGCCATCTCCGATTCCGTGAGATCATGGCGGAGCCTGAAGCTATCCGGTGCTGCGGCTTCGGAATAAGCGGGACTGACCGTCACCAGAAGGGCCGACTGCAGATAGCCGAGAAGCAGCGCAAATGACGACGCCGGATGGTCTTCCGGCACATAGCGTACCGCGCGGCAGGTGTAGCGACGGGCCATAGGTGCCGCCTCGACACATTCGAATGTCGCCGAAATCGGCGCGACACCAGAATCCCTGAGCTGCCGCAAGCAAACCGACAGCATGGCATCGGCCTGCGGGTCGCAGAATGTCACGCGACCGGCATGATCGTCGCGCAAGACGCCACCCTCGGTGATCATGCTCGCGCTGCGTTCATTGCCGAACAGCAGGAGCCCGTTGCCGCCGAGCAGCATCAGCGCGCCACCATCGCTCATCGTGCGCCGGTGCAGGAGGTCAAGTTCGAGCGCCTGGCCGGAAACGACCCGGCTGATCTCGAAGGCCTGCTGGAGATGCGGAAGCAGCAGGCCTACCGTGCGAAGCCAGGATCCCTCCAGCTTCTCCTCGTCCTTCAGGCGAATGTTGCCCCCGAAGGCCAGCATCCGGCTGGTGTCCTTGAAGAGCATCGCGCCACCGCCGGCAGCGACGTTTTCCTGCGGCAGCACCCAGTCATTGTAGAATTCGGTCCTGAACAGGTCCTCCTTCGGGCACATCCACTGCGACGGCAGCACCACCCCCACGTCGCCATCCGAAAAGCCGGGCGCCCAGCTGTTCAGCGCACCGTAATAGGCGTTGTAGCTGTCGATGAATTCAGGCGCGTAGCCCGACGCGGTGAGCCCGAGGGAAAGGTTGCCCGGTATGTCGTATCCGAAAAGATGCGCGCACACGCCGCCGGTGGCCTTGTGCACCTCGTCCAGCACGGTCTGCCAGTTGGTCTGATCGAAGGCCGAGGCATAGATGAGCCTCGTCAGCTTCGCATATTGCGCGCCGTTGAGATCAGTGCCTGACACTGCCGGACCACCTCCCAGCTTGGCACGACCGCCATGGCGATGAACCGCCGCAACGGTCTGTTAACCAAACGCAGAATGTCGCACGGGAGGTGAATTCGCACAAGTGAGGGTTGCATTCACCCTGCAACGCACGGCAACAGGGCATCGAGATGCCGTCAAAGCCCGACGATCAATCGTCCTCTGAAGACGCCTCGCTCCTGCCCTTGAAGTCCTTGGCAAGGATGTAGAGCTCCACGGATTCCGCGCGCGAGGACGGCGGCTTGACGTGGATGACCGATTTGAAATTGCGCTTCAGCAAGTCGAGCAAATCCTTTTCCGTGCCGCCCTGGAAGGTCTTCGCGAGGAAATGACCGCCGGGCTTCAACACGCGCACGGCGAAATCCGCGGCGACCTCGATCAGGTGCATGGTGCGCAGGTGATCGGTCTGACGGTGACCGATCGTCGGCGCCGCCATGTCGGACACGACCACGTCGGGCATGCCGCCGAGAGCCGCGATCAATCTGTCGGGCGCGTCGTCGTCGAGGAAATCCATCTGCAGGATCTCCACGCCCGGCATCGCGTCCATCTCCAGATAGTCGATCGCGGCGATGCGCTTGTCCTCGTCGGTGGAACCGATGCGCGCCGCCGCCACCTGGCACCAGCCGCCGGGCGCGGCGCCGAGGTCGATCACCCGGTCGCCTTTCTGCAGAATGTGGTGCTTGTCGTCGATCTCGATCAGCTTGTAGGCCGCGCGCGAGCGCATGCCCTCTGCCTTCGCCCGCTGGACATAGGGGTCGTTCAGCTGACGTTCGATCCAGCGACGCGACGAGTTCTTCAGCCCTCGCCCCTTCTTCACCCGCTGATTAATGGAGCGCCCGCCGCGCGTCGGTTTCTTCACGCTCATCGGTTGCTCCATCGCGTTCGGTTGCGCCACGGATTGGCGCCGCGGCGCCAGACGCCGTCGGCGGCCATCATCTCGGTCAAAATGCCCTCGCGCAGGCCCCGGTCGGCGACGCGCAGCCGGTTCGACGGCCAGACACGGCGGATCGCCTCCAGGATCGCACATCCGGCCAAGACCAGATCGGCCCGGTCCGCACCGATGCACGGATTGGCGACACGCTCGTCGAAAGACCAGGACAGAAGCCGGGCATTCATCGCATCGACCTCCTGCGACGTCATCCACAATCCGTCGACGCGACGACGGTCATAGCGCGGCAGGTCGAGATGAATGCCGGCAAGCGTCGTCACCGTGCCCGACGTGCCAAGCAGATGGAACCCGTCCAGGCCGACGCGGTCGGCCAGCCGATCCCGCTCCTCGAACCGGTTCAGAAGATCGGTCGCATAGTCGGTCATGTCGGCGAAGGTCTGCTCGCTCACATGGCGCCCGTCGAACCGTTCCGACAGGGTGACGACACCGACCTGCAGCGACGTCCAGGCAACGATGTGATCGGCCAGCCGGCGCGAACGGCGTTCCTTGACATCGACCAGCGCGATTTCCGACGACCCGCCGCCGATGTCGAAGAGAACGACGGAATGGGTGTCGCGGCCGACGAGCGACGAGCAGCCGGACACGGCGAGGCGGGCCTCCGTCTCACGATCGACGATCTCCAGCGTCATGCCGGTCTCTTCACGTACGCGATCGAGGAACTCCTCGCCGTTCTCGGCGGCACGACAGGCCTCCGTCGCGATCAACCGCATGCGGCGGATGGGCCGCGCATCCAGCTTGTCCCGACAGACCTTGAGCGCCTCGACGGCGCGCGCCATCGCCGCGTCGGACAGTCGGCCCGTGCGGGACAGCCCCTCGCCGAGCCGCACGATACGCGAGAACGCGTCCACGACGCGAAACTGGCCCGGCCGTGTCGGCGTGGCGACGAGAAGGCGACAATTGTTGGTGCCGAGATCGAGCGCGGCGTAATAGGCCGGCGCATGATCGGCATCGCCCTGCGGCGAGCGACGACGCGGCGCGGTCCCGTCGGAAACCGGGCTGGCGGGCGGCGCGACACTTGGGCGCGCCTGCGCCGGCAGCGCCTGCGCGGCATCCGGCGCGACCCCGGCCTGCGCCTTCGGCTTGCGTCGCCGCCGGCGGCGTTTGGCGGGCGCGGCGGGGCTCGCCTGCACAATGGCAGCCTCGGGCGCAGCAGTGGTCGAACCGGTACGATTCTGCCCGCCCCGGCGACGCCGGCGCCGCTTGCGGCCCTTCTTGTCCTTGTGATGATCGAGACTTCCGTCCGGCGCGACGGAATCGGACCCGGCTTCCCGGTCGCTTCCGTTCGTTCGCGCGACATCGCGCGGCGCCGCATCGGCCGAAGCCGGCGAACCGCCTGCGATACCTCCCGGCCTCGATTCCGACGAATCAAAGCCGGTGTCGGAAGGTCCCGATCCGGATGCTCGCGCATCCGAGACGGTCTCCTTCACGGTGGTTCCCTTCTAGCGCGGCGCTGCCTCTGGGGGCGCTGCCGGCGCATTTGTTTACCCGTTGCCAAAAATGGTAGCAGCACACGCCGATTTCACCAAGCGCAATTGTCGCAAACAGGGGTTTGCATTTTCCGCGACAAGGCTCTATATCGCCGGTCTCAAGCAGGCGGTGGGGAATAGGTTAACGGTAGACCCACGGACTCTGACTCCGTTAGTCCTGGTTCGAATCCAGGTTCCCCAGCCAACCACTTTCTCAAATAAAATCAGTCACTTCCACCGCAAGTCACCTTGCGATCAGCCTGTCATTGTGTCGCGTCATGTTGCGTCTGGCTTTCCTTGATTTTCAACGATTTCCAGTCATGGTCGGCAAATCCGCGCGACATAAACGCGACATGACCATTTCAGGACGCTCCTGTTAGCGCTTTGCCCGGGCCGGACGCGTATTGAAGCCGCGCATCGACGGGTCGAAATCGCCACGACCGAATCCCTCGCG
>NZ_JALEGV010000016.1 GCF_022763245.1 Oricola sp.
ATAAATTTATCAAGATAGGCTGCGCACAAACTCTCTTGCGGACATAACGACATGCGCAAAGACGAAAGATGGCTGAGTTCCATTTGAAAACAGACCAGAAAGCGATCACGCTTGCACCGATCAGCGACTTCTTCGCTTGGTGGCTGGAAACGCTGCGCGCTCTCGCGCCCACACAGCTCCGAAGGCGACGAAAGGCGATCGACATCCATGTCGGCCAACAAAATTGCGCAACACGGTATTTGATCGCCCCTCCCGCGGGCACCGGAAGGACGACCCTGGCGGCGGCATCGCTTCAGGGCGTGGAACAGTTGTTCCGTAGCGATCTGCGCAACGTCAGGGCACCCGTCCGCGTGGTCCATGACGTGACGCGATTTGTCGATCGGCCCCTCGCCGAAACGCGCCTCCCGCTCAGCCGCTCGGTCTCTGCGGCCTATGTCGATCTGGTGGCAAACACGCCGTTTCGCTCCGAAGATGTCGAGATCGGGCTGTGTTCAGACTGGCCGTCCTGCTATTTCATCTTCAGGCACAGGGATCTCGCCGGCATTCGAAAGGCCCTCGGACCGCGGCGACAGAATGTCTCGATCGCCGTCGAGCATGAGGGGACGATCCACGCGATCGATCAGCGCTTCCTTGCCGGCAGACCAGTCCGATCACAGGCAGATCGACTTCAGCGGGCCATTCTGTTCGCGTCGGTCCTCGTCCTGATCCTCGGCGCGGCGCTGATCGTGACGATCGAGCAGCGCCGGCTTTCAGCCGCCGACCGGGCCCTTTCCGCCCAGGTCGAGATCGCGAGCGCCAGCGCCCGTGCAGCGAAAGAGCAGTTCGACCAACAGATGAGGACGCTCGCCCGGATGGATGCTGTTCGGGCGGAGAAGAACTTGTCCAACTCGGTCGTCGCGACGTGGGAGGAATTGTCCCGCATCATCCCCGACAACACCTGGGTCGGCGATCTCCAGCTCACGGACGATCGGCTGACGGTCACCGGTTTTTCCGGATCCGCGGCGGCGCTGATCAGTTTACTTGAATCCTCGGAGCGGTTCGACGGCGCCGAATTCAAAGCGCCGGTGGCCAGGACGCCGGGCCTCGACGCGGAACAGTTCAGCATGGAAGCGTCCGTCGTCCGGCGGGCGGCGCCATGATCCGGCTCCTGAACGCGCCGCTTGTCGTTCAGCGCGGCGTGGCTTTGGGCATCCTTGCAACCGTGCTGACCTTGCTCCTCGGCTCTGCATCAGCGGTCCATTTCGCGTTGGCCGACAAGAGGGCCTCCATCATCGACAAACGGATGCTGCTGGGACGCCTGAACGCGGTTGAGGCGCGCTTCGGCGCCTTGCCCTCTGCCGGCGAGGCGCTGGCCGGCGACGATCTCCGCCTCTTTCTGACCGGACCGTCCGAGGCAGTCGTTCGCGCCACTCTCCAGCAGGATTTCAACGAGATGGCCGCCCGCAGCGGCGCGGACGTCACGTCCGTCGGCAATGCGCCCGACCTGAACAAAACCGGCGTCGTCTATGTCGGCATTCAGGCGAATGTCGCGGCGGAAACCGGCGAATTGCTCAAACTGCTCTCATCGCTCGAGATCACCTCCCCTGTCCTATTCATACCCAAGCTGGTGATCCGATCGACCGACCCGCGGCAGGTGAGCGCCACCGCCGGAGAAATACCATTGAGCGTCCAGATCCAGGTCTACGGCGCCTTGGAGCCCGGCCTTCGCGCTGGCGAGGACGGGAGCCTGCTGCAATGAAGCCGCTCGGTTCGCTTCTGCTGTTGGTCGCCTGCGTCTGCGGCGTCGGTCTCTTGTCGAACCGACTGCTGCACTACCCTGTCGACATTTCGCCGATCACGGCGGACGCCGCCTCTGTCGATCAGCCACCTGCTTCTGCAGGCACGCTGCTGGCATCACCGATGCGTCCCGCGACCGCGTTCAGCCAGATCGTCACGCGGCCGCTCTTCTCAAGGACCCGTCGCAAATTCACGCCGCCGCCAGTATCGGCCCAACCGCCGCAGTCCGCCGTAGCCAAGCGCGCGTCGCCGACACCGCGCAAAGCCGAGATGCGCCCACCTGAGCTCAAATTGCTCGGCGTCAGCATGGGCGCGCAACAGGCCCGGGTCCTGCTCTCCTCCAAAGACGCGCCACCCGCATGGATCGCTTCGGGCATGAAGATCGATGACTGGACGGTCGAGACGATCGACGCAGACGGCGCGGTGATGACGAATGACGGCCGACGCTTTCGCCTCGACCTCTATCGTTCGGCCGGGGAGCTTTAGGGCAATGGCGGCCGCAGACACGCGCGATGCGCAAGGCGGCTACAGCCTGCTGATGGTCCTGCTCCTCATGCTGGCCGTCGCGTCCGTCCTCGCGCCCGTGACGGCGCGCATCAAGGCCAAAGCGCTTCACGAAACCGCACTGCTGCGGATCGACGAACTGAACGCCCTCGCGCAAGGGCTTTCGGTGCTGCTGGCGGACCAGACCGGCAACGGCGGTGACGCAGGACAGGCACACCTGCTCGCCAACTCCACGCGCTATCGCTGCCGGGTGGGATCCGTGCACGTCACATTCGCCTTTCAGAATCAGTCCGGACTAATCGACCTCAATCGCGCGTCGGAGGCGCTGCTTGCGAAAGGGTTCCAGTCGCTGGGCCTTGCGCCGGCCATGGCGGAACGTCTCGCGCAGCTGGTGTCGGCCTATAGAAGCTACAAACCGGATGACGGCGCTCCCGCCGGGCTCGAGATCGCAAACGGCCTGAAAAACGCCCCGTTCGAGTCGGTCGCGGAACTGTTCGATATGCAGGCGTTGCGAGACCTTCCGCTGGCACAGATCAACCGCACCTTCACAATCCATTCGGGTTCGTCACGCATCGCACCAGCCCATGCGCCGAACGCGCTCGCGGTGCGACTTTCCGACAAGGACACAACGGGTGTCGCACCGCAGTCGCCCGGCCCGCTGGACGTATTGGTGACGGTGATGTCCGGCCGCATGACGGGCCGGTTTCACGGCGTCTACCGCTACTACAATGACGGCCGGCTTCGCCTGGTGGAGACCTGGCGCCATGACATCGGCGACGAAGGCTCCGACCCCGTCGATGCCGGCGATTGCTCCGCACGTTTCGGCCCGGAATTCGTGCAACTGGTTGCGGAGGCCGTCTGAGGATGGACCGCTTGTCAGCAGCCAGGGCCTTCGCCGAACATCTCGCCGCGCAAGGACGTTTCGATCCCTCGGCAATCGCGAAACTCGTGCCTGCCGTCGCGGCCACGAAGCATCCGCTCGACACGCTTCTGCTCGAACTCGGGCTCGTCGGGGAAGAGGTGCTGGCAGATCAGTTTGCGACGTTTCTCGACAGTCCGCTGGTGGAGGATCCGGCAGAGCTCATCTCCGGCGAGCTGATCGAGACTATCGGTTTCGACTATCTGGCCGGCGTGGACGCTATACCAACCGAGACTGAGGACCAGGACATCGGGCTGATCATGGCGGACCCGGTCCTGTCCGACGCCGCAAGACTGGTCTCGTTTCTCCTCGACCGTCCCGTCACCGTCATGTGTGCGAGCCGCCGGCGGATCGCGCAAGCCCTCGAAGCCTGGCACATGAACACCTCGGACGACGTCGTTTCCGACGTCCTGCGGGAACCGGCAGACACGCTTGAATTCGACGACCTCGATCATCTGAAAGACATCGCCAACGACGCCCCGGTCGTTCGGCTTCTCTCCGAGATCGTGCAACGCGCCATCGACATGAAAGCGTCCGACATTCATGTCGAACCCTATGATGACAGCGTGGAGGTGCGCATGCGCTGCGACGGCGTGCTGCTCCAAGCCGACAGCATCTCCAGGGACATGCTGGCCGGGCTGTCCACGCGGCTCAAGATATTGGCCCGGCTCAACATCGCGGAACGGCGCATTCCCCAGGATGGACGCCTGCGCATGGCGGCCCGCGGTCGCCATGTCGACATGCGCCTCTCGATCCTGCCATCCGTGCATGGCGAGACGCTGGTGCTGCGCATCCTCGACCGCGAAACGGTTCCGCTGCGCCTCGACGCGCTCGGTTATTCCGATACCGCGGCTGGCACGCTCAAGCGGCTCTCCGGCCTGAGCAACGGCATCGTTCTCGTCACCGGACCAACCGGAAGCGGCAAGACGACGACCCTTTACGCGATGCTCAACGAGATCGACACGCGGCATCTGAAGGTCTTCACCGTCGAAGACCCGGTCGAATACCGGATCAAGGGCATTACCCAGGTTCAGATCAATCCGGCCGTCGATCTCGATTTCGCGCGCACTCTGAGAACCGTTCTGAGGCAGGATCCCGACGTCATCCTGATCGGCGAGATACGGGATGCCGAAACGGCCGAAATCGCCGTGCGGGCCGCGCTGACCGGGCACCTCGTCCTCTCCACGCTTCACACGAACAGCGCTGCCGGCGCGTTTTCCAGGCTCGTGGACATGGGCGTCGAACCCTACCTGCTGGCCGACACGGTTCGGGCCGTGATCGGACAGCGGCTGTTGCGTGCGACCTGCAGTATCTGCCATGGCGAGAACAGCGCCGACTGCACGGCGTGCGACGGCACCGGATACCGGGGACGTGTCGCCACCTATGAGATCCTGGAGGTGACGCCGGACCTGCTGAAACACGCGCGGTTCTGGGAAAACGAGGCAGACATCGTGGCGACCGCCGCTGACACCGGCTACCGCGCTCTTGCCGCCCATGCCGAGGATCTCGTCGCTGCCGGCGTGACCGACCGGCGCGAACTGGCCCGCGTCCTCACCAGCGGGGCTCCCTGATGCCCGACTTCTACTACGAGGCCTATGGCCGCGACGGCGAGATCGTGAAGGACCGGTTGAGCGCCGCAAGCCAGAGCGCGGCGCACAGGGTGCTGGCCGAAACCGGCAAGACGCCCTTTGTCCTCAAGCCGGCGTCCGCCCGTCCTTCCCCGAAGACTGCGTTGCGCGCGGCTTCCGTCAAGGACATGACGCGGCTCTTCGAGGACATCGCCGTTCTCATGCATTCGGGCTTCACAATCGACCAGTCCCTGGCGGCGAGCCTCGCCGACGCATCCGGAGACCGACAGTCCCGACTGCAGGAGCGACTGCTTGCATCGCTTCAGGCGGGCAACTCGGCAGCTAATTCCTTCACCGGTATCGGAGTGGCCGGCGACGTGGTTGCACTGATCGCGGCCGGCGAAGCAAGCGGGAGACTGGCCGAAGTGCTCGAGGTGATCGCCGGCGATCTCAGGGAGCGTGCAAAGCGGACCGCGGAAATCCGCGAAGCATTGCTCTATCCAGCCTTCCTCATCGCGATGATGTTTGTGACGCTCGGCATCCTCGCATTCTATCTCGTCCCCGCAATCGAGCCGATCTTCGAGGCAAGCCGGGCCGCCAGACCCATCGTGTTTGTTCTCCTCGACAATGCACGCGCATTTTTCGCAGAAGGCGGCCTGATCCTGATCGTCGCATCGGTTGCGGCACTGGCGACCGCAGCCTCGCTTCCGACAGGCCGCGGGGCTATCCGCAGTTCTGCCTTCGTCATGCCTGTGGTCGGCGGCTTTCTGACAAATGGCAATATCGCACTCTACATGCGCACCCTCGGATTGCTGTTGGACAATGGCGTGGCGCCCAGGGAAGCAATGCGCCTTTCCACCGCATCGGCGAAGACGCCACGCATCCGGGCCTTGCTCAAGGCTGCCGAACGCGACGTTCAGGCCGGGTCTGGCATGCATCAGGCTTTCACGAAGACCGGTCTCTTTGCGCCGGGTATGATCGCCCGCATACGCCTCGGCGAAGAGTCGAACAGCGTACCGATCATGCTCTCGCGTTGCGCCGGCACGATCGAACGCCGGCAGAAACAGCAGGTCGACCGCCTGATGACGTTTCTGACGCCGGCCATCACCATCTCCCTCGGCCTGCTGGTTGGGGCGCTTGTGATCTCGGTCATGAGTGCGCTGCTCAGCATCAACGACATCGTGGTGCGATGAAGCGGCACGGCACCATGGGCACCACGCAAAGGCGGGACGCGGGCTTCACCCTGATCGAGGTTCTCGTCGTTCTGCTCATCGTCGCGCTGGCCTCGGGCACGGCGGCGTTCGCGGTGTCCCGGAACACCCGGGCGCCGGACGCGCAAGGCTACGCCAGCGCATTGCGGGACCTCCTGTCTCTCGCGCAGCAGCGCGCCATGATCACCGCAAACACCCAGGCCGTTGAAATCGACATGGCGTCGGTTCCGGTTACGGCCACGTGGGAGGGAACCGATGTGTCTGCACCGCCGGGCGTGTCCGTCGATCTGCTGATCGGTCACGAACTCCTCCGATCCGACGGGATCGCCCGTATCGTCTTTTTCGGCGAGGGCGGCTCGACCGGCGCCCGCTTCGAGATTTCAGACGCCAAGGGAGGCGGCGCGGTCGTCGCCACCAACTGGCTTACCGGCATCTCCATCGTGGAGCGGAAAGATGACGAAACACGCCGCTGACACGACCGAAGGCTTCACGCTTTTGGAAACCCTCGTCGCGTTTCTCGTGCTGTCGATTGCGCTGGCGACGGCCATCCAGTCGCTGTCCCAGACCGCACGCATGGATGCAAACGCGCGACTGAGCGAGGAACTGCGTCTGACAAGCCGGACGCTGATGGCCGAACTCGTCGAAACGGCAAGGCCACAGCCACGCCGCGACGGCGTGGTCGATGACCGGTGGGCCTGGAGCCTGACGGTCGAGACATTCGGAGCGGCCGGCCATTCGAACCTTCTCCGATACGTCCTGGAGGTCCGCGCCCTCGACCGGCCGAGCACCGGAATGACACTGATCGAAGTGAGATCACGCGATGCCCGGTCCGGCCGATAGCAAGACGCCCCCGGTTCGGATGAACGGCCACGCTGCCAAGGAGACAAACCCGGAATCCGGCTTCACCCTGATCGAGATGCTGGTCGCGCTTTCCCTGGTGGCGATCATTTCCCTCATGGCGGCCGGGTTCCTCGGACAATTGCGCCTGTGGAACGGCAGATTCGCGAGCGAAGTGCCCCGGCAGGAACTGGCCGCGACTGCGCGCTATCTGGAAAACGCGATCGCGGGTGCGTTGATGCTGCCGATCGATCTCGCCGACAATGACGAACGTCTCTACTTCGTCGGCACGCCAGACAGTCTCACATTCGTGTCGCACTCCCGCGTGGGCCTCGCCGAAGCCGCGCTGCGCACCGTGCATGTCGGCATCGCTGATGTCGATGGTGGGCACGATCTTGTTCAGATCCTTCGACCCCGGCGCTTTCACGCCGCTTCGATCACGGAATCGGACAAGATCGTCATTCTTCCGAAAATTCACGGTATCGGTTTCGAATATCTGGAGCGGGCCCCGGACGGAGCCTCGCGTTGGACCACGGATTGGTCCGCCAGCCGACGCCTCCCCCTCGCCGTCCGGTTTCACCTGACCGCCACGCGCAATGGCGACATGGTTTCAGTTTCGGGCGCCACACGCCTCACCCTTGCATCGGCAGCAAACATGCCCTGACGGAGCCACGCCCCTCAATCCAGGTTGGTGATGTCTCTCGCATCGCCCGCCCCGCCCTCCTTGCCGTCGGCGCCGAGCGACGTGATGACGATCCGGCCGTCATCCTCCAGCACGTATCGGTACGGATTTCCCCAAGGGTCGGCGAGCTTGTCGGCGTTCTTCAAATATGGGCCGTTCCAGCGGGGCGCGTCCGCCGGCTCAAGCGACAACGCAGCGATGCCCTCGGCCGAAGCGGGATAGCGGGAATTGTCGAGGTAGTAGAGCTCCATCGCGCTTTCGATGTTGCGGATCTGGATGCGAGCGCTGTCGACCCGGGCTGACTCGAGGTAGCGGAGCACTTGAGGCACGGCGAATGTCGCGATCAGGCCTATGATCGCGAGGACCACAAGCAGTTCCACCAGCGTGAAACCGGCATCCTCACACTCGTCTTGCCGCTTCTCTGGCGTTGAAAGGCGGTGCACATTTCCTTTCGGCATCTCAGATCCAGGCATCCGCAAGAGCTCCCCTTGCCTCAAAGGCCCAAACGCAAAGCAAGGCCGCACCGAGAAACGGGCCGAAAGGCAAGCGGACCATATGGATGTCGCGCGCGCCGCGTGCCCGCAGCAAAATGAACGCCGCGATGCCGGATGCGCTCGCCAGCATGAAGAACAGGGGCACGTTCAACGGATCGATCCACAAGGCGGCGGCCGCGGCCATCTTGATGTCGCCCCTCCCCAGCCCGGCATGGCCGCGAAGCCTTCTAAACAAGGCGGCGAGAACATGGAGAAGACCGAATATCGCGCCTGCCGTAATGAGCGACGGCAATGGCAAGCGTCCCAACGTCGCCAGGTGATAGAGAACACCACCGCCGGCCAGCACGAGATTCAGCGCATCCGGAATGATCATCCGGCGCAAATCGACATAGGCGATCGCCACGATGATCGCCGTCAGCGCGAGCGCGCTCAACACAAGCATGAGCATTGGCGACCCCATCAATAGACCAGACGAAAGAAGTCTCTTTCCATCGTCGTGTTGCCCTTCCTGCTGTTGGCGATCGGACTTTGCAGCCGCAGCTTCTCGCTGAATTCCGCCGTTAACTCGCGCGCTTCCTGGACGCTGCGGATGACGCGCGGCCGGATGAAAACGACCAACTCGGTGCGCGTGATCTTGTCGGACTTGTTCTTGAACGCGTTGCCCAGCACAGGAATGTTGCCGAGCAGCGGCACCTGGGAACGCGTCAGGGAGTTGGTCTCCTGGATCAGGCCTCCAAGCGCGAGGCTCTCGCCGTCATGGACCGTCACCTCGGTGGTGATCTTGCGCTGCCTGATGGTCGGCGAGTCGATGCCGCTCGACGCCGTCTCTACGACCGAGCTCACCTCCTGCTCGATGTCCAGCATGACCCTGCCGGACCGGTTGACCCTGGGCGTGACCGTCAGGATGATGCCCGTGTCGCGCATCTCCACCGAGTTGACCACGGATCCCGGATTGGTCGTATCCGTCAATTGCTGGGTGACGATCGGCACCTCGTCGCCGACCTGCAGGATGGCGGTCTGGTTGTTGCGCGCGACGAGATTGGGCGACGAAATGATGTTGACGTCGGTGACGCTCGACAGCGCGTTGAGCGTGACTTCCAGGTTCTGCGCCGCATAGCTCCAGGAAAAGCCTGGATATGTCGCGCCGGTGAACCCGCTGGAAAGCTCCGAAAGGCCGAGTTTCAAGCCGCCATTCTCAAAGAACCAGCGCATTCCCAGTTCAAGCTGGTCGTTCAAGGTCACCTCGGCGATCACCGCCTCCAGCAACACCTGAACCGGCAACACGTCCAATTCGCGCAGGATCTGTTCGATACGCTCGTATTCGCGCGCGGTGGTCGAGATGAGCAGGGCGTTGTTTTCGACATCGGCGACCACGATGTCCTGCAGGACGGACGTCTCGTCCTGGCCCGATCCGGACCCGGCGGCCTTTCCACCCTGCGACACCAGAACCTGCGTCAATCCCGGCGCCACCGTCGAGGTCTGCGCCGACGATGGTCCGCCGCGCTGCGCGAGCACGGATTTCAGGATTTCCGCAAGCTCCCGGGCAGGCCGGTTCTGGATGTGATAGACGAACAGTTGCTGCTCGTTGGTGCTTGCCTGCATATCCAACTTGCCGATCCACTCGGCGGCCCGCGCCAGATAGGCCGGGCGCGACGTGATCACCAGGATCGCGTTGAGCCTTTCGATGGCGACGAACCGGACGACCTTCGAATTTGAACTCGCCTCGTTGCCGAACACCGCGTCGAGTTCGGAGGCCAGTTCCGTGGGCCTCGACGTCTTGAGCGGGTGCAGCGCGACGGACATTCCCTTCATCCAATCGACGTCGAACACCGCGATCGCCTCGCGCATCGCTTCGAGGTCGGTACCGGTTCCGGCCAGCACCAGCAAGTTGCGCTTCGCGTCCGCCCGCAAAATGGAGCCCTGTCGGCTGATCGGACCGAGTATGTTGTTCATCTCCTCGGCGGAAATGTAGCGCAACTCGATGACCTGGACCTTGATGCCCGGCCCCTTCGGCGTCACGCGCGGGACGCTGATCGAGGGCGTACCGGCGAGCGCGTTGCCCGCATGGACGATCCGGTAGACGCCGGCCTTCTTGACGATCGCCGCGCCGCTGACACTCAACGCCGTTTCGAATATGTCCACCAACGCGTCACGCGACACCGGCGCGCTTGTCTGGATGGTGATCGCGCCGGTCAGGCTCTCGTCGACGACATAGTTCGCGCCGAGCGTGTCACCGATCACGCTCTTCGCCGCGTCGCGCACCGACACGTTGACGAGATTGAGCGTGTAACCCTCCTCCCCTGCGGTCGTTCGGCCGGCCGAAACCGACGGGGCGCCGGTCGAAACGAAACTGCCCGTGCCCACATGCGCGGCCCCTGCAAAACCGGCGGCGGTCGTTCCGCCCGTGAGAGCCTGCGAGTATGCGGAACCGGAGCGCCTGATGTCGCCCTCGTTCTTCAGCTCCGCCATTGTTTCTTCGAAAATATTTCCGGAGTTCAGCGTGTTGCAGCCACTCAGGAAAGCGCCGATCACGAACATGAAACACAGTGACACCACACGCATTTTCAAACCCGGCCCACGACAGTCGATCCCAATACGGTCTCGAGCGTAATACCGGCGAGACACACAGCACAATCACCACATTGTATTGTTCACACTATTTGACATGAAGTAACAGTTTCCACTGTTCTTTTCTTTCAAGCCGAACTTTTTTCGATTTTGACTTGACTTGATCGGCAAAGACACGCAGGCGGCATTGCGAACACCGGCGGGACGCCTGTCGGACGCCCGCTCTGCACGTGAGCGAGGGCGAGATGTCGTTCGCGACAATTGAGCGACGCACTCGATCAAGTCGTCGTCGCGCATCCGCATGCAGCCATCGGCTTCCGGCGGGAACTGGCTTCACCCGAGACCGACACGGCCCTCCAGACCGCCTGCGAAAAGACGCTCAACCGCACGTCATCGACATGCGCGGGCCATGCGCGACGAGCCCTCCCTCAGGACAGCGCGCGATATCCGCCGGAGAAGAACACCAGCGGGTCGCCCTCGCCTGGCGCGGACCAGTCGAGGACGCGGGCGACGACGAGTTCGTGGTCGCCGGCCGACGTTACGGATTCGATGGCGGCGTCGAGCCAACCCATCGCCTCGGCGAGCACCGGGTGGCCGGTCGGGCTCATCCACCATTCATGGCCCGCGAAACGGTCGACGCCTTTCTGCGAAAACTGCCGGGCCACCACCTCGTGCTGCAGGCGCAGGAGTGACACCGCGAAGCCGCCGGCGGCCTTGATCTGCGCCCAGGTCGCGCTCGACCGCATCGGGCAAAAGGCGATGAGCGGCGGGTCCAGCGACACCGAGGTGAACGAGTTCACCGTCATGCCCACGGGGCCGTCCTCCGCGCCCGCCGCGATCACGACGACGCCCGTCGGATACCGTCCCAATGTGTCCCTGAAGCTTCGCTGGTCCCGAAGTTCGGCCGGCTCCAGCCGGGTCTGCACCGCGCTTATCGTCAAGTCCTCGCCTCCTCCGACGGTTCGTTGCCGCGACGATAGAAAAGTATCAATAAATGCGCAACACGTATTATATTGATACTTCTTAACATTTGAAAGAGCGCTTGACAGGCGCCGTGCGGCCGGCAATGATCCCGTATCATAAAACGGCACTGCGTACTCATATTGTACTTCTTGCCCGACGATGACATGCTTGGAGGAGGAACCCGACGATGAATTTCGTCACGAATACGCTCGCGCCCTATCCGGCGCCCTATCCTGAGGTGCAGGGTCGCCCGACCCTGCTGGAAGAGGCCAAGAAGCTCGAACAGATGCTCCTCGACGCCGAGGACATCATCGAGAACGAGCGCCGCGTTCCCGACGAAATCACCGACGCGCTCTACGACAACGGCATCTACCGTGCGTTCCTGCCGCGCGAGCTCGGCGGCCTTGAGGTGCATCCGCTGGAATGGCTGGACGCGGTGGAGGAACTCTCCCGCGTCAACGGCTCCGTCGGCTGGCTCTGCATGCTCCATTCCGGCCAGACCTTCCTCAAGCGCGAGGTCATGGAGAAGCTGCTGACCGAGGACCGCTGGATCATGGCCTCCAATGTGGGCCGCGCGGCCGGCAAGGCGGTGCGGGTTCCCGGCGGATACCGCATCAGCGGACGCTGGTCGTTCACCAGCGGCTCGCCCGAGGCGAACTGGCTGTCCGGCCGCTGCATCCTCTATGACGAGAACGACCAACCGGTGATGAACCCGCGCGACGGGCTTCCCTGGTTCATCGTCGGCCTGTGGCCGGCCAAAGACGCGACGCTGATCGACACGTGGGACGGCCACGGGCTGCGCGGTACCGGTTCCGGCGATTTCGAGATCAAGGACCTGTTCGTTCCCCGCGAGATGGTCAACGAGGCCGGCATCTGGAAGCGGCCCTACGACCGGGCGCTCTACCGCTACTGGTTCAACGTGATGGCGCATGGCGCGCACGCCCTCGGGCTGGCGCGGGCGGCCATCGAGGAATTCACCGGGCTCGTGCATGTCGCGGCGCGGCACGGCTCCTACCGGCAGGCCAAGCTCGGCAAGGAGCAGGTCAACCAGATCGCGCTCGGCAAGGCGGACACGCAGGTGCGCGCTGCGCGGGCCTATTTCTGGCAGCTCGTCGGCGAAGCCTATGACGACGCGGTTGAAAGCTGGCCGGTCAATTACGACCTGCGCGTCCGGCTGCAGGCCGCCCTGCTGCACACAGTGCACACGTCGCGCCAGGTGATCGACACGCTGTTCCAGCAGGCCGGCGCCCCCGCGGTGTTCCGCGGCCGTCGCCTGGAGCGCATCCACCGTGACATTCTCACCGCCGCCAATCACGCGCTGATGGCGGAAGCGGCCCTCGACCGGGTCGGCCAGTACCTGATGTCGAAGGACCTCCCGAGCGGACCCGAGATCGAGATCGGCGGGATCGGCTTCATTCCGGGTCCGCACCCCCAGCATGACAGGATCAAGCCCTGGCAGGACTGGGTGCGCGAATCCGAGACGAAGCGACCCGAAGAGACCTCGGTCGAAGCGGCTGAGTAAAACGGAGCCTTTTGGCTCCGCCTTCCCTCATCAGCGAAAAACGGTGTTCACGTGTCTTCCCTCACGGTGCATTCACTGCACAAGTATTTCGGCGCTTTCCATGCGATCAAGGGGGCCGACCTCCAGGTCGCCGAAGGCGAATTCGTCACGCTGCTCGGCGAGAGCGGCTGCGGCAAAACCACTTCCCTGCGCTGCATCGCCGGCCTGGAGATGCCCTCTTCCGGCCGGATCGTGATCGGTGACCGCGTCGTCTTCGACGGCGAGCGGCGCATCGAGATTCAGCCCGAGAAACGCGAGACCGGCATGGTGTTCCAGAGCTACGCGCTCTGGCCGCACCTGACCGTGATCGAGACGGTGCTCTACCCGCTGCGACGCCGCAAGGTGAACAGTTCGGAGGCGATCAGCCGCGCGCGCGAGATCCTCGAGATCGTCGGCCTGGAACAGTTCGCCAACCGGGCAGCGACCTCACTGTCCGGCGGCCAGCAGCAGCGCGTCGCCCTGGCGCGGGCGCTCGTCATCCGGCCGCAGCTCATGCTCTATGACGAGCCACTGTCGAACCTCGATCCCTCGCTGCGCCGCCAGGTGCGCGACGAGATTCTGCGCCTGCACAGGCTGAACGGCACCACCTCGGTCTACGTCACCCACGACCTCGAGGAGGCGATGCACCTGTCCGACCGGATCGTCGTGATGCAGTCCGGCCTGCTGGAGCAGACCGGCACGCCGGCGGAGATCTTCACGCGGCCGACCAACGAATTCGTCGCGAAATTCGTCGGCTTCGAGAACCTGCTTCCCGCCCGGGTCGTCTCGACGGCGGGCGGCGACATCGAATTCGAGATCGACGCGACCGGCGAGCGGGCGACGCTGCCCGCCTCCGCTTCGGCCAAGCCGGTCATCGCCGGGGATCGGGTAAGCGTGGCCTTCCGCTCCGCCAACGCGCTCCTGCATGGCGAGCGCCCGGCCGACCCGGTTCCGGGGCTCCTGTTCCGCGGCACGATCAACCGGGTCGATTTCCTCGGATCGCGCAACGAGTACCGGATCGTCAGCGGCGACGCGCATCTCAGGGTCACCGAATCCGAGCGCGCCTATCGCCGCGAGGCGATGCGCCGCGACGCCGGGGCCGAGGCCTGGGTCGAGGTCGAAGCCGACCTCGTCTCGATCATCCCGACCGGCACAGCGGATGTCCGCAAGTGCGACGCACGCCCCGTGCCCAAATTCACGGCGACCGGGGCGGCGGCATGAGCGAGAGCGGCATGACCGAGCGCGCCACGATGCCGCTCGTCGGCTGGATGAGACCGGACCGCCTGCCCGCCGACTGGCGCGGCGAAAGGTTGATCGCAAGGATCCTGCTCGGGGCCGCGATCGCGGTCCTCTTCGTCCTGTTCCTGCTGCCGCCGATCATGATGGCGCTGGCCGCGTTCCGGGTCGGCAATCTCGCGGGCCAGGGCGACTGGAGCATCGGTCCCTTCCTCGAAACGCTCGGCCGAGCCAGTACCTGGCGTGTCGCGCTGAACTCCATCATCCTGTCCGCGGCCTCGAGCCTCGGCGCGCTTGCGATGGGCACCTTCCTCGCCTGGGTTTCGGTGCGCACCACGACGCCGCTGCGCCGCCTGATCACGCCGGCGATGGCGGTGATCCTCGTCATGCCGTCGCTGTTCTACGGCCTCGGCTGGTATCTCGTCGTCAACGGCAACGCAGCCCCGGTCAACATCCTGCTGCGCTCCCTGTTCGGCATCACCGGTTCGCCGCTTGGCTCAGGCTGGCCGATCATGCTGGTCGTCGTGATCGGCTACGTGATCCCGGTCGGCTACCTGTTCATGGTTGGCCCCATGGCGCGCATGGACGCCGCCCTCGACGACGCGGCCCGCATGAGTGGCGCATCCAGGACCGCCGCCTTCTTCACCGTGACGCTGCCGCTCCTTCGCCCGACCATGTTCGGCGTGTTCGTGCTGATGACCTCCTACGGCTTCAGCGCCTTCGAACTGCCACTGCTGTTCGGCATCCAGGCCGACATCCACGTCTTCTCGACCGCCGTCTACACCACCCTGACCGGGCAGGACGCGATCCCCAACTATGCCGGCGCGAGCACGCTGTCGCTGATCCTGATGGCGCTGGTGATCGGCCTCGTCGTGGTCCGGTCCTTCGTGCTCGGCAGCCGCCGCTACTCCACCATCACCGGCAAGGGCTTCCGGCCCGAGCCGAAGGATTACGGCCGCATCCAGTGGGCCTTCCTGGCGGTGTTCGTCATCGCGGTCTGCTGGGCCGGGATCATCCCGCTGGCGCAGATGATCATCGGCTCGTTCCAGCCGCTCTTCGGCCTCTCGCTCGGCTTCACGACGGCCAATTACGAAGCCGTGCTGTCCGAACGGCGCACCGCCTCCACCATCATGCTGACCCTGGTGCTGGCGGCGAGCGGCGGCTTCCTGGCAGCCTCCGTCGCGCTGGTGATGAGCCACATGGCGACGCGCGGCGGGCAGTTCCTTCGCTTCGTCGCCGCCGTCGTATCCTGGGCGCCGGTGGCAATCCCCGGCATCCTGCTCGGCCTGGCGCTGATCACCGCCTATCTTCCGGTGCCGGGCCTGCGCAGCCTGATCGGCACTCCGTTCATGTTGCTGATCGGCTTCATCGTCGTGGTCACGCCGATCGCGACCCGGGCGATCGAGGGCGGAGTGCTGCAGATTTCGCCCGAACTGGAGGAATCGGCCCGCATCTCCGGCGCCTCGAAGGTCGTCACTTTCTTCACGGTCGTCGTTCCGCTGGTGCTCCCGAGCTTCCTGGCTGGCTGGTTCATCGCCGGCATCGGCGTCGCCGGCAATCTCAGCCTGCCGGTGCTCCTGTCCTCGCCGACCATGCAGACGGTCGCCGTGCAGGCCTATGACGCCTACCGGCAGGGTTACGCCACCCAGGCGGCGGCGCTGTTCTTGCTCCTCATGCTTGCCGTCGCGGTGGTTGGCGGCATCGCCTGGGGCCTGGCCTTCATCATCACCTTTCTGGTCAAGCGGGCGCAAAGAACCCGTATCGACCGCGTCATGACATCAACAGGGAGAGAGAAGCATGCTTAAGAGACACGCAAAGCGATTAGCGACGGCGCTGGCGATCCCGCTGGCGCTGACGGCGGGAGGAGCCGCCGCCTTGGCCGACGGCTATGACGGCGCGCTCGGAACGCCCGAGCAGGAGGCCAAGTTCCAGGCGCTCTACGAGGCCGCCCTGGGCGCCGGCCAGACCCGTGTGATCGCCTATGGCCCGCCGCCGGCGAAAGTGGTGCTGGACACGTTCCACGCCCGCTTCCCCAAGATCGAGGTGATCTACCAGCAGCTGCAGAGCGCCGAACGCCTCGCCAAGCTGGAGCAGGAAAAGCAGACCGGCAACTTCGTCGCCGACATCGCCTCGGACGGCCGCACGCCGGTCGTCTCGATGGCCGTCGACGGCTGGTGCCAGCAGCGCGAGCACATCATGGACGTCCCTGAAGCGTGGAGCGGCGTCAACGGCACGGTGCAGTTCCAGCAGGTCGCGGTGTTCGGCCTCGCCGTGAACACCAACCTTCTCGCTATCGAGGATGCGCCGAAGAGCTGGCGCGAACTGACCTCCGAGCAGTGGAAGGGCAAGGTCGTGATGGTGTCGCCCGCCGCCGGCGGCGCCGCGGCCTACACCTTCGCGCAGATGGACCACCCGGACGAAAACGACCGCAAGTACGACGGCATCAAGGAAGGCATCAAGGAGAACATCTCGCTTGTCGCCCGTGACGCGCTCGTCCTTCAGGAGGTCGCCGCCGGCAACTACCCGATCGGCGCCCTCGCCTACTATCCGTATTTCGTGCAGATCAAGGCCCAGGGCGCCCCGATCGAGTTCGTGTTCCCCTTCACCGAGGGCGGCGGGAACATGTGGACGAAGAGCGCGCAGTGCCTTATCCAGAACGCGCCGAATCCGATCGCTGCGGACCTCTACATGAACTGGGAGTTCAGCAAGGAAGGTCAGCAGACGCTTTCCGACTCCGGCCTGTATCCGGTGATGCCGGGCACGCCCGGACCGGGCGGCCTGCCGCCGCTCGATACGGTGGATCTGATGGAGCAGTTGCCGGACGAACAGGCCATCAAGGCCTACGGTCCTTACGTTCGGGAAGTGATCGCCTTCTTCGGCGGCTGAGCCGCGGGCGTTACCAGGTCCCTCCCCGGTGCAAGCGCGTCGGGGAGGGATTGTTGTCTGAGGTGCAGTGTTGGTATTGAGGGATATGCAAGTGCCCGGGCAACGAGCGGAAGCGAAGGTTTCCACCACGGCGCAGCGCGCCGGCGCGCTGTTGCGATTGCTCGCCCAGCATCCGCAGGGGCTGGGCATCACCTATCTGGCCCGCGAATTGTCGACCCAGCGCGCGCCCCTCTACCGCATACTCCAGGCGCTCCAGACGCAAGGCCTCGTTCGCCGCAACGAACGCAAGCAATATCTGCTCGGCGTCGCGACGCTCGAACTCGCCAGGGCCTATTCCTCGCAGTTTCCGACCGGGATCGAGGCGATCCTCGCCGCGCTCGCCAACGAAACCGGCATGACAGCGACGCTGACCTCCGAGGACGACGACGTGCTCACCACGATCGTCTCCAAGACGCCCGGCACGAATGGCGAACATGTCTTCACCCCGCCCGGCTTCCGCCATCCAAGCGGGCCGCTGTCGCTGCGCGTCGCCGTCCAGGCGCTCCAGCCGCCGAACGACGACGACACCGAAGAGGTGCGTGAGGCGCGCGAGCTCGGCTACGCCATCGGACGCGGGACGGTGGTACAGTCGCGCTACGGGGTCTCGGCGGTGGTGCCCGGCGGCGAATCGGGCGCCGTTCTCGTGCTTTCGCTTGTAACGCTGCACGCGTTCGACCACCGCACCGTCGCCGAGCCGCTGTTGCGCACGGTGCAGGAACTGAGCCACGCCATCGCGCAAACCTGACGGCTCGCGCCTCGGCCCACACCCACCCATTGACAATTCGGCCCTCAATGCCACCAGATGTGGTGTGTGGTTCCGGCGATTCGCGTCGCTGGCGAAGATGGGAATCCGGTGCGCATGACGCAAATCCGGAGCTGCCCCCGCAACTGTAAGCGGCGAGCCCGCGTCCGACTGCGCCACTGGAGCCCCGGCTCCGGGAAGGCCGGACAAGGGCGGCGACCCGCGAGCCAGGAGACCTGCCACGCATCGAAAACGACCACGGGCGGGGTGCCCCGGACAGGACGAGCGCATGGCAGACCGGCTAGAACGCCTGGCATCGCGACCGGTCCCGCGGCCCCGCAACTTGCGCGGAGGGCACCATGACATACGGTATCGACCTGACACTTCACCAACTTCAAGCGCGCGCCGATTCGGCCGAACGGGCGAAGGAATACGGCCAGCTCGGCTACATGCAGTGGCTCGGTAGCCTGCCCGCGGACGGCTGCTATCGCACGGCGGCGATTCGCGCCTACGCCACCGCCAAGCCGATCATGCGCACCGATCCAGCGGTGGCCGCCTTCTGCCATTTGCTCATCAAATCGCTTGAAAACCCGCTGGCCCCGCTCGACCTCGCCTTGCCGAAACCCCGACGGCGCGGCGGCGCGAAGGAACGACGCATGTCGCTATGAGGCGTAGCCCTCAGGCCGGATGTGCCACACCGCCCCGTCGTCATTTCTTGGACAAAGCGGGGAGCAGGTCATTACCCACCTTGGGAGCTGTGAGAGCTTGGATTGATGCCTATTAGAAACGCAAAGACCCGCTCATCTTGTGGATGAACGGGTTGATTTTGGTTGCGGGGG
>NZ_JALEGV010000017.1 GCF_022763245.1 Oricola sp.
CCTCGGGCAGCGAGATCGACAGCGACACCATCGCCAATATCGAGAATGTGAAGGGCGGTTCGGGCGCCGACGTCATCTCCGGCAACGGCTCGGCCAATCTGCTTGAAGGGCTCGGCGGCGACGACACGCTGAGCGCGGTCGGCGGCAGCGGCAACGTGCTGCGGGGCGGACTCGGCAACGACACGCTCATCGGCGGCTGGGGCAACGACCAGCTTCAGGGCAACAGCGGCGCCGACAGCTTCGTCGGCGGCACCGGCGCGGACGATTTCTACATCGACGCGCTCGACACCTCGTTCGACGGCGGCGGCGGTTACGACCGCATCATCGTCGCCGACACCAACGGCGTGAATGTCGCGCTCGCCGGCACCAATATCGAGCGTGTTATCGGCGGCAGCGGTGACGACACCTTCGACGGCACCGGCGTCACCACCTCGCTTGTCATCAGCGGTCTTGGCGGCAATGACACGCTCACCGGCGGTTCGGCGGTCGACCAGATCTCCGGCGGCGACGACGATGACACGCTGGACGGTGGAGATGGTGGCGACTTCCTGTTCGGCGATGGCGGGTCGGACAACTTCATCGGCGGCAAGGGCGATGATCGCTTCTTCGCCGATTCCGGCGATGCCTCCTTCGACGGCGGCGAGGGCTACGACCGGATCTTCATCCAGGACACCGGAAGCTTCGTCTTCTCGCTGGCCGGAACCGATGTCGAGCGGGTCAACGGCAATGACGGCAATGACGTTCTCGACGCGACCGGCGTGACTGCGAACATCACGCTTGCCGGCGGCGGGGGCACGGACACCCTGACGGGCGGCGACGGCAATGACGTGATTGCGGGCCAGGCCGGCGCCGACATCATCGAAGGCGGGGCCGGAACGGATTCGCTTTTCGGCGGTGCGGATGCGGACACCTTCGTCTTCAATGCCGGCAGCGGCCTCGACTATATCGCCGACTGGGAAGACGGCTCCGACAAGATCGACTTCTCCGGCTATGCGGCTGTCGACGAATTCTCGGACCTGACGATCACCGACAATGGCGGAATGACCCGCATCGAGTTCGACGGCAACGCGATCCTCGTCCTCGGCTCGACGGGCGAGATCGAACAGTCGGATTTCGTGTTCGTGTGATGATGGACCGACCGGCTCTGCTCTGCCGTCGGTCGGTGAATTCCTTCTTCGTGCCGCTTGCCGGTCCGGCGATTGCGCGTAGTCTCTCCTTTGCGTGGTGGAGGGGCGCTGATGGCGGAGGAGTTCGATTACGTGATCGCCGGCGGCGGGTCTGCCGGATCGGTCCTGGCGGCGCGTCTGTCGGAGGATCCGGACGTGACCGTCTGCCTTGTCGAGGCCGGCGGCGAGGGCAGGGGCGCGCTGGTTCGCACGCCGCTTGCCACCGTCGTGATGCTGCCGGGTTACGGCCGCATCAACAACTGGGCCTATGAAACCGTCCCGCAGCCGGGCCTGAACGGGCGGCGGGGCTATCAGCCGCGCGGCCGGGCGCTCGGCGGATCCAGCGCGATCAACGCGATGCTCTACACGCGCGGCCATCCGGGCGACTATGACGACTGGGTTGCCGCGGGCTGTGTCGGTTGGGGCTTCGAGGAGGTCCTGCCGCTCTTCAAGCGTGCGGAGAACAACATCCGTGGCGCTGACGCCTGGCATGGCGACGCCGGCCCGCTCCAGGTCAGCGAACAGCGCACGCCGCGCGCGGTCACCCGAGCCTTCGTCGAGGCCTGCGCGCAGACGCAAGTTCCGGTCAACGACGATTTCAACGGCCCGCGGCAGGAAGGCGCGGGGCTCTACCAGGTCACCCAGTTCCACGATAGCGGCCGGGAAGGCGAGCGATGCTCCGCCGCTGCCGCCTTTCTGCACCCTGTCATGAACCGGCCCAATCTGAGCGTCCGCACCCACACGCAGGCAACACGGATCATGTTCGAGGGACGGAAAGCCGTCGGGCTTATGTGCCGGCGCGGTGGGCACGAGGAGACGGTCAAGGCGCGGCGCGAGGTGATCCTCTGCGGCGGAGCCTTCAACTCACCGCAGCTTCTTCTCCTGTCCGGGATAGGGCCGGCGGCGGAGCTGCGAGACAACGGTGTCGAGCCGCGCCATGAGCTTCCGGGCGTCGGCCGCAACCTGCAGGATCACATCGACTTCGTCCTGTCCTGGAGGACGGGAGACACCGAAGTGCTGGGCCTGGCCCCGACCGGTGCCCTGAACATGCTGCGTGAGTTTCGACGCTGGCGGCGTGACCGGACCGGCCTGTTCGCCTCGCCGGGCGCGGAGGGCGGCGCTTTCGTCAAGTCCGATCCGGCGCTGGCGCGGCCGGACCTGCAATTGCATTTCGTGGCGGCTGTCGTCGACGATCATGCGCGCAGGCTGCATTGGGGTTTCGGCTATTCCTGCCATGTCTGCGTGCTGCGCCCCTTTTCGCGCGGCACTGTCCGGCTTGCGGGGCCCAATCCGACGGCAGCGCCGCTGATCGATCCGCGTTTCCTGGAGGATCAGCGCGACGCCGATCTCTTGCTGGAGGGCGTGAAGATGACGCGGCGCATCATGCAGGCGCCGGCGCTGGCGCCCTATCGGCGCCGCGAGTTCCATCTGGACGGCGTGACCGACGACGCGGTGCTGATGCGCCACATCCGCGACCGCGCCGACACCGTCTACCATCCGTCAGGAACCTGCCGCATGGGTGTCGATGATCAGGCTGTCGTCGATCCCCGGTTGCGGGTGCGCGGACTGGACGGGTTGCGGGTGGTCGATGCCTCCGTCATGCCGACGCTCGTCGGCGGCAACACCAACGCACCGACCATCATGATCGCCGAAAAGGCGGCCGACATGATCCAGGCGGATGCAAAAAGCTGAAGCTGTGCGGGAAAAGAAAAGACCGGGCGCGCTGGGAGGAGGATAGCGGCCCGGTCCTGGTCATGGGAAGGCTGGGAGGAGGATAGCCTTCTCATTCGAAATCTCGAACGTCCGTGGGAGGAGGATACGGC
>NZ_JALEGV010000018.1 GCF_022763245.1 Oricola sp.
TCGGCGACCGCGCCATGCAGATCCACCTGCAGCGCATCGTCGGCTCCTATGTCGGTTCCGCTCATGGCGCCGGCCAGTTCTACTCCCGCGCGGTCTCAGAAGCTCGGGACGCGACTGCGAAGTCGGCCAACGATACCCGCGACGAGGACCTCGACGGTCCTGTCGGGTTCGACAGCAACGCCCAACGCAAGCGAGAGTTCGCGGCTGACATGGGCATTCAGGCCCATGCGCTCCGTTGCGCGGCCGAAGGCGTCGTGACCGCCTATGGAGAAGTCGTCGGCGAAGCGTGGAAGCCTTTCCAGCGCCCGATCGACAACCCCGGCCAGACCGTCGATCGCAAGGCGGCCGAGTTGCAGATGGCCGCACTCAGCTAGGCTAAACGGGCGGAGCTTCGACTCCGCCCCATTTTTTGTCGAAGCGAAGGCTCGAATTGACAAAGCAACGTAAATTACCTATTTTACGTAAAATGCAGGAGCCACAACATGAAGCAATACACGTTCTCCGAGATGAACCGGTCCTCGGGTGAAATCCTCGAGACGGCGATGATCGAACCGGTCGTGCTCACCAAGCATGGCAAGGAGAAGCTTTTTGTTCTCTCCGCCCGCGATTATCACCGCATGCGCGGAGAGCCGAGCCCGACCAAGTCCTATTCTCTGCATGATGCCCCGGACGATGTCCATGCGGAGTTGATGTCCGGCATCGACGCCATTCTCGAACCAGCCAAAGCAGATGCTTGAGCAGGGCGACGTCGCCGAGTTCCATTATCTGTGGCATCGCGAAGCGGAAAAGGGCGAGGAATCCGGCCGCAAACCCCGCCCTGTCTGCATCGTCATCAAGACGCCCGGCAATCCGGACGTTGTATTTCTCTTTCCCTTCACCTCCAAGCAACCCCTTCTCGGACAGCTTGCGCTGGATGTGCCGGAAATCGAGTGTCGCCGTATCGGCCTTTCCGCGCCATGCTGGATCATCCTCGACGAATTTCAACCGCGTCGAGATGGACAAGGACTATGATTTCGTTTCCACCGAGCCCATCGGTTCGGTCAGTGCCGCATTCCTGCGCGAGATCGCCGCGACCATCCGGCAGGCAGCACGACGCGCCGGAATAAGAGCCGTCAAAAGGACCTGATCCTCAGCTTCGGCGGCTGGCAGACCTTCCCCTTCATTACGTCATCCCGAGATCTACCTGGCCGGGGCGGCGAGCTCCGGGGTTGTGCTTCTCTGGGGCGATCAGTGACGTGTGCCACAGGGCTCTCAATCCAATAGAGGACCAATCCCGCTCTTTTTAGAGATGGCATTCCTGGTGCGGCGCGGACTTCCACGATCAACCCGCGAGGGGTCCGCTCGCAAGCGGCGGCCGCTTGGCTTTGGCCTGCGCGGTGATCGCGTCCGCTGGGCCGCACACTGACGGAGCCATCAAGAGCGGGATTGGCCCGCTCCAACGATGGAGCCCAAACATGTCGCACGATCTTTCCCTCGCCCAGAAACACGCCTGGAACCTCGCACGCATCCTCATGACCCCAGTTGTGCTCTTTCAGTCCGGCGCCGAATTCGGGGTGCTGCCCGTCGACGAATTCGAAGGCGCGGGTCTCATCGGCCTCTACCTCTACGATCCCTATTTCGGCGGCGAAGCCCTTCACTGAACCCGCTCCGGTTTCGACCCTCCGACTGAGCGGCGCCTAGCGCCGCTCTCCTCCTTCCGATCACGCCCTTCGCATCCCCGTCCCGGTTTCTCGCTTGGGCGGAGCCGGCATGCCCGGCAACGGCTGGCGCCGTCCTTCCCTCCGGTTCGGCCCTGCGGGTGCCGGCCAAGCCTTGCTGCTCCGCCCCTGTCGGCCCCGTGACGGGGCCGCGATGGGCGCGGCCTCAAGAACCGGAGGTAAGTGAAAATGAGAAGGAAAGAGAAAGGCCCGCGCGTCGATATTTACGAGCGGATCACCGAGTCTATCGTTGCCGATCTGGAGCAGGGCGTCCGCCCGTGGATGAAGCCCTGGAGCGCGGGAACGCTCGATGGCCGGATCACCCGGCCGCTCCGGCACACCGGCGAGCCCTATACGGGCATCAATGTCCTGCTGCTCTGGTCGGAGAGCCTCGCCCGCGGTTTTGAAGCGCCGCTGTGGATGACCTATCGCCAGGCGTCGCAAATCGGCGCGCAGGTTCGAAAAGGAGAAACCGGCGCAACCGTCGTCTATGCCAGCCGCTTCACCAAGACGGAGACGGATGCCGGCGGCGATGAAGTCGAGCGTGATATTCCGTTCCTGAAGACCTACACGGTGTTCAACTGCGATCAGATCGACGGCCTGCCCGACCACTATTACCATCGGCCCGACAAGGTCATTGATCCGGTCGAACGGATCGAGCATGCGGACCGGTTTTTCGCAAATACCGGCGCGGTGATCCGCCATGGCGGCACCAAAGCCTTCTTCGCTTCCGCGAGCGACCACATCCAGATGCCGCCATTTGAGAGCTTCCGGGATGCGGAATCGTACGTCGCCGTCCTCAGCCATGAGGCCACCCACTGGACGGCGCCAGCCCACCGCGTCGGACGCGATCTGTCCCGCTATCACAAGGATCGCTCCAAACGCGCCCGCGAAGAACTCATCGCTGAGCTCGGTAGTTGCTTCCTGTGTGCCGATCTCGGCATCGTGCCCGAACTCGAACCCCGGGCGGATCACGCCAGCTACCTTCACTCCTGGCTGAGGGTCCTCAAGGACGACAAGCGGGCGATCTTTCAGGCAGCGGCGCATGCGCAGCGCGCGGTGACTTATCTCCACGGTCTTCAGCCTGCCGAGGTGGTTGAAGAGAGGGAGGCGGCCTGATGCTCTTCCTTCCGAATACGACCGCGGAGGGCAATATACGGCTCTTAATGTCAGGCCACCTCGGCGGCGAATTCCAGTCATCATCGATCAAGACGATGATCCCGGACGACAGTGCATCTTCCGTGCCTGCCTATTTTCACCGCGCGGTGCCCGAGCAAGATCCCGACGACAGCCGTACAGCTTGTCAGCGGAACATCACATTCGGACCGATGCCTGCTCTCACTTTTTCCGGTCGCTCGATTGGACCCCGGAGATAGGCAGACGACTGGCCAATAGTGCCTGGGTTCGCGATCCGGCAATTACTCTGCCTTGAACTGCGCCGAGATCGATCTGTCGATTGTGCGCCTGTAACGGGTGGCAGGCGGTATGTCCGCCACGTTCTGGCCTATTCCTATTTCCGTCGTATCTCACGGAGCTCGCCCGGCGCGGTCTCGATGGGGCATGTCTGACCGGGAACCGGCTTCGCCGCGTCCGGCTGTCCGCAACGCCCGTCCAGAACTTTCTTCCCCTGCCGGCTGCGCCGCCATTCCTCGCGGACCAAGGAAGTTCTTCCCGGCCGTCCTCCATTTCATTGCGGCCCTGCAAGCCCACCCCATTGCGCAAAGCGCAGCGGGGACCCCGGGGGGTGCGCGCCGTCCGTTCCCGATCTTGTCGACAGCCATCGAGATCGCGATGGGCGCGGCTCGAAAAAACTTCGAAAGGAACACCACAATGGCTAACATCGGCACCTTCACCACCACCAAGTCCGGCTTCACTGGTCAGATCAAGACGCTCGCTCTCAACGTCAAGGCTCGCTTCGAGCGCATCGAAAATCCCGGCGAGAACGGCCCGCACTTCCGCATCTACTCAAATTCGGTTGAACTGGGCGCGGCCTGGCAGAAGCAGGCGAAACAGTCCGAGCGCGACTACCTCTCGGTCAAGCTGGACGACCCGAGCTTCCCGGCTCCGATCTACGCCACCCTGGTCGAAGTGGAAGGCCAGGAAGGTCTGCAGCTCATCTGGTCTCGGCCCAACAGCAACCGGGACTGACCGAAGACGATGAGAGCCTCGCCACCCGGCGGGGCTCTCGACTGCGACAGGGAAAGATGAACTCGCCAATTGCATATTATACAGTATTGCTGTATTTTACGAAGAATTCAGCTATAAGGAGAGCGGCATGTCCCGAACCCATGGATCCTACTCGACGAGTGATTTGTCGCGGAAATCCGGCGATATCATTGCCGAGGCGCTTCGCCATCCGGTGACGATCACGCAGCGCAACAAACCTCGTTTGGTTCTCCTGAACATCGAGGATTATGAGCGGCTCATGCGACAATCAGATGTTCGTTCTATTGGAACCATCGAGACGATGTCTGATGAACTCTTCGATGAATTTGAACGCGCGGTCGATAGCTACGCAAGCAAGGACGAGACACGCCCATGAGCTATGAGGGCGTTCAGACGGCTTGTGTCATTCGCTACCCATACCTGTGGAATCGCGAGGCTCAGCGCGGCGAGACCGAAGGGCGAAAAGAAAGGCCGGTCGCGGTCGGCGTCCGCCTGCCAAGGCCTGATGGTGATCTCGTGATATTCTTCCCGATCACCACCAAGCAGCCGGAGGCATCCCGGTTCGCCGCCGAAATCCCTGCGATTGAAAAACGCAGGGCCGGTCTGGATCCGGATCTGCGGCTATGGATCGTACTGGACGAATTCAACAGCGATGTGATTGGGCGCTCTTTCTATCTAGAACCGGAACCGCCAATCGGCCATTTCAGCAAAGCATTTTTCTTGCCGCTCCTGCGCAGTTTCATTACCCAGCGCAAGAAATTTGTCGAAGTGAATCGCTTCCGCTAACCGGCATCACAATAACCGCGGCGGCGCTTGCGGCGCTCCAGCCGGTCGAATGCCAGATCGGCATCATCGGCCTTGTCGAACGTCTCCATCATGGTTTGACCGCGCGTCCCGATCCTTCCCCAATCGCGAATGAGCGAGGCGCCGCCGAACAATGTCGGCTGAACGGAGAGGCAATAGAATCGCCGCATGTTCTGTGCCGGGTCGATGCGGCGAAGATGGACCGGCTCTGGCTCGCGTAGGGACATGGAAGGAGTCTCGCCGAGCGGGACTCTTGTGTCCAATCAGTTCTATGAATCGATAACCCATCATCGATTCACGCCATTCATCTTCGGTCTTCCTGATGAAACCGGTTCGTCGCAACGACCGATTTCATGTCCGCGCGCCGGAACCAGATCGCCCGTCCGCATCGAAGCGGCGGATTACCGGAGGTGAAGACGATCTGTTCGTCACCGCGCATGCGCAACACTTCCTCCGGAAGGATCAGCGGTCGCGCCGCAAGTTGTTTTGAGCGTGTTCGCGAGGATCCCGACATCTGCGATGTCCGGCTCAGCTGATCGACCTCGACGGTGGTATTGCCGCATCGCCGCGAGATGTATTCGGCGGTTTCCGGATCGTTGATCGCGGCGAACGAGACCCAGGACGCGCTCTCGAACCATTTCGATGTGGCGTCCCGTCCGCCATAGGTTTCGCGCATCTGACCGATCGACTGGAAGAGGAGGAGCAGGCTGATGCCATATTTGCGACCGGCGTCACGCGCCGTTTCGAGAATGCGCAGGTAGCCGAGGCGTGCCACCTCATCGAGCAGGAACAGCGTCCGCCCCTTCGTCTCTCCATTCCGATTGTAAATTGCATTCAGCAATGCGCCGATGATCGTGCGCGCCAGGCCCGGATGCGCCTCGAGTGTTTTCAGATCGAGATTGACGAAGATATCGGTTTTGCCGTTCGCAAGATCGTCGGTCGACAGGCTCGATCCGGACACGAGTGCCGCATAGTTCGGATAGCTCAGCCAGTGGGTTTCCTTGATCGCATTGGCATAGACACCGGAGAAGGTTTCCGGCGTCATGTTCACGAAGGCCGCGACGTTTTCCCGTACGAAATCGGATTCCGAATTGTCGTGGATTGACTGCAGGCGCTCGCGCAATTTCGGTTCCGGTTCGGACAGGTTCATGCGCACCTGGCGCAGCGTCTGGTTTTCCTTTGCCGTATGCCCCGAGAGGCAGACATCGGCGATCAGCGCCGTGATCAACTGCAGGGCGGAGGCCCGGAAGAAGTCGTCCCGCATGGACGTCTGCCTGCCGACATCGGTGACGACCCAGCTCGCCACGGCGACGACATCCTCTTCCTTTGTCCCGCCATAGCGGCCGATCCAGTCGAGCACGTTGAAGCCGACTGACGCATCCTTCGGGCTGAGCACAAAGACCTCGCGGCCCGCCTTGCGCCGGTGATCGATGACCATGGGCGCGACTTCGTTTGATGGGTCAAGCGCCACCA
>NZ_JALEGV010000019.1 GCF_022763245.1 Oricola sp.
CCATTATCAGTTTACGTGCTAATTCTCAGATTTAAGTGCAAAGCTAAGCTATTGAAATCGCGGGGAACAAATTATCATCTTTAAGAGCTAAGTGACACCGGATTGGGATGAAGGTGAACGGATTGCAGAATGGCTCGATCTGGCGAAGACGGCCGAAAGACTTCCGGCCACGCTGGCCGCGGCGCTTCTCTGGGATGCGTGGGAGCATCTCGAACCCCTGCAGCGTCAGCACTGGCTCGGCAAGCTGCTCGTCTCGGATTACCTGCGATCGCGCGGAAAAGTCCGATCTCACCTGCTGGCATTTGCCGTCGGGCTGCGTGAAATTCCGCGCGAGCGTCGTCGGGCCCGTGATCGGGTAACGAGGCTTGTCGCGTATCTCGATGCGATAAGCGCGGCTGCGGCGGCCGGAATGAAGGATATCGACCGACTGACGCTCGCGAAACGGCAGCTTGAGCGGAAGGCAGCAGGCCGGCGGGCGACCAGTAGCCTTCCGGTCGCCGTTGATCTGCTGATGTCGCGGCCGATCGTGTCGGCGCAGATGGTCGCGAAGGCGGCGAGGATCACACCGCGCGGGGCCTTGAACCTGGTCAGTGAACTCGGCGTCCGCGAGATTACTGGGAGGGGACGTTATCGCGCGTGGGGGATACTGTGACTGCTTTGCGCCCCTTTTTCGATCATTCGGACCGGCTACCTTTTAATCTGAAACCGGCCATTTGTTGACACGGACCTACGTGTTTTTGAGGGTCTGCCAAAGCGGGCGACTACCTTTGTCCAATCCATCAACTGCGGGGGTACGAGTGTCTCCGATATTCTGTGACAATAGTTGTGTCCTCATATCGCGAGCTCAGGCACCCCCGCATCAGTCAGAAGCTGATAGAGCTCAGCTACATTGTTTCGCTCTCCGCGTTGTTGGCAGAATGCGAAGATGGCGCGTTGTGTCGCCCGAGAGAGGGCGACGAAAAACGCTGCGACGCCTTCGGGGTCGCCGGGCGTGTGGGCCCACCAAGCCCGGTCATCGAGGCCAACAAAGATGATGGTGTCGTATTCGAGCCCCTTGCTCTTATGGACGGTCATCATCGGAATCTGATTGACCCCCTCGAACGCATCTAGGCAGGCCGTCCAGTTCGGCGAGCCATCGGCAGAAGCGAAGAAGTGGATGCAAAAGGCTTCAAGGATGATCTGAAGCAAGTCGCCAACGCCATATTCGGCATAGGTTCGGGCGATCGCCCCGAGATCGAGATATTCGAAAACCCGTCTGACGAAATCGATAGCGCTTTGCCGCGACGGGGCGGTGGCCGCCATATCGCTGCGCAAGGCAGTGAGAAATGCGCTGAGTTCCGCCTCGACCTTGGCCGCGCGCGCATCGTCGTCTTGCCCGGTAGCGCGCAGCGCCAGGACAGAAGACGAGACCAGCTGCCATGCGGCCGGCGCACGGCGTGTCGCGCCCAAGCGGAAGATCGCAATCGCGAGCCGGCTTAAGTCATCGGAAAGCAAATCCTGAAGCGAGGTTTTGCCGAGGGTATGGCTCTCGTTGCGGATCCGCAGACCGTGAGCTGCGAAGGCTCCAGCGAGTTCGTGCTCATAATCGTCGGATTTCTGCTTCACGAGGAGCGCGTAGTCGCGCGGCACTCGTCCGCGGGTGGCCATGTCGTTAGCGATCCATTGCGCCAGGTGGGTGGCTTCCGCCGCCTTTGTTTGGCTGGTCCAGACCTGAGCCACGTCGCCATCCACT
This sequence comes from Oricola sp., assembly GCF_022763245.1. Lineage (GTDB taxonomy): Bacteria > Pseudomonadota > Alphaproteobacteria > Rhizobiales > Rhizobiaceae > Oricola. The sequence goes on from NZ_JALEGV010000019.1 coordinate 1,733, forward strand.
TGGCGCGCCGTCTGAGCGACCGTTGGGACGGTGTTCGGATCCAGAGCGCGCGCGACAACGTGCTGGATAGCGACCAAGTCGGGCGAGGAACGGAAGTTGAAGAGGAGGGGGAAGCGGGCTCCCCCGAAATCGGCCTGCAGACGCTGAAAGGCGTCCTGGCGCGCGCCAGCGAAGACCATGATCCGCTGCTTGTCGTCACCGACGCCGGTGATGACGGTGGGCCCCCCAAAAAAGGCCGAAAGCAGGAAGTCGTATTGCGCGTAGGTCGTGTCTTGGAATTCATCGACGAAAACGAAGGGATAGGTGGCGACAAGCGCCCGACGGATGTGGGGATTGGCCCGGAGAAGCAGCTCCGCGAGCCGGTTGATGCCGACGAAGGTAAGTGCAGAGGGCTGGCCTGGCCGTAGTTGCGTTGCCCACCAGCGGGCGATGGCGAACTCGGCGGCGTTCTGGGGCGCGATAGGTCCCATGGGCAGGCGGTAGCTGCCGACGATCTTGGATTCAAAGTCGCTCGCGCTGTAGCCGGCGATTTCCGCCTGCCATTCCGGCGGCGCATTGAGCCGGGCGAGCGTGAGGAAGCCTTCTGTCGCCTTGCGCTTTGGGAAGGAGATTTCGTAGGGCCGGGTCGGGCGCCAGTCGGTAGGGATGGCGTTGAGAAAGCGATCGACCAAGCTCTTGGTGAAGGCGTCGAAGGTGACCGACACGAACCGGTTGGCGAACTCTGGCGGGCACCGCTGGCGGACGCGCGACGCGAGATTGTTGGCTGCATCTGTTTTGAACGAAATCGCCAGCACGCGGTGCGGCGCTCGGCAGAGGCCCGTCTCAAGCAAATAGTCGGCGCGTTGGGCCAGAAACTCGGTCTTGCCGGCGCCAGGGCCTGCGACCACACACGCCGAGCCGGCGTGGCGCAGGGCATTCCACGCCGCCGGTTCGAGATCGTTAATGCCGCTCGGGCGCCAGTCCTCTGGCCGAATACGGCGCATGGTCAGGCACCCGCGGGAGGCGGCGGGGTGAGACGAGCGACAATCGAGGTCAGGAGTGCGCGCAGTTCTTCGGGAGCGGCGGCTGCGAGGGCAGCCGGGTCTTGTGAACTCAACACCCGAACGTGGGTGCTGGGCTTGCCGCGCCCCAGGAATAGATACCGATACCAGCGCATCAAACCGTCCTGGTCGGCAGCGTACAGGTGAGGCAGACCGTCGTCGCCGAGAACCGCGGTGCGCGGCTCCCCTGCAGGCGAAGGCCCCTGGCGGCCGGGTTCGACGATCTGATAGGCGAGCGGGAGAGCCTTCAGCATCGCGTAGTCGAGGTCGAGGGGCGTGCAGAAGAAGACATTGAACTGGCGCAGCCAATTCATCCAGTTTGTGATATTCGCAATGTCCTCGATCGGCAGGGCATCGAAAGCCGCCAGATTGGCGACTGGCTCTTGGGCGTTAAGATGCTGTCCGAAGATTGCCTGTGGTGTGACGTTGTTTGCGAGTAGTTGCGTGCAGGCTGTCTTGATACGCCCCCATCCACCACCGGCGCGGCCCCAGTCGAGATCCAGCAGCGTTGCGTAGGGGATGTCGAGATCGGTCAACAGTCGCCAGAGGTGGTTCACATGGCGACCACCCAACGGAACGACCGCGACGAAGGATCGGTCGATATCGAGCCCCATCGCCTCGGCGATACGGGGAAGAACGACCTCCTCGGACGCACCTTCTCCAAGCACTACGAAGCGCGCGAAATAGAGTTCGGGATAGGTCCGCACGGCTTCGCGAATGAATTTCGATGCCTCTTCCTCGCCGACGGGGAGGTTGATAGGACGGATGCGGGCCGTTCGATCGTGCGGATCGAGCCGGAAGTGCCGCACCTGCCTCGGATCCACTCGGGCGAGGATGCTCGGGGAATGGCTGGAGACAACAGCCTGGGCCTGCGGCGAGTTAGTCAGGTCCTGTATCTGCCGGACGATGCGGGAGAGGTAGAAGGGAGCGAGGTTGTTCTCCGGCTCTTCGATCGCGATGAGCGTGAGCGCCGGTAACGGTACGCCGCCAGCCTGGAAACCGGCTGCAGCAGGATTGGCGACGATCCCGGCTTCAATGTCCAAGGTCGCCGCGGTCATCGCCAAATGAAAGAGCGATCTCTGGCCGTCGCTCAGGTCATCGAGGGCTCGCTCCCGGCCGGCCTCATCGGGACGGAAGGCCACCTCTACGTTCCGGATGAAATGCTCAAAACGCAAATCCAGCGGACGGAAGATCGGCGTCGTGTCAGTCCCGGCTGTGTAGACTTCCTGCCACCGCCGCGTCACCGCTGCGGCAATCACGCCGACCGCCGGCTCCCCGGCGAAGGCGCCGTTCAAGGCGGCGCCGGCGTTTGTGAACGTGTCGCGGACTCCCTGCGACCAGTTGATGGCGCGCCACAGCCTGCCGCGCAGAAAGGCTGTTACCTGGGATGCGCCGTCCCGCGTCGCCGGCACGTAGATCATTTGGATCCGAGCCCGGTCAGCCGCTTTCAATTCAGAGCAATCAGCGTCGGTGAACGTCCCGAAGGTTCTAACCGCCCAGTATTTCTGCTCAATCGCGCCATCAAGCGAACCGTCATCGGTCCAAGTCGCTTCGAGGCGCAGGCGGCATTTCAGTTTGCCCGCTTCATCCGCAGCCATTTGGTGGAAGAACTCCGGAATTGCCGCACCGCCAGCGCCGTCGGCATCCAGTTCCGGAAAGGCAATAATTGCCTCAAGAAAGAAGCTTCGTTGGAGCGGCGCGACAAGCTCGGTGGAAGGGACATGGAAGTCTTGGCGCCGTAAGCGTCTCTGATCGCCGGTCACGCCGAAGAGCCGCTGCAGGGCTTGCATCAGGGCCGTCTTCCCCGCACCATTGACGCCGACAAACGTGGTAAGTTCGAGAGTGAGGTCTACGCTTGTCGCTTCAGGTCCGAAGCAGCGGAAATTTGTCAGACAGAGCCGCTCAATAAACATGTTTCCGCTTTCCCCTTCTCGCTGACTTGTTGCGCCAAGTTTCTCTTGAGCGGTAGCCACGCCATTCTACGATTTTGCTACTTATACTTCATGAATCAACACAAGGCGTGCTTAAGTCTTAACAGCGCGATAAAAGTCACGCGCGCCGCTTTCCTCAATCGGTCGGCGCGGCGCCCGACGGCTTGGAAAATAGCGCGTGGCGAAGTTCGATCTGTGATCCGGTTTGGCGGGTGTGCCTTGTTCGGAAGCGCTCAATCGTTTCGATCGCGGCAAGTGGTGTAGGTCCCTCAGCTAACGCGAGAGGGACATGTCCGCCGATGGCGTCGGCAATCCGTGAATTAGCAAAGGGCAGGTCGCCGTCGAGCACGTAACCTAGCATGCACCCCACAGGCAGCTGCTCGGCATACTGCTCGGTGAGAAAACGCATCATGCCCTGGGTGACGTACACGGTGGCCAGGGAACTGCGGCTTCCGCCGCTGATCACGTTGAGCCGCTTGCACTCATAGGCCAGGTATCGCTCCCGATCCCAGTCGAAGAGTACGGCGATGTCGATGATGCCCTTGCTGTATTTCGACCCGTCAGCCGCTAGGCCGAACGGCTCGAACTGATACTCGACCCAATGGCATAACCGACGCACCACAACGTCCTTGGCGAGGCGATCAACGAGGTTAATGGTGATGTCATTTTCCCCTGGCTGTTCCGGAAGAACCGCCATGCACTCTGGCCACGCTGCCGCGATCCTCTCCAGGAAGCGGTCGTCAAACGAAACGAAGTTGTCGAGCCATGCCTGCACATCACCGATCAGCATTAATTCGCGCCCCGCTGCTGGGGCGCGGCGGCAGCTTGCTGGAGGTCGAGCGCTATTCCATCGGCATCGGCGAGCGCCGTGGAGCGCAGCCAGAAGCGCATCTGCATAGGCTTTATGAGGTATAGGCAGTCCCCGACGAAAACGCGCAGATCCGGCATGAGCTGGAAGTTACCGTCGAGGGGCCTGTGGATGTGAGCCGCAAGCTGCTCGAGTACGTCGCTGAGTTCGCCGGCTGCATGTTCGGCATAGTCTTCATGGCCGCCCAGATGCAGACGCAGGATTGCCAGATCAGCGCCGCGCGCGACAAGGCGCGCATCGATCTTCTTGCCTTTGAACCAGTCCGCGAGGCTCGCCGACAATGTGCGCGCGTATTGAGCGCGTTGCGGTTCGTCAGGCGCGCCCCAGAGTTTTGGGAAGTGGCCTTCATGGGGCTGAATCGCAGGAAGGATCGCCTCGACAGTGTCGTCGATTAGCGCTATCTCATCGGGAGACAGGCAAAAATATTGGTACGCTAGCCGGTCGATCGTCCGGAGGATCTCGCTGTCATCGACCTGCATCGAGAACGGCTCGTTGGAGCGTTCGCGTGCGTCGTCCACAATCGCGATTAGCTCAAGGGCCGCTTGGGCTGCTGCGGCTTGATCCGGGAGATCGTCGGGCGATGGGAACGGCAAGCGGAGCAGGTCGGCCTGCTGGACTTCGGGTCGATCCGACCCGAACGAAGCGGTGCCGTGAAAAGCGTACCAGACCGCGATCCGACTATTGAGTATCGCGGTCAGGAGCTTGGCACGGTCGCTCTCTCCCTCCGGCACCACGATCGCCTGGAAGATATGCTGGAAGGTCAGCGGCCGATCGCAATAGGCGGCGCGAAGGCGGTTCTGCGACGTCTCGACTCCACGCGGGATAAGGATCCGCGAGCCATCGAAGCCGGCCTCGAAGCCGCGGCGACGAACCGTCGACGATGTGGCCGGCATTAAGCCTTCCACAGTCTGGGCTAGGCGTGAGTAGGCCGCAATGGGTAGGTCCGGCAGTCGGCCGACATACGCGCTTTCGAGTGGAGGCGCATCGCTATCGCTGTCTTCATTGAAGGGCTGATAGCCTTGCCCGATCACCCAGCGATCGCCCGGCTCTTCGCGGCGACGGCTTAGGCCGCCAAAATCATTGACGAAGGCCTCTAGCTTGGGAAGCCGTGCGAGGTAGCCGAAAAGTTTGGCGTCCGGTTCGCGCATCCAAAGGCGCTGCTTGAAGATGAGCGGGTTATCGAGAACCCCGCCCACCCCGAGCGAGGCCTTGTCCGCGCTGCTCAGCGTGATGACACGCTTGATGCGCAGGTTGAGGTCGGCCTTCGGCGCCCAGTAGTCGAAGCGATACGGGAAACTACCCGCATTCGCGCTGCCGTAGATGATCAGAGCTGTGGGGCGATGGGCTTTCTCAAAAAGCTGAAAGCGAAGGTCGGCGAAGTTGATGACGCGGCGGACATGGGATTTCCGGAAGAACGCGTCACGCGCTTCGACCGTCTTTTGGGCGTGGTTATGCAAAAATCCCATCGCCGGTAGCAGGAACGCGATCAGTCCGCCGTCGGCAAGATGCGACAGCGCTTTCCAACTGAATGCCCAGGCGTCCTCGCCACCGGGCATGGGGTGGCCGGCTTTTTTGCTCCACTGCACAGACGAACGCGCCGGACCGCGGCGGCTGGTCCATGGCGGGTTGCCGATGATGACCTCGTATTGGGCGCCGTCCGGTGACACTTCGAAAAAGTCGCGGCAGACGAGAGTCTTGCCCCAAAGTTCCGGGAGGAGTTTCCCCCGAGTGATGAGCTTGCGGATGTCGCGTGGCGAGACCTCTTCGAGTAAGGCGACGTAGAGCGAAAACACGGCGACCCGAACGGCGGCGCCATTCAAATCCCAGCCATGGATTTGGCTCAGTAAGGACAGCAGCGTTTTCCAGGAAATTGATTGCGTCTTGTGCTTGGCGCGCCAGTGTTCGCAGAGCCGCTGGAACGAGCGGACGAGAAAAACGCCTGAACCACAGGCCGGGTCGAGGAAGTTTCCTGTCGTCCTTGTCGCATCCGGCAACATTTCCCATGCTTGGGAAACGACCGTGTCTGCAAGGAACATGGGAGTGTAGTAGGCGCCGTTGGCGCGGCGTTCGACCTCGCGTTCACCCAAGAACCGATCGTAGACGGCGCTAACGAGCTCGATAGGGATATAGCGGAAGTCATAGCCCCAGAACCGCTGCTGTCCGGAATGCGCCATTTCTTCACGGCCTGACCGGAACCGCGCCAGGATCGTCAGATGGGTATGCGTGACTTCTGGCGCCTCGCTCGTGGCCTCGAAGGAGCACGGTGCGACGAACAGATCGCCGTTGAAATCCGCGTGGAGGGTCCGGAACAAAGACTGGAACAGATTGACGTCGCCAGTTTCGAGCAGCGTCGAAAAATTCTCCACGCTCTTCTCGGAGACGGCTGCAAAGTAGGCGGGCGTTACTATTTCCCGGTCCTCAAGGTAGGCGATGAACATTGCCTGTATAAGTAGGGCCTGGGCCGCATCTGGAGCGAGCGCGGCCTTTTGCAGGAGACTATGGGAAGCTTTCAGATTGTCGAGGAGAACCTGATCGATACGTTCTTTTGGGGGGAAATACTCGCCGTAGTCCTTCCAGAGGCGTCCAGATTCCGCGCCATAGATGAGATTCTGAAACCGCAGCGCTTCGGTCGTCAGACTGAGGCTATCGATAAGGCAGCGGGTCTCGAAGTCGTCGCCTGGATCGCTAAGCGGAGTGCGAGCGAGCGAAAACGCTCTGAGCGTGTCTTCGGCGATGACCAGCAACAGGCTCGCGAGGCCCTGATTCCACAGCGCGCCGTGAAGGTCGATTATTGTGGCGCGATCATACTGATCGGTTTCCAGGATCGCCACAGTTGGGATGCCCTGGACGCAGAAGATCGCTGATACGCCCATTTCTGTTAGGGCGGCTCGGATCGCCGACGCATGCGGCACGTCGCTGACGGCCTCGGCTGACTCGTAGAGTTCAGGCAAGCGTCGATGCGTGAGCCCCAAGCGGTCTTTCCACTCCGGCCCTAATGTGGATGCCGAGGTCATGCTCGATTCCCGCGCCGTTCCCGCTGCTTGGCCACGGAAGTAGGGGGGAACTGGAGATATCCTTGCACTTGATCGATTTCGGTCGCCGTAAGCGCCGAGCGCAGTCGCCCTATGATTGGCGCGCACGGCACGCAGATGATGGAAGTATCCGGCGAGCGGCGATGGGCCGCGTTTGCGTCGACCAGGCGGAAGTTGTCGGCTTCGATCAAGGCTACACAGCTTTCAAGCGAGAGCCAGGACCGCCCCTGACACTCCTTGAACAGCTGATCGAAACGGCCGCTGACCGTTCCCACGCGCACACCGAAATTCCTGACCAGTTCGGCGACAATAGCCATGGCGACAACATCTCCCGGCGTGAAGCTGGGGGCATGCCCTTTATGTAGGGCCAGTGCGGGAATGGCATCCCGCCACGTACGAAAGGCATCTACAGAAATGGAAAGAAGTTCACGAATCTGGCTTTGAGTATAACGCATTTGCCAACATTAGCTGGCATTGTTTCCCATATCAATACGGGGTTAATCCCGTTTGTGTACCCTATTTGTTCCAAGTTTGCACCACTTATTCCTACGGTTGCGCTGACTTCTATGCGTCCGAAGAATGTAGCATATTTCGGACAATCTTGCGCATGTCCGAAGAATGTAGCATATTTCGGACATGACCTCTCCAGCTCAAGATACAGATCTGCGCTCCAGGCTACTCGCCCGGGTTGCGTCTCAGCCCGACGAGGTCTGGACGCCCGCCGATTTCGCCGATCTTGGCGGGCGCGCCGCCATCGACAAAACCCTGCAGCGCCTCGCCGCTGCCGGTGAGCTTCGCCGTATTGATCGCGGCCTCTATGATCGACCACGCAAAAACTCTCTGACCAGACAGCCCACCATACCGGATTATCGGGCTGTGATCCGCGCCGTGACCCGTCGCGACAAGGCGCGAGTTGTTGTCGACGGCATGACCGCCGCAAACGATCTCGGCCTTACAACGGCCGTACCGGCGCGTGTCGAGGTGCTGGTTGATGCGCGGCTGAAGCCGATCAAACTCGGCAATCAGGAGATTCATTTCAAGTTCGCCGCACCAAGCCGGCTCTACTGGGCCGACCGGCCCGGCATGCGGGTTGTCCAGGCCCTGTATTGGATGCAGGACATGCTGACCCAGGACGATGAGCGAAACCGGGCACGAAATACGCTGCGCCGATTGTTCGCCGATCCGAAACACGGAAAGGCGATCCGTGACGACCTTCGCGCCGGCCTTTCAGCCTTGCCGATCTGGATGCAGGAATTCCTGCGCGACCTTGTCACTCCCGTCGATACCAACGAGGCCGAGCAATGAGCACGACCGCCTACAAGCAGGTCGTCGAGACCCCCGCGCGGGACCGGCTCGATCTATTCCTGGCAACCGCTAACCGTCTCGGAGCGCCAGTGGGTAATATCGAGAAGGACTTCTGGGTGTGCTGGACCCTGAACGCGCTCTATCACGAGCGACCTGCCGGAGCGCCGCGCCTCCTCTTCAAAGGCGGCACATCGCTGTCGAAAGCTTACGGTCTCATTCAACGGTTCTCCGAGGATATCGACATCACCGTTTTCCGCGATGATCTCCACGAACCGGCGTCGGTCGAAGAACTCGAAGCCCTCTCGAACAAGAAACGCCGTGCCAGACTGGATGCGATCCGGGACGCGTGCCGCGCGTATATCACCGGCCCGCTTCGAGAACTTCTTGCCGAGCAACTGGCCGACCTAACCGGTGGTGTAGGGCGCATCGAGATCGACGAGGCCGATCCCGACGGACAGACACTTCTCGTCTGGTATCCAGAGGTTGAGCCGCGCGACGGCGCATATGTGCGCCCAGCCGTTCGAATCGAATCCGGCGCAAAGTCAGCGCTTGATCCTAACCGGCCCGTCACGATCCGCCCCTACATCGCCGACGAGGCGTCATCATTGGATTTGGCAGTAGCTGATATAACCACTGTCGAGGCAACACGGACCTTCTGGGACAAGGTTGTCATCGCGCATGGCTTGCGCCGCTGGTATGAGCGGCGTGGCGTCCTTCGCCAAGAAGGTCAACGCGTGTCGCGGCACTATTACGATCTTCATTGCCTCCTAAACTCAGACGTGGGCCTGGCTGCCCTCGGAGATTTTGATCTCGGTGCAGATTGCGTCCGACATGCGCGGATGTTCTTCAACCGACCTGACATGGACCTCGCCTCGGCCATGCCGGGTACATTCGCCATTGAGCCTGTCGACGGCATGGTGGCGGCGCTCAACGAAGACTACGCCAACACGACCGCAATGATCTTCGGAACAGCGCCTGAATTTGAGGACGTGCTTGCATCCGCAGCAGCGATCGAACATCAATTGAACAAGGTCGCAACCTGATGCGAGAAAAAGGACGTAAAGCGCCAGAATACAGAGGTGAGAGCTGCGTTGATATTCTGGTGATACGTCCATTGGGAGCAGGACAGACGGAACCATCGGGCGTTGGCAATCCGGAGCACTAGAATTAGTCCCGTGTCCTGCGTTCTGAGACAAGCTGAGGCAGATGATGGATCAGCTCACCCTCTCCTACGTCTGGAAGCAGAAGCAAATACCTGTTGTGCTGCGCCGTACGGGGCGAGGCGAGCGCATTCGCGTGCGACTGCCATTCGCCGACGACAATCGGCACTGGCTTCAGAACGGGCGGCGAACTGCTCCCGAATGGATCGGCGGCCCAGAAGCTTACTGGGAGTTGCCGAAATCCTGGTTCAATGACCTCGTCGATCGAGCGCTGGTCAGATATGGCAAGATCTACATCATTCAGCCCTACCGCGAGCAGGAGATCTGCGCGAGAGCATGCCAGGAAGCGCTCGGTCATGAGTGCCAATGTTCATGCATGGGCGCTAACCACGGTGCCGGCAACGACGGAAGCTGGTTCGAAGTCTCCGATACCTTTTCGACACGTTGGGGCGACCGGGAACTGGCCTGCCGTTTGTTGACGGCACGATAGGCAGCTACTGACCAATGATTAAATACAATCTTTGGTCAGTAGCCAGAACACACGGGCTATTAACAGGCCTGACCCGACAGAACGCTGGCGATTGCTACGCGCTTTTGAGGCCCTGATAATTCTCAGTTATCGTAACCGGTGGCTTACACTCCGTATGATGCTTGACGCTACTGAATTAGCGTCTCCTGAGTCGAGTCGACCACAATTCACGTCTCGGGTTCGTCTAAAGCTTCAGCGAAATGATCGGTGGGCGTTTCCAACCCTTCGGATTGTCTCGTAATCAATGCCGGCGTCTTGTGCATATTTCGGCCCGTTCGCAACGGCCTTGCTGACATTGGAAATGAGTGTCTTTGCTTTGGATGGCCTTGTGATGCGGTCTGAGGTGCAGCTTTCTGTATCCACGGCGCAGTGGCGTGTCGGGCTGTGGTCAATCTTTCAGTTGTCTCGCATCACTACGACACAGAGCTCCTGCGGCGCATTCTTCTCCGGTGTTGACTGTCTCCAAATAGCACCGAATTTCAACGCAAGCGTTGCAACCGTGACGAAAATACTAAATGATATAGACCGATAGAAATTCAGATGCGGGCTCAGGATTGTGCTTTTTGAATGCCGCCGACTCCATCGCGGGGACGAGGCAGCCTTGTCGGATAGGAAAGAATAACGAAACGTGTCTGAAAATCTCGTCACCCGTACCATAAGCAAGTCTGACCAGGTTGCATCGCTTTTACTGAAGACAATTGTCGATTCCGATCTTCGTCTGGGCGATAGCCTGGGGACCGAAAGTGAACTGATCCAGAAATATGGGGTGAGCCGCCCGACTTTGCGTGAAAGCCTCCGCATTCTCGAAAGCCAAGGGGTCATTGCCATGCGCCCCGGTCCCCGCGGAGGCATTCTTGTGAGACGGCCCAATGTCGAGTTTGTGGCTCATGCGCTGTCTTTGTATCTCCGGTTGAACGAGGTGCCCTTCATCGAAATCGTCAAGGCCCGTCTCGAGATCGAACCGTCGCTTGCCCACAATGCCGCGGAGTTCGGCACGGCCGAGGATTTCGACGAAATGCAGGCCTCGATCGACCGCATGAAGAAGAACGGAAACGACCCGATGGAGTTTGCGAGCGAGAACAGGGTTTTCCATGCCTGCATTGCAAAGGCGTCGAAAAGTGCGGTGCTTGAAACCTTCTGGACGGTTCTGTCGATCGTCGCGAGCGGCGAACGGCACGGCATGCGGTATACGGAGAAGAACCGCCGGGCGATTGTCGAATATCATCAGAAGATACTGAATGCCTGCCGCGACCGCGATCGGGACCTGGCGGCAAAGCTGATGAAGGAACATATCGGCGAACTGGATCACCTGCTCAGGACGCGGTTCAAGGATCTGTCGAGCGAGCCGACCGATATCTCGGCCCGGCCGAATTCGGCCTGAGCCTCCGAGCGATGCGGGTCCGTGCCATGGGGCGCGGAGATGGACGGTCGTCCGCCTATCGCGCCCGGGAACTGTCGGGACACATGCAGCGGATCAGCGTGGCGGGATCGCCGCCGCCATGCAGGGCGGAAATGACGCCGCGCAGAGCCGAGGGGGTTCCGTCGGGCCATCGCAGCCCGCTGACATCCAGGCAACCGCGGAACTTGGCGAGGAAATCCGCGTCGCTCATCGGACGGTCGGGACCGCCCAATGGTCGATCGACCTGGACAGAAATCCGCCCGGCGGCGGTTTCGGCGTCAAGGCGTGTCGGGGAAATTCCGCGTGACCACGCCCGCTCGATCACGGGATCGGTCTCGACCGTGATGCGCCGAGCGAGGCTACGGACATCTTCGTTCGCCATGCCGCTCTCGCTGAAGTGCCGGAGGCTTACCTCTCCATCGATCAGGGCGCATGCCACGGTATAGGGAATACTGAACTGCGCCTGCACGATGTTGCGCGGGTTCTGCCGCATCTCGATGGGCGTCCCCACGGCCTCATGGGATTGGTGGTTGACGCTTGCGACGATGCCGGTGATCTGCGGATCGCCCAAGGAGGCCAGCTTCTCGCGCAGCAGGAGACCGGCTTCGATCGCGGTGTGATTGAAGCGGCAACAGGGGTAGGGCTTGAAGCTGAGATCGGCGAGTCGAAACCGCTGCCCAAGCTCCTGGCGCAGGATTTCGGGGGCGTAGTCGCCGCGGAAATACGAGTTGAACAGCCCGTCCAGACCTTCGAAGGTCTTTTGCGCGCCGCTGATGCCGGCCCGGCAGAGCGCTGTCGAGATCAGCGCCGTCTTGGCGGCGAAACCGGGTTGCATTCGCTTGGTCAGCGCCGCGTCGCGGGTGACCTGATGGGTGCCCGCCGCCTGACTGTAGGCGATGCCGAGGGCATTCACGGTTTCGGCTGCATCCATCCGCATCACCCGCGCCGCCGCCGCGGTGGCGGCGAAATGGCCGAAGAGCGAGGTATACATATAGCCGCTGTCGATGATGCCGATCTTGGTGGCGACCCCGAGGCGGCAGATCAGCTCGAGCCCGGCGGTGATGCCGGCAAGCAGATCAGCTCCGCTGGCCGAGGTTTCGCGCTCGGCCGCGGCGATGGCGGCCGGTACGACCGAAACGCCGGCGTGCAGCACGGCGGCATCGTGCGTGTCGTCAAAATCGCGGGCATGGGCCATCATCCCGTTGACCCAGGCCGCGTGATGCGCAGGCACCTGCTGCCCGGTGCACCAGATCGTCGCCTCGGGGCGGCCCCCCCAGCGGGACACCAGCTCGATCAACGGCCCGACGCCGTCGGCTGAAATCCCCGCGGCGGCACAGGCAAGCGTATCGAAAATGTCGTCGCGCACCACATCCAGCACGGCGCCCGGAATGTCTGCGACCGTCAGCGCGCTGGAGAAGGTGGAGAAGACCTCGGAGAAATCCGGGTTTGCGGCGTCGATCGAGGATTGGGTGTCCATCAGGCTTCTCCGATGAAGCTGCGGCGGTGCGCGCCGTCCTGGACACGCATCAAAAGTCCGCTCGCCGTGCCGACCAGCCGGTCCCCGACCCAGGCGTCGCAATCGGCAAAGACCGCGGTGTGGCCTGCCTTGCGCAGCCTGCCCGAAATCCGGATGAATGCGCCCGGCTTCACGGACCGGGTGAAGTTCACCGTCATGGACGCCGTCGCGATCGGGCTTCCCGGCATCGCCGCATGGGCAAGCAGGCCCGCGCAGCGGTCGAAGAGCGTCATGAGAACCCCGCCATGCACATTGCCGCTGAGGTTGCAGTGGCGCTCGGTCGTGCTCAGGCCGATCTCCGTGCCCTCGTCGCCGGGCCGTTTGAACAAGGCGCCAAGCGCGCCGACATAGGTGTCGTCGGGCATCGGAACCCAGCCATCGGATTCGGCCATGTCTGTCATCTGCTTCGGCCTCCGACCGGTAGCTTCAGGCGGCGCCGACTGCGGCGCCGGCGCGTTTCAGGATGCGCTCGGCAAGGCGCTTGTGGGCGATGTCGATCATCTTGCCGTTCAACTGGGCGACGCCGGTTTCGGCGAGCAGTCCGCAGACCTGGCGGGCCCATTCCAACTCATCCGCTGTCGGGGTCATGATCCGGTTGATGATCTCGACCTGCGAGGGATGGATCGCCGCCTTGGCGGTAAAGCCGTCGCGCAGCCCCTCGCGGCATTCGCGTTCGAGCCCCTCGGGATCCTTGAAGTCGACATAGACGGCGTCGATGGCCACCGCCTTGGCGGCGTTGGCCGCATAGAGGCATTGCGTGCGCGCATGGCGGCAAGGGTCTGTATATCGACCCTGCTCGTCCCGGTTCGAGCCGAGCCCGAGATCGGCGGCAAGGTCTTCGGCGCCCCAGAGCAGACCCCAAAGTCGCGATCCGCCATGGCCGGCGGGTATGGCCAGATTCAGGGTCGCGGTTGCGGTTTCCGTCGCGACCGTGACGATCCGGGTAGCGCCGGGCCTGATGCCGTTGATGGCTTCGGCCATGTCGAGGTAATGCGCCAAACGCTCCAGATCGGCGGGGCCGCTGCATTTCGGCAACATCACGCCGAACGGGCGCGCCGGCATGATCGCCGCCAGATCGCCGGCGGTCATGCCGGTGTCGAAAGCATTGAGCCGCACAAAGACCGGTTTGGTCCGGCCCGCGCTTGTCAAAGCTTCAAGCGTCACATCGCGCGCCGCCAGCTTGAACTCCGGCCCCACGGCATCTTCGAGATCGACGATCACCGCATCGCTTGCCGAGGCAAGGGCCTTGTGGATTAGCTTTTCCTTGTCGCCGGGGACAAAGAGCAGCGACCGGATCACCGCGTCCTCCATCACATCATGCCGAAGCTGAGGAAGCCGTCCTCGGGGAAGGCGTCGTAGACGCGTTTGCCGACGAGGTCCTTCAGCGTCTCGGTCGCCCCGCCGCCAAGCGTGCCGTAGCGCGCGCCGCGGTAGAAATGCGAAACCGGATATTCGTCGGTAAAGCCGTACCCGCCATGCACCTGCAGCGCGTCGCTGGTGACGCGGATCGCCATCTCGTTCGTCTGGATCTTGGCGATCGCGGCCAAATAGGGATCGGGAAACGGATCGGCCGTCGCGGCGGCGCGGTACAGGATCGACCGGGCCACCTCGATCTCGCGGGCCATGTCGGCGATCTTCCACCGCATTCCCTGCATGGAACCGGTCGGACGGCCGAAAATCTCGCGCTGGCGAACGTATTTCACGGCCTCTTCGAAGGCGCCTTCCGCCAGACCCAGTGACACGGACGGGTTCATGCAGCGTTGCGTGTTGAATGCGGTCAACAGCTTCTTGAAGCCGTCCTCCCGGATGATCAGGTTCTCCAGCGGCAGTTCCATGTCGCGGAACTGGATCTCGGCCAGGTTCTCGCCTCCCATCGTGTGGTAGCGGGCCGTCACCTCGAATCCGGGCGTGCCCGGTTCGACCAGAACGCAGCCGATGCCTTCACGCCCCGGCTTGTTGTCGACGCGGGTGAAGACGATGAAGCAATGGGCCTCGTCGGCCCGGCTGATCAGCGTCTTCGTACCGTTCAGTACGACCCGGTCGTCGTGAACGACGGTGTTGGTCTTGTAGTTCGCGACATCCGTGCCGGCATGGGGTTCGGTCATGCAGATCGCCAGGATCGTCTCGCCGGTGATGACGCCGGGAAGGAATTTCCGCCTCAGCTCCTCGGGCGCGAAATTGGCGATGATGCGGTTCTGGGCGCCCATCGCGCTCATCGCGGCCATCGCCGTCACATAGCAGACCTTGGCCACCTCTTCGAGCACCAGCACGCAGTCCAGAACCGGCAGGCCCAGCCCGCCATGCTCTTCGGGGACCGCCATGCCCAGGACGCCGATTTCGCCCAGTTCCTTGAGGTTTTCATAGGGAAAGGTGCCGTCCTGCCATTTGCTGACGCGTTGCCGGAATTTCGTCTGCGCCAGTTGGCGCACTGTATCCAGAATCGCCTTTTGATCGTCGTTCAGTTCGAGCTTCATTCGTATTACCTTTGACATGATGGAGGGGGCCAGGATGCGGCTAGTCGAAAACCGGGCTCCTGCGTTCTGCAAAGGCGCAAACGCCTTCGCGATAGTCGCGCGAGCGCAGGATCTCGGAGATGGCGATCCGTTCGCCGTCGAGCCCCTCGGCGATGGGCAGGTCGAGACCGGCATAGACCACGGATTTGAGCAGTTGCATGCCGCGGCGGGAGCGCTGCGACACCAGCCGCGCAAATCCGAGCATCGCGGCTTCCATCGCGGCGGCATCCGGAAAGGTCCGGTTGACCAGGCCCCAGGTCTCGGCCTGGCCGGCGTCGATCGGCTCGCCCGAATACATCATCTCCAGCGCCCGCGCGGTTCCTATCAGGCGCGGCAGGCGCTGGGTGCCGCCGGCGCCGGGAATGGCGCCGATGCGCGCCTCGGTGAGGCCGATTTTCGCGTTCGCGACCATGAAACGCAGATCGCAGGCCAGCGCGATCTCGCAACCGCCGCCAAGCGCGAGCCCGTTCAACCCGGCGATCGTCGGAAAAGGCAAGGCGGCGATGTCGTCTGCAAGGCCGGAAATAGCGCGATTATGGGCGAATTTCCGATCGTCCGACATGGTCTTGCGCTCGGACAGATCGGCCCCGGCGCAAAACCCCTTGCCGTTTGCCGTCAGCAGGAGAACCCGCGCGCCGCGTTCGTTGATCCCGGCCATGGCCGCATGCAGATCGTCGGTCAGGGCGCTGCTCAGCGCATTGTATTTCTCCGGCCTGTTCAGGCGCAGACAGCAGATGTCCTCCTCAGGCCAGTGCTCGATCAGGTGATCCGCCAATGTCTTGTCTCCTCATCCTGCATGTGCGGCGGCGGCCTGCAACGACCGGTCCAGGGATTCTCGAAAATCGGGATGGGCGATCGCCACCAGCGCGCGGGCGCGCGCCGGGAAGTCCAGTCCCCAAAGCTCGGCGGAACCGAATTCGGTCACCACGATGTCGATATCGGACCTTGCTGTGGTGACGGGCCGGTTTTCGAGGCCGGCCACGATCTTCGAGGTCTTGCCGTCCGCTGTCGTCGAAGCAAGCGCGATGATCGAACGGCCGCCCTCGGACAGTCGTCCTCCGCGCACGAAATCCACCTGGCCGCCGACTGCGCCGATATATTTGCCGCCGGCGAGTTCCGAATTGACCTGCCCGGTCAGGTCGATCTCGATCGCCGAGTTGATCGTGTAGAACTTCTTGAGCCGTGCCATCGTTTGCGCGGCATGGGTATAGGCGGCGCCACGCAGGGATACGGCGTTGTTGCCGTCCGAGAAATCGAACAGGCGCCGGTCGCCGAAGAGCCCCCCGGTCACCATACGCCCTTCGTCCAGTCCCTTGTGGAGGTTGGTGACGGCGCCGTTTTCCAGCAGATCGACGGCGCAATCGGGAATGACGCCCGAATGGATGCCCAGGTGCTTGTGGCCCGCCAGCGCCGCGCAGACCGCGGTGGGCAGCCCGCCGATGCCAAGCTGGATGGTCGCGCGGTCGGGAACGATTTCGGCCACCCGCCGGGCGACCTCGATATCCGTCGCGCCCGCAGGCGCGTCGGGAAGCAGGGGTTCCGGTCCGTCGGCCAGGGTCAGGTGGTGGATGCGATCGCGGGCGATCAGCGCATCGTCCCCGGTGAGGGGCAGGCGATCGTCGATTTCCGCGATGACGACGCGGGCGGCGTCGACCATTTCCTGCACGAAATCGGCAACCACGCCGGCCGAGAACATGCCGGGCTCCTCGGTCGGTCGGACCCGCAGCAGAACGACATCGACCGGCAGACGCCGCGACCGGATCAGGCCGGGGACCGTCGAGACATGGGCGGGCATGATCCGGTTGCCGGAATGGGCGGCCGCGCTCCGCGTGCCGGCCGCGCCGTTGAGGCACAGGAACCGGGCGCCGCTTTCGACCAGCGCCTTGGGTGTGCGCGTCGTGGCCATCCCCAGAACCGCGACATAGGCGGGAAGGTCCGGAGTCGCCTCGACAAGAGCGGCGGTCAGCCCCGTCGGCTCGCCGGTGCCCTGGGGCCAGACGACATGATCGCCGGGCTGCAGGACGGAGGCAAAGTCGAATTCGGAGCTGGGCTTGGTCATCTCGGGCGACAGTCCTTCGGTTCTCGGCGCAAGGTGCCTTAACGCTTAAATTGATCTATATGATTAAGATAAGGTTGTGGCAAGCCGAGCCGATCGTTTTTGCTAGAGGACGCGATCCTGCCTGAGGGTCTCATATTCCTCGTCCGACAGGCCGAGAAAACCGGTGACGACTTCACGGTTGGCATCGCCAAGCGGGCGGCTCGGCTCGAGCGGAAGTCGTTCGAGACCCTTGAAGCTGAACGGTGTATGCGGGAGGGTCACGTCGCCCAGGCCGGGATGGGAGACCTTTTGCAGGCTGCCGCGCGCCAGCATGTTGGGATCGTTCATGACTTCCTTGAGGTTGCGGACAGGGGCGGAAGGCACCTTGGCGGCGAGCATGGCGTCGGCCACTTGTTGTTTCGTGTGCCGCCGGGTCCATTCGGTCAGCAGATCGTCCACCAGGGTGACGTTCTGCACCCGCGCCGTGCGCGTGGAGAGCCGCGGATCGTCCTTGAGGTCCGGGCGTCCGATGACATCGAGGATGGCGCGGAAATGGTGATCGCCGGGGGAGTTGATGACGGCATAGCCGTCGCTGGTTTCATAGGCGTTGTAGGGCGACACGCCGAGGCCGCCGTGGCGGTTGCCGGTGCGTTCGGGCGCGTCGTCGCCCCTTGCGTGCTGCATCCCGTAATTCGACGCGAGCGAACAATAGGTGGCGTCTTGCATCGAAACTTCGACGATGCGTCCCTTGCCGGTTTTTTCACGCTCGTAGAGCGCCGTCATGACGGCGGCATAGAGATGGATGCCGGCGAAGAAATCGCACAGGGCTGCGCCGGATTTCACCGGCGGGCCGTCCGGAAAGCCGGTCGAATTGATGACGCCGGACATCGCCTGTACGACGAGGTCCATGGCGGGAAAGTCCTTGTAAGGCCCGTCGCTGCCATAGCCGGAACTGGAGCCGTAGACGAGCCGGGGATTGATTTCCCGCAAGGTTTCGGCGCCGAGGCCGAGCCGCGCCATCACGCCCGGAGCGAAGTTTTCGATCAGGATGTCGGCCTTGGCGACCATGGCGCGGAACAGTTCCTTGCCCCGCTCGGATTTCAGGTCCAGCGTGATCGGCTGCTTGTTGGAGTTCAGCATGGCAAAGGGCAGGTCCGCGCCCCCCATGTCGCCGCGGCTGCGCAGATGCTCGCCTGTATGCGGCTCGATCTTGATGACGCGCGCTCCGGACAGCGCCATCAGCAACGTGGCGTAAGGCCCGTTATAGACGTGCGACAGATCCAGTACGGTCACGCCGGAAAGCGGATAGCGGTCGGTCGCTTGCATCTCGGCCTCGGTCATTTCGATTTCGGTCCTTTCTCGTTCGTCGGTCCGGCGCGGTACGTGGGTGGTTGTCTTTGGATTGCGCCGCTCACAGCGTTCCGTGCGGCAGCAGCACCTGACGGATCACGTCGCCGCTGTCGAGCCGGTCCAGGCTGGCGTTCAACTGGTCGAAGCCGATTGCAGAACTGCGCAGCCGGTCGACAGGCATCTGCCCTTCGGTGAAAAGTTTCATGTAGTGGGGGATATCCCGTTCGGGAACGCAGCTGCCCATGAACGAGCCGCGAATATTGCGTTCCTGCGATACGAGCGTGGCGTGCACGAAGTCGTACCTTGCGTCGGAGGCTCCGAGGCCGACGCAGATCACGTCGCCACCGGGGCGGATGAGATCCGGCGCGGATTTCATTGCGGCGGGCGCGCCGGACATTTCGAAGGCGAAATCCACACCGTCCCCGGTCAGCACGCGGACCTTCTCGACCAGTTCCGGGTCGTCGGCGCGCAGCGTGTCCGTTGCGCCGAGTTCGCGCGCGATGGGGAACTTGTCGTCGCGCATGTCGATGCCGATGATCGTCTTCGCTCCGGCGACCCGCGCGGCCATAAGCCCGTTCAGTCCGATGCCGCCCAGACCGATGATGGCGACGCTCGCACCGCTCGGGACCTGCGCCGTGTTGAAGACCGACCCTGCGCCGGTGACCACGGCGCAGCCGAAAAGCGCGGCCACGTCCAGCGGGATCTGCGGATCGATCTTCACCAGCGATCCGGGCATCGTCACCGCATATTCGGCAAAGCCGGAAATGCCGGAATAGTGATAGATCGGTGCGCCGTTGCGGCTCAGCCGGCGCTGGCCGTTGGCCAGCAAGCCTTTTGTGCGCGGGGCCGTCACGGACTGGCAAAGCGCGGGACGGTCGCGCCGGCAATGAGCGCAGACCCCGCAGCCCGAAACCACGGTCATCACCACATGGTCGCCCTCGCTCAGATGAGTGACGCCCGCCCCGGTCTCGCGTACTATCCCGGCGGCTTCGTGGCCGCCGACCACGGGCAATTGCCGTTTGCGCAGGCCTTTCACCTGGCTGAGGTCGGAGTGGCACAGCCCGGCGGCGCGGATCTCGACGAGGACCTCGCCGGGGCCCGGGCTGTCGAGGTCGACTTCCTCAATCCGGAACGGCTGGCTTTGTTCGAATGGCTTGGGCAGGCCCTGCTCGTACATGACCGCGGCTGTGATCTTCATATAGCGAATTCCTCCGGTGTTTAGGCGCGCCACGACAGGTCGTACTGCGGTTGCAGCTATTTCATTTAGATGATATTACGCATTTCGACAAGACTTAGGAGATCAAGATGTCGCGCGTCGAGCAAGGCTGCACGAAAGTCATACACCCGTTGATCGGCGGCCAGCGGGAGGAGGGGCGGGAGTTCGTTCCGGTTCTCAACCCTTATGACGGTGCTGAAGTGGCGAGCATGCCTGTGTCGTCCGAGGACGACGCCCGCCGCGCAATAGAAAAGGCCGATGCCGCGCGCGCTGCCATGGCGGCAATGCCGGCGCGGGAAAGGGCGGCCTATCTGCGCCGCGTCGCCGACCTCGTGACCGAGCGGACCGAGGATATCGCCGTCGCCATGACGCAGGAGACCGGAAAGGCGTTGCGCGATGCGCGGGTCGAAACGGCCCGCTCCGCCGACACGCTTCGGCTTTGCGCGGAAGAGGCGATTCGCATCGAGGGCGCGCATATCCCGATGGAGGCCAGCGCCATCGGAGCGGGCAAGATCGCGATGACACTGCGTTTTCCCGTGGGCGTCGTCAGTGCGATCACGCCGTTCAACGCGCCGGTAAACCTTGTGATGCACAAGCTGGGGCCGTCAATCGCGGCGGGGAATGCGACGGTTCTCAAATGTTCGCCGAAGGCGCCGCTTTGCGTCTCGAAGGCGGTCGAATGCTTCCTGGATGCCGGCGGGCTGCCCGGGGGCGCTCTCAGCGCGCTTTACGGCGACGCGGTCGGCCCGGTCATGGTGTCTGATCCGCGCGTCGATTTCATCAGCTTCACCGGATCGACCCGTGTGGGCAAGATCATTCGCCAGAATGCGGGCATGAAGCGCGTGGCGTTGGAGCTTGGCGGGGTCGGGCCGACCATCGTGCATTCGGATGCGGATATCGAGGTCGCGGCGCCGGCCTGCGCACGCAATGCCTTCATGCTGGCCGGGCAAAGCTGCATCTCCGTGCAGAACGTGTTCGTCCACCGGTCGATCCACGACGCATTCGTCGCGCGGCTTCTGGCCGAAATCGAAACGCTTCGCGTCGGCGATCCGATGAACCCCGCCACCGAGATCGGAACGCTGATCGACGAAGAGGCCGCTCTGCGGGTCGAAGCGATGCTGGATCGGGCCGTTTCGGCGGGCGCCGAACTCCTGGCCGGGGGGAGCCGGACCGGCGCGCAGATCCAGCCCGCCGTTCTGCACAAGGTGACGCAGGAGATGGACGTCGCCTGCGAAGAGATCTTCGGCCCGGCCATGTCGGTCATTCCCTATGATGATGTCGAGCAGATCTTCCGCGACATCACCGCCTCGCGCTACGGGCTTCAGGCCGGGATATTCACGCAGTCCCTTCCGCTCGCTCTGGCGGCGATCAAGGGGATCCGCACCGGCGGCGTCATCGTCAACGGCACTTCGCGCTGGCGGTCCGACCAGATGCCCTATGGCGGCGTCAAGGACAGCGGCATCGGCCGCGAGGGCCCGAAATTCTCGACGCTGGATATGACCGAAGAACGGTTCTTTGTGCTCAACTAGGGGCCGGTCACCTCTCAGGAAACAGACAGGAAGGGCGAGAGCCATGGGGCAGACCTCCAATGAGGGAGCGGTCGCGGCCGCTGCAAATCCACCGCTGTTCAAGCCGCTGCGTTTGCGCGGACTGGTGCTGCGCAACCGGATCGCCATTTCGCCGATGTGCATGTATTCGGCGCCGGACTCCGTCGCGACCGATTTCCATCTGGCGCATTACACCCGCTTTGCGCTGGGCGGCGCGGGACTGGTCATGATCGAAGCGACCGCGGTGGTGCCCGAGGGGCGGATCACCCATGGCGATCTCGGTTTGTGGAGCGACGATCAGATCGCGCCGCTGGCGCGCGTGATCGCCGCCTGCAAGGTCCAGGGCGCGGCCGTCGGGGTGCAACTCGTGCATAGCGGGCGCAAGGCCGCCCGCCAGAGGCCCTGGCATGGCAACGGTCCGATGGGCGAGGCGGACGCCGCGCGCGGCGAGTTGCCCTGGCCCATCGCCTCGGCCAGCGCGATCCCCTTCGGCGAGGGGTATCTCACGCCCGAGGCCTTGACGCCGGAGGGGATCGGAGCGATGCGCCGGGCCTTTGCCGCGGCCGCGGAGCGCGCGGTGCGGGCCGGGGCCGACCTTGTCGAGATCCATGCGGCGCACGGGTTTCTGCTGCACAGCTTCATGTCGCCCGCCACCAACACACGGGACGACGCCTATAATGGCGACTTCGCCGCCCGGCACAGATTTGCCGCCGAGGTGGCTGCCGATGTGCGCGCCGCGATCCCCGACGATATGCCGCTTTTCGCCCGCATCTCGATGCATGACGCCGCCGAACCCGCTCGCCCCTTCGGCGAGACGGTCGAACTGGCCGGATTGCTGGGGCGCAACGGCGTAGACGTCATCGACTGCTCCTCCGGCGGTATCGGCGGGCACAGCGCCTCGACATCGGGCAAGGCAACCGCCCTCGGGTTCCAGTTGCCGGATACCGCGCGGGTTCGCGCGGGCTCGGGCATGAAGACGATGGCGGTCGGGCTGATCACCGAAGCAGAGCTTGCCGATGCGGCCATACGGGACGGTCGGACCGACCTTGTCGCCATCGGGCGCGAGACGCTCTGGAATCCCAACTGGCCGCATCACGCAAGGGCGGCGCTGTCCGGCCCCTGCTATGCCGATTGGCCGGAACAATATGGCTGGTGGCTGGAGCGGCGCGAGCAGCTTCTTGAGAAGATCAGGGCGTCTTCGGGCTGACGTGCAGCACCTGCAATTCGATCCCGGCGACGGTGATTGCGGGATAGTAGGCGCGGACAAGCGCATCGTGGCCGGGAATGACGTGATCAACGTCCCGCGCAAGCTCCCGGATTCGGCGGTAGGTGTTCAGCGTCGCGTCCACGTCGATGGTCAGCGAGAAGGGGTGGTTTTCGGTCAGGTTGGCATAGGTATGCGCGGCATCCGATGCGATCAGAACCGGGCCGCGGGCGGTCTCGACCAGAACCCCCTGAAGCCCCTTGGCGTGGCCGGGGAGAAGATGCAGGCTCAGGCCGGGGAAGAGGGTGGCGTCGCCTTCGTGGAAATCGACCTGCTCGCCATAGACGCGGCGGACGAAATGCACCACGTCTTCGACATCATAGGGAAACCGCGCGATGTGGTGGCACATGGACCGTCCCGTGGCATAGGCGATCTCGGCATCCTGAAGATGAATGCGGGCATTCGGAAATTGGTCGAGACTGCCCGCATGGTCGTAGTGCAGATGGGTCAGGATGACATGCTCGATCCTCTCCGGCGGCAAGCCGATGCGTGCGAGCGCCTCGGCCGGCTCGATATCGACGGGCCGGCCGCGCTCGGCGCCGGCCCGATGCCCGTAGCCGGTATCGATCAGCACGGTCCGGTCCCGGCTGCGGGCGATCCAGACGAAGAAATCGAGCGGCATCGGCCCGTCATGCATGTCGCGGCGCAGGAAGTTTTCGTGTATGCGCCGCTCCGGCATGCGGGCGTAGCGCAGCGCATAGATCTCCCAAAGCCCGGGCGCCGCGCCGCATTCCGGCAGGGTGTCGAATATCCTGCGGTCCATGTGATCTCTCCTCATGCAATCTCGAGCGCGGTCATCGTACCCTCGCGAATGGCGTCAAAGAACTTGGCCGAGCCTTTCACGTCGCCGACATGATGAATTTCCGGGGCAAGGCCCTGCCAGCGTTCCGCATCCTCCATCCGGTTCTCGTATCCGATGCAGGATACGACCGTATCGATACCCGTCAGAACCCGGGGCAGCTTGTCCTTCGGCGCGATCCGGATCCAGTCAGGCCCGATTTCCTCGACGGCGGTATGCTCGAACACCTCGATCCCCTCCGCGCTCAGCGTATCGCGATAGTGGACCGCATCCACATGCACCGCCTTTTTCAGAATGCCGCTGCGGGCGATCAGAACCACCTTGTGCCCGAGATGCGCGAGATAGTCGGCGGTCTCGACCCCGACGAGCCCGCCGCCCAGAACGGCGCAGGTCCCCGACGCGGCTTCCATCCCGGCCAGAAGCTTCCACCCCGTGCGCAGTCGCGCGCGTTCGATGCCGGGGATGTCCGGGGCGCGGCTGCGAGCGCCGATGGCGATGACGAGACTGTCGGGGCCAAGGGCCGCGATGTCCTCGCGGGTGGGGTCGGTGGCGGTCCGGGTCACGATGCCCAGGCGATCGACCTCGCGCCGGTAAAAGGCCAGCAGATCGGCGATCGGCTCGCGCAGGGGCGGCTTGTGCGCCAGATCCAGTTGTCCGCCAATGGCTCCGGCGCGTTCAAACAGCGTCACCGCATGGCCGCGCCGCGCCGCGTTCACCGCGGCGGCCAGCCCGCCGGCGCCGGCGCCGATCACCACGACATTGCGGGGGACGGGTCGCGCGTTCAACAACGGCGCCAGTTCCAGCTCTTTGGTGACAACGGGATTGACAGTGCAGGCCAGCCCCTCGTGGCGATGGATGCTGGCGACGCATTCGTTGCAGGCGATGCAGGGCGTGATCTCGGGCGCCCGGCCCTCGCGCGCCTTTCTGGCAAATTCGGGGTCGGCGATGAGCGCCCGGCTGATGCAGACCATGTCCGCCTCGCCCTTTGCGATAATGTCTTCGGCCAGTTCGGGTGAGGTAATGCGTCCCGTCGCCATCACCGGAATCGAGACATGGCGCGCGATCTCCGCGGCTCCCCCACGGTTCCAGCCGTTCGGGATCATCATGCCGGGAACGATCATGTAGGGGCGCGAGGCGTGAATGCCCGCAGACACGCTCAGCGCATCGGCGCCGGCGCTTTCGGCGCATGCCGCGGTGATGCAAGCCAGCGGGACTTCGGTGCCGCCCGGATAGTGATCGGTGCTGTTCATGCGCAGGATCACCGGAAAATCGCGGCCGCAGCGGCGTTTGATCTCGGCGATGATCTCGCAGGCGAACCGGGCCCGTCCCTGCTGATCGCGGCCATACTCGTCCTGCCGTTGGTTGGCCTCCGGCGAGAGAAACTGGGCGACCAGATAGCCATGCGAACCATGTATCTCGACCGCGTCGAACCCGGCGCGTCGTGCCCGTTCCGCCGCGTCTCCGAACCGTCGGACGATGCGCGCGATCTCGCTTGTGGTTAGTTCACGCGGGGGGCGGGTCAGGCCGCCGCCGGTAAAGGGCGATGCGATCGGAGAGGGGGCAAGGGGGACCGAGCCCGAAACCTCGGAAACCGCCTCGCGCCCGCCGTGATTGAGCTGCAACGCCACCCGTCCGCCGGCGTCATGGATCGCCTCGGCGACCCGAGCCAGCCCTTCTATGTAGCGGTCCTCATGCAACATCGCATTATGGGGAAGACGCCGGCCCTCCATCTCGACATAGGTCGCCTCGACGACGATCAGACCGACTTCGCCACGCGCTCGGGTGGCGTAGTATTCCGCCATCGCCTCGCTGGCGAAGCCCTGCGTGTCGGCGAGCTCGGAACTGGATGCCGCAAAGCAGATGCGATTTGGCAGGGTCAGGGACCCGATGTTTATCTCTTTGAAAACATTTGGATAATTCTGCATTTCCTCCCCTTTCCCGTTAGAGCGCTCGTGCTTTTGCGACGCGTCGCAGGGCGCGTTTTCGGATCTGTTTTAACTGGTAGCAAATCGGGCATTTCCTGTAAATCAGCTAAATGATTTGACAGATCGTGAGGGGACGTGCAGGATCGCCTCGATTTTTAGGTATTGGGGGGGGGAACCCATGTGCAAGATTCCATCGGCCTGTCCGCGTCGGGTGCGCGATGAGTGACTTCATCGCGCAGATCGTGGTGAACGGGGTCTTGTCCGGAATGGTCTATGTGCTGATGGCGCTGGGCTTCACGCTGATTTTCGGGATCATGCGTGTCGTGAACTTCGCCCATGGGGAGCTGTACATGGTCGGCGCCAGCGTCGTTCTCGTGCTCTATGGCATGAACGGGGTGAACTATTTCCTCGCCGTTGCGCTGGCGGCGGTGCTGACGGCCGGACTCGGGGCGCTGATCGAGATCGGGTTGTTCCGCCGCTTCGTCAAAACCGAGCTGAACGGCATGATCATGTCGCTCGGGGTTGCCATTTCGCTGCAGGCCATCGCGCTGATCGTGCTGGGGCCGGCCTGGCAGGCGGTCGAACGGCCGATATCGGGCGCAATGCAGCTGGGCGGGGTGGTGGTGCCGTTCGACCGGCTGTTCGTCGGGGGCTGCGCCCTGGTTATCATCGTCGCCTTCTATCTGTTTCTCAAGCGCACCCGCATGGGGCTGGCCATGCAGACGGTTGCGCAGGATGCCGAGATCGCGGCGCTGATGGGCGTCGGGGTCTCGCATGTTTCGGCGCTGGCCTTCGCCATTGCAGCGGGGCTCGCCGCTGTCGCCGGAGGGTTGATGGCGCCGATCTATTCGGTCGCGCCCTATATGGGCGAGATGCCGATGCTCAAGGCCTTTGTGGTCGTGGTACTGGGCGGACTCGGCAGCATCCCCGGCGCCGTCGCCGGGGGGCTTATCATCGGGCTGGTGGAATCGGGATTTGCCTCGACTTTCAACAATACCGCCGCGCTGATCGCGTCCTTCGCCATCGTCCTTGTCATCGTGCTCGTGCGTCCGAGCGGCCTTTTCGGGAAAGTGACATGAACGTCCGTGTCGTCGCGCTGGCGGTTCTGGCCGTCCTCGCCGCGGTGCCGATCTGGATCGGCGATCGCTATATGGCGCATATCGCGGTGATGGTCTGCCTCATGGCGATCCTGGCGCTCAGCCTGAACATGATGCTCAGGGTTGGCCAGCTTTCGCTTGCTCAGGTCGTGTTCATGGCCACCGGCGCATATGGCTCGTCGCTGATGTCGATAGGCTGGGGCCTGCCGCCGGCGCTCTCGGTGCCGATCGCGGGCATCGGGTCAGGGTTCCTCGCTCTGGTGCTGGGCCCTTTGCTGCTGCGGATTCGCGGTGTCTATTTCGTGCTGCTGACCTTTTCGCTCGGCCAGATCGTCAACCTGATCCTGCAGGATATGACGGGAGTCACCGGCGGCAATAGCGGCCTGTTCGGCATCCCCCGTTTCGAGCTTTTCGGTATGCGTCTGGCGCGGCCCGAGAACTTCTATCCCTTTGCGCTCGCCCTGCTGGCGCTGTCTCTCGCTGGCGCGGCGGCCCTCTACCGGTCCCGGGCCGGGGCGGTGATGCAATCCATCGAACAGAACGAGGATTTGTCGCGTTCGCTCGGCGTGAACGTGCTGGCCTGGCGGGTCGGGGTCTTTGGCCTGTCCGGCTTGCTGGCCGGGATTTCCGGCGCCTGCTACGCGCATTTCATCGGGTTCATTTCGCCGGCGGCCTTCACTTTCGCAATCTCGGTGAACATCCTGGTGATCAATGTGATCGGCGGCGTCGCCTCGCCGCTCGGGCCATTGATCGGCGCCGTGTTGCTGGTGCCGCTGCCCGAAGTCCTCCGCGATGCCCAGCAGTACCAGCTTCTTGTCTACGGGCTGCTGCTGATCGGATTTCTTGCCTTCTTCCCGAGCGGGATCACCGGGTTTTTGTTCCGCAAATCGGCCGGAACGGGCCTTGTGGGGAGATCCATGAAACGGTCGAGGCAGAAATGACGGGAACGCTGGAAATACGCGGTCTTGGCCGGAGCTTCGGCGGTCTGAAGGCGCTCGAAGACATTTCCTTCACCCTGGAACCGGGCGAGATACTCGGGATTATCGGTCCGAACGGCGCCGGCAAGACGACGTTGTTCAATACGATCTCGGGAGTTTACAAACCATCGGCCGGGGCGGTTTCGCTAGACGGGCGGGACATTTCCGGGCTGCGCCCCGACCAGATCGGCCGGCTCGGGATCGGCCGGACCTTCCAGTCCACGACGGTTTTCCCCGAAACCACCGTCCGGGAAACGCTGGAGCGGGCCCAGTCCTTTCTGTCGGCCTATTCGCCGATGGCCTGGCTGCGCAGCTTCGGCCACCGGGCGGCGGGCCATAGTGTGGACCGCGTGCTCGAACGGATCGGGCTTGACCGGATGGCCGATGCGGAGGCCAGCAGTCTGGCCTACGGGTTTCAGAAGATCCTGGGCATCGGAATGGCGCTGGTGCAGGCGCCGCATCTGCTGCTGATGGACGAACCCGCCGCGGGGCTGAACTCCTCGGAGAAGATCGAGGTGACCGACCTGATCCGCGGTATCCGAGATGAATACGGCATCGGCATCCTTCTGGTCGAGCACGACATGAAGATGGTGATGGGCCTGTGTGATCGGGTCAAGGTTATCAGCTATGGCCGCCAGGTCGCCATCGGCACGCCCGAGGAAATCCGCAACGACCCCGATGTGATCGACGCCTATCTGGGGAGGGATCATGAGCTTGCTTAAGATCTCCGGCCTGACGGTGCGCTACGGCACCACCCTGGCCCTGGACGATGTGTCGATCCAGGCCCCCGAGGGCGAGGTGACCTGCGTTCTCGGCGCAAACGGCGCCGGAAAATCCACCATGTTCCGCACGATCATGGGCCTGGTAGGCAAAGAGTCCGGCAGCATCCGCTTTGGCGGTGCGGAGATCGCCAACACGCCGACGCAGTCCATCGTGCGGCAAGGTATCATCCTGTGCCCCGAAGGACGCCGGCTGTTCCCCGAGATGTCGGTGGCCGAAAATGTCCGCATGGGGGCCTATCTCGTCCGTGATTCCGAGATCGTCCGTCAGCGGCTCGACACCGTTCATCGCCTGTTTCCCCGGATCAGCGAGCGTGAGCATCAGCAGGCGTCGAGCCTGTCGGGCGGCGAGCAGCAGATGGTGGCGATCGCCCGGGCGATGATGGGCAATCCCCGACTTCTGCTCCTGGACGAGCCGACCCTGGGCCTTGCGCCGCGGCTGATCCACGAGGTGCTGCAGACCGTCCGCCGGATCCGCGATGAGGGAACCACCGTGATTCTCGTCGAACAGAACGCGGCGCAGGCGCTCAAGGTGTCGGATCGGGCCTATGTGCTGGAAACCGGGCGCATGGCGATGTCCGGCAGCAGCGCGGATATCATGGCGGACCCGCGGGTCCGCGAGATTTACCTCGGCGGCTGAGACGGCCGTCTAACTCAAAGGGAGGAAAGCATGAAACTTCTAGGCAAACTTGCGGTGCTGGCCGGTCTGGCGCTTGCGTCGACGGCACATGCCGATACGTTGAAAGTGGGCGTCGTCGCGCCGCTGACAGGCGGCGGCGCGCCCTGGGGCATGGCCGCGAAGGTCGGCGTCGAGATCGCGGCGAACGAGGTCAATGAAAAGGGCGGGCTCGAGGTCGGCGGCACCACTTATGACGTCGAGGTGATTTCCTACGACGACAAATACGCCGCCGCCGATGCGGTGGCCGCCTATAACCGGCTGGTGAACCAGGACGGCGCCAAATACGTGGTTCTGGTCACTTCGGCCGCGACGATGGCGCTCAAGCAGAATATCGAGGACGACGACGTTCTGGCGCTGACCGCCTCCTACACGATCCAGGCGCTGGATGCGAACAGCCGCCACATGATCCGGCTCTATTCGCCGCCTGCCGACTATGTGCCGTCCTTTGTCTCCTGGATGAAGGACAATCTGGAAGAACGGAAGGTCGTGGTCGTCAATCCGAATGACGAAACCGGCTGGGACCAGACCAAGCTGTTCAAGGCGGAATTCGAAAAGAACGGTTTCGACGTGGTGGGCGAGGAGCTCTTCGAGCGGGGCCAGACCGATTTCACGCCGATGCTGACCAAGATCAAGTCGATGAACCCCCAGATCGTCGAAATCGGCGGCACGCCCCCGGCGACGGCAGGCCTGATCGTGCGCCAGGCGCGCGAGCTGGGTTATGAAGGTCTCTTCACCAAGATGGGCGGGGCCGGGCCGCACGATATCGTTGCGGCGGCCGGCAAGGAGGCGTCCGAGGGCATCATCAACATGCTCTATGCCGATCCGGCCAATGAAGGCTTCAACACGCTCCGCGAGAAATACAAGGCGACGGAAGGCCATGATCCGAACGAGATCATCGTGTCGTTCTATGATGCCGCCAACGTGCTTTTCGACGCCATCAAGGCAGGTGGAAATGTCGCTGATCCTGAAGCGGCTCGCGCGGCCGTTGCCGGCATAATGCCGGTGAAATCGGTGCAGGGCGACGATCTGACCCTGGGCGGCAAGGACCGCTATGGCGTCGACGCCCAGATCATGTCGGTGAACTATATCGGCGAGATCAAGGATGGCGAACCCGTCGTCATCGGCAAGACCGAGTAGACCCTGTCGCGCCGGCGGTGAGGCCGGCGCGTTTCCCCAAATCGAATTCGGAGACAAAACATGGCACTCGGTTGTCGTATCCTGCCCGCTTGCGCGGTCGCCACGGTTGTGTTGGCGTCGCCGGCCTCGGCCGGCTCAATGGTACTGTCTCATGGCTATTCACCCAGCCATGTCATCGCGGCCCGGGGGATCGACCCCTGGACGTCCTGCGTCGAGGAGAAATCGGACGGAGATCTCACCTTCGAGGTTTTCCCGTCCGGCCAGATCGCGTCAATCAAGGAATCGCTCGACGCGCTGAACAATGGCCTTGCCGGTGTATCCGCGATCGCCATCGGCTATGAAAGCGCGCGGCTGCCGCTCAACGGCGTAACCATGCTGCCCGATATGGGCGGCAGCGTTGAGGAAATGGCGGCGTCCTACCGAGCCGCTCTGGAGAGCGGTCCCCTGGCCGACGAGATGGATGGCAACGGGATCCACCCGGTCTTCAACATCATGCTGCCGGTCTACCAGATCGTTTCGGCGGTCGGACCCATCGACACGCTCGATGCGTTCAAGGGCAAGGTCATTCGTTCGGGCGGCGGCGCGATGAATTTCACCCTCCAATCCGTCGGCGCCTCGCCCTCGGAAATTCCCAGCGCGGACATGTATGTCGCGATGGAGCGCAAGACCGTGGATGCGACGCTCTCGGCCTTGTCGAGTGTGAAACCCTACAAGCTGGACGAGTTGGTGAACGCGATCAGCTCGAACGGGCGATTCGGGACATTCGCCACAGTGTTTGCGATGAACAAGGGCATATGGGACGGTCTTTCCTCCGAAAACCAGGAGGCGGTGACCGCTTGCGGCAAGGAGATCGAGACATCGCTTGCGGCCTATCTGGACGAGGCCAACACGTCGCTGCAGGAAGAGTTCGCTGCGAAGGGTATTGAGATCTACGCCTTCTCGGACGAGACGCTCGAGGCGATGGACGCCAAGCTGGGCGAGGTCGCGGACAGCTATATTGCCCGCCTCTCGGAACGCGGGCTGCCTGCGCGCGAGGCCTATGACGCATACCGGATGACGCTGGGCCGGTAATCAGGGGTCCCGGGAGCGGATGAACGCGATGTACCGCATTGCCGACCGGACGCTGTCGTTCCTCGAGACCATGGCTGCCATCGTCGCGGGAGCATTCCTGCTTGCAGCCATGGTCATCGTCAGCGCCGATGCGGCAATGCGATATCTGTTCGCCCGTCCCCTGACCTTCCAGTTCGCCCTGACCGAAAACTACTTGCTCGTCGGGCTGATCCTGATGGCGCTGCCCTGGGGGTTCAGGACGGGCGGATATATTCGCATCGAGACCCTGCCGCGCCTTCTGCCGCCACCGCTTGGCGCCGGCCTGATCCGCCTGGGACTGGCGGCTTCCGCGGGTTATCTCGGGGCGTTGACCTTTTACTCCTGGGGGAAATTCCACTCGGCCTGGGTCAAGGGGGAGGTCGTGCTGGGTGTCATTGACTGGCCGGTTTCGCTGTCATGGATCTGGGTGCCGCTGGGTTGCGGGCTGTTGTCCATCCGCCTGATCCTCAGCGCGCTCGGGCCTTTGATATCCGATGGGAGCGGCCACACATGACCTTCGCGATAGGATGCATGCTGCTTGTGGCGCTGATCGTGCTGGGCATCCCCGTGGGCTATGCTCTGGGCCTGGCCGGGATAGGCAGCCTTTTGCTCGTCACCTCGCCCACGACGATTGCGGCGCTGATGACCAAAGTCGTCCACTCCACCGCCAGCAACTATGTGATCCTCACCATCCCGATGTTCGTGCTCATGGCCGAGCTGCTCTCGGCGGGCGGCGTGGCGCAGGATCTTATGGTGGCCTGCGCGCGGCTGACGCGGCGGGTGCGCGGCGGTCTGGCCATGGCGTGTGTGCTGGCCGGCGCCGTCCTGGCCTCGGCTTCGGGGTCCAGTACGGCTTCGTCGGCCAGCATCGCACGCGCCGCCTTTCCGTCGATGAAGGCTGCGGGCTATCGGCCCGGCTTCGCGGTAGGCGTGGTGGCGATTTCCGGCACACTCGCGATCATGATCCCGCCCTCCATCGCCTTCGTGGTCTATGGCCTGATGACCGATGCGTCTATCGGCAAGCTTTTCATCGCGGGGATTATTCCCGGCATCCTGACGGCGGCGGGCTATATGGCGACGATCTCTCTCGCCATGCGGTTCCGGCCGGATCTCGGCCCTTCCGCAGGCGACGCAAGCCTGGACCTTCTTCCGCAATCCGCGCCGGTCTGGCCGATAGCCCTGCTGATACTGATCGTTCTCGGGTCGCTTTACGGGGGCGTGGCCACCCCGACAGAGGTGGCGGCAATTGGCGCGCTCGGGGCGTTGTTGGTCAGCAGCGCGACCGGCCGCATGACGCGCGGCGCCTTTTTCGAGGGGGTTGGCAATACACTGCGAACGACAGCGATGATCGTGACCATCATCTTCGGCGCGCATCTCTTCGGCTATTTTGTGTCCTTCAGCCGGATCGCCGACACGCTGCTCGGCTGGATCGGCGAAAGCGGTCTGCCGCCTTATGCCGTGATGCTGATGGTCGTGGGGATGTACCTCCTCCTCGGAATGGTGATGGACCAGATGGCTATCATCATCCTGACCGCGCCGGTGACGCATGCGCTGATGACCGGGCTTGGCTATGACGAGATTTGGTTTGGCGTGGTGATGGTGAAGACCGCCGAGATCGGACTGGTGACGCCGCCGATGGGCCTGAACGTCTATATCGCGGCATCTGCCACTCGGACCGAACTGCGGCAGGGCTTCCTCGGGATCATGCCTTTCATTGTCTTCGAGCTTCTGATCCTGGCGCTTCTGCTGGCTGTGCCTGATCTGGTTCTGTGGCTTCCCGGTTGATATCGTTCCCCTTGTTCGTACGTTTGAGCATTTTCTAAGCAGGCTTTGTGGTTTAGCTCGATCATATAGGTGAGCGCGATAGAGCTGGGCTGACTAGGATTTTGCGCATTGCTTCTTCCATCGCCTATGGGCGCGTCCAGCACCGTCGGACCGCGCTCTCGTGCACCGAACTCTGGCTTCGCAGGGTTTCGGCCCCTTCGGTTTTGATCCCTCGCACGAAGATCTTGGGCGCCGCCCTGCGGGCCGGGCTGTTGGTAAAGCTGAAGCCCGCAAGCGGTCTTCCCCCATCCGGGCGGCCATCCCTGACGCGAGGATGGGGCG
>NZ_JALEGV010000020.1 GCF_022763245.1 Oricola sp.
GCGAGGGCGGAGGGGTCGTAGGTCGCGAATTGCTTGGTCGAGGCGTTGTAGAAGCCCGGAACGTCGCCGGAGATCACCGGATCGCCGCCGGTGATGTCGCCATCCAGCGTCCACAGCACCGAATGCGAGGCGCCGGTTTCGAAATTGACGGCGGTGCCGTCGGGGCCGAGGTGGATGGAACCGCCGATATAGCCGGGGGCCGACAGGTTGAGCGTGCTGTTCGTGCTGTCCGCAATGTACAGGGCGTCGCCCTGCTCGCTGACCAGGAAACCGCTGTTGGTCACGGAAACATTGGTCGCCTCGATCACAGTGATGCCGGTCGAGGCGGCTGCCGTGGCCCTGATCGAGCCGCTGTTGGATACGGTCGTGTTGTTCGAGAG
Organism: Oricola sp.; assembly: GCF_022763245.1. Classification (GTDB taxonomy): domain Bacteria; phylum Pseudomonadota; class Alphaproteobacteria; order Rhizobiales; family Rhizobiaceae; genus Oricola. The sequence continues at coordinate 381 of NZ_JALEGV010000020.1, forward strand.
GTAGGCATTGTAGATGCCGTAGGAGTTTTCACCCTCGACCAGGATGGAGCCGCTGTTGGTCACCGCCGCGCCGTCGGAGCTCCAGTAGAAGATGCCGTGCGTCTCGAAACGCCTCGTCGTGATCGAGCCGCTGTTGACGATGACAGTGCCGGCCGAAATGATCTGGAAGATCCCGTCGGCGCCTTCGCCTGCGGTGGAGATGACGCCGCTGTTCGTCACCATGGAGTTGTTGGAACCGGTGTTGTTTATCCCGTCCGCTCCATCATCCGACGTGAAGATTGATCCGGCATTGAGAACGGTCGAATTGTTCGACAGGCTATTGACAATCCCAAAGGATTCGTTGCCGGCCGTGGTGATGGTGCCGTTGTTCGTCACCGTCGTGCCGTACGAAATGGCGTTGAATATCCCCCCCGATTTGCTGGAAATCGAGCCGTTGTTGGTGATGGTCGAATGGTCCGAGTCGAAGTTGGTAATTCCGATTGCGCCAACGCCCTCGGTCTCGATCCGGCCGTCATTGACTACGACGATGTGGCCGCCGGTCGCCTCAACGCCGGAAGCGGCGCTTGTCTCGATGCTGCCGTCTTCGGTGATCGACAGCATGTCGTCTCCGTCGAGCGTGAAGCCGCCATTGGTGGTGTTTGTCGGGGTGTCGATCGTGAAATCGTCCGAGAGGGCCGAAGAGGCGAGCGTTCCCGTCACAATCAGAAGTGACGCAATACCGAGTTCGAGCCTTGCGGCATGGCGTTTCGACAGAAACATGATCCGGTCCCCCTTCGAAGCAAGCCCCGGCAGCCTGCCGACGGATTGCAACTTTGATAGGCCGACCGGCCGGAATACTCAAGTTTGATTGTCTGATTACCGAGATGGCGGTGTTTATGTATTTGAGATGCAAACTTTATTCAGTCATGCGTTTTTCAGTTTTGAAGTTGATATGTATTGGTCATTGCGGTCCGTTGCTATTCTTTGGAGAAGAAATTTCGCTATGAATTAGTATATATATTTTGATAACAGGTTTTTTCACTGATTTGCGTTTGGGTCGCCGGCCTCGCTTCGCCTTGGGTTTCTCGGTCGAGGCGCTGTTCGGCGCGATCTTTCTGCTTGTCGTCGTGCATGCGGCGGTTCGCGCAGGATGGGGAGGTGCGAATGCCAGGGTCGCGGCAGGCCTGTGATGCGGCATTTCCCGCATGCGTGGCGTCATTGGAACATTCCGGTCGCCGGAGCCGTTCTGCGGGGCGGGCAGGGTGGTTTTACGAGGCTGGCATTCCCGCCAAATCGCGGGCATGCTCGCGTCAACGCTCCGGAGACGACCATGCCCTCAGCCAAGCCTTCCTTCGCCCCGCCGAAACCCTGGACCGAATGCGCGCGCGACCTCGTCAATGTCGCCATGGGCCGCAAGCCCGCCGAGATGGTGGTGCGCAACGGCAAATGGGTGAACGTCCATTCGGGCGAGGTGATCCCGGCGACCGATCTCGCCATCATCGACGGCCGCTTCGCCTATTGCGGGCCTGACGCCTCGCATTGCATCGGCGAGGGCACTCGCGTGGTCGACGCGCGGGGCCGCTACCTCGTGCCGGGCCTGTGCGACGCGCATATGCATGTCGAGAGCGGCATGGTGACCGTGACCGAGTTCACGCGCGCCGTCGTTCCGCACGGAACCACCTCGATGTTCGTCGATCCGCACGAAATCGCCAACGTGCTCGGCCTGTCGGGCGTGCGCATGATGCATGACGAGGCCGAGGCCATGCCGGTCAACGTCTTCGTGCAGATGCCGTCCTGCGTGCCCTCGGCGCCGGGGCTTGAGCATGCCGGCGCGTCGCTCGGGCCGCACGAGATCGCGGAGGCCATGGCCTGGCCGAACATCGTCGGGCTGGGCGAGGTGATGAATTTCCCGGGCGTCGCCGCCAACGACCAGACCATGGTCGGCGCCATCGAGGCGACGGTGAAGGCCGGCAAGACGGTGGGCGGCCATTACGCCTCGCCGGATCTCGGGCTTGCCTTCCACGGCTATGTCGCCGGCGGGCCGGAGGACGACCACGAGGGCACGCGCGCCGACGACGCCATCGCCCGTGTCCGCCAGGGCATGAAGGCGATGCTGCGCCTCGGCTCGGCCTGGTACGACGTCGCCGAGCAGATCAAGGCGGTCACCGAGCAGGGGCTCGACCCGCGCAACTTCATCCTGTGCACCGACGACAGCCATTCCGGCACGCTGGTCAAGGAAGGCCACATGGACCGCGTCGTGCGCCACGCCATCCAGCAGGGCCTCGCGCCCGTCACCGCCATCCAGATGGCGACGCTCAACACCGCGCAGCATTTCCGGATGGAGCGCGAGATGGGCTCGATCACGCCCGGCCGCCGCGCCGACTTCCTGATCGTCTCCAACCTCGCCGAACTCGCCATTGACGAGGTCTACGGGCGCGGCGTGCAGCTCGCCAAGGGCGGCAAGCTCACCGTCGAGATCCCGCCCTACGACTATCCCGCCGAGGCCAAGAACACGGTCAGGCTGGGCAAGGAACTGCTGCCGGACGATTTCGTTATCCCGGCTCCGAAGGGCAAGGCGGAGGTCGACGTGCGCGTCATCGGCGTCATCGAGAACCAGGCGCCGACCCGCGCGCTGGAGGCGCGGCTGCCGGTCTCGGGCGGCATCGTCGAGATGGACCGGCCGAACGACGTCTGCCAGATCGCGCTTGTCGAACGCCACCGCGCCACGGGGCAGGTGGCCAACGCCTTCGTCTCCGGCTTCGGCTACACGCAGGACTGCGCCATGGCCTCGACCGTGGCGCACGATTCCCACCACATGATCGTCGTCGGCACCAATCGCGAGGACATGGCGATCGCCGCCAACCGGCTGGGCGAGGTCGGCGGCGGCGTCGTGATGATCTCCAAAGGCGAGGAACTGGCGTTGGTCGAGATGCCGATCGCCGGGCTGATGTCCGACGAACGCGCCGAAATCGTCGCCGCCAAGGCCGACATCCTCGGCGCCGCGATGCGCGAAATGGGCTGCACCCTCAACAACGCCTACATGCAGCACTCGCTGCTGGCCCTGGTGGTGATCCCGGAACTCAGGATCTCCGATGTCGGGCTGGTCGATGTGCGCACCTTCGAGAAGGTGGACGTGTTCGTGTGAGGACTGCGAAATTTTGCTGCTTCGTTTACGTGACCAAGAGTCGCTACGCCAATGGGATGCATATTCTGCAAAAGCTCGAATAATGGCTTTTCAAGCGTAGAGCACATTGTGCCAGAATCGTTGGGGAATTCTCGCCGTATTCTTCCGAAAGGGGCGGTTTGTGATAAATGTAATAGTTACTTCTCGCGACGTATCGAAGCACCAATCCTAAATCATCCGTCCTTTCGGAATCTTCGTGCGAGATATCAGATTCCGACTAAGAAAAACAAACTTCCCTTTATGCAGGGCTACTCCCTAGGGACCGATGTTGAAGTTGGCCTACGATTGGCGAGAGACCAACGAGGATTCGACTTCTTCCCCCTCTTAACGGGACAGACAAAGGAATTCGAACGTCTCGATAGATTGGATGCATTCGGATTGCGTAAGAACGTTCTCGTTTTTCCGGTTGATGTAAATCCACCGAAAAATGAAATGTCTAGATTCTTGGCGAAAATGGCGCTCGAAGCATTATTCGAACGATTTTTGATTACTGAACCGCAGAATGCCCGAGAAATTATTCTAGGTGATCACTACGACCGTATTCGAGATTGGGTGCGTTACGGAAAATGCGAATCTGAATGGCCTTACTATTTTCGGCAGTACTTTCCGGAAGAAACGCTCATGAAGTGCCCGTATACAGGAGTTTGGAAGCGTTTTGGATTTGGGTATGACTTGCTAATCACCGAGCTTCCTGAAACGTATTTCGTTTTCTTGTTTAGTGGGTATGAATTCGTAATAAATCTCGGCGGTCCGGGGATAAAAGGTTACGAGAATTGGCTTAAAAACAATGACGGCAAGAGTTGGCTTGTTGAAAAGAAAGGCTATTTTGTCCGCAAGGTAGCCTATTTAGGCGGTAGTCGCCATTACTTCTCTAAAATGGTGGAAATCTAAGGTCGGGCTGGCGAGCCGTGCGGCAAAGCGCGATTGGAACTGCCGGAATGTCGGAGCCGGCTAGTAAAGCGATATTTTAATTTGGACAAAAGCTGGATGATCAAAACCCTATTTCAACCGGACGACGTCCTCTCCCTCTGGTTTCCCGATAACGGCCACTGGAACGATACCGAGACGCACGCCGCGTTCTGGACGGAGCGCATGCAGGGCGGGATGGATGAACGCATCATCGCCGATTATGCCGATCTCGCGAAGGCGGCGGCCGCGGGGCTGCTCGACCATTGGGCGGAAACGCCGCGCGGGCGGCTGGCGCTGCTGATCGCGCTCGACCAGTTCCCGCGCTCACTGTGGCGCGACACGCCGGGCGCCTACGGGCAGGACATCAAGGCCTGCCGGCTGGCGCTCGCCGGCCTCGACAATGGCGATTTCGACGCGCTCGCGCCGTGGGAGCAGGCCTTCTTCATCATCGCGATCTCGCATTGCGAGGGGCCGGACCACCTGGAGCGGATGCATCGCCTGAAGGACGTCACCGAGCGCATCATCGCCGCGATGCCGCCGCAGTTGGCCGAACTCGCCGTCGGCTTCCGCGCGCAGACCGCCCGCGTGACCGGCATCATCGAGCGCTTCGGCCGGCATCCGCATCGCAACCCGATCTATGGCCGCGTCTCGTCTCCCGAGGAGCAGGCCTATATCGCCGAGGGCGATTTCCCGCATCTGAGGCGGGCCGACGCGCCGGACTGAGGGCCGCCCGCGGCGCCTTGACCGGCGTCAATGGCCGACAATTTCAGGCACGATACTCTGGTCTTGCGCGGGTTCGGATTGTGGGGGATCCGACCGCGACAAGGATGAGTACCACAATGAAAACAACAACAAGCATCCCCACACGCGGCATCATGCTCGCAACCGTGCTCGCATCCGCGCTGGCGATCGGCGCAGGCGCGCCTACCGCCATGGCCGAGGAGTTCACGACGGTCACCGATCTCGACACGTTCAAGGCGCATTTCATCGGGCCGAAGATCATGGACCCCGCCGACAGCGCCAATTTCTTCGTCGTCAGGGAGGACGGCACGATCGAGGGCACCTGGCACGGCGCGACGCTGACCGGCGCCTGGCGTTGGGAGGACGAATATTTCTGCCGCACGCTCTCCGCGCCGCGTCCTGCACCGGAGGATTGCCAGCAATGGGGCTATGCCGACGGCAAGGCGCAGCTCGTCAGGAATCGCGGCGCGGGCGACCCGACCGTCTATTCGCTCGGCGAATAGGGCAGGCGCCGGCCGCCTCAGCGGTCGTGCATGCCCTTGCCGGCGAGGATCTTCGGCGCCGCCTTGTCGATGCGCGAAACGCGCGTGGCCGACTGTTTGGCGCCGGAGAAATGCAGCACCCATCCGCGCTGCCGCCCGGGCGTCAGCCCCTCGAAGGCGTCGCGGAACTCCGGGTCGCCGTCGAGCCGGTCGACGAGTTCGGCGGGATAGGGGAGGTCGTCCTTCGGAAAGTCGACCTTCAGCCCGGCCTTCTCGTTGGCGATCGCGCCGGCGATCAGCGCCCGCAGCGCGGCTTCCTGCTGCGCGACCTCGTCCACGGAGGTGAATTTCACGAAACGCGAGGAGCGCGAATTCTCGCCCGGCATGCGCAGCAGCCCGTCGGGATCGTCCAGCAGCACGCCTTTGAAGAAGCCGACGACGGCGGCGTCCTTCATGTGGTGCAGGATGGCGATGTTGCCGTCATGGGCGGTGTAGACCGGCCCGCGCCATTTCCACTCCTCGCCCACGGGGCAGTCGAGCAGGATCGCGCGCAGCGCCCGCAATTCCTCGCGCCACCGGCCGTCCTTCTCGAAAAACGCATCGATCTTCGCGTTCACGTCAAATCCGCCTTCTCCTCGAATTTCGTGCGCGCCTTTGCCACCCGGTCCTCGTTCTCGACAGCCCAGATGCCCAGCGCGTGGATCGGTTCGAGCAACGATTCGCCGAGTTCGGTGAGCTGGTAGTCGACGCGCGGCGGAATGGAGGGCGTCACCGTGCGGTCGACGATGCCGTTTCGTTCAAGATCCCGCAACACACTGGTCAACACTTTCTGGCTAATCGTGCCGATTTCGCGCTTCAGCTCGGAGAAGCGCTTCGGCCGCTCCGACAGGCGTATCAGCACCAAAACCATCCATTTCGAGCCGATTGACTGCAATAATTCGCCGACTGGCCGGCACACATGGCCGATTTCATTGATGTGACTTGGTTTCTTCATGGTGACCCGGTTGCAAAAAAGTGCCGTCTTGTGCGGCGCACTCATCCTCTTAGATAGGATCCCGGTATCAAAAAGCGACGGCGGTATCAAATCGCTACCGCGGTTTCTTTTTCCTACCGCATGGACGCCCCGCAGCGGGGACAGCGAAGCAGAATTCGAGGGAACCATCATCCGGAACGGCCCGTTCCGGAAACGGGATCGCCTTGCCTGACGGCGCCCATGCCCAGGACACGCGACTAAACGGACACCCGATCAACCGGACCGCAGACCGGCCGGACAATCGATCAAGGAGAATGAACATGTCACTGAAGCTGAACGTTATCGTCACCTCCACGCGCCCGGGCCGCAACGGCCTCAAGATCGGCCAGTGGGTCGCCGACTTCGCCCGGGAGAATTCGGATTTCGAGGTCGAACTGGTGGATCTCGCCGATTTCGACCTGCCGCTGCTCGACGAGCCGAACCATCCGATGGCGCAGGACTACAAGCACGAGCACACCAAGCGCTGGAGCGCGGTCAACGCGAAGGCCGACGCCTTCGTCTTCGTCTCGCCGGAATACAACTACTTCCCGGCCGCCTCGACCGTGAACGCCATCCAGACCCTGCACAAGGAATGGCACAAGAAGCCGGTCGGCCTCGTCGGCTATGGCGGCGTGTCGGGCGGCGTGCGCGCCATGCAGTCCGCCAAGATCCTGATGACCACGGTCTCCATGATGCCGCTGCCGCAGGAAGTGCCGATCCCGTTCGTGTTCAACTTCCTGACCGAAGACGGCAAGTTCAACCCGGCCGACGAAGTCCAGCAGGGCACCAAGGCCATGCTCGGCGAACTCGCCGGCTGGGCCGAGACCCTGAAGCCGCTGCGCGCCGAAGAGCTGAAACAGGCCGCCTGACCGGTCCTGCGCCCCGATGCTTCCGGCCCCGCCTCTCGACACCGAGGGGCGGGGCTTTCGATGTCCGGGCCTCACCACAGCCGCGTCGGCCGCCAGACGATGATCTTCGGCCGCCGGTCGAGGTCGTAGTCGCGCGCCTCCACGGCGCAATTCCTTTCCCCGCACGCCCGGCAGCGAAACGGCAGGTCCTCCAGCGACCGGGCCGGATCGACGAAATGGGCGACGTCGCTCGCCAGAAACCGCGCAACCCGATCGCAATCCCGGCAGGCGACGATCAGCAACATGCGCCGTCGGGCTGCTTGGCGAAGGGTGCGGATGCTTGGTGCCATGTTACGGTTCTATCGAACAAAACATGAACATGGTCAATCGACCATAGGTGGAAGGCGAGGGGCATCGAGCTGTCACCCTCATCCGACGCGCTGCGCGCGCCACCTTCTCCCATCAAGGGAGAAGGTGGGTCCGGCGCCTTGGGCTGTCCTTCGGCGTGTTTTTTGAACATCCAACCACCTGCGGCGACACGCGCCCCTCCCTTCTCCCCTCGTGGGAGAAGGTGGATGCGGCGGTTCCGTGAACCGGCGCAGACGGATGAGGGGGCGCCGACACCACAGTAAAATCACCCCCAACTTATCCACCAACCCGCCACCGCCCATACCCTTGCCCGATGACCGACACGCATCGCCCCATCTTCGACTGGCAAGTCGCCATCGACCGCAACCGCGAGGCGTTGTTGCGCATCGTCGCGGTGCTGTTCGTGCGCGCCGGGCTGGACGAAGGCGGCGCGGATCAGGTGACGCGGCGCGCCTGGCGGGTGATCCTGCGTGTGTTGCGACCCGCCGAATCCGCCGCCCGCCGGCTGATCGTCATCGCCGCGCGCAGCATTGACGTCGGCCCCCTGAAACCGCGCCCGGCGAAGGAGCCGACTGCCCTCGAACAGCTCCAGGCGGCCGGCCTCGTCGTCACACACACCGGCCTCAATCTCGGCCTCGCCCGCATGTGGCAGCCACCACCCGAAGCCCCGCAACCCGCACAACCGCGCCTCTCGACCTTCGTGCTCACCGATCCGCCGCGCCGCTTCGACCCGAAGGGCTGGGACGGAAGGCGCCCGTTCCCGCGGGCCGGGTTCGACCTTGCCGACGACCACGAGGAGGTCAGCGCCGACCACCTCTGCGCCCGCCTCAAGGCGTTGAAGCGCGCGCTGGACGACATCGACGGACACGCCCGGCGTCTCGCCCGCCTGCAGGCGCGACGTGCCGCAGCCCTCGTCGCGCCAGCAAGCGAAGCGCAGTTCAAGGGCGTAGGTCGGCGAACACCCGCGAGAATCCGACAACCCCTCCGCCACGGCTGGCCACCCGGCCACCGTAAGCTCTCCGCCCACACCGTGGACAGCGTGCTCCGCGAATGCCACGGCCTCGCGCTCCAGGCGCTGCGCGACGACACGTCGTGAGAAGCTTCCACCGCTCCGGATCTTGTAATCCGCACTCGAAGACGAGCCGCGGTGCTGATGCTGCGCGCCTGTCTCTGCGTACGGATGCCAACTCCCCATTCGGACGCCTCAACTCACCTGTCCGCGTCACGGAATGGATCCTCGGCTCAAGGCCGAGGATGACGGCGGGGAGGAGGCATCGCGGCTAACGTCATGCATCGGCGATTAGCCGAGCCATATCCCCCACTCCGTCATCCTAGGGCTTGACCCTAGGATCCATTCCGTGAACGTCCCATTCCACAGAACATGCAGAAAAGGTGCCCTCCCATACGGCCCCCTCAGCCCAACCGCCGTCCGCACGGAATGGATCCTAGGGTCAAGGCCGAGGATGACGCGCTGGGAGATACGGCCCGCCAAGTCGCCCGCGTCCACCCTCCGCCAATATTCCTCCACCATCCCGCCGAGCCTGCTAGACTCGCGCCGGCACCGAGATCCTGAAGGGAGACGCCGATGCAGATCAATGTGAATTCATGGCAGCTCTGGGCGCTGCTCGCCGCCGTTTTCGCCGCGCTGACCGCGATCTTCGCCAAGGTCGGGATCGAGGGCGTCAATTCCAGTTTCGCCACGCTGTTGCGCACGCTGGTCGTCGTCGCGGCGCTGACGCCCTTGTTGTGGCTGACGGGCGAGTACCAGCCGCTCTCGACGCTGTCGGGGCGCACGGTGCTGTTCCTCGTCCTGTCCGGTCTCGCGACCGGGGCGTCGTGGCTTTGCTATTTCCGGGCGCTGCAACTGGGGCAGGCGGGGCAGGTCGCGCCGGTGGACAAGCTCAGCGTCGTCTTCGTCGCGATTCTCGGCGCGGTGTTCCTCGGAGAGCGGCTTTCGGCGGTCGGCTGGGGCGGCGTCGGGCTCATCGCGGCCGGTGCGATCCTGGTTGCCGTCGGGTGACGGGACAACACGCCGCAGGCGATCCAGTCTGGAATCGTTCCAAAGAGGAAAGGCATTGATTTTCGTCAATCGTCGCGTCGGCGCGGAGCCTAGGCTCGCCTTCGCAGATGCAACATCACTCCCGAAACGCATCTGTGAAAACGAGGTGGGACATGAAACCCGTACTGAAGACACTTCTCATCACCACAGCCGCCGCCCTGTTCATGGGAACGGCGGTCCAGGCCGATGAATTGCGCGACGAGGCGATCGAATATTTCAAACCCTTGCCGTCGACCATTCCGGCCGTCAACGACAACCCGATCACCGATGAAAAGATCGAACTCGGCAAGGCGCTGTTCTTCGATCCGCGGCTGTCGGCCTCCGGCGTCTTTTCCTGCAACTCCTGTCACAACCTTGCGACCGGCGGCGACGACAATCTGGAAACCTCCATCGGCCATGGCTGGCAGAAGGGCCCGCGCAACGCGCCGACCGCTCTGAACGCCGTCTTCAACATCGCCCAGTTCTGGGACGGCCGCGCCGAGGATCTGAAGGCCCAGGCCAAGGGCCCGGTTCAGGCCGGCGTCGAGATGGCCAACACGCCCGAGAACGTCGTCGTGACGCTGAACTCGATGCCGCAATATATCGAGTGGTTCAAACATGCCTTCCCGGACGAGGCGGAGCCGGTCAATTTCGACAACATGGCGAAAGCGATCGAGGCTTTCGAGGCGACCCTGATCACGCCGGCGCCGTTCGACGCCTGGCTCAATGGCGACGATTCCGCCATGAGCGACGATCAGAAGGCCGGTCTCGTGGCCTTCATGGACAAGGGCTGCATCGCCTGCCACAACGGCGTCAATGTCGGCGGACACGACTACTATCCGTTCGGCCTGATCGAGAAGCCGGGCGCCGACGTCCTGCCGGAAGGCGACAAGGGCCGCTTCGCGGTCACCGAGACGGTGGACGACGAATATGTCTTCCGCGCCGCGCCGTTGCGCAACATCGCGCTGACCGCGCCCTACTTCCACTCCGGCAAGGTGTGGGATCTCAAGGTCGCCGTTCAGATCATGAGCGAATCGCAGCTCGGCGAGGAACTCGGCGAGGACGAGGCCGACCAGATCGTCGCCTTCCTGAATTCGCTGACCGGCGAAATGCCGGAGGTGACCTATCCGATCCTGCCGGCCGAGACGTCCGCGACGCCGCGTCCGACGGCGGAGATCATGCCGACCGAATGAGCGGTCGCCACACGGACGAAGGGGCGCTCTCGGGCGCCCCGGTTCTGCGCTTTGCCGTTTCCTGACGCGGTGGAAGCGCCCGGGAGCGATCCGCTCCTACTCGCCGCCGGCGTTCCATCCCTCCGAAAGCCGGCGGTTGAGTTCACGCATGTCGGTCAGGATCAGGCCACCGCGCGCGCGTTCGACGACGTTCTCGCGCTCCATCTTGGCGACCTCGCGGCTGACCACCTCGCGGCGGCATCCGATCCGCTCGGCCAGTTCCAGCTGGATCGGCGGCGGCGAGATGATGCGCTGGCCGTCATGACCCTTGCGCGGCCGCGACAGGCGGATCAGTTCCGAATAGAGCCGGTACTTGGCCGGCAGGAAGGCGTGTTCGGCAAGCCGCGTGTTCAGCGAGCGGATCAGCGCCGACATCGAACGCATCAGTTGCAGCGACACGTCGGGCGAATCGCGCAGGATGGACAGGAAGACCTGCTGCGGCAGCGAGATCACCCGCGTGCGCGTCAGGGCGGTCACGTTGGCGGAGCGGGTCGTGCCGTCGATCGCGGCCAGTTCGCCGAAGAACTCGCCGTCGGCGAATTCGCCCAGGATGACCTCGCGGCCCGTGGCGATGCGCAGGATCGCGCGCACCCGGCCGGACTGGATCATGTAGACGTTGTGGCTGTCGTCCTCGTAGTCGAGAACCAGTTCGTCCTCGCCATAGTCGGTGATGTGGGCCAATGCGGAAAACCGCTCGTCCTGCTCGTCGGTCAGGGCGGCAAACAGCGAAAAAGATTTCAAAGACACCATGTGGGATGGTCCGGGCGCAAGGCATCGCCAAATGGATGCGGTATTATCGTCGCATACACTTCCGACGTGTCAAGCGAAACCCCGGAAGCCTTTCGGCTTCCGGGGCGGGAACGGAGAATACCGGGCGGGGCAATGACCGGTATCCTCCGGGAGGGGCCTTAGATGTAGGGCGAGATGCAGGGTTTGCGCGGGCCGACATAGGGCTGGTAGCTGTTGTCCATGACGCGGTACGTCTTGTACTTGGCGAAGCACCAGTTGTAGTGCGCCTGGGTCGCGTCGTGGGCGGTGGCCTGCTGGTTCTGCTGGTTGGCGATCGCCGCGCCGACGATGATGCCGCCGACGATGCCGATGGCTGCTGCCGCGCCGGCGCTCATGCCGGGCTTCGGTGCCGGCGGAGCGGGCGGTGCCGGGGGCTTCGGCGGGAGCTTGATGTTGCCCGGGCCGCACAGGCCGGGGTTGGCCAGGCAGGGGTTCGGCGTCAGGGGGTTGATCTTGCTGCTGAAGCCAGGTTCGGCGCTGACCGGGGTCACGGTGGCGACGCTGGAGGTCAGGACGGTTGCTGCGACTGCGATGGCGACGACGGTGCCGTTGAGGGATGCGAAGTTCATGTGAGTGTCTCCGTTTGGGTGCCGCCGATCATCTGTCGCGGCGTTGAGGAGACACTATGCCGGTCGCGATCCGGGCGATGTGCGATCAGTCACAAGTGCGAACGCGCTAACTTTGGCGGCCCTTTCTTGCCAGTGCGACGGCGATTTCCGCCGCCAGCCGGGCGTTGTTTTCCACGAGCGCGATGTTGGTCCTGAGGCTGCGCCCGTCGGTGATCCGCAGGATCCGTTCCAGGAGCCAGGGTGTCACCGCCTTGCCGCCGATGCCGGCCTGCTGCGCTTCGCCGACCGCGCGCTCGATCACGATTTGCATTTCCTCCGTCGGGATCTCGTCGGCCTGCGGAACCGGGTTGGCGATCAGCATGCCGCCATGTTCGAAGGCCGAAAGCTCCGCGCGCGTCGCGATGAAGCCGGCGATGTCGTCCGCGCTGTCCAGGCGCAGCGGCGCCTTCAGGCCGGAATCGCGGGACCAGAAGGCGGGAACCGCGTCCTGGCCGTATGCGATCACCGGCACGCCGCGCGTTTCCAGCACCTCCAGCGTCTTCGGAATGTCGAGAATCGCCTTCGCGCCCGCGCAGACGACCGCGACGGGCGTGCGCGCCAGTTCGTCGAGATCCGCGGATATGTCGAAGCTCGTCTCGGCGCCGCGATGCACCCCGCCAATGCCGCCGGTCGCAAACACGGCGATGCCCGCCGCGTGGGCCGCCATCATGGTGGCGGCGACCGTGGTGCCGCCGGTCAGGCCGCGCGCCATGGCGAAGGCGAGGTCCGCGCGCGACAGTTTCAGCGGCGCCTGCGCGGCGGCCAGCGCTTCGGCCTGGTCCTTGTCGAGCCCGACATGCAGCCGGCCGTCGATCACGGCGATCGTTGCCGGTGTCGCGCCCGCCTCCCGGATCAACCCTTCCACGGATCGCGCCATCGCCAGGTTGTCGGGATAGGGCATGCCGTGGGTGATGATGGTCGATTCCAGGGCGACGACGGCCGTGCCCGCGTCAAGGGCGGCGGCGACCTCGGGCGAAATGTCGAAAGCGGTCACGGGATTGTCTCCTCTGCGAGGTCCTGAAGGGTTTGGATGCGCGCGCCGTCGCGGATCGCCGCGAACGCCGCGGTCTCGAATTCCGGCGCCACCGGGCCTTCGCAGCGCAAGGTGATCTGCGCGGCGGCGATGCCGGAACAGACGGCTTGCGCGAGCGAGACGTCGGGATCGCGCAGGAGCGCGGCGATCGTCGCGCCCGCCAGGGCGTCGCCGGCGCCGGTCACGTCCTTTATCTCATCGGCGGCGGGCGGAACAACGGCATGGTGCGCGCCGTCCTCTAGAACGATGACCGGACCCGCGCCGTTCGTGACCACGGCGCCGCCGAAGCCAAGGTCGCAAAGCGCGGCGAGCCCGGCTGCAGCACCGTCCTGCCCGGTCAGCGCCTTCATTTCGCGGCGGTTCATGAAGACGGTATCGATCATCGTCGCGATGGCCTGCAGCCTTGTCGCCTTGGCGGGTGAGATCGCGATCGCGAAGATCGGACCCGGCGCCCGCAGCCCGATCGTCGTCAGCGCGGCGACCGGCAGGTTGGCGTCGACCAGAACGGCCTGCGCGGAAGACAGGGCTTCGCGCAGGGCCTTGCGGCGCAACTGCCGGGGCAGGGCGGTCTCGTAGATCTCCATGTCGGCAAGGCCCGCGACCTGGTCGCCCTCGGCATCGAGGATCGCGGTGTAGCTCGCCGTGCGCCGGTCCAGGAAGACGGCGGACAGATCGGCGATGCCCGCGGCCTCGATCGTGTCGCCGACGAGCCCGCCGTCGTAATCGCCCCCGCGCGCCGAGATCAGGCCGATCGGCTGCAGCCCGGCCAGCCGCACGTTGCGCAGCGCGTTGAACACGCCCCCGCCGACGGTCGTGACGAGACGCCCCGGATTGGAGGCGCCGGCATGATAGGGCCCTTCCACATGGCCTATCCGGTCCACATGCGCGCCGCCCACGCCGAGAAGCGCCCAAACGTCCTGTCTCAATTCCTGCATCTCTCCGGCGGTCTCCAGGTCCTCTTGCGCCTTCCTTGTCATGTTGCCGCACGCCTCGCCACTGTCGGGAGAATCAGCGCAAGGTCAATCACTGCGGCGGCGCATCCCCCGAACTTCGCGGCAGTCATGACGTCGGGTGACCGGAACATAAACAAAACAAATTTGGATTGCCTTTGAAAAACATGGGTTTGTCGTGATTGCCAAAATGGAACAAATCGCGTACAAACAAATCAGGTAATTTGAAGTTTGCGCGGTTGGCGGCGATAACCTAAGGGTGGATCAAATGGCTCAGAACAGTTTGCGACTGGTTGAGGACAAGCAGGTGGACAAGTCGAAAGCACTGGATGCGGCGCTCTCGCAGATCGAGCGGACCTTTGGCAAGGGTTCGATCATGCGGTTGGGCGCCAATGAACAGGTCGTGGAGATCGAGACGGTCTCGACCGGCTCGCTCGGTCTCGACATCGCGCTCGGTATCGGCGGCCTGCCCAAGGGGCGCATCATCGAGATCTACGGGCCGGAAAGTTCCGGCAAGACGACGCTCGCCCTGCAGACCATCGCCGAAGCCCAGAAGAATGGCGGCATCTGCGCCTTCGTCGATGCGGAGCATGCGCTCGACCCGGTCTATGCCCGCAAGCTCGGCGTCGCGCTTGAGGATCTCCTGATTTCGCAGCCGGACACCGGCGAACAGGCGCTGGAAATCGCCGACACGCTGGTGCGCTCCGGCGCCTGCGACGTGCTGGTGATCGACTCCGTCGCCGCGCTGACGCCGCGCGCCGAAATCGAGGGCGAGATGGGCGATTCGCTGCCGGGCCTGCAGGCGCGCCTGATGAGCCAGGCGCTGCGCAAGCTCACCGCGTCGATCTCGCGGTCCAACACGATGGTGATCTTCATCAACCAGATCCGCATGAAGATCGGTGTGATGTTCGGCTCGCCGGAAACGACGACCGGCGGCAACGCGCTGAAATTCTACGCCTCGGTGCGTCTCGACATCCGCCGCATCGGCGCGGTGAAGGATCGTGACGAGGTCGTCGGCAACCAGACCCGCGTCAAGGTGGTCAAGAACAAGATGGCCCCGCCCTTCAAGCAGGTCGAGTTCGACATCATGTATGGCGAAGGCGTTTCCAAGATGGGCGAGCTGATCGATCTGGGCGTCAAGGCCGGGATCGTCGAGAAGTCCGGCGCGTGGTTCTCCTATGACAGCCAGCGCTTGGGGCAGGGGCGCGAGAACGCCAAGCAGTTCCTGCGCGACAATCCGGAAGTCGCCGACGAGATCGAGCTGGCGCTGCGCCAGAATGCCGGCCTGATCGCCGAGCAGTTCCTCGATGACGGTCCGGGCGACGAGGACAAGGCAGCCGAAGGCTGATCCGCCCTCATACCCCTGATCGACACTGTCACATTTGCCCGGCCCGGCGCTCGAAAGAGACGCCGGGCCGTTCGCATTGTGACAATCGGGCTTGATTGCGCCCTGCGCTGCGCCGACATGCTGGACAGAATGCGGTCCGATTGAGTAAGGCAGTGGCCTTTCCGGAGCATTTTCAGGCTCTTTCCAGGCAGGTTTTCATGAGCAGCGTCAACGACATCAGAAAGACATTCCTCGACTATTTCGACCGCAACGGACATGAGGTCGTCGCGTCGAGCGCGCTGGTGCCGCATAACGACCCGACCCTGATGTTCACCAATGCGGGCATGGTGCAGTTCAAGAACGTCTTCACCGGCCTGGAGAAGCGTCCCTATTCGCGCGCGGTCACGGCGCAGAAATGCGTGCGCGCCGGCGGCAAGCACAACGACCTCGACAATGTCGGCTACACCGCCCGCCATCACACCTTCTTCGAGATGCTAGGCAACTTCTCCTTCGGCGACTATTTCAAGGACGAGGCGATCGAGCTTGCCTGGAACCTGATCACGAAGGAATACGGCCTCGACCGCGAGAAACTTCTGGTCACGGTCTACCATACCGACGACGACGCCTTCGCACTCTGGAAGAAGATCGCCGGTCTGCCGGACGAGCGGATCATCCGCATCCCGACCCACGACAATTTCTGGGCGATGGGTGATGTCGGTCCATGCGGCCCGTGCTCGGAGATCTTCTACGATCATGGCGAAGCGATCCCCGGCGGCCCGCCCGGAAGCCCGGACGAGGACGGCGACCGCTTCATCGAGATCTGGAACCTCGTCTTCATGCAGTACGAGCAGGTCACGCCGGACGAGCGCGTCGACCTGCCGCGTCCGTCGATCGACACCGGCATGGGGCTGGAGCGCATCGCGGCCGTCTTGCAGGGCCAGCACGACAATTACGACATCGACCTGTTCCGTCATCTCATCGCAGCGTCGGAAGAGCTGACCAAGACCAAGGCCGAAGGCGCGCATCAGGCGAGCCATCGCGTCATCGCGGACCATTTGCGCGCGGCGAGCTTCCTGATCGCGGACGGCGTGCTTCCGTCGAACGAAGGTCGCGGTTACGTCTTGCGCCGGATCATGCGCCGCGCCATGCGCCATGCCGAACTGCTCGGCGTGAAGGATCCGCTGATGCATCGGCTGGTGCCGACGCTGATGCACGAGATGGGCCAGGCCTATCCGGAACTGGTCCGCGCCCAGCCGCTCGTCACCGAGACGCTGTTGCTGGAGGAAACCCGTTTCCGCCGCACGCTCGATCGCGGCCTTGCATTGCTCAACGAGGCGAGTGCTTCCCTCGGCGAGGGCGACGCGCTTCCCGGCGAGACCGCTTTCAAGCTCTATGACACCTACGGTTTCCCGGTCGACCTGACGCAGGATGCGCTGCGCCAGCGCAACATTTCCGTCGACATGGACGGGTTTTCCGCCGCCATGGAGCGTCAGCGCGCCGAGGCCCGCGCCAATTGGCACGGCTCCGGCGAGCAGGCGACGGAAGGCGTGTGGTTCGCACTCCGCGACAAGCACGGCGCCACCGAATTCCTCGGCTACGAGGCCGAGAAGGCGGAGGGCGTCGTTCTCGCGCTCGTGCGCGACGGTGGCGAAGCCTCCGAGGCGAAGGAGGGCGACGAGGTCGCCATCATCGTCAACCAGACACCGTTCTACGCCGAATCCGGCGGCCAGCAGGGCGACCGCGGCGTGATGAAGGGCGAGGGCGTCGCCGTCACCGTGACCGATACGCACAAGAAGGCCGACGGCCTCTTCGTGCATTACGGCACGGTCACGGAAGGGACGTTGAAGACCGGGACCGCGGTGGAACTGGAGATCGATCACGAGCGTCGGGCGAAGCTGCGCTCCAACCACTCGGCCACGCACCTCATCCACGAGGCGCTGCGCGAGGTGCTGGGCACGCATGTCGCGCAGAAGGGATCGCTGGTTGCCGAAGACCGGCTGCGGTTCGACTTTTCGCATCCCAAGCCGATGAGCGAGGCCGAACTCGACGAGGTCGCGACGATCGCCAACGAGATCATTCTGCAGGACGCGCCGGTGAGCACGCGCCTGATGGCGCTGGAGGATGCCCGAGAGACCGGGGCGATGGCACTGTTCGGCGAGAAATACGCCGACGAGGTCCGTGTCGTTTCCATGGGTACGGCCAGGCGCGGCGAGAAGAAGGGCAAGACCTATTCGGTCGAGCTGTGCGGCGGCACGCATGTGCGTGCGACCGGCGAGATCGGGGTCGCGCATGTGGTCGCGGAATCGGCCGTCGCCTCGGGCGTGCGCCGCATCGAAGCGCTGACCGGCGAAGCCGCGCGCGCCTATCTGGCCGAACAGGACGATCGCGTGCGCGCCATCGCGTCGACGCTGAAGACCAGCCCGGACGACATCCTGCCGCGCATCGAGGCGCTGGTGGAGGAACGCCGCAAGCTGGAACGCGAGCTGACGGAAGCCAGAAAGGCGCTTGCGCTAGCCGGTCCCGCCGGCGGTGCCGCCGAAGGTCCGGAAGAGGTCGCGGGCGCGAAGTTCATCGGCCGCGTGGTCGAGGGCGTGTCGCCGCGCGACCTGAAGCCGATGGCAGATGACGCCAAGCAGTCGCTCGGCAGCGGCGTCGTGGTCTTCGCGGCCGCATCGGAAGACGGCAAGGGCAGCGTCGTCGTCGCCGTGACGGACGATCTGACGGACAGGTTCGATGCCGTGACATTGGTGCGCGCGGCGTCTGCGGCGCTCGGCGGCAAGGGCGGCGGCGGCCGGCCTGACATGGCCCAGGCCGGCGGTCCGGAGGGTGAAAACGCGAGCGCGGCAATCGAGGCAGTGCGGGCCGCGATGGCGGGCTAGGTCAGCCGGCCTTCCTGCCGTTTGCGCGAATGCGCCGCACGCGCAGGACGATCTGCCAGCCAAGAAACACCGTGACGACGGCTGCCGCGATCATCCAGGCGGCGTTGGCGACGATGTCGGCGATGTCCGAGATGGATTGCGCGAAGAGGTTGCCGAGGGTCAGGTAGCCGCCGATCCAGACCACCTCGCCGGCGATGTCGGCGAGGGTGAAGCGGTAGAGCGGATAGAGCGTCAGTCCGCTGGTCAGGTTCACATAGGGCCCGACCGGGCTGACGAGCCAGCGGCTGAAGAAAATGCCGCCGTCGCCCCATTTGCGCGTGAAGTCTTCCGCCTTTTGAAGATTGCCCCGTACGGACGGCCAGCGCTCCACCCTGGCGCGGATGGCGACCGCTGCGAAACGGCCGGCGCCATAGCCGATGTGATCGCCCGTCACCGCGCCGGCGAGCCCCCAGGCGAACAATTGCCAGAACGACAATTCGCCGCTTGCCTGCAAGGCGCCTGCGGTCAGAAGCAGGATCGATGTGGGAACCGGAATGCCGAACTGCCCGATCGCGATGATCGCAAAAAGTGCGGGTGCGCCATAGAGCGAGAAGATCGAGAGGATCGTCTCGGTCATTGGCGCTCGTCCGCAGCGTCGGGCTTTGCCGCGCGCAGGGCTTCGTTGATGTCGTCGATCAGTTCGATGACGGGAACGCCCCGGTCGGCGGCAATGCGGGCGATCGGCCGGCGGTCATGTCCTTCCGGGTCGAGGCCGATCGCTTCGCGCACGACCTCGATGTCCACGCGGTAGGATTTCGCGACATAGCCCGCCGTCATCCAGCCGGCGACCGGCAGGTTCTGGTGGCTGGACCAGTAGAGGAAAAAGGCGGTCGTGCGGATTCCGAACACGACCGTCAGTGTCAGGGCGACCGCAAACGCGATCACCAGAAGCCAGTTGGTGCGCCAGAGGGTTCGGATCGTCTCGTTCACACCCGCCCCTCCGGCCTAGTCTCGATGGCGCGTCAGGCCATCGCCTTCTGCAGGTTCTCGTCGATCTTGTCGAGGAAGCCGGTCGTGGAGAGCCACGGCTGGTCCGGTCCGATCAGAAGCGCGAGGTCCTTGGTCATGAAGCCGGATTCGACGGTGTCCACGCAGACTTCCTCCAGCGTGGCCGCGAATTTCGCCAGCGCCGCGTTGTCGTCGAGCTTGGCGCGATGCGCCAGGCCGCGGGTCCATGCGAAGATGGAGGCGATCGAGTTGGTCGAGGTTTCCTGGCCGGCCTCGTGCTGGCGGAAGTGGCGCGTCACCGTGCCGTGCGCGGCTTCCGCTTCCACGGTCCGACCGTCCGGCGACATCAGGACCGAAGTCATCAGGCCGAGCGAACCGAAGCCCTGCGCGACGATGTCCGACTGCACGTCGCCATCGTAGTTCTTGCAGGCCCAGACATAGCCGCCGGACCATTTCAGGGCGGCCGCGACCATGTCGTCGATCAGGCGGTGTTCGTACCAGATCTTGGCTTCCTTGTACTTGTCCTCGAACTCGGCCTCGTAGATCTCCTGGAAGATGTCCTTGAAGCGGCCGTCATAGGCCTTGAGGATCGTGTTCTTGGTGGACAGGTAGCAGGGCACCTTGCGCTGCAGCGCGTAGTTGAACGAGGCGCGGGCGAAGTCGCCGATCGATTCGTCGAGGTTGTACATGGCCATGGCCACGCCCGAACCCGGCGACTGGAAGACCTCGTGCTCGATCTCCTGGCCGTCCTCGCCGACGAACTTGATCGTCAGCTTGCCCTTGCCGGGGAACTTGAAGTCGGTGGCGCGGTACTGGTCGCCGAAGGCGTGGCGGCCGACGATGATCGGCTGCGTCCAGCCCGGAACGAGGCGCGGCACGTTCTTGCAGATGATCGGCTCGCGGAAGATGACGCCGCCGAGAATGTTGCGAATCGTGCCGTTCGGCGAGCGATACATGCGGCTCAGGCCGAATTCTTCCACGCGGGCTTCGTCCGGCGTGATCGTGGCGCATTTGACGCCCACGCCGTATTCCTTGATCGCGTTTGCCGCATCGACGGTGATCTGGTCGTCGGTCTCGTCGCGCTTCTGGATCGAGAGATCGTAATATTTCAGGTCGATGTCCAGATAGGGGTGGATCAGCTTGTCCTTGATGAACTGCCAGATGATGCGGGTCATTTCATCGCCGTCCAGCTCTACGACCGGATTGTCGACCTTGATCTTTTCCATGGAGGATCCTCGATTGATTGTGCGCCGCGGAAGCGGCCGGGAAGGTGGCGTGCCTATAGCAAAGGCGTCGGGCCGGTGCAAACAGGATAGGGTGGCGTGGCACGGGCGTTTGGCAGACTGCGGGCGTGAATTGGTGGTTTCCTTGCGCGCCGGATTGTGTCAGGTGCCGAGACCCGAAGACAACGGACAGGATCGATGGCGGGAACGGACAGAAATCGCGAGATGATCGCCGAGGGACCGGCCGTGATTCTGGTCGAGCCGCAGCTCGGCGAGAATATCGGCATGGTGGCTCGCGCCATGGCGAATTTCGGCCTGGCGGAGCTGCGTCTGGTCGCGCCGCGCGACGGCTGGCCGAACCCCAGGGCCGAGGCGGCCGCGAGTGGCGCCGTGCACGTTCTCGAAGGCGCCCGCGTGTTTGACAGCGTCGCCGATGCGCTCGCCGACAAGTCCTATGTGGTTGCGACGACCGCCCGGCAGCGGGAAGGGTTCAAGACCGTGCTCGGGCCGATGGAGGCCGCGGTCAACTTGCGCGCGCGCCATCGCGAGGCCGTCGATACGGCGATCTTGTTCGGGCGCGAGCGGTTCGGCCTTTATAACGAAGAGGTCGGCCTTGCCGACGATATCGTCACTTTTCCTGTCAACCCGGGCTTCGCGTCGCTTAATCTGGCGCAGGCTGTGTTGTTGATGGGATATGAGTGGATGAAGTCGGGATTGGAGACTGGCCGTGAGACGCCGTTCGCAGGTCCGGAATTCGCGCCTGCGCCCAAGGAAGAGCTGTTCGGCATGTTCGATCAGCTTGAGCGCGCGCTGGACGCGCGGGGTTATTTCCGGCCGCCGGAACGCAAGCCGGTGCAGCTCGAAAGCATGCGCGCGGTGCTGACAAGGCCGGGTTTCTCGGCGGAAGAGATCCGCGTGCTGCGCGGCATCATCTCCAGCCTCGACCGGTTTTCGCCGGCCAGTCCGCGCGGCGGCGGTTCGCCCGGCGACGATCCGCGCCGCATCTCGGCCGGCGGCAAGCGCTCCAGGAAGCGGCCAGGGCAGGCGGATGGCTGAGGCCCGGCCCCGCGTGGCGCTGTTCTTCGACAGCGGCATCGGCGGGCTTTCCGTCCTGCGCGAGGCACGCGTGCTGATGCCTGATTGGCGCTTCATCTATGTCGCCGACGATGCGGGCTTTCCCTATGGCGCGTGGGCCGAGGACGCCTTGCGCTGCCACATCACAGAGCTCTTCGCAAACCTGCTCTCGAGATACGAGCCCGCGCTCAGCGTGATCGCCTGCAACACGGCCTCGACCTTGGTGATCGATCATCTGCGCGAGGTGTTTCCCGACGAGACGTTTGTCGGCACCGTGCCGGCGATCAAGCCTGCGGCCGAACGCACGCGTTCGGGCCTCGTCTCGGTGCTGGCGACGCCGGGCACGGTGAAGCGCCAATACACGCGCGAGCTCATCCGGCAATACGGGCAGAAATGCCATGTCCGTCTCGTCGGCAGCGACGATCTCGCCGCCATGGCGGAAACCTATGTTCGCGGCCAGATGGTCGACGAGGCGGCGGTGCGCCGCGAGATCGAGCCATGCTTCATGGAGGAGGGCGGCCGGCGCACGGACATCGTCGTGCTTGCCTGCACCCACTATCCGTTTCTGGTCAACCGGTTCCGCAAGGTGGCGCCCTGGCCGGTGGACTGGATCGACACGTCGGAGGCGATCGCGCGACGTGCGAAAGCATTGGCCGATGACATGGATACGCTTCCGGGCAAGCCGGAGGAGCCGGACCTTGCGGTGTTCACCTCGGGCAGTCTGGCGCCGGAGCTTGTTCGCCTGATGCAGGGATTCGGCCTGACGGCCGTCGGGCTGGATGGCTCGTCAGACCTTCGCGCCCTGAACCCATGAAAAGGCGCGGCGGATTTGGCCGGTGCCGTCCTTCTCGAACCATTTGCCGTGGGCGATGACGACTTTTTCCGGTGCGCAGTCGATCATCCAGTTGACGACAGGCGCCAGCTTGTCGTGATGGCCGGCGAAGGTGGCGCGCAGGTCGCGCGGGGCGCGGCCGTGCGGCGCCATCACGCCGATCAGGCGGTACATGATCCGGGCGAGCCAGCCATGCAGGCGCTCGTCTTCGAAGTTCTCGATGAGATCCGTAAGGATCAGCACCTTCGAAGGTTTGTGAAAGAAGATCGCTTCCTCCAACACCTTGCTGCCGCGCGCGATCCGCTGATCGATCGTGGTTCCCCAATCCGCGGGCGGCGTGTCGGCAAGGTCGTCGGTGAAGGCGACATCCGATCGTGCGCGGACACCCGGTGAAGCCCAGACCTTGGCGTCCTGAAAGCGCGCGGCCCAGGCCTTGATGGAAACATGATGGATCATGTTCGGGGACACGATGTGGCGGACTGGCCCGAGGGCGCGGACATTCTCCAGCAGCTTCTCGTCGGGCCGCGTCGGCGAGTGGAGCCACAGCCCGCCATCCGGCAGGCGTATGATGGTCATGCGGGTCGGGAAGGGCCATTTGACCGGTATGCCGTACCCCCATTGCAGCACCGGTCCGTCGACGATCCAGATGTCCGGGCCGATCTCGTCGAGAGTATTGAGCGGTTCGTAGGCGTCGTATGATCCGACCATGGGTAGTCCCTGCGTTTGGGCGGTGCTATGGCAAGCGGCCTCGTGCAGCAGACCCGCCGACCATGGCAGCAATGGGGAGGGGCGCGAGGCGGATTCGCTTGACTATCGGGCAATTGGCTTATAAATCACCGCGCAGTGCAGGGTCTTTCGGCCCTGCATTTTATTTGACGTATCCCGTGGACAGGGTCGCAAAGCGTGCGTGGCCTGTCCTGTCAGTCGGCGAAAACGGTCGGCAGAGGAGGGTGCGTTTCCTTCGCCCGGTGCTTCGACGCCGGGTGCAACTGTTTGAAAGGAAATGCGATGAGCAAGCGCGAATCGTCCAAGTACAAAATTGACCGCCGCATGGGCGAGAACATCTGGGGCCGCCCGAAGTCCCCGGTTAACCGTCGTGAATACGGCCCCGGCCAGCACGGCCAGCGCCGCAAGGGCAAGCTCTCCGACTTCGGCGTGCAGCTGCGCGCCAAGCAGAAGCTGAAAGGCTATTACGGCGACATCTCCGAGAAGCAGTTCCGCAAGACCTACGAGGAAGCGTCGCGCCGCAAGGGCGATACGCCGGAACTCCTGATCGGCCTTCTGGAAAGCCGTCTCGACGCCATCGTCTACCGCGCGATGTTCGTGCCGACGATCTTCGCGGCACGCCAGTTCGTCAACCACGGCCACGTCACGGTCAACGGCACCCGCGTCAACATTCCGTCCTATCGCTGCCGTGTCGGCGACGTGATCGAGGTTCGCGAGAAGTCCAAGCAGATGGCTCTGGTCATCGAAGCCAGCCAGCTGGCCGAACGGACCGTGCCGGATTACATCGACGCCGATCACAACAAGATGGTCGCGACCTTCGCTCGCGTTCCGGCGCTCGCCGACGTGCCGTATCCGGTGATCATGGAACCGAACCTCGTGGTCGAGTTCTACTCGCGCTAATCACGGCGTCTCAGCCGCTGCATTCGAGCCGCCCCGCTTGCCGGGGCGGCTTTTTGTTTGCGCCGGCTTCGGCTAGGAGAGGGCAATGAACATCACGACGACAGCCACGCCGGCGGAAAACGCCGAAGCCTGCCATCCGCTTTTCGCCGATGCTCCGGGCTCGGTCGAGTTCAACAAGCTGCGCAAGCGTCTGCTGCGCAACATGCGCCAGGCGATCGAGGATTTCGCGATGGTCACGCCGGGCGAGCGCTGGCTCGTCGGCCTGTCCGGCGGCAAGGATTCCTTCGGCCTGCTGGCGCTTCTGTTGGACATGAAGTGGCGCGGCCTGCTGCCCGTGGAATTGCTCGCCTGCAATCTCGATCAGGGCCAGCCGAACTTTCCCAAGCACATCCTGCCGGACTGGCTGTCGCGATACGGTGTCGAGCATCGCATCGAGTATCAGGACACCTATTCGGTCGTGACCGACAAGATCCCGGAGAACCGGACCTATTGCTCGCTGTGCTCACGGCTGCGGCGCGGTCATCTCTATCGTGTCGCGCGCGAAGAGGGCTGTTCGGCGCTGGTTCTGGGCCATCACCGCGAGGACATCCTCGAGACCTTCTTCATGAACCTCTTCCACGGCGGGCGCCTCGCCTCGATGCCGCCGAAACTGGTCAATGACGAAGGCGACGTCATGGTGATGCGGCCGCTTGCCTATTGCGCGGAGAACGACCTGGAGAAGTTCGCGTCGGCCATGGCGTTTCCGATCATTCCCTGTGACCTGTGCGGTTCGCAGGACGGGCTGCAGCGCAATGCGATGAAGGCGATGCTCGCCGACATCGAGACGCGGATGCCGGGCCGCAAGGACACCATGATCAGGGCGCTCGCCAATGTGCGGCCGAGCCATCTTCTCGATCGAAAGCTGTTCGATTTCGCCGGTCTGGGCGTTTCGCCGGCCGAGCGCTGATCTATTCGGGATCAAGCACCAGGATTGCTGAAGAGCCGTCCTTTTTCGGCCAGTAGAACAAGGGCCAGTGTTGCCAGCGATGTCAGCGCGCTTCCCGCGACCAGCGGCAAAGCGCTGCCGTCGAAGGTCTGTCCGATCACCGCGCCCACAAGGCCGCCGCCAACGGTCTGGGTGAAGCCGAGCACGGAAGAAGCGGTGCCGGCGACCTTGCCGAGCGGTTCCATTGCGATGGAATTGAAGTTCGCGCCGATCAGCCCGAACAGCGGCATCATCACGAGAAGGATGGTCATGAACAGCCACAGCGGCACGTCATGGCTGAAGAACCAGAGCGCAGCGACACTCGAAAACGCCAGATGAGCGACGAGCGCGCCGTGCGACAGGCGGCGCATGCCGAGCTTCTCGACGATGCGGGCGTTCAGGAACGATGACATGGCCATCAGGACGCCGCCCGAGGCCATGGCGACCGGAAACAGCGTGTCGAGCCCGTAGACCTCTCCGAAGATCGGCTGGGCGAGGTTGAGGAAGGCGAACAGCGAGCCGAAGAAGAACGCGGTCGCCAGCGTGTAGAGGAGCGAAATGCGGTTCGACAGGACCAGCCTGAAACCCTGGATGATGACCTTTGCCGAAAGGGGGCGCCGGTTCTCCGGCATGAGCGTTTCCGGCAGGCGCGCCATGCTCCAGGCGGTGATCACCACGGCGAGCACCGCCATGAACCAGAAGATGTGCTGCCACGGACCGATCATGATGATCCCCTGGCCGATGAACGGCGCCACGATCGGCACGACCATGAAGACCATCATCACGAGCGACATCGTCGAAGCCATCGCGCGGCCCGCATGCGTGTCTCGAACGACGGCCAAGGCGATCACGCGGGTTCCTGCCGCGCCGAGCCCCTGGATGAACCTGAAAAGCAGCACCATCTCGAAGGTCGGGGCGAAAGATCCAGCGACGGCGCAGACGGTATAGATGGCGAGGCCGACATAGAGCGGGATACGGCGGCCGTATCGGTCGGAGATCGGCCCGAAGAAGAGCTGAGCCCCGCCGAAGCCGAGGACATAGGACAGCAGCAGATACTGCACCTGATTGCCGTCGATGGCATAGGCCGCCGAAATGTTCGGAAAGGCCGGCAGCAGGATGTCGATCGCCAGCGCATTGAGGGCCATCAGCCCGGCGACGATGGCGATGAATTCGGTGCGCCCGCCGCCCATGGGGGCGAGTTTTTCCGTGCCGTGCTCTGCGGATGCGTCCTGCATGAAATTGTGTCTTTCGCTTATTCGGCGGCGGCAGCCTGGTCCGTGTAGCCGGCCAGCTCGCCCTTGATGACATAGTGCAGGATGTCGACGACCTGTTCCGGTGTCCTGGTCACGGCCAGAGCGGCGGCATCAACTTCCTTGAGGGCGTGGGCGTGCTCGTCCTGGTGCATGACGATGAGCGGCTTGCCGAGGGCGGCGGCATAGCCCGCGTCGAAGGCGGCGTTCCACTGCTTGTATTTCTCGCCGAAGCGCACGACCACGACGTCGGCCTTCTCGATCAAGGTGCGGGTGCGGATGGCGTTGACCTGCGCGCCCTTGTGATCGTGCCAGAACTTGTTCGGCTCGCCGCCGAGGATGGCGACGCCACAATCGTCGGAGGCCTCGTGATGGGTCACCGGGCCGGTCACAGCAACGGGCAGGCCGGCCGCTTTGACACCGCGCGCGATCTGCTCGCGCCAATCGGTGTGAATCTCGCCTGAGAGATAGATGGTCCAGCTCATGTCTGAAGTCCTTTCAGGCACCTCATACGGGCCAGCGCAGCGCGCGTCCATCACCCGGCGCTATTTTCATCCCGTGAGACGGATGAACACACCGGCACCGGCTTCAGGACGCTGCGGTCCACTCGATCCAGCGGCCATGGTAGTCGCCGCGCCCGAGCGCGATCGTCTCGCCATTCGGGTGTTCGCCGTTCCAGATTGTCACCGTGAGGGCCGCGCTCTTCGGCTGGCCGTCGGGCTCGAAACGCAACCAGGCCAGGGGTGCCGCGGCCGTCGCGCGCCTGCCTGCGCTTTCGATGAGCCATTGGGCGTGCGCCTGTTCCTCGGAAGAGAGGTATTGCCACATGATCGTGTGAAAGACGATGTGGAGATGGCCAGCACGTTCGTCGCGCAACCGCTCGTCCAGCCAATCGCCTGCCTTCGCCTTCGCGACATTCGGCGGATGGTTGACGGCCATGGAGAGCGCTCCGGCCAAACGCATCAGGCGTGTTGGCTGGTCCGCCCACACATAAGATTGCAAACGCAGGCGGTCATCTTCCGTAGCGATCGGAATCGGGGCGATATCGCAACCGGCGCAATCCGCGACCTTGGCCGGAGGGTGCGCGGGAACCGTTTCGCCGAGCCATTCGCAGGCCAGCGTGACCGGCGAATCGAGGCTGCCCCAGGTCCACGGGCCGTATTCGTAGCGAAATCGCGGCCAGTTCTGGTTGAGCCCCGCACTGGCGCCCAACTCGGACAGGACGAGCGGCATGTCGAAGCGTGATTGCAGATAGAGAAAGGCGGGCAGAAGGACCGCCGAGCGGCCCGTCTCGTTGGTTTGCGGCGGGCTGTCGAGGTAGCGACCGATCAGGTCTCCGTGCCGCTCGACCGCCTCGTCGATCGCGGTCGCGATCGTGGCCTCATCGGCAGTCTGCGGGGGATAGATCCGCGCCAGCCCGTCGTCGTGACTGCTCAGCACCAGATAATGCAAGGCGCCGACGAGGCGCAAAGGCAGCGCGTCGCTCAAGAAGCCCGGCGCATCGCGCCAGGCCGACAGGCGATCACGGACGGGACCCGCCGGCAGTCCGCTTTCGCCGATCAGGCCGCATAGCATGGCGGTGAACGGCGATCCAAGCTCAAGACACGCCCGCTCCTGCCGCCGAAAGGCATCGACGACATGCGGAGGCAGAGTACGAGCGCTCACGGGAAGCGCGAGACCGGCGTCAGGCCGCACCCTTGGAGGCGACGCCCTTTTCCTGCAGGTGATCCTGCAACTCGCCGGCCTGGAACATCTCGCGAATGATGTCGCAACCGCCGACGAACTCGCCCTTCACGTAGAGCTGGGGAATGGTCGGCCAGTTGGAGTAGTCCTTGATGCCCTGACGCAGATCGTCATCGGCGAGGACGTTGACGCCCTTGTAGTTCACGCCAAGGTAATCGAGAATCTGAACCACCTGTCCGGAGAAGCCGCATTGCGGAAAACCGGGCGTGCCCTTCATGAACAGGACGACGTCGTTGGATTTCACTTCCTGGTCGATGAAGTCGTTGATTCCAGTCATTGATTTTGTCCTTTCGCTACCGGATTCAAGGTCCGGTGAGAGGTGGGAGTGTGACGGGTATGGCAATCTCCGTCATGTGTTCTCGGCTCAGTCGGGTGCGCTGGTTTGCAGGGCGAGCGCGTGCAGGACACCGCCCATGTTCCCTTGCAGCGCCTGATAGACCATCTGGTGCTGCTGGACACGCGACTTGCCGCGGAAGCTTTCGGAGACGACTTCGGCCGCGTAGTGGTCGCCGTCACCCGCCAGATCGCGGACCGTTACCCGTGCGTCGGGTATTCCGGTCTTGATCATCTTCTCGATATCGGCGGCGCTCATCGGCATGAGGCGGTCTCCTACTCTGCGGCTTCGGCGTGCCGGGAACGATCCATGAAGTCCGGGAACCAGGCCTCATGGATGTCGGCCATTTGCCTGACAGATATGGCGACCTGCACAGGCGCCGTCAATGCAAGCGTTTCGCCGCCCACCGTTCCCAACTCGCGGAACGGAACGCCGGCGCCTTCGGCATTCAGCGCGAAGAATCGCGCCGTTTCTGCCGGAACCGTGACGAGATAGCGACCCTGGTCCTCGCCGAACAGCAAGGCATGCGCGGGAAGCGCGTCGCCGGCATCAACCGTCGCACCCTTCCCGGACGCGATACACATTTCCGCGAGCGCGACGAACATGCCGCCATCCGACAGGTCGTGGCACGCCGTGACCTGGCCGTTGCGAATCGCCGAGCGGACGAAATCGCCGTTGCGCTTCTCGCAGTAGAGATCGACCGGCGGAGGCGGGCCGTCGCTGCGCTCGTTGACGATGCGGTTGAAGACCGACTGGCCAAGATGCGTGCCGTCGCCGCCGAGCAGGAAGATCGCGTCGCCGTCCTGCATGGTGGAGATGCGAGCCATGACCGAATAGTCCGGCAAAAGCCCGACGCCGGCAATGGTCGGCGTGGGCAGGATCGCCTCGCCATTGGTCTCGTTGTAGAGCGAGACATTGCCCGACACGATCGGAAAGCCCAGCGCGGTGCAGGCCTCGCCGATGCCTTCGATGGCACGAACGAACTGGCCCATGATTTCCGGGCGCTGCGGGTTGCCGAAATTGAGATTGTCCGTGGCCGCAAGCGGCTCGGCCCCCGTCGCGGTGATGTTGCGCCAGCATTCGGCGACCGCCTGCTTGCCGCCTTCATAGGGATCGGCTTCGCAATAGCGCGGCGTAACGTCGGAGGAGAAGGCGAGCGCCTTGGTTTCGTGGCCATCGACGCGGACAACGCCGGCGTCCCCACCGGGCAATTGCAGCGAGTTGCCCTGGATCAGCGTGTCGTACTGTTCCCATACCCAGCGGCGCGACGCCATGTTCGGAGACCCCAGCACGCGCATCAGAGCATCGGCATAATCTTCCGGTTCGGCGAATTGCGATGCATCGATCGGCTGGTACTGGCCCGGGATCATCCAGGGCCTGTCATATTCCGGTGCCTCGTCGCCGAGTTCCTTGATCGGAAGGTTCGCGACTTCCTCACCTTCATGCAGGATGCGGAAGCGCAGGTCGTCGGTGGTGCGGCCGACGATGGCGAAGTCGAGCCCCCATTTCTCGAAGATCGCCTTGGCGGACTCTTCCTTTTCGGGGCGCAGCACCATGAGCATGCGCTCTTGGCTCTCCGAGAGCATCATCTCGTAGGCGGTCATGCGCTCTTCCCGCACTGGTACCTTGTCGAGATCGAGTTCGATGCCGAGATCGCCTTTCGCGCCCATCTCCACAGCGGAACAGGTGAGGCCGGCCGCACCCATGTCCTGGATGGCAATCACCGCGCCGGATGCCATCAGCTCCAGACAGGCTTCGAGCAGGCACTTCTCGGTGAACGGGTCTCCGACCTGCACGGTGGGGCGCTTTTCGTCGATGTCGTCGCCGAACTCGGCCGAGGCCATGGTCGCGCCGCCGACGCCGTCACGTCCGGTCTTGGCGCCAAGATAGACTACAGGCAGTCCGACGCCCTTGGCTTCCGAAAGAAAGATCGCGTCCGTCTTGGCGATGCCGGCGGCAAAGGCGTTGACGAGGATGTTGCCGTTGTAGCGCGCATCGAACTCGACTTCGCCACCGACGGTCGGCACGCCAAAGGAGTTGCCGTAGCCGCCGACGCCCGCGACGACGCCAGAAACGAGATGCCGTGTCTTGGGATGGTCGGGTTCGCCGAATCGCAGCGCGTTCATCGCGGCGACCGGGCGCGCGCCCATGGTGAAGACATCGCGCAGGATGCCGCCGACACCCGTCGCCGCACCCTGGTAAGGTTCGATGTAGGAGGGGTGGTTGTGGCTCTCCATCTTGAAGACGACGCAATCGCCGTCACCGATGTCGACCACGCCGGCGTTCTCGCCGGGCCCCTGGATCACCTGCGGGCCGGTGGTCGGCAGGGTCTTGAGCCATTTCTTGGAGGACTTGTAGGAGCAATGCTCGTTCCACATCGCCGACCAGATGCCGAGTTCCGTGAAGCTGGGCTCCCGGCCTGTCAGTTCGAGGATGCGTTCGTATTCGTCGGGCGTGATGCCGTGGGCTTCGACAAGTTCGGGCGTGATCGGGATCGAGTTTCGAATGGTCATCTAGACTTGTGAACAGGTTGTCATCGGGATCGTGACAGCCGAATACACCAAAAGCCGCCGTCACCATAGGGGCGAAGGGCCTGCGCGCGGTTATGCCCGGCAATTTGCTCCGGGCGCGTTGAGAACCGGCTCAGTCGTAACTCTCATAGGCCCCGGCGCCGCTTTCCAAGAGGGCGCGCAGGCGGGCGAGGGCGCTTCGGACGGTGTCGCGGTTGACGGGATTGGAGAAGGCGATGCGGACGCGATGGAACATGCGCTCCGATCGTCCGGTCTTGAACTCGTCTTCCGTGTCGATCAGGACTTTCTCGCGCTCGGCTGCCGTCTTGAAGGTCGACGACAGCCACGGTTCAGGCAGTTTCAGCCAGATGAACGGCGCCGTCTCGGAGGAATTGAACTCGTAGCCGTCGAAGGCGTCGCGCACCATCGCAACGCGTTCGGCGATCTCGGCTGCGACGCGCTGCTTGATCGCGTCCGCTTCGCCGGACAACACCATGCGCGCGGCCAGTTCCGTCATGAGAAACGTCTTGCCGCCGGTCAGCAGTCGTGTCGCCGTCAGAACGCGCCCGGCGGTGTGCGGCGGGCAGGCGATCCAGGCGGCGCGCAGGCCGGCTGCGACGGATTTCGACATGCCCGAAACATGGAACGTCAGTTCCGGCGCCATAGAGGCGAGCGGCGGCGCGTCGTCCTCATGGAGGCAGCCATAGACATTGTCCTCGATGATCAACAGATTGTATCGGCGTGCAATCGCCGCAATCTCGCGCCGCCGTTCCTCCGGCATCACGGCAAGCGTCGGATTCTGCAACCCGGGCATCAGGAAGACCAACCGCGGGTGCTGTTGCGCGCAGATATGTTCCAGGGCGGCGGGGATCGCGCCATACTGGTCCATCGGCACGCTCAGGGGCCTGCGTCCGATCATCTGTGCAGCGCGCGGGACGTTGGCGTAGCTCAATTCCTCCACGGCGATCTTGTCGCCAGGCACGGTCATGGCCGCAATGATCGCCACAATTCCGGAATGAACCCCTTGCACCGGAGCAATGTTCTCGCGTTCCGGCCGCCAGTGGCGACTGCTCATCCATGCTTCGCCGGCGCTCTGCCAGTTCGGTGAAACGGACCGGATGTAATCCGAGATCTGCAGCGGGCTGTCTTCGATGATCTCGGCTGTCAGCCGCTCCAGCGTGTCGGCGATCGGCACGAGGGGCGCAGCCGAAGCGTCGAAACGGACCATTTCGCCGGCGGCGTAGCGGTCGGCGATGCGGGTGTTGGCGTCGGGCGTGAAGATGATGCTGTCGGCCTCGTCATGCGCCGTGCCGCTCTTGTTCGGGCCGGTGACATAGGTACCGCGGCCAACTTCGCCCGAGACGAGGCCGCGTTCGCGGACAATCGAATAGGCGCGGCTGACGGTTCCGACCGTGACGCCGAGGTCGTAGGCGAGATTGCGTTGAGGGGGCAATTTCGAGCCGACGGGCAGGGCGCCTTTCTCGATTGCGTCTTCGATGCGGCCCGCGAGCCGCACATAGAGCGGGCCGTCGCCGGAATTCAAATCTGGGAGCCAAGTTGTCATGGTGACAATTATTATATTGAGCCCATTCGGGAGTCAATATACGCAGACATTGTATCTCTCGAACCGAAAGAAAGGGTCAAGACAATGGCATCAATTGATACAATGTTCCATCATGATGGCCCTGTGCGCATTGGCGGCAGGACCTTTGCCGGAGTGGGGGCGGTACCCCTGCAAGTCTGGCTGAAAGCGTTCAAGGCCGCGCTTCGCGTACGCATGGTCAAACGCAGGACCCGCATGCATCTGCGCGACCTGACCGACGATCAGCTGCGCGACATCGGCGTGACGCGGGCGCAGGCCCGGTTCGAGGCCGAGAAACCGTTCTGGTGGTACCAGGACTGAGAATTCGGGCCGGGCGCCTCAGCAGGTGGTCCGGCCGGTTGTCCACGCCATCACATCTGCATTGATGCGCGCCGAGACAGGCGCTTCGGCCAGTGGACCGTAGGTGCTGATCTTCACGGGATCGCCATGCGCTTCAATCACAAGCTGCGGCAGGCCCGATGCCTTGCCGCGCTTCACGATCAACAGGCGCGGCTTGCCGGTGCGCGTATCGAGTTCCGGGATCAAGGCGAGATCGCGAAACGCCCGGTCGCCGGACTTCATCCAGCATTTCTGCGCCTTTTCGTTGACGTCCGCGAGGACCGTCGATGCCCGCGAAGCCTCAACCTCCAGCATCAGCGAACCGCCTGGCTTCTCGCCGACGCATCCGGCGAGGGCGAGTGCGGCCGCAAGCGCGCAGAGCGCCGACCGGAAGCGTGCGTTGGCGCGGCTCACGCGGCAGCCTTGCCGATGAGATCGAGCGCGCTTTCGAACACGCCGCGCCCGTCCGTGCCGCCATGGGCCGGTTCGATCAGGTTTTCGGGGTGGGGCATCATGCCGAGGACGTTGCCGGCTTCGTTGACGATTCCCGCGATGTCTTCGACCGAGCCGTTCGGGTTGGTGCCCTCGGCGTAGCGGAAGACGACCTGGCCGTTGCCGTTCAGCCTTTGCAGGGTGTCGGTGTCGGCGAAATAGTTGCCGTCATGATGCGCGACGGGGCATCGGATGACCTGACCGTCCGTGTAGGCCGAGGTGAACGCCGTCTGCGCGCTGACGACTTCGAGCTTCACTTCCTTGCAGACGAAGTTCAGCGAGGCGTTGCGCATGAGAGCGCCCGGAAGCAGTCCGGCTTCAAGCAGGATCTGGAAGCCGTTGCAGACACCCATCACCCTGACGCCTGCCTCCGCCTTGCGCCGAATCGCGTCCATGACCGGCATGCGTGCGGCGATCGCACCGCAGCGCAGGTAATCGCCGAAGGAGAAGCCGCCCGGAATGACGACAAGATCGACATCGGGGATTTCCGTGTCGGTCTGCCAGACGGTCACGGGGGCATGTCCGGAGATTTTGGTGATCGCGGCGATCATGTCGCGATCGCGGTTGAGGCCTGGAAGCAGAATGACGGCGGATTTCATCGAGACAGTCACGGTCGGAAAGATGTGGGGTTCAGCCGTGTCTTAGCCGATGCGGTGCGCGGACGCGAGGGGAATCGCCGGAATTCACTCCGCCGGAGCGGGTATCGGGCGCGGATTGTTGCTGCCGGGAGTGCCAGGCAGATGCGCCCAAGCCGGGCGCTCGAACAGGAACCGGCCATAGCCTACGCGCTGGATGATCAGGTAAAGGGCGACCGGCGCCAGGATCGATCCAACAAGAACCATGCAACTGAGCAGGCTCGTGTCCGTGAAGCCGGTTTTCATGGCGATGATCCGGATTGCGGACATCGGCAGGGTGAAGGCGAGATAGATCACCAGCGAGTGCTCGCCGATCCAGCGCAGCCAACCCATGCCTCGGATGCGAATCAGCAAGGCGCTGCCAATGCACAGCGCCAGCGCGCCGAGGACCGCGAGCGCAAAGTGCAGCGGCGGGAAGGCGGCGTAGCCCATCTGCATCGCCGTGGGTTCTGGCATGCCGTCCGGAAGGAAGACGAGCAGGGCTTCGGCCAATGCCCAGGCGACAAGTCCCGCGGTGGCGAGTGCCGGGCGCGCAACGGCGGCTTCCACAAGCCGGAAGACGAGGGGTGAGGCGGCGTAGCCGATGTAGAAGAAGACGAAATAGGCGCAGAATTGTGTGACGGCATAGCTCGCCACTTCGATCTGCGCCATCTGCAAGAGCGCCGACGCGGTGATCACGGCCCAATGCGGAACCCGGTATTGCCAGGCGAGCTTCGCGACGACGCTGAAGACACCAAGCATGTAGATGAACCAGAGCACGCCATAGGGCTGGACCAGGGCGAGCGCGAGGTCCGAAAGCATGCCGCCAATGTCTCCGCTGGCGATGCCCACCTTCAGGACGATGCTGATCGCGGCCCAGAGCGCGTAGAAGTAGAAGTAGTGCAGGACGCGACGATCGCCGTAGCGCAGCCAGTCGCGCCCGATCACTTGCGACAGGAACAGGCCGGAAATGAGGAAAAACTCCGGCATCCGGAACGGCGTCGCGAAGCCGATCACATAGTGGAGGATGCCGATGTCGCCGGTGTATTTTCCGACATTGTGGGCGGAATACATCATCACGACGAGGATGATCGAGATCCCCTTCGCCGCATCGACCCAATCGTATCGCCGCCTGTCTGTCATCGGTGCCTTCCGCCACGGTAATGAGCGGATACACCATCGGACCTGCCCCTTGGTTAAGAGGCGGGCGGTTCCTGCAGTATTCTCTCGGTATTGGTTAACCGCGGCAGGCCGATCGCGCAGAGCGCCGACCGGCCCTGGCAATGACTTGCGCGGTCAGTCGATCTCGACGCTGAAATCTTCGATCACCGTGTTGGCGAGAAGCTTCTCGCACATGGCTTTGAGATCGGCTTCCGCGCGTGAGCGGTCATCGGTTTCCAGTTCGACGTCGAAGACCTTGCCTTGGCGCACCTTGCCCACTCCGGAGAAGTCGAGCGCGTGCAACGCGCCCTCGATCGCCTTTCCCTGCGGATCGAGAACGCCGTTCTTCAGCGTGACGATGACGCGTGCCTTGATCATTGTCCGACCGCCGCCCTATTTCACCAGCACCGGGCCCTTCGGGCGCGGCGCGTCGTTTTCGTTCATGATGCCGAGCCGCCGGGCGACCTCCTGATAGGCTTCGACCAGTCCGCCGATGTCACGGCGGAAACGGTCCTTGTCGAGCTTCTCGTTGGTCTTGACGTCCCAGAGGCGGCACGAATCCGGCGAGATCTCGTCGGCGACGACGATGCGCATCATGTCGCCCTCATAGAGCCGGCCGCATTCGATCTTGAAATCGACGAGCTGGATGCCGATGCCGAGGAAGAGGCCGGTGAGGAAATCGTTGACACGAATGGCGAGCGCCATGATGTCGTCGATCTCCTGCGGGCTGGCCCAGCCGAAGGCGGTCACGTGTTCTTCGGTGACCATCGGATCGTCGAGCGCGTCGGCCTTGTAGTAGAATTCGATGACCGAGCGCGGAAGGACGGTGCCTTCCTCGATGCCGAGGCGCTTGGAAATCGACCCCGCGGCAATATTGCGCACGACGACTTCCAGCGGAATGATCTCGACCTCGCGGATCAGCTGTTCGCGCATGTTCAGTCGTTTGATGAAATGCGTCGGGATGCCGATCCGGTTCAGATTGGTGAAGATGTATTCCGAAATCCGGTTGTTGAGGACGCCTTTGCCCTCGATGACGTCGTGCTTCTTCTTGTTGAAGGCGGTGGCGTCATCCTTGAAGAACTGGATCAGCGTGCCGGGTTCCGGGCCTTCGTAGAGGATTTTGGCCTTGCCTTCATAGATGCGGCGGCGTTGTTTCATGTAGTGCGTACTCTGCCTGGGATTCGCGCGAAATGGTGCATCGCGCATGTCATCTGCGCCGTTTACTCCAATCCGTGCGCAATCACAAACCTCGGCGTCGCCATTCCGGTGTTTTTGCGCCGCTGATTTTGGGGAATGACGCGGCGTGCGGCTAGCATGTTGATCTTTTCATGGCCATTTGATTTAGACGTGCTGACAATCAACCGCTGGGCGCGTAGTCGCCAGCCATGCATTCCATGGAGACCGCCATGTCGATGAAAGACCGCGAAGACGCCTACGAGAACAAGTTCGCGCATGATCAGGAACTGCAGTTCAAGGCGGTTGCCCGGCGCAACAAGCTGCTGGGCCAGTGGGCAGCCGAAAAGCTCGGCAAGACGGGCGACGAGGTCGAGGCTTACGCTAAGGAAGTCGTGCTGGCCGATTTCGAGGAAGTCGGCGACGAGGATGTCTTCCGCAAGATCCGTGGCGACTTCGATGCCGCCGGCGTCGATCAGTCGGACCACCAGATTCGCCGCACGATGGAAGAGCTTCTGGCCGAAGCGGTCGAGCAGGTGCGCAACGACTGAGCCGGGGCGCACGCCATGCCGCATGATTACACGCTTGCCGAACGGCTTTCAGCCGGCGAGACGGTTCTGACCGTCTGGTCTTCCATTCCCGATCTGGGCTTGGTGGAACAATTGGCCGAGGGGCCGTTCGACTCCGTGACGCTGGACATGCAGCATGGCGGCCATCATGTCGAAAGCATTCAGAACGGCCTAGTTCCCGTGATCAAGGCGGGCAAGGCGGCCGTTGTCCGTGTGCCGCTCGGCGACTTCGGCATGGCATCCCGGGCGCTCGATTTTGGCGCCGATGCCGTCATCGCGCCGATGATCAACACGATCGAGGACGCGGCCGCGTTTCGCGACGCGATGAAGTATCCGCCGGTGGGTTGCCGCTCATGGGGGCCGACGCGTGCGTTGAAATTGCGTGGCGTTGCCGGCGGAACGGACTACCTGCGCTCCGCGGATCGACGGACGCTTGCCTTCGCGATGATCGAAACCAAGGAAGCGCTGGCGATCGCCGAAGACATCGCTGCCATGGACGGAATTGACGGCCTGTTTGTCGGGCCGTCCGATTTCTCCATCGCCTGGTCGGGCGGAGAATCCGTCGATCCCGGGCTCGATGACATGCAGGAAGCGGTCGCCCGGATTGCTGACATCGCGCGGGCGGCGGGCAAGCATGCCGGAATCTTCGCGGCCGCGCCCGCGATGGTGCCGCGATTCGTCGAGATGGGCTTCGGCTTCATCTCGGTTGCGATGGACTTCACGGTCGTCGCTGAAGGCCAGAAATCTGTTTTGGCCGCCGCCGGAGCCTGAAGCTCCGGCGATTACAGCCGTTTCATGAATTCCGCGAAGACCATCAGGCCCTCGGGCCAGGGGCCGTGGCCCGATTCGGGGTCGATATGTCCCGACTCTCCCGCATCGACCAGGAAGGCTCCCCAGTCATTGGCGAGCTCGGCCGCCCTGTCGTAGGACGAGAAGGGGTCGTTGCGGCTGGCAACCAGGAAAGACGGGAAGGGCAGCGGTGCGCTCGGATAGGGGCCGAAGGTCAACAGATGCTTCGGCCTGACACTCGGATTGTCGGTTTCGGGCGGCGCCACGAAGAAACCGCCGCGAACCTTGTCCGCGTTGTCCTCCACGGCGTGCACCGCGGTTGCGACACCAAGAGAGTGGGCGACCAGCACCACCGGCTTTTCGGCCCGCTCGATCTCTTCGCGCAAACGGACGACCCAGTCTTCACGAACGGGCTTTGACCACTCGGCTTGCTCGACACGACGGGCGTTTGTCATGCCCGTCTGCCAGCGGCTCTGCCAGTGGTCGGGTCCGGAGTCCTTGAAGCCGGGAACAATGAGGATTTCAGCGTCTTTGATTTTCATGCGCTGCAGGTCGGCAT
This sequence comes from Oricola sp., assembly GCF_022763245.1. Lineage (GTDB taxonomy): Bacteria > Pseudomonadota > Alphaproteobacteria > Rhizobiales > Rhizobiaceae > Oricola. The sequence goes on from NZ_JALEGV010000020.1 coordinate 38,582, forward strand.
TGCCGCCCCATTTGTCAATCCGTTGCCCGGAATTCAGAGTGTCCGGGATGCCTCTTTCTCGGAAACGCGGCGGCGCAGGAACCGTCCGGCAAAGACGTTGATCGCTAGTCCAAGGAAAACCAGGGCCGAACCCGTCCAGACCGTCGGGCTCAAACTTTCTCCGAATACCAGCGCTGTCGAGGACATTCCGAACACCGGGATCAGCAGAGCGAAGGGCGTCACGGTCGCCGCCGCATGGCTGCGGAGGAGAAAGATCCAGGCGGCGAAGTTGAACACGGTCGTCGGGTAGGCGAGGAAGGCGATGCTGAGGACCGCCGTTATCGACGGAACATGGTCGGGCAGTCCGAAAGCGGTATCCTCGAACAGAATCGACAACAGGAACAGCGGAATGGGAGCGGCAAGGCTCGACCATCCCACGAAGCCCAGCATGGCATCCGTCTTCGCCATCTTGGCCAGCACGTTGGCCAGCCCCCATGCGGCGGCCGATCCGATCACCATCAGGAACGGGACGAAGGGGGTGATTTCCGCATTGGCGAAGGCGATGACGCCGATTCCGACGATGGCGACGGCCGCGCCTGCGATCTCATGGCGCCGCGGGCGCTCGCCGAACATGAGCATTGCGAACAGAACGGTGAAGAACACCTGCATCTGGACGACCAGCGATGCGAGGCCGGGCGGCATGCCCAGGCGGATCGAAGAGAAGATCAGCCCGAACATGACGACGCCCTGCGTCAGGCCGTATGCGATCAGGAGCCGCGCCGGAACCTTTGGAGCCGGCACGAAAAACACAAGCGGGAACGCCGCGAAGACGTAGCGATAGCCGGTGACGAGCAATGGCGGCAGCTCCGTCACCGAGAACTTGATGGCGACGAAGGCGACGCCGTAGATCGCGCTGACGAGGATGGCGAGCAGGATATGCGCAAGCGGCATCTGTCACTCCATCCTTCAGAGCGCCGGCGAACCCGGCATGCGTCAGCTTTCGCCGAAGACCCGGTTGAAGATCGTATCGACGTGTTTGGTGTGGTAACCGAGATCGAATTTCTCGCGGATCTGCTCCTCCGGGAGCGCAGCCCGGACATCGGCGTCGGCAAGCAGTTCCTCCAGGAAGTCCTTGCCCTGTTCCCAGACCTTCATCGCGTTGCGCTGCACAAGCCGGTAGGCGTCCTCGCGGCTGACGCCGGCCTGCGTCAATGCCAGCAGCACGCGCTGGGAGTGCACGAGGCCCCGGAACTTGTTCATGTTCGCCATCATCGCCTCCGGATAAACAACCAGCTTGTCGATGACGCCGGACAGCCTTGCGAGGGCGAAATCGAGCGTCACAGTGGCGTCGGGGCCGATCATGCGCTCCACCGAGGAATGGGAAATGTCACGCTCATGCCAGAGCGCGACGTTCTCCATCGCAGGCATGGCATAGGAGCGCACCATGCGGGCAAGACCGGTGAGATTCTCGGTAAGCACCGGGTTACGCTTGTGCGGCATCGCCGAGGATCCTTTCTGTCCCGGCGAGAAGTACTCTTCCGCCTCGAGCACCTCGGTGCGCTGGAGGTGACGGATCTCGGTCGCCAGACGCTCGATCGACGATGCGATCACGCCGAGCGTGGCGAAATACATCGCGTGACGATCGCGCGGAACGACCTGCGTCGAGACCGGCTCCGAGGCAAGGCCCATCGCCTTGGCGACGTGTTCTTCGACCGCCGGATTGATGTTGGCGAAGGTGCCGACCGCGCCGGAAATCGCGCAGGTCGCAACCTCGGCGCGTGCGTTGACCAGCCGGTCGCGGCAGCGCGCGAACTCGGCATAGGCCTGCGCCAGCTTGACGCCAAACGTCGTCGGCTCCGCGTGGATGCCGTGGCTGCGTCCGATCGTGATCGTGTTCTTGTGCTCGAAGGCGCGCTTCTTCAAGGCAGCCAGCAAGGCGTCCAGATCGGCGAGTAGCAGGTCGGTGGCGCGCGTCAGCTGTACGTTGAAGCAGGTGTCGAGGACGTCTGACGACGTCATGCCCTGGTGGACGAAGCGGGCATCGGGGCCGACGATCTCGGCCAGATGGGTGAGAAAGGCGATGACGTCATGCTTGGTCTCGCGTTCGATCTCGTCGATGCGCTTGATGTCGAACGTGGCCGCGCCACCCTTGTTCCAAATGGTCTTTGCCGCGCTTTCCGGAATGACGCCGAGTTCGGCCAGTGCGTCGCAGGCATGCGCCTCGATCTCGAACCAGATCCGGAACTTGGTTTCGGGAGACCAGATGGCGACCATGTCCGGCCGGGAGTAGCGGGGAATCATATCAGGGAACCCTTGCGGATGTTTCGTGTGGCGTGGGCCGCCAGATATCAGACCGTCGCGTCGCGCTCAACTTGTCCGTCGAGCGAGCCACCAGCTTGCGGGAACGAGCGCGACCACGCCGAGCGGCCAGTAGAGCCGAATACCGATGACGGCGAACTGATAGGTCGAGCCGAGCGCGGTGAAGACCTGCTGGTACAGCCACACCTTCGACAGGACCTCGCTATGCCATTGGGCGTAATACGCCCGGTAGTCCAACGCCAAGACAGCTGCGGTGGACGCGAGCGTGAAGCCGGTCAGGGCAAACGCCGCGAAAACGATCGATACCGTCAGGGACGATCGGTTCCTGACCCACAGGATGAACGGCCACGCCAGGAGACAGCCGGCGAACCCGCCGGCGAAATAGACGGCAAGGAGCGCGAACACCCTGCCGTCAATCGGCCTGCCATATTCGAGCGTGAGGCTCGTCAGGGCTGAGAGGAGCATCAGTGTCGCCCACACGACGCTTCCTGCCAGTGGTACGGCGAGCAGACCGATTCGGGGCGAGCGCCACGGGGGCGACCCGGCGCGCGTGCTCTGCCCTTGGTGCGTCATGGTTGGGTTGGGCGCAGGGTCACGGCCATCCACCGATGATCCGGGCCTTCGAAGCCGTAACTCTGAACGGAGATCAGGACGGCCGCCGCGGAGATTCCGCTGCCAGGCGCGAAGGTTTGGACGCCCGCAATCCGATAGCCGGTCGTGCAGCCGCGACTGGCCGGCACTGAGGCGTCCTCGTGGAGGAGCTGCGTCATGCCGCCGGGTTGGGCGTCGACCGAAAGCAGCCGGAAACCCATGACCGTGGCGAAGCCCTCGCAAGGGCCCGAAGCCTGCAGCGGGTATTGCTCGAGCCGGAACTCCAGCGGCGGATCAATGGGCGGGAAGACGGGGCGGGGATTGACGACGATCCGGAAAGGATCGGCAGAGATTTCCGTGATCGCATTGAAGCCGGCGAGATGGCCATGATTGGCGGAAAGCTCGGCATCGGAAATGATCGCTTGCCCGGAAGTGGCCGCCTGCTGACGGGCTTGCGCCAACGACGCCGTTTCGTCGTCGATGCGAACCCGGACCGGCGAGGGGCCGATGAAACTGTCGGCGGTGGTGTCGATGTAGAAGCGGTTGGCGAAGGGGAAGCCCGAGCCGTCCTGTACGCCATACTCTTCGAAGGCGAAACGCCCGCCATCGGCGCTGAAGCCAAGCACATTCAAGGTTGAGGCGTCACCGGCCCGGACAGGCGAAGAGACGACGGCGGCTGTGACGAAAAAGGCTGAAATCGCGGCGCGAATGTATGTCATGGGCCTCTCCCATTGTTTGCGACGACGCCCCAGTGCGCCCATTCTGCTGCCGGTCGCACAGCCTGTCCACTGCCGAACCTTGGGATCGATGAATGGGTGCTTCCCGATCAGGTACGAGCCGACCAGACCGGGCGTGGATCCTTTTCTGCCGGCTTCGCGTGAAACACGCCACGCGCGATGGCTCGGGCCATGGTGGCGGAAGCGGCGGCACACAGATCGATCATGTCTCCGGCACCATGCTTCAGTTCGCGCCGGCCCGTGGCGACGGAGAAGACGAGATCCCCGTCCAGCGGTGTGTGGCTGGGCCATATGGCACGTGCAAAGCCGTCATGCGCTGCGATCGCCAGCCGCTTGCATTCGGCTTTGGAGAGGCGGGCGTCGGTGGCGATGATGGCGATGGTGGTGTTTTCGCGGGGATTGTCGGCGGCGCGGTGTTTGAGCCGCAGCTGGGAGGCGTTCTGCGGGAAGGGCTCCGGCATGCCCAGGCCGCCGAATTCGCTTCCCATCTCGAACGGCGCCGCCCAGAAATGCCTGGTTCCGCCGACAGTCGCTGTGCCGACGGGATTGACGGCGGCTAGCGCGCCGACCGTCACGCCGACCTGCGGGAGGTGGGTCGATGCCGAGCCGAGGCCGCCTTTAAGGTCCGCCGTCATCGCTCCTGTGCCTGCACCATGGCTGCCGAGCGCGAAATCCCTTGTGCCTGCGCGAAGCGCTGCGTAGCCGAGATCGCGATAGGGCGGTGTGGCGCCCCACGCCTTGTCGCCGCCATTCAGGAGGTCGAACAGGATTGCAGCCGGGACGATTGGAACGCGTTGGGGCCCGACAGCGAAGCCGCGACCGCTTTCGGCCAATGCTGACATTGCACCAGAGGCCGCGTCGAGACCGAAAGCCGAACCGCCAGACAGGACGATGGCGTCGACCTTCTCCACCAGGTTGTGCGGTTCGAGAAGGTCGGTCTCGCGCGTTCCGGGCGCGCCGCCGAGCACCTGCACGGCAGCGGTAGCCGGTTCGTGGCACAGGAGGGCCGTGACGCCGGATTTGAGGCGCGTATCATCGGCATTGCCGACGGATAGCCCTTCCACGTCTGTGATCAGATTGCGCGAGCCGGGCGTCCAGCCATTCATTGGATGGAGCCCGTGTCGCCGGTTGCGGTCGCCGGCACGGGTTCGCCGTTCCTGATCACGAAGATTTCGAACAGGTTGCGGGTCAGATCGCCATTGCCATCGAAGCTGATCGGACCGAGTGACGTTTCGAAGGTGCGCCCGAGGAAATCGCCGAAGAAAACGCCGCTTCCGCCTCCGGCGACCCCTTGGAGCGCGATCTCGACGGCGGCGCGCGAAGGAACCAGATATCCGTCGCCAATCGCTTCAACCTTCCGGCCGGAGGCGGGATCGGACAGGATCCGGTCTGCCGCGGGCCATTCCGGAAGCGCGGCGAAGACCGTTCCGTCAGCGAGACCTCCGTCGGCTGGAGGCGCGACGAAGGCGCTGCCGCCGGCCAGGGTGAGGTCGATCCCGATGGATGCGGCATCGGCGCCGATGACGGCTGCGTCATATGCGTCGCCACCCATGAACACATGGGTTGCGCCGGCCTTCTGCAACCGGCGCACCAGCGCGATCTGGTTGTCGAGTTGAGGGCGATACGTGTCGGTGAAGACCGGGCGGAGATTGTCTTCCTCCAGCCGGAAGCGCACTGCTTCGGCGAGTTGGCGTCCGTACAGGGTGCCGTCGTCGATGATGGCGAAATGGGCGTCGCGCCAGACGCGTTTCATGTAGGTCGCCAATGCGTCGGCTTCGTCGGATGCCTTGGGCGCGAGGCGCAGGACGGGCCAGTTGCCCTTGCTGCGGTCCGCGGCGATGGCCTCGGATTGCACGCCGAGCAGGATGAGCGGGATGTTCGCTTCGGCGAGTTTCGGCATCGCGGCGTCGAAGGCTTCGATACATGGGTAGCCAATGGCGATATCGACGCCCGCGGCGATCATCGCGTCGGCGGTCTTTGCACCGCCTTCGGCCTCGCAGGCGTCGTCGAACATTGTGAGCGTGGCGAACCCGTTCTCGATCGCTGCGCGCGCACCGGCCTCGATTTCTTCGCCGAGGACCGCGAAGTATTCGCTCATCGGGGCAGATGCGCCGATCTTGATACCGTCTTGCGCATGGACTTGCCCGAGGGTCGGAAGCGAAAGCAGAGCGGCGAGCGCGAAGCGGAGCGCCTGGCATCTGAGTGGGGCGCGAGCGAAGCTTGCGATAGCGTGACGGATGGGCATGACGCTTTGATGCACGGCACATCGTTTGAGGGCAAGGCCCAAACGGCGCGAACTGTCGCTGCAGCGCCTTACTGGGCCTTGGCGAGCCGTGGCGCTCTGACTATGTTGCCTCTAGCCGGAATCTTAAGATCAGAGAAAGTCGTTTGAATGTCGACACCGATGCCCGCCTCGATCGATGAAACGTTGTCGATGTTGAACAGCCAGGATTATGTCGCTGACCGGGCGCTCGCGACCGTCCTCTTCCTCAGCCTGAAGATGGGGCGGCCGCTGTTCCTCGAAGGCGAGGCGGGCGTTGGCAAGACCGAGATCGCGAAGGTTCTCTCCAAGGCGCTGGATCGGCCGCTGATCCGGCTGCAATGCTATGAGGGCCTCGACATTTCGTCCGCGGTCTACGAGTGGAACTACCCCGCCCAGATGCTGGAAATCCGGATGTCTGAAGCCGCGGGCATTTCCGATCGCGACAGGCTCGAACACGACATCTTCGCCGACCGTTACCTGATCCGCCGGCCGGTGCTCGAAGCGCTGTCGGGCGAGCCGGGCCGTCCGCCGGTGTTTCTGATCGACGAACTCGATCGTACGGACGAGGCCTTCGAAGCCTTTCTGCTTGAGGTTCTGTCGGACTTCCAGGTCACGATCCCCGAATACGGAACCATCAAGGCCGCGGAACGACCGGCCGTGATCATCACGACGAACCGTACCCGCGAAATCCACGACGCCCTGAAGCGCCGCTGCCTCTACCACTGGGTCGATTATCCGAGCGCCGAGCGCGAGTTGGATATCGTCTCCCGCAAGGCGCCGGATGCCAACAGGCAGTTGTCGGAGGAAATCGTGCGCTTCGTTCAGAAGCTGCGGCAGATGGAACTGTTCAAGGTTCCCGGTGTCGCCGAAACCATCGATTGGGCAACGGCGCTGACCGAACTCGACAAGATCGCGCTCGATCCGGCGACGATTTCCGACACGATCGGCGTGCTCCTGAAATATCAGGACGATATCGCCCGACTGCAGGGCAGCGAGGGCAAGCGCATCCTCGATGACGTGAAGGCGGAACTCGCTTCGGCCTGACGATGGAGACCTTCACTTCCGATCCGCAGAAGAACCAGAAGCCGGCGGAAGGCCGCCTGGCCGACAATATCGTCTATTTCGCGAGGACGTTGCGCAAGGCGGGCATGAAGGTCGGTCCGGCGCAGGTGAATGACGCGATCCAGGCGGTTCTCGCGGCCGGAATCGGGACCCGGGACGATTTCTACTGGACCCTGCATTCGGTTCTGGTCACTCGGCACGAGGACAGTGTCGTGTTCGACGAGGCGTTCCGGCTCTATTGGCGTTCTCGCGAACTCGTCGAAAAGATGCTCCAGATGTTCTCCCCCAAGGCGGAGGACACGCGCGAAAGAGAGAAGAAGCGGGCGGCCGAATCTCGTGTTGCCGACGCGCTGTTCGAGGGTCACAAGAACCGCAAGCAGGAAGAAGAGCCGCCGAAGATCGAATTCGACGCGCGGATGAGTTTCTCGGGGCAGGAAGTGCTGCGCGAGAAGGATTTCGCCCAGATGAGCGTGGCTGAACTGGCCTTGGCCAAGAAGGCACTTTCCGAATTGCGCATGCCGCATGACGAGGTGAAGACGCGACGCTTCAAGCCGTCGAGCCGCCCGATGCGGGTCGATCCGCGCAGAACCATGCGCTACGCCATGCGCACCGGCGGAGACCTGATCATCCCGCAGTTCCGCGAACCGCGCGTCGTGCATCCGCCGCTCGTCGTGCTCGCGGACATCTCGGGCTCGATGAGCCAGTACTCCCGCGTCTTCCTGCATTTCCTCCATGCGCTAACCGAGCATCGCCGCCATGTGCACACGTTCCTGTTCGGCACACGGCTGACCAATGTGTCCCGCCAGATGCGCCATCGCGACATCGACGCCGCGATCGACGATTGCGCGAAGGCTGTCGAGGATTGGTCCGGTGGGACCAGAATCGGAGAGACATTGGCAAGCTTCAACCGGCATTGGTCGCGCCGGGTGCTTTCGCAAGGCGCGACGGTGCTGCTGATCACGGACGGGCTGGAGCGCGACGAGGTCGATGGCCTCGACCACGAGATGGAGCGCCTGCACAAATCCTGCCGTCGCCTGATCTGGCTGAACCCGTTGCTGCGCTTCGAAGGCTTTCAGGCGAAGGCCAAGGGGGTGCGCACGATGCTGCCGCATGTGGACGAGTTCCGTCCGGTGCATTCGCTCGATTCGATCTCGGATCTGTGTCTTGCGCTTGGAACGGGATCGTCGTCCAATCAACGCATGAGATCGCCGATGGATTGGCTGCGCGAGTTCGAGCGCGCAGCTTGATCGGCCGTGGAGGTGAGATGATGTCCGAGCAGTTTCACGACGACCCGCTGAAGGTGGCGGAAGACTGGATGCGCGAAGGGAGGCCCTTGGCCGTGGCGACGGTGGTCGAAACCTGGGGGTCCGCGCCCCGGCCGGTCGGGAGCCATCTGGTCATCGACAGCGAGTCGAATTTCGAGGGCTCGGTCTCCGGTGGTTGCGTCGAAGGGGCCGTGATCGCCGACGCGCTCGAAGTCATCGAGACCGGTGAGCCGAAGATGCTGGAATTTGGCGTGGCAGACGAAACCGCATGGCGAGTCGGCCTGTCATGCGGCGGGCGCATTCGCGTCTATGTCGAACGGGTCGGGTGACGCTGCCATGGATCCCTTGTCGTTGAAAAAACTCAATGCCGCCCGTGGCGCCCGTCGGGCGATCGCGCTGGTGACCGATCTGGGCGACGGCCGCGATCGGGTGGTCGAGGAAGGCGATCCCGTCGCTGGCGATCTGGGCGACAGTCTGACCAAGGCGTTCCGGACCGGAAAGTCAGGTGTCGTTGAGGCCGACGGCCGTGAATTCTTCGTCAATGTCCACCTGCCGCCGCCACGGCTCGTGGTGATCGGGGCGGTGCATATCAGCCAGGCCCTGGCGCCGATGGCGACGATCGCGGGCTTCGACATGGAAGTGATCGATCCGCGGACAGCATTCGCGACGCCTGAGCGCTTCGAAGGCGTTCTTCTGGATGCCGAGTGGCCCGAAGAGGTGTTCAAGCAGCGCCCGCTCGATCCGTATTGCGCGCTCTGCGCGATCACGCACGATCCGAAGATCGATGATTATCCGCTGAAGGCCGCACTGGAAGCGAAGTGCTTCTATGTCGGCGCGCTCGGCAGTCGCAAGACGAACGCGAAACGCGTGGAGCGCCTGCTGGCGGAAGGCGTGCCGCAGGCGGCGATCGATACGATCGCCGCGCCGATCGGTCTCGATATCGGGGCGTCGAGCCCGGCCGAGATAGCGGTCGCGGTCCTTGCACAGGTAATCGAGGCGTTTCGCAAGCGGGAGATCGCGGCGCAGTTGGCGGCCGCCTGATCCCATGTGGTTCGGAACCCGGCCGCTGGACGGAACTGACGCCCTCGTCGGCTCCATTCTGGCCCATTCGCTTCTGCTGGCGCCGGGGCGCAAGCTGCGCAAGGGGCACGCCCTAACCAGCGGCGACCTGTCGGCGATGCGGTCGGCGGGTGTTGAGGCGATCACCGTCGCCGTGCCCGAAGCCGGCGACATTCTGGAGGACGAAGCGGCTGGCCGGATCGCGGACGTTTTCGCGCTCGACGGGTTTCGCCGGGAGGACGTCGGTACCGGTCGCGTCAATTTTCACGCGGAGGCCGACGGCGTTCTCGTCGTCGCGCCGGACCGGATCGACGCGCTCAACCGGATCGATCCTGCGATCACGCTCGCGACGCTGCCGAACCATGCACATGTGCGCTCCGGTCAGATGGTCGCCACCGTGAAGATCATTCCCTTCGCCGTGGCGGGTTCGCTCGTGGAAACAGCCGTCGCCGAGGTGCGCCAACCGGCGACCATCGCGGTCCGGCCTTTCAGAGCCGGGCTCAAGGTCGCAGTGGTGCAGACACGGGTGAAGGGGACGAAGGCTTCGGTCCTGGACAAGACCTGCCGCGTGACTGAGGCTCGGTTGACTGCGTTGAGCGCCACGCTGGCAAGCGAAAGCCGCACGGACCATGTCGCGGACGACCTTTCGGCCGAGATCGCGGCACGGATCGCGGAGGCCGACATGGTGCTTGTGTTCGGCGCGTCCGCCGTGACGGATCGGCGCGATGTCGTGCCGCAGGCGATCGAGAAGGCCGGTGGCTCGATTCTGCATGTCGGTATGCCTGTCGATCCGGGCAATCTGCTGGTTCTCGGAGAGATCGACGGCAAGCCTGTGATCGGCGCGCCAGGATGTGCGCGCAGCCCGAAGGAGAACGGGTTCGACTGGGTGCTGCAGCGGCTCTGCGCGGGCATCGCCGTTACCGGCGAGGACATCGTCGCGATGGGCGTCGGTGGTTTGCTGACCGAGATTCCGGTGCGGCCACACCCACGCGAGACTGCCAGACCGGTGGATCGTAAATGACTGCGGATTTGCGGCGCCCGGACGCCGTAGCCGCGGTCGTGCTTGCTGCGGGCAGGTCGACGCGCATGGGCGCGGAGAACAAGCTGCTGCTGGAGATCGAGCCGGGCGTGCCCGTCATTCGTCGGACGGTGGAGCTGGCGCTTGATTGCAGCCTCGATACCGTCTTCGTCGTGACCGGGCATGAGGCCGAACACGTGTGTCGGGCGCTGGAAGGGTTGCCGTGCCGCTTCGTGCACAATCCGGACTATGCGAACGGGCTTTCGGGATCGGTTCGCGCCGGATTTCGCCAGGCCGTGGGAGAGGGCGCCTCAGGTGTTCTCGTCATGCTCGGCGACATGCCGTCCTTACCGAAAGAGGCGATCGCAGCGGTGCTTGAGGCGGCGGTTGCCGATCCCGACCGCGCCGTGCAGGCCACGCATGCGGGAAAACCCGCCCATCCGATCTGGCTTCCGGCGCGGCTTGTCATATTGGCTGACCGGCTTGAGGGTGATCGTGGCCTGCGGGGCCTGATTGCTGAGAGTGACGAGCCGATGCTGGACGTCGAGGTGGAGGTCGCGGCCACCGACGACATCGACACGCCGCAGGATTTCGCCCGGGCGCTGGAGCGATCATCCGCCGCGCGTGGTTGAACACGATCCCGAATCGACATTAGGCTGGTTGCATGGTCCAGGTGCGGATTTCAGTCGAAGACAGGTATGCGGTCCGAGGGGGGCAGTTTCGCTTCCTGTTCGTGCTGTGGGCGGTGATGGCGTGCCTTCTGGCAACCGCGCCGGCTTCGGCGTTCCAGCTCGATCCGTTCAAGGATCGCCTGTTTTCTTATCCCGGCATTATCGAGCGCCGTGACGACGGCGCCTATCTCGTCGTCGATTATCGTGAGCTGCGCGACATCAACAAGCGCGACAGCGTCCCCGAGCGCCGCGTCAATCGCCGCTATGTCGATCTCATGCCCCGCCGGCGCCAGACCGAGCAGACCTTTCCCACGCAAGCGGGCGAGATCGACTATTTCGTCGTCGGCAATCCGGTCAATGCGCGCATCGTCACCGTCTATGTTCACGGGCGTGGCGGAGACCGCAAGCAGGGCGTCAACGACTTCTCATTTGGCGGCAATTTCAATCGCATCAAGAACCTGATGGTGCGCAACAGCGGCGTCTACATCACGCCAGACGGCGGCCAGTTGGACGATCATGCGGCTGCCCGGATCCGCTACCTGCTGGACGCCGTTCTCAAGCAGGTGCCGAACGGCCGGCTGGTGCTCGCCTGTGGGTCTGCTGGCGGGTCGGTCTGTCACGCGCTGGCGCAGAACGAGGCGATCGCCTCGCGCATGGCCGGGATTGCCCTTCTCGGGTCTTTCGGCGCTGACAACTTCGTCGGTTCGGCCGCCTGGCGACACCGTGTTCCGGTTTTCCTCGGGCACGGCAGCGCGGATTCGGTCATTCCGATCGGCAACGTCGAGGCGTTCTACCGGCGCTTGCGCGAGACGTCCGGCTATCCCGTGCGCATGGTGCGCTTCGAGACTGGCGGCCACGGCACGCCGATCCGGATGACCGACTGGCGTGACATGATCAACTGGATGCTGGCCGCGTCATAGACGCGTCTCGGGCGACGGAAATCGTGCGTATCGCACAGGGTCGCAAGTCCCCGTGGAACGCAATCTATTCGACACATCTTTGAAGAAAGCTGTGGCACGCCCAACGGGACTCGAACCCGTGTTTCCGCCGTGAAAGGGCGGCGTCCTAGACCGCTAGACGATGGGCGCGGATCAGGTTCCGGGTCTATAGAAATATTCTCCGCCGACCGCAAGCCCGTTTACCGCGCCTTGTCATGTTTTTTTCAACGGGATGGAGAAAGCGTCGGGTTGGGCGCTTTTCGAGGGCGTGCATGACCGCCGCCGGAGCGCAGCGGAATTCTGGACGTCAAGAAGAATCAAGAGTTTGCCGCTATTTCTTGCGACGGCAGCGCCAGTTCCAGTCGCGCGCCGGGCCGATGTCGATATGCACCGACTCGGTGTGGCAATAGGTGCCGACGCCGCCGCGTCCCGGCATGGAGCGCAGATAGGAGGCAAGCTCCCATTTGCTGACCCCTTCGATCTGGATATCGGCGGCCGAACAATACATGTGCAGCGAGTTTTCCGAGCCGCTCGCCTTCTTGTTGCGCGTCGGATTGCGGTAGCCGGAAGTCACGACCACGTCGCGACCGTAGTGACGTTCGATCTTGTTGAGCACCTTCACCAGAGCCGGTTTGAGGCAATTGACGTCGACGCCGCTGTTCTGCACGCGCAGTCCGTTCGGAGCGAGGCGGGCAAGCCCCGCAGCGGAGGCCACCCGGACCGGTTCATTGCTGCTCGGCGCCGTGTCTTCAGATGATGACTTCAGTCCGAGGACGCGGTCGCGATCCACTCCGGGCAGGCTCGACAGGTTTGCAGAGGCGATCGTCGCCCGTGCCGCAGTCGTGTCGTTTGTCGTCGGTGCACTCCAGGCTTCGGCCTGGGCGCTTTCCTGCGGCAGCGGCGCCGGCGGAACCAGCGCCGTCCGTGCTCCGCCCGAGGACGGCTTGTGGGAGAACATTGCGAGAAGGCCACTCGTCCGTTTCGCGATGCCTGCAAGCGGCTGCGCGGGGGCGGGTGCCGGTGTCGGGGCGGAACCGACCGCGGCATAGATCCGCGCGGTTGCCGGATCAACCGGTTCAGCGACATCGTTCGCCGGGGTCGGGGCGCTCATTGAAGCGCTGGCTTGAACCGATGCATCGGCGCTATCGGCAAACGGGTTTGAAGCGCCAGCGGATGCCGGCTCGCTTCCAGCCATCGCGGTGATCGCTTCAGCGGGTGCCGCCGGGGCGGCGTAGCCAAATCCCTGCTCGGTAGGAGCGGGATAGATCGATGCCGTTTCCAGCGCCGAGACCATGCAACCGCTGAGGCTCGTCGCAGCCGCGAGAAGTGCGAGCCACTTTGTGCACCGGGCCGCATGCCCGTTCGCGAAGATGCCTGTCACTGTCCCGCCTTTATCCCCAACTTCGTGCAATTTTAGCCTAATTGAACTTGACCAGGTAAACGAAAAGCTACCAGACAATTGCCTGATTCGACAAATGCACGACGTTTTCCCCAGCGCCGCTAGGGCGCAAATGGGGCTAAATGATGATTCGGCCGGGGCGTCCGATGCTTACCAGGAGCCGGTGTTCTCCATCGATGCCCAGGGTTCTGCCTTCGGCAACGGGTCGCCTTTTTGCAGAAGCTCGATCGAAATGCCGTCCGGAGATCGCACGAAGGCCATGTTGCCGTCGCGGGGCGGCCGATTGATCACGACGCCGGCATCGGCAAGCCGCTGGCATGTTTCGTAGATGTCGTCGACCGCATAGGCGAGGTGCCCGAAATTGCGGCCGCCCTGATAGTCCTCGGGGTCCCAGTTGAAGGTCAGTTCGACCGTCGGCGCACCGCCGGCTTCCGCTGCCTCCTTGTCGTCGGGCGCGGCAAGAAAGATTAGCGTGAAGCGGCCGGCCTCGTTGTCGATCCGGCGGACCTCGGTCAGCCCGAGCTTGTTGCAATAGAAATCCAGCGACTCGTCGATGTCGCGGACGCGGACCATGGTGTGCAAATAGCGCATGTCGGTTCTCCCATTCGCGGGCCTTTTAGACCGTCGTGGCGCCGAGGCAAAGTACCGGCGTCTCCTTGTCGGCAGCAGGGCATGGGGTTCCCTGATGACATCTCGATTTTCCGCAAGGATATGTGAAAAACAAAGTTTGTGCCTTGTGGTCTTCGGATGTGCCGATGCTATCCTCCGAAAAGAGAATCACCAAAGCAAACCGGGACTCAAGTGCGGCAGATGGGGGACAAGCGAGATATAGCGGTCGGTCAGGAACGCGCCGCTGCCCGTGCCGATGACACGGAGGTGTTCGAGGTTTCCGGCTCGATCAAGTGGTTCGACGTGGCGAAGGGGTTCGGCTTCGTCGTGCCCGACGAAAGCGCTCTGGGCGACGTGATGCTGCACGTGACCTGCCTGCGCCGCGACGGCTATCAGACAGCGCTCGAGGGCGCCCGAATCATCTGCCAGGCGCGCCGGGGCGAACGGGGGCTGCAGGCCTTTCATGTCGTCTCCATGGACAATTCCACGGCGGTGCATCCCGGTGAGACCGAACAGAAGACCCATGTCCACGTCACGCCGACCAGCGGATTGGAGCGGGTGATCGTGAAGTGGTTCAATCGTACCAAGGGTTTCGGCTTCGTGACCCGCGGCGAGGGGACAGAAGACATCTTCGTCCACATGGAAACTCTGCGGCGTTTCGGGTTGACGGAACTGCGTGCCGGCCAGGTTGTCATCGTTCGCTTCGGCGATGGTGACAAGGGGCTGATGGCCGCCGAAATCTATCCCGATCTCGGCACACAAATGCCATCATCGCATTGACAGTGTTCGCCGTTCCCGAGGCGAAATTCATGAACCGATCCAGACATTTTTCCCGTGCTCTTCTTGTCGCGTGTGCGCTCGTCGCGACCGTTCCGGCGTTCGAAACGTCGACAGCGCAGGAGGCTGCCGTGCAGGCTCCGATGCTGCTGCCGGTGGACGAGGCAGCGTTGACGATCCAGCGCGGCGACGTGGAAATCGCGCGTTTCGCAGTCGAGATCGCGGACGACGCGACAGAGCGGTCGCGTGGGTTGATGTTCCGCACCGAGTTTCCAGGCAACCGGGCGATGCTTTTCGTGTTCGAACAAAGCCGGCCGGTATCCTTCTGGATGAAGAACACACCGCGTTCTCTCGATCTCCTTTTTGTCGCCGACGACGGCGAGCTGAAGACGATCGCGCGTGATGCGACGCCATTTTCGGTCGCGTCGATCCCCTCCGGGGTTCCGGTTCGCTATGTGGTCGAGATCAATGCGGGTCTGGCCAATCTGCTCGGGTTGCAACCTGGCGACCATGTCATTCATCCGAGGATTTCGGAACGCGGCGAATAGAGACAGTTGCCGCCGGTGGTCAGCCGTTGTATGCGGGTCGAGTCCGCGCATGTCCGCGGTCTGAGTTCGGAGCGTAGCGCAGCCTGGTAGCGCATCTGGTTTGGGACCAGAGGGTCGCAGGTTCGAATCCTGCCGCTCCGACCAGTTCGGACTGTCGGACACCTGGTTCGAAGGCAACGCAGCAGAAAAGAGGCCGCCCGTGTCCGCCCGTATCTACAGTCCTTCCAAGACCGCCATGCAGTCCGGCAAGGCCAAGACCGGCCTTTGGCTGCTCGAGTTCGATCGCAATTCGCCGCGCACGGTCGAGCCGCTGATGGGTTACACGTCCTCCTCAGATCCTTTCGCGCAGGTGCGCCTGAGGTTTTCGAGTCGCGAAGATGCCATCGCCTATGCCGAAAAGCACGGCATCGCCTATCGAATCGATGATCCGAAATCGGCGAAGAGACGCGTGATTTCCTATTCCGACAATTTCAAGTTCGACCGCAAGACGCCTTGGACGCACTAACTGCGTCGATGGCGCTTGACCGCGTCATCCGTCACGGTCACAAGAGCCCGGAACGGCCCCGTAGCTCAGCTGGATAGAGCACCGGCCTTCTAAGCCGATGGTCGCAGGTTCGAATCCTGCCGGGGTCGCCAAACGACAACCAATCACGCGACGTTCGCCTCGTGACGTTCCGTCACCGACGCTGTCGGCAGAGGTAGGGCCGCCCGCCGCGTCCATGGCGATTTGCGCTTGCGATTGGCGCCTTAAAGCCTTATGTCCCCGGCCCAAACATGGGCTCCCATGTTCTGCCACCAAACAGACAGGATAGGTAAATGGCTAAGGGTAAGTTTGAGCGCACGAAGCCGCATGTGAACATCGGCACGATTGGTCACGTTGACCATGGCAAGACGTCGCTGACGGCAGCGATCA
>NZ_JALEGV010000021.1 GCF_022763245.1 Oricola sp.
GATCGTGCCGATCGCGATGGAAGAGCGCCTGCGCTTCGCCATCCGTGAAGGCGGCCGCACCGTCGGCGCCGGCATCGTCGCAAAGATCATCGAGTAGTCTCACTCGATGCTGATTTGAGAAAGGCGGGCTTCGGTCCGCCTTTTTCGTTTGTGGACCGGAGCGGAGTGATTGGAATCCGCAGAGGCCAATGCACCATTTGGCTATTACGCGCCGATCAGGCTGCTGTGGGCTTCTGATCAACGGTTGGCCATGATCTCCCGCACGCGCTCCAGATCGGACGGCGTATCAACCGGGATGTCGTTTCCGGGCTGGACCTCGACCATGCGCACCTTGTGGCCGTGTTCCACAAATCGCAGCATCTCCACGCCTTCCGCCTCCTCGACCGGCCCCGGCTTGAGGGAGGCGAACAGTTCGAGTGCCGACTTGCGAAACGCGTAAAGGCCGAGTTGCCGGAGGTGGCGCACGGCGTTGCCCTTCGGAAAGGGGATCGGCAGGCGCGAATAGGCCAGTGCATTGCCGGCCACGTCGCGGATCACCTTGACCGTGTTGGTGTCGATCGCGTCGCTCGAATTGGTGATCACATGGCAGGCATTCGTGGCCG
Organism: Oricola sp.; assembly: GCF_022763245.1. Classification (GTDB taxonomy): domain Bacteria; phylum Pseudomonadota; class Alphaproteobacteria; order Rhizobiales; family Rhizobiaceae; genus Oricola. The sequence continues at coordinate 603 of NZ_JALEGV010000021.1, forward strand.
CTACGCTTTCGTCGGATTCGATCAGCGCCTCGACGACAGCGTTGACTGCCAGGGGATCGATCAGAGGCTCGTCGCCCTGGACGTTGACGATCACCGGATGCTCCACGAATGACGCCGCCTCAGCGACGCGATCCGTGCCGGTGGCGTGGTTCTTGCCGGTGCGAAGATAGGGAAGGCCGAGGATCTCGCAGCTTTTCACGATGCGGTCGTCCTCGGTGGCGATGATGGCCTCGTCGACGAGTTCCGCTTCCATGGCCCGCTGGAACACGTGCCACATCATCGGTTTTCCGTTGATGTCGGCCAAGGGCTTCCCGGGAAAACGTGTTGCGCCGTATCGGCAGGGGATGATCGCGACAGCCTTGGTCATTGCGTGTTCTCCGGTCAGATCAGCTCGGCGATGTCTGCCGGCTCATTCAGAAGATGATGGTTCGGTCCGGCGGGCGTCCCGTAACCCCATGCGACGTGCGCGTAGTCGATGCCGGCCCGCATCGCCGCTTCGTGGTCGGTTTCCATATCACCGATGTAGAGGGTGCGGGACGGGTCCGTGTTCTGTTTGGCCATCGCATACAGCAGGGGGTCCGGGGCGGGTTTGCCGCGCAGATCCGGCCGAGGTGAAAGCACGATGTCAAAGGCGTCGGCAAGCCGTTCAAGCGCGAGTTGGGTGCGCAACGCATCCTTGGACGTGATGATGCCCGTCTTGATGGGCGACACGGCGATGTCGTGCAGAACTGCTTCGATGCCGTCGAAGAACGGGGTGGCGGCAAGGTGGGCGGCCGATTCTCGGCGAAAGGTTGCCTCTATGCCGGTGGCCTTGTGGGCCAATCCGAGCCGCGCCAGTATTTCGGCGAAGGCCCTGCCGATCTCGCTGAAATAGGATTCGAAGGGAACCGACACGTCATGTTCGGCCATCACCGCTTCCCAGGCTTTCCGCATGTTTTCCCGCGAATCCAGGATGACCCCGTCCAGATCGAAGAGAACAAGCTCGTATTTGCGTCGCAGCATGGAATGCCTCTCAAATGCGCCGTACATTCCCTAGCGGCACAAGCAGGTGAGGGCAATCTTGCCTCGGGTCGCTTTTCGGAGCGATCTTTTTCGTATCGAGTTGTACGTCCGGTGATTTGCGTCTAACTAGTGGCATTGCCGCAATGGAGGGTGACGTGACCAAAGCTCTGTTCTGATCCGCTTGAACGCAGTTCCGACCGAAAGAACAGAAGTCATGTCACGTCCGTTTCTCAACGCCTCCGCGCGTCATCCCATTGCGTTGCCGAATGGCGAGCGCCATCTGCAGACCGTCCATCTCAATCGCGCCATCGACCATCCGAATATCGAGATAGGGGATTACACCTATTATTCCGATTTCGAGCCGGTGGAGGACTATGCCGCGCGGATTGCGCCCTACATCTATCCGGGATCGCCGGAGAGGCTCGTGATCGGCAAGTTCGTGCAGATCGCGCACGGGGTCCGTTTCATCACCGCTTCCGCCAACCATCCGATGCGCGGGATTTCGACCTATCCCTTCGCGGTCTTCAATCCGGACACAATGGGCGCCTATGTCGATGAAGTCGCCGAACACGGCGACACCGTCGTCGGCAACGATGTCTGGCTGGGCTACGGCGCGACAGTGTTGCCCGGTGTCACCATCGGCGATGGCGCGATCATTGGCGCCAAGGCCGTGGTCAGCCGTGACGTTCCGCCTTTCGCGGTGGTCGCCGGCAATCCCGCCGAGGTTCGGCGCATGCGTTTCGATGCCGCCACGGTGGAGGCCCTTCTGGAGGTTGCCTGGTGGGACTGGGAGATCGGTCGAATCGAGGAGGCACGCACGGCCATCGAGGGCGGCGATCTCGCGGCCCTAAGGGCGACGTGAGCCGCGCCGAATGCTCCTGACTCAGGGCTGGCAGGAGGGGGGCGTATACCCCTCTCCGTCATCCAACCATCAGGAGTTCGAAATGGAGAAGCGCTTTCACGGATCGTGCCATTGCGGGGCTGTGGCATTCGAAGCCGTCGGAGATCTGGACGCCGGGACTTCGCGCTGCAATTGCAGCTATTGCCGCAAGACGCGCAGTTGGGGCTTCCGGGTGAAGCCGGAGAGCCTCAAGGTCACACGCGGAGAGGACCGATTGACCGCCTATGCCTTTTCGGAAGGCCGCCCGGATCACTGTTTCTGCTCAAAATGCGGCGTGCATCTGTTTGGCCGGGGATATGTCCCCGAACTGGGCGGCAATTTCGTTTCGTTGCAGATCGGTTGCATCGACGATGCCTCAGTGGAGGAACTCGTTGCCGCACCGGTCATGTGGTGCGACGGTCTGAATGACAATTGGTGGAATCCTCCTGAAGAAATCCGCCATCTTTGACCGTGAAGCGCTGGACAAGGCCGGTGGGCCGTAATATGGAACGCGCCGTCGCGTCCTTCGGGACACCGGCCGTAGGGGTATAGCTCAGTTGGTAGAGCGACGGTCTCCAAAACCGTAGGTCGCGGGTTCGAATCCTGCTGCCCCTGCCAGCCTCCCGATCCGGCGTAAGCAGCCCAAAATTTCAGCATTCCTGTTCGTCTCGACCGTGAAGGCCGCGGATCGCCGTCGCTTTGCTGTCTGGCACGTGAATTGCCCTTACCGAATCATACCGTTAGGATTCGCGGAAGGGGGTGCGCATGGAGCATGGCGAGGGGGCGATTTTCCTGGAGGACGCGCTGGTCTTCCTGTTTGCGGCCGGCATCATCGTTCCCCTGTTCCGGCGGCTCCATTTGCCGATCATCGTCGGCTTCGTCATCGCCGGTGCGGCGCTCGGCCCGAACGGGTTCGGGGCGCTTGCCCATGACTGGCCGGTGCTCAGCCATTTCACCATCACCGATCCTGACGCCGCGGACCAGTTCGCCGAACTGGGCGTGCTGTTCCTTCTGTTCATGCTCGGCCTGGAATTCTCCTTCGAGAAGCTGTGGGGCTTGCGCCATCTGGTGTTCGGCGGCGGCAGCCTTCAGGTCGGCGTGAGCGCAGTACTGCTCTCGCTCCTAGCCTATGTCGCCGGGGCGAGCGCTGTTGGAGCGGTGACCGCCGGTCTGGCCCTTGCACTCTCGTCCACGGCGATCGTCTCGCAGTTGCTGATCGACCAGCACCGGATTGCCGCGCCCGTCGGTCGCACGACGATCGGCATCCTGCTCTTCCAGGACCTGCTCGTTGCACCGATCCTGATTTTTGTCGGCTTTGCCGGGGGAGGCGAGGGCGGCAGCATCACGACGGTGATCCTGACTGCGCTCCTGCAGGGCGTGGTGGCGATCCTGACGATCTACCTCATCGGCCGCTACCTGTTGCGCCGCATCTTCCACGGGGCCGCTTCGGCGGGCGGACGCGACCTGTTGATGGCGCTGACGCTGCTCACGGTGATCGGCGCGGCCGCGATCACGGCCGGGGCGGGGCTATCGCTTGCCCTCGGTGCGTTTCTCGCTGGTCTGCTCGTGGGCGAGACGGAGTTCAAGCATCAGATCGAGGTGGACCTCGAACCGTTCAAGGGGCTCTTTCTCGGGCTGTTCTTCATGACCGTGGGGATGGATCTGAACCCGTCGATCATTCTGGCGAACCTGCCGATGGTGGTGGCGGGGATCGTATTGCTGATCGCCGTCAAGGCCGCCGCGGCGGCGCTTGCCATCCGGCTGGTGACCGGCGACATGTCCAAGGCGCTCGATGCAGCCGGTCTGTTGGCTCCGGCCGGGGAATTCGCCTTCGTCGTGCTCGGCGTCGCGACGACGACCGGTGTGATCGATCCCGGCAACGGTGTCGTCATCGCGGCGATCGCAGGACTGTCGATGGTCCTGACGCCACTCACCGGCCGTTTGGGCACAAGGCTGGCGGAGAAGCGGGCCAAGCCGCCGGCGGACGCGCCCACGGTCTCCGACTATTCCGACCTCGAAGGCCATGTCATCGTCGCGGGGTTCGGCCGCGTCGGTCACGCGATCGCCCGCATCCTTGAAACAGAAGATGTCGATCTTGTCGCGCTCGACAGCCATGCGGGCCTCGTTTCCGAGCGGCGCAGGGATGGGCGAAAGGTCTATTACGGGGATGCCGCACGATCCGAAATCCTGGAGAGGGCCGGAGCGAAGGGCGCGGCCATGCTTGTCGTCACGGTCGACAACCGCACCAGCGCGAGCGCGATGGTCCGGGGCTTCCGCAAGCTGTGTCCGGCGACACCGATCTTCGCGCGGGCCCGGGACAAGGCCCATGCCCAGGAATTGCTGCAGGCCGGAGCCGACTTCGTGATCCCGGAAGCCGTCGAGGCCGGGTTGCAACTGGCGGGGCGTGCGCTGGAGCAGTTCGGTTATGACGGGGACAGCGTCCGAACCCGTCTTGCTCTCGAACGCGACAGCGAATATATGCGCGCAACTGACGGATGAGAGCTGGGGATCGGCCCCGTCAAATCTTGCCATGTTCCGTTTTTTCCGGCTTCCCTCTTGATTTTGCGGGGAATCGGCTTTAGTTGACCCGGTGCGCTGGTATTGTCCTGGCCGGACGGGTGCGCATTCATGGAAAGCTGACGACGGTGCAAGAAGCGTGACGCCGCTTCGAGCGCCCTTTTTTGCCCTCTCGTTCAGTCACCGTGAGACGACTTAACGTTGCGTGGCGTGAGGCCTCGCATTGGAATGGATGCCATGGCAATAACCAACCCTTTCACCTTTCTGCAGCAAGTCCGCTCAGAAACGGCAAAAGTGACGTGGCCTTCGCGTCGCGAAACCATGATTTCGACGATCATGGTTCTGGCGATGGTGGTCATTGCCTCGATTTTCTTCTTTACGGTCGATCAGCTCTACGGATGGGGGTTCGACCTCGTCTTCGGTCCGGCCAGCTAATCAGTTTTATGGAATAGCCGTTACATGCCTGCCCGCTGGTACATCGTTCACGCATATTCGAATTTCGAGAAGAAGGTCGCGGAATCCATCGAGGAGTCCGCAAAGGCCAAGGGTCTCTGGGAAAAGTTCGAACAGATCCTGGTGCCGACCGAGAAGGTGATCGAGGTTCGCCGCGGTCGCAAGGTCGACTCTGAGCGCAAGTTCTTCCCGGGCTACGTGATGGTCCGCGCCGACCTGACCGACGACGTGTTTCACCTGATCAAGAACACGCCGAAAGTGACCGGGTTCCTCGGTTCCGACAACAAGCCGATCCCGATCACCGACAAGGAAGCCGACCAGATTCTCGGCCAGATCCAGGAAGGCGTCGAGCGGCCGAAGCCCTCCGTCTCCTTCGAGGTCGGCGAGCAGGTGCGTGTTTCGGACGGTCCGTTCGCGTCGTTCAACGGCACGGTGCAGGAAGTCGACGAGGAGCGTTCGCGCCTCAAGGTCGAAGTATCGATTTTCGGTCGGGCGACCCCGGTCGAACTGGAATTCGGTCAGGTCGAAAAGGGCTGATCGAGAGCGGCTTCGGCCGCAAGAGCGGTGGGAGAAAGGGCGTCTTAGCCGGATGTCCGATCGTACCACCAACTCTTTGAACCGCCGGGCGACCGGCAGAGCGAAAGAAGAGAGTGCACAATGGCTAAGAAGATTGCAGGCCAGCTGAAGCTCCAGGTCCCGGCGGGATCGGCGACTCCGTCGCCGCCGATCGGCCCGGCGCTGGGTCAGCGCGGCATCAACATCATGGAATTCTGCAAGGCGTTCAACGCCGCGACGGGTGAGTTGGAGAAGGGGTCGCCGATCCCGACGACGATCACCTACTATCAGGACAAGTCCTTCACCTTCAAAACCAAGACGCCGCCTGCGTCCTACCTCTTGAAGAAGGCCGCGAACCTGAAGTCCGGCTCCAAGGAGCCCGGCAAGGCCTCTGCAGGCAAGATCGGCCGCGACAAGATCCGCGAAATCGCCGAGACCAAGATGAAAGACATGAACGCCGCCGACATCGAAGCGGCCATGCGTATGATCGAAGGCTCCGCTCGCGCGATGGGCCTGGACGTGGAGGGCTGAGTCGATGGCTAACGTAGGCAAGCGCACCCGGCAGATCCGCGAAGGTCTCGATCGCAACAAGCTCTATGGTCTGACCGAGGCCGTGACGCTGATCAAGGATCGCGCCAAGGCGAAGTTCGACGAGACCGTCGAAGTGGCCATGAATCTCGGCGTCGACCCGCGCCATGCCGACCAGATGGTCCGCGGCGTGGTCAACCTGCCGAACGGCACGGGCCGTACGGTTCGTGTGGCCGTGTTCGCCCGTGGCGACAAGGCTGAAGAGGCCAAGGCGGCTGGCGCCGACATCGTCGGTGCGGAAGAGCTCGTCGAAGCCGTCCAGGGCGGCAATATCGACTTCGATCGCTGCATCGCGACTCCGGACATGATGCCGCTGGTCGGCCGTCTCGGCAAGGTGCTCGGCCCGCGCGGCATGATGCCGAACCCGAAGGTCGGCACCGTCACGCCGGACGTGGCCGGTGCGGTCAAGGCCTCCAAGGGCGGCGCCGTGGAATTCCGCGTCGAGAAGGCCGGCATCGTGCATGCCGGCGTCGGCAAGGCTTCCTTCGACGCCAAGGCGCTGGAAGAAAACATCCGCGCCTTCGCGGATGCGGTGAACAAGGCCAAGCCGACGGGTGCCAAGGGCACCTATGTCAAGCGCGTGGCCGTGTCCTCGACCATGGGTCCGGGCGTCAAGATCGATCCGTCGACCCTGTCGGCCGAAGCGTGATCTGAAGTTTCGGGGGTGTCCTCAGGGGCGCTCCCTCAGTCTTTCCGGACCGGTCCGCCGGTTCGGAAAAGCCGGGCGACATGCCCGGTCCCTGTCCGAGATTGCGGGTGGCTCGCCTTAATTCGCATGAGCCTGCATGAGACGCGAAGGGCCCAAAGGATTTTCGGCCGAAAGGCCGCTGTTTGCGGGTTCGAACGTATTGCCTTGTGTCGCGACTTCTCGTCCGGCGTAAGGGGGCAGGATCCTCGAGCGTCGTCGGGTGGTCCCAAAAGGTCTCCTGGCGGCAAAGGCAACCGCAGGCAGCGCCGCAAGCGTCGCCTGCATAGTGGAGAGACGCAGTGGATAGAGCGGAAAAACGCGAATTCGTCACGCAAATGAACTCCGTCTTCAGTGAAGCGGGTTCGATCGTCGTGGCCCACTACACGGGTCTTACCGTCGCGCAGATGGGCGAGTTTCGCTCCAAGATGCGTGATGCGGGCGGAACCGTGAAGGTCGCGAAGAACCGTCTTGCCAAAATCGCTCTCAAGGGCACGGAAGCCGAAGGCATGTCCGACCTGTTCACAGGTCAGACGGTCATCGCATATGCGAGTGATCCGGTCACGGCTCCCAAAATCGCGAGTGAATTCGCCAAGTCGAACGACAAGCTCGTTCTGCTCGGTGGCGCGCTCGGCGCAACGGTTCTCGATGCGAACGGTGTGAAGGCGCTTGCCGACCTGCCGTCGCTGGACGAACTGCGCGCCAAACTTGTCGGCATGATTTCCACGCCGGCGACGCGCATCGCTCAGGTTGTCAACGCACCGGCAGGGAACCTTGCCCGCGTTTTCAACGCATATGCCCAGAAGGACGAGGCGGCATAGGCTGTCTTCATCACACACATCAATCGAAGTTCGAACCTGATCAAACCAAGGAAAATGTAAAATGGCTGATCTCGCAAAAATCGTCGAAGACCTGTCGAGCCTGACCGTTCTGGAAGCTGCAGAACTGTCCAAGATGCTGGAAGAAGCTTGGGGCGTTTCCGCCGCTGCTCCGGTTGCTGTCGCAGCCGCTGCCGGTGGTGCTGCTCCGGCCGAAGCCGCCGAGGAGAAGACCGAATTCGACGTCATCCTCGAGTCCGCTGGTGACAAGAAGATCAACGTCATCAAGGAAGTCCGTGGCATCACCGGCCTCGGTCTGAAGGAAGCCAAGGACCTCGTCGAAGGCGCTCCGAAGGCTATCAAGGAAGCGATCTCCAAGGGCGAAGCCGAGGAAATCGTGAAGAAGCTCGAAGAAGCCGGTGCAAAGGCTTCGATGAAGTAATTTGCGTGCGGCGGACGGACTGGTTCCGTCCGCCGCGTGTTTCCTGTTCGGAACCCTTTTCCCGAGATCGCCGAGAGCGGTTTCCGGAAACGGGTTTTTACCGTTTGAAGAGCTGGAAGGCCGGGCGCATGGGTCTTCGCTCTGTTTTCGGTTTTCTCCGCGCGGGCGCGGAGCATGATGCGGCAGGCCCGAAAGGGCAGACAACAAGGAGCGGCAATGGCTCAGTCCAACACCTTCAACGGACGCAGACGAGTAAGAAAGTTTTTCGGACACATCCCCGATGTTGCCGAGATGCCGAACCTGATCGAGGTTCAGAAGGCCTCCTACGACCAGTTCCTGATGGTCGACGAGCCGAAGGACGGGCGTCCTGACGAGGGTTTGCAGGCGGCGTTCAAGTCGGTCTTCCCGATTTCCGATTTCTCCGGCGCCTCCATGTTGGAATTCGTGCGCTATGAGTTCGAAGCGCCCAAATTCGACGTGGAAGAGTGCCGTCAGCGCGATCTGACGTTCTCCGCGCCGCTGAAAGTGACGCTGCGCCTGATCGTGTTCGATATCGACGAGGACACCGGCGCCAAGTCGATCAAGGACATCAAGGAGCAGGATGTCTACATGGGCGACATGCCGCTCATGACCGACAACGGCACCTTCATCGTCAACGGCACCGAGCGCGTCATCGTCTCGCAGATGCACCGTTCGCCGGGCGTCTTCTTCGACCATGACAAGGGCAAGACGCATGCGTCGGGCAAGCTGCTGTTTGCCGCCCGCGTTATTCCGTATCGCGGTTCCTGGCTCGACATCGAGTTCGACGCCAAGGATCTCGTCTATGCGCGTATCGACCGTCGCCGCAAGATTCCGGTCACGTCGCTCCTGATGGCGCTTGGTCTGGATTCCGAAGAAATCCTCGGAACCTATTACAACGCCATCGAATACAAGCGCGACGGCGACGGCTGGCGCGTGCCGTTCTCGGCCGAGCGCATGAAGGGCATGAAGGCGACGACCGACCTCGTCGACGCGGATTCCGGCGAGATCGTTCTGGAAGCCGGCAAGAAGCTGACCGCCCGCCAGGCTCGCCAGCTCTCCGAGAAAGGCATCCAGGCGCTGCGCTCCACCGACGAGGAAATGTACGGCATGTTCCTCGCCGAGGACGTCGTCAATTTCGAGACGGGCGAGATCTATCTGGAAGCCGGTGACGAGATCGACGAGAAGACGATCACTGTGCTGCTGGAATCCGGCCACGAGACGTTCAGCATTCTCGACATCGACCACGTCAATGTCGGCGCCTACATCCGCAACACGCTGGCTGCCGACAAGAACGAGAGCCATCAGGACGCGCTGTTCGACATCTACCGCGTCATGCGCCCGGGCGAGCCGCCGACGATGGAAACGGCCGAGGCCATGTTCCAGTCGCTGTTCTTCGATTCCGAGCGTTACGACCTTTCGGCCGTCGGTCGCGTGAAGATGAACATGCGTCTTGGCCTCGATGTCGAGGATACCGTGCGCGTTCTGCGCAAGGACGACATCATCGAGGTTCTGCGCACGCTGCTCGACCTGCGTGACGGCAAGGGCGAAATCGACGACATCGACAACCTCGGCAACCGCCGCGTGCGTTCTGTCGGCGAATTGATGGAGAACCAGTATCGCGTCGGTCTGCTGCGCATGGAGCGCGCGATCAAGGAGCGCATGTCGTCGATCGAGATCGACACCGTCATGCCGCAGGACCTGATCAATGCGAAGCCTGCTGCGGCGGCCGTGCGCGAGTTCTTCGGCTCCTCGCAGCTCTCGCAGTTCATGGACCAGACCAACCCGCTGTCCGAGATCACCCACAAGCGTCGTCTGTCGGCGCTTGGACCGGGCGGTCTGACGCGCGAACGCGCCGGCTTCGAGGTTCGCGACGTTCACCCGACCCACTACGGCCGTATCTGCCCGATCGAGACGCCGGAAGGCCCGAACATCGGTCTGATCAACTCGCTGGCGACCTTCGCCCGCGTCAACAAGTACGGCTTCATCGAGAGCCCGTATCGCAAGATCGTTGACGGCAAGGTCACCAGTGAAGTGGTCTATCTGTCGGCGATGGAAGAGGCCAAGCACCACGTCGCACAGGCGAACGCCGAAATCGGCGACGACGGCGCATTCGTCAGCGAATTCGTCATCTGCCGCCATGCCGGCGACGTGATGCTGACGCCGCGTGAACAGGTCGACCTGATGGACGTGTCGCCGAAGCAGCTCGTTTCGGTCGCCGCGGCTCTCATTCCGTTCCTGGAAAACGATGACGCCAACCGCGCTCTCATGGGTTCGAACATGCAGCGTCAGGCCGTGCCGTTGGTGCGCGCCGAGGCGCCGTTCGTCGGCACCGGCATGGAGCCGATCGTGGCGCGCGACTCCGGCGCCGCCATCGGCGCACGTCGCGCCGGCATCGTCGACCAGGTCGATGCGATGCGTATCGTCATCCGCGCGACGGAAGAGCTCGATGCCTCGAAGTCCGGTGTCGACATCTACCGCCTGCAGAAGTTCCAGCGCTCCAACCAGTCGACCTGCATCAACCAGCGTCCGCTGGTGCGCGTCGGTGACGTGATCGGCAAGGGCGACATCATCGCCGACGGTCCGTCGACCGACCTCGGCGACCTGGCGCTCGGCCGCAACGTGCTCGTCGCGTTCATGCCGTGGAACGGCTACAACTACGAGGACTCCATCCTTCTCTCCGAGAAGATCGTCCGCGACGACGTGTTCACCTCCATCCACCTCGAGGAATTCGAAGTGATGGCGCGCGACACGAAGCTCGGGCCGGAGGAAATCACGCGCGACATTCCGAACGTGTCGGAAGAGGCGCTGAAGAACCTCGACGAGGCAGGTATCGTCTATATCGGCGCCGAAGTCGGTCCGGGTGACATCCTGGTCGGCAAGATCACGCCGAAGGGCGAAAGCCCGATGACGCCGGAAGAAAAGCTTCTGCGCGCCATCTTCGGCGAGAAGGCGTCCGACGTGCGCGACACCTCCATGCGCATGCCGCCCGGCGCGTTCGGCACGGTCGTCGAAGTGCGCGTCTTCAACCGCCACGGCGTGGAGAAGGACGAGCGCGCGATGGCAATCGAGCGCGAAGAGATCGAGCGTCTCGCCAAGGACCGCGACGACGAGCAGGCGATCCTTGACCGCAACACCTTCGGCCGCCTGGCTGAGATGCTGGACGGTCAGGAATCCATCGCCGGACCGAAGGGTTTCAAGAAGGGCGCCTCGCTCAACGCGGAGCTTCTCGACAACTACCCGCGCTCGCAGTGGTGGCAGTTCGCCGTCGCCGACGAGAAGGTCCAGGACAATCTGGAGCAGCTGCGCAATCAGTACGACGACTCCAAGAAGCGCCTCGAACAGCGCTTCATGGACAAGGTCGAGAAGGTGCAGCGCGGCGACGAGATGCCGCCCGGCGTGATGAAGATGGTCAAGGTCTTCGTCGCGGTGAAGCGCAAGATCCAGCCCGGCGACAAGATGGCCGGCCGTCACGGCAACAAGGGTGTGGTCTCCCGCATCCTGCCGATCGAGGACATGCCGTTCCTGGAAGACGGGACGCATGCCGATATCGTGCTCAACCCGCTCGGCGTGCCGAGCCGCATGAATGTCGGTCAGATCCTCGAGACGCACCTTGGCTGGGCTTGTGCCGGCATGGGTCGCAAGATCGGTGAGCTGATGGAAGCCTATCGCGAGAACGGCGACTTGAACCCGGTCCGCGAGACGCTGGAAGACATCATCCCGGCCAACAGCCGCAACGAGCAGATCGCCAAGCTGGACGACGACGGTGTTGTCGAAATCGCAAAGCAGTTCGAGCGCGGCGTCTCCATCGCGACGCCGGTCTTTGACGGCGCTGTCGAGGCCGACATCAACGAGATGTTGTCCAAGGCGGGCCTGAAGGAGACGGCTCAGTCGACGCTGTATGACGGCCGTACCGGCGAGGAGTTCGACCGTCAGGTGACGGTCGGCTACATCTACATGCTGAAGCTGCACCACCTGGTCGACGACAAGATCCACGCGCGTTCGATCGGTCCGTACTCGCTCGTTACCCAGCAGCCGCTGGGCGGCAAGGCGCAGTTCGGCGGCCAGCGCTTCGGCGAGATGGAGGTCTGGGCACTCGAGGCATATGGCGCGGCCTACACGCTGCAGGAAATGCTGACGGTCAAGTCGGACGACGTTGCCGGCCGCACCAAGGTCTACGAGGCCATCGTGCGCGGCGACGACACGTTCGAGGCAGGCATTCCGGAGAGCTTCAACGTTCTCGTCAAGGAAATGCGCTCGCTCGGCCTCAATGTGGAACTCGACTCCACACGCGCGGCCACGCTCGAAGAAGAGCAGCAGGCGCTGCCCGACGCCGCCGAGTAACTGACGGCGCGCCGCCGGACCGACCCGTCCGGCGGCGCTGTGACCGCTCTGGCCGACAGCGACCACTGTTTGGCCGGTTTTTGGGATTATTGAGCGGACTCATCCATCCGCGCAGGCAACGGGGACTTTGCCCCGATAGGAGAACGGCATGAACCAAGAGGTTGCAAATCTTTTCAACCCTCAGGCTCCCGCCCAGAATTTTGACGCGATCCGGATTTCGATCGCCAGCCCGGAAAAGATCCTTTCCTGGTCGTTCGGCGAGATCAAGAAGCCGGAGACGATCAACTACCGCACTTTCAAGCCGGAACGTGACGGCCTGTTCTGCGCGCGCATCTTCGGTCCGATCAAGGACTACGAATGCCTGTGCGGCAAGTACAAGCGGATGAAGTACAAGGGCATCATCTGCGAGAAGTGCGGCGTTGAAGTCACGCTCAGCCGCGTGCGCCGCGAGCGCATGGGCCACATCGAGCTGGCCGCGCCGGTCGCTCACATCTGGTTCCTGAAGTCGCTGCCGTCGCGCATCGGCACGCTGCTCGACATGACCCTGAAGGACATCGAGCGCGTCCTGTATTTCGAGAACTACGTCGTCACCGAACCCGGCCTGACCACGCTGAAGGAGTTCCAGCTCCTTTCGGAAGAAGAATACATGATCGCCGTCGACGAGTTCGGCGAGGACCAGTTCACCGCGATGATTGGCGCCGAGGCGATCCAGGAAATCCTGGCCGCCATGGACCTGCCGAAGATCGCCAACGAGCTGCGCGAGGAACTCGAGACGACCACGTCCGACCTGAAGCAGAAGAAGCTGATGAAGCGGCTGAAGGTCGTCGAGAACTTCATGGATTCGCAGAACCGTCCGGAATGGATGATCATGAAGGTCATCCCGGTCATTCCGCCGGATCTGCGTCCGCTCGTGCCGCTGGACGGCGGCCGTTTCGCGACCTCGGACCTGAACGACCTCTATCGCCGCGTCATCAACCGTAACAACCGCCTGAAGCGGCTCATGGAGCTGCGCGCGCCGGGGATCATCATCCGCAACGAGAAGCGCATGCTGCAGGAGGCCGTCGACGCATTGTTCGACAACGGCCGCCGCGGACGCGTCATCACCGGCGCCAACAAGCGGCCGCTGAAGTCGCTGTCGGACATGCTGAAGGGCAAGCAGGGCCGCTTCCGTCAGAACCTGCTCGGCAAGCGCGTCGATTATTCGGGCCGTTCGGTCATCGTGACCGGTCCGGAGCTGAAGCTGCACCAGTGCGGCCTTCCGAAGAAGATGGCGCTCGAGCTGTTCAAGCCGTTCATCTACGCGCGCCTCGACGCGAAGGGCTATTCGTCCACCGTCAAGCAGGCCAAGAAGCTGGTCGAGAAGGAAAAGCCGGAAGTCTGGGACATCCTCGACGAGGTGATCCGCGAACATCCGGTGATGCTCAACCGCGCGCCGACGCTGCACCGTCTTGGCATCCAGGCGTTCGAGCCGGTTCTGATCGAGGGCAAGGCGATCCAACTCCACCCGCTTGTCTGCACCGCCTTCAACGCCGACTTCGACGGCGACCAGATGGCCGTGCACGTTCCGCTGTCGCTTGAAGCGCAGTTGGAAGCGCGCGTGCTGATGATGTCGACGAACAACATCCTCCATCCGGCGAACGGCCAGCCGATCATCGTGCCGTCGCAGGACATGGTTCTTGGCCTCTATTACCTGTCGATCGTGGCGGAGAACGAGCCGGGGCAGGGGATGGTCTTCTCCGACATGGGCGAACTGCACCATGCGCTGGAGACGGAAGTCGTCACGCTGCACACCAAGATCAAGGGCCGTTTCAAGACGGTGGACGAGGAAGGCAATCCGGTCTCGTACATCTTCGACACCACCCCGGGTCGCATGATCATCGGCGAGTTGCTGCCGCGTCACGGCAAGGTGTCCTTCGACATCTGCAACACGGAGATGACCAAGAAGAACATCTCCAAGATGCTCGACGTGGTCTATCGCCACTGCGGCCAGAAGGAGACCGTGATCTTCGCTGACCGCATCATGGCGCTCGGCTTCAACCATGCCTGCCGCGCCGGCATCTCGTTCGGCAAGGACGACATGGTCATTCCGGACACCAAACCGTCGATCATCGCGGAAACGGACCGGATCGCCAAGGAATACGAGCAGCAGTACAATGACGGCCTGATCACCTTCGGTGAGAAGTACAACAAGGTCGTCGATGCCTGGGCGCGTTGCGATGACAAGCTGACCGAGGAAATGATGGCCGGCATTCAGGCCGTCCAGTTCGAGGAGAACGGTCGCCAGAAGCAGATGAACTCCATCTACATGATGGCGCGTTCCGGTGCTCGTGGTTCGACCCGTCAGATGAAGCAGCTTGCCGGCATGCGCGGCCTGATGGCCAAGCCGGACGGTTCCATCATCGAAACGCCGATCATTTCCAACTTCAAGGAAGGTCTGTCGGTGAACGAGTACTTCAACTCCACCCACGGCGCCCGCAAGGGCCTCGCGGATACGGCGTTGAAGACCGCGAACTCCGGTTACCTGACACGTCGTCTCGTCGATGTGGCGCAGGACTGCATCATCACGCAGAAGGACTGCGGCACGGAGAAGGGTCTGACCATGTCCCCGATCGTGGATGCCGGTCAGATCGTCGCGTCGCTCGGCCAGCGTATCCTGGGCCGTACGGTGCTCGAGGATGTCGTTCATCCGGAGTCGGGCGAGGTGCTCGTCGCTGCCGGCGTGATGGTCGAGGAAAAGGATGTCGATGTCATCGAACAGGCTGGCATTCAGACCGTGAAGATCCGTTCGGCACTGACCTGCGAATTGCAGTCGGGTGTCTGCGGCGTCTGCTACGGCCGTGACTTGGCCCGGGGTACGCCTGTCAACATGGGCGAGGCCGTCGGTGTCATCGCCGCTCAGTCGATCGGCGAGCCGGGCACGCAGCTCACCATGCGTACCTTCCACATGGGCGGTACGGCGCAGGTGGTGGATCAGTCCTTCCTGGAAGCTTCCTACGAAGGCACGATCGAGATCCGCAACCGCAACGTGGTGCGTAACTCCGAGGGCGCTCTCATCGCGATGGGTCGTAACATGGCGATCATCACCCGCGACGAGAAGGGCGAGGAACGCGCTTCCCAGCGTGTCACCTACGGCTCGAAGCTCATGGTGGATGACGGTGACAAGGTGAAGCGCGGCCAGCGTCTGGCCGAGTGGGATCCCTATACCCGCCCGATCATGACGGAAGTCGAGGGAACGGCGAAGTTCGAGGATCTGGTCGACAGCCTGTCGGTTCAGGAATCGGCGGACGAGTCCACCGGCATCACCAAGCGTATCGTCATCGACTGGCGTTCCACGCCGCGCGGTGCCGACCTGAAGCCGGCGATCACTGTCCTCGATACTGACGGCAATGTCGCCAAGCTGGCCAAGGGCGGCGATGCTCGCTTCATGCTGTCCGTGGACGCCATCCTGTCGGTGGAGCCGGGCAGCCATGTGAAGCCGGGCGACGTGATTGCGCGTATTCCGATGGAAAGCGCCAAGACCAAGGACATCACCGGTGGTCTTCCGCGCGTCGCCGAACTGTTCGAGGCTCGTCGTCCGAAGGATCATGCCGTCATCGCCGAGATCGATGGCACGATCCGCTACGGTCGCGACTACAAGAACAAGCGCCGCATCGTCATCGAGCCGCATGACGAGACGCAGGAGCCGGTCGAGTATCTCATCCCGAAAGGTCGTCCGTTCCACTTGCAGGACGGCGATACGATCGAGAAGGGCGACTACGTGCTGGACGGCAATCCGGCGCCGCACGACATCCTGGCAGTGAAGGGTGTGGAAGCTCTGGCTTCCTACCTCGTCAACGAAATCCAGGAGGTCTACCGGCTGCAGGGCGTGGTGATCAACGACAAGCACATCGAGGTGATCGTTCGCCAGATGCTGCAGAAGATCGAGATCACCGATGCGGGCGACTCCCAGTACATCGCCGGCGATAATGTCGACCGGATCGAGCTGGAAGAAGTCAACGAGCGCCTGGTCGAGGAAGGCAAGGCGCCTGCGACGGGCGACCCGGTCCTGCTCGGCATCACCAAGGCTTCGCTGCAGACGCCGTCCTTCATCTCGGCGGCTTCCTTCCAGGAGACCACCAAGGTGCTGACCGAAGCGGCGGTCGCCGGCAAGATCGACACGCTGCAGGGTCTGAAGGAAAACGTCATCGTCGGCCGTCTCATCCCGGCCGGTACCGGCGGCACGATGAACCAGATCCGCCGCATCGCCACGGCTCGCGACGACCTCATTCTCGAGGAACGCCGCAAGACCTCCAATGCGGCGAGTGCGGACGCGATGCTGATCGACATGAGCCAGTCGGGCGAGGCTGCCGAGTAGGGCGCCTTTCCGAACCGAAAATTGAAACGCCGGGCCCTGCGCCCGGCGTTTTTCGTTTCAGTAGATGCCGAGCCCGAGCGCCCAGGTGATCATCATCGCGCCATTGGCGGCGGCGGCGAGGCCGAGTGCAATCCACAACACCCCCGGGCGCGGGGAAAGAAATGCGGCCAGGGCCATGATGCCCGGCGCCATCGTGAGAAACAGGCGAAAATAGGAAAGAATGCCGCTCGCCAGCGTGATACCGGCGACCGCCGTCATGAAGACGGCATGCGGCCAGTTGCGTCGCATGATGAGAATGCCGAGCGAAAAGACGCTGACCCAGGCCATGACGATGCTCGGCACGATTTCAGGCTGGACCTTGCCGCCAAGCAGGAACGGCCCGATGAGCGTGAGGACCGGGTTTTGCAATTCGCGTTTCCAGGCACTCTGGACGGAGGCGAAGGCCAGCGGATCACCGGTCAACTGGTTGAGATAGGCCATGAAGCCGGCGAGAGCCGCAACCGGGATGGCCATTCCGATCAGGAGTGCGACTCTCCGCGCAAGCACGACATCGCGATCGCGCCAGCCACCATGTGCTTGCCATGCGTGAACGAGCATCGGCAACACGAGCAGAATGCCGAGGTTGCGCGTCATTGTGGCCAAGGCGGCAGCGCAGCCGGCCAGCAGCCAGCGTTCGCGGCGCGCAAAGGCGAGCGATACGATTACGGCGAACAGGAACAGCGATTCCGAATAGGCCGAGGAAAAGACGTAGCTTCCCGGCAGGAAACAGAAGAGAGCGACAGCGATGCTTGCGGCCCGTTCGCCATAATGATGAGCCGTCTCGTACCAGATCACGGGCAGGGCAGCGGCGAAGGCGGCATTGGCCACGATCAGCATGGCGACGAAGGGTTCGACACCCGCGGCCGCACTGACATATTTCGAGAGGTAGGGAAACAGCGGATAGAAGGCCCAATTGGCCTGACCTTCCATGCCGGGCGTCGTTCTGACTGCAGTGTCGTAGCCGTCACGAATGATGTCCAGGAACCATTCCGTATCCCAGACACCCCAGATGTCGAGCCAGACAAAGGTGGAGAACTCCGCGCGGCGAAACTCCGCCTGCATCACCGGATAAATCAGTTCGCGCGCACCGACCCCGATCGCCTCGAGCAGCAAGCGACTGAGAAGAAAGGTCGCGAGACAATAGAACAGGACCGTAACCGCTCGGCGGCTGACGGCGATTGCACCGTATCCCGACATCGACACCACTTCACCTAGCTTCCGGGCTTCCAGTCCTTCAGAACGGCGAAGGGATCGTAGTCTTCGCCTTCGTCGCTGGCGTCGAAGCCCGTGTCGTCTTCCGTTTCGAGCCCTTCGGCAAAGGTCACGATCGCAACTTCGCCTTCCAGCGCGCCCTGATAGGCCGAGGCGTGCGGCTCTTCGTCCGGCGCGTCGATGATGGCGCCGATCTGGTCGAATTCGGCTTCTTCATAGCCGCGTTCCGCCAGGGCGTTGAGCGCTGCGCGTACCGCCGAATCATCATCCGGTGCGACCAGCAGGATATGGACGTCGATTTCGGGTCCGTCTTTCACGGGCCAGACCCGTCCGATGATGATGGAGACGCCGCCGGTTTCCGATTCGTCGCTCATGTGGTGATTCCCGTCTTGGTGTTCGCAGATCAGAATTGATCATGATTCCCGGCGTGATGCGACAGCACGACATGTGCCGCAACCCGGCCCTCGGCAATTAATTGCGTTTCGAAGCCGTGTTTGCGCAACAAGATTGCGCTGTTTACATGGTGCAGCAGGTCAGGTCGGGCGCAGACCCCGTGCGGTTCCAAAAAGTACCCGGCTTGTCTTGACGAAACAGGGGGTTGCGTATAGATACCCGCCATCCAGCCGATGTGAGACGGATTTTTCGGTGGCGCCGAGCCCTGAAGCTTGTCTCAAACAAGGCTGACCAGCGAAGCTGAAACATTGCGGATCCATGAAGCGGCTTGCCGTTTCCTCTGGCGTGTTGGGGCAGGGCCTGCAGGGGCCTCATGCCCCGCTGTTGCATGTTTAGGCGAAACAGATTTTCGCGCGCATGCGCTCGAATGAACGAAGGATGGCTTGATGCCTACAGTCAATCAGTTGGTCCGTAAGCCCCGCGTGGCTCCGGTCAAGCGCAACAAGGTGCCGGCCCTGCAGGCCAACCCGCAGAAGCGCGGCGTGTGCACCCGCGTCTACACCACGACGCCGAAGAAGCCGAACTCGGCTCTGCGTAAGGTCGCCAAGGTGCGCCTGACGAACGGCTTCGAGGTGATCGGTTACATCCCGGGTGAAGGGCACAACCTTCAGGAGCACTCCGTGGTCATGATCCGCGGCGGCCGCGTGAAGGACCTTCCCGGCGTGCGCTACCACATTCTGCGCGGCGTGCTCGACACGCAGGGCGTTAAGAACCGCAAGCAGCGCCGTTCGAAGTATGGCGCCAAGCGTCCGAAGTAAGGTTTGACCGGCGCGCCCGATGGCCGCCGCCAGAAGTGAGAATCAGATATGTCGCGTCGCCACAGAGCAGAAAAACGTGAAATCAACCCGGATCCGAAGTTCGGGGACATCGTGATCACGAAGTTCATGAACGCCATCATGCTGGACGGCAAGAAGTCGGTCGCAGAGCGCATCGTCTATGGCGCTTTCGACGTCATTGCCGACAAGACGAAGCAGGAGCCGGTCGAGCTCTTCCACCAGGCGCTCGACAATGTCGCGCCGCACGTGGAAGTGCGTTCGCGCCGCGTCGGCGGTGCCACCTACCAGGTGCCGGTCGATGTCCGTCCGGAGCGTCGTCAGGCTCTGGCGATTCGCTGGATGATCTCGGCAGCGCGCAAGCGCAACGAAACGACCATGATCGATCGTCTTTCGGGTGAGCTGATGGACGCCGCCAACAATCGCGGCTCCGCGGTGAAGAAGCGCGAAGACACGCACAAGATGGCGGACGCCAACCGCGCGTTCTCCCATTACCGCTGGTAAGCAACCTACTGTTCAGAGAGGCCTCCTCCCATGGCTCGCGAATACCCGTTGGAAGACTATCGTAACTTCGGCATCATGGCGCACATCGATGCCGGCAAGACGACGACGACCGAGCGCATCCTCTACTACACCGGCAAGAGCCACAAGATCGGCGAAGTGCACGACGGCGCTGCGACCATGGACTGGATGGAGCAGGAGCAGGAGCGTGGCATCACGATCACGTCTGCTGCGACGACCACCTTCTGGAACGGTCGCGACGGCAAGCGCAAGCGCTTCAACATCATCGACACGCCCGGACACGTGGACTTCACCATTGAAGTCGAGCGTTCGCTGCGCGTGCTCGACGGCGCTGTCGCTCTGCTGGACGCCAATGCCGGCGTCGAGCCGCAGACGGAGACCGTCTGGCGTCAGGCCAACAAGTACAAAGTCCCGCGCATGATCTTCGTCAACAAGATGGACAAGATCGGTGCCGACTTCTATCGCTGCGTCGAAATGATCGGCTCGCGCCTCGGCGCCAAGCCGGTGGTGATGCAGCTGCCGATCGGCGCGGAAAACGATTTCGCCGGTTGCGTCGATCTCATCGAGATGAAGGCGCTCGTCTGGAAGGCCGAGAACCTCGGCGCCGAGTGGGACATCGTCGACATTCCGGCCGACTTGCAGGATCGCGCTGAAGAGTTCCGCGAACTTCTGATCGAAGCCGCTGTCGAAGTCGACGAAGAGGCGATGGAAGCCTACCTCGAAGGCGAGATGCCGGACAACGACAAGCTGCGCGCACTGGTCCGCAAGGGCACCTGCGAAGTGCAGTTCTTCCCGGTCTTCTGTGGCTCGGCCTTCAAGAACAAGGGCGTTCAGCCGCTGCTCGACGCTGTCGTCGATTTCCTTCCGTCCCCGATCGACGTCCCGGCCATCCGCGGCATCGACCCGAAGACCGAGTCCGAGATCAAGCGCGTATCGTCCGACGACGAGCCGCTCTCCATGCTCGCCTTCAAGATCATGAACGATCCGTTCGTCGGTTCGCTGACCTTCTGCCGCATCTATTCGGGCAAGGTTGAAACCGGCGTTTCCCTGATGAACACCGTCAAGGAAAAGCGTGAGCGCATCGGCCGCATGCTGCAGATGCACTCCAACTCGCGTGAGGACATCAAGGAAGCCTATGCTGGCGACATCGTCGCTATCGCGGGCCTGAAGGAAACCACGACGGGCGACACGCTTTGCGATCCGCTGAAGCCCGTCATCCTGGAGCGTATGGAGTTCCCGGATCCGGTCATCTCGATCGCGGTGGAGCCGAAGTCCAAGGGCGACCAGGAGAAGATGGGCCTCGCGCTCAACCGTCTCGCTGCCGAGGATCCGTCTTTCCGCGTTCGTTCGGACGAAGAATCCGGCCAGACGATCATCTCGGGCATGGGCGAGCTTCACCTCGACATCCTGGTCGATCGCATGAAGCGCGAATTCAAGGTGGAAGCCAATATCGGCGCTCCGCAGGTTGCCTATCGCGAGACCATTACGCGTCAGGCCGAGATCGATTACACGCACAAGAAGCAGTCGGGCGGTTCCGGCCAGTTTGCGCGCGTCAAGATCACATTCGAGCCGAACCCCGAGGGCGAGGATTTCGTGTTCGAGAGCACCGTCGTCGGGGGCAACGTTCCGAAGGAATACATCCCGGGCGTCGAAAAGGGCATCCAGTCGGTCATGGACTCCGGTCCGCTCGCCGGCTTCCCGATGCTGGGCGTGAAGGCAACTCTGACCGATGGCGCTTACCACGACGTCGACTCCAGCGTGCTCGCCTTCGAAATCGCGGCCCGTGCCGCGTTCCGCGAAGGTGCGCAGAAGGCTGGTGCCCAGTTGCTCGAGCCGATCATGAAGGTCGAGGTGGTGACGCCGGAAGACTACATGGGCGACATCATCGGTGACCTGAACTCGCGTCGCGGACAGATCGCCGGCACCGAGAGCCGCAACATCGACCAGGTGATCACCGCCATGGTGCCGCTGGCCAACATGTTCGGTTACGTGAACACGCTGCGCTCGATGAGCCAGGGTCGCGCCCAGTACACGATGATCTTCGACCACTACGAGGCTGTGCCTCAGGCGGTCGCCCAGGAAATTCAGAAGAAATACGCCTAAGGCGGGAGCCGGTTTGGGCCCGCTTGGCGGGTCCGGCCGTGTGACAGAGAAGAACGGAGAATAAAGATGGCTAAGGGTAAGTTTGAGCGCACGAAGCCGCATGTGAACATCGGCACGATTGGTCACGTTGACCATGGCAAGACGTCGCTGACGGCAGCGATCA
>NZ_JALEGV010000022.1 GCF_022763245.1 Oricola sp.
AGGCCGACGACGTCTCGGGCGGCAAGAACGGCATCCGCGCCGACAACAAGGGCAGCGGCGCGCTTTCCATCACGGTGACCGGAAGGGTGGACGCCGACACCAACGACGGCATCCAGGCCCACAATGACAGCACCGGCACCGACCTCACCATCGTCGCCAACACCATCTACGCCGACGACTACGGCATCATCGCCACCAACGACGGCAGCGGTTCCATCAGCATCACGACCAACGGGACCATTCAAGGCGGCAGCGACGTCGGCATCGCCACGCATTCGTCGGCCGGCACGCTGACGACGATCGTCGTCAACGGGTCGGTGGCGGCGACCAGCGGCAAGGCCATCACCAACGACCTGGGCGATTCCGACATCACGGTCAATGCGGGTGGCTCGCTCAGCGGCGAAGTGAGCCTTGGCGACGGAAGCGACAGCCTGACGCTTTATGGCGACAGCATCGCGGGCGTCACGCTGCTCGACGGCGGAGACGATTCGAGCTCGGTCGACGGCATGGTCGACATCCTGTCCTTCTTCGACGTCACTGCCAGCAAGACTTCCGGCTTCATCACGAACTGGGAGCATATCAGCCTCGACAATTCGGAGCTGACGCTCGCCGGCGACTTCATGGCGCCCGAGCAGCTTTCGATCTTCGGCGGTTCGACCCTTGCGATCAATGGCGGTTTCACGCTTGGCGGCGGCGCGATCACCATGAGGGACGGCGGGGCGGGCGACAAACTCGTCGTTGACGGAGATTTCTCCGGATCCGGCTCGTTGGCGATCGACGTCGATCTCGACGCCGATCTTTCCGACCAGCTTCAAATCACGGGCACCCTGTCCGGCGGTCCGGTGAGCATCACGGCCAACGGCTTCGGCAATGCCTCCGGCAATGACATTCTGGTCGTCGACACCACGGGCGGCACCACCGACGGCGACTTCCTGCTGACGAACTCCATGGTCGGTGTCTATTACATGGACTTGGAGCGGATCGGTGACGACTGGTTCCTGACCAACGCCCGCGCCAGCAGTGCGGCCGCCGCCTATGAGGCTTATCCGCAAGTGCTGGCCAGCCTGATGGGCCAGCCAACCTTGGCGCAGCGTGGCGGAGGCCGCTTCCTCGACCCGGTCCACGCCGCGGCCGACGCTTTCGGTGGCGCAGGTTCGGCTTCTGGCGGCAGCGAAGCGGTCTGGACGCTGCTATCCGGCTCGCATTCGCACCTTGCGCCCGACAGCCTGTCCGACGCCGAGATCGACCAGAACCAGTGGCAGGCCCGGAGCGGCCTCGACGCCTTGTTGATCGAGGGCGCCAACGGCAGCCTGTTCGGCGGGCTGACCCTCAATTACGGCGAGGCTGACGCCGACGTGCTCTATTCGCTGGGCGACGGCATGATCGGGACGAAGACCCGCGGTGTCGGGCTGTCCGCCACATGGGTCGCAAACAACGGGTTCTATGTCGACAGCCAGGCGCAGTGGAACTGGTTCGAGAGCGATATCGCTGCAGACGGGTTCGGAACCCTCGCCAGCGGCACGGATGCGACCGGTCATGCGCTGAGCCTGGAACTCGGCCAGCGCATCGACATCGAAAACGGCGTTCGTCTCATGCCGCAGGCGCAACTCGTCTACAGTTCGATCGATTTCAACGACTTCACCGATCCCAACGGCTTCGACGTCTCGCTCGATGACGGTGACAGCCTGATCCTGCGCACGGGATTGTCGGCGGAATGGTCGGGCACGAACGCGCAGGGCGGAACGAGCAGCGGGTATGTGCTCACCAACATCAGACACGATTTCCTGGGTGGCTACGGTGTCAATGTCGCCGGCGGGCAATTCGACAGCGCTGCCGACGAGTGGACGGGCGAAGTGGGCCTTGGCGGATCCCATGAATGGATGCCCGGCCAGTCGCTCTATGGCGAAGTCAGTGTTTTGACGGGGCTCGGCAATTTCGGCGAGAGCTACTCCGTGCGCGGAACCAGCGGCATCTCGCTTCGGTTCTGATCAGGGCGGTCCGGGCGCAGGGCCGGCGTTCGCACAGTCCCGCTTCGATGCTTCCGGAGAAACAAGAACCCCGGATCGGGTCCACGCGCGCTATCACCTGACCCCATCATCCGAGAGGGGCCCGGAATCAGGACGTCTTGCCTTCCGTGCTGCGCTGCTCTTTCAGTTGCCGTACAGCCGCATCCCGGGACAGTCTGATCGTCTGGCTGTTGATTTCTCCGGCCCGCTCCGCGTCCCCGGTCCTTATGGCTTCAACCAGTTCCGCCCAAAGCCCGGACGACTGCTTTCTGCGCTCCTCGGTCATCAGACCCAATTGCGCATAACGCAGCGTTTGACGCGACAGGGACTGGATCATGTCGACGAGCTTGGCGCTCCCTGACGCGCCGGCGACGATCTGTCCGGCCTGAGAGCTCAGCGCGATGTAGTCGGTCGCGCTGAGATCGCCATTGGCGCCCTGCACCATCGCGTCCACGGTTCCGCTCAGCCGCGCGAGAGTCGTCGGATCGATGCTCCTGGCGGCCTGCTGTGCGGCGAGCACGGAAAGCGCCGCCCGAATGTCGAACAATTGCTCGACTTCCTCAATGCTCAGTTCGGTGACCTGGGCGCCGCGCCGCGGAGAAAAGGTCACCAGCCCCTCCTTCTCAAGCAGCCGCAGCGCCTCGCGCACCGGCCCCCGGCTCACATTGAACGCAGTGGCAACCGGGATTTCCTGAATGCGCTCGCCGGGCCCGATTTCCCCCGCAAGAATGGCGTTGCAGATGCGATCCGCGATCTGCTCCGGAAGGCTGAGCATGGCACCCTCCGGCCGGAAGGCAAAGGCGTAGCGCGGGGGGTGTTTCGCGAAGCTTTCTGGGTCAATCATCCGTCGCCAACCTATTCACAACGCCGAGCAGCGCAACATGCGCAAGAGAACGCCGCAGCCCGCGGTGGGCAGTCCGGCCGGCATTATTGGACGCAGGTAACGCCTGATTCAAGCCGGCCGGGCGGCGGATTCACCGTTTAGCGTGAACCCTCCAGCCATGTGCGCAGGGTGCCGAGCGCGCCAAACAACGCCGCTCCCAGTCCAGCCTTGAACAGGGTCGCCAACAGGAAGGGCTCGACACCTGATCGCCACGCGGCATCCCAGCCCATTGCGATCCCCAGCCAGAGCGCACCAAGCGTCAGGATGAGGGCGTGCCCCGCCACCATGCCGGCGGCCGCCTTCCAGAACGAACTCAGCCAGCCACGCTCGGCAGCCCACCCTGTCAGCACCGCGGCGACAAGAAAGCCGAGGAGATATCCCCCGGTCGGCCCTGCCATGTACGCAAGTCCCAGGCCGCGTTCCGGCGTTCCTGCGAATACGGGCAGACCGAGCGCACCCTCGACAAGATAGGCTCCGACAACAAGCAGCGCGCCGCGCGCGCCAAATCCCATACCGACGGCCAGAATGGCGGCCGTTTGCATGGTCATGGGAACAGGCCAGAATGGGACCTGAATTTTGGCGCTGGCGATCAACAGCAGATTTGCCAGGACGGCCGCCGCCGCAAACCAGCCCAAACGCGATGTGCTGGCGGTGCCGGTGAGTTTTTGCGTCAACATGGTTTGTCTCCTTGATAATCGCGGCCAGGCGTCAAACGCTCATGCGGGCGATGACCTGCCCTTCTTCGACCAGATCGTTTTCAGTGACCAGAATTTCGGTAATGACACCGTCAAGCGGCGCGCCGACGGGAATCTCCATTTTCATGGATTCAAGCGTGACCACCGGATCATCTTCCGAGACGCTGTCGCCAACTGATGCGTCAATCTTCCAGACGGTACCTGTCAGGGATGATCGTATGTCCTTGGTCTTGCTCATGCCGGGTTCCTCTTATGAAATGGGGGAAAGGCCGGAAATCAGTCCGGTATGGACCCGGCCGGAAACAAAATCCGCGTCTTGCAGGATGTGAAGCAGAAGCGGAATGTTGGTCTTCGGACCGCTGATCCGGGTTTGCCGCAGGGCAGCGCTCAGCTTCGCGATGGCCTCAGGCCGGTCCGTTCCGGTGGCGATCACTTTGGCGATCATGGGATCGTAAAAGGGTGTGATCGTCGTTCCGGCCGCGAAGCCGGTATCAACTCTGATCCCTTCGCCTTCCGGCATGTCGAAATCCGCGATCGCACCCGGCGAGGGCAGGAACGTCTTGGGGTCCTCGGCATAGATCCTGGCCTGCACGGAATGTCCGGTCAGTTTTGGTCGCGGCGCCACCGCGTCCATGGCCTCGCCCTCAGCCAGCCGGATCTGGATCTCCACGAGGTCGGTGCCGGTGACCTCCTCGGTGACGCCATGCTCCACTTGCAGCCTCGTGTTCATTTCCAGGAAGGAGAACCCGATGTCGGGGTGATAGAGCATCTCCACCGTGCCGATGGTGGAATAGCCGAGCGCGGCAACGGCGGCGGCGGCCCGCTCGCCCATCGCGTCGAGTTCGGCGCGCGGAACCGCCGGAGCCCCCGCTTCCTCGATCACCTTCTGATGCCGCCGCTGGACCGAGCAGTCGCGCTCGAAGAAGTGCCGCGCCTTACCGAACCGGTCGACCGCGATCTGGAACTCGATATGCCGGGGGCGCTCGACAAGGCGCTCGAGATAGACTTCTGCGTCCGCGAATGCGCGGCTCGCCACACTTCTGGCGCGCGCCACCGCCGCCAGCAATTCTCTGGAACTGAGGGCCGGCTGCATTCCGATCCCGCCGCCGCCATTGGCGGGTTTGACAAGCACGGGATAGCCCAGCTCATCTCCGGCCTTGAGCACCGCCTCGTCGCTGTCAGGCAAGGCCCCCGAACTGGGCACCATGGGCAGGCCGGCAGCCGCCATCTTGCGGCGTGCTTCGGTTTTTTCGCCCATGGCGCGGATGACATCCGGCGAGGGACCTATGAAAGCGACGCCCGCCTCGGCGCATTTCTGCGCAAATCCCGGGTTTTCGGACAGGAACCCGTAGCCCGGATGGATGGCGTCCGCGCCGAAGCGCTTTGCGGCCGCAATGATGAAGTCCTGGTCAAGATAGCTTTCGCTGGCCCTGTTGCCCGGGGCTTCCGCCCTGAACGCGGCCTGCCCGACATAGGGAAGGTCCGCATCCGCGGGCGAGTGGACCACACCCACCTCCCTGCCCATGCGCTTTGCGGTTCGCATGACCCGGGCGGCGACAGCACCCCGATTGGCGATCAGAATCGTCTTATACATCGATGCCATTCATCTGTAGGGCCAGTCGGCCAGCCGTCTTCTCCCCAACCCGTTGGTTCGGGCGCGCGTGTGCACGGCCAGAGCGGAGACCAGATGGTCGCGGGTCATCGCCGGCGTGATGACCGACTGCGCCGCGAACATTCCCGCAATCTCATAAGGCGAGTTGTCCGCCTCGACTTTGGTGCGCAGCTCCGCGAACTTCTCGGGGTCGGTCCCCCGGTCAACGCCATGCGCGATGGCCACCGCGATCCCCGGGTCCATGAAACTGACCTCGGCGCGGTTCCAGACGGAAAAGTCATCGGAATTGCGTCCGCCGCCCATATTCACATAGGCAGCGCCGTAGCTCTTGCGCAGCACCACGGAGAGCTTGGGTACCGTGCACATTTGCAGCGCCTGGATGTTGCTCATGATCTTGGCAGGCATGCCGCGACGCTCGCCCTGAACCCCGACGAGGAACCCGGGCTGATCAACCAGCTGGATGACGGGGATGTGGAATGAGTCGCACAAGACAAGGAACGAGATCGCCTTGTCGCAGGCGTCGTAATCCACCGCGCCGCCCTTTTTTGCGGGATTGTTGGCCATGATGCCGACTGTCTGGCCGTCGAGCCTCGCCAGCCCCGTTATCAGCGAGGGGGCGAACCGGCGCTTCAGATCGAAGAAACTGCCCGCGTCGACAATCGCGTCGATGACCTTGTACATGCTGTAGACCTTGGCCCGGTCCAGGGGCACGATGTCCTCCAGCGTTCGCGGGTCGGTCGCCGGCGCTTTGCCGGACCGCCTGGGCGGGGCTTCTCCGGCATGCGAGGGCATGTAGGAGAGAAACTCGCGGATGGCCGCGATGGCCTCCTCGTCCGTGTCGACGAACTGATCCACCAGCCCCGTCACCTCGGCGTGCATCTCCCAGCCCCCGAGTTCCTCCGCATCCACGAACTGCCCGATTGCCTGCGAGGTGACCTTCGAACTGGCGACGGCCAGCACCGCCCCTTTGCGCATCACGGCGTAGTCGGCCATGCAGGTGTACCAGGCGGACGATCCGAAACATGGCCCGAGGACCGCGCTTGCCCACGGGGTTTCGCGGGTGCGCACATATTGTTGCGGATCCCAGCTCGACGCTCCCATGCCGCGCGCGCCCATATTGTCCTGGATGCGTCCGCCTGAGGATTCGCCCAGGAATACCAGCGGCAGGCCGTTCTTGAGCGCGACGTCCTTGGCGTAGGCTATCTTTCGGGCGTTCACGGTGCTGCTGGAAGCGCCCAGAACGGTCATGTCATTGGAAACGGCACCGGCCCGGCGCCCCTCGATCTCGCCGAAGCCGACGACCTTGCCATCGGCAGGCGTCCGGTGCCTGTCTTCGGGGCGTTCGGCCGTTGCAAACAGTCCGACCTCATCGAACCGCCCTGCATCGAACAGGAGCGCAAGCCGTTCGCGGGCATTCAGCACGCCGCTGGCTCTTCGCCTGTCCAGACGTGCGGGCCCGCCCATGGCCAGCGCACGGTCGCGCCGTTCTTCAAACTCGTGCTGTGGATTGTCCATTGTTCCTCCTGTCCGACCATACCGGCATCCGATGTAGGATTGTCAACAAAAATTTTATTTACAATCGTGTTGACAACACGTCGGCGTCGCCGAATAGTTCGAGAAAAGCGAGGAGGGTCAAGTGCCATCACGACAAAGTGGCGATCGCCAGGGAGGCGGGGCAAACCGGATGCCGCTTTCGGGGTACCGGGTGCTGGAACTGTGCAGCACCATTGCCGGGCCCGCCTGCACGCGGCTCATGGCTGATTTTGGAGCCGAGGTGATCAAGGTCGAGCCGCGCGACGGGGACTCGGTCCGCGGGATTGGCGGTCAGGACCACGGCGTGTCGCTCTATGGCGCGGCCATTTTGCGGAACAAGGAATCCATCTCGGTCAACATCAAGACCGAAGAGGGACGGCGGATCGTTCATGACCTCGCCACCCGATGCGACATTGTCGTTGAGAACTTCCGGCCCGGCACTCTCGAGCGACTGGGGTTGGACTACGCGACCCTTTCCGCGGCGAACCCCAAACTCGTCCTCGTGCGCATCAGCGGCTACGGCCAGGACGGCCCCTATTCCGCCAAGGCGGGTTATGGGGCGATCTGCGAGGCCTTCGCCGGCGTTCGCCACATGACGGGCGAACCCGACCGGCCGCCGTCTCGCGTCGCCCTCGCCACGACCGACTATCTGACCTCGGTCTATGCCGCATTCGGCGCGATGGTGGCGCTGCTGAACGCAAAGGAAACCGGCAAGGGCCAGGTGGTCGATGCCGCGCTCTACGAGGCCGCCTTCAGCATGATGGAATCGGTGGTGCCGACCTATGATCGTCTCGGCACGGTCCCTTCACGGCAGGGCTCGAAACTCCCCGGCACCGCACCGAACAACCTCTACCTGACGGCCGACGACACCTATGTGCTGATCGCCGCCAACAACAATGCCGTGTTTCATCGGCTGGCGCAGGCCATGGGGCAGGAAGAGCTCATCACCGACCCCCGGTTTCTCAACATTCGCGACCGCAGCGAAAATGACGACGCCCTCGACCAGGAAGTGGCCAAATGGGCGCGCACCGTCGACAGCGAGACCGCGATCGGCCTTCTGGAAGACGCTGGCGTACCCGCTTCCCGGGTCAACACCGTCGCCGACATCTTCACTGACGAGCATTTCGCGGCCCGCGACATGCTGGTCCCTGTCCCGCATCCCGATCTCGGGTCGGTCACGGTGGCGGGCGTGGTGCCGAAACTGTCCGATACGCCCGGCGAGATCCGCCATCTGGGGCATCGCATCGGCCAGGACACTTTTGGCGTGCTGGAGCGTTTGCTGGGCCTCACAGCCTCCGAGGTCCAAGATCTTGCAGCACGCCAAATCATCTTTCAGTCGCCGTATTCCGGCGCGCAGGAGCCGGCGGTCCGGCACGCAGCAAAGGTCTAGACGGTGGTTCGAGGGAAGCTGGAAAACGAAGGCGGCTGGGACGACGAGATCGACGATCTGCATCGCCGCAGACACATCGCCGGGCAGATGGGCGGCGCCGATTCCGTCGCGCGGCAACACGGTTTCGGCAAGCTGACGGCCCGCGAACGGATCGAGAAGCTGTGCGATCCGGACTCCTTCAGGGAGTATGGCAGCCTGGTGGGCAAGGCCACCTATGCCGACGACGGAACACTGGAAGACTTCACCCCCGCAAACAGCGTGACGGGAACCGGCCGCATCGACAAGCGTCACGTCTGCGTGGCGGCGGACGATTTCACCATTCGCGGCGGGTCGTCGGAGGCGGCCAATCCCGACAAATGGGTCTATGCCGAGCGGCTGGCGCTCGAAGCCGCGACGCCGCTGGTCCGGCTGGTGGACACCGCCGGCGGGAGCGTGAAGCTCCTCGACCAGAACCAGACCACCCGCTTCCCCGACTATTCCAAATGGCCCATCCTGCCGCTGCTCGAGGCGGTTCCCGTGGTCGGCGTGGCGATGGGATCCTGCGCCGGGCTGGGCGCGCTCAAGGTGATCGCTTCGCATTTCTCCATCATGGTTCGCGATACCAGCCAGGTGTTCGCGGCAGGGCCGCCGGTGGTGAAGCAGGCCCTCGGCATCGAAATCGACAAGAACGATCTCGGCGGCTACATGGTCCATTCCCGCCACAGCGGCATGGTGGACAATGAGGCCGTCGACGAAGAGGATGCGCTACGCCAGGTGCGGGCCTTCCTGTCCTACATGCCACGCAATGTCTGGAGCCTTCCCGAACGCCTCGACACGGGCGATCCGCGCGACCGCGAGGAAGAATGGTTGAACACCGCCATCCCCAGGAACCGGCGCAAGGTCTTTGATCCGCGCAAGATCGTCGAGGCGATCGTCGACAAGGACAGCGTGTTCGAGATCGGCCGCTATCACGGCAAATCCATCCTCACCATGCTGGCCCGCCTCGACGGCGTTCCGGTCGGCGTCATGATCGGCGACACGCGGGAAGCAGGCGGCGCCATGACGCTGACATCCGCCAACAAGGTCGAGCGCTTCGTCGAACTCTGCGACCGTTTTCACCTGCCGGTGGTCAATTTCGTCGACCAGCCCGGCAACATGACGGGCCCAGAGGCGGAGCGCGCGGCGACACTGACCGGCGCCCTCAGGGTGATGAAGGCCATCGAACGGGCAACCGTTCCCTGGGTCACCGTCGTCATCCGCCGGGCCTTCGGCCTGGCGGGGGGATTGCACGGTGCGCAATTCGGACGCGACGGCGGGCGCAGGCCGCTCAACCACCGCTTCGGATGGCCCTCCGCACGCTGGGGATCGATCCCGATCGAAGGCGGGGTGGCGGCGGCCTACAAGCGCGAAATCGCGGGCGCCGACGATCCGGATCGCAAGCGAGAGGAACTCGAGGCCCATTACGGGCGCCTCAGTTCGCCCATGCGGACGGCCGAGCGCTTCTTCATCGTGGACATCATCGAACCGAAGAAAACGCGGCCGTTGCTGTGCGATTGGATCGATCTTTGCCAGGACCGTCTGAAACTCACCGCGGAGGGTGTCGGCATCGTGAACTGAATCCCGGGCGGAGTTCGAGAGCTTCTCCAACCTTTGCCCACTCGATTGGTCGTTCAAATTTCAAAAGGGAGGAACCGGAATGAATTTGACCAGACTCGCGCTTGGCGCAATCCTAACAGGCACAACCCTGGTGAGCTGTCTTGCTCCGGCAGCAGCTCGGGACTTCACTCTCAAGCTGGCACATCACTATCCCGATGTTCACATCCAGGCAGCCGGGCTGAAGCTTTTCGCCGAGGAGGTTGAGGCGAAGTCCGAAGGCCGTATCAAGGTCGAGGTCTATCCGGCCGAAACGCTGGTCTCCGGCCGTGAAGCGCTTGACGCGGTTGAAAACAACGTCGTTCAGGCCGCGCCGATGCCGGGCAATTACCAAACCGGCATCATTCCGTCCCTGCAATATTTCACCTACCCGTTCATGTTCGACGACGCGTCGCATTTCCGCCGGGCGGTTGAGGGCGGGATCAAGGACCTGCTGGTGCCCGAATATGCAAAACACAACATCGTGCTGCTGAACTACTACCACAAGGGCGCGCTGCACCTGATGGACAAGGGCAAGTTCCTTACCTCCGAGGACGCGTTCAGCGGAGAGCGTGTCCGCAGCCTCGGCCCGGCGATCTCCGAATTGCTTTCGGCTCTCGGCGCCAATCCGCTGTCGGTTCCGCTGGGCGAAGTCGATTCCGCGATCGAACGCAATGTCATCGACGCAGTGACAACGAACTGCGCGGCCCACACGTCGCGCGGCTGGGTCGAGCACCTCAAATTCGTGACCTTTGCCGACATGTCTCAAGGTGGTGAAGGGCTGGGTATCAATGCCGGCTTCTACAACGGCCTGCCTGCCGATCTGCAGGAGATCGTCCAACAGGCAGCCAAGGACATGGAAGACCTGGAATGGACCAGCATGATCGCGGATGACGAGGAGGCGTGCTTTGACAAGTGGGAGAAGGCCGGCGCTCAGGTCCACAAGCTGACCGCAGAGGAAAAGGCCCTGTTCGTGTCCCGCTCGCGGCCCATTCTGGACAAGGCCATCGCCGACAATCCTGATATTCAGCCGTTCGCCGACATCGCGGATCAGACACGATGAAACTTGCCGCCCGCTTCCAGGCCCTGTCACACGCCGTCGCCTGGTTCCTGCAGATGATCGCCGGAGCCGTCCTGGTCCTGACCGCGATCTGCGTCACCCTCAATGCGACGTTGCGATACGGCTTCCACAAGGACATCGCGCTCCTGACGGAAGCGGGCGGCTACATCTTTCTTTTCGTTGTCTTCTTCGGGCTCGCGGCGGCATTCGTCGCGGGTTCGCACGTCTCCATCGAAATTCTCTCGCTCGTCGCGCCGAAGCGGCTTGCGCGCTTCATGTACGACATCGTGGTCCCCCTGGTCTCGATGGTGTTCGTTGGCGCCGTTCTCTATGCCGGCGCGGTCATCGCCCAGCGCTATTACCTGACCGGCCGGCTCACCGACGGGAGTGTTCCGCTGCCGTTCTGGTGGTTCATCGCCATCGTGCCGATCGGGTGCGTCGCAATGGAACTCAGCCTCCTTTCCCACGTGTTTGAAAATCTGCGGAAGTGGAAGCAAACACCCGCTTCAAGCTCGAAGAGCTCACGTTAGGAAACGGAAACACCTGTATGTCTGTCGAGGTCATCGGTCTTCTTTTCATCGCCGGCATGCTGTTCGCGATCTTTCTCGGGCTGCCCGTCGCCATCGCGCTCGGCAGCGTGGGCTTGCTCAGCCTGTTCTATGTCGGCGGCACCTCGACACTGATCGTGATGGCTGGCGGCACCGCTGTCTATCAGCTGTCGCATTTCGGCCTGCTCGCCATTCCGCTCTTCATGCTGATGAGTTCGACGATCAAGGCTTCCGGCATCGGCGCGAACATCGTCGACCTCGTCATCAAATGGCTGCACAAAGTCCCCGGCGCGCTGCATTCGGCGGCCGTCGTCTCGTGTGCGATCTTCGCAGCCATGTCGAGTTCGTCGGTGGCGACCGCCGCGGCGATCGGCGGCTTCGTGCTGCCCGAGATGAAACGGCGCGGACACAATCTGAGGCTCGGCATCGGCGCCGTCGCAGTTGGCGGAACGCTGGGGATCATGATCCCCCCAAGCAACTACTTCATCCTTTACGGGGTGCTGACGGAAACCTCGATCACCAAGCTCTTCATGGCCGGCATCGTGCCCGGATTGATGATCGTGAGTGCGGTGATTGCGTTCAACACCGTCTTGTTCCGGTTGCGGCCCGACTTGAACTCCACCGAGGTCACCGAGGAAGCACCCGGCTGGGCAGTGAAATTCCAGGCCCTGCGCAAGGCATGGACGGGACTTGTCCTGATCGTCGCGGTCATCGGCGGGATATTCCTGGGGGTCGTGACGCCGACCGAGGCAGGCGGGCTTGGCGCGGTCATCGCGCTTCTGATCGGCGTGTTTGTGCTCAAGAGCGTCAATCGCAGCAGGTTCGTCGAGATCCTGGTCGAAGCGGTCCAGACCACAAGCATGATGGGGTTCATCATCTATGGCGGACTGCTTCTGGCCCGTGCCTCCACCATGATGAACCTTTCGACCTATCTGATCGGGGTGATCACCGAATCCGGGCTTGAACCCTGGCAGGTCCTGCTCCTCATCAATCTGCTTCTGCTGGTCCTGGGCATGTTCATGGACGCCGCCGCGATCACCATTCTGACGGTGCCGCTCCTGTTCCCGGTGATCGTTTCACTCGGCTTCGACCCGATCTGGTTCGGGGTTGTCGTGGCCCTGAACATGGAACTGGCGCTCGTCACACCGCCGGTGGGCCTCAACATTTTCGTGCTCAAGGCCGTGGCGGGCGTGTCATTGCGCGAAGCCCTGCTGGGGACGATGCCCTATGCGGCCCTTCTCTTCGTCTGCCTCGGCATTCTCATCGCATTCCCGCAGATTGCCCTTTGGCTGCCCGGCATGATCCAGTGACGTGATCGCCTTCCAGCGGCCGCGACGACCGGGAACCCGATGTTTCCCGGTTCTGCCCACACAACGCGGCCCGAAGGCAAACTGAGCGCCGCCACACTGGCCGGTTCGGCATCGCCGGGCGCAGGTCGGTCCCAGGTCAGTCCCAGGCCATCCAGACTTTCCGCCCCGAGGCCGGACGGGTCGTCCAGCGCGACCTTCCGGTTTCAGCCGGTCGGCGGCCGGTGACCAGGGTTTCCGGACGTCCCCGGCCGAACCGGCAGCAGTCCCGGTGTCACGAATCTCGGCAACGAATCGACGGTGAAATAATCAGATGATCGGGGTTGCGGCGCGGCATTTTTCAAATTGCAAATCGCTGCAGAAGCCGCCGTGTATTGCTCCCCGACAAGTGTATGAAATTCATGAATTTAATTTGCCGGTTTCGGCGAAAAGCACGCGTAGATTTTCAATTTGAAAAGACGGCATTCAATTGACTGCAAATATTCGCGCAAATAAATTGTAGTCATCCAAAATTGATCGGAAATGCAGAAGATGCGAGCGCTGACAAACGCGCTCGATCGCTGACCTATTGTGCTTTTGCAACCCTCCGGTGGTTTTGGCCGCAGACACCATTTGGGGACGTGATCGTGCGCAGTGTAACGAAGAAGGCGAGCAGCAACTCAGGGGCGGTCCTGCCGGGGTTTGCGGTTTCGAAATCCGAAATGCCCGACAAACCCGGCGCCGGTGTCGAGCGGGCCACCAGGGCGCTTGCCGGTGTGACGCTGTCGATGGGTTCAACGCCCGCGATGCGCTTCCTTGGCGCGATTGCGATTGCGGCGGTCGCGGCGCTCGTCCTTCTCCCGCGCGCAGGTCATGCCGGGCCGGGTCCGTGCCTTCAAGACGGAAACACGGTGACCTGTACGGGCGACCAATCCGCGGGCGTCCTGGAGCCAACGGATTACGCCTCGCCGCCCACACAGATATTCATCATCGATTCGACGACCGCGATCACACCCGTCGCCGGCAATTCCGGCGTCGACGCGAGCGGCGACGATGTCGGGCTCTACGACATCACCGTGCGCGCTCCCAACGGGATCTTCATCACAGGGGATCTCGCTGCGGGCATAAATGCCGGACTTGCGACAGGCAATCCGGTTCCGCCGTTCAATGGCGATGTGATCGTCAATTCCGAAGCGAATATTTCCGCCAATGGCACAAGGATGCAGGGCATCTCGGCGTTCGTAGGCGGCAGCGGCAGCGTCACTGTCACGTCGGTTGGAGATATCACCGTCAACACCAACCTCGACCCGGCCGGATTCGGCGAGGCGATCAACGCATCGGTCGGCGATACCGGCAATGTCACAGTCGATACCACAGGCAACATCACCACGACCAACGCGGTCGGGATAAACGCTGCGGCAAACATCGGTAACGTCAGCATTACGAATGCAGGCGACATCGCGGTGTCTGGCGATGGAGTGGAAGCGATTAGCGCGAATACGGTGTCGGGGGACATATCGATAACGAGTTCCGGAAACATCTCGGCGGATGGCGGTCAGCCCGCTCTCGAAGCAATCATTGTCGATACCGGCAATATCTCGCTTTCGAGCACCGGCAATATCACGACCACGAATGCGCAGGGCATCAGTGCGGTGACGAGTAATGGGACTGTCGACGTCACGAATGACGGAAATGTCGAGGTTACGGGAGATGATCAGCACGGCATCTTGTTTGCGGCGAACAACGGCAACCTGTCGCTCACAAGCACCGGCAACGTGACAACGAACGGCGTCGGAGCTCATGGATTCGCATCGGTATTCAATGGCGACGTCACGATCACATCGGAAGGCGACATCACTGCATCAGGTGACGGTTCAGCTGGCATCTATCTGCTCCGGGGCGGAGAACCTGCGGTCGGCACGCTCGCCAGCATCACCTCGACCGGAGATATCCTCGCGACGGGGGCCGGCTCTGCCGGCGTCTTCGCGGGGCTCGACGACAACATGTTCGGGTCGTTTGCCTTCACCGGAAATGTGAGCGCGACAGGATCAGCGTTTCAGGTCGAAGTTGGCGCGGGCGGGGCGTTCTTCGATCTGAGCGGCGGCGTTTTTGCAGGTGGCACTGGTGCCGCGATCGACATTCCCAATGTCGCAGGCGTCGAGAATGCCTTTGTCACCATCAACACCGACGCGTCGACGACCCTGACTGCCGCCTCCGGCACCGCTGTCGTCAGCAATGCGGGCGCAACGACGATCAACAATTCCGGCCTGATGGACGGCAGTGTGTTGCTGCGGTCCGGCGGGAACAACCGGATCAACAATCTGGCCGGCGCAACCTTTGCTCCGGACTCAGATGTCATCGTCGGGGCAGGCAGATTTGTCGTCAATGACGGTACGTTTTCGCCATTCGGACTTGGCACGCTCGGCACGACTCAGGTCACCGGGAACCTGTATTCCAACGAAGGCGCCACCTATCAGGTCGACATATCCGACATCGGCTCGGACGCGACGAGCGTCGACGGCCAGTTCACCCTGAACGGCACGCTGGACATCAACGCGACGACGCCCGAAAACACATTCGCCGTCAACGACGTGTTCTCCATCGCCGACGCATCGGGCGGAATATACGGCACATTTTCCAGCGTGACGGACAATCTCGCCAACTTCGAGATCGTGCCGCTGATCGCCCGCGACCGGTCGCAGCTCGCCGCGGTGCTGACGACCGACGGGATCTTCACGACCGGGGACTGTTCCGCGGTCGCCGGGGTTGTCGTGTGTTCGGGAAACCAGTCGGACGGGATCACCAATATCGGCCTGACGCCGGATTTCGCGTCGCTGACGTCCAACCAGCTCGTGGTCGAGAACCTGACGCAAACGGTCGGCGCACCATCCGGAGCGGCGGCGGTAGAGGTGCTGGTCAACAACCCGTCCGGCTTCTTCGCCGACATCGACACGGGGGTGCACGGCATCAGCACGGTTGGCCAGGGACAGAGAGGCATAGAGGTGTTCAACACCGGCGGTGCGGTCAGCATCGAGTCGGCCGGGGACATCTCGACGCTTGGCAGGAATGCTAATGGGATCGTCGGTGTGACCACCGGCGGTGGCGATGTGTCGATCACGTCGTCTTCGGACATCTCGACGACCGCCATCGATACACACGCCGTCATCGGTGAAACACAGAACGAAAACGGCGGGGTCACCATCACCAACTCTGGCGAGATCGTCACGACCGGCGGGTTGTCGAAGGGATTGCTGGCGTCGGTGCGGGAAGTCGGCGACATAAGCATCACCAATACCGGGGCCATCAGGACACAGCATGACTCGATTTATGCCCTGGCTCGGCGGGGCGGCAACATCACGATCGACAACACCGCCGATCTTGCGTCAGGGGGCGATAACGCCATTGTTGCCGTGGTTGGCGACGATGATGTCGGAGATGGCAACATCACCATCAACTCGGTCGGAAATCTGTCTGTCGTCGATGGTGAGTCTGCCGGAGGTATTGGCGCCGATGTGGAAGGGGACGGCGATATCGACATATCGTCCTCTGGCGACATTACCGCCAACGGAGGGTTTGGCAGCGGCATCACAGGCAGGATCGGCGGCGTTGGAGACATAACGATCCGCTCGACAGGCGATATCTTCAGCAGCAGCTACTACGGCATCCTTGGTTCGGGCGGCGTCAACACGCTCATCGAGCATGAAGGCAACATAGATTCAGGAGCCACCGGCATTTTCGGCTCCGGCGGCGAAAGCCTCGTGATCAATTCGCGCGGCAATATCGATGCGACTGCCGCAGATTTCACCGGCGCGATCGAAGCCAACACGGACCGGGACGGGACTGTTGCGATAAACCACACCGGCGACATCCGCGTTTCACTCGAAGGCATCGGGAACACCGTGATCGGCTCCGGAATCCTGATCGAGACGGGCAGTTTCTTCGGCACGCAGGCTGTCGACATGAATGTCGATCTCACCGGCGACATAACATTTGCTGAAGGCCTCGGAATCGTCGATTCTGCGGGATTTCTGGATAACCAGCGCCTGAGCGCCGGCGTTTCCCTCGTATCGCTCAGCCCGCGCAACATGACGGTCAACGTCACAGGCGACATCACATCGACCAATGCGAACGTGCATGGCGTCGCTGCCATTTTTCGCACGGCAAACCCGAACTCTTTCGGTGACATCGACATAACGTTGAACGGCGACATCTCGGTTACCGGCGAGAATGCCGATGGAGTGCGCACCCGCGGCACGGCGGACACCACGGCAACCGTAACCATCGCCGGCGGTTCCATTTTGGGCGGAACAGGTGAAAGCGGCACCGCCGTCGAATTCCGAGGTCCTTCCGGTTCCACCGGCATCCTGAACGTCGATGCGGGCTCCATTGCCGCATTGTCGGGCGTTGCCGTGCGTGGCCTCGACGGCAGCGAGACGATCAACAATGCAGGAACGATCACCGGCAGCATTCTGCTTGGCGGCGGCGTGAACAGCTTCAACAATCTGGCCGGTGGCCGCTTCAACTCGGGCGTCACCGTCGATCTGGGTGGCGGTGTTCTGCGCAACAGCGGCACAATTGCCCCTGGCAGTTCCATCGGCACGACCAACCTTCTCGGCGGCCTGGTGTTGGAATCGACCGGTGTTCTGGACATCGAGATTGCAGGCGACGGAACGGCCGACCGCATCGACGCGACGGGTACGGCGACGATTGCCGGCACGCTGTCCGTATTCGGCCTTGGCTATCCGACCGGATTTCCCAATGCCCAGACCTATACGATTCTGACCGCCGACGGCGGGGTGACGGGCACCTTCGACACCGTCACCGACAACCTGCCGGACGTCGACGTAGTGGCCACCTATTCGGCCAACGCCGTCAACATCGGATACACCAGGGACGGAACGGGGCCCACGCCGCCGAATTATTCCGACAAATCCATCCTCGCCGACAGCCTTGAGGGCGGGTTGCTGGCTGGCCGCCTGTTCGACGAGATGCTGCAAATGCGCATGAATGGCCTTCAGCTGGCTGCGAGCCTCGGCGGAAGGTCAATGGATGATGCGCTGGGCTATGCGAGCATGTATGCCGGCCTCGGCGACCAAGATAGCACCATCGGGATGCTTGGCGCCGCGCCGGGTGTGTCTGGCGACGACAATCAAGTTTGGCCTGCGACGGCGTTCTGGCTCGGCGGTCTGGGCGGATACGGAAGTGTCAATGAAAGCAGCGTTTCCCCCGGCTTCGATCAGGCGACTGGTGGTCTTGCGGCAGGCTTCGATTTTGCGGGGCACATGGGTTCAGGAACCCTGCTGGGCGGGATAGCCGGCGGCTATTCGGTGTCCAATCTGGATAAGAGGCTCGCCGCGGCCGATATCAAGACCATCCATTTCGGCGCTTACGCGAGTTTTCTTGACGGACCGCTGCTCGTTTCCGGCGCGCTATCCTACGGCTTCCAGAATTACGAAATTTCCCGCACGATCCCGATAGAAGGCGCCGCGCCGGCCTTCGCAATGGCGAGTACGAGTGGTGGCGTCTTCGCAGCAAGCGCGCAGGCATCCTACGATATCGCTTCTACCTTGGGGCTCGGAGGGTCGCATGGGCTTCGGATCGCGCCGGTCTTGTCGGTCGACCACGTTCATGTCCAGCGCGATGGTTATGTCGAGACGGGTGCCGGTATCCTCAATCTGACGGTCGATAATTCAAGCTTCGCCCGGACTTTTCTCGGTGCCGGGCTGGAATTTGCCGCCCGGTTCGAGACCGCGTCGGGAATGATCATCACGCCTTCCGGCAGCGTGAAATACAGCCACGGCTTTGGCGCGGACGCGGCGACAGTCAACTCGTCGATCGCCGGGGCAGCGGCGGCAGATTTCACCGATGTCGGCGCATCGCTCGGCGACCACATTCTTGATTTGAGCGCCGGCCTTGGCATTTCGGTGAGCGAGAACGTCTCGGTGAATGCCGCATACCGCGCAACGCTCTCTTCAAGTTCCACCAGCCATCGTGGCCAAATATCGCTTCGAATGAAGTTTTGACTTCATCGAGGTGGGGAGACCGGCCGAAGAGTAGGCTCGCGCCCGCACCCGGTGGCGATCGAACTGGCGAAGGTTTGGAGTGAGTGTGTCTTCTGCGTCAGGATGGTTCGATGGGCGGACGCAGGGCAAACGGCAGACAGCCTGCCGCCAACAACAGATTGATACTGTGCAAGGAAAACTGGAGCGGGCGATGAGATTCGAACTCACGACCCCAACCTTGGCAAGCGTGGAATGACCTGCGCCCCTGAATTGTCCCCGCTTGCCGGGTACTGGATCGCATGTTTCTCGTAGCTGTTGGGTGACCTTCCTGATATTGTCAGCGGCAATTGAAACGTCCCAGATATTTCGAGGTTAGCTCGGCGCCACGCCCATTCTGCGTTGAAGTTCGTCCACTCCCATCGGCTTTCCGAACAGCCAGCCTTGCGCATACTGAACGCCCAGGCCTCGAAGGAATTCCAACTGGGGTTCCGTCTCCACGCCTTCTGCAATCATGATCAGGTTCAGTGATTTTGCGATTTCCACGATATGCGGGATAACATGCCCCGTTGCCGCATCGGTTCCGATCGTGTCGATGAACGTCTTGTCGATCTTCAGGAAATCGAGGTCGAACTTCTCGAGAGACGACAGGCTCGAATAACCAGTGCCGAAGTCGTCTATCGCAATTCGGATACCGGCTTCACGCAGCTCGCGGTAGACTTTTGACGCGATGTCAGGATCGGCAAATGACCGCTCCGTGGCTTCGACCACGAAATTGCTTGGACCGGCCTTTGTCGATTTGACGAGACGGGACAACAGGCCCGGTGTGCATTCATCCTGTAGGTCTGACGCGGACAGATTGATGCTCAGGCGAAACTCGGGATTCGCGGCAAACAGGGTTCCAGCGTCCTTCTCCACCAGCTCGATCACGCGCGCGGTGATCCTGCGAATGAGGCCCGTTTCCTCAGCGACCGAGATGAATGTCTCGGGCCGCATGATTTCTCCATCCGCTCGTTGCCATCGAAGCAAGACCTCTGCGCCAACCCACTTCCGGTCGCTGAGATCCACAATCGGCTGATACTCGAGATGAAACTCCTTGTTCCTCAGCGCCGCTTTGATGACGGAGGGCAATGAGACCTGGGTCTTGGCCAATTGAAAGACGGCATAGGCTAGCAAAGAGGCGCCGAAAAAACCGAGGGGAATCGCCAACCAAGCGGTCGCAATCACTTCGTCACGCAGATGCACGGTTGGAAATGCCGCAATCGTACCGAGGTCAAACCGATCGGACGAGGAGAAGGCGACGACATGATCGGAGTCTATGAAGAAGCCATTGCCCTGGTCGCGGCTCCGTTCGAACCACTCCGGTCGTATGGAACCGACCGCAGCCATCGGCAGACCTACGGACGGAACAAAGGCGACGATCGAAACATCTCCGCTCGCGACGGTCACGTCGACTGCCTGCTCCAGGTCGACGATCGCAACGAAACCGCCTCGCGCGAACACCTGGAACGTCTCCTCCCCGGCGAAAGGCAGCCTGACATCTTTTCGAACCTGCAAGCCGGTAGGCAGAACGATATCCGGAGGACCGAGATACAATCCGCCCATGTCTTCACCGAGGGACGAGCATACCAGCCAATTGCCTGCCATGCTGCCGACGGTCTTCAGGTATCGTCGGGCCAGCACGAACGTTCTCATCTTTTGAATGTTGGCTTCAGAGCATGGCGCAATCTGTTTGTCGGCACCCAACTCTGCAAATGCGCCGAATGTCTGATCGGCGATTGTTTCGGATCGGGTGAGTGCGTCTTGAGCGTATCTTGCGGCGCGGTCGAACGCGCTTTCCAGCCCGCGTTCATAGGCAACAAGGATTGCCAGCGTGATCGGAGCCACTATGGCCAGAGCAATGGCCAGATAACTCGCAACCGTGATAGAGCCTCGTTTCATGCGCTGCTTCTTCGGCCCTGAAAACATTCATTCTATTTTAGATCAGGGCAACAAAGAAGAGCCTTCCGTTGGGGAATGATCGCACAGGGTTGCCCCAGACTTCTAGGTTTGACCGCCCATCCAGCTCAATATGCGAAGAACGGCCAGATTCTTGGTCCACGGCTCGAACCTCAGGTAATACCCCTGACGGTGCGCCAGATGGATGTTACCATTCGTACCGCATCGTCTTTGACGAGAACGACAATCCATTGATTGGCCTCGCGCAGGGCAGATGCATGTGCTCTCGTAGTCGTTGGCACCAGGTCAAGAATCTAAACCGCGATTACACGCCGCGCCGAATTCGCAAAACGGTAACCCGCGTGTAACCGCGACCCGTCGAGCCGCTTCCGCGCATATCCATTTCACTGTGCCTGAAAAAGCAAAAGCCCCGGAAACCGGGGCTTTGGATGCCTGGAAAACTGGAGCGGGCGATGAGATTCGAACTCACGACCCCAACCTTGGCAAGGTTGTGCTCTACCCCTGAGCTACGCCCGCTCGGCGGCCTGAAATCGGCTGCCGCTCTATGCAGCAGGCGCAAGGAGAATGCAACAGCAAATTTCACGGTTCTTTTGATTGTCGGTTCGGCGCCCTCGTTGCGCCTTGCCAAGCGCCGATTGTGGCCCGTAAGGGTGGCCGAAACGGCATTGGGAGCGATCGATGACGGATATGGCGCGCAAGACCAGGGCTGACCTGATCTCCTTTCTGGAAACGCTTGGCATCGCGGTGACGACGAGAGAGCATCCGGCGGTCTTTACCGTGGAGGAAGCCAAGGCGCTGCGCGACTCTATCCCCGGCGGGCACACGAAGAACCTCTTCCTGAAGGACAAGAAGGGCCGGCATTTCCTGCTGACGGTCGGCGAGGATGCGGTGGTCGACC
Organism: Oricola sp.; assembly: GCF_022763245.1. Taxonomy (GTDB): domain Bacteria; phylum Pseudomonadota; class Alphaproteobacteria; order Rhizobiales; family Rhizobiaceae; genus Oricola. Next base: position 21,481 of record NZ_JALEGV010000022.1, read on the forward strand.
TGAAGACGATCCACCAGACGATCGGGGCGAGCGGACGCGTGTCGTTCGGCAAGCCGGAACAGATGATGGCGTATCTCGGCGTCATTCCCGGCGCTGTGACGGCGTTCGGCGTGATCAATGACGCCAATCATGACGTGACGCTGATCTTCGACGCTATGCTGGTCGAGCACGATGTCATCAACGCCCATCCGCTGACCAATGAGGCCACGACATCGATCGCGACGGCGGACCTGCGACGCTTTGTCGAGGCGACCGGCCACGATTGGAATGTCTTGAAACTCGCGGCCGAAAACGCGACATAAGCGGGCAAGTTTTGGCAGGTGTTGCGAGGGATCGGACAATGAACTCCAATGACAACCCGTTTGCCGCCAATCAGGGCGGCTATGGCGCGCAGACGGTGGCTTTCGGCGGCAATGGCGCCGCAGCGCCGGCAGCGGGCGGTGCTCCCGCTGGCGCGCTGATCAAGGACACGACGACGAACGGCTTTCAGCAGGACGTGATCGCCGAATCGCGCAACCAGCCGGTCATCGTCGATTTCTGGGCGCCCTGGTGCGGGCCCTGTCGGCAGTTGGGGCCACGCCTCGAGGCGGCCGTTCAGAAGGCCGGCGGCAAGGTCAAGATGGTCAAGATGAACATCGACGATCATCCGGCGATCCCCGGCCAGATGGGCGTGCAGTCGATCCCCGCCGTCATCGCCTTTGCCGACGGCCAGCCCGTCGACGGCTTTATGGGCGCGTTGCCCGACAGCCAGATCGCCGAGTTCATCGCCAAGCTGACGGCCGGCGCCGGCAGCGCCCAGGAGAAGGCGATCGAGCAGGCGCTCGGCGCGGCGGAAGCGGCGCTCGAAGCCGGAGACACCGGCCAGGCGGCGCAGATCTACCAGATGATCCTGCAGCAGATCCCCGACAATGCGGCCGCCTATGCCGGACTGGTGGGCATGCTGCTCGACGCCGGCGAGACCGACAAGGCCAAGCAGATGATCGATCAGGCGCCTGAAGGCGTCGCGGAATCGACGGAGATCGCCTCGCTGAAGGCGCGCATGGAATTGGCCGAGAAGGTGGCGGGTCTCGGCAATCCGGCCGAGCTGGAGCGCAGGCTGGCAGCCAATCCGGCCGACCATGACGCGCGTTTCGATCTTGCCCAGATCCGCAATGCGTCCGGCGACCGTGAGGGCGCGGGCGATCTCCTGCTGGACATCATGAAGGCGGATCGCGAATGGCGCGAGGACGGCGCCCGGCTGGAACTGCTGAAGTTCTTCGAGGCCTGGGGCCCGACCGATCCGGCCACGGTGAAGGCGCGCCGCAAGTTGTCGACGATCCTGTTTCGATAGGATTCGTCGCCACGCCTTGAGTTCGGCGAAGCCTGACCCAGATTCGTTCGGGTCAGGATCTCCGCCGAACACAATGGGAGGAACGCGTTTCGACGATGCAGGCAGGCAACAGGACATACAGGACCGAAAAGGACATTCCGGAGAGCGTTCCGGTGTTTCCCCTGTCGGGCGCGCTTTTGCTGCCGGGCGGCCAGATGCCGCTCAACATCTTCGAGCCCCGCTATCTGGAAATGATCGATGCGGCGCTGCGCGGCGACCGTGTGATTGGCATGATCCAACCGAAATTCTCCGGCGACACGGGATCGGCCGACAAGCCCGGCCTCTGCGCCGTCGGCTGTCTGGGCCGGTTGTCCTCTTTCGCCGAGACGGGTGACGGGCGCTATCTGGTATCGATGCAAGGCATCTGCCGGTTCCGGATCGCGACCGAAATCGCGGTGCGAACGCCCTATCGCCAGTGCCGTATCAGCCCCTTCGTGTCCGACCTGGACGAGGAGGGTGACACGTCCTGTGTCGATCGAGAGGCGTTGTTGCGCGTCTTTCGCGCCTATCTGGACGCCAACGAGTTGGAGGCGGACTGGGAGAGCGTGCAGAAGGCGGGCAACGACACGCTTGTCAACGCCCTGTCGATGATGTCCCCCTACGGCCCGGCCGAGAAACAGGCGCTCCTGGAGGCGCCCGACCTGAAGAGCCGCGCCGAGACGCTGATCGCCATCACGGAAATGGCGCTGGCGCGCGACAAGGACGATTTCGCCAGGACGTTGCAGTAGCCGCTGCCAAAGGCCGGCGGGAGCGAGACGGAGCTGAAACATGGCCGAAACCGACAACAAGCCGCCGGTCGATCAGAGCGAGGATCTCGACACCAAGCTGCTCGACCTCCTCGTCTGCCCGCTGACCAAGACGCGGTTGCGGTTTGACCGCGAGCGCTGCGAACTCGTCTCGGAGGCCGCGAAACTTGCCTATCCGGTGCGCGGCGGCGTGCCTATCATGCTGCCGTCGGAGGCGCGTTCCCTCGACATTGACTGATCAGGGCTTACCCTTGCGGCCTGAGCGAATCGGGAGGGGCGCGTGACAGGGGTCGCGACGCGAAAGCGGGGTCAGGCAAGGCGCGAGGCCTTGGTGCAGGCGGCGGCGGAACTGTTCTGGACGCGCGGCTACGACGCCTCCAGCCTGGCGGACATCGCGACGGTTGCCCGGGTGCCGCTCGGCAATGTCTATTACTACTACAAGACCAAGGGCGAACTCGCGGCCGCTGTCGCGGACTTGTTCGTGCATCAGACCGAGACGCTGATCGAGGAGGTTCGGTCAGAAACGCCCGAACCCAGGCGGCGGCTGAAGCTGATGATCGCACGGCTGCAGGCCGGCCAGCAAAGCCGCGTGCGTCATGGCTGCCCGATCTTCGCTGCGACGCGCGATTTCCGCCGCACCCTGCCCGACCAGGCGTCGCGAGCGGCGGAGAGTTTCACGCTCCTGACCGGCTTCATCGCGACCGAATTGGGCCGCACCGGGTTGCGGCCAGCCATTGCCTTGTCGCGTGCCCGCGCGGTCATCGCGGACTGGCAGGGCTCGATCGCGCTGGCGCATGCGCTGGGCGAGCCGCCGGTTCTGGCCGAATGCTTCGCCCGCATGGAACGCACGCTCGGTCTGTCCGCCGCCTGATTTCGGCCACCGGACCGCCTTCGCATCACCGTGAAATGACCTCCTTGCGAGCCGATTTGTGCCGCGAAGCTCACGCTTTGTTTCAGCCGTTTGACATTCGGACCAGGCGTGGAGGGAAGACACATGGCCGATATCGGAACGCAGGGCGCCGGCAGCGCCGCCTCACGACAGACAGGGATGACAGCCCCCCGCGCAGCGCCGGTTTCGGTTCTGGCGCGCAGCCTCGGGGCGAAGTTCTTCGTCCTCGGCGCGCTGGTCTTCGTCTTGTCCATGCCGCTCCTGGCGGTTTGGGGCCTGGTGCAGGATCGCGAAGCCAATTTTCGCCACGCGACGGCCGAGATCGGCCGCCAGTGGGGCGGCAACCAGACATTTGCGGGACCTTTGCTTGAGGTGCCCGTCACCATTACCCGTCCGCCCAGGGGAGACCAAGACAAGCCGACCGTCGTCAATCGGCGCTTCGTTCTGGCGCCCGACAGCCTTTCGTTCGACGGGACTGTCGGCACCGAAACCCGCAAGCGCGGCATTCACGAGGCGGTGGTTTACCAGTCCGCGCTGACCGGCAGGGCCGTGTTTTCGCCGCCGGATCTGACCGCGCTCGGCGAGACCGATCCGATCACGGTCGATTGGTCGCGAGCGCGGGTCGTCGCCGGCCTTTCAGACCTGAAGGGCATCGAGAGCCTGACGCTGAAGGTGGACGGGCGTGAGGTCAGGGCAATCGACCCCGGACTGGACGAGATCTACAACACCGGCTTCGCGGGCTTTGGCGCACCTGCGGGCCTTCGCGCGCCTTTCAGCGGTGAGGAGCAGACGCTGACGGTCGATCTCGACCTCAAGCTGAAGGGCTCGCAGGAAATCCGGTTTGCGCCGGTGGGTGACGACACGACCGTCTCGTTGACCTCGGCTTGGCCGCATCCGAGCTTTTCCGGCACGTTCCTGCCGCAGGCCCGCGACGTGAGCGACAGCGGGTTCAAGGCCGACTGGAGAGTGCCGAAACTGGCGCGCGCAATTCCGCATGTCGCTTTCGCGGGCGGGCACACCTTTTCGCGCTATGCCGACAACGCCTTCGGGGTGCGTTTCTACCAGCCCATCGATTTCTACAAGCAGGTCGAACGGGCCGTGAAATATGGCGTGCTGTTCGTGTCGATGGCGTTTCTGGTGATCTTCGTCATCGAGGTCTTGTCGAAGGGACGCATGCATCTCGTCCATTACGCAATGACGGGCATGATGATCGTCGTCTTCTACACGATGCTGCTTGCGCTGGCGGAGTTCGTCGGCTTCACCGCCGCCTATGCGCTGGCCGCCGGTGCGACCGGCACGGTGATCGCCGGTTTCGTGTCGTCGCTCTTTGCCGGGCGGACATGGACGGTCGTCGCCTTTGGCGGCTTCGTCGGGCTTTACGGCTTTCTGTATGTCGTATTGCAGCTGGCCGAATCAGCGCTGCTCGTCGGCAGCGTGACCGGCTTCGTGATCCTGTCGATCCTGATGTTTGCGACGCGCGACGTCGACTGGAGCGGCCGCAAGGGTCCGGTGGAGGAGGCGGGCTGACCCCGTCTCAGATCGGCTCGCCGCGCAACAGGCGCGGCGAGGGGCCCGACATGCCGGCCGCCTGGTTGATGAAGAAGTTCTTCATGCCGGGCATCCGGTCGACCAGGCCGAGCCCGATGTCACGGATGGCGCGCAGCGGCGTGAAGTCGTTGGAGAACATGCGGTTCAGCACGTCCGTCGTGACGCCCATCTGCCACGTGTCGAAGCGTCGCCAGCGCTCGTAGCGCTGCAGCACGTCGAGCGCGCCGATGTCGAGACCCAGCCTGTCGGCCTCGACGATCGTTTCGGCGAGCGCGGCGGCGTCCTTGAAGCCGAGATTGAGACCCTGGCCCGCGATCGGGTGGATGCCGTGCGCGGCGTCGCCGACCAATGCGAAGCGCGGCTTGACGAAATCGCGCGCCAGGGTGAGGCCGAGCGGGTAGGCGCGTTTCTGCCCCTCGACGCGGATCTCGCCGAGCTTCAGGCCGAAGCGCTGCTCCAGCTCGAAATCGAAGGTGAAGTCGTCGCCGGCAAGCAGCTTCTCGGCGTTTTCCTTGGTCTCCGACCAGACGATGGAGGAGCGGTTGCCCTTCAGGGGCAGGATCGCGAAGGGGCCGGCCGGCAGGAAATGTTCCTCGGCGCGCCCTTCATGCGGGCGTTCATGGGCTATCGTGGCGACGATGCCCATCTGGCCGTAATCCCAATGCACCGTCTTGATGCCGGCAAGTCCGCGCAGCGCCGAGCGGGCGCCGTCGGCTGCCACCAGGAGGCGGGCCTGCACTGTTTCGCCGTTCGACAGGTTGACGGTAAGCGGTGCGCCGGCGGCTGTCTCTGTGAAGTCCGACACGGCGACGCCTTGAGAGACGGTGACGCCGCTGGCCGCGCATTTCTCGCGCAGCGCGCCGTTGAGCGCGACATTGGGGAGCATGTGGGCAAAGGGCTCGCCCGACGCGGTTTCGCCGTCGAAAGTCAGGAAGACGGGCCGGACGGGATCGCCGGTGCGTGAATCGGTGACGATCATCTCGCGGATCGGCTCGGCGTCGGCGACGAGGGCCTGCCAGCAGCCAAGTTCCTCGAGCATGCGCGACGCCGCGGCAGCGATGGCCGAGGCGCGCGCGTCCTTCTTCCAGACGCCTTCGGGCGCCGGATCGACGATGCGGATCGACAGATGCGGCGCGGCGTCGGCAATCGCGGCCGCCGTGGCCAGGCCGACATAGCCGGCCCCCGCGATCAGGATGTCGATGCGCTGAGCGCCCGTGTCGTTTGCGTTGTCCGTATTCGTGGCCATTTCAGCCTCCATGTCGCGACGCATGGGTCCCGCATCGCGCTCTTGACTTGCCCGAGGTCCCCTGTAGCAAAGCCCGACGACCTTTCCAAACGGATGGCTTGCCGATGCCCACTGCGGTGCAGGACCTCATTTCCATTCTCGATCTGGAGCCGCTGGAACTCAATCTGTTTCGCGGTCGCAGCCCCCAATCCGGATGGCAGCGGGTGTTTGGCGGCCAGGTGATCGCGCAGGCGCTGGTCGCCGCGCAGCGCACCGTTTCGGCCGACAAGCATGTCCATTCGCTGCATTGCTATTTCATGCGGCCGGGCGACCCGGCCGTGCCGATCATCTATGAAGTGGATCGGATTCGCGACGGTTCAAGCTTCGCCACGCGGCGTGTCGTCGCAATCCAGCACGGGCAAGCGATCTTTTCGCTGTCGTCGTCGTTCCAGATCGACGAGCCGGGCCTTGAACACGCGATTGCGATGCCGGAGGGCATTCCGCGGCCGGAAACGCTCCTGAGCGAGAAGGACGTGATCGCGCATTTCATCGACAAGGTGCCCGAACCGGCGCGCGACTATTGGCAGCGCCCGCGCCCCATCGAGTTCAAGCCGGTGTCGCTGACCCACTATCTGACGCGCGAGAAACTGCCGCCCAGGCAGCACATCTGGATCCGCACCACCGGCCCGGTCCCGGACGACCGGCCGCTGCAGGCCGCGGTGCTCGCCTATCTGTCGGACATGACGCTGCTCGATACGTCGCTGTTTGCGCATGGCCGGGCGGTCTTCGACACGGATCTGCAGTCCGCCAGTCTCGATCACTCCATGTGGTTCCATCGGCCGTACAGTTTCGAGGACTGGTTCCTCTATACCCAGGACAGCCCCAATGCATCTGGCGCGCGCGGTTTCACCCGCGGTTCCATCTATGCGTCCGACGGCACGCTCGTGGCCTCGATGGCGCAGGAGGGCCTGATCCGCGTGCGCGGCTGAACATTTGCGGCGATTTTGCGGCCGCCGCACCCGATAATGCTTTCGCAAAGTCGTGCGAACTGGCATGAGACTTGATTGTCTGAAGCGGCCGGGCACCCCTGCTGGATCCGGGGCTGGAACCGAAGAGGAGGAAACATGAAAATCATCATGGCCATCATCAAGCCGTTCAAGCTGGATGAGGTGCGCGAAGCGCTGACCGGCATCGGCATCGAAGGTCTGACCGTCACCGAGGTGAAGGGGTTCGGACGCCAGAAGGGCCACACCGAGATCTATCGCGGCGCGGAATATTCGATCAGCTTCCTGCCGAAGCTCAAGATCGAGGTCGCCGTCGATGACGACATGGCCGACAAGACCATCGAGACCATCGCCGGCGCTGCGAAGACCGGCCAGATCGGCGACGGCAAGATCTTCAGCTTTTCCATGGAAACCGCCATGCGCATCCGCACGGGCGAGACCGATTCCAGCGCCTTGTGACGCGCATCTGACACAGGAGGGACCGACTTCATGATATCGCGACTACGAACCGGCGCGCTTGCGCTTTCCGCTTTGCCGTTCCTTGCCGGCGGGGCTCTCGCCCAGGACGCCGGGGCGGCGGCGACCACGATGGACAAGGGTGACACCGCCTTCATGATGATCGCGACGGTTCTCGTCCTGTTGATGATCGTGCCCGGCCTGGCGCTGTTCTATGGCGGGCTCGTGCGCGCCAAGAACATGTTGTCGGTGCTCATGCAGGTCACCGTCGGCGCGTCCGCCGTGATGATCGTCTGGGTGTTGTGGGGCTATTCCTTCGCATTCGGCGGCTCGACCAGCCCGTTCTGGGGCGGGGTCGGCAAGATGTTCCTGGCCGGCGTCGGCATGGACAGCGAAGCGGCCACCTTCACCGACGGCGTTGTCATTCCCGAATATGTGTTCATCTGCTTCCAGATGACCTTCGCCGCCATCACGCCAGCGCTGATCATCGGCGCCTTCGCCGAGCGGGTTAAGTTCTCCTCGATCATCGTCTTCCTGATCCTGTGGGCGACTTTCGTCTATTTCCCGATCGCGCACATGGTCTGGGACGGTTCCGGACTGCTGTTCGGTTGGGGCGCGATCGACTTCGCCGGCGGCACGGTTGTGCACATCAATGCCGGTATCGCGGGCCTGATCGGCTGTATCGTGATCGGCAAACGTGTCGGCTACGGCAAGGACAACATGGCGCCGCATTCCATGACGCTGACGATGGTCGGCGCGGCGCTCCTGTGGGTCGGCTGGTTCGGCTTCAATGCCGGTTCCAACCTGGAGGCGAATGCTGGCGCAGGCCTTGCGATGATCAACACCTTCGTGGCGACGGCCGCGGCCGTGGTCGCATGGTCGTTCCTGGAAGGCATTCTGCGCGGCAAGGCCTCGATGCTCGGCGCTGCGTCGGGCATGATCGCCGGCCTCGTCGCCATCACGCCGGCCTGCGGCACGACCGGACCGGTCGGCGCCATCGTCCTCGGCGCGGTCGCTGCGGCGGTCTGCTACTGGTTCGTGGCGGTTGTGAAGGTCAAGCTCGGCTATGACGACAGCCTGGACGTCTTCGGCGTGCATGGCGTCGGCGGCATTGTCGGCGCGATCGGCACCGGCATCACCACGGCACCGGTCTTCGGCGGCACGGGCGGCGCGGATTACTCGATCGTCGGCCAGACCACGATCCAGATCCAGGCCGTTGCCGTGACGATCGTCTGGTGCGCCATCGTCTCGCTGATCCTGTTCAAGGCGATCGACCTGATCATGGGGCTGCGCGTCGATGCCGACGACGAGCGCCAGGGTCTCGATCTCACGCAGCACGGGGAGTCGGCCTACCACTCGTAGGCCCCTCGTTCTTCCCTAGCGGAACATTTGATGAAGCCCGGGTTTCGGCCCGGGCTTCATGCGTTTTCAGGTCCAGGTTAAGAATTATTCATTTTTAAAAAAATGCCTTTTTTTTGAGCATGACTGGTGCCGGCACCGCGAAGCAGCCCATTTCCCGGCGCTTTTTTCCCCTTTTTTTCGCCATATTCGCCCGTCGCGGCCGGTTTGGCACGGCGCTTGATTGGAGAGGGTGACAGCGATCGACATGCGTGTCGCGCTGCACCCAGTATCGTCGGCTTGCCGGCGACCCGAGTATGAATAGGGGAAACACAGCGCATGAAAATAGTCATGGCCATCATCAAGCCCTTCAAACTGGACGAGGTGCGTGAAGCCCTTACCGGGCTTGGCGTCCAGGGCCTGACCGTCACCGAGGTGAAGGGGTATGGGCGTCAGAAGGGACATACGGAAATCTATCGCGGCGCGGAATACGCCATCAGCTTCCTGCCGAAGCTGAAGATCGAGCTCGCGGTCGACGACGACATGGTCGAGAAGGTGATCGAAACCATCTCCGGTGCTGCGAAGACCGGTCAGATCGGCGACGGCAAGATCTTCACCTACTCAATCGACCGAGCCGTCCGCATCCGTACGGGCGAAACCGATTCCGAGGCGCTCTAAGGCGCCGGACCCAAGTCACTCAGGAGTTCAATTGCAATGACCATGTCTAAGGGTTTTCGATACGGCCTCGCCGGCCTTGCCGCAGCGGCTGTGCTGTGTGCGGGACCGGCGTTCAGCCAGGAAGCTGAAGCGGCGGCAGAGGCTGCTTCCACCGCCGCGTCGCCCGACGTGCAGTATATCCTCAACACGCTGCTGTTCCTGATGGGCGGCTTCCTCGTCATGTGGATGGCCGCCGGCTTCGCCATGCTGGAAGCCGGCCTCGTGCGTTCCAAGAACGTTTCGATGCAGTCGCTCAAAAACATCGCGCTCTATTCGGTCGCCGGCATCATGTACTGGCTGGTCGGCTACAACCTGATGTACACCGGCGTTGACGGCGGCTACATGGGCTCGTTCGGCACCTATGCCTTCGATCCGGTCGGCGGCGACGCCCTGGATGTCGGCTATTCGACGGCGTCCGACTGGTTCTTCCAGATGGTGTTCGTCGCGACCGCCGCGTCCATCGTGTCTGGCACCGTTGCCGAGCGCATGAAGTTCTGGCCGTTCATGATCTTCGTGGTCGTGCTGACCGGCTTCATCTACCCGATCGCCGGTTCCTGGCAGTGGGGCGCCGGCTGGCTGTCCGAAATGGGCTTCTCCGACTTCGCCGGTTCGACGCTGGTTCACTCGGTCGGCGGCTGGGCGGCTCTCGCCGGTGCTCTTCTGGTCGGTGCGCGCGCCGGCAAGTATGAAGGCGGCAAGATCAACCCGATGCCCGGTTCGTCCATTCCGCTGGCCACGCTCGGCACGTTCATCCTGTGGCTCGGCTGGTTCGGCTTCAACGGCGCGTCGCAGCTCGCCATGGGCACGATCGGCGACGTGACGGATGTGTCGCGCATCTTCGCCAACACCAACATCGCCGCCGCCGCCGGCGTCGTCGCCTCCATCATCCTGCTGCAGATCATGTACCGCAAGATCGACGTGACGATGGTCCTCAACGGCGCACTGGCCGGCCTGGTGTCCATCACCGCCGAACCGCTGGCTCCGGCCGTCTGGCAGGCGATCGTGATCGGTGCCGTCGGTGCGGTCATCGTGGTGCTGACCGTTCCGCTGCTCGACAAGCTGAAGATCGACGACGTGGTCGGCGCTATCCCGGTTCACCTGTTCGCAGGTATCTGGGGCACGCTGATCGTGCCGTGGTCCAACGCTGACACCAGCTACGGCACGCAGATCACCGGTATCGTCTCCTATGGCGTCTTCACGCTGGTCTGCTCCTTCGTCGTCTGGGCGATCCTCAAGGGCACCATCGGCCTGCGCGTTTCGCCTGAAGAGGAACTCAAGGGTCTCGACAAGGCTGAAGTCGGCGTCGAAGCCTATCCGGAATTCTCCCAGGCGGGCTGATCGCCTGGGCGGAACCCGGGGGCGGGCGGTACCTCCTCCCGACGCTCGTCCCCACCTCCATCCCGTCGTGATGTCTGACATCACACCAACTGGCCCGGTCTTTTGACCGGGCCTTTTTTTCGGCCGCGGTCCCGTTTCGCATGGTTAAAGCCTGCTTAACCATGCTTGGCTAATCTTGCGATCGGGACATTGCGTCCGCGCCTGACGCGGACAGGGAAAACGGGAATTTCGGATGCCGGCCGAACACGCCATTTCAGTATCCGCTGATCGCAGGATCGTCTCCAATCGGCGGCGCGATCGCTCTTTTGCTGCCGGCATGGTCGATCTCATGCAGCGGCAGGTCGAGATGCTCGCCGGTCTGGCGCTGTGGGCGCTCGGCGCGTTCATGCTGTTCTCGCTGGCGACATGGAACGCCGGCGATCCGAGCTGGAGCTATGCGGCCGACACGCCGGTGCGCAACGCCATGGGCTATCCGGGCGCTGTCCTGTCCGATCTCGCCCTCCAATTCTTCGGGATCGCCGCCCTGCCGGCCTTTCTGCCGATCGTGTTCTGGGGCCATGCACGGGTGCGCGGCCATGTCTGGACGCATCCGGGCCGCCGGCTGGCGATCTGGCCGGTCGCCGTGGTGTTGGCCGCGGCCGTCGCCGGCTGCTTTCCGGTCACCGGCAGCTGGCCGCTGCCCACCGGCCTCGGCGGCGTCGTTGGCGACATCGCGCTGAAGTTGCCCGGTTTGCTCAGCGGCGGCTACCCGTCGGGCTGGGTGCGGCTTTTTTCTTTCGTCGTCTTCGCGCCTTTCGCTTTCTACGCCTTGGCTGTGGCCTGCGGTTTCCTGTGGCGCGAGGCGCCTGCTGCGGGAATGGACGAGGAGGATGAGGACGACGAGGATGCCGGCGGCAATGGCCGTTTCGTCACGCTTGGCGCGCTGATCCACGGTTTCTATTCGCTGCGCACGGCCTTGCGCCGGTCGCTGTTCGGAACGAAGCGAACACGCCGCCCCCGCGACCGCAACGAGGCGCCGCCGGTGCGCGGCGAGCGTCGCGAACCGGATTTCGAGTTGCGGGTCCCGCCCGCTCCCGAGATGGATTACGACGACGACTTTCAGGATGACGGTCCGCAGGGCCACGACGTCGACGATGAGGACGACTGGGTGGAAGAGCCGGTGCGACGTCGCGTCGAGGTTCAGGTCGAGGAGGACGTGGCGCCGCGTCCCGCCCAACGTGTGGCGTCCGCCGCGCCGAAGCCGAAACAGTCGGTGCGCGTCCAGCGCGAGGCCCAGGCGAGCTTCATCGACGACGGCGGATTCGAGCTTCCGGCCATCCATCTGCTGGCGGAGCCGAAGAATGTCGGCAAGGATCCGAGCCTCTCGCCGGAGGCACTGGAACAGAACGCCCGTCTGCTGGAAGGCGTGCTGGAGGATTTCGGCGTCCGCGGCGAGATCATCCATGTACGACCCGGTCCCGTCGTCACGCTCTATGAACTGGAGCCGGCGCCGGGCATCAAGTCGTCGCGCGTGATCGGTCTGGCAGAGGACATCGCCCGCTCGATGAGCGCCATCGCCGCACGTGTCGCCGTCGTGCCGGGCCGCAACGCCATCGGCATCGAATTGCCGAATTCCCGCCGCGAGACGGTGTATCTGCGCGAGCTGATCTCATCGCAGGCCTATGATTCATCCAAGGCGAAGCTGGCGCTGACGCTCGGCAAGACGATCAATGGCGAAGCCGTGATCGCGGACCTCGCCAAGATGCCGCATCTGCTTGTCGCCGGCACCACCGGCTCGGGCAAGTCGGTCGCCATTAACACGATGATCCTGTCGATCCTCTACAAATTGTCGCCGGACGAATGCCGGCTGATCATGATCGACCCAAAGATGCTGGAACTCTCCGTCTATGACGGCATCCCGCATCTGCTGACACCCGTCGTCACCGATCCGAAGAAGGCCGTTGTCGCGCTGAAATGGACCGTCCGCGAGATGGAACAGCGCTACAAGAACATGTCGAAACTCGGCGTGCGCAACATCGACGGCTTCAACACCAAGGTGAAGGAGGCGACCAAGAAGGGCAAGGAGATCACCCGCACGGTGCAGACCGGGTTCGACCGCGAGACCGGCGAGGCGATCTACGAAACCGAGACGCTGGACCTGCAGCCGATGCCCTATATCGTCGTCATCATCGACGAGATGGCCGACCTGATGATGGTCGCGGGCAAGGACATCGAGGGCGCGGTGCAGCGGTTGGCGCAGATGGCGCGCGCCGCGGGCATCCATGTCATCATGGCGACGCAGCGTCCCTCCGTCGACGTCATCACCGGCACGATCAAGGCCAATTTCCCGACACGCATTTCCTTCCAGGTCACCTCCAAGATCGACAGCCGGACCATTCTGGGCGAGCAGGGCGCCGAGCAGCTGCTCGGCATGGGTGACATGCTCTACATGGCCGGTGGCGGTCGTATCCAGCGCGTGCACGGCCCGTTCGTCAGCGACTCGGAGGTCGAGGAGATCGTCGCGCATCTGAAGGTTCAGGGCGTGCCGGAATATCTCGAAGCGATCACCGAGGACGACGACGAAGAGGGCGAAGGCGGTGACGGCGGCACCGGCGGGATGTCCGATTCCGACGACCCCTATGATCAGGCGGTCGCCGTGGTCCTGCGGGACGGCAAGGCCTCGACATCCTATGTCCAGCGGCGCCTCGGCATCGGCTACAACCGTGCAGCCTCGATCATCGAGCGCATGGAAGATGAAGGGATCATCGGCCCGGCGAACCACGCCGGCAAGCGCGAAATCCTTGTGCCGACCGAAAACGAGGAATAATCAGTGCGGGCCCGAAACCGGCCCGACCAGCGCCACACCGATGTCAAACTGTCTGCGTAGGGCTCGGCGCAAGTACACGATTCGATAACCGGCAGGAGCGGTTCATGAGTGAGAATTCGATGAAGCACGGGACGATGACGCGGCGCGGCCTGCTCGCAGGCGCCACATGCGCGGCCGCGCTGGCTGTGACCGCGCCTGCTTCCCTCGCGCAGGTGCCGGCGACCGCGCAGCGCATCGCCGACCATTTCGCCAGCGTGCGCACGATGGCCGGCGAGTTCATCCAGTTCGGCCCGCGCGGCGAGCAGACCGGCGGAAAGTTCTATATCGAACGGCCGGGCAAGCTCCTCTTCCTGTATGAAGACCCGTCGCCGATCCGGGTTGTTGCCGATGGCAAGTCGGTGGTGGTGAACAACAAGAAGCTGGACACTTGGGAGATCTATCCGCTTGGCAAGACTCCGCTGAAGGTCTTGCTCGGCGACCGCATCGACCTCGGCGGAGACAAGGTGCGCCAGATTACCGAGGCGAACGATCTGACGACGATCGTCATCGGCGACAAGCAGATCTTCGGCGACAGCCAGATCACCATGATGTTCGACCCTCAGACCTACGACCTGCGCCAGTGGACCATCCGCGACGCCCAGGGGAAGGACACCACCGTCATCATCAACAATGTGCAGCAGGGCGTCCGCTTCGGCCGCGGCACGTTCGACATCCCCTATCGCAAGATCCAGGAGGAGCGGTTCAGCTCCGATTGATCGCGGCTGCGGCGTAAATTGTGGGCGGGCGGCGTGAAAGCGCCGCCGACGCTTGTCATCGCCCCGGCGTGCTGGAAGAAGATCGCGGCATCGCCCGATGATCCGTCCGGAAGAAACGCCCATGCCATTCACCGTCGCCACCTGGAACATCAATTCGGTGCGGCTGCGCCTGCCGATCGTGCAGTCGTTCCTGCAGCGCTGGCAGCCGGACGTGCTGTGCCTGCAGGAAACCAAATGTCCCAACGACGCCTTCCCGATGGCGGCGTTTCACGACCTCGGCTACGGCCATGTCGAGATCCACGGCCAGAAGGGCTATCACGGCGTCGCCACCATCTCCAAACACCCGCTGGAAGAGATTGAAAGCCGCGATTTTTGCGCCATGGGTGACACGCGGCATCTGGACAGCATCGTCAGGACCCCGGACCGCGCTGTGCGGATTCACAATTTCTACGTCCCGGCCGGAGGTGACGAGCCGGATCCGGAGAAGAACCCCAAGTTCCGTCACAAGCTGGATTTCTTGGACGAGATGCGCGCCATTTCCGCCGATCCGGGAAAGGCCGATTCGGCACTTCTCGTCGGCGACCTCAATATCGCGCCGCTGGAGACCGATGTGTGGTCCCACAAGCAGCTTCTGAGGGTGGTCAGCCACACGCCGGTCGAGACCGAAACGCTGGAGGATCTGCGCACGGCCGGCGGCTGGTCGGACCTGATGCGCGTCGCCATTCCGCCGGAGGAGAAGATCTTCACCTGGTGGAGCTACCGGGCCCGCGAATGGGACATTTCCGACCGTGGCCGGCGTCTCGATCACATCTGGGGTTCGCCCGATCTGGAGCCGCTGCTTTCAGACCTCACGGTTGTGCGAGAGGCACGTGGGTGGGAAAAACCGTCCGACCATGTGCCGGTGATCGCCGGCTTCGCGTTCAACGACGCGGGCTGAGGGGCCGCGAGCCGTTCAGTCCTTTGCGAAGCGCGCTTCCATTTCGCCGATGCTGCGCAGGAGGTTGCGCAGTCGCTCGCTGAGCCGTGTGTGCAGGGAGACCGCGCAATGGGGATATTCCTCCAGCATGCGCCGGAACAGGCTGCGGTTGATCCGCACCACCTGGCTGTCCTCTGCGGCGATCGCCCCCGTCAGACGCGTCGTGTTGGCGATCAGGGCCAGTTCGCCGAGTATTGCGCCCGGCTCGACCCGTTTGAGCATCTTGCGGCCGCGCATCGTGGTGCGAAACAGGTCGATACTGCCGGAGACGACCACAAAGCCGCAATCGGCTGCCTGGCCTTCACGATAAAGTTCCTGGCCTTGACTGAGGGTCAGGCGCTCTGCGCCGAATGCAAGCAGTCGCAACTGTTCGTCGGAAAGATCCTCGAACAGTGACACGCCGGAAATGACGCGGATATCGTCTTCTAGCGACAAAGGTTGCACCCGCCGAACGAAGTTTCGGTAGAGTCGCTGTTATATGACGGATTCACGAATGAAAAGTCTGCGCGCACGAAACGCCCGGCTTTATCAGGAACAGTCATGATCTTTCACTGTTCCGTCGTTTTCTGTCTGCGCGTGCAATCGCACCGAGCCGCTTGTCCCGGTAACAGCCCGTCGTCTCATCCCGCGGCCCGGCGCGGGGCCGGCACGGCCTGCTGTGCATCAACGCCTTCGCCCAGAAACACCAGATGGAGAAACTGCTCCAGCCAGGCAAGGACCGGGGGATCATAGAGCAACCGCCCGCGCAGGTGCTCGCGGCCCTGCTGCGAGCCGGGCAAGGTGAAGCGGTGGGCGCCGCGTGTGACCCAGCGTTGCATCATCGCGAGCGTCAGTTCGGCATGAAACTGGATCGCCCAGGCATTGTCGCCATAGCGAAACGCCTGGTTCTCATAGGTCTCGCCCGCGGCAAGCCGGACCGCGCCCGCCGGCAGGCTGAAGCCTTCGCGATGGAACTGGTAGATCATCTTCGGCCAGTCCATCAATTGCCGACCAGCCTCCGTCGGCAGAAGCGGATACCAGCCGATCTCTACCTGGCCATCCTGTCGACCGGTGACATGCCCGCCGAGATGATTGACCAGCAACTGGGCGCCGAGGCAGATGCCGAGCAGCGGCTTGTTCTCCTTCAGGGGAACCGCCAGCCAATCGGTTTCGTGACGGATATAGTCATGCTCGTCATTGGCGCTCATCGGCCCGCCGAAGACCACCGCGCCGGCATGCCGTTCCAGCGTGTCCGGCAGGCGGTCACCCAGCGGCGGCCGGCGAATGTCGAGCGGGAAACCCATCCGTACCAATTGCTGGCCGACACGGCCTGGCGAGGACGTCTCCTGGTGCAGAACGATCAGGACTGGCTTCAGGCCGGGATTGGGAATCATGCCCCGTCTTCCCCCGCCTCCACCATGCGCGCCTGCACGGCCTGCCGCAGCAGGACGCGGTCGCGACCATCGACGCCGAGGAGCTCGGAAACCCGCCAGACGAGATTGTCCTCGAGTTCGTGGTTCTCGCCGTCGGCATAGACGACCTCCCACAGGAGCTCGATGAAGCGGACGCGTTCGTCGGCTTCGAGCTTGCGCATCAGCACCGACGTGAACTGGTAGAGATCGACAGCCTCGTTGTCGGCATTGCGCGCGGCCTTCAGCAGGCGCTCGAGTTCGGCGCTGTCGAGGTCATAGGCTTCTTTCAGCACTGCCGCGAGGTGGGTCTTCTCCGATTCCTGCACCACGCCATCGGCGCCGATCACGTGATACATCAGCGCCGCGGCCGCAAGGCGCGGGTCGTCGGGCAGAAACCCGTCCTCCCCCTCTGGGGCTTGCGGGTTCAGGGTCTTCAGAAAGGTCGCGATTCGCTCGAACATGTCCATCTGGTCCAATCCAGATGGAAATTGTCAGTTTGGCGAGTGCGGCGCAACACTCAAAACAGTCGAAAACGCCGTGACGGCTCATCCGGTTGCGCGTCCGGGTCGATTCCCGGGTCGTCGGGCAGGGGCGGACGAATGTCTTCGGCCGCGTCCTGTGCGCCTGCGTCCTTCGGCTTCGCCGGCGGCTTGGGCGGTTCCGGTCTGGGCGGCTCTGCCTTGCTTGCCTCTGCCTTCGGAGGCTGCGGCTTTGACGGCTCGACCTTGGGGGTCTCCGTCTTCGCTGCCTCGGACTTTGCGGGCTCGGCCTTTGGCGGTTCCGGCTCGTCGACAACCGCCTCTTCCGTCACGGCGTCCGTTGTTACAGGTTCAGCGGCAGGCACCGCGCCGGGGGCCGTCTCCTTGGGCGTTTCGGGTTTGGGCGGCACCGGAGGCGCTGCCTTCGGGGCCGGTTCACTCTCGGAGGCCGGTGCATCGACGATTTCCGCGTCGATTACCATCGCCTCGGCTTCCTTCTCCTCAACCGCTTCCTCGGCCGCAGCCGGCTCTTCCGCTGGCGCCTCAAGCGCCTCGGTCACGGGTGCTTCTGCCGCCGCGGCGCGGCCACCAGGTGTCATCGGATCGAGATCGTTGGCGACCACCGGGCCGAGGCGCTCGACCGGCACTTTCCACTCGAAGGCGTCAAGCCGGCCGCTGATCGGCGAGACCGGCTCCCAGGTTTCGGAGACATAGCCATCGGCGGTCCAGGCGGGATCGCGCTGGGCGCGGACCGCACGGGCCAGCCATTCGCGCACCTTGCCCTGGTCCCCGGTCTCCCGGTCCTCGATATCGGCCATCAGCATGAAGGCGCCTTCGCGCGGCTCGTTGCGCAGGATAGCGGCGACCGCCTTGCGGGCATCGGCAAATTCGCCGGCTTCCATCGCCATCTGCGCGACGATCATGCTGGAATCGATGTTGTTCGGTTTCAGTCGGGCCAGCTTCTGTGCCCGTTTGTGGCGATCGAAGGCCGAATCGCCGGGTCGCGCATTGACATAGGCCAGCGCGATCTCGGGATGCGGCGTCTTGCGCCACGTCGCCTCAAGCACGTGCACGCCACGGCGCAGATCGTTCAGCCGGAAACACGCCTGCGCGGCGACGACGGCGGCCGGGGCGAAGGCGGGCGCGAGCCGGTGCGCCTCCAGACCGGCGGATTTTGCCTTGGACGGATCCTTTTCCAAAAGCTCTCGCGACAGCGCGGTCAGCAGCACTGCGCGCTTGCGGCGCGCCGGTTCGGCTTCGAGTTGCTTGGCCTTCTTCTGGTTTTCGAGAAGCCGCAGTGCGCCGTCCCAGTCGCCGGCGGCGGTCTTCAGTTCCAGCGCGGCGGTGCCTGCCCAGGCGAGATGCGGGGCGAGTTCCGCAGCTTTCTCGGCATAATGCTTGGCGGCGTTGCGGTCGCCGAGGCGCTTGGCCTCCATGTAGAGACCGCGCAGGCCGAGGATGCGCAATTCCGGATCGTCCAGCATCCCCTCGAATTTTTTCCGGGCCTCCGTGTGATGACCTTCGGCAATGGTCGCCTGAACTTCCAGAACCTGAATCAATGGCTCGGTGGTGGCGTTGAGAAGGCCGGTCGCCTGTTTCAGCATGCGGCGTGCCGTTACGCTGTCTCCGGCGCCGGCAGCGATCATCCCGGTCGAAAGCGATTGGTAGCCGCGGTCGCGGCGTCTCGCGCGGAAGAAGCGCTGCATGCGCTGCGGCGAGGTCACCACCACGTTCAGCACCCACCAGGTGAGCATGATCGCGACGACGATGCCCACCAGCGCGACCGCGGCTACCATGAGCGATACGGTGATCTCGCGTCCGGCCACCGTCATGACGATGGAACCCGGCGTGTCGGCGATCCAGGCGAAACCGATGCCGAAAAGGGCGACGACGGCGATGAAGAAAAGCACGCGCAACATGGTTTTCGGCTCCTACTCGCTCTGGCCTGTTTCGGCATTGCCGGCGGCCATCGCGCCGCTCAGCACTCTGGAGATCAGCGTATCGACGTCGCGACGCGCCCGCAGGTCGTCCACGAAGTCCATCGATGCGGTGCGGGCAGCTTCGGGCAGCGTTTTCCATTCGGCGATCGCGCGCTCGAAATCGCCTTCCCGCAGCGCGACCTCCATGCGGGCTGTAACGGCGCCGGGCTCCGTGCCCTCCACCTCGCCGACCGGGCGGATCTGAACGAGAGACCGCGCGCTGGCCGACAGGCGATCCACGATGCCTGCGTCGGCGCCGAGGCCGTTCGAGGAGGCGATGATGCGGTTGGCGACAGCGGGGAAGCGTTCGACCAGTTGCGCAGGGGTCGGCACGCCGGAGGCGGCGTAGTCGCGCAGCGCGGCGACGGTGTCCTCGTCGGCGCTGACGGCGGCATAGGCTTCCAGTTCGCTCATGAAGCCTGCGCCGCGATCGGCGGCCGACTTCAGGGCCGAGGCAGCGATGGCGGCCGCGACGCGGCTTCCCGCGCCGGCCTCGATGTCGCTCTCGACCTTGGTCAGCCGGCCGCCGAAGGCGGCGATCTGCGATTGCGCCTCGGAGAGCGACGACGACAGTGTTTCCAGTTCGCCGCGAAGGGCGGCAACGCCTTCGGAAGCGGCCTTGGCCGTTTGCGCGACCGTATCGAGTTCCCCGCTGAGCGTCGAATCAACACCTCCACTGCCGGCGTCGAGCGTGTCGATGCGAGCGCTGAGCTCTGTCACCGCCGTCTCCAACGCGTCGGCCCGCGCCGCGATTGCTTCCAGCCCTGCGCCTTCGCCGGCGCCGCCGGAGGAGACGGCCCGGTTCAGGGCGTCCAGCTGTTGTTTCACCGCGTCGAGATCGGCCTGCAGCGTGCCGGTCAGCTGATCGATGGTGGCCACCGCGCTTTCCGTGCCCTCGATGCGTGCGGTAACTTCATCAGCGCCTGTCGGAGTGGCGGTCTTCAGTGCCTCGACTTCCGCCGACAGGGTGTCGAGGCGGTCTTGCATGGGTGTCAGATCCACTGTCTGGGCGCCACGCATGGAGGGCAGGAGGCCCGCCCATTGCAGGAGTGCTGCCAGCAGAAGCGCGACGATGCCCCCGATCACGCCGCCGCCGAGCCAGGTCAGACCGCTGAGGTCGAACCCGCGTGCCTTTGTGGACGGCGCGGCTGCCTTCGGCTTCGGAGATTCGCTTGTCGCGGAGTGCGAGGGGCGCTCGCCGCTTTCGACAGCGTCGCGGGCGGCGGCATCCGCGCCGGCGGTGGTTGTGGCGGCCTGTGCCATTGCCTCGAATGCCACCGGCTCGGCTTCGGGCACGTTCTTGCTAGCCTTTGGCGCTGTTTCGACCGGGCTGGCCTCGAGGTCGATCGTCACCGGCTCGCGGGTCGCCTTGCTGCGCCGGTTTCGGGGTTTTTGAACCATCGGACGTCTCCTGCGAGGTGCTTCGGCGCTTCATATCACGCCATTCGAAAAGCAAAAGCGCCGGATGTGGTGATCAGATGGCGGACGTGGAGAGTGCGGCTTTCACGGCAGCGAGAAGCGCTTGCTCGTTTGGCGTGTCCGCAATGTTTGTTCGCGGATGCAGCGAAGATGGAAGCGTGTCCGCGACGCGTCGTGACATGCTGAAATATAGCGTGTTTTCAAATAGTTGAGCCATCTTCGGAAGAACGGTATCTGCGAAGCCGTGTGCCGAAAGGGCCGAATGGAACAGTACCGCGTCCACCATGCGGCCGTTAATCGCATCGCGTATCGACTGAGTTGGGTAACTGACTATATGGGCCGAATAGGCTTCGATCACGTGACATCTCAGCCCGCCCGCAGTCAGCTTGCCTTCCAGATCGCCGATCCGCTCACGACCGGCGAGATACAGAATCCTCGCGCGCGGTCTCTCTCGCTTGCGGATCAGCGCCGCCAGGTCATCGACCGCGCCTTGCGCGGAAATGACGTCAGAGAAGCCGAGTTGCCGTGCCTCGGCGACTGTTGCATCGCCGACCGCGTAGAGCGGCCGGTCCTTGAGCGATTCGATCAGCCTTGTCGGCGCATGGCGAAGCGCGTTGGCGCTGGTGATCGCTAGCGCATCGACATCCGTGATTGATTCGGGCGGAAGATCGGGCGTGCAGGCGCGAATTTCGGTGAGCGGCAGGACGAGGGGAGCGTATCCGGCCTGGCGCAAGGCGGCGGCGGTCCTGTCCGCCCCCGGCTGCGGCCGCGTGACCCAGATGAGGGGCGCGCGGGCGATCTTCAACTCCAGGAGGCGAAAAAGCCGCCGCCGGCCTTGCCGCGCAATTGGCGTCCGGCTTCGCGACCCAATTCGGCGGCATCGCCGGTGGCGCCGGAGAAGGCGATCTCGTGAGCCTCGGCTCCGTCCGGCGTCAGCACCATGCCGCGAAAGACGATACCCGAGGCATCGACCGTGGCTAGTCCGGCAATCGGCGTCCGGCATGAACCGTCGAGCTCGGACAGGAAGCCGCGCTCGCAGGCGAGAGCGGTGGCGGTCGTCTCGTGGTTCAGCGGCTCGACGAGCGTATCGGTGCGCGGATCCCCGGCGCGGCCCTCGATGCAGATCGCGCCCTGGCCCGGGGCTGGCAGAAAATAGTCGGGCTCCATCAGGTCGGTGATGATTTCCCGCATGCCGAGCCGGTTGATCCCCGCGCAGGCCAGGAGCGTCGCGTCGGCGACGCCTTCCTGCAGCTTGCGCAGCCGTGTCTGCACGTTGCCGCGGAACTGGACGACGGAGACATCCGGCCGCAGGCGGCGGATCATCGCCTGCCGGCGTAGCGAGGAAGAGCCGACGACGGCGCCTTGCGGCAGGTCGTGCAGCGATGTCGCCTTGGTCGAGATGAAGGCGTCGCGCGGGTCTTCGCGTTCCAGAAAGGCGGTGATAGCGAGGCCGTCCGGCAAGACGGTCGGCATGTCTTTCGACGAATGCACGGCAAGGTCGATACGCCCGTCGCGCAGTTGCTCTTCCAGTTCCAGCGTGAACAGGCCCTTGCCGCCGACTTCCGACAGCGGCCGGTCCTGGATGCGGTCGCCGGCCGTCGAGATCACCACGACCTCGATCCTGTCCGGGGCGATCGCATGCGCGGCGACCAGCCGGTCCCGCACCTCGTGCGCCTGCGCCAGCGCCAGCGGGCTGCCGCGCGTGCCGATCCTCACCGTGTCCGTCGTCGCCATGGTTGTTTGCAAGCCTGTCGTTCCGTGATACCCGAGACCGGACAGGTAACCCCAATCGCGTGTATCGGCAACTGCGCCGGATGCCGCGGTTTTCCGCAGGATCATTTCGGCCCTGCCCATGAGGCTCCTTCCTTGACGGTCATTCTCGGTATCGAAACCAGCTGCGATGAGACGGCGGCGGCGGTCGTGCGCCGCACCGCGCCGGACGCGCCGGGCGAAATCCTGGCGAGCACGGTCTACAGCCAGATCGAGGATCACGCGGCGTTTGGCGGGGTGGTGCCCGAGATCGCCGCGCGCGCCCATGTCGAGGGGTTGGACGCGATCGTCGCGCGGGCGCTGGCCGAGGCTGGGCTGGGCTTTGGCGATATCGATGCCGTCGCGGTCACGGCCGGCCCGGGCCTGATCGGCGGGCTTCTCGTCGGGGTTATGACCGCCAAGGCGATCGCGACCGCGCGCGGCCTGCCGCTCGTCGCGGTCAACCATCTGGAAGGCCACGCGCTGACGCCGCGGCTGACCGACGGGCTGGCATTTCCCTATCTCCTGCTTCTCGTTTCTGGCGGCCACACGCAGATCCTTATGGTCAACGACCTCGGCGATTATCGCCGCTGGGGCACGACCATCGACGATGCGTTGGGCGAGGCCTTCGACAAGACGGCGAAGCTGCTCGGCCTGCCCTATCCCGGCGGTCCCGCCGTCGAGCGGGAAGCGGCGGGCGGCGACGCGAAACGCTTCGCGCTGCCACGCCCGATGAAGGGCGAGGATCGTCTCGATTTCTCCTTCTCCGGCCTGAAGACGGCCGTACGCCGCGAGGCGACGCGGCTTGCGCCGCTGGGCGATCAGGATGTCGCCGATCTCTGCGCTTCGTTTCAGGCCGCTGTCACCGACACGTTGCGGGACCGGGTGGAACGGGCCTTCGCGCGTTACCGGGACGAGGTGGCCGACGGTCCTGCCGATCTGGTGGTCGCCGGCGGGGTGGCCGCCAACAGCGCCATCCGCGCGATGCTGGGGGATGTCTGCACCCGAAACGATTTCACCTTGCATGCACCACCGCTCAACCTGTGTTCCGACAATGCGGCGATGATCGCCTGGGCGGGGCTTGAACACTTCGAGCGCGGCGAGACCAGCGACATGGAGATCGCTCCGCGTTCGCGCTGGCCGCTGGATCCCTTCGCCGAGACGTTGATCGGTGCGGGGAAGCGGGGTGCGAAGGCATGAGCGGAGACCGCATCGCCGTGCTCGGTGCCGGCGCCTGGGGCACGGCGCTTGCCGCCTCCTTTGCGCGGGCGGGCCGCGACTGCACGCTTTGGGGCCGTGACGCCGACATCGTCGCTGCGATCAATCGCGACGGCCGCAATCCCCGCTATCTGAACGGCATCGACCTGCCGCCATCTCTGGCCGCCACGGCCGAGATGGAGCAGGCGCTCTCCGGCGCGTCCGTGGTTGTGCTCGCGGTGCCGGCGCAGACGTTGCGCGCGTTCCTGGCCGACATTCTGCCGCTCGCCGTGCCAGAGGCGATGCTGGTCTCCACAGCGAAGGGCATCGACCGGGCCTCCGGCCACACCATGACGGAGATCATCGACGCCGTCGCCGGGCGCGACCGTTCTGCCGCGCTGTCCGGCCCGAGCTTCGCCGTGGACGTCGCCGCAGGCCTGCCGACCGCGGTGACCGTTGCCGCGCATGATCTGGAGACCGCTCGTTCGCTTGCCGAAACGCTGTCGAGCCTGACCTTGCGCGGCTACGCCTCCGATGACCTGACCGGCGTTGAGCTCGGTGGCGCGTTGAAAAACGTGCTGGCGATCGCGGCCGGCATGGTGCACGGCTCCGCGCTTGGGGCGAGCGCCATCGCCGCGCTGACAACCCGCGGCTTCGCCGAATTGCAGCGCGTGGCCTCGGCGCTCGGCGGCCGGCCGGAGACGCTTGCCGGCTTGTCCGGCCTCGGCGACCTGATCCTTTCCTGCGGGTCCGAGAAATCACGCAATTTCGCCTATGGCGCGGCGCTGGCGTGGGGTGAAGACGTGTCGCACCTGCCCCTCGCCGAGGGCGTCTACACGGCGTCGGTCGCCGCGAAGATCGCCCGCGACCATCAGCTCGACGCGCCGATCATCTTCGCCGTCGATGCGATCCTCGCCGGCTCCCTCACGGTCGGCGACGCGATCACCGAACTGATGTCCCGCCCACTCAAGGCCGAGACTTGACCGACCGGCCGCGTGATGTAGTCAGGGCGGGTCCGTTTGGAGGCGATTCATGGCAAATTACTGGTTGTTCAAATCCGAGCCGTTCAAATTCTCCTGGGAGATGCTGAAGGCGAAGGGCGAGGCCGGCGAGGAATGGGACGGCATCCGAAACTATCAGGCGCGCAACAACATGCGGGCCATGAAGCTGGGCGACAAGGGCTTCTTCTACCACTCCAATGACGGCCTCGAGGTCGTCGGCATCGCCGAGGTCTGCAAGGAGATCCACCCGGATTCCACGACCGACGATCCACGCTGGGAGTGCGTTGACATCAAGGCCGTGTGCGACATGCCGAAACCGGTGACGCTCAAAGACGTGAAGGCCAATCCGGCGCTCGCCGAGATGTCGCTGGTCACCTCCATGCGCCTTTCGGTGCAGCCTGTGACGGAGGCCGAATGGCTGGAGGTCTGCCGCATGGGCGACCTCGACAAGCCGCCGATGTGACCGGCGCCGGCAGGAGCCCGATGGATTTCATCCGTGCCAATACCGCGGTCGTCGCGCCGCCGCATGTGCCGGAAATCCGGCTGCATCTGGCCGACGAGGCGCATGAACTCTGGCACAAGACGGAGGAGGAACTGCAGGAGATCGGGCTGCCGCCGCCCTTCTGGGCTTTCGCCTGGGCCGGAGGGCAGGGCCTGGCGCGCTACGTTCTCGATCATCCGGCGAGTGTCCGGGGCCACAGCGTGCTTGATTTCGCCACCGGGTCCGGGCTCGTCGCCGTGGCGGCAGCCAAGGCTGGCGCGGCTTCGGTCAAGGCCAATGACATCGACCCCTTCTGCGAACCGGCGGTGCGGCTGAACGCCGCGCTCAACGACGCACCGATCATCTTCGCGCCGGGCAATCTGGTCGGTTCGGATCTGCCGGGAACCGACGTGCTGCTGGCCGGCGACGTCTTCTTCGACCGCGAGATGAGCGCCGCCCTGATCCCGTGGTTCGGCCAATTGGCGGCCAACGGGGTTGAGGTTCTGGTGGGTGACCCCGGGCGGTCCTACCTGCCGCGCGAGAGGCTGAGCTTCCTCGCGGTCTACGAGGTGCCCGTGACCCGCGCGCTGGAGGACAACGAGGTGAAGCGCACGAGCGTGTGGCGTTTCGCTTGAGTTTTGCCGCGCTGCGGTGTTTCCTCGTTTGCGGAGTGTTGACGGGGAGGAATTCATGTCATTTGGCGGTGCGAATTACATCGCGATCCTGGCGGCGGCGGTCGCCGCCTATCTGGCCGGCGCGATCTATTACTACTGGCTTGGTCCGGTCTGGATGAAGGCGGCGCGCATCGACCCCAAGGACGCGAAAATGTCGCTGCAGCTGATGGTCACCGGCTTCCTCTGCGAATTGATCATGGCCTGGGTCATGGCCGGCGTGATCGGCCATTTCGGCGAGGTCAGCGTCAAGACCGGACTGATTTCCGGCATCCTGCTGTGGATCGGTTTCATCGCCACTACCCAGACGGTCAATCACCGCTATCAGGGTTTCGGCTGGAACCTGACGCTCATCGACAGCATCCACTGGCTGATCGTCGCCTTGATCATGGGCGGAATCATCGGCGGCTTCGGGGTCTAGGCGAGCGTTTTCACCACGGTTTTCCGCCCGATGCGCGGCAAGAGCCAGCGCATCGTCTGCGGTTCGACCGCGACGCAGCCTTCGGTCGGCGGGAAACCGGGCCTGGCGATGTGCAGGAAGATCGCCGAGCCGCCGCCGCGCATTCGCGCCCGGAAGTTCCAGTCGAGCACAAGGCAGACATCATAGAGCCGGTCGGCCCGCATCATCGTCTCGTGGCTTGCCGCGAAGGGGAGCGTGACCGGACGGTTGTAATTCGCGTCTGAAGGAGCGTCGCACCAGCCGTCGCGAGGGCCGATCGCCTGCAGCGGCATGGGGCAGGCCGGACGCGTCATGCGGTCGGCGCGAAAATATCCGCCGAGCACAGGCATGGATGCGATCGGCGTCGCGCCGTCGCCCTCGCGCTTGATTGGGCGCATGCCGCTTCGACCGAGCGCGCAGGCAAATGTCCGTCCGTCGGCGACGAGGATGCCGCGGCGGGGATCGCGCGGGGCGGGGCGCACGGTAATCGTTGAAATCACGGTCTTTTTCCGTTCGCCCTCTTTCGTTCAACATTTGCGTCGAAAACTCACATCCGCGTGTGATCGCGCGTGAGGTGCTTTCGTGCGATTCATTTCCATGACAGGGGATGAAAAAATCGCGTAAAACGCAAGACATGCTTGATTGGGGCAGGACAGCCGATGAATCCGAGAACCATCCTTCTGGTCGATGACGACCAAGATCTGCGCGAAATGCTGGTGGAGCAACTGTCGCTCTACGAGGAATTCGTCGTGCTCGAGGAAGAGACGGCCACCAAGGGCATCCAGGCGGCACGCGGCGGCGTGATCGATCTCCTCATCATCGATGTCGGCTTGCCGGACATGGACGGGCGCGAGGCTGTGAAGCTGTTGCGCAAATCCGGTTTCAAGGCCCCGGTCATCATGCTGACGGGCCATGACACGGATTCCGACACGATCCTCGGCCTCGAGGCCGGCGCCAATGATTATGTCACCAAGCCGTTCAAATTCGCCGTGCTCTTGGCGCGTATTCGCGCCCAGCTACGCCAGCACGAGCAAAGCGAGGACGCGACCTTCGTCGTCGGTCCCTACACGTTCAAGCCGAGCCAGAAGCTGCTGATCGACGGGACCGGATCAAAGATCCGCCTCACCGAGAAGGAATCGGCGATCATCAAGTATCTCTACCGCGCCGACCGCAAGGTCGTGACGCGCGACACGCTGCTCGAAGAGGTCTGGGGCTACAATTCCGGCGTCACCACGCACACGCTGGAGACCCATGTCTACCGGCTGCGCCAGAAGATCGAGAAGGATCCGTCCAACGCGTCGATCCTGGTGACCGAAAGCGGCGGCTACAAGCTCAATCCGTAAGCACTCGACGCTGCAGGCCCGTCAGCCCCGACGGTGCAGGTAGCGCGCGTCGCGCAGTTGCGGGAACACGACCGCGCAGCCCGCGGCGACGGCCACCGCGCCGATGCCGCCGACGACCACCGCCGGCACCACGCCGATGAAGGCGGCCATGAAGCCGGCGCGGAATTCGCCGAGCTCGTTCGACGCGCCCAGAAACACCATGTTCACCGCATTGACCCGCCCGCGCACCTCGTCCGGCGTCCACAGTTGCAGCAGGGTCTCGCGCACATAGACGCTGACCATGTCGGCCGCGCCGATCAGCGCCAGCGCGCCGATCGACAGCCAGGCGATAGTCGACAGGCCGAACAGCACCGTGAACAGGCCGAACAGGGCGACGAAGACCAGCAGGATGCGGCCGGCGTGGTCGGCGATCGGGGAGGCAGCGAGATAGGCCGCCATGATGATCGCGCCGATGCCCGGTGCGGCGCGCAGCAGGCCGAGGCCCCATGGTCCGAGATGCAGGATGTCGCGCGCATAGGCGGGCAGAAGTGCCACCGCCCCGCCGAGCAGCACGGCGAAGAGGTCGAGCGAGATCGCGCCCAGCACCACCTTCTCCTTGCGGATGAAGCGCAGCCCGTCGAACAGCGAGGAGAAGGTGACCTTCTTCACCTCGCCGCGCACCGGCGGCTTGGGGATGCGGGCGACAAGCACGAGGCCTGCCGCAAGCAGCGTCGCCGCGACGGCATAGGCCGTGGTCGGCCCGACGCCATAGAGCAGGCCGCCGCCGACGGGTCCGACGATGCTCGCCACCTGCCAGGACGAGGCGTTCCACGCCACCGCGTTGGCGAAATCGCGCTCCGGCACGAGATTGACCACGAGCGACTGCGAGGCGGGTCCGAAAAAGGCACGGGCGACGCCCATGCCGGCCAGCGCCACGAAGATCGGCAGCGGGCTTTGCAGGCCGCGAATGGAGAAGAACAGGATCGCGGAGGCACAGACCAGTTCCAGCGCGATCGCCGCGCCCATGACGAGCCGCCGGCCGAAGCGGTCGGCGACGGCGCCGGTGACGAGCACCAGGAGCAGGAGCGGCAGGAACTGCACCAGGCCGATGATGCCGAGATCCATCGGATCGCGGGTGAGGTCGTAGACCTGCCAGCCGACAGAAACGGCGACGATCTGAACCGCGAAGGTGGCGAAGAACCGCGCCGCCCAAAAGCGGACGAAGGCCGGATGGGCGAACGCGGCGAAGCGACCCTGTTGAACGATTTCTGGATTTTCGGATGACATGACGCGCTACCGTTATTGCCTTCGCGCAGCTTTGGCAAAGCGCAATCGCGCGCCGGTGGAAGATTCCTGACACGCGCGGCGTCTTGCAGGGCGCGGCGCGAGCGCCTAAGTGTCACGACGACTGGCGCGGTGGCCGGGCGGGGTGACGATGCCCTGCCGTTGGCATGCGTTCAGAACTGGGATTTGGGCGCCTTGTCATAGCCTTGAAACGGCGGGGCGCAGCGGCACGGGAGACGGCGCGTGGGCCTGACGATCATTCAAACGCTTCTGTTCGCGATCGGCATCTACAAGTGGATCGTGATTGCCATGGTCATCTTTTCATGGCTCTACGCGTTCAACGTCGTGAACAATTCCAACCGTTTCGTCGCCATGGTGGGCGAATTCCTTTACAAGGCGACGGACCCGCTGCTGCGGCCGATCCGCCGGGTGATGCCCGATCTCGGCGGGCTCGACATTTCCCCGATCATCCTGTTCATCGGCATCTTCTTCGTCGAGCAGTTCATCATCAACGTGCTCTATCCGGCCATCGTGTGATGGCGCTGCCCGCCTTCGCCTTCGCCCGCGCCGGCGATCGCGGCATCGATCTGTTCCTGCGTGTCACGCCGAACGCGTCGCGCGACGCCATCGAGGGTGTCGAGACGCGCGACGACGGTCAGGCGCGCCTGCGCGTGCGAGTCACGGCGCAGCCCGAGAAGGGCAAGGCCAACAAGGCGGTCGTTGCGATCCTTTCCAGGGCGCTGCGGCTGCCGAAATCGGCCTTGACGGTGGTTTCCGGCGAGACGGCGCGCGACAAGACGCTGCGTGCCGATGCCTGTGGTGAGGTCGAAGCGGCGCTCGCGGCACTGGGCGAAAAGGCGGAAAGCAAGACGACATGACGCGCAAACGGGTTTCTTCCGGCTCCTATCTGGAGCCCGAGATCGGCTTCAGCCGGGCGGTGAGGATCGGCAACATGATCGCCGTTGCGGGCACAGCG
This sequence comes from Oricola sp., assembly GCF_022763245.1. Taxonomy (GTDB): domain Bacteria; phylum Pseudomonadota; class Alphaproteobacteria; order Rhizobiales; family Rhizobiaceae; genus Oricola. The sequence continues at coordinate 51,036 of NZ_JALEGV010000022.1, forward strand.
CCGATCGCGCCGGGCGGCGGCACGGACGGGGTTGGCGATGTGTATCGCCAGACCGTGCGGTGTCTTGAAATCATCGCGCAGGCGCTGGCGGATGCGGGCGCGTCGATGGACGACGTCATCCGCACCCGTGTGATGCTCACGGACATGTCGCGATGGAAAGAGGCGGCTCGTGCCCATGGCGAGGCGTTTTCGGGCATACGCCCGGCCTGCACCTTCGTGCAGGTCTCGGGCTTCGTCGATCCGGACTGGCTGGTCGAACTGGAAGCCGATGCGGTGACCGGCTGACCGGTTCCGGTCAGCCCTTCGCGGCCTTTTCGCGCTCGACTGCTTCCAGGATCAGGCGCTTGGCGGTGTCGACGCCCTGCCAGCCACCGATCTTGACCCATTTGCCGGGTTCCAGATCCTTGTAGTGCTCGAAGAAATGTTCGATCTGCTTGAGCGTGATCTCCGGCATGTCGGAATATTCCTTCACGCTGTCGTAGCGTTTGGTGAGCTTGTGCGTCGGCACGGCGATCACCTTCTCGTCCTGGCCGGAATTGTCTTCCATCAGCATCACGCCGATCGGACGGACATTGATGACGCAGCCGGGCACCAGCGGGCGCGTGTTGCAGACCAGAACGTCGATCGGGTCGCCATCGTCGGACAGGGTGTGCGGCACGAAGCCGTAGTTCCCGGGATAGGCCATCGGGGTGTAGAGGAAGCGGTCGACGACGAGCACGCCGGCGTCCTTGTCCATCTCGTACTTGATCGGCTGTCCGCCGACCGGCACCTCGATGATGACGTTGACGTCTTCCGGCGGGTTGTCGCCGATCGCGATCGATTCGATACGCATCTGGTCACTCCGTTTTGGGATCGGCGGCTGATACCGGGTTTTTGTGTGCAGTGCAACGCGGCCAAATCTCGTAACCGCCGCCGCGTCGCATTGTCGCCTGCCTGACACCGTGCCATTGTATCCTTGGGGAAGCGTTAACATGGCCGCCGGTCCGAGCGGGAGGAATGACAGCATGCAGTTTCGAAACGTCCTGGCCGCAGGCCTGATCGCCACCATGTTCACGGGCGTCGCGCAGGCTGCCGACGGGGTCATTTCCAGCAGTTACACCAAGCTCGACATTCAGGCGGGCTGCGTCCAGATTTCATCCTACGAGGCGGGCGCGTCCTATTCCTGCGATGGCTTATCCGGCTATGGCATCCTGTTTTCCGAAGGTGACCTGCGGCAATCGGTCTTCTTCGGCCATGTCGGGCCCTGGTATGCGGATGGCGGCTGGCAGAGCTTCGGCCCGTTCAACTATGTCAACGACACGGTGGAATGGCGGCTCTCCGACGGCGTCCCCTATGCGACGATTCTGCGCTGGTTCATAGAGACCGACAATCCGGCCACGGGATCGCCGGATGACGCGCATCGCGGCGAGGTGCTCGTCGTCTCCAAGGTCGGGCAGCCCGGCGTCGCCGATGCCTGCGCGGTCGGCTATGTCGATGCCCGCGTCAATCCCGACGCCAACGCGCTGGCGCGCGAGATCGCCGACACGATGGCCGAGACGTTTGCCTGCGGCTTTGACACAGCGGTCTATCATGGAGCGCGCGGGCCCTTGGCCGGCGACCCGGTGAGCGCGCTCGGCAACTAGGCCGCGATTTCGCGATTGCCCGACCGCGCGACCACGATCGCCAGGACCGCGAAGAGCCCGGTCAGAACCATCGACAGCCAGCCGAGCCAGTCGCCGAACCGGGCATAGATCGTGCGCACTCCCTTCGTTGGCACATCCACGTAGAGGATGCCCGGTTCGCCGAGGCCGCGGTTCATCCGGCCCAGGATTCGGCCGTATGGATCCATGGCGTAGGTGATGCCGTCATAGGTCGGCCGGACATGGGTGAAGCCGTTTTCGATGGCGCGGTGCGGATCGTTCATCGTCAGGCCCCTGGGAAATTCATGCGATCCGGTGAGCATGATGTCGGTGCCGGCCCGGCCCGCCTGCCGGGCGAAATCGGGAAAGCTCATGTCGCGGCAGATCGCGAGGGCGATGCGGCCATAGGGGCTGTCCGCGGTCTGGATGATCTCGGCGCCCTTTTCGAAGACGGCCGTCTCGCCGAGGTCGCCGATCCCCAGGAGGAAGCGCTTCTGGTAGTCGGCCCGGATCGCGCCGGTATCGTCGATCAGCAGGTGCCGGTTCGCGCCCTTGCCGGTTTCGGGCACCCAGGCATAGGGCAGCGCCAGCCAGACGCCGTTCTCGGCGGCGATCCTGGAGAATTCCGCGCGGGCGCGCTCGTGTTCGGCTTCGGTGACCACGATGGCGAATTCATTGTAGGCGACGATCTGCGCGCCATTGGCGACGGCGTCGGCGGTCATGGCGCGAAGCTGCGCCATGGTCGGCTCGTAGGGTGAGGTCATGCGATCTTCGAAGACCTGGATCATCGATTCCGGACCGCCTTTCTCTGCCGGCATGACGGCCGCGGCGATCTTCATCGTCGGGACCTCCGGCGCGGTCATGACCCTGAGGCTGCCCCAGGCAAAGAGGCCGCCGGCGGCGATCACCCAGGCGAGGCCCGCGGCGATCGCGGACCGGCTGCTCAGGCCGTTCTCCCAGACGTGGTTGATGCAGGACGCCAGCCACGACCACAGGAACACGAAGCCCCAGAGGCCAGCCAGCGCGTAGATCTGCAGGAGGGGCAGGGGGGCGGTCGCGAAGACGTTCTTGGCCGCGGTGCCGTCGATCGGCGGCGGCATCGAAGACAGGAACATCGAGGCCGTCATCGCGGCGGGGAAGACGAGCGTCGCAACCAGCCGCCGGCCGAGCCGCGGCGCGACGAGCCGGTCGATCGCATAGGGCAGTGCGTAATAGAGCGCGATGATGGTCGACCGCACGGCGTTGAAGACAATGCTCAGGGTCGGGTCGCCCATGTCGAAGACGCCCCAGAGCGAAATGTTGAAGGCGAGCACGAAGCCGAGGATCGTCAGCAGGATCGACCGGCCTGCCGGCAGGGTGCGGCTGAAGCGCAGGATGACGATCGGCGCGACGACGATCATCTGCGGGATCATCGGCAGGAAGTCGCTGCGGCGGCAGAACATGAAGAGGCCGAAGCCGACAATGAAGAGCGCCGTCGCTTCCGGCAGACCGGCGCGGTGCCTGATCGGTGCGTGATGCGGCATGGCCCCCTCCTCCGCTGGCATCGCGCAAGGCTAGCGTGCGAGCGGAAGCGGGCACATTGACCGCCGTCAATGGGAGGGGGGAGCGGCCGGACGGCCTGGTTTACTGCCAGACCCAGGCGATCTTGCGCAGCTGGCGGCCTTCGAAGGTCTCGAAGCCCTGGGCGATGTCCTTGCCGCCATGGCCGGCATAGAAGTTCATCGCCATGGTGTTGTCTTCCAGCGCCCAGATCACGAGGCCGTCGCAGCCATGGGCCTTCAGGTCGTCGCGGGCCGCCGAAAACAGCCGCGTGCCGACGCCGATGCCCTGATATTCCGGCCGGATATAGAGCTCGTAGATTTCGCCTTCCTGGGGCAGGGCGCGGGCGCGATTGAGCCCGAAAGTACAATAGCCGGCGATGGTGCCGGCGAAATCAACGACCATGACGGAGGTGCCACGCTCTATGGCGCGTTTCCACCACCCCGAATGCCGGCGCACGATCATGCGCCGCAAGGCCTTGTGCGGGATCAGCCCGGCATAGGCGCTATACCACGACTGGCTGTGCACCTCGGCGATCTGCGCGGCGTCACGACTTGCGGCGGGCCGGGTTTCGATAGTGAGTTGCGACATGGCGGGTTAACCATGCGCTAGCGGTGATTCGCCGACAAGCGCGAAACACGCAATGTGATCGACTATGCACATCCTGTTGGGCGGAATTGCCGGGCACGGAATCCCGCAGCCGCGAACCCCCGCACGATCTCGCCTGCAAGAAGCCGCAGTGGCCGTAAAGTCAGCTGGGTGATTCGCCCTGAAGCAGCGGCAGGATGTCGTTCTCGATCGCCTCTGGCGTCAGCGGGCCGGTGTGCTTGTGAAGCACCGTGCCGTCGGCGCCGACGACGAAGGATTCAGGCACGCCGTAGACGCCCCACTCGATCGCCGCGCGGCCGGACTGGTCGGTGCCCACCTGGTCGTAGGGATTGCCGAGGCCGAGCAGGAACTGGATCGCGTTCGGCGTCTTGTCCTTGTAGTTCAGCCCGGCGATCGTCACGCCTTCGCGCTGCGACAGCGCCATCAGGAGCGGGTGTTCCTGGCGGCAGGGCACGCACCACGACGCCCAGACATTGACCAGCACAGGCTTGCCGTCGAACGTCGCCGGATCGAAGGCGGGCAAGGGGTTGCCGTCCGCGCCGTTCAGTCCGGGGATCGCCGGCAGGGCTAGTTCGGGCGCCGGATTGCCGATCAACATGGAGGGGATCACCCGGGCGTCGCGGCCGGGCCGAAACATCAGGACCGCGAACAGGACCACCAGCACGACGAAGGCCGTGATCGGCAGGAAGACGGCGGGATTGAGTTTCCGGCCCTCGGGCTTTTCGGCGGTATCGCTCATCGTGTTCTGCGGTCCCGGTGATTGATGGTCGTCTGCGTTGGTGTGGCGTCAGCCCGGAAGGGTGACCACGACAGGTCCCCTGCGTGTGGCAACCACCGTGTGTTCATATTGCACGGTCGGCGCACGGGGTTCGCTGAAGAGCGTCCAGTCGTCGTCGCCGTCTTCGGCCCATTGCCCGCCCATCGAAAGGAACGGTTCGACCGTGAAGACCAGCCCTTCGGTCATGGCCCGGTCGTCGCCCGGCTCGGGCCATGTGGCGATTTCGGTCGGCTTCTCGTGCAGGGAGCGGCCGACGCCGTGGCTGGCGAGGTTGCGGATCAGCGTATAGCGATTCCTGTGCGCGAAGGCGCCGATCGCCATGCCGATGTCGCCCAGCGGGCGGTCCGTCGCCACCGTCCTGATCCCTGCCCACATCGCCCGTTTCCCGTCACGGCACAGGCGCTCGATGGCGCGCGAAACCGGAGGAACCGGAAACGACGCGCCGGTATCGGCGAAGAAGCCGTCCTTTTGCGCCGACACGTCGATGTTCACCAGGTCGCCGGCCTCGATCCGGCGCGCGCCGGGAATGCCGTGGGCGATTTCCTCGTTCACGCTGATGCAGGTGGCGCCCGGAAAATCGTAGCACTGTTCGGGCGCGGGACGGGCGCCGGCCTCCTCGAGAAGCCTGCGGCCGATCGCGTCCAGTTCGGCTGTCGTCATGCCCGGTTCGAGCGCCGCGCCCATCGCTTCCAGCGTGTTGGCGACGATCCGGCCGATCGCCTTCAGGCTTTCCAGTTCGTCTTCGTTCGAGATCGTCATGTCAGTCCCGTCAGATCATCGTGGAAAGTGTGGCGGCGTCAGGGCGCCGGTTTGTCAGCTCTCGGCGCGGCGGCGCACGCCGCTTTCTTCCAGCCGCTTCAGTTCGGCCAGCCGGGCGCGGCGGTCGATCCAAAGCCACAGGCCGAGACCGCCGAGCACGAGGGCGGTCAGCGCGTAGGAAACGAAGACATACTGCGCGTGGGTCATGACGCCACCACCGGACGGGCGACGGTGCGCTTTTCCTGGGCGCTGGCGCGGCGCATCGAGGCGACGCGGCGCCGCATGACCTCCGTGCGCATGGCGACCATGTGCATGAAGAAGAACAGCGCGGTGAAGCCGAGCGCCATGACCAGGAGCGGCCAGAGCAGGCTCGGATGGATGGTCGGGCCGTCCATGCGGATGACGGCGGCCGGCTGGTGGAGCGTGTTCCACCAATCGACGGAAAACTTGATGATCGGGATGTTGATCGTGCCGATCAGCACGAGGATCGCCACCGGGCGCGCCGCCTTGACGGGATCGTCCATCGCGCGTTGCAGGGCGATGACGCCGAGATACATCAGGAACAGGACGAACATCGAGGTCAGCCTTGCGTCCCACACCCACCAGGTGCCCCACATGGGCTTTCCCCACAAAGAGCCAGTCGCCAGCGCCAGAAACGTGAAGGCGGCGCCGATCGGGGCGGCGGCCTTGATCGAGACGTCGGCCAGCGGATGGCGCCAGATGAGCGTGCCGAGCGACGAGACGGCCATCACCATGTAGCCCATCATCGACAGCCAGGCGGCCGGCACATGCACATACATGATGCGCACGGTCTCGCCCTGCTGGTAGTCCTGCGGGGCGGTGAACGCCATGTAGAGGCCGACGACGAGCAGCGCCGCCGTCAGCCCGCCGAGCCATGGCAGGATCTTGCCCGAATAGGACAGGAACCGCGTCGGATTGGCGAGCGCGGAGAAGCTGAAGCCTTTTGCGTGTGCGGTGGTGTCACTCATGCGCCATTCTTAATGTGTCTGGCCTCGTCTCGCAATTGACCCTCGTCAATCGGCGTCCGCGCGATCGACCATCGCGCGACATATAGTGATGCGGACGCGGATGGGAAGCGTCGCTGCGTCGTGCTGCCGCATGGCCGTCCGGCGCGGAATTCCCGGGACGCGGCGCGCGCCCCCCGGAGGCCATGTCACAGCGTCAGCCCGCAGGCTTCGCGAATGGCGATCTGCACCGGCGAGGGCGGCAGCGCCGGATCGAACTCGCCCTTCGGCAGGAGCGCCGGCTGTCCCATGAAGCGCGGGGTCTCGCCGCGATGCGGCTGCGCGGCATGCACGATGAAGGGATGGCACAGATAGACCGTTCCCGCCGCGCCCGTCGCCAGCGCCACGTCGCAATCGGCCGTCGACGCGTAGCCGCCGGCGCCGAGCTGGCGCAGCGTCGCGCCCGCCTCGCCGAAGGCAAGCAATTCGCGCGCGACGGTCCTGTGCGAACCCTTGCGGATGCGCGTCGGCGCGTCGCAGGGCCCGACGTCGGACATCAGGAAGAGCATGAGCAGGGTCCGGCCGCTGCTCTTCACATTGGCGCGCCATTCCATGAAGTCCGGATCGGCCGTGCCGAAGCTCATGTCGACATGCCAGCCGTCGTCGCCGGGCGCGCGCTGCGACGGAAACCGGATCGGGAAGCTGCCGATCCCCGCCGGGGCGATCCAGCGGCCTTCCCCGGCCAGAAGGTCGTAGGCGGCACGAAGGCGCGGCGTGTTGGCGGCCTCGACGAAGGCCGGCGACGCCATGAACCCCACCCGGACGACGGGTTCGGTCCAGCCTTCGGGCTTGTCGGGCGACATGCCGATCGCCGCCCACAATTCCTCGCGGCACCGCCGCGCGAGGTCGGCGCTGAAGGCATTCTCCATCTTGATGAAACCGGTTTCGACGAAGTCTCGGACAAGGCTCGCGGCCGGTCCGTCCGTTTCGATGTCGGGCATATGCACATTCTCCGTTCGGCCGTCGCCTCTGCGGGGCCGTGTTGATCCGTTCGGTGACTGGGCGCCGAAGCGCCGGGTCCGTCAGGTCAGCGGAAAGAATGCGGACATGAACATCATGGCTTCACCCTGCAGGGACGCCGGCCGCGCGTTCGAGGCACGACAGGCCGTCGGTCAATCGGAACTCGCCTTCAGCGCCGCGCCGGCCGCCAGCGGCCCGAGCACGGCGAAGAACAGCGTCAGCGCGCACAACAGCAGAAAGGGCTGCATGAAGGGCGCCGGATTCTCCACCGCACCATAGGCTGCCAACACGCCGAAAATGAGGACGGGAATGACGAAGGGCAGCACCATGACCGACACCAGCAATCCGCCGCGCGGCAAGGCGACGGCGAGCGCGGCGCCGGTCGCGCCGATGAAGGTGATCGCCGGCGTGCCCGCGAGCAGCGTGACCGACGTGGCGAGGATCGCGGCGGGCTGCATGTTCATCAGGAGGCCGAGCGCCGGCGAGACGATCACGAGCGGCAGGCCCGTCGTCAGCCAGTGGGCGACGCATTTGGCGAAGACCGTCAGCGCCAGCGGGTGTTCGTGATCGTGCAGGATCATCCTGTCGAGCGAACCGTCTTCGCGGTCGGCCTGGAACAGCCGCTCCAGACCCAGAAGCGAGGCGAGCAGCGCGCCGATCCACAGGATCGCCGGGCCGATGCGGGCCAGCAGGTTGAGATCCGGCCCGACTGCGAAGGGCACGACGGCAATGACGGCGAGAAAGAACAGGATGCCGATGAGCATGCCCCCGCCGGCGCGCGCGCCGATGCGGATGTCGCGCAGGATGATCGACATCATGACGCCGCTCCCGCGAATTCCAGCCGCTTCATGCCCTCGACCGGGAGCGGCAGATGGGTCGCGGCGACGACGATGCCGCCATAGTCCAGATGCTCGCGGACCAGCGAGGCGAACTCCCGTTCCGACGCGGCGTCGAGGCCCGAGGTCGGTTCGTCGAGCAGCCAGATCGGGCGGCAATTGAGCACCAGGCGGGCGATGGCGATGCGGCGGCGCTGGCCGGTCGACAGGTAGGAGAAGGGCAGGTCGCGCGTATGGGTGAGGCCGACATATTCCAGCCCCTCGTCGATGGTCAGAGCCATCGTGCCGCCGGCGAGCTTCTGCCAGAAGGCGAGGTTCTCGGCCACGGTGAGCGTCGGCTTCATCGCGTTGAAGGGGCCGAGATAATGCGCGGCCGCGCCAACCTCCGGATAGTCGTCGGAGACGCCCGGAAAGTCGCTGTCGCCGCCCTCGACCACGGCCTGGCCGGCACTCGGTCGCAACAGGCCAGCGATGGCACGGATGAGCGTCGACTTGCCGGCGCCGTTCGGCCCGGTGACAAGCAGCCCCTCGCCGCCGGCCAGCGTGAAGCTCACATCCTCGAAGATCGGACCGGAGCCGCGGTCGGCGGCAAGGTCGGTGACGACAAGCCTCATGACATCCCCGTGTTTCATCGGGATGTGACACGGATGCGGGTGGTTGGCAACAACCGGGCTTTTTTGACTTTCGATGGTCTGGAAAGGCGAAAAAAACTGCTCTATAGGGTTTTTGCATCGCACCAGCGGCCGGTGTGCAAACAATTTTGAGCCGACCCAATATGTCGGGCCTCTTCGTGTGGTCTGGCAGGGACGGACAGCGGAAATGGCCGCACCCGCATCTTCTCGGGTCGCGCTTTTGAGCGCATGCGGAAGAGTTCGTCCCCTGCAAGGCAACCCGAACTCGAAAGGTGAATTTCCGTGTCCAAGATCGACAGCTTCAAATGCCGCAAGACGCTCAATGTCGGCGGCAAGGATTATGTCTATTACAGCCTGACCGAAGCCGAAAAGAACGGCCTGGAAGGCGTTTCCCGGCTGCCTTACTCGATGAAGGTGCTGCTGGAGAACCTGCTGCGCAACGAAGACGGCAACTCGGTCAAGAAGGCCGACATCCAGGCCGTCGCCAACTGGCTGAACGACAAGGGCTCGGCCGGCTACGAGATCGCCTATCGCCCGGCGCGCGTGCTGATGCAGGATTTCACCGGCGTTCCCGCCGTGGTCGACCTGGCGGCGATGCGCGACGCGATGGTTTCGCTCGGCGGCGACCCGGAGAAGATCAACCCGCTGGTGCCGGTCGATCTCGTCATCGACCACTCGGTGATCGTCGACGAGTTCGGCACGCCGCTCGCCTTCGCCCACAATGTGGAGAAGGAATATGAGCGCAACGGCGAGCGCTACCGCTTCCTGAAATGGGGCCAGCAGGCGTTCCAGAACTTCCGCGTCGTGCCGCCCGGCACCGGCATCTGCCACCAGGTGAACCTGGAATATCTTGGCCAGACGGTCTGGACGAAGGAAGACGCCGGCGAGACGATCGCCTATCCGGACACCTGCGTCGGCACGGACAGCCACACCACGATGATCAACGGCCTGGGCGTGCTCGGCTGGGGCGTCGGCGGCATCGAGGCGGAAGCGGCGATGCTCGGTCAGCCGATCTCCATGCTGCTGCCGGAAGTCATCGGCTTCAAGCTGACCGGCCAGATGAAGGAAGGCGTCACGGCGACCGACCTCGTGCTGACCGTCGTGCAGATGCTTCGTCAGAAGGGCGTGGTCGGCAAGTTCGTCGAGTTCTTCGGCGACGGCCTGGATCACCTGACGCTCGCCGACGCCGCGACCATCGGCAACATGGGTCCGGAATATGGCGCGACCTGCGGCTTCTTCCCGATCGATTCCGAAACGCTGAACTATCTCAACATGACCGGCCGCGAATCTGACCGCATCGCGCTGGTCGAGGCCTACGCGAAAGAGCAGGGCATGTATCGCGAGACGGGTTCGGCCGAACCGGTCTTCACCGACACGCTGGAGCTCGACCTCGGCGACGTCGTGCCGTCGATGGCCGGTCCGAAGCGTCCGGAAGGCCGTCAGGCGCTGGAAACCGTCGGCGCGAAGTTCCGCGAAGCCTTCGCGGCCGAATACAAGAAGAACCCGGCCGAACTCGACAAGCGCTATGCCGTCGAGGGCGAGGACTACGATCTCGGCCATGGCGACGTCGCCATCGCGGCCATCACGTCGTGCACCAACACGTCCAACCCGTCGGTGCTGATCGGCGCCGGCCTCGTCGCCAAGAAGGCGAACGAGCTCGGCCTCAAGCAGAAGCCGTGGGTGAAGACCTCGCTGGCGCCCGGTTCGCAGGTCGTCGCCGAATATCTGGAGAATTCCGGCCTGCAGAAGGAGCTCGACCAGATCGGCTTCAACCTGGTCGGCTTCGGCTGCACCACCTGCATCGGCAATTCCGGCCCGCTCAACGGCCCGATCTCCAAGACGATCAACGACAAGGGCCTGATCGCCTCCGGCGTTCTCTCCGGCAACCGCAACTTCGAGGGCCGCATCTCGCCCGACGTGCAGGCCAACTACCTCGCCTCGCCGCCGCTGGTCGTCGCCTACGCGCTCGCCGGCACGGTCAATATCGACCTGTCGACCGACCCGATCGGCCAGGACAAGAACGGCAACGACGTCTTCCTGAAGGACATCTGGCCCTCCAACAGGGAGATCCAGGACTTCATCGCCAAATATGTCACGCGCGAGATCTTCGAGAAGAAGTATGCCGACGTGTTCAAGGGCGACGAGAACTGGCAGGCCGTGCAGGTGCCGGCGGGCCAGACTTACGCCTGGGACGACGCCTCGACCTATGTGCAGAACCCGCCCTATTTCGTCGGCATGGGCAGCCAGGCCGGCGACATCGCCGACATCAAGGATGCCCGCATCCTCGGCCTCTTCGGCGACAAGATCACGACCGACCACATCTCGCCGGCCGGTTCGATCAAGGCGCAGTCGCCGGCCGGGTCCTACCTCATGGATCACGGCGTCGGCGTGGCGGACTTCAACCAGTACGGCACGCGCCGCGGCAACCATGAAGTCATGATGCGCGGCACCTTCGCCAACATCCGCATCCGCAACCACATGCTGGGCGAGAACGGGCGCGAGGGCGGCTACACGATCCACTATCCCTCCAAGGAGGAAATGCCGATCTACGACGCCGCGATGAAGTACAAGGAAGAGGGCCGTCCGCTGGTCATCTTCGCGGGCGGCGAATACGGCAACGGCTCGTCGCGCGACTGGGCGGCCAAGGGCACCAACCTGCTCGGCGTCAAGGCCGTGATCGCGCAGTCCTTCGAGCGCATCCACCGCTCCAACCTCGTCGGCATGGGCATCGTGCCCTTCGTGCTCGAGGAAGGCACGACCTGGCAGTCGCTCGGCCTGAAGGGTGACGAGACGGTCTCGATCGAGGGCCTGAGCACGGTCAAGCCGCGCGACAAGGTGATCGCCAAGGTCACCTATGCCGACGGCACGGTGAAGGACGTCCCGCTGATCTGCCGCGTCGATACGGCCGACGAGATCGGCTACCTCAACAATGGCGGCATCCTCCAGACGGTGCTGCGCGACCTGGCGGCATAAGCCGGCCGGACATTGCCGGGGAATGATCAACCCCGCCGGGCCGACAGGTCCGGCGGGGTTCTTGTTCAGCCTTGCGAATCACGGCTTCGCTGGCGAGTGCGCCATCGTTCACCGCGCTGCGACCCGCTCTTCTGGTACTCGAGCCTGGCCAATTCGGCTCGTGGCCTATGCATGGTGAAGTCGATCACGCGGAGCCCCTCCTCGTCCCGGCAGCCTCTTGCGATCTCAAGACGTCCGATATCGACGACATATGTCGGCCGTGCCGCCAGACCGACTCCGAAGCGCCTGACCACCGGCTCGTCATGGTCGATGAACTGCTTCAGCCGGGCGTCCGTCATTCGCAGCGATCGCGTGTCCAGTCGCGTGCGTTTCCCGAGAAGCATGGACAGTATCGTCTCGAACGGCGAGCCCGGAAAGCGTGCTGCCGCTTCACCGACCGCATGCACGAGGGTGAGGCTTTCGGCACCGATGACGAAATTCATCGCGGCCCGATGGACGAACGGCTCCGGATCATCGAATGCGAGCATGATTCTCGACAGGGCGTCGAGATTGTCCGGCCCGACGCAATCGGTCATGGCGATGATGATGTCGGAACGCCATTGCGCGCCGGGGTGGTCGGCGAGCGGGACGAGATCGTCGAGAACCGGCCGCATGTCGCTGCCGAGTTCATAGGCAAGATAGGCCGCCGTGGCGGTGATGCGCGGATTTTCGCTGACCAGGAGCGGGCGCAGATTTTCAACCGGAAACCCGTTTCGAACGGCACCGATCAGGCTCCAAAGCAGGTCATAGTCACCGCCACCGGCGAGGACTTGCGCGATCATGTTCTGGGGAGACATCGAAGAGCGGCGCTGAAGGCGCTCGCAAGCTGTTGCGACCGTTTCGATGTAGCGTCGCACGCATCCCGCGTCAAATGCGACGCCCGGAGGCAAGGCGCCAGCTGAAAGGGCGAGCGATCTGCGCCTGCTATGAACCGGGGCGTTCACGGAATGGATCCTAGAGCGACGACGGCGCTCCGCTTGTCTTGGGTCAAGCCCTACGATGACGGAGTAGGTTTCGGGATCACGGCTTGTCTCAGGCGTCGGCGACTTGCCGGGCCGCAGCCCCCAGCCCGTCATCCTCGGGCTTGACCCGAGGATCCATTCCGTGAGGCTGACGGGTGGGCTGCGGTGTCCGAATGG
>NZ_JALEGV010000023.1 GCF_022763245.1 Oricola sp.
CGGCAACATCCTGGAAAAGCTGACCCGACTTGATCGGGAACCAGGCGCCATTGTCGCCTGGCCCGAATAGTCTGGCTGGCGTCCACCCACCGCCCGCACCAAGGGGGGGACCAAGCCTCATGCCTGCGTCCATGCCAATCGCGCCGAGCCTCATTTCTTCGACCATGCGACAGTGACAGGTCCGCCGATCGCGCGGCCATAGATCATGTCGCCTTCTTCCATGTCGCTGACAGCGTAGGAAAAAGCGGGCGATCCGTAGACCAGCTGATGGCCTATGCCGCTCTCGGACGCCTCCGGTTTCGACGTGCGCGGCACGACTTCGCATTCGCCGCCGCCATCGCCATCGCCGACATTTTGCACGATGGCGTCGCCTGGACCGCTTACGATTAGGCGCCACTCGTCGGTGACCAGCGCCACCCGGTTTCCGTCCACTCCCATTTCTCTTCCTTTCCTGGACTCTCGTATCTGCCGACCTGGTCGGGGATGCTCACCCGATCACATAGACTCTGATTTCGCCGCGACCGCCGGAGGCGTTTGCGCCGCCGCCGCCGCCGCGCGGTGAACCCGCGGCGCCACTCGCGCCGCCATCGCCGCCATGGATGGAGATGCCGGGCGTGCCGCCGACACCGTCATTGACGCCGGCCCCGCCGCCGCCGCCATAGATCGCACGTCCGCCGTCACGGGTTGAATTGTAGCCGCCTGCACCGCCGCCGCCGCCGGCCCAGGGTGTGGACGCGTCGATCCCGTTATTAGTGCCGGGATCCCCTCCGGCGCCTCCGCCAAATGCTCCGCCTGTTCCGACGGTATTGAAGTTTCCGTTGCCGCCCTGTTCGAATTCGCCGGCGCCGCCGCCGCCGGCATTGACGGATTCACCTGCGCCGCCGCCGCCGCCACCGCCATAGGCGATAAGGTAATTGGTCCCGTCGTCGTCGATGCTGGAATTGCCGCCGACACTGTCCTGGGCGCCGCCGGCGCCGACACTCACCGAAAGCGTCAAGGGCAGGTCACCCAGCGTGATGAACCTGGTGTTGTAGCCGCCGCCACCACCGCCGCCGCCGTCATTGTCCGACCCGCCGCCGCCGCCGCCGGCCCAGCCCTCCATGATCACGAGCGCCGTATCCGGTCGGCCCGACGGCTTGGACCAGGTGCCGTCAGCGGTGAACACCTGATAGTCGGGCCCGGAACCGTTGGCGTCGGCGCCGCCGGTCAAGCGCAGGCTCGTGCCGTCGAACTGCACGGTGTGCAGGCGGCCTGCGACGATCTCGCCGCCGGTCAGCGGATCGCCGTCCTTGTCGACCACGGCCGTTCCGTTCAGCGTCGTCGCACCGTCATTCTCGGCAGCGGCGATGAAGCTCAATTGCATACCGGCAACGAGGCTGCCGGTCAGCGCCGGCGTCAGTGTGCCGGTGATCGCGTTGGCCGTGCCGTCGATGTCGGTCAGCAGGATATGGGCGCGGTCCCAAAGGCCGGTCAGTTCCGCCTGGACCTCGTCCATGAAGTCGTCGCCTTCGACCGGGTCGGGCGTCAGGCTGTTTGGGATCAGGCGATCGAGCGTGGTCATGGTCGTTCTTCCTCAGGCAAACAGGACGGGCGCTTCCGCCAGCGCGGAAATGCGGGCCTGCCAGTTCTTCTGCCAGGTGATGTCGGTTGCGATCAGGCGGCGCTCCTCGCGGCCGGTCGAGCCGACCCAGACGAGATTACCGCGGCGCACGGCGCGCACGGTCTGGCCGCCTTCCTCATATTCGGGCAGCGCCGCAGGCATGGTCAGCGTCAGCGTGCCCGTTTGGCCGGTCGCGTTGGAGACGGGATGGACCGAGAAATTGCCGTCCGAGCGGCGAATGCGAAGGCTGGATTTCAGGCCGACGGTGTGCATGTCGGTGACGGCGTGCATGTCGGCCGCCTCGTGCATGTCGTCCTCGTTGTAGATGCGCACCAGCGAGTCGAGCGAGACGGAGGTCATCAGGTCTTCCTCCTCCACCGTCTCGATCGTGATCGCCCGCACGCGCGCTGAATCATGGGTTCTGTTGAGCACCGGGTGATTGACGGCGATCAGGTCGCCGCGCCGGCAGCGGATCGTCTCGGCAAAGGCGTTGAAGGTGTAGGTCGCCGCGCGCTCTTCCAACTGCCGCAGGTCGTGTCGGGCGCGCTCGCGCACATCCGCCGCGCGCACCAGGCCGACATAGGTCATGGTCTCGATCAGCGGCTTGGCGACGCCTTCTCGTCCGTCCCGCCAGACCTCGATCTCGCGCTGCCGGCCTTCCGTGTCGGTGAACGCGCAGCGCAGCATGTCCGGCAGCCGTTCGAAGCTCCTGGACATCTTCAGCGACCAGGAATTGTGCATGTTGAAGACCTGGGCGGGATCCTCGGCCGAGCGGTCATAGTCGCGCATCACGCCCCAGATCTCGCTTGCCAGAGGCCGGGCGAATGCGCAGCCGGCGATGTTGGCCAGCACTTCGGCGACGAGCGCGCCTTCGACGATCATGTCGCAGCGCCGGTCCTCGGTCACATTGGCCGCGCGCCAGGCGGCGACGCCCGTCATGTCGAACAGTTCCGCCGGCAGCGGCAGCGAGGCGAGCGGCCCGCGCAGCACGTTGTGATAGTGGTCGGCCGGCAGGGCGCTCTCGCCGAAATCGGCGAAGGCCGTGCCGTCCCAGCGATCGACGATCGAGGAGGCCCGGACCTTGAAGGAGGAGACGGAGCGGCCGAAGAACCTCGCCGCGATCAACGTCATGTCGGAAACCGGTGTGCCGCTATTGACCGGATGGGAATTGACCACGCTGCAGCAGCGGGTCAGGTAGCAGCCGTCCGACAGGCCGTCGCGCGTGCGAGCCACCTCGAAGACGCCGCCCGTCTCGACGTAATGGAAGAAGTCGATGACGTAGCCGTTATATTCGTAGTCGGCGCGCGAGAAGTCGCTGACGTCGTAGCAAGCGCCGCGCTTGATCTCGATCTGCCAGCGGCCCTCGGCAAAGACGGCCGGATCGAGCGTCAGCGTCGCCTCGGTGCCGGAGACCGTCACGCGAACCACGTTCGAAGAGCCTTCGACGCCCGAATAAAGGGCGTTCGAACCGGCGCCGTCGATGAAGGACGAATGCGCCGTCCAGCCGCTGGTCACCGGATTGGGCGCCTCCTGGCCGGGCGCTGCCGCATAGACAGCGCGCCAGCCGCGATTGGAGGGCATCGAGGGCACGGTCTCCGGGACGTCGCCGCGAAGAAGCTTGATGGTCGGGCGGATCTCGCGGACCTCCGAGCCCGCGAAATGCAGCTCCGGCAGGTGGATCCAGTCGTCGGCGTCGTCCTGGCGCATCCGAATGCGGAACGGCACCGCCTGGATCTGGCCTTCCGCGCTCGGCTTGGCCAGGCCGCCGGGCAGGGTCAGGTGCAGCCAGCATTCGTCCCATTCGCCGGCCGTGCCCATTCCCAGCCAGGTCGGCAGGCTCGCATCCGGGTTGGTCTGGTTTTCCAGCTCCTCCGGATCGTCGGGATCGGTCTTGTGCGGCGCGATCTCGGTGTTGACCAGGCTGGTGGCGCCGTAGCGCTCGATCAGCGTGATCGGCAGGTCGCCGGGCTGGCCCTCGCGGATCTGCAGCGTCACGTCGTCGGCCTCAGCGACGGAGGATTCGCCGGCGCGCGGCATGGAGATCGCGTAGGTGCCGGCGAGCGCCATCACCACCTCGACGACTTCCTCCTCGCCGACCCGCTCGGTCAGCGGCTGGGTGACGAAGGGCGGATAGATGTCGCGCTCGCCGATCACGGCCGGCACGGGCACGCCGCGGCCGATGACGTTGCCGGCAACGGAGGCGGGCCCGGACAGCGTGTCGGTCGACGAATTCTGCGCCGTGGCGACCGGCGGCGCGGTGAGGGCGTTGTTGAGCAGGCTGCCGGCGATGGTGATGCCGCCGGCGAGATGCCGCGCTGTCAGCGATCCGGCAGTCAGGAACGAGAACGGTCCGGCCGCCGCCAGCGCGGCGCCGGCCGTCAGCGCCGACGCCACGGCGATCACCAGCCCGAGCACGGCGTTCTTGCCGGCGTTGCCGCTGCGGCCGGGCGCGTAGTGAAGGGTGAGTTTCTGGCCGGCCTTGATGGCGGTGCCGGACCAGTAGCGCCGCGCCAGCACATGCTCTTCGCCATCGCGGCCGGCGAGCACGATCTCCCCGCGCCTGTCGAAATCCTTCGGCAGTGCCGGGCCGAAGCCCGCGACCATCGCGGCGATCGTCGTGCCGGCCGGCCATTCGCGCATCTCGGCGGCGTCCATGGAAAATGGCGGCCGCCAGATGGCGGTGAACATCCCGTCAGCCATCGGTCCGGCCCTCCAGCGCGACGTGACGATGAAACCCGACGACGCGCGGTGCGATCCGGGGATCGGCGAGATCGGCGAGATGGCTGCCGACACCGCGCTCGCAGTGCAGAAGCCTGCCCGGACCGGCGACGATGCCGCAATGCCAGGCGCGCGCGCCGGGTCTGGGGATCTCGATCATCTCCGCCATGTCGAATGCGCGCGGCGTTTCGTCAGCGCGGAGCCGGCGCCAGCGGCCGCTCTTCGCCTCGTCCTTCATCGCGCGGGCGATCGCGATCGTCTCGGCCGAGGAGATCAGGTCGTATTTCGGGAGCGTGATGTCGGCCGCGCGCAGGAAGACGAGCCAGCACAGGCCGTAGCAATGACAGCCGTCGAAGCTGAAGCCCTTGTCGGCGAACGGAATGCCGACGAAGCCGCGGATCACCGCCGGCAGGGGCGGCCTCTGAGGCGCAGGGGCCGGATTGAAACGGGCAGGGGTCATTCGAGATACACCCCCGGAAACAGCGCCTCGGTCACCCACAGGGCAGGCCAGATCTCGGAGCGCACGTCGAGGCCGCGCAGCATGCCGCTGACGTCGGCCGGACCGACCTCGACATCGATCAGGTCGAGATAGAGCGCCTGGTAGGCGGTCTCGACGGTCTCGCCTTCCAGCACCGTGCGAGGATTCGCGGTCAGGTCGAAATAGCCCGAAGAGATCACCCAGAAGGAGACCTGGACGGCGCCCTTCAGGTGCTCGAGTTGCATCGTCTTCGACCGGTCGACATTCGGAAAGCTGAACCGTGTCTCCGGCGGCCGTTCCGAATCCGTCAGCAGGGCGATCTCGAACCAGGACTTGTGCCAGGTCTCGCCGTCCCAGACATAATCGACGCCGTCGGTCACGAGACGGACCGCTTGCGCGACATCCTCGTGGGTCAATTCCACGAAGAAGGCGAGCGCGTTGTCGGCGCAGTAATCCTCCAGCGACTGCCGCGTGACGAGCGGGATCGAACGCGCCATCTCAGCTCCCCTCCGGCGGGATCAGGGCGCGCAGCGTGAAGCTGGCGATCCAGTTGTCGCCGCCCTTGGGCCGGGCGCGGTAGGGTTTCGGCTTGTCGATGAACCAGAGCATGACCGTACCGCGGGTGCGCGGATGCGGCCCGTCGAAGGGCAGGACGCCGCCGGCGAGATCGCTGAAGACGAAGCTCTTCAGGATGGTCAGCTGCGCTCCCGTCAGCCAGAGGCCGCAGGCAAGCTCTTCCATGTCGACCGTGCCGAGGCGGATGCCGATCGGCGGGCCCGCATCCGGCTCGGCGCTGGCACGCGGCAGGTAAGGGGCCTCCTCGTGGCCGTCACGCAGGACATATTGCGGCAGGCCCACTGGCCAGGTCGCGGTCATCGCGCCGTCCCCCGTACCTTTGCACCGCGATAGCGACCGCCGAAGGAACTGTCGAAGCGGCCGTCCGCGATCGCCGCATCCACCTTGTTCAGGACGAGCGTGAACATGACGTCGCCGTCGGCATCCGTCTCCTGACGCTGCTCGATGGCGACGCCGGCATTGTCGTGGACGTCGAAGGAGACGTTGAGCGGCCTCATGCCGGGCGCCGCCATGGCTGCGCCGCTCGCGCCATAGGAGGCGCTGGCGATGCCTCCCGTCACCATGCCGCCGTCGGCATGGCCCGGATTGCGGCCGGCATTGATTGCCTCCAGCATCGGCCGAAAGCGGGCGGCCGGTCCGGCGCGAACGACGAACTCCTTCTCGTGCACATAGCCGGCCACGCGAGAGGGATCGGAGCCTCCGGTCCATCCGCCGGTGTCGAAACGCAGGCCTGCCCATGGGTCGGTCGATCCACTCCCGCCGAAGAGCGAGCTGATGATCCCGCCGGCGCCGCCGGCTGTTCCGGTGATGCCGCCGCTGACGATCACGGTCGCGGCCTGGACGTTCATCGTGCCGGTGACCTGCGAGATCGCCGAGGCGATGCCTTCGCCGGACGGTTTGTTGCGGCCGAGCAGCGTGCTGAAGAACCCGCCCAGCCCGTTGACGTCGGACATGGTGCCGAGGTTTTCCCCATAGAGCGCGTTCTTCAGCGGATTGACGACGTTGAGCTGACCGAGCGACTCGAAGATCTCGTCGGTGAAGTCGGCGAGCAGGCCGGTGACGTCCCCGGTCTTCAGTCGGGCCCAGATGGAATCGATCATCGAAAGGCCGGCATCCTTCACCGTGCCATAGGCGTCGGCCTGGCGACGCAACTCGACCGTCTGGTCTGCCAGGGCGACCGCCTGTTCGCGCATGGCATTGGCCAGCGCCCCGTCCACCGCGATCTTGCTTCGCTTGATCGCCAGTTCTGTCTCCAGCAGCGCATTGGCCCGTTCGCGCTGCACCGCCGTCGCGCCGATCAGCTCGGCTTCGAGGCGCAGCTGAGCGAGCTCTTCGGCCTGCGACCGGCGATAGCCTTGAAGGTAGCGTTCGGCTGATGTCGTTTTGTGCTTGTCGACCTTGCCGGAGCCGATGTCGTTGAATGTGGTCTTGAGCGCCTTTTCGAGCAGCTCGGCCGACACCTCGGTCAATTCGAGCTCGGCGCGCAACTGCTTGATCCGGTCGCTTGCGGGCGACGCGTCGATATTGGTCAGAAGCGCTTCGACCGTGGACGCCGCATCCGGGTCGCGGACGAAGGGCACCGACCCTATGCGAGGATCGGCGAAGCCACGCGCTCTTGGCGAGATGTCCGACGTGTCGACGATCTCCTGCAACTGCTTGCGCAGAGACCGCTGTTCTTCGGCCACGGCGATCCGCTGGGTCTCCACCAGGGCCTGCTGCCGCTTCAACTCCAGTTCGAGCAGCGACTTCTTTGCCTCGAATTCGCGCTCGGTTGCCGCCACGATGCCGGAGCTGGCGATTAGTTGCGCATTGGCAGTGTCCTCAATGGCGTCGCGATAGGCTTTCTGCACACGCGCCAGATCGGCCATCATGCCCTGGACGGCGGAAAACGAGCTCGCATCCGCTGCCAGTCGACGCACTTCGGCGCTCGCCTCGCTGGTGTTCCTTGAGAACAGGAGCCAGGCCGCAGCTCCCGCACCGATGACGCCGGCGAGCGGCAGAAGCGACCGAACGAAGCCGGTAGCCATCTTCGCGGCCTCGCGGAAACCGCGCGCCGCGCCACCCTCGTTGGGTCCGTAGATCTGCGCGATCTGCGCGCCCTGCATGGCGACGTTCTGCAGGAAGTAGACCGGCGACTGGAAGGCCAGCGGGAAGGACTGACCGATGTCGATCATCTGGAACTGCACATTGCGAAGCTGGGCGGCTGCCTGGCGCGAGACGCGTGTCTGCTGCTGCAGGGCGGCGTCCATCGCAGCGCCGGCGGACTTGGCGGCGCCGGCGACATCCTGCAGCGCGTCTTCCGTCGCCTGGGCGCCGCGGACCGCGCTGCTCGGGTCGAATTCCGCGCGCATGCCGAGGACGAACGTCATGGCGCGTCACTCTGGTTGAGGGAGGGCAGGGCGGCCTCTTCCATGCGTTTCAGGTGAGAGGCGACCCGGCGAAACCGGCGACGGCCGAGCCGCGCTTCTGCCGCCGCATAGTCGAGGCCCGACCAGATGACGCCGCCGGGTCCGGCCGTGATCCGCCACTGCGTCTCCAGCGCGAGGAAGGCTCTGACGATGGGCCAGTTCTCGGCCATTACAGTGAAACACTCCGTGGTGTCGTCTTCCGAGACCGCGACCTGCACGCCGAGGCTCGCGAATTGCGCCTGCGTCCCGGTGTTCACCGTGACTGGCCGCGTCGGGTCGGACAGGCCGCGCGACGCATGTGCCCATGCGGCGGCGACCTCGGTCAGTTTTTTTCCGCAGCTCCCCCGCGCGCCGCATCGATCATCGCCCGGTAGACACCGGTCTGGAACGGCGTGAAGCGCTGGGCGCGAGCCAGGGCGTCGTCGCTGAAGGGGATCTCCACCCCGTCCGGCGCAATGACATCGCTCCATCCGACAAGGCCCTCGCGAATGAGCTCGGAAAGCTCGTCGGACGCCTGCCTGCCGGCATTCTCCATCACGGTCAGGCGTTCGATCGGGATCAGCTTGAAACGCCCCGTGAAGCTCTGCTCCACGGTCTCGCCGGGCTTGTCCGGATTGGGCATGCGAACCTTGACGGGCCAGGAGAAGGTGTATGTGTCGGCAAGAACGAATTTCATGGATTTGACCTCACTTCACGGTGATCGAGTAGTCGTCGTCGCCGCTGTCCGGCGTCATCATCAGCGGGATCGACAGGTTGGCGATGCCTTGCGTTGCGCCCTGTGTCGGCCGGCCGAGCTGCACCTTGGGCGCGCCGAACTGGACGATGTTGCCGGCGGTCTTGCCGTGTACGAGCTGCATGGCGGCGCGCGTTTCCGCCTGGGCGGCTGCGAACCAGTTCTTCACTGCCAGCAGCGGGTTTTCGATCACCGTCGTTCCCGTCATCTTGCGGTCGGTGATCTCGATCGATTCCCCGCCCACCAGGTGGCGTGGCTCGACGGTGTTGCCGAGCGCGATGGTGATGCTCTCCGCTTTCGGTGAAACGCCATGCAGCGTGTAGGTCGGCGTGTTCGTGTCGGAGACGGGCAGGGGCTTAATGAAGGCCGAGACGTCCACCGTCGGCAACGCCGTGTCGGCGATCGTGCCGACCAGGCCCTTGAAGCTGAAGCGGAAGCGCGGGATCTGCTTCGGCACGAACGACATCGAAACGTCGCCGCGGGCGCCGAGGAGGATGTGGTTCACGCCGTCCAGATTGAAATACATCGCCAGCGACTCCTCGTCGCTGGAGATCGGATCGTAAACGACGGACGTCCCTGCATTGACCGTCTCGGCCATGCCGCATCCGCGCAGCAGCGGTCCGTAGGCCGGCACGTCGCCGGCAGCGCCAGCGCCGGCGATCTCGACGGAAAAGTCGAACTGGACGTAGTCGCCGACAAGGCTCTCGCCCTGGTGGCCGAGATAGGGCAGCAGCAGGTCGCGCGAGACCTGCTCGCCGGCCAGCGGCGTGAACTGCGCGTCACTTAACAGGAGGGCGTTGGCCCCGCCGGTCGGCGTCGAATCCGTGCCATAGGTCGTTTCGATCTTGGCGAGGGCCGCCAGCGTCTTTTCCTTGCGCGCCATGGTCAGCTACCCTTCTTCTTCGTCGATTTCTGATCGGCCGTTTGGTCGGACGCGACGTCGGCGCTCGCCGGCGGTTCGACGATCCGGCCGCGTGCGATCTCCGCCTCCTGCTTCGTGGCCGGGCGCGGCTTTGCCTGCTCGCTTTCGCGGATGAAACGGCCGGGCTTGCGGGGCTTGTAGGTCATTGGCTGGCTTCCTCCAGATAGGCGGCGACGCCGAAACGCTCTTCCCACCAGACCGCGCCGCCGCGTGCTTTGACGAGCTGGCCGGACACATGCTCCATCGGTTCGTCGGCGCCCTCGGGCTCGAACCCGAGCAGCCGCGAACGAACCCAGTCGACCACGCCCTCCATGTCGTCGCTAGCGTCGCCCATGGTTCGGCTGGTTGCATTGTCGGTGATGATGACGATCGCGATGTCGCGCTCGAGACGCTGCAGGATCGGACCGGTGGCACGGGTGTTCGGGCCGCTGGCGTCCTCGGCCAGGAAGACGAAGCCGGCGGGCGTGGCGTTCGGGCGATCGTCGACCGCGGCGAGATCGGAAACGCGATCGACGATCGCGAAAGGCGTTTCGCCGCCCTTCAGCCGCTCGACGATGTCGGAGAACATGCTCATTTGTCGCCGCCCTCCGACGCCGCCTCGAAATAGCGCTCCGCGGCGGCCAGGATGTCGGCCCGGTCCTGGTCGGAGAAACCGAGATAGGGCCGGGCGGGAATGGTGATCGTGTGCGCCTTCACGGTCGCCTCGACCTCGCGAACGCGCTTGTGCGCGGCACGTGCGAAGCGGACATTCCCCTTCACCTTGCGCAGTCGCACCGTCTGGCTGCGTGCCGGCATGTTGATGGTGGCGCCCTCCTGGTGGACGGCCGCGAACGGGTGATTGGTGCCGACCTCGGCGCGCGTGGCGTCGCTTTCGCCGGTGATCGAGCGATAGAGGCCGCCCGTCACGCGCAGGATGTTTTCATAGCCGCGGCGGCGCGACGACCGGCCGAGGCGCTTGGCGGCGGTGCGCGGCGACAGTCTCTGCCAGGCGGTGCCGTCCGGGGCGGTTTGCGTTTCGAAACGCGCCTGGACGCCGGCCAGCATGATGCCCTCGATCGTCTGCATCAGCGGCGCGGTGTTGAGGCCGGCGGCGGCGACGCGGGCGATCGCGGCATTGACCGCGGCGTCCTCGATGACGATGTCGGCGGTCCGGGCCATCAGAAGCCCTTCATGCTGTCACGGGTGAAGACGCGGTCGGGTGCCTCGACGCGCACCTCGCTGTCGCCTGCCTGGGAGGCGGCGATGCCGTCGGCTTCCAGCTGGACCATCCCCTTGGACAGTTCCTTCAGCCAGGCGATCGCGGCGTCATGGGCGCGGGAGACCGGGTCGTCCTTGTCGACGACGCGGCGGCCATGCAGATAGAAGCGCGCGATCTCGCAAGTGATGCGGGTCAGGATCGGCGGCGGAGAGGCGATCGGCAGCGAATAGAGCTTGCCGACATAGGAATCGACCAGATCCTCGGCGTCCGCCAGGCACTTGGAGACCGTGGTCTCGTCGATCGTCGTCGCCGGCCGGTTCACCTTGTCGGTGAGCTGCTGCAACTCCGTTTCGCCGAAGCGGTCGATCAGATCCTGTTGTAACGCGTAGGCCATGCGGTCCTCGATTGGAAAGCTGCCGGGCAACCCTCCCGGCTGGCTGCGCGGCCGAGGACGTCCTCGGCTTTACGATCGGCGGGGCGGCGCAGCTTCCCCTGGCATGCGTGCGGGCGGCGGGCAGAACCCCTACGGTCGGACCGTCCTCAAAGAGTGCAGGGGGCCTTGCGAGCCGTACCTGACCGCCCTCTCTGGGTATTCGTTCATCCCGCCAGCGGCTTGCCCCTCGCTGACAGGACAGGGACTAGAGGTCCTCGACGACGAGGTTCGGCTCGCCTTTCAGAACCTTGATCTGCTCGGTCGAAAACGTGCCTGCCGGATACTCGGTTGCGTCCTTCGGGTGGGCGACGCCGGCGCGACGAAAACCGTCGATCTTCGAGCGGATCCGCACGCCGCCCTTCATGTCGGTGGTTGCTGCAGGCGGGGTCTCGACCGGCTCCGGGGCACTCGCGCCGGCCCTGGCTTCCTCGACGATCCGAGCCGCCGCCGCTTTCGCATCGGCGATCACGGTTTCCGCCTCGGCCTTCACCTTCACGATCAAATCCGCCGCTGCGGCACTGCTCTCTTCGGCGACCTTCGTCGCATCCTCGAGCGCCTTGTCGGCTTTCGCCTTCGCGTCGGCCGTGATCTGCGCAGCCTCTTCCTTCGCATCCGCGATCAGCTTGTCGGCGGCGGCCTTCGCATCCGTTCCGACAGCTTCGTCATCCTTCTTTGAGGCAGGGGCTTTCGCCATGGTGTCATCCTTCCTTCGAGGGTCTGGAAAAGCCGGTTCAAAGAGCCTTCGAGCCAGCTTCTGCAGACCCTCCGGCGCGATGCCGGAGGAAATGTCATGCGAGTTCGATCAGGCCAGCCAGGGTGAGACGAGCAGCTCGGCGGTGCCCCTGTAGACGTTGGTCGCGCCGGCGTCGTCGCGTTCCGCGTTGAGGATCTCGAGGCCTTCGCCTTCGAGATCGGGCGGCACGACGAGGAGGTTCGGACGGACATTGAGCGGGCGGCCATAATCGCCCTTGAAGCCCATCATCGCCTCGCGGGCGGCCTTGTAGTTCGCCTTGTTGAGCGGCTGCTTGGAGCCCCAGGCGAACTGCCACAGGCCGAAGCCAACATTGCCGCGGCCGTCCCAGCCATATTCGAAGGTCTTGTTGCGGAAGACGTTCTCGTCATTCGGGTTGTCGAGCGCGACGAACTGGCCGCGCTTGCGAACCTGCCAGATGATCGGCTTGATCGCCTTCGACGCGTCGAGCAGGAACCACGGCGTTCCAGCACCGCCATCGGTGTTGGCGACGGACGTCGTGGTGTTCTCGTCGACGATGACCGGATGGTCGGTGTCGAAGAAATACTGGCCGTCATAGCAGGCCGTCGAGAAG
Source organism: Oricola sp. (assembly GCF_022763245.1). GTDB lineage: Bacteria > Pseudomonadota > Alphaproteobacteria > Rhizobiales > Rhizobiaceae > Oricola. Next base: position 12,392 of record NZ_JALEGV010000023.1, read on the forward strand.
CCGAGCTTCAGCAGCGCCCAGACCAGTTCATCAGGCCAGGCGGCGACCGAGTCGCCGAACTCCTGGAAGATCGGCGTGTAGATGCCGAGCGTATCGTCCTCGATATGGTTGCGGTCGACGCCGATCGTCAGCTCGTAATCCTTGTTCCTGATCGAGTAGTCGTGCTCCATCAGGTTCTGGACGGCGCGGGGGCCGAGCCATTCGCGCACGCTCGGGATCTTTCCGAGCCAGCCATATTCCTCCTTGCCAGTGGTCGACGGAACTTCCATGGCGACGCGCGGCCACATCGGCTTCGCCTGGTCGAGACGGCCCTGGAACGTCGTCTTGAAGCCGACGCGCAGCGCTTCCAGGTTGGGTCGGTTGATGAGCATGAAGGCCTCCTATCAGGCGAAGGTGATGGCGTCGGACGCGACGAGCTTGCCGTCGGGCATGACGAGGATGAGGTACCAGGTGTCCGCGCCGGACTCGCCGATATCGATGTCGATATCGCCGTCGGCCTCGGAGACGAGCTGGAAGCACTTGTCGGCGACGACCGGAATCAACACGCCGTCCGCGCCGATCGCGACATTGCCGTCGGGCGCCGCGGCGGCGATCGAGTCGCCGTTCGCGTCGTCGGAGAGATAGGCGAGCACGGATCCGCGCACCGCGAGATCGTCGCCGGCCGAGTCCTTCAGCTGGATGGCGACATTGATCGCGTTACCGGCCTCGGCGCCAACGACGATGGCGGGCGCGCCCATCTTCTCGTAGACGCCGAGATTGGAGCGGGCGGTTCCCTTGCTGCCGACGTCGGAGAAGTTGTTCCCCGCCAGCAGAGCGCCGCCCGGCGAATTCATGATGCCGACGCCCATCTCAACCCAGACGCCGCTGGCATCGACCTGCATGACGCGCCCGGCGATCGAACGCGTGCCCGTCCCGTCCGTCTTCGCAACGGTCTGGTCGTCGACGATGTAGCAATTGTCGCCGATCTCGGCCTTGGTGATCTCGTCGGTCGAGGACGAATTGGCGAAGCGGAAAACGCCGGACTTCACATCGACGTTCAGCGCGCCGTTGGCGCCATCGGAATTGTCGACAGTCGCCTCGAAGCGGCCGACGCAGACGAGGCCGGTGGCGGTCGCGCCAGGCTTGCACCAGCCGGACGCGTCGAGCACGGCAATTCCGCCGGCGAACGCGACCGCCGCGGCAAGCAGCGGGAAGGAATAGATGGCGCCGGTGGCCTCCGGCGTGTTGCGGCCCTTGGTCAGAGCGGTCATGCGCGCGCCTCCTCGCGTTCAGCCTTCAGGGTTTCGGCGTAGGTCTTCAGGTCGAGACCGAGCATGGTTGCGACCTCCTTTTCGGCCGCGTTGAGCGACACCTCGCCGTCCTTCCTTTCCGAGGGCGGCTCGATCGTCGCGCCGGACGGGCCGAGGATCGGGAAGGAGTTGATCTCCTTTTCGACGGCCTCCGCATCCTTGGCGTGGCGTGCGATGTAGTGGTCGCGCAGAGGTTTCACGCCGACGCGGCCGGCCTTGATCGCGCCATCGACGAAGGCGGTCGCCTTGTCGGTCGCCTGGGCCGACTGCAGTGAGGTCAACTGCTCGGTGACGGTCTTCAGCTCCGCCTGCAGCGCGGTGACGACAGTGGAGCCGGCCTCGCCGGGCTTCGCATCGGCAAGCCTCTGGACGCCGGCCAGGACCGTTGCCGCGTCCGAGCCTGCGTCGATCCCTGCCGCCTTGGCGATCGGATCGAGCGCCGACTGCAGCGACGTGGAGGCTTCGCCCTCGGCTGCGTGTAGCGCGGTGACGCGTTCGATGGCCGTTTCCGCCTTCGTCTCGGCGGGCAGGCCCAGCGCAGCGAGCAGCTGCGCGAGCAGTTCGTTCATGTCTTGCTCCTGGTGAAGTGCGGTCAGGCCGCGAAGATTGGGCTTGTTGACGAGCGAGGCGCGCAGGATGGCGAGAACCGTCCCGTCTTTCGCGTGCACGATGACCGGCGAGATGTTCCGGTAGGCGTGCTCCGACAGCAGCGCGCGGCCGGTCGGCGTCCACTCGACCTTGGCCCAGATGCCGTCGGCACGCGCCGCCATCTCCTTGATCCAGCCGCGGGCAGGCGCCGGATCGCCGCGAGGCAGGGCGAGGTCGGTGGCATGGTTCTCGTCGATCACGCCCGCGCCGTTCATCGCCTCCAGGCTCGCCTCGACGAGCTTCTGCGCATTTTCGACCCGGTACGGGCCGCGGCCGTCAGCGCCCGAGAACTCGCCGGCCGGCAGAATGTGGATCCATTCCGGCACGTCGTCGTTCTGGGCGGCGGGCAGCGGCATGGCTGCGCAGAGCGCCGTCAAAGGGGTGTTGCGTTGCGAATGAAGCGCGGTCATCATGGCGCTGACACTGGCCCGACCACCGTCGGCGAAATATCCACAACGCTGTGTGGATGAGCGCCCTCAAGGCCAGAAACTGCTCGGGGACGCGAATTGCGCCCGACGCTTCCAGATCAGGATCAAATTCGAATGACTTTTGAAGCCGCTGGGCGCGATTCTTGAGGTTCGGTGATATCAGGGTTCATCCGCGCCTATTGAAGCTCCTGTGGAGCGACGCTTACTCGATGTCTGTTAGTGCCGGCGGTGGGGGGAGCGGACCGTCTCTTACATCAATCTGAGTTTGAGTTGGTCTGTAGAACGACAGAGTGGGATTACCATCAGCAATCTGCGATGCAATATCGCACATTTGGTCATGACTAACATGCACCCTCCGTTTGATGGATTGCATCTTGCCACCTAGCAATGTGAATTGGAGCCAAGGATTGGATGGGAAGTCGAAACCAAAACCTGAAACAAGCGAAAAATCAGGATCACTTACCTCAATCTGCTTGCCGAGGTAGCGCGGCGGAACTGGGAACGGGGAATTTGTGAGGAAGGATCCATTCGAACGTTCCACCGTTTGTCCGGGCGTTAGCAGGGCAGTGGAGTCAATGAGTTCCACTGAGCATTCTTCGCAACTTATGTCGAACAAGCTCCCACGGGCAGAAATGGATTGATAGGCTGGAGGTTCGAAACCACGAATTATTGCATTGTCGAGTATCAGATCCGTCCCATCTGGGAATTTGCCAATCTGGAGGAGAGCTGCGGCAGCTCCCATGACAACGCCAGCATGGGAGTCGTCCAGCAGGATCGTCAGTGCGCTTGTGATTGATTCGGACAAGAGCTCCGAATGAGTCAGATCAACGATTGCTCCAATTCTAGACTCGTTTGGCATGCGTATCAGCTCGGTTCCTAGGTCGAAGTGGAGGCTGCAGTCTCCATCCTGCCAAATCGGATCTCCGAGAACTAAGTCGTAATACTCCACACCAATGCGAGCTTCCTCTGATCCGCTGCGCAATTCTTCTCGAAGACGCGAGACCAGGGACAGGGAAGAAAGTGCATTCTGAGTGTCCAAACGTTCATTTTGCCCTGCCAGCAACTCGGTCTGGCTACCGAGCTTCTCATTCTGGTCACCTAACAATTCAATCTGTTTGCCGAGCTTTTCGTTCTGTTCGAACAGGAGGACCGTTCCGGTGAAGCCGGCGAATGCCACCAGAAATGCAATGCAGGTACCGATGACCCATCGATAGAAAGATGACCATCCGTACCAGGCGAGGCCCCCGGCAACGGCCTGGGAGGCGTGGTGTGTTGCTTGCGTTCGATCTCCAGCTAGCGTGGCAGAAATGGCCTCAAAGCCGCTTTTCGTGACATCTTCGATTGCCGATCTTGGCGTTCCGATCAGTCGTTGGAGAATGCGATCGCGAAACAGCAGCATCACCACCAGCAGGATGACGAGGAACGCAGTGACCCCGAACGCAGCTGCCGCAAGATCGCGTGCGAGACCTTTCTGCGCGGCCCATACGCCCACTGCCACAGGCAGTGAAATCAGGAACGCAACAAAGAAACCGATCCAGAAATGAACGTGCTTCTGCATGGTTTCATTAAAATAGACTTTGAACAGGCGGGCAATGCACGATCATCATAGGGATCTCATCGGACAGTTCTTGTTTCCAGTCGCCGTTTGGTTTCTTGGTGGCCTGACTTACCCGGATTGTAGTCCCAGCCCGGATCGATCCCGTCGGGGATGCGGCGCACCTCGCCGGTGCGCCTGTTGGTCCAGTCGCGATAGGTGATTTCCGGCGGCTCGAAGCGAAGCGGCACGCCCCGCGCAACGAGGCGGTCGATGTCGGTCTGGTTGAAGTTCTGCAGCGTGCAGCGGCAGTTCCATCCGTTCGGCGGGGCGAAGACGTCCCAGAACGGATGATCGAAGGGCAGGACAAGATTGTGGAGTGCGGCGTGGCTCTGCCGGGTCCGTTCGTCCAGGATCGCCACATAGCGCAGGAAGGGGCGCTCGGCCTTCATCCGTTCGAAGCGCGACCAGTGGCCGGCGGCATGCGAGACGCGCATGTTGACGCCGAAGATCGTTTCCAGGCGACGCGGCGAGCCGAGCTGTATGACGCGCGTCTCGCCCGTCTGCGGTTCGGTGACCGTTTCTTTGCCCCACCATCCCCTGGCGCGCAGCACCGGTTCCAGATCGGCGGCGAACTCGCGGAACGTCCGGCCATCCTCAAGTGATGCGAGCAGCGTCGCCCAGATGTCGTCGAGAATGTCGTATCCGGCCGATTTCGCGACAGTGAACATCGCGGCGTGTTCCTCGGCATAGACGTCTTGCCAGGCGAAACTCGCATCGAGCGTCATGCCGCGAGCGCGAAGGGCTGCGATCGCCTCGCGCGGCGGCAATGGCCGGAACCGCGCCACCATCAGGCGAGATCCTCGTCGGCCTCGCCAGAAAGCCGCGCCTGGAATGTGAGCTGCGCCAGAAGGTCGGTGAAATCCGACAGGTTCATCGTCTCGCGGCGCCGATCGAGAATGGCGCGCACCTCTTCAACGCTTTCCGCCTCGGCGATCTCCTCGGCGAGCCCGCGCACGACCGGCGGAGTCATCGCCTCCCATTCGTCGCCCGCAACGTCGCGCGCAGCGATCGAGATGGCGTCGCCTTCGTTCAGCCGCTCGGCCTGCAGGGCTTCGTGCGCCTCATGTCCATTGAGTGCTCCCGCGTCAGGCGGGTTGCCGTTCGAGGGATGAGGTGACGAAGGCGGCGGCACAGGCGACCCAAGCAACTCCTCTTCGGGATCGGGATCGGGAACGCCGATCTTGTCGCGCATGGTCGCCATGCCGACTTTCAGTCCCAGCGGCACGAGCGTGGCGACATTGTTGACCAGGCTCTCGATGTCGACCTCGTCGGGCCGGCCGATATTCACGTCGGGATAGTTCTTCTGCGGACCGTAATTAAGGTCGATCAGCGGCCGCACCAGGTCGCGTTTGATCGTGGTGCGCAGCTGCCGCGCGTCGGCGTCCTCGATGTCGCCGCGCACCTGGTCGTGCACCTTTCCCACCGCATGGCCGCCTGCGATCGCGTCCGTCGTCGCGGTTTGGCCCAGCACCAGTTTCGAGATCTGCCTGTCGAGCCAGTCGGCGCGCCTCTCGAACAGCTCGTGACTGCCGGAGATCTGCGCCTGCACGAACTCGATCGCCATGGATTCGGGCACGACGGCAGCGAAGTCGGAACCGATGCTGGCGACGGCGCGCATCAGCGTTTCCTTGTCCTTCTCGGTCGCGCCGGGATGGAACTTGCCGAGCCGCAGCGGCTGGCCATAGGCTTCGCAGAAGATCGCCCAATCCTTCAGCGTGAAGGACTTGAAGAAGAAGCTCCACGCCGCGCCGCGTGCCAGCCCACCGCGGATCGGAAGGCCCGACTTCATCTTCGCCTGGTGCCAGATCCACTGGAACGGGTTCAGCCGCTCCTCTCCGCCGATCGCGCGCAGCAGCGGCGTCACGCCGTCATCGTTGGAGAACCGGAAATTGCGCGGATCCTTCCATTCCAGCCGGCTGATCCGCCAATCGCCCTCTGACGTGTCCCAGATGATCTCGGTGCCGGAGAAGCCTTTACCGGTCGCGTCGAGGATGTCGATGACCTCTTCCTCGAAGCCGTCGCGGGTCAGCATCTCGCGCACCAGGTCGGCCTGCTCGACCGAGCGGGCATCGTCGCAGGCCGCTTCGACGGTGACCTCAAGGCTGGCCACCTGCCGTTTGCGGATCCCGAGCACGCCGGCATAGTGCTCGTTACGCTCCTCCATGTCCTCGGCGAGCGCCAAGTAGTTCTCTGGATCGCTCTCGATCGAGTCGCGCAGGATGTTGGCGAGACGAACCGGCGTCAGGCCCGAAGCCGGATGCAGCGCGTTCGGCCGGCGCACCGCAAGCGTTTCCGACCGCGCCTGCTCGGTCTTCAGCTTGGTGACCTCGATCGGTCGCCCATAGGCGTCGAGAAGCTGGGGCTTGGCCATCAGAACAGTCCTCGATTGTTGCGCATGCTGGCCAGGCGAAACCCGCCCGCGTCATTGCGGCCGTCATCGTCAAAGCGGCGTTCGTCGAACCTGGTGCGGGCGGGCCTGACGGGCACGTAGTCATATTCCGCTCCAGGACCGGACGCCGCGTTGATCGCCAGCGCCAGCGCCCAGAAGTGGTCGGCATGGCCGTCCGCCGTGCGTTCGGCCGTGAAGCGGATATTGCCCGCGGCGGTCACCTGCTTGGTCACGGACCGCAGATCGGCCCGGATCGGATTGGAGTAGGGAATGCGCAGTTTCCGGTCTTCCATCTTCGCGCGAACCGGATAGGCGAGAGCCTCCTTGACGCGCGCGGAGAATGTCACCGCCTCGACCGCGTGTTCGCCGAACTCGTCCTGCGCGTCGTCTGCCCAGCCGATACCGAGGCCGGTTGCGTCCCAGTCACTTCGGATGCACCGCCGGATCCAGGGCCACAAGATTGCCTCCTGGTCGGATTTGCGCATGTTGCGCATGGTTTCGACATGTCGCGTGTAAAGGACGTCGCCGAGTTCCTCGAGCACCCAGAGAACGGTCAGATCGTGCTTGCGACCGATATCGATGCCGGCAAAGAGCTTGCGGCCCTCGACCTGCTGCCAATCGACTTGAGAGGGGTATTCGGCCGCAGCGATCAGGTCGTATTCGAGGAAAGCCGAATTGTCGTCGGCAGGCTGGCACATGTACTCCTGGAGAAAGCTTTCCTCGTCGGCCGTGCCGCTCTTCACCCAGTCGAAATAATCCGCCTCGCTCATCTCCTGGCGTTCGTCGTCGTCAGGCAACGATTGTTGCAGCTTCCAGAGGAAGCCATCGTTCAACGCATCCTCGAGCGTCACGCGATGCAGGCTGAGCTTCTTCGGGTTGCCGCTCTCGCGTGCTTCGCGGACGAGCTGGTTGAAGAAGTTCTGGGATCCGCGATGCGTCGAGATCACTTCCATCGATCCGCCCCAGGTGATGCCGGGATAGGCGATCGACCAGAGCTTTCGCGGGTCAGGATGCAGGGCAAACTCGTCGAGGACGCGCCCGCCGCGCTTGCCGGCCTGGGCATCTGGATTGGAGCTCATGGAATGGATCCGGCGATCATTTGCGAAGCGGAGTACATAGGCGCTGTGCTTCTTTTCCGGGTCGATAACCTGTTCGCCAAGATCCTGCGCCGCGAGGTCCATGTTGCCGGCCCAGAGCTTGCAATCCTCAAGGAAGAGCCGCGCCTGGATATCGTCGCGTGACGACACCCACTGGTCATGGCGCGCCGATATCAGCGCGGTGCGCGAGACGGTGGCATAAGCCGTCGACCACGAAAGGCCGATCTGCCGGCCCTTTTCCATCAGTTTGAGGCGCGACTGGTCGGCGATCCACTTTGCCTGATAGGGCAGGAAGATCGTGTCCGGATTGGCGGGGATGATCCCGGCGCGGCCCATCAGATCGCACCCAGCCGGCGATTGATCTCGTCCAGCGTCTCCTGGCTGATGCCGGCGGTCTTGCGGACTACCTCGCCAACCTCGTCGACGGCCTTCTTCAGCTTGGCATCGGCCTGGGCCTCGGCCTTGTCGCGCAGCTCGACAGAGTGGCGCTGCGCCATGACGGTGTCCTTGTAGGCGCGCGCCAGCTCCATGGCGTTCTTCGAAGCCAGGCCGTCGCCGTCCAGCAGCTCGTCGATCAGCGTTTTCAGGAATTCGCCGAGCACGAGATCCGCCTTGCCGACCTCCTCGGGCGTCAACCGTTCGGCAATGCCGGCATAGATGTGCCGGCGCTCGTCGATCTGCATCGAGCGCTTGGCCAGCCGCATCGATCTCCGGTTGAAGGCCGATCGCGAAATCGGATCAATGCCCTTGACGGCGAGCCGGTCGTTCAGCTCGAAAAGGATGTCGGCCTGCGTGCGCTCACGCGTGTTGAGTTCGGCAATTGCCCAGATGACATCGTCGCGCGCTTCTTCAGGCAGCAAATCGAGACTGGAGAGCCGACCACGGCCTTTGCTCGCCATGTCATTCCTCGCCGGCCAGGGACGGTCGCGTGACACCTTCCAGCGCCACGAGGCGGTCGATGTGCTTCTTGCCGATTGCAGTCAGCGTCACGACTCTCACCGATCCAGCTTCCACCACTGAAACGGCGTCGAGATTAGCGAGATACTCGACCTGCTGATGCACCCAGGCGCGATCCTGGCGGACCCCGAAAACAGGCAGGACCGTATCCTGCAGCACGTTCGATGCGAGCGTGTCGTTGATCTGCTCGGCGAGCGCTCGCAGAATGATCAGACGTGCGTCCTCGCGGATCTTCTTGGCGTAATCGATACCGAGGCTCATGACTTCCTCGCCTGTTCGAGCAGGAATTCGCTGAGTCGCTGGCTCGTCGCGGCGATCGGCTTCAACCGCTCGTCGAGCGCCTCGAAGCGGCCGTTCATCTGCGCCAGGGCAAGTTCGACGCGATGCTGTGAATCCCGGTCCGGCAGATGCTTCAGCTCGTCCTCGACCGTCTGGATGCGCTTTCCTTGATCGGTGACGATCTCGTTCAAGGTCTCGACCGCATCTGCATTCTTTTTCGAAGGCGACGACAAGAACGCATAGAGCGTACCGCCGACCGAGATCACGACGGCGAACAGTCCGAACCACGGGCCGAGCAATTCGGGCAAACTCTTCGCCGGCGTCTCGGCAGGCTGGGCGAGGGCGGCCGAGGCGAGCGCCAGGATGCCGAGCGCGGAAATCGAGAGGGCGCAGATGAAGGCGCGCCTGGACGGTGTCAGGGTCAAGCCGGATCCTCCGGAATCAGTTCGATGAAGGCGGGGCCGTCAGGCAGCCGGGACGTGTCGCCGCTGGCGACCGGACAGGCCGCACCGTCCGGGTCGAGCCAGGTGAGCGTCCAGTTGCCCGCCGGCGCGACGAAGAGGATCACGCCGATCCCGTTGGCCGAGCGCCCGGAGAAGGTGAGCCGCTCGCCGAGTTTCCCGGCAAGGGTGCTTTGCAGCGAGTCGACCTCGTAGCACGCCGTTTGCGCGATCGCGGGAGCGGCGAAGATCAGCATCAGGAGGGCAAGGGCGCAGCGGACCATGTCAGTGCTCCGCCCGGTTGCAACGCACCAACTCGGTCAGCCGGTCGCGGGTCGCCTTGGTCGCGAAGCCATGCGGGACCATGCCGACCGCCTTCTGGAACTCCTCGACGGTGACGCGCGTCTGAATGTCATAGACACCGGTCCTGGCAATTCCGAAGCCGAGCGCATGGAGTTCCGCCTGCAGAGCCGTGACCTCGTCGCCTTCGTCGCCGGGCTTGAGCGCCCCGTGATCCGACGTCGGCGGGCGGCCGAGATGCGGCGTCGTGTCGGCCGTCTCGACCGTGCACGGCCAGTTCGGCAGGCCGGGCGCGCGAACCTCGACCTTGGCGATGCCTTCGGAAACGGAGAAGACCTCGCCCTCGCGAAGGCGCGGCTTGCCGAAGGCCGGCGTCACGACCACCGCGACACGATCGCCTGCGATCAGTTTCTCAATGTCCGCCATGGTCACGCTCCCTTCCGGGCGCGCAGGGCCTCGATCGCGCTCTTGCCGAGTTCCTTGACGGTGTGGCCGCCCATGTAGAGGGCCATGAACCAGGAGGTGAGCGTCAGCAGCACCGCGAAGTCGACAGGCTCGATCGGCGACGGGCCGAGGTAGCGATTGGCGACCGGCACGATGATGATCCGCCAGATCCAGAAGACGGCGAGCAGATACATCCAGCCATAGCGCCAGAAGGCCTTCAGCCCGCCTTCCTGCGTTTCCGCCTGCAACAGTGCGAACTGTCCATCCAGCCCGCGCTGCCAGAGCGCGATCAGCTCGGGCATGTCGGCCTCGGTGGCGAGCACCGCCTCCTCGACCTGGCCCGGCTCTCTTTCTGACAGCGTTGGCAGGTCGATCGGCTCGACGCCCGCCTTGCGCGCCACGGTGTCGATGACGTTGCCGGCGAGATCGCCGGCGATCTGCCCTGCGCCTGCACCGAGGCTCCGCTCGACGACGGACTTGACCATGCCGGCGCCGACCTTGGCGGCAGCGGTGGCGATGACGGCTCTTATCGCGCTCATCAGCGTTTCCCTTTCCGTTTGAAGAGGCTTCGAGCGGCGATCGAGAGCTCGTCGCGGTAGCGCCAGGCGAGCCAAGTCCCGCCGATGATCAACACGGCGAAGCCGCCCCAGATCAGCAGGTCGGGCACGCCGGTGACGTCGGTCTGCGACACAGCCTCGGCGCCGCCGGCAGCTGTGGGGGCGCCGCCGGTCGCGACCGTCGCCTTCGTCTTCCTTTTCAGGTCGATGACGCGCTGCAGCTGGTCGAGCGTGGCCCGACCGAGAATGCCGTCATTGGTGAGCTGGGGGTGCTCCTGCTGGAATGTCAGCACGGCCTGCCGCACGGCGTCGGGATCGGTCAGGATCGGCCGGTCGAAATAGCCAAGCTGCTTCAGCCAGGTCAGGCCCTGCTCGTGGTCCTCCGGCAGCAGCCGCCATTCCGGCAGCGCATCCTTGATCTCCTGGACGGTCTCGACATGCTCGATCGTCTTCAGCCAGACCGGCCAGATATTGAGCTCGAGGATATCGGCGCCTTCCTTGCGACGACGCACGAGGCCGGGCAGCTTGCGGCCCTTCGAGGTTTGCGCCGTCACGCGATAGCGTTTCGCGGACTCGGCGACGTCTCCGGCCAGCAGCTTCGCGAACCATGACCACTTGAGCGCGCCAGGTCCGCAATTGTAGCTCATGTCCGTCGCGGCCGAGACGGCGTGCCCGGAGACTTTCGCGTTCGAGGCCGCGATGGCGGCGAGCACCGGAGGCAGATACTCGCTCTCGAGAATGCGCTTCAGGAGTTCGAGCGCTTCGGCCTCGGTAATCGTGTCGCCCGGCTGCATTTTGCGGCCGCGGGACTTCAGGAACCATTCCTGGAAGATGCGGCTCGACCAGGTGAAACCAAAGCCGATCGTCGGCGTCCCTGTCGGGTCGCGGTACCAGCGAAGCACCTTGCCCTCGTGGCCGCCGGTGAACGGCACCAGTCTCGGATCGTATTGTTTCGCGATGTCCATCGGGTCGGCTCCGGTTCGTTCCGGGCCGACAATGGGCGCTCAATAACGGGAAAAAACGCCACAACGGTGTGTGGATCAGTCCTGCGTGTTCTCGAACATGTCGAGCTGCAGCCTGTCGCGCGTGCCGATGGCGCGTCGGACGGTAACATCGCTGACATGCAGCCTTTTGGCAATCTCATGCGTGCCGACGCCACGCGAGGCGAGCACGCGCATGACCCATTCCTTTGCCAGCGGAACGCGCATGTTGCGCCGGCCATAGACCCGGCCGAGCGCGACTGCCTTGTCCCGTCCGAAGCGTTTGGCGACCGGATTTCGCGCTGTCGGATTGTCCGAGAAATAGAGATAGCCGCCGCCATGCTCGAGCAGGAACTCAACCGCGTCGTCCTGGCCGAAGATCTCGACGATGGGCGCGATATGGGCGGGCGGGCGGATCCTGCTCATCGCGCCCTCGGCTTTCTCGGCCGCATGGTCTTGTCGAGCGTCGTGACGACGACATTGTCCTCGATCACGAACTTGACCGAGCCGACGATGACGACCGGTGCTCCGGCCGCCGCGCCGCGCTCGCAGCATTCGCCGATGGTGGTGCGCAGCGCCTCGATGTCCCAGCCGCACTCGCGCTGAAGCCAGCGCACGATGGCATGGTCGGACACGCGGATCTGCGGCTTGCGCGTGGTCATCCGGCTTGCCCCGCCGAAAGCATCGCATGGTGGCTGACGTTGCGAATGGTGAATGACACTGTCGCGGGCCGGTCGGCATGGCGGTTGCGATAGACGAGCTTGACGGTGAAGGTGCCGTTCGCCCGTCTCCAGATGCCGCTCGACGCGGTCAGTTCATACTCGTGCGTCAGGGCGTTCTGCCGCTCGTCGAGCACCTTCGCTGCGATCGCGCGCATTTGATGCAGCGTGGCGCAGACGCGCCAAGTGGAGCGGCGCCGGCTCATGACCGGTTTGCCTTCGCCGCGCGGATCTGCCGGCCGAACTCGTTCATCACCGGCTGCCAGTCCGCCTCGTCCGTCATGAAGTGCGGCGCCTTGCCGGAAATGTCCTTCGCCTTCCCGACGAAGCCACTGAAATCGGCGGCAGGAAACAGACGCTGGTGCTGGGCGAGCGCGATCTTGAACCCGCTCGTTTCGCGATGGGCCGCCTCGTGGCGGCGCTGCGTCCAGTCCACGCCGCCGTCGCGGGCGAGCCAGCGCTTCAGCGCCTCGATCGCCTTGGCGCCGTCCTCCGCATGATGCAGGAACCGGGTGTGCTCGAGGCCGGTCTGCCGCTTGACGAAGGCGAGCAGCGCCTTGTCGTCGCGGTTGCGCACGATGCCGAGGTTCCAGCCGGCGATCCACAGCGCCTGCAGCTTCTTCGCGAACTTGCCTTCGAGCGCCTTTCGCCGACCGACCGAAGACGGATTGAAACCGAGCTTTTTCAACTCGTCGATCACGCGTTCGCGCTCGGTCTCAGTCAGGGTCTTCGCCGACTGTTTGCCAGTCATTCGTTCGATGACCGCACGATAGGTGTGATCATCAAGACCAAGTGCGCGCTTGGCGATATGGAGTAGGGCGTAGTTGCTCATTGCAACCCTGCAATACAAAAAGTAGTGTACTCACAGGCTGAAAGAGTGGGGTTTGCCAGTTGCGCGATAGCGGCACGTTGCTCATGTTCTGCTTTGGGATTGTTGTGGCGTGCTTTGCAGGCTTTTTGTTTGGGGTATACGCTGGAGATTTTGGACGGTTCCAAAACTGGTTTTTCCAGCACCAGACGTTCGTTGCTGGAATGATTGCACTTGCCGCGGCAGGCCTCACTGTTGGACAGATGCAGAGATCTGACGACAGAGCAGAAAGTCGGCACAGAGATGTTCTTCGACTTACGCTTAGAAGAGATATCAGTCGCCTTATTCGTTTCCGAGAAACATATGGTCGCGATGTCGAAATAGTCGCCAATACTCTCTTGCAAAACGTTGATGCAGCGATGCTGGAGTGCAAAGCTCATAAAGTTCCGACGAACGCCCGGCTGATCGCAGAGAATGTATCGGACATTATTTCGGCATTCGTATCCGAAGAGTCTGCCATGATTGCTGATCTCTTGGACGCAGACATGCACGGTGATCGCGCGTTTATCCAGCAAAGCGAGCCTATGGCGGAAGAGGGGGCTTACAAGCTTGGACGGGTCAGAGTCATTATTTCTGAAAATAGCGATTTTGGATTTAGTGATGAAGAAGAGGAAGATCAGTTCCTTTTTGAAGAAGGTGATTCTGAATACGACAGAATTTGGGCGAGCTTGGATCACTCGAAAATGGTTGCGGATGCGACGAAACGATTTGTCAAAGACTTGAATCTTCTGCTGAAGGTCGTTGGAGCGCGCGCGAATGGATAACATCACACGCCTGCCTTAGTGGCGATGCCAAGCTTGTTCCCTGCCTTCCTTTTCCAGGCGGAAGGGAGGTTGCCCTTGCTGCCTGTAAAACTGACCGAGACGCTCGCAATGCGCATCTTCTCAGCGTTGCCCAAGGTGTAGGAGCCACCGAACTCGTTGAGCAGGCGGCCGAACTTGGTCTCAGCCGTCTTGCGCGCGTTCTCGGTTGTCTCCAGAGAGTCCACCGCGTGAAACAATTGATCGTCGAGCCGGTTGCCTGACATCACCCACCTGCCTTGGCGAGATCAATCGTGACCGTCGTCCACTTGTCCTCCGCCGAGGCCCGCTCGTAGAAGCGCACATATTGCTTCGAGCCGGTCACCCGCATGGCGTCCCGGACCGCGTCCATGGCCCGCTTCCAGCGCTCGTCGGCGATATCGAGACGCATCATCATGAAGATTTCGGACCTGTTGATCTGGCCTTCCTTGTCGGTGTTGAAGGCGCGCGTGACCAATGCGCGGATCTCGTCGCGGCTGTCTGCGGCCCATTCGGTCAGGCACTCGTCGATCAGCTTCTTTGCGACCTGCAGCTGCGGTCCGAAGTCGATGAAGTCCGACACCTGGACCTGAACCTTCATCAGCCCGTCAAAGCTCTGATAGGTACGATTGCCTTTCCGGCCGCCCCTGGTCGCGCCGTATTCCTGCTCCAGAAGCGCATCGAGCTCGCCGAGATCAGTGAAGGTGTGACCGCGAAAGCGGCCTATCTGCGCCGAGAGGTCGCGGGCGAAGCCGATGATCTTGCGGACCGTCTCATCTTCCAGCTTGTCGGCCGGCTTGATCGTGGCGAGCGGCACGAGTGCGCCCTTTGCGTCTGCCATGTAGGGCTTGCCGTTCACGAGCGTGACGCCCTCGTCTTCGCGTTCTTCGAGAATGACTGCCTCGTTCATGCTGCTTCTCCGTGTTCGGCCGGCGCCGGGCCGGCGATGTGGTTCATTTCGTCGATGATGGCTACGGCGAGCGCCCGCATGCGGGGCAGGCCGGCGTCGTACGGTTCGGGGAGATCGATAAGCTCGATGGACCGCGCCAAGGCCTCGGCGCAGCTGGCAACCTCCCAGAGGTCGAGCGTGAACACGGCGAGCGCGGCCAGCTCATAGGTGGATCGCTCTAAGGCGGCGCGACGCGGTCGCAGCACGATTTCCCGTGCCGCAGCGAGCGGGTCTATGCCGCCAAGCGATTCCAGCGTCATGCGGTATTCGAGCGTTGCCTGCAGGCTGTTGACGAGCGCCTTCAGCCGCGTGTCTGACTCGATCTCCGCCGCGATCTTCGCCACACCGTGCAGGATGGTCGTATGATCGCGCCCACCCATCTGCTTGCCGATATCGACGGCCGTGTCGGGGAGCAGCCGGTTGGCCAGATACATCGTGACGTGGCGCGCCTCGATTGCCGCCTTCTTGCGGCGATCGGACATCACCTCGGCGACGTCCGCGCCGAGCGCCAGGCAAACGATCTGGGCAATGTCGATGACCCGGATCATGCCGGCTCACCGCCGGACAGGTCACCGTCGGAAAACGCCGGTGCCGGCGGCGCGAACAGCACCACGTTGCCCTCGGGGTCGCGCAGCGCGGTCATGACCGCTTCTTCCTGCGCGTCGAGCCGGCCGGCCTGGTTCCAGCGATGAGCGGAAAGTTCGTTCATGAACCCCCGCGCCAGCTCCTCGATGGATGCGATCTGGTCGATGATCATCTCGACGCCTTCCGGATTGGCTGTGATGCCGGAATGGCGATGCTGGGTGAAACGGGCCTTCAGTTCCTGCAGCCTGTGGTTCAGCGTGAAGGGATGCGGCGGCTTGGCCGTCTTTCTGGCGGTCGATGTCATTGCATTGTCTCCGGTGTGGTGTGGCCACCGAGCGCGGCGGCGATTTTGCGGGCATGGGTCGCGTCCATCAGCTCCCGGTGAAGAGCCAGTTCGCGGTCCTGAAGGGCGGCGAGGCGGGCAAGCGCGTCGAACGCGGCGAGCAGTCCGGCATGCGCATCGGCGTCGATGGGCTGCCCCGGCTCGACGGTGAGTGAAAACAGCTTGCCGATCGCCGAGATTTCCGTGGTGAGCAGCGGGAGGGGGGTGTCGGTGCTCATGTCAGCCCCTCCACATCACGGTTTTCCCAGGCTGCTTTGAGGTCGCCGAGCTGGATGTCCCGTCCATTGCCGAGGGCGAGCATCTTGGCGAGCTTCACCGTCATGTCGATCTGGCCGAAGGCACCGGGCTTCATGCCGACGCCGGTCAGGAAGCGGGCCTGGTCTTCGGCGGTGATTCCGCAAGCCTTGATGAACTGCTCGAGATCATCCTTGCGCGGCGTGTCGCGGCGCATCCGCTTGAAGAAGCGCCGGCGCAGCTGGGCGTATTTGACGCCGCCGGCAAGGCCCGACGAGAACCGCGAATAGGTCTCCGTGTTGCCGAGGATCGCGACACCGCAATCATAGACATCGACGAAGTGGCGCAGTTGGTTGACAGCGTCGTCGACCAGGTTCTGCGCCTCGTCGATGACCAGCAGCGTGCCGCCGCCGGTCCGCCGCAGCTTCTCGCCGATCGAGCGGACCAACCTGCCGGGATTGTGCTGGCGTACGCCGATCGCCTCCGCGATCTCGATCAGCATTGCATGCACCGTGCGCGTGTGCGGGCTGATCGTCACCAGGAAGGAATGCGGATGCGTGTCGCAATAGTTCCGCGCGACGGTGGTCTTGCCCATTCCGGCGCCGGCGGTGGCCATGACCAGGGCAGGCATCATTTGCGCCGCGCCCAGCATGTCGATGATCTCGCCGGCGATCACGGTGCGGATGAAGGGCGGCGATCCTGGAATTCTGGCGGCCAGCGCGGCGCGTTCGTCATGCGCGGCCAGCCAGGCCGCAACCTTCTCGTTGGTGGTGTCGAACCGGCCCTTGTAGGTGCCCTCGTACCAGCCGTGAAAGGTGGCGCTCGCCAGGCCGATCTGGCGTGATGTCTCGGCCTTGTTCCAGCCGTTGCGCACGGCAATGGCATTCGTCTTGCTGACCAGGGTTTTCCAGGTCTCGAAATCGGACTCGCCGCGACCGGGACCGTTGTCGAACGGCCGGGTCATGTCGGGCAGGGGCCAGCTTGTGTTGATGTCGGTGCTCATGTAGACTTCCTTTGACGTTGCCGCTTTTGCGGCGTTTTCTTCAGGCGGGTGCATTCCCGCCTTTTTCTTTGCGCCTACCCTGAACCTGCTAGCGCTCATGCCGCCGACCGCACCGGCGGATCACGTTTCGTCGCGGCTTTGCGCCACAAGGCGCAGACCGCGTGAAAACCCCTCCTCTGCATCGTCGTCCCATTCGGATTGCGCGACCGGTACGGCCGCCGCACCGCCCGCAACTGCGATGCGCGTGACCTTCGGTTTCTGCGGCTTCGGCTTTTCCGCGTCGGCATGCGCGTAGAGCCGCGCCAGTTCGTCGGCTGACAGCTCGACGATCTGCCTCTGCAGCTCCCGGTGGGCGCGGATGAACCGGTTGCGCCGCGCGGCGTGCTCGCGGGCTTCCTCGGCATTGTCGAATTCGGTGAGGCCGACCAGCTGGGCGGCGCAGAGCAGGCGGTCGCTGGCGTCATAGACCTGCACGTCCTTCGCCAGGTCGTCCGGGTCGAACCGGACCGTGACCGCGCGCCCGGCCCATGCCGTCAGCGCTTCGTTCCAGTAGCGGCTGCCGAGCAGCCTGATCTCGCCATTGCCCTTCGAGGCGCGGATTCGTTCGCCGGCCAAAAGCCATAGCGAGCGCTGCGCGGCCGTCGGCCAGCGCACGACGGTCGAAGGGTCGGCGAGGCTCTCGGAGAAGGCCTGGTCGAAACTGCGTTTTCCGAGATGTTCCGCGCGCCGTCCTGGCCGCGCATTGTGTTCGGCCATGCAGGCATCGACATGGGCGCGCAGCGTCTCCAGCTCGATTGCCTTGTCGCCATAGTTCTCGGGCTTCGCTTCCGGCGTGTTGCCGGTGTAGCAGCCCGAGCAGAGTGGGTGCTTGCAGACAGTGTCCGTGAGATCGCGGAAGGCGCGTTCGATCGGCTTCGACTGGCCAGAAAACGGCGTCGTCCAGTGCACCTCGACGCCGAGCGTCGTTAGCAGGCCCTGCGGCTCTTCCGTGCGCACCTTGAACCGGTACCGGTTCGCGATGCCCCCGGTGATCCACTTTGACGCGAAGGCGCGGCCATTGTCGGAATAGAGATGGTCGGGGATGCCGTAACGCTCGACCATGTCGCCGATGACGAGGCGCGTGGTTTCCTTGTTCTCGCTCTCCGACAATCGCCAAGCGAGGAACTTGCCGGAATAGAGATCCTGCAACGCGATCATGTAGACACGCACGGGCAGTTCCCGGCCCGGCCAGCGCACGAACAGGTCGAGCTTGTGGCCGTCGATATTGACCGCCTGCATTGCATGCAGGTGGCCGCGCGTGCGCTGCTGCGCCGGATAGAGCGCCTTCGCCTTGTCGCGGCCGTTGCGCGCCAGCACGATCGTCGCCTTCGGAACGTCCTTGTCGAGGTGCCGGCGCAATGCGCGTTCGGAGGGGATCGGCGTCCAGCCATGTTTTGCGGCGGCGGATTTCATGCGCCGGTAGCAGGCCGAGAAGCTCGGCCGTTCCGGGCGCAGATAGTCGGACTTCAACGCCGCATAGGCGCGCGGGTCGCACTCGCCCCGCTCGGTCGCACCCTTGTAGTCTGGCGCGAGTGCCGCCAGCCGGTCGGCGCGATCGACACCGGCGATCTTGCCGAGCCAGCTTTGCAGCGAGCCGGCGGAGACGCCGTTCTGGCGCGCGGCCAGGCGGACGGCTGCCGTCTTGCCGAGCCCGCCTGTCATCAGCGTCTCGAAGCGATCGACAATCGCGAGGCGCGTTCGCGCGGTCTCCTTGTGCTCCTTCGACAGGCCTTCGAAGCGCTCCCAAAGGGCGTTCCGGGCGTCATTGAGCATGTCGCGATTCTCGTTGGCCGGCGCGCTATGCGCCGCCATCAGCCGCGCCTGCGCCGTTCCGGGAAGCAGGGAGACATGGTATTCCCAGCCACCGCCTCGCATCGCCGTCTTGCGCGCCTTGTCGCCCTGTGCGCGCCAGCCTTGGCGCTTGGCGAGCCGGTTCACGCCGCCGATGTCGGACGGAAGGTCGTGCCCGCCCAACTCGGCGATCTCGCGCGGGGTCAGCCACTCCTTCATGCGGTCAACGCTCCTCTCGGGAGATGTTCACGGGAACGGACCGGAGCTGCTTCAGCTTAGCGCCAATCGCGCGCTGCTCCTGCTGCAGCCGTGCGATCTCCGCCAGGCGCGCTTCGTCGCCGCGCAGCACCAGCAACCCGTCGTCGGAAACGGCCACGTCCCAAAGCTCGGGCGCGTCGATGGCGCGCGCAAACGCCTTGAAGCGCACCAGGGTGATGTCCTGGTCCTTGGCGGGTGACGTGTAGGCGTCGAGCATCGCCTTGGAGAGGCCTGGCGCGTTCAGCGCCCTGGCCATGTCGGAGGCGATCGCGTGGCGGTCGAGATTCCTGTTGGTGATCGCCGCCGACATGGCGCCCTTGATCCGCAGGCGGAACCTGTCGACGTCCAGCATGGGAGCCGCCTCGCGGCTTTCGAAGACGGCCTTGGCGAACAGATCGCCCTGGCCGGCATGGGGAGGATTACGCAACACTTGAAGCCCCTTTGTCCTGTCTGCTCTGAATGTTGCGAACCACCTGGGCGACATAGCCATTGAGCTGCCCGCGCAGGTGTTCGCGCTCGGCCGGCGATTCTGTGCGCCGTGCCGTGATGCTGATGCGAAGAAGGAAGCCCGCCTCTACCCGCGTGCATTCGAAATGATGGTCGGCGCAGAAAACGGCGTCCCGGCCACCTGTCTCGGACTCGCATGCGGGGAAACGGCAGATCGTCATGACCCGCTCCCGTTGAGATCATCGTCGAGGTCGATCTGCCCGCGATCAGGAGTCATGATGCCCCCCCGAATGCTGCCAGGCGTTCGGTCCGGCGAGGCTTTCCTGATGTCCGGAGAGCCGATGCCGAGCACGAGCCAGTTCGGGGCGACCTGCAGCCCGACCGCGATCGCGGCAAGCGCGTCCAGCCCCGGCTGGGTGGGAGCGTGGCGCGAGAGATAATTCTCCATCCGCTTCTTGCCGAGGCCGCAGCGTTCCGCCATCTCGCGAACGGTCAGGTCGCGTTCGGCTTTGAGGGTGTGCAGGCGCTCGGCGAAATCATGGGCGAGGTCGCTGGTCATGACGCGGCCTCGGCGTCCAGCTTGGCCAGCGCCGCCTCGATTTCGGTCCGGTGTTCCCGAACGAACTCTAGGCGCGCCTTCGGCTTGATCCGGCCCCATGTGTCGATCAGGCGCGAGCGCAGCTTGTCCGTGTCGCTCTGCTTGGGCTTCGGGGCGAGGGCGAGGTCCGCCGCATTTAGGTCGCCGCCATTATCGGCGAGGACTGACGCGTATTTGACCTGATCGCGAACCGGCAGCTTGGAGAGCCGCTCGATGGCGGATTGGTTGTCCTCGATCGGCGTTCCGACGATGGCGTCATGCAGGGTACTCTGAAGCGATTTCGCGATCGCGCAGAGGCGCTCAGAAGAGCGCCGCGAAAGGCCGAGGCGCTCTGACACGCGGGCGTAGAAATGGCCTTCCTGGCTGTCTTCGACCACGCCGAGGAGATTGCGTTTCGGAAACTCCGCCAACTTGGCGGAGTTTTTCGGCCGGCCACCCTTCGGGTCAATTTCGCCGAATTCCTCCTCGAAGATGCGGCGATAGTCGGCGACGGCGTCGATCCGCTCCAGTGCAGACAACCCGTTGACAAACAGGTTCTCCTCGATCTCGATTTTGCGGGCCTCCACGGCGTCGGCCTTGACGATATCGGCCCTGATCTCGACGAGGCCGGCGATCTCGTGTCCGCGCAGCCGGTGCAGACCGGCTATCAGTGTGAACTTACCGCCCTTCGCGTTTGGGGTCCGACGCACCTGTATCGGCGGCAAGCTGCGACCGCGCGCCAGCGTGGCGGCATAAAGGCTGGCGAAGTCCTCCTTGACCGCCCGTAGCCGATCCTCAGGCACATGGATATCCGCAAGGGCGATGGTCTCAATCTTGCTCATTGTCGCCTCGCTGCGTGAGTGATGCCTGCGCGCTTTCGGCCATGGCCGAATAGGCGTCCTGGAACTCCGGGTATTGGAGCCTTTCGTCGATCGTCCGCAGCGCCCGGTTCACGGCCTCGCGCGAGCGTTCCAGCTCCTGCGCGACGGCGCGCTTCGGCACGTCGAAATGCTGGATCAGCAGATGCAGCGCGATCTGGCGCGCGAGCGCCGCGTCGAACCAGTGATGCGGCGGTGCCGTGATGTCGGCTTCCGACAGGTGGGGGAAGCGGCTCTGAACGCCGCGCACGCTCGCTTCGAACAGCGGCACGACGGCATCCTTGCCGCCGGCCAGGTAATCGGCCGGCTCCTCTCGTCGGGGAGACGCGCTCGACCCTGCCAGTGCCTGGAAGAGCAGCGGGAACGGCTCAGACATCGCCCTGTCCCTCCCGTCGGCGGGAAGCCCGCGTGGTCTCCTCCTGCTTGCGCGCGCACATGACGAAAAGCAGGACGACGGCGCAGAAGATCAGATAGCCGATGGCGGCGGCGCTCCAGCTCATGAGAACACTCCAAGGAAGGAGAGAGATGCCGCGATGCATGCGGCCACGCAGACCCCGACGATCGCGTAGACCATCGGCTCGGCCGCCGGATGGTGCTGGCGCACTCTGAAGCGGTCTGTCGAATGGAGGCGTCTCATGTCCGCGCCTCCGCCTCTTTTCGACGTTGCGCCATGGTCGGCGGGCGGGAATGATCCTGGGGCGATTTCCGGCGACCGGAAGCGTGATACCGGTCACGCCACAGCAGCTCAGGTCTGGTTCCGAGAGCGTCGGAAATCGCACGCTCGCCCTTGAGGTTCGGCGCGCGCAGCGTGTCGCTGACAGTTCCTCTGGGGATGTCGTGAATGCGCTCGAGTTCAGCGAAGGTGTAACCCGCCTCGTAGAGTAGGGCTTTGATGGATGCTGCCTGTTTGACGCGCATGTCGATCAGGCGCTTCGTCCTGCTCTTGGCGCTCGGCTTCTTCGAGTCCATAGTGGCTCCTGGTCACGAACCGGGAGGCTTTGCAGAGCCTCCTTTTTTCAACGGGCGACAGCCCATCGCTATGGGGAGAAAAACATCATTTGGGTTTTATGTAAACCCCGAATGACAATAAATCATGGGTAGGCCTAGGAAGATTGGCCCAGGAATCGCGTCGCGCATCGCCGAGCTGATTCCAGAGGGAGAGACACAGGCAGATTTTGCTAAACGGCTAGGGTTTCCCGAAACGACGGTCAGCAACTACACGCGCGGCGACCGCATACCCACGGCCGACTTTCTCTCACGTTTGAGGGAAATCGCTGGTGCTGACATGAATTGGATCGTGTCTGGGGAGAAGTCAGTAGAGGCTCCCGTGACGGTTGGACGAAATGAGGTCGCGATCGCGCGCTACTCTGTCCAGGCATCAGCTGGTAATGGAGCGGTGGTTCTGGCGGAGGAGGTCGCCGACTGGTTTCGCGTCGGCCGCGACTGGCTTGAGCGCTACGTGCCGCGCGGCGCCCGGACGGGTGTCATCGAGGCGAGGGGCGATTCGATGGAGCCGACGATCAGTGACGGGGATATCCTGCTGCTGAACTTCGACGTCAATCGCCAGGACGTCGCCAATGGCGGCGTCTTCGTCATCACCATCGACGGCAACCTTTTCGTCAAGCGCCTGCAGATCATGCTCGACGGATCAATCATGATCCGGTCGGACAACGACCGCTACGAACCGGAGCGCGTCGATCGCGAATACGCGGACGAGAAGATGCTTGTGCACGCGCGCGTCGTGTGGTCAGGCGGTCCATTGAGGTAGCTCATTTAAGCTTGTGGATGGCTGACAAAAGCCATTCAGCATGGGTCTCACCATCGACGAGCAACCATTGTCTCGATATGTCGCCTTTTTCGCCGTCATTCGAGATGTACTCACACTTGGACACCCCGCGAACTGGGGTGCCATAAGCATTGGCTGCATCATAACTGTAGAACTTGATGAACAATGTTGGATTGGAATCGCCGGCGCTTAGGACCGTAGCTGCGAGGTCGATCAGCTTTTTGTCCTCTTCGGTCAGGTCGCCGTCTGGGCTCCTTCCGGCCAATCGGTCTTCCTCTTTCGACTTCCATGCGGCCACGGAGATTTCCACGGCATCGACAAGCAGCTCGACCCGCTCATAGGTTGAAGGAGAGCGGAGTCTGGACTTG
This sequence comes from Oricola sp., assembly GCF_022763245.1. Classification (GTDB taxonomy): domain Bacteria; phylum Pseudomonadota; class Alphaproteobacteria; order Rhizobiales; family Rhizobiaceae; genus Oricola. The sequence goes on from NZ_JALEGV010000023.1 coordinate 35,421, forward strand.
ATCTCCGCTTCACAGGCTTTCGTGAGAGCGCTTTCGGTAAAGCTGCACCCCGCGAGCAGCGGGAGGGCAATTAGCAGGTGTCTTGGTCTCATCGCATAGGACCCCATCCATGCTTCGAGGCCCCACTCTATGGGGTCAATGCAATGGTGCCAATCCTGCGAAAGGTGCGCAACTTGGATCCGCTCATGTTGACTGATCCGAAAACACGCATGCCATTGATATTATGTCCGTTTTCGCATTGCGTCGATCTCATTGCGCCAACTTGCGCAAAGTGCGCAACTTGATTTTGCTTTCTCGACGCCTGCAGCGACGTATCCGGAAGCTCTTTGAAGACCACCCTTCAAATCGAAAACGTTATGAATGTCAGAGGCTTGCTGTTGATGCTCGACCGCGCGTCGAATGGTTTTCGAAGCCTTTTTGAAGCCCCTTCACGCATCGCTCGAGTGCCGCCCGAATTCGCCGGTTGTTCCAGAACCCGCTGTCAAACGAACCGCCCGCCCTTTTCGAGGGGTTCCCGCGCAAGCTGTTGAATTACCGCCGTTTCCCGCCAATTCCCGCCAGATCCCGGATAATCCCGGAAATTCCAGAACCCGGTGTCAAACTACATTCGGCGGCACGGGGCGACTCGCCTGTTGCGTCGCGCCCTGCCGGCGCACGGCAACGCGCTTCATCGTGGCAATGCAGTTGAGGCGCCCTCGATCCGCTTCGATTCGGTTTCCATCAAAAACCTTCCCTTTGGGAATATAAGATATTGCCATGCGGGGCTGCTCCGCGTCCAAATGGAAGTCTAGGATGCATATTTTCTAAGTGTATATTTGATTTGTATTTTTTATCGCGACGCTCGGAATCTATTAAGACTCTTCCGTGTGTATCGAGAGTCCTGTGCGGCGATGTACAAAAATAGAAATCAAGAATAACATGTGTTCAAACCTGTCGGACCACCTCGGTCCGGTGCTTCATGTCGCGCGGATGTCGATCGGGCATCGCTGTCCTCGGCAAGCATGGATGACGGGCGAGCCGTGGGGGAGGCATGCTGATGACTGGATCGCGGAAAGGGCTTCAGACGTGGAGGGCCATCGGCGTGGTGTCGGTCGGCCTGGTGTCTTTGGCACTCGCAGTGAGCGTCGCCCGGGCGGCCGATCTGCCGGTCAGCGCCGGCGGATCGGGCGCCACCCACGAGGTCTCCGGCAGCGAAACCTACGGGATCATCACCGTGGGCATCGACAGCGGCGAAAGCGGCACGGTGCAGGTCGGGACAGGCGACACGCTGAACACCGGCATTGACTATGGTGCGAGCGTCATCGGCGTCAATGCGGGCTCCACCGGTACTGTCTACGTGGAAGGCGCGGACGCGACGTGGATCGACACCGGAACGGATTCGGCGATCATCGTCGGCCAGAACGGGGTCGGGAAATTGGACGTCGGTTCCGGAGGCCTTTGGCAGACCCAGAATGTGCGGTTGGGCGCCGGGGCGACGGGCATCGGCACGGTGACGATCAGCGGCGAAGACACGCTGTGGCAGAACGCGGCCTACATTCACATCGGATATGAGGAGGGCGCCCAGAGTGGCATCACCGTGTCCGACGGCGCGAAGGTGGAGACCGCCCACACCAATATCGGCACCACGAACAACGATCCCGAGGCTTCGCCGATCCTCCTGGACGGAAGCTTGACCCTGACGGGAGAGGATACGCACTGGGTGAGCCGGAATGGCGGCCAGATCGCCCGCACGAACGGTGCGACAGGCTCGCTGTCGATCAGCGACGGCGCCACCTTCGAGACGGTCAGCCAGGGCCTCTACACGGGCGCGGGCTCGCAGGTCACCGTCACGGGCGAGGGCACACAGTTGCTGATCGGCACGGAACACTCCGACCTGCCTGGCCATTGGGACGACGCGGACGGCTGGTTCGCCGTGGACGGCGGCACCGTGCTGATTTCAGGCGGCGCGCTGCTGGATGCCGACGGCACGCATGTCTCCAGCACGCCGGAGGCCCATTCCGTCCTCACCGTGACCGGCGAGGGCACGCGGATGGTCAACAATCTCAGCCTCTATGTCGGCGGCGGCGGCAATCCCACGGGCGGCTACGGCAAGCTGACCATCTCCGACGGCGCGACGGCCTCGGCCTACACCGTCGCGGCCGGCACCGATCTGCTGGCTGAGGGCATCATCATCATCACCGGCGAAGGCTCCAGGCTGGATGTCCTGAGCAGCCCGCACTTCTCCGGCAACGTACGCGCCGGCTACGAGGGGGACGGGACGATCATCGTGCAGGAAGGCGGCGTGCTCAAGAACGCCAATATCCTCGACATCGCCAGCCTCGCCGGCAGCACCGGCGTCCTGGTGATCGGCGCCGAGGAGGGCGAATCGGCCGTTGGGGCAGGCACGGTGGAAGCCGCCAACGGCGTCTTCTTCGGCGAGGGCGACGCGACGCTGGTCTTCAACCACACCGGCGAGGATTACGTCTTCGCCAATGTCATCTCCTCCACCGAGGAGCCCTACACCGGCCACGAGATCCGCCATGTCGCGGGTGTGACGGACCTGACGGCGGATTCGCCAGACTATAGCGGCACGATCGCGGTGCTGGGCGGCACGCTGAAAGCCAATGGCGATCTCTCGGGCGCGCAGGTGACGGTGGGCGATGGCGGCACGCTGGGCGGTTCGGGCTCGATCATGTCGCTGGTCGTTCAGTCGGGCGGCACGGTGGCGCCCGGCAATTCTCCAGGCACGATGACCGTTTACGGCGACACGCTTTTCGAGACTGGCTCGACCTACGACGTCGAGTTCGACGGCCTGCTCAGCGACCGCATCCTCGTCGAGGCGGACGGCAATGTGACGATCGAGGACCAGGCGCTGCTGAACGCCGTCTTTTCCAGTGATGTCGTCCTCGACAATCCCTACCAGATCATCACGCTGGGCAGCGGTTCGACCGGCGAGATCTTCGTTCAGGGAAGCGGTTTTACCCTTCCCGATGAGGACTACGCGTTGCTGGAAGGCGCGCTGGACTATGGCACCGACGAAGTGACCCTGACCTTTCAGGGCGTTTCCGACCCGTGGTCGATGTTCGTCAGCACGCCCAATCAGGGTGCGGCCGCCGATGCGGTGCAGGCGTTGGGCGGCGGTAATCCGGTCTATTTCTCGGCCATGTTCCTCGAGGAGGACGAACTGGACGACGCCTTCGACCTGCTGTCGGGCGAGATCCACGCGTCGGCGAAGACGGCTCTGATTGCCGACAGCCAGCTGCTGCGCGGCGCGGTGATGGACCGCATCACCGACATCAGGAAGAATGACGGGTTCTGGGCCACGGGGTTTGGCAATTGGGGCTCGATCGACGGCGACGGCAATGCCGCGTCGGCCGATCACGATACGGCCGGCATGTTCATCGGTTCGGATCGTCGCGTCGGCGACTGGCAGGTCGGCTTTCTCGCGGGCTACAGCAACAGCGATGTCAGCGTGGACGAGCGCGCATCGTCGGCGCAAGGCGACAACTACCATCTCGGCCTTTATGCCGGCGGCGACATCGACATGGTGCGCGTGCGCGCGGCGCTTAGCCACAGCTGGCACGACATGGCCACGACAAGGATGGCGACCTTGCCGGAAATGCAGAGTCTGACGGCGGACTACGACGCGACGACGACGCAGGTCTTCGGCGAATTGGGCGTCGACCTGGGCGCCGGCGATTACGATTGGGAGCCCTTCGCCGGCCTCGCACACGTGAACCTCAACACCGACGGCTATGTGGAAACCGGGGGCGACGCCGCGCTGACGAGCGGCAGCACAAGCACCGACCTCACCTTCACCACGCTTGGATTGCGCGGTTCGGCAAGCCTGGGCGGCGATGACAGTGCCGCGGTCGTGACCGGCGCGATCGGTTGGCGACATGCGTTCGGCGACGTCACGCCGACGGCCACCCACGGCTTTGGTGCTGCGGCGACGCCCTTCACCGTCTCCGGCGTGCCCGTCGAGGAGGATGCGGCGCTGGCCGATGTCAAGCTGAACCTGCGGTTCGGCGACAACGTCAATGTGCATGTCGGCTACAGGGGCGAATTCGGTGCCGACACGACCGTTCAAAGCGCACAGGGCGGCCTGAATGTCAGGTTCTGATCGTTTCCTGTCGGGCCGGATGTGATTTCATATGCTCGCAGGGCGAGGTGCAAGCGTGGGCTGAGCCTACCGTGAGGACGAGAACACGCAATTTGCCATCTCTTCCGCGATGATGACTTCCGCCGCCTGTTCGATGCGCTTGCGGTCGCGGCGGTCCAGTTTGGCGTCATCGAGCACCTGCCGCAGATTGCCGCGTGCGCGCTCGGCCAGGATTTCCGCCCGCGCCCGGCTGCCGTCGATCGTTGCGTCGAAGGCGCTGCGCGCAGCGGTAATGGCGGCGGCCTCGATGTCGGCGATCGGGACCGGGGCGGCGGCGGGCTTGCGTGTCGTTTCGGCCGGGGCGGCAACGGGACCGTTCGCGCCGAAGCGCCGGTCGATCTCGGCGTCATAAGCGGCCCAGGTGGCGTCCGCCTCGGCCCGGCTCATCCGGTTTTCGGCCACGGAGGTTTCGATCAGCGACAGCAGGTCGCGCTGCATCTGCATCACCCCCATGGTCGCGCGCACTTCCGGGACGCAATGGGCGAGGCTTTCCTCGATCCATGCCGCCGCGTCGAACGGCGCGCCGGTGGCCGGATCACGGGGTTTGGCGGACCTCTTCCGTTTCAGGAAACCGAACATGTTTGCCTCCAGGACGGGAGCATGCAGCACGGGCCGTCATGCCACAGTCGCTCTCAGGCTATGGGCGCTTGCCGTCCCTGTCCACCGTCGCGACGCGTTCAGGCTGCTGCGAAGCCGCGGATTTCCTCGATGAACGCGTCGGCGAACCGTTCCAGCTTCGCCTCGCCGACGCCGTGCAGCCGGGCGAAGTCGCTCTTCGTGGTCGGCTGCGACTTCGCCATCTCGATCAGCGTCCGGTCGGAGAAGATGACATAGGCGGGTACGGAGCGCTCGCGTGCCAACTCGCTGCGGCGCGCCTTCAGCCGGTCGAAGAGCGGCTGCGGAACATCGGCGTCGAGCGTGGCGGCGGGGGTGCGCGCAGGCTTGCGCTGGGCGCGGATCAGGTCGGGCCGATAGCGGAATTCGGCCTCGCCGCGCATCAGCGCCTGGCCCTTGTCGGCAATCGACAGCCCGCCATAGCCGGCGACGTCGAGCGTCAGGAAGCCGCTGCCGACGAGCTGGCGGATCAGCGACTGCCAGACATTGCGCGGCTGGTCGCGGCCGGACGCGAAGACCGGCAGCTCGGTGTGGCCGAATTGTTGCGCCTTCGGGTTGGCCTTGCCCAGCAGCAGGTCGGCCAGATGCGTCGCGCCGAAGCGCTCGCCCGTCATCTCGGCAGCGAGCAGGATCTTGCGGGCGTCCTCGGTGCCGTCGACTGTCTCCACCGGATTGAGGCAGACGTCGCAATTGCCGCAGGGTTCCGACGTCTCGCCGAAATAGGACAACAGGCTCTGGCGGCGGCACGCGGGCGCCTCGCAATAGGCGACCAGCGAATCCAGCCGCTTGTGCTCGCGCCGCTTGCGGTCATCGTCGGTCTGTTCGCCGTCGATGAAGCGCCGCCGCATGGAGATGTCCTGCAGGCCGAAGACCATGTGCGCGTCGGCGGGTTTGCCGTCGCGCCCGGCGCGGCCGATCTCCTGGTAATAGGCGTCCAGCGTGCCCGGCAGGTCGGCATGGAAGACGAAGCGGACGTCGGGCTTGTCGATGCCCATGCCGAAGGCAATCGTCGCGCAGACGATCACGCCGGGCTCGGTCATGAACAGCGCCTGCGTCTCGGCCCGCTGCTCGGGCGAAAGGCCTGCATGGTAGGGCACGGCGTGGTAGCCGTTCTGCGACAGGAACTCCGCCAGTTCCTCGCTGCTCTTGCGCGACAGCGCGTAGACGATGCCGCTTTCGCACGGCCGGTTCTCCAGGAACGCCAGCAACTGCTTCTTGGTGTTCAGCTTCGGCTCGACCGTGAGGCTGATGTTCGGACGGTCGAAACCGGCGACATATTGCTCGGCGTCGCCGGCAAACAGCTTCTCGACGATGTCGCGCCGCGTCGCCTCGTCGGCCGTCGCCGTCACCGCGCCGATCGGAACGCCCGGAAACGCCGTGCGCAGCGCCTGCAGCATGTCGTATTCGGGCCGGAACGAGGCGCCCCATTGCGAGATGCAATGCGCCTCGTCGATGGCGAAGAGGGTGACGCCGATCTTCTGCAGGGCGGCGATCATCCGGTCCGTCATCAGCCGTTCGGGCGCGAGATAGAGGATGCGCACCTGACCGGCCGCCACGCGCCGCCAGATCGCGACATTCTCTTCGCGGCTGGCCGCGGAGTTGATCGTTTCGGCCGCGACGCCGGCCAGTTTCAGTGCCGCCACCTGGTCGGCCATGAGCGCGACCAGCGGCGAGACGACGATTGTCAGCCCGCCCTTGACCAGCGCCGGCACCTGGTAGGTGAGAGACTTGCCGGCCCCTGTCGGCATGACGGCGAGCACGTTGCGATTGGCAAGAAGGCAATCGACGATTCCCTCCTGTCCGGGACGGAAGCTGTCGAAGCCGAAGACCTCTTTCAATACGGCGTGCTTGGCGGACATGGGGCCTGTCGGTTGGGCGTCAGAAGGGGAATCGCGGGTGAACGCCTCAAGGATTAGGCGGGCGAGGGGGCGCGTGCAATCGAAACGGGCCAATCGCCGGTGGACAGGTCCGTCGCGCCGCATGCGCCCATCTGTCATGGTGTCGCTTGCGCGGCCGATCGGCTAAGGCTGCGGGCCAAGGAGACAGATCACATGAGCGAACGATCGGGCAGCAACGCCATGGCCCTTCTCGGCGCCGGCATCCTCGGTTTCTGCGGCGTCGGTGCGGCGGCGATGAGCGCGCATGCGGGCGACGATCCGCGACTGGCGAGCGCCGTGGCGCTTGTCTGCCTTGCCCACGCGCCGGCGTTGCTGGCGATCGGCCTGTCGGCGCGCCGCGACATCGTGCTGCGCCTCGCCGCATTGCTGCTTTTCGTCGGTGCGGCGCTCTTCTCCGGCGACATCGCGTTGCGCCTGTTCGGCTACGGCCGGCTCTTCGCCATGGCCGCACCGGCCGGCGGCATGACCATGATGGCCGGCTGGATCGCCGTCGCGATCGCAACATTCACCGCCCGCCGCTGACACAGCCGTGGGATGCGTCCTACATGCCGCGCCTGCCGGTCAGTCGCGCCTGTCTTTCGCCCGTACCGACCGCAGCAGGCTCGAAACGCTGAAGCCGGCGAGGTAGAGCCCCGCCGCGATCAGGCCGACATGGAAGGGTGAGGCCAGCACGTGGCTGACGATCCCGCCCTCCACGGCCGCATGCGAACCCGTGTGTGCGAGGGTTCCGGCGGGCGCGAGCGCCGCGACAAGAGCGGCAAGGGCGATGGCGGTATCGATCACGGACGGCTTCCTCATGTCTCCTGGCGGGCGGCGAGGATCTCGGTGAGATCGACATCGGCGCGCGCGGTCAGCGAGACATAGGTAAACGTCATGGTTTCACGTTCCGTTACCATCTCGCCCGGATAGGGAAGATAGACAAGTTCGCGCGATCCGAAGGCGGGCGAGGCCGTGCCGAGCTGCCATTTGCACTCGATCTTCGTCTCGACCAGGTGCATGGCGAGCCCGTCCGCACCCGCGCGCTTGAACGGCACGCCGGCCACGCGCAGGAACGATGTCTTGTCGCCGGCCTTGCGATAGCCGTCGAGAAACGCCGTCGACAGGACCCGCAATTCCTCGGCCCGCTCCTTTGCCGCGTCGCCATGGACATGGCTGTGCAGATGGTCGCCATGGTCGTGGGCATGGTTGTGCCCGACGCCATGGTGATGGTCATGCATGTGATCGTGATCATGATGGTGCTGATGGTGGCCGTGGCCGTGATGATGGTCGTCATGCATTTGATTTCAGCTCCCAGCCCTGCGTGCCGACATCCGGGCCGGCGGGAATCTGCACCGGCTTGTCGATGATGGCCTTGTGCGATCCCATCTTGCCGTGGCTGACCAGCGTGCCGAGCACGTCGACGATGACGCGGGTCGCCAGAAGCGCGGTGATGTCGGACGTGTCATAGGGCGGCGAGACCTCGACGACCTCGAGACCGCAAATGCCTTCCGCTGCAACGAGCGAGACCAGTTCCAGCGCCTCGCGCGGCAGGAAGCCGCCGGGCTCTGGCCAGCCGGTGCCGGGCACGAAGCCGCAATCGACCGAGTCGATGTCGAACGAGATATAGACCGCGTCGGCGTCCTTCCATGCGAGTTCCAGCGCGCGGGCCGCGGTTTCGCCAAGGCCCATTTCCTCGATGTCGCGCATGGTGAAGATGTTGGTGTTGCGCTTGCGCGCCTCCTGAACGCCCTCGCGCGGCACCTGCCAGCCGCCGATGCCGACCTGCACCAGGTTTACCGCCGGCACATTGGCGAGGTCGGTCGCGTGGAACCACGGCGTCGTGTGCATGCGCTCGTCGAGATCCTTCTCCTGGATGTCGATGTGGCGGTCGAAATGCACGATGCCGATGCGCTTCGAGGTGCATTGCGCGATGCCGCGCACGCAGGGAAAGCCGATCGAATGGTCGCCGCCGATCATGATCGGCAGGGCGCCGGACGAGGCGACATGGGAGACGGCGCGGGTGATCTGATCGAACGTCTTCTCGATATTGGCGGGGATGGTGAAGACGTCGCCGACATCGCAGAGCGTCATCTGTTCGCGCAGGTCGATGCCCATCTCGTAATTGTAGGGCGTGTAGAGCGCGGAGATCTTGCGCACGCCCTGCGGGCCGAAGCGGGTTCCGGGCCGATAGGTCGTGCCGCCGTCGAAGGGTATGCCGATGATCGCGGCGTCATAGGCGCCGACCTTCGTCGCGTCCTCGATATAGGGCGCCTTCAGGAAGGTGTTGATGCCGGCATAATGCGGCAGTTCTCCGCGCGCGAAGGTCGGGATCGACTTGTCTTCCAGCGAATCCGAGCCGGTCAGGCCCATCCGCAACGCCCAGGCGCGCTCCTGCTGCCATGCGGCCGACGGCAACTGGCCTTCCTTCTCCGCCGCCTTCCATCCGCGCATGTTCAGCTTGTCGAAATCCGGGTGGTGCAGGCGTCGTGTCTCGGTCCGGTCCGCCACACCCGCCTTGCGCGCGCCGCGCGCCGGTTTCGACGAAAAAATGTCACGCATCTGGAGCGTCTCCTCTTGTTGTGTTCTTCAGCGCGAAAAGCGCCTTTGCATCGGGGTAGGTCTGCACGCCCGGCCGGTCGAGCGGCAGGTCGTAGGTGATGGTGGCGCCCCAGCGTTCCGGCGCCGCGGGGTCGTGGCGGATCTTGTCGAAGACGAGCACCCGGGTGCCGAGCTTGAAGGCCTCGTGGATGTCGTGCGTGACCATGAAGATGGTCATGGAGAGTTCCCGCCAGAGTTCGGTCAGCAATGCCTGCATGTCCGCGCGGATGCCGGGGTCGAGCGCGCCGAAGGGTTCGTCCAGCAGCAGGATCTTGGGCTTTTTCAAGAGCGCCTGAGCGATGGCGAGACGCTGCTGCATGCCGCCGGACAGTTGTGCCGGGTAGCGGCTGCGCGCCTGCGCCAGCCCGATGCGCTCCAGCGTCTCGGCGATGTCGTCGCGCGCCCTGGCCCGCGCGCTGCCGCGCAGCCGGCCGGTGAACGGGGCGGCGTCGAATTCCGCCGACAGGATCAGGTTTTCCTCCACCGTCAGATGCGGAAAGACGGAATAGCGCTGGAAGACTATGCCGCGATCGGGCGTCGGTTCGGAGGGCAGGACCTCGCCGTCGATCAGGATCTGGCCGCGCGACGGCGTTTCCTGCGACAGAAGCATGCGCAGGAAGGTCGACTTGCCGCAGCCGGACGCGCCGACGATGGTGCACAGCGCGCCGGCCTCGATGTCGAGATTGAGCCGTTCCAGCACGATCGTGCCGTCATAGATCTTGGCGACGTTCTGGACGGAGACTTTCGGCTGGTCGCTCACAGGCTCTCTCCGTGCATGTGGTACCACGGGAAGGCGCGGCGCGAGGCCATCAGCAGCAGCCGGTCGAGAATGAAGGCGAGCAACGTGATCCACACGACATAGGGCAGGATCACGTCCATCGCGAGATAGCGCCGCACCAGGAAGATGCGGTAGCCGAGTCCGGAAGTCGAGGCGATCGCCTCCGCCGAGATCAGGAAGATCCAGGCCGGCACCAGGCCGAGCCGCATCGCGGTGATCAGCTTCGGCAGGATTTGCGGCAGCACGACGCGCACCATCATCTGCCATACGGACGCGCCCAGCGTTTCGGCCTTGATGATCAGTTCGCGCGGGATCTCCATCACCGATTGCGCGACCGAACGGATCATCACGGGCGCGGTGCCTATGACGATCAGCATGACCTTGGAGACCTCGCCGAGGCCGAAAATGATGAACAGGATCGGCAGGATCGTGATCGGCGGAATGAGCGAAAAGGTGGCGATGAACGGCGCCAGCGACGCGCGTGCATGCGGAATGAAGCCGATCAGGATGCCGAGCGAGAGCGCCAGGACCACCGCAACACCCATGCCGGCCGCGAGCCGCTCAAGGCTGTCCAGCGTGTCGACCCACAACAGCAGGTCGCCGGAGCGCCGGTCGGGCGTGAACGCCATGCGGCCGAAGGCGGCGGCCATGTCGGGCAGCGACGGCAAGAGCTTGTCGGCCGGATTGTCGAGCCGCCGGTAATGGCTGGCGACGGCATAGGCGATGATTGCCGCGAGGAACGGCGCCATGCCGAGCGCGAAGGCGGCGACGCGGGACGGTTTGCGGTTGATCAGGCGCATGGCGGCTCCGGAGCTGCGACCCAGTGGGACAACCAGGGGAGGGGACCCGGCGCGGCTCGCGCCGGGCCCCCGTTGCGGTCAGAGCGCGCCGTCGGCGGCCATCTGCATGTAGGTCGTGTCGAAGCGCAGCTTCGCATTGTTCTCGTCGCCATAGACGGAGCCGTCCGGAAACGAGACGCCGACGAATTCGGGGCTGGGCGCGCCCTCGCCGAGAATGCCCTTGTCGAACAGGAACTCGGCGACGAACTGCATGGTCTTCGGCAGGTCGGCCGATTCCGTGAAGGCCACCGCGTCTCCCGGTGCGTAGAACATCTCGGTGGAGGCGAGCTGGGCCTCGTATCCGGCGAGGTCCGTGCCCGACGCTTCGGCCATGGCGGTGAGCGCCGCCTCGTCGCCGCCGGCCATCAGGCCCATCACCTCGTACCATGCGCCGACAAGCGCCTTGCCGAAGGCCGGATTGTCGGCGAGCGTGTCGGTGTTGACCATCATGATGTCGATGATCTCGCCCGGAATGCCGGCCGAATCGAACACCTTGTTGGCGTTGGGCTGCGCCATGATCTCCGAGACCAGCGGGTTCCAGGTGACGACCGCGGTGACGTCGTCCGTCGAATAGGCTGCGATCATGTCCGCGTCCGACGTGTTGACGACCGTCAGGTCCTTCTCGGACAGGCCGACCGAATCGAGCGCGCGGGCGAGCAGGTAGTGCGACACCGACAACTCGACGAGGTTGACGTTCTGCCCGGCGATGGCCGCGAGGTCGTCCGTGTCCTTGAGGATGATGGCGTCATTGCCGTTGGAATAGTCGCCGACGATCAGCGCGGTCGTGTCGATGCCGCCGCCGGCGGGGATCGACAGCGCGTCCATGTTGGTCATCGAGCAGCCGTCATATTCGCCGGCCGTGTACTGGTTGATGGATTCCACGTAGTCGTTGATCTGAACGATCTCGACGTCGATGCCGTATTTCTCGGCCCATTTGTCCATGATGCCGGAATCCGACAGATAGCCCCATGGCATCCAGCCGACATAGATCGACCAGCAGACCTTGAAATCGGTTTTCTCTTCCGCCGCCGCGCCAGTGGCGGAAAGGGGTAGCGCCAACGTCGCCGCCAGGCCGAGGGTGGTGATGAATTTTGCGATCATGCTCCTGCCTCTCAAGTTTCACGCGGACGGGCCGCATCCATGGGAGGTTCGAGCGCACAACCGGGAGAGGTCTGCGCGCGCAAACCTGTGCAGTTGTCTCCCGGGATTTTGCCCCGCCGTGTCACCGCCGGTTCCTGGCGGCTTGCACCTCTCGGACCAGTCGTCCTTGCGGACCGGAACCCTAGGCGCCTCTGCACGTCTCAGGGGCAAGCAAGGCCTGTGCCAGCCACGGTTTTGCGGTTCTGGCGGTCCGAATCGCGCTGTTTGGGGCGCAAGTCTGTGAGAAATTGTGCATCAGCCGGCGTGGCACGGTTATTTTTTGGGCGCCTGGTTGCCGAAGGTGAAAAAATCTCTGTTGCACAGGCCGGCAATCCTGTTTGCCCGTTTCGTTGTCTAGCGATGTCGAGTGGAGTTTCGAGCCTGTATTGCCCGCCGAAGTCCTCAGTTTACCTTGCGTCCACCGGCAAGAACAACGGTTGCCGCCATGCCCGCCGCGTCCCGGGAAAAATCAGCCGAACGGGTGGTCCTGTCCGATTGTTCGTGTTTATGTTCCTAAATGTCGCAATTTGACTACCCGAATTGTGCTGGGCGTTTGACCCTAGCGACGGGTGTAGAGCGCGTCCGGCGCTCGCCAACACAGCCATAACTGAGGAGGCATTTTTCATATGCGAAAAGATTCCAAGCAAAGCATGATCGACCGCATCGCCGAGGAAGCGCGCCGCGGCAAGATTTCGCGCCGCGATTTCATGCACTACTCGATCGCCGCGGGCGTGACCGCGACGACCGCCACCGGCCTGTGGACGACCACGGCTGCCGCGCAGCCCAAGAAGGGCGGCACGTTCCGGTGGGGCATTCATGACGGCAACACCTCCGACACCCACGATCCGGGCACCTATGTGACCCGCCAGATGATCTTCCTGGCGCACCAGCACCGCAGCTACCTGACGCAGATCGAACCCGACAATTCGCTTGGCCCGGATCTGGCGACCAGCTGGGAAGCCACGCCGGACGCGACCGAGTGGACCTTCGAAATCAATCCGAACGCGACGTTCCACAGCGGCAAGCCGGTCGTTGCCGACGATGTCATCGCCTCGCTCAACCACCACCGCGGCGACAGCACGACCTCGGCCGCCAAAGCGCTGCTGACCGACGTGACCGACATCGTCAAGGACGGCGACCACACGGTGGTCATCAAGCTCGGACGCGGCATCGCCGACCTGCCGTGGCTGATGACGGACTACCACCTCGCGATCTGCCCGGCCAATGATGACGGTACGATCAACTGGCAGTCGGGCGACGGTTGCGGCCCCTACAAGATCGAGGACGGCGAATTCGGCGTCAGCTGGAGCCTGACCCGCCACGACGGCTGGCACGGCGAGGGCGCCTATTTCGACGGCGTCGAACTGATCGTCCTCAACGACCCGAACGCCCGCCAGACCGCGCTGGTCACCGGCGACGTGGATTCGGTTTCGCTCATCGACCTGAAGACGATGGCGCTGCTGCAGCGCGACAAGAACATCCAGATCGACAACATCCCGTCGGGCGCTGCCATCACCATGCCGATGCATTGCGACACGGCGCCGTTCGACAATGTCGACGTGCGCAAGGCGCTGAAGCTGGCGATGAACCGCGACGACATCATCGAGAAGATCGCCTTCGGCGCGGCCACGAAAGGCAACGACTTCCACCTTTCGCCGGTGCAGCCTTTCTGGCCGGACGACATTCCGCAGCACGACTATGACCCGGACCAGGCCAAGTCGCTGCTCAAGAAGGCCGGCCACGACGGCCTGTCGATCAACCTGTCGAGCGCGGAAAGCGTCTTCTCGGGCGCCGTCGACATGTGCGTGCTCTACGCCGAACACGCCAAGGCCGCCGGCATCAACATCAATGTCGTGCGCGAGCCGAATGACGGCTACTACTCCGATGTCTGGCTGAAGAAGCCGTTCCAGGCCGTGTCCTGGGGCGCCCGCCCGACGCCGGACGTCATGTTCACGCTCGCCTACAAGTCGGACGCGGCATGGAACGAGAGCCGTTGGCAGAACGAGCGGTTCAACGAGCTGCTGCTCCAGGCCAAGTCGGAACTCGACGACAGCCTGCGCGGCGAGATGTATCGCGAGATGTGCCAGCTCATGCATGACGACGGCGGCACGCTGCTGCCGTTCTTCAACAACTTCGTCTATGCGCGCCGCTCCAATGTGCAGCGTCCCGACCAGGTCGCCGCAAGCTGGGCCTGCGACGGTGCCCGCGCGCCGAGCCGTTGGTGGTTCTCGTAAGCTGAACGAAGGTCCCGCGCGGCGCACCCTTGCGCCGCGCGGGATTTGCAATTGGACGATGCCCGTTTCTTGCGGCATCGTTGACCAGCCCCGGTACGGGCTCCAGGCGACCCCTTGAATAAAGATTCCTGTCTGAGCCAATGCCGGGACGACCCAGTCGGTGGCATCCTGCTGCCGTTGCAGTCTGGAGGGACATAAATGGGGGACATACTCAAGCTCGTGGCGAGGCGGCTGCTCTACGGAGTGCTGACCTTGCTGGTGGTTTCGTTCCTGATCTTCATTGCCGTGGAATTGCTGCCCGGGGACATCGCTGAAGCCGTGCTCGGTCAGGGCGCCACGCAGGAAACGGTCGCCGCCATGCGCGAGCAACTCGGCCTCAACCAACCCTGGTTCGTACGCTACTTCCAGTGGCTCGCCGGGGCGGTGCAGGGTGATTTCGGCATCTCGCTCGTCAAGCAGGAGCCCGTCAGCGCGTCGATCGGGCCGCGTTTCGCCAGCACGCTGTTCCTGGCCGCCTATGCGGCGGTGATCGCCGTGCCGATCGCGATCACGCTCGGCGTCATCGTCGCGCTGCTGCGCAACACGATCTTCGACCGCGTCGCCAACGTCCTGACGCTGACCTCGATCTCGTCTCCCGAATTCTTCCTGGGCTACATCCTCATCCTCTATTTCGCGGTGAAGTGGAGCATGTTCCCCGCCATCGCCAGCATCAGCGACGGGATGAGTTTCCTCGAACTGCTCCAGCGAACGTTCCTACCGGCCCTGACGCTCGTGCTCGTCGTCACCGCGCACATGATGCGCATGACACGGGCGGCGATCATCAACTTGCTGGCCTCTCCCTATATCGAGATGGCCCGGCTGAAGGGTGTTCCGCCATGGAAGGTGATCGTCCGGCACGCGCTGCCGAACGCCTGGGCGCCGATCATCAACGTCGTGGCGCTGAACCTCGCCTATCTCATCACCGGCGTCGTGCTGGTCGAGGTGGTGTTCGTCTATCCGGGCGTCGGCCAGTTGCTCGTCGATGCGGTCAGCAAGCGCGACTTCCCGGTCGTGCAGGCCTGCTGCCTGATCTTCGCGGCGACCTTCATCCTGCTCAACCTGGCAGCCGATGTGGGCGCGATCCTCACCAATCCGCGTCTGCGGCATCCGAAGTGAGGGGCTGGACATGAGCTATTTCGTTATCGGCTATTACGCCTTCCTCATCGGTGTGTCCTGCCTCGCCGCTTACTACAAGCAGCGCTCGGCCTTCATGCTGCTCTTCTCGCTGACGCTGGTTTCCTTCGTCCTCGGGATCATCGGCGGCGTGTCCGCGCTGCGCTTCGTGGCGGGTGCCGCCGCGATCCTCGCATTGGCCGCCGGCACCTCCTACGCGTTCAAGGAATTCCTTGTCGCCATTGCGCCGGTGAACCTGGCCAAGGAGCTTCGCACCGCGCCGCTCACCGCGTCGTTTGGCATGTTCGTGATCTTCACCTATGCGATCGCGGGCATCTTCGCGCCGTGGATCGCGCCGCACGGCCAGTCGGAGGTGATCTCGTCGGCCTTCGCGCCGCCGGATGAAACCATGCTGCTCGGTGCCGACCAGCTTGGCCGCGACATCTTCAGCCGCATCATCTTCGGTGCCCGCAACTCCGTCGGCCTGGCCCTGATCGCGACGCTACTCGCGTTCTTCCTGGGTGCTGCCGGCGGGCTCTTCGCAGCGACGAAGGGCGGATGGCTGGACACGGTCCTGGGTCGCGTCGCCGACGTGATCATGTCGGTTCCGTCGCTGATCTTCGCCCTGCTGATGCTGTCGATTTTCGGCACCGATCTGTGGGTGATCGTTCTCGTGGTCGCGGTGATCTATTCGCCACGCGTCTTCCGCCTGTCACGCGCCGTGGCCGGCAACGTGGTCGTGATGGACTATATCGAGGCGGCGAAGCTGCGCGGCGAGGGCACCTGGTACCTGATCCGCAGGGAAATCCTGCCGAACTCCACCGCGCCGCTGATCGCGGAATTCGGCCTGGAGTTCTGCTTCGTCTTCCTGCTGATCGCCGGGCTTTCCTTCCTCGGTCTCGGCATTCAGCCGCCGACGGCCGACTGGGGCTCCATGGTGCGCGAGACGGCGACGCTGATTTCCTTCGGCGACATGACCCCGCTGATCCCCGCCGCCGCGATTGCTCTTCTGACGGTCGCGGTCAACTTCGTCGTTGACTGGATGCTGTTCCGGTCGTCCGGCCTGAAGGAGCAGTAATCATGACAAAGAGCAAGAAAGACGTTCTCCTGAAGATCAGGGATCTACGCATCGAAGGCTATGCCGACGAGGAGTGGATGGAGATCGTGCACGGCATCGACCTGACGCTGCATCGTGGCGAGGTGCTCGGCCTCATTGGCGAGTCGGGTGCCGGCAAGTCGACCATCGGTCTCGCATCGATGGGCTTTGCCCGGGACGGCTGCCGGATTTCCGGCGGCTCGATCGAGTTCGACGGCATGGAGCTGACGACGACGCCGGAATCGGTGCTGCGGGCGCTGCGCGGTTCGCGCATCGCCTATGTGGCCCAGTCGGCCGCCGCCTCCTTCAACCCGGCGCACAAGATCATCGACCAGCACACCGAGGCGCCGATCCAGTACCGGATCCAGAAGCGCATGGAGGCCCAGGAAGACGCGATGGAGCTCTATGAGCGCCTGCGCCTTCCCAACCCCCAGGAAATCGGCTTCCGCTACCCGCACCAGGTGTCGGGCGGCCAGTTGCAGCGCGCCATGACCGCCATGGCCATGGCCTGCCGCCCGGATCTGATCATCTTCGACGAGCCGACCACCGCGCTCGACGTGACGACCCAGATCGAGGTGCTGGCGGCGATCCGCGACATCGTCGACCAGTTCAACACCGCCGCCATCTACATCACCCACGACCTCGCCGTCGTGGCGCAGATGGCCGACACCATCAAGGTGCTGCTCAAGGGCAACGAGGTGGAAGAGGCGCCGACGGTGCAGATGCTGGAAAATCCGAAGGAGGATTACACCAAGAGCCTGTGGGCCGTGCGCAGCTTCGAGCGGCCGCAGAAGTCGCGCCCGGGCGGCGGCGCCGTTCCGGTCGTCTCGGTGCAGAATGTCGATGCCGCCTACGGCACAACCAAGGTCTTGGAGGATGTGTCCTTCGATATCTATGACGGCATGACCGTCGCCGTTGTCGGCGAGTCGGGATCCGGCAAGTCGACCACCGCGCGCTGCATCACCGGCCTCCTGCCGCCGACCAAGGGGCAGATACTGTTCCATGGCCAGGCACTGCCGCCGAGCTACAAAAACCGCTCCAAGGAGCAGCTCCGCCAGGCGCAGATGATCTATCAGATGGCCGACACGGCGCTCAATCCGAAGGTCCGTATCAGCGAGATCATCGGCCGCCCGGCGCGCTTCTATAGCGGGCTGCATGGCACGGCGCTGAAGAATCGGGTCGACGAACTGCTCGACATGATCGAGCTGGAGCCGTCGCAATATTACAACCGCTTCCCGACGGAACTGTCAGGCGGGCAGAAGCAGCGCATCGGCATCGCCCGGGCGTTGGCGGCCGAGCCGTCCTTCATCATCTGCGACGAGGTGACGAGCGCCCTCGACCAGCTCGTCGCCGAGGGCATCCTGAGGCTGCTCGACAGGCTGCAGAAGGAACTGAACCTCGCCTACATGTTCATCACCCACGATCTGGCGACGGTTCGCGCCATTGCCGACGAAGTGGTGGTGATGCAGCGGGGCCGGGTCGTGGAGTTGGGGCCAAAGGACGAGATGTTCCAGCCGCCGCACCATCCCTACACGGACCTGCTGCTGTCCTCGGTTCCCGAAATGGATCCGAACTGGCTCTCGACCCTGTTGGAAGAGCGTGGCGTCGACAATGTCGGCGAAGCCGCGACGGCCTGACGGTACAAAAAAGCGAAGCCGGCAAGGCCGGCTTCGCGGAAACTCGAATGTCGCAGGAAAATCTGCGGGCGGCGGACCGCTCAGGTCATCGCCATCGCCGACAGCACCATCGTCGCAACGAGAATGCCGTAAACGCCGAGCAGCGCAGGCCAGGAGGCGCCACGCATGCGGTATTCGCGGATCAGTTCATCACGGGTCATGATCGCCTCCTTTCGTCGATAGTGATCAGTCTCGTTTGGTATTCCACACCGGGTCTTGCCGGCGTGTTCCAGCCAAAGCGCACTGACACAAACTTGGTGCGCGATCAAGGCGGAATCATGGGCGGGAGCTATGTGATTTTCACATGGCCGAAGCGCGCCTCGATCATGGCTCGTCCGGCCGCCATGCCATCACCGGTCGCGGCCATCGTCTGAGCGCGACTTTGTCTCATCAGGCAGAGATTGTTGCGCTGCAAGATTACAAATTTTTAATGATGCATTTTGCGCGTGCCTGAAGACGCATCTCCGCTATATTTTTCCGAAATCTGTTGTTTTTTGGGTTCGGGCCGCCTCACGCGGTCATGCGCGGTCGGGGCCGCCGAGATTTATGAAAATTTGGAAACAGCTTGTCCTTTCAGCCGTGGTCCTGGTCGCGGCCTTCGCCGCCTGGGTGGCTTTCTATCCCGGCGCCGGCGAGGTTCTCGCGCGCTACGGCATCAACATTTCGTCCGGCGCGGCCGGTGAGGCGCAGACCGCAGGCGGTGCGCCTGGCGCAGGCCGGCCCGGCGCCGGTGGTCCGCCCGGCGGACGAGGGGCGGGCGGGTTTTCGCGCCAGGCCCTCGTGGTCGTCGCACCCGCCGGCGAGGGCATCGTCAACGACCGGCTGACCGCCATCGGCACGGGCCAGCCCGTGCGCACTGTCTCCATTCGGCCGCTGGTGGCAGGCCAGATTGCCGACATTCCGGTCTCGTCCGGCGCGCATGTGGCGGCCGGCGACGTGATCGTCCAGCTCGATTCCGCCGAGGAGGAGCTCGCCGTCGAGCGGGCGCGGCTGAACGTCACCGACGCCGAACGCAAGGCGACCAGGCTCGAAAGCCTCGCCGAACGGCGCGCCATCAGCTCCGTGGAGGCCGACACGGCGCGTAGCGAGCTCACCGCGGCGAGCGTCGCGTTGCGCGAGGCCGAGCTCGCACTGGCACGTCGCACGGTCACCGCGCCGATCGCCGGTTCGCTCGGCATACTGGCGGTCAACGAGGGCGACTATGTCACCAACCAGAGCGACATCGCCACGATCGACGACCGCAGCGCGATCCTGGTCGAGTTCTACGTGCCGGAGCGTTTCGCGGCCGCGATGACGGTCGGCAAGGCCGTCTCCGCCACGGCGATCGCGCGTCCGGGCGAAGTCTTCGAGGGCGAGATCACCGCCGTCGACAACCGGGTCGACGAGGCCAGCCGCACCTTGCGGGTGCGCGCCCGCATCGCCAACGAGCAGGACCTGTTGCGCGCCGGCATGTCGTTCGAGGTGAGGGTGCGCTTTTCCGGCGAGACCTATCCGGCGGTCGATCCGCTGGCGATCCAATGGGATTCAGTCGGCGCCTATGTCTGGCGGGTGGCCGACGGCAAGGCCGAACGGGTCGATGTCGTGATCGTCCAGCGCAATGCCGATCGCGTGCTGGTGAAGGCCGACCTCGCCGAGGGCGACCAGGTGATCACCGAAGGCGTCCAGAACGTCCGCAGCGGCGGCGCCGTGCAGGTCGCGGGCGCGCCGGCGGCACCCGGCGGACAAGGCCAGCCGCCGGCCGGCGGCGCACCGCGTCGCCCGGGCGGAGCGCCCGGAGGGCAGGCTCCTGCCAACCGCGGTCAAGGAGCGGGCTCATGACGGACGCAACGATCGGTGAATCCGCGCCATCCGGCGGCGAGCCTGTGAAGAATGCAGAACCGATCGGCTCGGGCAGCGCGTCGATCTTCGTTCGGCGCCCGGTCCTGGCACTGGTCATCAACCTTCTCATCGTCGTCGCCGGCCTTGCCGGCCTCTATGGCGGCGAAATCCGCGAACTGCCGGATGTCGACCGGCCGGTGATCACCGTGACGACCACCTTCAGCGGCGCCGCACCGGAAACCGTCGACCGTGAGCTGACCGCGCTCGTCGAGGGCGCCGTGGCGCGTGTCTCCGGCGTCGCCTCGATCTCCTCGTCTTCCTCCTTCGGCCGCAGCCGCGTGACCATCGAATTCTCCGAGGACACCGATCTAGCGACGGCGGCTGCCGATGTGCGCGATTCCATCGGGCGGATCACCAACCAGTTGCCCGACAGCGCGGACGAACCGCGCATCGTCAAGGCGGACGCGGACGCGAGCGCCGTCATGCGTCTGGCCGTCACCTCCACCAACCTTTCCGTGCAGGACATGACGGTGTTCGTCGAGGACGAGGTCGTCGATCGGCTCTCGGCCGTGCCCGGCGTCGCCGACGTCCAGGTCTATGGCGACCGCGACAAGGTGTTCCGCATTGACGTCGACCAGTCGCGGCTGGCCGCACTGGGTCTGACGGTCGGCAATTTGCGCAACGCGCTGGCGGGCGCCTCCTATGACGTGCCGGCGGGCTCGCTGACCGCCAACACGCAGGACATCGTGGTTCGCGCCACCGCCGACATCGCGACGGTGGAGGATTTCGAGAACCTGCACCTCAACGACCGGGTGCAGATCAGGGACATCGCCTCCGTGACGCTTGGTGCAGACCCGGGCGAGTCCTCGCTGCGCGCCAATGGTGCGACCGGCATCGGCCTTGGCATCGTGCGCCAGGCGAAATCGAACACGCTGGAGATTTCCGAAGGCGTGCGGGCGGCTGCCGACGACCTGCGCTCCATCCTTCCCGACGGCATGGACATTCGCGTCACCAGCGACGACGCGACCTTCATCCGCGGCTCGATCGAGGAGGTGCGACGCACGATCCTGATCGCCGTGGGGATCGTCGTCGCGATCATCTTCCTCTTCCTGCTCGACTGGCGGGCGACGCTGATCCCGACGGTCACGCTGCCGATCGCGCTGATCGGCACCTTCGCGGCGATCTACCTCGCCGGTTTCTCGATCAACATCCTCACCTTGCTCGCGCTGGTCCTTGCGACCGGCATGGTGGTCGATGACGCGATCGTCGTGCTTGAAAACATCGTCCGCAAGCGAAACGAAGGCCTCGGTCCGCGCGCCGCCGCCGTGATCGGGACGCGCGAGGTGTTCTTCGCCGTCATCACGACGACGGCGACTCTGGCCGCGGTCTTCATCCCGATTTCCTTCCTGCCTGGCCAGGCAGGAGGCCTGTTCCGCGAATTCGGTTTCGTGCTGGCCTTCGCCGTCACGCTCTCGAGCGTCGTCGCGCTGACGCTGTGCCCGATGCTCGCCTCGCGGCTGATCCGCCGCCAGGAAGGCGCATCGAAACCCAACCCGACGCCGCTTCATCGCTTCGGCGGATGGCTGGCCGGCTTCTATCGCAGCCTCTTGCGTATCGCGCTCGACGCGCCAGCGGTCGTGTTCGTTGTCGCGCTGATCGCCATCGGTGCTGCACTGGTGCTGGGCCGCACGATCCCGCAGGAACTCACCCCTCGCGAGGACCGCGCAGTGGCGTTGATGCGCGTGTCGGCGCCGCAGGGTGTCAGCCTCGAATTCACCCGTGCCAAGATGCGCGAGATCGAGCAACTCGTGCTTCCGCTGCGCGAGGCGGGCGAGGTGGACAACATCTTCTCCATCGCCGGGCTCGGCTCCAGCTCCAACAGCGGGTTCATGGTGCTGTCGCTGGCGCCGTGGGAAGATCGCGAGCGCAGCCAGGCCGAGATCGTTGGAGACATGAACCGGCTTGCCAGTCAGGTGCCGGGCGTGCGCGCCTTCGCCATTCAGCCCAACAGCCTCGGCATTCGAGGCGCCGGCAACGGCCTGCAATTCGCGCTTGTCGGCAACAGCTATGACGCGCTCGGAGACGCCGCCACCAAGATCGTCGCGATCATGGAGGGCGATCCGCGCTTCCAGCAGGTGCGCCTGTCCTACGAGACGACGCAGCCGCAGCTTTCCGTGCGCATCAATCGCGAGCGCGCCACCGATCTGGGCATCGATATCGCCGGATTGGCCGAAGCCATGCAGGCGTTGCTCGACGGCAGCCAGGTGGCGCAAGTCTTCATCGAGGACCGCTCCTTCCCGGTCAAGCTGGTCTCCACCACGACGCCGATCAACGACCCGACCGATCTGGAGGCGATCTATCTGCAGACCGGCGACGGGCGCATAGTGCCGATGTCGGTCATCGCGGAACTGGAGGAAAGGGCGGTCGCGCCGAGCCTCAATCGCGAGCAGCAGATGCGCTCGGTGTCGTTGCAGACGAACCTGGCGGACGGCTTCGCGCTCGGCGAGGCCTATAACGAGATCGTCCGCATCGCCGAACCGCTTCTGCCGCCCGGCTCGCGCGTGATCCCGCTGGCCGAGGCCGCCACGCTCGACCAGTCCTCGCGCGACATGGCGTTCACCTTCGGCGTGGCGATCGTCGTCGTGCTACTGGTGCTGGCGGCGCAGTTCGAGAGTTTCGTGAGCGCGCTGATCATCATGACCACCGTACCGCTCGGCCTGGCCTGCGCGGTCTTCGCCATGGCGCTGACGGGCACCAGCCTCAACGTCTACAGCCAGATCGGCCTCGTGCTGCTTGTCGGGGTCATGGCCAAGAACGGCATTCTGATCGTCGAGTTCGCCAACCAGTTGCGCAATCGCGGCCGGTCGGTGCGCGAGGCGATCGAACAGGCCGCCAACATCCGGCTGCGCCCGGTCATGATGACGATGATCTCGACGGTGCTCGGCGCCTTGCCGCTGATCTTCGCCTTCGGTGCCGGTGCCGAGGCGCGTACGGCCCTTGGCTGGGTGATTGTCGGCGGGCTTGGTCTGGCGACGCTCGCCACCCTGTTCCTGACGCCTGTCGCCTATCTCGTCTTCGCACGGCTGTCTTCGCCGAGCGCTGCGAGCGAGGCGCAATTGCAGCGCGAATTGCAGGAAATGACCGAACGCGAGGCCGCGGCCGGCTCGAACTGAGCCGGCCCGCCTTCCGACCCCGGCCGCCGGAATCCGTCGCCGCTCTTCTCTTGCCGGTTGAATTCGTCTAAACGCCAAGAAACCTTGGGCGGTCTTGAGGGCTGTCAATACTCAAGCGTATCGGACCCTTTACTTTGGGGTATGCGTCGGGCGGATATCCCGGGAAACAACGCAAGAGATGGACTGCCATGGATGCTCAACGCGACGCCGGGATCGTGTTTCGAACCGATGACGTCACCAAGGTCTACGACACGGGTGGCGCGAAGGTCTATGCGCTGGCGGGCGTCGATCTGGAGCTTCACGCCGGCGAATTGACGGTGCTGCTCGGTCCTTCGGGTAGCGGCAAGTCGACGTTGTTGAACATCCTGGGGGGGCTCGACCATGCGACCAGCGGCGAGGTCTGGTTCCGCGATCTCGAACTGTCGAAGCTCAATGACCGGGAACTGACCCGCTACCGCCGCGACAATGTCGGCTTCGTCTTCCAGTTCTATAATCTCGTGCCGAGCCTCTCGGCCCGCGAGAACGTCGCGCTGGTCACCGACATCGCGCCCAACCCCATGCGTCCGGACGAAGCCCTGTCGCTGGTCGGTCTCGGGCATCGCCTGGATCACTTTCCGGCCGAGATGTCCGGCGGCGAGCAGCAGCGCGTGGCGATCGCCCGCGCCATCGCCAAGCGCCCCGACGTGCTTTTGTGCGACGAGCCCACCGGCGCGCTGGATTCAAAGACCGGGATCGCGGTCCTGCAGGCGTTGAGGGACATCAACGACCAGTTCGGCACGACCACGGCGGTGATCACGCACAACGCGTCGATCCGCAAGATGGCGCATCGCGTCATCCGTTTTCAGGACGGCAAGATCGGCGAAGTCGAGGTCAACGAGACGCGCATCGCCCCGAAGGACATCGAATGGTGAGGCCGGCGGGAACACGATGAGGGCGCTCGACAAGAAACTGTTGCGCGACTTCCGCCGCCTTTGGGCGCAGGCGATTTCCATCGCGCTGGTGCTCGCCTGCGGCGTCGCCATCGTGCTCATCTCCTACGGCATGTATGGCGCGCTGGAGAACACCCGCTCGGCCTATTACGAGCGCAACAGGTTCGCCGACATATTCGCCTCCGCCACCCGAGCTCCCCGCAATCTCCAAAGCGAGATCGCCGACATCGAGGGCGTGTGGGCGGTCGAGTTGCGGACGGTCAAGGATGCGGTTCTCGACCTGCCCAATCGCGTCAAGACGGCGACCGGTCGCATCATCTCGCTGCCGGCGTCGGGCGGCGGCATCCTCAATGTGCCGCTCTTGCGATCCGGTCGCCTGCCCGAACCGGATGCGGCCGGCGAGATCATGGTCAACGAGCCCTTCGCGCTCGCCAACGATTACCAGTTGGGCGATGTCATCCAGGCCAATCTGAATGGCCGCAAGCGGTCGTTGACCATTGTCGGCACCGCCTTGTCGCCCGAATACATCTACACGATCGGCCCGGGCTCGCTGATGCCCGACAACGAGAATTTCGGCATCCTCTGGATGGCGGAGACCGCCGCGTCTGCAGCCTTCGACATGTCCGGCGCCTTCAACGACGTCAGCCTGAAGCTCACGCGCGACGCCGATCCCGACGAGGTGATCGACCGGCTCGACGACATCCTCGAACCCTATGGCGGTACGGGCGCCTATGGGCGCGACCAGCAATTGTCGGACGCCTTCATCGATTCCGAACTGCTCGGCCTGGAAACCATGGCGCGCATCCTGCCGCCGGTGTTCTTCGGCATCGCAGCGTTTCTGGTCAACATGGTGATCGGGCGCATCGTTGCGCTCGAGCGCAGTCAGATCGGGCTGATGAAGGCGCTCGGCTATACCGATTTCACCATCGCGACGCATTACATCCTGCTGGCCGTCCTGATCGCCATTGTCGGCGTGCTGGTCGGCTGGGGGCTTGGCGCATGGGCAGCGCGGGGCATGGCTCTGATCTATGCGGAGTTCTTCACGTTCCCCTATCTGCTGTTCAGCGTATCGAGCTTCACCTACGTGCTGTCTGGCGTCCTCGGCATCCTCTCGGCCGCCCTGGGCGCCGTCTTCAACGCGATGAAGGCGGCGCGGCTCGCCCCTGCAATCGCCATGTCGCCGCCGGCGCCGCCCAATTTCCGCCGCGGCCTGCTCGACAGCGCCTTTTCCGTGATGAAGCTGTCCCAGCCGACCATGATGATCCTGCGCGGCATCACGCGATGGCCCCTGCGCGCATCGCTGACGGCGCTTGGTCTCTCGCTCGGCGTCGCCGTCCTCGTCGCGTCCAGCTTCTTCGAGGATTCCATGGAGGAAATCATCGACGTGGCGTTCTCCCAGTCCAGCCGCCAGGACGGGGTCTTGCTGCTGACGTCGGTGCAGCCCTTGTCGGTCCTCGCGGATGTCGAGCGCCTGCCCGGCGTGCTGCGCGCGGAGGGGCAACTCAGCCTGCCGGTGCGGCTGACCAACGGCCATCTCGAAAAGCGGGTCTCCATCGAGGCGAACTGGCCGGGGGCTGACCTCAGCCGCGTCATCGATCCCGACGGCAATGTCATCACGGCACCGGAGGAGGGGATCCTGCTGACGAAGCGACTGGCGGGCCAACTCGCCGTCGTCCCCGGCGACTGGATCGATGTCGAGTTCCTGACCGGTCTGCGCGAGCAGCACCGCCTGCAGGTGAGCGGCATCGTCACCCAGTATTTCGGGATCGGCGCCTACATGGACGCGAACTACGCGGCGAGGCTGTTCCGCCAGTCGCCGCGCATCTCGCACGCCAATGTGCTCGTCGACGAGAGTCGGATGGACGAGTTGCATCATGCGTTGAAGGAAACGCCCAACCTGGCCGGCTTGATCATGCTGACCGACACGCGGCGGGTCTTTCGCGACACGATCAAGGAAAACATGCTGATCCAGTCGTTTATCTATATCGCCATCGCGGCGATGATCACGATCGGCGTCACCTACAACAGCGCGCGTATCCAGCTGTCGGAACGCGCGCGCGAACTGGCAAGCCTGCGCATCCTCGGTTTCACCAATGCGGAAGTCTCCTACATCCTGATGGGGGAGACGCTGCTGCTCGTGATCGTCGCGCAACCGCTGGGCTGGGCGCTGGGCGCGCTGATCGCCTGGTCGATGAGTTTCGCCTTCGCCAGCGACCTTTACACCATTCCGGTGATCCTCGAGCGGCACACCTATGGCTTCGCCAGCGTCGTCGCCCTGATCGCCGCGGTCGGATCCGTGCTCGTCGTGCGGCGCCGGCTTGACACCCTGGACCTCGTCTCCGTCATGAAAACGCGGGAGTAACTCATGCCGTTCAAACCTCGTACGATCATCGGCATTCTGGTGGGCGCTGTCGCCCTTGCCGGTCTGTTCTATGTGGCGTTTCGGCCAGACCCTGTCCCGGTCGACCTTGTGGCGGCGGGGCGCGCCGACATGCGCGTCACGGTAGACGCCGACGGAAAGACACGCATCAAGGACATTTACGAGGTCTCCGCGCCGATCGCCGGAACGGCGCAGCGCTCGCCGGTCGCGGTCGGCGACATGGTGGTTGAGAACGAGACAGTCGTCGCTGTCGTCCAGCCCTCCGACACCGGCTTCCTCGACACGCGTACCCGCGTTCAGGCGGAAGCCGCCGTGCGAGAGGCCAACGCCGCTGTGCAAGTCGCCGAGACCAGCGTCCGCCAGGCCGAGGAGGAACTGAACTACGCCATTTCGCAATACTCCCGCATCCAGACCCTGGTCGATCGCGGCGTCGCCTCGCTGACCCAGCTTGAGGACGCAGCCCAGACGAAGACGGTGCGCGAGGCAGCGCTTGATTCCGCCAAGGCCAGTCGAGAGGCGGCGGCAAGCGCGCTCGCCCGCGCCGAGGCGGCGCTCATCGAGCCGGGCCTGACCGAAAACGGCGAGAGCAGCGAGACCTGCTGCGTGTCGATCCTCGCACCTGCGGACGGTGCCGTCCTCGACATCGTCAATGTCAGCGAGCGACCGGTGCAGGCCGGCGCGCAGCTTCTGTCGATCGGCCAGCCCGACAATCTGGAGATCGTCTCCGACATCCTGTCGTCTGAGGCGGTGCGCATCGAGGAAGGCGCGCCGGTTCTGGTCGAGCGCTGGGGCGGCGACGAGACCCTGCATGCGACGGTGCGCGAGATCGACCCGGCCGCCGAAACCAAGGTCTCGGCCCTCGGCATCGAGGAGCAACGCGTCGATGTGACGATGGATTTCGAGGAAGGCGACGTCACCGGCAAGGGTCTCGGAGACGGCTATGCGGTGTTCGTCCGCATCATCGTCTGGGAGGGGGAGAACGTCCTGCAGGTGCCGGTCTCGGCGCTGTTTCGCGACGATGGCGGCTGGGCGCTGTTTGCCGTCAATGACGGGACGGCGCAACAGACCGCCGTCGAAGTCGGCCGCCGCAGCGGGCTGATGGCCGAAATCCTGTCCGGGATCGAGGAGGGGGCCCGCGTCATCACCCACCCGAGCGACCGGGTGGAGGATGGCGTCGCCGTTGTCGATCGCTCGACGCTTTAGCCGGCCGCCTGAAGCGCCTTCATCGTCGCGCGCAGGTCGAAGTCGGGGTCGGCGATCTGCGATGCCGTGATCTCGGCGCCGCCCTCCAGCAGCTTGCGGCTCATCGCATAGGTCGCAGCGTCGTTGAGGCAATCGACGGCGATGAAGCGGTCCTGGCGGAAGTAGAAATGCGACACCGAGCCCTCGCGCTTGCCCGGTCGCACGACGACGGCATCGTAGCCGCGATTGAGCCCGGCGATCTGCAGCTTCATGTCGTACTGGTCCGACCAGAACCACGGATGCGGCGAATAGACGGTATCGACGCCGCAGATATTCGCGGCGACGGCAGTGGCCTGGTCGTTGGCGTTCTGCACCGATTCAAGGCGCGTCGGCATGTTGTCGAAAGGCAGGATCGTGCAATCGCCGGCCGCGTAGATCGCCGGGTCGGAACTGCGCCCGTGATCATCGACGGTGACGCCGACGCTCACATCCAGTCCTGCGGCCTGGGCGAGATCGACATTCGGCGCGATGCCAATGCCGACAATGGCGAGATCGAGCGGCAATTCTTCTCCATTGGCAAGCCGGACTGCGGTCGCAACGCCGTCCGTCTCGACCAGACGCTCGATCTGCGTGTCCTCGAGGACCGTGACGCCATGCGACTGGTGCAGCGCGCGAAACGCGTTGGCGGTCTCCTCGCAGGCGACGCGTTTCAGGATGCGCTCCGCCGCCTCAATGACGGTGACATCGAGCCCCTTCTTCGCCGCCTCGGCCGCTGCTTCCAGTCCGATATAGCCCCCGCCGATGACGACCAGTTTGCGCCCCGGGCGCATCTCCGCCATCAGCCCGTCGGCGTCGGCCAATGTGCGCATGACCCGCACATTCGCAAGTTCGCCGCCGATCTCAGCCGGCAGGCGCCGCGCATCGCCGCCCGTCGCCAGCACCAGCGTGTCATAGGAAAGCGTCTCGCCATTGGCGAGCCGGACCTGCTTCTCCTGCCGGTCGATCGCCGTTGCGGCCACGCCGAGCTTCAGCGAGATGGCGTTGTCGGCGTACCATTCCTCGGGCCGCAGGCGCAGCCGGTCGAGGCTCATGTCGCCCGACATGTAGGCCTTGGACAGCGGCGGACGCTGATAGGGCAGGGCGTCCTCGGCGCAGACAAGCGTGATCTGCATCCCGGCATCGTGCTTGCGCAATTCCGCCGCCGCCGCGACCCCGGCATGGCTTCCCCCGATGATGACCGTATGTGACATGCGTCCCCCAGATGAACAGGCATTGCTTCTTGTGACGCCCTTCTATCAGCAACTGTGGCCCGCGCGCGACTGTCTCTGTCGAGCAATTTCGCGAAAGGCGTTTCGCCGTCTTGCGCCTGCCCCGCGCAGGGCCGGTTGATGCGCCTGACTTGAATCAGGATGTGAAGCAGCGCAGGCGCAATGTAAGCGCGTTCCGCCAAGTCTCTCAAATCATGAAGCTTTCGTAACGTCATGCCCTGGCGGGAAATGTGTGAAAAGGGGGTGGATTTGGCCCCGCACCTGGCCGATAGTGGGTGCGGGAGGAGGCCCACGTCGCGAGGGGAAGTCACGTGGACCACTACGACATGATCGTCATCGGCAGCGGTCCGGCGGGACGCCGCGCTGCCATCCAGGCAGCCAAACTCGGCAAGGACGTCCTCGTCGTCGAGCGAGGCGGGCGTGTTGGCGGCGTCTCTGTGCACACCGGCACGATACCGTCCAAGACGTTGCGCGAGACCGCGCTCAACCTCTCCGGCTGGCGCGAGCGAGGCTTCTACGGTCGCTCCTATCGCGTCAAGCAGGACATCACCGCCGACGACCTGCGCCGCCGTCTGCATCTGACGCTCGGGCACGAAGTGGAGGTGCTCGAACACCAGTTCGCGCGCAACCAGGTTTCCACGGTCCGCGGCGAAGCCCGTTTCACCGATCCGCACAGCATCGTGGTCACCGGTGACGAGGGCGAACTGCTCACCTTCACCGCCGACAGCTTTCTGATCGCGGTCGGCACGATACCGTTCCGGCCGAACTACATTCCCTTCGATGGCGGGGTCTCGGTCTTCGATTCCGACGAGATCCTCGACCTGCCCGACCTGCCGCGTTCGATCGCGGTGATCGGAGCGGGCGTCATCGGCGTCGAGTATGCGACGATCTTCTCCGCTCTCGACGTGCATGTGACGCTGATCGAGCCGCGGAACTCCATGCTCGATTTCATCGATCACGAGCTCATGGAGGATTTCACCTACCAACTGCGCGACCGCGGCATGGCGATGCGCTTCGGCAAGAAGGTCGAGAGCGTCGCGCGCACCGACAAGGGCTGCGAGGTCACGCTGGAGGGCGGCCGCAAGGTGCGCTCAGAGATGCTGCTCTTCGCTGCCGGCCGAATGGGCGCGACAGCAAAGCTCGGACTGGACGCCTGCGGGCTGGAGGTCGATCATCGCGGCCGCCTGAAGGTCGATCCCGAGACGCTTCAGACCAGCGTGGCCCATGTCTACGCCGCCGGCGACGTTATCGGCTTCCCGAGCCTCGCCTCCACCTCGATGGAACAGGGCCGCATCGCCGCGTGCCATGCGCTCGGCGTCGCTGCGCATGAGCCGCCGGAGTTCTTTCCCTATGGCATCTACGCCGTGCCGGAAATCTCCACGGTCGGCATGACCGAGGAGGAAGTGGTCGAACGCGGTATTCCCTATGAGAGCGGCATCGCCCGTTTTCGCGAGACCTCGCGCGGCCACATCATGGGCCTCGACAAGGGCATGTTGAAGATGTTGTTTTCGCTGAAGACGCGCCGTCTGCTCGGCTGTCACATCGTCGGCGAGGGCGCGACAGAACTCATCCATATCGGCCAGGCCGTGCTCAACCTGAAAGGCACGCTCGACTATTTCGTCGAGAACACCTTCAATTATCCGACGCTCGCCGAAGCCTACAAGATCGCCGCGCTGGATGCCTGGAACCGCATGGGCGCCGGCGTTCCGGTGGCCCAGGTGACGGACGGCTAGATCGACATCGCATGGCGTGCGGAACCAATCGCATCGCAGGGTGTTAAGCTTCCGAAATGAGCGGTGATTCAGACACGAAACTGGGGCCCGTGCGGGTATGGGCGCTTGCGGCCGGCGGCATGGTCGGGGGCGGCATCTACATCGCGCTCGGCGTCGTCATCGCGGTGGCCGCGC
Source organism: Oricola sp. (assembly GCF_022763245.1). Lineage (GTDB taxonomy): Bacteria > Pseudomonadota > Alphaproteobacteria > Rhizobiales > Rhizobiaceae > Oricola. The sequence goes on from NZ_JALEGV010000023.1 coordinate 66,224, forward strand.
AATGGGCCTGGTTGAGTTTCGTCATTTCCGGTGTGATCGCGGTCATCTCCGCCTGGAGCTACGCGCGGCTCTCCAACAAATACGGCAAGTCGGGTGGCGCCTTCGAATTCCTCGAGGACATGGACCGCAGGAAGCTTGCCGGCAGTCTCTCCTGGCTGCTGATCGTCGGCTACACGCTGACCATTTCCGTCTATGCCTACGCCTTCGGCCATTATGTCGCCTATGCGCTTGCGGGCGGCGAATGGATGATCCGTGCGCTCGCCATTCTGATCGGTTTCGGCCTGATCGGCCTCAATCTTCTCGGCGTCGGCAAGATGACCTCGGTCGAAGTCGTCATCGTCACCGGCAACCTGGCGATCCTTGTCGTCCTCGCCGTCTGGGGATTGAGCCAATGGGACGGACTCCAACTCGTCTCGGGCATCGAACCGCGGGCGCCCTGGGCGTCGATCGTCGGCGCGGCCGCGATCTTCGTCTCCTATGAGGGCTTCCAGCTTCTCACCTACGAATACGACCAGATCGCCAACCCGCAGAAGACGTTCGTTCCCGTCCTTGTTTCGTCGGCGATCTTCGTCGTCTTCGTCTACGTCGCCGTCGCACTCGGCGCGACAATGCTCGCCGGCGCGCTGACCGTCGTCGAACAAAAGGAAATCGCCCTGTCCGTCGCCGCCAAGAACGCGGCCGGAACCGCCGGATTGGTTGCAATGACCATCGCCGCCGCCTTCGCCACCGCCGCCGCCATCAACTCAACCCTCTATTCCACGGCGAAGCTCGCCGAACGCATCGCAAACGACGGCATGTTGCCGAGCTGGTTCGATCACGAGAACCGGTTCGGCGTGCCGGATCGGCCGGTCGTGCTGATCGGCATCATGGCGACGTTTCTCGCCATCATCGGTTCGCTCTCCTCGCTGGTCGAAGCGGCGAGCCTCGTTTTCCTTGTCACCTTCATGGTGGTCAACATCATCGCCTGGCGCGAGATGGACGACTGGCGATGGATCCCCGCAATCGCCGTCGTGCTGTCCTTCATTGTCGGGCTGGTGCTGATTGCGCGCCTCGCGGTCAACGCGCCCGTGCCGCTGGCACTCCTGGCCGCGCTCAGCGTCTTCGTCTTCGTCGCCAGACCGATGATCCTCGCGCGGGTGCATACGGAGGGAGGCGAATGATTCGGCGGTTCGGACTTGCCGGTCTCGCGCTATGCCTGCCTGCTTTGATGGGTGCGTCGGGCAGCGGGATGGGACATCTGCGCGTGATCAATCTGGTCGATGGCGCACCGCAAATCAGCGTGGAGATGTGCGCGGAGAATTCAGGCGAGTGCCGTTCGCTCGACATCCCCGCGGACGGCCTGACTGAGACGCTGGATCTCGCGCCGGCGGTCTATCGCTTCTCCGTCACCCATGCGGATGGAACGACGGAACCCTTCTCTTACGGGATCGCGCCGGACCACGAATACGGCCTGGCGATCTATGGCCTCTCGTCGGCCAAGGACAAGTCCACACTCTTCGCGCGAGCCAAGCGCTTTCTCGGTGGTCTCGAAGTCCGCGCCGTCAACGGTTTCCGGGTTTCGCATCGCATGGTGACGATGGCGCCGGGAAAGGCGGACGAGCCGGCAAGTCTCCGAATGGCGAATTTCAGCGTCGGAACGGTGGCGCTTCAGGCCGGTATGGAAACGGGCGAGGGCACGCGGGCCATTGGCACGGCGGCTTATGCCGGCATTTCCGGTCCGCTCCGCACGACCGACGCGTCAGGTGCAATCGATGTGAAGCCCGACGGCAGCGACCTCGTCGTGGCAGAGACGCCGCTTGAGCTGCCCGGTGGATCGAGCACCATGATCTATGCCTCCGGCATGACAGACGGCGAGGTGCGGTTGGTGATCGATCAAAGGGTGGCCGACAAGGCGTCGCCGAACTGAGTAGCCTCAGTCATCCGCAAGCGGTTCGTGGGCGACAGCCTTCACGGCTTCCCTTGCAGACCTCTTAGAGGATGCCGCCTTCGCCCACGAAGCTCTTTTCCAGCACGAAATGCCCGGGCTTGGAGTTCGCGCCCTCTTCCATGCCTACGGCCTCGCACAATTCCTTGATCTCGAGATTCAGGCCCATCGAGCCGCAGATCATCACCCGGTCGGTTTCCTTGTCCCAGGCGGGCAAGTCGATATCGGTGAAGAGTTCGCCGGAGCGGATCTTGTCGGTAATCCGGCCCATCTTGGCAGACTCTTCGCGCGTCGTGGTCGGATAATAGACGAGCTTGCCCTGAACCATCTCCCCGATCAGCGGATCGTTGACGAGGTTGTCGACGAGCTCACGGCCGTAATCCAGTTCGGCGGCCTGCCGGCAGGTATGGGTCAGGATCACCTGATCGAATTTCTCGTAGACCTCGGGGTCGCGGATCAGCGAGGCGAAAGGCGCAATGCCGGTGCCGGTCGCGATCATGTAGAGCCGCTTGCCGGGCAGCAGCGCGTCCACCACCAGCGTCCCGGTCGCCTTGGTCTTCAGGATCACCTGATCGCCCGGCTGGATGTGAACCAGCTTGGAGGTCAGCGGCCCGTCGGGAACGGCGATGGAATAGAATTCCAGTTCCTCGTCCCAGGACGGCGAAGCAATGGAGTAGGCGCGCAGGATGGGCTTGGCCGGCTTGTCACCCTTCGGCTCGCCCATGAGGCCGATCATCACGAATTCGCCGGACCGGAATCGCAGGCTCTGCGGCCGCGTCAGGCGGAACGAGAACAGCTTGTCGGTCCAATGCTTGACTTGCGTGACTGTCTGACCGTCGGGGAGGGGAGTGGCAATGTTCACAGGCGCCGCCGTTTCGCTGCGTATTGAAAGATCGTTCATGTCGGAAATGTCCTGTTAGCCCCTCAGGCGACGGCCCGCAAACGCTTTTGGTAATCGTGGTCGCGCCACGCGGCGCGCGCGCGCCACTGGCTTTCGGGCTGGCGGGCGGCCAGGTCGGCGTCGATCTCGACCTCGTCGAAGCCGACGCGGCGCGCATGCGCATACTGGTCGGCGATCACATGGCCCGCCGCACGCAGCTGTCCGGTGTAGCCAAGTTGCCGCAGGCGCCTGGCCAGCGAAAATCCGCGCCCGTCGGCGAAAGAGGGAAAGGGGATCACGATCAGCCGGATCCAGGCGAAGAACGGGGCGATCTCGTCGGGATCGGCGTCATTGGCAAGCGACAGTGCGAATTCGCCCGGCAAATCGTTTCTGTCCGCTTCGCGCAGCGCCTCGATCGTCAGCGTCAGACGGCGGTCGGCCAGTTCGTCCTTGCTGAAGCCGGCATCGGTCACGATGATGCTCATGTCTCAATCTCCGGCGCCGGCATTGGCCGTGCGCACCAGTTTTCCGTTCTCGAAATGGATGCCGCATTCGGTCTTGTCCGACCCGCGCCAGCGACCGGCGCGCGCATCCTCGCCTTCTTCCACCCTGCTGGTGCAGGCGGCGCAGCCGATCGAAGGATAGCCATGCGCGACAAGCGGGTGTTGGGGCAGGTCAAATGCGGTGAAATGCGCGTCGATGTCCGATTTGGTCCAGTGGGCGAGCGGGTTGATCTTCAGCTTGCCGTCGGCGGCACGCTCGAAAATGTTGACCTCTTCACGGGTGACCGCCTGAAAGCGCTTGCGGCCAGACACCCAGCCGTCGAATTCCTTCAGCGCCTCGGAGAGAACTTGCGTCTTGCGGAAGGCGCAGCAAGCGTCCGCGTTGGTCAGGTGCAGCCGTCCATAGGGATCTTTCTCGCGGATCGCATCGCCGCTCGGCGAGATCAGCCGCAATTCGGTCAGGCCGAAGCGGCTCGCCAGTTCGTCGCGATAGCGCAGCGTTTCCTCGAAATGCATGCGCGTGTCGAGGAAGATGACGGGCGTTGCCGGATTGGCCTCTGCGACGAGGTGCAGCAACACCGCCGATTCAGCGCCGAAGGAGGACACGACGGCGACCTCGCCATGGGCCTTGTCCGTGAGCGCCTTGCGCAGCACGTCGCGGGTGCGCTCCAGCCGGGCGTCGCCGGCCTGATCGATGTTCAACTGGTCATGGTCATGCAGCACGGGCACGGCCTCCCCTGTCGCCATGGATTGCCTGTTTGAACGGCTCGGCGCCGAGCCGGCGATAGGCCGCCAGGAAGGTTTCCGAGGCGTCCTCGCGCAGCTCCAGATAGGTCTCGATGATCGTCTCGATCGCGGGCACCAGGTCTTCGGCGTCGAAGCCGGGACCCGTGCGCTCGCCAATCGCCGCCGATTCCGTGCCGTCGCCGCCAAGCGTGATCTGGTAGTTCTCGCGTCCCGCCTTGTCGAGACCCAGAATGCCGATATGGCCGACATGGTGATGGCCGCAGGCATTGATGCAGCCGGAGATCTTGATTTTCAGCGGCCCGATGTCGCGCTCCAGCTTGAGTTCGTCGAAGCGGCGCGAAATCTCCTGGGCGACGGGGATCGACCGCGCCGTCGCCAGCGCGCAATAGTCCATCCCGGGGCAGGCGATGATGTCGGAGACGAGGCCGATATTGGCCGTCGCCAGCCCGGCCTCGCGCAACTGCTGGTGGAGGGCGGGAATGTCCGCCTTCCGCACATGCGGCAGGATCACGTTCTGCTCGTGGCTGATGCGCAACTCGTCATGGCCGTAACGCTCCGCCAGATCGGCGAGAACGCGCATCTGATCCGCCGTTGCGTCACCGGGCGTGCCGCCGACCGGCTTCAGCGACACCGAGACGATGCCGTAGGCGGGGTTCTTGTGCTCGGCGACATTGGTTTCCACGAAGGCGCGGAAACCGGCGTCGTCGGCCTGCGCCTGCTCGAAGGCCAGCGATCGGGCGTTGTCGAAGACGGGCGGTGCGAAAGCCGCCTCGATCTCGGCCACAAGATCGGCCGACGGTCCGGCAAAATCGCGCTTCTGGCGCTCGAACGCCGCCTCGATCTGCTCCTTGATTTCATCCAGTCCGGTCTCGTGCACCAGGATCTTGATGCGCGCCTTGTACTTGTTGTCGCGGCGGCCGGACACGTTGTAGACCTGCAGGATCGCTTCGAGATAGGGCAGCAGGTCGGCCTTGGGCAGGAACGCCCGCACGATCTTGCCGACCATCGGCGTGCGCCCGAGGCCGCCGCCCACGATCACCTCGTAGCCCGGTTCGCCGGCCTCGTTGCGCAGCATGCGCAGGCCGATGTCGTGGGCTTTCGTCACGGCCCGGTCGTTCGGCGATCCGGTGATCGCGATCTTGAACTTGCGCGGCAGGTACTGGAACTCCGGATGGTCGGTCGACCATTGGCGCAGCAGTTCGGCCGTCGGGCGCGGATCCTCGATCTCGTCGGCTGCGGCGCCGGCGAAATGGTCGGCCGTCACGTTGCGGATGCAGTTGCCGGAGGTCTGGATCGCATGCATGCCGACATCGGCGAGAAGATCGAGGATCTCCGGCACGTCCTTCAGCCGCGGCCAGTTGAACTGGATGTTCTGGCGCGTGGTGAAGTGGCCGTAGCCCTTGTCGAACCGCTCGGCGATAAGCGCGAGCTGGCGCATCTGCGCGGAGTTGAGCGTTCCATAGGGAATGGCGACGCGCAGCATGTAGGCATGAAGCTGGAGATAGAGCCCGTTCTTCAGCCGAAGCGGCTTGAATTCGTCCTCGGTGAGCGAACCGTCGATGCGGCGCTGAACCTGGTCGCGGAATTCCGCGACCCGGTTGCGCACGAAGGCTTCGTCGAAATTATTGTAGATATACATGTCAGGCTCCGGCCTGCTTGCCGTGGAAATAATTGGAGGGGCCGCGCGTGCGGAACACCTCCCGGAAATGCACCGGCTGTGGCCGGTTGTGTTCGTCCATGACGGTCTCCGCCAGGTAAGGGCCGACCACCTTGTCCTGCTGGGTTTCCGCCGCCGCCAGCAGCGTCTCGGCGGCGTCCTGCGACCATGCGACGATGGCTTCGGCATGGTCGCGCGACCAGCTCTGCGAGGCGGTGAAGTAGACGGTGTCGCCCTCGAAAAGGTCGTTGGCGGTCACGACGCGAGGCTTGTATTCGCGAGCCATTTCAGAGCACTCCAGCGTTTTCGTGAATCGGATCGGCAGCGAGTTGAACCTGTTTGGCAGCCTTGCGCGCAGCCATACCGTAGAGCAGCACCGCGGGACCGTTGATTCCCGCCGCCGCGAGGTCGTCCGGAAGGGCAAGCAGTGTCGTCGCGATGGTCTTCTGGTTCGCGCGCGAGGCGTTCTCCACCACGGTGACGGGCGTGTCGGGCGCCGCGCCATGCATCATCAGTCGGCCGCGCAGGAAGGCTGCGGCGCGCACGCCCATATAGATCGCTGCGCCGGCGCCTGGCCGGGCGAGATCGCGCCAGTCATGCTCCGCGAAGCCCTCCACGTCGTGTCCGGTGATGAAACGGACCGAGCTGTTGCGCCCGCGCTTCGTGAGCGAAAGGCCGGTCGTGCTGGCGGCTGCCGCCGCGGCGGTGATGCCCGGCACGATCTCCCAGGAGATGCCGGCGGCGTCGAGCGCGTCGATCTCCTCGTCGAGCCGGCCGAACATGCCGGGATCGCCCGATTTCAGCCGCGCCACCTGTGCGCCGTTTCGCGCATGTTCGATGATCAGCGCGTTGATGTCGTCCTGGCTCCAGGACGGGCCGAAGCCGGTCTTGCCGGTCTCGATGATGATCGCCTCGCGACGCGCCAGTTCCAGGATCTCGGGCGCGGCCAGCCGGTCATGCAGCACGACGTCTGCCTCGTGCAGAAGCCGCCGCGCCTTGACCGTGAGCAGGTCCGGATCGCCGGGACCCGCGCCGATCAGCGCGACATGGCCCGGCCGAGGCCGGGTTTCGATGGCGTCGGTCATCAGTGTTTCCAGTTTCGCGAGGACCGCTGCGTCTCCGCCCTCGCGCAACGCGGCGTCGCCTTCGCCGGAATAGAAGCGGCTCCAGAAATCGCGACGCCCGCGTCCGGCGCGGATCGCCATGGCGCGCTCGCGAAACGTCTGGCCGATGCGCGCAAGGCGTCCAAGCGAGGCCGGCAGGCGCTCTTCCAGGTCCGCCTTGATCGCGCGCGCCAGAACCGGCGCCGCGCCTTCCGTTCCGATAGCGATGGTCACCGGGTCGCGGTCGACGATGGCCGGCGTGATGAATTGCGACGCCTCCAGATCGTCGACGACGTTGACCAGAGCGCCGGCGGCGCGTCCGATCCGCGCGACCCTTGCGTCTTCGTTTTCGTCGTCATTGGCTGCGTAGAGCAATGTCGCGCCGTCTGCGTCGCCCTGGTCCAGCGGGCGCTCTACGAGGCTGAGACGGTTCGCGCCCGCCCATTGACGGATCACGGGCGCCGGATCCCGGCCGAAAACGGTGATCGCGGCTTCGGTTTTCAACAGCAGGCGCAGCTTGGCGACCGCGCAGTCGCCAGCCCCCGAAACGACGATCTGTCGGTCGGCAAGGTCGAGGAAAATCGGAAAATGACGCATTTCGGGCCTCGTTCGCTACGAACCGAAAGATAAGAGGCGTCAAATTGGCGCACGAGAACGTGCATTCCAAATGTTCCAAAATGCGCGGAATTCTGTTTCTTTTTCAGTCGGGAGGAGGCTGCTTGATCCGTGTCAATGCAGCGACGGGGCCCGAAAGCGGATAAATGTCCCACTTTTGAGTCATTCCAAATTGGGGAGGCACCCGTTATATGAACGCGAAAATCATGAGTGGCGGTTTCGCGACGCGCCAGACGGAGGCCAAGGGCTTGGACTACGAACGTTTCTTCTCCGATCGTTTGTCGACATTGCGCGATGACGGGAACTATCGCGTGTTTGCGGATCTCGAGCGTCATGCGGGTCAGTTCCCGAAGGCGACGCGCTACCGCGCCGACGGCTCGACGCAGGACGTGACGGTGTGGTGCTCGAACGACTATCTGGGCATGGGCCAGAACGGGAAGGTCGTCGCCGCGATGCACGAGGCGATCGACAAATGCGGCACCGGGGCGGGCGGCACGCGCAACATCTCCGGCACCAACCACTACCATGTCATGCTGGAGCGCGAACTGGCGGACCTGCACGGCAAGGAAGCCGCGCTGATCTTCACCTCGGGCTATGTCTCCAACTGGGCCGCGCTCGGCACGCTGGCCTCCAAGATCCCCGGCGTCATTGTCTATTCCGACGCGCTGAACCACGCCTCGATGATCGAGGGCATCCGCCATTCCCGTTGCGAGAAGCGTATCTTCAAGCACAATGACTGGCGCGATCTCGACCGGTTGATGAGCCAGGACGACCCGGCTGCGCCGAAGCTGGTGGCCTTCGAGAGCGTCTATTCGATGGATGGCGACATCGCGCCGATCACCGAGATCTGCGACGTGGCCGACAAGCACAATGCGATGACCTATCTGGACGAGGTTCATGCGGTCGGCATGTACGGTCCGCGCGGCGGCGGGGTTGCCGAGCGCGAGGGGCTGATGGACCGGGTGACGGTGATCGAGGGCACTCTTGGCAAGGCCTTCGGCGTGATGGGCGGCTACATCACCGGCTCGTCGAACCTGATCGACTTCGTGCGGTCCTTCGCGTCGGGCTTCATCTTCACGACGGCGCTTCCGCCGGCGCTCGCTGCGGGTGCGACGGCCTCGATCCGGCATCTGAAGGAAAGCCGTGCCGAGCGCGCGATGCACAAGGCCAATGTGGCGCAGGTGCGCGCGGCGCTGGATGCGCGCGGCATCCCGCACATGCCGAACCCGAGCCACATCGTTCCGGTGATGGTGGGCGACGCGAAGAAGTGCAAATGGATCTCCGACATCCTCCTGGACCAGTACGGGATTTATGTGCAGCCGATCAACTATCCGACGGTTCCGGTGAAGACGGAGCGGCTGCGCATCACGCCGACGCCGCTGCACACGCAGGCCGACATCGACCATCTGGCCTCCGCGCTCTGCGACCTCTGGTCTC
>NZ_JALEGV010000024.1 GCF_022763245.1 Oricola sp.
ATGAGGGAGGCCTGGGCGCTGTCGGGGCAGGCGAGCCGGACCATTTCGAGGGAAGCGCCCTTGCGGAGCTGGACGATCTTGCCGGATTGACGGGAGGAACGAGCGTTGCTGGTCATGTGAGGTCCTTTCCTTCACGGTTTGCCCGAAGGCTCGAGCCGGCCCCTGCCGGCCCTCCCTTCGGGCGCGGGCAGACCAAACCGGCGGAAAGACGGCGGCTTCAGGGTCCGCGCGGACCGAGCCGAGCGAGCCAGATCTGCGGGTCAGCAGGGCTTTCAGCCCTTGCGCATCCCGCGGGGCTGGTTGGCGAGGATGGTTCGTGCGGCCGCACCGCGGCGCGTCAGCGGCCTTGAAGCCGCCGGCCGGCGGTTTACGACCGCAGCCTGTCCCGAAGGGAGGCCGGCAGGAGCGCCACTCATACCGGCCCCAATGTGAAGGAATGGACGATGACCTTCTGGACCGCATTCCCGATCATCCCGTGCGGGCCGCTGCGCATGCGTTTTGGGAGATTGTCGCGCTAACCCTTGCCAACCGGCCATTGCGGAAATGGCATGCATCCGGGGGCATAGTCTCGCGAGACGGCGGCTGGCGCCATGGACGCCGCAAGGTCTTCGCCCGCGACGGCCCAGTCGACAATGGCGGCCTTGGGCTGGTTCGGAGATGGCGCCGATCCATCAAGATGCGCTTCGAGAACCTTGGCGATGTCGGCGCGGGGTTTGGGGGTGTCTGCCGTCACGAGAATATGGACGGCCACGAGCCATGTGGTCATGGTTTGCATCTCCTCGATGGATTGGTGAAGCGGGGAGCACGGATCGAAGTCAGAACCGCACGCTTCCAGGCGTCGGCCACTGCAAACCGGGTGCTGTGCCGCTTGTGATGGATGATGAGTCTCGGATGCGAGCCTTCCATGCGAAAGCTGGCGCGCCAGCCGAAGGCCATGGCGATGAGTTTCCAGGGGACGGCCATCACCGCCCTCATCCGATGAAGCTGGAGGGCCCCGTCATAGGGATCATGCCGGTCTGGATCGATGACGAAACCAAACGGGCCGGCCGTGTAGTCCGCGGAGGGAACCAGAAACCGGCGTTCCTTCACCGCAGGATCGCGCTTGCCGCCCCGTGTTGCGACGACTTCGACAAAGCCATCACGGTGATCCGACCGGATGGCAGAAATGATGTTCCAGTCGCCAGCGTGATGTGCGTGGAAGGCCCGGCGATCCTTTTCGCGGGACTGGCCAGGTTCGAGCACGGTCCCGAAGATTGCTTCCCAGGCGTCCGGCCAGCTGTCCTTCACGGTCTGCTCGGCGCAACGCCGTTCGAAGCTCGTGAAGAGATGCGGAAAAGCGAGCGCGACGATCGCCCATTCGGCATCTTCTTCGTACCAGCCATTAGCATTGCGAAGGCGGGAATTGACCTTTGAATTGCGGTCGGCTGCAAGATGGAATCCGCCGTGACCGGCCGTGGAATGGCAGGCGATACCTTCGGCGAAGACCGTGGCGCCTTGCGAAGGGCCCCAGGGCGTGTGTGCGCGGGAATGGATTTCACGCCGGCTGAGAGCATTTTTCTCGCGGATGTGCTCGGCCTTCTCTGCCATTCTGGCCCGGAAGGCCGCTTCGTCGACAAGCGCGCCGTGAAACCCGTTGAAATCCCCTCGCACGAGTTCGCGCAAAGGCCGGCGCACGAACCATGCCGCGGCAAGGTGGTGGGTTCCATCCCGGCCCGGCAACATCGCGTAGGCGGTATCATCGAGGCGCGCCACGGGAAAGCCCTCGGCACTGGTCCCGAACTCGACACCAGAGAGGTCCGGGGTCTTGGAACTGGATGGGGCTGACTTGGAGGAATGCATCATGCCGCCCTCCCCTCGACATGATCGGCGGCCACCTCGTCGGCGGTCACTTCATGCAGCACCGCATCGGGATAGCCGTGGCGGGACAGCCATTCTTCGGCTGCGGGCCTGCTGTCGGCGACATGTACCAGCTCGCCGGCATCGCCGGACCGGCTGAGGACCAGCACCGAACCAACGGCCGGCCGTTCGATCACTGTGAAGGTGAGATCGCTGTCGACAGAAAACGACTTGAACACCTTCAAAACGATCACGGCCTTGGTGCCGTAATCGCCCTCGTGAAGGGTGAAGCTGCCGGGAAAGGTGATTTCGCCGGTGCGGCGGCCAGGCATTTTCTTGACCAGACGGCCCGTATTGTTGTGTCGCTCCCAGGCCTGAAGCTTGCGGCGGTGCCGTTCGGGTGGGCGCGGCGTGCCGTCGGAATAGCGGATGATCGCACCGAGCGGCGCGGTGTCGGAGATCAGTTGCGCGGACATGATGTACTCCTGTTCTGTTGCGTGGAAACGAAAGCGCCGCCGGACCACGCCGGCGGCGTGATGTGCATTCGGAAGGGAGGAGCCGGCTATTCGGCGGCTTCGCGGAAACCTTCGGAGACGACATCCGGGTCGATCTCTCCCTCAACCGGCTCGTCGACGGAGTCGGCGTCCGAGGCGTCTTCGGCCTCGGAGAGCTCGTTGCGGGCCTTCCAGTCGGCGAGTTCGTTCGCGTCAGGCGCGAACAGCGCCGACCCGTGGACGAAGCGTTCTTGCCTGAAATGCTCGACGAGCGCGGCACGGGTGTCGCGAACCTTGTTGCGCGGCAAAACCGAGGTCTCCGCACATGCCGCTTCGAGCGCCTGCCGGGAGAGGCACAGAAGGAAATCTTCCGTCCCCATATTGGGCAGGAAGCTGTCGGCCCCAACGACCGCGCCGGCGATCCGGGAGACGATGCCGCTGTTCGACATGTTGCGGCGGCACGACAGCACCTCGATCAGCACCGAGCGGACCGCGACACGAAGCGTCTCCGTGTCGAAGGCGAGATTGCCGGCTTCGTCGACAAGCGTCGCCGCATGGGGTGCGATCTGGCTGCGGAACGAACCGGTATTGCCCGATCCGGTATCGACGCGGACGTTCTGCCCCGCAAAGGCGATGACGAGCAGCGCCATCAGCGTGTCGTCCTCGATCGGCGCACGCTGTAGTGCTTCGTGAAGCGCGTCGGTGCGGAAATCGCCGATCATGTCCTGACCCTTCTGGGTGACATCGGGGCGCTGCGTGGGCGCGACTGCGCCCCCCTCCCCGGGCTTGCCTTTCGCCGCCTTCGGCTCGGGCATCCGGTAGACGACCGATTGCACCTTGCCCTCACGGTCGAGATACATCGCCGTATGGTCGGACTTCTTGGGCTTGCCGTAGACGCGCTCGGCCTTTTTCGGCAATTCCGGTTGCCCCCAATTGTTGGACTCGGTGATCATGCCGTTCTTCGGCAGGTTGTTGGTCATCCACTCCTGCTGGGCGCCGAGGAAAGCCTCGACGTCAGTCGTGTAGCGGCTGTCCTCGTCCGCCGGTGCGAAGAGGTCCTCGACCCAGGCGATGCCATAGGCCTGCGCCAGCTCGTCGTCGAAACTGGCGTCGCGCGCATACATGCGGGTCTTCGTGAGGCCATTGGCGACCGACCACCACGAGGTGGTCTCGTTCTTCTTCGGCTTGTGGGCCTTCCAGACCTCCTTCTGTTCGGCAATCGAGGCGGCGGCGATGGTTCGGAGTTGCCGCTCGTCCGGCATGTCGCCCTTGGCCATCTGGTCGAGCATTGCGGGAAGCACATTGGCGAGCAGCCGCAGCTTCTTGATTTGGCGCACCGAAAGCGACAGCGCCGCGGCGATGCCCTCCTCGGTCCAGCCGAGCGCGACCAGGCGTTCGATGGCGCGCCACTGATCGACGGGGTTGAGCGGTTCGCGGGCGATGTTCTCGACCATGGAGCGCATGGCGCCGCC